>NZ_FNPW01000041.1 GCF_900107395.1 Pseudomonas sp. NFIX28
GGCAAGGTCGAGGCAACCATCCAGGATGCTACTGGTGGCAACTTTGAAAATCTGGTGCCGAGCACTACGCCGGCGGTGACTGATGTCACTGACACCATCGATACCAGCACCGTTTCGCTGACGGCCACGCCGTCTGTTTCTGAAGGTGGTGTTGTCGTTTACACCGCTTCCGTAACCGCACCGGTAACCGGTTCTCCGGTTGTGGTGACCCTGTCCAATGGCCAGACCATCACCATCCCGGTCGGCGAGTCGTCCGGTACCGTGAACGTCACCGCGCCAAACGATGCATTGGCTGGCGGCAGTTCCCTGAGCGCGACCATCACCGGCGCCACCGGCGGTAATTACGAAAAGCTGGATGTCGATGGCAAGCCTGCCGAGACCTCGGTTATCGATACTCCGGATACCACTACCCTCAGCCTGACAGCGACCGACACCGTCGCCGAAGGTGGTTCGATCGTTTACACCGCGACGCTGACTAACGCAGCCGGCACTCCGGTGACCGTGACCTTGTCGAACGGCGCCGTGATCACCATTGCTGCCGGCGCCACCACCGGCTCCGTGACCGTCGCAGCCCCAAGCGATGACGTCTACAAGGATGCTGGCAAGGTCGAGGCAACCATCCAGGATGCTACTGGTGGCAACTTCGAGAACCTGGTGCCGAACACTACGCCAGCCGTCACCGACGTGACCGACACCATCGATACGTCGACCGTCAGCCTCACCGCCACGCCGTCCGTGGCCGAAGGTGGCGTGGTGGTCTACACCGCGTCGGTGACTGCGCCAGTGACTGGCTCGCCTGTTGTGGTGACCCTGTCCAACGGCCAGACCATCACCATCCCAGTGGGCGAATCCTCCGGTACCGTGAACTTCACCGCACCAAACGATGCGTTGGCCGGCGGTAGCTCCCTGAGTACCACCATTACCGGCGCCACCGGCGGTAATTACGAAAAGCTGGACGTCGACGGCAAGCCTGCCGAGACCTCGGTTACCGATACCCCGGACACTACTAGCCTGACCTTGAGCGCGACCGATACCGTGGCTGAAGGCGGTTCGATTGTTTACACCGCGACACTGACCAATGCTGCGGGCACGCCAGTGACCGTGACCCTGTCGAACGGCGCTGTGATCACCATCGCAGCAGGCGCCACCACGGGTTCTGTCACCGTCGCGGCTCCGGCGGACGATGTGTACAAGGACGCCGGCAAGGTTGAAGTCAGCATCCAGGATGCAGCGGGCGGCAACTTTGAGAACCTGGTACCGAGCACTACGCCTGCTGTCACCGATGTGACCGATACCATCGATACCAGCACCGTTTCGCTGACGGCTACGCCGTCTGTGGCTGAAGGTGGCGTGGTGGTTTACACCGCGTCCGTGACCGCTCCGGTGACCGGTTCGCC
>NZ_FNPW01000039.1 GCF_900107395.1 Pseudomonas sp. NFIX28
TGGTGTTCCTTCATCACGCCCAGCGGGTATTGCACAGGCATGTCGTAACCGGCGAACGGCACCATGCGCGCGCCGAGTTCGAGGTGCAGCGAGTGTAGCGGGGTTCTAGCGAGGGTTTGGGTGGTCATGCAACAAACTCCGGATAGAAAGGAAGGATCCGCGGGAGCAGGCGCGCTGGCTCCCGGGTCGCTTGTCGAGTGTGTAGCGGTCAGTCGCGGTACACCGGGAAATCACGGCACAGGGCCGCGGCCTGGCGGGCGACCTGGGCCTCGACATCGGCATCGCCGAGATGGTCGAGGATGTCGCAGATCCAGCCAGCCAACTCAATGCACTGGGCTTGCTTGAACCCACGGCTGGTCACCGCCGGGGTACCGATGCGCAGGCCGGAGGTGACGAACGGCGACTGCGGATCGTTCGGTACGGCGTTCTTGTTCACGGTGATCCCGGCCCGCCCGAGCGCGGCATCGGCATCCTTGCCGGTCAGGCCCTGGCGAATCAGGCTGACCAGGAACAGATGATTGTCGGTGCCGCCCGACACCACATCGTAGCCACGCCTGATAAACACCTGCGCCATGGCCTGGGCGTTGCCAATCACCTGTTGCTGATACGTCTTGAAGCCAGGTTCCAGGGCTTCCTTGAAGCACACGGCCTTGGCGGCGATCACGTGCATCAGCGGGCCGCCCTGGCCGCCGGGGAACACCGCGGCGTTGAGCTTTTTCTCCAGCTCCGGGTTGGCCCTGGCCAGGATCAGGCCACCGCGTGGGCCACGCAGGGTTTTGTGGGTGGTAGTCGTGACGACATCGGCATAGGGCAGCGGGTTCGGGTACAGGCCGGTCGCCACCAGGCCGGCGACATGGGCCATGTCGACGAAGAAGTAGGCGCCGACCCGGTCGGCGATCTGGCGCAAGCGCGGAAAGTCGAGAGTCTTCGAATAGGCGGAGAAGCCGGCGATGATCATTTTCGGCTGATGCTCGAGCGCCAGGCGCTCGACTTCGTCGTAGTCGATCAGCCCGGTGTCGGTGTCAATGCCGTATTGCACGGCGTTATACAGTTTGCCGGAAAAGCTGACCTTGGCGCCGTGGGTCAGGTGGCCGCCATGGGCCAGGCTCATGCCCAGCACGGTGTCGCCGGGCTGTAGCAGGGCCAGGTAGACCGCGGCGTTGGCCTGGCTGCCGGAGTGCGGCTGGACGTTGGCATAGTCGGCGCCGAACAGCTGCCTGGCGCGATCGATGGCAAGCTGCTCGACCACGTCGACATGTTCGCAGCCGCCGTAATAGCGCTTGCCCGGATACCCTTCGGCGTACTTGTTGGTCAGGCCGCTGCCTTGCGCTTCCATCACTCGCTGGCTGGTGTAGTTCTCCGAGGCGATCAGCTCGATATGCTGTTCTTGCCGTGCCGTTTCGGCATTCATCGCCGCCAGCAATTCATCGTCGTAGCCTTTGATTCGGTCCTGCTTGCTGAAAAACGTGCTGAACATGGTGCGGTCCTCTGTTGTGCATGTCGGGTGCCCTCTATCGATGACGACCGAGGGGGAAGCAGGGGGTGAGTCAGATGTCCTGGTAATCCTCGATCGACGGGCAGGCGCACACCAGGTTGCGGTCGCCGAAGACGTTGTCGACGCGGCCGACCGGCGGCCAGTACTTGCCTTCGATCAGCGAGGCTACCGGGTACACCGCCTGTTCGCGGCTGTAAGGGTGCGACCACTCGCCGACGATTTCCGCCGCGGTGTGCGGGGCGTTCTTCAGCGGGTTGTCGTCCTTGTCCAGGCTGCCGTTTTCCACCGCGCGGATTTCTTCGCGGATGCGGATCATGGCGTCGCAGAAGCGGTCCAGCTC
>NZ_FNPW01000036.1 GCF_900107395.1 Pseudomonas sp. NFIX28
TGACCTGGGCAGTCAACGTGCGCGTAGTGACGAATGTTCGAGTCGTACTCTACGTGCGCAGTGTTGATGGTGATACCACGAGCCTTTTCTTCCGGGGCGCTGTCGATCTTGTCGAAGTCAACACGAGCCGAACCGAAAACTTCGGAGCAGACGCGAGTCAGAGCAGCAGTCAGAGTGGTCTTACCATGATCTACGTGACCAATAGTACCAACGTTGACATGCGGCTTATTACGTTCGAACTTTTCCTTAGCCATCGAAATCACCCCTAGGAGAAGAATTGAGCAAGTCACACAAGCCATTAAAACAAAGGCAGATATTTTCATATCTGCCTTGTTATATGGAGCTCTTGAGCGGATTTGAACCGCTGACCTCACCCTTACCAAGGGTGTGCTCTACCAACTGAGCTACAAGAGCGAAACACTTTGCACAACCTGCAAACTTGGAGCGGGTAGCGGGAATCGAACCCGCATCATCAGCTTGGAAGGCTGAGGTTCTACCACTAAACTATACCCGCGGAGCTTGCAGCTCACGCTAAAATCTGGTGGAGGGGGAAGGATTCGAACCTTCGAAGTCGTAGACGTCAGATTTACAGTCTGATCCCTTTGGCCGCTCGGGAACCCCTCCTAAGCGAGGCAGCATTCTACATCATGCCACCCTTCTGTCAAGCATTTTCTCATTAAAAGCCTGAGGTTAGCTGCGTTGACCTCGCTTCGCTGCTTCTACCTCTAGAGGTCTTCACTGCGGAGCGGGCGCCATTCTATGCAAACTATTCGACAGTTGCAATGCCTTCGCATGACATTATTTTATGTTTTAACTCATTGAATTCTTTAGCAAGATTCTGCAACCGTGAATCATCCAGCAAATGCCTGCTTTCAGGGGCCACTCGCAACCAATGCCCAGAAATATCAGGCAAATCCGAAGCCCCCAATCGCACCTCCACTCCAAGCGCCGACAGGCGCTGCCCAAGCAACTGAGCCTGTTCGCGACGAGCAAAGCCACCTATATAGAGACAATCACTCCGGCCATCCCCTTCCTTGTCACGCCTGGCAACCTGAGCGGACTCACTCAACAAGCGAATATCCTGCTGGGATCCCTTGTAGAGCGTCAGAGGCACCACCTCTTTTGCACGCAAAGGCGCTTCCTGCTGATGCCAGACGTAATAGAACACATTGAGAACCAGGAGCAGCAGGAATAACCAGCGCATAAAAACCTCAAGACAATGGGCATGCCATGGCCAATCCAACAAAAACCAGATCTGGGACCACTCGCCCTTGCGGCACCAAGCCGGAAACCAGATCGGCATCGCCACCAGTAAGGAACACCACGAATTCCTCCCCCCAATAGCTCCGCGCCAACTCCAACTGAGTAAGCACAAACCCTCTCAGCATCAATGAGCAGCCGCGCTCTACCGCCTCTACCGTTGTACGACCCGGCATCAGACTCACCAGTGCGCGCTCGGCAGACAAATCGTCGTACCGAATCCGGCGAGTGTGAGTTCTCAGCTGATTACGCATCAACGGCATGCCAGGGCAGATAAAGCCCCCTAAGTGCTCACCGTCCGCAGCAATGAAGTCTGCAGTAACAGCCGTCCCAAAATCGAGCACCAGACAGGCTCCAGCAGCGAGACGAAAGCCACCCAGCATGGCAAGCCAACGATCCAGACCAAGCCGCTCAAACTCCTCATAACCATTTCGGACGCCGGCCATTTCTTTTGCAGGAGCAGCACAGACCACCGCCACACCAAAAGCCTGCACCAACATGGAAGTAAGTTTGCTTGTCTCCTCTGCCGTGCGCACACTGACCAAGCGACATCGGGTCAAGACCAAACCATTCAATGCATGCAGATGCCTCACCAAAGCCTCATCGGAATCAACGACACCCTCAGCAAATACCCCAGGCGTCGTATTATTCAGAACACGCCATTTAATGAAGCTGTTTCCGCAGTCAAGCTCAAGAATCATCGCGCAACCTCAAACTGAGCTCACCACCGCTGTAGACCCTCTCAACGCCATCCACCTTCAATCGCAACGCACCTTGCTGATCAATGCCCATAACGACACCGTCTACTTGATTGACTCCTGCAATCAGAGACACGGCACTGCCTTGCCACAAGTGATTCCGCTCCCACTCCTCGCGAATAGAGGAGAACCCCTCTACCTGGTGGCGCTCCAGGTAAGCCTTCAACATCATGCTTAACCGAGCAACCAACTGGTTTCGATCGATCTGCTTACCGGACTCGAGCCGGACAGAAGTCCACAGTTGATCGACCTCGTCAGCCTTCTGCATATTGACGTTGATACCAACACCCAGAACCACATGACAAACATCTGCAGGATCCCCGACCAATTCCAATAGGATTCCAGCGATTTTTTTGCGCCCAACCAAGACATCATTTGGCCACTTCAGGCCCGCACTAGCTATCCCAAACTCTCGCAAGGTCTGCATGACCGCCAGCCCGACCACCAAGCTAAGCCCTTCAAGCTGACGCATCCCACCATCGATGCGCAGCACAAGGCTGTAATAAATATTTTCAGCAAAAGGACTCACCCACTTGCGCCCCCTCCGACCGCGCCCCACTGTTTGACGCTCAGCCACCACCAGGAACGGCGCAGGTACGCCCCGCTCGACAGCTCTAAGAGCTTCAGCATTTGTAGAGTCGATGGAATCGAAAGCCAGCACAGCCCAAGGGCATTCCCTTGACTGCTCGCAAATTTCAGCAGGATTCAGAAGCGTCAGCGGGGCCGCCAATTGATAACCGCGCCCGCGAATTTTATGAATGGAAAGCCCCAGATCAGCCTCCAATTGCTGCAACTGCTTCCACACGGCACTGCGACTAATACCCAAGGCAGCACCAAGGGCCTGGCCTGAGTGAAACCGCCCATCCTTTAGAAGCTCCAACAATGTCAGCATGCAGATCTCGCCTCACAATGAGGCAGGCATAATAGCCATGCCTACGGCTGTTGCATAGAAAGCATGACAGGCACAATCAGGCCGCCAGCAATCGCTTTTCTGCGAGCAAAAACAAAACCCCAACTGCTTTCGCAATTGGGGTTTCGGAATTTAATCTTGACGATGACCTACTCTCACATGGGGAAACCCCACACTACCAT
>NZ_FNPW01000033.1 GCF_900107395.1 Pseudomonas sp. NFIX28
GAAGACGCTGCTGGAGAGCTTGGACGATGTGATCATTCAAGTGCGTTACACCGCCATCAGTTGAGCCGCTGGAAGGGAGGAAAACGTCATGGGCCCGTTGTCTACTGCCATGCCGTCAACGCCGCTGCAACTCATCACCGCGGAGTTCCCGAAGGGGGGTGGGGCTCTGCCGGGGATGGGCGAAACCCTGAGCCCGGCCGGGATGAGCGGCGCCGTGCAGTTGGCGATCCCGCTGCCACTGCCGACGGTGCGGCTGACACCGGCGCTCAACCTGACCTACCACAGCCACCAGGGCAACGGTCCGTTCGGGCTGGGGGTGGCGCTGACCCTGCCGTCCATTACCCGCCAGACCAGCCGCGGCACCCCCAGTTACGAGGACGAGCGCGATATCTTCCTGTTCGAGGGCGAGGAACTGGTGCCGGATGCGGCCGCGTCGATGGTGCTGAATAACGAGCGCCTCACCCGCTACCACTTACGGCGCGAGGGGCGCTTCGACTATCTCGAGCTGCATCAGCCGCTCGCGCCCCCCGAAACACCCGCCCCCGCCTGGTGGCGGGTGTTTCGGGCCGACGGCCGCTGCGAAGTGTTCGGCCGCTGCGTGGCCGCCCGCACGGCCGCCGCCGGCAACCCAGCACAGGTGCTCGAATGGCATCTTGAGGAAACGGTGAGTCCGCACGGCGAGCATGTGTACTATTGCTACGTGCAGGAGTCGGAAGGGGCGCTCACGCAGGCTGCTTGTCTCAAGCAGGTGCGCTTCGGCAATGCGCGCGCCGACCTGACACCTTGGTCGACGCCGGAAGGCTTCGACCCGACCACCGAGTCTTGGCTGTTCGCGCTGGTCTTTGACTACGGCGAGCATGCCGACACATCACAGGGGCCGGCCTGGGCTGAGAGCTTACCCTGGAACCGCCGTGCCGATCCGTTCTCGCGCTTCGAGGGTGGTTTCGAGCTGCGCTGCGAGCGTTTGTGCCAGCGCATCGTGCTGTTTCACCAGCTCGAGGCACTGGGCGCCGAGCCGGTGGCGGTGCGCGCGCTGCAGCTCAGCTATATGCAGACCCCGTACCTGACGCAGTTGGTCGGCGTGCGTCAGCACGGTTACCGTCAAACCAACGGGACACCCGAGCAGGCCGCGCTGCCGCCGCTGGCGCTGGAGTACACGGCGTTCGACCTGAGCGGCGCGCGCTTTCGGCCGCTTGATACCGGGCTGGTGGGGGTCGATGCTGGGTTCTATCAGGTGATCGACCTCTATGGCGAGGGCATCCCCGGGATCCTGTACAACGATGGACAAAGCTATCTGTATCGGCGCGCCCGGGAGGTCACTTCCAGCGCCGAGGGGTTGGCCGTCCGATACGCCGACGCCCGGCCGCTGAGCATCCCCTACGGGGAGATGAGCGCGGCCGCCTTGATGGATATCACCGGGGACGGGACCCTCGACGCCGTGCGCACCGAGCCGGGCATGGCCGGCTTCTTCTCGCGCAACGGCGAGCGGGGTGGTTGGCAGCACTTCATCCCGTTTGACGCCTTTCCGAGCGAGTTCCTGCATCCCCAGGCGCTGCTCGGCGACCTGAGCGGCGACGGCTTGGCGGATCTGGCACTGATCGGTCCCAGGAGCGTGCGTTTCTTTGCCAACCAGGGCCGCGGCGGCTTTGCCCCGCCACGGCAGATCGACCACCCGGGTCCGGACTGCCTGCCGGTACCCCCGGGCGGCGGCCAGACCCTGACGGCTTTCGCCGATGTGCTCGGCAGCGGCCAGCAGCACCTGGTACGGATTCGCCATAACGAGGTGACCTGCTGGCCCAATCTGGGCCAGGGCCGCTTCGGCGCGCCACGCGAGCTGCCATTGACCCTGAGTCCGGCGATTACCGCGGCGAACTTCGATCCCGCCCGGGTGTGGCTGGCCGATATCGATGGCAGTGGCACGGCCGATTTGCTGTATATCGATCACCGCACGCTCTACGTGCACCGCAACCAGTGCGGGAACCGTTTCGCAGCGGCCCAGACGCTCACCTTGCCGGACGAGCTGCATTACACCGACCTGCACCAGGTGAGCCTGGCCGACCTGTACGGCAACGGCACCAGCGTGCTGATCATCAGCCGGCTCCATCCGCAGCCGGCACACTGGGTGTGCGACTTCTCGCGTGGGCTCAAGCCTCATCTGTTGGCGGAGTTGAACGACAACAGGGGGACCCGGACGAGCCTGACCTATGCGAGTTCTGCGCACGAGTGGCTTGAGGAGCGCCGCGCCGCTGGGCGGCGTTGCCGCCTGCCGTTTCCCGTGTCGGTGCTCAAGCGGCTGAAACAGATCGATGAGATCAGTCACAATACGCTGGAGCAAACCTTTCAATACCGGCAGGGCTACTACGACGGCGAGGAACGCCAGTTTCGCGGCTTCGGGTTGGTCCTGAGTACGGATATGCCCAGCCCATTGGGCGCCGAGCAGCGTGACGCGATGGGCACGCCCTACATTCCGGCCATGCAGACGCGAACCTGGTACCACACCGGCGACCCGGGTACTCCCACCACCGCACGGGTGAGGGGTTCACCCTACAACGGTGACTCGCTTGCGGCAGTCCTGGCGCCGCTGCGGCTCGAGGGGCGAGACGGCCAGGCAATCCCATTACCACCGTCGGGGACATCGGCGCGACGCGCGTTCCTCTGGGCGTTGTGTGGTCAGGTGCTGCGCGAGGAAGTGTACGGACTGGATCCTGCCACGGGCCAGCCCCAGGCCACACCGTTCAGCGTAATGAGCCAACGGCACTGCGTGCGTGAGTGGCAACCGGCCCCTAACCCAGTCGGGCGCGCCGTGCTGCTGCCGTTCGTGCTGGAGAGCCTGACCTACACCTATGAGCAGGTGTCCAGTGACCCGCAATGGCAGCAGACTGTGGCGCTGGAGGTGGACCTGTATGGCGTGATCACGAAGAGCGTCAGTCTGTGCTATCCACGCCGGGCGCAGGAGATGCCATTGCCCGAGGCGGTCCATTACAGCGATTCCCAGCAGAATACGTTCCAGGTTACCGAAAACCAGGTTCGCGTCACGCACCTGCGTGAGCCGGATCTGAACCGGGCAGGCTGGCGCCTGGGCCTGCCGGTGGAAAGCCGGGGCTACGTGCTCGGTCCGATCGAGCCCCCTGCTGCCAACTACGTTTATCCCCATGAGCTGCTGATCGATGCCAACGGCCCGCTGGCGAGCGCGCCCCGTACCCTGACCAGCTGGCAGCAGCAAACTTATACGGATCCGAACACCAACTACGATCTACCGCTGGCGCAGGCCACTCGTGAGGGGCTCGTGTGCCAAGCGCGCACGGCCGCCTTGAGCAAGGCCGAGTTGAGGGGGGGCTTCGACGGGCTGATCCCCGCGGCGCAATTGGAACCGCTGCTCACGCAACTGGAAACCGAACTGGTTCAACAGGCGGGATTCAAGCAACTTGAGGCTGAAGATATCAGGGAGTACTTCTGGAATCCTGGCCTGTTTGTAACGTATGCCGCGCGGGAGAGATTCTACGCGGTGAGCCAGCATACCGATTCCTTTGGCAATAACACGGTGTACCAGCGCGACCCACTCACCCTTGCGCCCACCATGCTCCAGAATGCCCGGTACTCGACCTGGATCACCTATGACCCCTGGACCCTGTTACCGCAGCAGATCACCGACCCTAATGGTACAGTGCACGAAGTGAGCTATGACCCGCTCGGCCGGGTACACCTGAGTGCTCTGAAAGGTAGCGAGCGCGCCTTCATCAACAACCGCGAGGATAGAGTGGGCTTCGGTCCGCTGATTGGCTACCACTCGTCGGTCAGAACGGTCGAGGCGGCCCTGCGCGATCCAGCCGGTGCCCTCGACAATGCCGCTCAGGCCCATTTCTATGCCGACCACAGCTGGATGGGCATGCTGGCCCAGGACGGGCTGCGCACGGCTGGGTTGCCTGACAGCGAGGTCATGTTGGTGTGGCAATCCCTGCAACAGCAGCGCCTGATCACCGCCGGGGGGGAGGTACAGGCGCGGCTGCACCAGCTCGTCGAGGCCGGCACGCCGGTGTCGGAACTGAGCCCCTCCCAGAGCGCCGCCGTGCATCGGGCCGTGGCCGCCGTGGCCCGGGTGCCGGTACACGCGGCCACCCTGAGCGCCGAACGTTACCGTGATGAACACCCTGACGACCCGGTGCCGTCCCCGGCGTCCTCCGAGATCCGAATCGCCTTGAGCTATGTCGACGGATTCGGCCGGCCGCTGCAGGGCAAGATCAAGGCGGAAGGCGGCCTCAGCGCGATTGTCGAAGACAACGGCAAGCTGAAGCTCGATGCCAGCGGCCAGCCCGTGCTGGAACACAGCGAAGAGCGCTGGCTGACCCAGGGCCATGTGGTGTACAACGCCAAGGGCCTGCCCTGTCAGCAGTACCAGCCGTACTACCTGAATCGGGCGGCCCACGTCACCGATCCGAAGCTTGACCAACTGAGCGCGAGCGACACGCTGTACTACGATGCCCCCGGTCGGGTGGTGCGGGTGCTAACGGCGGCCGGTCATCCGCGCACAAGCCAGTACCAGCCCTGGTATCGCATCGAGAAGGATGAGCATGGGACGCCGCTGGCCACGGTCCATGACGGGCGCGGCCTGGTAGTGCGCACGGTCCAGCAGCCACCCCCAGGCGACACTGCCACAGACGCCGTGCGCATCACCCGCCACTCATATGACACCGCCGGGCGGCTCGTCTCAAGCAGTGACCCGCGCTTCTTCAGTCGGCAGCAGGCCGGTGAGCCGACACTCGCCGGCAATGAGCGCTACCGCTACGTGCTGTCGGGCCCTCCCCTGACTCGCGAGAGCCGCGACGCCGGCTGGCAGGTCGACCTGCTGGACGCCGGCGGCTCGCTGTGGCGCAGCTACACGGCGCGCGATCATCAATGGCGCCGGGAATATGATGCGTTGCGCCGACCGAGCGCAGTCTGGCTCGCGATCGGGATGAGTGGCATCGAACGCTGCACCGAGCGGCTGCGCTATGGTGATGACGGGATCATCGATTTCGAGACGGCCCGCCGAGCGAACCTACGCGGACGGCTGGTCAGTCACTACGATACGGCGGGCCTGCGCGAGATCACGAGCTACAGCCTCGGCGGGGGGATCCGTGAGGAGCAGCGGCGCTTCCTGCGGCAATGCGACTGGCTCAGTGATTGGCCAGCGACGGCCGAGGCGGCCGAGGCCCACCTTGAAGCGCCCCCTGAAATCAGCCGTTGGCAGCAGACGGCATTGGGCGACGAGTTGATGCTGCTCGATGCCGCCGGCCACCGGCACCGCTGCACCTGGTATGTGTCCGGGCGGCCCGCCGGCAGCTGGCTGCAGTTGGACGGAGGCACCGAGCAGGCGGTGGCGAGCGCGCTGTCCTACAGCGCCGACCATCAACTGATGCATGAATGGGCCGGTAACGACGTCACCACAGACTGCGAGTACGACCCGAAGACCCGGCGTCTGAGCCGGGCGACCACGACCCGGGCCGCGTCCGGCAGTGCCGCCACGGTGCTGCAAGACCTGCGCTATACCTACGACCGGGTCGGCAACGTCACGCAGGTGGAGGACCTGGCGGTCCGGGTCAAATACTTCCGCAACCAGCGGGTGGCCGCGCTACGCACGTACAGCTACGACTGGCTGTACCAGTTGGTGAGCGCCACCGGGCGCGAACAGGCCAATGCTGGTCGGGAGGGCGCGGCATTTCCACCCCTCGGTGACCCGAACGCTCTGGTGAACTACACGCGCACCTTCCAGTACGATACGGCGGGCAACCTGGTGCGCACCCGGCATCAGGGGGCCACCTCGTACTCGCTGGTACTGACGGTGTCGCCGAGCTCAAACCGTGCGGTGGCTGGCCGTCAAGGCAGCGTCGGCGTTGTGGAGGAACAATTCGACGCGCAAGGCAACCTGCATCGACTCGGCAGTGAGCAGCCGCTCAGCTGGTCTGCCAACAACCAGTTGAGCCGTGCCGTACAGCTGCAGCGCACCGATGGCGAGGACGACGCCGAAGCGTATGGTTACGCCAGCGATGGCCGGCGAGTGCGCAAGTGGAGCAGCCAGCAGGCCAAGGCGGTGACGCACCAGCGCGAGGTTCGTTATCTGCCGGGACTGGAGCGACGCACCAACACGGCCACCGGCGAGTTACTGGACGTGGTGTCGAGCATGGTCGCGGGGCAGACCGCGATGCACTGCCTGCACTGGCGGGCAAACCGGCCCAGCGGGCTGGACAATGATACGCGGCGCTACAGCGTGAGCGATCACCTGGGCTCCAGCTGCCTGGAACTCGACCAGTCCGGACAACGGCTGAGTGCCGAGGAATACTACCCGTATGGCGGCACCGCGGTGTGGCTGGCGAGGAGCCAGGTGGAAGGCGACTACAAGTTCGTACGCCATGCGGGCAAGGAGCGCGACGCGACCGGGTTGTATTACTATGGTTATCGGTATTACGCACCCTGGCTCGCCCGTTGGTTGAACCCTGATCCGGCGGGTACCGTCGATGGCCTTAACCTCTATCGCATGGTGAGAAACAATCCCCTGACCTACGTGGACTCAGATGGCCGCAGTCCGGAGCGCAAGCAGGTCATTGAAAACTATGCCCAAATAAAACGGTACCAGTATTCTGCCCAACATCTGTCACAGAATTTAGCTTCGAGTGATGCACGGATTGTTGCCGCCGCGCTGGCAAACTTCACGATTGGCGCGTCAGCAACGGCGATCAACTATGCCATGGGATTGATCACGCCGCCTATCCCAGGGCTTCCGGAAATGCTTACAGGTCTCAGCGGGACCATCGCAGGGGATGTCACCAATCGTGTGTTCGCGGCAATAGGCTCAACCGATCTAAGTACGACACTATTCTCGGGGCAAAAAACGCAGATATTAGGTGCTATCTTACCAAACTCTATCGAGTATGGCCTGGCCATAGGGCATGCAAATTCACTTCCGCTAGGCCCTGGTACCATTAAGGGGCTCTACATTAATGAAATTTTCGACAGTGCCAGCACCTTGATCTGGTCGAGGCGCTCTGTCGCACAGACAGCCTATCATGCCGCCAGAGACGCTATGAGTACGGTGGAGCATCTGGAAAGTCAAACGCGTGAACTGTTTGAAAGTCTTGCTGAAGGAGGGGTTAGTCAGATTCGGATCCATCCTGGTGATTACGTACTCAATACGTTAACGGGCTACGACACGCCAAAACATATCAAATTGGGAAGGGCTCTCACTGTAGAGTCCCTCGCTAAAAGCGCGAACTCCGCAAAAGAAGCACTGGATCAGCTTACACGTATCGCAAAAGAGATCGGTTATCCGACAGTCTCTTGGGGCGAGCGTCAGGCAAAAATGGGCAAGGGTAACCAGCGCGCGCCGCTAGCCTACTGGTCCGAAGGGGATATCCAGCGTAAATATCCCTTCCATAGATCGACATCTATATGAGCAATTGCAAACACGATCCATAGAAACTTGCTGCTGCCAAGTCCGACATGAGCACACGGCACGGTAGTTGAACACGATGCTATACAGCCGCTATCGTGTAGCAGAGTATCTAACCAGAAATAGAGGACAACCATTTTTAAATATATATCTAATACTTACGTAAACTCTGACGAGTTCATTGCAAATCCCGGCCAATCCTTAGCATCAGGACCTGAAGGACTATCTCCAGGTCAGCAAGGGACAGTGTGAGCACGAACCGCAGGTGCAACAACTGGCGCTGCGGCAGTGTAAAGCAGGACGAGTTGACCCAGCTGAACCGCGAAGACGCGCGCCTGCTTGCCGAGTCCCGGCAGTAACAGAAGGATCAGCATGCGCAACAAAGATGATCGACTGATGCTCAACGGTGCTCTTTGGATGCTTTGTTCTGGCGCTGCCTGGCCCGACATACCTGAAGGCTTTGGTCTCTGGTCGACGGTTTATCAGCGCTTTCGTGATTAGCGCAATCACGGAACGTTTGACCAGATGCTCAAGCGACTTCACATCAAGCTCAACGAGCAAGGGTTAATTGATCTGGAGACCTGGATGATTGACTCCACCGCAGTACGAGCAACCCTGGCCTCTTCTGGTACTGGAAAAAAGAGGGCCTGAAGAACCGCAAGATTACGCGCTCGGGCGCAGCCGGGACGGCCTGACCACCAAGACCCACATGTTGTGCGATGCCAACGGCGTCCCGCTGAAGTTGGGTTACTGGCGGACAAACGCTATGACGCCGAAGCGTTGCGTCGCTACTGCGACCGGTACCGAATGCAGCCGGTGATTCCTCTGCGCAGCATGAAGCGTAAACCTAAGCCGGGGTTACCGAGACTGTTTGATCGTCCCAAGTACCGACAGCGCAATATCATCGTGTGTATGTTTGGCTGGCTGAAGGAGAACCGCCGCATCGTTACGCGCTTCGACAAACTCGCAGAAAGTTATGCGGCGATGGTCTTGCTGGCTTGTGCTATGTGGTGTTTACGACATTACTTTTCGTAAAGAGCCTA
>NZ_FNPW01000032.1 GCF_900107395.1 Pseudomonas sp. NFIX28
CCCATTTCGTTGTCGTCTTGGCCGTTCAGAGCCATCAGAGCCGAACCGATGATGATTGGAGTGTCATCACCTGGGAAGTCGTAAGTGCTCAGCAGATCGCGCACTTCCATCTCAACCAGTTCCAGCAGCTCAGCGTCGTCAACCATGTCAGCCTTGTTCAGGAAGACAACGATGTACGGAACGCCTACCTGACGGGACAGCAGGATGTGCTCACGAGTTTGCGGCATCGGACCATCGGCAGCCGAGCAAACCAGGATCGCGCCGTCCATCTGGGCAGCACCAGTGATCATGTTTTTGACGTAGTCGGCGTGACCAGGGCAGTCAACGTGCGCGTAGTGACGAATGTTCGAGTCGTACTCTACGTGCGCAGTGTTGATGGTGATACCACGAGCCTTTTCTTCCGGAGCGCTGTCGATCTTGTCGAAGTCAACGCGAGCCGAACCGAAAACCTCGGAGCAAACACGAGTCAGAGCAGCAGTCAGAGTGGTTTTACCGTGGTCAACGTGACCGATGGTGCCAACGTTGACGTGCGGTTTGTTACGTTCAAATTTTTCTTTAGCCACGACAGTGAACCTCTTGCCTAAAGGGCTGGATTAGCCTTGTTTTTTAACGAGTGCTTCGACGATATTCGACGGAGCTTCGGCGTACTTGGAGAACTCCATGGAGTAGCTCGCGCGACCCTGGGACATGGAACGAACGTCGGTCGCATAACCGAACATTTCACCCAGCGGCACTTCAGCACGGATAACCTTGCCAGAGACCGAGTCTTCCATACCCTGGATCAGACCACGACGACGGTTCAGGTCACCCATCACGTCACCCATGTAGTCCTCAGGGGTTACTACTTCAACCTTCATGATCGGCTCAAGAACTACGCCCTTGCCCTTCTCACGCAGCTGCTTGGTCGCCATGGAGGCCGCTACCTTAAACGCCATCTCGTTAGAGTCGACGTCGTGGTAAGAACCATCAAACACGGTAGCCTTCAGGCCGATCAGCGGATAGCCGGCGACAACGCCGTTCTTCATCTGCTCTTCGATACCCTTCTGGATTGCCGGGATGTATTCCTTCGGAACCACACCACCAACGACCTCGTTGGCAAACACCAGACCTTCAGTGATATTGCCTTTTTCGTCGACGTCTGCCGGAGCAAAACGGATCCAGCAGTGACCGAACTGGCCACGACCGCCGGATTGACGAACGAACTTACCTTCAACTTCACAGCCGACGGTGATCTTCTCGCGGTAGGAAACCTGCGGCTTACCGATGTTGGCTTCAACGTTGAACTCGCGCTTCATGCGGTCAACGAGGATATCCAGGTGAAGCTCACCCATACCCGAGATGATGGTCTGACCAGTTTCTTCGTCAGTCTTGACGCGGAACGACGGGTCTTCCTGAGCCAGCTTGCCCAGTGCAATACCCATCTTCTCCTGGTCTTGCTTGGTTTTCGGCTCGACAGCTACCGAAATCACCGGCTCAGGGAAGTCCATACGCTCAAGGATAACCGGACTGGCGGCATCACACAGGGTGTCACCAGTGGTGACGTCCTTCATGCCGATCAGCGCAGCGATATCGCCCGCGAGCACTTCCTTGATTTCTTCACGCTGGTTGGCGTGCATCTGCACCATACGACCAACGCGCTCTTTCTTGCCCTTGACCGAGTTGATCACGGAGTCGCCAGACTGCAGCATGCCCGAGTAAACGCGCACGAAAGTCAGGGTACCCACGAACGGGTCAGTAGCAATCTTGAACGCCAGAGCCGAGAACGGCTCGCTATCGTCGGCGTGACGCTCGATTTTCGGAGCGTTTTCGTCGTCGATGCTGTCCGGGTGGATACCCTGGATTGCAGGGATCTCGGTCGGAGCCGGCAGGAAGTCGATAACAGCATCGAGAACCAGCGGAACACCCTTGTTCTTGAACGAGGAACCGCAGACAGCCGGAACGATCTCGCTAGCCAGGGTGCGCGCACGCAGACCAGCCTTGATCTCTTCGACAGTCAGCTCACCTTCTTCAAGGTACTTGTTCATCAGCTCTTCGTTGGCTTCAGCAGCAGCTTCAACCATGTTGGAGCGCCACTCGTTAGCCAGGTCCAGCATATCGGCAGGAATTTCTTCCTCGCGATAAGTAGTACCCTTGTCGTCCTCGTTCCAGTAGATAGCCTTCATCTTGATCAGATCGATCTGACCTTCGAAGTTATCTTCTGCACCGATAGCCAGCTGAACTGGAACCGGAGTGTGACCCAGACGGTTTTTGATCTGAGCAACAACGCGCAGGAAGTTAGCACCGGCACGGTCCATCTTGTTCACGTAAACAACACGTGGAACGCCGTACTTGTTGGCTTGACGCCATACGGTTTCGGACTGAGGCTCAACACCGGAAGTACCGCAGAACACAACGACCGCGCCGTCGAGTACGCGCAGCGAACGCTCTACTTCAATGGTGAAGTCTACGTGGCCCGGGGTATCGATAACGTTTACACGATAGTTATCGTATTGGCCGCGCGAACCTTTCCAGAAGGTAGTTACAGCAGCAGAAGTAATGGTGATACCACGCTCCTGCTCCTGCACCATCCAGTCGGTGGTAGCAGCGCCGTCATGCACCTCACCCATCTTGTGGCTGAGACCTGTATAGAACAGGATCCGCTCGGTAGTGGTAGTCTTGCCCGCGTCAACGTGGGCACAGATACCAATGTTACGGTAGCGGTTGATTGCTGTAGTACGAGCCATAAAGCCCTCGCAAAATGAATGATGCCGATATTAGAAGCGGTAGTGCGAGAAAGCCTTGTTGGCTTCAGCCATACGGTGTACGTCTTCACGCTTCTTAACTGCAGCACCTTTGCCTTCGGCAGCGTCCAGCAGTTCGCCAGCCAAGCGCAGAGCCATAGACTTCTCGCCGCGCTTACGGGCGAAGTCTACCAACCAGCGCATTGCCAGAGCGTTACGACGGGACGGACGAACTTCGACCGGAACCTGGTAAGTAGCACCGCCAACACGGCGCGACTTCACTTCGACCAGCGGAGCGATGGCGTCGAGAGCTTTCTCGAAGATTTCCAGGGGATCGCTGTTCTTGCGTTCTTTAACTTTTTCCAGCGCGCCATAAACAATACGCTCGGCAACGGCTTTCTTGCCGCTTTCCATTACGTGGTTCATGAACTTGGCGAGGATCTGGCTTCCGTATTTCGGATCGTCCAGAATCTCACGTTTGGCTGCTACGCGACGTCTTGGCATGATAAGCCCTCAAACGGTCTTCAGGTTAGCTCGGGACAGTTGATCCAAAGGACTCGTGCCCGACCTTACTCTTATCGACTCAATAAAATAATTAACTGCAAAACGGCCGATTACTTCGGACGCTTGGTACCGTACTTCGAACGACCTTGGTTACGACCCTTAACGCCGGAGGTATCCAGGGAGCCGCGAACGGTGTGGTAACGAACACCTGGCAAGTCTTTTACACGACCGCCGCGGATCAGTACCACGCTGTGCTCTTGCAGGTTGTGGCCTTCACCGCCGATGTACGAGGAAACCTCGAAACCGTTGGTCAGACGCACACGGCATACTTTACGCAGTGCCGAGTTAGGTTTTTTCGGCGTAGTGGTATACACGCGAGTGCACACGCCACGACGTTGCGGGCAGTTCTGCAGCGCAGGCACGTCGGATTTCTCGACGATACGCTTACGCGGCTGACGTACCAGCTGGTTGATAGTTGCCATCTACTAGCTCCACTGTTGTCTTTCGACATAAACAAAATGGCAGGGCACAGGCCCCACCAAATTTAGGGGTACAAGAGTCTAAAGAGGATCTTGGCCCCAGTCAAGGCAAGGCCCCGGCCTCCCCGATCAGCGAACCCTGACAAAATCGTCTTGATTCGTGAGCGGAAAAGCCAGGGCCCTATCTCAATCTACTGCAGACCTCAGTTACCGCTGGAGTTCAGCGCTTCGGTCAGTGCAGCTTCAACTTCACTTGCGCTTACACGCAGTGGCTTGTCTGCATCACGGCGACGTTTACGCTCGCTGTGATAAGCCAGGCCGGTACCAGCCGGGATCAGGCGACCCACGACCACGTTTTCTTTCAGGCCGCGCAGGTAATCGCGCTTGCCGGTTACCGCCGCTTCGGTCAGTACGCGAGTGGTCTCTTGGAAAGAGGCCGCCGAGATGAACGATTCGGTCGACAGCGACGCCTTGGTGATACCCAGCAGAACGCGGGTGAACTTGGCGACAAACTTGTCTTCGGTGTTCAGACGCTCGTTTTCTACCAGTACGTGAGTCAACTCCATCTGGTCACCCTTGATGAAGCTGGAATCGCCAGACTCAGCGATCTCGACCTTACGCAGCATCTGACGCAGGATGGTCTCGATGTGCTTGTCGTTGATCTTCACGCCCTGCAGACGGTAAACGTCCTGGATCTCGTTCACGATGTACTTGGCCAGCGCACTCACACCCAACAGACGCAGGATGTCGTGTGGATCGCTCGGACCGTCGGAGATAACTTCGCCGCGGTTTACCTGTTCGCCTTCGAACACGTTCAGGTGACGCCACTTCGGAATCAGCTCTTCGTACGGATCGCTACCGTCGTTCGGGGTAATGACCAGACGGCGCTTGCCCTTGGTCTCTTTACCGAACGCGATGGTTCCGCTGACTTCAGCCAGAATCGACGCTTCTTTCGGACGACGAGCTTCGAACAAGTCGGCAACACGCGGCAGACCACCGGTGATGTCGCGGGTTTTCGAAGTTTCTTGCGGGATACGAGCGATAACATCACCGATCGCGATCTTCGCACCGTCCGCTACACCGACCAGGGCGTTGGCTGGCAGGAAGTACTGAGCGATTACGTCAGTGCCTGGCAGCAACAGATCCTTGCCATTGTCGTCGACCATCTTCACAGCAGGACGAATATCCTTGCCGGCAGCTGGACGATCTTTCGCGTCGAGTACTTCAATGTTGGTCATACCGGTCAATTCGTCAGTCTGACGCTTGATCGTGATGCCTTCTTCCATGCCCACGTAGGTCACGGTACCTTTCATTTCGGTAACGATTGGGTGGGTATGCGGATCCCACTTGGCCACGATAGAGCCAGCGTCGACCTTGTCACCCTCTTTAACCGAAATCACAGCACCGTACGGCAGCTTGTAACGCTCGCGCTCACGACCGAAGTCGTCCGCAATCGCCAGCTCACCGGAACGGGATACAGCAACCAGGTGACCATCCACTCGCTCAACGTGCTTCAGGTTGTGCAGACGGACGGTACCGCCGTTCTTCACCTGAACGCTGTCGGCCGCGGAGGTCCGGCTTGCCGCACCACCGATGTGGAACGTACGCATCGTCAGCTGGGTACCCGGCTCACCGATGGACTGAGCAGCGATAACGCCGACAGCCTCACCAATGTTCACCTGATGACCACGAGCCAGATCACGGCCGTAGCACTTGGCGCAAATGCCATAGCGGGTTTCGCAGCTGATCGGCGAACGCACGATCACTTCGTCGATGCTGTTCAGCTCGATGAACTCGACCCACTTCTCGTCGACCAGAGTACCGGCAGGAACGATGACGTCCTCGGTACCTGGCTTGAATACGTCACGGGCAATAACACGACCCAACACGCGCTCACCCAACGGCTCTACAACGTCGCCGCCTTCAATGTGCGGAGTCATTACCAGGCCGTGCTCGGTGCCACAGTCGATCTCGGTTACAACCAAGTCCTGCGCCACGTCTACCAGACGACGAGTCAGGTAACCGGAGTTCGCAGTTTTCAACGCGGTGTCCGCCAGACCTTTACGAGCACCGTGAGTCGAGATGAAGTACTGGAGTACGCTCAAACCTTCACGGAAGTTCGCAGTAATCGGCGTTTCGATGATGGAACCGTCCGGCTTGGCCATCAGACCACGCATACCGGCCAGCTGACGAATCTGTGCTGCGGAACCCCGCGCACCCGAGTCGGCCATCATGTACATCGAGTTGAACGATTCTTGCTCGACCTCGTCACCGTGACGGTCGATGACTTTCTCTTTCGAGAGGTTGGCCATCATCGCCTTGGAGACTTCGTCGTTCGCTTTCGACCAAAGGTCGATCACTTTGTTGTACTTCTCGCCCTGGGTTACCAGGCCGGAGGCGTACTGGCTCTCGATTTCCTTCACTTCATCGGTAGCGGTACCGATGATGCGGGCTTTCTCGTCCGGGATAACGAAGTCGTTAACACCGATGGAAACGCCGGAAATGGTCGAGTAGGCAAAACCGGTGTACATCAATTGGTCAGCGAAGATCACAGTCTCTTTCAGACCAACCACGCGGTAGCACTGGTTGATCAGCTTGGAGATTGCCTTTTTCTTCATCGGCAGGTTGACGACGTCGTAAGACAGACCTTTTGGCACAACCTGGAACAACAGCGCACGGCCGACAGTGGTGTCGACGATACGAGTGTTGGTCACGCTGCCGCCATCACGATCATTGACGGTTTCGGTGATCCGCACCTTGACCTTGGCATGCAGTGCGGCTTCGCCGGCACGGAACACACGGTCAACTTCCTGCAGATCCGCGAACACACGACCTTCGCCCTTGGCGTTGATCGCTTCACGAGTCATGTAGTACAGACCCAATACAACGTCCTGCGACGGAACGATGATTGGCTCACCGTTGGCTGGCGACAGAATGTTGTTGGTCGACATCATCAACGCACGCGCTTCCAGCTGGGCTTCCAGAGTCAGCGGTACGTGCACGGCCATTTGGTCGCCGTCGAAGTCGGCGTTATACGCAGCACAGACCAGAGGGTGCAGCTGGATAGCCTTACCTTCGATCAGTACTGGTTCAAACGCCTGGATACCCAGACGGTGAAGGGTCGGTGCACGGTTGAGGAGCACTGGGTGTTCGCGAATCACTTCGGCGAGAACGTCCCAAACCTCTGGCAGTTCGCGCTCGACCATTTTCTTGGCGGCTTTGATGGTGGTGGCCAGGCCACGCATTTCCAACTTACCGAAAATGAACGGTTTGAACAGCTCGAGGGCCATCTTCTTAGGCAGACCGCACTGGTGCAGACGCAGGGTCGGACCTACGGTAATTACCGAACGGCCGGAGTAGTCAACACGCTTACCGAGCAAGTTCTGACGGAAACGACCTTGCTTACCCTTGATCATGTCGGCCAGGGATTTCAGAGGACGCTTGTTGGAACCGGTGATAGCGCGACCACGGCGACCGTTGTCGAGCAATGCGTCGACGGCTTCCTGCAACATACGCTTTTCGTTGCGCACGATGATGTCCGGAGCGGACAGATCCAACAGGCGCTTCAAACGGTTGTTACGGTTGATCACTCGACGATACAGATCGTTGAGGTCGGAAGTCGCGAAACGACCGCCATCCAGCGGGACCAGTGGACGCAGATCTGGCGGCAGAACCGGCAGAACGGTCAGCACCATCCACTCTGGCAGGTTGCCGGAGCCCTGGAAGGCTTCCATCAACTTCAGACGCTTGGACAGCTTCTTGATCTTGGTTTCGGAGTTGGTTTGCGGAATTTCTTCACGCAGACGGCCAATCTCGTGCTCCAGGTCGATAGCGTGCAGCAGTTCGCGGACAGCTTCAGCACCCATGCGGGCGTCGAAATCGTCGCCGAACTCTTCCAGCGCTTCGAAGTACTGCTCGTCGTTCAGCAGCTGACCTTTTTCCAGAGTGGTCATGCCCGGGTCGATAACGACATAGCTCTCGAAGTAGAGAACGCGCTCGATATCACGCAGGGTCATGTCCATCAGCAGGCCGATACGGGACGGCAGCGATTTCAGGAACCAGATGTGGGCAACCGGCGAAGCCAGCTCGATGTGTGCCATGCGCTCACGACGAACCTTGGCCAGTGCAACTTCAACGCCACACTTCTCGCAGATCACGCCACGATGCTTCAAGCGCTTGTACTTACCGCACAGGCACTCGTAATCCTTTACCGGGCCAAATATCTTGGCGCAGAACAGGCCGTCACGCTCAGGCTTGAACGTACGGTAGTTGATGGTTTCCGGCTTTTTAACTTCACCGAACGACCACGAACGGATCATCTCAGGCGAGGCCAATCCAATACGGATGGCGTCGAACTCTTCGACTTGACCCTGGTTTTTCAGCAAATTTAGTAGGTCTTTCAAGGCCTTTCCTCCTGGCGGAGCAGAGAGCGGGCAATCCTGCCCCGCTCTCGATTCGCGTCACGTGTTATTCGGTTTCCAGATCGATATCGATGCCGAGGGAACGAATTTCTTTGATCAACACGTTGAAGGACTCGGGCATGCCCGGCTCCATACGGTGATCGCCGTCCACGATGTTTTTGTACATCTTGGTCCGACCGTTCACATCGTCCGACTTCACTGTGAGCATTTCTTGCAGAGTGTATGCAGCACCGTATGCTTCCAGTGCCCAGACCTCCATCTCCCCGAAACGCTGACCACCGAACTGCGCCTTACCACCCAGCGGCTGCTGGGTAACCAGGCTGTACGAACCGGTAGAACGAGCGTGCATCTTGTCGTCTACCAAGTGGTTCAGCTTCAGCATGTACATGTAGCCAACAGTAACCGGGCGCTCGAACTTGTTGCCGGTACGGCCGTCGGTCAGCTGCATCTGGCCGCTTTCTGGCAGGTCCGCCAGTTTCAGCATGGCCTTGATTTCGCTTTCCTTGGCACCGTCGAACACCGGAGTGGCCATTGGCACGCCGCCGCGCAGGTTTTTCGCCAGATCCAGGATTTCCTGATCGGAGAAGCTATCCAGATCTTCGTTACGACCGCCGATCTGGTTGTAGATCTCGTCCAGGAACTTACGCAGTTCCGCGACCTTGCGCTGCTCTTCGACCATGCGGTTGATCTTCTCGCCCAGACCTTTGGCCGCGAGGCCCAGGTGGGTTTCGAGAATCTGACCAACGTTCATACGCGAAGGTACGCCCAACGGGTTGAGAACGACGTCGACCGGGGTGCCATTGGCATCGTGCGGCATGTCTTCAACCGGCATGATCACGGAGACCACACCCTTGTTACCGTGACGACCGGCCATCTTGTCGCCCGGCTGGATGCGACGACGGATTGCCAGGTAAACCTTGACGATTTTCAGCACGCCTGGAGCCAGGTCATCGCCCTGCTGCAGCTTGCGCTTCTTGTCTTCGAACTTATCGTCCAGCAGACGACGGCGATCAACGATGTAGGCCTGAGCCTTTTCGAGCTGCTCGTTCAGAGCATCTTCAGCCATGCGCAGTTTGAACCACTGGCCATGCTCAAGACCGTCGAGCACTTCATCGGTGATTTCCTGACCTTTCTTCAGGCCGGCGCCGCCTTCGGCTTTATGGCCGACCAAAGCGGAGCGCAGACGTTCGAAAGTAGCACCTTCAACGATACGGAACTCTTCGTTCAGATCCTTGCGGATCTCGTCGAGCTGGCTCTTCTCGATCGACAGGGCGCGAGCGTCACGCTCTACACCGTCACGAGTGAAGACCTGGACGTCGATGACAGTACCTTTGGTGCCGGTTGGCACGCGCAGGGAGGTGTCTTTAACGTCGCTGGCTTTTTCACCGAAGATTGCACGCAGCAGTTTTTCTTCCGGAGTCAGCTGGGTCTCGCCTTTCGGAGTGACCTTACCGACCAGGATGTCGCCTGCGCCAACTTCAGCACCTACATAAACGATACCGGCTTCGTCCAGCTTGTTCAGTGCAGCCTCACCCACGTTCGGGATGTCCGCAGTGATTTCTTCCGGGCCAAGCTTGGTGTCACGGGCCACACAGGTCAGTTCCTGGATGTGGATCGTGGTGAAGCGGTCTTCCTGAACCACACGCTCGGACAGGCAGATGGAGTCTTCGAAGTTGAAGCCGTTCCATGCCATGAACGCGATGCGCATGTTCTGACCCAGAGCCAGTTCACCCATATCGGTGGACGGACCGTCGGCCATGATATCGCTACGCTGAACGCGATCACCCTTGCTCACCAGCGGACGCTGGTTGATGCAGGTGTTCTGGTTGGAGCGGGTGTATTTGGTCAGGTTGTAGATGTCGACACCGGCTTCGCCCGGCTCAACTTCATCATCAGCAACACGAACCACAATACGACTGGCGTCAACCGAATCGATCACGCCACCACGACGAGCCACGACGCAAACACCGGAGTCACGAGCAACGTTACGCTCCATGCCGGTACCCACCAGCGGCTTGTCGGCACGCAGGGTTGGTACAGCCTGACGCTGCATGTTCGAACCCATCAACGCACGGTTGGCGTCGTCGTGCTCGAGGAATGGAATCAGCGACGCTGCAACCGAAACTACCTGCTTCGGCGAAACGTCCATCAAGGTGACGTCTTCCGGCGCCTTGACGGTGAATTCATTCAGGTGACGAACAGCCACCAGCTCGTCGATCAGCTGACCTTTGTCGTTCATGGTCGCCGAAGCCTGCGCGATCACGTGATCGGCCTCTTCAATGGCGGACAGGAACACGATCTCGTCGGTTACCAGACCTTCTTTCACCACGCGATACGGGCTCTCGAGGAAACCGTACTGGTTGGTGCGAGCATAGGCGGCCAGGGAGTTGATCAGGCCGATGTTCGGACCTTCCGGCGTTTCAATCGGGCATACGCGACCGTAGTGAGTCGGGTGTACGTCACGGACTTCGAAGCCTGCGCGCTCACGAGTCAAACCGCCTGGGCCGAGTGCAGAGACACGACGCTTGTGGGTGATCTCGGACAGCGGGTTGTTCTGGTCCATGAACTGCGACAACTGGCTGGAACCGAAGAACTCTTTCACCGCCGCAGCCACTGGCTTGGCGTTGATCAGGTCTTGCGGCATCAGGCCTTCGCTTTCTGCCATCGACAGGCGCTCTTTGACCGCGCGCTCTACACGCACCAGGCCAACGCGGAACTGGTTCTCGGCCATTTCGCCTACACAGCGAACACGACGGTTACCCAGGTGGTCGATGTCATCGACGATGCCTTTGCCGTTACGGATGTCGACCAGAGTCTTCAGAACTGCAACGATGTCTTCTTTGCACAACACGCCCGAACCTTCGATCTCGGTACGACCGATACGACGGTTGAACTTCATCCGGCCGACCGCAGACAGGTCATAGCGCTCAGGGCTGAAGAACAGGTTGTTGAACAGAGTCTCGGCGGCGTCCTTGGTTGGCGGCTCGCCAGGACGCATCATGCGATAGATCTCGACCAACGCTTCCAGCTGGTTGGTGGTGGAGTCGATCTTCAGAGTGTCGGAAACAAACGGACCGCAATCGATATCGTTGGTGTACAGAGTTTCGATGCGCACAACCTGGGCCTTGGCGATCTTCGCCAGGATCTCGGTGTTCAGCTCGGTGTTGCACTCTGCCAGGATTTCGCCGGTGGCCGGATGCACGATGACCTTGGCGGTGGTGCGACCCAGAACGTAGTCCAGAGGCACTTCCAGCTCTTTGATCCCAGCTTTTTCCAACTGGTTGATGTGGCGAGCGGTAATACGACGACCCTGCTCGACAATAACCTTGCCTTTGTCGTCCTGAATATCGAGGACTGCAATTTCACCGCGCAGGCGCTGAGGCACCAACTCCAGGCTCAGGCTCTCGCCGCGCACATGGAATACGTTGGTGGTGTAGAACGCGTCCAGCACTTCCTCAGTGGTGTAGCCCAGCGCACGCAGCAGAACCGATGCAGGCAGCTTGCGACGACGGTCAATACGCACGAATACGCAGTCTTTCGGGTCGAACTCGAAGTCCAACCAGGAACCGCGGTAAGGAATGATACGTGCGGAGTACAGCAGCTTACCGGAGCTGTGCGTCTTGCCACGGTCGTGGTCGAAGAATACGCCAGGGGAACGGTGCAGCTGGGAAACGATTACACGCTCGGTACCGTTGATTACGAAGGTACCGTTCTCAGTCATCAGGGGAATTTCACCCATGTAGACTTCTTGCTCTTTGATGTCCTTGATCGCTTTGTTCGACGATTCTTTGTCGAAAATGATCAGACGAACTTTTACCCGCAAAGGTACGGCGTAAGTTACACCGCGCAGCACGCATTCTTTGACATCAAATGCCGGTTCGCCCAGGCGATAACCGACATACTCCAACGCAGCATTGCCGGAGTAGCTGATGATCGGGAAAACGGATTTGAAGGCCGCATGCAGGCCCACGTCGCGGAACTGATCTTTAGTCGCTCCCGCTTGCAAGAATTCACGATACGAATCCAGCTGGATGGCCAGGAGGTACGGCACATCCATGACGTCCGGCAACTTGCTAAAGTCCTTGCGGATACGTTTTTTCTCAGTATATGAGTAAGCCATCAGCGTTCCCCAGCTTGGTCACCTGCTTATTTGGCCCCTCCCGACGGGAGCAGCCAGAAAATCGTGCAAACCCTTTGGTTTGCGCCACCGCACAGGGTGGTTACAGCACGTTAGAAGCACCGACCCAGTCGGCTGCCAATAACGGAAAAAGGCCGGTGGCAAGAGCCACCAGCCATCAGCCTCAGCTTAACGCTTGGGCTGGAGACACAAAGTCGATGCTTACTTCAGCTCGACTTTAGCGCCTGCTTCTTCCAGAGCTGCTTTGGCTTTGTCAGCGGCTTCTTTAGCAACGCCTTCCAGAACCATGGCAGGAGCGCCGTCAACTACAGCCTTGGCTTCTTTCAGGCCCAGACCGGTCAGTTCACGTACAGCCTTGATCACGTTAACTTTCTTCTCGCCAGCTTCGGTCAGCATGACGTTGAATTCAGTTTGCTCTTCAACAACAGCGGCAGCAGCAGCTGGGCCAGCAGCGGCAACAGCAGCGGTAACGCCGAAGGTTTCTTCCATTGCTTTGATCAGCTCAACAACTTCCAGAACGGTTTTCTGGCCGATTGCTTCGATGATTTGCTCGTTAGTCAGAGACATGACTATAAATTCCTGTATTGGGGTGACAGCCTACGCAGCCATCAAATTAAACATATGATTTTGAAAGGGCTTGCAGTGCCTTAGGCAGCAGCAGCTTCTTTCTGGTCGCGAATGGCCGCCAGAGTACGAGCCAGCTTGCTGGTAGCGCCTTGGATCACGCTCATCAGCTTCGCAATAGCTTCGTCGCGAGTTGGCAGCGAAGCCAACACGTCGATCTCGTTTGCTGCGAGGTACTTGCCCTCGAACGCAGCTGCCTTGATCTCGAACTTGTCCTGACCCTTTGCAAACTCTTTGAAAATACGAGCAGCAGCGCCCGGATGTTCCTTGGAGAATGCAATCAGGGTAGGGCCGACGAACGCGTCGTTGAGCACGTCATATTGAGTGCCTTCAACAGCGCGCTTGAGCAAGGTGTTACGTACGACACGTACGTACACGCCAGCTTCGCGGGCCTCTTTACGGAGTCCGGTCATAGCGCCTACTGTCACACCACGGGCATCAGCCACGACAGCGGACAGAGCGCCTTTGGCAGCCTCGTTGACTTCAGCGACGATGGCCTTCTTGTCTTCGAGTTTAATTGCCACGGGTTCAACTCCTGCTTGTTACCGTTTCATCCAACCGAGGCTGGATGTCGTTTTGGTGTCTGATTCGGTAAGGAACCGGGAGCACCATCTGCGTAGGCTTGTGGTTTAAGACTTGCGTCGCCTACGGTCTTGGATAGCCCCCGCCAGGCAGGGACCCCAATTTTTCAATTGACGCAATTGCTTGCGTCAACTTGCGTCTTATACGTCCAGCGAACCTTGGTCGATGACCAGACCTGGGCCCATAGTGGTGCTCAGGGTAACGCGCTTGACGTAGATACCTTTCGAGGAAGCAGGCTTGATACGCTTCAGATCAGCGATCAGGGCTTCAACGTTTTCCTTCAGCTTGACGGCGTCGAAGCCAACCTTGCCAACGGAGGTGTGGATAATGCCGTTTTTGTCGGTGCGATAACGAACCTGACCAGCCTTGGCGTTTTTAACAGCGTTTGCCACGTCTGGAGTTACGGTACCAACCTTAGGGTTAGGCATCAGGCCGCGCGGGCCGAGGATCTGACCCAACTGACCGACAACGCGCATTGCATCCGGGGAAGCAATAACCACGTCATAGTTCAGGTCGCCGCCTTTCATTTCGGCAGCCAAGTCGTCCATACCTACGCGATCAGCGCCGGCAGCCAGGGCAGCTTCAGCAGCTGGACCTTGGGTGAACACAGCTACACGTACAGTCTTGCCAGTGCCGTGCGGCAGCACGGTAGCGCTGCGAACAACCTGGTCAGATTTACGTGGATCAACGCCCAGGTTTACAGCGACATCAACGGACTCGCTGAACTTGACGGTCGACAGCTCGGTCAGGAGAGCTGCTGCGTCTACGAAGCTGTAGGCCTTGCCTGCTTCGATCTTGCCGGCGATAGCCTTTTGGCGCTTGGTCAGCTTAGCCATTACACACCCTCCACGTTAAGGCCCATGCTACGAGCGGAACCGGCGATAGTACGCACGGCCGCATCCATATCAGCTGCAGTCAGATCCGCGTTTTT
The DNA here is from genome assembly GCF_900107395.1 of Pseudomonas sp. NFIX28. Taxonomy (GTDB): domain Bacteria; phylum Pseudomonadota; class Gammaproteobacteria; order Pseudomonadales; family Pseudomonadaceae; genus Aquipseudomonas. Next base: position 14,400 of record NZ_FNPW01000032.1, read on the forward strand.
GGTTTTCGCGATTTCTTCCAGCTGAGCACGGGTAACGGTGCCAACCTTAACGGTGTTCGGACGCGCCGAACCGCTGGTCAGGCCTGCAGCCTTCTTCAGCAGAACCGAAGCAGGGGTGCTCTTAGTTTCGAAAGTGAAGCTGCGGTCACTGTAAACAGTGATGATCACAGGAGTCGGCAGACCTGGTTCAAGACCCTGGGTACGGGCGTTGAAGGCTTTGCAGAATTCCATGATGTTCACGCCGTGCTGACCCAGAGCAGGACCGACGGGTGGACTTGGGTTGGCCTGTGCGGCCTTCACTTGCAGCTTGATGTAAGCAGTAATCTTCTTAGCCATGAGGCACTCCAATTACGGGTTCAAACGCCTAGAAAGGCTCCCCGGTTACTTGCGCGTTTATCCCAGTGACGACAAAACCCCACAGCCTTGGGCTGCGGGGTATGGGATTCTCGTTCAGTTATGCCTTTTCGACCTGACTGAACTCTAGCTCTACCGGAGTAGAGCGACCGAAAATGAGCACTGCCACTTGGATCCGGCTCTTTTCGTAGTTAACCTCTTCGACGGTGCCGTTAAAATCAGCGAACGGACCATCAGTAACGCGGACAACCTCACCCGGCTCAAACAAAGTCTTGGGCTTAGGCTTGTCACTACCATCAGCGACACGACGCAGAATTGCTTCTGCTTCTTTGTCCGTGATTGGCGCAGGCTTGTCGGCAGTACCACCGATAAAACCCATCACCCGAGGAGTATCCTTGACCAAGTGCCAAGTACCCTCATTCATATCCATCTGGACCAACACATAACCAGGGAAGAACTTGCGCTCACTTTTGCGCTTCTGGCCATTACGCATTTCAACCACTTCTTCAGTGGGAACCAGAATTTCGCCAAAGCCGTCTTCCATGCCAGCCAGCTTTACGCGCTCGATCAACGAACGCATCACATGCTTCTCGTAACCCGAGTAAGCATGCACAACGTACCAACGCTTAGCCACGGGACACCCTTAGCCAACAATCAAGGAAACAAGCCAACCGAGGAGGGAATCAAGCCCCCACAACAGCAGCGCCATAACCAGAACAACAGCCACCACGATCAACGTAGTCTGCGTGGTTTCTTGGCGAGTCGGCCATACGACTTTACGAATCTCGGTGCGAGCTTCCTTAACCAGTACAAAGAAAGACTTGCCCTTCGCAGTCTGCAAGCCTACAAAGGCAGCTACAGCAGCGATAGCAAGCAAAGCGAGTACGCGGTACAGGATCGGCGAAGCAGAGTAATACTGATTACCGACAACGCCGACGACAACCAAAGCGACTACTACAAGCCACTTGATCAGATCGAAGCGAGAGCCTTGAGCTTCAGCTTTAGGAGTCATCTATGAAGATCCTGTGAAAAGAAAGCCAGACACACCAAGTGAATCTGGCAGGTCAGGAGGGAATCGAACCCCCAACCTACGGTTTTGGAGACCGTCGCTCTGCCAATTGAGCTACTGACCTAAAAACGAATCAGGCCGACCATTATGCCGGCCTGATGGAGATATATCAAGAACTTACTCGATGACTTTGGCTACGACGCCAGCGCCGACGGTACGACCGCCTTCACGGATAGCGAAACGCAGACCATCTTCCATCGCGATGGTTTTGATCAGAGTGACAGTCATCTGGATGTTGTCACCTGGCATTACCATTTCAACGCCTTCTGGCAGCTCGCAGTTACCAGTCACGTCAGTAGTACGGAAGTAGAACTGTGGACGGTAGCCTTTGAAGAACGGAGTATGACGACCGCCTTCTTCTTTGCTCAGAACGTACACTTCAGCGGTGAACTTGGTGTGCGGCTTAACGGTACCTGGCTTAACCAGAACCTGGCCACGCTCAACGTCGTCACGCTTGGTGCCACGCAGCAGAACGCCGCAGTTCTCGCCAGCACGACCTTCGTCGAGCAGCTTGCGGAACATTTCAACGCCGGTGCAGGTGGTCTTCTGAGTGTCGCGCAGACCAACGATCTCAACTTCTTCCTGGATGCGAACGATACCACGCTCAACAC
>NZ_FNPW01000030.1 GCF_900107395.1 Pseudomonas sp. NFIX28
TTCAACCAGAAGATCTACCAGCATCTGAGCGTGCCGAAGATCATCGCCCAGGTCCTCGAGGCCCGCGGCATCCTCGCCGACGCCTACAGTTTCCAGCTCGGCGCGACCTACCCGGAGCGGGTCTACTGCACCCAGTACGACGAATCCGACCTGCACTTCATCCAGCGCCTGTGCGAAGAAGAAGGCATTCACTTCCACTTCCAGCACAGCGCCAGCGGCCACAAGCTGGTGTTCGGCGACGACCAGACGGTGTTTCGCAAGCTGGCGGCGGTGAACTACCAGCAGGACTCGGGCATGGCCGCCGAACAGCCGGTGATCAAGCGCTTCAACCTGCGCCTGGAAACCCGCACCAGCCGCGTCGGCCGCCGCGACTACGACTTCGAGAAGCCGCGCCTGCTGCCCGAGGGCGCGGCCAAGTCCGAATTCATGCCGGACCTGGAAGACTACGACTACCCCGGGCTGTTCACCCAACAGGCCCGCGGCAAGCAACTGGCGACCCGCGCCCTGGAACGCCACCGCAGCGACTACCGGCTGGCCGAAGGCAAAGGCGACGAGCCGAGCCTGGTCAGCGGCCACTTCCTGACCCTGGCCGCCCACCCGCGCAGCGAATGGAACGACCTGTGGCTGCTGCTGGAGGTGATCCACGAAGGCAAGCAGCCGCAGGTGCTGGGCGAAAACATCACCAGCGACGTCACCAGCAACAAGGACGATTTCCACCAGGGCTACCGCAACCGCTTCCTTGCCACGCCCTGGGACGCCCACTACCGCCCGCCGCTGGAACACCCGAAGCCCAAGTCCCTGGGCAGCCAGACCGCCGTGGTCACCGGGCCCAAGGGCGAAGAAATCCATTGCGACCAATACGGTCGGATCAACATTGCGACCAATACGGCCGGATCAAGGTGCAGTTCCACTGGGACCGCGACGGCCAGGCCGACGACAACACCAGCTGCTGGCTGCGCGTCGCCACCAGCTGGGCCGGCAACCCCTACGGCGCCATCGCCATCCCGCGCATCGGCATGGAAGTGCTGGTGACCTTCCTCGAAGGCGACCCCGACCAGCCCCTGGTCACCGGCTGCCTGTACCACAAGGAAAACGTGGTCCCCTACGACCTGCCCGCCAACAAGACCCGCAGCACCTTCAAGACCCTCAGCTCGCCGGGCGGCAAGGGCTACAACGAACTGCGCATCGAAGACAAGAAAGGCGCCGAGCAGATCTACCTGCACGCCCAGCGCGACTGGGACGAGAACGTCGAGCACGACCAGCGCATCCGCGTCGGCAACCAGCGCCACGACACGGTCGAGGCCAACGCCCTCACCGAACTCAAGGCCGAGGAACACCGCATCACCCACCTCGATCGCAAGAGCGAAATCCGCGCCAACGACCACCTCACCGTGGCCGTCACCCAGCACGCGAAGCTCGGGACGGCACAGTTCGTCGAGGCTGGCCAGGAGATTCACTACAAGGCCGGGGACAAGGTCGTGGCCGAGGCTGGCTCGGAACTGACGGCCAAGGCCGGTGGCAGCTTCGTCAAACTCGATGGTGGCGGCGTAACCATCAGCGGCGCCGATGTGAAGATCAATTCCGGCGGCGCGCCAGGGACTGGAACAGGCATTGCCGCGCTGCTTCCGGGATTGCTGAAGGCCGCGGGCACCGATACCGCCGGCAAGACGCTCAACACCGCCCCCATCAACCAGGCCGGCGCCGCCATGAGCGCCCCCCTCGCGGCTAGCCCCGAGACCGCCCCGACCTCCTCCGCGACCGCAGAAGCCACCCGGGCCGCCCGGCTGGGCCTGCAGGACCGCCAGGCACAAACCCTGATAAATGCCGCCGTGCGCGGCGAGCCGTTCTGCGAGGTTTGTCAGAAATGACCCGATTCCTGCAAGCCGATCTCAGCCTGAACGAATGGCTGGCCACCGAACTCTGGGCACAAGGCACCCGCCCCGAGGATCCGCAGGTATATGCCTTGCTGGACGGCGCCCGCGACCCGGACATCGAGCGCCGGGTGCGAACGAGCCGGGCCGACTTTGCCTGCCTGTATGCGGGCGAGCTGTCACCGAGCCTGTCGGCCGCCGCGCCTTACCTGCTGCACCTCGACCCACACCAGCCCTATACCCGGCAACTGCTTGAGGACAGCTGGGGGCAAAGCTGGGGCTGCTTCGTGGTCGCGGCGGCCCACGTCAGCCTGCGGGACTTGCGTGAGCACTTTCGCACCCTGCTGCGGGTGGCCGACCCGAAGGGCAATATTTTGGTGTTCCGCTTCTACGACCCCAGGGTCTTGCGCCTCTACCTGCCTACCTGCACCGCCCTGGAGCGTGCCGCGCTGTTCGGCCCGGCCAGGGCCCTGATCGCCGAAACCGGTACCGGGCACTCGCTGGTCAACTACCCGGTGGACCCTGCTGGCGGCCCCGCCGCCCGGTTGTGCATCTGGCCCTCCAGCCAGGCGCTTTCATGATGAAGCCGGGCCTGCCGCCCAAGAAAAAGAACAGCATTGGAGCCTTTAGCATGATGACCATTCGAAGCGAGCAAATGGCCGTATTCGAGCAGGCCCGGCAGCAGGAGTTCTGCGCGAAGGCCGTGGATTTTTTGCACAGCGAACATGCCCCGCGGTGCGCAGAGCGTGGCCACGCCGAGGTCGTTCTACTGGTAGAGCGCTACACGCCGCGCCTGAAGGCACACGGCATTACTTCACCGGTGCAGGCGGTCAGTGTGCTGGAGACCCTGCTTCTCAGCCGCCTGGACCTGCGCTCCCCCGCCGACGCCGAAACCGTGGACGCCGCCTTCGCCCAGGCCGGCCCCTCGTTCGACAGCCTCGACGATTGCTTGAACGATGCATTGGCAGCGACGCCGCGGGGGTAATCATGTCGGAATTCACAGATGCTTTTTACAACTACCACCAACTGATCAACAAGATCTCGTTGGACAAGTTGCTTCTGGTCAAGCTTGATCGGTTGCTCGCCAACAATATTGGTTCATTAGTGAAGTTGGAGCTGATCCTGGCTTCGAAAGAACACAGCGACGTATTGAAGTACGTCCAGTTTCACTGCAATAGCGAGAACCCCTGGAAAAACGAAAACCCTACCAAGGACAAACATGTCCGCAGGACAAGCGCTCTCGGCAAACTCAAGGACCTGCAACAGATGATAGAACGCACCACGATTGCGGTCTTGATCGCAACCATGAGGCGTCACAATCTGGAGGGCGGCGAGCATGACGACTTTCTCGAAGTCCTCCAGACAAACTGGAAAACCAAGAACTATGAGGCAAAGACCTACCGGATGCGGTTGCATTCAAGCCACTTGGGGCTTTCTCCGCATTTCGCCCATGGCAGCCTTGTCGGCAACTCGGTACTGGCTGGCATGGTCGCCTTGACGGAAGAACACGCCGACAGCTGGCACTCTTACGTATTCAACGTTTGCCTGATCAAGATCGCCGACAGCGCGGCGCAAAAGACGCCGGGAGAGGAAGGCCGCTTTCTACTGGTCACCCAGAATAATCGCTCGTGTTTCACCCACGGAATCAGCCAGATTCCACCGCTGGTGTTTAACCTGTGCGAAGACGATCTCACCGCCAACTTTCGAAAATTCAGGATGTTTGAGGAAAGCTCGCTGGTTACGGTCACGGCGTGTAAAGACAATCCATACAAGGTCGCCGACAGCGCGGAAACGGCGATGACTCTGGATAACGCCGAACAAAGCTTGATCTCGCCTTGTGTCGCCTACCTCAGAAAGGCCTATCTCGGTAATGACGAAGTAAGGATCAGGGCGCTTGGAAGGCGACCTGCCTACACCCACGCCTGCCTGGAAGAAACATCGATCGCCACGATCGTCAAAGGCCCGCAGGAGCAATACAAAGTCAGCGTGCCCGCTGGCCTTTACGAACATGGCGGCCCCCTGACACTCGACAGCCCTGCCATTTTCCGGACGCTTTGGCGTACGACCTACGACGGCAAACCGTTGGCACCGAAAAAGGTGGATGGCCTGACCGTGGTCGGGGTGGCCGATGATGGCCATTGCCTGTTTGCCGCGATAGGCCTCAGAACCGGTGACTCCGTGAAAGAGCTTCGGCGCAAGGCCTCGGAATATCTTAACCAGCATCCCGCACTGATTCAGGATGAAGGGAATAAGGAGAAGTACGTGGCGGACCTGAACAATATGGACAAGAACATCTTGTGGGGTGGCTTTCCAGAAATCATGGCCCTGGCCGAAGTGCTGGGCCGCGTCATTGTGGTTCACCGGGATGGCCAGCTTCCTGACCTATACCGCGGCGACATCCATGCCCATGAGCAATGGGCCGATGACTACCAGGCAAACGCCAGCGATATCCATATTTACTATTGCTCAACCCAGGGCCAGGGCGGGCAGCTGAACCACTTCGACGGTTTGGCAGATACTTGACCCACCTCACATCAGCAGCAAGCGGACCCTGCCGGGCCAGCTAGCGCCGTAGCAGGAGGTTGGCCAGGACGTGCCGCAGCAAGCGGCATCTGCTCTTGTGATGCTCTCAATCCAGGCCGCCACATTTTGTAAAGCTTGCCCCACCAGGGTTTGGCGAAATGATTACTGCGCGGACCCGCGCATCTGCTAAAACGCGGTTTTGATCCGTGCGCGGTGCCACAGCCTATGTCCTTCACATTCCTCTCGCGCTGGCGACCTCGCTGGTGGTCGCTGCTTGGCATGGCTGTCCTGTCGATAGGGCTGCCGGTGGGCTGCCAGGTGCTGGAACACAAGGAGCGCGAACTGGTGTTTCGCGTCGAGCCGGTCAACGCCAGCTGGTATCGCGGCCTGCCAGCCGGCATTCGCGAGCTGCAGCTCAAGGGCGACAGCCTCAAGCCCGAGCAAAACATTCATGCCTGGTGGTGGCCGGCACAGCGCGCCGATGCGCCGGCCATCCTTTATTTGCATGGGGTGCGCTGGAACCTCACCGGGCACGTGTTTCGCATCGAGCAATTGCGCGCCCTGGGGTTCTCGGTGCTGGCCATCGACTATCGCGGGTTCGGCCAGAGCCTTGGCGAGCCACCGTCGGAAACCAGCGTCTACGAGGACGCGCGGATTGCCTGGGCACAATTGCAGCGGCTGCAACCCGACGCCGGCAAACGCCTGATCTACGGCCATTCCCTGGGCGGCGCGGTGGCGGTGGAACTGGCTGCGCAGCTGGGGCAACAGGCCGCCAGCGAAGGCACGCCAATTCCAGCGCGGGGCTTGATCGTCGAATCCTCGTTCACTTCCCTGGCCGATATCGCCGCCGAGCTGGGCAACACCTCGCTGCCGGTGCGCTGGCTGCTGTCGCAGAAGTTCGACTCCCTCGACAAGATCGCCCGCATCGGCATGCCGCTGCTGGTCGTCCACGGCCTGGACGACCGTTATGTGCCGGCGCGTTTCAGCCAACAATTGTTCGACGCGGCGCAGCAGCCCAAGCAGTTGCTGCTAATTCCCGGGGCGACCCACAATAACAGCATGCGCCTGGCCGGCGAGCGCTATCGCCGAGCCCTGGACACATTGCTGCACGCCCGACCGGCGAAGGTCGCCGCCGCGGAACCGGCCCGCGTGCCGACCAGCTGAGCCCTGAGCCAATAGCGTCGCCACAGCGCCCTCCGGCAACGAACCGCCCTGGCGACGGCCTTTTCCTTAGACACCCCGTAACAACTCCGGCTGGCCCTGGCATCGCTTAAATGCGAAGGTCCGCTGTTGATTGTTTTGGAGGCATGTCATGACTACATTTCAATTCATCGCAGGCATGGTCTTTTGTCTGGCAGGACTGGGCGTGAGGGGCTACCTGGCCGTGCAGCATCCGGGGGCCGAAAAGGCCTGGCGCTCTTCCAGCACGCGAAAGTCCGCCAAGTAGCCCTTGCCCCCTCCTACGAACTCCGCTGACGCCTGCTGGCCAGGCCCTCCTGGCACCCACTGCCGGCCAATGGAAAATGCCCGTCTCTTGCGACACGGGCATTTTTTCGGTCCAAGGTTTTCCGCTTCAGGGAATCAAAAGTCCCACTTGCTGGTGAACATCAGTTACTCGGGACGCTCTCGACGGCGCTTTCCAGGCTCGCAACAATGGCAAAATGGCCGCCGTCCCCGTCTTGAGATCATCCCCATGCCAACCGCCCCCGCCCTCACCGCCCGCGAAATCTGCCAGGTGCTCAGGGAGCTGGCCCTCGGCACCCGCACGCTGGATGCCTCGAGCCAGCGCCGGTTGATGGCGGACAACAGCTGGCAGGTGCGGCTCGAGGTCGATGGCTGGAGCCTGGCCCTGGTCAACCATGGCCAGACCCTGAGCCATTGCGAAGAATGCCGCTCGCCGGACGGCCGGGTCGAGACGCTCGACGCCTGGCAGCGCTATGGCACCGACCCGGTCAAGCTCCTGAGCATCTGGGAACACCAGCAGCTGCAGCGTCTGTTGCAGGCGTTGTAAGCCCAGGCCAGTGCCCATCCCTTCCGTTCGTCCGATGACGGCGCCCGGGCCCCGGTCGTTCATCGGGATAATGGGAATTGGCCATGGCGTTTTTGCCGGGCTTCTATACTCAGTTTCGAAGAGGCACGCCTCAGCACGGCGGGCCTCATGAGCGCAGTTCCGCCGTGAACATGAAGTCGCCAGCGGCAAAGGATTGCGAAGGGAGTGGCGCCAGTCGCCACCCTGGCCTGATGCTGCAAGGGAGGTGCATTTCATGAACGCGATTCGACAGGATGTGGCAACGCTCGGCTCCGGCTGGAACAAGGTCCTGCTCAACTACGCGCTGGCCATGCGCGAACTGGACAAGCTGCCGATCACCCACCGCAACAGCTGGAAATTCCTCGGTGCCATCCATGGCTTCGACCGCCAGTTATGGGTCGAAACGAATGTCCTGGGCGATTCCGACCCGGTACCCAAGGACCTGACCAACTTCACCTACGGCAGCCAGTGCCAGCATGGCAGCTGGTATTTCCTGTCCTGGCACCGCGGCTACCTGGCGGCCTTCGAGGCGATTGTCGCGGCCAAGGTCAAGGAACTGACAGGTGACGACTGGGCGCTGCCGTACTGGAACTACCTCAATAACAAAAACCCGGATGCGCGGCGGGCCCCGGAGGCATTCCTGGCCGACACCCTGCCCGACGGCAGCCCCAACCCGCTGAAGAAATACCCACGCCGGCAAGGCTTTACCACCCTACGGCCGAACTCCCTCGATGCCTTCAGTCTGGCCGCCATGCAGGAGAACGACTTTCAGGTCGGCAATGACGGCAGCATCGGCTTCGGCGGCGGCGTCACCGGCAATTTCGCCCAGTTCGCCCGCTGGACCGGCGACCTGGAGAACAACCCGCACAACACCGTGCACCGCCTGATCGGTGGTGGCGAAGGCTTCATGGCCGATCCCTACCTCGCCGCCCTGGACCCGATCTTCTGGCTGCACCATTGCAACGTCGACCGGCTCTGGGAAGCCTGGATGAACACCCCGGGCAAGACCATGGTCCGCGATCCGCGCTGGCTCAACGGCCCGGCCGACCGCCGTTTCATCATGCCGGAGGTCGGCGGCACCGACCCGGGCATGACGTTCACCGGCCGCGACACATTGAAAGGGGGCAAATTGCATCCGCGCTATGCCGACTTGAGCATTGGCACGGGCGTGAAACCAGGAGCAGAGGCCGTGACACGGGTCAAGATGGGTGCGCCGGAACAACAGAACATCGAACCGATCGGTGCCAACCGGTCGGTGGTCACGGTCGGCGGTTCGCCAGTGCGCACCCAGGTCGACCTCGACCACCAGGCCACCAGCACCGGCATCGCCGCAATGGGCGCCACAACCCCTGGCCAGCCGGTGACCCGGCTCTACCTGGCGCTGGAATCGGTGCGCGGCTCCGCGCCCTCGCCGCAGTTGGCGGTGTACATCAACCTGCCCAAGGACGGCGACCCGCAGCAGCATCCCGAGTGCCATGCCGGCAGCCTGACGCTGTTCGGGCTGAACGTCGCCTCGCGCCCGGACGGCGGCCATGGCGGCAACGGCCTGGGCTACACGATCGACATCACCGACCTGGCCCAGCGGCTGACGGACGCTGGCGATTTCAACCCGGACTACCTGCGGGTGACCCTGGTGCCCGGCGAGCAGATGTCGGCGGACCAGCCGGTGACCGTGGAGCGGATCAGCGTTCTCAAGCGCAGTGGCGTCGTCAGCTGAGTAGCGCCTCATGCCATCAGGACCGATCTGGCTCGGCTTCACCCGGGCGCCCTGGCCGTTGCTTTTCGCGACGGCCGGACTCGGCCTGGCCCTGTGCCTCTACCGCGCCGGGCACAGCACCCTTCCCGCTTTCTGCAGCTCGGGGGAAGGGCTGCTCATGGTCACCCGTTGGCCCGCCGCGCTGGCAGCGGAACTCGCCCTGACTCCCATGTCGCAGCGGCTGGCGGACTGGGCGCTGATGCTGCTGGCGATGATGCCGCCGCTGCTGGCAATGCCGCTCATGCATACCTGGCGCTCCAGCCTGCCGCGCCGGCGCATGCGCGCGGCGTTCGTCGTCGTGCTCGGCTACACCGCCGTATGGCTGGCCGCCGGGCCGCTGCTGATGCTGCTCGCCTTGCTCTTGCAGTTCAGCGCCAGCGAATCGGCCCTGGGCGTGGCCCTGCTGGTTGCCCTGCTGTGGAGCGCCAGCCCCTGGCAGCGCATGGCGCTCAACCGTGGCCACCGGATGCGCCGGATCGGCCTTTTCGGCTGGGCCGCCGACCGCGACTGCCTGGTCCTGGGCACCACCCACGGGGCCTTCTGCGTCGCGTCCTGCTGGGCCTGGATGCTGGTGCCACTGCTGGGCGGAGCCTGGCACAACGCCCTGATGCCGCTCGCCGGGGCCATCATGCTGGTCGAACGCCTGGCCCCCGGCGATCGGCCATGCTGGCACTGGCCGGCGGTGCTGCCGCGCCTTGATCTGTGGCTGTTTACCGCGCGCAAGGCGGCGCGCGCCCATGACTAGGCGCGCCTGCCTGGCCATCGGCGTCGGCACGCTGACCCCGCCGCAGAACCAGACGCTGCGTTTTGCCTACCTGGACGGCGCGGTGCTCGCCGCCCGCTCGATCGGCGACTGGGCGCTGCGCTCGGGCTTTGGCGCCGATAACGTCAGGATCGTCGACGACGGCTCGGTAAACGGCAGTGAAAACCCGGTCACCCGCTCGCGGGTGCAGCAAGCGGTGGATGAGTTGTTCCCCTCCGGCGCCGCAGTGGTCGAGCAATTGATCCTGGCGTTTTGCGGCCACGGCCTGACCGACGCGAATATCGGCTCGATCTCCTGGCTGTTCAGCGACTCGCTGCACCAGAAATACCGCGTCCTGGCCGACTCGTTCTACACCGAGCTGCTTTTGCACGGCGTGCAGCGCATCACCCTGATCACCGACGCCTGTCGCGAAGCGCCGAAGAACCTCGACCTGACGCGGCTGGATGCGGTGCGTGGAATCGTCGTGCAAGGCACACAAGTGGAAAACCCCAGGTTCGATCGCCTGGCCGCCTGCCAGGACGGGCAGCTGGGTTACATGGTCTCCGAGCCGATGTCCGGGGCGCCGGGCAAGTGCGTGTTCTCCGGGGTGATTGCCGATGCGCTGTGGGGCATGGAGCCGAGCGCCATCAGCAACGGCCTGATCACTACGGCGAGCCTGGGGGCCTGCGTGCGCTCGCGCACCACCGAGCGCGCCAAACAATATCGCCTCAAGCTCAACCCGCAGTGCCTGATCGATCCGGAGCCGGCCGTGCTCTACAACACCGCCCATCCGTTGCCCGGTCCCGCCGGCTTGCAGCCTTGGCCGCCCACGGCAGAGCCCAGCAACATGGGCCCGGTGCCGGCGGCCGGCCCGGTGGATTCCGCCGAGCACAATCTTCAGCGGGTGCACAGCGACGCAGCCTTTCGCGAGCACCTGCTCGGCAGCGATTTCGGGCTCAAGCAGCACGACCTGACAGTTCCCGCCGACCAGGTCGTCACCATTCCCGAGTCGAGCAAGGAGCTGCTGCAAGAGTTGGTGGTGCTGCGCCAGCAGGGCCCGCGTTTTCCCGAGAAGAAGCGCAAGGCCAAGGCCCTGGTCCAGCGCCTGGAGGCGGATGTCGCCGCGGATAGGCGCCAGTCGGCGGCCGCCGAGGTTCGCCAGAAGATGGAACGGATCGGCAACCCGGGCGCGGCGAACCTGATTGTCTGCGGCGAGCGAGCGCAGCCCCTGTCCCGGGAACCGGTCGAGCGCCTGGACGCGCCGCCGATGTTCGAGATGTTCCGCGCCACCAGCGATCCGCAGGGCATGCCGGTACTGGTGCAACTGGCCGATGGCAGCGCCACGCCGGTGGTTCCTTACGCGGGCCTGTATGCGGTGGTGATGCCTAGCCCCCTGGGCGATGTTTTCCAGGCCTATGGCAGGCCCGAGGCGCCCGACCAATACCTCTCGATGCTCGGCGCCATCGACGATTTTGCCGCGGGCCGGCTACAGGCCGAAGACATCGACCGACTCGCCGCCGGCGTGCTCCACGAGCAACGGGCCGACCCGATGCTGGGGGTGATCTGCGCCTACCTGTACCGCGCCGTGGCCGACTACGACAGCATCCGGCGCCTGGCGTACTTCTATGCCGAGCACGATCAGCCGGTGCCTTTCGACATGGCCTTGCTCGGGGCCATGCAAGTGACCCTGGAAGCAGACGGCACCCCACGGCTACAAATACCGGCCGTCAAGGCGCGCCCGGTTCAACCAAAGGCACCCAGGGCCGCCGACCCCGTCAGCCGTGCGACACCGGCGATGCTGGCCTGGATCGGCGGGCGCTGCCCCTGGCTGGGGCTGGGCTGGGACTACGTCAACGACCCACGGCCGGAATGGGCCGTGCTCGTCGAGGGCCTTGCCGAACATGCCCGGGCGGTGCGTCACAGCGGCGCCACGGTGCTGCCGGGCAAGGTCGCCCGCAAGCTGGTCAAAGCCTGGAGTCTGCGGCCGGCCCGAGATGACCTGACACGACCCGCGGTAGCCAACCCGCCGCCCCTCAAGGAAACGAACCCAGCCCCATGACGGTCAAAAAAGTGATGCCATTGAGAAGGGACAGCGCCAGAGGGTCCCGCAATCCAAAACGGAGGTCACGTCATGAGCGCCTTGACGATCGAAGGCTGGTGCAAGCCCGACAATGCGCAGAAGTCCACCCCGCTGGGAGAGATCCATTTCTACGTGGATAATCCCCTGCACCTGCGCCTGGAAGAAGCCGAGGAACGCCTGCAGAAAACCCATGAACAGGACGCCATGGTCGACGTCGACATGAACACCATGGATCTGGTCCTGCCCGAGGGCTACAGCCCATTGTCCGACTGCCGGATGCGCGTCTATTTGCAGCACGGTCGCGGCCAGTTCCATCTGGTGGGGCATCGAGCCAGCGATGGCAGCCTGATCTACAGCAATGCCGTGCTGATCGACCAGTTGCTGTAAAACGCAGCTTTACGCCAGCGCCCTGTCGCCCGGGTGTGATCGCCGCCGACGCTCACCAGAGGCCGGGCACCAGGCGCCAGCGCACCCGCTGGCAATAGCCGGCGTAGCCGCGCAGCTCAGCCTGCAACAACTGGTCTTCCCAGGCCGTGCGCAAGACCAGCAGCGCCGCCGCCAGCGCGGCGGGCAGCAGTGCCCAGAACGAACCCAGCGCAAGCGCCATGCCGAAGAACAGCAACAGTGCGGCGATGTAGCCCGGGTGGCGCACAAAACGGTAAGGCCCGCTATCGATGACCCGCTGATGCCGCTCGGACTGGATGCGCACGCCCGGCTCGAAGAACGGATTCACCGCCTGCGCCCATGCAGTCAGCGCGATGCCAGCCAGCACCGCGGCATAACCGGCCAGCACCACCCAGGCCGGAACCGCCGACCAGTGCATGCGCCCGGCATCGAGCGCCGCGACCGGCAGCACGGCCGTCATCGCCGGCAGGAGGAACGCCAACAGCTTCTTGTCCCAGCTTTTCGTGCCCGGCTGGAAGCGGCTGCGCGCGCGGTAGATCAGCGGATTGACCCGCGCCAGCACCCACGCCGAAACGCCAAAGCCCAGGGCCATGACCGCGAGGAATATCCACCCGGGCCACCAGCCGAGTGTGCCGGCCGGCAGGAAGATCAAGCCCAGCAGCGCCAGCGGCAGGCCGATCACGTAGGCAACGGCGGCGCGGCGCGACATCGGGGCGGGTTCCTGCGGGGTTGAAGGGTTTTGCATAGGGTTCCCCCTGTGGCGAGCCACGGCGCTATCGCTCTTCGGGAAGTCGCCCGGCTTCAAGGCTCGCCATGGCTGGCGGGCGAATATCAGCCTGGCGGCTTCGACCTGCACTGCAGCGAAAGCATAGAACACGGGCGCAAATCCCTTGCCGATACGGGCTTGCAAAGAAGATTTGCGTTCGGTTATTCACCCGCAGCGGATGCTTGGCAACGTCGCCTCACATACGTATATTCGAATACCCATATATTCAAGCGACGCCTGCCTGGCGTCATGCCCCCAAGCCCTCTTGCCAGGAAGCCCCGATGAAAGTCCTCTTCATGTGCACCGCCAACAGCTGCCGCAGCGTCCTTTCCGAAGCCCTGTTCAATCACCTGGCGCCGGCCGGTTACCAGGCGGTGAGTTCGGGCAGCTTCCCCAGCGGCAAGCTCAACGCCCGCGCCCTGGCCACCCTCGAACAAGCCGGCGTGAGCACCGCGGGCCTGTACAGCAAAGGTTCGGAAGTCTTTGCCGAGAGCCCGCCCGATATCGTCATCACCGTGTGCGACAAGGCCGGGGGCGAGCCTTGCCCGGTGTATTTCGGGCCGACGCTGAAAAGCCATTGGGGCCTGGAGGACCCTTCGGAGGTCCAGGGCAGCGAACAGGCGATCCAGGCGGCCTTCGCCCAGACCGTGCGCAAGATCGAGCAACGCTGCGCCGCCTTCTTCGCCCTGGACCTCGACGTGCTCTCCCCCGCCGAGCTGAAAAACGCCCTCGACCGCATTGGAGCACTGTGATGGACAAGCGGATAACCGACAGCGACAACGACGACCTGAACCTCAGCCAGGATCCCCTGCACAGCCTCGACCTGGAGCTGTTGCAAGCCTTGGCGCCGAACCACCTGGAAGCCCCGGCGCCTGCCGCGCACAAACCGCGGATCCTGTTGCTCTACGGCTCGACCCGCGAACGCTCCTTCAGCCGCCTGCTGACCCGGGAAGCGGCGCGCATTCTCGAGTTCCTCGGCGCCGAAACCTATATCTTCGACCCCAGCGGCCTGCCGTTGCCGGACGATGCGCCGGTGGATCACCCCAAGGTCCAGGAACTGCGCGAACGGGTGCTGTGGTCCGAAGGCCAGGTCTGGTGCTCTCCGGAACGCCACGGCGCCATGTCGGCGGTGTTCAAGGCACAGATCGACTGGATCCCCCTGGCCCTCGGCGCAGTCCGCCCGACCCAGGGCAAGACCCTGGCGGTGATGCAGGTATGCGGCGGCTCGCAGTCGTTCAACACGGTCAATCAATTGCGCGTGCTGGGACGCTGGATGCGCATGTTCACCATCCCCAACCAGTCATCGGTGCCCAAGGCCTTTCTCGAGTTCGATGACCAGGACCGCATGAAAGCCTCGCCCTTCTACGACCGGGTGGTGGATGTGATGGAAGAACTGATGAAATTCACCCTGCTCCTGCGCGGCCGCACCGACCTGCTGGTGGACCGCTACTCGGAACGCAAGGAAAGCGCCGCAGCGCTATCGGCACGGGTCAATCAGCGTTCGATTTGATGCTGAAGCCCGGCACAGATTTTCACTCACTGAGGAACATACTGATCCTGAGTCCTGACAAACGCGTCGAATGCCTGGGAGTTGTAAACGTCCAGGCATCCATAAAACACCATCTTCTGATCAGAGTGCTTACTCAAGGCAGAAGTCTTCCGGTAAGCATCCAGGATGAACTTTTCGGTTGCCGCATAAGGATCATGCAGCACCTCCTGCGTGTCTTCATTCTGCATGATCGTGTGCATGCCCTTTCCCATGAAAGAGTAGGCACCAATGGCCAGCGAAATGTCCTCCTTGATTGCGGACTGCTCCTTGAACTGACTGTCGATACAATTAGCCAGCCCGTAGTTCTTGAGCATTTCACGAGCCTTGGATAGATCAGCGGCATTAACGGCAAAAGAGCACAGCAGAAACAGGCAAAACGCCGCGAACAAACGCGTCATCCTTTCAACTCCCAAAAGTTTATAACCTCGAGTTTTACACGAGGATCGTCATAGGTATGGCTATCTAATCGATGATAATCGCTACCATCACCCGTATTATTTCCATCCCATAATGTCGCGTGTCCTGTAGCATCAGTCCACCCAGATATCACCATAACCAGAACCCCTTGTTTACCATTGATAAAGCTCAGGTTATTGGGTTTAACTTCATGGTCGGGTGCCTTCCAGTTATTTTTCAAGAATGCAAAGAAACCCTCGACCTTCATGATATAGGGAAGATCATCTCCTCCTCGCAGCCTGTAAATGGGTGTTTCTTTGATAATGGTGCCTTTCGGTATTTTATAACCCCCATAGTTGAATGCCCTGCTCAATCTCAATGCACAGGCATTCGCATAGGCGGCAGGCTTTGCAGCCCTATGTGCTTCCACTTCACCACCGACTAATTGATATACGCTCACAGAATCCTTGAGCCCGACTTCCGTATAGGCATTCCATAACGTACTGAAACGAGGACGTCTTACATCCATGGTCGACGAAACGCCTCCTGCAGCGACATTTATCCTGGTCATCACCACTCTCCTTCCATGTCAAACGCTACACCGTCAAATGCGCTCATGATATTGGCTACTCCATCGGCAGCCACAACACCAGACAATGTCTGTTCCACAGGCCCGCTTACCGTGACCGAAACTCTTTCACCAGGAAGATACCCTGTGGTTTTCACATGGATATTCAGATCCACATAAAATCTGGAATAAGAGTCAACCAGCGTTTTTTCTGGCCCATGCGACAGGAAAATACTTTGTATGATTTTAGGTGCGGCCAACAGCGGCGCAACAGAAGAGATACTTGCGCCAGAATGCTCGGCGCCACCATAAACTGAAGACTGGGTAGCAATTAGGGTATTGGCCCCGGGCGGACAGCCACAGGCTACATAGTCTCCCTCAAGAGCAATCGGCCCTGCCGGCAAAGTCACAGTTCTGGGCCCAACAGCAACGATAGGCCCTTGCTTCTTACTGCATACCGGACAACTTGCGATGTGCCCTATGGAAGAGGTGTCAACCGCGCTGTCGATACTGATACCTGTATTGCCCTGCAGTACCTGTCCGCCAGTAGAAGTACGTGATCCTATCCCGATCATCTTGCGTCCCATATGAGTCTCCATCTCAGGGCTGTGCATCGACGCAATCTAAAACAGTTACTACCCTATGAAACCAATAATCCCATGGAAAATTGTATATTTCTGTTACACAATTTTAATTGCAAAAAGCCATCACTCCACCCCTTCCCCCTAAAAAAACGACTCCATTTACTTCTCTCCCTGCAGCACGCCAGAAAAGTAATCAAAATCCCGTGTCACGGAATTCCAGCGCAAGCGACCGAGTGCAGCGCCAGGCATGGCTGGCTAATCTCAAGCCACGCCTTCGCTCCAGGACTCACCATGCCCGAACCTTATCTCCAGGCCCGCGCCTTTCTGGCCGGGCTCGACCCTGACTGGGCCCGTCACGTCGAGGCGGTCGGGCCGTGCCTGCATCAGCCCAAGCCAGCCCGCGAGCCCTGCGAGGCGCTGGTGCGGGCGATTGCCTATCAGCAGCTGCATGCCCGCGCCGGCGATGCGATTCTCGGGCGTTTCCTTGGCTTGTATGGGCACGCCTTCCCCTCACCCGAGCAAATTCTCGCCACGGATGTCGAGTCGTTGCGTGGTTGTGGTTTTTCCGCCGGTAAGATCGCCACCATCCGCGGTATTGCCGAAGCGACGCTGAGCGGCGTGGTGCCGGATTACCAAGCAGCCCTGGCCATGGACGATGAGGCCTTGATCGAACGCCTGACCAGCCTGCGCGGGATCGGTCGCTGGACCGTGGAGATGCTGCTGATCTACAGCCTGGAACGCCTGGACATCCTGCCCGCCGATGATTTCGGCGTGCGCGAGGGCTACCGGCGCCTGAAGGGCCTGGCGCAGCAGCCGACCCGCAGGCAGATAACCGAGATCGGCCAGGCCTGGCGCCCGTATCGCACGGTGGCGGCCTGGTATTTGTGGCGGGTGCCGACGCGGTGACGAATGCCAGCCCCTGTAGCCGCTACCGAGCCTGCGAGGCTGCGATCGGGGGCGCAGCCCCGTAAACCTGAAGTGCGGTCGGTATGGCCGGGCGACCGCTGCGCGGTCGATCGCAGCCTCGCCGTGGCTCGGCAGCGGCTACATATAGGGTGCGCGCAACCCCGCTCCGACACTGCCCCGTTGACCTGAATCAAGGGCCCGGCGCGCGGCAGGTGTAGATGTTCAGGCAATTCTTTTTGCACTTCACGGAGACTTGCCCATGACCAGTACCGCCCTCCACACCCCAGCCCTGGCCGCCTTCGCTCAGCACAAAGGCGAACATTGGGTCGAAGCCCTCAACGACGGCAGCCCGGTGCTGATCCGCCCGTTGCGCGACGAAGACCGCGAGCGGGAGAAAGCCTTTATCGAGAACCTTTCGCCGATCACTCGACACCACCGTTTTTTGGCTGAAGTGAAAGAAGTCGGCGATGCCCTGCTCGCCCAGTTGATGGACGTCGATGGCAGCGAGCGCGTGGCCTACGTGGCGCTGGTGCATGACAACGGCTCACTGCGGGAAATCGGCATCAGCCGCTACGCGACGATCGGCGCGGACGCGGACACCTGTGAATTCGCCGTGACCGTGGCCGACGACTGGCAGCACAAGGGCCTGGACGCCTTGCTCATGCGCCACTTGATCGCCCGGGCCAAAGACCAGGGCTTCAAGCAGATGTACTCGCTGGATTGCCCGGCCAATCACCGCATGCGCGAGCTGGCCGCGACCCTGGAGTTGAGTCGCGCCATCGACCCGGACGACGCCACCCAGGTTCGTTATCACCTGGCGCTGTAAGCCAGCCTCAGCCCGCCACGCTGCCCACAAAACCACGCCTTGCGGCCAATGCGTTAGCGCACTGGCCGCATGCGGTGGGCCGCTGGCAGTGCTTCGCCACCGACGCGCTGGCCATGCCTGGCACCCTGGCGCCCGTCCTGCCAACTGCTCGATGGCCGCCCGGCAAAGGCTTGAAAACGCCCCTGGCGAGCACTCCTGGTTGAGCGCCATCGACAAGCCTGAAGTAGCTAAAGCGTCAACTCCCGCCCGCGAGGCCCCATGGCGCCATGTTCCGGCCGACAGCGACTAGGCTATCGCTCATAGCCCATGGATCGCCGGAGGTCATCATGTTGCTCGAAGGTTCCTGCCATTGCGGCGCTGTGCACTTCAGCCTGAACAGTGCCCATCCCTACCCTTATCAGCGCTGCTATTGCTCGATCTGCCGCAAGACCCAAGGTGGTGGCGGCTATGCGATCAACCTCGGCGGCGACGCCGCGAGCCTGAAAGTCCGCGGCCGCAAGCACATCACGATCTACCACGCGCTGCTCAAGGAGCCCGGCAAACGCACCCGGCGCAGCAGCGCCGAACGGCATTTCTGCGCCCATTGCGGCTCCGGGCTGTGGCTGTTCAGCCCGCAATGGCCGGAGCTGATCCACCCCTTCGCCTCGGCCATCGACACGCCGTTGCCGATACCGCCGGAGCACACCCACCTGATGCTCGACTCCAAGGCGCCCTGGGTGGAAATCGACTGGCATCCCCACGACCTGCAATTCGCCCACTACCCCGAGGAATCCATTGCCCAGTGGCATGAACGCCATGAGCGGCATCAGCGCCTGAACCTGCAACGCTAGGCACCGGGCCTTCACAGTCTTTGACAGTTTCGCGACAAAGCTGCCAAAGATTGCCGGCGCCAGCCTCCCTAGCATGAGCGCATCCATTTCCTCACGGGTGCGTCATGTACGGTCGACTCTCCACTCTTTTCATCGGCGTGCTGCTCGGCGGCCTCAGTTGCCACGGCACGCCGCCCGCGCCCTCGGGCAGTGAAGTGCCGCCTGAAAGCGCCACGCCTGCGCAAACCATCCTCCGTGCCGAGCCGGCTCCCGTCGGTCCGCCGCGCCAGCTCGCCAAGCGCCCGCGCGACGGCCTGGGCAGCTCTTATTCACGAACCAACGATCACTCCCTCACCTTGAGTTTCTAGCCTCCGATGAAGACCTCCAATCCTCCGAAAACCTTGGGCTTGTCCCTTGCTGCCCTGCCTGTGGCGTCGCTGTGCCTGCTGGCGCCTGGCACGACGCTCTACGCCGCGGACTGGCAGTACCAGTTGCAAGCCGGGGTCGCCAGCCTGCCGCGCTACAGCGGCAGCGACGAACGCAGCGTCGCCCCACTACTGGGCGGCGAAATCGCCAGCCCCTACGGGGTGTTCCTCAACACCGAGCAGGGCCTTGGCTGGCGCAATGAATGGGGCGATTTGGCGTTCGGCGCCTGGGTCGGCCCCAGCGCGGCCCGCAAGGACCGCAAGCACGGCTACAAGGGATCGGACCATCTGGACGGCATGGGCTCGATCAAGTCGCGCGCGCAGTTCGGCGCCCACCTGGGCTACACCCTGGGCGCCGTGGAGCTGGGCGCTACGCTGCAGCATGCGCTGAAGAAGAACGACGACCCCGATACCGGCTCGGCCTACAACCACCTGCAACTGAGCATTGCCAGCACCTTGTATGAAGGCCGGTACGGCCGTCTCGACGGCAGCCTCAACAGCCAGTTCGGCGACGGCGATTACCTGCGCACCTGGTATGGCGTAAGCAACGCCCAGGCCGGCCGGACCCGCTTCGACGCCTATCGCCCCAAGGGCGGCTTTCTCAGCCGTGGCGGCGACCTGACCTGGACCGTGCCGATCGACGACCAACTGCAGGTCGCCACGGTACTGGCGGTGCAGTACCTGGGCCGCGAAGCGGCGGACAGCCCGATAGTCGAGCGGCGGTTGCAGACGTCATTGGCGATTGCGCTGGAGTACAGCCTTTAACCACCCCGTAGGAGCGAGGCTCGCCCGCGAAGGCCACACCGCGAAATACCTGCCCCACCGCGTCATCGTTCTTCGCGCGCAAGCTGCGCTCCGTTCCGTAGGAGCGAGGCTCGCCCGCGAAGGCAACACCGCGAAATACCTGCCCCACCGCGCCATCGTTCTTCGCGCGCAAGCTGCGCTCCTACAAAAGCCGCCACCGTTCCGTAGGAGCGAGGCTTGCCCGCGAAGGCCACACCGCGAAATAACTGCCCCGCCGCGTCATCGTTCTTCGCGCGCAAGCTGCGCTCCTACAAAAGCCCAGCACGTCCCGTAGGAGCGAGGCTTGCCCGCGAAGGCTGCGCCGCGTTATTCGAGGTGTGCCCAGGTCATGCGAAACGACGCCCCGCCCCACGGCGAGTCCCCGACTTCGACCTGGCCGCCGTGGGACTGCGACACCCGGCGCACCAGCGCCAGGCCCAGGCCGAAGCCGCCGGTGCGGCGGTCGCGGCTGGCGTCGAGCCGGGAGAACGGTTCGAAAATCTTCGCCCGCCCGGCCACCGGCACGCCCGGTCCGTCGTCGTTGACCTGGACTTCATAATCCTGCCCGACCCGCAGCAGGGAGACCTCGACACGCTGCTCGGCGTAGCGGATGGCATTGCGCAGCAGGTTGATCACCGCCCGCGCCATGAATCGCGGCTCGATGCTGATGTGCTCGACCTCGCAGGCGCGGATCCTGATCTGCACCCCCGCCGCCTCGGCCTCCAGGGCGACACTGCCGACCACGCTGTCGAGCCAGTTGGAAGCCTGGACATTCTCGCGATTGATCACCGTGGCCCCGTGTTCCAGGCTGGCGTAGGTCAGCAGCTCGGAGACCATTTCTTCCAGCTCGCCGAGGTCGGCGTACATGTCGGCGATCAACTCGCGATTGTGTTGCGGGTCGGACTGCTTGAGCTGGTCGAGCTCGAACGACAAGCGGGCAATGGGCGTGCGCAGTTCATGGGACACCGCGTTGGTCAACTCGCGCTGGTTGGCGATCAACCCCTCGATGCGGCTGGCCATCTGGTTGAAGTGCTGCGCCAGGTCACGCACGTTGGAGCGCCGCGGCAGGCGGATGCGCGAACTCAAGTCGTTATCGCCAAAACGCTGGGCCGCCAGGCGAATCAATTCCAGGTCGCGCCAATGCGGGCGCACCCAGAAATACAGGACCAGCGCCAGGCTCGCGCCGAGAAAGGCATAGGCCCAGAAATACAGCCATTTGGGCTCTTCCGGCAGGCGGATGCTCAGCAATTGCGCGCCACCGTCGAGGTTGGCAATGAACTCGCCGAAGTCGCCCCGCACCACCAGTTTGTTCTCGGCCAGCAGGCTGCGTTCGCGCTCGGACAGGTCCAGTTCTTGCGCCTGCTGCAGTTTCAGGCGCATACCGTAATGCTGTTGCAACTCGGCCAGCCGCTGCTCGCGCGCCGCCCCTGTGACGCTGGACAGCTGGGTGGCCAGGCTGTACGCCGGCCCGCGCATGGCCTCGCGGTTATAGGTTTCGTTGGCGTCGGGCAGCAGTTCGGAAAAGGTGTAGTTGACCGCCCAGATCGCCCCCGCCAGCCCCAGGGCGAGGATGATGTACAGGCGCAGAAACAACCGCAGCATCTAGAGCTCCCACGCGAACGGATTGAACAGATAGCCCTTGCCCCAGATGGTCTTGATGCACACCGGTTCGCGAGGGTTGTCCTGGAGTTTGCCGCGCAGCTTGCTGATGTAGACATCGACGCTGCGATTGAGGCCGTCGAAGGCAATGCCGCGCATGCGGTTGAGGATGTCGTCGCGGGAAAGGATCTTGCCCGCCGAACTGGCCAGCAGCCACAGCAGCTCGAACTCCATCGTCGTCAGTTCGATCAGCTCGCCGGCCAGGCGCACTTCCCGACAACTGCGATCCAGCGTCAAGCAGCCGAACTCCAGCGCGCCGCGCACCGTCGGCTCCGGTACCTGGCGCCGTTGCAGGGCGCGCAGGCGGGCCAGCAGCACCGGCGGCTTGATCGGCTTGATCACGTAGTCGTCAGCGCCGGACTCCAGGCCGAGGATATGGTCCAGGTCGTCTTCCTTGGCGGTAAGAATGACGATGGGCGTGTCCGCTACGTTGCGGATCTCGCGGCACACATGCAGCCCACTCTGGCCCGGCAACATCAGGTCGAGGACGACAATTTTCGGCTTGAATTCGAGAAAGGTCGCCAACGCCGCATCGCCACGATGCACCGTCAGGACCTCAAAACCGTGTTGGGAAAGGAAGTGCGCGATCAGCCCCGCGAGCTTTTCGTCGTCTTCCACCAGCAATACTTTGCCAAGACCCGGGTTATCCATAAATACCAGTCTGAGAGCGCACAATTGGGGCGCGCATTATAGGCGGCATCAGATAGATCTGAGAGCAGGGCAAATCGCAAAAACCGGTCAAGATGGCCGGTTTTCAGTGATGTTTCATGCTTTTAAGAGTTTTTTACAATTTGCCCACAGTTTTCGACAAGCAGGCTTTTGCTGCCGGCGTCGACAGCCAGCAGCCATTTACAGAGCGGGCACGCCGCTGTGGAAGCGGAACTCCACGTCCGGCGACTCGATCAGTTCGCGCTCTGCGGCGCGTACCTTTTCGATCACCTGGGCGATGTCCTTGGCGTCTCCATATTGATAGGCCAGTTTCAGATAACCCTGAAAATGCCGGGCCTCGCTTTTCAGCAGGCCGAAGTAGAACTTGCCCAGTTCTTCGTCCAGGTGCGGCACCAGCGCCTCGAAACGCTCGCAGCTGCGGGCCTCGATAAAGG
This sequence comes from Pseudomonas sp. NFIX28, assembly GCF_900107395.1. Taxonomy (GTDB): domain Bacteria; phylum Pseudomonadota; class Gammaproteobacteria; order Pseudomonadales; family Pseudomonadaceae; genus Aquipseudomonas. The sequence continues at coordinate 21,781 of NZ_FNPW01000030.1, forward strand.
CGCCAACCACCAGGGTGTCCACCAGTTTCACCGGCTCGTGGCTGCGCACCACCTTGCGCAGGCCCGAGGCATAACGCCCGGCCGACAGCTGGCGCAGCTCGATCTTGCGCCGTTTCATCAGGCGCATGACTTGTTCGTGGTGCACCAGCTCTTCGCGGGCCAGGCGCGACATCATGTTGATCAGGTCGACATGCGAGTGGTACTTGGCGATCAGGCTCAAGGCGGTGCTGGCGGCCTTGAACTCGCAGTTCTTGTGGTCGATCAGCAGGGTTTCCTGATCCGCCAGGGCCGCCTGGACCCAGGCATCCGGTGTGCGGCAGCCGAGAAACTCGTGGATTTCCGGCAGGTTCATGGCCGTTCGTCCTTGTGCGCAAGGTGCTCGCAAGGCATGACGGTGGCGACTTCAGGGATAAATGGCATGGGGCTCACGGCATAAGGGTTCACAGCGAAGGGCGCCGATTATACCGGCCGCGCCACAGACCACCAGCCGCGGCGCTTGATGTGCATCAACTTCCAGGGCGACGCGCAGCAACTATAGTTGTGCAACGTAGCCTTTTTCCCTGTCTGGAGAACCGATCATGCAAGCCATCCGCAGCATCCTGGTGGTCATCGAGCCCGAGCACTCCGAAAGCCTCGCGCTCAAGCGCGCCAAGCTGATCGCCGGGGTGACCCAGGCCCATCTGCACCTGCTGGTGTGCGACAAGAAACACGAGCATTCGGCGCTGTTGAGCGTGCTCAAGAGCAGCCTGCTGAGCGAGGGTTACAGCGTGACCACCGAGCAGGCCTGGAACGACAGCCTGCACGCCACCATCATCGACGTGCAGCAAGCCGAAGGCTGCGGCCTGGTGATCAAGCAGCACTTTGCCGACAACCCGCTGAAAAAGGCCCTGCTCACCCCCGCCGACTGGAAACTGCTGCGCTATTGCCCAAGCCCGGTGCTGCTGGTGAAAACCGCCAAGCCCTGGACCGGCGGCGTGATCCTGGCGGCCATCGACGTTGGCAACACCGACGGCGAGCACCGCACCCTGCATGCCACTATCGTCGACCATGGTTTTGACATTGCCAGCTTGGCCAAGGCGCAGCTGCACGTGATCAGCGCCCATCCGTCGCCGATGCTCTCGGCGGCCGACCCGGTGTTCCAACTCAAGGAAACCATCGAGGCGCGCTACCGCGACCAGTGCAAGGCATTCCAGGCCGAATTCGATATCGACGACACCCACCTGCATATAGAGGAAGGCCCGGCGGACGTGCTGATCCCGCACATCGCCCATGAACTGCAGGCGGCGGTGACCATCATCGGCACCGTGGCGCGCACCGGGATTTCCGGGGCGCTGATCGGCAATACCGCCGAAGTGGTGCTCGATGCCCTGGAAAGCGACGTGCTGGTGCTCAAGCCGGAGGACATCATGGACCACCTCGAAGAGGTCGCCAGCAAGGAGCATTGAAAGGCAGGTAATTGAGAGGCAGGTAATTGAAAGACAGGTAATAGAAGAAAGAGCGCTATCGCGGGCAAGCCTCGCTCCTACGAATCACACCATGTCCGTAGGAGCGAGGCTGAACTGGCCTAATAATTCTGGACACCTCAATCGGGCGCTATGATGGCGTCCAAATCTGAGGTGTTTGGATATGCGTAATTCTTATTCCAGTG
>NZ_FNPW01000029.1 GCF_900107395.1 Pseudomonas sp. NFIX28
GGCCCATGACGTTTTCCTCCCTTCCAGCGGCTCAACTGATGGCGGTGTAACGCACTTGAATGATCACATCGTCCAAGCTCTCCAGCAGCGTCTTCGCCGCGTTTCCGGGGGTGTCCTGCCATCCAGGGAACGTTAGCTTCCATTTTGATGCCACACCCGTGCCCTCGAAGGGCAGATAACGCTCGTCATTGAAGTCGAGCTGGAACAGTCCGCTGTCGTTGATTCCCTGTGATAGCGCCACCTGCTGGTACGCGCGTAGGTTGGTCTTCGACTGGTTGGGAATTTTCTCTTTGGTGTAGTAGAGGGTGTTGCTCAACTGGGTGAGCATCGCCCCGACCTCCTGGTAGGGACCGAGCACCGCCGGAAATGACAGCGCAACGGTCTTGAACTGACGCAGGTAATGGTCAGGGTAATCCTGGTCGAACAGGGTCTCTTGCAGTTCGTACTGCGCAGAACCGATCGACTTGAGTGTGGCGAGTGCCTGTGCATTCAACGCCTTGAGCGAGAAGGTCTTGACAACCTCGAAAGGACGGAAATTGCGCTGCCGATACGCCAGTTCCATGCGCTGCAGATCGAGCAGCAGCGCCTCGCCAGCCAGCAGACCACGGAACTGGTCATTCCAGGCCTGGCCCGCGTGAATAAAGCGCAGCTCGAAATTGCCCAGTTCGTACTGGCAGGCCGCCTCTGCCTGCCGACACAGATTGGTTGCACTGTCATAGGCCTGCCAGTAGAGCGTCGCCAGTCGGCCGCTCATCCACCGGTACAGCGCCCGCGAGCCGAAGCGCTGTTGCAGGAAACGCTGTGTCGCCCGCGTCTGTTCCTGTTGCAGGAGCTGTTGCTTGAGCCCATCCTGCGCCTGGGCGAGTGCGCGCTGCGCGCCGGCGATCTGCTCGTCTAGGTTCTGTCCTTCCCGCTCGGCCTGCTGGTACTGGAGCTGCCAGTCGTCGCGGCGGCGGCGGTACTGTTCGACTGTGACGAGCCGGTCCGCGGTGATCTGCAGCATGTCCGCCACACCCAACATGCCCGTGCCGATGGCCCGTGGAATGCCCGCAGGCTGCTGTCCACCGACTGCCAGACCGAAAATGTTAGGCAGTGCCTCAATCACCCCGGCAATCGTGAACGGCACACTCGCACCGATGCGCAAGGTTCCCGCAGAGGTCGTCAAGTCCATCGCCGCCTGTTCGGCTGCGCTGACTCCTTGTTCATGGAGGGCGTGGTAGTAGGCATAGCGTTCACTGGCTGCGGTGCGGCTGTGCTGCATCGCGTTCAGGGTATGCTGCGCCATCTCGATTTGCTCATGCTGCATCGCTCGTCCAAGATTGGTCAGCGCTGCCTGCTGTTCCAGTTGCATCAGCCCCAGCGCTTCACTATCGTCGCGCTCCAGGGTCTGCTGCAGGGCGTTGCCAAGACTGCTCAGAGTGATGACAAAGCCGCGGGCTTTTTCCAGCATCACCGCAAATCGGTAGTGGGGAATCGGCGTGAAGCGTTCTACCTCCGAGATCGCCGAGATACCGCCGCTGATGGCTGCCTGTTGCAGCGTGGCCGGATTGACCGGTGGCGCCAGCAGCGGCAGATTCAACGGCAGGCCGTCGATCGATCGGCTGTGCCGCAGATTGTCCAACCGTGCCTCCAGCGTGTCCCAGTACGCCAGATTCTTCTCATCCACGGGTCGCTTAAAATGCGTTTCCTTGACCTGCGCCAACGTCGGCGAGTCCCAGCTATTCACCTGCAGCAGCAGTGGCCTCGGGCCGCGTACTTCGGTGGCCATCACGTAGTACATCTTTGCGCGACTCAGCGATTCGCGGCTCGGATTGCGATACTGGGCGTCGCCCGTGGCGATCAGTACGTCAGTGTACGCGTTGACAATCGCGGTCCGGTAATGAATCGGACTGACGCGTGCGATCGCATCTGGGTCGGTTACCGCAGCAGTGACAGCCATCGATGTCATGCTTTCGCGCAACGGCCGGCATATCCAGCGATCCTTCACTTCCTCGCAGGTCGGATCGAAGATGCGATGCAGCCACTGGCGCGCGCCATCGTAATCGCCGGTGTTCGCCAGACGTTTCGCGACCAGCCATGGCATGTAAAGAAACAGCTCCCAGCCATAGGAGCCATCGTAACCGGAAAAGCTGAACTCGTTGAACGGTCTTTGGGTAATGGGCAGCAGCTTTCCTGCGGCGCTAGCATTATACGAAGCTATGAGGAAGGACGCGTCGTGTTCCTGCAATGACTGCAACGCCTTGTAGTTCGTGGCCTTGTAAAGAAACGGAGGTTCGCCGACGGTCGGCTCGATGTGTTCGCGCAGTTGGGCAGCGGTCTCGGTGCACAGGCGCAGCGCGACACCCGGCGGCGGAAGCAACGTGCCGATTTCTGCCTGCGACAGTGCGTGATCAAAGAGTTTGAGTTCGGCCAGTTCGACCAGTTTCGGACGGGTAGCCTTACGCTCGGCCAGACTCGGATCAAACATCGCCAGTTCAATCGTCTTTAGTGGTGGGAGGGGCGATGACATGGGGCTGGCTGCAACGCGGCGACCATCCATATACAGCGCCTGCCCTTCTCGCAGCGAGCAGGTATAGACAACGTGATGCCAGGCATTATCTTTGTAATTCAGCCAGGTCCGCAGCACCGCTCCTGCGTCCGCATTCGCCCTCTGCGTGGACAAACACCCGGAATTATCGAGCGCCATTCGCAGCCATTCCCTGTCCGCAAAGTCGAATACTGAGAGCAAGGGTTGGCCTGAATGGATCGTCCGGAACCAGAACGACAGTGAAAAGTGCGCGCCCTTGATGCCGTCCTTCGGGGTGGCGCGCATCTTCCGAACAGACGAGTCGATTGCAATCGCCGCATTCACACCGGGATTCGGGCTGGTAACCGAAGGCGGTCGAGCGCCCTCAACGACAAATGCTGAGCTTCCATCGGTAGCCGCGTAGCTGTTGTTGACTTCGTCGTAATTGTCGAATCGCCAAGTCAGTTGCGCCGTGTTCGATGATGCTTGACTGAGGTCCGACACGAAGCAGGGATCACTGGCCGCATTCCTGGGGAGGAGACGCAAAGGTTCCATGATTTTTACGTCAGCGTCGGAAACTTGGATTGATCCAATGATAGGACTTAAATCAATTACAATATCATCTGACTTGCAGCTTAAATAAACTTTAACATCAAGTGTGAAAGGCGGTTTAAATGCATCAGAAAAACTCCTTATCCAACCTTGGGCGCGATCACTTTCGTAGATGCTCCAATTAGTAGAATCTACAATCACAACCTTTTTAAGAGCTATCCTATCCGAGTTTTGAGGCTCGACAAGCCTGATATTGTGAGAAAAAATATAAGTCGAAGCTAGTTCAGCTTCTGTAGGTTTGTCGCAAAATAGTGAATACTCAAAATCTATTTTTATTTTTGGGTAAGACTCGGGTAAGCTATCTTCTAATAACGTAATGCTGCCGGTCTTGAAAAGTCTTATGCCAGGGACGGCAACAATCATGCTGGATATTCCGACCTCAAAGTATCTCTCGTCAAACTGTGCTCCAAACAGGTTTGGGTCAATGTATATGGACAAAAATATATCACCTTCTATAGTAGTGGCGTCTTTCTTTTTAGGGCAATAACGAAACAAAATCCACCGATCGGTCGCCAATTGGCGTGCCGCGAAACGTCCAATGTTTTTAGGTCCGGTATTTACAATAATTTCCGTAGCCTCCTCGGTGTCAGGTTTTCTTTCTAAAACTTTCTGAATAGTGAGCGCTTCGGGTTCATCCCAGCGGCCCGCTCCGAGGCGCCGGACGCGCTTGACCCTGTAGCGATATTCCTTGTCGACCGATGGTGAGGGGGAATTATCGCCGGACGGTGTTTGCGCCACTTGTTTGGGGCGCTCGTCGCATTCCGCCCACACCACGTAAATGGCGCCTTTAAACAAAATGGGCGTGGGCACCGAAAACTCCTCCCTGGGAATCCCAACGTCGATCTTTTCCCACGGCCCGGTGTCGCGTGGACCGCTTGCGGTCAGCGTGAGGGAACGCAGGTACCAGTCACCCGCGTCGCCGGGCGTGCGTGCGGTGAGGTAAAGCGTTGCGCTATTTGTGTCGGGTAGTGGCACCTGAGAGAGACCGCCAATGGTGGCGCGACCACGGTTTGACAGATCGGACAGGTACGGGGTTAGCGCCTGGCGGATTGTGTCATCTTCGAGTCGTCCCTGATTCAACGCCTCGGCGAAGGCCAAATAGTCGGGACTTGCACCTTGTATCCATTCTGGGTCAACGTAGTGGGCCGGGTACAGTTCAAGTTCCTGGTTGGCCCGCCACAGCTGGTATTCGCGATCGACGGCCCACTTGTCGACCAGCTTGCGTTTGGCAAGGTCGCTGGTTTCTCCGGAGACAGTCGGATTCGACTTGAAGGTAGCCGGCTCCGCCCCTTCCAGCGCGCGGGTGATGTACAGCTGGACGTTGCCGATCGCTTCCAGCAGTTGGGTGGTGCTGACCTCGCTCGAGACGTTGACGTCGAGCAGCAAATATCCATAAAGCTGCTCGGCGCTGGTGATGTCTTTAATATTTTTGTCGGGGAGAATCTTTTTCAGCAGGTAGCCGACAAGAGCATCTCGACATGACTCGTCAAGCGGGTGTTTCACTGCGGTTGCCGATGCGCCGTGCCGGGCCACGCCGGTCAGTACCGCATCCGCAGCCGTGCGTTTGGCGGCCCAGCTTAGCCGGTTGGTTGGAGCGTCTCCCTCAGCGCCGTACCCGATCCTCGTGGCCATGGTTTTGACCGGTTTCAACTGCGCATAGTCCAGTGCAAGCGCCCGGGCCTGCACGAGATGGCGATGCATCAAGTCAACTTCTCTGATTGTGTCGGGCAATGACTGGAGCGGGCTGGGCAGGTCATTGAGCATGAGCTTCAGCTCATCAACCGGGCAGCCGAGCAGTTGGCTCAGGGAGGCGGTCAGCGCCTCTTTCTTGGTGACATCGCTTCCGACGTCGGCCTGTCGCGTGAAATACATACGCCATGCGTCGGCACTCGCCTGGTCGTGCTGAAGCCCCTTGAGCTGTCCCAGCGCCAGCAGCAGACCAAAGTCAAGCGGTAGAGTCTGCCGCCGCTTAGACCCGAACGCTACGGAGCGCTCGACCACCAGTTGGATATCTTCCTTCTCCAGCCGGAACAGGCGCACAGCCTCGGCATAGCGGCTCATGAATGCCAGAAACTGTAGGGTGCCCGGCTGTTGATTGAGGGTGGATACGTCGATTGCTTGTTTGTTTTGCAGGTTCCATGTCAACAGCTTGGTCAGCGCCGTGTAATAGTGGATCGGATCTTTTAGACCCCCTTCGAGGTTCATCCACGCGAGCATCGGGATCACCGCGTCGCCGGCACCGCTCATCACCTTGGCCACTGCGGCGCTCAAAATGGTTTTGGCACTCGCTTGCGCCAGCAGCAAGGTCGCGACGACACCGTCCTTCACACTGGTGGCTTGACTCGCCTGTTTGTTGGTGAGTGTGGTCTGAACCTTGGCTTCAAATTCTGACTTGAGCTTGTTTTGCACGAGCCCATTGGCGTCGATGGCGGCATCGCTTCCTGTCTTCAATTCGGTCAGCCAGTCGATCGTCACCGTCGATGTTGCTGCGGTGGGCGTATCCAGGGGCACCGTCTCAAAGGCGTCAAAGCTCGACACGGTCAGCAGTGCCGGGAGCAGGTTCTGATACAGGTCGTTGATCCAGTTGGCGGTCTCCTGGGTAGCCTTAAGGGCGTCCAGGGGCGGCGTCTGGACGATCTTCACGATCTGTGCTGGCGTCGCCTGCCACGTGGTGAGCGTATCGTTCAGCCATACGAGTTGGTCCAGCGCGGCGGGTATCTCGTATTTTTCGCCCGTTCCGGACAGGACAGGCAGCCGCCACGGTGCGATCTGATCCAGCATGAGCACCGCCTCCGGGACGGACCAGCCGAACGACCGGAACGGCAGGGACAAGCGCTGCAGGGCGGCAAGGTAGTCCCAGTCGAACGTGCGATCCATTTTGGGATCAACCTTCCCGACGATCGTGTCCCAGTCCGTCTGGGTCAGCTGCAGGCCGCGCTGCAATGCCGCGATCTCGTTGGCAGTCAGGCTTTGGTATCCTGCCTTTCGAAGAAACCTTTTTAGTTCGGAGCTTTTGGCCCCACAGTATTCTGCGATCCATTTCGCATCATCGCCGAACAGCTGGCGCAGATAGGACGTTTCCTGAACCCCCTCGCGGACAAACGAATTGCTCCACCATATCAGCCCCGCATAGGCGTCCACGCTGAGAGCAAACCGCGCGTGCCATTCCCGGTAGCGGGCGATGAGCGAAAGCGCAAAGTCATTCAACAAAGGCGGACTGCGATCCTCTAGGCTGGCGGCGGCGCAAATCAGGTGATCAAGCTCATGGAACGGCAGGCCGGTCCGCCGATACAGGCGCACCATACGCTCCATGTTGCCCAGCTCTTCTTTGGTTGCGTTTGTACCCTCACGTGCTAAATACAGCTTGCCTTTATACTCGTCGTTCCACTCGCGGAGAGTCACTGTGATGGCTAGCTCAGTCGATTCCCCCAGATTAATATATTTGGCGTAGTGCTCAGCCACTTGATGTCTATTGGGGGTGCCATTTTCCGGGCGAATCCCGCTGCTGCAGATGAGAAGATTCAACTCATCCAATGAGATCGACGTGTGGCTCAGGAAATTCTCGACGAGCCAGAGCTGCTTGGTGTCAACTGCAGGCGTCGTCGCGGTGAGTAGTTTCATGTCCTCGTCGCACAGGCCGAGCCTGTCGCGCACGTTGGGCACAAGCGTATAGGATCTAGAGTTCGCCTCATTGTTGCCGGGACCGGTCGCGCGGGCGATGCCATTGAGGCTTGCGCCATCCAGCACCGCCAGCCCCACACGCACGCGCGTCTGGTACCAATCAAACGGCAGGCTGAAGGCGCTACTATCTGTGGAAAGTGGTCTATAGAGCTCGTCACGTTCCTGTGATGCCGAGGTCTTCGCGAGGGTTTCCATTACCTGGTTCGCCAGCGACAGGGTCGTGACTTCGGTGAGCATGTGGTCGGACGTCAGAGCCAGTTCTTTCAAGTCGGGACGCCGAGTGTCAAGGTTGCGCTTCGTATCGTCGGGGATAATCTGCCGGGTCGCCGTGTTGTAGATTTGCATGAGGTAGCGGGCAGGCGAGAGCATTGATTGCAGCGAGTCTGGATCGCAAAATTCGCCTGTCTCGACGGGCAGGTTCTGGAGTTCCGGATCAGGTTCATGGAAGTGGGGCGACGCCTGCGTGGTGGGGTCATAGCTGACCCAGGCATCGCGCAGGGCTGCGCGCACCGTCGAGGCAGCCTGCACGATCTCGTCGCGCCACGGCACCAGATCCGCCGGCAGGGCCTCCGAGGATACCAGGGCGGCCGCCTCCTGCACGCTTATGTCACCCGCTTCGGCCAGTGCTTCGCGCAGGGGGTCGCTGAGATACCGGGCCTCAAGATGCTGTTCGAGTGTGCTCATGATTGCACTCCGTCAATTACCGGGTGAGTTGGCTTCTGCTGCCAGCCTTATACGGGGCGGGCAACCTTCGTCGATTCGTAGCCGAGTCGATCTGGTGGGTGACCGCGCGTCCAGTGGTTCCGCTGCGCCGCTGCGCTTATCGTGTACCCACGGCACCGCGTACACAGGCCGCGGGCAGCAGCTGTGCGTGTGACCAGGGAGGTCATAGCTGGTTCTCCCGATCGGTGTGCGGCGGATGGGGTTCTGTGTCGAGTACCTCATTTAGCGTATCGTTCTCGTCTTCTTCGACGTTGAACCACGGGTAATAGCGGATCCGGTGCCGGAATCCGAGCGCGGTGAGCCGTTCCCGCCACCGGCCCAGCGGGTCGTACGCGTAGGTGTCCGCATAGCCCCAGTTCACCATGTCGAGGTCATCGACATAGCAGGGCTGATCCAGAAAGTACGGTTGATAGACTCGTACCGGCGCTGCCTTCTCGTTGTAGATCACCCGGCCGGACACGGCCCATCGGGGCTCGGTCCCGGTGTTGGCGATGCGTGGCTGTCCGTTCGCGTCGAGTACGAACCGTCCCTGGTCATCGACCACATAGGCGGGGCCGGGCTCGACTTTTTGCTTGGTCTGCAAGGCGCGGCCGAACCCGTCGCTTAAGGACAGCGTGATGGGGATCTGCTTCTCCGGCGCTCCAGGATAGCGGTCGGTGCTCAGAACGGCGGCTTGCACCGGGCTTTGGGGAATCTGTCGTAACAGCGTCTGCACGGCTGGCGGGATACCAGGCAAAGGGTGGTTCTGGCGGGCCCTGACGTGTCCGCGGGTCAGGATGTGGCCACTCGCGGTGATCAGGTGAGCGTGCTGCAGGGCTTGCCAGAGCGCGGGAACCTGGTCGGTGGATACATGCGTGGCCAGCTGTGTCGAGGTGATCCGGCCCGTCCAGCGGTACAGGTCATACAAGCAGACCGAGGCGGCATTCTGCAGCGCGCCGGCCGGATCGGCCAAGGCCGCTTCGATCGAGCTCAGCGCCGACACGTTGGGGTCGAACGTGTTGAGCGGCGCAAATCCGACAGCACGGGGGGTGTTCTCCTCGTCCAGTTCGCTGCCATGGAATGAAGAAGCCACGACACGCCCGAGCGCATCAAACCGCACTTCCTGCACGTTCTGATTCGGATCCGTGATCTGTAAGGGTTCCAGAAAACGATAGTCATACAGTGCCGTAATCCGGTTGCTGAGTGCATCGGTCACTGAGCGCACGGCGCACATCAGGGGGTCGTAGGCGAACTGTTGTGCGCCTACGATGAGGGAGCTTTGTGTGCTGCGCGGTCGATAAAACGGCAGCCATAAACCTGCTTGGTCGACATAGGTCGCATAGTCACGAGGCACCACCCAGACTGGCGCCTCATTGATACCGGGTTCGACCAGGACTGTCGGCGCCTGACGGTAGCCCGCTTGGTCCAGCGTCGCTTCCAGACTGGGAAGCGTACCCAGCGCAGCCAGTGCGGTCTCGTCGAGTTCAGCTACCTCGACATGGTGGACCAGCACTAGTGGGGGAGGGGGGCTATCTACGGGCTGCACATCGACGCCGTCTTTATCGAAGTAGTACGTCACTTGCTGGCCCGCGAACACGCGCGTCTGCGTGGCGCCGAGGATCCCGTTGGGCATTCGTAATGCCTCGTGGCTCAGGCCCATCGTTGTCGCGGGATAAAAATTGTCACGGCCTGCTGGGTCCGTGATCACATTCTGGCGCTGCTCGAATGGCAGCCCCAGACGCCACACCTGGGGATCGTCGAGATGATGGACCCTCTGACGCTCCTCGTTCAGCCTCAGGGCGTATTGACCCTCGTCATGGCTCGCCTGCCACCAGGCATCCGGCAGATCGGGTGCGTACGGATTGGTAGCGGACTTCGGACGACGGGGGTAATGGACCGTGACGCTTCGTAATGGCACGCCATAGTAATCCATCTGTATCACTATGTTGTGCTGCACAACGGGGTCGTGCGCAATGCGCTCGTAATTCACGCTCAACTGTTCCAACTGCATCGGCAGACTCGCGCAAATGGCGTCAGCCGCTGCGGGCTGCACCAGTCTGACCTGATAACGGCAGACCTGGATGACAAACGGAACCGCGCGGTCACGCTGATCCAGCGCATTGTAGGTTTCGCTGCGCAGCAAACAGCCCTTGAGCGACCGGCTCAATTGCGCCTGCGTGGTGTCCAGAACGTCATTGGACAACAGTTCGTCGTGACCGGTCCGCGAGTCGAATGAAGTGAACCTCACAGGGCCAAGTGTGAATAAGGCATCGTCCTGATACGGTGCAGGGGCGCCTTCGGTGGCCACACGTTCCTGGCCCGTGTGGTACCAATGGCGTGTCAGGGCCGGCGTGGCATAGATCAGTCCTTCAGAGGTTCGATCGATGGCACTGGCCGCATTCAGATGCTCGACCAGTCCAAAGCCGCGAAGCTCCCGTTCTCGGCCTGCATATACGCCGTGTCGATAACGGTAGCGATTGGTCAAGGTATTGCCGGTGATTTCATCGCTGATGACTGTCCGGGATAACACGGGAAGCGAGAATGGAAGTCTGCACACGCTCGCTGGCTCATCTGCCTTCTCATCCAGCCACTCTTGAGCGGAACTGCGAAAGGTCAGGGTAGTCGATGCTCCGATGTTATTGCTGATGGTGTGCAGCAGATAGGGCTTGTCTTCGGCAAAGGCGAAACGCCAATGCCGCGGTTCGGGCGTGACCACAGAGAGGATGAGGTCGCTTGTGCCGGTTCCGTCCAGATCGGCAAAACTGATCTGGCTCAGGCTGTCGAAACGCACGCCGGCCGGCAGGGGGAGCACTTGTGGTTCAGCATCGAAACCGTTGCCGCAACGGTTCAGGAAGATCAGGATGCGATCCGACTCAGCATAAACGAGATCGGCCGCACCTGATCCGTCCAGATCCGCGAGAAACACGCGATTCGGGTTAAAAGTCCGTGCGTCGAATGGCAGGCTCGTAAGCCGAAGGGGGGAGCCAAAGTGACCTCCGCCCAAATTCGGCCAGCACTCGAGGCATTCATGCCGGATGCGCACGAGATGTTGCTGGCCGGATCCCAGCACATCACTGAATGCGACCAACACGGCCGGATCCGGGCTCACCGGCAGAGGTCCGGCGGCGGATTGAATCACGGCAAAGCTGGTTCCGAAACCGGCTTCGCGCTTGTTCGGATAGATACGGACGCTGTTTGGGCTGAGCAGTACCAGATCCATCAGTCCGCCGCCCCGAGCATCGACGAACTGCGCCGCAGGGTGGAAAAACTCTGTAGGCAAGGCTGGCCAGGGTATAAAATGCGACCACTGGCGATCCGGGCTGAGGCTGAAGTATCCGTTCAGCGCGGGCTGTAAGATCAGCCAGTCGAGTTGACCATCGCCGGTAAGATCCATCAGCAGCCCGCTGGCCTCCGACTGGAGGGCTGGGAGACTGGGCAGCGCTTCCCAGGGGCCGTAAGTAATCCCGTCTGGCGGCGCGTTCAAGTCACGCTGCGGGGCCTGATAACGCCAATCGCAACCCTCCTTGTACAGGATGCCGGGGAGTCCCTCGCCATACAGGTCCACAAGCTGGTAGGGGCGGCCGTCGTTCCAGCCGGCGAACGCCGGTAGTGGTTGATAACCGTCCGCGGACAGTGTCGGAGCAAACGATATATAGGTCAGCTCGAGAGGCGGCATAGATAGCATCGTGCCATCGCGCTCATAGGCGAGCATCTGGGCGACGATCAGTTTGCTGATGTACGGAGTCTGGTCATAGGTGAACAGCATGCGCCGCACGAGTGTGCTGGGTTCGGTTAGCTCATCCGGGAAGTGATGGAACATCAGCACCTGATGGCACAGGCGGTGTGTGCGAACCTCGAAGCCGAGTGAATAATCCGAAAACGCGTCTGCACGGCATGGCCACGGCACGCTTGTATCCCGACCCGGAACAGTGTGTGCATCAAGCGTACGGCGGCCGTAGTCGAATACGAAGGTAAAGAGCCATTCGGGGGCGGCGGCCTGCGGGTCATCCCAGGCATAGAGGGGGACGTAGCCCTGTCGGTTGCCGTATCGTACTTCGGTCAGATACCGGTTGGCCGTGTGCAGGCGGCTGGCTTCCATGCCTGTCAGGTCAACGTTGGTGATGTCTTCAGCCTCGTACTGATAACAGATATGTTCGCCTGTAGGGGAGACCGATTCCTCCAGCAGCCAGCGACCAACCCTGCGGTGCGGCGGCGTCGGCTCGGCGATGCACGCAGTGGCGTGTTTGCCCAGACAATGCAACTGGCCGTCAATTGTGCGAATCAGCCAGAAAATCTCTCCCGATAACTGCGCTTGCCAATGCTCGATGCATTCAAACTCCTGCATTACGCTCGGCAGATAGCGGGTCACGGAATAGGTTTGATCTAGCGTCAGAGCTCCGTACATTGAAACTGATCGACAAACCAACTGGTTATTGTCATCCCGTTCAGGAACCAGAATTTCACCGTTGGGGGCAAGAAACACATCCTGTTCGTCGTAGCGAGGCGCTCCGTAACGCGTATCGCGGCTGATCGAAAGGAGCGGCACCTGCCACCCAAGACCAAAGGCGCTATTGCCACGGTCGCTGCTATACGCGAGGGACAGCGACGGCGCATAGCCACGGCCGGCCGACACCGGTAACGGAACCGACAGGCCAGCCTGACCGGTCATCCCAGCCTCACTGAGCGTTTCGCCTATTCCGCGCAGAGCCCCCCCGCCTTTGGGTAAGACTGGGGTAGCAACCGTCACGTTCCCTGCCTGCTGAGTCGTGTTCACTTGTATTCCCCTGATAATGGCGATCAGTGTTGTCGATCATGCAATTTCATCCTGGGGCGGGATCGCCGTACCGCCGAACAGGTCGACGGCATTAAAAATCACACCCCACGCGGCACCCTGGGCTCTGTACGAAAAGTAATGTCGCAAACACTGCATGGCACAGACCAATGAGACCGTTGCCGCAGAATTTTCGTAAACTTGTCGGCGCGCGTACCTATGCGCCGCCTCTTCAGCCAACCGAATATGCGCTCGACAATGTTACGTTGCCGGTGTTTTTGGCGATCGAACACCCTGACAGTACACGGGCGTGGGCCATGCTACTTATGAATATGATGGCGTATGTATATAGAATACCCATTCCCATCAAACAGCTTTTCACCACATTTATATGGATATACATTCTTAAGACTTGATAATCAGAAGAGTCGCTGAGCAGGTCAGTGACCCGCGCCTTGTGCCAGCGAGCCAACTAATGATTCTGAGGTGTGGTGTTGAACATGGTGATGCTTTGGTGAACCCAGAGCTATTGCAAGTTGTATGGGTATCCCAGGCTTTAGTGTCTTTGAACTAATTAAAGCATGCCTTGATGTAGTGTCAAGCCATTCCGAACAGAAGAATACTTATCCGTTCTTTGTTCGAATATTACAGAGTTAAAATAATCTTTTTTCGGTTGTTGCTATCGAATTGAGCTCAATGGCTCGATCCCAATCGACCCTTACATATTGTTGGTCTGCCTCTCGTACCAAGTTATTTTCTTGGTATATCACTCAGCTCTTACCATTCTCGATGGAGGTGACTAGTGGCCTGAGTGGTTAAACCATTATCTTATTTTTGGTCACGTTCAGTTTGCTTTAGGCGGATAGCCGTTTTCAAATCGGACACGCTGGTGAGGGCGCCCCGGTACAGCGCTCGTCTCTTCAATTGCGCGAACCAACTCTCTACGGCGTTCAGCCAAGACACGCTAGTCGGCGTGAAATGCAATTTGAAGCGAGGATAATTTTCCAGCCACTGCTTGATGGTGGCAGTTTTGTGGGTTGAGCTGTTATCCAGAATCACATGTTGAAAGCCGCGTACAAGCTTGCTGTTCCATGGCGCTTGTAGTCATGCGTGCGACGTTCGACCTGACCTGAGCGCAGCGGCAACATCAGCTGAGTGCAATCTAACGCTTGGATCTGGGTTTTCTCATCACCCTGACGACCCAGCGCGTTATCCGGCGGGTTCAAATAGAGCCGGACCATGTCGACTACCTTGTTGGCGAAATGGAGGATCGTTGCTTGAAGGTCTTCAAACGACGGGGTTTGAGGCCGGAAGCAGTCTAGACCTGCCTAACCTGCCACGTGGTGACTCGAGCATATTTGGCCATCAAACGAACATTCCAGTGAGTGGCCACCTTGGGAGCGCACATGGTCGTCAGGGTGAGAATTTCGGTGATTTTTCCGACCCAAGCTTGAGTAGCTGGCCGGCTGCGTGGCAGATCTTTCAGCCCTTCAATTCCAGCTTCCAGATAGCGCTTTCGCCACTTGAATACCGTTGGCCGCATGACCTGCAAGTGATCGCTGACCTTGGGCATCATTCCATCAGCCAGCAGAAGCGGATGTGATCTGCTCGACAAGGGCCTGTCCCAGTGTACTTATCCTCATCCCGCCCTGCCGGGTAATAAGATCAGAAGGTGCTAAAACGAAGGGAGAAGCTGGCCGAAGCATGCGTATAACCAGTCAATGACATTGGGCGTATGTCGTTACTTGCAGGAAAATGAGTTAATCATTCAGTCTACTAGCTCGATTGGCGACTGCTTGTAGTCGAAGAATAAACGGACTCCGAACGTTCGGACTGACTATTTTTCCGTGTCATTTGAGTTGTGCACATCGACAAGCTCGCGAAAAAGCATTGTAAACAATGCATGACGCAGACCAAAGAGGCTGCGACCGCCCATGGAGATGGTCTTGCTAGTCGGAAATAGCGAGATTGAAATCAGCGTGAGAAGGGCAAAAATAAAGCCGGCAAACTGACGGGGTCGAATTGAAAATAGTGTAAGGTTCGGAGTGATAAATTGTTTTGTGCACTATTAAGCAGGAATAAATAAAATTATTTAGGGCCTGCCATTAAAAGTCGAAATAAACAAAGCGCTTTAATAGGGGGGGTTATTGTCTTTTTTAAAGTTTGACGAGCTGCGACGGATGCACTAGGTTGATAAGAAAGGATCGGGTTGCGGCTTGTTATATTTCGTTTGCTTTTGAATGAGTGCATGTTAGGTTGAAGTTGAGCAATCGCTATCGAAGTTAAATTTATCTGTTGGCGCCTCCTCTAAAGCTGATCAATTAAGTTTAACGAAAGCGCGTTGAACAATATACGGCCATTTCAGTGCCGGAAGTTGCGAGGTGATATCGTGGATACTCAAACGTTGTCCCGGTTACAATCACTGATCGAGCCGAGTGGTATCAATACGCTCATCGAGATTGCATTATTTTCCTTTGAAGAGTTCCGTAACAAGGTCAAGGACGCACTGAGCTGGCACGAAACGCGGGTACTGTACCGGGCGGCGCAGAAGTCACTCAACGAGAGTCGGTTGTACGAGGCCCGACTGTTATCGCGCTCGAATCCGCTGTTAACGCACGCAATGCGTTCAGCGATGGCTCAACCGCAGGCACAGTTGTACGATTATCAGAGCGCGTTCGGGCAACGGGCCAGCCAGTTTGTTGCGCCGGGCGCGGTCGCCTCCATGTTTTCGCCAGGCGCCTATCTGACCGAAATGTATCGGGAAGCGCGGGCGCTGCGCCCGCCGGCCTCCCTCTACCATCTGGACGTCCGGCGTCCTGACTTGCCCGCGCTGGTACTGAGTCAGCGCAACCTGGATGAGACACTGTCGACGCTGGATTTGTCCAACGAAGTGTTGCAGGCGGGCATCCGGGCTCACGACACGAACCTGGCCGATGACGAGGCGGTCCTGCAACGGCTGGCGACCTGGCGCACGACGGGCGCGACGCCGTTTCACGATGCGTTCGAGCGGACGCGGCAAGCATTGTTGACTCGGGACCCTGAGGGGAAACACGCGTCAGCGGCGCCAGACGTCGTTGGTCTGATGTCGGCGGCATCGCGGCTCGGCCTCCATGCCGGGATCGCCCCAGAACTCCACGCGATTCTGACCGAGGCGGTGACGGACGAGAATGTGGAAGAGGTATATGAGCGCAATTTCGGACAGATCCTGCCGAGCGCACTGATGAGCGTCCGCGCGCTGGCACGGTACTATGACATCTCGGATGACCTCTGTGCTGAGTTCATCGAAAACGAAGTGGAAAATTTTGTGTACGGGGGCTATGTTAATGACCAGTTGTATTTTCCTCTGCGACTGCATATGAACGGCGATGTGCTCGCACCATCGTATCTGGAACGCTCATATACTTATCCTGGTTATCATCAGCCTTCTTACATAGAGCTGGTGCCATCCCTGCACCATACTACCTTCGAGCTGTTGAGATTTCGCATGAACGGCGCGGATAGTACGCTGCAAAAATTAGAGGTTCGCATTTCCTATGGAGGGTCGAATTTTCAATTGGTTTATACCGATCCAAAATATACGGCAGCTAAGGCGATTCAGGAAAATCGTATTCCCATCAACATAGAACTAAGTCGGGATCGTCCGTATGTGGAAGTGCAATTGTGTTTCCTCACTAGCCGCGAGATGTATGACGATGAGTCGAAGGCAAGTTTCCGCCTTAGCCATATAACAAATGCTAGCGTTCTGCTCAGGATCAACAAGTCCATCCGGGCGCACAAGGCGACCGGACTGGCACCTGCAGCGATCGATGCGGCCGTCGCGAGCGTCAACGCCGACTGGACGATAGACGAGATGGCGCTGCGCAGAATGCTCGACCTACAATCGTACATGCAACGTTATACGATCGACTACGACCAGGCGTTGTGCCTCTGCAACGGCGACATTTCGCGGCTGAGATTCAGTAACCAGCCGAGTCAATTCGATCGGCTGTTCAATACGCCGCCGCTGAACGGCTACGTGTTCGCCACAGGTGGGCCCCAGATCGACCTTAAGCCGGACAGCCCGGACTATGATCCGCGTAAGACGGTTCTGAAACGTGCGCTTCAGGTCGACGATGTGTCGCTGTACCGGTTGTTGACGATTGTCGATCCTGACAATCAGGGCGGCACGATCCCCAACGACATCTCCTATCTGTCAGCCCTATATCGTGCGCACCTGCTGGCCACCGTGCACCAGCTGAGCGTGGACGACTTGGCAATGCTGCTGATCGGGTTGGACGAGACGAGCGGGTTGATCGGCATTGGTGACGACGCGCTACGCGGGTTATTAGTCCGCCTGCAGACGGCGGTGCGCTGGCTGAATGGCCTGAAATGGAGCCCATACGAATTGTTCGTGATGACCACGACGAACTATTCCGACACGCTGACGCCGGAGATCCAAAACCTGCTGGACGCACTGAACAACGGGCTGCAGGACCCCGACCTGAGCGACGGAGAACTGATCGAGGCGATGGCCCCGCACGTCGCGGCGTCGCTGCGTCTGACCTCGAATGAGGTAGCATGCTCGGTGTTGCTCTGGGTCGATCAACTGCAACCCAATGGCATGGGCGTCGATGCATTTTGGGCGGCCGTGGCGAACCACGCGGTACCGCCGGCTGAATCCATCCAGTTTTGCCACGCGCTGGCGCAACTGGCGCTTGTGTATCAGGGCACCGGCCTTGATGCAAATTCGTTCCGGCGACTGATCGAGCAACCGGACAGCCTGGTTACGCTGCCCGAGGACACAACCGTGGCCGGTCATGACGCGCGCACCCTGATGCAGCTCAGCGCCTATGCCGGCTGGGTGCAGCGTCTGGCGGGCAATGCCGCCACAGTCTTGAGTTCATTCGAGGCCGACACACTGACCTCTGGGAGACTGGCCCAGGCCATGGTGCTGGACGAACAACTGCTGCGACAGGCGAGCGAACAGGCCTGGTTGAACCATCAGATATCAGACCAGGATCTGCTCTATACCTGGCCTGAGATCGACATTGTGCTGCAGTGGGTCAATCTGGCGAACGGGCTGGGCGTGGCACCGAAAAACGTGACCGACTGGCTGGCGTTGGATTACTTGCGGCCCGATGCGGCAGAGGTGTCGTATGCAGCATGGGATCGGATGGCGACGACGTTCACGGCCGCCTTGCGGACTGACCAGGCCGACACGCTCGCGGGCACGTGCACGGGTTCGCTGAGCGCGGCACTCGCGGGCTATTACCTCAAGGAAGTGGCGAACCCGACGCTGAACCTGCGTAGCCGGGATGAGCTGTATGGCTACTTGTTGATCGACAACCAGGTGAGTGCCCAGGTCAAGACCGCCCGGATTGCCGAGGCGACGGCCAGCCTCCAGCTGTACGTCAACCGTGCGCTGAATCGGATCGAAGCCGGGGTCGATACGACCGTGGTGACCCGCCGGTTCTTTGTTGAGTGGGAGACCTATAACAAGCGCTACAGCACCTGGGCGGGCGTGTCGCAACTGGTGTACTACCCGGAGAACTACATTGATCCGACGCTGCGGATCAGCCAGACGGACATGATGGACCACTTGCTGCAGTCGGTGAGCCAGTCGTACTTGACCTCGGATACGGTGGGCGACGCATTCAACAGTTACCTGACGGCGTTCGAGCAGGTGGCGAACCTGGACGTGATCAGCGCCTATCACGATAACCTGAACGTGGAACAGGGGCTGACGTACTTCGTCGGCTGCAACCGCAACAACGAGGTCGAGTACTATTGGCGCAGCGCCGACCACGACAAGTGTCACGACGGACAGTTTGCAAGCAATGCGTGGAGCGAGTGGCGGGCGATCAACTGCGCATTGAACCCATACCAGGGCGTGGTGCGCCCGGTGGTGAGCAAATCGCGCCTGCACCTTGTGTGGCTGGAGCAGGTCGAACAGGCCGAGATGGAGAACGACAGCGTCAAGGCGACCTTCCGGTATGTGCTGAAACTGGCGTATTTGCGGTACGACGGGACCTGGTCGGCACCGCTCAGTTACCCGGCGGATGCGCTGCTGGCTGGATTGGGGCTCTCGCAGCACGAGGCGCCCGGGCTGTACTGTGCGGAAAGCCCGGTCGATGAGACCTTGATGGTGCTGTGCTACAAGATCCAGACCGCTCTGAACCAGGCACCGGTCGCGGGGCTGTACATACTGCCGGACCTGTCCTCAAAGGACATGGCGCCCGGACAGGCTCAGTTTCACCGCGATAACGTGCATATGCAGTTAGATGCACCGGATCGCCGGCGAGTCAACAACCGTTATGGGGGCGACGGATATGAGATTCCGCCGTCGGTCAATGTCAATCAGGGATTTGAGTGGGGTGCAGCTGTACTTTCGCGGGTAGATGGCGGAGCGATACTGAACATCTCATACAAGGCGTCTCTGACATCGTTGGAAATAGAATTCGGAGCCTTGGTAGATTTCAGATTTGATAATAACCCAGCCATGTTTGAGATTGGGGTTGCAACGCTTCAAACAATGCAGCAACACCACAACCCAGGAGATGAAATCTGGGTTTATCATCAATCGTTTGCTGAACGAGTTGGTTTGGCAGGCAATAATAAAATTAACACCCTCGTAATCACTAGTACTTATGCTGGGATCGGTTTCCCATGGAGTTACTTTCTTGTTGTTGATGATGGTAATGGGGAGAATGAAGTGCCATACGATGGCCCGGGGGTATATCGGTTTTCAAATAGAAATCTACAAAATCTTAAAAGTGTATATATAGTTGCAAGATGGGTGGCATCGGGAACGCAACCTGATGGCTATCCACTTGTGGCGAACATAAAAGAACGTTTCTGCTTATATACGGATATTCCTGCCAGTAAGGTCAGCGTCATTGTCGATACAGGCGGAGTCGATAAGAAACGTTTTACTGCGGATAATTACGTAACTAATATTCCGCCACTCAGCCTTTACAGAGTGTTATTTCCATTCGAGACGCTGACGATTGATGCAAGTCAACTGATTTTTGTCAATAACAGGGCTAGCGTCGATATTACCTGCGAGGTGCGGTTTGGCGATGATCAACTGGCTGGCAGGGAGTTCTTCTCGATTCCGGTTGTCAGGCAAGTCCAAGGTACTTCGAGTGTGCTGGCTCTGCAGCGTGAGGACAACGGCGCCCAGTATATGCAATGGGGGCCCTACCGGGTGCGCATGAATACCTTGTTTGCCCGTCAATTGATCCAGCGGGCAGTGCGTGGCGTGGACGCGATCCTGAGCATGGATACCCAGTATCTGCCCGAACCCCCTCTCGGCCATGGTGGCTATATTCAGGTGATGCTGCCGGCCTATAGCCCGACGGTACATGGCACGACGCGTGGAGTGCGGGTCGTTCTGCAAAGTGGCGCCGGTCCGGTGGCAACGGAATATGCGTTCATGAACACGTCGCTGACGGACCTCGAACAGCGGGTGGCGCTGTTCGTGCCAGTCTCGCAATTGAGTCAGGGCGATGCGGTCGATTTCCCGGTCGATCTGGACACCGGCCTCGGCGTGCTGCTCGCTTGCCAGGCCGGCAAGCTGAATGCCGGGCAACTCGGATTCGATCCGGACGCCCTCAAGCCCACCGCCTTTATCAAGGACGCGGGCTGGACCGCTGGTCGGGATGTCGACATACAGATTTTTTCAACCTTCATCGAGCCGATGGATTTCAATGGGGCCAATGCGCTGTACTTTTGGGAATTGTTCTACTACAGCCCGATGTTGGTCGCGCAGCGGCTGCTGCTGGAGCAGCGCTTCGATGACGCGCAGCGCTGGCTGCAATACGTCTGGAACCCGTCCGGCTATGTCGTGGGCGGCCGGCAGCAGTCCTATCAATGGAATGTCCGGCCGCTGGAAGAAGACCTTGGCTGGAATGCCGAGTCGCTAGACAGCACCGACCCGGATGCGGTCGCACAATACGACCCGATGCACTACAAGGTCGCCACCTTCATGCGTTGGCTGGATCTGCTGCTGGCCCGCGGCGATCGCGCCTATCGCCAGCTCGAGCGCGACACGTTGAGCGAAGCGAAGATGTGGTACCTGCAGGCCTTGCATCTGCTGGGCGAGCAACCGTATCTGCCGCGCACCGCACAATGGTCCGAGCCCCCCCTCGCGCTGGCGGCCGACAAAACAACGCAACGGGCCCATCTACAGGCACTGGAGGCCTTATCGGCGGGTGGACAACCGATGCCGCTGACCGCCAATTCGCTGACGGCGCTGTTCCTGCCACAAGCAAACGACGTGTTGCTCGGCTACTGGCGGACGCTGGAACAGCGCCTCTACAACCTGCGTAACAATCTGTCGATTGACGGACGCCCGCTAGCGCTGCCGCTGTACGCGACACCGGCTAACCCCAAGGAGCTGCTCGGTGCCGCGGTGGCGTCGTCCTCCGGTGGGGGCAGGGTGTTCCCGCCGGCGGAACCGTCGCTGTTGCGCTTCCTGCAGATGCTGGAGAACGCGAAGAGCACGGTGTCGCAATTGATGCAGTTTGGCAGCAGTCTCCAGGGCATCATCGAGCGCCAGGACGCAGAGGCGCTCGGCGTGCTGCTGCAAAACCAGGCCAAGGCACTGGTGCGAATCAGTCTGGACGCGCAAGACACGACCCTAGCGGAATTGGACGAGGATATCGACGCGTTGCAGCAGGCGCATCAGGGGGCGCAGCAGCGGCGGGACCACTACAGCGCGCTATACGAGGAAAACGTCAATAGCGGTGAGAAGAAGTTGATGGATTTACGGATGGCGTCAGCGAGCATCGTCACTGGCGCGACGACCCTGCACATGAGCGCAGCGGCAGTTGAAATGATTCCGAATATCTATGGCTTCGCGGTTGGGGGCCAGCGATTCGGGGCTCTGATGAACGCATCGGCAATCGCCATGCAACTGAGCGCCTCGGGAATGATGATCGAAGCGGACAAGCTGAGCCAGTCGGAGCTGTACCGCCGCCGTCGCGAGGAATGGGACATTCAGCAGAAGAACGCGCAAGCCGATCTGGAGCAGATCAATGTGCAACTCCGGGCGATGGCCCTGCGCAAGGAAGCGGCGAACCTGCAGAAAAATTATCTGACGCTCCAGCAGGAGCAGACGGAGGCTCAACTGGCGTTCCTGAAAGGCAAATTCAGCAACGAGGCGCTGTACAGCTGGATGCGCGGTCGCCTATCGGCGATTTACTACCAGTTTTACGATCTGGCGGTCTCGCGGTGTTTGACGGCGGAGCAGGCCTATCAATGGGAAACCCGGAGCGTCGAGCGCTTCATCAAGCCGGAGTGGAATAACACGTATGGCGGTTTGTTGTGCGGCGAGGCGCTCATGCTGAACCTGGTGCAGATGGAGGCGGCGTACCTGATCCAGGATGCACGCGCGTTGCAAGTGGTGCGCACGGTTTCGCTGTCCGGCTTCTATGCCGGCTTGCCCGACGACAAGCACTTCGATTTTGCAGAGAAGGTGGTCGCCTTCATCGAAGCGGGAGGCGGTCGCGCGGGCAGCGACGCGAACGGTTTATCCCTTGAGAACGGTCAGCTGTCGGCGACGGTGACGTTGCGGGACCTGAGGATTGCGGACGACTACCCGACCAGCATGCAACTGGGCAGCCAGCGCCGTATCAAGCAGATCAGTGTCACCTTGCCTGCGCTGATCGGGCCATATCAGGACATCCAGGCCATGCTGTCCTACGGAGGCAGTCTTGTGTTACCCCGCGGCTGCGAAGCCCTGGCGGTGTCGCGAGGCTTTGATGACAGCGGTCAGTTCGAGCTGAACTTCAACGACGGCAGATTCCTGCCCTTCGAGGGTATTCCGGTCGACGATGGCGGTACACTCACGTTGCGTTTCCCGAACACGCTCGGCAAGCAAGAGGGGCTGCTGCGGACGTTGAGTGACATCGTGCTGCACATCCGCTACACGATTCGATAAATCTCGTTGATGGCCCCCTAATCACACGGGTGCGAGGTATGTACATCATGACCACCACGACCATTGCCGATGCTGCGACCGCGCAGCGCTGTTGTGACACGCCGACGCTGTCGGTGTTCGACAACCGCGGTCTTCAAGTTCGTACCGTGCGATACAATCGCACCAAGGCTGACGAGGCGCCGGACGAACTGATCACACGTCAGACTTGGTCCGCGCGCGGGGATCAGGCCAGCACCATCGATGCCCGTTTGTTTGACGAGCAGCGGAAAAATCCGGCCATCCCGCCGAACTTCCGCTACATCTGCTCGGTTTCCGGCCAGCCGCTCGCAATACTTAGCCAGGACGCGGGCGAGCACCTCTCGCTGCCTGACGCCGAGGGCGGTCTCATTTGGCAGCGCGATGAACGTGATCAGCAACGGCGTTGCACCTATGATCTGCTTCACCGCCTCACGTCTGTCACGGGACAGACTGCCGATGGTGCAAAGCTCGTGAGCGAGCGCCTTATCTACGGTGATGCTGCGGCATCGATTGGCGCCAATTTGCGCGGCCAGCTCTGGCAACACTATTCGCCGGCGGGCTTGAGCCTCACGCCTGCTTACGGTCTTACTGGCCAGCTGTTGAGCACTCAGCAGCGATTCCTGCTTGACGATGTGCTTGATAGCGACTGGCAGGGTGACGATCCAGCCGCTTGGGCCCACGATCTTGCGCCCGACGCCTACACGACACGATGGACTTACGATGCCCTCGGGCAGGAGTTAGGGCGCACCGATGCGCGCGGCAACCAGCAGCGGCAGTGCTTCAACCTCGCCCACCAGCTCATTGGCAGCGACGTGAAACTGGCTGGCCAGGCCGCTTGGAAACCCCTGTTATGTGCAATCACTTACAGCGCCGCCGGTCAGGTGCTGCGCGAGGAGTTCGGCAACGGCGTCATAACCGACTATTCCTACGAGCCGCAAACCCAGCGGCTGGCCGAATTGCGCTCGACCCGCTCCGCCAGGAACGGCCGGCCCTCCGTGCTCCGGGCGCTGTCGTACGAATACGATCCCATTGGTAACCTGCTCGCGATTGACGATGCGGCCGAGGCCATCCGCTATACCCGCAACCAGCGCATCGATCCTGTCCATCGCTACACGTATGATGCGCTGTCCCAACTTACGCAGGTCATGGGGCGGGAAAATGCCAACGCCGGTCGCCAGAGTCAGGCACTGCCAGCGGCGATCATGCCGCTCTTCCAGGACACCAGCGAGCTCACGAACTACAGCCGCACCTACACCTATGATCGCGGAGGGAATCTCACGGCCATGCACCACCAAGGCACAACATCCTATGCGCTGCAGATGGCAGTCGCTCGCGGCTCGAACCGCGCTGTCCCGCAGACCGATGGCCTGACTCTGGATGACGTAAATGGTTATTTCGACGCCTGTGGCAACCTGAAGGAGCTGAGTCCCGGCCAGCAACTGATATGGGACGGCCGCAACCAGTTACGAAGTGTCACGCAGATCGTGCGCAGTGGTGCCGCCAACGATACCGAGGTGTACTGGTATGATGGTACGGGCCTACGCACCACCAAACTCAGCTCCGCCCAGACCAGCGGCACCACCCGCATCGAGCGGGTGCGCTACCTGCCAGGGCTCGAGATTCGCCAGACCGAGCAACGCCTCGCCGGTGGCGATCCTCTCGTCCTCGTCGAAGATCTGAACGTACTTACCCTTGGGGCGACGGGCCGCCAATCGATACGCTTGCTGCATTGGGCGCAAGGTAAACCGGCGTCGATTGAGAACGACCAATTGCGCTGCAGTCTCGACGACCAGATTGGTTCGTCGATGATCGAACTTGATGCGCAGGCCGACATCGTGGCCAGGGAGGAATATTTCCCCTATGGAGGTACCGCTGTGTGGTCGGCACGCAGTGATACTGAGGCCAAATACAAGTACATCCGCTACTCGGGGCAGGAGCGTGATGCCACCGGCCTCTATTACTACGGCCTGCGCTACTATGCCCCATGGGTTACTCGATGGATTAACCCAGATCCCGCCGGGCCCATCGATGGGCTCAATCTCTTTTGCATGGTCGCAAACAACCCTGTTACACGACGAGATATTGGCGGGTTGGCAGGATCAGAAGAAGAAATACCCCTTCTGCAATTGCAAACGCATGACTCAGGTAGAAGCATGAGGTCAGCTTACGGTTCGCGTGAGGGCCGGTACATGCGGTTTGACAACCCAGTTTATGCTGACACGACGGAGCCGATCGAAGTCAGGTCTTCCGGGCCATCGACTGTGTCCAGGCTTACCGATGCACTACGGCAACGCATGGCCTCCGTACGCGAATCATTCGCTCGTCGACCGCGTGAGCGTGCGTACGAGACTATACCTCTTCTCAACCTCGAACCAGAGGCAAGTAGCGGACCAATATTCATGATCGATCGCGCGACGAGTGGTGGTCCAGGAAGGCTGCGACCTTCTGGTTATCAACGTTTGGGGCCATCGAGCGAACCGCGTTCCAGTCGCGCCGCCAGAGAAGCTGTTAGGCAGTTGAATCCTCAACCGATGTTGAGTGGACACGACGAAGAAATCGAATTGACTACGTTATCTCCTGCAACACGGAGCTGGGAGGAAACGATTTCGCGATCGCGGCAAATTGTTGGGGGAGAGGCACTTAACCAAGCAGATTTCGCACTGGATATCAGCGGAATTAATGTTGAGCTGCGAGAGCAGGAGACTTTGGACATAGCGACCGCCCTATATCAACTCACGGCGCAGAGTTCAACCTCGTCTTCGTCTCCGGAAAGCGAGCTTGAAACTACTCCGCTTTTGGGGACAAGGCGAACAACAGGCGGTGCAGCATCATCGACCGCTTCAGGAATGTTGTCTTTTTTTGCATTCGCATGGTGGTCGACTGCGTTCTTTGTATTCGCTTTTGCTTTCTCATTCTTTGGATTCTCCTGGGCTACCCGCTCAAGGAGAGCTCAAGTCGGGGCGAGGGAGTGGGCGTGAAGACGCTGCTGGAGAGCTTGGACGATGTGATCATTCAAGTGCGTTACACCGCCATCAGTTGAGCCGCTGGAAGGGAGGAAAACGTCATGGGCC
>NZ_FNPW01000028.1 GCF_900107395.1 Pseudomonas sp. NFIX28
ATCGTTTTTCGCGAGCAAGCTTCGCTCCTACGGGACGGCAGGGCGTTTGTTCGCTTAGAAGCTGTAGGTGCCGGTTACCACCAGGCTGCGGGGGTCGCCGAACTGGATCTGCCCGGCGCTGGTGGCCGAGGAATAGTAGGTGCGGTCGCTGATGTTGTTCAGCGCGGCCCGCAGGTCCCAGTCCTTCTGCCGGAAGCCGGCCAGGGCGTCCCAGCGGCCGTAGCCCGGAAGCACCACGCTGTTGGCGTTGTCGGCATAACGATCGCCTACCAGGGTCAGGCCGGTCTCGGCGTACCAGCCCATCTCCGGCTTCCAGGTCACGAACAGGCTGCCATTGCGCTTGGCCACGTTGTTCACCCGGTTGCCTTCATCACCGTTATTGCTCTTGACCACAGTCGCGTCCTGCAGGCCGATGCCGCCGCGTATCGACCAATTGCCCACGATCTTGCCGGCCGCGGTCAGTTCCACGCCGCGGGAGCGCTGCAGGCCAGTCAGCAGGATCACGTTCGGGTCTTCCACGCTGCGGCTGCGACGGTTGTAGAGCTCCAGCTCATACACCGCCAGGGTGGTGCTGAAGCGGTCGTCGAGCCAGTCGCTCTTGACCCCGATTTCCTTCTGCCGCGTGCGCTCGGGGCTCAGGTCGTTGGTGTTGCCGTTGGCGTTGGGAGTGATGCCGATCAGCCCGCCGCCGACCGGCGAGAAGCTCTTGCTCCAGGAGGCATAGAAGGAATGGTTTTCCAGCGGGGTCCAGACCACGCCCAGGCGCGGGCTGGTGCTATGGCTGTCGCGGTCGTCCTTGATATCCCGCAGTTTGTTGTGGGTCTCGACGTTGAAGTTGTCGTAGCGCAGGCCCGCGAGCACTTGCCACTGATCGTTCAGGCGCAGCTGGTCCTGGATATACACGGCGCGGCTTTCCACCTCGCTGTGGTTGTAGCTGGACGCCACCATTTTCCCGGTATGCCGCATGTTCTTATCCGGGTTGAACGGGTCCAGGGACGGCACGGCCTGGCCACCGGCGTTGACCGCCGCGGCGGTATAGAGCTTCGGATCGCGTCGCTGGCTGCCCAGTTCGACACCCGTCAGCAGCCGATGCTCGAGGCCGAATGTCTCGAAGGTGCCTTCGGCTTCTAGGTTGTTGTAAAGGTTGCGGGTGTTCAGGTCCTGCTGCCAGCGCTGGCGGTTCACCCGCTTGGTCAGGCTGTTGTAGCCGGTCTGGTAGGTGTTGTCGAAATCGCTGTTGAGCTTGAACAGGCTCAGGGTATGGCGCAGTTGCCAGTTCTCGTTCAACTCGTAGCTGAGCTTGGAGCGCAGCGACTGGGACTTGTCGTCGATGTAGTCGCGCTGGTCGCCGTAAGTAGTGTCGCGACTGACGTCCGCCGGGCGCCCGTCGATCCCCGGGATGCCGCGGTCCGGCGTGCGGTTGTAGCGGCTGTATTCGTACTGCACCAGCCAGTTCAGGTCTGGCGTCAGCTGCCAGCTCATGGACGGCGCGAACAGCTGGCGGCTGCCGCTGACCCCGTCGCGGAAGCTGTTGTTGTCCTGGTTGCCCATGTTCAGGCGCAGGCTGATGTTTTCGCTGGGGTCGGCGCTGAGGTCGGCATACAGGCTGCGCAGGTCTTCGCTGCCGCCTTTGACTTCGACGCTGGAATGGCGGCCGAACTGCGGCAGCTTGCTCACCCGGTTGACGATCCCGCCCTGGCTGCCCCGGCCGTAAAGCACCGCCGCCGGCCCCTTGAGCACCTCGATGCGCTCGATGTTGTGCAGGTCGCGCACGTACTGGCTGTCGTCACGGACGCCGTCGAGGTAGAAGTCGTTGCTGGCGTCGAAGCCGCGAATACGCAGGCTGTCGAAGCGCGTGTCGGCGCCGCTGCTGACGTTGGGAATGCCGCTCAAGGCCGTGCCCAGGTCGTTGATGCCGTAGTCCAGCACGTTGCTGGTCTTCACCGAGTCGATGGCTTGCGGCACGTAGCGCACTGGCGTGGCGGTGCGGGTCGCGGTGCTGACTTCCTTGACCCGTGGGTCGTCGGCATCGACTTCTGCGCTGATGGCGGTCGCCGGCAGGGTAGTCGGGGCGGCGCAGGTGAAACCGGCCGTCAGCGAGGCGCAAAAGCCAAGGGTGATGGGAGTCAGGCGGAAGGGGGCAGGCATGAAAAAACGCATCCAGAGGGGGTGGGAAACAGTGGGTGCGAATGGTAATGCTTGCTATTTACTTTCGTTAATTATTCTTGGAGCCCTTACTGGGCGGGTTGTTTCAATTTGTGTCAGGGTTGTCATGAACGGTGACTAACTGGACACAAAGCTGATTCGACCGGATCGCGAAACAAACTAAAAGCCATTCCAGCGTTTTTCGCCGTGGGCCGCAGGCATAGTCTGCGTCATCGAAATTTATCGGCCTTGTCCCGGAGCCTTGCATGTCGGCAGCGACCCTTCATTACATCTACGACCCTTTGTGCGGTTGGTGCTACGGCGCCAAACCGCTGGTGCAGGCCGCGCAGGCGGTGTTGCCGGTGGTGGCCCATGGCGGCGGCATGATGACCGGGCGCAACTGCCAAAAGGTTTCGCCGCAACTGCGCGACTACGTCATGCCCCATGACCGGCGCATTGCCGAATACACCGGGCAGCCGTTCGGCGAGGCGTACTTCGAAGGCTTGCTGCGCGATCATTCGGCGGTTTTCGATTCGGCCCCGCCGATTGCCGCGGTGCTGGCGGCGCAGGTGCTTGCCGGGCGCGGCCTGGAATTGCTCGGGCGCTTGCAGACGGCGCACTACGTCGAAGGGCGCCGCATCGCCGATGTCGAGGTGCTACTGGAGCTTGCCCAAGGCCTGGGCTTTGAGCGCGACGAGTTCGAAGAAGCCTTCGAGTACGCCGCGGCGAACAGCTTGAACGAGCACATCAAGGCCAGCCGTGGCTTGTTGGCCCGGGTCGGCGGCCAGGGTTTCCCGACCCTGCTGCTGGAGCAGGACGGTCAGTTCAGGCTGCTCGATATCAGCCCCTGGCTGGGCAAGCCGCAGGCGTTCGCCGACTGGCTGCGCGAGGCCTTCGGTGCGCCCGCGCTGGAGGTTTCACCCAGCCTGCAAGCCTGCGGCCTGAGCGGTTGCGCCCTTTGAACCCCCCACTCATTTGCGGAGTCACCCATGGATAACCTGGCACTGATCAAAAGCACCTACGAAGGCGCCAACTCCCAGGAGAACGCGCAAAACACCGCCGCCGCCCTGGCTCCGGACGCGCGCTGGACCGAAGCGGCAGGCTTTCCCTACGCCGGCACCTACGTCGGTTTCGATGCCGTGGTGGAAAACGTCTTCAAGCGCCTGGCCACCGAGTGGGAGGGTTTTGCCTTCACCGTCGAGAACTATGTGGCCCAGGGCGACAAGGTGTTCGCCTACGGCAACTACAGCGGCATCTATAAGGCCACGGGCAAGCCGCTGAATGCCCGCGTCGCCCATTTGTGGACGCTGAAGGACGGCAAGGTCACGCACTTCGAACAGTTCGTCGACAGCCATACCGTGCAATTGGCAATCAAGGATCGTTAAGTTCTTAGACGATTTTTGCCTATTTTCAGACGATTCTTGAAATTGACACACTGTTCTGGGCACGGCTAGGATTCGCGCCAACGCCTGTGGCCAACGGCCATGACATTCAAATAATAAAAGGCCCGCCGCGATTTTTCGTGGGCGGGTCTTTTTGTTCTGGCCTGAAAAAAGAGCGCCTAAGCGCCGTTTCCAAGGAGCACCACAGCGCGTCAACAAACCGTAATAAGGAAAATAAAATGTTGAACAAGCGGATCGGTCTGATCGCACTGGGGATTCTGAGCAGTACTCACGTCATGGCTAACGAGCAGGCTGAGTCCAAGGGTTTTGTGGAAGACAGCAGCCTGAAAATCCTGCTGCGCAACGCCTACATCAATCGCGACAAGAAAAACGGTAACGATGACCAGCGCGAGTGGGGTCAAGCGGCCATCGGTACCTTCTCGTCGGGCTTCACCCAAGGCACCGTGGGCGTGGGCGTCGATGCCTTCGGCCTGTACGCCCTGCGCCTGGATAAAGGCAGCCACAGCGGCGGCCAGGGCATCGACTTCTTCAAGCCAAGCGAAGGCGACAACAACAGCCCGGCAGGCGACCTGGCCAAGGCCGGCGCCGCGGTCAAGTTCCGCGTGTCCAACACCGTCCTGACCTACGGCGACCAGATGCCGGCCCTGCCGGTGCTGAGCTACGACAACGGTCGTCTGCTGCCGGAAAGCTACACCGGTACCCTGATCACCTCCAAAGAGATCAAGGGCCTGGAGTTGAACGCCGGTCGCTTCACCGCCGAGTCGCGTAAAAGCGCCGAAGGCCATGACAGCGGTGGCCTGAAGTCGATCAACGTATTGGGCGGCAGCTACCAGTTCACCGAACAGTTCAAGGGCTCGCTGTACGCTTCCGACGTCGAAGACGTACTGAAGAAGCAGTACGTGAACATGAACTACGTGTTCCCGCTGGCCACCGACCAGTCCCTGACCCTGGACTTCAACGGCTACCGCACCAAGCTGGACAAGTCCTACGCTGAGTTCAAAGAAGCAGGCGGCCAGGACAACAAGATCTGGAGCCTGGCAGCCACTTACGTCACCGGCCCGCACTCGTTCACCCTGGCGCACCAGCGCAGCACCGGCGACAGCAACCTGGGCTACGCCTATGGCGGCTATCAGAAAGAGCAGAAGCGCGTGGGCGATGGCGGCAACACCATCTACCTGGCCAACTCCTTCTGGTCCGACTTCAACGCGGAAGACGAGCGCAGCTGGCAGCTGGGCTACGGCCTGGACTTCGGCGCCTTCGGCGTACCGGGCCTGACCTACAACCTGGCTTACGTGCGTGGCGACAACATCACCGCCACCAACAGCGAGGGCCAGACCACTACTGGCGGCACCGAGCGCGAAATCTTCAACCAGTTCAAGTACGTGGTCCAGAGCGGCCCGGCCAAGGACCTGAGCGTCAAGGTTCGCAGCTCGATCCTGCGTGTATCGCAGAAATCCAGCGGCTACAACGACAGCGGTAACGAACTGCGCGTGTTCGTCGACTACCCGATCAACGTGTTCTGATGAATGCCTGATCGCGGCCTGATACCGGGCCTGCAATAAAAAAAGCCCCGACTGGTTCGGGGCTTTTTTGTGGGCGTTGCTCCGTCCTGAACAGCCCCGCAGTCACCTGTAGCCGCTGCCGCCAGGCTGCGATCGGGCGCGAAGCGCACGTTGAGGATTCGGCGCCGCTTTGATTTGTCAGGTCACTCAGGGTTGTTGCACCTGAAAGCTCTGTAAATAAGCCAGCAGGTTGTCGATCTTCTCCTGATCGCTCAGCCCCCAGAAGATCATCCGCGTACCGGGCACCACGGCCTTTGGGTCTTCCAGATAAGCCACCAGCTTGTCGCGGGTCCAGACGATGCCGGACGACTTCATTGCGTCGGAGTAGTGATAGTCCGCCACGCTCCCCGCCGTGCGCCCGAAAATGCCATTGAGCTGCGGCCCGAAAGAGCTGCGCACCGAGGGCCCGACATTGTGGCAGCCGCCGCAGATGCGCTTGAACAGCTTGCCGCCGGCCTCGGCATCGCCCACTGCTTCTGCCTGGGCGGGAAGCGTCAGCAGGTTGAGCATCAGGGCCAAGGTCAGGGCGGCGGTTGTTTTCATGTTCGGCTCCGGATCGGGTGTGGCGTGTGGCAAAAGCGGGGGGCTATTTGAGCATGACGGGCGGCCTTTCGGGAAAAGGGGGGTTACGAGTCCGAGGAAAGATTGGCTGCTGAAGCCATCTCGCCCAGTGTTTTGAGAAGTGCCTTAAATCTTTCCGAATACCTTGCTCGTTAGCATTCAGGCTCATTCCGCTTGCAGGAAATAGCCATGACTTTTGTGATTAGGGAGGTCGGGAGAAAGTGTATGAGTGGAGTGAATAGGGATGTTTGAGGCTGAAGATGTTTTTTTTATCTTGGTGATCGCGAGTTTTGCATTGGCGTTTTTATTCATTGGAATGCAGCTGTACTTCGCCTATTTCCGGATGAACGAAATACTCAGCAGTTTGAGCAACTCACGCGGTATCCAGTTGCGACGTTCTGCCATGGGGAAAGATCCCTTTACTCGTTTCTTCATGCTGATCAGCGTGGGCGGCATGCTGACCTTCTACAAGCGTTCGCTGAAAGGTGGTGATCTGGATGCCGAGGACTACAAAAGCTTTCCTGGCCCGCTGCGTCGAATGATAAAGCTCTCGTACGCGGCTGCACTTTTTGGAGGAGCGCTGTTATTTGTTCTTTGGGGGATTGGCAAATACCTGGGGTGGCTCAAGTAATTCGGCTGATATGTGCTGCTATCCAATCAGGCGTCAGTTTGGCTGCTGACTTGTCGTAGATGCAGGAGAAGCGCTGAAGCGAACGCGGTGAGGATTCAAAGCGGGTGTGCCCTGGAAACAACAAAGCCTTCGCATCGCCGCGAGGGCTTTTTTGTGAGTCGAAAACAGCCCCTGACCGCCCGTCCTGTATATGGGGCGGCGGCGCACGTCCGACGGGGCGCACTATACTTTCCAGGAGATTTGCCCCGGGGATAGAGGCAATGTTCCAGCAGGCTTGGGAGGTGGGTTGAGCATCGGTGTGGCGCTGCGGTTGAGCGACGTTGCGTGTGCATGACCACAGAACAACCGGCACAGGAAGAGCAGAAAATGGCAATTGCAATCATCCTGGTTCTAGTGGTTGTCGCTTCGGTGCTGTTTCACCTGCTTGCTCCTTGGCACATGACGCCGGCTGCCTCCAACTGGGGGTCGATAGACACCACGCTGCTGATCACGCTGGTCATCACCGGCATTTTTTTCATCGCCATCACGGTATTCATGGCCGTCGCCGTGATTCGCTTTCGTCATCGGCAAGGCGCCCGGGCGCACTACCAGCCGGAAAGCAGGAAGCTGGAAGGGTGGCTGATTATCCTGACCTCGCTGGGCATCATCGGCATGCTGGCGCCCGGCCTGGTGGTCTACAACGATTTCGTCCAGGTGCCGCACGACGCTTCGCAGCTCGAAGTGGTCGCCCAGCAGTGGCAATGGTCTTTCCGCTTTCCCGGACAGGACGGCAAACTCGGCAGGTCGGACGTCAAGTGGGTCGAGCCGGGCAATGCGCTCGGTCTTGATCGCAAGGACCCCGCGGGGCAGGACGATGTGCTGGTGATGAGCAATGAAGTGCGCCTGCCCATCGACCGGCCGGTCCAGGTCCTGCTGCGTTCAAAGGACGTGCTGCACGATTTCTACGTTCCGCAGATGCGCGCGAAGATGGATATGGTGCCGGGCATGGTGTCGCATTTCTGGTTCACCCCGACCAGGCTCGGCAAGTTTGAAATACTCTGCGCGGAGTTCTGCGGCCTGGGCCACTACAACATGCGCGGCCACCTGATCGTCGAGCAGCAGGGCGCGTTCGACCAATGGCTGGCCGGCCAGCCGACGTTTGCCCAGACGCTGGCGCGCATCGCTGCGCCGAGCCAGGACAGCCTGCTGGAAAAAGGCCGCCAGCTGGTCGATAGCCATGGCTGCCGCGCCTGTCATAGCCAGGACGGCAGCGCCAGCCTGGGCCCGGGCTGGAAGGACCTGTACGGCCGCACGGAACTGCTGGTCGACGGCAGCCGCGTCCAGGTCGACGAGGCCTACCTCAAGGAGTCGATTCTCGAGCCGCAGGCCAGGCTGGCCCAGGGTTATCCGCCGGTCATGGTGGCCTATACTTTCACTCAAGATGAACTGGCCGCCGTGGTGGCGTTCATCAAGTCGCTCAGTGCCGTGGGGCAGACGGAACAAGCCCCGGCAGGCACACCTGACGAGCTGGTGACGCAGGGACAGCGGCTGGCCGAATCGCTGGGTTGCCTGGCGTGCCACAGTGTCGACGGCAGCCAGGGCGTCGGCCCGAGCTGGCAGGGCTTGTACGGCAAGACGCAAACCCTGGCCGATGGCTCTCGGATCAAGGCCGACGAGGGCTACCTGAGGGAGTCCGTGCTCCGCCCTGGCGCGGCGATCGTCAAGGGCTACGCCGCAGTGATGCCGACCTTTACCCCCAACGACAAGGAACTGGACGCCCTGATCGCCTTCATCAAGTCGAAAGCTGCTGTCGACGTTGATGCCGGCAAGGTGGAATCGGGCAAGTCGCCGTAAACAGCCGGAAATACTCCGAAACTTACCCGGAGGATGACCTGATGGCTTATGTCGAACATGCAGAACCCGAAGTCCTGCACGAACCCAAGAGTTTCTTCACGCGTTATATCTGGAGCCAGGACCACAAGGTCATCGCCATCCAGTATTCCTTGACGGCGATCTCCGTGGGGCTGGTCGCCCTGGTGCTGTCCGGCCTGATGCGCATGCAGCTCGGCTTTCCCGGCAGCCTCGAGTTCATGGATGCCAGCACCTATTACCAGGCGATGACCCTGCACGGCATGATCATGGTCATCTACCTGCTGACGGCGCTGTTCCTGGGCGGTTTCGGCAACTATCTGATTCCGCTGATGATTGGCGCCCGGGACATGGTCTTCCCCTACGTCAACATGCTGAGTTTCTGGTTCTACCTGCTCTCGGTGCTGGTGCTGCTTTCCAGCTTCTTCGTCCCGGGCGGGCCCACCGGGGCGGGCTGGACGCTCTATCCACCGCAATCGATCACCCAGGGCACTCCGGGCACCGAATGGGGCATCGTGTTGATGCTGGTGTCGCTGGCGATCTTCATCGTCGCCGCGACCATGGGCGGGCTCAACTACGTGACCACGGTGCTGCAGGCGCGCACTCGCGGCATGACCCTGTTTCGCATGCCACTGTCGGTCTGGGGCATTTTCATGGCCTCGATCCTGGCGCTGCTGGCCTTTCCGGCCTTGTTCGTCAGTGCGGTAATGATGCTGTTCGACAAGCTGCTGGGCACCAGTTTCTTCATGCCGGCGGTCATCTCCATGGGGCAGTCGCTGGCGCATCAGGGCGGTAGCCCGATACTGTTCCAGCATCTGTTCTGGTTCTTCGGCCATCCGGAGGTCTACATCGTCGCGCTGCCGGCGTTTGGCCTGGTGTCCGACCTGATCAGCACCCATGCGCGCAAGAACATCTTCGGTTACCGCATGATGGTCTGGGCCATCATTGCCATCGGCGTGTTGAGCTTCGTGGTCTGGGCGCACCA
Source organism: Pseudomonas sp. NFIX28 (assembly GCF_900107395.1). GTDB lineage: Bacteria > Pseudomonadota > Gammaproteobacteria > Pseudomonadales > Pseudomonadaceae > Aquipseudomonas. Next base: position 9,136 of record NZ_FNPW01000028.1, read on the forward strand.
CATGTACGTCAGCGGGATGAACCCGTATTTCGGCTTTTTCTTTGCCGCCACCACCTTGGTGATCGCCGTGCCGACCGCGCTGAAAGTCTACAACTGGGTGCTGACGCTGTGGCACGGCGACATTCACCTGACGGTGCCGATGCTGTTTGCCCTGGCCTTTATCGTCACCTTCCTGGTTGGCGGTCTCACCGGGTTGTTCCTGGGCAACGTGATTGTGGATATCCCGCTGTCGGACACCTATTTCGTGGTGGCTCACTTCCACATGGTCATGGGCGTCGCGCCGATCCTGGTGATATTCGGCTCCATCTATCACTGGTTTCCGAAGATCACCGGACGCCTGCTGAACGACACCCTGGGCAAGCTGCATTTCTGGATAACCTTCCTGGGCACCTACTGCATCTACTTCCCGATGCACTACCTGGGGCTGCTGGGCATGCCGCGCCGCTATTACGCCTGGCAGGACTACGAGTTCATTCCGCAATCGGCGCTGCAACTGAATGCGTTCATCACGGTTGTCGCGCTGACGGTCGCGGCATTCCAGCTGGTGTTTCTCTTCAACCTGTTCTGGAGTGCCTTCAAGGGCAAGCCGGCGGGCCCGAACCCATGGAAGGCCACCAGCCTGGAATGGCAGACGCCGGACACTCCGCCCAAACATGGCAACTGGGGCCCCGAGCTGCCGGTAGTGCATCGTTGGGCCTATGACTACAGCGTGCCGGGGATAGAGCAGGACTTCGTTCCACAGACGGTTTCCGCCGAGGCCCTGGAACAGATGAGGCGGCGCAGTGCAGAAGCCGGCGTCGCGGACGAAAAACCATGAACGGGCCGCTATTGAAAAACATCGACAGCGCCGGCGCCGGAGGCCATTGGAACCAGCCCCCCGAGCAGGCTCGCGCCCCACGGGGCATCGATAGGGAGAAAGTCGCAATATTGGGCCTGCGCCTGTTCCTCGGGGCGGTGAGTTCGCTGTTTCTGCTGTTCCTGCTGGCCTTTATCGCGCGTTCGCAAATGGTGGACTGGCAACCTCTGACCGATCCCCTGGCGCCGTTGGCCAGCGCGCGGCAACTGTGGCTGAACACCGTCCTGCTGGTACTGGCCAGCATCAGCCTGCAGTGGGCGCGGCGGGCCGCCCGGCGGGGCGCATTGAAGGACGCCGGCCTCGGTTTTGCCCTGGGCGGGGTCTTTACGATCGCCTTTTTGGGAGGGCAGCTCTGGGTCTGGAAGCAGTTCGTCGACTGGGGCTATTTCGTCTCGGGCAATCCGGCCAACAGCTTCTTCTACCTGCTGACCGGCATGCACGGGCTGCACCTGCTGGGAGGCCTGGTGGCTTGGGGCAGAGCTTGCGCCCGGTTCCAGCGGGGCGTTGCGCTGTCGCGACTGAAAACCAGCGTGGAGCTCTGTGCCATTTACTGGCATTACCTGCTGGGGCTGTGGATCGTTCTTCTGGTCCTGCTGACCAGCACGCCGGAAACCTATCAAGCCATCGCCGCATTCTGCGGCCTGAGGTGACGCCATGGCATTGCCTTCAGCAACCCCTCCGGCAGAGCCCGCACCCTCTGCGCCCGATACGCTGGTACCGGGATGGAAGGGCGTCGCCAGCGACTGGGCCTCGGATCAGGACGTGTTCAAGCGGGTGGCCTGGGGCAAGGTGATGATGTGGATCTTCCTGCTCAGCGACACCTTCATCTTCACCTGCTTCCTGACCGGCTACATGTCGGTGCGCATGAGCGCCACCGTCCCCTGGCCGAACCCCAGCGAAGTGTTCGCCTTGACCATCGCTGGCGTCGAGATTCCCTTGGTGTTGATTGCCATCATGACCTTCGTGCTGATCAGCAGCAGCGGCACCATGGCCATGGCCGTGAACTTCGCCTACCGCGGCGTCCGCGGCAAATGCGCGGCCCTGATGCTGGCGACCGCTGCCTTTGGTGCGACCTTTGTCTGCATGCAGGCCTTCGAGTGGAGCAAGCTTATCGCCGAAGGCGTGCGGCCCTGGTCCAACCCCATGGGCGCGGAGCAGTTCGGCGCCAGCTTTTTCATGATTACCGGTTTCCACGGGCTGCATGTATCGCTCGGCGTGCTTTACCTGTGCATCGTCGCCTTCAAGGTCTTGCGGGGCGACTACGAGCGTTCCGGCAACTACCAGATCGTCGAGATAGCCGGCCTGTACTGGCACTTCGTAGACCTGGTGTGGGTATTTATCTTCGCTTTCTTCTATTTATGGTGAGTCCGCAGAGGAGTACCGGCGATGGCGCACGCACAAGGTCAACAGCATCCACTGAGCCTGTACCTGAAGATCTGGGGGCTGTTGTTCGTGCTCAGCACCCTGTCCTACCTGGTCGACTACTTTCACTTCCAGGGCTACTTCAGGTGGTCGCTGATCCTGGTGTTCATGTTGCTGAAGGCCGGCCTGATCGTCTCCATCTTCATGCACATGGCCTGGGAGCGCCTGGCGATGGTCTACGCCATCCTCGTCCCGCCCTTGTGCCTGTTGGTGCTGGTTGGCCTGATGGCAGCCGAGGCGGACTACGTGTTTTCCACCCGGGGGATTTTCCTCGGGCAATGACCGGCTTCCGCCTCCGGCATTCAAGCGTCGCCGCGTCCTAGATCGTGCGCTTGAACTGATGCCATTTCTGTAGCCAGGCCACTATCCAGTGAGGCGCTGCCGCGCCGGTGCCGGCGACCTGGAGTTGTGGATGATGGCTGATGACCTGGTCCAGGACGGGTTCCTGATCGGGTTCGACGTCCACAAAGAAGATGTGCTCGCCATCTTTTATGTTCTTTTTCAGCTTGCTGAAGTGGCTGTTGGGCACCTGGATCCCGAAGAAGCCGCCTTCCCAGATGCAGAATCCCAGTATCACGATCGCCAGAAAGATAAATGGCACCCAGCCTGCCGCGGACTCGGTCCAACCTGCCAGATAGGCACCGAGCAGTACCAATGCCGCGAGTGGTATGCCAATGACCGCGCCAATCTCGCCGGAATGAACGACATCCTGCTTCATGAGTGAGTTCACATCATGCAGGTGATGCTGTTCCACATCCGCATCCCGGTCGCTGAGCACATGAATCTGCTCGGTACTGATACCGCTGGCTTCCAGTTCGCTTTCAACGGTTTCCAGCTCGTCGAGGTTATCGCTGATGTAATAGTGTCGGTTCATGAGACACCTCCTACTTCATCGCCGCAGAGGCCCCCTTTTGCTGCAGTCGTTATCTGCAATTCCAGACCATTTCCCCGCCGCTCTGGATAACGCCACACGCGTATTACTAGCTAAAAAAGTATAGCACCGCCCTGCTAGCGCCTCGCTGGAGGCCACGGATTACGCGGGTGTGGGGCATTAACTCCGAATCAAGGCCGCCGCTGGAGGAACCTGCCATTCAAGTTTTTTGCGGTTACCACGGGAGGCTGCCGCGAGAACTTCAATGCCCTCTGCGCACCACTTTCCAGCCGCCGATCAGCTCTCCCGATAAAAGCAGTGGAAGTGTGTTATTGAGAATCAGTCGTAACAAATTCCATACAATTCCCTCGCCATCGTTTCGCCATAATCCACGCAACAGGCGCGGCTAACCGCGCCTTTATCGTTTTTGGGGGAAGGAGTTGGTGTCAAAAAAGATTCAGGGCTCAGGCGAAAAGTTCATGTTCGACGTGGATGCCGCCTACTGCATTTCGTTGAAAGAGCGAACAGACCGGCGAGAGCTGTTCCGCGATTCAGTACAAAGCCTGATCCGAAATCCGGTGGTGTTCCATGTCGTGGAGCGACACGCAGACCCTGTCCGTGGCTGCTTCGAATCGCACCAGGACCTGGCCCGGAATGCGCTCGAGCGTGGGCTTGAGCGGGTGTTGATCTTTGAAGACGACGTTGCGCCGTATGAACTGAAGGCGACCCCCATCCGCTGGATCAACAAATTCATCCGTACTCGGCGATTTGAAGTGCTGCACCTGGGGTACAGCATGGGCAGGACCTGGCTAACCTGGTTCCCCTTCATTGCCCGGGGCCGCGTCGTTGCGCTGCACGCCTATATCCTGTCCCGTGAAGGCTGTCAGATCCTGGCAAACACCCCGTACAACGGCACGCCCGTTGACGTGATTTTCAAGAAACGCATAAAGCAGCACTGCGCCTTTCCGATGTTGTTCCGTCAGCAGCCAGCAACGCTGGCGGGTAGCGACATCGAGAGCGAAGTGAAAAACGAGGATGAATGGTGGCAGCGCAATTGGGATAAGCACTGTACCTCGCCGATTAAAAACCTCTGGCGGACAGTGTTCAGGCTGAATTTTTAAAGGGGGAGGGGCTTTATCTTTCCCCAGCACGTTGGTTGGCTGGCGCTGCAGTGAAGGCAGCGGCGTTGCCTGGCGGTGGATGGGGGATGAACGGCCAGTTGGCGGTTCATGTCGGCCACCAGGCTCGCGGATCCGCCCGACACACTTGAGCGCGCCCAGCGCCAGGGACCGTTTTCGCCAGCGTGGACGCAATGTGGACGATCAAGGCGAACTAAGTGGCGTTTACAACAGCCAGAAACAACAAAGCCCCGCGTTGCGGGGCTTTGTTTTGTATGGTGCGGCACCAGGAGTCGAACCAATCAATAACTTATTGATGACGGTCGTTATTATCTATGAGACTGCGTTTTTCTACCTCTAAAACTACCTCAAGAGGTGCGCTCGCTTGTTGATAGCTATAAAAATAGGCACATCAGGATGCAGATGGCTACTTGGCACCCAAATCGTTGGCTTGCCGCAGGCCGTTCTCCGGAGGGTTACAGCCGTATCGCTGTGATCGCTGCTTTTATCACCCTTTGGAGTCGGTGGATTTTTGTGGTTGGTGCTGCGCATGAATCTCATGAGTTTTATGGCGATGCCTTCGTAAAGCACCTGTTTCGCTATTTATGGTCATGGACGCTCCGCGGCTTTAAGCCAGTCATTCATGCCGTCGACACCCAGAGTCAGCAGCGAATCCTGCGTCGCTACCACTCGCTGCAGCATGGCACCACCGTCTGACTCCTCCTGTTCTTCAGCCTGCGCGAAAAGGCGGGTTAGCAGTTGTGTGAGGTTGTTCTCATGGTCGTATAGATAGGGTTTTGTCTGTCGAACAAAATCAAGGTAAATCTCGGTTGCTTCTAATGCATACATTGGATCGCGAAGTGACATAGCGTTCAGCCATGCATCGAAGCCATAGATGTCGTTTCGTGCAGAATCAGCTTCTGTTCCTAGCAAGAACAAGCAGCGCCGAATTAGCTCAATGGGTACAGCAACCAGCGGCTTTGTCTCCTGGAAGAGGTTGCGGAATTTGCGGGCAACTGCAAGAGCATAATGATTCTCTGCATCCAAGCCAGCCTCAAGACCGGTAAGACACTGTTCCCGGTGCTGCTGAATGTTGTCGCTGTGAGTCCAAACACTCGCCGCACCACACCACGCTTCGACGGTTTCCCCTGCGTTGATTTCTACGAGAAGGGAAGAAAACTCCAATCGTTTCGAAAGAGCTGCCAGTGCGGATATACGCCCCCAAGTCTCAAAATCCTTGTTGCTGCCTTCGCGATAAAGACGTGCTAGCCACAAAGCGACAATTTCGAATTTTTGGTAGTAAGCGTAATACAGGCTAGATTCGGCTATTGGCCAAAGTCCGGGGGATTTCTCCTGCATGGTAAGGCCAAACAGCTCCCAGCCAAGTTCAGGGTGATGGCTTTGCAAATAGGGCATACGCCGCAGCAATAGGGCGCGAATAGCGGGGTGCGGGTCTGCGGCAAATAGGCGCAGCGCATTCGGTAGCAATTGGGGCCACGGTACGCCGTTCTTTTCAAGTTGATTGGCCACGATCATCAAGGCTTCCGCTGCGTTCCCTTTGGCCATATTGATGCCAGCTGTGACCAAGTCAACGGAATCCCCTGAGATGGAGCTCTCCTCCTGTAGTGTCGAAAAATCCGCAGCCAAAGACACTAGCCGCGTAGCGTCCTGTGACAGTTCAACTACGTGCGCACAGCTCTCTATTGCTTTGGATGCGACGCGGTTGTGGTGCCAATGACTCGGATGCGCTTCCAGCTCATTCAGGATTTGCTGCACCAACGCTGCCGCATTGGGCTCATCTTTGGGTGACCAAGTGCCATTTACCTGCAAGTTGCCGTAGCGGTGAGCCAGGTAGGTCGCAATGCCCTCCATGAGGTCGTCTCGAAAGCGGTCCGAGATCCGCTCCCAGTTGGCTGATAAAAGACTCATAAAACGGGTGGGGTGGCGCGAAGCCGCCTCACGTAATTGTGAGCCAACCTCTCTCTCTCCCCCCATCAGAAAGTCATCAAAAGGGCTACTGGCATGCGCTTTGTAGTGATTCAGCAGGCCCAGCACGGAGTCATCGCTTGCACCAAGAAACACCTCGAAAGAAAACGGTGCGCTAACCATTCCTCCACGCATGTGAATGTCCGGCTGGCGAATCAGAGGCCATATTTCTTTTTCGCACTCGTCCAATACAGCCTGTGCGTCGGCTGAACGCAGATGGCAGGGGATGGTAAGAATTAGTTGCGCTTGATCTCGGAGCGCCCATGCATGGTGCTTCGGGTCAGTTGCAGTTTCCAGGTGAAGGGTTAAAACGGTCGAATGTATTGCGTCTTGCGTAGCCGCATCAAGGTGCAGAAAAGTGGTCTGTATAAGCGTGCCGAGTTCATACGACAAAGCGGATTCGAGCAGCTTTTTGTTGCAAAGCATGCGGCCAATCACATCCAGGTTAGCGGTTGGTGCTGCCATGCATGCGAGGATGGCGAAATAGCGCAATGCGCCTTCTGTGCTGAAGCACAGACGTTCGCTGTTGCTTTTCCACCAATTCGATTGCGTGTTTGCGTGATGCACGATGGCGGTTTCAACGGCATCCAGCAGTATGCGTTCACTATCAAGGTGCCGGTGGTCGGTCTGGGTGTGTGCGTCGTTGTATGACGTTTGGTGTAGGAAGCCGCTCCAAAAATTTTTCGGAGCCTCGCCATAGCGTGAGTTCTTGATTTGGCTCCATCGCTCAATCGATGCTATAGCCAGGTCAAGCAATGCCGTGGACTTTCGCATTCGATCTGCGAGAAAACTTTTATTGCTTGTCCCAAACTCATGCGGTTGACAGTGCAGCTTTTTGTCAAAGCTATAGGCAAGCACATCTTCGTCGGTGACTTCGCCAGCGACATAACGCCACAGAACCGTATCATCCATACCGCCATCTTTTACGCAGCGCGCGAGTGCATGCCCGAGAAAGCTGTGTTCTTGCCTCGGTAACTTAAGCAATTCGACAAGCAAAGGCACAAGCACCGCCGAATGGTCTGCATGGACTTGCGTGATCGCATGTGCAATAGAGTTTGTCAGCTGGGTATTATCCACCCCATCCAGTGCCAGTACCTCGGTCCAAAATGCGAACACCCCTACGGCATCGTCATTTTTCCATTGAGATACTCGGTGCACATGCATCGTTAACCCGTCAACATCGCGGGTATCTTTCAAAAACGGTACTAGATGCTTCATCCAGAAGTGATGCCATTCCACCCGAGCCGCCTGGGTGTAGATCACCTGAAAGACATCACGATGCTGGTTGCGCAGGTCGCGTATAAGAAGCCAGTCGTCATCGTGTGGGGGTTGTTCTGTAAAGGTTTCCGCCACAAGACGGCGAATATGGAAGGCATTGTTGCCTGTCAAAACAGTACGCAGCTGTTTTCGGAATTCGCGTCGATCTCCGGTTGTCAGCTGCGTGACAAAGCTGCGAATGCTGGGGCGCACAAAAGGCACGGGCGGTAAACGTTGTATGAATGCGTTCAAAGTAACAGCTTGGCGTACCGCGCCGCTGATCACCAACACGTCGAGCAGCGTCTGGTGCCCGAATGTCAGTTGCCCATCCTGCGTCTCATGCAGCACCTTATTACTGAGAAGTGCACGTTGAATATCTTGTGAGGCGGTGAATCGCTGACGTGGCACCGCAAGACTGCGCAACTTTAGCATTTCAGCCGCGATGGCTTCGATGGCTTGCATGGCGGCATCGCCCAGTGCGCTATTGGCCTGCACGATCGTGGCAAGGTAGCGCTGTGCCAGCGCTTGGCTGGTCACTACATTGAAGCTACCTCCTTGCTGCGCTAATTCAACAAACAAGGCCAATTCACGTGGATTACAAATCAATTCGCGCGTGGTCGTATCGGTGGCCGATGCGTCAATGCTGAGTTTTACGAGCAGCGGCGCTATCTCGGTATCCCATTCCAATGGCTGGCAGGTGATTTTTTTACCCCAACTGCGCTGGGCAATACGCCGATCGTAATGACAGTCAAAGTCGCGACAGGCAGTGACAACGGTAATATTGGGAACCAGCAGCAGACGATCAATTTGGGCAAGGAAGTACGTAAGTACGCTGTGTTCACGGGCAATGGAAAGTACATCTAACGAGTCGATCATTACGACCACGTGCGCATCTTCCGCCATGCGTGCCGCTCCTTCTACCCAATGTTCAGGCAGGCCTAGGGCTTGACGGTCTTGCGTAGTGACGATGTCGGCGAACTCGCGCGATTGAATGAACAGCGGCAGTAGGTCAGTGCGGGTTTGGGCGAGTTGTTCCAGTGCTTCTTGCACTGCCAGCATCACGCAGGTCTTGCCAGATCCCGGCAAACCGGTGAGCAAGATAGAGCCATGTTTGGCTTCAATGGCTTCGATGAGTTCGTTGACGGATGGATTCGAAACGCTTTCACTGCCAATATCTCTGCGCCATGACCGGCCAATGGCAGAAGTGCTTTTGAATGAAGTACGAACCTTTACCATGTCCATGGGAGGGGTCAGCATCGAGCCTGCGTTGTCCAGCAAGACTTTCAGGTTGTCCTTTGTCAGTCGATGTTGCGTAGCGCTACTTTCGCCGTGGCCGCTAACGCGCATTCCGAGGTAGTCAAGGCGTGTCCATAGGGTGTTGTAAGCCGCTGAACCGTTGCTTACCAACCGCCACAAACGCTCGCGCAGAAATGCCTCCATGCGATCCAGTTCTGGACTGATTTCAAACGTCGTGCGTTGTAGGAACTGGTAGGTTGAAAGATTTGACGCCTGTTCGACAAGCAGACTTCCTAGTTCGGTATCTGACTCTTGGAGCGCCTTGCCCAGATTGGTTTGGTAGGTTGCTTCATCGGCATAGTTGGTGCTGTATTCCCGCAGTCTTGAGAGATCACCAAACGCGCTGCGCGAATAGAAGCGAATTTCCGCTGTCGGATCGCTGGTCAACAAGCTGATTGCCTTGCGCAATTCGTCGGCGAGGTCGGCAGTAGACCAGGCCTTATGCAGCGTCTGGTTTTTTTTGCATTGGCAGTAAATTTTGGTGCCATCTACTTTGCCGATCACCACATCGTCCACTGACCCGCTTACTGAATCTACTTCAAGCCACTGGTAACCAGGCTCCGAAAGAACGCTCAAAGCCCAGTCAAAGGCAACCAGCGTTTGGTAACCATCGCCTCGATTGGACTGAATACCTGCTTTGCTCATTTGCTTGTCCTGTTTGACTACGACTGCCCCCTGAACTATTAAGCAGCCAGGCTATGCCGCACCTTGTTTTTCCCAGCACGATTAGCCAACGCGCCACGCGATATCCGAATACGTCCACAACGCTCTAGAGTTGGGGGGTGACCTTTTGTCGTGCGTAGCACCGGCTGATGAATTATCGCGTCCGATGCCACATATCGTTGTAGTTCATTGGTTGCCAAAAGCGGTCTGGGGAAATGAGCCGTTATCTGGCGCATAGATTGACCGTTAACATGGATGTTGTCACCGGGCATTCCGCAGGGCTGCCGAGCTTTATCCACGGAAGGCCAAGCATGAGAACTCCCCGCCTTTCTAGGGCAGGTGGCTGGCTAGCAACAGCGGATGCCGTTACCGACCATCCTCACCGGGGAGCAAAGTGGACCATGCCGGCTTTCCACCCCTGGCCGATCTAGGCCTGTCGCCCTTTTTGCGTGCAATGATCAAGTCGGGTGAAAACGTTGGTCAGCGTCTCTCCCGAGGTCCCCTATAGATGCTGACCTTGAAATGCCATGGCTTACCTAAGCGAATAGTGAGCAAATGCACGGTCAGCAGATAGTAATAGCGCGTGGATTCAGTGCGCTGGTTCAGGTGCTGATTTAGAAACCAATCGATATGTTTTCGCTGCCAGGTCCATGGATTGTCTAGGTGCCAGCGATAATGTATCGCCGCTTGAATGGCCTTCGCCTGACGAAGGTGACGCATGCGGGTGGAGTGCGATCCGGTCAGAACGCCCACCAGGAACAGCTCCATATCGAATGGCTTACTCATGCTCGACCACCGATGTAAGCCGATACCACGTCGATACGGCCGTGCCCAAGTTCATAGCTGAGTTGGTCTCGGGCCTGCCGATCAAGGGGCCGGTCAAACTGGTCGCACCGCCCATCATTATTGATGGGCGCGGAATAGAGGGTGATTTGCTCATAGCGTTCGCACGCATAGGCTGCACGCAGTTCGTGGAAGCCTTTGAGGTTGTGCGTATGGAGGACGTCTCGGGCGGGGCGTACGACGCGTTGCTGGAAATCGAGGTAGCTCTCGTTCGGTGCCAGTAGGTTGTGGCTGCCATGCGGTAAGACCTGCTCGGCATATCTGAGTGCTTCGCGTACATGGTCATCCACCATGATCCAGCGAGCTGCTGTTGCTCCGCTGCGCCCACCTTTTGTTCCGTCCTGGATGTTGATCCTCCCGAGTTGCTCGGCTTCCCGTTGCAGTCGAGGAAGATCGGCCAAAATCGCCTCACGCAAACGCATGCCGGTGGCTCGCGCTAACTGAACGATGGCGGCAGCGCGCGGCTGCTGATGTTCGCAAAGCTCGTCAACGATCCGCTTAACGTATTCGCGGTCTTGGCCTTGCGGCACTGAGCGACGAACACTCGCCCGCTGCATTCCCAATGCCTTGCTTGGGCTCGGTACTTTCACGGACTGATCACCGCGAAGCGCGGCCATGGTTCGATTCACGCTGGACAATCGATTTTGCGCGGTCGCGATGCCGATAGCTCCTTGTTCGACTTGCTGCCGCAGATACCCGGCGTAGTCCAGCAAGGTCTGCCGAACAATTTTTCGCGCATCGTTGAACCCTGGCCCATCCTCCGAACGACACCAGCGCACAAACGCCTGCCACCGATCACTGTGCGCTTTGACAGTCCCGTAATGCCCGCCGCCAAACAGATCTTTTAGCGCTTGCGGCCCGGCATAGCTCAGTTGCCGGCCATAGCCAAAATTGCGTCCATCTCGCCTGCCCACCAGTGCCATGATCGAACTCCTCTCGAAGCCAATACTTTTAAAACCTTCCCCACGTCATCCCGCCAAGAATGTTTAGTGTTATCAGGGATCAAGGTCCCTGCGACCTGTGAGGGTTGTCCACTAACGCGGGACTGGCGGCTCCTTACGACCGGGAGCTTGGGCATCTCATGATTTGGCGTCCTGAGCACTTCCGAAGAAGTGGGCGGGTGGAGGCTGCACTGGCTGACGAGACCGGCGCCGCGAGATCCTGAGTCGGGTGAAGGCAGTGATGCGATGACCGGGGCATGCCTGACTGTCAGTCAGGTGCAGTCCATTCCGTGGGCTGCGGCACCATCATCTGCATCGCTGTTGCTGGTGACTTTTCGGTGTTTGTCATGCCGATTGTCACGAGGGGGAATGCCGCAAAGCCTTTTACGATTTGGGTTGCAGCAGCGGTAGGAGCGCCCGTCTCTTTCCGGAAGAAGAGACGGGCGCAGGTTGGCGCACGGGAATGGCCAAGCGGATAGGTAGGGCAGCTGTGAAAGGGGATAAGTTGCCGCAGTGGGCACACTGGTAAAAGTAGGCATCCATCACATCGCTGTGACCGTGCGAGCCGCCGGACGCTAATCGCACTTTGGAAGAGCCACCACGGTGGGGCGTAGCCTTAAAGGTTCTGGCTACCTGGGGTTGCTGCCAACGACAGCGCTTTGCCCGATCTTCTCTAGGCCCTAAAACGGTTGGAATTCACCTGATGGAAACCGACAGAACCCCAAAACGAAAAAACCCGCCAGAAGGCGGGTTTTTTCGGGGGGTTCAGAGATTTTGAAAGCCTTCTCTGGAACCTTGTATGGTGCCGGCACCAGGAGTCGAACCCGGGACCTACTGATTACAAGTCAGTTGCTCTACCAACTGAGCTATACCGGCGTGTGGGCGACGATTATAGCGATTGGCGGGGTTCTGTAAACCCCTGAAATCTGACTATTTTTGCTTTGCTTCGGGCTTTAGCCGCGGACCAGCACTTTCTTGAGTTTTTCGATGGCGCGCCAGGAGCGGCTGTTGCGCAGGGCGTGCAGGGCCGCCTCGGCGCGGTCGGCGCGTTGGCGTTCGGCGATCAGGGCCTGTTCCAGGTCGGTGGCCGGGGCGACGAAGCGGTGGCCGGGGTTGAATTGGAATTCGTCGAGGTTGCACGGCGGGATGTCGAAGGCCCCCTTGAGGTTCAGGTGTTCTTCGGCCAGGTAGAAGGTGTTGATGCCGTCGAATACCACCGGGTGGTAGCCGGCGCCGGTGACCAGGGTTTCCCAGGCCTGGTCGCGGCTCCACGGGGTTTCGATCAGCAGGATCCACGGCCGACAGCGGCTGAAGTCCATGCTGCGCAGCACGGTTTCTTCGTGGCCTTCGACGTCGATCTTGAGAAAGTGGATGGGGCCGTCGACATGCGCCGCGCAGATGTCGCTCAGGGTGCGCGAGCTGACGATCTGGGTCTGCACCTGCATGCCGGCGTCCTTGTGTTGCTGCGCCAGGGCCGGGTCGAGAGTGGACAGGCCAGTGTCGGCGATGCCGTAGAAGGTCAGGGCCTCGGCGTTGTCGCCGGCCGCGCATTGCAGGTTGGTGTCCCTGGGGCGCTCCTGGCACAGCGCCTGGTAATAGCTCGGGACCGGCTCGACATTGATGCCGCGCCAGCCGCGATCATAGAACGCGCGGGTTACCGAATCGGCGGTGGGGTGGTTGGCGCCGACGTCGATATAAAAGCCGTTTTCAACGTGCTTGAGGGCGCGCCACAGGCGGATGTCTTCGAAATTCTGTGCATAAGAAATGAACGTCACTGTCTTTTCCCGTCAGTCACAAAGGTTCTGGCTTTGACGCGCCCGCGAGCGCCTGCGTCTGTATAACAAGCGCCGCCGCGGGGCGCAATTTGCCGCCTGCCGGGTCCCGGTTTTCGGCTGTTATGTCCTTTGTCGTTGACGCTTATGCACAATCGATGGCTGCCGCGCGGCGATTTTCGCCGATTTTGTGGATCCGTTCTCAATTCGCCGCAACTGGCTGTTTTTTCGCTGATTTATTTTCATGAACAAAAAATGACCAGCGGTGTATTGAGCCTGTAGCATGCGCTTTCAGCGGCTTTGATGGGATTTCATCAACAGAGTTATCCACAGGTTGGATAGGATGATGGATCCAACTTATGCGCGTTCCGCCAGCAGCATCAGGTTGCGGGGAGTGAGCGCTGTCGGGCAGAACAGGCCCAGTTGCACGCGGTAACCCTGCTCCTGCAAAAACAGCCCGCGATCGAGCACCAGCCACAACTCCAATGGCCGCCGGAACAGGCCGCGCAGCAGCTCCAGGTTGCGGACCTGGGCCAGGCGCTGCCAGCCGGCGGCTTCCAGCGCCGGCCAATCCTGCGGGCCGACTGTGGATAAGTTCTTGAGCGCCGCCAGGTCGCGGCAATAGTCGGCGAAGGGTTTGTCCAGCCAGCTGGCGGGCAGTGACGGCGTGGGCAGGTAGTCATCGCTGCCGCGCAGTTGGCGTTGCAGCAGGTCGAAGCCCAGGCGGCGGGCCATGGAGCGGTCGCGCTGGCGACGTACCCGGGCGCCGGCGGTGACGGTCTCGCTCAGCGGCAGGCCCAGGTCGTCCAGGGACAATTGCAGCGCCGAGCCCTTGGCGGCGGCGCAGAGCGGCTGGTATTCGGAGCGGTCGATGCGGTTGTAGCAGCAGGGCGCGATAGCCAGTTGGCGACAGCCGCGCTCGCTGGCCAATTGCATCAGGCGCACATGCAGGTCGCCGCAGGCGTGCAGGGCCACCGGGGTGTGCTCAATGCTCAGGCGGGCAGCGGCGTCGGCGGCCAGTACGTCCTGCTGCAGGTGGCTGGCCGGCAGCCGATGGTGTTCGCTCAGTTGCCGGCCGCTGGCGACCAGGGCCGGGTCGACTTCCAGGCAGGTCAGCTGTTGCCCGGGCTGCAGCAGGCGGCGGCCGAGGTGGCCCTTGCCCGAGCACCAGTCCAGCCAGTGGCCGGGCGCCTGGGTGAATTCCAGGCAGGCGGCGAAGGCTTCGATCTGCTGCCATTTGCGCCCGGGCACATCGACATTGAGACGCTGGCGGGCGGCTGGCACCTCATGCATCGGCAACTCGGCCACGGCACCCAGGGTGGCGGCGGTCTGGGCCAGCTCGGGGAAGGGCGCGGGAGCATCGAGCAATTCGGGATGGTTATGGCTGGCCTCGGCGTCGTCCAGGCTGCGCTGGCGCAGCCACTGGGCGAGTTCGCGGTGCTGGGCTTCCCACGGCAGCCGCAGCTCGGTGAAGGGGCGTGGGCGCCAGAGCTGTTGATGGTCCAGCAGGAAGCGGTCCATGGCCTGGAAGCGGCTGAGGAGTTCGGGACCTTGGAGGATGGAGGGCATGCTGGGCTGCTCAGGGTGTGGTCCGTAGGAGCGAGGCTTGCCCGCGATGAGAACGTCGCGGGTTGTCTGGTACACCGCGTTATCGTTTTTCGCGGGCAAGCCTCGCTCCTACAGGGGGCGTGCGTTCAGCGGCCCTGGCACTGCTCGACGCGCAGCCAGCGTTCCAGCAGCTTGAAGCCTTGCACCAACACATAGGACATCAGCAGGTAGAACACCCCGGCGGCGAAGAAGATCTCCACCGGCAGGTAGGTGCGGGCAATGATGGTGCGGGCCATGCCGGTCAGTTCCAGCAAGGTCACGGTGCTGGCCAGGGCGCTGGCCTTGAGCATCAGGATCACTTCGTTGCTGTAGGCCGGCAGGCCGATGCGCGCGGCACGCGGCAGGATGATGTAGAACAGCGCCTTGGGCTTGGACATGCCCAGCGCCCGCGCCGCTTCGATCTCGCCTGGCGGGATGGCCTGGATCGCCCCACGCAGGATCTCGGCGATATAGGCCGCGGTGTGCAAGGTCATGGTGGCGGTGGCGCACCAGAACGGATCGCGCAGGTACGGCCACATCGCGCTGTTACGCACCGCATCGAACTGCGCCAGGCCGTAATAGACCAGGAACAGCTGCACCAGCAGCGGCGTACCGCGGAAGAAGAAAATATAGGCATAGGGCAGGGCGCGCACGTACCACAGGCGCGACGAGCGGGCGATGCCCAGCGGAATGGCCAGCAACAGGCCGGCGATGACCGCGATGGCCACCAGCTCCAGGGTCAGCGTGGCGCCCTGGGCCAGCTTGGGCAGCCACTTGATGATCACTTCCCAGTTCATTGGGCGCTCCTCGCAAAGCCGCGAGCGGCGCGTTTTTCCAGGAAATGCATGCCGGTCATGGCCAGCACGGTCAGGCCCAGGTACATGAAGGCCGCCACCATATAGAAGGTGAAAGGTTGCTTGGACACGGTCACGGCGATCTGCGAGTGACGCATGATTTCTTCCAGGCCGATCACCGACACCAGCGCGGTGTCCTTCATCAGGATCATGAACAGGTTGCCCAGGCCCGGCAGGGCGATGCGCCACATCTGCGGCATGATCAACTTGGTGAAGATCCGCCATTTCGACAGGCCCAGGGCCACGCCGGCCTCACGATGGCCCTTGGGAATGGCGAGGATCGCGCCACGGAACACTTCGGTGGCGTAGGCGCCGAAGCACAGGCCGAGGGCGATGACCCCGGCGGCAAAAGCGTTGAGCTCCAGCTCCGGGTTGCCGAAGAACTCACCCAGGGCGCGCATCAGGTTGACGGTGCCGAAGTAGATCAGCAGCACCCAGAGCAGCTCGGGAACGCCGCGTACCAGGGTCGAATAGGTACCGCCAAGCCATTGCAGCGGCTTGTACGGGGAAGTCTTGGCCAAGGCGCCGAGCAGGCCGAGCACCAGCCCCAGGCACAGCGCCGAAAGAGCCAGCTTGACGGTCATCAGCGCGCCAGCGGCGAGCGCCGGGCCGAATCCGTAGAGATCGATATTCATGGGTGGTTATTCAAGTCGCGGCAGGCTTTGCTAAGGACCGGCGCCCTCGGGGAGGGCGCCGGGCAGGCCAGTCAGTATCAGTAGATGCTGAACGGGAAGTACTTGTCGTTGATCTTCTTGTAGGTGCCGTCGGCCACGATTTCTTTCAGGGCGGCGTTGAGCTTCTCGCGGATCGGATCGTTCTTGCGCACGGCGATGCCGATCTTGTCGCTTTCTTCAACCGGGTCGCCCTTGAACTCGTAAGGCTTGCCCGCTTCGCTTTTCAGCCACTCGTAGTTGACGTACTTGTCGGCCAGGATCGCGTCCAGGCGGCCGGAAGTCAGGTCGAGGAAGGCGTTTTCCTGGGTGTCGTAGAGCTTGATGGTGATGTCGTCGCCCAGGTTGTCTTCCAGCCAGGTGCCGGCTAGGGTGGCGCGCTGCGCACCGATGATCTTGCCCTTGAGGGAGGCCTTGTCGGTCTTGAAGTCGGTCTTGTCTTTAGGCGCGATGAACTGCAGCTTGTTGGAGTAGTACGGGTCGGTGAAATCCACCGCCTGCTTGCGCTCGTCGGTGATCGACATCGAGGAGATCAGGAAGTCGAACTTCTTGGCGTTCAGGGCCGGGATGATGCCGTCCCAGTCGGAGGTGACCACTTCGCACTCGACTTTCATCTTGGCGCACAGGGCGTCGCCGACGTCTTTGTCGAAACCGACGACCTGGCCGCTGGCGTCCTTGTTGTTGAACGGCGGGTAGGCCGCTTCGATGCCCATCTTCAGTTTGTCGGCGGCCGTCGCATTGGCCGAGAACACCAGAGTGGCGGCAGCGGCCAGGAGGAATTTCTTATAGCTCTGCATGCGTGTTGCTCCGTTAGCGGTTGCTGGACATGAATTGTTTGCAGCGCGCCGAAAGCGGGTTCTCGAACACCTGCTGTGGCGACCCTTGTTCTTCCACCAGGCCCTGGTGCAGGAACACCACCTCACTGGAGACCTGGCGGGCAAAGCCCATTTCGTGGGTGACCAGCAGCATGGTCCGGCCTTCTTCGGCCAGGGCGCGGATCACGTTGAGGACTTCCTGGACCATTTCCGGGTCCAGGGCCGAGGTCGGCTCGTCGAACAGGATGACTTTGGGCTGCATCGCCAGGGTGCGGGCGATGGCGGCGCGCTGCTGCTGGCCGCCGGAGAGCTGGGCCGGGTAGGCGTGTCGCTTGTCGGCGATGCCGACCTTGGCCAGCAAGGCTTCGGCCACTTCAATGGCTTCGGCCTTGCTCTGGCCGAGCACCCGGCGCGGCGCCTCGATGATGTTGTCGAGCACGCTCATGTGCGGCCAGAGGTTGAAGTTCTGGAACACGAAGCCGATCTCGCTGCGCAGGCGGTTGATCTGCTTGCCGTCGGCAGCGACCAGTTCGCCATTCTTGGCGGCCTTGAGCTTGAGTTCTTCGCCGGCTACCAGGATCTGGCCCTGGTGCGGGTTTTCCAAAAGATTGATGCAACGAAGGAAGGTGGACTTGCCGGAACCGGAGGAACCCAGGATCGAGATCACATCGCCGTCGCGTGCGGTCAGCGAGACACCCTTGAGTACCTCCAGCGAGCCGTAGCGTTTGTGCAAGTTGCGGATTTCAAGCGCGGGCGTGGCCTCAGCCATGTGCGGTCCTCATGAGTTCATTGCGCTCCTGCTGGTAGCGGCTTTCCTGGCGAGGCGCCAACCTAGCATAGCGTTCGAATGACAGCCAACAGCGCTACGGGGTGTAAGCAGACGGCGTGTGACAGGTTGTCGCATCGGCACAGCAGACTGTCGCGCCATCAACAACCGAACGCCCGTTTGAACCCTGTTTCCAGCGGGTGTCGCGTAAAAAAAGGCGCGATGTTGCCAGCTTTGGCCAGGTGTTGGAAGGGTAAAACGGCCAAAGGTTGCGTATCCGCCCTCTATTTGTGCGCCACACACTTTTTGTGTGTGTTTCTGGTGCGCCGCTTCGTTCTACAAAATGGGTGGAGCGGTAACGTTCTGGCGTAAGGCCATTAATCTCAAGGACTTGCGATCGTTCATCGGTCGTCTTCACAGCCCCCGTCGGCCGGGACTTTGTAACATTTTGGCGCAAATCTTGCGTAAGAAATAAAGAACGATCTGTTGGATTCTTTTTACGGCCGCTTGCCTGAAAGGAACAGCCAGCTCGGGTGGACGCTTTCGCTTCTTTGCAAAAGGTAGTTTCAATGAGCAGTACGCAGACCTCCAACGACCTCGAACAGGGGCTCAAACCGCGGCATGTGACCATGCTGTCGATCGCCGGGGTAATCGGCGCCGGGTTGTTCGTCGGTTCCGGCCACGCCATCGCCGAAGCCGGCCCTGCCGTGCTGCTGGCTTATGCGGCCGCAGGCACCCTGGTGGTGCTGGTGATGCGCATGCTGGCCGAAATGGCCGTCGCCTCGCCGGACACGGGTTCCTTCTCGACTTATGCCGACCGCGCCATCGGCCACTGGGCCGGTTTCACCATCGGCTGGCTGTACTGGTGGTTCTGGGTGCTGGTGATTCCGCTGGAAGCCAACGCCGCCGCGACCATCCTGCATGCCTGGTTCCCCGATATCGCGATCTGGGCCTTTACCCTGGTCATCACCTTGCTGCTGACCGCGACCAACCTGTTCAGCGTGAAGAACTACGGCGAGTTCGAGTTCTGGTTCGCCTTGATCAAGGTCGTGGCGATCATCGGCTTTGTGGTGCTCGGCCTGCTGGCGATCTTCGGCCTGCTGCCGACCAGCAATGTCAGCGGCGTCTCTCATCTGTTCGATACCCAGGGCTTTTTGCCCAACGGCATGGGCGCGGTGCTCGCTGCGATGCTGACCACCATGTTCTCGTTCATGGGCACCGAGATCGTCACCATCGCCGCCGCCGAATCGAAGAACCCGGGCCAGCAGATCAGCAAGGCCACCAACTCGGTGATCTGGCGGATCGGCCTGTTCTACCTGGTGTCGATCTTCATTGTCGTGGCCCTGGTGCCATGGAATGACCCGAGCCTGGCGCAGGTCGGTTCCTACCAGACCGTGCTCGATCGCATGGGCATTCCCAACGCCAAGCTGATCGTCGACCTGGTGGTGCTGGTGGCGGTGACCAGTTGCCTGAACTCGGCGCTCTACACGGCCTCGCGCATGCTGTTCTCCCTGGGCAAGCGTGGCGATGCCCCGGCCGCGGCCAAGCGCACCAATGGCAGCGGCACGCCTTACTGGGCGGTGATCCTGTCCACCGCGGCGGCCTTCCTCGCGGTGTTCGCCAACTATGTAGCGCCGGCCGCGGTATTCGAGTTCCTGCTGGCCAGCTCCGGCGCCATCGCCTTGCTGGTGTATCTGGTGATCGCCGTATCGCAGCTGCGCATGCGCCAGAAGCGCATGGCCGCGGGCGAGAAGATCGCCTTCCGCATGTGGCTGTTCCCGGGCCTGACCTACGCGGTGATCGTGTTCATCGTCGGGGTGCTGACCATCATGCTGTTCCAGGAAGGGCACCGCATGGAGATCATCGCCACTGGCCTGCTGAGCATCATCGTGATCGCGGCGGGCTTGCTGGTGGCGCGTCGGCGCAAGCTGGAGCGACAGGCGGCCGGGGTATTGAGTCGCGCCTGAGTTTTTCCCGGTAACGAAAAAGGCCGCTGTCAGCGATGACAGCGGCCTTTTTTATGGCCTGTGCTGATGCTTTCGCGGGCAAGCCTCGCTCCTACGGATGCAGATTGTTATCGCGCGGATGCCGGCGCTTCGTAGGAGCGAGGCTTGCCCGCGAAAACAATCGAACATTCAACACGGCGGTGACGGGCATAGCGCGCCGTAGCCGCAGCCTTATTTCTGCATCAGCGCTTCCGAGGCGGCCAGGTACGCGGCCTGGAACTCCGGGCTTTCGATCCAGGCCAGGGCGCCGGCTTCGTCGGTCTCGGTGGACCATTGGCGGTACTCGATCAGCGCGGCGAGGATGAAGTCCATGGCGCCTTCCTCGCCTTCCTGCTCGTAGACGATCTCCAGCAGCGGGTCTTCCAGGAATGCCGCGCACATCGCCTGCTGGCTGATCTTCTCGGCGTCGATCATTTTCTTGAACAGCTCGGTCAGGTCTACCGATTCAAAGTCGATGCGGTCGTCGTTCGGGTCCAGCTCCACCGGCGCCGCGTTGCGCTGGGTGCGGTTCTGCTTGGCCTTGGTTTTCGCCCGCTGGGCTCTTTTGTGTTGCTTGTTCGCAGATGCCATGGGCGTCGTACCTTTTGCGCAAAGAAGGGGGCCAGGCAGCGATACGGCGACCGGCCTGGCTTGCAGGCGGCAGAGGATGCCAGTAAATGCGCCGGCTGGCACGCTCAACGGCTACCGCTGATCAGGCGTCCCGGGGTATCGCCAGGCAGCGTGGCGTGTTGCAGCCAGGCCAGCGCGATGGGCCACAGCTGGGCCTGGTAACGGCTGCGGAAGAACGCGAAGTGCCCGACTTCCTGCTCGCCGATATCTTCGGGGTCGATGCGCCAATGGCTGCACCGGCTGGCCGTGAAGTAGGCCAGCAGGCGCTCGATGGCTGGCACGGTGCCATAAGGGTCGTCGCTGATGCTGATGGCCAGCAGTTGCGCCTTGACCCTGGCGAAGGGCAGCGCCGGGTCCCGCCGCGCCAGACGGCGCCCGCTGGGCCGTCTTTGATAGTGCGCGGTGGGCGTGGCCCAGTCGCGCACCACGCCGGCGGGGGTGTCCTCCAGCCAGCCCAGGCGCTTGCCGGGGAAGTAGCCGCAAACCGCTGTCAGCAGCGGCATCAGCACGTGCCATTTGCCCAGCATGCGCCAGCGGCTGGCCGCCGCGTAGTCACGCCAATAGGCGAACTGCGCGCCCACCGTCACCACGCGGCGTATCAGTTGCCCGGACGCCCCCAGGCCGACCGCGCAGCCGCCGAAGCTGTGCCCGACCACGTCGATGGGCTGGCCGGGAAATTCGCGCTGCGCGCGTTGCAGCATGGCTTCGAAGTCCAGGCTGCCCCAGTCCGTCCAGGACGCCTTCAGCTTGCGCATCGAGGCCGGGCGCGACTCGCCGATGCCGCGATAGTCGTAGCTGAGAACGTCGAAGCCATGGCTGAACAGATAGTCGGCGAACCGCGCGTAGTGCCGGCAGCGCACGGACGTCGCGGCATTGATGATCACCACCGGGCGTGTGGGATCGGATTCGGCGTGGCGCCAGGTGAAGCCGCCCAGCATGAAGCCATCGGCGGCGGGCTGGCGAAAAGCCGTGCCGGGGTTGTGGGCCGCGGCGCTTGCAGGGCGCAGGGGCGAAGGCGAGGTTTGCACGGTCATCGGCGCTGTTCCTTGCGGGCGCAAAGGCAAGTCCGCTCTATTTCGGTGCACGCATTAATAACCGCCTTCTCCGCGGCCTGGCAACCGTCGGCTTAGCCTTGCGGCCAGGTACTTTTGGCTGAAAGTTTCAAATCGAATCGATCTAAACAGCCTGGAATCGGGGCGTAAACTGGTTTCAAGGCTCGCGGGCATACCGCCCGACGAGCTTCCATTCGAGCATCGTTTGCCTGAGGCGTAGCCGAGCCATTCGAGATGAAAAGGGGAAACCCGGACGCTGCCGTTCTGGGGCTGGACTCTTGACGGTGGCGTTCCCATTTCAGTGGTTCGAAATGAACTCGGGAGTGCTCATCATGAAATCTTTCTAC
This sequence comes from Pseudomonas sp. NFIX28, assembly GCF_900107395.1. Lineage (GTDB taxonomy): Bacteria > Pseudomonadota > Gammaproteobacteria > Pseudomonadales > Pseudomonadaceae > Aquipseudomonas. The sequence continues at coordinate 30,868 of NZ_FNPW01000028.1, forward strand.
TTGAGTGTCGTAACCGGCGTTTTCGCGGCATTGCTGTCGCTATCGCCACTTGGCGTGCAGTCCGCAACCGTCAGCAGCGAGCCGATCGACCCCGCGGGCGTGCACCTGGAGCCGCAACAACAGAACGGCATTGCCTATCTGTCTGGCGGTATCGGCCTGGACGAGTCGCGCGCCATCCAGCAGGTCAAGGGTTACAACCTGCACATGACTTTTTCCACCGGCCCGGAAAACAAATACGTGCCGGATGTCGATCTGGCGATCCAGAACATGCAAGGGCAGTCGGTCCTGAGCCTGAATCAGGTTGGGCCGATCGTGTATGTGCAGTTGCCGGCCGGCAAATACCAGGTCGCCGCCACCCGCAACGGACAAACCCAGCGCAGCACCGTGGACATGAAAATGGCCGGTATTCGAGACCTCAACCTTCACTGGAACGATAGCTACTGAGTGAGGGCGGCGGCGCTGAAACAGGCGCCATTAAATCGCAGGCAATAAAAAACCCCTGAATCTTTCGATTCAGGGGTTTCGGTATTAGTGGTGCCCAGAGACGGAATCGAATAATTAGTTGTTACTTACGGAATGGGAAGTCCGCGTTACCGCATTGATGTTGCTTCTAGCTATTGAGGCAGGTTGCCGATCAACTCATATATTGTTGCAAATAATCAGGTGCCATTCCTTTGGTTTTCGTCAGGTCAGGCCTGTCGAGTCCGCGTACAAGGAAGTACTTGAGGTACATCGGCTCCTTGGGTATCTGGCCGATCATGTAACTATCGTTGAGATAAAGTTCCAGCAGATCTTCGACGTCGGAGTTCAAGGCTGGCGGGTTTGGATTGAACCATTCGTTCAGCAGAGCTTTTTCAGCTTGCGTGGACAGTCCGTTTTTTATTCTTCTGGCTTCCGCATCAACCGCCTCCAGCCATCCCAATTCATTACGAAGCGCGGTCTTGTGGGTGCGAACCTGTTTCAGTGCATGGTCACGTTTTTTTGCCTGAGATTCACTTTCGCTACCCAATCCCAGTATTTTTTTCAATGAGCCATTCTCGCCAAAGACCGGCCGTTCCAAGCGATCTTCCTCGTCACTGTAGGCACGATATTGTCCGCTATAGAGTTGCCACAAGCCGCGAAGACGGCGGATATACATGCAGCGGTGTGCCAGGAAGGACTCGGCGGAAACCTGGTTGTGTCCTACCTTGGCCATATAACGCTTAGAGGATTCGACTGCACTGACACCGTTGACATGATCATTCAGTTCAAAGAGTTGAGAGATTTCCACTCCAATATCTGGAAGCTTCTCAAACTCGGCGAAGGGTACTCCTGCTCTATACGCAGCTCGATACATTTCCTGCAGGGTCGCTTTGTGCAGCTCCAGGCTGTAAGGAACATCTGCTTTTTTTAAGCCCCCTCCGACGTCGTAACTTGTGCCTGGCACCAGCCGTTCTTCCCATCGTGGGGTGAGGGAGCCTGTGCCAATGAGGCGGGAGCGGCGGGTACTACGACATTCGTGAGCTGCGACCAAATGCAGGGCTGCTTTGACGGGACCTGGAAGGCATTCCCCGTCGTCCACCTTGTTGGTCAACGGGGAAAGGAAATCCCCAATGATCGAGCTTTCACTGCTTCGATCTACAGCATCGAACAAACCTACGAAAACGATCTCAAGATTTTTACCCTTGAAGCGAGTTGTCCCCGGATCACAGTCTTCAAAGAGCTTGTGGGCAAAGGCTCTAGCCAGTGTGGCTCCAAAATCAAAACCGAATACAGAAACAGCGATGCGTTTGAGGGGGGCCTTGCTTTGTGCCTCCGCCTTGGTAATTGCATCTTCAAATGCTTGAGACGCTGCCTCCAAACGTGTGTCTACCCCGGTCTTGAACAAGTCAGCGGCTGTTTCGTCATCGCGGATGGCAGGGAAGATTTCGATGGCGGCAGGAGCCGCGGCTTTGATTATGGTGGAGACGATATTTCCTGGCTTAAGATTGTTAAGCAGATTTTCCCACCAATGTTTACCCGTCAGAATGTCTTTGCCGGCATCTACCGCAGCATCTGTGGCACTGTCTTTGGGGACGTCAGCCACGTTGTCCTTGGCTTTGTTGAGGGCTCCCATTAGCCCTGTATTCATCAGCTCTGTACCTCCTCCAAGCGAAGCATTAAAAGGCGCACCTATTCCAGACATATAGAACTTCTGAATTTGATTTAATGGGTCGACTGGTGGGGTTGTTCTATCGTAAGGATGTGCAAGGAATAGTCTAGAAATATTGCTTAATTGTTCAGTTGTGAGGTCGCTTTCTAAGTTTCTTCCGAAGCCATCAAAGAAAAAACCGATTTTAAGAACAGCCTCGCAAGGTAATACGGCAGTTTTTTTGCTTGCAGTTTTGCTGCTACTTGTGCTGATAGCCTCTGCACGCTCAAGACTCCTTGGTGAACTCATCGCGGGCTTCCTTATTCGCTGCGCTTTAGTGTTTCAGGGCGAGGTGAGAATGGGCTGAAAAGATCTGGGCTCCAGCCCAGGCGTACCTTATTGCCTTGGTCAAAGCGAACATGCAAATAGCGGTCATTTTTACCTTGCTTTGGCATAGGTACTATAATTTCATGACGCTCTTTTTTTGCTCCTTGCTCTTGTTGTTGTCTTGTCATGTCAAGAATCCACACAACCTTTGCTGTATCCCCTTCAAAGTTCCAGCAACAAGTGATACCTCCATTCCCTCCCCAATGGTCATTGACCCAGTAGCTAAAGATAGGCCGATCCATATAGTTTTCTGAGGTTAACATGGCTGCGGGCAGGCGTAGGAGTCCATATATGTAAAACCCTATGAAAGGCATTGCTAATATAAAAGCTCCAAGGAGTATTTTTTTACGCCGCCGGGCGCGTTGATTCTGATTGTTTAAATGAATTTTCATTTGATGCCTGCCGCTATAAGTCAACTGTGGTTTGTGCGGAGAGTCAATTGATCGGTCTTTAAGTTTTGGGGCTCATTGTACTTTCCGCTGACGGCAAAAAAGGGCTGTCGAGGTTGGTGCTCCAGCCCAGTTGGACATTGTTTTCTGGATCAAAACGCACATGTAAATAACGATCGCTTTCCCCGCGTGGAGGCATGGCTAACTCCTTTTCGTGGCGTTCTTCTACTGCGCCCTGTAGCTTTTGTTTTCTAGTTATGTCCAGAATCCACACAACTTTCGCGGTTGAACCCTCGAAGTTGCTACAGCAAATTATTCCACCTCCTCCCATTGCAGCAAGATTTCCGCCCCAGAAATCATTAATCCAAAAACTAAATATAGGTCTATCTGTATAGTTTTCCGAAGTTATCATTGCAGCAGGAAGACGAGGCTGAGTATAAAAATATAATAAAGCCAAGGAGATTGATAAAACTATTGCTCCCGCAATTATTTTTGCGCGCCGCCGCGGTTGACTATTTTTAATTGAGTTCAAGTCAAGTTTTAACATTTTTGATCTTCTCCAGATCTTGCTAGGCGGTAGCTGAAAATAGGCCTGTCCAAAAAAGTGCCAGCCTTTCGCGGTGCCAGCTGTTGTTCCGATAACTCTTGAATGGAAGTCATTCGGACAACTGCCTCATGATAAGTCCAAGGGGCAGTTTTTCTTGGCGAACCAAAGTTTTTGCTTGTGACCATTTGGACCAGTTACTCGGAAACTCCCTATCAAAGAGGTTCAAGGTGGCGAAGAGGCTGACGTCTTCCGGTGTTTCAAGACCTTCCTTGCGGGCAGTGTCGATGGCTTTTTCTACTTGCGTCAGACGGTCGCCATGACAAGAACTGGTGAATACTTCCGGCGCTGAACGTTCGAGTTCGGTTACCAGGTTGTAGGCCAGTGGGTCCAGCTCCAAAGCTTGCCAAAGCTGGGCGTCGAGGGTGATGGGATGATACTCCGACAGCTGTTTGTTGCTGCCGCCCTGGAAGCGTTGCCAGTCGTTGTCATCGGTTGGCAACCACCACTCTTTCAACGGGCCAAATAGCCAGGGATGCCAAGGCAGGTCTGGGCGAGCGTGGAGCAGGGGCAAAACTTCAGGGGCATAGCTGCGAATCAAAAGGACTTCTTCGACTTCATTCTTTGCCAGCAACGCGTCACTCAAATGCTCGTTCAACTGGTCGCCCGGACAATCGGAGCTGATCCAGCCCATGAGCGCTTGGCGATCCGAAAACAATTTATGAGTAGAAAATTCATCGAACGTAAGAGGGCTGACGTCGACGAGCCAGGGACCGTATTCGCGTAATTCGGCGAACTCGTTTTGACGCATGATGGGGTACCGCGAAAAGTCCGATTTCAGGAAGCGCATGCGCGATTCGTCAGACAGCAATCCCGTTTCGACAATGGCATAACGCGGTTGTGCATTTGACTGCGCTTGAGCCCAGGCTTGAGAGGCTGTTAGAGAGCTCATGCAGGCTCCCCTGTTTGTAATGCCAGCTTCTGGCGTAATGCTTTTTTCCAGCACTCGACACAGATCCCCTTGGGCGGCGTCAGGCGCGGTATGGGCGAGTTCGAACGGACCTGCAGCAGCCCTCCGGCCTTGTCAGCGTCAGCGGCCTTCAGCAATCCCGGAAGCAGTGCGGCAATGCCTGTTCCGGTCCCCGGCGCACCGCCGGAATTGATCTTCACATCGGCGCCGCTGATGGTCACGCCGCCGCCATCGAGTTTGACGAAGCTGCCACCGGCCTTGGCCGTCAGTTCCGAGCCAGCCTCGGCCACGACCTTGTCCCCGGCCTTGTAGTGAATCTCCTGGCCAGCCTCGACGAACTG
>NZ_FNPW01000027.1:0-22998 GCF_900107395.1 Pseudomonas sp. NFIX28
TAGGTTGGGTGTGTAAGCGCTGTGAGGCGTTGAGCTAACCAATACTAATTGCCCGTGAGGCTTGACCATATAACACCCAAGCAATTTGCGCTTAAGAAGCCAGATTGCGGTGTGTGAAGACGCAATGAACCGAAAGTTCGCACAACACACAAACTATCGCATACCCAATTTGCCGAAGCGTTGAAAGACGAGTCGGCACACCGAATTTCTTGACGACCATAGAGCATTGGAACCACCTGATCCCATCCCGAACTCAGAAGTGAAACGATGCATCGCCGATGGTAGTGTGGGGTTTCCCCATGTGAGAGTAGGTCATCGTCAAGATTAAATTCCGAAACCCCAATTGCGAAGGCAGTTGGGGTTTTGTTTTTGCGCGCAGAAAATACGCTCTTATCTCCAAACAATTTTGCACAGTTATTTTCGGGATGGACCTCTAGAATAGCCGCACGCCTTTTCAGAGCCTGAGCCTTATATGTCAGATACGGTTGACGCCCCTGGGCTGTCGGAGCTGCCACTGGACGAGCTGGTGGCCTGCCACGAATGTGACTTGCTGATGCGCAAGCCAGAGTTGGCCCACGGAGAAAAAGCCCAGTGTCCCCGCTGTGGTTATGAGCTGTACGCACATCGCCATAACGTCGTGGATCGCAGCCTGGCATTGGTTATTGCCGCGTTGTTGCTCTACGTCCCCGCGAACTTTTTACCCATCATGCAACTCAATTTGCTCGGACAATCTTCCGAGGACACGGTATGGAGCGGCGTCGTCGGTTTGTTCAATACCGATATGCAGGGCGTGGCGGTGGTGGTGTTTCTCTGCAGCATGGGCATTCCATTGCTCAAGCTGGTCTGCCAGTTGCTCGTGCTTTTAAGCATCCGCCTGGACACGGGGCGCAGTTACGGATTGCTGCTTTATCGCATTTATCACCACTTGCGGGACTGGGGCATGCTCGAGGTCTACCTGATGGGCGTCTTGGTCGCCATCGTCAAATTGGCAGACCTGGCAGCCATGACCGTCGGCCTGGGGCTGGTGTGTTTTATCAGCATGCTATTGGTTCAGGTGTGGCTGGAGGTGGTCATGTCACCCCATCAGATATGGGATGCCTTGGCCGGGGAGGATGCGCATGAGGGCGCTTGATGCGGGCATTCTGGTTTGTAACGAATGCCATGAATTGAACAAGCAGGAACCCGATACCGAAGTGCAGACCTGCACCCGCTGCGGAGCCTTGGTACATGCTCGTCGTCCCAACAGCATTATGCGCACCTGGGCGCTGCTGATTACTGCGGCGATCTTGTATGTCCCAGCCAACGTTCTGCCGATCATGACGGTGACATCGCTCGGCCAGGGCGATCCCAGCACCATCATGTCCGGGGTGGTCCAGTTGGTGCAGCACGGCATGATCCCGATTGCCGCGGTGGTGTTCATCGCCAGTATCCTGGTGCCCACCTTCAAGCTGGTGGGGATTGCCCTGCTGCTGTTTTCGGTCCAGCGCCATCAGCCGCTATCGGCACAGCAACGCATTTTGATGTACCGCTTTATCGAGTTCATCGGTCGCTGGTCGATGCTGGACATCTTTGTGATCGCCATCCTCGTGGCGGTGGTGAACTTCGGTCGGCTTGCCAGTATCGAGGCCAATCTCGGTGCTGTGGCGTTTGCCAGCGTGGTGATTCTGACGATGCTCGCCGCGGTAACTTTTGATCCCCGACTGATCTGGGATAACACGGAGTCGGACGACGACAATGAGTGATTTGCCTACAGCTAAAACCCGTCCGGCTTCGAACTGGTCGGCCATCTGGGTCCTGCCCCTGATCGCGCTGGTGATTGGCGGATGGCTGGGCTGGCGTGCCTACAGCCAGACCGGCATCGAGATCCAGGTGCGTTTTGAAAGCGGCGAGGGTATCCAGGCCAACAAGACCGAGGTGGTCTACAAAGGGATGTCGGTGGGCAAGGTCAAGGCCTTGGCCCTGGACGACGAAGGCAATACCAAAGGGGTCATTGCCACCGTCGAGATGAACAAGGACGTCCAGCAGTACCTGAAAAGCAGCACCCGCTTCTGGCTGGTCAAGCCGAGCGTGACCCTGGCCGGGATCACCGGCCTGGAGACGCTGGTTTCCGGTAACTACATCGCCATCAGTCCCGGCGAAGGCGAGCCGGCGCGCAAGTTCAAGGCGCTGGTCGAAGAACCGCCGTTATCGGATGTCAAACCGGGCCTGCACCTGACCATCAAGGCGGATCGCCTGGGGTCGCTGAATCGTGGCAGCCCGGTGTTCTACAAGCAGATCCAGGTGGGGCAGGTGAAAAGCTACCTGCTGTCCGAAGACCAGAACACGGTCGAGGTCAAAGTCTTTATCGAGCCGACCTACGCCAACCTGGTGCGCAAACACACACGCTTCTGGAATGCCAGCGGCATCAGCATCGATGCCAACCTGTCGGGGGTGAAAGTGCGTAGCGAATCCCTGGCCAGCATCGTCGCCGGCGGTATCGCCTTTGCCACCCCGGAAAACCGCAGGGACAGCCCACCCACCGATCCGAGCCTGCCGTTCCGTCTCTACGAGGACTTCGATGCGGCGCAGGCGGGCATCCGCGTCAAGGTCAAGCTGAGTGACTTCGAAGGGCTCCAGGCAGGCCGGACGCCGGTCATGTACAAGGGAATCCAGGTCGGTAACCTGAAGGCCCTCAAGGTCGACCCGGATCTGTCCAGCGCCACGGCGGAACTGACCCTGGACCCATTGGCCGAGGATTACCTGGTGCAAGGCACGCAATTCTGGGTGGTCAAGCCTTCTATCTCCCTGGCGGGCATCACCGGCCTGGAAGCGCTGGTGAAAGGCAACTACATCGCGGTGCGTCCCGGCGACAAGGGCGGCGCTCCGCAGCGCGAATATGAGGCACGCCCCAAGGCACCGCCGCTGGACCTGCGCTCCCCTGGCCTGCATCTGGTGCTGTTCACCGAAAACCTCGGTTCGCTGGAGGTGGGCAGCCCGATTCTGTACAAGCAGGTCAAGGTCGGCTCGGTGCAGAGCTACCAGTTTTCGCGGACCCGCAAGCAGTTGGTCATCGGTGTGCACATCGAGAAGGAATACGAAGGGCTGGTGAATGGCTCGACGCGTTTCTGGAACGCCAGCGGCGTCACCTTGACCGGTGGCCTGACGGGGGGCATCCAGGTCAAGAGCGAGTCGCTGCAAAGCCTGATGGCCGGCGGTATCGCCTTCGATACGCCAGAGCCCAATGTGCCACTGAAAAAACGCATTCCGCGCTTCCGCCTGTACACCGACAAGGAGCAGGCGACACAGAAAGGCACCCTGATCAGTATCAAGGTCGACCGGGCCGACGGCCTGCGCTCGGGGACGCCTATCCGCTTCAAGGGGCTGGATGTTGGCAAGGTCGAGGACGTCGACCTCAGCAGCGATCTGCAATCGGTGCTGCTCAAGGCGCGGATCACTGAGGTGCCGGAACGTATTGCCCGGGTCGGCAGCCAGTTCTGGGTGGTCAAGCCGGAGCTCGGCTTGATCAAGACCGCCAACCTGGAAACCCTGGTGACCGGGCAGTACATCGAAGTGCAACCGGCGCCGAAGAACCTTGGCGCACAGACCAGTTTTGTCGCCTTGCCCCAGCCACCGGAAACCGCGGTCGCCGAGGCCGGCCTGAGCCTGGTGTTGAGCGCCGCGCGCCGCGGCTCGCTGAAGGTCGGTGTGCCGGTGACTTATCGCGAGGTAACGGTGGGCAAGGTCACGGGCTACGAGCTGGGCCAGACTGCCGATCGGGTGTTGATCCATATCCTGATCGAGCCGAAGTATGCGCCGCTGGTGCGCAGCGGCACGCGTTTCTGGAACAGCAGCGGGTTCGGTATCGACATTGGCCTGTTCAAGGGCGCGACCGTGCGTACCGAGTCGCTGGAAACCTTGATCCAGGGCGGTATCGCCTTTGCCACGCCAGATGGCGAGCGCATGGGCAACCCGGCGCGGCCGGAACAGACCTTCGCGTTGTTCGACAAGTTCGAGGACGAGTGGCTGACCTGGGCGCCGAAAATCCCGTTGGCCAAGTAGCCTCGTTCCTGCGCAAACAAAAAAGGCCGTGATCGAAAGATCACGGCCTTTTTGTTTTACGGCGTTGGGCGAGTTACACCTCGTCCAGTTCCGCTTCGGCTTCCGGCTCGACGTTCAGGGTGGCCTTGACCTGATCGTGACGGCGGATGTACTTCCAGTCCGACTCGTCGATGTAGATACCGTTCGGGCCGCTGCCGCCTTCCAGGTCGATGGCGACCTGGGCCGACACCTGCGGCTTCACACTGGCCAGGATCGGCACAAAACCCAGCTGCAGGCTGGTTTCCAGCAGCGCTGCCTGGTTCTTCTCGTCGATGTCCGCGGCCTCATCGAGGTAGTACGGCAGGCGGATGCGCCCGGCCTGTTCGCGATCCATCAAGTGCAGCAACAAGTACATGTTGGTCAGCGCCTTGATGGTCATGGTGGTGCCGTTGGACGCCGCGCCATCGATATCGGTGTGGATCACCGGCTGGCCATGGACCTTGGTGATCTCGAACGCCAACTCGAACAGGTCCTTCAGGCCCAGCTGGTTGTGGTTGGCCGCGACCAGGCGGGCCAGGTATTCCTTGGCCTCCTCGTTCTTGTTGTCCTGTTCGGTGCTCTGGCTCAGGTCGAACACCGACAAGGTCTCGCCTTCTTCGTACTGGCCGGCGCTGTGGATGATCTGGTCGATGTGCTTGAGGGCTTCCTTGTTCGGCGCGAGCACGATACGGAAGCTCTGCAGGTTGGACACCTGGCGCTTGTTGATCTCGCGGTTGAACAGCGCCAGCTGGTGCTCGAGGCTGTCGTAGTCGCTGCGAATGTTGCGCAGGGTCCGGGCGATATCGGTAACGGCCGCGCGACGCGCCTTGCCCAGGGTCAGGGCTTCGTCGGTGCGGTGCGCATAAGCGTTGATCAACAGTTGCAGGCGGCGCTCCATGTCGTCTTCGCTGTCGAACTTGGCCACGCCCTTGAGGCGCACCTGGGCGTAAAGCGCTTCGATCTGGCCATCGACCCGCTGCAGGCCCTGCCAGCTGTCCTGGTAGTCGTTGAGCAGCGGCAGCAGGTTGTCCATGGAATCGTCGACCGGCTCCATGAACGGCGTGCCGAACGGCAAGTCCGCCGGCAGCAGTTGGCGGCGACGCAGGGCGTCGTCGAGGGTGCGTTGCTTGGCTTCCATGTCGCTGATCTGCCGGCCCACCAGTTGCAGCTTGGCCGACAGCTGCTGGACGCGTTCGGTAAAGGCGTCGCTGGAGCGCTTGAGCTCGTCCTGCGCGGCTTCCATCTGCGCCAGTTGCTCCAGCTTCTCGCCTTCCTCGGCGCTCAGGGTCTGCGCGCGGCGGAAATCTTCCAGGGCTTTCTGCGCATCTAGCACCTGCTGGTACAGCGCTTCGGTCTGGGTCTTGCTCGCGGCGCGGTCGGCGGCCACCGCGGCCTGGGTTTTCAGCTGCTTGAGTTCTTTGTCCAGGCGCTCTTTCTGGTCGCGCAAGGCCGCGCGGTCCGCCAGGGCCTGCAAGGCCGGCGGCTCGATGTGGGAAATGTCGATGGACAGGCCAGGCACTTCGAAGCGCTCGCCCTTGAAACCATCGAGGATCAGTTCCACGGACTTGACCCAGTCGCCGTTCTCGTCCAAAGCAATGCCGTGCTCGCCCAGCGGCAGGCTGAACAGTTGGCTGTTGAACAGGCGCATCAGGCGCTCGACGTCCTGCTGAGAGAACTCTTCGCGCAGGCGCGCATAGCTGTTGTTGTCGGCGTTATCGAGCTGTTGCTTGACCGACTTCAGGCGTTTTTCCAGATCCCGCAGGCGTTCTTCCAGGTCTTCGGCGGAGAACTGCCGGGACTGGGCCAGGGCGCCGGCCAGTTCGTCGTGGGCATCCTTGGCCGCCATCAGTTGCTGTTCCAGGACCTTGACGTCGTCCACCAGGGCGAAACGATGCTTGAGCACCGACAACTCGCCGAGCCAGCGCTGGGTGCCGGTGATTTCCCGTTCCAGGCGCATCATTTCCTGGGTGCTGCTGCGCTGGTCGTTCTGCAGCGCGTCCTGCTCGTTGCGGTAGTGCTCGGCCTGGATGGTCAGCTCTTCCTTGCGCGCACTGGCGTAGTCGGACCAGGTACCCAGCAGCGAATCGAGCAATGGCGACAGGCGATGCAGCTTGCCGCGCAAGATGTCGCGCTGCTTCACGCCGTTGGCCAGGGCTTCCACCAAGGGGCCGGCAGCCACCAGCGAGTTGTAGTCCTGCTCCATGCGGCGCACGTCACGGAAGGCTTCTTCGCAGGCGGCGATATAGTCGACGCTGCCCGAGCGCAGGCTGTGCTCGAAGGCATCGAGGAACAGCTGCTTGAGCTTGGCCGCGGTGATTTCGCGCATGTGCAGCAGGTTGATGAACAACGCGCGGAAAGTCTTCAGGCTCTGCTCGCTGGTGGAGCGCAGCGGAATCAGGGTCAGGTCCAGCGGAATCGAGGTATGCCCGCCCACCAGCAGGCGGCGCAGTTCATCCGGCTTGAGTTCATAGGCCTTCAGGCCATGGCGCTCGAGGTTGGTGAACAGTTCTTTCTGGCGCAGGCAGGTGTCGTCTTTCTGGTAGTGCGCCAGGTCCAGCGAACCTGCATAGGCGAAGAACTGGTGACCGAAACTGCCGCCCGGACCGCGCCCGGCCACGCCGATCACGTGCGGGCCATGGGGCAGGGAGACCTCCACCAGGATGTAGCTGGTATCGGTGGCGAAGTAGAAACGCCGCGATTGTTCCAGGCTGTACTTGCCGAAGCTCATGTCCGACATGCGCGCCAGGATCGGGAACTGCAGGGCGTTGATCGAAGCGGACTTGCCGAGGTTGTTCGCGCCATAGACCGACAGCGGTTCTTCCAGCGGGAACAGGCCCAGGCTGTAGCCGGCGGTGTTCAAAAGGGCAAAGCGGCGGATGCCGTAGCGTTCCTTGCTCATGCGTCGAGCTCCTGTTCTTCGGCAATGGCGCGGGCCAGTGCGTCCTCTTCACTTTCCTGGGATTCGGTGAATTCGCTGAGGTCCAGCGGGTCGTCGGTCTGCAGCAGTTTTTCGTCGCTGTCTTCGTCGATCAGCACCGGCGTCGGCAACGGCAGCACGCTGTGCAGGCTGGCGGCCAGGTCGCGGTCCTGCTGCACCGACAGGCACACATCGAGGAAACGGTGCATCGGCGGCAGGAAGCGGTAGATGCCTGGTTCCTCGCCGGCGAAACCCAGTTGGGTCATGCGGCGCATGATTTTTTCTTCCAGTTCTTCGTGGGTCTGCACTTCGGCCTGGATGAACAGGTCGCGGTACTTCTCCAGCATGGACGGCAGTTCGTCGCGAGCGATGCTGCCGCCGTCGAGCACGGCGACCGGGTCGCGGCCCTGGTCGGCCAGGTGCTCCACCAGGATAAAGGTGAACAGCGCCAGGCGCTGGGCGGTCTTGTTCACCTGGGCGGCGGCGTTCTCCGGCACGAAGTAGTAGAAGCCGCGGGTATCGCAGACCAGCTCGAAGCCCAGGGCCTTGAACAGCGCGCGGTACTGGTCCTGGAAGTTCGACAGTTGGGAATACAGCTCCGGGTCGCGGCGGCTGATGTGATAACCCTTGAACAGCTCGCGAAAGATCGGCGCCAGCTGGGACAGTTCGGAAAGATCAAGATGCATGTGGAGTGCTCGCAGAATTCTCAGGCAGGTCGTCGCGGGCCGAGAGCAGGGCGAAGGAGCGCAGGCTGACCTGGTGCTCGTGGGTGTGGTAGTCGCGGCGTTCCAGTCGCTCGCGCTTGAAGCGTTTTTCCCGCGACAGGCGGGAGAACCAATACAGCAGCTCGTCGGTGGCGCCGTCCGGTTCCTGCTCCAGCAGCCAGGTCATCAGGTCTGGCATCGGCAGCGCGTCTTCGCAGCGATCGAGCATTTCGCGGACCGTGCGCGGCGCTCGTGGCGCAGCGCCACCTTTTTGAGACTTGTGCGCCTTGGGAAAGCGCGTCGGCTTCGGTTCGAAGCTGGCCAGGGCATAAACATAGGCCTCGACCTGGCCGGAGCTGCCGAGGAAGGTGCTTTGCGGGCGAGTGAACAGCGGCATGGCCGCTTGCGGCACGGCATCGATGCCCTTGCGGCGGATGGCCGACAAGGCCAGGGCCGCGCCGCGGGTCACGGCGTTGTGCCGGCGGGCTTCTTCGCGCAGCGGCAGCAGCAGTTCCCGGGCGTGACGCAGGGTCAGCTGGGCGCTGGTCTGCATTTCCAGGATCCGCGCATGGGTGCGCAGCAGCATGTCGTCGTCCACCAGTTGGCCCAGGCGCTGCTGTTCGGTGAGCATGCGCAGCAGGACATTCTCGACCTTGCGCACGCCTTGTTCGAAAGCGCCGTCGGCGTTCACCAGCTGGATCATCGGCTCGACGTATTCGTCCCAGGTGGCCAGCACCTCGGCGTAACGCTGGCGCAGGGGAATCTGCCGGTCGCTGGTCTTGGCCCGTTCGGCGACGGCCACCAGGGCCTGTTCGTCGTTGGCGAGCTTTTTCAGCACGTCGCGCACGCGCATGTCGAGCAAGCGCAGCTGGCGGGCCAGGTCATGGCCGTCGCGGATGTCGAAGGCGTCCTGGATGTAACCGGCGAGGCGTTCGAGGTGGCGCAGGTAGGCTTCGATTTCCAGGCACAGGCCCAGGCGGTGTTCGCGCCGCAGGTAGGCGAGGAAGTCGTGGATCTGCGCGTTGAGCTCGAAACGGTTCGGGCTTTTCGCCACCGGAACCAGGATGTCCAGGCGGATCCACACGTCCAGCAGGCTGGTGATGTCCTGTGGCGTACTGTCAATTTGCTGTGTGGCCAGCTGTGAACGCAGTTCGGCGAGGCTCAGGGTGCCTTGGTCGAAGTGCTCGCACAGTGGCTCCAGAAGTGCCCAGTGTTCGGCGAGGGCGCGCAACACGCGCTTGGGTTCGATCATCGGAATGGCCGGCTGGTTGGCAATTAAAAGCGGCGATTGTACTGCATCGGAAGGCTGACGATTCACCCCTCGGTCTTATCAGGGGATGGACCGGTGTTTTTGTGACGAATCAACTGCGGGCGATCTTCGGCGAAGGACGGTAGAATCCCCCCACTTCAGTTATCCACAAGTGGCCGACCTTTGCTTATCGAGTCCCGCCGTCGCGCTTATCTGTCCGCCATGCAGGTGGTCAGCTGGCTGCCGCGCACCGAATTGCCCTTTGCGGCGCCATCCCGTCCCGAGTTGCTGGTGATTGCCGAGCCCGTGGTCGAGGCCCCGGCAGCGCCGGTTCCTGTGGCAAAAACGGCGGCCGAGCCTGTGGCCAAGCCTGCCGAGCGAGCGAAAATCGAAGTGCCGCGTCCCGGTAGCACTGCCGTTCGTCCGGTCAGCAAACCCGTGGTCGATGCCGAGGAGGCTCCAGCGCCGGTCAAGGCCGCGCCCGTGCCGCCGCCGCGTTTCGCCCTGCAGTTGCTGCGCGCCGGCCGGTGCCTGCTGCTGGTGGAGTTACCCACAGGCGAAGCCTTCCAGAGCCGCGACCCGGCCTATCTGCTGCTCAAGGACATGCTGCGTGCCGCCGGCCTGCCGGACAGCCCGCAGATCCTCGCCGAGCCGGTGCGCTGGCCGATGCTGACCCGCGGCAACCTCGACCAGGGGCCGGAAGCGGCGCGCGATTTCGTCCAGGCCTTTGTCGGCGCGCGGGTCGAAGAAGAGCCCTGCGTCTGCCTGTGGCTGATTGGTCTGCCGGCGGTGCGTTTCGCTGGCGAGGCCGATGCGCAATCCTACAACCGTGAGCTCCAGGTCGAAGGCCTGGGCTCGGCCTGGGCGTTGCCGGGGCTGGAACTATTAATGGAAGAGCCACAGCGTAAGGCTGATGTCTGGCAAGCCATGCGTCGGCTGATGGCGCGTTGGAAAAGTAGCAATGAGTGACGCTTTATCGTTCCGCCAGGCCACCGAGGCGGACCTGGATGCCATCCTGAAAATCGAATACGCGGCGTTCAGCCATCCCTGGACCCGTGGCATTTTCACCGACGCCCTGAAGTCCTATGAAGTCTGGCTGATGTTCGAAGGCAGCCAGCAGGTCGGCCACGGGGTGATCCAGGTGATCATCGACGAAGCCCATCTGCTCAATATCACCGTCAAGCCGGAAAGCCAGGGCCGCGGCCTGGGCCTGCGCCTGCTGGAAGAACTGATGAAGCGCGCCTACCAGAAAGACGCGCGCGAATGCTTCCTCGAGGTGCGCTCCAGCAACCAGACTGCGTATCGCCTGTACGAGCGTTATGGTTTCAACGAAGTCGGCCGCCGCCGTGATTACTACCCGGCGACAGGTGGCCGCGAAGATGCGCTGGTGATGGCCTGCACCCTGGTCGATTGACGACGTACGTTATCGTAGGAGCGAGGCTTGCCCGCGATAGCAATTTGCCTGACACACCGCTATCGCGGGCAAGCCTCGCTCCTACAGTTGTTAAAGACGGGCATCAGCGTTTGCCATCCAGCGGGTCGCGGCGGGCCAGTTCGGCTTCGTCCAGGCCATTGCCGCCACCGATGTCGTCTTCATCGACAATGCTCAGATCCCAGTCGGCCGGCCGGTCTTCCCCGGCTTCGCGGGGGGAGCGGGCGCCGTCTTCGCGGATCAGGTTTTCCGGCGTCAGCTCATCGTCGTTGGGCTCATCGCCAGCGTTGTCGGTCAGGCCGGGGCCATGGGAGTGCCTGCCAGGGGTACGATGTTCCGCAGGTGTGGACACAGGGTCGCCGACCCTGGTGGCGGGTTCTTCTTCATCGAAATCCAGCTCTTCCATGGAACCCATGCGGTCTTCGTTGTCATCGATGGGTTCGGGCTGAGGCGCGCCAAAGGGACGTCGTGATTCAGTCATGACGGTGGCTCATACTTTTGGGCTTAAAAGTTGGACCTATCGGGTCTTTCAAGATTCAAAAGGCTGGATAAGCGGTATCTGCGTAGACGTGCGTGACCCCGATAGACGGTCGTCTGTCAAAGCAACGCATCAATCCTGAGGTTTCACAGCATGAACGAACTACAAGACCTGATTGATAACAACGAGCGTTGGGCGGAAGCGATCAAGCAGGAAGATCCTGACTTCTTCTCCAAGCTGGCCCGCCAGCAAACGCCGGAATACCTGTGGATCGGCTGTTCGGACGCCCGCGTACCGGCCAACGAGATCGTCGGCATGCTTCCCGGGGATCTGTTCGTACACCGTAATGTGGCCAACGTGGTGCTGCATACCGACCTTAATTGCCTGTCGGTAATCCAGTACGCGGTGGACGTGCTCAAGGTCAAACACATCCTGGTCACCGGTCATTATGGCTGTGGCGGTGTGCGCGCCTCGATGCAGGATCGCCAGCTGGGCCTGATCGATGGTTGGCTGCGCTCGATTCGCGACCTGTATTACGAACATCGCGAAGCGCTGGGGCAACTGGCCACCGAGGAGGAGCGGGTCGACCGCCTCTGCGAGCTGAACGTGATCCAGCAAGTGGCCAACGTCGGCCACACCAGCATTGTGCAAAACGCCTGGCATCGCGGGCAGAGCCTGTCGATCCACGGTTGCATCTATGGCATCAAGGACGGTCGCTGGAAGAGCCTGAACGCGACCATCAGCGGTTTCGAGCAACTGCCACCGCAGTATCGCCTGCGTCCGGTCGGGGCGGTTTGACGCTCAAGCCCTGAAAGCCCATTGCCAACGAGCCCGCGTCTACAGGAAGGTCCATCTCCTGTAGACGCGGGCTCGTTGGCGATCGGGGTGCAGCCCTTGCCGCGCGCGCCGCTGTCAGATATGCGGCGTCTGGGCAGTCATCGACGGCGCCGGCGCCTTCAATTGTTGAAGTTGAGTCTTCACCAGCGTGGTGGCGCACTTGGCCTGGGCCTGCTCGGGCGTCAGCTCGCGGATCGAGGTGTAGAACAGCACGCAGGTCTGCTCCTTGTTGGTCTCCTGCCAATTCTGCGTGCAGCTTTTGAGCTGCGCCGCCGGGTCGCTGCCCGGTTTGCTGCCCATCCCGGCCTGCCAGCAGGCAGCGCTCAGGTCCTGTCCCATCACCTTCAAGCCAGCCGCATCGGCTTTGGCCTGGTCGCCGTCGTAGTTCTCCGGGTCTGCCGCGTACCAGATATAACTCGGGTGGTTGGAGCCCAGCACCGGCACCTTGAGCCCCGCGCTCGGGCTGATCTGCGCCAGGCCCAGCACATTCACGGTCGGGCCGTACTGCTGCTTGATCCAGTTACGTACCGGCGCGCCGAACGCGACCATTGGCAAGGCCGCGCCGCTGGCGTTCTGGCTGACCTGCTTGACCATGGTGGTCTGGTAGTCCTGGAAGTAGCCGTAGACGCCTTCCAGGTCCTTGCCGGCGCTGGCGGGGGCGGCGATCGGTGCAATGTCGATGATGGTCTGGTAGCCCGGCGTCTGTTCGGCCGGAATGCCATTGGTGGTGAGCAGGGTGGCCCAGCGGTCGGTGGTGGCCGACTCCAGGTAGTCCTGGGCGCGGGTCAGCGAGTAGTCCGGCGGGAAGTGCAGCAGCTCGACGCTCTTGCGGTTCTCCAGGGCCATGCCCAGGGGCAGGAACAGGTACCAGCTATAGGCCCATTTGCCGTCGCTGCTGAGTTTGCTGGCGCCCTGGTAGGCCAGGTCGCCGGCATCCAGCAGGGCGGTCAGCGGCTTGTCATAGCCCTGCGGGACACCGCTGATGCTGGCATACAGCTGGTTGTTGTCGGTCTTCACCGTGACCTTGGCGGCACTGTAGCCATCGCGCTGCACGCTTTGGGTCAGGTAATGCTCGACGGTCTGTTCCAGCGTCCAGTTGCGATAGCAGATCACGTTGCAATTGTTGGGGTAGGCGAACAGCTGGGTGACACGCTGGGTGTTGCCCAGCTTCAGGTCGACGTCGGCCTGGGCCGCAGCGCTCAGCGTCAGGCTGCCCAGGGTCAGGGCGGATAAAACGAAGGGTAGGGATAATCCTGCGAGTTTCAACATGCTTGGCTCCTTGTCAGCGTTGGCCTCGTCTGTGCGAGGTCGGTTCCGTACTAAAACAGTAGCGGGTGACAAGGAAAAGGGTGGAATAAATGTTTTTCCACGCCAGCGAACGGCCGCCTGGGCGGCCGCTGTCGTCACTCAGGCGGGGAAATGCAGGGCATTGCTCAGGTCACCCATGGGCGCCTGCCCGCGGGCGATCATTGCCTCGTCCCGTTGCTTGAGGCCGTCGAGCTGTTCCAGCTGGAACACCCGGGTGATCAGCCGCAGGATCGACGCGGTGTCGTACACCGTATGGTCCACCGTGCCCTTGCGCGCGAACGGTGACACCACCAGCGCCGGGATGCGCGTACCCGGCCCCCAGCGGTCGCCCTTGGGCGGGGCGACGTGGTCCCACCAGCCGCCGTTTTCATCGACGGTGACGATCACCACCATGTTCTGCCACTGCGGGCTTTCGCGCAGCACCTTCAGGACGCGCGCGATATGCCGGTCGCCCGCGGCCACATCGGCGTAACCGGCGTGCATGTTGAGGTTGCCCTGGGGTTTGTAGAACGCCACAGGCGGCAATTTGCCGGCCTCGACATCGGCGAGGAAGCGGTTGCTGCTCGACTCGTCGCCCAGGCCGCCGTCACGCAAGTGGTGGCTGCGTTCATTGGGATGCTCGGGACCGAACTGCGCGAAATAGTTGAACGGTTGGTGGTGGTACTGGAAGTTGGGAATCTTCGGGATACCCGCCGAGTCCTTGTAGGCGTCGAGCGTGACCTGCCAGGCGCCGGCGTACCAGGCCCAGTCGATGTCCTTGCGCGAGAGCTTGTCGCCGATGGTGTCGTGGTGTTGCGGCACCAGCACGTTGGGCAGGTCGGCCTTGGCATAGGCCGGGCGCTGCGGGTCGCGGATCCAGGTCGGCCAATATGGCGGGGCCATGGTGTTGACCGCGTAGCCATCCGGGGTCAGCAGGCTCGGGCCGAATTGCGGCGGGCCGCTCATGGCGCTGGCCGGGGACTGCTCCAGTGGCTTGAGACGGTTGTCCTGCGGATCGTCGCTTTGCAGGGTGGCGATCTGCGGCTTGGCCACCGAATTGGCCGCATCCGGATAAAACGGCACGGTGGCGCTGATCAGGTATTGGTGGTTGAGAAACGAGCCGCCGAAGGCGCCCTGGAAGAAGTTGTCGCACAGCACGAATTCCCGGGCCACATCCCACAGCCGCAACCCGTAGCGGCTCTGCGCGTAGTAACCCATGGGCAGGCCGCCGGAGTCGGCCCAGGCGACGAAACCATCGTTCCTGCCGCCGTTGATCTGCATCTGGTTCTGGTAGAACACGTGCCACAGGTCGCGGGTGACCAGGCTCAGGGGCAGGTCTTCGCCATCGGGGCCCTTGAGGGCGAAGGGCGCGTTGGGCAGGTGTTGCTGATATTGGGTGCCGACCGGATAGGTCACGCCATCCAGGGCCTGGGGGCCGACCTGGGCGATGCCGCCCCAGACCGGTGGCAAGGTCTGCAGCAGGTTGCCGTCGCGGTCGCGTTGCCGATAGTCGGCGGGCTTGAGGGCCGAGAGCGGTTTTTCCAGCCCGGGGAAATCGGCGAACAGATTATTGAAGCTGCGGTTCTCGGCAAAGATCACCACGATGTTCTTCACGTTGTCGCGCAACGCCCGGTCCAGCTCGGCGGGCGACAGCGAGCGCTCCAGCGGCTTGCCTGCTGCCTGTTCGTTGTGGCCGCAGGCGCTGAGCGTGGCGCCGACACCCAGCACCGCCATGCCGCCGAGAAAACGTCGGCGGCTGGTGTCGGCAAGTGGTTCGGTGCCCGGGGAATGCCCTGCGTCTTTCGAGTGTTCGTCGCTCATGCCGGATTGCCTGCTCGTCAGTTCGTAACAAAATATTTCGGCTGCAAGGTAGCAACCGAATATGACGCAAAGACTACAGAAAAGGCTCTGGGATCTGGCTTAGAGAGTCATAAGGAAAATCTGGAAAGCGTGTAGGGCTACTTCTGTAGGCACGAGGCTGGCCCGCGATGACGGCATGCGGGGCACCCTCGGCCTGCGGCCGGTCGCGAGCAAGCTCGCTCCGACAGGGGAGCGAGCGGTTTACCAAGGTTACGGCGCCACCGGCGGCATATAGCTCAACGTGGTGCCCAGGGCCCACAGCAGCACCAGCACCAGCGGCGTGTGCACCAGCAACTGGACGAAGGAGAAGCCGATCAGGTCCCGCGCCTTGAGCCCCAGCACCCCCAGCAGCGGCAGCATATAGAAGGGGTTGATCAGGTTCGGCAGCGCCTCGGCGGCGTTGTAGATCTGCACAGCCCAGCCCAGGTGATATTGCAGGTCATTGGCCACCTGCATCACATAGGGCGCCTCGATGATCCACTTGCCGCCGCCCGATGGAATGAAGAAGCCCAGCACCGCCGAGTAGATGCCCATCAGCAGCGCGTAGGTGTCGTGGGAGGCGATCTGCACGAAGAAGGTCGAGATGTGGTGGGCCAGGCTCTGGCCGTCGATGCCCTTGACCACCGTCAGCAAGGCCGCGATGGAGCCGTACAGCGGGAATTGGATCAGCACCCCGGTGGTGGTCGGCACGGCGCGGGCCACGGCTTCGAGGAAGCTGCGCGGGCGCCAGTGCAGCAGCGCGCCGACCATCAGGAACAGGAAGTTGTAGGTATTGAGCCCGGAAATCGCGGTGATCGCCGGCTTGGTGGCGAATTCGTGATAGAGCCAGCCGGCCGCCAGCAAGGCCAGCAAAATGGTCAGCAGCGGGCTGTATTCCAGCCACTCGCCGGGGCGGGTGCGCGGTTGCGGCTTGGGCATGCTGAAACTCGGGTCGATACCGCAGGCCTTGGCATCGCGCGCCGAGTTCGGGCCGGGCGCGGTGGCGTAGGCGATGACCAGCGAGACCAGGATCAAGGCCAGCAGCAACACGCCGGACTGCCAGAGAAAGATGGTCTGGGTGAACGGAATCACCCCGGTAATCGACAGGATCGACGGCGGCAGGCTGCCCGGGTTGGCCTGCAATTGCGCCGCGGACGAAGACAGGCCCAGGGCCCAGACCGCACCCAGGCCCAGGTAGGCCGCGGCGCCGGCGGCGCGGTAGTCCATGCGCAACTCGGTCCGCCGGGCGAGGGCCCGCACCAGCAAGCCGCCGAACACCAGGGACAGGCCCCAGTTGAGCAAGGACGCGACCATGGAAATCAGCGCCACCCAGGCCACGGCGGAACGGCCGTTTTTCGGGATGCGCGCCAGCTTGTCGATCAGCTTCACCGCCGGCGGCGAGCTGGCGACCACATACCCGCCGATGACCACGAAGGCCATCTGCATGGTGAAGGGGATCAGGCTCCAGAAGCCGTCGCCGAAGGCCTTGGCGGCGTCGGTGGGCTTGGCGCCCATGGCCATGGTCGCCAGCGCGACGATGACCACCGCCAGCGCGGCGAATACCCAGGAGTCGGGGAACCAGCGCTCGGCCCAGTTCGAGCAGCGCAGGGCAAAGCGGGCGGAACGGCTGTCTTCAATGTCTGTGGACACGTCAGTACCTCAAGTCTTTTTTATGGTTGTCAGGAGGTCGATCGCCGGCTGGGGCGACCGAAAAACTGTGCAAGAATGCGGCAATCGGTCGGCACTGCAAAGGATTGAAGTACATGCCATTTCCACTCGAAGAACGCCAGGCGCTGCTGAAGATCAAGGGTGTCGGCGAAACCGTGGTCGCCCGCCTCGAACAACTGAGCATCGATTCCCTCGCCCGGCTGGCCCAGGCCAATGCCCTGGACATCGTCACCCGGGCCTCGGCCCTGGTCGGTTCCAGTTGCTGGCAAAACAGCCCCCAGGCCCGCGCGGCGATCCAGGCGGCGATTGCCTTGGCCAAGGGCGCCTGAAGCGGTGAGCCGCGAAACGCCTTTCGCCTACCAGGCCGTCTACCGCTACCTGGTGGAGTGGCTGGACAGTGCCAGCGCGGCCGAGCAGCGCCTGCCGTCATTGCGCGCCCTGGCCCAGCGCCTCAAGGTCTCGGTCTCCACCACCAAGTACGCCTACGGTTTGCTCGAAGACGAGGGACGGATCTACGCCCGGCCCAAGCAGGGCTACTTCAGCCGTCCGGTGCCGCCCGCGGGACTGGCGCCGGATGCGGGCCTGCCGGACAAGGTCTACGCCTGCGCCCGCCAGCCGGGAATGCTGGCGCTGAGCAGCGACGCCCCGGCGATGCTGCTGTCGCTGGACAACCCCCTGTTGATGATCGAGCGCGAACTGGTGCGCCAGTACCCGCGTTCCCAGGCGCCGCTGTACCAGCCGTTTGGCGACGCGCAATTGCGCAGCGCGCTGGCCGAGCGCTACACCCGCTCGACCACGGATTACTGGCACGCCGAGCAAGTGTTTCTCGGCACTGACCTGCGCGCGGTGCTGGCGTTGTCGCTCGATGCCCTGGAGCTGAACGGCGGCGTCGCCCTGGTGGAGTCGCCTTGTTCCTGGGCGATCCTGCGGCAATTGCAGGCGGCGAAGATCCGCGTGATCGAGCTGCCGCTGGACGTCCAAGGGCGCTTCGACCGTCAGCGCTTGCAGGAGGTGCTGCAGCGCGAACCGGTGCGCCTGGCGCTGCTGTCCTCGACCCTGAATTCGCCCCACGGCAGCCTGATGCCCGCAGAGGACAAACAGCAGCTGTGCCGCTGGCTGGGAGAGCGCGGCATCTGGCTGCTGGAAAATGACAGCTATGGCGAGTTCTGCTTCTCCCCGGCGCCGGCGCGGTATCGCGATTACGCCGATCCCGAGCGGCTGCTGGTGTTTTCCACCTTCGACAAAGTCATCGGTTCCGAGGCGCCCTTCAGCTATGTGTTGTGCCGGGGCCAGGGCGCGCGCTTGCAGCGGCATTTTCTCGAGCGCGCGTTCCGCCTGTCGCCGATCCGCCAGAAGGCCGTGGCCAAGCTGCTGGGCAGCGGCCGGGTCGATCAGCACCTGGTTCGGTTGCGCGGCCTGCTGCGCGAACGCATGGGCCAGATGCAGGCACTGTTGGCCGAACACGCCGCCACGCAGCTGCGCGTGGTCACCCCGGCCGGCGGTGCGACCCTGTGGGCCGAGGCCACGCGTGCGGTGGATATGCTGCAGGTCCATGAGCAATTGCTGGGGCAGGGCATCGTCATCGCCCCGGGGCAGATGTTCAGCCAGCAGGGCCTGTGGCGCCATCACCTGCGCCTGAGCTTCACCCTCGATTGGCGCCAGGACATCGCCGGCGCCGTGCAACGGCTGGCCCGGGCCATCGATCAAACGCCATAGCAGTGCCGCGCCTCGGGGAAGCGGCCGTCGCGCACCTCGGCGGCGAACTGCTCGCAGGCCTGGCTGATCAGCGCGCCGACATCGGCGTACTGTTTGACGAAGCGCGGCACCTGGGGGCCGCCCAGGCCCAGCAGGTCCTCGGTCACCAGCACCTGGCCGTCGCAGGCGGGGGAGGCGCCGATGCCGATGGTCGGCATCGGCGAGAAGCCGCTGATGCGCCGCGCGAGGTTTTCCGCCACCCCTTCCAGCAGCAGGCTGAACGCCCCGGCCTCGAGATGGGCGCGGGCGTCGGCCTCGATGGCCTGGGCGGTGGCGTCGTTCAGGCCCTGGGCCTTGAAACCGCCCATGACATTCACGTACTGCGGCATCAGGCCGACATGCGCCATCACTGGAATCCCGCGCTGCACCAGGAACTCCACGGTCGGCGCCATGGCCAGCCCGCCTTCGAGCTTGAGCGCGTCACAGCCGGTGCGCGCCAGCACCTCGGCGCAATTGCGGTAGGCCTGTTGCGGCGACTCCTGGAAACTGCCGAACGGCATGTCGGCGATCACGCAGGCCAGGCGGGTGCTGGCGACCACGGCGCGGGTGTGGCCGATGATTTCCTCCAGGCTCATGTCCAGGGTCGAGGTGCGGCCATAGCCGACCATGGCCGTGGAGTCGCCGATCAGCACGAAGTCGACGAATGGGTCCATCAGCCGCGCCATGTGGCTGGTGTAGGCGGTCAGGGAGACGATCTTCTGCTGGCCTTTCATGGCCACCAGTTGCGGCACTGTAAGGCGTTTGCTGCGGGTATGGATGCTCATGGCGGCGTTCCTGTCGCGGGTGGGAAAGTCGCCGATTATTGGCGTCCGCGGCGGCGATTCAATGCACAGCAAACCCCTAAAAACCGACCCAGGAAGGTGTTGCGGTTGTCCCTCGCGGCGTTTGCGTAGACCATGGGCGCCTTGAATTCTGCCCAATACCGAGTGGCTTTATGTCCTTCCCACCTGATGCGCGGCCGGCGCCGTTTTCCCGGTCCGACTACAAGACCCTGGGCCTGGCGGCACTGGGCGGCGCCCTGGAAATCTACGATTTCATCATCTTCGTATTTTTCGCCCTGACCCTGAGCCAGCTGTTTTTCCCGCCGGAAATGCCCGAGTGGCTGCGGCTGTTGCAGAGCTTCGGGATCTTCGTCACCGGCTACCTGGCGCGGCCGCTGGGCGGCATTCTCATGGCGCATTTCGCCGACCGCCTGGGGCGCAAAAAGGTGTTCAGCCTGAGCATCCTGATGATGGCCCTGCCGTGCCTGCTGATCGGCATCATGCCGACCTACGCGCAGATCGGTTATTTCGCGCCGCTGTTGCTGCTGGCGCTGCGGGTGCTGCAAGGCGCGGCGGTCGGCGGTGAAGTGCCGAGCGCCTGGGTGTTCGTCGCCGAGCACGCACCGGCCGGCCATCGCGGTTACGCCCTGGGCTTTTTGCAGGCCGGGCTGACCTTCGGCTATTTGATCGGCGCGCTGACCGCGACCTTGCTGGCGCAACTCTTTACCCCGGCGGAAATCCTCGATCACGCCTGGCGTTATCCGTTCCTGCTGGGTGGGGTGTTCGGCGTGATCGGCGTCTGGCTGCGCCGCTGGCTCAGCGAAACCCCGGTGTTCATGGCCATGCAGGAGCAACGCGACAGCGCCGCCGAACTGCCGTTGCGCACCGTGCTGCGCGAGCATCGCCTGGCCCTGTTGCCGGCGGCGATTCTCACCTGCGTGCTGACCTCGGCGGTGGTGGTGTTCGTGGTCATTACCCCGACCATGATGCAGAAGACCTTCGGCATGAGCGCCAGCCACACCTTCGCCCTGAGCAGCCTGGGCATCGTGTTCCTGAATATCGGTTGCGTGCTGGCCGGGCTGGTCGTCGACCGCATCGGCGCTTGGCGCACGGTGATGCTCTACAGCCTGCTGCTGCCGCTGGGGATCGGCCTGCTGTATGGCTGCCTGATCAGCGGCGGCGACTGGGTGGGCCTGGCCTACGCCATCGCCGGCCTCGGCTGTGGCGTGGTGGGCGCGGTGCCGTCGGTGATGGTCGGGCTGTTTCCGGCGCGAATTCGCGTGTCCGGCATCTCCTTTACCTACAACATCGCCTACGCGTTGTGGGCGAGCACCACGCCCTTGCTGCTGATCGGCCTGATGCCCTGGAGCCCGTGGATCTGCGTGATGTACTGCGCGGTGATGGGCGCGGTCGGGGTAATCAGCGCCGGGTATTTCGGGGCGCGCATGCCGAGGTCGGCGGGAAGCGCGGTGCCTGGGGTTTGTGCGGGGTCCTGAGACTCTTTCGCGAGCAAGCGAGCGCTCCCACAGGGGAAAAATTTTCACCTCCGGAAATACCTGCAGGCGCCGGCGTGCGCGGGCTAGAGCCTTCGCCGCCAAGCCGGCTTTTTACCGGCTAAATGCTCGTGAAAGTTGCGCTTAGCCAAGGCTCAATTACCCGCTAATCTCTCGAAAAAAACGCGCGGTCCACGCGCCAGTTTCGGGAGCTGCCTTGATCCGGTCCGTCCTTCGTTCCCTGCGTGATTTCGCCACGCTGCCACCGCTGCTGCAGGCGGCGTGGCTGTCCTTCGCCATTGGCCTGTTCATGACCCTGCTTCATCTGTGGATCTTCAACTTTGTCGACTATGGGCTGGACGGTGCCAACGTCGAATCCCTCAGCGGCAAGGTGCTGTACGCCGACCGTGGCGGGATGCTGATAGAGGACGCGGACAGCGGCGAATACACCCGGCTCAAGGTGATTCGTGGCATCACCTATCTGCGCTCCGGCCATGGCCCGCTCCGGGGCCAGACGCTGCACTTCACCTACCTGCGCGATGCGCTGCTGAGCTGCACCCTCGATGGCCAGGAACTGTGCATCGCGCAATGCGCCAACGCCATGGAATGCCTGGACAGCCGCTGCGAGCGCGAGGCGCCGCAGGGCATGTTGATCGTAGCGTTCGGCACCAGCCTGGCTTGCCTGGGCCTGCATGGGCTGCGCCGACGCAAGCCCGCGTCGGGCGCCGGGATCTTTTGAATTGCCGCCTGGCGCCGTTGCCCCTAGGCTGTGCGGCATCCGTTTCAGGCCAGGAGCCATGCCATGCAGGTAGTGCCGATACTCGAGACCAGTGCACAGGTGCAGGCGCGTGTTCGCGAGTTGCGCAACCAGCCGGACGTGCGCAAATACATGTACACCTCCCACGAGATTTCCGAGGCCGAACACCGCGCCTGGCTCGACTCGCTGGCGGGCAATCCGCGACAGTCGGTGTTCGTGGTGCTGCAAGAGGGAATCGCCTGTGGCGTGGTCTCGCTCAATGCGATCAACGCCCTGCACAAGAGCGCCGACTGGGCCTTCTACCTGGACAGTGGCTTACAGGGCAAGGGCCTGGGCAGCCAGCTGGAATTCTGGTTGCTTGACCATGCCTTCGGCGCGGTGGGCCTGGCGAAGCTCAACTGCGAGGTGCTGGCGCTGAACCAGGCGGTGATCCGCCTGCACCAGAAGTTCGGTTTCAGCCTCGAGGGCGTGCGCCGGCAGAACGTCGAGAAGGACGGCCAGCGCATCGACGTGATGCTGCTCGGCATCACCCGCGAGGAATGGGCCGCCCGGCGCCCGGACATGCTCGCGGTGATGGCCCGCCTGGGGCGCTGAACGCCGCTCGGGCTATGGCCAGATAACCGCCAGATGGCAGCCATGTGAGCATTGCGTCATTTTGCCGGGGCGCGCCGCCCGGGCCGGCTATCATCAGCCACGACGATTTTCACAGGCGGAGGCTTTTCATGGGCGCAGGGCACAGTCACGGACAGGTTCGGGCCGGACACGAACGCAAGTTATGGATGGCCCTGGGCCTGACGGGCAGTTTCATGATCGCCGAGGTGATCGGCGCCTTTATCACCGGCAGCCTGGCGCTGCTGTCCGATGCCGCGCATATGATGACCGACGCGCTGGCGCTGGCGATCTCCCTGGTGGCGATCCAGGTCGGCAAGCGCGCGGCCGATCGCAAGCGCACCTTCGGTTATGCGCGTTTCGAGATTCTCGCCGCGGCGTTCAACGCCATCCTGTTGTTCGTGGTCGCCTTCTACATTCTGTTCGAGGCCTGGCAGCGCTTGTCCGCGCCGACGGAAATCCAGTCCATGGGCATGCTGCTGATCGCAGTGCTGGGGCTCATCGTCAACCTGCTTTCCATGCGCCTGCTGGCCTCGGCGAGCGCCGAAAGCCTCAACGTCAAGGGCGCCTACCTGGAGGTGTGGAGCGACATGCTCGGCTCCCTCGGCGTGATCGTCGCGGCCCTGGTAATCATGTACACCGGCTGGGGCTGGGTCGATTCGCTGGTGGCCGCGGCCATCGGTTTCTGGGTGCTGCCGCGCACCTGGACGTTGCTCAAGGAGAGCATGAACGTGCTGCTGCAAGGCGTGCCGGACGGCCTCGATATCGACCAGGTCGAGCAGGGCATCCGCGCCATCGACGGGGTGACCGAAGTCCATGACCTGCACCTCTGGGCCCTGACCAGCGGCAAGAACGTGATGAGCGCGCATCTGGTGGCCGACCTGGGGCGCCGTGGTGAACAGCAGATCCTCGCCGACGTCACCGAACTGATGCACGAGCGCTTCGACATCTCCCACGTCACGGTCCAGGTCGAACAAGCCGGCTTTCACGAACAGGGGCACGAAGAGCACGTACATTAATCACCTGTAGCACCTGTAGCACCTGTAGCCGCTGCCGAGCCCCGCGAGGCTGCGATCGACTGCGAAGCGGGCGCCGCTTCTGAAATCGCTGGAGGTCCTGCGGACCTATCGCAGCCTACGGCAGCGGCTACACCGAT
>NZ_FNPW01000027.1:23928-41090 GCF_900107395.1 Pseudomonas sp. NFIX28
CGGCAGCGGCTACACCGATCGCATGTACCGAACTATCGGGTTGCACCCTGTAGCCGCTGCCGAGCCCCGCGAGGCTGCGATCGACCGCGAAGCGGGCGTCGCCTTCAAAATCGCTGGAGGTCCTTCGGACCTATCGCAGCCTGCGGCAGCGGCTACATGTGCAATGGCATCTGGGGCGGCACCCGCGCTGTCAGTCGCGCTCTTCGAGCACGTAGCCGACGCCGCGCAGGGTGTGGATCAGTTTGCTTTCGAACGGGTCGTCGATCTTGGCTCGCAGGCGGCGGATCGAGACTTCCACCACGTTGGTGTCGCA
The DNA here is from genome assembly GCF_900107395.1 of Pseudomonas sp. NFIX28. Classification (GTDB taxonomy): domain Bacteria; phylum Pseudomonadota; class Gammaproteobacteria; order Pseudomonadales; family Pseudomonadaceae; genus Aquipseudomonas. Next base: position 24,242 of record NZ_FNPW01000027.1, read on the forward strand.
ATCAAAATTCATGTCCCACACGAACGAGATGATCTGCGTGCGCGACAGCACCACGCCGCTCTGGCGCATCAACAGGTGTAACAGGGCGAATTCCTTGGTGGTCAGGTCGATGCGCTGTTTGCCGCGAAAGGCCCGGTGGCGGCCCTGGTCCAGCTCCAGGTCGGCCACCCGCAACACGTCGGGCGTCGGCGACTGCTCGCTGCGCCGCAACAAGCTGCGCACCCGCGCCAGCAACTCGGGGAACTCGAAGGGCTTGACCAGGTAATCGTCGGCACCCAGGTCCAGGCCCTTGATCCGGTCCACCAGCCGCCCCTGGGCGGTGAGCATCATGATCCGCGTATTGCTGTTCTGGCGAATGCGCTGCAACACCCCCCAACCGTCCAGCTCCGGCAGATTGACGTCGAGAATCACCAGGTCGTAGGCGTGCTGGCGAGTCAGGTGCAGGCCGTCGGCGCCGTTATTGGCGCAATCGACGACATAGCCGCTTTCGCTCAATCCCTGATGCAAGTAGTCGGCGGTTTTCGGTTCATCCTCGATCACCAGAATGCGCATGCTGAATTAGCCTCGGTGTTTAAAACAATCAGAAGGTCCATAACTTCGCTGGAAGTAACGGACGGAGTGATTCAACTTTCAAAGTGTTGAAGTGTTATGCGGGAAGAGTTGTTTCTCTATATTTCAAGTTCTGGATTTGTTGCACTCTGCTCGTGGTTCGATGGTCGGGATGTTAATGCATAAGCCCGTGGCAGAGCGCTGGCTAACGGATTTGTAATCTTTGCGCCACCCTGTCGATAAGTACCGAACGCTACATTTGGCCGGCACTAAATACTCACCTGTTAGTTGTTGTATGGGTGGAGTGTGAATGCGCCGTGGAGGTTCAACTTCCTCGCGCCGCAGAGCCTCCGCCGTAATTCTGTACCGGTAAGAGGCCAGAACGCGTTATGCCGAACCCCCTTAAAAAACTTGCCTGGCTACTCGGGGCATTGTCCGCTGTCCTGTTGTTGGCCAGTGCCGAGCTGCAAGACGCCGCGGCGGCCGAGAGCCAGGTGCTGAGCCTCGACGATGCCCTGGCGGATGCCTTTGCCAACAACCCCGAACTGGCGGCCGCGCGCTGGGAAACCGAGATTGCCCAGGGTGGCCGGCAACAGGCCGGGCTGATCCCCAACCCGGTGCTGTCCTGGGACGCCGAAGACACCCGCCGCAGCTCGCGCACCACCACCGTCACGCTCAGCCAGACCCTGGAGCTGGGCGGCAAGCGCGGCGCGCGCATCGATGTCGCCAGCCGTGCCCAGGACGCCGCGGCGCTGGAGCTGGAACGCCAGCGCAACCAGCTGCGCGCCGATGTGATCGCCGCCTTCTACGGTGCCTTGCGCGCCCAGGAGCGCAGCGAGCTGGCCGGCCGCTCCCTGGCCCTGGCCGAGCGCGGGCTGACGGTGGCCAAGGGGCGGGTGAGCGCGGGCAAGGCCTCGCCCGTGGAGGCCACCCGCGCCCAGGTCCAGCTCTCGGAAGTGCGTCTGGAACTGAGCCGCGCCGAAATGGACCGGGCCAACGCCTACCGACAACTGGCGACCGTGACCGGGGCCGCCGCCATCGGCTTCAACGCCGTCGCGGAACCGTCCAGCGGGCTGCCGGCGCTACCGCCCTCGGCGCAATTGCTGGCGCGGTTGCAGCAGACCACCGAGCTGCGCCTGGCCGAGATGCAAGTGGTGCAGCGCGAAGCCGCCCTGGGGCTGGAAAAGACCCAGCGTATTCCCGACCTCGATATCAGCGTGGGCAGCCAGTACGACGCCAGCGTGCGCGAGCGAGTCAACCTGGTCGGGGTGTCGATGCCGCTCCCGCTGTTCAACCGAAACCAGGGCAACGTGCTGTCGGCAGCGCGTCGCGCCGATCAGGCCCGGGACTTGCGCAACGCCGTGGAGCTGCGCCTGCGCAGCGAAACCCGTCAGGCCCTCGACCAATGGAGCACCGCCAGCAGTGAAGTGCAGTCATTCAACCAGGTGATCCTGCCGGCTGCGCAAAGCGCCGTGGACACCGCCACCCGAGGCTTCGAGATGGGCAAGTTCAACTTCATCGAGGTGCTCGACGCCCAGCGCACGTTGATCAGCGCCCGCACCCAGTACATCGCCGCCGTGGCCCAGTCCACCGAGGCCTGGGTGCGCATCGAACGCATCTACGGCGATCTCGCCGGCCCCGATCGCACGTTGTGAAAGCGCCGTTGTTCGCCCTGTGCCTGGGCGCGCTGCTGGTCACCGATTGCAGCGGGCCGGCGCCGAGCCGGGTCGAGGAAGGCGCATCCCATTGGTGCGTGCATGAACTGCACCGGGCGCTCGGCGATTTCTTTTTCCCACAAACCTCATGACGCGTCGCTGTTGCCGGACGGCGTGTCGAGTCGATTTTTTCAGGAGCATGCATGGACAAGAAACGAAGCACGGCCTTGGCGCTGGCCGTGGCGGTCGCGCTCGGCGTGGCCGGGCTGATGTGGCAGGAGCTGTTCCAGGCGGCGCCGGTGGCCGCGCAGGCGAAACCGGCGGCCAAGGCCGACACGCACCAGGACGGCGAGGCGCATCAGGCAGGCGAAGAGGGGCAAGCGGAAGGGGAAGAGCATGCCGAGGAAGAGGGCAAGGTCGAGCTCAGCGCCGAGCAGATCAAGGCCGCCGACATCCAGCTGGTCGAAGCCGCGCCGCGGGATCTCAGCAGCTTGCTGACGCTGCCGGGGGAGGTGCGCTTCGACGAGGACCGCACCTCGCACATCGTGCCGCGCGCGGCCGGGGTGGTGGAGTCGGTGGCGGTCAATCTCGGCCAGGCGGTGAAGAAGGGCGAGCTGCTGGCGGTGATCGCCAGCCAGCAGATCTCCGACCAGCGCAGCGAACTGGCCGCCGCCCAGCGCCGGGTCGAGCTGGCGCGCACCACCTTCCAGCGCGAGCGCCAGTTGTGGGTCGACCAGATCTCCGCCGAGCAGGATTACCTGCTGGCGCGGCAAAGCCTGCAAGAGGCCGAAATCGCCCTGAACAACGCCCGGCAAAAGATGAACGCCTTGAGCGGCAGCGCGGTGCTGGCAGGCGGCAACCGCTATGAAATGCGCGCGCCGTTCGACGGCGTGGTGGTGGAAAAACACCTGAGCGTCGGCGAGGTGGTGGGCGAGAGCAGCGCTGCCTTCACCCTGTCCGACCTGTCGCGGGTCTGGGTCACCTTCGGCGTGTTTCCCAAGGACCTGAACAAGGTCCGGGTCGGCAAGCCGGTGCGGGTGCAATCCACGGAGCTGGGCACCCAGGTGCAGGGCACGGTGGCCTATGTCGGCAGCCTGCTGGGCGAGCAGACCCGGACCGCCACGGTGCGGGTCACCGTGCCTAACCCGGACGACGTCTGGCGGCCGGGGCTGTTCGTCTCGGTGCAAGTGGCGACCGACACCTACCAGGCCGGCGTGACCGTGCCGCAGAGCGCGATCCAGACCGTGGAAGACAAACCCTCGGTGTTCGTGCGCGTCGCCGACGGTTTCCAGGCCACGCCCGTGGTGCTGGGCGGTAACGAAGACGGCTTCGTCGAGATCCGCGAAGGCTTGCGCGCCGGGGCCCGGGTGGCGACCACCGGCAGCTTCATCCTCAAGTCCGAACTGGGCAAGGGCTCGGCCGAGCACGGCCATTGATCCGCACTGAGTGTTTCCCTGGAGAGTGACTTCCCATGTTTGAACGCATCATTCAATTCGCCATCGAGCAGCGCATCGTCGTGCTGCTGGTGGTGCTGCTGATGGCTGCCGTGGGTATCGGCAGCTATCAGAAACTGCCGATCGACGCGGTGCCGGACATCACCAACGTCCAGGTCCAGGTCAACGCCAGCATGCCCGGCTATTCGCCGCTGGAAACCGAGCAGCGCATCACCTACCCGGTGGAGGTGGCCATGGCTGGCCTGCCAGGCCTGGAGCAGACTCGCTCGACCTCGCGCTCGGGCCTGTCCCAGGTGACGGTGATCTTCAAGGAAGGCACCGACCTGTACTTCGCCCGGCAACTGGTCAACGAGCGCCTGCAGGTGGCCCGCGAGCAGTTGCCCGAAGGCGTGGAGGCGAGCATGGGGCCGATCTCCACCGGCCTCGGCGAGATCTTCTTCTGGACCGTGGAGGCCGAGCCCGGCGCGCTCAAGGAAGACAGCACGGCTTATACACCGACCGACCTGCGGGTGATCCAGGACTGGGTCATCGCCCCGCAGCTGCGCAATGTGCCGGGGGTGGCCGAGATCAACACCATCGGCGGTTTCGCCAAGCTCTATCAGATCGCTCCGGACCCCAGGCGCCTGGCGGCCTACAACCTGACCCTCAGCGACCTGATGACCGCCCTGGAGCGCAACAACGCCAACGTCGGCGCCGGGTACATCGAGCGCAACGGCCAGCAGTTGCTGATCCGCGCGCCGGGGCAGGTGAAGTCCATCGAAGACATCGCCAACATCGTGATCAACACCGTGGACGGCACGCCGATCCGCGTCAGCAACGTGGCCACCGTGGACATCGGCCGTGAGCTGCGCACCGGCGCGGCCACCGAGAACGGCCGCGAAGTGGTGCTCGGCACGGTGTTCATGCTGGTCGGGGAAAACAGCCGCACAGTGTCTCGCGTAGTCGCGCAAAAGCTCGCCGAGATCAATCGCTCGCTGCCCAAGGGCGTGAGCGCGGTCACGGTCTACGACCGCACCAACCTGGTGGACAAGGCCGTGGCCACGGTGAAGAAAAACCTCATCGAAGGCGCGCTGCTGGTCATCGCCATTCTGTTTTTGTTCCTGGGCAATATCCGCGCGGCGCTGATCACCGCCATGGTGATTCCGCTGGCCATGCTGTTCACCTTCACCGGCATGTTCACCAACAAGGTCAGCGCCAACCTGATGAGCCTCGGCGCGTTGGATTTCGGCATCATCGTCGACGGCGCGGTGGTCATCGTCGAGAACGCCATCCGCCGCCTGGCCCACGCCCAGCAGCATCACGGGCGCATGCTCACTCGCTCCGAGCGCCTGCACGAAGTCTTCGCCGCGGCCAAGGAAGCGCGGCGGGCGCTGATCTACGGGCAGCTGATCATCATGGTGGTGTACCTGCCGATCTTTGCCCTGTCCGGGGTGGCCGGGAAGATGTTCCACCCGATGGCCTTCACCGTGGTCATCGCCTTGCTCGGGGCGATGATTCTTTCGGTGACCTTCGTCCCGGCGGCGATTGCGCTGTTCGTCACCGGCAAGGTCAAGGAGGAAGAGAACTTCGTCATGCGCGGCGCTCGCCGGGGTTACGAACCGGTGCTGCGCTGGGTGATGAGCCATCGCTCCCAGGCCTTTGCCCTGGCCGTTTTCAGTGTGCTGGTCTCGGGCCTGGTGGCCAGCCGCATGGGCAGCGAGTTCATCCCCAGCCTCAGCGAAGGCGACTTCGCCCAGCAGGCGATGCGCGTGCCCGACGCCAGCCTCACGCAGTCGGTGGAGATGCAGAAAACCCTGGAGAAAACCCTGCTGGCGCAGATACCGGAAATCGAGCGGGTGTTCGCCCGGACCGGCACCGCCGAGATCGCTTCGGACGTGATGCCGCCGAACATTTCCGATGCCTACCTGATGCTCAAGCCCAAGGCGCAATGGCCGGACCCGGGCAAGTCGCGCGAGGCGATCATTGCCGACATCGAACGGGTCAGCAACAGCCTGCCGGGCAACGTCTACGAGCTGTCGCAGCCGATCCAGCTGCGCTTCAACGAACTGATTTCCGGGGTGCGCAGCGATGTCGCGGTGAAGGTCTTCGGCGATGACATGGAGGTGCTGAACCAGACCGCCGAAGAGATTTCGCAGACGCTGCAGAAGATCGACGGCGCCGCCGAAGTAAAGGTGCAGCAGACCACCGGCCTGCCGGTGCTGACGGTGAATGTCGACCGCGACAAGGCCGCGCGTTTCGGCCTCAACGTCGGCGATGTGCAGGACGCCGTGGCGATTGCCGTGGGTGGGCGCAAGGCGGGCATCTTGTACGAGGGCGACCGGCGCTTCGACATGCTGGTGCGCATGTCCGACACCCTGCGCACCGATATCGACGGGTTGTCGCGCCTGCTGATTCCGGTGGCGGCAGCCGCGGGCAGCGTCAACCGGCAACTGGGTTTCATCGCCCTGTCGGAAGTCGCCAACGTCGAGCTGGTGCTCGGCCCGGCACAGGTCAGCCGCGAGAACGGCAAGCGCCTGGTGATTGTCAGCGCCAACGTGCGGGGCCGCGACATGGGCTCCTTCGTCGAAGAGGCGACCCGGGCCATTGGCGACCAAGTGAAGATCCCGACCGGCTACTGGATCACCTGGGGCGGCCAGTTCGAACAATTGCAGGAAGCCTCCGAGCGCCTGGAGATCGTGGTGCCGGTGGCGCTGCTGCTGGTGTTCGGCCTGTTGTTCATGATGTTCAACAACCTCAAGGACGGGCTGCTGGTGTTCACCGGGATTCCCTTCGCCCTGACCGGCGGGATCATGGCCCTGTGGCTGCGCGACATTCCGCTGTCGATCTCGGCGGGGGTGGGCTTCATCGCGCTGTCGGGGGTGGCGGTGCTCAACGGCCTGGTGATGATCGCCTTTATCCGCAACCTGCGAGAAGAAGGGCGGATGCTCGCCGCGGCGGTCAACGAAGGCGCGCTGACCCGCCTGCGCCCGGTGCTGATGACCGCCCTGGTGGCGTCGCTGGGGTTCATCCCCATGGCCCTGGCCACCGGCACCGGCGCCGAAGTGCAACGGCCGCTGGCCACTGTGGTCATCGGCGGCATCATCTCCTCCACCGCCCTGACCCTGCTGGTGCTGCCGGCGCTGTACCACTGGGCGCACCGCAAGGAAGAAGAGCAGGAGCTACAGGACCTGCTGAACGATTGATCCGCGACCGGCGTCAACCAACCCCGCCTGCGTCATACGCAGGCGGGGTTTTGTTTATCCAGAGGGCACGCCCCCTGTAGCCGCTGCCGCAGGCTGCGATAGGTCCGCAGGACCTCCAGCGATTTCAAAGGCGGCGCCCGCTTTGCGGTCGTTCGCAGCCTCGTGCCTCGGCAGCGGCTACAGGGATCTGGAAATATTTGCTGAAAGAGTGCTTCTGCAAGCGACGGTCTGGGCGTCTAGGTTGAGGTAAATGACTTGCATGGAGAGCAAAGGATTGCTTGTCCACTCCAACGGCTACCGTCTGCTCAAGGGACGAGTATCGGAAGCTGGCCGTATCTACTCGATTACCGTCGTGACCCACCAACGGCGCCCCTTGTTTCGCGATTTTCGTGTTGGCCGTCTGGTGGTTGACCAGCTCAAGCACATCCACCACGCCGATCATGTCCGTTCGCTGGCCTGGGTTGTCATGCCTGACCACATTCACTGGCTATTTGAACTGCGAGACAGCTCCTTGGGAGAGGTGATGTGCCGTTTCAAATCCAGAAGCAGCCTGCAGATCAATCGACACTTCAAGAGCCAGGGGCGCCTTTGGCAAAAGGGATATCACGATCGTGCCCTGCGCAAGGAAGAAGACCTGAAGGCCATCGCCCGCTACATCGTCTTCAACCCGGTGCGAGCGGGGCTTGTTCAGCGGCTTGGCGACTATCCACTGTGGGATGCCATCTGGCTTTGATGTGGGACGCTGCTGGAGGTTGGGGGATTTCAAGGGCGGCGCCCGCTTCGCGGTCGATCGCAGCCTCGTGCCTCGGCAGCGGCTACAGGTAAACGTACAGGTCAGGTACAGGTGCGGTGTAGCCGCGGGGAGGGAAACGGCGGGCAAAAAAAAGCGCCCCATGCGGGACGCTAAAAATTCATCTCTTTCCAAAGGAGCATTCGAAAAAACGCTTCAGAGATGAATGTGCTCAGGGGGCCTCAGCGGGTGGCTGTGCAGGCCCGGGATTGGGTGAATGTGTGGCGATCGGCGCTGCTAGCGTCACCGGGTTCTGGTCGCCATTGTGCTGTTGCTGGCCGAGCCAGAATTGTTCCAGGGCATGCCTGGCGCGTTCGCTACCGTTATCGCTGGGGAGCGCGCCGGGCAGGCCAGGCGGAGTCAGGTGGGCAGGCTTCAAAACAAGGTCTCCCGCAAGTGAGCTGGCCGTGGCGAAGCGCCGTCGGCTCGGGCATGCGGGCAAGTATACGAAGGCCAACCTGACGAGAAGGTGAGGGCAATATTACAGTTCTGAAACACAGGCGTCTGTGAAGAAGTTTTAACGTCGGGCGCGCCCGGTGCGGTGCGAAAAGTGGCCTTGGCGTGCCGGCTTTTCGTACCGCCCCTGCACTCGCCCAACGCGCGGGCTCAGAGAATGGCCAGTGGGTATTCGACGATCAGGCGGAACTCCTCCAGGTCGGACTCGAAGCTGCTGGAGCGCACTGTCGCCTGGCGAATGCGCAGCGACAGATCCTTGAGGGTGCCGCCCTGCACCACGTACTTGGCTTCGATATTGCGCTCCCAGCGGCGCTGGTCGGTCAGTGGGTTGCCGTCGGCGTCGCGGCGCATGTAGACCGCGTTGGCGTTGCTGTAGTCGGCGTCGCTGCCTTTGCCGTAGCGGGTCATGAACGACAGGCCGGGAATGCCGTAGGTCTCCATGTCAAGGTCGTAGCGCACCATCCACGAGCGTTCCTTCGGCGAGTTGAAGTCGCTGTACTGGATCGAGTTGTCGAGGAAGATCGAGTCCGACTGGCGCAGGTAGTCGAAGTCGTCGTCGCCGTTGTTGCGCTGGTGCGACAGCGACAGGGTGTGGGCGCCATAGGTGGCGCCGACCTTGGCGCTCCAGATGTCGTTGTCGAACTCGCCGAGCAGCTTCTTGCCCTCGTCCACGGCCTTGTAATAGTTGAAGCCGGCGAACAGCGAGAACTCGTCCGAGACCGGCCAGGTGGCCGCGGTGCCGAAGTAGTACTGGTCCCAGGCGTCTTTCAGGCGGCTGCTGTAGAGGCTGAAGCTGAGGTGCTTGTTCAGGCTGTAGTCGCCGCCGAAATAGGCGACCCAGGGCGAGTCGACCTTGCCGGCATAGAAGGTGGCGAAGCCGTCGCGCAGGCTGCTGCTGTCAGGCTGGCTCATGCTGTGCAGGCGTCCGCCCTGGAGGCTCAGGCCGTCGATGCTGGTGTTCTCGAAGGTCGCACCGCGAAAGCTTTCCGGCAGCAGGCGCGAGTCGCCGTAGTGCACCACCGGGGTTTTCGGGAAGACGTCGCCGACCTTGATCACGGTGTCGAGCAGGCGCATTTTCGCCGCGCCGCCGACCTTGCTGTAGTTGTCGGCCGGCTGGTTGTCGCTGTCCACCGGCAGCATGCCGAACGACCCGCGACCGCCGCTGCGGCCGCCGCCGGAATCGAGCTTGAGGCCATACATGGCAAAGGCATCGAGGCCGAAGCCGACGGTGCCCTGGGTAAAGCCGGATTCGAACTTGCCGATCAGCCCCTGGGCCCAGGCTTCCGAATAGCCGTTGCCGGTGGGGCTGGACTGGCCCTTGCGATCGTCGCGATTGAAGTAGTAGTTGCGGGCCAGCACGTTGAGGCTGCTGCCTTCGATAAACCCTTCGGGCTTGTCTTGCGCCGCGTTCGCGGCCAACGGGCTCAGCCCCAGTACCGCGGAAAACACGGACAGGGACAAGCGGGCTTGAGTACGCATGTTGTTTGCTCCTGGATAAGGGCAGCTATCAGCTGTTAGGTCGCCTGTGGCGTTCTTGTTAGTTGTACTCGCGAACCGCCTGGTTAACGGCTGGAGTCAGCGTCGATAGTTGCAAACAACAGATAACGCGGAGGTGACCCGGTTATTACAATTCTGCAAGGCTGGAAGTTGTAAGTTGTTTATGCTTAACGCCAAGTGCCTTGTTTTATATGGGGTTTGTTCGATGGCGGGAAATGCCCTGGTGTTTATTACATATAAGTAATGTGCGCGTGATCTTCCCGACAGGGTCCGCTGGTTATCCTCGTGGCAACTAACCAGAACGAGGAAACAGTCATGAAGTTGTTTAAATTGAGTATCGCCGCCTTGGTACTTTCCTTATCGTCCCTGGCCATGGCCGAAGGCGGCGGCGACCGCACCTTCGACCGCGCCATGCAGGCGAACGAGCGGGCCATGGCGGCCTACGCGGCGAAGCAGGGCAAGGAGGCGCCGGTGGTGGAAAACTATCGCTACGGCATGCCCCTGGACATCCAGAAGGTGGTCAACGTGACGCCGCCGGCCAAGGCCTGCAACCCGGTGCCGTCACGCATGACCTATGAGGATTCGGCCGGACAGCTCAAGACCGTGGAGTATCAGGTCATGGGCCAGTGCCGCACCAATGGCAGCTAGGGTCTGTACGAAAAGTGGCTGCGCTCGGTGATGCTGCGTTAAAAACAGGCTCGGAATGCTCATGTAGGCCCCTACAGTCGAACGCGACCCCGGCCGTTCCTCGCCTGTTTTGATTCGCTGCGCTCACCCTCCGGGCCAGCCTTCGGCTGTTACTCCCGTTGGTCGTTGCGCCTTGCCTGACCTTCGCTCGCCGACTTTTCGTACAGACCCTAATCCTCGGTGTCCTCATGGGGCGCGGGAAGCGGTTCGAGGGCCACGATCATGTCGATTTCCACCGCGGCGTTCTTCGGCAGCTGGTAGACCCCGAGCGACGTGCGGGTGTGCACCCCGGCCTCGGCAAAGATCGAATAGAGCACTTCGGAGGCCGCGTCGGCGACTTCGCTCTGCTGGGTGAAGTCGGCGGCGCTTTGCACATAGACGTTGAGCCGCAGGACTTTTTTCACCCGTTGCAGATCGCCGAGCAACTGGGCGAGGATCGCCAGGGCGCGCATCGTGCAAATACGCGCGGCATGCCGGCCATCTTCCAGCGACACATCGCCACCGACCCGCCCGACCACCATCACGGTGTTGTCGATGCGCGGGATCTGCCCGCTGACGTACACTTCGTCGCCGTTCTGCACCGCGGGCACATAGTTGCCACCGATGCGTATTTCGCCGTCAAAAGCGTGCCCCAGACGCGTTGCCACCTGGTCGAACAGGGCCTTGCGTGAAGCCTCCATAAATCCAACTCCGTCGATTGCCGTTGATTTTCCCGAACTCGACTATAGCCGCTCTTTCGGGGGCCGGAGCCTGGGCTGCAACCCAGCAAGACTGGGGCCTGAGGCGTTTCAAAGTTTTTTGCTCGGATATGTCTTATGGGGTCTTCAGAAAAATACTACAGCGCCGATGGCTAGAGACAATGCTGCCCCCCTTTTACTGCCCATCGGTGCATCCCATGTTCAACAAAAGCTTGAAGCAAGAGCTGTTGGCTCTACGCGAAGAACTCTCGAGCCTCCAGCAAGTGAAGGACAGTCTCGACAGTGAGATGCTGGTGCTGATTCTCGATCCCGATGGACGCATTTTGTCGGCCAACGACAACTTCAACCAGGAAATGCGCTACCGGAACAGCGACCTGGTCGGCCGCCACATCGAGGACATCGTGCCGGCCCACGTCAAGAGCGACGAATTCCACCACCGTTTCAAGGCGACGCTGACCCGCGGCGAACACTTTGCCGGCGCGGTCCGCCTGCTGCGCGGCAATGGCCAGGAAGCCTGGCTGCGCTCGATCTCCCAGCCGATTCGCGATTCCCAGGGGCGGATCAAGCAGTTCTCGATCTACTCCAGCGACCTGACCCGCACCATCGAGGCCTCGCGCGAGCATGAGAACCTGATCGGCGCGCTGGTGCGTTCCACGGCGGTGATCGAGTTCGACCTCAACGGCAACGTACTGGCGGCCAACGAGCGCTTCCTTCAGGGCATGGGCTACAGCCTGGCGCAAATCCAGGGCAAGCATCACCGCACGTTCTGCGAACCCGAGGAATACAACAGCGCCGAATACCAGGCGTTCTGGAAACGCCTGAACGCCGGCGAGTTCGTTGCCGGGCGCTTCAAGCGTATCGACAGCTACGGCCGCGTGGTCTGGCTCGAGGCCTCCTACAACCCGGTGGTCGATGCCAACAACCGGCTCTACAAGGTGGTCAAGTTCGCCACGGTGATTACCGATCAGGTGAACCAGGAGCAGGCGGTCGCCGAGGCGGCGAACATCGCCTATAGCACCTCCCTGCAAACCGACAACTGCGCCCAGCGCGGCACCACCGTGGTGACCGAGGCGGTGAACGTGATGCGCGACCTGGCCAAGCACATGCAGCAGGCCGGTGAAGGCATCGAGGCGCTGAACGAGCAGTCGCTGGTAATTGGCAGCATCGTCAAGACCATCAGCGGCATCGCCGAGCAGACCAACCTGCTGGCGCTCAACGCGGCCATCGAAGCGGCGCGGGCCGGTGAGCAGGGGCGCGGCTTCGCCGTGGTGGCCGACGAAGTCCGGCAATTGGCCTCGCGCACCAGCAAGGCCACCGACGAGATTGTCGGCGTGGTGCGGCAGAACCAGGACATGGCGCGCGAGGCGGTCGCGCTGATGACCGACGGCAAGGCGCAGGCCGAGCAGGGCCTGGCCCTGGCCGCCGAGGCCGGTACGGTGATCGTCGAGATCCAGGATGGCGCCCAGAAGGTAGTGGACGCGGTCGGCCAGTTCGCCAGCCAGTTGTCGAACTGAGGAGGGCCCGGCGCCAGGCCTTTGCGGGCGTGACGCCGGGCGGCCACGTTTAGCCCCGACGCCTGTGCTCTGCGCGCGGGCGTGTTAGGAAGTTTCCTGTCTTGCTCAAGGATAAATCCTAAAGAGCCCCGGGCGCGTCAAGAACCTCTTTGCAACGCCGATGGCGAGGCTGCAGCAGTCTCCAATCACAGGCTATCGGTGGGCCCTATGTTCAATAAACGTTTGAATCAGAAACTCCTCGCGCTGAGCGATGAGTTTCGCGCGCTTGAGCAGGTCAAGGAAGGTTTTGAGCGCACCCTGCTAAGCGTCCAGCTCGATCCGCAGCGGCGAGTCCTGTCGGCGAACCGTAACTTCACCCAGCGCATGCATTATTCCCCCGAGAAGTTGCTCGGTTGGCCCATCGACAATCTGCTGCCGGACGATGCCCGGCCCACGGAAGCGCATGCGCGTTTCATGACGGCGCTGGCCAACCGCGAACCTTTCGACGACACCCTGCGCTTGCGTCGCGGCGACGGCCAGGACGCCTGGCTGAGCGTGATCCTGCAACCGATCTTCGACTCCGAGCGGCAACTCAAGTCGTTTTCCCTGATCGCCGGCGACCTGACCGAGACCGTGCAGTCCGCTTGCGAGCACGACAACCTGATCGCCGCCTTGCTGCGTTCGACCGCGGTGATCGAGTTCGACCTCAAGGGCCGGGTGCTGACCGCCAACGAGCGCTTCCTCAGCTGCATGGGTTACAGCCTCGAGCAGATCCGGGGCCAGAGCCACAGCCTGTTCTGCGAGCAGCAGGAGTACGGCAGCCCGGCCTACCAAGCGTTCTGGGCACGCTTGAACGCCGGCGAATACGTCGCCGACCGCTTCAAGCGCATCGACAGCCAGGGCCGCGTGGTCTGGCTCGACGCTTCGTACAACCCGGTGGTCGATGCCAATGGCAGGCTCTACAAGGTGGTGAAATTCGCCACCCTGATCACCGAGCAGGTCAACCAGGAACAGTCCGTCGCCGAGGCCGCCGAGATCGCCTACACCATCTCGCGGCAGACCGACAGCAGTGCCCAGCGCGGCTCCTCGGTGGTAAGCCAGGCGGTGGAAGTGATGCGCGACCTGGCCAGGCACATGCAGCAGGCCAGTGACGGTATCGAGGCGCTGAACGAGCAGTCGCGGGTGATCGGCAGCATCGTCAAGACCATCAGCGACATTGCCGAACAGACCAACCTGCTGGCGCTCAACGCGGCCATCGAAGCGGCCCGCGCCGGGGATCAGGGACGCGGCTTCGCGGTGGTGGCCGACGAGGTCCGGCAACTGGCCTCGCGCACCAGCAAGGCCACCGACGAAATCGTCGGCGTGGTGCGGCGCAACCAGGACATGGCCCGCGAGGCCGTGGTGCTGATGGCCGACGGCAAGACCCAGGCCGAGCAAGGCCTGGCCCTGGCCGCCGAGGCCGGCACGGTGATCGTCGAGATCCAGGACGGCGCGCAAAAGGTGGTCAGCGCCGTCGGCCAGTTCGCCCATCAGCTGTCTGGCTGACCGTCTGCGATACGCACGGGCGAGGGCGGCTAGGTGTTGTTGCGCTGGCCTTCGAGGTGGGGCGCGACCAGGGTTTCGAACCATTCGATAAAGGCGTTCAGGCGGCGCGAGCGATGGTTGCGGTTGGGGTACAGCGCGGAGATCGCCATGGACGCGGCGCGAAAGCCGGGCAGGACTTCCACCAGCTCGCCACGGTCGAGCAGGTACTGCGCGTCGAAGCGCGGAATCTGGATCAGGCCCAGCCCGGCGCGGCAGCAGGCGATGTAGTTTTCGGCGTTGTTGACGATCACCCGGCTGGGCAGGTTCAGCTCCAGCTCGCGACCTTCGGCCAGGTACACCCAAGGCAGCTCGCGGCCGGTGCTGGGGGAACCATAGCCGACCATCCAGTGGCCGTCGGCCAGGTCGCCCGGGGTCCGGGGCTGGCCGTGCTGCGCCAGGTAGCCGGGGCTGGCGCAGTTGATCAGGGCCAGGTGGCCGAGGCGCCGGACGATCAGGCTGCTGTCGCGCAGGGTGCCGACGCGGATGACGCAGTCCACGCCTTCCTGCACCAGGTCGATGGAACGGTCGGTAGAGCCCAGCGCCAGTTTCAGGCCGGGGTACTGGTCGAACAAATGGGGCAGGGCGGGCGCAATCAGCCGCCGGGCAATGCGGCTGGGCACGTCGACATTGAGCCGCCCGCAGACGTCCAGCTGACGGGTGTGAAACAGCCGCTCGAGTTCCACCGCATCGCCGAGCAGCAGGCGCGCGCGCTCCAGCAGGATGGCGCCGTCGGCGGTCAGTTGCACCTGGCGTGTGGTGCGGTGCAACAGGCGCGTGGCCAGGGCGGTCTCCAGTTGCTGGACCGCCGCCGAGACGGTGGCCCGGGGCAGCTCAAGGGCATGCGCGGCCTTGATGAAACTGCCCATTTCAGCCACCTGGATGAACACACGGTATTGCTCGAGCTTATCCATGGAGGGGGCGTCGTTCCGGCGTGTTGTGCATATTTTCGGTAGGAGCGAGGCTTGCCCGCGATTAGTGGTTGTCTGACACAACGCTATCGCGGGCAAGCCTCGCTCCTACGCAAGCCTTTTGCAAACGCCAATCTACCTCGGCCCTTGGCGGATTACTCGGGTCGATGACAACCGTCGATCTGAAGGCCGGGCCTCACTTGGTGGCGTGGCCGCCGTTGATCAGCAGGGTCTGGCCGGTGATCCACCAGCCGTCGGTGACCAGGTGACGGATGAAGGGCACTACGTCCTCGATGTCGGTCAGGCCGGTCTTGCTGAAGCCGGACAGCGCCGCGGCGGCCTTGTGGTAAGCCACGGCGTCGGCGCCTTCGGCCGGGTAGAAGAAGGGCGTGTCCATCGGCCCCGGGCCCACGGCGGTGACCGAGATGCCGCGGGCACCGAACTCCTTGGAGGCGGCGCGAGTAAAGTGTTCCACCGGCGCCTTGGCCCCGCTGTAGGCGGCATAAAAGGGGGTGTAGGCGCCGAGCAGCGAGGTCACCAGCGACACCAGCTTGCCGTGGTCCTCCAGGTGCTTGCCGGCTTCCTTGATAAAGAAAAACGCACTCTTGGAATTGACCGCGAACATGTCGTCGTACTCGGCTTCGCTGATCTCGACTATGGGTTTTTTCAGGACCTTGCCCACGGTGTTGATGGCGATGTCGATCTTGCCGAAACGGGCCTTGGCGTCGCTGAACAATTGCTCCACCGCCGCGGCGGTGGTCAGGTCGGCCTGCCAGGCCTGGGCATCGACGCCCAGGTTCTTGATCGCCGCCACGGTGCGCTCGGCCTCGGCCTGGCTGCTGGCGCTGTTGTAATGCACGGCGATGGCCTGGGCGCCGTGGGCGGCGAGGTCCCGGGCGATCAGGCCACCGAGGTTTTTCGCGCCGCCGGCGATCAGTGCGACCTTGTCTTTCAACGAGTGGTTTTTCAAGGATTGGCCTGCCATGGAAAAGCTCCTTCAGCTGGTAAGGTGAAGGCCCAGTCTAAGCAGCCGCGAGCTGTGGATAAGCCCGGTCAATCTGGATGGATTGTCCAGGAAAACCGTCCAATCCCGATGGCTGCGCCGCAGCGCGATCTGGCTACAATCGAGTCTTTTTTTCTGGAGCCGTACCCATGAGCGCCATCCATCGTCACCCGGTTCCCCTGGCCAAGGCCTACCGCTTGCTCAACCACGGGCCGACCGTGCTGGTCAGCGCCGCCCATGGCGGCCAGCGCAATATCATGGCCGCGGCCTGGGCCATGCCGCTGGATTTCGAACCGCCGAAAGTCGCGGTGGTGCTCGATAAATCCACCTGGACCCGCCAGCTACTGGAAGCCTCCGGCACCTTCGTGCTCAACGTGCCCTGCGCCGCCCAGGTCGATATCGTGCAGACCGTCGGCTCCACTTCCGGCCTGGAACTGAACCGCGACCAGGGCCGCGACAAATTCCAGTTGTATGGCCTGCCGACCTTCGCCGGCGAGTTGATCGACGCGCCGCTGCTCGACGGTTGCGTGGCCTGGCTGGAATGCCGGCTGCTGCCGGAACCGCAGAACCATGAACGCTACGACCTGTTCCTCGCCGAAGTCATTGCCGCCCAGGCCGACGCGCGAGTATTCAGCGAGGGCCGCTGGCATTTCGCCGGGCACGACACCTTGCGTACCCTGCACCATGTGGCGGGCGGGCATTTCCTGACCATTGGCGATGCGCTGGACGGCAAGACCCTGGCCTCCCCTCAAGGAATGTCGTAACCCCGTAGCCCTGTAGCCGCTGCCGAGCGAAGCGAGGCTGCGATAGGTCCGCAGGACCTCTTGCGGACTCAAGAGTGGCGCCTGCTGCGCAGTCGATCGCAGCCTCGCGGTGCTCGGCAGCGGCTACGG
>NZ_FNPW01000026.1:0-20008 GCF_900107395.1 Pseudomonas sp. NFIX28
AACGGTGGCGCAAATTGTTGCAGACAAGCTTCAATTGCAGTGGTCACCGGAACAAATTGCCGGTTGGTTGAAGCGTACCTACCCGGACGATACGAGCTATCAGGTGTCACACGAGGCGATCTATCGCACGCTCTTCATACAGGCTCGCGGGGCTCTGAAGAAAGAGTTGCTTGAGCATTTACGGCGCACGCGGGCCATGCGTCGCTCGCGCCATCACACGCAGAAGAAAGAAAATCACGGTCGAATCACTGACGCGGTATCGATCCGCGAACGCCCGGCCGCGGCTAAGGATCGGGCGGTGCCAGGTCACTGGGAAGGCGACCTGCTGTGCGGTAGCAGGAACAGCCAAATTGCCACTCTTGTTGAGCGTCATACCCGCTACGTAATGCTGGTGAAATTGGACGGTAAGGATAGCGAGACGGTCATCAGCGCCCTGATCGAAAGCGCCCGCAACTTACCCCAAGAACTCTACAAATCGCTGACGTGGGATCGCGGAAAAGAGATGGCTGACCATAAGCGCTTTACGGTGGCTACCGACATCAAGGTCTACTTCTGCGATCCTCATCGTCCTTGGCAACGGGGATCGAATGAGAACACCAACGGGTTGTTAAGGCAGTACTTCCCGAAAGGAACCGACCTTGCGGATCACTCGCAAGCCACGCTCAATGAAGTCGCAAGGCAGCTAAATAGCCGCCCTCGGAAAACACTAGACTACGAAACACCCGCTGAACGATTTAGCCAATCTGTTGCGTCGACCGGTTGAATCCACAGCCAAAAGCGGACATTCTCCGAACCTATTCGCTTGAAATCGCGATATTCGACTCGATCTTTTTCCCCATACTGATGCGAGGCTCAGTCGAGTAGCCCAGTGAAAAAAGGGATGGATTAAAGCCCGTCTCAGTGAGCGAGGCGAACGATTTGAGCGGACTGTTATGTAAC
This sequence comes from Pseudomonas sp. NFIX28, assembly GCF_900107395.1. Classification (GTDB taxonomy): domain Bacteria; phylum Pseudomonadota; class Gammaproteobacteria; order Pseudomonadales; family Pseudomonadaceae; genus Aquipseudomonas. Next base: position 940 of record NZ_FNPW01000026.1, read on the forward strand.
AATACGCCTAGCCTTGCTGTTGCTCATATATGGCGACCAACTGCTCTTGGCTGTGACTAGTGCCAGGCCAGGGCGCATGTATCTCAACCAAATCAAATTCGGCATCGCCGTTTTTGGCGAGCTCTATAATTTCTTCATCTGTCAGTGCTGCATATTCTGGCCACTGATCGATTAAGCCTCTGGCATTTGATACTGCAGCATCTTCGGTTTCACCAATATAAAGCTCTTCAATCTGTGCGTGCCCATAGGTAATCATGTAAAAGGACATTTCTTCTCCTGGCTCTACAAAATTTTTAAATTGGTACATAAAGTTTGGTTAAGACTCAAAAGGGGGCACTAACATCTGCAAAAAGGCCGCGACCCTTCAGGACCGTCGCGCCTGCAGCAAATTGTCACCCACTACGAGGCCAACCACAAAGAGCTTCAAATTCAATATACGTTTTCGTAGACTTCTTGATTGCCTGACCTAGGGGCATGAGCAAGCGGTCAAGCTCAGACTTGCTTGCTCCCCCGCTAGCCAAAACTAGGTCATTAACGTGTTTCACGAAAATTGAGTAGCAATCAACTGCACTCTTCCCTGTACCAGACTGCTTCCATTTGTTTTTCGTATCGAAAAGTAGCGACTTACACTTCTGCCTCTCGTCGGCAGTTAATTTTCCGAAGATCGCCCAAAGCGACCTGATTGCGTGCTGGTCATAAATCGGATTTATCTTATCTTTCAGATGCATTGCAAAGGCATAGAACACCACATCGGTATTTGTTGATACTGGCTGCTCTGTGGCATAGTTCGCACAGAACTTCTTGTATGCCTTCCATTTCCCTAGCTTCCACAAAAGAGCCTCTGCAAGGTCTTGTGGAGAATCCGAACTATTGTTCGAGAAATTTTCCGTACCTACGAGTCGGGGGAAAACATCTTCGTCGTATTGATACCCAAGCTTCGCTAGTTCTTTCGTTGCTTTCTCAATTGCGGCTTTGTCCAAGCGCCCCTCAGAAATATTCTCCTGAAGACTAGCAATTAGTTTTCCCAGAGGGCTTTCTTTGATCATCTGCGAAGTCTCGACTGCAGTGGCTAACTTTTGATTAAAGGGCGATAACGGGGAAGGAACAATAATGGGCCAATAATTGGGAAAAATCTATTTCCCTCTTGGGAATAGGTCAGATCTATGGCCCATCCTTAGCTAACTTTCCTCAGCCTCTGCTTGAAACACCTCAATGAGCTTCTGGTTGTAATCATCAAGGTAATTCTGCAAGCCCTCACGATCGACTAATCGCACTCCAGCAGTACCGGCCAACTCTTTCGCGGACTTTGTGTAGTAGGAATTGGTAACCACCATAGCCTCGTCACACGCATAGAACGCTTTGGCGGAGATTGCTTGCTGCACTGCGGCATTCCCAACAGAGCCCGTGTAATTTTTGGCCTGGATTACCATGTTTTTGCCGAACCGACTGACAAAAAGATCGGCGCCCTGATCAGCAGTCTTTTTTGTTTCCTTCACGTCAAACCCGATAGTTTGGAAAATCTCGACCAGGAATGCCTCAAACTGAAAGCCGTCCATAGCATCCACGAGATACATCGTGATGAATCGATTCGGATTGAAGTGCTCGAGCTGACTCCCAAGGCGCTCCACCAGAATGTGGAAGTAGATGCTTTCACACCAACCGAGCCCCTTACGGAATTCGGCTAGTGGTAGTAATGGAACACTGGCCGTCGTTCCTGCCTGAGGGGTAAATTGAATGCTTGGGTACGAAACGTCGTTTTCCCAGAGATAGTAGTAAAACAGAGCGAGGTCGGATCGAAAGGTTGTCCCTGCCTCCTCGATCCAGGAGCGGAGAGTCTCTGTCAGATCCGTTTTGATGTGCCGGCTGAGTTCTCTGGAAAAGCCGAGATAGACAGAGTTGAACGCAGTGGTCAGAAGCAATTTGTCCAAAAGCGAAGGTTGCCCCTCAAGCTCATCAAACCCCTTGCGAATAAGAACCTCACGAAACAGCTCGCGTTCGGTGTACACCCCATCGAACCTGGGGCCGGGCACGCCAACATCAGAGCTACCAGAAGCAGTCTCACGAGTGGTATGTATGAAGTTCGTAAAGTACGGCTGCTTGAGTTGCGCATACTTTCTCAAAACGTTGTTGAGCAGATCGTTCAACTGCGCCTGTTCTTTCTTTTTCCCCAGAAAATCCTTGATGAGTCCTTTGGATTGGTACTGAAAATCGGGATAGAACGAAGGATCAAGGGGAGTAAGATGCTGAACGCGCAATTCAGCCGAGGGAGAGACCTGTGAGCTGTTGCACCATGGGCACGCGGTTTCAAATGTCGTCTTATTGCATCCGTTGCATTGGTAAATCATCGATGTCGGTTCCTAGATAGATTTTTCCGGTGCCCTTCGAGCGTCGCTGCAATCATTAGCTCGCACTGGCTCGTGGAAGACACTACGCAGAAGAAATACCGCAATAGGCGAACCGACGATAGCCCAGTGCCATCCTCCCGTCTATGTGACTATTTGACGAGCCCGCGTTCCTGAGCAGAAATGGGGAGGAGTTTATTTCCAGAAAATACACCGCTCCACGTGCCCCCCTTTCGAAACCCGATCACGCCCTCCCCATCTCTTCATACGAAACATCAACAACCGCGAGCGTCTTTAAACAGGTTTTTTTGAGGCGGTTAAACGGGTGGATCAAGAGTGGTCTCACTCTTTGTTTTTGAGCGGCCGCTTTCGGCCAATAGCTGCCAGTTGTATCCGGCAGCAACCGGCCAATAGAGGTCGTTCTGGGAAGGCCTGAAACGGCTATAAAGGGCAGTCGTAGCCAGTCACTGTTGGCGCTTAGTTACTGACACCCGCAGCAAGCGAATACCATTATTGCGAAAGGCTGGAAACTGATCGGTACGGTTGATTATATAATTGAAGACGCATCCATGAGTCGCTACATCCTCACTAGTCAAAAGCCAGCAACCCAGTAGGGATATATTGGCAGTCTGGATGGTACGCTTTGAGTACCATAACGCAGTCTATGCCATAAACCCTGCCGAAGCAGGGCTTATTGCTTGGACCGAGTGAGCTATTCCAATGACAAAAATTACGTTTTAGAGAAAAGCGATGGTGTCGCCAGTGGAGGGGCCTGCGGGATTGATGGCAATGGTGGAAAAGTATTTAGGCGAGTATTTGCAATGAAAGGTTTTGTACCAAGTTGCCAAAGCGAGTCGATATTTCGTAGGTATGTGATAACGCGATGCTCTTCCGCACTGATCAGGCCATGCAATTCCGTCTGGTGAGTCGGGAATCCAGGAGAGCGATCAAACATCCCTAAATCAACTGGCCAAGGATCTCCATGGCTTGAGTTATCGCAGATTTTCTGAAGTTCGCGCTCATAAGCCTGAATGTCAGCATCAGTGCCGCTGAAGTAAAATTTCGCGGCGACGATAACTGTCAGCGTCCCTTTGCGCTCACCTATGAATTGTATAGGTGATAACAGACCCGCCATGTATATGGCTTCGATTGTTTCGATTATTCGAGTGTCATGGTCTTCGTCCCAAATCACCGCAAAGTCATGAATCTGAGGAACTTTGAGAGGTGATCGGGTAACGTCAAGCCATTCTACTGATCTAAAGACGGAGTAGTGCGATCCTCGTCCGAGGTGTCCTACTGGTTCCGGTTCGTTATAGAGGCAAGAAAATAAGGTCGAATATACAGGGGGGTGCATAGGGAGTTACTCCGATTTCGTCAGATTAAGTGGTTTTCTTCCACTGTGAGTAAGCTTTCGGCTACCTCACGGCTCGTCGACGACTATAGCATGCTTGATTTTTTCATCAATCCGGCGGCGATCAATTTTTCCTATCACAGTCATCTCAGGTGTTGATACAAGCCTTGCGGCCTGTTGATAAGAGAGCCAGATTACATATCTTGCTGAATCGTAATTCTGTTGAATCATGTATCCGTTGGTGCCCATCCGCTCTGCGATCCAATCGATGGAGCCAATGCCATTTGTCATAGACTGATTGACTGACTTACGTAATGTGCTGGTATTGACTAGGCTCCTATACCACTTCCGTTCACGAAGAATTTGCCATTATAGCTCTCTAACAAATCGATGGCATACGCAGGCGGCTTGGCATTAAACGGTTTTCATCGAACGTCTCTTCAATGGCAAATTGCTGCTTTTCACGAAGGCCTGCAATCGGCCAAAAGCTGTCATTTCGGATCTACATGTAAGAGGAGTTCGCAGATCTCCTGCTTTGCTGGCGAGGTGACAAGCGCCGGTTGTTAAATTACGTACTTTCTGGGCTCTCACAACATTTCTCTCAACTATGCTGTGTACGTTTGGTAACCGTGCGTGAGTATCTATAAGACTGGATTCTCGCAGCATTTATCCTATAGTTTCGCTATCGAGAGCCACCCGATGACGCAGCCTGCTTTCAATATCTTCGATGCGCTGTCTGATTGGGGGAAAACACTTTCTCCCTGGCAGGGCTTTTTGTTAAGCCGGTTGGTGGCATCAGCTGAGCTCAGCGATGAGTCACTAGATGAGGTCTTCACCGAATACCTAATCGACCAAACTCTTAGTGTGCCAGCGGCAGTTCGTGCCACTTGGGATATGACGCTTCCGCAGTTTGAGGTCGACATTTCGAAGGCGGTCAGCACCTTGAGCTCCATCGAGTCGGTGACAGGCGTCAATGCGCTAGCTGTTGGTGAAACACTGAGCTTCGGACCAAAGCTTACTGTGATCTATGGCCCCAATGGCGCCGGGAAGTCTGGTTATGCTCGTGTATTGAAGTCTGCATGCTTCACTCGATCCAAAGACACAGGGATCCTAGGTGACGTCAGGCTAGCGAAGGGCACACATCCGAAACCTACGGCCACCTTCCATTTTGATGATGGGTTAAGCGTCAAGTTCGTACATCAAGAGGCATGCCCTCGATTGCGTGATGGCTTTTCCGTTTTCGATTCGACCTGCGTTCGCGTGCATCTTGATGATCGTAACGTTTTTCAAGTCATGCCGTATCTGTTCGACGTTTTCCCTCGAATGGTTACAGCGTTTGGCAAATTACAAACAAAACTTCGCGACGAAATCGCCAATCGGACGCCGGTACTGGATAAATTTGCCATCCAAGACAGCACGTCAGATGTAGCCAATGCCTTGGCGACGCTCAGCGCCCAAACGGATTTGAGCCAGCTGAAAGCGTTTGCGGTGTTTGGCGATGCCGAAGCCGCTAGATTAATGGCTATCGAGCCGCAGTTGACTGAACTTAGGACAACGGATCCCAAGGAGATCGTCAAAAAAAACGAGCAACGAATTGTTGATCTGGAAGCTGTCAAAGCGAGTATTGCTGCGCTGGCTGCTGGTGTAAATCCGACCACGGTGACCAAAATTGGTAAAACAGCTAAGCAGATTGGTGAGCTCATCGAAAAGGGAGCGGCATTGTCCGCAGCTCAGTTTGGCGAAGAGCCTATACAGCCCATAGGAACTACGGCGTGGAGAAATCTCTTATCCGCTGCGATCGCATACAACGCCGAAGCCTATCCAGGTGATGCTTTCCCTCTCCAAGTCGAGGGCGCGCGCTGCGTGTTGTGTCAGCAGGTGCTTGATGTGGAAAGCGCAGATCGTATGGGGCGATTCTATAAGATGGCCACGAGCGACGTTGAAATGCAACTGACCACCGCCCGAGAAGAAATGATGGTTCATGGCTCGGAAATAAGCACGGTCAGTGTTACGTTCTTTGCTCAGGACAGCGCTGCGCGACGTGTGTTGCTGGAACTTGACGCGGTGCTGGAAGCTGATATCGCGGCTCATGTGGATGGCTATCGGCATTTCATTGAGACTTTGGACTTGGCAGTAACTAACATCTGCGACCCGATGTGTTCCCTGCTGGAGTATGACGCTGTTTCAGAGCGAATTAACGCTTTGGTCGAACGCTTGAAACAGGACAACGAACAACTGCGCGAAAGTGACCCCAAGGCTTTAATAGACGCTCTTTTGTTAGAGCAACAACTTCTGAATGACCGCCATAGGCTTTCTGCCCAATATGATGAGATTGCGGCAGCGGTTGAGAATCTCCAATGGGTAAGTAAGGCAACGCCATGCGTTCGGGGTTTCTCAGCCATTCAGCGTGATGTGACGAGTAAGCAAAAAGCCCTAGCTACGACGTTGGTTGCGAAAGGCTTTATCGCTCGATTTGCGGAGAACTGTGAAGCCTTAAAGCTGGAGTTACCCGTACAGTTCCGCTTCGCCGGAGATGCAGGTACCACAGATCGAAAGATTGAGATCAGCAACGCAGGCACGGCTGGTGTTGACCCTTCCCGTGTGCTTAGTGAGGGGGAGCAGACCGCCGCCGCATTGGCAGACTTTCTGACGGAAATCGAACTCAGTGGTACGTGTTCCGGCGTCATCTTCGATGATCCCGTTACATCCATGGACCATGTACGTAAGGAGCTTATCGCCCAACGCCTAGTGGATGAGGCTACACGGCGTCAGGTCATTGTATTCACTCATGACATTCTGTTTACGAACTACCTCGCAACTGCCGCGGAGGATAGCGGTGTGGCATTTGCCGGACGGACTGTCTGGCGTGATGATAGTGATGCCCCTGGCGCGATAGACCGATTGGCTTTCCCTCACGAGCATTACGAGGGTGCTGCATATGACCGAGCGAAAAAACACTACGATACCGCCCGTGGGTTGACTGGAGACTCGCAGCGAGATGCTTTGGAAAAAGCCTGTGGAAGCCTGAGAACCGGCTATGAAGACTTCATCCAGAAGAAGCTGTTTAACAACGTCGTACGTCGGTGGCGAGAGAATATAGCTTTCACATTGAACCAAGTTTTCTTTGATGAGGCAATTGCACTCCGTGTGCACGATAGAATGGTCGCGCTGTCCCGTTATATTGACGCGCATTCGCACTCCGAAAATTTCCATGAGGGACCACTTACGGTTGAAATTTTGGCCACTGAATTTTCCCTATTCGACAGCATTAAGTCGGACTACAACAGGGCTCGAAAGGACTGGGAGAATTCCAAGCCGAAGGCCATTTTCAGCTGAGAGATAAAAATCAAAAAGGAGGGTGTCATGTGGGTTTTCGGTTTCGGATCGCTGATGACCGATGGTTGGGAGAGAGACTTTTCCTGTATGCAGCGTGTTAAAGCTGAATTGAAGGGATATTGTCGTGTATTCAATAAAAAGTCTGTCTCCAACTGGGGGACGCGTGATTGTCCGTGTCCAACCCTCAACCTAGTGCTTGAAGCGAACGCAAGTTGTATTGGGATTGCTTTTGAGTTTTCTGAAGAAAAGACGGAGGAAGTAGAGGCTTACCTTACTCGACGTGAAGGTAGGAATTTTAATCTTTCAGTTGTAGAGGTTGTTGCTGAGGGCTCAGGGCCGGTGAAAGCTTTGGTACCTCTGTACGCAGGTAAAAATATTATTCGATCCATCGATATGCAAGCAGCTTTTGGGTTGGTCAGCTGTGCTAAGGGCTCAAGCGGTAGGTGCACAGACTACGTAGTTAATGTTTATGAGCAGTTGAAAAAACTCGACATCAACGATCCTGCGGTGACGAAGATGTGGAATCTAATATTTGAACACCGGCCGAATTGAGGAAGACGTGAATTTAATAGATTTAGAAAAGAAGGGACATATGCCGAAGCTAAGAAGGATGGGGGCTTTCCAGCGTCTTGTGTCCTTTCGTCCTTGCTCATGAACTCCTTAGGATCGAACCTGTAGCTCACCAATAGAAGTAATGGTTCGATTAAGTCCTCTCGTGACTGGCAGCTATTGGCCGGAAGCGGACGCTTCTCAACCAAGCAGATATCTACATTACTCCTAAGTATTCAACTCAAAAGCGCCCCGTAAAAGCACAGCCGTGATAAGCGCTAAGCGGCTATCGATAGCCGCTCTGAATCAAGAGAGAGTTTCAGGAATTACCCAACTCAGAAATTCGCCGGCGTATTCGCACTAATAATCTCCGCCTCATCCTGCCCAATATTGCGAAACTTATGCGGCAGCGTAGTCGGAAAATAATACCCATCCCCCGGGTTCAACACGCTCACCTGCCCATCCACCGTCAGTTCCACGGTGCCACGGGTCACAAGGCCGCACTCCTCCCCTTCCGCATGCACGATCGGCTCGTCGCCGGAGCTGGCGCCGGGGGCGTATTGTTCGCGCAAAAAGCGCATCTGGCGGGTTGGCAGGGCGGCGCCGATCAGCAGCAGGCGGGCGCCGTCGCGGCCGAGGTCGGGTTGTTCGTTGGCGCGGAAGACGTATTGGTGTTCGCGCGGGGGCTGGTCGAAGGTGAAGAAGTCGGCCAGGGACATGGGGATGCCTTCGAGCAGCTTTTTCAGGGAGCTGACGGAGGGGCTGACGCGGTTCTGTTCGATCAGGGAGATGGTGGCGTTGGTCACGCCGCTGCGCCGGGCCAGCTCGCGCTGGGACAGTTTGTAGCTTTCGCGAACGAGTTTGAGTCGGGTGCCCGTGTCCATAACAGCCTTATGCGAGAGGAACTTAAGGGTATTCGGCGCTTGGGTCGCGATTGTCGCGATTTGGGTGCCTCTGGAGCCTGAAAGGCGGCTATTTAAACATGTTTGACGGCGCTGCTGTAAGGGCTGGCGATGAGGGGTTTACGGGGATTTTACGGTGGGTTTGCGGGCCCTGGGAGGTCCTGCGAACCTCGGCGCAGCCGCGCTGGGGCTCGGCAGCGGCTACAGGTCGGCGTTGAGCCGGGGGTGGCCCGGTGCTGGGGCCGTCTGGGGTCTGTAGCCGCTGTCGAGCGTTAGCGAGGCTGCGATCGGCCTGGGCGGCATTCCGACGAAGCGGGCGCAAGCGGAGTGCCTGATGGACCGCGTTATCGTTCATCGCGAGCAAGCTGCGCTCCTACAAGAGCAGGAACGCGGCGTGCCATGCCCATGTGCCCTGTCGCTTAGATGCCGAAGCGGTCGCGCAGCGCGTAGTACGCGGCGCCCATGGCGGTCAGCGGGGCCTGGAAGGTGCGGCCGCCGATCATCGGCATATGTGGCAGCGAGGCGAAGGCGTCGAAGCGTTCGGCGTCGCCGCGGATCATTTCCGCGATCAGTTTGCCGGCCAGATGCGAGCAGGTGACGCCGTGGCCGCTGTAGCCCTGCATGTAGTAGGCGTTCTTTTCGATGCGGCCAAATTGCGGCATGCGCGACATGGTCAGCAGGAAGTTGCCGGTCCAGCGGTAGTCGATCTTCACGTCCTTGAGCTGGGGGAAGGTCTTGAGGATCTTCGGCCGGATCAGTTGCTCGATGTCGTTCGGCTCACGGGCGCCGTAGACCACGCCGCCACCGTACAGCAGGCGGTTGTCGGCGGTGAGGCGGTAGTAGTCCAGCAGGTAGTTGCAGTCTTCGACGCAGTAGTTGTTGCGGATCAGGCTGCGGGCCATTTTCTCCGATAGCGGTTCGGTGACCACGATCTGCGAGCCGCACGGCATGCTCTTGCGCGTCACCCGCGGGTCGAGGTCCTGCTGCAGGTAGGCGTTGCCGGCGATCAGCAGGTACTTGGCGCGCACCACGCCCTTGGCGGTGCGTACGATATTCGGCTCGCCGTAGGTGATTTCCAGCGCCGCCGACTGCTCGAAAATCTTGCCGCCCAGGCCGATGATGGCGCTGGCTTCGCCCAGGGCCAGGTTCAGCGGGTGGATGTGCCCGCCCTGCATGTCCAGCAGGCCGCCGACGTAAGCGTCGGAGCCGACTTCCTGGGCGATCTGCGCCTGGTCCAGCAGCTTCAGGTTCTTGTTGCCGTAGCGCTCCCAGCTGGCCTTCTGTTCGGCCAGGCCCTTGAGTTGCTTCTTGTTCATGGCGGCAAAGATGCCACCCGGGCGGTAGTCGCACTGGATGTCGTAATGCTGGATGCGCTGACGAATGATATCGGCGCCTTCGAAGATCATGCTGCCCAGCACTTCGGCGCTTTTCTCGCCGTAGCGCGACTCGATCACATCGACGTCGCGGCTGTAGGAGTTGACCAGTTGCCCGCCGTTGCGCCCGCTGGCGCCGAAGCCGACTTTGGCCGCTTCGAGCACGGTGACGCTGTAGCCCGCCTCGGCGAGGAACAGCGCCGAGGACAGGCCGGTGTAGCCGGCGCCGATCACACAGACGTCGCATTCCACCAACTCTTCCAGCACCGGGAAATCGGCGGTCGGGTTGCGGGTCGCGGCGTAGTAGCTGTTTACGTAGGTTTGCATTATCGAATTCCCCAGCGGGTGCGGGTCGAAGCCCGCCCCGCCGTTGTTATAGGTAGTCGTCTTAACGACAACTGTCTGCGCGTCGATCAGGCTGCGTTAAAAACAGGCTCGGAATGCTCATGTAGGCCCCTACAGTCGAACGCGACCCCGGCCGTTCCTCGCCTGTTTTTGCCTTGCCTGATCGCCAAAGCGCCTAGAGCTTGATCCAGGTCGCTTTCAGCTCGGTGTATTTGTCGAAGGCGTGCAGCGACTTGTCGCGACCATTGCCCGACTGTTTGAAGCCGCCGAACGGCGCGGTCATGTCGCCGCCGTCGTACTGGTTGACCCACACGCTGCCGGCGCGCAGGCCACGGGCGAAGCGGTGGGCGCGGCTGAGGTTGCTGGTCCAGACCCCGGCGGCGAGGCCGAAGATGCTGTCGTTGGCAATCGCCAGGGCTTCTTCTTCAGTGTCGAAGCTGATCACCGACAGCACCGGGCCGAAGATCTCTTCGCGGGCGATGGTCATGGCATTGGTCACGCCGTCGAAAATGGTCGGCTCGACATACAGCCCGCCGGTGCTTTCCAGGGTCCGCGCGCCGCCGGCCAGCAGTTGGCCGCCTTGCTCCTTGCCGATGCCGATATAGCGCAGCACGTTCTCCAGCTGGCGTTGATCCACCAGCGCGCCGACGCGGGTCGCAGGGTCCAGGGCGTGCCCGGGTTTCCAGGCCTTGAGGGCTTCCACCAGCAGCGGAATGAACTGCTCGCGGATCGAGCGCTCCACCAGCAGGCGCGAACCAGCGGTGCAGACTTCGCCCTGGTTGAAGGCGATGGCGCTGGCCGCCGCTTCTGCCGCGGCGCGCAGGTCCGGCGCGTCGGCGAACACCACGTTGGGGCTCTTGCCGCCCGCCTCCAGCCACACGCGCTTCATGTTGCTCTGCCCGGAGTACACCAGCAGTTGCTTGCCCACCGCGGTGGAGCCGGTAAAGGCCAGCACGTCCACGTCCATATGCAGGGCCAGTGCCTTGCCCACGGTGTGGCCGTAGCCCGGCAGCACGTTGAACACGCCCTTGGGGATGCCGGCATCCAGCGCCAGCTGGGCGATGCGGATCGCGGTCAGCGGCGACTTTTCCGAAGGCTTGAGGATGAACGAGTTGCCCGCCGCCAGGGCCGGGGCGAATTTCCAGCTGGCCATGATCAGCGGGAAGTTCCACGGCACGATGGCCGCCACCACGCCCGAGGCCTCGCGAGTCACCAGGCCCAGTTGATCGTGGGGCGTGGCCGCGACTTCGTCGTAGATCTTGTCGATGGCCTCGGCGTTCCAGCGGATCGCGTTGGCGGTGGCCGGCACGTCGATGCTCAGGGCGTCGCCAATGGGCTTGCCCATGTCCAGGGTTTCCAGGAGCGCCAGTTCTTCCTGGTGCTCGAGGATCAAATCGGCGAAGCGGATCAGCACGCGCTTGCGCTCGGCCGGGGCCTTGCGCGACCACACGCCGGACTCGAACGCCCGGCGTGCCACCTGCACCGCCCGGTTGGCGTCGGCCTCGTCGGTGCTGGCGACGTTGGCCAGAAAGCGCCCGTCCACCGGGCTGATGCATTCGAAGGTGGCGGCGCTGGCGGCGTGGCAATACTGGCCGTCGATAAAGGCGCGGCCTTCGAGGGTCAAGGACTGGAAGCGCTGCTCCCAGTCGCTGCGGGATTTAGTCATGGCAAATACTCAACGCAGGATAAGGAGCGGCCATCAGACCGTGTGCAGGTACCAGTTGTATTCGAGGTCGGAGATCGAGTTTTCGAACTCGGCCAGCTCGCTTTCCTTACAGGCGACGAACACGTCGATGTACATCGGGTCGATGTACTTGGCCATCACCTCGCTGTCGTCGAGCACCCGCAGGGCGTCGCGCAAGTTGCTCGGCAGGCTCTGTTCGTTCTGCTCGTAGGAATTACCTTCCACCGGCGCGCCGGGCTCGATCCGGTTGGTCAGGCCGTGGTGAATGCCGGCCAGTACCGAAGCCATCAGCAGGTACGGGTTGGCGTCGGCGCCGGCGACACGGTGTTCGATGCGTACGGCGTCGGAAGAACCGGTCGGCACGCGCACGGCCACGGTGCGGTTATCGATGCCCCAGCTCGGCGAGTTCGGCACGTAGAACTGCGCGCCGAAACGGCGGTAGGAGTTGACGTTCGGGCAGAGGAAGGCCATCTGCGCCGGCAGGGTTTCCAGCACGCCGCCGATGGCGTGGCGCAGGGCGTCGTTGGTTTCCGGGTCGTCGCTGGCGAAGATGTTGTTGCCTTGCTTGTCGAGAATCGAGATGTGCACGTGCAGGCCGTTGCCGGCCTGGCCCGGGTACGGCTTGGCCATGAAGGTGGTGTCCATCTCATGGTCGTAGGCGATGTTTTTCACCAGGCGCTTGAGCAGCACCGCGTAGTCGCAGGCTTTGATCGGGTCGGAGACGTGGTGCAGGTTGACCTCGAACTGCGCCGGGGCGCTTTCCTTGACGATGGCGTCGGCGGGGATGCCCTGCTCTTTCGCGCCTTCGAGGATGTCTTGCAGGCAGTCGACGTATTCGTCGAGGTCGTCGATCAGGTAGACCTGGGTCGACTGCGGACGCTTGCCGGAAATCGGCGAACGCGGCGACTGCGGGCGACCGTTCACGTTGTCCTGGTCGATCAGGTAGAACTCCAGCTCGAAGGCCGCGCAGATAGTCAGGCCCAATTCGTCGAACTTGGCAACGACCTGGCGCAGCACTTCGCGCGGGTCGGCGAAGAACGGCTGGCCTTCGATTTCGTGCATGGTCATCAGCAGTTGCGCGGTCGGGCGCTTCTGCCAGGGCTCGACGCTGAGGGTGCCGGGGATCGGGTAGCAGATGCGGTCGGCGTCGCCGATGTCCAGGCCCAGGCCGGTGCTTTCCACGGTGGAGCCGTTGATGTCCAGGGCAAACAGCGAAGCCGGCAGGTTGATGCCTTTTTCGTACACCTTGTGCAGGGCGGTACGTTCGATGCGCTTGCCACGCACCACGCCGTTCATGTCTGCAATCAGCAGGTCGACGTAGAGGATCTCGGGATGGTTCTTCAGGAAGGCGTTGGCTTCGTTGAGCTGAACGGCACGCAGTGGGACCGACATGATGCACCTATGTGTTAATTATTATGTTCAAAGCGGTTTCGTGGCAGCAGTCAATCCGAAAGGAAAAGTGAAGTCAATAGCGAACATAGGGCCCAAAGCGTTAAATATTTTGCCCTATATGGCCACACAAGCAGGCGGCAGGCGCACAAAACCCGAGAATCCGACGAGCTACGTTTAGAATTTTTTACACGGAAGTTGTTAATTAAAATCAACGAGGATAAGCTCTCGAAAAACTCGTTCCAGCGTGAATTTCGAGGTGATAAAAATGGCATTCAAGCCATTGATCGGCGTTACTGCGTGCGTCAAAGAGATCGGGCTGCACCCCTACCACATCAGCGGCGACAAGTACTTGCGTGCTGTCAGCACCGCCGCCCAGGGGCTTCCGGTCATCCTTCCTTCCCTGGCCGACCTGAGCGAAAACCAGCAATTGCTGGCGCAGCTGGACGGCCTGCTGTTCACCGGCTCGCCATCGAATGTGGAGCCCTTCCACTATCAGGGCCCGGACAGCGAACCGGGCACCGCTCACGACCCCCAGCGCGATGCCACCACCCTGCCCCTGCTGCGCGCGGCGATTGCCGCCGGCGTGCCGGTGCTGGGCATCTGCCGCGGCTTCCAGGAAATGAACGTGGCCTTCGGCGGCAGCCTGCACCAAAAGGTGCATGAGTTGCCCGGCTACCTCGACCACCGCGAAGCCGACCACCCGGACCTGGCCGTGCAGTACGCCCCGGCCCATGCCGTCAGGGTGCAAGCCGGCGGTGTGTTCCAGGCCCTGGACCTGCCCCAGGAATTCCAGGTCAACTCGATCCACAGCCAGGGCATCGACCGCCTGGCCCCGGGCCTGCGCGCCGAGGCGCTGGCGCCGGACGGGCTGATCGAAGCCGTGTCGGTGCAACACAGCACGGCCTTTGCCCTGGGCGTGCAGTGGCATCCGGAATGGCAGGTGCTGTCGAACCCGGTCTACCTGCGGATCTTCCAGGCCTTCGGCGATGCCTGCCGGCAACGGGCGGCGCAGCGCAACGGCCACTGATTCAAAGCTTCACCCGCGAAATTGACTGCCACGCTCCCTGGCCGGCGGCGGTGCGCCCTTGCGCGCCCGCCCCGGCCTGCGGAGCGGTTCAAGCCACACCCAGCACTACGAGAACCTGCTTTCAAGAACAAGAACCAGCGTCAGGCCGCCAGGACGGCAGCGCCGAATAAACCCGCCCCCGCGGGTTTGTCATCCATCTATTAAGCCGGGCCGTTTTGGCCCGACGACTGACATCTGTTGGGAGTTCCACATGGCAAACGCCTCCAGCACGTACAGAAAGGCTCTGGAAGGTCACCCGCAACCGCAGAAGGTGCTGGTGAGAGTCGACCGCGTGACCAAGAAGTTCGATGAAACCGTGGCCGTGGACGATGTGTCCCTGGACATCCACCAGGGCGAGATCTTCGCCCTGCTCGGTGGCTCGGGTTCCGGCAAGTCCACCCTGCTGCGCATGCTGGCGGGTTTCGAGCGGCCGACGGAGGGGCGTATCTACCTGGACGGCGTGGACATCACCGACATGCCGCCCTATGAGCGGCCGATCAACATGATGTTCCAGTCCTACGCGCTGTTCCCGCACATGACCGTGGCGCAGAACATCGCCTTCGGCCTCAAGCAGGACCGCCTGCCGGCCAGCGAGATCGATGCGCGGGTGGAAGAAATGCTGCGCCTGGTGCACATGACCCAGTACGCCAGGCGCAAGCCGCACCAGCTGTCCGGCGGCCAGCGCCAGCGCGTGGCCCTGGCCCGCTCCCTGGCCAAGCGGCCGAAGCTGCTGCTGCTCGACGAACCCATGGGCGCCCTGGATAAGAAGCTGCGCTCGCAGATGCAGCTGGAACTGGTGGAGATCATCGAGCGCGTCGGCGTGACCTGCGTGATGGTGACCCACGACCAGGAAGAAGCCATGACCATGGCCCAGCGCATCGCCATCATGCACCTGGGCTGGATCGCCCAGATCGGCAGCCCGATCGACATTTACGAAGCCCCGGTCAGCCGCATGGTCTGCGAGTTCATCGGCAACGTGAACGCCTTCGACGGCACCGTCATCGAAGACCTGGAAGGCCACGCGGTAATCCACTGCCCGGAGCTGGAACAGCAGATCTACGTCGGCCACGGCGTCAGCACCTCGGTGCAGGACAAGTCGGTGACCTACGCCATCCGCCCGGAAAAAATGCTGGTCAGCAGCACCCAGCCCGAGCACCGCTACAACTGGTCGCGGGGCAAGGTGCATGACATCGCCTACCTCGGCGGGCATTCGGTGTTCTACGTCGAACTGCCCGGCGGCAAGATCGTCCAGTCGTTTATGGCCAACGCCGAACGCCGCGGCGCACGGCCGACCTGGGACGACCAGGTCTACGTGTGGTGGGAAGACGACAGCGGCGTGGTACTGCGCGCATGAATACCTCCAGCCTGACTCTCAATCAGCGTTTGTCCCGTGTGCTGCCCAGCGGTCGCAAGCTGGTGATCGGCATTCCCTTCCTCTGGCTGTTCCTGTTCTTCATGCTGCCGTTTTTCCTGGTGATGAAGATCAGCTTTTCCGAAGCCGCCCTGGCGATCCCGCCCTACTCGGAGATCTACAGCTTCGCCGAACAGAAATTCCAGCTGCTGCTCAACGTCGGCAACTATGCGTTGCTGGTGGGTGACGAGCTGTACATCTCGGCTTACCTGGGCTCATTGAAAGTCGCCCTGCTCAGCACCCTGATGTGCCTGGTGATCGGCTTCCCCATGGCCTACGCGATCACCAAGGCCAGCAAGGAAACCCAGAACGTCTTGCTGCTGTTGATCATGATGCCGACCTGGACCGCGATCCTGATCCGCGTCTACGCGTGGATGGGCATCCTCAGCAACAACGGCCTGCTCAATGGCTTCCTGATGTGGAGCGGCCTGACCTCGGCACCGATCGAGATCCTCAACACCAACACCGCGGTTTATATAGGGGTGGTGTACGCGTATTTGCCGTTCATGGTGCTGCCGCTGTACGCCAACCTGGTCAAGCACGACCAGAGCCTGCTGGAAGCCGCGTCGGACCTGGGTTCGAGCAACTTCAACAACTTCTGGAAAATCACCGTGCCGCTGGCCAAGAACGGCATCATCGCCGGCTGCATGCTGGTGTTCATTCCGGTGGTTGGCGAGTTCGTCATTCCCGAGCTGCTGGGCGGCCCGGAAACCCTGATGATCGGCCGCGTGCTGTGGCAGGAGTTCTTCAACAACCGTGACTGGCCGGTGGCCTCCGCCCTGGCGGTGGTGATGCTGGCGATCCTGATTATTCCAATCTTGCTGTTCAACCGCAGCCAGGCCAAAGAGATGGAGGGACGGGCATGAAACGTTTTGGATTTTCCAGCCTGATGCTGGTGTTCGGCCTGGTGTTCATCTACCTGCCGATGCTGATCCTGGTGATTTACTCGTTCAACGCTTCCAAGCTGGTGACGGTCTGGGGCGGCTGGTCGGTGAAGTGGTACGTCGGCCTGCTGGACAACCAGCAGTTGATGGGCTCGGTGGTGCGCTCCCTGGAGATCGCCTGCTACACCGCGATCGCCGCGGTGGCCCTGGGCACCCTGGCGGCCTTCGTACTGACGCGGGTCACCCGCTTTAAAGGCCGCACGCTGTTCGGCGGCCTGGTCACCGCGCCGCTGGTGATGCCGGAAGTGATCACCGGCCTGTCGCTGCTGCTGTTGTTCGTGGCCATGGCGCAACTGATCGGCTGGCCGCAGGAGCGTGGCATCGTCACTATCTGGATCGCCCACACCACATTCTGCGCCGCCTATGTGGCCGTGGTAGTCTCCGCGCGCTTGCGCGAGCTGGACCTGTCCATCGAAGAGGCGGCCATGGATTTGGGCGCGCGGCCGTTCAAGGTGTTTTTCCTGATCACCATCCCGATGATCGCGCCATCGCTGGCGGCGGGCGGCATGATGTCGTTTGCCCTGTCGCTGGACGACCTGGTGCTGGCGAGCTTCGTCTCCGGGCCGGGTTCCACCACCTTGCCGATGGAAGTGTTCTCGGCGGTGCGCCTGGGGGTGAAGCCGGAAATCAACGCGGTGGCCAGCCTGATTCTGCTGGCGGTGTCGCTGGCGACTTTCCTGGTCTGGTACTTCAGCCGTCGCGCCGAAGCCGCCCGCAAGCGGGCGATCCAGGAAGCCATGGAATACACCGCCAACGAAGCCTATCAACCGGCAAGCGCACCACGGATGCAAGCGACGGCCTGAATCCTCATTAACCCGCTTCGCCAGCCAGCCGGCTGGCGAAGGCGTGCAACCAGATACAGCGCATTGCGAATGCAGCAATTCTGCACAATAAGAAATGGAGTTGTAGTGATGAAAATGCTTGGCAGGACTCTGCTAACACTGTCCTTGATGGGCGCGATGGTGACCGGCGCTCAAGCCAGCGACAAGGAGCTGCGTGTCTACAACTGGTCGGACTATATCGCCCCGGACACCCTGAAGAAATTCGAGGCCGAGACCGGCATCCACGTCATCTACGATGTCTTCGACAGCAACGAAACCCTGGAAGCGCGCCTGCTCACCGGCAAGTCCGGCTATGACATCGTGGTCCCGTCCAACAGCTTTATGGCCAAGCAGATCAAGGCCGGGGTCTACCAGGAACTGGACAAGTCGCGGCTGCCGAACTGGAAGAACCTCAACCCGGTGCTGTTGCAGAACGTCGCCGCCAGCGACCCGGGCAACGCCCACGCCTTCCCTTACATGTGGGGCTCGATCGGCATCGGCTACAACCCGGACAAGGTCAAGGCCGTGCTCGGGGCCGACGCGCCGACCAATTCCTGGGACCTGCTGTTCAAGCCGGAGAACGCCGAGAAGCTCAAGGCCTGCGGCATCAGCTTCCTCGACTCGCCGACGGAAATGCTCCCCGCCGCCCTGCACTACCTGGGCTACCCGGTGACCAGCAAGGACAAGGCGCAGATCCTCGAGGCCGAGGCGCTGTTCATGAAGATCCGTCCTTCGGTGACCTACTTCCATTCCTCCAAGTACATCTCCGACCTGGCCAACGGCAATATCTGCGTGGCCGTGGGTTACTCCGGCGACGTGCTGCAGGCCCGCTCGCGCGCCGAAGAGGCCGGCAACCGGGAAAAGGTCGCCTTCAGCATTCCCAAGGAAGGCGCCGGCAGCTTCTACGACATGATGGCCATGCCCAAGGACGCGGCCAACGTCGACAACGCCTACCTGTTCATGGACTTTTTGATGCGCCCGGACATCATCGCCGAGGTCACCAACAGCCTCGGCTACAGCAACGCCAACGCCGCCGCTACGCCGCTGGTGGACGAAGCCATCCGCAACGACCCGGCCTCGTATCCGCCGCAAGCCGTGCTCGCCACGCTATACGCGGTGCCCGACCAGCCGATCGCCATCCAGCGCGTGATGAACCGCGGCTGGACGCGGATCAAGCTCGGCAAATGACACCCCGCGCCCGCCATCGCGGCGGGCGCCGCTGCCCTCTTCCGTTCAGTCGCGCCTTACCACCGCGACACCCCTGCGAACGGGCTCGCCTGGCTCCCTCGGTTCAGGTGACTCCTTGGCGCCCTCCTCGGGCGCCTTTTTTGCTTCAGCCCCCACACAAAACCCCGTAGCCGCAGCCGCATCCAGACCCAACGCCTGTAGCCGCTGCCGCAGGCTGCGATCGGCCCGAAGGGACGCGGCGATCTCCAGCCCCATGAAGGCCCTGCGGGCCTTGTCGCAGCCTCGCAGGCTCGGCAGCGGCTACAAACGCTGCAGCATCCACAGACCCACCACCTGTAGCCGCTGCCGCAGGCTGCGATCGGCCC
>NZ_FNPW01000026.1:20683-47008 GCF_900107395.1 Pseudomonas sp. NFIX28
AGCCCCATGAAGGCCCTGCGGGCCTTATCGCAGCCTCGCGGGCTCGGCAGCGGCTACAGGGCGCGCCCGGTAATGGGCGTTTTCCGGGAAGAAACGATTCAGTGACGTTTTTCCGTCTATGGGTGCCGCTTTCAACCTTGCCCCTTCGTTCACTCTCTACGATTCTGTAGAGACCCTCGAGGCGGCGCCAGGCCGCCTCGGGCAAAACAACAGGAGCGCCCCATGAAGAGCGTCGCTGAAGTACTGAAGTTGAAGGCCAAACACAACCAGCAAGTGCACACCATCGCGCCCCACCAGATGGTGCTCGAGGCACTGATGCTGATGGCCGAGAAGAACGTCGGCGCCCTGCCCGTGCTGCAGAACGGCGAAGTGGTCGGGGTCATCAGCGAACGCGATTACGCGCGCAAACTGGTGCTGCACGGCCGCTCCTCGGTGGGCACGCCGGTCAGCGCGATCATGAGTTCGCCGGTGATCACCGTGGACTCGCACCAGAGCGTGGAAACCTGCATGGGCATCATGACCGACAGCCATCTGCGGCACCTGCCGGTGGTGGAAGACGGCCAGTTGCTGGGGCTGCTGTCGATCGGCGACCTGGTCAAGGAAGCCATCGCCGAACAGGCCGACCTGATCCGCCAGCTGGAGCAATACATTCGCGGCGAATAAGCCACCGCACGGTAGTCGCCTCTGGGCGGCTACCTCCCCGCCCCGCTCTTTTCTGTAGGAGCGAAGCTTGTTCGCGATCGGCCGCATGGCGGTCGCAAAACCTGTGCATGCGGTTTACCTGATGTCGCGCATTGATCGCCGGCCTTGCAGCTATCGCGAGCAATCGAGCGGTGCCCTGCTGCGCCCAGCGTTCAGTCCGTTACCAGCAATGTTCAACCCGCAGTGAAGAACTGCCGCCCATCGCGCTTGAGCAAATCCAAAAGCAACTGGGCCGCCGGCGACAGATAGCCCTCGCTGCGCACCAGGACCACGATGCTGCGATGCATGCGGGTTTGCGCCAGCGGCACTTCGCGCAGGTGGGCGATGCCCTTGAAGTCGTCCAGGGTTTCCCGGGCCAGGAAGCTCAGCAGCCCGGTCTTGGCGATCAGCCGCGGCAGCAGGGAGATGGTGTTGGTCTCGATCTGCACCGACGGCAACGGCAGTTGGTGACTCTGGAACACGTTGTCGATCCAGCGGCGGGCCGAGACCCCGGTTCCCGGCAGCACCCAGCGGTAGTTGCACAGGTCTTGCAGGCGCATCGGCGTGTCGAACACCGGATGCTCGCGGCTGGCCACCACCACGGCCTGGTCTTCGAACAGAGTGTGGTGGCTCAGGTGCGGGTCGCCCTCGGACAGCGGGCAAATCACCATGTCCAGGCGTCCCGAACGCAGGGACTCGCGCAGCATGTCGTCCTGGCCGATCGCCAGCTTGAGGGTGATGTCCGGGGCGCGCTCCAGCAGCGTCGCGGTCATTTGCGGCAGCAGGTGCTCGGCCATGCTGGCGGCGCAGCCCAGGCGGATGTTGCCGAGCACGCCACTGGCGAAGTCGCGCACCTCGCGATGGGTCTCGGCGATGTTCTGCTGCAACTGCCGGGCGCGCTGTTGCAGCAACTGGCCCACCGCCGTCAGCTTGATCCGCCGCCCGTCGCGCTCGAACAGCTTGGTGCCGAAGGATTCCTCCAGGCGCTGGATGCTTTTGGTCAGCGCCGGCTGGCTGCGGTTGAGCTTCTGCGCGGCACGCCCGAGGTGGCCGAGCTCGGCGATGGTTTCGAAATAAGTCAGGTCGCGCAGGTCCATAATCGATAAACCAGAGTTATTGGTTGATCACAATTAGAAACTGGACTTGATCAATTGCGCTATCAATAATTTGCTCCGAAGCGCTGGTAGCAACGGTCCCGCAACAGGAACGGCCAGCGCGCAGGAGAATGCCCTTGCCTCGTTTCTCGCCTTTATCCCTGTCCACCTGGCCCCTTGCCTGGCAATGGCTGGCGCTGCTGATCCTGGCGGGCGCCGCCGGGCAGTCGCTGAAATATTTCCAGGTGCCCGCGGGGCAATTTCTCGGACCGATGCTGGTGGCCATCGGTTTCGGCGTCAGCGGCGCCAGCATTCGCGTACCGCGCCAGGCCTTCCGCCTCGGCCAGGGCTCGGTCGGGGTGCTGGCCGCCCACTCCATGAGCATGGCCGTGCTGGCCTCGATGGCCCAGTCCTGGCACGTGATGCTGTTCGCCACCCTGCTCACCGTCTGCCTCAGCGCCCTGGTCGGCCTGGCGCTGGTACGCCTCGGCGGCCTGCCCCCGAGCACCGCGGCCTGGGGCACCGCACCGGGAGCGGCCTCGGCCATGGTCGCGATGGCCGACGACTGTGGCGCCGACTCGCGGGTGGTGGCCACCATGCAGTACGTGCGGGTGGTCTGCGTGGTGATGATCGGCGCCCTGGCCAGCCACTGGATCGGCGCCCCGGCCGGCGGCAGCCAGGCCCCCGGCGCCGAAGCGGCCCTGCAGACCTTCACCCTGCTCAACCTCGGCCTGACCCTGGGCACCATCGTCCTCGGCGTGCTGCTCGGTTCGCGGTTGCCGGCCGGGGCCTTGCTGGTGCCGCTGCTGATCGGCGGCGCGCTGCAGATCTCCGGGCTGCTGCACATCACCCTGCCCGAGTGGCTGCTGGCCCTGGCCTACGGCGCCATCGGCTGCTACATCGGCCTGCGCTTCGACCGGCCGACCGTGCGCTACGTGTGGGCCCGGCTGCCGGCGATGGTCTTCGGCGCGGTGCTGCTGATCGCGCTCTGCGCGCTGTCGGCCTGGCTGCTGGCGCACTGGCTGGACAAGGATTTCCTCTCGGTCTACCTCGCCACCAGCCCCGGCGGCCTGGACTCCATGACCATCATTGCGGTGGACAGCCACGCCGATGTCGGCCTGGTGCTGGCCATGCAGACCCTGCGCCTGTTCGCGGTGATCGTCAGCGGCGCGTTTTTTGCCCGGCTGGTCATCAAGTGGGCCAGCTGAAAAACGCCTGGCCGCGAAACGGCAGCCTTTTAACAACCTGAAACAGTAAATCCACGCGCGACCTTCGCGCTGCCCCCGCGCCCACAAGGCCCGGCATTACCGCGCTGCACGCCGGCCCGGGCGATTGCCGCCCCGCTTATCCAGCCATTGCGCCCCGCAAGAAGCCCGCCTGGGCGCCGACCCTTGCTACCATGGCGCACATTTGCATGACGATTTAATGACTGGCAGGTTTCTTGTGAATTTCATCCGGCGTGTTTTCCATCATCCCCTGGCGCCCCTCGGCGCACTGCTCGGCCTGGTGCTGCTTGTGCCGCTGGCGGCGCGCGCGCTGCTCGGCTGGTCCGATCCCCTGGGTTATCTCTCGGACCTCGGCACCGCTAGCCTGTTGACCGTGCTGCTGTACCGCCGCCCCTGGTGGCTGGCCTTGCCGGTGCTGCTGGTGTGGTGCCTGCTGGGCATCGCCAGCGCCGAGCTGGTCAGCGCCGTGGGCCGGCTGCCCAACGCCGGCGACCTGCATTACCTGTTCGACCCGCAATTTGTCGGCAACTCCACCGGCGGCGGCCTGGCCCACCCCTGGGTCGCGGCGCTGCTGCTGTCCGCGCTGGCAATCTGGCTGGCGGTGCAATGGACCGCCCGCGGCACGCCCGCCCCGCGCCTGCCGCGCCATGCCTGGAGCGCCCCGGCGTTGCTGTGGCTGGCCCATGGCGGCGTGCAGTACCTGAACCCCAGCGAAGCCGATCAATGGCGCCTGTTCAACCTGCCGCACCAGCTACTCGCCGCCACGGCCGGCCAGGGCCAGGTGCAGTTGGAGCAATGGCTGGAAGACGACGTGCCCGAGCTGCCGGTGCAGATGGCCGGCCTGACCCAGCTCGACCTCGATGGCGAGCCGCTGCTGGCCGCCCCGGGCCAGGCACGCAACGTGCTGGTGATCGCCCTGGAAGGCATTCCCGGCGCCTACCTCGGCACCAACCGCCAGGCCCTGCACAGCCGCTATCAGGACAACCTGATGCCCAAGCTCAGCGCCTGGGCCGAACGCGGCATGAACACCCCGGATTATGTCCTGCACAGCCACCAGACCATCCGTGGCCTGTACGCCATGCTCTGCGGCGACTACGACAAGCTCGACAATGGCACGCCCAAGGGCATCGAGCTGCTGACCCAGGACCAGCGCAACCAGGCCTGCCTGCCGGCGCAGTTGCGCAAGCAGGGCTTTACCACCCACTACCTGCAAGGCGCCGGCCTGCGCTTCATGGCCAAAGACAAGATCATGCCGCACATCGGCTTCGACTCGACCCACGGCCTGGAGTGGTTCAGCAACGCCAACTACCTGGAATTCCCCTGGGGCAAGGACGACAAGGCCTTCTTCGAAGGCGCGCTGGACTATGTCGGCCAGCTGAAAAAACAGAAGCAGCCGTGGATGCTCACCCTGCTGACCGTCGGCACCCACCAGCCCTACTCCGCGCCCGAGGACTACCTCAACCGCTTCGACACTCCCAAGCAGGCCGCCGTCGCCTACCTGGACGATGCCATCGGCCAGTTCATGAACCAACTGGAGCAACAGGGCGTGCTCAAGGACACCCTGGTGGTGATTACCTCGGACGAATCCCACGGCATCGATGGCGTGCGCCTGGCCTCGTCCTGGGGCTTCAACCTGATGCTCGCCCCGGAGCAGGCGCAACTGCCCCGGCTCAAGTCGGGGACCTACGGCCATGTCGACCTGAGCGCCTCGGTGCTGGATTATTTCGGCTTCCAGGTGCCGGACAGCCTCAGCGGCCGTTCGCTGTTTCGCGACTACGCCCTGGGCCGGGAAATCATGTCCTACACCAACGGCAAGCTGCGTTATCACGATGGCCAGGGCACCCTGACCGAGTGCGACTTCCAGCAGCGTTGCCGCTACTACGCCAGCACCGGCTTCATCGCCGACAGCGCCACCTTCAAGGGCCAATACGGCGGCCTGCGGGCGCGCCAGATCAGCGCCCGCGCCGAAGGCCTGGACCGCACCCTGCTGCAATCGCCGCTGAACCTGCGCTACCAGTTCGGCAGCCCGGCGATCATTCCGCTGCAAGCGCAAATCAAGGACGACTGGGCCGACAACCTGATCGGCGCGCAGTACCTGGAAATGCCCAAGGGCTCGCTGACCCGCGTGCGCTTCACCGTGCGCTCGGCCGACCCGCAGCAGAACGCCTACATCCTGCTCAAGGGCAAGGAGCGCGAGCAGGACGTGGCCCTGGGCCTGCCGGAAGAAATGCTGGTGACTCCCGACCAGCCGCTGGAAATGGACTTCAGCTTCGCCAACCCGGAATCGCGCAAGGCCTTCTCCTTCCACCTGCTGGGCTACGGCCTGGGCGCGGTGGAAGTCAGTGACTTCAGCGTCATCACCGAACTGCCGGGGCAAGAGCAAGACAGCGAAGAACCCCAGGACGACAACCCACACGCCTCCTGAATAGCCTCCCCGGGACGCTGGACGGCAGCAAAACCGTCCAGCTCCCGCGCCCTTGTCTAAACTCCTCGTCAGGCACAAGGTATGGCCTCGCTGCGGTCCGCAGCGCCACCGCCAGAGTACGAGGACGCACATGACCGACACCCTGGACAACCCTCTGGAACAGTTGCAACGCCTGATGGCCGAGCGCCCCTTCATGGTCCTCACCGGCGCCGGCATCAGCACCCCTTCGGGAATTCCCGACTACCGCGACAACGACGGCGTGCGGCGCGGCCAGCAACCGATGATGTACCAGGAGTTCCTGGCCGAACCCAAGGCCCGGCGCCGCTATTGGGCGCGGGCCATGCTCGGCTGGCCGCGGATCCGCCAGGCCCGGCCGAACGCGGCCCACGAGGCCCTGGCGCATTTGCAGGCGCGGCAGAAGATCGCCGGCGTGATCACCCAGAACGTCGACACCCTGCACGACCAGGCCGGCAGCCGCGACGTGATCGAACTGCACGGCAGCCTGCACCGGGTGGTCTGCCTCGATTGCAGCCAACGCAGCGAGCGGCAGGCGATCCAGCACCTGCTGGAACTGCATAACCCCTACCTGGCCGGGGTCGACGCGGTGCAGGCCCCCGACGGCGACACCTTGCTCGACCCGGCCCTCGAAGAACGCTTCCAGGTGCCGCGCTGCCCCCATTGCGACGGCGAACGCTTGAAACCGGACGTGGTGTTTTTCGGCGAAAACGTGGCCCAGGCCACCGCGACCAAGGCCATGCAGAGTGTCGAGCAGGCCGCCGGCCTGCTGGTGGTGGGCTCGTCGCTGATGGCTTATTCGGCCTTTCGCCTGTGCAAGGCCATGGCCGCACAGGGCAAGCTACTGGTCGCCATCAACTTCGGCAAGACCCGCGCCGATGAGCTGCTGGACCTGAAGATCGCCGCCTCCTGCGAACAGCTGTTGCCGTTGCTGGCCGAGCGCCTGACCTCCTAGGCAACCCCCGACAAGCGTTCGGCCAGGCCGGCGCCGCGCAAAATGTCGAACAGCGCCTGGGCCGCGCTCGACAGTTCGTGCCCGGGGTTGGTCAGCACGCCAACGGCGCGTTCCACCACCGGGTCGCGCAGGGTGATGCAGCGCGCGCCCAGCTCGCGCATCTGCCCGGCGCACAGGGCCGGCACCGCGCTCACCCCCAGGCCGCTGGCGACCATGCGCCCCACTGTCGCCAGCTGATGGCTTTCGAATTCCACCGGCAGTTTCATCTCCCGCGCCCGCAGGTGCTCTTCGAGCATCACCCGCACCGTGGACGGCCGTTGCAGGGTGATAAAAGGCTGCTCCAGCAGCGACTGCCAGTCGATGTCCTGCAGTTCCGCCAGCGGGGAATCGCTGGGCACCACGGCGACGAAGCGGTCGATGTACAGCGGGGTGAATTGCAGCGACGCGCTTTGCTGCGGCTCGAAGGCCACCCCCAACTCCACCTGGCGGTCGCGGACCATTTCCAGCACCTGCTCGTTGATCACGTCGTTGACCGTGACGTTGACCTGCGGGTAGCGCGCGCGAAAGGTCTTGAGAATCGGCGGCAGCAGGTTGCCGGCAAAGGACGGCATGGCCGCCAGGGTCACCCGCCCGCGTTGCAGGGTGAAGCGCTGGCGCAACTCGTCCTCGGCGTTGTCCCAGTCGGCGATCAAGCGGCGCGCCAGCGGCACCAGGGCCTCGCCTTCCGGGGTCAGGGCGACGTTGCGCGTGTTGCGGCTGAACAGGCGCCCGCCCAGGCCGTCCTCCAGGGCCTTGATGGTCAGGCTCAGGGCCGACTGCGACAGGTGCAGGCGCTCGCAGGCCACGGCGAAACTCAGGCTCTGGGCCACGGCCAGGAAGGCGCGGATCTGTTTGACGGTCATGGGTTGTCCCTCGGAATCGACTATTGAGTTTTATCTATTAATCAACCTTAAAAATCAACTTAACAAATCAATCCTCCGGCGCAACACTGCGGCTCACTCTCTTCATACGGCCAGCCAGCCGGCTGGCAACGCAAATACCAATAACAAGAGGATGTGCAGATGGCAGGTTTCGACAAGCGCGTGGCGTCCTACGAGGAAGCCCTCGAAGGCCTCAAGGATGGCATGACCGTGATCTCCGGCGGCTTCGGCCTGTGCGGCATTCCGGAAAACCTGATCGCCGAGATCAAGCGTCGCGGCACCCGTGACCTGACCGTGGTCTCCAACAACTGCGGCGTCGACGGTTTCGGCCTCGGCGTGCTGCTGGAAGACCGGCAGATCAGCAAGGTGGTCGCCTCCTACGTCGGTGAAAATGCGCTGTTCGAGAAACAGCTGCTGAGCGGCGAAATCGAAGTGGTGCTGACCCCGCAAGGCACCCTGGCCGAGAAAATGCGCGCGGGCGGCGCCGGCATCCCGGCCTTCTTCACCGCCACCGGCGTCGGCACCCCGGTCGCCGACGGCAAGGAAACCCGTGAATTCAACGGTCGCGCCTACCTGATGGAAGAGTCCATCACCGGCGACTTCGCCATCGTCAAAGGCTGGAAAGCCGACCACTTCGGCAACGTGGTCTACCGCCACACCGCCCAGAACTTCAACCCGCTGGCGGCCACCGCCGGCAAGATCACCGTGGTCGAGGTCGAAGAGATCGTCGAGCCGGGCGAGCTGGACCCGACGCAGATCCACACCCCCGGCATCTACGTCGACCGGATCATTTGCGGCACGTTCGAAAAACGCATCGAACAGCGCACCGTGCGCAAGTAATCGCCCGCCCAACGACTGACGGAGAATAAAAAATGGCTCTTACCCGCGAACAAATGGCTCAACGCGTCGCCCGCGAACTGCAGGACGGCTTCTATGTGAACCTCGGCATCGGCATTCCGACCCTGGTGGCCAACTACATCCCCGACGGCATGGAAGTGATGCTGCAATCGGAAAACGGCCTGCTCGGCATGGGCGCCTTCCCCACCGACGACGAAGTCGATGCGGACATGATCAACGCCGGCAAGCAGACCGTCACCGCGCGCATCGGCGCGTCGATTTTCTCTTCCGCCGAATCCTTCGCGATGATCCGCGGCGGCCATATCGACCTCACCGTGCTCGGTGCCTTCGAGGTCGACGTGCTGGGCAACATCGCCTCGTGGATGATCCCCGGCAAGCTGGTCAAGGGCATGGGCGGCGCCATGGACCTGGTGGCCGGCGCGGAAAACATCATCGTCACCATGACCCACGCCTCGAAAGACGGCGAGTCGAAACTGCTGTCGCGCTGCAGCCTGCCGCTGACCGGCGCCAACTGCATCAAGCGCGTGCTGACCGACCTGGCCTACCTGGAGATCGAGAACGGCGCGTTCATCCTCAAGGAGCGCGCCCCGGGCGTGAGCGTCGAGGAAATCGTCAGCAAGACCGCCGGCAAGCTGATCGTGCCGGCCCACGTGCCTGAAATGCAGTTCGCCTGAGGAGCAACCAGACCATGCAAGACGTCGTAATCGTTGCCGCCACCCGCACTGCGGTCGGCAGTTTCCAGGGTTCGCTGGCGAACATTCCCGCGGTCGACCTGGGCGCTGCGGTGATCCGCCAATTGCTCGCCCAGACCGGCCTGGACGGCGCCCAGGTCGATGAAGTGATCATGGGCCAGGTGCTCACCGCCGGCGCCGGGCAGAACCCGGCGCGCCAGGCCGCGATCAAGGCCGGCCTGCCCCACGCCGTGCCGGCGCTGACCCTGAACAAGGTCTGCGGCTCCGGCCTCAAGGCCCTGCACCTGGGCGCCCAGGCGATCCGCTGCGGCGACGCCGAGGTGATCATCGCCGGCGGCCAGGAAAACATGAGCCTGGCCAACTACGTGCTGCCCGGCGCCCGCACCGGCCTGCGCATGGGCCACGGCCAGATCGTCGACAGCATGATCAGCGATGGCCTGTGGGACGCCTTCAACGACTACCACATGGGCATCACCGCCGAGAACCTGGTGGACAAGTACGCCATCAGCCGCGAAGCCCAGGACGCCTTTGCCGCCGCCTCGCAGCAAAAAGCCGTGGCCGCCATCGAAGGCGGGCGTTTCGTCGACGAGATCACGCCGATCCTGATTCCCCAGCGCAAGGGCGAACCCGTGGCCTTCGCCACCGACGAGCAGCCGCGCGCCGGCACCACCGCCGAAGCCCTGGGCAAGCTCAAGCCGGCCTTCAAGAAGGACGGCACGGTCACCGCCGGCAACGCCTCGTCGCTGAACGACGGCGCCGCCGCGGTGATCCTGATGAGCGCCGCCAAAGCCCAGGCCCTGGGCCTGCCGGTGCTGGCGAAGATCGCCGCCTACGCCAACGCCGGCGTCGACCCGGCGATCATGGGCATCGGCCCGGTGTCGGCCACCCGCCGCTGCCTGGACAAGGCCGGCTGGTCGCTGGAGCAACTGGACCTGATCGAAGCCAACGAAGCCTTCGCCGCCCAGGCGCTGTCGGTGGGCAAGGAATTGGGCTGGGACGCGAGCAAGGTCAACGTCAACGGCGGCGCCATCGCCCTCGGCCACCCGATCGGCGCCTCGGGCTGTCGGGTGCTGGTGACCCTGCTGCACGAGATGCTCAAGCGCGACGCCAAGAAAGGCCTGGCGACCCTGTGCATCGGCGGCGGCCAGGGCGTGGCCCTGGCCATCGAGCGCTAACCCCCCGCCCGTACCGCGTTCCACGGCAGGCCTTCGGACCCACGACATCCGCTGGCCAGCCGGCAACACACCCGGCGCACTCACCGTGCGCCGGGTTCATTTTGCGGCAGCCGCCAAACCGTCAGCTACATTCAACTCATGCAGCTGGCGAGGTCCTGTTTTCCACCCACCCACGCCCACTGGCTCACGGCTGAAACAGCCAGGGCCGGGCCGCGGGCGGTTGTCGGTCGACGTCGAAAGCCCGGCGCCTTGTGCCGTAAGGGCCGTGCACCGGAACTGGAAAGCCCAAGCCCCCTGCATCCTTCATCGACCCGATCATGAGGAGCGGAACATGCGCCTGATCAAATGCCTGCTCTGCGCGGGCTCGTTGCTGGTCCTGGCGGGCCTGTCCAGCCTCCAGGCGGCGGCCGGCCCCTCCTTCGACGCAGACAGAAAGGAACTCGAGAAGATTTCGGCCAGCGCCGGCGCCGAGCTGCACCGGGGCATCCAGAAATTCCACGAAGTGCTGATGTACCTCGCACTGCGGGATACGCTGCACGCCACCGAGGCCAAGGCCGTGGCCCTGGAGCATTTCAACGAGTCGGTCGCGCTGTTCAAGAAAGTCAGCGAGACCGCCGCCAACCGCAAGATCGTCTACCAGCCTCGGGATGACCGCGAAAAAGAAATACTGTCCAGCTTCCAGGCCCGCTTGAAGGAGCTGGACATTGCCGTGCCCGGCACCGAAAAGCAGCTCGCCGAGTTGGCTGTCACCGTGATGACCCGGCACATCCATCTGCTGGAAAGGTCCAGCTTCAAGGCGACCCAGGCCGACTACCCGTCCTTGCGCAAGGCCCTGCGCTCGCAAGCCCTGCTGCTCGACCTGGGCATCCTCAGCTCCATGATCTGGAGCCTCTCGGCCAATCAGCCCGGCGGTTCTGGTTAGCCGCTCGAACGGCACCCGGCGACAACCCGGGCGCCGTCAGTGGGTTCTCGGCTTGGCCATCAGCAACAGCAACGACAGGGCCGCAAAGCCCGCTCCGGCGTAGAAGGTCAACGCCGCGCCATGGACCTGCCACAGCCAGCCGGCGATCACGCTGGCCAGCAGCAGGGCGAATCCGCTCAGCAGGTTGAACACGCCAAAGGCCGTGCCCTTGAGGCCGGCGGGCGTGGTGTCGGCCACCAGGGCGGCGAGGATGCCCTGGCTGAACCCCATGTGCAGGCCCCACAGGGCGACGCCAAGCAGCACCAGCGGCACCGAGTCGGCATAGGCCAGCACCAGGTCGGCGAGGATCAGCAACAGCAGCCCGACGCTGAGCAAGGCGCTGCGGTTGATGCTGTCCGACCATTTGCCGACCGGATAAGCCGAGACCATGTAGAAGCCGGCCATGACCACCATCACCAGCGGCACCCAGGCGGCGGAGAAGCCCAGTTGCTGGGCCCGCAGCACCAGGAACGCCTCGCTGAAACGGGCCAGGGTGAAGGCCGCGCCGATGGCCACCACCCACCAGTAATGCCGGGAAAAGCGCCGCAGCGAGGCCAGCCGCAACGGCGAGCGGAAATGCCGGGGGCCGGGGGCGTGCTCGGGTTCGCGGATGGCGAAGATCAGCAAGGCCACGGACAGCGCCGCCGGGATCACCGCCAGCCACAGGACCTGGGCGATATCGTTGGCCAGCCAGAGCATCAGGCCGATGGCCAGGATCGGGCCGAGGAACGCCCCCACGGTGTCCAGCGACTGGCGCAGGCCAAAACAGGCGCCGCGGATTTGTGCCGGGGCCACGTCCGCCACCAAGGCGTCCCGTGGCGCCCCGCGAATGCCCTTGCCGATGCGGTCCAGCAGGCGCGCGCTGAACACCAATTCCGCCGAACTCGCCAGGGGGAACAGCGGCTTGGTCAGCGCCGCCAAGCCATAGCCCACCAGCAGGAGCCCCTTGCGCCGGCCGATAAAGTCGCTGAGCGCGCCGGAAAAGACTTTCACCACCAGCGCCGTGGCTTCGGCCACGCCCTCGATAAGCCCGACCACCAGCATGCTGATGCCCAGGGTGCCGACCATGTACAGCGGCAACAGGCTGTGCACCAGCTCGGACGACACGTCCATGAACAGGCTGACGAAGCCCAGCGCCCAGACGGTACGCGGGATGCCGCCGCTCAGGGGCTTGCCGGATTCGCTCGTTGCAGGTCCCGACATGACAGGCATCTCCCAAGGTGTACCAAGGATCCGGTTGCTCCAAGCCTAGGCCGGTAACGGCCGTGGCGCCTGCCTTAGTCGCGCCGCAGCCGACGTTCGAGGGCAGAGGCCAGGGCCGTCGCCTCCTGCTTCAGGGACGCACAGAAGGCCTCGACGAAAATCGACGAAGGCCGGTAGTCCGGGCGAATCAGCATGACCCGGTACGGCACCGACAGCTGGATCGGCCGGATCGCCAGGCCCCTGCCCGCCTCTTCCATGGCGCTCAGCGGGTTGATGATCGCCACCCCCAGTTGCTGGCGCACCATGGCGCAGACCGACGCGGCATTGGTGGTTTCGACCACCACCCGACGGTCGATGCCAGCCTGGCGAAAGTGCTCGTCGAGGGTCTGACGATAAATGTCCAGGCCTGACAGGTTGATGAAATCCACCGCGCGAAAGTCTTCGCTGTGCAGCAGCGGCTTGGCCAGCAGCGGGTGCCCTTCCGGCAGGATGCACACCATGTCGGCGCAGAACAGCAGCTCGCCCTGGGTGCCCCGCGGCAAGTGCTCGCTTTCGGTCAGGCCCAGGTCGTGGCGCTGGGCGCTGAGGGATTCTTCCAGCAGGGGCGATTCCTGGGCGGTGATGCTCAGGCCGATGCCGGCGTGCTGCTCCTGGAAGCGCTTGCACACCCGCGGCAGCAGGGTCTGGGAAAACAGCGGCAGGCAGGTCAGGCTCAACTGGCCGTGCTCGAAGCGGCGGATCGACTGCGCCACGCTGTTGATCCGCTCCAGGCCGACATAGGCCCGCTCCACTTCCTCCAGCAACAGCATGGCCTGGGCGGTCGGCAGCAGGCGCCCGCCCTCGCGATCGAACAGGCTCAGCCCGGACAGGCTCTCCAGCCGCGCCAGCTCGCGGCTGACCGTGGGTTGCGAGGTGAACAGCAGGCGCGCCGCGCCGGTGACGCTGCCGGCCTGCATGATGGCGCGGAACACCTCGATATGGCGCAGGGAAATGTCCATGGCCGGCTCCTTGATTCAGCGTTGGGCTTTAAACAGCCCATATCAAAACTGAATCGAGATACAAAGAATAGATATTTTATTGAATACCTCGCCCTCGGCATCATGCAGGCCTCTTTCCTCGCCCACAGACGATTGCCATGGCCATTCCCTTTTCCCCCGAGCAACTGACCGCCGCCGCCCGCCAGTACGGCACCCCGCTTTGGTGCTACGACGCGCGGACCATCAAGGTGCGCATCCAGCAACTGAAGGCCTTCGACGTGGTGCGTTACGCGCAGAAAGCCTGCTCCAATCTGCAGGTGCTGCGCCTGATCCGCGAGGCCGGGGTGCGGGTGGACGCGGTGTCCCTGGGGGAAATCGAGCGGGCGCTGCTGGCCGGGTTCAGCCCGGCGGGCGATCCGGCCGGCATCGTCTTCACCTGCGACCTGTTCGACACCGCCACCCTGCAACGGGTGGTGGAGCTGAATATCGAGGTCAACGCCGGCTCCATCGACATGCTGCGCCAACTCGGCGAGCGGTCCCCGGGCCACCGCGTGTGGCTGCGGATCAACCCGGGCTTCGGCCACGGCCATAGCCGCAAGACCAACACCGGCGGCGAAAACAGCAAGCACGGCATCTGGCACGAACAGGTCGGCGAAGCCCTGGCGGTGATCCGCCAGTACGGCCTGAAACTGGTGGGCCTGCACATGCACATCGGTTCCGGCGTGGACTACGGGCACCTGGAGCAGGTTGGCGCGGCCATGGTGGCGGCGGTCAAGTCCCTGGACCACGACATCGAGGCTTTCTCCATCGGCGGCGGGCTGTCCACGCCGTATCGCGCCGGCGACGAGCCGGTGGATGTGCGGCGCTACGCCAATGCCTGGCGCCAGGCCCGCGAGGAAATCGAGGCCTGGCTCGGCCACGGCGTGCGCATGGAAATCGAGCCCGGGCGCTTCCTGGTGGCCGAGGCCGGTTGCCTGGTCAGCGAAGTGCGGGTGGTGAAAGACGCCGGCAACCATCACTTCGTGCTGGCCGATACCGGCTTCAACGACCTGATGCGCCCGGCCATGTACGGCGCCTATCACGCCATGAGCCTGATCGACGCCAACGGCCAGGCGGTGCAGCGCCCACTGCGGCCCACCGTGGTCGGTGGCCCGCTGTGCGAGTCCGGCGATATCTTCACCCAGGACGACGAAAGCCTGACCCCGCAGCCGCTGCCCCAGGCCCGGGTCGGCGACCTGCTGGTGATCCACGACACCGGTGCCTATGGCGCCAGCATGTCTTCCAACTACAACAGCCGGCCGCTGCTGCCCGAGGTGCTGTTCGAGGATGGCCAGGTGAAACTGATCCGCCGCCGCCAGCCGCTGGCGGATCTGCTGGAACTGGAGATGGGGTTGTAAGGGCCTGAGACGCAACGTCACAGGTAAGCGGGGGGACGATCTGCCTGCCCCCCCTTCCAGACATCGCCCCTTGATCGACGCCGGGACTTCGTGGCCAGCCGCTGGAGTGCTGGCCACGCCAATCAAAAAGCCTGCCCCGACGCCGGGTATCGCCTGGCGCTAGCCCTCGACCACCACCAGGAACTGGCTGTAGCGATCGATGCCGTCCTTGGACAGTTCAAGCCCGGTCTCGCCCATGCGCGACATCCACTTGCCGTTGTCGCCACGCAGGGAAATCTGCCCGCTGGCGGTGTCGATGGCATAGGAGAACTGGCAGTACTGATCGATGCTGTCCTTGGACAGTTCAAGCCCCGTCGCCCCCATTCGCGACATGTACTTGTTGGTGTCGCCCTGCAACGCCAGCTTCTTGTCGTTGCCGATCTGGATCAGGGTGACCCTGAACTTGCAGTACTGGTCGATGGCGCCCTTGGAGAGTTCGAGCCCTGTCGCCCCCATCCGCGACATGTAGTTGCCCGAGTCGCCGCGTAGCGAGATGACAGTACCGTTTTCAATCACACGTTGAGGAAGAACGATCATGTTTGGCACTCCTTGCTGATTGGTAGGTTCCCTGGTGTAACCGCAGAGGCAGCAATGCCTTGGCAACTCATGACCGTGCTCATCCTGGAGGGATATTCGACGCCCCTGGATTGCCTGCCGCAGGCGCAGTGTAGTCGAGCCTTTGCCGGCTCCCGGGGCACCCGGGAGACAACTGGACCAGCGGTTGCCGCGGCCCCGTCGCCCTCAGATCAAAGCGCTATGCACGGCCAGATGCAGACGCCACGAGGCTATAAAAAACCGCGGAGTGCCAATGTTCCGAAGAGCCAGGAGCCGAGTGCCGGGACAGCTTCACAGCTGGGCTGTGAAGCCTGTCGGGGGGAAGGATTCAGTCTTGCTGGGGGTTCATGTACCGCGAGAAATTCTCGATGTAGTCGGTGAGGTTCTCTTCCAGCATCAGGCGGAATTCCTCGACGAAATACTCCACCGCCTGCTGCTTGGCCGCTGCCAGTTCCTCGGCATTGCGGCAACCGCAGGCGCTGACCCAGGCGGCAAACCGCGAGTTGGCATACATCAGCGAGGCACTGGCCTTGCCGCGGCTGCTGTCGCCGATATGGGTGTTGGCCAATTCGATGATGGCATCGGCGCGGTTGTAGAAATCCTGATCCGTTTCGTTGGCCAAGGGGGCGTTCCTCTTGAAAGTGGGCAGATGAGCGATAGGCAATGAAACATGAGCCTGAAGAAAGCCGGCGAGTATAAGAGCCTCGCGCCCAACCATCGACGGCTTTTGCTGCCTCGCGCCCTGCCGTATTCAGTCCGGCCAGTGCCGCGCCAGCACCTGGGCCACCTGCGGGTGGCGATCGATGCGCTCCAGCAGATCGCAACACTCGGGGCGTTCGCGCCGCAGATGCTCGCGCGTGCCGGACCAGCGCGACACCACCGCCGCCTGGAAATCCAGGGCCGCCAGGGGTGAACCGCTGGCGTACAGCTGTGTGGCGAACTGATCGGCGAACACCTCCCAGTTGCGGTGCAGGCGCGCCTGGGCCCCCTCCCGCAACCGCGCCTTCAGCGCTTCATCGGCGCCCTGCAGCCAGCGCTCCGGGTAATCGATCACGCCGATCGCCGAGTAGCAATTGGCAGCGATAAACACCAACCCGCGAATGGCCTGCGCCCGGGCGCCCTCATCCTCGGGCAGCAGCGCCGAACGCGGATAGCGCAGGCCCAGCTCGATGAGGATCGCCGCACTCTCGGTCAGGACACTGCCGTCCGGTAGCAGCAGGGTCGGGATCTGTTTCAGCGGATTGAGCCGCGCCAGCTCGTCGGCCCCGGGCGAGGGCTCCCAGGACGAAGCTTCGACGATGCGGTACGGCACCTGACAACACTCCAGGGCGATCTCGACGATGGCCGAGCCGGAGCCCTGGGATCCATAAAGTTGATACATGATCGTCCCCTCGCTTGACTGGCCTTGTATCTGACTGATGGCTCAGGCGGGTTGTTCAGTCCAGTGTTGGAAGTCCGCGAGGCGATACGCCGGATGCTGGTGAATCGCCTCGGCCGGCACACGCAAGACAGTTCCGCGGTAACTCAGGCGAAAGGTGTGGTTGCCATACATGATCTTGCGGTCAGGGTCCGGATGCGCCTTGACGAAGGCTTGGTGGTCGGGATAGCCGCTAGGGTCGGGGAAGTGCGCCAATTTATCGAACATCACCACATCTTCGGCGATGTTCTCTTGCACCATGTCGAACAGATACCGGGGCCGCTGGAGATTCATCGACGGCAACCGCGGCTCCCTGGCGACCAGCCTGTTCAATTTGTGATCCAGATGCCCGAACACCACGCGATAAGCGCTCACCAGCAACGCCCGCCGGTAAAGGCTCAGCGGCTGGGGAGCCCGCATGTGCCGTACCAGGCAATAGATCAGCCGATTGAGCAGCCCGAAGTGCTCGATCTCCAGCTTCATCCCGTGTTTTACCTGCAAGAACTTGCCGCAGGCAGAAAACCGGGTCTGGTGATGAAGCAGCTTGTTGCGCACCGCAATCGCGTAATCGAAAACCATGATTTCGATATGCCTGAGCAATGGATCAGGCTGCCGGTTCTTGCTGCGGAAAATCTCCAGCTTCTCCTTGAACAACTTGTTGCTCGTCCCGTAGCCCTGGTCGACCACCAAGTCCAGGTAGTCAAACACCACGGGGAACATCGAGAGATGCTCATGGCTGTCCAGAGGCTTGCGGAGCATTGTCGGGTGATAGGTTTTTGCATCGATATAGACATGCGAGACCCCATCCTTGATCGTGGTTTGCTGACGGTAAATCGCCAGATCACTGGCAATATCGAACCCCTGCAGCAGTTGCTCGGTGAGGCGCAGTTTCTTCTGCAAAAAGACTTTCGTGATATTCATCCAATACATTCCTGTTCGCAGGTCCGGCAAGGCGGACATTGGGTTTAGTGGCGCGGGGTTGAGACCGCGACATGCAGGACCTTGGCGGCGCTGCTCGAGCAATCGATACGCACCGGCAAAAATGCCTCGATCACCCGGATATTGCTTTGCAGGTGCTCGCTCATGCGCGGCGTGGTAAAGCTTCCGCCGCCGGCCAGGGCCATGGGCAGCAGCAGTTGGTCGGCCAGGTGCTCGGCCACCGCGGCGCCGGAATCCAGCCAGTCCCGGGCCTGGTCGATGACTCGATCGGCCACGCTTTCGGCCCGCAAGCGGCTTTGGCCGAAACCGCTGAACAACTCGGTCAGGTGCTCGAAGACGAACTCCAGCAACAGCACGTTGCCCGGGCCGCATCGTTCGTCCAACTGCACCGCGCTCAAGTGCTCCCGCGGCAGCTCCAGGCGGCTGCCGACGCGGCGCAGTTCGCGCTCCGCCACGTGTTCGGGCAGGCCGGCATTCAGCACCCAGGCCCGGCGCCCGAGCAATGCGCCACGCTGTTCCAGGTGCAGCGGTTGCAGGGTCGAGGGCTGGATAATCGCCTGCAGCTCGCCGCCGCCAGCGGGAACGAAACCATGGCGCAGCAACTGCAAGTCCACCTGCCCGCCCATGCGCCGCAGTTGCGGCAACCAAGCCTGCTGGAGGAAATCCACCGGCGGTGCCAGCGGGTTGTGGGTGCCGCCGCTGATGCTCAGGTGGCTGGGCTCCGGGGCTTGCAACAAGGCTGGCAGCAGGGTCTGCAACACCAGGGTGCAGCTGCCGGCGGTGCCGATGGCGAAGCGGTAGTCACCGCCGCGAATCGGCCCCGGCTCGAAGGTCAGCTCCCGGGAGCCCAGCTCGGCGCCCGAGACCCTGGCCGCGCAGACCTGCGCCGCCGCCAGCACCGCGGTCAGGTGCTGGCGCAGCAGCCCCGGGCGACTGCGTCGGGCCCGTATGTTGTGGATGCGCAGGGGCTTGCCGGTAAGCATCGACAGGCTCAGGGCACTGCGCAGGACCTGGCCGCCGCCAATGGCGCCGTCCAGTTCGATGACATCCTGTTTCATCACATTCCTCAGGCATAACGCCGGACGCTGTCTCGCAAGTAGGCGTCCAGCACAGCATTGTCTTGATGGGTGCGCGCCAGCTTGGGCACCGGGCGCTCCAGTTCGGCGGCGATAAAGGCGTGCAGCGCCGGGCGCTGCGGCCCGTAGGCAGACTCCTCGGCGCTGCGCTTCAAGGCCAGCAACTCATGCACTTCGTCCAGCAGTGGCCGATGGTCGACGGTGCTCAGCAAGTCGGCCAGGGTCATCGGCGGTCGGCCGCGTCCCTGATCGATCCAGCGCACCGCCAGCAACGGCCGGAGCACGTAGAAATACTTCTTGAACCGCACGCTGTCGCCTTGCAGGTAGCCGCGAAAGTTCTTCCTGGCCATCGACAGGTAATGGCTGCGTGCCGCCGGCGGGCTGTAGAAGGCCTCCACCAGCTCTCGCAGGCGCGCGGCGGCCGCCGGCTCGCTGCGATACACCAGGGGCGAATCCAGCCATTCCAGCAGGGTCGGGTTGGATTTGCGCAGCAAGCCGAGGGTCTTGCGCAATTCCCAGCCGCTGATGTCCAGCTCGTCGTCCAGCGGACGTTCGATCACGTCCCGCCCGACGTCCACCTGGATGAACCATTCGGGCTTCTCCACATAGACGAAACGCACGTCGTAGTCACTGTCGGTAGAGGCAAAGCCCCAGGCCCGGCTCCCCGATTCGCAGGCATACAGCACCTGCACATTGCGCTCGCGCTCGATCCGCGCCAGCTCGTCCAGTACCCGCGCGCGCATGGCGCTGCTCAACGGGTAGCGTTCATTGAATTGCATGATTGCTTGTCCTGTTCAATCGACGATCGCCAGCACCTCAGCGCTGGCCTGATCGCCTTGTACATCGGTATTCACAACAGGCGCTTGAGCGATCCACGAGGCACTTCACCGGCCTCCTCCAGCGCTTGCAAGCGCTGCGCCAGTGCTTCTCGCACAGGCTTGGGGGTCACCGGGTCGAACATCGCGTAGCGGGAATCGCACCAACGGGCCAGGGCCTCGCGCCAATAAGCGGCTTCGCTGCCGGCCTGGTCCAGGCGATGCAGCAGGTATTGCAACTGGCGCCAGCCCGGCTTGAGCCCCAGCAAGGCCCAGCGCCGAGCCTTCGGCAACGCATGCCAGTGCTGGTCCAGACGCTGTTCCAGGGCCTCTTCGAACGCCGCCCAGGGTTGCTCGCGCAGCAAGCCGAGGGCGCAGTTGAAGACCTTGTCCGACGGATCGTCCAGGGCCGCCAGCTGCTGGGCCAGGCCACGCTCGCCAAGGGCTTGCAGGGCCAGCAGGCGCACGCTCAGCGCCTTGGAGGCCAGGGCCTGTTGCAGCATGGCGTCGGCCCGTGGCTCCTGCAGCTCCCTGACCAACCCCAGCAGGCCCAGCCACTGGCGCTTGTTGCCTGGAGCCGGCTGCTGCAACCGGGCCAGCAGCACTTGCCGCGGGTCCAGCCCATGCTGTGGCGCGGCCCAATGGGCCAGGCAACGCAAGGCCCCCGAAGGGTCGAGCAGGGCCTGCGCCAGGTACCCGCGACAATCGGCCAAGCGTGACAACAGCAGCCGCAAGGCCTTGACCCGCACACTGGCGCCACAGCTGCGCATCACCTTTTCCAGCAAAGGCACCGCCTGCTCGTCGGGCAGATGGCGCAGGCATCCACCGCCATCTGCCGCACGCTGACCTCGGGGTGGCGCAGCGCCATGGCCAGCAGCGCCGGCCGGTCCTCGACGCCCTTGAGCAACAGCTCGAAGACAAAGCGCGCGGCCTTGCCCCGGCAATCGCCAAAGGCCCCTTGCACTTCGTCGCGCACCTGGGCCAGTTGCAATACCGCGGTGGCCCGCTCCAGAGTCGCGCCGTGGTCGGCCCGCTGCTTGCTGGTAAGGGCCAGCAACGGTGCCAGGGTCTGCAACAGCAACCCGGCGTGCTCCGGCGCCCAATACACCTCGACGGCCATGGCCGCTTCCTGGCGCACCTGGGGCACCCAATCGTTGAGGCGCTCCAGCAGCGCCGCCAAAGCCTCTGCCGATGGCTGCGCGGACAATCCACGCACCGCCGCCTGCCGCACGAACCCATTGCCGAAGCGGCTCAGTTCCAGCCAGGCGCCGTGCGCGTCTTGTGCCTCCAGCACTTCCCGCACCCGACGGGCTTCATAGTCGCTCAGCTGGTAATGCCAGCTGGGCGGGACCTGTACCGCTGCTTCCTTGTCGTGCATTTTTCCTACCCTTTGACGCACACCACCTGACGCAGGGTGTGCAGCACTTCCACCAGCTCGCGCTGGGCGTGCATGACTTGGTCGATGTCCTTGTAGGCCATCGGTATTTCATCGATCACCGCGGTGTCCTTGCGGCACTCCACATGGGCGGTGGCGCGGATCTGGTCGGCCAGGGTGAAGGTGTTCTTGGCCTTGGTGCGGCTCATGGTGCGCCCGGCACCGTGGCTGCAGGAGCAGAACGCCTCCTCGTTGCCCAGCCCGCGAACGATGAAGCTCTTGGCGCCCATCGACCCCGGGATGATCCCCAGCTCGCCCTTCTTCGCCGACACCGCGCCCTTGCGCGTCACCAGCACCTCTTCACCGAAGTGGCGTTCCTTCTGCACGTAGTTGTGGTGGCAGTTGACAGCCTCCAGCGCCACCTCGAAGGGCTTGCCGAGCACCTTGCGCGTGGCCTGGATCACCAGTTGCATCATCAGCTCGCGGTTGTGCCGGGCGAAGTCCTGGGCCCAGGCCACCGCCTCGACGTAGTCGTCGAAGTGCTGGCTGCCTTCCTCGAAGTAGGCCAGGTCGCGGTCCGGCAGGTTGGCGATGTGCTGGCGCATGTCCGCCTGGGCCAGGTGGATGAACAGGTTGCCGATGGCGTTGCCCACGCCACGGGAACCGCTGTGGAGCATGAACCAGACGCGGTTGGCCTCGTCCAGGCAGACCTCGATGAAGTGGTTGCCGCCGCCGAGGGTGCCCAGGTGCTGGCGGTTGTTGCTGTTGGCCAGCGCCGGGTACTTGTCGGTGATCGCCTTGAAGCGCGGCTGCAAGGCGGCCCAGGCGTGGTCGGCCTGGCGCGGCACGTCGCCCCAGGCACCCTTGTCGCGACCGCTGCGCGGCGAGGTGCGGCCGTGGGGCACCGCCTGCTCGATGGCGCTGCGCAGGCCGTGCAGGTTATCCGGCAGGTCGTCGGCCGTCAGCGAGGTGCGGGCGGCGATCATGCCGCAGCCGATATCCACCCCGACCGCCGCCGGGATGATAGCGCCCAGGGTGGGGATCACGCTGCCGATGGTCGAGCCCTTGCCCAGGTGCACGTCGGGCATCACCGCCAGGTGCTTGAAGATGAACGGCATCTTGGCGGTGTTCATCAGTTGCTGCCGGGCTTCGCTTTCCACCGGCACGCCCTCGGTCCACATCTTGATCGGCTTGCCGTTGGCGACTTCCAGCAGTTGATAGGTTTTGTGTTCCATGTTCCTGACTCTTCTGTGCCGAAGGTTCGGCCTTGTTCGGTTACCGGTGCTCCGGCATAAAACGGCGACCAGTGAAGGCGGAACATGCAGCGCGCTCTACCACTGAGCTAGCCCCTTGCGGTTGGCGGGAATCGAACCCGCGACCACGCTGTCCTGTAGTTCCACCGGCATTCGCCGGGTCAATCGGTGCAGGCAGGGCCTGCGGGCGACGACAAGGGTCGATGAAACAGTCACTCGTGTTCTGACCTTTGAACTACGGCGCCTTTTCAGGCCCCGGCGGGACTCGAACCCGCATCACGAATCCGGGATGTAGTTCCATCGGCATTCGTCGCTGAAATTGCAAAAAAGGTGGCACGACAAAAGAAGTGACTGATAGCCGGAATCGAACCGGCATAACCATGATGTACAGCCACTGGCATTCGTGCCTTCACAGGCCCTGACAAGATTTGCTGGGACGTCTTTGGATGTAGTCACAGCGGCATTCAGGGCCTATGAATAAAAAATCTTCGGCGTGCGCCGGGTGAGCGGCGCACGGTTTATCTCATGCCTTGCCGATCAAGGCGCCATCGCCTCGATCGCCTCGACCCAGTGCCGCGCACCGTAGTGGCCCGCGGTGAACTGCTCGATCACATCGAACACCGCGTCACTGAAGCCGCCGACGTTGAGGATGTCCTCGCGGTCCGGCGCCTGGGTGGTGGCCCCGGGTTGCATATCGATGCACACCAGCCGCGCCTGCGGGTTGATGGCCTTGATCCGCTCCCACTGGCGCAGTGTCTCGGTGGCGCCGTGGCGCCGCGCGTCGATCCACGACTCGTTGTCCGAGACCAGGATCAAGGTGTCCACCTTGCACTTGGCGTTGGCCAATTGGGCCAGGGGCGCCGAGCAGTTGGTCCCGCCACCGCCGATGGCCGCCAGCTTCTGTGCGTTGCTCATCACGCTGTCCCGAGGATTGAGGCGGATATCCACCACCCCGACCTCGAACGGCATGACCCGCGCCGCCGGCTGCTTGCGCAACACCGCTGCCGCCACCAGCGCCGCCACATCGATGCAGCGCACCGCCGTGGTCGCGCCCTGGCGATAACCGGTGACCGGGCTGTGCATCGACCCCGAGACATCCGGGCACACCACCACCGCGCCTTGCAGCGCCGGCACGTTGGCCAGCGACAGCTCCAGGGCATCCTGCAACGCCTCGCGCACCGGCTGCGGCACCTCGTCCCCGGCCATGCGGTAGGCCGCCAGCAACTGGTACGGGTAGACCCGGGCCTTGGCCACCTCGGCGGCATCGGCCAGCCGCGCCGCCACATACTCGGTGCAACCCGGCACCTGGAACGCGCCGTGGCGGGCCAGGGTGTTGAGGTTCATGCGCAGCCCCTGCCAGCCCATATTGCGCGCCTGCTCGGCCCATTGCTCGCGGCTCAGGGTTTCGTTGCCGAGCAACTGGAACGGCACCTGCGGCACCGCCGTGGTCGCGCCGCTGCGAAAGGCCAGCAAGGCGCGGGTCAGCTCGGGCAGCGCCTGGGCATCCACCGGCTTGCCAAGCAACCAGGCGAAGAAGGCGGCGCGCCAGGCCTCGCTTGGCTTGGGGTGAACCATCTTGACCACGTCCGCCAGCGACGGCCGGTTACCCACCGACGCCTGCAACAGCTGGCGCTCGGTGGCGCTGTTCAACCAGCCCTGCACCAGGCGCTTGGGCTGCGAGCCGAGGGATTTGCGCCCGGTCGCCCCGCTGCGCAGGATCTGCACGAAATTGCGCAGCATCTTGCCGTTGTCCACCACCTGGGCAAACAGCTCCGGCACCAGGGCCGAGCGTTGCGCGGTCAGCGCCGCCAGCAGCAAGGCCGGCATGTCCTTCATATGACCCTGCTGCCTAGCATAACGAGCGGCCTGGGCGACGAAACGGCTGTCGACTTCGCTCACCAGTTGCAGCACCGCGTCCAGCTGACCTTCAGGCGAGACGTAGAAGGTCGAGTTCAGGCAACCGGTCACCGCCAGCTGAGCCAGGCGGTGCTTGGCGTTGTAGGCATAGGCCGGGGCCTGGGCGGCGTTCAGGGTGTCGCTCGCCGGTGCGGCTGCCTGTCGGGTGTTGAACAGCTGGAAGTTGGCCATCTTGGCGTCTCGCTCTGTTGTCTTGTTCGTTGCCAGAGATATTGCAGCCGCTGTGCCAGGTTTGATTTTTGCGCTGAATTATTTTTTAACTATTTGATTTATAACGGTTTTAT
The DNA here is from genome assembly GCF_900107395.1 of Pseudomonas sp. NFIX28. GTDB lineage: Bacteria > Pseudomonadota > Gammaproteobacteria > Pseudomonadales > Pseudomonadaceae > Aquipseudomonas. The sequence continues at coordinate 44,933 of NZ_FNPW01000026.1, forward strand.
TTTTATATCGATTTTATCGAGCAAGTTTTCGCGACACCGGCTTTGATAATTTTATATCTTTGCCTATCGTTTTTTATCTTCAGGTATAAACATGTCGGGCAAGCCCACGGTCGCCATAGGTTTTGTCGGTTCCACCCTCGATCGCGTCGGCAAGGGCGCCAACCGCTGGAGCCACTGGCGCCCCAGCGTCGGCCTGTGCCAGCAGCCGGACGTGCTGATCCATCGCCTGGAACTGATCCACGGCCTGGACGCCCGGGACGTCAGCCTGGCCGAGCGGGTGGCCAACGATGTTCGCCAGGTGTCCCCGGAAACCGAGGTGCGCCTGCACCCCATGGGCCTGAAGAACCCCTGGGATTTCGAAGAGGTGTACGGCGCCCTGCATGATTTCACCAGCGCCTACCCCTTCGACACCGAGCGCGAGGATTACCTGGTGCACATCACCACCGGGACCCACGTGGCGCAGATCTGCTGGTTCCTGCTGACCGAGGCGCGCTACCTGCCGGCGCGGCTGATCCAGACCTCCCCGGCGCGGCGCCGCGACCCCCAGGAACAGGCCACCGGCACCCACGCGCTGATCGACCTCGACCTGTCGCGCTACGACCGCATCGCCTCGCGCTTCGCCGGCAAGCGCCTGGAGGGCCTGGCCTTCCTCAAGTCCGGGATCGCCACGCGCAACGCCGCGTTCAACCGCTCCATCGAACAGATCGAGCGCGTGGCCGTGCGCTCCCGGGCGCCGATGCTGCTGATCGGCCCCACCGGCGCCGGCAAGTCGTTCCTGGCCCGGCGCATCTACGAACTCAAGCGCGGCCGGCATCAGCTCCAGGGGCGCTTTGTCGAGGTCAACTGCGCCACCCTGCGCGGCGACGGTGCCATGTCGGCCCTGTTCGGGCATATCAAGGGCGCGTTCACCGGCGCCCAGAACGCCCGCGACGGCCTGCTGCGGGCGGCGGATGGCGGCATGTTGTTTCTCGACGAGATCGGCGAGCTGGGGCTCGATGAACAGGCGATGCTGCTCAAGGCCATCGAGGAGAAACGCTTCTTCCCCATGGGCTCGGACAAGGAAGTGGACAGCGACTTCCTGATCATCGCCGGCACCCACCGCGACCTGCGTGGCCGAGTGGCCCAGGGCCTGTTTCGCGAAGACCTGTACGCGCGGATCAACCTCTGGACCTTCAACCTGCCGGGGCTGGCCGGGCGGCGCGAAGACATCGCGCCGAACATCGATTTCGAACTCGAGCGCCACGCCCGCGAACAAGGGCGCCTGGTGCGTTTCAACCTCGAGGCGCGGCGGCGCTACCTGGCGTTTGCCAGTTCCAGCGAGGCGGCGTGGCTGGGCAACTTCCGCGAGCTATCGGCGTCCATCACCCGCATGGCCACCCTGGCCGACAGCGGGCGCATCGACGAAGCCCAGGTCGAGGAAGAAATCGAGCGGCTGCGCTATGCCTGGGGCCTGAGCCAGGAGCAGGATCCGCTGGCCACCCTGCTGGGCGACACGGCCGAGCTCGACCTGTTCGACCGCCTGCAATTGCAGGCGGTGGTCGAGGTCTGCCGCCAGGCCGACAGCCTCTCCGATGCCGGGCGCAAGCTGTTTGGCGTGTCCCGCCAGACCAAGGCCCAAGCCAATGACGCCGACCGCCTGCGCAAATACCTGGCGCGCTTCGGCCTGGAATGGAAACAGATAGCCGCGCCCGCGGATTAAGGAGAGCGGCCTGTAGCCGCTGGCGCAGCCTGCGATCGGGTTGGGCGGCACTCCGACGCAGCAGCCGCCAAGCCTGGCAACGAGGTCTTCCAGCACTACCGCGCTGCATCGTTACGGCCGCTGCGCGACCGATCGCAGCCTGCGGCAGCGGCTACACAAAGCTCGCAGCAATACGTCCAGCTTCAGCCAGCAGACACCGCACTGGCCCTAGCCACCATGCGCCTGCCGACCTGCAGGGTCACCGTGGCAGGCCATCTGCACCGCTCCCTGTAGCCGCTGCCGTGAACTGGCCTAATAATTCTGGACACCTCAATCGGGCGCTATGATGGCGTCCAAATCTGAGGTGTTTGGATATGCGTAATTCTTATTCCAGTGAG
>NZ_FNPW01000025.1 GCF_900107395.1 Pseudomonas sp. NFIX28
CATCAGCGCCCTGATCGAAAGCGCCCGCAACTTACCCCAAGAACTCTACAAATCGCTGACGTGGGATCGCGGAAAAGAGATGGCTGACCATAAGCGCTTTACGGTGGCTACCGACATCAAGGTCTACTTCTGCGATCCTCATCGTCCTTGGCAACGGGGATCGAATGAGAACACCAACGGGTTGTTAAGGCAGTACTTCCCGAAAGGAACCGACCTTGCGGATCACTCGCAAGCCACGCTCAATGAAGTCGCAAGGCAGCTAAATAGCCGCCCTCGGAAAACACTAGACTACGAAACACCCGCTGAACGATTTAGCCAATCTGTTGCGTCGACCGGTTGAATCCACAGCCGCTAGCGGTCACTCACAACCACCCCCGCCTTTGCCCCGAAGCCAACGCTCTGACACTCCAGAGGCGACTCTCCACCAGAGGCGCAGGTTTCCAACGCCGTCACGGTCTTTCCTACTCTTCAAAACTTCCTGTTTGTACATCACCACTGCGAACATAGTGGGCAATCAACACCCCGCCAGGAGTACTCGCCGAGTTCACCAAAGTAAAAGCCGACGCTTGGGCATGATCGTCAAACAACCGCTTGCCGCGCCCCAACACAATGGGATGGATCATCAGCCGCAGCTCGTCCACCAACCCGGCGGCCAGCAGTTGGCGCACCAGATCGGCGCTGCCCTGGGTCAGCAGGTGGGCACCGTCCTGCTGTTTGAGGGCTTGTATGGCGTCGGCAAGGTTGCCTTGCAGCGCGTGGCTGTTGTGCCAATCAAGAGTGTCGGGACTGTGGGTGGCCACGTGCTTGGGCACGCGGTTGAACAGGTCGGCGATGGCGCTGTTGTTTGAGCCGGCCTGTATATGCGGCCAATAGCCCGCGAATATGTCGTAGGTACGCCGCCCCAATAACAGGTCGAACGGCTGCGAGAACAGCTCTTCCATGGCCTGGCCGAAGCGTTCATCGGCGTAGGGCACCACCCAGCCACCGAAGCGGAACCCGTCGCTGGTGTCCTCATCGGGCCCGCCGGGGGCTTGAATGACGTTATCCAGACTCATGAAAGCGGCAACGATAAGCTTGCGCATGATCTTCTCCTGATTCGTCTGCATATAAGTTTTCAGGCAGGAAGCGCCAACGATCATGGCGACTCATTGGCTTTATTCCCTGAAAGATAGTCGAACCAGACGCCGGAAAATCGACGGTGCGATGCCGGGTAACCGCGATAAAAAACGCCGTTTCCCGGCCATCCGGAAACGGCGCCCTGTTAAACCTCCGCCAGAAAGTGCGCGGCCCAGGCGTAACGTTTGCCCTGCTCTTCCATGGCGGCAGCGAGGGCCGTTCAACGCTCAAAGCGTGCGCAACGGAAAACCGTACGACTCGAAAAGATCCCAGACATCCTCGCGATCGAAGAGCCGCCACCCCAGTGTCGTGAAACGCATCAGGTCCTCTTCGCTGGGAAAGGAGTAATAGGCCCCTGCGGATGGATCCTGAGGCGCCCCCGTCATGGGCTCGCCGCGCTCCAGACGTCTGATTGCGTCCAGGATGAGGCGCGCGCCTGGTTGATAAAGTGAAAGGATGTGCCACAGCAAGGAGCGCTCCTTTTCGACCGTCACACGCGCCGTCTCAATGATGCGCCCCACATCAATGCCGGGACTGTCTATCCAATGGAGGGTGCAACCGATCTCCGGGTCACCATTGAGCAGCGCCCGGAACGTCGCGAGAACGCCTCGATACTGAGGCAAGAGGCCAGAGTGAAGGTTGAGGACGCCGCGTGACGGAATGACCAACGCTTGATTGGAGAGGATTTGACCAAAGCGGATTGAGACAAACAGATCCGCTCCCGCATCCTGCAGCATTTGCAGGCCCTGCGGTTCCCGCAAGCTGGGCAACACCCGCACAGGTACCCCAAAGCGTTGCTGCAACTCTGCAAAACCGAATCGATGCCCGCTGCCGACCTGGTCGCTCGATCCGATCAACCCCGGCGCCAAGGCATTGAAGAAGTCCTGCTCGATCAATGCGAGTTGCCCGAGCATGCGCGGTACCTGCCTGCCCGCTCCCACTCTCTCCGAAAGGAAGATCCCCACTGTGCTCTCGTGGATCTCGGGCAATAGGAAGTTGAGCGTGAGATTGCTCTCCACGTCTCGGTTCACCAGAAAAGCGATACGCAACTTCAGACCTCCAACAGACTGACCTTGAGATGCAGCGACGGTCAATTCAACCCAAGCGGATCAAGCCCATTCCCATTGCTGTTCCACGACGTAAGGACGCAAAGCCCGATCGGCTCAATCAATTCCCGCATCAGACCTAGCATAGTTGCTCTTTTGTCATCGCTACGTCCCCGGGCAGCTCCCGACCGATTCGGCGCCCCAGCAGCAACTCGAACGGCTGCGAGAACAGGTCGTGGATGGCCCGGCTGCAGGGAACGCCGACGGTCATTGCGATCCACCGGCCTCACTCCCTGAAAGATAGCCGAACCAGACTTTGGGAAATCGACTGTGCGCTGCCGAGGTGAGCGCCATAAAAAACGCCGTTTCCCTGCCACCCAGAAACGGCGCTCTATCCAGCATTCCCCTACCGGTTAAACCTGCAACACCTCCTCTTCCCTCAGCCCCAACCCCACATCATCGATCACCGCCTTGCCCATCTCCGCCAGAAAGTGCGCGGCCCCACGGCCCGACGTGCATAAGAAACTTTCTTTGCTGTATTGCTTGGCAATTCTCAAGATGGCCCAGCATTTCCTCCGTACGTGAATATCCGACATACAGAAAAACGCCCATCAGGGCAAAGACACCAACGAGTATTCCGGCAAATGTAAATGCAAGCACAACTGCCGCCAGGCTAAGCAGGCTCAATTGAAAACCTCATAAATAACGCCACTTTTCACGGCCCGATCAACTTCAGAATAATAAACTCAACTATTAGACAGACCAGAAATACTAACTGCATGTTAAACATTGCAATCAGCCTCCGCTTGAGCGGCTCAGGAAAATTATCTACATCACCAGCATCCATCATCCCCTTTCTAATTTGATAGTTAGAGTATGCCAAGGCACCCGAAATCATCCCAACCATTAAAAATCGACCCCAAGCCCCTATATAAAGGTAATACCTTTGGTTATTTACTACTTTGCAGTTTTTTACATACCCCAAAATCTCATCCATTCGGGTGCAACTCAGATAGAAATACACCCCTGCAGTAACTCCCCCACCCAAAAACGTGGCTACACCCAAAAAGGTAAGCACGTATTCCGCAGTACTTAACTTACTCATTGCCCGACCGTATAAATATTTTCTCCGAGGAGCTCTCCAAAGGCCCCTCCGCCCTTCCCTGCCAAATAGCTCCCCGCTCCAACCACCACCAAGCCACAGACAACACCGCCCATACCCCCTGTAGGAACAGCAACTGCAGCACAGATGGAAGTCATAGCCTGGGTTAAAACCGGGCTGGCGATTGCCCCTCCGAACACCCCACCAACAAAACTCCCCACCTCAGTAAACTTCACCTTCTCGCAAGCCTCTTTATTCCCCGCAGAACAAACATCCTGAACTTTCACGTAAGACGCTCCACCGCCCAAAGCCGTGCCAATCCAGCCACCATACTTGAGCACCGTGGAAGCCTTCGACACGCCCTCGATATGCGTCGCATACCCTGGTATCTGCCCCACTGCTCCTGCTTTGGTCCAATGATGAACCAGGCTGCGGCTGGAAATTCCCAGGGCGCTTTTCAGGTCAGGGTGATCGGGAAAGGCGATGCTCATTTTCGTGATGGTGGTGAGGTTTGCGTCCAGCCGGGCGAGCAGCTTCCGCCGTTCGACAAAGAACTGGACACTGCGTAGATGCCCATCCCGCAGGAAGTAGGTCTGGTGGAGGGATTCGATTTCCCGCAAGGTGCTTTTAATACCGTCCAGATGGTTGCCGGCGGCAGTGGTCGCGACCCCAAGGTTGGTTGAGCCATAAGACAGGACCGACTCGATCTGCTGCCGGTACTGGACCATAAAGGCCGCCTCCTCGGCCGTGAGGGTGTCCAACGCGGCGCTGACCTTTTGCGCTGCGTCCATCAATAGTGCTTCTTCACGGCTGCACTGATGGTTTTCGGGATGGCTGAGGACCACCATCTGGCCGGGTTTGGCGGTGTCGGTCAGTTGGGGGTTGAGCCGACGAAATTTCTCCAGGAGGGCCGCGTCGGGCCGACCGAAAAGCACCACTTCGAGGGCGGCACGGCTCATCGGGGACTGAACGATATAAAAGCCTGGCTCTACGCTTTGTTGTGCCAGCCGAGCAGGCGCTGACAGCGCCGTTTCGCTGATGGGCGCCAGCCCCTTCACCTGATCGCGCGGCAGCGAATCCGCAAATTCGTTTTGCGAATATCCTCGCCTGATCGCTTCGGCCCATTGATGGGTATTCGCCACAACTTGCGGCACCAAGGCGGCGGGAACAGGGACCGCTGGCTGATTATCCGAGAGGACAGAAGATTGAGTGGCGACAAGACGGTTGGAACCTACAGGGCAACCACACTGAACGGCGCTCCCTTCCACCGCGATAGCCTGTTGGTTATCCAGCCATGTGTTATGGCCCTCCGCGATATACCCCACCGACTGGCACACCGGGCACCACACCGGGTCGGTGATGCGTGCAACTTTGCGGTGCTCAACGATGGTCGTTGACGAACCTGCAATAACCTTCCCACCGGTCGTGGTCGGGTCCCCTTCCCTGATGACATAGGCCATGAGTACATCCTGAGTGTCTGAGAAATTCAGGCACCGACCCTATCAATGCGGAAAAGTCGTAACATGGGAGCTTTCCCAACCCTCTGTCTTAAAAGTCGCTATGAGCCGTAGGAACGAAAGCGGGAGAACCCTGGGTACGGCTTACAGTTTCACAAGCAAATTGAACCCCTGTTCCAGTGGCATCAGAGGCGCTCTACCAGAGTGCTCGCAACGTCCAGGCTGGGTTCGTCAGCAAGCAGCCTGGCACGCCAGCCAGCTATCTCGCTCTCATCCACATCCAGGCGTTTGAGCCACTGATCGGCCGACCAGCCGACCAGGCGCAGTTCGCCGTCGTGGGAGCCACCGTGCAACGAGCCCACGGTCTCGTAGCGGATGCCCTTGAGCACATGGTTCAGCAGTACGTAGGGGGCGGGTCTCGGGTCTTCGGCATCACCGCCGAGGTAGGGGTAAGCTCCGGCCTGGATCACCACGCCGGCACCGTAGTCGTAGAAAGCGAAATGACTGGACGGCAGTTGGGCGCGCAAAGCGTCCAGCCCCCCAACGAGGTCCAAGCGTTCCTGATCGAGTACGGTTAGCCAACTGACGGTCTTGATCTTCGGGTGTTTGAACTTCGGGCGGTTAGCCAGCAACGCCGCAGTGCCGACATCCAAGCCAGGCATGCGTGTAGCCATGAAAGCCTCAGTCGGCTGATTATCGTCCCGGTTGGTTATTGAGAGGTTGTAGGCATGGCCAGCATAGCCCTGCTCCGGGTTCAGTCGCCGCGAGAAGTTGATGAATAGTTGCAGGAACTTAAGTGGGTTTTGCTCCTGGTACAGCTGCGGGATAGAGAACTGCAAAATGCTAAGATCCCGCCCGACTCGACTCTCCCAGGCAGACTTACCAAAAATCTCGAAGAACCAGGGGCTCGCATCGTTAGATTGCTTGCCGCTGGTGTAGTAAAAGCTCAGCGGGTAATCCTCATCCATGCTGGCCAGCATTTCACGCAATGGCTTTGCATCAGGGTACGCAGTCAGCGGCTTGCCCTCTGGCGGCTCCTCACGCCAAAGCCAGGTGAGATAAGACCCGGCCAGGCGCTTGAACTCGTCGAAGCATTGACACAGCGCCTCGCGCACCAAAGGGGTATGGGCCTCCTTGAAATAGAGCGTGCCCCGCACGCAGAACACGGCGCCGATATAGTCCTCGGGACCACCCTTCATCAGCAGGTTGCCGGGCACTTCCAGCAGATGAGGCTGTTTGGCCAGCTCCTCAGCCAAATTGAACTCCTGTTCCATAAGACTTCCTCCGAATTAATAGGCTGGGATCATGGGTCGAGGGGAGCGACCGCGCGTCAGGATAAACATCACTCCACCAGCGATAGCCGCAGCCCATCCCAGTTGCTCCACGGGAACCTTGGACTGCTGGTTTTCCTGGCTACAGTCGCAATCGGTAGATTTCATTTCGACAATTTTTCCGTCATCACCTGCAATCTCTGCGTAGGCACTTATCTGGCCTTGGTTTGACGGATCAGGCGGAAACTTCATCTCCACCACCTGCTTGATATTGTCCTGGGTCGGCGGCTTTTTCGGGTCTTTAACGATCACCACATCGGGCCGGCGAATCATACCTCGGCCCGGCTTGAACGTCGGATGTTCCGGGTCTTCGTCCCAGTACTTGCTGATCCAACCTGGAATCCATCCATGCGGGCTATTACCGGTCTGGCTGTCCAGAATCGGCTGCGGCGGGTTCTTGGTCATGTCGTAGCTGACCTCGGGCTTGTAGGGGCTACGGCCTTGCAGGATTTCGTCCAGTTCGCCCAGGCGCTGGGCAACGCACGCCTGTTTGAGGTTCTTGCCATCCTGGCTGACGTTAGGCGTGGCACTGCAATAGCAGATCGCCGAGCACAGCACCTTTTTGTCCTGCGGATCGAGCTTGGGTTCCAGAATGCCAACGGGGTTGATCTTGCCTTCCGGGCTCATGCCACCCTGAGAGAGGCTGGGCTGATCGCTCATGCTTCGCCCCCCTGCACCAGATCGATATGGATGGACTCCGGTGCCTCGTGGTTGACCCACAAGGTCATGCCTTCGGCATCCGTGGTGTCAAGCGTGTTCCAACCGCCACTGGACCAGACCTTGACCTTGCGCCCAGCAACGGGTTTGCCCGTTTCCTGGTCAACGAGCTGGAAGCGTCCGGAATAAGGCGCGGTACTAGTGCCCAGCGATGCGATGGGAGAGACGGTAGCCGGTACGAACGCATCCCCGATGATGACCGTGCCCGAGCCGCCGATGATCACGTTACCGTGCGCCCCGATGCTGCCCAGGGTGGCTGCGGGTTGGCCGTTGATGAAAACGCTCGATGAAACACCGGATACGATCGGACTGCCACACGCGGATACATCGTCTTTTCGGGCGGCGGACAGGCCGTCGAAAAAGACATCGGGAGAACCACTGGCGATGGGATTGGTGCCATGGCCTGGCAGAGGGCAAGCCGTTGGATCGGTGACGCGGGCGGCGGGTTTTCCACTCATTGCGCAGTTCCTTGCCTGAGCATGATGAAGCGTCGAGAGATAGGCTGGAGGCCTCAGCGAGAAGTCTTGCTTTCGCTAGAGCTGAATGGCACCTCAAAGCCGGGTTGGAGCAACCCGGGGATACCATCGCCATCGGCGTATTCCCGAATCTGCGCACAGTTTTGCAGGCTGCTGATAATGGTGTCGCCGTTGTCGGTGGCACTGCCCACAGTGGCCATCGGGCGACCCTGGTGGGTCAGCGCAGCGCCGGCACCGGAGACAATCCTGCTTTCGGTGCCGTCCGGGTAACGTACCCGGTCGCCCACACAGGCGATTCCATGGCCGCTGACTTTTACACTGGAACTGGCCGTGGCGACTTCGCCCCCCAGACGGGTTTTGGCACCTAGCGTGGCAAGGTCATAAGTGGTTTTTATGGGGCGTGCGGCGTGCTTCGCCATGAACTTGGCGGCCAGGTGCTGCCCTTCCTCTACTGTGTTTTTCACTATGGGCCTTCCTTGAAGTTGTACATGCCGCCTAAGGGCAGCGTGAGTTGGCCTGCCTATCGAGTGAGGTAAGTGAGCGCCCCCGCTGGCCAGACTTAGTACGTGAACAGTTTCATTGGGATCCTGTCCGCTTCCACATTGCCAAAAAAATGCCCCCATCAGGATGGAGGCAAATTTGTCAGCAGTTGGCGATGGGACGTTACGCTAGATGGCTACAAACGGGCTGTAGGACAGTTCTGAACTGAAGACATCAAAAGTCTCTTTGTAGCGTCAGACGCAGAGGGTATGGGAGGCCCAGGTGCCGGTACTTGAAGCGCGCAGCCCCCTCACCGCTCCGGCGGACTCAACCGCCCATCCAGCGCAAAGCGCTCTTGCAACACCAGCTCATACAACCCCGTGGCCAGCAATGGGTTGATCAGCAGGTTCCAGCTATGGCGCGACACGCTGGAGGGGATCAGCACGAAGGGGTGCTGCTCCAGCAGGCTGGCGCCGAAGGCTTGCTGGCTGTGGCTGGGGGTGCCGGGGATCAGCCAGTTGGGGTTGGGGATGTCTTCGGGGCGGACGGTGTGGACCCGCGACGGGTCCAGCACCCGGGCCGCGGTCAGGGTGTGGGGCAGGCAGTCGAGGGCCTTGAAACCCTTGTGCACCGCCACTTCCAGGATCGCGGTCGAGGCGTCCAGGCTGGCGTACACCACTTGCAGTCCCTTGGGGTTCCAGCGCCCGCCGCTGCCTTCGGCGCCAATGCCGCTGTTCCAGGTCGAGGCATGCCGGGCCTGGTCGAGGCGCCAGAAATGCAGGGTCGGGGCCAAGGGGTCGGTGAGCATCAGTAGACCCCGAACTCGAGCCGGTGCAGAAAGTCCGTCACCAGTTCATAGCCCACCGGGTTGGCCAGCAGGTCGATGGGGACTTCGCCATCCAGGCCCAGCGCCGGCTGGGTCATCCACTCTTCGGCCAGCGCCCGGGAGCCCAGCACCGCCTCGGCCTTTTCCAGTACTTGCGCGTAATGCAAGGCGCGGGCGCTCTGTTCGGGGGTCAGGGCCTGCTCCTGGTTCTTCAGGCGCCGCGCCAGGGTGCGCTCGGAAAATCCGACGATCTTCGCCAGCACGTTGTAGCGCTTGAAGGCCTCGACCGACTCCACCAGCTCGATCACCGCGCCCAGGGAAAACCCCAGCTGGGTGGCCCTGAACACCGCCATGGGGTCGTCGGCGTCGGTGCCCGGCAGCAGCCCGCGGACCATGGGCGAAGGCAGCGCATAGACCGCCGCCTCTTCGCGCAGCAGCTTGACCTTGGGGCTGCGGATGCGGCTTGCCGATGGCTTGCGTGGTTCGGCCTTGGCGGCAGGCTTGAGCGCCTCGCCCTGGGCCTTTTCAGCCTTGGCTGAAGGTTTTACGGTGGCGGTATTCTTGGCTGCAGCAGTCATGATCATCTCCCTGCCTGATGACAGATGGCATTTACATTAATGCCATTTGGCAAAAGAAAGAACCACCAGCTTACCAACGGTCGCCAGGCCCGGTGAAGCTTCGCGCAATTGCGCAGCCCCGGACAAAAATGAGATATTCGCGATTGTGAAATATTCTCATTAAGAAAAGCCAACCATGTCCCCTAACCTGCTCCTGGTGGAAGACGACTCCAGACTGCGTCACGATCTGGACGCGCATTTCCGTCAGCGCGGCTTTGCCGTGACCGCTTGCGCCAACGGTACCCAGGGCCTGGCCGCGGTGCGGGCCGGGCGTTTCGACCTGGTGCTGCTGGATATCATGCTGCCCGGCCTGGACGGCCTGTCGTTGCTCGAAGCCCTGCGCCGCGACCAGACCATCCCGGTGATGCTGATGTCGGCGCTAGGCGCCGAGCAGGACCGCATCACCGGTTTCACCCGCGGTGCCGACGACTACTTGCCCAAGCCCTTTAGCCTGGCCGAACTGGATGCCCGCGCCGACGCGCTGCTGCGGCGCATGGCCATGGCCCAGCGTGCGCCGGTGGCCCGCGAGGACGGCGCATTGCTGTTCGACGAACTGGCCCAGGACGTCAGCCACCATGGCCGCGGCGCCGGCCTGACCGGCTCCGAGTACCGCTTGCTGGCCACCCTGCACCAGCACCCCGGGGAGGCGCTGAGCAAGGCGTTTCTCTATCAGCAGGTGCTGCACCGGATCTACACCCGCCTGGATCGCGGGCTCGATGTGCATGTCTGCAACCTGCGGCGCAAGCTGGCGGCGATCGGCGCCAACCATGTGCAGATCCAGGCCGTGCGCGGCCAGGGGTATTTGCTGGTGGACACGGAAAAAGCCTGATGCGTCGCCATCCCCTGCTGTGGAAGCTGGCGCTGTTGCAGGTCAGCTTCTGCCTGTTGCTGACCTGGATCATCTGGATCTGGGGCCTCTCGGCGGAACGCCGGACCTACTTCCTCGACCCCGCCGACCGGGTGTATCTGGCGCGCTACGCGCAGCAGGCCGAGGACATCTGGCACCGCGAAGGGGCGCCCGGGGTCGAGCGCTTTCGCGCCGAGCTGTCGGTCAGGGAAGACACTTGGGTGGCGATCATCGGCCCGCATTTGCAAAGCCTGGGCAGCACGCCGCTGAGCGCCGAGGAAGCCAGCCACCTGACCTTCATGCGCAAGCTCGACTGGCCCATGAGCCGGCGCCTGCAGGACGAGTTGCCCTATGTCAGCATCGAGTTCCCGCAGCACCCGGAACAGGGCCGGCTGGTGCTGCAACTGCCCGAACACCTGCTGCCCGGCGGCCTCACGCCCTGGACCCACCTGATCAGCCATGGCCTGCTGCCGACCTTGCTGGCCGCCCTGCTCGGCCTGTTGATCTATCGCCACCTCGTAGTGCCGTTGAACCGCCTGCGCGACCGCGCCGATGCCTTGCGCGCCGACGACCTGGACAGCGACGGCCCAGGCACGCCGCTGCTCGACCGGCGCGACGAGCTCGGTGAACTGGCCCTGGCCTTCGAGCACATGGCCGAACGCCTGCGCCAGAGCCTGGGCCAGCAGCGGCTGTTGCTGCGCACCCTGTCCCATGAGCTGCGCACGCCCCTGGCGCGGCTGCGCATCGCCCACGACAGCCGGCTGGCGCCGGAACAGCTGCGCCAGCGCCTGGACCGCGAGATCGCCGACATGCAGCGCCTGCTGGAAGACACCCTGGACCTGGCCTGGATGGACACCGAACGCCCGCAATTGCCCACCGAACCGGTGCTGGTGCTCTCGGTGTGGGAAGCCCTGCGCGAAGACGCCTGCTTCGAAAGTGGCTGGGCCCCCGAGCGCCTGCCCTGCACTCTGGGCCTCGACTGCCGCGTGCAGGTGCACCTCGACAGCCTGGCCCAGGCCCTGGAGAACCTGCTGCGCAACGCCATCCGCCATTCGCCGGCAACCGGTCGGGTGAGCTTGAGCGGCCAGCGCGAGGGCGACTTCTGGCACCTGTGCCTGCGCGACGAAGGTCCCGGCGTCGACGAGCAGGACCTGGAGCGAATCTTCCTGCCCTACCAGCGCCTGGCCAACAACGATCGCAACGACAGCAGCGAAGGTTTCGGCCTGGGCCTGGCCATCGCCCGTCGCGCCATCGAGCTGCAACAGGGCCGCTTGTGGGCCAGCAACGCCCGGCCGGGGCTGTGCCTGCACCTGCTGTTGCCGGCGACGGATGGCGAGAAGTGTTTAGAAAGTTAATGCGCTTTACTCGCAAATAACAGTCATTATCATTCGTGATCTTCCTGTTCCAGGCTGCCCCCGGAGATCAACCATGTCGTCCCGTTCGCTGCGCCCCTTCGCACCCTTCCTGCTGTCCAGCTGCTACCTGCTGTCCTGCGCCGTGCAGGCCGCCACCGAGAATGCCGAGCCGACCCGGCCGCCGGCCTTGGAACTGCAGACCCAGACCATCGTCGCCACCGCCAAGGAAGAGACCAAGCAGGCCCCGGGCGTGTCGGTGATCACCGCCGAAGACATCCAGAAGCGTCCGCCGGCCAACGACCTGTCGCAGATCATCCGTACCATGCCGGGGGTCAACCTGACCGGCAACTCCACCAGCGGCCAGCGCGGCAACAACCGGCAGATCGACATCCGCGGCATGGGCCCGGAGAACACCCTGATCCTGGTCGACGGCAAGCCGGTGGGCAGCCGCAACTCGGTGCGCTACGGCTGGCGCGGCGAGCGTGACAGCCGTGGCGACACCAACTGGGTGCCGGCCGACCAGGTCGAGCGGATCGAGGTCATCCGTGGCCCGGCCGCGGCCCGCTACGGCAACGGCGCGGCCGGCGGCGTGATCAATATCATCACCAAGCAGGCCGGCGCCGAAACCCACGGCAACGCCACGCTCTACAGCTCCTTCCCGACCCACAAGGACGAAGGCGCGACCAAGCGCATGAGCTTCGGCCTCAACGGCCCGCTTACCGAAAACCTTAGCTACCGGGTCTACGGCAACGTGGCCAAGACCGACGCCGACGACTGGGACATCAACCAGGGCCACGAATCGGCGCGCACCGGCAACCAGGCCGGGACCCTGCCCGCCGGCCGCGAAGGCGTGCGCAACAAGGACCTCAACGGCCTGCTCAGCTGGCGCCTGAGCCCGGAGCAGACCCTGGACATCGAAGCCGGCTTCAGCCGCCAGGGCAACCTCTACACCGGCGACACCCAGAACACCAACAGCAACGCCAACGTGAAGAGCATGCTCGGCCACGAGACCAACCGCACTTACCGCGAAAACTATGCGCTGACCCATCGCGGCGAGTGGGACTTCGGCAGTTCCATGGCCTACCTGCAATACGAAAAGACCCGCAACAGCCGCATCAACGAAGGCCTGGCCGGTGGCACCGAAGGCATCTTCAGCGACACCCACTTCTACACCGCGGTGCTGCGCGACCTCACCGCCCACGGCGAGGTCAACCTGCCGCTGCATGTCGGTCTGGACCAGACCCTGACGCTGGGCAGCGAGTGGGTGCAGCAGAAGCTCGACGACCCGAGCGCCAACACCCAGAGCACCAGCGAAGGCGGCTCGGTCGGCGGCCTTGCCAGCAGCGGCCGTGACACCTCGTCCTCGGCGCAGATCTTCTCGCTGTTCGCCGAAGACAACATCGAGCTGGCGCCCGGCACCATGCTCACCCCCGGCCTGCGCTTCGACCACCACAGCATCGTCGGCGACAACTGGAGCCCGTCGCTCAACCTGTCCCACGCCCTGACCGAGACCCTGACCCTCAAGGCCGGCATCGCCCGGGCCTACAAGGCGCCGAACCTGTACCAGCTGAACCCCGACTATCTGCTCTACAGCCGTGGCCAGGGCTGTTACGGGCAAACCACCAGTTGCTACCTGCAAGGCAATGAGAACCTCAAGGCCGAAACCAGCATCAACAAGGAACTGGGCCTGGAGTACAAGGCCGACGGCTGGGTGGCGGGCCTGACCTACTTCCGCAACGACTACAAGAACAAGGTCGAATCCGGCATGGCGCCGGTGGGCCAGGCCACGGGCGGCAGCGGCAGCTACCGCAACGCGGCGATCTACCAGTGGCAGAACGTCCCCAAGGCCCTGGTCGAGGGTCTGGAAGGCACCCTGACCGTTCCCCTGGCGGATGCCTTGAAGTGGAGCAACAACTTCACCTACATGCTGCAATCGAAAAACAAGGAAACCGGCGACTACCTGTCGGTAACCCCGCGCTTCACCCTCAACTCGATGCTCGACTGGCAGGCCACCGACGACCTGTCGCTGCAAGCCAGCGTGGCCTGGTACGGCAAGCAGACGCCGAAGAAATACGACTACCACGGCGACCGCGTGACCGGCAGCGCCAATAACCAGTTGTCGCCTTATGCCATTGCCGGCGTCAGCGGCACCTATGCCCTCACCCGCAACCTGAGCCTGACCGCCGGGGTCGACAACCTGTTCGACAAACGCCTGTACCGCGAAGGCAACGCCCAGGGCGTGAACAACATCGCCGGGGCCGGCGCCGCCACTTACAACGAACCCGGCCGCACCTTGTACACCAGCCTGACAGCATCGTTCTGAACCTATAACGAGATCGCCTGATGAGACTTCTTGCCCGCCCCCTGGCCTGGGTCTTCGCCGCGCTGTTGCCAGGGCTCGCGCCCCAGGCGCAGCCGGCGCCGGACCAACCGATGGACACCCGGCTGCTGCAACGCCAGGACCTGCCTTACCGCTTCAGCAGCCTGCGGCTGGATTCGGCCGATGGCCAGCGCCACTACCAACTGTGGATCGGCCAACCGCGCCACGCCGCGCCCAGGAACGGCTACCCGGTGCTGTGGATGCTCGACGGCAACGCCGCCCTCGGCGCCCTGGACGCCGAGCAGCTCAAGCGGCTGGACCCGGAGCACGCACCGCTGCTGGTGGCCATCGGTTACCAGACGCCGCTGCGCATCGAACGCAACGCCCGCACCCTCGACTACACCCCGCGTCGTCCTGGAGTGACCACCCAGCAAGACCCGCTGACCGGGCAACCCAGCGGTGGCGCCGATGCCTTCCTCGACCTGCTGCGTGAACGCATCCGTCCGGCGGTAGCCGCCCAGGTGCCCATCGACACCCGCCAGCAGACCCTCTGGGGCCATTCCTACGGTGGCCTGCTGGTGCTGCATGCGCTGTTCCAAAGGCCGGGGGAATTCAGTCACTACGCGGCGGCCAGCCCGTCGCTGTGGTGGGGCGACCAGGCGATACTCGCGCAGACCCAAGGCCTCGCGCAGCGCCTGCACGGACAACACGCGCAACTGCTGCTGATGCGCGGCGGCGCCGAACCCGCCACCCCGCGCGGCCCGGCCGAACCGCACCCGGAGCGCCTGGCGCGGCAACTGCAAAAAGACCTGCAAGGCCTGCCGGGCTTGACCCTGAGCTATCACAGCTTCGACGGCATGAGCCACGGCCAGACCCTGGCCGCGTCGCTGGGTTATGTGCTGGACACCCTGTATTCCCGCCCCTGAACCAGCAGGCGCAGCTCAGCCCTGCGCCTTGTCCAACGCCCGTGCGAGCCCCTCGGCGGCGACCGGCTGGCCAGCCAGCCACAGGCTGTTGTCGGCCAGGCGAATGCTCAGGCAGAGCGCCTCGCCATCTCCGGGGTACTTGCGCAACAGCAGCTCCACCGCCGCCGTCGATGGCGCGCTGGACACCAGGTCCCACGGCCCGCCGCTCAAGTCCAGCAGCACCCGACCATCGCGAGCGTCCACCACCCTGGGTGCGTACACCCAATGGCTCATGCGCATTTCATGGGGCTCGACGCTGATCGTCAGGTGTTCATAACGTTTGGGGTCCATGACCGCTCCTTGGTAACTGCTCGCACAGGCCATTCTATAGGCACCGCCAGCCGACGCTCGATTGCGCGCGAAAGCCGCGCCGCGAAACACCTGCCCCACCGCGTCATCGTTCTTCGCGCGCAAGCTGCGCTCCTACAAAAGCCCAGCACGTCCCGTAGGAGCGAGGCTTGCCCGCGAAAGCCACGCCGCGCAATACCTGCCCCACCGCATCATCGTTCATCGCGCACAAGCAGCCCACCGCCCCGTAGGAGCGAGGCTTGCCCGCGAAAGCCACGCCGCGCAACACCTGCCCCACCACGTCATCGTTCTTCGCGCGCAAGCTGCGCTCCTACGAAAGCAGCCACCGCCCCGTAGGAGCGAGGCTTGCCCGCGAAAGCCACGCCGCGTAACACCTGCCCCACCGCGTCATCGTTCTTCGCGCGCAAGCTGCGCTCCTACAAAAGCAGCCACCATTCCGTAGGAGCGAGGCTTGCCCGCGAAGGCCACGCCGCGTTACAGCAGCGGCATGCCGCCCGCGGATTCGCTACTATGTCCGCCAGTTATTTGCCTTCTGCCCAGCCACTGCGGAGCCTCAATGCCCAACCCCAAGGACATCGCCAGCGATAGCGGCGCCCCGATGATTCCCGAGCAGCGTCGCGAGCTGATCCTGCGCCAGTTGCGCAAGCATCAGGTGTTGAGCGTGCATCAGTTGATGGAGATGTTCGACTGCTCGCACATGACCGTGCGCCGCGATATCGCGCTGCTGGAGCAGGAAGGCCGGGCCTATTCGGTGACCGGCGGGGTGCGCATCGCCAGCCAGCTGCACAGCGAGCCGAGCCACCAGACCAAGGCGGTGGTCGAGCTGCCGCAGAAGCAGGCCATGGCGCGGCTGGCGGCGCGTTTGCTGCATGCGGACATGACGGTGTACCTCGACGCCGGCACCAGCACCCTGGAGATCGTGCCGTACATCAAGGCGCTGTCGGGCATGACCGTGGTGACCAACGATTTCGGCATCGTCCAGGCGCTGATGGAGGCGCCGCAGGTCACGGTGATCCACACCGGCGGCCAGCTCGACCACGACAACCATTCCTGCGTCGGCGGCCTGGCGGTAGCGACCCTGCGCCAGGTGGTGACCGATATCGCCTTCATGTCCACCAGTTCCTGGGACCTGCGCCGCGGCATCACCACGCCGTCGGCGCTGAAGGTCGAGGTCAAGCAGGTGGCGATGCAATCGGCCTCGCAAGTGGTGCTGGTGGCCAGCAGTTCGAAGTACGGCACCTTCAGCATGTACCGCATCGCCGGGCTGGAGCAGTTCGACGTGATCATCAGCGACGACGACCTGGCCCAGGCCGCGGCGGACGGGATTCGCAAACAGGGGGTGGAATTGCTGCTGCCGTCCGACCCGCAAGCCAGTACCGCGAAGGACTAAGCGCGGGCTAGTGGAGACGCCTCACCGGTGCTGCTTTCTGAACCACAACACGCAGGCTATGTCCCGCAGGTCCTCGCCCAGCCCGTCGAGGGCGACGCGGGTGGTCCGGCGGATGCGCCGCAGCCATTCCACCACCGCGCACAGGCTGGCGAAGAAGAACAGCAGCACCAATAGCTGGCGCAGGCCGAAACCCTGACCCTGCACCTGGAAGTGGTTCCACAACCAGAGGCTGCACGCCGCGCCAAGGGCCACCAGCAACACGCTGGCGATATTGATCCACTGGCCGAGGATGGTGGTGCGCCGGGCGCGGCGGTATTCGCGCTCGATGCGTTCCAGGGTCACGGTGGGGATCTGCTCCCAATGCAGGTCGCGCGGGCGACAAGGCGCGTCGTCCAGGCCCGACTGATCGACGAATATCGACTTTTCCATGCTCCTCCGCTCCCATTGATGGCACCAATGATGGCCCTGGCGACAGGGTACCCGCAGCCGGAGAGCGAAGGCCGAGACCTTCAGAAATGTTCAGATTCGCCGCGCGGGCGGCTCCCGGGTGGCGCGCACCGCGCCGTGGCGCCGCCCTGCCCGTTCAGAAGGCTTTCCAATCCCGCAGCCATTGCAGGCCGGCCGAGGTATCGCCGCGCGGCCGGTACTCGCAACCGACCCAGCCGTCGTAGCCCAGCTGGTCCAGCAGCCCGAACAGGTAGGGGTAATTCAGCTCGCCCAGGTCCGGTTCGTGCCGGTCCGGCACGCCGGCGATCTGGATATGGCCGATGCCGGCGAAGTCGCGGCGCAGCTTGGTCGCCAGATCACCCTCGACAATCTGGCAGTGGTAGCAATCGAACTGCACTTTGAGGTTGCTCGCGCCGACCTCCTTGCAGATCGCCTGGGCCTGGTCCTGGCGGTTGAGGAAGAAGCCCGGCATGTCGCGGGTGTTGATCGGCTCCAGCAGCACCGTGACCCCGACCTTGGCCGCTTGCGCCGTGGCGTAGGCCAGATTCTCCAGGTACACCGCGTGGTGGCGCGCGCGCAGGTCTTGCGAGGGCAGCAGGCCGGCCATCACATGAATGCGCGAGTTGCCCAGCACCGCGGCGTATTCCAGGGCGCGTTCGAAGCCGGCGCGGAACTCCGCCTCGCGCCCCGGCAGGGTCACGGTGCCCCGCTCGCCCGCCGCCCAGTCGCCGGGCGGCGCGTTGAACAGGGCCTGGACCAGGCCGTTGTCGCTCAGGCGCTGCTTGAGTTGCTCGGCGCTGTAGTCATACGGGAACAGGTATTCCACCGCTTCGAACCCGTCGGCCGCCGCCGCGGCGAAACGGTCGAGAAACTCGTATTGCGGGTAGAGCATGCTTAGGTTGGCAGCAAAACGCGGCATGTTGACTCCTCAGGCTCAGACAAAAGGCCAGATCAGCAAGGTAATACAGAAACCCAGGGTGCCGAGCAAGGTGGTGATCACGGTCCAGGTGCGCAGGCCGTCGGCCACGTTGAGCCCGGCCAGCTTGGTGAAAATCCAGTAGCCGGCGTCGTTGATATGCGACATCGCCAGCCCGCCGCCGCCCATGGCCAGGCACAGCAGCGCCATGTGGTTGGGGGTCAGGTCAAGGGTGGCGATCAGCGGGCTGATGATCCCGGCGGTGGTCACCAGGGCCACCGTGGTCGAGCCCTGCACCGCGCGCAGCAGCATGGTCAGCAAAAAGCCCAGGGCCAGCACCGGCAGGCCGGTGGTGCGCAGCAGGTCGGAAACCACCGCGCCGATCCCGGTGTCCACCAGCACCTTGCCGAACACCCCGCCGGCACCGGCGATCAGGATCACCATGGCCACGCCGGGCAAGGCCGAGCCAATCACGTCCGACACCTGGCTGCGGCTCCAGCCACGGCGCGAGCCCAGCAGCCAGGCGCACAGCAAGGTATCGATCAGCAGCGCCACCAGCGGCGCGCCGAGCACGGTCATGACCCCACGCAGGGTGGATTCGGCCGGCAGCAGCGAAGTGGCCAGGGTGCCCAGCAGGATCAGCACGATCGGCAGCAGGATCAGGCTGACGATCAGGCCGAAACCTGGCGCGGGGGCCGGCGGCAGCTTGGCGACGATGGCGCTGGTGGACTCTTCCAGGCCCATGTGGGAAACGGCCACCGCGGCCTGTTGCGGGTCCTTGGCATTGCCGTTGGTCCAGGCCAGCAGGTCCTCGTTGGTCACGTGCGGGCCATAGACTTCGGCGCGGATGTCGTCGGTCATCGGGTAGAAGCGCCGGGTCATGCGCCCGGCCACGCGGTAGCCGACGTAGCACAACAACGCGGTGATCGGCAGGCCGAACATCAGCACCCGGCCCAGGTCGGCGCCCAGCTGACTGGCCGCGGCCACGGCACCCGGATGGGGCGGCAGGAACGCATGCACGGTGAGCAGCGCCGCGCACATCGGCAAGGCGAACACCAGCAGCGGCTTGCGCGCCCGACGGGCCACGCCATAGGCCAGCGGCATGAGGATGATCACCCCCACCTCGAAGAATACTGGCACGCCGATGATGAACCCGGCGATGGTCAGCGCCAGCGGCGTGCGGCGGTTGCCGAAACGCTCGATCAGGGTCTTGGCCAGGGCCTCGGCGCCGCCGGACAGCTCGATGATCCGCCCGATCATGGCGCCCAGGGCGATGATGATCGCGATATGACCCAGGGTCTTGCCCATGCCGCCTTCGATGGTCGCTACCAGGTCGGCCGGTTTCACCCCGGCCACCAGCGCCACCAGGATGCTCACCAGCATCAGCGCGACAAAGGGCTGGAACTTGTACTTGAGCACCAGGAACAGCAGCAGCGCGATGCCCGCGCCGGCCGTCAACATCAGGATGAACGGGCTCATTGCGCGGCACCTCCGTCATGGCCAGAAGAACCGGCGGTGAAGCCAAAACAGCTGCAGTCAGGGAACGTCATGCGGGAATGTCCTGTTGTTATTGTTTTTTCGGGCAAGCCGGTGCCGTCGAGCGCCTGACGACGGCACCCGGGCAATGCTTGCGGTGTCGGTTTACCGTTTCGAGTTGCAGCGGCGCGCTACCAATGCGCGCCGAAAGCCTCGCGCAGCTCATCCAGGGCTGCCTGGTCCAGCGGCTCGGGCTTGGGGTTGCTCATCAGCCACAGGCGCGCGGTTTCCTCCAGTTCTTCCAGGGCGTAGCTGGCCTTGGCCACCGAGCTTTCCCAGACCACCGGCCCCAAGCGTTCGAGCATCACTCCGCGCACGCTGTTGGCCAGTTGCGCCACCTGCTCGGCGACCTTGGGCGAACCCGGGCGCTGATAGCCGATCAGCGGAATGTGCCCGACCTTCATCACCTGGTACGGCGTCAGCGGCGGCAGGATGTCGTCCGCCCGCCACACGCCGGCCAGGGTCAGCGCCACCAGATAGGTGGAGTGGGTGTGCACCACGCCGCCGACGCCCGGGTTGCGGTCGTAGACCTGGCGATGCAGGGCCAGGGTTTTCGACGGTTTGTCGCCGGACACCCACTCCCCCGCGCGGTTGACCTTGGCGATGGAGGTCGGGGCAAGACGCCCGAGGCAGACGTCGGTCGGGGTAATCAGCCAGCCATCGTCGAGGCGCGCGCTGATATTGCCGGCGCTGCCCACGGTGTAGCCGCGCTGGTAGAGGCTGCGGCCGACGTCGCAGATCTCTTCGCGCAGGGCCTGTTCCTTGCTCGCCGCGGCGCTCATCGGCTACCTCCGGCCAGTTGCTCGAGGGCCTTGGCGAAAAAGTCGCGGCTGCCGAAATTGCCGGATTTCAACGCCAGCGCCAGCGGTTCGGCGGAGTTGCTCACCGTGGCCGGCACGCCCGGGTCGATCTGCGCGCCAATCTGCAGCAGGTCGACCCCCAGCGCCTTGACCACCGCGCCGGAGGTTTCGCCGCCGGCAATCACAAAGCGCCGCACGCCGTTCTGGCGCAGGCCCGCGGCGATCTCGCCGAGGGCGTTTTCCACCAGCGCGCCGGCGCGTTCGACGCCGAGCTGCTGTTGCACCGCCTTGACCTCGGCCGGGGTGCTGGTGGCGTAGATCAATACGGTTTCGTCACTGTCGCGGGCAAAGACCAGGGCCTGCTCCACCACCGGCTCGCCGGCGGCCAGGGCCAGCGGGTCGATGCGCAGCGCCGGGCGGTCGGCCTCCAGCCAGGCCGCGACCTGGCCGATGGTCGCCACCGAGGCGCTGCCGGCCAGCACCGCTTCGTCACCGCCGACGGCTGGCAGCGACGCGGCGTCGAAGTCGCGCAGTTTGCCGGCGCGGCGGAAGTTGCCCGGCAGGCCCAGGGCCAGGCCGGAGCCGCCGGTCAGCAACGGCAGGTCGGCGCAGGCAGTGCCCAGGGTGTAGAGGTCCTGGTCGGACAGCGCATCGGCGATGGCCATGCCGACGCCCTGCGCGCGCAGTTCGGCGATTTTCACCCGTACCGCCTCGACGCCCGCGGCGATGCTGTCGTAGCGCAGCAGGCCGACTTTCAGCTGGGTCTGGGCTTGCAGCACGCGCACCAGGTTGGCGTCGGTCATCGGCGTCAACGGGTGGTGCTGCATGCCCGATTCGCTGAGTAACTGGTCCTGGACGAACAGGTGGCCACGGAAAATGGTCCGGCCGTTTTCCGGGAACGCCGGGCACGCCAGGGTGAAATCACTGTCCAGGGCCTTGAGCAGGACCTCGCTGACCTGGCCGATATTGCCGGCGGCGGTGGAATCGAAGGTCGAGCAGTACTTGAAGAAGATTTGCTCGCAGCCCTGCCCGCGCAGCCAGGCCAGGGCCGCGAGGGACTCCTCGACCGCCTCCTTGAGCGGCAGGGTGCGCGACTTGAGGGCGATGACGATGGCGTCGGCATCCAGCCCGGCCGCCACTTCGCGGCTCGGGATGCCAATGCTTTGCACCGTGCGCATGCCGCCGCGCACCAGCATGTTGGCCAGGTCGGTGGCGCCGGTGAAATCGTCGGCGATGCAGCCCAGCAGCGGGCGTGCGGTGGAATCAGTCATGACGCGTTCCTCAGACAGGCTCGGGCTTGGCGGTCGGCAGGTCGATGCCGGGGAAAATCTTGATCACCGCCGAGTCGTCCTCGCGGCCGAAACCGGCGCTGGAGGCCTGCATGAACATCTGGTGCGCGGTGGCCGACAGCGGCAGCGGGAATTTGCTGGCGCGGGCGGTATCCAGCACCAGGCCCAGGTCCTTGACGAAAATGTCCACCGCCGACAGCGGCGTGTAGTCGGCCTTGAGGATGTGCGGCACGCGGTTCTCGAACATCCAGGAGTTGCCGGCGCTGTGGGTGATCACTTCGTACAGGGCGTCGGCGTCCACCCCTTCGCGCAGGCCCAGGGCCATGGCTTCGGCGGACGCGGCGATGTGCACCCCGGCCAGCAGCTGGTTGATGATCTTCACCTTGGAACCCAGGCCATGGGCCTCGCCCAGGCGATAAACCTGGCCCGCCATGCCGGCGAGTATCGCTTCGGCCTTGGCGTAGGCCGCGACCGGGCCGGAGGTCATCATGGTCATCTCGCCGGCGGCGGCCTTGGCCGCGCCGCCGGAAATCGGCGCGTCGAGGTACAGCAGGCCCTGCTCGGCCAGGCGCTCGCCCAGCTCCACGGCGTAGGTCGGCGCCACGGTGGCGCAACCGATCACCAGGCTGCCGGCACCCAAGGCCGACACCGCGCCATCTCCACCGAACAGCACGGTTTCGGTCTGCTCGGCGTTGACCACCACTGTGACGATCACATCGCAGGTCTCGGCCATCCGCGCCGGCGACGCGCAGGCCACCCCACCTTCGCTGGCGAACTGGCGGGTGACCGCCTCACGCACGTCACAGGCATGCACATTGAAGCCTGCGCGCAACAGCGAGCGGGCAATGCCCAGGCCCATCGCGCCCAGACCGACAACACCGACATTCTTGTTATTCATGGGGTACTCCAGGGAAAGACAACGGCTGGGTCCATGCCGGCGCGAAGCCGGCAACGGGCCGCGTGGTAAAGGGAGCACGGGCGGCGCCGGTGTCGCTCGGCTGATGCATCGAGACCTTGTCGGACATCGAGGGCCGTCCTGTGATTTGTTGTTATCAGGTTGTGGTCGATCATCCACCAATGAACAGATTATGTGAAGTATTTTTTCTATCTAACATTTATTAACATCGATCGACACAGGCTCAAGGACACCCGGCAACAGGCTCGCAGGCCGCGCAGAATCTAACGGACGAGCGGTAGCGCATTACGACCAGCGCACTGACCTGAATCAACCAGGCGACTACACTCGAGACCGATGCTGTTAGACGCAACATGTCGATCAGCAGGATCGCCCTTCATCGAACAACCCTTGGCGGGGGCCGACGGAGAGCACCGCATGGTCAATTCGCAATGCTTGAACAAGGATATTCAACATGGCAAAAATCAATGTATTGGCGGGTGATTTTCTACAAGGGAATGGTGAGTACCGGCAGGGAGTCTTCAGGTTGGCCACGGTCACCAACCCCGCGCCCGGGGTGGAAATCAAGGCTTCGGCCTTCAAACGCGTGGAAATTGCGACGCAGGACAGCATCACCAACAGGGACGCCATTGGCTACGGCATCGCCGGCGCCATGCTGCTGGGCCCCGTGGGGGCCATCGCCGGCTATCTGATAGCAGGCAAGGAAACCGAAGTAACGTTCATCGCCACATTCAAGGACGGCCGCAAGCTGTTGGCAGCCACGGACAGCGAAACCTATCGGGATATCGAAAAACGGCTGACGGCCTAGCAACCGCCTGCCGTCCCATGCCCCGCGGTACGGGGGCATGGGCTTTCCTGCCCTTACACCGACTCAGTACCGCCTGGCACCGGCCGGCGCTGTTGCCGCTTGCCTTCCAGCCAGACCACCAGCCCCAGCAGGCTGCCGCCGACGAGCAGCAGGCTGACGAACCACCCCAGGGTTTGCGCCACGTAGGTAAAGAACAGCGTGTACAGCTGGATGATGAAGAATGTCGCGCCATACCCCACCAGCATGGAAAAGCGCAGGCCGATGCCCAGCCCGAGCAAGCCCAGGCTGAATGCCGCCCACAGGCCGTTGAACAGCAACAGCTCGCCCGTCCCGGCCAGGTACCAGGGGCCGTCGATCAGGCTGTAGCTGCCGAACAGCGACAGCAGCCACAAGGACATCTGGGCCATGAACAGCCCCGCGGAAATCCACACCTTGGCAAAGCCGCTATAACGCGCCAGCCACAGCGCCTCGCCGCGCAGATGAACAAAGCCGAACAGCGCCATGGCCAGCGCCGCCGCCAAAAAGCGCAGCGGATAGTTCATGCCGAACCAATAGGCGCCCCAGCCCGATTCATAACCGCTGCGCCCACCGAACCAGATAAAGAACAGCACGCTGCACAGGGTCAGCAGCAAGACGTTGTTCAGCACATAGCTGAGCGCCAGCAACAGCAGCAGGTCCACCAGCAACAGCGCCGGCCAGTTGCCCGAGCCGTCGGAATAGATCATGCCCAGCACCAGGCTCAGGCCGACCAGGGCAAAACCGCCGAGCAATTCCAGGGTCGCGCCGAACAGCTTCAGCTGCTTGCCCAACAGCCAGCGCCCGGCGACGAACAGCCCGACCATCAATACCCCAAGGCCACCCGCGAGCATCGGCAGGGTGAACGTCAGGTGCTCATGCACCAGGATCAGCAGCCCGGCCGCCAGGCTGATGGCGCCGAAGGTCAGGAACCAGCGCCCCAGGGAGCGCCAGTCCCAGCGGGTCAGCGGGTACAGCTGGGCGATCCGCGCGTGGGCCTGGGTGTCGATCAAGCCGTCGCGCAGCCATTGGTCCAGGGCGTTGTGCACCTGGCGATTACGTCGGTCCGGGTTCATTGGCCAGCCTCCCCGCGCAGCGCGGTGCGTTCGAACAACCAGCCCAGGAGCATGCCCAGCGCACCGGCCACGGCAAAAAACACCGCGACGCTCAGGTGGTCCCAGGCATATTCGTAAAAACGCGTATACAGATCGATGCTGAGGAACACCACGCCAAAGCCGGTGAAGCTCGGGTGTTTGAAGCGCGCGCCGAGCACCAGCTGGACGATGGCGCCGAGGGTGAACAACAGGGTCCAGGTCAGCGATTGCCGGTAGACGCCTTCCAGGCTGAGAAACCACAGCGAGCAATTGAAATACAGCAGCCCGAAGATCACATACAGCCGGCCGAAACCGCTGAAGCGGCGCAGCGCGTGGTCCTCGGCGCGCTGGTGCCACAGCCCCAGCGCGGCGGTCAGCGCGGCGACCACGGCCATCGAGCGTGGGTCCTGGATGTCGAAAAAGTAAGTGCCGGAACCGCCATAGCGCTCCCACGAACCCAGGCCATGGAAAACACAGAACAAACCGAGCAGCAACGGCCAGCGCAGGCGATAGCCATAGGCGGTGGCAATGCTCAGGGCGGCGGTGACCAGCAACGCCAGTTGCAGGTTGCCGAAATCGTTGGTCTCGCTGCCGGAGCTGCCCAGCAACAGGCTGGCGCCCATCAGGACCAGGCCGATGGTCAGGATCGCCACCCCGGTGACCGGCATGCGCCGCGCCGGGTCGCGGGCCAGGCGCGCGCCGATCAGCCATAGCCCGACACCGCCGGCGAAAAACAGCACCACCCCCACCAGCACCGACTCGGCCAACAGGCTCAGGCCGCCCAGCACCGCCATGCCGAGCAGCAGCACCGCGCCGATGCCCAGCCATTGCAGCACCGTGGACAAGCGATGCCCGGGGCGTTCGTACAAGGCGCCAAGCCGCTGCTGCGCCTCGGCATCGATCAGGCCACGATGGCGCCAGTCGGCGATTTCGTGGAGCAACATCTGTTGGGTGGTTTTTCTCATGGCGCTCTTGGTTCAAGGTTTGGGCATCGGCCGCAAACCGGCCGTCGACTATGCAGCATAGCCGAGCCGGGTGTCTGGCAAGACGCCCCGCGACACTAACGCGGCACGCCGCGCCCATGAAAAAGGCCGCCCCTGGGGCGGCCTTGTCTTCCTGCCAGCGGCATCACCTCGCCATGGAGTAAGGGGGCACCGAGCCAGGCGCACACATGTCACCGCAAGGCCCTACTCCGCGGTCGTCGGATCGATGATCGAGGTAACCCGCGATACCCGATCCGCCGGAAAACCTCCTAGCCTGGCGTGCTCCCTGACGAGTTCCTCGTCCGGGGAGATGTAGACACAATAGATCTTGTCGCCCGTGACGTAGCTATGCAGCCACTGCACTTGCGACCCCAGCTCACTGATAACCTTGCAGGATTTTTGCGAGATCTGTTGCAGATCCTGCGGCGTAAGCGCCCCGGCTTCCGGCATCTCGCGCTCGATGACGAACTTCGGCATGACAACCTCCACTTCGTGAATGGCCGGGGCACGCCGACAAACAGCGTTACCCCGTATATTGGCCGAGGCAGACAGCCCTCGGCGGATCGCCAACGGTCTGCTTGCCCGTTACCTGCCAAGCGCTGCCGCCAATAGCGGCGCAGCCTGTTCATCGGTCAACGCCGGGTGCACTTCCATGCGCAGCAGGTCGCTCCACTCAAGCACCCATTTCTGCATCAGCGCGAGATCGCTGGTTTCCGCGATCCCAAAGCCCGTCATGCCGCCAACGGCATGCCAGCGCCCCAACATGCTCACCCCTGCGGGTGGCGCCCCACCCGTCTTGAGAAATCGCTCGATCGCACTGTTACGACGTTCGGGGCTGATTGACCAACTGACAATGAATAACATTTGGCACCTCCAGCGAAACTGGCGCCCGTTGTTCTGCGCGCGCACCTGGCAGGCACCTTGACCACGGCCACGCATCGGTATCGACCCGCATTCCGTCTGGTCTGAAACGATTGTCCCAAGGGAAGGAATAGCAGCCTTGCGCCCCCGCCGCATGACCGTCGATCCTGTTCCCGCCCGCAGCATGAGGCCACCGGTCAGCGGCCCAGTTGCTCGCGCGCCCCAGGCCGCTTGAAAGCACGCTCGTTTGGCCCTGCGACGCCCTCGTTGCAGCGTCGGAGGGCCGGTAGATAAAGCCTGATCCGGGGGCTATACCTATGCATAGCGGTCGGCCCTACACCTAAGGAAGGGGGAAAAGACCATGGACAACAGCAATGGCTCAGGTAACAACCTCGTCCTCTGGTTACCCGGTAGCGCCCTCATCCTCAGTCTGGTCGTCTCGACCTTCGCCCTCACCCGCGAGCCTTTCCTAGAGCCACGCCCCATCGGCGCGCAATTCCAGGCGCAACCACCGATAGAAGCGCGCCTGTGGCAAGACCCGTTCGATGCGCTCGAGCGTTATCGCAAAAAGTTCAAGGACGGTAACAAGGCTGCAGGTACTGAGCTTGTTGAGTGCAGCTCCCATCTTGTTTTCAGCAAGCCAGCGGTGCTGGACGACGAAAAAACGCAACAGCCGCCAGAACCTCCCCAACTCATGGTGGCGTTGGTCGAAGGCGGCCCCTATGCCGATGAAGTGGAGCTGCGCCGGCGCATTCGCTATGCAATCCTGGCCGGCTTCAAAAACTCCCGCATGGTGCCCGAGGACGAACAGCACATCCGCTGCCTGGCCCTTGCCGACGACCTGTCAGGTAGGCCGATAACGTCGCAAGCCGGTCAGCAAGAAAAGTCGAAGTACGCAGAGATCCCCTATGAAACCTTCATTGCCAACCCATTCAACCCACCCAGGGACATGCAGGACAAACAGCGCCCATCCGCCCGGACCATTCTGCTCTGGGTAAAGCAGGAGCATCTGGGCTCACACCCGCTACAACGACTCGAAGCCTTGCGCCTCACCCTGCAGAGCAGGCTTCATTCGGATTGCGGCCCGCCACAAACCTGCCCTGGTGTGTCCAACCAGACACTGCTGAAGGTCATCGGCCCCTCCACTTCGAAAGTCTTGCTCGATATGTATCGGGACGAGGCCAACGGCCACGCCAAGCCCAATATCGAGATTTACTCCCCCCTGGCCACCGCTGACTACGACACATTGATGCATGCCTTGGGCAAGCCCTCGCCCGCCGAAACAACCTCCCAGCAGCAAACACCAGCGACGCCGAGATCCTCCATGAACCTGCTGCGCACCGTCAGCGACGACGGCGTCATGACACGCCTGCTGCTGGACGAACTGAAGCTGCGCCATGTGGATCCAGTCGCGGGTGTGCGATGCAGAGAAGGGGCACCGCAGCTAGTCGGTACACATTGCGACACTGGCTGGCAGCGCCCCAGTCGCATCGCGCTGGTCTCCGAGTGGGACAGTTTCTACAGCCGCGCACTGAGCGAGAGTTTTAAATCGCAGGTTGCCCAGGATGCCGGCATCGACAGCAAAGACCAGGCGGCGGTCAATAACTGGGTATTGCGCTTCAGTTACCTGCGAGGCGTGGACGGGCGTTTACCAGAGGAGGCCGCCAGCGGCAACAAGGCGCCTGGTAGCGATGACAATAAAAACAGCAAGGACAAGAACACCCTGGATCTAAGCCCGCTGGAGAAGTCCGACGGCAATTCCCAGCTCGATTACCTGCGCCGCCTAGCCGACCATATCGCGCGCGAGGACGAAGCCTATCGCCGCAAGGGCACCAGCGGTATCGGCGCCATTGGTGTGCTGGGGGCCGATACCTACGACAAGCTGCTGGTGTTGCAGGCCCTCAAGGGCCGGATGCCGAACAAAGTGTTTTTCTCGACCAATCTCGATGCGCGCATGCTCCAGCGTGGCCAGGCCCAGACCACCCGCAACCTCGTCCTGGCAGCCCCCTACGGGCTCACGCTGACGCGCGCCCTGCAACAGGATGTGCCGCCGTTTCGCGAGAGTTTGCAAAGTGCGGTATTCATCGCGGTTCTGGCTGCCCAGGCACCACAGGACTACGAGGCCAAGCGGGCGAAGTTCGACTACTCCAAATCGGAGCTGCTTTCGCCGGGCATCTATGAGGTGGGCATCAGCGGCTTCATCCCCCTGTCAAACAAGAAGAGCGCCGAACGCCCCAAGGATTGCGCCGCACCCGGCCAGACCCAGCAAGCAACGCACGACCTCATGGCGTTGCGTTGCCTGCAGGATCCTTCACCCCCTCCTTATCCCGAACTCTCTCAGTCGGTACGCGACAAGCTCGATGAAAGACAGTCGTTTTTCTGGGCCGGGCCGCTGACGTTCATCCTGCTGGTAGTGGTGATCCTCCTTGGCTGGTGGTGGACCTATGCGCAATCAAGAGACAGCAAACTGCCAGCCTGGGTGCACAGTATCCCCCTGACGCTGTATGTGGTGTCCGGACTGTCGGCGTGGCTCGCCATGCGGTTCTGGCGCGTGGAGTTCATGTGGACCGCCTTCGTGCTGATCCTGTTGGGCATCGTTTGCTCGGAACTTATCCGCCGTCATCAGCCCCAACCAGCGCAACCCGGACAGGTCCCCGTTCCTGCAAGCAGTGGCTTGTTCGACGCCTCGGCGTGGTACGTCGTGGTACCGATCGTGGTATTCGTCCTGGCCTTGCTGTGGATGTACCAGATCCGGCGTGCGTTGACGGATGACGGGCTGGGTGAACCGATGTTCCTGTTCGAGGGCATCAGTGCCTGGCCCACCGTGGCCCTGCGCCTGCTCGCCGTGGTCATCTCGATCACGGCGCTGGCCTGGGGTTGGCGCACCCTGCGCATCAACCGTGTCGAGATCGAAAAGGCCTACCACCTGGATCGATACATGAGCAGGCTGCAGATGAGCCTGTGGGGGCAGCTACTGCGCCTGGTTAACCGAGAAAGGGGCACAACGCCACATAGGTGGCGAGCCGCCCTGGGACGTTGCCTGTTCCTGATCCTGTTCCCGCTCTTAGTCAACGAGCGCGACTGGCACACGCCGAAGAGAC
The DNA here is from genome assembly GCF_900107395.1 of Pseudomonas sp. NFIX28. Taxonomy (GTDB): domain Bacteria; phylum Pseudomonadota; class Gammaproteobacteria; order Pseudomonadales; family Pseudomonadaceae; genus Aquipseudomonas. The sequence goes on from NZ_FNPW01000025.1 coordinate 29,121, forward strand.
TGACGACCACAATCCAGTCATATGTTGCCGACAAGCGCAGGATCATTTTCGTCACGAGCTTCTGGAGAGAACACTGCGTGGCTGGCACCTTCGGCGCCCGAATGCTGCGCAGCATCCTCGCCACCTGGATATTCGTCGTAGTCACCAGCGCGCTCTTCGTGCTCTGGCCAATGGAAGGCGCGCCCACCCGGGGCGAATCGCCGATCTGGATGTGGAACTGGCTGCTGCCCACCCTGGCCTTCCAGTTGCTGGTGTTCTGGGTGGTGGATGCCAATCGCCTGCTGACACGGTTCATCCGCAACCTGAGCACGCATTACGCGATCTGGCCAAAAGCACTGCGCAAGGAGCACTGGAGGGTTTTCGGTGTGCCTCTGCACCCCTGCATCGACGACTGGATGGACATGCAACTGATCGCCAAGCGCACGGCCACCGTCAATCGCCTGATCTATGCCCCCACGGTCGTCATGTTGATCCTGATTGCGTCGCGCAACAGTGTGTTCGACAACTGGCCGACACCGCCCAGCATCGTCATTTCCTTCCTGCTGATAACATTGATCTTGCTCGCTTCCGCGTTGTCGCTGCGCCGTGCCGCGGAACAGGCACGTGGCGCAGCGTTACAGCGTCTGGATAACTACCGGCTGGAAACACCCGAGGACGCACCGATCTACAAAAAGCTCGAACTGATCCGCGGACGCATCGTTGCCCTCAATACCGGAGCCTTCTCAAGTTACTCGCAAGAACCACTGGTGCGCGCCCTGCTGCTGTCGCTGACCGGCGTGGGCGGCTCGCTGATTGTCGATGCATTGAATTACGCCAAGTTCTAGGTGCCGGCGGTCAGGGACGAACGGGCCGATCAGCCGTTGACGGCCATCGTTCAAGCATGACGAACCCGGCAGCAGCCAATGAATGGCTATGCTTGATCTGTTGCTGGAAGCAATCCCGCCGCTGTGCTAACGGGCTGCGTCGGGCCCACCCTTTCCGTCAACGCCCCCCAGCGCCGCGCGACATCGGCAAGGAGCGGTCCGAAATGCAACTGATCAGCGTGAACATCGACAAGCCGGAAGCCACCAACTTCATTTTCGGCCAGACGCACTTCATCAAGTCGGTCGAAGACATCCACGAAGCCCTGGTCGCCAGCGTGCCGAATATCAGCTTCGGCCTGGCCTTTTGCGAAGCCTCCGGCCAATGCCTGGTGCGCTGGTCGGGCAGCGATCCGTTGTTGATCGCGCTGGCGCAAAAAAACGCTCAGGCGATCGGCGCCGGCCATAGCTTTATCGTGTTCCTGGGCGACGGTTTTTATCCGTTGAATGTGCTGAACACCCTGAAAATGGTACCCGAGGTGTGCCGCATCTTCTGCGCGACCGCCAACCCGACCGAGGTGATTCTCGCGGAAACGGCAAAGGGTCGGGCGGTGCTGGGCGTGGTCGATGGCTACTGCGCCAAGGGCCTGGAAAGCGACGACGACATCCTGCGGCGCAAGGCGCTGCTGCGCCAGCTCGGCTACAAACAGTGAATGCCGCGCAAGCGCCACTGCCCGGGTAGGTATGATCAGCCGCAGCCAGGGCCTATTCGGACGCCGGCGTGGTGCGGCAACTCTTGCGCTGACGAATCTCCTGGTCCGAAGGCCGTTCCTTGACGAACTCGAACCGTGGCTCGCCCTCGCTGTAAGTGACCAGCCAACCCCATTCCAGCTCGAACTCGTCCTGTCCCGGCTTCGGCGGCGCCGCCCACCACGGCTCTTTGCTAACGATCTGGCGCATGGTTCCTCCCCGTCGACTCGGCTTTTTCCACTATAACGTGCAGGCCTTGGGCACCCCGGCTTTCGGCCGATCGGCAGCCGGCCATCAGCGCTCCAGCGCCCACTCGGCCAACGGCCGATAACGGCCCTTATGCGACTCGAACAGGGCAAAGTGGCGGGAGCTCAGGTGAAAATCGGGAGGCGTCGGCGCCTCGGGAACCGCCGCCCGATAGTCACGCATCAAAGTCAGGTGCGGGCGATACTCGCGCGGCGCCTCCTCCAGCCCAAAGGGCAGCAGCGCCTGTTGCAAGGCATACACCAGCTGAAGCAACTCCAGCGGCGCCTGTGCCGGGGCCAGCAACAAGATCCCGGCCCGGCGCCAAACCTCCAGGCGGTCGAGCGGCACAGACAACGGCTGGCCCGACGTCCGTATATTGGCGACCGCGGCGCAGATGCCCGGGACCTGGGCCACGGCGACCGCCCCCAGGAACAGCAGGGTCAAATGAAAGTTCTCCGCCGGCACCGGACGGCCGTTGCGCAGCCCAAGCTCACCGCGCCAGCGGGCGATGGCCCGGCGCTGCGCGGCGGTACAGGGCAAGGCGAAGAACAACCGCTTGAACGGCTCGCCCTGCTCGCGGGGCTCATCATTCATGTCAGGTCCTCCCGTTCAGTCGGGCGCAGTGCGCCGGTTTTGCCCATTCTTGAGTTCAGCATATAGAAGGCGCCAAGGCCCGCGCCTGTCGGCATTCGGTCATTTTTATCGGTTTTAATGCCGGTTGACGTCCGCCCCACGCACAGGAAGAGCACGATGAGACTCGCAACCTACAACGTTGAAAACCTGTTCAACCGCGCCAAGGCCATGAACCTCGAAAGCTGGGCCGAAGGCAAGCCGGTGCTGGAAAGCTTCGCCCGGCTCAACCAGTTGCTGGGCGAGCCCATTTACACCGACCAGGACAAGGCGCAGATGGTCAAGCTGCTGACCGAACTGGGGCTGGCCAAGTCGGACAAGGGCCCTTTCGTGATCCTGCGGCAGAACCGCGCGAGCCTGGTCAAGCGGCCCAAGGCCGGCGGCCTGGAAGTCGTCGCCAACGGCCGCACCGAGTGGGTCGGCTCGCTGGAGCTGATCGAGGCCCCGGTGGACCTGGAAGCCATGCGCAATACCGCGCGGGTGATGATCGACCTGCAAGCCGATGTGCTGGCGGTGGTCGAGGCGGAAAGCCGCCCGGCCCTGCGCGACTTCAACACGGAAATCATCGGCGGCCTGGGCGGCCCGCTGTACCCGCATGTGATGCTGATCGACGGCAACGATACACGCGGCATCGATGTCGGTTTGATGACCGCCGCGGGCTACCCCATCGGCCAAATGCGCAGCCACGTCGACGATGCGGCGGCCAATGGCGAGCTGATCTTTTCCCGCGATTGCGCGCAGTTTCATATTCCGCTGGCGTCTGGCGAACAGACCGGCAAGCAGCTGATCGTCCTGGTCAACCACCTCAAGAGCAAAGGCTTCGGCAGCCTTGCGGCGTCGGCGAACAAGCGCCGGGCCCAGGCCGAGCGGATCAAGGTCATCTACCAGGCGCTGGTGTCCCAGGGCGAGACCTACATCGCCGTGGTCGGCGACCTCAACGACACCCCCGACAGCGCACCCCTGGCCCCGCTGCTGCAGGACACCGACCTCAAGGACGCCTTTGCCCACCCGGCCTTTGATGACGGCGGCTTTCCCGGCACCTTCGACACCTGCAAGGCGGCAAACAAAATCGACTACCTGCTGCTGTCCCCCGCGCTGTTCGCCACCGTCAGCGCCGGCGGCGTGTGGCGCAAGGGCATGTGGCCGGGCAGCAAGCCCCAGCGCTGGGCGGTCTACCCGGAACTGGACAGGAAAGAAAACGCCGGCTCGGACCATGCCGCGGTGTGGGTCGACCTGGACCTGTAAGCCAGCAGGTAGCGCCTCTCCCGCCAAAGAAAAACAACGCCGCGTTGACGGCGGGCAAAGGCAGTACCGGGCCGGGCCTCAGCGCCGCCCTGGCAGCAACGCCTCGACCAGCGCCGCCGAGGCGTTGTACAGCGGCACCCGGCCCTTGAGCAGGATCTGCGCGCTGCGCCGGTAGGCGGCCGCATCGATGCGGATGGAACCGCCCTCCTCGCGCGCGGTAATCAGGGTGTCCAGCAGGCCTGCCGGGTTTTCGATCGACACCGGGTATTCCGCCGTGACGGCGCTCAGGGGCTTGGGCGCCTTGAGCAGTTCATGGGCCACGGTGCCTGGCGCCAGGCAGGCGGCGGCCAGGCAGCAGCCACCGGAAACGGCCAGCGAGGGATGGGCGTTTTGCGGGGTGAAGTAACGGGTGCTGATATCGCCCGCGCCCCGGGCCGGGCTGACGATGCAGATCTTCGGCAGGGTTTCGCTGCGCCGCAATTCGTCGGCGCCCAGCAAGGCGCCGCTGCGGTTGCGCAATTGCATGCGCAGGCCGCCTTCGACCATCAGGCCAATCAACCGCGCCTTGAACCCGGCATCGGCGTCCAGCTGCGCCGGGCTTTCCAGGCCGGTCTTGCCCAGGTCGGCGGCCTGGACGATGACCATCGGCACCGCCACATCGAGGCAGGTGGCGCGCACGCCGTCGAGCAGGTCGATGCGCTGGCCAGTGGGAAACAACTGGCCGGTCTTGGCCCCCACCGGGTCGCTGAGAAACAGGTCGACCCCGGGGAACACGCCATTGACCCCGGGGATGCGGGTATCGCTCAGCAGCCGACCGTCGTGAAAGCCCAGGCGCGCGAGCATGCGGGTCTGGGTATTGCTGTTGAAGATCTCGATCTGCGCGCTGTCCTGGTCCGCGCTCAGCCAGCCACGCTCCAGGGCATACAAAGGCAAGGCCGCGGACATGTTGCCGCAGTTGACGCTCCAGTCGATCGCGCTCTTGCCCGCCGCCAGCTGCGCCAGGGTGCTGACTATGCGCGTCTCGCCGGGCCGCCGCTCGACGATGAACACCTTGTTGCTGGTGGGCCCGCCGCGGCCGAGCCCGGTGATCTGGTTATTGCCCGGCAGCTCGCCGGTCAACGGCACACCCATCAGATGCCGCAGCAACTCCTCGACCAGCAACGGGTCTTCGGGCAGGCTCTCATGGGCCAGGATCAGGCCGGTGGACGTGCCGCCGCGCGCATGCCAGACAGGGAACTCAACGATGCCGGCGTGGATATCAGGAAGGACCGGTTCTGAAGGCATGATCGGGCTCGCAGTGATGGGCGACAGGTTGCGATCATAAACCGCTGCCGGGCCCGGCGCAGCTTTCTGCCGGCTGGCGCCGGCATGGTTTTACCCGTCGGCGCAAACCTTCAGGCCACTCAGCCCTCCCGGCAGGCTCGCGCGGCGCTAAAAGCACCCGCCGCCCGGCTCGAACCCACGCCGGATCATCGGCCCGTTTTCTTTGCAACAGTCACTAAAAAAGGCGGCCAGGCAGTTAATCGAACTTGAACTAGTATGAGTTTCACCAGGCCCACGCCATCGGAATATCAGGCGGCATTTGCTGGTCGATATCCTGAGCGGTTGCGTGCGAGCTGAGGGCTTCCGGGAGGAAAATCATGCTCGATCAAATTGCGCTAGGCATTCTTGTCTTTGCCGGGATAGTCCTTTTCTACGGAATCATTGTCCTGCACGACATCCCCTACGAAATTGCCGTACACCGCAACCATCCGCACCAGGACGCAATCCACGCGGCCGGCTGGGTCAGCCTGTTCACCCTCCATGCCCTGTGGCCGTTCCTGTGGATCTGGGCGATGTTGTACCGCGAGGATCGAGGCTGGGGTTTTGCCACCGACAAGCAGCGTATCCAGGCTGAACGAGACCTGCCGCAAGAGCTCGCCGAACTGCGGCAACGGGTCGAGCAACTGGAGCAACGATCCCAGGCCGGGCTCCACCCGGAAGGAAAACGGTGACCCATGGACTTGTTATTGATCCTTACCTACACCGCCATCTGCGTCGCCATTTTCAAGATTTTCCGCATCCCGCTCAACAAATGGACAGTGCCCACCGCCGTGCTGGGCGGCGTGGTCTTGATCGGCACGCTGATCTTCCTGATGAACTACAACCACCCCTATTCGGAAGTGGCGCGCTCCTATTTCGTCTCGGTGCCGGTAATCCCGGTCGTCACCGGCCGGGTGATCGAGGTGCCGGTCCAGGGCAACACGCCGCTGGAGCCGGGCGACGTGCTGTTTCGCATCGACCCGGAACCTTTCGAGAACCGCCTCAAGTCGCTCAAGGCCCAGCAGACCGCGGCGCGGGGCGACCTGTACCGGATCAACGAGCTGATCAAGCGCAACTTCGGCACTCGCCGCGAACAGGAAGCCGCCATTGCCCGGGTCGACGACCTGCAGGCACAGATCGACAACGCCCAGTTCGAGCTGGACAACAGCGTGGTCCGCGCCCCCAGCAAAGGTTTCGTCACCCATGTGTCGCTGCGCCCGGGCATGATGGCGAGCAAGCTGCCGCTGCGCCCGTCGATGGTGTTCATCCCGGACGAGGGCCATTACTTCTCCGCCTGGATGCGCCAGAACAGCCTGCTGCGCCTGGTCCCGGGGGACGAGGCGGAAGTGGCGTTCGACGGCATTCCCGGCCGGGTTTTCAAGGGCCGGGTGAAAAATGTCGTGACGGTCATCGGCGAAGGCCAGGTCCAACCCTCCGGCACCCTGCTGAGCTTCACCGGCTCACCGCCACCGGGGCGAGTGCCGGTGATCATCGAAATCACCGACCCGCTATTCCAGCCCTACGCCAAACTCATGCCCGGCGGCGCCTATGGCCAGGCGGCGCTCTACAGCAAGCACTTCCACCACGTGGCAATCATGCGCAAGATCCTTTTGCGCATGGCGTCCTGGATGAACTACATCTTCCCGTTCCATTGATGAGCAGGGATCGGGGCTGATACTTGGTGCGTGACAAGCCCTGCTTGATTTCACTACCGGTCGAGTGGGCGTTTTCGCCTGTGGCCCTCAACAGATAAAAGCGGGTGAGCCGCTTGTTTCTATTCTCTCTATACTCGCTGCCCAGGATGATAGTCAGAGCGCAAATGATGCCCGCCACAACCGATAAAAATTCCCAGGTCATTTTGGTCCCGGCTCGACAAAGCGACTTGGACAACCTTGTAGCCATTCGAATCGAGGCCATGCGCGAAAGCCTGGAGCGTGTTAGACGATTTGATCCGGTACGCGCGCGCGAACGTTTTCTTAGCGGCTTTGAAGCCCGCAATACACGCTACATCGAGGTATCTGGAGAGAGGGTTGGTTTTGTCGTGGTCAAGCACCGGCACAATGAACTCTTGCTCGACCACTTGTATGTGAGACCGAGCGCGCAGGGATCAGGGATAGGCTCTGCTGTTCTCGCCCAGATTTTCAAAGAGGCGGATGTGGCTGGGCTCCCTACTAGAGTGGGTGCCCTCAAAGGCAGCGCTTCGAATCGTTTTTATACCCGCCACGGTTTTCAATTCATCGAAAGCGGTGAATTCGATAATTACTATGTTCGTCAGTGCGTTCCGACGGTGGGCCTATCGCGCTGAGGTCCCCTGCTGCAAGGCTTTGCAAGCCTGCAAAGCCTTCACTCTTCGCCGTTGACCGACTACGCCCCCCATCTGCCCTCCAATGACCTGGTTACATGGCATCGGCCAATGACTTTGCGTGCGTAGCAAAATCATCCTGTATCTGCTGGAAGCCGCAGCGCAGGTAAAACGCGGCGCCCTCTGGTGTATCCGTGGATAGGCGTACCACACAAAATTGCTGAGCCGCGTGTCCCAAAAGCCGCTGCACCAGGGCTTTGCCCACATTCCGCCCCCTTGCTGCACGCGCAACGTACAACCGCCTTAGCCTGCCGATATCCGGCCCGGCATAGGGGTCACGAGTAAGGCCACCGATGGCAATCAGTTGCCCGTTGCGAAAGGCGCCCAGCAGGCATTCACCCGGTTGATCAAACCGGTTCGACCCGTTCTCCCACTCTGCGACCAAGCGCGTGAGAAACCTGAAACCATCCGCAACCGCCTCCGCTTCCAGTGCCAGGATTTCCGGAGAAAGCGCTGAGATCTGGCGTATCGCCAGTTCGTCCGTTGACATAACCACTCGAGATCCTTGTGTTTGCTTTGGCACTGCGCCTGACTCATCGGCGCGGACAGCACTGTTGCAGCTGGATTAATCTCCTGGCGTCGCACTAGCGACGATAGTAGCGGTGATTGTCTTCGTAGCGGTGCCGCATGGCTCGATCGTGGTGGCGCTCCCAATTACGATGGCGTTCAGCTTCTCGGCGGGCTTGTTCCCTACGCCACTGTTCCCTACGCCAGTCGTCTCGGCGCCAATGGTCTCTACGATCGTGCCAACGGCCGTCATGCCAGTATCGGTCGTCATGGGCAAGCAACGGCCCGGGCTACTTGCCAGCCATGCTGGCCAAGGTCGGCCCGATACCGACCGCCTCACGCCCGCCGCGCCAACAGCAGCACCGAAGCCGCCGCCGACAACAGCAGCGGTTGAAGAGTTTCTTGCCCCGCAGCTCGGCGAACCAGCGGCGCATGCGCAGGCCCATTCAGGCGTAGGCGCTGATGGCGATCCATTCCAGGGCCAGGAACAGCGCGCGAGCGCCAGGAACTGGGCAGGAACCGCGGCCTGAGAGTCGACGAACTGCGGCAGGAAGGCGGTGAAAATAAGGATCGCCTTCCCTCCAGCATTCAAATAATGAGTTCATGATCATTACTGCCTACGTGACTAGACCAAGCCTTTCCAAGAAAAACGCGTCGGTCAGTCAGCCCGTAACATCTTGCAACAACCATCCTTAGGAAAAGACTTGCTTCAGCGCCGATTAAACGAGAATGATTTGCAACATCGATAAGTACCCAACCTATCGAAATTTGAGCGATCTCCATTCTATATAGTTAATAAGGAAATTGAGCATGGGCGCGCCTGCACCTATAACCCTAAGCCCTACTTTTGTTTATCCAGACGAGCATAGCTGGATGTACGATTCTTTTTGGCAAAGCGATTGGTGGGACAGCCCCATACTATATTATCCAGCCGGAACAAACGGAGCGCCTCCCTATCGGGCAGCTGACATCGTCAATAACTCTCTATATGAAAACCAAATCCAATCAACAATCGGAATTAGTAAATTCACATTTGAATTACAACTTTTGGACAAGGCCCTCAACAAGGGGGACTCTTTAGGTGCCGTATTAGATGCCTGGCAACTTGCCGGAAAACTACCCCAAACCATTAACGACTACAAAGTCTGGCAGTACGACCCATACTTTCAAAGTAAAATAGCATCTTTCTCAACAGCGGATGACTGGCAGAGCAAAGGTATGACGAGCAGAGATGCCATCATCAAAGTCAACAATGACAAGCTTGCCGACCATGTCAACTACTACAACAATGACAAACATCTCTCTGGTGGCCTATTCAGCCCCGTAAAAGCAATGGAAAACTATCTATTCGGAAACGGGGAAAAAATGAATGTTGACATCAACTCCATCCAGTTAAATGTGAAGTCAAACGAACTCCCCCTTCTCACGCAACATATCCAATTCTCTAACACCCCTGGCACTTATCATATTTCTGACCCCAAGGTACAATACAATACCTTTGATGACAGTCTTGCAACTGGTTCGCTGCTGGGCAGAATAACTCTGAATGTGGAAGGCGATTTCACTCGGCATGAAAATGGAACATGGAGCTTTACAGGTGATGCAAGAGCATATCACGATGTATTTGACTTTAATGCCAGCAATCGGGGAGTTGTTGCAGAAACTGCAACGACCTTGGGTGCAGCCTTTAATGGAACACCCTTCGAGATAGATATTTATGGCACCCATCAAATCAATCTTGTTGGTGCCGGCAATGCGCCGCTAGATTGACAGACAAACTAACTATTTGGATCACACATGAAAAAAACAGATAAAATAATTGCAATTTTATATCCATTAATCTTGCTCATCATCAGTGCTCTATGTGCCAACGCGCTACTCAACAACTATTCATCCGGAAAATATAGTAGCGAAGCGGACTCCCTTGCGATACCGATTTTCGCAATAGCTTTTACTTTGACAACCCAAATATTTCTATATGCACTGCAATTACCATATTACACCCATCGCCCTTCAGGGTCTGGCAGAGGTCTACTCAAAAAAGCCACTGCAATAGTCGCAACGTTAATATCACTGGTAATTTTCGGCTGGATCATCGAATTCTGGAATGGAGATACCGATCTCAATATAAAAATCCTTTATGTCTTAGCAGCACTTACCTTTATTGCATTTCAATACAGGCTATATCAAAAAAAACAAAACCCCCTTTAAGGAACTACATGGCGCTTGGAACTGATACTGCTCCCTGCCGAGCGCCATTTATCTACTTCTGAAGATTCTCAATCTTTGGATTTAAAAATCTTTTCCAAAACACCTATAAATAAAGGCACGCAGAGGCGAGTGCTGTACCCGGACCAACTTTCTATCTATTTTTAGAACCCCGCGGCGTCGACTCAACGAACACCGAGGATGAGTTTCTGTTTGCCGATGGCCACCAGAAATTCCTGCCGAGCCAAGGCCAGCAGGTCCAGTGGCGCGCTGTTTTTCTCGGCCTCGACCTGGGTGTCCGCGGTCCGTAGCTGGTACGCAGGTACAGCAGGCAGCCGGCGCCGAGCATCTTGATCCCGTGGAACAACAGTTCCGAGGCTTGCAGCACCACCGCCAGCCCGGCTGCCGCCCTACTCCCTCCAAGCAGGAGGTGCGAAAGCCGGCGCCCGCCGTCGAGACTTTTTGTCGATGCAGGCTGCGCCTACTCCTCCAGAGCCGCAAGCCCGGGCAGCAGTTTGTCCAGGGTCAGCGGAAATTCGCGCACACGAATGCCGGTGGCGTTGTAGACCGCATTGGCCACCGCCGCCCCGGCCCCGCACACGCCCAATTCGCCAAGCCCTTTGACGCCCAGGGCGTTGGCCCTGGGATCGGGTTCCTCGAGAAACACCACATCCATCGCCGCGATATCGCCATTGACCGGTATCAGGTACTCGGCCAGGTCGTGGTTGACGAAATGGCCGTGGCGGATGTCCAGCAGGGTCTGCTCCATCAGCGCCGCGCCGACGCCCCAGGCCATGCCGCCGAGGATCTGCGAGCGCGCGGTCTTGGGGTTGAGGATGCGCCCGGCACCGATCACCGCGAGCATGCGCCGCAGGCGGACTTCGCCGGTGTCGATGTCCACCGCGACTTCGACGAAGTGCGCACCGTTGGAATGCTGGGAAAACTGCTTGTAGTCCTCGCCCATCGGCCCGACGCTGCCTTCGGCCCGCAGCCCCGCGGGGGCCATCCGCAGCAGCAAGTCGCCGAGACGCTCCGAGCGCCCGGCCGTAGTGATGCGGCCGTCGGCAAAATGCACCGCGCCCTGCTGGTAAGGCGCGCCGGCAGCCTGGACAAGCTGCTGCTTCAGCGCCTGGCAGGCGGCCTCCACCGCCGAACCGGCGCTGGCCGCGCCCCAGGAACCGCCCGACCCCGCGGTCCGCGGAAAGCGGCTGTCACCCAGTTGCACCTGCACCGCCGACATCGGCACGCCCAGGCTGTGGGCGGCGACCTGGGTCAGGATGGTGTAGGTGCCAGTGCCGATATCGGTCATGTCCAGGCGCACCAGAACCCGCCCGGTCGGGCTCAGGCTCACCTCGGCCTTGGACAGCCCCAGGTAGTTGGGCCGGATCGCCGCGGCCATGCCCATGCCAATCAGCTTGCGGCCTTCGCGCACGCTGCCGGGCCTGGGGTTGCGGCGGCCCCAGCCGAAGCGCTCGGCGCCGGTGCGCATGCAGGCCAGCAGGTTGCGCGAGGCGAACGGCACACCGAGTTCGGGGTCCAGCTGCGGCTCATTGCGAATGCGCAATTGGATGGGGTCCAGGCCCAGCCGCTCGGCCAGCTCGTCCATGGCGCTTTCGAAGGCCAGCATGCCTGGGGCCTCGCCCGGCGAGCGCATCCACTCGCCGCGATTGAGGTCGACCGGCACCAGCCGATGGCGGGTCAGGCGGTTGGGCGCGGCATACAGCGAGCGGGCGAACACCGCGGTCTGCTCGCAGTACTCTTCGAAGCGCGAGGTCGTCGACCAGACGTCATGCCCCAGGGCCGTGAGCTTGCCGCTGGGGTCCGCCGCCAGCCGCACCCGGTGTTGCATGGCCGGACGATAACCGGCGTTGGCGAACATCTGCTGGCGGGTCAGGGCCACCTTCACCGGACGCTCGAGCACCCGCGCGGCCAGCGCCGCCAGCACCGCATCGGGATGCACGATCAGCTTGGCGCCGAAGCCGCCGCCGATATAAGGGCTGACGACGCGCACGCGCTCGGGCGCGATGCCCAGGGTATTGGCCAGGCCGCCGCGGAAGTTGGCCAGGGTTTGCGCCGAGGTGTAGAGGGTCAGCTCGTCCCCGGACCACACGGCAATGGACGCATGGGGCTCCATCGGCACGTGGCTCTGGTAGGGGCTGCTGTAGGTCTCGTCGAGCCTGACCGGCGCTGCGTCGAACCCCGACTCGAAATCGCCGAGGGCACTGTCGGTCTTGAAGCCGGCGTTGGTGCGCGGCGGGATGTAGGCCTGGGCCAGGCGGGAAGCGAGGTCGAAGTCGCCTTGCTCCGGCGAGTAGCGCACGCGAATCAGCCGGGCCGCCGCGCGCGCGGCCTCGAAGGTCGAGGCGACCACCAGCGCCAGCGGTTCGTCGTGGTAACGCACGCGGTCGCTGGCCAGCACCGGGCGGGCGCGGGTGAACACTTCAGCCGGGGTCGGCGTCAGGGCCGGGCCGAATGCCGCCTGGGCCGGCGCGTTGCGGTGGGTCATGACATGCAGCACGCCCGGCGTGCGTTCGGCCTCATGGGTGTCGATCTCGTCGATGCGGCCCCGGGCGATGCTCGCGCCGAGGATATAGCCATACAGGGCGTCGCCCATTTCCTGCTGCTCGTAGGCGTAGGTCGCGCGGCCAGTGACTTTCAGCCGGCCGTCGACGCGGTCCAGCGGTTGGCCGATCGGCCCGTTTTGCGTGGCTGGGTTCATGCTTGCTCCTCGGCGGCGCTGGCCAGCATCTGGCACAGGGTCCGCTTGGCCAGCGGGATCTTGAAATCGTTACCGCCCTGCCCGCGCGCGCCGGCCAGGGCGGCGTCGGCAGCCTGTTGGTAAAGCGCCTGGGATGGCGGCTGGCCGAGCAGCGCCTGCTCGGCCGCCGTGGCCCGCCATGGCTTGGGCGCCACCCCGCCCAAGGCGATGCGCGCCGTGCGCAGCTGCCCGGCGCGGACCTCGACCACCAGCGCAACGGCAACCAGGGCGAAGGCATAGGAAGCGCGGTCGCGCACCTTGCGATACAGCTGGCGGCCCGCAGGGGGCGGCGGCAGCGTGATGGCCACGATCATTTCGCCATGGGCCAGCTGGGTTTCGACTTCCGGCGTGGTCTCGGGCAGGCGGTACAGCTGGTCCAGGGCCAGGGTGCGGCGCTGGCCGTCGGGCAGGAGCGTCTCCACCCGCGCCTCCAGGGCGACCATGGCCACCGCCATGTCCGAGGGATGCACCGCGATGCAGGCCTCGCTGGCGCCGAGAATCGCGTGCATGCGGTTGTGCCCCTGGCGGGCCGGACAGCCACTGCCGGGCTCGCGCTTGTTGCAGGCCATGCCGGGGTCGTAGAAATAGGCGCAGCGCGTGCGTTGCAGCAGGTTGCCGGCGGTCGAGGCCTTGTTGCGGATCTGCCCCGAAGCGCCGGCCAGCAACGCCTGGCACAACATGGGGTAGCGCTCGCGAACCCGGCGGTCGGCGGCCAGGTCGCTGTTGCGCACCTGGGCGCCGATGCGCAGGCCGCCGTCGGCGCTGTCCTCGATGGCGGCCAGGGGCAAGCGGCTGATGTCGATCAGGTGCGTGGGCCGTTCGATGCCCAGCTTCATCAGGTCGATCAGGTTGGTCCCGCCGGCGATAAAACGCGCCTGTGGCTGCGCGGCCAGCAGGCGGACGGCCTGCTGCACGTCGCTCGCCCGTTCGTAGCTGAAAGGCATCATGCTTCAGGCCTCCTCGGCGGCGTCGCGGATGGCGGCGACGATGTTGGGATAGGCGGCGCAGCGGCACAGGTTGCCGCTCATGCGTTCGCCGATTTCCCTGTCGCTCAGGCTGACGGAATGCACCGCCACATCTTCGGTGACATGGCTCGGCCAGCCGGCGCGCACCTCCTGGAGCAGGCCGATCGCCGAGCAGATCTGCCCCGGCGTGCAGTACCCGCACTGGAAGGCGTCGCGGGCGATGAAGGCGGCCTGCATGGGGTGCAGCAGGTCGCCGTTGGCCAAGCCCTCGATGGTGGTGATTTGATCGCCCTCGTGCATCACCGCCAGGCTCAGGCAGGCGTTGATCCGGCGACCGTTCACCAGCACCGTGCAGGCGCCGCACTGGCCATGGTCGCAGCCCTTTTTCGAGCCGGTCATGCCCAACTGATGGCGCAGCGCGTCGAGCAGCGTGGTGCGCGGGTCGAGGTCCAGCAACTGGTCGCTGGCGTTGATACGCAAGGTGATCGCCCGGGACGGCAGCGGCCGGGAGCGGTTGGCTGGCGCGGGGCTGGCCTCGGGCTGGGCCAGCGCCCTGGCGCCGCCTACCCATAGCAGGCTGGCGGCGGCCCCGGCTTGCAGCAGTGCGCGGCGCGACGGGCGCGGCGGGTCCAGGTCTTCCATGGTGCTCTCCTGAAATGAACGGCTGCCAGCGAGTATCGCCCTGTGGGCGGCGCCGTTCTTTCAGGTATCAGGACGCGTTTGTCAGGATTCTGGACGCCTGCTGGCGGTAGCTGCTCGGGGTGGTCCCGGTGACCCGCCGGAAGGTCGAGGTGAAGTGGCTCTGGCTGGAAAACCCCAGCTCCAGCGCCATGGCGCTGATCGGCATGCTGCCGGCCCGCAGCAGGCTTTCGGCGCGGCGCACCCGGCGTTCGATCACATAGGCGTAGGGCGCCATGCCGGTTTCGGCCTTGAAGTGCCGGGCGAAAGTATCGACGGGCATGCCGGCGAGCCGCGCCAGTTCGCTCAGCGAAATGCTGCCGTCGATCCGCGAGTCGATGTAGTCGCTCAAGCGCTTGCGCAACAGCGGCCCCAGGCGCCCGCTGCCGGCGCTTGCGGCATCGACCCGTCCCAGGCGCAGCCCCACCAGCGCCACCAAGTGCTCTATATAGCTGGTTTCCAGGACATGCCCGGCGGCCATCTCGGTGCTGAGCGCGGCGAGCAGCGAATGGATCACCCCGTCGCCGCTGTTGATGCGCATGGGCAGCTCGGCCAGCCGCGGGCAGCCGGGAAAATCCAGGGCGGTGTCGATCCACAGGGCGGTGTAGACCAGGTCGGCGTCGCGAAAATAGCCCTGGCGCTCGACGCCGGCCGGCACGAAGCTGATCGAGCCGGGCCGGTCGCAGCCTTCGTAGGTGAGCGTCGAACTGCTGCGGATATGGGTCTTGGCCGTTGCCCCGCACTCCGTGAGAATCACCACGTGCTGTGGCGCCGTCCAGCTGAGCTCGGCCTCGCGACAGGCCCAGCGGCGGTGATCGATGGTTACCAGGCCATCGAACAGCGACGCCGATTGCAAGAGCGCGCCCTCCGCCCCGCGCGCGCGGATACAGCCCGCGCCCACCCGAGGTTCCAGCAACCGGTTTGCGGATTCCCGTAACAGGGTCATGAGCAGGCACCTCCGGATATGCAGCGAACGGCCAGCGTACTCCAACGTCCTCCTCGGTCAAGGCCGTTGCATGGTCGACGGCAGCCCCCATGGCGATGCCAATGCGGTGTCGGCGCTGGCGCCAAAGAGCCGCCGCAAGCTCCCATCACTGCCCCAGCCCAATGTTCCGGGCCGATGTCCTGGGCCAATGTTCCGGGCCTAATGTTCCGGGCCATGGCCCGGAGCATTTTTGCCCCGCGGGTCATTCAGACCCTGACATTGCGTCCCGGCAGCGAGGTGCGTTGGCTGGTTTCCCAATCCTGGACCAGCCCGACAGGGGCATCGGATGCGGGCAGCGGGCTGCGTCCGCGCACCAGGTCCGAAGCCCGCTCGGCAAGCATGATGGTCGGGGCATTGAGATTGCCGTTGGGCTCGGTTGGGAACACCGACGAGTCGATCACCCGCAAGCCCTCGATGCCACGCACACGCAACTCGGAATCGACCACCGCCCCATCGTCCTCGCCCATGCGGCACGACCCGCAGGGGTGGTAGGTGCTCTCCAGGTTCTCGCGCACGAAGGCGTCGATTTCCTCATCGCTGTTCACCTGGGGCCCGGGGGCGATCTCACCGTCGCGGAAGCGGTCCATCGCCGGCTGACCGATGATTTCCCGGGTCAGGCGGATACAACGCCGGAAACCTTCGCGGTCCTGTTCGCTCTGCAGATAGTTGAATTGGATCTGCGGATGCTCGTAGGGGTCGGCGGAACGGATCCGCACATACCCTCGGCTCTTGGGTTTGTTCGGCCCGGTGAGCACCATGAAGCCATGCCCCTTGATCGGCTTGTTGCCGTCGTAACGCATGGCCGCAGGCAGGAAGTGGAACTGGATATCCGGCCAGCGCAGGCCCTTGTCGGAGCGAATGAAACCACCGGCCTCGAAATGGTTGGTGGCGCCAAGGCCGTCCTTGAACAACAACCAGCGCAGGCCGATCAGCAGCTTGCTCAAAGGATCCATCTTGCTGTTGAGCGTGACCGGCTCCTTGCAACCGAACTGGATATAGACCTCGGCGTGATCCTGCAGATTCTCCCCGACCCCCGGCAGGTCGTGCCGGACCTCGACCCCTGCCTTGCGCAGCACCTGTGCCGGCCCGATACCGGACCGTTGCAGCAGGTGCGGCGAACCGATCGGCCCGGCCGACACCAGGATTTCCCGCGTGCAATAAACCTCATGGGTCTGGCCGTCGCGGTCATAGGCGATGCCCACCGCGCGCTTGCCGTCGAAGATGATCCGGCGCGTCATCGCCTTGGTGATGACGGTCAGGTTCGGCCGCCCCATGGCCGGCCGCAGGTAGGCATTGGCCGTGGAACAACGCACGCCGTTTTTCACCGTCATGTGCATGGCGCCAAAACCTTCCTGCATGAAGCCGTTGCAGTCCTCGGTCTTGATGTAGCCCGCTTCGGCGCCGGCTTCGATCCAGGCGCCATACAGCGGGTTTTTCATGTGGTTGCCGTTGGTGGTGTGCAAGGGCCCGGCCTGGCCGCGGTAGCTATCGCCACCCGCTTCGTAGCTTTCCGCGCGCTTGAAGTACGGCAAGCAATTGCGATAGCCCCAGCCACGCGCGCCCAGCTCCTCCCATTCGTCGAAGTCATAGGCGTGGCCCCGGATATAGACCAGGCCGTTGATCGACGATGAGCCTCCCAGCACCTTGCCGCGCGGGCAGTGGATACGCCGCCCGTTGAGGTAAGGCTCGGGTTCGGTTTCATAGCGCCAGTTGTACTTCTTGGTGTTCATCGGAATCGAAAACGCACTGGGCATCTGGATCAACACACTGCGGTCGCTGCCGCCGAACTCCAGGACCAGCACGGAGACAGTGCTGTCTTCGCTCAGCCGGTTGGCCAGTACACAGCCTGCCGAGCCTGCGCCGATGATTATGTAGTCGTATTTCTGCATGTCCATGGTCATCTCCCGACCTCTATTCGTTGAGCGCTTACTTGTCGCCGGTGGTGCATTGCGGCGACGTTCTTTCAATATGCTGGATGACCACTTCTTCGCGATTGAGGTCGATCGAACGGCTGAGCCAGTAGTACGCCAGCCCGGACACGATCAACCCGACGAGCCAGGCGACGTCGATGCTGCCCAGCGCCTTGGCGAGCGGGCCGACATAGACTTCGCGCTGCTCGACACCGTCGTAGATGTAGAAGAACGGGATCATCGAAAGAAAACCGATCACATACGCCGCGATGCCACGCAGGCCCCAGTTGCCATAGATGTTGCCGTGGGGCATGAAGAAGTGCGGGATGGCGTAGCGGCCCTTGCGCACAAAGAAATAGTCGGTGAGGTTGACCGAGGTCCAGGGCACCAGGAAGTACAGCATCACCACCAGGTAGATACCCAGCACCGACAGGCCCTTGCCACTGCTCTGGATGCTCAGGGCTACCCCCAGTTGCAGCAGGATCACGAAGCCGATGGCCAGGATCCGCGCCTTGCGGGTCGGCTCGATGTGCCTGATGGAGTCGACGCAGGTCAGGGTGGTCAGCTTGGCGCTGTAGATGTTCATGGCGATCACCGGCAGAAACGCCAGGATGGTGATCACCACCACCGCCGTTCCCATCAGCGGCGATACGGTGTTGCCCACTTGCCCGAGGGCCACCAGTACATCGGTGGACTTCAGGTGATCGGCCAGCCAGCCGCCCACCGAGATCATCCAGGCCCCGGACAGCGAGGCACCGAGAAATACCACGGCGATCAGTTTGCCGCTGGAGGTGTTTTTCGGCAGGTAGCGAGAATAGTCGGATACATATGGGGCATAGGCGATGTTGTAGCTGGCCGCTGCCGCGAACTGGGCGATGAATCCGGTCCAGTTGAAGCCCAGGGGTGCTGGCGCCGTCTCTCCGGCCACGAGCACTGGCAACGGCGCATCGGGCACCCAGCCCATCAGCACGGCCAGGGTTACCAGGCCATACAGTGGAATCGACAGGAACAGCGCCCATTTGAAACTGCGATGCATCCAGTCATGACCGAGAATGGCCAGGACTGCCGCCGGTATCGTGACCGCCACGGCAACCACCGCGGGGTTGAAGCCGAAGAGCGTGTGCAGCCCCTGCATCATCAACACCAGGTTGACGATATTGAAGCCGGCGAACACGAACAGCGTTGCCAACAGCACGAGGATGACCCCGCGATAGCCGAACTGCGCACGCGATTGAATCATCTGCGGCAGCCCCAGGTGCGGCCCCTGCGAGCCATGGAAGGCCATGAACAAGGTGCCGAACATGATGCCCAGCGTGCCGGCCAGGGTGGTCCACAGCGCTGTCAGCCCGACGCTGGGACCGACGAAGCCGATGGTCATGGTGAAGAAGGTGAAGTTGCCGAGGAACCAGAACGGCCCCTGGCTCGCCAATTTGTCGGTACGTTCGTTTTCTGGAATGAAGTCGATCGAATGCCCTTCGATGACCGGCTGATCATCGCGGATGGACAGGCTCGGGGCAGGCTTGGCGTCAATGTTCATGATGGTCTCTTATTGTTGGAAGATCATGACGGGATAACTGCGTTGTTTTGGGTGAACGACGCCCGGGTGCCTCCTTGCCGTTCCCAATCCGTGCTGGCGCCTCCCGGCGCCAGGTTGCTTTGAGCCTCTAGGGCAGCGTGATCCAGACTGCCTTGGTCTCCAACAGATAATCGAGCTGTTCCGGCCCCAGGTCCTTGCCGAAACCTGATTGCTTGTAGCCGCCGAACGGCATCGAAGGATCCAGGGTGCCATGGGCATTGACGTATACCGAGCCGGCACGCAGGCGCGGTATCAGGCTGTGCACCCGTCCAAGGTCGTTGGAATAGAGTGCCGCCGCCAGCCCGTAGGGCGAGTCGTTGGCCAGGGCCAGCGCCTGTTCTTCATCGTCGAACGGCGCGGTCACCAGCACCGGGCCGAAGATCTCCTCCTGGACGATACGCATGTCGTTGCGGCAATGCGCAAAGATGGTCGGCTCGACGAAGTAGCCCGGGCCGGCGACGGGCTGGCCGCCGTAGACCAGTTCGGCGCCCTCCTGCTTGCCGGTTTCGATGTAGTCGGTCACGCGCTGCTTTTGCAACGCCGACACCAGCGGGCTGATGAAGCAGTCCGGATCCAGGCCCGGCGCTATCTTCAACGTCCGTGTATAGGCGATCAGCTCTCGCAGGAACTCGTCGTACACGCTGCGATGAATATAGGCCCGGGTGCCGGCATCGCAGACCTGGCCGGAGTTGAAGAACACCCCGTTGGCAATGGCCTGGGCAGCCGCTGGAAGGTCGGCGTCGGCAAGGACGATTACCGGTGATTTTCCTCCGAGTTCCAGGGTTAGTCGCTTCATTTCGTCCAATGCCGCACGGCCGACGGTACGGCCAACCGGAGTCGAGCCGGTGAAGGTCAGCTTGTCGATGCCGGGATGGGTGGCCATGGCCGCGCCGACCACGCTGCCGCGACCGGTGACGATGTTGATCACCCCGTCCGGAATGCCCGCTTCCTGCACCAGCTCGGCAAACCGCAAGGCCGACAGCGAGGTCAGTTCCGCCGGCTTGACCACCACGGTGCAACCGGTCGCCAGGGCGGCGCCGAGCTTCCAGGCCATGGTCTGCAACGGGAAGTTCCAGGGCACGATAGCGCCGACCACCCCCACCGCTTCCTTGCGGGTATAGGCCAGGTAGTTGCCTGGCAGCGAGGGTTCGACTGTGCGCCCGTGCAGCTTGGTGGCCCAGCCGGCGAAATAGCGCAGGGTATCGACCGTGCCCTGGATATCGACATCCCGGGCAAAGGCTGCCGACTTGCCCATGTCGATCGATTCGATTTCGGCCAGCTCGACGGCGTTCTGCTCGATCAGGTCGGCCAGGCACTGGATCATCCGCTCGCGCTCGGCCGGTTTCGCCTGGCGCCAGGCGCCGCCGTCAAACTGGGCGCGGGCGGCTTGCACGGCGCGATCCAGGTCCGCGGTGGTGCCTACGGGCACTTGAGTGAGCACGCCCTCGGTCGAGGGTTCGATGACATCGCAGGTCTGCCCGTCGCTGGCCGCGACCCAGGCGCCGGCGATGAACATCTTCTGCTGCTTGCCGAGAAAGCGCTGGGTGGCTTCGCTGACACCGAATTTCTGCAGGTATTGCTTGACGATCGTGTCCATTTTTATTCTCTCTGCCCGGCGCTCAGGTCACGCCGGGGCATTGTGGTTCGATGATCGATTCCTGGCCTTGATCAGGCCGGGGTGGCTCGGCTTGCGGCCTGGCGCGCCTGGGCCCGCTCGTGAAAGATGAAGCCGATGCTGTTGAGCAACAGCTGGGCGGCGAGAATCGAGGTCATGCCGGTCGGGTCATAGACGGGTGCGACCTCCACCAGATCCATGCCGACGATGTTGCCCTGGCTGCGCTTGGCCAGGGCCTGGATGATTTCCAGCACTTCGTAGTAGAGAAAGCCACCGTGGCTCGGGGTGCCCGTGCCCGGGGCGATGGACGGGTCGAAACCGTCGATGTCGATGGTGATGTAGTAGTCGACATCCTGCGGGATCAACGCCAGCACGCCATCGACGCCGAGGCGGCGGACATCGCGCACCGAAAGGATCTTCGAGCCGGCCTCGTGGGCCGCTTCGTAGTCATCGCGGTTGGACGACGAGACGTTGCGGATGCCCATTTGGGTCATGCCGACGATGTGGTTCATTTCCGAGGCGCGACGCAGCGGGTTGCCATGGCCATAGCGCACGCCGTGACGCTCGTCGACGAAATCCAGGTGCGCGTCGAAGTGGATGATATGGATCGGGCCGCGCCCCTCGAACGCCTTGATCACCGGAGCATGCACCGAGTGATCGCCGCCAAGCACCACCGGCATCACCCCGGCGTCGAGAATCTTGCGTACCGCATATTCGGTGTTGGCGTTACTGGTCGCCATGTCGGTATGCACGATATCGGCATCGCCGACATCCACCATGCGCACGTCGGCCGCGGTCAGGTACATGACGTCATCTTCGTGGTCGTAGGCGCCGGCGTGGCCGAAGGCGAACAGGGTCGATGCCTCGCGGATCCCGCGCGGTCCGAAACGTGCGCCGGAGCGCCATTGGGTGCCCATGTCGTTCGGCACGCCAAGGACCGCCACATCGGCGTCCAGCGCATCCCAATCGGTGCACACCGGGGATTTGCCAAAGGTGCAGTGCCCCACGAATGGCAGGTTCAGGCGACCGGATTCATAACCATTGTTCGACATTTCAAGCCTCTCCACTTCTTGTTATAGGCCAGGCGGACTGCAAGGCGACCGCCGCTGGAGGTGACTATGGGCGCAGGTTTTCGTGGAAAAAATGCTAAACATCAGATACTCATATCGGCATTGCCGATGCATCCACAGGCGGGAGATCCCAGGTGATTCAACTGCACGATGTCGACCTGAAATTGCTCAGGGTCTTTGCCACCATTGTCCGCTGCGGCGGGTTTTCCGCTGCGCAGGCAGCGCTGAATGCCGGCCAGTCGACCATCAGCGAACAGATGACCCACCTGGAGACCCGCCTCGGGGTCAAACTCTGCCAGCGCGGGCGCAGCGGCTTTCGCCTGACCGAGCAAGGCGTGGCGATCCATGAGGCAACCCAGCGCCTGCTTTCGGCGGTGGAGAACTTCTGCATGGACGCCGATGTGCTCAAACAGCACATCAGCGGCAAGCTCAACCTGGGGATCATCGACACCACAATCAGCGATCCCGACTCACCGATCCCGCGAACCACCCAGCGCTTCGTGTCCAGGGGACACGACGTACACCTGAACGTATATGTCGGCACCCCTGCCGAACTGGAAGAACGGGTCCTCGACGGCCGGCTGCACCTGGCCATCGGGCACTTCCCCATCCATGTGCCAGGCCTGCTGCACACCCCGCTCTACGAAGAGGCGCTGGGATTGTATTGCGGGCGGCGCCATCCGCTGTACGGCAACAAGGCCGAAGGTGACGAGCTGCTCAATGAGGTCGCCACGAGCCGAATTGTCGTCAGGGGCTACATGCAGCAGTACGACCTGGAGCACCTGGGGGTCAGCAAGGCCGCGGCAACCGTGGACAACATCGAGGCCCTGGCCATCCTGCTGATCTCCGGGGCCTACCTGGGCTTCCTGCCGATGCACTTCGCCGCGCAGTGGATCAAGACCGGCGAAATGCACCAGCTGGCCCCCGTCAGCCTGCAATTGATGTCGCCCTTCGACGTGATCACCCGCCGTGGCACTGCCCCGCCACCGATACTCCAGGCCTTCCTCGAAGACCTGGCAGCCTGTTCGCGCAAGGCGGGCAACGGCTAGGCAGCACTCTCGGGCAATCACGGACACCGCCCCCTCGCCAGCCCCGGACAGAGCCCGGCATACTCATTGCCCCGGCACCCCATTCGCCCCTTTGCAGGCCAGCCATGCGTATCCACGTCACGTTCATCGACCGCGTCGGCATCACCCAGGAGGTCCTCGCGCTGCTGGGCCGGCGCAGCTTCAACCTGGATGCCGTCGAGATGACGCCGCCAAACGTCTACATCGATGCACCGGCCCTCGAAGCCGATGTCCTGGAGGAACTGCGCGAGGCCTTTCTCGGCGTGCAAGGCGTGCAGACGGTAACGGTCGTCGACATGCTCCCGGGGCAGCGTCGGCATCTGCAGCTGGACGCCTTGCTGGCCGCCAGCACCGACCCGGTCCTGGCAGTGGATGACCGCGGCCATGTGCTGCTGGCCAACCCGGCACTGATCGCGCTCTGTGGTCGCGAACCGGCCGGCGAGCCGCTGACTGCCCTGTTCGATGATCCAACCCTGCAATCCACCTTGATCGAGCACGGTTACCGCCTGCCCATGCGCGAAGTCACCCTCGGCGGCCAGAGCCTGTTGCTCGATGCGACACCAATCACCGATGCCGGCGCCCTGCTGACGCTCTACCAGCCGAACCGCATCGGCGAACGCCTGTCGGCCCTGCACCACGACCATGCCGAAGGTTTCGACGCGCTGCTTGGCGAGTCCCCGGCCATTTGCACCCTCAAGGTCCGCGCCCAGCGTGTCGCCGCGCTGGATGCGCCATTGCTGATCCAGGGCGAAACCGGCACCGGCAAGGAACTGGTGGCTCGCGCCTGCCACGCCCTCAGTGCACGACGGGATTCCCCTTTTCTCGCCCTTAACTGCGCGGCATTGCCGGAGAGCCTGGCCGAAAGCGAGCTGTTCGGTTATGCCGCAGGCGCCTTCACCGGCGCCCAGCGCGGCGGCAAACTCGGCCTGCTGGAACTGGCCGACCAGGGCACGGTGTTCCTCGACGAAGTCGGCGAGATGTCGCCCTACCTGCAGGCCAAGCTGCTGCGGTTCTTGAGCGACGGCTGCTTCCGTCGGGTGGGTGGCGACCGCGAGGTCAAGGTCAATGTACGCGTCCTCAGCGCCACCCATCGCGACCTGGAAAAGATGGTCGCCGAGGGCAACTTTCGCGAAGACCTGTTCTACCGCCTGAACGTGCTCAACCTGCAAGTACCGCCATTGCGCGAGCGCGGCCAGGACATTCTGTTGATGGCCCGGCACTTCATGCAACAGGCCTGCGCGCAAATCCAGCGCGCCCCTTGTCGTCTGGCGCCCGGCACCTACCCGGCACTGTTGGGCAACCGCTGGCCGGGCAATGTGCGCCAGCTGCAGAACGTGATCTTTCGCGCCGCAGCTATTTGCGAGAACCCGCAGGTGGAAATCGAAGACCTGGATATCGCCAGGACCGCGGTGGCGCGCCAGAACGACACCGAAGTCGAAAGCCTGGAACAGGCGGTCGAGGAGTTCGAAAAGCGCCTGCTGGAACAGCTCTACCGCAGCTATCCCTCCAGCCGCCTGCTGGCCGCGCGCCTGCAGTCCTCGCACAGCGCCATCGCTATCCGCCTGCGCAAGTACGGCATTCCCGGCAAGGCCTGAGGCTCGACGCCTGTCTGAAAATCGATACGGCGTATCGAATTCAAGACGGAACACCGCGAGTCAGGCCTCCGTTGCGTCACCTCTCCCCTCGCCTGCGCTTTCCTCCATGCCTGTATTGATTTCAATACAGAGACAGCCGTCAAAGCATTCAAAAAAACATCTATCTATTTGATAAATAACGAATAAATAGAGTTGGCACTGCACTTGCTGTCCGTCCCTGGGCAACGCTCGCCGACCGCTGCGAGCTTGCCAATCGCCATCCGCCATCGCAGCGGATGCGCCTAACCCTGTGAGGAGTGGATATGAGCGCATTACGTTTTACCGTCGATCACGAATGGCTGCGCCTGGAAAGCGACGGGCTGATCACTGTCGGCATCACCGCCTATGCCCAGGCGGCGCTGGGCGACGTGGTATTCGTGCAGGTGCCGGAATTGCGCAGCTATCGCGCCGGCGATGAGGCGGCAGTGCTGGAGTCGGTGAAGGCCGCCAGCAATATCGGCATGCCTCTGGACGGCGAAGTGGTCGATGTCAACGCGACCCTGCAAGACTCCCCGGAACAGGTCAATGAAGACCCGCTGGGCCAAGGCTGGTTCTTCCGCTTGCGCCCCAGCGATGCCAGCGCAATGGACCATCTGCTCGACCAGGCCGCCTATGACCGCCTGATCCAAGACCAGGCAGACGCGTGAGGACGGTATATGACTCCCTTTTGCGACACTCGTGACGAATTCATCGCGCGCCACATCGGCCCGCGCCAGGACGACGAGCAGGCCATGCTCAACAGCCTGGGCTTCGATTCCCTGCAAGCCCTGGGCGCCAGCGTGATCCCCGACAGCATCAAGGGCACCAGCGTGCTCGACCTGCCCGCCGGCCAGAGCGAAGCCGATGCCCTGGCCTCGATCAAGGCCATCGCCGCCAAGAACCAGCTGTTCAAGACCTACATCGGCCAGGGCTACTACAACTGCCACACGCCGTCGCCGATCCTGCGCAATCTCCTGGAAAACCCGGCCTGGTACACCGCCTACACCCCGTACCAGCCGGAAATCTCCCAGGGCCGCCTGGAAGCGCTGCTGAACTTCCAGACCCTGATCAGCGACCTCAGCGGCCTGCCGATCGCCAACGCCTCGCTGCTCGACGAAGCCACCGCCGCCGCCGAGGCCATGACCTTCTG
>NZ_FNPW01000024.1 GCF_900107395.1 Pseudomonas sp. NFIX28
CATCAGCGCCCTGATCGAAAGCGCCCGCAACTTACCCCAAGAACTCTACAAATCGCTGACGTGGGATCGCGGAAAAGAGATGGCTGACCATAAGCGCTTTACGGTGGCTACCGACATCAAGGTCTACTTCTGCGATCCTCATCGTCCTTGGCAACGGGGATCGAATGAGAACACCAACGGGTTGTTAAGGCAGTACTTCCCGAAAGGAACCGACCTTGCGGATCACTCGCAAGCCACGCTCAATGAAGTCGCAAGGCAGCTAAATAGCCGCCCTCGGAAAACACTAGACTACGAAACACCCGCTGAACGATTTAGCCAATCTGTTGCGTCGACCGGTTGAATCCACAGCCGAAAGAGGACTAAGACGACCACATTAAGCGACCTAAAGTCTCTAACCTCGATCTACTGATTCTCCCCCGCAATCATCAACCCCAAATTCTCCACCGCCGCCCCAGTTGCGCCTTTACCCAAATTGTCGAATACAGCCGCCAACAACACCTGCCCCTCACCCTCAAACACCATCAGCCGCATCTCATCCGTGTTATTCAACACCTGTGGATCAAGCCCGGAGAGCGCCTGCGCCTGCTGCATCGACATCACCTGCACACAACCGCTGCCGGCGTAGTGCTGCTCCAGACAGGCATGAATCCGCGCGGCATCCACACCTGGAGCAAGCAGGCGCAGCTGTAGAGGAACGGTCAGCACAATGCCCTGGCGAAACGCGCCATAGGCCGGAACGAACAGCGGCCGTTCGCTCAGGCCGCTGTGTTGCTGGATTTCCGGCACATGCTTGTGCGCCAGGCCCAGGCCGTAGACCTGGAAAGGGGCGGCTTGGGAGGCATTCGGCCCTTCGTGGGCTTCGACCGCGGCGCGGCCGCCGCCGGAGTAGCCGGAGATGGCGTTGATGCTGATCGGGTAGTCCTTCGGCAGCAGCCCGGCTTGCAGCAAGGGGCGCAGCAGGCCGATGGCACCGGTGGGGTAGCAGCCGGGGTTGCTCACGCGCTTGGAGTTGGCGATGCGCTGTGCCTGTTGCGGGTGCATCTGGGCGAAGCCGTAGGTCCAGTGGGGGTGGGTGCGGTGCGCCGAACTGGCGTCGATCACCCGCACCGCCGGGTTGCGGATGCTGGCGACGGCGTCGCGGGCGGCATCGTCGGGCAGGCAGAGCAGGGCGATGTCGCAGGCGTTGATGGCTTCGGCGCGACGTTGCGGATCTTTGCGCTGGTCGGCGGCGAGGGTCAGCAGATGCAGGTCGTTGCGATCGCGCAGGCGCTGATGGATCTGCAACCCGGTGGTGCCCTGGTCGCCGTCGATAAATACGAGAGGGGTGTTCATGCTGTGTACTCGCAAGCGGGAATGGATTGGGCAAATCTTCCGGCTGCAGCTGCAATAGAGAAAGTTGAATTTAATAACGCTAAGCTTCAGTTTTTCTGAATCTGGAGTGGGCCATGCGTGAGATCAGCCTCGACCGGTTGCGCACCCTGGTGGCGATTGTCGACCTGGGCTCCTTCGCCGAAGCGGCCCGGGCGTTGAACCTGGCGCCGCCCACGGTCAGCCTGCATATCGCCGACCTGGAGGCGCGGGTCGGCGGTTCGCTGCTGTCGCGTACCCGCGGTCGGGTGCAGCCGTCGGCCATTGGCGAAACCCTGGTGGAGCGGGCGCGGCGCTTGTTGGCCGATGCCGAGCAGGCGCTGGAAGATGTGCAGCGCCAGGTGCTGGGCCTGGCCGGGCGGGTGCGTCTGGGCGCATCTACCGGCGCCATTGCCCAGTTGCTGCCCCAGGCACTGGAAACCCTGGGCCAGCGCCATCCGGGTATCGACCTGCAGGTGGCGGTGCTGACCTCCCTGGAGAGCTTGAAGAAGCTCGCCGAAGGTTCGCTGGATATCGGCCTGGTGGCCCTGCCGCAAACCCCGGTCAAGGGTTTGCGCATCGAGCCCTGGCGCAAGGACCCGGTCATGGCCTTCCTGCCGGCCCGCTGGCAATGCCCCGATCCGGTGACGCCGCAATGGCTGGCTGCCCAACCGCTGATCCTCAACGACCACAGCACCCGGTTGTCGCGCCTGACTTCGGAGTGGTTCGCCCTGGGCGGGCAGCAGCCCACGGCGCGCATCCAGCTCAACTACAACGACGCGATAAAGAGCCTGGTCGCTGCCGGTTACGGCGCCACCTTACTGCCCCATGAAGCCGCCACGCCGCTGCCCGACACGCGGATCGCCATGCGCCAGCTACAACCGCCCCTGTGGCGCCAGCTGGGCATTGCCCATCGGGACGGGGACGTAGAGCGCTCGACCCAGCATGTGCTGGAGGTGTTGTGGGGGCTGAGCGCCGATTGATGGCGGGCCGGCTTAGCCCAGTAGATGCTTGGAGATGTACTTCGAAATCTCCACCATCGAGGTCTTGCCGGTGAACTCGAACTTCACCTTGCCCAGCGACGAAAAGTAGATCTCCAGCTCGGAGTCCAGGTCGAAGGTCCCGGAGGTTTCCACCGAGTAAGCGACGATGTTTTTGTAGGGCAGGGAGGTGAAGTCCTTCTTGCTGCCGGTGATGCCCTGCACGTTGACTGCGATGATGCGCTTGTTGGTAAACACCACGCCGTCGCGCATGGCTTTATAGGCGTCGATCACGTGCTCGCCTTCCAGCAACAGGTCCCTGACCCGCTCGGCGTATTCGTCGTTCTGCTTGAGCTTGAAGAAGCCTTTGTTGTTGAAGTCGATCATGGGTGAATCCTCATTTTTGAAGTGAACTGCCAGGGAGGCGGTTAAAGTTTATCGGACCTGGCCTAGATGCTACTGGCATCTACTGTGTCGGATAAGTGACTGTCTACTCTTGGGACCGATACGTACCAAATCAGGCACGTGAGTTCTGTCGGGATGAACAGTTGGCGCCAAATATAGAGCGGCTGACGTTTATCTACATTCATGGATCTGAATTTCCTTTCTCCATTTGGCGAGAAGATTATCCATGTTTTTAATCATGGCCTTTGTTGTGAGTTCGCCGTTTGGATATTGAAGGGTAACGTTATGCCAAGAGTGTGCTGATAATAGGTGGTTGCTCTGGATACATCTTAGGTGGGTTTAAGATTGTTCTGATTGATTTCTGTTCCGAATAAATTATTTATTAGGAAGTTGTCGTTCTGGTTTGGGCGCGACTTTTTGTAAGTAAAGGAGATTTATATGGGGCGGAAAATGATCGGGCTTGGAGCGCCAACATCGACTGGAGGGCGTGTACTGGAAGGTAACATAGGTATTGATATCGATGGTTCGGTCAGTACGACGTCAGTAGGACATATTGCAAGTTGCTCTGCTTGTAGTAAAGGCAAAGGGCCCATAGTCGCTGTGGGACCCAGAACGATTACCTTGCCTGCTGGATTGGTCGCTTTGGAAGGTGACTACGTTGCTTGTGGCTGCCCACCTCTTGTCAATACTTTAATTTCTGCACAGTCCTCTGTGTATGGTGGGGCTGAGCATAACAGTGCCGGCTTTATGGCCATTGCCGGGGCTCTGAAAAAGCCGAGGTTGATCAGAAGTATTTCTTTTTCATATGGAAGTGAGCGGGTACCGCTTGATGCGTTTTCGCGATTTTATGTTGACTTGAATATTCATGTAGAGACTTCAGGGTATGCAATCGGCGAAATAGTGACTGTAGGTTTAAGCGGCGATACCGAGCGAACTTTGTCGGCAGTAGTTGGAGAGGATGGTATCGCTGTCATTTCTGAGGTTTTCGCCCGTGACCGAATTGACATGGAAGGGGAAATTTAATGGCCAGGATAATTGTACGTTCGGGTGAGGTGTCCTCGGCGGTTACGATCAGAAGGCCACGTTTCAGTGACTTGTGGGCCGCCTATGCTGAAGTGGGGTATAGGGAGGCGGGGGCTGTATATGAGCTCGTTGGAGGGGAGGCGGCTGCACTGAGAAGGCAAAAGCCTATTGATTATGCAAACGCTTGTGCTCTTAGAATGAGCAGGGCCTTCAACAACGGAGGTTACAGAATTCCGCGGGGTACGATCATTAAGAACAAGAACATTTATAGGGTACGCGGGGACGATGGAATGCCCTACATTCTACGGGTCAATGACATTATCGATTTCCTTGAGTTCAACTGGGGGGCGCCGGATTTGGTTATGGCTCCTGGTAAGAATGAGGATATATCCGCAAAGAAGGGGTTGATCATTGTCGAAGTTTCTGGTTGGAATGATGCTCGGGGCCATGTCGTTCTTTGGAATGGGGAAGAGACGAGCGATGGTTCTGATTATCAGCGTCTGGATAGTCATGCCTATGAGAACTCCACCGCATCACTGGTGAAGACCAACTATTGGGAGTTGAAAGGATGAAACGGATTTTAGCGGTGTTGCTTTTGACCGCAGGCAATATGGGTAGCGTCGCTTACGCTGGGGTTGATGTTGCAGCAGCCCGGCAGTCGTTGAAGAATTACGGTCTAGGTTATTGCATCGTCAATCAATTCAAGGACGAGTCCGATGTGAAGAGCGATATTGAGTCCGCCATTGGCGCCTATTCCTTTATGGGCAGTGGTATGCATACCGTTCTTCAGAATGAAGATACCCTGGAGACGCTGCATAACCCGTATGACGCAACGACGGGTTTTGTGTTCTCCCAGTATGAAAAAACACAAGCCAGCAGCAAGCATACGGACAAGAAAGTCGTATTTTATGCCTGCCTCGCTATCTATAACTCCAAGGCATTCGACGACTTCATCAAGACGCAGGACAAGTACATTTCCAAGTGAAGGGGATAATCCTCTCAGGCCGAGCGCGATATCCCATATCGCGCTCGCCACCCTGCCTTAAAACAACTTCCAGCTATAACTCAGCAACAACCGGTTCTCATTGATATCGGTCCGATAGTTCGACCTCGCCACCACATTACGCACCTTGATCCCCAGCCCGCCCAGCGGCCCGGACTGGATCACGTAACCGATATCCAGGTCGCGCTCCCAGTCCTTGCCCTCAAAGCCTTTGCCGGTGTCGACGTTGTCGCCGCGGATGTAACGCACGGTGGTGGTCAGGCCGGGCAGGCCGCTGGCGGCGAAGTCGTAGTCGTAGCGCAGTTGCCAGGAGCGTTCGTCGGTGTAGGCGAACTCGTAGGTGGGCACTTCGTTGCCCAGCGGGGTGATGTTGGCGAAGACGCGGGGGAAGGCGCTGTCGCCGAACATGCCCTGGTAGCCGATGTAGAAGGTGTGGCCGCCGCGCTTGGCCGAGAGCAGTGAGAAGAACGCCTGGTTGTCGATGGCGCCGAGCAGCTGTTTGCCGTCTTCTTCGCTGTCGTAGTAGCCGAGGTTGGCGCCGAGGGTCCAGTTGCCGACGGGCTGGCTGTGTTTCAGGCCCAGGAAGCGCTGGTGGTAGATGTCTTCCAGCTGGCCGTACCAGGCGCTGACGGTGGTGCGCTTGTTATTGAAGGCATAGTCGGCGCCGGCGTAGTTGAAGGCGTCGCTGCTGACCGCGCGTTTCGGCACGTGGCCGAGCATGGCTTGCAGATCGCTTTCGCCGGCCTCGTTGCGCAGGCTGGTGGAGCGCAGGTGGCCGCCTTGCAGGGTCAGGCCGTCGATGTCGTTGGAGACGATGCTCGCGCCCTGGTAGGACGGCGGCAGCAGGCGGATGTCGCTGAAGCTGAGCACCGGCAGGTTGGGTTGCAGCTCGCCGATGCGCAGTTCGCTTTTCGCCAGGCGCAGTTTCAGTGCCAGGCCGAGGCGGCTGTAGTCGTCGGCGGCCTCGCCGTCGTCCTGCACCGGCAGCAGGCCGCTGTTGACCCGGCCCTTGCCGCTGTCGAGCTTGAGCCCCAGGGTGCCGATGGCATCCAGGCCCACGCCGAGGGTGCCGGGGGTATAGCCGGACTTGAAGTTGAGGATAAAACCCTGGGCCCATTCCTGGGCCATGGACTGCTCGGTGCCACGGATATCCGAATAGTCGCGGCTGAAGAAGTAGTTGCGGGCCTGGAGGGTGGCGGTGGCGTCCTTGATCAAGCCGCCTTCTTCGGCCAGCAGCGGTTGGGGCGCACTCAGGCACGCTGCGCTGGCGCCCAGCACGGCGAGGGTCTTTGCAGGTTTCATTGCTTTTACTCTTATTGTTATGGAAAGCAGTTCACTGCCCGGCAGGCTAGGGGCGGGGGCGGGAGGGGGACTATCCGTTGCGTGCAGACCTGTATCCCTTTTCTGCACGCGGTGGCGCCCCGGGCAGAGGGCGCCGCGCGTCGAGGGAAGGCGTCAGGTCGCGGAGTGTTCGGCGCGCAGTTCGTCGATCATCCGCAGGCAGTGGCTGAGCCCCGCGGACACATCGCCCACCCGCCGGCTGATGATGATCGGCGAGGTGGCGTTGGCTTCCAGCAGCGGGCTGAAGCCGATGTCGTCGCGGTGCAGCAATTGCACCGAAGCCGGCACCAGGGTGATGCCGATACCGGCGCCCACCAGGCCGATAGCGGTCTGCAATTCGTTGGTCCATTGCACGATGCGGATGTTCAGGCCGTGGGTGTTGAACAGCGCGATCACGTGGTCGGCGTAGCTCGGGCGCGGGTTGCCGGGGTAGAGCACGAAAGGTTCGTCGGCCAGTTGCGCCAGGCTCACCGGCTGGCCGATCAGCGGATGGCCGGCGGGCAGGGCGGCCACCAGGCGGTCTTCGGTCTGCACCTTCTGCACGATGGCCGGGTCGTCGATGCGAATGCGCCCGAAGCCGATATCGATGCGTCCGGCCTTGAGCGCTTCCACCTGCTGCAGGGTGGTCATTTCCGACAGCCCCAGTTCCAGGGCCAGGGTCTCGTGGCTGCGCAGGCGGCGGATCAATTCCGGTAGCAGGCCGTACAGGGTCGAGGGGGCAAAGCCGATGCCGAGCCAGGTCTTTTCGCCATGGCCGATGCGCCGGGTGTTGTCGCAGACCTTGGCCAGTTGTTCCAGCAGCACGCTGGAGTGCTCATAGAAAAACCGCCCGGCCTCGGTCAGGCGCAACGGCCGGCCGCGCTCCAGCAGCAACACCCCGAGTTCCTCTTCCAGTTGCTGGATCTGCCGGCTCAGGGGCGGCTGGGCGATGTGCAGGCGCTCGGCGGCCTTGGTGAAGTTGAGGGTCTGGCCCAGCACCTGGAAGTAACGCAGATGACGCAGTTCCATAAGGCCTCCGCAGGCAAAAGATGAATACCTTTAAGGTATCGAGCCAGACCAATTCTATATTGGAACCCCGGAAAAAGCCGTACGAGAATCGACGCCATAACTTCAAGAACCTGATGGGTATGGAAATGCTTTCAAGTGCCATTGAATCGATCGAAACGATCATCGTCGATCTGCCAACCATCCGCCCGCACAAGCTGGCGATGCACACCATGCAGCACCAGACCCTGGTGCTGATCCGCCTGCGCTGCGCCGACGGCATCGAAGGCCTGGGCGAAGCCACCACCATCGGCGGCCTGGCCTACGGCAATGAAAGCCCGGACAGCATCAAGACCAATATCGACCGTTTCTTCACGCCGCTGCTGCTCGGCCATGACGGCGCCAACATCAATGCCGCCATGCAGCGCCTGGAGCGCAGCATCCGCGGCAACACCTTCGCCAAGTCCGGCATCGAAAGCGCCTTGCTCGACGCCCATGGCAAACGCCTGGGGCTGCCGGTCAGCGAACTGCTCGGCGGCCGGGTGCGCGACGCCTTGCCGGTGGCCTGGACCCTGGCCAGCGGCGACACCGCCAAGGACATCGCTGAAGCGGAAAAAATGCTCGACCTGCGCCGCCACCGCATCTTCAAGCTGAAGATCGGCGCCGGCGAGGTGGACCGCGACCTGGCCCATGTCATCGCGATCAAGAAGGCCCTGGGCGACCGCGCCAGCGTGCGGGTCGACGTCAACCAGGCCTGGGACGAGGCCGTCGCGGTGCGTGCCTGCCGGGTGCTGGGCAGTAACGGCATCGACCTGATCGAACAGCCGATCTCGCGCAACAACCGCGCCGGCATGGTGCGCCTGAACGCCATCAGCCCGGCGCCGATCATGGCCGACGAATCCATCGAATGCGTGGAAGACGCTTTCAACCTGGCCCGCGAAGGCGCGGCTTCAGTGTTCGCCCTGAAGATCGCCAAGAACGGCGGCCCGCGCGCGGTATTGCGCACCGCGGCGATCGCCGAGGCGGCGGGCATCGGCCTGTACGGCGGCACCATGCTTGAAGGCGGCATCGGCACCCTGGCCTCGGCCCACGCCTTCCTCACCCTCAATACCTTGAGCTGGGACACCGAGCTGTTCGGCCCGCTGCTGTTGACCGAGGACATCCTCGTCGAGCCGCCGCTGTACCGCGATTTCCAGCTGCACGTATCCCGGGCGCCGGGCCTCGGCCTGAGCCTGGACGAGGATCGCCTGGCGTTCCTGCGCCGCGACAAAGCCTGAACTGCCATTCATCACGTCTTAAGGAGAGCACCATGCTGTTCCACGTCAAAATGACCGTGAACCTGCCGGTCGACATGAACCCCGAGCGCGCCGCCCAGCTCAAGGCCGACGAAAAGGCCCTGGCCCAGCGCCTGCAGGAGCAGGGCAAGTGGCGGCACCTGTGGCGCATCGCCGGCCTGTATGCCAACTACAGCGTGTTCGACGTCGACAGCGTGCAGGAACTGCACGACCTGCTGATGCAACTGCCGCTGTACCCGTACATGGCTCTCGAAGTGAACGCGCTGTGCAGGCATCCTTCGTCCATTCATGCGGATGACCGCTGAGCCCGCGCCAGCCTGCTCCACACTCTAATAAATACAAGATGAGGAATAACCATGAACGTCCGAATTTCCGACACTGCCAGCGCCCAGAAATTTCTCGAAGAAGTCAGTGGCCAGTTCAACGATCAGGGCAACCCGCGCACCAAGGCTTTGGTGTACCGCATCCTGCGTGACACGGTGAACATCATCGAAGACCTCGATGTGACCCCGGAAGAGTTCTGGAAGGCGGTCAACTACCTCAACGTGCTCGGCGCCCGCCAGGAAGCCGGGCTGCTGGTGGCCGGCCTGGGCCTGGAGCATTACCTGGACCTGTTGATGGACGCCGCCGACGAGCAGGCCGGCAAGACCGGCGGCACCCCGCGCACCATTGAAGGCCCGCTGTACGTGGCCGGCGCGCCGCTGAGCCAGGGCGAGGCGCGCCTGGACGATGGCGTCGATCCGGGTGTGGTGCTGTTCATGCAGGGCCAGGTGCGCAACACCGCCGGCGAACCGCTGGCGGGGGCCATTGTCGATGTCTGGCACGCCAACACCGGCGGTACCTATTCCTACTTCGACGCCGCCCAGTCGGAGTTCAACCTGCGCCGGCGCATCGTCACCGATGCCGAAGGCCGCTACCGTTTTCGCAGCATCGTGCCTTCGGGCTACGGCTGCCCGCCGGACGGCCCGACCCAGCAACTGCTCGACCAGCTGGGCCGCCATGGCCAGCGTCCGGCGCATATCCACTTCTTCATCTCGGCCGACGACCACCGTCACCTGACCACCCAGATCAACCTCGATGGCGACCAGTACCTGCATGACGACTTCGCCTATGCCACTCGCGACGAGCTGATCGCCAGGATCACCTTCAGCGACGACCAGCAGCGTGCGGCGCAATACGGGGTCAGCGGGCGTTTTGCCGAGATCGACTTCGACTTCACCCTGCAGCCGTCGGCCCAGCCCGAGGAGCAGCAGCGCCACGAGCGGGTGCGGGCGCTGGAAGCCTGACCGGCGGCGTATGCCGCGTCCGGGCCACGGGATACCCTTGCGGGTGCCCCGTGGCTTTTGCCGTTGCAGGCCCGTGGTCGATGTTTTGCGTGATGTGCCCGCGGTGACCAACGCTCACCGCCCGAGACAACCCTTCCAATAATAAGAACCGGGGAGTGACCCGCTTATGGAAACGCTTCTGTTGAGCGAGCGCAGCAGGGTATTTGCCCAGGCCGATCCCTACGCTGTGTCCGGCTACGTCAACCAGCATGTGGGCAGCCACTGCATCCGCCTGCCCAAGGCCGGCAGCCCCCAGGCCAGCCTCAATCATCGGCAGTTCGCCAGCCTCGATTTGTGTTCGATCAGTTATGGCGGCAGCGTGCGCGTCACCTCGCCGGCGCTGGAAACCATCTACCACTTGCAAGTGCTGCTGCGCGGCCATTGTCTGTGGCGCGGCCATCGCCAGGAACATTACTTCGCCCCGGGCGAGCTGCTGCTGATCAACCCCGACGACCCGGTGGACCTGACCTATTCCGACGATTGCGAGAAATTCATCATCAAGGTGCCCACCCGCCTGCTGGAGTCGGTGTGCGAGGAGCAGCGCTGGCTGTATCCGGGGCAGGGCGTGCGTTTTGTCGGCAACCGCTACCAGCTGGCGGAGCTGGAGGGTTTTATCGACTTGCTGAGCGTGATTTGCCGCGAGGCCGAGGCCATCGAGTGCATTCCACGGGTGCAGGAGCATTACGCGCAGATCGTCGCGAGCAAGATGCTCAGCCTGATGAAGACCAACGTCCACCGCGCGGGGCTGGGTTCGTCGTCGGCGACTTTCGAGGCGATCGCCGACTACATCGAGCGCAACCTCAAGCAGGACATCGGCTGCGAAGAACTGGCGCAGCAGGCGCAGATGAGCCTGCGTTCGCTGTACGCGCTGTTCGAGCGCAATGCCCGCGCCACGCCCATGCGCTACATCCGCCAGAAAAAACTGGAGCAGGTCCACGCCTGCCTTCGCGACCCCAGCTGCAACGTGCGCAACATCACCGAACTGGCCATGGATTTTGGTTTTTTGCACCTGGGGCGCTTTTCGGAAAGCTACCGCAAACAGTTCGGCGAACTGCCGTCCGACACCCTCAGGAGCCGGCATTGATACGCCCCATCAGGAACCGCCCGGTCGACGTGTGAATGTCGGCGGCGAAAGCCATGTGATTCGCCTGTAGCCGCTGCCGAGCCCGCGAGGCTGCGATCGCCTGCGCAGCAGGCGCGGTTTGCAATGCGCCGTCGGTTGGGGGTTGGCGATGGATTGCGGCGTTTGGTTTGGCGTTTTCGCGGGCCAGTGTGCCACAGGTGTTGCAGAAAACGGATAGGGGTCTGCAGGCAATGGATATTGGTCCTGCTGGCCGCGCCCTAGCATGAGCCTTGCCTGAATAAAAACAATGGAGGCGGCGGCCATGTCCCTGCGACCCGAATACCTTCACTCCCTGCTTGAAGAAGACCGTGACCGGGGCGTCTACCGCTGCAAGCGGGAGATGTTCACCGACCCCCGGCTGTTCGACCTGGAAATGCAGCACATCTTCGAGGGTAACTGGCTGTACCTCGCCCACGAGAGCCAGATCCCCAACAACAACGACTACTACACCACCACCATGGGCCGGCAGCCGATCTTCATCGCGCGCAACAAGGACGGCGAGCTCAACGCCTTCCTCAACGCCTGCAGCCACCGTGGCGCCATGCTCTGCCGGCACAAGACCGGCAACAAGTCGTCCTACACCTGCCCGTTCCACGGCTGGACTTTCAACAACTCCGGCAAGCTGCTCAAGGTCAAGGACCCGGCCGCCGCGGGCTACCCGTCGAGCTTCAACTGCGAAGGCTCCCATGACCTGACCAAGGTCGCGCGCTTCGAGTCCTATCGTGGCTTCCTGTTCGGCAGCCTCAACCCCGACGTGCTGCCCCTGGTGGAGCACCTGGGCGAGTCGGCGAAGATCATCGACATGATCGTCGACCAGTCCGCCGATGGCCTGGAAGTGCTGCGCGGTTCCTCGAGCTACATCTACGAAGGCAACTGGAAACTCACCGCGGAAAACGGCGCCGACGGCTACCACGTCAGCTCCGTGCACTGGAACTACGCGGCCACCCAGAGCCAGCGCAAGCAGCGCGAAGCCGGCGAAGAGATCAAGACCATGAGCGCCGGCAGCTGGGCCAAGCAGGGCGGCGGTTTCTACTCCTTCGACAAGGGCCACATGCTGCTCTGGACCCGCTGGGCCAACCCCGAGGACCGCCCGCTCTACGAGCGTCGAGACGAACTGGCCCGGGACTTCGGCCAGGCCCGCGCCGACTGGATGATCGAGAACTCGCGCAACCTGTGCCTGTACCCCAACGTCTACCTGATGGACCAGTTCAGTTCGCAGATCCGCATTGCCCGGCCGATCTCGGTGGACCGCACCGAAATCACCATCTACTGCATCGCGCCCAAAGGCGAGAGCGACGAAGCCCGCGCCACGCGCATCCGCCAGTACGAAGATTTCTTCAACGTCAGCGGCATGGCCACCCCCGACGACCTGGAGGAATTCCGTTCCTGCCAGATGGGCTACCAGGGTAGCGGCAGCGCCTGGAACGACATGTCCCGCGGCGCTGAACACTGGGTCGAGGGCGCGGACGACGCGGCCCGGGAAATCGACCTGCAACCGATCCTCAGCGGCGTGCGCACCGAAGACGAAGGCCTGTTCGTGATGCAGCACAAGTACTGGCAGCAAACCATGCTCGAGGCGGTTGCCGCCGAAGCCGCGCGAACCATTGCCGTGGAGGCCGTGTGATGAGCATTTCCCATGACGCCGTGCGTGATTTCCTCTACCGCGAAGCGCGCTACCTGGACGACAAGGACTGGGACCGCTGGTTGGAGCTCTACGCCGCCGATGCGACCTTCTGGATGCCGTCCTGGGACGACAACGACGAGCTCACCGAAGACCCGCAGCGCGAGATCTCGCTGATCTGGTACGGCAGCCGCTGCGGCCTGGAAGATCGGGTGTTCCGGATCAAGACCGAGCGTTCCAGCGCGAGCATTCCCGACACCCGCACCTCGCACAACCTGAGCAACATCGAGGTGCTGGAACAGGCCGACGGCCAGTGCAAGGTGCGTTTCAACTGGCACACCCTGAGCTTTCGCTACAAGACCGTCGACAGCTACTTCGGCACCAGCTTCTACACCCTGGATGTGCGCGGCGAGAACCCGCTGATCCTGGCCAAGAAAGTCATCCTGAAGAACGATTACGTTCGTCAGGTCGTCGATGTCTACCACCTCTGAGGCGACTGCCATGACTCATCAAATCGCACTCAATTTCGAAGACGGGGTGACCCGCTTCGTCGCCGCCAACGCCGGCGAAACCGTGGCCGATGCCGCCTATCGCCAGGGCATCAACATTCCCCTGGACTGCCGCGACGGCGCCTGCGGCACCTGCAAGTGCTTCGCCGAGGCCGGGCGCTACGAGCTTGGCGAGGAATACATCGACGACGCGCTGACCGCGGACGAAGCCGAGCAGGGCTTCGTGCTGACCTGCCAGATGCGCGCCTTGAGCGACTGCGTGGTGCGGGTGCCGGCCTCGTCCGAAGTCTGCCGCACCGCCCAGGCCACCTTCGACGCCACCATCAGCGCGGTGCGCCAGCTGTCCGACAGCACCATCGCCTTGTCGATCAAGGGCGAGGCCCTGGGCAAGCTGGCGTTTTTGCCGGGGCAGTACGTCAACCTCGGCGTGCCCGGCAGCGAGCAGAGCCGCGCCTATTCCTTCAGCTCGCTGCAGCGCGACGGCGAGGTCAGCTTCCTGATCCGCAACGTGCCGGGCGGCCTGATGAGCAGCTTCCTCACCGGCCTTGCAAAAGCCGGCGACCCCATGCGCCTGGCCGGGCCGCTGGGCAGTTTCTACCTGCGCGATATTCGTCGGCCGCTGTTGCTGCTGGCCGGTGGCACCGGGCTGGCGCCGTTCACCGCGATGCTGGAGAAGATCGCCGAGCAGGGCAGCACGCATCCGCTGCACCTGATCTACGGGGTGACCAACGATTTCGACCTGGTGGAAATCGATCGCCTGGAAGCCTTTGCTGCGCGCATCCCCAACTTCAGCTTCAGCGCCTGCGTGGCCAACCCCGACAGCCGCCATCCGCTCAAGGGCTACGTGACCCAGCATATCGAGCCCAAACACCTGAACCACGGCGATGTGGACGTGTACCTGTGCGGCCCGCCGCCGATGGTCGAGGCGGTCAGCCAGTTCATCCGCGACCAGGGCATCGCCCCGGCCAATTTCTACTACGAAAAATTCGCCGCCAGCGCGGCCTGACAGCCCCCGCGCCCTATGTAGGAGCGAGGCTTGCCCGCGATGGCGATAGTGGGGCAACGCTGACCTTTCAGCCTGTCGGCTGATCGCGGGCAAGCCTCGCTCCTACAGATGGAGGGGGTGGGGCGTCGGTACATTGGCATGAGGTTTTGAGATGAGCAGATTCGAGAAGAAGGTCGCCCTGGTCACCGGGGCGGCGCAGGGCATTGGCCGGCGGGTAGCCGAGCGCCTGGCCGAGGAGGGCGCGCGGCTGGTGCTGGTGGATCGCTCCGAGCTGGTGTTCGAAGTGCAGGCCGAGCTGGCCACCCGCTGCGAGGTGCTGGCGCTGACCGCCGACCTCGAGCAATACGCCGAATGCAGCCGGGCGATGGCCGCGGCCGTCGAGCGCTTCGGGCGCCTCGACGTGCTGGTCAACAACGTCGGCGGCACCATCTGGGCCAAGCCGTTCGAGCACTACGCCGAGCAGCAGATCGAAGCCGAGGTGCGCCGCTCGCTGTTCCCCACCCTGTGGTGCTGCCACGCCGCTCTGCCGTACATGCTGGAGCAGGGCAGCGGCGCCATCGTCAACGTGTCGTCCATCGCCACCCGCAGCATCAACCGCGTGCCCTACGGCGCGGCCAAGGGCGGGGTCAACGCCCTGACCGCCTGCCTGGCGTTCGAGACCGCCGGGCGCGGGGTGCGGGTCAACGCCACCGCCCCCGGCGGCACCGAAGCGCCGCCACGGCGCATCCCGCGCAACAGCGCCGAGCAGAGCGCCGAGGAACAGGCCTGGTACCAGCAGATCGTCGACCAGACCGTCGACAGCACCCTGATGAAACGCTACGGCACCATCGACGAGCAGGCCGCGGCGATCCTGTTCCTGGCCTCCGACGAAGCCTCCTACATCACCGGCCTGGTCATGCCGGTAGGCGGTGGCGACCAGGGCTGAAGGGGCAGACGCATCGAAAATCACCCCCTGACCGTAGGAGCGAGGCTTGCCCGCGATGGCGTCCGGCCTGGCACACCGCAGCGCTCCAATCGCGGGCAAGCCTCGCTCCTACAGGACTGCGCAAACGCACATCCGGTTTCTCCTAAAACAACAACAAGAGTCAGATGCCATGCGAAACATAGACAGCAATCAATTGATCGACGAGGCGCGGTTCAACGCCTTTCACTGGCGCGTGCTGTTCTGGTGCGCGCTGATCATTATCTTCGACGGCTACGACCTGGTGATCTACGGCGTGGTGCTGCCGGTGCTGATGCAGGAGTGGGGCCTGAGCCCGTTGCAGGCCGGGGCGCTGGGCAGCTATGCGCTGTTCGGCATGAT
Source organism: Pseudomonas sp. NFIX28 (assembly GCF_900107395.1). Classification (GTDB taxonomy): domain Bacteria; phylum Pseudomonadota; class Gammaproteobacteria; order Pseudomonadales; family Pseudomonadaceae; genus Aquipseudomonas. The sequence goes on from NZ_FNPW01000024.1 coordinate 15,266, forward strand.
GTTCGGCGCGCTGTTTTTCGGCTCGCTGTCGGACCGCATCGGGCGCAAGAAAGTCATCGCCATGTGCGTGGTGCTGTTCAGCGGTTTCACCGTGCTCAACGGCTTCGCCAGCAACCCCACGCAGTTCGGTATCTGCCGCTTTATCGCCGGCCTCGGCATCGGCGGGGTGATGCCTAACGTGGTGGCGCTGATGAATGAATACGCGCCGAAGAAAATCCGCAGCACCCTGGTGGCGATCATGTTCAGCGGCTACTCGGTGGGCGGCATGCTGTCCGCCGGCCTGGGGATAGTGCTGCTGCCGAACTTCGGCTGGCAGTCGGTGTTCTACGTGGCGGCGATCCCGCTGTTGCTGCTGCCGCTGATTCTCAAATTCCTCCCCGAATCGGTGGGCTTCATGCTGCGCCAGGGCCGGGAAGAGGAGGCGCGCCAGGTGCTGCAACGCATCGAACCGCGCTTCGTGCCGCAACCCGGCGACCAGTTCGTCAAGGCCGCGCTCAAGGCCGCCGGCGCGCCGGTGGTGCAGCTGTTCCGCGAAGGCCGCGCCCTGAGCACGCTGATGCTCTGGGTGGCGTTTTTCTGCTGCCTGCTGATGGTCTACGCGCTCAACTCCTGGCTGCCCAAGCTGATGGCCAGCGCCGGCTACGGCCTGGGTTCGAGCTTGATGTTCCTGCTGGTGCTGAACTTCGGGGCGATCTTCGGCGCCGTGGGCGGTGGCTGGATCGGCGATCGCCTGAAGCTGCAAAAGGTTTTGGTGACGTTCTTTGCCGTGGCCGCCTTGTCGATCAGCCTGCTCGGCTTCAAGAGCCCGACCGGGCTGCTGTACGGCCTGATCGCGATTGCCGGGGCGACCACCATCGGCACGCAGATCCTGGCCTACGCTTGTGTCGCCCAGTTCTACCCGATGGCGATCCGCTCCACCGGCCTTGGCTGGGCCTCGGGCGTCGGTCGCAGCGGAGCGATTGTCGGGCCGCTGCTGGGCGGCGCCCTGGTGGGCATCCAGTTGCCGTTGCACTACAACTTCATGGCTTTTGCCATTCCAGGGGCGGTGGCGGCGCTGGCCATGTGTTTCGTCTATCAGCGCCCGGCCAAGGCGGTGCCGGTCGGCCAGGCCAGCGCGCCGTCGCTGTAGCCGGGCCCAGGATGGGCGCGGGCCTTTGGGTGAATCGCCCAGGTGCCTGCGCCGATTGTTTCGTCATGCCATGCCTCAGGGCCTTGGAGTTTGCATGCAGCAATGGATCAGGGATTTTTCGTTGTCGGCGCTGGTGGCCGGGTTTATCGCCACGCTGATTTCCTACGCCGGGCCGCTGGTGATCATCTTCCAGGCGGCCAAGGCCGCGGGCCTGCCCCAGGAAGTGTTGTCGTCCTGGGTCTGGGCGATTTCCATCGGCAGCGGGGTGCTGGGCATCGTCCTCAGCCTGCGCTTCAAGGTGCCGGTGGTCATCGCCTGGTCGGCGCCGGGCTCGGCGCTGCTGGTGGCGCTGCTGCCGGGCATCGGCCTCGACCAGGCGGTGGGCGCCTACCTGGTGGCCAGCGCGCTGATCCTGCTGATCGGCCTGTGCGGCATCTTCGACAAGATCGTCGGCCGGCTGCCGCCAGCGATATCCGCGGCCATGCTGGCGGGCATCCTGTTCAGTTTCGGTACCGGGCTGTTCCGCTCGATCCAGGACAAACCGCTGCTGGTCGGGGCGATGTTCGCCACCTATCTGCTGGGCAAGCGCCTGGTGCCGCGCTACGCGGTATTGGCGGTGTTGCTGGTGGGTTGCGCGATGTCCCTGGCGATGGGCGATATCGACGGCACGGCGCTGGTGATCGGCCTGGCCACGCCGCACTGGATCAGCCCCGCGTTCAGCTGGAGCGCTGTGCTCAACGTCGCGCTGCCGTTGGTCGTGGTGGTCCTGACCGGGCAGTTCGTGCCGGGCATCGCCGTGCTGCGTAACGACGGCTACCGCACGCCGGCCAGCCCGATCATCGCCAGCAGTGCCTTCGCCAGCCTGCTGCTGGCGCCGTTCGGTTGCCACGGCCTGAACCTGGCGGCCATCACCGCGGCCATCTGCACCGGCCGCGAAGCCCACGAAGACCCGGGCAAGCGCTACGTGGCCGGGGTCATGGGCGGGCTGTTCTACCTGCTGCTGGGGATCTTCGGCGCGACGCTGGTTTCGCTGTTCAGCGCCTTCCCCCAGGCGTTGATCGCGGCCCTGGCCGGGCTTGCGCTGTTCGCCGCCATCGGTGGCGCCCTGAGCAGCGCCATGGCCGTGCCGCGGGATCGCGAAGCGGCGTTGATCACCTTCCTGGTGACGGCCTCGGGCATGTCCCTGTTCGGTTTGTCGGCGGCCTTCTGGGGATTGCTGTTCGGCCTCGCGGCCCATGGCGTGCTGACCCTGCGCCGGCCGCAAGCGCTGCCGACGAACGGCGAGGCCGCGGCCCAGGCGCGCCATTGACGCCGGAAAAAGGCTGCGGCCGGTAGCGAAAACCTTGTGTTGAAAACTGTGTATCGAAAACCGTGTATCGGAAACCTTGCACGGGCGCGCCTGCCCTCAATGCCGGGGCTGACAAGCCCGCGCAATGAGCAGGCAGCTGGTCGGCTGCGCTGTTCCCGAGCCGCTGTCGAAGCCGGGCGGGCAAGTCCCAGCACCTATACTCAATCCAGGCATGGTCGTGCGGTACCCGGTTCAAGCCTGCCCGTTGCGAGCGGGTGGCCGTGGCCGACGCTGTGCGAGGGTTGCCATCTTGGGCCTGCGTGTGCTGATCGTCGTGATGCTGCTGGTGCTGTCTGGATGCAGCACGCCCCAGCGCGTGCGCGAGGCGGTGGCGCCGGTGGTGATTTCGCCCAGCACCTGGCGCCAGGTCGACCGGGAAATCGCCCAGGCCTCGCAACAGGCGGTGCTCCAGGTCAAGGTGTTCGCCCGCGGCTCCATGGAGCACTGGCGGATACGCGTCTATGCGGTCACCGAAGAAACCTTCATCCCTTGGTTCAGCAGCTACTGGACCCAGGAATGGATGGCCATGAAAGTCAGTTGGTACAGCCTCAGCGCCGGCGACGAGGAGGACATGGCGGCCAAGCGGCTGGCGGCCTACCTGCAGAAGCAATACCAGGAGCAGGTGCTGGCGCCGGTGGCGGTGGAGATCGACCCGGATGCGATCCTCGGCCAGGCCACGGAGTTCTATATCGAGCTGCTGGACAAGCAGATACAGCTCATCGCCCAGCGCTACCGGGTGCCGGCCGCGCAGCTCAACCAGCGGCTCAACGGTATCAAGGCGATTCGCCTGGGGCCGCCGCCGGCGCGCGATGCGTCGCTGTACCAGGTGCTGCGGAGCAAACCCTTGAACAGCTTGCCGGCCTACTCGGCGCTGTACCAGCAGATCCACAACGCCCCGGCGGGCACCGGCGAGGTGTCGTCGGAGGCGGGGATTGTCTCGGTGGCCCGGCAGGCCAGCGAAAAGTTCGAAGCGCAGATGGCCGGTCGTGGCATTACCAGCGCCGCGGCGGCGGTGGCCGGCAAGGTCGCGGGCGCGGTGATTTCCCTGGGCGCCGCCGGTTTTCGCGCGATTGCCCATGAGAGCGACCGGGCCGAGACCGAGGCGCAGATTCGCCAGAGCCTGGGCAAGGAGTTCGACCAGGCCTGGCTCAAGCTGATGAACAACACCGGCAACGGCGTGATGGCCGGGGTCTATTACCTGGCCGGGCAGGTCGAGGGCGAGTTGGGTAAACGTGCCACGCAGGAGCTGCCGACCGAGGTCGCGGCGCCGCAGGCGCAGGGCTCGTCGGTGAGCGTTCCGCAGCCAGGCCCGGACTCGCAATGGACACCGCAGCCGTGAGCGGCGCCGCGCCGATCGCTCCCGCAGGAGCGAAGCGTGCTCGCGAAAGCGCCTTGCCCGGCACATCGCCCAAGGCCTGCGCCCCAGCCTGCTGGCTCCATCAGGGGCACTGGGCAGGCCCAAGGTTTTTTTCGCCGGGCTGTCGATTTGCCGCATGCCCGGGCGACTAGTTCACACAAGGGCCGACCGACACCCAGGCCGGGTCCGCAGGTTCAACCCCAATCAGCAGGAGCAGAATCATGTCTTATGTCGATGGTTGTGTCCTGGCGGTTCCCACCGCCAACCTCGAAGCGTTCAAGCAGCATGCGCAGACCGCGGCGAAGGTGTTCAAGGGCTACGGCGCCCTGAGCGTGGTCGATTGCTGGGGAGACGACGTGCCCGAAGGCAAGCTGACCTCGTTCCCCATGGCGGTCAAGCTCAAGGCCGACGAGACGGTGGTGTTCAGCTGGATCATCTGGCCATCCCGCGAAATCCGCGACGCTGGCATGCAAAAAGCCATGGAAGACCCACGGCTCAAGCCCGACGTCTGCCCGATGCCGTTCGACGGCCAGCGCATGATTTATGGCGGGTTCAAGATGTTGGTGAATGCCTGAGCGGGCAGGGCGATGTGGCCGGTCGGGCATTAGGCGAGCAAGCCAGCCACACCGCATCGCCCCCTTCGCCGGCAAGCCTGGCTCCTACGTTTATGCGGTACACCTTCGTAGGAGCGAGGCTTGCCCGCGAAAGCACCCGCCCAGATACACCGCATCGCCTGCTTCGCCGGCAAGCCTGGCTCCTACGTTTATGCGGTACATCGTCGTAGGAGCGAGGCTTGCCCGCGAAAGCGCCCGCCCAGATCCACCGCGCCGCCCCCTTCGCCGGCAAGCCTGGCTCCTACGTTTATGCGGTACACCTTCGTAGGAGCGAGGCTTGCCCGCGAAAGCGCCCGCCCAGACACACCGCATCGCCTCCTTCGCCGGCAAGCCTGGCTCCTACGTTTATGTGGTACACCTTCGTAGGAGCGAGGCCTGCCCGCGAAAGCGCCCGCCCAGATACACCGCATCGCCCCCTTCGCCGGCAAGCCTGGCTCCTACGTTTACGCGGTACATCGTCGTAGGAGCGAGGCTTGCCCGCGAAAGCGTTATTTACGCGCCTCGAGAATCAGGTTGAACGGCGTCTCTGCGGCGCGGCGGAACTGGCTGAAGCCGGCTTCGCTGAAGACCCGGCGCAGGCGCGCTTCGCCGGCTTGGGCACCGAGACCCAGGCCGACTTCCTGGGACAGCGAGTTGGGCGTGCAGATAAAGGTCGAGGCGGCATAGAACAGCCGGCCGACCGGGTTGATGTTCTGGTCCAGGTGATCGTTGGCGAACGGCTCGACCAGCAACACGCTGCCGTCGTCCTTGAGCGCTTGATAGGCATGTTGCGCGGCGCCCACCGGGTCGCCCATGTCGTGCAGGCAATCGAAGAAACAGATCAGGTCGTAGTCGTTGCCGGGGTAGGTCTTGGCGCTGGCCTGGGCGAAATGCGCGCGGCTGGCCACGCCGGCTTCCTCGGCCCGTTGCGTCGCGGTGACGATGGAGGGCTGGTGGTAGTCGAAGCCGAAGAACTGCGAGGCGGGATAGGCCTGGGCCATGATCACGGTCGATGCGCCATGGCCGCAGCCGATGTCCGCCACCTTGGCCCCGGCCTGCAGTTTTTCCACCGCGCCTTCCAGGGCCGGCAGCCACTCGGCCACCAGGTGCGCCCGATAGCCCGGACGGAAGAAACGCTCGGTGCCGCTGAACATGCACGGATGATGGTCGCCCCAGGCCAGGGCGCCGTCGCCGCGCATCGCCGCCAGCAGTTTGTCCTTGTCGTGGAACAGCGCAGAGACCACCACGGCACCACCGGCCACGTACACCGGCGAGTCCTCGATGGCCAGCGCCAGGGCCTGTTCTTCCGGCAGGCGGAACTGGCCGTCGCGGTGTTCCATGTAGCCGGACGCGGCATGCGCGCTCAGCCATTCGCGCAGCAGGCGCGCGTTGCAGCCGGTCCTGTCGGCCAGCGTCTCGGGGCTGACGAATTGACTGTCGGCCATGGCCCGGTACAGGCCCAGTTCCTCGCCGAGAATCATGTTGGCGAGCATTGCCGCGCCGCCCATGTCTGACACCAGCTTGCCCATGAAATCATTGAGCTTGGCTTCGTCCATGGCCTTGTCCTCCGCTGTGAGGGTCACTGTCGCAGACGGCCCGGCAGTGGCCGGATGGATGCACGCGGCGCACATCGGGAGGCCATGTCCCGAGGCTGCCGAAAGAAGCGAGCCTGCTCAGGCAGGCCTCGCCCTGACCAACGGATGCACCGCCGCCGCCAGTTGCGGCGCGGTGCGCGGGTACTGCTCAGGATGACGGCGCCGGCCAGCGTTTGGAGGTCGCCGGCGTGGCGCGCAGCGGGCTTGCGAACGCTCGGGGACGGCGCTCCTGGGCGGTAGGTAAGGTGAGTCTAGTACGCTGGCGGAGCGCCATCTGGTTGTCCGATAAGGGGCAGCCACCAGCCCGGGGCGTAAGGAATTTCTGGCCGCCCGATCGCCTCGGGCGGGGCCTTGTCGCCGTTACGGGGTGCCGAACAGCGCGGTCCAGTAGATGCCGGCGTCGCTTTTCGGGTCGAGCGCATACGCCGCGCCCAGTTCGCGAAATTGCGGGTTCATCAGGTTGGCGCAATGGCCAGGGCTGGCCAGCCAGCCGTCGACCACCTTGCTCACCGTGTCCTGGCCGGCGGCGATGTTCTCGCCGATCTGCTGGCCGGCATAACCCGCCAGTTCGGCGCGGTCGCCGGGCGTGCGGCCGTTGCGATCCTTGTGGTCGAAGAAGTTGTTATTGGCCATGTCCCGGCTATGGTCCTGGGCCGCGCTCGCCAGGGCGGCGCTCCAGGCCAGCGGGGTGGCGGCGGCAAAAGCCTGGCCGCCGCACTGGCGCGGCTGCGCGCGGGCGCTGTTGAGGGTTTGCAAGAGCTTCTGGCCTTCCGCCTGGCCGTCGCCGAGGCGCGCGGTGAGCAGCGGCCGGGCCAGGACGATGCGCCATTGCTGGCCGCTGCGGCTGACGCCGATATCGACGAACTGCGGGTCCAGCACCACCTGGCAAAAACTTTCCTGCACCGCCTTCATGGCCGCTTGCGCATCGCGCGGGCCGGACAGGCTGATGGCCTGCACGTTGACCATCGGGTAGGCGCTGCTGGCCAGGGCCTGCTGCAGGTTGTCGATGCCGCTGGCCGGCAGCACCAGGCGCGGGTCGGCGGCCAGTGGCGGCAGCTCCTGCGATACCTGGCCGGCGCAGCGCTGGACCTGGCTGCGGTAGGTGTTGATCGAGGTCACCAGCTGTGTTTCTTCGGTCGCGACCGCGGCGGTGGCGAATGCCAACCCCAGCGACAACGCGGTCAGCGGCAGAATGGATGATGGGCGGCGCATGGAGGTCTCCCGTGAGCGAATTGTGCTCATGATGCGCGATTTCGCCCCGGGCGGCGCAAGGTCTTTTTTCCTTGCGCGGGGATATTCATCGGCCCGCCGTGGGGCCGTTGAGGCACGGGCCACGGGGGCTGGCGGCGAACTACACTGATATTGAGTTGCCACCGGGCTGCTGCCTTCAGGGCCGGTCGGGGCGGCTTTCCTGTGCCCGGGCCGGGCGTGTGGCAAAGGTGCGGACATGCGCTCGACGACGATTGCCTGCGGTCTTGTGATCCTTCTTTGCGGGGGGCTGGCAATTGCCGCGGGCGAAGCGGCGGCTGCCGAAACGGCGGTCGACAAGGCGCAGGTCCTGGAGCAGAAAGCCGCGCAGCAGCAACAGGCGCCCCGCAGCGAAACCATTACCTCAACCGAGGCCCAGGCGGTGGACCCGGCCGGCGCCGCGCCGCTGGACGATGCCATTACCTGCCTGGCGCGCTCCATCTACTGGGAGTCCAAGGGCGGGACCGCCACCGATATGGAGGCGGTGGCCAGCGTGGTGCTCAACCGGGTCGGCCATGAGGGTTTTCCCGACACGGTGTGCGCGGTGGTCAAGCAGGGCGTGGAGCAGGGTGCCTGCCAGTTTTCCTGGTGGTGCGACGGGCGTTCGGATCAGGTGCAGGAAGACGAGCCTTACGCGATGGCCAAGGAAATCGCGCGCAAGGCGCTCAACCAGCAGCTCCGGGACCGCACCCACGGCGCCCTGTATTTCCACGACCGGAGTGTACGGCCCGATTGGGCCAGGCAATACCGCAAGACCGCCGAGACCGGGAAGTTCCTGTTCTACAAACCCTCAGGCAGCAAGTAGGAGCGAGGCTTGCCCGCGAAAGCGTCCGCCCAGACCCACCGCGCCGCCTGCTTCGCCGGCAAGCCTGGCTCCTACGTTTACGCGGTACATCTTCGTAGGAGCGAGGCTTGCCCGCGAAAAGCGCCCGCCCAGACCCACCGCGCCGTCTTCTTCGCCGGCAAGCCTGGCTCCTACGCTTACGCGGTGCATCTTCGTAGGAGCGAGGCTTGCCCGCGAAGGCGTCCGTCCAGATACACCGCGCCGCCTTCTTCGCCGGCAAGCCTGGCTCCTACGTTTACGCGGCACATCTTCGTAGGAGCGAGGCTTGCCCGCGAAAGCGTCCGCCCAGACCCACCGCGCCGTTTTCTTCGCCGGCAAGCCTGGCTCCTACAACGGCGCGGTACATCTTCGTAGGAGCGAGGCTTGCCCGCGAAAAGCGCCCGCCCAGACCCACCGCGCCGTCTTCTTCGCCGGCAAGCCTGGCTCCTACGACCGCGTCGCCCAAGCCTGGCTCCTGCGCGATGGTGTTGGGTATCATGCGTGCCCGCTGTCAGCGCCCGATCCCACGGGTGTGCCGCAATCTTTGGAGCCCTCCGCGCAATGCCGATCATCAGCCACTTCCAGACCCCGTGCCCGGAGGCCGTCAACAGCCAGATCCTGCAGATGGTGGTCGATTACCTGACCGATATCAGCGCCGTGGCGATCCCGCCCAGCAACCTGCTGTACAACATCTACCAGTACGCCATCGGCTACGAGGTGCATCTGTATCTGCAGGCGCTGGACGGCTCCCGGGGCATCGCCGTGGAACTGCTGGTGGCCAGCGACGAAGACGATCCGCAGCAGGTGCTGGGTTTCCTGTTGTACCTGCCGGTCAAGGACGACCCCGAGGCGTGTGGCGTGGCCTATATGGCGGTGCGTGCCAGCCATCGCCGGCAGGGGATTGCGCGGGCGCTGCTGGCGCAGATGCGCGAGCGCTACCCGCATGCCGAGCTGACGTGCTCGACGGCCAAGGTTGCCTGGTTCGAGGCCCTGGGCTTCCAGGTGCTGGGCGTGCGCGGTCCGCAGGTGCTGATGAACACCCGCGACCATGCCACCGACGGCTTGATGGGCCTGCTGGATGTGGCGCCGATCTACCGCTCGCTGGAAGTGCGGCAGATTCACAGCTACCTGCTGCAAAAGCACGGCAAGCGGGCGATGCTCGATGCCGAAAAACAGCGCGACCGCCACCTGGACCAGATGACCCGCAATGCCCAGGCGCTGGTGCGCGAGCGCCTGGGGCAGGGCTGAGGCCGGCTTGGCCCCAGGCTCGGAGCCGGGCGCTCAGGCCGGCTTGTGCTGGTCGGCGGCCATGATCGAGGGGGCCAGGGAAATGCCCGTCATCTGGCAGATGTCCGCGAGCGTCGCCTTTTGCTTGTCGAAGGCCTTGGCCAGGTCCAGCGCAGCTTCCTGGATGTCCAGGCCGAACTCCTTGATCACCTCGCTCTGATCGAACAGGAAGCCATAGGCCAGCAGTTCTGGAGTCCGCGACTCATCCTTGGGCACGATGATGATTTTCCAGAAGCGGGTCGGGTAATGCACCGGGCCCTTGCCGAAATCCTTCTCGACGCAGGAAGCCCCCAGCACCGGGCCGGCAAAAATGATGGCCTGGCCGCCCCCGGCTTCGATCTGTTCGGCCAGCTCGCCCTCGAAATACCCCCAGATGCCTTTGCGATTGCGGTAGTGGGCGCCGTCGGGCGACTCCTGGTTGAACAGTTCGTGCTGCGGCGTGCAATTGGTCCAGTGGTAGGTGTCGGCGTTGGCGTATTCGGTATCGATTCCCGGCTGGCCCCAGCAGCTGTCTTCGCGGCGCACGATATGGCCGCGATCGAAGTTGCCGGCCGGCGCGTAGATATCGCTGTTGGTCAGTTGAAAGCGGCTCGGTACCCGGCGGTCGAGGCGCCAGCTTTCGCCACCGAAGCCGCGGCGCCCGCGCGCATCGCCACGCACCTCGGGCCGGTAGTCGGCATTGGAGGCGGCCCACATCGGCATGCGGTAGTGCTTGTTCATCACCAGCGAGTAGCGGTGATAGGGCAATGGCAGCGCGGCGTCGTCGTTCAGCCCGGCGAGCCGCATGGCCGGCACGTTGCGCGCCGAGGCGGCGTGTTCGCGGTAGTCGCCGACCCGGTAGAGCTGGGCCAGCAGGTCGCCCTCGACGAAGGGCGGCGGCACCGGCACGCCGAGAAAGTCCGGGTCGTAGCCGGGGCGGGCCTCGTAGTCGAGGTCGAAGGTCAGGGTCTTTTCCAGGGCCGCGGCGGCTGGGGCCGGTTCGCCCGATACCGCCGCGACAGGCGCCACGCCGAGGCTCGCGGCGAGGCTGGCCGGGCTGTCCGCGGGGTGGCTGAGGATGTTGATGGTGGTGGGGCCGGAGATATGAAAGATGTTCTGCGACATATCGGGCATTCCTTGGCGGCGCGGCGCAGCGGACAGGGCTTCGGTAACGCTGAATGTGGCCAGCGGGTCGGCGGTCTGCTCCATGAGTTGGGCCAGCAGCTCGGCTGGCTTGCCGGTCAGTTGCAGGGCCTTGAGCGCGCCGACGATGCTGCTGACCCGGGTGCCCTCGTTGGCCACCCAGTCGACCGTGCTTTCCTCATCCCCCTCGGGGCTCCAGATGCTGCGATCCTGCTTGAGGATGTTGCCGGCTTCATCGGTCCTGGGAATGCCGCAATGGTGCAGGGCGATCAGCTCCCAGTTGTCGCTGAACACCGGTGAGCCGGAGGCGCCTTCGGCGGTGTCGGTCTCGTAGTGCAAGAAGCCCTGGTCGAGAATGTCCAGCAGGCGGTTGTTGGTCGTGGCGTACTGGCGCGGGCCGCCGTCGGGGTGCTGGATGATGTTCATCGGCCGGCCGCGCAGGGTCTTGCCGGTGGCTTCGATCAGGCGGATGCAGCCGTAGTCCGACAGCGCCTCGCCGCGGGTGCCTTGGGGGGCGATGGCCACCAGGCAGAAATCCAGCGCCTCGTCGGCAAAGTAGAACTGCTCCGGTTGCAGATGGAAGTAGCTGCCTTCGTTGATGCCGCGCTCCTGTTTTTCGTAGAGAAAGTTGGCGGCGCAATCCACGGCGTCCACATAGCGCGGGAACACGTGCTGGTTGGTCAGCAACAGGTTGGGCGATACCAGGAAGCCGGTGGCGAAACCCTCGACCACCGTCCCCGGGCGTGGCGCATTGACCAGCCGGGCCACGGGCCTTGCCGCCAGGCGGGCGGCTTCGCTGGGGGCGAAGAAGCTCGGGTCCCAGGTGCCGATCCGCCGTTCCAGCCCAGCCTTGGCCAGCAGGGCGCGGGCGTTCTCGCGGGCGACCCACTTGGCCAGCTGTTGCGGTGAGTCGCCGGCACCGGGGCCCAGTTCGCGAAGGCGCGACTGCGATTCGTTGCGTGCCCCGGCCTGCTGGTTCCAGCGTGCGAGGGCTTTGGCCATGTTGCTTCTGCGGGCAGTGGCAATGGCATCCGGGGTCTTGCTCAAGGGCACCTCCTGGCGGGCACGGGATTCCTTTCGGACAGTCGCCTTGAGCGTAGACAACAAGTGCCGCGCAGGACGGCTGGCGTCATGCCGGCTCGTCGGATCCGCCTTCCATTACGCGCCTTTGCCGGCCGGTGTCTTCAGGCGTTCCAGCAACACCTTGGCCACGCCCTGGGCCGAGGCCGGGTTCTGCCCGGTCACCAGCTCGCGGTCGATCACCACGTTTTCGCTCCATGGCGAGCGGTTGCTGCGGTACAGGCCTCCGGCCTGCTCCAGCGCGGTTTGCGGATAGAAGCGCATGGCGCCGCCGCCCAGCAGGCCCTTGGCCAATTCTTCTTCCTGGTTGCTGATGACCGTGAACTGGTAGCCGGCGTAGATCCAGCCCGGGGCGCTGGCCTTGCCGCCACTGGCCAACTGCTGGGTGAAATCCTGCGCCTGGGGCAAGGTCGACAGCAGGGCGATGGGGCCGTGGCAGACCAGCGCGGTGGTCTTGGCGTTCTGGTGGACGTTGCTCAGCAGCCGGCCCAGCTCGGGGCTGTGCAGCAGGTCCTGCATCGGCGCATGGCCGCCGGGCACGTACAGCGCATCGAAGTGCTCGTAGCCGATCTGTTCGACCCGCGCCAGGCTGATCACCGGCGACTCGCCCGGGACGGTGATTTTCAACTGGTCGAGCAGTGCCTGGTGGGCCTGCAGCGCGGCGACATCGTTGTTGAAATACATCTTGTCGGTGGAGGAACGGTCCAGCGTCGGCGCCTTGCCCTGCGGGGTGGCGAAGGTTATCGAGTGGCCGGCGTCGAGCAGTTGCTTGACCGGCTGCATCAGTTCGTTGAGGTAGAAGCCGGTGGAAAACACCTTGCCGTCCTTGAGGTCGAGGTGGTCGGAATCCGACAGCACCACCAGCACATTGGCGGCGTGGGCGTTGAACGCAGCGGTGGCGAGGGTCAGGGCTAGAGCGAGTTTGCTGAGCGGGCGCATGGAATTTCCTGAGCATGGGGGAGGGAGCGTGGCAATTGCGACGGATGGCTCACTGTATTCATGCCTTTGCGGGCGATAAACTCGCGCCAGTGGAAATCACTTGTTCTCTGGAGGTTAGGGTGAGCCGTCGATTCGATTATCTGGCTGACGTCGAGGTGTTCGTCAGCGTGGTGGAAAAGGGCTCCTTGAGCGCCGGCGCGGTGGCGCTGGGCACCACTCCTTCGGTGGTCAGCCGGGCGATTTCGCGGTTGGAGGCGCGCCTGGGCGTGCAGTTGCTGCGCCGCACCACAAGACGCCTGAGCCTGACCGAGGCCGGCCTGCTGTATCTCGAGCAATCGCGGGCGGCGTTCGAATTGATCGACGGCGCGGAGCGCAGCATCCAGGGCCAGGAGGGCGAGTTGAATGGCCGGGTGCGCCTCAGCGTGCCGACCACCTACGGGCATTACCGGCTGCCGGCGCTGCTCGCCGGCTTTGCCCGGCATTACCCGCAGGTGCGCATCGAACTGAGCATCAGCAACCGCAACGTCGACCTGGTGGCCGAAGGTTATGACCTGGCGATCCGCCTTGGCCAACTGCCCGACAGCGGCCTGGTGGGGCGCAAGCTGGAGGATGCGCCGCTGTGCCTGGTGGCGTCCCCGCAATACCTGCAACGCGCCGGCACGCCGCGGCAACTGGAGGACCTGGCGACCCATGTCTGCCTGCCGTTCATCATGCCCAGCAGCGGCCGGGTCGGTGCCTGGCTGTTGCGCGATCAGGGGCGGGACCTGGAGTGGACGCCCCAGGCGAATATCCAGGTGGCCGACGATGTGCTGGGCATCGTGTCCCTGGCCGAACATGGCATGGGCATCTGCCAGACCTATGAATTCATCGTCCGCGAACGAATCGCCAGCGGCCGCCTGGTGGCGGTGCTGCCGGAGGCGGGCGGCCGCTCGCGACCGTTCTCGGTGATCTACCCGCCGCACCGCCAGTTGTCGGCGGCGGCGCGGGCGCTGATCGAGCATTTGACCCAGGCCGTGGCGCAGGCGGGCGATCTGCCAGGCGGGTCAAAGACGGCCGGCGGGCGCCGATAGTCCGAAATCCCGGGAGGAAGGCTTAAAAAAAGCCGCAACCGAGGCAGGGCAGGGATTTACTGAGAATCTGACGCTCTTTACAATGATAATCATTGCTATTCATGTCTCCCTCCCTCGAGTGCCCATTCTTGAAGTCATCCTGTCCGCGTGCCCGCCGTAAAACCCTGATCAAACGCATGTTGCCGACACTGTCTTGCTGCCTGGTCGCCAGCCCGTTGTGGGCACAGGACACCGTCGAACTGCCGACCACCGACATCCAGGCCGACCGCCTCGCCCAGGACACCGGCTACACCACCTCGCAAGCCAGCACGGCGAGCAAAAGCAACGTGCCGATCAAGGAGGAAGCGCAGTCGATCAACGTGGTGACCCAGCAGACCCTGGCCGACTATCAGGTGCGCTCGCTGAACGACGCCATGAAGTTCGTCAGCGGCGTCAGCCAGGGCAACACCCTGGGCGGCTCCCGGGACTCGCTGGTCAAGCGCGGTTTCGGCACCAACGACGATGGCTCGATCCTGCGCGATGGCGTGCGCTCCAACCTGGGGCAGAACTTCAGCGCCACCACCGAACGGGTCGAAGTGCTCAAGGGCCCGGCCTCGATGCTCTACGGCGCGCTGGAGCCGGGCGGCCTGGTGAACATCATCAGCAAGCAGCCGCAGTACACCCAGAGCACCACCCTCAGCGGCTCGGCCTACAGCGAAGGCGGCGGCACCATGGCCCTGGACACCACCGGGCCGCTGGGCGATACCGGCCTGGCCTATCGCCTGATCGCCGAGCGCGGCCATGAAGACTACTGGCGCAACTACGGGGTCAACGAACACACCCTGGTGGCGCCGTCGCTGACCTGGACCGGCGAGCGCGCCAGCCTGACCCTGAGCTACGAATACAACGACTACTCCAGCCCGTTCGACCGCGGCACCGTGTTCACCAACGGCCATCCGGCGGACATCGACTACGACAAGCGCCTGGACGAGCGCTGGGCGAAAAGCGTCGGCATCCGCGAAGTGGCCAGCGCGCGCTTCGAATACCAGCTGAGCGATGCCTGGAAAACCCGCGTTACCTACGGCTGGAACAACGACCGCTACAGCCTGTCGATCGCCCAGCCCAACAGCTTGAGCGGCAACATCCTGCGCCGCGCCGCCAACGGCGCCCATTACGACGACGAAACCCGCTATGCCAGCTGGGACTTCATCGGCCAGCAGGAGCTGTTCGGCCAGCGCCATGACCTGCTGGTGGGCGTCGACAGCGAGCACTCCGACCAGTACCGCGGCAAGACCTACCGCAACACCCCCCGTGGCGGCTTCGACATCACCGCGCCGGTCTACGGCAACCTGGCCGAGCCAAGCCTGGTCAGCGCCACGCAAAGCAACCTGCGCAACCAGCTGACTTCCAGCTCGGTGTACTTCAAGGACAACTGGCACTTGGACGACCAGTGGATCCTGGTCTTCGGTGGTCGCCAGCAGCATTACGACCAATACAGCGACCAGGGCCTGGGCAAGAGCTACACGGTCAACCGCGACAGCAACGGCGACACCTTCGTGCCGTTCCTCGGCCTGGTGTTCAAGGCCACCGACAGCCTGTCGCTGTACGGCAACTACAGCCGTTCGTTCAAGCCCAACACCGATGTCGACGACGCCGGCAACACCTTCGATCCGGAGGAGGGGCGCAGCTACGAGGTGGGCGCCAAGTACGACCCGCTGCCGGGCCTGAACATCAACCTGGCGCTGTACGACATCGAGAAGAAAAACGTGGTGACCACCACCACGGTCAACGGCGTAAGCCTCTCGGAAGCGGCCGGCAAGGTCGGCTCCCAGGGCGTGGAACTGGACGTGACCGGGCGCATCGCCGAGCGCTGGGACCTGATCGGCACCTACGCCTATAACCACACCGAGATCCTCGACGACCCGAGCAACGAAGGCCATCGCCTGGCCAACGCGCCCAAGCACACCGCCAGCCTGTACCTGAGCCACCACCTGAATGTGCCCGCGCAGTTCGGCGCCTGGCATGCCGGTGGCGGGGCGCGTTATGTCGGCGAGCGCGCGGCCAACAATGCCAACGATTTCTGGCTCAGCAGCTACACCGTGGCCGATGCGTTCGTGCGTTGGGAATCGCCGCTGTTCGGCTACCAGACCAGCCTGCAGTTCAACGTCGACAACCTGTTCGACAAGCAGTACTACCCGTCGTCCACCGGCAGCCAGTTGCAGGTCAACGTCGGCGAGCCGCGCACCGCCCGCCTGAGCGCCAGCGTGACTTTCTGACAAGCGCCCGGCCCGCCGACGACATGGGCAGCCTGGCCCTGAGCAGCCAGCGCCTGCCGCCGATCGCCATTCGCCTGGAGGCGTTGGGGCAGACGTTTCATAAGTGAGGGGACGGGGGGCTGGCCGATTAGCCGCAGGCGCCTGTTGCGGGCAGGCCAATGCCAGGGATTGATCATTTGTTCGCGAGATTGATGGCTAATAGCCACAATCGAGCTTGTGACAGCCCAGGGCACGGCGTAGGATGCGCGCCCTGATCAGCCTGGCTGAACCGTTTTACCCGAATGCGACATGGATTGTTATGACCCACTCCCCCCGTTTTTTCTCGCCGTTGCTCATCCTGGCAATGGCGACGATGCCGGCTTTCGCCGATCCCGGTGCCCAGCGTGCCGAGCTGCTGCAGGTTTACCGCCAGGCCGTCGAGCATGACGCCCAGCTGTCCGCGGCGCGCCACGAGTACCAGGCCCAGCGCGAGAGCATCCCCCAGGCTCGGGCCGGTTTGCTCCCCACACTCAATGCAGGCAGCACCGTGGAATCGGTGCGCCTGGAGCGGGATGAACCCGGCCTGACTCGCACGCGCAGCACCACGGTATTCCAGGCCAATCTCAACCAGCCGCTGTTTCGTGCCGATCGCTGGTTTCAACTGGAAGCCGCCCATGCCAGCACCGCCCAGGCCGAGCTTGAATTGGGCGCGAAGGAGCAGGGGCTGGTGTTGACCACGGCCCAGGCCTATTTCGAAACCTTGCGCGCCCTGGACCTGCTCGCCGCCTCCAAGGCCGAGGAAGCGGCGCTCAAGCGTCAACAGCAACAGGCCCAGGCCCGCCTGGAAAATGGTGCATCGAGCATCACCGATGTACTCGATGCCCAAGCCGCCCATGACAACGCCGGCGCCAATCGCAAACTCGCCGAACGCAAGGTCGACGATGCCTTCGAGGCCTTGTCCCGCTTGACCCGCCAGGATTATTCGACGATCGAGGGCATTCAACATCAGTTGCCGGTGGAGCTACCGGTGCCCAACGATGCCAACGAATGGGTCAGCCGCGCGGTGCGCCAGAACCTGGCGTTGCAGGCCAGCAGCTACGCGGTGCTGGCCGCCGAACAGACCAACCGCCAGCGCAAGGCCGGTTATGCGCCGACCGTCGATGCGGTGGCGTCCTGGCGCAAAGGTGAAAACGATAGCTTCGGCTACAGCAACCCCACCGATTTCGGGCGCGATGGCTATCGGGGCAATGTCACGCAAAGCAGCATCGGCCTGGAGCTGAATATTCCGTTGTACTCCGGCGGCATGACCCGCTCGCAGGTGCGCGAGGCGACCGAGCGGCTGGCCCAGAGTGAAGACGAGCGCGAGGACCGTCGCCGAGAAGTGGTGCAGAACACACGCAATTTCTACCGCGCGGTGAATTCCGATATCGAGCAGGTCGTTGCCCGGCGGCAGACGATTCGTTCCGGCCAGGCCTCGGTCAAGGCCAACCAGGTAGGGCGGGACCTGGGCTCGCGTAACACCGCGGACGTGCTCAATGCCCAGCGTCAGTTGTACAACGCGGTGCGTGAGTACAACAACGCGCGCTACGACTACATCATCGACACCCTCAAGCTCAAGCAGGCGGCGGGAACCCTGAGCCCGAAAGACCTGAGCGATCTGGCGATGTACCTGACCAAGGACTACGACGCCGATCGGGATTTCCTGCCACCACAGGAGCGCAAAGCGCTGTGACGGGTGCCTCTCATACAGATGAATGAAATAAATCTCAATCAATGATGTCATATTGATACTAATTGTTTCTTGTTTGATATAACATCCTGAAATATCAGGACTTTACGGCCGCAACGCGGCAATGCATGGAAGCTTATGAGCGAACAAGGAAGGGGCGCCGAGTCGCCCACGCCAGACACTGGCTTGGTTTGTCTGGTGATGCTGGCCCGGTTTCATTCGGTGGCGGCGTCCGCCGAGCAACTGGCCCACGAATTCGCTCCAGAGAACCAGCCGTTCACCCAGCGCGAACTGCTGCTCGCCGCCCGCAAGCTGGGGCTCAGGGCCAAGTCGGTCAGCACCTCCATCGCGCGTCTGGAGCGCACGCCTTTGCCGGCGATCGCGGCCGATGGCGACGGCAGGTTTTTCATCATTGCCAAGCTGGACCAGGGCCAGGCGCTGATCCAGGACCCGCGTGCGGATCGGCCTGAGGTCATCTCCTTCGAGACCCTGGCCGCACGCTGGACCGGCGAGCTGGTGCTGCTGCGTTCCGAAGCCGGGTTGCCGGGGGAAACCTCGCGGTTCGATTTCACCTGGTTTATTCCCGCCATCGTCAAATACCGCAAGTTGCTGGGCGAGGTGCTGCTGGTGTCCTTTGCCCTGCAGCTGTTTGCCCTGGTGACGCCGTTGTTTTTCCAGGTGGTGATGGACAAGGTGCTGGTGCACCACGGGCTGACCACCCTGGATGTCATCGCCGCCGGATTGCTCGGCATCATGCTGTTCGAGTCGGCCTTGAGCGGCTTGCGCAGCTACGTGTTCGCCCATACCGCCAGCCGTATCGATGTGGAGCTGGGCTCGCGTTTGTTCCGCCATCTGATCAACCTGCCGCTGGCGTATTTCCAGGCGCGCCGGGTCGGTGATTCGGTGGCCAGGGTGCGCGAGCTGGAGAACATCCGCAGCTTCCTGACCGGCAACGCCATTACCTTGTTGCTGGACGTGCTGTTCTCGCTGGTGTTCATCCTGGTGATGTTCTACTACAGCGGCTGGCTGACCCTGGTGGTGCTGTTGTCGCTGCCGCTGTACGTGCTGGTCTCGCTATTTGTCACCCCGCTGCTGCGCGCCCGCTTGCAGGACAGTTTCACCCGCGGCGCGGAGAACCAGGCGTTCCTGGTGGAAACGGTGAACGGCATCGACACGGTGAAGTCCATGGCCGTCGAGCCCCAGGCTATTCGCAAGTGGGACAACCAGATGGCCGCTTATGTCGCGGCCGGGTTCAAGACCCAGACCTTGTCCACTATCGCCAACGAGAGCGTGTCGCTGATTGGCAAGCTGGTCACGGTCGCGACCCTCTGGCTGGGCGCGCGGCTGGTGATCGACGGACAGCTTTCGGTGGGCGAGTTGATCGCCTTCAACATGCTGGCCGGCCGGGTCAGCGGCCCGATCATGCGCCTGGCGCAGTTGTGGACCAGCTTCCAGCAGACCGGTGTTTCGGTGCAGCGCCTGGGCGATATCCTCAACACCCGCACCGAGCTTTCCCAGGCGACCCGCAGCGCCTTGCCGCCGCTCCGGGGGCAGATCGAATTCGACCAGGTGCATTTCCGTTATCGCGCCGACGGCTCGGAGATCCTGCGCGGGATCAACCTGCAGATCGCCGCTGGCGAGGTGATTGGCGTGGTAGGGCGTTCCGGCTCGGGCAAAAGCACGCTGACGCGCTTGCTCCAGCGCCTGTACGTGCCCGAGCGTGGGCGGGTGCTGGTGGATGGCATGGACCTGGCGCTGGCGGACGTGTCCTCGCTGCGCCGGCAGATCGGCGTGGTGTTGCAGGACAACATGCTGTTCAACCGCAGCATCCGCGAAAACATCGCCCTGAGCGATCCGGGCGCGCCGCTGGAAACGGTGATGCATGCCGCCAGCATGGCCGGGGCCCACGAATTCATCCTGGAGTTGCCCGAAGGCTACGACACCATGGTCGGGGAGCATGGCACCTCGCTGTCCGGTGGCCAGCGGCAACGCATCGCCATCGCCCGGGCCTTGATCGGCAACCCACGGATCCTGATTTTCGACGAGGCCACCAGTGCGCTGGACTACGAGTCCGAACGGATCATCCAGCAGAACATGCAAAGCATCTGCGCCGGGCGCACGGTGATCATCATCGCTCACCGGTTGTCGGCGGTACGCGACGCCAATCGCATCCTGGTGGTCGACCGCGGGCAGATCGTCGAGCAGGGCAACCATGCCGAACTGCTGGCACACCAGGCCGGCCACTATTCGCGCCTGCACCGTATGCAGCAGGGCTGAACAGCGCCCGATTCACAGGTTATTTGTTCAGCCAAGGCCCTCGCCGCAGGGTGCGGGGCTGGATGCCATCCGGATTCAAGGACCGATTGCCCATGAGCGCCACTCCTTCGTTATTGCAGCGCTACCGCGACGCCTGGCAGCACGCCTGGCGCCAGCGCAAAAGCATGGACAGCGTGCAGCGCCTGCCCCATGAGGCGCAGTTCCTGCCCGCCGCCCTGGAGTTGCAGGACACCCCCGTGCACCCGGCGCCGCGGATCTTTATCTGGAGCATCCTCGGCTTTGCCGTGCTGGCCTTGCTGTGGGCCTTTATCGGCAAGATCGAAGTGGTGGCGGTGGCGCCGGGCAAGATCGTGCCCAATGGCAAGACCAAGCTGATTCAGTCCAGCGAAACGGCGGTGGTCAGGGCAATCCATGTCAGTGACGGCCAGGCGGTGAAAGTCGGCGAACTGCTGGTGGAGCTCGACCCGACGGCGGCGGATGCCGACGTCAGGCGGATTCAGAGCGAGCTGCTGGCGGCCCGTGTCGACAGCGCCCGTGGCGCGGCCATGCTCGATGCGATCAACCAGCAACAGCCGCCGGCCTCGCTGCTCGGCCCGCTTGCCAACGCCGGCGCCAACGCCAACCCGGAGCAGGTGCAGAGCGCCCAGCGCTGGTTGCAGGGGCAGTACCAGGAGTACCGCAGCAACCTGGAGCTGGTGGACGCGGAAATCCTCCAGCGCAGCGCCGAAATCCAGTCGGCCCAGGCCCAGGTGGCCAGCCTGCGGCAAACGGTGCCGATCGCCACGCAATTGGCCGAGGACTACCGGCGGCTGCTGGAGCAACAGTACGTGGCGCGCCATGAGTACCTGGAAAAGGAGCAGGCGCGCCTCGACCTGCTGCGCCAGCTGAGCGTACAGCAGGCCAGTGTCTTGCAGTCCACCGCCGCCCAGGCTGAGGCGCGGCGCCGGCGCGACGGCGTGGTGGCGCAGAACCGCCGGGCCATGCTCGACCTGCAACAGGAAGCCAATCAGAAAGCCGCGAGCCTGGTCCAGGAACTGGCCAAGGCCCGTTACCAGGAAACCCTGACCAGCCTCAAGGCCCCGGTGGACGGCACCGTGCAACAACTGGCGATCCACACCGTCGGCGGCGTGGTCACCCCGGCCCAGCCGTTGATGGTCATAGTCCCCGCCGACCAACCGGTCGAAGTCGAAGCGATGCTGGAAAACAAGGACGTGGGCTTCGTCCGCGCCGGCCAGCCGGTCACGGTCAAAGTGGAAACCTTCACCTTCACCAAATACGGCACCGTCGACGGCGAAGTGCTGAATGTCTCGAACGACGCCATCGAAGATGAGAAGCGCGGGCCGATCTACAGCAGCCGCATTCGCCTGAAGTCCGATCACCTGCTGGTCAATGGCCAACGCGTGGCGCTGTCGCCGGGCATGTCGATCACCGCGGAAGTGAAGACCGACCAGCGCCGAGTGATCGACTACTTCCTGAGCCCCTTGCAACAGCATGTGGATGAGAGTCTGCGTGAGCGCTAGGACGGTTGAAGGGAAGTTCCCGGCGTACTGCCTTCCAGGAAAAGATGCCTCTTGTTCTTAAGCCATATTTGCTGGTGATCTGCCTTGGTATATGGCAGCTGCTTCGGAGCTGTAGTGCACAGGCCTTGGTTGTGGGCTTTTGTTATTGCATTGTTCTTGTGCTTGCCTCTCCAGGTACTTGCTGGAAATGGGATGACGGGAAGGTTTAAGTGGTAGTTGAATTTGTTGGGAACAAGGGTGGGCAAATTTATTAAAACTTTCGGGGAGAGTGGGTTATGCATGGACTGATCAGTGTTTTGCGTAACGGAGTTTTAGGTGCTGTATGTTTTTTGCTGACCGCCTGTTCAGCACCTGTATCGATAGTGAAGCCCCTGGATGTCTCTCGGGCTAATCAGTTCGCCAGTGCGCAGTTTGTGGTTAACAAAGCCGGCGACTACAGATTCGCTTTGTTATTTACGAAGGGACATGGTTTAGCCGAGATAAATAAGCAAATTGAAATATGGGGTGATCTTGATCATGAAGGTGTAGCTATTCCCATCCATCTTCGGGTCTTGAAAGATGAGCAGGTTTTTTTTGATGAGGAGTTAGTGACAACAGGTGTGCAGTGGGGGCAGGGGATTGATTATGAAGGACGGAATATTAATGTGGCAGTTAGGTTGATTGAAATTCTGGAGTTGGCGCCTGGAAGTTATTCGGTTGAAGTCAGTACCCTTGAAGAGTTGGAGGCTTTTCGAGGTATCGAGGGGTTTGTGAAGTTTTCTTATTACAATCCAAAGCATTGAAGCAATCTTAGGTTGAAGAGGGAGCGTTAAAGTGGAAAAGAAATACAGTGTTACCTATAAGGTTGCAAGGGCGGGGGCGGAATACGAATATCAGAAAAATAAAGGTGAGCACAAAGAGGGCGATATTCATTCGTCGTCTGGTGGACATATGTGGTACTCCTTGAGTGATGGTGCAGGCTATAAGCAAAGTTATGGTTTTGAGTCCGTTCACGACCAGATGCGTGGTGAGGGGCAGGTAGGTGGTTATGATGATGCAGGTTACAAGCAGACAGCATATGAAGTAAGTGTGGTGTTGACTGAGGATCAGTTTAATAAGTTAAAGAGTTTTTCGCAGGATCCTACGTCGCTCGGATTTGATAATACGCGTTATAGGCTTCTAACTAATAGCTGCGTGGATTTCGTATATGCTTCACTTAAATCCATTGGTTTTAATGGCAAGGGTTTCGAAGGCGCTCTTTTTCCAGCAGATAATATAAATCCGCTCAACAATCTTCTGCATACGTATGGCGCCCAGATCATTCGTGACGACTTGACCCGTCACGGCGAATATTATGAAGCGAAAGACGGTCAGCAATGTTTATGGCTTGGCGTGGGTGATGTCTCTACTGCCCCTCAGACACCCGGCCTGATCAACATCGACATCAACCCTTCCCCCCAACCCCAACAGCACATCCAGGGCGAAAGCAAAGCCCAGCAGGACGTCGCCAACGGCTATATCCAGAACGCCGCGACGCACAATATCTTTGCCGTCGGCGGCATTCTCAACAAAACCGACTTCACCTCGACCCAGATGTCCAGCCTGGCCTCGGGCGGTATTCGTCCCGGTGAGATGCAGCTCGACCCCAATGCCCGGCCCAACACCTACTTGTCGAATTTCTACCAGACCCCGGACAGCACCAAGCCGGACTTCAGCCTGCGCAATGCCGTGACCCTGAACGGTCTGTCGGCCATGACCACCTTCAACACCTACGTCGACCCGCTGTTGCTGGACCTGACCGGTAACGGCGTGCACATGACCGACATCCGTGACGGCGTGCTGTTCGACACTGACCACAGCGGCACGCTCAAGCGCAGCGGCTGGGCCGATCGCAGCACCGGCATGCTGGTGATCGACGATGGCAGCGGCCAGATCAAGGACGTCAGCCAGATGTTCTCCGAGTATTACGGCGGCAAGGCCGGGGTGAACGGCGCGGCGGGCGAGGCGAAGTTCAAGGATGGGTTCGCCGCCCTGGCCAGCGAGGATGGCAACAAGGACGGCGTGATCGATCAGCGCGATCCGATCTGGAGCAAGCTGCGGGTCTGGGTCGACGGCACCCATGACGCGAAAGTCGATGCCGGCGAACTCAAGACCCTGGCCGAGCTGGGCATCACCCAGATCAACGTGCGGGCCGCGGCGTCCACTCAAACCGAAGTGCGGGACGGCAACCGCGTACTCGCCACCGGTTCGTTCACCATCAATGGCAAGAGCCAGGAAGCGCTGGCGGTGGATTTCCTCGGTGACCCGGTCAGTAATACCCTGAGCGCCCAGGGCGCGGGCACCAAGGTGACCTCGACCAGCAACGGCATCACCACCACCGCCTATGCCAGTCAGAGCACCACGGGCGAAACCCTGGACGCGGCGCAGCTGGGCGTGGGCAACCTGTACGGCGGCAGCGGCAACGACACGCTGATCGCCGCGCCGGCCGGCGGCTGGCTGGTGGGTGGCGGCGGCAGCAACACCTATGTCGGCGGCAAGGGCGACGACGTGTTTGTGGTCAGCGCCTCGGACGACATGAAGAACATCCACGGCAACGGCGGCCACGATACGGCGATCGTCGTCGGCGACAAAGGCGTGGTGCTGAACATGGCCCAGGCCGGCCTGACCATTGCCCAGGGCGGCAGCGGCAACGACACGATCATGAGTGGCGGCAGCGGCAGTGCCTTCATCAAGGGCGGCTCCGGCAATTCGACCCTGGTGGGCGGGGCGGGCAGCGACGTGCTGGTCGGTGGCAGCGGCCACAACACCATCATCGGCGGCAGCGGCAAGGCGGTGATCTACGCCGGGCCCCAGGGCGACGTGATTTACGCCGCCGAAGGCGGCAGCATCATTCACGCCGGTGGCGGTGCCGACCGGATTTTCGGCGGTGCCGGCAATGACGTGATCGAAGTCGGCCACGGCAACGCGACCATCGACGGCGACGGCGGGATCAACCTGGTGACCCTGCACGGCAACCATGGCGACTACCGCATCACCCGCACTGACGGCGGCTATGAGGTGGCCGACAAGGTCGCCGGGCGCGACGGTACGGTGACCCTGAAAAACATCCAGAAGCTGAATTTCTCGGATATCTCGGCGGTCGATCTGCAGACCCCCAACGCCATGCCGGTGGCCGATGTGCTGACCCTCGACCAGGACGGCAAGGCCTTCAACCGGACCCAGGCCCACCTGATTGCCGCGCAGAGCTTGCTGGCCAACGATCAACATCTCAACAGCCAGGGCGCGCTGCGCATCGCCAACGTCGGTGACGCGGTCGGCGGCACTGTCAGCCTCACGGCCCAGGGCGACGTGCTCTTCACTCCGGATGCCCACTACACCGGGCTGCTCAGCTTCAAGTACGGCGTGGTCGATGCCGCCGGCAACCTGTCGGCTTCGGTGGTGGACCTGAGCAGCGGGCAGACCGCGCCGATGCGCGCCGGGGTGACCTTGCTGACCCCGGAAGTGCCGCTGGACCCCTTGGCGGCCCAGGAGTGGTACCTCAGCGACACCAACGTGCTGCCGGTCTGGCAGGACTACACCGGCAAGGGCGTGCGCATCGGTCAGTTCGAGCCGGGTGGCCAGTTCGCCACCGCGCCGGAGATCTTCGACATCGCCCACCCGGACCTGGCCGCCAACGTCGACCAGGCCTGGCTGCAGACCCAGCAGAGCAACGGCAGCTTGCCGGGCCTGGTGTCCAACCACGCCACCATGGTGGCGGGGGTGATGGTCGCGGCCAAGAATGGCACGGGCGGAGTAGGGGTGGCCTACGGCGCGACGCTGGGCGGCTACTACCTGGCCAACAGCGGCGCCGACCTCGCCGGGCTGGGGCACATGGTCAGCTTCGACATTGCCAACAACAGCTGGGGCTTCACCAACGATTTCGCCCTCAGCAGCTTCCAGGACGGCTTCGTCAACACCGCCACGGCGCTGAGCATGAATGCCCAGTACGCCGCGAGTAACGGTCGTGGCGGCCTGGGCACGATCATTGTCGCGGCCGGCGGCAACAGCCGCGCGACCGGCGGCAATGCCCAGGGCTCCTTGACCAACAACAACCGCTTCTCGGTGGAAGTCGGCGCGATCAATGCCCAGGGCGACTTGTCGACCCTGCAGATCGGTTCCTCGCCGTTCTCCAACCCGGGCGCCAGCCTTCTGGTGTCGGCGCCGGGCAGCAACGTGGTGTCCACCAGCCATATGCTGGAAACCGATCGTGGCTCGACCTTCGGCAACGACTACACCAGCATGCAGGGCACCAGCTTTGCCGCGCCGATCGTCTCCGGCATCGTCGCGCTGATGCTCGAGGCCAACCCGAACCTGGGCTATCGCGACGTGCAGCAGATCCTCGCGTTGTCGGCGCGCAAGATCAACGATCCGTCTACCCAGTGGAGCGACAACGCCGCCCACAACTGGAACGGCGGCGGCATGCACACCAGCAACGACTACGGCTTCGGCGAAGTCGACGCGCGGGCCGCGGTGCGCCTGGCCGAAGCCTGGATGACCCAGAGCACCGGTGCCAACGAATATGTCTACAGCGCCTCCAGCGGCGCCCTGGGCAAGAACCTGGTGGCGGGGGGCACGCTGAGCACGTCCATCGCCATGAATGCTGGCCTCAATGTCGAGCACGTCGAGATCGATTTCGACGCCCAGGTGGGCCGCCTTGGCGACCTGACGCTCAAGCTGATCTCGCCCGACGGCACCCAGAGCATCCTGCTCAACCGCCAGGGCAAGGTGCCGGACGGCATGCCGGGGGCGAGCGCCACGGACCTTGGCAGCACGCAGTCGGGATCGTTCAAATACACCTTCATGACGACCCATGACTTCGGCGAGCGCTCGGCGGGCAACTGGACCTTGCAGGTGAGCGATTCGGCTTCCGGCCTGCCGGTCACGCTCAATGCCTGGTCGCTGCGCTTATACGGCAGCAAGAGCACCCCGGACGACACCTACTTCTACACCGACGAATACCTCAAGTCGGTGGTCGGGCATGCCAACCGTGGCGTCCTGGACGACGCGGTCAACGGTGTCGCGGGCGGGCGCAATACCCTCAACGCGGCGGCGGTGTCGGGAGATAGCTCGGTCAACCTGCTGACCGGTGTCGCCAGCCTCGGCGGCGCGGCGTTGACGGTGAAAAATCCGGCGAGCATTCAGAACATCGTCACCGGCGACGGCAACGATGTGCTGGTGGCTGGCAATGCCGATGCCTTGCTCGATGGCGGACGTGGCAACAACAGCCTGGCGGGTGGCGCGGGCAAGGACTTCTTTGTGGTTCATCGCCGTGCTGGTGGCAGCGATGTGATCAACAACTTCGAGGCCTCCCGTGGCGAGATCATCGACCTGGTGGGTTTTGTCGGGAAGAAGTTCACCGACCTGGTGCTCAGCCAGCAAGGCGCGGACGTCAAGATCGACCTGGCCAAGGGCCAGAGCATTGTCCTGAAGAACCAGTCGCTGGCCGGCATCGGCGCGGCGAACTTCAAGTTCCAGGACACCTTTGTCGCCCCGACGGCCTACGTCAACAGCGATGCCTCGGCGGTCAAGCCGCAGGAAGGCCTGGGCACCGTGCTGCTCAACGGCGGCGGCAAGGGCGTGATGTACAGCAGCGACGCCCAGGGCAAGATGGTGGCTTCGCTGAGCGGCACGATCTACAGCCATGACAGCGCGACTTCGGATGTGTTTGTGGTGGCGGCCCAGTCGGGCGTCAAGGACTACAACAACGCCTTGCGCGGCTTCCGCCATGGCATCGACAAGATCGACCTGCGCCAGACCGGGGTGACCGATTTCAGCCAGCTGACCATCGAGCACAAGAATCGCGCCACTCTCAACGGCCTGACGCAGATTCATGGCGTGTATGTGACGCGGACCGGCGCCCAGGGCGCCGACTCGAACGTCAACCTGCTGTACCTGGACGCGCTGGATGTGGCGCAGGTCAGCGCTTCGGACTTCATCTTCGCCGAGCATGCGCCGGATGTAGTGCCGACCGTAGGTCCGGTGCCTGCTGTGACCGAGCAGCCGACGGTGACTGTGCCGGGTACGCTGACGCCGATTGTCGAGCGTCCTGATGTCGACAAGCCTGTTGTGGTGCCGCCGCTGCCGCCTGTTGATCTGCACCCGACCATCAACGTTCCGGTGGTCGATCCGGTATTGCGACCTTCGGTGACGATCCCGGACATCACCCTGCCGGAACACAAGACGATCGAGCAGATCCTCGCCGAACGCGGCGTCGACCTGAATCCGAAAGTGCCGGAACACAAGACCATCGACCAGATCCTGGCCGAGCGTGGCGGCAACCAGGGGCCGACGGTTCCCGAACGCAAGACCATCGAGCAGATTCTCGCCGAGCGCGGCATCGGTTCGCTGGAGCCGTCGAAGGTGCCGGATATCGGCCCGGTCGGGCGTGATCATGTGGGACGGACCCCGGTGGACGTGCCGCGCCCAAGGCCGATTGTGATTCCCGATATCCCAATGGTCGATACGAGCCATCGCGACCTGAATATTGCGAGTCACCCGCGAGTCACCGTGCCGGATATCCCGTTGGTGCAGGACCCACGTATGAAGTTCGACGATATCCCGGCGGTGGCCGATACCGAGGACTTCTCCTTTGCGTCGCTCCGCGACCGGATCCGCGTACGTCCCACTCCGACGACCGTGGACCCGGTGCCGACTTCGTCGCGCGACCCGCTCACGCTGAGCCCGTTGTCGACGGTCGATCCCGCGCCAGTGGCCAGCGACCCCAATACCATGACGGTCCAGGGGTTCTTCGCCGATGTCACTCTGGGGGACGAGAGCAAGACCATCAACGTGGAGGCCTCGAACGCCAAGGTGGTTGCCGGCAACGGTGACAACAAGGTCAACGTGACGGGGCGCCGCGCCGAGATCACCCTGGGCAACGGCAACAACGTGGTCGCCGGCGACATCAACAAGCTCACCGTCGGCCATGGCAACAACGACATCACCGACAGCGGCTCCTTCGCCACGGTGAAGCTGGGCGATGGCAACAACAAGGTGCTGGTCAGCGGCAACATGCCCACCGTGGAAGTCGGGCACGGGGTCAACGACCTCGAGTTCAGCGGTAGCATGGGCCAGCTGGTATTCGGCCAGGACATCAGCCCCGAGCGCCTGTGGTTCCAGCACGAAGGGCAGGACCTGCAGATCTCGGTGATCGGCAGCCAGCAGGAGGTCACGCTGCACAACTGGTACGCCGCGACCCCCGAGCGTCCACGGGACATCATGGCCGGCGACCGTCATCGGTTGTTCGACAATGACGTGGAAAACCTGGTCCAGGCGATGGCGGCGTTCGCGCCGGCAGCACCGGCGACCATGACCTTCGGCGCTGCCGAGCAGCAAGCCTTGCAGCCTGTGCTGGCGGCCAACTGGAGATAACCGCGGCAGCTTCGTAGCGGGGCCCGCGCTGCTTATCGCGGGCTTTTGCCGCTCCCGTCCGGGAGCGGCATTGCTTTATCCCTCCTTATCTTCGATTGGCGCCGGTGGGCTCCCGTTTTCCGGGCGGCGGTGTGCCGGTCGGTCTAAGCCTCCCAACCCGCGCCGCTGACCGCCTCCTGTGCCAAAGGGTGCAAGTCCGCGCCTGGGTGGGTTGTCTGCCAGGCCAGCAATTCCTTGCGCATGCCGGGCGTCCAGAACATCTGCAGGTGGTTGCGCACGCCGAGTACGGCCAGGCCCCGGTCGGGCTCGGAGGAGAAGTATTGGGCGATCTGGTTGGCCATCTTGATCAGGTTCTCGGTGCTCATCGGCGGACCTCCGTTTTAGCGCCACGCGCCTGCCGGCGCTCGCTGAGCAAGTGTTGTTGTTCGTCGCTGAACGCCTGGTAGCGCTTTTGCCATTCCGAAGGTTGGTAGACGCGGCTGACTTGCACCGCCGTGACCTTGTATTCCGGACAGTTGGTGGCCCAGTCGGAGTTGTCGGTGGTGATCACGTTGGCGCCCGATTCCGGGAAGTGGAAGGTGGTGTACACCACGCCTGGGGCCACCCGTTCGCTGACACGGGCACGCAGCACGGTCTGCCCGGCGCGGCTGCCGATGCCGACCCAGTCGCCTTCCTGGATGCCCCGGCTCTCGGCGTCGCTCGGGTGGATTTCCAGGCGGTCCTCGTCGTGCCAGGCGACGTTGTCGGTGCGCCGGGTCTGGGCGCCGACGTTGTACTGGCTGAGGATGCGCCCGGTGGTCAGCAGCAGCGGATAGCGGCTGTTGACCTTCTCTTCGGTGGGCACGTAGCCGGTGAGCATGAAGCGCCCCTTGCCGCGCACGAACTGGTCGATGTGCATGGTCGGCGTGCCGTCCGGTGCCTCGGCGTTGCACGGCCATTGCAGGCTGCCGTGGCTGTCCAGGGCGGCGTAGCTGACGTTGCTGAAGGTCGGCGTCAGGCTGGCGATTTCGTCCATGATCTCCGATGGGTGGCGGTAGTTCATCGGGTAGCCCAGGGCGTTGGCCAGGGCCACGGTGCCTTCCCAGTCGGCCTTGCCGCCCAGGGGCTCCATGACCTTGCGCACCCGGGAGATGCGCCGCTCGGCGTTGGTGAAGGTGCCGTCTTTCTCCAGGAACGAGCTGCCTGGCAGGAACACGTGGGCGAACTTGGCGGTTTCGTTGAGGAAAATGTCCTGCACCACCACGCATTCCATGGCCGACAGCGCCGCGGTGACGTGCTGGGTATTGGGGTCGCTCTGGGCGATGTCCTCGCCTTGGCAATACAGGCCCTTGAAGCTGCCGCCCAGGGCGGCCTCGAACATGTTGGGGATGCGCAGGCCCGGGTCGGGTTGCAGGCTGACGTGCCAGGCCTGCTCGAACTGCGTGCGTACCACCTCGTTGGAAATGTGCCGGTAGCCGGGCAGTTCGTGGGGGAAGGAACCCATGTCGCATGAGCCTTGCACGTTGTTCTGCCCGCGCAGCGGGTTCACGCCGACGCCTTCACGGCCGATGTTGCCGGTGGCCATGGCCAGGTTGGCGATGCCCATGACCGCGGTGCTGCCCTGGCTGTGCTCGGTGACGCCCAGGCCGTAGTAGATCGCCGCGTTGCCGCCGGTGGCATACAGGCGGGCGGCGGCACGGATGTCGGCCGCGGGCACGCCGCAGAGGGGGCCAAGGACTTCCGGCGAATTTTCCGCACGGCTGACGAACTCGCGCCAGCGGGCGAAATCGCTGCCCTCGCAACGCGCGTCGATAAAGGCCTGGTTGAGCAAGCCCTCGGTGACGATGACGTGCGCCAGGGCGTTGAGCATGGCGACGTTGGTGCCCGGGCGCAGGGCCAGGTGCAGTTCGGCGCGGGCGTGCACCGAGTCCACCAGGTCGATGCGGCGCGGGTCGATGACGATCAGCCGTGCGCCCTCGCGCAGGCGGCGCTTGAGCTGGGAGGCGAACACCGGGTGCGCGTCGCTGGGGTTGGCGCCCATCACCAGGATCACGTCGGCCTGCATCACCGAGTCGAAGCTCTGGGTGCCGGCGGACTCGCCCAGGGTTTGTTTCAGGCCGTAGCCGGTGGGCGAGTGGCAGACCCGCGCGCAGGTGTCGACGTTGTTGTTGCCAAAGGCGGCGCGCACCAGCTTTTGCACCAGGTAGGTTTCTTCGTTGGTGCAGCGGCTGGAGGTGATGCCGCCAATCGAGTCGCGGCCGTAGGTTTGCTGCAACCGGCGGAATTCGCCGGCGGCGTAGGTCACCGCTTCGTCCCAGCTGACTTCCTGCCAAGGGTCGTGGATGGACTTGCGGATCATCGGCTTGGTGATGCGATCCGGGTGGGTGGCGTAGCCCCAGGCAAATCGCCCCTTGACGCAGGAATGGCCGTGGTTGGCCTGGCCGTTCTTGTCGGGAACCATGCGCACCAGTTGTTCGCCTTTCATCTCGGCGCGGAACGAGCAGCCCACGCCGCAATAGGCGCAGGTGGTGATTACGCTGCGCTCGGGCTGGCCCATCTCGACCACGCTTTTTTCCATCAGGGTCGCGGTGGGGCAGGCCTGCACGCAGGCGCCACAGGACACGCATTCGGAGTCGAGGAAATTCTCGCCGCCGGCGGCCGCGACCCGGGATTCGAAACCGCGCCCGGTGATGGTCAGGGCAAAGGTGCCCTGGGTTTCTTCGCAGGCGCGCACGCAGCGGTTGCAGACGATGCACTTGCTGGGGTCGTAGTCGAAATACGGGTTGGAGGTGTCCTTCTGCTCGGCCAGGTGGTTGTCGCCTTCGTAGCCATAACGCACTTCCCGCAGGCCGACCTGGCCGGCCACGGTCTGCAGCTCGCAGTTGCCGTTGGCCGAGCAGGTCAGGCAGTCCAGCGGGTGATCGGAAATGTACAGCTCCATGACGTTGCGCCGCAGGGTCGCAAGCTTCGGCGTCTGGGTGTGCACCACCATGCCTTCGGTCACCGGCGTGGTGCAGGACGCCGGGTAGCCGCGCATGCCGTCGATTTCCACCAGGCACATGCGGCAGGAGCCGAAGGCCTCCAGGCTGTCGGTGGCACAGAGTTTGGGAATACTGGTGCCCAGCAGCGCGGCGGCGCGCATCACCGAGGTGCCTTCGGGCACGCTGATGCTGCGGCCGTCGATGTTCAGGGTGACCTGCACCTGGCTATCGCGGGCCGGCGTACCCAGGTCAAGAGTGCCCAGGGCGATGTCGGTTTTCGGGTCGAAGAGAGTAATCATTGCTCGGCCTCCGAGGCTTGCAGACCGAAGTCGGCGGGGAAGTGCTTGAGGGCGCTGGCCACCGGATAGGCGGTCATGCCGCCCAACGCACACAGCGAGCCGTATTGCAGGGTGTCGCACAGGTCCTTGAGGATGATCGCCTGGGCATCGCGACCGCCCTGGTCGGGCGCGGCCAGCAGGCGGTCGATCACCTCCACGCCGCGGGTCGAGCCGATGCGGCACGGCGTGCATTTGCCGCAGGATTCCTCGGCGCAGAACTGCAGGGCGAAGCGCGCCATGTGGGCCATGTCCAGGCTGTCGTCGGCCACCACCACGCCGCCGTGACCGAGCATCGCGCCGATGGCGGCGAAGGCTTCGTAATCCAGCGGCGTATCGAATTGCCCGGGCGGCACCCAGGCGCCCAGAGGGCCGCCGACCTGGGCGGCTTTCAGCGGCCGGCCGCTGGCGGTACCGCCGCCGTAGTCTTCCACCAGCTCCCGCAGGGTCAGGCCAAAGGCCCGTTCCACCAGGCCACCGTGACGAATGTTGCCCGCCAGTTGGAAGGGCATGGTGCCCAGGGAGCGGCCCATGCCGTAATCGCGATAGAACTGCGCGCCCTTGGCCAGGATCAGCGGCACCGAGGCCAGGGTCAGCACGTTGTGCACCAGCGTCGGCAAGCCGAACAGGCCTTGCAAGGCGGGGATCG
The DNA here is from genome assembly GCF_900107395.1 of Pseudomonas sp. NFIX28. Classification (GTDB taxonomy): domain Bacteria; phylum Pseudomonadota; class Gammaproteobacteria; order Pseudomonadales; family Pseudomonadaceae; genus Aquipseudomonas. The sequence goes on from NZ_FNPW01000024.1 coordinate 47,950, forward strand.
GCGGCTTGGCGCGAACGATCCCGCGCTTGCCTTCCAGGGAGTCCAGCAGCGCGGTTTCCTCGCCGCAGATATAAGCCCCGGCACCGACCCGCACTTCCAGGTCGAAGGCCTGGCCGCTGCCGCCGACATCGGCACCCAGGTAACCGGCGGCGCGGGCGATGTCCAGCGCCTCGCGCAGGGTGGCCACGGCCTGCGGATATTCCGAGCGCACATAGATATAGCCAAGGCTGGCGCCGACGGTGATGCCGGCAATGGCCATGCCTTCGATCAGCAGGAAGGGGTCGCCTTCCATCAGCATGCGGTCGGCGAAGGTGCCGGAGTCGCCTTCGTCGGCGTTGCAGACGATGTATTTCTGCGCCGCCTGGGTAGCGCGCACCGTGCGCCATTTGATGCCGGCCGGGAACGCCGCGCCGCCGCGGCCGCGCAGGCCTGAGTCGAACACCGCGGTGGCGGTCTGCTCGCCGCCCAGGGCGATGGCCTGGGCCAGGCCCGCGAAGCCGCCATGGGCGCGGTAATCGTCCAGGGACAGCGGCCGGGTGATGCCGGCACGGGCGAACAGCAGGCGTTGCTGACTCTTCAGATAAGGCAACTGTTCCACCAGGCCCAGGGCCAGTGGATGGGCGGACGGCTCGCCTTGTAGCGCATCGAGCAGCGACGGCACATCGGCGGCGGTCAGCGGGCCGAAGCCGATCCGGCCTTCGGGGGTGTCGACTTCCAGCAGCGGTTCGAGCCAGTACAGGCCGCGGGAACTGGTGCGTTGCAGGTCCAGCGCCAGGTTGCGCTCGGCGGCCTGATGCGCCAGGGCGCTGGCCACCTGCTCGGCGCCCACGGCGCGGGCAACGGAATCAAGGGGCAGATAGAGGCGCGGCATCATGCGTCCTCCCGGCAGGCAGCAAGCAGGCTGTCCAGGCGCTCGGCGTCGAGCCGCGCATGCACCTGGCCGTCCAGCTCCAGCGCGGGCGAGCAGGCGCAAGCGCCCAGGCAATACACCGGGCGCAGGCTGATGCTGCCATCGGCGCTGCTGCCGTGATCGTCCAGTTGCAGGCGTTCGCGCAATTGCGCCGCGAGTTGCTCGGCGCCGCGGCTCTGGCAGGATTCGGCCCGGCACAGGCGCAGGATATGCCGGGCGGGAGGGGCGGTGCGAAAGTCATGGTAGAAGCTGATGACCCCGCGAATTTCGGCCTGGCTCTGGTTCAGGGCGTGGGCAATTTCGGGGATGGCGACATCGGGGATGTAACCGATGCCTTCCTGGATTTCATGCAGGATCGGCAACAGTGCGCCAGGGCGGCCTTTGTGGCGCTCCAGCAGGCTGTTGACCATAGGCAGGTGCAACATCTCATCAGGCATACGGCACTCCTCACGGTCACGGACAAACCAGGCGGCTGTCGGTCGTCCGAAAGTGTCGGCTGCGGCATTCACGCCACGTCACGGTATCGTGGCATTTTCAGGCCGTTGGCCAGGCACCCTGAGTGGGCATCTTGTTGAGCCCGGTGCGGTCTTGGCCGCACCTCTTCAGGGCATATAAGGACAGCTTGCCACGCTGCCTCCAATAAATATGCACCAAAACGACGTGTTAAGTCCTCTTCACGACCCTGGCGCAAGTCTGGAGCAAGGCAAGCGAGCGGGTCCTGCGCCTTCGCGCTCCGGGGCTGCCGGCTTGCCGGGCGGGTAGGGCGACTCGCTTGCCGGCCAGTCGAGCGAAAAAGGCTGGAGGGCCTTCACCCAGGACGCTCGTCCCGAACCAATTGCTGGCTTTAATAAGAAGCATTACTATTCGCGCCTCTTTACCCCTCAGCACAGCGCAATGACCCCCAAGCCTTCCGGCCGACCAGGCTTTTTCGAGCACTATGAAGAGTTGATCGGCACCTGGACGCGTCGGCTGAAGAACCGTGCGCAGGCGGAAGACCTGGCCCATGACACCTTTGTCCGGGTGCTGGAATCGGACGCGACGGCGGTGCAGCAGCCGCGGGCGTATTTGCACCAGACGGCGCGCAATATCGCGGTGGATGCCTATCGGCGCGAGGACCGGCGGGGCGCCATGGAGCTGGAGGCGGTGTATCAAGGCGCGTCGCCCAGCGGCGACCCGGAGCATTTCATGCATGCGATCCAGCTGGCCGACTCCATCGAGCGGGCCCTTGGCGAATTGCCGTTGAACTGCCGCAAAGTGTTCGTCTGGCAGAAGCTCGAGGGCCTGACCCAGGCCGAGATCGCCGAGCGCCTGGGCCTGTCAAAAAACATGGTGGAAAAGTATATGATCCGCACCCTGCGGCATCTGCGCGAGCGTGTGGACGAACCGCAGCGATGAATGCCATGACTGTTCACCCCCCGGCCCAACAGGATGTTTCATGACGCAGACTCGTGAGTGCGCGTGCGGGCAAGCGACGGTTCGCGACGAGGCGGCGCAGTGGTTCGTGCGCCTGCAAGAACCGGCGACCAGCGCCGAGGAGCGGCAGCGTTTCGACGCCTGGCTGGCGGAACACGACGCGCACCAGGACGAATTCCAGGCTCTGCAAAAGCTCTGGTCGGCCACCGACCTGCTGCCCAGGGCGCGTTTGCAGGCGCTTTGCGCCACCCCCGAGGCCATCCCCAATAGCGCCGGCAAGCGCCGGCCGTTGCTGCGTTATGCCGTGGCGGCCAGTGTGCTGGCAGCGGCCGTGGGCCTGGGGCTGTTCAGCGGCGTGAACCGGCCTGCGTTGTACGACGCGGAATTCACCACGGCCCTGGGCGAGCGCCGCCATGTGGCCTTGCCCGATGGCTCACAGGTGGACTTGAACAGCCGCAGCCGCTTGCGGGTGCGTTATGAACAAGGCCAGCGCAGCGTCGAGCTGAGCGAAGGCGAGGCCATGTTCAGCGTCGAGCACGACAGCCACCGGCCCTTCGTGGTGACGGCCGGGCCGGGCAAGGTCACGGTCACCGGCACGCGCTTCGATGTGCGCCGCGATGCCAGCCAGACCCGGGTGGCGGTGGAGCAGGGCAGCGTGAAGGTGCAGGGACGCGATGCCGCCGACAATGAGTTCGTCGGCCTGACCGCGGGCCTGGGAACGCGCATCGATGCCCAGGGCCAGGTGGCCGCGGCCTACGCGGTCGACGCCCAGGCGCTGACCGCCTGGCGCAGTGGCAAGTTGGTGTTCAACAACGCCAGCCTCAGCGAAGTGGTCGCCGAGGTGTCGCGCTATCGCGGGCAGCCGCTGCGGGTCGGCAGCGAGGCGGTGGGCAGGCTGCGCCTGACCAGCGTGTTCAAATCCGACGACACCGACGCGCTGCTCAAGGCCTTGCCGAGCATCCTGCCGGTGGCCGTGCAGACCCTGGCCGACGGTAGCCAGGAAATAATTGCGCGATAGATTCAGGTTTTTTTCGAGTTCTTCGTCTTCTTGTCCAACTGCAACTGGTTTGCATTAACAGACGCATCTTCTTGCGATCAACAGGACTGCTCGAACTTGAAACGCCTCGACCTGAATAACAACAATCCTTGCCCGTCCTCCACTCGTTGGCTGCCGCTGGCCCTGGCCCTGGCCGTCAGTGCCGCGCTGCCCCAGGCCCACGCCGAGCAGGCGCCGAGCGCGATCCATATCCAGGCCCAGCCGCTTGGCCAGGCCCTGAGCCAACTGGGGCTGCAAACCTCGCTGCAAGTGTTTTTCAGCCCCGAGCTGGTGGCCGGCAAACAGGCCCCGGCGGTGGATGGCAACCTGTCGCCGGAGCAGGCGCTGCGCCAGTTGCTGCAAGGCAGCGGTCTGCAATACCAGATCGATGGCGGTTCGGTGACTCTGAGCCCGGCGCCGTCGGCAGCGGGTGACGGCCCTTTGGAACTGGGCGCCACCAGCATCAGCGTGGTGGGTGACTGGCTGGGCGACGCCAACGAGGCGGTGGTGCAGAACCACCCCGGCGCGCGCACGGTGATCCGCCGCGAGGCCATGCTCGAGCAGGGCGCGATGAACGTCGGCGACGTGCTGCGCCGGGTGCCCGGGGTACAGGTGCAGGACGCCAACGGCACCGGCGGCAGCGATATTTCCCTCAACGTCGGGGTGCGCGGCCTGACATCGCGCCTGTCGCCACGCTCCACGGTGCTGATCGACGGCGTGCCGGCGGCGTTCGCCCCCTACGGCCAGCCGCAACTGTCGATGGCGCCGATTTCCTCGGGCAACCTCGACAGCATCGACGTGGTGCGCGGCGCCGGTTCCGTGCGCTACGGGCCGCAGAACGTCGGCGGGGTGATCAACTTCGTGACCCGGGCCATCCCGGAAAAGGCCACCGGGGAAATCGGCACCACCCTGGAAACCTCCCAGCGCGGTGGCTGGAAGCATATCGACACGGCATTCCTCGGCGGCACCGCGGACAACGGCATGGGCGTGGCGCTGTTGTATTCCGGGGTCAACGGTAACGGGTATCGCGCCAGCAACAACGACAACGATATCGATGACGTGATCCTCAAGACCCATTGGGCGCCCACCGACCAGGACGATTTCAGCCTCAACTTCCACTATTACGACGCCAAGGCCGACATGCCCGGCGGCCTGACCCAGAAGCAGTACGACGCCGATCCCTATCAGTCGGACCGCGACTGGGACAACTTCGCCGGCCGCCGCAAGGATGTGTCGTTCAAATACCTGCGCCAGGTCGACGATCGCACCCAGTTCGAAGTGCTGACCTACTATTCCGACAGCTTCCGCGGCAGCAATATCGCCGCCCGCGACCAGAAGACCATCAGCTCTTATCCGCGCACCTACTACACCTTCGGCATCGAGCCGCGGCTGTCCCATGTGTTCGACCTCGGCCCGACCACCCAGGAAGCCAGCGTCGGCTACCGCTACCTGAAGGAAGGCATGCACGAGGAGGCCAGCCGCCTGGCCCTGGTCAACAACCAGCCGGTGGTGCGCCCGGGCTCCGACGGCCATGTGTACCAGGACCGTACCGGCGGCACCGAGGCCAACGCCTTCTACATCGACGACAAGATCGACGTCGGCAAGTGGACCATCACCCCGGGCATCCGCTTCGAGAACATCCGCACCGAATGGCACGACCGCCCGGTGCTCGGCACCAACGGCGTGCGGGTGCAGGAGAAGCGCCGCGAGATCAACAGCAACGAGGCGCTGCCGGCGCTGAGCGTGATGTATCACCTCTCCGATGCGTGGAAGCTGTTCGCCAACTACGAGACCTCGTTCGGCAGCCTGCAGTACTTCCAGCTGGGCCAGGGCGGCGTGGGCGACCAGACCGCCAACGGCCTGGAACCGGAGAAGGCCAAGACCTACGAGATCGGTACGCGCTACAACGATGCGGTGTGGGGCGGTGAGCTGACGGCGTTCTACATCGACTTCTCGGACGAGTTGCAATACATCAGCAACGATGTCGGCTGGACCAACCTCGGGGCGACCAAGCACCAGGGCATCGAGGCTTCGGTGCACTACGACCTGGCCGCGCTGGACCCGCGCCTCGACGGCCTGACCGCCAACGCCGGCTTCACCTACACCCGCGCGACCTATGAAGCCGGCGGTTCGGCGTTCAAGGGCCGCGACCTGCCGTTCTACTCGCGCCAGGTGGCGACCCTGGGCCTGCGCTACGACGTCAACCGCTGGACCTACAACGTCGATGCCTTCGCCCAGTCCAAGCAACGTTCGCCGGGCAGCATGGTCAACGCCGACGGCAGCTTCAACGACGACTACATCACCGAAGGCACCGCCGATGGCCAGTACGGCGACATTCCGGGCTATGTCACCTGGAATGTGCGGGGCGGCTACGACTTCGGTTCGCAGCTGTCGAACCTCAAGCTCGGCGCCGGGGTGAAAAACGTCTTCGACAAGCAGTACTTCACCCGCTCCAGCGACAACAACGCCGGCATGTATGTCGGCGCGCCACGGACCTTCTTCGTCCAGGCCAGCGTCGGTTTCTGACAGACCGCGTCGCGCCAATCGCGGGCAAGCCTCGCTCCTACGGGGCCGGGTTTGCCTGCGATTTTTTATGCCTGGCGCAAACCTGTAGCCGCTGCCGCAGGCTGCGATAAGGCCCGCAGGGCCTTCCTGCAATCCTGAAAACACAGCTGGGTACATGGGGGTACGTGTTGGCTGGACGGGCGTATCGCGGGCAAGCCTCGCTCCTACGGGACCGGGGGTTACCCGCGTTCTGATGCACGGCGCCAATCCCTGTAGCCGCTGCCGCAGGCTGCGATAAGGCCCGCAGGGCCTTCCTGCAATCTTGAAAACGCAATGGACGCTCGATTGCCCGCGAAAGGGCTCAGACCTTCAACACTTTCCCACTGGCCGCCACGCCGATCAGCATCAGCGCGATCAGGCCGAAGGCGATGCTCAGGCTGCTGCCGTGGGCGATAAAGCCGATCAGCGCCGGGCCGGCGAGGATGCCGGCGTAACCCAGGGTGGTGATGGCCGGTACGGCGATGGCCTCGGGCATGACGGTCTGCTTGCCCACTGCGGTGTACAGCACCGGCACGATGTTCGAGCAACCGACACCGACCAGCGCATAACCCACCAGCGCCGCTTCCCAGGCCGGTGCCAGGGTCGCCAGCAGCAGGCCGGCGGCCGCCACCGAGCCGCCCATGACGATCACCCGCTTGGCCCCCAGTTTGTGCACGATGGCATCGCCGGTCAGGCGGCCAACGGTCATGGTCAGGGCGAAGGCTGCATACCCAAGGCCGGCATAGGCGGCATCGACCTGGCGTTCGGCGCTGAGGAACACCGCGCTCCAGTCCAGCACCGCGCCTTCGGCGAGGAACACCACGAAACACAGGCAGCCGATAAACAGCACCACGCCGTGGGGCACGGCAAAGGCCGGGCCCGAACTCTGGCTGCCATACGGCAACATGTGCGGCGCCGCCTTGAGCAGGGCGACCACCAGCAAGGCCACCACCACCAGGGTTGCACCCAGCGGCGACAGGCCCAGGCCGAGCATGGCGCTGACCCCGGCGGCGCCAACGATGCCGCCGAGGCTGAACAGGCCATGGAAACCCGACATCATCGGTCGGCCGCTGGCCCGCTCGACGATCACCGCCTGCAGGTTCACCGTGGAATCCACCGTGCCCAGGCCGGCACCGAACATGAACAGCCCGGCGATCAGCAGCGGCACCGTGCTCACCGTGGCCAGCAGCGGCAGGGCCAGGCAGATCAGCAAGCTGCCGGCGGCCATCACCCGGCGACAACCGAAGCGGCCAGCCAGGATGCCAGCGATCGGCATCGCCAGGATCGAACCCACCCCCAGGCACAGCAGCAACAGGCCCAGGGTGCCTTCATCGAGCCCGGCCCGCGCTTTGGCATAAGGCACCAGCGGCGCCCAGGCGGCGATGCCGAAACCGGCGATGAAAAAAGCGATGCGCGTGGCCATCTGCTCCAGGCGGCCGGGGCTGATCTGTTGCTCTGCAGTGTGGGTGTTGTGGGCTGTCATAAAAATCCTTGGCGGTCAGCTCCAGGCGCCTGTCGGGCAATCGGCAGTTGCCGCTGGAGGACCGGGCCGGCCGTTTCGCCGACCCGTTGTTGATACATCGGCGGCAACATGGCGCCGTCGATGTCGATAAGCAGGAGGCGCCGGTGGGCGCCAAAGCGCGCGACTGTGCGCCGCGCGCCATCCTTGCACATCGGGCCCGCTGCCGCGAGACCCGCGGCGGATTCGGGCGCCCGGCCGCCAGGTGGGCGAAGGGCGCGAGGATTGTGACAAATCAATCAATTGAAGGTTGCAGCAAGCGCCACGACTCCCCGTAGGAGAGGCTTGCCCGTGAACAACGAAAACGCGGTCCATCAGATGGACCGCGTGGGGGCTATCGCGAGCAAGCTTCGCTCCTACGGGGCGGGTCGAAACGG
>NZ_FNPW01000035.1 GCF_900107395.1 Pseudomonas sp. NFIX28
CCTGCCGCGCGTTGCCGCGCAGCTGGACGTCGACCAGATCTCCGAGATCATCTCGGTAGAAAGCGCCGACACCTTCAAGCGTCCGATCTACGCCGGTAACGCCATCGCTACCGTGCAATCGAACGCCGCGGTGAAAGTCATCACCGTGCGCGCCACCGGTTTCGACGCCGTTGCCGCCGAAGGCGGTTCGGCCGCTGTCGAAGCGGTTGCTGCCGCTCACGATGCAGGCAAGTCGAGCTTCGTCGGCGAAGAGCTGGCCAAGTCCGACCGTCCTGAACTGACCGCCGCCAAGATCGTCGTTTCCGGCGGCCGCGGCATGCAGAACGGTGACAACTTCAAACACCTGTACGCCCTGGCCGACAAGCTGGGCGCTGCCGTCGGTGCTTCGCGCGCCGCGGTCGACGCAGGTTTCGTACCGAACGACATGCAGGTCGGTCAGACCGGCAAAATCGTTGCGCCACAGCTGTACATCGCCGTCGGTATCTCCGGCGCGATCCAGCACCTGGCCGGCATGAAAGATTCCAAGGTGATCGTTGCGATCAACAAGGACCAAGAAGCGCCGATCTTCCAGGTGGCCGATTACGGCCTGGTGGTGGATCTTTTTGAAGCGATTCCAGAAATGGCTGCCCTGGCCTGATCACTGAACGACTGGAGCATAGAATATGAGCAGCAGTTCCGATTTTTCCGCCTGGATTGGACGACGTCAGGAAAGCCAGGACCGGATCAGTTTTACTCTGGTCAGACGCATTGCCGCGACATTGGGCGAGTCGGCTCCACAACCCGGCGAGCCGCTGCCGCCCCTGTGGCACTGGGCATTTTTTCAGGAGCCGGTGGGTGCCAGCGAACTGGGGCCGGACGGCCATCCAGCGCTTGGGGGATTTTTGCCGCCGGCCCATAACCGCAATCGCATGTGGGCGGGCAGCCGAATTGAGTTTTTCCAGCCGTTAACAGTGGAGGATGACGCGACCTGTGTATCGACCATCCTCAACGTCGAGGAGAAGCACGGTCGCACGGGTTCCTTATTGTTCGTCACAGTACGCCATGAGTTTTTCCAGGACGGAAAATGCGCCCTACAAGACGATCAGGACATTGTTTACCGTGAACCTTCCCCGCCCAAACTGGGCGGTACCGAAACGCTACCTGAAGGCCAATGGCAGGAACGGATCGAGCCCACTCCAACCCTGCTGTTTCGCTATTCCGCAGTGACCTTCAATGGTCATCGTATTCACTATGACTGGCCGTATGTGACAGAGACCGAAGGTTATCCGGGGCTAGTGGTACATGGTCCATTGATCGCCACGTTGAATTTGCATGCCTTTACCAAAGCACATCCAACTGCGCGCCTGGAGCGTTTCGCATTCCGCGGAGTACGACCTCTGATTTCGCCTCAGCCTTTCGAGGTGGGCGGACGTCTAATCGAAAACGGCAAGGCGCAGGTCTGGGCTGGCAATCAGGATGGCACAGCACAGGTCGGAGAAATTGAGTTCAGCAATGGAGGAACGCCATGAGCAAATCAATTGTTCGCTCCGCCCTGTTTGTGCCGGCCACTCGACCAGAGCGTATCCCAAAAGCTATCGCCACCGGTGCGGATCGGGTCATCGTTGACTTGGAAGATGCCGTGCAAGAAAAACTCAAGGAGCAGGCGAGGGATAATCTTGACGCATTCCTGAGCAAAACCCCGGATGCACGGATTCTTGTCCGAGTGAATGCCCCGGATCACTGGGCGCATGCTGCTGATCTGGACCTTTGCCGACGCCACGCCGGCGCGATCGGAATTCTGCTACCCAAAGCAGAAAGCGCGAAACAGGTCACCACAGCTGCTGGTACCGAAAAACCGATTTGGCCAATCATCGAGAGCGCAAAGGGTTTGTCAGCACTCAACGAGATTGCTGGCACTCAAGGCGTTGAGCGCTTGTCGTTCGGTAGTCTGGATCTGGGTCTGGACCTGAACCTGACTGCTGGCAGCCCTGCCGCTGAAGAAATCCTTAGCCATGCGCGCTACGCCGTTTTGCTCGCCACCCGAGTTGCAGCACTCGCTCCAGCGCTGGATGGGGTATTTCCGTCGATCCAGGACACCGCAGGGCTGCTACGCGCTGTTCATTTTGCACGCGACATGGGCTTTGGTGGCGCGCTGTGTATCCATCCAACCCAAATCGTGATCATTCATCAGGCGCTAAAACCTAGCCAGGAAGAATTGCACTGGGCGCAACGCATTATCGAAGCCGCTCATTCAGGTGAGGGCGTTTTTGTGCTGGATGGGCAAATGGTCGATGCACCGGTCATTGGTCGCGCGCATTCCATTTTGGCTCGCGCGATCTGATTCAACACCGGCGCTGTTGCTTAGAAGCTATGCATCCACTCCCATCCTACAGGACGGTGTCATGACTAATGTTTCCAGCCTTAGACCCGTGGCATCGATCATCACTGCGCGGGACGCCCCACATGCTCTGGAACTGACCAATGACAGTGAATTCGGGCTCGCCTCGACCATCTACACACGCAATGTCGAACTGGCCCAGAAGCTGGCCGGCGAACTGGAAACCGGAGGCGTATTCATCAATGGCTATTGCGCAACCAATCCATGCGTCACTTTTGCCGGCGTAAAGAAAAGCGGTTTTAGCCGTGAGCTGTCGCATTTCGGTGTGCGCGAATTCTGTAATGCACAGATCGTCTGGCTGGACCGTCACTAAAAACAAGCAAGTCGCCAAGCCCCGCGAGACCTCTCGCCGAGCCAAAGATGAGCGAGTCCGAAAAAGACTCGCCTCACCCTAATGAGGAGCTTTTGATGCGTGCCTTCCCTGCAATCCTGGGCGTTACCCTGACTGTGGCCTTAAGTAGTACTGCCCTCATGGCTGCCGAACCCACCGGCACGCTTAAGAAAATCAAGACCTCGGGGACCATCACCCTGGGTCACCGAGACTCGTCCATTCCCTTCTCTTATATTGCCGACGGATCCGGTCAGCCGGTGGGCTACTCCCATGACATTCAATTAAAGATTGTCGAGGCTATCAAGCAAGAACTCGGTATGCCCAAGCTGAACGTACGGTACAACCTGGTGACATCACAGACGCGTATCCCACTGGTGCAAAACGGCACTGTGGACCTGGAGTGCGGCTCCACAACCAATACCGCCGAGAGAGCCCGGCAGGTCGATTTCTCGGTCGGTATTTTTGAAGCCAGCACCCGCTTGTTGGTCAGGAAGGATTCGGCTTACAAGGATTTTCAAGATCTCAACGGCAAGAACGTAGTGACTACTGCTGGCAGCACTGCCGAACGGATGCTCAAGGTCATGAATGCCGAGAAAAAGATGAACATGAACGTAATCTCTGCCAAAGACATTGGCGAGTCTTACCAAATGCTCGAGTCCGGCCGCGCCATTGCGTTTATGCAGGACGACGCATTGCTGGCGGGCGAGATGGCCAAGGCAAAGAAACCGGAAGATTGGGTGGTGACCGGCACCCCGCAATCCAACGAAATCTATGGTTGCACAATGCGTCGGGGTGATCCGGATCTCAAAAAAGTCGTGGATGACTCGATCAAGTCACTTTTCGTCTCGGGCGAAATCAACGCCATCTACGATAAATGGTTTACTCAGCCCATCCCTCCCAAAGGCTTGAATCTCAAACTCCCCATGAGCGCAGAGCTCAAAACAATCATCACCCAACCCAACGACCAACCGGCGCCGGAAAATGCTCTTTAACGGTCGTCCTCTTCTGCTCGATCGACCAGGACACAGCGAGGCACTCTTCTCGCGCCATGACCTTTGTATCAGCTGAAGACTCCACCAAGAGCCAGTGTTTTTGTAGGGATAAAAACGTCTAAAAATAAAAAGGGGTCGCGAGATAAAATCTCGCAACCCCTTGAATTATATGGTCGGGACGGAGTGATTCGAACACTCGACCCCTAGCACCCCATGCTGGGACCATAAAACACCTAACCTATTGTTTTTAAAAAGATATACCCACTATCTAGTCGAGCAAAACATCCGTACTTTTGTGCTTATACAAACGAGAAACCGTAGCCTCCAGCGGTGGTTTTGCGCACACCCAGCCGCTTGCCGAACATACGGTTACAGCAAATCTCCTGCTTCGATGGATCGGGTCAGCTCCAGGCACGGGGTGCCTGCCAGTTCTCGGGCAGTCTTCTCGATCACCCCGCTGAACTTCTTGCGCAGCATCCACGATCGGCCTTGGCCAGGTCCATGGCCGTCTTAATACCCAGAGTGTCCAGGTACAGCTTCATCCTGCGAACAGTCATACACGATGACTTACCTTCCAAAGATCACAGATAGCAACCCTGATCAGGGGAGTGGTGTAATATCGCGCACCAAAATCCTAACCCTTTAAAAAACAAAACACCGAACCGAGAGGCGCAATGAGTAACGGCACACAATTAAGAAACGATATTCAAGGCCTGAGAGCCTTGGCTGTGCTCAGTGTTATTCTTTTCCACCTGAACAAAAACTGGTTACCCGGTGGTTTCATCGGCGTTGACATTTTTTTCGTTATTTCCGGATTCTTAATCACCAGCATCATTCTACGCAAAAAACACAACAACAACTTCTCATTAAGTGATTTCTACTTAAGCCGCATTCAACGTATTGCCCCCGCTTACTATGCACTACTGGCTATTACAGCCATTATCGCGTCCTTCTTCCTGATCCCTGTTGACTTTGAATCCTTTCTAAAAAGCGCGAAAGCGGCATTGCTATTCGAAAGCAACTCTTTCTTTGCCAGCCAGAATGACTACTTTGCACCCGCCGCCTACGAACAACCGCTACTTCACACTTGGTCCCTCGCCATTGAAATGCAGTTTTATCTACTGCTACCCGTACTTCTGCTGATTGTACCAAGGCGCTACATAGCAGCGACACTGTCTATTATTGCTATCACCTTGACAATTTACTCTGAAGTTCAGTTACACAAAGGATTCCGTCAATCCATCTATTTTTCTCTGGCCAACAGAGTCCCTGAATTTCTAATCGGCGCACTAATCGCCCTGATCCCCTCAGGTATTCTCAAAACAAGAAACAAATCAAATTACGCTGCATTCATCGGACTATTACTACTTTCCTCGAGCATGGCCTTCATTAATGAGCATAAGGGCTTCCCTGGGGCTTGGGCATTACCCGCCTGTATTGGCGTAGCCTTACTAATCCTTAGCAAAGACAGCTTTGTCAACCAAGCCTTGTCCATTAAACCACTGGTATTTGTAGGGGCGTTATCATATTCACTCTATCTGTGGCATTGGCCAACCCTCGCGCTAATTCGGTATCTGTCTGGGGCTTATGAGCTAGGTGTAAATTCGACATTGGCATTTGCAGCATCCACATTTATTATGGCTTATATATCTTACAAGGTTATCGAGACCCCTCTCAGGGGGGCAAGCTCCAACAAAATGGCAATTACAAAATGCTTGGGTTTATTCTTCGCAACCATTGGCACCTTATTTCTTGCAAGTAGCTTAAATTCAAAGCTGGTAGCACCTCTGCCTGAGAACCTGACTCGTTACGCACCTGATGCTGAAATATGTCATTCAAAGATTGTAGGTGAATGCCTAAGAGGTGATATTTCTTCGAATAAAACACTCTTAATGGTTGGGGACAGCCATGCTGCTCAACTCAACTACTTTGCTGATGTCGTGGGGAATGCGACCCACACAAAAATTAGCGTCATTTCAGCGAGCAACTGTGTCACCATCCCAGGGTTTGACTCTCAGAGAATCGTTGATTGGGCTCGCGCTGCTTGTAACTCACAAATTGAAGAAGCTAAAAAATACACGCCTGGCGCAGCCGGAATAATCATCGCCGGGATGTGGCAATATCAATCAGCAAGCACTGAATTCATGCAGAAACTTGATGAGTTCATATCAGAAGCAGATAAAAGAAATCAAAAAGTTTTGGTGCTTGCTCAAGTCCCCATGATGACTCTAAACCCACAGAGAATCTATCGAGCCAACACGCTTGGTATGCACCTGCGCCCCTCAATGAATACCGAGTGGGTTAAGGCTAACGAAAAAGTTAGAAACCTGACCGCCACACATCCGAACGCCACTTTCCTTGATCTATCAAAAGACAGCTTCTTTAAAGATATCCCTCTACAAGACGACACACTCATTTACCTAGATAACCACCATTTGAACGAAGTCGGCTCTACCCTGTATGGCAAACTGGCAACCCCTGCGCTTGAACGCTTCATAAAAGATCTGGAGTGACGGTTGCATAGGACTTGGGCGTTTTCAAACCCCATTTCAAAGCGTTGTGATTTTCTTCACATACGCTTGGCATGCCCGGAGCGCGATTAGTCCTTGGTCTCCGGCATCGGTGATGCTGACAATTCGTTGAGCATGCGCTGGGTCAAGTCGGGCGCGCGCGGCTCCATGAACCACGCCGCTGGTGGTGGGGGTGGCAGGCACGTTGCTACAACTGGCTGTATCCGCGGCGTCGACAAGGACTGACAGCCGCAGGTCAGCAGTAGCAAGGCGATCGCGCAGGCGAGCTTGGTCTTTCTGAGCATTGGTCAGCTCCTGGTGGTGGAATTGGTCGGCGATGGCCAGACGCTGCTCGAGCGTCAGGCGCTTGGCCTGCTCGGCCTGCTGCTGGGCAGAGGCCGCGCTGCTGATGGCGGCCAGGTCATCCTGATGAAGCCGCCCCTGGTCGGCCAGTTTCTTGCCGTAGCGCCAGTCCTGCACCCTCCATGCTCCGCCCGCGCCGGCGGCGATCAGCAGACCGGCCAGCACCAGCACG
>NZ_FNPW01000023.1 GCF_900107395.1 Pseudomonas sp. NFIX28
ATGGTAGTGTGGGGTTTCCCCATGTGAGAGTAGGTCATCGTCAAGATTAAATTCCGAAACCCCAATTGCGAAAGCAGTTGGGGTTTTGTTTTTGCGCGCAGAAAAGCCATTCCCAGCCACGGGGGAGGAGCGCGCTTCGACTCAAGACTGTCTCAAGCCGAAGGCATCCTTAATCTGCGTTAACGCACCAGGCTGCTGTGGCTTAGCCGGGCCACCCATTTGCCATGCTGCTCGCCACTTTTCAACACCAACAGTTTCTGTGGCAGTTGATGGAAGTCGAATTCGATCAGCGGTGCAGGCCAGCGCCTGCGCTCCAGCCCCAGGCGTTGTATTCAGTTGGCATGGTGAAACCTCGGCAATACGAATTCGGCAATTTCCTCGATGGCCTCGGCTACCGGGCGTTCGCTGCGCCGCAGGTGCAGGCCGACATGCTGCACGCCCGCCTCACGTAGTGCCTGCAGTTCGTCAATCAGTGCCAGGCGTCCGCAGTACCCACCAAAACGCAGGCGTTGCATGGGCGCATGCGGGTCAGCGGCGAGGTCCAGGTGGACGAAGCTGATGTAGGGCTTTTCGCCACCGACCTCACGCCAGAGCGCGACGCGCCGGTGGTGCTCCTGCGGGGTGCCCGGGTAGGCCAGCCAGCCGTCCATGTGCTTACCAATCCAAGCTGGCGATTGCTGGCCCAGCCCGGCCACCAGCAGCGGTACGGCTTCAGCGCGCTGCGGCAGCAACTGCGCGCCTTCGGGCAAGCGATCCTGACCCTGGCTGTGCAGCAGCTCGACCGCATCGCGAAAGAGCTCCCCGCGCCGGGCGTAATCGACACCGAACAGCGGATACTCCATCGGCCGGTCACCACTGGCGACCCCCAGCAGCAAGCGGCCGTCACTCAACTCGTCGATGCTATTGGCGGCCTTGAGGGTCAGCCACGGCTGACGCAGCGGCAGGACCACCGCAGCAGTCCCGAGCATGATGTTCTGCGTGATGCCGGCCAGGTAGCCGAGGTAGGAAAAGGTCTCGAAGACCTGAGCGGCATCGCCGAAGTTCGGGTCGTACACCGGCACGTCGCGTACCCACAGCGCGCGAAAGCCTGCCCGGTCCGCCAGGCGGGCGAGGGTCGCGTGCTGCTTGAGATCCGGCACGCCGAAAGGACGACCTTCGGCCTGGCGCAAGCGCTGGCCATCGCTGGACCAGTCGTTGTCCAGGGGCAGTTCCAGGCCGATGGAGAAGTTATTCCTGCCGAGCAGGCGTTGAAAGCGAGGGTGCATGAGAGGCTCCAGCGTCTCGCCGTTTTGCGAGACGATCACAGGGATACAAGGCAGCAGTATCCCCAGGCCCGGACCTCAGAAAAATGCATGAATCGGAACAACAATCTTGAGCGGCCGTCACGAATCGGGCGAATTCTTCATGAAAGCGGTGCAGCGGTTTTTGCTATGGTGCAGCTCGTTTTTCAAGGGACCGACATTGACTCGCATGGATCAGCGCCCACTGTATTTCCACGAGAAGCTGTAGCAATGCCTGAACCGATACCGATCAAGGACCACGAAAAAGAAACGCGGCTGGTCAACAAAAGGCTGCTGGCCTGCGCTCTGTTGGTGGTCGCCATCACCTGCATCCTGATCGGGCGCCTGTACTTCCTGCAGGTGGTCGAGTTCGACTATCACTCGACCGTCTCCGAAAACAATCGCGTGCATGTGCTGCCCATTGCCCCGACCCGCGGCCTGATCTACGACCGCAACGGCGTGCTGCTGGCCGACAACCGCCCCAGTTTCAACCTGACCGTCACCCGCGAACGCGCTACCGATCTCAACGGCGAACTGGACCAGGTGATCAGCCTGCTGCACCTGCCCGCCGAAGACCGCGCCCTGTTCGACAAGGCGCTGAAACAGGCGCGCCATCCATTCGTGCCGGTCACGCTGTTCTATGAATTGAGCGAAGAACAGATCGCCGTGCTGGCAGTCAACGAATACCGCTTGCCCGGGCTGGAAGTCGAAGCGCAGTTCGTGCGGCATTACCCCATGGGCGCGCATTTTGCCCATTCCATCGGTTATGTCGGGCGCATCAACGAGAAGGAAGCCAAGACCCTGGATTCGGTGGAATACCGGAGCACCCAGTCGATCGGCAAGACCGGCATCGAGAAATTCTACGAGCCCGAACTGCATGGCCATGTCGGCTATGAAGAGGTGGAAACCAACGCCCAGGGCCGGGTCATGCGGGTGCTCAAGCACACCGATCCTGTCCCTGGGAAAAACATCGTGCTCAGCCTCGACGTGGCGTTGCAAGAGGCAGCCGAGGCGGCCCTGGGCGAGCGTCGGGGCTCGGTGGTGGCCCTCGATCCACGGACCGGCGAAGTGCTGGCCATGGTCAGCAAGCCGAGCTTCGACCCGAACCTGTTCGTCACCGGCATCAGCTTCAAGGAGTACGCGGCACTGCGCGATTCCGTCGATCGGCCGCTGTTCAACCGGGTGCTGCGCGGCCTGTATGCGCCGGGTTCGACCATCAAGCCGGAGGTGGCGATCGCTGGCCTGGACTCCGGGGTGGTCAACGCCTCGACGCGGGTCTTCGATCCCGGTTACTACCAACTGCCGGACGTCGACCACAAATACCGCAACTGGAACCACAGTGGCGATGGCTGGGTGGATCTGGACGCGGCGATCATGCGTTCCAACGACACCTATTTCTACGACTTGGCGCACAAGCTGGGTATCGATCGCCTGCACGATTACCTGGCGATGTTCGGCCTGGGCGAAAAAGTCTCGCTGGACATGCTCGAAGAAGCGCCGGGGCTGATGCCATCCCAGGCCTGGAAGCGCGCCACGCGGCGCCAGCCGTGGTTTCCCGGCGAGACGGTGATTCTCGGCATTGGCCAGGGCTACATGCAGGTCACGCCACTGCAACTGGCCCAGGCGACGGCGCTGATCGCCAACAAGGGCATCTGGAATCGCCCGCACCTGGCCAAGACCGTGGACGGGCTGCCGCCTGTGGATGCGCACCCGATGCCGAATATCCAGCTCAAGGACCCGCTCGACTGGGACCTGGTCAGCCACGGCATGCAGATGGTGATGCACGCGCCTCGGGGCACTGCGCGCGATGCGGCGACTGGTGCGCAGTACCGCATCGCCGGCAAGAGCGGTACGGCGCAGGTGGTGGCGATCAAGCAGGGCGAGCGCTACAACCGCCTCAAGACCCGCGAGCGGCACCGCGACAACGCCTTGTTCGTCGGTTTCGCCCCGGCCGAGCATCCGCGCATCGTGGTGGCGGTGATGATCGAAAACGGCGAGGCCGGCGGCCGGGTCGCCGGCCCCGTGGTGCGACAGGTCATGGATGCCTGGCTGCTCGATCAGCAAGGCCACCTGAAGCCGCAGTACGCCAGCCCAGGCAAGGGGCCGGACGTGCCTCACGCCTGAGTCATTTGAACATCAGGCTGTCCGGGATCTGCTCACGAATACTGAGCATGTGCTGGATGCTGTTCAGGAACAGGGTTTCGGCCTGGCTCATCTTCTGCTCCCGGTGCCATAGCAGCTGGATATCGAAATCCACCACGCCCTCGTCCGGCGGCAAACGCCAGAGCAGCCCTTGCTCGACATCCCGCCTGACCAGGTGGATCGGCAGGCAGCCGATACCGAATCCCGCGCAGATCAGGCGGTAAATCTCCTCGAAACTGGTGGAGGAGGCGACGATCTTGCCAGTAAAGCCCTGCTGGTCGCGAAACAGCGTCAGCGGTGACAGGTTGCCCCCCAACTGGTCGCTGGTGAAGCTGACGAAGTTCTCGTTGGCCAGTTGTTGCAGGCTCAGGTCCTGCTGGCCGAACAGCCAGTGGCGCTGGCCGCAGAAGTAGGCATACCGCTCGCGAAACAGCACCCGTTGTTCCAGCCTGGGTTGTGGCAGGCGGCACAGCCCGACCCCCAGGGTCGCGGTCTTTTGCAGCAGCGAACTGATAATGTCCGAGCTGCCCATCACCTCGACTTCCAACTCGATTTTCGGGTGGGCTTCATGGAAATCGGCGAGGAACTCGTCGTAATGCGGCGCCTGCACACCGCTGACGGTAAGGATGCGGATCTTGCCCACCACGTCGTCGTTGCGGCTCTCCAGCACCGTGCCCAAGCGCGAAATATCGCCGTAGATATCGGTGGCGATGCGCAGCACTTCCTCCCCGGTCTCCGTCAGCTCGAAGCGCCGTCCGCTGCGCGCGATCAACACGCAATCGAGCTGTTCCTCCAGGCGCTTGAGGGCCTGGCTGACCGCCGACTGGGTGATGTGCAGGCGTGCGGCGGCGCGGCTCATGCTGCCTTCCTGGCCGATCACCAGGTAGGTGCGCAGCAAGTTCCAGTCCAGGCGATCGTTGAGGAAACGCCGACCGACCCAGGGGTTGGAGGTGGAGAGCGGTGCGGGCATGGCGGCTCCATGTAGTAGCAGTGCTAATAGCAAAGATAAGAATTTGAAAATTGACTAATCCTGGCACGACGGCGATAAAGCCCACAAGCGCCAGAGAGCGCCGCGTGATCAGCCTTCCGCACCTGCCCAAAACTACAAATACACAGGGTCCTTGCATGCACAGCACTCCTCAGCCGCGCCGAGCGGCGGCGGCGGCCTTTATCGGCACGACCATCGAGTTCTACGACTTCTACATCTACGCCACGGCCGCGGCGCTGGTCCTCGGCCAGGTGTTCTTTCCCAGCAGCGATCCGGTGATGAGCACCCTGGCGGCCTTCGGCAGCTTCGCCGTGGGCTTTATCGCCCGGCCCATGGCCGGCATGGTGTTCGGTCACCTCGGCGATCGTCTCGGGCGCAAGAAGATGCTGCTGGTGACCATGGCGCTGATGGGCCTGGCCACCACCGGCATCGGCCTGCTGCCCAGCTACGCCAGCGTCGGCATCTGGGCGCCCATCAGCCTGATCGTGCTGCGCATCATCCAGGGCATTTCCGTGGGCGGCGAGTGGGGCGGGGCGGTACTGATGGCCAGCGAACATGCCCCGGCCAAACGCAAGACCTTCTACGCCTCCTTCGCCCAGCTCGGCAGCCCGGCCGGCCTGCTGCTGGCATTGATCGCTTTCCGCCTGGTGACCAGCCTGGACCAGCAGGACTTCCTTGAGTGGGGTTGGCGCCTACCGTTCCTCGCCAGTGGCGTGCTGATGATGTTCGGCCTGATGATCCGTTCCGGCGTGCATGAGTCGCCGGAGTTCGCCAAGGCCCGGGACAACAACGAAACCGCCAAGTACCCGGTGATGGAAGTGCTGCGCAGCTGCTGGAAGCAGATCCTGTTCGCCGCCGCTGCGGTAACCATCGGCTCGGCCGGTTTCTTCTTCACCAACACCTTCATGATCACCTACGTCACCCAGTACCAGGGCATTTCCCGGGCAACGATTCTCGATTGCCTGTTCCTGGTGACGATCATTCAGCTGCTGTCCCAGCCTGTCTCCGCGTTGCTGGCCGAGCGTATCGGCGAGGGGCGTTTCCTCAAGTGGGTGGCGCTGCTGTGCATGGCCACGCCGTACCCGATGTTCCTATTGGTCGGCACTCAGAACATTGTGCTGATGACCCTTGGCATCGCCCTGGCGGTGGTGATTCTCTCGGCGTTGTACGCGGTGATCGCCGGCTACATGACCCAGGCCTTCCCGGTGCACCTGCGCTACTCGGGGATTTCCATCGCCTACCAACTGGCCTGTGCGGTCGCCGGTGGCAGCACGCCGCTGATCGGCACCCTGCTGGCCAGCAAGTTTTCCGGACAGTGGCTGCCGCTGGCGGTGTTCTTCAGCCTGCTGTCGGCCCTGTCATTGATTGGCGTCTGCGGCCTGGCCCGGCTGCGCGCCAACCCGCCTGTCCACCACGCTGCCAAAGAGGTGTATTCGTGAGCAAACCCGAACACATGAGCCCGATTGAATGGCAGGCCCGCTGCGAGCTGGCGGCCCTGTATCGACTGGTCGCGCACTTTCGCATGACCGACCTGATCGACACCCACATCACCCTGCGCATTCCAGGGCCCGAGCATCATTTTTTGATCAACCGCTACGGGGTGATCTTCGACCGCATGCGTGCCAGCGACCTGGTGCGCATCGACCAGGAGGGGCGCATCGTCGACCCGCACTACGCCGGGCACCGGGTCAACGCCGCCGGCTTCGTCATCCATTCGGCGATCCACATGGCGCGCCCGGACCTCAACTGCGTGATCCACACCCACACCGCCGCCGGCATGGCGGTGGCCGCGCAGAAGCAGGGGCTGTTGCCCATCAGCCAGCATGCGCTGAAGTTCTACGGCAAGCTGGCGTACCACACCTATGAAGGCATTGCCCTGTCCCTGGACGAGCGCGAGCGCCTGATCGCCGACCTTGGCCCGCACAAGGCGATGATCCTGCGTAACCACGGCCTGCTGGTGGGCGGTGCCAGCGTCGCCCATGCGTTCCAGGAGATCCATTTCCTCGAGCGTGCCTGCCAGGCCCAGGTCCAGGCGCTGGCCGGCGGTTGCGAGCTGAACTACCCGTCGCCGCAGGTCTGCGCCCACACCGCCGAACAGTTCGAACGCGACGACGCCGACCACATCATCGAGTTGGCCTGGGAGGCCGCCTTGACCTTGATCGAGTCCCAGCGCGAGTCCTATCTGTCATGAGCATCGTGGTGCTGCTGTCCCGCGACAGCCTGTTGCTCAAGCAATTGCAGGCCGCCTTCGCCCGCTGCGCGCCACAGGTCCAGGCGGTGCTGGCCGACGATCCGCGTGCCGCTCAGGCGCAGGTCGCCGCGTGCTGGTTCCCACCCGCCGGCAGCCTGGGGCGCTTGCCCAGCCTGCAAGTGATTCATTCGGTGGCGGCGGGCATCGACCACTTGGAACACGACCCTTCATGCCCGGACCTGCCGGTGTGCCGGGTGGTGGACCCGGGGCATCGCCAGGGCATGACCGAGTACCTGCGCTGGGCGGTGATCCACTATCACCGCGGCTTCGACCGGGTGCTGGAGCAACAGCGCGAACGGCACTGGGAGCGGCCGCTGCAACGGCCGGCGCGGCAGTTCAAGGTCGGGGTCATGGGCCTGGGTTCCCTGGGCAGCGCCATCGCCCTCGACCTGGCCGCCGCCGGCTACGACGTGCGCGGTTGGGCTCGCAGCGCCAAGTGCCTGGCGGGGGTACAAACCTTCGTCGGACCGGGGCAGCTGGAGCCCTTTCTCGACCAAGTGGAACTGCTGATCAACCTGCTGCCCCTGACCGCCGAGACCCGCGGCATTCTCGGGTGCGACAGCTTTGCCCGGCTGGCCCGCGGCGCGGCGCTGGTCAATGTCGGGCGCGGCGGCCACCTCAACCTCGACGACTTACGCCAAGCCCTGGCCAGCGGCCAACTGCGCGGCGCTTTGCTCGACGTGTTCGAGCAGGAGCCGCTGCCGGCCGATCATCCGCTGTGGAGCACGCCCGGGGTCACTCTCACTCCGCACATGGCCTCGGCGGCCTCCCACGATTGCATCGCCGAGCAGGTGGCGGACAACCTGCGGCGCCTGCAAGCCGGCACCGCGCTGTTGAACGAGGTGGACAGGGCCCAGGGTTACTGAGCGCCCAGGCAGCCCTGCAAGGCCTCGATAAAGACCGTCTCGGCGCGGCTCATGCGCTGTTCGCGGTTCCACAGCAGATGGATGTCGACGTCGGCGATACCTTCGTCGGGCGGCAGGCGCCACAGCAGCCCGGCGTCGACATCGGCCGCCACCACATGTTCGGGCAGGCAGCCGATGCCGTAGCCGGCGATCACCAGGCGCCGCACTTCCTCCAGGCTCGGCGACGAGGCGACGATGCGCCCGCTGAAGCCCTGCTGGTCGCGAAAGATGGTCAGCGGCGAGAGCATGCCGCCGATCTGGTCGCTGGTGAAGCTGACAAAATTCTCCCGCTGCAAATCGCCTTCGGACACGTCCTGCTGACCGAACAGCCCATGGTGCTTGCCACAGAAAAACGCATAGCGCTGGCGCAGGAACAGCCGCTGTTCCAGGCGCGGCTGGGGCCGGCGGTTGAGGCTCAGGCCGAGGGTCGCGGTTTTCTCCTGCAAGGCGCTGACGATGTCCGAGCTGCGCAGCACCTCGATCTCCAGGTCGACCCGCGGGTGCTGGCGATGGAAGTCGGCGAGGAAGTCATCGAAACGCTCGGAAAAGATCCTGCTGATCATCAGCAGGCGCACCTTGCCGATCACCTCGTCGGCCGGCTGCTCCAGCACGCCGCTGACCTGGGACATCTGCCCGTAGATTTCGCCGGCCAGGTGGAAGATCTGCTCGCCGACTTCGGTCAGAGCAAAACGTGGTCCGCGCCGGGCGATCAACTGGCGGCCCAATTGTTCCTCCAGGCGCTTGAGGGCCTGGCTCACCGCCGGCTGGGTCAGGTGCAGGCGGGCGGCCGCGCGGCTGATGCTCAACTCCTGGCCGATCACCCGAAAGGTGCGCAGCAGGTTCCAGTCCAGGCGGTCGTTGAGCAGGCGGTCGGGCAGGCGGTTGGACATGGCGCGGGGCTCTGGGTCGAAGGATAGGGCTGATAATAAGCAGCGGTAATAATTAGCATAATAAATAGAAAATTGACTAATTATAGCCTCGCGACGATAAATCCCTCCCAGACAGGCGCCGCCAGAGCGCCTCTGCATTCCCGTTCTCTCCTGCCAGAAAAATAATCAAAGGAGCACGATCCATGAAGCCTTCAGCTTCGCCCCAGCCGCGCCGTGCGGCGGCCGCCGCCTTTATCGGCACCATGATCGAGTGGTACGACTTCTACATTTACGCCACCGCCGCGGCGCTGGTGTTCGGCGCCTTGTTCTTCCCCTCCGACGACAAACTGTTCAGCACCATGGCGGCCTTCGGCACCTTCGCCGTGGGCTTCTTCGCCCGGCCATTGGGCGGCATCGTATTCGGCCATATCGGCGATCGCATCGGGCGTAAGAAATCCCTGGTGATCACCCTGCTGATGATGGGCGTGGTCACGGTGTGCATCGGCCTGCTGCCGACTTATGCACAGATCGGCGCGGCGGCGCCGGTGCTGCTGATCCTGCTGCGCATCGTCCAGGGCATCGCCGTCGGTGGCGAGTGGGGCGGGGCGGTGTTGATGGCCGGCGAGCATGCGCCCAGGGGCCGGCGCAACTTCTTCGCGTCCTTTGCGCAGTTGGGCAGCCCGGCCGGGTTGATCCTGTCGCTGCTGGCCTTCAGCGCGGTCACCCGCCTGCCCGAAGAAGACCTGATGAGCTGGGGCTGGCGCCTGCCGTTCCTCGCCAGTGCGCTGTTGCTGGTGGTGGGCCTGGCGATTCGCCTGGGGGTCAATGAGTCGCCGGAATTCCTCGCCAGCCGCGAGCAGGCACAGAAGAATCTGCGCAAGGAACAGGCGCCGGTGATGGAGGTGCTGCACAGCGCCTGGCGCCCGCTGCTGCTGTGCATCGGCGCCAACACCTTAGGGATTGCCGGGGTGTATTTCACCAACACCTTCATGATCGCCTACAGCACCCAGCAACTGGGGTTGCCGCGCTCGCTGATCCTGGAATGCCTGTTCGTGGTGGCGATCATCCAGTTCTGCATCCAGCCGCTGGCGGCCTGGACCGCCGAGAAGATCGGCGCCACGCGCTTCCTGTGCCTGGTGTCGTTGCTGGCCATGGCTTCGCCGTATCCGATGTTCGTGCTGGTGAGCAGCGGCCAGGCGCCGCTGATCATCCTCGGCATCGCCCTGGCGGTGGTGTGCATGGCGTCTTTCTATGCGGTGATCGCCGGCTACGTCAGCGGCATGTTCGAGACCCGCGTGCGCTACACCGCGATCTCCCTGGCCTATCAGATCTGCGGCGCCGTGGCCGGTGGCCTGACGCCGCTGATCGGCACCTGGCTGGCCCATCAATTCGCCGGCCAGTGGTGGCCGATGGCGCTGTTCTACAGCCTGATCGCGACCATTTCGCTGCTCTGCGTGCTGGCCCTGGCCCGTCGTCACGCAGCCGCCCACCGCCTGGAAATGGCTTGAGTGTTTATCGAATCCGGAGAACCGAAGCATGTTGAAGATCAACGGTGAACGCCTGTGGGCGAGCCTGATGGCCATGGCCGAAATCGGTGCGACTGCCCGTGGCGGCAGCTGCCGCCTGGCCCTGAGCGAGGACGACAAGGCCGGGCGCGAGCTGTTCGCCCGCTGGTGCCGCGAGGCTGGCATGAGCTTGAGCGTCGACCCCATCGGCAACCTGTTTGCCCGTCGTCCGGGCAGCGACCCCGACGCCGCCCCGGTGATGATGGGCAGCCACCTCGACACCCAGCCCGAAGGCGGGCGCTTCGATGGCGTGTACGGCGTGCTCGCTGGCCTGGAGGTGGTGCGCCGCCTCAACGATCTGCGGATCCAGACCCGCAAGCCGCTGGAGGTGGCGGTGTGGACCAACGAGGAGGGCGCGCGTTTCACCCCGGCCATGTTCGGCTCGGCGGTGTTCACCGGGATCATGGACCTGGAGAGCGCCCTGGCGGTGCGCGACGCCGACGGCATCAGCGTCGCCGAGGCCCTGCACGCCACCGGTTATGCCGGCACGCGGCCGCTGGGCGGGGCGGTGGATGCCTACTTCGAGGCGCATATCGAACAGGGGCCGATCCTCGAAGACAACGCCAAGAGCATCGGCGTGGTCAGCGGTGGCCAGGCGATCCGCTGGCTCGACGTGCAGGTCGAAGGCCTGGCGGCCCACGCCGGCACCACACCGATGCCGCTGCGCAAGGATGCGCTCTACGGCGCCGCGCAGATGATCCTGGCGATCGAAACCCTGGCCACGGATTTTACCCCCGAGGGCCTGACCACTGTTGGCGAGCTGAGCATCGCCAAGTCTTCGCGCAACACCATTCCCGGCCTGTTGCAGTTCACCGTCGATCTGCGGCACCACCGCGACAGCGCCATCGCCGCCATGGAGCAGGAAGTACGCACGCGGCTTGCTGCCATCGCCGGACAACGCCAGCTGAAGGTGACCATCAGCCCGCACTGGATCAGCCCGGCCACGCCCTTCGATGCCGACTGTGTGGCGACCGTGCAGCAGGCGGTGGATGGCCTGGGCTACGCTCAGCAATCGATTGTCAGCGGCGCCGGCCATGACGCGATTCACCTGGCGCGGTTCTGCCCCACGGCCATGGTCTTCATTCCGTGCGTTGGCGGCCTGAGCCACAACGAAGCCGAAGACGTATTGCCCGAGGACGTGCGCCAGGGTACCGACGTATTGCTCAACGCCGTGCTGGCCCGCGCCGGCCAGGTCGAATAAGGAGAAGGTCATGCGCAGTTTTTTCCACCCCGAACAGCTGCTGCACCATCCGCGCAGCTATTACTCACGCGGCCAGATGCGCACGCCACAGGAAGTGCCCGAACGCGCCCAGCGCCTGGTCCAGGCCGCGCACTCCCTGGGGTTTGAAGTGCAGCAACCGGAGGATGCCGGCCTGCAACCGTTGCTGGCGGTGCATGGCGCGGCGTACCTGCAATTCCTCAAGGAAGCCCACCTGCGCTGGAAGGAGATTCCCGAGGACTGGGGCGACGAGGTGATGTCGAACATCTTCGTCCGCGAGCCCAACGCCCTGCGCGGCATCCTCGCCCAGGCCGCGCGTTACCTGGCCGATGGCAGTTGCCCGGTGGGCGAGCTGACCTGGCGTTCGGCCTACTGGTCGGCGCAAAGCGCGATTGCCGGCGCCCGTGCCTTGCTCGACGGTGAACCGGCGGCCTACGCCCTGTGCCGCCCGCCGGGCCATCACGCCCGGGCCGAAGCCGCCGGCGGTTTCTGCTACCTGAACAACGCGGTGATCGCCGCCCAGGTACTGCGCGAAAAATTCGCCCGGGTCGCGGTGCTGGACACCGACATGCACCACGGCCAGGGCATCCAGGAAATCTTCTACGAACGCGACGACGTGCTGTACGTCTCGGTGCACGGCGACCCGACCAACTTCTACCCGGGCGTCGCCGGTTTCGCCGACGAGCGCGGCAGCGGCGCGGGGCAGGGCTACAACCTCAACCTGCCAATGGCTCACGGCGCCAGCGAAGCCGATTTCCTCGCCCAGCTGGAAACCGCCCTGGCGGCGGTGAAAAGCTTCGACGCACAAGTGCTGGTGCTGTCCCTGGGTTTCGACATCTACGAGCTCGACCCGCAAAGCAAAGTGGCGGTAACCCGCGCAGGTTTCGCCCGCCTCGGCGAACGCATCCGCAGTCTCGGCCTGCCGTGCCTGATCGTGCAGGAAGGCGGCTACCACCTGGAAAGCCTGGAAGACAACGCACGGGCGTTTTTTGCCGAGGCGGGGGACTGGAAGCTCTGATGGAGGGGATTGTGAAATCGCTTCGCGGGCAAGCCTCGCTCCTACGCAAGCGCAGGCGTCGCCGTCCGTAGGAGCGAGGCTTGCCCGCGATGGAGATCAACGATAACGCGCGGCTCGCCCTTCATGGGCGGTGCTTCGGCAGACGGTGAACCACGCATATTGCAGATTGCCGAACACTCCCATTTGTGCGAAAACCGCACAGGTTCTGTACGGCCTGCACTGTGTTCGAGCTTGAGGTATTTCCCTAGCATTTGCTCATTCACTCGACCGAAGAAGGAAATACCCATGCAACGTTTTACCCGTCGTTTTCTCGCCGCTTGTGCATTTTCCGGCATTGTGGCCAGCAGCGCTGCCCTGGCTGAAGGCCATCCGACCATTCGCGCCATGTCGGGCGCCACGCCGGTCAGCGAGTTGCCGGCCGGCAAGTCCGCGCTGGTGGTGATCGACTTCCAGAACGAATACTTCACCGGCAAGATGCCGATCCCGGACGGTGCCAAGGCCCTGGCCAATACCCGGGAGCTGATCAAGTTCGCCGACAGCCACAACCTGCCGGTCTATCACGTCCAGCACGTTGCCCCGGCCGGTTCGGCGGTGTTTGCCATCGATGGCGAAACCGTGAAGTTCCACCCCGACATGCAGCCGCGGGCCAAGGACAAGGTGCTGCAGAAAAGCACGGTCAGCGTCTTCGCCAGTACCGATCTGGACAAGCGCCTGAAGAGCGCCGGCATCGAGAACCTGATCATCTCCGGCCTCATGACCCACGCCTGTGTCGCCGGTGCCGCCCGTGACGCCGCGCCCCTGGGCTACAAGGTCATAGTCGCCTCCGATGCCTCGGCCACTCGCGACATCACCCGCGTCAACGGTGACACGATCGACAAGGACGCCTTGCACAAGGCCGCGCTGGCCGAGGTCGAGGACACCTTCGGCGACGTGATGACCACCGCCCAGATCCTCAAATTGCCGGTGCGCTAAACCGCTATGAATCAGATGCTCGCCATGCGTGTGTTCCGCTGTATCGTCGAAGCCCAGGGGTTTTCAGCCGCCGCCGAGCGGCTGGACACCACGCATTCCTCGGTGTCGCGACATTTGCAGCAACTGGAGTCCACGCTCGGCGTGCGTCTGATCAATCGCAACACCCGGCGCATGAGCCTCACCGCGGCGGGCGAGCGTTATTACACCGCCTGTGTGGACATCCTGGACCGCGTCGATGCCGCGTCCCAGGCCGTGGCTCAGGAGCGGGAGCGCCCCTCCGGGCTGCTGCGCATCAGTGCACCGCTGGTGGTCGGCACCCTGGAGCTGGCCCATTGGCTGCCGGCGTTCCAGCAGCGGTATCCGGATATCCAGATCGACCTGTCCTGCTCGGACCCTTTTGTCGATCTGGTGGCCGATGGCTTCGATGTGGCCATCCGCATCTGCGGTCCCTTGGCCGACAGCAGCCTGGTCGCGCGCTTGCTCACCGTCTCACCGATGGTGATGGTGGCGTCATCCGCCTACGTATTCAGGCGCGGCCTGCCGCGCAGCGTCGCCGAACTCAACGAACATCGGTTGCTGACCTTTGCCTCGGCCACTCCCTGGTCGCTGGTCAATGAAACGGGCGAATCGGTTTCTGTGATTCCCGATAGCAGCTTTCATACGGACACCATCAGCGCGCTACACGCCTGCGCCTTGGCTGGCGGAGGCGTGGCGGCGTTTACCCTGGCTACCGTGCAGGACGACCTGCTGGCGGGCAGGCTGGTGCGGATTCTTCCTGAATACACCCTCGGCGTGCGTCATTACTACGCGCTCTATCCCCATGCCCGGAACCTGCCCGCCAAGGTCAGGGTATTTGTCGATTTCATGGCTGAGTATTACCAGCGCAAGTCATGATCATCCGAGGCCGTCAGCTCCTTGTGTCCGGACGCAACAGGTTCAGCCCCTTGGCGCTAGGTCGCTGATTCAGCTTGAGAAAATTCCTACAAGTCTCTGGGAACCTCCCTGCTCAACACTGAGCCCTCAGCCAGCAAAATGCTTTCCCTGGCTCCGTGGCAATGGCAGACGAACTGATGACCGCCCTGCGTATTCTGGTTTTAGAACAACACTCCGCTCAACGCAGCGCGGTGGTCGCTGCGCTGCAGCAAGTGGGGGTTTTCGATATTTTGCAGGCCAGCAGTGGGGAGCAGGCGTTGGCCTTGATGCAGCGTCAGGGCAGGGTGGATGTCGCCCTGTGCGACCTGGCCCACATGGGCATGGACTGCCTGGACTTCCTCAATTGCGCAGGCCAGCTTTCGACAGTCCGGGCGGTGATTCTCTATTGTGATTTCCAGCCGCAGTTACGCCGGGCCATTGAGCAGATGGCTTCGTTCTCGGGGGTCGAATTGCTGGGAACCCTGAGCACGCCGATACAGGCCAAGGCCCTGCAAAAGATCCTGCAGCGTTACCAGCGCCAATGTCAGGTGATGACCTCGATGCCTACGCCAGTGGCTACCTTGCCCAATGAACAGGATATTCGCCGCGGGCTCGCCCTGGGCGAGTTCCGGGCATTCTTCCAGCCCAAGTTCTTCCTGGCCAATGGGCAGGTGGCCGGGGCTGAAGTCCTGGCGCGTTGGCAACACCCGTCGAAGGGTTTGCTGCTGCCCAAGGATTTTCTCGCGGCGATGCTGGCCTACGATCTGATCGATGAGATGTTCAAGCAGTTGCTGGAGCAGGGCCTGAGCCTGCTCAGCATGCTCCAGCGCGATGGTCGCCCGTTGGAGATGTCGTTCAACCTGCATGCTTCGCAATTGCTGGAAGCGGGCTTGACCGACCATATTCGTCAGGCGTTGAAGCGCCATCGGGTATCGGCGGCGGCCCTGACATTCGAACTGGCG
This sequence comes from Pseudomonas sp. NFIX28, assembly GCF_900107395.1. GTDB lineage: Bacteria > Pseudomonadota > Gammaproteobacteria > Pseudomonadales > Pseudomonadaceae > Aquipseudomonas. The sequence continues at coordinate 15,084 of NZ_FNPW01000023.1, forward strand.
GAAAACGGTCTGCTGGAGATCCAGCCCAGGATCCAGGAGAGTTTGTTGCGCTTGCGAGTCATGGGCTGCGGGCTGTCGATCGATGATTTTGCCGTGGGCTTTTCCTCGTTGAAATTGCTCTGCCAGTTGCCTTTCAGCGAGATCAAGCTGGACGGTGAATTTGTCCGCAGCATTCACGAACCGCGCAGCAAAGCGGTGATCGCCAGCACCGTGGCCTTGGCTCGCTCGCTGAATATGACACTGGTGATCGAAGGCGTGAGCAATCAGCAAGAGTGCTATTCGCTGATCAACATGGGATGTGAAGTGGGTCAGGGTTTTTACTATGCCCAGCCAATGTCTTCCCATGAACTGTTAACGTGGCTGCGGGCGCCCTCCATCGCTGGGCAAGAAGAGGTTTAGCCAGCGCTTCGCCTCGGCCAAAACACGCCGCGCGCGGTCTTGTAAAAGCTCATATATGCTAAAAGCCGTAGCGGGATATCAGGCGCTTTGCGTGTGGCGCCATGATGCCTTCCCGACTCGATTTCCCATTTCCAGAGGCTCCTATGCTCAAAGCCGTGATTGTGGACGATCACCCGTTCATTCGTTCGACCGTGAGAATGATTCTGAAGCAGGAGCAGTACGAGGTCGTCGCTGAAACCGACAACGGCGCGTCGGCCGTCCAGTTGACCCGCGAACATCAGCCCAACCTGGTGCTGCTGGATATCTCCATGCCGGGGGTCGACGGCCTGGATGCCCTCAACCGAATTTCGGCGTTGAAGCTGCCGGTGAAGGTCCTGGTTTTGACATCCTTGTCCCCGGTGTTCTTTTCGATGCGCTGCATGCGGGCGGGGGCGGCCGGCTACGTGTCCAAGGCCGATGATCTGGATGAGCTGGTAAAGGCCATCAACGCCATCAAGTCCGGCTATACCTTCTTCCCTGACCTGACCCTGAACTCGGTGCGCCGAGGGGACGTGGAAGCCTCCGAGCAGGCATTGATCGAGAGCCTCTCCGACAGAGAACTATCGATCCTGCAGCAGTTGGCCAAGGGCCTGAGCAACAAGCAGATCGGCGACGACATGCTCCTGAGCAACAAGACCATCAGCACTTATAAAGCCCGGTTGATCGAGAAGCTCAATGTGAGCTCGCTGGTGCACCTTTCGGAACTGGCCAAGCGCAACAACCTGATCTGATGAAATACTCACTGCGCGTGTGCCTGGCCCTGCTGGTGTTGCTGGCGCCGCCATGGGCGGTGGCGCAGGCCGCCGATGAGCCCGAAGTGGAAACCCTGCAGTTGCTTGGGCGCTCCGGGCTGGGCGAACACCAGGTCGGGTTGGCCGAGGTGGACTGGAGCTGGTTGCGCAAGAAAGGCACGTTGTACCTTGGGGTTTCGGCGCCGGATTACCCGCCATTCGACGTAACCGGCAACGGTCGCGATTACGAAGGCCTGACCGCCGATTACGTGGGGCTGCTCGCCCAATTACTGCATGTCCAGGTGCAGGTGCGCCGCTTCCCGTCCCGCACGGATGTAATCCGTGCGTTGAAAGACGGTGAAATCGACCTGCTGGGCACCGCCAACGGCTTCGAAGAAACCGACCCCGAACTGGTCATGTCCACCGCCTATGCCGACGATCAGCCGATGATCGTCACCCGCAACGATGATGGCGCTTCGTTTACCGCGGATATGGCCGGGAAAAAGATTTCCATGCTGTATCACTACCTGCCACCGCAGAGCGTCAGCCGCGTCTATCCCGATGCGCAATTGCAACTTTACCCTTCGACGCTGAGCGCAATCGGCGCCGTGGCTTTCGGCAAGGCGGATGCTTACCTCGGCGATGCGATCAGCGCCAACTACCTGATCGGCATGAACTACCTCAATAACGTCCAGCTCACGGACTTTTCGCGGATGGAGGGCAGCCGCTTTGCCTTTGCCTTGTCGGCAAGCAACACCCGGCTGCTGGAGATTATCAATGCCGCCATCGCGGCGATTCCCATTGGCGAGCGCATGGCGATCCTGCGGCGCTGGGGCTCCTCGGAAATGAATATCCCGGGGCAGAATCGCCTGCACCTCACGCCCAAGGAGCAACGCTGGCTGGAAAAACATCCACGGGTCACGGTCACCGCGATGGAGAACTTCCTGCCGCTGTCGTTTTTCGACAAAAAAGGCGCGCTGCGTGGCGTCAGCGGCGATGTGCTGGCCAAGGTCAGCCTGCGCACCGGCTTGAAGTTCGACGTAGTGCGCGGCACCTCGATGGCCCGGCAGATCGAAAGCCTGCAGGAGGGCAAGGTCGATCTGCTGGCCGCCTTGACCCCGAGTGCCGAGCGGGAAGGGCAGATGCGCTTTACCCGGCCTTATCTGACGACTCCGTATGTCCTGATCAACCGCATCGGCCCGCAGAGCCCGGCGACCCTGGATGACATGGCCGGCAAGCGCCTGGCGATCATCCGCGGTGCGTTCCTCACCGACTACATCGCCAGCCGTTTTCCGCACATTCAGATCGTCTATGCCGACAACGCCGCCCAGGTCATGGCGATGGTCGCCAAGGGGGAGGTCGATGCCGGCGCCAACTCCCTGCTCAGCGCCCGCTATATGATCTCGCGCCAGTATCGGGACCGTTTGCAGGTCACCAGCACCGTGGGCATAGAACCCGCCCGGTTCGCCTTTGTCACCAATCGCGGCAACCTGGAGCTGTACGCCATCCTGGAAAAGGCCCTGCTGAGCATCTCGCCCGAAGAAATGGCCGAGATCACCGGTCGCTGGCGCAGCGAGGTGGTAATCGACGACAACTTCTGGCTGCGTAATCGCAGCGCGATCATCCAGGGGTTTTTTATCGCCGGTGTATTGCTGCTATTGGCGTTCGTCTGGATCGCTTATCTGCGCCGCCTGATCCATAGGCGCGAAGTGGCCGAGCGGGCGCTGAACAACCAGCTGGAATTCATGCGAGCGTTGATCGACGGCACGCCGCATCCAATCTACGTGCGTGACCTTGAGGGGCGCATGCTGATCTGCAACTCCAGTTACCTCGAGGTCCTGGGCCTGAGCCTGGAGGAGGTCAAAAACAAACGCGTTGCCGATCGCGGATTTGTCGACAGTTCCGAGGCTGCGGCTTTTCACGCCGAGTACCAACAGGTGATGCGTGACGGCGTGGCGAAAGTCCAGGATCGCTTTCTCGTGCGGCCGGATGGGCAACGGCTGACGATCTACCACTGGATGCTGCCGTACAAGGACAGCGAAGGGGCCATTGCCGGCATGATCGCCGGCTGGATCGATGTCAGCGAGCGTGAGCAACTGCTGGGCTTGGTCCAGGAAGCCAACCGGGCCAAGACCACCTTCCTGGCGACCATGAGCCATGAAATTCGCACACCGCTCAATGCGGTAATCGGCATGCTCGAACTGGCCCTGAAAAAGTCCGACCAGGGCGTGCTCGACCGGTTTGCCATCGAGGTCGCGTCGGGGGCCGCCCACGGTCTGCTGGACCTGATCGGCGACATCCTCGACATCGCCCGCATCGAGTCCGGCAAGCTGTCGCTGACCCCCGGCCGGGCCAATCTGCGCGAGCTGGTCAGGTCGGTGGCGCGGATCTTCGAGGGCCTGGCGCAGCAGAAGCATCTGAAGCTGGAGCTTGCGCTCGATGCCCGCGCCGATTGCGATGTGTCGATCGACCCGTTGCGGTTCAAGCAGGTCGTTTCCAACCTGGTCAGCAACGCTATCAAGTTCACCGCCGAGGGCGAGGTGCGCCTGTCGCTGGAGGTGCTGGCCGACACCCCCGGCGAGCCGCTGTCGATGCGGCTGCGGGTCGAGGACAGCGGCCAGGGTATTTCCGTGGAGGACCAGCAGCGCCTGTTCAGCCCCTTCACCCAGGCCAGCAACAACAACCAGTCCGGGCGCAGTGGCTCGGGCCTGGGGCTGGTCATCAGCCGCACCCTCTGCGAAATGATGGGTGGGCAACTGCATTTGAGCAGCGTGCTGGGCGAGGGCACGCAGATCGAAGTGTTGTTGCAGGTTCCCGTCCTCGAGCCGCTGCCCGCCCAGACGCCTGCCACGGTCGACGCCGCCCAGCAACGCGAGCTGAACATATTGGTGGTTGACGATTACCCGGCCAATCGCTTGCTGCTGTCCAAGCAGCTGGGCTACCTGGGCCACCGCCTGGTCGAGGCCCAGGATGGAGCCCATGGCTTGCGCGCCTGGCGCCAGCAGCGCTTCGACGTAGTGATCACCGACTGCAATATGCCGATCATGAACGGCTATGCCCTGTCGCGCGCGATTCGTGTCGAAGAAGCGGACCGTCGCCTGGCGCCGTGCCTGATCATCGGCTTTACCGCCAACGCGCAACCGGATGAAAAGACCCGTTGCCTGGAGGCCGGCATGGACGACTGCCTGTTCAAGCCCATCAGCCTGGAATCGCTCAAGCAGCGCCTGGACCGGTTCGAGCCGGTCGTCGTGGAGGCGCCGGCGGATCAGGCCGCCGAGGAGCAGGTCGACGACATCGACTTCGCCGCCCTGGAAAAACTGGTCCGCGGCGATCAGGCGGCGATGCGCGAGCTGCTGAACGACCTGGCGCAGAGCAACCAGCAGGACATGGCCCGGCTCCGCGAAGACTGCTCCACCCAGGACTGGCAGGAACTCTCCGACCTGGCGCACAAGGTCAAGGGCGGCGCGCGCATCGTCAAGGCCCGACGCCTGATCCTGGCCTGTGAGCAACTGGAGGCCGCCTGTGAGGTGAAGTCTGACGGGCAGGCCCTGCGGCGGGCGGGTGCGGCGTTGAAAGAGGAAATGTCCGCGCTGGCGATGGCGTTGGACACCTACAGCGGATCATTTGAGACTCGTTGAGTTAGAGCCGAACGCCTGCCCTGTCAGTAACCCCGCCCATAGTTCGAGTCGCTGGACGCGGTGATTGGCTGGAGCTGGCGAATATCTACCTTCAAGGCAATGGCGGGCACAGTGTTTTTTGATCTGGCCTGCCTCGGTCTGTTTTTCAATTTTGCTGGACAGATTTGTAGGCGGTAGGGAGAGGCAAGCCCCCCGCTATGGTGGCTTGCCTCACAATCGCAGTGCCAATTAGAGAAGGGCTCTTTCAAATCCTCGGCTGAGGATCAAGACGCAGATGCACGCAACGCCATTCGGGGCGAGTTAAGACGCGGCACCATGAGCCTTATCCCATCGTGGGTCATGGCTTGCTCGAAGGGTCATGGGGTATTTCAACTACTACGCAGTACCAGAAATCCTGATACGTCTTGTGAGGGCGGTTGGTGATATTTCGGTAATGAAGACAAGCATTTCAGGCGGCGAGAGGTGGCAAGTAACGGCCATTCCTGCCGCACCTCAAAAAACAGAGGCGTTATGTTGAGTAGCGTTTAATCAGTAGGTTTCCACTTCAAACTGGCCACTACCACTCCATACTTCTTCTGTCCGAACTCTCGCGGCTTCGGAATCTATATGAGTCTCCACTTCGATCAGGATACTAAGGCGCTCACCGGCCTGGGTATGCATTCCATCGTAAGGAGCGACACTTTCTCCCGGACGTAGCTTTTGCTCGTTCGCGTTGGCGGAAACCGTCTGTGTTGGGCGCATACGAATAGACTTCCCATCAAGCTGCGCGCTCAGTATTTTCAAGGTGAAGGCGCCAGTGCGGGCGAAGCGGTAGCTATCGCTGCTGGCGGCTTCCCCCCTGAAGTACAAAGCCATATTGGATTTACCGTCACAAACAGCGGAAAGACTAATAGTGTTTTTTCCGAGCAACGCATTGCGTACTGGTAATCCACTTGGGGATAATTGAGTACGATTAACCTGGCCATAATTAATTAATGGTTGGCTGATTTGAAGCGCGCAATCATTTTCAGAGCTTGCTATGGTGTGAGAGCTTAAACCCATAGCCGTGAAAATGAAAAGTGCTGCTGGAAGTTTGCCGAGTGTGGCTTCTGCTCGGGCTTCTGATTTTATAAAAAATTTGAACATTTTTATCACCTGTTAAATAGGCGCGCAAAGCGCGTCGACAGCTTCGAAGTAAGTAGATGTATCCGCTTTCTCCGCAAGCTTATAGTTCAATGAGCAGCTTTTACCGTTAGCCAGGGAAACAACTAGTTGGGTTCCAGGCTCTACGTTTGACAAAAAGATCTGGCCATTACCCACCACGGTGGAAAGGTATTGTTTCTGGCTATCAAGCACTATAAGCCCTTTTTCCAGCGGTTGGCCGTTGAGATCTTTGGCGGTCATAAGAACTCGACGGCTGGATATGACGCCGAAATCTACTCGTTTGACTGCTCCACGACCGGTTTGGACTTCTTTAAATCCGTTGATGATGTCGACATTGCGAGGCAGGCTGCTAGGGGCAATCTCCAAGCGGTTGTTGCTATAAGCCTGAAGGCTGGGTGCAACGGCTTTACCCGAATAATCTGTCCATACAGGGCCTTGCGGCGTGGAAATCTTGACGCCTGCTATATCACCTACGGACAAAATACTGAATGTATCGTCAACGGCATAAGGGGTGAAGGTAACACCATCATTATGAGCAACGATGCCACCGCTCAGACTACCGTTGTAAGTAGTCGAATCTTTACCGCTGCGGGAGTAACCCAAGGTCGCCTGTGTATAGCGTGGAAGGATATTGGTCATTACTGACATATCAGTTTCCCGATCAGACATGTCTCGCTCGGCTTGTAACCGATAACCAAATGTGTCATTTACTTGTTCGTTATAGCTTGCACCAGTTCGTGTGCTGTTGTTATCCGAATTGACATAAGTTCTTACGGTCCGCCCACCAATAGGCATGCTCACCGAGAGGTAAATAGAGTCTCCCGTGTCGTAAGGGCCTCTATCCCCCATGCTCTTTTGCACGTTCAAGGACACATTTGCGTGCTTGAAATTCTTCGACCAAGAGCCGACAAGGCGTTGGGTGGAAGTATCATCGAAGAGGGTTGAATAGGAATGTGAGAGGCGAAATCCGCCCAGCTTCTTATTGGTCCATCCCATGGAGGCCGTGTATTGATTGCGGTACCGCGACTTGAGCCAGTCAGACTCATCGGGATAGGTCGTATCAACCAGGTCGCGATAGCCTTCTGTGTTTTGAGTGGCACTAAAACTCAACGACAACTTGTCGTTAACCAGAGTGTTGAGAGAAGCACTAACCTGGGTGCCTCGAGCATTTTCTTCATTCGCGCTAGAAACGACCTGACGTAAACCCAGGGTGGTGTCTGGTGTTAAGGCATGATCAGTCGCCCAGCCCGCAGCCTGATAGTCCGAGGCCCCCATCAAACCTGCAGTGAGGTTTGTCTTGCTGTCTAGCTGCCAAGTGCCGGTTCCTGTCAGCAAAGTCGGTTTTTTGTTATCGATGTCGCCATAGGGACGATATTGGCCCGCGGCAAAGGAATAACCTGGTGTGGATCCCAGAGTACCACCGCCAAGGCTTGCCGCAGGAATGGAGAAAGTCTGCCTGGAGCCATCTGCCTCGATCACGGTAACGTCGAGGTCGCTATTACTGCTGAGTAACTGCAGATTGGTCAGGCTGAAGGGGCCAGCAGGGACTACTGAAGTATGAATCAACGCATTGTTCTGTCGCACTTCTACCCGTGCAGTGGAGTAGGCGATGCCTTCCACTGTTGCACCACTTCCTTGCGAGGCCTGGTGCAGACCTGCCTCTGGCACAACTTGTACACCGGTAATTGGATCACCCGCAAAAATTGAATTGGTGATGTTGATCTGTCCACCTTGAACAATCGAGCTGATTTCAGCGAATGTCTTCTGTCCATAGGCATAAAGGTGTTCAACCCGGCCTTTGTTATTTTGAGATGTATAGGTTTGCCGGCTGCGAAAAATCCAGTCGCCGGCATTAAAACCCGCCACCGTATCTACCGAGCGAAACTCACTGGACCCGCTTGAGAACTCACTATTGACCCCTATCAAGTTATAGTTGAGCAGCGCCGCTGTACCGCCACTGTCGTACTGGCCAACGTCCAGTGCATGAGGCCTCAATGTCTCGGTAGGAACAATGAGATGAACTTCTTCTTTTCCAGGTTGCAACTGCACGACTGTGTTGGGGAAAGCCTTAATAAAGTCGTAGGTTTCCGAGTCCGGTGAGTCTTTCGGGCGGCGAAAAGCCGCGGCAGGGGAAATCAACTGAGCTTTGTCGAGCAGGGGTTTATCGAATATCAATTCGCCTTGTGAATCAAATAACGCGTTCGCCTGTCCTTTACGCTCTCCGTTAACAAACAGAGTGACTACATGCGAGCCTTCACGGAAACGAGGTGCTTCAGCAAAGTAGGCGGCAAGTTTGGGGTCGATGCCGCGTCCTTTGAGCATATCCAGATCGAAAGAAATGGAGGCCGTCTTCTTATCTTGTGAAACGAGTGCAGAGTCAGCTGGCTCTGCCCGCAGCGGTGTGATTGCAAAGACACTTATCAGAATTGAGAGTGTGCGCAAAGTATGGTTTCCATATGCATGGAAGTTTCGATTCGAAAGCTTGGTCATATTGAAAAAAATCCATGCATATAGGCAGTAACAAGGCACGCCTGTACTGGTGGTTTTATGTCATGAGGTATGAGTGAGAGGCTTATTTTGAAAGCGGTGCTTCGTAACTTTCCACGGCGAACCCATAAACCGTCGCAGGATAAAGTTTGATAGCTGTTGCTCCAGCTATTTCATTGGGCAGCGCAATAGTTATTTTTTCACCAGGCAGTACATAGAGTTTTGGTAAATTTACTAGCGAGTTGGAAGGCAATACATTTACCGATTGCCCGAGCCTCACTACATAGGCGCTGGGGTTTTCGACCGTCAGGTTTTTACCTTGAACGGACCACTTCAGGTGAAGCCAGGGCTCACGATCTTTTTCCAACCCTTTAGGGTTGATAATCACAGGCAGATTTTGCCGGACATTCATGCCAATCCTGGCACCTGGCGATTTATCCTTTGGCAGAATTCCTTCAAAGGTGACTCGACGCAGGCGTTGTACCTTGAGTGGAGTGGGTGAATTTAATAGAAATCGAACAGCTTGAGTTTCTCCCGGCTCAACACGTGCTACGGGTGGGGTGAGGACAACAAGGTTTTCTTGGTCATCTTCTAAGTTTTCGATAGAGCTATACAGAAGAGCGGGTGAGTTGTCGGAGTTCTTGATATTGATCGTTGCTTCACCCACTTCTTCATTAAGGATGATAACTGAAGTTTCCGGAATCATGCCGGCAGAATATGCGGCGTGGGGAGCCAGGAGAACAAAGGTGAACGCAATAAATGTAGCAATAGTAAGTCTGTGGCGATGGGGTTTTAGAAGCATGATCGTATGGTTCCATACTTGAAGTTAAGTTGGGCTTTCTCGCTTGGGATTAAAGTTGATGTGCTTTTTCGTGAGGCTGCGTTGTCAATGGTTCTAGCGACATTACAGATGAAACGGTCCCCGGAGTTGGGACCGTCTCTAAACGAAGCCATTAAGTTCGAGCGTTATGGGTAAACAACTTCAACGGTGGTCAGACCATCAAGGATGATGTCGTTGGTCAGAGGAAGGGTATCGGCTGGAGCAATAGCCGTAATTACGGAGATGTCCGCGGTAATGGTCGTGTGAGGGGCGGGGTTGGCATTGGCTCCGTTAGTAAACCCAATGAGTTGGGTCCCGGTGTTACTAAAACGACCATTCCAGATGCCCCAGGTAGTCCCACCGTCAATGCTTTGGGTTCGCGATGTGATGCCGGTGTCTGCGACGCCGCCAGTGATTTGCACGGCGTAAGCGCCGATATTGGCCCCTCCAGGGGCGGCTCCCAGACCGTAGACTGCAATAGCTGTTGTGCCGGTAGGTAACACGCCTGTGGCTACGGTCGCAGCACGTTCATCCGCCGGTTTCAGATAGAAAGTCGTGGGAGCATCGCAAGTGATATTAATGGTGGTTGTCTTCACTGGAAGATCTGTTTTGGAGGTTTTATTAAGGGTACCCGCTGGAATATTGCCGTAGTCGATAGTCGCTCCGCCGGCGAAGTTGGGAACGCATGCAGCCGGGGTGATGGTACCGATCACCTTCAACTCGGCTTTCGCCGCGTGAGCGTTGACTGACGACAATGCCGCAACAGACAGCAAACCTACACCAATAATTCTTTTCATTTATTAAGTCCTAATACAATTAAATTTCTTTCACTTTGGCGTGGGTTTCAAGCGCAAAGCTTCGAACTCTCAGGCCAAACGATTTGCTTGCTTGCGAATTGCCAGGAAGCGATTGCTAATTTAAGTGTGCATGCCAGAACGTGGAGCAGGGTGGATCGCAAGCAGCTGTAGGAAATTTCCCAAGCATTGCTGTGCACGAAGTTGACTAAGTTTTTTTAACTGAATGCATGCGTGGGAATTTTCCTACATTGCACTGGGAAACTCCCGATACGGGTGATCTTTCATTTACTAGAGAGTTGTCTTTCCTGCGCTCTAATAATTATGGAAGGGACCCTCATGTTGTATGCACCTGGTTTTCTACTTTCCTTGTCAGCCAGCCTGGTTCTATTTGCACTGGGCCAAAGTACGGCATCAGCAGCTCAACCGGATTTGAGCTTTGACGGTGTGGTCATCAATAGCGCAGAAGATAGCCGACCAGGTATCAGCCTTGCTGGCAGTAACCTTGGTGTGTTGATCAATGACAGTACCGTTACGACCGATGGGCAATTCAGCCATGGTGTGGTGTTATCTGGCGCCGGCACAGATTTGCTTGTTAGAGGTTCCAGCTTCACTACCCTTGGCAATTTAAGTCATGGCATGAGCTTTGCCGGGGCAAATAACACGGGGGAGTTGAGTGATTCACGGATCAATACTCGTGGCGACAACGCCTTTGCCTTGAATCTGCAGCGCGGCGCGCAAGTTCAACTCGATCGGGTGGCCATCGACACCAGCGGGCAATTTTCCTCGGCCATCAATTTGCTCGATGATGGCGTGATCAATATCCGTGCAAGCACGCTGCAGACTTCCGGCGACAACGCACACGGTATCTATCTGCTTGGATCAAATGCCAGTCAGCGCGCACTCGGTACAGTCGACAATACGAGCATCCATACCGCGGGTGACAACGCCATTGGCGTCAACGTCAACCGCAATGCCACGGCGACACTCAGGGATGCGCAGATCGTCACCACTGGGGCCAACGCCTATGGTGTCTGGGTACCTGACGCCGACAGCCAGTTGCAGGCCAACAACCTCAGCATCGACACCCAGGGCGACAACGCCATTGGCGTCTTTACCCAACTGGGCGGCAAGGCCAGCCTCGACGGTGGCCGCGTGCACACCCAAGGGCGCCAGGCCTATGCGCTCTATGCCGGCAACGTTTCGGCCATCGAGGCGCGCAATCTGTCGCTGCAGGTCGGGGCCAACAGCGTTGGCGCCTTTGCCAGCGACCGTTCGCAAATCACGCTCGAGAACATCGACCTGAGCAGCGAGCAGACGGCGATCGGCCTGGCGGCCTATTCCGGCTCGACCATCACAGCCGCCGACTCATCGATCACCCTCAGCGGTAGCGAGGCGCGGGCGGCCCAGGCCAATAACGGCGGGACCTTGCGCCTGGATAATCTGAACATCGCGGCCGCTGGCGCCGACAGTATCGGCTTGCAGTCATTGGCCAGCGCTGGCGTCAGCAACACCTTCGAGCTGAAGAACACCCAGTTGCAGGTCGCCAATGGCCGTGCCATCAGCGTCCAGGGCGGCAGTGCGCGGATCGACCTGAGCGGCTCGACCCTGAGCGCGGACACCCTGTTGTCGGTGGATCAACGGACCCTCGCCGATGGCCGCGTGCTCGACAGTGAGGACGTGCTGATCACGGCCAGCCAGTCGAGCCTGAGCGGCGCCATCCAGGCCAATGCGCGCAATTCGCAACTGCTGCTGGACGATGGCTCCAGCCTGACTGGCACGGCCCATGGCTTGAATGTGCTGACCTTGAATCAAAGCGCCTGGGACATGACCGGCAGTTCGCAGGTCGGGCAGTTGAACCTCGATCAAGGGCAGGTGCGCTTCAGCGGTCCTGCGCACAGCGTGCTGGCCATCGACGGCGACCTTACCGGCAACGGCACCTTCATGATGAACAGCGACCTGGCCAGCGAGCAGGGCGACCTGATCAAGGTCGGCGGTTCGATCGAAGGCGCCCATACCCTGGTGGTGGAAGATTCCGGCCATGAGCCGGCGGCGGCCAACGGCAAGCTGATGCTGGTGGATGGCAACGGCGGCGCGGGGGGCTTCAGCCTGTATGGCGGGCATGTGGACGCCGGCGCGTTCCGCTACACCCTGGAGCAGCGGGCGAATGACTGGTACCTGGTGAACACCGCGGGCGTGCCCCCGGTGGATCCTCCAGTCGACCCGGTTGATCCTCCAGTTGATCCGATTGATCCGCCAGTCGACCCAGTTGATCCACCTGTCATTCCAGTAGACCCGGCCCCGGAGCATCTGTCGGCGGGGGCCAATGCCGCCATCGCCTCACAGACTGCGGCCGCCACGTTGTGGAATGCGCAGATGAATACCCTGGTCAAACGCCTGGGCGAACTGCGCCTGGGCAAGGATGAGGGCGGCGTCTGGACGCGGGCCATCGGCAGCCGCTACAACATCGCCGAGCATTCCAGCCGGGCCTTCAGCCAGAACAACACCGGGGTCGAGATCGGCGCGGACAAGGCCATTGCGCTATCCAGCGGCAAGGTCTACGTCGGCGGCATGCTCGGTACCGCCAAGTCCGAGCTGAACTTCGGCGAAGGCGCGTCCGGGCAGATCGACAGCCGGATGCTGGGGGCCTATGCCACCTACCTGAATGACAACGGTGTGTACGTCGACAGCGTCCTCAAGTACAGCCGTTTCGACAACGACCTCAAGCTGCCGACCAACCTGGGCAACGCGGTCAAGGGCTCCTACAGCGCCAACGGCTACGGTGTCGATGTGGAAGTGGGCAAGCACATCAAGCTCAAGGATGGTTGGTTCGTCGAGCCGCAGGTCGAGCTCAGCGCCACCCGTACCACGGCCGCGAAATACACCGCGAGCAATGGTCTGCGGGTCGACTCGGCGGCCATGGATTCATTGCAAAGCCGTGTTGGCTCGCTGTTCGGCCGCAGCCTGGAACTGGGCAATGGCATGCAGGCCCAGCCTTATGTCAAGGCCTCCTATATCGCCGAGCATGCTGGCGACAGCCATGTCAGGGTCAACGGCCACAAGCTCAAGTCCGAGTTGCCGGGTAATCGTGCCGAATTGGGTTTTGGCGGGATCCTGCAAGTCAGCGAACGCAGCAAGCTTTCCCTCGATGCCGAGTTCGCCAAGGGCAATGACATTGAACAGCCATGGGGCGTGACGCTCGGTTATCGCTACCTCTGGTAAAAGGTGTTCCCTCCTTTGCCCAGCCTTGGCTGGGCTTTTTTTTTGCCTGGGGTTTTTAGCGCGCGGCGCTGCGGTTTATCCGGCTGGCATTGCTTGGGAAATTTCATACAGCAACGGAGGACGTTACCTCGGTTGTTTCCTGGGGCACTGACGCAACATGAGCTACAGCTCTTTTCGTGGGTGGGTCCCAATGCCTGTTTCTACTTTGCGTGTCATCGTCCTTGAAGATCACTCGTTCCAGCGCGCCATTGCCGTGAGCATGTTGCAGCAGATGGGCTGCACGCAGGTGTTCCAGGCCGCGGACGGCGCGCAGGCGCTGGCGGTATTGAACGAGGTCGGCCCGGTGGACATCGCCCTGTGCGACCTGCGCATGGATGGCATGGACGGCCTGGAGTTCTTGCAGGCGGTCGGCCATTCGGGGCTGGTGGGTTCGGTAATCATCAGCAGCTCGCTGTCCGCCGATCTACGGCGCACGGTGCGGCAGATCATTTCCCTGTTGAACCTGGAACTGCTCGGCGATATCGGCAAGCCGCTGCACTACGAAACCCTGGAGCGCTTGCTAAAAAAGCACTGCGCTGTGCCGCGTATCGCAACCCCGCCCGAACCACCGGAAGTCTTTCCGGATGAGACTCAAGTGCGCGAGGCCCTGGCGGCTCATGAGCTGTGCGCTTTTTTTCAACCGAAATTCATCCTGGAGACGGGGGACATCACCGGGGTCGAAGTGCTGGCGCGCTGGCGGCATGCCTCTGGCAAGGTACTGTCTCCCGCTTGTTTCCTGCCGGTCCTGGAGCGTTACGACTTGCTCGATGAGCTGCTAAATCAGCAGCTGCACCAGGGGCTCGCATTGCAACAGCAATTACGGGCGTTGGGGCATGACCTGAATTTCGCGTTCAACCTGCACGCCGGGCAACTGTCCAACGGCACTCTTGCCTCACAAATCCGCGGTTTGCTCAATGAGTACGGCGCGCGGGGCTCGAGCCTGACCTTCGAGCTGACCGAGAGTGGCCTGCTGCAAGCGCCGGAGACCAGCCTGGAGTGTCTATATCGTTTGCGGATGATGGGTTGCCGATTGTCGATCGACGATTTCGGAACCGGCTTTTCTTCACTCCAGCGTTTGCTTCAATTGCCCTTCAATGAAATCAAGCTGGACGCCGGTTTCGTCCAGGCGCTGACCCAAGAGCCGCGTTGCCATGCGGTGGTCAGCAGCACCCTGGCCCTGGGTGAAGCCCTGGACATGGCGGTAGTGGTGGAGGGTATCGAGACCGACGAGCAACGCCAGCACCTGCTGAGCATGGGCTGCACCCAAGGGCAAGGGTATTGGTACGCCAGGCCCATGAGCAGCGGCGACCTGCTGCGCTGGCTCGAGGGCGGGCAACAGCGGAGCCAGCGCGCATGACCAACAAAGCCTTGCGCATCCTGATTGCCGATGAGCGCCACGAGCAGTTGCTGCATATCGAAAAGCTGCTCAATCGCCTCGATTACTACCGCATCGCACCGATCCGCACCTTCGATGAACTGGCATTGCTGACCAGCGGCCCGCAGCCGTCGTTCGATCTGCTGATCGCCAACAAGGCCCTGGCGTTGCCCTATGGCATCGACATGCGGCAGTTCTGCCGCGCCCGCCCGCACATCTGCCATGCGCTGTTCTACGACAGCCCGGAGCCATCGCTGGAGCTGATGCTGCACAGCCCGGAGCAGCCGGTTCGTGCCTGCCTGGCCGGCACCCCGGACGCCAGCTCGCTGAGCCTGCTGATGAGCATCATCGATCCACCGGCCCAGTGGGCCAGTCTCACAGCGCTGCCCTGGTTGCGCGCGCCCGTTCGAGCCTGACCCGTCCCACAGGCCAATTGCTCCATGAACCGTCAGTGAGCCGTCGGCATGGGCGCAAGGGGATGCGCCTGTAGATTCGTGTCAGCCGAACCTATCCAGTTATCAAACGTTGATGAGGCACCCTGAACGTGTTTATTCGTCCTTTTTATCTGTTCGGCCCTCTGTGCCTGTCGCTCTCCAGCCTGTCCGCGACCGCGGCCGATTGGGCTTACCAGGGCGATCATGGCCCCGCGCACTGGGACAGGTTTGGCAGCCAACTCTGTGCTCAAGGCACCCAACAGTCGCCCATCAATGTCGAACTGAAAAAGCTTCGACCCCTTGAAGGTCACTCCTCGGATCTGAAAATTGACTATGGAGCGGCTGCCCTCAAGGTCGTCAACAATGGCCACACCATCCAGGCCAATGTCATCGATAAAGAAATCGTGACGTTCAAGGGCACGGCATACCGCTTGAGGCAGTTCCATTTTCATACGCCCAGCGAACACCAGATCGATGGCCTGTCTTATCCGCTCGAGATGCACCTGGTGAACCGAGACCAGGACGGCCGCTTGCTGGTTATCGGCCTGCTGGCCAAGGAAGGGAAAAGGAACCGGGAGCTGGCCGCGTTGTGGGAGCAACTTCCTGACGCTGAAGGAAAAACCCTGACCCTGAAGGCAAAGGACGCGCCTGATCTCGGCTCACTGGTGCCCGCTGCCAGCCACCATGTCTTCTACAAGGGTTCGCTGACCACGCCTCCCTGCACAGAAGGGGTGCAGTGGGTTTTGTTCGAGCAACCCATCGAGCTGTCAAAGGCGCAGATCCAGAAGATCCGCCAATTGTTTCCCGACAACCATCGTCCGGCGCAGCCGCTCAATGAGCGTGAGGTGGACGAGGACTGACGCCTTCGGAAATTTCATACAGCAACTCAGGCCATTGCCTCGGTTGTTTGCCTGGGTGGTCACGCAAGATGGGGTACAGCTCTCCAGCGCTGGCCGATGGGTCAGACGCTGATTCGCTGAGCGTGCCGATGAGCGACATCGCTCCACCGGCTCAATAAATCATGAGTAGCAGCTGTGCATTGCCAGTGGGCAATGCGCTTGTGGATTTCCATTGCCTCTCACTTGGGTGAAGAGGGCTGCAAGCATTAGTTGGCAGAGAACATCTGGAGAACTTTATGAGTACTAAGCATTCACGTCGGCGAGCCATTTTCTGGGCCTCCCTGCTCACCGGCATGGTATTGATCAGCGCCTGCGCCAGCGTACCGGCGCCTGATGAACAGGTTTCCCTGGCACGCAATGCCCTGAGCCGTGCGGTATCCGCCGGGGCGACCCAGTACGCGCCGGTACAGATGAAGACCGCGCAAGACAAGACCATGTTGATGGACCGCGCGCTCGGTGAAAAAGACTTCGGCAAGGCCAAGGGCCTGGCCGAGCAGATCGCTGCGGATTCGGCGCTGGCCGAGCGCATGGCGCGCACCGCGAAACTGCAGAAAGAACTGAAAGACGCCCAGACCGGTATCCAGGTCCTCAAGCAGGAAATGCTGCAGGCCCCCGACTCTGGTTTGAAGCCAGCCCCCACGCTTTCCAACTGAGGAATTTTCCATGCGAACTTCGTTGATCTTCCCTTCGCTGTGCGCGTTCGCGCTGGTCTTGACTGGTTGCGCCGCGACCCCGGAAAACCCGCAACTGGTCGAGGCCCGCGAGCTCTACTCGCAGCTGCAGAGCAAGCCTGAATCGAGCACCCTGGCGGCCCTGGAAACCCAGGATGCCTTTATCGCCCTGGGCAAGGCGGACATGCTGTCCATCCAGGATCGTCGTGCTCCCGACATCGACCAATACGCCTACCTGGCCAAGCAAAAAATCGCCCTGGCCGAGCAGACCATTCTCGGGCGCAAGGCAGAGGCCGGCTTGAGCACCATCGATGTGCAGCGCACCCAGGTGCAGCTGGATGTGCGTACCCAACAGCTCAAGGCCCTGCAGGCGATGAAAGCCAAGCAGACGCCACGTGGTGAAGTGGTCACCTTCGGCGACGTGCTGTTCGATACCGGCAAGGCCAGCCTCAAGCCCGGCAACCAGCGCAACGTCCAGCAACTGGCTGACTTCCTGCTCAACAACCCCGAGCGCAAGGTGCGCATCGAAGGCTTCACCGACAGCGTGGGCAGCGATGCCTTCAACCAGAAACTCTCCGAGCGCCGAGCCGAAAGCGTGGCCTTTGCCCTGGAACGCCTGGGCGTGGACATGACCCGCATCAAGACCCAGGGCTACGGCAAGGAATACCCGGTGGCCGATGACGCCTCGGCGCAGTCCCGCCAGTTGAACCGTCGGGTCGAGGTGATCATTTCCAACGGTGCGGCGGCGGTCGATAGCCGCGGGTAACTGCGCCGCTGGATCAAGGCTGTATCGCTTTCCCTTAAACATTAGAGATAAAACTTGGCATGAAGACTCTTACAAGAATCTCCGCTGTGTTGCTGCTCGCTCCTGCGGTTTACACCTCGTTGGCTTCGGCCGCTCCGGCCGAAGCAGAGGGTTATTACGGGGTCGCTCGGGTGATCAGCGCCGAGCGCAAAGCCCGCAACATGGATGCCAGCGCACGTCCCGGTATTGGTGCATTCGTGTCTGGCGACGACAGTCAGAAGGACATGACCGGCTCGATCGGGGTCGGTTACCGGTTCGGCAATGGCTGGCGCGTGGAGGGCGAGTTGTCCCTGCCGCAAAAGGACACATTCACCAGCGGCTCGACTACCTTCCCCACCAGCCTCAACGAGCACCACATCGAGTCCAGGCGCGTGATGCTCAACGCCTATCGGGACTTCCGTGTGACCGAGAAGCTGTCGCTCTACGGTTCCGCCGGGCTGGGCCTGGCCCAGCTCGAGTCCAAGGGCTGGCAGGGTAACGAGTCGCGCCAGTACGGCTCGGCGACCCAGACCAACCTGGCCTGGTCCGTCGGCGCGGGCGTTGCCTACGACGTGACCGATCGCCTGGCGCTGGACCTCGGCTACCGCTACGTCGACATGGGCGACACCGAAAGTGGCTGGAACAACTTCCCGAATGCCCGCGGCCTGCAGGACGAGAAGATGAAGGCCAACCTGGTCTCAAGCGAGTTCTCGCTGGGGCTGCGCTGGGCTTTCTAGTTCGGTAGCAAGACCGCAATCGCGAGCAAGCTCGCTACAGAAGCGCCATCGTCTGTAGGAGCGAGGCTTGCCCGCGATGGATGTCAACGATAACGCCCAGCCTCCGGGCTCCCCCGAACCGAACGGTTCAGGGGGAATGCGGTGATCGCGCAGCGCTGACGTTAGCCTTGCAGCGCCTTGCCTTGCGCCACATCCAGCAAGGCCACGCCATCGCTCAGCAGCAGCGAGGCGATATCGGCGATCTGGAACAAATCACTTTCATCCGCTGTACGCGCGGTCATGCAAGACAGGCTGTTCATCAGTTTGTGAATGGCGCGAACGCGCCGGTCGGCGCAGACCAACAAGTCCACCAGCGAGGCGCTGGAATCGATCAGCAGGACAGGATGCTCGGTGGCAGTGCTGTGAAGCGGGATATATCCGTTCATTGATGTAGCTCCATGCAATAGAGGGCTACCTCCAGACCCTCCTACAAGCTGGATGGCAGCAAAAAAGCACCCAGAAAAAGCTGGGCGCTCGTGCACGGTGCGATTCCCGGGCTCCTACACCCGGCCGCTGATTTTGCAGCGACCGACGCAGAGTAATGAGGCGCCTTCATGAGCGCAATCCCGACTCAATGACTGAACGTAACAACAGAGTAGGCGACCAATACGCCATCTCAGACCTTGATCCGGCTCTAGCGTCAGACAAGTTCAGGCACGCTTGTAGGACTCTCCTGAAATACACGGTTTTACCCTGTTCAAGTGCTCTATTCGCTTGAGCCGACAGATGACGGCCAGCACCATCCCCCCGCCTTATCAATAGCGCCAACACGCTCAACGGCTTGCTTGGACGCGTCGTTTATCAGGGAGGAGGGGGGTATGTGGCTGCGCCTTATTCGTCGGCAAGACCGCGAGCGTGAAGGAGTTGGTTTCAACAGCATCGAGTCGCCATTTTTTGCCCGGTTCGAAGTTCAACAGGCCCTCGGGCGGTACGGCAACAGAATCGACGGGCTGGATGATTTGCTTTATGCCCACGGCAGTTCGCATGGCCATCTATCGAGCGATGATCTGTGCAAAATCCTGGTGAGCGTAGAACGGGGCGATTGGTTGCTGGTCTCGAATGACCCGTTCAGCCCTTTGAGCGGCGACACCTTCGGCAAGTATTCACACATCACCGGAAAGGGCTGGACGGCGAGTTCCCTGGATCATCGCCTGCAAGAAGAAAACAAGCCCGCGTTGCCTGATACCGAACCTGTCGTAAAACCTCAACAGCAAGAGCCGGGCTTTTACGTCGTGCCTAAAAGCATGAGCCGTGAACAGCTTGAGTCGGTGCTGTTCACTTCTCGCAACCCAGCCGTGATGAGCAAATTTGAGTCGCTGAACCCCGGCCTGAGCGACGTTAAAGCGGGCTCGATGATCGTGCTCAGCGATCCCGGCAACCTGCAATGTACTCGCGAAGAAGGGTTGCTGATGGAGGCCGCAGCCAAGACCAATGACGCCCTCAAACCGCTTAGCGCGGAAGAAGCGAACTTCATGGCCAGGCACCGAGACGAAATCGAAAACTTTCTGGCACAGGGTTCGACGGCTATCGGCATCGGTGAAGCGATGTTTGCCAAGAACCTGGAAGACGTCAAAACCACGCTGCGTGATATCGAAGCGTTGCATCAGCGCACGTTCCAGAAAGACGGCCACCTGCGGTCGCCGGAGTTCTTTGCTGAACGTAAAAAACTGCTGGCACAGCTCAATACCCGACTAACCTCCATGACCCGAAAAGGCATTGGCTTCCCTGATCATCCGAACTTGAAAAGTGCCCTGGGGATCTCCAGCCGCAGTCTGGTTCACCGTTGGACCAAGGCCGGGGCTGCGGAGCAGATCCCAGGTTATGCCACGCACATCGAGGGAGTGGCCAAGGCGGCTAAAATCGTCAAATATGGCGGCTGGATCGGTACGGCTCTTGGCGGTGGAGCTTCCTACATGAAGGTTCAAGATGTGTGTGCAGCGGGTAACACCGAGGCATGCGAGAAAGTCAGATTCACTGAGACCGGTAACTTTGTCGGTGGGGTCGGAGGAGGCGCCATCGTCGGAGCCTTTTTAACGACGCCTATTGTCGGAACACTGTGCGTCGCACTGGGTGTTCCAACTGCTGGCTTAGCCTCGTTGGCTTGTAGTGTCGTGGTTGTAGGAAGTGCTTCTTTTACGGCTGGTGTCGTTGGTAACTCTGCCGGGGAAGCAATGGCCGAGAAAATTTATGAGGCGGTCAAATGAGCCTGAATACGGCGGACAAAATATTTCTGGTGGTCGGCCTTATCGATTTTGCAGGGATATTTATTGTGCTTGGTATCTGCTTGCACATGGCCTACACCAAGATGGATTTGATGTTGGATCATCTGAAGAACAGTGCTGTGCTCAGCACGCTGACCACGCTCAGGCACGGAGGTCCGTGGGGGAAACTGATTCTGGTCGGGAGTATTTCCGGTTTTGTGACCTTTCCCCATTTTTACCTTAAGCGTGGCTGGGTCAGTACCGAGGACTTGCTGGGTTTTCCTGCGGCGCTTAAGCGCAAGTTGGTCGTGCTGCAGTGGAGTGCGCTAGGGCTGATAGTGGTCATGACGGGCCTTGCGGCAGTGGTCAAGCTGGGTGTTGTTTGAGGTTGTTTACGAGAGCCACAAATGAGTACCCCTGAGATCGTTTTCGGGTATCTGGGCGGAGTCGTGATTCTCGGTGCATTTGTCTGGATCGGTGTCGCGTTGCACATGGCTTATACCAAGCTGGATGAGCTCTTGGACCACTTGAAAAACTGTTCCGCCATCATGGCCCGCGCTCCGTTAAAACACGGCGGTCCCTGGGGGAAGCTGTTGCTGATTGGGGGGATCTCCGGGATCGTGACGTTTCCCGGTTTTTATCTCAAAAGGGGGGAGTTGAGTGCCGAGGATTTGAACAATTTTCCCGCGCCATTTAAACGAAAGCTGGCCGTGTTGCAGTGGAGCGTTATCGGGCTTCTGGGCTTTGCTGCTCTCCTATGGGTGATTGGCAAAATTGTAGGTTGGCACCAATAAATCGTGTGTATTTCGGCCTGCCTGCAAAGCAAAGTAGCAGTGACCTGTCAGGTGCGCCTGTCTCGGCGAATGCATCTGTAGCCTCGGTCTGGAAGTTCTGATTGCTGTGGTTGTGAGATCGCTTCGCGGGCAAGCCTCGCTCCTACGGAAATAGCAGCATTTGTGGGGTGGCTGGGCGGTGCTCGATTGCCTGCAATGGGCGATAACGTGGGCGTCTTTTTTGCGCCATACGGCACTTGCCATCCGCTTTACGTTAACGTCAAGATGCTCCGGCGCAGTTTGCCGTGGCGCAGGTTTTGCTTGTGCAAGGGCAGGGCCGGCCATGGGCCAAACTTCCCTTTACTGCCTTCTGAACCGGGTGTAGACATTGCCCATGGCTTGCGTGCCCCTCGCAATCCAGGGAATGGACCGGGGAGGTACCGGGCGGACCGATTCGGAGCGCTTGATGACTCTTATAAAAACAACGGGCAAGCAGCAGGACCAAGCGGGGCTGGCCCGCAGAAAGCTCCATCTGGAAGGCGAAGTCCCCGATGGCGTATTGCGTGCCGAAATCGACGCCTCGTGGCGGCGCAGCCTCAGCCATGGCGTGCATTTCAACGGCCAGCCGGAACTGACCCTGGAGTCCGGCGCCAGCCTCGAGATGCTGCTGGCGAGCAACCGCCTGCTGCTCGACGCGGCGGTACCGGCCATCGACTACCTGGCCGAGCGCCAGGGCAAGGATGGCCTGATCATCCTGGCCAATGCCGACGCCACCATCCTGGCGGTCGAAGGCCGCGCCGACCGGCTCAAGGGCAGCGGCGTGCAGGACATCACCCTCGGCGCCTGCTGGAGCGAAGCCACCCGTGGCACCAATGCCCTGGGTACGGCGCTGGTGGAAGCACGCACCACCCTGATCGACTGCGGCGAACATTACCTGGATCGCCTGAGCCATTTCTCCTGCACCTCGGTGCCCATCCATTGCCCCCAGGGCGAGATCCTCGGCGTGCTCGACCTGACCCGCGAAGGCCCGCTCGGCCGCGTCCACGACAGCACCGCGCTGCTGAGCATGGCGGTCAGCCAGATCGAGAGCCGGGTGTTCCACAACAGCTTTCCCGAGCAGATCGTCCTCGCCTTCCATAGTCGCCGGCAGTATCTCGAATCGCCGTGGCAAGGCTTGCTCGCGGTCAGTCTCGGCGGGCAGATCCTGGCGGTCAGCGCCCAGGCCTGCCAGCTGTTGCACGCCGAGCGTTCGGCGCTGGTGGGGCGGCGCTGCGAGGAATTTCTCGGCGTGGATGGCGTGCAATTGCTCAGCCGCTTGCAACAAGGCGGCATCGGCAGCCTGCAAACCGCCAAGGGCGAGTTTTTCTACAAGACCCTGCGCGCGCCGCAACGCTCGATCAATGTCAGCAGCGTGCCACGCGGCACGCCGAAAAGCGCCGCGAACCCTGCGCCGCGCGACCCGCAACTGGACACCCTGGCCGGCAGCAACAGCCGTTATGCCCGCGCCCTGCGCATGGCCCGGCAGGGCCTGGCCAATGCCTTGCCGGTATTACTGCTGGGGGAAACCGGCACCGGCAAGGAAGTCGTTGCCCGCGCCCTGCACATGGCCGGCAGTCGCGTCGGCAAGCCCTTTGTCGCGGTCAACTGCGCGGCGATCCCCGAGGGCCTGATCGAGTCGGAGCTGTTCGGTTATCGCGAGGGCGCCTTCACCGGCTCGCGCCGTGGCGGCATGATCGGCCGCCTGCAACAGGCCCACGGCGGCACGCTGTTCCTCGATGAAATCGGCGATATGCCGCTGGCCTTGCAGGCACGCCTGCTGCGGGTGTTGCAGGACCGCAAGGTGGCGCCGCTGGGCGCCGGCGAAGAGCAGGACATCGACGTCGCGCTGATCTGCGCGACCCACCGCGACCTCAAGCAGCAGGTGGCCGACAAGCAGTTTCGCGAGGACCTGTTCTACCGCGTCAACGGCATCAGCGTGATGCTCCCGGCGTTGCGCGAGCGCGAGGACTTCGACGCGCTGCTGGACGTGCTGCTGGCCAAGCTTGGCAGCCCCGGCGTGGCCCTGGTCGAGGACCTGCGACGGCTGCTGGCCGGCTATCACTGGCCGGGCAATATCCGCCAGCTGGAGATGGTCCTGCGCACGGCGCTGGCGATGCGCGAGACGGATGACGCGGCCCTGGGCCTGGAGCATTTGCCCGACAGCATGCTCGACGACCTCAACGCCAGCGAGCGCCCGGCCAGCGGCAGCATCCGCGAGAACCAGCTGGAGCTGATCCGCCAGGCGCTGGACAGCCACCAGGGCAATGTCTCCGCCGCCGCCGATGCCCTGGGCATCAGCCGCGCGACGCTGTACCGCAAGCTCAAGCAGTTGCGCAATTGATGGCGCGCCTGCTCAGCCGGCTGGTGGACAGCCCCGACCCCGTGGCCCTGCAAGCGGCCCTGCGCTGGCTGTACGGGTTTGTCCGCCCGCAGCGCCTGGCCATCGCCGGGTTGCTGGCGCTGTCGGTCTGCGCCTCGTTGCTGGTGCTGGTGCAGCCGTGGCTGATCAAGCTGCTGATCGACGACGGCCTGCTGGCGCGCAACTTCCCGATGCTGGCGTGGATCGCCGGGCTGATGATGCTTGCCGGGCTGCTGGGCACCGCGCTGTCGGGCATCAACCGCTACCTGCATACGCGCCTGTCGGGGCGGATCCTGTTCGCCCTGCGCGACGACCTGTACCGGCATTTGCAGCGCCTGTCGCCGGGCTTCTACGGCCAGCGGCGGATCGGCGACCTGATGTCGCGGCTCGATGGCGACGTCGCGGAGATCCAGCGCTTTGCCGTCGACTCGCTGTTCTCCGCGGTGTCCAGCGTGATTGGCCTGGTGGTGGCCGTGGCGCTGCTGGTGACCCTGTCCTGGCAGCTGTCGCTGCTGGCGTTGTTGCTGATTCCGCTGGACGTGCTCTGGCTGCGCTGGATGCGGCGCAAGGTCGAGCGCGACGTGCGGCAACTGCGCGAGCGCTCGGCGGACATATCGTCGTTCATGGTCGAGACCCTGCCGGTGATGAAGTTCATCCAGAGCGCCGGCCAGCAACAGCGCGAAGCGCGGCGCCTGGAGCAGCTGGGGCAGGGCTACATGAGCCAGTTGCTGCGCCTGCAGGTCACGGAGTTCTTCACCCAGGCGGTGCCCGGCACCCTGACTTCGCTGTCGCGCGCCTGCGCGTTCCTGATCGGCGGCTATTGGGTGGTGCAGGGCACCTGGCAGCTGGGCGCGCTGATCGCCTTTTCCACTTACCTGGGCATGGCCGTGGGCCCGGTGCAGAGCCTGCTGGGGCTGTACGTGGCGATCCAGCGCATGACCGTCAGCCTGGGCCGGGTCATGGAGCTGCGCGGCGAGCAGCCGAGCGTGACCACGCCGGCGCAACCGCTGCCGATGCCCAGCGGCGGCGAGCTGTATTTCCGTGACCTGCACTTCAGCCATCCGGGGCGACCGAGCACCCTGCGCGGCATCGAGGCGCGCATTCCCTATGGCCTGAAGGTGGCCCTGGCGGGCGGTTCCGGGGTCGGCAAGTCGACCTTGATCGACCTGCTGCAACGCCATCACGACCCGCAGGCCGGGCAGGTGCTGCTGGACGGTATCGACCTGCGCCAGCTCGACCTGTTCGAGCTGCGCCGGCGCATCGCCGTGGTCAGCCAGGACATTGTGCTGTTTCGCGGTAGCCTGGCCGACAACCTGGCCTACAGCGTGCCCGACGCCCCGCGCGCGGCGGTGGCCGAGGTGGCGCGCCTGGCGCAACTGGACAGCCTGATCGAGTCGCTGCCCGAAGGCCTGGACAGCCCATTGGGCGAGCGCGGCCAGCAGCTGTCCGGCGGCCAGAAACAACGCATCGCGATTGCCCGCGCGCTGCTCCAGGACCCGCTGATCCTGGTGCTGGACGAAGCCACCTCGGCGGTGGACGAAAGCACCGAGCGCGAAGTCATCGAGGCGATCGACCGGCTGTTCGCCGGGCGCACGCGGATCCTGATCAGCCATCGGCCCTCGACCCTGGCCGACGCCGACCTGCGCTTCGAGCTGGTGGACGGCGTGTTGCAATCCTCGAAGGTGATCCATGAAGCCTGAACTGCGGATCGGTGTGATCGACAGCGGGCATGCGCCCGGGCAACGCCCGCGGGTGGTGGCCGGGCGGCGTTTCTACCTGGTCGAGGGCGGCGTGGGCGAAGGCGACTTGCGCGACGACCCGCTCGGCCACGGCAGCGCGATCATCGAGGCGATCGGCGAGCGGGCGCCCGGGGCGCGTTTCTGCGTGGCCCAGGTGTTCGACCAGCGCGGGGTGACCAGCGCCTTGCAGATCGCCAGCGCCCTGGACTGGCTGGTGAGCCAGCAGGTGCGGCTGGTCAACCTCAGCCTGGGGTTGCGCCAGGACCGCAGCCTGTTGCGCGAAGCCTGCGCGGCCGCCCTGGCGCGCGGCGTGCTGTTGTGCGCCTCGACGCCGGCCCAGGGCGAGGGCGTATACCCGGCGCGTTATCCGGGCGTGCTGCGGGTTACCGGCGATGCCCGTTGCACCCCCGGCGAATGGTCGTGGCTGGACAGCCAGCAGGCCGACTTCGCCGCCTGCGTGCAGGGCAGCCATCCCGGCCAGTCCGGCGCCAGCCTGGGCTGCGCGGCTTTGAGCGGGCATATCGCCCGCTATCTCGGCGAACACCGCGACGCCGACAACCCGCAGGTGGTCCAGTGGCTGCAAACCCATGCCCGTTACCACGGCCCCGAACGGCGCGGCTGGGCATGAGGCCGATCCTGGTGCTCGGCGCCGGCCCGGCCGGGGCCGCGGTGGCCCTGGGCTTGCGGCGCCTGGGCCATGAGGTGGCGCTGGTCAGCGAATGGCGGCGCTTCCCGGCGCTCGAAGGGGTGTCGCTGCGGGTGCTCGAGGCCTTGCGCGGCGTCGGCCTGGGGCGTTCGCTGGAGACGGCGTTGCAGGCCTCGCAGCGCCAGGTGGCGTGGAACGGCCAGGCCCATGCGCAGAACGTCGAATACCTGCTGGATCGTCCGCGCTTCGATCGCGGCCTGCGTGAGGATTTGCGCGAGGTCGGGGTCGAACTGATCGAAGGCCGGGTGCTGGAGGTGCGGTCGACGGCGAGCGGCCATCGGCTGCGGATCGAGGGGCAGGCCGAGCGCTGCGCCGATTTTCTGGTGGAGGCTCGGGGGCGCCAGGCGCCTGCATTGAGTAAAGAACTGGGCAAAGGCCTGCGAGGCCCGGAAACGCTCAGCCTGCTCAACCGCTGGCAGGGCGCGCCGGGCAGCACCGCCAGCGCCGTGCACAGCCTTGAGGATGGCTGGGCCTGGATGGCGCGCCAGGCCGACGGCCAGTGTTACTGGCAACTGACGCTGGACGTGGCCAGCGCCGCGTTGCCGGGCAAGGCGCAGTTGCTCGACTATTGCCGCCAGCGGCGCCAGGGCTCGGTGCTGGCGCGGGAGTTTTTCGGCGCCGCGCCGGAGCACGATCTGCAGCTGCATGCGCGCAGCAGCACGGCGATCCTTTGCCCGCAGGTATGCGGGGAAAATTGGATTCGCGTGGGCGACGCGGCCATGGCCGTGGACCCGTTGTCGGGCAACGGCATCTTCCAGTCGCTGTCTTCGGCGTTGCAGGCGCCGGCGGTGATCAACACGCTGTTGCAACGGCCCGAACGCGCGGCCCTGGCCCAGCGCTTCCACCGCCAGCGGGTGGAGCAGCTGTTCCTGCGTTTTGCCCGCATC
This sequence comes from Pseudomonas sp. NFIX28, assembly GCF_900107395.1. Classification (GTDB taxonomy): domain Bacteria; phylum Pseudomonadota; class Gammaproteobacteria; order Pseudomonadales; family Pseudomonadaceae; genus Aquipseudomonas. The sequence continues at coordinate 42,039 of NZ_FNPW01000023.1, forward strand.
GGCCGGGACTTTTACGCCGACGAGCAGCGCTGGGCCGATCAACCGTTCTGGCAGGTGCGCCGACAGTGGCCGGACCATGAACCGGCGCACCGCGTGGCGGATTTTGCTGCCCTGCGCATCGAACGCGCCCCGGTATTGCGCGACGGCCTGGTGGACGAAGCCGAGGTGGTGATCGCCCCGGACCAGCCGCTGGGGATCTGGCATGTGCAAGGGGTGGAACTGGCGCCACTGCTGCGCCGCCTGCACCACGAGCCGGCGCAACAGGTGCTGGCGGGGTTGAACGCCGAACAGGACAAGGCCGTGCGCGGCTGGTTGCTGGGGCAGGGATACCAGCCTTGATGCGACGGGGGCGGCTTTTGTAGCCGCTGCCGCAGGCTGCGCTCGGCGGCGCTGCCGCCGCAAAGGCGTCGGTGGTCGATCGTCGGGTGGGTGGTGTTTGGGCGATTGATCGCGGGCAAGCCTCGCTCCTACAGAAGATCACAGCCCCCGTAGGAGCGAGGCTTGCCCGCGATCCGCGCAGCGGCCACCCAAACCTGATACTTCCTGGCAAAGCGCCGACCAACACCGGCAAGCCGGGGCCTGGGCAGGCACCCGGTGTGCTTTGGCTAGCGGTCAGCTAGCGGAATTGACGTACACCCGCTGACCGCCTTTCCAGGTTTCGCAGACCGTGATGTCCCTGATGCTGGTGGCCGGCACCGTTTCGTCGAGCGGGTCTTGCCCGAGAATCACAAAATCCGCGAAATGGCCGTCCTGCAAGGACCCGCTCCAGCCTTCGGCGTGGCACTGCCAGGCGGCGTCATAGGTGATGGCTTTCAGGGCCTGTTTGCGCGTCAGGCACTCGGCTTCATTGAGGATCGGTTGCAGCCTTGGGTCATGGACGAACCGCCCCTGGGCATCGCGAATGCCTTCCATCTTGCGGGTCACCGCCTGTTCCATCGAGCGCAGGGGCCCCAGCGGCGTTACCGAACAGTCGCTGTGCAGCGAAATTCGCAGGTCGTGGTCCAGGGCCGATTGGCACAGGTCGAGCATCTGCTCGGCCTTGTTCTGGAAAATCGCCTGCTTGAAGACGTAGCCCCAATAGCCGACATGACCGATCAGGAAACTCGGCGACAGGCCCAGCAGTTTCATGGTTTGCAGGCTGTCTTCGTTCAGCAGCGAGCAGTGTTCGATGCGGTGGCGTTTTTTCAGCGCGCTGCCGCCCTGCAAGGCATCGGCATAGGCTTGCAGGGTGAACTGGACGGCCCGGTCGCCGTTGGCGTGGATCATCAGCGGCCAGCCCGTGTCGATGGCGTTTTGCACAAGGGCCTTGTAGGCCTCGGGAGTTTCTACCGGGGCCGGCTGGTGCTCGTCGCAGAAATTGAAATTGCCCCGTGAATGCCCGAAGTCCGTCTCGCAGCAGTAGCGCGTGCTCTGGTAGCCCGTCAGCCCCTGGTTGGAACCGTCGGACACCAGCTTGACCGAGCCCTGGTAGATACGCTTGGCCTCCTCCCGGCTGGCGGCCCGGTAGGGCGGCAGCTGGCCGATGCTCTTGGCGGTGCCGTCGCAGGCCGCGGCGTAGCCGATCCGCAGCTTCCTGGGGCGGGTCAGGAAGTAGGCGCTCAGCACCAGCTTCGACATGGGGTCCATCATGGCGTCGTAGAGCAGGGTGATACCGCGGCGGGCGGCGGTGTCGAAGTAGTTCTCCAGGTGCTTGAAGATCTTCAGTATGTCCAGTTGCTGCTTGAGGGGGATGGTCTTGATGGCGGCCAGCACTTCGGCTTCTTGCAGGACACCGTTCCTGGCGCGGATGCCGGTCTTTTTGTAAACGGCATCGCTCGCCGCGGTGTTCAGGTAGGCGGTGTGCATCGACGCGCTGATAAGCAGCATCGGGTGCTGCTTGTCGATGGTGTCCAGGTTGCCGATTTCGTCGCCGGGGCCACAGTGCAGGGTCAGAAGTTTGTTCAGGTTGCCGGGCACGATCTCGAAGGGCATCAGCGCCGGGTCGACCATGTGCCCGAGGATCCACGCCGTGCTGTCCTCGGGCAGGTTGTCGCGGATCGTGGTTTTCAACCAGGACCAGTCATAAAGAGGCCGTAGCCGCTGGTTCTTGTGCTCGTCGAGGCTGTCGCTGTCGATGGCCCCCAGGTTCAGCCAACCCTCCATGGCGCAGCTCTGCACGATATGGGCGTGGGGCTCGATCAGGCCGGGCAGCAGGGTCCTGCCGTTCAGGGACTGCTTCCGGTAGGCGATGCCCAGGGCCTGCATGCGGGCTTCGACGGCGGCCAGGGTGCCGGCGGCGACCACATCGCCAGCATGGATGCCCAGGGCCTCGACCCGTTCGTCCATGTTGCCGTCGCGCAGGGGGTAGATGGTGCCGCCGGTAAAAACGATGGATTCGCCAACCGCTTCAATGGCCTGTTGCTGTTCGCTACGTGACTGGCTGGCGACGGTGTGGCCGACCGGGTCGAGCCTGTCCTTCAGGGCGTTCCAGACGGGGTTGTGGCATCCGCACTGGACGTAGTCGTGATCACTTCCATTTGATCCCATGGTGCTTTCCTCAGGTTTTCGGTGGTATGAGGCGGTTCATGAGCCAGGCCCGCAGGGCTGCTGTCGAGCCGGCTCGGCCTGAGCGTAGCAGCCGTTTTCGGGCGGAACCGGGCAGCCGTCCGGCAGCCCCCACCGGTCGTCGGGGGACGCCGAAGCCCCAGCGAAGCCACCCCGGCGCGGCGGGCGGGGGCGGCTTCGGGTATCGAATGGGCGCTGGCGCAGCGCCCCGCCAGTGCCGGTTTTCACCGCTCAGAGCTTGATCAGCACCGATTTCAGCTCGGTGTAGTGCTCGATCGCCGCATGGCCCATTTCCCGGCCCACGCCAGACATCTTGTAGCCGCCGAAGGGCAGCGCCGGGTCGAGGGCGCTGTGGCAGTTGACCCAGACCGAGCCGGACTGGATCCGCGGGATCATCCGGTGCACCGCCGCCAGGTCGTTGGACCAGATGCTCGCGCCCAGGCCGTAGGGGCTGTCGTTGGCCATGCGCAGGGCATCGGCTTCGTCGTCGAAGGGAATGGCCACCAGCACCGGGCCGAAAATCTCTTCCTGCACCAGCGAATGCTGCTGGTCGACGTCTACGATCACCGTTGGCTTGACGAAGTAGCCGGGGCCGAACTGCTCGCCGCCGCAGGCGAGGGTGGCGCCGCTTTCCCGGCCCATCTCGATGTAGCGCCAGACCCGCTCCTGCTGCCGGGCGGAAATCAGCGGGCCCATGTCGACGCTGGTGTCCAGGCCGCTGCCCAGCTTCATGGCGTTGGCGATGCCGGCGATATCGGCCACCACATTGTCGAAGTGCTTGCGCTGCACATACAGCCTGGAGCCGGCGCAGCAGACCTGGCCCTGGTTGAAGAAGATCGCGCTGGCGGCACCGGCCGCGGCGCTGCCCAGGTCGGCATCGGCCATGACGATGGTCGGTGACTTGCCGCCCAGTTCCAGGGTGACCCGGGTCATGGAGTCCATGGCGATCTTGCCGATTTCCTTGCCCACGGCGGTGGAGCCGGTGAAGGTCAGCTTGTCCACCTGCGGGTTGTGGGTCAGGGCCGAGCCTGCGGTGAGGCCGGTGCCGGTGACCACGTTGAACACGCCGTCGGGGTAGCCGGCTTCCTGCACCAGTTCGGCGAGCTTCAGCGCGGTCAGCGGGGTTTCGTCGGCCGGCTTGAGCACCACCGTGCAGCCGGTGGCCAGGGCCGGGCCGAGTTTCCAGCAGGCCAGCAGCAACGGGAAGTTCCAGGCGACGATGGCGCCGACCACGCCGACCGCCTCGCGACGGATGTAGCTGTGGAATTGCTGGTCGGGCATCAGCGGCAGGGAAACCTCGACGCTGCTGCCTTCGATCTTGGTCGCCCAGCCGGCCATGTAGCGCAAAAAGTCGATGGCCAACTGCACGTCCATGGCCTGGGCCACCGCGGCGCTCTTGCCGTTGTTAAGGCATTCCAGCTGCGCCAGCAGCTCGGCGTCGCGCTGCATCAGGTCGGCGAGTTTCCACAGCAGGTTTTGCCGTTCCCGCGGGCGGGTGCGGCTCCAGGGCGAATCGTCGAAGGCCTGGCGCGCAGCCAGCACCGCGCGGTCGACATCGTCCACCGTGGCGCGCGGCACCACGCACAGTGGCTCGCCGGTGGCCGGGTTGTGCAGGGGCATGGTCTGGCCGTCGGCGGCCTCGACCCATTGGGCGCCGATCAGCATGCGCGGGGCGCGCTGGATAAACGCGGTGGTGGCGGGGAGCAGGGTTGCAATAGCCATGACAGCACCTCTTGTTATGCGTGAGGCGAGGGCTTTCGCAACCGCTGTGCCAGTTTTCGCTGGCGCTTAAGTGGCTGATTCCATATGTGTTTTTTCAGGGCTTCGGAAAAGCCCCGGCAACCGGTTGTCGCAAATTGCGAATGCCTTGAGACACCGCGGCCTGAACTTATGGGAGCCTGGTTCGTCGTAAAAGGGCTGCCACACAGGTGCATTGAACAAGGAGCTGTAGATTGAAGATTGCAACGATTCTGGGAACCGCCTTGCTGCTGGCGCCGTTATTCGCCCAGGCCGCCACCACGCCGGCGCCAGCCGAGCCGCAGCAGCCCGCCTTCCAGAGCAGCCTGGCCAAGTACCGCTGCGAGGGTGGGGCCGAGGTGCAGGCGGCGTACCTGAACATCGAGAACGGCGCCTCGTTCGCCACCTTGTATTACAAGGGCCAACTGATACCCATGCACATCGCCCGCGCAGGCTCCGGCGCGCTGTACATCGCCGATGACGAGCAGAACAGTTACCGCTGGCACACCAAGGGCGACACCGGCGTGCTGAGCTTTCTGGAAGCCGACCACACCGCCAAGGAACAGATGCTGTTGAAGGACTGCAAGGAGCAGGCCGAGGCGCAGTAATCCGCTGCGGGAGCAGCAGCCATTCGCTGGCTGGCTGCTCCTGCCGGCAGCGGCCCCACGGATATTTCCGGTGCGGCCATCTGCGGTTGAACTGCCGTCGCGCGGCCAGTGTCTAGCGAAGACCAGCCGGTATCGGCCCAACCGTGAAGAGGTGCCCGTGAACATATTCGAAGCCTTGCGTGAGAGCCACGAACGCCAGCGCAGCTATGCGGCGCAACTGCTGCGCACCTCGGGGGACAGCCCCGAGCGCAGCGAGGCCTACGCCCAGCTCAAGGCTGAAGTGCAGGCCCACGAGACAGCCGAGGAACGCTTCTTTTATTTGCCGTTGATGACCCACGACAACGGCGTCGACCTGAGCCGGCATGCGATTGCCGAGCACCATGCCATGGACGAGTTGATCGAGGCGCTGGACGACACCGAGATGTCCAGCCCGGCCTGGCTGGCCACGGCGAAGAAGCTGGTGGACAAGGTGCATCACCACCTGGAGGAGGAAGAGCAGAAGTTCTTCCAGATGGCCGGCAAGATCCTCGACGACAAACAAAAGGACCGGCTGGCCAACGGTTACGTGAAGGAATACCAGCAGCAGCTGGCGGCTGGTTGAAGCCGGCTGCGAGGCATAAAAAAGCCCGCGCAATGGCGGGCTTTTTTATGCGTGGCGGGTGGGCGAGGGCCGCCTTCTCGATCGCGGGCCAGCGCGCTCCGACCATGGCCGGTGCTCCTTTGCAGGAGCGAGCGTGCTCGCGATAAACCCGCCCAGGCGCCCCGAGCCTAGCGGTTGAACCGCTCCACCAGCGAATACTGGGTGGTGGCGGTCTGGGTCAGTTCCTTGCTCAGTTCGGCCGAGTGACGGGCCTGGTCCGAGGTCTGGTCGGCCAGTTGCGCGATGGTGCTGATATTGCGGCTGATCTCTTCGGCGACCGCGCTCTGTTCCTCGGTGGCGGCGGCGATCTGGGTGGTCATGTCGGTGATGTTGGCCACCGCTTCGCTGATGCCCAGCAGCGCCTGGTCGGCCTCCAGCACCCGGGCCACGCCTTCCTCGGCCTGGCGCTGGCCACTTTCCATGCTCTGCACGGCGTTGTGCGAGGAGGCCTGCAACTGGGTAATCAGCTCGTGGATCTGCTGGGTGGACTGCGCGGTGCGCTGGGCCAGTTGGCGCACTTCATCGGCCACTACGGCAAAGCCGCGGCCCATGTCGCCGGCGCGGGCCGCTTCGATGGCAGCGTTGAGCGCCAGCAGGTTGGTCTGGTCGGCGATGCTTTTGATCACGTCGACCACGGTGCCGATCTCGTTGCTGTCCCTGGCCAGTTGCGCCACGTTCTGCCCGGTTTCGCCGACCACCTGCGACAGGCGTTCGATGGCTTCACGGGTATCGCGCGCCACCTCGCGGCCGCGCCCGGTCAACTGGTTGGCGGCCTGGGTGGCGTCGGCGGTGCGCTGCACGTGGCTGGCGACTTCCTGGGTGGTGGCGGCCATCTGGTTGACCGCGGCGGACACCTGCTCGGTTTCCACCCGCTGGCGGTCCAGGCCACGGGAGCTGTCGCCGGCCAGGGTATCGGAGCGGCTGGCCAGGGCGTTGAGTTGCTCGGCGCTGTCCTGCAGGCGGGTGAGGCAGGTTTTCAGCCGGGCGTCCTGGCTGATGAAGGCGGTTTCCAGGCAGGCCTGGGGGCCGTGGGCGTCGCTGTACATCTGCGCGATCAGTGGGTCGCTGGTGGACGAGTCGGCCAGTTGCAGCAGGCGCCGGGCGGCATTGCCTTCACGCTGGATCGCCAGCAGCGCCAGGGGCACCGAAAGCCCGGCGGCCACCGCCAGCGCCAAGGGTGGCGCCAGCCAGATGCCGCTCAGACCGCCGGCCAGGGCCGTGGCCAGGAACGGCAGCCAGCGCAGCACGGCCGGTTGCCAGCGATGCCGACGGGGGATGGCCGGCTGCTTGCGGTTGAGGCGTTGGTAGAGGTCTTGCGCGCGACGGATCTGTTCGGCGCTGGGTTTGACCCGGACCGATTCGTAGCCGACGATCCGGCTGCCTTCGAAAATCGGCGTGACGTAGGCGTTGACCCAGTAATGGTCGCCGTTTTTCGAGCGGTTCTTGACGATGCCCATCCACGGCTTGCCCTGTTTCAGCGCCGCCCACATATGGGCAAATACCGCGGGAGGGACATCAGGATGACGGACGATGTTTTGAGGTGCGCCGATCAGGTCGTCGCGGTCGAAACCGCTGATATCGACGAAGGCGTCATTGCAGTAGCTGATGACGCCATGGGCGTCGGTGGTGGAGATGAGTTTCTGGTTTGACCCTAAAGCCACTTCACGTTGTGTAACGGGCTGATTGTTTCTCATTTCCAGATTGCTCCCTGTGTCCTTTCAAAACATCGGCACGAGTCAGAACAATCTTAGCTGTATTTCAGAAAATTCCTTGCATAACAATTAGTTGCATTCCCATTCGCAAGAAATCCTGGGTGCGTCTCGGCGGCCATCGCAGGTTATTGAATCGCTTGGAGAAAGTTTGGCGCCGAGGTGAGCCGGCGAGGCCGTTCGCGCGCTCAGCCGCCATGTGCGCCGAGGGCGTACTGCAAAACTTGCAGGGCGTGGGTCAGCCGCGCCTTGCGTTTTTCGATGATGCGCGGGTCGCCATAACGCTGCGCGGCGTCGAGCTCCATCTGGCGCAATATCACCTGGTATTCGGCCTGGCGCAGGGGCGGGTTGTGCTCGAAATGCAGGCCGTCGCAATAGTCGCTCAGGGGGTCCAGCGCCCGTTGCAGGCCAGCCAGCTGGCGATACTCGGCGTCGGGCAGGAGCTTTTCCAGGCTGCTTTTGATCGCCTCGCCCCGGCTCAGGCAACTGCTGGTGGCTTCTGGCGGGGCCGGTTCGGGGTCTTGCTGGGCGTGGCCCGAATTGGCGGCAAGGCCAAGCAGGGTCAGCAGGGCCGGTAGGGAGAAACGGTTGAGGGCGCTCATGAAAGTCCTTGGTGCGGCAGGCGTGCGGGGCGCTATCTTCAAGAGCCAACGCGCGCCGGACCATCAGACGTAACTGAAAAGCCTCGGCTTGTTTCTGAATTGCCCGGCGGAACGGGCCTGACGGGCTATCGGCGGGGGCCGTGCATCCGCTCGATCACGGCCCACAACTGCGGGTCGTTGAAGTCCTCGACCACCAGATGCGCGCCGGCGGCGAGCAACGCTTCGGGGCGCTGGCTGGTGGCCAGGCCGACGGTGAAGATCCCGGCGCCGACCGCGGCGGTCAGCCCGGGGATCGAGTCCTCGAAGGCAATCCCGGCTTCGGCCCGGGCACCCAGGCATTCCAGGCCGGTCAGGTAAGGCAGCGGGTCGGGCTTGGCCCGCGGCAGTTCCTCGGCCACCAGCACAGTCGCAAAGCGTTCGCTTAGCCCGAGCACGGCCAGCATGTGCTCGGCATTGGCCCGTGGCGCATTGGTCACCACGCAGGTGCCGATGTTCTGTTGCGCGGCGAAATCCAGCAGCCGCAGCAGGCCCTGCATCGGCGTCAGTTGCGGCGACAGCTGGCGAAAGCGCGCCTCCTTGCGGTCGGCAAACGCCTCATGCTCGGCCACCGAGCGCTGCGCAAACAGATAGCGGCACATCGCGGCATTGGCCTGGCCACTGACATGGGCCTCGAACTCTTCCCGGGTAAACACCCGGCCATCCTCCTCCAGCAACAACTGCTGCAACGCCAGCAGGTGCAGTTGGTCGGTGTCGGTCAGAGTGCCGTCGAGATCGAAAAGCAGGGCGTTGAGCATGGCGCGATTCCTGTCATAGCCAATGGCTGAAGCGGTTAAGCCAGGCATCGTAGCAGCTGCTGAGGGGGACGTTCGAGCCCTGCCACGGTAGTCGGCTGCCTTGCTGTCGGGATGTCATCTACGCTCGTCTCAGAGTGGAACAGTTGTCGCGAAATTAAACGCGTCAGGCAGTCGATTGCCTGGGAGAGGTGCTCTGGAACTCCAGCAAGCCATTGATAAAAAACATCATTTATAAGCTGGCACGCTCCGTGTATTGCTGATCTCGAACGTTTCTCTTGCCTCCGGGCCCGGCGCGACGGGCTTGGCAGAAACCATAAAAAACGACGCACAACAATAAGAAAGCTCGCTAATAAAAAGCTCCTGATAAAGAGCTCCGTGGAGGTCCGACCTTGATCAAGAGAACACTCCGAGCAGGCACGTCCAGCGGCCTGCTGGCGCTGGCGGTCTGCGCCGCCTTGCATTCCCCTCCCAGCCTTGCCGCGCGCGATGCCCAGGCCATCCTCAAGGAAACCTGCCAGGGCTGTCACACCCCGGAAGCCGAGGGTGGCCTGAGCCGCATCAGCCATCAGCGCAAGACTCCGGAAGGCTGGCTGATGAGCATTGCCCGCATGCAGATCATGCATGGCGTGCAGATCGGCGACGACGACCGCCGCACCCTGGTCAAGTACCTGGCCGATACCCAGGGCCTGGCGCCGAGTGAAACCGAGGGCGTGCGCTATGCCCTGGAGCGGCGACTGAACACCGTGGAAACATTCGACGTACAGACCAGCCAGATGTGCGGCCGCTGCCACTCCGGCGCGCGGGTCGCCCTGCAACGGCGTCCGGCCCAGGAGTGGGAGCGCCTGGTGCACTTCCACCTTGGTCAATGGCCGTCCCTGGAATACCAGGCGCTGTCCCGCGACCGCGACTGGTTCGACCTGGCGCGCAAGGAGATGGTGCCGCTGCTGGCCAAACGTTATCCGCTGGACAACCCGGCCTGGGCCAAATGGCTGGCCAGCGCGCCCAAGGCCGAGGCCCTGGTGGGCGACTGGAGCTTTAGCGGCCATTTGCCGGGCAAGGGCGAACTGGCCGGGGTGATGAGCGTCGCTGCCGACGGCAACGACAGCTTCAAGGTCGGCATCAAGGGCCAGTACGCCGATGGCAGCCCGTTCAACGGCGAGGGCAGCGCGATCCTCTACAGCGGCTACGAATGGCGCGGCAATGTCAGCATCGACGGCGTGCCCCTGCGCCAGGTGTTCGCCGCCCAGGGCAATGCATTACAGGGCCGGATGTTCGAGGCCGAGCACGACGAGCGCGGCCTGGACTTTATCGCCGCCAAGCAGGGCAGCAGCCGTTTGCTGGCGGTGCAGCCGGGTTACCTGAAGGCCGGCAGTGAAGCCGAAGTCACCCTGATCGGCAGCGGCCTCAGCGGCACGCCGAGCTTCGGCAAGGGCGTGCAGGTGGTCGACGTCATCGAGCAGGGCGCGAACCGGATCAAGGTCAGGCTCAAGGCGGCGGCCGATGCCCGACCGGGCCTGCGCAACGTCACCGTCGGCAGCCTGAACGGCGCGACGCTGGCGGTGTACAGCCAGATCGCCGAGGTCAAGGTGGTGCCCGAGTTCTCGGTGGCGCGGGTGGGCGACGGCGGTAGTTCGACGCCTAAGGTCCAGGGCCGCTTCGATGCCGAGGCCTGGGGCAAGGGCGCCGATGGCAAGCCGTACCGCATCGGCGTGTTCCCGGCGCAGTGGAAGGTCGAGCCTTTCGACGAGCGCGCCAGGGAAGACGAGGACGTCAAGTTCGCAGGCCAGATGCAGGCCGACAGTGGCGTGTTCATTCCGGGCGATGCCGGGCCGAACCCACAGCGCAAGATGTCCACCAACAACGCCGGCAACCTCAAGGTGATCGCCGCCGTCGACGACGCTGGGAAATCCCTGACCGGCGAAGGCCAACTGATCGTCACCGTGCAACGCTGGAACAATCCACCCATCCCTTAAGGCGCGGTCCGCGACTGACCCCACCCTTTTGGAATGACCGCGGGCCCCGCAAAAAGAGGGCCGGCACAGGAGGTTTGCAATGGGCGCCATCTTGAATCTGGTCGAACGCAACCTGCACGAAGTGCAGGTCGATGCCGACCGCATGCTGTTTCACATTCCCAGCAGTTCGCTGTTCGCCAGCGACGCCCTCACGGGCAGCATCATCGATGCCTTGCGCGAGGCGGGCTGTTCTTCCAGCGATCTGCTCCAGCGGCTGGGCAGCCAGTACGACGGTGAGGAAATCAACGAGACCCTGCGCGAGCTGATCGCCTTGGAGCTGGTCAGCGACGGCTCGCCGCTAACCCCGGAGATCGCCGTCAAGCGGGTCGAGCGCACGGCCATCAATACCGTGGTGCTCAACGTCAACACCGGCTGCAACCTGAGCTGCACCTACTGCTACAAGGAAGACCTGGACAAGCCCTCGGCGGGCAAGAAGATGGACGTCGAGACGGCCATCGCCTCGGTGGAAATGCTGCTCAGGGAGTCCCCGGACGAAGAGCGTTTCACCGTGGTGTTCTTCGGTGGCGAACCGCTGAGCAACCGCAAGCTGATCGAATACATGGTCGACTACTGCGAGAAGCGTTTTCGCGAGTCGGGCAAATTCGTCGAGTTCGTCATGACCACCAACGCCACGCTGCTCACCGAAGAAACGGTGGACTACCTGAATGCCCATCGCTTTGGCTTGTCGGTGAGCATCGACGGGCCGAAGACCGTGCACGACCGCAACCGCATCACCGTGGGCGGGCAGGGCACCTACGACGTGGTGCGGCGCAAGGCGCAGATGCTGCTGGCGCGCTACGACAGCCGCCCGGTCGGCGCGCGGGTGACGTTGACCACCGGCGTCACTGACGTGGAAACCATTTGGGATCACCTGTTCAACGAGCTGGGTTTCGCCGAGGTCGGGTTTGCCCCGGTGACCTCGGGCGATATCAGCAGCTTCAACCTCACCGGCGAAGAACTGGTCGAAGTCTTCGCCAGCATGAAGCGCCTGGGCCGGCGCTACCTGGAGGCGGCGCTGGAGCATCGCAATATCGGTTTCTCCAACCTGCACCAGCTGATCACCGATATCCACGAAGGCCACAAGAAGGCGCTGCCCTGCGGCGCCGGGCTGAAGATGCTGGCGGTGGACCACAAGGGCGAGCTGAACCTGTGCCACCGCTTTACCGGCTCATCGCTGCCGACCTTCGGCAACGTGCGCGAGGGCGGGGTGAAGCAGGTGGAGCTCAACGACTTCCTGTCCCAGCGCCTGGACCGCAGCAACACCGGCTGCGACAGCTGCCGCATCCGCAACCTGTGTTCCGGCGGCTGTTACCACGAGAGCTACGCCCGCTACGGCGACCCGGCGCACCCGACTTATCACTATTGCGAACTGATGCGTGACTGGGTGGATTTCGGCATCGAGGTCTACAGCCGGATCATGGCCCGCAACCCTGCGTTCATCAGCAGCTACATCACTCCGCGCAAGGCTCACTGACATGAAACATCTCAAGCCGATCAATAACAAAGCCCAGAAGCTGGAACAGGCCGCCGACGAGAACCGTATCGAAGAGGTGGTTGCCATGAGTTCGGTGGCCGGTTGTGCCTCGACCACCGACCCGGGCTGGGAAATCGATGCCTTCGGTGGCGTGTCGTCGTTGTGCCAGCCGATGGAGGCCGACCTCTACGGTTGCTCCGACCCTTGCTGGTGGCCGGCCCAGGTGCCGGACATGATGAGTACCTACCCCGACTGGAACAAGGACGCCCAGGCCTCTAACGAGAACTGGCGCAACCTTGGCACCGTGTTCCCTAAAGACAAGTAATCGGTCAGTAGAAGGATTCCAGCATGCTTCGCAAAAATGCCTGCGGCCTGGCCGCTTCCGCCGTCCTGGGGGCCTGTTCCCTCGGCGTCCTGGCCGATGACAACAGTGACAAGGCCCTCAACGCCGGCCATGAATACATGGTCACCACCAATTACCCGAACAACCTGCACGTGATCGACCTGGCCAGCGACACCCTGTACAAGACCTGCAAGCTGCCCGACGCCTTCGGCCCGGGCACCGTGCAGCTGGCGCCGGACCGCAAGGTCGCCTACGTGCTGAACAACCATTACGCCGATGTCTACGGCGTCGAGCTGGACAGCTGCAAGCAGGTGTTCCACGCCAGCATCACCCAGCAGCCGGGGGAAAAGGCGCGCTCGATGTTCGCCTTCACCGTCAGCCACGACGGCAAGGAGCTGTACACCGTGGCCAACCCGACCCAGATGCTCAACGACCGCTATGAGGTCAAGCAGCCACGGCTGGACGTGTATGCCACCGACGCCGGGCTCAAGGCCAAGCCGGTGCGCAGCTTCCCGGCGCCGCGGCAGCTGACCATCATGCAGAGCGGCGACGACGGCTCGCTGTATGTGGCCGGGGCGGATGTGTACAAGGTCGACGTCAAGACCGGCAAGTTCGACGTGCTGATCCCCAGCCGCCACTGGAAACGCCCGAACTACAGCGCGCCGGACGTGCTCTACGTGTGGAACCAGCAGACTTACCGGCATGATTTCTCGCTGCTCTACACCGCCGCCAAGTTCAAGGACAAGCAGCAGGACCCGGCCACCGCCGAATACCTGTACGGCCTGTTCAGCATCGACTTGAAAACCGGCAAGAGCGAAACCACCGACTTCGGCCCGCTGACCGAAATCTACTTCAGCGGCATGCGTTCGCCGAAGGACCCGAACCTGATGTTCGGCGTGCTCAACCGCTTGGCCAAGTACGACATCCAGCAGAAAAAACTGCTCCAGGCCGCCATCCTGGATCATTCCTACTACTGCATTTCGTTCAACAAGGCGGGCAGCAAGATCTACCTGTCGGGGACCTTCAACGACGTGGCGATCTTCGATGCCGACAGCATGAAGCAGATCGGCAGCATCAAGCTGCCGGGCGGGGACATGGCGATCACCACGGCCCAGGTGTTCGTGCGCTAGTCGCCGATGCCGGCCCGACGAATTCGCTCCCGCAGAAGATGCGCGAGCGAACCTCATCAGTTCCCCGGCACCGGGCAGCCCAGGTCGCCTTCCTGGCACTTGAGGTAGCTCTTGAAGGCCTCGACCCGGGCCTTGGTCAGCTCGGTGGTGCAGTTGCTGTAGAGCAGCGGATAAACGCTGCCACCGGCCACCCCGGAGGCAGCGAACCCGCACTCCGCATCCCGGAAGGCCACCCAGGCGCGCTGCGCACCGAGCAGCAGCTTCTTGCGGTCCGGGTTGTCCTCCAGGCGCTGGTTGATGCGCTGGTAGAGCGTGTTCAGTTCCTTGTCCGCCGCCTTGTGTTGCTCGGCGGCGCACTGGTTCATGGCGGCCTGGGTGGTGGCGTTGGCGCAATCGTCGGCCTGGGCCAGCGGGGTGAGCAGGAGGGGCAGGGCGAGGAGCAAACGTGGGTTCATGGCGGTTCTCGCGATGGAAAATAAAAGGCGTCGATGATGTTTCGCCGGCCAGGGATGCGGCTGGCGTTTAGTCCGTGGCGTGCATCCTAGCCGCCGACCGCATGTCTGTCTTTGCTTGGAAAGTGCAACTTTAAGGTTGCTCTTTGCCGAAGGCGAGCTAGGGTTTCATCACTGGAGGTGACCCATGAACTCATCAGATCGCATCGAAAGAAAGATCCTGCTCAATGCGCCGCGCAGCCGTGTATGGGCCGCGCTGGCGGATGCCGAGGCCTTTGGCAGTTGGTTCGGCGTGGCGCTGGAGGGCCAGCGGTTTGTCGTTGGGCAGCGCACCCGCGGGCAAATTACCTACCCCGGTTATGAACATCTGGTCTGGGATGTGCGGGTGGAAAAGCTCGAGCCCGAACATCTGTTCGCTTTCAGCTGGCACCCCTACGCGGTGGAGCCGGGCGTCGATTATTCCGGCGAGCCCAGCACCCTGGTGCAATTCGAACTCGAAGACCTGGACGGCGGTACCTTGCTGCGGGTGGTCGAGTCGGGGTTCGACGGCATTCCCCCCGAGCGGCGGCTCAAGGCGTTTCGCATGAACAGCCGCGGCTGGGACGAACAGATGAACAATATCGAGGCCTACCTTGGCCCCTGATTTCCTTTGCCCATCTCTGCCCATGGCGGCGTCACTGGGCGGCCCGGCCATGATCTTTGCGGCACTGGGCGACGAGACCCGACTGCGGCTCGTCGTCCTCTTGTGCGGCGGCGGCGCCTTGTCGATCAGCCAGCTGACCCTCGGCACCGACATCACTCGCCAGGCGGTGACCAAGCACCTGCGGGTCCTGGCGCAGGCCGGCCTGGTGCGCGACACCAAACTGGGGCGCGAGCGCCTGTGGGCGTTTGAGCCGGACCGGTTGGCCGAAGCCCGGCGTTCGCTGGAGATGATCGGCCAGCAGTGGGACCAGGCCCTTGGGCAATTGCAGGCTTTTGTCGAGTCTTAACGGAAAGAGTCACGGATGTTCGAGTTTTACCTGAAGCGCTGGAACCTGCAGGTCGATGGCGCGCCTATCGTCACGCCCGGCAGCCACCTGTTGCCGGTGCGCCTGGACGGCGCGCCGGCGATGCTGAAGATCGCCCTCGACGACGAGGAAAAACACGGCAATCGCCTGATGGCCTGGTGGGCCGGGGAGGGCGCCGCCCGGGTCTACGCGCACCACGGCGATGGCTTGTTGATGGAGCGGGCCATGGGCCGGCGCTCGCTGATGCAGATGGCGCTGGCCGGCGAAGACGACGAGGTCAGCCGGATCGTCTGCGCCAGCCTGGCGCGCCTGCATGCGCCGCGCTCGACGCCCCGGCCGCCGCTGTTGAGCTTGCAGGAATGGTTCAAGGCCCTGCGCCCGGCCGCCCGGCGCGAGGGCGGGGTTTTCCTGCGCTGCCTGGCCACCGCCGACGAACTGCTGGCGTCGCCCCGGGAGCCGGTGGTGCTGCACGGCGATATCCATCACGACAACGTGCTGGATTTCGACGCGCGCGGCTGGCTGGCGATCGACCCCAAGCGGGTCATGGGCGAGCGTGGCTACGACTTTGCCAACCTGATCTGCAACCCGGACCTGGCCACCAGCAGCGACCCGCGGCGCTTCACCCGCCAGGTCGAGGTCATCGCCCAGGCCGCGGGCCTGGAGCGCCGGCGCCTGCTGCAATGGGTGCTGGCCTATACCGGGCTGTCTGCCGCGTGGTTCCTGGAGGACTGCGACGTACCCAGCGCGGAACACCAGTTGCAGGTGGCGGAACTGGCTATCCATGGCCTGGAGACTGTGGGCCAGGGGTGGGCCTAGGGGTTTTCGTAAGTGGGGGTATGGCGAAAGGCTTACATGCGCTGGTTGCTATGTCGTCTGTTGCCGATTGGGCGACAGGCTTAATCTTCACCCACCAACTGCAGCGCAGGATGCGCTCAGGGTCATGGAAGACCGACCATTGCAAGGATTGCAACGACAGGATGTCGTAATGGTCTTGAAAAAAACCCGCTTCGGCGGGTTTTTTTTCGCCTGTCAAAAAGCCCGGCCTCTGCCGCTGACGGGTTTCCCCTCACGCGGCGCCATCGCCGCGATGCCGCAATCACCGCCGCCGCTGCACCTCAGGTGCAGGGCCGGCTGCCCGGAAAAAGACCGGTGCGGGGCCCTATGCCGGCTTGCTGAAAAAAACCAACTAAGGCCACTAGCCAGTATTGAATGACGTTCTAGCTTAAATAAAAAAAGTTCCGATAAGAGCATGTAAGGCCCTGTGTTGAATAGCATGAAATACCTACCAGAGTTGGTAGGTTTACAAGCGCCTGATTGCAGATAGAGTTTCCGCCAGAAGACGGGTTCTGTCCCACTACAGGTTCTTTCTGCCCAACGCAGGTAGAAAGTATTTGTAATGCGGGGTGGACGATTTCCGGTTTCAGTTCGTCACCAGGCCGCTGCTCCGGGTGCTGCTGTTTCGTCGTTCATTGTCTTTTGTGTGTACGTTCGACCTGCAACGAATACAGCGCGCGTCTTTTTTGTCGTGCCCAACTTATAAAACTGCCTTTCATGCTGAAGTTCATCCCAAGTGATCTATGGCGTGTCTTTGTGGTTGAAAAGCAAAAGGTCCTGCACTTATGAAACATGTTCTTGTGGTTCGTTATTCGCAAAGCGGTCAGTTGAGCGAAGTGGTTGAAAGCCTGGTCTCGCCCCTGCGTGCGACGCAGGAGGTCAAGGTGCATGAAGTGGTGCTCAAGCCACGGGTCGCCTATCCGTTTCCCTGGCCGGTGGGCAAGTTCTTCGACGTGTTCCCCGAGACCGTCCAGCTCAGCCCGCCGGCCATCGAACCGGTGCATACCGATCATCCCGGGCCCTTTGACCTGGTGATCCTGGCGTATCAGGTCTGGTACCTGTCGCCATCGCCGCTGATCACCGCGTTTCTCAAGAGCGCGCAAGGCAAGCGCCTGCTGGCCGGGCGCCCGGTGGTCACGGTGATCGCCTGCCGCAACATGTGGCTGATGGCCCAGGAGGCGGTCAAGCGCCTGCTGGACGAGGCCGGCGCGCAGTTGCGCGACAACGTGGTGCTGACCGATCGGGCCAATACGTTCGCGACATTGATCACCACGCCGCGCTGGATGTTCACCGGTAGCCGCGAATCCTTCATGGGCCTGCCCGAGGCCGGGATCAGCGCCGAGGATGTGCGCGGCGCCGCACGTTTCGGGCGGGCATTGAAAGCCGCCCTGCAAGCCAATAAAGAGAAAGCCGATGGGCCAATGCTGGCTGGGCTGGGGGCCGCGATCGTCAACCCCGGATTAATACTCAGCGAGCGCGCCGCCTATAAAGGCTTCAAGTTCTGGTCGGGAATCATTTGCCGATTCAGCAAGTATGGACAATGGCTGCGGCGACTCTTGCTGTGTTTGTTCATCGTTTATCTATTGCTGGTCATCATGACTGTCCTGCCTATCTCACTGGTGTTACGTCGTTTGCTTCATCCCTTCATCCGGACGCGACTGGACGAGTTGCAGCGTTATTACGAACAACCGTCCGGCTCGCAATTAAACCTTGAAACTAAAGAGTGAAATCATCATGAGTGAATCGTTTGCCTATATTACGAAAACATCCACTTATATGCCGGGAGAGGCAGTGGATAACGATACGATGGAAAGCATTCTCGGGTATGTGGGTGGGCGACCTTCACGGTCTCGGCAAGTAGTGCTGCGTAATAACGGAATCAAGCAACGCTACTATGTGCTGGACCCGCAGACCGGTATTCCGCGTTTCACTAACGCGCAAATAACCGCCGAGGCCATCAAGGGCCTGGTGGGCGACGGTTTTACCCTGGACTCCATGCAATGCCTGTCCACCGGCACCACCTTGCCCGACCAGTTGATGCCCAACCATGGCGTGATGGTGCATGGCGAGCTGGGCAACAAGCCGTGCGAAGTGGTGTCCACGGCGGGTATCTGCCTGGCCGGCCTGACGGCGTTGAAATACGCCTACCTGTCGGTGCTCTCGGGGGCCAGCAGCAATGCCGTGGCCACCGCCTCGGAAGTGCTGTCGCCGGTGCTGCATGCGCGTAATTTCGATGCGGAAAACGAGGCGCTGGTGGCCCAGTTGGCGGCCCGTCCGGAAATCGCCTTCGAGAAAGACTTCCTGCGCTGGATGCTGTCCGACGGCGCCGGGGCCTTCCTGATCGAGAACCAGCCGCGCGCCGGCAGCCTGTCGCTGCGTATCGACTGGGTCGACATCTTCTCCTACGCCAACGAATTGCCGACCTGCATGTACGCCGGTGCGGAAAAGGCCGAAGACGACAGCCTGACCGGCTGGAAGCTGCTGACGCCGGAGCAATGGGCTGCGCGCTCGATCTTCGCGATCAAGCAGGACGTGCGGCTGCTGAACGAGAACGTGGTGAAGTACACCCTCGGCCGGCCGCTGAAGGAAGTGATGATCAAGCACAACCTGTCGCCGGAATCCATCGACTGGTTCCTGCCGCACATGTCGTCGGAATACTTCCGCAAGCCGATCGCCGAGTGCCTGGAAAACACCGAAATGGCGATTCCCCAGGAGCGCTGGTACACCAACCTGTCCGAGCGCGGCAACACCGGCGCGGCGTCGATCTACATCATGGTCCACGAACTGCTGGAGTCCGGCCGCCTGCACAAGGGCCAGCGCGTGCTGTGCTTCGTCCCGGAAAGCGGGCGCTTCTCCGGTGGCTTCATGCACCTGACGGCGGTCTGACGCGCCAGGCCTGGCGCAATAACCCGGTGGCCGGCGCGGGTCGGCCACTGTTTCGTTTGTATGCATCCAACTGCAAGGGAATGACTATGGAAACGCTCGAACAACGTGTGAAAAGAGTGGTGGCGACCGAACTGGCCGTCGAACTGGCGCAGATCGGCAACCAGGACTCGTTCGTCGAGAACCTGGGCGCCGACTCGCTGGCCCGGGTGGAACTGGTGTCGGCCCTGGAGGCCGAGTTCGACCTGACCATCCCGGACGATGAAGCCGATGGCCTGCAGACCGTGCAGCAGGTGATCGACTACGTCCTTCAAGCCAATGAGCAAGCCGTCCCGGCCTGACATTGGCGCACCGAAGATGCGGCCAGGGCTCAGCTGGCCGATAAGGTTGCCCTGGTCCGCATCTTGCCTTTCCTCGCGCTTTTGCAAGCGTCGCTTCAGGCCTGCCGCCACCGGGCCACGACCCGCTCGACTATCTCGCCGCGCTGCCGGATGGAATTCGCCGCCAACTGCCGTGCCTGCTCCACCACCGCTTTGGGTGCTGTTTGTGGGCTACCCGCCGCGAAAGGCGGAGCCGGGGCGTATTCCAGCTGCAACTGGACCCGCTGCGCCGTCGCCGCATCGAACAGTTCGCCAACCAGGGTCAGGGCAAAATCGATACCGGCGGTAATCCCGCCGCCGCTCAACACATTGCCGTCGCGCACCACGCGTTCCTGTACCGCGATCGCCCCCAGCGCCTCCAGCAAGTGGTGGTAGGCCCAATGGGTGGTGGCGCGCTTGCCCCGCAGCAGCCCGGCGGCGCCGAGCACCAGGGAGCCGGTGCACACCGAAGTGACATAACGCGCCTGCGCCGCCTGGCGACGGATGAAGTCGAGGGTCTGCGCGTCTTCCATCAACGGCCCGACACCCGAGCCACCGGGGATGCAGATCACATCCAGTTGTGGGCAGTCGGCGAAGCTGGTGGTGGCCTGCAGCACCAGGCCGGTGCTGGCGGTGACCGCCTCGCGCGTCTTCCAGACCAGATGCACCTGCACATCCGGCAGCGACGCGAGCACATCGTAGGGGCCGGTCAGGTCGAGTTGCTGGACATTGGGGAACAACAGGAAACCGATCTGCAGCGTCATGGGTATCTCCCTTGGAAAGTCGAAGGTGTCCGCAGCTGTGCGGCTGGACGATTCGACTCTAGCGCCCTAGGCTTTGGCGAATACGCCAACCTGCCCACGATTTACGCCAATCATGTCCCAGACCGCCAGAACCGTTCATGTACTGACTTTCGCCAACGCCCAGGTGCTCGACGTCACCGGCCCGTTGCAGGTGTTTGCCTCGGCCAACGACCTGGCGCGGCAGAAAGGCTTGCCGCCACCTTATGTGGTGAACGTGATCGCCGCGGGCGACGGGCCGGTGACCACCTCGGCCGGGCTGGCGCTGCTGGCCGAGCCCTTGCCGGCGCCGGGCACGCCCTGCGACACGCTGGTTATCGCCGGTGGCTGGGGCGTGTACGCCGCGGCCGAAGACCCGGCGCTGGTGGCCTGGGTTCGCCAGCAGGCCGCATCGGCGCGGCGGGTGGCGTCGGTGTGCACCGGAGCCTTTCTGCTGGCTGCCAGCGGCTGGCTCGACGGGCGCCGGGTGGTCACCCACTGGACCCGCTGCGAGCAACTGGCACGGCAATATCCGCAGCTGCGGGTGGAGGCCAACCCGATCTTCATCAACGAGGGGCCGGTCTGGACCTCGGCCGGCGTCACCGCCGGTATCGACCTGGCCCTGGCCCTGGTCGAGGCGGACCTGGGGCATGCCACGGCGCTGGACGTGGCCCGGCAGCTGGTGGTGTTCCTCAAGCGCCCGGGCGGCCAGTCGCAGTTCAGCGCGACCCTGGCCCTGCAAAAACAGGGCAGCCGCTTCGACGACCTGCACGCCTGGATCGCCGAAAACCTCGGTCGCGACCTGAACCTCCCGGCCCTGGCCGAGCGAGCCGGCATGAGCGAGCGCAGTTTCGTGCGCCACTACCGCGCCGACACCGGCCAGACCCCGGCCCGGGCCATCGAGCAAATCCGCGTGGAAAACGCCCGGCGCCTGCTCGGCGACAGCTGCGTGCCCATCAAGCGCATCGCCGTGCAATGCGGCTTCGGCAGCGAAGAAACCCTGCGCCGCAGCTTCCTGCGGGCCATGGGCGTGACGCCACAGGCGTATCGGGAGCGCTTTTCGCCGGAGGGGCAGAGGGCGGCGCCGTGAGCGGGCCCATGGGTTGTCAGTAACCAGCACGCAGTACGAGCAAGGGCGGATTTCTGGTTATCAGGTTGCAAGAAACCCTCACCCGAAAGGGGCCGTGGTCAGCTAGTGGTTTGCAGCAGTTCCAGCAACGCCTGCAAGGTGGCGTGCGGTGCTTCCTGCGGCACGTTGTGGCCGATGCCGGGCAAGACCCGGCGCTGGTAAGGGCCGGTGAACAGGCCGATGTCTTCATCTTCTTCGCTCGCCGGGCCGACCCCGTCGGCGCCGCCGCACAGTGAAATGGTCGGCACGCGGATCGGCGGCTGCCGCGCCAGGGCCTGTTCGATGGGTTCCAGGCTTGGGTCGCCTGGGGCGTACATGAAGCGATGCCGGTAGGAATGGATCACCAC
This sequence comes from Pseudomonas sp. NFIX28, assembly GCF_900107395.1. Lineage (GTDB taxonomy): Bacteria > Pseudomonadota > Gammaproteobacteria > Pseudomonadales > Pseudomonadaceae > Aquipseudomonas. The sequence continues at coordinate 63,422 of NZ_FNPW01000023.1, forward strand.
TTCGACGAAGTCCGGGTTGTCGAACGACGGTGCGCTGAGGTCGTAGAGTTCGCCACCGCGATCCCAGGTCGGCGACCACAGTTGCCACAGCAGTTTGCACAGTTCGCGGCGGTTGGCGGTCAGGCCGTCCAACCCGCGTTGGGTGTGGAAATAGTACTGATACCAGAGCCGGTGCTCGGTCTCGGGCGGCCGCGGTTGGGTCGAGCGGGCGATGTCCTGGATGTTGTAGCCGTCGGCGCTCACCAGGCAGCGCACCCGCTCCGGCCACAGGGCGGCGACTATGCAGGCGGCGCGACCGCCCCAGTCGAAACCGGCGAGGGCGGCCTGGGGCAGATTCAAGGCATCCATCAGGTCCAGCAGGTCCTGGGCCAGTGCCGCCTGTTGCCCGGAACGCAGGATGTCCGGGCTGGCGAAACGGGTCGGGCCGTAGCCGCGCAGGTACGGCACGATCACCCGATAGCCGCGCATCGCCAGCTCGGGGGCGATCTCGTCGTAGCCGCGAGGATCGTAGGGAAAACCATGCAGCAAGATCACCGGCTCGCCGTCGGCGGGGCCGTGGTGTTCGTAGGCGATGTGCAGGGATGGGGTCTGGATGTACTGGACAGAGAGCGAGCTGTGCATGACGGATCCGGCGATAGGGAAAACAGCAACCTTAGCTCAAGCCGTGTGCCTGGCCAGTGTCGGCCAGAACCTTGTTCGCGGGTTCGCCTGATCTGTGGAGGCGCGGGCGGGTTGATGAGTGCGTCACATCTCAGACCTGGAGCGTCCAGGATCCGAGGTGTGATGAAGCCAACGGGAGAAACGCCAGGGTTATTTCGTCTTGTTGATTTTGCCTATCTTCCAGGCCCACTGCGTGCCGGTGGAAATAAAGTATTTCCCTTCGACTTGATGCGCCTTGAATATTTTTCGCAGCTCTTTGGTGACAAATTTCGTGATGTCGGTCTGGTGTGTGCCTGCCTTCTCGAACTCGGCGATAAAGGTATTGGCGGTCAGTTTGGTTTCTGTTTTTTTGCGCTTGCCTTTGACGACCTTCGAGTAATCGATTTTTTCCAATGCCTTGCCAATCAGTTTGTAGACATAGGTGCCGTGGAGCGAGTCCTTGGCATTCTTGATGTCGAACGAGATATGTACGAAGTAACTCATGCCTGGTTCCTTGTGAGCGTGTGGGTGAGGCCAATGTGCGCTGCAGGCCGATTGGTCACTCAGTCATTCGTTTCCAGCACCCTCGGCCGGCGATAGTTTCCGGTGCTGATACGCATGTAACGGCTTGTCAGCACTGAGCAGATGGGAAGTGGTTACGCCAGGCAGAAAGCCTTTGCGGCACAGACCGCCGCCTTGCGGGTCCTGAATCACGGTCATGTTCACCACGCCAGCGGGGAGGTAGAAGGTGGCAGTTTCTTCGGCGGCGAAGCGGAGCGGACGAAGACGGTGCAGGCAGAGGTGGGCAGAGCAAGAGCGAGAATGGCGAGCGGACGTGCGAGATACATGGGGATTCCATTTCCAGGAGGGGCTGCTCGACAGCGAACAGTGGAAGGTCGCTGTCAAGGAAACGGATGATATCAATATGATGGCCTCGCGGCGATTTTTGTCGCCAGGCCTGAATGCTTTATCGCGAACAAGCTTGCTCCTACAAGGCAAAGAGCTCCGTGCTGGTCGTGAGGTGCTTGAAATGGTGCTGCCACAACCGCACGCCCAACTGCCCGCTGCGGTCCAGTGACGAGCCCACGGTCAGGTCGGTGATCAGCGTCGGTTGCAGGCCGGCGTCGAACAGGGCGAAGCCGGCGGCGAGCACGCAGGTGTCGGTCTGGATGCCGCAGACCAGCACACGGTCCGGGGCCAGGCTGCGCAGGTAGGCGATGGTGTCCGGCGTGGGGGCGTAGCCGTGCTTGATGAAGACGCGGTCGGCGGCGACCAGGCTGTGGTCATCGGCGGCGGGGCGCCAGCCGAGCTGGCGGACGAAGGGCGTGCGACTTTCGTCATGGCGCTCGACGGTGGCCACCGAGGGCAACTGGCCGAGCAGGGCGTTGATGCCGTTCACCAGCCAGTCCGGCGGGTTGAACGAGGGTTGCACGTCGATGATCAGCAGCACCTGGCGCATGGGAATCCTTGAGGGAACCGGGCGGCCTATTCTGCCCGCAAACCGCCGTTGCCGCGAACGGCTTGTCTTCTGTAGGAGCGAGGCTTGCCCGCGATGAACGATGGCGTGGTCTTCCAGGCGTTGCGCGGTATGGCCATCGCGGGCAAGCCTCGCTCCTACGGGATGGCGGGGTG
>NZ_FNPW01000038.1 GCF_900107395.1 Pseudomonas sp. NFIX28
TGGTGTTCCTTCATCACGCCCAGCGGGTATTGCACAGGCATGTCGTAACCGGCGAACGGCACCATGCGCGCGCCGAGTTCGAGGTGCAGCGAGTGCAGCGGGGTCTTCAACAGTGTTTCGGTGGACATGTTCAGCTCCTGGATAAACGTGAGAGGCGTGTATGCCTGCCTCAGCACTCGATGATGTTGACTGCCAAACCGCCGCGGGCGGTTTCCTTGTATTTGCTTTTCATGTCGGCGCCGGTCTGGCGCATGGTGCGGATGACCTTGTCGAGGGAGACGAAGTGTTGTCCGTCGCCTCGCAGGGCCATGCGCGCGGCGTTGATCGCCTTGACCGAGCCCATGGCGTTGCGCTCGATGCAGGGCACCTGCACCAGGCCGCCGATCGGGTCGCAGGTCAGGCCGAGGTTGTGTTCCATGCCGATCTCGGCAGCGTTCTCCACCTGTTGCACCGTACCGCCGAGCACCTCGCACAAGGCGCCGGCCGCCATCGAACAGGCGACCCCGACCTCGCCCTGGCAGCCGACTTCGGCGCCGGAGATGGAGGCGTTTTCCTTGTAGAGAATGCCGATGGCGGCGGCGGTCAGCAGGAAACGCACCACCCCGTCTTCGTTGGCGCCGGGGATAAAGCGCATGTAGTAGTGCAGCACCGCCGGGATGATGCCGGCGGCGCCATTGGTGGGCGCGGTAACGACCCGTCCGCCGTTGGCGTTTTCTTCGTTGACCGCCAGGGCATACAGGTTGACCCAGTCCAGCACCGACAAGGAATCGCGCAAGGCCGCCTCGGGGTTCTGGCACAGCTGGCGGTGGAGGGCGGCCGCGCGGCGCTTGACCTTCAGGCCTCCCGGCAGGATCCCTTCGTTGCGACAGCCGGCCGCCACGCAGTCCTGCATCACTTGCCAGATTTTCAGCAGGCCGGCGCGGGTTTCCGCTTCCGAACGCCAGGCACTTTCGTTGGTCAGCATCACTTGGCTGATCGACAGCCCATACGTGCTGCAGTGACCGAGCAAGTCCTTGGCGCTCTTGAAAGGGAAGGTCAGCTGGGTGGTGTCTTCGACGATGCGGTCGGCCCCCGCGGCGTCTTCATCGACCACGAAGCCACCGCCCACCGAGTAATACTCGCGGCTGCGAATCTGCAACCCGGCGGCGTCGAAGGCACGGAAGATCATGCCGTTGGGGTGGTAGGCCAGGGGTTTGCGGATCATGGCCAGGTGTTCTTTCTCGTTGAACGCGATGAGGTGTTCGCCGAGCAGTTTCAAGCCTCCGCTGCTGCGTATTTCCTGCAGGCGAGCGGCGATGCTTTCGGTATCCACGGTATCCGGGTGTTCACCTTCCAGGCCCAGGAGCACGGCCTTGTCGCTGCCGTGGCCCTTGCCGGTGGCGCCGAGCGAGCCGTACAGCTCGACCTTGACGCAGGTGGTGGCCGCCAGCAGGTCGTCACGCCGCAGGCCTTCGACGAAGCGCGCGGCAGCGCGCATCGGGCCAACGGTGTGGGAGCTGGAGGGGCCGATGCCAATCTTGAACAGGTCGAACACGCTCAAGGACATGTTGATTCTCCGGTTTCTTATTGTATTGATCGGCACGCACGGTTTTTTGTAGGAGCAAGCTTGCGGTGGCCTTGGGTTCATCGCGAGCTTGCTCGCTCCTACAACGGTATACGCAGTATCTGTAGGAGCGAGGTTTGCCCGCGATGGACGGCGATGCCGTCTCAGGCGTCCTGATAGCTTTCGATCGACGGGCAGGCGCACACCAGGTTGCGGTCGCCGAACACGTTGTCGACGCGGCCGACCGGCGGCCAGTACTTGCCTTCGATCAGCGAGGCCACCGGGTACACCGCCTGTTCGCGGCTATAAGGGTGCGACCACTCGCCGACGATTTCCGCCGCGGTGTGCGGGGCGTTTTTCAGCGGGTTGTCGTCCTTGTCCAGGCTGCCGTTTTCCAC
>NZ_FNPW01000010.1 GCF_900107395.1 Pseudomonas sp. NFIX28
ATCTGTCAAGCGGTTATTTTAAGAAGTTTTCAAAGTTTCCTTTGCAACTTCAACCACTTGCGCTTCCGATCTCTCGTCAGCGGGAGGCGAATTCTACAGCGTTACACGCTGCTGTCAACACCTCTTCTTCTCCGCTTTCGACCGAGAAGATCGAACCGTCAACAAGGCGAAAACACAACACCTTATCAACTCCTTCGGACCTCGATGAACTGAAGCGTACCGCTGTCGAAAACCGTGTAACTCGTTGAATCTCAAGGAGTTTTCCGTTTCGACTGCGCCGGAAGTGGGGCGAATTATAGAGAGATATAATTCGCCGTCAACACCTATTTTCAGTTTTATTCGGATTTAAGCGTAATACGTGCAAAAGCCTTCTTTCCGGCTTGGCAAACATGAGTCGAGCCCATTGCCCATATAAAGGAACGCTCAACCACTTCACCATCTACACGCACACCACCCGAGCCGAGCAGGTCACGCGCCATGGCCGAGTTCTTCACCAGGCCTGCCTTATTAAGAACAGCCGCGATCGGCATATCCTCAGTGGCCACAAGCTCGATTTCAGGCAGATCGTCCGGCAGCTCGCCATCCTTCATACGGTTGCCCGCTGCACGATGAGCATTCGCTGCCGCCTCTTCACCATGAAAACGCGCGACGATCTCTTCAGCCAGCTTGATCTTGATGTCGCGTGGATTCGCGCCCGCCTCGACATCCGCCTTAAAGGAAGCAATCTCCTCCATGGAACGGAAGCTCAGCAGCTCGAAATAGCGCCACATCAAGGCATCTGGAATGGAGACCAGCTTGCTGTACATGACACCCGGCGCTTCCTGGATACCTACATAGTTACCCAGCGACTTGGACATCTTCTTGACGCCATCCAATCCTTCAAGCAACGGCATCGTCAGAATGCACTGAGCCTCCTGACCATAACCGCGCTGCAGCTCGCGCCCCATCAGCAGGTTGAATTTCTGGTCGGTACCGCCCAATTCCACATCGGCACGCAGCGCCACCGAGTCGTAGCCCTGAACCAGCGGATAGAGAAACTCGTGGATGGCAATCGGCTGATTGGTGGAATAGCGCTTATCGAAGTCGTCACGCTCGAGCATGCGCGCAACGGTGTATTGGGAAGTCAGGCGAATGAAGTCTGCCGGCCCCATCTTATCCATCCAGGTGGAGTTGAAGGCCACCTCGGTTTTCGCCGGATCGAGAATCTTGAACACCTGGCTCTTATAAGTCTCGGCATTCTCGAGGACTTGCTCACGTGTCAGCGGCGGGCGGGTTGCACTCTTGCCACTCGGATCACCGATCATCCCGGTGAAGTCGCCAATCAGGAAGATGACCTGATGCCCCAGATCCTGGAACTGGCGCAGCTTATTAATAAGCACGGTATGACCCAGGTGCAAATCCGGTGCCGTTGGGTCGAAGCCTGCCTTAATACGCAACGGCTGGCCGCGCTTGAGCTTTTCGACCAGCTCGGACTCGACCAACAACTCTTCTGCACCACGTTTGATCAGCGCTAGCTGCTCTTCAACCGACTTCATAACAGACCCGCAAGGCTCAGATTCAAAGGGAACCAACCATACAAGATCAGCGCCCAAATACAAGTTTTGCCCGGCGTACGGATGGCTTTCCACGAGCAGGACGCCCGCAGACTTGCTTAACAGATGATTTGGTTATATTTTATACAGTTATTTCATCTTCATCATGTCATTCATCTTTTCCAATTCATCTTTTTCAAAGTCAAAATTACCTATGACCACAGAACCGCCTAAAGCCCCGCCGCTTTATCCGAAGACCCACCTGCTCGCCGCAAGTGGTATCGCCGCCCTCCTCAGCCTGGCGCTCCTGGTATTCCCTTCCAGTGATGTCGAAGCCAAAAGAACAACCCTGAGTCTTGATCTGGAAAGCCCGACCGAGCAACTGACACAAGATCAAGACGCTGCAGACGCCGTACAAGCCACAAACGAAGCCGTAGCATCCCCGTTCGCACAAATCGAAAATAGCCCCGAAGATTCTGCAAATACCGCTGAAACCGCTCAAGAACAGCCCACTCCGGCCGTCGCCGAAGAAAAACCTGCGCCGAATCACCGGGAAGTCGTTGTTGCCAAGGGCGACACCCTTTCCACGCTATTCGAGAAGGTCGGCCTGCCTGCCACCTCAGTGCATGATGTGCTCGCCAGCGACAAGCAAGCCAAGCAGTTCACTCAGCTGAAGCGTGGTCAGAAACTTGAGTTCGAACTAGGCCCTGACGGCCAGCTGAACAACCTGCATACCAAGCTCAATGACCTGGAAAGCATCACCCTTACCAAAGGTCCAAAAGGCTTCGCCTTCAGCCGTGTCACCACCAAACCGACGGTACGTACAGCCTATGTTCACGGCGTGATCAACAGCTCGCTGTCACAATCTGCAGCGCGGGCCGGCCTCTCTCACAGCCTGACAATGGATATGGCCAACGTCTTTGGCTATGACATCGACTTCGCCCAAGATATTCGCCCGGGTGACGAGTTTGACGTGATCTACGAGCAGACCGTCGTCAATGGCAAGGCCGTGGGTTCGCGCAATATTCTCTCGGCCCGTTTCACCAACCGCGGCAAGACCTACACCGCAGTGCGCTACACCAACAAACAAGGCTCGAGCAGCTACTACACCGCTGACGGCAATAGCATGCGCAAGGCCTTTATCCGCACCCCGGTGGACTTCGCACGCATTAGCTCGCGCTTCTCCATGGGCCGTAAGCACCCGATCCTGAACAAGATCCGCGCTCACAAAGGTGTCGACTATGCCGCGCCTCGCGGTACGCCAATCAAGGCTGCCGGCGATGGCAAGGTGCTTCTGGCCGGCCGCCGCGGCGGATACGGCAACACAGTGATCATCCAGCACGGCAATGCTTACCGCACGCTGTACGGCCACATGCAGGGCTTCGCCAAAGGCGTCAAGACTGGCGGTAGCGTCAAGCAGGGCCAGGTAATCGGCTATATCGGCACCACGGGTCTTTCCACCGGCCCGCATTTGCATTACGAATTCCAGGTCAATGGCGTACACGTCGATCCACTGGGCCAGAAGTTGCCAATGGCCGACCCGATCGCCAAAGCCGAACGCGCGCGTTTCCTGCAACAAAGCCAACCGCTGATGGCCCGGATGGATCAGGAAAAAGCCACCCTGCTCGCTTCGAACAAGCGTTAAGCATGGCGCTTTATATAGGTGTGATGTCCGGGACCAGCCTCGATGGCCTGGACATCGCACTCATCGAGCAAACATCGGCGATCAGGTTGATCGCCACGCACTACATTCCCATGCCCGAATCCCTGCGCGCCGAGCTGCTTGGCTTGTGCGCCAGCGGCCCCGATGAAATCGCCCGCTCCGCCATCGCCCAGCAGAACTGGGTAAGGCTGGCCGCCCAGGGCATTCATAGCCTCCTTGCCCAGCAGAAACTTGAGCCTGCGGACATTCGCGCCATCGGCAGTCATGGCCAGACCATCCGCCATGAGCCCGCCCGCGGCTTCACGGTCCAGATCGGCAACCCGGCACTGCTGACAGAACTGACCGGAATCACGGTCGTCAGCGACTTCCGTAGCCGCGATGTAGCCGCCGGCGGCCAGGGCGCGCCGCTGGTACCAGCCTTTCATGAAGCACTCTTTGATCGAAGCGCTGGTAAGCGTGCGGTCTTGAACGTCGGTGGCTTCAGCAACCTGAGCCTGATCGAAAGCGACAAGCCGGTGGCCGGCTTCGATTGTGGCCCGGGCAACGTCCTGCTGGACGCCTGGATTCATGCACAACGCGGGGAAAACTTCGACCGCGACGGTCAATGGGCCGCCAGTGGCCAGGTTGAGCCAACGCTGCTGAACGCGCTGCTCAGCGATCCGTTCTTTGCCACTCAAGGCCCAAAGAGTACCGGGCGCGAAGTATTCAACCTGGAATGGCTACAGGGACATCTGGCTCGCTTACCAGCCTTTGCCCCTGAGAACGTACAGGCAACGCTCCTGGAACTGACAGTATTGACCATCGTCGAGTCGCTGCAAGTCGCGCAAACCGGCACTGAGGAATTGCTGGTCTGCGGTGGCGGCGCCCACAACTCAGCCTTGATGAATCGCCTGTCCAGCCTGCTACCCAACACCAAGGTCAGCAGTACCGCCACCCACGGCGTCGATCCGGACTGGGTCGAAGCCATGGCATTTGCCTGGCTGGCCCATTGCTGCCTGGAAGGCATAGCGGCCAACCGCCCAAGCGTTACCGGTGCTCGCGGCCTGCGTATATTGGGCGCGATCTACCCCGCCTGACAGCCAGACAGCAAAACGCCGCAGAGTCCGAAAACCCTGCGGCGCCTGATAAAACCTGAAACAGCGATCAGATCGAGAACGAAGAGCCGCAACCACAGGTGGTCGTGGCATTCGGGTTCTTGATCACGAAACGCGAACCTTCCAGACCTTCCTGATAATCCACCTCTGCACCCGCCAGGTACTGGAAGCTCATCGGATCGACTACCAGGCTGACGCCCTCGCGCTCGACGATGGTGTCGTCATCCGCGACTTCTTCATCGAAAGTGAAGCCGTACTGAAACCCTGAACAACCGCCGCCCGTAACGAATACGCGCAGCTTCAAGCGATCATTACCCTCTTCATCGACCAGGCTCTTCACCTTGTGCGCGGCACCGTGGGTGAATTGCAAAGCCGTGGGGGTGAAGGATTCGACGCTCATGCTGACTATCTCCCGGCGTTACGCCGCCATAATGCGTGATGACGCGCATTATCCGCTTCTCCCAGAAAAGCGGTCAACTATTGTTACGGTATATCAATAAGCCCAGGCCCCACCGCAGAATGCAAAAAAGGCCCGTAAAGGGCCTTTTATCGAAGCGGGCAGACGCCTTAAGGCAGCATGCCGGCGTGGGACAGGCCCAGGCGCTCATCCAGCTCGAACAGAATGTTCAGGTTCTGTACGGCCTGGCCCGAAGCGCCCTTGACCAGGTTATCGATCACCGACAACACAACCACCAGGTCGCCATCCTGCGGACGGTGCACGGCAATCCGGCATACGTTGGCGCCCCGCACGCTGCGGGTTTCAGGGTGGCTGCCCGCCGGCATCACATCCACGAACGGCTCGTTGGCATAACGCTTCTCGAACAACGCCTGCAGATCCACCGACTTGTCCACGACAGTGGAATAGAGCGTCGAGTGAATGCCACGGATCATTGGCGTCAGGTGCGGCACGAACGTCAGGCCGACATCCTTACCCGCCGCGCGGCGCAGGCCCTGGCGGATCTCGGGTAAATGACGATGACCTTTGACCGCATAGGCCTTCATGCTTTCCGAAGTCTCGGAATACAGGGAGCCGACACTGGCCCCGCGACCAGCGCCGCTGACGCCCGACTTGCAGTCGGCGATCAATCGCGAAGTATCGGCCAGCCCTGCCTCGAGCAGCGGCAGGAAGCCAAGCTGGGTCGCCGTCGGGTAGCAGCCCGGAACAGCGATCAGGCGCGCCTTCTTGATCTGCTCGCGATTGACTTCCGGCAAGCCATAGACCGCTTCGTCGAGCAATTCAGGGGCGCCATGGGGCTGGCCGTACCACTTGGCCCACTCATCGGCGTCCTGCAGGCGGAAATCCGCCGACAGGTCGATAACCTTGGTACCCGCGGCCAGCAACTCACCCGCCAGCGCATGGGCAACGCCGTGCGGTGTCGCGAAGAACACCACATCGCAGGCGCCCAGGGTCTTGACGTCCGGAACACTGAACGCCAGGCCGTCATAGTGGCCGCGCAGGTTCGGGTACATATCGGCAACAGCAAGGCCTGCCTCGGATCGAGAAGTGATGACCACCACCTCAGCTTGCGGATGCTGTGCCAACAGACGCAGCAGTTCGACACCGGTGTAACCCGTGCCGCCGACGATACCGACCTTGACCATAAAACTGCCCTCAACGAACCCACTGGAAAGCCGTCGATAATAGGGGCCGCGCGCCCCTGCGACAACCGTCAAGGTGACGTGCGGACACTCCTGCCTCTACTATCTTCGCCACCGTGAACCTGGGAATAACCAAAATGCTCTATCTGTGGCTCAAAGCCTTTCACATTGTCAGTCTGGTCTGCTGGTTTGCCGGGCTGTTCTACTTGCCGCGCCTGTTCGTTTATCACGCGCAAAGCGAAGACACGATCAGCAAGGAACGCTTCAGCGTCATGGAGCGCAAGCTATACCGCGGGATCATGGGGCCGGCGATGATCGCCACGCTGGTTTTCGGTATCTGGCTGCTGAGCCTGAACCCCAGCGCCTACTTCGGCCAGGGTGGCTGGATGCATGCCAAGCTGACGCTGGTGGTCATCCTGATTGGCTATCACCACATGTGCGGCGCCCAGGTAAAACGTTTTGCCCGTGGCGAAAACACCCGCAGCCATGTCTTTTACCGCTGGTTCAATGAAGTGCCAGTTCTGGTATTGCTGGCTATCGTAATTCTGGTCGTCGTCCGGCCGTTCTAACTTCTACTGGCTGTCCATTATTCGGGGTACTTCCAATGTCGCTGCCCGCTCTGCTCGAACAACGCTTGCGCCTGCCCGTCGTGGCTGCGCCGATGTTCCTGATCTCCAACCCGCAATTGGTCCTGGCTTGCTGCCGCAACGGTGTAGTCGGCAGTTTCCCTGCTCTCAACCAGCGTGAAAGCAGTGGCTTCAAGGCCTGGCTGGAGGAAATCGAAGCCGGCCTGGCGCTCCTGGAGGACCCCGCGCCCTATGCCGTCAACCTGATCGTGCATCACAGCAACCCACGCCTGAATGCCGACCTGGAGATCTGCATCGAACACAAGGTGCCTATCGTCATTACCAGCCTGGGCGCGGTGAAGGAACTGGTCGATGCGGTGCATGGTTATGGAGGCCTGGTCTTCCATGACGTCACCACCCGGCGCCATGCGGAGAAAGCCGCCGAGGCTGGCGTCGACGGTTTGATCGCCGTGGCCGCCGGCGCCGGTGGCCACGCCGGGACGTGGAGCCCGTTCTCCCTGATCGCCGAAATCCGCCAGTTCTTCGACAAGACGCTGCTGCTCGCGGGCTGCCTGAACCACGGGCACGAGATTCTTGCCGCACAGTTGCTGGGGGCCGATCTGGCCTATTTCGGCACGCGCTTTATCGGCACCACGGAAAGCCACGCGCCGGAAGCCTATAAAGAGATGCTGCTGAGCGCCAAGGCCGCCGATATCGTGCACACCGCGGCAGTTTCCGGGGTTCCGGCAAGCTTCATGCGCCAAAGCCTGGAAAACGCCGGTTTCGACTCCGCCACCCTGCAAGGCAAAGGTGAAGTCAACTTCGGCTCGAAGCTCAAGCCCGTCAGCGACGAAGCCAAAGCCTGGAAAACCGTATGGTCCGCCGGACAAGGCGTGGGCGAAATCGATGATTTGCCGAGCGTCGATCAACTAATCGCCCGCCTCGACGCCGAATACCGCGCAGCCCTGGAAGTGGCCGCACAGCTGCCGAAACGCTGGCCACGCTGAATCGCTGATGTTTTTTGGCCAGCAACGGATGGCTGGCTTTAAACTGTCGCCCCGCAAAACCCTCTCTTTATATAAAGCCGACAAGGAAGCCCTGCATGAGCGAAGACCGTTTCAAGATCGTATTTGACGGGGCTCTGCTTCCAGGTGTCGACCTCGAACTGGCCAAGCAGAAAATCGCCAAACTGTTCAAAAGCGATATCGCCGCGATCGAGCCTCTGTTCAAAGGGCAAAACATCACCCTCAAGCGCGATCTCTCACAGCAGGATGCGAACATTTATCTCGCGGCGCTGAACCAGGCCGGGATCGATCCGCGTGTCGAACCGGACCTCGCCCCCGGCACCAGCCAGCCACCCGCTCAACCTGCTTCCATGACTCCGTCGCCTTCGGCCGACTCGTCTCCGGTAGAACCCGCCGCGGCCAATGACTGGCAACGTCAGGCAGCGATACCAGAACCTGTAGCCGATGCCGGCACTTCGCCCTATTCCCCGCCCCACGCAACAGTGGGCGATCCGCTTCCCGAGTTTGGCGAACTTAAGTTCTACAGCGTCGATGGTCGCATCGGACGCCTGCGTTACCTTGCCTGGACCCTGGCGCTGATCCTGCTGACCACCCTTGCGGGCGGCTTCCTGACCGCCGCACTGGTCGGCAATGGCCTGCAGGTTACGGGAATGATCTTCCTCGGCGCCGCGGCGGTGGTCTTCATGTATCTGAACATCACCATTTCTGTGCAGCGCCTGCATGACCTTGGCTGGTCGGGCTGGCTCTGGCTATTGAACTTGCTGCCTTTTGTGTACGCGGTGTTTCCACTGGTGCTGGCGGTCCTGCCAGGCAATACCGGCGCCAACCGCTACGGTGCGCCCCCACCGCCGAACACTGGAGCGGTCAAGGGATTCGCCGCGTTGTGGCTCATTATCCTGCTGCTGTCCTTTATCGGTGGGTTCAGCTCGATCTAGGAGCACCCTGTGCAGAAGCACTGAAAGCAGCAAGCCCACCCTGGCCACCTGTAGACTATCGGATTGAATTAACGCGCCGATGCCTGGACCGCCCTACAGGCGACCGGCCGTTGCAATGGAGAACCGCATGACCCGTTACGCTCTGATCACCGGCGCATCCAGCGGCATAGGCCTGGCCTTGGCCGAAGCGCTGGCCCGGCGCGGCCGTAGCCTGATTTTGGTGGCCCGTCAGCGTGATCAGCTGGAAAACATCGCCATCGAGTTGACCCAGCGCTTTGGCGTGGAAGTGCTGTTCCGCGCCTGCGATTTGTCCGAGCCTTTGCGGCTTTCGGGTTTTCTCCTGGAACTGGAAGAAGGCGACCGACAGATCGATCTGCTGGTGAACTGCGCCGGCATCGGCACCTGTGGCCCGTTCCTCGCCCAGGACTGGATGACCGAACAGGACCTGATCGAAGTGAACATTCTCGCCCTCACCCGGCTTTGCCATGCACTGGGCAACAGTATGGCCTTGCAGGGCGGCGGGCAGATTCTCAATGTCGCCTCGATTGCCGGTTTTTATCCCGGCCCCTGGATGAGCACTTACTACGCCAGCAAGGCCTATGTGCTGCACTTCTCCGAAGGGCTGCGAGAAGAACTGAAAAACAACGCGGTGAAGGTTTCCGTGCTCTGCCCCGGCCCGACCCGCACCGGTTTCTTTGATACCGCCCAGTTGAACACTGGCAAACTTAACGACAGCAAGCTGCTGATGAGCCCGGAAGAGGTCGCGCTGTACACCGTGCGCGCCCTGGAAAAGAATCGTGCCATCATCATTCCGGGCCGGCGCAACCGCTGGTTCGCGTTCAGCCCGCGGCTGGGTTCGCGCTGGCTGACCCGAAAGATTTCCGGTGCCGTCAACAAGGCCTACTGCCCGCGCTGACCGGCAACCATCTAAGGCTGGGCGCACTCGGCTTGCCTGAGTACACTCAGCCCGGACCAACACAACGGAGAAACAGCTGTGGATACTCTGTTCACCAAGATCATCAACCGGGAAATACCCGCGAAGATCATCTACGAGGACGACCAGGTTCTGGCCTTCCACGATATCGCCCCACAGGCGCCCGTGCATTTCCTGGTAGTCCCGAAAAAGCCGGTGCGCACCCTCAATGACCTGACCGAAGACGACAAGCTGCTGGCCGGGCACATCCTGTTCACCGCCCAGCGCCTGGCCAAGGAACTGGGTTGCGAAGAAGGCTTCCGCGTCGTCATGAACTGTAATGAATTGGGCGGCCAGACCGTTTATCACATTCATATGCACGTTCTGGGTCAGCGCCAGATGCACTGGCCTCCGGGCTGATTCCTGTCCAAAAGGCGCGACAGCACGCTTCTGGCCCGGTTGCCATGAGTGTGCTGATCCAGCGCAGGCCTCTGCCCATCGATTGGGGTAAACTGGCCGCCGTGATTCTTCCCGGAGGTAAGCATGACTACCCAACGTCACTACTCGCCGATTGACCGTCTACTGCTGCAGGCAGATGCGGCAATGCGTACCTTGCTGCCCTTCAGCGGCCAGCCTTATCGCCCTTCCCCTGCCATCGTGCAGCCGGACGCGCAGATGAGCGAAGAGGACACCAAGCATGTCGCCGGCCTGATGCGCATCAACCACACCGGCGAAGTCTGCGCCCAGGCGCTGTACCAGGGCCAGGCCCTGACCGCCAAGCTGCCGCATGTGCGCGCCGCCATGGAGCATGCCGCGGAAGAGGAAATCGATCATCTGGTCTGGTGCGAGCAGCGCATTCGTCAACTGGGCAGCCACACCAGCGTGCTCAACCCCCTGTTTTATGGCATGTCGTTCGGCATTGGCGCGGTGGCCGGGCTGATCAGCGACAAAGTCAGCCTGGGCTTCGTGGCCGCTACTGAAGATCAGGTGTGCAAACACCTCAACGAACACCTCGAGCAGTTGCCGGCCGAGGACGAAAAGTCCCGGGCGATTCTCGAGCAAATGCGCATCGACGAAGAGCAGCACGCCGAAAGCGCGCTGGATGCAGGCGGCTTCCGCTTTCCGGCGCCCGTGAAGTTCGGCATGAGCCTTTTGGCCAAAGTCATGACCAAGAGCACTTATCGGATCTGAGCAGCACACATCGCAGGCAAAAAAAGGGCGCTTTTCAGCGCCTTTTTTTGTGCCGCGAATCCAGGAAGATTGAAGGAAGCTTCAACCCAGCTCGACGATTTCGTAATCGTGGGTGATGGCAACCCCGGCCGCACCGAGCATGATCGATGCAGAGCAGTACTTTTCCGCCGACAGTTCGATGGCGCGCTTGACCTGGGCTTCCTTCAACCCACGGCCCTTGACCACGAAGTGCATGTGGATCTTGGTGAAGACCTTGGGATCCTCGGTGGCACGCTCGGCGTCGAGGAAGGCTTCGCAGCTTTCAACGGCCTGGCGGGACTTTTTCAGGATGCTGACTACGTCGAAGTTGCTGCAACCGCCCATACCGAGCAGGAGCATCTCCATCGGGCGCACGCCCAGGTTACGACCACCGGCTTCCGGCGGGCCATCCATTACCACCACATGACCGCTGCCCGATTCCCCGAGGAACATGGCTTCGCCAGCCCATTGGATGCGTGCCTTCATCGCCAAGACTCCACTGCTAAAAAAGGGTCGCCAGCTTAGCACAGGCCCTTGAATGGCAGCGTCCTAGCTGTTGAGGCACCCCACTCGCGATAGGAAAATTCTTAATTACCCAGAGGATGTGTCTGTTAAGCTGGCGCCAAATCGCTGGCGCATTGCCAGCTATCGGCGATCCTGATTGACCGCCCCATAAAAAAACCAAATCACACCGTGCTGTCTTTTCGGGATACAACCATGGTTGCTATTGCCCCTACACCCAAGATCAAGAACCTCGACAAGCTGTTGATGCATTGCCAGCGCCGCCGTTATCAGGCCAAGAGCAACATCATCTGCGCCGGCGACCAGTCGGACACGCTGTTCTTCATCATCAAAGGCTCGGTCACCATCCTGATCGAAGACGATGACGGTCGGGAAATGATCATCGCCTACCTCAATGCCGGGGACTTTTTCGGTGAGCTGGGCCTGTTCGAGCAGGCTGGACATGAACAGCAACGCAGCGCCTGGGTACGAGCCAAGGTCGAATGCGAAGTCGCGGAGATCAGCTATGCGAAATTCCGCGAGCTGTCCCAGCAGGACCCAGACATTCTGTATGTGCTCAGCGGCCAGATTGCCCAGCGCCTGCGCAACACCACGCGCAAGGTCGGCGACCTGGCGTTCTTCGACGTCACCGGGCGCGTGGCCCGCTGCCTGCTGGAATTGTGCAAGCAGCCGGACGCCATGACCCACCCGGACGGCATGCAGATCAAAGTGACTCGCCAGGAAATCGGGCGGATAGTCGGTTGCTCGCGCGAGATGGTCGGACGAGTGCTCAAGGACCTCGAAGAACGCAACCTGGTCCACGTCAGAGGCAAGACCATGGTGGTATTCGGCACTCGTTAGAGCACCAGGAACTGCGCCAGCATCTGCCGATACAAGGCATCCAGGCGCTCGATGGCATTCGGCGCGGCGAATGCCTCATGCAAGGCGATATGACTTTCGGCGCGGCAACGCTGCTCCAGGTCACAGGCCTGGTTGAAACGATTGACCGCCGCCACCATGGTTTCGCGCTCGTCATCGAGCAACAGCGCGCCATGCACCAGCCCGACCGGACGCGTCCCGCCCTTGCTCTGGCGCCAACGCTGGGCGGTGCCGACCATCTTGCGCCCGTTGAGATTGACGTTGAACCGACCGTCGCAGAAAGCCCCCTCGACCTCCCCCAAAGAAGGTTCGCCTCCCAGTTCGGACAGTAGGTCGCAGATCGGCTGGCACAAACGGCGATAGCCGGTTTCGATCCGATTCTGATCGCCTTCGCTACGAGGCGGCGCATAGACCAGCGCGATATTGACCGTCGCCGCCGACTGCGGCACCGGCTCCCCACCGGTTTCCCGCAGCAACACTGGCCAACCACTGGTCGCCAGCGCCTGGCAAGCCTGCTCGAAGCCCGGCAACCGACTCAACCGTCGCGGCATCACCAAGGCCCTGTCGCTCGGCTGCCAGAACAACAAGCCGTACTCCTGATCACCGCTGCATACCTGGGCGAGCAAATCCTGTTCGGCCTGCAGGCCGGCTTCGACGGTCAAGGAAAGGGGCTGGGTCATGGCAGTAAAAGTCCTTTGCGATAGGTATAAAAAAGCCGGCGGCGCCGGCTTCTTCATCAACTCAGGTTCAATCCAGGGTCGAGCCGCTCACCGGCACGCCGCGCTCCGGGAAGAACAGACGCTGCAGTTCCTGGCCCGGACTTTCCGCACGCATGAAGGCTTCACCTACCAGGAAGGAATAGACGTCGCTGATTTCCATCAGCTCGACATCGGCCCGGTTGAGGATGCCGCTCTCGGTAATCACCAGGCGATCGCGCGGAATACGCGGCAACAGATCGAGGGTGGTTTCCAGGTTGACCTCGAAGGTGTGCAGGTTGCGGTTGTTCACCCCGACCAATGGCGTGTCGAGGGTTTTCAACGCACGCTCCAGCTCATCGCCGTCATGCACCTCAACCAGCACATCCAGCCCCACGCCTTTGGCAACCGCCGCCAGTTCGGCCATCTTGGCATCATCCAGCGCAGCAACGATCAGCAACACACAGTCGGCGCCCAGGGCGCGAGCCTCGACGATCTGGTAAGGATCGATCATGAAGTCCTTGCGGATCACCGGCAGCGAACAGGCGGCCCTCGCCTCTTGCAGGTAGGCGTCGGCGCCCTGGAAATAATCGACATCGGTGAGTACCGAGAGGCAGGTCGCGCCGCCCTTCTCGTAACTCTTGGCGATCTCCGCCGGCACGAAATTCTCGCGAATCACGCCTTTGCTCGGCGAGGCTTTCTTGATTTCGGCAATCACCGCCGGCTGCTTGAGCTTGGCCTGGCCGAGCAATGCCTTGGCGAAGCCACGCGGTGCATCCGCGGAGCGGGCCAGGTTTTCAAGTTCGGCCAGGCTGACCCGTGCGCTACGCTCAGCCACCTCTTCGACCTTGCGGGCGAGGATCTTTTCCAGAACCGTCGGCACACTCATCCCTCATTCTCCTGCTTGAATACCGCGGTAAAGGCGCCCAATTCTTCTAATTTCTCGCGGGCCAGCCCAGTGTGCAAAGCATCGTGGGCCAGGGCCACGCCCTCTTTCAGGCTGCTGGCATGGTCCGCCGCATACAGCGCGGCACCGGCATTGAGCACGATCATCTCCGCGGCCTTCTGCCCATGTTCGGTCTTGCGCCGCCCCAGGGCATCGCGAATCAGCTCAAGCGATGCCGCCGGGCTTTCGACCACCAGCCCAAACAGACTCTGACTCTTCATGCCCAGGTCTTCCGGCTGCACCCAGTATTCAGTGATCTGGTCGTCCTTCAGTTCGGCGACAAAGGTCGGCGCGGCGAGACTGAACTCGTCCAGGCCATCCTGCGAATGCACCACCAGCACGTGCTTGCTACCCAGACGCTGCAAAACCTCGGCCAACGGCCGGCACAACGCTTGAGTGAATACACCCACCACCTGATGTTTCACGCCGGCCGGATTCGTAAGCGGGCCGAGCATATTGAACAGGGTGCGCAGGCCGAGATCGCGGCGCGGGCCAGCGGCGTACTTCATGGCCCCATGATGGGACTGGGCGAACATGAAGCCGATGCCGACGTTGTCGATGCAACGGGCGACCTGTACCGGCGTCAGGTTCAGGTAGATGCCGGCGGCTTCGAGCAGGTCGGCACTGCCGCTTTTGCCGGAGACAGCACGGTTGCCGTGCTTGGCTACGGTGCAACCGGCTGCGGCGACCACAAAGGAGGAAGCCGTGGACACGTTGAAGATGTTCGCCCCGTCACCGCCGGTGCCGACCACATCGACGACGCCATCGAGGGTTTTCAGCTCGACCTTGTCCGCCAGCTCGCGCATGACCGAAACAGCGCCGACGATTTCGTCGATGCTTTCGCTTTTCATGCGCATGGCCATCATGAAGGCGCCGATCTGCGCATCGGTGCACTGGCCGGTCATGATTTCACGCATGACCTGACGCATTTCATCGGTGCTCAGATCGAGATGGCCGACGATACGGCTCAGGGCAGTCTTGATATCCATGGAAAGTCCTTAGCGTGTGCCGCCGCTCTGTTTGAGGAAGTTGGCGAACAGCTCGTGACCCTGCTCGGTGAGAATAGATTCGGGGTGAAATTGCACACCCTCGATGTTCAGCGTCTTGTGGCGCAGCCCCATGATCTCGTCGACGGAGCCGTCTTCCAGCTGGGTCCAGGCGGTCAGTTCGAGGCAGTCCGGCAAAGTCTCGTGCTTGACCACCAGGGAATGGTAACGAGTCACGGTCAGCGGATGGTTCAGGCCGGCGAATACGCCCTTGTCCTGGTGAAATACCGGGCTAGTCTTACCGTGCATCACCTGCCGCGCACGCACTACATCGCCGCCAAAGGCCTGGCCAATGGACTGGTGGCCCAGGCAGACACCCAGGATCGGCAGCTTGCCGGCGAAATGCTTGATCGCTTCGATGGACACACCGGCTTCGGTCGGCGTGCAAGGACCGGGCGATACGACAATCCGCTCAGGGTTGAGCGCTTCGATTTCAGCCACGGTCAGTTCGTCGTTGCGCACCACCTTGACCTCGGCACCCAACTCGCCAAGGTATTGCACAACGTTATAGGTAAAAGAGTCGTAGTTATCGATCATCAGCAACATGGGAATTACAACCTCTTGAATTCACTGACTTTTAATACAGCCTTCAATGGATTGCCCGCTGGTAGGCCCGCCGGAGGTTGCAATCACTCAACCAGCACAAGCGGCATCGAACAGGGGTAAAGAAGGCAAAGCGGTACAGGTCCGGCCGGGCCGGCAGAGAAAAGTTAGGCGCGCCAACGCCAACGGGCGTGTGCCTTAACAACTCGCATCAAGAGTTTGCTGACGATCAACACGGGGAAGGTCTCATTCATACGTTCGGGCACAGTAACTTAGCTGAGCAGAGGGTGCAATATGGCGCGACCGCCCCCCATACAAACAAGCGACATAGCCTTTAGCCATAGCTAAAACGCAAAAGTTTTTGGTACTGTCATTTCGTTCTCTACAACAATAAATAAAGCGAACTTGCTCATGATCAAAAAGACGTTGTTCGTACCGCTCGCCAGCAGTCTTTTGTCCCTGGCCTGCGCTCAAGCGATCGCAGCCTCCTCCCCCTACTCCAGCTTTATCGTGTTCGGCGACAGCCTCAATGATGCCGGGCAGTTCGCCGATCCCGGCGGCCCCGCGGGAGCGACCCAGCGTTTCACCAACCGCACCGGGCCAGTCTACCTGGATGGCAGCGGCGAAGTCCGCTCCGCCAACTCCACGCAATTGCTGGGCGCCAGGCTGGGGTTTTCCGACGACCAGCTCGCCGCATCCACCTCGGCAACCCGCGCCAGCGAAGGCCTGCCCGATGGCAACAACTGGGCAGTTGGCGGTTATCGCACCGACCAGATTCTCGACTCGATTACCACCACGTCGACCGCCGGCAGCCGTAGCCGCCCCGGCTATCTGGTGGCCAACGATTTCCGCGCCGACCCGAATGCCTTGTATTACCTGTCGGGCGGCGGCAACGACTTCCTCCAGGGCCGCGTCACCAGCCTTGACCAGGCCAATGCTGCCGCCGGCCGGCTGGTGGACAGCGTGCAAACCCTGCAACAGGCCGGTGCTCGCTACATCATGGTCTGGCTGTTGCCGGATATCGGCCTGACGCCGGCGATCAACGGCAGCCCGCTGCAGGCGTTCACCTCCCAGCTCAGCGCCCAATTCAACTCAGAACTGGTTCGACAGCTGCAAACGGTCGATGCCGAAGTCATTCCCCTCAATATTCCGGTGCTGTTGAAGGAAAGCTTCGCCAACCCGGCGCAGTTCGGCCTGGCCACCGATCAAAACCTCACCGCCACCTGTTTCAGCGGCAACGGATGCACGGAAAACGCCCGCTACGGCATTAACAGCGCCACACCGGATCCGAGCAAGCTGATCTACAACGACTCGGTCCACCCCACCGAAGCCGGGCAACGGCTGATCGCCGATTACGCCTACTCCTTGCTGGCGGCCCCCTGGGAAATAACCCTGCTACCGGAAATGGCCCACGGCACCCTGCGTGCGCATCAGGATGAGCTGCGCAACCAATGGCAAGCCGACTGGGAAAACTGGCAGGGCGTTGGCCAATGGCGGGCGATTGTCGCCGCGGGCGGCCAGCATCAGGACTTCGACAGCCAGCGCAGCGGCGCCAGTGCCGACGGCAACGGTTTCAACCTGAATATCGGCGGCAGCTACCGGCTCGACGAGGCCTGGCGAGTCGGCGTGCTGGCCGGCGCCTATCAGCAGAAGCTCGAAGCGGGCAGTAACGATTCGGACTACAAGCTCAACACCTACCTGGGCACCGCCTTCGTCCAGTACCAGCAAAACCGCTGGTGGGCCGACGCCGCGGCTACCGCCGGGCACCTGGATTACGACAACCTCAAGCGCAAGTTCGACCTGGGCGCCAACGAGCGTGGGGAAAAAGGCGACACCAGCGGCGACGTCCTGGCCTTCAGCGCTCGCCTGGGCTACGACATCGCGCAGCAGGCCAGCAGCCCGTGGCACCTGTCGCCATTCATCAGCGCCGACTATGCGCGGGTCAAGGTCGATGGCTATTCCGAGGACAGCAACGACTCCACCGCACTGACCTTCGACGACCAGAAGCGCACCTCACGGCGCCTGGGCATCGGTTTGCAGGGCAAATACCAGATCACCCGGCAAACCCAGGTATTCGGCGAGATCGCCCACGAAAAGGAATACGAGGACGATACCCAGACGCTGACCATGGCCCTCAACAGCCTGCCGGATAACCACTACACTCTGGAAGGCTACACCCCACAGACCAACCTCAACCGCCTGAACCTCGGCGTCAGCCACAAGCTCACCCAGGACCTGGCCCTGCGCGCCAGCTACAACATTCGCAAGGACGATGACTTTACCCAGCAAGGCATCAACGTCGGGGTCAGCCTCGACTTCTAAACCGCAGGCCATAAAAAACGCTGCCCCCCGGCGAGGAGGCAGCGTTTTTTATGGGCCGCAGTCCACTCAGCTATCGGGCGTCTGCTCGGCCAGGGCCACCGCGCGGAACATGGCGCGACGCTTGTTCAGGGTTTCTTCCCATTCCAGCACCGGCACCGAATCGGCGACGATGCCGCCACCGGCTTGCACATGCAGCTCGCCGTCCTTGATCACCGCGGTACGAATGGCGATGGCCGTGTCCATGTTGCCGTTCCAGGCGAAGTAACCCACCGCCCCGCCATACACGCCACGCTTGACCGGCTCCAGCTCGTCGATGATTTCCATCGCGCGGATCTTCGGCGCGCCAGACAAGGTGCCCGCCGGCAGAATCGCCCGCAGCGCGTCCATCGCGGTCAGCCCGGCCTTCAATTGGCCAGTGACGTTGGAAACGATGTGCATCACGTTGGAATAACGCTCGATCACCATCTTCTCGGTGAGCTTTACCGAACCGATTTCGGAAACCCGCCCGGTGTCGTTGCGCCCCAGGTCGATCAGCATCAGGTGCTCGGCGATTTCCTTTTCATCCGACAGCAGGTCCACTTCCAGCGCCAGATCCGCCTCTTCGTTGGCGCCACGCGGGCGGGTACCGGCGATCGGGCGAACGGTGATCAGGTTGTCTTCGACCCGCACCAGCACTTCCGGCGAACTACCGACCACATGGAAGTCGCCGAAGTTGAAGAAATACATGTAAGGCGTCGGGTTGAAGCAACGCAGCGCGCGATACAGGTCGATCGGCGCCGCCTTGAAATCGATGGACATGCGTTGCGACGGCACCACCTGCATGCAGTCGCCCGCCAGGATGTACTCCTTGATGGTATCGACGGCACGCTCGTAGTCGCCCTGGGTGAAGCTGGAGCGGAACGCCAGGTCGCTCGCCTGCTGCTTGCTGAAGTCCAGGCCGGGACGCGGGGCGATGGGCTGGCGCAGCTTTTCCAGCAACGCCTGCAGGCGCGCCTGGCCTTGCTCGAAGGCGTCGTCCCGGGACGGGTCGGCGAGAACGATGGCGTGCATCTTGCCGGCGAGGTTATCGAACACCACCACGGCGTCGGAGACCATCAGCAGAATGTCCGGCACACCGATCGGATCCGGGTTCGGGCATTTGCCCAGGCGCTTTTCCACGTAACGCACACAGTCGTAGCCGAAGTAACCGACCAGGCCACCGTTGAAACGCGGCAGGCCGGCAATGGTCGGCACGTTGTAGCGGGCCTTGAAGGATTCGACGAAAGTCAGCGGGTCTTCCACGTCATGGCTTTCGGTCTCGACGCCATCGACGGTGATGCTGACGTGATGATCGTGCACCCGCAGCACGGTGCGGCAGGGCAAGCCGATGATCGAATAACGGCCCCACTTCTCGCCGCCCTGCACCGACTCCAGCAGATAGGAGTTGGGCTGGTCAGCCAGTTTCAGGTAGATCGACAGCGGCGTGTCGAAGTCGGCCAGGGTTTCGCAGGCAAGCGGGATGCGGTTGTAGCCGGCAGCGGCCAAACGCAGGAATTCTTCGCGGATCATGGGGTGCCTCGTGGCTTGAGGTTCTGACAGTCAGGTATGCAAACGCGCCGGGGGACCGGCGAGGGAACAAGTCAGGCGCGCCAACGCCAGCGGGCCAGGGCCTTGATGACTTTCATCCAGAGTTTGCGAGTGACCACCACGATGGCGTTTCCAGGAGGGGGTTGAACAGCGTCGGGCAACGTTATCTCAGCGGCCGGATCCAGGCAACCGGGAATTAACTGACGCAGATCGTCGATCACCAGGGCCGGCAATTCCTCGGCAATCGGCCGTCCGTGATTGTAGCCATAGCTCAATGCCACGCACTTCACGCCCGCGGCTTTTGCCGCTTGCACGTCGCTGCGCGAGTCACCGACAAACAGCGATTGCGAGGCCGGGATACTGGCCATTTTCATCACGAAGAACAGCGCGGCCGGGTCGGGCTTCTTCTGCGGCAGGGTATCGCCGCCGATGATCCAGCGGAAATAACGGCCGATCTTCATTTGATCCAGCAAGGGAGCGACGAAACGCTCCGGCTTGTTGGTGATCAGCGCCATTTCGACGCCCTGCTTGCGCAGCCACTTGAGGGTGTCACGCACGCCGGGGTAGACCACGGTCAGTTCGTGGCCATCTTCATAAGCGCTGTTGAACAGTTGCAGGGCATGTTCGGCCTCGACATCGTCGACGCCCTGCGCCGCGATGTCGTTGGCCAGGGCCCGGCGCACCAGCATCGGCGCGCCATTGCCGACCCATTCGCGCACCGCCTCGATACCGGCGGGCGGGCGCCCCAGCTTGAGCAGCATATTGTCCACGGCCGCGGCGAGGTCGGGAACCGAATCGACCAGGGTGCCATCCAGGTCGAACATCACCAGCCGCGGCAGACGCCCCGGGAACAGCTGCTCAAAACCGCTCATGGACGAGCCAGCGCCAGTTCGGAACGCATCTTCTCGATCACGTCCTTGTAGTTCGGCGCATTGAAGATCGCCGAGCCCGCGACGAAGGTATCGGCGCCCGCCGCGGCGATTTCGCGGATGTTGTTCACATTCACGCCACCGTCTATTTCCAGGCGGATATCGCGACCGGAAGCGTCGATCAGGGCACGGGCCTCACGCAGCTTGTCGAGGGTGCCAGGGATGAACTTCTGGCCGCCAAAGCCCGGGTTGACGCTCATCAGCAGGACCATGTCGACCTTGTCCATGACGTACTTGAGCACATCCAGCGGAGTGGCCGGGTTGAACACCAGGCCAGCCTTGCAGCCGCCTTCGCGGATCATTTGCAGGGAACGATCGACGTGCAGCGTGGCTTCCGGGTGGAAGGTGATGTAGGTTGCGCCGGCCTCGATGAAGTCGCCGATGATGCGGTCTACCGGGCTCACCATCAGGTGGGCGTCGATTGGCGCGGTGATGCCGTACTTACGCAGGGCGGCACAGACCATCGGACCGATGGTCAGGTTCGGCACGTAATGGTTGTCCATGACATCGAAGTGCACGATATCGGCGCCAGCGGCGAGAACATTGTCCACTTCCTCGCCCAGGCGGGCGAAATCGGCGGAGAGGATCGACGGAGCAATTGCGAAGGGCTGCATGACGCACCTTTTTGAGCGGAATCACGGTGGCGCGCATTGTATACCTCATGCTTTGGCGCGCGCACCGTGACCGCGATGATCAGTACGCCGCGCGATAGATCTTCTCAATATCGCCAGGGCTCAGTTTGCGCGGGTTGTTGCGCATCAGGCGCTCGATCCCCGCAGCCTCCACGGCCATGGACGGAATGGCCTCCTCCGGCACCCCGACACTGCGTAGCCCCGCTGGAATCTCCACCGCGGCGCAGAGTTGGCTCATGGCCTCGACGGCCTTGTCGGCGGCCTCGGACGCGCTCAGATGAGCGGTCTTGACCCCCATGGCCTCGGCTATATCGCGCATCCGCTCGACACAGGCCATCTTGTTCCAGGTCATGACGTACGGCAGCAGCAAGGCATTGCTGACGCCATGGGCGATGTTGAAACGCCCGCCCAGCGGATAGGCCAAAGCGTGCACCGCGCCGACCCCGGCATTGCCGAAGGCCATGCCGGCCATCAGGCTGGCGGTGGCCATGTCTTCGCGGGCCTGCAGGTGCGCGGGGTTGGCATAGGCCTTGGGCAGCGCCTGGGTAATCAGCCTGATCGCGCCGATGGCCAGCGAATCGGTGATGGGCGAGGCATTGAGCGACAGATACGACTCGATGGCGTGCACCAGGGCATCGACACCACTGGCGGCCGTCACGCTGCGCGGGCAGGTCAGGGTCATCTGCGGGCTGACCAGCGCCACATCGGGCAACAGGTAGTCGCTGACAATGCCCTTTTTCAGCTGCGCGACCTTGTCCGAGAGAATCGCCACATTGGTGACTTCGGAGCCGGTGCCCGCCGTGGTCGGAATGGCAATCAGCGGCGGCCCCTTGCGCGGCACCTGGTCGATCCCGAACAGGTCTTCCAGCGCCCCGTGATAACCGGCATAGGCCGCGACGCTTTTGGCGATGTCGATGGCGCTGCCGCCACCCAGGCCGATCAACCCGTCGTGCCCGCCTTCACGGTAAACCTGCATGCAGTCTTCGACGATGGCGATTTCCGGGTCAGGCAGCACCCGGTCGAAAATCTCGTAGTCGCGCCCGCCCAGTTGCGCCAGCGCCAGCTCCACGGTGCCGGACTTGACCAGCGCGGCATCGGTGACGATCAGCGGGTTATCGATATCCAGGCGGCTCAGTTCGGCGGACAGTTGCTCGATGGCGGCAGAACCGGTGAGCAGTTTGTGGGCGATCTTGAAAGAGGAAAGACTCATGTGCGCGGCCTCTTATAAAGGTGAGAGCTGGCACAAGAGTAGCTGGGGATTGGGTGTTGTCTGCTATTTGAGCGATGAATACCGCGACGAAGCGCTCCCGCAGCTGGCGCGGGAGCGCTCCGAACGTGGCGATCAGACCGGCGCGGTACGCAGTTTTTCGCTGCGGCCACGCAGCCATTCCAGGGTCAGCAGCAGAATCACCGAGAAGGCGATCAGCAGCGTCGCCGCGGCGGCGATGGTCGGGCTGAGGTTTTCGCGGATGCCGCTGAACATCTGGCGGGGCAAGGTGGCTTGCTCGGGGCCGGCGAGGAACAGCGTGACCACGACTTCATCGAACGAGGTGGCAAAGGCGAACAACGCCCCGCTGATGACCCCAGGGGCGATCAACGGCAGGGTCACCCGACGGAACGTCGTCAGCGGCGAAGCGCCCAGGCTGGCCGCCGCTCGCACCAGATTATGGTTGAACCCCTGCAAGGTGGCCGAGACCGTGATAATCACGAACGGCACGCCCAGCACGGCGTGGACGACGATCAGCGAGAAGAAGCTGTTACCCATGCCCAGGGGCGCGAAGAACAGGTAGCTGGCCACGCCGATGATCACCACCGGCACCACCATCGGCGAAATCACCAGCGCCATCACCAGCGCCTTGCCGGGAAAGTCGCCACGGGTCAGGCCGATGGCCGCCAGCGTGCCGAAGACCATCGCCAGCACGGTGGCCGCCGGGGCGACGATGATGCTGTTCTTCAGGGCGCGCATCCATTCCGCCGAGGCGAAGAAGTCGTGATACCACTGCAGCGAGAAGCCCTGCAGCGGATACACCAGGAAGCTGCCCGAGTTGAACGACAGCGGAACGATCACCAGCACCGGCAGGATCAGGAACAACAGGATCAAGCCGCAGAGAATCCGCAAGCTGTAGAACCAGACCCGCTCGACGGGCGACATGTAAGGGCTCAGCATTTCGATTCTCTCCTTAGCTCAGGCGCAGGCGGCTGGCGCCCACCAGCCAGCTGTAAATCAGATACAGCACGATGGTCGCCAACAGCAGCAGGCCGCCCAGCGCGGTCGCCATGCCCCAGTTGATGCTGGTGTTGGTGTAGAAGGCGACGAAGTAGCTGACCATCTGATCGTTCGGGCTGCCCAGCAGCGCCGGGGTGATGTAGTAGCCGATGGCGAGAATGAACACCAACAGGCAACCGGCGCCGACACCGGCATAGGTCTGCGGGAAATACACCCGCCAGAAACTGGCGAACGGATGGCAGCCCAGGGAAATCGCCGCGCGCATATAGGTCGGCGAGATGTTTTTCATCACGCTGTAGATCGGCAGGATCATGAACGGCAGCAGGATATGCACCATCGAGATGTAGACCCCGGTGCGGTTGAACACCAGCTCCAGCGGCTTGTCGATCACGCCCATGGCCATCAGCGCGCTGTTGATCAGGCCACCCGATTGCAGCAGCACGATCCACGCTGCCACGCGCACCAGGATCGAGGTCCAGAACGGCAGCAGCACCAGAATCATCAACAGGTTGCTCTGGCGGGCCGGCAGGTTGGCCAGCAGGTAGGCCAGGGGATAGGCCAGCACCAGGCAGATCGCGGTAATCACCAGGCCCATCCAGAATGTCCGGGCGAAGATATCCAGGTAGATGGCCTGGTCAGGGGTCGCCGGGGCGATTTCCCCGAGGTCGTCGATCCGATGGTCGACCGCGGCCAGCAGGTAGAACGGGGTCAGGTTGCTGGTGTTGCGGCGTACCGCCTGCCAGTAGGCGGGGTCGCCCCAACGCTCGTCGATGGCTTCCAGCGCTTCTTTATAAGAGGCCGGCTGCTCCTTGAATGGCAGGGCACGGGCGGTTTTGGTCAGCAGGCTGCGATAGCCGGCCAACTCCATGTTCAGTCGCTTGGACAGATCGCCCAAGGTTTGCTGCTTGCGCGCTTCGGCCAGGTCTTCGCTCAGCGCCTTGTACACCGGCTCGGCAGGCAGACCGCGTCCGTCCCAACCGGCGATGGCGACCACGGTGCGCGGCATGCCTTCGACCACCTCCGGGTTACCGACGCTCTTGTACAGCAGCGCTGCGATAGGCACGAGAAACACCAACAGCAGGAACAGCACCAGAGGCGCGATCAGCGCTTGTGCCTTCCAGCGGTTGACCCGCTCGGCACGCGCCAGGCGCTGCTTGAGGCTGGGGCTGGTGACCTCGTTCAGGGGAACGCTAATGGCCATGACGAACTCCGCAAATCTTTAAACGGTAGCGGCGTCACCCGCAGGTGACGCCGCCGATGCATGACGCCTTACTTGGCCGCCCACGAATTGAAACGCTGCTCCAGCTGCTCGCCGTTGTCAGCCCAGAAGCTGACGTCGATCTGCACCTGGTTGGCGATGTTTTCCGGGGTGGTCGGCATGTCTTTCAGGATGTCCTTGGCCAGCAGCGGAACGGCCTGGGTATTGGCCGGACCGTAGGCAATGTTTTCCGAGTAGGTCTTCTGCTGCTGCGGCTGCACGGTGAAGGCGATGAATTTCTTTGCCGCTTCGGCGCGGGTCTTGTCCAGGCCCTTCGGAATGGCCCAGGCATCGAAGTCGTAGATACCGCCGTTCCACACGACCTTCAGGTTGCTTTCCTTCTGTACCGCGGCGATCCGGCCGTTGTAAGCCGAGCTCATGACCACGTCGCCACTAGCCAGATACTGCGGCGGCTGGGCGCCGGCTTCCCACCACTGGATGCTTGGCTTGAGTTCGTCGAGCTTCTTGAAGGCGCGATCCTGGCCGTCCTTGCCGGCCAGCACCTTGTACACATCCTTGGGCGCCACGCCGTCCGCCATCAGGGCGAATTCCAGGGTGTACTTGGCGCCTTTGCGCAGGCCACGCTTGCCCGGGAATTTCTTGGTGTCCCAGAAATCCGCCCAGCTGGTCGGCGCGGTTTTCAGCTTGTCGGCGTTATAGGCCAGGACGGTCGACCAAACGAAGAAGCCCACGCCGCAAGGCTGGATCGCGCCCTTGACGTAATCATCTGGGTTGCCGAACAGCTCGGGATCGAGTTGCTCGAACATGTCTTCGTCACAACCGCGGGACAGCTCCGGCGACTCGACTTCCACCAGGTCCCAGGACACGCTCTTGGTGTCGACCATGGCTTTGACCTTGGCCATCTCGCCGTTGTATTCGCCAGCGATGATCTTGCCGTTGCCCGCCGCTTCCCACGGTGCGTAGAAGGCTTTGACCTGGGCCGCCTTGTTCGCCCCGCCAAAGGACACCACGGTCAGGTCCGGGCCCGCCGCCATCGCGTGCGATGCGCCCATCAAGCCTAATGCCACAGCGATAGCGCTAAGAGGAGCGGTGAATTTCAAGGATCTCAACATTTATTGTTCTCTCCACGTGCAGGGTTGGTGAAGCAAGGGGGCGATCAATGCGCCTCTAGAAGTGGGTCGAGCGCGCGAACGTGCTCGACCTGCCAGCCAAGCGGAACCACATCGCCCACCGCCAGCTCCGGATCGAGCTCGGCAATCGGCTGTTTCACGAAGAAGTCGGTCTTGCCACAGACTTCCAGGCGAACCCGGACGTGGTCGCCCAGATAGATGAATTCCGCCACCCTCCCTGAGAAGCGGTTGACACAACTTTCGCTGGAGCCGTTGAGGCTCACGCGTTCCGGACGAATCGACAGGGTCACCGGCTCGCCGGTCTTGCCGACATTGACCGCCAGCGCCTCGACCTTCTCGCCGCGCCCCAGCTCGACCACGCAGCGATCGCCGCTATGGCTGTGCAGGCGGCCGTTGAGACGGTTGTTCTCGCCGATGAAGTTGGCGACGAAGGTGTTCTTCGGTTCTTCGTAAAGGGTTCGTGGCGGGGCGATCTGCTGGATTTCGCCCTGGTGGAACACCGCGACCCGGTCAGACATGGTCAGGGCTTCGCCCTGGTCGTGAGTCACGTAGACCACGGTCACGCCGAGGCGTTGGTGCAAGTGCTTGATTTCCATCTGCATGTGCTCGCGCAGCTGTTTGTCCAGCGCGCCGAGGGGTTCGTCCATCAGCACCAGCTGCGGCTCGAATACCAATGCCCGGGCCAGCGCCACCCGCTGCTGCTGGCCACCGGACAGTTGCGCCGGATAACGCTGGGCGAAGGATTCGAGCTGGACCATGCTCAGCACGCGTTTGACCCGCTCGCTGATATCGGTCTTGCTCAAGCCGCGCACCGACAGCGGGAACGCCAGGTTCTCGGCCACGGTCATGTGCGGGAACAATGCATAGTTCTGGAACACCATGCCGATGTCGCGCTTGTGCGGCGGCACGTTGTTGATCGCCCGCCCGGCCAGCTGGATTTCCCCGGCAGTCGGGGTTTCGAAGCCGGCCAGCATCATCAGGCTGGTGGTCTTGCCGGAGCCGGACGGCCCGAGCAGGGTAAGGAATTCGCCTTTGCGAATGTCCAGGTTGAGGTCTTTGACGATCAGGTTTTCGCCGTCGTAGCTCTTTTGCACACCACGGAAACTGACCAGTACATCGTTCGCCCCAGCGCTTGAATCGACCTCGCTCATACCCACACCTTTTGTTTTTTGACGGCTGTGGACTAAGCCTAGTGGAGGCCACAAGCCGCGCAAATCGGGGGGTATGAGAGATTGGCCTCAGTCGGATGGAAGGTTCCTTGTAGGGATCGCCCTACAAGGATGGCGCGATTGGATAAGTCCTGACAGAAGCCCGGCGAAGATCATGGCCATAAGCCGGTTTTCGTGTCGCAAATGGGTATGTAGCCGCTGCCGCAGGCTGCGATCGAGGGCGAAGCACTCGTGATCCAGGCAGCTCGATTGAGCTGGAAATCCTCAGGACCAGGTTTAGCGACAGCTGCGCTGTCGATCGCAGCCTGCGGCAGCGGCTACAGGTCCATTCAGAGCAGCTTGTGCTCCATCGCGTACTTCACCAGTTCGGCCAGGGACGTGATGTTGAGTTTCTGCATCAGCCGCGCCTTGTGGGTACTGATGGTCTTGCTGCTCAGGGCCAGCTGCTGGGCGATGTCGTTGACGTTGGCGCCCTGGGCCAGGCGTTCGAACACGGAAAACTCACGTTCCGACAGCAGCGAATGCAGGGGCCGGGTATCCGTCAGGCCGACCTCGAAGACCATCCGGTCGGCCAGCTCCGGGTCGATATAACGCCCGCCCGCCGCCACCTTGCGGATCGCCGTCAGCAGCAATGCGGGGTCGCTGTCCTTGGTGGCATAACCGGCGGCGCCCACCTTCAGGGCACGGGCCGCCATCTGCGCCTCGTCGTGCATCGACAGCACCAGGATCGCCGGCGGATTGTTCAGCGCGCGGATCCGCGGAATCGCCTCCAGGCCGTTGACGCCAGGCATGGAGATATCCAGCAGCACCACCTCGCAAGGCACATGGCGCAGGGTTTCCAGCAACTGCTCGCCATTACTCGCCTCCCCCGCCACCGTCAGGTCCTTGGCCAGGCCGATCAATTGCTTGATGCCTTCGCGAACGATGGTGTGGTCTTCGGCTACCAGTACACGGATCACAGCTCGTACCTCTTGTTATGAGTGATATCTCTGCAGTGGCGAGTCGGCTCACGCTACAGGTCCAGCGGAACCGTCACGCTCAGGGTGGTGCCCTCGCCCAGCTGACTGTCCAGCGTCAGGCTGCCGCCCATGATCAACACCCGCTCGCGCATGCCCACCAGCCCGAAGGAAGTCGGCCGTCCGGTCTCGACTACAAACCCCTGGCCATCGTCGCTGATGGTCATGCACAGCTGGTCGCGCTCGAGGCTCAGGGTCAGTTCGACAGTATGCGCCTGCGCATGGCGCATCACGTTGGTCAGCGCCTCCTGGAGGATGCGGAACAGACCGATGGCCATGGCGTCGCTGAGCACCGGCAGGTTATCGGGCACTTGCACCAGGCAGGGAATCTGCGTGCGCGCTTCGAAGCGCCGCGCCTGCCATTCGATGGCCGACGCGATCCCGGCATCGAGAATCGGCGGGCGCAAGGCCGTGGCCACATCCCGCACCAGCTGGAACAGCTGGGCAATCAGGCGCTTCATGCTGTTCAAGCGTTCGTGCAGCCCCGGGTCGAGCTGTGCATACGCCAATTCGCACATCGAGGTTTCCAGTTTGAGCACCGTGAGCATCTGCCCCAGCTCGTCGTGCACTTCGCGGGCGATGCGGGCCTTTTCTTCCTCGCGCACGCTTTCCAGGTGCGCCGACAGCTCGCGCAACTGCTCCCGCGAGCTGGCCAGCTCCAGCTCGATGCGCTTGCTTTCGCTGATATCCCAGACGATGCCGTCCCAGACATAGGCGCCGTCGTCGAGCTGGCGGGTGATGGCCTTGATTTCCGCCCAACGCTGCTCGCCCTGACGGGTCAGGATCCGCCCCTGCCAAGACCAATCGCTGTCGGTGTCCAGGGCATGGTCCTGGGTCTGGTGGTAACTGGCCTTGTCTTCGGGGTGCACCAGGCTGCGCAGCCCGATGTCGCGATGGCTGAGGGTCGCCGGGGAATACCCCACCAGGCTCTCGCTGCCTTCGCTGATATAGGCGAAATCGATCTGCCCGGTCACCGGCGCCCGCTCCAGGCGGAACACCAGCCCCGGGACATTCGCCGCGATCCCCTGCAACCGCGCTTCGCTTTCCTGCAGGGCCGCCAGGGCGCGCCGGCGCTCGGTGACGTCATTGAGATAGACCACCAGGTATTCGCCATCGCGAAAGCGCAGAAAGCTCAGCGACACATCGGCCGGCAGGATGCTGCCGTCGGCGCGGACGCACTGGGTCTCGAACGTCGGAGGCGCATCCTCGCTGGCCCGGGCCCGCTTCCACAGGCCCAGCCAACGGTCCATGTGCAGGTTGGGTTCGAAGTCGCTCAACGGCCGATCGACCACCGCCCCCGGCGCATAGCCCAGCATGTTCTCGGCCGCGCGGTTGGCGTAGCGCACATGGCTGTCCCAATTGACCCAGAGGATGCCGACCGTGCTCTGGTCGATGGAAAACTGGGTCAGGCGCAAGGCCTCCTCACTGGCCTCGCGTCGTGCCAGGTCCTCGCGGGTCGTCAGCAGCCGCTGCTCGAGCGCCTGCTGCTGGCGCCGCTGCCAGATCACAATGGCCATGCTCGCCAACAGCAGCACGGCCAGCAGCAGGCTGAGGTTCTGCCAGAAACCGCGGGACTCGCTCAGCCGCGGATACTTGGGCTGTAGCCAGCGATTGTGCAGCTGCTCCAGGTCCTTGGCGGCGATACCGTGCAAGGCGCGCTGCACGATATCCGCCAACTCGGGCCAGTCGCGCCGGGTTGCCACCCGCAGCAGCTGTGGCAGGCCGATATCGCCCACCACCGTCAGGCCGGCAAATTCCGGCTCTGCTGACAGACGGCTGAGCTGCGCCGCGTCGATCACTGCATAACGCGCCTGCTGACTGAGCAACAGTTGCAAGGCCTGGCGCTCCTGGGGCACGCCCTGCAAGTTGAGGTTGGAATAGGTCGCACGCAGGTAATCCGCCACCGCACTGGGCATGCGCACCGCAACGCGGGTCTGGCTGTCGAGCTTTTCCAGTTCCACCGCGCCGGCGCCTTTCTGCTCGCCGACCACCAGCTGCGGGACGCGCATATAAGGATCGGAAAACTGCCAGAGCCGCAGGCCGGCCGGGGTCTGGCTCAGGCCTGGGGCCATGTCGACCTCACCGGCGCGCACCGCCGCTTCCAGCTGCGTCTGATCGGTAAAGTTGCGCCAGCTCAGCTCGACCTTCATCGCCCGGGCCAGCCATTGCATCAATTCGACATTGGCCCCGGACAACCGCTGCAACCGCCGGTCGTACTGGGCGTAAGGAGCCTGGAGCACCACGCCGACCCGCAACTCCCGGTGCTGCTCCAGCCACTGCTGCTGGGCAGGGCTGAACGGCGTCTGGGCGATATGCGGCGCAGGTACTGCCCAGGCCATCAAGGGAAGGCAGATACAGCCGATAACCAGCAGGCAGCGAAAACGCATCATCTGAAAATCTCGCACACTGACAAATACTGACCAACCCATTAGGCTGCCGGGATTAATTCTGGCCTGGAAAAACCGATGCCCCTTGTCCACCGCTCGGCACTGCCCGCATTGTGCCTGTCGCTGATCCTGCCTTGTGCTTTTTCGGTCGAGGCCGCCGATCCGCAACCCGCCCCGGCAGAACAGGCTGCCGCGGAAAAACCGCCTGAGCGCCAGCCGCTCCTTGAGCGTAGCCAGGAAGACGCCGCGGCCCTCGAACGTGTCCTGCCAGCCGGCGAACAACAATCACTGCAGGCCGGCAGCGAGAGCTTTCTGGCCTTGTGGAAACCGGCCAACACCAGCGATCCCCAGGGCGCGGTGATTATCATCCCCGGCGCAGGCGAAACCGCTGACTGGCCTCAAGCAATCGGCCCTTTGCGCAACAGATTGCCGGATGCCGACTGGAGCAGCCTGAGCCTGACCTTGCCCGACCTGCGGAGCGAGGCGGCGCAGCCCCGCGTCGTCGAGGCCGAGCCGGCGCCCGCGACCACCGACACTAGCAGCAAAGATGCGGCCACGGCAGCACCCAAGCCGATCGAACAGGCCGCCGGAGGCGAAGCCGAGATTGCCGATCGCGCGGTGGTCGAAAGTAGCGAAGAACAGGCCAAGGCCGATGCCGAGCGAATCTTTGCCCGTATCGATGCCGCGGTAACCTACACCCAGCAGCAGAACGCCCGCAGCATTGTGTTGCTCGGCCATGGCAGCGGCGCCTACTGGGCCACGCGCTACCTGAGCGAAAAACAACCGCCGGAGATTCAAAAGCTGGTGCTGGTGGCGGCCCAGACTCCGTCCATCGGCAAACCCGGGCTGGCGGAACTGACCCCGACCCTGAAGCTGGCGACTGCGGACTTTTTCTACAAGGACACCGCCCAAGCTCGCAAGAGTGCACTGGAGCGTTTGCAGGCGAGCAAGCGCCTGAAGAATGCCCACTTCACCCAGATATCGCTCAACGCCCTGCCGGGAAACAGCGCGGCTGAAAACGAACAGCTGTTCAGACGCGTACGCGGCTGGCTGAGCCCGCAACCGACACAAGACTGAACCCGTCGCACCCGGCCCCGTTCCTGTTTTGACAGGGTTTGGGGCCAGGCGCGGGGTACCTTGTTCTTCAGCGAAGCCCGCTAACGAAGCCTGTTAACGGGTCCTGCCAGCGACTCTTGATTAACGACTCTTGACTAACGAAAGTCCCGACGCTCGCGAATCAGTGCGTAAGCGCTGTGCAACTCGCGGGTTCTCTCCGTGGCTTCACGCACTTGCAACGGGCTTGCGCCGCTGCCGGCGATCTTGTCCGGATGATGGCGGCTGAGCAGGCGCCGATAGGCGCGCTTGATCTGCGAGGGCTCGCTGGTCGCCGAGACACCGAGCAGGCGCAACGCCTCCTGGTAGGTGCCACTGCTGTTGGCCAACGGCTTTTTGCTCGGCTCATAGTCTGCCGCCAACGCTTGCACCTGCTGTGGGGTCCAGCCCAGCCACTTGCCCCAGAGCTGGAGCAACTCCCGCTCGGCGGTGCTGGCCCGGCCATCGGCCCAGACCATTCGCCAGCACGCGCGCAATACCCCTTCGGCGGCATGCGGCTGCGCCGCCAGGCGTCGCAGATAGCCGCGCAAGCGGTCGTTGCCCGACTTGCCGCGATTGAAGGCGGCAATGGCGCGGCGCTGGGCGGCCTCGCTCATGTCCAGCGAGCGCATTTCCAGGCGTGCCTGCTGGATATGCCCATCGACCACCCGGCCATCGCTTTTCGCCAGCCGCCCCAGCAGCACAAACAGCAGTTCATCGTTGCGCAGCGCCGGCCGGCCGCCCAGGCGCTCTCGCACCTGGGCCCAGTTATGCAGCTGCAGGCGCCGGTCCAGCGCCTGCCCCAGCAACGCTCCCAGCATGGCCCCCGGAATACTGGCTATGGCAAAGCCAGCCCCGGCTCCGATCAGAGTCCCTGGCCACAACATATCAGCGACTCGCTTCTAGCAAGGTTTCGACTTCAGCCAGGCGCTCATGGGTGCCGACATCGACCCAGTGGCCCTGCAAACGCTCGCCGCTGACCTGTCCATCAGCCATCGCCTTGCGTAGCAAAGGCGCCAGCTTGAAGGCCCCCGGCGTGCAACCCTTGAACAGCAGCGGATGCAGCACGGCGATGCCGCTGTAGGTCAGGGTCTGTGCACCCGGCTCGGCGTCCCGCACCTGGGTATCGCTGAGGATGAAGTCCCCGGCGGTGTGGTGAGTCGGGTTTTCCACCAGCACCAGATGCGCCAGCGTATCCAGCGGACGCTTCAACAAGCGGAAGTCGTAATCGGTCCAGACATCGCCATTGACCACCAGAAAGGGCTCATCGCCCAGCAATGGCAAGGCGCGGAAAATACCGCCACCGGTTTCCAGCGGCTCGCCTTCGGGCGAATAGCGGATGCTCAAGCCAAAGCGCGAGCCATCGCCCAGGTGATCCTCGATCTGCTGTCCCAGCCAGGCGTGGTTGATGACGATCTCGGTAAAGCCCGCCCGGGCCAGTGCCTGCAGGTGATACTCGATCAGCGGCACACCGGCGGCGCGAATCAATGGTTTGGGCGTGGTCAGGGTCAAGGGGCGCATCCGTTCCCCCTTGCCCGCGGCCAGAATCATTGCCTTCATACACAGGCTCCGACTGGTTGCCGCAGGCTGGCCAACAGCTCGCCCAACTCCGCCAGTTCCGGCCGACGAGCCAGGACGGCTTCTATATAAGCAAAGAAACGCGGCACGTCGCCCAGGTAGCGCGGCTTGCCATCGCGGTGGCAGATGCGCGCAAAGATCCCGATCACCTTGAGGTGGCGCTGTACGCCCATCAGGTCGCTGGCACGCAGGAAATCCTCGAAATCGGGCTGTACCGCGATCCCGAGCCCGGACGCTTGCCGCCAGTAGTCTTCCAGCCAACCGCGCACCCGCGCCTCGGGCCAGCTGAGAAAGGCGTCCTTGAACAGGCACGTGACGTCATAAGTTACCGGGCCGTAGACCGCATCCTGGAAATCCAGCACGCCCGGGTTGGGCTCGCTGAGCATCAGGTTGCGCGGCATGTAGTCGCGGTGCACCAGCACCTTGGGCTGGGCCAGGGCACTTTCGATCAACAGGTCGCTGACCCGCTGCCATTGGCCGCGCTGGCGTTCATCCAACTCAAGGCCCAGCTCGCGCCCCACGTACCACTCGGGAAACAGTTCCAGCTCACGACGCAGCAAGGCGACGTCATAACTGGGCAGCGGCGCATCCATCGGCAGCTGCTGGAAAGCCAGCAAGGCTTGCAGTGCATCCTTGAACAGAGCGTCGGCATTTTCGCCGTCGATCACGTCCAGATAGGTCTGGTTGCCCAGATCGTTGAGCAGAAGAAAGCCGCGCGGCAAATCCTCTGCATAAATTTTCGGCACGTTAATCCCGGATTTCGCCAACAGATGAGCGATATCCACGAAGGGTTTGCAGTTTTCCCGTGGCGGCGGAGCGTCCAT
Organism: Pseudomonas sp. NFIX28; assembly: GCF_900107395.1. Taxonomy (GTDB): domain Bacteria; phylum Pseudomonadota; class Gammaproteobacteria; order Pseudomonadales; family Pseudomonadaceae; genus Aquipseudomonas. Next base: position 33,238 of record NZ_FNPW01000010.1, read on the forward strand.
CACGACAAAGCTGCGGCCCTCGCCTTCCCAGCGGAAATACCGCCGGAAACTCGCGTCGCTGCTGGCCGCGGTCAACGTGGCGGGGGGCACGAGACCCCAACCGTTAGAGGCATAAACAATCGACAACTGCTCATCGAGCCAAACTTTCAGGTGTTGCAAGCGTACATCTTGGTCAGGCATTGCAAGGGTCTCCGACGGCGCTAGCCGTCAAGCGGGTCATGCTTTATTATCCAGCATCTTTTTCAGACCATCGAGAGGCGTGCGGCCCACACCGCGGGCAGATGGCACGCAGGAAGCCCGGACTAATAAGATGGCATTGAAATCCCCCGCGTTTCGTAAAAAATTTCCGTTGTTGGTTACCGGCAGTCTGCTGGCCCTGCAGCCCCTAGCCACTTCGTTCGTGGTCGCCGCAGAACAGTATGACTGCTCAGTCTCTGCTTCGGGTGGCTGGGACTGCGCGCCGAAAACCAGTGCCGCCCAACTGCCTCCGCGCCCCGTGCATGACGCCAGCGCGGTCAGTTCGAGCACCGCCACACAGGCCGAAGGCAGCGAAACCAGCGAAGACACCGGCGCCAAGCCGATGCTGGTTACCGAGTCCAAGGGCCGTGGCCTGAAGTCCCGCAGCGAAGACTACAGTCACCTCGACTGGGTTCCGCGCGAGAACCTCACCGCCGCCCAATTGGCCGAGACCGGCCCTTACTGTGCTGGTGCCTATATCGAACCCATTCGTCCTGGCATGAATGACAAGACGAATAAAAGTGACGCCCCGACCTTTATCGGCGCCAAGGCTTCGCGTTACCAGCAGGAGCAGCAGATCGCGACCCTGGCCGGTGATGTGGTCATGCGCCAGGGCAGCATGCAGGTCGAGGCCGACGAGGCCAACCTGTACCAGGCCGAGAATCGTGGCGAGCTGAGCGGCAACGTCCGCTTGCGCGACAACGGCGCCCTGCTGGTCGGCGACCATGCCGATGTGCAGTTGGACACCGGTGAGGCCAAGGTCGACAACGCCGAATACGTGATGCACAAGTCGCGCATCCGCGGTAATGCGCTGTACGCCAAGCGTGCCGAAAACGCGATCATCCGTCTCAAGGACGGTACGTACACCACGTGCGAACCAAGCAGCAACGCCTGGCAGCTCAAGGGCAACAACATCACCCTGAACCCGGCGACCGGCTTCGGTACCGCGACCAACGTGACGCTGCGCGTCAAGGACATTCCAGTCCTGTATACGCCTTACATCTACTTCCCGATCGACGACCGTCGCCAGTCCGGCTTCCTGCCGCCGACCATCGGCAGCGGCAGCGATACCGGCTTCATGCTGGTCACCCCGTACTACTTCAACCTGGCACCGAACTACGACGCCACGTTGTATCCGCGCTACATGAGCAAACGCGGCCTGTTGATGGAAGGCGAATTCCGCTACCTGACCAAGTCCAGCGAAGGCCAGTTCGGTGCGGCGTATCTCAACGACGACAACGATGACCGCAAACTGCAGTCGGACTACGAAAAAACCCGCTACATGTACAACTGGCAGCACAAGGGCGGGCTCGATTCGCGGGTAATGACCGAGGTCGACTACACCAAGATCAGCGATCCGTACTACTTCCAGGATCTGCAGAGCGACCAGATCGGCGTGGAAAGCCGTGACTACATCAACCAGCAGGGTGCGGTGACCTACCGCGGCGATACCTACACCGCGCGACTCAATGCCCAGGCTTATGAACTGGCCACGGTTTCCAACATCACGCCTTACAACCGCCTGCCGCAAATCACCTTGAATGGCTTCTTGCCGCAGCATCCGGGCGGGTTGGACTTCACGTATGAAACTGAAATTGTTCGTTTTGATCGCGACCTGCAGAACGGTACGTTCTTTGATGAGAATGGCGTTGGTGCGCCGCGACTCGATACTAACGTCGTAGGACTAGCTAGAGCGAACGGCAATCGCCTGAACCTTGCGCCGTCGGTAAGCCTACCGCTTAATTGGACCTATGGTTTCCTGAAGCCGTCCCTCAAGTACCAGTACACCCAATACGATCTGGATCTGGATAGCATCGGCAAGAGCCAGGTTGCCGCACAAACCGCAGAACAAGATCGTCTGAATGGCACTTACAGCAGCAATCAGAACCGCGGCGTGCCAATCGCCAGTATCGACAGCGGCCTGTACTTCGACCGCAACACCCAATGGTTCGGCAATAACTATCGTCAGACCCTGGAACCACGCCTCTACTATCTCTATGTACCGGAGAAAGACCAAAGTGACATTCCGGTATTCGACACCGGCGAAAGCACTTTCAACTACTCGTCGCTGTTTCGTGACAACCGCTTCACCGGCTCCGACCGTGTAGGCGACGAGAACAAACTGTCGCTGGGCGTCACCAACCGCTGGATTGAAGAAAACGGCTTTGAACGTCAGCGCATCAGCGTCGGCCAGGCTTTCTACTTCAAGGACCGCGAAGTCCAATTGCCCGGTATCGATGCAAAAACCCGCGATGACGCGCACTCCAGTGTTTCGCCTTATGCCCTGGAATACGAATATCGCTGGAACCGCGACTGGCGCACCACTGCCAACTACAACTGGGATCCGGATACCCGCAGCCCACGCTCCGGTAGCGCGATGTTCCACTACCAGCCGGAAGATAACCCGAACAAGGTCATCAACGCTGGCTACCGTTACCGCAACGATCTGGTTCGTTACGATCAGTCCACGGGTAAATGGTCGGTGGGTGGCGGTGACTATGGCACTCCAGGACAACCTGACTACGTGAAGGACTACTACAAGATCAAGCAGCACGACTTCTCGGTGATCTGGCCGATCGTGCCGCAGTTGAACCTGATCAGCCGCTGGCAGTATGACTACAACCGCAATCGTACCCTCGATGCCTTCGGCGGTTTCGAATACGACAACTGCTGCTGGAAACTGCGCCTGATCAACCGTTACTGGGTTGACTATGACGAAACCAGTCAGGACGCCCCGCAGAACGAGAAAGGCGACCATGGCATCTTCCTCCAAATCGTCCTGAAAGGACTCGGCGGCCTCACCGGCGCCAAGGTAGAGAGCTTCCTCGACAAAGGCATTCAAGGTTACCGTGAACGTGAAGACCAAGCTTTCTGATTGTCTGCGCCCGCTGATGCTGGGCGCGCTGTTCCTGGGTACCGCGGCGAGCGCCGCGGTACAACCCATCGACAAAGTGGTAGCCATCGTCGATAACGACGTGGTCATGCAGAGCCAGCTGGACCAACGGGTTCACGAAGTTCAGCAAACCATCGCCAAGCGCGGCGGCGGCACACCACCCGCCGAAGTCCTGAACCAGCAGGTGCTGGAACGCCTGATCGTCGAAAACCTGCAGCTGCAGATCGGCGAGCGCTCCGGCATTCGCATTACCGATGAAGAACTGAACCAGGCCGTCGGCACCATTGCCCAGCGCAACAACATGACGCCTGATCAATTCCGTGCGGCCCTGTCGCGCGATGGCCTGTCCTATCAGGACGCCCGTGAGCAGATTCGTCGCGAGATGATCATCAGCCGCGTGCGTCAGCGCCGCGTCGCCGAACGCATCCAGGTGTCCGAGCAAGAGGTGAAAAACTTCCTCGCCTCCGACCTGGGCAAGATGCAACTGTCCGAAGAGCTGCACCTGGCCAATATCCTGATTCCAACTCCGGAAAGCGCCAACTCCGAAGCCATTCAGAGCGCCGCTCGCCAGGCCATGGAGATCTATCAGCAGCTCAAGCAAGGCGCCGACTTCGCCCAGCTGGCAATCGCCCGCTCGGGCAGCGACAACGCCCTGGAAGGCGGTGATATGGGCTGGCGTAAAGCCGCTCAACTGCCTCCTCCGTTCGATCGCGAGCTAAGTGCCATGGCCGTCGGCGACATCACCCAGCCAGCCCGTACTCCAGGTGGTTTCATCATCCTGAAGCTGCTGGACAAACGTGGTGGCGGCAATCAGGTGCGCGACGAAGTGCATGTCCGTCATATCCTGATCAAGCCAAGCGAAATCCGCAGCGAAGCAGAAACCAAACGCCTGGCCCAGAAGCTCTACGAGCGTATCGAAGCCGGCGAAGACTTTGCCGAGCTGGCGAAAAGCTATTCGGAAGACCCGGGTTCCGCCCTCAACGGTGGCGACCTCAGCTGGATCGATCCGAACGCCCTGGTGCCCGAGTTCCGCGACGTCATGGCCAAGACCCCGCAAGGTCAACTGTCCAAGCCGTTCCAGAGCCCATATGGCTGGCACGTACTGGAAGTCCTTGGCCGCCGCGCCACTGACAGCACCTCCCAGGCTCGTGAACAGCAAGCGATGACCGTGCTGCGCAATCGCAAATACGACGAAGAGCTGCAAACCTGGCTGCGCCAGATTCGCGATGAAGCCTACGTCGAGATCAAACTTCCTGGCGCCGACCAGGCGGCACAGTGAAACCCAAGCGTTTCGCGCTCACCCCCGGCGAGCCAGCCGGCATAGGCCCCGACCTGTGCCTGTTCCTCGCCTCGCAACAACAGCCCCACCCCCTGATCGCCATTACCAGCCGCGACCTGCTTACCGAGCGGGCCGCGCAGTTGGGTGTGGCCGTCAACCTGATTGCAGTCGGCCCCGACAGCTGGCCAAACCAGCCTGCCGCTGCCGGAAGCCTCTACGTCTGGGATACCCCGCTGGCGACCAAGGTCGTCGCTGGTCAGTTGGACAAGGCCAACGCCGCGTTCGTCCTGGAAACCCTGACCCGGGCCGGCCAGGGCTGCCTGGACGGGCATTTCGACGGAATGATTACTGCCCCGGTGCACAAAGGCGTGATCAACGAATCCGGCATCGCCTTTTCCGGCCACACCGAGTTCCTGGCCGACCTGACGCATACCGATCAAGTCGTAATGATGCTGGCCACCCATGGCCTGCGCGTGGCACTGGTGACCACTCATCTGCCCCTGCGGGACATCGCCGACGCCATAACCCCGGAACGCCTGGAACGGGTCACACGCATCCTGCATGCCGACCTGCGCAACAAATTCGGCATCGCTCGGCCACGCATCCTGGTATGCGGGCTCAACCCGCATGCTGGCGAAGGCGGACACCTGGGCCATGAAGAAATCGACATCATCGAACCCACCCTGGAGCGTCTGCGCAACGAAGGCATGGACCTGCGTGGCCCTCTGCCCGCCGACACTCTGTTTACCCCCAAATATCTGGAGCACTGCGATGCAGTGCTGGCGATGTACCATGACCAGGGGCTGCCCGTGCTGAAATACAAAGGTTTCGGCGCTGCGGTCAACGTGACGCTGGGCTTGCCGATTATCCGCACTTCAGTCGACCACGGCACCGCCCTGGATCTGGCCGGCAGTGGCAAGATCGATACCGGCAGCCTGAAAGTCGCCCTGGAAACCGCCTACCAGATGGCCGAGACCCGTTTATGACCGAGCAATACCAGCACCGGGCGCGCAAGCGCTTCGGCCAGAACTTCCTGCATGACGCCGGCGTGATCGACCGCATCCTGCGCTCCATCAATGCCAAGTCCGGCGATCGCATGCTGGAAATCGGCCCGGGCCAGGGCGCACTGACCGAGGGCCTGCTCAACAGCGGCGCCCAACTGGATGTGGTCGAACTGGACAAGGACCTGGTGCCAATCCTCAACCAGCAGTTCGCGGGCCGGGACAATTTCAGCCTGCATCAGGGCGACGCCCTGAAGTTCGACTTCAACAGCCTGAATGCCGCCCCCGGCAGCCTGCGCGTAGTGGGCAACCTGCCCTACAACATCTCCACCCCGCTGATCTTTCACCTGCTGCAAAACGCCGGGCTGATCCGCGACATGCACTTCATGCTGCAGAAAGAAGTGGTCGAACGCCTCGCCGCGGGCCCGGGCGGTGGTGACTGGGGCCGTCTGTCGATCATGGTCCAGTACCACTGCCGCGTGGAGCATCTGTTCAATGTTGGCCCTGGCGCGTTCAATCCGCCACCGAAAGTCGACTCGGCGATCGTCCGACTGGTGCCACACACCGTGCTGCCGCATCCGGCCAAAGATCATCGCCTGCTGGAGCGCATCGTCCGCGAAGCCTTCAACCAGCGCCGCAAGACCCTGCGCAATACCCTCAAGGCCCTGCTCAGCAGCGCCGAGATCGAGGCCGCCGGCGTCGATGGCAGCCTGCGTCCGGAACAACTGGACCTGGCAGCCTTCGTTCGCCTGGCCGACAAGCTCAGCGAACAGGCCGCGGATAGCGCCAGCGCCAGCTGACACGCCACCAGCGTTATCGGGTAAGACGCCAGGCTCCATGTCTGGTTTACTACCCGATACTTGGCCTAGACTGACCTCCATCAGTTTTTGTCCCGCGTCCCGCTTTGTTTTAAGGCCTCTTGCATGTCCGATCCTCGCTACCAGATCGACGTCAGCGTCGTCACCCGCTTTCTCGCAGAACAGTCGCAACCCGAGCAGAACCGCTTTGCCTTTGCCTACACCATCACCGTACAGAACAATGGCCTGCTACCCGCCAAACTGCTCTCTCGGCACTGGGTGATTACCGATGGCGATGGGCATGTCGAGGAAGTTCGCGGCGCCGGCGTGGTCGGCCAGCAGCCATTGATCCCTGCGGGTAAAAGCCACACCTACAGCAGCGGCACGGTGATGACCACCCAGGTCGGCAATATGCAGGGCAGTTATCAGATGCTCGCCGAAGACGGCAAACACTTCGACGCCATCATCGCCCCCTTCCGCCTGGCCGTGCCCGGAGCCCTGCACTGATGACGACTTACGCCGTCGGCGACCTGCAGGGCTGCCTGGGGCCTTTGCAGTGCCTGCTTGAGAAGGTCGCCTTCGATCCGGCCAAGGATCGCCTGTGGCTGGTCGGCGACCTGGTCAACCGTGGGCCGCAGTCGCTGGAAACCCTGCGTTTTCTGTATGCCATGCGCGATTCCCTGGTGTGCGTGCTGGGCAATCATGACCTGCACTTGCTGGCCGCCTGGCGCAACATCGAACGCCTGAAGAAGGCCGACACCCTGAGCGAGATCCTCAACGCCCCGGATTGCGAGGAGTTGCTCCAATGGCTGCGCCAGCAAAAGCTGATGCACTACGACCAACAGCGCGACGTCGCCCTGGTGCATGCCGGGATACCGCCCCAGTGGTCGCTGAAAAAGGCCCTGAAATACGCCGCCGAAGTCGAAGAGGCGCTGCGTGACGACAACCGCTTCGAGCCTTACCTGGACGGCATGTACGGCAACGACCCGGTCAAATGGGACAGCGAGCTCAAAGGCGTGACCCGCCTGCGGGTGATCACCAACTACTTCACCCGCATGCGCTTTTGTACCAGCGACGGCAAGCTTGACCTCAAGGGCAAGGAAGGACCGGACACCGCCCCGCCAGGTTATGCCCCTTGGTTCGAGCACAAGGAGCGCAAGACCAAAGAGGTGAAAATCATCTTCGGCCACTGGGCCGCCCTCGACGGCAATTGCAACGAGCCCGGTGTCTTTGCCCTGGACACTGGCTGCGTCTGGGGAGGCGCCCTGACCTTGCTGAACGTCGATACCGGTCAACGCCTGGAATGTGAATGCGACGCCCACGGCCACATCAAGCCCCAGGCCAATCAACCTATCCCCGAACCCATGCCAGCCACAGCCAAGCGCTAGATCGCGCTTCCAACCTGGCCCAGGAGCCCGCCATGAGCGAATTCAAACGCATCCCCCCAGAACAGGCCCAGGCGCTGCGCGAGCAAGGCGCCGTGGTGGTCGACATCCGCGACCCGCAGACCTATGCCCTGAACCACATCAGCGGCTCCTTGCATCTGGACAACCACTCCATTTCCGATTTCATCCGCAATGCCGATCTAGACGCGCCGCTGGTGGTCGTCTGCTATCACGGCAACTCCAGCCAAAGCGCGGCGGCCTACCTGATCAGCCAAGGCTTTTCCGACGTCTACAGCCTGGACGGCGGTTTCGAACTGTGGCGGAACACCTATCCCACGGAAATTGCCCAGGGCGGCACCGAATAATTTTTTTTGGCGCTCTAGCCCGCGTCATTCGCGGGCTGGCGCCACGACCGACGAACGGTCACTTGAACAAATTGTGTATTCCACCTTTACCTCCCCGATTCCGAACTATCCTTAGCCTCAGGCCATCCAAACAGGGGAGAGCCGGTACACCGGCGTGCGGGTCATCGGTACTAGCTTTCAAGGTCGATAGCTTTGAAAGTGTTCTGGGGGGTAAACAGCAACCGGGCTCTCGGTTGCATGCCAGCACTTGACTGACTGATCCGGCGTCGGCTCCACGTATCGAGCGAGGTGACGTCATGAGTATTTTTAGCCACTTCCAACAACGCTTCGAATCCACACGCCAGGAAGAGTTCTCGCTACAGGAGTACCTGGAACTCTGCAAAAAGGATCGCAGCGCCTACGCGTCGGCTGCCGAGCGCCTGCTACTGGCTATCGGCGAACCGGAGCTGCTGGACACTTCGACCAATTCGAGACTGTCACGGATCTTCTCCAACAAGGTGATCCGTCGCTATCCGGCCTTTGAAGACTTCCATGGCATGGAAGAATGCATCGACCAGATCGTCTCCTATTTCCGTCATGCCGCTCAGGGCCTGGAAGAGAAGAAGCAAATCCTCTATCTCCTCGGCCCCGTCGGCGGCGGTAAATCGTCCCTGGCCGAAAAACTCAAGCAACTGATCGAGAAGGTGCCCTTCTACGCCATCAAGGGCTCTCCGGTATTCGAGTCGCCTCTGGGGTTGTTCAACGCCACGGAAGATGGCGCCATCCTCGAAGAAGACTTCGGCATTCCACGACGCTACCTGAACACCATCATGTCGCCCTGGGCCACCAAGCGCCTGTCCGAGTTCGGCGGCGACATCAGCCAGTTCCGGGTAGTGAAACTCTACCCCTCGATTCTCAACCAGATCGCCGTCGCCAAGACCGAACCGGGAGACGAGAACAACCAGGACATTTCTGCGCTGGTGGGCAAGGTCGATATTCGCAAGCTGGAGGAATTCCCGCAGAACGACGCCGACGCCTACAGCTACTCGGGCGCACTGTGCCGGGCCAACCAGGGCCTGATGGAGTTCGTCGAAATGTTCAAGGCACCGATCAAGGTGCTGCACCCGTTGCTGACCGCCACCCAGGAAGGTAACTACAACAGTACCGAGGGCCTGGGCGCGATCCCGTTCACGGGCATCCTGCTGGCCCACTCCAACGAGTCGGAATGGCACACCTTCCGCAACAACAAGAACAACGAAGCCTTCATCGACCGGATCTATATCGTCAAAGTCCCGTACTGCCTGCGGGTCAGCGACGAAGTCAAAATCTACGACAAGCTGCTGTTCAACAGCTCACTGTCGAGGGCGCATTGCGCTCCCGATACGCTGAAGATGCTTGCGCAGTTCACCGTGCTCTCGCGCCTCAAAGAGCCGGAGAACTCGAACATTTACTCGAAAATGCGCGTCTACGATGGCGAGAACCTCAAGGACACCGATCCTAAAGCCAAGTCGATCCAGGAATACCGCGACGCGGCCGGCGTGGATGAAGGCATGAATGGCCTCTCGACGCGCTTCGCCTTCAAGATCCTGTCGAAGGTCTTCAACTTCGACCCCCACGAGATCGCGGCCAACCCGGTGCACTTGCTCTATGTGCTCGAACAACAGATCGAGCAGGAACAATTCCAGGCGGAAACCCGCGAGCGTTACCTGCGCTTCCTGAAGGAATACCTGGCTCCGCGCTACATCGAGTTCATCGGCAAGGAAATCCAGACGGCGTACCTGGAGTCCTACAGCGAATACGGCCAGAACATCTTCGACCGCTATGTGCTCTATGCGGACTTCTGGATTCAGGATCAGGAATACCGCGATCCGGAAACCGGCGAGATCCTCAACCGGGTCGCGCTCAATGAAGAACTGGAGAAAATCGAGAAACCGGCCGGCATCAGCAATCCGAAGGATTTCCGTAACGAGATCGTCAACTTCGTACTGCGCGCCCGAGCCAACAACAACGGCAAGAACCCAACCTGGCTCAGCTACGAAAAGTTGCGGGTGGTCATCGAGAAGAAAATGTTCTCCAACACCGAGGACCTGCTTCCGGTCATCAGCTTCAACGCCAAGGCCAGCAAAGAGGATCAACAGAAACACAACGACTTTGTTACCCGAATGGTCGAGCGCGGCTACACCGACAAACAGGTACGACTGCTGTCCGAGTGGTACCTGCGGGTCAGAAAATCGCAGTAACCCGCCGGTTGCACCGGTTGTCGTTAGCCAGGAGCCTGTCTTAGCGATTTCTGCTACACAGGCTTCAGGAAGTGCGTTTGAACGTTCGCAGCGAGGTTCGGACAGAGCACCGGCGGTAAGGCCCTTACCGCCCCTCCCCCGTCCGGCCCGCTTGCGAGCTTCAAGACCGCTTCTAAGGAGCAGTCATGAGTTATGTGATCGACCGACGTCTCAATGGCAAGAACAAAAGCACGGTAAACCGCCAGCGTTTTCTGCGGCGCTATCGTGACCACATCAAGAAGGCTGTTGAAGAGGCCGTCAGCCGCCGCTCCATTACCGACATGGAGCATGGCGAACAAATCAGCATCCCAGGCCGGGATATCGACGAACCGGTGCTCCACCATGGGCGCGGCGGCAAGCAGACCGTCGTGCACCCAGGAAACAAGGAGTTCACAGCCGGTGAACACATCGCGCGCCCTCAAGGCGGGGGTGGCGGAGGTGGCCGAGGCAAGGCCGGCAACTCCGGCGAAGGCATGGATGAGTTCGTTTTCCAGATTACCCAGGAAGAGTTTCTCGAATTCATGTTCGAGGACCTGGAACTGCCGAACCTGGTCAAACGCAACCTGAGCGGAACCGACACCTTCAAGACCGTCCGGGCCGGGATCAGCAACGAAGGCAACCCTTCGCGTATAAACATCATCCGGACCCTGCGCTCAGCCCATGCCCGGCGCATCGCCCTGTCCGGCAGCAGCCGGGCAAAACTGCGTGAAGTCAAAGAGCAACTTGAGCGCCTGAAACGCGAAGAACCCGACAATTTCGGCGACATTCAGGAAATGGAAGCGGAAATCGAGCGTCTCAGCGCCCGCATCCATCGAGTGCCGTTTCTCGACACCTTCGACCTCAAGTACAACCTCCTGATCAAGCAGCCCAACCCCAGCTCGAAGGCCGTGATGTTCTGCCTGATGGACGTTTCCGGCTCCATGACCCAGGCCACCAAGGACATCGCCAAGCGCTTCTTCATCCTTCTGTACCTGTTCCTCAAGCGCAACTACGACAAGATCGACGTGGTGTTCATCCGCCACCACACCAGTGCGCGTGAAGTGGACGAGGAGGAGTTCTTCTATTCCCGGGAAACCGGCGGCACCATCGTCTCCAGCGCGTTGAAACTGATGCAGGAGATCATGGCCGAGCGCTATCCGAGCAATGAATGGAATATCTATGCCGCCCAGGCTTCCGATGGCGATAACTGGAACGACGACTCGCCAATCTGCCGCGACATCCTGATCAACCAGATCATGCCCTTTGTGCAGTACTACACTTACGTGGAGATTACCCCGCGCGAACATCAGGCCTTGTGGTTCGAATACGAGCGCATCGCCGAAGCCTTTTCCGATACTTTCGCCCAGCAGCAACTGGTCTCGGCCGGAGATATCTATCCGGTCTTCCGTGAACTCTTCCAGCGCAGGTTAGTGACATGACCGCCAGAGAGCAGAAACGCCAGCCTATCTCCACCGGTTCGGAATGGACGTTCGAGCTGATCCAGGCCTACGACCGCGAAATCAGCCGTATCGCAGCGCGTTACGCTCTGGATACCTACCCCAACCAGATTGAAGTGATCACCGCCGAACAGATGATGGATGCCTACGCCTCCGTCGGCATGCCCCTGGGTTATCACCATTGGTCCTATGGCAAGCACTTCCTCAGCACCGAAAAATCCTACAGCCGTGGCCAGATGGGGTTGGCCTACGAGATCGTGATCAACTCGGACCCATGCATCGCCTACCTGATGGAAGAAAACACCATCTGCATGCAGGCGTTGGTTGTGGCCCACGCCTGCTATGGCCACAACAGTTTTTTCAAGGGCAACTACCTGTTCCGCACCTGGACGGATGCCAGTTCGATCATCGATTACCTGGTGTTCGCCAAGCAGTACATCATGCAGTGCGAAGAACGCCACGGGATCGATGCGGTGGAAGACCTGCTGGACTCCTGCCACGCCTTGATGAACTACGGCGTTGACCGCTACAAACGCCCTTATCCGATTTCCGCGGAAGAAGAACGGCGCCGGCAAAAGGACCGTGAAGAACACCTGCAGAAACAGATCAACGATCTGTGGCGCACGATTCCCAAGGGCACGGACAAACTCAGCGACAAGGACAATGCGCGCTTTCCTGCCGAACCCCAGGAAAACATTCTGTATTTCATTGAGAAGCACGCGCCACTGCTGGAGCCGTGGCAGCGGGAAATCGTGCGCATCGTGCGCAAGATTGCCCAGTATTTTTACCCGCAACGCCAGACCCAGGTGATGAACGAAGGCTGGGCGACGTTCTGGCACTACACCCTGATGAACGACCTGTATGACGAAGGCCTGGTGACCGATGGGTTCATGATGGAATTCCTCGCCTCCCACACCAGCGTGGTGTTCCAGCCCGGCTTCGACAGCCCCTATTACAACGGCATCAACCCCTACACCCTGGGTTTCGCCATGTACCGCGATATCCGGCGTATTTGCGAAGAACCGACCGAAGAGGACCGCCGCTGGTTCCCCGAACTGGCCGGGACCGACTGGCTGCCCAGCATCAAGTTCGCCATGAGCAGCTTCAAGGACGAAAGCTTCATCCTGCAGTACCTGTCACCCAAGGTCATTCGCGATCTCAAGCTGTTCAGCATCCTGGACGATGACCAGAAAGACGACTTGCTGGTGCCTGCGATTCATGACGAAAGCGGCTACAGAATCATCCGTGAAACCCTCGCCGCCCAATACAACCTGGGCAATCGCGAGCCTAACGTGCAGATCTGGAGCATCGACCGAAGAGGGGACCGCTCGCTGACCCTGCGCCACCAACAGCACGATCGCAAGCCATTGGGCGACTCTACCGACGAGGTCCTCAAGCACCTGCATCGGCTATGGGGATTCGACATCCACCTGGAAACCCTGCAGGGCGACCAAGTGATGAAAACCCATCACGTACCGCCCAAAGGCGATCACAACGAAGGGGATTACGGTCGCCTGGACCTGGCTGTCATCCATCTCTGAGCGCATGACAAACCTCCGAAAGCTCGGCGCAAGAGTTATTCTGTCGGGCTAACGGAGGTTTTTTATGCAGATTTACAAGGTCGGCGGTGCGGTACGCGATCGCCTGCTGGGCAAACCGGTAACCGACATCGACTGGGTGGTAGTCGGCGCCACGGCTGAAGAAATGCTCGCCAAGGGGTTTCGCCCGGTCGGCTCGGATTTCCCGGTCTTTCTTCATCCCCGCAGCGGTGAGGAATATGCCCTGGCGCGCACCGAGCGCAAAAGCGGTCGTGGTTATGGCGGCTTCACCTTTCACGCCAGCCCCGAGGTCACTCTCGAAGAAGACCTGATCCGTCGCGACCTGACCATCAACGCCATGGCTGAAGACGAGCACGGCGTCCTCACGGACCCGTATCATGGCCAGCAAGACCTGGAAGACCGCCTGCTTCGCCACGTTTCGCCGGCGTTCGCCGAAGATCCCTTACGCGTCCTGCGCGTCGCCCGCTTCGCCGCTCGCTATGCAGGCCTCGGCTTCCAAGTAGCTGCGGACACCCTCGAACTGATGCGCCAGCTCAGCGATTCCGGCGAGCTGGAAGCCCTGACGCCGGAGCGCAGCTGGAAAGAAATCTCCCGCGCGCTAATGGAAGATCACCCCCAGGTATTCGTCCAGGTACTGCGTGACTGTGGCGCGCTCAAGGTCCTGCTGCCCGAGGTGGATGCGCTGTTCGGCGTCCCACAACCGGCCGCCCACCATCCGGAGATCGACAGCGGCGTGCACACCCTCAGCGTTCTCGAACAGGCGGCCCTGCACAAGCAGCCCTTGAGCGTGCGCTGGGCGTGCCTGTTGCACGATCTGGGCAAGGGCCTGACGCCACAAAGCGAATGGCCGCAGCACATCGCGCATGAACACAAAGGCCTGAAGCTGATCAAGCAGGTCAACGAGCGCTTCAAGGCACCGCGCGATTGCCAGGAACTGGCGCTCCTGGTGGGCCAGTATCACACCCACGGCCATCGGGCCCTCGAGCTGAAACCTTCGACATTGGCGGAGCTGCTGCAAAGCTTTGACGTGTATCGTCGGCCGCAGCGTTTCGAGGAATTTATCGCCGCCTGTGAAATGGATGCCCGTGGCCGGCTTGGGCTGGAAGAGCGCGCCTATCCCCAGGCGGACTATCTGCGCGGGGCGGCCGCCGCAGCGCGAACGGTCGCAGTCCAGCCACTGCTGGAGCGGGGACTCAAGGGGCCGGAGCTGGGAGAAGCACTGAAACAGGAGCGACTGAAGGCGCTGAAGGCCTACAAGGAACAGCAGTCGGCGTAAGGAACCTCACGGACAAGCTCTCCTGCAGAGGCGAGCTTGCTTGTGATCTGCCCGCAGCCGCCCCGAACGACACCAGTAGCGGCTAGCCCAGCTCCGGCGGCGTCAGTTGCCTGCCCTGCCACTCAAACGCCATAGGCGCCAGCACCTGATCGATCCGTGCCTCGCGCCAGAGGGTGGCGAAATCCTGCCCAGCCAACGGATGAACCCGCTCTGGAGCCATCAGCGACAAGGGCCAAAGTACAAAGGCATTCTTGAGAATTTCTGCGCGCGGCAGGATCAAACCGTCGAAATTGCCCACCAGATCACCATACAGCAGCACATCGATATCCAGCGGCAGGCCTTTGCGGTCCGGGGCATAACGACCGTTGTCCGCCTCGATGAACTTCAGTCGGCGGTCCAGCTCCATCAATGGCAAGTCGGTAAAAGCCGAAACTACCAGATTGAAAAATGGCCCACTCTTGATCCCCACCGGCTGGCTTTCAAATACCGGCGAGCAGCGCATGTCCTGCAGGAAGCCCGCCAGGGCATCGAGCCCGGCCAGCAAATGAGTTTCGCGCTCGATATTGCTGCCGAGCCCAAGAAATACCTGAGTTAGCGACATCCGCGCTCGATCTCCACGCCAACACCTTTGGCGGCCGCAACAGCACCGGGCTTGGTCAGCTTGAGGTGCAACCAGGGAATATGGAACTCGCTCATCAGAACCTCGGCCAGGCGCTCGGCAAACGTCTCGACCAGCTGGAACTGCGCCTGCTCGGCAAACGCCTGAATCCGCGAAGACACGCTGGCATAGTCGAGCGCCAAGGTCAGATCGTCGCCGGCAGCGGCTGGGCGATTGTCCCAGGCGAAGCTCAGGTCAAGGCGCAGGCACTGCCGGATGCCTCGCTCCCAGTCGTAGGCACCGATCACCGTGTCGACTTCCAGGCCCTCGATAAACACTCTGTCCAAGCACTCTTCTCCGCAGCACGACAAGGGCGCAATGCGCCGTTAGAATCAGGGCGTCCTCGCCCGGAATAGTTAGCATGTTTTGGTTACTGGCGATCTTCGCCTACCTGCTCGGCTCTCTGTCCTTCGCCATCTTGCTCAGCCGCCTGACCGGTAAACCCGACCCGCGAATGAGTGGCTCGGGCAATGCCGGCGCCACCAACATGCTGCGCCTGGCCGGCAAGAAACTGGCGATACTGACCTTGCTCGGCGACCTGCTCAAAGGGCTGTTGCCCGTACTGATCGCCAGTCTCGCAGGCCTTTCGCTCCAACAACAGGCCTGGATCGGGCTCTACGCCGTACTGGGCCACCTGTTCCCGGTGTATTTCCGTTTTCGCGGCGGCAAGGGTGTTGCCACCGCCGCCGGGATGCTGCTGGGGCTGTATCCGCCAGCCGCGCTCCTGGCCATAGCCGCCTGGCTCCTGACCTTCTACCTGACCCGCACCAGCTCGCTGGCAGCCTTGATCGCCACGCCCCTGACCTTGCCATTGCTGGCCTGGCAGGCACCGGCGGCGCTGCTGCCGATGAGCGTACTCACACTGCTCATCGTCTGGCGCCACCGCGGCAATCTACGCGACCTGTTTGCCGGGCGCGAACGGCATTTCTGAATCCTGAAGATGAACCCGGCTCAGGCCAGAGGGTTACCGACTCACAACGGCGACAGCTGCTCCATCGGCCAACGCGCCTGCACACTGATCGCCAGGCTCTCCTGCTGGCCTGCCTGCAAACGCTGGCAACCGGCAAACGCGATCATTGCGCCATTGTCGGTACAGAACTCAGGACGGGCGTAAAACACATTCCCTTTCATCTCGCCGAGCATTTTCTCCAGCGATGCGCGCAGAGCCTTGTTGGCACTCACGCCGCCAGCGATGACCAGACGCTTGAGTCCCGCTTGCTTCAAGGCGCGCTTGCATTTGATGGTCAGAGTTTCCACCACCGCCTGCTGGAAGGCGAGCGAGATGTCGCAACGGGTTTGCTCGCCGTCGTCTCCAGCGCTAACGCATTGTTGCCAGGTGTTCAGGGCGAAGGTTTTCAAGCCGCTGAAACTGAAATCCAGCCCCGGACGATCGGTCATCGGCCGCGGGAAGACAAAACGGCCAGGCACACCTTGCGCGGCCAGACGGGCGATTTCAGGGCCGCCCGGATAATTCAGGCCGATCATCTTCGCCGTCTTGTCGAAAGCTTCACCGGCAGCATCATCCAGGGTTTCCCCCATCAATTCGTACTGCCCGATGCCATCGACTCGTACCAGCTGTGTGTGGCCACCGGAAACCAACAAAGCGACGAACGGAAACTCCGGCGGTTGCTCTTCCAGCATCGGCGCCAGCAAGTGGCCTTCCATATGGTGCACACCCAGCGCCGGGATGCCCCAGGCGAAGGCCAGCGCCTGGGCGCAGGAAGCGCCCACCAGCAAGGCCCCGACCAGGCCAGGGCCCGCGGTATAGGCAATGGCGTCGATCTCGGTCGGCACGCAGTCCGCCTCGGCCAGGACCTGACGGATCAGCGGCAGCATGCGCTTGACATGATCGCGAGAGGCCAGCTCCGGCACCACGCCACCATAAGCCCGATGCAGGTCGATCTGACTGAACAGCGCATCGGCCAGCAGGCCACGTTCGCTGTCGTAAAGCGCGACGCCGGTTTCGTCGCAGGAAGTTTCTAATCCCAGTACTAGCATGGGTTTGCGCCTTGTAGAGGCTAAATTCGAAGGCGCGCATAATAGTCGCCACTCCTTCGCCCGACCAGCGGTTTTCGATCAGAGGCTTTGCATTCCGAGCGATGAGGGGTTAACATCCGCAACCCTTAAAAACCGACGACCTCAGCCGCGATTTTTGCGACGAGAACGTTGACCCCGGTAATGAATGAAGGTAGCTCTGGATGCCAGCCGTCAAAGTTAAAGAGAACGAACCCTTCGACGTAGCTCTGCGTCGTTTCAAGCGCTCCTGCGAAAAAGCCGGTGTTCTGGCTGAAGTTCGTAGCCGCGAATTTTACGAGAAGCCGACTTCTGAGCGTAAGCGCAAAGCAGCTGCTGCTGTTAAGCGTCACGCCAAGAAAGTTCAGCGCGAACAGCGCCGCGCCGTACGTCTGTACTAATACATAGACGTTCGCTGCAAGCTTCTGCCAAGCCCGGCCCTCAGCCGGGCTAATGGCATTTGCGGACAACGCTTGATGCTTCACCGTCAACGCCGCCCATGCGACCGAGACAATCCGCTTCACCACGTCAGACCTGGCTTCCTGCCAGCGGTGCACGTCTCTTCTGACGAGCCTTCCAAGGCTACTGACGAGCACACTTTATTCTGATTCCTCAACAGACTCAGCCCAAGGCGCCTTCTCCAACGCCCGCTTGTGAGCCATCCGAGACCTGTCGGACTCAGAGCAATATCTTCAAATAGTCGAAGACTGATCGAAGCTAACGTCAGTGGACTTTCGGCAGATACACTTCCCGATAGCGATCAAGCCGACGACAGATGGTCGAACGCACAGCCGTTGCGTCTCGAAACACCCCACTTTCGAAGCCTTCGCATTGATCCAATTCTTTCGCGCAGTGATGATGAGAACGCCATGGCCGGGCTGATTCCCCAGAGCTTTATTGACGACCTTCTGAACCGCACCGACATCGTCGATGTTGTCAGCTCGCGCCTGCAGATGAAAAAGGCCGGCAAGAACTACACCGCCTGCTGCCCGTTCCACAAGGAAAAAACCCCCTCTTTCAGCGTCAGCCCCGACAAGCAGTTCTATTACTGCTTCGGCTGTGGCGCGGGCGGCAATGCCCTCGGCTTCATCATGGACCACGACAACCTGGACTTCCCCCAGGCAGTCGAGGAACTGGCCAAAGCCGCCGGCATGGAAGTCCCGCGCGAAGAAAGCGGGCGCTCGCACAAGCCCCGGCAGCCGACCGATTCACCGCTTTACCCACTGCTTACAGCGGCCGCCGACTATTATCGCCAGGCCCTGAAAAGCCATCCGGCTCGCAAGGCGGCGGTCGATTATCTCAAGGGACGCGGCCTGACCGGCGAAATTGCCCGCGATTTCGGCCTCGGCTTCGCTCCACCCGGCTGGGACAACCTGTTCAAGCATTTGAGCAGCGACACCCTGCAGCAAAAAGCCATGATCGACGCCGGCCTGCTGATCGAAAACGCCGAAACCGGCAAACGCTACGACCGCTTCCGCGACCGGGTGATGTTTCCGATCCGCGACAGCCGTGGCCGCATCATCGCCTTTGGTGGCCGGGTACTGGGCGACGACAAACCGAAGTACCTGAACTCGCCGGAAACGCCGGTTTTTCACAAGGGCCAGGAGCTTTACGGCCTGTTCGAAGCCCGCAAGAACAACCGCAACCTCGACGAAATCATCGTCGTCGAAGGCTACATGGACGTGATTGCCCTCGCTCAACAGGGCTTGCGCAACGCCGTTGCGACCCTGGGCACAGCCACCAGCGAAGAACACCTCAAGCGCCTGTTTCGCATCGTGCCCAGCGTGCTGTTCTGCTTCGACGGCGACCAGGCCGGGCGCAAGGCCGCCTGGCGCGCGCTGGAGGCGACCCTGTCCAGCCTGCAGGACGGTCGCCGGGCGCGCTTTCTGTTTCTGCCCGAAGGGGAAGACCCGGATACCCTGGTCCGCTCCGAGGGCACAGACGCCTTTCGCGCCCGTATCAACCAACACGCCCAACCGCTGGCCGATTACTTCTTCCAGCAACTGACCGACGAAGCCGACCCGCGCTCGCTCGAGGGCAAGGCCCACCTGGCCACCCTGGCTGCGCCGCTGATCGACAAGGTCCCCGGGGCCAACCTGCGGACCCTGATGCGCCAGCGCCTCAGCGAAATTACCGGGCTCAACAACGAGGCCGTCAGCCAGTTGGTGCATAGCGCCCCACAAGAAGCGCCTCCAGCTTACGACGCCGGCATCGATTACGACGCCATGCCGGACTATGCCGACTACCACGAACCGCAAGAGGCCTACGTGCCGCAGCAGGAGTGGACGCCGAAGAAAAGCGGCGCCGGCGGCAAGAAGTGGGAAAACAAACCCTGGGACAAAAAGGGCAAGCGTAACGGTGATCGCGATCAGCCACGTGCCCCGCGCGTCCCGGCCGCCGTCGAACCACCAACACTGTCAGCCCTTCGAACATTGCTGCATCACCCGCAACTGGCCGAAAAAGTTGAAGACGCCGGGCATTTCGCCGCCGATGACAACACCAACACCCAGTTGCTGGTCGCCCTGATCGAAGCCGTGCAGAAAAATCCTAAGCTACGCTCTATTCATCAACTGATGGCGCGCTGGCACGGTACCGAACAAGGCCGCCTGATCAAGGCGCTGGCAGAAAAGGAGTGGTTGATTGAGGGCGATAACCTTGAACAACAGTTTTTCGACACCATTAAAAGCTTGTCCGCTCGTCAACGTGAGCGTGTTTTGGAACAACTTCTCAGGAAATCGCGTCAAAGCGAATTGAGTGGCGAAGAAAAAATTCAGCTACTTGAGCTTTTAAAACGCAATGTTCCCGCATCAAACCCGACCTCAACTGGCGCGTGAGGTCATAGCTCGGGTATAATCCTCGGCTTGTTTTTTGCCCGCCAAGACCTTCAGTGGATAGGGTGTTATGTCCGGAAAAGCGCAACAGCAGTCTCGCCTCAAAGAGTTGATCAGCCGTGGTCGTGAGCAGGGTTACCTGACTTACGCGGAGGTCAACGACCACCTGCCGGAGGATATTTCAGATCCGGAACAGGTGGAAGACATCATCCGCATGATCAACGACATGGGGATCAACGTATTCGAGAGTGCTCCGGATGCGGATGCCCTTTTGTTGGCCGAAGCCGATACCGACGAAGCAGCAGCTGAAGAAGCCGCCGCAGCGTTGGCGGCTGTGGAAACCGACATTGGTCGCACTACCGACCCAGTGCGTATGTATATGCGCGAAATGGGTACGGTAGAGCTGCTCACACGTGAAGGCGAAATCGAAATCGCCAAACGTATCGAAGAGGGCATCCGTGAAGTGATGGGCGCGATCGCGCACTTCCCTGGCACGGTTGAGCACATCCTCTCCGAATACACTCGCGTCACCACCGAAGGTGGCCGCCTGTCCGACGTCCTGAGCGGTTACATCGACCCGGACGACGGTATTGCGCCGCCTGCCGCCGAAGTACCACCGCCTGTCGATGCCAAGGCCGCAAAAGCGGACGACGACACCGACGACGATGACGCCGAAGCCAGTGACGACGAAGAAGAAGCCGAAAGCGGTCCGGATCCGGTCATCGCAGCCCAGCGCTTTGGCGCCGTTGCCGACCAGATGGAAATCACCCGCAAGGCGCTGAAAAAGCACGGTCGCGAGCACAAACAGGCCCTGGCAGAAATGCTGGCCCTGGCTGAACTGTTCATGCCGATCAAACTGGTTCCGAAGCAATTCGAAGGCCTGGTTGAACGTGTTCGTAGCGCCCTGGATCGCCTGCGTCAGCAAGAGCGCGCGATCATGCAGCTCTGTGTTCGTGACGCCCGCATGCCCCGCGCCGACTTCCTGCGCCAGTTCCCTGGCAATGAAGTAGACGAAAGCTGGTCCGACGCGCTGGCCAAAGGCAAGGCCAAGTACGCCGAAGCCATCGGCCGCCTGCAGCCGGATATCATCCGTTGCCAGCAGAAGCTGAGTGCACTCGAGGCCGAGACCGGCCTGACGATTGCCGAGATCAAGGACATCAACCGTCGCATGTCGATCGGCGAGGCCAAGGCCCGTCGCGCGAAGAAAGAGATGGTTGAAGCCAACTTGCGTCTGGTGATCTCCATCGCCAAGAAGTACACCAACCGTGGCCTGCAGTTCCTCGACCTGATCCAGGAAGGCAACATCGGCTTGATGAAAGCGGTAGACAAGTTCGAATACCGTCGCGGCTACAAATTCTCGACTTATGCCACCTGGTGGATCCGTCAGGCGATCACTCGCTCGATCGCCGACCAGGCCCGCACCATCCGTATTCCGGTGCACATGATCGAGACGATCAACAAGCTCAACCGTATTTCCCGGCAGATGCTGCAGGAAATGGGTCGTGAACCGACGCCGGAAGAGCTGGGCGAACGCATGGAAATGCCTGAGGACAAGATCCGCAAGGTATTGAAGATCGCTAAAGAGCCGATCTCCATGGAAACCCCGATCGGTGATGACGAAGACTCCCATCTGGGTGACTTCATCGAAGACTCGACCATGCAGTCGCCTATCGATGTCGCCACTGTTGAGAGCCTTAAGGAAGCGACTCGCGAAGTACTTTCCGGCCTTACCGCCCGTGAAGCCAAGGTACTGCGCATGCGCTTCGGCATCGACATGAATACCGACCACACCCTTGAGGAAGTCGGTAAGCAGTTCGACGTTACCCGCGAGCGGATTCGTCAGATCGAAGCCAAGGCGCTGCGCAAGCTGCGCCATCCGACGAGAAGCGAGCATCTGCGCTCCTTCCTCGACGAGTAAAACCAAAACCCCCAGCCCTGCTGGGGGTTTTGTTTTGTGCAGTTTAAAAACGCCATCACGCCTCCCCCCTCTGGATTGCCCGTCTACACTCGAAACATTCCCCGTGCCATAACGAGACCGTTATGCCCAGACTGCCGACCGTGCTGGTGCTGTCGCTGCTCGCCTGGGCCGCAACAGCTGGCGCGCTGCCCCTCACCGATGAAGAACGTGGCTGGCTTTCGGCTCATCCGGAACTGCGCCTGGGCGTCGATGCATCATGGCCTCCCTTCGAATATCGCGATGAAGAGGGCCGTTACCAGGGCCTTGCGGCGGATTACATCCATCTGATCCAGGATCGCCTGGCGATCACGCTCAAGCCGATAGAGCCCGCCAGTTGGAGCGAAGTGCTCGAGTCTGCGAAAAAAGGCAAGCTGGACCTGCTGCCAGGCATCATGTCGACCCCGGAACGGCAAAATTACCTGGCCTTCACCCGCCCGTACCTCGACTTCCCTATTGTGATCCTGGCCCATAAAGGTGGCGCACAGCCTCGCAAACTCGCGGATCTGTATGGCCTGAAGATCGCCGTCGTCGAAAACTACGCCCCCCACGAACTGCTGCGCACCCATCATCCGGATCTGAACCTGGTCGCCCTGCCCAACGTGAGCTCGGCCTTGCAGGCACTGGCCCTCAACCAGGTCGATGCCGTGGTCGGCGACCTGGCTTCCAGTGTGTGGAGCCTGCGACAGTTGAAGCTGGACGGGCTCTACGTCAGTGGCGAAACGCCTTACCGCTATCAATTGGCCATGGGCGTGCCCCGCGACAGCAAGATACTGGTCAGCATTCTCGACAAGGTACTGGCCGACATAAGCCCGGCGGAGGTCAGCGAAATCCAGCAGCGCTGGGTTGGCAATGTGCTCGACCATCGCTCGTTCTGGTCGGACCTGCTGTTCTACGGCCTGCCGGGGCTGCTACTGCTGTTTGCCGTGCTGGCGGCGGTGATCCGCATCAATCGCCGGCTGAGCTCCGAGATCGCCCGGCGCGTGGCCCTGGAACAGGAACTGCGTAGCAGCGAATACCATTACCGCGGCCTGGTCGAAAGCCTTTCGGCGATCGCCTGGGAGGCGCGTATCAGCGACTTCACCTACAGCTACGTGTCGCCCCATGCCGAACAGTTATTGGGCTATCCCCTTTCGCACTGGCTGATTCCAGGGTTCTGGCGAAACATCATCCACCCCGCCGATCTCATTCGCGCGCAGAACTTCTGCGACCACGAAGTGCTGGCCGGGCGCGATCACAGCCTGGATTACCGCGTGATCACCGCCGATGGCCGCTGCCTGTGGGTTCGCGACATCGTCAGCCTGATCGAGCATGGACATGAACCAATCATGCGCGGCCTGATGATCGACATCAGCGAAACGAAACGCACCGAAGAGGCCCTGCGGCTCTCGGAACAGAAATTCGCCTCGGTCTTCCAGCAATGCCCCGACATCCTGGTCATTGCCCGCCTGTCGGATGGCTGCCTACTGGAGGTCAACGAGGCGTTCGAAGAACAGATCGGCCTGAGCGCGGGGCAAGTCGTGGGGCAAACGGCCACCGAGCTGAATATCTGGGGCATCCAGGGCGTCGGCCCGGGGCTGCTGCAACGCTTGCAGGCCGGCAGTATCCGCAACCTGGAGATGCCTTTCCGCCGCAGCAATGGCCAGTTGTTCACCGGGCTGATCTCCGCCGAACCCTTCGACCTGGAAACCACGCCCGCCCTGGTCGTGGTGGTTCGCGACATCAGTCAACTGAAGGAAACCCAGCAGCAGCTGCAAACCTCCGAAGAGAAGTTCGCCAAGGCTTTTCATGCATCGCCCGACGGCCTGCTGCTGAGTCGCCAGCGCGACGGCCTGCTAATAGAGGTCAACGAGGGTTTCAGCCGCATCACCGGCTTCAACAGCGCCATGTCTGTCGACCGCTCGACACTGGACCTGGGCATCTGGGTCAACCTGAATGAACGCCGGCAGATGCTCGACCTGCTGCAGCGCGATGGCTTCGTACGCGACTTCAGCTGCCATATTCGCCGCAACGACGGCCAGATCCGCCTCTGTGAGCTCTCCAGCCGGCCGCTGCCGATCGGTGACGAAGATTGCATGCTGACCATTGCCCGCGACATTACCGAGCGCCACCTGATGCAAGAGAAACTGCAACAGGCCGCCACGGTGTTCGAGAGCACCGCCGAAGGCGTACTGATCACCGATACCCAGCAACACATCAGCGCGGTCAATCGGGCGTTCAGTGAAATCACCGGCTACAGCGAAACCGAAGCCCTGGGGCACACGCCGCGCCTGCTGGCTTCCGGCCTGCATGACAGCGCCTTCTACGCCGCCATGTGGCACCAACTGACCGCCGAGGGCCATTGGCAGGGAGAGATCTGCAATCGACGCAAAAATGGCGAGCTGTACCCCAGCTGGTTGACCATCAGCGCCGTGCGCAACAAAGACCGGTTCATCACCCATTTCGTCGCGGTGTTCGCCGATATTTCCAGCCTCAAGCACGCCCAGGCCAAGCTCGACTACCAGGCGCACCACGATCCGCTGACCGGCTTGCCCAACCGCACCCTGTTCGAAAGCCGCCTGCTGACCGCGCTCAACAGCCAGCAGGAGAATGGTGGCCAGGGTGCCGTGCTGTTTCTCGATCTGGACCGCTTCAAGCACATCAATGACAGTCTCGGCCACCCGGTCGGCGACTTGCTGCTCAAGGGCATCGCCGTGCGCCTGAAGGAGCAGCTGCGGGATATCGACACCGTGGCCCGCCTGGGCGGCGACGAATTCATCATCCTGCTGCCGGGGCTGCAGCAGCCCAGCGATGCCGACCACATCGCCAACAAGCTGCTGAACTGCTTCACCGCGCCATTCCAGGCGGGCGAGCATGAGTTTTTCATCAGCGCCAGCATCGGCACCAGCCTCTATCCCCGGGACGGCTGCGACGTGGCCACACTGGTCAAGAACGCCGATGCCGCCATGTACCGCTCCAAGGCCAAGGGCCGTAACCGGGTCGAAAGCTACACCCGCGACCTGACCGCCCAGGCCAGCGAGCGCGTGGCCCTGGAACATGAACTGCGGCGAGCCATCGAGCGTAACGAGCTGTATCTCTACTACCAGCCCAAGATCAGGCTCAAGGACCAGGAGCTGGTGGGCGCCGAAGCCTTGATTCGCTGGCATCACCCGACCTTTGGCGATGTCCCGCCCGAACACTTCATCCCCCTGGCCGAAGAGAACGGCATGATCTTGCAGATCGGCGACTGGGTGCTGGAGCAAGCCTGCCAGCAATTGCGCGCCTGGAACGAGTGCTACGAGAGCTTCGGCCCGCTCTCGGTCAACCTCGCCGGCGCCCAGTTGCGCCAGCCGAACCTGCTGGGACGAATTGAGCAATTGCTGAAGGAAAACCGCCTCAAACCCGGCCTATTGCAGCTGGAAATCACCGAAAACTTCATCATGAGCCAGGCCGAGGAAGCCCTGGAGGTCCTGCACCAGCTAAAGCACCTGGGCGTTCAGCTGGCCATCGACGACTTCGGTACCGGCTATTCCTCCCTCAGCTACCTCAAGCGTTTGCCGCTGGATTTCCTGAAGATCGATCAATCTTTCGTCCGCGGCCTGCCCGATGACCCCCACGATGTAGCCATTGTGCGAGCCATCATCGCCCTGGGCCGCAGCATGCAATTCACCGTGATCGCCGAAGGCGTGGAAACCCATGACCAGCAGGTATTCCTCGGCAACGAAGGCTGCGAACAGATCCAGGGCTACATCATCAGCCTGCCGCTGAGCGCCGACGAATTCGCCGCGACCTTTCTACGCTTTCCCGTTTCCGATTTTTCGGATAGCACAGCCGAGAAACCGTCGCTATAATCCGCCGCCTACTGAGGGCCTATAGCTCAGTCGGTTAGAGCAGAGGACTCATAATCCTTTGGTCCACGGTTCGAGTCCGTGTGGGCCCACCACCTTGAAAGCCGCGCATTGCGCGGCTTTCGCGTATCTGGCATGTGAACTCAAGCAGCCCAAACCGTTCTTGTTACGGCGGTAATGTCCACAAAACGTCCACATCCCTATTCAAAGCTCTGAAGCAGCTGGTCCCTAAACCTACTGAAAGCCCGCATGTAGGTGACTGGATGCTGGCTCGTCCAATAGCGTTTATTCCCCCCTAAAAGCTCCTGCATCTCGTCGTGGGTCTTCTCTAAGGTACTTCCTATCCCTACTGCTCCTATCACGTCAGGACCGACCTTCTCATTGATATGCTGCGAGAGACTGAACCTTGAGCCACCAGGTTGTTTTTCTGCCTCTTCAACATCACGAAAGAGAGCAGATAGTGAACCAATGGGCTTATCCTTTAACCACTCTGTAAGAGTATTGAGATCTTTCAGTGTCATATAGATCACATCTTGCATTGGCACCGGCAAACTTCCATATGTAACTTTGAGCTCCTTTTCTAAATCTGGCCTAATGTAACTCCCCAGATATTCACCACCATAAACAAAGAAATCTTCCAAAGTTACAACTACGATCCTAGCCTTCATCCCTTTAAACCTCTCAGAGGCTAAAAGCTTGAAAGCCGTCTCCTGACCTTGCTCAACTCCCTTTATGAAACATTCCTCTAAAAGCCTAGATAGCCAATCTGGATCATAGACGCACTTCATTAAGACAGTAGGTATTATCGCCTTCGACTCAAAGATAAATAATTCATCACCATCAACAACAACATAATCAGCAATCTGTCCTACTTTTACAGGAATAACCCCATTAAGATCCGACATAGAATAAACATCCATAGGAGTTATTCTTAACCGCTCACCTATATATGCCTCAACATCATGTCCGAATTTGACAGAGAACGGCTTACAGGCTTTCAAGGTTTCCATCGCAATACTTCTCAAACCGGAGATACATAAACCAGCATTGAAGATTACCAGACCTTCATTCTCTATTATTATCGGTTTATTTTTTAGAGGTGTTTCCTGATACAGCTCCACTGAGTTAGAGTCTTCAACTACAAAGCCCTGCATAAAGTCGTGAAGCTTAGGGAATGTAATTGATACCAATCTTAGAAATTTAATTAACACATCATCTGAAAGCGCAGGTGACAAGTGACTATAGAAGCATGACAGACTCCACTTAACCACACGATTAGATTCAGCTTTACCTGCAACAGTTAAAAGGTAAAACGATATCTTATAATAGTCATCTAGCCCAATACCTGTCTTTTCCAAAAACAGTTGATTATTAGTATCAAAGGAGCGCTCAAATAATGCTCTCTGTAAAATCACATGACGCAAAGAGTCAATAAAGCCTATTTGATACCAAAGCTGTTGGTTTAGCATAGACCGCACCATCAGCATAAAACTTCCATTATTAGGACCTAGCAACTTGCTGGAAAGATGATAAATCTTGTTGGCCACCGACCAAAACTCACGCGCCTCCATTTTTAGTGGTCCATCGCGCCCCTGCAAAGACAGCTTCAACAGGAACATAATTATCCACGGCATACCTTCAACCCCCTTAGTATTCTTATCCAAGTGAGTCAAAGCACAATTAAATGTGGAGATATGAGAATACCGGGAAAGCTCAGTCTTAATACTGGCCAGCTCTCTGGAATATGACTGAACTATCAACTGGCATCTCCTTACTTTTCATGTCCGATATTTGCGAGTGGGTTTAACCTCACTACCTCAGCCATGTGACCAGGACTGAAGTGAGCATACTTCTGTGTCATAGCCAAGGTCGCGTGGCCAAGCACTTTTTGAAGGGTGATTATGTCGCCGCCATTCATCATGTAATGGCTGGCGAAGGTATGTCGTAAAACGTGGGTCAGTTGTCCAGCTGGTAGATCTAGCTTTGCAATTTCGACAGCCCGCCGGAATATGTCATAGCAAGGCTTGAACGGTAGCGCCTTCAACAGACGCCGCTCCAGCGCCTTGGTGATTGGCACGGTGCGATTCTTGCTCGACTTCGTCTTGTGGTACTGAATACGCTGTTGGCGCACCTGGCGCGGCTGTAGCCCCTCTGCCTCGCCCCAACGGGCTCCGGTGGACAAACACACCTCGGCGATCAGCAGCGTGTCACTGTCCAAGGCTTGCACGCACTCCAGAAAGGGGCCGATCTGCTCAAGAAGCAGATACGCCATCTCAGTTTCATCAAACCGGAGCCCGCGAACATTGCCCAGCGGGTTGTCCCCATCCCATTCCCCTAAACGCTTCAGCTCGTTGAACAACGCACGCATGTAAGCCAGCTCATGGTTGAGCATGTTCGCGCTTACAGGCCTGCCTGGCTGCCCTTCCTTGGTGTACCTGGAGTGCTTACCCTCGGCACGCTCTGCACGGTATTGCGCAAAGTGCGAGGCGCTGAACTGCGAGGCCTTGGGGTTGCCCATACGCTCGGCCATCAGATCCAGCAGATCCCGACGCTGCTGCCCACTCTTTAACGTCTTGCCGTGGAGCGTGTACCAACGATCGATCAGGTCCGTCAGCCGGCGAGGGTCTGCCTTGGGCTTCTTCTCGAACTCCCCCCGCGCACCATCGCCCATAACGCGATTCTGGTAATGGAGCGCCTCGTTTTTGCTTCGGAACTTCTTACGAATGCGCGGCCCGTCTCGCCCGTCTGGCCTGCAATCCACCAGCCATTCGCCGTCCGCCAGTTTCTTTATAGACATGGTTAGATCGGGCTGACCTGGCCGGACTCTGGGGCAACATCACCAGTCACCAGCCATAGAGCGTATTTCTTGAAGCGTGGGTGGTTTGCGACCTTGAGGAATGGTGCAAGTCCCATATCTGTTATGCCCGCGTCGTACTTCTTCCAACTGCTGATGCTGATTTCCAGCATTTCGCAGAACTCACTCTGAGTGAGGCCTTCCTTAGCTCGTATGGCTTTCATTTTTGCCGGCAAATCCAATGTGCACCCCTCTTGACAGGTTCCAATCTTGGAACCATCATGGTTCCATTCTTGGAACTTTGATCCCCAATATCCCGACAGAGGTTAGCAGAATGCAGATCACCATCGACACGCCCTACGTCACTGTAGGCGAATATGCCAAGCGCTCAGGACAGTCAGATTCCGCCATCCGGCGCGAGATCGAGCTGGGCCGCTACATCATTCGCCCGAAGACCGAAGGGTCCAAATCCGCTGTGCTTATCAACATGGTGCATATTGCCCTGGAGGCAGCCGAGCAAGCCGAGCGCGCACGCGGCGGTAAGAGCAGCAAATCCGCGGGCGAGGTGTAAGTGGTCAACGTGACAAACCGCCGCCGGCCTGATTTCGACAGCATCTATAGCAACGAGGTTGTCGAGGCCCTGAAAAATGACCGGGAACTGGACTTCAAGAGCATCAGCGAAAAGTCCATGCAGAAAGGTATTTGCCCCAACTGCGGCGAGCGCCGGCTGTTCATCAGCGTCAAGAAACCATGGGTGCTGATGTGCAATCGGGAGAACGAATGCCGTTTTACTGAGAAGACCCGCGAGCGCTACAGCTACCTGTTCGAAAACCTCAGTGAGCGTTTCCCCAAGACACGGGAGAACCCCAACGCTACAGCCGATGCGTACCTGCAGCGCAACCGCGGCTTTGATATCAGCAAGCTGTCTGGCTGGTATGAGCAAGGCCGCCGCCAGTTGCCCAATGGCACCTGGGCCGACACGGTGCGATTCGCACTGTTCAATGGCCATTGGGAACGCCTGATCGACGCCAAGGCTGTAGAGCTGCACGAAGGCAAGAAAGCCCACGTCAAGTACGGCACCGACTACCAGGGCAAAGGCTGGATGCCGCCTGGCATGACCATCGAGAAAAGCGATCGAGTGTATGTCGTGGAGGGCTTCTTCCACGCTATCGCTCTGTACCTTGCCGGGTTTAAGGCCATCGCCTCGATCAGCTGCGTCAACTTCCCTTGGGAAGTAGTCGAGGCAAATAAAGGCAAGTCGGTCACCTGGGTAATCGGTCTGGATGATGACAAGGCCGGCCACAAGTACATTCCCAAGTACCTGCGCCAGCTCCGCGACATGCGCGAGATTGGCTGGGTTGCCCTGGCCGGCGAGCAAGATTGGGATGACGTGTACCGCGAAGGCAAGCTGGACGAGACTTTCATGGATGACGCCTGTTATCGCGGGCGCCTGTTCACTGCAGAGAGTTCCCGGAAACTTGCCTATCTGGTCTACCTCCGTCGCCCTTCCGGGTTCTACCTGGTGGAGTTTCGCAACCAGTTGTTCTCTGTTCGCGTCAACCAGGCCGAGCTGACTAAAGCGCTAGGCGATGACAAGTTGGAGGGCAATCGAGAGATTTTCTACAGCACGTCACGCATTGACCAAGTATCCAACTGCATTCCAGATCTGGACTACCTGGAAAAGGACAGCATCACTGGCGAGCAACGCTACCACTTCAGCTTTGCGTTTCCGGATCAGAGCAGGAACTGCCAGGCCGCCTTGTCGTCCGGAGCGATCGCGGATCCCCGCGGCTTCATCAAGGGCATGCTCGACTTCACACCAGGCGGAAACTTCGAAGGTGGCGCGCGCGAGTTGGCCATTCTCAAGGCGAAGTGGCTCAACGACGTGCGACGGCCTGTACGCACCGTTCGCAGCCTGCCTTTCCTGGGCTACGACGAGGACACCGGTACCTACTGTTTTCCTGAGTTTGGGTTCCAAGGCGGCCGCGAGTTGCCGGTGAACAACCATGGCTTTATCGAGGTAAAAGGCCGGGGCATCAAGACGGCGCTATCCACCATCAAGTTCGAACGGGGCGAAGACTTCGATCCGTCCTGGTTCCCTGACTTCCTGGCGGTGAACGGCATGAACGGCCTGGGCGCATTGTCCTGGTGGACGGCTTCCCTGTTCGTCCAGCAGATCGCCAGCGAACAAGCATCGTTCGGTTTCCTGGAGCTGACCGGCGAACCTGGCGCGGGTAAATCGTCCTTGCTGCGCTTCCTGTGGCGATTGCTGGGTCGCGAGAACATGGAAGGCACCAAGCCCAGCGGCTCAGGTGCAAGCGCGGTGGGTTTGCTCCGAGCGTTCGCCGAGGTGAGCAATCTACCCATGGTGCTGATCGAGTCTGACCGGACCTATACAGACGCCCAGGGCCGCACCGTGACAGTGCAATTCACCTGGGACGACGTAAAACCCATGTTCGACTATCACGCCCAACTGCGTGTGACCGGCGTAAAGACTGGAGGCAACGAGAAACGGGTGGACATATGGCGCGGTGCGCTGGCGATCTCGCAAAACGCGAGCGTGACGGGCGACGAAGCCACCCTGTCCCGCATCGTCCACTTCCATTGCACCAAGGAGGGACACAGCCTGGCCCTCAAACCTATGGCTGACCGCCTCAGGGCAATGAAAGCAAAGGAGCTGGGTGGCTACCTACGTCACTGCTTGACCAATGAAAAGCTGTGGCTGGAACGCTACTTCGACGCCTTCCCCCGGTATGAGAGTCGGCTGATGGCGAATCCAGCAATCAAGGAAATGAGGATCTATCAGTCTCATGCCCAGGTCATGGCGGCTGCCTACGCCACGCAGGCTTTCTTTCCGGACTGGACCGATCGGGACACCGACAACCTGGCCAAACACATTGAGGCGCGCGCCATCGATCGCCAGCAGCGATGCAAGTCCGAGGATCCCACGGCCGCGAAATTCTGGCAGATCTATCACTACCTCAATGAGGACCTGGTGGCGATCAGCGACCGCGACGGTGACCGCGAGGAGGTCCGCGAGACGTTGAATCACAGCATCGACAAAGAACTGATTGGCATCAACATCGAGCACTTCCAGCAGCGCTGCAAGCTGGCCGGCCAAGAAATCATTCCGGATGCCCTGCTACGTCGCGCCTTATCCAGCAGCACCACGCACAAATTCATTGAGATACGCAAAGCACGCTCTCGCATAGAAAAGCGGTCGCTGAACTTGTGGTTTTTCAGCAAGCGTGAGGGGGGCTGAAAAGTGTGGGTCAGCTATGGCCAGAGGGGGTCACTTAGGGATCCATGGTTTTTGTGCGAAGTCCCGAGTTCTGTCCGGAACATCCGGAACATTTCTAAATTAATAATAAAAATATCAATAAACACAGATAGTTAAGCAATAAAAAATGTTCCGGCAGTACCGGAACACACTGGAACACACCGGAACAAAATCCGTTCCGGCATGTTCCGGCAATGTTCCGGCTGGGACCTTTCACCAGAACATGGCTACAGCCCTTATTCCACGTGGCCTGCAGCCATTTTCAGCAAAAACCATGTTCCGGCATGTTCCGGTAGTACCGGAACATTTTGAATTCGCTGGAGGCCCCGTGAATCAAGGGCTCCAGCAAACCAACTTTCAGATGTTCCGGATGTTCCGGACGTAGGAAGGGACTACACACTTTTTTGTTTCCGCGGGACTTCCGCGTCACCACCAGAGAGAGGTAACACCATGCAAGTTCAAGTCATAAGCGGCCCGAGGATGACCGGGAAAACAACGCGGCTCCGTGCCATTCAGGCCGAGCTAAAACGCCAGGGCTTACCCGCTGAAATCCACGTCGGGGCGAACTGCACCACTCCCTACTTTGTGAACCTGGTCCGCAACAAGGCCATAGCCGGCGCCAAGCACTTCCTGGCCGACGACTGCACACAGTTTCAGATCAAGGCCGTTATGGAGCTGAAAACCCAGGGCCTGCACTCCGGCATTCCATCCGACTTTGTGCTGCACCTGGTGCGCCAGGCGTAGGGGGAGAAATGATTATTCGCTACAGCGCCAACGCACTGGTGGGCCAGCTTTCGTTGCCGTCGGGCTACGTCGATATGCGTACACCCGAGGACCTGGCGGAACTGGCCGCCGTGGCTCACTGGCAGGACCACCCCGAGGAAACCCCGACGTTCATAACCATCGTGCACCTGCAGGACGTGGACGGCCACGACTTGGGGCTGTTTGAAGTGCGCTGTGAACAGCGCCCGGTATTCACCGCCAGCCAGTTGCGGCAGGCGTGAAAAGAGACGGTGTCGAGGAGTTGCAGCTCCCCGACACCTACCACCACAAAAGGAGCAACACCATGCAAGCACAGCACCCAAGCAGCAGCGAATGCAAGGCTATCACAGCATCTGCTGGTGATCGCGGCTGCTTTAAACCAACCCGCCCAATGCTCGCCAATGCGTTGATAGGTGCCGCGCTAATTGGCTACCTAGTCCATAAAACCCCGGACGCTCGTGTTCGCCTTGAATGTCTGACCAATATGGCTCGAACAATGGGTGATTTGACTGAACGTGATGCAGAGTTAATTGCACAACAGATGCATCTTACAGATTTAAAATTGCAGGAGACGATCAGATGCTAATAGACGGCCGACTCATTACTATCAATGCCACCCAGCAACAGAGTGCCCGGCGGCAATTGGAACTACCCTGTGATTATATGTTGGTCGCGGCTACCGGCCTGCTTGTACACGATACTGGAAATGCTTGCATTCAGATCCCGCTACCAACAGGTTACGTGGTGGGAGCATTTGAAAACACGAGAGGGCATCGATGTTTTGGAGTGATATTTCTTAACTTTATCGAGGAGTAACCGATTTTGTAGTTAGCTGCAGGTATTTTTGTTGCAGTAGCTTTTTTAGCGAGATTTCTTTTAACCCCTGGTTATCCTCGGCTTAACCCAGGATAACCAGACAGGTATAGCCTGAATTTAATTTACTACAACCTCTTGGTGCACTCTTATTGAATCAAGAGCGGCTTGCTGCTTCTTTAGCAAGTCGCGGCGAGTTGCTTTATAAGCATCCAGCATTTTAGTTTTTGATGACTTGATCGAACTTAATGCAGTTTCAAAGGAAACCACCAAATCAGCGGCGTGGGTATTTTGCGCTTGATTGTACGAGGCGGCTATAGTCGACTCTATACCTTCGATTTTTGTATAGGCCTCGCGAATTTTTTCTCGCAGTTGATTTCTCTGACATGCAAAAGCACCGACTATCAGTCCTTTGCTTACAGATGAAACCTCTGCATTTAGGGCTTTTGATATTGCGTCAGAGCCAGACTTTGCCTTGTTACTGAGTTCTAGCGATTCTTGTTTTTGTGTGCTGGCAACAACCTCAATATTTTTAACGACTATATCTGGTATGTTGACTTTTACTGTCTCTGTTTTCATGGTTATTTCGGGGATATCAAGCACCCAGTCTGTACGAGCCAGCGTCACCTCTGGAACATGTAATTCAATTTCCTGACGGCGATTAACTGCCACGGGATTGCCATAGCAGACATCTTTTCCGCGCACAGTACGCCACTCATCACAAGGATAGTCGAAAGAGGGCCAGTCATTATGGCAAGTCTTACTTTCTCTCTTAAGTTCGTCGATCCCCCCATGGCACTCTTGTCTTATCTCAATTTCTGGAGCATCCCAAGACCATGCTTGGAGTCTCATAGTGACTTGAGGTAAGTCCATGGCCATTCTTTGGCTTTTCATGGTTATATTCGGCAAGTCCAACTTGAACTCTCGAATGTTATCACGAAGTTCAATATCCGCACCTACATAACTATCAGGTCCGGTTGTATCTGGCGACTCGTCCATTATTGACTTAGCTTGAGCCTTTATCGCTTGTTGTTGATCTGCAGCGATCTTGGAGTATTTCTCTTTTATAGCCTCAATCTGTGCAGCCGAGCTTGCTGTCGCGTTAGTACATGATGCCTCCTCTTCAGCATTAACCATGTGGGTAGTCAGCACAAGTAGAGTGGCAACCATCGCGTGTTTTATGTTCATATTCATCTCCAATGTTAAAAGCGGCTTTCTGCTCTTAACAGTACAGACCCAGCGGACAACCCTTGCCGCCCTCCAACTTCCAAGCAATGAAAGTGACCAGTCACCCAATACACAACATCACTTAATAGAGATACTCACTTAACGACGGCACCCTCAGGCTACATAATCTGTCTTGAGCAACAAATGAAGCATAGCTACGAATTAAGCGGGGAGATTTTTTTGTTTTTGAGACTTTCCCCACGCACTTCGCCCCATTGGCACATGGAAACAGATGATTGGTTATAAAAAATAGCGCGCCCACATTTCTTATAGATATTGGATATAGTAAGCATAGCGACCAAGCATAGAGGGTCTTGGAGAGCAGAATGAAAACATCTATACACAAGTGAGAAAGCGATGCTCCTTGATTATCTTTAAGCCCACCCCTCCAAAAGTATACATATCAAAATTAATACCCTGCTGCTTACTTTATAGAATTTCACTCTGCTTCCGGAGTGAAATAAATACAATTCGCATGTTTTATCGGGCATTTCAAGCAATAAAAAACAGCTTGACGCAGCAAAAAACCACTAACTAAAATTCTGGCCATTGAGATGTATTTGATATGGAGTTGTTAATGATTAATGCCAAGATTGAGCTGGACGAATTGATAGATGATCAGGAGAGACTCAGTCACAAGTTTTGCTTTCTAATTGGTGCGGCCACATCGGACTTGCCTCTATCTGAAAGCGCCAGAATAGGTCTTTTAGAATATGGGATTGAAAGTGTTCGTGACTTGAATTCCTTTGGCTTAAAATTGAAGACTTATAGGGAAAGCCGCGCGCCTAATTGATCGAAAAGTTCGCGTTGCTGAGCGCGGGGCATTTCTCGGAGGCGGTCGAACAGCAGCCGATCGACCGCCTGCGCCGAAGGGCTCAAGGTATGGGAGAAGGTAAGATTGGCTACCCAGGTATGCCCGCAGGTCGCGGCATTCGTGCACTGACAATAGAGCTTCGCAAACTCCTTCGACAGATCCTCACGTGACACAATCCGCCCCTTGCTCTGACACTCCTTGCAGTACACCCGCATTCTCTCCCCTCCCCAAGGTTCCGTTTAAGGCACCATTTTGGCACAATATCTTGTGTCTTCAGTAGGTTAAGCTCTCTAAATCAAGGATTCTCTCCGGACGCCGCGGGCTCTCTCCAAGCAATCCGACGATCCTCGTGCAGCCGCTCATTGAGCTGGTCGAACAGCTGGCAGATCGGCCGGATCTCGTTGTTTGTGTAGACCCGATCGATCTTTTCAATGTCGCCAAAGCCCCCGCTGTTCTCCGGGATGATTCCGGCCAGGGCCGGGTTCATGCGCCAGGCCGCAATCACGTCGTTGCGGGTGATGTTCTTCACCTTTTCCAGCTCGTCCTTCGCCTGGAAGTCCCCCACGGGGATGATCTGGATCGCATTTTCCTTGCCGTTGGGGATGTTCACGAACATTGAGCGGAAGTTGCCCACGCCCTTGCTTGCGCTGATCTGTGCGCGCAGGTTTTCTTCGTCTTCTTCGGTCAGGTCAGGGTCGTTGGTGTAGAAAATGTATCCAGCGTGCGCGCCGTTGCTGTAGTAGCGCCGGCGAAAGAGGGTCGCGGCTTCATTCAACAACAGCGCCTGCATGCCGCCCAGGTAGTCAGGCACGCCGTAGATGTTCTGTTCTACGTCGTAGTCCAGGACGTG
Source organism: Pseudomonas sp. NFIX28 (assembly GCF_900107395.1). Lineage (GTDB taxonomy): Bacteria > Pseudomonadota > Gammaproteobacteria > Pseudomonadales > Pseudomonadaceae > Aquipseudomonas. The sequence continues at coordinate 69,547 of NZ_FNPW01000010.1, forward strand.
CTCGATCTCGTCCTGGTCGAAGTCCTGATACTTGTTGTCGGGCAACAGCATCCTGAAACCACCGTCCACCTTTACCCGCATGTTGATCGCCGGCGTGTGCTGCAGCTCCAGGACCTGGCCAAAGGCATTGGGGACGCGATAGAAGTAGGCTTCGCCAAACACCATGTAATCCAGGCCGGCCCGGCCCATGGTCTGCGTGCTGCAGCCGGCCGACGGGATGAACTCACGCAACAGCAGGTTGCGCTTGAACTTCGGAATGGCGCCGTGGTGCGCGTTGGCACGCAGCAGCTTGGCCAGGCCCGGCCGCGACACCGGCGGTTTGTAGATCTCGCCGTCGTCGCTGGGAAACACCCCGAGGTATTCGCCGATGTTGCCGCTCAGCACCTGCTCCGGTTCCCCGAAGGTGAATGCCCGCATGGGTTGCTGCTGTCGCGCCTGCTGGGTTACCTGGTGCTTTCTGTGTCGCTTGGACATTGCTTCCGCTCGTGACGTAGCGGCTACGGCGCCGCTTGTTGGTGTTTAGGGGTTCGTGGGCCAAGGCATGCATGATTGCCCAGGCGATATCGGCGTGGCCGGTGGCGTCGGTGCGCGATGCGCTGTAGGTGACCTGGCCGCTGCCGGTCGTGCCGCGCTTGATTGTGAGGAATGCCTGGGCGATATCGGTCCAGCCGGCGTCCCATTCGATGCGGCTGCCCTGGATGGTGTCCTGGGCCTTGAGCACGAGGGTGTTCTTGGTTTCCAGGCTGTAATGGATCGAGGTCGCGCGTGGGTAGAAGTCGCGCACTAGGTCGAAAACCCCGTAGCCGATTCCCGTGGTGTCGATACCAATGTGCTGGACGTTGAAACGCTCTGTGAGCTTCTTGACTTGCTCGGCCTGGTACTTGAACGACTGCCCACGCCAACTGTGCTTTTCCAGAATCCGGAACTTGGCCCCAGGTTCGAGCGGCGGCGCTATAACCACACAGGTGGCGTCGTCGCGGGTCCGGCTCGGGTCGTACCCCAGCCACACCGGGCTGTTGCCGAAAGGTCGATCCAGCTCGGGGTCGTAGTCCTCCCACAACGTCAAGTCGGAGTAGCAGCGTTCCAGGTCTTTCAACCCGAACGCGCTCTGTGAGCTGTCGATGAACTTGCAGTAGAACAGCTGCTGGAACTTGTCCTCGTCGTACTCCAGTTGCAGCTGCTCCAGGTCGAACAGATCGCAGCCGCCGGCGATCGCGTCGTCCAGGGTGATGGTCTTGCGCCATTGGCCATCCGGGCACAGCGCGCCCTGCGTATAGGCCGCCTCGCTCGGCCAGGTGCCGCCAGCCTTCTTGCCGCGCTTGCTGTTGCGGAACTCTTCTCCGGACCAGAACGGGTACGCCTGGTGCGACACCGCGCTGGGCGTCGAGAAATAGGTTTTGCGCCATTTCTTATGCGTGCCCATGGCACTGGCCACGGTGCTGAGTTTGTCGAAGTCGCGGATCCAGAAATATTCGTCGACGTAGACATGGCCGTGATAGCCCTGGGCGGTGCTGCTGTTGGTGCTGAGAAAGCGCAGCTCGGCGCCGTTGCTCAGCACGATGGGGTTGCCGGTCAGCTCGATGCCGAACCACTGCTGGGCGAACTGGATGATGTAGCTACGGAAGATCTCCGACTGCGATCGGCTGGCCGACAGGAACACCTGGTTGTCGCCGCTCAACACGGCGTCCATGAAAGCCTCGCCGGCGAAGTAGTAAGTCAGGCCTACCTGGCGGCTTTTCAGAATGTTCCGGACCCGTCGCGTCAGCGGGTTTTGCTTGGCCTCGAACAGCTCCTGCTGGTAGCGGTACATTTTGGAGATGAACTTATCCAGGAAGTCCACTTCCGTGAGGCCGCTAATGTCGTTCTTGGCCTTCTTCTCGCGCTTCCTGCCGCCACCCTCGCCACGGCCCAAGCGTTCGCCTCGCGAGCCTGGGCGGCGCTCCTGGGGCTCGGCCGAGGATTCGCCGATCGGTGCCGGCGATGGCTTGGCCGCCTGCTTTAACAGCCGTTCGCGAACGGTGGTCAGCCGGTCCAGTTCGTTGAGCTCATCCTTGGTCAGGCTGGTGGCTTTGTCCAGGAGCAAGGTGATTCGCCGCCCTACGGCGGTCAGCGGTTCTTCATCCGACAGCATGTCTTCCCAGCCGCCCTGGCGGATCCAGTAATAGACAATCCGGATGTTCGGCAGGTTGAGCTGCGCCTGAATTTCCTTGGCCTTACAGCGGCGCAGAAATAGGCGTTTAGCGGCTTCTTTAACTTCGGTCGAGTAGTACATGGGCCGCAGTCTATGCGGCGAAAACGCTAGAAACGCGGGGTTAAATTCCGCGATCCACCTATATTTCGAATCTAGGAGGAACGCGCAGTGGAACCGTTTGTTCGGGGGCGAACGGCTCCCTATCGTGGCGGCTCATTCAACCGATTGAGCGCAGTTACCCCCTATGCCCCGTTCCCTTGTTTCGTATTGGAAACGTGTAGCCACCAGCGGCCCGACCGTCGATGGCCGCGAGATCCTGCCCCAGGAACTGCGCGACTGTGCCGAAACCTACGACCCCGCGCTGTACACCGCCGTTATCTGGTGTGAGCACGAGCGTTGGTTCGGTTCGTTCGGGACGGTGTATGCCCTTCGCTTGATTGAGGGCGCCGAGGACCTGGAAGCAGGCCAAGTCGCCCTGGAAGCGCAGTTGAAGCCCAACGACAAGCTGCTGCGCCTGAACGATGCCGGGGAAAAACTCTTTTCCAGCGTCGAGATCCTTCCGAACTTCCGCGGCCGTGGCAAAGCGTACATGACCGGCATGGCGGTAACCGATGAGCCCGCCAGCACGGGCACCCAGGAACTCTACTTTTCCAACAAGACCAACCGCGCCGCTTACTACGCCGCCTCGGTTGAGCTGGGTTCTTTCCACGACAACGAACCCAAGGGCGAGTTGGGCAAGCTCGCCGCGCTGCTCACCGGCTTTTTCAAGCGATTCAGCGTTGAAGCCCCCGCCACTGACACCCCCACCACACCAGAGAGCAAACCCCCAATGGATGAAGCTACCGCAACGGCTTTAAAAGCCCTGCTGGCCCAGCTGCTGGTCGTCGCTGCCGGCATTCAGGCCGTGATCGAGCCCGCCGCCGAAGATGCACCAGAACCCGACCAGGCCCCGATCGATGACGTGAGCGCCGCTGTAGACGAGATCGTCACCACGGCCGAAGAAGAGCGCGAATTCCGCCGCAAGGGCAGTTCTAACACTGCTGTACTGGCCGCGCTGTCGAGCCTGCAAAAGCAGTTCAGCGCGATTCAGAACACTCCTACCGGCCGCCAGTTGCCGCGCAATGCCGGCCCTGTAACCACCACCAAAAAGCGGGTGCTCTGACATGGCCCAGCCACTAAGCGCCCGGGGCGCCAAACAGTACGCCGAGCTGCAGGAAGCGATCGCCGAAGCATATGGCATCGACAACTCGACCCGCATGTTCAGTGTGGAGCCGACCATCGCCCAGGAACTGAACGACGCAATCACCGCCAAGGCCGACTTCCTGGAGCGTATCAACGTCGTCCCTGTCAGCGAGATCAAGGGTGAGAAGGTCTTCATTGGCGTGAACGGCCCGGTTACTGGCCGTACCAACACCAAGACCACCGATCGCGAAGCAAAGGACGCGTCGGCGTTGGACAACACCACCTACGAGCTGGCTGATACTCAGTCGGACGTAGGCCTGCCGTACGCCAAAATTGACGCCTGGGCGAAGTTTCCAGACTTCAAAGAGCGCTATTCCGCTGCCGTGCAAAAGCGCATTGCGCAGGATCGGATCGTTATTGGCTTCCACGGTAAGCAAGTGGCTGTGCAGACCGACCTGGCAGCGAATCCCAAGCTGCAGGACGTGAACAAGGGTTGGCTGCAGCAACTACGCGAGCAGGCCCCGCAGCAGGTGCTGAAAGAGGGCGCCGCCGCTGGCAAGGTCACGTTGGGCGCCGGTGGCGATTACGCCAACCTTGACGCCTTGGTGCACGACACCAAGCAGATGGTGGACGAGATCCTGCGCGAAGACGGCGACCTGGTCGCGATCATCGGCACCGACTTGCTCGCTTCTGACAAGGCCAAGCTGTACACGAAGCAAGGCGATACACCGACCGAAAAGGAGCGCATCGAAAACGCCCAGGTCATTGCCACCTACGGCGGCCTGCCGGCGTTCAGCGTACCGAACTTCCCGGTCAACGCGGTGCTGGTCACCAGTTGGGACAACCTTTCGATTTACTACCAGGACACCAGCTGGCGTAAGCAGACGATCGAGAACCCGAAACGCTCCCGCGTCGAGGACTACAACAGCCGGAACGAGGGCTATGTGATCGAGCAGCTGGAGAAAATCGCGCTGACCGAGAACGTGGAGCTGGTGGCATGAGCCTGGCCTTGGCGCACAAGCGCCGCATCCTGGCCCTGGGTAGCGCTGCAGTAGCCGCTGCCGCAGCTGCACCGGTGGCGTATTCGCCGGCGGAAGCCCTGAGCAGCCCGGCGAATGCCCGTAAGCACTTGCTGCTGCAGGAAGCCGCCCTGGACCAGGATCTGGAGCGCCTGAGCGCGCTCAAGAACCTGGCCAGCAAACAGGCACTCAAGCGCGATGAGCTGCTGCCCAAGTACCAGGACTTTATTCAGCGCTACATCGAGTCGGGCCTGGTGATGCCGAACCGTGTCCTGGTGCAGGTGATGGTTTGGCTGTTCGACACCGAGCAATTCGAGGACGGCCTGGAGCTGGCCGACTTCGCCATTGCCCAGGGCCAGGAAATGCCGGAGCGCTTCAAGCGCCGCGACATCCAGACCTTTGTCGCCGACGCGGTGATTGAGTGGGCCCTGGCCGAGTACACCGCCAAGCGCAGCCCGGAGCCGTACCTGTCCAACCTGTTGCCCCGCGTCGATGGTGAATGGCAGCAGCTGCCCGAGCAGATCCCGGCCAAGTACCACAAGTTGATCGGCATCCGCGCCCAGGAAGCCGAGCAGTGGGAAACGGCGATCCGGCACTTTGAACGTGCCACGGAGCTGTATTCCAAAGTCGGCGTGGAAACCCGCCTTGAGCGCTGCCGCAAGTCACTGAAAAAACAACAGCCCACCCCGGCTTCCGAATAACCCGACTACCCCCCCCAGCGGGGAACTGTGGACGTATGCCGACCATTTATGGCCCGACCTGCGAGAAACAGTCTCCCCGCCCTTTTCGAGTGGCCAGCATGAGTTTTTCAGGCAGAACCAACACCGTGGTGGACCAGACCATCGAGAACAACGGCTTCTGGCCGGACCTCTCGCTGGCTGAGTTCCAGAAGGCTTACCGCCTGCCCGGCGAGCTTCTGACTGAATTGCTTGTCACTCACCTAAACATGGCCATGTACGCCGTGAACCGCGACCTGCAGCGCTTGGCGGCCAGCTGGCAATCCCTGGGAGTCACCAACGTGGCCACCGCTGACCCGCTCTTGCTGCCCGAGCGTTCGCACCAGGTGAACCTGTACAAGCGCGCCACGTACTGCCGGGCAAAGGGCACCGTCCTGACTGACTTTGCCACCGTCACCCGCCGCGAGGTTGCGGAAAACACCGGCAAGGAAGCCCCTGAGCGTGCGGAGCAGTTCCTGGAGTTCAGCCAGCAGGCTGTCCGCGCCCTGCAGGGCCGCAGTCGCATCACGGCGGCCCTGCTGTGATCCAGTTGAAGAACCTGAGCGCGTTCTTGAAGGAACGCCTGCAGCTGATGCCCGACCAGTTCGACAGCTGGAGCGAGCAGGTGGACCTTGACCTGGTGTGGCGTGAGAGCGAGCGCGGCCTGCACATGAGCAATATGCGCTATCGCGCCGTGTTCAGTCTGGAGCGCTTCGACGGCTCGCCGCCGCGCCTGATGGCCCTGGTAGGCAGTTGGTTGGAAACCCACGACCCCGAGCGCGACCGGTACGGCCTGCAAGCCCCGGTTTTCAGCATCGAGCCGCTGGACCTGGACAACGATCTGTTCGACGTGGACCTGGTCCTGGAGTTCGTCGAACCGCAGTACCTGGCCGAAGATCCAGACGGCGAAATCGAGGCGTTCGGCAAGACCTGGTCGTTTATCCCGTTCGATCTGTGGATTGCCGAAGAGGGCGAGGTGGTCAGCCGTGACGCGTAGCGCTTTCGACCTCGACGCCCGGGGGCTGCTCGGCGTCCGCGAGCAACTGGCCCTGCTCAGCTTGCCACCGCAGCTGCGCCGGCGGCTGCTCAACAACGTGTCCAAGCGCGTGCGCACCATGAGCCGCAAGCGTATCCGCGAGCAGAAGAACCTCGACGGCTCGCCCTTTGCCCCTCGCAAAAGCGCCGACAAGGGCAAGAAAAAGATGGAGGCCGGCCTGGGCAAGCTGCTGCAGGTCACCAGCGTGTCACCCGATCAAGCCGTCCTGGGCTGGCGTAACGGGCTGACCAGTTGGGTAGCTGCCCAGCAACACAACGGAGCCAGCGAGCGCCGCACGGCCGCGCAGATGCGCCGCTGGAACAAGACGCCGCCCGGCCTGGCTTCCACCGAAAAACAGGCCAAGCGCCTGCGCCGGTTGGGCTTTCGCACCCGCCAGGCGGGGAAAAAGCGCCTCACCAGGCCATCCGTGGCGTGGATTCAAGAACACGTCAACTACGCCCAGGCCGGCTTGCTGATTCGCATCCTGGGCGAGCAACAGGCCGAGTCCACCGGTGCGCAGAGCTGGGAAATCACCCTGCCCAAACGCCAGTTTCTCGGGGTCAGTACCGACCGAGACACCAGCCTGCTGGTGAACCAGGTGCTGCAACAAATCCTCAACTCACCCCGCTAACGAGGCACCACATGGCACTCGGACAAGTCAGCGTAAACAATCTCAACCTTGGCCAAGGCGAAGTGACGGAGATCGAACGCTATTTCCTTTTCATCGGCCCCGCGGCCAAGAACGTCGGCAAGTTGCTGGCACTGAACACCGACAGCGACCTGGACGGCGAGCTGGGCCTGCCGGCCAGCGACCTGAAAACCCAAATCACTGCAGCCCGGGCCAATGGCGGCAACCGCTGGGCGTGCCTGGCCGCGCCGATCGGCCCCGAGGGCGAATGGGCCGCCGCGCTGAAAACTGCCCAGGAACAAGGCTTTTCGGTCGAGGGCATTTTCATCACCAAGCCAGTGACCACCGGCGCCGAGCTGGAGGCGATGCACGCTGCAGCCGAGGCGCTGAACAACAAGTACGGGCGCCGCGCCTTCGTCGTTGCAGCATCCGCGGGCCTGCATCCTGTTCAGACCTGGGACGAGTACCTGGTGGAGCAGAAAGCGATCCCCGCCGGCATCGCCGCCCCTCGGGTCGTGCTGGTGAACCAGTTGCACGGCAATGACCTGGGCGTTCTGGCCGGACGCCTGGCCAATGCTGCCTGGAGCATCGCCGATACCCCGATGCGCGTGGCCAGCGGGCCGCTGCTGGGTCTTGGGCCTGTGCCTGCAGACAAGGACGGCGTACCGCTGCCCTCGGCCATTCGCGCCGAGCTGGACAAGGCCCGTTTTTCCGTCTCGCAGACCTACCCGGACTATGAAGGCGTGTATTGGGGCGATGCCAACCTGCTGGACACCGCCGGTAGCGACTTCCAGGTCCTGGAGCATCTGCGCCTGGCGGACAAAGCCGCCCGCCAGATCCGCCCGTTGCTGATCCGTCGTATCGGTGACCGCCGCTTGAACAACAGCCCCAACAGCATGGCCGTCAACACCAATGCCCTGATGGCCCCGCTGCGCCGCATGGCCAAGGCCGCCAAGTTCGCCGGCGAAGTTTTCCCGGGCGAGATCGAGGCGCCGAAAGACGGCGACCTGGTGCTGGTCTGGAAGAGCCGCACCAAGGTTGAGGCCTACCTCAAGATCCGGCCGCTGAACTGCCCGAAAGACCTTACCGCAAACATCGCACTCGACCTTTCCCAGGACGACCAGGAGTAACCCATGGCCAAGATTGGCGGCATGAATTTCGACATCAACCTGGGCGACCTGAAAGTCCACGTTGAAACCGCAACCCTCGATATCACCGACAACAGCGCCGTGGCGCTCACCCGTGGCGTGCCTGACGGTTACGTCGCCGGCGACGTGGCAGCCAGCGGCGAGATGGAGCTGGACACCACCAATTTCAACTTGTTGATGGAGGCCGCCGGCCGCGCTGGCAGCTTCCGCAAGCTGGAGCCGTTCGACGTGCTGTTTTTCGCCAAGACCCCGACCGACGAAGTCCGAGTGGAGGCCTTCGGCTGCAAGGTGAAGATCTCCAGCCTGCTGAACATCGACTCCAAGGGTGGGGAGAAGTCCAAACACAAGGTGCCGTTCGACGTCACCAGTCCGGACTTTATCCACATCAACGGCGTGCCGTACCTGGATGCCACCGAGATCGAGGGCCTGAGCTGATGGTCTGCCCGTTCGACCGCGCCCAAGCCCTGGAACAGCGACAGCGTGACCAGGCGATCGCCGCCCAGCTCGCCCGGGCGCGCTCGACGGGCCCCAGCCTGACCCATTGCGAGGACTGCGACTGCGAGATCCCCCCAGCGCGCCGCGCCTTGGGTGGAATGACCCGGTGCGTACCTTGCCAGACCAGTTTCGAGAAAGGGGGGCAGCGATGAGTGCAAACCAAGCTGCCCAGGACACCGCAATCGCCGTAGCCAAGGCCGCGCCAGCCATAGGCGTGGCCGCCACCGGCGCTACAGGCGCCGTCGATTGGTCGGCGGTCGCCTACATGCTGACCGCACTGTACATGGTGCTGCAGATCGTTCTGCTGGCCCCCAAGTACCGTCAGATGCTGAGCGACTGGAAGGGAAAGCGATGAGCCTGCGTAACAAGATCCTGACGGGCTCAATCGCCTTGGTGCTGAGCAGTAGCACGCTGATGGCGTTCCTGGGCAAGTGGGAAGGCGAAGGCCAGAACGTTGTTTACGCGGACAAATTGGCCCGAGGCCTGCCGACCGTCTGCATGGGCATCACCCGGTACACCAGCCCCTATCCGGTGGTGGTCGGCGACTACTGGTCGCCGGAACGCTGCGCCGAAGTGGAGCAAATGGTGGTCGAGAAGGGCCAGTTGGCCCTGGCCGACTGCCTGGACAACCCACGGATCAGCCAGAACACCTTCGACGCCCTGAGCAGTCATGCCCACAACGTTGGCGTGGCCAACACCTGCGCGAGCCGGGCCGTAGGCCTGGTTAACGCCGGCCGCATCGCTGACGGCTGCAAGGCAATCGCCTGGGCTCCCGATGGGAAAACGCCGGTATGGGCCTTCATCACCGACGCCCAGGGCCACAAGCGGTTTATCCCGGGCCTGCACAACCGCCGGCTGGACGAGATGGGGCTGTGCCTGAAATGACCATTACCCCTTTCCGGTTCGTTCTGGCGGTCTGCCTCACCGCACTGATACCGCTTTTCTGGTTCGTCCAGGTTGTCCAGGAGCGCGACGACGCCCGGCATGAGCGCGACCTGGCGCAAGACGAGCGGGACGGCCTGCGTGAGGCGGCACGCATCAGCGCGGAACGACTGGCCGCCCGTGACGAAATAGACCTCCAACGAACCCAGGAACTGACACATGAACGCAATCAAAACCAGCTGCTGCGGCGTGCTGTTGATGCTGGCAATCAGCGGTTGCTCGTCAACGCCACCTGCGCAGCCAGCGCAACCGCCACTTCCGGAGCCAGCGGCGTGGCTGATGCAGGATCCGCCGAACTCTCTCCAGACGCTCGATCGGATTATTTCACCCTCCGCGATCAGCTCGCCCTCAGCCGGCAAATGATCCTCGGCCTGCAGGACCACGTCCGCCGTGTCTGCAGGCGCTGATTCACACCTTTCAATCCAATAGGAGCAACACCCATGACCGACCGCACCGAAATCACCCTGACCGTAGGCAACGACGACTTCGACTTTGTCGTGGGTCCGGCCGTAATGACCAAGTACATCAACAGCCTGACCCCCGCCAACAAGGTAGCCCCGGGCAACAACCTATTGGTCAACACCGTAGTGCCGGCACAGAAGGACAAGCTCAAGCCACTGTTGGCCAACCCTATGACCGTGCTGCAGATCGCCGGCGCCCTGGTGGAGGAATACGCCCCGACCGTTGAGGTCACCGTAAAAAAGCGCTCGGCCACGCTGAACGCCTGACTGAAGACGGCCTGGGCCAGTTACTGGCCCTCGCCGATCGCTGGCTGCCTGGTGCACCGCCTACGGCTGACACCCTGGGCACAGCCAAATGGCTGGAGGACGAGCACTGGCGGCGAATGGAAATCGCCATAGCCAACGGCATATCACGAGCATTCAACGGTAACTGACACCCATGAGCGCGAAAGCATCCAGCCACCTGGACTTTATCCTGAGCCTGACCGACAAGGTCAGCGCGCCCCTGGCCAAAGTTTCCAAGGGCTTCAACGACCTGGCCGAGCAGGGCGAGAACAACATTAAGCAAATGGGCCTTGGCCTGGGCGGCTTGATTGGTTCGGCCAAAGGCATCACCGAGTCGATGCAGCCTGCGCTGGAGATGAACCGCGCCCTGGGCGAAGTTCGCTCGCTGGGTGTTGCCGAGGACGCCCTGGACGCGCTCAACAGCAAGTCGCTGGAATTCTCGGTGGCCTATGGCGAGAACGCCCAGGAATTCGTCACCTCGGCCTACAAGATCGAGGGCGCGATTAAGGGCCTGGCCGGCTCGCAACTGGCCACCTTTACCAACACCAGCAGCGTGCTGGCCAAGGCCACCAAGTCCGACAAGGAGGTGATGAGCGAGTACGTCGGCACGCTGTACAACCTGCAGAAACAGCAGGCCGACGCCATGGGTAAAAGCCAGTGGGTCGAGAAACTGGGCGGGCAAACGGCCCTGGCCGTGCAGCTGTTCCGCACCAGTGGCGAGCAGATGAAAGAGGGCTTCAAGGAGGCCGGCGCGATCGCTACCGCCGCCGGCGTCGATCTGGCCGAACAGATGGCGGTGATTGGCAGCCTGTCCAGCACCATGGAAGGCGGCGATGCCGGCGGACGCTACAAAGCGTTTTTCGAGAACATCGAGAACGCATCCGAAAAGCTGGGGATGAAGTTCACCGACACCAACGGCAAGGTCATGCCGATGCTGGACATCCTGGCCAAGCTGCAGGGCAAGTTCGGTGATCTGCGCGGCGCTGCAGCCAATGCCAAGCTCATGGAGGCCTTCGGTGGTGAAGGCGCCCAGGTAATCGGCGCGCTGGCTCAGGATACCGACCGACTCAAGAACGGCATAGACAAGCTGGGCAAGGTCCGTGGCCTGGAGCAGGCCGAGAAGATGGCCAAGGCCATGGTGGATCCGTGGCAGCAGTTCGGCGCCGCTGTGCAAGCACTGCGTATTGCCTTCGGGCAAGCCCTGATCCCGATCCTGCAGCCACTGATGGATCGCCTGGTCGGCATCGGCAAAACGCTGGTGTACTGGACTCAGTTGTTTCCGAACATCACCCGCGTGATCGGTATCACCGTGCTTTCCGTCCTCGGCATCGTCGCCGCCATGAGCGCGCTTACCCTGGTTGTGGGCATCAGCAAGATGGTTTGGATGGCCGCGACCATCGCCTGGAACCTGTTCACCTGGGCAGGCTGGCGCAGCATCGCGATGTTCCTCTATCATGCTGTGATGGTGACCGCTTTCGTCGCGGGCCTGGTCCTCATGTACACCGTCATGGGCCTGGTTCGCGTGGCCATGCTGCTTTGGCAGGGCGCTATCTGGCTTGTGAACGCGGCCCTGATGGCCAACCCCATCGGCCTGGTCATTGTCGCCATCGTCGCCCTGGTCGCGGCCGTGGTTGCGATCGTTGCCTATTGGGACGAGTTGACCACCGCGCTGATGAAGACCGCCGCGTTTCAATGGGTCGCTGACCAGGTGCAGGCCCTGGGCGACTGGTTCAGCACCATGGGCGGCTGGACAGGCCTCGCCCGGGCCGCGTGGGACGGCATCGTCTCCGTCTTTCAGAAGGCCATCAATGGCCTGATCGAGATGCTGAACAAGATCCCCGGCGTGAACATCGAAACCCGGTTCGGCGACCTGCCGCAGCCGCCCGACGTGCCGGAGATCCCCGGCCAGGCCGTCCCGATCGGCGTCACTCCAATGAACCAGCAGGCGCTGCAGCCTGTGGCGAAAACCTTGCTGCAGGTACAGCCGCCGGCGCCCCTGGTCACGCCCATGGCTCGCTCGATCGTGCCACTGCCCCCGGTGGCCACGCACCTGGAACAGCCCAAGCCACCTCTGCAGCTGGTCGCACCAATGGCCAACGCGATGTTGCCGCCGGCGGTGGAACGCACAGCCGCCGCCCCAACTGCGCCGGCGCTGAAACTGGTCTCGCCGGTGGTACAGCCGCTGGCCCAGGCGCCGGCCTCGATGCCGGCCCAACCTGAGCCGATCGGCGCCACGCTCAAGACCCTGGCCGCGCTGCCTCAGACGCCCGTCAAGGTCGAGGTGGCCGGGCCGGTGGACCAGGTCGAGCGCAACCGCGAACGCCTGACCCAGGCCGCCCCGAGCCTATCGCCGGCACGCCCTGCAGCAGTGCCCCAGGGCGGACTGCTGAGCAGCATTCAGAGCCATACCCAGAACCAGAACCGAGGCATCCAGGTGCAAAAAGTAGAGATCCACACCAGCAAGCCTCTGACCCCGTTGGAGCTGGAAAACATGATCGACATGGCGGTGGGCTGATGAGCGATTACATAGACCTGCTGATCGTGGGCAACGACCTGGTGCTGGACCCTTCTCGACAGCCGCTGCTGATCGAGGACCGGGCCAGCATCGCCCAGGACATTGCGCACATGATCCGCGAAAGCGGCCTGCTGGTGACCCTGGTTGCCGAGCGCAGCCGCAACCGCCAGGCCGATTGCATCCTGCAGCTGGAGCTGCTGGTGGAGGCTGACGAACGCCTGGTGCCGGGCACAGCCAGGATTACCCAGGACAAGCCGGGCCAGTACCTGGTGACCGCCAAGACCCTGAAATATGGCGCTATCGAGGTGTTTTTGTGAGTAACGTAGATTTTCGCCAGACGCTGATCGATGCCGGCATACCGACTACCGAGAACGACCTGCGTAAGGCCTGGGAAAAGGAAGTGACCGCCCAGGGCAGCAAGCTGAGCAACACCAGCGCTTACTCGCCGTTCTGGCGCCTGGTCACCGCCCTGGTGACTAAGCCGGTCATGTGGCTGATCAATTTTGTCAGCGACACCGTCTTGCCCAACTTTTTTGTAAAGACCGCCGGCGGCCGCTGGCTGGAGATGCTGGCCTGGGCGGTGAACGTCGAGCGCAAGGGTGCGACCAAGACCCGCGGGGCCTTGCTTTTCACCCGAGAAACCACCGGTGGAGCGCTGGAGATGCCCGCCGGCGTGCTGGTGCAGTCCGCCGCAATCAACGGCCATATCTATCAACTGGTGACCACCGAGGACGCGGTTTTTGACGACGGCCTACTGCAGCTGTCGGTGCCGGTGGAAGCTCTAGAGGTCGGCAGCGGCTACAACCTGGCGCCCGGGTACTACGCCATTCTGCCGGAGCCGGTGCCCGGGGTCGCCCAGGTGGTGAACGCTGACGGCTGGATGACGGCACCGGGTGCAGATCCTGAGCCCGATGACCAGCTGCGCCTGCGCACCCGTAACCAGTTCAGCGCGGTGAATCAGTGGCACACCGACGCCGTATATCGGGCGATGATCTCGGCATTCCCCGGCGTGCGGCCGGATGGTGTGTACTTCTTGCACGGTGCGCCCCGAGGCCCAGGCAGCGCCAATGCCTATGTGCTGTTCGATGCCGACGTGCCGGCGCAAACGTTCCTGGAACAGATCAACGCCCATGTGCGCGACGGCGGCAACCATGGCCACGGCGACGATCTGCTGGTCATGGTGATGCCGGAGACACTGCACGCCCTGCGCGTGACCTTCTGGCCACGCCCCAACCTGACCGCCGAGAAGCGCGACGGCCTGCAGGCGGAAATTACTCTCTTCATCCGTGCTGCGTTCCGCGAGAGCACCGCCAGCGACTACCAACCGACGCTGACCTACCCGCAGTCGCGCTTCTCTTTCAGTCGCCTTGCTGAGGAACTGCACCAGGCCTTCCCCAGCATCGAGTCGCTGCACTTCGACAATGACGACATCGTTTCAGAGCTGACTATCCCGCGCATCCAGAGCCTGGAGGTGGTCGCCGCATGATCCGCTTGAGACTGCCGTTTTGGCTCGACGGGCCCGAGCTGGCCAAGCTCAAGGCCGCCGCGCAGACCTGGTGGGAAAAGATCGAGGGCTGGCTGCAGTGGCCGCTGCTGCAGATGGACGCTGAAACCTGCCATTTGACTGTGCTCGATCTGCTGGCCTGGCAACGGGATATCAACCGTTTCAAGGACGAGCCTGAGAGCCTTTACCGCCTGCGCGTGAAATTCGCCTTCATCAACGCCGTGGACGCCGGCAGCACCGCAGGACTCAAACGCATCCTGCACCGCCTCGGCGTGGGTTACGTCGAGATCGAGGAGCGCCTGGAAGGGCGGGATTGGGACGTGGTGCTGCTACGCCTCTCCGACTCGCAGTTGTCGGAAAACCCCGAGTTGCTGCGCGTGCTGATCCAGCAATACGGCCGCACCTGCCGCCGCTATGACTTCGTGACCATCACCCCTGTGACGCTGCGCATTGTCGCGGCTGACTTCAACGACGACCAGCAGACGCTGGTCGCCAGCTTGTAGGAGCCCTCTGTGGCCAGAATTACCCTTGCCGGCGAAAGCCTGATTGCCCAGAAACAGGGCACCCAACAAGTCTTGAACGTTGCCCGATTCATCTTTGCCAACGTCCCAGGGCTGGACCCGCAATCGCCGATCGATCGGGCGGCGCCCAAACCGCCGGCCAACCAGATCATGCACACCTACACGATCCCGCCAGGAAACAGCGGATACGTGAACCCTAACCAGGTGGTCTACAGCTCGATGCTCGGCAGCGATATCGGCGACTTCGACTGGAATTGGCTCGGCCTGGAAACCGCCGAAGACGTGCTGTTCGCCGTGGCCTACGTGCCCCTGCAGCAGAAGCGGCGCAATATTCCGCCGCTACAGCTGGGCAACAACGTCACGCGCAATATCCTGGTCGAGTTCACCGGCGCCCAGGAACTGACCGGCATCACGATTGACGCCAGCACCTGGCAGCATGACTTTACCGTTCGCCTCAAGGGCATAGACGAGCGCGAGCGCCTGAGCAATCGGGACGTGTACGGCCGCGCCTGCTTCTTCGACAGTGGGCTGCAGCTGGAGAAAGTCGGGCAGGTCTATCGGCTCAAGCCTGGCCAGGCGTATATCGAGGGCGTCCGGGTGTTGCTGCCGGCGGCGGTGAACATCACCCCGACCAGCCTGCCGAGCACCGCCTGGCTCGACGTTGCCCTACAGCGTCAATCCAACGACGTGGTGGCCAGCTGGCAGGTCGTGTTCGCGGCCAACAAGGCAGACTACGTGGACAGCGCCGGCGTCCAGCATTACTGCGTGGTCCTGGGCGACCTGACCACCGACGCCATCACCGATCGCCGGATAGTGGAGCCGATCAAGGGGCCGCTGCTGCAGCACCTGGCTGCCCGCGTCGGCACTTATCCAGAGCTGCGCGCCCAGGCCACCACCAAGGACGACGTGGACCTGGGTAACCTGCCCAACGCCAAGAGCGACGACGCATCGAGCAACAGCAGCGAGATCCTGGCCACGACGAAAGCGGTCAACAGTGTTCAGGTCAATGTCGCGGCCCTGGTCGATGGAACCATGCCGGCGGGCAAGGCCAAGCAGCTGGCCACCGCCCGCAAGATCGCGATCAGCGGGGCCGGTACAGGGAACACCAGCTTCGACGGTAGCCAAGACGTGACCCTGGCGCTGACCCTGGCGGACAGCGGCGCGACAACAGGGACGTACACGAAAGTTACGATCGACGCCAAGGGCCTGGTGACCGCTGGCGGGTCGCTTGCTGCTGCTGATATCCCGAACCTGGCCTGGAGCAAAATCACCACCGGCAAGCCTACGACGCTTGACGGCTACGGCATCACTGACGCGATCCCGACCGGTTACACCGACAAGCGCCCGCGACTTTATGCGCCGGCAGCGGGTCGGCAATACGACAAGGGCGCGCTGGAAATCCGCGAAGCAATGCTAGTTCAGGATGCCCAGAACCATATCGACTACGCCCCGCGCATCATGTTTCATTGGGGGACGGTTACCGCTGGCGACCTGGCGATGGATGCCACCGGCGCCCTACTTTGGAATGCCAACACCATCTGGCACAGCGCGAACTTCAACCCGGGGTACAAGGCCGACAAGGCCACGACGTTGGCTGGCTACGGCATCACGGACGGCCTGAAGATCGGCGATTGCGGTCTGGGTTCCAGTGATTCGCAAGTGCCCCCCGCACCCGATGCGTTCAGGCAAAAAGGCGGGTTCAGCACCATCTACGATGCGCCCACCAGTTTTGTCGGGCATGCCTCGGTCGTGACCATGCCCTACGTGGGTGGTGATTATTGCGGGCAAATCGCGATGCAGCAGGGGGTACCGGTACCGAAGATCTTTGCACGCTCAGTCGCGGAAGTAGGCAAGTGGACGCCAACCGTCCAGCTGTGGCACTCCGGCAATCTGGAACCGAATGACATTGTTCCCGCTGGAACGCTGGTCCAGTCCTTCTGCCGAACCGTACCCACCGGCACCTTGCGTTGTAACGGAGCGGCAGTGAGCCGGACCACCTTTGCAGCTCTGTTCGCAACGATCGGCACGCTGTACGGCGCAGGTGATGGGGCCACGACCTTCAACCTCCCAGACACACGAGGGCTGTTCATCCGGGACGTTGACGACGGCCGTGGATTTGACGCCGGCCGGGGTCAAGGAACTTTTCAGGACAGCCAGAACCGGTGGCACGCGCATGCCGCCTCGGCAAGCGAAGCGGGCTGGCACTACCACCCAGGCAGTTATGTCGCCGAAGCGGGTGCACACGTCCACACCGCGCCGCGAGCGCAGAACAACAACGTCGGCGGCGGCAGCCCCAACTTCACCACAGCAAATTATGAGGCCGGCACCACAGCGGCTACCCACGCTGCCGGTGCGCATACCCACGGGCTGGGAATCGTAGGAGATGGCGCGCACACCCACGCGATAGCTATCGCCGGTGACGGCAGCCATGAATCGCGGCCTGTAAACATGGCCTTGTACTCCTTCATCAAATACTGAGGTGCCCGATGGCAAAAACAAAGACGGTCTATCAAACCTCCCCATTGGGTCTATTCACCAGCATTAGCGAGGCCGACGAGTCGCCGCTGGAACCTGGGGTGTTTTTGATCCCTGCTGGCTGCGTAGAAACACCACCGCCACTGATCCCCGAGAATAAGGCTGCCCACTGGAACGGTCAGGCCTGGAGCTTGGTGGACTACTACCAGGGGCTAGTGGTCTACAGCATCACCACCGGCGAGCCACGAACGCTGAATGGTATAGAGCCGATTCCATCGGGCTACACGACAAAAAAACCCGGCCCCGACCAGGTCTGGAAAAACGGCGAGTGGGTGGACGATATTGGCGCGGTTCTGGATTCGCTCTACAGGCAGAAACTGCAGGCGATCAATAGCGGCTGCAGCCAGTACATCAAGAGCGGTTTTACTTCCAGCGCCCTGGGCGCGCCGTACCGCTACAGCAGTGCAATGGACGACCAGTTGAACCTTACCAGCCTGATTATCAGCGGCCTGGACTCCGAATACGCCTGTCTCGACGTTGACCAGGTGCGCGAATTCCGGCCGCACACGGCCCAGCAACTGCGCGAGGTCGGCCAGGACCAGGTGCGCTTTAAACAGGCCGCCCTGCAGCACGCCAACGACTTGAAACAGGCGCTGGAAATCGCTCTGAAAGATAAGAAATTGAAGGCCATGCAGGCGATCGAATGGACGCCGCCGGCATGACCTGGCCAGCCGTATCGATGCGCTGGCCCGAGCAGGCCACGCAATGGATGGGGCAGTTGTCCGCCGCCCAGGATCTGGCCGGTAGCGAGCTGGCCAGCACTGGTCTACGCCTGGCCGGTCTGCAGGGCCTGGCCAGCACCAACCCCGGGCCGGTGGGCAACGCCGCCCAAGGCGCGATCGCCGCCGGACGTGCTGCGCTGTCCGAACAGATGGGCGAGGCGCCGGCCTGCCTGGTAGTCACTCCTTTCCAAAGTGGAGTTGGCCAGGGTCGCGGCTACCAGCGTTTTCTGTCCGCGCCCAATTTGCTGCAGCAGCTGGGCAACAAACTGGTGGACGCGAGCGACCCCGGCCGGCCCGCCCAGGAACAGTACGCCTTGTGCCTGCTGTTCCTGGCCACGCGCTTCGACCAGCTCGCCGCGAGCCTGGCACGCTTCAATGCGCTGCTACCGATGCCGGACCTGGTGCGAACCGAGCGCCGCGCCCGTCACCTGTCGAAGCTGGAGGCTGAAAAGTGGGAGATCTCGACCCCAGGCACGCTGCCGCGCTGGCAGGCGCTGCCCCTGGAGCGCTGCACCGTGTTGAAAGCTGCTCAGCAGTCCATGGCCGGCCAGCTCGCCGTGCTTGAGAGCTACGCGGCCGATGGGTCACCGATGGGCGATCTGGCCGCGCTGGCCAGCCGTAAGACCGCACAGCAGAAGGGCCGCGATCAGCAGCTGAACGACCTGAAAGCCCTACTCACCGGCGGCAGCAGCGACAGCAGCATGCGTGCCCGCCTGATCGGTCCAGGGAATGCGGCCGAGCTGCGCCGCAGGCTTCTGGAGGGAGAGCCGCCCGGGCATGAATGGGTATTGAGTGCCGGCGCGCTGCTGGTGGGCTCTGAAAAGGGCCTGAGCTTCGTTCGTGAATTGGTGGGTCTATGACGCTGCTGCTCGATGGGGAACAGGTGCAGGGCAAGTTCCTGAAAATCACCGCCAACCTGCGCATAGAAAGCGACGACATGTCTGGGCAGACCAGCAACACCGAGAAGGCCCACAAGGGCTTCAAGCCCAAGACCCTGACCGTCTCGCTGACGATCCCGTTTGTCGATCACTCGCAGCTCAGCGACCTGATGCGCCTGGCCGAGGCCACCGCCGGCGGTGGCCAGCTCAAGACCTATAGGGTGGTGAACGACACCGCCGCCGCGTTCGGTATTCGCCAGGTGCAGTTCGCCGAAGGGGTCAGCGCCCGCGAGGACGACACACTCAGCGCCTGGCGGATTCAGTTCACGCTCACAGAGAAGGTATCGAACCCCGAGAAAGTCGAAGGCCGGCGCCCAGGGAACAAGGTCACGGCGCAATCGGGCCCAGGCGCAGCCGTCGGCAGCAGAGGCGGTGCCGAGGGCACCGGCGGCTCTCAAGAGCTTTCCGGCTTCGAAAAGACCCTGAAAAAGCTGGACGACTATATTGGCGGGGTGGGCACGCCATGAAATTGCATAAGGTGTTGGCCGTTGCCGGCCAGCGCTATGTCCTGGTCAAGGACGAGGTGCGCCTGGACCTGAAAAACCCGGGCCGCGCCACGTTCACAATCCAGGCCAGCGCCCCGGTCAAAGGGCTGGTAACGCTCGATATCGGGTACAACGAAAGCACCCTGCAGCGTCACTTTATCGGCTACGTGGAGCGCTGCACCGCCGCCAACAGCGTGCAGCAGGTGCTGTTCTGCAGAGAGGTGGCCGCGATCCTGGGCAACCCGCTGCCGCTGAACCTGCGCCACGTCGATTTACGCGCCGTCCTGGGCGAGATCAGCGAACAGACCGGGCTGCGCTTCCGTGTTCCGGAACGGCCCTATGCGAGCGTCAAGGCCCCGTTTTTCTACAGCCTGGCGGCCGGCTACCAGGCCATGGACAGCCTGGCCCGGGTGTTCAACATCCCCGACTTCATCTGGCAGCAGCAGGGCGACGGCGAAGTTTTCGTGGGCAGTTGGGCGGATAGCTTTTTCGGCGCCCGGCCGTCGCTGGAGCTGCCCGTTGAGCTGTTCGACGGCTACCAGGGCAACCAAAGTGCGATGGTCGCGGCCCTGCCGGGGTTGCGACCAGGTGCAACAATCAACCAGGGCGAGCGCATCACCAACGTGACGCTGGTTCACAGTCAAATGGCGATCAAATGGACGACGCAATCCGTCGCAGCGTAGAGCGGCAATTTCCAGAACTGACCGGCGGCTACCACCTGCCGCGCTTTGCCCGGGTGGTCGGCGTTGCCGATGCGCCGGCGGCTGCGGGGATCTGCGACGACTTCCGGCCGCGCTATGCGGTGGATATCCAGGTCCTGGGCCCGGATGGCGAGCCCGACACGTCGTTGCCAACACTCGCCGGCGTACCGCTGCCATTGCCCACGGGCGGCGAGGAAATGGGCATCTATGCCTTCCCCGAGGAAAACACCACGGTGGTGGTGTGCTTCGCCTACGGGCTGCCGCACAAGCCCTACATACAGACGATTTTGCCGCACGGGCTGAGCATGCCCCGGGTTCCGAAAGGCGACCAGGTCTGGCAGCACAGTGAGGCCTGCCAGCAGCGCGTCGATGCGGATGGCAACTGGTTACGCCAGACCGATGGCAAGATTCAGGACAAGGCGATCGAGCGCGAAGTGGAAGCCCTGGGCAACACTGAGCGCTACCAGAACCACGCGCAGACAATCGACGACCATTCGACCGAGTCAGTAGGTGGGATTAAGACGATCGAGGCGCTGGGCGCGCTCAAGCTGCTGTCGGGCGGATCCGCGAGCCTCGCGGCCGTGGACGATCTGCACCAGGCGACGGGCCGGGATCTCAACTTGGTGGTGGGGCAGAAGCATAACGCCGCGATCGGCGGCGACATGCAGGAACAGATCCAGGGTCTGCGCCGGAGCGTGGCGAATGTTAGCCAGCGCCTGCAGGCGCCAAAAACGTGGATAGGGTCAGAAGGCGTGAATCTGTTTCAGGTGGTGTGCGAAACGCTAGACTTGCTGCAGCAGATGAACACCCAACTGGCAATGCACACACACGTACCGGGTCCTACCCCCAGTTCTGCTGATGCGAAGACATTTGTGGGCAACGCAGCGAAAGCAACAATGCTCTATGGACAACTGAAAACAATAACCCTATGAAATCAAAAAGCTTTCATGCCGAGCAAATTCCCATTCGGCCCCTATCGCTCGCTATCGAAAACTGGGAACGATTTCTCTGAAAAACCGTCTACTCTATGGAAACGGGGATTTGGGGGCTCAGTAAGCCTCGGAGGAAAGAGGCTAAGGGCTTGTTGACTGGCATCAAGCCAGTGCTATATAACGCACGCTCAAATTCGAAACCTCAGAAAAGCACAAGGAGAGGGATAAATATGAACGTATTGTCCGTACGAGCCAACGAAGAGTACGAAGGCTTCTAAACCGCTGCTTACAGATTCTGAATGGAGACCATTGGTCTCCATTTTTTATGGGTAAATCAAAAAAATGGATATTTGTACGTCGGTTACCTCACAGCTTGCGTCTGAGGCCTTTCGAAATTTACTGCTCATGACCGGCGTGCTGGTTGCTATTATTTCAGTCATCAAGGTGCAGTCGACTGCCAAGAAGAAACAAACAGCTGACCTGATGTTTGGATGTCGAATGGATGAGCAGCTGCGCCTGGGCAATGAGATGGTCGCTGCAATGCATGACCCGGCTGGATCAATCAAAGACTTGCTGCAGCCTGAAAAGGCGGATGGCGATGAAGCCCGCTCAGTAAAGTACGTCCTGAATCATTGGGAACGAATCTGTGTCGGCATCAACGAAGGTATTTATCACGAAGAAATGCTTCGTCAGGCAAATCGGACGAACGTTGTGACTTTATATCGAAAGGCCAAACCATTTATCGACGCAGTCCGACACCAGACCGGAAAGCAGACGTTCTACAAAGACTTCGAAAAGCTTGCATTGAAGTGGGAAAAAAAACCTCTCAAGGTTTAAGTACTTTTGCCCTACTGAAAAGCCCCGCCATAACTGGGGGGCTTTTTTTCAGCTACAGACCGCTTTCGTATCAGGAACGACTGTTGGCCAACGCCCTTCCGAGAGCCTCTGCAGCAGCGGTACGCTCTTCCGCTGTCCGGCCCTCTATCAGCGCTTCACGTAAGGCAACGATTGCTTCGGCACCAGTTGCATAGCCAAGACCACGAGCCGCACCTGATCGCTCCTCAGCCGTTCGACCATCTTTCAGGACACTAATCAAGGTCGCGATAAGTCCTCTTTCATCAATCATCGTTACATCCTCTTGTCTAATGGGTAGATGCTACGGCATCCATCAGCCGTGCGGCAAAGACCACTGCGCTTTAGAAACTCTCGATCAAAGAAAAATAGAGCAGAAATGCACTTATCCCCCTCCCGCCGGCGGGCTTTGTGTCCCTTTTTTGTGCAAACCAGTGGGGTGGTGCAAACCAAGCCCTAGCCCAGGCCCGCCACGGGGTCTGTAAGGCGTTTGGCAACTGCATGGCGTGTAAGGTTGTGCAAAGAAATGTCATGCGCTTTCACAGCGTGCTGTGGCGTCCTGGGTCAGCCTGAGAAATCCCCGGGCACCGGCCCGCCTGGGCGGGAGTCTGGAAAACAGAAGTAGACCGCAGTTTTCAAAATCAGCGCGGCTCTAGAAGTTGTGTATCAGGTCGGGTTCGGTCAGCCCTCGACGAGGAGCTGAAAGCCAGGCAGGCTGGGGACTGCAGCCCAATTATTGAGCCGGCGAGAATTGCACAGCACGTCATCGGGCTCAGAAGGCATGAGACAACGGGACGGACAAACAATCCTGGATCGGGTGAACAACACTCTAACCGCCTGCCAATGTCCACAAAGTGTCCACACCCGTTCGACATACCCACCGCCAATAAACCCAAATATCCCTTTAAACATTGGCCATAACCGCAACACCCAATGATTACAGGTGTTTTATTAGGGCTCATAATCCTTTGGTCCACGGTTCGAGTCCGTGTGGGCCCACCACCTTGAAAGCCGCGCATTGCGCGGCTTTTGCGTATCTGGCAGATGGGCTCCGTTCATCCAGGTTTCGATCAAAACTGCTGAAGCGCGTACAAAATGTCCACGTTGAAATATTCAGGGCTGGAATTGACGGCATCCGGGCCTGAAACGAGCCTGATCCTGCGCCAGGATCGAATCCCATAGCCTGGCATTTTTTATATCCAGGCCGTGATTGCTTAAGTTTGAAGTTGTCGTATTAACAACCTAACAAAGCCCGTTGAAGTTCTTTACTTCTGATTGATTATCGCTACGTGCCGGGTATAGCAAGTGCTGTTATCGGGAATGTCCTTATTGATAAAGGCCATTGCGCCGATGGTTACATTGTCCCCAATGCGTATGTTGTCGCCGATGATGCAAACGTTGGCGCCCAACTCAACATTGTTACCCACATAGATCAGCCCTTTCTGGCCACTGGCTCGCACGCCGATAGTCGTGTTTTGGCGAATAAACAGGTTTTCGCCTATTCGCGCCGCATCCGCGATGACTATTCCGACGCGGTGAGCGAAGCTCAGGCCGGGGCCAATCTCTGCCGCCAGCATGATATCGATCCCATGGGTACGAACTAAGCTGGCGTGAATTCGCCGGGCCATCTTGGGGTAGTTAAAAATTCCTTTCGGACGTCGATGAAGATGCTGTGCCAGTCTGAACCAGAACAAATAATGCTCTTGTTCTTTCTGACGAAGGCGCCGATACATCCTTTTGAAGTTGAAGTTCTTTTCCTCACCGCCCATGACTTCGATGCGCCAGAATCTCTTGAGACTCTCCCAATCCATGTATTCCACTTGCAACTCTCTCCGGGATAGACCCGCGAATTGTAACGCACCTGAAATAATGCCGACGAATCGGCAGAGGCCAGGCGCCGCATGAGAAATCGGCGCTGCATCAGCCGCTGGGAGATGACATCATTGTCGTCTGGGATCAGCCATCTGGCGGTCGACAAGGCGGCAGAGCCTCCAAAATCGACGCGTTGCACAACTATTAAAACCGCTGATGGTCATAGCTGCGCGGAAGTCGTGCGTGATGCCTGTTTGGCCCTAGACTGCGTTTTAAATTGCGGGAGGTTGTTCTTCCCCCGTCATGTACAGCACCTAAGCCACCCCCTAATAATCAGAGTGGCCTGATGATTCGGACAAGCACATGGAAGTAGTACCCACGGCGCCTTCGCCTGGCCAGGTAACGGGGTTCGCCCGTTGCCGAAATATTCAGCAAGGCCCTGTTTTCATCATTGCATCCGGTAGTTCCGCAAAGGACTTTCCCATCGAAGCCTTTGCGAACATCCCGATGATCACCATGAACGGGGCCATCTCGATGTTCCGGGGGACCGCTATACGGCCCTTTTTCTATGCCTGCACCGACTCCAGCTTCCCCCTCCAGCAACCCGAACTCTTCGCCCAGGCGATGGCTGTCAGTCAGCGGGTGGCGCTTTGGGAAGAAAATGCGCGGACCAGCCAGCCCAGCGGCGAGCTGTATCTGCTGAAGAAAGTACCGCGACAGACCTGGAAGGA
Organism: Pseudomonas sp. NFIX28; assembly: GCF_900107395.1. GTDB lineage: Bacteria > Pseudomonadota > Gammaproteobacteria > Pseudomonadales > Pseudomonadaceae > Aquipseudomonas. Next base: position 93,898 of record NZ_FNPW01000010.1, read on the forward strand.
ACGCTTGTTCGGGAGCCACCGCGATCTGGTTCGCCCTCCCCTGCTCAGTGGTAACAGGAGCCGGACCATCGGTTTCAGCAAGAACCTCGAGCTGGGTTATTTCGACGCCCGCACGGTGGCTTATCTGGCGCTTCAGCTGGCCTATCACGCCGGTTTCAACACAGCGATCCTGGTGGGAGTCGACCTGACTCCTGCCATGGGGCGTTTTTATGAAACAACGGATGCCTTCAAGTCGCCTTGCGGCCTGGACCAGCATCTGCAATCGCGGATCCTGCCGTCCTTGAAGCTGATGTCGGACAAGGTCATGGGCAAGGATTTCGCGGTGTACAACCTGTCCCCCACGTCGAGCATCCCGACCTCGATCATTCCCAAGATCAGCCTCGACGAACTCGACAAGCTGGTTAATCGCTGAGCTTTCCATGCTCGGACAGGCGGTATGCGCCCACAAGAAAACCGCGCCCTGCGCGGTTTTTCTGTAAGGCCGGGATCAGCCTGGCCGTCGTGGCGCCGCCGCAGCCAACAGCCGACGCCATGCCACAAGCATCGCCTGGAGCAAGCCTGTAACATGCTCGGCCACCGTTGCCCGCGCCGGAGCTCACCTTGTCTGACAGCCGCCCTCCCGTCCTCGACGAAATCGACCGCCAATTGATCGCGGCCCTGCAGATCAATGCCCGCGAAAGCGTGGCCATGCTCGCCCGGCAGCTGGGGATCGCCCGCACCACCGTGACCTCGCGCCTGGCGCGGCTGGAAAAGGCCCGGGTGATTACCGGTTACGGCGTGCGGCTGGGCCAGCGGGTCATCGATGGCGGTTTGCAGGCTTACGTGGGAATCAAGGTGCAGCCGCGCTCCGGCAAGGAGGTGCTGCGGCGCCTGAGCGCCATGGCCCAGGTCCAGCAGCTCTGCGCGGTGAGTGGCGAATTCGATTATGTCGCCTGGCTGCGCACCGACTCGCCGGAACAACTCGACCAGTTGCTCGACCAGATCGGCAGCGTCGACGGCGTGGACAAGACCACCACCTCGATCATCCTCAGCAGCAAGATCGACCGCGGACAGCCCGTCTGAAGCTTCTCCAGGCGCGGTAACCCGATTGCGGGCGCTTCGCGCTCGATCGCAGCCTTTTGGCAGCGGCTACAGAAAGCCGCTCGTCAGTTAGTAAAAAAACATCGTCAGATTGAACCAAAATCATCCAGATCGACGACACTTTGCGTCTTATTAACGTGCGCAACGCTCCCTAAAATGGCTGCCATCTTTTCCTATACTCAGCGCTCTGCTCGAGTTGCCAGCAAGGTCAGCCATGAACAAGAACAATCGCCATCCTGCAGACGGTAAAAAACCCATCACCATTTTCGGCCCGGACTTCCCGTTCGCCTTCGACGACTGGATCGAGCACCCAGCCGGCCTGGGCAGCATCCCCGAGGCCAACCATGGCGCTGAAGTGGCGATTGTCGGCGCCGGTATCGCCGGGCTGGTGGCGGCCTACGAGTTGATGAAGCTGGGCCTCAAGCCGGTGGTGTACGAAGCCTCGAAAATGGGCGGACGGCTGCGCTCCCAGGCGTTCGAAGGCGCCGAAGGAGTCATTGCCGAGCTGGGCGGCATGCGCTTCCCGGTGTCCTCCACGGCCTTCTATCACTACGTCGACAAGCTCGGCCTTGAGACCAAACCCTTTCCCAACCCGCTGACCCCGGCTTCCGGCAGCACCGTGATCGACCTCGAAGGCCAGACGCACTACGCCCAGAAACTCGCCGACCTGCCGGCGCTGTTCCAGGAAGTGGCCGACGCCTGGGCCGATGCCCTGGAGGACGGTTCGCGCTTCAGCGAAATCCAGCAGGCCATTCGCGAGCGCGATGTGCCGCGTCTCAAGGAACTGTGGAACACCCTGGTGCCGCTGTGGGACGACCGCACCTTCTACGACTTCGTCGCCACCTCGAAAGCGTTCGCCAAACTGTCGTTCCATCACCGCGAAGTGTTCGGCCAGGTCGGCTTCGGCACTGGCGGCTGGGATTCGGACTTCCCCAACTCGATGCTGGAAATCTTCCGCGTGGTGATGACCAATTGCGACGATCACCAGCACCTGGTGGTCGGCGGCGTGGAACAGGTGCCGCTGGGCATCTGGCGCCATGTACCGGAGCGTTGCGCCCACTGGCCGCAAGGCACCAGCCTCAGCTCGCTGCACCATGGCGCGCCGCGTCCCGGGGTAAAACGTATCGCCCGGGCCGCCGATGGCCGTTTCAGCGTCACCGACAACTGGGGCGACACCCGCGAATACGCGGCGGTGCTGACCACCTGCCAGAGCTGGCTGCTGACCACCCAGATCGAGTGCGAAGAATCGCTGTTCTCGCAGAAGATGTGGATGGCCCTGGACCGCACCCGCTACATGCAGTCGTCGAAGACCTTCGTCATGGTCGACCGGCCGTTCTGGAAGGACAAGGATCCGGAAACCGGTCGCGACCTGATGAGCATGACCCTCACCGATCGCCTGACTCGCGGCACGTACCTGTTTGACAATGGCGACGACAAGCCGGGGGTTATCTGCCTGTCCTATTCGTGGATGAGCGACGCCCTGAAGATGCTGCCGCACCCGGTGGAAAAACGGGTCAAGCTGGCCCTCGACGCCCTGAAGAAGATCTACCCGAAAGTCGATATCGCCGGGCGCATCATCGGCGATCCGATCACCGTGTCCTGGGAAGCCGACCCGCACTTCCTCGGTGCATTCAAGGGCGCGCTGCCCGGCCACTACCGCTACAACCAGCGCATGTACGCGCACTTCATGCAGGATGACCTGCCTGCCGAACAGCGCGGGATCTTCATCGCCGGCGACGATGTGTCCTGGACTCCGGCCTGGGTCGAGGGCGCCGTACAGACCTCCCTCAATGCGGTCTGGGGCATCATGAAGCACTTCGGCGGGCGGACTTACGCCGAGAACCCGGGGCCGGGCGACGTGTTCCACGACATCGGCCCGATCGCCCTGGCCGACTGAACCTGAGCCTCTGCCGCAGGCTGCGATCGAGCGCGACGCTCTTGAGCCGCCCGCGGCAACGGCTACAGTGACAGCCCAGTGCACAGAGGAGTCATCACCATGCGTGTCGCGCTTTATCAATGCCGCCCTTTACCGCTGGATGTCGCCGGCAACCTGCAGCGCCTGCAGAAAGTCGCCATGGAAGCTTCCGGCGCCGACCTGCTGGTGCTGCCGGAGATGTTCCTCAGCGGCTACAACATCGGTGTCGAAGCCGTGGGCGCCCTGGCCGAGGCCCAGGACGGACCGTCGGCGCAACATATCGCCAACCTCGCCCGGTCGGCAGGCATCGCAATCCTGTACGGCTACCCGGAGCGCGCCGACGACGGCCAGATCTACAACGCCGTGCAACTGATCGACCGCAACGGCCAGCGCCTGTGCAACTACCGCAAGACCCACCTGTTCGGCGATCTCGACCGCTCGATGTTCAGCGCAGGTCCGGACGATTTCCCCCTGGTGGAACTCAACGGCTGGAAGCTCGGTTTCCTGATCTGCTACGACATCGAATTTCCGGAGAACGCCAGGCGCCTGGCGCTGGCCGGGGCCGAGTTGATCCTGGTGCCCACCGCCAACATGCTGCCTTACGACTTTGTCGCCGATGTCACCGTGCGTTCGCGCGCCTTCGAAAACCAATGTTATGTGGCCTATGCCAACTACTGCGGTCATGAAGACGATATCCACTACTGCGGCCAGAGCAGCATCGCCGCCCCCGACGGCCAGCGGATCGCCCTCGCCGGGCTGGATGAGGCCTTGATAAGCGGCACGCTGGACCGCCAGTTGATGCTCGAGTCGCGCGCGGCCAACCGCTATTTCCATGACCGGCGTCCGGAGCTTTACGACGACCTGAACAAGCGCTGATCCAGGGTTATCCGCTAGCATGGGCGCTTCACTGTTCTGGAAGTGCTCATGCCCGCGCTGAACCATCCCTTGCCTCATCAAGAAACCCTGGCCAACGGCCTGCGGGTTTCACTGTTCCACGCCCCTCGATTGACGCGCTGCGCGGCGGCCTTGCGAGTCTCGGCCGGCAGTCACGATGTACCGCTGGCCTGGCCCGGGCTGGCGCACTTTCTCGAACATCTGTTGTTTCTCGGCACCGAGCGTTTTCCCGCGGAGCAGGGCCTGATGGCCTATGTGCAACGCCACGGCGGCCAGGTGAACGCCAGCACCGGCGAACGCCACACCGACTTTTTCTTCGAGCTGCCCCCTGCCGACTTCGCTGCCGGCCTGGAGCGCCTGGCCGACATGCTTGCCCACCCGCGCATGAGCCAGGAAGACCAGCTGCGCGAGCGCGAAGTGCTGCACGCGGAGTTCATCGCCTGGTCGCGCGATGCCACGGCACAAAGGCAGTTCGCCTTGTTCGACGGCCTGTCGGCGGAGCATCCGCTGCGGGCATTCCACGCCGGCAACCGCTACAGCCTGAACGTGCCGCGTCCGGCATTCCAACAGGCGCTGCAGGATTTTTATCAAGCGCATTACCACAGCGGGCAGATGAGCCTGAGCCTGGCCGGGCCACAGCCTCTGGACGAGCTGAAAGCCCTGGCACAGGGTTTCGGCGCCGTCCTGGCCGTGGGTAAAACGCAACCGCAAGCCGCGCCCGTGCCCTTGCTGGCCTCTGCGCCGCAGCATTATCAGCAGCTCGAGGGTCGCCACCTGAGCCTGTTGTTCGCCTGCGAGCAATTGCCCGCGGCCACACGCCAAGCCCTGGATTTTCTCTGCACCTGGCTGGCCTCCGGCAAGCCCGGCGGGCTGCTGGCCACGCTCCAGGCACGCACGTTGGTCGAAGGCTTGAAGGCCGCGCCGCTGTATCAATTTGCCGGCCAGGCGCTGCTGCATATCCAGTTCGACTTGACCGAGCAAGGCGCCCAACAGCCGGAGCAGGTCAGCGAGTTGCTCTTCGATTGGCTGGCCTTTTTCCGCAACCAGGACGATTGGCCGACGTTGCGCGACGAATATGCCCTGCTACAACAGCGCCAATGCCAGGTGGCCGGCGCGCTGGCGTTGGCACGACTGGCCAACGAACAGTTGGAGCCGTACCTGTCCGAGCGCGGTGTCACGGCTCTCAAGGCGCTGCTGGCGCAACTTCAACCCTCGACGGCAACCGGCAGCGCTATCCCCTGGCAACTGCCTGCGTCCAATCCATTCCTGCGCAGCGCGACGCCAGCCGCCCGGGCCGGCTTGATTCGCGGGCAAACCAGCGCTCACCGTGGCTTGCGGACCTTCGCCCAGGATCGCTTGCGACAGCGTCGCGAATCGTCGGCCATGACCTTCAGCCAGGCTATCGCCGACGACTCCGGCGAGGCCGCCCTGTACCTGCGCTGGCGCCTGCCAAGTGCAGTGCCGCAGGCTCTGCGTGGCCGCTTGCAGAACCGTCTGCGCAACCTGCGGGAGGACGGGCTGCAGGCGGGGGTCGAGCTGTCTTTGGCTGCGCTGGGCAACCAATGCCTGTTGACGTTGAAGGGACTTGCCGACCCCATCCCGGCGATGCTCCAACAGGCATTGCTGGAACTGGGCCAAGCCGGCGCGGAGCCTGGGCCGGTGTCGCCGGAGGCTGCCGCGCCGTTGTCGCCGATCCGGCAATTGCTCGAGGAACTGCCCGAACGTTGCCTGGACATACCTGCGTTGCATCCGTTGGATGAGCAAGGCTGGCAAACGCCATGGGATGACGCCCATTGGGACGGCCTGGCCATCGGCCTGGGCCAGGCCCAGAGTGCAATCAGCACTGCATTGGGCAAAGCCCCGGGAACCGCCGACAGCCAGCTGTCTGCGCCACCCTCGATAGCCGCGCAGCAGCATTGGCATGAGATCGCCACCGGCCCCGGCGAGCAGGCCTTGCTGCTGTTTTGCCCGGCACCGGGCGCCGCCCTTCAGCAGGAAGCCGCCTGGCGGCTGCTGGGGCAGCTCGGCCAGATGCCGTTCTATCAGCGCCTGCGGGTCGAGTTGCAGCTGGGCTACGCGGTGTTCAGCGGCGTGCGGCAGATCAATGGCCAGGCCGGCCTGCTGTTCGGCGTGCAATCGCCCAGCGCTTCGCTGAACGAGATTCTCGAACATATCCGGGCGTTTCTTGCGCAACTGCCAGAGCTGGTCGGGGCGCTGGATGAGGCCTCGCTGGACGACCTGAAAACCAATCTCGCCGCCCAGTTCGACGCCCGTGCGTTGCCCGTGGCACAGCTGGCCGAACTGCTCTGGCAGGGCCGGCTGGCCGGCCATCCGTCGGATTACCTGGCGCAATTGCAAGGGCAGATCATGGCATTGACCCGGCCACAGCTATTGCTCGCGGCCGAACAATTGCAGCAGGCACAAGGCGGCTGGCGCTGCCTGGCCAACGGCGCATGCCCGGGCGAACCCTGGCAAGCGGCCGAATGATCTTTACCCCGGCTGCAATGAGCTTTCTTCAACAATTGCGGTCATTCCCCGGGGGGAATTTAGTAAGATAGCCCCCTAAGCATCTGAACATCTCCGGTTGGAGGTGGACTATATGTATAGATCTCAACCGTCCCACCCACCTGAAGGAGCATCTCCATGTCCTGGTCCAAACCTGCCTACACCGACCTGCGTATCGGCTTTGAAGTCACCATGTACTTCGCCAGCCGTTGATTGCTCGCGCAGTGCAACGCCTCGGCTCGCCGGGGCGTTTTTATTTTCAGCCTTAACCTGATGGAGCGGCCATGTTTGTCCAGATTCTAGGTTCCGCCGCCGGTGGCGGTTTTCCGCAGTGGAACTGCAACTGCGCGAACTGCGCGGGTTTTCGCGACGGCAGCCTGCGGGCCCAGGCTCGCACCCAATCGTCGATCGCCATTTCCGATGACGGCGTGAACTGGGTCCTGTGCAACGCCTCGCCGGACATCCGCGCCCAGCTCCAGGGCTTCGCTCCGATGCAGCCGGGCCGCGCCCTGCGCGACACCGGGATCAGCGCGATCATCCTGATGGACAGCCAGATCGACCACACCACCGGCCTGCTCAGCCTGCGCGAAGGCTGCCCGCATCAAGTCTGGTGCACCGACATGGTCCATGAAGACCTCAGCACCGGCTTCCCGCTGTTCACCATGCTTACCCACTGGAACGGCGGGCTGAACTGGAACCGCATCGAGCTCGACCAGAGCTTCACCATCCCCGCCTGCCCGAACCTGCGTTTCAGCCCGCTGCCGTTGCGCAGCGCCGCGCCGCCCTATTCGCCGCACCGCTTCGACCCGCACCCGGGCGATAACATCGGCCTGATCGTCGAGGACCTGCGTACCGGCGGCAAACTGTTCTACGCCCCCGGGCTGGGCAAGGTCGATGATGCGCTGCTGGAAATCATGCGCGGCAGCGACTGCCTGCTGGTGGACGGCACCCTGTGGGAAGACGACGAGATGCAGCGCCGCGGCGTCGGTACCCGGACCGGGCGGGAGATGGGCCACTTGGCGCAGAACGGCCCTGGCGGCATGCTGCAAGTGCTGGAGCAACTGCCAGAGCAGCGCAAGGTGCTTATCCACATCAACAACACCAACCCGATCCTCGACGAGGACTCCGCGGAACGCGCGGAACTGGCGCGGCGTAACGTTGAAGTGGCTTACGACGGCATGAGCATCGAGCTGTAACCACAGCAGCTATCGCGGGCAAGCCGCGCTCCTACGGACAGCGCTACCCGCAGGAGCGAGGCTTGCCCGCGATGAGGCCCGATCAGGCAACACTATCCACGGTTGTTCCCCGGAGAACCGCAATGACTGACACAGCAATGTCCCCCGTCGAATTCGAGCAGGCCCTTCGGGCCAAGGGCGCCTATTACCACATCCACCACCCGTACCACGTGGCGATGTACGAAGGGCGGGCGACCCGCGAGCAGATCCAGGGCTGGGTCGCCAACCGCTTCTACTATCAGGTGAATATCCCGCTCAAGGACGCGGCGATTCTCGCCAACTGCCCGGATCGGGAAATTCGCCGGGAATGGATTCAGCGCCTGCTGGACCACGACGGCGCCCCCGGCGAAGACGGTGGCATCGAAGCCTGGTTGCGCCTGGGGCAAGCGGTCGGTCTCGACCCGGACCAACTGCGCTCACAAGAACTGGTGCTGCCGGGGGTGCGTTTCGCCGTCGACGCCTACGTCAACTTCGCCCGTCGCGCCAGTTGGCAGGAAGCCGCCAGCAGCTCGCTGACCGAACTGTTCGCGCCGCAGATCCACCAATCGCGCCTCGACAGCTGGCCCCAGCATTACCCCTGGATCGACCCGGCCGGCTACCAATACTTCCGCACCCGCCTGGGCCAGGCGCGGCGCGATGTCGAGCACGGCCTGGCGATCACCCTGCAGCACTACACCACTCGCGCCGGCCAGGAGCGCATGCTGGAAATTCTCCAGTTCAAACTGGACATTCTTTGGAGCATGCTCGACGCCATGAGCATGGCCTACGAACTCAATCGCCCGCCGTATCACAGCGTCACCGCAGAACGGGTCTGGCACAAAGGAATCACGCTATGAGCTTCGATCGCAGCAAGACCCCGACCTGGCGTCCCGGCTACCGCTTCCAGTACGAACCGGCGCAGAAAGGCCATGTACTGCTCTACCCTGAAGGCATGATCAAGCTCAACGAGAGCGCCGCACTGATCGGCGGATTGATCGACGGCGAACGGGATGTCGCGGCGATCATCCAGGCACTGGAAGTGCAGTTCCCCGACGTGCCCGAGCTCGGTGACGACATCGAGCAATTCATGGAGGTCGCCCGTGCACAGCACTGGATCGAACTTGGCTGACTCGCCAGCGCCGATACCGCCCAAGCCCGAAGTCGGCCTGCCGCTGTGGCTGCTGGCCGAGCTGACGTACCGCTGCCCGCTGCAATGCCCGTACTGCTCCAACCCGCTGGATTTCGCCGAGCAGGGCAAGGAGCTGAGCACCGAGCAGTGGCTCAAGGTGTTTCGCGAGGCGCGGGAAATGGGCGCCGCGCAGCTGGGCTTTTCCGGTGGCGAGCCGCTGGTGCGCCAGGACCTTGCCGAGCTGATTGGCGAGGCGCGCAAGCTGGGGTTCTATACCAACCTGATCACCTCCGGCATCGGCCTGACCGAACAGAAGATCAGCGACTTCAAGAAAGCCGGGCTCGACCATATCCAGATCAGCTTCCAGGCCAGCGACGAACAGGTGAACAACCTGCTGGCCGGCTCGAAGAAGGCTTTCGCCCAGAAGCTGGAAATGGCCCGGGCGGTGAAAGCCCACGGCTACCCGATGGTGCTGAATTTCGTCACCCATCGGCACAATATCGACAAGATCGACCGCATCATCGAGCTGTGCATTGCCCTGGAAGCCGACTTCGTCGAACTCGCCACCTGCCAGTTCTACGGCTGGGCCCAGCTCAACCGCGTCGGCCTGCTGCCGACCCAGGAACAACTGCTGCGCGCCGAACGCATCACCAACGAATACCGTGCCAGGCTGGAAGCCCAAGGGCATCCGTGCAAACTGATTTTCGTCACTCCGGATTACTACGAAGAACGCCCGAAAGCCTGCATGAACGGCTGGGGCAGTCTCTTCCTCACCGTCACGCCGGACGGCACCGCCCTGCCCTGCCACGGCGCCCGGCAATTGCCCGTGCAGTTCCCCAATGTGCGCGAGCACAGCATGCAGCACATCTGGTATGACTCCTTCGGCTTCAACCGCTTCCGTGGTTATGACTGGATGCCTGAGCCCTGCCGCTCCTGCGATGAAAAGGAACAGGACTTCGGCGGCTGTCGCTGCCAGGCCTTCATGCTCACGGGCGATGCCAGCAATGCCGACCCGGTGTGCAGCAAGTCGCACCATCACGGCGTGATTCTCAAGGCCCGCGAAGAAGCCGAGCACGCTACCCAGACCATCGAGCAACTGGCCTTCCGTAATGAACGAAACTCACGCCTCATCGCCAAGGGCTGAATCTTTCAGCGCCGCCAAAGCCGTCGCCGCCGGTATCGATTTCGCCGAGCTACGGCTCGGCGCCAACGGCCTGTTCTGGAACGAATACCGCCCCGAAGACGCCGCCTGCCGGATCTGGCACTGGCGCGACCACCAGGCCCGCTGCCTGACGCCACAAGGTTTCAGCGTGCGCAGCCGGGTCTATGAATACGGCGGCGGCGCCTTTTGCCTGAGCGAAGATGGCTTGGTATTCGTCAACGAAGCGGACCAGCAGCTCTACCGGCAATCGCTGCTGGGCGAAACGCCGGTAGCCCTGACATCGGGCGATTGCCGTTATGGCGACCTGCAATTCGCCGCCGGCCAGGTGCTGGCGGTGGAGGAATACGACAACCAGCATCGCCTGGTGGCCATCGACCTCGCCGATGGCAAACGCCAGCTGCTGGCCGAAGGGGCGGACTTCTACGCCGCCCCTACCTTGAGCCCGGACGGTCAGCGCCTGGCATGGATCGAATGGGACCGCCCCCACCAGCCCTGGACCTCGACCCGCCTGATGGTCGCCGAACGCCTGGCCGATGACCGTTGGGCTAAGCCACGGTGCCTGGCCGGTGACGGCGCAGAAGAGTCGCTGCAACAACCCCGCTTCGATGAAGCCGGGCTCCTGTATTGCCTGACCGACCGCGCCGGCTTCTGGCAACCCTGGGGGGAAGCGCCGGGCGGCCTGCACATGCTGCCTTGCGCCGCTGCCGATCACGCCCCGGCGCCCTGGCAACTGGGCGGCTGCACCTGGTTGCCGCTGGGCGGCGACAGCTGGCTGGGTACCTGGACGCAAGCCGGCTTTGGCCGCTTGGGGCTGCGCCCGGCCGAGGGCTCGCAACAGGACTTCAGCGGCGACTACAGCCGCTTCCGCAACCTGGCGCTGGATGAACGGTTTATCTACTGCATCGCGGCCTCCCCTGTGAGCCCATCCGCGGTAATCGCCATTGACCGCCAATCGCAGCAGGCCAAGGTCCTGGCTGGCGGCGTGGCGCCCCTGCCGCCCGAGCAGATCAGCCGCCCGCAAACCCTGCGCTACCCCAGCGGCCAGGGCGAGGCCCACGGCTTTTTCTACCCGGCCATGAGCGACGACGCCCGCCCGCCACTGGTGGTGTTTATCCATGGCGGCCCGACCTCGGCCTGCTATCCGATACTCGACCCGCGCATCCAGTACTGGGCGCAGCGGGGTTTTGCCGTGGCCGACCTGAACTATCGCGGCAGCACCGGCTATGGCCGCGAGTACCGGCAAGCCCTGCACCTGAGCTGGGGCGAAGTGGATGTGGAGGACGCCTGTGCGGTGGTCGCCTATCTGGCCCGGCAGGGCCTGGTCGACGGCGAGCGGGCGTTCATTCGCGGCGGCAGTGCCGGCGGCTACACCACGCTCTGCGCGCTGGCCTTCGCCGATGTATTCCGTGCCGGCGCCAGCCTGTATGGCGTCAGCGACCCGGTGGCCCTGGCGCGAGCGACCCACAAGTTCGAGGGCGACTATCTGGACTGGCTGATCGGCGACCCCGAGCAGGATGCCGAACGCTACAAGGCGCGCACCCCGCTGCTGCATGCCGGGAATATTCGCGTGCCGGTGATTTTCTTCCAGGGCGAACTTGATGCCGTGGTGGTGCCCCAGCAGACCCGGGACATGCTCAAGGCCTTGCAGGACAACGGCATTGCGGCCCAGGCGCACTATTACCCGGAAGAGCGCCACGGTTTTCGCAAGGCCGCCAATCAGGCGCACGCCCTGGAACAGGAATGGCTGTTTTATCGGCAGGTAATGGAACAGGCGGGCGCGCCGGAGTAGCCGGCGCCCAAGGGAGGCAAGCCCGCTCCTGCACGAGAGCGGGCGCCAGGCTCAGCGCTTGGCGATGATGTACACCGCATGCACGATGCCCGGGATGTAGCCGCACAGGGTCAGCAGGATGTTCAACCAGAACGCACCGCCGAACCCCACTTGCAGGAACACTCCCAGTGGCGGCAACAGAATGGCGATGATGATGCGGATAAAGTCCATGGAGCAGCTCCTGATAGAAATCGACTCGTACGAGCCTCACAGCTAGTCGACCCGTGGCGCTCGGCAGGGTTCAGTCGATTCCGGCCAAGGGCCAGTTTTATCCAGGGACCGGCAGGCGTTTCCGGGCCGGCTCAAGCCAGTATTTCGAGGCCGTGCTTTTGCACGATGCTCAGGAGTTTCAACGCCATGCCGCTCGGGTGCTTCTCGCCGGACTCCCACTGTTTCACCGTGGACGCGCTGGTGTTCAGGTAGCGGGCGAAAACCGGTTGGCTGACGTTATTGCGCTCGCGCAGCAGCTTGATCTGCTCCGCGGGAATGTTCGCCGGCACGGGCGCGATACACGCCTCATCGAACTGGCGCATGGTGGTTTTGCCGATGGCGCCGATGGCGTGCAGGGCACTGGCCGACTCGTGTATCGATTCAAGGGCTTCAGTCTTGAATGGCTTGCTCATGTCTGATCTCCACAAACGCGTTCATCTCGAGTAGCTGCTGGACCTGCCAACCATCCAGCCCTTCGTAGGCCTTGGCCAGCGCGCGGAATGCCTGCAGTTCCTGGTGGCTGATATTGCTCTGGTCCTGTTTGGCGAACAGGAACTGGAACACCCAGTAGCGCCGGCCCCTGGCCAGGACAATCGAACGATGGCGGTTGGCGTTCAGGCGTTTTTCCAGACCCCGCCACCCAGGTCATCAGCCTGGCCTTTGCACAACTCACTGAATGCGGCCAGCAACTGGTCGTCATGGATCAAGGCTTTTTTAGCCGCGACAGCAAAACCTTTGGTTTTGAACAACCTGATGCTCATGGCTTCCCTTCCCAAAAACATACCACTCAGTGGTATATGAGTTCAACCCAAGCTGCCCGGTGGTCTTACGCCCCAACAGCCCCCCGCCGTCCTGGCGGATGAGCCTAAGGAACCTTGCCTGGATGATGGCCTTCAAGGCCTGATGACGGTTTTGCAAAAGCCCGAGACAAAAAAACGCCCCGTGCGAAAAATCGGACACGGGGCGATGCGTTATACCGCGAGACGGTTCGGGAATTCTGTCAGGCCTGGATGGGATAAGACGGGACCAGGGCCGGCTTCAAACCACCAGCCCCTTGCGGCATTGCAGCTGCGCGGTGCGTACCCGCGAAAAGGCCCGCGCCAGGCGCAGCAGCATTTCATCGATGTTGGCCTTGCTCACCGTCAGCGCCGGGGTAAAGCGCAGGCAGTCCGGTTGGATCGCGGCCAGCAACAGGCCTTCGTAGCGGGCAGCCTTGACCACGGCCTCGGCCGAGTCGTCGGCCAGGCTCAGCCCCCAGAACAAGCCCTGCCCACGCAGTTCTCCCTGGGCATAACGATTCGCCAGGCGGGCCAGCCCTTCGCGCAAATACTGGCCGTGGTCCCGCACATGTTCGAGGAAGCTGTGGTCCAGCACGCTGTCGAGCACCGCCAGGCCCGCCGCGGTCATCAGCGCATTGCCATGATGGGTGCCGTCCAGCTCGCCGACCTCGAAGCAGCAGGCGCTGCCGCGCGCCAGCAAAGCCGCCAGCGGCACACCACCGCCGAGGCCTTTGCCCAGGGTCACGATGTCGGCGCGCACGCCGTAGAGCTGTTCGGCCAGCACAGTGCCGCAGCGACCAATGCCGGTCTGCACTTCGTCCAGGATCAAGAGAATGCCCAGCTCGCGACACAGGCGCTCGACTCCCTTGAGGTAATGCTCGGTCGCCGGTATCACCCCGGCCTCACCCTGGATCGGCTCGAGCATGATCGCCACGGTCTGCGCGTCGACGGCCGCATGCAATGCCGGCAAGTCATTGAAGGGAACATGGCTGAAACCCGCCAGCTGAGGCTCGAAACGATTGCCGATGCTGGTGCTGGCCGATGCCGACATGGCCGCGAAGCTGCGACCGTGACAGCTGCCACTGGCGGTGATGATCTTCGCGGCCCCGCCGCGATGCAGCTGCCCCCATTTGCGGGCCAGCTTGATTGCCGCCTCGCAGGCCTCGCTGCCGCTACTCAGCAGATAGGCCTGGTCGCTGCCGGTGCTTTGGCACAAGCGCTCACTGAGGTTGAGCATGCCACGGTTGTAAAAACCCGAACCCGGGTTGATCAGCGACTGGGCCTGGGCCGTCAGCGCCTTGACCAGCGCTGATGGGCTATGGCCGAGGCTGTTGGCGGCATTGCCCTGGACGAAATCGAGATACGCACGGTCATCGCTGTCCCACAGCCATGAGCCCTGGCCACGCACAAAGACTGGTTGGGGTCGCAGGACGCTGGGCATCAGGCACTCGCTGGAAAGGGTATCGCTCATCGGCGACAGGCAGGGTTCGAGCGTCAGATCGTCGAGGCTCGGTTGTGGGCGACGCAGGCTGAACAGATTCATGCGCTCAACCCCTCCAGCGGCAGCCCCAACAGGCGCGCGGACCAATCCTCTACCAGGCCGGTACGCATGCGTTTGTTCGCAATGTCGCGCCAACGCGATGCCAGGGCCGGACAGCCCACCAGTTTCTTCAAACCCGCATGCTCCAGAGGTTCTCGATAAAAACAGCGCAAGGCCCAGGCCACGGTCAGCCCCGGGTAGCTGCGCTGGATCAGTTCGAAGGGCTGATCGGCACTGACGAAGCCGGGTTTGAGCACCCGGTAGAACCAGCCGCAGCGACCGCTGTTTTGCGCCTGTTGCGGCAGGTCGGGAAGGCCCCAGCGATGGCTCAGGCGATAACAGGGCGAACGCGGCTGGCTGACCTGCAGCAGCGCCCCGCCCCAGCGGAACATGTCGCCCAGGCACACCTGTTCCTCGGTCAGGCCGTGGGTGGACAGGTTCTCGCCAAAGGCCGGGGCACACCAGTCGATCTGTGGATAACGCTTGCGCCAGTAGCTGTAGTGCTCGGCGGGATAATGGTGCAGCGCCCGCTCCGGACCGGTATGAAAGCGTGGGTCGCCGTGTTCGTCGCTGCCCAGGCCCTGAGGCCACAACCAGAGTCGGTTTGCAACCGGACGTTTGTCCGTATCGCTGATCAAACCCTGTCCGAGGTTTTTTGCCTTGCCTATGTAAACACCATCCACGTCAACGGTATTCATCGCGCCTTCTGGCCCTGTAAGCCCTGTGAATAGGGGTTAGACTAGGCCTCTTCGGGATATCGGGCCATTTCGATTTTCCAGCTTTTTCGATAAGAAGAACTTATGGATTTTAAACAACTGCGTTATTTCGTCGCGGTGTATGAAGAGGGGCACGTGGGACGTGCCGCCGAACGCTTGTCGATCTCCCAACCCGCGCTCTCGCAACAGATCCGTCAGCTGGAACAGAACCTCGACGTCAGCCTGTTCGAACGCAGCAGCAAGCGCCTGCTTCCGACCCTGGCGGCCCACACTTTGTACAACCATGCCCTGCCCTTGCTCGACGGCATGCAGCGGGCTCGTGAAGCGCTGGGCAACTTCAAGGGCCAGGCCCTGCGCACGCTGGCGATCGGCGTACTGCAAACCGTGCACAGCAGCCTGGTGCCGCAAATGCTCGAACGGGTGCGCAAGGCCCAGCCGCACCTGGTGGTGCAGATCTACGAACTGACCGGCCTGGAAATCGAACGGCGTCTGCTCAACGGCTCGCTGGATATCGGTATCAGTTATCTGCCGCCGCGCCAGCCGGGGTTGCATGGCGTGCAGCTCTACGAAGACGAGCTGACCCTGGTGATTCCCGCCGAACATCCCCTGCGCGAATTCAAGAAGGTCTCCATGAGCCAGGCGGCGGAGCTGCCCATGCTGTTGCTGGGCGAGGAATTCCAGATACGCCAGATCTGGCAGGCGCAACTGGCCAATCTCGGACGGCGGCCCCAGGTGCAGGCGGAACTGAACAACATGGCGGGGATTCTCGACAGCCTGCCCAATACACGCCTGGCGACTGTGCTGCCAGGGCGTTCGCGGCAGACCCACAGCCACCCGGACCTGCTATGGAAACCGCTGAGCGAACCGAGGGTGCCCTTGAAAGTGGGGCTGGTATGTCGCGATGTACAACGTCAGCAGGCAACCCTGGAGTTGCTGCGAACCTTGCTGGAAGAGCAGATGAGTGGCCCGATGCCTCTGGAGGGGCTGGGCTGAAGCTGCGCGGATAAAAAACGCGGGCAAAAGAAAACCCCGCCGAAGCGGGGCTTTGCAGACTGTTTCCCTGACATCCTTTTCACTCCGCCGTCCTGGCGGAATCCTACGTGTCCGTGTTATTGCTTTGCGCTTCCTGCGCGACGTCCATGTGAAGTAGATTAGCCCTGGATCCAATCTGCCGATATGGGTGATTAGCAGCACGTCATGTAAGAGAAAGCTTACATAACATGCTCGGGTTCAGAACTGCGCCGCATCCAGCAAGAACAGCGATTCACTACCCGCTTTCACCGATGCGCTCAGCGAGTGAATACGCGGCAGCAGACGGGCGAAATAGAAGCGCGCGGTGCCCAGCTTGCCGGCGTAGAAATCGTCTTGCGACTCCTTGCCCAGGGCCGCTTTGGCCATCAATGCCCACATGTAGGCATACGCTGTGTATCCGAATGCTTGCAGGTATTCGACCGAGGCGGCGCCGATTTCGTTCGGATTGTTCTTGGCCCGATCCAGCAACCAGCTCGTCAGTTCGTCCAGGCTGTCCAGCGCCTCGTTCAACGGTTTGGTGAACTCGGCCAGATCGGCACTGGCAGTGGCGGTGAAATGACGAATCTCGTCAGCGAACAGCTTGTAGAACGCCCCGCCGCTACCGACGATCTTGCGCCCGACCAGGTCCAGCGCCTGGATGCCGTTGGTGCCTTCGTAAATCTGGGTAATGCGCACATCGCGCACCAACTGCTCCTGGCCCCACTCGCGGATGTAGCCGTGGCCGCCGAAAATCTGCTGGCCGTGAACCGTGGTTTCCAACCCCAGGTCGGTGAGGAAAGCCTTGGCCACCGGCGTCAGCAGTGCCACCAGGTCTTCCGCGCGCTTACGCACGGCAGCGTCTTCGCTGAACTTGGCGGTGTCCAGCTGCATCGCTACGTAGGTGGAGAACGCGCGGCCGCCTTCGTTCGCGGCTTTCATGGTCAGCAGCATGCGACGCACGTCGGGATGCACGATGATCGGGTCGGCGATCTTGTCCTTGGCTTGCGGGCCAGTCGGCGAGCGGCTTTGCAGGCGATCGCGGGCGTACTCCACGGCGTTCTGGTAGGAACGCTCGCCCGAGGCCAGGCCTTGGATACCAACGCCCAGGCGCTCGTAGTTCATCATGGTGAACATCGCCGCCAGGCCCTTGTTCGGCTCGCCGACGATGTAACCGACGGCTTCGTCGAAGTTCATTACGCAGGTGGCCGAGGCCTGGATGCCCATCTTGTGCTCGATCGAACCGCAATTCGCCGGGTTGCGCGCGCCCAGGCTGCCGTCGGCATTGACCAGGAACTTCGGTACCAGGAACAACGAGATGCCCTTCGGCCCCGCCGGCGCATCCGGCAGCTTGGCCAGCACCAGGTGAATGATGTTCTCGGTCAGGTCGTGCTCACCGCCGGTGATGAAGATCTTGGTGCCGCTGATCTTGTAGGAGCCATTGGCCTGCGGTTCGGCCTTGGTGCGGATGATGCCCAGGTCGGTGCCGGCATGCGGTTCGGTGAGGCACATGGAGCCGGCCCAGACGCCCGCATACATGTTTGGCAGGTAAGCCGCCTTCAACTCTTCGCTGGCGTGGGCATTGATCGACAGGCAGGCACCGGCGGTCAGCATTGGATACAGGCCGAACGACAGGCTGGCCGAGTTGACCATTTCCTCGACCTGGGCCGATACCGCCTTGGGCATGCCCATGCCGCCGTAGGCCGGATCGCCGCCGACGCCGACCCAGCCGCCTTCGGCATAGGTCTGATAGGCCTCTGGAAAACCTGCTGGCGTGGTGACCGCGCCGTTGCTCCAGTGACAGCCTTCTTCGTCGGCGCCGCGGCTCAGCGGGGCGATACTCTTGCCGGTGACTTTGCCGGCTTCCTCAAGAATCGCTTCGACGGTTTCAGCGTCGACGGTGTCGGCCAGAGCAGGCAATTGGGCCCAGAGTTTGGCGACCTCGAAAACTTCATTGAGGACGAAGCGCATATCGCGCAGGGGCGCTTTGTAGTCAGCCATGGCAAACCTCGCAAGATCTAAACAAGTGGAGCCAAACGGCCCCATTCACGAAACCTCGAGTGTACCCGAACAACTTTTGCGACACATAGGGTCAACTAGTGACCTTTATGTAATTTTTAGTCACCGAAATCACCCGCACGCCCGCACCTGCAAAAATCCGCAGGGGCAGGCCTGCCCGTGTGTGGCGGACGCCCCTAAAAACTAGAGCGCAAACAGCTCCGCCGGCAACTTCATCAAGCAGTCGCTGCCTGCCTCGATCGCCGCCTGATGACTCGCGGTGCGTGGCAGCAAGCGCTTGAAGTAGAACTCGCAGGTCGCCAGCTTGGCCTGGCAGTAATCGGCGTCTTCTGCACCGGCATCGAGCCGGGCCTGAGCCACCAGCGCCATGCGCAGCCACAGGTAGGCAAGAATGATGTAACCGCTGTACATCAAGTAGTCCAGTGCCGCGGCCCCGACTTCGTCGGGTTTTTTCAGCGCCGCCATCCCGACCTTGGTCGTCAGCGCGCCCCACTGCTGGTTGAGCCCGTCGAGCTGGGCCACATAGCCCTTGAGCTGTGGATGCTCGGCATGGGCCGCACAGAATTTATGGACGATCCTGGTGAAGCCCATCAACAGCTTGCCCTGGCTGCCGAGCACCTTGCGCCCCAGCAGGTCCAGGGCCTGGATGCCGTTGGTTCCTTCATAGATCGGCGCGATGCGGCAGTCGCGCACCAGTTGCTCCATGCCCCATTCACGGATGAAACCATGACCGCCAAACACCTGCATGCCGTGGTTGGTCACCTCCAGCCCGGTTTCGGTCATGAAGGCCTTGCAGATCGGTGTCAGGAACGCCAACAGGTTCTCGGCATCCTGGCGCTGGGCTTCGTCGGCGGCCAGGTGCGCCACATCCAGCAACTGCGCGGTGAAATAAGCCAGGGCACGATTGCCTTCGTTGAAGGCTTTCATGGTCAGCAACATGCGCCGCACATCGGGGTGGACAATGATCGGGTCGGCGGCTTTGTCCGGCGCCTTCGGCCCGGTCAGCGAGCGCATCTGCAGACGGTCGTTGGCGTATTTGATCGCCCCCTGGAAACTTGCCTCGCCCAGGCACAGCCCCTGCATGCCGGTACCGAGGCGCGCGTGGTTCATCATGGTGAACATGCAGTTCAGGCCCTTGTTGGCCTCACCGATGAGGAACCCCTTGGCGCCATCGAAGTTCAGCACGCAAGTGGCCGAGGCCTTGATACCCATCTTGTGTTCGATGGAGCCGCAACTCACGCCGTTGCGCTCGCCCGCCTGGCCTTCGGCGTCAGGCAGGAACTTGGGCACGATAAACAGCGAAATGCCCTTGGTGCCCGCCGGCGCGTCCGGCAGCTTGGCCAGCACCAGGTGAATGATGTTTTCGCTCATGTCGTGCTCGCCGGCCGAAATGAAAATCTTGCTGCCGGAGACCGCATAGCTGCCGTCGGCCTGGGGCACGGCGCGGGTCTTGATGATGCCCAGGTCGGTGCCGCAATGGGCTTCGGTCAGGCACATGGTGCCGGTCCATTGGCCGGCGGTGAGCTTGCTCAGGTAGGTGTGTTTCTGTTCTTCGCTGCCGTGGGCATGAACCGCCGACATGGCGCCGTGGGTCAGGCCCGGGTACATGCCCCAGGAGGTGTTGCTGGAGCCGACCATCTCGCTGATCACCAGCCCCAGCGAATGCGGCAGGCCCTGGCCGCCGTAGCTCGGGTCCGCCGCCAGGCCATGCCAGCCGCCCTCCACATATTGGGCGAAAGCCTGCTTGAAGCCCTTAGGCGTAGTGACCACGCCATTGTCGAAATGACAGCCCTCTTCATCGCCCGAGCGATTCAGCGGCGCCAACACGTTTTCACAAAACTTCGCCCCCTCCTCGAGGATCGCGGCGACCATGTCCGGGCTGGCATCGCTGGCCCCCAGGGCGGCGTAGGCGGTGTGAAAGTCAAAGACGTGGTCGATCAGAAAGCGCATGTCGCGCAGGGGAGCTTTGTACTCAGGCATGGTCGTTTCTCCGGCAGCAGATCGATCCAACCTACTGCCGCGCTTGCGGCCTGCCAATCACAGTCCAGACGCTGAATGCGCCGTTATCACTCAACCCGCTGCCGTGTCCATGCGCACCGCGCCACGGCGGTTCTGACCGAAGGCCATGACGCAGTTACGCCCCGCGCCCTTGGCGCTGTACAGCGCCTGGTCGGCGGATTTGAGCACTTCCTCCGGCGAACGGTGCTCCATCTGCCGCTCGGCGACGCCGATACTGACGGTCACCGACACGCTGGACGCCGCGGCGCCCCCTCGGCGCTGGCGTCCCTGCTGATCGTCCTGGGGGCGGTTTTCCTGATTGCGCAACTGGATGCTGTAGTTGGCGATGGTCTCGCGAATGACCTCCAAATGCGGCATGCATTCTTCGAGGGTCTTGCCGGCGAACACCACCGCAAATTCCTCGCCGCCATAACGGTAGGCACGACCGCCGCCGCTGACCTTCGACAGCTTGCTGGCTACCAGGCGCAGCACCTGATCGCCGACATCGTGGCCGTGGGTGTCGTTGAATTTCTTGAAGTGATCGACATCGCTCATCGCCAGCACATAGTTGCGCCCCAGGCGTTGCATGCGCTCGTTCAAGGCCCGGCGGCCGGGCAAGCCGGTCAACTCGTCGCGAAAGGCCATTTGATACGCCTCATGGGCAACGGCCGAGGCGATCATCAGCATCACCTGGCTGCACATGATGTTCAGGGTGAACGGCAGGATGAACGTCTTGGGCAGCATCCAGAACAGGCCCAGCAAACCGACCAACTGCGCCGCATGCAGCGGGCGCGGGTTGCGCCAGTACTGGATCGCCAGCAACAGGAAGGCCGCGATAAACACCGGGTACGACAGCTGGATCAGGCTCATCCAGGCGCCATGCAGGGCCGGCCAACGGATTTCCGCCAGCCAGGCCAGCAGCGCCTGGGGATAACTTTGCTCCAGACCCAGCGCCACGCTGCCGAAAGCGAGCAAGACGGCAAACCGCGCCACCATGTCCTGGAACAGATGGGTGCGCTCCTGCCAGGCCGCAAACAGGCCAAACAGCAGCGGTAACAGCAAGCAGACCAGGTGGAACACCACGGCCGCATCCTCGCGGACCTTGCCGTTGTCGCGGTAGTAATCGGTCTGGGTATCGAGCAGGAAATAGGCGATGTACACTGTGACCATCAGGAACAGTTCACGCTGGCGCCGGTACACCGCGCAATAAGCCCCGCCGAGCAGCAGCACCAGGGTCGGCAAGACGTTGAACAGCGAGGTGAAGAAGACGTTGAGGTCCTTGACGTAGGCAGCCGCGAGCCCCGCAAGCAAGAGTAACAATGACGGCAAAAAATGGCTGAAACGTACAGCAGAAGAACGCGGCAAGGTAAAGCTCCGACGCGGTTAAACAGTAGATGGCACTATGCCTTCACCGGGTATGGTTAAACAGCCCGAGTGTGATGCATGTCACATTGCCACTTCTGTAACGGCAGGGATCGGCTTCTTCTTAGCGTTTTAGTCGGATTATTTTCAGATTTATCCCGCGCACAAAAAAGCCGCCTCCCCCGAAGGAAAGGCGGCTTCTGAAGAGATGTCGCTAGGGCTTAGTAAGCCAGGCCGAAATCTTCTTCTTTCATGTCCATCAGGTTGTTGGCACCCGACAGCATGGTCGCAACGTGAGTGCGGGTACGCGGCAGGATGCGCTGGAAGTAGAAGCGCGCAGTCTGCAGCTTGGCGGTGTAGAACGCCTCTTCGGTGGTGCCGGCGGCCAGTTTCTCGGCAGCCAGGCGCGCCATGTCGGCCCAGAAGTACGCCAGGCAGGCATAACCGGAGTACATCAGGTAGTCCACGGACGCGGCACCGACTTCCTCACGGTCTTTCATGGCAGCCATACCGACCTTCATGGTCAGCTCGCCCCATTCCTTGTTCAGTGCAGCCAGCGGCGCGACGAACTCTTTGACCGACTCGTTGCCTTCGTTGTTCTGGCAGAACTTGTGGACGATCTTGGTGAAGCCTTTCAGGGCTTCGCCTTGGGTCATCAGCACTTTACGGCCCAGCAGGTCCAGCGCCTGGATGCCGGTGGTGCCTTCGTACAGCATGGAAATGCGGCTGTCGCGGACGTTCTGCTCCATGCCCCACTCGGCGATGAAGCCGTGGCCACCGTAGATCTGCACGCCATGGTTGGCGGCCTCGAAGCCGACTTCAGTCATAAAGGCCTTGGCGATCGGAGTCATGAAGGCCAGCAGTGCGTCGGCTTTCTTCTTCTCTTCTTCGTCCACGCCGTACTTGACGATGTCGACCTGCTTGGCGGTGAAGTACACCATGGCACGGTTGCCTTCGGCGAAAGCCTTCATGGTCAACAGCATGCGACGTACGTCAGGGTGCACGATGATCGGGTCGGCGGCCTTGTCCGGCGCTTTCGGGCCAGTCAGGGAACGCATTTGCAGACGATCGCGAGCGTATTTCAGGCCGCCCTGGAAACCGATCTCGGCGTGGGCCAGGCCTTGCAGCGCGGTACCCAGGCGAGCGGTGTTCATGAAGGTGAACATGCAGTTCAGGCCTTTGTTCGCCGGGCCGATCAGGAAACCGGTGGCCGCGTCGAAGTTCATCACGCAGGTGGCGTTGCCGTGGATACCCATCTTGTGTTCCAGGGAACCGCAGCTCACGGCGTTGCGCTGACCCACAGTGCCATCGGCGTTCGGCAGGAACTTCGGCACGATGAACAGCGAGATGCCTTTGGTACCAGCCGGTGCATCCGGCAGGCGGGCCAGAACGATGTGGACGATGTTGTCGGCCATGTCGTGTTCACCGGCCGAGATGAAGATCTTGGTGCCGGTGACTTTGTAGGAACCGTCGGCCTGAGGTTCGGCCTTGGTGCGCAGCATGCCCAGGTCGGTGCCGCAGTGCGGTTCGGTCAGGCACATGGTGCCGGTCCATTCGCCGGATACCAGCTTGGTCAGGTAAGCCTCTTGCTGCTCGGGCGTACCGTGTTCGGAAATAGTGTTCATCGCGCCATGGGACAGGCCTGGGTACATGCCCCACGACCAGTTGGCTTCGCCGACCATTTCGCTCACAGCCAGGCCCAGGGATTCCGGCAGGCCTTGGCCGCCATGCTCGACATCGTGAGCCAGGCTTGGCCAGCCGCCTTCGACGAATTGCTTGTACGCCTCTTTGAAGCCAGTCGGGGTCTTAACGCCAGACTCGCTCCAGGTGCAGCCTTCCAGGTCACCCACACGGTTCAGAGGGGCCAGTACCTGCTCACAAAACTTCGCGCCTTCCTCGAGGATGGCGTCAACCATGTCTGGAGTAGCGTCCTGGCAAGCCGGCAGGCTCTGATAGTGCGCTTCATAGCCGAGCAGCTCGTCACGAACGAAGCGAATATCACGCAAGGGGGCCTTGTAGTCAGGCATAGCGATAAACCTCTGCTGATGTAACCGGGAATGAACGACCGCGTTGATTTATTGTGGCGGTCAAACAGTTGTTTGAAACATACGTTTACGCCGAAATCTTGTCAAGCATCATGCAAACACCGTTCGTCATCACTCCTCTGCAAGCCGCGCGCGCAAAGGCCCACAGCGAATGCCGTGAAATATTTCAGGAACTAGACAGAGGGAAGGAGCCGGTTGGCCAGCGAGGCGGAAGACGGGTTGCGCAGAAGAGGGGTGCGCGGCTCACCCTGCCCGCAAAACGGGCAGGATGACCGACGGAGGGTCAAGCGTAAGTGTCGATCAACGTACCGAGCACTTCATCGGCGGCCTTGGCGATTTTCACACCCAGTTCCGCCTGGACCTTGCCCATGGCCATCTCGACCATGTTGCTCGCCAGGTCCGATTGCTGGCTGCGGTCGACAGAGCGCAGGCGCTCGACCTGGACCTCGGAAGACTGGCTGGTGACAGAACGCTCGATGGTCGTGTTGGCGATCTGGCTGGCCGCCTGATCGACACGGTTCTGCCCGGTCTGCACGGTGCTCAGGCCGGCGTAGAAAGCGGTATTCCCGGAAATTTCCATGGGAGGACTCGACCCTGCAAAGAATGAACAGCGGCTATTGAACCAGACGCGTCAAAAAAAGACCCGTCAAAAACACTAATGGCACAGTGCCTCATCATAGGCAAAATCTAGTCAAGCAAGTCCAGTTGCAAATGCTCGGCCACCGCTTCGGCGCTGATCGTCTTCAATCTCGGTACTCGACCCAGGCAAGGCGCGGGCAGGCGCTCCGCCAGCGTGGCGAGGTTTTCCTCGAGCCGCGAAGTCTTCGGCTCAATGATGTTGGCCACCCAGCCCGCCAGCTGCAAACCGTCCTGGGCAATCGCCTCGGCCGTCAGCAGGGCATGGTTGATACAGCCCAGGCGCACGCCCACCACCAGGATCACCGGCAGGTCCAGGGCCATGGCCAGGTCGGACAGGTTGTCCTGGTCGGCCAGCGGCACACGCCAGCCACCGGCCCCTTCGATCAGGGTGAAATCCGCGCCCTTGGCCAGCACCTGACGCATGGGTGCCAGCAAGGCCTGCACCGTCAACGCCACGCCAGCCTCGCGGGCCGCAAGATGGGGAGCGATGGCTGGTTCAAAGGCCAGTGGATTGACCTCGTCGTAGGTCAGCGGCAATGAACATTCAGCCAACAGAGCCAAGGCATCGGCGTTACGCAACCCCTTGGGGGTCAGCTCACAGCCCGAAGCCACCGGCTTCCCGGCCGCGGTGCTCAACCCCGAGAGCCGCGCGGCATGCAGCAAGCCAGCGGCGACGGTGGTCTTGCCAACATCGGTGTCTGTTCCGGTAACGAAATAGGCTCGGCTCATAGCGGCTTCTCCAATACGGCGTAGACCACCTGGTAGGTCGCGGGCAATCCCTGCGCTTGACGGAACTGTTCGTAGGCGTCGATCAGGCCCTTGATCCGCGCCCGCCCTGTCAGCCCGCCGGGCCGTCCAGGGTTGAGGTTGTGCGCCCCCAGGGCCTTCAACTCATGGGTCAGGCTGCGCACATCCGGGTAGTGCAGCACATGCGGACGGGTTTCCAGGCTCAGCACCCGCAAGCCGCTCGCCGCACACAGCTGTTGATACGTACCGAACTCACGGAAGCGATTGACATGCACCATGCCGTCGACCTGACGCCAACTGTCGCGCAATTCGTACAGCGTACCGACGCACAGGCTGGCGAACGCCAGCACGCCGCCCGGCTTCAGCACTCGATGCGCCTCGCTGAGGACCGAACGGAAGTCCGCACACCATTGCACCGCCAGGCTGGAGAAAATCAGTTCGCAACTCTGCCCCTGCAACGGCAAACGCTCGGCATCGCCGGCAATGAAATACCGCGCTCCACCCAACGGACGGGCGTGCTCGAGCATGCCTTCGGCGATGTCCAGCGCCAGCCCTTCGCTGGCCTGGAAACGCTCGTCCAGCAGGCGGCTGAAATACCCGGTGCCACAACCCATGTCCAGCCAGCGAGCGGGCTCGCGGTCTTGCGGCAAGCGGCTCAGCAACTCACAACCGACGTCGCGCTGCAGCTGCGCCACGCTGTCGTAACTGGACGCCGCACGGGAAAAGGAAGCCGCCACCTGGCGCTTGTCGGGCAAGCTGCCGGGCAATTTGGGAAGGGACAGATCAGTCATCGCCGGACTCATGCAAAAAAGCCTGGATCGCCCCCGCCACACCGTGGGGATCCTCCAGAAGAAACGCGTGGCTGGCCTGCTCAATCAGGCCAACTTCAACATCGGGTAACAACGCCAGCAATTCACCTGCGGCTTCGGCCGGCACCAGGCCATCAAGCCCGGCGAACAGATGCAACTGCGGCCCACGAAACGCCTGCAAGGCATTGCGCGTGTCCAACTGCGCGAGCAACTCCAGGCCGGCCATCAATACCGGCGCCGAGGTATGTGGCGCGCCGCCCGCCAACAGGCGCGACAGGCCGCGCGGATCTTCCGCGCCCTGGGCGCACAACAGACTGAAACGCTTTAACGTGGTGCGCGGATCGGCATTGCAGCCGGCCAGAAAGCCGTCGAAAGTCTCCCCCGGCATCGCGCTCGCCCACTCGGCATGGGCGACGAAACTGGGGTTGCTGGCCAAGGTCAGCAGCCCGCAGCAGCGTTCGCCACGACGCGCCGCCAGCTCGGAAGCCAGCATGCCGCCCAGCGACCAGCCACCGAGCCAGGCGTTGTCCGGGACGCTGGCGTCCAGTTCGTCGAGCCAGTCGTTCAGGTCGCTCGATTCCAGCTCCGGCAATGGCTCGATCTCGACCCGCAGACGCTCGTCCAGCCCCTGCAGGGCTGCCGCCAAAGGCTCCAGCGGCGATACGCCGAGGCCCCAACCGGGCAGCAGAATCAGTCGATCACGCATGGCTTGGCTCCGCTCCCAGTTCGCTAAAACAATCCGCTAATGCATTCAACAATAGCTGGACCTGAGCCTCGCTGTGGGCGGCGGACAGGGTCACGCGCAAGCGGGCGCTGCCCGCGGGCACGGTGGGTGGGCGGATCGCAGTGACCATCAAGCCGCGCTCGCGGAGCATTTGCGACAAACGAACCGCTCGCGCACTGTCGCCGATCAGGATCGGCTGGATCGGCGTGAAGCTGTCCATCAGCGTCAGCCCGATCTGCCCGGCGCCCTGGCGGAACTGGCGGATCAGCGTGTCCAGGTGCTCACGGCGCCAGTGTTCGCTGCGCAGCAATTCCAGGCTTTTCAACGTGGCGCAGGCCAGGGCCGGCGGCTGGCTGGTGGTGTAGATATAGGGGCGAGCGAACTGGATCAGGCTTTCGATCAACTCCTCGCTGCCGGCGACGAAGGCACCGGCCGTGCCGAACGCCTTGCCAAGAGTGCCGACCAGGACCGGCACATCCTCCTGGCTCAAGCCGAAGTGCTCGACGATGCCCCCGCCGTTGGCCCCCAGCGGCCCGAAACCATGGGCGTCGTCGACCATCAGCCAGGCGCCTTTGGCCCGGGTTTCGCGCGCCAGGGCCGGCAAGTCGGCCACGTCGCCATCCATGCTGAACACGCCATCGGTGACCACCAGGGTATTACCGGTGGCTTTCTCCAGGCGCTTGGCCAGGCTGTCGGCGTCGTTGTGCAGGTAACGATTGAAGCGCGCACCGGAAAGCAGGCCGGCATCGAGCAACGAGGCGTGGTTGAGGCGGTCTTCCAGCACGGTGTCACCCTGCCCCACCAGTGCTGTGACCGCACCGAGATTGGCCATGTAGCCGGTGGTGAACAGCAGTGCCCGCGGGCGGCCGGTGAACTCGGCCAAGGCTTCTTCCAACTGGTGATGGGGCGTGCTGTGGCCGATCACCAGATGCGAGGCGCCACCGCCCACGCCCCAGCGGGACGCACCGGCGCGCCAGGCCTCGATCACTTGCGGGTGATTGGCCAGGCCCAGGTAATCGTTGTTGCAGAACGCCAGCAATGGCTGGCCGTCGACCACCACCTGGGGCCCTTGCGGGGTTTCCAGCAGTGGGCGCTGGCGATAGAGGTTTTCGGCACGACGGGCAGCGAGACGCGCGCGGAGATCGAAAGACATGCAGGCCTCGCAGGCAAGAAAAGAAACATCATCCTTGTAGGAGCGAGGCTACCCGCGATCCAGACACCTCTGTGTCCCTGGCTCACGCGGTGAACCATTCGCGGGCAAGCCTCGCTCCTACAGAGGCGGCAGATCAGACGGCGGCGTTGTAGAACTGCTCGCTGCTCTTCTGCTCCACCAGCGCCTGCTCGATGGCGGCCTGGTGCACCTCGTCGGCGTGCTCTTCGCGGGCTTCGGGCTGGATGCCCAGGCGCGCGAACAGTTGCATGTCCTTGTCGGCCTGCGGGTTGGCGGTGGTCAGCAGTTTCTCGCCGTAGAAAATCGAGTTGGCACCGGCGAAGAACGCCAGGGCCTGCATCTGCTCGTTCATCGCTTCACGGCCGGCGGACAGCCGCACATGGGATTTCGGCATCAGGATGCGCGCCACGGCGAGCATGCGGATGAAATCGAACGGGTCGACATCCTCGGAGTTCTCCAGAGGCGTGCCAGCCACTTTCACCAGCATGTTGATCGGCACCGACTCCGGGTGCTCCGGCAGGTTGGCCAGCTGGATCAGCAGGCCGGCGCGGTCGTCGAGGGACTCGCCCATGCCGAGGATGCCGCCGGAGCAGATCTTCATCCCCGCGTCGCGCACGTAGGCCAGGGTTTGCAGGCGCTCGCTGTAGGTGCGGGTGGTGATGATGCTGCCGTAGAACTCCGGCGAGGTATCGAGGTTGTGGTTGTAGTAGTCCAGGCCGGCCTTGGCCAGCGCTTCGGTCTGGTCCTGGTCCAGGCGCCCGAGGGTCATGCAGGTTTCCAGGCCCATGGCCTTCACGCCCTTGACCATCTCCAACACGTACGGCATGTCTTTGGCCGACGGGTGTTTCCAGGCCGCGCCCATGCAGAAACGGGTCGAACCGATGGCCTTGGCGCGCGCGGCCTCTTCGAGGACCTTTTGCACTTCCATCAGCTTTTCTTTTTCCAGGCCGGTGTTGTAGTGGCCGGACTGCGGACAATATTTGCAATCTTCCGGGCAGGCGCCGGTCTTGATCGACAACAGGGTAGAAACCTGGACGCGGTTGGCGTCGAAATGCGCGCGGTGCACCGTCTGCGCCTGGAACAGCAAGTCATTGAACGGCTGGACGAAGAGGGCTTTGACTTCAGCCAAAGTCCAGTCGTGACGCAGATTGGCGGTGGTGCTGGCGCTCATGGGCGATTCCTTGATTATGCTTGGCAAGCAGCGGCGGGAAGGCAATACCCACAGCCGCGACACGGATGTTGGGCATATTTAAGGAAGCGCCATGCAGTGTCAACCACATTACCAAGGACCGGTTTACATCTGGTTAAAAAACAAACAGACCTGTTTGCTCTGTGATGAACCGACCGATACGTCCCAGCCTATTTGCACCGCCTGTGAAACCGAATTGCCGTGGCTCGGCGATCATTGCCAGGTGTGCGCCCTGCCCTTGCCCGCGGCGGGCCTGACGTGCGGCCAGTGCCTCAAGCAGCCGCCCGCCTTCGCCCAAGTCGTGGCGCCCTGGCGTTATAGCTTCCCCGTCGACAGCCTGGTGAGCCGTTTCAAGCACAACGGAAAATGGCCCTTTGGCCGCCTTTTGGCCGAACTTCTCGCGCAATCGCTGCAACATCGCTTTGCCGAAGACCTGGCGCAACCCGATGCCCTGCTACCGGTGCCCCTGGCTCGCAAGCGCCTGCGCCTGCGCGGCTACAACCAGGCGGCGATGCTCGCGCGCTGGCTGGGCGAGATCCTGCAGATTGCTTGTGACGAAACCGTCTTGCAACGCACCCAGGACACGCCAGCGCAGCAAGGCCTGGATGCCAGGGCGCGACAACGCAACCTGCGCCACGCCTTCGCCCTGATGCCCGAGGCGTCGGTGCGTGGCCGGCACCTGGCGCTGGTGGACGACGTGCTCACCACCGGCGCGACCGCCCACGCCCTGGCACGGCTGCTGCTCACGGCCGGGGCGCGGCGGGTGGATGTGTATTGCCTGGCACGCACACCGAAACCCGGTGAACCCGACTGAACTTGACTCTCGGCACTCAAGCCGCACACTCACTTTCCACTCCCAGCGTTCAAAGCGTTCAGCCATGCCCCTGCCCACCTTGTTGACCCAGCACATCGTCCGCCGCCCGCAGCGCATTGCGCTGCTGCAGCACATCGCCGAACAGGGCTCGATCACCCGCGCCGCAAAAAGCGCCGGCCTGAGCTACAAGGCCGCCTGGGATGCCATCGACGAGCTGAACAACCTGGCGCAGAAGCCGCTGGTGGAACGCAGCGTCGGCGGCAAAGGCGGCGGCGGTGCCAGGCTCTCGGCCGAAGGCGAACGAGTGTTGCGTCTTTACCAGCGTTTGCAGGCCTTGCAGGCCCAGGTCCTGGACGCCGCCGAAGATGCCGCCGACCTCGACCTGCTGGGACGCCTGATGCTCCGGACCAGCGCCCGCAACCAGCTGCACGGCACCGTGCTGGCCATCGAAGCCCAGGGACGCAATGACCTGGTGCGCCTGGCCCTGGCCGAAGGCCTGGCGATCCAGGCACAAATCACCCACGACAGCACCCTGCACCTGGAGTTGGAGCTCGGCACGGAAGTGGTGGCGTTGATCAAGGCCGGATGGCTGGAACTGCTGGCCATCGACCAGCCCGCAACGCCCGGACACAACTGCCTGCAAGGCACCCTGGAAGCGATCCTCGACGCCGACGACGGCCCCAGCGAAATCAGGATCGCCCTGCCCAGCGGCCAGACGCTGTGCGCCCTGGCCGAACCGCTGCACCTGCGACATCTTGGCTTGAGCGCCGGCCAGCCGGTACGGGTGCAGTTCTCGCCATCCAACGTGCTGCTCGGCACGCCGCTCTAGTTTTTTTTTGCCGCTGCCGCAGGCTGCGATAGTCCGGGCCACGCTGGTCGCAGGACCTCGATGGACTCAAGGTCCTCGCGCCCCTTCGGGTCGATCGCAGCCTTCGGCAGCGGCTACACATGCGGCGAAATGCTTTCGTCGCTGCAACATGTTCGTCATCGACGCTGATTAAGGTGGCTGCAAAATCCCGCAGGAGCCTGTGATGAGCCTATTAGAAGAAGACCAACCCACCGACCTCGAGAAGATGGTCGGCCTTAGCCGCCGTGGTTTCATCAGCGCCGGCGCCCTGTGCGGCGCGGCCATGTTCCTGGGTGGCAACCTGCTGAGCCGCAGCGTGCTGGCCGCCAGTGTCAGCGCCGGCTCCAGCAAGCTGCTGGGCTTTGAAGGCATTGCCGCCGCCACCAGCGACACCGTCAGCCTGCCGCCAGGCTACAAGTCCTCGGTGCTGATCAGCTGGGGCCAGCCCCTGCAGAAGAACGGCCCGGCCTTCGACCCAAGCGGCAATGGCACTGCCGCGGCCCAGGAAGTCCAGTTCGGCGACAACAACGACGGCATGAGCCTGTTCGCCTTCCCGGACGACAAGAATCGCGCACTGCTGGCGATCAACAACGAATACACCAACTATCGCTACCTCTACCCTCACGGCGGCATGCCGCAGTCGGCGGAAGACGTGCGCAAGGCCCTGGCCAGCGAAGGCGTGTCGGTGATCGAAGTGCAGCGTCGCAGCGGCCAGTGGCAGTTCGTCCAGGGCTCGCGCTACAACCGGCGCATCCACGGCAACGCGCCGATCCGCCTGAGCGGCCCGGCCGCCGGCCACGCGTTGATGAAAACCAGCGCCGACAAGAGCGGCCGCAAGGTCCTCGGCACCTTCCAGAACTGCGCCAACGGCATGACGCCTTGGGGCACCTACCTGACCTGTGAAGAGAACTTCACCGACTGCTTCGGCAGCAGCAACGCCCAGCAAACGTTCAATGCCGCGCAGAAACGTTATGGCGCCTCGGCCAGCAGCCGCGACATCAACTGGCATCAATTCGACCCGCGCTTCGACCTGGCGAAAAACCCCAACGAACTCAACCGTCACGGCTGGGTCGTGGAAATCGACCCGTTCGACCCGCAGTCCAAACCGATCAAGCGCACCGCCCTGGGCCGCTTCAAGCATGAAAACGCCGCCCTGGCCGAAACCCGCGACGGGCGCGCCGTGGTCTACATGGGCGACGACGAGCGTGGCGAGTTCATCTACAAGTTCGTCAGCCGCGACCGCATCAACCATCGCAACCCCAAGGCCAACCGTGACCTGCTGGACCACGGCACGCTGTATGTGGCGATCTTCGACAACGGCGACGGCAACCCGGACCACCCGAAAGGCCAGGGCAAGTGGGTCGAGCTGACCCATGGCAAGAACGGCATCGATGCCAGCAGCGGTTTCGCCGACCAGGCCGAAGTGTTGATCCACGCCCGCCTCGCGGCCAGCGCGGTCAAGGCCACACGCATGGACCGCCCGGAATGGATCGTGGTCAGCCCGAAGGATGGCCAGGTCTACTGCACCCTGACCAACAACTCCAAACGCGGCGAAGACGGCCAGCCGGCAGGCGGCCCGAACCCACGGGAGAAAAACGTCTACGGGCAGATCCTGCGCTGGCAGACCGGCCGTGGCGACCACGGCTCGCTGGACTTCACCTGGGACCTGTTCGTGGTGGCCGGCAACCCGGTCGTGCATGCCGGCCAGCCCAAGGGCGGTTCGTCGAACATCACCCCGCAGAACATGTTCAACAGCCCCGACGGCCTGGGTTTCGACAAGGCCGGCCGACTGTGGATCCTCACCGACGGCGACTCCAGCAACACCGGCGACTTCGCCGGCATGGGCAACAACCAGATGCTCTGTGCCGACCCGGACAGCGGTGAGATCCGCCGTTTCATGGTCGGGCCGGTGGGTTGCGAAGTCACCGGCATCACCTTCTCGCCGGATCAGCGAACCATGTTCGTGGGCATCCAGCATCCGGGCGAAAACGGCGGTTCGACCTTCCCCGAGCACCTGCCCAACGGCAAGCCGCGTTCCTCGGTCATGGTGATCACCCGGGAAGACGGCGGCATCGTCGGCGCCTGATCGACCGCTTCGCGGGCAAGCCTCGCTCCTGCACCGACCTGTAGGAGCGAGGCTTGCCCGCGATAGCGCCCTCACAGTCACCACCTGCCATCCTTCGTGCGCTACCATGCTTGGCCGGACGCAGCAGCCTGCTGCGCGCAGGAGTCAGCATGTCTCACCCGTTCGAAACCCTTACCCCTGATCTCGTCCTCGATGCCGTCGAAAGCATCGGTTTCCTCAGCGACGCCCGCGTGCTGGCACTCAACAGTTACGAAAACCGTGTGTACCAGGTCGGCATCGAAGACGGCGAGCCGCTGATCGCCAAGTTCTATCGCCCGCAGCGCTGGAGCAACGAAGCGATCCTCGAAGAACACCGCTTCACCTTCGAACTCGCCGAATGCGAAGTGCCGGTGGTGGCGCCGTTGATTCACCAGGGCGAAAGCCTGTTCGAGCATGAAGGCTTTCGCTTTACCCTGTTCCCACGCCGTGGCGGCCGGGCACCGGAACCCGGCAATCTCGACCAGCTGTATCGCCTGGGGCAACTGCTCGGCCGCCTGCATGCGGTCGGCGCCACCCACCCGTTCGAGCATCGCGAAGCGCTGGGCGTGAAGAACTTCGGCCATGATTCGCTGACCACGCTGCTGGAAGGCAACTTCGTGCCCAAGAGCCTGCTGCCGGCCTACGAGTCGGTGGCCCGCGACCTGCTCAAGCGCGTGGAAGAGGTCTACCAGGCCACGCCGCACCAGAACATCCGCATGCACGGCGACTGCCACCCCGGCAACATGATGTGCCGCGACGAGGTGTTCCATATCGTCGACCTCGACGACTGCCGCATGGGCCCGGCGGTGCAGGACCTGTGGATGATGCTCGCCGGCGATCGCCAGGAATGCCTCGGGCAGCTGTCGGAGCTGATGGATGGCTACAGCGAATTCCATGACTTCGACCCGCGCGAGCTGGCGCTGATCGAACCGCTGCGCGCCCTGCGCCTGATGCACTACAGCGCCTGGCTGGCGCGGCGCTGGGACGACCCGGCGTTCCCCCGCAGCTTCCCCTGGTTCGGCAGCGAGCGTTATTGGGGCGACCAGGTGCTGGCGTTGCGCGAACAACTTTCGGCGCTCAACGAAGAACCACTGAAACTGTTCTGACCCCCATCCCTGACCCGCCCCGTAGGAGCGAGGCTTGCCCGCGATAGCCTCGCCGCGGTAGTTCTGATGCACCGTGGTGTATTGATCGCGGGCAAGCCTCGCTCCTACAGGACCCGATTGATCACAAAAGCCGGCAACCAGGATGACGCCGACAAAGACACGGCCTGACAAACCTCCTTACAATCACCCACTTTGTTAGCTGCCTAAGCAAGGATTCTGCATGCAAGCCGCCAACCCGCGCCGCGGGTACATCCTGGGCCTGAGCGCCTACATCATCTGGGGCCTGTTCCCGCTCTACTTCAAAGCCATCGCCAGCGTGCCCGCCGTGGAAATCATCATCCACCGGGTGCTCTGGTCCGCGCTGTTCGGCGCCCTGCTGCTGATGGTCTGGAAGCATCCCGGCTGGTGGCGCGAACTGCGGGAAAACCCCAGGCGCCTGGCGATCCTGGCCCTGAGCGGCACCCTGATCGCGGCCAACTGGCTAACCTATGTATGGTCGGTGAACAACGGGCGCATGCTCGAAGCCAGCCTGGGTTACTACATCAACCCGCTGGTGAACGTGCTGCTGGGCATGCTGATCCTCGGCGAGCGGCTGCGGCGCATGCAATGGCTGGCGGTGGGCCTGGCGGCGGTCGGCGTGGCGCAACAGGTGTGGCAGGTCGGCAGCCTGCCGTGGGTCTCGCTGATGCTGGCGCTGACCTTCGGTTTCTACGGGCTGATCCGCAAGCAGGCGCCGGTCAAGGCGCTGCCGGGGCTGGTGGTGGAAACCTGGATGCTGGTGCCGATCGCCCTCGCCTGGCTGTTGTTCAACCCCAGCGCCAGCAGTGCCCAGGCGGCATTCTGGACCAGCTCCGAAGCCTGGTGGCTGGTGGCGGCCGGCCCCGTCACCCTGGTGCCGCTGGTGTGCTTCAACGCCGCGGCCCGCCACCTGCCCTACACCACCCTGGGCTTTTTGCAGTACCTGGCACCGACCCTGGTGCTGCTGCAGGCGGTACTGCTGTTCGACGAGCACCTGTCGTCGAGCACCCTGGTGGCGTTCATGTTTATCTGGGCGGGCCTGGCGGTGTACAGCGTGGATGCCTGGATAAGCCTGCGCAAACGCAGCTGATCAATAAACGTACAAACCTCTACAGGCCACGGCTACCGTGGCCTGCGCCTATCCTTCCCAAGGTTATCCACAGCGTGATCCCCGGCGTTTGTGCACAAGCCCTTGAAATTGCCGGTTTTTTGATCAGATCCTGACAAGCCACGGCCGGCCTGGGCTGGCGGCGGGTCTCTACAGGTTATCCACAGGCGCATGCACGCTAAAACTGGATAACCCGGTTCTACGGTCTACACCTCGCTGCGCAGCACCAATTCCACCATCAGGTCATCGGCCAGGGTTTCCAGGCGCGACTGCAGCACGTCGAGGGACAAGGTCAGTGGCACCGCCAGCACCGCTTCGGCGTGGAACAGCGGCTCGCTGCTCATGGGCGCCGGGCGCACTTCGGTCACCAGCCGCTCCAGGTTCACCCCCTGCTCGCTCAACAGACGAGTGATATCGCGCACGATGCCCGGCCGGTCATTGCCCACCAGTTCCATGGCGATCGGCTTCCAGGTGCAGGACTGTTCGATGCCGCTCTCGGCAATCAGCACCCGAATGCCCTGGGCCGACAAGCCCTGCAAGGCGTCCACCAGCTCGTCATAGGCTTCCGCCGGCACGCCGACCCGCAAGATGCCGGCGAACTGCCCGGCCATGCGCGACATGCGGCTCTCCAGCCAGTTGCCGCCGTGCTCGGCGATGCATTGGGCGATGCGCTCGACCTGTCCAGGCTTGTCCGGGGCGAATACGGTGAGTACGAGGTGGTCCATGGCGCAACCCTCTGTCAGGACTTTAGTTGTAGAAGGTCAAGTATAGGCAAGCCGCCGGGCGCCGCGGCCCGCTAGGAGCGAAGCTTGCTCGCGATGGCGTCCTGGCGATCGCCAACGATGTCGACCGAACGATCCTTATCGCGAACAAGCTTCGCTCCTGCGAGGAAAATCGGGGCCTGCGACAAATCGTGTACATGTTTTTAGAATTCTATGGAACAATCTGCGAGTTTTTTGAGAACATCCTGTTCCCCAGCGTGACCGCTCCGTGAACTTGAGTCGCGGAACGACGTATTTAGTCTAATTTTCACAACCGCAATTCATCATGTAGTATGCCGCAGCGCGCACTACATAACGTTGGATCGATGTCTGCCAAGGCGCAGTCGCAACCCTGAAAGCCCCGTCAGCAAAGCTCCGAGCCGTTGATTGGAACCATCCCAGCCGCCAGCGATGGCATGTACTGGTAGAAGGGTTTGTGGTTTAAATGGCCAGAGGCTTCATTGTTAATTTGAAGAGCTGAAAAGCGAAATAGCTGAGCAGAGTGAGGCAAGCAATGACTGAACACGTTCAAGTCGGTGGCCTGCAGGTCGCCAAAGTCCTGTTCGACTTCGTGAACAACGAAGCCATTCCCGGTACCGGCCTCACCGCCGACACGTTCTGGGCCGGCGCCGACAAGGTCATCCACGACCTGGCACCGAAGAACAAAGCCCTACTCGCCAAACGCGACGATTTCCAGGCGCGTATCGATGCCTGGCACCAAGCCCGTGCCGGCCAGGCTCATGACGCCGTGGCCTACAAAGCCTTCCTGCAAGACATCGGTTATCTGCTGCCAGAAGCGGCGGACTTCCAGGCAACGACGCAAAACGTCGATGACGAGATCGCCCGCATGGCCGGTCCGCAGCTGGTGGTCCCGGTGATGAACGCCCGCTTCGCCCTCAACGCCTCCAACGCCCGCTGGGGCTCGCTGTACGACGCGCTCTACGGCACCGACGCCATCAGCGAAGCCGACGGCGCGGAAAAAGGCAAAGGCTACAACAAGGTGCGCGGCGACAAGGTCATCGCCTTCGCCCGCGCCTTCCTCGACGAGGCCGCGCCATTGGCTGCCGGCTCCCATGTCGACTCCACCGGCTACAAGATCGTCGATGGCAAGCTGGTGGTCGCCCTCAAGGGTGGCAGCAACAGCGGCCTGCGCGACGACGCCCAGCTGATCGGCTACCAGGGCGATGCCGCGGCACCGACTGCGGTCCTGCTGAAACACAACGGCCTGCATTTCGAGATCCAGATCGACGCCAACAGCCCGGTCGGCCAGACCGACGCCGCCGGCGTAAAAGACGTGCTGATGGAGGCGGCCCTGACCACCATCATGGACTGCGAAGACTCGGTCGCCGCCGTCGACGCCGACGACAAGGTGGTGATCTACCGCAACTGGCTCGGCCTGATGAAGGGCGACCTGGCCGAAGAAGTGGCCAAGGGCGGCAAGAGCTTCACCCGCACCATGAACGCCGACCGCGAATACACCGCGCCCAACGGCGGCAGCGTCAAGCTGCACGGTCGCTCGCTGCTGTTCGTGCGCAACGTGGGCCACCTGATGACCATCGACGCGATCCTCGACAACCAGGGCAACGAAGTGCCGGAAGGCATCCTCGACGGCCTGGTCACCAGCCTCGCGGCGATCCACAACCTCAATGGCAACACCTCGCGCACCAACAGCCGCACCGGCTCGGTGTACATCGTGAAGCCGAAGATGCACGGCCCGGAAGAAGCCGCCTTCACCAACGAGCTGTTCGGGCGCATCGAAGAGGTGCTGGAACTGCCGCGCAACACCCTCAAAGTCGGGATCATGGACGAGGAGCGCCGCACCACGGTCAACCTCAAGGCCTGCATCAAGGCCGCCAGCGAGCGCGTGGTGTTTATCAACACCGGCTTCCTCGACCGCACAGGCGATGAAATCCACACCTCCATGGAAGCCGGCGCCGTGGTGCGCAAGGCCGAGATGAAGGCCGCCAAGTGGATCGGCGCCTACGAGAACTGGAACGTCGACATCGGCCTGAGCACCGGCCTGCAAGGTCGCGCGCAGATCGGCAAAGGCATGTGGGCCATGCCCGACCTGATGGCCGCCATGCTCGAACAGAAAATCGCCCACCCGCTGGCCGGCGCCAACACCGCCTGGGTGCCGTCGCCTACCGCCGCGGCCCTGCATGCCCTGCATTACCACAAGGTCGACGTGTTCGCCCGCCAGGCCGAACTGGCCAAGCGTGCCCGCGCCTCGGTAGACGACATCCTGACCATCCCGCTGGCCAGCAACACCAACTGGTCGGCCGAAGAGATCAAGAACGAACTGGACAACAACGCCCAGGGCATTCTCGGTTACGTGGTGCGCTGGATCGACCAGGGCGTCGGCTGTTCCAAGGTGCCGGACATCAACGACGTGGGCCTGATGGAAGACCGCGCCACCCTGCGTATTTCCAGCCAGCACATCGCCAACTGGCTGCGCCACGGCGTGGTTACCGAAGCCCAGGTCATGGAAAGCCTCAAGCGCATGGCGCCGGTGGTGGACCGGCAGAACGCCGGCGACACCCTGTACCGTCCGCTGGCACCGAACTTCGACAGCAACATCGCCTTCCAGGCGGCGGTCGAACTGGTGATCGAAGGCACCAAGCAGCCCAACGGCTACACCGAGCCGGTGCTGCACCGTCGTCGTCGCGAGTTCAAGGCGCGCAACGGCCTGTGATCCTGCGTTAACGCGGTAAAAGAAAAGCCCCGATCCTGCGATCGGGGCTTTTTTGTGGGTTCTGCGAAACCGTATCGCCGGCAAGCGCGCTCCCGCACATCGCCGCACCGGCCTAGCGCGCCACTCCCAGCTCGTGCTTGACCAGCGCCAGCAGCTTGCCGGTGTCGATGGGCTTGAGCAGGAAATCCACCACGCTCAGGTGCATAGCGGCGATGGCGTCGCGTACATCGGCATCGCCGGAAATGATAATGATCGGCAGCGCCGCGCGCTCCGATTCTCGCACCTGGCGTATCAGGTCCAGGCCGTTGCAGGGGGCCATGCGCAGGTCGGTGATCAGCAAGCCGATCGACTTGTTCGAGTTCAACAGTTCAAGCGCTGCCTTGCCACTGGCTGCGGTCATGCAGCGAATGCCATCCAGCCCCAGGATCTCCGACAGCAATTCACGGGCGTCCTTGTCATCATCGGCGATCAACACGCGCTGGGGCGGCAGATCAGGCTCGAGCATCACGGCGTTCAACGCCTCGCGCTCGGCATCACTCAAAATATCGTGGTCGGACATGGCGTTCTCTACATATTCAAATCGATCCCCTAGCACAGTGGTCAGACATCGCTAAGCAGGCCTCCAATGTGCACTTCGTCGGATTTTTTTCCAAGAGGCCGGATAAGTACTTTTTTCGCAGTTTTGACACCTGCTTGAAGCCAATTAACAGGTGAAAAACCGCTACCTAGACTTACGTCCAATGGGCACCTTCGAGCGTGGGGCCGACCATGGCCCGCAGACCCGACCACGACAAATCCAAAAAGACTGCGGTAATGGTTATGAGTAAAGCGGATGCCTTCACCCAGGCAGGGAAAACCGCGGTGTTGCAGAACATCCACGGCACGATGCAGTTTCTCCAGCGGTTCCCCCCTTTCAATCAGATGGAAAACGCTCACCTGGCCTACCTGGTCGAGCAATGCCAACTGCGTTTCTACGGCCCCGGCGAAAGCATCATCAAACCCGCCGACGGGCCGGTCGAGCACTTCTATATCGTCAAGCAGGGGCGAGTGGTCGGCGAGCGCCAGCACGCGATCAAGGGCGGCACCGAAACCACTTTCGAGATCACCGCTGGCGAGTGTTTCCCCCTCGCCGCGCTGCTCGGCGAGCGCGCCACCCGAACCGAGCACCTGGCCGCCGAAGACACCTTCTGCCTGCAATTGAACAAGCCGGCCTTCATCAAGCTGTTCGCCCTCTGCGCGGTGTTTCGCGATTTCGCCCTGCGCGGCGTCAGCAGCCTGCTGGACCAGGTCAACCAGCAAGTCCAGCAGAAAGCCGTGGAAACCCTCGGCACCCAATATTCCCTCAACACCCGGCTGGGCGAACTGGCGATGCGTCACCCAGTGACGTGCAGCCCGGCCACCCCGCTGCGCGAGGCCGTGAGCCTGATGCACGAGCAGCAGGTTGGCAGCATCGTAGTCGTAGATGAACACAAGGCGCCGCTGGGCATCTTCACCCTGCGCGACCTGCGCCAGGTGGTGGCCGACGGCACCAGCGACTTCAACCAAGGCATCGAGCGGCACATGACCCAGGCGCCGTTCGCCCTCTCGCCGGACCACAGCGCATTCGACGCCGCCATCGCCATGACCGAGCGGCACATCGCCCACGTCTGCCTGGTCAAAGACCAGCGCCTGTGCGGCGTGGTGTCCGAACGCGATCTGTTTTCCCTGCAACGGGTCGACCTGGTGCACCTGGCGCGGACCATCCGCAATGCGCCGCGCATCGACAACCTGGTGGCGATTCGCGGCGAGATCGGCCAACTGGTGGAGCGCATGCTCGCCCACGGCGCGTCCTCGACCCAGATTACCCACATCATCACCCTGCTCAACGACCACACCGTGTGCCGGGTCATCGAACTGACCCTGGCCGACAAGGGCGACCCGGGCGTGCCATTCAGCTGGCTGTGTTTCGGCAGCGAAGGCCGGCGCGAGCAGACCCTGCACACCGACCAGGACAACGGCATCCTGTTCGAAGCGCGCGACGCCGCTCATGCGGCAGAGATCCGCGGCAAGCTGCTGCCCCTGGCGCAGCAGATCAACCAGAGCCTGGCGCTGTGCGGCTTCAGCCTGTGCAAAGGCAACATCATGGCCGGCAACCCCGAGCTGTGCCTGTCCCGCGCCGAATGGGCACGGCGCTTCGCCGCCTTCATTCGCGAGGCCACGCCGGAGAACCTGCTGGGCTCAAGCATCTATTTCGACCTGCGGGTGGTCTGGGGCGACGAGCAGGGCTGTGCGCAACTGCGCCGCGGCATCCTCGACCAGGTCGGCGACAACCGTCTGTTCCAGCGCATGATGGCCGAGAACGCCCTGCGCCAGCGCCCGCCGGTCGGGCGTTTCCGCGAGTTCGTGCTGGCCCGCAAAAATGGCGAGAAAGCCACGCTCGACCTCAAGGTGCAGGGGCTTACCCCCTTCGTCGACGGTGCGCGCCTGCTGGCCCTGGCCAACGGCATCGACGCCAACAACACCCTGGAACGCCTGCGCCAACTGGTGGCCAGGGAAGTCATCGATCCCCTCGACGGCGCCGCCTATGAAGAGGCCTATCACTTCATCCAGCAGACCCGCATGCAGCAACACCAATTGCAGACCCGGCAGAACCTGCCTTACTCCAACCGCGTCGACCCGGACAGCCTCAACCACCTCGACCGGCGGATCCTGCGCGAATCGCTGCGCCAGGCCCAGCGCCTGCAAAGCAGCCTGGCGCTGAGGTACCAGCTATGAGCCTGTTCGCCTGGTTGCGCCCGGCCAACGCGGCGCTCAGCGCCGAACAGCAACGCCGCCGCGAGCGCCTGCCCGTCGCCCCGCCGCTGGGCGAATGCAGCCTGCGCGAACAGCGCTGGGTGGTGGTGGACCTGGAAACCACCGGGCTCAACCTCAACCGCGACCAGGTGCTGTCCATTGGCGCGGTGGTGATAGAAGACGGCGCCATCGATTTGGGCCAGCAGTTCGAGCGCACCTTGCAGCGCACCGATCACAAGCTCAGCCCCAGCGTACTGATTCACGGCCTCGGGCCCAGTGCGATTGCCGCCGGCTGCGATCCGGCGCAAGCCTTGCTGGACTTCATGGACTTCGTCGGCGACAGCCCGCTGCTGGCCTTCCACGCACCGTTCGACCAGCACATGCTCGGCCGGGCCCTGAAGGACAGCCTGGGTTATCGCTTGCAGCATCCGTTCCTCGACGTCGCCGACATGGCCCCGCTGCTCTGCCCGCAGGCGCATATCCGCCAAGCCGGGCTGGACGACTGGATGGGCTACTTCAAGCTGCAGGCCGGCGAACGCCACAACGCCGCCGCCGATGCCCTGGCCACAGCCGAATTGGCGCTGATCCTGTTCAGCCGCGCCCGCCAGCAGCAGATCCACAGCCCGCTGAACCTGCAGCAACGGCTCAACCAATGGAAGCGTAGGCAACAGAGCCACTCCTTCTGACCCTGTAGCCGCTGCCGAGCCATGGCGAGGCCGCGATCGAGCGCATAGCGGGCGCCGGCCGGCGGCGGCGCGTTCTGCCTGGCACACTGCAAGCCCAGGCTTTGCGGCAACTGCGTTGCCGGTCGCAGCCTCGCGTCGCTCGGCAGCGGCTACAGAAATCGGCCCGAAACATGGGCTACGCCCCCAGCCGACCGGCGCCCATTGCGCGGCTCTGTGCGCCCTGCCACAATCGCGAATAATTCTCGTTAGTTTAAACTTCTCGATTGGTGATGCCCGGTGTCGTCAGCCCAAAGCCCTCACAGTGACCTCGTTGGTGCGTTGTATCGCGACCATCGCGGCTGGCTGCTGGCCTGGCTG
Organism: Pseudomonas sp. NFIX28; assembly: GCF_900107395.1. Taxonomy (GTDB): domain Bacteria; phylum Pseudomonadota; class Gammaproteobacteria; order Pseudomonadales; family Pseudomonadaceae; genus Aquipseudomonas. Next base: position 135,846 of record NZ_FNPW01000010.1, read on the forward strand.
CGACGCAACGTGGCCTGCCCGCAACGGGCCGAGGACCTGAGCCAGGACACCTTCGTCCGCCTGCTGGGCCGCGGCGAACTGAGCGCCCCGCGCGAGCCGCGGGCGTTCCTGGTGGCCATCGCCAAGGGCCTGCTGTTCGATTACTTCCGCCGCGCCGCGCTGGAACAGGCCTACCTCGCCGAACTGATGCTGGTCCCGGAAGAGGAACAGCCCTCCCCGGAAGAACAGCAACTGATCCTCGAAGACCTCAAGGCCATCGACCGCCTGCTGGGCAAGCTGTCGAGCAAGGCCCGCGCCGCCTTCCTCTATAACCGCCTCGACGGCCTCGGCCATGCCGAAATCGCCGAACGCCTCGGCGTATCGGTGCCGCGCGTCAGGCAGTACCTGGCCCAGGGCATTCGCCAGTGCTACATCGCCCTGTACGGTGAGCCGACATGAGCCCGCTCAACGCCAAGCCGGTCTCCGCCCGGGTATTGGACGCCGCCATCGCCTGGCAGCTGTCGCTGGACTCCGGCGAGGGCAACCCGATGGCCCGCGAGGAATTCGCCAAATGGCACGCCGCCGATGAAGAACACGCCCGCGCCTGGCGCCAACTGGGCATGCTCGACCAACGTTTCAGCGTGGCCAGCGGCCCGGCCCGCAGCGCCCTGCTGCAATCGCGGGACAGCATCCGCCGTCGCGTGCGCAAGCTCGGCAGCGGGCTGGCCAGCGTCGCCCTGCTGCTGGGCCTGGCCTGGTTCGCCGGCGACCGTTACGGCCAGCTGGATTACTGGCTCGCCGACCAGCGCACCGCCACCGGCGAGCAGCGCACCCTGCGCCTGGCCGACGGCACGCTGATCAACCTCAATACCCACAGCGCCGTGGATGTGCGTTTCGACGAAAAACAGCGGCGCATCGTGTTGCAGGAAGGCGAGATCCTGATCGAGACCGGCCATGGCGACGCCCGGCCGTTTATCGTCGAGACCCGCGAAGGCCACATGCGCGCGCTGGGTACGCGGTTCCTGGTCAAGCGCGAGGAACAGGGCACGCGCCTGAGCGTGCTGCAATCGGCCGTGGCCGCGCGGCCGGAGTCGGGCCAGGGCGAGCAGATCCTCAAGGAAGGCCAGCAGGTGCTGATACGCCGCGACGGCCTCGGCCCGCTGCTGGCCCTGAACCCCGGCGCCGACGCCTGGACCCGCGGCATGCTGGTGGTGGACAACGCGCGCCTGGCGGATCTGGTCAGCGAACTGGGGCGCTATCGCCGTGGCCATCTGGGCGTGGCCGACGAGGTGGCCGACCTGCGCATCACCGGCAGCTTCCCGCTGCACGACACCGACCTGGCCCTGAGCGCGCTGCTGCCGACCCTGCCCGTGGCCATCGAGCGCCATACGCCGTGGTGGGTGACGCTGGTGGCGCGGGGCGAAAACAAGGCCAAGCCCTAGGCGCTGGTCGCGAGCCTGCACACTCCGCAGGAGCGAAGCTTGCTCGCGATCACCGCGCCACACCCACCTGAAACGCCCCGGCTTTTGCTGAATCGAAATTATTTTCAATCCGCCCTATCACTTTTTGCATCTCGTCCGGCACATAGGCAATTGAGAAATATTTTCATCAGGAGCCGCCGTATGTCCCGCATGCTAGACACCCTGTTGCGCCCCAGCCTGTTGGCCGTGGCCATTGCCTTTTGCGTCCCGCTGGCCAGCACCGCATCGGTCGCCGCCGAACAGGTGTCCAGCGTGCGCGCCTACAATCTGCCGGCCGCGCCCCTGGCCACCACCTTGAACCAGATCGCCAGCCAGGCCGGCCTGGCCCTGAGCCTCAACCCGAGCCTGGCCGCCGGCAAGACCTCGTCCCCGGTCAAGGGCCAGTTCGATGCCGCCGGCGCCCTGCGCGAGGCCCTGCGCGGCACCGGCCTGCAACTGGAACAAAGCAGCGCCGGCACCTACAGCCTGGTGGCAATTCCCGACGGCGTGGTGGCCTTGCCGGAAACCAGCATCACCGGCCAGCAAGCCTATGAAAGTGCCTGGGGCCCCGTGGACGGCTACCTCGCCACACGCACCGCCGCCGGCACCAAGACCGACACCTCGCTGGTCGAAGCGCCGCGTTCGATTTCCGTCGCCACCCGCCAGCAGATGGAAGACCGCAACGTGCAGAACCTGGACGATGCCGTGCGCTACATGCCCGGTATCGTTTCCGCCAGCTACGGCAGTGACACCCGCTATGACTGGATGCGCGTGCGCGGCTTCGAGCCCACGCAATTCCTCGACGGCCTGCCCCTGCCCCGCGGCGTGTACGCCAACCCGAAGGCGGAAACCTGGAACCTCGACCGCCTGGCCCTGCTGCGCGGCCCGGCCTCGTCGGTCTATGGCCAGACCCCGCCGGGCGGCTTGCTGGACATGGTCAGCAGGCGCCCCAGCGCTGAAGCCAGCCATGCCGTGCAGATCCAGTACGGCAGCGACAACTATCGCCAGATCAACTTCGCCAGCACCGGCAAGATCGACGAGGAAGGCCAGTTCCTCTACGGGCTCAGCGGCGTGGTGCGAGATGCCGGCACCCAGGTCGACCACATCGACAACAAGCGCTACAACATCGCCCCCAGCCTGACCTGGAACATCGACCCCGACACCAAGCTGACCCTGCTCTCGCAATTCACCCGCGACGATACCGGGGCGACCAGCCAGTTCCTGCCGATCCAGGGCACCAAGATCGACTCGCCGCTCGGCGACATCTCCCATCACAAGAACCTGGGCGACCCGGACTACGAGTTCTACGACCGCACCTACTACGCCCTGGGCTACGCCTTCGAGCATCGTTTCAACGATGTCTGGCAGTTCCGCCAGAACCTGCGCTACACCAAATCGGAGCTGTCCTTCCAGCAGTTGACCGTGGGTTCCTACGCCTACGCCCCGGCCGACGAGCAAGGCAATATCAGCCGCACCTCGACCAATGTCGACGAGGACATCAGCCAGTTCGCGGTCGACAACAACTTCCAGGCCGACTTCGCCACCGGCGACATCAGCCACACCGTGCTGATCGGCCTGGATCACCAACGCACCGACACTTCCTACCTGTCGATCTACGGTGACGGCGGGACCACCAATATCTTCAACCCGATCTATGGCCAGCCGATCGTCCGTCCGCCGCGCTCCAGCGCCTACTACGACTACAACCAGAAAACCGTGCAGACCGGCTTCTACGTGCAGGACCAGATGGCCCTGGATAAATGGCGCCTGACCGTGGGCGGCCGCGAGGACTGGGTGCACCAGGGCACCACCTACTTCAACCAGAACGACGCGACCAACACCGACCGCAGCAAGAACTTCAGTGGCAACGCGGCGCTGAGCTATGTGTTCGACTCGGGTTTTGTGCCGTACCTGTCCTACGCCGAATCGTTCCAGCCCGCCAGCAACGCCAGCGTCTCCCCGACCGAGTCGTATAAACCCACCGAAGGCAAGCAATGGGAGCTGGGCATCAAGTACCAGCCGCCCGGTTCAAACACCCTGCTGAGCGCGGCGGTGTATGACCTGACGCAGAAAAACGTCCTGGTGACCAGCATCGGCCCAGGCGGCGAGTCGATCACCAACCAGACCGGCGAAGTGAAGGTCAAGGGCCTGGAACTGGAAGCGGTGTCGGACGTGACCGAGAACCTCAAGGTCATCGCCGCCTACACCCTGGCCAAGTCCGAGATCCAGAAAGGCATCTACAAAGGCAACCGCCTGCAGCTGATGCCGAACCAGCAAGCCTCCCTGTGGACCGACTACACCTGGCACTCTGGCGTGCTCGACGGTTTCGGCATCGGTGCCGGCGCCCGCTATACCGGCAATACCTATGGCGACCAGGCCAATACCTGGCTGGGCAAGGCCGACGCCTACACGGTGTTCGATGCCTCCGTGCATTACGACCTCGGCCGCCTGGACAACAGCCTCAAAGGGGCGTCGCTGAAACTCAACGCCACCAATTTGTTCGACAAGGAATACATTTCCACCTGCGATGGTTCCTACTGCTACTACGGCGATCAACGTAGCGTGATCGCCAGTGCCACCTACCAATGGTAATCGGCTGAGTTAAACAACCAGGCCGTCCAGCAAGGACGGCCTTGGCGTGTCTGAAGGCTAAGAAATGAAAAGCAAAACCATCCGCCGCTGGTCCTTTATCCACACCTGGACCAGCCTGATCTGCACGGTATTCCTGCTGATGCTGGCCCTGACCGGGCTGCCGCTGATCTTTCACCATGAGATCGACCACCTGCTGGGCGACGCGCCCGAGCTGCGGGAAATGCCCGCCGACACCCCGCAACTGGACCTGCAGCAACTGGTGCGCGCCGCCGAGGCCCACCGGCCGGGCGAGGTCATGCAGTATTTCGGCTGGGACGAGGAAGACCCCAACGGCGTGCTCACCATCATGGCCAGGACCGCCGGCACCGAACCCAACTCGTCCCACACCTTCATGCTCGATGCGCGCACCGGCGAAGCGGTGGAAACGCCTTCGGCCAACGGCGGGCTGATGATGGTCATGCTGCGCCTGCATGTGGACATGTTCGCCGGCTTGCCGGGCAAGCTGCTGCTGGCCTTCATGGGGCTGCTGTTCGTGCTGGCGATCATTTCCGGCGTGGTGCTGTACCTGCCGTTCATGCGCCGGCTGGACTTCGCCACGGTGCGCCAGGACAAGTCCACCCGCCTGCGCTGGCTGGACCTGCATAACCTGATCGGCGTGGTGACCCTGACCTGGGCCCTGGTGGTCGGCGTCACCGGGGTCATCAGCGCCTGCGCCGACCTGCTGATCGCCGCCTGGCGCAACGACAGCCTCAGCGCGATGGTCGAGCCTTACCGCGATGCGCCGCCGCTGACCCGACTGGCCCCGGCCAGCCGCCTGCTGGAGATCGCCAAGGAAGTGGCGCCGGGCATGCAGCCAGACTTCATCGCCTTCCCCGGCACGCGTTTCTCCAGCGAACACCATTACGCGGTGTTCATGAAAGGTAGCACTCACCTGACCTCGCACCTGCTGACCCCGGTGCTGATCGACGCCAGCACCCTGCAGGTCACGGCCGTGGCCGAACGTCCCTGGTACATGGACGCCATGGGCATGTCGCAACCGCTGCATTTCGGCGACTACGGCGGCATGCCGATGAAGATCCTCTGGGCGACCCTGGATGTGCTGACCATCATCGTCCTGGGCAGCGGCCTGTATTTGTGGATCGTCCGGCGCCGCACGGCCAGGCCGGCCCTGGGCGAACCTGCCGGGGTGGCGCCATGAGGCCGCGGCAATCGAACTTCTGGAAGGTCTTCGGCGCGCCGCTGTTCCTGGCCGTGCTCAGTGCCGCGGGGCTGTTCTCCGCGCTGCTCGGCGACGGCATCTGGGACGCCCTGAGCTGGCTCGGCCTCGGCGCCCCGGCCTTTATCGCCCTGCGGGGCTTGTTCAACCGCCCGCCTGCGGCCTGAGCCCGGCGGCGGGGAAACCGCGCCACAGGTACAGCGCCAGCCCCAGGCCGATCGGCAATACCGGGATGAACACGCGGTTTTCCTGCTGCGCCTCGGCGGCCACCAGCACGCAGAACAGCGCCAGCCCCAACAACGGCACATAACTCGCCGCCAGGCCCCAACGCCAGGGCCGGGTCACCGGTTCGGGGCCGCGCAGGCCCAGCAGGGCACAGCCCAGGGCTGGCAGGGCCAGCGCCGGCAGCGCCCAGTACCAGGCCATCCAGGCGAATGCCCCGATCAACTCCGGCGCCCCCTCGCCATGGCGGCGAAACTCGTACTGCAAGGCCAGGTACACCGCCAGCCCGCCCGCAAGGGTCAGGGCCAGGCTGTACAAGCCGTGTCGAAGATAAGACCTGCGCATTCATCACTCCTTGTCTGTGCCGCATGCGCCTCTGTGGCCGGGGCCAGAGGCTGCGCTAAGATCCCCGGGATGGCGAGCCTGTGCTCCCCTTCCATCCACGAGGAATATTCATGTCCACCCCCAGCATGACGCTGTTCCACAACCCCGCATCACCTTACGTGCGCAAAGTCATGGTGCTGCTGCACGAGACCGGCCAGCTGGATCGCGTGGCCCTGCAAGCCAGCCAGCTGACCCCGGTGAGCCCGGACGCCGCGCTCAACCAGGACAACCCGCTGGGCAAGATTCCCGCCCTGCGCCTGGCCGACGGCAGCGTGCTGTACGACAGCCGGGTGATTCTCGATTACCTCGACCAGCAGCACGTCGGCAACCCGCTGATCCCTCGCGAGGGCTCGGCCCGCTGGCGGCGCCTGACCCTGGCGGCCCTGGCCGACGGGATCATGGACGCCTCGGTGCTGATCCGTTACGAACTGGCCCTGCGCGCCCCCGAGAAACACTGGGAGCAGTGGCTCGACGGCCAGCGCGACAAGATCCGCCGCGCCCTGGCCGTGCTCGAGGCCGATGCGATCGCCGAACTGGCCAGCCACTTCGACATCGCCGCCATCAGCGTCGCCTGCGCCCTGGGCTACCTCGACTTCCGCCACCCCGACCTGCAGTGGCGTGATGCCCAGCCGCAACTGGCGGCCTGGTACGCCGAGGTCAGTCAGCGCCCATCGATGCTGGCGACCCAGCCGCCGGTCTGAGCCAAACGATTAGCTGGTCCAGCGCGCCCTATCGCGGGCAAGCCCGCTGCTGCAAGGGCTGGCAGCGCTTGGGTAGGGGCGAGCCAGCTCGCGATGGCCGCCCCCGGGTTGTTCAGGCAACAACCCGACTATCCACGCCAGCAGGGCCTGCGCCGCCTGCTGCTCCTCGCGCAAACCCAGCGACCTACTCATGGGCCACCTGCGTCTCGAACGTCAGCGGCTGGGCCGGTTTGGCCTGGCTCACGCCGTACCAGTCGAGCTTGCGGGTCAGCACCATGAACACACCCAGCAGGCCGAACAGCAGCAGCGAGCCCATCAGCAGCGCATAGTCCTCGGCGCTCAGCAAGCCGTACAACAGGCCGTAGAGGGCAGCCAGGCCGGCGGCGAAACTCAGGCCGTGGCCCAGGCTGCGCAGCACATGGCAGACGTAGAAGCCGATCAGCATCACACAGGCACCGGCCGACAGCAGGTAGGCCAGGGCGAAGCCGATGTGTTCCGAAAGCGACAGCAGCAACAGATAGAAGAACGCCAGGGCCACGCCCACCAGGGCGTATTGCACCGGGTGCACGGCCAGGTTCTTGAGCACTTCGAAAAGGAAGAAGCCGGCAAAGGTCAGGGCGATGAACAGCAGCGCATATTTGATCGCCCGATCGCTCTTGAGGTACTGGTCCACCGGGTCGATGAAACTCACGCCGAAGGAACGGTTCTTGAATTCCTTGCACGCACCACCCAGGCAATGGCTCAGCGCGCTTTCCAGGTTGGTGGAGAAGAACGAAGTCTGCCAGTTGGCGGCAAAACCCAAGTCGGAAATTTCACGCTGGGCCGGCAGGTAATTGCCGATAAAGCTCGGGTGAGGCCAGTCGGCGCGCAGGCGCACCTTGCTGGTCCGGCCCACCGGCAATACTCGCAGCTGCTCGGTACCTTGCAGTTGCAGGTTAAAGGCGAAGTCCAGGTCGGTGCTGCGCTTGCCGTCCAGCAGCGGCAGGTTGACGTGCACCCCTTCCCCCAGCCAGTCGAGCTGGGTGCCGGGCACGAACGCCAGGTTCTGCCCGTTCAGCTCCAGGGCCATGGCCTGCTCGATGCCACGAATGTCGCTGATGCCCACGGCGAGATACGGCTGCTCGAACTTGTAGTCGGCGAAGTCTTCCTTGATCCCCAACTGCTCGGGCACCACAAACTGCCCGCTGATGCGGTTATTGGCGTGGAACAGCCGGGCCTCGTAGATGCCCCGGGCGCGTAGCTCGGTCTTCACCTGGCCATCGAGCTCGAAGCGCTCCGGCAGGAAATACAGCTGCCCGCGCTCTTCTCCCTGTTCCTGGTAGCGCGTGTTGGTCTTCTCGTTGGTTTTCCAGGTGCGCACCACCTTGCGATAGGGCACCACCAGCAGCGGGCCGCTCAGTTGCTGGCTGGAGCTGGAGCTGCGGGCGATATCGGCCAGCACACCGTCGCGCAGCTCCTGGCGCTCCTGGATCAGCCCGTCGATCATCAACAGCGGCACCAGCAGCCCCAGGATCAACAGGGCTATGGCCCCAAGTTTCATGGTCAGATTGCGGTTCATGGGTTCTCTCCCTGTTCGAATGAGGAAGAGTCTGGGCAGCCCATGTGGGGGTTTTATGGGGGCTGTGTGGAGAGTGTGTGGAGATTGCCGCTGGGCCTTTTATGGACGCGTCTATCCCTTGAAGATGAGGCGGCTGGCAGCCCCTGCGGCCGCTGCGCGCCCGATCGCAGCCTTCGGCAGCGGCTACAGGTTGTGGGGCGTTTTTTGCGGCTATCCCTTGAGGGAGGGGTGGCTGGCAGATCTTGCGGCCGCTTCGCGCCCGATCGCAGGCTGCGCCAGCGGCTACAGGTTGTGGGGCGTTTTCTGCGGTGATCCCTTGAAGGTGGGCGGCTGGCAGATCTTGCGGCCGCTGCGCGCCCGGGCGCAGGCTGCGCCAGCGGCTACAGGTTGTGGGGCGTTTTCTGTGGTTATCCCTTGAGGGTGGGGTGGCTGGCAGATCTTGCGGCCGCTTCGCGCCCGATCGCAGGCTGCGCCAGCGGCTACAGGGGCGGCGGGGTGTTTTTTGCGGTTATCCCTTGAAGGTGGGCGGCTGGCAGATTTGGCGGCTGCGACGGTTTTGTAGCCGCTGCCGAAGGCTGCGATCGGTCTGCGAAGCAGCCGCAAAACGGTAGACGCAGGGCGTCAGACCGGAAACTGCAAGGTCGCTTCAACGCCCCCGGGCACGTTGCCGATGTGCATCTGGCCGCCGTGCAGCTGCACCACTTCTTCGACGAAGTTCAGCCCCAGGCCGGTGCTTTTGCGTCCGCTGTCGGGCCGTGGCAGCGAGTAGAAACGCTCGGTCAGGCGCGCCAGGGCGTACTCCGGAATGGGCTCGGCCTGGTTGAACAGGCTGACCCGCAACCAGTCGCCCGTTCTGCTGGCCGTGAAACGCAACACACCGCCAGCAGGGGTGAAATCCAGGGCGTTCTCCAGCAGGTTGCCCAATGCCTGGCGCAGCAGGAACGCCTCGCCGGACAACTTCAGCCCCGGGTCGATACGCTGCTCGACCTGCAAGCCCTTGCCCTCGATCCGCGCCTTCTGGCTGTCGAGCAACTGCTTCACCAGATCCGCCAGCGGCACCGCCACCCGCTCCTCCAGGCCATGGCGCTGCTCGACTTGCGCCAGGTTCAGCAAACGCTCGATCAACTGCTGCATGCGCGCGCTTTCGCTGTCGATATTGCCGACGAAACGCGCGCGCTGCTCGCCGGGCATGTCGCCCTGCAACAGCTCCGCCGCGCCGCGAATCGCCGCCAGCGGGCTTTTCAGCTCGTGGGTCAGGGTGTGCACATAGCGCTCGACATAGGCCTTGCCCTCCAGCTGGGTGCGCATGTGCTCCACCGCCGTGGCCAGTTGCTCCAGCTCGCCGCCGCGATAGTGCGGCAGCTCGGCGCGGCGCCCCTCGCTGACCGCCTGGGCGTAGCCGGTCAGGCGGCGCAGGGCCGCGCTCAGCCACCACGACAGCAAGGCGCCGAACAGCAGGCCCAGGCCGATCAGCCCGGCGCCGTACCACAGCAGGCGCCGCTCCGTGCGGTCGACGTAGGGCTGCAGGGAACTGTTGGGCTTGGCCACGGTGACCACGCCGATGATCCGGCCGTTATCGCGAATCGGCGCGCCGACATGCATCACCGAGGAATTCGGGTCATCGGCCACGCTGCGCGAGGAGCGTGCACCGTATTGGCCGCGCAGGGTCAGGTACACATCGTTCCAGCGCGAATAGTCCTGGCCGACCGCCAGGCCGCTGGAGTCCAGCACCACCTTGCCCTGGGCGTCGGTGACGTAGATGCGGTGGTTGACCTGGTTTTTCGGCAGGCCCCAGATGGTCGCCGCCGGCTGCCGCTCGCCATAGGCATTGAGTAGCTGCGGCCAGCGGTTCTCGCTGAGGGTCCCGGCCTTGAAATCGTCACGCAGGATTTCCGCCATCAGGTTGGCGGTGTCCACCAGGGTTTCCTCGGTGGATTGGCGCACGCCCGGGCGGATTTCCTCCATCACGGTACTGAGCACGAAATAGCCGGTCAGGCCGACGAACAGCACATAGACCAGGAAAATCCGGATTCCCAACGGCATCAGCTGTGCCCCGGGCTGTAGCTGTAGCCCAGGCCGCGATGGGTCTGGATCGGCTCGGCGGTGGCCGCCACCAGGCGCAGCTTGGCCCGCAGGCTCTTGATATGGCTGTCGATGCTGCGTTCGTAGCCGGCGTCCGCCGCCACGCCCAGGGCATCGAGCAACTGTTCGCGGCTGAACACCCGTTCGGGTTGCTCCAGCAGGCAGTGCAGCAGGCGGAATTCATGCCGGGTCAGGCTCAGGGGCTGGCCGCGGTAGCTGATCTGGAACTTGTCGATATCGACCTGGAACAGCGCGGCCGGTGCCTCGACCGGCGCCCGCGGCGCCATGCGCTTGAGGATGGCCTTGACCCTTGCGGCGACCTCGCGTGGGCTGAAAGGCTTGACCACATAATCGTCGGCGCCGATTTCCAGGCCCACCACGCGGTCGATTTCACCGTCCCGGGCGCTGAGGAACATCACCGGCACCTCGCTGAAACGCCGCAGCTGCTTGCAGGTTTCGAAGCCGCTGATGTCAGGCAGGCCGATATCGAGAATCAGCAGGTCCGCCGGCGTGCTGCGCTGATAGTCCAGCGCGGCTTGCCCGAGGCTCAGCCAGGTGGTGCTGAAACCTTCGCCCTGCAGGGCAAAAATCAGCGTATCGGCTATCGCCGCTTCGTCTTCGACAATCAGGATATGAGGCATGGCGTCCGAGCACGGAAAGTAAGTGCCCGAACGGTGCCGGATGCCTCCTGCGCCGTCAATCAGGTCTGATCAGCAGTCGGGTTTGTCCGCGGTGTAGCGCCGGGCCGGGTTCACCGCGGCGTTGAACTCGCGCAGGGCCTTGGCGCCGATCAACAACGGATAGTTGAAGCTGCTGCGGTCGGTCAGGTTGACCTCGACCGTGCGCTTGACATTGCCCAGGCACATTTCCAGGTCGACCACCGGCCGCTTGGCCGACTGCGCCTCTTCGTTGTCTTCGTCTTCATCGGCGCGGCTCTTGATCTTGCTGATCCGCGCCACCTTGTGTTCGTAGACCTTGCCGTCGGCGTCCTTGGTCGCCAGGCGGAAACGCACCCACTCCTCGCCATCGCGGGTGAAGGTCTCGATATCCTTGGCCGACAGCGACGCGGTCAGGGCGCCAGTGTCCATCTTGGCCTTGAGGGTTTCGCCGATTTCCGGCAGTTGGATGTATTCGTAGCGCCCGTAGAGGGTCGGCTCGGCGGCCATGACCGGCAGCGCCAGCAGGGACAGGAGTGCAAGGACGGATTTCACGTGAGCAGGTTCCTTGGAAAGTGGGCAGCAGGATTTTAGACCGTGGCCGGGCGATTGGTTCGCTCGCAACGATCGATCACCCTGTAGGAGCGAGGCTTGCCCGCGATGGCGCCCTGACGCCCGGTCAGGCAATGCGCAGTATCGGCAATGCGCGGATCGCGCGGTGTCGGCATTCGCGGGCAAGCCTCGCTCCTACAGCACGGGTTATGGCGGTGTGGCTGGGCGCAAGGATAACCGGGGACAGGTGAAACATTCGTCAGCACATGCGGATTTGGCCTGCCCGTCGAAGGTGCTTATCATGGCGCGCCCAGACGCCTTCAAGAGTTCCTTATGCGCCGCCTGCTCACCGGCTGTTTCGTCACCTTGCTGCTGTTGCTCAACACCCTGGTCCTGTTCGGACCGCTGATGGTGTTCGCCCTGCTCAAGCTGGTCCTGCCGGGGCGCCTGCGCGACGGCGCGTCGAAAGCGGTGATGTGGATTGCCGAGACCTGGGCCGAAATCGACAAGCTGATCTTCGCCCTGTGCATTCCCACCCAGTGGGACATCCGCGGCGGCGACAACCTGCGGGGCGACACTTCGTACCTGGTGATCAGCAACCATCAGTCCTGGGTCGATATCCCGGCGCTGATCCAGACCCTCAACCGCCGCACGCCCTTCTTCAAGTTCTTCCTGAAGAAAGAGCTGATCTGGGTGCCTTTCCTCGGCCTCGCCTGGTGGGCCCTGGACTACCCCTTCATGAAGCGCTACAGCAAGGCCTTCCTGGCCAAGAACCCGGAGCTGCAAGGCAAGGACCTGGAAATCACCAAGGCCGCCTGCGAGCTGTTCAAGCGCCAGCCGGTCACCGTGGTCAATTACCTGGAAGGCACCCGCTTCACACCGGTCAAGCGGGAGCAACAGCAATCCCCCTTCAACCAGCTGCTCAAGCCGAAGGCCGGCGGCGTGGCGTTCGTGCTGGCGGCCATGGGCGAACAGCTCGACGCCATCCTCGATGTGACGGTGGTCTATCCGCAGCAGAAGATCCCCGGTTTCTGGGATTTGATCAGCGGCAGCGTGCCGCGAGTGATCGTCGATATCCAGACCCGTGAGCTGGACCCGGCGTTGTGGCAGGGGGATTACGAAAACGATCCGGCGTTTCGCCAGACCGTCCAGAACTGGGTTAACCAGCTCTGGACCGAAAAGGACCGGCGCATCGACGCCTTGCGCGCCGAGCGCCGTTGATCAGATACCGCTGCCTGCGCCCCAGATCCCGCCCAGGCTGCTGAGCAGCGAACCGCCCACGCCCTGCTGGCCGAGGAACTGCAGGAGCACCGGGGCGAACTGGCCAATCATGCCGCTGTCCATGCCCAGGGCGCTGAACGCCGTGTTCAGGTCATTAGTGTTCTTCACGTCGCCCAGGGCGCTCTCGAGCCCCGAGAACTTGGTGCCACCGCTCTGCCCCAGCAAGCCGCTCAGAGCGCCCAGGCTGGCCAGCGCATTGCCGCCGGCAAGCTTGTCCAACCCCGGCACGCTTTGGCTCAGTTGCGAATAGTCGGTGCTGCTCAACTGGTTCTTCGCCAGGCCCAGCATCGCGCCGGTACCGCCGATGGCCTGCTCCGGGGTGACATCCAGTTGCGCCAGCGCACTGAGCAGGTTGGCGGTCTGCGAGGTTGGAGCGGCAGCGGTAGCCTTGTCGCCACCCTGCATGCTGGAAACCGCATTGGCGGCATCGCTCAGGCTGAAGCCTGCAGCAAAAACCGGGCTGGCTCCCAGGGTCAGCAACGTAGCCAGTGCAACACTGCGGGAAATTTTCATCGAGACAACCTCTTGAGCATGAAAACCACCCGAGATTGGGTGGGAAAAAACAGCCATTTGACTGATGGCCAATAGAAATTGTTCCCGGCCCTCCTCACGGAACACCGGCTGGGCCGACAAGATAAAGATGTTTCTTAAAAGCCGCATGCTTCCCATGCGACCGCGTCTATGATTTCGCTGTTTTCGTCAGAACCGCCAGCCCCCCAATGAAAAGAATCCTCTCCGCACTTTTGGCCATTGCGCTCATCTCCATCGTCGCCTGGCGCCTCGGGTCGCCGGTCGATGATTCGGCATGTGCGGGCGAAACCGCAGCCAACGGCCCGCTGAGCCGTTTCGTTAGCGACTACTTCAAGCAAGGTAATGAAAGAGCCTGGCAGGAAGACACCAACGTCTTCGACATCCTCGCCGAACCCACGGCCAGCAGCATCACCCAGCAACCGCAAGCGTATTACTGCGAAGCGCTCAGCCTGCTTGAAAGCCCGACACGCACACAATCGGAGAAGGTCTATACCTCGATCCTGATGCTGAAGCTGCCCATCGACTATTACCTGAGCCTCATGGATCACAGCCACAGGTTTTATAAAGAGGGGCGGATCGATGACACGGTACTTGGGTTTGTCCTTAAACCCAGAGGAACCGCGCTCAACTATTGGTGGCTTCCGCAATGGCGCTCCCGCTTCAACCGAGATGCGCCATCTGTGTTCCCGCCACCCGACATTGCAGAAATACTGTCCGGGAAGTACTGGCTCCGCTATCCGGGCGCAGGTTTCTGAGCATCGAACAGCCATAAAAAAGGGCGACCCGAGGGTCGCCCTTTTTACTGCGTCAAAGCCTTTAGGCCGCGCTGAACAGCTTGTGCGGGTCGATGACGAATTTCTTCGGCACGCCGGCGTCGAACTCGCCGTAGCCACGCGGGGCGTCGTCCAGGCTGATGACCTGCACGCCGACCACTTCGGCAATGTTGATGCGGTCCCACATGATGGCTTGCATCAGTTGGCGGTTGTACTTCATCACCGGGGTCTGGCCGGTGTGGAAGCTGTGGGACTTGGCCCAGCCGAGGCCGAAGCGGATGCTCAGGCTGCCCATCTTGGCCGCGGCGTCCACGGCGCCCGGGTCTTCGGTGACATAGAGGCCGGGAATGCCGATCTTGCCGGCAACCCGCACCACGCCCATCAGCGAGTTGAGCACCGTGGCCGGCGCTTCGTGCTGGACGCCGGCATGGCCGTGGCCGCGGGCTTCGAAGCCCACCGCGTCGACCGCGCAATCGACTTCCGGCTCGCCGAGCAGCGCGGCGATCTGTTCGTGCAGCGGGGTGTCCTGGGACAGGTCGGCGATTTCAAAACCCTGGGCCTTGGCGTGGGCCAGGCGCACCGGGTTGACGTCGCCGACGATCACCACCGCCGCGCCCAGCAGGCGGGCGGACGCGGCAGCGGCCAGGCCTACCGGGCCGGCACCGGCGATATAGACGGTGCTGCCCGGGCCAACGCCGGCCGTCACCGCGCCGTGGTAGCCGGTGGGCAGGATGTCGGAGAGGCAAGTCAGGTCGCGGATTTTCTCCATGGCCTTGTCGCGGTCCGGCAGTTTCAGCAGGTTGAAGTCGGCGTAAGGCACCAGCACGTATTCGGCCTGGCCGCCGGTCCAGTCGCCCATGTCGACGTAGCCGTAGGCGCCGCCGGCGCGGGCCGGGTTGACGGTCAGGCAGACCCCGGTGTGTTGCTCCTTGCAGGAACGGCAGCGCCCGCAAGCCACGTTGAACGGCACCGAGACCAGATCGCCGAGCTTCAGGTTCTCGACGCCGCTGCCCTTCTCCACCACCTCGCCGGTGATTTCGTGACCCAGGACCAGGCCGACCTGGGCGGTGGTACGACCGCGCACCATGTGCTGGTCGGAACCGCAGATATTGGTGGATACCACGCGCAGGATGACGCCGTGCTCAATCTTCCTGCCGCGCGGGTCCTGCATTTTTGGATAGTCGATTTTCTGTACTTCGACCTTGCCGTTGCCGAGATACACGACACCACGATTACCAGACATGCTTTCACCTCGCTGTTGTTTTTATGAAACCGCGCCGCCGGAAAAAGGCAGCACGCAGAGTGCTCGGGTACAGATGCTGTTTCGTCTTCAAAATCGTTTTGCGAGCAAGCTCGCTCCTACAGAGGATTGCGTGCGTCTGTAGGAGCGAGGCTTGCCCGCGATGGCCGCAAAGCGACCTGTGTTAAAGCACCACCGTCCGGTTAGCGTTGAGGAACACCCGCCGTTCGATGTGGTAACCCACGGCCCGCGCCAGGGTCAGGCCTTCGATATCGCGCCCCTTGGCAATCAGGTCCTCGGGATAATGGCTGTGGTCCACCACTTCCACGCCCTGGGCGATGATCGGGCCTTCGTCCAGGTCGTTGTTGATGTAGTGCGCGGTGGCGCCCACCAGCTTCACGCCCTTGTTGTAGGCCTGGTGATAAGGCTTGGCGCCCTTGAAACCGGGCAGCAGGGAGTGGTGGATGTTGATCGCCTTGCCATCGAGCTTGCGGCACAGCTCCGGCGACAGCACTTGCATGTAGCGCGCAAGGATCACCAGTTCCGCGCCGGACTCCTCGATCACCTGCCACACCTGGCGCTCCTGGGACGGTTTGTCGTTGGGGTCCAGCGGGAAGTGGTAATACGGGATCTGGTGCCAGTCGGCCAACGGCTTGAGGTCCGGGTGGTTGGACACCACCGCCACCACGTCCATCGCCAGCTGGCCGATGCGCTGGCGGTACAGCAGGTCGTTGAGGCAGTGATCGGCCTTGGAAACCATGATCACCACTTTCGGCCGGTGCTGCGGCGGGGTCAGCTCGACATTCATGTCGAAGGCCCGGGCACGCTCGGCCAAACCGTCGCGTAGGCCCTGCTCGTTGAAGTCGTCGGGCTGGCGGAATTCCACGCGAATGAAAAAACGCCCCGAAAGCCGGTCATCGAAGGAATGGTGCTCGGTGACATAGCAGCCCTGCTCGAACAGAAAGCGGGTCACCGCGTCCACCGTGCCAAGCACGCTGGGGCAGTCGGCGGTCAAAATCCATGTGTCGGGGGCGCGGCTCATAATGCGGTGGCTCCTTTTGTTATGGGTAACCGCTTCGCGGTTGTTCGCGGGCAAGCCTCGCTCCTACGGTTCGTTGCGGACCTGTAGGAGCGAGGCTTGCCCGCGAAGGCAATCTCAGGCCTGGACGCTGAGGCCGTATTCGGCGGCGGCATCCTGCAGCCACAACCACCAGTAATCGGAGAAGCTGCGGCGGATCACCAGTTCCCAGGTGTCTTCGCCCATGCGGCGGATCACCAGTTGCGACTTGGCGAACACCGTGCCGACGGCCTTGCCCACCGGGAAATTGTTCGGGTGCACGTCGTAGCTGGTGGACTTCATCAGCACTTCGCGCACCTTCGGGCCGGACAGCTCGAGGATCTGCTGGCCACCACTGACGTTGACGATCTGGATGTGCAGGTCGCCCAGCGCTTCGCGCAGTTTCTTCTCGGCGGCGAACTCTTCACCGCTCGGCACCACCAGCAGCCATTCGTCCGGCCCCATCCACTGCAGGCTGGTTTCGCCCTTGGCGACCACGGTCAGGGCCACTGGCAGCTCCAGGCCCAGGGCCTTGTGCACGCCGGCAGCGAAGGCCGGGTCATGAGCATCGCCACGGATGGTCAGGTGACCGAGGAGTTTTTTCTCGCGCAGGGTCACGCCTGCGTTCTTGCGGCCCTTGCCCACCAGGCTGGCGAGGTCGGCATGGTGCAGCGACGACTCGGCTTTGGCGCCAGTGGTCGGGCGCTGTTGGTAAACGTTGACTGCGGTCATAGAGCACCTGTCTTGAAATTCTGTTGTGCGAAAACCACCGATCCTGTAGCCGCTGCCGCAGGCTGCGAACGACTGCGAAGCAGGCGCCGCTCTTGATGGCGCCGGAAGGTTCTTCGAACCTTATCGCAGCCTTCGGCAGCGGCTACAGGACCTTTGTTAAACGTTCTGGCGATCGCCTTTCGGATCGAAGAACACCGAAGAAACGATTTCCGCCTCGATCACCGTGCCGTCGGCCAATGGCGCGAACACCCGCTCGCCCATCCGCTTCAGGCCGCCCTTGACCACGCCCATGGCAAACGAATAACCCAGGGAGTTGTGGGCATAGCTGGAGGTCACGTGACCGACCATGCTCATCGGGATCGCCTGTTTGGTGTTGAACACCAGTTGCGCGCCTTCCGGCAGCCACTGGTTCGGGTCGATCGGTTTCAGGCCCACCAGTTGCTTGCGCTGGTCACGCACGCAGTCTTCGCGGTTCATGCCACGCCAGCCGATCCACGAGAACGGTTTGGTGCGACCGACACACCAGCCCATGTTCAGGTCGTCCGGGGTCATCGAGCCGTCGGTGTCCTGGCCGACGATGATGAAGCCCTTCTCGGCCCGCAGTACGTGCATGGTTTCCGTGCCGTACGGGGTCAGGTTGTACTTCTTGCCGGCCTCGACGATCTGCTCCAGTACGCCCATGGCGTAATCGGCCTGGACGTTGACTTCGTACGACAGCTCGCCGGTGAAGGAAATGCGGAACACCCGCGCCGGCACGCCGCCCACCAGGCCTTCCTTCCAGGTCATGAACGGGAAGCCGTCCTTGTCCAGGTCGATGTCGGTGACTTCGCTGAGCAGCTTGCGGCTGTTCGGCCCGGACAGGGTCATGGTCGCCCAGTGGTCGGTGACCGAGGTGAAGTACACCTTGAGGTCCGGCCATTCGGTCTGCTGATAGATCTCCAGCCATTGCAGGACGCGCGCCGCGCCGCCCGTGGTGGTGGTCATGATGAAGTGGTTTTCGCCGACGCAGGCGGTCACGCCGTCGTCGAAGACCATGCCGTCTTCCTTGCACATCAGGCCGTAGCGCGCCTTGCCCACGTCGAGCTTGGTCCAGGCGTTGGTGTAGATGCGGTTGAGGAACTCACGGGCGTCCGGGCCCTGGATATCGATCTTGCCCAGGGTCGAGGCGTCGAGCAGGCCGACGCTGTCGCGCACCGCCTTGCACTCGCGCTTGACCGCGGCGTGCAGGTCTTCGCCGTTCTTCGGGAAGTACCAGGGGCGCTTCCATTGGCCGACGTCCTCGAATTCGGCGCCGTTCTTCACATGCCACGAATGCAGGGCGGTGAAACGCACCGGCTCGAAGATGTGCCCGCAGTGACGGCCGGCCACGGCGCCGAAAGTCACCGGCGTGTAGTTCGGACGGAACATCGTGGTGCCCATCTGCGGGATGCTCACGTTCAGCGAACGGGCCGCGATGGCCAGGCCGTTGACGTTGCCGAGCTTGCCCTGGTCGGTACCGAAGCCCAGCGCGGTGTAGCGCTTGACGTGCTCGACCGACTCGAAGCCCTCGCGGGTCGCCAGTTCGATGGCGGCGGCGGTGACGTCGTTCTGCAGATCGACGAATTGCTTGGGCGCGCGCGCGGTGCCTTTTTCATGGGGCACCTGGAACAGCGCCAGGGTCGGCTCTTCCACGCGGCTCAGGGCCTTGGGCAGTACCGCTTCCACGGCCTTGAAACCCGCTTCGCTGGCAGCGCGCACGCCACCTTCAAAACCGTCGGCCAGGGAGTCGCCGAGGCCGTAGACGCCGTTGATGCCGCCGACGCACACGCGTTTCTGCGGTGCTTCGCCCGGCACGAAGCCGAGGATGTCTTCACGCCAGATCGGCTTGCCGCCCAGGTGCGACGCCAAGTGCACCACCGGGCTGTAGCCGCCGGAGCTGGCAATCAGGTCGCAGTCCAGCCACTCGCCGGGGCTGGTGACTTTGTGGGCCTTGACGTCGATCGCCGCGACGCGGGCGCCGGTCACATGCTTGCTGCCACGGGCTTCGATCACCGCACTGGAGGTGAGGATGCGAATGCCCTTGGCGCGGGCTTCTTCCACCAGCGCGCCGCGTGGGTTGTGACGGGCATCGGCGATGGCCACCACTTGCAGGCTGGCGTCGAGCCAGTCCAGGGCCACACGGTAGGCATGGTCGTTGTTGGTGCTCAGCACCAGCTTCTTGCCCGGCGCCACGCCGTAGCGGCGCACGTAGACCGAGACCGCGCCGGCCAGCATGTTGCCCGGCACGTCGTTGTTGCCGTAGACCAGCGGACGCTCGCAGGCGCCGGTGGCCAGCACCACGCGCTTGGCGCGCACCCGGTGGATGCGCTGGCGCACCTGGCCGATCGGTGCACGGTCGCCGAGGTGGTCGGTCAGGCGCTCGTGAATGGTCAGGAAGTTATGGTCGTGGTAGCCGTTCACGGTGGCCCGTGGCAGCAGGGTCACGTCCGGCAGTGACTTCAGCTCGGCAACCACGGTGGCGACCCACTCGGCCGCCGGCTTGCCGTCCAGGCTTTCGCGGCTGTCCAGCAGGCTGCCGCCGAATTCTTCCTGCTCGTCGGCGAGGATCACCCGCGCACCGCTGCGCGCAGCCGCCAGGGCCGCGGCCAGGCCGGCAGGGCCGGCGCCGACGATCAGCACGTCGCAGTGCTGGTTCATGTAGTCGTAGGTGTCCGGATCGTTCTCGGTCGGCGAGCGGCCAAGACCGGCAGCCTTGCGGATGTACTTCTCGTAGGTCATCCAGAACGATTGCGGATACATGAAGGTTTTGTAGTAGAAGCCCGGCGGCATCAGCTTGCCGCCGACCTTGCCGAGAATCCCCATCATGTCGTTGTTCACGCTCGGCCAGCCGTTGGTGCTGGTGGCGACCAGGCCCTGGTACAGCGCCTGTTGGGTAGCGCGCACGTTGGGGATCTGGGTGGCTTCGGTGGCGCCGATCTGCAGCACCGCGTTCGGCTCTTCGGCACCGGCGGCGAAAATGCCGCGCGGCCGGGAATACTTGAAGCTGCGACCGATGATGTCCACGCCGTTGGCCAGCAGGGCAGCGGCCAGGGTGTCGCCTTCGAAGCCTTTATAAGTCTGGCCGTTGAAGGTGAAGCTGAGGACTTTGTTGCGGTCGATGCGTCCGCCGTTGGACAGGCGATTGGACTGGCTCATACCTTCTCTCCCAGAGCCTGCGTGGCCGCTTTCGGGCTATCGGTCTTGTCGGTGAATTGCGGCTTGGTACCGATCTTGTAGGTTTCGAGAATCTCGTAGGTCACGGTGTCGCGGGTCGCGTTGAAGTACTGGCGGCAGCCGGCGGCATGGATCCACAGCTCGTGGTGCAGGCCGCGAGGGTTGTCGCGGAAGAACATGTAGTCGCCCCACTCCTCGTCGGTGCAGCTGTTCGGGTCCAGCGGACGCGGGATATGCGCCTGGCCGGACGAATGGAATTCCTCTTCGGAGCGCAGTTCGCCGCAGTGAGGACAGAAGATATGCAACATGTGGGATTTCTCCTGTTAGTGGGCGACGGCAGCAGCGCCGTGTTCGTCGATCAATGCACCGTTGTGGAAACGGTCGATGGAAAACGGCGCGGCCAGCGGGTGCATCTCACCCTTGGCCAGGCTCGCGGCGAATACGTTGCCCGAGCCCGGGGTGGCCTTGAAGCCGCCGGTGCCCCAACCGCAGTTGAAGAACATGTTCGGTACCGGCGTCTTGGAGATGATCGGGCAGGCGTCCGGCGTGGTGTCGACGATGCCGCCCCATTGGCGGTTCATGCGTACCCGCGAAAGGATCGGGAACATCTCGACGATGGCCTGGATGGTGTGCTCGATCACCGGGTACGAACCGCGCTGGCCGTAGCCGACCCAGCCATCGATACCGGCGCCGATCACCAGATCGCCCTTGTCGGACTGGCTGATGTAACCGTGCACCGCGTTGGACATGATCACGCTGTCGATGATCGGCTTGATCGGCTCGGACACCAGCGCTTGCAGCGGGTGCGATTCGATCGGCAGGCGGAAGCCCGCGAGCTTGGCCATGTGCCCGGAGTTACCGGCGGTGACCACGCCGACGCGCTTGGCGCCGATGAAGCCCTTGTTGGTCTCGACGCCGATGCACACGCCGTTTTCCTTGCGGAAACCGATGACTTCGGTCTGCTGGATCAGGTCCACACCCAGGGCGTCGGCGGCACGGGCAAAGCCCCAGGCCACGGCGTCGTGACGGGCCACGCCGCCACGGCGCTGGACGGTGGCGCCCAGCACTGGGTAGCGGGTGTTTTTCGAGCAGTCCAGGTACGGAATCTCGTCGGCCACTTGCTTGGCGTTGAGCAGCTCGCCGTCCACGCCGTTAAGGCGGTTGGCGCTGACCCGACGCTCGGAATCGCGGATGTCCTGCAGGGTGTGGCACAGGTTGTAGACGCCGCGCTGGGAGAACATCACGTTGTAGTTGAGGTCCTGGGACAGGCCTTCCCACAGTTTCATCGCGTGTTCGTACAGGTGCGCCGACTCGTCCCACAGGTAATTGGAACGCACGATGGTGGTGTTGCGCGCGGTGTTGCCGCCGCCCAGCCAGCCTTTCTCGACCACGGCGACGTTGGTGATGCCGTGCTCCTTGGCCAGGTAGTAGGCGGTCGCCAGACCGTGCCCGCCGCCGCCGACGATGACCACGTCGTAGACCTTTTTCGGGGTCGGCGTGCGCCACATGCGCTGCCAGTTTTCATGGTGGCTGAGGGAGTGCTTGAAGAGGCCGAAGCCCGAATAGCGTTGCATAGTCATTTACTCCAAAACCGCACTCAGCGATAAACCGGGAAGTCCGCGCACAGGGCCGATACCTGACGAGCGACATTGGCCTCGACATCGGCATCGCCGAGGTGGTCGAGGATGTCGCAGATCCAGCCGGCCAGCTCCACGCACTGGGTAACCTTGAAGCCGCGGGTGGTCACCGCCGGGGTGCCGATACGCAGGCCGGAGGTCACGAACGGCGACTGTGGATCGTTCGGCACGGCGTTCTTGTTCACGGTGATGTGCGCGCGACCGAGGGCGGCGTCCGCATCCTTGCCGGTCAGGCCCTGGCGGATCAGGCTGACCAGGAACAGGTGGTTGTCGGTGCCGCCGGACACTACATCGTAGCCGCGTTTGATAAATACGCCGGCCATGGCCTGGGCGTTGTCGATCACTTGCTGCTGGTAGGCCTTGAAGCCAGGCTCCAGCGCTTCCTTGAAGCACACCGCCTTGCCGGCGATCACGTGCATCAGCGGGCCGCCCTGGGCGCCCGGGAACACCGCGGCGTTGAGCTTCTTCTCGATTTCTTCGTTGGCCTTGGCCAGGATCAGGCCGCCACGCGGACCGCGCAGGGTCTTGTGGGTGGTGGTGGTGACCACGTCGGCGTAAGGCAGCGGGTTGGGGTACAGGCCAGCGGCGACCAGGCCGGCGACGTGGGCCATGTCGACGAACAGCAGCGCGCCGACCTTATCGGCGATCTGGCGGAAGCGTGGGAAGTCCAGGGTCTTGGAGTAGGCCGAGAAGCCGGCAACGATCATCTTCGGCTTGCACTCGACGGCCAGGCGCTCGACTTCGTCGTAGTCGATCAGCCCGGTGTTGGTGTCGATGCCGTACTGCACGGCGTTGTACAGCTTGCCCGAGGACGACACCTTGGCGCCGTGGGTCAGGTGGCCGCCGTGGGCCAGGCTCATGCCCAGGATGGTGTCGCCGGCTTGCAGCAGGGCCAGGTACACGGCGCTGTTGGCCGAGGAACCGGAGTGCGGCTGGACGTTGGCGTAGTCGGCGCCGAACAGTTGCTTGGCGCGCTCGATGGCCAGGGCCTCGACCTTGTCCACGTGTTCGCAGCCACCGTAGTAGCGCTTGCCGGGGTAGCCCTCGGCGTATTTGTTGGTCAGGCCGCTGCCCTGGGCCTGCATCACCCGCTTGCTGGTGTAGTTCTCCGACGCGATCAGCTCGATGTGATCTTCCTGACGTTGCTCCTCGGCATTCATGGCCGCCAGCAGTGCATCGTCATAACCCTGGATTTGGTCTTGCTTGCTGAACATCGCGTCTCTCCCAGCGGCGGCGGTGCGCCTTTCGTCTCGGTGAGGCACGTACCATGCGGCAGTGCCCTTTGGATGCGATGGTATGGCCGGCGCTGACCGGTCAAATGCCTATGGACGCCACGCAAAGGTGCGTTTACGACATGGCCTGGCGCAGAGAGACCCAGACCCGTGCACGCCACGCCCCGAAGGCTCTATGTCGGTGGCTTGCCCGCGACCGCCAGCGACCAGTGGCGCGACAACTTTCGGGTTGGCGTGTCGCATCTGTAGCCGCTGCCGAGCCCGCGAGGCTGCGCTCGAGGACGCAGTCCTCGCAAAACCTGCACGCGGTTTGCCAGGAAGGACAGGTTGTCCGTTTTACGACCGCTTCGCGGCCGAGCGCAGCCTCGCAGGCTCGGCAGCGGCTACGAGCGTTCGTGCCTACAACGGTTCGGCGCAAATCGCGTGCGATGACGGCGCAGCCATCAGGCCAGCAGGTTGCGCAGCATCAGCAGCAGGAGGAAATGCCCGGGGTACAGCAGGTAGGCCCAGCGCCGCATCGGCGGCGGCGAGACATTGCGCATCCGCCGCAGGATCGCCAGCCCCAGCCACGGCGCCAGCGCACAGACGAGCAGCGCCCAGGCCGCCACCGCGTTGCCCTGGCGCGCCGCCGGCAGCAGGTTTTCCCATTGGTTGGCCGCCAGGCACAGCAGCCCCGGCAGCAGCGCCCAATATCCACGGCGCTGCAGCACCAGCAACAGCGCCAGCGGCAGCAAGACGCCGAACAGGCCGAACATCAGGTGCCGGTCGAACAGCCCGCCCAGAAACGCCGCGACGACTCCCAGCCACAACGCCAGCCCGCCGCCCTGCTGCCAGGCGCGGGCCACCAGCAGGCCCAGGACCAGGGTCGGCAGCACATTCAAAGTATCCGGGAACGGGATATACAACCGGTACGGCACCTCGCTGAGCAGGCTGAACAGCAGCAGCCAGCCCAGGTAGCGCCATTGCCCGGCGCCCTGCTGACTGGCCGTGCCGGCGCGCGCTACATTCACCGCCAGCGCCAGGCAAAACCAGGGAAACGCCAGGCGCCCCGGCACATACAGCAGGTCCAGGCTCCAGCCGACATAGCGCAGGTGATCGAGCAGCATGCTCAGCAACGCCAGCCATTTGAGCAGGTCCAGGGCGCCGTCGCGCCGGGCGGCGGCCGGGGTCAGCATCGGGTCTCGCATAATTGCTCATGGCCTGTGGTTTTTTTGCACATAAACAGAGCGTGTGCGCCCTCCTCAATCTTGGGTAAAGTGACGCACCACGATCTCTGCAGGGCCCGTGCGGCGCCCTTGGACCAGACTTCGTTGCGCACGCTTCACCCAAGGGTTCCTTACCCAGGAGCACCTTATCCGGAGCCCTTTATCGAAAGACTCCCCTCTCGGACCTTTAGCACGGAAGACGGCCATGACCGACAAGAGCCAACAATTCGCCAGCGACAACTATTCCGGCATCTGCCCCGAGGCCTGGGCGGCCATGGAACAAGCCAATCGCGGCCACGAACGCGCCTATGGCGACGACCAGTGGACCGCACGCGCCGCCGATTATTTCCGCAAGCTGTTCGAGACCGACTGCGAGGTGTTCTTCGCCTTCAACGGCACCGCCGCCAACTCCCTGGCGCTGTCGTCGCTGTGCCAGAGTTACCACAGCGTCATCTGCTCGGAAACCGCCCACGTCGAAACCGACGAATGCGGCGCGCCGGAATTCTTCTCCAACGGCTCCAAGCTGCTGATCGCCGGCACCGAGAACGGCAAGCTGACGCCGGACTCGATCCGCGAAATCGCCCTCAAGCGCCAGGACATCCACTACCCCAAGCCGCGGGTGGTGACCCTGACCCAGGCCACCGAGGTCGGCAGCGTCTACACCCCGGCGGAAATCCGCGCCATCAGCGCCACCTGCAAGGAGCTGGGGCTGAACCTGCACATGGACGGCGCGCGCTTCTCCAACGCCTGCGCCTTCCTCGGCTGCTCGCCCGCCGACCTGACCTGGAAAGCCGGGGTCGACGTGCTGTGCTTCGGCGGTACGAAAAACGGCATGGCGGTGGGTGAGGCGATCCTGTTCTTCAACCACAAGCTGGCCGAAGACTTCGACTACCGCTGCAAGCAGGCCGGCCAGCTGGCCTCGAAGATGCGCTTCCTGTCCGCGCCCTGGGTCGGCCTGCTGGAAAACGACGCCTGGCTCAAATACGCCCGCCACGCCAACCATTGCGCGCAATTGCTGGCCGAGCTGGTGGCGGACATTCCAGGGGTGGAACTGATGTTCCCGGTGCAGGCCAACGGCGTGTTCCTGCAACTCTCGGAACCGGCCATCGCCGCGCTGACCGCCCGGGGCTGGCGCTTCTACACCTTCATCGGCAAAGGCGGCGCGCGCTTCATGTGCTCATGGGACACCGAAGAAGCCCGGGTACGCGAACTGGCCGCGGACATTCGCCAGGTCATGGCCGGCTAAGCGCCCTCGCCAGCCGCTCCCGCCCGGCTCGGTGACGGGAGCGGCCCCGCGCCTTTTTGTTGCTGATCCGCGCGCGTCGCCAGACATGAACTAGATTGACTGGCGAGCCGCTGTACCGCTCGGATAACGACAATAATCAGGAGCGTCTCCATGTCCCTACAAGGCAAGACCCTGTTCATCACCGGCGCCAGTCGCGGCATCGGTCGCGAAATCGCCCTGCGGGCGGCGCGGGACGGGGCCAATATCGTGATCGCGGCGAAAAGCGCCGACCCCCATCCCAAGCTGCCCGGGACCATCTTCAGCGTGGCCCGCGAGGTCGAGGCGGCGGGCGGCAAGGCCCTGGCGTTGCAGGTGGATGTGCGTGACGAAGAGGCGGTGCGCCAGGCGCTGGCCAAGGCCGCCGGGCATTTCGGCGGCATCGATGCGCTGGTCAACAATGCCGGGGCGATCAAGCTGACCGGGGTGCAGCACATCGAGCTCAAGCGCTTCGACCTGATGCACCAGATCAACACCCGCGCCGTGCTGCTGTGCAGCCAGGCGGCCCTGCCCTACCTGAAAAGCAGCGCCGGGCACATTCTCAACCTGTCGCCGCCGCTGAACCTGGCGAGCAAGTGGTTCGCCCAGTACAGCCCCTACACCGTGACCAAATACGGCATGAGCATGCTGACCCTGGGCATGAGCGAGGAATTCCAGCATTACGGCATCAGCGTCAACTCGCTTTGGCCGCAGACCATGATCGCCACCGCCGCCATCGAGTTCCAGCTGGGTTCGCGCGAATCGTTCAAGCATGCGCGCACGCCTGCGATCATGGCCGATGCGGCCCATGCGATTCTCTCCAGCAGCCAGCGTCGCATTACCGGGCGGCTACTGATCGACGAGGAAATCCTGCGCGAACAAGGGGTGAGCGACTTCGCCCATTACCGCTTCGACCCCGACTGCCGCGAAGCGCTGATGACGGACCTGTTCATCGATTGAACGAGCGGATCAATCTGTAGCCGCTGCCAAGGCACGAAGCTGCGATCGACTGCAAAGCAGTCGTAAAACCGGATAGCCCGTTCTTTCTGGAACACCGCGTGCTCAGGTTTTGCGAGGACTGCGTCCTCGTTCGCAGCCTCGCGGGCTCGGCAGCGGCTACGGGTTATGGGTTATCGGTATGGGTCCGCCGCTCAATACTCGACCCGCACATCGCCCTTCGGCACGCTGCAGCAGGACAGGATGTAGCCTTCGGCTTCGTCTTCCTCGGTGATGCCGCCGTTGTGGTCCATCTCCACTTCCCCGCCCAGCTTGAGCACTTTGCAGGTGCCGCAGATGCCCATGCCGCAGGCCTTGGGGATCATCAGGCCAAGCTTGGCCGCAGCGGCGTGGACGGTTTCGCCCGGCGCCACGCGGATGCTCTTGCCGGAAGCGGTGAATTCCACCTGATGCAGGTCGGCGACGTCGATCTCCGGGGCCTCGGCCGCTTGCTCGGCCTGTTCCACCGCGTCGGCCCGGGCTTCCGCCGGCGTCGCGCCGAAGGACTCTTCGTGGTAACGCGACATGTCGAAGCCGCTGGCCTCGAGCAGGCGCTTGACCGCGTTCATGTAGGGGGTCGGGCCGCAGCAGAACACTTCACGCTCGAGGAAGTCCGGCGCCATCAGCTCCAGCATCTTGTGGTTCAGGTAGCCGCGATAACCGGCCCAGGGCTCGCCCAGGCCGTGCTTCTCGCAGATCAGGTGCAGGCTGAAGTTGTCGATCCGCGACGCCATGTGCTCCAGCTCGCGGTGATAAATGATGTCCTTGGGCGAGCGCGCGCTGTGGATAAACACCATGTCGACATTGCCGTTGGTGTCGTAGAACCAGCGCGCCATGGACATCACCGGGGTGATGCCGACGCCGCCGCTGAGGTACAGGACTTTCGGGCTCGGGAAGTCGATGGCGTTGAACAGCCCCACCGGCCCGTGCACCGCCAGATCCTGGCCTTCGTGCAGGGTGTCGTGCAGCCAGTTGGAAACCTTGCCGCCAGGGACGCGCTTGATGGTCACCGAGAAGCTGTACGGCACCGAGGGCGAGCTGGAAATGGTGTAGGAACGCATGATCGGCTGGCCTTCGATCTCCAGCTCCAGGGTGACGAACTGCCCCGGCTTGAAGAAGAACATGATCGGCTGGTCGGCCATGAAGCAGAAGGTGCGCACGTCCCAGGTTTCCTGGATGACTTTGACGCAACGGACGATGTGTCGGCCATTGGCCCAGGTCTGGGTGGTTACCGGGTTCAGGAAGTTATTGGACATGCTGATCTCCACGGCCGACTGCCGGCCTCTATGGTGGCGATTGTGCGCAGGCCCATAAACGCCCATTTACCTATCTGCGACATTCACATGCTTATCGCGACCAGCCCCCAACCACCGGGGCTTGCGCGTCGGGAACAGATTGGGCCATGTCGCCCATGGATAAGGTTCGGCGCCGCGCCGGCCCCACACTCGCCTCAACTGAGAACCGCTGATTTTTCAGCCTTGCGTCGTAACCGTAGATAAATTTCGCCGGCCACACAGATGGCCATGAGGACCAAAACGATGGACGTCACCGCAACCCTGAGCCTGGGCGATCCGCTGGAACCCGCACGCAAGGCCACCGCACAAATGCTCCAAGAACGCGAGCGGACCTTTTCCCTGCCGCAGCCGTTCTACTGCGACGAACGCCTGTTCGATATCGACATGCAGGAGATCTTCCAGAAGGAATGGCTGATCGCCGGCATGACCTGCGAGATTCCGACCAAGGGCAACTACATGACCCTGCAGGTCGGCAAGAACCCGATCATCGTGATCCGCGGCGCCGACGGCGTGGTCCACGCCTTCCATAACGTCTGCCGCCACCGCGGTTCGCGCCTGTGCACCAGCGACAAAGGCAAGGTCGCCAAGCTGGTCTGCCACTACCACCAGTGGACCTACGAGCTGGACGGCCGCCTGCTGTTCGCCGGCACCGAGATGGGTGCCGACTTCGACATGAAGCAGTACGGCCTCAAGCCGGTGAACGTGAAGACCGCCGGTGGCTACATCTTCATCTCGCTGGCCGAGAACCCGCCGGCCATCGATGACTTCCTGGCGACCCTGACGCACTACATGGAACCCTACGACATGGAGAACACCAAGGTGGCGGTGCAAACCACCTTGATGGAAAAGGCCAACTGGAAGCTGGTGCTGGAAAACAACCGCGAGTGCTACCACTGCGGCGGTTCGCACCCGGAGCTGTTGAAAACCCTGTTGGAGTGGGACGACGTCACCGACCCGCGCGCCGACCAGGCGTTCAAGGACCACGTGGCTGCCTCCGCCGCCGCCTGGGAAGCCGAGAAGATCCCTTATGCCCACGCCAGCTTCGGTCTGCGCAACCGCATCGTGCGCATGCCGCTGCTCAAGGGCACCGTGTCCATGACCATGGACGGCAAGCAGGGCTGCGCCAAGCTGATGGGCCGGATCAAGAACCCGGATCTGGGCTCGATGCGCATCCTGCACCTGCCGCACTCTTGGAACCACTGCATGGGCGACCACATCATCGTGTTCACCGTGTGGCCGATCAGCGCCCAGGAAACCATGGTCACCACCAAGTGGCTGGTGCACAAGGACGCGGTCGAAGGCGTGGACTATGACGTGGAGCGCATGCGCCAGGTGTGGGACGCGACCAACGACCAGGACCGTCGCCTGGCCGAAGAGAACCAGCGCGGCATCAACTCCACCGCCTACCAGCCCGGCCCGTACTCCAAGACCTACGAGTTCGGCGTGGTCAACTTCGTCGACTGGTACAGCGAGCGCATGCTGAGCAACCTCGGTGCCGAACCGGCGCCGTACCTCAAGGGCGTGCCGGTCCACGGCTGATCCCGGGCTGGGCTTCTGTAGGAGCGAGGCTTGCCCGCGAAGGCCGCGACACGGTGTACCCGAACCACCGCGTTAGCGTTCATCGCGAGCAAGCTTCGCTCCTTACGGGGGCAAGCTTGCTGTACGTTTTTTGATCTGAACCCTTCCCGGCCATGGCCGACAAGGCTCCCAGCCTTCCGCGAACAAGTTATCCACATCTCCACCCACAGCAAATGTGGGCAACTCGGCTTTCAGCCGGCGGATTCGTCGAGAGAAACCGAAGAAAATCCGTGACTTATCCAGAAAGGGCTTTTTCGCAGGCTCTTGATCATTTTTTGTACGAAGCCCTGTAAGCCACGTATTCAAAGGCCTGTAGACGAAGGCGAACACCTTATCCACAGAAGCGCCAACAGACTTTGGGGGCAACTTCGCCACAACGGTCCCTGCGCTGTGGAAAACCGCTGCACAGCGCGAAATATCGAGGTTCCAGGGCTGCCGCAAGGGTAAAAGCCTACTTTTGCCTATTTTTTGACCAGACCTCTACAAGCAGCTTTTTATAAGGCTCTCAGCGGACAGCGAACATCTTATCCACAAAGAGGCCAACAGACTTTGGGGGCAACTGGTCGGCGGGCGATGGTCGTGGAAATTCCTTATCCACAGAAAAACCTGCGTAAAAACCTCGACTTAGCCTGGTCGTTTTTCGTACAACGCGCTGTAGCGCTTGATTGGCGAGGCCTGCAGAGAGGGACGAACATATTATCCACAGAGGCGCGCACAGCGATTGTGGGTAAAGGCGGGGAAATCAGTGGCGGGCAAGCCTCGCCCCCGTAGGAGCGAAGCTTGCTCGCGATAACGAAATACGAGGCCAAGCCCTAGCGGACCACGCCCTCTTCGATCAGCAGCTTGAGGATGGCCTCGGCACCGGCTTCGGCGCTGACGCCCTTGAGCACCTGGCCGCCACCGCCGCTGGCCTTGGCGGTCGCGGCTTTCATGCGGTCGGCGCCGCTCTTGGCCTTGATCACTTTCAGACGCTTGGGCCGCGGCTTGGCGGGTTGCAGGGTGGCGCTGGTGAATAACTCATCGTCGAGCACCTCCACCTGCCGCGCCTGCAATACCCCGCGCCGGGCCGGGCCATAGGCGCTCTGCCGTGGCTTGGGCGCGGCGTTATCCACAGTGGCGAGGAACGGCAGGCGTACCTTCAACCGGCGGCGCTGGCCACGCGGCAGGGCTTGCAGCACCAGGGCCACGCCAGCGTCGATGGATTCCACCTGAGCCAGGCCCACCACCAGCGGCCAGCCAAGGTTTTCCGCCAGCAGGAATGGCAGCATGCCCGAGCCTTCGCCGGTTTCCGCCTGGCTGCCGGTGAGCACCACTTGCGCCCCGGCATCGCGCAGGTAATCGGTCAGTACCGGCAGCGCATCGGCACCGGCCGACTGCTCCAGCACGTGCATCTGTTCCAGACCCATGCCCAGGTAGGCGCGCAGGGCCGGCTCGGCGATATCACCGGCATGCAGCACTTGCAGCTTGTCCCCGGCCAGTTGCAGCCCCAGCTCGACCGCCCGCGCATCCTGCTCGGCGCGCCGTGGCCGGCCGGAAGTCGGGTGGGCGCCGATGGACACCAGGCTGATCACATTGGTACTCATAAGCTCTGTCCTTCCCTTAAGCCGCATCACGCTTGGCGCCATTGCGGTAGGCCTCTACCGCCGCGGTCAAGGCTTGAAGAATCTCGGCGCTCTCGCCAATCACCGACAGGTCGGCGCGTTTGATCATGTCGCAGCCCGGATCGAGGTTGATCGCCACCACCTTGTCGCAGGCGCCGATGCCCTGCAGGTGCTGGATCGCCCCGGAAATACCCACCGCCACATAGACCCGCGCGGTGACCCAGGTGCCCGAGGCGCCGACCTGGCGGTCGCGGGCCATGAAGCCGTCGTCCACCGCGACGCGCGACGCGCCTTCGGTGGCGCCCAGGGCCTCGGCGGTCCGGTGGAACAGCGCCCAGTCCTTGACCCCGTTGCCGCCGGAGAAAATGAATTCGGCCTCGGCCATGGGAATCGCCGCCGGGTCCACCGCCACCGCGCCCAGGTCCTCGATCCGCGCCAGGCTGCGCGCCACCGTTGTGGATAACTCCACCGGCAGGGCTTCGTGACGGGTTTCGCTGACCGGCTCGGCGCATTCGGCGGCGGCCAGGATCAGCCGCGCCAACGGTCGCGCCAGGTCCTGCAGGCCGGCACCGGCACGGCCGATGCACTGCTCGTCCTTGACCTGCCAGACCCGCGTGGCCGGGCGTTCGCCCAGGGCCGCGGCAAAACGCCGGCCCAGTTCGCCGCCACCGGTGCGGCTGTCGGGCAGCAACCAGTGGCGCGGGCTGAACTGGTTATCCACAGCCCGCAGGCCCTGGACCCGTTGTTCCGGTGCATAACCGCTGAATTCGTTGCCTTCGAGCACCAGCAGGCGGTCGACGCCGGCCGTGGCGAAGGCGTTTTCCTTGTGCTCGCCAAACACCACCGCCAGTACCGCGCCGTCCTTGCCGGCCAACTGGTGGGCCAGGCCCAGAAGATCGCGGTCGTGGCTGCTCAGGCGGCCGCCGACCATGTCCGGCACCACGCTGATGT
Source organism: Pseudomonas sp. NFIX28 (assembly GCF_900107395.1). Classification (GTDB taxonomy): domain Bacteria; phylum Pseudomonadota; class Gammaproteobacteria; order Pseudomonadales; family Pseudomonadaceae; genus Aquipseudomonas. Next base: position 167,810 of record NZ_FNPW01000010.1, read on the forward strand.
AGAACGCCGGCTGCGCCACCTGATGCAGCGGCAGCTGGACTTCGACCGCGGCGCTGCGCTTGACCGCCCCGCCCTGCTGGGCGCCGCTGCGGTCGATGCGCTTGATGCCGTTGGGGCCGATGAAACCGACCCCGTGGGGGTTCTTGCGGAGGATGCCGTTGGGCCCCATCCAGCTGTGCTGCGCCGGCTGCATGGCCGCGTGCAGCGGGTGCAGGCGGTTGCGGGCGATCCATTCGGCCCGCGGGTCGCGGCGGATAATGTCGCTCATCAGTGGGCCTCCGCAGGTTCACGTTTGGCCGGGGTCACCGGCTTGCCAGGCGCGGCGTCTTCGAGCAACGCATCGGCCACCAGTTCGGCGATGTCCTTGATCAGCGGCCGTGGTTCGACCACGCCTTCGAGCATCGCGGTGCACTGTGGACAACCCACGGCCACCAGCTCGGCGCCGGTTTCGCGGATGTCGTCCATGCGCATGTCGGGGATCCGCTGCTTGCCCGGGATGTCGGTGATCGGCGCGCCGCCGCCACCGCCGCAGCAGCGCGAGCGGAAACCGGAGCGTTGCATTTCCTTGACCTCAATCCCCAGGGCGCGCAGGACCTCGCGCGGCGCCTCGTACTCGCCGTTGTAGCGGCCCAGGTAGCACGGGTCGTGATAGGTCACGCTGTTGCCTTTGTGCTGGCCCAGACTCAGGGCGCCGCCGGCGATCAGCTCGGCCATGTAGGTGCTGTGGTGCTGCACCACGTACTCGCCGCCGAGGGCGCCGTATTCGTTTTTCAGCACATGGAAACTGTGCGGGTCGCAGGTGACGATGCGCTTGAAGCTGTACTTGGCCAGGGTCTGGATATTGCGCTTGGCCAGCAGCTGGAAGGTCGCCTCGTCGCCCAGGCGCCGGGCCACGTCGCCGCTGTCGCGTTCTTCCAGGCCCAGCACCGCGAAGTCGACCTTGGCCGCCTTCAGCACTTTGACGAAGGCGCGCAGGGTGCGCTGGTTGCGCATGTCGAAGGCGCCGTCACCGACCCAGAACAGCACGTCGGTGGTTTTCTTCTCGCCCAGCAGCGCCAGGTTGAGGTCCGCCGCCCAGTTCATCCGCCCGCCCGGGGCAAAGCCGCCCGGGTTGTCGGTGGCGATCAGGTTTTCCAGGACTTCGGCGCCCTTGTTCGGGGTCGCGCCTTTTTCCAGGGTCAGGTGACGGCGCATGTCGACGATGGCATCGACGTGCTCGATCATCATCGGGCATTCCTCGACGCAGGCACGGCAGGTGGTGCACGACCACAGGGTCTCGGCGTCCACCAGGCCGTTGACGATCGGCTGGTGCGGGTTGCCGCTGTGTTCGCCAATGGCCTTGCCGGGATACGGGCTGCCAGCGAACTTGGCATCAGTGCCGCCAGCCAGGCCGACGACCATGTCCTGGATCAGTTTCTTCGGGTTCAGCGGTTGGCCGGCAGCGAAGGCCGGGCACGCCGCTTCACATTTGCCGCACTGCACGCAGGCGTCGAAGCCCAGCAGCTGGTTCCAGGTGAAATCCTTGGGTTTTTCCACGCCCAGCGGCGCGTTCGGGTCTTCCAGGTCCAGCGGCTTGAGGCCGGTGGAACGGCCGCCACCAAAACGCTCGGCGCGGCGGTGCCAGGCCAGGTGCAGGGCACCGGCGAAGGCGTGCTTCATCGGGCCGCCCCAGGTCATGCCGAAGAACAATTCGGACACGCCCCACAACACACCGACGCCAAGGATCGCGGCCAGTACCCAGCCGCCGAAGTTTTCCGGAAGGATCCCGGCCACCGGCAGGGTCACCAGGAAGAACGACACCGAGAACGCCAGCAGGCTTTTCGGCAGGCGCATCCACGGGCCCTTGGACAAGCGCGACGGCGGGTTGCGGCGGCGCAGGTAGACGAAGATCGCGCCGACGAACATCACCGCCGACATCAGCAGCAACGCATAGCCGAGGATGCGGTTATGCAGGCCGAAACCGTGCACCAGGATCGCCAGCACGATGGACGCCACCGCGCCGCCAGCCGTGGCCACGTGGGTGTTGGCGATGTATTTGTCCCGCGCCACCACGTGGTGCAGGTCGACCATGTAGCGCTTGGGCATGGCCAGCAGGCCGCCGATCAGGTCGACCTTGGACGCACGGCCCCGGCGCCACATGGCCACCCGCCGCAACGCGCCCAGAACAGCCAGGCCGATGGCTGCGAACAGCAAGATGGGAAGAAGGGTGTTCAACATGGTGGAGCTCCCAAAGACCTCGGGCTTAACTACCTGGATGACTTGCTAGCCCCCGTAGGAGCGAGGCTTGCCCGCGAAGACGTGCCGACATTCAACAGAGATGTCGGCTGATCCATGGTCTTCGCGGGCGAGCCTCGCTCCTACGGGGTTATCCACAAGCGCTTAGAAATCCTTGCAGATCCGCAGGGCGTCATAGATGGCCGCGTGGGTGTTGCGCTGGGCCACGCAGTCACCGATGCGGAACAACAGATAACCGTCGCCCGCCTGGCTCAACGAAGGCTGTGGCTTGATCGCGAACAGGGCTTCGACGTCGATCTGGCCCTTGTTGCGCGAACCTTCCTTGAGCGCGTAGTAGATCGCTTCGTCAGGCCGCACGCCGTTCTCCACCACCACCTGGTCGACCACCCGCTCCTCTTTGGCGCCGGTGTATTCGTTCTCCAGCACCGCCACCAGCTTGTCGCCTTCGCGGTAGACCTTTTCCAGCATCATGTCGCCGGTCATGATCACTTCCTTCGGGTACATGCTGCGGTAGTAGGTCGGGAACGACGTACCGCCGATGGCCACGCCCGGCTTGATGTCGTCGGTGACGATCTCGACCTGGCTGCCCTTGTCGGCGAGGAAGTCGGCCACCGACATGCCGGTGAACTCGCAGATGGTGTCGTAGACCAGCACGTTCTTGCCCGGCGCGACCTTGCCGTCGAGCACGTCCCAGCTGCTGACCACCAACCCTTCGGCGGCGCCCCAGTGTTCGTTCTGCTCGAGGAACGGATGCCCGCCGACGGCCAGCACCACGATGTCCGGACGCAGGTCGAGAATGGTCTCGGCATCGGCCGCGGTGCCCAGGCGCAGGTCGACCTTCAGGCGAGCCAGCTCCAGCTGATACCAGCGGGTGATACCGGCGATCTGGTCGCGCTGCGGCGCTTTCGCGGCCGTGGTGATCTGCCCGCCGATGGCGTCCTTCTTCTCGAACAGGGTCACGTCGTGGCCCCGTTCGGCCGCCACCCGCGCCGACTCCATGCCGGCCGGGCCGGCACCGACCACTACCACCTTGCGCTTGGGCCCGGTGGACTTCTCGATGATGTGCGGCACGCCCATGTATTCACGGGAGGTCGCGGCGTTCTGGATGCACAGCACGTCCAGGCCCTGGTACTGGCGGTCGATGCAATAGTTGGCGCCCACGCACTGCTTGATCTGGTCGATCTGGCCCATCTTGATCTTGGCGATCAGGTGCGGGTCGGCGATGTGCGCGCGGGTCATGCCGACCATGTCGACGTAACCGCCTTCGAGAATGCGCGTGGCCTGGTTCGGGTCCTTGATGTTCTGCGCGTGCAGCACCGGGACCTTGACCACTTCCTTGATGCCGGCGGCCAGGTGCAGGAACGGCTCCGGTGGATAACTCATGTTCGGAATCACGTTGGCCAGGGTGTTGTGGGTGTCGCAACCCGAGCCCACGACGCCGATGAAATCGAGCATGCCGGTGTCGTCGTAATACTTGGCGATCTGCTTCATGTCCTCGTGGGACAGGCCGTCCGGGTGGAACTCGTCACCACAGATACGCATGCCCACGCAGAAATCGTCGCCGACCTCGGCGCGCACCGCCTTGAGCACTTCCAGGCCGAACTTCATCCGGCCTTCGAAGCTGCCGCCCCATTCGTCGGTCCGCTTGTTGACCCGCGGGCTCCAGAACTGGTCGATCATGTGCTGGTGCACGGCGGACAGTTCGACGCCGTCCAGGCCACCGGCCTTGGCCCGGCGCGCGGCCTGGGCGTAGTTGCCGATCACCCGCCAGATCTCTTCCACCTCGATGGTCTTGCAGGTGGCGCGGTGCACCGGTTCGCGGATGCCCGACGGCGACATCAGGGTCGGCCAGTTGAACCCGTCCCAGCGCGAGCGGCGGCCCATGTGGGTAATCTGGATCATGATCTTGGCGCCGTGCTTGTGCATGGCGTCGGCCAGGTTCTGGAAGTGCGGGATGATCCGGTCGGTGGACAGGTTCACCGAGCTCCACCACTCCTGCGGGCTGTCGATGGCCACCACGGACGAGCCGCCGCAGATCGCCAGGCCGATCCCGCCCTTGGCTTTCTCTTCGTAATATTTCACATAGCGGTCGGTGGTCATGCCGCCGTCGGTGGCGTAGACCTCGGCGTGCGCGGTGCTGAGCACGCGGTTACGGATGGTCAGTTTGCCGATCTGGATCGGCTGGAACATCGCTTCGAAAGCCATTTTCTTAACTCCGCTTACAACGGCTTGACGATGAACAGGCCGTCGTCGTGGCCTTCTTCGGAACCGCCGTAGACCTGTTCGGCGACGGTGCGGATCTTGCTGCCGCGGGCGGCCAGGATCTGGTCCATGGCGCCGGCGAACCAGCCGGTGAACATGTAGTCGACCTTGCGTCCGACCTTGCCGTACACGTAGACGAAGGCCGAGTGTTCGAGCTTGACGCTGGCGGTGCCCTTGTCGAGGTCGATGTCCTGGATCTTGAACAGGCCCCAGCCGCGCTGCGACAGGCGCTTCATGTAGTGCTCGAACACCGCGACGCCTTCCAGGCCGTGGCATTCGGCTTCTTTTTCACACCAGTGCCAGGCGGATTTGTAGCCGGCCTTGTAGAGGATCTCGGCGTAGGCGTCGGCGCCCAGCACTTCCTCGATGCCCATGTGGTTGTTGACGAAGAAGTGACGCGGTACGTACAGCATCGGCAGGGCGTCGGAGGTCCAGACACCGGTTTCGCTGTCGACTTCGATGGGCAGTTGCGGGGCGATCTTGGCCATGTTTCAAAACTCCGGAATTCTTTGTATGGATGCGTTTGTAGCCGCTGCGAAGGCTGCGATCGGCGCCGAAGGAGACGCGCTCTTGAGGGCCTCGGAAGGCTCTTCGAGCCTTATCGCAGCCTGCGGCAGCGGCTACAGGTGTTCAGTGAAATGGCGTTATTCGCCCCAGACGTCCTTGAGCACGTTCACCCAGTTCTCGCCCATGATCTTGCGCACCACCCGCTCGGAATGGCCGCGCTTGAGCAGGGTTTCGGTGAGGTTGGGGAACTCGCCCACGGTGCGGATGCCCAGCGGGTTGATGATCTTGCCGAAGTTGGTCAGGCGACGGGCGTAGCCCTTGTCGTGGGTCAGGTATTCGAAGAAGTCCTGGCCATGGCCCTGGGTGAAGTCGGTGCCGATGCCGATGGCGTCTTCGCCGACGATGTTCATGGTGTATTCGATGGCTTCGGCGTAGTCGTCGATGGTCGAATCGATGCCCTTGGCCAGGAATGGCGCGAACATGGTCACGCCGACGAAGCCGCCGTGGTCGGCGATGAACTTCAGTTCTTCATCGGACTTGTTGCGCGGGTGTTCCTTGAGGCCAGACGGCAGGCAGTGGGAGTAGCAGACCGGCTTCTTCGACTCGAGGATGACTTCCTCGGAGGTCTTGGAGCCGACGTGGGACAGGTCGCACATCACGCCCACGCGGTTCATCTCGGCGACGATTTCGCGACCGAAGCCCGACAGGCCGCCGTCGCGCTCGTAGCAGCCGGTGCCCACCAGGTTCTGGGTGTTGTAGCACATCTGCACGATACCCACGCCCAGCTGCTTGAACACCTCGACATAGCCGATCTGGTCTTCGAAGGCGTGGGCATTCTGGAAGCCGAACAGGATGCCGGTCTTGCCCAGCTCCTTGGCCTTGCGGATGTCGGCGGTGGTGCGCACCGGCATCACCAGGTCGCTGTTCTCGCGGATCAGTTTCTGGCTGGACGCGATGTTGTTGATCGTGGCCTGGAAGCCTTCCCACACCGACACGGTGCAGTTGGCCGCGGTCAGGCCACCCTTGCGCATGTCTTCGAACAGTTCACGGTTCCACTTGGCAATGATCAGCCCGTCGATAACGATGCTGTCGGCGTGTAATTCGGCTGGGCTCATCAGGCAGTCCCCTTATTGGCGATTCATGCGCCGAATCGTCTGCCGGCGCTTTGGGGTCAGCATATGCCTCGGTGCCCGGGCAGCCGGGTGCAAAAACGACAGGGGAATTGCCGAAAGCGTCAAGGAGCGACAAAGGGTCTGCCGCGCGCCCCTTGCGCCATCTGTTCTTTGTCCTGCGCATGGGCCAGAATCCGCCGCATCACTGGATTTGAGGGGGCTGCGACGCAATGAAATCGATCTTCCTGGCTTTGGCACTGCTGGCGACTGGCATACAGGCGGCTGAAGAAGCCGACAACACTCCGTGCGACAGCGTCGAGCAGGACCAGCAGACCCTGGAATGCGCCACCTTCAACAAAACCACCGCCGAGCAACTGCTGAACGACAACCAGCAGAGCCTGCTCGAGCGCCTCGGCACGCTGTACGGCAGCGACAAGGCGCAACTCGACGAGATCACCGCCAAGGTCCGCAGCGCCCAGCAGCTGTGGCAGAAACAGCGCGACGCCGATTGCGCCATCGACACCTTCCCGAGCAAATCCGGGAGCAAGGCCTACGCCATTGCCCAGGCCGATTGCCTGGCGCGCATGAGCGATGAACGGTCGGAATTTCTTGAGTCGATCGGGCAGGAGTAACCGCCCTGGCCGCAGGCTTTATCTGCGACAACAACACCGCCATCGCGGGCAAGCCTCGCTCCTACGCCGGTAGGGGCGACCGGCGACACTCGATCCCCCCTGAGTACCCTCCTCCTTTCACGGCTGTAACAAGCCATGAGCAATACCCGGACAAGGTTCTCGCCTTGGCCCGCAAGCGAATATAAGCAAAGATTGCCTAATCTTATAAAAGGCTTATATTCGTTCATGAACAGCATCCTGTGGACCCGTAAGGCCGTCAAACAACTGCTGCGATTGCACAGCGCCCATCAGGTACAGATCCGTGACGCAGTGACCTTGCTCGGCGACATGCCCGACACCGGCAACGTCAAGGCACTCAGCGGCCACGCCTGTGCCTACCGCCTGCGAGTGGGCAACTATCGAATCCTGTTCGACTGGGATGGCGCTATCAGAGTGGTCAGTATTCAAGAGGTCAAGAAACGTGACGAACGCACCTACTGACATCCAGATCATCCATGGCACGGACGGCAAGCCGGCGTTCGTGGTGATCCCTTATGCGCACTATGTGACGCAACGCCAAGAGCCGGACCTGATCCCCCATGACGTGGTCAGCCGCATGGTCGACGGCGCCACGCCGATCCGCGCCTGGCGCGAGCACCTGCACCTGACCCAGGACGAGGTCGCCAAGCGCCTGGGCATTTCCCAGCCGGCCTTCGCCCAGCAGGAAAGCGTCGCCAGGCCCCGGCGCGCCACCCGCGAGAAGATCGCCGCGGCCTTCGGCATTCGCGCCGACCAGCTGGAACTGTAAGCTGCACGCCATTCACCGAGAAAAGGTCTTTTCATGAGCATCTGCGGCATCGAAATCAAAGGCAGCGAAGCCATCTTCGCCATCGCCACCCTGCAAGACGGCACCCCGCAACACCTGGCCAACACCTGCAAGAAAATCGCCCTGGACGACGATGACGAGGCCGCCAACGTCAAAGCCTTCGCCGCCCAGGTGACAGCCTTCGTGCGCGACAACGGCATCAGCCGCATCGCCATCAAGAAGCGCAGCAAGAAAGGCGAATTCGCCGGCGGCCCGACCACCTTCAAGATCGAAGGCGTGTTCCAGCTGCTGGACAACTGCGAAGTGACCCTGCTGTCGCCGCAGACCATCAACGCGCAGAACAAGAAGCACAACTTCGACCTGCCGACCGCGCTGAACAAATATCAGCACGAAGCCTACAAGACCGCCTGTGCGGCGCTGCTGAAGAAGTGACCCTGCGTAGGAGCGAGGCTTGCCCGCGATGGCGGTGTGTCTGACGCTGCGCGTTGTGCGCATCGCGAGCAAGCTTCGCTCCTACGGAATCCGGAAGAAGTGACCCCGCGTAGGAGCAAGGCTTGCCCGCGATGGCGGTGTGTCTGACGCTGCGCGTTGTGCGCATCGCGAGCAAGCTTCGCTCCTACGGAATCCGGAAGAAGTGACCCCGCGTAGGAGCGAGGCTTGCCCGCGATGGCGGTGTGTCTGACGCTGCGCGTTGTGCGCATCGCGAGCAAGCTGCGCTCCTACGGAATCGGGTGGCTCAGGCCTTGAGGGTTTGCCGGCGGTCTTCGCGCGGGCACTGGGCAAAGCGCGCGCGATAGCTGCGGGTGAAATACGAAGGCGATTCGAAACCGCAGGCGATGCTGACTTCCAGCACGCTCATGTCGGTCTGGCGCAGCAGCTGCCGGGCCTTTTCCAGGCGCAGCCCCAGGTAGAAATTGCTCGGCGTGTCGTTCAGGTGCAGGCGGAACAGGCGCTCGAGCTGGCGCCGGGTGACCTTGATCGACTCGGCCAGTTGCAGGGTGCTCAGGGGCGGCTCGCTGTGCTGCTCCATATCGCCGATCACCTGCACCAGCTTCTTGTTGCGGATGCCGTAGCGGGTAGCGACCTCCATGCGCTGGTGGTCCTTGCGCGGGCGGATGCGCCCGAGCACGAATTGCTCGCTGACCTGGATCGCCAGCTCCGCGCCGTGGGCCTGGCCGATCAGGTCGAGCATCATGTCGATGGACGCGGTGCCGCCGGCCGAGGTGATGCGCCGCCGGTCGATCTCGAACAGTTCCTGGGTCACGCTGAGCTGCGGATAGGACTCCTTGAACGCCTCGATCGCCTCCCAGTGCAGGGTCACGCGGTGGCCTTCGAGCAGCCCGGCGTGCGCCAGGACCACGCTGCCGGTGTCGATGCCGCCCAGGGTCACGCCTTCCACGTCCAGGCGGCGCAGCCAGTGCTCCAGGGCCGGGGTGGCGAATTTCAGCGGCTCGAAGCCGGCCACCACCAGCAGGGTCGCGCCCTTCTTCAATGGCTCCAGCGCCGCATCGGCGTTGACCGACATGCCGTTGCTCGCCAATACCGCGCCGCCGTCGGCGCTCAGCACATGCCAGCGGTACAGCTCGCCGCGAAAGCGATTGGCCACGCGCAGCGGCTCGATGGCCGAAATGAAACCGATGGCCGAGAAGCCCGGCATCAGCAAGAAGTAGAAATCCTGGGACATGGGACGCACTCGGATGACGGGCAGCGTGGGCACTGTGATACGCCGTTTCCCCGCCACGTTCAAGACGCAAGGTCGCTGCAGTGCAAGAGCCGGTCGCCGCTGTGCGCTTTCGCCGCTCGCCAGCTGCGTAACGTGGCATCACCGGCGCACAAAGACGCCGGAACCGACAATAACGACCTGCCGAGGAACCCCTCATGAAACGACTGATCAGCAGTTGCGTCCTTGCACTCAGCGGTACCGTCTTTCTCAGCTCCGGCGCCATGGCCGCCGACGCCGCCAGCTGCCAGAACGTGCGCCTCGGCGTGGTCAACTGGACCGACGTGATCGCCACCAGCGCCATGGCCCAGGTGCTGCTCGACGGCCTCGGCTACAAGACCAAGCAGACCAGCGCCTCGCAGCAGATCATCTTCGCCGGCATCCGCGACCAGCGCCTGGACCTGTTCCTGGGCTACTGGAACCCGCTGATGACCCAGACCATCACCCCCTTCGTCGAAGCCAAGCAGGTCAAGGTGCTGGCCGAGCCCAGCCTCAAGGACGCCCGCGCGACCCTCGCCGTGCCCACCTACCTGGCGGACAAGGGCCTGAAGACCTTCGCCGACATCGCCAGGTTCGAGAAGGAGCTGGGCGGCAAGATCTACGGCATCGAGCCCGGCTCGGGCGCCAACACCCAGATCAAGGCGATGATCGCCAAGAACCAGTTCGGCCTGGGCAAGTTCCAGCTGGTCGAGTCCAGCGAGGCCGGCATGCTCGCGGCGGTGGATCGCGCCGTGCGGCGCAAGGAGGCCGTGGTGTTCTTCGGCTGGGCGCCGCACCCGATGAACGTCAACGTGCAGATGACCTACCTCACCGGCAGCGACGACGCCCTGGGCCCGAATGAAGGCATGGCCACGGTGTGGACCGTCACCGCGCCGAGCTACGCCGAACAATGCCCGAATGTCAGCCGGCTGCTGAGCAACCTGACCTTCAGCGCCGAGGACGAGAGCCGGATGATGCAGCCGCTGCTCGACCACAAGGACGCCCTGGAATCGGCCAGGCAATGGCTGGCCGAGCATCCGCAGGACAAGGCGCGCTGGCTCGAAGGGGTCACCACCTTCGATGGCAAGCCCGCCGCCGACAACCTGAAGCTGACCAGCCAATAACCACCCCCAACGCCATCTGCGCAGCGCCAAACGGCTGCGCAGCGACTCACCACGCCTGTAAGGAACCCGCACCATGAACCACGACGTCATCATCACCTGCGCACTCACCGGTGCTGGCGACACGACCGCCAAGAGCCCCCACGTGCCGGTCACCCCGAAACAGATTGCCGCCGCCGCGGTGGAAGCGGCCAAGGCCGGCGCCACCGTGGTCCACTGCCACGTGCGCAACCCGGATACCGGTAAGTTCAGCCGCGACGTAGCGCTGTACCGCGAAGTGATGGAGCGCATCCGCGAGGCGGACGTCGACATCATCGTCAACCTTACCGCCGGGATGGGCGGCGACCTGGAGATCGGCGCCGGCGAAAACCCCATGGAGTTCGGCCCCAACACCGACCTGGTCGGCCCGCTGACCCGCCTGGCCCACGTCGAGGAGCTGCTGCCGGAAATCTGCACCCTGGACTGCGGCACCCTGAACTTCGGCGACGGCGACACCATTTATGTCTCCACCCCGGCGCAACTGCGCGCCGGCGCCAAGCGCATCCAGGAACTGGGGGTGAAGGCCGAGCTGGAAATCTTCGACACCGGCCACCTGTGGTTCGCCAAACAGATGATCAAGGAAGGCTTGCTGGACGACCCGCTGTTCCAGCTGTGCCTGGGCATCCCGTGGGGCGCGCCGGCCGATACCACCACCATGAAGGCCATGGTCGACAACCTGCCGGCGGATGCGGTCTGGGCCGGCTTCGGTATCGGCCGCATGCAGATGCCGATGGCCGCGCAGGCAGTGCTGCTGGGCGGCAACGTGCGGGTCGGCCTGGAAGACAACCTGTGGCTGGACAAAGGCGTACTGGCGACCAACGGCCAATTGGTGGAGCGCGCCAGCGAGATCCTCAGCCGCCTCGGCGCCCGCGTCCTGACCCCGGCCGAGGGCCGGGCCAAGATGGGCCTGCGCAAGCGCGGCTGACCCGGAAGGCGATTACCTGTAGCCGCTGCCGAGCCCGCGAGGCTGCGCACGGCTGCAACGCAGCCGCCACAAGGGCCACCACGAGTTACCTGATGTACCGCGCCGTCCGGCCTTACGACTGCTGCGCAGCCGCACGCAGCCTCGCGTTGCTCGGCAGCGGCTACAGATGCATTCACTTTTGACTTTCAGGAAACCTGTCATGAGCTTTATCACCGAGATCAAAACCTTCGCCGCCCTGGGCAGCGGTGTCATCGGCAGCGGCTGGGTAGCGCGCGCCCTCGCCCACGGCCTGGACGTGGTGGCCTGGGACCCGGCGCCCGGCGCCGAGGCGGCGCTGCGCAGGCGCGTGGCCAATGCCTGGGGCGCCCTGGAGAAACAGGGCCTGGCGCCGGGCGCCTCGCAGGAGCGCCTGCGCTTTGTCGCGACCATCGAGGAATGCGTGAAAGACGCCGACTTCATCCAGGAAAGCGCCCCGGAACGCCTGGAACTGAAACTCGAGCTGCACGCCAAGATCAGCGCCGCGGCCAAGCCCAATGCACTGATCGGCTCCAGCACTTCCGGCCTGCTGCCGAGCGAGTTCTACGAGAGCTCGACCCACCCGGAGCGTTGCGTGGTCGGCCACCCGTTCAACCCGGTGTACCTGCTGCCGCTGGTGGAGGTGGTCGGCGGCAAGAACACCGCGCCGGAAGCCGTGCAGGCGGCGATCAAGGTCTATGAATCCCTCGGCATGCGCCCGCTGCATGTGCGCAAGGAAGTCCCGGGGTTCATCGCCGACCGTCTTTTGGAGGCGCTGTGGCGCGAGGCCCTGCACCTGGTCAACGACGGCGTCGCGACCACTGGCGAGATCGACGACGCGATCCGCTTCGGCGCCGGCCTGCGCTGGTCGTTCATGGGCACCTTCCTGACCTACACCCTGGCCGGGGGCGATGCCGGCATGCGCCACTTCATGGCCCAGTTCGGCCCGGCGCTGCAACTGCCGTGGACCTACCTGCCGGCCCCGGAACTGACCGACAAGCTGATCGACGACGTGGTCGACGGCACCGCCGAACAGCTCGGCACCCACAGCATTTCGGCGCTGGAGCGCTATCGTGATGACTGCCTGCTCGCCGTGCTCGAAGCGGTGAAAACCACCAAGGCCAGGCACGGCATGAGCTTCAGCGAGTAACCCTGACACCCTGTAGCCGCTGCCGCAGGCTGCGACAAGGCTCGACGAGCCTTCCGAGGGCCGCAAGAGCGCGTCTCCTGCGGAGCCCGATCGCAGCCTGCGGCAGCGGCTACAGGTTCAGCCCGCCATTTTCGTGAGCCTATGACATGCCCGCACTCACCACCTACACCACCCGCATCAGCGCCGATTGGGTCGATTACAACGGCCACCTGCGGGACGCCTTCTACCTGCTGATTTTCAGCTATGCCACCGACGCCCTGATGGACCGGCTGGGCATGGACAGCAACCACCGCGAAGCCAGCGGCCACTCGCTGTTCACCCTGGAACTGCACCTCAATTACCTGCATGAAGTGAAGCTCGACACCGAGGTCGAGGTGCGCACGCAGATCATCGGCCACGACCGCAAGCGCCTGCATCTGTACCACAGCCTGCACAAGGTCGGTGACGACCTGGAACTGGCCGGCAACGAGCAGATGCTGCTCCACGTCGACCTCGCCGGCCCGCGTTCGGCGCCGTTCAGCGAGCCGGTGCGGCAGCGCCTGCAAGCCATCGCCGCCGAGCAGGCCGACCTCCCCGCCCCCGCCTGGATCGGCCGGGTGATTGCCCTGCCGGCGGAAAAATAACCACTCCTGGAAGAGGACCGCACCGTGAATACCGCCACCGCTTTTGCCGATTTCCGCAGTTACCCGTTGATCAGCGCGTTGACCGCCGTACAAGCCCTGGCGGACCGTGTTCAGGTGCAGTGGGCCGACGGTCGCTCAAGCCCCTTTCATCATCAGTGGCTGCGCGACAACTGCCCCTGCCCGCACTGCGTGTACAGCGTGACCCGCGAGCAGGTGCTGGAAATCGTCGACGTCGCCGCGGACCTGGCCCCGGCCTCCAGCCACATCGACGCCCAGGGCTGCCTGAATATCGAGTGGCAGGACGGCCACGCCAGCCGCTTCGACCCGGGCTGGCTGCGGGCCCACGCCTATGACGACGAAAGCCGTGCCGAACGCCATGCCCGGCGGCCGCAAAGCCAGCTATGGGACAGCCGGCTGCAACTGCCGGTGTTCGAATACCCGGCGCTGATGGACGACCCGCAAGCGCTGTTGCAATGGCTGCTGGCGGTGCGCGATATCGGCCTTACGCAGATGCGCGGCGTGCCCACCGAACCGGGCTCGCTGGCCCAGGTCGCCAAGCGCATTTCGTTTATCCGCGAGAGCAATTTCGGCGTGCTGTTCAACGTGCAATCCAAGGCCGATGCCGACAGCAACGCCTACACCGCCTTCAACCTGCCGCTGCACACCGACCTGCCGACCCGCGAGCTGCAACCTGGCTTGCAGTTCCTGCATTGCCTGGTGAACGACGCCGAAGGTGGCGAAAGCATTTTTGTCGACGGTTTTGCCATCGCCGACGCCTTGCGCCGCGAAGACCCCGAGGCGTTTCGCGTGCTGTGCGAGATCCCCGTGGAGTTTCGCAACAAGGACCGCCACAGCGACTACCGCTGCCTGGCGCCGGTGATTGCGCTGAATGCGCTGGGCGAGGTCACGGAGATCCGCATGGCCAACTTCCTGCGCGGGCCGTTCGAAGCCTCGGTGGACGACATGCCCCGGCTGTACCGCGCTTATCGACGTTTTATCGCCATGAGCCGCGAGCCGCGCTTTCGCCTGGTCCAGCGCCTCAACCCGGGCGAGCTGTGGTGCTTCGACAACCGCCGCACCCTGCACGCGCGCAACGCCTTCGACCCCGCCACCGGCGCGCGGCATTTCCAGGGCTGCTACATCGATCGCGACGAGCTGCTGTCGCGGATCCTGGTGTTGCAGCGCTAGACCGCGTCGCCTTCATTTCGCGGGCGAGCCTCGCTCCTACCACAGAGCATGATGTGCCGCCCCCCCCGTAGGAGCGAGGCTTGCCCGCGAAAAACCCCAGGCAAAAAAATCCCCGATCAAGCCGTGACAGGACCGGGGCAGAGGAGGTTTTCTGAGGAGCCGACACGAGGGTGACCAAACCTTCGATGACCGAGCTGGAATCCAGTGTGCCCAGTCGCCCTCATCGTAAGTTAGCCGAAAACGACCTGTTCATAGGCAATCCGGCCATTGCGACAATTCGCCCTTGCCGACCGTCCGGACGGCTACCAGAATCGACTCACGACCACGCTCCCTGAACAAGGATAAGAGTCATGATGCACGCGGATCTGATTGACCAGGACGACCTGCTCGGCCAACTGAGGGCCCTGGGTTTTGAAATGCCGGCCGGCGCCACGGCCGACCAGGCCTGCGAGTGTGCGGTGCGCGGCTTGAGCGATGCCCGGGCCAAGGCCCTCAAGGGCATGGTCGAGCAGATGCTCACCGGCAATGCGACCATCCTGCCGGCCGTGCGCCAGGCCATCGACAAACAGCTGCTGCCGGCCCTGGCCCAATTCCAGAACAGCCGCGCCTGAGCCTTCGCCGGGCACGAGCCCCGGAGTAAAGTGCGGTTCTGTGGACCAAGGAGCCGCCCCATGATTCGAATCGAACCCTGCCAGCCCGCCCATCAAGCGGGCTGGCTGTCGTTGCGCCAGGCGCTGTGGCCGGACTGTCCGGCCGAGGAACACCGGGACGAAATCGCCAGCTTGCTGGACGACCCGCAGCGCTATCTCAACCTGCTCGCCTATACCGCCGATGGCCAGCCCGTGGGCCTGGCCGAGGCCTCGTTGCGCCACGACTACGTGAACGGCACCGAGCATTCGCCGGTGGTGTTCCTGGAGGGGTTGTATGTCTGCGCCGAACAGCGGCGCCAGGGCATTGCCGAGCAGTTGATCGAGGCCGTCGCCCAATGGGGACGGGAGCGCGGCTGTGTGGAAATGGCTTCGGATACCGGCCTGGAAAACCTGGTGAGCCAGGCGGTGCACCAGGCGCTCGGTTTCGAGGAAACCGAGCGCGTCGTGTACTTCAAGAGGAGCCTGTGATTACAGCCTGACGCTGGCGAAAGTCGATTCGTTGCGCGCCTGGCTCAGCGAGGACATCGGGCCGGCCAGCACCAGCGCCTGCGGAATCGGCATCATCGCCACCTGCTGCGCGGTGTTGGAGCCTACGCGCTCGTCGCGCGGTGGAATGCCGAAGTACTCGCGGTAGCACTTGGAGAAGTGCGGCGTGGAGACAAAACCGCAGACCGACGCCACTTCGATGATCGACATCGGCGTCTGCTTGAGCAGTTGCCGGGCGCGGATCAGCCGCAGCTTCAGGTAGTAGCGCGATGGCGAGCAGTGCAGGTATTTCTGGAACAGCCGCTCCAGCTGCCGACGGGATACCGAAACGTAGACCGCCAGCTCGTCGAGGTCGATCGGCTCTTCCAGGTTGGCTTCCATCAGCGCGACGATTTCCTGCAGTTTCGGCTGGTTGGTGCCGAGCATGTGCTTGAGCGGCACGCGCTGGTGATCCTGCTCGTTGCGGATACGTTCATAGACGAACATTTCCGAGATCGCCGCCGACAGTTCCCGGCCGTGATCGCGGCTGATCAGGTGCAGCATCATGTCCAGCGGCGCGGTGCCGCCGGAACTGGTGAAGCGGTTGCGGTCGAGGGTGAACAGGCGGGTGCTCATGGCCACCCGCGGGAAGGCTTCCTGCATCGAGGCCAGGCATTCCCAGTGCACGCTGCAATCGAAGCCGTCGAGCAGGCCGGCGCAGGCCAGGGCCCAGCTGCCGGTGCAGACCGCGCCGAGGCGACGGGACTGGCGCGCCTGGCTTTGCAGCCACGACACATGTTCGCGGGTCACGGTGCGTTGAATGCCGATGCCGCCGCAGACGATCACCGTGTCCAGGGCCGGTGCCTTGTGCATGGCGGCGTCGGGGGTGATCTGCAGGCCATCGCTGGCCCAGACCTGGCCGCCATCGACGCTGAGGGTGGTCCAGCGATACAGCTCACGACCGGACAACTGGTTGGCCATGCGTAGCGGTTCCACCGCGGACGCCAGGGAAATCAGCGTGAAATTGTCCAGCAGCAAAAAGCCGATGGATTGAGGCGCACGGTTCTGGGGTTGAGCCCCGGAGTTGAACGACGTCATCGCGGTATCTCCTCACACAAAGCAGGTGATGGCCTCAGGCGGAGGCTCTTGTTATTGCCATCATTCTCACGCGGGAGACGGGCTTTGTAATGACAGAGCAATTGCCATGCCTAAAATTGAATGGCTATTCAATAACTCCTGAAAACGACGTCGCGATGCGTCTATTTAAGCCGCGCGCAATGTGCGGGTTATCCGTGTCGAATCGGTCGCGAAGCGCCCTGGCCCGGTGGCTGTGAGCAAATCGGTAGCACTTGTGGGAATGGCGAGAAACGTCCCGGGAAAAGAGTGTCACCGCAAGCACAGGTGGGCGTTCAGCCCAGGCCAGGGAAAAACCTGACCGATGAGCCTGTGGACTTACCTGTTTGCGACGCTCCAAAAGGTGGCGAGGGCGTCGCGGGGTGTTCAATTTATGAGCAGCGGGTTGGAAATGGCGGTGGATGATCTGGCGTCATCGCGGGCAAGCCTCGCTCCTACGGAATGCGTTCGTAGGAGCGAGGCTTGCCCGCGATGGACTGCGCAGCAGTCCCGCTGTTAAAGCATCAACACTCCACGGCGCTGACCGCCAGCCCACCACGCGATGTCTCTTTATATTTGTCATGCATATCGGCCCCGGTATCGCGCATGGTGCGGATCACCCGGTCCAGGGAAATGAAATGCTGGCCGTCGCCACGCAGGGCCATTTGCGCGGCGTTGATGGCTTTCACCGCGGCGATCGCGTTGCGCTCGATGCACGGCACCTGCACCAGGCCGCCGACCGGGTCGCAGGTCAGGCCGAGGTTATGCTCCAGGCCGATTTCCGCGGCGTTGCACAGCTGCTCCGGCGAGGCCCCGAGAATCTCCGCCAGGCCGGCGGCGGCCATGGCGCAGGCCGAACCCACCTCGCCCTGGCAGCCGACTTCAGCGCCGGAGATCGACGCGTTCTTTTTACAGAGGATGCCCACCGCCGCCGCACCGAGGAAAAAGTCCACGACGTTGGCGTCGGTGACGTCCTCGCTGAAGCGCATGAAGTAATGCAGCACCGCCGGGATGATCCCCGCCGCGCCGTTGGTCGGCGCCGTCACCATGCGCCCGCCGGCGGCGTTTTCCTCGTTCACCGCCAGGGCGAACAGGTTGACCCACTCCATGGCCGACAGGGTCGAGCCGATCACGTTGGGTTTGTTCAGCTCTTGCAGGCTGCGGTGCAACTTGGCCGCGCGGCGGCGCACATTGAGCCCGCCGGGCAGGATGCCTTCGTGCTTCAGGCCCTGCTCGACGCAATCCTGCATGGCCTGCCAGAGCTTCATCAGGCCGGCGCGGATTTCCTCTTCGGAGCGCCAGACCTTTTCGTTGGCCATCATCAGTTCGGCCACCCGCAGGTTGTGCTGGCGGCACAGGCTCAGCAGCTCCACGGCGCTGGAAAAGTCGTAAGGCAATTCGGTGCGGTCCAGGTCCACCACGCCGCTGCTGGCCTGGGCCTGGTCGACGACAAAACCGCCGCCCACCGAATAGTAGGTATCGCGGTGCAGCTCCCCGCCTTCGCCTTCGGCCACCAGGGTCATGGCGTTGGGGTGGAACGGCAGGTTCTCGTCGATCAGCAGCATGTCGCGCGCCCAGACGAAGGGGACCGGCAGGCGGTTGTCCAGCAGCAAGGTATTGGTTTCGCGCAGGGTCTCGATGCGGCGGCCGATCTGCGATGGATCGATCGCATCCGGCCATTCGCCCATCAGCCCCATGATGACCGCGTTGTCGCTGCCGTGGCCGATGCCGGTGGCCGACAGCGAACCGTACAGCCGGACCTCGACGCGACGCACCTGGCCCAGCTGGTCTTTCTCGCGCAGGGCCTGGACGAACAGCGCCGCGGCGCGCATGGGGCCGACGGTGTGTGAACTGGAGGGGCCGATGCCGATTTTGAACAGGTCGAAAACACTGATTGCCATGACTGCGAAACTCCTCGATGAGCACACGCCGGGCGCTAAAAACGCCCGGTGGCGAAGCTGCTACGCTCAAGCAGTAATCCGCCGAGATAAGCGCATCATCAGGCTTTTGCAGTGTCGCTCGACGTCTCACACCGACTCACTCATGCCCACCAACGCCGTGGCCCGCCGACCTGCGGTTGTGGCCGTTTTTTTGCGGTTCAGACGGGCAGAAAGTGCTGAAAAAAGCTGTAAGCGACCTCACCGACACTGGATGCGACCCTCCCTGTACTGGATACGACGCACCCTGTAGGCGTCAGATTTTCACTGGTACATGATCAGTCTCGACTCGATTGCAAGGCACTGTGGTAGAGCTGTCCCACTCGCCCCAACCGCAACACTTATAAGTGCGGTCAGACACACCGCCAGAAAACATCCAGGAGTCCACCCCATGAAAGGTTCCCCGTCGTTGTTGTTGGCCGCCATGCTGAGTCTGCCGCTTCTGGCGCACGCCGCAGAACCGGCGCAATGCAGCACCGTAAACTTCTCCGATGTCGGCTGGACCGACATCACCGTCACCACCGCAACCACCAGCGTCGTGCTCGACGCACTGGGCTACAAGACCAAGACCACGATGATTTCCGTGCCGGTGACCTACAAGTCGCTGGCCGATGGCAAGAACATGGACGTGTTCCTCGGCAACTGGATGCCGACCATGGAAAACGACATCAAGCCCTACCGCGATGCCGGCACCGTGGAAACCATCCGCGCCAACCTGGAGAACGCCAAGTACACCCTGGCGGTCCCGGAAGAGCTGTACAACAAGGGCCTGAAGGATTTCGCCGACATCGCCAAGTTCAAGAAGGAACTGGACGGCAAGATCTACGGCATCGAGCCGGGTAACGACGGCAACCGCATGATCCAGAGCATGATCGACAAGAACGCCTTCGGCCTGAAAGACGCCGGCTTCAAGGTGGTCGAGTCCAGCGAGGCGGGCATGCTGTCGCAGGTCGAGCGCGCGCAACGGCGCAGCAGCGCGGTGGTATTCCTGGGCTGGGAACCGCACCCGATGAACACCCGTTTCAAGATGAAGTACCTGACCGGCGGCGACGAGTTCTTCGGCCCCAACTACGGCCAGGCGACCATCTACACCAACACCCGCAAGGGCTACGCCGAGGAATGCAGCAACGTCGGTCAGTTGCTGAAGAATCTGTCGTTCACCTTGAACATGGAAAGCACCCTGATGGGGAATGTCCTGGACGACAAGATGAAGCCCGAGGCGGCCGCCAAGGCCTGGCTGAAGAAAAACCCCGAGGTACTCGCTACCTGGCTCGCTGGCGTGACCACCATTGACGGTAAACCTGGCCTGGAGGCCGTGAAAGCCAAGCTGGCCAATTAAGTAACTCGCTTACGCCGGGCGGGCTCGCCTGCCCGGGCTGTTCATTCCTTGCATGCGGACGTTCAATACCATGCTTATCGATCAGAAAATCCCTTTAGGCCAGTACATCGCTGCCTTCGTTGAATGGTTGACGCAACACGGCGCCAACACATTCGATGCGATCGCATCGACCCTGGAAACGATGATCCACGGCGTGACGTTTGCGCTGACCTGGTTCAACCCGCTGGCCTTGATCGGCCTGATTGCCCTGCTGGCGCACATCATTCAACGCAAATGGGGCCTGACGGCCTTTGTCGTGCTGTCCTTCCTGCTGATCCTCAACCTGGGCTACTGGCAGGAAACCATGGAAACCCTGGCCCAGGTGCTGTTCGCCACCCTGGTCTGCGTGCTCATTGGCGTGCCGCTGGGCATCGTCGCCGCGCACAAGCCGATGTTCTACACCATGATGCGTCCGGTGCTCGATCTGATGCAGACCGTACCGACCTTCGTATACCTCATTCCTACCCTGACCCTGTTCGGCCTGGGTGTGGTACCCGGCCTGATCTCCACGGTGGTGTTCGCGATTGCCGCGCCTATCCGCCTGACCTACCTGGGCATCCGCGATGTACCACAAGAGTTGATGGACGCCGGCAAGGCCTTTGGCTGCTCGCGCCGTCAACTGTTGTCGCGTATCGAGCTGCCCCATGCCATGCCGAGCATCGCCGCCGGCATCACCCAGTGCATCATGCTGTCGTTGTCGATGGTGGTGATCGCGGCCCTGGTGGGCGCCGATGGCCTGGGCAAACCCGTGGTCAACGCACTGAACACCGCCGATATCGCCCTGGGCTTCGAAGCAGGCCTGGCAATCGTACTGCTGGCGATCATGCTCGACCGTATCTGCAAACAACCCGAAGCCAAAGTAGGGGGTGACGCATGAGCATAATCCGCTTCGATAACGTCGACGTTATCTTCTCCAAGGATCCTCGCGAGGCGCTCAAGCTGCTGGACCAGGGCATGACCCGCAACGAGATCCTGAAAAAGACCGGCCAGATCGTCGGTGTGGAAAAAGCCAGCCTGGACATCGAGAAAGGCGAAATCTGCGTGCTGATGGGCCTCTCCGGCTCCGGCAAGTCGAGCCTGCTGCGCTGCATCAACGGCCTCAACACCGTCAGCCGCGGCAAGCTGTTCGTCGAGCATGACGGCAAGCAGATCGACATTGCCTCCTGCACCCCGGCGGAATTGAAGATGATGCGCACCAAGCGCATCGCCATGGTGTTCCAGAAGTTCGCCCTGATGCCCTGGCTGACCGTTCGCGAGAACATCAGCTTCGGCCTGGAAATGCAGGGACGACCGGAAAAGGAACGGCGCAAGCTGGTGGACGAGAAACTCGAGCTGGTGGGCCTGACCCAGTGGCGCAACAAGAAGCCCGACGAACTGTCCGGCGGCATGCAGCAGCGGGTCGGCCTGGCCCGCGCCCTGGCGATGGATGCCGACATCCTGCTGATGGACGAACCCTTCTCCGCGCTCGACCCGCTGATCCGCCAGGGCCTGCAGGACGAACTGCTGGAACTGCAACGCAAGCTGAGCAAGACCATCGTGTTCGTTAGCCACGACCTCGATGAAGCGCTGAAGCTGGGTAGCCGCATCGCCATCATGAAAGACGGCCGGATCATCCAGTACAGCAAGCCGGAAGAAATCGTGCTGAACCCGGCGGACGACTATGTGCGCACCTTCGTCGCCCATACCAACCCGCTCAATGTGCTCTGCGGCCGCAGCCTGATGCGCACCCTGGACAACTGCAAACGCATCAACGGCTCCGTGTGCCTGGACCCGGGCGGCGACTCCTGGCTGGACCTGGCCGAGGGCAACACCATCAAGGGCGCCCGCCAGAACGGTTCCAGCCTCGACCTGCAGAACTGGATTCCAGGCCAGGCGGTGGAAGGCCTGGGGCGCAAGCCAACCCTGGTCGACTCCAGCATCGGCATGCGCGACGCGCTGCAGATCCGCTACCAGACCGGCAACAAGTTGGTGCTGCATGACAACAACAAGGTGGTGGGGATCCTTGGCGACAGCGAGCTTTACCACGCGCTGCTCGGCAAGAACCTGGGGTAACAGCGCCACAGACACAAAAACGCCGCGATAGGATCGCGGCGTTTTTGTTTTATCGGGAAAGGCTTCAGCAGATCGCCCCCTGTTGCAGGAGCCAGCTTGCTGGCGAGGGGGACGTTGCTGATGTTGCTGATGTTGCGGTGAGCCAGATAGATCGCTTCGCGGGCAAGCCTCGCTCCTACAGAGGCACGCGCGTGCGTCTTCTGTAGGAGCGAGCGGGC
Organism: Pseudomonas sp. NFIX28; assembly: GCF_900107395.1. Lineage (GTDB taxonomy): Bacteria > Pseudomonadota > Gammaproteobacteria > Pseudomonadales > Pseudomonadaceae > Aquipseudomonas. The sequence goes on from NZ_FNPW01000010.1 coordinate 189,936, forward strand.
GGCGATCCGGCTTGCCCGCGATGAATGCGACGCGGTACCCGGTGAACCCGGGCCCGCGTCTTTTTCAGACCTTAGCTGTAGACCCGGCCAAGGAGCTGCCGATGGCTTTCGAACTGATCGAGCACGTCACGGGTGATCTGCTCTTGAGTGAAGCCCATCAAGTCGTATTCCTGGCTGCCGTTGTGCAGGTAGACCTCGGCGCGGTAGTAGCGCGCACGCTCCTCGGGCGCATCGGCCGATTCGCTCGGCGCCGCCAGATAGCCGTCCAGGCTCACTTCGTAGACAAAAGGGTTGCCCTCTTCCATCTCGATCCGCACGCCCATGCAGCGCTTGGACTTGCCCAGCAGGGTTTGCACATCCAGGCCCTGGTTGCGCAGCTGGGCCGCGGCCTCTTCCAGTGCCGGCGTGACGTGCTTGTCCATGAAACGCTGGACCACCGCCTGGGTCGGCTGCAGGTCAAGCTGGGTCAGGCGCTCGCTGAAACCGCGACGGCCACGGGCCGCCAGCTCCGCCTGTTCCTGTTCGATCTGCGTGTCCTGGCGCATGGCCTTGTGCAGGCCGAACATGAAGCACACCAGCACCACCGAGAACGGCAGGCCGGCCAGCACCACCATGGTCTGCATGGCTGCGAAGTTACCGGCGAACAGCAGGCCGACGGTCACCAGGGTAATCACCACCGACCAGAAGATCCGCAGCCAGTGCGGGGCGTCTTCGTCGACGTTGCCGCCTTTGCAGGACAGGTTGGCCATCATCACCGCGCCGGAGTCGGCCGGGGTCAGGAACAGCACGAAGCCGACGAAAATCGACACGCCGATGACAATCTTCGACGCCGGGTAATGATCCAGCAGCTGGTAGATCGCCATGGACGGCTGTTCCAGCGCCGTCTTGCCGAGCTCCACCGCCCCGTGGTTCATCACCAGGTCCAGGGCCGAGTTGCCGAACACCGACAGCCAGGCCAGGGTGAAGCCCAGCGGAATCAGCAGCACGCCCGCCACCAGCTCGCGCACGGTACGGCCACGGGAAATACGCGCGATGAACATGCCTACGAATGGTGCCCAGGAAATCCACCAGGCCCAGTAGAACAGGGTCCACAGGCCCAGCCAGCGGTCGGACTTGGCACTGTCGCCTTCGTACACATAGAGGTCGAAAGTCTTGAGCACCACACCGTTGAGGTAATCGCCAACGTTTTGCACGAAACCGTTGAGCAGGTGCAGGGTCGGACCAAACAGCAGCACGAAGATCAGCAGGCCGCTGAACAGCACGATGTTCAGGTTGGACAGGCGGCGGATGCCGTTTTCCACACCGGAGACCGCGGCGATGGTGGCCACGGTGCTCATGACGATAATCACGATCAGCAGGTTGGTGTTGCTGTGTTCCATGCCGAACAGGCTTTCCAGGCCGGAAGACACCTGCATCGAGCCGATGCCCAGGTTGGTCACCAGGCCCAGCAGGGTCACGAACATGCCAAAACCGTCCACCGCGTGGCCGGCCGCGCCCTTGACCCAGCGCTCGCCCACCAGCGGGTACAACGCCGAACGCAGGGCCAGCGGCTGGTTGTGGCGGTAGGCAAAGTAGGCCACGGCCAGGCCGACCAGGGCGTAGATCGCCCAGCCGTGCAGGCCCCAGTGCAGGAACGTCAGTTGCAGCGCCGAACGCGCGGCCTGGTTGCTGCCCGGCACGCCTTCAGGCGGGTTGAAATAGTGGTCCAGCGGTTCGGATGCACCGAAATACAGCAGCGAGATACCGATACCGGACGAGAACAGCATGCCGGCCCAGGCGCCATAGCTGAAATCCGGGGTGTCTTGCTTGGTCCCAAGCTTGAGCTTGCCGTAGGAGGAAAACGCCAGCCCGACGACGAATACCAGGTAGGCGGCGATGACCACCATGTAGTACCAGCCGAAGCTGCGGGACAACCAGGCCTGGGCGATGCCGAGCAGTCTGCCGGCCTCTTGCGGGGCGATGATCAGAATGGCGGTCAGCAGCAGGATCAACGCGGTAGAGGTGTAGAACACCCAACCGTTGACCCGCACCTTTTCCGGTGGGGTCTTTATAAGAGAGGCAGAACTCATGGCACAGATGCTCCAGGCAGTGCGAGAGAAGAACACAAGGCAACACGGAACCCGACCAATCGGTTAGTTGGCAGCCGACTGACGGGTGATATAAAGACACCCCGAAAAAAGCCAGAACCTGCAGGAGTTGCGTTGAGAACCCGCGTCGAAGGCCTTGCACAAACGTGCAGTTCGTCACCTGGCCTTAAGCGTCTTGCCCATTCAACACATCCGTCCTCACGGGGTCACGCCATGCCCTGCTTGGGTTTCAGGCTTTTTCGGAGGTCGCTTTTCCGCCATCTACATGCAGGAAGGACCTGGCAGCAGCGACGATTTGTCGCAGATCTTATTCTTTGTTGATTGAACGTTCAATCAAAACAAAATAGACTGGCCCTAACGCCGGTAGCCGTTTCACGACTGCCAGCAGGCCTAAGGAGATGTGCAAGATGCCCAAGGTCGGTATGCAACCCATACGCCGCCAGCAGTTGATCGAAGCCACGTTGCTGGCGGTCGATCAGGTCGGAATGGGGGACGCCAGCATTGCGCTGATCGCCCGTTTGGCAGGTGTCTCGAACGGCATCATCAGTCACTACTTTCAGGACAAGAACGGCCTGATCGCCGCCACGGCGCAGTATCTGATGAGCGTCCTCAGCGAGAACGTCACCGCGCGCCGTCAGGCGCTGGAGGACAACAGCCCGCGGGCGCACCTCCAGGTGATCATCGAAGGCAACTTCGACGCCAGCCAGGTCAATGGCCCGGCAATGAAAACCTGGCTGGCCTTCTGGGCTACCAGCATGCACCACCCGTCTTTGCACAGGTTGCAGCGGATCAACGATCACCGCCTGTATTCCAACCTGTGCTGCCAGTTCCGCCGCGTCCTGCCGCTGGATGATGCACGCAGCGCAGCGCGAGGCCTGGCAGCCCTGATCGACGGTTTGTGGTTGCGCGGCGCGCTGTCGGGAGACTCTTTCGACACCGAGCAGGCGCACCGGATCGCTTACGAATACATGGATTTCCAACTGGCTAAGCAGGAGCGCTAGAGCACATTACAAGACGCTCGGCCCCCTGAACTGCCACTGACCAGCGCGCCCAGGCTACACGGCACGTCCAGTGGTGAACGCCAACCACTCATGCACTTGCGAGGACTATCAACATGGCCCGTTTCGAACTGCAAAAACTCTACATTGACGGCGGCTACACCGACGCCGGCAGCGACGCCACCTTCGACGCCATCAACCCGGCCAACGGTGAAGTCCTCGCTCAAGTGCAACGTGCGACCAAGGATGACGTGGAACGCGCCGTCGTCAGCGCCGAAAAGGGCCAGAAAATCTGGGCCGCCATGACCGCCATGGAGCGTTCGCGCATCCTGCGTCGCGCCGTGGACATCCTGCGCGAGCGCAACGATGAACTGGCCGCCCTGGAAACCCTGGACACCGGCAAGGCCTACTCCGAAACCAAGTATGTCGACATCGTCACCGGCGCCGACGTGCTGGAATACTACGCGGGCCTGGTACCGGCCATCGAAGGCGAGCAGATCCCGCTGCGCACCACTTCGTTCGTCTACACCCGTCGCGAGCCGCTGGGCGTCGTGGCCGGTATCGGCGCGTGGAACTACCCGATCCAGATCGCCCTGTGGAAATCCGCGCCAGCCCTGGCGGCCGGCAACGCGATGATCTTCAAGCCAAGCGAAGTCACGTCGCTGACCACCCTGAAACTGGCCGAGATCTACACCGAAGCCGGCGTTCCGGCTGGCGTGTTCAACGTCCTGACCGGCAGCGGCCGCGAAGTCGGCACCTGGCTGACCGAACACCCGCGCATCGAGAAGGTTTCCTTCACCGGCGGCACCGACACCGGCAAGAAAGTCATGGCCAGCGCTTCCAGCTCCTCGCTGAAAGACGTGACCATGGAACTGGGCGGCAAGTCGCCGCTGATCATTTTCGACGACGCCGACCTGGATCGCGCCGCCGACACCGCGATGATGGCCAACTTCTACAGCTCCGGCCAGGTCTGCACCAACGGCACCCGCGTCTTCGTCCCGAGCCACCTGAAGGCCGCTTTCGAAGCCAAGATCGTCGAGCGCGTGGCACGCATTCGCGTTGGTAACCCGGAAGACGAAAACACCAACTTCGGCCCGCTGGTCAGCTTCGCCCACATGGAAAGCGTGCTGGGCTACATCGCCAAGGGCAAGGAAGAAGGCGCCCGCCTGCTGTGCGGCGGCGAACGCCTGACCGACGGCGCATTCGCCAAAGGTGCCTTCGTGGCGCCGACCGTGTTCACCGACTGCACCGACGAGATGACCATCGTCCGCGAAGAAATCTTCGGCCCGGTGATGAGCATCCTGACCTACGAAACCGAAGAAGAAGTGATCCGCCGCGCCAACGACACCGACTTCGGCCTGGCCGCCGGTGTGGTGACCCGTGACCTGAACCGCGCGCACCGCGTGATTCATCAACTCGAAGCCGGTATCTGCTGGATCAACGCCTGGGGCGAATCCGACGCCAAGATGCCGGTCGGCGGCTACAAGCAGTCGGGTGTTGGCCGTGAGAACGGCATCAGCTCGCTGAACAACTTCACCCGCATCAAATCGGTACAGGTCGAGCTGGGCGACTACGCCTCGGTGTTCTAAGGCGAAATTCGCTTCGCCCGCGAGGCCGCCTTCGCGGGCAAGCCGCGCTCCTACAGAAGCGCTGTAGGAGCGGAGCTTGCCCGCGATCGAGTGCGCAGCACTCGCCATGGCCAGACCTGACCAACTCCAAAGAGGGTGCATTCAATGTCCCAAGAATACGATTACATCATCATCGGTGCCGGCTCCGCCGGTAACACCCTGGCGACCCGTCTGACTGAAGACGAAGGCGTCACCGTGCTGCTGCTCGAAGCGGGCGGCCCGGACTACCGTTTCGACTTCCGCACGCAGATGCCAGCCGCGCTGGCGTTCCCGCTGCAAGGCCGCCGCTACAACTGGGCCTACGAAACCGATCCAGAGCCGCACATGAACGGTCGCCGGATGGAATGCGGTCGCGGCAAGGGCCTGGGTGGCTCCTCGCTGATCAACGGCATGTGCTACATCCGCGGTAACGCCATGGACTACGACGGCTGGGCAAAACTGCCGGGCCTGGAAGACTGGACCTACCTGGACTGCCTGCCGTACTTCCGCAAGGCGGAAACCCGCGACATCGGCCCGAACGACTACCACGGCGGCGAAGGCCCGGTCAGCGTGACCACGCCGAAAGCCGGCAACAACCCGCTGTTCCACGCCATGGTCGAAGCCGGCGTGCAGGCCGGTTACCCGCGTACCGAAGACCTCAACGGCTACCAGCAGGAAGGTTTCGGCCCGATGGACCGTACCGTGACGCCTAAAGGCCGTCGCGCCAGTACCGCTCGCGGCTACCTCGACGTGGCGAAAAAGCGTTCGACCCTGAGCATCGTCACCCACGCCCTGACCGACAAGATCCTGTTCGAAGGCAAGCGTGCCGTTGGCGTGCGTTACCTGGTCGGCTCCGCCGAAGAGCGTGTCGAAGCCCGTGCCCGCAAGGAAGTGCTGCTGTGCTCCGGCGCCATCGCCTCGCCACAGATCCTGCAACGTTCCGGCGTCGGCCCGGCCAAGCTCCTGGAGAGCCTGGACATCCCGGTGGTCCACGACCTGCCGGGCGTCGGTGAAAACCTGCAAGACCACCTGGAGCTGTACCTGCAATACGCCTGCACCCAGCCGGTCTCGCTGTACCCGTCGCTGCTCTGGTACAACCAGCCGGCCATCGGCGCCGAGTGGCTGTTCAATGGCACCGGCATCGGCGCCAGCAACCAGTTCGAAGCGGGCGGTTTCATCCGCACTCGCGAAGAGTTCGAATGGCCGAACATCCAGTACCACTTCCTGCCGGTGGCGATTAACTACAACGGCAGCAACGGCGTACAGGAACACGGCTTCCAGGCACACATGGGCTCCATGCGCTCGCCAAGCCGCGGCCGGATCCAGCTCAAGTCGAAGAACCCACGCGACTACCCGAGCATCCTGTTCAACTACATGGCCACCGAGCAGGACTGGCAGGAATTCCGCGACGGCATCCGCCTGACCCGCGAAATCATGCAACAGCCAGCGCTGGATGCCTTCCGCGGCCGCGAAATCAGCCCGGGCATCGAGGTGCAAACCGACGAGCAGCTGGATAAATTCATCCGCGAGCACGCCGAGACCGCGTTCCACCCATCCTGCTCGTGCAAGATGGGCACCGACGAAATGGCCGTGGTCGATGGCCAGGGTCGCGTGCACGGCATGCAGGGCCTGCGCGTGGTCGATGCGTCGATCATGCCGATCATCACCACCGGCAACCTGAACGCGCCGACGATCATGATGGCCGAGAAAATCGCCGACAAGATCCGTGGTCGCCAGCCACTGCCGCGCAGCAAGGCCGCCTACTACGTAGCGGGCGACGCCCCGGTACGCGGCAAGCCGCTACGTGAAGTGAACGCTACCGCGCAGTAACGCCCAACGGCGCCGATCGCAACGATCGGCGCCGTTTTGCTGTATCCGGCCTGTAGCCGCTGCCGCAGGCTGCGATCGGCGGCGCAGCCGACGTAAACCAGCCACCACGATTCACCAGGCAAGAACCCGATTGCCGAATCACAGCCCTTGGCCACGACTACAGTTCTCCAACATTTCCCTGTGCCTCCCTGCTTGATACCGCCCACCGCACGGGCCTAATCTAGGCGCTCGCAGCATTCCCCAGCACCTTTCAAACCTGGCTTAAAGCCCCCTTCGGGCTTTATCGCGAGCAATCGAGCGTCGACCGGCTGCTCCTGCAAAAAAACACTGGCCCGGCGCCCGCTTGTTCTCGATAAGGCCTGCAACAGCCAGACTGTTCACATGGAGGTTCCTCACATGTTCGATTTCCACCCCCAGCTCAAGCAGCGCTTCGCTGCCTTGCGCACGGGCGCCGAATTCTTTTCCCTGCGCTATGTGCGCGAGTCCGGCCAGTACCTGTCAGTGCGCAAGAACGTCGCGGAGCCGCCGAGCCTGAGCCGCGACGAAGGCGCGATGCTCACCGTGCGGGTCAATGGCGTCGAGGCTTACGCCGCCACCAACGACCTGTCGCAAAACGGCTTGCAGGCCGCGCTGCAACGTGCCGAACAGCAAGCCCGGCTGATCGCCGCCCACGCCCTGCTCGACCTGCGCGAGCACGCGGTATCCAGCGACCGCGCCGATTACTTCTCGCCAGACCTCGACCAGCCCTTTGCCTCGCTGAGCGACTGCTACCAACTGCTGGGCGACGAGTCTGCGGCCGTGCCCAGGGACGAGCGCCTGGTGAACTGGCAGGTCAGCCTGGGCATCACCCAGGTCGAGCAGATCTACCTCAACAGCGCCGGCGCCGAACTGCGCCAGGCCCAGCGCTTCGTCTACCCGGGCATGGATGTCACCGCCTACGACGGCCATGACAGCCAGACCCGCAGCCTGGGCCGCGAGAACTTCGGCCAGCAGGGCGGCACAGACGTGATCGGCCGCTGCGGGCTGATCGGCGCCGGGCCCAAGGTCGCCGACCAGGCGCTGCAACTGCTGCTGGCGCCCAATACGCCACAGGGCCCGCGCGACCTGTTGCTGATGCCGGACCAGATGATCCTGCAGATCCACGAATCCATCGGCCACCCGCTGGAACTGGACCGCATCCTCGGCGACGAGCGCAACTACGCCGGCACCAGCTTCGTGAAAAGCAGCGACTTCGGCAGCCTGCAATATGGCTCCAGCCTGCTCAACGTGACCTTCGACCCGGAGATTCCCGAGCAACTGGCCAGCTACGGCCATGACGACGACGGCACGCCCGCCAGCAAGCAGTTCCTGATCAGGCAAGGCCTGCTGCTGCGCCCGCTGGGCGGCGCGCTCTCGCAATTTCGCGCCGGCCTCGACGGCGTCGCCAACAGCCGCGCCTGCAGCTGGAACCGCCCGCCCATCGACCGCATGGCCAACCTCAATATCGAACCCGGCGACCAGCCGCTGGAACAACTGATCGGCGGCATCGAAAACGGCATCCTGATGGCTACCAACCGCTCCTGGTCCATCGACGATGCGCGCAACAAGTTCCAGTTCGGCTGCGAATGGGGCCAGTTGATCGAGAACGGCGAGCTCAAGGGCGTGGTGAAAAACCCGAACTACCGGGCGATTTCCGCGCACTTCTGGAAAAACCTCAGCGCCGTCGGCGACGCCAGCACCTTCAAGGTCCTGGGCACGCCGAACTGTGGCAAGGGCGAACCGAACCAGGTGATCCGCGTCGGCCATGCCTCGCCGGCCTGCGTGTTCAGCAATGTCGATGTATTTGGAGGAGACGCCTGATGAGTACGTCCCTGAACCAGGCCGAGCAGTTCCAGGCGTTGGTGCAATGGCTGCGCGATGCCGTGCGCGGGCCCGAGCAGTTCACCCTGAGCTACGCCGCCGAGTCTTCGCAGTTCATCCGTTTCAACCACGCCAAGGTGCGCCAGGCCGGGCAAGTGCAGCAGGCCAGCCTCGGCTTCAAGCTGATCGATGACGGGCGCCACGCCGACCTCGAGATCACCCTTGCCGGCGATCCGCAGGTCGACATCCAGCGCCTGGCCGAAGGCCTGCAACAGTTGCGCGAAACCCTGCCGCTGCTGCCCCGGGACCCGTATCTGCTGCTCAACCCCGACGCCTGGAACACCCACAACGTGCAGCAGCAGCCGCTGCCCAGCAGCGAGCAGGTGGTGGCCGAAATCGGCCAGGCCGCCGCCGGGCTGGACCTGGTGGGGTTCTATGCGGCAGGTCCGATCAGCCGTGGTTTTGCCAGCTCCTCGGGAGCCTTTGGCTGGCACCAGGCCAACAGCTTCAACTTCGACTTCAGCCTGTTCCACGAAAACGGCCAGGCCGTCAAAGCCAGCTACGCCGGGCACGAATGGAGCAGCCAAGGCTTCGCCCAGCGCTTCCAGCAGGCCCGGGAACAACTGGAATTTCTCGGGCGGCCGCTGCGCACCCTGGCGCCCGGGCAATACCGCGCCTACCTGGCGCCGGCGGCGCTGGAGGAAATCATGGGCATGCTGTGCTGGGGCGGGTTTTCCGCGCAGTCCATCGCCAGCAAGCACAGCCCGCTGCAGAAGCTCTATGCCGGCGATGCCAGCCTGAGCCCCCTGGTGTCGCTGGACGAGCGGGTGACCGGCTCGTTGAGCCCGGCGTTTTCCGACGAGGGTTACCCGCGCAGCGACCTGTCGCTGATCGCCGGCGGCCTTGCCCGGGGGCAGTTGATCAACTCGCGCAGCGCCGCCGAATACCGCCTGGCCGCCAATGGCGCCAGCAGCGGCGAATACCCCAGCGCACTGAACATGGCGCCCGGGCAGTTGTCGCAGCATCAGATTCTCCAGCAACTGGGCACCGGCCTGTACATCAGCAACCTGTGGTACCTGAACTACTCGGACCAGCCGGCCGCGCGCCTGACCGGCATGACCCGCTTCGCCACCTTCTGGGTGGAGAACGGCGAGATCCAGGCGCCGGTCAGCACCATGCGTTTCGATGACAGCGTCTACAGCCTGCTGGGTTCGCACCTGGAAGGCCTGACCCGGGAGCGCGAGCTGCTGCTGTCGGCCAGTACCTACAGCCAGCGCCAGACCGCCTCGGCGCAATTGCCCGGCGCGCTGGTGAGCCGGCTGACGTTGACCTTGTAACCGCTGTCACGGGCAAACTTCGCGCTTCTGTAGGAGCGAGGCTTGCCCGCGATGCGGTCGCTTGGGCAACCGGTCGATGCTCGATTGCTCGCGATAGCGGTTGGTCTTTGGCATCGATGTCGAATGTCACACCGTTATCGCGAGCAAGCTTCGCTCCTACAGAGGACGTGCTCACCACAAAAAAAGAGGTCCCATGCCCAACCGTGCCGAACTTGACGCCACCACCGCCCGCTGGCTGCCCTGGGTGGTGGCCATCGCCTTCTTCATGCAATCCCTCGACGGGACCATCCTCAACACCGCCCTGCCGGCCATGGCCCGCGACCTGGCGGAAGATCCGTTGCGCATGCAGGGCGTGGTCATCGCCTACATGCTCACCGTGGCGCTGCTGATCCCGGCTTCCGGCTGGATCGCCGACCGTTTCGGCACCAAGAAGATCTTCTTCGGCGCCATCCTGCTGTTCAGCATCGGCTCGTTGCTCTGTGCCCTGTCCAACTCCCTGAGCATGCTGGTCGGCGCCCGGGTGATCCAGGGCCTGGGCGGCGCCCTGATGCTGCCCGTCGGCCGGCTGGTGGTGCTGCGCGCCTACCCGCGCTCGGAACTGGTGCGGATCATGGGCTTCATCACCATTCCCGGGCTGCTCGGCCCGTTGCTCGGCCCGACCATGGGCGGCTGGATGGTGCAGTACCTGACCTGGCACTGGATCTTCCTGATCAACCTGCCGGTGGGCGCGATCGGTTGCTATGCCGTCTGGCGCTTCATTCCCGACTTGCGCGGCAGCGAGCGCACCCGTTTCGACGGCCTGGGCTTTTTGCTGTTCGGCGCGGCGATGGTGCTGATCACCATCGCCATGGAAGGCCTGGGCGAACTGCACCTGCCGCACCTGCGGGTGATGCTGCTGCTGTTCGGCGGCCTGGCCTGCCTCACGGCCTATTGGCTGCGGGCCGGGCACATCGACAATCCGCTGTTCGCGCCTTCGCTGTTCAAGGTGCGGACCTTTGCCGTGGGCATCCTCGGCAACCTGTTCGCCCGCCTCGGCAGCGGCGCCCTGCCGTTCCTGGTGCCGCTGCTGCTGCAAGTGGCCCTCGGCTATTCGCCGTCCCAGGCCGGGATGAGCATGCTGCCGCTGGCTGCCGCGGCGATGCTGGCCAAGTCCATCGCCCGTCCGCTGATCGAACGTCTGGGCTACCGCATCGTCCTCACCGGCAACACCCTGGCGCTGGGGGCCATGCTCGCCAGCATGGGCCTGGTCACGCAGCAGACGCCCTACCCGCTGCTGCTGGGCATGCTGGCAGTGCTGGGGGCGATCAACTCGCTGCAGTTCACGGCGATGAACACCGTGACCCTGATCGACCTCGACGATGCCGCCGCCAGCAGCGGCAACAGCCTGCTGTCGGTGGTGGCGCAACTGTCCCTGAGCCTGGGCGTGGCCTGCGCCGGCGCGCTGCTCGGCGGCTTTACCGCCGAGTTGGGCAACGACGGCGTGAACACGGTGCTCGGCGCCTTCCAGCTGACCTTCCTCACGGTGGGCGTCATGGCGATGCTGGCGGCGGCGATCTTCCTGCAGCTGTCGCCCAGGGATGGCCGGCGGGCAAGAAAGGTCCAGGAGCAGCACATCGAACACTGACGCCCACAAATACGCACGACACCTGTAGGAGCGAAGCTTGCTCGCGATAGCGATTCGTCAGTCGACATCTGCATCGACTGATTGGGCCTCATCGCGAGCAAGCTTCGCTCCTACAGGGGACCTGTGACGCTTCTGGCTACTTTTCGTCCAGAAATTGCAGGTAAAGGGAGCGGGACTGATACACTGCGCGACATTTTGTTTTGCAGGCCCGTCCCGTGACCACCATTGCCACCGCTTTTAATACTTTGCCGCTGTCCGCCGCCATGCTGGCTAACCTCGACTCACTCGGTTATGCCCAGATGACACCGGTCCAGGCGCAAAGCTTGCCGGTGATCCTCAAGGGGATGGACCTGATCGCCCAGGCCAAGACCGGCAGCGGCAAGACCGCCGCGTTCGGCATCGGCCTGCTGAACCCGATCAATCCGCGCTATTTCGGCTGCCAGGCCCTGGTGATCTGCCCGACCCGCGAGCTGGCCGACCAGGTGGCCAAGGAAATCCGTCGCCTGGCCCGCGCCGAAGACAACATCAAGGTCCTGACCCTGTGCGGCGGCGTGTCCTTCGGCCCGCAGATCGCCTCGCTGGAACACGGCGCGCACATCATCGTCGGCACCCCGGGCCGCCTCTCGCAACACCTGCGCAAGGGCTCGCTGAAACTCGACGGCCTCAACACCCTGGTCCTCGACGAAGCCGACCGCATGCTGGACATGGGCTTCTACGACCCGATCGAAGAAATCATCGCCTACACCCCCGAGCGCCGGCAGACCCTGCTGTTCTCCGCCACTTACCCGGTGGGCATCAAGCAGTTGGCCTCGAAGTTCATGCGCGACCCGCAGCAGGTCAAAGCCGAGGCCCTGCACGCCGACAGCCAGATCGAGCAGCGTTTCTACGAGATCTCGCCGGAAGAGCGCATCGACGCGGTGGTCAAAGTGCTGAACCACTTCCGTCCAGAGTCCTGCGTGGCCTTCTGCTTCACCAAGCAGCAGGTCCAGGAAACCGTCGACCATCTGACCGCCAAGGGCATGTCTGCGGTGGGCCTGCACGGCGACCTGGAACAGCGCGACCGCGACCAGGTGCTGGCGATGTTCGCCAACCGCAGCACCTCGGTGCTGGTAGCCACCGACGTGGCCGCCCGCGGCCTGGATATCGATGCGCTGGACATGGTGATCAACGTCGAACTGGCGCGTGACTCGGAAATCCATATCCACCGCGTCGGCCGCACCGGCCGCGCCGGCGAGAAAGGCCTGGCCGTCAGCCTGGTGGCGCCGTCCGAAGCGCACCGCGCCCAGGCCATCGAGCAATTGCAGAAGTCGCCCTTGAACTGGGAACAGATCGACAGCCTGAAGTCCCAGGGCGGTGGCCCGCTGCTGCCAGCCATGAGCACCCTATGCATCGGTGCCGGGCGCAAGGACAAAGTGCGCCCGGGCGACATCCTCGGCGCCCTGACTGGCGAAGCCGGCATTCCCGGCACCCAGGTCGGCAAGATCGCGATCTTCGATTTCCAGGCCTATGTCGCCGTGGACCGCGGCATTGCCAAGCAGGCCCTGCAACGCCTGAACAGCGGCAAGATCAAGGGCCGCTCGCTGCGCGTGCGCATCCTGTAATACCACCACGCTCTTGTAGGAGCGAGGCTTGCCCGCGATCAGGGCACCGCGGTCCGCCAGGTACAACCGCGTTATCGTTCATCGCGGGCAAGCCTCGCTCCTACGGGAACGGGGTTGCCGCGACACTTGTGTGAGGACACCGTTTTGCGCTCTACCGAAGTCGTGATCATTGGCGCCGGCGCCGCAGGGTTGATGTGCGCGCTGACCGCGGCCGGTCGTGGCCGCGAGGTGCTGCTGCTGGACCACGCCAACAAGGCCGGCAAGAAGATCCTCATGTCCGGCGGCGGACGCTGCAATTTCACCAATATGTACACCGAGCCGGGCAATTTCCTCTCGCACAACCCGCATTTCTGCAAGTCGGCCCTGGCCCGCTATACCCAGTGGGATTTCATCGGCCTGGTGGCCAAGCACGGCGTGCCGTATCACGAGAAAAAACTCGGCCAGCTGTTCTGCGACAACAAGTCCAGCGACATCCTCGGCATGCTGCTCGACGAGTGCGACCAGGTCGGCGTCCAGCTGCACCTGGACACCTCGATCCAGCAGATCGAGAAGCTCGAAAGCGGCTACCTGCTGGAAACCACCCTCGGCCAGCTCCAGTGCCAATCCCTGGTGATCGCCACCGGCGGCCTGTCGATTCCGACCCTGGGCGCCACCGGTTTCGGCTACCAGGTGGCCAAACAGTTCGGCCACGAGCTGCTGCCGACCCGCGCCGGCCTGGTGCCGTTCACCATCACCGACCAGCTCAAGGAGCTGTGCGGCGAGCTGTCCGGCACTTCGGTGGACTGCCTGGTGAGCTGCAACGGCATGAGTTTTCGCGAGAACATACTGTTTACCCATCGCGGCCTGAGCGGCCCGGCGGTCCTGCAGATTTCCTCGTTCTGGGAACCCGGCGACACGGTGGAGATCAACCTGCTGCCCGATCACGACGCCGCAAGCTGGCTGCAACAGCAGCAGGCCGAACGTCCGAATAGCGAGCTGAAGACCCTGCTTGGCGAGATCTTCACCAAGAAGATGGCCGGCCTGCTGGCGGACAGCTGGTTCGTTTCCAAACCGATGAAACAGTACACCCACGCCGAACTGGCGCAGATCGCCGAGCAGCTGGCGTGCTGGAAAGTGGTCCCGGCCGGCACCGAAGGCTACCGCACCGCCGAAGTGACCCTGGGCGGCGTCGACACCCGCGAAGTGTCGTCCAAGACCATGGAATCGCTGAAAAGCCCGGGGCTGTATTTCATCGGCGAGGTGCTGGACGTCACCGGCCATTTGGGCGGCTTCAACTTCCAGTGGGCCTGGGCCTCCGGCTACGCGGCGGCGCAGTACGTCTGAGGCGTTTCCTGGCGCTCACCCGATCCCTGTAGCCGCTGGCGCAGCCTGCGATCGGTTCCGCAGGAGCCGCAAGACCGGCCGTTGCGGTGGGACAGGCTGAACACGGTCGCCTGTTATGCGGCCGCTGCGCGCCCGATCACAGCCTCGCGGGGCTCGACAGCGGCTACAAGGTTTCCCTGTTTCCCTGCTTGCGCGTTTCCTGTAGCCGCTGGCGCAGCCTGCGATCGGCTCCGCAGGAGCCGCAAGACCGGCCGTGGCGGTGGAACAGGCTGAACACGGTCGCCTGTTATGCGGCCGCTGCGCGCCCGATCGCAACCTCGCGGGGCTCGACAGCGGCTACAAGGTATCCCTGTTTCCCTGCTTGCGCGCTTCCTGTAGCCGCTGGCGCAGCCTGCGATCGGCTCCGCAGGAGCCGCAAGACCGGCCGCTGCGGGTGGGACAGGCTGAACACGGTCGCCTGTTATACGGCCGCTGCGCGCCCGATCGCAGCCTCGCGGGGCTCGGCAGCGGCTACAAGGTTTCCCTGTTTCCCTGCTTGCGCGCTTCCTGTAGCCGCTGCCGAAGGCTGCGATCGGCTCCGCAGGAGCCGCAAGACCGGCCGTTGCGGTGGGACAGGCTGAACACAGTCGCCTGTTATGCGGCCGCTGCGCGCCCGATTGCAGCCTCGCGGGGCTCGACAGCGGCTACAAGGACCGATGAACATCAGCGGGAACAGAATTTGCTATCGGATGTGACGAGCCCATTGCGCGGTCGTCAATACTGGCTCAATTTAGCGGCATCGCCCCGAAAGGCCTTCTCTCTTCATGTCATCGACCAGCTTTCGCCAGTCCCTGCGGCGCCTTTGGGCGCTGGATAAATTCAGCTACAGCGTGCGGGTGTTCATCGCCCTGACCGGAAGCATGGCGCTGTGCTGGTACCAGGACGAAATGGCCTTGCTGATCCCGTTGTTCCTGGGGATCATCGCCAGCGCCCTGGCCGAGACCGACGACAGCTGGCAAGGCCGGCTCAATGCCCTGGCCGTGACCCTGGTGTGCTTCAGCGTCGCCGCCCTTTCCGTCGAACTGTTGTTCCCCTACCCCTGGATCTTCGTCATCGCCCTGGCGCTGGCCAGCTTTGGCCTGACCATGCTCGGCGCACTGGGCGAACGTTACGGGGCGATTGCCTCGGCGACCCTGATCCTGTCGGTCTACACCATGATCGGCGTGGACCAGCGCGGCGGCGCCGTCACCGACTTCTGGCACGAACCGCTGCTGCTGGTGGCCGGCGCCGCCTGGTACGGCCTGTTGTCGGTGCTGTGGCAGGCGATGTTTTCCAACCAGCCGGTGCAGCAGAGCCTGGCGCGCCTGTTCCGCGAGCTGGGGCGTTACCTGAAACTGAAATCCTCGCTGTTCGAGCCAATCCGCCAGCTGGACGTGGAAGCGCGCCGCCTGGAACTGGCGCAGCAGAACGGCCGAGTGGTGGCGGCGCTGAACGCGGCCAAGGAAATCATCCTGCACCGGGTCGGCAACGGCCGGCCGGGCTCGAAAGTCAGCCGCTACCTGAAGCTGTACTTCCTCGCCCAGGACATTCACGAGCGCGCCAGCTCGTCGCACTACCCCTACAACGCGCTGGCCGATGCGTTCTTTCACAGCGACGTGTTGTTCCGTTGCCAGCGCCTGCTGCGCCAGCAAGGCAAGGCCTGCCAGGCCCTGGGCGAGTCCATCCAGCTGCGCCAGCCCTTCGTCTATGACGCCAGCTTCGCCGAGACCCTGAGTGACCTGCACGCCTCTCTGGAGCACCTGCGCATCCAGAGCAACCCGGCCTGGCGCGGCCTGCTGCGCTCGCTGCGGGCGCTGGCCGCCAACCTCGGCACCCTCGACCGCCTGCTCAGTGACGCCAGCAACCCCGACGCCCTCGCCGATGCCACCGACAGCAGCCTGCTGGACCGCTCGCCGCGCAACCTCAAGGACGTCTGGACCCGCTTGCGCACTCAGCTGACCCCGACGTCGCTGCTGTTTCGCCACGCCCTGCGCCTGCCCCTGGCGCTGAGCGTCGGCTACGGCATGGTGCATCTGATCCACCCGTCCCAGGGTTACTGGATCATCCTCACCACCCTGTTCGTCTGCCAGCCGAACTACGGCGCCACGCGGCGCAAGCTGGGGCAGCGGATCATCGGCACCGCCATCGGCCTGGTGGTCGCCTGGGCGCTGTTCGACCTGTTCCCCAGCCCGCTGGTGCAGTCGCTGTTCGCCATCGCCGCCGGGGTGGTGTTCTTTACCAACCGCACCACCCGCTACACCCTGGCCACCGCCGCCATCACCATCATGGTGCTGTTCTGCTTCAACCAGGTGGGCGATGGCTACGGGCTGTTGCTGCCGCGGCTGTTCGATACCCTGCTGGGCAGCCTGATCGCCGGCCTGGCGGTGTTCCTGTTCCTGCCGGACTGGCAGGGCCGGCGCCTGAACAAGGTGCTGGCCAATACCCTGACCTGCAACAGCATCTACCTGCGGCAGATCATGCAGCAGTACGCAGCCGGCAAGAGCGACGACCTGGCTTACCGCCTGGCCCGGCGCAACGCCCACAACGCCGACGCGGCGCTGTCCACCACGCTGGCCAATATGCTGATGGAGCCCGGGCATTTCCGTAAGGAAGCGGACGTGGGCTTTCGCTTCCTGGTGCTGTCGCACACCCTGCTCAGCTACCTCTCCGGCCTCGGCGCGCATCGGGAAACCCCGCTGCCGACGGAAGTCCGCGAACATTTGATCGACGGGGCCGGGGTCAGCCTGGCCAGCAGCATCGACGAAATCGCCCAGGGCCTGGCGAGCAAGCAGCCGGTGGCGATCCAGAGCGACGCCGAAGAAGCGCTGGCCAACGAATTGGAACAGATGCCGGACGAGATCGATGAAGGCCAGCGCCTGGTGCAGACCCAGCTGGCGCTGATCTGCCGCCAGTTAGGCCCCCTGCGCACCCTGGCGGCGCACCTGATCAAGGACACCGGCGAAGAACAGGTCGCGTAGCCGCTGCCGCAGGCTGCGATCGCCTCCGCAGAAGGCGCAAACTTTCAGCAGCGCCGCAGGTTTTGGCCTCGGCTCCCAACCTGCGACAGCGGTTTTAATGGCGCCGTTTCACATCCCGTGCTGGCGCAGCAAGCGGTCGTAGCTGCCGTCGGCCTTCATTGCCTCGATCTCCCGATCGAACCCCGCCACGATCTGCGCATGCGCGGGGTTCTTCAGGCTGACCAGGATATGCAGGCCGTTCTCGCTCAGGGAATTGGGCAGGAACTCCACCGCGTTGCGCACCCGCGGCGACTCGCGCGCCAGGTAATAGCGGGCGACGTATTCGTCTTCCAGAGTCAGCTTGACCCGGTCGGCCGCGAGCATGCGCACCCCCATCGCAAAGTTGTGCACCGGGACCTTCTGCAGGCCCGGGTCGCTGTCGAAGTCGGGGGAATAGGCATAACCGCGCACCACCGCGATGGGGTACTGGTGCAGTTGCTTGAGGGTGGTGTATTCGATGGGCGCATCCTTGCGCCGCAGGAAGCGCACCCGGTTGACCAGGTATTCCGAGGAGAATTGCCCCAACTGCGTGCGGGCCTCATTGAACCAGGCATTCACCAGCACGTCGTAGCGCCCCTCGCCGACGCCGAGCAAGGCCCGGGCCCAGGGCACCTGCTCGAACTCGCTGGCGTAACCGGCCCGGGCCAGCGCGGTGCTGACAATGTCGGTGGCCAGCCCGCCGTTGACCAGCGTCGCATCGGTGAACGGCGGCCAGACGTCGGCCACCAATCGCAGTTTTTCCGCATAAGCGCCCTGGCCCAGCAACAGCAATCCGATCAAAGCCAAAGCTCGATGCAATCGCAGCATGCTAAAAGATCCTTAGCGGGCGGACAGCCCTGCGTGTGTTTTGCCCAGACTCGAGGTTCCCGGCCGGTGGATGGCCGCGATCCAGCCCCTAACAGTAGCTGATGGGCGCCGCTGCACAGCGCTTCAGCGCAGATTACACAAAGAAGACAGCCGCGAACCAACACGATGATGGCATTTTGACCCACCTCACAGAATCACCACTCCGCTGCCAGGCAAGACAAGCCACCCGCCAGGCGCTTACCATCCGGGCAACGCTTTCCAAAGGATGAAACGATGACAATCGAATGGGTCTGCAAACACCACACTGATCTGGGCAAGGAACAGCTGTACGCGATCTTTCAGTTGCGCACCGAAGTCTTCGTGGTCGAGCAGAAATGCGCCTACCAGGAAGTCGACGGCCAGGACCTGGAAGGCGATACCTGCCACCTGATGGCCTGGGAAAATGACCGGCTGGTGGCCTACCTGCGCCTGCTCGACCCAATCTCCCAGGGTGGCGACGTGGTCATCGGTCGCGTGGTGATCGCCCCGCAAGCCCGGGGCAAGGGCCTGGGCCACGAACTGATGGAGCAGGGCCTGAAGCAGGCGCAGAAATACTGGCCACAAACGCCGATCTACCTATCGGCCCAGGCTCATTTGCAAGGCTATTACGGGCGCTACGGCTTCACCGTCGTGGGCGAGGAGTACCTGGAAGACGATATCCCGCACATCGGCATGCGCCGCAGCTGATATCGCCATCGCGAGCCTGCCGGGGCCGGCAGGTTCGCATTCACATCGGCGGGCTGGCGCGGGCCCTCAGGGATACTCCAGCACCGTCTTGATCCGCGACAGATTCGCCTCGATCCAGCCCTTGTCGATCGCGCCCCAGCTTTTGATCCGATAGCTGCCGGCATGATTGCGCGCGCCGTCCTGCTGCTCGAATTCACAAATGATGTCCAGGTCCGCCAGGGCGGCAATGGTGTCCTGCGCCGTGCGCCGCGGCATGCCGGTGGCCTCGGTCAAGGCCGGGACGTTGCTGGCCAGGCCGCTGTCGATCAGGTAGGCCACGTACAACCGGCGGTAGAAACTGCTCTTGGTCTTGCTCACGTCCATCGCTCGCTCCTTGTGCAGGGTTACTCGGCTCCGCCCGGGCGCGCTTGCAGGTCGCGCCAGGTCAGGTAGACCCGCAGATCGAATTCCAGCTGGTGATAGCCCGGCAGCATGTGCTCGCAGAGCTTGTAGAAGGCTTTGTTGTGATCGCTTTCCTTGAAGTGCGCCAGCTCGTGGACCACGATCATGCGCAGGAACTCCGGCGCCGCCTCCTTGAACAGCGAGGCGATGCGGATTTCCTTCTTGGCCTTGAGCTTGCCGCCCTGGACCCGCGAGATCGTGGTGTGCAGCCCCAGGGCGCGGTGCGTCAGGTCCAGGCGATTGTCGAACAGCACCTTGTCGATGGCCGGCGCATTGCGCAGGTATTCCTGCTTCAACTCCAGGGCATAGCCGTACAGCGCCTTGTCGCTCTGTACGTCGTGCCTGCCGGGGTAACGCTGGCTCAGGTAGTCGCCCAGCCGCCCTTGCGCGATTAGCTGGCGCACTTGCTCTTGCAGGGTGGCGGGATAGGCCTGGAGGTATTTCAACGCGGTCATGGGGCGGCAACGCAATCACGAAAGGCCGCCAGTGTAGCGAATTCAACCCGGCAACGCGCTCCAGTCGAAAGGCTCGGCAAAGCGCTCGGCATCCGCGGCGATCAACGGCCGCGCCACCAGGAAGCCCTGCACGTACTCGCAGCCGTTGGCCTGTAGCCAGCGGTACTGCTCCAGGGTTTCCACGCCCTCGGCGATCACCAGCACGCCGAACGCCTTGCACAGGTCGATCACGCAACGCGCCAGCGCCGCGTCCCGGGCCGAGCCCGGCAACTTGGCGATCAGGTGGCGGTCGAGCTTGAGGGTATCGAGCTGCAGGTCGCGCAGGTGCGCCAGCGAACAGGCCCCCGAACCGAAGTCGTCCAGCGCCACCCGCACCCCGAGGCTGCGCAACAGCCGCAGCTGCTTGCGCGACTCGTCGAGGTTCTGGGTCAAGGCGTCTTCGGTGATCTCGACCTCCAGCTGCCAGGGCTCCAGGCCATGACGCTCCAGGACCTGGCGCAATTCGGTGGCCAGGTTCGGCATGGCGAACTGGGTGCCGCTCAAGCTCACGCCCAGCACGGTCTGCTCGGCGAACAGGTTTTTCCACGACGCACGCTGGCTCGCGCTTTGCTGGTAGATCCAGCTGCCCAGGCGGCTGATCAGCCGCGCTTCCTCGAGCAATGGGAGAAACAACCCCGGCGGCACATCGCCAACGCTCGGATGCCGCCAGCGCAACAAGGCTTCGAAACCGCGCAAGCGCCCATCGGCGATCGCCACCTGGGGCTGATACACCAGGTTGAATTCCTTGCGCTCCACCGCGCTGCGCACGCTTTCCTCGAGCATCAGCCGCGACCGCGCACGACCGTTCATTTCGTGGTCGTAGTAACGGTATTGCTGACGCCCGGCACGCTTGGACTCGTACATGGCGATGTCGGCCGCACGCATCAGGCCATCCAGATTGGAACCGCAATCGGGATAAATGGCGATGCCGATGCTGGCCCCCAGGGCGACCTCCAGGCCGTCGATCTGCTGGCAGATCGAGATCCGCTCGATGAGCTTCTCGGAAATTTTTGCCGCCTGCTCCGGAAACTCCAGCTCCAGCAGGGCGGTGAATTCATCGCCGCCCATGCGCGCCAGGATGTCGAAGGAACGCAGGCAGGCTTTCATCTGTTCGGAGACCCAGCGCAGCACCCGGTCTCCGGCGTCGTGCCCGAGGGAGTCGTTGACCCGCTTGAAGCCATCCAGGTCCAGATACAGCAGCACCAGCGACTTGTCCGAGCGCTCGCTGCGCAACAGCAGGCTTTCCACGGTCTGATAGAAGCCGCGACGGTTGAGCAGACCGGTCAGCGGGTCGGTCACCGCCTGGTATTCCAGTTGCTGATGCAGATGCCGGACTTCCGACATGTCGAGCAGCGTCACCACCATGGCCCGCTGCTCGCTCGGCAGCGGCGCACAGGACAACGCCACCGACACCTGCTGGCCGGCCACGGTACGCAGCGCGGCGTCGTGCAGGCGGTAGGTCTCGCCCTTGCGGTAGCTGGCATACAGCTCGGATTCGGCCCACAGCGGCACATGGGGCTTTTGCAGATAGTCGAGCAGTGCCGAACCTTCCAGCTCGCTCACCGGCGCGTTGAGCAAACGCGAGATCGCCGGGTTGGCGAAACGAATGGTCCCGCCTTCATCCACCACCAGAATCCCTTCCGCGGCGTTGTCCAGCACCGAGGCGTTGAAGGCCCGGGCATTCTCCAGGTCGTGGCTCAGGCGCTGCAGCGCGCGGCGGTTGCGCTGCTGCTCCAGCAGGGCCTGCACCTTGGGCTTGAGGATCTGTGGGTCGAACGGCTTGAACAGGTAATCCACCGCACCGCTGGCATAGCCCTTGATCACCGCGTCCTTGGACTGCTCGTTGGCGGTCAGGAAGATGATCGGCGTCAGGCGGGTTCGCTGGCTGCCGCGCATCAGGCGGGCAACCTCGAAACCGTCCATCTCCGGCATCTGCACGTCCAGCAACACCAAGTCGATGTCGTGTTCCAGCAACAGGCTCAGGGCCTCGACGCCCGAGGCGGCGGTGATGACCTGCCAGTCTTTGCGCTGCAGGAGCGCGCGCATGCTGAGCAGGTTTTCGGGGTAATCATCAACAATCAGTAAGACCGAGCTGGCTTCACCTGGCCGAGGTTGCGCGCATTCCATGCTGCTTCTCTTGTCTGTGTAGGATCGTCCTGCGAACAAGACCGGACAAAAACTGAGACTTCACTCTAGACCTGGATCCAATAAAGCAGAAGCTGTCACCGCGCCATCATTTAGCCAAAGCTCAAGGCACCCGACTAACGGTCAAGGCCGGAGGCCGCTGAAACCGGCAGAAGTGGCAAATCGACAGATGGTTGACGTCAATTGTCCGCCGGACGGGCATTAACAAAAGCGCCTTCTACGCTTATAAAGACCGCCCTCAAAAGCGCAGGCTAAAGCCTTTTGCCAGCTTTCATCCGGCATCAAATCGGGAAGCTTTGACTATGATCGACCTCGCAACCTGGAATCTGAGCATTCCCGTCGGCAGCCCTCCGACAACCATCGACACCCCGCAACTGGTGGACGGCTTCAAGGCCGAGTACTTCCATTCCGACACGGGCACCCTGTTCTTCTGGTCGCCTGTCACCGGCTCCCGCACCGCCAACGCCATCTACCCGCGCAGCGAGTTGCGTGAAACCTACTCCGACGGCACCCTCAAGAACTGGACCTACCCACAGGCCGACAACCTGCTCTACGCCACCCTGGCGGTGAACCAGGTGCCGTCCACGGGCAAGATCGTCATCGGCCAGATCCACGCCTACAACAGCACCAAGCCGCTGGTGAAGGTCGAGTACCAATACAAGACCACCAGCCAGAGCGGCAACATAGTCGCCAAGGTGCGCATGCACCCGGACGACGCCGAAAGCCGGGTAATCATCGTCGCCGAGAATGTGCCGCTGAACCGGGAGTTTTCCTACCTGATCCACCTGAGCCCGGGCGGCGCCCTGGGCGTCAGCGCCGCGGGCTACCAATGGAACACCCAGCTCAGCTCCACCTGGCGCGACAAGCCGCTGTACTTCAAGGCCGGGGTGTACGTCCAGGACAATACCGGCTACACCACCGAAGGCGGCAAGGTGACCTTCTACAAGCTGGATATCGATCACAACCCGACCTGACGGGCAGATACCTGGGGCATGCCGCACAGGCACAAAAAAACCGCATCGCTGCGGTTTTTTTGCCAATGGCCAACGCCTTAGCGAGCCTCGCGCATGGCGCCCACATCTTCGATGATGCGTTCGAGCATACGGTCGGGCGTGTATCGGTATAAGACGTCCCGATCCACCTTGACCGATTCCGTCCTCAGAAAGCTGCCGATGCCCGGGAGCGAACCATCCACGGTGACGTAGATGTTTTCCGGCCGGTAGAAATCCAGGGCCTTGATCGACTCATTGGTGGTAATCAGTTTCTTGTTGAAGAAGGCTGCTTCGAGCGCCCTCAGCGTCAGGCCCGACTGGCCGGCCTGATTGACTTCCAGCAGCACATCCGCGGCGAGCGATCGGCGAATGTTGTCGTCATATGTCAGGACCTTGTCGATATGGAACCTGGAACGGTCCTTCGAGGTGCTGTCCCGGACGATGGCGAAATCGACGTTCGCGCCTTCATCCTCAAGCGCCTGGGCCATGGCCTCGATCGTCGTGACACGCCCCTTGTCCTGGCCGAGGAAGAAGCATTTTGGCGCGTATTCGTTCGCCGTCGCGGCGTCGGCCAGCCCTTGCGTTTCGTGGAATCCGAAGGGGAAAAACTGCTCCATGTATTCCATGCCAAAAGCCGCGCACTGGTCTTTGTCGAAGCTATAGATGCGGTCGAAGTGCCGATGCATTTCCCGGACAAAGTCCGCGTCCACCAGGTCGCGCATCAGCAACACTTTCTTGCCGGGGAAGGTGGCGATGACGCTTGGAATCAAGCACCGCTTCACCTGCCCCTCGTTGCAAACCAGGATGTCGTCGTGCCCCACCCCGTTGACCGAGAGCACCAGCTTTCCCAGCCAGCCGCTGCCCACTCTTGGATGGCGCAGTCTTTTGTTGATCGATTTGATGTAGCGACCCATTCGCTTGGCCGCCGACGGGAAGACCATCAGCCTCACGCTGTGTCGGGTGGACAGATAATCAATCATTCGACGCTCGTATTGAGCCGTCCAGCCCAGGAAAAAAATCTTCATGTACTACCTGACACGACTACATCCGATTCTAAGAAAGCAGGATTTCTGTAACGTCCAGCCCGCATCAAAACAGCGTCGATACTAACATGAAGGCCCTGCGCAGAGCCGGTCAAATAATGGCGCAAGGCCACTCAAGCCGACTGACAGGCACAAAAAAGCCCGCATCGCGGCGGGCTTTTTCGTTGTTGTCGCGGCTTAGTTGACCTTGGCGTTCAACTCGCCCTTGAGGTAACGCTGGAACATCGCTTCCAGGGAGATCGGCTTGATCTTCGAAGCGTTGCCCGCGGTACCGAAGGCTTCGTAACGGGCGATGCACACGTCGCGCATGGCAGTCACGGTGGCGCCGAAGAATTTGCGCGGGTCGAACTCGCTCGGGTTGGTGGCCATCAGGCGACGCATCGCACCGGTGGACGCCAGGCGCAGGTCGGTGTCGATGTTGACCTTGCGCACGCCGTACTTGATGCCTTCGACGATTTCTTCAACCGGTACGCCGTAGGTTTCCTTAATGTCGCCGCCGTACTGGTTGATGATCGCCAGCCACTCTTGCGGAACCGAAGACGAACCGTGCATCACCAGGTGGGTGTTCGGGATGCGCTTGTGGATTTCCTTGATGCGGTCGATGGCCAGCACGTCGCCGGTAGGCGGCTTGGTGAACTTGTAGGCGCCGTGGCTGGTGCCGATGGCGATGGCCAGGGCGTCGACCTGGGTCTTCTTGACGAAGTCCGCGGCTTCTTCCGGGTCGGTCAGCATCTGGCTGTGATCCAGCACGCCTTCGGCGCCGATGCCGTCTTCTTCACCGGCCATGCCGGTTTCCAGGGAACCCAGGCAGCCCAGCTCGCCTTCTACCGAAACGCCGCAGGCGTGAGCCATGGCCACGGTCTGCTGGGTCACGCGAACGTTGTATTCGTAGTCGGTCGGGGTCTTGCCGTCTTCGCCGAGGGAGCCGTCCATCATGACCGAGGAGAAGCCCAGCTGGATCGAGCGCTGGCAGACGTCAGGGCTGGTGCCGTGGTCCTGGTGCATGCACACCGGGATATGCGGGAATTCTTCGATCGCCGCCAGGATCAGGTGGCGCAGGAAAGGCGCGCCGGCGTATTTGCGGGCACCGGCCGAAGCCTGGACGATCACCGGAGAGTCAGTCTTGTCAGCCGCTTCCATGATGGCGCGCATCTGCTCAAGGTTGTTGACGTTGAAAGCTGGAACGCCGTAGCCGAATTCGGCTGCGTGGTCCAGCATCTGGCGCATGCTGATGAGTGCCATTGTGTGTATCTCTCCCGGTCGAGGGTCGTTAATCGTGCAAGCCTGCCGTAGCGGCAGCTGCTATTCAAGTGATTGCAGATCGGGGGTCAACCCGGCCTGCCAATTCGTTACTGCATCAATCTTGCGAGCCACGCCTATCTCTGTAGGAGCGAAGCTTGCTCGCGATCAGGGTCATCACATTCAACATTCCTGTTGACGGTTGGATCGCTATCGCGAGCAAGCTTCGCTCCTACAGGTTCAGCATCGGCTCCCGGCCTACGGCGCTTTACAGCCGCGGCCAATCAAATCGTTGGTGGCGACCCAGTAAACCAGGCCTTCGTCACCTTTTTCGTGAAACACCAGCATGTCGTTGCTGTACAGCGAACCGGAACCGCTCGGCTCCAGCTTCAGGCGATAGACCTGATCGGCCCCGCCCAGCCGCACATCGACTGCCTTGCGGCTGCTGTCGGTGTAGCGCCAGACCACTTGCGCCTGGCTGTCGCACACCCAGGTCGTCCAGTTGTTCGTCTCGGCCGGCTTGAGCAGGTCGAGGTTGGCGCAACCTGCCAGCAAGCCCAGCGCAGCCACGGCAATAAAGCCTTTCATCGGTGTTCCTCGGCTGACGGCCAAGGGCCGCCAGCACAACGCGTTATCCAATCAGACCCGTCAAGGGCAACCATGTTCCTTGGCCTTGGCTGGAGTCTCGTACTTATCCAGACCGTCCGGGCCCATGCGCTTGTTGATCACGGGCGCGGTCTCGGCCTGCCAGTCGGCCTGATAGCAGCCTTGCTCCGGCTCTCCCGGCTCAGGCTCCGACTGGGCGGGCTGGCTGCCGCAACCGGCCAGCAGGCCCGCGACGATCAGCAGCGGTAACGTCTTGACCATATGAACACTCCTTTGCCTGGCCATTGGGACTTCAGCCTTTGGCCCGGCTTTCCAGGACTTCGACCGCTGGCAGCACTTTGCCCTCGACGAATTCGAGGAAGGCGCCACCGCCGGTAGAAATGTAGGAGATTTGCTCGGCTACGCCATATTTGTCGATGGCCGCCAGGGTGTCGCCGCCGCCGGCGATGGAGAATGCCGCACTTTCCGCGATGGCCTGGGCCAGCACCTTGGTGCCGTTACCGAACTGGTCGAACTCGAACACGCCCACCGGACCGTTCCACAGGATGGTCTTGGACGATTTCAGCAATTCGGCGAAATTCGCCGCGGTTTGCGGGCCGATGTCCAGGATCATGTCATCGGCGGCCACCTCGGCAATCAGTTTGACGGTGGCGGTAGCGCTTTCGGCGAACTCCTTGGCCACCACCACGTCCACCGGCAGCGGCACGCTGACCTTGGCGGCGATGGCGCGGGCGGTATCCAGCAGATCCGGCTCGTACAGCGACTTGCCGACCGGGTGACCGGCAGCGGCGAGGAAGGTGTTGGCGATGCCGCCGCCGACGATCAGCTGGTCGCAGATCTGGCTCAGGCTGTTGAGCACGTCGAGCTTGGTCGACACCTTGGAGCCGGCAACGATGGCGGCCATCGGCTTGGCTGGTGCGCCCAGGGCCTTGCCCAGCGCATCCAGTTCGGCGGCCAGCAGCGGGCCGGCAGCGGCGAACTTGGCGAACTTGGCCACGCCGTGGGTCGAACCCTCGGCGCGGTGCGCGGTACCGAAGGCGTCCATCACGAACACGTCGCACAGCGCGGCGTATTGCTGGGCCAGTTCGTCGGCGTTCTTTTTCTCGCCCTTGTTGAAGCGCACGTTCTCGAACAGCACGATGTCGCCGGCCTTGACGTCGACGCCGCCCAGGTAGTCGGCCACCAGCGGCACTTCACGACCCAGGGCACGGCTCAGGTAGTCGGCCACTGGCTTGAGGCTGTTCTCGGCGGAGAATTCGCCTTCGGTCGGACGACCGAGGTGCGAGCAGACCATCACCGCCGCGCCTTTTTCCAGGGCCAGCTTGATGGTCGGCAGCGAAGCCAGGATACGCGCATCGCTGGTGACAACACCGTCCTTGACTGGGACGTTGAGGTCTTCGCGGATCAGTACGCGCTTACCTTGCAGATCGAGGTCGGACATCTTCAACACGGTCATGGGTCGCAATTCCTGGGTTACTGTTTTTTTGGAAACGGAGAGTTAAGAGACAGCCTGGGGTGCAGCTGTTTGCAGGTAATGCCCTGCCACATCCAGCATTCGGTTGGCAAAACCCCATTCGTTGTCGAACCAGGCCAGGATGTTCACCAGCCGCGGGCCGGAAACACGGGTCTGGCTGGCATCGACGATCGCCGAATGTGGATCATGGTTGAAATCGCAGCTGGCATGCGGCAGCTCGGTGTAGGCCAACAGGCCCTTGAGCGGACCGCTGGTGGCGGCCTCGCGCAGGATCCGGTTGACTTCGCCGGTGTCGGTATCGCTTACGGTCTGCATCGTGATGTCGAGGCAGGACACGTTGACGGTCGGCACGCGCACAGCTTTGGCCTGAATTCGCCCGGCAAGTTCCGGCAGCAGCCGTTCGATGCCGCGCGCCAGACCAGTGGACACCGGGATCACCGACTGGAACGCCGAACGGGTGCGGCGCAGGTCCTCATGATGGTAGGCATCGATCACCGGCTGGTCGTTCATCGCCGAGTGGATGGTGGTGATCGACACATATTCCAGACCAATGGCCTGGTCCAGCAGGCGCAACAGCGGCACGCCGCAATTGGTGGTGCAGGATGCGTTGGACACCAGCAGCTCGTCGCCGGTCAGGCAGTGCTGGTTGACGCCGTAGACGATGGTGGCGTCGACATCCGCCTCGCTGGCCATCGGCTGGGAAAACAGCACCCGCGGCGCGCCGGCATCGAGGAAACGCTGGCCATCTTCACGGGTGTGATAGGCGCCGGAGCATTCGAGCACCAGATCGACGTCCAGGGACGCCCAATCGATGCCTTCGGGGGTGGCACTGCGCAGGACTTTCACGCAGTTGCCATTGATATGCAGACAGTCGCCGTCGACCTTCACTTCGCCGGGGAACCGGCCGTGGGTGGAGTCGAAGCGCGTCAGGTATTCCACGCTGGCCATGTCGGCCAGATCGTTGATGGCGACAATCTCGAACCCGGCCGCAGCCCCCCGTTCGAACAGGGCACGCAAGACACAACGACCGATCCGGCCGTAGCCGTTGAGTGCAACTTTGTAGGGACGCGGTTGAGGCATGGGGTTCTCGATTACCGGGGTGAATCCGTCAATGTCGCATTGCCTGTTCGATTGTCATCATCGGATCGCCGCCCGGACCAAGCCTCACTCCTACGGGATCGCGATGATCCGTAGGAGCGAGGCTTGCCCGCGAAGAACAACAGGCAACGCGGCTGGCGGACTTAGTCTTCCAGCAGCTCTTCAGCCTGGCCCAGGATGTTTTCCAGGGTGAAGCCGAACTCTTCGAACAAGGCCGGCGCAGGAGCCGACTCGCCGTAGGTGGTCATGCCGATGACACGACCTTCCAGGCCGACGTACTTGTACCAGTAGTCCGCGTGAGCGGCTTCGATGGCGATACGCGCGCTGACCTGCAGCGGCAGGACCGACTGCTTGTAACCGGCGTCCTGGGCATCGAACACGCTGGTGCATGGCATGGACACCACGCGCACCTTGCGGCCCTGCTCGGTCAGCTTGTCGAAGGCCTGCACCGCCAGGCCGACTTCGGAACCGGTGGCGATCAGGATCAGTTCAGGCTCGCCTGCGCAATCCTTGAGCACATAGCCGCCGCGGCTGATCTCGGCGACCTGCATGGCATTGCGGGTCTGATGCTGCAGGTTCTGGCGGGAGAAGATCAGCGCCGAAGGACCGTCCTTGCGCTCGATCGCGCTTTTCCAGGCCACCGCCGATTCCACGGCATCGGCTGGACGCCAAGTGTCGAGGTTCGGGGTGCAGCGCAGGCTGGCGATCTGCTCGATCGGCTGGTGCGTCGGGCCGTCTTCGCCCAG
The DNA here is from genome assembly GCF_900107395.1 of Pseudomonas sp. NFIX28. Classification (GTDB taxonomy): domain Bacteria; phylum Pseudomonadota; class Gammaproteobacteria; order Pseudomonadales; family Pseudomonadaceae; genus Aquipseudomonas. The sequence goes on from NZ_FNPW01000010.1 coordinate 219,028, forward strand.
ACCGATGGAGTCGTGGGTGTAGACGTGGATCACGCGCTGCTTCATCAGGGCCGACATGCGTACCGCGTTGCGCGCGTATTCCATGAACATCAGGAAGGTCGCGCCGTAAGGCACCAGGCCGCCGTGCAGGGCGACGCCGTTCATGATGGCGGTCATGCCGAACTCGCGAACGCCGTAATACATGTAGTTGCCGCTGGCGTCTTCGGCGCTGACGCCCTTGCAGCCTTTCCACAGGGTCAGGTTGGAACCGGCCAGGTCGGCCGAACCACCAAGGAACTCCGGCAGCAGCGGGCCGAACGCGTTCAGGGCGTTCTGGCTGGCTTTACGGCTGGCGATGGTTTCGCCCTTGGCCGCGACTTCGGCGATATAGGCATCGGCCTTCTCGGAGAAATCGGCCGGCAGGTCGCCGCTCAGGCGACGCACCAGTTCGTTGGCCAGCTCGGGGAATGCGGCGGAGTAGGCGGAGAAACGCTGGTCCCAGTCGGCTTCGACCGCGCGACCGGCTTCCTTGGCGTCCCACTCGGCGTAGATGTCGGCCGGGATTTCGAACGGACCGTGGTTCCACTTCAGCGCAGCGCGGGTCAGGGCGATTTCCTCGGCGCCCAGTGGCGCGCCGTGGCAGTCTTCCTTGCCTTGCTTGTTCGGCGAACCGAAACCGATGGTGGTCTTGCAGCAGATCAGGGTCGGCTGCTCGCTTTTGCGTGCGGTGTCGATCGCGGTCTTGATCTCTTCCGGGTCGTGACCGTCGACGTTGCGGATCACCTGCCAGTTGTAGGCTTCGAAACGTTTTGGCGTGTCGTCGGTGAACCAGCCTTCGACTTCGCCGTCGATGGAGATGCCGTTGTCATCGTAGAAAGCGATCAGCTTGCCCAGGCCCAGGGTGCCGGCCAGGGAAGCGACTTCGTGGGAAATGCCTTCCATCATGCAGCCATCGCCCAGGAACACGTAGGTGTGGTGGTCGACGACGTTGTGGCCTGGACGGTTGAACTGCGCCGCCAGGACTTTTTCCGCCAGGGCGAAGCCCACGGCATTGGCCAGGCCCTGGCCCAGCGGGCCGGTGGTGGTCTCGACACCCGGGGTGTAGCCGAATTCCGGGTGGCCCGGGGTGCGGCTGTGCAACTGGCGGAAGCTCTTCAGGTCGTCAATGGTGACGTCGTAGCCGGTCAGGTGCAGCAGCGAGTAGATCAACATCGAGCCGTGGCCGTTGGACAGCACGAAGCGGTCGCGGTCGGCGAAGGATGGATTGCTCGGGTTGTGCTTCAGGTAGTCACGCCAAAGTACTTCGGCGATATCCGCCATACCCATAGGGGCACCGGGATGGCCGCTGTTGGCTTTTTGCACGGCATCCATGCTGAGGGCACGAATGGCGTTGGCACGCTCACGACGGCTTGGCATCGCTGATCTCCTGGGGGTTATCTAGATCGAGTTGAATAAAACGAATCGGAAAAAGGCGTGCATTTTCCCTCAGCCGGTAGGCCGGGGGCAATGACAGATAGCGACTCTGGCGCGTTTTTCCAGTCGATAACGGCGCAATCGGTTGATGAAACCATTCCGCAGTTCGTCTGTAGAACATGGCGACCTCCGCCAAGTGCCATCTATCGAGCAATATCAAAACTTTTTGATATTGCTCTTGCGAGGCCGGGGGTGCGTCACTAGACTGCTGGCCTTATGAATTTACGCGCGCCCTCCATAAGCCATGATGACTGCGACGAGCTGGCGGCCCTGTGCAAGGCCGGCGGCGATCCGCTGCGGCTGAATGTATTGCGCGCGCTGGCCAACGATTCGTTCGGCGTCCTGGAACTGGCGCAGATTTTCGCCATTGGCCAGTCCGGCATGAGCCACCACTTGAAGGTCCTGGCCCAGGCCGACCTGGTGGCGACCCGCCGCGAAGGCAACGCAATTTTCTACCGCCGCGCCCTACCCCACACCGAACTGCTGGGCGGCAGGCTGCACGCCGCCTTGCTGGATGAAGTGGACAACCTGGCGCTGCCCGGCGACGTCCAGGCGCGTATCGGCCTGGTGCACCGCCAGCGGGCGGCCGCCAGCCAGGACTTCTTCTCCCGGGTCGCGGAAAAGTTTCGCGCCCAGCAGGACCTGATCGCCGGACTGCCCCAGTACCGCGAAAGCGTGCTGGCACTGCTCGACAAACTGAACTTCACGGACACCGCCACGGCGATTGAAGTCGGCCCCGGGGATGGCAGTTTCCTGCCGGAACTGGCCCACCGCTTCACCGAGGTGATCGCGCTGGACAACAGCCCGGCCATGCTCGAGCTGGCACGCCAGGTCTGTGAACGCGAAGCGCTGGCTAACGTCAGCCTGCAACTGGCCGATGCATTGAATGGCGTGAGCCTGGCGGCCGATTGCGTGGTGCTGAACATGGTCCTGCACCATTTCGCCGCGCCGGCCGATGCGCTCAAGCGCCTCGCCGGCCTGCTGCAACCGGGCGGCAGCCTGTTAGTGACAGAGTTGTGCAGCCACAACCAGAGTTGGGCCAGGGAGGCCTGCGGTGATCTCTGGCTGGGGTTTGACCAGGACGACCTGGCCCGCTGGGCCACCGCTGCGGGACTGGTTCCCGGAGAAAGTCTGTATGTAGGTTTACGTAATGGTTTCCAGATCCAGGTCCGCCACTTTCAGCGACCGGCTGGCGACACTCACCATCGGTAAATTTTAGGAAACCGTCGAGATGAGCGAATACTCCCTTTTCACCTCCGAGTCCGTGTCTGAAGGGCATCCGGACAAAATCGCCGACCAGATTTCCGATGCGGTGCTGGACGCCATCATTGCCCAGGACAAGCACGCCCGCGTAGCGGTGGAAACCCTGGTCAAGACCGGTGTCGCCATCGTCGCCGGCGAAGTCACCACTTCGGCCTGGGTCGACCTGGAGCAGATTGTTCGCGATGTCATCACCGACATCGGCTACACCAGCTCCGACGTCGGTTTCGACGGCGCGACCTGCGGCGTGATGAACATCATTGGCAAGCAGTCCCCGGACATCAACCAGGGCGTCGACCGTGCCAAGCCTGAAGACCAGGGCGCCGGCGACCAGGGCCTGATGTTCGGCTACGCCAGCAACGAAACCGACGTGCTGATGCCGGCCCCGATCACCTTCTCGCACCAACTGGTGCAGCGCCAGGCCGAAGCCCGCAAGTCCGGCCTGCTGCCGTGGCTGCGCCCGGACGCCAAGTCCCAGGTCACTTGCCGCTACGAAGGCGGCAAGGTGGTCGGCATCGACGCCGTCGTGCTGTCGACCCAGCACAACCCTGACGTGTCGTACAAAGACCTGCGCGAAGGCGTGATGGAGCTGATCGTCAAGCACGTGCTGCCGGCCGAACTGCTGTCCAAGGACACCCAGTTCCACATCAACCCGACTGGCCAGTTCATCATCGGCGGCCCGGTCGGCGACTGCGGCCTGACCGGCCGCAAGATCATCGTCGACAGCTACGGCGGCATGGCCCGTCACGGCGGCGGCGCGTTCTCCGGCAAGGACCCATCGAAAGTCGACCGTTCGGCAGCCTATGCCGGCCGCTACGTGGCCAAGAACATCGTCGCCGCCGGCCTGGCCGAGCGCTGCGAGATCCAGGTGTCCTACGCCATCGGCGTGGCGCAACCGACTTCGATCTCGCTGAACACCTTCGGCACCGGCAAGATCAGCGACGACAAGATCATCAAGCTGGTGCGCGAAGTGTTCGACCTGCGCCCATACGCGATCACCACCATGCTCGACCTGCTGCACCCGATGTACCGCGAAACCGCGGCCTACGGCCACTTCGGCCGCACCCCGCAAACCAAGACCGTGGGTGACGACACCTTCACCACCTTCACTTGGGAAAAGACCGACCGCGCCGAAACCCTGCGCGCCGCTGCCAACCTGTAATCGCCGCAGCGACAAGCCAAGCCCCGCCAGGTTCGCCTCGCGGGGCTTTTTTGTGGCTGCAGGTTTCATGGTTTGCAGCACCAATCCGCTCAACGCCTGCCAGGGCCTGCCTCTGCGCCGCCAAGCCACTTCCCCCGAAATACCCGGCAACCGATACGCCCTTTCTCCCCGCGGCCCACCCTTCTAGCCTGCAAACTGACTCCCTCGAGCAAGGATGCTCCCCATGCCCTACAGAGCAATGCCATTGGCCGGCCTCCTGCTGAGCGCCCTCGCCCTGCCGAGCGCCGCCAGCCCATGCCCGGACTGGACGCCTGCCCAGGCGCAAACCGCAACGGCCAGCCTGCGCCAGCAAATCGACCGCTGGGACGACAGCTACCACCGCGAAGGCCAATCGCTGGTGGCCGATGAACTCTACGACCAGTCCCGCGCCCGGCTCGAACATTGGCAAAGCTGCTTCCCCGCCGTTGCCGCAAGCGCCACCGACCCACTGCGCACCGCTCGCGGCACCATGGCCCATCCCATTCCCCATACCGGCGTGGAGAAACTGGCCGATGAAAACGCCGTGCGCCACTGGCTCGCCGGGCGCGAAGAGGTCTGGGGACAACCCAAGATCGACGGCGTGGCCGTGACCCTGATCTATCGCCAGGGACGGTTCCAGCAAGCCATCAGCCGCGGCGACGGCGTTCGGGGCCAGGACTGGACCCGGCCCGCACTGCTGATAGGCGCCATCCCCAAACGCCTGCCCGAACCTCGGGACCTGCTGTTGCAGGGCGAGCTCTATTGGCGCCAGGACAATCACATACAGGCCAGGGCCGGCAGCCTGAATGCCCGCAGCCAGGTCGCCGGCCTATTGGCCCGCAACCAGCTGGACGCCGGACAAGCCGGCCAGATCGGCCTGTTCGTCTGGGACTGGCCACAAGGCCCGAGCACCCTGGAGCAGCGCATGGCCGGACTCAAGGCGCTGGGCTTTCCCCACAGCAGCGAATACAGCCAGCCCATCGCCACGCTCGCCGAGGCCCGGCGCTGGCGAGAGCACTGGTATCGCGCAGCCCTGCCCTTCGCCAGCGATGGCATCATTTTGCGCCAAAGCCAGCGCCCGCCGGCGCAGCGCTGGCAGGCCAAGGCGCCCTACTGGATCGCTGCGTGGAAATACCCGTTCGCCCAGGCCCTGGCCGTGGTGCGCAAGGTCGAGTTCAGGGTCGGCCGCACAGGCCGGATCACTCCGTTGCTCGAGCTGGAGCCGATCCAGCTGGACGACCGGCAGATCAGGCGGGTCAGCGTCGGCTCGCTGCCACGCTGGCGGGAACTGGATATCCGCCCCGGCGACCAGGTATCGATCAGCCTCGCCGGCCTGACCATCCCGCGCCTGGATACCGTAGTGCTGCGGGCGCCCGAGCGTGCCCCGGTGCAGGCTCCGGACGCCTCGGCCTTCCATGCGCTCAGTTGCTGGCAACCCCTGCCTGGCTGCGAGAGCCAGTTCCTCGCCCGGCTGACCTGGCTGAGCGGAAAGTCCGGGCTGGACCTGCCCCATGTCGGCGCCGGCACCTGGCAAAAGCTGCTGGACGCAGGGCTTATCAACGGCCTGGTCGATTGGTTGACCCTCGAGCCTGCAGAGCTTGCTAACATTACCGGCCTTGGCGAACGCAGTATCAAGCGTTTGCTGGACAGCCTGCACAGCGCCCGCCAGCAACCGTTTCATCGCTGGCTCAAAGCCCTTGGACTACCGCCAATCGGCAACGCCACGCTCGAGAATGACTGGGCGGTGCTGGCCGCCAGAACCACCGAACAATGGCAGACCCAAAGCGCTATCGGCCCGGGACGCGCCGCTCAACTGAGCGCCTTTTTCCGCGATCCAGAGGTCCTGGCCTTGATTGAGAAATTACGTGCCGCCGGCATCGAGGGCTTCTGAAACCTTTACCGCCGGCGGTGTTGAACCCCAGGGGCGCAGGCGGCTCAAACAGCCCATCGCCCCACTCCTCTATTCATCTTTTCACATGGAGTCTTTATGAAATTTCTTGCACCGCTCACCCTCTTCGCCGCACTCAGCCTCGCAGCCCCGGCCCTGACGGCCGCCGAACAGCCCCCGGAACTCACGGGCTGCGCCGCCAAGCGCCAGGCCATCAGCACCCAGATCGAACAGGCCAAAGCCCACGGCAACAGCGAGCAACAGGCCGGCCTGGAAAAAGCCCTGAGCGAAACCACCGCCCACTGCACCGACGCCTCATTGAAAAAGGAGCGCGAAAACAAAGTGCTGGAAGCCAAGCATGAAGTCAGCCGGCGCCAGACCGACCTGGACAAGGCGATGAAAAAAGGCGACGCCGAGAAGATCAACAAGCGCAAGGACAAGCTGGCCGAGTCCCGCAAGGAGTTGCAGGAAGCCCTCGACGAGCTGGACAAGTAAGTTCGAAGCGCTGCGGCAGGTATGCCTGCCGCAGAGACTTCAGGCAGCGGGATCAGTGATCGCGAAACTCTTTATGGCAGGCGCTGCAGGCATCTTCGACCTTTTGCACCGCCGGCCCCAGGTTGCTGGCCTTGTACGGCTGGACCTTGCTGGCGATCACCAATTCACCGGTGGCCGCCTCGAGCGTGCGCGCCAGTTCCTGGAAACGAGCCTGCTTCTGCCAGACATCGTCGGTCGCGCTGGTGTGCTCCTGCTCCCTGACCTGCGGGAAATGCTTCCAGGGTTCATGGGAGAGGCTGTCCAGCTTGATCGCGCCCTCGGTAAAACGCGGGCCGTCGAACGGGATACGCCCACGGAGCATGCCGCCCAGGTCTTCACCGGTCTTGAGCATCTGTTTGAAGATCGCCTTGCGCTGGCCCAGCGGGGAATTCGGATCGACACCGCCACAAGCGGACAACGCCAGGCAGGCCAGCAATACAACAGAGAGTCTTTTAAGAGTCATGGTGGCTTCGGGTCACGGAAAACGGCCGCCAGTATCCTCGCCTGCCCGGCAAAGACCAATAGCCCTATTAACAATACGGATTGCCTGACACGGCCCTGCGCCCAGGCAAACCACAAAGGAACTAGCCAATGAACACCCGTTTCAAGCTGTGGCGTCGACACCTGGCCTGGGCCTTGCCGACCGCGATTCTACTGGCCGGATGCAATGGCGGCGAAGTCGGCAAGCCACCCCAGCCCCACGCCATCGCCACTTACACCAGCGCCAGCTGGGAAGCCTTGCCCACGGTGTCCGACGCCGATCTGCTGGCCGGTTTTGGCTCCTGGCGCAGTGCCTGCACCCGCCTGAAGGCCGACCCGGTGTGGGGCCCGACCTGTGCATCGGCGGCCAATGTGCCGCTGACCGCCCTCGATGTCCGCGGTTTCCTCAAGCAACACCTGGACGTCTACGGCCTGCGCTCGGCCAGTGGCAGCAGCAACGGCCTGATCACCGGCTACTACGAACCGGTCTATCCCGGCAGCCTGACCCAGACCCAGGTCGCCTCGGTGCCGGTCTATGGCGTGCCGGAAGACATGATCGTCGTCGCCCTCGACAGCATTTACCCCGAACTCAAGGGCAAGCGCCTGCGCGGCCGCCTCGAAGGCCGGGTGCTGAAACCCTATGACGATGCCGCGACCATCGAGACCAAGGGCGTCAAGGCGCCGGTGATCGCCTGGCTGACCGACCCGATGAACCTGCAATTCCTGCAAATCCAGGGTTCGGGCCGCATCCAGCTGGAAGACGGGCGCCAGCTGCGCATTGGCTATGCCGACCAGAACGGCCATCCATACCGCCCCATCGGGCGCTGGCTGGTGGATCAGGGCGAGCTGAAAAAAGAAGAGGTGACCATGGGCACCATCGCGGCCTGGGCCAAGGCCAACCCCAATCGCATCCCGGAACTGCTGGGCAGCAACCCCAGCTACGTGTTCTTCAACCGCAACCCGGACAGCAACGAAGGCCCGCGCGGTTCGCTGAACGTACCCTTGACCTCCGGCTACAGCGTGGCAGTGGATCGCAAGGTGATACCGCTGGGTAGCCTGCTGTGGCTCTCCACCACCCGGCCGGATGGCAGCAGCCTGATTCGCCCGGTGGCGGCACAGGACACCGGCGGCGCGATCACCGGCGAAGTTCGTGCCGATCTGTTCTGGGGCACCGGCGACGCGGCCGGGCAACTGGCGGGAGACATGAAACAGCAGGGCCAGATCTGGATGCTCTGGCCCAAGGGCGCCACGCTGCCGAAAGTGCCTGAAGTCACCGACAGCAAATAGCGGGTCGCTGCTGCCACCTTATCGAGAGGCGGCAGCGGCGAGGCTCAGATCGAGACGAAGAAGAAGCTGGCAATCAGCGCGAAGCCGACGAACCACACCAGCGAACGCAGGATCGCCCAGTCCGCCAGGTAGCAGATGATGTACAGCAGGCGGCTGGTGATGAACAGCACCGCCAGCACATCGATGGTCACCAACTCGGCGACGTTGGCGATGTGGGCAATGATCACCCCTGCCGCGAAAGCCGGGGTCACTTCGAAACTGTTGAGCTGCGCGGCATGTGCCCGTCGGGCGAAACCCTCGACGCTCTCGAGATAGGCCCGGGGGTCGTGGTTGTGTCGCATGCCAAAGTCGCCTCCGCTGAACTTGGCCAGGCCGTTACACAGATAAGGCAGGAGGATGGCGATCAATACGCACCAGAAAGCGACAGTCATGGCAGAGTCCTTTTTCTTAAAGTCATGAGAGGGGGAGCGTGGTCAGAACTTCATCACCAGCATGCCGATCAGCACCAGCCCACATGCTAAGAGCCGAGGCCGCCCGAAAGGTTCTTTCAGGTAACGCATGCCGAACAGCACCACCAGGATCACACTGACTTCCCGTAGCGCCGCAGCCTCGGCGATCGATCCCAGCTGCATCGCCCACAGCACCAGAGCGTAGCTGAACAATACGCAGAACCCGACACTCAGCCCCAGCCGCCATTGCTCGCGCCAGAACAGGGTGAAGGCCGCCCGCTTGCGCAGCAGCGCCAGCAACGGAAAGGGCCAGGCGCTGAGCAGCGTCACCCACACCAGGTAGTCCAGCGGGTGGGACCAGCGGCGCAAGGCCTGGCCGTCGATAAAGGTGTAGCAACCGATGCACAGGCCGATCAGCGCCACCACCGGCAACATCGACCACGGCAGGCGGTCGCCGCCACCGCCCTGCCAGAGCAGGCACAGCATGCCGAACGGAATCAGCAAAATGCCGAGGATCTGCTGGGGGCTGAGCACCTCGCCGGCGAAGATCAGCGTCAGGGCCAGCACCACCAGGGGCGAAAGGCCGCGCATCAGCGGATAGACCAGGCCCAGGTCGCCGACCCGATAAGCCTGGATCAGCAGGTAGCGGTAGAGCAGTTCGAAAACCGCCGACGCCAGGATCCACGGCCAGATCTCCAACGGTGGCCAATCGACGAACCCCAGCATCAGCGCCACGAACAGCAAGGCGACGCTGTCCATGCAGGCCACCACCAGCAACCGTTCGCCGCTGAACTTGATCAGGGTATTCCACGCTGCATGCAGCAGCGCCGCAACCAGAACCAGAGTTGTCGCCAGCACTTCACACTCCCTGTTTGCTTGAAGAGAATCGATTCACCTGAGCACAGCGTCTGTCTATACTGACGCCGACCACGCCGCACTCAGTTGCGCATATGTCTATTCCAATAATTCCTGCCGCTGCCCGATCCGCTGGACCTGATCCACTGGAGGGGGAAAGCCGGCATGCGTATGCCTGATCAGAGCGTCAAGACTACAGACAGAGAATCCTCGCATGCCACTCGCCTTGCTCGCACTGGCCGTTGCCGCCTTCGGCATCGGAACCACTGAATTCGTCATCATGGGCCTGCTGCCCGATGTCGCCCGCGACCTGTCCGTCAGCATTCCCCACGCGGGCCTGCTGATTACCGGTTACGCCCTCGGCGTGGTATTCGGCGCGCCGATCCTCGCCGTCGGCACCGCCAACATGCCCCGCAAGGCTACGTTGCTGGGCATGACCTTGATGTTCATCCTCGGCAATGTGCTCTGCGCGCTGGCGCCGAACTACGTCACGCTGATGGCGGCGCGGGTGATCACCGCGTTGTGCCACGGTGCGTTTTTCGGCATCGGCTCGGTGGTCGCCGCCGGCCTGGTGGCGCCGAACAAGCGCGCCCAGGCCATCGCCATGATGTTCACCGGGCTGACCCTGGCCAATGTGCTCGGCGTGCCACTGGGCACCGCGCTGGGGCAATACGCCGGCTGGCGCTCGACCTTCTGGGCGGTCTCGGTGATCGGCGTGGTCGCCGCCATTGCCCAATGGCTCTGGCTGCCGCGACACATCGCCATGGACAAGGCCAACCTGGCCAGCGAATTCAAGGTGCTGGGCAAGACCAACGTGCTGCTGGCCCTGGGCATGAGCGTGCTGGCGTCCACCAGTCTGTTCAGCGTCTTCACCTATATCGCGCCGATCCTGCAGGACGTCACCGGCGTCAGCCCCCATGGCGTGACCATCATGTTGCTGCTGTTCGGCGTCGGCCTGACAGCCGGCAGCATGCTCGGCGGACGCCTGGCCGACAGTCGCCTGCTGCCGTCGCTGGTGGCCATGGCGCTGGCCGTGGTGCTGGTGTTGGCCGCGTTCAGCCAGACCAGCCGCATGCTGGTTCCGGCGGCGATCACTTTGCTGCTGTGGGGGATCTTCGCCTTCGCCCTGTGCCCGATCCTGCAATTGCTGATCATCGACCAGGCCCATGAAGCGCCCAACCTGGGCTCGACCCTGAACCAGAGCGCCTTCAACCTGGGCAACGCCGCCGGTGCCTGGATCGGCGGCCTGGTCGTCGCCAGCGGTGCCGACCTGGCCGACCTGCCGTGGACCGGCGCGCTGGTCGGCGGGCTGACGGTGCTGACCGCGCTGCTGTTCATTTACCTGCAACGCCGCCAGGTGGCCGCAACCCAGGTATCCGGCTGAGCTTCGACAAGGCCGCCGAGCACGCGGCCAATCAACAGCCGTTCCCAGAAGCGCGCACCGAGCGGCTCACCGACAGAGGAATCTGAACTTTCCTGATCGCTGTGCCCCCGGCCGCCAGCGCCCCATCAAAGCCTTGCCCGATGGCTTTCGGGTTTTCTTTTCACGCTGCTATCCAAAGGACTCCGGATGCTTGAACTCGTTGCCGCCTTCATCTGCCTGACCACCCTGCTCACTTACGTCAACTTCCGCTTTATCGGCCTGCCACCCACCATCGGCGTGATGGTCACCGCCCTGCTGTTTTCCCTGCTGCTGCAAGGCTTGAGCTTCCTCGGCTACCCCGGCCTGGAAGAGCACGTGCAACAGCTGATCGGCCAGATCGACTTCGGCGACCTGCTGATGAACTGGATGCTGTCGTTCCTGTTGTTCGCCGGCGCCTTGCACGTCAACCTCAACGACCTGCGCAGCTACCGCTGGCCCATCGGCCTGCTGGCCACCGTCGGCGTGCTGATCGCCACGTTCGTCATCGGCAGCCTGGCCTACTGGATCTTCGGCCTGTTCGGCTGGCATGTGAGCTTCCTCTATTGCCTGCTGTTCGGTGCGCTGATCTCGCCGACCGACCCGATCGCGGTGCTCGGCGTGCTGCGTACCGCCAACGCCTCCAAGCCACTGAAAACCACCATCGTCGGCGAATCGCTGTTCAACGACGGCACCGCGGTGGTGGTGTTCACCGTGCTGCTGGGGATCGCCCAGCTCGGCGAAACCCCGACCGTCGGCGCCACCGCCCTGCTGTTTGCCCATGAAGCCATCGGCGGCGTGGTGTTCGGCGGGCTGATCGGCTACCTGGTGTACCTGATGATCAAGAGCATCGAGCAACACCAGATCGAAGTGATGCTGACCTTGGCCCTGGTGATCGGCGGCTCGGCGATGGCCAGCGAACTGCACGTCTCGGCACCGATCGCGATGGTGGTGGCGGGGCTGATCATCGGCAACCTGGGGCGCAACCTGGCGATGAACGAGATGACCCGGCGTTACCTGGACGGTTTCTGGGAACTGCTCGACGACATGCTCAACGCCTTGCTGTTCGCCCTGATCGGCATGGAGCTGTTGCTGCTGCCGTTCAACTGGCTGCATTTGTTGGCCGCAAGCCTGTTGGCGGTGGCGATCGTGCTGTCGCGCCTGCTTACCGTGGCCCCGGCCATCGTCCTGCTGCGCCGCTGGCGCAGCGTGCCGCGCGGCACCATCCGGGTGCTGACCTGGGGCGGCCTGCGCGGTGGGGTTTCGGTGGCGTTGGCGCTGGCCCTGCCACTGGGCCCGGAGCGCGATCTGGTGCTGAGCATCACCTACATCGTGGTGCTGTCGTCGATCCTCTTGCAGGGCCTGACCATCGGCAAGCTGGTGCGCCATGTGACCAAGGACGCCCCAGCCGCCGAGCAGGACGCTCACTGACAACCTGCACCCGTAGGAGCGAAGCTTGCTCGCGATCGGCTCGTCCAGGCGTCGCATTTCTTTGATCAGACCGCATCGCCTGACAGGCCTGATCGCGAGCAAGCTTCGCGCCTACAGAAGACAACTCAGGCGATGGGCTCGTCGTCCTTGAACTGGTCTTTCACGTACCGGATCTCGGTGCGGCCGTGGGGAGCGGGCAGGCCATCCTCGCCCAGGTTGACGAAGACCATCTTCTCGACGGTGAGGATGCTTTTGCGGGTGATCTTGTTGCGCACTTCACAAGTCAGGGTGATCGAGGTGCGGCCGAATTCGGTGGCGGTGATGCCCAGCTCGATGATGTCGCCCTGGCGCGAGGCGCTGACGAAGTTGATTTCGGAAATGTACTTGGTGACCACGCGCTGGTTGCCCAGCTGGACGATGGCGTAGATCGCCGCTTCTTCGTCGATCCAGCGCAGCAGGCTACCGCCGAACAGCGTGCCGTTGGGGTTGAGGTCTTCGGGTTTTACCCATTTGCGGGTGTGGAAATTCATGCTCACTCCTGACCGTCTTGCCGATTGATGCCGGCATCATGGCAGACCGCGGTGCAGAGCTCTATTGGGCTTCTACTATGGTCGCGATTACCGTTCGCTCATCGTCCGACAGAAATCCTTGGGAAGTCGCAGGCAGACGGCTATAATCGCCACCGTTTCAAAACGGTAACGATCATCGGCTACCGTTTTCCCGCCACCTGTCCGAGGGGCGCTGCAGCAGGTTCGACCTGTCAGGCTCGGATGGGGCGTTGTCTGGCCGTGATGGTTCGGTCAGTCACTAAACGCACAACGGCGCCCATTCGCATACTTACGAATGGAGGCTCTTCATGAGCGCTGTCATCACGCCTGCAGATTTTACCGACTACAAAGTCGCCGACATGTCCCTGGCCGCCTGGGGCCGTCGCGAAACCATCATCGCCGAATCGGAAATGCCGGCCCTGATGGGTCTGCGTCGCAAGTACGCCGCTGAACAACCGCTCAAGGGCGCGAAAATTCTCGGCTGCATCCACATGACCATCCAGACTGCCGTGCTGATCGAAACCCTGGTTGCCCTGGGTGCCGAAGTACGCTGGTCGTCGTGCAACATCTTCTCGACCCAGGACCAGGCCGCTGCCTCCATCGCCGCCGCCGGCATCCCGGTCTTCGCCTGGAAAGGCGAGACCGAGCAAGAATACGAGTGGTGCCTGGAGCAGACCATCCTCAAGGACGGCAAGCCTTGGGACGCCAACATGATCCTCGACGACGGCGGCGACCTGACCGAGCTGCTGCACAAGAAGTACCCGCAGGTGCTGGACCGCGTCCACGGCGTGACCGAAGAAACCACCACCGGCGTGCACCGCCTGCTGGACATGCTGGCCAAGGGCGAGCTGAAGATCCCGGCCATCAACGTCAACGACTCGGTGACCAAATCCAAGAACGACAACAAGTACGGCTGCCGTCACAGCCTGAACGATGCGATCAAGCGCGGTACCGACCACCTGCTGTCCGGCAAGCAAGCGCTGGTCATCGGCTACGGTGACGTGGGCAAGGGTTCGGCCCAGTCCCTGCGCCAGGAAGGCATGATCGTCAAGGTTTCGGAAGTCGACCCGATCTGCGCCATGCAGGCCTGCATGGACGGTTTCGAACTGGTTTCGCCATTCATCGACGGCATCAACACCGGCACCGAAGCGAGCATCGACAAGGCGCTGCTGGGCAAGATCGACCTGATCGTGACCACCACCGGTAACGTCAATGTTTGCGACGCCAACATGCTCAAGGCCCTGAAGAAGCGCGCCGTGGTCTGCAACATCGGTCACTTCGACAACGAAATCGACACCGCTTTCATGCGCAAGAACTGGGCATGGGAAGAAGTGAAGCCGCAGGTGCACAAGGTTCACCGCACCGGCCCGGGCGCTTTCGACGCCCAGAACGACGACTACCTGATCCTGCTGGCCGAAGGCCGCCTGGTAAACCTGGGCAACGCCACCGGTCATCCAAGCCGCATCATGGACGGCTCGTTCGCCAACCAGGTGCTGGCGCAGATCTTCCTGTTCGGCCAGAAGTACGCCGACCTGTCGCCAGCCCAGAAAGCCGAGCGCCTGACCGTTGAAGTACTGCCCAAGAAGCTCGACGAAGAAGTGGCCCTGGAAATGGTCCGCGGCTTCGGTGGTGTGGTCACTCAACTGACCAAGCAACAGGCTGACTACATCGGCGTGACCGTCGAAGGCCCGTTCAAGCCGCACGCTTACCGCTACTAAGAGCTGCTGCGAGCATTGAGCTTCGAGCGGCAAGCAGGGCCACAAGCCAGGCTTGCCGTTTGAAGCTCGCAGCTTCGCCCCTATTTGCTTAAACAGTTCCAGGCCGTCGGTTTCAGGCACAAGAGATGAGCGCACCTCCGCTTCTCCTGCCGCTTGCAGCTTGCCGCTTGTAGCTGGAGGTCCCCTCCATGTCTCAAGACCGTCGCTACAGCTTCGAGTTCTTTCCGACCAAGACCGATGCTGGGCATGAAAAACTGCTCGCCACTGCCCGCCAGCTGGCCAGCTACAACCCCGACTTCTTCTCCTGCACCTACGGTGCCGGTGGCTCGACCCGCGACCGCACGATGAACACCGTGCTGCAGCTCGAAAGCGAAGTGAAGATCCCGGCCGCACCGCACCTGTCTTGCGTGGGCGACAGCAAGGCCGACCTGCGTGGCCTGCTGAGCCAGTACAAGGCTGCCGGCATCAACCGTATCGTCGCCCTGCGCGGCGACTTGCCTTCGGGCATGGGCATGGCCAGTGGCGAGCTGCGTCACGCCAACGACCTGGTGAGCTTCATTCGTGAAGAAACCGGCGATCACTTCCACATCGAAGTGGCGGCGTATCCGGAAATGCACCCCCAGGCGCGCAATTTCGAAGACGACCTCAACAACTTCGTGCGCAAGGCCAACGCCGGCGCCAACAGTGCGATCACCCAGTATTTCTTCAACGCCGACAGTTATTTTTACTTTGTCGAACGCGTGCAACAAATGGGTGTGAACATCCCGATCGTGCCCGGCATCATGCCGATCACCAACTACAGCAAGCTGGCACGTTTCTCTGATGCCTGCGGCGCGGAAATCCCGCGCTGGATCCGCAAGCAACTGGAAGCCTACGGCGACGACAGCCAAAGCATTCAGGCATTCGGTGAACAGGTCATCACTGAAATGTGTGAGCGTTTGTTGCAAGGCGGGGCGCCAGGGTTGCATTTCTATACCCTGAACCAAGCCGAGCCGAGCCTGGCCGTCTGGAACAACCTGAAGCTGCCGCGCTAACCAGGCGACAGCATCAGAAAAGGCCTTGGCGAAATCCAAGGCCTTTTTTTTAACCCCTCTACACCTGAAGGATTGCCGTAGATGTCCACAGGCAGCACCACTGCACGCCCACAACTGATCTATCTGGTTTACGGCGCCGCGACCTATCACCAGGAAGCCGTATTCAGTATCGCCAGCGCCCTGGCGGGCCTGCGTGAAACACCCGAAGAAACCCTCGATATCCAGGTCTTCACCGACAATGCCGCGCCTTACCGCGACCTGCCTGTGCGCGTGCGCCCGCTGGATGAAGACACCCGCCAAGCGTGGATCGCCCCTCACGGCTACCACTTTCGCGCCAAACACGTGGTGATGCGGCAAGTGCTGCAAGAGTCCGAACTGGCGCTGCTGATCGACACCGACACCTTCTTTCATTGCTCGCCGCTGGAGCTGTTTCGCCGCATCCAGCCCGGCACCCTGCTGTGTAACGCGTTTGGCCTGCGCTACGGCGCCAACAAGGAGTCCGGCCTCTATCAATCCCTGGCCGGCTTGCTGCAGGAACGAAAACTGGCCGACGACCAGATGCCGCTGCTCAACTCCGGCGTGATCGGCCTGCACCGCGCAGACGCCGATGTGCTGGACCGCTCCATCGCCCTGATGGACGAGCTGTATCCGCTGGCGCAGGGGGCCTACACCCTCGAAGAGTTCTGCCTGGCCGTGGCGGCCTACCGCACCAAGCAGGTTCGCGAATGCCCCGACCTGATCCACCATTACTGGAGCCGCAAGCAGCTGTTTCGCGCCAAGACCAAGGCCTGGCTGGACAAACATCGCGCCGCGCCCATCAGCACCGTCGCCCTGGACGAAACCCGCCTGGTCACCACGACCCTGCCGCGCCCGCCTACCCTGCAACGCCTGGCCTACAAGCTCGTGACCCTGGCCCTGCCCGGGCACCAACGGCAATTCATGCGCGAAATCCTCTATGGCTGCTATCGCCATACCAATGAATTCGACCAGGCCTGCGCCCCGGTCTGGTGGGAGAAGGCGCGGGAAAATGCCGAAGGCCGCCTGAAAAAACCGCTCAACAGCCATCAACTCGAGCACTGGTTCAACCACCCGGTGATTCGCCTGGTGCTGGGCCAACGGCGCAAGGCCATCTACTTGCATCTGATCGAGACAAAGGCTGACTGAGGCTTGATCTAGACAGCCTCTAGCATTGGGCGATCTGTCGTCGTAATCTCCAGCGATGCCCGCCATTGCCCAGTTGCTGACAGCCTTTATATGCGCTTGCCTGAGCCTCACCGCCCACGGCGAGAAGCTGCGCATTGTCACCGAGCCCTGGGCCCCTTACGTCTATGAAGAACAGGGCAAGGCCCGGGGGCTGGATTACGAAACCACGGCCATCGTCTTCCAGCGCCTGGGGATTGAAGTCGAGTGGCAATTCCTGCCCTGGAAACGTTGCCTGGCCATGCTCGAGCAAGGCCAGGCCGACGGCGCCCTGGACATCTTCCACAGCGACGAGCGCGAAAGCAGCCTGCTCTACCCCAGCGAGCCGCTGTCGGATGTCGAATTCGTGATGTTCTACGCCAACGCACGGCCCTTTCCGTTCCGCACCCTGGAAGACTTGCGCGGGCTGACCGTGGGCACCTCCCCCGGCTACCTGTACAGCCGGGAGTTCAGCGAGTCCACGCTGTTCAAGCACGAGCCGGCGCCGACTCACGAGGCCAACTTCGGCAAGCTGCTGCGTGGCCGCATCGACCTGCTGATCACCGATCGGCGCGTTGGCCAACACCTGCTGGACCAACTGAAGATCCGCCAGCAGATCACCGAGAACCCCGTGGTCATCAGCCGCCAGAGCCAGTTCCTGGCCGTGCGGCGCAACGCCGGCATGGACTTGCTGGTGCAGCGTTTCGGCGCCGAGCTCAAACGCTTCAAGCGCGAGCCGGCCTACGCCGAACTGAGCGCCCGCTACGGCGCGGCGCCGGCCGTCGACACCCCAGGCGCAACGTTGCCCGGCGCACCGGCGAAAACCGTTGAGCAGCAGGAAAGCAGCGCACGCTGATTGCTCTGTTATACTCCGGCCTTCCCGCCAGGCTCACGCCCGGACGCTCGATCCTGTTCAAGGCATCTCGATACCGCTACAGCGCAGCCACAAGGCCCGCGCGAGCCCTCGCCGATGAGCCTTCAGGAGCCAGCAGGACCGGACGGGATTGCGTCCTCTTAAACGCCATTCGCGCCAGGCAAGACTATCCCTCTGGGCCAAGCCCTCACTAAAACAGGATTACTCATGTCCTTTGCTTCCCTCGGTCTCTCCGAGGCTTTAGTCGGCGCCATCGAAGCCGCCGGCTACACCCAGCCTACTCCGGTGCAACAGCGGGCCATTCCCGCCGTGTTGCAAGGTCGCGACCTGATGGTCGCGGCACAGACAGGTACTGGTAAAACCGGCGGCTTCGCCCTTCCGATCCTGGAACGGTTGTTTCCCAACGGTCACCCGGACAAATCCCAGCGTCACGGCCCGCGCCAACCGCGTGTACTGGTCCTGACCCCAACCCGCGAACTGGCCGCGCAAGTGCACGAAAGCTTCAAGGTCTATGCCCGCGACCTGAAGTTCGTCAGTGCCTGCATCTTCGGCGGCGTCGGCATGAACCCACAGGTCCAGGCCATGGCCCGCGGCGTTGATGTGCTGGTGGCCTGCCCCGGGCGCCTGCTCGACCTGGCCGGCCAAGGCAGCGTCGACCTGTCCCACGTGGAAATCCTCGTGCTCGACGAAGCCGACCGCATGCTCGACATGGGTTTCGTCCATGACGTGAAGAAAGTCCTTGCGCGCCTGCCCGCCAAGCGCCAGAACCTGCTGTTCTCCGCGACCTTCTCCAAGGACATCACGGACCTGGCCGGCAAGCTGCTGCACAACCCCGAGCGCATCGAAGTCACGCCGCCGAACACCACGGTCGAGCGTATCGAGCAGCGGGTGTTCCGCCTGGCCGCCAGCCACAAGCGTGCCTTGCTGGCCCACCTGATCACCGCTGGCGCCTGGGAACAGGTGCTGGTCTTCACCCGCACCAAGCACGGCGCCAACCGCCTGGCCGAGTACCTGGACAAGCACGGCCTGACCGCCGTCGCCATCCACGGCAACAAGAGCCAGAACGCCCGCACCAAGGCCCTGGCCGACTTCAAGGCCGGCGAAGTGCGGATCCTGGTCGCCACCGACATCGCCGCGCGCGGCCTGGACATCGACCAGTTGCCACACGTGGTCAACTTCGAGCTGCCGAACGTCGACGAAGACTACGTGCACCGCATCGGTCGTACCGGCCGTGCCGGTCGTTCGGGCGAAGCGATCTCGCTGGTCGCGCCGGATGAAGAGAAGCTGCTCAAGAGCATCGAGCGCATGACCAAGCAGAAGATCCCCGACGGCGATCTGATGGGCTTCGATGCCAGCGCGGTAGAAGCCGAGAAACCGGAAGTGCGCGAGCGTCCGGACGTACGCAACCCACGCAATTCCCGTGGCCCGCGTGGCGACGGCCCGAACGGCGGCGGTGGCGGCGGTGGTCGTAAGGACAAAGGCAAGGACAAGGGCAAGGACAAACCGGCCGCCCGCGGCGACCGTCCGGCCCGTGAGCAGAAGCCTCGCGAAGGCACCCCGGCCCGCGAACAGCGCCAGCCGACTCCCCGCGCGGACCGTGCCCCGGACGAGTTCCTGGACGACGACGTGGACAACTTCGGCAACCGCGCCGACTACGTCAGCCCGTACCAGAACAAGAACAACCAGTCGGGCCGCGGCCGCCGTCCAGGCGCGCCAGGCCAGGGCGCAGCCAACAGCAACGCGCCACGCAGCGGCGGCCAGGGTCGCTCCGGCGGTCCGCGCACCAGCAATGGCGCCAGCACCGGCACCCCGCCTGCCAAGCGCAACGGCCCGCGCAGCGGCGCTCCACGTGACGGCCAGGCCCGTCGCGAAGAGTCGCGCAACCGTCGTCCGGCCCGTGACGACCAGGCGCGTCAGGAACCGGCGGTGCAGAACCCGCGCGGCAACCAGCCGAAGATCATGCACAAGGAGTCGAAAGCCGACCGCTTCCCGACACCCGAGCAGCTCGATCAACTGCCAAGCCGTCCACGCGGCGAGAAGCCAGCCTTGCTGACCCGCAATCGCTGAAGTTTTCGCGGCAATAAAAAACGCCCCTGATCTTGCGATCAGGGGCGTTTTTTTATGATCTCTGTAGCCGCTGCCGAGCCTGCGAGGCTGCGATCGACCGGGAACCGGTCGCGGGCTTCAGGACCCTGGAAGGCCCTTCGGGCCTTGTCGCAGCCTCGCGGGCGCGGCAGCGGCTACAGGCGAAGCATTACTTCGCTTTCACACCTTCGAAGGTGATGTACAGCTGGACGGTGTCGGACTGCGGGCCAACGTCCATGCCGTCCTTGTTGAACTCTTTGCGGCTGATGCTGGTGGTGCCTTCGAAACCTGCACGGTAGCCGCCCCATGGATCCTTGCCTTCGCCCAGGAAGGTCGCCTTGACCACGATAGGCTTGGTCACGCCGTGGAAAGTCAGGTTACCCGCGACATCGGCGGTCAGCTTGCCATCGGCATTCTTGCCGGTTGGCTTGACGCTGGTGGAAACGAACTTCGCATCAGGGAATTTGCCGGACTCCAGGAAGTCCTTGCTGTTGACGTGCTTGTCACGTTCAGCGTGGTTGGTGAACACGCTGGCGGTGCGCACGTTGACTTCGATCTTGGCATCTTCAGGCTTGGCCGCGTCGAAGCTGAACTTGCCGTCCAGGTCCTTGAAAGTACCGGTGATGTAGCTGTAACCCAGGTGGCTGACCTTGAAGTCGACGAAGGCGTGCTGGCCTTCCTTGTCGATCACGTAGTCAGCGGCCATCGCCTGACCGGCAGACAGCAGGGCAGAACCGATTGCCAGAGCGGCGAGCGTCTTTTTCAACATGCTTTCTATTCCTTTTGAGTCGAGGTTGAGCATCAGGCTTTGCGCCCCAGCATACGAGCCAGGGTCGCATCACGATCGATAAAGTGGTGTTTCAAGGCAGCCAGAGCATGCACTCCGGCAAAGATCACCAGGGCCCAGGCCAGGTACAGATGCACCTCGCCGGCCACATCTGCCTGGTCCGGCAGTCCGGAAACCAGGGCAGGAATTTCAAACAGGCCAAACACCGGAATCCCGACACCGTCTGCGGTGGAAATCAGGTAACCGGCAATCATCACAGCGAACAGACTGAGATAAAGGAAGGCATGGCCGAACGTCGCGCCCAGGCGCGTCAGGCGCCCGTGGTTGTTCGGTGCCGGTGGCGGCGGGCTGACAAAGCGCCACAGCAGCCGCAGCAGCATGATCGCGAACAGCGTCAGGCCAATGCTCTTGTGCAGGTCCGGCGCCGCTTTGCGCCAGGCACTGTAGTAATCCAGGCCGACCATCCACAGGCCCAGGGCGAACAATCCGAAGACGGCCAGCGCCACACTCCAGTGCAGGAAAATGCTTACCCAGCCGTAGCGGGAAGAAGAGTTACGTAGCTGCATTACTTGAATCCTGTAAGAACTGCTGCCCAAGACTATCGATTTAACTATCGAATTAAAGCGGAAATTTTCGCTTTGAAATATCGAGAAATACGATGTTGATCCTACGAACACTAAATTAACCAGGGATTAAGGTCTACGTGGGAAACGCGTGACAGACCGTCCCGCCACGACGACCAATTCGCTTCCCGGGCATGCAATGGGTTGTGACACAGCCTGGCATTGCATAGGCTTGCGCGATTGTTTGCTCGCGTACTGTAGAGCCGCCTCCAGGAGACTGAACATGGGCCTCAACAACCAGTGGATGCAACGCGATCTCGCGGTGTTATGGCATCCCTGCACCCAGATGAAAGACCACGAACAGCTGCCGCTGATCCCGATCAAACGCGGCGAAGGCGTGTGGCTGGAGGACTTCGAAGGCAAGCGCTACCTCGACGCCGTCAGCTCCTGGTGGGTCAACGTGTTCGGCCATGCCAACCCGCGCATCAACCAGCGCATCAAGGATCAGGTCGACCAACTGGAGCACGTGATCCTCGCCGGCTTCAGCCATCAGCCGGTGATCGAGCTGTCCGAACGCCTGGTGAAAATGACCCCCGAAGGGCTGACCCGCTGCTTCTATGCCGACAACGGCTCGTCGTGCATCGAAGTGGCGATGAAGATGAGCTTTCACTACTGGTTCAACCGCGGCCAGAAAGACAAGAAGCGCTTCGTCACCCTGACCAACAGCTACCACGGCGAAACCATCGCCGCGATGTCGGTGGGCGATGTGCCGCTGTTCACCGAGACCTACAAGGCCCTGCTGCTGGACACCATCAAGGTGCCGAGCCCGGACTGCTACCTGCGCCCCGAAGGCATGAGCTGGGAAGAACACTCGCGCAACATGTTCGCAGCCATGGAACAGACCCTGGCGGAACACCACGCCACCCTCGCCGCGGTGATCGTCGAGCCACTGATCCAGGGCGCCGGCGGCATGCGCATGTACCACCCGGTTTACCTCAAGCTGCTGCGCGAGGCCTGCGACCGCTACGGCGTGCACCTGATCCACGATGAAATCGCCGTCGGCTTCGGCCGTACAGGCACCATGTTCGCCTGCGAACAGACCGGCATCCGTCCGGACTTCCTCTGCCTGTCCAAGGCGCTGACCGGCGGCTACCTGCCGCTGGCCGCGTGCCTGACCACCGATGAGGTCTACAGCGCCTTCTACGACGACTACCCGACCCTGCGCGCCTTCCTTCATTCCCACAGCTACACCGGCAACCCGCTGGCCTGTGCGGCGGCGCTGGCGACCCTGGACATCTTCGAGCAAGACAACGTCATCGAGAACAACCAGGCGCTGGCCCAGCGCATGGCCAGTTCGACCGCGCACCTGGCGGACCATCCGCATGTGGCCGAAGTGCGCCAGACCGGCATGGTGCTGGCCATCGAGATGGTCCAGGACAAAGCCAGCAAGACGGCTTATCCATGGCAGGAACGCCGTGGCCTGAAGGTCTTCCAGCACGCCCTGGAGCGTGGCGCCCTGCTGCGCCCGCTGGGCAGCGTGGTGTATTTCCTGCCGCCCTACGTGATCACCCCGGAGCAGATCGATTTCCTAGCTGAAGTCGCCAGCGAAGGCATCGACATCGCCACCAACGACAAGGTCAGCGTGGCCGTGCCCAAGGACTTCCACCCAGGCTTCCGCGATCCGGGCTGATAACCGCGCGCGCAAGCCCGCCGCTCTTTGTGGAGCGGGCTTGCTCGCGAAAAGCACCGTCTGACCGATACCGATCCAGAATTTTCCCAGAGAACCCCCATGAGATTGTCCCGCTTCTTTATCGACGCCCCCTTGAGCCTCGGCGAGCACGAGCTGCCGGAAGCCCAGGCCCACTACATCGGGCGCGTCCTGCGCATGGCCGAGGGCGATGCGTTGCAGCTGTTCGACGGTTCGGGCAACGAATTTCGCGGCACGCTGCTGGAAGTCGGTAAGAAGCGCGTAGTGGTCCGGCTCGATGAAAGCTTCGCCGGGCAGGTCGAGTCGCCGCTGCAGATCCATCTCGGCCAGGGCCTGTCCCGGGGCGAGCGCATGGACTGGGCGATTCAGAAGGCCACCGAGCTTGGGGTGAATGAAATCACCCCGATCTTCAGCGAGCGCTGCGAGGTGCGGCTCAAGGACGAGCGCGCCGACAAGCGCCTGGCCCACTGGCGCCAGGTGGCCATCAGCGCCTGCGAACAATGCGGCCGCTCGCGGGTGCCGGTGATTCATCCGCCGGTGCTGCTGGCCGACTGGACCAAGCAGACCCAGGCCGACCTCAAGCTGGTCCTGCACCCGGTGGCCGAGCCGCTGGAGAGCCACGCCAAGCCCGCGGCCCTGGCGTTCCTGATCGGCCCGGAGGGCGGTTTGTCCGATGCCGAAGTGACCCAGGCCCACGCCGCAGGTTTCCTGCCAGCCCGCCTCGGGCCGCGGGTGCTGCGCACCGAAACCGCGCCCGTGGTAGCGCTGGCGATAGCCCAGCAACTCTGGGGCGACTTCTAACCCCGCCGTAGGAGCGAGGCTTGCCCGCGAAAGCGCCTCGCCCGACACACCGCGCTGCCCGCCTTCGCCGGCAAGCCTGGCTCCTACAAAAAGCCCAAACCGCCGTGGGGTTATTCCACTGGGTCGCTCACTGGTTTGGCGATGATGGCTTTCAACTCGCTGGTCATCGGAAATTCCAGGTTCAGGCCCTTGGGCGGGATTGGCTGTTCGAACCAGCGCTGGTAGATGCCGTTGATTTCCCCTGAGCGGTACAGGTC
This sequence comes from Pseudomonas sp. NFIX28, assembly GCF_900107395.1. Lineage (GTDB taxonomy): Bacteria > Pseudomonadota > Gammaproteobacteria > Pseudomonadales > Pseudomonadaceae > Aquipseudomonas. Next base: position 242,797 of record NZ_FNPW01000010.1, read on the forward strand.
CGCCAGGGTGGCGTTGACCAGCTTCAGGAACTGCGGATCGTCCTTGCGCACCATGCAGCTGTAGATCTCCCGCGACTGCTCCTCGCCGACCACCACCCAATTGTGCGGATCGCGGGCCTTGGCCCGTTCGCCGTAGAGCAGCGCGTCGTCCATGTAGAACGCCGCGGCGCGGCCGGATTGCAGCATCTGGAAGGCTTCGCCGTGGTCCTTGGCGCTGATCACGAACATGTCGATCTTGTGCTCGACGTTGTAACTCTTGAGGAAACGCTCGTTGGTGGTGCCAGCGGTGGTCACCACATTCTTGCCGCGCAGGTCGGCGAAGCGCTGGATGCCGCTGTTCTTGGCCGTCAGCAACTGGCCTTTGACGTAGATGAAGCCGTAGGAAAACGCCACCTGCTTCTGCCGTTCCGCAGTGACCCCGGTGGAGCCGCATTCCAGGTCCACGGTGCCGTTCTGCACCAGCGGGATGCGGGTCTGCGAGGTCACCAGGTTGTACTTCACCGCCAGTTGCGGCAGCGCCAGCTTGCTGCGGATGCGCTCGACGATCTTGCTCGCCAGGTCCACCGAATAGCCCATGGGTTTGCCGCTGTTGTCACCCACGTAGGAAAACGGCACCGACGCATCGCGATAGCCCAGGGTAATGCTGCCGGAATTGGCGATCTTGCCCAGGGTGCCGGTCAGCGGCGCCTCGCTGGCGTACAGCGGGGAGCCGAGCAACAGGCCGAGGGTGCAGCCGAGCAACGTGATTTTTTGCATTGTTATTCTCCGTTGTGGGTGAAGGCGTTAGCGGCGAACCGCGATGACAGTGATTTCCACCAGGACTTCCGGGCGCGCCAGTTCGGCCTGCACCGTGGTGCGGCTCGGCGCCTGGCCGGGCGACAGCCAGGCCGACCAGGCCTCGTTCATCGCGGCGAAGTCCTGCTGGATGTTTTTCAGGTAGATGGTCGCACTGAGCAAATGATCCTTGTCGCTGCCAGCCTCGGCCAGCAAGGCGTCGATCTTCGCCAGTACTTCGCGGGTCTGGCCGCCGGCGTCGGTGGCCGCGCCCGGCACCTGGCCAGAGAGGAACAGCAGATCGGCAAAGCTCACGACAGCGCTGAGGCGGTCATTGCTGTGCAGGCGCTGGAGGGTCATGGGGCAACTCCTTGTGTGCAGAGAAAATCAGGCGGCATGGGGCGCGAGCCCCTGCATGTCGATGGAAGTACGGCGCTGGCCGATCAGCTCGGCCAACAGGCGTCCGCTGCCACAGGCCAGGGTGAAACCCAGGGCGCCATGGCCGAGGTTGAGCCACAGGTTGCGGTAGCCCGTGGCGCCAATCAGCGGAACGCCGCTGGGGGTCGCCGGGCGCATGCCGGCCCATTCGATGGCGGCATCGTAGTCGCCGGCGTGGGCGAAGGTTTCCCGTGCCTGGCGCTGCATCAAGGCCAGGCGCTTGGGGTCCAGGGAGGGGTCGAAACCGACGATATCGACCATGGCCGCCACCCGCAGCTGCTGGCCGATCCGCGCGTAGACGATCTTGCGGTTGTAATCGGTGATGCTGATTTCCGGCGCCCGGTGCCCGGCGCCGATCGGCACGCTGAGGCTGTAGCCCTTGAGCGGATACAGCGGCAGCTTCAGCCCGGGCAACCCCAGCTCGCCACTGCGATGGCCGGCGGCGAGTATCAGTTGGTCCACCGCCAGCACTTCGTCGCCCAGCTCGATGGCCTGCACCTGGCCGCCCACCTGGCGAATGCCGGTGACCGGGCGCCCGGTCAGCAACTGGCAGCGGCCGGAAGCCTGCAACCGCGCCACCAGTTGCTGGCAGAACGCGTGACAGTCGGCCACCTCCTCGTCCGGGGTGAAAATGCCACCGACAAAGGGCGCGCCGCCCAGGGTCGGCTCCAGTTGCGCGCATTCGCCAGCGGACAGCACCTGCTGCTGGCGAGGGTCGGCCAGGCCGTGGCGAGCGTGCTCGAAACTGGCGGTGTCGCGAAAGGTCACCAGCTTGCCGTTGCGCCGCCAGTCAAAACCCTCGAGCCGGTCCTCCTCGCGCCAGCTCTGCAAGGTGGCCTGGCTCAGCAGCGCCAGGCGCAGCAGATGGGCGCCGTTGCGCCGGTTGACCGAGCCGCGGCAGGCCGCCAGGAACCCGGCCATCCAGCGCCACTGCGCCGGGTCCAGGCGCGGGCGCAGCTTCAACGGCGAATCCCCACGCAGCATCCAGCCCAGCGCCTGCCAGGGCACGCCGGCATCGGCCAGCGGCGCCACGTAGCGGTACGACAGCTGGCCGCCGTTGGCGAAGCTGGTCTGGCTGGCGAAGGCCTCGCGCGCCTCCACCAGGCACACGTCGAACCCCTCGCGAACCAGGGCGTAGGCGCTGGCCAGGCCAATGACCCCGCCGCCGATGATGCAAACCCGCTGTGCCATGTCAGTCCTCGCAGCCTTGTTGAGCGGGCTTCAGGTTAGGACCAGGTGACAGCCCCGGGACAATGAATAAAGATGGACCACCCATAAACAAAGGTTATGGACTCATCATGCGACTGCGTCATATCGAGATTTTCCAGGCCATCCGCCAGACCGGTTCGATCAGCGGCGCGGCGCAACTGCTGCACGTCTCCCAGCCGGCGGTGACCAAGGTCTTGCAGCACGCCGAACAGCAGCTGGGCTTCCCGCTGTTCCTGCGGGTCAAGGGCAAGTTGCAGGCCACCCCGGAAGCCCTGGAGCTGGAGCGCGAGGTCGACAAGGTCAGCGAAAGCCTGCAAGGGGTGCGGCGCCTGGCCCAGAGCCTGCGCCGCGCGCCGGGCCACAGCCTGCGGATCGGCGCCACACCAGCGCTGGCCCTGTCGTTGTTGCCGCCGGCGATCAACCAGTGGACCCGGCGCTACCCGGATATCGTCTGCGAGCTGTCCAGCGCCCACAGCCGCGAGCTGGTGCAGAACCTGCTGATGCGCGAGATCGATGTGGCCCTGACCCTGCAACGCCCGGATCATCCGGGGCTGACCGCCCAGGCCCTGGCCAGCGGGGTGCTGGTGGCGCTGGCGCCGCTGGATTACTGGCCCCAGGCCACCCGGGGCACGCCACTGCCGTTGATGGAATTGGCGGGGGCGCCCTTGATCGGGCTGTCCAGCGCCGACCCGCTGGCGGCGAAACTCGACGGTTACCTGAAAGCCGTGGAACCGGCGCCGCGGGTCAGCATTGCCGTGCAGACGTATTCCCTGGCCCGGGCCATGGTCGAATCCGGGGCCGGGCTGGCGGTGATCGACCCCTTCACCGCCCTCGGCGCCTCGCCCGCCAGCACCGCGATTCGCCCGCTGACCCCGGCGCTGCCGATCACCCTGTACGCCGTGACCCGCGCGGCGGAGGCACTGCCGCACACCCTGAGCAGCCTGCTGGAAATCTTCGGCGGCCGGGCGCAGGAGCAGCTGGATCGGTTGATGACTGGGGTCTGAGGCGGCCCGTTTCGCGAGCAAGCATCGCTCCTACAGCGGATCGCGGTGTTTTCTGTAGGAGCGAAGCTTGCTCGCGATGAACGATAACGCGGTCGCCGATCAGAGCACGTAGAACAAGATCGCCACAAAGTGCAGCAGGCTGCCGGCAATCACGAACAGGTGCCAGATCCCGTGGGCATGGCGCAAACGGCTGTCGAGGGCAAAGAAGATGATGCCGACGGTGTAGAACACCCCGCCCGTGGCCAGCCAGGCAAAGCCGGCGCTGCCCAGGGCCGCCAGCAGCGGCTTGACCGCCACCAGCACGATCCAGCCCATCACCGCGTAGATCACGATGGACAGAATGCGCGCCTCGGAGCGCGGCTTGATCTCTTGCAGGATGCCGATCAGCGCCAGCCCCCAGACGATCCCGAACAGCGTCCAGCCCCAGGGCCCGCGCAGGGTCACCAGGCAAAACGGCGTGTAGCTGCCGGCGATCAGCAGGTAGATGGAAAAGTGATCGACCTTCTGCATGATGCTTTTCGCCCGCCCGCGCACGCTGTGGTACACGGTCGAGGCGCTGTACAGCACCAGCAAGGTGAAGCCATAGATGGCGACGCTGACGATCTTCCATGGATCACCGTCGAAGCTGGCCATTACCACCAGCCAGATGGTCCCGACGAACGCCGCGATGGCTCCCACCAGATGCGTCCAGGCGTTGAGTCTTTCCCCGTGATACATGTGCCACTCACCTCCCAAGGCGGAAATCTGCGCCAGGCTCAGGCCTGGAGCCTGAAAGTGCAATGGTTCCGATGTTTGCACGTCCATGTTTGCGAATAACGTATGGACGAAAAAACCTTCAGCCAAGTCATGACTCGGCAGGCACAATCGAACCATTCGAACAAGAGTGCGCACCATGCTGATCGATGAAGAATTGACCCTGAAGAAGCTCGAAGTGTTTCTCGCTTTCATGCGCACCGGCAACCTGGCGCGCGCCGCCGCCGAGTTGCAGACCAGTAATGTCAGCGTGCACCGCGCCATTCACTCGCTGGAAAGCGCCCTGCGCTGCCCGCTGTTCAAGCATGAAGGGCGCAACCTGACCCCGCTGGAAAGCGCCTTCGTGCTCGAGGAACGGGCGCAGAAGCTGATCCAGGACGTGCTCGAAAGCGTGCGCCTGACCCGCGAGGCCGCCGGCTTCTCGGCGGAACGCTTCAAGCTCGGCTCCCTGTATTCATTGACGGTCAAGACCGTGCCGCAGCTGATCATGGGCCTGAAGCTGCGCCGCAGCGAACTGAACATCGACCTGATCCTCGGCTCCAACATCGACCTGCTGTACAAGCTCAAGAACATGGAAGTGGACGCGATCCTGGTGTCGCTGGACGACAGCATCAGCGACCCGGACTGCGAGCAGATCCCGCTGTTTTCCGACGATATCTTCCTGGCCACGCCGGCCGACTCGCCGTTCGCCCGTCAGGCGGAAGTCGACCTCAGCGACGTGCGCGACGCGACCTTCATCACCCTGACCCAAGGCTTCGCCACCCACCAGGACGGGGTGCGGGTGTTCAAGCAGGCGGGGTTCGAGCCGAAGGTGGCGATGCAGGTCAACGACATCTTCACCCTGCTGAGCATGGTCAGCTCGGGGGTGGGTTATGCCCTGCTGCCGGGCAGGATTGCCGCGGTGTACGAAAACCGCGTGAAGCTGATTCCGCTGCAGGCGCGCTACCGGTTGCAGCAGCATATCGGCGTGGTGTTTCTCAAGGCCAAGGAACGCGATCCGAACCTGCTGGCGTTGCTGGCCGAATGCCGGATGTATGCCAACCGGCAGGACCAGCCCCTCCAATGAAAGCCCTTCAGCCCAACAAGCCGCGCATCAGCAGGAACAGCAGCGACGGCCCCATCAGGCAGCCCAGGGCCGTGTAGAAAGCTGCCGTCAGGCAGCCGTAGGGCACCAGTTTGGGATCGGTGGCCGCCAGCCCGCCGGCCACTCCGCTGGAGGTGCCCATCAGGCCGCCAAAGATCACCGCGCTGCGCGGCGTGTTGAGGCCGATCAGCGGCGCCACGAACGGGGTCATGACCATCACCAGGATCGCCTTGATCAGCCCCGCGGCAATCGACAGCGCCATGACTTCGGAACTGGCGCCGATGGCCGCCCCGGTCACCGGGCCGACGATATAGGTCACCGCCCCCGCGCCAATGGTGGTCAGGCTGACCGCATCGGTATAACCGAAGGCCATGGCCACGCCGACCCCGGCCACGAACGACGAGCCGACCCCGACGAACAGCGCCAGCACGCCGACGAAACCGGCGCGCTTGAGCTCCTCGATACTGACCCCGAACGCCGTGGCGACAATTGCGAAATCCCGCAGCATCGCCCCGCCCAACAGGCCGATCCCCGACAGCAGCGGGATGTCCACCACGCCCTTCTGCCCGCCGGTAAAGGCCCCGCCGACATAGGACAGCACCAGCCCCAGCAGAATGGCGATGGCCGAGCCGTGCAGCCGGCCCTTGGTAAAGGTGTTGGAGATCCAGTAGGAAACCCACATGGTGATGCCGATCACCGCGAAACCACTGATCAGCCCGTAGCCGGTGACGACCTTCATCATCGATTCGTACATGGCGCTCACCCCACGCTTTTCTGAGGGGCGGCCACTTCGGGCGCCTTGTTGCCGATGCGCACCAGCACCGGCACCAGGGCAAAGGCGATCACGACCGCCAGGGTCCCGGCGAGAATCGCCATCGGCCCGCCCTTGAGCGCGCCATACACGTTCTGCTGGGCGGCCATGGCGACCACGATAGGGATATACACCGCGCCCCAGAATTCCACGCCCTGCTCGGATTTACCCGCGAACAGGCCGCGCTTGTTCAGGTAGCTGCCCAGGCCAATCAACAGCAGCATGGCTATGCCCACCCCGCCGACATTGGCCGGCACGCCAATCAGTTTGCCCAGCAGCTCACCGATGAAAATACCCGCCAGGGTACAAAAGGCCAGAAAGGCCACACCGTAGATAATCATTGTTGTAGTCCTCAAAGTGCATCGTCGAAGTTGTTGTTCTTGTGCTTCGCCAGCTTGAGTCGGTGTCTAGGGTTGGCGGCGTCCCTCCTCGCGCAGCAGCGCTTGCAGGGTGTCGAGCCGCGCGCCGTCGCAGGCAATCACGGTGCCTTGCTCGAACACCCGGCGCGCCAGAGCGGTCAACACCGCGCCCGGCGGCAGTTCGATCTGCAGCCGCACGCCGCGCTCGTAGGCGCTTTGCACGGTGCCGCGCCAATCCACCACCCGGCACATGTTGAACGCCAGGTCGTCGCGCAACTGCTCCGGCGTACGCAGCGGTCGCGCGCGGCTGCCGCTCAGGTAACCCAGGCGCGGCGGTTGCAACGTCACCCTGGCGAACGCCTCTGCCAGGGCCTGGGCCGGTTGCTCCAGCAGCGGGCAATGGGACGGCACGCTGACCGCCAGGCGCTTGGCCACGCCGACCCCACAGCCGCGGGCCAGCTCGGCGACCTGGGCCATGGCGGCATCGCTGCCGGCAATCACCACCTGGCTGTCGGCGTTGATATTGGCCAGGTACACCGGGTTGTCCGGGCTGTGCACCTGGGCCAGCAAGGCTTCCACCGTCGCCAGTTGCAGGCCGACGATCGCGGTCATGCCATACCCCTGGGGATAGGCCTGTTGCATCAATTCGCCGCGCAGGCTGACCAGGCGCAGCGCATCGCCGAAATCCAGGGCGCCGGCCACCACCGCGGCGGGGTAGGCGCCGATCGACAAGCCCGCCACGTAATCCGCGCCCGGCGCGTTCTCCAGCAGCACCCGGGCATGGGCCACGCCGGCGATCAGCAGGCACAACTGCACCGCCCGGGTGCTCGCCAGCGCCTGGGGCGAATCCAGGGCCAGGGCGTCTTCGCCCAACACCTCGCTGGCCTGTTGCAGGCAGGCCTCGGCCAGGGCGTTGGACGGCAGCCGATGCAACATCCCCGGCTGCTGCGCGCCCTGGCCTGGAAACACCAGCAAGCTGCTCACGCCACCTGCTCCAGGGCCTGCCACGGATCGCCGACCAGACGCGCGCCGCTGGCGCTTTTCAGCAGCACCCGCGCCGATGTCCCGGCCCATTCGCGCAGGGCCACGGCGCCGTTGGGGGTCTGCAATTGCATATCCACCGGGCAGACGGCGGCATCGAGCAGCGCCAGCAACGCCCTGGCCTGGGCCCGGTCCATGGGCTGCGCCGTGCGCAGGATCAGGTCCAGGTCGCTGTGCCGATGCAACGCCGGCACGCCGCTGGCCAGTTCAAAACCGGCGCTGCCACTAACGCCCCAGGCCAGACAGAGGGCATCCAGGGGTTCACGCAACCGAGCCAGTGCCTGGAGCGCTGGCCAGGCCCGATCCGACTCGACATGGCACAGCGCTTCCGGCCGTACCCGGCGCTCGATGGCCGCCACCGCCATCAGCGTCCCGTAGCGCTGTTCGCGCAAGCGCCCCCGCACGCCCACCGCCACTTGCCCGGGCGCGGTCAAGGCGCGGCGCACCACCACCGGCTGCCCGGCGGCCATGGCCGCCACCGCCCAGGCCGGGGCATCGGCGGGCAACTGCCGAGGGGACAGGCCCCACAACAGGTCATGGGGCAGCAAGGCGCCGGTCATGGCGCTCACCATTGCTCGCGCAACAGCTGGCGGACCCGGCTGGAGGCGCCGCGGTTGCTGGCCCCCAGGCGTCCCGACAGATCGCGGCCATGGGTGCGCGCATCGGCAATCGCCTGGCCCAGGCATTGCCGTACCAGGGTCAGGTCGTCGGCGGTCGGCTGTTCGATCTGGCTGACCGACAAGGTCTCCCAGAGCAGGCCGAGGCTGGCATAGCTGTCGATGTCGTAGGCCATGGGCGGCACGCTGGCGGCCAGGGCTTCGAGTTCCTCGACGCTGCGCAGGGTGACCCGCGCCGCCGAGACCTTGCCCATGGCGTGCACCATCACCCCCGGATCGCGCAGGGCAATCAGGCGGTTGGCCTGGTAACCGTGGGCCAGGAAGGCCCCGGACATGGCTTTGCCCACCAGCAGGCCGATCACCGGATGCCCGGCCAGCCGGGCGCGGGCATAACTGTCGGCGGCCGCGGCCAGGGCCTGATGGATGCCCAGGGCTTCTTCGCGACGCCCATAGGCCTGGCTTGGCACGTCGACTATGGCGATCAGCGCGCGCTTGAGGCTCTGCTCGCGGTCGGCCTCGATCGCTTCGTCCACCGCCTTGGCCAGGCCCCAGCCTTCCAGCAGGCCGACCTCGCCATTGCGCGCCCGCACAAAAGGGTTGGCCGGGTCGGCGACCACGGCGATAAACCGCGCCGGTTGCTCGCCCAGCCTGCCGTCCGCCACCCGCAGCGAAGCGGGCAAGCCATCGACTGGGGTCGCCCCGGCGCTCAAGGCCGTGAACCAATGCAGGCCCCGCAGGGAATAAGCACTCATGAGCGGTCTCCTCGATACAGCTGGCGAACCGTCGCCGGCTCGATCTGTGGGCGGGTGTCCAGGCGGGCCAGGCGTTGCAGGTACAGCTCGGCCTGGCGGCTGCGTTGTTCAGCGGGCAGCCCTTGGGCCAGCAGTTCGCCGACCTGTTGGCGGACTTGCGCAACGTCGTCGGCCACATAGCGGTCCGCCAGGCCGCTGGCAAAACGCTGCTCGCCGCCGGTCAGGCTCCAGATAAAGGGCCGGTCGCGGGAGTCGTATTCCTCGAGGCCGGCCTCCTGCTCGATCACCTGCGGGCCGTTGAGGCCCAGGCGCGCCTCCTGGGTCACCAGCAGCGAGCTGCACAACCCGGCGGCAATCGACATGCCGCCAAAACAGCCGACGCTGCCGGCCACCACGCCTATCACCGGCTGGTACTGGCGCAGGTCGACGATGGCCGCGTGAATATCGGCAATCGCCGCCAGCCCGAGGTTGGCTTCCTGCAGGCGTACGCCGCCGGTTTCCAGCAGCAGCACGGCGCGGGTGGCAATGCCCTTGCGGTTGTCTTCGGCGGCCAGCTCCAGCGCGCCGGCGATCTTCGCCCCGCCGACCTCGCCGAGGCTGCCGCCCTGGAACGCGCCTTCGATGGCGGCGACCACCACCGGCAGGCCGTCGATGCTGCCCTTGGCGATCACCACCCCGTCATCGGCCTGGGGCACCACGCCCTGGCGCGCCAGCCACGGCGACATGACGCGCTGGAACGGGTCGAGCAACTCGCGAAAGCTACCGGCGTCGAGCAACGCCTTGGCGCGCTGCCGGGCGCCGAGTTCGACGAAGCTGTGTTTGTTGAGCAAACGAGCGCTGTCAGTCATGGCCGATCTCCTCGAAGCCCTGCTCCAGGCGCAGGCGCACCACGCCCGGGGTCGCGCCGAAATCATGGATGTCGATGCTCAGCGCCGGCGGCGTCTGGCCGTCGAACATGCGCTCGAACAGGTGCTGCCAGCGCGCTGCGCTGCCGTTGACCGAGGTCTGCACCTGGATGCTCAGCTTGCCGGGCTGCCCGGGCTCGAGCAGCACTTCCAGGTCGCCCGAACCGACACAGCCCACCAGCGCCCGGCCCCGAGCGGGTTGCCCGGCGGCGAATTCAAAAGACAAGGTTTCCATCACTCTGCTCCCTGGATGAAGGCGGCGCCGGAGGCGATCCGGTCGATCAACAGGCAGGCCGCGAGCAAGTCCGCGGCGCCACCGGGCGAGGCATTCAAGGCCAGCAGGCCCTGGTCCAGCTCATGCAGCCGGCGACGCCCGGCCAGGCTGGCGCTGCCGCCAGCGTCGAGCACCGCCTGGGCGCCTTGCTGCATGGCCTGCAGGCCCGCCTCGCCGGCGCGATAAAGCACGCAGGTGTCGGCCAGGCCGGTCATGATCGCCAGCAGCGCATCGAGCCGGGCGTTCTGTTCGCCATGCCCTTGGGCACGGCTGCGTTCGAGTTGCGGCAGGCCCCGTTGCAGCACCGCCGGAAAGCCCAGCTGGGCTTCTTCGCGGGCGCCGCGCACGCCATAGCGCAGCGCCACTTGTGCGCCATGGCTGAGGGGCCGCGGTGCGTAACGGTCGTCCAGCAGCGCCAGGCGCGCGGCCCGCAGGCACAGGTTGCCTGCCGTGCTGGCTTGAGGCTCCAGCGCGGCGGCGGCCACCAACAGGCCCAGGGCCCAGATCGCGCCGCGATGGGTGTTCACCCCGTGGGTGGTGGCGAGCATCGCCGCTTCGCCGTCCCGGCCGATGCGGCCCAGGGCTTCGCGCAAGGGCAGGCCGACCGCGCCGAACGCGCTGGCGGCGTCGGCCATTTCCTTGAAGGCCGGCCACAGCGACAGCGCCGATGCATGCATCAGCCCCAGGTGCAGGTCGCTATGGGCGCCGTTGCCGCGACGGTCGACCAGCGCCGGTTTCGGCGACAGGTCGGCCTCGTCGATCAGCGCGTCCACCGCCAGGTCCGCCAGGCGCTCGGCCAGGCTCAGGGGTTTGCTTTGCAGGTTGAGTGCGTGCATTTACCAGCTCCTGAACTTGGCGGGCGGGTTGTACAGGCCACCCGACCACTCGACCAGATCGGCCACGCTTTTTGCCGCCAGCAGCTCGCGGGTGGCGTCGGTGCGGCGGATGCCAAGATCTTCGGGCAGGGCGATGAGGCCTTCGCGGCGCATGCGCGCGGTGTCTTTCGGGTTGTGGCGCAGGCCGATGGCGGTCACCCCGGCCACCGCCGCGATCATCGCCTGGCGCTCTTCCAAAGAACGCGCCTTGTACAGGTAGGCGATGCCCTCTTCGGTCAGCAGGTGGGTGACGTCGTCGCCGTAGATCATGATCGGCGCCAGGGGCATGCCGCTTTTCTTCGCCACTTCCACGGCGTCGAGGGTTTCGACGAAGGTCGGTTTGCCGCCTTCCTGAAAGGTCTCGACCATCTGCACCACCAGCTTCTTGCCGCGCTCGAGCATCGGTTGCTGCGCGTCGTCGTGGCGCATATCCAGCCAGGCCGGGGTGCCGTGGCGCCGGCCACGGGGGTCGTGGCCCATGTTCGGCGCCCCGCCGAAACCGGCCAGGCGGCCGCGGGTCACGGTGGAGGAATGGCCATCGCCATCGACCTGCAAGGTGGCGCCGATAAACAGGTCCACCGCGTATTGCCCGGCCAGTTGGCAGAACATCCGGTTGGAGCGCAACGAGCCGTCGCGCCCAGTGAAGAACACATCCGGCCGCGCGGCGATGTAGTTTTCCATGCCCAGTTCGGTGCCAAAGCAATGCACGCTTTGCACCCAGCCGCTTTCGATGGCCGGGATCAGCGTCGGGTGCGGGTTAAGGGTCCAGTTGCGGCAGATCTTGCCTTTCAGGCCCAGGGATTCGCCGTAGGTCGGCAGGATCAGCTCGATGGCCGCGGTGTTGAAGCCGATGCCGTGGTTGAGCGACTGGACCTTGTGTTTTTCATAGATGCCGCGGATCGCCATCATCGCCATCAACACGTGCACCGGCTTGATATGGCGCGGGTCGCGGGTGAACAGCGGCTCGATGTAGAACGGCTTGTCGGCCACCACCACGAAGTCGACCCAGGACGCCGGGATATCCACCCGCGGCAGCTCGCTGACGTCGTCCACCAGTTGGTTGACCTGGACGATGACGATGCCATCGCTGAAGGCCGCCGGCTCGATCAGCGCCGGGGTGTCCTCGGTGCTCGGCCCGGTGTAGATATTGCCCGCGCGGTCGGCCATGAACCCGGCCGAGAGCACCACGTTGGGGATCAGGTCCACCACCAGCCGCGCATAGAGCTCGATGTAGGTGTGGATCGCGCCGATTTCCAGCAGGCCGTCTTCCAGCAGCTGGCTGATGCGCAGGCTCTGGGTGCCGGCGAAGGAGAAGTCGAGCTTGCGGGCGATGCCGCGTTCGAACAGGTCCAGGTGCTCCGAGCGGCCGACGCTGGGCATGATCATGTGCAGGTCGTGCAGGCGGCTCGGGTCGGCCTTGGCCAGGGAGCGCGACAGAAAGTCCGCCTGCTTCTGGTTGTTGCCCTCCAGCACCACACGGTCGCCAGGCAGAATCAATGCCTCCAGCGCCGCGACTATCTTGTCGGTGGGCAACACGGCGCCATCGGCGAGACCCCGCACCTGCTCGAGACGCCGCTGCTTTTCAGCACGCCGCCGCGTCCAGCGCGAGTCGGGGGATATTGTTGTTGTCATGCTCACTCCACGGGTTCGCTGTCGTGGCCGCTACCTTAGGAGCGGAGGATGCAGGCATCAATCAAGCAGAGTGGTGGATCGTTACGGTGAGGTTAATGATTGCGTAACCGTTCCATCGAATCGCTTCTTTTGCGAATGATGGCTCATAGCCCCTATGCGCAAGAAGTTGCGCAGTCCAATGTGGATAAGCCTGTGGATACAACGCTGTAGATCAGGCCATCCAAGACGTTTGGACAAGTGCGCAAGAACTTGCGCAGTCCTCAGCCCTAAGTGCGCAACTTCTTGCGCACTTTTGCCCCACCACCTGTAAGCGAATATTTCATAAAGTTCTTAAAGCGCCGGAATATATAGCTAAAAACGCTTATGGCACGAACCTTGATAACTGTTCAGGCACCCAACCGGGCGATCCGTCCCACCGGGCACCTTTATTTTTTAGCAAGGAGAGCATCCATGGCTACACCAGCGTATATGTCCATCACCGGCACCAAACAAGGCCTGATCACCGCCGGTGCCTTCACCGCTGACTCCGTTGGCAACACCTACCAGGAAGGCCACGAAGACCAGGTCATGGTTCAGGGCTTCCAGCACGAAGTGATCATCCCGCGTGACCCGCAGTCCGGCCAGCCAACCGGCCAGCGCGT
>NZ_FNPW01000040.1 GCF_900107395.1 Pseudomonas sp. NFIX28
TGCTCGAAGAGCAGCGCCGGCGCCTGGAAGAGCTCAAGGATCTGCCCGGTAAAGAGGCCGCTCCCACGGCGCCGACCGCGCCGGCCGACACCCGCTGTTTCCCGATCAAGGACATCGAGCTCAAGGGCGCCGACAGCCTGTCCGCCGCCGAACAGGCGCGCCTGCTGGAGCCCTATATCGGCCAGTGCCTGGGCGTCAGCCAGCTCAACGAACTGCTCAAGGTCATCACCGACCATTACCTGGAAAAGGGCCTGGTGACCAGCCGCGCCTACCTGCCGCAGCAGGACCTGTCCGGCGGCCACTTGAAGGTGCTGGTGGTCGAGGGTCGGCTCGAAGGCTTGAAGGGCGCGGCCGACAGCCAGCTGTCCGAGCGCGAGCTGGCCATGGCTTTTCCCGGCCGGGTCGGCGAGTTGGTCAATCTGCGGGAAATCGAACAGCTGGTGGACCAGCTCAACCGCCTGCCGTCGAACCAGGCGCAGATGGAGCTGACGCCGGGCCAGGCGGTGGGCGGCAGCACCGTGCTGGTCAAGAACACTGCGCAAAAGCCCTGGCGCGCCGGCCTGTCGCGCAGCAACGACGGCCAGCGCAGTACCGGCGAGCAGCAGTGGGGCACCACCTTCGACTGGGACAGCCCGCTGGGGCTGGCCGACCAGCTGATGCTGCGCGGCGGCCACGATGCCATGAGCGACCACCAGCACACCTCCAACAACGCCATGCTCTTTTACAACCTGCCCTGGGGCTGGTGGAACTTCAGCTACACCTACAGCCAGAGCGAGTACCGCTCCCAGGCCCAGGCCAACGGTTTCAGCTTCAAGCAGAGCGGCGACAGCCAGAACCACCAACTGCGCGCCGAGCGGGTGATCCTGCGTGACGCGGTGAGCAAGATCTCGCTGAACGCCGGCCTGGCCTACCTGCGCACCAACAACTTCATCGAAGACAGCAAGCTGGCCCTGAGCAGCAACCGCCTCAGCGAAGCCCAGTTCGGCATCAACCACGGCCGGCGCATCGGCGGTGCCTTCGTCAACCTCGACCTGGGCCTGCAGCACGGCATCGGCGCCTTCGACGCCCAGGACAATGGCCACCCGGGACCCGGCGAGCCGAATGCGCGCTACCGCAAATACACCGCCACCCTCAGCTACCTGCAGCCGTTCAAGCTGTGGGGCGAGTCGTTCAGCTTCAGCAGCCTGATGACCGGCCAGCGCAGCGAAGACGTGCTGTTCAGCCCGCAGCGCACCAGCCTCGGCGGGCTGTCGTCGATCCGTGGCTACAAGGACCAGTCGCTGTCCGGCGACAGCGGCGGTTACTGGCGCAACGACCTGCGCTGGAGCCGCCCGGTGGGCTGGGCCTGGCTGCAGCCATGGTTCGCCGAGTACGGCAGCAGCCTGGGCTACGACCAGGG
>NZ_FNPW01000009.1:0-175873 GCF_900107395.1 Pseudomonas sp. NFIX28
TGCTGGCACGTTCGGCCCTTGAGCCAACGGTCTGGCCCCAGAATTTCTTGACGACCATAGAGCATTGGAACCACCTGATCCCATCCCGAACTCAGCAGTGAAACGATGCATCGCCGATGGTAGTGTGGGGGTTCCCCATGTGAGAGTAGGTCATCGTCAAGATTAAATTCCGAAACCCCAATTGCGAAAGCAGTTGGGGTTTTGTTTTTGTGCAACAAAAAATGCCTCATTCCTCGCAACACTCATGTTGGTCCCTTCAGCTGCCACCGCTGCGTGACAGTGCTAAGGTTCGGCCCTAGCTTTTGCATTTTCCAAGGAAGCCCTTATGCCGGACGCCACGTCCCTCAGCGCTGGTTTTATGGTGGTTCACGGTAACCGCCTGGACGAGTTGCGCAGCCTGGTGGTCAGCTGGATGCGGCGTTACCCTTTGGCGCCTCTGGAAAACGAGATCGCCCTGGTCCAGAGCAATGGCATTGCCCAATGGCTGAAGCTGGCACTGGCCGAGGACCCTGAGGAAGACGATATGGGCGGCTGCGGCATCGCCGCCGCCATCGACGTGCAACTCCCCGGCAGTTTCATGTGGCAGCTCTATCGCATGGTGCTGGGCCGCGATGAAATCCCGCCCAAATCCCTGCTGGATAAAGCGCCGCTGACCTGGCGCCTGATGCGGCTTTTGCCCGAGCTGATCGATCAGCCGCATTTCGAGCCTCTACGCCGCTTCCTCACTCACGACACCGACTTGCGCAAGCGCTATCAATTGGCCGAGCGACTGGCTGACCTGTTCGACCAATATCAGGTCTATCGCGCCGACTGGCTGGAAGACTGGGCCGCCGGACGTCATCAGTTGCGCAGCGCTCGAGGTGAGCCCAAGGCCCTGACCCCCGCCAACTGCTGGCAGGCCGAGCTGTGGCGAGCGTTATTGCTGGATGTGGGGGAGGAGGGCATGGCGCAAAGTCGCGCCGGTGTTCATCAACGTTTCATCGAACGGATCCTCAACCTGGAAACGGCACCGCAGGGATTGCCTTCAAGAGTGATCGTTTTCGGGATTTCCTCCCTGCCGGCGCAAGCCCTTGAAGCCTTGGCCGGGTTGGCCCGCTTCAGCCAGGTATTACTGTGCGTGCATAACCCCTGCCGTCACCATTGGGCGGATATCGTCGCCGACAAGGATCTGCTGCGCCATCAATACAAGCGTCAGGCGCGCAAGGCTGGAATGCCGGTGGTGCTCGACCCGCAAACCCTGCATCAACATGCCCACCCGCTGCTCGCCGCCTGGGGGAAACAGGGTCGCGACTACATCAACCTGCTCGACAGCTACGACGATCCCAACAGCTATCGTTCGGCCTTTCGTGACGGCCGTATCGACCTGTTCAGCGAGAATCAGCCGCAGACCCTACTGAACCAGTTGCAGGATGACATTCTCGAACTGCGTCCGCTGGAGGAGACCCGCCAACTCTGGCCGGCGGTCGATCTGCAGCAGGACAAGTCGATCCGTTTTCACATTGCCCACAGCGCCCAGCGCGAAGTGGAGATCCTCCACGACCAACTGCTCGCACGCTTCAGTGAAGACCCCGAGTTACGTCCGCGAGATGTAATCGTGATGGTCCCGGACATTGACAGCTACGCGCCGCATATACGCGCAGTCTTCGGCCAGCTGGAGCGTGACGATCGACGTTTCATTCCATTCACCCTGACAGACCAGGGCCAGCGCGGCCGCGACCCCTTGCTGATTGCCGTGGAGCATCTGCTCAAGTTGCCGGACAGCCGTTTCCCAGTCAGTGAAATCCTCGATCTGCTGGATGTCCCAGCACTACGCGCACGCTTTGCTGTGGACGAAGCCGATCTGCCGACCTTGCATCGCTGGATCGAAGGCGCCGGCATCCGTTGGGGCATGAACGCCGAACAGCGGGCCGATCTGGGGCTACCAGAAGAGCTGGAGCAGAACAGCTGGCGTTTCGGCCTGCGCCGCATGTTGCTGGGTTATGCCGTGGGGCGCTCCGATGCTTGCGAGGGAATTGAGCCTTACGATGAAATCGGTGGACTGGACGCGGCCTTGATCGGCCCGCTGGTGGCCTTGCTCGATGCCCTGGAGACGGCGTACCAGGACCTCACCTTGCCGGCTTCGCCGCAACAGTGGGGCGAGCGTCTGCAAGCACTTACACAACAGTTCTTCCTGGCCGGGACCGAGCATGACGACTACCTGCTGAGCCAGCTCGAAGACTTGCGCGAAACCTGGCTGGAAACCTGCGAGTCGGTCGGCTTGCATGATGAGCTGCCGCTGACCGTGGTGCGCGAGGCCTGGTTGGCCGGCCTCGACCAGGGGCGCTTGTCCCAGCGTTTCCTGGCCGGTGCGGTGAATTTCTGCACGTTGATGCCGATGCGCGCGATTCCCTTCAAGCTGGTATGCCTGTTGGGGATGAACGACGGCGACTATCCGCGAGCACAGCCGCCGCTGGATTTCGACCTGATGGGCAGCGACTACCGTCCCGGCGACCGCTCGCGACGCGAGGACGACCGTTATCTGTTGCTGGAGGCGCTGCTTTCGGCGCGGGATCAGCTGTATGTCAGTTGGGTCGGGCGCAGCATTCGCGATAACAGCGAACGCCCGGCCTCGGTGCTGATCGGCCAGCTGCGCGATCACCTGGCCAGCGGCTGGAAATTGGCGAATGACCAGGATGACCTGCTTCATGCCATGACCCAGGAGCATCCGCTGCAGCCTTTCAGCGCCCGCTATTTCCATGAGGGCGATGGGCTGTTCAGCTATGCCCGTGAGTGGCAACTGTTGCATCAGGTTCAGCCAGCCGCGCAAGCGCTCGAGCTTCTGGCGCCCTATGTCCAGGACGAACCTTTGAGCCTGGGCCAGTTGCAGGACTTCCTGCGCCATCCGGTTCGGCATTTTTTCAGCCAGCGCCTCAAGGTGTTCTTCGAGGCGGCCGATGCGCCGTTGGCCGATGAGGAGCCTTTTGTGCTCGACGCGCTGCAACGCTACAGCCTGAGCGACAGCCTGCTGGAGGCGGCGCTGAACAGCGCCGATGATCCGGACCAGGCGCTGCAGGCCCAGGCGCAACGGCTACAGGCCAGCGGTTTGCTGCCCATGGCCGGCTTTGGCGAGAGCCTGCAAAGAGAGTTGATCGAACCTTTGCCGGATCTGCTGATGCGCTATCGACAACTGCTGGCTCTATGGCCAACCCCCGTCACCAGCGCCTTGCCGATTAGCCTTGAGCTCAAGGACGTGAAGCTTGAAGGCTGGCTGAGCGGTTTGCACCAACGCAGCGATGGTGGGCTGCTGTCGGTCACCACCATTCCCAACAGCATCGGCTCGACCAAGACTCGCAAGTGGCACCGTCTGATTCGTCCTTGGGTCAACCATCTGGTGGCTTGTGCCAGTGGCTATACCTTGACCACCGCGTTGGTAGCTAGCGACGACACCTTATTGCTGCCGCCTCTGGACCGCGATTCAGCGCTGCAAAGCCTGGGCGATTTGCTGCTGGCCTGGCAGGCGGGCATGCGCCAGCCGTTGCCGATAGCGGTGAAAACCGCGTTTGCCTGGCTGGGCCAGAGCGACCCGGGCAAGGCCGAAGTCGCGGCGCGTAAAGCGTATGAAGGCGACGGCCAGACCAGCGATGGCGAGCGTCGGGAAAGCCCGGCCCTGGCGCGCCAGTATCCGGACTTCAATGCACTGATCGCCGATGAAACCTTCAGCGGCTGGGTTGATGCGCTATACCGCCCGTTGTTGCAGGCGCCCTGGCGTTCCGCGGCCAATGGGGAGGTGGACGCATGACCCGGCAAGCACCTTTGGCCCTGGCGTTTCCGCTGCGGGGCAGCCAACTGATCGAGGCCAGCGCCGGTACCGGCAAGACCTTTACCATCTCGGCGCTCTACCTGCGCCTGGTACTGGGGCATGGCGGCGAACAGGCTGGGTTCAGTCGCGAATTGCTGCCGCCGCAGATTCTGGTGGTGACCTTCACCGACGCGGCTACCAAGGAATTGCGCGAGCGAATTCGCACCCGCCTGGCTGAAGCCGCGCGCTTCTTTCGCGATGAAACCGCCGCGCCCGACGCCCTGATTGCCGAGCTGCGCGACCAATTCGCCAACGAACAATGGCCCGCTTGTGCCAGCCGCCTGGACATCGCCGCGCAATGGATGGACGAGGCCGCGGTCTCGACTATTCACAGCTGGTGCCAGCGCATGTTGCGCGAGCATGCATTCGACAGCGGCAGCTTGTTTACCCAGACCCTGGAAACCGATCACAGCGATCTGCTTGGCGAAGTGTTGCGCGACTACTGGCGGCTGTTTTGCTACCCGATGCAGGGCGATGCGCTGAACTGGGTGCGGACCAACTGGGGTGGCCCCGCGGCCTTGCTACCGAGGGTACGTGCGCTGTTTGGCGGCGAGCGGGAAGTGGACGAGGAGCAGACGCCCGCGCAACTGATCGAAGCCTGCCTGCTGGAGCGCCGCGCCGCCCTGGTGCAGCTCAAGGCCCCCTGGCTGCAATGGGCCGCCCAGTTGCGGGAGATCTGCTTGCAAGGCGTCGCCAGCAAGGCGGTCGATGGCCGCAAGATGCAGGCGCGTTATTTCGAGCCCTGGTTCGAAAAGATCACCGCCTGGGCCGAAGACGAAACCATAGAACAACTGGACATCGGCACCGGCTTCAGTCGCCTGACCCCCGAAGGCATGGCCGAGGCCTGGAAGGGCGAGGCGCCGGACCATCCCGCGCTGCAGGCCATGGCCGCGCTCAAGGCCGCACTCGATGCCTTGCCAAGCCCCGACGCCGCGGTATTGCAACACGCCGCACGCTGGGTCGGCGCGCGCTTTGAGGAAGAGAAGCGTAGACGCGCCGAGATGGGCTTTGACGACATGCTGCTGCGCCTCGATGCCGCATTGCAGGCCGAGGGGGGCGAGCGTCTGGCGACGCTGATTCGCGAACAATTCCCGGTGGCCCTGATCGACGAATTCCAGGACACCGACCCGGTCCAGTACCGGATTTTCGAAAGCATCTACCGCATCGAGGACAACAACCCCGAGACGGGGCTGTTCCTGATCGGCGACCCCAAGCAGGCGATCTACGCCTTCCGCGGGGCGGACATTTACACCTACCTGCGCGCGCGCCAAGCCACCAGCGGCCGCTTGCACACCCTGGGCACCAACTTCCGCTCCAGCCATGCCATGGTCAACGCGGTGAACCACGTATTCGAGCGTGCCGAGCGCCGTGAGCAGGGGCGCGGCGCATTCCTGTTCCGGGAGAGAGACGGAGAGAACCCGGTGCCGTTCCTGTCGGTGGCATCGCAGGGGCGCAAGGAGCAACTGCACAGGGAAGGGCAGCAGGTGCCAGCGCTGAATATCTGGCACCTGCCCTCGGAGCAAGCCATTTCCGGTGCGCTGTACCGGCAGCAACTGGCGGCGGCCTGCGCCAGCGAAATTGTGGCCCTGCTCAACGGCGGGCAACAGGCCAGCGCCGGTTTTGCCCGTGATGGCCAGCCTTTCAAAGGGCTGCTGCCGGCGGATATCGCCATTCTGGTGCGTGATGGCAAGGAGGCGCAGGCAGTGCGCGGCGAGCTGGCCGCGCGCGGGGTGCGCAGCGTTTACCTGTCGGACAAGGACTCGGTGTTCGCCGCCCAGGAGGCACACGACCTGCTGGCCTGGCTCAAGGCCTGTGCCGAGCCGGATATCGAACGCCCACTGCGCGCCGCGCTGGCCTCCATCACCCTGAACCTGCCACTGGCCGAGCTGGAACGCCTGAACCAGGACGAACTGGCCTGGGAAAGCCGGGTCATGCAGTTCCGCGGCTATCGCCTGATCTGGCGCACCCAGGGCGTGCTGCCGATGCTGCGGCGCTTGCTGCATGACTTCCAGCTGCCCCAGGCCTTGATCGCCCGCAGTGATGGCGAGCGTGTCTTGACCAACCTGCTGCACCTCTCCGAGCTGTTGCAGCAGGCGGCTGCCGAACTCGACGGTGAGCAAGCGCTGATCCGCCATCTGGCCGAGCACCTGGCCTTGTCCGGGCAGGCTGGGGAAGAACAGATCCTGCGCCTGGAAAGCGACGAGCAACTGGTCAAGGTGGTGACCATCCACAAGTCCAAGGGCCTGGAATACCCATTGGTGTTCCTGCCGTTCATCTGTTCGGCCAAGCCAGTGGATGGCAGTCGCCTGCCGCTGCACTACCACGACGAGTCGGGCAAGGCCCAAGTGACGCTGCGACCAACGCCGGAACTGATTGCCCAGGCCGACGACGAACGCCTGGCCGAGGACCTGCGCCTGCTCTACGTGGCCCTGACCCGTGCCCAGCATGCCTGCTGGCTGGGTGTCGCCGATCTCAAGCGCGGCAACCACAACAGTTCGGTGCTGCATCTTTCGGCCCTGGGCTACCTGTTGGGCGGCGGTGCGCCGTTGAGCGAGTCCAGCGGCCTGGCGCGCTGGCTGCAAGACTTGCAGCAAGGCTGCGAGGCCTTGAGTGTCAGCGAAATGCCGAACGCCTCCGACAACCGCTTCTACCCGCCGCGCAACGATGCAACGCTGCTCGCGCCCCTGGCGCCCAAGCGACGCGCCGCGGAAAACTGGTGGATCGCTTCCTATAGCGCCCTGCGCATCAGCGACAACCTGGGCGCCGGCAATACCGAAGCGCCAGAAAGCCCGCAGGCGCAGAAACTCTTCGACGATGAGCGCCTCGACCCCGATGCCCCGCGTGAAGTCGTGGCCAGCGGCGCGGACATTCATCGTTTCCCTCGTGGGCCGAACCCCGGGACCTTCCTTCACGGCCTGCTGGAATGGGCCGGCGACGAGGGTTTTGCCAGCGATCCCGCGGCCATTGAGGATGCTATCGGTCGGCGCTGTAATCGCCGCGGTTGGGAAGGCTGGATCCGCACCTTGAGCGACTGGTTGCGGCACCTGTTGCACCTGCCTTTGCCCGTTGGTGCGGGGCAGCCGCCGGTGGTGCTCGCGCAGTTGAGCCAATACCGGGTCGAGATGGAATTCTGGTTCGCTAGCCACAAGGTCGATGTGCTCAAGCTCGACGAGCTGGTGCGCCAATACACGCACCAGGGCGTGCCTCGGGTGACCGCTGAACCGGTCCTGCTCAATGGCATGTTCAAGGGCTTTATCGACCTGACCTTCGAGCACGAAGGGCGTTATTACGTGGCCGACTACAAATCCAACTGGCTGGGCGTGGATGACGCCGCCTACACCGAGCAGGCCATGGAACAATCGATTCTCGACAACCGATACGACCTGCAATACGTGCTGTACCTGCTGGCCCTGCATCGCCAGTTGCAGGCACGCCTGGCGGATTACGACTACGACCGGCACATGGGCGGTGCCCTGTACCTGTTCTTGCGCGGCACGGGCTCGGCCAGCCGCGGAGTGTTTTTTACCCGGCCACCCCGCGAGCTGATCGAGCGCCTGGATCGTTTGTTCCAGGGCAAGCCCGAGCAGCCCAGGGCCGAGCCGGCGTGGGAACAGGGAGTATTGCTGTGATCGAGGATCTGCTGACGCCGCTGGAGCCCAAGCCCCAACCTGATCTTGCGCCCCTGGCACGGGCTGCCGATTTGCTGCTGTTGCTCGACCGTTGGGTCGAGCGCGGCTGGCTGCGGGCCCTGGACAAGGCTTTCGTCGCCTTCCTGCATGAACTGGAGCCGCAAGGCGATCCGCTGGTGCTGATGGCCGCGGCGCTGACCAGCCATCAACTGGGCCACGGCCACGTCTGCCTGGACCTGTTCGAAACCCTCAAGGAACCGGACTTCGCCCTGTCCCTGCCGCCGGAAGGCGATCTGCAAGGCACGGCGGCGGTGTTGCCGTCGCAGGTGCTGGCGACGCTGGATGGCGCGCATTGGTGCAAGGCCCTGGCGGCCAGTCGCCTGGTGGCGCTGGCGGCGGACCAGAGCGAGCCGGCCCGCCAGCGGCCTTTGGTGTTGTCGGGCAAACGTCTGTATTTGCGCCGCTACTGGGCTTATGAGCGGCGCATCGACAATGCCCTGCGCCAGCGCCTGGCGGTGCAGGAGGAAACGCCTGCGGACCTGGCCGAGCGCCTCGGCGGCCTGTTCGGCGCGGCCAAGGCGGCGGGGCCGGTCGATTGGCAGAAGCTGGCTTGCGCGCTTGCCACCCGTGGCGCGTTCAGCATCATCACCGGCGGGCCGGGCACCGGTAAAACCACCACCGTGGTGCGCTTGCTGGCCTTGCTCCAGGCGCCGGCTGTCGAGGCCGGCAAGCCTTTGCGCATCCGCCTCGCCGCGCCTACCGGCAAGGCGGCGGCGCGCCTGACCGAATCCATCAGCCTGCAAGTTCGTTCCCTGTCGGTGGACGACAGCGTGCGCGAAAAAATCCCCAGCGACGTGACCACGGTGCACCGGCTGTTGGGCAACCGTCCGGGGACCCGGCACTTCCGCCATCACGCCGGTAACCGCTTGCCGCTGGATGTGCTGGTGGTCGACGAAGCTTCGATGATCGACCTGGAAATGATGGCCAATCTGCTCGATGCGCTGCCGGTACACGCGCGGCTGGTGTTGCTTGGGGACAAGGATCAACTGGCCTCGGTGGAAGCCGGCGCGGTGCTCGGCGATCTGTGCCGCGATGCCGAGGCCGGCTGGTACAGCCCGCAGACGCGCAGTTGGCTCGAGGCAGTCAGCGGCGAGCGCCTGGCGGACAGCGGTTTGCAGGAAGACAGCGCGGGCACTCATCCGTTGGCCCAGCAGGTGGTGATGCTGCGCCACTCCCGGCGTTTCGGTGAAGGCAGCGGAATCGGCCAACTGGCGCGCTGGGTCAACCAGCAGCAGGCCGAGGAAGCGCGGCGCCTGCTGGCGGCCCGCAGCCACGCCGACCTGTACAACCTGAGCCTCAAGGGCGAGCAGGACCGCGCCCTGGAGCGCTTGCTGCTGGAAGGCCATGGCGACGGGCCGCAGGGGTACCGGCATTACCTGAGCCTGTTGCGCGGCCAGCGTCCGCCCGCCGATACCGCGCTGGAAGATCCACGCTGGACCGCCTGGGCCCGCGACGTGCTGCAGGCCTTCGACCAGTTCCAGCTGCTTTGCGCGGTGCGCAAGGGGCCCTGGGGTGTCGAGGGGTTGAACCAGCGGATCACCGCCGCGTTGTTCAAGGCGCGGCTGATCGAAAGCGATCAGCAATGGTACGAAGGTCGTCCGGTGCTGATGACCCGCAACGATTACGGCCTAGGCCTGATGAACGGCGATATCGGTATTGCCTTGAAGCTGCCCGAGCACGAAGGCGCGCAGGACGGGCGCCTGGTGCTGCGGGTGGCCTTCCCGCGCAACGATGGCCAGGGTGGCGTGCGTTTCGTGCTGCCGAGCCGGCTCAACGATGTGGAAACCGTGTACGCCATGACCGTGCACAAATCCCAGGGCTCGGAATTCGCCCATACCGCGCTGATCCTGCCCGAGGCGCTGAACCCGGTGCTGACCAAGGAGCTGATCTACACCGGCATCACCCGGGCCAAGGACTGGTTCAGCCTGATCGAGCCGCGGGCCGGGGTGTTCGAAGAGGCGGTGCGGCGCAAGGTCAAGCGCTTGAGCGGGTTGATGCTCGACCTGGGTTGAGCATCAACCCCGGCGCTCTGCCCCGATCAGGGCGCCGCGGCCAACAGCTTGTCGAGAGCCTGGGCCTTGCCGGCGCTATAACCCCGGAGTGCGTGAAATATTTCCCGCGGCATCGGCTAACCTCAACGATGCCTCGGGCCACTCATGGCACCGCAAAGGCACAAGGCCGAGGCGGCGAAGCTGGGCAGTAGCGAAAGACAATCCTTGAGCTGGATCTCTACGGGGTCGGTCTGGACGGCTCACTTTCTGGTGCTGATCCCAAGCAGGCGTTGCAGGCATGAAGAACAAGAAAGCTCGAATCATTACGGCATTTTTTTCTGATCCAATAGCCTGCCACCCATGCTGGGGAGCCTCGCGGTGGTTTCACCGGCTGTGCTATCGTTGCGGCATCATTGTATGAAGATCAAAGAGAATCCCTGCATGAACGTGGCTGTCTCGGCGACGGAGCGCTTTTCGGGCTGGAGGCAGGCACTGCTGTCCGCCCTTGTCTGTCTGTTGAGCACTTTTGCCGTCGCGCAACCCGAGCCTGCCACCAGCCTGGCAGACCAGCGCGCCAAGGCGGTAACCCAGGTGGTTTTGGGCATTCTCAGTTATGCGCGCTGGCCGGTGGAGCCAGCGCAATTGCGTCTGTGCGTGGTGGGGCCGACCGAATACACCGACAACCTAGTCAAGGGCACGACCCAGGCTACTGGCCGTCCGGTGCTGGTGCGGCGTTTGCTGGCCGACAACCCGTCCATCGTCAACGAGTGCGACGCGGTGTACATCGGCAAGCTGACCGACGACCAGCGCTCCCGCCTGTTCACTTCTCTGGTCGGTCATCCGGTGCTGAGCATCAGCGAAGGCGGCGACCGCTGCACAGTGGGCAGCCTGTTCTGCCTGCGCGTCAGTGACAATCAGGTGTCGTTCGAGGTCAACCTGGATTCGGTGGCCCGCAGCGGCGTACGGATTCATCCGAGCGTGCTGCAACTCTCCCGTCGTCGACCGGCGGCCCCATGAGCCTCTTCAAGTCTCCTGCCCGTCCTACGTTGCATTCGGTCATCGGTCGCGGGCACCTGACCGTCGCGCTGCTGGCCATTTCCATGGCCAGCTTGTCGTTGACGTTTCTTGGGGTGCTGGCATTGCGGGTGTATGCCGACCACAACCTGCACCTGATCGCCCGTTCGATCAACTACACCGTCGAAGCCGCGGTGGTGTTCAACGACAGTGCCGCGGCGACCGAGGCCCTGGCCCTGATTGCCTCCACCGAAGAGGTGGCCGATGCCCAGGTTCTCGACGTCCGCGGGAGTGTGCTGGCCCATTGGGAACGGCCGGAAACCGGATTGTTGACCGACCTGGAAATGCAGATCGCCCGGGCCTTTCTCGAGAAACCCATCACGGTGCCGATCATGCACCAGGGCCAGGAAATCGGCAGCATTGCCTTGACCGGGCACGGCGGCAGCCTGCTGCGGTTCCTGCTCAGCGGGTTGGTGGGCATTGTCTTGTGTACCGCGGTGAGCGCCTGGGTGGCGCTGTACCTTGCCCGCCGTCAGTTGCGCGGGATTACCGGACCGCTGCGCAGCCTGGCCGATGTGGCCCATGCCGCGCGCCGCGAGCGGGCGTTCGACGTACGGGTACCGCCGGCAAAGATTGCCGAGCTGGATAACCTGGGCAACGACTTCAATGCCCTGCTCGATGAGCTGGAAGCCTGGCAAACCCATTTGCAGAATGAAAACGAAACCCTGGCCCACCAGGCCAGCCACGACAGCCTGACCGGGTTGCCGAACCGGGCGTTTTTCGAGGGGCGTTTGATCCGCACGTTGCGCAGCGCCAGCAAACTCAATGAGCGGGTGGCGGTGCTGTTCCTCGACAGTGACCGCTTCAAAGGCATCAACGACAACTTCGGCCATGCCGCCGGCGATGCGGTGCTGATGGCGGTGGCGTCGCGGGTGCGGGCGCAGCTGCGCGAGGAAGACCTGGTGGCGCGCCTGGGAGGCGACGAATTCGCCATTCTGCTGACTCCGCTGCACCGCATCGAGGATGCCGAGCGTATCGCCGAAAAAATCATCGCCAGCATGGAGACGCCGATTGCTTTGCCGGGCAGCACTTCGGTACTGACGTCACTCAGTATCGGTATTGCCGTCTACCCTGATCATGGCACCACCCCGGGCGCCCTGCTCAACGCCGCCGATGCGGCGATGTATCAGGCCAAACGTGTCTCTCGAGGCGGGCAACACACTGCGGGGTCGGAGTCCCCCGTGGTTCACGTTCAATCCAGGAGCTGATCCTTTGTTTTCATTGATTCGACCTTCCCAGCGCTTTTTCGCCGCAGCCTTGTTGCTGGCGCTGCTTTCATTGACCGGTTGCCAGAGCGTGCCGCCCAAGGGGCTGACCCCGCAGCAAGTGTCGGTGCTCAAGCAGGAGGGCTTTGAGCTGACGGACGAGGGCTGGGCCTTCGGCCTGTCCGGCAAGGTGCTGTTCGGCAGCGACATCGATAGGTTGAATGCCGCCAGCACCAGCATCGTTGAGCATATCGGCAAGGCGCTGGTCAGCGTGAACATCGACAAGGTCCGGGTCGACGGCCACACCGATGCGTCCGGCAAGGAAACCTACAACCAGCAACTGTCCCTGCGTCGGGCGAAAAGCGTGAGCAAGGTGCTGGTGACCACTGGCATGCGCGAGGAAAACATCCAGCTGCGTGGCCTCGGCAGCAAAGAACCAGTGGCCTCCAACAGCACAGTGGCCGGACGTACCGAAAACCGCCGCGTCTCGATCGTGGTCATCGCCGACTGATCGGCAAACACCATCCTCCGGGTCTGCCCCTTCAGCAGGTCCTGATTCTGTTTGATCACGCTGCTGATGTAGTCCCACAGCAGGGGACGCTTGAGTTTGCGCAGCTCTTCGCGGCGCTATTGGCAGGAAGCTCAGGTCCGGAAAGGGTCAGGCTCGCCCGGGCATTGTTTCAAGCGGGAAATGACGTCAGGGCCGGTTTTGGCGGTGTCGATTCTTCCTGTTGCATCAAGGTGGATTTCTATCGTTGCCCAGTGCTTAGGTGTGATGTCGACGCATTGTTGAAAACCTTTGTCCGTCCACCAAAAGAACATCATAAAGAAGTCTTCGTCAGGAAATATGTAGCCGGACTCAATGGCAGAGCCCCCATGCTTAATGTCGCCTCTGTGGATTCTGTCCTGAGTGTTCCAGACATATCGGAACTCTTCCTTGCTGTCCGGGGAAAAGTCGACCGATACAACCGGGGAGGCAAAATTCCAAAGTGCTACAGGGAGGATGACAAGAATCAGAAGTAGCCAGCGGCCATATCGGACCTTATGTTTCTTTGCAGACATGTACCCGAGCCCCCTTTCTCCATTCTTGAAGCGGTACTGCAAGAACCTCGTCCATGATCATCTTTGCCGTGACGCCTCCGTGGGGGTGTTGTCGATAGAGTTTAATGCCAATGCTAATGGATGTTCGATCAGGCGCATCATCCCATGCCCGCATGCCCTCGATATCTGCTGAGCGATGTGGACCGGGTAGTTCCCACTCTGCTTTAGGTTTTTTATACATCTCTTCAATCTTCCGAGCAGCGTCTGACCCTATTTGTTCTATACCTGCACCGTCCAAGAGGACGCTTTCAGAAAGGCCTCCAGCCATCCCCACATAGCCGTAGTGAATGTTCGACCAGATGTCGTAGAAATAATCATGTTCTCCTTGTTTGTGCCAAATTCCCCCGATGGTCCTACGAATAATAGGCTTGTGGTCCCATGGGCGACCCTGACCGACTCGCTCTGTCCAGATAGCCAAAGCTTTCGCTTTCTTTCCCAGCGCTAAGCTGTAGAAGTCAGGGCTTTGACCAAGACGAAGATAGAAAGGAAGCTCCTTATACTTCTTTGTTTCAGCTGTTGGGCTAAAGCTGTTGAGGTCTTTCATCTGCCGCACAGACGGGCTGTTGATGTTGGTATTCATTTCGCCCGCAATGTAGCTTGCCAACTCCTCCATCATGTCAGGGTCATTACAGACCTTTTCTTCTGGATTCTCTTCAGGCGCCTTAGAGGCCGCATTGGGATCAACCAAAGCCTTTGCAGCAGTCGCCTTCTCCATCAGCTTCGGGTCGGCCAGCAAGGTCGCCATCTTTTCATCGTCTACCGAGCCGTCTGGGCGGAACACGCCGAGCGCCGCGAAGTTAATGATTGCAGCGCCAGGAGTGGGCCCCATGACAAAGCCACCGAAGGTATCGCCTGAGCCGGTGATGATCGTCCCACCGTGGCTGGTGGGGCTCCCTAAGTGGGCCATGGGGCGACCATTCAGGATGATCGAGGGAAACCCCGTGGTGATGACCGCGCCACAGCCGCAAGTGTCACCGACACGGGCTGCTCCCATGAAGTTGATGTTGATGTCACCAGAAGCACAAGCAATCGGAGTGCTGCCATGACCGGGAAGCGGGCAGAGGTGTTTGTCGCCCAGGCGAGCAGAAGAAAGCATTTATCGTCCTTGCATTAGCTGATCCGCGAGGCTCTTTGTCGAGCTTCGCGAACCTAGCAAGTGACGATGGGCAAGGCTTTAGGACGATTCTGAACTTGGATGAAGCCCGCTCTCATTGCGATCAGCTTTCGTGATTCCGTGCCGGCTATGAGTCGGCAAACACCATCTCCCGGCTCTGCCCCATCAGCAGGCCCTGATTGTGTTCGGTCACGCTGCGGATGTAATCCCACAACAAGGTGATCCGCTTAAGCTTGCGCAGGTCTTCGCGGCAGTACATCCAGAACTGCCGGGTGATGTTTATTTCCGCCGGCAGCACCGGCAGCAGGCTCGGGTCCTGGGCTGCGAGGAAGCATGGCAGGATTGCCAGCGAGCGGCCTTGCTGGGCGGCCACGTACTGGGCGATCACGCTGGTGCTGCGCAGATTGGCGCTTGCGCCGGGCAGTACATTGGCCAGATACAAGAGTTCGGAGCTGAACGCCAGATCATCCACGTAGCTGATGAATTGATGCTCGCTCAGGTCCGCCGGGCGGCGGATCGGTGGGTGCTGGTCGAGGTAGTCCTGGGTGGCATAGAGCTGCAGGCGGTAATCGCAGAGCTTGCAGCAGACGTAAGGGCCATGTTCCGGGCGCTCCAGGGCGATGACGATATCGGCTTCGCGCTTGGACAAGCTGATGAAGTGCGGCAGCGGCAGGATGTCCACCGAGATCGCCGGGTAGGCATCGACGAAATGGCTCAGCTGCGGGGTGATGAAGAAACTGCCGAAGCCTTCGGTGCAACCCATGCGCACGTGGCCGGACAAGGCCACGCCCGAGCCCGAGACCTGTTCGCAGGCCATGTGCAGGGTGCTCTCGATCGACTCGGCATAACCCAGTAGGCGCTGGCCCTCGGCGGTCAGGACAAAACCGTTGGTCCGGGACTTTTCGAACAACAGCGTGCCCAGTGCACCTTCCAGCGAGCCGATGCGCCGCGACACCGTGGTGTAGTCCACGGCCAGGCGCTTGGCCGCGCTGCTGGCCTTGCGGGTGCGGGCTACTTCGAGGAAAAACTTCAAGTCGTCCCAGTTCAGCGAGCCGAGGGAGGTGATGTTTTTTTGCATGATGGACCGGCTTTTATGTGCGTTCTTATTAGAAGTTTGCACATCTATACTCCAAAAACAGTCCGACAACCAACTCGCGACGCACGCCTCATTTCAAGGCGCCCCACGCCTTGGCTCCCTGCATAAGAACCTCAAGAAGTCAGGAGACCCGTATGAACGCATCCCTCAAGCCCGACGGCACCACCTTGCAGCAGGTCAAGCTGCTGATCGACGGCCAGTGGGTCGAATCCCAGACCAGCGAGTGGCACGACATCACCAACCCGGCCACCCAGCAAGTGCTGGCCAAGGTGCCTTTTGCCACAACGGATGAAGTCGACGCCGCCATCGAAGCCGCGCATCGCGCCTTCCAGACTTGGAAGCTGACCCCGATCGGCGCGCGGATGCGCATCATGCTCAAGCTGCAGGCGCTGATCCGCGAACACTCCAAGCGTATTGCCCAGGTGCTCAGCGCCGAACAGGGCAAGACCATCGCCGATGCCGAAGGCGACATTTTCCGCGGCCTGGAAGTGGTCGAGCATGCCTGCTCGATCGGCAGCCTGCAGATGGGAGAGTTCGCCGAGAACGTCGCCGGCGGCGTCGATACCTACACCCTGCGCCAGCCGATCGGCGTCTGCGCCGGGATCACCCCGTTCAACTTCCCGGCGATGATTCCGCTGTGGATGTTCCCGATGGCCATTGCCTGCGGCAACACCTTCGTGCTCAAGCCTTCGGAGCAGGACCCGCTGTCGACCATGCTACTGGTGGAACTGGCGCTGGAAGCCGGCGTTCCACCTGGCGTGCTCAACGTGGTGCATGGCGGCAAGGAGGTGGTGGACAAGCTGTGCACCCACCCGCACATCAAGGCGGTGTCGTTCGTCGGCTCCACCGCGGTCGGCACCCATGTCTACGACTTGGCGGGCAAGCACGGCAAGCGCGTGCAGTCGATGATGGGCGCCAAGAACCACGCCGTGGTGCTGCCTGACGCCAACCGCGAACAGGCGCTCAATGCCCTGGTCGGCGCCGGTTTCGGCGCGGCCGGCCAGCGCTGCATGGCCACCTCGGTGGTGGTGTTGGTGGGCGCGGCCAAACAATGGCTGCCAGACCTCAAGGCGCTGGCGCAGAAGCTCAAGGTCAATGCTGGCAGCGAGCCGGGCACCGATGTCGGGCCACTGATTTCCAAGCGCGCCAAGGAGCGTGTGCTGAGCCTGATCGAAAGCGGCATCAAGGAAGGCGCCAAGCTGGAGCTGGACGGTCGCGACGTCAAGGTGCCGGGGTTCGAGCAGGGCAACTTCGTCGGCCCGACCCTGTTCTCCGGGGTGACCACCGACATGCAGATCTACACCCAGGAAATCTTCGGCCCGGTGCTGGTGGTACTGGAAGTGGACACCCTCGACCAGGCCATCGCCCTGGTCAACAGCAACCCCTTCGGCAACGGCACCGGCCTGTTCACCCAAAGCGGCGCGGCGGCGCGCAAGTTCCAGACTGAAATCGATGTCGGCCAGGTCGGCATCAATATCCCGATTCCGGTACCGGTGCCGTTCTTCAGCTTCACCGGTTCGCGTGGTTCCAAGCTGGGCGATCTGGGGCCCTACGGCAAGCAAGTGGTGCAGTTCTACACCCAGACCAAGACCGTCACCAGTCGCTGGTTCGACGATGACAGCGTCAACGATGGCGTGAACACCACCATCCATTTGCGTTGAGGAGTCCGCTCATGAAAATCGCATTCATTGGCCTGGGCAACATGGGCGCACCCATGGCGCGCAACCTGCTCAAGGCCGGGCATCAGCTGAACCTGTTCGATCTGAACCAGGCCGTGCTCCAGGAACTGGCCGGATTGGGTGGCAGCATCAGCACCTCGCCGCGCGCTGCCGCCGAAGACAGCGAGCTGGTGATCACCATGCTGCCGGCCGCCGCCCATGTGCGCAGCGTCTGGCTGGGTGACGACGGAGTGCTGGCGGGGATCGCCCATGGCACGCCGGCGGTGGATTGCAGCACCATCGATCCGCAGACCGCCCGTGACGTGGCCGCGGCCGCCGCCAGGCAAGGCGTGGCCATGGCCGATGCGCCGGTGTCCGGCGGCACCGGTGGCGCGGCGGCGGGCACCCTGACCTTCATGGTCGGCGCCAGTGCCGAACTGTTCGCTATCTTGCAGCCAGTGCTGGCGCAGATGGGGCGCAATATCGTGCATTGCGGGGAAGTGGGCACCGGGCAGATCGCCAAGATCTGCAACAACCTGCTGCTGGGCATTTCGATGATCGGCGTCAGCGAAGCCATGGCCCTGGGCGACGCCCTGGGCATCGACACCAAGGTGCTGGCGGGCATCATCAACAGTTCCACCGGGCGCTGCTGGAGTTCCGACACCTACAACCCTTGGCCCGGCGTGATCGAAACCGCGCCGGCCGCGCGCGGCTACACCGGCGGCTTTGGCGCCGAGCTGATGCTCAAGGACTTGGGGCTGGCCACCGAGGCCGCCCGCCAGGCTCACCAACCGGTGGTCCTGGGCGCCGTGGCGCAGCAGCTGTACCAGGCCATGAGCCTGCGCGGCGAAGGCGGCATGGACTTCTCGGCGATCGTCAACAGCTATCGCAAGCCGACCTAGAAACAGTGAAACCTGCGTTCTTCAAAGAGCGCAGGTTTCGCCAACCTCTGTGAACGCTGCAAGCTTTCCGGGACTCACGTCGGGTGGGCTCCCGGTTTTTTGTTTCTGGCGTATCAGGTGCAATCCGTAGGAGCGAGGCTTGCCCGCGATCCAGGCAATGCGTTGCATGCGGCGCTATCGCGAGCAAGGACTAGGCGTCCCACTCCTACATAAGCAGAGATGCCGCGCGGTGGATCAGGCGAACACGAAATACTTGCGCACGGTCTCGACCACTTCCCAGGTGCCTTTCATTCCGGGCTCGACCACGAAGATGTCGCCGGCGCGCAGGTGAATCGGCTCCATGCCGTCCGGGGTGATCACGCAGTAGCCTTCCTGGAAATGGCAGTACTCCCACTTCACGTAGTCCACGCGCCATTTGCCGGGGGTGCAGATCCAGGTGCCCATGATCTTGCTGCCGTCTTCGCTGGTGTAGGCGTTGAGGTTGACGGTATGCGGGTCGCCTTCGAGTTTTTCCCATTTGCAGGCATCGAGCACGGGCAGAGGATGGGTATCGCGCAGGACGGTGATGGGGGCAGTCGCGGTCATGAGGACTCCGGAATATTGGCTGGGAACGGAAGTCGCACCCTATAGCGCCCGGCCGCCGGTCAGTTGTCTGTACTCGACATCGGGGTGCCCAGAAACGCAGTGCCCGCCCGCAACATGTTGCCGCTGTTTACATTGAAATTTCCCAGCGTGAATTTGCGCTTTCCTGGCAGTTTTTGCGAAAGATCCTGCGCTGCCGAAGTATTTCGCAAGAATCTACACAGGCATCGCTCGTATGATTCAGCTCGAAGTGGCCGAGAGCAGCGCTATGAACACAACCCCAAGCTGGTGGGACATCAGCCCGCCCCTGAGTACCGCGACCCCGACCTGGCCTGGCGACACGCCGTTCCAGGAAGAACGGGTATGGCAGTACGGACCCGAATGCCCGGTGAATGTCGGGCGCATCACCCTGTCGCCGCACACCGGCGCCCATGTCGACGCGCCGTTGCATTACAGCGCCGATGGCGCGCCGATCGGCGAGGTGCCGCTGGACGTCTACCTCGGCCCGTGCCGGGTCGTGCATTGCCTGGGCTGCGGCCCGCTGGTATTGCCCCGGCACCTGGAAGGGCACCTGGACAACCTGCCCGAGCGAGTGCTGCTGCGGACCTATCGGCAGGCCCCGTTGAGCACCTGGGACCCGGACTTCAGCGCCGTGGCCAAGGAAACCGTCGAGCTGCTGGCCAGCCACGGCGTGCGCCTGATCGGCATCGACACCCCGTCCCTTGACCCGCAGCAATCGAAAACCATGGACGCCCATAACACCGTGGCCCGTCATGGCCTGGCGATTCTCGAAGGCATCGTGCTCGACGAGGTGGCCGAAGGTGACTACGAACTGATCGCGCTGCCCCTGCGTTTCGCTCATCTGGATGCGAGCCCGGTGCGTGCGATCCTGCGGCCGTTGCCGCGATAATTCCTACAATAGTATTTACAACAACGAAGCTTCGACCCCGCGCGTCCGATCAAGGCCGGCGCGGGTGATCGACCAGCCGCGACCTGACATGAGGAGCCCACGCGATGAGTCAATGTCCCTATTCGAACAACCCACCACCCGACAACTGGCATAACGCCGAGCTGAATTTTGCCGATTCCATGAGTTACGGCGACTACCTGGACCTGGGGCGCATCCTCAATGCCCAGCACCCCTTGTCGCCGGACCACAACGAAATGCTCTTCATCATCCAGCACCAGACCTCGGAGCTGTGGATGAAACTGATGCTCCACGAGCTCAAGGCGGCCCGGGAGCATGTGCATCAGGGGCAACTGCCACCGGCATTCAAGATGCTGGCGCGGGTGTCGCGGATCTTCGACCAGCTGGTGCACGCCTGGGCGGTGCTGGCGACCATGACGCCGTCCGAATACAAGTCGATCCGCCCGTACCTGGGGCAGTCGTCGGGCTTCCAGTCGTTCCAGTACCGCGAGATCGAGTTCATTCTCGGCAACAAGAGCGCGACCTTGCTGCGTCCCCATGCCCATCGTCCGGAGCTGCTCAAGGAGCTGGAGCAGGCGATCGCCACGCCGTCGCTGTACGACGAAGCCATCGGCCTGATGGCCAAGGCCGGGCTGGCCATCGACCCCGAGCGCCTGGCCCTGAACAGCAACGCGCCGACCCAGCACGACCCATCGGTGGAAGCGGCCTGGCGCGAGGTCTATGCCGATCCGTCGCGCTACTGGGACCTGTATCAGCTGGCGGAGAAGTTCATCGACCTGGAGGATTCCTTCCGCCAGTGGCGCTTCCGCCATGTGACCACGGTGGAACGCATCATCGGCTTCCAGCCCGGCACCGGCGGCACCGAAGGCGTCGGCTACCTGCGCAAGATGCTCGACACCGTCTTGTTCCCCGAGCTATGGCGCGTGCGCTCGGCGCTGTAAGCGACAGGGCAAAAAAAGGCCCGGCATTCATCGAATGCCGGGCCTTTTTGTTTATGCCAATCCCTGTAGCCGCTGCCGCAGGCTGCGATAGGTCCGCAGGACCTCCGGCGTCCTCAAGATCGCTGCGACCGTACCGGTCGATCGCAGCCTGCGGCAGCGGCTACAGGGGCATGTGCCGCCGTCGTCAGGCCACCGCGCGAGCGCCGGCCCGGGTTACCCGCAGGCGGTAGAACAGCCAGATCAGCACGACCCACACCGGGATCGCGTAGACCGAAACCCGTATGCCGGGAATCATCAGCATCACGCTGATGATCACCAGCATGAAGGCCAGGCACAGGTAGTTGCTGAACGGGAACCAGAAGGTCTTGAACGACGGCACGATGCCTTGCTGGCCCATGGATTTGCGGAACTTCAGGTGGGTCAGGCTGATCAGCGCCCAGTTGATCATCAGCGACGCGACGACCAGCGCCATCAGCAGTTCCAGGGCTTCTTGCGGCGCCAGGTAGTTGACCACCACGCAAAGCAGGGTGATCAGCGCCGAGACGCCCAGGGCCAGCAGTGGCACGCCCTGTTTGTTCAGCTTCATCATCGCCTTGGGCGCATCGCCCTGTTCGGCCAGGCCGTAGAGCATGCGGCTGTTGCAGTACACGCCGCTGTTGTAGACCGACAGCGCCGCGGTCAGGACCACGAAGTTGAGGATATGCGCCGCGGTGTCGCTGCCGATCAGGGCAAAGATCTGCACGAACGGGCTGCCGCTGTAGGAGTCGCCGGAAGCGTTGAGGGTCTGCAGCAACTGGTCCCAGGGGTACAGCGACAGCAGCACGGTGAGGGCGCCGACGTAGAAGATCAGCACCCGGTACACCACCTGGTTGATCGCCTTGGGGATTACCTTGCGCGGCTCGCTGGCCTCGGCGGCGGTGATGCCCACCAGTTCCAGGCCGCCGAAGGAGAACATGATGAAGGCCATGGCCATCAGCAGGCCGGTGCCGCCATTGGGGAAGAACCCGCCGTGGCTCCACAGGTTGCTCACCGACGCCTGCGGGCCGCCGCTGCCGCTGGCCAGCATGTAGCAGCCCAGGGCAATCATGCCGACGATGGCCACCACCTTGATGATGGCGAACCAGAACTCGGCTTCGCCGAAGAACTTCACGTTCATCATGTTGATCAGGTTGACCAGCACGAAGAACACCGCCGCGCTGACCCAGGACGGGATTTCCGGCCACCAGAACTGCACGTACTTGCCCACGGCCGTGAGTTCGGCCATGCCCACCAGCACGTACAGCACCCAGTAGTTCCAGCCGGCGAGAAAGCCGAAGTAACCGCCCCAGTATTTGTGCGCGAAGTGGCTGAAGGACCCGGCCACCGGTTCCTCGACGATCATCTCGCCGAGCTGGCGCATGATCAGGAAGGCGATGAACCCGGCAATCGCATAACCGAGGATCATCGAAGGTCCGGCGGACTTGAGCACGCCGGCGGAGCCAAGGAACAGTCC
Organism: Pseudomonas sp. NFIX28; assembly: GCF_900107395.1. Lineage (GTDB taxonomy): Bacteria > Pseudomonadota > Gammaproteobacteria > Pseudomonadales > Pseudomonadaceae > Aquipseudomonas. The sequence goes on from NZ_FNPW01000009.1 coordinate 21,612, forward strand.
GGTGCCGATCGCCCCGCCCAGGGCAATCAGCTGAATATGGCGGTTTTTCAAGCCACGCTTGAGTTCGCCGGGTTTCAAGATCTCATCCACTAATCACGCTCTCTTCTCGTTGTTATCAGGTCTGCCCATGTTTGCAGGCAGATCGCGGCTGAATGCTGACGGATCAGATATTACTCTCGGTGAACTTCTCGTAATACAGCTGAACGCTCTCAAGTTGCTGATCTTGCAGCCAGTTCTTGATCGACTCGACCATCGGCGGCGGGCCGCAGACGTACATGTCCACCGGGCCATCGCGCAGTTCGCTGCAATCGAAATGCTCGGCGATATAACCGCGCTTGCCCGGCCAGTCCGCCGTCGGCTCGCTGATCACCGGAGTGTAGCGAAAGCCCGGCAGTTGGCTGGCGTAGGCCTCGATGCGCGCGGTTTCGCACAGGTCGGCGACGTCGCGCACCCCGTAGTACAGGTGCACCGGCTGGGTGCAGCCGTCGGCGACCAATTGTTCGAGCATCGCCAGCAGCGCCGACAGCCCGGTGCCGCCGGCCACCAGCACCAGCGGCCGGACGATATGGCGCAGGTAGAAGGCCCCCAGCGGCGCCTCCAGTTGGATGCGGTCGCCGACCTGGCAGCGTTCGCGGATGTAATTGCTCATCGCCCCGTCGGGCAGCAGGCGCAGGAGAAACTGCAATTGCGGGCTGCCCGAACGGTTGGCGAACGAGTAGGAGCGCTTGCTCGACGTGCCGGGGATCGACAGCCGGGCATATTGCCCCGGCAGGAAGTCCAGCACCGGCTGGTCCTCGTCGAGCTGCAGTTGCAGGATCGCCGTGCTCTCGGAGACCTGGCGCACCTCGCGGACCGTGGCGCCCAGCTGTGCCGGCCCCGCGGCGCTGCACAGGCTGGAGTCGAAGTCGAAATAGAAGGTGGCATCGGACTGCACGCGGGTCTGGCAGCTGAGCATCTTGCGCTGCGCCAGGTCCGCGCTGGAGAGCGCTTCCTCGTCCACGTAGTCCTGGCTGTAGTTGCCCGATTCGCAGCGGCCCTGGCAGGTGCCGCAAACGCCTTCGCGGCAGTCCAGGGGAATCTTGATGCCGTTGCGCAGGGCGGCGTCGAGCAATATTTCATTGGCGTTTACAGGGAAGAACAGCGTCTTGCCGTCGGCAAAGCTGAACGCGACCTTGTGGTTCATGCCCGGTCTCCGTCAGAGGTGGTAGAAATCGAGCACCGAGTTGATGGTGTCGTTGAGCAGCAGCACATGCTTGCGGGTGATCAGCCAGCTGTCGCCGTGGGCCTTGAGGTTGTAGGTGGCATGGCCGAAGAACTGCTCGGCGGTGGCCAGGCGATAGAACAGCGTGTGCCAGTTCAGCCGTACTTGCAGGCTGCCGTCGGCCTGCTCGGCGATCCGCACGTTGCTGATGTTGTGCAGGGTGCGCGGCATCGGAATGGTCGAGGCGGCCTTGCCGGTGCGGATACGGAACACCCGGTCTTCCAGGCCCGAGCGGTTGGCGTAGTAGATCAGCGACATGCCGCGTTTCGGGTCGGTGGTGTAGACATGCTCGGAGTCCCATTGCGGCAGGTGGAACTCGCTCTGCGGGTCGAAGAGCTCGAGGTAGGCGTCCCAGTCCTGGGCGTCGCACAGCTCGGACTTGCGGTAGAAAAACTGCTCGATGCGGTATTGCAGTTGCGCACTCATGTTCACACCTCACGCAGTTTCAGGGATTGGCTGGCCAGCCCGTCGAGGAGGAACTTTTGCCAGTTGCGGTGCTGGTTGACGTACAGCCCTTCGTGGGTGAATTCGGTGCCGGTCATGGCTGGCTGGATGCCGATGGCCTCGCTGTTGCGGGTTGGCCCGGTTGCCCAGCGGTGGCTGCCGCGGGAGATATCGCTCCAGCGTTCCAGGCGGCCCTGGAAACCGCGCTGGGCTTCGCGGAACTCCACCAGGTCGTCGGGGGTGCCCATGCCCGAGACGTTGAAGAAGTCCTCGAACTGGCGAATGCGGTTTTCCCGGTCGGCGTCGGATTCGCCCTTGACCCCGATGCACTGGCTGATGATCTCGGTCTTGTTCCAGGCCAGCGGGCGGATGATCCGCAACTGCGAGCTGATCTGGTCGAGGAAGAACAGGCTCGGGTAGACGTTGAGGTTGCGCAGGCGGTGCATCATCCACTCGGCCTTTTCCTGGCCGTATTCCTCTACCAGGCGCGGCATGATGGTGGCGTAGCCGGAGCGCACCGCAGGGTTGGGCATGTCGCTGAACAGCACGCTGTGGCCATTGTTGAAGGCGAACCAGCCGTCGTCGGTATTGGCATCGCCGGCGCCGAGCTTGCTGTAGTCGAGGGTGGCGCTGGTGCCGCCGTTCTCGCTGTTGACCTGCTGGCGGTGCTGCACCGTGGCCACGTAGTTGTAGTGCACGGTGCTCACGTGATAACCGTCGAGGCCGTTTTCGTTCTGCAGTTTCCAGTTGCCGTCGTAGGTGTAGGCGGACTTGCCGGGCAGCACCTCCAGCTCACCGGTGGGCGACTGGGCGACCATCATGTCGAAGAACACCTTGGCGTCGCCGAGGAAGTCTTCCAGGGAATTGTCGGCGTGGACGTCGAGGCTGATGAAGATAAAGCCCTTGTAGCTGTCGATGCGGGCTTTCTTCAGGCCGCGGGTGGCCTTGTCGAAGCCTTCGGGGTATTCCCCCGGCGCCTTGACCTTCACCAGGCGCCCGTCGCTCTTGTAGCACCAGGCATGGAACGGGCAAGTGAAGGTCGACTGGTTGCCCTTGCCGACCCGGGTCAGGGTGGTGCCGCGGTGCTGGCAGGCGTTGATCAGCGCGTTGAGCCGGCCTTCGCCGTCGCGGGTGATGATCATCGGCTGGCGTCCGGCGCGCATGGTGACGAAGTCGTGGTTGTTGGCCAGCTCGCTTTCGTGGCAGGCGTAGATCCAGTTCTTCTCGAAGATCAGTTCCATCTCCAGGTCGAACAGCTCGGGCTCGGTGAACATGTCCCGGGCAATGCGGAATACACCGTCGTCCGGACGAAAATCCAGGCAGCCGTCGATGAAGCTTTTCCATTGTTCTGCGTTTCTTGCACCACTCATGAGTGAGCACCTTTCTTGTTCAGGCCAATCGGTGCATGCATTAGAGAGAGTGCGGGGCAGGGGTGGCTATCCGCTTAGTCGGCCAAGGCCATCCACAAAGTTGAACGGCCCGAGGGCTTCGTGGGAGCGAAGCTTGCTCGCGATCAAAGCGGCACGGTGTGCCAGGAAAAACGCTATCGCGGGCAAGCCTCGCTCCTACGGGGCGGGGGTAACAGGTGGGGCTGGAATACCCACGGTCTGGGTGGCAGGCGATCAACGGCTGCACCGCGATGCCGCGATGAGCTACTGTTTGGCGCAGTCTTGCGGGGCTTTTGCGCAGCGGGTAGCCAGGCTCTATCCACTTAGTCGGCGATTGCTATCCAGTTGGTTGGCAGCGCTGGGCGGTGGCGCAAAACTTGCTGTTGGCTGTTGCAAGCAAGCCAGTACTTCAAGCCAGACGCGCCGTCAGAGCGCGCAAAAAAATATTGCCGTGGGTGCGCCGTGATGAATAGCAAGGCTGATTCGCAGTTTCGCGATATTCGGGTCGATCGCTACGACCTCGAAGGGGCGAGGAGCTGGATGTCGGGAATCTGCGGGCCGCACCGGCTTGAGACCCGCACCCCCGAGCGCATCCGCTTTCACCACAGCGCCAACGTCTTCAAGTCGCGGGCCACGACCCTGGGCACCATCGAATACGGCACCGACGTCACCGTCGATATCGAGGACGCCGAGCACTTCAGCAGCTACAGCCTGAGCCTGCCGCTGAGCGGCGAGCAGGAGCTGAGCAAGGGCGGCCGGCTGCTGCGCTCCAACCGCGACCAGGGCGTGATCATCGCGCCCAACGAAAGCCAGATGCTGGCGATCTCCGGCGACTGCCGCAAAGTCCAGGTGGTGATTACCCGGGCGGCCATGGGCGAGGCCCTGGAAGCCTTGCTGCAACGCCCGCCGCAAGCGCCGCTGCGCTTCGAGGCGGTGATGGACGCGGTGGAAGGGGCCTCGGCTTCCTGGTGGCGCATGGCGCGCTATTTCATCGCCGAACTGGAGCGCAGCAACGAGCTCTACGAGCAGCTGGCCTTCACCCGCGACCTGGAAAGCTCATTGATCAAGGGCCTGATCCTCGCCCAGCCGAACAACTATTCGGCGCAGTTGCGCGAGGTGCTGGAGGTCAAGCTGCCCCACTATCTGGTCCGCGCCCGCCAGTACATTCACGACCACGCCCGCGAGCCGCTGTGCCTGGAAGATCTGGAGGCCGCCGCCGGGGTGTCGCGCTTCAAGCTGTTCGAGGCCTTCAAGAAATATTTCGCCCTGTCGCCGATGGCGTACCTGAAGAAGTACCGGCTCAACGCGGTGCGCCAGGGGATCCTCGAACACGGCTCGGCGCGGACCATCTCCGAGATCGCCCTGGGCTGGGGCTTCAGCCACCTGGGACGGTTCTCCGCCGAGTACCGCAAATTGTTCGACGAGCCGCCCAGCGTCACCCTGCAGCGCCACGATGCGCGGCGCTTGAGTGGTTTCTAGGCCGCCTACTTGCGCAGCACCAGGTCCAGCAGGCTGTCCTGTTCCTTGATTTTCTGCAGGACGATTTCCGAGCGGATGTCGGTGACCCCGGACGTGCGGTTCAGCTGGTTGACGATGAAATCCGAGAAGTGCTTGAGGTTGCGCGCCTGGACCCGCAGCACGTAGTTGCTGGCGCCGGTGACCACGTAGGCGGTGACCACTTCCGGCCACTGCTGGACCTTCTTGATAAAGGTCTCATGCCAGTCCGCCACGTCCTGGCGCAGCGACACATGGACGATGGCTTCCAGTTCGATTCCCAGGCGCTCGGCGTTGAGCACCGCGCGATAGCCGCTGATGATGCCTTCACCTTCCAGCAGGCGCAGGCGCCGCAGGCAGGCCGAGGGCGAAAGGGCGACTTTCTCCGCCAGCTCCTGGTTGCTGATACGGCCGTCCTGTTGCAGGAAGTGCAGAATTCGCAGGTCTGTCGAGTCGAGAATCATGGTTGGCATTTATCCGCGTTTTTTTAAGTTGTAGTCGAATAATCTTCGAGGTTGTGCCGCTCTCATAGCGCATTTTGCACGAAAATTCTCCAGGCCTTCGTTCATTATTTCTTCGCCGTGCAGCCGCCGATGTCCCGAGGACATGGGGCGCTGCCGTACGCCATAGTGAAAACAGGACTTCCCATGACTACAAGAAACCACTGCCTGGCCCTCGACGCACAGGATCCGCTGGCGCCGCTGCGCGACCAGTTCGCGCTGCCCGAAGGGGTGATCTATCTCGACGGCAACTCCCTCGGCGCCCGCCCGGTCGCGTCCCTGCAACGGGCGCAAGAGGTGATTGCCGAGGAATGGGGCAATGGCCTGATCCGCAGCTGGAACAGCGCGGGCTGGCGCGACCTGTCGCAGCGCCTGGGCGACCGCCTGGCCAGGCTGATCGGCGCCGATGCCAACGAAGTGGTGATTACCGACACCACCTCGATCAACCTGTTCAAGGTGCTCAGCGCGGCCTTGCGCGTGCAGGCGCTCAAGGCGCCGCAGCGCAAAGTGATCGTCAGCGAGAGCAGCAACTTTCCCTCCGATCTGTACATCGCCCAGGGCCTGACCGAGATGCTGCAGCAGGGTTATTCGCTGCGCCTGGTGGACAGCCCCGAGGAGCTGCCCCAAGCCATCGACGAAGACACTGCGGTGGTCATGCTCACCCACGTCAACTACAAGACCGGCTACATGCACGACATGCCGGCGATGACCGCGCTGATCCACGAATGCGGCGCGCTGAGCCTCTGGGACCTGGCCCACTCCGCCGGCGCGGTGCCGGTGGACCTGAAGCAGGCCGGCGCCGACTACGCCATCGGCTGCACCTACAAATACCTCAACGGCGGGCCGGGCTCGCAAGCCTTCGCCTGGGTCTCGCCGGCGCTGTGCGACCTGGTCACGCAGCCGCTGGCCGGCTGGTTCGGCCATGCACGGCAGTTCGACATGGAAACCCAATACCAGCCAAGCAGCGGCATCGCCCGCTACCTGTGCGGCACCCAGCCGATCACGTCGCTGGCCATGGTCGAGTGCGGCCTGGAGATCTTCGAGCAGACCGATATGGCCAGCCTGCGGCGCAAGTCCCTGGCCCTGACCGACCTGTTCATCGAACTGGTGGAGCAGCGCTGCGCGGCCCATGGCCTGAAGCTGATCACCCCGCGCGAACACGACAAGCGCGGCAGCCATGTCAGCTTCGAGCATCCCGAAGGTTATGCGGTGATCCAGGCCCTGATCGCCCGCGGCGTGATCGGCGACTATCGCGAACCGCGGATCATGCGCTTCGGCTTCACGCCGCTGTACACCCGCTTCAGCGAAGTCTGGGACGCGGTGCAGATCCTCGGTGAAATCCTCGACCAGAAAACCTGGTCCCAACCGCAGTTCAAGATCCGCCATAGCGTGACCTGAAACATCCCCTGTAGCCGCTGCCGCAGGCTGCGATCGGCTCGGTCCGCGTTCGGGCGCAGCAGGCGTAAGACCGGAGCAGGCGATGCAACCGAAACACCGCGTTGCCCGGTTTCACGACGACTTCGTCGCCGATCGCAGGCTGCGCCAGCGGCTACAAGACAAAGCCATCAAGCGTGCCAATAACAATAAAGAGGCTCACAAACGTGACCACGACCAACAAGGGTTTTGCAGCGATTTCCAATCGTGAACAGGGCTTGCGCCGCCAGCTCACGGCCGGGCAGATGAGCATGATCGCCATCGGCGGGGCGATCGGCACCGGCCTGTTCATGGGCAGCGCCTATGCCATCGGTTATGCCGGGCCCAGCGTGCTGCTCAGCTACGCCATCGGCGCGCTCATCACCTTGCTGCTGATGGGCTGCCTGGCGGAAATGACCGTCGCCCATTCCACCTCCGGCTCCTTCGGCGCCTATGCCGAGTTCTACATCAGCCCGCTGGCCGGCTTCCTGGTGCGCTACGCCTACTGGGCGGCCATCGTGCTGGCGGTCGGCGCCGAGGTCACGGCCATTGCCATGTACATGAAGTACTGGTTCGCCAACGTGCCGGAATGGGTGTGGATCGTCTCGTTCTCCAGCGTGCTGATCCTGCTCAACGCCATCAGCGTGAAAACCTTCGGCAGCTTCGAATACTGGTTCTCGACCATCAAGATCGCCGCCATCGTCGGCTTCATCATCCTCGCGGTGTATGTGGTGTTCGGCTCCGGCAATGCCGACTACGGCGTGCACAACTACAGCGCCCATGGCGGCTTTTTCCCCAACGGGTTTCAGGGCATGTGGATCGCGGTAATCGTCTCGATCTTCAGTTACCTGAGCGTGGAAATGATCGCCGTGGCCGCCGGCGAAGCCGAGGACCCGCAGCAGGCGGTGAAAAAGGCCTTTCGCGCGACCATGGTGCGGCTGGTGGTGTTCTACCTGCTGACCCTGGCGCTGATGCTGGCCATCGTGCCCTGGGTCCAGGCCGGCAAGGCGCAGAGCCCGTTCGTCACGGTGATGCAGACCATCGGCATTCCCGGCGCCACCGGGGTGATGAACTTCGTGATCCTGATCGCCGCGTTGTCGGCGATGAACAGCCAGCTGTACATCACCACGCGCATGATGTTCAGCCTGTCGCGCGGCGGCTATGCGCCCAAGTCCATGGGCGCCCTGAGCAAGAGCGGCATCCCGCTGAACGCCTTGCTGCTGTCCAGTTCGGGCATTGGCCTGGCGACCCTGATCAACGTGCTGTACCCGGAAAGCTCGTTCACCCTGATGATGGCGATCTCGATGTTCGGCGCGATCTTCACCTGGTTCATGATCTTCCTCACGCACTACTGCTTCCGCCGTTACCACCAGCGGCACGGCGAGCTGCAGCTGTCGTTCCGCATGCGCCTGTTCCCCTGGAGCACGCTGCTGGGCCTGGTGCTGATGGGCGCGGTGATGATCACCACCTACTTCACCGAGGCCTTCAGGATGACCCTGGTGTTCGGCGTGCCGTTCCTGCTGCTCCTGACCCTGGCGTACTGGCTGTTCTTCAGGAAATCCCGGACGCCGGCCGGAGCCTTGTCAAAGGTCTGACCAAAACCCGTAGGAGCGAAGCTTGCTCGCGATCCGCGCAGCGGCCATCCACTGCTGCATCGCGACGAACGCTATCGCGAGCAATCATGCGTCGACCGGCCGCTCCTACAGTTGGCCCAGGCTTTTCAGAAGGGCCTTGGCATAGGGCGGCAGGGCGCTGAAGTCGCGGGCGCAGAGCAGCAGTTTGCGTTGCGCCCAGGCTTCCCTCAGCGGCTGCATGTTCAGCGCGGGGTCCGGCCCGCGGCGCTCGACGGCGGCGCGCGGCACCACCGCCAGCCCGGCGCCACGGGCAACCATGCGCATTACCCCATCGAAGCCATCGGCGCGGATGCGGATCGGCATCCGCAGCCCCAGGTGCAAGGCCTGTTCTTCCAGGTACACCGCCAGGGCGCTGTGGGCGGCGAGGCCGACATAGGGATGCTGCAGGCTGTCGCTGAAACTCGGCGCCGGCTTGTCGGCCAGCGGGTGGTTGGCGGGCAGCACCAGCACCAGCGGGTCGTCGCGAAAGGCCTGGGTCTGCAGGCCCTGGGTGTCCACCGCGTCGGAAACTATCCCCAGGTCCGCCGCGCCCTGGCGCAGGGCGTGGGTGATGCGCGGGCTGGGCAGTTCCTGCAGGTCGATGTCGAGGTTGGGGTGGGCGCAGAGAAAGTCCGCCAGCGGCTCCGGCAGGTATTCGGTGATCGCCGTGGTGTTGCACAGCAGGCGCACCTGGCCTTTGACGCCCCGGGCATATTCGGCCAGGTCCTGGCGCAGGTGCTCGGCCTGTTGCAGCAGGCCGCGCGCGTGTTGGGCCAGGGCGTTGCCGGCGGGCGTCGGGCTGACGCCGCGGCGGCCGCGCTGCAGGAACTCGGTGCCCAGCGACGCCTCCATGGCGCGGATTCGCGCACTGGCCGCGGCCAGGGACAAATGGCTGCGGCTGGCGCCGGCGGTGATATTGCCGGCGTCGAGGATGTTCAGGTACAGGCGCAGGTCGGTGAGGTCGAAGTGCATTGGGGGGGGCCTTGATAACGCTGTGCGGCTATCGCGGGCAAGCCTCGCTCCTACAGACGATGATTTTCTGTAGGAGCGAGGCTTGCCCGCGAAAGGGCCATCACAGCCACTGAAAATCCAAAGCCTCTGTCCAGGCAAGAGGCTGCCTCAGTATATGGCAGATTTTCAGCCCGCCACCCCAGGCGCAGGATAGCGCCATGAACACATCCCTCGCGTTTTACCAGAACCTCGGTTTAATCCTGTCCCTGCTGGTGATCGGCACCTTTGCCCTGGCCGGCATGATCAAGGGCGTGATCGGCCTCGGCCTGCCGACCATCGCCATGGGCCTGCTCGGCCTGGCTATGGCACCGACGCAGGCTGCGGCCTTGCTGATCGTTCCGGCAACCCTGACCAACCTCTGGCAACTGGCCTTTGGCGGGCACCTGCTGGGCTTGCTCAAGCGCTTGTGGCCGATGCTGCTGGCGATTTTTATCGGCACTGGCCTGGGCAGCCTGTGGCTGGGCATCGATGGTGGACATTGGGTGGTGCGGGCATTGGGCGCGGCGTTATTGCTCTATGCCCTGAGCGGATTGCTGCTGCCGACCCTGCGGCTGCGGCCGCGAATGGAACGCTGGCTGGGCCCGGCCTGCGGCCTGGTGACTGGCGTCATCACCGCGGCCACCGGAGTGTTCGTGATTCCGGCAGTGCCTTATTTGCAGGCGTTGGGGCTGCACAAGGATGAACTGGTGCAGGCCCTCGGCCTGTCGTTCACCGTCTCGACCCTGGCCCTGGCGGCCGGCCTGTACGGGCGCGGCGCCCTGGGCGGCGGTGAACTCGGCGCCTCGCTGCTGATGCTGGTGCCGGCGTTGCTCGGCATGTGGCTGGGCCAGGCACTGCGCCAGCGCATCAGCGCGGTGCTGTTCAAGCGGGTGTTCTTCAGTGGCCTGGTCCTGCTTGGTGCCCATCTACTAATCAACGGCTAGCGGACGATGGGCTGAGCATATCGATGCGGCGGATCTCGAAGTCGCGTTCCAGGTAATCCATGCGCTTGTCGAAGAAGGCCCTCATGTGCGGCAGGTTGGAGTGCACGTCCAGGTACGCCTGGGATTCCCAGATCTCGTAGAAGATGAACAGGCTTGGGTCCTGCTGGTCGCGCAGCATGTGGTATTCGATGCAGCCGGGTTCGGCGCGGCTTGGTTCGACGTAGGCGCGAAACAGCGCCTCGAAGGCCTCGGACATTTCCGGGCGGGTCTTGGCGTGAAGGATAAAGCCGTGCTGTTCGGACATGCTGCGTTCCTGGGTAATGGAAATTTTGGAAAATTCTACGACACGAATCCGCCACCTATTCGTGCGTATCGGTCAAATGTCATTTGCCCGGATCGCGCTTATTCATATCGTCTTTCAACGATATTCTCCGCCCCATCGTTTTTAATCTTCTCGACCCGGCCCTGCAACGCAGCGCCAAAGGGTCGTTCCTGATGAGGCTGGATCATGAAAAAAGTACTGTTGCTCAACGGCGGCAAGAAGTTCGCCCACTCCGACGGCCGCTACAACGCGACCCTGCATGAAGCCGCGGTGGCGGTGCTGGACCGTGGCGGTGTGGACGTCAAAGTCACCCATATCGACGAGGGTTATGACGTTAAGGAAGAAGTGGCCAAGTTTCTCTGGGCCGACGTGATCATCTACCAGATGCCCGGCTGGTGGATGGGCGCGCCGTGGATCGTGAAAAAGTACATCGACGAAGTCTTCACCGAAGGCCACGGCAGCCTCTATGCCAGCGACGGTCGCACCCGTTCCGACGCCTCGCAGAAGTACGGCAGCGGCGGCCTGATCCACGACAAGCAGTACATGCTGTCGCTGACCTGGAACGCGCCGCAGCAAGCCTTCGACGACCCGACCGACTTCTTCGAAGCCAAGGGCGTGGACGCGGTGTACTTCCCGTTCCACAAGGCCAACCAGTTCCTCGGCATGCGCGGCCTGCCGACCTTCCTTTGCGTCGACGTGATGAAGCGCCCGAACATCGAAGCCGACGTGCAGCGCTACGAAGAACACCTCAAGGCGGTGTTCAACCTCCCCGCATAAATCCGGCTACTATCGGTGGCGTGCCGCGAACCCGATGCGGGACCTGTAGCCGCTGCCGCAGGCTGCGATCGCCACCGAAGGGGGCGCAAGGTCGTGAGATCGCTGAAGGCCTTCGGCCTTATCGCAGCCTGCGGCAGCGGCTACACGCGTTCAACCGAGATAGAGGATTTACGTGAAAGCCAGATCCGACGAATTGCAGATCTTCGTCTGCGTCATCGAGTGCGGTTCGATTTCCGCGGCGGCCGAGCAGGTCGGGCAGACGCCGTCGGCGGTCAGCCGCACCCTGTCGCGCCTGGAAGCCAAGCTCGACACCACGCTGATCAACCGCACCACGCGGCGCATGGACCTGACCGAAGAGGGCAAGTATTTCTTCGAGCAGGCCAAGCTGATCCTCGACCAGATGGACGAACTCGAAGAACGCCTGTCGTCCCGCCAGCAGACGCCGTCCGGGCGCTTGCGGATCAATGCCGCCGCGCCGTTCATGCTGCACGCCATCGTGCCCTACATCGCCGAGTTCCGAAGCCTGTACCCGGACATCCAGCTGGAGCTCAACAGCAACGACCTGATCATCGACCTGCTGGAACAGAGCACCGATATCGCGATCCGCATCGGCACCCTGGCGGACTCGACCCTGCACGCGCGCTCGCTCGGTTGCAGCCCGCTGCACATCCTCGCCAGCCCCGACTACCTGAAGCGCCACGGCACCCCCGCCAGCGTGGCCGAGCTGAGCGACCATACCCTGCTGGGTTTCACCCAGACCGAAACCCTCAACCACTGGCCGCTGCGCCATGTGCACGGCGACCGCTGGCCGATCCAGCCGGGCATCAGCGCCTCCAGCGGTGAAACGGTGCGCCACCTGGCGCTGGCAGGGCAGGGCATTGCCTGCCTGTCGCACTTCATGACCATCGACGACATCCGCGCCGGGCGCCTCACGCCGCTCCTCGCGCAATTCAACAGCGGCTATCGCCAGCCGATCAACGCCGTGTACTACCGCAACTCGCAGCTGGCCCTGCGCATCCAGTGCTTCCTCGACTTTATCCAGGGCAAGCTGGCCGACTACGCCAACCCGCAGTTCGAAGGTTGAACCGGGCTCCCGGCGTCGCCAGCCGCTGCGCTATCGCGGTTGCGACCGGACTGATTCATCCACGACAAACGGCTGCCTGTGGGCGGCCGTTTTGCGCTTGTCGTTTGCTCGAATCGGCACATTACGCCTAAGGTTCGTCTGGCCTGATAACAACTAAAAAGGACGGACTCCATGCGTATCCCGCTGTTTAAAACCCTGGCCCTGAGCGTGGCGATCGCCGCCAGCTCGCCGACCTTCGCCGCGTTGCTCGAAGGCGGCGCGGTTGCCGCGCCGAACCAGTATGGCGCCGACGTCGCGGCGCAGATTCTGAAGAAGGGCGGCAACGCGGTGGATGCCGCGGTCGCCACCGCCTTCACCCTGGCGGTGACCTACCCCGAGGCCGGCAACATTGGCGGCGGCGGTTTCATGACCCTGTTCATCGATGGCAAACCCTACTTCCTCGACTATCGCGAAACCGCACCCAAGGCCGCGACCCGCGACATGTACCTGAACGAAAAGGGCGAGGTCATCGAGAACCTCAGCCTGGTCGGCGCGCGCGCCGCCGGCGTGCCGGGCACGGTGATGGGCCTGTGGGAGGCGCACAAGAAGTTCGGCAAGTTGCCCTGGAGCGAGCTGATTACCCCGGCGGTGGGTTATGCGAAAAACGGTTTCAAGGTTGCCGACAAGCAATACCAATACCGCGAGGATGCGTTGAAGCTGTTCAAGGACAGCACCAACTTCGGCGACTATTTCGGCAGCATGAAAGTCGGCGAAACCTTCCGCCAGCCGGAGCTGGCCGCGACCCTGGAGCGCATCGCCGACCAGGGCGTGAAAGAGTTCTACGAGGGCAAGACCGCCGACCTGCTGGTGGCGCAGATGCAGGCCGACAAAGGCCTGATCAGCAAGCAGGACCTGCGGGACTACAAAGTCGTCTGGCGTGAGCCGCTGCAGGTCAACTGGCGCGGCAACACCCTGTACACCGCGCCGCCGCCAAGCTCCGGCGGCGTGGCCCTGGCGCAACTGATGACGATCAAGGAAGAGCGCACCGCGGACTTCAAGGGCGTCGAACTGAACTCGGCCAAGTACATTCACCTGCTGGCGGAAATCGAAAAGCGTGTGTTCGCCGACCGCGCCGACTACCTCGGCGACCCGGCATTCTCCGACGTGCCGGTCAAGCAACTGACCGACCCGGCCTACCTGAAAAAGCGTGCCGCGGAGATCAACCCGACGGCCATCTCGCCCACCGAGAAAGTCCGCCCAGGCCTCGAGCCGCACCAGACCACACACTTCTCCATCGTCGATGCCGACGGCAACGCGGTGAGCAATACCTACACCCTCAACTGGGACTACGGCAGCGGCGTGGTGGTCAAGGGCGCGGGCTTCCTACTCAACGACGAAATGGACGACTTCAGCGCCAAGCCCGGGGTGGCCAACGCCTTTGGCGTGGTCGGCGGCGACGCCAACGCCATCGCGCCGGGCAAACGCATGCTGTCGTCCATGAGCCCGAGCCTGGTGACCCGCGACGGCAAGGTCACCCTGGTGCTGGGCACGCCGGGCGGGTCGCGGATCTTCACCTCGATCTTCCAGGTGCTGAACAACCTCTACGACTTCAACCTGCCGCTGGAAAAAGCCGTGGCCGCGCAACGCGTGCATCACCAGTTGCTGCCCAAGGACACTATTTACTACGACGCCTACGCGCCGCTTACCGGCAAGGTCGCCGACGAGCTGAAAGCCATGGGCTACACCCTGGAAGACCAGGGCTGGGAAATGGGCGATATCCAGGCGATCCGGGTCACCGGCACGCAACTGGAAACCGCCTCCGACCCACGCGGACGCGGCGTGGGCAAAGTCGTCAAATAACCTCGCCGATCGCGCGAGCAAGCTTCCGTAGGAGCGAAGCTTGCTCGCGATCGAGGCCCCGCGGTGTGTCAGAAACGACGCCATCGCGGGCAAGCCTCGCTCCTACAGAAAGAAGCAGACCTCCGCTACAGCGGATGAAAATACCCCTCGCCAATTTTCATTATTCGCGACACGGCATGCCTGTCCGCGACAAAGCATGTCCCTACGCGAAAGTTACTTTCATGTGGTTTGAAAATACGGTCACGAAATGATTTATGAGTTTCACAAGCATTCGACGTGACCCTTTTTCGAGGAGTACCGCATGACACCTGCATCGGGCTACTGGCTGCTGGGCTATGCCGCCATCGCCATCATCGCGCTGATCGTCCTGATCGCGCGTTACCGGATCAATCCGTTCATTGTCATCACCCTGGTTTCGGTGGGCCTGGCGCTGATGGCCGGGATGCCGCCGTCCGGCGTGGTCGGGGCCTACGAGGCGGGTGTCGGCAAGACCCTCGGGCACATCGCCCTGGTGGTGGCCCTGGGCACCATGCTCGGCAAGATGATGGCCGAGTCCGGCGGCGCGGAGCAGGTGGCGCGGACCCTGATCGAGCGTTTCGGCGAGCGCAACGCGCACTGGGCGATGGTCTGCATCGCCTTCCTGGTGGGCCTGCCGCTGTTCTTCGAGGTCGGTTTCGTGTTGCTGGTGCCGATTGCCTTCACCGTGGCGCGGCGCGTCGGCGTGTCGATCCTAATGGTCGGCCTGCCGATGGTCGCCGGCCTGTCGGTGGTGCACGCCCTGGTGCCGCCGCATCCGGCGGCGATGCTGGCGGTGCAGGCCTACCAGGCGTCGGTGGGGCAGACCCTGCTGTACGCGATCCTGATCGGCATTCCCACGGCGATCATCGCCGGCCCCGTGTACGCCAAGTTCATCGTGCCGCGCATCCAGCTGCCGGCGGAAAACCCGCTGGCGCGCCAGTTCCTCGACCGTGAGCCGCGCACCCGCTTGCCCAGTTTTGCGATCACCATGGCCACCATCCTGTTGCCGGTGGTGCTGATGCTGATCGGCGGCTGGGCCAACCTGATCTCCACCCCGGGCAGCGGCCTCAACCAGTTCCTGCTGTTTATCGGCAACTCGGTGATCGCCCTGTTGCTGGCGACCTTGCTGAGCTTCTGGACCCTGGGCCTGGCCCAGGGCTTCAACCGCGATTCGATCCTCAGGTTCACCAACGAATGCCTGGCGCCGACCGCCAGCATCACCCTGCTGGTGGGCGCCGGCGGCGGCCTCAACCGGATCCTGGTGGACGCCGGGGTCACCGACCAGATCGTCGGCCTGGCCCATGAATTCCAGCTCTCGCCGTTGCTGATGGGCTGGCTGTTCGCCGCGCTGATGCGCATCGCCACCGGCTCGGCCACCGTGGCCATGACCACCGCCTCGGGCGTGGTGGCGCCGGTGGCCATCGGCCTCGGCTATCCGCACCCGGAGCTGCTGGTGCTGGCCACCGGCGCCGGTTCGGTGATCTTTTCCCACGTCAACGACGGCGGCTTTTGGCTGATCAAGGAATACTTCAATATGACCGTGACCCAGACCTTCAAGACCTGGACGGTGCTGGAGACCCTGATCTCGGTGGTCGCCTTCGCCCTGACCGTCGGTCTTGCCCAACTGCTTTGAGCCCAGGTGCCGTTCATGGACATCCTCTACCAGATCCGCTCCCGCCAGGATTCCTTCAGCGCCGGCGAAGGCCGCATCGCCCGTCTGATGCTCGATGACGTCGGCTTCGCCGCCTCCGCCAGCCTGGAAGAGCTGGCGCGGCAGGCGGAAGTCAGCGCCGCCACCTTGTCGCGCTTTGCCCGCAGCGTCGGCTGTCGCGACCTGCGCGACCTGCGCCTGCAACTGGCCCAGGCCAGCGGCGTCGGCAGCCGCTTCCTCGACCCGGCGGGCGCGCCGGAGCAGTCGGGGTTCTACCGGCAGATCGTCGGCGACATCGAGTCGACCCTGCACCAGCACCTGGCGGGGTTCGACGAGTCGCGCTTCAGGGACGCGGTGCGCCTGCTGGGCAAGGCGCAGATGATCCACGCCTTCGGCATGGGCGGTTGCTCCACCCTGTGCAGCGACGAGTTGCAGGTGCGCCTGGTGCGCCTCGGTTACCCCATCGCCGCCTGCCACGACCCGGTGATGATGCGCGTGACCGCCGCCGCCCTGGGCCCGCAACACGCGCTGATCGCCTGCTCGCTGACCGGCATCACCCCGGAGCTGCTGGAAAGCGTCGAGCTGGCCCGCAGCTACGGCGCCAGCGTGCTGGCCATCACCCTGGCCGACTCGCCGCTGGCGGAACTGGCGGACGTGCTGCTGCCGCTGCAAAGCGCCGAGACCTCCTTCATCTACAAACCCACCGCCGCGCGCTACGGCATGCTGCTGGCCATCGACGTCTTGGCCACCGAGCTGGCGCTGGCCCTGCCCGAAGACAACCAGGAACGCCTGCGCCGGATCAAGCTGGCCCTGGACGATTACCGCGGCGGCGACGATTGCCTGCCGCTGGGAGACTGACATGCGCTACGACACCCTGATCCGCAACGCCCTGGTGATCGACGGCAGCGACCGCCCGGCTTACCCCGCCGATGTCGCCCTGCTCGAGGGTCGCATCGCCCGCATCGGCGACTTGCAAGGCGCCGTCGCCGGCGAAGAAATCGACGCCGCCGGGCGGGTGCTGGCCCCCGGTTTCATCGATGTGCACACCCACGACGACACCGTGGTGATCCGCCAGCCGCAGATGCTGCCCAAGCTCAGCCAGGGCGTGACCACGGTGATCGTCGGTAACTGCGGCATCAGCGCCTCGCCGGTGAGTTTGCGCGGCGCGCCGCCGGACCCGATGAACCTGCTGGGCAGCCAGGCGGCCTTCGTCTACCCGCGCTTTCGCGACTACCGCGACGCGGTGGACGCCGCGCAACCGGCGGTCAATGTGGCGGCGTTGATCGGCCACACGGCGCTGCGCAGCAACCACCTGGACGATCTGTATCGCACTGCCACGGCCGAAGAAATCGCCGCCATGCGCGAGCAACTGCGCGCCAGCCTGGAAGACGGCGCCCTGGGCTTGTCCACAGGCCTGGCCTACGCCAGCGCCTTCTCGGCCGAAACCGCCGAGGTGCTGCAACTGGCCGCGGAACTGAGCGCCTTCGGCGCGGTGTACACCACCCACCTGCGCAGCGAATTCGAGCCGGTGCTGGAGGCCATGGACGAAGCCTTCCTGATCGGTCGCCAGGCCAAGGCGCCGGTGATCATTTCCCATCTCAAATGCGCCGGAGCGGGCAACTGGGGGCGCAGTCCGCAATTGCTGGCGTCGCTGGAACAGGCGGCGCAGGAGCATCCGGTGGGCTGCGACTGCTACCCCTACGCGGCCAGTTCCTCGACCCTCGACCTCAAGCAGGTCACCGATGCCTTTCGCATCACCATCACCTGGTCCACCCCGCACCCGGAGCTGAGCGGCCGCGACCTGATGGACATCGCCGCCGAGTGGCGCACGACCCTGCTGGACGCCGCACGCCGCCTGCAACCGGCCGGCGCGGTGTATTACGGCATGGACGAGGCCGATGTGCGGCGCATCCTTGCCCACCCGCTGTCGATGATCGGTTCCGACGGCCTGCCGGAAGACCCGTTCCCCCATCCACGGCTGTGGGGCGCCTTCCCGCGGGTGCTCGGGCATTTCAGCCGCGACCTCGGCCTGTTCCCGCTGCACACCGCGGTGCACAAGATGACCGGGCTGTCGGCGGCGCGTTTCGGCCTCAAGCAGCGCGGCGAAATCCGCGAAGGGCACTGGGCCGACCTGGTGCTGTTCGACCCGGCGCGGGTTCGCGACGTGGCCGACTTCAAACGCCCGCAACAAGCGGCCGAGGGGATCGACGGCGTGTGGGTCAACGGCGTGCGCAGCTACGCCGAAGGCCAGGCCAATGGCCGCAGGCACGGGCGCTTTCTGGCGCGGCAAGGGGATTTGCGCGAAGGCTTCAACGGATGAATTGATGAGTTCGTCACAATGATGGCGTAGTGATATTAAAGAATGGCTGCGCCGGGCCGACGTTTTGACATCCACCGGTTGTACCGTGGGCATCTTTGATCAGGGAGTCGCGCAATGAGCTTTGGCAAAACCACCCCCATCCTGCGGATCTTCGACGAGGCCAAGGCGCGGGAGTTTTATATCGACTTCCTGGGCTTCGCCCTCGACTGGCAGCACCGCTTCGAAGACAACTTCCCGCTGTACATGCAGGTGTCGCGTGGGGAATGTGTGCTGCACCTGTCGGAACACCACGGCGACAGCACGCCGGGCTCGGCGCTGCGTATCGAGACCGACGAGCTGGAAGCTTTCCAGCAGCAGTTGCTGGCCAAGGATTACCGCTTCGCCCACCCGCAGATCCAGGCCATGCCCTGGGGCAGCCAGGACATGACCGTGCTCGATCCGTTCGGCAATCGGCTGGTATTCACCAACGCCATCAGCGTCTGAGCCAGCGCTTCGCATCTTGCGCCAGGGAAGGGCAATACACCTGGCATGCCTGGACCTTGTAGCCGCTGCCGAGCGCAGCGAGGCTGCGACAGGACCGCAGGTCCTCCAGCGGCCCCAAGAATCTTGCGCCCCCTGCGGGGTCGATCGCAGCCTCGCGGGCTCGGCAGCGGCTACAGAAGTGGGGTGATGCCCCTCGCCTTGCGCCTGGACCTTGTAGCCGCTGCCGAGCGCAGCGAGGCTGCGACAGGACCGCAGGTCCTCCAGCGGTCCCAAGAACCTTGCGCCCCCTGCGGGGTCGATCGCAGCCTCGCGGGCTCGGCAGCGGCTACAGGGAGGGGCGATACACCTGGCATGCCTGGCGCCTTGTAGCCGCTGCCGAGCGCAGCGAGGCTGCGACAGGACCGCAGGTCCTCCAGCGGTCTCAAGAATCTTGCGCCCCCTGCGGGGTCGATCGCAGCCTCGCGGGCTCGGCAGCGGCTACAGGGAAGGGCGATGTACCTGGCATGTCTGGACCTTGTAGCCGCTGCCGAGCGCAGCGAGGCTGCGACAGGATCGCAGGTCCTCTAGCGGTCTCAAGAATCTTGCGCCCCCTGCGGGGTCGATCGCAGCCTCGCGGGCTCGGCAGCGGCTACAGGGAAGGGCGATGTACCTGGCATGTCTGGACCTTGTAGCCGCTGCCGAGCGCAGCGAGGCTGCGACAGGATCGCAGGTCCTCTAGCGGTCTCAAGAATCTTGCGCCCCCTGCGGGGTCGATCGCAGCCTCGCGGGGCTCGGCAGCGGCTACAGGAGTGCGGTGATGTACCTCGCAAGCTTTGCGGCTACAGGGAATGGGGTGGCTACGGGGAGGGGGTTCGCTGGGTTTGGCGGAATTCTCCCGGGGTCATGCCGGTGCGGCTTTTGAAGGTGCGGTGAAAGGAGCGTTGTTCGGTAAAGCCCAGGTACTGGGAAATATCGTGAATCGCCAGATCGCTGTGCAGCAGGTAATGCTCGGCCAGCTCCTGGCGCAGGTCATCGAGGATCTGCTGGTAGCCAGTGCCGGCTTGTTGCAATTGGCGCTGCAGGGTTCGCACGGAGGTGGCCAGCTGTTTCGCCACCTGCTCCTTGCGCGGCAGGCCTTCCTTGAGCAGTTGGCGCAGGACGTTTTTCACCTGTTGCGGTAGCGGCGCATCGCTTAGCGAGGCCATCAGGCCCAGGGCATGTTCCTCCAGGGTGCGCAGCAGCTGGGCGTCGGCCTGGCGCAGGGGCAGTTGCATGTATTGCGCGGGCGCGATCAACGCCGAATAGGCTTGGTCGAACAGCACCGGGCAGCCGAAAAAGGCCTCGTACTGGGCCAGCTCGGCCCCCGCCGGCAGCGAATGCTCGAACCACACGGCGATGGGGCTGAGCGGGGTATCGGCGATCCACTGCGCGTACAGCAGCCACGACGCCAGCACGTTCTCCACCATGTGCCGGCGCGAGGTGGGGCGCTGGTGGCGGCAACTCCAGGTCAAGTGGATTTGCCCGTCGACCTGCTCGGCGCGGCTGACGCCCATGTCGCCCACCAGCTTTTCGAACGGCATGATCCGGTTCATCGCGTCGCCCAGGGTCGCGCAGTTCATGGTGATGTAGCCCAGCACGTTCCACGAGTTGGGCAGCACGAACCGCGCCGAGTTGAGCCCGAACAGCGGGTCTGCCGAATGCTCGCAGAGATAGTCCAGCAAACGCTCATGGGCCTCGCCGGGCAGGCGCAGGCTGTTGTCGCTCAATTGCTGGGCCTGCAAGCCCGCGGCCGCCAGCGCAGGTTCGATGGCGATACCCAGCTGCTCGGCATAGCGCAGGTACTTGAGCAGCGGTGGGACCGAGGTGTAGCCGAGGCTGTGCATGATGGGTTTCCTGGCGCCGGGACGTGGATGGACGCGCGCGGGAGCCGAATGGGGTGGCTGTTCCAGCGGGCGTCGGCGCCCTGAAAGGTAATTTGAAAGCGGGGCTAAAGTAAATGCTTCGGGACCTTGTCCCCGGCTGACCCAATTGGCTACTCGAACTGGCCTGATGCGACCGTGACACCCGTGCGCCGCGAACTAGTATGGGGGCCTTGCAAACCAACACTAATAAGCACGATACAAGGGGCACAGGCATGCGACGCTGGAACGGCTGGGGCGAACAAAGCACGGTGGTCGAATTGCCCGCCCAGGGGGCGGGGTTTCTTGCGCAGCGTATCGGCGCGGGGAGCCGGCTGGCGGATGCTTCGCTGGAAACCGCGTTGACCCGGGTGCCGCCGTCGCGCCTGATGCCCCATGCGCTGTACAGCATCGAGGCCCATGACCGGCTGCTGCATGCCCGCGGCCAGAGCCTGCCGGACTGGCTGGCCCTGCGCGAAGGCACGCTGGAGCGCTACCCGGACGGCGTGGCCTTTCCCGACAGCGCCGAGCAGGTTCGCCAACTGCTGGTCATGGCCGAACAGCAGGACCTGTGCCTGATTCCCTACGGCGGCGGCACCTCGGTGGCCGGGCACATCAACCCGCCCGTTTCGACGCGGCCGGTACTGACCGTGTCCATGGCGCGGATGAATCGCCTGCTGGAACTGGACGAAAGCAGCCTGATCGCCACCTTCGGCCCCGGCGCCAGCGGCCCGCAGGTGGAAAGCCAGCTGCGCGCCCGCGGCTACACCCTGGGGCACTTCCCGCAGTCCTGGGAGCTGTCGACCCTGGGCGGCTGGGTCGCCAGCCGCTCCAGCGGCCAGCAATCCCTGCGCTATGGGCGCATCGAGCAGTTGTTCGCCGGCGGCACCCTGGAAACCTTCGCCGGCCCCTTGCAGATTCCCGCATTCCCGGCGTCCGCCGCGGGGCCGGACCTGCGCGAGGTGGTGCTGGGCTGCGAGGGCCGCTTCGGGATCATTTCCTCGGTCAAGGTACGGGTCAGCGCGCTGGTCGAGGACGAGCGCTTCTACGGCGTGTTCCTGCCGGACTGGCCCAAGGCGCTGCAAGCCATCCGCCAACTGGCCCAGGCGCGGGTGCCGCTGTCCATGCTGCGGCTGTCGAACGCAGTGGAAACCGAGACCCAGCTGGCCCTGGCCGGCCATCCACGGCAGATCGCCTGGCTGGAGAAATACCTCAAGCTGCGCGGGGCGGGGCAGGGCAAGTGCCTGCTGACCTTCGGCGTGACCGGCAACCGCCAGCAGAACGCCCTGTCCCTGCGCCAGGCCAGGCAGCATTTGAAGGCCTTCGGCGGGGTGTTCACCGGCACCTTGCTGGGCAACAAGTGGGCGCACAACCGCTTTCGGTTTCCCTACCTGCGCGAGAGCCTCTGGCACGCCGGCTATGTGGTCGACACCCTGGAGACCGCCACCGACTGGAGCAACGTCGACAACCTGTTGCAGCGCATCGAGGCCAGCCTGCGCGATTGCCTGGCGGCCGAAGGCGAACGGGTCCATGTCTTCACCCACCTGTCGCATGTCTACGGCGAGGGCTCGAGCATCTACACCAGCTACGTGTTCCGCCCGGCCGCGGATTACCCGGCCACCCTGGCCCGCTGGAAGGCGCTCAAGCATGCGGCCAGCCAGACCATCGTCGAGCACGGCGGCACCATCAGCCACCAGCACGGCGTGGGCAAGGACCACGCGCCCTACCTGCCGCACGAAAAAGGCGAGCTGGCGATCGCCGCCCTGCGCAGCCTCAGCCGGCACTTCGACCCTGCCGGGCGTCTCAACCCCGGCACCCTGCTGGAGGAGTGAGGCCCATGAGCACGGAATGGAACGCCCAATGGCGCCAGGCACAGCTGCCGACCCTGGCGGGCCAGAACTGGGACCTGATCGTGATCGGCGGCGGCATCAGCGGGGCCGGGATCCTGCGGGAGGCGGCGCGGCGCGGCTGGCGCTGCCTGTTGCTGGAGCAGCGCGATTTTGCCTGGGGCACTTCCAGCCGCTCCTCGAAAATGGTCCATGGCGGCCTGCGCTACATCGCCAAGGGCCAATGGCGCCTGACCCGCGATTCGGTGCGTGAACGCCAGCGCCTGCTCGACGAGGCGCCCGGGCTGGTGGAGCCCATGAGCTTTCTGATGCCGCACTATCGCGGCGTGTTTCCCGGGCCGCGGGTGTTCGGCGGCCTGCTGGCGGTGTACGACGCCCTGGCCGGGCGGCGCAACCATCGTTTCCATGATGTCGAGCAGATGCGCTACCTGGCGCCCGGCATCAAGGCCGAAGGCTTGCTCGGCGGCTCGTGTTTTCTCGATGCCCTGACCGACGATGCCCGGCTGGTGATGCGGGTACTGGCCGAGGCGCGGGCCGATGGCGCCCAGGCGTTCAATGGCCTGCGCGTGCAGCAGGTGCTGCGCGAGCAGGGGCGAGTGTGCGGGGTGTCGGTCGAGGACGTGGAAAGCGGCCAGACGCTGAACCTGCGCTGTTCGGTGCTGGCGGTGGCGAGCGGGGCCTGGGCCGGGCGTTTCGCGCCGCCCGGCGAGAACCGTCACTTGCGGCCCCTGCGCGGCAGCCACCTGTTGCTGCCCGGCTGGCGCCTGCCGGTGGCCCAGGCGTTCAGCTTCCTGCATGGCAGCGACCGGCGCCCGGTGTTCGTGTTTCCCTGGGAAGGCGCGACCGTGGTCGGCACCACCGACCTCGACCACCGCGACGACCTCGACCAGAGCGCGCGCATCAGTGCCGAGGAGCTGGCCTATCTGCTGGCGGCCTGCGAACAGCAATTTCCCGAGGCCTGCATCAGTGCCGCCGATGTGCTGTCGACCTGGTCCGGGGTGCGCCCGGTGGTGGGCAATGCCGACGCGGCGGGCAAGCCTTCGAATGAAACCCGCGAGCATGCGCTGTGGTGCGAGCCGGGCTGCGTGACCCTGGCCGGCGGCAAGCTGACCACCTTTCGTACCCAGGCTATCGAGGTGTTGCAGGCCTGTGCGGAGATGCTCGGGCGAACCCTGGACACTGGCGACGCGGCGGTGTTCGCGGCCGTGCCGGCGGTGGAGATCGAAGGCCTGAGCAGCGGCCAGTTGCGCCGCCTGGCCGGGCGCCATGGGCGCGACCTGCCGCGACTGGCGCAGTGGCTGGCGCAGCTGGGATGCGGCTGCGTCGGCAGCAGCGACACCTTGTGGGCCGAGCTGGCGTTTGCCGCCCAAAGCGAAATGGTCCTGCACCTGGACGACCTGCTGCTGCGCCGCACCCGCCTGGGCCTGTTGCTGGCCAACGGCGCGGCGGCCGAACTGCCGGCGATCCGCGAACTGTGCCAGCCCCTGCTCGGCTGGGACGACGCGCGCTGGGAGCAGGAACAACAGCGTTATCACGACCTGTGGCTGCGTTATCACAGCCTGCCCGAGGTTGCCTATCGAAGCCTACCCAAGAGCCATCCATGAACAACGACAAGCCCTATCTGCTGGCGATCGACAATGGCACCCAGAGCGTGCGGGCCCTGTTGTTCGACCTGCAAGGCAACCTGCTGGGCAAGGGCAAGGTCGAGTTGCAGGCCTACTATTCCAGCCAGCCCGGCTGGGCCGAACAGGACCCCGATTACTACTGGCGCAAACTCGGCGAGGCCTGCCAGCAGCTGTGGCAGCAGACCGGCATCGATCGCCGGCAGATCCGCGGCGTGTCGCTGACGACCCAGCGCGGCACCCTGATCAACGTCGATGCCGACGGCAAGCCGCTGCGCCCGGCAATCCTCTGGCTCGACCAGCGCCAGAGCGAAGTCGAGGGCGACATCAAGGGCCCCTGGAGCTGGCTGTTCAAACTGATCGGGGCCCAGGCCACGGTGGATTACTTTCGCGCCCAGGCCGAGGTCAACTGGATCGCCCGGCACCAGCCCGAGGTCTGGGCGGCCACCGACAAGCTGTTGCTGCTGTCGGGCTTTCTCACCCATCGGCTGACCGGAAACTTTGTCGACTCGGTCGGCTGTTGCGTGGCCTTTTTGCCCTTCGACTACAAGCGCCTGCGCTGGGCCACGCCCCGTGACTGGAAATGGCAGGCCCTGGCGGTGCGCCCCGAGCAACTGCCGAGCCTGCGCAAGCCGGGCGAGGTCCTGGGGCACATCAGCGCCGCGGCCAGCCAGCTGACCGGGATTCCCGAAGGCCTGCCGCTGATTGCCGCGGGGGCCGACAAGGCCTGTGAAGTGCTGGGTTCCGGGGTGCAGGACAGCAGCACCGCCTGCCTGTCCTACGGCACCACGGCGACCATCACCACCACGCGCTCGCGCTACCGGGAAATCATCCCGCTGATCCCGCCTTACCCCTCGGCGATGCCCGACCATTACAACTGCGAAGTGATGATCTATCGCGGCTACTGGATGGTCAGCTGGTTCAAGCAGGAGTTCGGCCTGCGGGAAATGCAGCAGGCCCGCGAGCAAGGGACGGAGCCGGAGGTGTTGTTCGACGCCCTGGTCAACGCGGTGCCGCCCGGCTCCATGGGGCTGATGCTGCAACCTTACTGGTCGCCCGGAATCCGCGAGCCGGGCGTCGAGGCCAAGGGCGCGATGATCGGCTTTGGCGACGTGCACACCCGGGCGCATATCTACCGGGCGATTCTCGAAGGCCTGGCCTACGCCCTGCGCCAGGGCAAGGAGCGCATCGAGCAGCGCACCCGCACCCCGATTACCTGCTTGCGGGTGGCCGGCGGCGGTTCCCAGAGCGATGCGGCGATGCAACTGACGGCGGACATTTTCGGCCTGCCCGCCGAGCGTCCGCATGTGTACGAAGCCTCCGGGCTCGGCGCGGCGATTGCCTGTGCGGTCGGGCTGGGCCTGTACCCGGATTTCCCCACGGCTATCGCCGGCATGACCCGCGTCGCCGAGGTCTTCCAGCCGCAACCCCAGGCGCAGCAGATCTATCAGCGGCTGTACCGCGAGGTGTACGTGCGCATGTACCGCCAGCTCAGCCCGCTGTACCGCAGCATCCGCGAGATCACCGGTTACCCGGCCTGAACCGACCGCGCGCCAGCGCCTGTCGCGCCGGGTTTTTGCCGGCGCGCGGCGTTGGCGGGTGGCTGGGCGCGTGGGCGACGGCGTGGCGCTATCGGAGAGTTTTTTTGGCCAGATTGGACAGTGTCAGGCCCGGGGGCGGTTGTTAGGCTCGATCCCCAGTGTCGATTGATCCAATAAGAGCGAAAAGCCGATGAAGTTGTCTGTAGCGCTGTGGTGGGGGCTGGCGTGGGGAACCTGCGCGATGGCGCCCGATGCCCTGGCCTGGTCCAACCATACCGTGGGCAGCTACCTGGCCTTGCAGGCGTTGCCGCAGTTGCGCGACGCGCCCGAAGTCGAGGTCGAAACCCTGGAGCGGTTCCTGGTGCAGGAGCATGCGGGGCTGGTGGTCCTGCTCGAGCGGCAGGAGCAGTTCGCCCGGGAGCGCCTGGCGCACTATCCGCCGCGCCCGGACGAGCTGAAGCTGGGCGAGCGGCCCGGGGACAATCCGCGCCAGGCATTCCTCCAGGCGCTGCGGCTCAACCCGAAGATCCACCTGGCGCTGGCGATCCAGCCAATGACCGGGCAAGACCAGCCGCAACGCCAGCACCTGGCGGCGGACCAGGTGATGGTCGAGCAAACCCTTTCGCCCTGGAACATCCAGCGCTTCATTGCCCTGGCTCCCGCCGAGCGCGTCGCGCCGCTGGCGGTGCTGGCCAGTGCCGCCGACGAGCCGGACTACGGCCACGACATCAACCTGTTCAGCGACAACCCCGGCGATGTCGGCGCGCGCTATGGCTTCGGCCCGCAACCCTTTGGCGATGCGCGTTTCCAGTACAGCTCCCAGGCGCCGTTCCACATGGGCTTCTTCCATGAAAACCCGGTGGTGTATGCCGCCGCGCCGTTCCTGCAACGCAACTGGCCGCACTGGCGGGCCTACCAGTTTCTCGACCTGGCGCGCTTTGCCTTCGCCAGCGGCCATCCGTATTGGGGCTACCGCTTTCTCGGCTGGGGCCTGCATTACATCCAGGACCTGACCCAGCCCTACCACGCCACGGCGCTGCCGGGCGTCGACCTGGCCGACATGCTGCTGATGGAGAGCAAGGCCCTGGCCGGCTACGACGCGGACAAGAAAGCCGCGATCGAACGCGCCGCCACCCGCCACACGGAAGTGGAGAAATACCAGTTCAACTGGCTGCACGGCCTGCTGCTGGCCGGGCAGCAACACCCGCTGCTGGCGGCCTATGCCGACACCGAGCGGGACGCGAACTACCCGGCCTATTCGCCGGACTACCCGCGCGAGGTGGTCAGCGCCGAATCCAGCGCCCAGGCCGCGGCCTTCGACGAAGCCATCGGCCAGTGGCTGCAGACTCCGGCGGCCAACCAGAGCTTCAGCGCCGGCAACGTGCTGGCCCGGGAACGTCATGAGCATGCGGCGCTGAACGAGCAACTGTTGCAACTGATCCGGAACCTGGGCGCCCACAGCCGCAATTTTGTGCGCGCCGGAATCCAGGCGGATGCCGGGCCAGGCACCGAGTAGTGCAGCGCCAGTCGGCAAAAAAATAACAAGAGTCAGTCAGGGGGATGCAAGCGATGGCGATCAGCGTGTGGAGTCAGCACCCGGGGACACCGGGCAAATGGTACGCGGCACCCAGCTGTGCCGGGGTCGGGCTGCTGGGCCTGTTGCAATGGTGCGCGGTCGATACGGTGCAGGCCCTGGAGTTCAGCGTGCTGGACAACCAGGTCACCGGCTCGTTCGACAGCACCTTGTCCTACGGCCGCCTGTGGCGGGTGCAGGGGCGGGACAAGAGCAACGATGACGTCAACACCAACGACGGCAATCGCAACTTCGACACCGGGCTGGCTTCGGAGGTCTACAAGATCACCTCGGAGCTGGAGGCCAACTACCAGAACTACGGCATGTTCGTGCGCGGCACGGCGTTCTATGACACCCAGATCATGGACAAGCGCAACGACTACTACAAAAACAACCAGCCCTCGCAGCCGAGCCAGAGCAACCCCCAGGACGATCACTTCAGCAGCCAGACCCGCGACATCGCCGGCAGCCGCGTGGAGATGCTCGACGCCTATGTCTACGGCAATTGGGATGTGGCGCAGATGCCGCTGTCGGTGCGGCTCGGGCGCCAGGTGTTCAACTGGGGCGAGGGGATTTTCTATCGCGGCGGGGTCAACACCACCAACCCGGTGGACGCCGCCAAGTACCGCCTGCCCGGCGCCGAGGTCAAGGAAGTGCTGATGCCGGTGGAGGCCATCAGTTTCAACATCGGCCTGAGCGACAACCTGACCCTGGAAAGCTTCTACCAGTGGAACTGGAAGGAAACGCGCATCGACCCGGTCGGCACCTTCTACTCGCAGACCGACCTGTTCGCCGACGGCGGGCGCACGGCCTACAACAACTTCACCGGCACCGCGTTGGACACCCCGGTGCCGGGCTTCGGCAACGTCATCGGGCTGTATGAATCCCTGGGCAACAACCCGGTGCTGGGCAACGTGCTGCGCAGCACCGGGCTGTACGCCAACGGCATCACCCCGGCATTCGGCAACACCCTCAAGGTGGCCTCGGTGGGCAAGGACATCAACGCGCGCAATGACGGCCAATACGGCTTTGCCTTTCGCTACATGGCCGAGTCGCTCAACAGCACCGAGTTCGGCCTGTACCTGGTCAACTATCACGCCAAGGAGCCCACCATCGCCGCCGACCTGGGCGGGTACCAGGGCGTCGACATGGAGGCCCTGGCCAATATGCTGCGCCCGGTGGCCGGCAGCCAGGCCGAGGCGCTGGCCAACGGCCTGGCCACGGCCGACGTCATGGGCAACATCCAGGCTCACCGCCGGTACGCCGAAGACATCCGCATGTATGGCTTCAGCTTCAACACCACCCTGGGGCCGGCATCGGTGTTCGGCGAACTGGCTTACCGGCCGAACCTGCCGATCGGCATCGCGGCCACCAACGACCTGGTCGGCGACCTGGCCAACGGCGCGGCGGCCGCGGCGGCTGGCCGGACCGTGAATGTCGGCGGGCAAATGGTCCGGCTCGACAGCGAGATCAATAACGCCGAACGGATCGAAGCCTTCAACGCCTCCCTGGGCAGCATCTACAACTTCGGCCCAAGCCTGTCGTTCGACTCGTTGTTCGGGGTCTTCGAGCTGGCCTCCGAGCACCTGCGCGGCAGCAGCCTGAAGTACACGGCCCATGACGGCAGCACCCGCTATTACGCCGGCACCGGCAACTTTTCCTACGTCTCCGGGGGCGAGCGCGACGACCAGGTCAACCGCAACGCCTACAGCTACACGCTGATGTTCAACGGCACCTGGAACGACGTCTACGCCGGGGTCAACGTGTCGCCCTACGTGGTCTACAAGGACGATTTCGAGGGCAACTCCTACCAGGCCGGCAACTTCATCGAGGGCCGCAAGGCCTACACCCTGGGGGTCAAGGCCAACTACCAGAACAAGCTGGAAGCCGAGTTGCAGTACACCGAGTTTTTCGGCGGTGGCCAGAACAACGGCGTGCGTGACCGCGACAACATCGGTTTCAACCTCAAGTACTTCCTGTGAGCCATCAGCCTGCGGCACCTGTCGAGCCGCTTCGGAGAACATCCATGTTGCACAAGCACCGATTGATCCACGCCGGCCTGGCGCTGGCCCTGGGCATGGCCGCTGCCAGCGCCCTGGCGGCGAACGGCGATGAGGCGCAAACACTCAAGGGCAGCCTGACGCCGCTGGGCGCCGAGCGTGCCGGCAACGCGGCCGGCACCATTCCGGCCTGGGACGGCGGCATCACCCAGGCGCCCCAGGGTTATCAACCCGGCAAGCACCATGTCGACCCGTTCGCCGGCGACACGCCGTTGTTCACCATCACCAAGGCCAACCTGGAGCAGTACAAGGCCAACCTCACCGCCGGTGAAATCGCCCTGTTCAACAGCTACCCGGACACCTTCCAGATGCCGGTGTACAAGAGCCGCCGCTCTGGCTCGGCGCCGCAATGGGTGTATGACAACACCTACAAGAACGCCACCAGCGCCAAGCTGCTCGACGGTGGCAACGGCTTTGCCGACGCCTACGGCGGGGTGCCGTTCCCGATCCCGAAAAGTGGGGTCGAGGCCTTGTGGAACCACATCACACGCTACCGCGGCACCTATGTGGTACGCCGCGCTTCCGAGGCGCCGGTGCAGCGCAATGGCAGCTTCGCGCTGGTGACCTCGCAGCAGGAAGGGCTGTTCAACTACTACCGCAAGGACGGGCAATTCGCCGGCTTGAAGAACGTGCTGTTCTATTACCTGGCCTTCGTGAAAAGCCCGGCACGCCTGGCCGGTGGCGCCGCCCTGGTGCATGAGACCCTGGACCAGATCAAGGAGGCCCGCCAGGCCTGGATCTACGACGCCGGCCAGCGGCGGGTGCGGCGCGCGCCGAACCTGGCGTACGACACGCCGATCGCCGCGTCCGACGGCTTGCGCACGGCCGACGACACCGACATGTTCAACGGCTCGCCCGACCGCTACGACTGGAAGCTGCTGGGCAAGAAGGAGATCTACATTCCGTACAACAACTACAAGGTGTCCAGCCCGGCGGTGAAGTACGCCGATTTGCTCCACGCCGGGCACCTCAACCCGCAGCACAGCCGTTATGAGCTGCATCGGGTGTGGGTGGTGGAAGGCACCTTGAAGCCCAACGCCCGGCACATCTATTCCAAGCGTGTGCTGTTTCTCGACGAGGACAGCTGGGGCGCGGCGGTGGTGGACCAATACGATGGCCGCGGCGATCTGTGGCGGGTGTCGATGGCCTATCTGAAGAACTTCTACGACCTGCCGACGACCTGGAGCGCGCTGGACGTGTTCCACGACCTGCAGGCGCGCCGCTACTACGTGCAGAACCTGGATAACGAGGAAGCGCAGACCGTGGACTTTGCCCAACCGGTGCCGGAAGACGCTTACTTCATGCCGTCGGCGTTGCGCTTGCGCGGGACCCGGTAAGGGGCTGCCTTGGGCTGGCGAGGGCGTTGACGGTTCAAGACGCGGCAACGGGGGCCGATACGCAAGAGGCAGCACACTTGGGGGAGCGCGAAAGCTCCCCCTGACCCTTTCAGGAACGGAGTCCAAAAAATGAACACAGCCATTGCATGGCCAGAGGTTTTTCTCGGGGCGTTCGATGCGATCAGCGAGCGCATGGCGCAGGTGCTGGAGCTGAGCGATTGCCGGGAGCACTGGATTCAGGCCGAGCTCAGCCTGTATGCCTGGCAGCGGGGTCATACCGATGTCTGGACCGGCGGCAACGCGGTTGGACGCACCAAAGTCGACCTGTACACGCAAGACTTCGATATGGCGGCCGAGGTGAAGTGCCTGGGGGATGTGTCGTTTCCCAAGTGCCTGATGGGCAAGGGCATGGGCCAGACCCTATCGGTGCTGCAAGAAGATGGCGATGGCCGGCTCTGGTTTCCGCAGGTTGACCCGGCGGAGTCTGTGGCGTGGTCGGTGTTTGCCGATCTGCATCGGTTGCGACGGATGGAGGGGTTTCGGAACAAGTTCCTGATTCTGGTGATTGCCAAGGATTATGTGGCGGAGACGCAGATGGGGGAGACGCTGCGGCGGCTTCGTTTGTCGCAAGAGGAGTGGTCGTTGGAGTTGAAGAACGCCACGGTGCGGATTTGGCGGATTGAGTAGGAGCGGCCGGACGGCGCTCGATTACCCGGGATGGCGTCTGTGCTGGCGCTGCATTTTTTGGATGTGCGGTCGCGGCCACCAACGGTTTCAGCTTCCGTAGGAGCGAGGCTTGCCCGCGATGGCGTCCGTCCTGGCGCTGCATTTTTTTGGATGGTGTACATATCCGTTCCTGCGGTAACGGCGGCTTATGGGGGGCATGTTTTGTCAGCCTCCGTAGGAGCGAGGCTTG
Organism: Pseudomonas sp. NFIX28; assembly: GCF_900107395.1. GTDB lineage: Bacteria > Pseudomonadota > Gammaproteobacteria > Pseudomonadales > Pseudomonadaceae > Aquipseudomonas. The sequence goes on from NZ_FNPW01000009.1 coordinate 52,926, forward strand.
CCCGCGATGACGTCTGTTCTGGCGGTGCATTTCTTGGACGGTGTACATATCCATTCCTGCGGTCACGGCCGCTTAGGGTTCCGCCCTTACGGCGGGTCACTTTTGGCAAACGCCCCAAAAGTAACCAAAAGGTCTCGCCCCTGGCGTACGGCCTTCGCTGCGCTCAGGTTCCCTCGCTCCGGCGTCCCTCAGGGGGCATCGACTCCGGTTGGCTTCGCTTCAACCTCCATACGATGTCCTCGACTGCGTCGAGGGGCGCTGCGCGCCATCCCCCTGATGAACACCTCCACTCGGCCTCCCGATGGGGCGGGTAGATCAAGATCAAAAGCCAAAGGGCAAAGCAGCGCCATGCGCGACCTACCGGTCGGCGCTAAACCCTGTAGCCGCTGCCGAGCTTGCGAGGCTGCGATCGGCCGCGAAGCGGGCGCAGGGGCTTGAGATCGCTGGAGGACCTTCGGTCCTATCGCAGCCTGCGGCAGCGGCTACAGGGGTTGTGGGCGTTAGTTCGTGTACGGCGCTGTCTGAGAGTGAGGTTCTTGCCGATGGGGCGGGTAGATCAAAGTCAAAAGCCATGCGCGACCTGCCGGTCGGCGCTTTGTAGCCGCTGCCGAGCCCCGCGAGGCTGCGATCGACTGCGCAGCAGGCGCAAGGTCTTGAGACCGGCGAAGGCCTTCGGCCTTATCGCAGCCTGCGGCAGCGGCTACGGGGATTGGGGAGGGTGGGCGGCCTATCGCGAGCGAGGTTGCTTGCGATAGGGCCTTGAGGGTCAGACGCGGAAGTGGCTGACCATCATTTGCAGCTGGTTGCCCAGGCGCGCCAGCTCGACGCTGGACGCGGCGGTTTCGTCGCTGGCGGCGGCGGTCTGTTCCGAGACGTCGCGCACGTTGATGATGCTACGGCTGATTTCCTCGGCCACGGCGCTTTGCTGTTCGGCAGCGGCGGCGATCTGCTGGTTCATCGACTGGATGTTCGACACCGTGCGGGTGATGTTCTCCAGGGAGGCACCGGCCTTGCGGGTCAGGTCGACGCTGCTGTCGGTCAGGTTGCGGCTGTTGTTCATCACGTTGGCCACTTGCTGGGTGCCGTTCTGCAGGCCGGCCACCAGGCCTTCGATTTCCTCGGTGGACTTCTGCGTGCGTTGCGCCAGGGCGCGCACTTCGTCGGCGACCACGGCGAAACCGCGGCCGGCTTCACCGGCGCGGGCGGCTTCGATGGCGGCGTTCAGGGCCAGCAGGTTGGTCTGTTCGGCCACGGCCTTGATCACGTCCATGACGCTGCCGATCTTCTGGCTTTCCTGTTGCAGCACGCTCATGGCGTCGGTGGAGCGCACCACTTCGCTGGCCAGGCGTTCGATCTGGGCGATGGCTTCGGCCACCACCTTGTCGCCTTCGCGGGCTTCGCCGTCGGCGGCGGCCGCGGCTTGCGAGGCTTCTTCGGCGTTGCGCGCGACTTCCTGCACGGTGGCGGTCATCTCGTGCATGGCGGTGGCCACCTGGTCGGTCTCGACCTTTTGGCTGTTGACCCCGGCGCTGGTTTCTTCGGTCACCGCCGACAGCTCTTCGGCGGCGCTGGCGATCTGGGTCACGCCGTCGCGGATGCCACCGATCAGCTCGCGCAGGGTCACGCCCATGCGGCCGATGCCTTGTTGCAGCACGCCGAGTTCGTCGCGGCGGGTAACGCGCACGTCCTGGGTCAGGTCGCCGGACGCGATGCGCTCGACCACGGTCATGGTTTCACGCAGTGGACGGGTGATCTGGCGGGTGATGATCACCGCGGCCAGGATGCCCACCAGCAGCGCCAGCAGGGTGCTGATCATTTGCAGGCTGCGGGCCTGGACGCTTTCTTCGTCGCGGCGGTCGAGCTGGAACTGGTACAGCTCTTCGCTCTGGCTGACGATCAGGGCGCCCTGTTCGGTCATTTCCTTGCGCGCCTGGCCGGCTTCACCGACCGCGGCCTTGAAGGTCAGCAGGGAGGTGCGGTAGTCATCCAGCGCTGTTTTCAACTGGCGCAGGGCATCGCCCTGGGTGCTGCTGAAATGGCTGTCCAGGCCACCCAGCGCGGCAATCGCCGCGTTCATTTGGGCGGCGGCATTGCGTTCGGCGTCCGGGGTGCTGTTGTAGATGTATTCACGGACTTCGAAACGCGCCAGCAGGAACTCTTCGCGGGCCTTGGTGATGGCCTGGAACTGTTCGAAGCGCTGGTCGCTCAGGGGCATTTGCTGAACGTGCGCGGTGATGCTGTTGATCAGGTTGCGCGCCGCTTCCGAGTTGCCGTTCATCACCGCGCGGGCGGCATTGGCGTTGCGGTAGGCGTTGCGCATCTTGTTCAGGGACGCCTGGTAGGCGCTGATGGTGGCGCCCTGTTCCTTGAGCAGCTTGACGTTGGCCGGGTTCTTGAAGCTGTTCTGCAGCTTCTGCTGCTGGGCCGAGAAGTCGTCCAGGGTGGCCTGCACATTCTGCGCGGCGGTTTCGTCGCCGTTGGTCAGCATGTATTGCAGGCGGGTCACGCGCAGCTTGGTCAGCCCGGCGTTCAGCTGGGTGATGTCGCTCATCCAGTTGCTGCGGTCGATCAGACCGCCCAGGCTGGTCCAGCCCGTGATCGCAAGGATGGTGGTGAGGGCCAGGACCAGGCCGAAGCCCAGGCCCAGCTTGAGGTTGACGCTGATGTTGCCGAACCAGCTATTCATGCAATTCCTCCAGGAACGTTGTGCTGCTTGATCGTGTATCGCTGGAAGATTGTTGTTATTGGTGGCCAGCAAGGATTTGTTCGCAGGTGTGTATCGGCGGCAGGGGCAATAGCTGAAACGATTTCGTCGGATTAGTTTTTTGCACTGTTTTGGGGCTTGCCGAGGGCCTGTTTTCGCTGCGCACGCCGCCTGGCCGATTGAGCTTTTTTCACATCCGTTTCACCCCCCGGCCCACGCCTGGCGGCCTAAAGTGCGCGGCATCGATCGGCTGCCGCGCGCGGTTGTCAGGGGCAGGCCGGGGCGGCACTGCTCGATCAATCTCGGGTGCTCAAGGGGGCGGTTGGAAGGTGACGTCGGGACTCAGCCTTGCGGTGGTAAAACCTGCGCTGGTCGCCAGCGCATGCTCGGTTTCATCGAAGCCGGTGACTGGCGTTCGCTCAGCGCTGTGCGCCCACTGCCTCAATAACTGACGAAGTAATAGGCCTGGCGGCTGACCTGGATTTTCTTCAGCACCTTGAGCGGTGCCGGCGGGGTGTCCTGCGCGGCCATCAGCGCCACGTGGGTGGGCGAAGCGCCGAGGTAGTCCCGCAGCTGAGCCTCGGTCTGCACGTCCTTGAGCAGGCTCTGGGTGTAGAACACGCTGGCGCCGCCGGTGCGCTCGTTGGCCTGATACAGCGCCACCTGTTGCCCGGCGGCCTGGAGCGTCTGGATCTCGCTGATCAGCGGCACAAAGGACAGCGTGCGATCGGCCCGTGGCGCGGCCCATTGCGCGGCCGCCAGATAGCTGCACACCACCAGCGCCAGCCCGCCCATGGCCAGGCCGCGGCGCTGGCGCCCGACGACACCCCAGAACCCTTCACCCCCGGCGCGCTGGCGCAGGCGCTCGTACAGCACCGCTGCGTATTCGGCTGCGAGCACCGCGGCGGCCGGGGTCAGCGACATCAGGTACACGGTGCGCTTGCTCGACGCCAGGCACAGCAGGGTGAACTGCGCCAGCAGCCACAGGCTGAAAAACAGCAGGTAGCGGTTTTTCACCAGGCTTTTGCGAAAGTGCCACAGGCCCAGGTAGACCAGGATGTTCCACGGCAGGAAGGCCTGCGGCAGCTTGGCCAGGTAGTAATAGAAAGGTTCGTAGTGCCCGGCCTCGACAAAGGAGCCATCGAAGCGCCCGACGCTGTTGGTCCACAGCACTTCGCCCAGGGCCTGCAGGCCACCGCGCTGGTACAGGCAATACAGCCAGATCGTCAGCGGCACCAGGCCGAGGAGGGTGAGCAAGGCGGGCTTGAGCCAGTGGCCGAAGGCGAAGCGCTTTTCGATCAGGCTGTCGGCCAGCAGGTAGGCGAAGATCACCACGCCCGGCATCGCCAGGCCCAGCACGCCCTTGCTCAGGGTGGCGATGGCGATGCCGAGGGCGAACAGCAACCAGCCCAGGGTGGCCGGCTGGCGTTCGGCCTGGCGCCGTTGCGCCTGGAAAAACGCCAGCAGCGCCAGGCTCACGCCGAGGCTGAGTAAGGCGTCTTCACCGACCCCGCGCACGTTGCCCCAGTAACTGGCCATGGTCGCCAGCATCGCGCCCGCCACCCAGGCCACCGCCTTTGGCCGGCCGAAGCGGCGCAGCATGGCGTACAGCAGCATGACGCTGAACAGCCCGGCAAAGGCCGAGGCCAGGCGCACCGCCCACGGCGTGCCACCGAACAGGCGGATGGCGCTGGCGTCGAGCCACAAGCTCAGCGGCGGTTTCTCCAGGAAGGGCTGGCCGAACAGGCGCGGTGTCACCCAGTCGTCGTCCAGGTGCATTTGCATGGCGATCCCGGCCACCCGGGCTTCGGTGGAGCCTTGCAATTGGTGGTTGCCCAGGGCGAAGAAGAACAGCAAAGCGGCAAGCAGAAACAGCAACGGGGCGGGTCGCGACATGGTGGGAACTGCCGAAGAGGTGGCGCCGGAAAGGCCTGGCGGCCCGAGTATACGGAGGCGATTCTTAACATTTGGTGAACGCGCGAAAGATCGGCTGGCCGGCCCTTGCCGCCGTCCATTTTCCTTGCCGAATGTGGTACACAACGGCACGTTGCGCCGATCGTCACTACGCTGGGTGGTGCGCCCGGCGGATCTTCCGGCCCTGGCTAACCGGGCCTTTCTTTTCCTGCGGCAAAACAGGTGCCTTGAACATGCGCAAACTGTGGCGAAAGTATCTGCAGCTGCTGGACGACGACCTGACCACGCGGATTTTCGACAACATCAAGAACCTGCTGGTCTGCGCCTTGCTGTTCGCCGCCGGGAGCAATGCGCTGCACAGCGACCATCATCTGTTCATGGGTCTGTTCGGCTCCAGCCTGACCGGCTGGGGGCTGATCGGCCTGTCGGCGCTGCTGATGCTGCTCAACATCAGCGACGGCTTGCGCCGCCTGGCCAAGCTGCCTAACCACTGGGTGCTGCAAATCACCCTGTTCCTGCTGTATCTGGTCCTGGCCGTGCGGGTGGTGGAGATCGTCTGGAACTTCCGCTCCGAGTAGCTGATGGGGCGGGGCGAGCTCCGCGCCATCGACAGCGAAGCGGCCTGGCGGCGATCCGCCGGGCCGTTTTTTTATTCGCGGTTGGCTGCCGGGCGAGGGTTAAGTGGCCGCTTCGGTCTGCGCATCGAAGGCCGCCATGGCCATGGGAATCATCGCCATTAGTCGCGCCCGGCCGATGCCATCCCGGGCCTGCACCGACAGCCCATGCAGCACCGTGGCATAGCAGTCGCCGAGGGACATCACGTCGGTGCGCTTGGGCAGCTCGCCTGAGCGCACGGCCTGCTCCAGTCGCTCGATGATGGAGCGGGTCCGGTCGCGGCGGTGTTCGGCCAGCCATTCCCTGATGCCGTCGTTGTCCGTCGAGCAGTTGGTGGCGGAAGACACCACCATGCAGCCCAGGGGGCGGTCGGGCTGGGTGTAGAGCTCGACGGCCTCCCTGAGCATGCGTTCGATGGCGTCGCGGGCGCTGATGTCGTCGCCCAGGGCGGTGTCGGCAAAGGCGCCGTCGCCCGATTCATAAAGTTCGATGGCCTCGCGGAATAACGCTTCCTTGGAACCGAAGGCCGCATAGATGCGCGCCGAGGCAATGCCCAGCGCGTCCACCAGGTCGGACATGGAGGTGGCCTCGAAGCCGCGCTGCCAGAACACATCGCGCGCCTTGTACAGGGCCTGCTTTCGGTCGAATTCGCGGGGTCTGCCAGCCATGTCCAGTTCTCGGTGCAAAGGGGAGTGGTGCCAATTATTGGTCGATCGACAAAAAAATCAAGCCGTCGTATTGACGGGGTGTCGAGGGGAGCCCTATTGTTTGTCGACCGACAAACAATAGGGCGTGAACGATGAAAACCCTCAAGGGACCGAGCCTGCACCTGGCTCAATTCAGTGCTGCGACGGCGCCATTCCATACCTTGCCCGCCATTGCCGAATGGGCGGCGGGGCTGGGCTTCAAGGCGCTTCAGGTGCCGGCCTGGGATGAGCGACTGTTCAATGTCCGCCTGGCGGCCAGCAGCCAGGATTATTGCGATGAGGTCAGCGGCACCCTGGCCGAACACGGGCTGGTGATCAGCGAACTGACCACCCACCTGTTCGGCCAGTTGGTGGCCGTGCATCCCGCCTACGACAGCTTGTGCGACGGCTTCGCCCCGCCAGCACTGCGCGGCGACAGCGCCGCCAAGACCCAGTGGGCCCTCGAACAGCTGAAACTGTCCGCCAAAGCGTCGCGCAGGCTGGGCCTCAGCGACATGGGGACCTTTTCCGGCTCGTTCGCCTGGCCCTATTTCTTTCCCTTTCCACAGCACCCGCAAGGCTTGGTCGACTCGGCGTTCAATGAACTGGCCAAGCGCTGGCTGCCGATTCTCGACGCCTGTGACGAGGCGGGGGTGAACCTGTGCTACGAGATCCACCCTGGCGAGGACCTGCATGACGGCGTGAGCTTCGAGATGTTCCTGGAGCGGGTCGGCAACCACCCGCGCTGCAAGATGCTCTTCGACCCCAGCCATTTTGTGCTGCAGCAACTCAATTACCTGGATTACCTGGATATCTACCACGAGTTCATTCGCATGTTTCATGTGAAGGACGCCGAGTTCAATCCCACCGGCCGACAGGGCATTTACGGCGGTTATCAGCCGTGGGCCGAGCGGGCCGGGCGGTTCCGGTCGCTGGGCGATGGGCAGGTGGATTTCAAGGGGATCTTTTCCAAGCTGGCGCTCTATGACTATGCCGGCTGGGCGACCCTGGAATGGGAGTGCTGCCTGAAAGACCAGGAACAGGGCGCGCGCGAGGGCGTGGCCTTTATCAATGAGCACATCATCCAGGTGACCGACAAAGTCTTCGACGACTTCGCCGGCGCACCGCTGGACCAGGCGCAGATCAACCGACTGCTGGGCATTGCCCAGCCCGCTCCTCAAGGACGCTGACCATGGATCTTTTCGAACAGCAGGCTTTTGCCGGGCGTGACTACCGCCATGGCTACGTACAGGTGGACGGCGGGCGCATTCACTATGTCAGCGAGGGCCAGGGCAAGCCAGTGTTGTTGATTCCCGGGTGGCCGCAGACCTGGTTTACCTGGCGCCACGTCATGCAGGCGCTGGCCGGGCAGGGTTACCGGGCGATTGCGGTGGACCTGCCCGGCATGGGCTTGTCCGATCGTCCCGAGCAGGGCTACGACACCGGCACCACGGCGTCTCGCCTGCAGGCCTTGATGCTGGCGCTGGGTTACAGCCAATACTCGGTGGTGGGGCACGATGTCGGCATGTGGGTGGCCTATGCCCTGGCCTGCGACTATCCGCAGGCGGTGGAGAAACTGGCCCTGACGGAGGCGGTGATTCCCGGGCTGGCCGAGGCGCCGACGATCTTCGCGCCGCCGGGGCAGAACATTTTTCTCTGGCACTTCATGTTCAACCAGTTGCAGGACTTGCCAGAGATGCTGATCGCCGGGCGGGAGGCGCAGTACCTGGCCTACATGTTCGAGAAATGGTCGGTGCATCAGGAGCGGGTCGCGGTCCAGGCCTATGTCAAAGCCTATTCGGTACCCGGTGGGCTGCGGGGTGGGTTCGCCTATTACCGGGCCATCCCCGAAAGCATCCGGCAGAACCGCGAGCGCGCCAGCCGCCCGCTGGAAATGCCGGTCCTGGCGATTGGCGCCGAACACGCCACCAACGATGCGCCGTTGCTGACGATGAAGGGCAATGCGCTGCATCTTCAGGGGGCCATCGTGCCGGGGTGTGGCCACTTCATTACCGAGGAGGCGCCCGAGGCGTTTATTGCTCATCTGCTGCCGTTTCTTCGGCGCGAGGGCTGACACGCCACGCTTGCCGGTGCTCGGACAGCCCAGGGCCAGGCTGTCCGAAGGGTGGGTCATTTATCCGACTTGATGCTGGTCCAGGCCCGGGTGCGCACGCGCTCCAGCTTCTGCGGCAGCGGCTGCACCACGTAAAGCTTCTTCAGGGCTTCGGGGGTGGGCGTGAGGTCGGTATTGCCGGTGATTTCCTTGTTGATCAGCGCAATCGAATCCTTGTTGGCGTTGGGGTAACCGAGGAAGTCACTGATGGGCGCGATGACTTTCGGGTCCAGCAGGGTGTTGAGGAACTCATGGGCCTCGGCGACGTTCTTCGCGCTCTTGGGAATGGCGAAGGTGTCGAACCAGATCGGCGCGCCTTCCTTGGGCAGGCGCCAGTCCACCACCACGCCGTTGCCGGCCTCTTTGGCGCGGTTGCCGAACTGGTAGAAGCTGCCGGAGTAGCCGATGGCCACGCAAATGTCGCCGTTGGCGATATCGGTCATGTACTTGGCCGAGTTGAAGTAGGTGACGTAGGGGCGGATTTTCAGCATCAGTTCCTTGGCTTTTTCATAGTCCTGCGGGTTCTGGCTGTTGGGGTCCAGGCCCAGGTAGTGCAGGGCCAGCGGGAGGATTTCCGACGGCGAGTCGAGCATGGCTACGCCGCAGGATTTGAGCTTCTGCATGTTCTCCGGCTTGAACACCAGGTCCCAGCTGTCCACCGGCGCGTTGTCGCCCAGCGCGGCCTTGACCTTGGCCGGATTGAAGCCGATCAGCACCGTGCCGTACATGTAGGGCACGCCGTACTGGTTGCCGGGGTCGTTGCTGTCCAGCAGCTTGAGCAGCGCGGGGTCCTGGTGCTTCCAGTTGGGCAGCTTGGACTTGTCGAGCTTCTGGAACACCCCGGCCTTGATCTGGGTGTCGAGGAACTGGTTCGACGGCACCACCAGGTCGTAGCCCGAGTTGCCGGTCAGCAACTTGGCCTCGAGGGATTCGTTGGTGTCGAAGGTGTCCCAGGTGACCTTGATGCCGCTGTTCTTGGCGAAGTCCTTGGGCACCGACGGCAGGATGTAGTCGGCCCAGTTGTACACCCGCAGCTCGCGCTGCTCGGCCTGTGCCGCGCTGGCCAGCAGCGACAGCCCACAAACGGTGGCACTCAGTATGCGTTTCATAGTGGCCATGAATGGTTTCCCCAGCGTGGCGATGGTTTTTATGTTCTGTACACGACAGGCGGTCCTTAACGGGCAAAGGACGAAGAGGGTCAGGTTCACAAGGGCGGTTCTGGCGACCGCGCGGGTCGCTCGAGTCAGCGGTCCGGGTTTGATTCTTGCCGACGGCCCCGGGGATTCACAGCACGGGGTTGGCCAAAAGGGGATCGTAATGGCCATTGATCGTGGCCGGCGCAGGCTTCGCGTGCCGACCTGGCCAAGGTCGATGGGCTTACGGCGGCACGGCTGGCCTGGGGCCGGTTACGCAATAAAGCCTGGCAACCGCGGCACCTGCTCGGCCAGGTAGGCCATGAGCAAGCGCACGCGCAGGGGGCGATAACGGCGCTCGGGGTAGATCAGGAACGCCTCGTTCGGCGGCCCGCTCCAGTCGGGCAGCACCCGCACCAAGCGGCCGCTGTCCAGCAGGTCGCTGACCAGCCACGCCGGGGTGATGCAGAGCCCGGCGCCTTGCAACACGCCATCGCGAATGGCCAGCGAGCTGTTGCTCCGGTAGCGCCCTTGCGGGGTGACGCTGGCCTTCTCGCCGCCCGGGCCGCTCAGCTCCAGGCGGTCGCCCGCGGCCAGCCAGGCAAAGCGCAGGAAGTAGTGGCCGCCCAGGTCGGCCGGGCAGCTCAGGGGCGCATGCTGGCGCAGGTATTCCGGCGCCGCCACCAGGTAGCGCGGCGATGTGGCGATGCGCCGGGCGATGGCGTTGGGCGGCAGATCCCCGCCCAGGCGCAGGGCCAGGTCGACGTTCTCTTCGGTGAGGTCGACGAATCGATCGTTGAAGATCAGCTCCACTTCGATGTCCGGGTATTGCGCCATGAACGCCAGCAGCAGCGTATTCAGGTGCAGCACGCCCAGGCTCACCGGCACATTGACCCGCAGCACGCCCTCGGGGCGCTCGGTCAGGCCGCGCACCTCGGCCACCGCCTCGGTGTATTCCTCCAGCACCGCCTTCGCTCGTTCATAGAAGCGCTTGCCCTGCTCGGTGGGCGTCAGCCCGCTGGTGCCGCGGGTGAGCAGGCGGGCGCCCAGCTGTTTTTCCAGGGCCGCCACCAGCTTGCTGACGGTGGGCTGGGTGCTGCCCAGCTCCCGGGCGGCCGACGACAGGCTGCCCAGCTCGACGGCGCGGACGAAACAGTGCATCGCTTTGAGGCTGTCCATGGGTATTCGATATCGGAATGGGCTGTATGAAGTTATGCCTTCTATCACGATTATTTCGAATGGAGCAATCTGGCTCGCCTCAGCCTTTGTCTCAAGGAACGACCGGATGAAAGCCCTGCACACGCAATTCTCACTGCCGCTGGTGATAACGGCCCTGCTGGCCGCGAACCCGGTGCTGGCCCGGGACAACTGGCTTACCAGTTGGATGGCCAGCCCGCAGCCGACCTGGGGCAACGAGCTGCCGCTGCCCACGCGGATTCCCGCAACCCTGGCCGATAGCACCGTCCAGCAGAAGCTGCGCGTCAGCATCGGTGGCAGCCGGGTGCGGGTGGTAGTTTCCAACGAATACGGCCAGCAGCCGCTGCTGGTTGGCGCGGCGCGGGTCGTGGCCGTGGAGAAGGGCGAGTCTGGTCGCGCAGGTTCCGGACAAGTCCTGACGTTTGGCGGCGCGCCGCAAGTCAGCATCGCGCCGGGCGAGACCCGTACCAGCGACCCGGTCGCCCTGGTGGTGCCGGCCCTCGGCGAGCTGCTGGTCTCGCTGTACCTGCCGCAGCCCACGCCGCTGAGCACCTTCCATTGGGACGGCAAGCAAACCGCCTTCATCGCTGCGGGCAACCAGGTCGACGCCCAGCAGCTAGCGGGGGAGCGGCAAGTGCAAGCGCGGCTGTTCCTCAGCGACATCCTGGTGGACGCCGCGCCCGACAGCCGCGCCCTGGTGGTGCTCGGCGACTCCATTACCGACGGCAACGGCTCGACCCTGGACAGCAACCACCGCTGGCCGGACTTCCTCGCCCAGCGCCTGGCCGCCAAGAACATCGCCGTGCTCAACGGCGGCATATCCGGCGCGCGCCTGCTCGAACACGGCATGGGCGCCAGCGCGCTGGCGCGTTTCGAGCGCGACGTGCTGAGCAAACCCGGGGTGAAAAGCGTGGTGCTGATGCTGGGAATCAACGACATCAGCTGGCCGGGCACCGCTTTCGCGCCCAACGCGCCGTTGCCTTCTCTGGATGGCCTGATCGCCGGCTACCGGCAACTGATCGACCAGGCGCATCGCCACAACGTCCGCATCATCGGCACCACATTGCTGCCCTTCGAAGGCGCCCTGGAAGGCAGCAGCATCGAGCACTACCACAGCCCGCAAAAGGAACAACTGCGCCAGGCGCTCAATCAATGGATTCGCACCAGTCGGGCATTTGATGCGGTGATTGATTTCGACCGAATGACTCGCGATCCGCGGCATCCGACTCGGTTGTCGCCACGGGTGGATTCGGGCGATCACCTGCATCCGGGGGATGAGGGGAATAGGGTGATGGCGGAGGGGGTGGAGTTGGGGGTGCTGTTTTGAGTGTTTGGCAGGTGCGTTGAATTCGAATGCGCCCAGCATTCCAGGCCGGTTCAGGCCGTGTCTGTTTTCCACCTGCGCAGGTTTGTCATTAAGGAACAGCGCGGCAGGTCGTGCTGCCGCGCCGTGCTTTCACGTGGGGTTCTACTTCAGCGATGGCGTGTGGCGACTGCCATCGAGCAAGGCGTCTACCACGGCTCGCGCCATCTCCACCGAGTGCACCATAGACCAGATCAAACCGCGCTCGATGCCACTGCCGCGCTCAGTGATTTCATCGGAAACCTCCTCGGCGCTTTTCAGCAGCAGGGAGACGTGGAGCAGGGCTTCTTCGGCGTTGATGCCTTCCCGGACTGAGAACAAGGAATCGCGGCTCACCGGGATACTGACGGTTTTTTTGAGCGACTGAATCAGAGACACATCAGCAGGCTGAACTGACAGCTTCTGCCGGATGTGCTGATTGGCCAGATCGTGTTCGAGATTCCTGACGCGGCGGGCAGTGCTGGGCGGATCGGGGACGAGCTTTTTCATGGCGTAACTCCTAGTACAGAAATAGGAGCCATCACCGTCGCTGCTAAACGATAGGGTGGCGGCCGTTCGCAGGTTAGCAGACCGGTGACTAGGACCCCGGCGCACCCAAAGGTGCCCTGCGCACGGCCGCCATAAAGCGGAGCCAAGAAAAGCGCCACGTAATGGGGGCGCCATGCGCCTAGTTACACGTCGAGCTGCTAAACCCGGTCACTGAATTTGCAGTGACAGATCGAGGCTAGCCAGTGCAGGGCGGTAGGCGCAAGCGGCTGGGAGTTTCTAGGAAAATTCGCACAATAGAAAGAGACTTAACGCTGCTTCGGGGGAAGGAAGGCTCGGGCTGCAATGGCGGGGAGGGGGCGGTTGGCGATGGTGGCGGAACGTTAAGGCCAGGAACAACAAAGCCCGCACAAGGCGGGCTTTGTTGGTGCTTTGTTTGGCGGGCCGGGGGCATTTGAACTTGCTAGTAAATGTCCTTGAAAACATGGGGTTGCTTTTGAGGTTTCATTCTTCGGGATACAAGCAGGGATACAGAGTCTGAGCTGCTGCACTTGGGGATTCACATCGTAGTTGACGCCCGTGATCTTGGCGTCGAGCTTTCTGCATTCCTCATTAGTGCAGAGGAATGTGAAACGTGCGCGTGGTGGTTCTAGGGAGAGATATTCACGCCTTGCAGCGACAATCGATAACTCCTTTTCAAGCTCGACACAGTAAGCCCGTGTGATGCGTTTGTTTGTTTGTTTGTTTTCATCCGACTGACATTCCTTGAACAGCTCTTCGTTGGGTCAACACTCCTTGGCCTGCTACGCGAGGCTAGCGTAGGGTGGGCTGAAGTGCTAGAGCGGTCGGGATACTGAAACTGCGCGGGGGCCCCCGAGGAATTACAGCGGATACGGGGTCGGAAACCCGCGGGGTCTGGGTAGTGGAGGGGCCTCCAGCTTACTGAAATTTCAGTCACTGAAATCGAAAGGATATTGTTGAAAAAAGGCCGTCGTTACCACATTGGTAACGATGATCTAAGATCACTCATTTTTGTGTCTCAACCGAAGAGACCGGGAGGGCAGATGTATCCTGACGATTTCAATTTTTCTGGTTATCTCAAGTTCAGAGTCCATACGGGGGATATCGATTTCTCTGCCTTGGTGGGCGCGCTGAGTGAGAAAGGCTATATCACCGAAGTCGATTTTCCCGAGGGCGCTGGACTGTGTTCCAGTCACATGGAAGTGCTTAGCCAGGAAGAGTTCGACGAGCTCTTCGGCTTCTTCTATCCCGGCCGACTGAACACCATCAGCCTGTACTGTATCGCCACCAATAAAGGCGGAATATGCCCTACAGGGGCTTTTGCATACGCGCTGATCAACCTGAATGTGCTCTCGGAGCGGGAAGGGCTGGATATCCTGGAGCGCGAGAACTATACGAGCGAGTTCTCCGAATTCGACTTGGAATGGGCCAGAGAAGAACTTCTCGAATACCTCAAAGCCTCCATGGGGCGGTTGTCCGAGAAAAGCATTCAGGACGAATTGCAAAGACGCCAGGATAGAGTGCTTCTAATCGAAGGAAGATTGAAAGCGCTTGGATTGCTGCCACTGACGGAAGAAGAAAAAGCCTGGCAGGCGCTGGACGAGAAGTTCCCCTTCGCCAGCAGTCGGGATGAGGTCGAACTGGACGGTGCGCGTTATATCCGGATTTTCCGCCCCGCCGAAAAAGATCATGAGGGTAAAGTGCTCCAGTGGGCCGGGAGCTGGCGAAGGCTGGGTGAGTAAAACAGGGCTTAAGGCGACCGCCAGCCCTTTGCCCCCTGACACCGAAGCCCAGGCCGTCGCCACGTTCTAGAAGATGTGTTCGGTTGCCGCTTTCTTGGTTCGCTCCACGGCGTCCCGTTTCTCTTTAGGATCAATGCCGTGGGTGAGGAATCCACGTGCTTCAATGGTTCTCTTGCGTGCTTGCGGAAATGAAACCTTGGAAGAAGGTCTCGAGGTCCATATTGATCCTATTCTTCGAATTTCATGGATTGTGCTGGACGCTATCGGATCGTGATGACGCTGAAAAATCCTACATTTACTGAATTTCAGGCACAAAAAAAGACGTCCGTGGACGTCTTTTTTTGATCATTTGGTGGAGCCGGGGGGATTTGAACCCCCGTCCGCCAGTACTCCGCTGTCGGTACTACATGCGTAGCCGTGTCTATTGAGTTAACCCTCAGCGACCCGACGGGCAGGGTGCTTTGGGCGAGTTGTGTAAGTTTTAGCCGCTTCGTCCACAACGTACTGCACGGCGATTCTGTTCTGTATGACAATCATTTCGGGTTTACAGACATCCCCTGATGATTGCTGGACCCGAAGGTACCAGAAGGAAGGCTAGCGCCGCTTACGCAGCGAGAGCGTATTCCCCGTAGGTTTCGTCATTGGCAACTATAGGAAGTTGCAACAGTGGATTTACGAGTTCTGTTACCAACTCGGCATGCACCTAAAGTTTCGCAACCGGCGTCGAATCCTAAACGGCCCCGAACCTGCTGTGCATTACCAGCAGGTTTGTACAGTCTACGCCAAAATGGCCCGCAAGGCCATCCCGAAGGCGGGGCCCGTTAGCCGCCGCCTTCACCCTTGGTGCTGTTCTGGATGGTCTGGATCGCGCGGGTGGTCAGGGCGATGCATTCCTTGGTGCCTTCCTCGGTGTTTTTCGCCTGGGCCGCCTGGGCTTGTTGCATGGTGGCCTCCATGTTGGTTTTCAAGTCCTGGGATTGGATGGTGGTCCGGGCATCACGAATGGTTTGCAGGTTCGCCTCGCACAGGTCTTCCTGGTTCCCGGCGAAGCTGGGGGAAGCCAGGACCGAAGCGGTGACGAACAGGCCTAACAGTACAGAGCGTTTCATGGGCGTCTCCTTGAACTGAAGGGCCAGGCGCCGCTGGCCATCAGCACGAACTGCCGAATTTTCAGGAAGCTCCCGTTGGCGGGGGCTTGATCGGTGGACTGCGGTGGTTCGCCAGGGTTCTATTTTTCTGCCCGGGGGCACGACCACTGAGCCTGCAGGTGCAAGAAACCTGTAGGAGCTCGCCATGCTCGTTAACGGTATCGCGCAGTTACTGGCTAACTGCGGTGCAGTTCATCGCGAGCAAGGTTCGCTCCTACGGGGGGGGCATACCGATCAGGCTGGCCTGGCCCGCGTTACTCGGTCCACCAGGTAGACCAGCCCGTGGTAGTCGATCCCGCCATGCTGGCTCAGGCCGATTTCACAGGTGCGGCTGGTGGAAATGCCCTCGCTGCAATATTGCACCGCGTCCTTGAGGCTGCGCAGGGAATGGGCGTTGAGCTCCGGTGTGGTGAAGCCTTTATCCCCGGCGAAGCCGCAGCAATGGATGCCTTCCGGGATCACCACATTGGTGCTGCAACGCCGCGCCAGGTCGATCAGCGCCTGGCTTTCGCCCAGGTGCTGGGTGCTGCAGGTGACATGTACGGCGACCGGCGCTTGCTGGGGGGTGAACTCCAGCTTGTCCATCAGGTGGGTGCGGATGAAGCGCACCGGGTCGTACAGGTCCAGGCGCACATCGCCCAGGTCTTGCACCAGGCGCAGGGTGCAGGGGCTGGTGTCGCAGTAGATCGGGTCGAGGCCGCCGCGGCTGGCGTGGAGCAGGGCGCCGATCAGTTCCTGGCGCTTGTGCTCGGCCTGTTCCGCGTAGCCCTTGGAGGCGAACGGCTGGCCGCAGCACAGGCTTTCGACGTTGTCGGGGATCACCACCTGATAGCCGGCTTTCTCCAGCAGGCCGCGGGTCTTGTCGTAGAGCGAGCTTTGCTCCTGGTCGCCGGCTGCCGGGCCCATGACCCGCGACACGCAGGCCGCCAGGTAGACCACCCGTGGCCGCTGGTCGCTGACCGCCGGGCTGAAGCGAATGGCGCGTTCCGGCTGCGGCATGGCGCTGGTCCATTGCGGCACCTGGCCCTTGGACAGTTTGCTCAGCGCCGCCGAAACCCTGGCCAGGCGCGGTGCCCCCAGCAGCATCCGCGCACCGTTGGCCACATGCAGGGTGAAACGCGCGCCTTGCAAGGTGGTGGCGAAGTGCGAGCCCAGCCAATCGGCCGCCTTGGTGTGGCTGGCGTGCCGGCTGCGCAGTTTTTTCACCAGCTCGCCGGTGTTGATGCCCACCGGGCAGCGCTGGGCGCACAGGCCAGTGGCGGCGCAGGTGTCGACGCCCTGGTATTGATAGGCCGCTTCCAGTTCCGTGGTGTCGATGCCGGCGCGCTTGCGGGCCTGGATATCGCGCCAGATCACGATGCGCTGGCGCGGGCTCAGGGTCAGCCCCTTGGACGGGCACACCGGTTCGCAGAAACCGCACTCGATGCACTTATCCACAATCTCGTCGGCCGCCGGCAGCGGCTTGAGGTGCTTGAGGTGGATCTGCGGGTCTTCGCTGAGCACCACGTCCGGGTTGAGGATGCCGTTGGGGTCGAGCAGGCGCTTGAGTTGCCACATCAGCTGGTAGGCATCGCTGCCCCATTCCAGCTCGACGAAGGGCGCCATGTTGCGCCCGGTGCCGTGTTCGGCCTTGAGCGAGCCGCCGAATTCCACCGCCACCAGTTGCGCCACGTCATCCATGAAGGCCTGGTAGCGCGCCACTTCTTCGGCGCTGTTGAAGCCCTGGGTGAAGACGAAATGCAGGTTGCCCTCCAGCGCATGGCCGAACAGGATCGCCTCGTCGTAGTGGTGTTTGTCGAACAGCTCGATCAGGCGGTTGACGCCGATGGCCAGTTGTTCCACCGGGAAGGTCACGTCTTCGATGATCACCGTGGTGCCGGTCTTGCGCACTGCGCCGACGGCGGGGAAGGTGTCTTTGCGGATCGCCCAGAGCTTGGCGTTTTCCTTCGGGTCTTCGGTGAAATCGACCTGTTTTTCCACCGGGAAAGACGCCAGCGACGCCATGATCTGCGCCAGTTGTTCCTGGAGCAGCGCGCAAGATGCCGCGCGGGATTCGATCAGCAGTGCGCAGGCATTGGCGGACAGTTGCTGGACGAAGGCCGGCATCCCGGGTTTGTCCTGCACCGAGCGCAGGCTGCGGCGGTCCAGCAGTTCCACGGCGGAGACGGGCTGGCTTTTCAGCACGGTTACCGCGTTGCAGCAGGTTTCCACGTCCGGGAAGACGATCAGCGCCGAGGCTTTGTTCGGGTGGTCGATCACGGTGTCGTAGGTCACTGCGCTGATAAAGCCCAGGGTGCCTTCGGAGCCCACCAGCAGGTGGCTGAGGATGTCCAGCGGCTCATCGAAATCCACCAGGGCGTTGAGCGACAGGCCGGTGGTGTTTTTCAGCCGGTATTTGTGGCGGATCTTGGCCGCCAGTTCGCTGTTGGCGCGGGTCTCGCGGCCGAGGGTCGCCAGGCGCTCGAGCAGCTCGCCATGGCTGCTGCGAAAGGCCGCGACGCTGGCGGCGTCTTCGGTGTCCAGGCGGGTGCCGTCGGCCAGCACCAGGCGCAGGCCGGCCAGGGTGTGGTAGGTGTTTTGCGCGGTGCCGCAGCACATGCCGCTGGCATTGTTGGCGACGATGCCGCCGATCTTGCAGGCGTTGATCGAGGCCGGATCGGGGCCGATCTTGCGCCCGAACGGCGCCAGCCAGGCGTTGGCTTGGGCGCCGATCACCCCCGGTTGCAGGCGGATCTGCTGGCCCTGGTCGCGGATCTCGCGGGCATTCCAGTTGTCGCCGAGCACCAGCAGCACCGAATCGCTGATGGCCTGCCCCGACAGGCTGGTGCCGGCGGCGCGGAAGGTCACCGGCACGCGGTCACGCTGGGCCAGTTTGAGCAGGGCCACCACTTCGTCTTCGGACTCGACGCGGATCACCAGTTGCGGAATCAACCGATAAAAGCTCGCATCGGTGCCGAAGGCCAGGGTGGAGAGCGGGTCGTCGAAACGCCGTTCCTGGGGGATCAGTTGTTGGGCATCACGCAGAAAAGCCGTCGGTAGACTCATTGGTCCTCCAGGATCAGCACCACCAGGTCTTTCGGGCCATGGGCGCCGTAGGCCAGGACTTGCTCGATGTCGGCCGTCTTCGACGGCCCGGACACCAGCAGCGCGTTGGTCGGCATGCCTTGGGCCCAGCTGTATTCCTGCTGGACCTGATAGAAGTTGTCGCGGATCTCGCTGGCCTTGAGCAGGGCGAAATGCACCGGCGGCACCAGGCTCATCAGCCGCGGTTCTTCGCGGGTCGGCCAAAGGATCAGGCTGCCGGTGGCGGCGATGGCGCCGAGGGTGGTGGTGAGGCTGGCCGGGGTGTCGTTGAACAGCTCGGCTTTCCACTCTTCGACGGGCCGATCGTAGGCCTTCAACGCCGGCAACCCGGGATGCTCGGCCCAGTATTGGCTGACGCGCTGGCCGTGGGGCGTGGTCGGCGCGATCAGCAGGCTCGGCAATTGGCGTTCGCCCAGCAGGCGGGCGAGCAGCGCCGGCCAGTCCTGGCCGCTGGTCTGGTGGATTTCGGTGTGCACCGCTTCCATCTGCTTGCGCAACTGCGGGATGCGTTGTTCTGGGCTGTAGGTATAAGGCTGGGTGACCAGTGCCTCATCGAAGTTATCCACAAGCGGCGTGGTGCCGGTCAGGCTGGTGCGCAGCTTGGCGAGGATGTTCTGTTTGGCACTCATCAACGTTCTCCCTGTTTGGCCAGATGCTCGCGGGCCAGGTCGTGCAGGGACCGGGCGGCGGGTTTGGGGGCGCTGTGGTTTTGTGTCCACGGGCCGACGTTGCTCGGGGTCAGCGCGCGCAGGCGGGTGGCCGCCAGCGTAAACAGGCGATACAGCGCCGGCGAGCTGTTGAGTTTGGCCCAGGCGTTCCAGATAAAGCGTTCCTTGCGCGAATACTTGCTGCCCTGGCCGCGCATCACCTGGTGCGGGCTGTCCGGAGCCTTGACGTTCTCTTCGCGCAGGCGACGCAGCAGGCTCGGGATCGGGATCTTCACCGGGCACACTTCGCCGCAGGCCCCGCACAGCGAAGACGCGCTCGGGTGGTCCGGCACCTTGGCCAGGCCGACCATGTGCGGGGTGATGATTTTGCCGATGGGGCCGGGGTAGACCTCGCCGTAGGCGTGGCCGCCGATGCGGGTGTAGACCGGGCAATGGTTCATGCAGGCGCCGCAGCGGATGCAGTTCAGGGTCTGGCGCAATTCGCTGTCGGCGAAGGCCTGGCTGCGGCCGTTGTCGAGCAGCACCAGGTGCACTTGCTGCGGGCCGTCCAGCTCATGCTCCTTGCGCGGGCCGGAGATCATGTTGACGTAGGTGGTGATCGGCTGGCCCAGCGCCGAGCGGGTCAGCAGTGACAGCAGCGGCACCACGTCGCGCAGGTTTTCGACGACTTTCTCGATACCGGTGACGGCGATGTGCACGGGTGGCACCGTGGTGGACATGCGGCCGTTGCCTTCGTTTTCCACCAACAGCAGGGTGCCGGTCTCGGCCACGGCGAAGTTGACGCCGGAGACGCCGATGTCTGCTTCGAAGAATTTCTGCCGCAGGACCCTGCGACCGATCTGAATGAGTTGGTCAACGTCCTTGGTGTACTCCACGCCGAGTTTGTCGTGGAACAAGGACGCGACCTGACCGGCATTCTTGTGGATCGCCGGCATAATGATGTGTGAAGGCTTCTCGTGGTCGAGCTGGACGATGAACTCGCCCATGTCCGACTCAAGGCATTCAATGCCTTGTTCAGCGAGGACATGGTTCATTTCCATCTCTTCGCTGACCATCGATTTGCCCTTGATCACTTGCCGCGCCTCGTGAGCGCGGATGATCGAGAGGACGATGCCATTGGCCTCGTCCACCGTTTCCGCCCAGTGCACTGTCACACCGTTGCGGGTCAGGTTCTGTTCAAGCTGCTCGAGCAGGTCGGGCAGCTTGGATAACGCACGGGCCTTGATCGCATTGCCCAGGGCCCGCAGGTGTTCGCGCTCGTGGGCATCGCTGAACGACGCCGCACGCTTGGCCATGAGGGAATCCATGGCGCTGCGAAAGTTGTTTCGCAGTTGTTGGTCGCCCAGGGCCTGGTGGGCCCGGGTGCGAAAATCGTCCGACACGGCCAGGGTCGGAATAAGCTCCGGGGTGCTCATCGGGCACCTCCGGTGCGTTGCCAGAGGAAGCTGGCCAGGTGTTGGCCGCGCAGCGCTTCTTGTTGTTTCTCCAGCGAACCGTTGATGTTCATCAAGCAGCCGCAGTCGGCGCTCAGCACCTTGTGGGCGCCGGACTCTTTCAGTGCGCGGGTCTTGTCCGTGACCATCGCACCGGAGATGTCTGGCATTCGGACGCTGAAAGTCCCGCCAAAGCCACAGCATTCGCTTTCGTGGCTGTGTTCTACCCGCTCCACGTTGCCCAGCTGTGACAGCAACTCACGGCCGTGCAGGTGGGTGTTCATCTCGCGCCGTGCCGAGCAGGAGGTGTGCAGCGCCACCTTGACCGGCTCGCCCTGGTCCTTGAGCTGCACCTTGCACACATGCAGCAGGAACTCGGCCAGCTCATAGGTACGGGCCGCCAGGGCCTGCACCTGTTCCAGGGTTTGCGGCTCGTCCTTGAACAAGTCGCTGTAATGCTCGCGGATCATGCCCGCGCAGGAACCCGACGGCACCACCACCGGATAATCGCCGGCGAACAGCGCCAGTTGCGAGCGGGCTACCGTGCGCGCCTGCTCGGTGTAACCCGAGGTGTAGGCCGGTTGCCCGCAGCAGCTTTGCCCTTGCGGGTACTCCACGCGAATGCCTTCGCGCTCGAGCAGGTGGATCGCATCCATCCCGGCTTCGGGATAGAACAGGTCGACCACACAGGTACCGAACAGGTAGACCCGCGACGGTTTCTCGCAGGGGTACTGGCGCGGCTCGGCCAAGGGCGGTGCGACACGGGTCGCGTTAGGCACGGCGTTGTAAAAAAGCTCGCTCATCAGGCGTGTCTCCGGGTGGTCCCGGTTATCCGTCTGCGGCGGCTGCTGAATATAGAGAGACAAGCTTTCAGCAGCCTTGCAGACCGGGTTGTGAGTTGCAGACGCCGGGCTTATGGGCCGGCGTCGGTTCTTTCGGTGTCGCGATCAGTGCACCAGCATGCCAGTGAACCAGTAGGCCTGGGCCAGGGTGATCAGGCCGACGATAGTGGCGAAGAACAGGCTGTGCTTGAGGGTGAAGCGGAACAGGTCCGATTCCTTGCCTACCAGGCCGGTGGCGGCGCAGGCCACGGCGATCGATTGCGGCGAGATCATCTTGCCGGTCACGCCGCCGCTGGTGTTGGCCGCTACCAGCAGGGTGTCGTTGACGCCGATCTGGTGCGCGGTGGTGGCTTGCAGCGAGCTGAACAGGGCGTTGGAGGAGGTATCCGACCCGGTCAGGAACACGCCCAGCCAGCCGAGGAATGGCGAGAAGAACGGGAATGCCGCGCCCGTGCCGGCCAGCACCAGGGCCATGGTCGAGGACATGCCGGAATAGTTGGTGACGAAGGCGAAGGCCAGCACCATGCCGATGGACAAGATCGGCCAGCGCAGTTCGTAGAAGGTCTCTTTGAAAGTGGTCAGACCAATTTTGAAATTGATTTTCAGCACCAGCATCGAGATCAGTGCGGAGAAGAAAATCGCCGTGCCGGTCGCGGAAATCGGGTCGAGCTTGAACACCGCCGGAATCGCGGTTGGCGCGGCGACGATCGGGGCGCTCTTGATCACCAGTTGATCCAGGTGCGGGATCGCGAAGTTGAATACCCAGCTGTACATCGAGCCGCCGGCGGCGAACATCGCCTTGAACGGCTTGAGGGTCCAGATGGTGACCAGCACGGTGAGGATCAGGAACGGCGACCAGGCCTTGAAGATTTCACCGAAGCTGTAGGGCGAAGGCTGGGTGGTGCGCGGCTGGCCGAAACCACCGTTGCGCACGGCAGCGGCGCCGACGCTGACGGTGGCCGCGGCGAACGAACGCTTGGGTTGCCAGACCTTGAGGAACAGGGTCAGGGAAATCAGGCTGGCCAGGGCCGAGGTGATGTCCGGCAGCTCCGGGCCGATGAAGTTCGAGGTGAAGTATTGGGTCACGGCAAAGCTCAGGCCGGCCACCAGCGCCGCAGGCCAGGTCTCTTTGACGCCGCGCAGGCCGTCCATCATGAACACCAGCCAGAACGGCACGAACAGCGACAGCAGCGGCAGTTGGCGACCGGTCATGGCGCCGATCTTGAAGGCGTCGATGCCGGTTACCTGGCCGGCCACGATGATCGGGATGCCCAGGGCGCCAAAGGCCACTGGCGCGGTGTTAGCGATCAGGCATAGGCCGGCGGCGTACAGCGGGTTGAAGCCCAGGCCCACCAGCAGCGCGGCGGTAATGGCCACCGGGGCGCCGAAACCGGCGGCACCTTCGAGAAAGGCGCCGAAGCAGAAGCCGATCAGCAGCACCTGCAGGCGCTGGTCGTCGGTGATCGACAGCACGGAGCTGCGGATGACCTCGAACTGGCCGCTCTTGACCGTCAGTTTGTAGAGGAATACGGCGGCGACGATGATCCAGGCGATGGGCCACAGGCCGTAGGCAAATCCATAGCCAGCGGCCGCGAGTGCCATGTCGGCAGGCATCTGGAAGGCAAAGATCGCCACCAGAATCGACAACGCCAGGGTGATGCTGCCGGCGATGTGTCCTTTGAGACGGAACACGGCCAGAGCGAGGAAGAAGAAGACGATCGGGATGACGGCGGCGAGGGCGGACAGGCCGAGGCTGCCGAGCGGGCTGTAAAGCTGTTGCCAGGTTTGCATATGGGGTGGCCCCTAATTGTTGTTGGTCAGGCACTGGTCAGCGTATTTGGTTAATTGGTAAGACCAATTTACAATCGCTGTTGGCTAGGGTAAAAGCCTTGTGAGCGGTGTGTCAATTTGTCGCCCTAAAACTTTTGTCGAAGTTGCGGTGCAGATGGCATCTGATCCGCTCGCCGACAGTCGTTCTGATAGGTGCTGGCGGAGCCCCGATAGGCCAGAATAGAGAGCCCGGCGCACGGTCGGGATGGTGGAGAGTGAGTTATGGGGTTTGATCAGATTCGTCAGCGCCGTTTGTCTGACGACATTGTCGAGCGGCTCGAGGGGATGATTCTCGAGGGCACGCTGAAGTCCGGTGAGCGCCTGCCGGCGGAGCGTGCGTTGGCGGAGCAGTTTGGTGTCTCGCGGCCTTCGTTGCGCGAGGCAATCCAGAAGCTGACGGCCAAGGGCTTGCTGGTCAGTCGCCAGGGTGGCGGCAACTATGTGGTGGAGTCACTGGGCTCGACCTTCAGCGATCCGCTGCTGCAGTTGTTGGAAAGCAACCCTGAAGCCCAGCGTGACTTGCTGGAGTTTCGTCACACGCTGGAAGCCTCATGCGCTTATTACGCGGCGTTGCGTGCCACCGAGGTGGATCGCGAGCGCCTCACCGCGGCTTTCGAAGCGCTGCAGGATTGCTATTCCCGGGCCGGGGATGTGAGCCGGGCGGAAGAGGGGGCGGCAGACGCGCAATTTCACCTGGCGATTGCCGAGGCCAGTCACAACGCTGTGTTGCTGCACACCATTCGCGGGCTGTTCGATCTGCTCAAGCGCAACGTGGTGACCAACATCGGCGGCATGTACAAGCAGCGCACCGAAACCCGCGACATGCTGATCAGCCAGCACCGCGATCTGTACCAGGCGATTATCGAAGGGCGTGCCGAGCAGGCGCGTGAGGTCTCCAGCCGGCACATTCTGTATGTGCAGGAAGTGCTGGAAGAGGTACGTCAGGAAGTGCAGCGCGTGGCTCGGGCGGAGCGGCGCAAGGGGATTTAGTCGGTGGGGAGTTCATCGCAGGCCAGCGCGCTCCGGGCAGGAGCGCGCTGGCTGGCGATCATGGCATCAAGGCAGAAGAGCGTTACTCTTCCTTGCCCTTGTTGCGCACCGCGCGATGCAGCTCACGATCGGAGTCGCGCTCGCGTTCGGTATGACGCTTGTCGTATTCCTTCTTGCCCTTGCCCAGTGCGATCTCGCACTTGACCATGTGCTTGCTCCAGTAGAGCGACAGGCACACGCAGGCATAACCCTTCTGCTGCACGGCAGCAAACAGCTTCTCCAGCTCGCGCTTGTTGAGCAGCAGTTTGCGCGAGCGCACGGGGTCGGCGATCACATGGGTGCTGGCGGTGGTCAGTGGCGTGAAGTGGCTGCCCAGCAGCCAGGCTTCGCCGTCCTTGAGCAGCACGTAACTGTCGACCAGTTGTGCCTTGCCCGCACGCAGACTCTTTACTTCCCAGCCGGCCAGGACCATGCCAGCCTCGAACCGATGTTCGATGAAGTAATCGTGACGCGCCTTTTTATTTTGCGCGATGGTCCCTGTTGGGTGTTTCTTCTGTTTAGCCATAGGGGCGGCATTATAGGCAGTTGCACGCGTGTCGGCTACGGTGAAGCAGCGTGCTTGAGCAGGTTGAGTGAATCCCGGACAATGCGCGCTCTTTTTTCTCGGTTGGGCGCGTATTGATGTCGACGGACAAGGTTTCTGTCCACGGCGGCTGGGCCAGTCGCTGGGTTTTCATACTCGCTGCGACTGGTTCGGCCGTGGGCCTGGGAAGTATCTGGAAATTCCCTTACATGGTCGGCGTCTACGGTGGCGGCGCCTTTGTCCTGGTGTTTCTGGCCTGTATCGCGCTGATCGGCGTACCGGTGATGCTGGCCGAAACCCTGATTGGCCGTCGCGCCCGGCAAAGCCCGGCCAATGCCTTGAAGGCGCTGGCCCTGGAGGCCGGGCATTCGGCCAAGTGGTCCTGGGGCGCGTTCGCCGGGATGATCACGGCCTTGTTGATTCTGTCCTTTTATAGCGTGGTCGGCGGTTGGTCGCTGGACTACATCATCGATATGGGGCGTGGCGATTTCCAGGGCGTGACGGCGGATCAGGTCGGCGCCTATTTCGCCACGGTGATTGCCGACCCCTGGCGGCTGACGTTGTGGCATACGCTGTTCATGCTGTTATCGGCGGCCGTCATCGCCAAGGGTGTGGTGGCCGGGCTTGAGCGCAGTCTGCGGATCATGATGCCGCTGTTGTTCGTGATGCTGGTGATCCTGCTGGGTTACAGCCTGACCACCGGACATTTCATGGAAGGCGTGCATTTCATGTTCGACTTCAGCACCGACAAGCTGCTCGACGGCCTGTTGCCGGCCATGGGGCATGCGTTCTTTTCCCTGAGCGTCGGTGTCGGTTCCATCATGATCTACGGCGCTTACATGCCGAAGCATTCGTCCATTTCCGGCACTATTGTCGGCGTGGCGCTGCTGGATACCTTTGTTTCGCTGCTGGCGGGGCTGGCACTGTTCCCGATCGTATTCGCCGCCGGGTTGAACCCGAGTGAAGGTCCGGGGCTGATGTTTGTCAGTTTGCCGTTTGCCTTTGGTAATGTGGCGTTCGGCCAGTTGATGGGCGTGGTGTTTTTTGTCCTGGTGGCTATTGCCGCCTGGAGTTCGGCGATTTCGCTGCTGGAGCCGATGGTGGCTTATCTGGTGGAGCGGACTCGAATCCGTCGCGGCTGGGTGACATTCTGGCTGGCGTTTACCTGCTGGTTCGTTGGGTTGGGAACGGTGTTCTCCTTCAATATCTGGCAGCAGGCCAAGTTTTTCGTGAACGAAGGAGACGCTTTCCACCTCTATCAGTGGGGGGCAGCGGGTGGTCTGGATTTCTTTGGGGTGATCGATTTCTTCACCTCGCGGATCATGTTGCCTTTGGGTGGCCTCTGTTTTGTGGTGTTTGCGGGTTGGGTAATGGGGCGCGAGGCGGTTCGAGACGAGCTGTCGATTCGCAATCCGCTGCTTTTTACCCTGGCCCTGTTTTTGATGCGCTATGTGGCGCCCATCGGCATTCTTATAGTGTTTGCCGCCCAGTTGTGGAAATGACGCTGATATGACGACACATATTCAACGCTCGGCCCTGTTGCCTTATCCGGCGCAGTTTTTGTACGACCTGGTCAATGACGTGGCGCGTTATCCGGAGTTTTTGCCCTGGTGCTCGTCGACCGAGGTGCTGGAGAGCAGCGAGGTGCAGATGCGCGCCAGCCTGGCCGTTGCCAAGGGCGGGCTCAGCCAGCATTTCGTGACGCGCAATACCCTGGTGCCGGGCCAGTCGATCGAGATGAATCTGGAGGAAGGGCCGTTCAACCAGTTGCACGGTGTGTGGACGTTCAAGTCGCTGGGTGACAAGGCCTGCAAGATCAGCCTGGATCTGTCGTTCGACTACGCCGGTCCACTGGTTCGTGCAACCTTGGGGCCTTTGTTCAATCAAGCCGCCAATACCTTGGTCGATGCGTTTTGTCAGCGAGCCAAGCAGTTGCATGCTTGAGTCAATGATTGAGGTCGAGGTGGTGTATGCCGCGGTCGATCGCCAGGTATTGCTCAGGGTTGCTGTGCCGTCCGGAGCTACCGTTCGTGCGGCAGTGAAAGGCAGCGGAATAGGTGCGCACTTTCCGGAGCTGGACCTGGACAGTTGCCCATTGGGGATTTTCGGCAAAGCGGTTGCCGATCCCGCGGTGCAATTGGTCCAGGAAGGAGATCGGATCGAAATCTACCGCCCGTTGCTGGCCGACCCTAAAGAGGTTCGGCGTCTGCGTGCGGCAAAAGCGGCACAGGCTCGGGCTCGTACTCCAGAGTCCTGAACAAATCGATAGGCAACAAAAAGCCCGGACTCGCCGGGCTTTTTCATTTCGCCACAAATTATTGCGGCGAGGTGTCCAGAGGCTCTGGTGTCGGCACCGGAACGGTCTCGACGTTGTCGACGTCCTTTTGGATCTGGTCGAGCAAGGAGCCAGGCTTGGCTGGTTTTTCCGGTTTTGGCTGCTCGGCGTTTTCGGTTGGGGCGGTCACGGTAGTGCCGCTGTCCTTGCCCAGGATGGCTTCGTCGCGGCTTACGCCCGGCATGAAGTCGCCGGAAAGGCTGACCAGTTGGTCGTTACCATTGAAGATAACGCTGACGCGCTCCTGTTGGCGTTCACCGCCACCGGGTTGCAGGCTGTACAGATAATCCCAGCGATCGGCGTGGAACGTGTCGGTCAACAGAGGGTTGCCCATGATAAACCGTACTTGCCGGCGGGTCATTCCCGGGCGTAACTGGTCTATCATGTCCTGCGTGACGACATTGCCCTGCTGGATGTCGATTTTGTAAACCCCGGGGAATGAACAACCGGCGAGTGCGAGCAGTCCCACGAAGGTGAAACTGGTTAGCAAGAGCTTGGTGTTTTGCATCGGTGGGCGACTTCCACTATCTTGGCTGGGACAACGTAAACCCCGATCATACCCGCATTAAGAGAAGCTGCGAAGCAGCATCCGCGAGAAAGCTGACCATGGTTGAAAATAGCGAACTACGTAAAGCCGGCCTTAAAGTGACTCTGCCACGGGTCAAAATTCTACAAATGCTCGATTCCGCCGAGCAGCGACACATGAGCGCCGAGGATGTTTACAAGGCGCTGATGGAAGCTGGCGAGGATGTCGGTCTGGCCACGGTTTACCGTGTCCTGACCCAGTTTGAAGCAGCAGGCCTTGTGGTGCGCCACAACTTTGATGGCGGCCACGCTGTGTTCGAACTGGCTGACGGCGGTCACCACGACCACATGGTCAACGTGGATTCCGGTGAGGTCATCGAATTCTTCGACGAAGAAATCGAGAAGCTTCAGAAGGCGATTGTCGAGAAGCATGGCTTCGAGTTGGTGGATCACAACTTGGTGCTGTACGTACGCACGAAGAAATAAGCATGTCGCGCGGACATAGTCCGCGAAACGATCGAAGGCGACCCAAGGGTCGCCTTCGTGCTTTCTGCTTCTTATTAAAGTGGCAGGTGCTCAAGCCTTGGCGGTAACCACCATCTTTTTCGCATGGGCCAGCGACTCCTTCGTCAGGTCGATGCCGCCCAGCATGCGGGCCACTTCTTCGATCCGCTCGGTCTTGCCCAATTTGGAGACTGCGGTGTGAGTCGCATCGCTGCCCCGGACCTTGTGTACAAAAAGATGCTGATGGCCCTGGGCAGCCACTTGCGGCAAGTGGGTGACGGTCAGGACTTGCCCGCGTTCGCCGAGGCGGCGCAACAACTGACCGACGATTTCCGCGGTCGGGCCGCCGATGCCGACGTCCACTTCGTCGAATACCAGGGTGGGGACACGAGAGGTTTGCGCAGTAATCACCTGGATTGCCAGGCTGATCCGTGACAACTCGCCCCCGGAGGCCACTTTGGCCAGGGCCTTGAGCGGTTGGCCGGGGTTGGCGCTGACTAGCAGTTCGACCTGCTCGAGGCCGTTGGGCTGCAGTTCGTCGCCGCTGTTGGCGCGCAGCTCGATAGTGAAGCGGCCGCCAGGCATGCCCAGGCGCTGGATTTCCTGTTCGACGGCGCTGGCCAGGCTGGTTGCTGCCTGTTGGCGCAGCGTGCTCAACTCCCTGGCTTTTTCGTGATAGTGCCGGGCATAGGATTTCAGCTCGTCTCCCAGGCGCTCGATGGACTCGTCATTGGCATCCAGGGTTTCGATTTCCTCCAGCAGCTTCTGCTGCATGGCCGCCACCTCGGTGGGCTGGATCCGGTGTTTGCGGGCCAGGGTATAGATGGCATCCAGCCGCTCCTCCAACTGTTGCAGGCGCGCCGGGTCCGCGTCGAAGTGGTCGACGAAGCGGTTCAGTTCGCCGACGGCTTCTTCGACCTGGATCTGCGCGCTGGCCAGCAGGTTGGTGGCTTCCGCCAGGGCGCCGGAGGTGTTGCCGATGCTCGACAGGCGATTAAGGCTCACAGTCAGGGCGCTTAAAACGTTGCCCGAATCACTTTCGCTGCAATGCTCGACGACCTGCCGGCAGATGCCTAGCAGGCTTTCGGCGTTGGTCAGGTTCTTGTGTTCGAGTTCCAGTTGTTCCAGTTCGTTTTCGCCCAGGGCGAGGTTCTCCAATTCCTCCAGTTGGTAGCTGAGGAGCTGGTGGCGAGCCCGCTGCTCGTCCCCGGAATTGGACAGGCGCTCCAGTTCCTGGCGGGTCTGGCGCCAACGCTGGGCGGCCAGCGATACCTGGCGGGCCAGGTCGGTCGCGCCGGTGTATTCATCGAGGAGGCGGCGATGGGTATCGGTTTTCAGCAGCGATTGATGCTCATGCTGGCTGTGAATATCGATCAGCAATTCGCCGAGGGCCTTGAGATCGCCGAGCGGGCAGGGGGAGCCGTTGATGTAGCCGCGGGAGCGACCCTCGGCGGTAATGACTCGGCGCAGAATGCATGGGCTGTCGTTATCCAGGTCGCGTTCGGCGAGCCAGGTGCGGGCCTCGGGAATGTCTTCCAGGTCGAAAGTGGCAAGAATGTCGGCCTTGTCGGCGCCTGGGCGTACCACGCCGCTGTCGGCGCGATCACCCAGTGTCAGGCCCAGGGCGTCGAGCATGATCGATTTGCCGGCGCCGGTTTCACCCGTGATGACGCTCATCCCGCGATCCAGTTCAAGATCGAGATGTTCAACGATGGCGTAGTTGTGTACGGACAGGTGCACCAGCATAAAGGCCGCTCCCAAGGCTTTAGGTCTGGTTATTTATACAGTGTTTTGTTTTGGGCTGACAATGCCCGTACTTAGCTCGATTCGCTTGCCTGGCGGATTTTTTTATCGTGTTCGGGAATGACTGGCTACTGGCGTTTTGGCTCTCGTCAGGATTTTTGCCGAAGGAGCAGCCCTTGAAACCTGAAAAACACGGCCCCATATACCCGGGCAGAAGCGTGAGTTGAGCTCGCGGACGATATTGAAAGGAGAATTTTATGGCTGACGAACAGACGCTGGATACGCAAAATCTCGACGCCAATCAGGCCCCCGAGGCTTCGGGCGAAGATCTGGCGGCTCGTGTACAAGTGCTCGAGGAGCAGCTGGCTGGCGCTCAAGATCAGGCATTGCGTGTTGCAGCCGATCTGCAGAACGTCCGCCGCCGTGCCGAGCAGGATGTAGAAAAGGCTCACAAGTTCGCCCTCGAGCGCTTTGCTGGCGACCTGCTGCCAGTGATCGACAGCCTTGAGCGCGGTCTCGAGTTGTCCAGCCCGGACGACGAGAGCATTCGCCCGATGCGTGAAGGTATCGAACTGACCCTGAAGATGTTCCAGGACACCCTGAAGCGTTATCAGCTGGAAGCGATCGATCCTCATGGCGAGCCGTTCAATGCTGAGCAGCATCAGGCGATGGCCATGCAGGAAAGTGCCGACGTCGAGCCGAACAGCGTTCTCAAGGTGTTCCAGAAGGGCTATCAGCTCAATGGCCGCCTGCTGCGCCCGGCGATGGTCGTGGTCAGCAAGGCACCTGCACCGGTTTCGCCTTCGATTGACGAGAAGGCTTGAAATCGCGCACAGGGCCCCCATTTATAAGCCAAGCGTTTAAGTGCTACCGCAGTCGGCCACCACTGCTGCGGCAACAAAATCTAAAGTTTCGGGAGAGTTAACATGGGCAAAATTATCGGTATCGACCTGGGGACTACCAACTCCTGCGTCTCCATTCTTGAAAACGGCAACGTAAAAGTTATCGAAAACGCTGAGGGTGCGCGTACTACGCCGTCCATCATCGCCTACGCCAACGATGGCGAAATCCTGGTTGGCCAGTCGGCCAAGCGTCAGGCCGTGACCAATCCGCATAACACCCTGTACGCGGTGAAGCGTCTGATCGGTCGTCGTTTTGACGAAGAAGTCGTACAGAAAGACATCCAGATGGTCCCTTACAAGATCGTCAAGGCTGACAACAACGACGCCTGGGTTGAAGTGAACGGCCAGAAAATGGCTCCGCCACAGATCTCGGCTGAAATCCTCAAGAAAATGAAGAAAACCGCCGAAGACTACCTCGGCGAGCCTGTGACCGAGGCGGTGATCACCGTTCCGGCCTACTTCAACGACAGCCAGCGCCAGGCGACCAAAGACGCCGGCCGCATCGCGGGCCTGGATGTAAAGCGCATCATCAACGAACCTACCGCGGCCGCTCTGGCTTACGGCATGGACAAGGCCAAGGGCGATCACACCGTGATCGTTTATGACCTGGGTGGCGGTACCTTCGACGTTTCCGTGATCGAAATCGCTGAAGTCGATGGCGAGCACCAGTTCGAAGTACTGGCAACCAACGGTGACACTTTCCTCGGTGGTGAAGACTTCGACATCCGTCTGATCGACTACCTCGTGGACGAGTTCAAGAAAGAAAGCGGCATGAACCTCAAGGGTGACCCGCTGGCCATGCAGCGCCTGAAAGAAGCCGCTGAAAAAGCCAAGATCGAGCTGTCCTCGAGCCAGCAGACCGACGTCAACCTGCCGTACATCACTGCAGATGCCACCGGTCCTAAGCACCTGAACGTGAAGATCTCCCGCGCCAAGCTGGAATCGCTGGTTGAAGACCTGGTTCAGCGCACCATCGAGCCTTGCCGCATCGCCATGAAAGACGCTGGTATCGACGTCAGCAAGATCAACGACGTGATCCTGGTCGGCGGTCAGACCCGTATGCCGCTGGTGCAGAAGCTGGTGACCGATTTCTTCGGTAAAGAAGCCCGCAAGGACGTGAACCCGGACGAAGCTGTTGCCATGGGTGCTGCCATCCAGGGTGCGGTACTGGCCGGTGACGTGAAGGACGTGCTGCTGCTGGACGTCAGCCCGCTGACCCTGGGTATCGAAACCATGGGTGGCGTGATGACCGCGCTGATCGAGAAGAACACCACGATTCCTACCAAGAAGTCGCAAGTGTTCTCGACTGCCGACGACAACCAGGGCGCAGTGACCATTCACGTGCTGCAGGGTGAGCGTAAGCAAGCCGCGCAGAACAAGTCCCTGGGCAAGTTCGACCTGGCTGAAATTCCACCGGCTCCACGTGGCGTGCCACAAATCGAAGTGACCTTCGACATCGACGCCAATGGCATCCTGCACGTAGGTGCGAAGGACAAGGCGACCGGCAAGACCCAGTCGATCGTGATCAAGGCCAACTCCGGTCTGTCCGAGGAAGAAATTCAGCAGATGGTTCGTGATGCTGAAGTCAACGCCGAAGAAGACCGCAAGTTCGAAGAGCTGGCCAGCGCGCGTAACCAAGGCGATGCCCTGGTTCACTCGACTCGCAAGATGATCGCTGATGCGGGCGACAAAGTGACCGCAGAAGAAAAGACTGCGATCGAGGCCGCCGTGGTTGCCCTTGAAGCCGCTATCAAAGGCGACGACAAGGCTGCTATCGACGCCAAGGTCGAAGAGCTGTCGAAAGTGTCGGCTCCGGTTGCCCAGAAGATGTACGCCGAGCAGGCTCAGCCAGCTGAAGGCGCGGCTTCGCAGGGTGAATCGGCCGAGAAAGCCGACGACGTCGTCGACGCCGAGTTCGAAGAAGTAAAAGACCACAAGTAAGACTGCTTGTTGGTCGGCCGGTTGACTGCCTTTGTGCGGTGACTGGTAGGATGTCGCCGCGCGGGAGCTTGCTCCCGCGTTGGCGTGTCTGGAGCAAGCGAAATTTTTACGGCGTGCGGCTCTGTTCGCGCGCTGGCGGTACGGTCGGAAATGCTCCTGCTTTCCGTTCGGGATTGCCGCAATTGTCGGCCAGTCTGTTGGTCGTCTATCCAAGACCAGGATCGTTGAATTGACGTGAGTTGGGTCCGGGCCTGTATTGGGGCTCAACGAGTTTGACGAGGCTCAGGAGAGCGTTGTCGAACGTCCTTAAGAGTGCGAAGACTTATGGCAAAGCGTGACTATTACGAAGTATTGGGTGTGGAGCGAGGCTCGAGCGAAGCCGACCTGAAAAAGGCTTACCGCCGCCTGGCGATGAAGCATCACCCGGACCGTAATCCCGGCGACAAAGCGTCGGAAGATATGTTCAAGGAGGCCAACGAGGCCTACGAAGTATTGTCTGACTCGAGCAAGCGCGCGGCTTATGACCAGTACGGTCATGCCGGTGTCGATCCGAGCATGGGAGGTGGCGGCGCCGGCTTCGGTGGCCAGAACTTCTCCGATATCTTTGGCGATGTCTTCAGTGATTTCTTTGGTGGCGGTCGTGGCGGCTCCCGTGGCGGGGCCCAGCGTGGCAGCGATTTGCGCTACACCCTGGAGCTGAACCTGGAAGAGGCGGTGCGCGGTACCACCGTGAACATCCGTGTTCCGACACTGGTCAACTGCAAGCCTTGCGACGGCTCGGGTGCCAAGAAGGGCTCCTCGCCCGTGACCTGTCCGACCTGTGGCGGCATTGGCCAGGTGCGCATGCAGCAAGGCTTCTTCTCGGTGCAGCAGACCTGCCCGCGTTGTCATGGCCAGGGCAAGATCATTTCCGATCCATGCGATTCCTGCCACGGCGAAGGTCGCGTCGAAGAGTACAAGACGCTGTCGGTGAAAGTGCCGGCGGGGGTCGATACCGGTGACCGTATTCGTCTGTCCGGCGAAGGAGAAGCGGGTACTCAGGGTGGCCCGACGGGCGACCTGTATGTGGTGATCAATGTGCGTGAGCACGCGATCTTCCAGCGCGACGGCAAACACCTGTTCTGCGAAGTGCCTATCAGCTTCGTTGATGCGGCGCTGGGTGGCGAGCTGGAGATCCCGACGCTGGATGGTCGGGTCAAGCTGAAGATTCCAGAGGGCACCCAGACCGGCAAGCAGTTCCGCGTGCGCGGCAAGGGCGTGGCCCCGGTGCGTGGCGGCGGTGCTGGCGACTTGATGTGCCGCGTTGCGGTGGAAACACCGGTGAACCTGAGCCGCCGTCAGCGTGAGCTGCTTGAGGAGTTGCGTGGTTCCTTGGCGGACGACAATACCCATTCGCCGAAAACCACTGGCTGGTTCGAAGGCGTGAAGCGCTTCTTCGGCGACCTGTAAGGAGCACGGCATGCGACGTATAGCTGTGATGGGCGCTGCGGGGCGCATGGGCAAGAACCTGGTCGAGGCCGTGCAGCAGCGCTCGCCGCTCTCCGGGCTTACCGCAGCGATCGTGCGGCCAGGCAGTTCTTTGGTTGGCGCGGATGCTGGCGAGCTGGCTTCGCTGGGGCGCATTGGTGTGCCGATGTCCGACAGCCTGGAAAAAGTGGCTGATGAATTCGATGTGTTGATCGATTTCACCCTGCCGGAAGTGATGCTGAAGAACCTGGCGTTCTGTCGCAAGGCGGGCAAGGCCATGGTGATCGGTACCACGGGGCTTGGCGCCAAGGAAAAGCAATTACTGGTCGAGGCGGGCAAGGATATTCCGATCGTGTTCGCCGCCAACTTCAGCGTTGGCGTCAATTTGTCGCTGAAGCTGCTCGATATGGCGGCCCGGGTGCTGGGTGACGATGCGGACATCGAAATCATCGAGGCGCATCACCGGCACAAAATCGACGCGCCTTCAGGTACTGCTCTGCGCATGGGCGAGGTAATTGCCGACGCGCTGGGGCGTGACCTGCAGAAAGTCGCGGTGTATGGCCGTGAGGGGCATACCGGTGCTCGCGAGCGCGAAACCATTGGTTTCGCCACGGTTCGTGGCGGCGATGTGGTTGGCGATCACACGGTGTTGTTCGCTGCTGAGGGCGAGCGCCTGGAAATCACCCACAAGGCTTCCAGCCGCATGACTTTCGCCAAGGGTGCGGTACGTGCTGCGTTGTGGCTGGACGGTCGTCCGGCGGGTCTTTATGACATGCAGGATGTGCTGGATCTGCGTTGAGATGCATCCAAAACAGGGCTCGGCTTCGCGCTTGAGCCCTGTTTTACTCCGCTAAGCGATGTTCTGTCGCATTCCTCTGCCTTTAAGGCTCTTTAGCGGTGGACCAAAAAAGCCTTTTTCTGTAAGCTACAGCTTTAGTGTGTCCACTAAAAGCGCGCAGAATAATTCAGTGAAGAAGCGGGGTGACGTGTCCATACGTCACTCCGCTTTTTTACAACCTGCGATCGCCCTTTCAGGCTTTATTTACGGGAGGTCTTCTTGACTAAGCCAGCCATACTCGCCCTTGCTGATGGCAGCATTTTTCGCGGCGAAGCCATTGGAGCCGACGGTCAAACCGTTGGTGAGGTGGTGTTCAACACCGCAATGACCGGCTATCAGGAAATCCTTACCGATCCTTCCTACGCCCAGCAGATCGTTACCCTGACTTACCCGCATATCGGCAATACCGGCACCACGCCGGAAGACGCCGAGTCCGATCGTGTCTGGTCGGCCGGTCTGGTCATTCGCGACCTGCCACTGGTTGCGAGCAACTGGCGTAACACCTTGTCTCTGTCCGACTACCTGAAAGCCAACAACGTTGTGGCGATCGCCGGTATCGACACTCGTCGCCTGACGCGCATCCTGCGCGAGAAGGGCGCACAGAACGGCTGCATCATGGCCGGCGACAATATTTCCGACGAAGCGGCGATTGCCGCAGCGCGTGGCTTCCCGGGCCTCAAAGGCATGGATCTGGCGAAGGTCGTCAGCACCAAGGAAAGCTACGAGTGGCGCTCCAGCGTCTGGAGCTTGAAGACCGACAGTCATCCGACCATCGAGGCTTCCGAGCTGCCGTACCACGTGGTCGCCTACGACTACGGCGTCAAGCTGAACATCCTGCGCATGCTGGTCGAGCGCGGTTGCCGCGTGACCGTGGTGCCTGCGCAAACCCCGGCCAGCGAAGCCCTGGCGCTCAAGCCTGATGGCGTGTTCCTGTCCAACGGTCCTGGCGACCCCGAGCCTTGCGATTACGCCATCCAGGCGATCAAGGACGTGCTGGAAACCGAAATCCCGGTCTTCGGTATCTGCCTGGGTCACCAACTGCTGGCTCTGGCCTCTGGCGCCAAGACGGTGAAGATGGGCCACGGCCACCACGGTGCCAACCACCCGGTCCAGGACCTGGACAGCGGCGTGGTGATGATCACCAGCCAGAACCACGGTTTTGCGGTGGATGAAACCACTCTGCCGGGCAACGTGCGGGCGATCCACAAGTCGCTGTTCGACGGCACCCTGCAAGGCATCGAGCGTACCGACAAGAGCGCATTCAGCTTCCAGGGCCACCCTGAAGCGAGCCCGGGCCCGAACGATGTGGCGCCGCTGTTCGATCGTTTCATCAACGAGATGGCCAAGCGACGCTGAGTGCCCGCCCCTGAAGGTGGCCCCGGCCTCGGCGGCCCCTTCAGCGCTTCAGAGATTTGATCAAGACGGCTTGCCGACTGACCTGCGGATTTGAGTGACAACCCATGCCAAAACGTACAGACATTAAAAGCATCCTGATTCTCGGCGCTGGCCCGATCGTGATCGGCCAGGCCTGCGAATTCGACTACTCCGGCGCCCAGGCCTGCAAGGCCCTGCGCGAAGAGGGCTACCGGGTCATCCTGGTGAACTCCAACCCGGCGACCATCATGACCGACCCGGCCATGGCCGACGCCACCTACATCGAGCCGATCAAGTGGCAGACCGTTGCCAAGATCATCGAGAAAGAGCGTCCGGACGCCTTGCTGCCGACCATGGGTGGCCAGACCGCACTGAACTGCGCCCTGGACCTGGAGCGCGAAGGCGTTCTGGAAAAGTTCGGCGTGGAAATGATCGGCGCCAACGCTGACACCATCGACAAAGCTGAAGACCGTTCGCGCTTCGACACCGCAATGAAGGCAATCGGCCTGGAGTGCCCGCGCTCCGGTATCGCCCACAGCATGGACGAGGCCAATGCGGTCCTCGAGAAGCTGGGCTTCCCGTGCATCATCCGTCCGTCCTTCACCATGGGCGGCACCGGTGGTGGTATCGCTTACAACCGTGAAGAGTTCGAAGAAATCTGCGCCCGCGGTCTGGACCTGTCGCCGACCAAAGAGCTGCTGATCGACGAATCGCTGATCGGCTGGAAAGAATATGAGATGGAAGTTGTCCGCGACAAAAAGGACAACTGCATCATCGTTTGCTCGATCGAAAACTTCGACCCGATGGGCGTGCACACCGGTGACTCGATCACCGTTGCCCCGGCTCAGACCCTGACTGACAAGGAATATCAGATCCTGCGCAACGCCTCGTTGGCGGTGCTGCGCGAGATCGGCGTCGAGACTGGCGGTTCCAACGTTCAGTTCGGTATCTGCCCGGACACTGGCCGTATGGTCGTGATCGAAATGAACCCGCGTGTGTCGCGCTCCTCGGCCCTGGCTTCGAAGGCCACCGGTTTCCCGATCGCCAAGGTCGCCGCCAAACTGGCCGTGGGTTACACCTTGGACGAGCTGTCGAACGACATCACCGGCGGCAAGACCCCGGCGTCCTTCGAGCCGTCCATCGACTACGTAGTGACCAAGCTGCCACGTTTCGCCTTCGAGAAATTCGCCAAGGCTGACGCACGCCTGACCACTCAGATGAAGTCGGTGGGTGAGGTGATGGCTATTGGCCGGACCTTCCAGGAGTCCCTGCAGAAAGCGCTGCGCGGCCTGGAAGTGGGTGTCTGTGGTCTGGATCCGAAACTTGATCTGAGCAATCCGGAAAGCATGAACGTGCTCAAGCGCGAGCTGACCGTGCCGGGCGCCGAGCGTATCTGGTACGTGGCTGATGCCTTCCGTGCCGGCATGACCGTTGAGCAGATCTTCGGCATGAACATGATCGATCCTTGGTTCCTGGTGCAGATCGAAGATCTGATCAAGGAAGAAGAGAAGGTCAAGACCCTGGGCCTGTCGGCAATCGACCGCGACCTGATGTTCCGCCTCAAGCGTAAAGGTTTCTCCGACCAGCGTCTGGCCAAGCTGCTGGGTGTGACCGAAAAGAATCTGCGTACCCATCGCCACAAGCTGGAAGTGTTCCCGGTCTACAAGCGCGTCGACACCTGCGCGGCCGAGTTCGCTACCGATACCGCTTACCTGTACTCGACCTACGAGGAAGAGTGCGAGGCAGCGCCTTCGGGTCGCGACAAGATCATGATCCTGGGCGGCGGTCCGAACCGTATCGGCCAGGGCATCGAGTTCGACTACTGCTGCGTGCATGCGGCACTGGCGCTGCGTGACGATGGTTACGAAACCATCATGGTCAACTGCAACCCGGAAACCGTTTCCACCGACTACGACACCTCCGATCGCCTGTACTTCGAGCCAGTGACCCTGGAAGACGTGCTGGAAATCGTCCGCGTCGAGAAGCCAAAAGGCGTGATCGTCCAGTACGGCGGCCAGACTCCGCTGAAGCTGGCGCGTGCCCTGGAAGCTGCTGGTGTGCCGATTATCGGTACCAGCCCTGACGCCATCGACCGTGCCGAAGACCGTGAGCGCTTCCAGCAGATGGTCGAGCGCCTGAACCTGCGCCAGCCACCAAACGCCACCGTGCGCAGCGAAGACGAAGCGATTCGTGCTGCGGCCAAGATCGGCTACCCGCTGGTGGTGCGTCCGTCCTATGTATTGGGCGGCCGGGCGATGGAGATCGTTTACGAAGAGGAAGAGCTCAAGCGCTATCTGCGTGAAGCGGTGCAAGTATCCAATGACAGCCCGGTGCTGCTGGACCACTTCCTCAACTGCGCCATCGAGATGGACGTGGACGCGGTCTGCGACGGCAAGGATGTGGTGATCGGCGCGATCATGCAGCACATTGAACAAGCCGGCGTGCACTCCGGTGACTCCGCTTGCTCGCTGCCACCTTACTCGCTGCCTGCGCATATCCAGGACGAGATGCGCGAACAGGTCAAGAAAATGGCCCTGGAGCTGGGCGTGGTCGGCCTGATGAACGTACAGCTGGCCCTGCAGGGTGAGCAGATCTACGTCATCGAGGTAAACCCGCGTGCGTCCCGTACCGTGCCGTTCGTTTCCAAATGCATCGGTGTGTCGCTGGCGATGATCGCCGCG
This sequence comes from Pseudomonas sp. NFIX28, assembly GCF_900107395.1. Classification (GTDB taxonomy): domain Bacteria; phylum Pseudomonadota; class Gammaproteobacteria; order Pseudomonadales; family Pseudomonadaceae; genus Aquipseudomonas. Next base: position 91,788 of record NZ_FNPW01000009.1, read on the forward strand.
CGCGTCATGGCGGGTAAAACCCTGAAAGAGCTGGGTTTCACCAAGGAAATCATTCCGAACTTCTACAGCGTCAAGGAAGCGGTGTTCCCATTCGCCAAGTTCCCGGGCGTCGACCCAATTCTCGGCCCAGAGATGAAGTCGACCGGTGAAGTGATGGGCGTCGGTGACACCTTCGGCGAAGCCTTCGCCAAGGCACAGATGGGCGCCAGCGAAGTGCTGCCGACCGGCGGTACTGCATTCATTAGTGTGCGTGACGATGACAAGCCACTGGTTGCGGGCGTTGCACGCGATCTGATCAGCTTGGGCTTCGAAGTGGTCGCTACTGCCGGTACTGCCAAGCTGATCGAAGCGGCAGGCCTGAAGGTGCGCCGCGTGAACAAGGTGACTGAGGGGCGTCCGCACGTGGTCGACATGATCAAGAATGACGAAGTCACGCTGATCATCAATACCACCGAAGGTCGTCAGTCGATCGCCGATTCTTATTCCATTCGTCGTAACGCCTTGCAGCACAAGATCTACTGCACCACCACCATTGCTGCGGGCGAGGCCATCTGTGAAGCGCTCAAGTTCGGTCCGGAAAAGACCGTGCGTCGCTTGCAGGATCTACATGCAGGATTGAAGGCATGATCAAATACCCAATGACTGTCCAGGGCGCTCGCGCCCTGGAGGAAGAGTTGACTCACCTGACCAAGGTCGTCCGTCCAAAACTCAGCCAGGACATCGGTACGGCCCGCGAGTTGGGTGATTTGAAGGAAAACGCGGAATACCATGCTGCACGCGAACAGCAAGGCATGGTCGAGGCGCGGATTCGTGACATTGAAGGTCGCATGCAGAATGCGGTGATCATTGATGTCACCAGCATTCCTCATACCGGTAAGGTGATTTTCGGTACTACGGTTGAGATCGCCAACGTAGAAACCGATGAAAGCGTTACTTACCAGATCGTTGGTGAGGATGAGGCTGACATCAAGCTCGGAAAGATCTCTGTAGGTTCGCCCATTGCCCGTGCCTTGATTGCCAAGGAAGAGGGGGATGTGGTTGCCGTTAAAACGCCTAGCGGCGTGATCGAGTACGAGATTGTCGAAGTCCGCCACATCTGACCGAAGGCGCCTGCTGAATGCAGGTGCCATGCTTTGGCAGCTGACCCAGATGTTGTGGGTTGGCGGTGTGTGGTTGCTGCATGTCGGCTTGTTGCCGGTGCTGGGCCAGATAGGCCTGGCGCCGCTGCTGATCGAAGAGATCGGCAATGCGTTGAGTCTGCTGTTGGTGGGGTTCTCAGTCGTATGTGTCGTTCTTCAGATGCTGGTACTGATACGTGCTGAAGGGATGGCGAGCCTGTGGCGGGATATGCGCGGGCAGTTACTATTGATGGCGTTGTATGCGTGTGCGATGTATTTCGTGGTGCGCTTCGGGCTGTCGGATGCCGAACGCTGGCAGTTGTTCAGCTATCTTGTCCTGGGTTTTTCCGGTCTGGTACTGGTATTGCAGCCGGTGCCTGGATGGAGTGGCAGGGCGCGCGAAGCGCACCCTTGACCCCTGCCGACGTCAATGGAAGCGATGGACGTTGGACAGTTGCTTGTTTACCTTGGCGTTCTTGCGATAAATCAACGCCATTTTCCCGATGACCTGCACCAGATCCGCTTTGCCGGCCTTGCACAGTTCTGCGATGGCTTCCAGGCGGGACTCGCGCTCAAGAATATTGAGCTTGATCTTGATCAGCTCGTGATCGCTCAAGGCGCGTTCAAGTTCGGCTAACACACCTTCGGTCAAACCGTTGTCAGCCACAGTCAATACTGGTTTCAGATGGTGGCCAATGGATTTGTACTGTTTCTTCTGCTCTTGAGTGAGCGGCATAATCTGACCCCTGCGTCTGATCTTGTAAAAAAGCGGCGGCCAGTTTACCCGAGCGCGTCCGGGACCGCCCAGTTAATCACGACCCGTTTTATTTTTGAGGTGGCCCGTGGCCCGTTCCAAGACAAGCCATAACTGGCTGAAAGAGCATTTCAACGACCCGTTCGTCAAAATGGCGCAAAAAGACGGGTACCGTTCGCGTGCCAGCTACAAATTGTTGGAAATCCAGGAAAAGGATCGCCTGATCCGGCCTGGAATGAGTGTAATCGACCTGGGCGCGGCGCCAGGAGGCTGGTCGCAGGTGACCAGCCGCCTTATTGGTGGTCAGGGCCGACTGATTGCATCCGACATCCTGGAAATGGATAGCATCCCTGATGTGACCTTTATTCAGGGAGACTTCACCGAGGATGCAGTGTTGGCCCAGATCCTTGAGGCGGTCGGAAATTCTCAGGTTGACCTTGTGATTTCCGATATGGCCCCCAATATGAGTGGTACGCCTGCTGTAGATATGCCGCGAGCGATGTTTTTATGCGAGTTGGCACTTGATTTGGCGGGGCGGGTTCTTCGTCCCGGTGGCGACTTCCTGATTAAGATTTTCCAGGGGGAAGGTTTCGACGAATACCACAAGAACGTCCGCAAGATGTTCGACAAGGTGGTGATGCGTAAACCGAGTTCTTCCCGTGACCGTTCTCGCGAGCAGTATCTGCTTGGGCGTGGTTTTCGCGGACGTATCGAGTAAAGGTATTTTTGACCGGGTTGATAGTTTTTTCGTATTTCGCCCCAGGGGGCTAAGCGAATATTGTGTAATCTGGGTTTCACATAAAGGGTTACAGACAGCGCCTGCCAGAGCTGTAGGTAATGTAGTAAGTTAGGTCGGTGAATATCATGCGAAGCGCGCGCCAACAGCGGAGCTTGCTTCAGAGGGTAGTTAATTGAACGATATGGCAAAGAATCTGATCCTGTGGTTGATCATCGCGGCTGTCCTGGTGACGGTGATGAACAACTTCTCCAGCCCTAACGAGCCGCAGACCCTCAACTATTCCGACTTTATCCAGCAAGTTAAGGATGGCAAGGTCGAGCGCGTCGCCGTTGATGGTTATGTGATTACCGGCAAGCGTAATGATGGCGATAGCTTCAAGACCATTCGCCCTGCGATCCAGGACAACGGCCTGATCGGCGATCTGGTGGATAACCACGTAATTGTCGAAGGCAAGCAGCCTGAGCAACAAAGCATCTGGACCCAGCTGCTGGTCGCCAGCTTCCCGATCCTGGTGATCATTGCCGTTTTCATGTTCTTCATGCGACAGATGCAGGGAGGCGCGGGTGGCAAAGGTGGGCCGATGAGCTTTGGCAAGAGCAAGGCGCGCCTACTGTCCGAAGATCAAGTGAAAACTACCCTGGCGGATGTTGCGGGCTGCGATGAGGCCAAGGAAGAGGTTGGTGAACTGGTTGAGTTCCTTCGCGATCCAGGAAAATTCCAACGCCTGGGCGGTCGTATTCCTCGTGGTGTGCTGATGGTTGGTCCGCCCGGTACTGGTAAGACCTTGTTGGCCAAGGCTATTGCTGGTGAGGCCAAGGTGCCGTTCTTCACCATTTCCGGTTCCGATTTCGTGGAAATGTTTGTCGGTGTGGGTGCTAGCCGCGTTCGCGATATGTTCGAGCAGGCCAAGAAGCATGCCCCTTGCATCATCTTCATCGACGAAATCGATGCTGTAGGTCGCCATCGTGGTGCTGGCATGGGCGGTGGTCACGATGAGCGTGAGCAGACTCTCAACCAGTTGCTGGTCGAGATGGATGGTTTTGAAATGAATGACGGCATTATCGTTATTGCCGCCACTAACCGTCCTGACGTATTGGATCCAGCGCTGCTGCGTCCTGGCCGCTTCGACCGTCAGGTTGTGGTTGGTCTGCCGGATATTCGTGGCCGTGAGCAGATCCTGAAGGTTCACATGCGCAAAGTACCGATGGGTGAGGATGTTGCACCTGCAGTGATCGCGCGTGGTACGCCTGGTTTCTCTGGTGCCGATCTCGCCAACTTGGTGAACGAAGCGTCGCTCTTCGCTGCCCGTAGCGGCAAGCGCATCGTTGAGATGAAAGAGTTCGAGCTGGCAAAAGACAAAATCATGATGGGCGCAGAGCGCAAATCCATGGTCATGTCCGAGAAGGAAAAGCAGAACACTGCTTATCATGAGGCTGGCCACGCTATCGTCGGTCGCGTAGTTCCCGAGCATGATCCGGTCTACAAGGTTTCGATCATCCCGCGCGGTCGGGCTCTGGGCGTTACCATGTTCCTTCCGGAAGAGGATCGTTACAGTCTGTCCAAGCGTGCCCTGATCAGTCAGATTTGCTCGCTCTATGGCGGTCGTATTGCTGAAGAAATGACACTGGGCTTTGATGGTGTAACCACCGGTGCTTCCAACGACATCATGCGCGCCAGCCAGATTGCGCGGAACATGGTGACCAAGTGGGGGCTTTCCGAAAAGCTGGGTCCGTTGATGTACGCAGAAGAAGAGGGCGAGGTTTTTCTGGGACGCAGTGCTGGTAGCCAGCATGCCAGCTTGTCTGCAGAAACAGCCAAGCTGATCGACTCCGAAGTTCGTAGCATCATTGACCAGTGCTATGGCACCGCCAAGCAGATCCTTACGGATAATCGTGACAAGCTGGATGCAATGGCTGATGCCTTGATGAAGTATGAAACCATTGATGCAGAGCAGATCGATGACATCATGGCTGGTCGTCCCCCTCGCGAACCTCGCGATTGGGAGGGCGGTTCAGGCACCACACCTCCAGTGGTGCAGAATGAGCGTCCAGAGACACCGATCGGCGGCCCTGCTGCCGACCACTAAGGCTTGAAATGACCTCTTCGTCATCCTCTACCCGGTTGCCTTGCGGCAACCGGGTTCTTGATTTAGCCCAGACGCATGTCATGGGTATATTAAATATAACTCCTGATTCCTTCTCCGATGGTGGGCGCTTCAGCCAGCTGGATGCTGCTTTGCGTCATGCTGAAAGCATGGTGCGGGCGGGGGCGACGCTCATCGATGTCGGGGGCGAGTCTACTCGTCCTGGTGCACGGGCGGTATCGCCGCTTGAAGAGCTGGAGCGCGTAGCCCCAATCGTCGAACGTATCCATCGTGAACTGGATGTCATTATTTCTGTCGATACATCCACGCCTGCGGTGATGCGCGAAACTGCACGCCTGGGCGCGGGATTGATCAATGACGTTCGTTCGTTGCGTCGGGATGGTGCTTTGGATGCGGCGGCGGCCACAGGTTTGCCGGTCTGCCTTATGCATATGCTCGGTGAGCCTGGCGATATGCAGGACAATCCGCAATACCAGGATGTAACCAAGGAAGTGGCGGCGTTTCTGGCTGAGCGTATGGCTCAATGCGCGGCCGTAGGCATTGAGGCAGAGCGAATTATCCTGGATCCAGGTTTTGGCTTCGCAAAGACTTTGCAGCACAACCTGAGCCTGTTCAAGCATATGGATTCCCTACATGCCCTTGGTCGACCTTTGCTCGTTGGAGTTTCGCGGAAGAGCATGATAGGTCAGGCGTTGAGTCGTCCTGTCGGGGAGCGCTTGTACGGCGGCCTAGCTCTTGCTGCTTTGGCAATGACTAAGGGGGCAAGGATTCTGCGGGTTCACGATGTCGCCGAGACGATGGATGTAGTACGGATGATCACAGCTGTGGAATCAGCCGAATAAGAATGATGGAGCACTTATGAGCAAGAAATACTTTGGCACCGACGGCATTCGCGGTCGTGTGGGTGTGTACCCTATTACCCCTGATTTCATGCTCAAGCTGGGCTGGGCCGCGGGTATGGCTTTCCGCAGCATGGGCGCCTGCCGCGTGTTGGTGGGCAAAGACACACGCATTTCCGGTTACATGTTCGAGTCCGCGCTTGAAGCGGGTTTGTCCGCCGCTGGTGCGGATGTGATGTTGCTGGGGCCAATGCCTACTCCAGCTATCGCTTACCTGACCCGCACTTTCCATGCTGAGGCAGGGATCGTGATCAGCGCCTCGCATAATCCTCACGATGACAATGGCATCAAGTTCTTTTCGGGGGAGGGGACCAAGCTTCCGGATGAAGTTGAGCTAATGATCGAAGAGCTGCTGGATGCGCCGATGACCGTGGTGGAGTCGAGCAAGCTGGGTAAGGTCTCGCGGATTAATGACGCTTCGGGCCGTTACATCGAGTTCTGTAAGAGCAGTGTTCCTACCAGTACCAGTTTCGCGGGTCTGAAGATTGTTGTCGATTGTGCCCATGGTGCGACCTACAAAGTGGCGCCAAGCGTTTTTCGTGAATTGGGTGCTGAAGTGGTGGTGCTCTCCGCGCAGCCTAATGGTCTGAACATCAATGACAATTGTGGCTCGACCCATATGGGGCAGTTGCAGGCTGCGGTATTGGCCGAGCACGCTGACCTGGGTATTGCTTTTGATGGTGACGGTGATCGGGTGCTGATGGTCGACCATACAGGCGCTGTCGTCGATGGTGACGAACTGTTGTTCATCATTGCCCGGGACCTGCACGCGCGTAACAAGCTGCAGGGTGGCGTGGTCGGTACCTTGATGAGCAATCTGGGTCTCGAGCTGGCCCTGGCTGATCTGGGTATTCCTTTCGTGCGCGCCAATGTCGGTGACCGTTATGTCATTGCTGAGCTGCTTGAGCGCCAATGGCTCGTAGGCGGTGAAAACTCCGGTCATATCGTGTGCTTCCAGCACACCACCACGGGTGATGCGATCATTGCCGCCCTGCAGGTGCTGATGGCGCTGAAGCGGCGTGATGAAGGCTTGGCACAGTCGCGTCAGGCGCTGCGCAAATGTCCGCAAATTCTGGTTAATGTCCGTTTTGGCGGTGGTGCCAATCCTGTCGAGCATCCGGCTGTGAAAGAGGCCTGCGCGCGCGTCACTACAGCTATGGCCGGGCGCGGCCGGGTGTTGCTGCGTAAGTCGGGTACCGAACCGCTGGTTCGCGTCATGGTCGAAGGTGACGATGAAGCTCAGGTCCGTGGCTATGCTGACGAGCTGGCAAAACTGGTTGCCGAAGTTTCTGCCTGATTTCGGCTTGCCAGTGTTGATGCGGTTGGGTAACATCTGCGCCCACTTTGACCGACGAGGTACAGCATGCGTCGCCCTATGGTAGCTGGTAACTGGAAAATGCACGGTACCCGCGCCAGCGTCGCTGAGCTGATCAATGGCCTGCGTCATCTGGCCTTGCCTAGCGGTGTTGATGTCGCGGTATTCCCGCCTTGCTTGTATATCAATCAAGTGATTGATGGCTTGAAAGGCAAGTCGATTTCGGTCGGTGCGCAGAATTCTGCGGTCGAGTCCATGCAAGGTGCGCTGACAGGAGAAATTGCTCCGAGTCAGCTGGTGGATGCAGGTTGTTCCCTGGTGCTGGTTGGGCACTCCGAGCGTCGCCTGATGATGGGTGAGCGTGACGGTACGCTGAATCGCAAATTCGCAGCAGCACAGGCCTGCGGCTTGAAGCCGGTCTTGTGTGTAGGGGAAACCCTCGAGCAGCGCGAGGCCGGGAAGACTCTTGAAGTTGTCGGGCGTCAGCTGGGCAGCATTATCGAAGAGTTGGGTGTTGGCGCGTTTGCCAATGCCGTTATCGCTTACGAGCCGGTCTGGGCCATTGGTACCGGGCTGACTGCTTCGCCGCAACAGGCTCAGGATGTGCACGCAGCCATTCGCGCGCAGTTGGCGGCAGAGAATTCTGAAGTGGCACGAGGTGTGCGGCTTCTATACGGCGGCAGCGTGAAGGCGGCCAATGCGGTCGAACTGTTCGGCATGCCGGATATCGATGGGGGGCTCATTGGTGGGGCTTCCCTGAATGCAGATGAGTTCGGTGCGATTTGTCGCGCCGCGGGAAACTGAAAAAATGCTGGAAACAGTCGTAGTGGTTTTTCATCTGCTGGGTGCGCTGGGCGTAGTAGCTCTGGTATTGCTGCAGCAGGGTAAAGGTGCGGACGCTGGCGCGTCTTTCGGAGCAGGTGCTTCAAATACTGTGTTCGGAAGCCAAGGTTCCTCTACCTTTCTTAGTAAGTTTACTGCTATACTTGCCGCAGGTTTTTTCATAACCAGCTTAGGGTTAGGTTACTTTGCTAAAGAGAAAGCTCATGAGCTGACTCAAGTAGGTTTGCCAGATCCAGCGGTGCTTGAAGCGCCAAAGCAAAAACCGGCTTCTGATGATGTCCCGGTGCTCCAAGAGCAAAAGTCGGCAACTAATGCGACTGACGTACCTCCAGCTCAAGAGCAGAAGTAAGAAGAGTTTCACGCAGTAACGTAGTCTATGCCGAGGTGGTGGAATTGGTAGACACGCAACCTTGAGGTGGTTGTGCCCATAGGGTGTAGGGGTTCGAGTCCCCTTCTCGGTACCAATTATCAGGAGAGCCCGCTGTTGCGGGCTTTCTTGTAGGTGGAAGGTTACATTGACCCAAAAAGGGATCAGTCGTATACTTCCGCCCCAGCTTTGTCGCGGGGTGGAGCAGTCTGGTAGCTCGTCGGGCTCATAACCCGAAGGTCGTCGGTTCAAATCCGGCCCCCGCAACCAGTTTTAGCGGAGCCCCTTTTCAGGGGCTTTTTGTTAGCTGGACACTTTATAACGCCGCTATTCAACGGCGTTTCCGGGATGGGCGCTTCGCCCATTTTTTATTTGCACAAGCATGCACGAGGGGGTTCAGGTGTCGAGCAAGCTAGAACAGTTGCAGGCCTTGTTGGCCCCGGTGGTCGTGGCCCTTGGCTATGAATGCTGGGGTATCGAGTTTTCGGCTCAAGGTCGCCACTCACTGTTGCGCGTTTATATCGATAAGGAAGGCGGTGTGCTGGTGGACGACTGTGCCATCGTCAGCCGTCAGATCAGCGGTGTTCTGGATGTTGAAGATCCGATCTCCGTTGAATATACCCTTGAAGTTTCCTCTCCTGGCATGGAACGCCCGCTGTTCACCCTTGAACAGTTTGCCAAGTATGTCGGTGAACAAGTGAAGATCAAGCTGCGCTCGCCTTTTGAAGGTCGGCGTAATTTTCAGGGCCTTCTCCGCGGGGTAGAGGAGCAGGATGTCGTGGTGCAAGTGGAAGACCATGAGTTCCTGTTGCCGATCGACATGATCGACAAGGCCCACATAATTCCCAGTTTTGACTGAGACGCGGATCCCGCGGATCCAATGGCTTGCGAAAGGCGAGGCGTACGATGAGCAAAGAAGTACTGCTGGTTGTTGAGTCGGTATCCAATGAAAAGGGTGTACCGGCAAGCGTAATTTTTGAAGCGCTGGAGCTGGCTCTGGCCACTGCTACCAAGAAGCGTTTTGAGGACGAAGTCGATCTGCGTGTGGAAATCAATCGCCACACCGGTGCTTACGAGACTTTCCGTCGCTGGACGGTAGTCGAGGAAGCCGATCTGGACGATCCGGCCGTGGAAACCTGGCCGAGCAAGGTCCAGGAAACCCATCCGGGCGCGAAAGTCGGTGATGTCGTCGAAGAGAAGATCGAGTCGATCGAATTCGGCCGCATTGCTGCGCAGACCGCCAAACAGGTCATCGTGCAGAAAGTCCGCGAAGCCGAGCGCGCTCAAGTCGTTGATGCTTACCGCGAGCGCCTGGGTGAAATCATCTCCGGCACCGTGAAAAAAGTGACCCGCGACAACGTGATCGTCGACCTGGGCAACAACGCCGAAGCGTTGCTGGCCCGTGAAGACATCATTTCCCGCGAGACTTTCCGGGTTGGCGTGCGTCTGCGTGCGCTGCTCAAGGAAATCCGCACCGAGAACCGCGGCCCGCAGCTGATCCTGTCGCGCACCGCGCCGGAAATGCTGATCGAGCTGTTCCGTATCGAAGTGCCGGAAATCGCCGAAGGTCTGATCGAAGTCATGGCTGCCTCCCGTGATCCGGGGTCGCGCGCCAAGATCGCGGTCCGTTCCAAAGACAAGCGCATTGACCCTCAGGGTGCGTGCATTGGCATGCGCGGTTCGCGCGTCCAGGCCGTTTCCGGTGAGTTGGGCGGTGAGCGTGTGGATATCGTCCTGTGGGATGACAACCCGGCGCAGTTCGTGATCAACGCCATGTCCCCGGCCGAAGTCGCGGCAATTATCGTCGACGAAGATGCCCATGCCATGGACATCGCCGTTGGCGCAGACAATCTGGCTCAGGCCATCGGTCGCGGTGGTCAGAACGTGCGTCTGGCTAGCCAGTTGACTGGCTGGACCCTGAACGTGATGACCGAATCGGACATCCAGGCTAAGCAGCAAGCTGAAACCGGCGACATCCTGCGCAACTTCATCGACGAGCTGGAAGTCGACGAAGAGCTGGCACAGGTGCTGGTCGATGAAGGCTTCACCAGCCTGGAAGAGATTGCCTACGTACCGTTGGAAGAAATGCTCAACATCGACGGCTTTGACGAAGACATCGTCAACGAGCTTCGCGCTCGTGCCAAGGATCGCTTGTTGACTAAAGCCATCGCTACTGAGGAAAAGCTGGCAGACGCCCATCCGGCCGAAGACCTGCTCTCGCTTGAGGGTATGGACAAGGATTTGGCGATGGAACTGGCGGTGCGCGGCGTAATTACCCGCGAAGACCTGGCCGAGCAGTCTATTGACGACCTGCTCGACATCGACGGCATTGACGATGATCGTGCCGGCAAGTTGATCATGGCCGCCCGAGCCCATTGGTTCGAGTAATAGGCGCGGCCTGAGGAGAGAAGTGCATGACGCAAGTCACGGTGAAACAACTGGCCGATGAGGTCAAAACACCGGTAGAGCGCCTGTTGCAGCAGATGCGTGAGGCAGGTCTGCCGCACACCGCCGCCGAGGAACATGTTACCGACAGTGAGAAGCAATCGTTGCTGACTCACTTGAAGAGCAGCCACAAGGCGAAAGTGGAAGAACCGCGCAAGATCACTTTGCAGCGTAAAACCACCAGCACCCTGCGCGTTGCTGGCAGCAAAAGCATCAGCGTTGAAGTACGCAAGAAGAAAGTCTTCGTACAGCGCAGCCCGGAAGAGATCGAAGCCGAGCGCCAACGTGAACTGGAAGAACGTCGCGCAGTAGAAAATGCTGCACGTCAGAAGGCTGAAGAAGAAGCCAAGCGTCGCGCCGAAGAAGAAGCGCGTCGCCAGCCTGCTGCTGCGCAATCTGCTGCCGTTGAAGCTGTCGCCGCGCCTGCGGTGGTTGCCGCGCCGATTGTTGAGGACGTACCTGTTGTCGCTCCAGCGCCGGTCGCTGAAGTGCGCAAGAAGGACGAGCAGCGTCGCCCGGACAAGAGCCGTAACGACGACAACCGTCGTGGTGGCGATGGCGAGCGTAAAAACGCTCCGCATCGCGCTTCCGTAAAGGAAAAGGCCCCGGCTCCACGTGTCGCCCCACGTACTACCGACGAAGAAAGCGATGGCTTCCGTCGTGGTGGTCGCGGCAAGGCCAAGCTGAAGAAACGCAACGCTCACGGTTTCCAGAGCCCAACCGGCCCGGTCGTGCGTGAAGTGAAAATCGGCGAAACCATCACTGTTGGCGATCTCGCCCAGCAGATGTCGGTCAAGGCTGCCGAAATCATCAAGTTCATGTTCAAGCTGGGCACCCCGGCCACCATCAACCAGGTACTGGACCAGGAAACTGCCCAGCTGGTTGCTGAAGAACTGGGCCACAAAGTGACCCTGATCAGCGACACCGCCCTGGAAGATTCCCTGGCCGAGTCCCTGAAGTTCGAAGGTGAAGCGGTTCCTCGTGCGCCAGTAGTGACCGTAATGGGTCACGTTGACCACGGTAAGACCTCGCTGCTCGACTACATCCGTCGTGCCAAGGTGGCAGCTGGCGAAGCCGGCGGCATCACCCAGCACATCGGTGCGTACCACGTTGAAACCGAACGCGGCATGGTCACCTTCCTCGATACTCCGGGTCACGCTGCGTTTACTGCAATGCGTGCTCGTGGTGCCAAGGCAACCGACATCGTGATCCTGGTGGTCGCAGCGGACGACGGCGTGATGCCGCAGACCGTTGAAGCCGTTCAGCACGCCCAGGCCGCCGGCGTACCTCTGGTTGTCGCGGTGAACAAGATCGACAAGCCGGGTGCCGACCTTGATCGCATCCGTAGCGAACTGTCGGTTCACGGCGTGACTTCCGAAGATTGGGGTGGCGATACTCCATTCGTTCCGGTTTCCGCGAAAATGGGTACCGGTGTCGATGAATTGCTCGAAGCCGTACTGCTGCAGGCCGAAGTTCTCGAACTGACCGCCACTCCTTCGGCTCCTGGCCGTGGCGTCGTGGTTGAATCGCGCCTGGACAAGGGCCGCGGCCCGGTAGCGACCGTGCTGGTTCAGGACGGTACCCTGCGTCAAGGCGACATGGTGCTGGTCGGCTCGAACTATGGCCGCGTGCGCGCCATGCTCGACGAGAACGGCAAGCCGATCAAGGAAGCAGGTCCGGCCATTCCGGTCGAGATCCTCGGCCTGGACGGTACCCCGGACGCTGGCGACGAGATGAGCGTGGTTGCCGACGAGAAGAAAGCCCGTGAAGTGGCTCTGTTCCGTCAAGGCAAGTTCCGCGAAGTCAAACTGGCTCGCGCTCACGCCGGCAAGCTGGAAAACATCTTCGAAAGCATGGGCCAGGAAGAGAAGAAGACGCTCAATATCGTCCTCAAATCCGACGTCCGTGGTTCGCTGGAAGCTCTGCAAGGCGCTCTGAACGGCCTGGGCAACGACGAAGTGCAAGTGCGCGTAGTCGGCGGCGGCGTCGGTGGTATCACCGAAAGCGACGCCAACCTGGCCCTGGCTTCCAACGCTGTACTGTTCGGCTTCAACGTGCGTGCCGATGCCGGCGCGCGCAAGATCGTCGAGCAGGAAGGTCTGGATATGCGTTACTACAACGTGATCTACGACATCATCGAAGACGTCAAGAAAGCCCTGACCGGTATGTTGGGCAGCGACGTTCGGGAGAACATCCTGGGTGTTGCCGAGGTTCGTGACGTGTTCCGTTCGCCGAAGTTCGGCGCGATTGCCGGTTGCATGGTGATTGAGGGTGTCGTTCACCGTAACCGTCCAATCCGTGTACTGCGTGAAGACATCGTTATCTTCGAAGGCGAGCTGGAATCCCTGCGCCGCTTCAAGGATGACGCTTCCGAAGTACGTGCCGGCATGGAATGCGGTATCGGTGTGAAGAGCTACAACGACGTCAAAGTCGGCGACAAGATCGAAGTCTTCGAGAAGGTTCAGGTTGCTCGCAGCCTCTAACTCGCGCACTTCAAGAGCCATGATGGCCAGCTGCATGCAAATGCACGGCGCATCGTCCGGACTCTAAACGCAACGCCCGGTCTGGCTTCTGTCAGGCCGGGCGTTTGCCGCTTTCAGACCTTGCGGGTTTCACCGCGAGGCAGCAACAGGTAACAAGACATGGCAAAAGAATACAGCCGCACCCAACGTATCGGCGACCAGATGCAGCGTGAGCTCGCTCAGCTGATCCGTCGTGAAGTCAAAGATCCGCGCGTCGGCCTGGTCACCATTACCGCCGTTGAAGTCAGCCGTGACGTCGGTCACGCCAAGATCTTCATCACCGTGATGGGCCAGGACAACGCCGACGATATCGCCCAGAGCATCAAGGTGCTGAACTCGGCCGCCGGCTTCCTGCGCATGCAACTGGCTCGCGAGATGAAATTGCGCAGCGTTCCACAGCTGCATTTCCACTACGACGAAAGCGTCGTGCGGGGTGCGCATCTGTCGGCCCTGATCGAGCGCGCCGTGGCCGAAGACAGCCAGCACGCCGCTACACCCGAAGACGCCAAGGAGTAAGCGGTGGCTCAGGTCAAGCGTATCCGTCGTAACGTCAGCGGTATCATCCTGCTCGACAAACCGCTGGGGTTCACCTCCAACGCGGCACTGCAAAAAGTCCGCTGGTTGCTCAATGCCGAAAAGGCCGGGCATACCGGTAGCCTCGACCCCCTGGCCACTGGCGTGTTGCCGTTGTGCTTTGGCGAGGCAACCAAGTTCTCGCAATACCTGCTCGATTCCGACAAGGGTTACGAAACCCTGATGCAGTTGGGCAAGACCACCACCACGGCCGATGCCGAGGGTGAAGTCCTGCAGACTCGCGAAGTGACCGTTGGTCGCGCCGATATTGAAGCGGTGCTGCCGGAATTTCGTGGGCAAATCAGTCAGATACCGCCTATGTACTCGGCCCTCAAGCGTGATGGCCAACCACTTTACAAGCTGGCCCGTGCCGGCGAAGTAGTGGAGCGCGAAGCGCGTTCTGTTACTATTGCGCGCTTGGAATTACTGGCCTTTGAAGGCGATACTGCGCGGCTGGCGGTGGACTGCAGTAAAGGCACCTATATCCGCACCCTGGTGGAAGATATCGGTGAGAAGCTGGGTTGTGGTGCTTACGTCGCGGAACTGCGTCGCACCCAGGCCGGTCCTTTCAGCCTGGCCCAGACTGTCACGCTGGAAGAGCTTGAAGCGGTACATGCCGAAGGCGGCAACGAGGCGGTCGACCGCTTCCTGATGCCATCGGACAGCGGCCTGCTGGATTGGCCGCTGCTACAGTTCTCGGAGCACAGCGCGTTCTATTGGCTCAACGGCCAGCCGGTACGGGCTCCCGATGCACCGAAGTTCGGCATGGTGCGAGTACAGGATCACAACGGTCGCTTTATCGGTATCGGTGAAGTGAGCGAAGACGGGCGCATTGCGCCGCGTCGACTGATTCGGTCGGAATGACCGGAACCAGCCTGCGTAACAGCAGGCTGGAGAGGGTGGCTGTTAACAGGCACGGTCACAGCTCATTTATAGATACAGGGATTTGTCCCTGGCCTGTTGGTGGCGTTTCTCGAAACGTTACCTTTAAAGAGGAAAGCCAAATGGCACTCAGCGTTGAAGAAAAAGCTCAAATCGTAACCGACTACCAGCAAGCTGTTGGTGACACTGGTTCGCCAGAAGTGCAAGTTGCACTGCTGACCGCCAACATCAACAAACTGCAAGGTCACTTCAAGGCCAACGGTAAAGACCACCACTCCCGTCGTGGTCTGATCCGCATGGTTAACCAGCGTCGTAAGCTGCTGGACTACCTGAAAGGCAAAGACCTGAGCCGTTACAGCGCTCTGATCGGTCGCCTGGGTCTGCGTCGCTAATCAGCGATTGCGCTAGAGGTTGGTTGTTTGCCATGCGTCAGTGGGTTTCCCGCAGGCGCATGGCAGGCTCCCAGCCTCAAGTTTTATCTGGACAGTAGTTTTATCTGGACAATCAGGCCGGGCCGATTCCCGGAATTGCCCAAGAATTTCGCAAGAAACCAGTTCCCCCAAGAGCCACAAAGAAGGTAGGACACCGTGAACCCGGTAATCAAAAAATTCCAGTTCGGTCAGTCGACCGTTACCCTCGAGACTGGCCGTATCGCCCGTCAGGCCTCCGGCGCAGTATTGGTCACCGTTGACGACGACGTCAGCGTATTGGTGACCGTGGTTGGCGCCAAGCAAGCCGATCCAGGCAAGGGTTTCTTCCCTCTGTCTGTTCACTACCAGGAAAAGACTTACGCTGCCGGTAAGATCCCTGGCGGTTTCTTCAAGCGTGAAGGCCGTCCTTCCGAGAAAGAAACCCTGACCTCGCGTCTGATCGACCGTCCGATCCGCCCTCTGTTCCCAGAAGGCTTCATGAACGAAGTGCAGGTTGTCTGCACCGTGGTGTCCACCAGCAAGAAGACTGATCCGGACATCGCTGCGATGATCGGTACCTCGGCTGCCCTGGCGATCTCCGGCATTCCTTTCGACGGCCCGATCGGCGCCGCCCGCGTTGCTTTCCACGAAAGCACCGGTTACCTGCTGAACCCGACTTACGAGCAGCTTCAGGCATCTAGTCTGGACATGGTCGTAGCCGGTACCGAAGAAGCGGTACTGATGGTTGAGTCGGAAGCCAAAGAGCTGACCGAAGACCAGATGCTGGGCGCCGTACTGTTTGCCCACGACGAATTCCAGGCCGTTATCCAGGCCGTCAAGGAGCTGGCTGCCGAAGCCGCCAAGCCAACCTGGGACTGGGCTCCTGCTCCAGAAGCTACCGCTCTGCTGGGCGCCATCCGCGCCGAGTTCGGCGAAGCGATCTCCCAGGCCTACACCATCACCGTCAAGGCCGACCGTTATGCTCGCCTGGGCGAGCTGAAAGACCAGGTCGTTGCCAAGCTGTCCGGCGAAGAAGGCCAGCCTTCCGCTGCTGACGTCAAAGCCGCTTTCGGTGAGATCGAATACCGCACCGTTCGTGAGAACATCGTCAACGGCAAGCCGCGTATCGACGGCCGCGACACCCGCACCGTACGTCCGCTGAACATCGAAGTCGGCGTTCTGCCGAAGACTCACGGTTCGGCTCTGTTCACCCGTGGCGAGACTCAGGCCCTGGTCGTCGCGACCCTGGGTACCGCCCGTGACGCACAGCTGCTGGACACCCTGGAAGGCGAGAAAAAAGACCCCTTCATGCTGCACTACAACTTCCCTCCGTTCTCGGTGGGCGAGTGTGGTCGCATGGGCGGCGCTGGTCGTCGTGAAATCGGTCACGGCCGTCTGGCCCGTCGTTCGGTTCAGGCCATGCTGCCAGCCGCCGACGTGTTCCCGTACACCATCCGCGTAGTATCGGAAATCACCGAGTCCAACGGTTCCAGCTCCATGGCTTCCGTGTGCGGCGCTTCCCTGGCGCTGATGGACGCTGGCGTGCCGATGAAGGCGCCGGTTGCCGGTATCGCCATGGGCCTGGTTAAAGAAGGCGAGAAATTCGCCGTCCTGACCGACATCCTGGGTGACGAAGACCACCTGGGCGACATGGACTTCAAGGTAGCCGGTACCGCCAAGGGCGTCACCGCGCTGCAGATGGACATCAAGATCAAAGGCATCACCGAAGAAATCATGGAGATCGCCCTGGGCCAGGCCCTGGAAGCTCGCCTGAACATCCTCGGCCAGATGAACCAGATCATTGGCCAGTCGCGTACCGAACTGTCGGCCAACGCTCCGACCATGATCGCGATGAAGATCGACACCGACAAAATCCGTGATGTCATCGGTAAAGGCGGCGCGACCATCCGTGCGATCTGCGAAGAGACCAAGGCTTCGATCGACATCGAAGACGACGGTTCGATCAAGATCTTCGGCGAAACCAAGGAAGCCGCAGAAGCCGCGCGTCAGCGCGTTCTGGGCATCACCGCGGAAGCCGAGATCGGCAAGATCTACGTCGGCAAGGTTGAACGCATCGTCGACTTCGGCGCATTCGTCAACATCCTGCCTGGCAAGGACGGTCTGGTTCACATCTCCATGCTGAGCGATGCTCGCGTCGAGAAAGTGACCGACATCCTCAAAGAAGGTCAGGAAGTGGAAGTTCTGGTACTGGACGTGGACAACCGCGGCCGTATCAAGCTGTCCATCAAAGACGTGGCAGCAGCCAAGGCTTCGGGCGTTTAACACGACCGCAGCACTGAGCTGAACAAGCAAACGCCCCGACTGGTTCGGGGCGTTTTGCTATCTGCCGCTTGTGCCTTGCTCCCTGCCGGGCGGGTGACATGGCAAAACCCCGGTCCCGGTGCTAGGTTTAGCCCAGCGCCCGTGTAGCTCAGCCGGTAGAGCAGCGCACTCGTAACGCGAAGGTCGCAGGTTCGATTCCTGTCTCGGGCACCAGTCAGCCGTTTCAAACAATCCATGAATGCCTGTCAAATACCTACAAAGCCCGCCCAGTGTGGGCTTTGTCGTTTCTGGTGTTGGTGATGTGTACCCGAGCGATTGATGGATGTCCCGGCTTCGCCAGGAAACCTGCTCAAGCCTTTCCAAGGGCCCCGGCCAGCCAGTCGCAGAAGCTGCGGGTGAGGGCGTCGCCTTCGCTGTCGCGGTGCACCAGCCAGCTCCAGTTCGGGCCGCGTACGGTCTGCTCCGCCAGCGCCACCAGCAGCCCCTGATCCCGGGCGCGGCCGGCCAGCAGTTGGCTGACCAGGGCTATCCCCAAACCTTGGCTGGCGGCGTCCAGCAACAGGCCGGGGTCGGAGAAGTTCAGCCCCTGGTTGTGTTGGCCGACATCGGCGCCGCCCTGTACCTGCCAATGGCTCCAGTCCATCTCGCGCTCGCCGTGCAGGGTGGTGCGTGCGTCCGCTGCCTGTTCCAGCAAGGCGGGATGGCAGGCCGGGTACAGGCGGTCTTCCAGCAATACGCGAAAGCTGCATTCGGCCTGGGCGCTGAGGTCGTCGCGCACGGCGATGTCGATGGTCTGGGTGGCCATATCGGGTGTTTCGTCGGTGGTCAGCAGCCAGAGATCAACCTGCGGATGAAGCCGGTGAAAGTCCGCCAGGCGCGGCACCAGCCAGTGGCGGGCAAAGGCCGGGGTGGTGTTGACCACCAGCTGGTTGGGTTTGCGGTACTGGTCCAGGCGGCGGATGCCCACGGCCAGTTGCTGCAGCAGCGACTGGGTGGTGCTGAGCAGGTCGAAGCCGGCATCGGTCAAGGCCACGCTGCGGCCGTTGCGGAAGAACAGCGGTTGTTCGAGGAAGCTTTCCAGGTTGCGAATTTGCTGGCTGATGGCCGACTGGGTGAGATGCAGCTCTTCGGCGGCCTTGTGGAAGCTGCCCAGGCGGGCGGCGGCTTCGAAGCCGCGCAGGGCATTCAGGGGTGGCCAGTGTTTAAGCATGATCGATAAGCCCGGCTAATCAGAACTCGACAAAATCTATCGTTTGTTCGGTCTTTTTTACAGGCCTAGCATACAAGTCATGGCCGCGGTCGCGGTTTTCATTGATAACAAAATCTTAACTTAAGGCACTTGTATGCAATTCAACGATGCGCAGAACGGCTGGTTCATGCCCGCCGAATGGGTACAGCACACCGCCACCTGGATGGCTTTTCCCCATAACCAGGCCCTGTGGGAAAACAGCTGGGGCGTGACCCTGGCCGATGTGCAGGTCGACTTTGCCCGTGTGGCCAACGCTATCGCCCGTTTCGAACCGGTAAAGATGGTGGTTGACCCCTGCGCAGTGGCGCGAGCCCGTGAGTTGTGTGGAGCGAATGTCGAGCTGGTCGAGCTGGCGATCAACGACAGCTGGTGCCGCGACTCCGGTCCGAGTTTCGTCTGCCATCCGCGTCTGGGCACGGCTGGAGTCAACTGGCACTTCAACGCCTGGGGCGGCAAGTCGGCTTGCGACCTGGACCAAAGCCTGGCGCGGCGCATCCTCGACAACCTCGGCCTGCAATGCTTCGACACATTGCTGACCAACGAAGGCGGCGCGATTCATGTGGACGGGCAGGGCACCCTGATCACCACCGAATCGGTACTGCTCAACGACAACCGCAACCCCGGCATGAGCAAGGCCGAGATGGAGGAGATCTTCGCGCGCCTGCTGGGCGTGAAGAAAACCATCTGGCTGCCCGGCGATCCCGACTACGTGACCGGCGACATGACCGATGGCCACGTCGACGGCGTCTGCGCCTTCGCCCGGCCCGGTGTGCTGCTGGTGGACGCGACCCGGGATTCATCTTCGGTGTACGCCGAGGTCGTGCGCGAGAACCGCCGCGCCCTGGAACTGGCCACCGATGCCCAGGGACGCCGCTTCGAAATGCTCGAACTCTTCGAAGCCAGCGATGCCGTGGATCAGGAGGCCGAGGTGTTCTGCGCCTCCTACACCAATTTCTACATCGCCAATGGCGCGATCATCATGCCGGCCTACGGTATCGCAGCCGATGACGAGGCCGCGGCGACCCTGCGCTTGGCTTTCCCCGGGCGTGAGGTGGTGCCGGTACGGATCAACCAGCTGGCCCACGGCGGCGGTGGCGTGCATTGCATCACCCAGCAGCAACCGGCCTGGCCGCTGAAGGGGTAATGCCATGACTCATCTGACCGTCGCCGCCACCCAGTTCGCCTGCAGCTGGAATCTGGAGGACAACCTCGACCAGGCCGAGCAACTGGTGCGGGAAGCCGCCGCCAAGGGCGCGCAATTGATCCTCCTGCAGGAGCTGTTCGCCACCCCGTACTTCTGCATCGAGCAGGACCACAAGCACCTGGCCCTGGCGCAGGAATATGGCAAAAGCGCCGTACTCCGGCGCTTCGCCGACCTCGCCCGGGAATTGGGCGTGGTGCTGCCGCTGAGCTGGTTCGAGCGTGCCGGCAATGCCTTCTTCAATTCGCTGGCGGTGGCCGATGCCGACGGCCGTCTGCTAGGCGTCTACCGCAAGACCCACATCCCCAACGCCATCGGCTACCAGGAGAAGGAGTACTTCAGCCCCGGCGATACCGGCTTCCGCGTCTGGGATACCGCTTTCGGCCGCATAGGCGTGGGCATCTGCTGGGACCAGTGGTTCCCCGAGACCGCCCGCTGCCTGGCCTTGATGGGTGCCGAGGTGCTGCTCTATCCCACGGCCATCGGCTCCGAGCCGGGCGCCGCCGGGCTGGACTCGCGCGACCACTGGCAACTGACCCAGCGTGGCCACGCGGCCGCCAACATCCTGCCGGTGATAGCGGCCAACCGTGTCGGGCAAGAGACGGCAACCACCGATCCGCAGTTGCGGATGAGGTTCTACGGCTCGTCCTTCATCACTGATCACAAGGGCAAGCTGCTGGCCGAGGCTGACCGTGACACTACGGGCGTGCTGGTACAGCGGCTGGATCTTGCGGCCATGGCTGAGGAGCGCCTGAGCTGGGGCATCTACCGGGATCGCCGCCCGGAAGTGTATGGCCCGCTGCTGGGCCTGGACGGTTGCCGAACCCACGAATACTGGTCGCGCCCGGGAGCCTGAAGATGAACCTCATCAAGAAACTGTCGGTGCTTGTGTTGGGCCTTGGCCTGGGTTGTTCGCAGCTCAGCGTCCAGGCCGAGGACAAGGTCCTGCGCCTGTACAACTGGGCGGACTACTTCGCCCCACAGACCCTGGCTGCCTTCACTCGCGAGACCGGTATCCAGGTTATCTACGACGTGATGGACAGCAGTGAGACGCTGGAAGCCAAGATGATGTCCGGCCACAGTGGTTATGACCTGATCTTTCCCGGCGACACCGTGGCCGAACGCCTGATGCGCGCCGGTGCCCTGCAGAAGCTCGACCAGGGCAAGCTCGAGCACCTGGATGACATCGAGCCCGGCTTGCGCACGTTGCAGGCCCGGTATCCATACTCGCGGAATGCCACCGTGCCCTACACTTGGGGCACCATCGGCCTGACCTGGAACCAGGCGATGATCGACAAGCGTCTGAATAATGCGCCAGTGAACGGCCTGGATATGATCTTCAAGCCCGAGGTCGCGGCGAAGTTCGCCGACTGCGGTATCTCCATGATCGACTCGCCCGACGAAGTGCTGGCCGTGGTGCTTAACTACTTGGGCCACGACCCGCGCAGCAGCAAGCCGGACGAGCTGGCCGAGGCGGTGGCGCTGCTCAAGGGCATCAAGCCGTACATTCGCAAGTTCCAGTCGCAGCCGGTGACCCAGCTGGTCAATGGCGACATCTGCCTGTCCCTCGGCTACAGCGGCGACATGACCCAGGCCCAACGTACCTCCGACGAGATCGGCAAGGGGACACGCTTCCAATACCGTATTCCGCGGGAGGGCACCACGGTGTGGATGGACACCATGGCCATCCCGGCCGATGCCCGCCACCCGGAATACGCCTATGCGCTGATCAACTTCATCATGCGCCCGCAAAACATGGCGGCGATCAGCAACGCCACCGGCTATCCCACCTCCAGCGCCAAGGCCAGGCCGATGGTGGCGGCCGACATGCGCAATAATCCGGATATCTATGTGGACGAGGCCACCTATGGGCAGCTGATCCCCGGCAAGGACATTGCGCAGCGCGACATGCGGGCGCGAATGCGCGCCTGGACCACCTTCAAGACCAGCCTTCACGACTGAAGCCAGCAACCGCCAGAGCAGAGCGGGCACCCGGTAGCCGGGTGGCCACGCCCTTCGAGATTCACTCAACAGAGAACACCTCATGTCTACACGTCGTGACTTCATCAAGCAGCTGATGGCGGCCAGCGGAGTCGGTGCCGCCGCGTCCCTTGGCCTCGGCTTCGGCGCCCCGCGCATTGCCGCCGCCCCGGCCGGCAACTGGTACATGCCCGACGAGCACGGCCCGCAGGAGCGGGTGATCCTGGCCTTCGGCGCGTCGTCCCGGGTCTGGGAGGACTGGGCGGGCGCGGTGAACGACACCATCGCCCTGCTGGCCAGGACTATCGCCAAGTATCAACCGGTGACCGTGCTGTGCCGCGCCAACCAGCTGTCATTGGCCAAGAGCAAGTGTGGCACCAGCAATATCGACTTCCTGACCTTGTCGCTGGACGACGTCTGGGTGCGCGACTACGGCGGCTGCTTCGTGGTCGACGGCGCGGGCGGTCTGGGCCTGGTGGATTTCAACTTCAACGGCTGGGGCGACAAGCAGACTTCGGCCAGCGACACCCGCGTGGCCGATACCCTGAGCGAGGAGATGGAGGCCGACTACGTTCGTAGCGCGCTAGTGGGCGAGGGTGGCGGCATCGAGGTGGATGGGCATGGCACCGCGATCATCACCGAGAGTTGCTGGATCAACGACAACCGCAACCCGGGCCTGGGTAAGGCGCAGATCGAAGCCGAGCTGAAGGCCAACCTCGGCCTGCGCAAGATCATCTGGTTGCCGGGTATCAAGGACAAGGACATCACCGATGCCCATGTCGATTTTTATGCGCGCTTCGTCAAGCCCGGCGTGGTCATCGCCAACCTGGACAATGACCCCGAGTCCTACGACTACGCCGTGACGCGCAGGCACCTGGAAATCCTCAATGCCGCCACCGACGCCGATGGCCGCAAGCTGGTGGTCCACAGCCTGCCGCCGCCGACCAGGATACGCAGCAACCTGTATACCCGCGACAACCCGGATTTCGCGCCGGGTTACATCAACTTCCTGCCGATCAACGGCGCGGTGATCGCTCCGCAGTTTGGTGACGCGACGGCGGACCAGCACTGCAAGGACCTGCTGGCCAGGCTTTATCCGGGGCGGGTGGTGGAACAGGTCAATATCGATCCGATCGCCGCGGGTGGCGGCGGCATTCATTGCGTGAGCAAGCATCTGCCACGGGTGTGAGATGGCTTTGGGGGCGTAAGACCTGGGGAGCGGATCTGGCTCGATCCTTCATGCACAACAAAGCCCGCATCGAGCGGGCTTTGTCGTGTTTACTGGCTTTGAATCACTTCACCTTGCTTCTCAGGTCCTCGAGGCTGCGTTTGAGTTGGTCCAGGTTCTGGCCCTGATTGCTGACCTCGCTCTTGAGGCTGGACAGCTCGCTGGAGCTTGAACTGGAACTTGAGCTGCTGCCGCGCTTGAGGTCGTCGATCTGCCGTTCCAGCTTGTCCAGGGTACCGGCTTGATTGCTGACGGTGCTCTTTAGGCTGGACAGCTCGCTGGAACTCGAGCTGGAGCTTGAGTTGCTGCCGCGCTTGAGGTCATCGATCTGACTGGCCAGCTTATCCAGGGTGCTGGTTTGATTGCTGACGGTGCTCTTGAGGCTGGACAGCTCGCTGGAACTCGAACTGGAGCTTGAGCTGCTGCCGCGCTTGAGCTCCTCGATCTGCTTGCCGAGCTTGTCCAGTTCACTGGCCTGGCTACCGACCGTGCTCTTGAGGCTGGTCAGTTCGCTGGAGTTCGAGCTGGAGCTTGAACTGCTGCCGCGCTTGAGCTCCTCGATCTGTTTGCCAAACTTGTCCAGTTCGCTGGCCTGGTCGCTGGTCACGCGCTTGAGGTTGTTCACTTCGCTGGCGTTGGAACTTGAGCTTGTGCCGTTGTTGCGCTTGAAGTCTTCAAGCTGGCTTTCCAGTTTTTTCAGCTGGCTGGCCTGTTCGCTGGTGGTTTTCTTGAGGTTGCTCACCTCGCTGGCAGTGGAGTTGGAGCTGCTGCCGGTGTTGCGTTTGAGCTCTTCGATCAGGCGCGCCTGGCTGTTGACCAGGTCCTTGAGCTTTTCCAGCTCGGCGCTGCTGCTCTTGAGGCCATCCTGCAGCTTTTGCAGGTCGTCCACGGTGAAGCCGCTGGGGCGGACGGTGTACTTGAGGTCTACTTCCTGGTGCAGGGCCGAGATCCTGTCCGAGTACGAGGCGGTATTGGAGTTGAACTCGACGGCTTGGGCGGAGAGTGACAGGCTGCTGAGGATCAGGGTGGAGAGACTGGTGGCGAGGAAGGCGGACGAACGCTGAGTGCGGCTGAACATCACTGGGTTTCCTTGTGAAGTGCCGATATGGCACATCGCTATGACTGCGTTCTTGCCTTCTTGTTCCAGGGGCAAGAAGGCGGCTCGGGGAGAGGAATGTAACAACGTATTTTTGGTGAAAGTGCCTTGAGCGAACGGACAGGTTTTTTGTCGGTGCGCTGTAAGGATTCGTATGCATCCGCAGACAAAGGTCCTATATTCGCAGCCTGTCTGAATGGTTTTCAGATGATCCCGAATGGTTCACGGCCAGATAAATCGGCTTTTACAGCGTTTTTTTGCGGCAAAGAGATCCCAACGATCCAGATCCATCTTCCATTCCCATGATCAGAGAGAACGAGATGATTCCTAAAGAAGCCAGAATTGACGTAGCCCTGGAAAAGTACCTGGCTGCCACGCCTTCCTTGCAGGAAGAGATCAGCGCCCTGAGCCCGCAGGAGCAAAAGCAGCAGGCCCAGTGGGCGTTCGAGGACGAAGCCGAGTCGCGCGGCATCGAGCCGTGGGAGCTTGTGCTGGAATTGATCGCCGAGTCGCCCGAGGAGCTCAAGGCCATGCGCCTGGAGGTTCACCAGGAAGTCGCCGAGGCCCTGGGCATGGACCTTCAGGACTACCTGGAGCTCAACGAAATCGACGATTGATGCAAAAACGCCAGCCTTTCACAGGCTGGCGTTTTGCTTTGCGGCGTTGCGTAAAGCCTCAGAGGCTCAAGCGCATCGACAGGTCGACCGCCTTCACATCCTTGGTCATTGCGCCGATCGAAATGTAATCGACACCGGTCTCGGCGATCGGGCGCAAGGTGCTTTCATTGATCCCGCCGCTGGCTTCCAGCCTGGCCTTGCCGGCATTCAGGCGAACCGCTTCGCGCATGTCGTCCAGGCTCAGCTCGTCGAGCATGATGATGTCCGCGCCCGCCGCCAGGGCCTCCTTGAGTTCTTCCAGGCTTTCCACTTCGACTTCCACCGGCTTGCCCGGAGCGATCTTGTGGGCGGCGCTGATCGCCTGGGCGATGCCGCCGCACGCGGCAATATGGTTTTCCTTGATCAGGAAGGCGTCGTACAGGCCGATGCGGTGGTTATGGCAGCCACCGCAGGTCACCGCGTACTTCTGCGCCAGGCGCAGCCCCGGCAGGGTCTTGCGGGTATCCAGCAGCTTGACCTGGGTATCAGCGACGAAGTCGGCGTAATACTGCGCGCGGGTGGCCACGCCGGATAGCAACTGCAGGAAGTTCAGGGCGCAGCGTTCGCCGCTGAGCAGCGAGCGGGCGGGGCCTTCGAGGTGGAACAGGATCTGGTTGGGGCTGACGCGCTCGCCGTCGCGCACCTGCCAATGCACGGCAACCCGCGGGTCGAGCTGGCGGAACACCGCGTCGACCCAGGCCGTGCCACTGATGACCGCGGCTTCGCGGGTGATGATAGTGGCTTTGGCCAGGCGTTCGGCCGGGATCAATTGCGCGGTGATATCGCCGCTGCCGATGTCTTCCAGCAACGCACGGCGCACGTTGGCTTCGATTTCGGCGGTCAGGTCGGCGAGGCGTAGATTCGGCATAACGGGCTCCACAAACAAAGTGGCCCGATTATAGGGCCATGGCGCAAGCGAACCCAAGGCGGCCACTCTCCAGTCCCTGCATTTGGTCGCCTGGCATGAGCCTTTGGTGAAACAGCGCGGTCGCTGGATAAGGGCTGTTTCAACGCCCGAGCAGAGTCTGCTGGCACAAGAAGGGGCTTTTGCCAGATAATCCGACTTCTAATTGACGTCATAGCTTTGACGTCGCTGGCTCCCCCCGATACTTGAAAATGCAGTGGCGCGTCATCAATGCCCGCTGGGATTCGACTGTGAGCGTCGTCGCGTCATGACCTGCATGGCGCGGCAAAGAAATACCTTTCAGGAGGCTTGGATGCACAACGACGGGAATGTAGTGCCTTTGCACAAGGCGGCTACGGATCAGGCGAACGCTTCGCCGCTCGCCCGCCTGCCTGTAATTCTGCTTCAGGTTCGTGACAAGGCCGCCCAGCAACTGCGCCATGGCCTGCAGGAACTGTTCGATAACGCCGACGACACCTTGTTCGAGATGGCCGACCGGGCCCAGAACAATGTCGACCAGAACACCTTTTTCGAAGCCATGCGCGACCTGCGCCTGAAACGCAAAAGCATCGAACGCGGCTTCCTGGAAAAACTCTGCGAGGCCTTTGTCGGCCTGGCCCAGTACGACCCCGCGCCGGCGATCGCTCAGGCCGTCGCCTACGTCCCACCCGCCGATACCTGCCAGGATGACCTGGAGCGCACCGTGGCCCTCGAAGCCATGGTCACCAAGGCCGGCAACCGTGACGGTTTTGCCCTTGGCCAGCTCACCGCGCGGCTGAGCGCACTGCTGGGCAAGCGCCTGGACGACCGCAGCAACCCGTTGGGCCCGGCCATGCTCTGCGAGTATTTCCTCGAGGCCGGGCGCAGCCTGGGGGTGGGGATCAAGGTCAAGCTGATCGTTCTCAAGCTGTTCGAGCGTTATGTGCTCAGCGAGGCCGACCAGCTGTACGCCGAAGCCAATCAGCTATTGGCCGCCACTGGCGTATTGCCCGATCTGAAGCCGGCACCGGCCCGCCGGGCCATCGACCAGGCGGCCGCGAACATCCAGGCCACGCCCGAGCCCGGCGTGGCGCAGATGGACGAAAGCGTTCAGGAAGTGTTCGCCGCCTTGCAGGAGCTGTTGCTGCATGTCCGTGGCAGTGTGGTGCCCACCCTGGAGGCGAGTGCCGAAACCCAGCCCATTTCAACCCGTGACCTGCTGCGCCTGCTGTCTCACCTGCAGCACTACGTGCCGGCCAGCACCCAGGAGGATTTCGACCTGCGCAACCAGCTGGAACAGCTGCTGACGCGGGTCAGCGTGAAAAGCGGCAAGTCGCGGGTGGTCGGGGTGGCCGACGAGGATGTGATCAACCTGGTGGCCATGCTCTTCGAATTCATCCTGGCCGACCGCAACCTGCCGGAATCCTTGAAGACCCTGATCGGCCGTTTGCAAATCCCCATGCTCAAGGTCGCGGTGCTGGACAAAAGCTTCTTCAGCCGCAGCAGCCATCCCGCCCGGCGCCTGCTCAACGAGATCGCGGCGGCGGCCATGGGCTGGGGCAGTTGCGACGACTATCAGCGCGACAGCCTGTACCTGCGCATCGAACAGGTGGTGCAGCGGTTGTTGAGCGATTTCGTCGACGACCCGGCGATCTTTTCCGAGCTGCTCGCCGAGTTTCTCGCCTTCACCAGCGACGAGCGGCGCCGCAGCGAGCTGCTGGAGCAGCGCACCCGCGACGCCGAAGAGGGCCGGGCCAAGGCCGAGCTGGCGCGCCGTCGCGTCGAGCAGGCGTTGAACGACGGGCTGCTGGGCAAGGTCCTGCCGCTGACGGTGGTCGAGTTCGTGCAACAGGCCTGGAGCAAGGTCCTGCTGCTGGCCTGCCTCAAGCATGGCGAGCACTCCAGCGAATGGCGCGAGGGGCTGCGGACCATGGAACAACTGATCTGGAGCGTGCAGCGCCACACCGATCCGCAAGCGGCCATGCAACTGCTGGCGCTGGTGCCCGACCTGCTCAAGGCGCTGCGCGACGGTTTGAACGGCGCGGCGTTCGATCCATTCGCCACCAGCGAATTCTTCAGCCAGCTGGAAGCCTTGCACCTGCAAGTATTCGAGCGTTTCGGGCAAGGCCCCGGGCAGCCTCGGCCGGGCTTGGCGGGCGAGCAGCCGGCGATGGTCGCGGTCGAGGAGGAAATCATCCTGCCCAGCGCCGAAGAGGGCCCGCTGCAAGCGGCACCCCTGGCGCTGGCGGCCAACCATCCCGGGTTGCTGCGGGTCGAGCAGCTGCGGCAGGGGGCCTGGGTCGAATTCCTCGAGGACGAAGACAACAGCGTGCGCTGCAAGCTGGCGGCCATTGTCCAGCCCGGCGACAAGTACATTTTCGTCAACCGCACCGGCATGAAGGTCCTGGAGCGCACCCGGGTCGGCCTGGCCCTGGAGTTTCAGCGCGGCGCCGTGCGCGAGCTGGACGACACCTTGCTGTTCGACCGGGCGCTGGAATCGGTGATCGGCAGTTTGCAGCGACTCAATCGCGGCAAGTGATCGCAACCTGGGCGTGGAACGCGGCATACTGAGCCGTCACAGGCTTTGTTGAAGGAATCGGTATGCAGTTGGACCCCGCAAGCGGCTGGTGTCACGGCGTTCGCCATTGCCCGTCACCCAATTTCAATGCGCGCCCCGCGGATGAAATCTCCCTGCTGGTGATCCACAACATCAGCCTGCCGCCGGCGCAGTTCGCAACGGGCAAAGTGCAGGAATTCTTCCAGAACCGTCTCGATGTCACAGAGCATCCTTATTTTGCCGGGATCGCCGACCTGCGCGTGTCCGCGCATTTCCTGATCGAACGTGACGGAACCGTCACTCAGTTTGTCTCCTGTCTGGACCGCGCCTGGCATGCCGGCGTGTCAAAGTTCGACGGGCGCGAAAGCTGCAATGACTTTTCCCTGGGGATCGAGCTGGAGGGCACCGATGAGCTGCCGTTCACCGATGCCCAGTATGACGCGCTGATTGCCTTGACCCGGCAGTTGCAGCAGGCCTTCAAGGCCATCACGCCACAGAGGATTTGTGGGCACAGCGATATCGCTCCGGGGCGCAAGACCGACCCGGGGCCCGGATTCGACTGGGTACGCTATCGCGCGGCCCTGAACGAAGGGGAAGGACAATGAGTTTTCTGGTGTTGTTGCTGGCGGTATGGATCGAGAAATTCTCGGCCTTGCGCCAGCGCGTTCAGCATGACGAGCCGTGGCTGCACCAACTGTTCCGGCGCGAGGCCAGCCCACGCCTGGCCAAGCATCCCTGGTGGGTGCTGGGCCTGCTGATACTGCTGCCGGTAGCGGTCTTGGGTTTGCTGTTGCTGCTTCTGGAACCGCTGGCCTATGGCCTGCTGGCATTGCCGGTGCATCTGCTGGTGGTGATCTACAGCCTGGGGCGCGGCGACCTGCTGGGCGGCCTCGGGCCGTTTCGCGATGCCTGGCGCCGTGAAGACCTGCAAGCCGCGGCGCATGTCGCCAAGCGCGACCTGGACATCTGTGCCGACAACGGCGAGCAATTGCTCGAGCAGGTCCAGGGGCATCTGCTGTGGCAGGCCTACCAGAGCTTTTTCGCGGTGATCTTCTGGTACTTCCTGCTGGGGCCGGTGGCGGCGCTGAGTTATCGCCTGCTGGCGCTGGCCGCCGAGCACAGCAAGAACCCGGCGGTCGCCGAGCGCGCCGGGCAGTTGCGGCATGCCTTCGACTGGTTGCCGGTACGCCTGTTGGCGGCCAGCTTCGCCCTGGTCGGCAACTTCGTCGCGGTCAGCCGGGTGATGCTCCACGAGCTGCTGAACTGGAACATCAGTGCCGCGCAACTGGTGGAAAAAGTCGGCCTGGTCGCCGCGGAAATCCCCGCGCCGATCACCGGGCCGGACGGCATTCTCAGCCTGGACCGGATCTGGGAGTTGCTGCTGCGGGCCGCGGTGCTCTGGTATGCCGGTTTCGCCCTGTGGACGGTGCTGCCCTGACGGCACCCGAACACTGCCGCGAATAAGCGCTGGCGAGCCTTCCTGGCTTCGCCGGCGTAGTGAACGCCTTCCTTCTGTCCGCCATCCGCGCGGTTAACCTTAAGTTACAAACCCTTTTGCCGATTTGAGCTATACAGAAGCAGCGCCGGAATAGTGGCTATCTGCTTTCTTCGCGTACCTGCCAATAAAAATAAAAGCAAAAAGGGAGACCTCTTGTGAAGAGCTTGCTCTATCCCGCCATTGCCCTGATGAACCGCCTGAGCTTCGGCATGAAGTTCAGCTTGATCAGCGTGCTGTTTTTCCTGCCGATGCTGGTCACCAATTTTTATCTGGTGCGCGATTCCTACCGTGAATTCCAAGGGACCCAGGTCGAGCTGCAAAGCCTGAACCTGCTGGGCAGCAGCCTGACCTTGCGCCGGGACCTGGAAACCCTGAACAACATGGTGCAGATCAACGCGACGTTGGGGCAGTCCGGCAAGGCCGGGGATATCGAGAGCAAGATTGTCGCCCTGGAAAAGTCCGTGCTCGAACGCCTGCAAGGGTTGGTCGCCGTCACCGTGGACCCGGAGCAGATCGGGGTGTTCGACGGCAAGCGCGACGAAATGATTGCCGCCTTCAAGGCGCAGCAGGCGGAAAGCTCGCTGCAAAGCAAAAGTGCGCTGATCGGCAAGCTGCTGGGCAGCGCGCAGATTTTCAGCCAGATCATCGCCAGCCAATCCGGCCTGAGCCGTGACACCCAGAGCGATGTACGGCAGTTGAGCGAACTGCTCACCAGCGTCACCCCGCAGGTCACGCAGATTCTCGGCGAAGGGCGGGCGATGGGCGCCTATTCCCTGGGCCAGGGTTTTCTCAATTCGTCGGCCAGCACCCGTTTCGACGAGCTGCTGGTGCAGATCGAGAAACTCCAGGCCGAATACGGCCTCAAGCTGCAGGATGCCCTGGGCTCGAGCAAGGCTGCCCAGGGTGCGCTTGACGCCCTGGCCAGTGCCAGCAAGGGCAGCCTCAAGCAAGCCAGCGAGATGTTCGAAGAGCAGGTGGTGATGGCCGAGACCCTGGATGCGCCGTGGCAGGGCTTTTATGACCAGGTCAGCGGGCTGATGGCGCAGACCTACCAGCTCAACGAGGCGACCCTGGAGTTTCTCGGTGAAGAGCTGCAACAGCGGCTGGGGCAGAACCGTACGCACATGGTGCTGCTGGTGGTGGCGCTGGCGACGGTGTTTGTGCTGATTTTCTATCTCTACGGCGCGTTCTACGTCTCGACCCGCACCACCCTCAAGCGCCTGGGGGCGATGATGGACAAGGTGGCGGCCGGCGACATGACCGTCACCTTCAATGCCCAGAGCCGCGACGAACTGGGGGAGCTGGGCACGGTATTCAACGGCACTGTGGCGAAGATCCACGACCTGATCGAACTGGTGGGCAAGACCGTGGGCGAGGTCGAGCGCCAGGCCGGGCAGGTGGAAGCCGTGTCGGCCCAGAGCAACCAGGCGGTGGCCGGGCAGCGCAGCCAGATCGAGCAGGTGGCGACGGCGATGAACCAGATGTCCGCCACTTCCCAGGAAGTCGCGCGCAGCGCCGCGGCGGCCGTCAGCAGCGCCCACAGCGTCAACGACGAGACGATAAGCGGGCGCGGGCTGGTGGAGTCCCAGCAAGGCAGCATCGCCCAACTGGCTAGCGAGATCGACCAATCGGTGCTGGTGATCAATCAGCTGGCCAGCGATAGCCAGGCCATCAGCCGGGTGCTGGAAGTCATCAAGAGCATCGCCGAACAGACCAACCTGCTGGCGCTCAACGCCGCCATCGAAGCGGCCCGTGCCGGCGAGCAGGGGCGCGGCTTCGCGGTGGTGGCCGACGAAGTGCGGACCCTGGCCAAGCGCACCCAGCAATCGACCGAGGAAATCGAGCAGATGATCGTCAAGCTCCACGGTGGCGTGGGCGCGGCGGTCAAGGCCATGGGCGTCAGCCACGCGATGGCCAATGGCACGGTCGGGCAGTCGGAGAAAGTCCAGCAGGCGCTGGAGAACATCCTCGGGGCGGTGGGCATGATCGTCGACCAGAACCAGCAGATCGCCGCGGCGGTGGAACAGCAGACCGCGGTGGCCCACGACATCGATCAGAACATCGTCGAGATCAACCGCGCCGGCGAGCGCACCGCCGAAGGCGCGTACCAGACCGAAAACGCCAGCCGCCAGTTGTCCGCGCAGGTGGTGCAGTTGAAGCAGTTGATCAGCGCCTTCCGGGTCTGATTCAGGCGCGTTGCGGCCAGCCGAACAACTCGCAGGCATTGGCCGTGCTGGCCGCGGCCAGTTGTTCGGGGCTGATGGCCATGAGCTCGGCCAGGGCCGCGCAGATATCGGGCAGGTGCTGCGGGCTGTTGCGCTGGCCGGGGTACATGGCGGGCGCCATGTCCGGCGAGTCGGTTTCCAGCACCACCGCGTCCAGCGGCAAGCCGGCGATGACCTTGCGCAGGCGCAGCGCCTGCGGCCAGGTCGCCGCACCGCCCAGGCCCAGCTTGAACCCCAGCTTGAGGTATTCGCGGGCCTCCTCGCGGCTGCCGGCGAAGGCATGGATGATGCCGGCTCGCTTGAGCTTGAAGCGCTTGAGGGTGGCAATCACCGCGGCATGGCTGCGCCGCACGTGGAGCAGCGCCGGCAGCTGAAAGTCCGCGGCCAGTTGCAGTTGCGCTTCGAACAGCTGCTGCTGGCGCTGGCGGTCCAGCTGTTCGATAAAATAATCCAGGCCGATTTCACCCACCGCGCACAGCTGCGGATGGCCCGCCAGGCGGCTCAGCCAGTCGCCCAGCTCGAGCAGATCGGCCGGCTGGTGCTCGTCGAGATAAACCGGGTGCAGGCCGAAAGCGGCATACAGCTGCGCATCGCTTTGCACCAGCTCCCAGAGCCGCTGCCAATTGCGCTGATAAACCCCCAGCACCACCATCCTTCGCACGCCCAGGCTGCGGCTGGTGGCCAGCACTGCCTGACGATCGGCGTCGAAATCCGGAAAATCCAGATGGGTGTGGCTGTCGATCAGCTCCACGTTCACGCCTCGTGAATGCGCTGCTTGAAGGTCCGGGCGATGGCGTTCACGCCGGGCTGGTAATGGGCTTCCTCAATGGCGGCCAGGGCCAGTTGCAGGGCCTTGTCGGCAATCAGCTGGTGCTGCTGGGCCATGGCATTGACCGGCAGCGGCAAAAAGTCCAGCAGCTGGGTATCGCCGAAGGTGCCCAGGCGCAGCGGCCGCGACTTGAGCGGGAAGTCGTGCAGCGCGTCGAACACCCCTTGCAGCAGCACATAGGAAGTGGTCACCAGGGCATCCGGCAGATGGCCCAGGCGCTCGAGCAACGCTTCCATCAGTTGGCGACCGCAGTCGCGGCTGAAGGCTTCACCTTGTTCGATCAGCACCTGGCCGTCGAAACCTTCCAGCGCCTGCTTGAAGCCGGCGGCGCGTTCGCGGCTGATGCCCAGCTCGGGGCGGGCGCCGATCAGGGCGATTTGCCGCGGCTGGGGCTGCAGCAGGCTGCGGGTCAATTGCAGGCTGGCTTGTTGATCGTCGCTGATCACCGAGCAGAAAAACTCCGGCTCCATCACCCGGTCGATGGCGATGATCGGCAGGCCGTGGGCCTGCAACAGGCGATAGGTGTCATCTTCGGGCGGTAGGCAACTGGCGACGAACAGCGCATCGCAGCGGCGTGCGCGGAACAGTTGCAGCAATTGCCGCTCGCTGTCCGGGGCGTCGTCGGAGCTGGCGATCAGTAGCTGGTAGCCATGGGCGCGCGCGCCTTGTTCCAGCAACTTGGCGATGCGCGCGTAGCTGGGGTTTTCCAGGTCCGGCAGGATGAAACCCAGGGTCCGGGTACGCCGGCTGCGCAGCCCGGCGGCCTGAGGGTTGGGCGTGAAGCCATGTTCCTCGACCACCGCCCGGACTCGTTCGACGGTCGCGTTGCTGATGCGTTGCTGTTCGGCCTTGCCGTTGATGACGTAGCTGGCGGTGGTGACGGACACACCGGCCAGTCTGGCGATATCACTGAGTTTCAACCCGGGTTTTCCTTGTTTTCTGGAGCTTGCCCCGACATTTTCGCCAATCCTAACCGATATAGGCAGGCGACCAATGTCGCAACAGCAGCCGACAGGTAGGACTTCAAGGATGATCGATTATCGAGTAACGTGCCCAATATTCTAGATTAAACGTTTCAGCACGCGTATTTTCTAGGTGAATAAGCAATCGGGAATCGAGCCTTGCCAAGCCAGCGGTCCCGTTTGTGGCATTAAAGCCGCCTAACTGATTCACTCAAAACAATACCTAGCGCCCCCGGCGCTAAATAGGAGAAAGCATGCTCGAGCTCACTATTGAGCAGATATCCATGGGCCAGTCGGCTGTGGATAAGTCCGCTGCACTGCACCTGCTCGCCGACAAACTGGTGGCCGACGGCCTGGTCGCCGAGGGTTATCTGGCGGGCCTGCAGGCCCGTGAAGCCCAGGGCTCGACCTTTCTCGGTCAAGGTATTGCCATTCCCCACGGTACCCCGGAAACCCGCGACCAGGTGTTCGCCACTGGCGTGCGCCTGCTGCAATTTCCCGAAGGCGTGGACTGGGGCGATGGCCAGATCGTCTACCTGGCGATCGGCATCGCCGCCAAATCCGACGAACACCTGCGCCTGCTGCAACTCTTGACCCGCGCCCTCGGCGAAACCGACCTGGGCCAGGCCCTGCGCCGCGCCAGCTCGCCCGAAGCCTTGCTGAAACTGCTGCAAGGCGCGCCGCAGGAACTGGCGCTGGATGCCCAGATGATCGGCCTGAGCGTGGCCGCCGAAGATTTCGAAGAACTGGTATGGCGCGGCGCACGGTTGCTGCGCCAGGCCGACTGCGTCAGCAACGGTTTTGCCGCCGTGCTGCAACAGGTCGAGGCGCTGCCCCTGGGCGATGGCCTGTGGTGGCTGCACAGCGAGCAGACCGTCAAGCGCCCGGGCCTGGCCTTCGTCACCCCCGACAAACCTATTCGTTACCTCGGCCAGCCCCTGGCCGGGCTGTTCTGCCTGGCCAGCCTGGGCGAGGCCCACCAGGCCCTGCTGGAGCGCCTGTGCGCGCTGTTGATCGAAGGCCGCGGCCATGAACTGGGCCGGGCCACCAGCAGCCGCGCGGTGCTGGAAGTGCTCGGCGGCGAGCTGCCGGCCGACTGGCCGAGCGCGCGCATCGTGCTGGCCAACGCCCACGGCCTGCATGCGCGCCCGGCGAAAATCCTCGCGCAGTTGGCGAAAAGCTTCGACGGCGAGGTTCGCGTTCGCATCGTTGACACACCGGGCTCCGCCGTCTCGGTGAAGAGCCTGAGCAAATTGCTGAGCCTCGGCGCCCGCCGTGGCCAGACCCTGGAGCTGATTGCCGAGCCAAGTATCGCCGCCGACGCCTTGCCAGCCTTGCTGGCGGCCATCGCCGAAGGGTTGGGGGAAGAGGTCGAGCCGGTTCCAGAAGCCAGCGCGCCCCAGGAGGTGCCGGAAGAAATCGAAGTGCCCATCAGCGCGCCGGCTTCCGGCAGCCTGGTCCAGGCCATTGCGGCGGCTCCCGGCATCGCCATCGGCCCGGCGCATATTCAGGTAATCCAGCCGTTCGACTACCCGTTGCGCGGCGAGTCCACCGCCATCGAGCGCGAGCGCCTGCAACAGGCCCTGGCCGAAGTGCGCCAGGACATCGACGGCCTGATCCAGCGCAGCAAGGCCAAGGCCATTCGCGAAATCTTCGTCACCCACCAGGAAATGCTCGACGACCCGGAACTGACCGACGAAGTCGACACCCGCCTCAAGCAGGGCGAAAGCGCCGCGGCGGCCTGGATGTCGGTGATCGAAGCCGCCGCGAAACAGCAGGAAGCCTTGCACGACGCCCTGCTGGCCGAGCGCGCCGCCGACCTGCGGGACATCGGCCGGCGGGTGCTGGCCCAGCTGTGCGGGGTGCAGACCCCGGTCGAGCCGGATGAGCCCTACATCCTGGTGATGGATGAAGTCGGTCCCTCGGACGTGGCGCGCCTGGATCCGGCGCGGGTGGCCGGCATTCTCACCGCCCGTGGCGGCGCCACCGCCCACAGCGCGATCGTCGCCCGCGCCCTGGGGATTCCGGCGCTGGTCGGCGCCGGGGCTGGCGTGCTGCTGCTCAAGCCGGGCACACCGCTGCTGCTCGATGGCCAGCGCGGTCGCCTGCATGTGGACGCCGATGCCAGCACCCTGCAACGGGCCACCGAAGAGCGCGATACCCGCGAGCAACGGCTCAAGGCCGCCGCCGAGCAACGCCATCAACTGGCGCATACCACCGACGGCCATCATGTCGAAGTCTTTGCCAATATCGGTGAAAGCGCCGGGGTCGCCAGCGCCGTGGAAAACGGCGCCGAAGGCATCGGCCTGCTGCGTACCGAACTGATTTTCATGGCCCACCCGCAAGCGCCGGACGAAGCCACCCAGGAAGCCGAATACCGCCGCGTGCTCGATGGCCTGGCCGGGCGGCCGCTGGTGGTGCGCACCCTGGATGTGGGCGGTGACAAGCCGCTGCCGTACTGGCCGATCGCCAAGGAAGAAAACCCCTTCCTCGGCGTGCGCGGCATCCGCCTGACCCTGCAACGCCCGCTGATCATGGAAGCCCAGCTGCGCGCGCTGCTGCGTTCGGCGGACAACCGCCCGCTGCGGATCATGTTTCCCATGGTCGGCAGCGTCGACGAATGGCGCGCCGCCCGCGAGATGACCGAGCGCCTGCGCCTGGAGATCCCGGTGGCCGACCTGCAACTGGGGATCATGATCGAAGTGCCGTCCGCCGCCTTGCTGGCGCCGGTGCTGGCCAAGGAAGTGGACTTCTTCAGCGTCGGCACCAACGACCTGACCCAATACACCCTGGCCATCGACCGCGGTCACCCGACCCTGTCGGCCCAGGCCGACGGCCTGCACCCGGCGGTGCTGCAACTGATCGACATCACCGTGCGCGCGGCCCATGCCCACGGCAAGTGGGTCGGCGTGTGCGGCGAGCTGGCGGCCGATCCGCTGGCGGTGCCGGTGCTGGTCGGCCTGGGTGTGGACGAATTGAGCGTCTCCGGACGCAGCATTGCCGAGGTCAAGGCGCGCATTCGCGAACTCAGCCTGACCCAGGCGCAAACCCTTGCTAAACAGGCCCTGGCCGTCGGCAGCGCGAACGATGTGCGCGCCCTTGTGGAGGCCATGTAATGGCAAAGATTCTTACCCTGACCCTGAACCCGGCGCTGGACCTCACCGTCCAGCTGACGCGCCTGGAACCGGGGCAGGTCAACCGCAGCGAAGCCATGCACACTCACGCCGCTGGCAAGGGCGTGAACGTGGCCCAGGTGCTGGCCGACCTTGGCCACCAGCTGACCGTCAGCGGTTTTCTCGGCGCAGACAACCCCCAGGCATTCGAGGCGTTGTTCGCCCGCCGTGGGTTTGTCGACGCCTTTGTCCGCGTGCCGGGGGAAACCCGCAGTAACATCAAGCTGGCCGAACAGGATGGGCGCATCACCGACCTCAATGGCCCGGGCCCGGAGGTCGACGCGGCGGCGCAGCAGGCGCTGCTCGAATGCCTGGAACGGATCGCCCCGGGGCATGACGCCGTGGTGGTGGCCGGCAGCCTGC
This sequence comes from Pseudomonas sp. NFIX28, assembly GCF_900107395.1. Classification (GTDB taxonomy): domain Bacteria; phylum Pseudomonadota; class Gammaproteobacteria; order Pseudomonadales; family Pseudomonadaceae; genus Aquipseudomonas. The sequence goes on from NZ_FNPW01000009.1 coordinate 128,942, forward strand.
CGCGCGGCGTCAGCCCGCAATGGCTGCAAGCCTTACTCACGCGCCTCAAGGCGCTGGGGCTCAAGGTGGCGCTGGACACCAGCGGCGAAGCCCTGCGCGCCGGCCTGGCCGCCGGGCCCTGGCTGGTCAAGCCGAACACCGAAGAGTTGGCCGAGGCCCTGGACTGCCCGCTGCTGTCGCTGGCGACCCAGGCCGCAGCCGCCCGGCGCCTGCACGCCCAGGGCGTCGAGCACCTGGTGATTTCCCACGGCGCCGAAGGCGTGAACTGGTTCAGTGCCGCGCCGGCCTTGCAGGCGCTGCCGCCCAAGGTCAGCGTGGCCAGCACCGTCGGCGCCGGCGACTCGCTGCTGGCCGGCATGCTCCATGGCCTGCTCAGCGCCCATGGTTTCGAACAGACCCTGCGCACCGCCACGGCCATCGCCGCCATGGCCGTGACCCAGATCGGTTTCGGCATCACCGATGCCGCGCAGCTGGCACAGCTTGAACAGGGGGTGCGCGTTCATCCCCTCATAGAACAATAAGAGGGTTGGTCATGAAGTTAGCCATTGTTACCGCCTGCCCGAACGGCATGGTCACCAGTGTGCTGTGCGCCCGGTTGCTGGACGCCGCGGCCCAGCGCCAGGGTTGGAGCACCAGCGTCGAAGTGCATGACGAGGCGCATCCCGAACGGCAATTGTCGGCCGCCACCCTCGAAGCGGCCGAGTGGGTGCTGGTGGTCAGCACCGGGCCGCTGGACATGTCGCGTTTTGTCGGCAAGCGGGTGTTCCAGAGTTCGCCAGCCGTGGCCCTGCAGGACGTCGACGGCGTGCTGCGCCGTGGCGCCGAGGAGGCCCAGGTGTATGTCGCGACCGACGCCGTGGCCGAGCCGGCCCCGGCCAGCAAGAATGCGCCCCGGCTGGTGGCGGTCACCGCCTGCCCGACCGGTGTGGCCCACACTTTCATGGCGGCCGAGGCCTTGCAGCAGACCGCCAAGCGCCTGGGTTACGAGCTGCAAGTGGAAACCCAGGGCTCGGTCGGCGCGCGCAACCCGTTGAGCGCCGAAGCCATCGCCGCGGCGGACGTGGTGCTGCTGGCGGCGGACATCGAGGTGCCCACCGAGCGCTTCGCCGGCAAAAAGATCTACCGCTGCGGCACCGGCATCGCCCTCAAGCAATCGGAGGCGACCCTGAACAAGGCCCTGGCCGAAGGCCAGGTGGAATCGGCAGCGGCGGGTGCTGGCGCGGCGCCGACCAAGCAGGAGAAAACCGGGGTCTACAAGCACCTGCTGACCGGCGTGTCGTTCATGCTGCCGATGGTGGTGGCGGGGGGCTTGATGATCGCCCTGTCCTTCGTCTTCGGCATCACCGCGTTCAAGGAGGAGGGCACGCTGGCCGCCGCCCTGATGCAGATCGGCGGCGACACCGCGTTCAAGCTGATGGTGCCGCTGCTCGCCGGCTACATCGCCTATTCGATCGCCGACCGCCCGGGCCTGGCGCCGGGGATGATCGGTGGCATGCTCGCCAGCACCCTGGGCGCGGGCTTTATCGGCGGGATCATCGCCGGTTTTATCGCCGGCTATGCGGCCAAGGCCATCAGCAAATACGCGCGCTTGCCGCAAAGCCTGGAGGCGTTGAAGCCGATCCTGATCATCCCGTTGCTGGCCAGCCTGTTCACCGGCCTGGTGATGATCTACGTGGTCGGCAAGCCGGTGGCGGGAATGCTCGCCGGCCTGACCCACTTCCTCGACAGCATGGGCACCACCAACGCCATCCTGCTCGGCGTATTGCTCGGCGGCATGATGTGCGTCGACCTGGGCGGGCCGATCAACAAGGCGGCCTATGCCTTCTCCGTGGGGCTGCTGGCGTCGCAGAGTTATGCACCGATGGCGGCGACCATGGCCGCCGGCATGGTGCCGCCGATTGGCCTCGGGATCGCGACCTTTATCGCTCGGCGCAAGTTTGCCCAGAGCGAACGTGAAGCCGGCAAGGCGGCGCTGGTGCTGGGGCTGTGCTTTATCTCCGAAGGGGCGATTCCGTTCGCCGCCAAGGACCCGTTGCGGGTGATCCCGGCGAGCATCGCCGGCGGCGCGCTGACCGGGGCGTTGTCGATGTATTTCGGCTGCAAACTGATGGCGCCCCACGGTGGGTTGTTTGTGATGCTGATCCCGAATGCGATCAACCATGCGTTGTTGTATTTGCTGGCGATTGTGGCGGGGAGTCTGGTGACGGCGCTGGTGTATGCGGTGGTCAAGCGCCCTGAGGCGGTTGAGATGGCGCTGGAGCCGGCCAAGGCCTGAGTGCCTCAGGCGGGCAAGCTTCGTTTCCGTAGGAGCGAGGCTTGCCCGCGATGGCGCCGGTTCTGGCGCTGCATTTTTTTGGATGGTGTACATATCCGTTGCTGCGGTCACGGCCACTTATGGGGGGGGACGTTTTGTCAGCCTCCGTAGGAGCGAGGCTTGCCCGCGATGGCGCCCGTTCTGGCGCTGCATTTTTCGGACGGGGTACATATCCATTCCTGCGGTCACGGCCGCTTAGGGTTCCGCCCTTACGGCGGGTCACTTTTACCAAACGCCGTAAAAGTAACCAAAAGGGCTTGCCCCTGCGTACGGCCTTCGCTGCGCTCAGGTTCCCTCGCTCCGGCGTCCCTCAGGGGGCATCGACTCCGGTTGGCTTCGCTTCAACCTCCATACGATGTCCTCGACTGCGTCGAGGGGCGCTGCGCGCCATCCCCCTGATGAACGCCTCCACTCGGCCTCCCGATGGGGCGGGTGGATCAAGATCAAAAGCCAAAGCCAAAGCCAAAGCCAAAGCCAACGCTACGCCATGCGCGACCTACCGGTCGGCGCTAAACCCTGTAGCCGCTGCCGAGCCTGCGAGGCTGCGATCGGCCGCGAAGCGGCCGCAGGGTCTTGAGAGCGCTGGAGGACCTTCGGTCCTATCGCAGCCTGCGGCAGCGGCTACAGGGATTGTGCGCATCTTTGGGGCGGGTTTTGTCGTGTAAGGGGCTGTCTGAAAGTGAGGTTCTTCGCTTTCTTTTGTAAGGCTTTTCCGAGAAACTCCGGGCCGCTTGCGTCTGGTAACTGCGCTATCTAGCCTCGGGTTCGTCACTGACTTTTCGGTGATCGGGTCTAGCAGCCCAGGTCAAGCCGCAAGCCGCACATCAGCCCTGCATTTTCTATTTGCAGTGCCTTGTTATGGCGGCTGTGCGTGGGAGCGCCTTCGGGCGCGCCGGTTTCCTTGACCCGGTCTGCTAGCCCGCGTACAGCCGCCACCTTTCTCATCGTCTAGCAGCGATAGGTGGTGGCTTCATGTCAAGGAGCCACATCATGAAAAAGCTCGTCCCCGATCCCCCCGTTTCTCTCTCTTCCGCACGTCGCAATCCAGAGCATGAGCTGACCAATAAAGCGGTCCTGCATTCATTGGCCAACGGTTCGGCAGAGGTGGTTTTCCTGCAATCATTGGGGCCCACCGTAGAGCGTGCGGTGGGCGATGACTCGTTGTTTTGCGTGCGTGAAGGCATCAGCGCCGAGGAGGCGTTGCTTCACGTTTCGATCCTGCTCAAGGCGGCCGAGGAGGTGTCCGATGAGATCACCGAGCGGGCCAGCGGCGTGGAGCGTGGGCTGATCTGGTCGCTGATCCATAACGTGGAAATGGCACGAGGCGTGGTGGACGCCTTGCTCGACGGCAGCCGCCCGCCAACGCAGGCCTGAACCCCGGACCCTGAACGCTGTAGCCGCTGCCGAGCCCGCGAGGCTGCGATCGGCCGCGCAGCGGACGCAAAGGTCTTGAGACCGCAGGAGGACCTTCGGTCCTATCGCAGCCTCGCGGGCTCGGCAGCGGCTACAGGGCGTGCCATCTTTGGGGCGTGTCATACGGAGTTCATCGCCGCTGGCTAAGGTTGCTTTTTCACTTTGGGTTGGAGGGATCCACGATGGGCGATTTCACTCTCGGTCGGCGGCGTTTGATTCAGGTGGCGGGGGCGGGGTTGTTGTTGCCGGGGTTGGCGCCGGCGGTGATCGCTTCGCCCAAGGACCGGCCGAAGATGGTCGATGGCGTGCAGTCCGGCGATTTGCTGGGTGACCGGGCGATGGTCTGGAGCCGTACCGACCGGCCGGCGCGGATGGTGGTGGAGTGGGACACCCGCAGCCTGTTCAGCAACCCGCGCAAGTTTGTCTCACCCCTGGCCGATGCCCGCACCGACTTCACTGCGCGCGTCGAGCTGGGCGGGTTGCCCACCGATCAGGCGATTTTTTATCGGGTGTATTTCGAGGATGCGCAGACCGGCGTGCGCAGCAAGCCCTGGTTCGGCCATTTGCGCAGCGTGCCGCAGACCCGCCGCGATATCCGTTTTGTGTGGAGCGGCGACACCGTCGGCCAAGGTTTCGGCATCAACCCGGACATTGGCGGCATGCGTATCTACGAGGCCATGCGCCGGCGCCTGCCGGACTTTTTTATCCACAGCGGCGACACCATTTATGCCGACGGCCCGGTGCCGGCGCAGCTGACCGCCGAGAATGGCCGGGTGTGGCGCAATATCACCACCGAGGCCAAGAGCAAGGTCGCCGAGACCCTCGACGAATACCGCGGCAACTACCGCTACAACCTGCTGGACGAGAACGTGCGGCGCTTCAACGCCGAGGTGCCGCAGATCTGGCAGTGGGACGACCATGAGGTGGTCAACAACTGGTCGCCGAGCAAGGTGCTGGATGAGCGCTACATCAACAAAGATATCCACACCCTGGTGGGGCGCGCGCGGCAGGCTTGGCTGGAATATGCGCCGATGCGCTTGCAGAGCGCCGACCAGGGCGGGCGGATCTACCGCAAGCTGAGCTACGGGCCGCTGCTGGATGTGTTCGTGCTGGACATGCGCAGCTATCGCGGCGGCAACGACGACAACCTCGGCGCGGCCAAGCCGTTCCTCGGCCGCGAACAGCTGGACTGGCTCAAGCAGGGGCTCAAGCATTCCCGCGCGCAGTGGAAGGTGGTGGCGGCCGACATGCCCATCGGCCTCGCCGTGCCGGACGGCGAGGTCAGCCCCGGCGTGCCGCGCTGGGAGGCGATTGCCAACGGCGACCCGGGCCCGGCCCAGGGCCGCGAGCTGGAGATCGCCGAGTTGCTGGCGTTCCTGCGCAAGCACAAGGTGCGCAACCACGTGTGGCTGACGGCGGACGTGCACTACTGCGCGGCGCACCATTACCACCCGGATCGCGCGGCGTTCCAGGATTTCGAACCGTTCTGGGAATTTGTCGCCGGGCCTTTGAATGCCGGCAGTTTCGGGCCCAACGCGCTGGACCGGACCTTCGGCCCCGAGGTGGTGTTCCAGAAGGCGCCAGCGGTGCAGAACACCTCGCCGTTCGCCGGGTTCCAGTTCTTCGGCGAGGTGCAGATCGAAGGGCAGGGCGGTGAGTTGAAGGTGACGCTGCGGGACCTGGACGGGGTGGCGGTGTTCGAGCGCAAGTTACAGCCGGCGTAGTCATGTAGGAGCGAGGCTTGCCCGCGATGGCGGTATCAAGGCCGCTACCGGCCTTTGGCCTATCGCGAGCAAGCTTCGCTCCTACAGAAGCGTGGAGTGGGTCAATACACGTCGCGGCGATAGCGGCCTTGCTCGATCAGCCGTTCGACCACCTCGGCGCCCAGCACTTCGTCGAGCACCTGATCCACGCCCGAGGCCATGCCTTGCAGGCTGCCGCAGATGTAGATCGAGGCGCCGTCGGCCAGCCATTGCTTGAGGCGTTCGGCCTGTTGGCGCAGGCGATCCTGGACGTAGATCTTCTCGGCCTGATCGCGGGAGAAGGCCAGGTCCAGGCGGCGCAGGTCGCCGGCGGTCAGCCATTCCTGCAGTTCGTCCTTGCAGTAGAAATCATGCTCGGCATTGCGCTCGCCAAAGATCAGCCAGTTGTCTTGCTGGCTGTCGGCGATGCGCGCTTTCAGCAGGCTGCGCAAACCGGCCAGGCCGGTGCCGTTGCCCAAGAGGATCAGCGGGCAAGGCTCGGCCGGCAGGTGAAAGCCGCTGTTGCGCCGAACCCGCAGGCTGATGCTGGAGCCGACCGGCGCGTGCTCGGTGAGCCAGCCGGAGCCGATGCCCAGGCTGCCGTCGGGGTGACGCTCCTGGCGCACCAGCAACTCCAGCTGGCCGTCGCTGGCAATCGAGGCGATGGAATATTCGCGCATGGCCAGCGGCACCAGGGCATCGACCAGCGCCTGGGCGTGCAGGCCCACCAGGTGGGCGCGGTTTTCCGGGAGCTGGCGGCTGGCCAGGGCCTGGGTCAGGGTTTCCGTGAGGCCGTCCAGCTGCACCGTGGCCCTGCCGTCCAGGCCCAGGCCGTCGAGGAAGAACTCGATGGCCCATGCGCAGTTGCGCGGCAGCACTTCCACCAGGTCGCCGGCCAGCCAACTGCTCGGCTGCGGTGGGGTGAGGCCCAGCAGGTACACGCCGGAGCCGTTGCTGTCGGGGTTGAGCAGCACACGCTGGCTGAGGGTCCAGTTGTCGTAGGCGGGGGCCTGCCACAGGTCCACCGGCGCCTGGCCGATCAACTGGCCCAGCTGTTGTTGCCAGTGGCGCAGGGCGTAGCTGTCGCCGCTGTCGACTTCCACCGGGGCGAACAGGGTGTTGCCGCCATGCTCGGCCAGCCAGCCATGCAGGCGCTTGGCAAAGCCGCAGAAGTGCGGGTATTGCCGGTCGCCCAGGCCCAGCACGGCGTATTTGAGGTTGCCCAGGGACAGGGCGCGGCCCAGCACCTTGCGCTCGAAGCCCCGGGCGCTGTCCGGCGCTTCGCCGTCGCCGAAGGTGCTGACCACGAACAATGCGTTGCGGGTATTGAGCAGGTCCTGCTCGCTGACGCTGGCCAGCGGCTGGACCTTGGCCGGCACGCCCGCGGCCTGCAATTGCCCGGCGGTCTGCCAGGCCAGTTGTTCGGCGAAACCGCTCTGGCTGGCGAAGCCGATCAGCCAGGCCGAGGCGTCGCCGGTGTTGGCGCTCAGGCCCTGGCGCGCGTCCTTGATCTGGCGTTTCTTGCGCCGGCGATCCAGGTACAGCAGCCAGCCGGTGATGAAGAACAGCGGCATGGCCAGCGAAGCGAGGGTCACCAGGATGCGCCCGACGATGCCGAAGTAGCTGCCCACGTGCAGGGCATAGATGCTGGTCAGCAACTGCGCCTTGAAGCTCTTGTCGCTGTAGCGGTCATGGCGGCTGACCGCGCCGCTGTTGGGGTCGATGGTGATCTGGTTCAGCGCCCGGTCGTGGGGCGAGTTCTTCAGCAGGTAGAACACAGTCGCCGGCTGACCGGCCACCGCGGGCATGCGGATGTTGTAGCTGCTCAGGTCCTTGCCGGCGGTGCTGTAGATGCCCAGCCACATGGCGTTGTAGTCGGCGGTCGGCGCCGGGCCCTTGGGCGGCGCGCCCCGGTTCTTCATGCGCTGGCCTTGCGGCGAGTCGGACAGCAGTTTGTTCAGGCCCTTGTTGTACCACTCGTAGGACCAGGACAAGCCGGTCAGCGCCGCCAACAGATAGAACAGCAGGCACCAGGTACCGGCCACGGCGTGCAGGTCCCAGTTGAAGCCGCGGCCTTTTTTCGCCCAGTCCAGGGTCAGCCAGGCACGCCAGCTGGCCACCTGGCGCGGCCAGCGCAGGTACAGGCCGGACAGGCAGAAGAAAATCAGGATCAGGGTGCAGGCGCCGGTGATCTGCCGGCCGCTGTCGCCCATGGCCAGGAAGCGGTGCAGTTGCAGCATCAGGCCGAAGAAATCCTGGCCCAGGGCGGTGCCCATGAATTCGCCGGTGTAGGGGTCGAAATAGCGCATTTCGCCGCGGCGCTGGCCCGGTGGCGGGGTGAACCACACGCGGGCGGCGTTGCCGCTGTCGGCTTCCACCGTGAGCATCGACACGGTCTTGCCCGAGGCGGCCTGGATTTTTTCCACCAGCTCGGCGGGCGGCAGGACCCCGGCCGGCTGCTTTTGCACCTGCAGCGTCGAGGGGTTGAGGGCCCGCAGGATTTCGTCCTGGAACGACACGGTCGCCCCGGTAATGCCCATCAAGGCCAGGACCAGACCGGCGCTGATGCCGAAAAACCAGTGCAACTGGAACAGGGTTTTCTTCAACACATCGACCGCCTCGTTGGTTCTTAAGTCTGTGCCACGGCGCGCATTATGCCGTGAGTTGTCGAGAAACATTCTTTCTTACGCACAAAAGCCCCACTTGCCGAAACAGGTGGGGCTCATGCGTTTGTAGCCGCTGCCGAAGGCTGCGATAGGACCGCAGGTCCTCCAGCAATCTTGAGATCCGCCCCCTGCGGCAGTGGCTACAGGTCCACCGTGTAGCCGCTGCCGAGCCCTGGCGAGGCAGCGATCGGCTTGGGCGGCATTCCGACGCAGGAGTCGCCAAACCCGACGCCTGTACAGGTCAGGCATACCGCAGCGCCAGCTTTGCGGGGCTGCGCCCCGATCGCAGCCTGCGGCAGCGGCTACAGGTGAAACCCGTCAGAAGTGGAAGTTGGTGGTGAACAAGGCGGTACGTCCGGCGGCCTGGTTGGCAAAGTGCGCCGAGTAGGCTTTGTCGTAGTAGGTTTCGTTGGTCAGGTTCTGCACGTTCAGCTGCAGGTCGACGTTCTTGCTCAGCTTGTAGCTGGCCATGGCGTCGTAGCGGGTGTAGGACGGCACATACACGGTGTTGCCGGCATCGCCATACACGTCGTCGACATAGAACGCGCCGCCGCCGACGGTCAGCTTCGGCATCACTTCATAGGTGGTCCACAGGCTGAAGCTGTTTTTCGGCGTGTTCGGCATTTCATTGCCTTTGTTCGAACCGGCGCTGATCACCCCGTTGCGACCGTTGAAGCCAGGGTCCACCAGCTCGCTTTTCAGGTAGCTGTAGCCGGCGAAGACTTGCCACTTGTCGGTGATCTTGCCGCTGGCCGATAGCTCGAGGCCGTCGACGCGGGACTCGCCGGCGTTCTGGTAGGTCAGGGCGTCGACCAGGATGCGGGTGTTTTTCTTTTCGGTACGGAACACCGCGGCGGTCAGGGACAGGCGGTCGTTGAACACGTCCCACTTGGTGCCCAGCTCGTAGTTGACGGTTTCTTCCGGTTGCAGGTCGCTGACGCTGGCGCCGGCCGACAGCGGGTTGCCGTCCGCGCCTTCGCCGACCAGGCCGCCGGCTGGCGATGCCGAAGTGGCGTAGGAGGCATAGATGCTGCCGTTGTCCGCCGGTTTCCACACCAGGCCGGCCTGCCAGTTCCAGAACTGGCTGTCGTCCTTGATCTTGGTGCGCCCGGAAGCCGCGTTGGTATTGGCCTCGGTGTCGAAGGTGTCGTAGCGCAGGCCGACGTTCAGCAGCCATTGCGGATCAAGCTCGATGGTGTCGAACACGTAGGCCGCGCGGCTGGTGGCACGGGTGTTGGTGCCGTTGTAGTTGCGGCTGATGGCGCCGGTCCAGTCGTCGTTCGGGTTCGGGTTGCTCAGCGAGGTGCAGGTCGGGATGCTGCCCGGATTACAGACTTTCGCGGTATTGCCGGCGATGTTGTAGCTGCTGACGCGCGTCTCTTCACCGGTGAACTCAAGGCCCGTGGAATAGTTGTGCTTGAAGCCCAGGGCCTGGAATTCGCCGAACAGGTCGGTCTGGTTGGTGGTGGTTTCGGTGGTCGACACCCGCGAGTTGGCGCGACGCCACACGGTGCCGAACTTGTTGACGTTGAGCTTGCTGTCGTCCGGCTGGGTGAGGATGTAGTCCTGGCCGGTGTTGCCATGACGCAGGGTGTTTTTCAGCGTCATGTTGTCGTTCAGGTCGTGCTCGATGGAGATGGTGCTGATGTCCGCGCGGGTCTTGCGGAAGTCACGGTCCTTCAAGCCGTAGAAGTTGTCGCTGTCGCCGCCGTCGGTGGGTTTGTCGTTTTTGTGGGTCGTGGCGGTGGCCGAGCTGTAGCCGTAGGGAATGCCCGAATCCGGCAGGTCGTCGCTTTCCATGTGGTAGTAGCTGAAGTTGACGCGGGTCGGGGTGCCCAGGCCGAAGGTCAGGGACGGTGCCACGCCCCAGCGGTCGTAGTTGACGGCGTCGCGACCGGCCACGTTCTGCTCGTGGCTCATCAGGTTCAGGCGGAAGGCGGCGCTGTCGAGGAACTGGCGGTTCACGTCCAGCACGTAGCGGCGGGTCTGGTCGGAACCGTAGGTGAAGCCGCCGTTGAGGAAGTCTTGCTGCTTGGGCGTCTTGCTCACCAGGTTGAGGCTGCCACCGGCCGAGCCGCGACCGCCAAAGGAGGAGTTGGGGCCCTTGCTGACTTCGATCGACTCGATGTCGAAGATTTCGCGGGTCTGGCCGCCGGTATCGCGCACGCCGTCGAGGTAAGTGTCGCCCTGGGCGTCGAAGCCGCGGATGAACGGACGGTCGCCCTGCGGGTTGCCGCCTTCACCGGCGCCGAAGGTAATGCCCGGCACGGTGCGCAGCGCGTCCTGCAACGAGGTGGCGGCGGTGTCCTTGAGCACTTGCTGGGGCACCACGGTGACCGAGCGCGGGGTGTTGACCAGCGGAGCGGTGTACTTTTGCGACGAGGCTTTCTCGACCTGGTAGGAGGTCTGGTCCTGGGCTTCGCCGGTGATGCTGGTGGCGTCCAGGGAAATGGCATTGCCGGCGGCTTTCTTCTCGGTATTTTCAGCGGCAAAAGCCATATGGGCTGCGGAGCCGGCGGTGATCGCCACGCCAATTGCAGACGCCAGCAGGCGTGGTGAACCCAGCGGTAATTGTGGTTGTTGGCGTGACATGGTGATTCCCCTCCCCAAGGATTTGAGGCGGCGGAATATAAGGCGAACAAGTCTATGTATCAATTGCGAAATATTGCTATTCGCGAGGAATTTACATTCTTTACATTTTCCCTTTACGGTTTTTACGCTTTCGTTCGTCTAGGCGTTTTACATCGTCAATAAGAATCAATACCATTGGCGATCCTTTCGCTTTCAGGTATCCGCGCCATGTTGCTGCACATTCCTGGTCTGTTCTCCCGTGAAGAAGTCCTGCGTATTCGCGAGGCCCTGGAGCAGGCCGATTGGGCCGACGGCAAGATCACGGCCGGTTACCAGTCGGCCAAGGCCAAGCACAACCTGCAACTGCCCGAAGGCCATCCGCTGGCCCAGGAAATTGGCGCGGCGATGCTCGAACGCCTGTGGCAGCACCCGCGCTTCATGTCGGCGGCGTTGCCGCACAAGGTCTTTCCGCCGCTGCTCAATTGCTACACCGCCGGCGGCAGTTTCGACTTCCATATCGACAATGCCGTGCGCCAGCCCAAGGGCAGCATCGAGCGGGTGCGCACCGACCTGTCGTCGACCCTGTTTTTCAGCGACCCGGAGGAATACGACGGCGGCGAGCTGGAAATCCAGGACACCTTCGGTACCCAGCGGGTGAAGCTGCCGGCCGGCGACATGGTGCTGTACCCCGGCACCAGCCTGCATAAAGTCAATGCGGTCACCCGCGGCACCCGTTACGCGTCGTTCTTCTGGACCCAGAGCCTGGTGCGCGAAGACAGCCAGCGCGCCCTGCTGTTCGAGATGGATGAGGCGATCCAGCAACTGACCCGCGACCTGCCGGACCATCCATCGCTGATCCGCCTGACCGGCACTTACCACAACCTGCTGCGCCGCTGGGTCGAGGTGTAAGCCGTGAGTTTCCAGTTACGCCGCGAGGAAGTCCTCGACGGCGAGCAACTGCGCGCCATGCTCGAGCAGAGCCCGGCCCGGGCCGCCCAGGCGATCCTGCTGGCGGCCGGCGACGGCCTGCTCGATGCCCAGGCGCTGCTCGGGCAGATCCTGCTCGACGGCCTGGGCATCGAGCGCGACCCGCCGTTGGCGCTGCGCTGGTTCACCATCGCCGCCAAGGGCGGGCACCTGATGGCGCGCAACATGCTGGGGCGTTGCTGCGAGCATGGCTGGGGCTGCGAGGCCGATGCCAAGGCCGCTGCCGGGCATTATCGCCAGGCTGCCAAAGCCGGGCTGGACTGGGCGCTGTACAACTACGCCAACCTGCTGGCCACCGGCCGCGGGGTCGCCGAGAACCCGGCCCTGGCCCTGAGCTGCTACCGCCGCGCGGCGGCGCTGGGCCATGCCAAGTCGATGAACCTGCTGGGGCGCTATCTTGAGGAAGGCCGGCACTGCGCCCGGGATGTCGCAGCGGCCTGCGACTGGTATCGCCGTTCCGCCGAAGGTGGGGATTTCCGCGGCCAGTTCAGCCATGCCGCGGTGCTTGCCGATGCCGGTCGCGTCGATGACGCGCTGGGCTGGCTGGACAAGGCGCTGCAAGGCGGCAACCTGAATTTCCTGCGGGTCGCCCGCAGCGCCTTGCTGCAAGCCGCTCATCCACAGATTCGCGGCCTGGCCCTGGCGTATCACCAGCGCGCGGCGCAATTGGGCGACGAAACCGACCGCCAGGCACTGGCCCAACAGCTTCCGTAGGAGCGAGGCTCGCTCGCGAAGGCGGCATCACGGCGGCCACCGGCCTTCGGCCTTTCGCGAGCAAGCTTCGCTCCTACGTGCGCGGTGTATAGGCATGGGCTGTAGGAGCGAGGCTTGCCCGCGAAGGCGGCATCGCAGACACCACCGGCCTTTGGCCTTTCGCGAGCAAGCTTCGCTCCTACGTGCGCGGTGTACAGGTATGGGCTGTAGGAGCGAGGCTCGCCCGCGAAGGCGGCATCGCGGCGACCACCGGCCTTCGGCCTTTCGCGAGCAAGCTTCGCTCCTACGTGTGCGGTGTATTGGCATGGGCTGTAGGAGCGAGGCTTGCCCGCGAAGGCTGCATCGCGGCCACCACCGGCCTTTGGCCTTTTCGCGAGCAAGCTTCGCTCCTACGGGCACGGGGGCAGGGTGGCAGGCATAAAAAAGCCCATGACAGGTCATGGGCTTTTTCGGTGCGGCGTGGTGTTTACACGTAGAAGGACTTCAGCGGCGGGAAGCCGTTGAATTCCACCGCGCTGTAGCTGGTGGTGTAGGCGCCGGTCGACAGCCAGTACAGGCGGTCGCCGATGGCCAGGTTCAGCGGCAGGCCGTACTTGTAGTGCTCGTACATGATGTCGGCGCTGTCGCAGGTAGGGCCTGCGATCACCACTTCTTCCATCTCGCCTTTCTTCTCGGTCCAGATCGGGAACTTGATGGACTCGTCCATGGTTTCGATCAGGCCGGAGAACTTGCCCACGTCGGTGTAGACCCAGCGCTCGACGGCGGTACGCGATTTACGCGCCACCAGCACCACTTCGCTGACCAGGATGCCGGCGTTGGCGATCAGCGAACGGCCTGGCTCGAGGATGATTTCCGGCAGGTCGTCGCCGAAGTCTTCCTTGAGGAAGCGGATGATTTCCTCGGCGTAGGTTTCCAGGCTGTTGGTCCGGGTGATGTAGTTGGCCGGGAAGCCGCCACCCATGTTGATCAGTTTGAGGTGAATGCCGTCTTCTTCCTTCAGGCGTTCGAAGATCACCTTGACCTTGGCGATCGCCGCGTCCCAGACGCTGATGTCGCGCTGTTGCGAACCCACGTGGAACGACACGCCGTAAGGCACCAGGCCCAGGTCGCGGGCGAGGATCAGCAGGTCCATGGCCATGTCGGTCTGGCAGCCGAACTTGCGCGACAGCGGCCAGTCAGCGGTGGTCGAGCCTTCGGTGAGGATGCGCACATAGACTTTCGAGCCCGGTGCGGCCTTGGCGATGTTGCGCAGGTCGGCTTCGGAGTCGGTGGCGTACAGACGCACGCCCTTGTCGTAGAAGTAGCGGATGTCCTTGGATTTCTTGATGGTGTTGCCGTAGCTGATCTGGTCGGGGCTGACGCCGCGGCCCAGCACCTTGTCCAGCTCGTAGATCGAAGCGATGTCGAAGTTCGAGCCTTTTTCACGAAGCAGGTCGATGATTTCGACGGCCGGGTTGGCCTTTACCGCGTAGTAGACCTTGGCGAACTCGAAGCCCGCGCGCAGGTCATCGTAGGCCTGGGCGATCATCTGGGTGTCGATGACCACGAACGGGGTTTCTTGCTTGTCGGCGAACGCCTTCATTTTCTGAAAGGTTTCGCGCGCGAAATAGTCTTCGACCTGAATCGACATACCTGGGAGCTCCTAATGGCAAACGGGTAAAAACAATGGGTGCAAATGAACGTCCTCCGTATCCCCACTTTGGTTCGCCTACTTCCCAAGGCATTGCCGCCGAAAGCAAAAAGGCCACCAGATCGTTTGAGAGCTACCGCGTGCTGTGCGCCTTCGGCGCTACGCGAGCAATACTGCGTTGGGAAGAGGCTCGGAATGCTCATTTACAACCAGTAAACTCCGCTTCCTCGCCTTGTCTTGCCTGCGCTCGCTACGCTCTCAAACGATCTGGAAAAGGTTGTCCTATGGCCTTGCTGTCTCGTCGTCAGTACTTGAGCCGGATGGATCGTTTCCAGCATGGACGTTCGGCGCGAACTTTAGGGCGTGAGGGGCCTGAGATCAACAAAAAATGTCGCGTTTTTGCACGCGTTCGTCGCGTGCTCCGAGCCTGTCATTTATGTAACCGACCCAGATGACAGGCTGATGTTCCCCTGGGTGGGCAGTTCATGGCATGAGCGGCCCGGTTCCCGGCCGGTAGGGCGCCATCGCGGGCAAGCCTCGCTCCTACAAATCCGTAGACGCTGTAGCCGCTGCCGAAGAATGAGGCTGCGATCGGCCGCGAAGCGGTCGTGCCCCTGTCCTCGGTGCTCTGATATATCGAGGTGCCGGGCCTGCGACTGCTTCGCAGTCGATCGCAGCCTCATTCTTCGGCAGCGGCTACACCACCGGGCCGTCCGTGAGGCAGGTCAGGCCAGGGCGGTCTCGGCCGGTGAGACGATGTTGGTCTTCATGCCGCGCGAACGCCCGGAGCTGAGGTAGGCGGCAATCGATTCCTGGGTCACCTCGCCGAGGAACACCCGCTCGGCATCCAGCACCGGCAGCCACGAACGGTTGAACTCGTACATCCGCGACAGCAGGATCCGCAGGTGTTCGTCGTAGGCCGCGGTGGCATTGAACTCGCGCAGGTACTGGGCGCAGGTGCCGGCCTGGCGGTGCAGGTCGCGGCGGCGCACGTAGCCCAGGGCCTTGTTGGCGGCGCAGGTCACCACCACGTAGCGGCGGTCGTGTTCGTCCATCAGTTCCAGGGCGTCGGCCACCGGGGTTTCCGGGCTGACCGACGGCGCGTTGTCCGCCGCGTCTTCGGCCTTCACCAGCAGCAGGCGCTTGAGGGTGCTGTCCTGGCCGACGAAGTTGCTGACGAAGTCGTCCGCCGGGTGCGCCAGCAGGGTGTCCGGGTGGTCGATCTGCAACAGCTTGCCGGCGCGGAAAATGGCGATCTTGTCACCGAGCTTGATGGCTTCGTCGATGTCGTGGCTGACCATGATCACGGTCTTGTTCAGCGCCCGCTGCATTTCGAAGAATTCGTTCTGGATCATCTCGCGGTTGATCGGGTCGACCGCGCCGAAGGGTTCGTCCATCAACAGCAGCGGCGCATCGGCCGCCAGCGCGCGGATCACGCCGATGCGCTGTTGCTGGCCGCCGGACAGCTCGCGCGGGTAACGGTGCAGGTATTGCTTGGGCTCGAGCTTGATCATGCTCATCAGCTCGCGGGCGCGGTCGTGGCATTTCTGCTTGTCCCAGCCGAGCAGTTTCGGCACCACCACGATGTTTTCCTCGATGGTCATGTTGGGGAACAGGCCGATCTGCTGGATCACGTAACCGATGTTGCGGCGCAGGGTCACTTCGTCCAGATCGGTGGTGTCTTCGCCGTTGATCAGGATCTTGCCCGAGGTCGGTTTGATCAGGCGGTTGATCATTTTCAGCGTGGTGCTTTTGCCGCAACCCGATGGCCCGAGGAACACGCAGATTTCGCCTTCGTTGACGGTCAGGCTCACCGAGTCCACGGCTTTGACGTCTTTGCCGTTGCTTTGGAAGGTCTTGCTGAGGTTTTGAAGTTCGATCATTTGAGGAGCCCTTTTGGAGTCAACGAGCGTTGCAGCCATTGGAGAAGCAGGTCGGCGAAGATGGCCAGGAGGCTGACCAGCAGCGCGCCGACGATCAGCATCGACATGTCGCTGCGGCTGATGGAAGCAAGGATGAGCACGCCCAGGCCGCCGGCGCCGATGGTGGCGGCGATGGTCATGACGCCGATGTTCATCACCACGGCGGTGCGCACGCCGGCGAGGATTACCGGCACGGCGATCGGCAGTTCGACCATGCGCAGGCGCTGGCCGAAGGTCATGCCGATGCCACGTGCGGCTTCGCGAATCCCCGGCTCGACGCCGGTCAGCGCCAGGTAGGTGTTACGCATGATCGGCAGCAGGGAGTAGAGAAACACCGCAGTGATTGCCGGCAGTGGTCCCAGGCCCTGGCCGAACTTGGAATAGAACGGCAGCAACAGGCCGAACAGCGCAATCGACGGCACGGTCAGCAGCACCGTGGCGCCGGCCTGCAACGGCCCGGCCAGGGTCGGGAAGCGCGTCATCAGGATGCCCAGCGGCACGCCGAAGAGAATCGCCAGGGTCACGGCGATGCCCACCAGCGTGATGTGCTGCCAGGTCAGGTGTATCACCTGCTGCCAGTCGAGATGGGAAAAGGCGTTGAGCAATTCCATGACTTTTCCTCCTTAGTTGAGTGGATGCTGGCGCAGGAAATCGGCGGCCACTTTCGATGGGCTCTCGTGATCGACATCGACCCGCGCGTTGAGCTGGCGCATGGTTTCGTCGTCGAACAGTTCGGCCAGCGGCTTGAGTTGCTCGGCCAGTTGCGGATGGGCGTCCAGGTAGGCTTGGCGCACCACCGGCGCGGCGGTGTAGTCGGGGAAGTAGTGCTTGTCGTCTTCCAGCAGCTTCAGGCCGAAGGCATTCAAGCGGCCGTCCGTGGTGTAGACCAGGCCGGCGAACACCTGGCCGTTACGCAGCGCGGTGTAGACCAGGCCCGCATCCATCTGGCGGATGTTCTTGCGGGTCAGGTTCATGTCGTAGAGCTTGACCATGCCGTCCAGGCCGTCGGAGCGGTTGGCGAACTCGGTGTCCAGCGCCACCAGGTGATTGGTCTTGGCTTCGGCGCGCAGCACGTCGTTCAACTGACTGATGTTGCTGATCTGCGGATATTCCTCGGCGACCTTTTTCGGCAGGGCCAGGGCGTAGGTATTGCTGAATTTCGACGGGGTCAGCCAGACCAGGCCTTTTTTCCCGTCCAGCGCCTTGACCCGGTCGTAGGACTGCTGGCTGTCGAGTTTTTCCGTCACGTGGTTGTAGGCCACCAGGGACACGCCGGTGTATTCCCAGAGCATGTCCAGCTGCCCGCTTTCGTGGGCGCTGCGGGCCAGGTTGCTGCCCAGGCCACCGGTGACCTGGGTGTCGTAACCCTTGCTGCGCAGGTACTGCGAGGTGATTTCCGCCAGCAGCGTCTGCTCGGTGAAGACCCGGGCGCCGATGCGGATCAGCGGCTTTTGCGCGGCTTGGGCAATTCCTGCGCACAGCAGGACGCAGCCTATGATCAAAGCTATTTTTTTCATGTGAGTTCCTTCGCGCAGGCTTAAGACGGGCGCAGGCCGCGTTCCAGCCAGAGGCGGCTGGCCAGTGTCACCAGGCCGTCGAGCAGCAGCGCCAGCAGGGCGGTGCAGGCCGCGCCGAGCAGCAGTTGCGGCTGATTGTTCAGGGCAATGCCCGGGAAGATCAGGCTGCCGAGGCTGTTGGCGCCGATCAGGAACGCCAGCGGCGCGGTACCGACGTTGATCGCCAGGGCCACGCGCACGCCGCCGATGATGATCGGCACGGCGTTGGGCAACTCGACTTTCCACAGCACCTGGCGCGGCGTCATGCCGATGCCGACGGCGGCTTCCTTGAGGGAACCCTGGACGTTTTTCAGGCCTTCATAGGTGTTGCGCACGATGGGCAGCAAGGAGGCGAGGAACAAGGCGAAGATGGCCGGCCCGCTGCCGATGCCGAGGATCCCCAGGGCGATGGCCAGGACGGCCAGGGGAGGAACGGTGTTACCGATATTGAACACCTGCATGAAGCGTTCGGCACGCCCGACCATTTGCGGTCGGCTGAGGAAGATGCCGGCGGGTATCCCCACCACGAGGGCGGCGAACATTGAAGCGAGTACCAGGTACAGATGGGCTTGCAGGTAAAACAACAGATCGTCGCGGTAGTGTTCGATCGTACTGATGCCGATCCAGTGGACCAGCAGGGCCAGGAGAGCGATGACCGCCGCGCCTCCTATCAGCCCTTTGCCATAGCGAATAGCCACAGGCGGACTCCTTTTTTATGTCGGCGAACGTTCTTTCGTGTGGCGAGGGCCATGCCTGGCTGCCAAAAGAAGGGTCGCGAGAAGCAGCTCGTCGCGACGCTGGAAACAGCGCGGAACCGAGCCATACGCATAGCCTCGTCAGGCTAACTTGCTGATTTTTCTACCCCTGACGAAAACTCGTAACAGAGGAGTGGACGCCTCCACCTTTTAAAAGGTTCCATAGTTGACGGCGTTTGGCCACCCTCAATTCCATAACTTCGATATCTCTAATGCCTGGCCGCCTATAGCCGCTGCCGAGCGCAGCGGGGCTGCGATCGAGCGCGCAGCGCTCGCAAACACGGAGCACGGGGGGCGACTGAAACAACGCGTCGCCTGGCTTTGCGACTGCTGCGCAGTCGATCGCAGCTGCGCAGCGGCTACAGGCTGGAATTCCAGCAGCCCAGGGCCGAACGGTGGTCCGTGGGGCTTGCTTTGCGCTATACTCGCCGCCCTTTTTTTGAATCACCTGCCAGGCGATTTCCCATGACCAAACAGGCCGCCGAAGTCGCGAAACGCCGCACTTTCGCCATTATTTCCCACCCGGATGCGGGTAAAACCACCATCACCGAGAAGCTCTTGCTGATGGGCAAGGCGATTGCCGTTGCCGGTACGGTGAAATCCCGCAAGTCCGACCGCCATGCCACGTCCGACTGGATGGAAATGGAGAAGCAGCGGGGTATTTCCATTACCACGTCGGTCATGCAGTTCCCTTATCGCGAACACATGATCAACCTGCTCGACACCCCGGGCCACGAAGACTTCTCCGAAGACACCTACCGCACCCTGACCGCGGTGGACTCGGCGCTGATGGTGCTCGACGGCGGTAAGGGCGTAGAGCCACGGACCATCGCCCTGATGGACGTCTGCCGTCTGCGCGACACGCCGATCGTCAGCTTCATCAACAAACTCGACCGCGACATCCGCGACCCGATCGAGCTGCTCGACGAAATCGAAGCGGTCCTGAAGATCAAGGCAGCTCCTATCACCTGGCCGATCGGTTGCTACCGCGATTTCAAGGGTGTGTACCACCTGGCGGGCGACTACATCATTGTCTACACCGCCGGCCACGGCCACGAGCGCACCGAAACCAAGATCATCGAGAAGCTCGACTCCGATGAAGCCCGTGCCCACCTGGGCGACGAGTACGAGCGTTTCATCGAGCAGCTGGAGCTGGTGCAGGGCGCCTGCCACGAGTTCGACCAGCAGGAGTTCATGGACGGCCAGCTGACCCCGGTGTTCTTCGGTACCGCCCTGGGCAACTTCGGTGTCGACCATGTGCTCGATGCAGTCGTCGATTGGGCGCCGCTGCCGCTGGCGCGCATGGCCAACGAGCGCACCGTGGAACCGCAGGAAGAGAAGTTCAGCGGCTTCGTGTTCAAGATCCAGGCGAACATGGACCCCAAGCACCGCGACCGTATCGCCTTCATGCGCATCTGCTCGGGCAAGTACGAGAAGGGCATGAAGATGCGTCACGTGCGCACCGGCAAGGACGTGCGCATCGGCGATGCGCTGACCTTCTTCTCCTCCGAGCGTGAACAGCTCGAGGAAGCCTACGCCGGCGACATCATCGGCCTGCACAACCACGGCACCATCCAGATCGGCGACACCTTTACCGAAGGCGAGGCCCTGGGGTTCACCGGTATCCCGCACTTCGCCCCGGAACTGTTCCGTCGCGTGCGCCTGAAGGACCCGCTGAAATCCAAGCAACTGCGCCAGGGCCTGCAACAGCTGGCCGAGGAAGGCGCGACCCAGGTGTTCTTCCCCGAGCGCAGCAACGACATCATCCTTGGCGCCGTCGGTGTGCTGCAGTTCGATGTGGTCGCCAGCCGCCTGAAAGAGGAATACAAGGTGGAGTGCTCCTACGAGCCGATCACCGTGTGGTCCGCGCGCTGGATCGATTGCAGCGACAAGAAGAAGCTCGAGGAATTCTCCAACAAGGCCGTGGAAAACCTGGCGCTGGACGGTGGCGGTCACCTGACCTACCTGGCCCCGACCCGGGTCAACCTGGCGCTGATGGAAGAGCGCTGGCCCGACGTGAAATTCCGCGCGACCCGCGAGCATCACTAAGGTCTGAGCAACGCCCCACCCCAAAGCCCCGCTGCCAACAGCGGGGCTTTTTTATGCCCGTAGGAGCGAGGCTTGCCCGCGAAATCACTGGGTCGGGCAACGATTTTCTCCCGGCAGAACGCGAGGTCAGGTGTGTAAGGAGAGTGCATAACCGCTGGTTTTAGGGGCTAGTCGAAAGCCGTCTAGCCAGTGGGCGAATCGCGGGCTTGTTGTCTGGAAAAGCGTCGGCTTCGGGGCTAGGTTCATACGAGGCCGTGCCTTGCAAATCCGGCTGTGGCCATCATTGATTCACCTACATAAAGGACGGAATCAACATGAACGTCTTCCAACGGGTTGTGCTGTTGCTCAAGGTGCTGGCGCTGATGTCGCTGGGAGTGTCCGCGGCCTGGGCCAGCGACCAGGCCACGCGGGTGCCGGGTTTCTGGGTGCCGGGGCATGTGCAGAACGGCGTGCAGATGATTGCCCAATCGGAATCCGAACCGGGCGATCTGGGGCAGGGTGGCAGCGAAGGCGATGACGATGCGACCACCGACGAGCCGGATACCGACAGCGAGGATGAGGCTGGCCAGGGCTGAGCCCAGGCCGGCGGAAAAAGAAAACCCCTCCCGACGGACTGATGCGCAATCCGCAGAAGGGGTTGGGTCAACACAGGCGAGGCGCCGCGAATCACCGCGGCGCTTTTTTTTGCCGGTTCAGCCGAGGAACTGCTCGGCGTAGTGGCAGGCCACCTGGCGGGTGTCGAGCAGGCGCAGAGCCGGCTCTTCGCTGCTGCAACGCTCGGTGGCGTATGGGCAGCGCTTGTGGAACGCACAGCCGGATGGCGGGTTCAGCGGGTTGGGCAATTCGCCGACGATCTTGATCTTCGGCTTGTCCGGGTCCGGGTGAATGGTCGGCGTGGCCGACAACAACGCCTGGGTGTACGGGTGCAGCGGACGGGTGTAGATGTCCTCTTTCGGGCCCATTTCCACCGGCCGGCCGAGGTACATCACCATCACATGGTCGGCGACGTGGCGCACCACCGCCAGGTTGTGGGAGATGAACACGTAGGCGGTGTTGAACTCCTGCTGCAGGTCCATGAACAGGTTCAGCACCTGGGCCTGGATCGACACGTCGAGGGCCGAGGTCGGTTCGTCCGCCACCAGCACTTTCGGTTGCAGCATCATCGCCCGCGCCAGGGCGATACGCTGGCGCTGGCCGCCGGAGAACATATGCGGGTAGCGCTGATAATGCTCGGGGCGCAGGCCCACCTGCTTCATCATCGCCTGGACCTTTTCCCGCCGTTCGCTGGCCGACAGCTGGGTGTTGATCAGCAGCGGCTCGGCCAGTTGATCGCCGATCTTCTGCCGAGGGTTGAGGGAGGCATAGGGGCTCTGGAACACCATCTGCACGTCTTTGCGCAGTTGCTTGCGCTGAGCCTTGTCGGCGCCGGCGACTTCCTGGCCGGCGATTTTCAAGGACCCGGAAGACGGCTCTTCGATCAGCGTCAGGGCGCGGGCCAGGGTGGATTTGCCGCAGCCGGATTCACCGACCACAGCCAGGGTCTTGCCGGCTTCCAGTTCGAACGACACGCCGTTGAGGGCGCGCACGGTCGCATGGCCCTTGAACAGGCCGCGAGACACTTCGTAGTGACGGGTCAGGTTGCGGGCGGTAAGAACGACGGCCATTACGCCACCTCCTGATTCAGCGGGTAGAAGCAGCGGGCGAGGCTGGCGGCTTTCGGATCGAGGCTTGGACGCTGCTGGCGGCAGTTTTCCTGCACGTACGGGCAGCGCGGCGAGAGCAGGCAGCCTTGCGGACGGTCATAGCGACCGGGAACGATGCCCGGCAAGGTCGACAGGCGCGCGGCGCCCATGCTGTGCTCGGGAATGGCCGCCAGCAGCGCTTCGCTGTAAGGGTGCGCGGGAATGTCGAACAGCTCCGGCACCTGGCCCACTTCCACCGCTTGCCCGGCGTACATCACGCACACGCGCTGGGCGGTTTCGGCAACCACGGCCAGGTCGTGGGTGATCAGCACCAGGCCCATGTTCTGCTCGCGTTGCAGGTTGAGCAGCAGTTCCATGATCTGCGCCTGGATGGTCACGTCCAGGGCGGTGGTCGGTTCGTCGGCGATCAGCAGTTTCGGCTCGCCGGCAATGGCCATGGCAATCGCCACGCGCTGGCTCATGCCGCCGGACAGTTGGTGCGGGTAGGCGTCCATGCGGCTGGCGGCGCCCGGGATCTCGACTTTTTCCAGCAGTTCGATGGCGCGCTTGCGCGCCGCCTTGCCGGACATCTTCAGGTGCAGGCGCAGCACTTCCTCGATCTGGAAGCCTACGGTGTAGCTCGGGTTCAGCGCGGTCATCGGGTCCTGGAACACCATGGCCAGGTCCTTGCCGACGATCTGCCGGCGTTGCCGGGCGCTGAGCTTGAGCATGTCCTTGCCGTCGAAGCTGAGGGCGTCGGCGGTGACGATGCCGGGATGCTCGATCAGCCCCATCAGCGCCATCATGGTCACGGACTTGCCCGAGCCGGACTCGCCAACGATGGCCAGCACTTCGCCCTTGTCCACGTTCAGGTCCAGGCCATCCACCACGGGAACGGCCTTGGCGTCGCCGAAGCGCACGTTGAGATTCTTGATTTCTAGCAGTGACATGGGAATCTCCTCAGGCGGCATTCTTGAGTTTCGGGTCCAGCGCATCGCGCAGGCCGTCGCCCATCAGGTTGATTGCCAGCACGCTGAGCAAAATGGTCAGGCCGGGCAGGCTCACGACCCACCAGGCGCGTTCGATGTAGTCGCGGGCCGAGGCCAGCATGGTGCCCCACTCAGGGGTAGGCGGCTGGACGCCAAGGCCGAGGAAGCCCAGGGCCGCGGCATCGAGAATCGCCGAGGAGAAGCTCAGGGTCGCCTGGACGATCAGCGGCGCCATGCAGTTGGGCAGCACGGTGATGAACATCAGGCGTGGCAGGCCGGCACCGGCCAGGCGCGCGGCGGTCACGTAGTCGCGGTTGAGCTCGCCCATCACGGCGGCGCGGGTCAGGCGCACGTAGGACGGCAGGGACACCACGGCGATGGCGATCACGGTGTTGATCAGGCCTGGGCCGAGGATGGCGACGATCGCCACGGCCAGCAGCAGGGACGGCAGGGCCAGCATGATGTCCATCAGGCGCATGATGGTCGGGCCGAGCAGACGCGGGAAGAACCCGGCGAACAGGCCCAGGAGGATGCCCGGGATCAGCGACATGACCACCGACGACAGGCCGATCAGCAGCGACAGGCGCGAACCCTGGATCAGTCGCGACAGCAGGTCGCGGCCCAGTTCGTCGGTGCCGAGGATGAATTGCCATTGCCCGCCTTCGAGCCAGACCGGCGGGGTCAGCAGGAAGTCGCGGTATTGCTCGCTCGGGTTATGCGGGGCGACCCAGGGCGCGAAGATCGCGCAGAAGACCACCAGCAGCATGAACAGCAGGCCGGCCACCGCGCCCTTGTTGCGCGAGAAGGCTTGCCAGAATTCCTTGTAGGGCGACGGGTACAGCAGGCTTTGATCCACGGCCACAGCGGATACGGCTACTGAGGATGTTGGAATGCTCATGAGTTTTGTCCTCAGCGCTGGTGACGAATGCGTGGGTTGGCAAAGCCGTAGAGGATGTCCACCACGAAGTTGACCAGGATCACCAGGCAGGCGATCAACAGGATGCCGTTCTGCACCACGGGGTAGTCCCGGGCGCCGATGGCTTCGATCAGCCATTTGCCGATGCCGGGCCAGGAGAAGATGGTTTCGGTCAGGACCGCGCCGGCCAGCAGGGTGCCGACTTGCAGGCCGACCACGGTCAGGACCGGGATCAGCGCATTGCGCAGGCCGTGCACGAATACCACGCGGGCGGGCGACAGGCCCTTGGCCTTGGCGGTGCGGATGTAGTCTTCGCGCAGCACTTCAAGCATCGAGGAGCGGGTCATCCGCGCGATTACCGCCAGCGGAATGGTGCCTAGCACGATGGCCGGCAGGATCAGGTGGTGCAGGGCGTCGAGAAAGGCGCCGGTGTCATCGGCCAGCAGGGTGTCGATGAGCATGAAGCCGGTTTTCGGCTCGATGTCGTAGAGCAGGTCGAGGCGCCCGGAAACCGGGGTCCAGCCCAGGCTTACCGAGAAGAACATGATCAGGATCAGGCCCCACCAGAAGATCGGCATCGAATAGCCGGCGAGGGAGACGCCCATGACCCCGTGGTCGAACAGCGAACCGCGCTTGAGCGCCGCGATTACCCCGGCCAGCAGGCCAAGAATGCCGGCGAACAGCAGGGCGGCCATGGACAGTTCCAGGGTCGCCGGGAACAGGGAGGTGAACTCGGTCCACACACTCTCGCGAGTACGCAGGGATTCACCCAGATCGCCCTGGGCCAGTTTGCCGATGTAGTCCAGGTACTGGGCGTACAGCGGTTTGTTCAGACCAAGGCGTTCCATTGCCTGGGCATGCATCTCGGGGTCGACCCGGCGCTCGCCCATCATGACTTCCACGGGATCGCCGGGAATCATGCGAATCAATGCGAACGTCAGCAAGGTGATGCCGAAGAATGTGGGGATCAACAACCCCACACGGCGGGCAATAAAACTAAACATCTTCTGGTGTACCTCATCAGCCGGTTAGGCGTGTCCGGCATCCCTGGGGTCAAGGATGCCGGGCGTTTCTTATCTACTTCACCTGGGTGGTAGCGAAGTTGTTGGTGGTCAGCGGGCTCTGGTGGTAACCCTCGACGTTGTTGCGCATTGCAGTGAACATTTTCGGATAGGCCATGGGGATCCACGGTTGTTCCTTGTCGAAAATGTCCTGGGCCTGTTCATAGAGCGCGGTCCGTTTTGCCGGTTCGGATTCGGCACGGGCCTGGTCGATCAGGCTCTGAAACTCTTTGTTACACCAACGTGCGTAGTTTTCGCCGTTTTTGGCGGCCTCGCAACTGAGGTTGGGGGTCAGGAAGTTGTCCGGGTCGCCGTTGTCCCCGGCCCAGCCGGCGGAAACCATGTCGTGCTCGCCATTCTTGGCGCGCTTGAGCATTTCGCCCCATTCCATGACGCGGATATCGATCTTGAGGCCGATCTTCGCCAGGTCCGCCTGCATCATCTGTGCGCCAAGCAGCGGGTTGGGGTTGGTCGGGCCACCGCCGTTGCGGGTGAACAGGGTGAACACCGTGCCTTCCGGCACCCCGGCTTCCTTGAGCAGGGCGCGGGCCTTGTCCAGGTCGCGGGCCGGGTTGCCCAGCTTGCTGTTGAAGCCCAGCAGGGTCGGCGGGTACGGACCGGTGCCGACCACTGCGTTGCCCTTGCCGTACAGGCTGTTGACGTAGGCTTCCTTGTCGAAAGCGATGTTGATGGCGTGCCGCACACGCGGGTCGCTCATGTACTTCCTGGAGGTGTTCAGGGCGGTGTAGCCCACGGTCATGGCGGCCAGGTCGTCGACTCTCAGGTTGGCGTCGGCCTTGATGCTCGGGATGTCGTCGGGCTTCGGATACAGGGCGACCTGGCACTCGTTGGCCTTGAGTTTCTGCAGGCGCACGTTGTTATCGGTGGTGATCGCCAGGATCAGCGCGTCGGCCGGTGGCTTGCCGCGGAAGTAGTCCGGGTTGGCCTTGAAGCGCACCTGGGCGTCCTTGGCGTAGCGCTGGAAGATGAACGGGCCGGTGCCGATCGGCTTGTTGTTGAGGTCGCCGGTCTTGCCGGCCTTGAGCAACTGGTCGGCGTATTCGGCCGGGAAGATCGAGGAAAACGCCATGGCCACGTCGGCCAGGAACGGTGCTTCGCGGCGGGTCAGGGTGAAGACCACGGTGTGGTCGTCGGTTTTCTCGACGCTTTTGAGCAGCTCCTTGAAGCCCATGCTCTCGAAATAGGGGAAGCCCACGCTGGACTTGTCATGCCACGGGTGTTTCGGGTCCAGCTGGCGCTGGAAACTCCAGACCACGTCGTCGGCATTCATCTCGCGGGTCGGCTTGAAGTAGTCGGTGCTGTGGAACTTGACGCCTTTGCGCAGGTGGAAGGTGTAGGTCAGGCCGTCCGGGCTGATTTCCCAGGACTCGGCCAGGGCAGGCTCGATGTCCGTGGTGCCGGGCTTGAAGTCCACCAGGCGGTTGAAGATGGTTTCCGCCACCGCGTCGGCAGTGACTGCAGTCGTGTACTGGACCATATCGAAGCCTTCCGGGCTGGCTTCGGTACAGACCACCAAGGGTTTGGCCGAGACGCCTGCGGCGGCGCTCAGCACTGCGGCGGCGATGGCCGCTTTCAGGGGAAGCATTTTCATCTAGAACCCTCTGCAATCGGTTGAACCAGAGTAGCTGGAATGGCGAATTCGTCATGAATTCGCCAACCAGCCGGTGTGTTTTTAGAGAATGTTGAACGGGATGGTGGTGACCAGGCGGAATTCGTTGATGCTGCCGTCGGCCTGGTTTTCGCTGGCGCGGTGGGCAGTGTAGGTTGCCCGGATCGCGGTCGCTTTCAGCGGGCCGCTCTGGACCGCATACGAAGCACCGATGCCGTATTCGTAGTGATGTTCGCCGTCCATTCCCTTCACGCTATCGTAGGCGCCGCCCTTGTAGTGGGTGCCGTCGATACCCCAGCCACGGGCCTGGTAGATGTTGAACTTCAGGCCTGGCACACCGTATTCGGCCATGTTCAGGCCGTAGGCGATCTGGAAGGACTTCTCGTTCGGACCGTTGAAGTCCGAGAGCAGGGAGTTGGCCAGGTAGATGCCGTTGGTCTCGTGCAGGTAGTCGAAGTACTCGTTACCGTTGATTTCCTGGTAGGAGAAGGTCAGGCCGTGGGCCTGGTGGGTCAAGCCCAGCGACAGCGAGTAGGTGTCGTTGTCGATTTCGCCCATTTTGGCTTTGCCTTCGTCCACGGTCTTGTAGTAGTTCAGACCGGTGGTCAGGCTCAGTACCTGGCTGTCGCCCAGCTCATGGGTAGCGCCGAAGTAGTACTGTTTCCAGATGTCTTCTGCCTGGGTTGCCCAAAGGCTGGTTTTCAGGCTGGCGAACGGCTGGTAAGAGACGCCGAGGGTGTTTACGTGGTCAACCTCGATAAGCGTATCGGTGTATTCGCTACGGAATTTGCTGAGGCTTTGTTCGGAACGTGGCGATACCCGGTCAAAGGTTGCAACGTCGAAGCTCAGGTTGTTCAGTTCTTCGCTGTGGATCGAAACCCCTTGGAAGCTCGAAGGCAGCGCACGGTTGCCGATGACATCGACCTGCGGGCTGCTGAAGTTCTGGCGACCGGCAGTCAGGGTGGTGTTGGAGATGCGTGCCTTGATATTGGCCAGGCCCAGTTTGGTCCACTGGCCCTCGGCATCGCCACCGTCGTTGGTCAGGGTGCGGTTGTTGCCGCGGCCGCCAATGCCTGGAATGGGGGCGCCGCCGTTGCCAGAGGCAAGATTCTCGCGGTCACGCTCAAGGGCAATCGCATTGTACGCGGCCACTTCGGTGCTGATACCGACGGTGCCTTCGGTGAAGCCCGAGTTGTACTTGAGGATGGTGCCTTGAACCCAGTTGATACGACGATCGGTGTCGTGCAACGAGCCGTTTTTGTTGTAGCGAAACTTGCTACCGCGTTTCAGTTGTTCGTTGGCGTACCAGTTACGGGTGCTGCCTGTGATGGATTGACCTTCGATAAAGCCGGTGGCCTCAGACTGAGCGTTGGCGGTATTGACGGTTACCGGGGTGAACGCCTGGCTTTGGGACTCCGCATGGGCCATGGCCGTGATACTGCTGATGGCCATGGCCAGTAACGCGGTGTTGCTCGGTTTCATGGGATGAAGCTCCTTTGTTTTCTTTATTTTTATGCCGGCCTTTTTAGGTTGACCGGCTATTGGTTTACAGCCCATTCAGGCATCGCAAACGTTTGCATGAGGTCGGATCACCGAATTCAGGCAACAGGTTTGCGTTGGGGGCGAATATCGCCCCCAGCGGCCTGGTTAATCATTTATTGGTCGACGCTGACGCCCGAGAACACGTTGCGGCCGAAGGGGCTGACCTTGAAGCCTTCGACTTTGGCGCTCAACGGCTGGTTGACCGTCGAGTGGGCGACAGGGGTGATCGGCACCTGCTGCTTGAGCAACTGCTGGGCCTGTTGGTAGAGCACCGTGCGCTGTTCGCGATCGGTGACGATCTTGGCCTGCTTGATCAGCTTGTCGTATTGCGGGTCGCACCACATGGAGTAGTTATTGCCGCCGATGGCGTCGCAGCTGTACAGGGTGCCGAGCCAGTTGTCCGGGTCACCGTTGTCGCCGGTCCAGCCGATCAGGCTGATGTCGTGCTCGCCATTCTTGGTGCGCTTGATGTACTCGCCCCATTCGTAGCTGACGATCTTCACTTTCAGGCCGATCTTGCCCCAGTCGGACTGGAGCATTTCGGCCATCAGCTTGGCGTTGGGGTTGTAGGGGCGTTGCACGGGCATGGCCCACAGGGTGATTTCCGTGCCTTCCTTGACCCCGGCGGCCTTGAGCAGCTCACGGGCCTTTTCCGGGTTGTAGGCGGCGTCCTTGATGCTGCTGTCGTAGGACCACTGGGTGGGAGGCATGGCGTTGACCGCCAACTGGCCTGCGCCCTGGTACACGGCATTGAGGATGCCCTGCTTGTTCACCGCCATGTCCAGCGCCTGGCGCACTTCGAGCTGGTCGAAGGGCTTGTGGCGCACGTTGTAGGCGATGTAGCCGAGGTTGAAGCCGGGCTTTTCGATCAGTTGCAGCTTCGGGTCTTTTTTCAGCGCGTCGACGTCGGCCGGCCGCGGGTGCAGGGTGACCTGGCATTCGCCGGCCTTGAGTTTCTGCACGCGCACCGAGGCATCGGTATTGATGGCGAAAATCAGCTGGTCGAGCTTGACCCGGCTTGGGTCCCAGTACTGCTTGTTGGCGATGTAGCGAATGTTCGAGTCTTTCTGGTAGCTCTTGAACACGAACGGCCCGGTGCCGATCGGCTTCTGGTTGATGTCGCTGGGCTTGCCGGCCTTGAGCAACTGGTCGGCATATTCGGCCGAGAGAATCGCCGCGAAGCTCATGGCGATGTTCTGGATGAACGCCGCATCCACCGAGTTCAGGGTCATCACCACGGTCAACGGCCCGGTCTTCTCGACCTTGGCGATGTTCTTGTTCAGGCTCATCCCGTTGAAGTAGGGAAACTCGGTGGGGTAGGCCTTGCGGAAGGGCTGCTCGGGATCGAGCATGCGGTTGAAGGTGAAGAGCACGTCGTCGGCGTTGAAATCACGCGTTGGCTTGAAATACGGCGTGGTGTGGAACTTCACCCCTTCGCGCAGGTGGAAGGTGTATTGCAGGCCGTCCGCGGAAATATCCCAACGGGTGGCCAGGCCAGGCACCACATTGGTAGCGCCTTTTTCGAACTCCGCCAGGCGGTTGTACAGCGGCTCTGCCGCGTCGTTGTCGGTGGCGGTGGTGTATTGCGCGGTGTCGAAACCGGCCGGGCTGCCTTCGGAGCAGAACACCAGGCTGTTGCTGGCCGCCAGGCTGGCGGAGGTTGCGGCCAAGAGTCCGGTGCCCAGCAGGGCGGATAAAACCAGGGAATGACGCATGACGATCCCTCTTGTCTTTTATTGTTTTGATCGATGAACAGCCGTCTCATCCGGAGGCGGTCAGGTCATTGATCCCAAGTCCTTGCTTGCAGCAAATGCCGGGGCAACGAATGCACCACTCCCTGTTTCGACGGTAAAAGCTGCCGCATGGGTAGTAAATGCATACGAGCCTGAAAGACATGTAGGGAACTTCCGAAATGTCCGTACTCACCGCGATGGGGCGCAGCAAAAGAAGGGCGTTCGGTTTCCGGCAGTCCTGGCGGGTAAGGCACTGGCGACGTCAACCGACGTCGCCAGTGCAGACCTTTATTTGCTAATGCTGACGCCGTAGAAGGAGTTCAGGCCAAAGGGGCTGATCTTGAAATCCTGGACATTGGCGCGCATGGGTTGGAACACCGTCGAGTGCGCGATAGGTGTCATCGGGACCTGGTCTTTGAGGAGATGTTGCGCCTGCTTGTACAGCTCGGTGCGTTTAGCCACGTCCGGGGTGGCCTTGGCTTGTTTGATCAGTGCGTCGTAAGGTTTGTCGCACCATTTGGAGAAGTTGTTGCCGTTCATGGCGTCGCAGCCGAACAGGGTGCCGAGCCAGTTGTCCGGGTCACCATTGTCGCCGCTCCAGCCGATGATCATCGCCTGGTTCTCGCCGCCCTTGGAGCGCTTGATGTATTCGCCCCATTCGTAGCTGACGATATTGACCTTGAGGCCGATCTTGGCCCAGTCGGACTGCAGCATTTCAGCCATCAGCTTGGCGTTCGGGTTGTACGGACGCTGCACGGGCATGGCCCACAGGGTGATCTGCGTGCCTTCCTTGATGCCGGCTTCCTTGAGCAGCGCCTTGGCTTTCTCAGGGTCGTACTTGGCATCCTTGATGGTGTCGTCATAGGACCATTGGGTCGGTGGCATGGCGTTGACCGCCAGTTGGCCGGCGCCCTGGTACACCGAGTCGATGATCTGCTGCTTGTTCACTGCCATGTCCAGCGCCTGACGGACCTTGAGGTCGGCCAGCGGGTTGGCGTCGGTACGGCCCTTGAGCACCGGCATCACGTTGTAGGCGATGTAGCCCAGGTTGAAGCCGGCCTGTTGCGGCAGCTTGAGGCTCTTGTCCTCGCCCAGGGCCTTGAGGTCGGCCGGGCGTGGGAACAGGGTGACCTGGCATTCGTTCTTTTTCAGCTTCTGGATGCGCACCGACGGGTCGGTGGTGATGGCGAAGATCAGGTTGTCGATCTTCACGTCTTCAGGCTTCCAGTATTCCTTGTTGCCGGTGTAACGGATGTTGGAGTCTTTCTGGTAGCTCTTGAACACGAACGGGCCAGTGCCGATCGGCTTCTGGTTGATGTCGCCCGGCTTGCCTTCCTTGAGCAGCTGGTCGGCGTACTCGGCGGACTGGATGGAGGCAAAGCTCATTGCCAGGTTCTGGATGAACGCGGCGTCTACGGTTTTCAGGGTGAACTTGACGGTCTTGTCGTCGACTTTCTCGACCTTGGTGATGTTGGTGTCCATCCCCATGTCGGTGAAGTAAGGGAATTCGGTGGGGTACGCCTTGCGGAACGGCATGTCCTTGTCGAGCATGCGGTTGAACGTGAAGAGCACGTCGTCGGCGTTGAAGTCACGAGTCGGCTTGAAGTACGGCGTGGTGTGGAACTTCACTCCATCGCGCAGATGGAAGGTGTAGGTCAGGCCATCGTCGGAAATGTCCCAACTGGTCGCCAGGCCAGGAACGACGGCGGTGCCGCCACGCTCGAACTGGCTGAGACGGTTGAACATGGTTTCTGCTGAGGCGTCGAAGTCGGTTCCGGTGGTGTACTGGCCTGGGTCGAAACCGGCCGGGCTCCCTTCGGAGCAGAACACCAGGTTAGTCGCCGCTTGGGCGAAGGGTGCGCTGGCGAGCAAGCCGGCGCTGACTAAAAGCGGAATGACTGCTTGTTTGAACATGGTTGCCTCATGATTTGTTGTCATTTTTGGTGTTGAGGGCGACCTTATGAGTCGACCCGCCGATACTTATGCAGGCCCCATACCCAATGCAAGATGCGGGACCGTCACAAGTATCAAGGAGTGGAACGAACGTACAGGAATGACGCATTTGTATAAATATTGATGCATTTGATCGTGTGCGCCGGTTTTTTCTGGTGCATCTGCCGCCTTCTTGCGGGGCAGCCAGAGCGGGTCGTGCTTGCGTTTGGTGCGTTGTCGGGGCGAGTGTCGGCCGGCTTCTGATTGAGCCACTGGGCCTTGCCTGCCTGGCGCAAATGTTTGGCGCATTTGACTGACCGGATGAAGTCGGACGGTTGGCTGGGGGAGGCCGTGGAGAACGGATGCCCGGGACTTTGCAGGCGATGGCGGGTGAACAGCGCATCGTCGGCGGCATTGGAATTGTGGCTCGCAGTGAGGTTGTCACTGTGGAGGTTGCCGGTGGCGTGTGACATCGGGATGCCGAGGATCAGCCCCGCTGTCTGCCAAACCTGGAGCAGAAAGGTCTTACGCATGCAAACCTCATTTTTTCTTTTTTTAGGGCGTATCTGAGGATTGGCCTTGTGGGCCGGGCCGGGGCAACTTGCCCTTCTATGGGGAGTGGATGCGGCCCCCATGAACCCTGTGCGGCGACGGCGATCGCTTGTTGTGTAGTTGATTGACGATTCGCCGATGCCGAAATTAAGTCATGCTGAAATTGTGGTCAACGAAAATTAAGCGTGACTAACATTTCTCTTGCGCACCGGGTGTCTGCAAGGTTGCGCAGGCGGCCATGGGGCCGGATTCAGGTCGCTGAATGGTCGTCGAACAGGCCCATGGTCGTGACGGTCAATACTTCTGCCGGGCTGTTGCCGGCGTTAGCCAGGTTGTGAGGTTTGGTCGAGTCGAAATGTACCGAATCGCCGGGGTCGAGGGGATACTGGCGCCCCTCGATGGTGTAGACGATCTGCCCCGAAAGAACGTAGGAAAACTCGGCGCCATCATGGGAAATCAGTTCCGACTGGTAGCCCACCGGTATGTTCATCTTCACCGCGTTGATCAGGTTGCCGGGAAAGGAACTGGACAGCCGCTCGTAGGCCAGGGGCTGGCCTTCGATGGTGTAGCGCACCCGCTTGCCGTCATGGGAATCGGGTTGTGCCTGGGTCGGCTGGTCGAACAGGGCGTTCAGCGGAACGTTCAGGGACTTGGCAATGTTGACCAGGGAGGAGATCGAAACGCCGGTGAGATTGCGTTCCGCTTGGGAGAGGAAACTGGCGGTCAGACCGGATTCGCTGGCAATCTGGCGCAGGGTTTTCTTGGCGGCGCGGCGATAGCGACGCAGGCGTTCGCCGATGCGGTCTGCGGTCATTGGAGAGACTCTTATAGGAAAGGCGCAGTATAACGCCGGTGGACGTCATTGACGTTTGCCAGGCGCAATACCGATGTCGGAACTTTAGCATTACCGACATGGCCGAGCTCACCCCTCCACCCCCCAAAAAGCACGAGCCCCTCAGGCCGGGTGAAAGAGTGGGTAGCAAAAAAAAGCGGTAACCTCATTTGTGCTGGAGGTTACCGCCGCTTTCTTTTTGGAGGGGGCTGGTAGGGAAAGCGTTACGGCATCAGGACTTCGATCGAGCCATCGGCAGTTAGGCTGACCTGGCTGGTGCCGGCTTCGATTTCCGGGGTGACCGGCGCCGCATCCATGCCCGCGGCTTTCATCATCACCGGTCCGCGCAGATACGGTTGTGGATAACCGTTGCTGTTGAGGTTCAGGTTGACGATCTTGTAGCCCTTGCCGCCCAGCGCCTCGGTGGTCAGCTGCGCGCGCGCCTTGAAGGCGTCGACTGCTTCCTTGAGCAGCTTGTCTTCGCTGGCCTTGCGGGTCGGGTCGGCGATGGCGAAATCCATGCCGCCCATCTTCAGGTCGGTCAGCAGTTCGCCGGTGAGCTTGGACAGCGCGGCGAAGTCCGAGCTTTCCAGGCGCAGTTCGGCGCGTTCACGCCAGCCGGTGATTTTCTGGCCCTTGGTGTCGTAGATCGGGTAACTGTTACGGCTGCCCTGGCGCAAGGTGATGCCCTTGACCTGGCGTGCCTGGCCCAGGGCCTTGTTCATGGTGGTGGTGATTTCTGCGGCGAGCTTGGCCGGGTCGGCGTTTTGCGACTCGCTGTAGAGGGTGACGATCATCAGGTCGCGCGCCACTTCCTGGCTGACTTCGGCGCGCAGGGAGATCTGGTTGTAATGAAGCGCATCGGCGGCCAGGGCCGGCAGGCTGGCGAGGGTGCCGACGCTGAGGGCGAGAAGGGCGGCGCTGCGACTGAATGTATGCATGAAAACTCCTTGGGTGCGGTCCGCAGGTGTGGGTTCCGAGCCTGCGTGAAACCATCAGACTCTAGCTTTTATTGTCCGGTTCGGCCCGTTAACAACTTCTATACATCTATTACCCAACGCCAACTGCGGGGGCTTCTGTAGCCGCTGGCGAAGCCTGCGCCCGACTGCGCAGCAGGCGTAATCTGTTCTCGAGCCAGACTCTGAGATGGGATGGCAGCGCTGTGCGCTCTAGCGCGGGCAAGCCTCGCTCCTACAGGCAGGTGGTGTTTTGTAGGCAAGGCTTGCCCGTGATGGGCCATTGGCCAAAACTGTGGCGGTTTGCCGCAGTTTTGCCTGTCTGGGCCGCTGCTTGGTTATACTCGTCGCGATCCGCCTGGAGCGCTCATCAGGAGAGCTCATGCTCGCCCCCGTACAACTGCTTTCCGCCACTCGCCAGAACCTCTGGCGTCTGACTTTCATCCGCATCCTGGTTCTGGCCGCTCAGGCTGGTTCGGTGGGGCTCGCCTACTGGTTCGACCTGCTGCCGCTGCCCTGGCTGCAACTGGCCGTCACTCTGGGCCTGTCGCTGATCCTTTGCGCCTTCACCGCCATTCGCCTGCGCACCTCGTGGCCGGTCACCGAGCTGGAATATGCCGTGCAGCTGGCTTGCGATTTGTTTATCCACAGCGCCCTGCTGTATTTCTCGGGTGGTTCGACCAACCCCTTCGTTTCCTATTACCTGGTGCCGCTGACCATCGCCGCCGTGACCTTGCCATGGCGCTATTCGGTGGTCCTTTCCGGCATCGCGCTGACCATGTACACCTTGCTGCTGGCGCAGTTCTACCCGTTGCAGACTTTCCCCATCGCCCGGGAAAACCTGCAGATCTACGGGATGTGGCTGAGTTTTGCCCTGGCCGCGGCGGTAATTACCTTCTTCGCCGCGAGAATGGCCGAGGAGCTGCGGCGGCAGGAAGAGTTGCGGGCGATCCGCCGTGAAGAAGGCCTGCGCGACCAGCAGTTGCTGGCTGTCGCGACCCAGGCTGCTGGCGCGGCCCACGAACTGGGTACTCCCCTGGCGACCATGAGCGTGCTGCTCAAGGAAATGCGCCAGGACCATCTCGACCCGATGCTGCAGGACGATCTGAGCGTGCTCCAGGACCAGGTCAAGCTGTGCAAGGAAACCCTGCAACAGCTGGTGCGCGCCGCCGAGGCCAATCGCCGGCTGGCGGTGGAGATGCAGGACGTCACCGTCTGGCTCGACGAAGCGCTGAACCGCTGGCACCTGATGCGTCCCGAAGCCAGTTACCGCTTCCAACTGCTGGGCAAGGGCCCGATGCCGCGGCTGGCACCGCCGCCGGACTTGACCCAGGCATTGCTCAACCTGCTGAACAATGCCGCAGATGCGTGTCCGGAAGGGCTGGAAGTGCAGCTGGATTGGGATGCCGAGAACCTGACCATCAGTATTCGCGACCACGGCGCCGGTGTGCCGCTGGCCATCGCCGAGCAGATCGGCAAACCGTTTTTTACCACCAAGGGCAAAGGTTTCGGCCTGGGCCTGTTTTTGAGCAAAGCCAGCGTGACACGCGCGGGCGGCTCAGTGAAACTCTACAGTCATGAGGAAGGCGGCACGCTCACCGAGCTGCGCCTGCCCCACGGCGCCCGAGGAGACCAACATGAGTGACGAAATCCAAGTCGAAGGCGAAGAACTGCCGCATTTGCTGCTGGTGGACGACGACGCCACCTTCACCCGGGTGATGGCGCGTGCCATGAGCCGGCGCGGTTTTCGCGTCAGTACCGCCGGCTCCGCCGAGGAAGGCCTGGCCCTCGCCCAGCAGGACCTGCCCGACTTCGCCGCGCTGGACCTGAAGATGGACGGCGATTCCGGCCTGGTGCTGCTGCCCAAGTTGCTCGAGCTCGATCCGGAAATGCGCGTGGTGATCCTCACCGGTTATTCGAGCATCGCTACCGCCGTCGAAGCGATCAAGCGCGGCGCCTGCAACTACCTGTGCAAACCGGCCGACGCCGATGACGTGCTGGCCGCGCTGCTCTCCGAACACGCCGACCTCGACACCCTGGTGCCGGAAAACCCGATGTCGGTGGACCGCCTGCAATGGGAGCACATCCAGCGGGTGCTGACCGAACACGAAGGCAATATCTCCGCCACGGCCCGCGCCCTGGGCATGCACCGCCGAACCCTGCAGCGCAAGTTGCAGAAGCGCCCCGTCCGTCGCTGAACCGCGACTGAACGAATGTCCTCGGGACGAGTGAAAAAGCGAGCCGATCCACTATGATCGGCTCGAGCTTGTCCCCATTCCAATCGAGCCTTGATGATGAATCAGAACGCTGAATATTCCGCGGTCAACGATACTGTGCGCGGGCAGTTTTTCCGTCGTGTCTGGGACATGACCACGCCTTATTGGCGCAGTGAGGAGAAGGGCAAGGCCTGGTTGCTGCTGTTCGCGGTGATCGCCCTGACCCTGTTTAGCGTGGCGATCTCGGTGTGGATCAACAGCTGGTACAAGGATTTCTACAACGCCCTGCAAAAGAAGGACGAGGCGGCGTTCTGGCAATTGATCCTGTATTTCTGCGGGATTGCCGCGGTGGCCATCCTGGCCGCGGTCTATCGGCTTTACCTGACCCAGATGCTGACCATCCGCTGGCGGGCCTGGCTCACCGAAAAGCACTTCGCCCGCTGGCTGGGCAACAAGAATTACTACCAGCTGGAGCAGGGCGGCTACACCGATAACCCGGACCAGCGGATTTCCGAAGACCTCAACAGCTTCACCAGCAATACCCTGGGGCTCGCCCTGGGCCTGCTGCGTACCGTGGTCAGCCTGGTGTCGTTCTCGATCATCCTGTGGGGCGTGTCGGGCAGCATCGAAGTCTTGGGCTATACCATTCCCGGCTACATGTTCTGGTGCGCCTTGATTTATGCCGCTGTCGGCAGCTGGCTGACGCACCTGATCGGTCGGCGCCTGATCGGCCTGAACAACAACCAGCAACGTTTTGAGGCAGACCTGCGTTTCTCCATGGTCCGGGTCCGGGAAAACGCCGAGAGCATTGCCCTGTACAACGGCGAGCCGAACGAGAACAAGCGCCTGAGCGGTCGCTTCGGCATGGTCTGGCACAACTTCTGGGACATCATGAAAGTGTCCAAGCGCCTGACTTTCTTCACCTCGGGCTATGGCCAGATCGCGATCATCTTCCCGTTTATCGTCGCGGCTCCCCGTTACCTGACCGGCAAGATCGAGCTGGGCGAGCTGATGCAAATCAACTCGGCTTTCGGCAACGTCCAGGAGAACTTCAGCTGGTTCATCACCGCCTATTCCGACCTCGCAGCATGGCGCGCCACCTGTGACCGTCTGCTGAGCTTCCGCCAGGCCATGGATGAAAACGAAGAGCGCGCGCCGGCCATCGACGTGCAGAGCCAAGGCGAAACCCTGCAAGTGCATAACCTCGGCCTGGACCTGGCGGACGGTCGGCACCTGCTGGCGGGGGCCGAAATGACTGTGAACCCCGGTGAGCGGCTGATGCTCAGCGGCCGTTCCGGCAGTGGCAAAAGTACCCTGCTGCGGGCGATGGGCCGGCTCTGGCCGGCCGGCCATGGCAGCATTCGCATGCCTGCCGAGCGTTATCTGTTCCTGCCGCAGAAGCCTTACCTGCCGATCGGCAGCCTGCGCGAGGCCTTGAGTTATCCACAGTCGGGCGATACCTACCCGCAGGAGCGTTATGCACAGGTGCTGGAAACCTGCCGTCTGCCGCATCTGGTGGCTCGCCTGGATGAAAGCAATCACTGGCAGCGCATGCTGTCGCCGGGTGAGCAGCAGCGCCTGGCCTTTGCCCGGGCGCTGCTCTACGCACCGCAATGGCTGTACATGGATGAAGCCACCTCGGCCATGGACGAAGAGGACGAAGCGTCCTTGTACCAGGCGCTGATCGACCAGCTTCCAGGGCTGAGCATCGTCAGTGTCGGGCATCGCAGCAGCCTCAAGCGCTTCCACCCGCGGCACATCCGCATCGAGCGCGGGCATCTGGTCGACCAGGCGGTGACGGTGTAGTCAACAGTGATCGTACAACTCGGCTGAGCTATGATGCGTCATCAGTTTTCGGAGAAAGATCTTCACCATGGACAACCAGAACACGGCGCCCCGCCTTCCACGCAAGCGTCGTAGCCTCGCCCAGGAACTGGTGACCGTGCTCTCGGAGCAGATCCGCGACGGTCAGCTCAAGCGCGGTGACAAGTTGCCCACCGAGTCGGCGATCATGGAGGCCCATGGCGTCAGCCGGACGGTGGTGCGCGAGGCCATTTCCCGGTTGCAGGCCGCCGGCCAGGTGGAAACCCGCCACGGCATCGGCACCTTTGTGCTCGACACGCCGAGCCCGAGCGGTTTCCGGATCGACCCGGCGACCGTGGTGACCTTGCGCGATGTGCTGGCGATCCTGGAGTTGCGTATCAGCCTGGAAGTGGAGTCGGCCGGGCTGGCCGCGCAGCGACGCAGTACGGAGCAACTGGCGGCAATGCGCGCGGCACTGGATGCCCTCAATGAGAGCGCGGCCCACGACAGCGATGCGGTGGCTTCGGATTTCCAGTTCCACCTGCAGATCGCCCTGGCTACGGGCAACCGCTATTTCACCGACATCATGACCCATCTGGGAACCAGCATCATTCCGCGCACCCGCCTGAATTCGGCGCGCCTGGCCCACGACGATCAGCAGCATTACATGAGCCGCCTGAGCCGTGAGCACGAAGAAATCTATGAAGCCATTGCCCGCCAGGATTCGGATGCAGCCCGAGCGGCCATGCGCCTGCACCTGACCAACAGCCGCGAACGGCTGCGCCATGCCCATGAAGAGGCCCAGGCTCAGCGCGGCTGAATGTAATGGGGGCCAGGCCGGGGAGGGGTGGCGGCTGTGGTTGCGTGATCGCGGGCAAGCCTCGCTCCTACGGAGGGCTGGCGGTGTTTTTTGTGGGGTAGGTTGCGCGGGTGAATGTAATGGGCGCCAGGCCGGGGAGGTTTGGCGGCTGTGGTTGCGTGATCGCGGGCAAGCCTCGCTCCTACGGAGGGCTGGTGGTGTTTTTTGTGGGGTAGGTTGCGCGGGTGAATGTAATTGGCGCCAGGCCGGGGAGGTTTGGCGGCTGTGGTTGCGTTATCGCGGGCAAGCCTCGCTCCTACGGAAGGCTGGTGATGTTTCTGTAGGAGCGAAGCTTGCTCGCGATGCTTTTAGCGGGCGTTGAGAATCGAGCGATCCACCCTCACAGCCAATTGCCCGGCACCGGGCTTGGCATCGAAGGCCACGCGCCCTTGCTTGTCGACGGTTGCCCGCGCGACGGGAGCGCCGTTGACCAGCAGTTCCAGGGGCGCGCCCTGCAGGGATTGGCCCGAGGCCAGTTCAAGAGTCAGTTTGATAGCCATGTCGATGTCCTTATCAGGCATTGCGGTCGATGTAAGTGGTGGCGGTCTTGTCGATCGAGGCGATCAGTTCCGGCGAGCCGCCGCGGAACTGGCGGAAGATATTGCGCCCGCTGGAAGCGCTGCTGGTGTCCACCGGCACATTCAGCGTTGGCTGGAAGCGTTCGTTCAGTTCGGCATACGCCGACCAGGGGCCGATGTACGACTCA
Organism: Pseudomonas sp. NFIX28; assembly: GCF_900107395.1. Taxonomy (GTDB): domain Bacteria; phylum Pseudomonadota; class Gammaproteobacteria; order Pseudomonadales; family Pseudomonadaceae; genus Aquipseudomonas. Next base: position 168,670 of record NZ_FNPW01000009.1, read on the forward strand.
TTCAAGCCATTGGTGTAGCTGAAGGCATAACGTACGGCATTGCCCGGCAGCCAGTTGGGCTCGCTGGGTGTCTGGCTCTGCCAGCCGTCGGCCTGGATGCCGGGAGCAAGCGTCGGTGCTTCCAGGTAGCCCGCCGGTTTGTTGGGCGTGTAGTCCTTGAGCAACAGGTAGGTGCTCCAACCCCACCAGTTATCGATGGTTTTCGTATCGTTCAGGTTGTTCACGTCGCTGCGTCGCAGCACCTTGTCGCCCTGCATGACGAACAGCGGTGAAAAGTTGCCGCTCTTCGCTGCGTTCAGGTCTGGCAGCAGCTTCAGTGCCGCGAAGCTGCCGGGCGCCGGGGCCGCGCCGCTGAGGTAGCTTTCGAAAATCTCGTCCGCGGAACGTTGAACCGCCAGTTTCACCTGCTTGCGGTTGGCGCTGTCGATGGTGTCGAAGTAACGCTTGTCGCCATAGGCATGCCAGCGATCGCCCTGGGCATTGCTGACATCGAGGCCGAACTTGCTGTCTTCGTCATGCATGAAGCGGGTGATCAGCGAACCGAGATCGCTCGGCGTGACCACCGCCGCCAGTTGCTTGCGCGGCACCCGCACATGGCCGGCGGAGAACAGGTCGGTAAGGAAGTGGTCGGCGAAGGCGTTCATCGCGTAGGCCAGCTCCAGCTGCTTTTCGTCGGCATTCTTGTGCGCCAGCACCGCTTGCTCCAGGGCTGCGGTGTGCCCGGCGACATAGGCCAGCAACGCCCATTCGCCGAAGTGGTCGGCATTGTTGGCCGCCAGCTTCAGGTAGCGCCCCAAGGGGAACAGCGCCGAGGCGAAACTGCCGCCACCGGTGATCCGGTTCCACTCTTCGGACAACGTATCTCCCAAGGCGTCATAAGCCTCGTGGGGTTGCCTGCCGTCCTTGAGTGCCTGGTTAGCGGCGGCGATTTCCTTCTGCATTACTGCGAGAATCTGTTTCGCCTCGTCCCTGGCCGTCGGTAGCACGGCGAGCGAGTTGAACGCGGCGGTAAAACGCTGCAAACGTTCCGTCGGCGTCGCGCCTTCGCAGATCGGCTGGTCGGGGATGCCATAGAAATCGCCACCCAGCGCCACCACCTGGCCATAGGTCAGGGCCAGGCCGTTGGGCAGGTGCAATTCGACCTGCCAGGCGGGAATCCCCGGGGCGTCCTTGACGAAGCGCAACAAGGTGGCGTCGCCGATAGCAGTGTGTTCACCGCCCTCGAAACGCAGCTGGGGCAAGGTGTTGAGGTTTTTCTGCGGTGCTGCGGGGAAGATCCCGGGCTTGTGGTACTTGATGGTGTGATGACCGTCGGCGATCAGCACCAGGTGATCGCCATCACCGGCAATGGCAATGCCGCGTTCGCTGAAAAGGCTGTCCAGATCGGCTACGACCTGGCTTTTGTGTTGCAGCTGTTCCCGCTGCTGAGTAGGTAGACCTGACATTTCTAGCTCCTTGATATGTCGTAGGTAGTTCGGATAATTAACTGTATGCATATACAGTTGTTTTTGAGCATAAAGCAAAATCTCGAAGCGTCAAGCAGGCATTTTTTGCCGCGCATTTTTTGTGGTGGCTGACGAATTGCGGTTGACGATTGTTTTTTAAGTTGTACGATGACTTATAACTTCGGCCAAGGCTGATGTGTTTTTCATCACAATGTGCGTCCAGGGTGTTCGAATAATGAATCCACAAGAACTGAAGTCCATCCTCTCCTCCGGCCTGCTGTCTTTCCCGGTGACCGATTTCAATGCCCAGGGCGATTTCCATCGCGCGGGCTATATCAAGCGCCTGGAATGGCTGGCCCCTTACGGCGCCTCGGCACTGTTCGCCGCGGGCGGCACCGGTGAGTTTTTCTCCCTGGCGGCCAGCGAGTATTCGGAAATCATCAAGACCGCAGTCGACACCTGCGCCACCAGCGTGCCGATCCTGGCCGGCGTCGGCGGTTCGACCCGCCAGGCCATCGAGTACGCCCAGGAGGCCGAGCGCCTGGGCGCCAAGGGTTTGCTGTTGTTGCCGCACTACCTGACCGAGGCGAGCCAGGATGGGGTCGCCGCTCATGTGGAGGCCGTGTGCAAATCGGTGAAGATCGGGGTGGTGGTCTATAACCGCAACGTCTGCCGTCTGACCGCGCCGTTGCTGGAACGCCTAGCCGAGCGCTGCCCGAACCTGATCGGCTACAAGGATGGCCTGGGCGACATCGAGTTGATGGTGTCGATCCGTCGCCGCCTGGGCGATCGCTTCAGCTACCTGGGCGGCCTGCCGACCGCCGAAGTCTATGCGGCGGCCTACAAGGCCCTGGGTGTGCCGGTGTATTCGTCGGCGGTGTTCAACTTCATCCCCAAGACCGCGATGGATTTCTACCACGCCATCGCCCGCGAAGATCACGCCACGGTCGGCAAGATCATCGACGACTTCTTCTTGCCCTACCTGGACATTCGCAACCGCAAGGCCGGTTATGCCGTGAGCATCGTCAAGGCCGGGGCCCGCATTGTCGGCCATGACGCAGGCCCGGTGCGGGCGCCGCTGACCGACTTGTTGCCAGAAGAATATGAAGCGCTGGCGGCGTTGATCGACGCCCAGGGCGCGCAGTAATCCATTGCGGGGCCGCTGAGCAATCAGCGGCCTTTTGCGTAAGGCTTTTGTATAAGGAGAGGGCGCGTGGCAGAGGTAAAACGCTTCGATAACTACATCGGTGGCCAGTGGCTGGCCGGTGCCGACTACTCGACCAATATCAACCCGTCCGAGTTGTCCGATGTCATTGGCGAATACGCCAAGGCCGACCTGGCGCAGGTGCATGCGGCGATCGACGCGGCGCGAGCCGCTTTCCCGGCCTGGTCGACCTCCGGTATCCAGGCGCGCAGCGATGCCCTGGACAAGGTCGGCAGCGAGATCCTCGCCCGTCGCGAGGAACTCGGCAACCTGCTGGCCCGGGAGGAGGGCAAGACCCTGCCTGAAGCCATCGGCGAGGTGACGCGTGCCGGGAACATCTTCAAGTTCTTCGCCGGCGAATGCCTGCGCTTGTCGGGGGATTACCTGCCGTCGGTGCGCCCGGGCGTCAACGTCGAAGTGACCCGCGAAGCCCTGGGCGTGGTCGGGCTGATCACCCCATGGAACTTCCCGATCGCCATCCCAGCGTGGAAGATCGCCCCGGCCCTGGCCTATGGCAACTGCGTGGTGCTCAAGCCCGCCGAGCTGGTTCCGGGCTGTGCCTGGGCCCTGGCGGAAATCATCTCCCGTGCCGGCTTCCCGGCGGGTGTGTTCAACCTGGTGATGGGCAGCGGCCGGCTGGTCGGCGAGGCCCTGGTCAACAGCCCGAAAGTCGACGGCATCAGCTTCACCGGTTCGGTGGGCGTGGGCCGGCAGATCGCCGTCAGCTGTGTCTCGCGCCAGGCCAAGGTGCAGCTGGAGATGGGCGGCAAGAACCCGCAGATCATCCTCGACGATGCCGACCTCAAGCAGGCGGTGGAGCTGGCGGTACAGAGTGCCTTCTATTCCACCGGGCAGCGCTGCACTGCCTCCAGCCGCCTGATCGTCACGGCGGGCATCCACGACCGGTTCGTCGAGGCCATGGCCGAGCGCATGCGCTCGATCAAGGTCGGCCATGCGCTGCGGGCCGGGACCGATATCGGCCCGGTGGTGTCCCAGGCGCAGCTCGAGCAGGACCTGAAGTACATCGATATCGGCCAGTCCGAAGGCGCGCGGCTGGTTAGCGGCGGTGGCCTGGTGACATGCGATACCGAAGGTTATTTCCTCGCACCGACCCTGTTCGCCGACAGCCAGGCCTCGATGCGCATCAGCCGCGAGGAGATCTTCGGCCCGGTGGCCAACGTGGTGCGGGTTGCCGACTACGAGACGGCGCTGGTCATGGCCAACGACACCGAATTCGGCCTGTCGGCGGGCATCGCCACCACGTCGCTGAAATACGCCAACCACTTCAAGCGCCATTCCCAGGCGGGGATGGTCATGGTCAACCTGCCGACGGCCGGCGTCGATTACCACGTACCTTTTGGTGGTCGCAAAGGGTCATCCTATGGTTCCCGCGAGCAAGGTCGCTACGCGCAGGAGTTCTACACCGTGGTGAAGACTTCCTACATCGGATCGTAAACCCCGCTGTACCCCCGCCAGCCTGTGCCTGAGGCTCGGCGGGGGCGATGAAAACGCATGTTTTACCCGCATAAAAATAACTAGTGGGAGTACATCCATATGCAAGCGACCAAGCCGACTCGCGTCCGCTACCTGATCCTGTTCATGCTGTTTTTGGTGACCACGATCAACTATGCCGACCGCGCTACCATCGCCATCGCGGGCTCCAGCCTGCAAAAAGACCTCGGCATCGACGCCGTCACCCTCGGTTATATCTTCTCCGCATTCGGCTGGGCCTATGTGGCGGGGCAGATCCCCGGCGGCTGGCTGCTCGACCGCTTCGGCTCGAAAAAAATCTATGCCTTGAGCATTTTCAGCTGGTCGCTGTTCACCGTGCTGCAAGGCTATGTCGGTGAGTTCGGCGTCTCCACCGCGGTGGTGGCGCTGTTCATGCTGCGGTTCCTGGTGGGGCTGGCCGAAGCGCCGTCCTTCCCCGGTAACGCACGGATTGTCGCGGCCTGGTTCCCCACCGCGGAGCGCGGCACGGCCTCGGCGATCTTCAACTCGGCGCAGTATTTCGCCACGGTGCTGTTCGCGCCGCTGATGGGCTGGATCGTCTATCGCTTCGGCTGGCAGCATGTGTTCATCGTGATGGGCGTGATCGGCATCGTGTTCTCGCTGATCTGGCTGAAGGTCATCTACAGCCCGCGCCAGCACCCGCTGATCAACGCTGCCGAGTTCAAGCACATCGCCGACAACGGCGGCATGGTCGACATGGACCAGGACATCAAGGGCAAGCGCAGCGACGGCCCGAAGTGGGATTACCTGCGCCAGTTGCTGACCAACCGCATGATGCTCGGCGTCTACCTGGGCCAGTACTGCATCAATGGCATCACTTATTTCTTCCTGACCTGGTTCCCGGTGTACCTGGTGCAGGAGCGCGGCATGACCATTCTCAAGGCCGGTTTCATCGCCTCCTTGCCGGCCATCTGCGGCTTTATCGGCGGGGTGCTCGGTGGGGTAATTTCCGACTACCTGCTGCGCAAGGGGCATTCCCTGACCTTCGCCCGCAAGGCGCCGATCATCGCCGGCCTGCTGGTCTCCAGCAGCATCGTGGCCTGCAACTATGTGGACATCGAATGGATGGTGGTGGGCTTCATGGCCCTGGCTTTCTTTGGCAAAGGCGTGGGTGCGCTCGGCTGGGCCGTGGTGTCCGACACTTCGCCCAAGCAGATCGCCGGCTTGAGCGGCGGCCTGTTCAACACCTTCGGCAACCTGGCGTCGATCACCACGCCGATCGTCATCGGCTACATCATCAGCTCCACCGGCTCGTTCAAATGGGCGCTGGTGTTTGTCGGCTGCAACGCGCTGCTGGCGGTGTTCAGCTACCTGGTGATCGTCGGCCCGATCAAGCGCGTGGTGCTCAAGGAGCCACCGAGCAACGGCCCTGAGCTGACCCAACTTTCCCAAGCGCATTCCTGAAGGGGCGGCGTCATGCAGTTGATTGAACATTCCGATTCGCCGCGCTACATCCGCCTGCACGAGCGGGATAACGTGGTGGTTGTGGTCAATGACCAGGGCGTACCGCAAGGCACCGAGTTCGCCGACGGGCTGGTGACGGCGGAATTCGTGCCCCAGAGCCACAAGGTGCTGTTGGAGGACCTGGCCGTCGGCGATCCGGTGATCCGCTACGGGCAGATCATCGGGTATGCCCTGCAACCGATCCGTCGCGGCAGCTGGGTCAAGGAAGACCTGTTGCGCATGCCTAGCGCTCCACCGCTGGACAGCCTGCCGCTATCCACCGAGGTGCCGGCCGTGCAGGCGCCCCTGGAAGGTTTCACCTTCGAGGGCTATCGCAATGCCGACGGTACCGTCGGCACGCGCAACATTCTTGGCATTACCACCACGGTGCAGTGCGTGACCGGGGTACTCGATCATGCGGTCAAGCGGATCAAGGACGAACTGCTGCCCAGGTATCCCCATGTCGACGATGTGGTGGCGCTGACCCACAGCTACGGCTGCGGCGTGGCGATTACCGCCACCGATGCCTATATCCCGATTCGCACGGTGCGCAACCTGGCGCGCAATCCGAACCTGGGAGGCGAGGCCCTGGTGATCAGCCTGGGTTGCGAAAAATTGCAGGCCGGGCAGGTGATGCACGAGGACGATAGTTCGGTCGATCTCAGCGAGCCCTGGCTGTATCGCCTGCAGGACGCCAGCCATGGCTTCGGCGAGATGGTCGAGCAGATCATGGAGCTGGCCGAGGTGCGTCTGAAGAAGCTCGATCAGCGCCGCCGGGAAACCGTGCCGGCCTCCGAGCTGGTGCTCGGCATGCAGTGCGGCGGTAGCGATGCGTTCTCCGGAATCACCGCCAACCCGGCCCTGGGGTATGCCTCGGACCTGTTGTTGCGCGCCGGTGCGACGGTGATGTTTTCCGAAGTCACCGAGGTGCGCGACGCCATTTATCTGCTGACCTCTCGCGCCGAATCCGAAGCGGTGGCCCGGGAACTGGTGCGCGAAATGGACTGGTACGACCGCTACCTGGCCAAGGGCGAGGCCGATCGCAGCGCGAATACCACGCCGGGCAACAAGAAAGGCGGGTTGTCGAATATCGTCGAGAAGTCCCTGGGTTCCATCGTCAAGTCCGGTAGCAGCGCGATCAACGGCGTGCTGGGACCGGGCGAGCGTTTTACCCGCAAAGGCCTGATCTTCTGCGCGACGCCGGCCAGCGATTTTGTCTGCGGCACCTTGCAGCTGGCGGCGGGGATGAACCTGCATGTGTTTACCACCGGACGTGGCACGCCTTACGGGCTGGCGATGGCGCCGGTGGTCAAGGTCTCGACCCGCTCCGAGCTGGCCCAGCGCTGGCCGGACCTGATCGACATCGACGCCGGGCGCATCGCTACCGGGCGAGCGAGCATCGAAGAACTGGGCTGGGAGCTGTTCCATTTCTACCTGGACGTGGCCAGTGGCAAGCAGCAAACCTGGGCCGAACGGCACAAGCTGCACAACGACATCACCTTGTTCAACCCGGCGCCCATTACCTGACGGGCTACAGGGTTTGTGTTGGGCTCGGTTGAATGGCCGGCCGCAATCCGGGTAGCCGCTGCCGCAGGCTGCG
>NZ_FNPW01000009.1:176418-295524 GCF_900107395.1 Pseudomonas sp. NFIX28
TTGTGTTGGGCTCGGTTGAATGGCCGGTCGCAATCCGGGTAGCCGCTGCCGCAGGCTGCGCTCGACCGCGGAGCGGGCGTGGCCTTTGATGGCCTCGAACTCCTGCGGCCCGATGGATCAGCTTGCGCTCCGGGCAAATCCGTCGGGCTTCAGGGCTCGGGCTGGCTTATCATTAGCCGCCTAACGACAGGCTCAAGGTTGACCCGGCATGCTGGCCATTTTTCTCGAAACGCTGAATATCACTGCGCCGGTATTTGCCATGTTGTTTCTCGGTGTGCTGCTTAAGCGCATCGACTGGATCAACGACGGTTTTATCCACACGGCGTCGTCTCTGGTTTTCAACGTCACCATGCCGGCGCTGCTGATTCTCGGGATTCTGCATGCCGACCTGCATTCGGCGCTCAAGCCCGGGTTGCTGATCTATTTTGCCGTGGCCACGCTGTTCAGCTTTGCCTTCGCCTGGGGTTGGGCGATCTGGCGCTGCCCGCGGGAAGACCGCGGCATCTACACCCAGGGCGCGTTTCGCGGCAATAACGGGGTCATTGGCCTGGCGCTAGCGGCCAGCATGTATGGCGACTACGGGATTTCCCTCGGGGCGATTCTCGCGGCGCTGGTGATCCTCTTCTACAACACCCTGTCGACCATCGTCCTGGCGGTGTACAGCCCGGTGATCAAGTCCGATCCGTGGAGCATTTGCAAAAGCGTGGTCAGCAATCCGTTGATCATCAGCGTGCTGGCGGCAACGCCTTTCGCGGTGTTCCAGATCGGCCTGCCGGCCTGGCTGGAAACCTCCGGCCAGTACCTGGCGCAGATGACCTTGCCGCTGGCATTGATCTGCATCGGCGGCACCCTGTCCCTGGCGGCGCTGCGCAAGAGTGGCGATCTGGCGTTGAGTTCGAGCCTGGTGAAAATGCTCGGCCTGCCGATTCTGACCACTTTCGGGGCCTGGCTCTGCGGGTTTCGCGGAGCGGAGTTGGGGATTCTGTTCCTGTATTTCGGCAGCCCGACCGCGGCGGCGAGTTTTGTCATGGCCCGGGCGGCCAATGGCAATCATGAGTTGGCCGCCGCGATCATCGTCATCACCACATTGATGGCGGCGGTGACCACCAATATCGGCATCTTCCTGCTGCAGTGGGGCGGGTGGATCTGATCGGGGCTCTGTAGGAGCGAGTGGGCGGCGATCCGACTTGCCGGCGATAGCGACCTGCCTGACACACCGCCATCGCGGGCAATCGAGCGTCGGTCGGCCGCTCCTACAAGGGAATCATTCCGCTTTCTGGTAAGTGTCGATCACTTCCTGGGCGGCGCGGAATGCATCGATTGCCGCCGGTACGCCGGCGTATACCGCGCAATGCAGTAGCGCTTCGCGGATTTCCTCCACGGTGCAGCCATTATTCAGGGCACCACGGACATGGCCCTTGAGTTCCTGCGGGCACTTGAGCGCGGTCAGGGCGGCGAGGGTGATCAGGCTGCGGGTTTTCAGCGGCAGGCCTTCGCGGTTCCAGACACCTCCCCAGGCATGCTCGTTGACGAACTCCTGCAACGGCTGGCTGAACTCGGTGGCGTTGCCCAGCGCGCGATCGACGAAGGCATCGCCCATCACCTGACGGCGCATTTCCACGCCCTGCTTTTTATTCTCGGTCATTGCGCTTCCCCTTTTTTGTGTTGGCGGCGCCAGGCCCGCAGCGAACTGAACAGCAGGAACGCCACCAGCACTGGCAGGACGAAAAACAGCATCAGCTCTTCCAGCTTGGCGGCCAGCGGCATGCCGGTGGTGAAGGACACCACGTGCAGCCCGTAGGCCAGGTACAGGCCGAGAAATAGCAGGCCTTCGGCGCGGGTGACCCGGTAACCCGAATAGAACACCGGCAGGCACAGCACCGCGACGCCGAGCATTACCGGCAGGTCGAAATCCAGGGCATTGGGCGATACCGACAAGGGCGTCGGCGCCACCAGGGCGGTGAACCCCAGGACCCCCAGCAGATTGAACAGGTTGCTGCCGATGACGTTGCCCACGGCAATGTCGCGCTGGCCCCGCAACGCTGCGATCAGCGAGGTGGCCAGGGCCGGCAGGGACGTGCCGACGGCGACGATAGTCAGGCCGATGATGCGTTCGGACAGCCCGAGGTCGGTGGCGACTTCCACTGCCGCCCTGAGCAGCAGATGGCCAGCGAACACCAGCAGGAGCAGGCCGCCGATCATCCACAGCAGGCTGCTCAGCCAGTGCGCCTGCGGCGTTTCGCAGCTTTGCGGGGAATGCGGGCGCGCCGAATGCCGTGACTGGCGCAGCAGCAACCCCAGGTACAGGACCAGGGTGGCCAGCAGGATCAGGCCGTCGAGGGGCGTCAGTTCTTCGTTATAGGCCAGGGCGAACACCAGCAGGCTGGCGAGGATCATCAACGGAATATCCAGCCGCACCAGCTGGCGAGATACCCGCAGCGGAATGATCAGGGCAGACAGGCCAAGGGTGACCAGGATGTTGAAGATGCCGCTGCCGATCACACTGCCGACGGCGATATCGCTGTTTTCCGCCAGGGTGGCTTGCAGGCTGACCGCCATCTGCGGCGCGCTGCTGCCGAAGGCGACGATGCTCAGGCCGATGATCAGCGCTCTTACATGCAGGCGGGCGGCCAGGCGGACCGCGCCGCGTACCAGCAACTCGGCGCCGGCGACCAGCAGGGCCAGGCCACTGAACAACTGGAGGACGCTGAGTAGCGGTAAATCGGTTAATCCGAAAATGATCAGGGCTCCGGGTTCAGTCGCTGATGGCTTGCACGCGCACCTTGGCGGTGCCGCTCCTGATCATACCCAACTGTTGCGCGGCGGCACGCGACAAATCGATCAGGCGACCACGGATATGCGGGCCACGGTCGTTGATCCGGACCACGACGCTTTTGTCGTTATTGAGGTTGGTGACTTTGACCCGGGTGCCGAATGGCAGCTCGCGATGGGCGGCGGTCATGCCGTGCTGGTTGAAGGGTTCGCCACTGGCGGTGCGTTTGCCGTGGTGTTTGGCGCCGTAATAGGAGGCGACGCCGGACTTGTCATAACCCCGAGGGTCGATGACATGGCTGGCGCAACCGGCCAGCAGTGAGAAAAGGGCCAGGCAGCCCAGCAAGCGTTTCATCGATACGGGACCCCAGATACAAGAATAGGAGCGAGCCTGCCCGCGCTTGCGTCTTGTCTGGGACAACGCAATCGCGGGCAGGCTCGCTCCTACAGGGGCGGAATATTCGAACTCCGCCATCAACACTGCAGTCAGCCTTCGAGTTTGCTTTTCAGCAATTCGTTCACTTGCTGCGGGTTGGCTTTGCCTTTGGAGGCCTTCATCGCCTGGCCGACGAAGAAGCCGAACATCTTGCCGCGCTTGGCTTCATCGGCGGCGCGGTACTGTTCGACCTGCTCGGCGTTGGCCGCCAGCATCTCGTCCAGCACGGCGGAGATGGCGCCGGTGTCGGTGACCTGCTTGAGGCCGCGCTTGTCGATGATCTCGTCGGCGCTGCCTTCGCCATTGGCCATGGCTTCGAACACGGTCTTGGCGATCTTGCCGGAGATGGTGTTGTCCTTGATGCGCAGCAGCATGCCGCCCAGCTGTTCGGCAGAGACCGGCGCCTCGTCGATTTCCAGGCCCTGCTTGTTCAGCAGGCTGCCCAACTCGACCATGACCCAGTTGGCGGCGAGCTTGGCATCACCGGCGATGCTCGCGACTTTTTCGAAGTAGTCCGCCTGTTCGCGGCTCGAGGCCAGCACGCTGGCGTCGTAGACCGACAGGCCGAACTGTTCCTGGAAACGCTCGCGTTTCTGCGGTGGCAGCTCGGGCAGGGTGGCGCGTACCTGGTCGAGGAACGAGTCCTCGATGACCACTGGCAGCAGGTCCGGGTCGGGGAAGTAGCGGTAGTCGTTGGCTTCTTCCTTGCTGCGCATCGGACGGGTCTCGTCCTTGTTCGGGTCGTACAGGCGGGTCTGCTGGATCACCTTGCCGCCGTCCTCGATCAGTTCGATCTGACGCTGGACTTCCGAGTTGATGGCTTTCTCGATGAAGCGGAACGAGTTGACGTTCTTGATCTCGCAACGAGTGCCGAACTCGGCCTGGCCTTTGGGGCGTACCGAGACGTTGCAGTCGCAACGCAGGGAGCCTTCGGCCATGTTGCCGTCACAGATCCCCAGGTAGCGCACCAGCGCGTGGATCGACTTGACGTAGGCCACGGCTTCCTTGGCGCTGCGCATGTCCGGCTCGGAAACGATTTCCAGCAGCGGGGTGCCGGCACGGTTCAGGTCGATGCCGCTGGCGCCGTTGAACTCTTCGTGCAGGCTCTTGCCGGCGTCTTCTTCCAGGTGCGCGCGGGTGATGCCGACGCGTTTGACCGTGCCGTCTTCCAGTGGGATGTCCAGGTGGCCCTTGCCGACGATCGGCAATTCCATCTGGCTGATCTGGTAGCCCTTGGGCAGGTCCGGATAGAAGTAGTTCTTGCGTGCGAACACGTTGTGCTGGCCGATCTCGGCGTCGATGGCCAGGCCGAACATGACCGCCATGCGCACCGCTTCCTGGTTCAGCACCGGCAGAACGCCGGGCATGCCCAGGTCCACCAGGCTCGCCTGGGTGTTGGGCTCGGCACCGAAGGCGGTGGAGCTACCGGAGAAAATCTTCGATTTGGTGGTGAGCTGGGTATGGATCTCCAGCCCGATCACGACTTCCCATTGCATGTGTGTCTCCTCAGAAGCCGGTTGGGGTGCGGGTGTGCCAGTCAGTGTGTAACTGATACTGGTGCGCAACGTTGAGCAAGCGGCCTTCCTGGAAATACGGGGCGAGCAACTGCACGCCGACCGGCAAGCCATCGACGAAGCCGGCGGGCATGGACAAGCCCGGCAGGCCCGCGAGGTTGGCGGTGATGGTGTAGACGTCTTCCAGATACGCAGCGACCGGGTCGCTGCTCTTGTCGCCGATTTTCCAGGCCGGGTTCGGCGTGGTCGGGCCAAGGATGATGTCGACTTCATTAAAGGCAGCCATGAAGTCGTTCTTGATCAGGCGACGGATCTTTTGGGCCTTCAGGTAATAGGCATCGTAATAGCCGGCCGACAGCGCATAGGCGCCAACCATGATCCGGCGCTGCACTTCGGTGCCGAAACCTTCGCCACGGGAACGCTTGTACAGGTCGGTGAGGTTCTTCGGCTCTTCGCAGCGATAGCCGAACCGCACGCCGTCGAAACGCGACAGGTTGGAGGAGGCTTCCGCCGGGGCGATCACGTAGTACGCCGGAATGGCGTGCTGCATGTTCGGCAGGCTGATTTCCTTGATCACGGCGCCGAGCTTTTCCAGCTCCTTGACGCTGTTATGGACCAGGTCGGCGATACGCGGGTCGAGGCCGGCGCTGAAGTATTCCTTGGGTACGCCGATGCGCAGGCCCTGCAGCGAGCCATTGAGGCTGGCGCTGTAGTCCGGTACCGGTTCGTCGATGCTGGTGGAGTCCTGCGGGTCGAAACCGGCCATGCCTTGCAGCAGGATCGCGCAGTCCTCGGCGGTGCGTGCCAGCGGCCCGCCCTGATCGAGGCTGGAGGCGTAGGCGATCATGCCCCAGCGCGAAACGCGGCCGTAGGTCGGCTTCAGGCCGGTGAGGTTGGTCAATGCCGCCGGCTGGCGGATCGAGCCGCCGGTGTCGGTGCCGGTGGCGGCAGGCAGCAGGCGCGCGGCAACCGCGGCCGCCGAACCGCCGGACGAACCGCCCGGAACGTGTTCCAGGTTCCACGGGTTTTTCGCCGCGCCGTAATAGCTGGTCTCGTTGCCCGAGCCCATGGCGAATTCGTCCATGTTGGTCTTGCCCAGGGTCACGGCCCCGGCAGCGGCCAGCTTGGCGACCACGGTGGCGTCGTAAGGCGCCTTGAAGTTGTCGAGCATCTTCGAGCCGCAGCTGGTGCGGATGCCCTGGGTGCAGAACAGGTCCTTGTGGGCGATCGGCGCGCCGAGCAGGGCACCGTTCTCGCCGCTCGCGCGACGGGCGTCAGCGGCCTTGGCCTGCTGCAGCGCGAGATCTTCGGTGAGGCTGATGAAGCTGTTGAGCTGCGGGTCGAGCTGGGTGATGCGCGCCAGCAGGGTCTTGGTCAGCTCTTCGGAGGAAAACTTCTTGTCGGCGAGTCCGCGGGCGATCTCAGCCAGAGTCATATGATGCATTGCAGGCTCTTTCCCTTTAGTCGATGACTTTCGGAACCAGGTACAGGCCGTTTTCGACCGCTGGTGCGATGGACTGATAGGCCTCGCGATGATTGGACTCGGTCACAACGTCTGCGCGCAGGCGCTGGCTGGCTTCCAGTGGGTGGGCCAGCGGCTCGATACCGTCGGTATCGACTGCCTGCATTTCATCCACCAGCCCGAGAATGCTGTTCAGGGCGGAGGTGATGTGTGGAAGATCGGCATCATTGAGGCCAAGGCTGGCCAGATGAGCGATTTTTTCCACGTCGGAGCGTTCAAGCGCCATGGGATTCTCCAGTGGAAAACAGAACGGATCTCATCCGTGTGTTAGATTGTCGGAACACTACCGCATTTCTACGGTCATAAGGCCGCGATTGTGGGGGTTGGTGCACAGAAAAGCAGCCAATTTAACATATTGGCGCCTTGCCCAAAATCCCTGTCGTTGTTAGAGTTTGCCGCACTTTTTTACCCACGCGTTGCCTAGGGTCCCTTTCCCATGTTCAAGAAACTGCGTGGCATGTTTTCCAGCGATCTTTCCATTGACCTGGGCACTGCCAACACCCTTATTTACGTGCGCGAGCGCGGTATTGTCCTGAATGAACCATCGGTTGTGGCCATTCGGACCCACGGTAATCAGAAAAGTGTTGTGGCTGTCGGTACCGAAGCCAAGCGCATGCTCGGCCGTACTCCGGGCAACATTGCTGCCATTCGTCCGATGAAGGACGGCGTGATCGCCGACTTCAGTGTCTGCGAAAAGATGCTGCAATACTTTATCAACAAAGTTCACGAAAACAGTTTCCTGCAGCCCAGCCCTCGTGTGCTGATCTGCGTTCCATGCAAGTCCACCCAGGTTGAGCGTCGCGCCATCCGTGAATCGGCCCTCGGCGCCGGTGCCCGTGAAGTATTCCTGATCGAAGAGCCGATGGCGGCCGCGATCGGTGCCGGCCTGCCGGTTGAAGAAGCTCGCGGTTCGATGGTCGTGGATATCGGTGGCGGTACCACCGAAATCGCCTTGATCTCCCTGAATGGCGTGGTGTACGCCGAATCCGTACGGGTTGGCGGCGACCGTTTCGACGAAGCGATCATCACCTACGTGCGTCGCAACTACGGCAGCCTGATCGGCGAATCCACCGCCGAGCGCATCAAGCAGGAAATCGGTACTGCCTACCCGGGCGGCGAAGTCCGTGAAGTCGACGTTCGCGGCCGTAACCTGGCCGAAGGCGTGCCACGTGCATTCACCCTGAACTCCAACGAAGTGCTGGAAGCTCTGCAAGAGTCCCTGGCAACCATCGTTCAGGCGGTGAAAAGCGCTCTGGAGCAATCGCCTCCGGAACTGGCTTCGGACATCGCCGAGCGCGGCCTGGTGCTGACCGGTGGGGGCGCCCTGCTGCGTGACCTGGACAAGTTGCTGGCCCAGGAAACCGGTCTGCCGGTGATCGTCGCCGAAGACCCGCTGACCTGCGTAGCCCGCGGCGGTGGCCGTGCATTGGAAATGATGGACAAACACACCATGGACCTGCTCTCCAGCGAATAATCGCGCCGGGTGCATCCATGTGTTCCGCTCGCAGGCAGCACTTTGCAGTGCTGCCTGTTGGCGTTTATCTTCTGTCATTCTGCTCCAGGCCGGTTTGAAGCCGTATGAATAAAGAGAACATTTGCCTGGGAGGAGCGGCTTATTAAACCGCTTTTCGCCAAAGGCCCCTCATTGGGCGTACGCCTGTTGGTGCTGGCCGTGCTATCGGTCGCGCTGATGGTGGTCGATGCCCGCTTCACACTGCTCAAGCCAGTGCGTAGCCAAATGTCGCTGGTGCTGATGCAGTCCTACTGGATCACCGACCTGCCGCAACGGCTATGGCAGGGCGTGGCCAGTCAGTTTGGCAGCCGCACCGAGCTGGTCGCCGAAAACGAAAAACTCAAGACTGAAAACCTGTTGCTCCAGGGCCGCATGCAAAAGCTCGCCGCCTTGACCGAGCAGAACGTTCGCCTGCGCGAATTGCTCAACTCTTCCGCGCTGGTCAATGAGAAGGTCGAAGTGGCCGAGCTGATCGGCATGGACCCCAACCCCTTCACCCATCGCATCATCATCAACAAGGGCGAGCGCGATGGCGTGGTGCTCGGGCAGCCGGTGCTGGATGCTCGTGGACTGATGGGGCAGGTGGTCGAGTTGATGCCTTACACCTCCCGCGTGCTGCTGCTCACCGATACCACGCACAGCATTCCGGTCCAGGTGAACCGCAACGGCCTGCGGGCGATTGCCAGCGGTACCGGCAACCCGGAGCGCCTTGAGCTGCGTCATGTGGCCGACACCGCGGACATCAAGGAAGGCGACCTGCTGGTCAGCTCCGGCCTGGGCCAGCGTTTCCCGGCGGGCTATCCGGTGGCGACGGTCAAGGAAGTGATCCATGACTCCGGCCAGCCATTTGCCATAGTGCGTGCCGTGCCGACGGCGGCCTTGAACCGCAGCCGTTACCTGCTGCTGGTGTTCAGCGATAACCGCACCGCCGAAGAGCGTGCCAACGATGCGGCCCAGGCCCAGGAAGCGCAGGACCAGCAGGGCGGTGCCGTCACGCTGCAGGTTCCGGCGACCCTGGGCAAGCCTGTCGTGCCCGCGATGCCGGCTACCGCGACCCTACCTGCCGCACCGGTGCCTGCGGCATCGGCGGCAACACCCGTGGCGCCAGCCGCCACGGCGCCGGTAAAACCCGTGGCCCACCCGGCTCCGGTCAAGCCTGCGGCCACCAGACCCGCCACGCCCAAGCCGCCTGCATCGGCCCCGGCTTCCACGGGAGGAAGAGAATAATGTCCCGAAACGGCTGGATGGTCTGGCTGACTTTCGCTATCGGCATGCTGCTCAGCGTGTCGCCTTTGCCGCAATTCATGGAAATCCTGCGCCCGCTCTGGCTGGCTTTGCTGCTGGCGTTCTGGGCCTTGGCCCTGCCGCATAAAGTCGGCATGGTCACCGCCTGGTGCCTGGGGCTGGCCGAGGACGTGCTGTATGGCACGTTGCTGGGACAAAACGCCCTGATCCTGACCCTGATCACCTTCCTGGTGCTGTCGCTGCAACAGCGCTTGCGCATGTTCCCGATGTGGCAGCAGAGCCTGGTGATCCTGGTGATCTTCGGCCTGGCGCAACTGGTTCAGCTGTGGCTCAGCGCCCTCACCGGCAACCGTCAGCCGACCCTCGCGCTGGTGCTGCCGGCACTGGTCAGTGCCTTGCTCTGGCCTTGGGTCAGCTTCGGTTTGCGCGGGTTGCGCCGACGTTTCAAAATCAACTGATTCGGTCAGGCATTTGCCCGTACCTCGACAGGGAGATGTCTTGATGAAATCGCTTTACCTCGCTTCCGGCTCGCCGCGTCGACGCGAACTGCTCACGCAGATCGGCGTGCCTTTTACCGCCATCGGCGCGGATATCGACGAAACCCCTCTTCCCGATGAAAGCCCCGCGGCCTATGTCGAGCGCCTGGCGCGCGGCAAGGCGGCGGCCGGCTATGGGCTGATTGCTGAAGGCCGGTTCGCGGCCTGTGTCCTGGGCGCCGATACCGCGGTGGTGCTTGACGGGCGAATCCTGGGCAAGCCGCTGGACCAGGCCGATGCGCAGTCGATGCTCATGGCCCTGTCGGGTCGTGAACACGAAGTGCTGACGGCGATTGCCGTGCTCGATGGCCAGCGCTGCGAGTCGCGGCTGGTACGCAGCCTGGTGCGTTTCCGGCCGATCAGCGCTGATGAGGCGGCGCGCTACTGGGCCAGCGGCGAGCCGCAGGACAAGGCGGGGGGCTATGGCATCCAGGGACTTGCGGCGGTATTCGTGGCAGGGCTCAATGGCAGTTATTCCGCTGTCGTCGGCTTGCCGGTATGCGAAACCGCAGAACTACTTGGCCATTTCGGCATACCCTGTTGGCAAAACCTTGCAGTGCGCTAAGCGCCGTACCTGACTGATGCGGCCATCCATAGTGAATATGCCTGAACGAGACCCTGCCATGAGTGAAGAGATTCTGATCAACATCACGCCGATGGAGTCGCGCGTGGCGGTGGTCGAAAACGGTGTGCTGCAAGAAGTCCATGTCGAGCGTACGCAGCGTCGCGGAATTGTCGGCAACATCTATAAAGGCAAGGTTGTGCGGGTTTTGCCCGGCATGCAGGCGGCATTCGTCGATATCGGCCTGGATCGCGCGGCGTTCATTCATGCTTCGGAAATTTCCCTGCGCGAAGGGCCGGCGGTGGAAAGCATCGGTGCCCTGGTTCACGAAGGGCAGAGCCTGGTGGTGCAGGTGACCAAGGACCCGATCGGCTCCAAGGGCGCGCGCCTGACCACCCAGCTGTCGATCCCTTCGCGTTACCTGGTGTACATGCCGCGCACCGCCCATGTCGGCATTTCCCTGAAGATCGAGGACGAGGCCGAGCGCGAGCGCCTGAAGCAGGTGGTCAGCGATTGCGTGGCCCAGGAAGGCATCAAGGAAGCTGGCGGGTTTATCCTGCGTACCGCTGCCGAGGGCGCGGGTGCCGATGAAATCATGATGGACATCCGCTATCTGCGCCGCCTGTGGGATCAGATCGGCGCGCAGATCAAGACCATCGGCGCCCCCAGCGTTATCTACGAAGACCTGGGCCTGGCCCTGCGTACGTTGCGTGACCTGGTCAGCCCGAAGATCGAGAAAATCCGCATCGACTCCCGGGAAACCTTCCAGAAAACCACGCAATTCGTTGCCGAACTGATGCCGGAAATCGCCGATCGCCTGGAGCATTATCCGGGTGAGCGGCCGATCTTCGACCTCTATGGCGTCGAAGACGAGATCCAGAAAGCCTTGGAGCGCAAGGTGCCGCTCAAGTCCGGCGGCTACCTGGTGGTCGACCCGGCGGAAGCGATGAGCACCATCGACGTCAACACCGGTGCCTTCGTGGGTCATCGCAACCTCGAAGAAACCATCTTCAAGACCAACCTCGAGGCGGCGACCGCCATTGCCCGCCAGCTGCGCCTGCGCAACCTGGGCGGGATCATCATCATCGACTTCATCGACATGGAAGATGAAGAACATCAGCGCCAGGTGCTGCGCACCCTGGAAAAACAGCTGGAGCGCGATCACGCCAAGACCAACATCATCGGCATCACCGAGCTGGGCCTGGTGCAGATGACCCGCAAGCGTACCCGGGAAAGCCTGGAACAGGTGCTGTGCGAACCCTGCAGCAGCTGCCAGGGGCGCGGCAAACTGAAAACCCCGGAAACCATTTGCTACGAAATTTTCCGTGAAATTCTTCGTGAAGCGCGGGCCTATCAGGCCGAAGGTTATCGCGTCCTGGCGAACCAGAAGGTCGTCGACCGGCTGCTCGACGAGGAGTCGGGCAACGTCGCGGAACTGGAGGCCTTTATCGGCCGGACCATCCGTTTTCAGGTCGAAACCATGTATTCCCAGGAACAATACGACGTGGTGCTGCTCTGAGTCCGCGTACCCTACATTTACCGGATACAGCTGGCCCCGGTTTTTTCATGACTCTTGCCACGGGGGCCAACTGACATGGAGCGTCTGATGCGCTTTCTTGCTGCTCTGACCCGCTGGGGGCTGGGGCTTTGTGCATTGCTGCTGGTGCTGACGGCCTTGTACGTCAGCCTGGGTCGGGAACTGACCCCGCTGGTGGCTGAATATCGGACCGAGGTCCAGGCCAAGGCCCAGCAAGCCTTGGGCATGCCGGTGCAGATCGGTCGGCTGGAAGGCAGCTGGAGCGGCTTCTCGCCCATTCTATTGGCTCACGACGTGATCGTCGGCGAGGGCGCCAACGCCTTGCGCCTGGATCAGGTGCGGGTGGCACCCGATCTGCCCGGCAGTGCCCTGGCGCGCCAACTGCGGGTCAAGCATCTTGAATTCAGCGGCCTCAACCTGAGCCTGAAGGAAGCTCCGGATGGGCGCTGGGCGCTTGAAGGCCTGCCGGTCCAGGATGACCAGCCTCTGGACCCCGAGCAGTTGCTCAACCGTATGCAGATGATCAGCGAGTTGTCGGTGCTCGATAGCCAGGTGACGTTGCAACCGTTCGACCATGCCCCGATTGCCTTGACCTACGTCGGCCTGAACCTGCGCGTCGGCCCTGGCCGTCAACGGCTGGATGCGCGCCTGACCCTGCCGGACGGCCAACCCCTGGCCGTCAGTTTACGTACTCGAGTCCGCGCCAGCACCTGGCGCGAAGGGCAGGCCGACGCCTACCTGAGCCTGCCGCAAAGCGACTGGGCGAAATGGCTGCCGCCGCGCGTGACCCAACAGTGGACGTTCTCCGAACTCAAGGCCGGTGGCGAGTTCTGGCTCAGTTGGGGCGATGGCCTGCTGCAGAGCATGGTCGCGCGTCTGAACGCGCCGCAGGTCAGCGGGGCCTATGACGAGCGCAAACCGGTCACCGTGAAGAACCTGGCGCTCAATGCCTATTTCCAGCGCAACGAGCAGGGCCTCAGCGTCGCCTTCGACTCGCTGGCCATGAACATCGGCGAGACGCGTTGGGAGTCGCGCCTGCACCTGCAACAGACCGGTACCGTCAACAGTGCCGAAGAACTCTGGCACTTGCAGGCCGACCGCCTCGACCTGACGCCGCTCACACCGGTCCTGGACGCCTGGGCGCCACTGCCGGATAACGTCGCGGCCATCATCGACAACCTCAAGGTCAGGGGCGCCTTGCGGAATGTCCTGCTCGACTTCCGGCCGCAAGTCAGCGGCGATCAGCGCCTGAGTTTTGCCGCCAACCTGGAGCAGGTCGGGTTCAACGCCTACCGCGGCGCGCCAGCGGCGCGTAATGTCAGCGGCAGTATCAGCGGTAACCTGGGGCAGGGTGAGTTGCGCATGGACAGCAAGGATTTTTCCTTGCACCTGGACCCGATCTTCGCCAAGCCCTGGCAGTACCTGCAGGCCAATGCCCGACTGACCTGGAAGCTCGACAAACAGAGCTTCACCCTGATTGCGCCGTACCTGAAGGTCCTGGGCGAAGAGGGCAAGATCGCCGGCGACTTCCTGATCCGCCTGCATTTCGACCACACCCAGGAAGACTATATGGACCTGCGGGTCGGCCTGGTCGATGGCGACGGTCGCTATACCGCCAAGTACCTGCCCGAGGTGCTCAGCCCGGCGCTGGACGAGTGGTTGCGCACGGCAATCATCAAGGGCGCGGTGGATGAAGGTTTCTTCCAGTACCAGGGATCGCTGAACCATGGCGCGGCCGACACTGCGCGCAGCATCAGCCTGTTCTTCAAGGTGCACGATGCCGAGCTGGCCTTCCAGCCGGGCTGGCCGCACATCGGCAAAGTCAGCGGCGATGTGTTCATCGAAGACAGCGGGGTGCGCATCCTGGCCAGCCAGGGGCAGTTGCTCGACACCCAGGTGAGCGATGTCTACGTCAATATTCCCCATGTACCCGCGGGGCAAAGCACCCACATGTTCATCGACGGCGAGTTCGCCGGCGGCCTGGGCGATGGCGTGAAAATCCTTCAGGAAGCGCCGATCGGCACGGCCGCGACCTTTGCCGGTTGGCAGGGCGAGGGCGACCTGCGGGGCAAGCTGAAGCTGGATATCCCGCTGGTCAAGGGCGAGGAACCGAAGGTGCTGGTGGACTTCAAGACCAGCAAGTCACGGCTCAAGTTGAGCGAACCGGAGCTGGAATTGAACCAGCTCAAGGGCGATTTCCGTTTCGACAGCACCAAGGGCCTGAGTGGCCAGGGCATCAGCGCCCAGGTCTTCGAGCGCCCGGTGACCGCGCAGATCTTTGCCGACGGTCGCCCTGGCAAGCTCGATACCCGGGTTGTCGCCAAGGGCCAGGTGTCGGTCAAGAAGCTTACGGAGTGGCTGAAATACAACCAGCCGCTGCCGGTTTCCGGCGATATTCCCTACCAACTGCAGCTCAATCTCGACGGCGCCGACAGCCAGTTGATGGTCAGCTCCAGCCTCAAGGGTGTTGCCGTCGACTTGCCCGCGCCCTTCGGCATACCGGCGAGCCAGGGGCGTGACAGCGTGTTCCGCATGACGCTGCAAGGCGCCGAGCGGCGTTACTGGTTCGACTACGGCGATCTGGCCAACTTTACCTTCGCCGCGCCGAGCGGCAATTTCGCCGAGGGTCGTGGCGAGTTGTTCCTCGGCGAAGGCGATGCCGTGTTGCCTGGGGCCAAGGGCCTGCGGGTGCGGGGAGTGCTGTCGGAACTGGATGTGGAGCCGTGGAAGGCGCTGGTCGATCGTTATGCCGGGCAGGACGCGGGCGGCAGCGCCAAGCAGCTGCTCAGCGGCGCCGATTTCAGGGTGGGCAAGCTCAGCGGCTTCGGCATGACCCTGGACGAGGCCCGTGTGCAGTTGACGCGCAAGCCGTCTTCCTGGGCTTTGCAGCTCGACAGCCAGCAAGCCAAGGGCAATGTGGCGATTCCCGATGCCAAGGCCGCGCCGATGGCAATCAACATGCAATATGTGCGGCTGCCGGCGGCCGATCCGACGGTGCAGGCCGACGAGAACGCGCCGGACCCGCTGGCCTCGGTAGACCCGAAGAAAGTCCCGGCGCTGGACCTCTCGATCAACCAGCTGTACCAGGGCAACGACCTGATTGGCGGCTGGTCGCTGAAAGTGCGCCCGACCGCCAAGGGCATGGCCTTCAACAGCCTCGACCTGGGCCTCAAGGGCATGGTCCTGCAAGGTGCCGGCGGCTGGGAAGGCGAGCCTGGCGCGACCACCAGCTGGTACAAGGGCCGCCTGGGCGGCAAGAACCTGGCGGATGTGCTCAAGGGCTGGGGCTTTGCACCGACCGTGACCAGCGAAGAATTCCATTTGGATGTGGACGGCCGCTGGCCCGGCTCGCCGGCCTGGGTCGGGCTCAAGCGCTTCTCGGGCAGCCTGGATGCGACCCTGCGCAAAGGCCAGTTCGTGGAAGTCGAAGGCGGGGCTCAGGCCTTGCGGGTGTTCGGCTTGCTGAACTTCAACTCCATCGGCCGGCGCCTGCGCCTGGACTTCTCCGACCTGTTCGGCAAGGGCCTGAGCTATGACCGGGTCAAGGGTTTGCTGGTGGCCAGCAACGGTGTCTACGTGACCCGCGAACCCATCACCCTGACCGGGCCGTCGAGCAACCTGGAGCTCAACGGCACCCTGGACCTGGTGGCCGACCAGGTGGATTCGAAGCTGCTGGTGACACTGCCGGTGACCAACAACCTGCCGATCGCCGCATTGATCGTCGGGGCGCCGGCGGTCGGCGGGGCGCTGTTCCTGATCGACAAGCTGATCGGCGACCGGGTGTCGCGTTTCGCCAGTGTCCAGTACAGCGTCAAGGGTCCCTGGAAGGACCCGAAAATCACCTTCGACAAGCCTTTTTGAAAAACCGCGGCCCAAGCCTATGGAGTAGCATGGCCACATATCCAACCTGGAGTGCGCCATGTCTCTTGCGGTGATTCAAATGGTCAGCCAGAGCGACGTGCTGGCCAATCTACAGCAGGCGCGACAACTGCTGGAGCACGCCGCTGCCGGCGGTGCACGGCTGGCCGTATTGCCGGAGAATTTCGCCGCCATGGGACGCCGCGATGCGGCGGCCATCGGCCGTGCCGAGGCCGGCGGCGAAGGCCCGATCCTGCCCTGGTTGAAACAGGCCGCACGCGACCTCAAGTTATGGATAGTCGCCGGTACCTTGCCGCTGCCTCCGGTGAACCAGCCGGGCGCCAAGGCTCGAGCCTGCTCGCTGCTGATCGACGAGCACGGCGAGCAAGTGGCGCGTTACGACAAGCTGCATCTGTTCGACGTGGACGTGGCCGACAATCGTGGCCGTTACCGCGAATCGGATGACTATGCTCATGGAGAACAGGTGGTGGTGGCGGATACGCCGGTGGGCCGGGTTGGCCTGACTGTGTGCTACGACTTGCGCTTTCCAGAGCTGTACAGCGAATTGCGCGCCGCCGGGGCCGAGCTGATCAGCGCTCCTTCGGCGTTCACCGCAGTGACCGGAGCCGCCCACTGGGAGGTGCTGATTCGGGCGCGGGCCATCGAAACCCAGTGTTACCTGCTGGCGGCGGCGCAAGGCGGCACGCATCCGGGGCCGCGGGAGACCTTTGGCCATGCGGCCATCGTCGATCCCTGGGGACGGGTGCTGGCGCAACAGGATCAAGGCGAGGCCGTGCTGCTGGCCGAACGCGATAGCAGCGAACAGGCGTCCATCCGGGCGCGCATGCCGGTGGCCAGTCACCGGCGCTTTTTCTCGCAAGGCGCGCAGCGACTTGCATAAGAACGACGAATTTAAGGCGTAAAGCATATGAGCGGGTTGTTATCTTCAGTCAGTGAACACCTTCTGGCGCCCGGTGGCGTGACCCTGGAAAGCCTGCAGGGCGTGCTCGGCGACCTGGCCGGCCCGGGCATCGACGCTGCCGACCTGTATTTCCAGGGGCAGATTTCCGAGTCCTGGTCGCTGGAAGACGGCATCGTCAAGGAAGGCAGTTTCAATCTGGACCAGGGCGTTGGCGTGCGGGCGCAGTCGGGAGAGAAAACCGGCTTTGCCTATAGCAAT
The DNA here is from genome assembly GCF_900107395.1 of Pseudomonas sp. NFIX28. Classification (GTDB taxonomy): domain Bacteria; phylum Pseudomonadota; class Gammaproteobacteria; order Pseudomonadales; family Pseudomonadaceae; genus Aquipseudomonas. The sequence goes on from NZ_FNPW01000009.1 coordinate 193,094, forward strand.
GCCATCACCCTGGAAGCGCTCGGCCTGGCCGCCCGTGCCGCGCGCTCGATTTCCCGTGCCGGGCAGAACGGCACCGTGCAGGCCTTTACCACTCAGGATGTGGCCCAGCTGTATGCGCCGGACAACCCGCTGGAAGTCATTAGCCGCGCGGAAAAAGTCGAGCTGCTCAAGCGTGTCGACGCCGCGACCCGGGCCCTCGATCCCCGTATCCAGCAGGTCAGTGTCAGCATGGCCGGGGTCTGGGAGCGCATTCTGGTGGCCTCCACCGACGGCGGCCTGGCGGCGGATGTGCGGCCTTTGGTGCGCTTCAACGTCAGCGTGATCGTCGAACAGAATGGTCGCCGCGAACGTGGCGGCCATGGCGGCGGCGGGCGTACCGATTACCGTTATTTCCTCAGTGAGGACCGCGCCATGGGGTACGCCCGCGAGGCGCTGCGCCAGGCCCTGGTCAACCTGGAAGCCATCCCCGCGCCAGCCGGCACCTTGCCGGTGGTGCTCGGTTCCGGCTGGTCCGGCGTGCTGTTGCACGAAGCGGTGGGCCACGGCCTGGAGGGCGACTTCAACCGCAAGGGCAGTTCGGCCTACAGCGGCCGCATGGGCGAAATGGTGGCCTCGAAACTCTGCACCATCGTCGACGACGGCACTTTGGCCGGGCGGCGCGGTTCGTTGAGCATCGACGACGAAGGCACCCCGACCGAATGCACCACCCTGATCGAGAACGGTGTGCTCAAGGGCTACATGCAGGACAAGCTCAATGCCCGCCTGATGGGTGTGGCCCGCACTGGCAACGGTCGTCGCGAATCCTATGCGCACCTGCCGATGCCGCGCATGACCAACACTTACATGCTGGGTGGCGAAAGCGATCCGGCAGAAATCATCGCCTCGGTGAAAAAGGGCATCTACTGCGCCAACCTGGGCGGCGGCCAGGTGGATATCACCAGTGGCAAGTTCGTGTTCTCCACCAGCGAGGCGTATCTGATCGAAGACGGCAAGATCACCGCGCCGGTCAAGGGCGCGACCTTGATCGGTAACGGCCCGGAAGCCATGAGCCGGGTGTCGATGGTCGGCAACGACCTGGCGCTGGACAGCGGTGTGGGGACCTGTGGCAAGGATGGACAGTCGGTGCCGGTGGGTGTCGGCCAGCCGACCTTGAAGATCGATGCGATCACCGTGGGTGGCACGGGCGCTTAAGAAGTGAAGCGGCGGGTGAGTTGCGCGGCAACCCACCCGAATCGAGATTCAGCGCAGGCCGCGTTGAGTCTCGTCCAGCTCGCGGATGTATTTGAAGATTTTACGGCTGGAGGCGGGCGGCTTGTTATGCGCCACCTCATGCTGGGCCTGACGGATCAGGGAGCGTAGTTGCTGACGATCCGCTTCCGGATAGTCGCTGACGAATTTTTCCAGGACGGCGTCGTCGCCTGCGATCAAGCGATCGCGCCAGCGCTCCAGGCCATGGAAACGTTCGTTGTACTGGCGAGTTGAGGCGTCGAGCTGGTCCAGCAGAACCAGGATCGCGCTGGTGTCCTGATCGCGCATCAGCTTGCCAATGAATTGCAGGTGGCGTTTACGCGCGATATGGGCGACATGCTTGGGCGCATCCGCCAGGGCTCGGCGCAGGGCGTCGGTCAATGGCAGTTTGTTCAGCAAGTCGGGCTTGAGTGTTGTAAGGCGCTCGCCGAGGTCAACCAGAGCATGCAGCTCGCGTTTGACCTGGGATTTGCTTTTCTCCCCATCGAGGGAGTCGTCGTAAGAATCAACCATGGTGGCAGTCCGCAAAGAAACGCCGCCATGATAACCAGTCGGGGGCCGCTTGTCCGGCCCGGTCGCTCGAAGGCCTTAACCGAAAGCAGAATTTGAGTGGAGAAAACCATGAGTGCAGCAGAAAGCGTCGGCCCGCAGGCTTTGCCGGCACTGCAGGAACAAGTCGAGCAGATCATCGCCGAGGCCAAGCGCCAGGGCGCCAGTGCCTGTGAAGTGGCGGTTTCTCTGGAGCAGGGCCTGTCGACTTCGGTTCGCCAGCGGGAAGTGGAAACCGTCGAATTCAATCGCGACCAGGGTTTTGGCATCACGCTGTACGTCGGCCAGCGCAAGGGCTCGGCCAGCACCTCGGCCAGCGGCCCCGAAGCGATTCGCGAAACCGTTGCCGCGGCCCTGGCCATTGCCAAGCACACCTCGGAAGACGAAAGTTCGGGGTTGGCCGATGCCGCCCTGATGGCCCGCGACGTGCCGGATTTCGATCTGTTCCACGCCTGGGACATTACCCCGGAGCAAGCCATCGAACAGGCGCTGGCCTGTGAAGCCGCGGCCTTTGCCGCCGACAGCCGGATCAAGAATGCCGACGGCACCACCCTGAGCACCCACCAGGGCTGCCGTGTGTATGGCAACAGCCACGGTTTTATCGGCGGTTATGCGTCGACTCGGCACAGCTTGAGTTGCGTGATGATCGCCGAGGCCGACGGCCAGATGCAGCGTGACTACTGGTATGACGTCAATCGCCAGGGCCATCTGTTGACGGACCCGGTGACCATCGGCCAGCGCGCCGCGCAACGTGCCGCGAGCCGCCTGGGCGCGCGCCCGGTGCCGACCTGCGAAGTGCCGGTGCTGTTTTCCGCGGAACTGGCCGGCGGCCTGTTCGGCAGCTTCCTGGGGGCGATTTCCGGCGGCAACCTGTACCGCAAGTCGTCCTTCCTTGAAGGTGCCTTGGGGCAGCGGCTGTTTCCTGAGTGGCTGACCATCGATGAACGTCCACACTTGATGCGGGCGCTGGGCAGCTCAGCGTTCGACGGCGATGGCCTGGCCACTTACGCCAAGCCTTTCGTCGAGAACGGCGAGCTGGTGTCCTACGTGCTGGGGACTTATTCCGGGCGCAAGCTCGGCCTGCCCAGCACGGCCAATGCCGGTGGTGTGCACAACCTGTTCGTGACCCATGGCGAGGAAGACCAGGCGGCATTGTTGCGCCGCATGGGCCGGGGCCTGCTGGTCACCGAGTTGATGGGCCACGGGTTGAACATGGTTACCGGCGATTACTCCCGGGGCGCGGCCGGTTTCTGGGTAGAGAACGGCGAAATCCAGTTCGCTGTCCAGGAAGTGACCATTGCTGGCAACATGCGCGACATGTTCAAGCAGATCATCGCCGTCGGTAACGATCTGGAGCTGCGCAGCAACATCCGCACCGGTTCGGTATTGATCGAGCGGATGACGGTCGCCGGTAGCTGACTCTCAACCGCCGTTAGCCAAAAGCGCGCGTCCCGTCTGGGGCGCGCGCTTTTTTAATGCCCGGGTTTTATTAAATCGCCTGTCGTGGGAGCGAGCTTGCTCGCAATAGCGTTTTGCCGGGTACACAACCGAGCCTCGCTCCTGCAAAGGGAAGGAGGGCGACGGGCTTGTGTTGATTCTCAATATCATATAATAATAAATCTCATTATCGAATGAGCCCAGGGTCATGAGTTCTGCCTTGCACGAGCAGCCTTATCTCGAAAGCTGGCGTTGGATGAGTCGCCAGATCCGTTGCGCCCTCGACCCCGATGAGCCGCGCCTGATCGAGCATTACCTGGCCGAAGGGCGCTACCTGGCGTGTTGCACCGCCACCTCGCCCTGGCTGATTGCTGAAACCTCATTTCGCCTGTTGCTCGATACCGCCACCGATACTGCGCTGCCCTGGCATTGGCGCAGCCAGTGCCTGGACCAGGCCTGGCGCCCATTGCGCGACCTGGAACGCCTGTCTTTCTGCAAATGCCGGCTCAAGCGCTGGCAAAGCCATGCCTGGCAACTGGCGACCTGCTCGTTGCTGCCATCCATTCCCCTTATCGAACTGGTGCAAGGATTTCCCGATGAGTAATACCCGTATCGAACGCGACAGCATGGGCGAACTGCATGTTCCGGAGCAGGCGCTGTATGGCGCACAAACCCAGCGTGCGGTGGATAACTTTCCCATCAGTCACCAGCGCATGCCGACGCAGTTCATCCGCGCGCTGATCCTGGCCAAGGCGGCCGCGGCCAAGGCCAACGTCGAACTCAAGCAACTGAGCGAATCCCAGGGCAAGGCCATCGTCGACGCCGCCCAGGGTCTGTTGGAAGGCGACTTCATGCAGCATTTTCCGGTGGATATCTTCCAGACCGGTTCCGGCACCAGTTCCAACATGAACGCCAACGAGGTCATCGCCACCCTGGCCAGCCGCCTGCTCGGTGAGCCGGTCAACCCCAATGACCACGTGAACTGTGGGCAGAGCAGCAACGACATTATCCCGACCACCATCCATGTCAGCGCTGCCCTGGGTTTGCACGAACAACTGCTGCCGGCGTTGGTGCACTTGGTGCAGGTCATCGAGCGCAAGGCGGTCGAAGTCCATCCCTTCATCAAGACCGGGCGCACTCACTTGATGGATGCGATGCCGGTGCGCATGAGCCAGGTATTGGAAGGTTGGGCGCAGCAGCTCAAGGCCAATATCGGTCACCTGCAGGATCTGCTGCCGAGCCTGCAAGCCCTGGCGCAAGGTGGTACCGCAGTGGGTACCGGGATCAACGCTCATCCTCAATTCGCCGCAGGTTTCAGCCGGCAACTGAGCAGCCTGACCCAGGTGCAGTTCACGCCGGGCAAGAATCTGTTCGCCCTGATCGGCTCCCAGGACACTGCGGTGGCGGTGTCGGGCCAGCTCAAGGCGATCGCGGTCACCTTGATGAAGATCGCCAACGACCTGCGCTGGATGAACTCCGGGCCATTGGCCGGCCTCGGCGAGATCGAGCTGGAAGGGCTGCAACCGGGCTCCTCGATCATGCCGGGCAAGGTCAACCCGGTAATTCCGGAAGCCACGGCCATGGTGGCGGCCCAGGTGATTGGCAATGACATGACGATCACGGTGGCGGGGCAGTCGGGCAACTTCGAGCTGAACGTCATGCTGCCGATCATCGCCCAGAACCTGTTGAGCAGCATCGAGTTGTTGGCCAATTCCAGCCGCCTTTTGGCGGACAAGGCGATTGCCAGCTTCAAGGTCAACGAGCCCAAGCTCAAGGAGGCGTTGTCGCGCAACCCAATCCTGGTCACGGCACTCAACCCGATCATCGGTTACCAGAAGGCCGCGGAAATTGCCAAGACCGCCTACAAGCAGGGGCGTCCGGTAATAGACGTGGCCCTCGAGCACACTGATCTGCCACGCAGCCAGCTGGAGATCCTGCTCGATCCGGAAAAACTCACCGCGGGCGGCGTGTAAAGCCCGACATTGCTTTGGAGGTTCACCATGGAGCACTGGAAACGCACGATCGAAAGGGCAAATCGTTTCTTCATGCAGGGCGACCTGGTGGATGCCCGCGAGTATTACTTGCAGGCCCTGGCTTTGGCGCAGGTGTTGTTCGAGCGCTGGAGCGATGCCGACGAAGCGGTGGCGGCCTGTGTCATCTCCCATCACAACCTGGCGGATTTGCACCTGCGCCTGAACCAGCCGGAGGAGAGCGCGGAATATCTTTGTGCCATCCACCAGCGGCTGTTGCAGACCCTGCAGGACAACCGTCTGGCGCCGGCACTGCGCGAAGCCGCGCTGCGCCAGAGCAGCAAGACCTATGTCGAGTTACTCAACTTCATCAGTGAGCACGGTGAATACCCCCGTACTCACCGCCTGCTGGAAAGCGTCACGCCATCGACCTCCGGCACCGCGACCCCGAATGCCCCTCATTACGGAGCACATTGATATGTCCTTTACCTTGCCTGCATTGCCCTACGCCTACGACGCCCTGGAGCCGCATATCGATGCGCAGACCATGGAAATCCATTACAGCAAGCATCACCAGACCTACATCAATAATCTCAATGCGGCCGTGGAAGGCACTGAATGGGCCGACTGGTCAGTGGAAAAACTGGTGGCCGAGGTCCAGCAACTGCCGGAGAAGCTGCGTGCCGCAGTTATCAACCAGGGGGGCGGCCACGCCAACCATTCATTGTTCTGGGCGGTAATGGCACCGGCAGGTGGGGGCAAGCCGGACGGTGCGCTGGGCAAGGCAATCGACGAGCAACTGGGTGGTTTCGAGAGTTTCAAGGAGGCCTTCACCAAGGCTGCGCTCACGCGTTTCGGTAGCGGTTGGGCCTGGCTCAGCGTGACCCCGAAAAAGACCCTGATCGTCGAGAGCAGCGGCAACCAGGACAGCCCGTTGATGAGCGGCAACACTCCGATTCTCGGCCTGGACGTGTGGGAGCACGCGTATTACCTGCGCTACCAGAACCGACGGCCGGAATACATCAGCGCGTTCTACAACGTGATCAATTGGCCTGAAGTGGCTCAGCGCTACCAGGCCGCACTGGCTTGAGTTCCTCTCTATAAAAAGATCTAAGGCTGACTATGGGCACTGAAACACTGACGATTGGCAGCGGACGGATGTTTCGCTATGCGCTCGGTTCGCTGTTGCTGTTGGCGGGTACTGCATTGCTGGTGGCCCAAGGCCTGTCCTGGCTGCACCTGGAGCCGCGTTTGTTGCGTGCATTACAGGGTGGAGCGATCTGCGCCTTGGGAACCGCGTTGGGTGCAGTGCCGGTGCTGGTCATCCGCAAGATGCCGCTGGCGCTGAGTGATTCCCTGCTGGGTTTCGGTGCCGGGGTGATGCTGGCGGCAACAGCCTTTTCGCTGATCGTTCCCGGAATCGCCGCGGCGGAAAACCTCGGCTTATCGCCCTGGGCGTCGAGTGGCCTGATCAGCTCCGGCATCATGCTCGGTGCCTTGGGGTTGTTTCTGGTGGATCGCAAGGTATCGGGGGCAAGCCCGGAACAACTGGTGGGCACCCTTGATCACCCGGTCATCCCGCCGCGGATCTGGTTGTTTGTGTTTGCCATCATCGCCCACAACATTCCTGAAGGAATGGCCGTAGGTGTCTCCGCAGGTGGCGGCATGGCGGAGGCGGACAGCCTGGCCATGGGCATTGCCTTGCAGGATGTGCCGGAAGGGTTGGTAATTGCCCTGGTGCTGGCTGGCGCCGGCATGTCCAGGGTCAAGGCGTTCCTGATCGGGGCTGCTTCAGGCCTGGTGGAGCCGGTCTTCGCGTTGTTGTGCGCGTGGCTGGTGAGCCTGGCCGAGATGCTGTTGCCGCTCGGGTTGGCGTTGGCGGCGGGGGCCATGTTGCTGGTGGTGACCCACGAAGTGATCCCCGAATCACGACGCAACGGTCATGAAAAGCTGGCCAGCCTTGGTTTGTGTATCGGCTTTTGCCTGATGATGGTCATGGATACGGCACTCGCTTGAGTGCCTTTTCGGCAGGTTTGCCCTGCCGAATTTATTCGCCTTCGTCGAAGAAGTTGTTGATCAGTGCCACCAGCGCTTCCAGCGCCTCCTGCTCCTGTTCGCCTTCGGTCTTCAAATGAATCTTGGTGCCTTTGCCAGCCGCCAGCATCATCATCGCCATGATGCTTTTGCCATCGACCATCGACTCCGGCGTTCTCCCAGCGCGAATCTGGCAAGGAAACTGACCGGCCACGCCAACGAATTTTGCCGAGGCGCGGGCATGCAAACCCAGTTTGTTGATGATTTCAATTTCCAGAGCAGGCATCGCGGGGTAGATCCTTTCAGCTAAGGTCGCGGTGGCGAACCTGGACGTTCTTCAGGGACTTTTGCAGAACTTGGCCCAGGCGTTCGGTCAGGTAGACCGAGCGGTGGTGGCCGCCTGTGCAACCAATGGCAATAGTGACGTAGGCGCGGTTACTGGCAGCGAAGCGTGGCAGCCATTTCAGCAGGTAGCTGGAAATGTCCTGGAACATTTCCTCGACATCCGGCTGGGTAGCCAGGTAATCGGCAACCGGCTGGTCGAGGCCGGACTGGTCACGCAGCTCGGGTTTCCAGTATGGGTTGGGCAGGCAGCGCACATCGAACACCAGGTCGGCGTCGACCGGCATGCCTCGCTTGAAGCCGAAAGACTCTACGAGAAAGGCAGTGCCCGGCTCTGGCTGGTTCAGCAGGCGCAACTTGATGGTATCGCGCAGTTGGTACAGGTTCAGGTTGGTGGTGTTGACCTTGAGGTCGGCGAGGTCGGCAATCGGGCCCAGCAGTTGGCTTTCGTCCTGGATCGCCTCGGCCAGCGAGCGGTTGTTGCTGCTCAGTGGGTGACGGCGACGGGTTTCGGAAAAGCGCTTGAGCAGGGTTTCTTCGTCGGCATCCAGGTACAGCACGTCGCACTGGATATGCCGGCCGCGCACTTCCTCGAGCAGCTCAGGGAAGCGCGACAGGTGGCTTGGCAGGTTGCGGGCGTCGATCGATACGGCGACCAGTGGCTGCGTCAATTCGGTATGGATCAGCGCTCGCTCGGCCAGTTCGGGCAACAGCCCGGCCGGCAGGTTATCGATGCAGTAATAGCCATTGTCCTCGAGGACATCGAGGGCGGTACTTTTACCTGAGCCGGAGCGGCCGCTGACGATGATCAAACGCATGATTACTGACCGTTCTGCTCTTCCAGGACAACCTTGTACAGGGCTTCGTTACTGGTGGCGCTGCGCAGCTTGTCGCGTACTTCTTTGCGGTCCAGCATGCTAGCAATCTGCCGGAGCAGTTCCAGGTGCGCATCGGTGGCAGCTTCCGGCACCAGCAGTACGAACAGCAGGTCGACCGGTGCGCCGTCGATGGCGTCGAAATCGATGGGAGCGTCCAGGTGCATCAAGGCACTGATGGGCGACTCGCAGCCTTTGAGGCGGCAGTGAGGAATGGCGATGCCGTTACCAAAACCGGTAGATCCCAGTTTTTCACGGGCAATCAGGCTTTCGAAGACATCTTGCATCTCCAGATCGGGCACTTCGCGGCTGATCAGGTTGGCAATTTGTTCGAGGGCGCGTTTTTTACTGCCGCCCGGCACGTTCACCAGGGAACGGCCGGGGGTCAGGATGCTTTCAAGTCGGATCATGGGAGGGGAGTGTTAGCGACCCGTGCCTTGGAGAAGGTGGAGTTGCTTTTCCTTATGCTTTTTCAGTTGGCGGTCAAGCTTGTCCGTGAGCAAGTCGATTGCGGCATACATATCGTCATGTTCTGCATTGGCGACGACTTCCCCACCGTGGATGTGCAGCGTAGCCTCGATTTTCTGCTTCAGTTTCTCGACGGCCAGCGTTACCTGCACATTGGTAATCTTGTCAAAGTGCCGCTCCAATCGGTCGAGTTTTTCGCCGATGTAAGCGCGCAGAGGTTCGGTCACTTCCAGTTGGTGTCCACTGATGTTGACTTGCATACAGCTTCTCCTTCGTTGCCAGTGCATAAAGCGGCAGGTCGATTGACCTGCCACTGGAACGCTGTGGCGAGCCCGGCGGCTACATCAACCGCTTCCGTTCGCTGGAAGGTGCGATCCCAAGGGATTCGCGGTACTTGGCGACGGTACGGCGGGCTACCTGAATGCCTTGTGCCTCCAGTAAACCAGCGATCTTGCTGTCACTCAACGGCTTTTTCTGATTTTCCGCGGCGACCAGTTTTTTGATGATCGCGCGGATCGCTGTGGACGAGCATTCACCGCCTTCGGAGGTACTTACGTGGCTGGAGAAAAAGTATTTCAGTTCATAAATGCCCCGTGGGGTATGCATGAATTTTTGCGTGGTCACCCGTGAAATCGTCGACTCGTGCATGCCGACCGCTTCGGCGATGTCATGCAGGACCAGCGGTTTCATCGCCTCATCGCCGTACTCGAGGAAGCCGCGCTGGTGCTCGACGATCTGGGTGGCAACCTTCATCAGGGTTTCGTTGCGGCTCTGCAGGCTCTTGATGAACCAGCGGGCTTCCTGCAACTGGTTGCGCATGAAGGTGTTGTCGGCGCTGGTGTCGGCGCGCCGCACGAAGCCGGCGTATTGCGGGTTGACGCGCAGGCGCGGCACGGACTCCTGGTTCAGTTCAACCAGCCAGCGTTCGTTGTCCTTGCGCACTATGACGTCTGGGACCACATATTCGGCTTCGGTGGATTCGATTTGCGAGCCCGGCCGTGGATTGAGGCTCTGTACCAGTTCGATGACCTGGCGCAGTTCGTCTTCCTTGAGCTTCATGCGACGCATCAGCTGGCTGTAGTCGCGGCTGCCGAGCAGGTCGATGAAGTCGGTGACCAGGCGCTTGGCTTCCGTCAGCCAAGGGGTCTTGGCGGGCAACTGGCGCAGTTGCAACAGTAGGCACTCGCCGAGGTTGCGAGCGCCGATGCCGGCAGGTTCGAATTGCTGGATGCGATGCAGGACCGCCTCGATTTCGTCGAGTTCGATGTCCAGCTCCGGATCGAAGGCGTCGAGGATTTCCTCGAGGGTTTCGTCCAGATAGCCCTGATTGTTGATGCAGTCGATCAGGGTCACGGCGATCAGGCGATCGGTGTCGGACATGGGCGCCAGGTTCAATTGCCAGAGCAGGTGGCTCTGCAGGCTTTCACCGGCCGAGGTGCGGGTGGTGAAGTCCCACTCGTCGTCATCGTTGCTAGGCAGGCTGCTGGCGCTGGTCTGGTAGACATCTTCCCAGGCGGTGTCGACCGGCAGGTCGTTGGGGATGCGTTCGTTCCATTCACCGTCTTCGAGGTTGTCCACCGTCGGGGCGGTTTCCTGGTAGGAAGTTTCCTGGATATCGGTGTTGGGCTTCTGCTCGGCGTTGTCGGCCAGCGGATCGGTGTTATCGAAGTCGTCGCCTTCTTCCTGGCGCTCGAGCATCGGGTTGGACTCCAGGGCCTCCTGGATTTCCTGTTGCAGGTCCAGGGTCGACAATTGGAGCAGGCGGATGGCCTGTTGCAGCTGCGGTGTCATCGTCAGCTGCTGGCCCATTCTGAGGACTAGCGATGGTTTCATGGCAGGGGCTTAACACCTTATTCGCCGGCGCACATGCGCCATCCACTACAGGGCGCGTGAGCGCCAAACATAAGCAAATTATATGCCTGAAACTGAAGTGTTTGCCTAGAGCGCTGTAACAATAAAAACGGCAGGGTTTTATTGGAGTGGGCGCTCTGGCGACCAGCCAAACACCTCAGGCTTTACAGGCGGAACTCATGGCCCAGGTAAACCTCCTTGACCAGCTCGTTGGCGAGGATGGTTTCGGCGTCGCCTTCGGCGATCAGTTGACCGTCATTGACGATGTAGGCGGTTTCACAGATATCCAGGGTTTCACGGACGTTGTGGTCGGTGATGAGTACGCCGATGCCCTTGGCCTTCAGGTGGTGAATGATCTGCTTGATGTCGCCTACCGAGATCGGGTCCACGCCGGCGAAGGGTTCGTCGAGCAGGATGAACTTGGGGGCGGTGGCCAGTGCGCGAGCAATTTCCACGCGGCGACGCTCACCGCCGGAAAGGCTCATGCCGAGGTTGTCGCGAATATGGTTGATGTGGAATTCCTGCAACAGGCTTTCCAGTTCCTGGCGACGGCCGGCCTTGTCGAGTTCTTTGCGGGTCTCGAGGATGGCCATGATGTTGTCGGCTACCGAGAGCTTGCGGAAGATCGAGGCTTCCTGCGGCAGATAGCCGATACCGGCACGTGCGCGGCCGTGCATCGGCTGGTGGCTGACGTCCAGGTCGTCGATCAGGATGCGTCCCTGATCGGCCTGGACCAGGCCGACGATCATGTAGAAGCAGGTGGTCTTGCCGGCGCCGTTGGGGCCGAGCAGGCCGACGATCTGGCCGCTGTCGATGGACAGGCTGACGTCACGCACGACCTGGCGGCTCTTGTAGCTCTTGGCCAGGTGCTGAGCTTTCAGAGTTGCCATTACTGGGCCTTTTGCTCGTCAGTTTTCTTTTTCGGCTGGATGACCATATCGATCCGTGGGCGCGACTCGGTGACTTTGCTACCGGTGGCGCGACCGGCGCTGGCCAGCTTCTTGTTGGTGTCGTAGACGATTTTCTCGCCCTGGGTGATGTTGCCGTCCTTGTCGACGACTTTGGCGCGGTCGATCAGTACGACGCGGTTCTGCGCGGCGTGGTACTGGATGGTCACGCCGTAGCCCTGGACCGGCTTGGTATCGCCCTGGGTTTGAAGCTGTTCGAAATAGGCCAGGTTGCCCACCGATGTCACCACGTCGATGTCACCGGTCTGGGTGCGGGTGATGGTCACGGTATTGCCGGTGACCTTCATCGAGCCTTGGGTGATGATCACGTCGCCTCTATAGGTGGCTACGCCATTCTTGTCGTCCAGTTGGGCGTCATCGGCCTGGATGCGGATTGGTTGCTGGCTATCGTTCGGCAGAGCCCAGGCGCTCACGCTTCCCAGTGCTGCGCCCAGACTGAGCAAAATAGGGAGGGTTTTAACGAGCCTCATACTGTCCTCTTACGTTCGATAGCAGGTTCATCCTGCCGTCTTTCAAATACGCTTTCATTCCCTTGCCAGTCGTCACGCCGCCGGCGCCGTCGATTCTAACGTCTTGATCGGTCTGCGCATATTGCTTCTGCGGGAATACTGTCATGCGGGTCGTGGTGATCAGCAGGTTGCGATTTTTCTCGTCGGTGCGGGAAATCCGTACCGAGTCGATCAGCTCCACCTCGGTGCCGTCCGGGTTGACTTCGCCGCGCTCGCTCTGGACATGCCAGGGAAAGGCGGTGCCGCGATACATCTGCAGGTCCGGCTTGGTCAGCAATGTCACCTCGGTGGCCTTGAGGTGCTCGACCTTGTCGGAGGTCATTTCGTACTGCAGCTTGCCGTCCGGCAGGTACTGCACGCTGCGGGCATTGATGGCGTAGTAGTCGATGGCGCTTTCATCGACTTGCGCGACCGGTTTGTCGAGGAAGCGTTCCGGGCTGATATTCCAGTAGCCCACCGCCAGGAACAGCACGGTGATGATGCCGAAGATCAGTATGTTGCGAATCTTTTTGCTCAGCATGGGAGGCTCTATAAGTAGGCGGCGTGGGCCGCTTCAAGGCTGCCTTGGGCGCGCAGGATCAACTCGCAGAACTCGCGGGCGGCGCCTTCGCCGCCACGTGCCTGGGTGACGCCGTGGGCGTGTTCGCGGACAAAGCTGGCGGCATTGGCGACGGCCATGCCCAGGCCGACTCGACGGATTACTGGCAGGTCCGGCAGGTCGTCACCCAGGTAGGCGACTTGCTCATAGCTTAGGCCCAGTTGGGCAAGAAGCCCGTCCAGCACTACCAGTTTGTCTTCGCGACCCTGAAACAGGTGGGGAATCCCCAGGTTTTTTGCCCGGCGCTCGACCACTGGCGTCTTGCGCCCGCTGATGATTGCCGTCTGTACGCCCGCGGCCATCAGCATCTTGATGCCCTGGCCGTCGAGGGTATTGAAGGTTTTGAACTCGCTGCCGTCCTCGAGGAAATACAGGCGACCGTCGGTCAGCACGCCATCCACGTCGAATACCGCCAGCTTGATGCTCTTGCCGCGTTGCAGCAGATCCGTGCTCATTACATGACTCCCGCGCGCAGCAGGTCGGACAGGTTGAAGGCGCCGATCGGGCGATCGTCCTTGTCCACCACGACCAGTGCGTTGATTCGATTGTCTTCCATGATTTTCAGGGCTTCGGCGGCGAGCATTTCAGCGCGGGCGGTCTTGCCGTGAACGGTCATGACTTCATCGATGGTGGTGTGATGAATATCGATGGTGCGGTCCAGGGTGCGACGCAGGTCGCCGTCGGTGAAGACTCCCGCCAAGCGACCGTCGGTATCGACAATGACGGTCATGCCCAGGCCTTTGCGGGTCATTTCCATCAGGGCGTCCTTGAGCAGCGTGCCGCGCTGGACCTGTGGCAGCTGTTCGCCAGCATGCATGACATTCTCGACCTTCAGCAGCAGGCGCCGGCCCAGCGCGCCGCCCGGATGGGAGAAGGCGAAGTCTTCGGCGGTGAAGCCGCGAGCTTCCAGCAAGGCCACGGCCAGGGCGTCGCCCATGACCAGGGCCGCGGTGGTCGAGGAGGTCGGGGCCAGGTTCAGCGGGCAGGCCTCTTGCTTGACCTGGACATTGAGATTGACTTCGGCGGCCTTGGCCAGTGCCGAATCAGGGTTGCCGGTGATGCTGATCAGCTGGATGCCCAGGCGCTTGATCAGCGGCAGCAAGGTCACGATTTCGTTGGTCGAGCCGGAGTTGGACAAGGCCAGGATCACGTCGTCCCGGGTAATCATGCCCATGTCGCCATGGCTGGCTTCGGCCGGGTGGACAAAAAACGCGGTGGTGCCGGTGCTGGCCAGGGTGGCGGCGATTTTGTTGCCGATGTGCCCGGACTTGCCCATGCCGACCACCACTACGCGGCCTTTGCTGGCCAGAATCATCTCGCAAGCGCGTACGAAATCAGCGTCGATATGTGGCAGCAAGCCTTCTACGGCTTCTATCTCGAGGCGGATGGTGCGTTGTGCTGATTGAATCAGGTCGCTGGATTGGCTCATGTCTGAAATCGTATAGCCTGATGAAAAGGCGGCGATTATAGCGGTAATGATCGATTCCCTCACGCAAGTTCGTCAGCCTTTGTCCTTCTATAGGCTGGAATTGTCTGTAAAGCCCGTTTTGGCCTGTCTCCAACCTGAACATGGATGGCTTCGGCCTTGGGGGCTCCGTATCAGCAGTGATATAGTTCGCCGCCAGTTCGGCCTGCCCTGGGTGCATGTACTCCCGGCAGGGAGCCAAGCGTCCGAGTGTGAGGCTGCATCGCAAGGAGTTTAGATGAGTGCCGATAACGCCTACGCGGTCGAGCTGAAGGGACTGTCCTTCAAGCGCGGTGCGCGCAGCATCTTCAATAATGTCGATATCCGTATTCCACGGGGCAAGGTCACCGGCATCATGGGGCCTTCCGGTTGCGGCAAGACCACGCTCCTGCGGTTGATGGGCGCGCAATTGCGCCCCAGCAGCGGGGAAGTCTGGGTCAACGGCCAGAACCTGCCCAAATTGTCGCGCGGTGATCTGTTCGACGCCCGCAAGCAAATGGGCGTGCTGTTCCAGAGCGGCGCGCTGTTCACCGACCTCGATGTGTTCCAGAACGTCGCCTTTCCGTTGCGCGTCCACACCCAGCTGCCAGACGAAATGATCCGCGACATCGTCCTGCTCAAGTTGCAGGCGGTCGGGTTGCGCGGCGCTATCGACCTGATGCCCGACGAGCTGTCTGGCGGCATGAAGCGTCGTGTGGCCCTGGCCCGGGCTATTGCCCTGGATCCGCAGATCCTCATGTACGACGAGCCATTCGTAGGCCAGGACCCCATCGCCATGGGGGTTTTGGTGCGCCTGATCCGTTTGCTCAACGACGCGCTGGGCATCACCAGCATCGTGGTTTCCCATGATTTGGCGGAAACCGCGAGCATCGCCGACTACATCTATGTGGTGGGCGATGGCCAGGTATTAGGGCAGGGCACGCCTGACGAATTGATGAACTCCGATAACCCGCGGATCCGCCAGTTCATGAAAGGCGACCCCGACGGTCCGGTACCCTTTCACTTTCCAGCGCCGGACTACCGCGCAGATCTTCTGGGGAAGCGCTGATGCGCAAAGTATCTTTATTGGAGCGAATTCGTCTGTTCGGCCGCTCGGGCATCGACGTTCTCGCGGTGCTCGGGCGTTCGAGCCTGATGCTGTTTCATGTGTTGTTCGGTCGCGGCAGTGTCGGCGGCGGCTTCGGCCTGTTGGTCAAGCAACTGCATTCGGTGGGCGTGATGTCCCTGGTGATCATCGTGGTCTCCGGGGTGTTCATCGGCATGGTGCTGGCGTTGCAGGGGTTCAATATCCTCTCCAGCTACGGTTCGGAGCAGGCGGTGGGGCAGATGGTTGCCCTGACCTTGCTGCGTGAACTGGGGCCGGTGGTCACGGCGCTGCTCTTCGCCGGCCGGGCCGGCTCTGCGCTGACCGCGGAAATCGGCAACATGAAAGCCACCGAGCAGCTCTCCAGCCTGGAGATGATCGGCGTCGACCCGCTCAAGTACATCGTCGCGCCACGCCTGTGGGCCGGCTTCATTTCCCTGCCGCTGCTGGCGATGATTTTCAGCGTGGTGGGCATCTGGGGCGGTTCGTGGGTGGCTGTCGACTGGCTGGGGGTCTATGAAGGTTCCTACTGGTCGAACATGCAAAACAGCGTGACGTTTGTCGACGATGTGCTCAATGGCATCGTCAAGAGCATCGTTTTCGCCTTTGTCGTGACCTGGATCGCCGTATTCCAAGGCTATGACTGTGAGCCCACTTCAGAGGGAATCAGTCGTGCCACTACCAAGACCGTTGTGTACGCCTCGTTGGCCGTACTCGGCCTGGACTTTATTCTGACCGCCTTGATGTTTGGAGATTTCTGATGCAAAACCGCACCCTGGAAATCGGTGTCGGCCTTTTCCTGCTGGCTGGCATCCTGGCTTTGCTGTTGCTTGCCTTGCGGGTCAGTGGCTTGTCCCCGACCTCGAGCACCGATACTTATAAACTTTACGCATATTTCGACAATATCGCCGGTTTGACGGTCAGAGCTAAGGTGACCATGGCCGGTGTGACCATCGGCAAGGTCACGGCTATCGATCTGGACCGCGACAGTTTCACCGGTCGGGTCACGCTGCAGCTGGAAAAGCGCGTAGATAACCTGCCGACCGACTCCACTGCATCTATCCTGACCGCTGGGCTGCTCGGCGAGAAATACATTGGTATCAGCGTCGGCGGCGAAGACACGTTGCTCAAGGATGGCGGGACCATCCATGACACCCAGTCTTCACTGGTGCTTGAGGACCTGATCGGTAAATTCCTGCTCAATACCGTTAGCAAAGACGCCAAATGAGGATTTTTTCATGATCTCTACCTTGCGACGTAGCCTGTTGGTTTTACTGGCGGCGTTGCCGTTGATGGCTCACGCCGTGGCGGCGCCTTCCGCGCATGATCTGGTACAGGACACCACCAACCGTTTGCTGGCCGACCTGGCCGCCAACAAAGAAAAGTACAAGCAGGACCCGCAAGACTTTTATGCGGCGCTGAACAGCATCGTGGGCCCGGTCGTGGATGCCGAAGGTATTTCCAAGAGCATCATGACGGTCAAGTACTCGCGCAAAGCCACGCCGGAACAAATGCGTACCTTTGAAGAAAACTTCAAGAAAGGCCTGTTCCAGTTCTACGGCAACGCCTTGCTGGAGTACAACAACCAGGGCATCGTCGTCGAGCCTGCCAAGGATGAGTCGGGAAACCGTACCAGCGTCGGCATGACCGTCAAGGGCAGTAATGGCGCGATCTATCCCGTGTCGTACACGCTGGAGAAGATCAACGGCGAGTGGAAGCTGCGCAACGTGATCATCAACGGCATCAATATCGGCAAGCTGTTCCGCGATCAGTTCGCCGATGCCATGCAGCGCAACGGCAACGACCTGGACAAGACCATCAATAACTGGGCCGGCGAAGTCGCCAAGGCCAAGGAAGCGACCGAAAACTCGCCAGAGAAGGTCGTGCAATGAGTGAGTCGGCCGTCCGTATGGGTGAAGCCGGCGAACTGCTGATCAGCGGTGTGCTGGACTACCGTTCCGGCCCGGGCCTGCGCCAGCAGGGCCAGGCCCTGATCGCATCCAGTACCGCGGCGGCGCTGGTGCTCGACTGTTCGGCAGTCGAGAAGTCCAGCAGTGTCGGTCTGTCGCTGCTGCTGGCCTTCATGCGCGATGCCGCGGCAGCCGGGAAGGCGGTCAGCATCCGTGCACTGCCTGAAGACATGCGCGAAATCGCCGAGGTTTCCGGTCTGACCGAGCTGCTGGCGCAGCCTTAGTAACCCATCGACAAGCAAGCCCCCCGTCAGAGTCCTGCTATGCGGGGTTCGCAGGCGCGGGGCTTTTTTGTATGATGTCCGACCCGCGCGCACAGGGCGCCGATTGAGGTTGAGCATGCAGGCCAACGAAGTGAAGAGCTTCCTTGAAGGAAAGCTGTCCGAGACTCTTTCATCCGTTCAGGTAGAAGTTGAGGGCGAAGGCTGCAACTTTCAGCTGAATGTGATCAGCGACGAACTGGTGGCCTTGAGTCCGGTCAAGCGTCAGCAGAGCATCTATGCCCATTTGAACCCGTGGATCGCCGATGGCAGCATCCATGCGGTCACTATGAAATTTTTCAGCAGCGCGGCCTGGGCCGAGCGCACCTGAGCCCAAGGGCGTCGAGATTCTTATGGATAAATTGATTATTACCGGCGGCGTTCGTCTTGATGGCGAAATCCGCATTTCCGGGGCAAAGAACTCTGCCCTGCCGATCCTGGCTGCAACCCTGCTGTGCGATGGCCCGGTCACGGTCGCCAACCTGCCGCACCTGCACGACATCACCACCATGATCGAGCTGTTCGGGCGCATGGGCATCGAGCCGGTGATCGACGAGAAGCTCAGCGTCGAGATCGACCCTCGCACCATCAAGACCTTGGTCGCGCCCTATGAGCTGGTCAAGACCATGCGTGCCTCGATCCTGGTTCTGGGCCCGATGGTTGCCCGTTTCGGCGAAGCCGAAGTCGCGCTGCCGGGTGGTTGCGCCATCGGTTCGCGTCCGGTCGACCTGCACATCCGCGGCCTGGAAGCCATGGGCGCGGTAATCGACGTCGAAGGCGGCTACATCAAGGCCAAGGCGCCTGAAGGCGGCCTGCGCGGCGCACACTTCTTCTTCGATACCGTGAGTGTGACCGGTACCGAGAACATCATGATGGCCGCTGCCCTGGCCAAGGGCCGCAGCGTGCTGCAGAACGCCGCCCGCGAACCTGAAGTGGTCGACCTGGCGAACTTCCTCAATGCCATGGGCGCCAAGGTTTCCGGTGCCGGTACCGACACCATCACCATCGAAGGTGTCGAGCGTCTGCACTCGGCGACCTACAAAGTCATGCCTGACCGTATCGAAACCGGCACCTACCTGGTCGCCGCTGCCGTGACTGGCGGTCGCGTCAAGGTCAAGGACACCGATCCGACCATCCTTGAAGCCGTCCTGGAAAAACTCAAGGAATCCGGCGCCGAAGTCACCACCGGCGAGGACTGGATCGAGCTGAACATGCACGGCAAGCGTCCGAAGGCGGTCAACGTGCGTACCGCGCCGTACCCGGCGTTCCCGACCGACATGCAGGCCCAGTTCATCTCCCTTAACGCGATTGCCGAAGGCACGGGCGCGGTGATCGAGACCATCTTCGAAAACCGCTTCATGCACGTCTATGAACTGCATCGCATGGGCGCGAAGATCCAGGTCGAAGGCAACACCGCCATCGTCACCGGCACCGAGAAACTCAAGGGCGCGCCAGTGATGGCCACCGACCTGCGGGCTTCGGCCAGCCTGGTGATCTCGGCGCTGGTTGCCGACGGCGATACCCTGATCGATCGCATCTACCACATCGACCGTGGTTACGAGTGCATCGAAGAGAAGCTGCAGATGCTCGGCGCCAAGATCCGCCGCGTACCGGGCTAGTTTGCGTGATGGGCACAGGGACGTGCCCGAAGGTTTCGTTCCAAGTCGAGCCTGTGTTCAGGCTCGATGCGTGTCTGGCGCCGTTCGCGACCGGGCATGAGTATCCTGATAAGGACTTACGTTTCCCATGTTGACCATCGCACTGTCCAAGGGCCGCATCCTTGATGACACCTTGCCGCTTCTGGCTGAAGCCGGCATCGTGCCCACCGAGAATCCGGACAAGAGCCGCAAGCTGATCATCCCCACGACCCAGGCCGACGTGCGCTTGCTGATCGTGCGCGCCACCGACGTGCCGACCTATGTCGAACACGGTGCCGCCGACCTCGGCGTTGCCGGCAAAGATGTGCTGATGGAATACGGCGGCCAGGGCCTGTACGAGCCGCTGGACCTGCAGATCGCCCAGTGCAAGCTGATGACCGCCGGTGCCATTGGCGCGGTCGAACCCAAGGGCCGCCTGCGCGTCGCCACCAAGTTCGTCAATGTCGCCAAGCGCTACTACGCCGAGCAGGGGCGCCAGGTCGATATCATCAAGCTGTACGGCTCGATGGAGCTGGCGCCGCTGATTGGCCTGGCGGACAAGATCATCGACGTGGTCGACACCGGTAACACCCTGCGGGCCAATGGCCTGGAGCCCCAGGAGCTGATTTCCATGATCAGTTCCCGCCTGGTGGTCAACAAGGCCTCCATGAAAATGCAGCACGCTCGCATCCAGGCACTGATCGACACCCTGCGCAAAGCAGTGGAGTCGCGACACCGCGGTTGATTCACTCGCGCGGCGCGAGCCGCGCCCGTCTATCCGTGTCATAGCCAATTTTCTCAGGTGCCCGCGCGAATGGACTGGTAGCTTAGGGTGCCTGAGCATTAGCCATTCAATGAGGCCCTCGCTATGACCGCTCCCACTGCAATTCGCCGACTCAACGCTGCTGACCCGGATTTCGCGCATCATCTGGATCATCTGCTGAGCTGGGAAAGTGTGTCTGACGACTCGGTCAATCAGCGGGTGCTGGACATCATCAAGGCGGTGCGCGAGCGCGGCGACGCGGCGCTGGTGGAGTTCACCCAGCGTTTCGACGGCCTGCAAGTCGCCTCCATGGCCGACCTGATCCTGCCGCGCGAGCGCCTCGAACTGGCCCTGACCCGGATCACCGTGGCCCAGCGCGAAGCCCTGGAAAAAGCCGCGGCGCGGGTGCGCAGCTACCACGAAAAACAGAAGCAGGATTCCTGGACCTACACCGAGGCCGACGGCACGGTGCTGGGCCAGAAGGTCACGCCGCTGGACCGCGCCGGCCTGTATGTGCCGGGCGGCAAGGCGTCTTATCCCTCCTCGGTATTGATGAATGCCATCCCGGCCAAAGTCGCTGGCGTCACCGAAGTGGTGATGGTGGTGCCGACCCCGCGTGGCGAGGTCAACGAGCTGGTGCTGGCGGCGGCCTGCATCGCCGGCGTCGACCGGGTGTTCACCATTGGTGGCGCCCAGGCCGTTGCCGCGCTGGCCTACGGTACCGAGAGCGTGCCGCAGGTGGACAAGGTGGTCGGCCCGGGCAACATCTATGTGGCCACCGCCAAGCGTCACGTGTTTGGCCAGGTGGGCATCGACATGATCGCCGGCCCTTCGGAGATCCTCGTGGTGTGCGACGGCCAGACCGATCCGGACTGGATCGCCATGGACCTGTTTTCCCAGGCCGAGCACGACGAAGATGCCCAGGCGATCCTTGTCAGCCCGGATGCCGCCTTCCTCGACCAGGTCGCTGCCAGCATCGCCAAGCTGCTGCCGACCATGGAGCGCGCAGAAATCATCAATACCTCGATCAACGGCCGTGGCGCCTTGATCCAGGTGCGCGACATGCAGCAGGCCATCGACGTGGCCAACCGCATCGCTCCGGAGCACCTCGAGCTGTCCGTTGCCGATCCCCAGGCCTGGTTGCCGCAGATCCGTCACGCTGGCGCGATCTTCATGGGCCGTCATACTTCCGAGGCCCTGGGTGACTATTGCGCGGGCCCGAACCATGTGTTGCCGACTTCCGGCACGGCGCGATTCTCCTCGCCGCTGGGGGTGTATGACTTCCAGAAACGTTCGTCGATCATTTTCTGCTCGGAGCAGGGCGCTTCCGAACTGGGCAAGACCGCCTCGGTGCTGGCCCGTGGCGAGTCGCTGAGCGCTCACGCCCGCAGTGCGGAATACCGGATCATCGCTGACCAGGAACAGGGGCAAGACGTATGAGTAAATTCTGGAGTCCGTTCGTCAAGGACTTGGTGCCCTACGTGCCGGGCGAACAGCCGAAGCTGACCAGGCTGGTCAAGCTCAACACCAACGAAAACCCTTACGGCCCGTCGCCCAAGGCGCTGGCCGCAATGCAGGGCGAACTGAACGACAACCTGCGCCTATACCCGGACCCCAACAGCGACCTGCTCAAGCAAGCCGTGGCCCGCTATTACGGGGTGCAGAGCAATCAGGTGTTCCTCGGCAACGGTTCCGATGAAGTGCTGGCGCATATCTTCCACGGCTTGTTGCAACACGACCAACCGCTGCTCTTCCCGGACATCAGCTACAGCTTTTATCCGGTGTATTGCGGCTTGTACGGCATCGACTTCGAGGCCGTGCCGCTGGACGAGCAGTTCCAGATCCGCACAGCCGATTATGCAAGGCCGAACGGCGGGATCATCTTCCCCAACCCGAACGCGCCGACCGGTTGCCTGCTGGCCCTGGAGGCCGTCGAGCAGATCCTCAAGGCCAGCCCGGATTCGGTCGTGGTGGTGGACGAGGCGTACATCGACTTCGGCGGAGAAACCGCCATCAGCCTGGTGGATCGCTATCCGAACCTGCTGGTGACCCAGACCTTGTCCAAGTCCCGTTCGCTGGCCGGCCTGCGGGTCGGCCTGGCGGTGGGGCACCCGGACTTGATCGAAGCGCTGGAGCGGATCAAGAACAGCTTCAACTCCTATCCGCTGGATCGCCTGGCAATCGTCGGCGCCGCGGCGGCGTTCGATGATCGCGAGTATTTCGCCAAGACCTGCCAGCTGGTGATCGACAGTCGCGAGCAGGTGGTGGCGCAGTTGCGCGCCAAGGGCTTTGAAGTGCTGCCATCGGCCGCCAACTTCATCTTTGCCCGTCATCCGCAGCACGATGCGGCGGGCCTGGCGGCCAAGCTGCGGGAGCAGGGGGTGATTGTCCGGCACTTCAAGCAGGAGCGGATTGCCCAGTTCCTGCGGATCAGTATCGGTACGCCGGAGCAGAACCAGGCACTGATCGACGGCCTGGGCGAGCTGTAAAACCTATCGCGGGCCAGCTTCGCAAAAGGAGCGAAGCTGGCCCGCGATGCTCTTACTCTTTTTCCTTGACCGGCGCCGGTGGCGGGCGCAGGCCGATTTCGGCGGTGAGCTTGAGCTCCTTGCCGTTGCGCATGACCTGGATGCTGACCTTGTCGCTGGGTTTGATCCGCGCCACCTGATTCATCGAGCGACGGCCATCGCCGGCCGGCTCGCCATCGATGCTGAGAATCACGTCACCCAACTGCATGCCGGCCTTTTGCGCCGGACCGTCGCGGAAAATCCCCGCCACCACGATACCCGGGCGCCCGGACAAGCCGAACGACTCGGCCAGTTCCTGGGTCAGCGGCTGCACTTCGATGCCCAGCCAGCCACGAATCACCTGCCCGTGCTCGATGATCGACTTCATCACCTCCATCGCCAGCTTGATCGGGATGGCGAAGCCAATGCCCTGGGAACCGCCGGACTTGGAGAAGATCGCCGTGTTGATCCCGGTCAGGTTGCCGTTGGCATCCACCAGCGCGCCGCCGGAGTTGCCCGGGTTGATCGCCGCGTCGGTCTGGATGAAGTCTTCGTAGTTGTTCAGGCCCAGCTGATTGCGCCCGGTGGCGCTGATGATGCCCATGGTCACGGTCTGGCCGACCCCGAACGGGTTGCCGATGGCCAGGGTCACGTCGCCGATGCGAATGCTGTCGGAGCGTCCGACGGTGATCGAAGGCAGGTTCTTCAGGTCGATCTTGAGGACCGCCAGGTCGGTTTCCGGGTCGCTGCCGATGACGTGGGCCAGGGTCTCGCGGCCGTCCTTGAGCGCTACCACAATCTGCTCGGCCCCGGCGGTCACGTGGTTGTTGGTCAGCAGATAACCTTCGGGGCTCATGATCACCCCGGAACCCAGGCTCGACTCCATGCGCTGCTGCTTGGGCAGGTTGTCGCCGAAGAAGCGGCGAAACTGCGGGTCTTCGAACAGCGGGTGCGCCGGTTTATTGATGACCTTGGTGGTGTACAGATTGACCACCGCCGGCGCAGCGATTGCCACGGCATCGGCATAGGACACCGGGCCTTGCCGGAGCGCCTTGGTTTGCGGGGCTTGCTGCAGGTTGACGTCCAGGCTGGGCAGGCCGACCCATTGCGGGTAACGCTGAATTATCAGCAACGCGATAAGCACGCCGGCCAGTAATGGCCAGCCAAAAAAACGCAGAGCCTTGAGCATTGAGCAAGTCCTGAGAGGTTGCAGGCCGCCCGGGACGGCCCATAATGTCGCGCATTATACGAGGCCGCGCGTGCCTCTGAACGGGATATTTAGGAGTCTTTTATGGCCGTTGCCCTGAGCACTCTGGTAGAGGAGGCGGACCGCTACCTGGGCAGTTCGCGAATTGCCGATTACTGCCCCAATGGCCTGCAGGTCGAAGGTCGGCCGCAGGTGATGCGCATCGTCAGTGGCGTCACCGCCAGCCAGGCATTGCTCGATGCCGCCGTCGAGGCCAATGCCGATCTGGTGCTGGTGCACCACGGCTATTTCTGGAAAGGCGAGAACCCGTGCATCACTGGCATGAAGCAGCGTCGGCTGAAGACTTTGCTCAAGCACGATATCAGTCTCTTGGCCTATCACTTGCCGCTGGACCTGCACCCGGACGTCGGCAACAACGTGCAACTGGCGCGGCAGCTGGATATCACCGTCGAAGGCCCGCTGGACCCGGACAACCTGAAGATTATCGGGCTGGTCGGTTCCCTGGCCGAACCCATGACCGCCCGCGACTTCGCGCGCAAGGTCCAGGAAACCATGGGGCGCGAGCCGCTGGTGGTCGAAGGCGGCAAGATGATCCGGCGTGTCGGCTGGTGCACCGGTGGCGGCCAGGGTTACATCGACCAGGCAGTGCTGGCCGGCGTCGACCTGTACCTGAGCGGCGAGGCGTCCGAGCAGACCTTCCACAGCGCCCGGGAAAACGACATCAGTTTCATCGCCGCCGGCCATCACGCCACCGAGCGTTATGGCGTGCAGGCGCTGGGAGATTACCTGGCCCGCCGCTTTGCCCTCGAGCATCTGTTCATCGACTGCCCGAACCCGATTTGACCCATTGCTGATGGCGATCCTGTAGCCGCTGCCGCAGGCTGCGACAAAGCCCGCAGGGCCTTCAAGAGCACGCCTGCCGCGCAGTCGATCGCAGCCTGCGCCAGCGGCTACAGAGAGGCGTAAATACAACAAACAGGCGGGTATATTCATATACCGTTTCGATCTAGCTGGCGTCCTGATTAGAAGAGGTCGCTGTGCTAGCATGCCCCGCTCGAACACGGCCCGCAGGCCGTCCATAAGAAAGCTTTCGTGAGTAGCCATGGTCGACAAACTGACGCATCTGAAACAGCTGGAGGCGGAAAGCATCCACATCATCCGCGAGGTGGCCGCCGAGTTCGACAACCCGGTGATGCTGTACTCCATCGGTAAAGACTCCGCCGTGATGCTGCACCTGGCGCGCAAGGCGTTCTTCCCGGGCAAGCTGCCGTTTCCGGTGATGCACGTCGACACCCAGTGGAAATTCCAGGAGATGTACAAGTTCCGCGATCGCATGGTCGAGGAGCTGGGCCTGGAGCTGATCACCCACGTCAACCCGGACGGCGTCGCGCAAGGCATCAACCCCTTCACCCACGGCAGTGCCAAGCACACCGACATCATGAAGACCGAGGGCCTCAAGCAGGCGCTGGACAAGTACGGCTTCGATGCGGCGTTCGGCGGTGCCCGTCGCGACGAAGAGAAATCCCGCGCCAAGGAGCGCGTGTACTCGTTCCGCGACAGCAAGCACCGCTGGGACCCGAAAAACCAGCGTCCCGAGCTGTGGAACGTCTACAACGGCAAGGTCAACAAAGGCGAGTCGATCCGCGTCTTCCCGCTGTCGAACTGGACCGAGCTGGATATCTGGCAATACATCTATCTCGAAGGCATCCCGATCGTGCCGCTGTACTTCGCCGCCGAGCGCGAAGTGATCGAGAAGAACGGCACCCTGATCATGATCGACGACGAGCGCATCCTCGAGCATCTCTCCGACGAGGAGAAGGCCCGCATCGTCAAGAAGAAGGTGCGTTTCCGTACCCTGGGCTGCTACCCGTTGACGGGCGCGGTGGAGTCCGAGGCCGAGAGCCTGACGGACATCATTCAGGAAATGCTCCTGACGCGAACTTCCGAGCGCCAGGGCCGGGTCATCGATCACGATGGCGCCGGTTCCATGGAAGACAAGAAACGCCAGGGCTATTTCTAAGTAGGGTCTAACATGTCGCATCAATCCGAATTGATCAGCGAGGACATCCTCGCCTACCTGGCCCAGCACGAACGCAAAGAACTGCTGCGCTTCTTGACCTGCGGTAACGTCGACGACGGCAAGAGCACCCTGATCGGGCGCCTGCTGCACGACTCGAAGATGATCTACGAAGACCATCTGGAAGCCATTACCCGCGACTCGAAAAAAGTCGGCACCACCGGCGACGACATCGACCTGGCGCTGCTGGTCGATGGCTTGCAGGCCGAGCGTGAGCAGGGCATCACCATCGATGTCGCCTACCGCTACTTCTCCACCGCCAAGCGCAAATTCATCATCGCCGACACCCCCGGCCATGAGCAGTACACCCGCAACATGGCCACCGGTGCCTCCACCTGCGACCTGGCGATCATCCTGGTGGATGCCCGCTACGGCGTGCAGACCCAGACCCGTCGCCACAGCTTCATCGCCTCGCTGCTGGGCATCAAGCACATAGTCGTGGCCATCAACAAGATGGACCTCAAGGACTTCGACCAGGGCGTGTTCGAGTCGATCAAGGCCGACTACCTGAAGTTCGCCGAAGGCCTGAAGATGCAGACCACCAGCCTGCACTTCGTGCCGATGTCGGCCCTCAAGGGCGACAACGTGGTGAACAAGTCCGAGCGCTCGCCGTGGTACACCGGCCAGTCGCTGATGGAAATCCTCGAGACCGTGGAAGTGGCGGGCGACCGCAACTTCACCGACCTGCGCTTCCCGGTGCAGTACGTCAACCGCCCGAACCTGAACTTCCGCGGTTTTGCCGGCACCCTGGCCAGCGGCATCGTGCACAAGGGCGACGAAGTCGTGGTGCTGCCGTCGGGCAAGAGCAGCCGGGTGAAGTCCATCGTCACCTTCGAAGGCGAGCTGGAGCATGCCGGCCCGGGCCAGGCCGTGACCCTGACCATGGAAGACGAGATCGACATCTCCCGTGGCGACCTGCTGGTGCATGCCGACAACGTACCGCCGGTGACCGACAGCTTCGAAGCCATGCTGGTCTGGATGGCTGAAGAGCCGATGCTGCCGGGCAAGAAATACGACATCAAGCGCGCCACCAGTTACGTGCCGGGCTCCATCGCCAGCATCGTCAACAAGGTTGATGTGAACACCCTTGAAGAAGGTCCGGGCAGCGCTCTGCAGCTGAACGAGATCGGCAAGGTCAAGATCGCCCTCGACGCGCCGATCGCCCTCGACGGTTATGAAAGCAACCGCACCACCGGGGCCTTCATCGTCATCGACCGCTTGACCAACGGCACTGTCGGCGCCGGCATGATCGTCGCCCAGCCGGTGGTGCATGGCAGCAGCGCGCACCATGGCAAGCTGGCCCATGTCGCCACTGAAGAGCGTGCCCAGCGCTTCGGCCAGCAGCCGGCCACCGTGCTGTTCAGCGGCCTGTCCGGCGCTGGCAAGAGCACCCTGGCCTATGCCGTGGAGCGCAAGCTGTTCGACATGGGCCGTGCGGTGTTCGTCCTCGACGGCCAAAACCTGCGCCATGACCTGAACAAGGGGCTGCCGCAGGATCGCGCCGGGCGCACCGAGAACTGGCGTCGTGCCGCGCACGTGGCGCGTCAGTTCAACGAAGCCGGCCTGCTGACCCTGGCGGCGTTCGTCGCGCCGAGTGCGGAGGGTCGTGAACAGGCCAGGGAGCTGATCGGCAAGGAGCGTCTGCTGACGGTCTACGTCCAGGCTTCGCCGGCGGTCTGCGCCGAGCGTGACCCGCAAGGGCTGTACGCCGCCGGTGGAGATAACATCCCGGGCGAGTCCTTCCCGTACGACGTGCCGCTGGATGCCGACCTGGTGGTCGACACCCAGTCCGTGTCGCTGGAAGAAGGCGTCAAGCAAGTGCTGGAACTGCTGCGCACGCGTGGCCTGATCTAAGCCTTGGTGGCCACAAAAAAGCCCGCCGTCGAGTGATCGACGGCGGGCTTTTTTTTGTGGCCTTGAGAAAGCTGTCGCGGGCAAGCCTCGCTCCTACGAAGAGCCCCTTGCGTAGGAGCGAGGCTTGCCCGCGATAAGGCCCTTGCAGGCGCCCCCGTTACTTCCCCGGATACTCCCGGTGCATCTGCCCCAGCAGCGCATCCTTGTCGTGCCACAGCTGGTTGATCCAGCCCTGGAACTCCAGGCGGTACGCGCCGTCCTGGTCATAGTTCTTGCCGATGAACTGCGGTGGAATCGGCAGCTCCTGAAAATGCACCACCACCTCGTTGACCTTGCCGCACAGCAGGTCCCAATAACCGGGCTGGCCTGCCGGGTAGTGGATGGTGACGTTGACGATGGATTCCAGTTGCTCGCCCATGGCGTCCAGCACGAAAGCAATGCCGCCGGCCTTGGGCTTGAGCAGGTAGCGAAACGGCGAGGCCTGTTGCGCGTGCTTGGCCTGGGTGAAGCGGGTGCCCTCGACGAAGTTGAAGATGCCCACCGGGTTGTCGCGGAATTTCGCACAGGTCTTGCGGGTGGTCTCCAGGTCCTTGCCCTTTTTCTCCGGATGTTTTTCCAGGTAGGCCTTGGAGTAGCGCTTCATGAACGGAAAGCCCAGGGCCCACCAGGCGAGGCCGATCACCGGCACCCAGATCAGCTCCTGCTTGAGGAAGAACTTCAGCGGGCGGATGCGCCGGTTGAGCACGTATTGCAGGACCATGATATCGACCCAGCTCTGGTGGTTGCTGGTGATCAGGTACGAATGCCGGTAGTCCAGGTCTTCAAGCCCGCTGAGGTGCCAGCGGGTGTGCCCGAGCAGGTTCATCCAGGCCTTGTTGTTGCTGATCCAGGCTTCATGGATATGGCTCATCAGCCAGTCGGTGAAGCGCTGGGCAGCGGGGAAGGGCAGCAGCAGCTTGAAGATCGCCACCACGAACAGCGGGGTGCAGCAGACGATGGTGTTGAGCGCCAACAACAGCGAGGCGATCACGCCTCGCAGCGGTGCAGGTAGAAAATCCAGCATTTACACATCCAGAGGTCGGTTGGCGGCTTGAATCGCGGTCAGGGCGATGGTGTAGACGATATCGTCGACCTGGGCGCCGCGCGGCAGGTCGTTCACCGGCTTGCGCAGGCCTTGCAGCATCGGGCCGAGGCTGACGCAATCGGCGCTGCGCTGCACCGCCTTATGGGTGGTGTTGCCGGTGTTCAGGTCGGGGAACACGAATACCGTGGCCTTGCCCGCGACCTGGCTGTTGGGCGCCAGTTGCTGGGCCACGGCCTCGTTGGCCGCGGCGTCGTATTGCAGGGGGCCATCGATCAGCAGCGAGTTCTGCGCCTCATGGGCCAGCAAGGTGGCTTCGCGGACTTTCTCCACTTCTTCACCGCTGGCCGACTCGCCGCTGGAGTAACTGATCATCGCCACCCGCGGGGTGATGCCGAACGCGGCCGCCGAGTCGGCGCTTTGCAGGGCGATCTCGGCCAGCTCGCTGGCGCTTGGGTGCGGGTTCATCACGCAGTCGCCGTAGACCAGCACCTGCTCGGGGAACAGCATGAAAAACACCGACGACACCAGGGTGCAGCCCGGCGCGGTCTTGATCAGCTGCAGGGCCGGGCGAATGGTATTGGCGGTGGAGTGGATCAGGCCGGACACCAGGCCGTCGACTTCGTCCAGGGCCAGCATCATGGTGCCGATCACCACCGGGTCTTCCAGTTGCTGTTCGGCCATTGGCGCGTTGAGGCTCTTGCTCTTGCGCAGCGCCACCATCGGCTCGACGTAGCGTTCGCGGATCAGGTCCGGGTCGATCACTTCCAGGCCGGGCGGCAACTCGATGCCCTGGGCCCGGGCGACCGCCTCGACGTCCGCCGGCTTGGCCAGCAACACGCAACGGGCGATACCGCGCGCCTGGCAGATCGCCGCGGCCTGCACGGTCAACGGTTCGCTACCTTCGGGCAGGACGATGCGCTTGTTGGCTTCCTGGGCGCGCTGGATCAACTGGTAGCGGAACACCGCCGGCGACAGGCGCATTTCCCGCGGCGTGCCGCAGCGCTGGTGCAGCCATTTGGCGTCCAGGTGGCTGGCGACGAAGTCGGTGATGATCTCCGCGCGTTCGCGGTCATCGATGGGGATTTCCTTGTTCAGGCCGTTCAGCTGGTTGGCGGTGTCGTAGGATCCGGTGCTCACCGACAGCACCGGCAGGCCGGCATTCAAGGCGCCCCGGCACAAGTCCATGATCCGTGGGTCGGGCAGGGTATCGCTGGTCAGCAGCAGCCCGGCCAGGGGCACGCCGTTGATCGCCGCCAGGCTCACGGCGAGGATGATGTCGTCGCGATCGCCGGGTGTCACCACCAGCACGCCGGGCTTGAGCAGCTCCACGGTGTTACGCATGGTGCGCGCGCAGATGATGATCTTGGTCATGCGCCGGCTTTCGTAGTCGCCAGCATTGAGCACCTGGGCGCCCATCAGGTCGGCGACATCGCGGGTGCGCGGCGCGTTCAGTTCCGGCTGGAAAGGGATGCAGCCGAGCAGGCGGAAATCGCCGCTGCGCAGCAGGGGCGAATGCTCTTTCAGACGAGCGGAAAAGGCATCCATGCTTTCGTCGGTCCGCACCTTGTTGAGGATCACCCCCAGCACTTTCGGATCGCGCGGACCGCCGAACAGCTGCGCCTGCAACTCCACGCGGCCGGACAGCTCGGTGAGCACTTCGTTTTCCGGGGCGGACACCAGGATCACCTCGGCATCCAGGCTTTTCGCCAGGTGCAGGTTGACCCGCGCGGCATAGCTGGCGCTGCGGGTCGGCACCATGCCTTCGACCACCAGCACGTCCTTGCCGACGGCTGCCTGCTGGTAGAGGGTGATGATTTCTTCCAGCAACTCGTCCAGCTGACCGTCGCCGAGCATCCGTTCGACATGGGCCAGGCCCAGCGGTTGCGGCGGTTTCAGGCCATGGGTGCGGGCCACCAGTTCGGTCGAGCGTTCAGGGCCGGTATCGCCAGGGTGAGGCTGGGCAATGGGCTTGAAGAAGCCGACCTTGAGGCCGGCCCGTTCCAGGGTGCGCACCAGCCCGAGGCTGATGGAGGTCAGGCCCACGCCAAAATCGGTGGGCGCGATAAAAAAAGTTTGCATGCGGATTCTCGACGGGTGCATGGCGACGGTGAGTGGCTTATGTTTACTGCTCTACCGAAAATTCAGGCGCCAAGGTTAGCGCTAACCGAGCCTTGTGCGCACCAACCGCAGGCAAAGGGCTGGCCTATTTTTTCCATGCGTTGGCGCGGATCCAGGATCCACGCCCGCGATTGCCAGGGCGGCTGGTGGCGCAGGTGCTGGGTATGGCCGCAGGACAGCTCGACCACCCAATGGCCGTCTTCGTCCTGATGAAAACCGATGATCGTCGAGCCTGGCGCCGCACTCCGTTTATCCGGGTTCCGTTCGCTTTCGGGCGATTGCTTCGCTAAACTTGGACGTTCTTCATTCTTATGCAAAAGGTCTCGCCCCATGCTGATCGCCGCCAATAAGGCTGTCTCCATCGACTATACCCTGACCAACGACGCTGGTGAGGTCATCGACAGCTCAGCCGGCGGCGCGCCGCTGGTCTACCTGCATGGCGCAGGGAACATCATTCCAGGCCTGGAAAAGGCCCTGGAAGGCAAGAGCGTCGGCGACGAGCTGAGCGTTGCCGTTGAGCCGGAAGATGCCTACGGCGAATACGCCGCTGAACTGGTCAGCACCCTGAGCCGCAGCATGTTCGAAGGCGTCGACGAACTGGAAGTGGGCATGCAGTTCCACGCTTCCGCTCCGGACGGTCAGATGCAAATCGTTACCATCCGTGATCTGGACGGCGACGACGTGACCGTCGACGGCAACCACCCGCTGGCTGGCCAGCGCCTGAACTTCAAGGTCAAGGTCGTCGACATCCGTGACGCCAGCCAGGAAGAAATCGCTCATGGTCACGTCCATGGCGAAGGTGGCCATCACCACTGATTTCTGCGCTAAGCTCAAATCTGACTGGAGAGGCGCCCTAGGGCGCCTTTTTAGTCAGCGGCTTTTATCGCCGGGCAACGGGCGATACGGTCGGATGGCTGTTTTCTGTAAGAACACGGGAATTTGGAGTTCGTCATGAGTGCTTTTCACGACCTTAAATTGAAAGCCCTGGATGGTCAGGAGCTACCGCTCGCGCCTTTCAAGGGGCACGTCGTGCTGGTGGTCAACGTCGCCTCCAAGTGTGGTCTGACACCACAATACGCGGCGCTGGAGAACCTCTACCAGCAATACAAAGGCCAGGGATTCAGTGTGCTGGGCCTGCCGTGCAATCAGTTCGCCGGGCAGGAGCCGGGCTCTGAACAGGAAATCCAGGAATTTTGCAGCCTGAATTACGGGGTGACTTTCCCGTTGAGCAGCAAGCTGGAAGTCAACGGTCCGGAGCGCCATCAGTTGTACCGTCTGCTGGCGGGTGAAGGGGCGGAATTTCCCGGCGACATTACCTGGAATTTCGAGAAGTTCCTGTTGGGCAAGGACGGCCGCGTCCTGGCGCGTTTCTCCCCGCGCACCGCGCCCGATGATCCGACTGTGGTCCAGGCCATCGAAAAAGCCTTGAGCTGAATCTTTATGCCGGGCGCCGCTGCCCGGCTGGTTTTACCGCGCGTTCGCGCACCCTCGCTTCTCTGCGCTTTGGCACCTTAATCACCCTGATCAATAGTGCTGGGCGTCGTCTGGGGTACGGAATATTATCGCCATCATAAGGCCGTCGGCACAGTCGTCCGATCTGCCGATTCCCGCGATTCAGACCGTCAGCCCTGGAGTTACAGCATGCCCGTTCAAGCCTTGTTCAAACCCTTTCAGCTGGGTGCCCTGGAGCTGTCGACCCGCGTGGTGATGGCGCCGATGACCCGTTCGTTTTCCCCGGGCGGGGTACCGAACTCGAAAGTCATCGAGTACTACCGTCGTCGCGCCGCGGCCGGGGTCGGCCTGATCATCACCGAAGGCACCACCGTCGGGCACAAGGCTTCCAACGGTTATCCGAACGTGCCGTGCTTTTATGGCGAAGCGGCCCTGGCCGGCTGGAAAAAAGTGGTGGACGCAGTGCACGCCGAGGGCGGCAAGATCGTTCCGCAACTGTGGCACGTGGGCAATGTGCGTCGCCTGGGCACCGAGCCGGACGCCAGCGTGCCGGGTTACGGCCCGTCGGAGAAACTCAAGGACGGCCAGGTGGTGGTCCACGGCATGACCCGGGACGACATCGGCGAAGTGATCGCCGCCTTCGCCCAGGCTGCCAAGGATGCCCAGAGCATCGGCATGGACGGCGTGGAGATCCACGGCGCCCACGGTTACCTGATCGACCAGTTCTTCTGGGCAGGCAGCAACCAGCGCACCGACGAATACGGCGGCGACCTGGCCCAGCGTTCGCGGTTTGCCGTCGAGCTGATCCAGGCGGTGCGGGCCGCGGTGGGCCCGGACTTCCCGATCATCTTCCGCTTCTCGCAGTGGAAGCAGCAGGACTACAGCGCCCGCCTGGTACAAACCCCCGAGGCACTGGGCGAGTTTCTCAAGCCGCTGGCGGACGCCGGTGTGGATATCTTCCATTGCTCGACCCGCCGCTTCTGGGAGCCGGAGTTCGAGGGTTCCGAGCTGAACCTGGCCGGCTGGACCCGCCAGCTCACCGGCAAGCCGACCATCACCGTGGGCAGCGTCGGCCTCGACGGCGAATTCCTGCAGTTCATGGTCAACACCGACAAGGTGGCGCAGCCGGCGAGCCTGGAAAAACTCCTGGAGCGCCTGAACAACGACGAATTCGACCTGGTAGCGGTAGGGCGTGCGCTGCTGGTGGACCCGGATTGGGCGCAGAAGGTGCGTGACGGTCGCGAGCAGGACATCCTGCCGTTTAGCCGTGAGGCCTTGATGACGCTGGTCTGATCCGGAAACCCCAAGCCTCATTCCTGTAGGAGCGAGGCTTGCCCGCGACGCTTTTGCCGCTAGCGCTAGGGCAACAAACGCCCCTCAGGCACCACCACTTCTTCCCGGCAGGCGCCGCGCAACTGGTTTTCGAACTGCTCGATGATCGCCGCCCAGCCCTGGCGGCTGGCATGTTGGCGGGCATTGAGGCGCACCCGGCGCAAGGTCTCGCGCTCCTCCAGCAGCCAACTGGCGGCATCGCAAAACGCACATTCGTCCCCGGGCATCGCCAGTACTCCGTTGTAGCCATGGCGAATATGCTGGGCCGCCGCGGCCTGGTCGTAAGCCACCACGGCCAGCCCCGAGGCCAGGGCCTCGAGGACCACATTGCCGAAGGTCTCGGTCAGGCTCGGGAACAGAAACAGATCCCCCGACGCATAGTGGCTGGCCAGTGCTTCGCCGCGCTGCGAGCCGCAGAACACGGCATCCGGCAATTCCTTTTCCAGTACCGCGCGTTGCGGGCCATCTCCGACCACGATCAATTTCATCGACTGCTGTGGATAAGTGACCTGGAGCTGGGCGAAGCAGCGTTTGAGCAGGCCCAGGTTCTTTTCCGGCGCCAGGCGCCCAACGTGAATCACCGCGATATCGTCGCTGCCCAGGCCCCAGCCTTGGCGCAATTCGTTGCCGCGCTTGGCCGGGTGGAACAACTGGCTGTCGACCCCGCGCGACAGCAGCGCCAGGCGTTCGAAGTTGCGCCGCTCCAGCTCCAGGCGCTGGCTGGCGCTGGGCACCAGGGTCAACTTGGAACGGTTGTGGAACCAGCGCAGGTAATGAGTCAGCAGACGCGTCAGCAGGCCCAGCCCGTACTGGCTGGAATACTGCTGGAAGTTGGTGTGGAAACCGCTGACCACGGAAATCCCCAGGCGCCGCGCCGCCCGCAGAGCGGACAGGCCCAGCGGGCCTTCGGTAGCGATGTACAGCACATCCGGGCGATGGCGTTTCCAGCGCCGCAGCAGCTTGTGCATCGACGACTGGCCCCATTGCAGCCCGGGATAACCCGGTAGCGGCCAGCCACGGCATAGCAGCAGGCCGTCGTCGCTGGCCCGGCTCTGATCGCAGCCCTGGCGCGGACGGATCAACTCCACCTGGTGGCCACGGGCGCGCAACCCGTCGCACAGGCGGCCAAGGGTATTGGCCACGCCATTGATTTCCGGTGGGAAGGTTTCGGTGATCAGGGTGATATGCAGAGCTGTCGTCATGGCCTCAGTGTCAGCTGAGGCCATGTCGTCATTGTGACGTTGCGATGATGGATTTGTGACCCGCTCAGCCTTGCTGGGTCACCAGGGTTTCCGCGCCGCGCTCACGCACCCAGAACAGCGTCGCCCCGGCCACCGCCGCCGGCATCATCAGGATGTTGACCACCGGGATCAGCAGCACCAGATAAACGATCCCGCCGAAGCTCATGCTCTGCCAGCGCTTTTCCCGCAGCCAGGCGAGCATCTCGTTCCAGCCCAGCTTGTGGTTGTCCGCCGGGTAGTCGATGTACTGGATCGCCATCATCCACACGCCGAACAGCAGCCACAGCGGCGCGGCCACCAGGTTCACCACCGGAATGAAGGACAGGATGAACAGGCCGATGGCCCGCGGCAGGAAGTAGCCCAGCTTGCGCATTTCCCGGGCCAGGGTGCGCGGGATCATGGCCAGTAGTTCGGCCCAGCTGAAGGGCGGGAAATCATCGGTGCCGCGCACCACCACTTCGACTTTCTCCGCGAGAAAGCCGTTGAACGGCGCGGCGATCACGTTGGCCAGCATGGTGAAGGTAAAAAACACCATCAGCAGCACCAGCACCACGAACAGCGGCCAGAGGATGTAGCTGAGGAAACTCAGCCAGTCCGGCAAGGAAGGCATCAGGGTGTCGACCCACAGGCTGAACTGATGGCCGGCGAAATAGATCAATCCGACGAACAGCACCAGGTTGATGGCCAGGGGCAAAAGGACGAACAGACGCAGGCCGGGGCTGAGCACCAGCTTGAGGCCTTCGCGCAGGTATTGCGGGCCGGACAGGACGGGGGCGGGCATAAAGAGCTCCGTGCAAGGGGGAAACGCGCCGACCTTACCGGCTTTGCCCTACAGGCGAAAGCGCGGTCGCAAGGTCGACATCAACTGTAACAAAGGCGCCGGTTAATACACCGATCCCGAATAGAGACCTCCTATGAGCTGGATTGTTAAACCGTATTTCCTTAATCTTCGCCCCCTCTATACGCTGCACCCATTATTTTCGGACCGGCGAACCTGAAGCCTTCCCCAAGTGCTTTCGCCGTCCTTTTTTATTCCAGCCGGCAATCCGGCGTTCCGCGCCAGTGTTCCGGGCCGGTCGATAGGAGTGAGTCATGTCTGATGTACGTCATTCGCGTGTGATTATTCTCGGTTCCGGCCCTGCCGGTTACAGCGCCGCGGTCTATGCCGCCCGCGCCAACCTGAAGCCGCTGCTGATTACCGGCATGCAGGCCGGCGGCCAGCTGACCACCACCACCGAAGTCGACAACTGGCCGGGCGACGTCCACGGCCTGACCGGCCCGGCGCTGATGGAGCGCATGCGCGAACACGCCGAGCGTTTCGAGACCGAAATCGTCTTCGACCACATCAATGCCGTGGACTTTGCCGCCAAGCCTTACACCCTGACCGGCGACAGCGCGACCTACACCTGCGACGCCCTGATCATCGCCACCGGCGCCAGCGCCCGGTACCTGGGCCTGCCTTCGGAAGAAGCGTTCATGGGCAAAGGCGTCTCGGCCTGCGCGACCTGCGACGGTTTCTTCTATCGCAACAAGCCAGTGGCCGTGGTCGGTGGCGGCAACACCGCTGTCGAAGAAGCCCTGTACCTGGCCAACATCGCCAGCAAGGTCACCCTGATCCACCGTCGCGATACCTTCCGCGCCGAGAAGATCCTGATCGACAAGCTCAATGCCCGGGTTGCCGAAGGCAAGATCGAGCTCAAGCTGAACGCCAACCTGGACGAAGTGCTGGGCGACAACATGGGTGTCACCGGTGCGCGCCTGAAGAACAACGATGGCAGCTTCGACGAAATCAAGGTCGATGGTGTGTTCATCGCCATTGGCCACACCCCGAACACCTCGCTGTTCGAAGGCCAGCTGGAGCTGAAGGACGGCTACCTGGTGGTGCAGGGCGGCCGTGAAGGCAACGCCACCGCCACCAGCGTCGAAGGCATCTTCGCCGCCGGCGACGTGGCCGACCACGTCTACCGCCAGGCCA
This sequence comes from Pseudomonas sp. NFIX28, assembly GCF_900107395.1. Classification (GTDB taxonomy): domain Bacteria; phylum Pseudomonadota; class Gammaproteobacteria; order Pseudomonadales; family Pseudomonadaceae; genus Aquipseudomonas. The sequence continues at coordinate 229,969 of NZ_FNPW01000009.1, forward strand.
TTACCTCGGCTGGCGCCGGCTGCATGGCCGCGCTGGACACCGAGCGTTACCTGGACGGCTTGCAGAACGCTTCGTTCTGAGACCGTTGAAATGAAAAAACCGGCCCAGGCCGGTTTTTTTGTATCTGTTGTTTCTGTCGGAGCGAACGGGCGGCGATCCGGCACCCTGCGGTCTACCTGCAGCACCGCGTTGTCTGGATCGCGGGCGAGCCTCGTTCCTACAGATCAGCGGCGGGTCAGTGGCTGCTGCGCAAACTTCACGCCTGCCAGGCCATGGGCGATCAGCGCGCGGATGTTGCCGTGGTCGCTGCCTTCAGGGGTGGCCAGCACCGAGCGGTAATGCTCGCCGAACGCCAGCAGTGCTTCTTCGTCGCTCAAGCCTTCCAGCAGGGCCAGGCCCAGGGTCTTGCACGAACCTTCGTTCTGCCCGGCGGCGTTCTCCACGCCACCGTTGTTGAAGGCCTGTGGCTGGTAGTCGTAGCCGGCGGCGATAAAGGCCAGGGTGTCGGCGAAAGCATGCTCGCCGCTCTTGAGGCGGGCGCGCAGGGTGTTGAGGTCAGTCATGGGGTTTTCCTTTGGCAAACGCCGCTTGCTGCTCGGCGCTGGCTTCTTTCTGGTAGAGATTCTTCCACTCGGCGTAGGGCATGCCGTACACCACTTCACGGGCGTCATCGAGGCTGACCTCGATCTGGCGCTCGTCGGCCTCGGCCTTGTACCACTTGGACAGGCAGTTGCGGCAGAAGCCGGCAAGGTTCATCAGGTCGATGTTCTGCACGTCCTTGCGGCTGTCCAGGTGCGCGACCAGGCGGCGGAAGGCGGCGGCTTCGAGTTCCAGGCGTTGTTGCTCGGTCATGTTCGGCTCTGTGCGATCAAATGTGGCGCGGATGATATCAGCGGCTGGCCGCGAGGGTGATCGACACCGACTCGGCGAAACGCAGGGCATGGGGTTTGTCGACTTCGACCTCGGCGTACAGCACCGATTCGTTGGCCATGATCAGATCGAGGATTTCCTGGGTCAGGCGCTCGAGCAGGGCAAAGCGGTTGCCCTCCACGTGGGCGATGATCGCCTTGGTGATGGTGCGGTAGTTCAGCGCATGGTCGATGTCGTTGTCGCGCACGGCTTCCTGCGCGGCATACAGGATGGTCAGGTTGATCAGCACATCCTGCTTGTTGAGGATCTCGTCCTCGTTGATTCCGATGAAGGTCCGCAGGCACAGGTCCTTGACCCGGATGCGAGCCATTCCTGGCTGAAGTTGTGGCATTGCTACTTGCTCCGTCCGATCAATTGCAGGAATTCCTGGCGCGTGGTGCTTGAATCGCGAAAGGCGCCGAGCATCACCGAGGTGTGCATGGTCGAGTTCTGCTTCTCGACACCGCGCATCATCATGCACATGTGCCGGGCTTCGATGACCACCGCGACGCCGGCGGCCTGGGTCACCCGCTGCACCGCGTCGGCGATTTCCCGCGTGAGGTTTTCCTGGATCTGCAGGCGGCGGGCGAACATGTCGACGATCCGGGCGATCTTCGACAGGCCCAGCACCTTGCCGGTGGGAATATAAGCCACATGGGCCTTGCCGATGAAGGGCAGCAGGTGATGTTCGCACAGGGAATAGAGTTCGATGTCGGCGACTATGACCATTTCATCGTTGTCGGAGGCGAACAGCGCGCCATTGACCACCTCGTCCACCGACTGGCTGTAGCCATGACACAGGTACTGCATGGCCTTGGCCGCGCGTTGCGGGGTGTCGAGCAGGCCTTCGCGCTCGGGGTCTTCGCCGAGACCCTTGAGGATCTCGCGGTAATGCTGGGGCAGGGAAAGAGTCATGCAACGTCCTCGCGGGGGAAGCCTTACTTGAGGTGCCGCCCGCCATTGACGGTCAGGGTCGTGCCGGTGACATAAGGGTTGTCGAGCAGATAGCGCAGGCTCTGGTAGATCACTTCGCTACCGGGCTCGATGCCCAGGGCGGACTTGGCCAGGGCCTTGGCGCGGTACGCCGCGTCATCGTCGGGGTTGAACATTAACAGAGCCGGGGCGATGCCGTTGACCTTGATCGTTGGCGCATATTTCGCCGCGAAGGACAGGGTCAGGCTGTCCAGGCCGGCCTTGGTGGCGCAATAGGCGATGTGCTTGCTGCTGCCGCGGCGCGTGACGTCGTCGCCGATATGCACGATGTCGGCGGGGCTTGCGCGCAGCAGCAGGTCGGCGCAGTGCAGGTTGATCAGGTACGGCGCGAGCATGTGCACGCTGAACATGTCGGCAAAGGCCGCGCCTTCCTGGCCGGGTATTTCCTCCAGCCATTGCGAGGCGTTGTGCACGATGGCCCGCAGGCTGTCGGTGTGCTCATGCAGCTCGGCGATGAAATCCTGGATCCCGGCTTCGCTGGAGAAGTCGGCAAACAGGGCGACGGCGCCACGCTCGCGCAAGGTCTGCACGCCGGGGCGTTCGGTGCGATAGCTGACGATCACCCGGTGGCCGTCTTCCAGCAGGCGCAATGCGCAATGCAGGCCGACACGCTGGCCAGCGCCGGTGATGAGGATCGGGGCAGGGGACATAGTCATGAACGGCTCGCGTCGCGGGTAGAGCAAAACTATACCAGCGCGGTGCGCGGTTCGCCGATTCCGGCTGCGGTCGCCGGCGCGGGCCTGGCCGCGATGAACGGTAACGCGGCCTGACAGGCAGGCCGCGGCGCAGCCATCGCGGGCAGGCCTCGCTCCTACGGGGCGGTCGTCGGCAGCGGACGGGCGGTGGTGCCATTGAGCCACCCGGCCAACAGGCGGGTGGAAAGCGGAATGAACCAGTACACCATCAACGGCGTCAGGGCCAGGGTGCTGACCAGCACGCGCGGCACCAGGCTGAGGTCGGCCAGCAGCGGGTTGAGGATGAAGTTGAAAATCAGCGACACCGGGAAGAACGCCAGCCAGATGGCCACCGCCTGTTTCCAGCGCGGAGGGCGCTGGCCGGCCGTGCCGAACCAGCCATCGATGCCGCTGACGCGGTGCTCATGAGGGTGGGCGAACAGGTCGCTGCCGCGGGCCAGCCAGGCCGTGCGCGAGGCGGAGTGCTCCCAGACGTGCAGGGTCTGCTCGTCGGCGAAGCGGAAAATGATCTGGAATTCGTCATCGTCGGGCGGCGGAGCAAGCACGCCGGAGCCCAGGTAACCGGGAAAGTCGGTGGCCAGCTGTTCGCCTTCGCGCAGCCAGGCGATCAGGTCCTGGTAACGGCCATCGGCGACACGTCGGGCGACCATCAGGGTGACGGGTGAGGTAGACATTATGTATCTCCGTAAAGCCAATGCGCTGCCTGGATAAGGCTGGACGCCGGACGCAGCACCGGGGTGTTGGGCTGCGTCTTGAAAACAAGCAAGGATTATTCCTGATTGTGACAAATACACCAGAGGCAGCGGTCGATTCGTCCTGTGTTGAAGAACTGTCACCGAGGCGGAGTAGAATGGCCGCTACTTTGTCCTTCGGTGTTTTCTGCCCAGATGCCCGTCATTACTGAACTTGCCCGCCCGACACAGCCCCTCGACCCATCCTCGCAGGACGATCTGTTTCCGATTCGGGAAGTTTCACGGCTCACGGGAATCAATCCCGTGACCCTGCGGGCCTGGGAGCGCCGCTACGGGTTGATCCAGCCGACGTGCACCGAAAGTGGGCACCGCCTGTATTCCATGCACGATGTCGAGACGGTGCGCGAGATCCTCGGCTGGATCGAGCGTGGCGTCGCGGTCAGCAAGGTCGGCAAGATCCTCGCCAAGACCCGGGCCGCCCGCGAGGCGCCGCAGGCCCAGGCCAGCGAGCGCGAATCGACCGACTACCTGCAATGGCAGGGGCAGCTCAAGCGCGCGGTCGGCGGGTTCGACGAGCCGCACCTGGAGCGGCTGTACGGCCAGATATTCTCCAGCTATTCGCTGTCGGTGGTGTTCCAGGACATTCTCATGCCGTTCTGGCGGCAGCTGGCGCAGCACCAGGAGCCTTACGGCCATACCAGCGAATGGCTGTTTTTCGACCAATTCCTGCGTGCGCGGATTTCCCAGCGCCTGCTGTTGCAGCGTGGCCACCAGCCGCGCCCGGTATTGCTGGCGGCGCTTGCCGGGCAATGTCGCGAGCTGGAGCTGCTGGTGGCGGCGCTGATGCTGGGCAGTGCCGAGGTGGAAATCAGGGTGCTGGCGCTGGGGCAGCCGTTCGATGAGCTGACCCTGGTGTGCGAGAAGATCAAGCCTCGGGCGCTGGTGTTGTTTTCCAGTCACGCCCCCGCGCCGGAGCTGCCTCGACGCTTGAACCGCCTGGCGCTGACCCTGGATTGTCCACTGCTGCTGGCGGGGGATGTCGCCGAATTGGCCCAGGACAGCCTGAGCGCTTCGCCGGTGGGCTGCCTGGGCAATGAGGGGCGTTTGATGATGCAGCGCCTGCGGCAATTTCTTAGCGGCACGCTCGATACCTGAGCCTTGCCCAGGCCGCTAAAAGCGCGATTTCAGACGTGTAGGCTGGGGTGTGCCAGGCGGTGCTGCTGCAGGATGAACTGGCGCAGGCGCTCGGTTTCATCCTTGTCGCTCTGGCTCAGCTGATAGGCATAGAAGCCGGCTTCGGTCTGGCGTTCGAGCCGGCCGCGCAGGGCAATGCGCTCATAGCCCGAGGGGCTGAACCACTGGGCGAACTGCTTCGGCGGTTTGGTCCGGTTGCGAATCTCCAGCAACACCCCGCTGAACGACACTTCATGCACCCAATACGCGGTGGGCTGGCCCCTGGCATTCTCCAGCGCCACCGGCTCGTCCAGCGTCAGGCGCCATGGGCGGACCATCGGCCCGTCCTCGAAGATGCTCGGCACGCCCAGGCGCAGGTGCAGGGCATGGAATTCGTCTTCCACCAGGTGCAGGGGAAAGGTCATCTGCTGGTTTTCAAAATGCGCCTGGATGGTCACCTGCTCGTTGGCCGCCAGGCGGGTGAGCAGGTCGCGGATCTGCGAGCCCCCGTTGACCAGCAGGCTCGAGTTCGCATCCCGCACGTTGAGTTGCGGGTTGTGCTGCATGGTCTGAATGAAGTCCAGTTCATCCTGGGTGAGGAGAGCGTCACGGCGCATGATGGAGCTCGAGAAAGTTACGGAATCATTGGTGATTAAGTGTACTGACAACTAATTCGACATCTTGTTAGAGCCGCTCGTCGCCTGGAAAACGGCGAGTTCCGCGCGGGCTTCGGCCAACTCCTTTTCCACCTGCGCCAGCCGTTGCTGGACCTTGACCTGGGTGGTCACGTCTTTCTGCACACCGACGAAATAGGTCAGCTGGTCGCTTTCGTTGAACACCGGGGTGATCGACAGCTCATTCCAGAAGGGGCTGCCGTCCTTGCGGTAGTTGCGCAACACCTGGCGGCAGGGCTGGCCGCTATCCAAGGCCTGGCGAATCAGCGCGATTGCCGGCTGGTCGCGGTCGCCGGACTGGAGAAAGCGGCAATCCTGGTAAAGCACCTCGTCGGCGCTGTAGCCGGTGAGCCGTTCGAATGCCGGGTTGACGTAAATGATGATGTTGTCTTCGCCTTCCTGTTCGGCGACGACTATCCCGTCGTTGGAGGCGTTGATCACCAGTTGCAGCAGGTGGGCGTTGATCATCGGAGGCTTCCGCAGTCGATCGGCAAGTGGCGGCAATTCTAAGACATGGCGCGAAGCTGTCCACTGGCCATTATTGGTAAATCGCGCGTCAAGGCTGGATTTTTTGGTGCAGCTGTTAATATCCCACTCTTTTACTCAGCTTCAGGAACAGATTGATGAAAGTCGCCATCCTTTCCGGCTCGGTGTACGGCACGGCTGAAGAAGTCGCCCGGCACGCCGCCAAGCTCCTCAATGCCGCAGGTTTCGAGACCTGGCACAACCCGCACGCGACCCTGGCGGACCTCCAGGCATTCGGCCCCGAGGCCTTCCTGGCCGTGACCTCGACCACCGGCATGGGTGAGCTGCCGGACAACCTGCTGCCGCTGTATTCGGCCATTCGCGATCAACTGCCGGCGGCCTGGCGCGGTCTGCCGGGCGCGGTGCTCGGCCTGGGCGATTCGAGCTATGGCGACACTTTCTGTGGCGGTGGCGAGCAGATGCGCGAGCTGTTCGCCGAGCTGGGCGTGCGTGAAGTGCTGGCAATGCTGCGCCTGGACGCCAGCGAAAGCGTGACCCCGGAAACCGACGCCGAGCCTTGGCTGGCCGAGTTGATCAGCGCTCTGCGCGGCTGACCGGGCGCTCGCGCAGAAGCGTAAGCCAGGCTTGCGCGGCCTTGGACAGATAGGCGCCCTGACGCCAGATGAAAGCGATGTCCCAGCGCAGGTAGCCGGGCGCTTTCAGCGTCAGGCGCACCACGCCGGGCCGCACCAGGCCGCGCGCCACCACGCTGGGCAACAGCACCACGCCCTGGCCGGCGGCCACCAGCGCGGCAAGAAAGTCCGCCTGGCCGCTGCGCCCACCTTCCTTCGGGGTGAACCCCACCTGCTGACAGGCCTGCAACAACCGGTCGTTGAGCACAAAGCTGCGTTGATAGAGCAGGAACGGCGTGTCCGCCAACTCTTCGAGGCGCACCTGGGCCTTGGCGGCCAACGGATGATCGGCCGGTAGCAAGGCATCCAGCGGTTCGTCGCAAAAGGGCTGGTAGGCGAATGCCGGGTCTTTGGGCGTCAGGCTGCCGCCGATCTCCAGCTCACCGTTGAGCACCGCTTGTTCGATGTTCAGGCTGCCGCCTTCGAGCAGTTGCACGCTGATGTTCGGATAACGCCGGCGGTACTCGGCGAACAGGCCGGCGAACAGCGCGTCGCTACCCAGCAGGGGCAGGCCCAGGCGCAACTCGCCGCGGGCCAGTTGGCTCAGGTCGTCGAGCTCGCTGAGCAGCTCGTTGCGCAGGCGCAGCATGCCTTCGGCACGTTGCAGCACCACGCTGCCGGCGGCGGTGAGGTGAATGTGCGAACCCTGGCGATCCAGCAGCGGGGTACCCAGGCTCTGCTCCAGCTGGGCGATCTGCTTGCTGACCGCCGACTGGCTGATGTGCAGGGTCTTGGCGGCCTGGGTGAAACCGCCCTGGTGAATCACTTCGACAAAACTGCGCAGCTGTTTGAAGTCCATGGGGAGTCCGTGCGAAATTCCAATTTGGAATGGCTTCAAGTCTAACAATTCGCTTCGGTGATGGCAGGCCCTTGCATAAAATGCAGGCCTGCGAGGACTGAATCCATGAACGCTTCCACCTTTAAACACCTGGCGCGCCTGTTATCCGAACTGGCGGTGTTGCTGGCCATCTATCTGTTCGGCTGCCAGCTGGCCGGATGGCTGGCCTGGCCGATTCCAGGCGGGGTGATCGGGCTGGCCCTGCTGTTGCTGGCATTCGCCCTGGGCTGGGTCAAGCCGGCGGCGTTGCAGTTGGGCGCGGGCCTGCTGATGGCCGAGATGCTGCTGTTCTTCATTCCGGCGCTGATGAGCCTGCTCGATTACGGCGGCCTGCTGCGCCAGGACGGCTGGCGCATCCTCCTGGTGATTGGCGTCAGTACGCTGATGGTGATGCTGGTCACCGCGTTCACCGTGGAATGGGTGTGCCGCTGGAGAATGCGCCATGACGCTTGAGCCCATGCCGATGTTCTGGCTGCTGCTGACCCTTGCCGCCTATCTGTTCAGCCGCTGGATCTATCGGCGCACCGGGCGCTACCTGCTGTCGCCGCTGATTTTGGTGCCGGCGCTGCTGCTGGCGATCGCCGTGCCGCTGCACACCGCCTATGCCGAATATGCCGCCAACACCCATTGGTTGATGCTGGTGCTGGGGCCGGTCACCGTGGCCTTCGCGGTGCCGATCTGGCAGCAGCGGCACCTGTTGATGCGCCATTGGTCGGCATTGCTGTTGGGCATGCTGGCGGGCAGCGCGGCGTCGATTGCCAGCTCCTTTGGGCTGGCCCGGTTGCTGGCCCTGGACAGCTCGGTGACCCTGTCGCTGGTGCCGCGTTCGATCACCACCCCCTTTGCCATGCCGCTGGCCCATGACCTGGGCGGCGTGCCGGAATTGACGGCGGTGTTCGTGATGTTCACCGGGGTGTTCGGCGCCATGCTCGGCGGTGTCCTGCTCAAGTGGCTGCCACTGCGCAGCGCCCTGGCCCGTGGGGCTCTGTTCGGGGTGGGGGCCCACGGCGCCGGGGTCAGCCGCGCCCATGAAGTCGGTGGCGAAGAGGGCTCCGTGGCGGGGCTGGTGATGGTCCTGACGGGCCTGCTGAACCTGTTCGCCGCTCCTTTATTGGCGTCGTTGCTTTGACGATCGGGGAGGCGATTGCAACTAAACCGACCACTGACCCGTTCGGTCAGTAAGCTGGCTGCCAATGCAACTACCCGATCCCTGACGGCTGACTAGACTGACTCCACGTCTGAAAAAATAATAAAAACTGCCGTCACTGAGGTCCTTGCCGTGAGCCTATCCTCCGTTCAGTCGACATCGAGTGTGAAAGACCAGGTCAGCGCCGCCGAATGGCAGGCCCGCGTCGATCTGGCCGCCTGCTACCGCCTGGTGGCGATGCATGGCTGGGACGATTTGATCTTCACCCACATCTCCGCCAAGGTTCCTGGCACCGAAGATTTCCTGATCAACCCGTTCGGCCTGATGTTCCATGAGATCACCGCTTCGAGTCTGGTGAAGGTCGATCAGGCCGGCAACAAGCTGATGGACAGCCCCTACGAGATCAACCCGGCCGGCTACACCATCCACAGCGCCGTGCATGAGGTGCGGCACGATGTGGCGTGCGTGCTGCACACCCATACCGCGGCCGGGGTCGCGGTGTCCGCCCAGCAGCAAGGGGTGTTGCCCATCAGCCAGCAGTCGCTGTTCGTGCTGTCGAGCCTGGCCTATCACGCCTATGAAGGCGTGGCCCTGAACCACGAGGAAAAGGCCCGGCTGCAGGCCGACCTGGGGGACTGCAATTTCCTCATGTTGCACAACCACGGCCTGCTGACCTGTGGCGGCACCATCGCCGATACCTTCCTGATGATGTTCACCTTCCAGCGCGCCTGCGAGATCCAGGTGCTGGCGCAGAACGGTGCGGCGCAGCTGATCGCCATCGAACCGCAGATCCTGGCCGGGGCCCAGGCGATGATCGCCGGGGTCACCAAAAGCGCTCAAGGCATGGGCGGCGCGCTGGCATGGCCGGCCCTGCTGCGCAAACTCGATAAACAAGACGCGGGTTATAAAATCTGATGCCTATGGCCGAGATTCCTCTGTGCGTGTGGCGCAAGCGCGGACATGACTTCGTGTTTCGCGGCCACACCATTCGCTACTGGACCGCAGGGCAGGGCGAGCCGCTGCTGCTGATCCATGGTTTTCCCACCGCCGCCTGGGACTGGCATTACCTGTGGCAGCCCCTGGCCCAGCGTTATCGCGTGATCGCCTGCGACATGCTGGGGTTTGGCGATTCGGCCAAGCCGCGGGGCCACGAATACAGCCTGCTGGAGCAGGCCGATCTGCAGCAGGCCTTGCTCGAGCACCTGGGGGTCGATGGCCCCGTGCATCTGCTGGCCCACGACTATGGCGACAGCGTCGCCCAGGAAATGCTCGCCCGACACTACGAAGAGCGTTGCAACATGGCTAGCTGTGTGTTCCTCAACGGCGGCCTGTTCCCGGAAACCCATCGCCCAGTGCTGACGCAGAAGCTGCTGCTCAGTCCGCTGGGCTGGATGCTCGGTCGTGTCTTCAGCCGTGAGGGCCTGGCCAAGAGTTTCAGCCAGATTTTCGGCCCGCAGACCCGGCCCAGCGAAAGCGTGCTGGATGACTTCTGGAGCCTGGTGGAGGCCAATAACGGCCCGCGGATCCTCCACAAGCTGATCGCCTACATTCCCGAGCGCCGCGTGCAGCGCGATCGCTGGGTGGCGGCAATGCAGCGCGGCGAGGTGCCGCTGCGGGTGATCGATGGCGCCGTGGACCCGATTTCCGGGGCGCACATGGTCGAGCGTTACTGCGAACTGATCCCCGCCTCGGATACCGTGCTGCTGCCCGGTATCGGCCACTACCCGCAGACCGAGGCCCCGGTCCAGGTGCTCAAGCACTACCTGGCCTTTCGCGAAAGCCTGGAGTTTCCACCGCGAAAGCTGGCCTGCTCCTGAGATAAAACCCGCGTTGCCCGCGGCTATTGCAGTGCTGCGGCCCCTGGCTTGTGTAGCTGGGTACGCCTGCGCCCGGCGTCATCGCCGCCGCTTGATCATCCCCCTGCCTTATTGCGCACCATTCAGCCCCTGCCGTGTTTATTGTGACCGCCAGCCGCGTGCCTGACACTCCAAGCCATTGTCCGTCTGTTGTCCATCTGGCCTGTGGGAGTTCGGTATGAGTGAGTCTGTGCGCTTCGAGAATAAAGTCGTGATCGTCACCGGTGCCGGCGGTGGCCTGGGGCAGGCCCATGCGTTGCTGTTTGCCAGGCACGGCGCGAAAGTCCTGGTCAACGACCTGGGCGGCTCGACCCAGGGCGAAGGCGCCAATGCCTCGGCGGCGGACCGGGTGGTGGCGCAGATTCGCGAAGCCGGCGGTATCGCCGAGGCCAACCACGATTCGGTGACCGACGGCGACAAGATCGTGCAGCACGCCCTGGATGCCTTCGGCCGGGTGGATGTGGTGGTGAACAACGCCGGCATCCTGCGCGACAAGACGTTCCACAAGATGGAAGACGCCGATTGGGACCTGGTGTACCGCGTCCATGTCGAAGGCGCCTACAAGGTGACCCGCGCCGCCTGGCCGCACATGCGCGAGCAGGGTTATGGCCGGGTGATCTTCACCGCGTCCACTTCGGGCATCTACGGCAATTTCGGCCAGTCCAACTACGGCATGGCCAAGCTCGGCCTCTACGGCCTGACCCGCACCCTGGCCATCGAAGGCCGCAAGAACAACATCCTGGTCAATGCCATTGCGCCGACCGGCGGCACGCGCATGACCGAAGGGCTGATCCCGCCCCAGGTGTTCGAGCAGCTCAAGCCGGAGCTGGTCAGCCCGCTGGTGGTGTACCTGGGCAGCGAGAACTGCCAGGAGACCTCCGGCCTGTTCGAAGTCGGCGGCGGCTGGATGGGCAAGGTGCGCTGGGAGCGCAGCCTGGGCCTGGGCTTCGACCCGCGCGAAGGGTTCTCCCCGGAAGACGTTGCCGCCCATTGGCAGCAGATCTGCGACTTCGAAGGCGCGGCGCATCCCAAGGACAACATCGAAGCCTTGAAAGAGATGATGCAGAACCTGCAGAAATACACGATCTGAAGGATCCCCCCGGCGCATTTCACGCCCCCCTGCAGCCGCGCCCCGCGCGGCTGTACGCCTTATGCGTTGCTCACTATGCTCGTCGAACATCGACCGCATAAGGACCGCAGCCCATGTACGAATCCAGGACCCAGCCGCTGTTATCGCGCCTGCTGTTTCTGCGCCGCTTGTTTCTGCACATCCTCGCCACCCTGGGCCTGATCGGCGTCTCGCTGATGCTGGGGATGGCCGGGCATTGGTATTTCGAGCCGGATATCAGCGGGTACGACACCCTGTTCAACGCCGCCATGGTCCTGGGCGGCATCGGGCCGGCGGTCATGCCCGCCACGGCGGGGGGCAAGCTGTTCTTCGCCAGCTACGGCCTCTATACCAACCTGGTGTTCGTCGCCGCCTTCGGCCTGATCCTGGCGCCGGTGGCCCATCGTCTGTTGCATCGCTTCCACTGCGAGCCCGACGAGCCCAAAGGCTGAAAGGCTCCTGCGGCAAAACGGCGGGCATAAAAAAGGCCGCTGCAAGGCAGCGGCCGAAGGAAGACGTTAGATCAAGGAGCAACAAATCAACGTCAGTGAACACCCGGTGAAGATCTGAAATCGTTGCTTCAAACCTTCTGAATCCTCTTGCCCCAAGGTGGCGTGACCACACCCCTGGGCGACTCTGCGTGGCTGTTTGCCGTGAGAGCGGGGCCAGAATAAGGGCTGGCCGGGCAATGAAAAATAGCGATTCGGGACAAGGACTGTTACAGCATGGGCAACAGTGGTGCGCGCCGCCCCGGCGTGCCCCGCAAGGGCGCAATCCATCTACCTGATACCCGCCCATCCAGCCCGTCGATGCAGCGCGCAAAGGCCCGGCCGAAGGGGGCATTCATCCTTTCGAGCGACAACGCGAATACCTCCTTGGTGCGCTTATCGCTCCTGTGCGCCGGCAGTAGGGTGAGGCCTTCTGTCACTCACCGGGGAAGACGCATGACAAAAACAACAATGCGCGCCATCTTCAAACCGCGGACGCTGGCCGTCGCGGTGGCCTTGGGCTGCTGCGCCCAGGCGCAGGCCGTCTCATTCAACATCGGCGAGATCGAGGGGCAGTTCGATTCTTCGCTGTCCATCGGTGCCAGCTGGGGCATGCGCGATGCCGACAAGGACCTGGTGGGTGTCGCCAACGGCGGGCGCGGGCAGTCTTCCACCGGCGACGACGGGCGCCTGAACTTCAAGAAGGGCGAGACCTTCTCGAAGATCTTCAAGGGCATCCACGACCTTGAACTGAAGTACGGCGACACCGGCGTCTTCGTCCGTGGCAAATACTGGTACGACTTCGAACTCAAGGACGAAGACCGCGAGTTCAAGCCCATCAGCGACCACAACCGCAAGGAAGGCGCCAAGTCGTCCGGCGGGCAGATCCTCGACGCCTTCGTCTATCACAACTATTCCATCGCCGATCTGCCCGGCACCGTGCGCGCCGGCAAGCAGGTGGTGAGCTGGGGCGAAAGTACCTTCATCGGCAACTCGATCAACAGCATCAACCCGATCGACGTCTCGGCGTTCCGCCGCCCGGGTGCCGAGATCAAGGAAGGCCTGATCCCGGTGAACATGCTGTTCGCTTCCCAGGGCCTGACCGACCAGTTGACCGTGGAAGGTTTCTATCAGCTGGAGTGGGACCAGACCGTCGTCGACAACTGCGGCACGTTCTTTGGCAACGACGTGGTGGCGGACGGTTGCACCAGCGGCTACACCGTCGGCAGCCCGGCGATCCGGCCGCTGCAACCGATTGCCGCGGCGTTCGGCCAGGGCTTCACCGTGGCTCCCGAAGGCGTGGTGATCGGCCGCGCCGGCGACCGCGATGCCCGCGATTCCGGGCAGTGGGGCACCGCCCTGCGCTGGCTGGGCGACGACACCGAATACGGGCTGTATTTCATGAACTACCACGCCCGCACCCCGACGGTCGGCACCATCACCGCGCCAAGCAGCACGCTGGCGAGCATTCCCGGGATCGTCGGCACCGCCAACCGCATCGCCCCGGGCAGCGGCTCGGCGCTGGCCCAGAGCGTGATGCTCGGTCGCGGCCAGTACTACCTCGAATACCCGGAAGACATCCGCCTGTATGGCGCCAGCTTTTCCACCACGCTGCCCACCGGCACGGCCTGGACCGGCGAGATCAGCTACCGGCCTAACGCTCCGGTGCAGGTCAACACCAACGACCTGACCCTGGCCCTGGTCAACCCGATCGCCGGCGGCCTGGCGTCGCCGGTGCGGACTTCGGCGGGCGCCGACAACACCGGTTACCGGCGCAAGGAAATCACCCAGCTGCAAAGCACCCTGACGCAGTTCTTCGATCAGGTGCTGGGCGCCGACCGCCTGACCCTGGTGGGCGAGGCGGCGATCGTTCACGTCGGTGGCCTGGAGTCGAAAAGCGAGCTGCGCTACGGCCGCGATTCGGTCTACGGCCAGTACGGTTTTGGCGGCGATACCGACGGCTTCGTCACGGCCACCTCCTGGGGTTATCGCGCGCGGGCGATCCTCGACTACAACAACGTGATCGGCGGGATCAACCTCAAGCCCAACCTGTCCTGGTCCCACGACGTCAACGGCTACGGGCCCAACGGCCTGTTCAACGAAGGCGCCAAGGCGGTGAGCCTGGGGGTCGATGCCGACTACCGCAACACCTACACCGCCAGCCTCAGCTACACCGACTTTTTCGGCGGCGACTACAACACCCTCGAAGACCGCGACTTCCTCGCGTTGAGCTTCGGCGTGAACTTCTGATCAGGCCTCGACAGGATGGACAACCCTATGCGCAAGACGATTTTGCAATGCAGTGCCCTGGCCCTGACCCTGCTGGCGGTCAACGTGATGGCGGCGGTGACCCCGCAGGAAGCGGAGCAGCTCGGCACCAGCCTGACCCCGCTTGGCGCCCAGAAGGCCGGCAATGCCGACGGTTCGATTCCGGCCTGGACCGGTGGTATCGGCAAGAACGCCGGGGCGGTGGATGCCAAGGGCTTTCTCGCCGACCCGTTCGCCAGTGAGAAGCCGCTGTTCACCATCACCGCGGCCAACGTCGACAAATACAAGGACAAGCTGTCCGACGGCCAGGTGGCGATGTTCAAGCGCTATCCGGAAACCTACAAGATCCCGGTCTACCCGAGCCATCGCACGGTCGGCCTGCCGGCGGACATCTACGCGTCGGCCAAGCGCAGCGCGCTGAACGTCACCTCGATCAACGAGGGCAACGGCCTGGCCAATTTCACCGGCAACCGCTACTACGCCTTCCCGATTCCGAAGAACGGCGTGGAAGTGCTGTGGAACCACACCACCCGTTATCGCGGCGGCAACCTGCGGCGCATCATCACCCAGGCCACGCCGCAGACCAACGGCAGCTACACGCCGATCCGCTTCGAGGAAGAAGTGGCGGTGCCGCAGCAGATCCCCGACCTGGACCCGGAAAAAGGCGCCAACGTGCTGACCTTCTTCAAGCAGGCGGTGACCGCCCCGGCGCGCCTGGCCGGTAACGTGCTGCTGGTGCACGAAACCCTCGACCAGGTGAAGGAGCCGCGCCTGGCGTGGATCTACAACGCCGGCCAGCGCCGGGTGCGCCGCGCCCCGCAAGTGGCCTACGACGGGCCGGGCACCGCCGCCGACGGCCTGCGCACCTCGGACAACTTCGACATGTTCTCCGGCGCGCCGGACCGCTACGACTGGAAGCTGGTGGGCAAGAAGGAGATGTACATCCCCTACAACAGCTACAAGCTGGATTCGCCGAGCCTCAAGTACGACGACATCATCAAGGCCGGGCATATCAACCAGGACCTGACCCGCTACGAGCTGCACCGGGTCTGGGAAGTGGTCGGCACGGTCAAGCCCAGCGAGCGGCATATCTACGCCAAGCGCCACATGTACATCGACGAGGACAGCTGGCAGGTGGCGCTGGTCGACCATTACGACGGTCGCGGCCAGCTGTGGCGGGTGGCCGAGGGGCACGCGCAGTTCTACTACAACCATCAGGTGCCGGCCTACACCCTCGAAGCGCTGTACGACATCATCGCCGGGCGCTACCTCGCCCTGGGGATGAAGAACGAAGAGAAGCACAGCTTCGAGTTCGGTTTTGCCGCCAAGGCCGCCGACTACACCCCGGCCGCCCTGCGCGCGAGTGGCGTACGTTAAGGCTGCGAAGACCAACGATGGCAAAAGGCGACCGACCGGTCGCCTTTTTTATGGGCGCGGATCAGCCTGCTGAATACTTCTCAACAAGCAGGGTCGACAAGGCTAGGGTGGGGGCACGCAGGCTAAAACTATAAAAAGGCACGCCGCAATGACCGCCATGACCCCCTGTCCTGGATTCCTGCCCCGTTTGTCGTCCCATCACCTGTCCCGCAGCCGTTTGAGTGCCCCGCTCCTGGCATCGCCCGCCCGGGTGAAACTGCTCTGTGCGCCCGCCGGCAGCGGCAAGACGGCCTTGCTCGCCGAATGCCTGTTGCAGGCGCCGTCCGGGTGCCGGGTGTGCTGGTTGCCCCTGGCCGGGGCAGCGCGGACACCGCTGCAACTGTGTGGCGAACTGGCGCGGGCCCTGGGCCTGGAAGCCTCGGACGAGGCGGCCGTGCTGGACCATCTGGCGCAGGTGCGGGCGCCGACCTGGCTGTTCCTCGACGATTACTGCCGGGTCGCCGCGCCGCAGCTGGACCTGCTGCTCGACCGCTTGCTGGCGATCAGCAACCCGGCGTTGACCTGGTGGCTGGGCGGCCGCCGCCGGCCGCAATGCAACTGGCCGCGGCTGCTGCTCGACGACCAGCTCTACGAATGCACGGGCCCGGAGCTGGCCTTCACCCAGGCGGACATCGAGCAGTTGCTGCAACAACTGCCGCAGCCCTTGTCGATCCACACCGCCAGCCGGATTTTCCAGCGCAGTGCCGGCTGGTGCGCCGGGGTGCGCATCGCCCTGCTCGAAGGCAGCGACCTGACGGCCGTGCCATGCCGGCAGGGGCGGCCCAACACTTTGCTGGAATACCTGGAGCATGAGCTGTTCAGCGTGTTGCCGGCGGAGCTGTCCGAGGTCTGGCATGTGCTGGCGCACCTGCCGCGCTTCAATGCGCCGCTGTGCGAGCACCTGTTCGGCGCCGGGGAGGGCGCCCAATACCTGCGGACATTGCAGGAGCTGGGCTGCTTCATCGAACCCTGGGACGCATCGCCGGAGTGGCTGCAAGTGTTCGCGCCCCTGGCCCGGCTGATGCGCGACGAACCCTGGCCGGCGGGGCGCTCCTGGCATCGCCGCGCCTGCCAGTGGTTTACCGCCCAGGAAGACTGGCAGGCGGCGTTCGAGCAGGCCTTGCTGGCGCAGGAATACGAAGTCGCGGCCAGCCTGTTGCAGCACTTCAGTTTCGAGCAGCTGTTCGAGCAGCAGAACGTGGTGTTGCTGCTGCGTCTCTATGAACAGCAGGGCGATGAGCTGCTGCTCGGCAGCCCGCAGCTGGTGGGCCTGTTGACGGCGGCCTTGCTGTTCGCCGGGCGTTTCGACCCGGCGCAATCCTGCGTGGCGCAGATGGCCCGTTTCACGCCGCAGCCGTCGGCTTCCGGGCAGCGCCAGCTGGTGGCGCGCTGGCAGGCGCAGCAGGGCTGGCTGCTGCATTTGCAAGGGCTGATGGAACCGGCGCGAAGGCATTTTCTCGAGGCGCTGACCGAGCTCTCCGCCAGTGCCTGGCCGACCCGTCTGCTGTGCCTTTCGGGCCTGACCCAGCAAGCCTTGCTCAGGGGCGAGTTGGAGCTGGCGCAAGTGCTCAGCCGCGAGGCGCTGTGCCTGGCTCGGGCCCAGCATTCATTGGTGTTCGAAGCGCTGCTGGAACTGGACCACGCGCAGTTGCTGGAGCAGCGAGGGGCGCCCCACCGAGCGCAGAGCTTGCTGGACGATGTGCAGCGCTTGTTGAGCCGCCAGGCTTACCGGGTCGGTCCGCTGCTCGGACGTATCGCCTTGCGCCAAGGACGCCTGGCCCTGCGCCTGGGGCAGGCGGAACAGGCTGCCGAGCATTTTCGGGTCGGCCTCGAGCTGTGCCTGCTTAGTCACGACAAGCGCGCCTTGTACGGGTTTCTCGGGCAGGCGTTTCTGGCCGCCAACCAGGGCGACTACGCCCACGCGTTTGTACGCCTGCGCGATGCCGAGCGGCTGATGCAGCAACGGCAGATCCCGGAGACCGTGTACCGCGGCGTGTTGCTGCAGGTCAGCAGCCTGTTCTGGTTGCAGCAGGGGCGGCCGGAACTGGCCCATGAAGCCTTGAGGCGGTTGCTGCGTCATTTTCGCGGGCCGCAGGCGCGCCAGGCACCACCGGCGACCCTCGAGCTGATCCCGCGTGTCGAATACCTGCTGGTGCTGGCCGAGGTGTATCTGCAACGCGCCGAGGCACCGGTGACAAACTTGCAGCGCCTGCTCGAACAGGCCCGGCAACGGGGCATGTTGTGCCTGCAGACCGAGTTGCACCTGGCGCTGGCCGAGGTTGCCTATCTGCAAGGGGACCGGGCGTTGTCCGCCAGTGCGCTGCAGGATGGCCTGGAGCTGGGGGCGCGCTGCCACCTGCAACAAGCGCTGCATGAGCTGCGCCTGCGCCAGCCGCGGATGTTCGACGCCCAGCCGCTGGCGGAGGCCGAACCACCGATGTCGCCCCCGGCGGACGGCCAAAGTCCGCTGAGCCAGCGGGAACGGGAAGTGCTGCGATTGATTGCCCTGGGCAGCTCCAACCAGCAGATCGCCGAGCAGCTGTTCATTTCCCTGCACACCGTGAAAACCCACGCGCGGCGCATTCACAGCAAACTCGGAGTGGAACGCCGCACCCAGGCCGTCGCCAAAGCCAAGGCGCTGGGATTGATGTAGTGGTCGGACAGATATCAGGGCCGCCAACCTGACAACGCGGCCTCCCGCCAAACCGCGCGGCCCGCTTTGACGACGGCTACGCCGCCGATCGCAGCCTCCGGCAGCGGCTACAGGATTGTGTAGCCGCTGGCGCAGCCTGCGATCGGTCGCGCAGCGGCCGTAAACCCTGGCGACGCGGTCCCTCATCAAATGGCGTGGGTCTTTTTACGACGGCTACGCCACCGATCGCAGCCTCCGGCAGCGCTACAGGCCTTGTAGCCGCTGGCGCAGCCTGCGATCGGTCGCGCAGCGGCCGTAAACCCTGGCGACGCGGTCCCTCATCAAATGGCGTGGGTCTTCTGACGACGGCTACGCCACCGATCGCAGCCTTCGCCAGCGCTACAGGCCTTGTAGCCGCTGGCGCAGCCTGCGATCGGTCGCGTAGCGGCCGTAAACCTGACGATTGGATGGACCCGCGTCTAGGGTTGGTAACCCATGCGCCAGCTCACCGCCTGGGACGCCGCCAGCAGACGTTGCGCCGCGGGGCCGTTTTCGTCGGCGTGGAACAGCGAGGTCGGGCCGACCACTGTCAGCACGGCGGCGATCTTGCCGGTGGCGTCGAACACTGGCGCCGACAAGGCATCCACCCCGGGCATCAACAGGCCATGCACATGATGCAGGCCGCGCTGGCGAATCTGTTCGCACAGGCCGGCATAGGCCTGGTCGTCCGCCAGCGCATGGGGCGCGTGGGCCTTGAGTTCCTGCTCGCGCAAATCGACGGTTTCACGGCTCGGCAAATAGGCCCCGAACACCAGCCCGGTGGACGAGCTGAGCAGCGGCAGCACCGAGCCCAGTTGCGTGACCACCGTCACCGCGCGCACGGCCGGCTCGATATGCACCACGGTCGCGCCCTGGTTGCCCCATACCGCGAGAAAGCAGGTCTCGTTCAATTCATCGCGCAGCTCGGCCAGGGGCAGGGCGGCGACCTTCAACACGTCCATGCTGCCCAGCGCCGCCATGCCCACCCGCAAGGCCTCGCGGCCCAGGCCATAGTGGTTGGTGGCGGTGTTCTGTTCGGCGAAACCACTGGCGATCAGCGCCTGCAGATATCGGTGGACCTTGCTTGCCGGCATCTGCACATGTTCGGCCAGGCGCGATAGCGAGGTGGCTGGCGACAGCTCGGCCAGCGCCTTGAGGATGTCGGTGCCGACCTCGGCCGAGCGGACTTTCTGTTTACCGTTGCTGTCGCTGGTGCTGCGCGGCTTTTCCATGGAGGCGGTGTGATCCCGGGACGAATGGGCGTCTTTATAGCTTGACGGTCAATACCAATCAAATTACGTTATACGTAATTGGATTACGATAAAAATAACGCAGGCGTGCCCAGAGCTCTTCCCAATGGAGTCGCAGGCCGCTGCCAACTCCACTTCCAGGAGGCTCCATGAACCTCGATTCCACGGCGTCCGGGCTTGCGTACCAGTCGGGCTTCGGCAACCAGTTTTCCAGCGAGGCCCTGCCAGGCGCCTTGCCCATCGGCCAGAACTCCCCGCAAAAAGCCCCTTACGGCCTCTACACCGAACTCTTTTCCGGCACCGCCTTCACCATGGTTCGCAGCGAAGCGCGGCGCACCTGGATGTACCGCATCCAGCCATCGGCCAACCACCCGGCGTTCGTCAAGCTGGGCCGCCAGTTGGCGGGGGGGCCGCTGGGCGAGATCACGCCCAACCGCTTGCGCTGGAACCCGCTGGATATCCCCAGCGAGCCGACCGATTTCATCGACGGCCTGGTGAACATGGCCGCCAATTCGGCTGCGCAGAAACCCGCCGGGATCAGCATCTACACCTATCGCGCCAACCGCTCCATGGAGCGGGTGTTCTTCAATGCCGACGGCGAGTTGCTGCTGGTGCCCGAGCTGGGCCGGCTGCGCATCGCCACCGAGCTTGGGGTGCTGGAGGTCGAGCCGCTGGAGATCGCGGTGTTGCCTCGCGGCCTGAAATTCCGCGTCGAGCTGCTGGACCCGCAGGCCCGCGGCTACATTGCCGAAAACCACGGCGCGCCCCTGCGCCTGCCCGACCTGGGGCCGATCGGCAGCAACGGCCTGGCCAACCCGCGGGACTTCCTGACCCCGGTCGCCCACTACGAAGACCTCAAGCAGCCCACCACCCTGGTGCAGAAGTTCCTCGGCGAGCTGTGGGGCTGCGAACTGGATCATTCGCCGCTGAACGTGGTGGCCTGGCACGGCAACAACGTGCCGTACAAATATGACCTGCGCCGCTTCAACACCATCGGCACCGTCAGCTTCGATCACCCGGACCCGTCGATCTTCACCGTGCTGACCTCGCCCACCAGCGTGCACGGCCTGGCCAACCTCGACTTCGTGATCTTCCCGCCGCGCTGGATGGTGGCCGAGAACACCTTCCGTCCGCCGTGGTTCCACCGCAACCTGATGAACGAATACATGGGCCTGATCCAGGGCGCCTACGATGCCAAGGCCGAAGGTTTCGTGCCCGGCGGCGCTTCGTTGCACAGCTGCATGAGCGCCCATGGCCCGGATGGCGAAAGCTGCACCAAGGCCATCAACGCCGAGCTGCAACCGACGAAGATCGACAACACCATGGCCTTCATGTTCGAGACCAGCCAGGTGCTGCGCCCGAGCCAGTTCGCCCTGGAATGCCCGCAATTGCAGAACGACTATGACGCTTGCTGGGCCTCGCTGCCCGCCACCTTCAACCCGAACCGGAGATAACC
This sequence comes from Pseudomonas sp. NFIX28, assembly GCF_900107395.1. GTDB lineage: Bacteria > Pseudomonadota > Gammaproteobacteria > Pseudomonadales > Pseudomonadaceae > Aquipseudomonas. Next base: position 250,760 of record NZ_FNPW01000009.1, read on the forward strand.
CATGAATCAGCCAACCGTCACCCGCAGCTGGGTTGCCTCCGCCAACGACCATGCCGACTTCCCGTTGCAGAACCTGCCGCTGGGGGTGTTCAGCCTCCAGGGTTCGGCGCCGCGCAGCGGCGTGGCCATCGGCGAGCACATCTTCGACCTGGAAGCGGCGCTGGATGCCGGGCTGTTCGAGGGCGCTGCCAAGGCTGCGGTGGAAGCCACCCGTGGCGGCCAGTTGAATGCCTTTTTCGAGCTGGGCCGCCCGGCCCGCGTCGCCCTGCGCGAACGCCTGCTGGAGCTGCTCGGCGAAGGCAGCAGCCTGTGCGGCAAGATTGAAGCCCAGGGCGCGAAACTGCTGCCCCTGGCCGCCGATTGCCAGATGCACCTGCCGGCGAAAATCACCGACTACACCGATTTCTATGTCGGCATCGAGCACGCGCAGAACGTCGGCAAGCTGTTCCGCCCGGACAACCCGCTGCTGCCGAACTACAAATACGTGCCGATCGGTTACCACGGCCGCGCTTCCACCATTCGCCCCTCCGGCGCCGACGTTCGCCGGCCGAAGGGCCAGACCCTGCCTGCCGGCCAGAGCGAGCCGACCTTCGGCCCTTGCGCGCGGCTGGACTACGAACTGGAGCTGGGCATCTGGATCGGCCAGGGCAACGAAATGGGCGAGCCGATCGCCATCGGCGACGCCGCCGAGCATATCGCCGGTTTCTGCCTGCTCAACGACTGGTCGGCGCGGGATATCCAGGCCTGGGAATACCAGCCGCTGGGCCCGTTCCTGTCGAAAAGCTTCATTACCAGCATCTCGCCGTGGGTGGTGACGGCCGAAGCCCTGGAACCGTTCCGCAAGGCCCAGCCGGCGCGTCCGGAGGGCGATCCGCAACCGCTGCCGTACCTGCTGGACAAGCGCGACCAGGCCGCCGGTGGTTTCGACATCGAGCTGGAAGTGCTGCTGCTCACCGAGGCGATGCGCGAGCAGGGCCTGCCGGCTCATCGCCTGACCCTGAGCAACACCCAGTACATGTACTGGACCGTGGCGCAGATGGTCGCCCACCACAGCGTCAACGGCTGCCAGTTGCAGGCCGGCGACCTGTTCGGCTCGGGCACCCTGTCGGGCCCGCACAGCAGCCAGTTCGGCAGCCTGTTGGAAATCACCGAGGGCGGCAAGAAACCGATCGAGCTGGCGTCCGGCGAAGTGCGCAAGTTCCTCGAGGACGGCGACGAAATCATCCTGCGCGGTCGCTGCCGTCGCGAGGGTTTTGCGTCCATCGGTTTCGGCGAATGCCGCGGCAAAATCCTGCCTGCCCGTTAAGAGGTGTGCGTCATGGAGCTTTATACCTACTACCGTTCGACCGCCTCCTACCGGGTGCGCATCGCGCTGGCGCTCAAGGGCCTGGATTACCAGGCGCTGCCGGTCAACCTGCTGGTGCCCGCCGGCGGTGCCCACCGCCAGCCGGAATACCTGCGGATCAACCCGCAAGGTCGCGTGCCGGCCTTGCGCACCGATGAGGGCGAGCTGCTGATCCAGTCGCTGGCCATCATCGAATACCTCGAGGAACGTTATCCACAGGTGCCGTTGCTCTCCAAAGCGCTGGCGGCCCGTGCCCACGAACGGGCGGTGGCGTTGCTGATCGGTTGCGATATCCATCCGTTGCACAACTCCGGCACGCAAAACCTGTTGCGCCAGTGGGGCTATGACGACGCCCGGGTGCTGGAATGGATCGGCCACTGGATCGGCAATGGCCTGGCGGCGGTCGAGCAGTTGATCGGCGAGCAGGGCTATTGCTTCGGCGAGCAACCGGGCCTGGCCGACACTTTCCTGATTCCCCAGCTGTACGCGGCCGAGCGCTTCAAGGTGTCGTTGGACGCCTATCCGCGGATTCGCCGGGTCGCCGCCCTGGCCGCCGAGCATCCGGCGTTCCAGCAGGCCCATCCGGCCAATCAGCCCGATACGCCCGCCTGACCTGTGTAGCCGCTGCCGCAGGCTGCGATAAGGCCGAAGGCCTTCAGCTGTCTGAAGATCCACGCCTCTTCGAGGCGATCGCAGCCTGCGGCAGCGGCTACATCGACTGTGTTGCGTGGGTTACGCCTGTAGCCGCTGCCGAGCAACGCGAGGCTGCGCACGACCGCGCAGCGGGCGCCGCTCCTGAGGGCGCCGGAGGGCCTGCGACCAGCGTGGTCCGGACCATCGCAGCCAGCGGCAGGGGCTAAAGATCAACCGTGCCCGTCCGGAGGTGCGGCTCCCATAACGATAAAAAACAGCAGGTACCTTGCGATGCACAATCAGATTGCCAGCTTTCGGGCGGCGCTCGACGCCCGTCCCGTGTCGCGTTATCAGTGGTTGCTTCTTCTGCTCCTGGCCTTGTTGCTGGTCACCGACGGCTATGACGCCCAGGTGCTGGGGTATGTGGTGCCGGCCCTGGCCCAGGACTGGGGCCTGGAGAAAGCCGCGTTCGGCCCGGTGTTCAGCGCCAACCTGCTGGGCCTGACCCTGGGCTCGCTGGCGGTGACACCGCTGGCGGACCGTTTTGGCGTGCGGCGGATCCTGCTGGCCTGCGTGCTGATCTACGCCAGCCTCACCGTGCTGATGGTTTTCGCCGATTCGCTGAACAGCCTGATGGTCGCGCGTTTTATCTGCGGCATCGGCATGGGCGGGGCGATGCCCAGCGCCATGGCGCTGATGTCGGAATATTCGCCGCCGCGCCTGCGGACCCTGATGGTCACCCTGGCCGCTTGCGGTTTCTCCTTCGGCGGCGCGGCCGGCGGGTTTGTCGCCGCCGGGTTTATCGACAGTTTCGGCTGGCAGGCGGTGTTCCTCGCCGGTGGCGTCACGCCATTGCTGCTGTTTCCGTTCCTGGCCTGGTTCCTCCCGGAATCGTTGCCGCGCCTGCTGCGCGATCAGCCGCCTTACACACGCCTGCGCAAAGTCACCGCGCGCATGTTGCCGGGCTGGCAGCCACCGCCTGCCTCAGGGGCGCAGAACGACGCCGGGCAGGGCAGCAAACTCACGGTGCTCGAGCTGTTCCGCCACGGTTATGCGCGCCCGACGCTGCTGATCTGGTCGACCTTTTTCGTCAGCCTGATCCTACTGTATTTCATGATCAGCTGGTTGCCGTCGCTGCTGCTGGAAAGCGGCCTGGGGCTCAACGAAGCGAATCTGGTGACCTCGATGTTCCTGTTCGCCGGCACCCTGGGGGCCATCTGCATGGCCTGGTTCGCCGACCGCCTACAACGCAAGGTGCGGCTGCTCTCGGCGGTACTCGCCGGGGCCGCGCTGTGCACCCTGCTGTTGGGCCTGAACCACGACAACCCGCGCTACCTGGTGGCCTTCGTCTTCGCCGCGGGTTTCTGCATCATCGGCGGCCAGTTGACCCTCAACGCCTTCGCCAGCAACTTCTACCCGGCCCACGTCCGCGCCACCGGCACCGGCTGGGCCCTGGGAGTCGGCCGCTTCGGCTCGATCCTCGGGCCGCTGTTCGGCAGCTTGCTGCTGGCAATGCACATCCCGGTGCAGCAGATTTTCTTCTTCTGCGCGATTCCGGCGGTGATTGCGGCGCTGCTGATCATCCAGGTGCGCTCGCCGTCCGAGGCACCTTCGGCAGGCGCGGCGCCTGCCCCTGAACTGCAGGCACCGCTCAAACCGTGAAGACGCGCGGGCTCAGCGTGGCAGATGCTTGATCATCGGCACGCAGGCCAGGGTCAGGCCCCGCGGCGAATGGTACTGGGCAACCTGCTCGCCGACGAAGCTGCAGTGGCGATAGAAGTCTGCGGCGTTCAGGGTCGAATCCAGGGTCAGGTGCGGCAGGCCGGCCTGCAGTGCCAGCTGTTCGAGGTAGTCCATCATCTGCCGGCCGATCCCGCGGCCCATGTACGCGGGATCGACAAACACCGCATCGACCTGCCCCGACTCCAGGTCGAGCATGCCGCTGGCGGCGATCTGGCCGTCGATGACGGCTACGTGCCCGGTCTTCTCCAGGACTTCGATGAAGTAGTCCCCCAGGCTCCCGGCGGTCCAGACCTGCAGGTCGGCGGCGGGGTAATGGCCGCTGCACTGGTGGTTGATGGCTTGGTTGCGAATGACGAAGACGCGTTGCGCGTCGTCGCCATGAGCTTTTCTGATCAGCATGCTGTGCCCATTCCCTGGTATGAACCGAGCATCCTGGCGGAGCCCGGGCGTGGCTGTCATGCCGCCCTGGCCTGGATCAGCAGTAGCCCCCAACCGGTCAGCAACGTGCCGTCCTCCCGCAGCAAGGGTTGTGTGGCCGTGCGCAGTTCGCTCTTCATCAACGCGCGATTGGCGGGTGTCAGACGATCCAGGTCGTAGGTTTCTGTCAATGAGTCCCAGAGCTCTTCGAAGGTAGGCTTCCATTCAAGGTCCAGTTCCTCGAAGTGCAGTGAGGTGAAGCTGTGGCCCAACAGCGTCCGCCATCCACTTTGTGACTGAGTACGGGGATCCACCAGGGGCAGGGGACGGAGCTGGTCGCGTCGGGCGGCGGCGCGGAAGGCCTGCAAGTAGTGCAGGCCCGGTTCGCCCAACAGAAAGGCCCGGCTGACGATGGCCGAGAATTGCCCGCCCTTGGCCAGGACCCGATGGATTTCCCCCAGCACCTGTTCGATATCGCTCATGAGCATCAGTGCCAGGTGCGATACCACGGCATCGACGCTGCCAGTGGCAATCGATAGGCTCTGGGCCCGTTCATTGAGCAGCACGCTGCGGTTCGCGAGGCGGATGCGGGCCGCCTGCAGTTCGGTTGCGCTCATGTCCACGCCGGTCAACCGCGCTTCGGGATACGCCCTGGCCAGCAGATCCAGCAGGAAGCCGTCGCCGCAGCCCAGGTCCAGCACCCGTGCGCGAGGCTGAGCGGTGGCGAGCGTGGCTGCCAGCATCTCGTAGGATGAACCGCGCCCTGGCAGGCTCAGCCCGGAGAAAGCCGGCGGCGTGGTGCCGGGGCGACGTTGGTGAAAGTCCTGAAGAAAGCGTTCGGCGCTGTTCATGCTGTTCATCCTTGAAGCAAACGGAGAGTTGTCGCCGGGCATTGTGGCATGGAAGGCAGAGCGCCCCATCAATGGACGATGCTATTGGGCGGCAGGTGGCCCAGGCGTTCGGTCAGGCGCAGGCGCTGGATCGGGTCTTCGCTGAGCAGCAGGGCGTGCTCCAGGTCGAAGCGTTCGGCGTTGGGGCAGTCCAGGTGCTGGTAGAGGCTGGCGCGGGCCAGGTAGTCGGAGGCGCTGCCGTTGCCCAGTTCCAGCACCCGTTCGGCATCGATCAGTGCGTTCAGGTAGTCGTCGTGGCTCAGGTGCAACTGGCGCAGGTTGCGCGACAGGCGCTGGAGCATCTGCTGCGGGCTGGCGGTGGCCAGGTGCTCGGACGCCAGCTTGATGTTCGGCCCGTACTGGCGCTCCAGCAGCTCACGGCAGTCGTTGGGGTACAGGCGGCGCCCGCCGCAGGGGTCGAGCAAGTGGTCGGCGCCGGGCACGCGCAACAGAAAGTGCCCGGGGAAATTGACCCCGACCATGGGGATTTCCAGGCGCCGCGCCAGCTCCAGGGCGATCAGCCCCAACGCCAGCGGTTGCCCGCGCCGGGTGTGCAGCACTCTGTCCAGCAGCGCCGCCTGCGGGCGCAGCGGCAGGAATTCGTCCTGCTGGAAACCCAGGTCGTTCATGCGCCGCAGCAGGGGCTGGCCCAGTTCACTGACCGGCAGCAACGGCAGGCCGGCGCTGACCCGTTGTTGCAGTTCCTTGAAGTCCTGCAGCAGTTGTTCGGGCGAAACCTCTTTATCGTGTTCGGCGGCGATCCACAGCGCCGCCTCGAAAAGTGCGGGCGGGGACTGTTGCAGGCAGGCGAAAAAAGCTTGACGCGGGTTCATCGAAATCTCCAGCGAATGCCTCGTTTTTAGCCCCGTCGCAGGCGTTCGTCCAGTGCCGTACACATGTCGTAGCAGGTTATTTCCTAAAGCCCGGAAAGGCGTCCGGCTTATTCCCGCGCGCTCCAGCAAATTTCATGCACAAGCCTATACTGGCGACTACAAGAAGTGATTCGGGAGCCTGACGATGTTCGCTCTCATGCAAAGCACTCGCCTTGAATCGCTGCACCTGAGCGTTGACCCGGCCACCGGGTTGAAGGCGGTGATTGCCATTCATAGCAGCCGCCTGGGGCCAGCCTTGGGAGGCTGTCGTTACCTTGCCTACCCCGACGACGAAAGTGCCGTGGTCGATGCCGTGCGCTTGGCCCAGGGCATGAGCTACAAGGCCGCCCTGGCCGGCTTGCCCCACGGCGGCGGCAAGGCGGTCATCATCCGACCGCCCCACGTCGAAAGCCGCGCCGCGCTGTTCGAAGCCTTCGGTCGCTGTGTCGAGCAACTCGATGGCCGCTACATCACCGCCATCGACAGCGGCACTTCGGTCGCCGACATGGACTGCATCGCCCAGACAACCCAGCACGTCACCAGCACCACCGCTTCCGGCGATCCGGCGCCGCATGCCGCCATGGGTGTGTTTGCCGGCATCCGCGCCACGGCCATGGCGCGCCTGGGCAGCGACAACCTCGAAGGCCTGCGGGTGGCGATCCAGGGCCTGGGCAATGTCGGCTTCGCCCTCGCCGAACAGCTGCATGCCGCGGGCGCCGAACTGCTGGTCAGCGATATCGATCCAGGCAAGGTGCAACTGGCCATGGAGCAGTTGGGCGCCCATCCGATCGCCAACGAAGCCTTGCTCAGCACCCCGTGCGACATCCTCGCGCCCTGCGGGCTGGGCGGCGTGCTTAACAGCCACAGCGTGGCGCAACTGCGCTGCTCGGCGGTGGCCGGCTCGGCCAACAACCAGTTGACCAACCTGCAGGTCGCCGACCAGCTGGAAAACCGCGGCATCCTCTACGCGCCGGATTACGTGATCAACGCCGGCGGGCTGATCTACGTTTCGCTCAAGCATCGCGGCGAAGAGCTGGCGACCATCACCGCCCATCTGTCGAAGATCAGCCAGCGGCTCACCGAAGTCTTCGCCCACGCCCAGGCTGAAAAACGCTCGCCGGCGCGGGTGGCCGACGACTTGGCGGAGCGCGTGCTGTACCGCTAGGCGCGCAGGCCTTACCCGGCGTGCGCCCTGTAAGCCCCGCGCCACAAGTGCGGGGCGCAACAACCGCACGCCGACCCGGCGTGCCAGGAGCCATGTGATGCCGCACAAGGTTGCGCTTGCCTATACCCGCTATTTATCCCCCGACGGCCAGCTGCTCGGCGACCTGCCGGCCTGGGCCGACGATTTCAATCTGCTGACCCGGCTCTACCGGCAGATGGTCCTGACCCGGCTGTTCGACCAGAAGGCCGTGGCCCTGCAACGCACCGGACGCATCGGCACCTACGCCCCGACCCTCGGCCAGGAAGCCATTGGCGTGGCCATCGGCAGCCTGATGCGGCCGGAAGACGTGCTGGTGCCGTATTACCGCGACACCGCCGTGCAACTGATGCGCGGGGTGCGCATGGAGGAGATCCTGCTGTACTGGGGCGGCGACGAGCGCGGCAGCGATTTCGCCGACCCGGCGGTGGCCGAGGATTTCCCCATCTGCGTGCCGATCGCCACCCAGGCCTTGCATGCCTGCGGCGTCGCCAGCGCGTTCAAGATCCGTGGCGAGCATCGGGTGGTGGTGACCACCTGTGGCGATGGCGCCACCAGCAAGGGCGACTTTCTCGAAGCCCTCAACGTCGCGGGCACCTGGCAGCTGCCGGTGGTGTTCGTGGTCAACAACAACCAGTGGGCGATCTCGGTGCCGCGGCGTATCCAGTGCGGCGCGCCGACCCTGGCGCAGAAAGCCATCGGTGCCGGCTTCCATGGCGAACAGGTCGATGGCAACGACATGCTCGCGGTGTACGACCGGGTGCAGGCCGCCCTGGAGCGAGCCCAGCATGGCAAGGGCCCGGTGCTGCTGGAATGCCTGAGCTATCGCCTGGGCGACCACACCACCGCCGACGACGCCACTCGCTACCGGCCCGCGGACGAGGTCAAGCAAGCCTGGCTGGAAGAACCGATCAAGCGCCTGCAACGTTTCATGGCCGGGCAGGGCGTCTGGGACGAAGGCCGCGAACAGGCGCTGATCGGCGAATGCCAGGGCCTGGTGCAGCAGGCTGTGGGTAACTTCGAGGCCGCCGGCACCCAGGCCGCCGAGTCGGTGCTGGACTATGTCTACGCCCAGTGGCCGGCGGCGCTGGCCGAGCAGCGCGAAATGTTCCTCGAACGGCTGGCCCGCCGTGGCGGAGGTTCGAACCATGAGTAACGGCACATTCAGCCTGCTGGAAGCGGTGAACCTGGCTCTGCACCGAGCCATGGCCGAGGACGAGAACGTGATTGTCCTGGGCGAGGACGTGGGGGTGAACGGCGGGGTATTCCGCGCCACCCAGGGGCTGCGCGACAGTTTCGGCTTCAAGCGGGTGATCGACTCGCCGCTGGCGGAAACCATGCTTGGCGGCCTGGTGGTGGGCATGGCCGCCCAAGGCCTGAAGCCGGTGGTGGAAATCCAGTTCATGGGTTTTATCTACGCGACCATGGAACATCTGGTGTCCCATGCCAGCCGCATGCGCAACCGCACCCGCGGGCGCATCACCTGCCCGATGGTGTTGCGCACGCCCATGGGCGCGGGCATTCGCGCACCGGAACACCACAGCGAAAGCACCGAGGCGCTTTTCGCCCATATTCCCGGCTTGCGGGTGCTGGTGCCGTCCTCGCCGGCGCGGGCCTACGGCCTGCTGCTGGCGGCCATCGACGATCCCGACCCGGTGCTGTTTCTCGAGCCGACCCGCCTCTACCGCTTGAACCCGCAACCGCTGGCGGACGACGGCAAGCGCCTGCCGCTGGACAGTTGTTTCACCCTGCGCGAAGGCCGCGACATTACCTTGGTCAGCTGGGGCGCGAGCGTTGTCGAGACCTTGCAGGCCGCCGATGCGCTGGCCGAGCAGGGCGTGTCGGCGGAAGTGATCGACGTCGCCTGCATCAAGCCGCTGGACCTCGACACCCTGGAAGCCTCGGTGCGCAAGACCGGGCGCTGCGTGATCGTGCATGAGGCGCCACGCACCTGCGGCGTCGGCGCGGAAATCGCCGCCAGCCTCTACGAGCGGGTGTTGCTGGAATTGCAGGCACCGATCCTGCGGGTCACCGCGCCGGACATCCCGCCGCCGCTGTATCGCCTGGAGTCGCTGTACATGCCCGCTGTCGAGGACATCCTGCATGCCTGCGACAGCACGCTGAACTTCGCCTGAGGAGGCCGCGATGAAATATTTCAAACTGCCCGACCTGGGCGAGGGCCTGCAGGAAGCGGAGATCGTCGAATGGCACGTCCGGGCCGGCGATGCGGTCAAGGCCGATCAGTTGCTGGTGTCGGTGGAAACCGCCAAGGCCCTGGTGGACATTCCCGCGCCCTATGACGGCGTGGTGGCCAAGATTTATGGCGCCCCTGGCGACATCCTGCACGTCGGCGAACCCTTGCTCGGCTATGAGGGCGAGGCGGATGCCGGCACCGTGGTCGGGCGTCTCGAAGGTGGCGGAGCCAGCCACGAAGACCGGTTTTTTGTCGGCGCCGCGCCCTCGACCCGCGAGCATATGGCGGTGCGCGCCACCCCGGCGGTGCGCCAGCTGGCCCGGCAACTGGGGGTGGACGTGAATGCCCTGGGCGGTTCGGCCAAGGACGGGCTGGTCACCCGCAGCGATGTGGAAAACGCCGCGCAGCAGGAGCGCGAGCGGTTCGGTGGCGAACGGCTGCGCGGGGTACGCCGGAGCATGGCGCTGAACATGGCCCGCTCCCACGCCGAGGTGGTGCCGGTGACGATTTATGGCGATGCCGACCTGCACCGCTGGGGCCAGGCCCGCGATCCGCTGATCCGCCTGGCCAAGGCATTGGCGGCGGCCTGTGCGGTGGAACCGGTGCTCAACAGCGCCTTCGATGGCAAGAGCCTGTCGCTCAAGCAGCATCGGCACCTCGACCTGGGCATCGCCGTGGACACCCCCGACGGCCTGTTCGTGCCGGTGCTGCGCAACGTTGCCCAGCGCGATGCGGCGGACCTCAAGGCCGGCGTGACGCGCCTGCGCGCCGATGTACAGGCGCGCTCGATTCCGCCCCAGGAGATGATGGGCGCCACCCTGACCCTGTCCAACTTCGGCACCTTGTTCGGGCGCTACGCCAACCCGGTGGTGGTGCCGCCGCAAGTGGCGATCCTCGCCGCCGGGGCGATCCGCGACGAGCCGGTGGCCGTGAATGGCGCGGTGGCGGTGCATCCGTCGCTGCCGCTGTCCCTGACCTTCGATCACCGGGTGGTCACCGGCGGCGAGGCGGCGCGGTTTTTCAAGGCGCTGGTCGAGGCATTAGAGCAACCCGAAGTCTAGGGAGGAATAACTTTGGCTCATGCTTGAGCTTGGGGTTTATCGAATTTATGGATCGCCTCGGTATCGGTAAAGGCCGTCTGCTTCGTCGGAAACCTGGGCAACGGGATTGATGTGTTTTGCCAGAAACAGGAAGTAATTTTAGAGAGGGTTAGTTTGGACGGAAAAGCCCGGCGCAAGGGACGGGCTTTTCTTTGGTTTTGTACTAGAAAGGCTATAAGGTGGACGCTGATCAAATAAAAATCTTATTTGTGCAGCAAGCCTCGCTTGTGTCGAAGCGCAACACTTATAACGATTATTTTATATTCAGGAATGGATCAAAGTTCATCACTGTTCCTTCCACGGTAAGCTCCACCGAGTACTGCTGGCGTCCTTTGAAACCCTGCGCTTCGACCTGGCCTTGCCAGTACGTACCCGCAGGGCTCGCGACCAGCCGAGGCTTGCAAATGCCATCATTCACCATCTGGCCGGTGAAGCGATTGATCTGCACAGCACTTGAAGGCGAGACACCTGTAACGCTCCAGTTGATGAACTGGCCCTCTGTACACGCCGTTTGGAGTTCGGCCTGCCCCTCGGCACCCGATCCAAAGTATTTGTTGGTGTCGATCAAATACACGTTTTGAGATAGGCCGCCCGTTGAGCCAGTTGACAGGGCGCCATCAACATCGACCACTATCAGAACATCAATTTGTTTCATCACAATATTCCTTTTGTGTAAGTTATCCGTCGACTTTAGTCTGAGCGCTCAGACGGAGTGCTGAGGTTAGCACTGGGTTTTTGAAAGTAAAGTCATGGAATTAAGCGGCTGATAAACATTGGTCGAGTCATGCTTTTGGCGGTTTTTTATTGGTGTGAATGCGCTGTTACAGAGCAGGATGTAAGTTGTTGATATTGAATGAACGTAATGCTCCGGCTTTTTGCTGAGTTGTTAAGTGTTCAGAAGTATCAACACTGGCCGGTATGCTTAATAAAACCGTTAATACCGTTTAGATGGCTGCATTAATTGCCTAATTGTCTATAGCGCTCTGTACTGAAACCAGATCAGAGTCAATCTGGGCCAGATAGCTGGGCCTGGTTTTACCGCAGGCATGAAAAAGGCCCTGGGCGCAAACCCAGGGCCTGTTCAATTCGGCGCCTGCTTACTTGGCCGCTTTGCTCGCCTTGGCGGGCTTGGCCGGTGCTGCGGGTTCCGCGGCTTCGGGCGCTGCCAGCGGAGCCTCTGGCTCGGCCGCCGCAACCGGCGCGCTGAGCAGTTCGGACAGGGCGTCCGGCTGGCTCTTGAAGGCCTTGGCGAACACATCGCGGTTCTTCGCCATGTAGATCCCGGCTTCTTCCACTTGCTGCTCGTTCAGCGACGGCACAGCCTTTTGCAACACTTGCGCCAGCAATTCAGCCAGTTCGAGCATTTTGTCATGACGGTCAGCTTCGGCTTTATCCATGAACAAGCGCTCCAGATCTCGGCTGCTGCGGTATACCACTTCGACGGCCATTCACCACCTCACATGCCTTCACGATAATGGGTATTTGCTACTACTGTATTTATATACAGGCGCGAAGAATAAGCGAATCCTTCTGCTTTGAATAGTGGGTTTTTAATCTAGACGGGTTTCCGGGTTTGTCAGGTGATCGGCGTCGAGCCCATCGCTTTTGCGGGCAAGCCTTGCTCCTAGGTAAGGATTGGGGGGACGCTTTCGCGGGCAAGCCTCGCTCCTACGGAGTTTTGGCGGGTGGGTGGTGACTGCTTTTCCGTAGGAGCGAGGCTTGCCCGCGAATGACGCTAAGAACGCCCCGGAAGTGTCCAACCGCCCCCGGCCGCCATCTCATTGCCCGGCGCTGGCCTTTTTTCTGCATGCAGAACAACCGTCACGTCCAACCCGCATCATCCGGTCGAGCCGACCTAAGGAAAAACCATCGTGAAAATCAATTGGGCCGAGAAACTGCGGCAGAACGTCCATCAACTGGCCGAATCCCTGGGCAACCTGTTCGTCGAGACCTTTCACTACCTGGCGCTGTTTGCCATCGGTGCGGTGACCGCCTGGGCGGCGGTGATGGAGTTTCTCGGGATGCTCGAGGAAGGTCATATCAAGATCGATGACATCCTCCTGCTGTTCATCTACCTCGAATTGGGCGCCATGGTCGGCATCTACTTCAAGACCAACCACATGCCGGTGCGCTTCCTGATCTATGTGGCGATCACCGCGCTGACTCGCCTGCTGATCTCCAACGTGTCGCACCACAACCCGCCGGACCTGGGGATCATCTACCTGTGCGGCGGCATCCTGCTGCTGGCGTTCTCGATCCTGGTGGTGCGCTACGCTTCGTCGCAGTTCCCGTCGGTGAAGATCGAACACCCGCAGCGCAAAGTCGGCGCGGGCTCCAGCGAGCACCCGGAAGTCGAGAAGGGCGAGCTTTAAATCGCCACTGTCAGCGGTGGCTGCCGGTTGCCGGGCCGGCCCTTGGTGGCTGGCAGCGGCAGCTTGAAGCCGTCGCTGTTGGTCATGGCTTCGAGGATGGCCACGGCGCTGTGGCCCTGCTCGATGGCAATGCCGAACTGAATGCTTTGCACCAGGCGCTTGAGCCGCTGCGGATCGTTGCGCTGCTCGGCGCTGATCATGCGCTTGGCGACGATCCGACCGGCCTTGGAAAGGGTCAGCATGATGCTGCCGTCCAGGCCCTGGATGCTCAGGTTGACCCGGTATTCCGGGGCGAAGGCATCGGTAATCAGCTGAAAGGGGTTGTCCATGTGCGTCACCGCTTGATTGGATCGTGCAGTCATTGACCGGCCGGGATTGGTATTAGTTCGCATTTCCAGACCACTGGCAGGCCGTTCGCCGAGGGTTGATAACGTCCATATTCCTCGGCTCTTGCAAAGCAAAGGGCATGCCGGAAAAACCGCCGCCCCATAAACCCGGGGGCGAAAAAAAACGGACCAAAAGGTCCGTTTTTCTTTGGCTACCCGTTTCAGGGCATGAACGAATAAATGATCGCTGACAGTGCGATCAGCCCCACCAGCACCACGAACAGATTCGACAGCTGGCCCGAATACTGGCGCAGCGATGGCACCCGCCGGATCGCGTACATCGGCATCAGGAACAGCAGGCAGGCGATGACGGGCCCGCCCAGGGTCTCGATCATGCCGAGGATGCTCGGGTTGAAAGTGGCCACGGCCCAGCAGGTCAGGACCATGAACAGCGCGGTGCAACGTTCCAGCCAGCGTGACGACATGACCCGGCCACGGCTGCGCAGGCTTTTCACGATCAGCCCCTGGAAGCCTTCGCTGGCGCCGATGTAGTGGCCGAGGAAGGATTTGGTGATGGCCACCAGCGCGATCAGCGGCGCCGCATAGGCGATCACCGGCGTCTGGAAGTGGTTGGCCAGGTACGACAGGATCGAAATGTTCTGCGCCTTGGCCGCGGCCAGGTCGGCCGGCGACAGGGCCAGCACGCAACTGAAGCAGAAGAACATCACCGTCAGCACCATCATGCCGTGGGCCACGGCGAGGATACCGCTGCTCTTGCGTTCGGCCTGGGCGCCGTAGTGGCGCTTCTGGTCGACGGCGAAGGCGGAAATGATCGGCGAATGGTTGAACGAGAACACCATCACCGGGATCGCCAGCCACAGGGTCTTGAGGAACAGCGGCATGGACATGCCGTCATTGGCCGAGGCGAAGAATGCGCCGTTCCAGTTCGGGATCAGGCTCAGAGCCAGCAGCAACAGCGCGGCGACAAAGGGATAGACCAGCACGCTCATGGCCCGCACGATCACGCCCTGGCCGCAGCGCACGATGGCCATCAGGCCGAGGATCAGCACCAGCGACAGGATCGCCCGCGGCGGCGGGGTCATGTGCAGTTGGTGTTCCATGAAACTGCCCAGGGTGTTGGTCAGCGCCACGCTGTACACCAGCAGGATCGGGAAGATGGCGAAGAAATAGAGCAGGGTGATCAGCTTGCCGGCGCCGATGCCGAAGTGTTCTTCCACCACTTCGGTGATGTCGCCGGAACGCCCGGACAGCACGAAGCGGGTCAGGCCACGGTGGGCGAAGAAAGTCATCGGGAAGGCCAGCAGCGCCAGCACGATCAGCGGCCAGAAGCCGCCGACCCCGGCATTGATCGGCAGGAACAGCGTACCGGCGCCGATGGCGGTGCCGTACAGGCCGAGCATCCAGGTGGTGTCGTGCTTGCTCCAGCCCTTGCTGGCGGTCGCGGTCTCGCGAGCAGTTTCTACAGCAGGGTTTTCGGCAGCGGGTGTTCGTACATCGGTCATCGGTATTGCCTCGTTATTATTCTTGCTCGGGCTCACGTGGGGCGGACGGTCAGGCCGTTTGAAAACGTAGCGAGCGAAGGCAAGACAAGGCAAAAACAGGCGAGGAAGCGGAGTGTAGGGGCCTACATGAGCATTCCGAGCCTGTTTTTAACGCAGTATTGCCGAGCGCAGTAGTTTTCATACGGCCTGGGGGAATGCTCCTCAGCACTCCACCCAACTCACGGCCAGGCCGCCCCGTGAAGTTTCTTTGTATTTGTCATGCATGTCGGCGCCGGTATCGCGCATGGTGCGGATCACCCGGTCCAGGGAAATGAAGTGTTTGCCGTCGCCGCGCAGGGCCATCTGGGTGGCGTTGATTGCCTTCACCGCGGCGATCGCGTTGCGCTCGATGCAGGGCACCTGCACCAGGCCGCCGACCGGGTCGCAGGTCAGGCCGAGGTTGTGTTCCAGGCCGATTTCGGCGGCGTTTTCCAATTGCTCCGGGGTGGCCCCGAGCACTTCGGCCAGGCCGGCGGCGGCCATGGCGCAGGCCGAACCCACCTCGCCCTGGCAGCCGACTTCGGCGCCGGAGATCGAAGCGTTTTTCTTGCAGAGAATGCCCACCGCCGCGGCGCCGAGGAAGAAGTCGACGACGTCGTCGTCCGAGGCTTCGGGGTTGAATTTCATGTAGTAATGCAGCACCGCCGGAATGATCCCCGCCGCGCCGTTGGTCGGCGCGGTGACCATGCGCCCACCGGCGGCGTTTTCCTCGTTCACCGCCAGGGCGAACAGGTTGACCCACTCCATGGCCGACAGGGTCGAGCTGATGACGTTGGGCTTGCCGATTTCCAGCAGGTTGCGATGCAGCTTGGCCGCGCGGCGTGGCACATCCAGCCCGCCGGGCAGGATGCCTTCGTGGCGCATGCCCTGCTCGACGCATTCGCGCATCACCGACCAGATGTGCAGCAGGCCGCTGCGGATTTCTGCATCGCTGCGCCAGGCCCGTTCGTTGGCCATCATCAGCTCCGAGACCCGCAGCTGGTGTCGTTGGCACAGGGCCAGGAGTTCCACCGCGCTATTGAAGTCGTAGGGCAGTTCGACGCCGCTGGCTGCCGGGGCGCCTTCGGCCATTTCGGCTTCCTCGACGATGAAACCGCCGCCCACCGAATAGTAGGTCTGCTGCCACAGCAGGCCGTCCGCGCCGAAGGCCGACAGCGACATGGCATTGGGGTGGTAAGGCAGGCTTTCGTCGAGCAACAGCAGGTCGCGGTGCCAGTCGAAGGCAATGTTCGAGCGGCCACCGAGGCTCAACTCGCCGCTTTCGCGCAGTTGCTGGATGTGCGGGCCGATGCTGCGCGGGTCGATGCTGTCGGGCCATTCGCCCATCAGGCCCATGACGCAGGCGCGGTCGGTGGCATGGCCGACGCCGGTGGCGGACAGCGAGCCGTACAGGCGGATTTCCACCCGCCGCACTTGCTCCTGCAAGCCTTGCTCGAACAGCGCCTGGGCGAAGGTCGCGGCGGCGCGCATCGGGCCGACGGTATGGGAGCTGGACGGGCCGATGCCGACTTTGAAGAGATCGAAAACACTGATAGCCATGCTAAAGCCTTACAAGCAATGGAAGAGAAATCGCTGCCATTTTTTGTAGGCCGAGCGTTAGGTCGGCGATACTGCCTAGCTCGGTCAAGACTGACCAACGAATTTTCCTAAGACAGCCTTTAGCAGGACTAAACGATGAGCCGTCAATTTCATGCCCAGACCTACGTCTGGCTGCATGTGTTTTCCTGTGCCGCGCGGCACTTGTCGTTCACCCGTTGCGCGGAAGAACTGCACATCACCCCGGGGGCGGTCAGCCAGCAAATCCGCCTGCTGGAAGAGCGGCTCGGCTTTCGCCTGTTTCACCGGCGTGCGCGGGGGGTGGAGCTGAGCGCCGAGGGGCAGCGGCTGGCGATCACGGTGAACGAGGCCTATGGCAGCATCGACGCCGAACTGCAGAGACTGGACGCCGGGATGATCAGCGGCACCTTGCGCCTGCGCTCGATCCCGTCGTTCCTCGGCAAGTGGCTGACGCCGCGATTGCCCCGGCTGCAGCAGCGTTTTCCGGACATTCAGCTGCGGCTGGTGGCCGAGGACAGCAGCGTGGCCTTGCACGAAGGCGATTTCGACCTGGCCATCGACCTCAACGACGGCAGCTACCCGGGGTTGTTATCCACAGCCCTGCTGGATGAACAGATCTTTCCAGTCTGTGCCCCGGGGCTGCTGCGCGGGCGGCCGCCGCTGCACGGCCCGGCGGACCTGGTGCATTTTCCGTTGCTGCACGACATCACCGCCTGGCGCGGCAGCTATGAGTACGCGGAGTGGGAGTTCTACCTCAATGCCATCGGCTTCGAAGGCGCGGATGTGCGGCGTGGGCACACCTTCAATCGCAATCACCTGACCATCGAGGCGGCGATTGCCGGGATGGGCGTGGCGATCGCCCGGCGTACCCTGCTCAACGACGAACTGGAGCGTGGCACCTTGATCGTGCCGTTCGGCCTCGCGGTGCCCAATCACAAGCGTTACGTGCTGCTGTATGCGCCGGGTGCGCTGAGCCATCCGGGCGTGCGCGCGGTGCACGACTGGCTGGTGGAAGAGGCGGGGATCTTTCGTGGCCTGCACCCGCTGGGAGAGGGGCAGTTGTAAGTGAAAAAGACCGGGGCCCAGGGCGAGTGAACTCCCGACAGTAACAGTGCTTTTGCTCCTTGTCCGGGTTTATTTGCGAATAGATATTTATCTTTTTTCAGGGGTTGAATTGTTCCGCGCTCTGCCCAACTCTGTAACCAAGAGGCCGCAAAAAGTACGCCCTCAGGGGCACGCGGTACCTCTGGCGAGCTAGCTGAAATAAGGGAAGAACTATGCAAATCCAGGTCAATAGCGATAACCATATTCAAAGCAGCATCCGACTGGAGGAGTGGGTACGTACTACCATTGAGAGCACGCTCGAACGCTACGAGGAGGACCTGACCCGAGTCGAGGTTCATCTGCGGGACGAGAACGGCGACAAGCCCGGTCCCCACGATTTGCGCTGTCAGCTGGAGGCGCGGCCAAAAGGCCATCAACCGATTTCCGTGACTCACAAAGCCGAATCCTTGGAACTGGCCATCGAAGGAGCGGCCACCAAGCTGGAGAATTCCCTGGAACACCTCTTTGGCCGGTTGCGCAACAAGCGCGCCGCGGCAGCGCCAAGCGCCCGCGAAGGCCAGGCCGACGCCTTGCTGGAAGAGGAATTCCTGGAAAACGAACAGGCCGCGCTCAATAGCTGACGGTTCAAGCACCCAACAAAAGGGCCTGCATATGCAGGCCCTTTTTTTTGCGCGCTTGCGTAGGAGCCAGGCTTGCCGGCGAAGGGGACGGCGGGGTGTGTCAGGGAGAACGCTTCGCGGGCAAGCCTCGCTCCTACGAAGCGGGGTGGTGGGCTGTTTTGTAGGAGCCAGGCTTGCCGGCGAAGGGCGCGGCGCGGTGTGTGTCAGGGGGGACGCTTTCGCGGGCAAGCCTCGCTCCTACGAAGCGGGGTGTGGGCTGTTCGGTAGGAGCCAGGCTTGCCGGCGAAGCGGTGGGTCAGAACGCCATGGACGTTTGTACGTACAACGTCCGTGGTTCGCCCACGTATTTGCCTTTGTTGTTGTCGTCAAACGAACGGGTGAAGTACTGGTGGTTGAAGATGTTCTTCACCCCGACCGCCACGCTCAGGTCCGACAGTTGCGGGCCGAAGTCATAGGCGGCGCGGCTGCTGAACAGCATGTAGCCGGGAATCCGGCCGGTGCTGCCGTCGGCGCTTTCAGCGGAGGTGTTGGCGTTGTCGGCGAACTGGCTGCTCTGGAAACTGCTATCGAGGTTCAGCTTCCACGGACCTTCGGTGTAGCCGATGCCGAGGGTGCCTTTGTGCTTGGACGAGAACGGCACGCGGTTGCCCTTGTTCGGCCCGTCCTCGCGGATGGTGGCGTCGACGTAGGCATAAGTGGCGTACAGATCAAAACCGGCCAGTGCCGGGCTCAGGCCGTCCAGCGCGTAATTGACGCTGGTCTCGATCCCCTGGTGACGGGTTTCGCCACGGGCGATCACCGAGTCGTTGGTCTGGTTGCTGTCGTATTGGTTGTCGAAGTTGATCAGGAACGCGCCGATCTCCGCCCGCAGGGTGCCGTCGTCATAGCGGGTGCCCAGTTCCCAGGTGCGTGCCTTTTCCGGTTTCACTTCGCCGCTGCTCACGCGGTTGGGCATCTGGCTGTACTGCACGCTGCCGAACGAACCTTCGGTGTTGGCGTAGAGGTTCCAGCTGTCGGTCAGGTGGTACATCACGTTCAGCGCCGGCAGCGCGGTGTTGTAGTCGCCCTTGTATTTGACGTTGGTCAGGTTGTTGGTCTGCTGGGACTCGATCATCTCGTAGCGGATGCCCGGGGTCAGGGTCCATTTGCCGATGTCGATGCGGTCGTCGATGAAGAACGCGTTGGCCTCGGTGCCGCCGCGGGTGTCGCGGTCGTTGCGGCTGCTGGTATTCGGTAGCTGCTGGTTGGCGCTGATCGGCGTGCGGTAGCGCAACTCGTGGCCGGCCTCGTTGATATAGCGGTAGCCGATGCCCAGCTCGTGGCTGGTCGGCCCCAGGTCGAAGCCCTGGGCGAAGCGGGTTTCGACGCCGCGCACCCAGTATTCGCGCGGCGACAGCGAAAGGAAGCTGCCCTGGTCCAGGTAGCCGCTGCGCAGGGTCTTGGTGAAGAAGCTGTTGACGGTGAATTCGCGGCGGTCTTGCTGGTAGCGATAGCCGAAGTTGACCAGCGTGCGACGGCCCCAGAACTTGTCGTACGGACGGGTCGACTGGTACGGATCGGCCTTGTAGTCGGCGACGTTCAGGCCGCCGGGCATGTCGGCCTCGCCTTCGTAATACTGGGCCATGGCGTTGAAGCTGTTGGCATCGTCGAGCTGGTAATGGCCCTTGAGGATCAGGTCGTCGATCTGCGTGTCGCTGTGTTCGCGCCAGTCGCCGCCACGGGTGCCGGAATACAGCAAGGCGCCGCCCAGGCCGTTGTCGGCGGTGCCGCCGGCCAGCAGGTTGCCGGTGGTCTTGAAACCGTCGTGGCTCGAGGATGGGCTGGTCTCGGTCTGGAAACCGCCCTTGACCGTGGGCGCATCGGGAATGGAGCGGGTCACGAAATTGACGATACCGCCGACGTTCTGCGGCCCGTAGCGCACGGCGCCACCGCCACGCACCACATCCACCGCGTCCATGTTGCCCATGCTCACCGGGGCGAAGGACAGCTGCGGCTGGCCATAGGGCGCGAAGGGCACCGGAATGCCATCCATCAACACCGTGGAGCGCGAGGCCAGGCGCGGGTTGAGCCCGCGAATGCCGAAGTTCAGCGCCATGTCGTGGCTACCGGTGCCGTTGTTTTCCGGTGCGTTGACCCCAGGGATGCGGTTGAGCACGTCGCGGGCCTGGGTCGCGCCCTGGCGTTCGAATTCTTCGCGGCGGATCACGTCCCGGGCGCCGGGGTGTTCGAAGACATTGGTCTGCGCCGCGTCGCCCAGCCAGTCGCCGACCACGCTGGAGGCGCCCAGCTCCAGCGCCGCCGGTGCGCCCTCGGCACTCGCCGGTTGCAGGCTGAAGGCATTGCCGCCCTCGGCGCGGGCTTGCAGGCCGGTGCCCTTGAGCAAGGCATTCAGACCTTCTGCGGTGGTGTAGCTGCCTTCCAGGCCCTGGCTCTGCACGCCGCTGGTGACCTGGGACCCGAAGGAAATCAGCACCCCGGCTTCACGGCCGAACTGGTTCAGGGCGTTTTCCAACGACGAGGCGGCGATGTGATAGTCGCGGGCCGGGCCATCGGCGGCCACGGCCAACGGCAGGGCGGCCAAGCTCAGGCTGGCGCCCAGCAGCAACTGGCGCAGGGTGCGGGCGAGGGGCGTAAGGCGGGTGGGTTGCTGGGGCATGGACATCGATCCTGAGAAGGTTGCAGTCAAGGGGGCTTTCCTTCTCTGTCACGCGAGTGCTGGAAAACGGCTCACACAAAATGAAAATAATTCGCATGTCGGGACCAACAGTGAATCGATGCCGGCCTGTAGCCGCTGCCGCAGGCTGCGATCGGCCCCGAAGGGGACGTGCTCTTGAGGCCCTCGAAGGCCCTTCGGGCCTTATCGCAGCCTGCGGCAGCGGCTACAGCGGCGATAGGTTTCAGGCGCGGGCCTCGACCGTGACCCAATAACGGGTAAAACGCCGGACCTTCACCGGCAGGCTGATTTCCAGCAGGTCGAGGATGCGTTCGCTGTCGTCCAGTGGATAACTGCCGGAGATCAGCAGGTCGGCGACTCGTGGATCGCAGTTGAGCTGGCCGCGACGGTAGCGGCCCAACTCGTCGAGGAAATCCGCCAGGCGCATATGGGCGGCCACCAGCATGCCTTCGCTCCAGGCGCCGCTGCCGGCGTCCAGCGGTCGCGGGTTTTCCCAGGCGCCGGCGCTGAAGCTCAATTGCTGCCCCTTGCCCACCCGCAACGGCGGCCCCGAATAATCGGACGGGCTAAGACTGACACTGCCGTCAAATACCGCCAGCTGGGTGCGCTGGCTGAACTGGCGCAGGTTCAAGCGTGCGCCTTGCGGGCGCAGCACGCCCTGGGCGCTGTGGATCAGCAGCGGCCGGCTGTCGGTTGCGCCGGTCAGCAGGATCTCCCCGGCCAGCAGGCGGATCAGCCGTTGCTGGCCGTCGAAACTCACGTCCACCGCGCTGTCGGTGTTGAGCTGCAGTTGGCTGCCATCGCTCAGGCGCAACGTGCGCCGCTGGCCCACCGGGCTGCGGTAGTCGGCCATCAGCGGGGTCAGCGGATTGTGCTCGCGCAGGCCCCAGGCCGCGGCGGAACCGGCGCCGAGGATCAGCAGCAGCTTCAGCGCCTGGCGCCGGCTGGAAGACTTCGGCGCGTTGAGCGCGGCATGGGCCAGCGGCGAAGACAGGCCGCGCAGCCGCTGATTGACCCGCTGGATATGCTCCCAGGCGCGACGATGTTCGCTGTGGGCGTCGTGCCATTGCTGCCAGGCCAGTTGCTGGCGCGGGCTGAGCGGGCCGGCCTGCATTTCGATCAGCCAGTGCACGGCCTGTTCGGCGACCTGGGCGCCGATGTCCGGCGGGCCGGGGAGGGCAGGGTTCATAGGAATGAATTCATGGCGTGGTTCACAGGGCGAAGTAGCAGCGCAACGCTGCCTTGTGCAGGTGGCGCTTGACCGTGGCGATGGAAATCCCCAGTTCGCGGGCGATCTCGCCGTGTTTCAGGCCATCGACCTGGGCCAGCAGGAATGCGCGCTTGACCAGGCGCGGCAAGCCGTCGAGCAATTGGTCCAGCTCCATCAGGGTCTGCAGGATGATCGCCTTGTCCTCCTCGGACGGCGCCAGCAGCTCCGGCATCTGCGCCAATGTCTCGAGGTAGGCCCGTTCCAGGTCCTGGCGCCGGTAATGGTTGCACAGCACGCGCTTGGCGATGGTGGTCAGGAACGCCCGTGGCTCGACGATCGAAGGTGTTTCCCGGGCATCGAGCACCCGTATGAAAGTGTCCTGGGCCAGGTCGGCGGCGCTGTCGGGGCAGCCGAGCCGGCGTCGCAACCAGCCGTTCAGCCAGCTGTGATGGGCCTGATAAAGGACTTCGACAGTAGAGGAGTGGGCCAAGCCGAACGCTCCGGCAGCATGAACGCTTAAGAGAACAAGAATTGTTCGCATTGTAGTGGCCGGGCGTGGCATTCGGCAATCAGCCCGGACCGGCGGAAGATCTTTCCTGTGATCGGGGATTTTTGTACATGAGAATATTTATCATCTAATATTGCGCCGACTTGAGCCCGGCCGGGCTAACCCCGGCACCGAGGCTGTCCTGGTTTCAAGGTTGAAACATGAAAAGCAAAACTGCCGCGCCCCCCATTTCCTATCGCCTGGCCGTGACTTCGCGGGTATTGGCCGCCGTGTTTGGCGGTTACCTGCTGGCGGCCTTGTCCAGCGTCTGCATGACCTTGCTGCTGCCGATCTCCCGCGCCGATGCGGTGTTTGGCGGCATGATGGCGTCGTTCCTGTTCTATCTGGTGGCGGTGCTTTGGTGCTTCGCCTGCCGCACGGCCTGGCAGGCCTGGTTCGGCTTGCTGCTGCCGGCGCTGGTGTTGGCGGCAATTTGCGCCTCGGCGTATTGGGCGAATCTTTCATGAGGGAGGGATTTCGCCAGTCCATGTCCTGGCTGCACACCTGGGTCGGGCTGCTGTTCGGCTGGTTGCTGCTGGCGATTTTCCTGACCGGCACCCTGGCCTACTTCAAGGACGAAATCAGCCACTGGATGCAGCCCGAAGTGCCGTCGCGCCCGGTCAGCAACGAGGCCAGCCTGACCCTTGCCCAGCACTATTTGCAGCAGCATGCCCAGAGGGCCTCGCGCTGGTTCATCAACCTGCCCGACGCCCGTGAGCCGGCGTTGTCGGTGATGTGGCAGTTGCCGGGCAAGCCCGGTGAGCGTGGCGTCTTTACCCAGAAACTGCTGGACCCGGCCACCGGCGCCGAATTGCAGGCCCGCGCTACCCGGGGCGGCGAGTTCTTCTACCGCTTCCATTTCCAGTTGCAGATGCCCCATCCCTGGGGCCGCTGGCTGGCCACCGCGGCGGCCATGCTGATGTTCATCGCGCTGGTCAGCGGCATCATCGTGCACAAGAAAATCTTCAAGGACTTCTTCACCTTTCGCCCCCGCAAAGGCCAGCGCTCCTGGCTCGACGGACACAACGCGGTGGGCGTGCTGGTGCTGCCGTTCCACTTGATGATTACCTACAGCAGCCTGGTGATTTTCATGTCGATGGTCATGCCGGCGAGCATCCTGGCCACCTACGGCGAGGACACCCGGGCGCTGTTCAACGAGGCGTTTCCCGCCACCAGCAACGCGCCCGCCGCGGGCCGGCCAGCGCAGCTGGTGCAGCTCCAGCCGCTGCTGGAACAGGCCCGCGAGCAATGGCCGGGTGGCCGCGTGGGGCGCATCACGGTGAACAACCCGGGGGATGCCAATGCCTCGGTGAATGTCATGCGCCACGGTGGTGACGCAGTGGTCCGCGATTTTGGCAGCGCGGTTTCGTTCGACGGGGTCAGTGGCCAGCTGTTGCAGGTCGCTCCGCCGCACTCGCCGACCATCGCCATCAGAGGCGCTTTCTACGGGCTGCACATGGGCCTTTTCGCCGGGCCGCTGCTGCGCTGGCTGTACTTTATCTGCGGCCTGGCCGCCACCGCGATGATCGGCACCGGGCTGGTGATCTGGCTCGGCAAGCGTCAGCTCAAGCATGCCAAGAGCGGCGTGATGCCCTTCGAACTGCGCCTGGTGGAGGTGCTGAACATCGCCAGCATGTCTGGCCTGGTGCTGGCCGTCGCGGCCTTCTTCTGGGCCAATCGCCTGTTGCCGGTGAGCTTTGCCGCACGGGCGGACTGGGAGGTGAACTGCTTCTTCATCGTCTGGGGCCTGAGCCTGCTGCACGCCACGCTGCGCCGTGGGCGCCAGGCCTGGATCGAACAACTGGGCCTGGCGGCGCTGCTGCTGGGCAGCGTGCCGTTGCTCGATGCGCTGACGGTGCCCGATGCGCTCGATGGTTTCCTGATGCATGGCGACTGGGTCCGGGCCGGGTTCGACCTGACCTGCCTGGCGGCGGGGCTGTTCCTCGGCTGGGCGGCCTGGAAGATGGCGCGCCCGCTGGCCCATCCTGCCGCTCGCCCACGCCGGGCCGCCGTTGAAGCGGAGGTGGCCTGAATGCTCCTGGCATGGCTGCTGTGTTATTCCGGTTTTGCCGGGTTGTGCCTGTCGATGGACCGGCATCACGCCGAACTCCTCGGTTACAAACCCTCGGCCCGGCGCCGCGGCGGCCTGCGCCTTGGCGGCTGGCTGCTGCTGGCCGGCTCGTTGTGGGCGGCGATTGGGGCGGCCGGCTGGGCTTTCGGCCTGGTGCAGTGGTGTGCGGCGCTGATGCTCAGCGGCTTGTCGCTGGTGCTGCTGTTGCCGTATCAACCGCGCCTGGCGTTGCTGGCGGCCGGACTCGGCCTGCTGGCCAGCCCGCTGGCCGCCCTGGCGCAATGAACGGTCTGCCGCGCCCGGCCTGAGACGCCGGGTGGCGATTGTTCGTTGACAGCCACCCCTCGCCAATCGTTATCTGGCCGCCCGCCGTCGTGGCTGCAAGGTCGTCGGCGCTGGGTTCGAGGTCATCAAGGAAACACGCTTCTCATGGGTTCAGTACATCGTTTTTACATTCGCGGGCTGGGGTTGTTCCTGGCCTTGTCGCTGGCGGCTTGCGCCAGCCATCCCGGCGCCCGCTACGCCGCCAGCCTGGATCAGGTCCTGGCCGACCCGGCACTCCAGGGCGCCACGGTGTCGCTGAGCGTGCGCGACGCCGACAGCGGCGCGGCCTTGTATCAGCACAACGCCGACAGCCGCCTGATCCCGGCGTCGAGCCTCAAGTTGCTGACCACCGCTGCGGCGCTGGACGTCCTCGGCGCCGATTTCCGCTTCGCCACCGAGGTGCTGGGCGACGGTGCGCAGCAGGGCGAGCGCCTGCGCGGCAATCTTTACCTGCGTGGCTCCGGCGACCCGAGCATGCAGGCCAAGGATTACCAGGCGCTGGCGGCGGCAGTGGCGCGCACGGGCATTCGTCAGGTCGATGGCGACCTGGTGCTCGACGACACCGCCTTCGATGACCAGCGCCTGGGCGTCGATTGGGCCAGCGACGATGAAAGCCTGTATTACGCGGCGCAGGTTTCGGCCCTGAACATTTCTCCCAACGACGACTTCGATGCCGGCAGCGTGCTGGTTTCGGTGACGGCGCCCGCAAGGCCGGGAGCGCCCCTGGCGGTCAGCGTCAGCCCGAGCAATCGGCTGATGAGCCTGCGCAATCAGGGCCGGGTCGGCACGCTGGACAGCCTGCAGGTCGGCCGTGAGCATGGCAGCAATCTGTTGCTGGTCAGTGGCGCCTTGCCGCCGGGGCAGTCGCGGCGCAACTGGGTCAGCGTGTGGGAGCCGACCCGCCTGGTGGCGGACGTGTTCCAGCAGGCGCTGGCCGAGCAGGGCGTGACGGTGCGGGGCCAGGTGCGCCTCGGCCAGCCCACGGCGCCCGCCGCCCGGGTGCTGGCCAGCCACGCGTCGATGCCGCTGGCGGAGCTGATCACACCGCTGCTCAAGCTGTCGAACAACAACATGTCCGAGGTGCTGCTCAAGGCCATGGGCCGCAAGACCGCCAACGCCGGCACCGCTGCTGCCGGGGTGGCGGCCATCGAGGGCTTCCTGCGGCGCCAGGGCCTGAGCCCGCAAGGGCTGGTGCAGGTGGACGGTTCGGGGCTGTCGCGGCGCAACCAGATCTCCAGCCAGAGCCTTAGCGATCTGTTGCTGGCGGCGCGCAAGCAGCCGTGGTTCGCCACCTGGTACGCGGCGCTGCCGGTGGCCGGCGCAGCCCAACGCATGACTGGCGGCACCCTGCGTTATCGCCTGCAAGGCACGGCGGCGGTGGACAACCTGCATGCCAAGACCGGCTCGATGCAGGGCGTGTCGTCGTTGTCCGGCTATCTGCGCACGGCCGATGGCCGCCGGCTGGTGTTGGTGATGCTGTCGAACAACTACCGGGCCGACGGCGCGCAGATCAAGGCCCTGGAAGACCGCGTGGCGCAGGTCCTGATGCAGTAAAGGCCTGGAGCGGCGGGGTTGACCGATAGACCGTCTTCGCGGGCAAGCCTCGCTCCTACAGACGCCGCGTTCGTAGGAGCGAGGCTTGCCCGCGAAAAGGTGCGACGCGATACGCCCGCCAATCGCTCGACCGTCAGCCGAGGAACGCCTGGCGATATTCCCCGGGCGTGCCGCCCAGGGCCTGGCGAAAGCGGTGGGTGAAGTGGCTGGCGCTGGCGAAACCGCAGGCCAGGGCAATCTCGCCCAGGGGCAGGCGGGTGCCGCGCAACAGGTCGCGGGCGTGCTTGAGGCGCCGCGCCAGCAGGTATTGATGGGGCGGCAGGCCGAAGCTTGCGCGGAACATCCGCGCGAAATGGTATTCCGACAAGTTGCAGCGTGCGGCCAGTTGCCCAAGGCTGATCGGCTCGGCCAGCTGACTGTCGATGTATTCCACCAGCTGCCGGCGCTGATGCGCGGCCAGCCCGCCCTTGAGGCGCAGGCCCTGGCGCTGGCCGACCTGGGTCAGCAGGGCGTGGTTGAGCATCTCGTGGGCCAGGCTGCTGGTCAGCAAGCGCTCGCCGGGTTCGTCCCAGTTCAGCTGGATCAACTGCCGAAAGCGCCGGGCCTGCTGCGGGTCGTCGAGGAAGGTGGTTTCCTGCAATTGCAGCTCGCGGGGCTCGCGGTCCAGCAGGGTCACGCAGCCCAGGGCAAATTGTTCGGGGCTGAAATACAGATGGGCCAGGCGGATCCCGCCGTTGATCACCCAGGCCGAACGGTGCTCGGCGGGCAGGATGCACAGCTTGTCCGGGCCGCCCTTGGTGCCCGGCTGGCCGCGGCGAAAGGTCCCGGTGCCGCCGGCGATGTAGCACGACAGGGTGTGGTGGCTCGGCGCTTCGTAGTCCTGGGCGTCGTGATGGTTGCTCCACAGGGCCGCTGCCAGGCCGTCACCGAGCTCGGCGCTGTGCTCCAGGCGAGCATTGGGCGAGCGGTTCAGGGCTTGAAAGACTTGCAGGGTTTCCAGTGCGGGCATGGCGGTCATATCTGAAGTTGAGCTGCATTCTGTAGCCGCTGCCGATAGGCTGCGATAAGGCCGAAGGCCTTCAGCGATCTCAAGAGCACGTCTCCTGCGGAGCCGATCGCAGCCTGTCGGCAGCGGCTACACGATGTTTTGCATCCTACTCCGTGGGCGGTGCGCTGCCAGCCCGGCAGCCGACAAAAGCGCAAGTTTATGCAAGCGCCCGGGCACGCAATGGCCTGAGACTGGGTTGCCCTGCACAGGAGTCCCGCGCCATGAACCTTTCGCTTTATCTGCTCACCGTCCTGATCTGGGGCACCACCTGGATCGCCCTCAAGTGGCAACTGGGG
Organism: Pseudomonas sp. NFIX28; assembly: GCF_900107395.1. GTDB lineage: Bacteria > Pseudomonadota > Gammaproteobacteria > Pseudomonadales > Pseudomonadaceae > Aquipseudomonas. Next base: position 278,381 of record NZ_FNPW01000009.1, read on the forward strand.
GTGGTGGCGATTCCGGTGTCCATCGTCTATCGCTTCGCCCTCGCGGCCCTGGTGCTGTTCATCATGCTGCTGCTCAGCCGCAAGCTGCAAACGATGAACCGGCGCGGGCACCTGATCTGCCTGGCCCAGGGGCTGTGCCTGTTCTGTATCAACTTCATGTGTTTCCTGCACGCCAGCCAGTGGGTTGCCAGCGGCCTGGTGGCAGTGGTGTTTTCCACGGCGACCTTGTGGAACGCCCTGAACGCGCGGGTGTTCTTCGCCCAGAAGATCGCCCGCAATGTCTTGCTGGGCGGGGCATTGGGGCTCCTGGGGCTGGGCCTGCTGTTCTGGCCGGAGCTGGCGGGCCATAGCGCCAGCCCGCAAACCCTGCTGGGCCTGGGGCTGGCGCTGTTGGGCACGCTGTGTTTCTCGGCGGGCAACATGCTTTCCAGCCTGCAGCAGAAGGCCGGGCTCAGGCCGCTGACCACCAACGCCTGGGGCATGGCCTATGGCGCGGCGATGCTGGCGGGTTACTGCCTGGTCCAGGGCATCCCTTTCGAGATGGAATGGAACGCGCGCTACATCGGTTCGTTGTTGTACCTGGTGATTCCGGGGTCGGTGATTGGCTTCACCGCCTACCTGACGCTGGTCGGGCGCATGGGCCCGGAGCGGGCGGCCTACTGCACCGTGCTGTTCCCGGTGGTGGCGCTGAATGTCTCGGCCTTCGCCGAAGGCTACCAATGGACCGCCCCGGCGCTGGCCGGGCTGGTCCTGGTGATGCTGGGCAACGTGCTGGTGTTCCGCAAGCCCAAGCCGCTGGCCATCCGTGACCCACGGATGGCCTGATCGACAGCTGCCGCGGGATGGGCGATCGACCGCCTTCGCGGGCAAGCCTCGCTCCTACGGAGGGATGGCGTTCGCCGCGCGGGTTTTTCCGTAGGAGCGAAGCTTGCTCGCGAAGGCGGTGTATCAGGCACAGCGCGTGGCTGCTATTCGCGGGCAAGCCTCGCTCCTACGGAGGGATGGCGTTCGCCGTGGGGTTTTTCGTAGGAGCGAAGCTTGCTCGCGAAGGTGGTGTTTCAGGCACAACGCGTGGCTGCTGTTCGCGGGCAAGCCTCGCTCCTACGGAGGGCGGTGCTGGGGGTTAGCCTTTCCATACCTGCGGGTTGACCAGGTCCCGCGGGCGTTCGCCGAGCAGGGCGCTGCGCAGGTTGGCCAGGGCGCGGTTGGCCATGGCGTCGCGGGTTTCATGGGTGGCCGAGCCGATGTGCGGCAGGGTCACGGCGTTTTTCAATTGGAACAGCGGCGACTCGGCCAGCGGCTCCTTTTCATACACATCCAGGCCGGCGCCGCGAATCGTGCCGTCCTGCAGGGCCTGGATCAGCGCCGGCTCGTCCACCACCGGGCCTCGCGAGATATTCACCAGGATCGCGCCCGGTTTCATCAGCGCCAGTTCGCGGTGGCTGATCAGGTGCCTGGTCTTTTCGCTCAACGGCACCACCAGGCAGACGAAATCCGCCTCGGCCAGCAACTGCTCGAGGCTACGGAACTGCGCGCCCAGTTCCTGTTCCAGCGCGGCCTTGCGGCTGTTGCCGCTGTAGATCACCGGCATGTTGAAGCCCAGGCGACCGCGTCGGGCGATGGCCGCGCCGATATTGCCCATGCCGACGATGCCCAGGGTCTTGCCGTGCACATCGCAACCGAACAGCGGTGCGCCGACGCTGGCCTGCCATTGCCCGGCCTTGGTCCAGGCGTCCAGTTCGGCGACGCGCCGGGCGCTGCTCATCAGCAGGGCGAAGGCCAGGTCGGCGGTGCTTTCGGTGAGCACGTCCGGAGTGTTGGTGAGCATGATCCCGCGCTCGTTGAAATAGGCCAGGTCGTAGTTGTCGTAACCCACCGAGACGCTGGAGACCACTTCCAGCCGGCTGGCGTTTTCCAGCTGCGCACGGCCCAGCTTGCGGCCGACGCCGATCAGGCCGTGGGCGTGGGGCAGGGCTTCGTTGAATTGCGCGCCGATGTCGCCCAGCTTGGGGTTGGGCACTATCACCTCGAAGTCCTGGCGCAGGTGCTCGATCATGTCCGGGGTAATGCGGCTGAAGGCAAGTACGGTCTTTTTCATCGCGGGAAAGCTCGTCAGGCATAGGAAATGCCAAGCAAGCTAACATTCTCGACGGGCTTTTTATAGCGGCTACAGGTTCGTGGCCAGCCAGACGAATTTCGCGCGTGTTCAAGGCCTGTCACGGCCAGCCCCAAGCGTGATGCGCAAATCCATGTAGCCGCTGCCGCAGGCTGCGATCGGCTCCGCAGGAGACGTGTTCTTGAGGTCGCCAAAGGCCTTCGGCCTTATCGCAGCCTTCGGCAGCGGCTACAGGGAACAGGAGAAAAGCCCCGAAGGGCTTTGGCTCAAGTGGTCAGGCGCGCGCCGCCGAGGCCGCCGCTCAGTTCGTAGGCCGCCAGCTCCGCCTGATGGGCGGCGAGAATTTCCGGCAGGGTATTGCGCAGGTATTCGACCCAGGTCTTGATCTTGGCGTCCAGGTACTGGCGCGACGGGTAGATGGCGTACAGGTTCAGCTCCTGGGAGCGGTACTTGGGCATGACCCGCACCAGGGTGCCGTTGCGCAGGCCCTCGATGGCCGCGTACACCGGCAGCACGCCCAGGCCCATGCCGCTGGTGATCGCGGTTTTCAGCGCGTCGGCGGAGTTCACCAGGAACGGCGAGCCGTTGAGCGTGACCCCTTCCTGGCCCTCGGGGCCGTCGAACAACCATTTGTCCAGGGCGATCACCGGGCTTACCAGGCGCAGGCAGGCATGGTTCGACAGGTCGCTGGGGCTATTCGGGCAGCCATTGGCTTTCACGTAGGCCGGCGAGGCGCAGACGATGCTGTAGGTGATCCCCAGGCGCTGGGAGACGAAACCCGAGTCGGGCAATTCGCTGGCCAGCACGATGGACACGTCGTAGCCCTCGTCCAGCAGGTCCGGCACGCGGTTGGCCAGGGTCAGGTCGAAGGTCACGTCCGGGTGCGACTTGCGGTAACGAGCGATGGCGTCGATCACGTAGTGCTGGCCGATGCCGGTCATGGTGTGCACTTTCAATTGCCCGGACGGCCGCGCGTGGGCGTCGCTGGCCTCGGCCTCGGCTTCTTCGACGTAGGCCAGGATCTGCTCGCAGCGCAGCAGGTAGCGCTTGCCGGCTTCGGTGAGCGCGATGCGGCGGGTGGTGCGGTTGAGCAAGCGGGTTTGCAGATGGGCCTCCAGGTTGGAGACCGCGCGAGACACATTCGCCGTGGTGGTGTCGAGCTGGACGGCGGCGGCGGTGAAGCTGCCGGCTTCGGCGACACAGCTGAAGGCGCGCATATTTTGCAAAGTGTCCATGGGGTGCTCTCTGGGGAGATGGCAAATTGTGACACGAAGTAACAGATTGTTGGCTATTCCACCAAGGGATTATCGCGCGAACGGTAATAAAGATTCACAGGAATCCCAGCTTATCGCCGCCCAGCCCGCCGCCTAGAATTGCGCCGATTCTGTAGGCGCAAGCGTGTTCGCGAGGCGCCATCCCTGACACCGCGCGTTGTCTGGATCGCGAGCCAGCTCGCTCCTACAGGGATCCGCCTTCTCCCTATTTCAGGAATTCGCAGCAGTGCCGCGTCGCATCAGCAGAGAGCTGAAGACTCTCAGTGTTTGGGCTTTATCGTTAGCAATCAGCGGCTGCATCGGAACCGGGGGTATTGCCCCACAGGGCAAGGCACTACCGGCCAATTCACTGGCCACCGACGAGGCGATCCAGAGCGCCGCGCGCGACGCCCGCTGGCCCGCCGCCCAGTGGTGGCAGGCCTATGGCGATGCGCAGTTGAACCATTGGGTGGACCTGGCCGTGCAGGGCAGCCCGAGCATGGCCATGGCCGCCGCCCGGGTGCGCCAGGCGCGTGCCATGGCCGGCATCGCCGAGTCGGCCGAGTCGTTGCAGATCAAGGGCGACGCCACCCTCAAGCGCCACAACTGGCCGACCGATCAGTTCTACGGCCCGGGCGAACTGGCCAACAGCACCACCTGGGACAACAACGCCGCGCTCGGCTTCAGCTACGCCCTCGACCTCTGGGGCCGGGAAAGCAATGCCAGCGAGCGTGCCGTGGACCTGGCGCACATGAGCGCTGCCGAGGCGCGCCTGGCCCAGCTGGAGCTGCAGAACAATGTGGTGCGCGCCTATATCCAGCTGTCGCTGCACTACGCCCAGCGCGACATCGTCCTCGCCACCCTGAAACAGCAGGAACAGATTCTCGAACTGGCGCAAAGGCGCCTGGCCGGCGGCATCGGTACTCATTTCGAAGTCAGCCAGGCGCAGACCCCGCTGCCGGAAACCCATCGCCAGCTGGACGCCCTGGACGAAGAAATCGCCCTGGCCCGCAACCAGATCGCCGCCCTGGCCGGCAAGGGGCCGGGGACGGGCGCGCAGTTGCAACGGCCGAGCCTGTCGCTGGCCGCGCCGCTGAAACTGCCGTCGGCGCTGCCGGCCGAATTGCTCGGCCAGCGCCCGGACGTGGTCGCCAGCCGTTGGCAGGTGGCGGCCCAGGCGCGCGGCATCGATGTCGCCCACGCCGGCTTCTACCCCAATGTCGACCTGGTGGGCAGCCTCGGCTACATGGCCACCGGCGGCGGGGCGCTGGAGTTCCTTACCGGCAAGAAGCTCAACTACAACGTCGGCCCGGCCATCAGCCTGCCGATCTTCGACGGCGGCCGCCTGCGCGCCGAGCTGGGCGAGGCCGCGGCCGGTTATGACATCGCCGTGGCCCACTACAACCAGACCCTGGTCAACGCCCTGAAGAACATCTCCGACCAGTTGATCCGCCGCGAGTCCATGGACAAGCAGGCCGGGTTCGCCGCCGAGTCGGTGGCCTCGGCGCAGAAGACCTACGACATCGCCATGGTCGCCTTCCAGCGCGGCCTCACCGACTACCTCAATGTGCTCAATGCCCAGGGCATGCTGCTGCGCCAGCAGCAGATCCAGCAGCAGGTCCATGCTGCGCGCCTGAGCGCCCATGCCGAGCTGGTGACGGCCCTGGGCGGCGGCCTGGAAGCGGGGCGCGATATGCCGAAGGACAGCCAGACCCGCCCGGGCGAGACCCCGGCAGCGCTGACCCTGCTTGACCACTGACTGCCGGCACTCATCCATCGACCACATAAGCCACCGACTACCGAGTAGGTTCCATGACTCCCTTGCCTGCACTCTTGCGCTGGCTGTACTCCCTTGAATGGCGCCGGGGTTTCTTCGACTGGGCACGCAGCGACGGCGTGACCTGGGTCTATATCTTCAAGGTCCTGGCCGCCGCGTTCCTCACCCTGTGGCTGGCCATGCGCCTGGAACTGCCGCAACCGCGCACGGCGATGATCACCGTGTTCATCGTCATGCAGCCGCAGAGCGGCCAGGTGTTCGCCAAGAGCTTCTATCGGTTTCTCGGCACCCTGGCCGGGTCGGCGGTGATGGTCGCGCTGATCGCCCTGTTCGCCCAGAACACCGAATTGTTCCTCGGTTCGCTGGCGATCTGGGTCGGCATCTGCTCGGCCGGCGCCGCGCGTTATCGCAACTTTCGCGCCTACGGTTTCGTGCTGGCCGGCTACACCGCGGCGATGGTTGGTTTGCCGGCCCTGGCGCACCCGGACGGGGCCTTTATGGCGGCGGTGTGGCGGGTGCTGGAAATTTCCCTGGGGATTCTCTGCGCGACCCTGGTCAGCGCCGCGATCCTGCCGCAGACCGCCAGCGCGGCGATGCGCAACGCCTTGTACCAGCGCTTCGGGGTGTTCGCCCTGTTCGTCACCGACGGTTTGCGCGGCCGCAGCCAGCGCGATGCGTTCGAGAGCGGCAACGTGCGCTTCATCGCAGAAGCGGTGGGCCTGGAAGGCCTGCGCAGCGTCACCGTTTTCGAAGACCCGCACATGCGCCGGCGCAATGGCCGCCTGAGCCGTTTGAACAGCGAATTCATGGGCATCACCACCCGCTTCAACGCCCTGCACCAGTTGCTCGAACGCCTGCGCGGCAGCGCCGCCGAATATGTGCTGGCGGCGACCAAACCGGGGTTGCAGGACCTTGCCGAGCTGCTGGACGGTTTCTCCGGCCGCGCCCTGACCAGCCCCGACGCCGCGCGCCTGGCCGAACAGCTGGCGAGCTACAAGGCCGAGCTGCCGGCGCGGGTGCGCAGCATGCGCGCGCTGTTCCAGGAGCACGAACCAAGCGATGCCGAGCAGCTGGATTTCCACACCGCCTATGAGTTGCTCTATCGCTTCGTCGACGAGCTGCACAGCTATGCCCAGACCCACGCGTCCCTGGCCGAACACAGCCACGAGCGCGAGCGCTGGGACGAGCCCTTCACCCCGCAGACCAACTGGCTGGCCTCGGCCGCCTCGGGGATCCGCGCCTCGTTCATCCTCATCGTGCTGGGCAGCTACTGGGTCGCCACCGCCTGGCCCAGCGGCGCCACCATGACGCTGATCGCGGCGGCCACCGTCGGCCTCTCGGCGGCCACGCCGAACCCCAAGCGCATGGCCTTCCAGATGGCCTGCGGCACCTTGATCGGCGCCGTGGTCGGCTTTATCGAAATGTTCTTCGTGTTCCCCTGGATCGACGGTTTTCCACTGCTCTGCGTGATGCTGGCGCCGGTGATCGTGCTCGGCTCGTTCCTCAGCTCGCGACCGCAATACGCCGGCGTGGGCCTGGGCCTGCTGATCTTTTTCAGCACCGGGTCGGTGCCGGACAACCTGACCGTCTACAACCCCTACGCCTTCATCAACGACTACATCGCCATGGTCATGGGCATGCTGGTCTGCGCCGCCGCCGGGGCGATCATCCTGCCGCCCAACAGCCGCTGGCTGTGGCGCCGCCTGGAACAGGACTTGCGCGGCCAGGTGGTGTACGCCATCAGTGGCAAGCTCAAGGGCCTGGCGTCGAGCTTCGAAAGCCGCACCCGCGACCTGCTGCACCAGGCTTACGGCCTGGCGGCGGGGCAGCCGCAGGTGCAGCGCGAGCTGCTGCGCTGGATGTTCGTGGTGCTGGAGGTGGGCCACGCGATCATCGAGCTGCGCAAGGAGCAGGCGATCCTGCCGATCCACCCGGCCTACGCCGAATCCCAGCCATGGCGCCAGGCGATCCGGGTCATGGGCCGCTCGCTGGTGCGGCTGTTCCTGCAACCGAGCCAGAGCAACCTGGAGCGTGGACTGGTCGCGGTCGATCACGCGATCAGCCGGGTCCAGGCCAGCGACGAACCCTTCGCCCCGCACTTCGATACTTCGGCCTTGCGCCGGGTGAAGAGCTACCTGCACTTCATCCGCAGCTCGTTGCTCGACCCGCAATCGCCGCTGGCCGCCTATGCCGCGCGCCCCGTACCGGCCCCGTCCCAAGGACTTGAACATGCCTCGTGAAATCGCCTTCCACGGCGTGTACATGCCGACCATGACCCTGATGTTCTTCATCGCCGCGGCCCTGGCCTGGGCCCTGGACCGCTTCATCTCGGGTTATGACCTGTACCGTTTTTTCTGGCACCCGGCGCTGCTGCGCCTGAGCCTGTTCTGCTGTCTGTTCGGCGCCATGGCGCTGACTGTCTACCGTTGAGAGTCCTTTGATGAAAAAGTTTTTCAGCCTGCTCGCGACCCTGCTGGTGCTGGCCCTGGCCTTGTGGATCGGCCGCACCCTGTGGGTGCATTACATGAACACGCCGTGGACCCGCGACGGCCGGGTGCGCGCCGACATCATCAACGTCGCCGCCGACGTCACCGGGGAAGTGGTGGACGTGCCGGTGCGCGACAACCAGTTGGTGCAAAAGGGCGACCTGCTGATGCAGATCGACCCCGAGCACTACCGGATCGCGGTCAAGCAGGCGCAGTCGCTGGTGGCTTCGAGAAAGGCCACCTGGGAGATGCGCAAGGTCAACGCCCACCGCCGCGCCGACCTGGACAACCTGGTGATCTCCAAGGAAAACCGCGACGACGCCAGCAACATCGCCGACTCGGCCCTGGCCGACTACCAGCAGGCCCAGGCGCAACTGGAGGCCGCCGAGCTCAACCTCAAGCGCACCCAGGTGCGCGCCGCGGTCGATGGCTACGTGACCAACCTCAACGTGCACCGCGGCGACTACGCGCGCATCGGCGAGCCGAAGATGGCGGTGGTCGACAGGCATTCGTTCTGGGTCTACGGCTTCTTCGAGGAAACCAAGCTGCCCCATGTGCGCGTCGGCGATAAGGCCGAGATGCAGCTGATGAGCGGCGAGGTGCTCAAGGGCCATGTGGAGAGTATTTCCCGCGGCATCTACGACCGCGACAACCCGGAGAGCCGCGAGCTGATCGCCGACGTCAACCCGACCTTCAACTGGGTGCGCCTGGCCCAGCGCGTGCCGGTGCGCATCCATATCGACGAAGTGCCGGAAGGCGTGCTGCTGGCGGCGGGGATTACCTGCACGGTGGTGGTGAAGCAGGGTGGGGAATAACCCGCCTCACACCGGTCTTTGTGGCAAAGGCTGGGTTGTGGCGAGCAGGTAAGCTCCTCGCCACAGGCCTGGTTAGCGGTAGGTCTTGTTGACGATCGACAGCGCCTGCTCGATGGTTTCGGCGACAGACAGTTCGTCGTCTTCCATCACTGCGACGATCTTCTTGTCTTGCGCGATGTCCACGCCAGGCTTTTTCAGTTGAGCCTGGCGATTCACCACGATGTAGCTCAGGACATGGCCACGGCCCTTGACGAACGGCAGGTCGATGGCCTTGAACATGCTTTGCTTGACGTAGTTGTAACGCTCGGCGGACGACAGGCCCTTAAAGGTGTCCGGGTAGTCCTGATAGATCTCGGCAGAGTAACGGCCGACGTCTTCTTCCCGCGCTTCGGCGTACATGGCTTGTTTGCTGGTGACCTGGCCGGTGAGTTGGGCGTAGCGCTGGTCGCCGTCGGCGATCTGCGCGGCGCTCATCCTGGCTTTCAAGGCGTCGGCTGCGCTGGTGTCATCGGCCTTGGCCATGATTCGGGTCCAGGCATAGGTGGCGCTCAGGTTGCCTTGTTCCTCGTACTTTTCGATCAGCTCCTTCTGCGCTTCGGGGTAGCCGTGCCGGGCCGAGCGTTCCAGCCAGCGCAGGGCCAGGGCCGTGTCCTGTTTGGCGCTGGTATGGCCGTAGTTGTAGGCCTGGTACAGGCCATATTCGGCGCACCAGTCGTTCTGCAGCGCCGAGTAAGCCATGTAGTTGAAGGATTCGGTATTGCGCTGTTCATCGGTTTTGCTTTCATCCTGACCGGCAATCATCGACAGGTAGCAGAATGCGCGAGGGTGTTTCGGCGCGGCCAGCACCAGGCAGGTTTTTGCAGCATCGAGTTCCTGGTTTTCGTACAGCAGGAAGCCGACGCCGAACAGAATGTCGCTGTCCATTTGTGCATTGCACTGTTCGTTGCTGGCCACAGCGGGCAAGACGTTCTGTTGGGTCAACTTGGGCAGTGTGGCGTTGAGGGACGATTCTTTATCGGCGGTTTTATCGGATGCGGTGGTGCAGCCGGTCAGCAACACAGCCAATGCCAGTGGCAGCACGTTGAACAGTTTCAATGGATATTCCCTGATCTGCGATTGAATGAAGAGGCGCATGGAATGCAGCAGGGAGAGGACGGGAGAGGGGGGAGCTTGAGCAGTTCCGTGCTTCAGTGTCGACGCCAGCGATTCCATGCTGTGTTGAGCGCAAGCGCTCAAGAGGCGCGCATTCTACTGGGATTGCGAGGGCGCACAACCGAAACCGCAGCATCTGTTTGGCCACGGCAAAGGGCTCTTGGGCCTTGCGCACGCGACACCTCGGCGGCGCTTCAAAAGAACTAGCGCGAGCCTCTCAAGCTATTGCTTGCGCTTGGCCAGGATGGTTTTGGCCTTGGCCACGGTGTCTTCCACGCTCAGATCATCGTCGACCAGCAAGGCATGTAGCGCCGGGTCCTGCCACAGGTCCACGGCCGCTCCGGTGCTTTGCACAAGGCGGGAAATCAAGGCGTAGGCCATCAGTTGGCCGCGCGTGTGGAACTTCGGGTAGAGGTCCTGCATGTCCACCAACTGGGCCACGAAAGCACGCCGTTGCATAGGGGACATGCCCTCGAACACCTCCGGGTGGCTGTAGTAAAGATCCCCTGAGCTCAGGGCGATGATGTCCTTGCGCAGCGCCTGGTTGATATCCTTTTCGGGGGTGAGTTGGCTGAGCAGTTGGGTGTAGTGCTGCTCGCCCTCGGCCATTTGCCGAGGGCTCATTTTGCGCTTCACTGCCTCGATCGTTTTTGCCTCATTCAGGACCCTGGCCCAGGCATAGGCCACCGGGAAATTGTCCTGTTCGCTGCTCCAGCGCACCATGTCCTGTTGCGACTCCTGGTCGCCGTGTCGAGCGGCGCGCTCAAGCCAGCCCATGGCCAATTCCTTGTTCGGTGGCTGGCCCAGCTTGCCAACGCTGTAGATGTTGTACAGGCCTGCTTCCGCGCAGGATTCATTGTGCTTGGCGGCGTAGGCGATGTAGTTGAAGGCTTCGCTTTTGTCATAGTCGTTTTGCCTGGCGCCGACAATGCTGCCCAGGATGCACAGGCTCGTGGTGTAGCGGGGGGCGGCCATGATCAGGCAGCTGCGGGCCATTTTTATTTCCTTGCTCGTCAGCAAGGTACGGCCTGCGCCATACAGCACCTCGTCCTCATCGATCAGGCGGATGCCGAGGCCGAGCAGCAATTCGCTGTCCATCTCCGGCGTGCAGTATTGGTTGGCCTCGACCTTGGGCAGGATCTGTTCGAGGCTCAGGTCCGGCAGGGAGTTATTGAGCTTTTCGTCCGGTGACGAGGCATTGCAGCCCAGCAGCAGAGTGAAGATAGCCAAGGGCAACAGGCTACGAGATTTCAATGGAGAGTCCCTGAGGTTCAATCGTAAAAGGGAGGACGCCAAGAGGGCATGACCCCGCCCCCTTGCAGGAGCCGGCACCTACAAGATAGCGGCCATGTATAAGGCCCTTGTAGGCGTGGCCGGCGGTGTTCCCGCTGTTACAGGGCGGCCTGGCCGAGGATCACGTCGGCTCTCTTCACCGCCTCGCTCACTTCCAGCTCTGTATCGCTGAGCAGCTGCACAATCTGCGGGTTCTGCAGCACATCGACGCCAGCCTGCTTCAACTGGGCCTGCCGCGCGATGATCACATAGGCGTAAAGCTGGCCACGGGTGCTGAACTCGGGACGGGCGCTCACTGTGGCCACGGCCTGCTCCATGAGCGCATGACGCTCGGTCACGGACAGGCCCTTGAAGGTCTCGGGGTATTCCATATGGATGTTCGCCGAGTACACCGCGATGTTCTCCTCGCGGGCTTCCTTGCGCACCGCGTCCTTGCTGGTGACGATCTTGCCCAGTTGCTCGAAACCTTGTTCGCCTTCGCTGATTTGCTGCGGGTTCATCCGTTGTTTCAAGGCGTCGATCTGTGCGCTGTCATCCAGGACCTTGGCCCAGCTGTAGGCCAGCGGCAGATTGTTCTTGTTGCTATGCAGGCGCACCAGGGTCTGCTGCGCGTCCGCATCGCCATGGCGCGCGGAGCGCTCCAGCCAGCGCAGGCCCAGGTCGCTGTCCGGAGTCTGCCCACGCATGCCGTAGGTGAAGTTCTGGAACATGCCGAATTCGGCGCAGGAGTCGTTCTTCACTGCGGAATAGGCCATGTAGCCGAAGGCTTCGCGGTCGCGCTCGGCGCTGTCCTTGCTGCTGTCCTGTTCCGCGATGCTCGCCAGGTAGCACAGGGCCCGGTCGTGGGTGGGCGCGGCCATGATCAGGCAACTGCGGGCTTGCTCGGGTTTGTCGTCGTTGTACAGCTGGTAGCCGATGCCATACAGCAGGTCGCTGTCCAGCTTGGGGTTGCAATACTGGTTGGCGACGGCTGGCGGCAACAGCTTCTTGAGGCTGAGCTGGGGCAGGGTGGCGTTCAGCTCCTCGTCTGGCGACGGCGCACAGCCGATAAGCGCGGTGGCCAATACCAGCGGCAGCAAGCGTTGAGGTTTCAATGGATATTCCCTGATCGACGATTGAGTGACGGCGAGCATGGAAGGAGAGGGGAGTTTCAACGGTACGCCAGCGATCCATGCGGCCTGATCGAGGCCCTGGGAGCCTCGAGTGCGCGCATTCTACTGGGATTGGGAGAGGCTACAAGCTGTGATGCCGGCTACTAGAAAGACGTTTTCTGCAACCTGCGGGAACGGCGGCGCGAGGTTCCGCAGCCAATGATCGGCGGCTACAGTTTTGCGCCCAGGCCAAAACGCTTCATCAGTGCTTTCTCCAGCAAGCCCTTGGGCAACAGGCCGGCCATCAAGGGCAATGCCCGGCTGCCATTGCCGATCCGAACCAGGCGCGGCGGTTTGTCCTGCTGCACGGCCTTGAGCAGCCTGGCGGCAAATTCGCCGGCCGGCGTCGGGTGGTCCTGGGAGGCCCTGGCCCGTGCGCGGATGCCTTCGCGCAATGGCCACCAGGGCGATTGTTCGGTCAACAGCTGTTCGGCTTCGTGCCCGGCGTTCTTGGCAAAGCTCGAAGCGATGGCGCCGGGCTGGACCTCCATCACGCGGATGCCGAACGGTGCCAATTCCATGCGCAGCGCATCGCTCAAGGCATGCACCGCCGCCTTGGAGGCACAGTAGGCACCGGCAAAAGGCGTCACCAGGATGCCCGACACACTGCCGATATTCACCACCAGCCCGCGGCTGCGGCGCAACACCGGGAACATCGCCCGGGTCACCCCGACCAGGGCGAACACGTTGGTTTCGAATTGCCGCTGCATGGCCTCGACACCGCCATCGAGCAGCGGGCCCATGGCGCCGTAGCCGGCGTTGTTGATCAGCAGGTCGAGGCCGCCGTATTGCTGGTTGATGCGCTCGCCCAGGGCGGTGAGCGCGGGGCCGTCGTTGACGTCCAGCTGCACCGCGTCGAAACCCGCGGCGTGCAGCATGGCCACGTCCTCGGCCTTGCGGGCGGTGGGCAGGACGGTGAAACCGGCGGCCTTGAAAGCATCCGCCAGGGCGCGGCCGATGCCGCTGGAACAACCGGTGATGAGCGCAACGGGCATGGCGCGGTCCTTGTGCAAAAAGTGGGAAGGGAGAATCAGTCGGAGAAACTGCCCTGCAAGCGCTCGGCGCGAAATTCCAGGGTTTGCGGGCGGTAGCCGGAGCGCAGCGGCGGCAGGGGCAGGCAATCTTCCCAGCTGGCGCCGGCCTGCAACTCGCCGGGGCCGCGATAGCGCGGCGCGGTGTATTGGTTATCGGCCAGGTTCACGGTATCGCCCGGGGCGTAGGCGGCGATGCGCCAGCGCAGTTCGGTGAGCGGCACATCGTTGCCGTTGTTCATCTTCAGCAGCAGCGGACGATCCGCCGGGCAATGCTCGGGGGCATAGCTGATGCGCAACTCCAGGCGCGCCAGCTGCTGGGCTTCGCGGTTGTCCATCCACACCACCCACACCGCCACCAGGCCCAGGCCGATAGCGGCCGCCATGGACACCGGCAAGGCCTTGGCGGGGTAGCGAAGCAGCAGGATCAGCCAGGTGATAACCAGCAGAACGCCGATGAACATGAGGTGAACCTCGGGGAAATAGGAGCGGTCATCCTACCTAAGCGTAGGTGGGATTGGCCATGGTTGTGGTGGGCTGCACCCGCTTCTGTAGGAGCGGCCGGTCGACGCTCGATTGCCCGCGATGACGCCCGTCCTGGCGCTGCATTTTTTGGATGGGATACATATCCATTCCTGCGGTAACGGCCGCTTATGGTTTCGCCCTTACGACGAGTCACTTTTGGCAAACGCCCGGAATGCCGGCCCAGCCAAAATCAAAAGCTGCTCCATGCGCGACCTACCGGTCGGCGCTTTGTAGCCGCTGCCGAGCTCGCGAGGCTGCGATCGACCCCGCAGGGGGCGCAGGGATTTTGAAACCGCTGGAGGACCTTCGGTCCTATCGCAGCCTCGCAGGCTCGGCAGCGGCTACAGGGATTGAAGTGCTCGTCAGCTCAAGTACTGGCTGCCACGAATACGCCGGCCAAGTACGTCCAGCAGGTCGCAACCGTCACGCAGCAAGATGGCGCTGGCATGGGCGATTTGCGTGAGGTCTGTAGCATCGGCGTCGCAAGTGTCCATGTGGCTCAGGCTTTCCATCAGTTGGGTCACCGCGAGGATGCGATAAGCGGCGCTGGCATGGAGTTCGTCCAAGGGCGCGCGGGTGTCGATGAATAGGGTGGGGTTGGAGGATTCGTTACTGGTGAGGGCTATGCGGTCGGTCATGGGAGGCTCCAAAAGAAAACAGAGTTGAAAAAACTGCGTTCCTGAGAAAACAACCGAGCCGTCAAACCCGATCACGAATGAGTCGTGACAGGCGCGAGGATAGGGAGCAGCAGGTGGGTGGTCAACTCGATATGTGTAGCCCGAAGTGACTTCAGAGAGCTCTTGTGAGAGCAATCCCAATAGTCATGGCATTTTCTGTAGAAGTACTACCGTGACAATCCCTACCATGTTCGTGAAGCCAGACTGAGGATGAGCGCTTGTTCAGAAAATTTTCATTTGTTCTGCGTTTCGACAAACAGCAGATATCCGCGGTCTCGCATAAGGCGCAGTTGGAAAGGGCCGAGCGCTTTCTCAAAGGCCTTGGCGAGATTCATCCTCTGCTGCGGGACTGGTATCTGCAGGGCGGTTCCAGGGAGGAATCGCTGCGCAAGCGGATCAATGACGACTTCGAGTCTCTGCGTGAAGAGGCCCGGAGCAACCATAACGACGACTTCCCCACGAAATTGCAGTTTTCCGTGTGGAATGGCCTGGATGATCCCCTGAAGGGTGGGTTGGCCTTTCATTACAACGCACACGACCTGGATTCAGTCGCCAGCATGCGCTTCGAAGATGGCGGGGCGCTTGTGGCAGCCATTCCCGATGTGAAACCGGTAGTGATCAGGGTGATTCAGTTGGCTGTTGAACTGTGGCCTGAACTTGACTGGTGTGTGCTGGCGCCAAAAGACCACTATTTGCGCACCAAGGTGTTCAAGGACCGGCAGACCGTCGGCTGGGTCGGGTTTTGTCCACACGTGTTGCGGGCCGGGGATTTTCCGAGCGCCGACCAGCTCATCGACATTCCAAAACGCGGCACGCTGATCGTGAGTTGTCCACAGGTGATGGATGAGGGCAAACGGGCTGATGTCCAGCGAGTTGCGGAGATCGATATCAAGTTGGTGGAGCTGGGGTATTTACCGCTGTTCATGAACTAGGTCGGTGAGCCTCGCCCGGGCACAAAAGAATCCCTCCATCCAGCCGGCTGCCGATAGGAACCACAGCCAGTTGGAAGGTGCTGCGACAGTGCTACCGTACCCGCGCGTCACGTCAGTGCTTAGTCAGTTTCAACAACGCATACATGATCGAGCCCCAGACCAGAAGCACGACATCCATCCAGTTTCTGATGGTCAGCAGACGCTGGAGATGGGGAGGGAAGTTGTCTATGTCTTCCGAGGAAAGGAAGCCTCTGTGAACCGCAGGGCCAGGCCAAAGCATCGATCCTCGAACGGCGGCCAGCATTACAAAGTGGGTGAACCATCCCTCGTAGGGAAGGCTCTCGGCCCAGCGATAAAAGTGTTGGCTACGCTGCAGGGCTTCCAGCATTTCTCTCAGGTAGCGACGGCTCAGGTAGCAGCTGAATGAGAGGTTTATTACGCACAGTAGAAGCGGACTGGCGACCAGTACGAGGCCTAACCATGAATACCAAAAACTCTTTGCCATCATGGTCGGATTACCCCGTAAATAACTTCCTCAGTTCTTTCCCGGCTCATCACCTGAATAACTGTCTTGGATGCCTTCATCCCACAAGACGTGTAAAGCTCCATAGAGGTCATCAGCTATCCAACTTCAAAAATGTATACACAATGGCTGTCCATAGGATCACAACGCCGTCCAACGTGTTTTTTACAGTCAGAAGGTGTTTCAGCCGTGGAGGGAAATTGCGTACATCCTTTGCACAAAGAAAGCCTCTACGAACTCCGGCGTTAGGGAAGAGCATCATTCCTCGAACGCTGACAAACATCAGAATGCGCTCGAACCATCCCTGATAGGGAAGCTTGTCGATCCATCCATAGAAGTAAGAGCTCTCCTGCATGGCTACCAGCATCTCTTTCAAGTGGCGGCGACTCAGGTAGTAGCTGAATGTAAGGCTTGTGGCAGCTAGCAGTATTGGACATACCAAAAGTCCGAAAGCGGGCCAGGAGTGCCAGAATTGTTGTCCCGTCATGGTGAGGTTTTTTTGCAAAAGCGTGTTCATTTTTCTTCGGGCAGGGCACCGGAATGTGTTTTGATCAGTGGCTCAGGCGGGTGACTAAAGCTTTATCAGCAGATATACAAGCGCACCCCACACGATAATCACCCCATCGAGAAAGTTCTGCGCTTTTAAAAGGCGCTTATATTGCGGAGGGAAGTTGCGCACATCGTAAGGGGAAATTATTCCCTTACGTATTCCTGGCTCTGGCCAAAACAACATGCCTCTGAGTTTCGCGAACATCAAATAGCGAGGATGCCATTCCAGATAAGGCAGGTAGGTTACCCAGCCAGCGAAATAGCTACTCCCCTTTAGCGCATCCAACATCTTTTCGAGGTAACGTCGACTCAGGTAGTAGTTGGATAGGAGACTGATGAGAGCAAGCAGAATTGGGCATCCCGTCAGGGTTAGGATTATTAGGGGAGGGAGTTTATAGATCATTGAGCATCCACTTCGTAAAGTACTTCTCCAAAGACTTTTCCCGCTGCACCACCTGCTGTTGTGCCTATCCATGAGCCGGCACCTACGATTAGCGCTGCACAGATAACCCCACCGACTCCGGTAGTGAACTGGCCTAATAATTCTGGACACCTCAATCGGGCGCTATGATGGCGTCCAAATCTGAGGTGTTTGGATATGCGTAATTCTTATTCCAGTGAGTTCAAACTCAAGGCGGCCAGCATGGTGTTGGACGAGGGGCTATCGGTTCCCGAGGTCTGCGCCAGTTTGAGTGTTGGCCCTACGGCTCTGCGTCGCTGGGTTGAACAGGTTCGTCAGGAGCGCCAGGGATCGACTCCGGTCGGGGCCAAGGCGATTACCGCCGATCAGCGAGAAATCCAACAACTCAAAGCCTTGCTCAGGCAAAAAGACCGGGATATCGAAATCCTAAAAAAGGCCAGTGC
>NZ_FNPW01000034.1 GCF_900107395.1 Pseudomonas sp. NFIX28
TGCTCGTACTGCGGTGGAGTCAATCATCCAGGTCTCCAGATCAATTAACCCTTGCTCGTTGAGCTTGATGTGAAGTCGCTTGAGCATCTGGTCAAGTTGGTTTCGGCTGATTTCGTACAGAAAGGTCATAGCCACCACACTTTCGTAATTTCTCTTGATCTTGTCGAGTCGAGATGCTAGTGCCCGGTAATGCTTCAGCTGGGCGAAGACGTTTTCCACAAGGTGCTGATTGCGGTAAATCCCTATATCCAGATTCGCGTTGACGTTCACGGTTTTTGCCGCTGGGAGTTTTCTGCAGCTTCGAGCAGTGCTCATCACTGAGCAGTAATCGGGGCATTGCAGACTCGTTTTGTTAGGTGTGAGAGCTTTAACGTTACGAGTTTTTTATAAATCAATAGGTTGAAATGAAACGGTAACAGCCCCTAGAAACGCCATATCAGGTTGCCGGTTAAAACTTGAAACCATATATTTTTGTACTCTCCGGAAGTACGATTATTTGACAACACTTGGGTCTGATCAACTGGCAAGTCGCCCATCCAAATCACATCCCAGCTCAGATTAAAATCGGTTTTATGGTTCAACGCATAAGTCACTCCAGTTCCTAAACACCATTGAGAACCTATCGGGTTATTCAAGGTCCTATTGCTATTCGACGTAGCAGAGGTACTGTAGGCAACGCCCATACTCCAAAGTAGTTCCGGAGTCGCTCTATACTGAGCACCTAAGGCCAATTGATAGACATCCTTGTAATTCGACTTGGTAATCGTCGACTGTGCTCCGAATAGCGATGTATCAACATCAATCGCTACATCACCAAACTGCGACATGTCTTTCCAACCTAAGGTGGCGAGTAACCCCCACTGCGGATCGAGTTGATGGTAGATACTGAGGTTTGCTGTCTGTGGAACCTGGATTTTCAAGTTGACATTTATGCCATCCGCCTGCTTCAGCAGTGCTCCACCACCCTGAATACTCAGGTGATTGGAAAAGTCTAGGTTAACTTTACTGGTATAGGCCAACCCGACTCGCGTACCAGGCTGCAGTTCATAAATAACGCCAATATTTGCGCCATACCCCCATGTACTATCTTTATACTTAAACTGAGCATCTGGGGGGTTCTTCACTCCTAAGAAGGAGCGATCTACTGCTGCCTGCTCTTTCAATACTCCATGCATCACTTTGATGCCGACACCTATAGACCACTTATCATTAATGCGATATGCCACGCTGGGGACTAGTGCCAACCCATTGATACTTTCATGTTGACTAAAATAGCGCCCAGACCAACTGCTCTTGAAATCGAGTGTTGAACCAAAGTCGACATATGAACCAAATCCGATACTCCAATCTTCATCAAGCATACGACTGATAAAAAAGCTACCACCTAGGGTGGGCTCAATAGCGTTGCCACTTCCTCCACCGCTCACATTGGTAGATGAATCTGGCTCAAACTTAATCCGTCCGTATACGAGTTGTGCCCCAACCAATATTTGGGTACCCCTCAGATAACTAAGACCAGCGGGGTTACTGGCTATTGTCGAGGGGGCTTGAGCACTTGCTTCCGCGCCCGCATTGACCACCCCTGCATCATCGCCAGCAATCTCGTAAGCTCGTACCTGCTGATGGTAACCGATTGACACCAGAAAGACCAAAGCTGCTGACGATAACTTCTGTCCCATAATAGAGTTCCTCCGAAAGTGAGCAGTGCCAGTTTAAGTTGGCTTGTTGTATTGCCAGCCTGATACAAATTTCGAATCTGGGATGTTTGGTGTTTATCCATATGGTTTTGGCAGGGGGCTGATTTTTACACCAGCAAAAGAATATGGGGTATTTAGGTGTCGGTTCTGGTGGTTAAGTGGGAGTTTAATGAGTTTGCAGTGTTTCTACTAGGTTTGATTGCTTGATGGGGTTGAACTTTTATTGTTTGGGTGAGGTCAGGTTTTTTGTGGGGGTGGCTGCTGTCTTGATAGATGTTGGTGGTGTTTAGTGGGGATTAAATGCTAATAGTTGGCGCCTCAATCCTAATAAGGTTTTCTCGCAAGAAACTACTCTAAAGGTAACAGCTTTAAGGTTTGCACGTAGGGTTGGATGCCTATAGTTATTCGTTCTGCCTGTGTGATGGGGTATTTAAAATAAAAGTTGTGTGTTGCGCTTCGAGTTCATGGTTTTCTTAAGAGTGGCAAACTGAGCTTTTCAATAAGTTGATTTTTGTCCTTCCATAATCTTATATTTAAATCCTGTGGATAAAAAAGAAATTTCGTATTCCACTGAGCAGTTCTGCCTCCCTTCACCCTCCACGCAGGCGACCTGTTGCCATCTGATAACGTTTCCTAAATTATCAGCGATAGCCGATTGCTCGTTTGCAGCCAAGACGTCTACATTTTTCCTTAGGTTCTGTACGAAAATACTGTTGCAAAAACCGCATGGCACAAGCGGGTGGAACCGTCGCCGCAAACTTTTTGCGAGGTTATCGAAGCGCGTAACGATGCGGCGGTTTTCCTTAAGTCATCCGAACATGCACTCGATGATGTTGCGCTGTTGATATTTGGGGCGATCAAACAGTACACCTCAGTTGCACCAATCGCGAAAAAGTTGATAGACCGTGGACCTAGGTCCAAAGCGATCCAGCATGTCTCGCCAGCAGCGCCTTCAAAGGACGCCATTTAGCGGTCATCCGCCCTCGGCCGGCCACCGGCCTCGGGTTTCGATAAAAAGGTCTGCAACCAACTCCTAGGCTACACCGGGAGTTCGTACCGTTTGGCCATCGTGGGCGTCTGCCTTTGATGGATGGGAACTCTACTGAGTCCTGACGCTTATGGGCTTCAAATAAGTTTTAGCTGACTTCGTACAGGACCTAATTCCCAGATTATTGTTCCTTGTATTACTCATTGGATTGCTTGACCATGGGTAGATTATAACCCACTCTTGTCTCTGCGGTATTCAACTACAGATACCATGGAGGCAAGTGCATATGAGCACGAAAATCACTCCGAACGTTCGGAGTCAAGAGGGCGCTCCCAGTACTGGCAATGCTTTTGTCCAGCGTGTTCTCGGACATGGGCAGCGTCTGCCGGTAGAGTTACCCAATTCAGTTGATGAACTGAAAAATTGGCTAATAGATCAGGAAAATCATTTGGCGCGGGAATCGGCACGACAGGGCTTTGGTTTCTTGGTTCTCAAGCAGGAGTTGGGAGAGGGCGAGTTTGCTAGATGGCTGGTGCAGCATGACTTCAAAGAGCAGCGTGTCTACGAGCATATTAGCGTCGCCAAAATGTTGCTGGCGGCTCCAGTGAATGTACAACCCGTGCTGATGGGGTTAGGCAAGGTAAAGCTTATCGAGTTAGCCCGTTTGCCAAACGAAACCATTGACGAAGTTGCCGAGCGCGGCGAGCTAGATGAGTTGTCCCGATTGTCGGTGCGTGAGCTCAAGGAGGAGGTTCGTCGCCTCAAGAGTCAGAATCAATCGATGGCAGTCGATCTGGAAGAAGGTCAACGATTGGGTGAGAACCACAAGGCCCAGGGTATGAAGGAGCTTTCGCAAGACGATAGTGCGCATATTGCACCAGACTTTATCCGCAGGAGTGCATTGGCTGAAGATTGGATAGACCGCGGCGTTAAGGAACTAAATGCGCTACAAGCAGATGTACTAATCCACTTCCCGAACGTTCAAAGCGTCAATTCCTCACACACATGGGAGATGCTCGCATGTCACCTGTATACTGTTACCACGAGCTCTTACGCGAAGTTGCGTACGTTACTTGATCAACTGAGCCATAGCTTGCCAGAGTCAGTCCAAGGTGGATTGGTATTGATCGAGTCGCGGCTGACCGATAAACAGTTGCTTGATATTGCTGAGGCGCGTCAATATCAGGCGCGTCAAGCGGAGCAAGAACAGGTATTACATGGCGACTGTACACGAATAAATGGGCCCAAAAGGCGGGGCCGCCCAAGAAAGTTAACGCTGCCAAAAATAGAAAAATAGCCTCATATTGCAGCGCATGATACCTTGTATTATAATGGCATCCTTGGTTTGTTATTTTCTTGATATATAAAAACAACTTGTGAAGAGATAGGTCGGTTCTAAGTTTGAAGTGGCGCGAGCTTATGACTTTTTCAGTGCCTTCTTAAGGCGGTGCTGCAAAAAAGTGAATAGTCGCTTGCCTTGGCATGCTGAGTTTAAAACACTAATTCGACACATTGAGAATCTAATATAGAAGGCCTCTTCCGAGTTGGAATACGCCGGCCAAAAGAAGTTGACTCACCGAAGTCGCTTCCTGGCGGATCTTGAACAGTTGGTGCCTTGGGCTGTTCTACCGACTGAGCTGATCCAGGTACTCAACTGCTTCTGCTCAATTTTTGAACAGGAGAGCACAGGGTGATCAGCATAGAAATGATGGGTAAATTCGGCGGATGCATTTTCGTAACAAGCTGTCGCGGCATCAGATAGTCAAACGTACCGTGCTGTCGAGAAATACCATCCGAAAATGGGTCAGAGCGCCCGAAGCAGCTCAGCCGGCGTACCAACGGTGCGCTGCTTTCAACAAACTCAGCCCATTTCAGGAGGCGCTGGGGCAGGCGCTCAAAGCCGATTCGTTTTGGGCAAAGCACAACCGCAGAAGCGCCAAAGCGCTCTTCATGTAAATCAGGGCCGAGGGTTACAACGGCGGCTACACCCAGCTCGATCACGCCGTACGCTCTGGGAATCATCAGATGAACATGGCCAAGATCTCCCCATGTATCGTGATTTGGCAGGCTTCGACTTCAGCGCTTTCAGCACAGACACTCGCCTGGTCAGAGATTTGGCCAGCCTGGCGTTTATGGATACTGCACTGAACGTCGTGTTCATCGGCGGGCCTGGAACAGGCAAGACACACCTGGTCACCGTCTTGGTCGTGTCCGGGATCATAATGCATTACAATCGCGCGCGCTTCTAGTCCACGGTGGATCTGGACAATTTGGAGCGTGAAGAATACGACGACAAGACGAGCCGAATCGCTCAAGAGGTGATACGGACGGACTTGGTGATACTCGATAAACTGGGGTATTTGCCCTTCAACCAGAGCGGTGGTGTCCTGTTATTTCATCTGCTGTCAAAGCGGTACGAGCACACCAGCGGGGTCATCACGACCAACCTCTGCTTCTCTGAATGGTCGAATGTGTTCGGCGACGCCAAGATAACCAATGCGTTGCTGGATCGGTTGATACACCACTGCCACTTCGTCGAAACGGGCAACGAGTCCTATCGCCTGCAACACAGTAGTTTGATTGCCCCAGACAATAATCAAATTACGTGAACGAAGCGCAAGGACGATGCTGGTGCTAAGGACGATAAGCCGTTTTGATCTACTTTCAATCTGCAGGGTGGATCAGATTTCAATCAGCGCCAACAATTGTTGCCGTCCACGGAGCTTAACCATTTCAGCCTGAGCGTCTGGGCCTCAGCTTTTTCGATTTCTCTGCAAGAGAGACCATTCGTTCAAGAATTCGTTTATCGTCATCACATAGTGCTTCGTAGTTCCTCGCATGGACAAAAGCCCGACGAGACAGCTGCTCCGTGGCAAAAGACTCGGATATACCCACTGAATGGACTCCTGTAATTATGTATTGTACGTCCGCTCCAGCAGCCGCAATACCGATCAGGTATCTGCCGTCCGGAGCTCGAACACCACTTTCATAATCAAACTGTGTTTTCCTGCTCATTCCCCCGATCGCGGCAAAATTTGTTTGATTATAACCGAGTCGTTCTCGCTCTTCCTTTACACGCTGGCCCACGCCTTTGAAATTACTCATCTTTCACCTTGGGAGTTGTTGCTAATGAGTGTCATATGACAATCATCATGCCCGATACAATCCCAAATAAAATACCATGGCAATAGATGTTTATGAGTGCAAAAATGAGGTTTTCGCGTAGTTGATCAGCTAGCAGGCGCTATTGTTGGTGGCATTCCACCCGGCTGTCCGGGGCGAAAACCGTGTACAGCAACGCGGCTACTATGATGCGCTGGCCTTTGCCGACATGGGGCATAGCGTTACACATGAAGTGCACGCGGCAGCGTTGCCATGTCGCATGGATGACTTGGAGACGGCGGCCTTAAGCTCTCATGAGCATTGGAGATCACCAACTTCACACTGCATAGCCCACGCCCATGAGGCTTCAGAGGAAATCTGTCCAAAACGGCTCGGCCTCCGAAGGACCGATGGGCATGCCCAGAACTTCACGACCCCGTTCGTGTTCACCGCCACGGCGATTATGACGGTGACCGAGACAATACGACCGGCCTCCCGCACTTTGAGGTAGATACTTCAATCCACAAATAGGGTCAGTCTCCTTCAAGCGGGCGATCAAGGAAAGTGTTGACACGTTCATCAATCTCGCTGGCCAAAGCCTGAGACCTGGCTCTTGGAGATACCGGACATGCCCATGGCCTTGACCAACTCGTCAATCGAGCGCGTGAAACGTCTTAGATGTAGGCTTTCAGGATAACTGCTGCCAGGGCCTTCTCTGCGGTGCGTCGAGGCTTCGGGATACCTGGAAAGTAGCTGTCCTGGCGCAGCTTGGGGATCTTGAGATCGACATCCTCCAGCACGTGTTTACCAGAGCCGGTCACGGTAACCGTTACGGCTGTTGACCCGGCCTGGGCTTTTGACGTCGAAGCCGGTGCCGCAAAGGTTTTCGACTCGAGTTCCATCATGCACTGGGCAACGAACTGGATCATTTGCTTGAGCGGATCGGGCGTCTACCCCTTTTTCAAGCAACTCGGTCAATGCGATAGTCGGCTTGGTCATCGTGGTTTTCCTGGTGAAGGTTAAGTCCGCAAACTCAACGTTAGGCTCTTTACGAAAAGTAATGTCGTAAACACCACATAGCACAAGCCAGCAAGACCATCGCCGCATAACTTTCTGCGAGTTTGTCGAAGCGCGT
>NZ_FNPW01000007.1 GCF_900107395.1 Pseudomonas sp. NFIX28
GTATCGAAACAGGCGAACCGCTTCTCAAGCGCTGGGTTTGGTGGGAGCTGGCCCTGCCACTTGTTGGCCGGGTTGTAGTCGATGTTCCCGGGGTTTCGATTGCGCACCCCGCGGGTTTCGGTGGTCGGCATACTTTTCTCCAGGCAATAAAAAACCCGCCTAAGCGGGTTCATTTGAAATGATGTCTCTACTGCTGCTTGACTTGCAGAAGCGGGCTTCGCAGGAAGCTTACCGCTGGAACATAGAGCGTGTTCAGCGCAAAGCTTCGGGAATTAAACAGTTGGTTGCCGCCGGTAAGCGGGGCAATTGCTCCAACCGTTGGGTTGAAGATGATTGGCTTGGCACCTATGGAGCGGATGTAGTCAAGCAGATATGTGATCTGGAACTGGAACACCTGGTTGGACGTACCTTGGTAATAGTCGTTTGTCGAGCCGATGATCCACACATAGTCTGGCTTCTCATTGGCAACATCCTTGAAGAATCGGGCAACCATCTGGTCGGTGCGATTTCCGGGGATGCCTTTGCTGATGACCACTGCTTTATCAAGGCGCTCTTTCAGCCGCTTGTGGATGCCGGCGCCAGGAGTCGACCAGCTATCTCCGAGAATCACATGCTTCCCGCGGTTGATGTCTTCGACTGGCGACAGCGCGTGGTAGTGAGTGATCGACCCAGGATAGAAGACGGCGCCTCCGGACGTCGGGACCGTAACCTTAACTCGGATTTTGCTGCCGGCAACAATGGTGTACGGGATATCCACCGATGCGATGGTGTCGTCGCGGGTGACCTGGGTTCTGGCCGCTTCGATGGTCTCGCCGGTCGGGCGAATCTCGGTGACGACGATGTCAAGGATTGCCGCCTGTTTGCCGGCCTGCTTGCCCGGGTTGATCACCACGTTCGTGACCATGTTCTCGTAGAGCGAAACGACCGGCTTGGATGCAACCCCAGCACCGGCATTTCCGGCGTGTACCGCGATCCCTACTCCATCCTCTGAATGGCCGCCAACATCCCCGTATCCGGCCGTTGGGGCCGGAACAGACCGTGCGCCGTTGATCACTTCCCAGCCCGACGCTGATTTGTACTGTGCTGCGCGGCGAAGCATTGGGCGCTCGGCCAACTGACGCAGTGCGTCGTCAACAACGCATGCAAAACCAAACTGGTTACCGTGAGCGTCGTCACGGTAGAAGTTGTAGAGCTTCGCCCCTGCCGGCATTGCCCGCGGCAACGGCCGGTCGACGACGACCTGGTCTGCCTTCACGTCCTTGATGACCACCGGGTAGAGCGTATCATCGTCGCCCTGGTAGCAAGCCAGCTGGCCGCGGCTGAAACCACTGGTAGAAGTGAGGTTGATGGCGAAGTCGCCGACCTTCCCTTCGGCCTTGGCCGCGGCTTCCACGACGCCGCCCGGCTCATTGGTGTACCAACCTACCCCGGCCAGCGTCCCGAAGTGCAGATCAATAAATGCAGGGTTCAGGTCGGTGTGCTTGATCGGCTCAGCAACTGCAGCGGTAGACAGGGAAAGAGCAGTGAAGAAAGAAAGCAGAAATCGCATGCGGGACTATCCGTCCATGAATGTGCCCGCATTATTACATAGAGGTCGATCAGACCAACGATTGTTGCCAGCAGATATCGGCAAGGATGGTTGCGGTGATAGATGAGCCTGTGGCATTCGAAACTTTCACCACAACAAAGCGCAAGGAGGTGTCTGTCCGAGGGGCCAGAAAATCTTTTGTGATGCCGACTCCTGTGAAGGTGCTGGGGTCGATAGTCCCGGCTCCGTCTGCCGTCGATGCGTATGACACGCTGATGGTCATGCCGGTAATTGACTGCGTGAGGAACCGAATCAATGCAGGTAGGCGAGTTTGTCCGGGGGTCACCACAATTGTCGCCGAGCCAGCTGCCGGAACAATGACTTCACGGGACATTGCAATGTTGCGCATGACTGCCCCAGCGCCGTTGGACGCCTGCTCCTGGCCTACGTATCGAACGTTGAGCGCATAGCTGCGCGACTTGGTCAGTTGCTCAGGAACGTAGCTGATCGCGCCCACCGTTGCATTAAAGAAGATCGGCTGCGCACCAATCCCCTGAATCATGTTGCGCAGCTGGTGAATCTGCTGCTCGAAGTCGGAATTGCTCACGCTTGCGTAGTAGTCATTGGTCCCAACCATCACCCACACGAAGTCGGGGTTCTGCGGCGTCACGTCGGTCGAGAACCTGGCGATGAGCTGTGATGCCCGGTTTCCTGGTACGCCGGCGCTAACAACAGTCGCTTTCGGCAGGCGCGCAATGAGCCGGTTGTGGAAGTCGCCACCGCTTGTGAACCAGCTATCCCCCAGCAAGACATGCTTGCCGCGGTTCAAGTTGTTGAGGTAGCCACCGACACGGTTGTGGACCATTGGGCCGACGTAGAAACGCCAAGGCCCGGAGTTCGGCGACGTAACCCGTACTCGGATCATGCTGCCTGGTCGGACGGAATACTTGAGCTTCTGGACGCCGACCGCGCCCCAGCTTAGCGTCAATGGGATATATGCAATGGTCTGTGTGACCCCATCAGCAGTCACCTCTTCAACTGAAATATCAATTGCTCCAGTGAACCCGCCATCACGGCTCCCTGGGTTGAGTGCAATCACTGTCTCGTAATCACCGCCGATGAGTGCAACAAGCGACGAAAGTACCCCGGCATTGATTGTTGAGCTCTGCACAAGCAGGCCGCGCTCACCAATTGCGCTTGCCCCTGGGTTGTCATATGCAGTGACGGTTTGGGTTGTCAGGGTCGCACCGAGCAGCGGCGACCAAATCGCAGTATCCTTGGCCTGGTACTCAGTGCGAAACAAGCGACCAGCAGCCAGTTGGCGCAGCGCGTCATCGGCAACGGCATTAAAGCCGTAGGTGTTGCCGTGCGCATCATCGCGGTAGAAGTTGTAAAGCTGGGCGCCATTGGCGATGGGTTGTGGCAGCGGTATCGCCATAGTAAGCGTCAGCGTGCCGATCAGCTTGATGACCGACGCATAGTACTCGCCGTTTGTGCCTTGGTAGCTGATTAATTGGCCAGGATACAAACCGGTCACGTTGTTTAAGGTAATGGTATTGGCTGTGGAGCCAGTGACGGTATGAGCCACGATGTTTCCTGGCTCAGATGCGGTCCAGCCAACCCCCTTAAGAGTGCCAAAGTGCAAGTCGATTACCGCAGGCTCTATCGTATTGCTGAAAATGCGATTTACATTCCCCGCAGCAGCAATCGAATCAGTGTTTGCTTGAATCTTAATGTCCTGATCGGCATCGGCAGACTCAAGCGCAGCAAGGTCGGCGTCAACTGTACTACTACCTCGATGCACATAGGTTGCACCTGTCGAAGAGGCGAGGGCCTGGCGCAGTGCGGCATCACCGACCGCCTGAAGCTTAGGTGCATCAGTTGCCCATGTTCCAGTCAGCGTGAGAGGGATATCAGCTGCATCCATTACGCGATACAGCTCACCATCGCGCTGAACGAGCTGAGTTTGGCGCTCAACGACAACGCCTGACCCATAGATCAGAAATACCGACTCATAGCCTTGGTCGATGAGGTAATCGGTCACCTGCTGCATGATACCGACCCAGGATTTAAGCGGCGCACCGAGGCGGTTCAGGCACTCACCCAGAGGCCCGGTCAACAGTAAATCGATGATGGCAGCGTTGTCGTACAGGTCGCGAGGATCGCTCGAGCCATCGGTTCCAACCGGGTTGCCAGTGTTGTAGCGCATATTTTCTCCGGGCATGAAAAAGCCCGCGCAGGGCGGGCATGCTCGTTAGG
Source organism: Pseudomonas sp. NFIX28 (assembly GCF_900107395.1). Lineage (GTDB taxonomy): Bacteria > Pseudomonadota > Gammaproteobacteria > Pseudomonadales > Pseudomonadaceae > Aquipseudomonas. The sequence continues at coordinate 3,788 of NZ_FNPW01000007.1, forward strand.
ATCCGGTCAGGCCGGCGGGAAGTTGTCGTCGTCCAGATAGACGCGTTCGTCGTAATTCACAGCGGTGACGTTGCAGCTGACGGTGCCGCTCGGGTTGACCTCCTTTATCAACGCCGGGTAGCAGAACTTGGCCCTGGGTCCGAACTGGAGCACTGGCGCGTCCATCGCGCTGCCCAGTACCGGGATGAAGTCCAGGCTCGGGATGGTCAGGCGGCAGTCGTCGATTCGGGTGGCCACGTAGGGCCCGGATGCGCTGCCGTCACGCCGTCGCAGGGCAATCCAATGCTCGCCGCCGGCTGACCAATTGAATGGCTCGGTGGAAACCAGCATGTGCAGGTCGCCCAGCTTGGCGTAGCCCTTAAGCATCGCGCTCTGTCCGTAGCCCGGTGTGAACTAGCCGCCCAGGTGGAACAGTACCTGGCGGCCGGCGGAAAGATCGAGGAGGCCGAACCTATCGGCTACAAGCCCAAGCCGATCACCTACCGCAACCAAATGCCGCCAGCGCCGAAGCCGTTCGTGCGGAGACGGGTTGAGCCTGAGCAAAAGCCGCTCACCCCGGCGGACATTCGCCACCAGAAGCGAATGGCCCTGGTCGAAAAGATCAAAGGCATGGCGCCCACGCACACCCAGTCTGAGATTGTAGAAACTCTGGGGATCGGCCGTCGGCAGCTCTACAGCATCGCTCAGGATTACGGCCTGACGTTCAAGCGCCCAGTTCACGGCGGCGCGAACGACGCCCATCGAACTGAGCAAATGAAGGCCAGGGACGCGAAGCTCGCCGAGCGTATCAAGGAGTTCAAGGAGCTGGGCATCACTCGGCGCCAGGTGTGCGGGAAGCTTGGTATCGCAAACAAGACCCTCGAGCGAATCCTGACCGAACACGGGATCGACTATCCAAAAGCACAGCGCGGCTGCACTTCATGCGCCGCATAGCTCGCACCCAACAACGCAAACGACAAACCTGGCTGGCACTGCCGGCCAGTGGAATAACGGAGAACTGCTATGGCGAAGACCGGGCAAGAACGATCGGCCAAAGCTGCGCTGAAGCGGATCGAGTACGACGAGAAGGAACTGCGGCACAGACTGCGGCTAGGCGCCCGACAGAAGCTTGAAGAGCTGATGGCCTGGAATGATATTGAGGAGATCAGTGAGGCGATCCAGAACCTGATCCTAAATGCTCACGCCCTGGGCCCATCCCTCTCCTATCAAGCAATCGAATGTCCGCGCCACAAAATAACAGTTAGTGAAAATGTGGCGCTGATGATTCAGGCTGCAGGCCAGCGCAAAGCGTCTCAGCTCGACGTCGAGGAAACATAACCAACTAGGCCGCGCCCTTCCCCTCTTAACTCCGCCGCGCCACAAATACGATACCTCGCAATCTGTGGAGCTGGAGTTCAACCGCAAGAGCATGCTGATGATTCTGCAGGATCCGGGTGATAACTCTTCACCCCTGCGTCTTGAGAATCACGACGAGACGTTGAGTACACGCCTGATAATTGTGGCGAAGGTTACATAGCTACAGTTGGGGTGATCTTGACTCACAAGCTCCTCACCGACTGCAGAGAAAATCCCGCCGTTCTGACTCACCAGAAATCGGGCAACTTCAATGGGCTCAAAAGAAATCATAGAATTCGTGCAGACAGCAGCTTCTACCATGCCGTTCCCGGTTCGCCAATCCGCTTGGTAGTGGACTGAAAACTTCTTGCCCATCACCTCACCATCTAGCCGACTTTCTCCCGAGTCCGGCGAAATCAGTACTGCACCGTCTAGGTAAAGCTGCCCCAGCTCCCGCCAATGGTTAAACATTGTGAGTAGCTTTGCCCTTGCAAGCTTAACGGCAAAATCAGCGGATGCCAGCTCCCCACGGAAGAGATCGGCATTGTACTCAAAATCGTTCTTTTCCATCTTCACAATTCCCTGTTCCGGCCCCATGCCGGTCACCCGTAATACCCCAACCCAAACCAAATTGCCACCACCGGTCACGGAGGGCGGCGCCTACCCGAGGTAATTGCAATGCCTGTACTCCACAGCGTGATCCACAAGATCGACAAAAAGCCTGACGGCACCCCAGCCGCTCTGTTCCTCGGCGGTGCCGAGCAGGTCGAGAGTCAGGCCCGGGACGACCTGATGTGCCAGTTCAATGAAAGCTACAACGCCACCTCCGGTAAGGGCTGGGGCTTCTTCCACGCCGAATCGGGCGCATACCCGCTGAGTGGATGGCTCGACAAGTACCTAGCCGGCGGTAGCGACTTTCTGGACTTCAGCACTACCGCCGTCGAGCACCTGACAAAGCTGATGGAAGAGTCGAACCTGACAACCGGCGGGCACGCGCTCTTCTGCCACTACCAGCAAGGTATGACCGAATACTTGGTCATTGCCCTGGTGCAGGAGACGGATGCGGTGACCATGACCGAAGAGCTAAGCCTGATGACGGTCAAGCGCCTGGATCTGGATCACATCCGCCTGGCGGCGCGCATCAATCTCAGTGAGTGGAAGAACAATCCCAAGTCGCGCCAGTACATCTCGTACATCAAGGGCAAGAACGGTCGGAAGGCCAACGACTATTTCCGCGACTTCATTGGCTGCCAGGAAGGCATCGACGGCCCAGGTGAAACCCGCACCCTGCTCAAGGCGTTCAGCGACTTCGTCGAAGGCGAGGATCTGCCGGAAGAGTCGGCCCGGGAGAAGACCCTGGCCCTGGTCAGCTACTCCACTGCGCAGACCAAGCTGGGAGAGCCGGTGAATCTCGAGGAGCTGTCTGAACTGATAGACGAGGAGCGCCCCAAGGCATTCTACGATCACATCCGCAACAAGGACTACGGGCTGTCGCCAGCGATCCCAATTGATAATCGAACGATCAACCAATACCGCCGCTTCACCGGGCGCGCCGAAGGCATGTCCATCAGCTTCGAAGCGCACCTCCTCGGCGAGCGCGTCGAGTTCGACCAGATAAGCGCCAGCTTGACCATCAAGAATCTGCCGACGCAGCTGGTCGACCAGTTGAAGCGCGTTGCGACTTAAGAACGGCGAAGGCTAGTCATCGTGCTCTTGCCCAGGCAAGGGCAAACCGCTCGCAGCGGACATCAATCGGTTGAGAGAACGGATAGATCCAGATAAGGCTTCGGCGAGCGAAGGACCATATTGATCAATCCCTTCCTCGGCCAACATATTGAGCATGGAGGCAATCTCATGGAAGTCGAGTTCAACTTTGTAGTCGCGCTCACCGTTCTCCGAGATCTTGCAGCGTTTGTGCACAAGGGCCACACAAGGGCCGTTGTAAGGAACACCCAGATGGCTGGCCCCCATTGAGAGTCGCCACGGCTCAGCTTTCTTCGACTTGCGTTTTGCGATGTGAACCCAGCCCCCCGAGCTCTCCGATCCCTTGCGATAAATCTCCACCATTGCTCCTCGGTGCAGTAGCTAAGCCAGCCCTGCATTACATCATCAATTCTACGATATCACCATGCCGCATCCGGCTACGGAGGGCGGCGCATGCTTGGAGAATCCATGACCAAGTTCTACTACCAGATCAAAGGCCGCCAGCCAGCCGGCCCCAACCGCGAAGCAGAATGGGCTTGGCCGCCGGTGTTCAGTGGCATGGTCGAAGCAGAAAACCGAAAAGCTGCGAAGGCTCAGGTCGAAGAATTGTATGAGCGGCAGTTTCCATCACGTGTGCTGCGTTCGGACGTGAGTGATCACGCGTATCTCCTGCACATCCAGGAGCTGCGCGAACACGACGCCTATCTGCTGCGCCGCTTCGAAGAAACTGCCTGCAAGGAGTGTGGCGCGGTGTTCAAGCTGATCGACAAGTACAACGACCCAAACACGGAAACGACCAGCCACGACTACTGCACCGAGGCGTGCAAGCAGGCCGCGCGATTCCGCGATGTGCAGGAGTTCCGTCTGCTGAACGAAGGCCGGTCACCCGCCGTAATCTACCAGGTTCGCCAGAAGTCCACCGGACGGGTCTACGTTGGCCAGACCACCCAACCGTTCACGCTGCGCTGGTGGCAGCACCTGAGCAACCCAACGAACTGCAAGTTCCACTCAGCGCTGGGCAGCAGCAACATTACCGACTGGGAATTCTCCGTGATCGAGGTGATCGCCTATCCAGAGGGTTGCACCAATCGAGCGGCCTACATCACTCAGCGCGAAAGCCACTGGATCGAGGTTCTATCGGCGGTAGACACAGGGTTCAACACCGTCCGCCCCGCCGGTATCGCCGACCAAGCCCAGGTGCCTCTGCTGCTCGCAGATCTGGCCTGCCCCTCCGGCGCTGGCGGGCAGAGCCCCCCTATTCAACGATAACGCCCACCAACAGGATTGGGCGTCTAAGGCAGCCTATTTCTTGAAGTCTTTGATAGTAGTTAGAGCTTCGGAAGGCGTCATCACCCCAGCAGCTACAAGAATGATCACAACGCCACCAACCAGGCAGATCAGCGTTCCTGTTGCGCTCTCAAATCGAACCTGGGTGGCTATCGCAAGCCAGACGACAGCTATAAGAGCAGCTACCACCACACCCGCCAAGCATTTTGTAGCGAACTTCTCGTAAAAAACCGGGCCAAAGACCATCACGAGAAGAACCAAAACCAGAACAACTGCCGGGACAATTACCCATCGGGCTGCCAATGGCGCAGAAATATATTTGTTTATATCAAGCCCATTGTTTTTAAAAAGGTCGTGTATTTCCTGTGGGGTTCCCTCAATCCCTTTGACCTTCATTTCTTTGAGCTCCGCGACGAACCAACAATCTTCGCCACGTCGGCCTTAGCAGATGAGTCCCCCCAAAGCTTAGGATCGCCACCTTTGATTAAGTACATGCTGTCTTTTTCCATGACAACATTAGTTCCAGAAAAACTTATACCTCTCGGGTCGCCAAATGTTTTCAACCCTAACTCAAGAATGGCGTCACCGATTGAATCAACCCCTCGCTTTATTTCGTCCGAATTTTGCCCGTTAACTTCAAAGGCAAACTTTACAACTCCCCCATCATCTTTCGCCAATATCGCCGTTGCCTTCAAAGAAACATTTGGCAGCAAATACCGCGCCATATGACGACGAAAGTTATTTATATATGACCTAACCAAGTCCTTGTCTTTCATAAGTTCATTCCATCCCAAAATCTGGGAAGTCTACCAAGTAGGGCAGATAAAACAATGAGCACAGCAATTGACCTTTTCGCCGGCCTCGGCGGATGGAGCACCGGCGCACGCGCCGCAGGCGTCCAGGTTCTCTGGGCGGCAAACCACTGGCCGGCCGCCGTGGAATGGCACAGCGCAAACCACCCTGACACCCAGCACGTTTGCCAGGACTTGCATCAGGCCCGCTGGGATCAAGTACCAGCTCACGACCTGCTTCTAGCATCGCCATGCTGCCAGGGCCACAGCCCGGCACGCGGGAAGGCCAATGGAAACCCACAACATGACTCGTCAAGGTCTACAGCCTGGGCCGTTGTCTCTGCCCTGGAGTTTCACAGGTCGCAATTCGGCCTCGTTGAAAACGTGCCCGAGTTTACTAAATGGGCTCTGTATCCGGCCTGGGTGCAGGCAGTCCATGCCCTGGGCTATCAGGTCGCGCCGCATGTCGTTGATTGTGCTGATCTGAGTGTGCCGCAACACCGCGTCCGGCTGTTCCTGGTGCTGACGCGAAGCCAAGCGCCACTGATGCTCGAGTTGCATAAGCGACAGCATGTCCCTGCCGCCAACTTCCTCAACTTCGACACCGGGCGCTGGTCGTCGATCGAGAAGCCGGGACGGGCGCAAGCCACTCTGGAGCGGGTGCGCAATGGTCGAGCACGCTTCGGCGATCAGTTCATCATGCCCTATTACGGTAAAGGCTCCGGGCTGACTGGGCGTGACATCAATCGCCCGATCGGGACCATCACCACACTGGATCGATGGGCGCTGGTACGTGGCAACGAGATGCGAATGCTCAACGCCACCGAAGCCCTCGCCGCGATGTCGTTCCCGGCAGACACCTTGCGGCCAGACAACCACCGGTTGACGATGCACATGGCCGGCAACGCAGTGCCGCCGCTGGCTGGTCAGCGCGTCATCGAGGCGCTACTGAAGGCGGCATAGCTTGTGTTAGGAGGGTCTACTTAGAGGCTTTTGGTGGCTGCGCCAAGACAACTCGGACGCCGTTACCAACCAGTACAGATAGCGCCTTCCAGGCGATAGCCGACCCAAAAAATCCGAAACCGACGCCGGGCACAAAAGTGAATAGGTTCACCTTCGTATCGCCGCTTTGAATCTCAAGCGACATCGCCCCTGTCGTTCCATGCTCGATCAAAAGAAACCCCAAGAACAGGCTGAGAGCCGCAACAGTGAAGGCTCCCACTGTAACGAATAGGGTTATGTGCACCGTAGTTGGGCCGTCAGACATCCTTTCCTCTTTTTCTAAGCCATCAAACCGCCATGATAGCCGCGAGACATTCCCATGCCTATAGAAAACCAACCCAGCAACGCGCAGCGCCCAGGGCGCGAGTTCTGGGACAAACTGAACGCCCTACCGCGGTATGCCTTCTTCCTTTCCCGGTCGAGTACATCGGTCCAGAAGTTCGAGAACAAGGCCCTGGGCAACTGGATCGATGTGCACGAAGCGCAAAAGGTCGTCGACCAGGCCATGGATCGAATCGGCGAACTGCAAGCTGAGGTAGATGCCTTGCGGGAAGCGTTACTGATTTATTCGGGGCAGCATGAGCGAAGTCATCAAGTTGGCCACGTTGAAATGCTCGATATCGCGCAGGCAGCTTTGAACGGCTTCGTTCATAACCGTGAATCTTCCGCAAAGCCGGTAGTCGCTTGGGCGCTCACCATAAACGGCGAGCTCAATTCAAACTGGATCTCTGCGGGCCGTCAAAGTCATCGGCGGAAGGCATGCGTGATAGCTACATTTCCCGATGCCGGCCATGCAACTTACCGAAATTGGCATTGGTTCCGCTGACCGCCGCCATGGGCAATGAGGTGAAAGATGAGCAATAACGAAATGGTCAGCGTGCCGCAAGAACGGGTCGCAAACTAGGAGGACTTGTGACTGCTACATCGTCGCCCTTATCAGCGTCTTGCTGCCTGACTGTACTGAATCTTTTTTCAATCATTCAGCTCAAGAACGGATGCTTGGTCACATAATATTGATGTCTGTCATCATCTTGATAATGTGAAACCGTAAAAGACTGGGAATTAGATGTTCCACTTCTTGTTTTGTACGAGACAACTAATTTGCAATTTCCCCACTCATCTAGCCCCTCGACACGCACCCAACTGCTGCCGCCACTAATCAATGGATCCATATCGAGAGGATCTCTGTCCCCGTCACCTGCATCTACATGAACTTTTACCGACTCACAATAATCTCCGGTATTTTTAACATCTACATCAATGTAAAATTCGCCTTCACCCCAGGCAGCATCGCCAACTGACACGTGCAGCAAGGGCTCAAGCGACCTCTCATAGTTTTGCAAACTGGCTTTTTGAGCTGCAACCATTTCGCACTGCTGAACGACGGATCTACTCAGCTCTTCGGCCTGCAATCTAAGTGCATCTGTACCTTGTCGAAGCTCGATGCCTTGTTGAAAGAATCCCAAAACGAGCCAGAGAATAGCTAAAGGACCAAAAGCACCGGCAAGAAAATCGCCAACTTCATTCAGCTCCATACCTTGAAGTGTCTGAAGTCGATCACCAACTAACCACCAAACAAAAACAACGTAAAGGATAGTAAAAACTACCCCTATTAGTGCAAGCATCCTACCCATAAAAACTCCTTTTTTGATCTGCTTCCGATTCTACAGCGCAAAAGTATTGAAGTATCCTCATGCCCACAGAAAAGAAGATCAAGCCTCCCCGACCTCACCGGCGACCAGATCGATGTCAGCAATGACCATTCCCCCTGCTTTACATGGCCTGGCCGATCTACACGGGGCCGAAACGATGAAGGCCTTGAGCATTCGACAGCCCTGGGCCTGGCTGATCGTCCACGGCGGCGATCATGGGCGGTAGAACTATCGCAGGACATGAGCGAAAGGCGACCCCACTCAGCCCGGTTCCAGGCCCTCGCCAATCACCAAAAGATGGCTGGGCAATGAGCTGCACATGCGGGTGGGTAGCTCAACCATTTGCCAGGCGTTCGGATGCGGAAAAAGCCTATAGCGCCCATCTGCTGGGTGCCCTCCCAATATGCCAGGGGTGCAACACCAAGAAGCCGACGCGAGAAATGTCGAAGTCGGCACCGCACAAATGCAAGGCCTGCGCTCGTTCAGCAATCAAGGCCTGGGCCGAAGCAAACCCATCAGAGTGGGAGCGGAGCCGCTGGAAGTCCCACCTAAAGCGCCAGTACGGGATCACACCTGAGCGATACAACGAGATTCTGGCGACGCAGGGAGGGCTTTGTGCAATTTGCTTGAAGTATCCAGAGGATCCGCGAGGTTTTAGGCCGCATCTCGATCATGACCACGCTACAGGACAGGTCAGGGGCATCCTTTGTGGACCGTGCAACAAAGGGCTAGGAATGTTTGGTGACGACCTGGCAGTACTCCGCTCAGCACTGGCCTACCTGGAAAAACACAGCAAAGAGGTGGCAAATGAAAGCGCTATCGATCAGGCAGCCATGGGCGCATCTGATCACCCATCATAGGAAAAACATCGAGAACCGCAGCTGGCACACGAAGTTCCGCGGGCGGTTCCTGGTGCACGCCGCCAAGGGCATGACCAGCGCTGAGTTCACCCGGGCGCTGCTGTACTGCTACGACCGTGGCCTGCCAATGCCTGACCGTGCCGATATGCAGCGCGGCGGCATCATCGGCTCGGTTGAGCTGGTCGACAGCCTCGATACCAGCGACTCGCCTTGGTACATGGGGCAGAAGGGATTCATGTTGCGCGATCCGAAGCCGCTGCCGTTCACCCCGTTCAAGGGCCGGCTCGGCTTCTTCGAAGTTCCCGCGGAGCTGATCCAGCAATAGGAGTTCGCCACAGCCCGTATTGCAGTCGAAGGATAGCCAGGACAACGGACTGGGCGAACAACCCAACAGTAGCCGCGCGCAACGCCGGCGTCTGCAAGACCTTTCCGAAAACCCTGAATCAAGAATCTGAACTGGCGCCCGTCCCGGCCAGCACATTCGCCCCTTTACAAGTGCGCTGGGCCGGTCGAGCGGCGCAACTTTACAAACTGTCGCGACAACTGTCCCGCACACAATTCTGAATAAACCTGAAGGCCTGCCACGCGCGGGCGAGGATTCCCCATGTCTGCAAAAAAACTCTTCGAGATCCTGGTCGGCATGCTGGCCTACCTGCTGATCACCCTGCCCTGGTTTCTCTACGCCGTCCCCAGCATGTGGGAGAGCAGGACTGAAGCCGCCCTCATTGTCGGGGGCTTCGGCTCGATGCTGTGGATATGCGCCACCGCATGCATCGCTATCTACATCGTCCAGTGGGCCAGGCCCTGAGCCGCAAGGAGATCACCAATAATGAATCGAGAACTGATCAAGATCAGCGAGTTTCAGCGCCGACGCTGGGGGGTGAACGGAACGCCGCCCTGCCCCCAGGCGATCCGCAACTACATCCGCAATGGTCAGCTCCCAGGCGAGCAGATAGGCAAGCTCTGGTACGTTGACTGGACTGCATTCACCAAGTCAGCCGGCAACGACCTCGTCGCGATGGTATTGAAAGGAGCTGCATGATGGCACCAAGGCCGCGCAAAGCTGCGAACAAGAGCCTTCCGCAGAACCTGTACTTCGATGCGCGGCGCGGAACATATCGCTATCGGCGGCCAACCGATGGGAAATTCTTCCCATTCGGCGCTGACCGCCTGAAAGCCATTGACGCCGCGAAGCAGTTGAATCTGGAATTCATGCGAGGCGCTGACCTTGTTGGCTCCGTAATGGATACCCTATCCGATAGCTTCGAGGGGTTCCTCGACAAGTACGAGGCAGAGGTCCTGCCACCAAGGGAGCTTGCGAAAGGAACCCTCGGATTGTACGCAGTGCACTTCCGGCGGTTCCGAAAGTGGTTTGAAGGCAAAGCTGTAGACCAGATCACCATACGCATGGTCGCAGCCGAACTGGATAAATTGACCCCGTGGACAGCGAATCAATGCCGGGCATTGCTGATTGATATCTTCAATCATGCCGCCTCAAAGGGTCTTTGCCCGGACAATCCGGCCGCTAACACGATCAACAGAATCGAGAAGAAACAACGAAAACGTCACACTGTGGAGGGCTTGAAAGCCATTCGCGATAAGGCGCCCAACTGGCTGAAGAACGCAATCGACTTAGCCCTGATCACCGCACAAAGGCGGACTGACATCCTGGACATGCGGTTCGATGGGGCTCGTGATGGATACCTGTACCTGGTGCAGAAGAAGACGGCCAAGGCCACTGATGCTGCCTGGATACGCTTTCTAATCACTGAGGAGCTGCAGGCCGTTATCACTCGATGCCGGGACAACATCGCCTCCCCCTATCTGGTGCATCGCAAGCCTGATCGCCTGAAGCAGAAGCAGGCGCAGACCAAGGATCACTGGACCAAGGTTGAGGAACGGTATTTGACGCGCGCATTCAAGGAAGCCCGAGAGGCCGCCGGCTGCTACGCAGGGTGGAAGGAAGAAGAGATGCCGGGCTTTCACGAAGTCAGGGCGCTGTCGCTGCACCTGTACCAGAAGGCCGGTAAAGATGGGCAGAAGATCGCGGGTCACGCGAGTGAGGTAATGACAAAAAACTACCAGCGCGACCACGCCGAGATCATCTGGTCAGAGGCGATTCCCGACCTGAATATCAGCGAAATCACTGGCTAGTTTTGCGCGAGTATTGCGCAGGTTTTGTGCTGCCCCTAAACGAAAAAAGAGATCAGGCCGCTAAGTGCTTGATCTCTCTTAGGAATATGGTCGGGACGGAGTGATTCGAACACTCGACCCCTAGCACCCCATGCTAGTGCGCTACCGGACTGCGCTACGCCCCGACTAGGCGTGTTACTGGGTTTGCTTCTTAACGAAGCGCTCAAGAATATATCGCAAGCTTTTGAAATTTGGAAGTATTTTAAAAGCAGAAAATCACTTCTTGAGCACCACCAGAACGTCCTCCAACTCGGAGATCATCTGGCGGATCAATTGCTTGTACTGGGTCGTGTCGTCTTTGGCTTCATCACCGGAAAGGCGCAGCCGCGCTCCACCGATAGTGAACCCCTGATCATAAAGCAACGCGCGGATCTGTCGGATCATCAGCACATCCTGGCGCTGATAATACCGACGGTTTCCGCGGCGCTTGACGGGGTTGAGTTGAGGAAACTCCTGCTCCCAATAACGCAGCACATGCGGTTTGACCGCACAGAGCTCGCTGACTTCGCCGATGGTGAAGTAGCGCTTGCCCGGAATGACCGGGAGCTCGTCGTTATGACTTGGTTCCAGCATAAGCCTCAACTCGGGCCTTCAACTTCTGCCCTGGACGAAAGGTGACCACACGGCGTGCCGTGATCGGGATTTCTTCACCCGTCTTCGGGTTGCGGCCAGGTCTCTGGCGTTTATCCCGAAGATCGAAGTTACCGAAACCGGACAATTTGACCTGTTCGTTGTCTTCGAGAGCGTGCCTGATTTCCTCAAAAAACAGCTCGACCAATTCCTTGGCCTCACGTTTATTCAGGCCCAGCTCTTCGTAGAGACGTTCGGCCATTTCAGCTTTCGTCAGAGCCCCCATACGTCACTTCCTTAACGTGGCGTTCAACCTTTGTTCGAGCGAGGTGAGGATATTTTGCGTCGCGGAATTCACCTCATCGTCATTAAGAGTGCGCGATGGATGCTGCCAGGTCAAGCCAACTGCAAGGCTTTTTCTATGAGGATCAATGCCTTTACCTTGGTATACGTCAAACAACCTGAGGTCTGTCAGCCATTCGCCTGCATTCTCACGGATTACATCCAGCACTGCGCTGGCGGCCACATCGCGATCAGCCAGCAAGGCCAAGTCACGACGCACTTCAGGAAAGCGCGACAACTCATGGAATTCAGGCATTTTTCCTGCGGCTACTTCGGCCAGAACCAGCTCGAATACGAAGACCGGACGGTCGAGACCGAGGGTTTTCGACAATTCGGGATGGATAGCGCCGATATAACCCACCAAACGACCTTCACGCTCGATGCGTGCGGTTTGCCCTGGGTGCAGCGCAGGATGCTTGCCAGGCACAAAAGTAAACGCGTCGAGTGCCCCGGCAAAACCCAGTACTGCTTCTACGTCGGCCTTGACGTCAAAGAAGTCCACGACCTCGCGACCTTGCGCCCAGCCTTCCGGCAGGCGGCTACCGCAAACCACGCCGGCCAGCATCGGCTCTTGCTTCAAGCCTTCCAATTGGCCAACGAAACGCAGACCGCTTTCAAACAAACGGACACGGTCCTGCTGACGGTTCAAGTTGTGTTGAAGTGCCTTGACCAGACCGGGCCACAACGATGAACGCATGGCAGCCATGTCGTTGGAAATCGGGTTGGCCAGCAACAGCGGCTCGACACCCGGATTAAACAACTCGAACTGTTTCGGATCGATGAAGCTGTAAGTAATAGCTTCCTGGTAACCGCGGGCGACCAGCAAACGGCGCAGTTCTGGCAGGTCGCTACGGGCCTCAGCCTTGGCCTGTGGAGCCAGGCGCGCCTGTGGGTAGCGAACCGGCAGGCGATTGTAGCCGTACAGGCGAGCCAGCTCTTCGATCAGATCGACTTCCAGGCTGATGTCAAAGCGATGGCTTGGCACTTCAACGCGCCACTGCCCTGCTCCATCGGCAGCAATCTTCAGGCCCAGGGCACCGAGCAAACGCTCGACTTCCGAAGGTTCGATTTCCATGCCCAGCATCTGGGTGATGCGCTCAGCTCGCAGAGTGACCGGGGCGATCGACGGCAGATGCTGCTCGCTGACCGCTTCGATGATCGGACCTGCTTCACCGCCGGTGATTTCCAGCAGCAGGCCAGTGGCACGCTCCATGGCTTCACGGGCCAACTGCCAATCCACACCACGCTCATAACGATGCGAAGCGTCGGTATGCAAGCCATAGGAGCGGGCTTTGCCAGCGACGGCGATTTGATCGAAGAACGCGCTTTCCAGAAAAACGTCACGAGTAGTTGCGGTTACACCGCTGTGCTCGCCGCCCATGACACCGGCAATCGCCAGGGCACGGGTATGGTCGGCGATAACCAGGGTATCAGCGCGCAACGTTACTTCCTGGCCATCGAGCAGCACCAGCTTCTCGCCCTCTTCGGCCATCCGCACGCGGATGCCGCCGTTGATCTCAGCGAGATCGAAAGCATGCAGCGGCTGCCCCAGTTCCAGCATTACGTAGTTAGTGATATCCACGGCCGCATCGATGCTGCGTACATCAGCGCGACGCAGGCGCTCGACCATCCACAACGGTGTCGGCTTGGACAGGTCGACGTTACGAATGACCCGGCCCAGGTAACGAGGGCAAGCCGCCGGAGCCAGCACTTCAACCGGACGCACTTCGTCGTGCGCAGGCGCGACAGATATCACCACCGGCCGGGTGACGGGTGCGGCATAGAGCGCGCCGACTTCACGAGCCAGGCCCGCCAGTGACAGGCAATCGCCACGGTTAGGGGTCAGATCAACCTCGATGCTGGCGTCGTCCAGCTCCAGGTATTCGCGGAAATCCTTGCCTACCGGCGCATCGGCCGGCAACTCCATCAGGCCATCATTGCCTTCGCCCACCTGCAGTTCTGCCTGGGAGCACAGCATGCCATTGGACTCGATACCGCGCAGCTTGGCTTTCTTGATCTTGAAGTCGCCAGGCAGTTGCGCACCGATCATGGCGAAAGGGATCTTCAGGCCCGGGCGCACATTTGGCGCACCGCATACGACCTGGAAGGTTTCCGCGCCATTGCTGACCTGGCAAACACGCAGCTTGTCAGCATCGGGGTGCTGCTCGGTGCTCAGCACCTCACCCACTACCACGCCACTGAAAACACCGGCGGCCGGCGTCACGCTATCGACCTCAAGACCGGCCATCGACAGACGAGCAACCAGCTCGTCGCGACTTACCTGCGGGCTTACCCAGCCGCGCAGCCATTGTTCACTGAATTTCATCCTGCTCTCCTGAAAGATTCGTTACGGGCGTGCGACCTAGCGAAATTGCGCGAGGAACCGCAAGTCGTTGTCGAAGAACAGGCGCAGGTCATTCACGCCGTAACGCAGCATGGCCAGACGCTCGACGCCCATGCCGAAGGCAAAGCCCTGGAATTCTTCCGGATCGATCCCGGACATGCGCAGCACGTTAGGGTGAACCATGCCGCAACCCATGACTTCCAGCCAGCCAGTCTGCTTGCAGACACGGCAGCCTTTACCGCTGCACATCACGCATTCCATATCGACTTCAGCGGATGGCTCGGTGAATGGGAAGTACGAAGGGCGGAAACGCACTGCCAATTCTTTTTCGAAAAACACTCGCAGGAACTCTTCGATGGTTCCTTTGAGGTCGGCGAAATTGATGTCGCGATCGACCAGCAGGCCTTCGACCTGGTGGAACATCGGCGAGTGGGTGATATCGGAGTCGCTACGGTACACACGGCCTGGGCAGACGATGCGGATCGGCGGCTGCTGCGATTCCATGGTGCGCACTTGTACCGGCGAGGTATGGGTACGCAGCAGCATGTTCGCATTGAAATAGAAGGTGTCATGCATCGACCGGGCCGGGTGGTGGCCTGGGATGTTGAGCGCCTCGAAATTGTGATAGTCGTCTTCAACCTCAGGGCCCTCGGCGATGCCGTAGCCGATATGGGTGAAGAACTGTTCAATACGTTCCAGAGTCCGGGTCACAGGATGCAGACCACCGGAGACCTGGCCACGGCCAGGCAGGGTCACGTCAATGGACTCAGCGGACAATTTGGCAGCCAGCTCGGCCTCTTCAAACAAAGCCTTGCGCGTATTGAGAGCCTCTGTAACACGCTCCTTGGCAACGTTGATCAGGGCCCCCACCTGCGGGCGCTCCTCTGCCGGCAAATTCCCCAGGGTCTTCATCACCTGAGTCAATTCACCCTTCTTGCCAAGGTACTGAACCCGGATTTGCTCCAGGGCATTGATATCTTCAGCGCTTTGCACAGCCTCTAGTGCTTGAGAGACCAGCGCATCCAGGTTTTCCATGTACAGACTCCAGATACAAAATAGGGGAAGAGCTTGTAGGCTCTTCCCCTATTTATGACGTTTAACACCTGAGCCCACAAAGGCGAGCCCGGGTGACTGTCGGGGGTACTTAAGCCAGAGTGGCTTTAGCTTTCTCGACAATCGCAGCAAACGCCGCTTTTTCGTTCACTGCCAGATCAGCCAGAACCTTACGGTCGATCTCGATGGACGCTTTTTTCAGGCCGGCGATGAAACGGCTGTAAGACAGACCGTTGATACGAGCACCAGCGTTGATACGAGCGATCCACAGAGCGCGGAACTGACGTTTTTTCTGACGACGGTCACGGTAGGCGTATTGGCCTGCCTTGATTACCGCTTGCTTGGCAACACGGAATACGCGGGAGCGTGCGCCGTAGTAGCCTTTAGCAAGTTTCAGAATTTTTTTGTGACGTTTACGGGCAATGACGCCACGCTTTACACGAGCCATGAGTTACTTCCTCTATTCTTGATCCAAAAATTAACGAAGGCGCAGCATGCGCTCGACTTTTGCCACGTCAGACGGATGCAGCAAGCTGCTACCGCGCAGTTGACGCTTACGCTTGGTCGACATTTTGGTCAGGATGTGGCTCTTGAAAGCGTGCTTGTGCTTGATACCGTTAGCAGTTTTCAGAAACCGCTTAGCAGCACCACTTTTGGTTTTCATCTTTGGCATGTTCGGATACTCCGCATTCAGTTGATAAACATAATCAGAAGGCCTGCCGTGCCCTGTTGATTACTTCTTCTTTTTCGGGGCGATGACCATGATCAGCTGGCGTCCTTCCATCTTAGGATGCTGTTCGACCGAACCGTACTCTTGCAGGTCAGCTTCAACCCGCTTGAGGAGTTCCATCCCCAGCTCCTGGTGGGCCATCTCACGGCCGCGGAATCGCAAGGATACCTTGGCCCTGTCCCCGTCACTCAGGAAACGTACCAGGTTGCGCAGTTTTACCTGGTAATCCCCTTCCTCCGTCCCTGGACGAAACTTGATTTCTTTTACCTGAATCTGCTTCTGGTTCTTCTTCGCCGCGGCAATCTGCTTCTTTTTCTCGAAGATCGACTTGCCGTAGTCCATCACACGGCAAACCGGTGGGACTGCGTCGGCGGAGATTTCCACCAGATCAAGCTTGGCTTCTTCAGCAATACGAAGCGCTTCATCAATCGAGACGATGCCAATCTGCTCGCCGTCAGCGCCAATTAACCGAACCTCGCGTGCCGAGATATTCTCGTTGATCGGGGCTTTCGGTGCAGCTCGTTTATCTTGTCTCATTTCACGCTTAATAATAATTACTCCGAATCTGGGCGACCACGCCGGGAAACCGCTTGTGCAAGGAACTCCGAGAATTGAGCTACGGGCATCGAGCCCAGGTCAGCACCTTCACGGGTACGCACAGCGACAGTCTGCGTCTCGACTTCCCGATCTCCAATAACCAAGAGATAGGGAACCTTGAGCAAAGTATGCTCGCGGATTTTAAAGCCGATCTTTTCATTTCTCAAGTCGGACTTGGCACGAAATCCGCTTTGGTTGAGGGTTTTTTCCACGTCAAGGGCAAAATCTGCCTGCTTATCAGTGATATTCATCACCACGGCCTGGGTCGGAGCCAGCCACGCGGGGAACGCCCCTTCGTAATGCTCGATCAGAATCCCGACGAAACGCTCGAAGGAACCGAGAATCGCCCGGTGCAACATCACCGGATGCTTACGGCTGTTGTCTTCGGAAACGTACTCGGCGCCCAGACGGATCGGCAGGTTGAAATCGAGCTGCAAGGTACCACACTGCCAGACACGGCCCAGGCAGTCTTTCAGCGAGAATTCGATTTTCGGGCCATAGAACGCCCCTTCGCCCGGCTGCAAGTCGTATGGCAAACCAGCGCTATCAAGTGCGGCGGCCAAGGCGTTTTCAGCGCGATCCCACAGCTCATCGGAACCCACACGCTTTTCAGGGCGGGTGGAAAGCTTCATTTCGATGTCCTTGAAGCCGAAGTCGGCATAGACATCCATGGTCAGCTTGATGAATGCCGCGGATTCGGCCTGCATCTGCTCTTCGGTACAGAAAATATGCGCGTCGTCCTGGGTAAAGGCACGTACCCGCATGATGCCGTGCAATGCACCGGACGGCTCGTTACGGTGGCAAGCACCAAACTCGGCCAGACGCATCGGCAGCTCGCGGTAGCTCTTCAGGCCCTGATTGAATACCTGCACGTGGCACGGGCAGTTCATCGGCTTGATGGCGTAGTCGCGGCTTTCCGACTCGGTGGTGAACATGTTTTCGGCGTAGTTGGCCCAGTGCCCGGATTTCTCCCACAGGCTGCGATCGACCACCTGCGGAGTCTTGATCTCCAGGTAGCCATTGTCGCGCTGCACTTTGCGCATGTACTGCTCGAGCACTTGGTACAGGGTCCAGCCGTTCGGATGCCAGAACACCATGCCCGGCGCTTCTTCCTGAGTATGGAACAGCCCAAGGCGCTTACCGATCTTGCGGTGGTCGCGCTTCTCGGCTTCCTCGATACGCTGGATGTAAGCCGCCAGTTGTTTCTTGTCTGCCCAAGCGGTGCCATAGACACGCTGCAATTGCTCGTTCTTGGCATCACCGCGCCAGTAGGCGCCGGACAGCTTGGTCAGCTTGAAAGACTTGAGAAAACGAGTATTCGGCACGTGCGGACCGCGGCACATGTCGACGTATTCTTCGTGGTAATACAGACCCATTGCCTGTTCGTTCGGCATGTCCTCGACCAGGCGCAACTTGTAGTCTTCGCCACGAGCCTTGAACACTTCGATCACTTCGGCGCGCGGAGTGACTTTCTTGATGACGTCGTAATCTTTCTCGATCAGCTGCTGCATGCGCTGTTCGATGGCCGCCAGGTCGTCCGGGGTAAAAGGACGCTCGTAGGCGATATCGTAATAGAAGCCTTCATCGATCACCGGCCCGATAACCATCTTGGCTGTCGGATACAGCTGCTTGACGGCGTGGCCAACCAGGTGAGCGCAAGAGTGGCGAATGATCTCCAGCCCCTCTTCATCCTTTGGCGTGATGATTTGCAGGGTCGCGTCGCCGTCGATCGAATCGCAGGCATCGACCAGTTTGCCATTGACCTTGCCGGCTACGGTGGCCTTGGCCAGACCTGCACCAATGGATGCGGCGACCTCAGCTACGGAAACCGGATGATCGAATGAACGTTGACTGCCGTCGGGAAGAGTAATAGTGGGCATGGCGCCTCCTCTCCTAGTGGTGACCCCTACCAAAGGTCACGTGGGTTGGGATGAGCCAGTACGCGGTTCGATCCAGGCCGTTCGTGATGAACGCCTGCCTCACAGTGGCAGGAGCCTTGCGGCCAACCGGTAAAACGAACCAGAGTGACTGGAGTTCAAATCAGAAAAATAGAGGCATAAACCGCGGTGGGATTGAAACCTGCCCAGAGCCTGAAAACACCCAAGCCGGGCATGCTAGCACAGATGAACGGTCATCGCGCCGTACTTCCCCTAAGAGCAGCGTATTAGCGCTTTCTAAGCTAGAAATGAACTTGGTGTGTATCCAAGGTCTCAAATACACCGAGAATTACTATTCTTGTACCCCATCTCAAGGAGAGCTCGACTCATGCGCCTCACCCAACTATTCGCCCTTGCCGCACCTCTCGCCCTACTGCTGCCATTGAGCGCGCAAGCCGCCTGGCCAGCCGGGGTACGTGCCGAATACATGAAGGATTGCACGGCTGCCGCCAGCCAGAGCGTTGATGTGAAAAGTGCTGAAAAGCACTGCGCCTGCGGTGCGGACAAGCTCAATGAGAAATTCACGACAGACGAAATCAAGCAACTCATGAGCAGGCAGACCCCACCTGATCCGGCGCTGAGAACCAAGGCGCTGGACGCTATTGCCGCTTGCCGGGCAGTGAAATAAGTCTTTAAAAGTGCGAGACATGGCCCTGATTCCGGCCAGATGCGATCTGAAAACAGGTCTTTTTTCACAATTTACGCAGCTTTTACGGCTTTTTTTATCACCGGATATTTTCGGTGAAAGCCCCTTAAACCGGGGCCTTCAGCGGATTGAAGCAACAAAACGGACTCAACCACCTGGGAATCGGCATGTCCGGGGGGCTCCCAAGTCGAACATTTCGACTATGATAGCCCGGTGTGCCCAGTTGGCCTGAGCAGCACAGTACTACTGAAAATATATGTTTCTTGGAGATACACCATGTCTAATCGCCAAACCGGCACCGTAAAATGGTTCAACGATGAAAAAGGCTTCGGCTTCATCACTCCTCAAGGTGGCGGTGACGACCTGTTCGTACACTTCAAAGCTATTGAAAGCGACGGTTTCAAAAGCCTGAAAGAAGGCCAAACCGTTTCCTTCGTGGCTGAGAAAGGCCAAAAGGGTATGCAAGCTGCACAAGTTCGTCCTGAGTAATTTCTCAGCGAGCTAAAAAAACCCCGTCCATGTGACGGGGTTTTTTATGCGGGATACAAAAGCGCTGAGGAATCAGCCGCAGTTGACCCGGGTCACCACCAGGTTGGTATCGGTATTGAGGTTCAGCCGATCGGAGCGGTACTCCAGGGTGATCATGTCATTCGGCTTGAGGATACGAGCGTTTTGCGCACCGGCGCGAGTCCGTGCCTGTTCCAGCAGCTCAGGCGAGGCTTTTTTGCCGATGGCGAACTCTGCCGCCTTAGCCTCACAGCGGCTATGGCCGCTCTCGGTCACTACCGGATCCTTATCCGGAGAAGAAGTGCTGCACCCTGTCAAAACGACAGCAGCCAACAAAGTACCGAATGACGCGAGCTTCCAAGGCATGAAGCCTCCTTTTCAAAAATAAGCAGAGACAGTGCGACAACCGCTCTGACTATTGGTTTCACAAACGCACTGGCCAATGGCCTCTTGGCCAGACAGCGGGCAAGTCTGCATCAGGTACAGCCAGGTTTTCACCCGACAATCGTGACCGGATATGAACAGCCTCAGTAAATATCGATGTAATCGAACGGCGGCTTCGGCCAGTTCTGTTTCAATGCATTAAAAATCTGCATCACCCAGACCTCATCGCTGGCCGCTACCAGCCCGACATAACCGGACCCGGCCGCCCAGGTTTCCAGCCTGAACAGTAGGCCGTCGATTTGTGCGCCACCCACCACCCCCGACGAGATATAGGCAATGCCCGTCCTGGTCACTCGCAATTGGGTATGCACATCGTCACTGGCCGATGCCAGCAATTGGCGTACCGCCTCGAAGGTCAAGGCGTCAGGGTTGTTCAAATCGATCTGCACACTGGCCTCCTTTGAAAACAGACAATGACCAAGTGTCGCACAGCCCTCCACTCATGCCTAAGTCGCAGTGCGAAATGCCCGCCAAGATGTTTAACTTACAAGACCGGAAGCCCTCGCCAAGCGCCTGTCCGGCCTTCCCTTTCCGAGCGAGTGAGACTTCCATGGCCACCGTGACTATCGACGCCGACATCAAAGCCAAATGGCCTGAAGGCCATTGTTCCTATAGCCCGGGCAGCCCCGAAGAACTGGCGATCATCGGGATCGATCTATTGGTCAGGGAGCTGGGGACCGAGGCGGCCCAGGCATTCATCGAGCAGATATTCGACAAGTATCCCGGCGACCACTCGGGCACGCCGGATACAGAGAAGGCGTAACACCCGGCAGGCTGGCACCTGCCGGGAATATCAGCTATTTCAGGCGAGCCAGGCGCTCGGTCAGCAGATCGAAGAAACCCTGGGCATCGCCATTCTCCACCCAGAACACATTTTTCTGCTGCTTCAGGCCGTCGTACCAATCGACGACAGTCTGGCCAAAGGTCGGGCCTTCGCGGCTGTCGATCACCATATTGGCCTGGCGCCCGCTGAACAACTCAGGCTTGAGCAGGTAGGCAACGACCGTTGCGTCATGCACCGGGCCACCCGGCATACCGTAGTGCTCCATATCATCCTTGACGTATTCGTTGAGGATATTCCCCACCACCTTGCTGGCATTGTTATTCAAGGCCGCGATCTTTTGCAGGCGCGCCTCGCTGGTCAGCATCTTGTGGGTGACGTCCAGCGGCAAGTACGTCAGCTTCACGCCGCTCTTGAGCACCACTTCGGCAGCCTGCGGGTCGGCGAACAGATTGAACTCCGCAACCGGGGTCATGTTGCCGCCATTGAAATGCGCCCCGCCCATGACCACCACTTCCTTGATGCCTTGGGTGATATCCGGTGCCTGGATCAGCGCCAGCGCCAGGTTGGTCTGCGGCCCGAGCATAGCGATGGTGATGCTGTGGGGTTTGGCGGCCCGCAAAGTGTCGATCAGGTAATTGATGGCACTCCCCTCGGCCAGGCCTTTTTTCGGCTCGTGTACCGTGACCCCGGAAATGCCTTCCTTGCCATGGATATTCTCGGCATAGATCGGCGTGCGCAGCAGCGGCTTCGGCGCACCGGCATACACCGGCACCTCTTCGCGCCCTGCCCACTCACGGGCCAGGCGTGCATTGCGCGAAGTCTTGTCCAGGCGCACGTTACCGGCCACCGTGGTCAGCGCGCGGACACTCAACTCTTCCGGCGATGCCAGGGCGAACAGCAACGCCACCACATCATCAGCCCCTGGATCGGTATCGATGATCAGGTCGATTTTTTCTTTGGCATGGGCGCTTGTAGCAGTGAACAGGGACACGAGCAGAACACTCCGGATCAGACCTTTCAGTAACTGAGCATAACGGCGCATGGCGCACTCCTTTGCGTGGTTAAACAGAATGGGGCGCTTAGAACGTCACCCCGGCAATCAAAGCGATGTTGCAATAAGGCTGGCACTCCCCTGTGCGGACGATGGCTCGCACCTGTCGGCTGAGCACCTTGAATTCATCGTGACTCAACAGCTTGCGCACACCCAGCGCGCCCTCGGCGCTCAACGCCTCAAGCGCCTGCAGAGTCGGGGACTGTCGGTCCAGGGTCTCCCGGGCCAGTGCATGGCTTTCCACCTGCATCTCACAAAGCACCACCTGCAAGGTGCTGAGAAAATCCGGGATGCCCTGGGTCAAGGCCAGGTCGATCAACTCGACGCCCGCGGGCACGGGCAGGCCGGCATCGCCGATGACCACGATATCGCCGTGCCCTAGGGAGGCAATCAGTCGCGACAGGGCGACATTGAGCAAAGGTGTTTTTTTCATGCCGGGGAGAATGCCTGTACGTCGGACAGCGTGGGAATGGAAGGCTGCGCGCCTGGCCGGGTTACCGACAGTGCGGCCGCGACCTGGCCGAAACGAATCGCCTCGGCCTCGTTCTTGCCGGCAGCCAGGGCTGCGGCAAAACCACCGACGAAGGTGTCGCCGGCAGCCGTGGTATCGACCGCCTTGACCTTCGGCGCCGGGAAATGTTCGAAGCGTGTGCCATCGGCGAACAACGAGCCCTGGGGCCCGAGCGTGATGATGACCTTACCGGCCCCAGCGGCTACCAGATGGCCAGCCGCGGCTTCGGCGCTCGCCAGGGAGTCCACCGGCAAGCCGCTGAGGGCGGCGGCCTCGCTTTCGTTGGGAATCAGATAGTCGATGGAGGCGTACCAGTCCGCCGGCAGAGGACCACTGGCAGGCGCCGGATTGAGAATCACCGTCTTGCCCAGTGCGCGACCGCGCTTGAGGACATGCCCCACCGTAGGCAGCGGCACTTCGAGCTGGCAAATGATCACGTCGGCGGCCTGCAGCACCTGATCGAAACCACTGACGACTTCCGGGGTGAGCTGACCATTGCCACCCGCCACGATCACGATCGCGTTCTGGCTGCTGTCATCCACGACGATCAAGGCGACGCCACTGGAGCCCGAGACGGTGGTGACGGCCTGGCAATCGATCTGTTCGGCGAGCAGCGCCGAGCGCAATTGCTCGCCATAAGCGTCGTCGCCGACGCAGCCAACCATCGACACCTGGGCCCCCAGACGGGCCGCCGCCACCGCCTGGTTCGCTCCCTTGCCGCCGGAAACCGTGGCAAACGACTGGCCAACCAGGGTTTCACCGGCACGCGGCAGCCGCTCGGCCCGGGTGACCAGGTCCATGTTGAGGCTGCCTACTACCACTACTTTTGCTGGCATACATCGATACTCATCAATTCGATTCAACGGTATTCGGCGAATGCGCCGGCCACGGGCGCCGTCGACTCGCGCAGGACAATGCTCGGCGTGACGATACGCTGGTCGGTCGGCAGCCCGGGGGTGGCGATGCGGCGCAGCAACAACTCCGCCGCCTGCTCGCCCAACTGCAGGATCGACTGGCCGACCGTGGTCAGCGCCGGGTAGACATAACGACTCATCTGGATATCGTCGAAGCCGATCACCGACAGCTCGCTTGGCACCCTGATATTGCGCTCCGCCGCTGCACGCAGCACACCGATACCCATCATGTCGTTGCCGGCAAAAATCGCGCTCGGTGGGTTGTCCTCCAGCAACCGCGCCGCCGCGTGATAACCGCCGGTGCTAGTGAAATCGCTCTGCAGGATGCGCTCCGCGGGCACCTCCACACCGGCTTCGCGCAATGCCCGCTGAAACCCCGCCAAGCGCAACTGCGCCACGCTGGTGTAGTCCGGGCCGCCGATGCAGGCAATATCGCGATGGCCCAACTCGAGCAGATGCCGGGTCGCCAGATACGCGCCATATTCATGATCGATGCGCACCAGATCCGCATCGACCCCTTCCAGCCCACGGTCGACTATCACCATTGGCGTGCGCACGGCAGCCAATCCCTTGGCCAACCCACCGTCGCCACCGGCCGAAGTCACAATCAGGCCGTCGATGCGCTTTTCCAGGAGCACACGCAAGTAGCTGCGCTGCTTTTCCGGGTCGTCGTCGGAGTTGCAGAGAATCACGCAGTAGCCGTTGCGCTCGCAATAATCCTCGATCCCCCGGGCCAGCTCGGCGAAATACGGGTTGAGGCTGTTGGGCACCAGCAGGCCGATGGTCGCCGTGGTCTTGGCCTTCAGCGAGCGCGCCACGGCACTGGGCACGTAGTCGAGCTGCTGGATCGCTGCCTCGACCTTGATCCGCACCTCATCGCTGACCGGGCGCGTCTTGTTCAGCACATGGGAAACCGTGGTGTAGGAAATTCCCGCGAGTGCCGCCACATCTTTGATCGTTGCCATGACTCAGCTCCGCCGGCTTGCGCGCTGGCTTCGATATGTATCCAGTACCACCGCAATCACGATGACTGCGCCGGTGATGATGCGCTTGGTCGGCTCGGTCGCGCCGATCTGCGCCAGGCCCGCGGCCAGCACGGAAATGATCAATACCCCGAAAAAGGTGCTGATCACCGACCCGCGCCCGCCCATCAGGCTGGTCCCGCCGATCACCACGGCCGCAATCACTTGCAGCTCCAGGCCGGAACCGGCATTCGGGTCCGCCGCCTCCAGGCGCGAGATCTGGAACAGCGCGGCAATGCCCGCCAGCAGGCCCATCAGGCTGAACACCAGGATCTTGTAGGGCTTGGGGTTGATGCCCGCCAGGCGTACCGCCTCCTCGTTGGTGCCGATGCCGATCAGGTAACGGCCGAACACCGTGCGCGTCAACACCGCCTGGGCGATGAAGATGATCAGCAGGGCAATGATGAACGATGGCGAGATACCAAAGGCGATCGGGTTCGACAACCAGGCAAAGGCATCGCCGATATAGGCGGTGCGCGAGCCGGTCATCTGGTAGGCCACGCCACGCGCCATTTCCAGCACGCCTAGGGAGACGATGAACGAGGGAATACGCCAGGCCACGGTGATCGAGCCGGTGATCGTCCCGGCCAATGCCGCGCAGGCCATGCCCAGCAACGCCGCCGGAAGGACGCTCCAGCCCCAGCCGAGAATCGCCACGCTGACGGTCGAGGCTGCCAGGGCCAGTACCGAACCCACGGACAGGTCAATGCCGCCAATGATCAAGACAAAGGTCATGCCCACCGCCAGCACCATCAGGTCCGGAATCTGGTTGGCCAGGGTGCTGAAGGTGTCATAGGAAAGAAAGTGGCTGCTCAGCGTCGAGAACAGCGCAATCATTGCCAGCAAGGCACCGGCCAGCCCCAGATAGGTGCCCAGGCCGTAGTAGTTGCCGCCACGCTTGCCGGCCGAAGATGCAGTTTTCATGGGAGGTCCCTAGGCGCCGCTTCGTTGAGCAACGCATCACGTTTTTGATAGCCGGCGAAAGCCGCGGCAAGCAGTTCATCCTGGGTCCAGCTGTCGCGCTCGAAGGTATCGATCAGGCGCCCGGCGGACAGCACGCCAATGCGATCGCAGATCAACATCAACTCCCGCAGGTCGCTGGAGACCACCACCAGCGCCTTGCCTTGGCGGGTCAGTTCGCCAAGCAGGCCATAGATATCGAACTTGGCGCCGACATCGATGCCTCGGGTCGGTTCGTCGAACAGCAGCACCGCGCAATCGCGCTCCAGCCAGCGGCCGATGACCACCTTCTGCTGGTTGCCGCCAGACAATTCGGAGACCAGCTGCGCCGGCCCCGAGCTGCGAATGCGCATGGCATCGATCTGCCGCTGCGCCAGCGCCGATTCGTCACGGCCATTGACCAGGCCGCCACGGGAGATTTCCGGCATGTTGCCCAGGGCGATATTGGCGCTGATGGATTGCGTCAGCAGCAGGCCTTCGCCCTTGCGGTCTTCGGTGATCAGGGCAATGCCGTGGGCCACCGCGTCGACCGGCGAACGGATATTCGCCACTTGCGCCGGATAACCCAGGGCCACCGTGCCGCTGTCGGCCTTGTCGGCGCCGAAGATCAGTCGCAACAGTTCGGTGCGCCCTGCCCCGATCAACCCGGAAATACCGAAGATCTCGCCGCTGCGCACCTCGAAAGACACGTCCAGAACCTTGTCGGAACGACTCAGGCCGCTGACCGTCAGGGCCGGCGCGCCAATCTTGCGCGGGCCGAGATCGATGTGTTCGCCCAGCTCGCGCCCCACCATCAGGTTGACCAGTTGCTCGCTGTTGTAATTGGCCATCGGCTCGACGCACACCAGGCAACCGTCACGCAGCACGGCAATGCGCTGGGCGACCCGGGCCAGCTCTTCCAGGCGGTGAGAGATATAAATGATGGCCACGCCACGGGCCTGCAGGCGCGTGATCTGCTCGAAAAGCAGCTCGACCTCGCGGGCCGTGAGCATTGCCGTCGGCTCATCGAGAATCAGCACATGGCAGTCGCCGATCAAGTTGCGCGCGATCTCCACCATCTGCTGGTGGCCAATCCCCAGTTCGCCGACCAAGGTGTCGGGGTCGATCGCTTCCAGACCGACCTGGGCCATGGCTTCGATCGCTGCCTTGCGCAACTGTTTGCAACTGATCCAACCGCCGAGGCTGGGCAGGTTATGCAGGAACAGGTTCTCGGCCACCGACAAGGTCGGCAGCAGGTTGAGTTCCTGCATGACCATGCGGATGCCCAGCTCTTCGGCCTGGGTGCGGCTGCCGGGACAGTACGCCTGCCCGTTGAATTGCATTTCGCCGGTGGTCGGGGCGACCAGGCCACCGATGATTTTCGACAGGGTGCTTTTACCCGCGCCGTTTTCCCCGGTCAGCGCCAGCACCTCTCCGCGCATCAGCGTCAGGTCGATGCCGGTCAATACCGGTTGCGCGTAGGTCTTGCCGATACCGCTGACCGAAAGGACAGCGTTCACAGCGGAAACTGACATAAGAAACTCTCCATGCGCCCGCCCGATCAGGCGGGCGCCGTTGCGCCGCCAGAACGATTACTGGGTGACCAGCTCAACCGGAGTTTCGATCACGCCATTGGCGCCATCTACCTTCTCGCCCTTGAGAATCTTCAGCGCCGTCTCGATTCCGAAGACAGCCTGCTTGGCGGCGAACTGATCGGCGGTCGCCAGCACTCGGCCGTCCTTGAGCATCGGCTTGATGGCATTGATGTTGTCGTAGCCGACCACCTTGACCTTGCCGGCCTTGCCCGCCGCGCGCACCGCCGAGACGGCACCGACGGCCATGCTGTCGTTACCGGCCAGCAGCGCCTTGAGGTTCGGGTATTCGCTGAGCATGGCGGCGGCGACACGGTTGCCGGCGTCGATTTCCCAGTCACCGGATTGCAGCGAGACCACCTTGATCTGCGCGGCTTCCATCGCATCCTTGAAGCCTGCGGTGCGCTGCTGGGCGTTGGTGGTGGTGGACACGCCTTCGATAATGCCGACTTCGTCACCGGCCTTCAGGTCCTTGGCCAGGTACTCGCCCACCAGGCGCGCGCCTTTGCGGTTGTCGGGGCCGACAAAAGGCACGCTGATGTTTTTGCTCTTGAGGACGGCCGGATCCAGCTGGTTGTCGATGTTGATCACGGTGATACCGGCGTCCACCGCCTTCTTGATCACCGGCACCATGGCCTTGGAATCCGCCGGGGCGATTACCAGCGCATCGACCTTGGAAACGATCATCTGCTCGACGATACGGATCTGGTTGGCGGTGTCGGTCTCATCCTTGATGCCGTTGGAAACCAGGTCGAAATCGGCGGCATGGTCTTTTTGATATGCCTTGGCGCCGTCTTCCATGGTGAGGAAAAATTCGTTGGCCAGGGACTTCATGACCAGGGCGACCTTGGGTTTTTCCGAGGTCTCGGCGAATGCCGAAGAGAGAGGAAGCGTAGCGGATGCGGCAGCCAGAACAGCGACAGCGAGAAGACGTCCAGCGAATGGCAGCTTCATGGGTTCACTCCGATCTTATGATTATTGTGAGCAACGCTTGCGCCGACGACGCTCGACGAACTCCAGGCCTGATAAGTGCGACTTGAAGCGAACCTGAAGTGCGTGCGAGCTTTATTGTCCAGGCATTCCCGGAACCTGCGCAAACGTTTGCGTAGAACGAACTATGCGAACCCTGCCGGGATTTGTCAACGCCAATACCACGCGCCGCCGAGCACCGCGGAACGCCCGCAAAGACGCTTCGTATTTCGCCAAATCAAGACATTGCACGATCAAGCCGTGGTACTGACCAGTGCGCCCGACGAAGCGTCCTTGCTCAGTTCCTTGACCAGCTTCCCCGCCACTTCCTGCAGCGCGCCGTTGGTATCGACGATCTGGCCTTGAATCGCCATCACCACGGTCGCCTTGGCTTCAGGGGTCGGATAACTCGCCGCCTGGGCAGCGGCCAACTGCTGCTGTTGCTCCTGCAATTGGGCCTGCAGTTCTTTCATGCGCTTGAGCAGCATTTTCACCACCAGGCTTTGATTGTCCCCTTCAGAGCCTTGGGTCTCTGCCTTCTCGGCCTCGGAAGCGGATGCCACTCGCAGCTTGCCCTCTTCATCGATCCCCAGGGCTTGCGCAGCGTTATCGGCGGCGCCCTGGCTCAGAGCCTCGATAGTGGCTGGTGATTTACCGTTGATAGTGATGGCCCCGGCAGCGGGAAAACCGACAGAAATAGACATGTGAGCTCCATAAAGAAACGATCCTTGAAGGGCATCGGCTGCCGGGGCCAGCTCTTTAATTCAGAACTTCCGCAACGCCAACCAGAACTGTCGGACAACCGAACGCGAATCCTCCAAGCATTCGGAAAACCGGACGACGAAACTTTCCCGGCATTCGAAAAATAAAAATAAATTGATATAAATCATTAACTTAAAAGAGTTTTGCGACCACAGTCCGGCTGGTACAGATCCTGCTCTTCCTTTTCGCCCGCGGCATTCAGATCTGTCTCGGGTGTATCTAGATGAACCTGCACCAGCACCGTCTCACTACTAGAGAGAAAATAATGAAATCTGCTTTCAACACCCTTGTTCCGGGCGCCTTGGCCCTCCTCTTGCTTCTTCCGACTGCGTTGCAGGCAAAGGAAGTCGAAACCAAACAGAAACTGGCCAACGTGGTCGTGCTCGCGACCGGCGGCACCATTGCCGGGGCTGGCGCCAGTGCCGCCAATAGCGCCACCTACCAGGCCGCCAAAGTCGGCATCGAGCAGTTGATCGCCGGCATCCCCGAGCTGAGCCAGGTCGCCAATGTGCGCGGCGAACAGGTCATGCAGATCGCCTCTGAAAGCATCACCAACGAAAACCTGTTGCAACTGGGCCGCCGCGTCGCCGAACTGGCCGACAGCAAGGACGTCGATGGCATCGTGATCACCCACGGCACCGACACCCTGGAAGAAACCGCGTACTTCCTGAACCTGGTGGAAAAGACCGACAAGCCCATCGTAGTGGTTGGCTCGATGCGTCCAGGCACCGCCATGTCGGCCGACGGCATGCTCAACCTGTACAACGCCGTTGCCGTCGCCGGTAGCAAGGAAGCCCATGGCAAGGGCGTGCTGGTCACCATGAACGACGAGATCCAATCGGGTCGCGACGTCAGCAAAATGATCAACATCAAGACCGAAGCCTTCAAGAGCCAATGGGGCCCGCTGGGGATGGTGGTGGAAGGTAAATCCTACTGGTTCCGCCTGCCGGCCAAGCGTCACACCGTGGGTTCGGAATTCGACATCAAGACCATCAAGAGCCTGCCTGACGTCGAAATCGCCTATGGCTACGGCAATGTCAGCGACACCGCCTACAAGGCCCTGGCCCAATCCGGCGCCAAAGCCATCATCCACGCCGGTACCGGCAACGGTTCGGTGTCTTCCCGCGTAGTGCCAGCCCTGCAAGAGCTGCGCAAGAACGGTGTACAGATCATTCGTTCGTCCCACGTCAATGCCGGCGGCTTTGTACTGCGCAACGCGGAACAGCCTGACGACAAATACGACTGGGTCGTGGCCAACGACCTGAACCCGCAGAAAGCCCGCATCCTGGCCATGGTCGCCCTGACCAAGACCCAGGACAGCAAAGAACTGCAGCGCATGTTCTGGGAATACTGATTGACCCGCCCGACCTTGGTCGGGCATCGCTCTACCACGCACTCGCCCGCCCTGGGCGAGTGCTCCGCCCCCGTCGGCCGGCCCCGTTTTCTTCCCGCAGACAAAAAATCCCTATCCATTTGCAGCAATCCACGGATATCGCGGTCTGAAGAACTTCTTGAATTTTAAGCGGTTGCGAAATTTCCTACAGTAAAATACTGTATGCGCATACAGCTTAATAAGGAATGTTCCGTGCCCGCCGCAGCAACTACCCCACCAAGCTCTTATGAACGCCTCGGTTTGCGCGTTCAGAAAATCATCAATTCGCCCAACGCACAAAAAGCCAAGGCTGCCCTGATCTTCCGTCAGCCCGACGAAGCGGTCGCCGAGTGGGAACGCCTGCTCGAGGAAATCGCCGAGAACGACAACGTCACCCTCGCCTATCGCGATGACGGCGGTGTGCAGATTTTCTGGGTCGTGCCGAAGGAAGACTGAGTCGATGATTGTCCGCTGTTTTGCTGTATTGCTGTTTCTCGTTGCCCTGAATGCCCAAGCCGATGCGCCCCGTACCTTCAACGAAGCGAAGAAAATCGCCTGGAAGCTGTATGCCCCGCAATCCACCGAGTTCTACTGCGGCTGCAAATACAGCGGTAATCGGGTCAACCTCGCCGCCTGCGGTTATGTACCCCGCAAGAATGCCAATCGCGCCGCGCGCATTGAGTGGGAACACATAGTCCCCGCCTGGCATATCGGCCATCAGCGCCAATGCTGGCAGCAGGGCGGGCGCAAGAACTGCACACGCCACGACCCGGTTTTTCAACGTGCCGAAGCCGATCTGCACAACCTGGTGCCGAGCATTGGCGAGGTCAATGGCGACCGTAACAACTTCAGTTTCGGCTGGCTGCCGGCGCAATCCGGCCAATACGGCTCATGCCTGACCCAGGTCGACTTCAAGGCCAAGAAGGTCATGCCGCGCCCCTCTATCCGCGGCATGATCGCCCGGACCTACTTCTATATGAGCAAGCAATACGGCCTGCGCCTGTCGAAACAGGATCGCCAGTTGTACGAAGCCTGGAACAAGACCTATCCGGTACAACCCTGGGAACGCCAACGCAATCAAAGCGTGGCTTGTGTGATGGGACGCGGCAACGAGTTCGTCGGCCCGGTCAACCTGAAGGCCTGCGGCTGATCCTCGTTCAAGTTGCCGATAAACACCTGGCGCCTGGACAGGCCAGCCTCCGCAAAGATCAATGAGCGCCGGCAAGGCCGGTCGCTCACACCCCAGCGACGGCCTGCCTGGCATTCAAGGGAACGGCTTATTGCGCGACGCGGTGCTCGATCACCTGCGGTTCGATATTGCGCTTCTTGGCCTTGGCCAGCTTCTCGACCAACTCGGCCTTCTTGGCCTCGGCTTCGGCCTGGGAATCGAATGGGCCGACCAGCACCCGCTCCTTGCCATCTTCGACGACGACATAGGAAATGATGCCGTGCTCGATCAGCCAGCCGGCCAGATCGCTTGTCGCCTGAGGCAGGGTGCCGGCGACCAGCACATCCCATTGCTGGGTCGTGGCGGTCTGCGGCGGCTGCGCCTGGACGACCGGCGCCACTTTCTTGTCGGCCTCGACATTCTTGCCCTCACCGCATCCTGCCAGTGCCAGAACCGCCATCATCATCGCTACTGTGCGCACAACCTACCCCTTGAAAGTCTGAGGCGGCGATTTTAGCACCCCAATCCCCTGCATAAACGCCACAAAATCAGCGCGAAACAAGGAGAATGATATTTATCGCCTCTGTATAGTTGCACCTCGGGAATTAATACAGCGTCTGCGCGTCAGAAAGAGGCACCCACACAGTGGGACTTCGCAGTAATCTATACGCACTACTACCGACATCTGCACTGTCTGAATCAGGTGCCCCTACCAAGCAATCAAGGAGAAGATCATGCTGATACTCACCCGCAAAGTCGGTGAAAGCATAAATATCGGTGACGACATCACGATCACCATTCTGGGCGTTAGCGGCCAGCAAGTCCGGATTGGCATCAATGCCCCGAAAGACGTAGCAGTCCATCGCGAAGAAATCTACCAACGGATCCAAGCCGGCCTCACCGCCCCGGACAAACGCGAAACACCTTGAGCGTCATGAGTGGCCAGCCCTTTGTCTCACCACAATGGCTGGCGCAGCGTCGTCGTTGAGTGATTCCCCCCGCAATACCTTCCCCTCTTCAAATGGCAGCGGCGCAGCAAGGCCGCCACCACCAGCATTGGCAAGTGCATTAGCGAAGCCCTCCCCACCGATAGCGCTCCATCCCGGCAATCTGTCGACACGACTGGGCCGGGAGAAGGCTCCCCTGTCTTTGTATAAATACTCAGTAGCGTCACCAGGAGCAGGAGGAGTAATTTCAAGACCTACCGCCTGCGCGAGCCTGCCGAGGCGCTCCCCCCTTGCCACCGGCAGACGCTTAATGAACAAGGAGCGGTCATATGCAAGAGTTCGCTTACCTTCTGATCACCAATGACCTGAATGCGATGCGGACCGTTGCCGCCTGTTCGACGGAGGGGCTCTACGAAGTCAAACGCGGGATATTCACCTTCCGCTCCCAGGCCGACGTCGATTACCTGCATCGCGCGCTGGCCATCGTCAGCGATGAATTCGGCATCATTCCGGTGCAGCAGGCCGAGTTCAAAACCAGCCGAGCCACCATCAGCAAGGCGTTCAGCCAACTCTGCTAAGGCGCGCAGCGATAGCAGGCAAACGCGCCCCGTTGCTTGTTGCTCGTCTCACGGCTGGCCGAACATGACCCCACGCGCCATGCCGCTGGCAGCTATCGCCATCAGCACAATCAGCAGCGCCTGCAGATGGCTGATACGCGCGAACAATGTGGCGCGGCCGATATCGATCGACGCTCCGCGCCTCAGGGCGATTCGCCATTTGATGAGCACGACCATCGGCCATATTTCAAACAGCAGAATGATGATGAACAAAGTCATCTTGATGTGAAACAGCGGCTGATGCAGGTAGTAATCCGTACCTTTTTCGTAGCCGGCGAAGGCGCGCAGCAAGCCGGTGATCAATAACACCGCGGCGGCCAGCCCCCAGCCGTTGTCGGCCAGCAGCGCCCGGCGCACATCGGCCCCCTCGGTGACCATACGGCGCAGCGCAGTGCCTCGAGCGAGCACCGCCGCAAACGCGACAGCAAAGGCCAACAGATGTACAGCCCCGAGAAACCAGTGCATGAGCATCGCTCCATTCTCCATTCACGGATGACAAAAACGGCCTGTCAGTATTAGCCCATAACCCGTCGCTTTGCCTTGCACCTCTCGCAACAAAAAAGGCGCCCGTCATCGGGGCGCCTGTGTACCGCCTTGGTTATTTCTCACGCACGACGCTGGATCGCCACTTTGGCCCAGAGGGTGAAAGCGACGTCCGGCGTCCAGCCGGCATTGGAAGTGTGCTCCTGAAAGCACAGATACAGATTGCCCCCATAGGTCACACCATCATCCTTGCGGTAATGATGATTCAACTGCCATTCCGGGTATTGCGGATCTGGCACGCCGCCGGCGGTCTTGATGTTCAGGTTGGTGCTTGGCAGCGACTGATTGCCCTGGGCATCCGTGGCACTGACGAAGTAGCTGTACAGCGTATCGGTTTTCAGGCCGTCGTCCTTCAAGGTCAGCGAGGCCGTCTGGGCCACCGGCTTGCCGTCGCGGAACAGCGTGTAGAACTCGATCGGGCGCACGCCATGGGAAGCGCTCCAGCTCAAGGTCACGCTGCTTTCCGTCTGTACCGGAGAAAACAGATTGCCTGGCGCCGAAGGTCGCTCCTCGCCACTGCCGCCATGAATCAGCGGCGCATAACGGTCACGGAACTGCCAGTTGTAGTGGACGCCATACTTGTTGATACCGTCATCCCAGTTGACCGACCAAGTCATCAAGCCCTTGATCGGCAAGCCCGCACGCTCCAGGCGCTTGAAGGCATTGCTCAGCGCTGCGGGGTCGATGACATACCCGGTCGCCGCCGCGTCGACGTTGGTCGGCAAGCCGATCACGAATTTGTCGGCAGGAATGGCGATATAGCCGCGAGTACCGGTGACCAGGCTCTCGGTCAGATAAAACAGGAAGTCTTCCTTCAGCGCGTCATTGTTCTGGGCAATCCAGGCTCCCTGCCCGCCATTGGCCTCCTGCACCCACAAACCGTCGCCACCCTGGTTGTAGTACTGCGGCGCGATGAAATCGTAGTAGCCATCCAGCGCCTGGATGTACCCGACATATTTGCCGCCGGTGACAAGGTAGGGAAACTCCGGCGCCATGCTGATGATGAAATGCTTGCCTTCGCCCGCGTAGTGATCCTTCACCATTTTGAGCGCCGCCGGCAGCACAGTCTTGTTGTCGGCAAAATCGATGGCGCTCTGCTCGAGGTCGATATCCAGCCCGTCGAAACCATAGGTTTCCACCAGGCGGATGATTTCGTTAGCCAGCGCTTGCTCGTTGCCCTTGTGCAATTCGATATGGGCGTCCGCGCCGCCAAGGGAAATCAATACCGCCCGCCCCTGGCTGTTGAGCACGCCAACCTGGCGCCGGAACTCCTCGTCCGACAGGTTGTAGGGCTTGAAGGTGGGAATGCCGTTGCCCTTCATGAAGGCGACTGCCACCACGTTGTATTCCTTGGGCACATCCACCAGGTCGAGATTGGCAAATTGCCCCTGCTGGTAGCCGTCACTGGGACCCGCCGGCCAGTTGTGCCAGAAGCCCATGAGAATCTTCTTGCCAGCGATCGATGGCATCAACGATGCCGAGTCGTTCGCCTGGGTCTTTACCGATGCAAAGTTGATAGTGTTCACGTTCTAATCCTTCAGAACCATTAAGGAAAATTTATAGCTTTCGCTGTTATTTGAAGTCGACATCGAACGCTTGATAGAACGCATTACCGGTATTGGCGACAATCCATGCCAGAACAATCACATGGTGGCCTTTCTTGTTTTTAGGCAAGGTCACTTGATGTTCGACCTTGGCTTTCATTTCATCGCCGTACTTGTCGTAGGGAACTTGTGTATAGAAATCCTTGAAGAAAGCCTGCGGCTCGAGTTGCGCACGGCTAATGCGCTGCTTGGGGTCCCAGCCATCTTTGGTGATGAACCAGCTATAACCACGGGTGACATGCGGAGCGGTGTATTCCCATTTGACCTGGAATACCTGGCCCGGCTCGACATTGAGCAGCGGCCAGGAGAACGGACGCCCGATCTTTTTCGACATTTCTTCATTCGTGAAGTTGATGCAATCTCGCTCGTCGCTCTTGCCGCCACTGAGGATATGCCCGTCAGCCGGCGGCACAACGCTCGCAACGTCGCTCTCGTAAGGTGTCGGGAAAGGTCCGCCCACCAGGGCCGGGAAGTTTTTGCCGCCTTCCATCTCATTGACTTGCCAGGTACCGAGCAGCCCCAGTTCGACCGCGACGGCACCGCGGCTGGATGGGGAAACGACACGACCGTGTTTCAGTTGCACTAATGGCTTATTCATTTTTTCACTCCTTTGATTAAATAAAACTCCTTCTCGAGGAGAACTTTTAAACTAGTCCAAATCAGTATTTTGTCTACCGATCCTGGCCTACAAAACACCGAGCAAAATGTCGCACCTCAATAAAGCCTGGCCACCGGCAAAATAATTACAGCGCAAACCTACAGGGAGAAAGGCAAATAGCTTACACAAGTAAGTCGAAAGAACTGGCACAACTAAACTTGAGGCTAATCGCCATCCGAAAAAACAATGGATAACCTCAATAAACCACAAACCCGGCAAAGGCCGGGTTTGTGTTTGTTGGTACCGATAACGCTAAAAAGGAGTTACAGGCACGTCGCCAATGCTGCCAGCCGGCGCTTGGCGACCCAGTCGTCCTGGGTCGCGTAATAACTGACCGTGGTGCCCGAGGCCTGCCCGCGAATATCGGCAAAGGACTCCGCCGAGCGGGTGTAGACCGTGTATCCACCCACCTTGGCAGACTCCAGATACGCCGCCGCATCCACACCGAACACGGCTTCGTCCTGCCAGGCAAACTGCACGCATTGAGCCACGACCTGTTCCGCCTTGGTCGACGAGAGCACCTTGCCGGGGCTTTTCGCACGCGCCTCATTCATCACCGAGCCGGCACATCCCGCCAGCAACGCCGTGACCACTACCACCATCAACACCCGCATCATGCTTCCTCGTCGTGAAAACGCGACTGTACCACTCACATGGCTAACGATCGGTAGCCTCCTGTGAGAAAGCCCATTGCGGAAAACCAAAAGCCCGCGCAAGGCGGGCTTTTGGGTGAGTCGATCACGTAGCGGATTACAGGCGGCGTAAAAACGAATTCACGATGCTCTTGGTGGCGGCCGTTGCGTCCAGTTCGCGGGCCGCTCCATAGGCATGCCAACCAACGGCTGCAATTTCATTCTGGGGACGAGCAGCCCCGGCATTGACCACGGAAACCTCGAAGACGTGATGCCGCACATTGCCGGCTTCGAACTCCAGGATGTAAAGGGGCTCACTGGCATCCAGCCCGGTCTCTTCACGCAGCTCACGTATCGCGGCGTCAACGGGAGCCTCGCCAGGCTCAACCTTGCCACCTGGTAAAACCCATTTAGAGCGATCCTTGCGGACGAAAAGAATTTGCCCTCCCTGCGCACAAATAACCGTCGCTCTGCTTTTCATACTGCACCCCATCCGACCATGCCCAGCCCGTGTCACACACGAACGTGCCTATAGACGGCAGACCGACTTAAAAGTGTCACAAAAATGTCATCAAAAACATAAGCATTAAGGATGCCAAACCGGCGCCCTCCATTCCCATCTGCGCACCAGCCACAACTTGGCCGAATGCATCTGCTGGCAAAAAGCACAGAAATCGCGCACGAATTTGCGCGGTTGCGTAAAATCAGCTGCACTCAGGTTCAGAGTTTTCTGAGCCGCATTTCAGTTTCTTCGGATCAATTCCAGCCATTGCCGCCTCAAAGTCCGGCAAGTGCCGATTGACCCGCATGATGATGTTCTCCTTGCCTAATAAGAGGTCACCGTGTCCAACGGCTTTATGCCCCACTCCTTGTGGGCTGCTTAATGAATCACCCCAACGACTTTCAGAAACTCGCCGCCAACTCCTTGCGCCTGAACAAAACCCTGATGGTGCTCGGCGCCCTGGTTTTGCTATTGCTGGGTATCAGCTATCTGGGCGTGCAGCGCATGGTGGAAGAACAGCGCGACACCACTTACTTTCACTTTGCCCGGTTGATGGAAAACATCCATGAACATGAATCCTTCCTGAGCAACATCTCGCGCAAAATTGCCAGGGGCGATCTAAACCCATCGACCACCTTGCGCCCGCCTTTGCAAAAACCGCTGTTGGAAGAAGGGCCGAATATCTATGAGGGTCGGGATTTCTCGTTCTCCCTGCCCTATAGCCTGAAGATCAATCCGGACAAAATTGAGTCCGCTGAATATTCAAAAATCTTTGCCCTGGGCACGCAACTGGCCGATTACTACAGCGCGTTCTGGTCCGCGTCGCACTATCAGTCGCCACAGATCATCTTGCTCAACTTCCCGAACAACTTCGATATCGCCGTACCCGCAGCCGGCCGACTGAGGGGCGCCGAGCGCAGGCACAGCGGAACGTTCTTGGAGGTAGTCACGCAGGTGACGGACCTGCTACATGATAAAAAACCGCAGGCACTGGACAACAAGGTGCATTGGATTCAATACCGCACCGCTTCCAAGGACATAAATACTCCCTCCCTCCTCGCTTACGTCGATATCGACCTGTCTTCCACGCCGTTGAATGTCACCGGAGCCAATACCTTGGTGGTCCTGACGTCACTGCTGAACCTGTCCCAGGTCAATGATATCGAGCGCATCATGCAATGGTCGATCTACGACCAGTTCACCCTGATCGCCCCGTCCGGCGAAGCGCTGGTCGGTAGCCTCAAGCCTGGCCAGGTGCTGCGCCAAGGATTGAACTTCACCACGGACGGCCTGACCTTCAAACTGATCAGCACCGGCCCGCAGCCTTGGACGGCAATCTACGTCATCGGTTTGCGAAGCTTCCTGGACTACGCCTTCTGGCCCTTGCTTGGCCTGATGACCTTTATCCTGGCAGTCCTGGGCTGCGGCGGGGCCTTTCATCGCTGGTACGCCACCCACGTGGTGCTGCCGGCGCATCAAGCCCACGCCAGCATCGCCGAAAGCGAAGCGTTCAGCCGTGCGGTTATCGACACGGCTCCCACTGGCCTGTGCGTGGTGCGCCGCAACGATCATAAAGTGCTGCTGGAAAACCAGCGGGCGCAGCAATGGCAAGACACCGGCCAACTGATCAGCGTCCTCAAACAGCAGCATGACCTCAACGAACCCGGCCAAGCCGACCTGGAAATCGACGGCCGCCACCTGCATGTCGCCTTTATTCGCACGCGCTATCAACAGCAGGACGCCTGGCTGTGCGCCTTTCATGATGTGACCCGGCATATCGACGATGCCGTGGCCCTGGAGGAAGCCCGGCAGATCGCCGACTCGGCGAATGAAGCCAAGACTCGATTCCTGGCCACCATGAGCCACGAAATTCGCACGCCTCTGTACGGCGTGCTGGGTACGCTGGAACTATTGGGCATGACCGCGCTCGATCCTCGTCAGCAAGCCTACCTGCAGACCATCCAACGCTCCTCCGCGACCTTGTTTCAATTGATCAGCGACGTACTGGATGTGTCAAAGATCGAGGCCGGGCAGATGACCCTCGAAATCCAGGATTTCTGCCCGCTGGAATTGACCGAAGACACCGTGCGCACCTACAGCGCTTTCGCCCAGGCAAAGGGCTTGCAGCTCTACGCCTGCATCGATGCGGCGCTGCCGGATCAGGTGCGTGGCGATCCCCTGCGGATCCGGCAGATCCTTAACAACCTGCTGAGCAATGCGATCAAGTTCACCGATAACGGGCGAGTGGTGCTGCGGGTTCGGCTGTTGCAAGACGACGATGCCATCAGCCACCTGCAATGGCAGGTCAGCGATTCAGGCATCGGGATTTCCCAGGCTCAACAAGAACGCCTGTTCGATCCGTTCTATCAGGTCAGCGATGCCAGCAGCCAGGCAGGAGCCGGTTTGGGGCTGGCCATTTGCAAATGGTTGTATGAACTGATGGATGGCCAATTGCACGTCGTCAGCGAGCCCGGCCTGGGTAGCAGCTTTACTCTGCAGCTGCCTTTGGAGCGCGCTCCCGGAACGCTCACGGACTGCCCGAAATTCGCGGCGAAAACCGCACCGGTTTACGTTCGGGCCCCGGCGGCGGAGCTGGCGCAACACCTTTGTGCCTGGCTCAACCGGCTGGGTATCGAAACCTGCATCCTGGACAGCGACATGTCATCGGCAGCGGCGTCGGCGGTGCTGGTGGACATGCTGCCTTCGACCAACGATCGGCCGTGGCCGGGTATACGCATCGTCGCCACCGCGAGCGGGAGCAATCCGTCGGAACATTCCACCAAGGACTGGCAGGTGGACATGCATGATGTGCGGGCAATTGCCAGGGCAGTCTCCCTGGCGCAACACGGCGCCCCGGAACATCACCCCGTGCCGGTACCCGAGCCGTTGCGCAAGCTGAGCCTGCGCATCCTGGTGGCCGAGGACAACCTCATCAATTCGGCGATTATCAAGGAGCAACTGGAAACGCTAGGGTGCTCGGTCGTCCTCGCCGCCAATGGCGAACAGGCCCTCGCGCAATGGCTGCCCGGTCGATTCGATCTGGTGCTGACCGATGTCAACATGCCAGTCATGAACGGCTACGAATTGGCCGCCACCCTGCGCCGGCAGAATAAGGACGTGCCCATCATCGGTGTGACGGCCAATGCCTTTCGCGAAGAAGGGGAACGTTGCGCCGCCGTGGGCATGAACGCCTGGATGGTCAAGCCGCTGAACCTGTCCACCCTGCGCGCGCAATTGATCAAGCATTGCAAGCTTCCTGCACCTGCCACCGAAGACCGTCCCGCACCGGCGGCCATCGTCGAGCAGATCCAGCTGTCGCCCAGCATGCGCGAGCTGTTTGTCACCACCCTGCATCAGGACCGGCAAACCACCCTGGCGGCACTGGAGCGCGACGATGCCATTGCCGTTGCCCAGCAGCTGCACAGCATGGCAGGCGCCTTGGGCGCAGTGCGGGCAAGCGCCATGGCAACCGCTTTCGTCGACCTGGAATGCCGCTTGGCAGATCTCACGATCACACCGGCGCTGGCACTGGAAGTCAGACAGCATTTGCAGCGACTAAGCGAACTGCTTGCCACCCTTGAATCACCTCAACATCCACCTGCGACACATGCCGGATAATTGCCACGTGAAAAAAATGAACGTTGTCATCGCTGATGATCACCCTATCGTCCTGCTGGGAGTTCGCGAACTGGTAGCGCGCGATGAACGCTTCAGCGTGGTGGGCGAAGCCATGTGCTCCAACGAGCTGGTAAACCTGCTGGAGCGTCAGCCGGTTGATGTGGTCATCACCGATTTCAACATGCCTGCGAACTCGCCTTATGGTGATGGCCTCAAACTGGTGGAATACCTGAGGCGGCGCTTCCCCGCTCTGCGGATCCTGGTACTGACAATGATCTCCAATCCACTGGTCCTGACCCGGCTACAGGAGCTCGGAGTGGTCGGCGTGATCCAGAAGAACCAGTTGCACAACGAAATTCAGGCGGCGCTCAAGGCTATCGCTTATGGCAATCCCTTCGAAAGCTCCGGGATATCACCAAGCTCGGTACTGGAAGCGGTGACCCTGGACGAACGCTTCACCCGCCTTTCGCCCAAGGAGCACGAAATCCTGCGGCTGTTCGTATCCGGGCAAAGCGTCAATGAAATTGCCCGCGGCCTGAATAGAAGCGCCAAGACCATCAGTACGCAAAAAATATCGGCCATGCGAAAACTGGAGGTCAGCAGCGACCAGGACTTGCTGACTTATTGCATTGAGCGCCAACTCTTTAATTAACTGCACTAACCATTATTCAAAAAAATTAAATTCCTATCAGCCGTAATACTTTATTTCAACCTGTCAATTCTAAGAATCGTCTGATTTTCCCTTGAAGATAAGTTCCATATCATGCCTTGGCATTACGTAGAACCCCATATCAACAATGGAAATCAAAATGAAAAAGCTTTCCCTGACACTCTTGACTCTCTCCATGCTGGCAGCTACCGGTAGTGCTTTCGCAGCCGAGCCGGCAGCTCCAACCAAGGCTGGCACCGGCACTATCAGCTTCAGCGGCGTGATTAACAACGACGCTTGCTCGGTTGAAGGCGCCGACCTGCAAAAGACCATTTCTGTGGCAATGGGTGAAGTTTCCATCAAGGACATGGGCACAGCTACCGCACCAATCGGCACTGGCAAACTGAGCGCCGAAAACTTCGAAATGAAGGTCAACTGCAACGCTGGCACCAAAGTGTCAATGATCTTCGAACCGAGCAGGGGTGCAGGTTCGGGCGTCTTTCCCGGCACTAAGGTTTTGAAGTTGATCGACGGTTACGGCGCTGCCAAGAACATCGGTATTGCTCTGCTCGATTCCAATGGCGCACTGATCGACCTGAGCTCGCCAACCACCGCGAAGATCGTAAACAGCCTGCAAGACAGCAATGCCTCGCTGAAATTCTCGGCGGCCTACGTCACCACTGGCGCTAAAGAGACTGTTGTCGCCGGTCGAGGCGACGCCACCCTGCCGTTCACCCTGCAATACGAGTAATTCCGAGGACCTGACTGCCTCGGCGCGGGGTCTTACGGCCCCGCCCTCCTTTTCAAGCAAGCGGTAATCATTATGTTTCGTCACTCCCCTCGGTCATTCTGTCTGGGCCTGCTCGGCTTGCTCGCAATCAGCCAAGCCCATGCCGGCATTTCGTTGAGCGCCACTCGCCTAGTGTTTGACGGCAATCACAAGGAAGCCAGTATCACCGTACGCAACACCGGTGAAGATGTATTGATCCAGTCATGGGTCGACACGGATAACCCCGACTTCGGCTCGGTCCCCTTTGCCATAACCCCACCACTGGTACGGGTCGCGGGGAATGAGCAACAACTGTTGCGGGTCATCTACGAAGGCAAAGGCATGCCCTCCGACAAAGAGTCGGTGGTCTGGCTCAATGTCCAGGAAATTCCCCAGGCATCGAAAATAAAAAACACCTTGCAGCTTGCCGTGCGCCAGCGCATCAAAGTGTTCTTTCGCCCTGCCGGAATGACTTCCGAGGCCTACCTGGCCCCCACAAAACTGTTGTGGACCCTGGAAAACCAGGCCGGAAAACCAGCCCTGCGCGTTAAAAACCCCGGGGTTTACCATGTCTCGATCGCGAACATAAAACTTCAATCAGGGCAACAGACAGAACAGCCTTTTGATTCTGCAATGATCGCACCCGGCGAACAAAAAGAATTCACCCTCAAGCAGTTCAACGGCAATAACGAAGTTACTTTATCGTTCTCCAGCATTAATGATTATGGCGCACAAGACCGTTATACCGCGAAACTTAGCAAGAACACCGCAACCGAGGCCCAACAAATCAAAGAATAAACTAACCGCGCCTGTCGGATTGGCAGTTGCACATTCACCATATTTATCTTCGCTTCGTTCAGCAGTTTGCACCGAAGGTGATATATAGGTTCCTTGCATGTTTCTAATTACCAGCCGCAAATTCGACCATGGCGCGATACTTTGTGCGCGACTTCCAGGCACTTATACTTGGCTGACTCCTTTCTTTATCGCCATGGCGTCCAGCACTTTATGTCTGGCTGGCGAAAATGAACAGCCACCGGTGGAAGAGTTCAATACTTCCTTCCTGCAAGGAGCCTCGTCATCCGTTGACCTGCAGCTTTTGCTGTCAGCCAACAGCGTATTGCCCGGCAATTACCGAGTTGACCTCTACTCCAACGAAACGCTGGTAGGTCGTCGTGATATCGACTTTCGCCGCAACCCCAAAAATGGCAAGGTCGAAGCCTGTCTGACCCTGGACATGTTGCAACAACTGGGCATCAACCTTGCCCCGCTGCAAGCGGCTGGAACACTTTCCCTTGATGATCCCCAGGCCTGCCATGACCTGCCCGCGCTGATCGAGCATGCCTCCGTACGCTACGACGTCGCCCGATTGCGCCTGATGGTCAGCGTGCCGCAGAAGGCCATGGAACGCGGCCGGCGTGGCTACGTCGACCCTGCGTTATGGGATGACGGCGTGCCAGCGGCGTTTATCAACTATCAGTTGAGCAGCAACCGCAACAGCACGGATCACGTCACCACGCTTTCCAATAACCTGAGCTTGCGCAACGGTATCAACCTGGGTGCCTGGCGGCTGCGTAACGAATCGAACTTCAACAGCAGCACCGACCGCCCCAATACCTTCAAGAGCAACCGCACTTACCTGCAACATGACGTGACTGCATTAAAAGGCCAATTCAGCGCCGGGGATATTTTCTCCGACGCCGACCTGTTCGACAGCGTGCGCTATCGCGGCCTGAAACTGGCCTCCGACGACGGCATGCGTGCCGACAGTGAGCGCGGCTATGCACCGATCATTCGCGGCGTGGCGCAAACCAGCGCGACGGTGGAAATCCGCCAGAACGATTACATTCTCTACACCGCCAACGTACCGCCGGGCCCGTTCGAGATCAGTGACATCTATCCCAGCGGCTCCAACGGCGACCTGGAAGTGACGATCATCGAAGCCGACGGCCGTCGCCGGGTGACGATGCAGGCGTTTTCCAGCCTGCCGATCATGGTCCGTGAAGGCCAGGCGAAATACAGCATCTCGGCAGGCCAATACAACAGCAACAG
The DNA here is from genome assembly GCF_900107395.1 of Pseudomonas sp. NFIX28. Lineage (GTDB taxonomy): Bacteria > Pseudomonadota > Gammaproteobacteria > Pseudomonadales > Pseudomonadaceae > Aquipseudomonas. Next base: position 47,457 of record NZ_FNPW01000007.1, read on the forward strand.
CGATGGACAGAAGTCACCACAGTTTCTCAGCAGCACTTTGGCCTATGGCCTCAGCAGCGACCTGTCCGGGATCGTCGGAGTCCAGGCCACGGAAAACTTCAATGCATGGTCGCTCGGTGCCGGGCGAAATACCTCTATCGGCGCAGTTTCCCTGGACCTGACCCACTCCTCCAGCCGAACTTATGGCCGATCGGTCAAGGGTAATAGCTTGCGGGCCCTGTATGCCAAGACATTCACCGGCACCGACACCAACTTCACCCTGGCCGCGTACCGCTATTCCACCGAAGGCTACCGAACCCTCACCGAACACGTTGAAGAGCTCAGCATCGATGGGCACAAGCGCACTGGCAACTCGAAAACCCGAACCGACCTGACCATCAACCAAAGCCTTGGCCGCAACCAGCAATATGGCAGCCTGTACTTGAACGCCAGCGATCAACGCTACTGGGGGCGCGGTGGTTCCCAAAGCCTGTCCACCGGTTATAGCAATAGCTGGGGCGAGGTGAGTTACAACCTCGGGGCTACCTACACCAAGGATGTCGGCAACTACGGATCGTCAAACAACGACACCCTGATCAACCTGTCCCTGTCATTTCCTTTGGGCTCAAAACCACGGGCACCCCGGGCCTTCGTTTCCGCCAACACTCAGAAGGACAGCAATAGTACCCAGGTAGGCATCAACGGTTATCTTTCGGAAAACAGCGACACCTATTACTCCCTGCAAGGTGGCAAAAGCAACACTGGCGGCAGCACCGCATCGGCCAACCTCAGCACGCGCACCTCGGTAGCGGATATCAGCGCGGGCTACAGCCAGGGACGTGGCTACACCTCGCAAAACCTCAATTTGGCGGGTTCGGTCGTGGGCCACGCAGGTGGAATCAACCTGGGCCAAACCATTGGCGAAACTTTTGCACTGGCGGAAGTTCCAGGTGTGGCCGGGGTCAAGATCAGCAGCCACAGCGGCACCAAGACCGGTAGCAATGGTTTCGCGGTGGTACCCAACGCACAACCGTATCGAGTGAACTGGATCAACCTGGACACTCGGGATTTGGGCGGGGAAATCGAAATTGATAACGCGACCCAGCAGGTAGTACCTCGACGCGGTGCAGTAGTGCTGGCTCGATATATCAGCAAGACCGGACGACGAGTGCAGTTCGAGCTATTCGACCGGGAGCACAAGCTAATCCCGTTCGGCGCAACCGTTGAAGATGCGACTGGCAAGCAGATCGCGATGGCGGATCCCAGCGGCAAGGCGCTGGCTTTGATGGAAGAGGACTCAGGCAGCCTCGTCATCAAGTGGGACGGGCAGCAATGCCAAGCGCCCTATGAACTGCCAGCACACGACAAGGCGCTGAACTATGTACGGGTGCGGCTGGAATGCCAGCCATAGGGCGTAAGCCGCACCACGAACACATTCCCCGAAGCTGAACCATCGCCTCCACGGACAGTGGAGGTTGTGGGGCTCCGCTCTCGATAGTGGTTAACCAGCCATGTTTAGAGAGCCAGGTACGCCAACCTCCATCCCACTACACTCCGTTGTTCTTTTTAGTCCAGGTGAATGGCAATGCCATCGGCGGGGCATCTCCCTGCCGGAGACTGCACGCCTGATGAGCATTTTCCTGCGGCAATGATGCCCCATGCCCACCCAAACCAAGCTCAAGCCGCTTCCAGCCCCCCCCCCCCTTTGCACCGAACAATGAGAGTAACGGCAGCGCCCTTCTCCATTTGAAAGAGCACATCTCCCCCCTTCACCCCCACCCAATGCCTAATCAAAGACAGCGCCTCATCGGCAATGCAGAAAGAGGGATACCAGGAGCGACGCACCGCAAAAAACAATCGCAAGCCTCGCTTTCGATGCCCACCACGAGCTGGACCTAATTTGTGAGCGCTCTGCATGAATCCAAGACAACAAAAAAAGGCCCACCTTTCGGTGAGCCTTTCTAGACCGCCCAGCAGAGCGGATTTTGTTTGGTAGGCGCGATTGGACTCGAACCAACGACCCCCACCATGTCAAGGACCACTGTGCTAAGCACCAAGCCATATGGCTCAAGGCCCTAAGAGAACGCCCATTCACACTATGAGGCGTCAACAATGGCTAATATCCGCTCACTACCGTCAGGGAACTGGAATGCTCAGGTACGATTGAAAGGAAAACCTGCTCAATCTAAAACCTTTCCTACACAAGCGTTGGCCCAAGCATGGGCTGACCAGCTTGAAGCCGTCACCAAGGACCACCAAACCCACACGATTTACACATTGGGCATGACCTACTGTGAAACCTTGCTCAAGGGTAAGGGTAGCTATGACCATGCAATCAAGATCGTTAACCAGCTCTTTGCTGTGTTCCCTCAGTCAATCCATGACATCACCCCTCAGCTGGTCAATGACTTCAAGCTGAAGCGTCTACAGACGGTCAAGCCTGCTACCTGTCGCATACAGCTAGCGTTCATGTCTCGTTTCTTCAGGTTTGCTAAACGTGGCCTGCTTATCGACATTCCCAATCCCGTAAGTGACATAGCCCTGCCCAAGCCAGACAAATCGAGTGACAAGGTAATCAGTGCTGGCGAGCTAAAACAATTGCTCAACAAGCTCTCCCCCACCATGGCACTTATATAGTGGAACTTGCCTATGAAACAGCTATGAGACGTTCTGAGATACTCAAGCTCACAGTTAATTGCCTGCACCTAGAAGAACGTATTGCGGATGTGATTGATGGAAAGAACGGCACTAGGTCTGTGCCCTTAACCCTCCGTGCTGTAGAGCTACTGAAAGAAGCACAGAGATTGGCTGTAGCACAGCGCATACAGCGAGGACTCTTGTTCACTGTAACGCCCCATAGCGTCTCTCAGGCTGTTAGGAAGGCACGCATCAAGGCGAACCTAGACAGTAGCGTTAGGCTTCATCAATTACGGCATACCAGAATCACGAACGTAGCCAAGAAAGGGTTTAACAACGCTCAAATAATGATTGTGTCAGGCCACCGGGATACAAGGTCTGTCGCTAGATACTCACATTTGAATGCCAAGGACGTGCTTCATCTGATTGACTAACCCCCTGTAAGCTCACTGGTGAGGCGACAGTTCAGAACCCTCACCAGCTATATATAACAATTCAATCCTCCCTATACGAGCCTGTAGGGCGTGACAGAAAGCATTGATAGTAGGTAATGAGATGGGCACCTTCAAGAATTAAACTTAGAAAATATTTTTATACTTCTTTGTAGGCCTTTCCTAAAAATCTAGGTATATATAAGTATGAGATAAACTTCCCACCCCTACTAATCCACCCTATAACCATGTAGGACGCATTCACGCGCCCACAAATCGGACACCACATATCTCATGGGGGATATAGGGGGCAGCCGCACCATATTAACAATAACCATAGGTAGTAATAATGAGTATCACACTAGAAGAAATTGTAGCACTCCAACATCAGCAACTTAACACACTCTCTCGAAAAATCGTTTATTTGATGATGAGAAACCAAGTCAATCAAGAAGGGTGGTCCACTATCTCAAGCATGGATTTCTGCAAAGCAACGGCACTCTCTCGACGCTCTGTAGAATCCATTGTAAAGCACCTTACCAAGACAGCAATGGTAGAGCGTCGCAAGTCAGGCACTCAACACTCCTCTCCATATCAATATCGTGTAATTAATCCCTAATCCTAAGGAAGAAAACAATGAAAACTCTAAACCGTAATGATCTTATAGAACTATCACAAGCCACTGGTCGCTCCATTTACGAAGTAATGCAGATTGCCCAGCAATCAGGCTGGAATTATTCAGAGGCTACAGAACCTGCTAAACGCTTGCGTGGCCTTGATAATGCTGCTGACGCTTACACCATGATGAAACAGGTTAAGGAACAAACTCTCTCCAACCTGTATCAGAATGATCCGCTGATTCGTGAAAGCATCAATGCTCACTCAGCAATTGAACAAGCACGCACTAGTCAAGAAACAAGCAAACCCACCAATCTAATCTATGACGAGCATGGGAATTTCAAAGGACTTAAGAAAAGCGTTATCAATGGTATACACGCCACTGGCAAGCATCAAACCGACGCAATGAAAGCAATCAAGGCGGATATCTACAAACGATTTGGAGTGGACGAATGACTGCGCACTATATGTCTGATGGAGAGCGTCAGTATCTTGAGAAGCGTAAAGCTGAATCAGCAGCCCTGGCTCTCCTCATTGAAACCAAGAACAGCAGATTGGTAGGAGATGTTAAGACTTACAAGGGCATTAACTATCAGATGGAACCAAGGGGCACATACGTATGCCTTAATCTTCCGTCTCTTAGCGGGCTAGAAGGCTCATTCACTTCTGCCTTTGCTCTACATAAGATCATCGACGACATGGAAAGACTGAAGAAGCTTCCTAAAATAGGGAAGTGAAACTACTCATTAGCTGGCTGACTACAGCCTTCATCGTATACGCCTTATGTCTAACCTTACTAACACTCGCCAAACTAGTCATTAGCGCCATCTCCTACATCATTTAATAAGGAATAAATATGGCTTCAGATGAAGACTTTATTCTAGTACCCAACCTCATTCCCAACACACGATTTTTGAGACCTATAGCCATCAAACGATGGATAGCAAAAGAACTGGTAGCAGCAAAAGGCAACAGCCAGGCCATTTATAAACTTTCATTACAATACAGGGTTCCTCTCCAGGCCGCTAGCTATATATCCAACTTGGAGCTAGCAGAGATAGAACGGTCAATCAAATACAAATAAGGACATTATGAATCCTAAGACAATATTTATAGCAGAGTCCCTTCCTGGAAGTGGAAAATCTACAAAGTTTATTGAGGCGCTACCTACACTGATGCACACCAGCAAGATTGTGTATGCAATGCCTACGAACGCTCTTATTAGAGAGCTTGAACTGAATATAAAAATCAACGCTGGCATCTCACCTATAGTCATCACATCTGAGACTGTGGATCATGTGACAGCACACCTTGAAAAGGTCCTAGCTGCAAATAAACAACCATTGATTATGGTTACTCATGAGGCGCTAAGACTTGTAGACCCTCGCCTCCTTGAAGGCTGGGAGCTTGTAGTGGATGAGGTGCCTAGCGTCTCAGACTGTAAGACACACCCATTTGATAGCACCAGCTATCTCGGGAGTCTTGCCAACTACCTGACTATTGGACCTGACAAGAAAGCCTCACTGAATCCTGAACACATTGCCTTGGTCGAAACCATGATTAGGGCTAAGGACACCAGCGCTCTCAGCAAGCCCGCTCTTGAAGTGCTTCAAGCTATGCTCACACCTAAGTGTAGCGTTGAGGTAGAAGCACAGAGCACCAAGGGTAAGCGCTTGGTACGCATCGTAAGCTATAGAGATTTCCTACCAGCCTTCTCATACGCTAACAGTGTTCATGTCCTTGCTAACAACGTACAGGACACCCTCCTAGGGGTGCATGCCAAGTATCAAGGCTGGGAATTTGAACCATCTGAATTCACTCCCATGTTTGATGGATACGGCAAGCGTGTCGAGTTACATCCATTTCTAACTGGTCGCTACTCCAAGACCCAAAGCATGATGCAACGCAATGGTGATAGTGCAGAAGCCTGGGACGATGAAGTACAGCTAGCAGCGTGGTTGCGTGGTGTTATAGCGATGATTGGAGATGAAGAAAGCTTAGCCTTTATGCATGAATGGGTTAAGTTCAAATTCGATGCTAACGTAACTAAACTCCCAATAGATAGCAGAGGCATTAACGGTTATCAAGATAGACGAATTGCTATCTGCCTTCAGCATGGCAATGTGAGCCCTGATATTGCGCTTAGCTTACATACCTTAAGCGAGATGCTAGGAGTACCTGTAGCAGAGATCAGAAAAGCAATTGAGTTTGAACGCTTTTATGAAAGCACACTACAGGCTATTGCTCGCACCTCTTTGAGAGACAGAGACAATCTAGAGCCTGTCACCTTATTCGTTCAGAATATGGATATGGCTAAATACCTCCAAGGAATGCTTGGCCGCTTAGCAATAATCAGCACCGAGTTGCTAATGACTCCTTGGGAGAAACAGCAATCTGAAAAGAAGAAAGCTAAAGCTATCATTCAAGCAGAAGCAGTGAGTATGTTTCAATCTGAAGGCATTGACAGACAGACAATAGCTGCAAAGCTAAACATTCCCTATCATCAGGTTAGACGCTGGACTGCAAAGCTACAACGGGCTGTTTAAGGGCTGTTTAAATTGTGCAACGTCGTCATATTTTGTGCACTTTTCCTTAAAGACTCCTTAAGAGAAATTGCACAATTTGTATAGCTTACTAGGTATTCTCACCAAGATTTAACTAGCAAGGCACCTAGAACTCTAGATTACCACTCATGAGTTTAAAAGCAAAAGCAACGTCGGCACAGCCGACAAAGAGCACGCATTAAAAGAGAGAATCAAAAGCGGACTACCTACCAGTATATTTGCTCTTGATCTTCTTTATTGCGTATGCCACTACGTGGCGTGCTCTTGCTTCTGCTGTCACGCAGTGACTCCTGCTGAAAGCCCATTACTCCCCTTTAATAAAACAAGAGAACACAATGGATATTACGGACAAACAAAAGAAAGATTACATTGAGACATTCTCCCATGCTGATCTAGCAGAAAAGCTAGGAGTCAGCCTTACAGCGCTAGACTCACAAGCAGAGTCCTTAGGATGGAAAGAAGAACATCGACTCTACTGGTTTGATAAGTCAGTGGAGATATTGAAGCAGGAACTAATCAATGGAAATGTGTCAGCCGTTAAGGAGATGCTTAAGCTAACTGGCGTAACCAGACCAGTAGGTAGACCCCGCAAGCTAGATGTAGAACATCACATTGCGGTTGAAGCTAAGATTGCTGAAGAATGGGCCACTGACATTCGTAGAATGAGCGCTGTCTAATAGAATTATTTATTTATAGAGGTGAGAGGCATTGACTTCTAACACTAATGACCATGGTGAGCATTAGACGTAGCTAGGGCATAGTGAGCATTACGCTCGATTCTAGGAAATTCCTAGATGCCCCTTTGGGGTGCTCAATGCGTTGCCACACTGGCCGTTCTTCACAGGGGCTTACGCCTGCTGTGCCTGATAGTTCAGCTACCAGTAACCTGCCCGACTTAACTATCCCAAGTCTGGATATGGAACATACATTACGCCGTATGTAGCGGGCCTGTTTACAATCCACCGGCGCGGAACACTAAGCTTTTATGAGAGAACTACACCATTCAAGGTTCGCCCTAACACTACTCACATTGTGTCGCCCCCTTTAAGGGACATACGGTTGGTCAAGGTCGCAACTCACATTGCTATCTGACTAGGCCCGTTTGCCTGAACGCGCTTTATAGCTAACTACAGAATAAAAGTCAAGCCACCTAGGACACCCTAATTATCATAACCCATAATAAGAAGGGGACAATCACAACACCCCAACTGCACATCAGTGCCTTTAGCTTAGGATTAGAAACTCTCCTAAAAACCTGAAATCCGACATACCAACAAATAACAGCAGGAAGCCACACTACGAAATTATAACCTTCTGTACCAACAACCACTGCTATTACACCTGCTATCGGAGAGATAAGATAACTCAAAATAGTCAGCAGTTGTTCTTGTGGAGGTAGCGTAGGTGGTGGATTAAGCCCTCCCTCACGAGCCAGCCTAATCAACGAAAATCTATCTGAGGCGCTCGCATGAAAAAAGGCGTTTACTATCAGAAATACAATGGCGCTACTAACTATTTCCATGCCAAATCCATTAGCAATTACAGAAGGTTCAAAGGTTGGTTTGGATATGAATGGCTGTCAATAAAACACAATTTAATTTCTAGCAGAAATTCAGAAGGGGCATTGCATAAGAAGGAAGCCCCACCCCATACCCCCTGCCCTCCCCCTCGACCTGCTGACCTACAACCTCAAACCATAGACATAGCCGTGTCTGTAAAAATCAACACAGGGTTGGTCTGCTGGCGTTCATGCCGATAGGCGCTGAGGAATGCCGGCACGTAGCTCAGTTGGTTAGCTAGCCTGCCCTTGTGAGGCACGAACAATGGGCAAGGGAGTGAGCTTGCGAACGTACCACCACCTAGACAAGAAAGTGCTCAGACCATACGTATCAAGAGGTTAGGGAGAGTCGTTCACAATTGTTTGTGTGAACAGAGGCAAGGCATGAATGCACGTTCACATTGCCTTGTGTGAACGGAGCCTATAGTTTGTGAACGTTTTCTTAGGCAAAGAAAAAGGGGAACCCTTTCGGATTCCCCCTCACACCGCCCAGCAGAGCGGATTTTGTTTGGTAGGCGCGATTGGACTCGAACCAACGACCCCCACCATGTCAAGGTGGTGCTCTAACCAACTGAGCTACGTGCCTGCTGTGAGGCGGCATTCTACGGAATTCCGGAGGGGTGTCAACACCTTTTTTGCAGCTAACTCTCTGAATATGCGAATTTTTTATTTTCGGGCCCAGCAAGAAGATTTTTTGTTGGCTGGTAGGGGTTTTTCAACTCAGGTAGGATCGGCACAATCGTCAAGAATATTAAACAGAGGTTGCAGGATGGCGAACACTCCTTACCCACAATCGTATTACGCAGCGTCAGCCAACGCCGCTCCCGTCCGCCCGCCACTGCAAGATAATGTGGAAACCGATGTCTGTGTAATCGGCGCCGGTTATACCGGCCTCTCCAGCGCCCTGTTCCTGCTTGAGAACGGCTTTCGAGTCACTGTCCTGGAAGCAGCCAAGGTTGGCTTTGGCGCCTCCGGGCGCAACGGCGGGCAGATCGTCAACAGCTATAGCCGCGACATTGACGTAATTGAGCGCAGCGTCGGCCCCAAGCAGGCTCAACTACTCGGCCAGATGGCCTTCGAAGGCGGCAGGATTATTCGCGAGCGCGTCGCCAAGTATCAAATCCAATGCGATTTGAAGAATGGTGGCGTGTTCGCTGCCATCACCAGCAAACAGATGGGCCATCTGGAGTCACAGAAGCGCCTGTGGGAGCGCTACGGCCACACCGAGCTGGAATTGCTGGACCAGCGCCGCATTCGTGAAGTCGTCGCCTGTGACCTGTATCAGGGCGGCATGCTCGACATGAGCGGAGGGCACATCCATCCGCTCAACCTGGCATTGGGCGAAGCAGCGGCTGTGGAGTCCCTGGGCGGAGTTATCTACGAACAATCCCCCGCGGTACGCATCGAACGTGGCGCCAATCCGGTGATACACACTCCCCAAGGCCAAGTCAGGGCCAAGTTCGTCATAGTCGCGGGCAACGCCTATCTGGGCAACCTGGTGCCGGAACTGGCCGCCAAGTCGATGCCGTGCGGCACCCAAGTCATCACCACCGAACCGCTGAGCGATGAGTTGGCAAAAAGCCTTCTCCCCAAGGACTACTGTGTCGAGGACTGCAACTATCTGCTGGACTATTACCGCCTTTCCGCAGACAAGCGCCTTATCTTCGGCGGCGGCGTGGTCTATGGCGCGCGCGACCCTGCGAACATCGAAGCGATCATCCGACCGAAGATGCTCAAGGCCTTCCCACAACTCAAGGATGTAAAGATCGATTACGCCTGGACCGGCAACTTCCTGCTGACCCTGTCGCGCCTGCCACAAGTCGGACGCCTGGGTGACAATATTTACTACTCCCAGGGCTGCAGCGGCCATGGCGTCACTTACACCCATTTGGCCGGCAAGGTATTGGCAGAGGCGCTACGAGGCCAGGCAGAGCGTTTTGACGCCTTTGCCGAGCTACCGCACTACCCCTTCCCTGGCGGCCAGCTGTTGCGCACCCCATTCACCGCGCTGGGTGCCTGGTATTACAGCCTGCGGGATAAACTCGGGCTCTGATTAGCCAAATCCCCCAAAATAAAAAAACCGCCACTCGGGCGGTTTTTTTGGCTTTCTTTGATAGAGGAAATATCGACTATCTACGGCATCGAGGAAAAGCCCTACTCCAGAAACAAAAAACCCCGGTCTTTCGACCAGGGTCTTTGCTATCGATCCGAAGAGCCCTTGGCTTCTTCGTCACTTGAAGGCGTTCAGTGTTCCCCCAAGTAGATATGGCGCAGCGGACGGGACTCGAACCCGCGACCCCCGGCGTGACAGGCCGGTATTCTAACCGACTGAACTACCGCTGCGTATCGCTTGGACTTGCGTCCATGTGAACCGTTTAAATCGTCTGACTGGAAAGCTTCGAGGCTTTTCAATCTCAGACCAGGCATGCCTGATCTGGAAAATATGGCGCAGCGGACGGGACTCGAACCCGCGACCCCCGGCGTGACAGGCCGGTATTCTAACCGACTGAACTACCGCTGCGCGTCGGTTGGATGCTTCCGTGGAAGCCTCCGCCTTTCTTTCGAAAAACACTCAAGAAGTGGTGGGTGATGACGGGATCGAACCGCCGACCCTCTGCTTGTAAGGCAGATGCTCTCCCGGCTGAGCTAATCACCCTTTGCTTCGTTGAGGCCGCGAAATTTACGCAGATACCGATGCTAAGTCAATACCCTGCTTGAAGTTTTTCTGAAAAAGACAAAATCACGACAAAGCTTGCAAGGGAGCAACAACGACGGCGACTTCAAGTCACCCTCGCTGCCCTCCCCTTACATGCCATCAATCGCGATAAATCATTTTCTTGCTCATGCCACCGTCGACCACAAACTCCTGGCCAGTGACAAAACCGGAGTTCTTCGACAACAACCACGCCACCATCGCCGCCACATCTTCGACCGTCCCGACCCTGCCCGCCGGATGCTGGGCATGATCGGCATCACTCAGTGGCTCAGCCCGGCGAGCCGCCGGATCCCGGGCGTCGATCCAGCCCGGACTGACGGCATTGACCCGGACTTCCGGCCCCAAACTCATGGCCAATGCGTGGGTCAAGGCCAGCAGGCCGCCCTTGCTCGCCGCATAGGCTTCGGTGTCCGGCTCCGATTGCCGGGCGCGGGTAGACGCCAGATTGACGATGGCTCCGCCATGAGCGCGCAGATACGGAGCACAGTGTTTGGCCAGGAGCATCGGACCACTGAGATTCACCGCCAGCACCCGATTCCAGTGAGCCAGGTCGAGGCTTTCCAGCGTGATATTGCGCGGATCAGCGACCGCTGCATTGCACACCAGCGCATCGAGACGTCCGAACTGCCCCAGCACCTCGGCGACACCCAGAGTGACCTGCGCTTCGTCCGCCACATCCATGCCGATAAACCAGGCGCTATCACCCAGGACCTTGGCTACCTGGGAGCCGCGCACGCGGTCCAGGTCAGTCAGCACCACTTGCCAGCCTTCGCTGATCAACCAGGCAGCAATGCCCAGGCCGATACCGCGGGCTGCGCCGGTGACCAGCGCCACACGACCATTGGCAATGCTCTGCTGCTCGGACAACTCGATCACAAGGCTGCCAGCCCGCGCGCCAGGTCGGCTTGCAGGTCCACCACATCCTCGAGACCGACAGCAATACGAATCAGGCTGTCGCGGATGCCTGCCGCTTCACGCTCTTGTGGTGCCAGACGGCCGTGAGAGGTGGTGCTCGGGTGCGTGATGGTGGTCTTGCTGTCGCCCAGGTTGGCGGTAATGGAGATCAAGCGAGTGGCATCGATAAAGCGCCAGGCGCCTTCCTTGCCGCCCTTGACCTCGAAACTCACCACTGCACCGAAGCCACGCTGCTGACGCTTGGCCAGCTCATATTGCGGATGGCTTGGCAGGCCAGCGTAGTGCACCTTCTCGATGCCGTCCTGCTGCTCCAGCCATTCGGCCAGGGCTTGGGCATTGGCACAGTGGGCGCGCATGCGCAGGTTGAGGGTTTCGAGGCCCTTGAGGAAAATCCACGCGTTGAACGGACTCAGAGTCGGCCCCGCGGTGCGCAGGAAGCCCACTACTTCCTTCATTTGCTCGCTGCGACCAGCGACCACCCCGCCCATGCAACGACCCTGGCCGTCGATGAACTTGGTTGCCGAATGCACCACCACGTCCGCGCCCAGCTTCAGCGGCTGCTGCAGCGCCGGGGTGCAGAAACAGTTGTCGACTACCAGCATCGCGCCCTTGGCGTGGGCGATTTCGGACAATGCAGCGATATCCACCAGCTCGGCGAGCGGGTTGGATGGCGATTCAACGAACAGCAGCTTGGTATTGGCCTTGATTGCCGCTTCCCAACCGGACAGGTCCGCCAGGGGCACGTAATCGACCTCGATACCGAAGCGCTTGAAATACTTTTCGAACAGGCTGATGGTCGAGCCGAACACACTGCGCGAAACCAGTACATGATCCCCCGCGCTGCACAAACTCATGACCACCGAGAGAATGGCCGCCATGCCAGTGGCCGTGGCCACCGCCTGTTCGGCGCCTTCCAAGGCGGCGATGCGCTCTTCGAACGCGCGCACGGTCGGGTTGGTGTAGCGGGAATAGACATTGCCCGGCACCTCGCCGGCGAACCGCGCGGCCGCATCGGCAGCCGTACGGAACACATAGCTGGAGGTGAAGAACATCGGATCACCATGCTCCCCTTCCGGGGTACGGTGTTGGCCGGCGCGCACGGCCAGGGTATCGAAAGCTACGCCATCAAGGTCGCTGTCCAGCCGACCGGCATCCCAATCCTGACTCATGCCGCCTACTCCTTATATGTCTTCTAATGCTCTAAATCAGTTGTTGTACAGATCGATGATCGCACTGACTGCCTGGGTCTTGGCCTTGGAGGCATCGTTGCGTGCGTTTTCGATCTTGTTCAAATAGGCCTCGTCGACATCGCCAGTGACATATTTGCCATCGAACACCGCGCAGTCGAAGTTCTCGATCTTGATCTTGCCGCCACCGACCGCCTCGATCAGATCGGGCAGATCCTGATAGATCAGCCAATCGGCGCCGATCAGATCGGCCACATCCTGAGTCGAACGATTGTGTGCGATCAGTTCGTGAGCGCTCGGCATGTCGATGCCGTATACGTTCGGGAATCGCACGGCCGGCGCCGCGGAGCAGAAGTAGACGTTCTTCGCGCCGGCTTCGCGGGCCATCTGGATGATCTGCTTGCAAGTAGTGCCGCGAACGATCGAGTCATCCACCAGCATCACGTTCTTGCCACGGAATTCCAGCTCGATTGCATTGAGCTTCTGGCGCACGGATTTTTTCCGCGCGGCCTGGCCCGGCATGATGAAGGTCCGGCCGATGTAGCGGTTCTTCACGAAGCCTTCGCGGAACTTGACGCCCAGGTGGTTCGCCAGCTCCAGCGCCGCGGTACGGCTGGTATCTGGAATCGGGATGACCACGTCGATATCATGATCCGGACGCTCGCGCAGGATCTTCTCTGCCAGCTTCTCGCCCATGCGCAGACGCGCCTTGTACACCGATACACCGTCGATGATCGAGTCCGGACGCGCCAGGTAGACGTGTTCGAAGATGCACGGGGTCAGCTTTGGATTGGTCGCGCACTGACGAGTGTGCAGCTTGCCGTCTTCGGTGATGTAGACCGCTTCGCCTGGCGCCAGGTCGCGAATCAGGGTGAAGCCCAGCACATCCAGGGATACGCTTTCGGAAGCGATCATGTATTCGACGCCCTCGTCGGTGTGACGCTGACCGAAGACGATCGGGCGAATGCCATGGGGATCGCGGAAGCCGACGATGCCATAACCGGTGACCATGGCCACCACCGCGTAACCGCCAACGCAACGGTTGTGCACGTCAGTCACGGCGGCGAATACGTCTTCTTCGGTCGGTTGCAGCTTGCCGCGCTGGGCCAGCTCGTGAGCGAACACGTTGAGCAGGACTTCCGAATCGGAATTGGTGTTGACGTGGCGCAAGTCAGATTCGTAGATCTCCTTGGCCAGCTGTTCAACATTGGTCAGGTTACCGTTATGCGCCAGGGTAATGCCGTAAGGCGAGTTGACGTAAAACGGTTGAGCTTCGGCCGAAGTCGAGCTACCAGCGGTCGGATAACGCACATGGCCAATACCCATGTGGCCGACCAGGCGCTGCATGTGCCGTTGATGGAAAACGTCACGGACCAGGCCGTTGTCCTTGCGCAGGAATAACCGGCCATCATGGCTGGTCACGATACCGGCAGCGTCCTGGCCGCGGTGCTGGAGGACGGTTAGCGCGTCATACAGCGCCTGATTGACGTTCGACTTACCGACGATACCGACGATGCCACACATGCGACGCAACCCCTACTTAATGAAACTGAACTGAACACATCTTACTGAGGCGTTTTGGCCGGTAAGAGTTGTTCCTTGAACGGTATTTCAGCGGGTACGCTGATACCGCTGGCCAGCCACTGACTGCTCCACCCCAATATGAGGTTTTTTGACCAGTCTGCAACCAATAGAAATTGTGGCAGCAGTCGCGACTGCTGCCACCAGGAATCCTGTTGTACCGGTCCCAGGCTCAACAGCCCGACTGCCACGACCACCAGCAACGCGCCACGCGCCGCGCCGAAGGCCATGCCCAGGAATCGATCGGTTCCGGAAAGGCCGGTCACGCGAATCAATTCACCGATAAGAAAGTTGATCATTGCGCCTACCAGCAAGGTGGCGACAAACATGATGGCACAGCCCGCAATCACGCGAGCCGAGGGAGTTTCGATATATCCGCCGAGGTATTCGGACAGGGAGCCACCAAACATCCAGGCGACGACTCCTGCGACGATCCAGGTAAGCAGCGACAGCGCTTCTTTGACGAAGCCGCGACTCAAACTGATCAAAGCAGAGATGGCGATGATTGCAACGATCGCCCAGTCAACCCAGGTAAATGGCACAGTGCAGCCTACAGACGGATAAGGCGGCGCATTTTACCAGAGCGCATGGCCGTCGGTAAGCTGAGATTCAATGCGCTTTGCAAATCAAGGCGATAGCCTTAACCGCGCTCAGGCTGGAAGCGTACGACAAAACCCTTGAGGTTCTGCTGGCGGCTCAGCAAGTCACGCAGACGATCTGCCTCGGCCCGCTCGATCAACGGACCGACAAACACCCGGTTCTTGCCATCGGCGGAACGGATATAGGCGTTGTAACCCTGGCTACGCAGGGTTTTCTGCAGGTTTTCAGCACTTTCCCGACTGGACAGGCTGGCCAACTGTACGGACCAACTGACCGACAGGCCATTTGCATCGACACGACTCGGGGTTGCACCAGGCTTGGCTGGCGCTGCGGCAATCGGCTGCGCAGGAGCAGCCGGCTTGGCTACCGGCGCCGACGGTGCTACTGGCTTGCTCGCGGCGACTGGCGGCGTCACCGGGGCCGGAGGAGCAGCCGGGGTATTTGGAGCAATCGGCATGGAAGGCGCAGCCTGCTGGGCCACCTCTTCATCACTGGGTACCGGCTCTTGTGGCAGCGCCTGCGGCTCGGGCACGATCACAGGCTCGACCTGTAGCTGGGTTACAGCTGGCGCCTGAGGCACTGCTGGCGCCTCGACATTGACGTGCCGCTGCTCATCTTCACGGGAAAACAGCATCGGCAGAAAAATCACCGCCAACGCCACCAGAACCAGAGCCCCAACCATTCGCTGCTTGTAGACGTTATCCAGCATAGCCATGTGCAGCTTCCTCCGTGGAGCGCCGGGCAAGCCACTCGAGCGCCTCGGCAACACAATAAAAAGATCCGAACAGCAGAATCTCGTCTTCGGCCGTAGCCTGCGCACACTGCCCTTCCAGCGCAGCAGCGACACTCTCATAGGACGCTACCGAAGCCCCAAGGTTCTCCAGTGCAGCCTGCAGGTCAGCAACAGGACGTGCGCGCGAAGAATCCAGGGGCGCAACCGCCCATTGCTCGACACAGCAGTGCAGGGGCGCAACCACGCCCTCCAGGTCCTTGTCCGCCAACAGGCCAAATACCGCCAGGCGCTTGCCCACCACCGGCCGACGCATCAGGCGCTCGGCCAGATACTCCGCGGCATGCGGGTTGTGCCCGACATCCAGCAACAGGTTCAGGCGCTTGCCCTGCCATTCGAACTGACGACGATCCAGACGCCCGACCACCCGCGTCTGTCGCAAGGCTTCGGCAATGCGCTCGGCCTGCCAAGGCAGCCCGAGCAGCAAATAGGCCTGCAGGGCCAGCGCGGCGTTTTCCATAGGCAGATCGAGCAACGGCAAGTCACGCAACTCGACGGCATTGCCCTGCGTATCGAGCCCACGCCACTGCCAGTTCTCGTCGGTAATTCCCAGATCGAAATCACGACCACGCAGGAAAAAGCCGCAGTTCAGCTCACGCGCCTTATCCAGCAGGGGTTGAGGAGGATTCAGGTCGCCACAGAGTGCCGGCGCACCCTGACGGAAAATACCGGCTTTCTCGAAAGCCACGGATTCACGGGTATCGCCCAGATAATCGGCGTGGTCGACGCCGATACTGGTAACCAGCGCTACATCGGCATCCACCAGATTGACCGCATCCAGGCGTCCGCCCAGGCCGACTTCCAGCACCACGGCATCGAGATTGGCACGCTGGAACAACCAGAAGGCCGCCAAGGTACCCATCTCGAAATAGGTCAGGGAGATTTCGCCGCGCGCCGCCTCGACCGCGGCAAAGGCCTCGCACAACGAGGCATCGCTGGCTTCGACGCCATCGATCTGTACCCGCTCGTTGTAACGCAACAGATGGGGAGAGTTGTAGACACCGACCTTCAGCCCCTGGGCCCGCAGCAAGGACGCCACGAACGCACAGGTAGAACCCTTGCCGTTGGTCCCGGTCACGGTGATGACCCGAGGCGCCAGCTTGCCCAATCCCATGCGGGACGCTACTTCCTGCGAGCGCTCCAGCCCCATATCGATGGCTGACGGATGCAACTGCTCGAGGTAGGCAAGCCAGTCGCCAAGGGTACGCTCGGTCATATGTTTGCTGGCACCGGCGGCACCACGATCGCCTCGACCGGCGCGGCCACGAATTCAGGCGTTGGCAAGCCCATCAGTTGGGCCAGCAGGTTACCCAGGCGCGGACGCAGTTCCTGGCGCGGGATGATCATATCGATGGCGCCATGCTCCAGCAGGAACTCGCTGCGCTGGAAACCTTCCGGCAGCTTTTCGCGCACGGTCTGCTCGATCACGCGAGGACCGGCGAAACCGACCAGGGCCTTGGGCTCGGCGACAATCACATCGCCCAGCATCGCCAGACTGGCGGAAACGCCGCCATAGACCGGGTCGGTCAATACGGAAACAAAGGGCAGCCCTTCTTCACGCAGACGCGCCAATACCGCGGAAGTCTTGGCCATTTGCATCAGGGAGATCAGCGCTTCCTGCATCCGCGCGCCGCCGGAAGCGGAGAAACAGACCATGGGGCAACGCTTTTCCAGCGCATAGTTGGCAGCACGTACAAAACGCTCGCCGACGATGGCGCCCATGGAGCCGCCCATGAAGGAAAATTCAAACGCCGACACCACCACCGGCATACCCAGCAGGGTACCGCTCATGGAAATCAACGCGTCCTTTTCACCGGTCTGCTTCTGGGCCGCGGTCAAGCGATCCTTGTACTTCTTGCCGTCGCGGAACTTCAGACGATCCACCGGCTCCAGGTCGGCACCCAGTTCGGCACGGCCTTCAGCGTCGAGGAAAATGTCGATGCGGGCGCGAGCGCCGATACGCATGTGATGGTTGCACTTGGGGCAGACGTCCAGGGTCTTTTCCAGCTCCGGACGATACAGCACTGCCTCGCAGGATGGGCATTTGTGCCACAGACCTTCGGGCACCGAGCTTTTCTTCACCTCGGAACGCATGATCGAAGGGATCAGTTTGTCTACTAACCAGTTGCTCATGCTTTCTTTCTCCAGTACCGGCGGCCCGAACGCTCTGGTTCGCGGCCCCGCGTATGCCCTTGAGCTAAATTCATGTATACGGCGATGATCTGTTCGCTACCGCGGTCAGCACGTGCTTGACCTGCCTGTACCGAACGGCTCCTCAGCCATCCCGGCAACCCCCGGATAGAGCGATTGCCACTTCGATTTCGGCCCGCCCAGCGACGGTGCCGGCCTGTTTTGTACAGTGGTGTTATGGACGGCGGCAGACTGCCAGCCGTCACATCGACTAACAGCTGCCGCGAACGGCCTGCATAAATGCGCGAATCTTTGCGTGGTCCTTGATGCCCTTGCTCTGCTCCACCCCACCGCTGACATCGACCGCGTACGGGCGAACCTGCGCGATCGCCTGGCCGACATTCTCGGCGGACAAGCCACCGGCGAGGATGATCGGCTTGCTCAAACCCTGTGGTACAAGTGACCAATCGAAGGCTTCGCCGGTTCCACCCGGCACCCCCTCGACATAGGTGTCGAGCAGGATGCCGCTGGCCCGCGCGTAAGCCGCACAGCTGCCGGCAATATCGTCACCCGCCTTGACCCGCAGCGCCTTGATGTAAGGCCGGTGATAACCCTCGCAGTCCGCCGGCGTTTCGTCGCCATGAAACTGCAACAGGTCGAGCGGCACTGCATCGAGGATCTCGCCCAGCTCGCAGCGGCTGGCATTGACGAACAAGCCCACAGTGGTCACGAACGGCGGCAGCGCGGCAATGATCGCCCGCGCCTGCTGCACATTCACCGCCCGGGGGCTCTTGGCATAAAACACCAGCCCGATGGCATCGGCCCCGGCCTCGACCGCCGCCAGCGCATCCTCAATGCGGGTAATCCCACAAATTTTGCTGCGAACGGCTGACATGTCGTTTAAACCTCAGGGCAAATCCGGGGAAAGTCCCGGATGGTAGCAAATGCTTTTCCGGGCGTCAGCCGTCAAGTTCCGAGAAGCCGGTGAGGAAATGTGGCCCAATGTATCGCTCGGGCAATTCGAACTCATCGTGGTACTCGACCTGCACCAGATAAAGCCCGAAGGGATGCGCCGTGACCCCGCCCGTACGGCGAATCCGGCTTTCCAATACTTCCCTGGCCCATTCGATCGGACGCTCGCCTGAGCCGATGGTCATCAGCACTCCGGCAATATTGCGCACCATGTGATGCAGGAACGCACTGGCGCGGATATCCAGGACAATCATCTTGCCGTGCCGAGTGACCCGCAGATGATGGATTTCCTTGATCGGCGACTTGGCCTGGCACTGCCCAGCACGGAATGCACTGAAATCGTGGGTACCCACCAGATGCTGGGCAGCCTCGGCCATCCGCTCGACATCCAGCGGGCGATGATTCCAGGTGATTTCCTCGTTCAGGTGCGCCGGGCGGATCTGATCGTTGTAGATCACATAGCGATAGCGGCGGGCAATCGCCTTGAACCGCGCATGAAAATGCGCCGGCATGACCTTGGCCCAGCTCACGCTGATGTCGTGGGGCAAATTGATATTGGCCCCCATCACCCACGCCTTCATCGAACGCTCGGCCTGGGTATCGAAGTGCACCACTTGCCCGCAGGCATGCACGCCAGCGTCGGTACGCCCGGCGCAAGACAGCAGCACCGGCGAATCTGCCACTCTGGACAACGCCTTCTCGAGGGTTTCCTGGACACTCGGGACACCAGAAGCCTGACGCTGCCAGCCGCGATAACGCGAGCCCTTGTATTCGACACCCAATGCGATTCTGAAAAAGCCTGCGGCCGCCATTTCGGCGGCCGCGTTATCTATATTTGCCAAGAACTTACAGCCTGCTGATGTGCGCAAAGGCAGCCATTATAAGGCGCGCGAAAGCAGACGCCATGCGGGGCCGCCTTTTAGTTGCGGTTTACTCATTACGTAGCCGCAAGCCGGCAACGCGATTGCGTAAAAACCACGACAAACGCTATATAGATAAATATATAGCGATAAACATACATTCATCCGACCGGGAGCCGATTCATGAGCGCCATCGACAAGGAGGCCGTCGGCCTCGCCTATAGCCTGCAAGGCATGCTCCATGCCAAGCGCAAGACCTGGGAAGCCATCACCCAGATAGCCGCGCGCATCCGGCCAGGCATGCTTGAATCCCAGGCTCGCGCGCTGAGCCTGGAGGTCCTTGCAGAGCTGGGCATGGACCGGATCTGGCACCCGGCGCTGGTCCGCTTTGGCGAAAACACCCTGAAAACCTTCAAGCAACGCTCCGAAGGCGATCCGGAGCTGGGTAACAACGACATTTTCTTTATCGATCTCGGCGTGGTCTGGGACCGCCATGAAGGCGATTGCGGCGCCACCTTCGTCACCGGCGACGATCCTGAGATGCACGCCTGCGCCGCTGCCGCCCAAACCCTGTTCGAGCGGGTTCGCGATCACTGGCACGAACACAAGGTCGCGGGCCCCGCCCTTTATCGCTACGCCCAAGAGCAGGCAAGCGCCATGGGCTGGGTCTTGAATCTGGAGATCAAGGGACATCGGGTCAGCGACTTCCCCCATGCCATTTATCGAGCGGGAGACCTGGGCAACTTCGAGGCATGCCCCAACGTCGGCCTGTGGATTCTGGAAATCCAGATCGCCCACCCCACCCGGCCATTCGGTGCGTTTTATGAAGACCTGCTGGCCTGACAGCACAGCCGCCTGCACCGCGAAAACAAAAACGGCAGCCTCGATGGCTGCCGTTTTTTGTTTCTATCGCTGACTCAGGCCAGGCGTGCGAGCATTTCCTTGGCTTCGCTTTTCTGGCCGTCGTTACCTTCGCTGATGACTTCGCCGAGAATGTCTCGCGCGCCATCGTTATCGCCCATGTCGATGTAAGCCTGGGCCAGATCGAGCTTGGTTGCGACTTCGTCGGTTCCGGAGAGGAAATCGAAATCCCCTTCGTCGGCGCTGCCCGCAGCGTCTTCCGCGGTAAACGTCGGCTCGGCCAGCGCTGGTTGCTCGAGGCTTTGCGACAAGCGATCCAGCTCGGCGTTGACATCATCCAGCTCGGAAGCGAAAGCATCCTTGGCATCGGGCTGCGCATCCATCTCGTCAGCCAGGGACAAGTCGAAATCCGCGGGCAACTCAAGATCATCAAGCGCAGCTTCAGTCACCGTAGGCACTTCGACAGCCGGCAGATCCTTCAGGTCGTCATCCAGGCTGAGAAGGAAATCCTCATCGGCTTGCGCCGCGGCAGGAAGATCCTCACCCAGATCCAGATCGAAATCCGACAGATCGTCCAGGCTCTCCTTGGCTTCGGTTTGCTGCTGCAGTACCGATTCGAAACTCAGGTCATCGTCCAGAGGGAATTCATCCAGCTCGGGCTCAACTGGAGCAGGAACGGCCGGAGCATCCGCAGAGGCCGCCTCCAGATCGTCCAGGCTCAGATCGAAATCGGTATCCAGCTCGTCTACAGCCGGTGCAGGCACAGGTTCCTGCGGCTCATCGAGCAACAACTCCTTGACGTATTGAGCATCCAGCGCCGCCGCTGCCGCAGCAGCGCCGAGGCCAGCAGCCACCGCAGCCATTGTCGGGAAACGGCTTTTCAGCTGTTCGACTTCAGCGTAATTCTTGCCATTGGCCACCAGCTGGCGCTCCTGAGCCACAAAGGCGCTGCGATCGCCCTGGTGACCGTAGACTTCCATCAACTTCAAGCGCAACTCGCTACGCTGCGGCTCCAGCTTGACGGCCTCCTCCAGGATGGCTGCCGCCTGGTTAAGGCGACCACCATTGATATGGGACTGAGCCTGATCCAGCACATCGTCCGAGTGCTCGCCTGCGGCAACCACTGGCGCCGCGACCACCACAGGCGCCACGACCGGTGCTGGAGCTGGAGCTGGAGCTGGAGCTGGAGCGAGCTTGACGCTCGGCGGCGGAACTTCAAGACCTTCGAAGCTGCTTTCCGGCAGATCCAGGTCCTTGGACAACTCGGACTCTTCGGACAGGGCGCGAGCCATGCGCAGATGCTTTTCCGCCTCCTGCTGTGCCTTGCGGCGACGAGCCAGCAACAGCAATAGCAGCAGCACCAGCACTGCCCCGCCACCTGCCAGCCCCAGGAGGATCGGGTTGGTCAGCAACTCGTTGAACTTGTCTTCGTCGGAGGCCGGCGCTTGCGCCTGGGCCGGTGCCGCCTCAGCTGGAGCCTCGCCTGGAGCTGCCCCAGGATCGGTCACTGGCGCCGCCGGGGTCGCCGGCTGCTCAGCCAACTGAGCCGGCATCGCCGCGGCAGCTGGCGCTGGCGCCACGCCCCCTGCGGTTTCCGCCTGCAATTTGGCCAACTGGTCGTTCTTCAATTCGATCAGGCGTTGCAGCTTGTCCAGCTGGCTTTGCAGGTCCGCCATGCGGCTTTTCAACTCGGCATTGTCACGCCGGGCCGAATCAAGGCTTTCCTGGGTCACCGCCAGCTTGTTGCTCAATGCCTGGCTGTCGCCCGCCGCACCCTTGCCCCGCGCCTTGCCCGATTCGGCAGACACCAGGCTCAGATTATCCTTGACCGCGCCTTGTGCGGGCGCCTTGTCCGCACCGGCGCGGCGGGTGCCGTCCAGTTGCTGCTGGGCCCCACGCGGCGCCAGACGACGCCCCTGGCGCCACGCCGTATTCTGCGCCGCGACCTCGGCGATCGCTTGTGGCTGCGGCAGGCTAGTGCTCTGCGCAGCGTCAGGCAAGCGAAGCACCTGCCCGGTTTTCAGTCGGTTGATGTTGCCATCGATGAAGGCATCCGGATTCAGCGCCTGGATCGCCAGCATGGTTTGCTGGACCGAGCCGCCATTGCGCGCCTTGGCCGCAATTTCCCAGAGCGTGTCACGGGCCGAGGTGGTGTATTGAGCAGGCTTGCTGGCGCCGGTAACCGGCGCTGCAACCGCTGGAGTCTGCGCCGCCGCGGATTGCCCGGCGGCTTCAGCGGTTTGCGGGGAAAACTTGGAAGGATCGAGCAGCACGCTGTAATCGCGCAGCAGGCGGCCGTTGGGCCACATCACCTGCACCAGGAACTTGACCATCGGCTCGGAGAGCGGCTGGCTCGAAGTGACTCGAAGCACGCTCTTGCCGTTGGCATTGAGCACCGGCGTAAAGCTCAGGTCGTTGAGAAAGGCCTGGCGATCGACGCCGGCCTTGGCGAAATCTTCAGGCGAGGCCAGGCTCGGCACCACTTCGGTAGCGGTGAGATCCTTGACGTCCAGCAACTCGATTTCTGCAACCAGCGGCTGGTTCAGAGTCGACTTCAGGGTCAGCTCCCCGAGCCCAAGCGCATGCGCCATACCGGAGGACAGCGCCGACGCGGCCGCTATTGCTAACACCAGTTTGCGAACTTGAACCATAGCCTCATCCTTTGTTTGAACATTCCTCGGCCAGCGAGAAGGTGTTGTAGCTGCTGCCGTAAGGCATTGCGCGCGACCCTGGAGGGCCGCTTCGCGCGATTATGTCTGCATGCCTTGGAAGCCCACGACAGCAGCTCACCTCCAGCAACCAGCCAAGCATAGCGCCCAGCTAGAATCATTCTGCAAATTGTTGCCAAGTATCTTTTACAGAAGGTCTTTTATCAATAACTCCGCCAGCTGCACCGCGTTGAGCGCGGCCCCTTTGCGTACGTTATCTGACGTCAGCCAGAGATTAAGTTCCGCCGGGTCGTCGATCCCCGCGCGTACCCGACCAACGTAGACCACATCCTGCCCCACCGCATCGCCGACCGCGGTCGGATAATCACCCGCCTCGACCAACTCGATACCCGGCGCCGCCTCGAGCGCGGCATTGACCGCATCCAGGTCGATCGCAGTGGCTGACTGCAGAGTCACGCTATAGCTATCGCCAAAAAACACCGGGGCTTGAACACAAGTGACAGAAATCTTTAATAAAGGCTGCGCGAGCACTTCGCGCAACTCCCGCACCAGACGTTTTTCCAACAAGGTATGACCTTGCTCGTCGGGCGTGCCGACCTGCGCCAACAGGTTGAATGCCATCTGCCGATCGAAGAATCGCGGCTCCAACGGACGCGCATTGAGCAGTTCGGCGGTCTGCCGCGCCAGCTCGGTTACCGCTTCACGACCTTGCGTGGACACCGCCAGGCTCGCAGTCAAGCTGACCCGCTGGATATCGAACAACGACTGCAAGGGCGCCAGCACCACTGCCAGGGAAGTGGCCGCGGCGCTGGGACTGCTCAGTTGAACAGGCTGCTTCAGGCCAGCCAGCACGCGCTCGTTGGCTTCCGGTACCAGGTTGGGCGCCTGGGCCGAGGGCAAGGCGCCCGACAAGTCGATCACCGCGCAGTTGGCCGCCGTGGCCCGTGGAGCGAAGCTCAGGGTCACCGCCGGGCCGGCCGCGAAAAACGCCAGCTGGACCTTGCTGAAATCGAACTCATCGACCTCGCGTACGCGCACATTCTTGCCCCGAAACGGCACCGAGCTCCCCGCCGACTCGCTGCTGGCCAGCAAGTGCAGGTTGGCAATGGGGAAATCGCGCTCTTCGAGAATCTGGACGAGGGTTTCGCCGACAGTACCGGTGGCACCGATCACGGCGATATCGAAGGACTGGTTCATGGAGCTACCTCTGGCGAAACGGGGGGAGCGGCACTTTACCCGGCGCTTGGGGACGAGGCAATTCAATGGGGGTTGCGAGGCTTATGGCGAGCTGGCTCGCCCCGGCAGCCCCAGGCCTGCCCCGCAATGAAAAAGCCCGCACCTTTTGCAAGACGCGGGCTCGTTCAACACATCACAGAATCAACGCTCGAGCAGGATCCGCAGCATGCGGCGCAGCGGTTCGGCGGCGCCCCACAGCAACTGGTCGCCGACAGTGAACGCGCCGAGGAACTGCGAGCCCATGTTCAGCTTGCGCAGACGGCCCACCGGGATGTTCAGGGTGCCGGTGACCTTGGTCGGGCTCAGCTCCTGCATGCTGATGTCGCGCTGGTTCGGTACCAGCTTGACCCAAGGGTTGTGCTGGCTGATCAGCCCTTCGATATCGGCGATCGGCACGTCCTTGTTCAGCTTGATGGTCAGCGCCTGGCTGTGGCAACGCATGGCGCCGATGCGCACGCAGATGCCATCGACCGGGATCGGGCTCTTGAAGCGACCGAGGATCTTGTTGGTCTCGGCCTGGGCCTTCCACTCTTCGCGGCTCTGGCCGTTCGGCAGTTCCTTGTCGATCCACGGGATCAGGCTGCCGGCCAGCGGCACGCCGAAGTTCTCGGTCGGGTAGGCATCGCTGCGCATGGCTTCGGCGACCTTGCGGTCGATGTCGAGAATGGCGCTGGCCGGGTTGGCCAGGTCATCCGCCACGGCCGCATGGGTCGCGCCCATCTGTTTGATCAGTTCGCGCATGTTCTGCGCACCGGCGCCGGAGGCCGCCTGATAGGTCATGGCGCTCATCCACTCCACCAGCCCGGCTTCGAACAGGCCGCCCAGGCCCATCAGCATCAGGCTGACGGTGCAGTTGCCGCCGATATAGTTCTTGGTGCCGGAATCCAGCTGCTGGTCGATGACCTTGCGGTTCACCGGATCGAGAATGATCACCGCGTCGTCCTGCATGCGCAGGCTGGAAGCGGCATCGATCCAGTAACCCTGCCAGCCGGCTTCGCGCAGTTTGGGGAAGACTTCGCTGGTGTAGTCGCCACCCTGGCAGGTCAGAATCACGTCGAGGGTCTTCAGCTCTTCAATGCTGTAAGCGTCCTTGAGCGGAGCAATGTCCTTGCCCACGGACGGGCCTTGGCCACCGACATTGGAAGTGGTGAAAAACACCGGCTCGATAAGATCGAAGTCTTGCTCTTCCAGCATCCGCTGCATGAGCACGGAACCGACCATACCGCGCCAACCGATCAGACCTACACGTTTCATCGCAACTACACCTATACAAAAGTGGGCCACCGTCTGAGCGGTGGGCCCGAAAGATTACAGATTCCGCAGCGCGGCGACTACTGCATCGCCCATTTCCTGCGTACCCACCTTGGTGCAACCGGCCGACCAGATGTCGCCAGTGCGCAATCCCTGGTCCAGTACCAGGCTCACGGCCTTCTCGATGGCATCCGCCGCATCGTTCAGGTTGAAGCTGTAACGCAGCATCATCGACACCGACAGAATGGTCGCCAGCGGGTTGGCGATGCCCTGCCCGGCGATGTCCGGCGCCGAACCGTGGCATGGCTCGTACATGCCCTTGTTATTGGCATCCAGCGAGGCCGACGGCAGCATGCCGATGGAACCGGTGAGCATCGACGCTTCGTCGGAAAGAATATCGCCGAACATGTTGTCGGTGACGATCACGTCGAATTGCTTCGGCGCACGCACCAGTTGCATGGCGGCGTTGTCGACGTACATGTGGCTCAGTTCGACATCCGGGTAATCCTTGGCCACCTGCTCGACCACTTCGCGCCACAGCTGGCTGGACGCCAGGACGTTGGCCTTGTCCACCGAGCAGAGTTTCTTGCCGCGCACGCGGGCCATGTCGAAGCCGACGCGGGCGATGCGACGGATTTCGCTCTCGCTGTACGGCAGGGTGTCGTAGGACTGGCGCTCGCCGTTCTCCAGCTCGCGGGTGCCACGTGGCGCGCCGAAATAGATACCGCCGGTCAGCTCGCGAACGATGAGGATATCCAGGCCAGAGACGATTTCCGGCTTGAGGCTGGAGGCATCGGCCAGTTGCGGATAGAGGATCGCCGGACGCAGGTTGCCGAACAGGCCCAACTGCGCACGAATCTTCAGCAGGCCGCGCTCAGGACGGATATCACGCTCGATCTTGTCCCATTTCGGGCCGCCCACGGCGCCCAGCAACACCGCGTCGGCAGCCCGGGCACGATCCAGGGTCTCGTCGGCCAGCGGCACGCCGTGCTTGTCGATGGCCGCGCCACCGATCACGTCATGGCTCAGCTCGAAGCCCAGGCTGTACTTGTCGTTGGCCAGCTCCAGCACCTTGACCGCCTCGGCCATGATTTCCGGGCCAATACCGTCACCTGGGAGAATCAGAATCTGCTTGCTCATGCTTTCCTCATTTGCTCTGTCGGTGTGCTGGTTGGCACGCCCGGAAAAATGCTGCTGCCTGGCCTGCTGCCTCGTCCACCCGTAGAGAACGAAGCGCTGGCTCGAATTTCAAACGCGCCATGGATATTTATCTGGCGGCTTTGGCGAGCAAAAAGCTCGCCCCTGCAGGTTGTGCTTACTGCCCTGCCAGAGCGAGCCGGCTGGCGATTAGCGCGTTACTTTAACGCCGATCAGGCGTCGCGAAACAACCACGGCTGGCTGGCACGATGCTTGGCCTCGAAGGCGGCAATCGCATCGCCGTCCTGCAAGGTCAGGCCGATATCGTCCAGGCCGTTGAGCAGGCAATGCTTGCGGAACGCGTCGATCTCAAACTTCAACACCTTGCCATCGGGACGGGTCACGGTCTGGGCCTGCAAGTCGATCTGCAACTGGTAGCCCGGGTTGGCCTCGACCTGCTGGAACAACTCATCGACTTCAGCGTCGCTGAGGATGATCGGCAGCAGGCCGTTCTTGAAGCTGTTGTTGAAGAAGATGTCAGCGTAGCTCGGCGCGATGATGCTGCGAAAACCATACTCTTCCAACGCCCAGGGCGCGTGCTCACGGCTGGAGCCGCAGCCGAAGTTTTCCCGGGCCAGCAGCACGCTGGCGCCCTGGTAGCGCTCGGCGTTGAGCACGAAGTCCTTGTTCAGCGGACGCTTGGAGTTGTCCTGGTACGGCTGGCCGACATCCAGGTAGCGCCACTCGTCGAACAGGTTCGGACCAAAACCGGTGCGCTTGATCGACTTGAGGAACTGCTTGGGAATGATCTGATCGGTGTCGACGTTGGCACGATCCAAAGGCGCGACAAGACCGGTGTGCTGGGTGAAAGCTTTCATGCTGCGCTCCTTAGATCAATTCACGGACGTCGACGAAACGACCGCTGACGGCGGCGGCCGCGGCCATGGCCGGGCTGACCAGGTGAGTACGGCCACCGGCACCCTGACGACCTTCGAAGTTGCGGTTCGAGGTCGAGGCGCAATGCTCGCCCGACTCCAAACGGTCCGGGTTCATCGCCAGGCACATCGAGCAACCCGGCTCGCGCCATTCGAAACCGGCCTCGAGGAAGATCTTGTCCAGGCCTTCCGACTCCGCCTGGGCCTTCACCAGGCCCGAGCCCGGCACCACGATCGCCTGCTTGATGGTCGAGGCCACCTTGCGACCCTTGGCGATGACCGCCGCGGCACGCAGGTCTTCGATCCGCGAGTTGGTGCAGGAACCGATGAACACCCGGTCCAGCTGGATATCGGTGATCGCCTGGTTGGCGGTCAAGCCCATGTATTTCAAGGCACGGACGATGGAGTCGCGCTTGACCAGGTCCATTTCCTTGGCCGGGTCCGGCACGTTCTGATCGACGGCCAGGACCATCTCCGGCGAAGTGCCCCAGCTGACCTGCGGCTTGATCTGTGCCGCGTCGAGCTCGACCACGGTGTCGAACTTGGCGTCGGCGTCGGACACCAGGTCTTTCCAGGCTTCGACGGCGAGGTCCCATTCCGCGCCTTTAGGGGCGAACGGGCGACCCTTGACGTATTCCACGGTTTTTTCGTCCGCCGCCACCAGGCCCACGCGGGCGCCGGCTTCGATGGACATGTTGCAGATGGTCATGCGGCCTTCGACGGACAGGTCGCGAATCGCGCTGCCGGCGAATTCGATGGCATGGCCGTTACCGCCGGCGGTGCCGATCTTGCCGATCACGGCCAGGACGATGTCCTTGGCAGTCACGCCGAACGGCAACGTGCCCTCGACGCGAACCAGCATGTTTTTCATTTTCTTGGCCACCAGGCACTGGGTAGCGAGCACGTGCTCGACCTCGGAGGTGCCGATGCCATGCGCCAGGGCGCCAAAGGCACCGTGGGTCGATGTGTGCGAGTCGCCGCAGACCACGGTCATGCCCGGCAAGGTGGCGCCCTGCTCCGGGCCGATGACGTGGACGATGCCCTGGCGGACGTCGTTCATCTTGAATTCGACGATGCCGTATTCGTCACAGTTGTTATCGAGGGTCTGGACCTGCAAACGCGAGACCTGGTCGGCGATGGCGCTGATGCCGCCCTTGCGCTCAGGCGTGGTCGGTACGTTGTGGTCCGGGGTCGCGATGTTGGCATCGATGCGCCAAGGCTTGCGCCCGGCCAGGCGCAGGCCTTCGAAGGCTTGCGGCGAGGTCACTTCGTGGATGATGTGACGATCGATATAGATCAGCGCCGAGCCATCGTCGCGCTGCTTGACCAAATGCGAATCCCAGAGCTTGTCGTAGAGCGTTTTGCCGGCCATCAGACGGTTCCTCATCATTTTCTATGCCGCGGGTCATGGCGGGTAGCGGTCAATAACCCCTTGGCTTGTGAGGCTGATGCTATGGCGTTACATTAAATAACTCAAATTCATATTTTTTATACTTTGGATAACCGACTGGAATACGACCATGGACCTGGCCAACCTCAATGCCTTTATCGCAATTGCCGAGACCGGCAGCTTCTCCGGGGCCGGCGAGCGCCTGCACCTGACCCAACCGGCCATCAGCAAGCGCATCGCCGGCCTTGAACAGCAACTCAATGTCCGGCTGTTCGACCGCCTGGGCCGCGAAGTGGGCTTGACCGAGGCCGGCCGCGCCCTGCTGCCCCGGGCCTATCAGATCCTCAATGTGCTGGACGATACCCGCCGGGCGCTGACCAACCTGACCGGCGAGGTCAGCGGCCGCCTGACCCTGGCCACCAGTCACCATATCGGCCTGCACCGCCTGCCGCCCCTGCTGCGCGCCTTTACCCGGCGCTACCCGGAAGTGGCCCTGGACATCCAGTTTCTCGACTCGGAAGTGGCCTACGAAGAAATCCTCCACGGTCGCGCCGAACTGGCGGTAATCACCCTGGCCCCCGAGCCCCATGCGCTGGTCAAGGCCACGCCGGTGTGGAACGACCCATTGGACTTCGTCGCCGCCCCCGAACACCCGCTGGTGAGCAACGGCACGGTCAGCCTGGCCGATATTGCCCTGCATCCGGCGGTTTTTCCCGGCGGCAACACATTTACACACCATATTGTCCAGCGCCTGTTCGAGGCCCAGGGCCTGACGCCGAACATCGCCATGAGCACTAACTATCTGGAAACCATCAAGATGATGGTGTCCATCGGCCTGGCCTGGAGCGTCTTGCCCCGCACCATGCTCGACGATCAGGTGGCGCGCATTCCTTTACCGGGCATACAGCTCACTCGCCAGCTAGGCTATATCCTGCATACCGAACGGACGCTGTCGAATGCCGCGCGGGCTTTCATGGCCTTACTGGATGCACAAGTCGACCTGCCAGGGACCCAGGCATAAGAGCCCGGGCATGACTTATGCCACCCCCTTGATCGCCTGAACGCCGCGCCCAACGCTCTTTTCAGCCCAAGGCCCGCTGCTCATGCCAAAACCCGCTGACCGTATACCGCCCATGCCGCGCATTCATGCGCTCGACCCCAAACAGTCGGAGCAAAGCTGGGAGAGCGCCCCGCAGCTGCTTGCCGCACTCAATGGGGCACGTCTGGGCGCCTGGTACTGGGACATCGAAAGCGGGCAAATCAGCTGGTCACGGGGCACCCAGGCGTTGTTTGGCTTCGATCCGCGCCAGCCGCTGCCCAAAGATCTCGAATACCTCGACCTGCTGCCCGAGGAAGATCGGGCCAAGACCATTCGCGCTTTCCATTCGGTGCTGGCCGGCGCGCCGCTGGAACAGGCGATGCATCACCGCATCCGCTGGCCCGACGGCAGCCTGCACTGGCTGGAAATCAATGGCAGCGTGCTGCCGGACAAACACGGCAAGCCCCGAATGATCGGGGTGATTCGTGAAATCACCCACCAACGTCAGCGGGAACAGGCCCTCAGCAGCTCGGAAAAACGCTTTGCCACGCTGTTTCACCTGTGCCCGAACATGGTGCTGCTGACCCGCCTGGAAGACGGCCTGATCAGCGAAGCCAACCAATACTTCGAGATTCTCTTCGGCTGGCCGGTGCAGCATGTGATTGGCCGCACCACCCTCGAACTGGGCCTGTGGGTCGACCCTGAACAACGCGCACAGCTGGTCAAGGCAGTACAAAAGCGAGGCCAGGCCGCCAGCCTCGAAGTGCAACTGCGCGCCAGCAACGGGCAGATCCACGACGGCATTCTCAGCGCCCAGAAAGTCGAGCTGGAAGGCCAGGCTTATCTGCTCAGCACCTTTCTCGATACCAGCGAACGCAAGCTCGCCGAACAGGCCCTCAAGGACAGCCAGGAACGCCTCGACCTGGCGCTGGACTCGGCTCAGCTCGGTACCTGGGACTGGCACATTCCCAGCGGCATGCTCTACGGCTCGGCTCGCGCCGCACAACTGCACGGCCTGGAACCGATGCCGTTTCACGAATCGTTCGATGCGTTTTTCGAAGGCGTGCCCGACGAAGAACGCGACAGCATGCGCAACGCCTACCGCAGCCTGCGCGAAGGGCCGGCCGGCAATTATCAGCTGACCTACCGCGTGCAGCTGGCCGACGGCTCGTCGCGCTTTTTGGAAAGCCGTGCGCGCCTCTATCGCGACGAGCAGGGCAACCCGCTGCGCATGGCCGGGACCTTGCTGGACATTACCGAGCAGGTCGAGCGCGAGCAGCGCCTGATCACCTCCGAAGAAAAATTCGCCAGCCTGTTCCAGGTCAGCCCGGACCCGATTTGCGTCACGCTCCAGGAAACCGGGCAGTTCATCGAAATCAACTCCAGCTTCACCCAGACCTTCGGCTGGACCGTCGAGGAAGTGCTCGAGCGCAGCGCCGACGAGATCGGCCTGTGGGACGATTCCGCCCAGCGCCTGCAACGGGTCGAGCAGGTGATCCGCGAACAGGCACTGAACAACGTAGCGGTGGTGGTCCGGCACAAGGACGGGCAGCTCCTGACTTGCATCATTTCCAGCCGGCAGATCACCGTCGACAAGCAGCCGTGCATCGTCACCACGCTGCGCGACATTACCCAGCAACAGCGCTCCGAGGCTGCGCTCAAGGCCAGCGAAGAGAAATTCGCCAAGGCGTTCCACTCCAGCCCCGACGCCATCACCATCACCGAGCGCGATACCGGGCGCTATCTGGAAGTCAACGACGGTTTCTGCCGGCTCACCGGTTACCGCGCCGAAGAAGTGATCGGCCGCACCGTGTATCAGGTCGGCATCTGGGCCGAGGAAAAACAGCGTTCGATCCTGCTCGCCGAGCTGCAGATCAAGGGCCGGGTCAACCACCTGGAAATGCTCGGCCGCAACAAGCGCGGAGACATCCTGACGGTCGAGGTCTCGGTCGAGCCCATTACCCTCAACGAAACCGCGTGCCTGCTGCTTACCGCACGCGATGTCAGCCTGCTGAAAAACGCCCAGGCGCAGATTCGCCACCTGGCATACCACGACCCGCTGACCAACCTGCCCAACCGCGCCTTGCTGATGGATCGTCTGAGCCAGCAGATCGCCCTGCTCAAGCGCCACAACCTGCGCGGCGCCTTGCTGTTTCTCGACCTGGACCATTTCAAGCACATCAACGACTCCCTCGGTCACCCGGTGGGCGACACCGTGCTGAAGATCGTCACCGCCCGCCTCGAAGCCAGCGTGCGCATGGAAGACACCGTCGCGCGCCTGGGCGGCGACGAGTTCGTGGTCCTGCTCAGCGGCCTGGAAGGCAGCCGCAGCGAAGTCAGCGAGCAGGTGCGAGAGCTGGCCGATACCCTGCGCGACCTGCTGTCCGAACCGATGTTCCTCGACGGCCAGCGCCTGCAAGTGACCCCGAGCATCGGCGTGGCGCTGATTCCCGATCACGGCTCGACCCCCACCGACTTGCTCAAGCGCGCCGATATCGCCCTGTACCGGGCCAAGGATTCCGGGCGCAACACCACGCAGATGTTCCACAACACCATGCAGAAAGCCGCCAGCGAGCGCATGCGCATGGAAACCGACCTGCGCCTGGCCCTGTCCCGCGGCGAGTTCAGCCTGCACTTCCAGCCCCAGGTCGACGCCCGCGACAACCGCATCGTCGGCGCCGAGGCCCTGGTGCGCTGGCACCACCCCGAACTGGGGGCGCAATCGCCCACCGAGTTCATCAAGGTCCTGGAAGACAGCGGCCTGATCCTCGAGGTCGGCACCTGGATTCTCGACGAAGCCTGCCAGGCCTTCAGCCAACTGATCGCCGAAGGCCTGGTGGACCCGCTGAACTTCAGCCTGTGCGTGAACATCAGCCCACGGCAGTTCCGCCAGAACGACTTCGTCGAACGCATAGAGCGCAGCCTGAGCCACTACCAATTGCCGTCTTCGTTGCTGAAGCTGGAGATCACCGAAGGCATCGTGATCCAGAACCTGGACGACACCATCGGCAAGATGCGCCGCCTGAAGAAACTCGGCGTGAGTTTCGCCATGGACGATTTCGGCACCGGCTATTCGTCGCTGACCTACCTCAAGCGCTTGCCGGTGGATGCGCTGAAGATCGACCAGTCCTTCGTCCGCGATGCGACCCAAGACCCCAACGATGCCGAGATCGTTCGCGCCATCGTCGCCATGGCCCGCAGCCTGGACCTGAAGGTGATCGCCGAAGGCGTGGAAACCGTGGAGCAGCTCGAGTTCCTGCAAGGCCTGGGCTGCCATCTGTATCAGGGCTACCTGCACAGTCGGCCGCTGCCGCTGGAGGGTTTGAAAACCCTGCTGGCGTGAGCGGACGACATGCAATCGCCGGCCTGGCAGATCAACGGGGCAGCAATTGCCAGTGTTTCGCGCAACCTGTAGGGTCGCGTTTTTTGCGACGCACCACGAGATCGATCATGCAGGATGCAACCCTCCCCCGCCCGGCGCTGCTGGGCATTGACCTTGGCACCACCAACAGCCTGATCGCCGTCTGGCAGGACGGCCACGCCCAATTGATCCCCAACGCCCTTGGCGACGTCCTTACCCCATCGGTGGTCAGCCTCGATGAAGACGACAGCATCCTGGTGGGCAAGGCCGCGCGAGCCCGCCTGACGACCCACCCGGAACGCACGGCCGCGGCCTTCAAGCGCTTCATGGGCAGCGACAAGCGCCTCGAACTGGGGAGCCGCTTGTTCAGCCCGGAAGAACTTTCGGCGCTGGTGATCGCCTCGCTCAAGCAGGATGCCGAAGCCTTTCTCGGCCATCCGGTGCAGGAAGCGGTGATTTCGGTACCGGCCTATTTCAGCGACGAACAACGCAAGCGCACGCTGTTCGCTGCCGAACTGGCAGGCCTGACGGTGTCGCGGCTGATCAACGAGCCAACCGCCGCGGCCATGGCCTACGGGCTGCACGAACAAAAGTTCGAACGCACGCTGATCTTCGACCTGGGCGGCGGCACTTTCGACGTCACGGTGCTGGAATACGCGCTGCCGCTGATTGAAGTGCACGCCTCCACGGGCGACAACTTCCTGGGCGGCGAAGACTTCACCGACGCCCTGTTGCAGGCCTGCCTCAAGGACTGGCAACTGACCTCGGCGCAAATCGACGCCCAGGGCATGGCCAGCCTGGGCGATGCCCTGGAACAGCTCAAGTGCAAGCTCGCCGAAGGCCCGCAGACGCTGAGCTGGCGCCAGGGCGAGCAGCCCTATGAATGGACGCTGGACGAAGCCTTGGCGCTGAAAATCTGGGAGCCGCTGCTGGCCCGCTTGCGGGCGCCCATCGAACAAGCCCTGCGCGACGCCCGCCTCAAGCCTCGCGACCTCGACAGCCTGGTGCTGGTGGGCGGCGCCACCCGGATGCCGGCGGTGCAGCAAATGGTCGCCACGCTGTTCGGCCGCCTGCCCTACCGCCACCTCGACCCGGACACCATCGTCGCACTGGGCGCCGCCACCCAGGCGGCCTGCAAGGCCCGGGACGGGGCCATCGAAGAACTGATCCTGACGGATGTCTGCCCCTACACCCTGGGGATTTCCACCCGCCGCGGCGAACATGTCAGCGGGGCTTTTTCGCCCATCATCGAACGCAACACGGTGATCCCGACGTCACGGGTGCAGCAGTTCTACACCACACATCCGCATCAGGCGTTTATCCGCATCGAGGTGTACCAGGGCGAGCGGCCTTGGGTGAAGGACAATATTTTCATCGACGCCTTCGACGTGCCCCTGACGCCCAGCGAGCAGATCCAGTCCCTGGACGTGCGCTTCAGCTATGACATCAATGGCCTGCTGGAAGTCGACGTGACCCTGCTGGCCAGCGGCGAACGCCATAGCCACAGCATCGATCGCAGCCCCACCGGCCTCGATGCAGCGTCCCGGCAGGCCAGCCATGAGCGGCTGACCGCCCTGAAAATCCATCCTCGCGACGCCCTGCCCAACCGCACCCTGCTGGCACGCCTGGAACGGGCATGGATGCAAAGCCTGGGCGACGAGCGCGAGCGCATCGCCGACTGGCTGGACACCTTCAGCACCGTGCTCGGCAGCCAGCAGCCGGCAGAGATTGCCAGCCACCGGGCCCAGTTGAACAAGGCGCTGGACCAGTTGCGCCTCTAGCCGTCGAGCCGCCGCAAGGTGGCCTGCAAACCGCCGGCGAGCGCATTTTCACCCGCGCCGTCCGGCGGCACGCCATAGCGATTGGGCAGCTTGTCGCCAGGAAAGGCGAACAGGATCAGCGACAGAAACGGCAAGAACACCGACAGACAGCCCAGCACCAACAAGGTCGGGATGCCACGCCCCAGGTCATGCAGACGGCGAAGAATGGCCCCGAGCAAAAACACCGTGCCCAGCAATGACACGGCGATTGCGGACAGCGACGTGCCGCTGATTAGCGCGGCCAGCGGGGTGGCCAGCACAGCCCCCAGCACTTGCCAGAAGAACGCCCCGCGCCCCAACCGCGTGTCCAGGCGCCAGAACGCCGTGGCGGGTGTCGGACGGCTATCGCCCTTGGCCAGCAGCAGGCGCTCGCTCCAGGACAGCAGCGCACTGAAGGCAAACCTCAGGCCCAAGCCGTTTTCAGGGTTGTCCTTGGCCCGTTGCATGCGCAGCAGCATTTTCTGCCGCGGCACACCGGCACTGCCGTAACGCACCAGCCCCTTGAGCGCATCGAGGGCCAGGTAAAAGGCCGCACTGTCGATTCCTTCGTCTTCCACCAGGGCCTGCTGCGGCGGCCGTGGCGGCTCGCCCTTGATCAAGCCGTGGCGGAAACCGTCGAACCAGTCCTGGGGGTTGCTGATCTCGGTAATCTTGTCGAGCAGATACCGACGCTGCTGCGCATCGAGCAGCGGGTCGTGATACAGCACGCCACTCAAGAGCATGCGCCCGAGCAAATCGTCGGCGAAGGCGTGCAAGTCGCTGCTCATGCATTCGAACAAGTGCTCATTGCTCAACAAATGCGCACTGCCAAGCGCTTGCTGGATGCCAAGCAATTGCCGGTCGAGCAAGGCATGCACCGGGTCCGCTAATTGCAGCCCGCCGAACAGGCCGACAAGTTCGCCCTGCTCGCGCTCCAACTGGCCAAGCTGCGGCTGTAACCGGCTCAGCGGATGGTCCGGGTTGAGCGCCAGGCGCTGCAGACACTGCGCGTCGAGCAAGGACCACCAGCGTTCCGGCTGCTCCAGCAAGGCCAGCAGGAATAGCGTCTGGGCATGCCACTGCCACACCGCCTCTCCCGCCCCCACGGGCGGCAATACCACGCCGCGCTGGCTGAGTTGAAACAGTATGTTCAGTTCCGACACATCGCTCTCGGCGTCGGTATCGCTCAATTGGAACGACTCGGCGATGCGCTCCAGGCCGGCGTGGCTGTAAGGACGCAACCGGCGCAGCCACACGCGGCAAATCGTGTGCGGCTCCCCGCTTGTCAGCGCGCTGGCCAGCGGCACCGAAGCGGCCCCCTCGGCGATCAAGGCGTTCATCGCCAAGGGAATCGGCGCCCGGGCCAACCAGCGCAGGTGCTGCCTGGCCTGGTCCTTGAACCCGCTCATCACCAGGCCTTCAAGGGCATCCAGCGGCTGCGGCTCGTCCAGCACCTGCTGCAACAATTCTGCCGCGCCACGGTGCAAGGCCCAGGCATGGCGGTACAGGCGCAGCAACCGGCTGTCGCTGTGCTGGCCAAGCAGCTGTGCCAGCAAGGGCAACTCATCGCCGCTCATCCGCCATTCGATAAAGGCCTGCGCCAGCCCCTGGCGTTCGAACTGGCCAATGCCAACCCAGCGGATCAGCGTCTCGGGGCGTTGTGAAGGGCTGCCGTACTCCTGGCTGACATGGGCGAGATCGGCGGACCAGGCGCTGAAATCCTGCAGGCGATCAAACGCCTGGATCAGCAGCGGCAAAAAGTCCGGCTGACGCTTGGCGCACAACGCCAGCAATTGGCTTTCGGCCTTGGGGTGGCGATGCTCCTGCCAAAGCCTGACCCAGCAAGGCATGGCCTGGTCGTCGAGCCCCAGCAGGCTGTTCTGGCACGCCAGCAAGTAAAGCCAGTCCACATCGTCCGGCGCTTGGCGCTGCTGCTCGATGCACAACTGCAGCAACGCCTCCGCACCGATGCCCACCTGGGTGAACTGCACCAGCAGGCGCTTGATGAAGGCCGCATCGTTCGGCAGCGGCAGGCAAGTGTGCTGGCTGACGAAGCTTTCGTATTCGTGAAGCGGCCGCTGCTCGAAGATGAAGTCAAGGCTGCGCGCATACCACAGGGTTTCCGTCTGCGCCGGCTCTGACCAGCCAGCCATCAGCGTCGTGTCAAAAGGGTCCGGGGCCTTGATCCGTTCCAGATAAGCCTCTACGTGGCGCGCCTGGTCGAAATCCAGCTCCAGCAATTGATCCTCCCAGGCCATGCGCAGGGCCAGCAGGCTCGCGCAACGGTAGGAAAGCGGCCCGGCATTGGCCATCCGCCAGAACAATTCCCAGCGCAGGTCGTCAAGCACGCCGAGCGGCAGTTGATCCAGGCTCTTGATAAAGGCCTGCCAGGCATTCGGGTTGAAGCGGCGTGCCGGATCGCTCAGCAGCGCAGCAAAATCGAGGACCGCCTGCGCGGGCTCCGGCTCGCTTGCTTCCGGCTCTTCCAGTTCCTGCTCGTTGTCGCGCACCAGCCGCAGCGCGGCTTCGTACGCCTGGCGCAGTGCCTGGAAGCCTTCGGGATCAGTCTCCGGGTGATGCTCCGGCAAGCGGGCGCGATAGGCATTGCGAATCAGCGCTTCATCGGTGGTGGGGTCGATCCCCAACTGTATCCAGCAACTCATGACCAGGCGAACTCCTCAAGCGACGCCGGACGCTGCGGCATATCCAGTTCCAGACGCCAAGGCAGGTCCGCCAGGCACTCCGGCATGTTTTGAGCAAGGCCCCGGGCGATTCTCTGGCTGAGGGGGTTTTCCCCTTGCCGATCCAGCTCGTACGCCAGCTCTTCATCGCTGTTGCCCAGGCAGGCCCAAAACGCGCGCCCTACCAGGAACCCATTGAAATAGGCGAGCCAGCTGCCGTAGTGGTATTGCGCCCTGACCGCCAACCGGCTGTGCAACCAAAGACTTTCGCTCAGATCGATCCACCGGTTGCGCACGCCGCAACGCAAGAGAAACCCCATGCGCCCGTAATCCCAGGAAAGAATCCCGCCCGGGCCGCAAGCGCCAAAGGTCCGGCTGGCGAGCTCATGCAGGATGCGCTCGCGAGGTTCGAGGGTGTCGAGCAAGGCCTGCCATTCGCTTGGCAGGCAACGCTGCCAGGCGCGATAGGCATCGTCGAGATGGCGGGCATGACCGTTGTCAGTCATTTTCTCCAGCATGCCCAGCAACTGCCGCCGGTCATTGATGCCCCACCCATTTTGTATGTCGATGGGTTCCGGGCTGGAGTAGAACGCGGGGTTGTCGTATTCGGCGCGAGGGTTGAGCGCAACCATCGGCGCAGAAAGACCCCACAGCCAGCGCTGTTGTATCTCGTCCATGAAAAAGGCTCCAGGCCGACCGGTAAGGAAGGGGTCGGCAAAACTGCGGCGGATTGTAGAGAAACCATCGCAGGCAGCAAAGGTGAACGATGATTCTGCCGGGCATAAAAAAGGCCCCGACAAGTCGGGGCCTTCATTTGGTGGCTCAGCGCTCGATCAAGCGCCTGCGTTGCTGCGCATGGATCAATGCTGCAGAGCCGCTTGCTGCGTCCCGTTGATTGGGATGCGCTTGGCTTTCGCTTCTTCCGGGATCACTCGCAACAGGTCGATGTTCAACAGACCGTTGCTCAGGCCGGCGGCCTTGATCTCGATGTGGTCGGCCAGACGGAAGGACAGCTTGAATGCACGCTGGGCAATGCCCTGATGCAGGAAGGTGACGTTTTCGTTCGTGTCACGCTTGCCACCACTGATGGTCAGCACGCCCTTCTCGACTTGCAGCTCCAGGTCTTCTTCCTGGAAACCGGCGGCGGCCACGACGATGCGGTATTCGTCATCACCGTGTTTTTCGATGTTGTAGGGCGGATAGGTGCTGCCTGGCTCATTGCGCAGGGCGGTTTCGAACAGGTCGTTGAAACGGTCGAAACCCACCGAGGAACGGAACAGTGGCGCTAGGGAAAATGCAGTACTCATGATTCAAATCTCCTGAAAATAATCAGCAAGTTTTTTTGTCTCCGCGACCCGAATTCGGCATCGCGTAACCCTTACATAGGGACCGCCAATTGCATTTCAAGAGATTTTTTGCAGATTTTTTTAGGCCGCTTCGGCCACCGGCAGGCCCAGCAAACGCGAGACTTGATCCGGCTCGGTTTCGCGGCGCAGAACGCTGAACAACGCCGCCGCCTCGGGATAATTGCGGGTCAGCATCGCCAGCCATTGCTTCAGGCGGCCCGGCGATTGGCGCGCGGTCATCTGCGCCTTGGCTTGCAGCCAAAAGTCCTGGATCAGCGGCATCAGCTCGACCCAGGTCATCTCGACCACCTCCTCCCCGGCGCGCGCGGCGGCGATTTGCCGGGCCAGGTCCGGACGCGACACCAGGCCGCGACCAAGCATGATGTCGTCCACACCGCTGATTTCGCGGCAACGGCGCCAATCTTCGACGCTCCAGATGTCGCCGTTGGCAAACAC
Organism: Pseudomonas sp. NFIX28; assembly: GCF_900107395.1. Lineage (GTDB taxonomy): Bacteria > Pseudomonadota > Gammaproteobacteria > Pseudomonadales > Pseudomonadaceae > Aquipseudomonas. Next base: position 87,156 of record NZ_FNPW01000007.1, read on the forward strand.
CGGCACCTTGACCACGTCCTGCACCCGGGGAATCCACTCCCAGTGCGCCGGCGGCTTGTAGCCGTCGACCTTGGTCCGCGCATGCACCACGATATGTTCCGCGCCGCCTTCGGCCAACGCCGTGGCGCACACCAGCGAGCCGTCCGGGCTGTCGAAACCGAGACGCATCTTGGCGGTCACCGGAATATGCGCAGGCACGGCGCGCCGCACATGCTCGACGATCTGGTTGAGCAGCTCGGGCTCCTTGAGCAGCACCGCCCCACCGCGGGACTTGTTGACGGTCTTGGCCGGGCAACCGAAGTTCAGGTCGATGACTTCGGAGCCGAGCTCACAGGCCAGCGCGGCGTTTTCCGCCAGGCATACCGGGTCGGAACCCAGCAGTTGCACCCGCAGCGGCACGCCGGACGCAGTCCGGGCGCCGTTCAGCAACTCAGGGCCGAACTTGTGGAAATAGGCCGGCGTGAGCAACTGGTCGTTGACCCGGATGAACTCGGTCACGCACCAGTCAATACCGCCGACACGGGTCAGCACGTCCCGCAGGATGTCGTCGACCAACCCCTCCATGGGCGCCAAAGCAATTTGCATGAATCACACTCAACGTAAAACGCGATAAAAAACGTGCGGCAGTTTACTGGGTTTCGGCGGAAAACAGGGGAACGGTTGCCGAGCGGCTCGCTCCTGCAGGAGCGAGCCCGTCCCGACCGGCTTAGGTTGCGCCTTGCAGCGCCGGCCCATAACCCTCGAGAAACTCCGCCGGCATGCGCTTGGGCTTGCCGCTGGACAACTCGATGCAAACAAACGTGGTCTGGGCCCGCAGCAAGGTGGTGCCATCGCTCGGACGCACCAGCTGGAAACGCCGTGACATTTTCAGGCGCTGGTCCCAATCGACGATCCAGGTCGCCAGTTGCAGCTCGTCGCCTTCATAGGCGGCCGCCAGGTAGTCGATCTCGTGGCGCACCACCGCCATGGCCCGATCCAGGCGGCGGTACTCGCTCAGGTCCAGGCCCAGGCGCTGGGAATGACGCCAGGCGCAACGCTCGAGCCAGCTGACATACACCGCATTGTTGGCATGCCCCAAGCCGTCGATGTCTTCGGCCCCCACCTGCAGATCGATGATAAATGGCGTTGCCAGATCCCAGCCCATGCCCCACTCCCGGTCAGATTATTCGACCGGGGCAGTGTAGCGGATTGCTCAGGCGGATTGGCGCGCTTGCAGGCTGCGACCGGCCAGCAGCGTCAGCACCCCCTCGATCAGCCGCGGGTCGGCCAATACTCGCTGATGCCCGCCTTCCTTCAGGCGCAGCAAACGGCTGTCGAACCAGGCGTCATGGATCAATTCGGACTCCTTGACCGGCACAAAACAATCGTCTTCGGCATGCACGATCAAGCCGGGCATATCCAGCTGGTAATGCGCGACATCCAGGGCCGCGGCGCGCATGCCGACATCCAGCTCCACCTGGCGGATAAAGGCCGAGCGCGCCTTGGGTGGCAGGCGCACGTAACGGGCAAAACCGCGTAGCACGCCGAGGATCCGCGCCGGGGCGGCGATACTGACCAGGGTCTCGGTTCGCAAGCCCAGCTGCACCGCCAGCATGGCACTGGCGCCTCCCATGGAATGGCCGATGACCGCGCGCAGCGGCGGCAACTCCGCAGCAGCCTCAAGCATGGCGCGGGCGAACAGCACCACATTGGCCTCGCGACCGGGCGACCGTCCGTGAGCCGGACCGTCCAGCGCCACGACGCTGTAGCCGGCATCAACCAACGCATTGATCAGGCTGGCGAACTGCGTCGGGCGCCCTTCCCAGCCATGCATCAACAACACCGCCGGCCCTTGGCCCCAGCGCAACGCCGAAAGCCCGAAACGCAGGGTGATACGCTCCGAGCGCGCCAGCAGCGGCAGCTCCCAGTCACGCGGCAGCCGCTCGCGCGGCGTCATGAAAGCCAGTCGCATCTTGCTGGCGACCAGCTTCGGTGCCACCCAGCCCAATGTGCCATTAACGCCACGAACCCAACTTAACGTGCTCATCGCCTCTCTCCTCAGGCCAGCGCCTCAGGTCATAGCACCGCCGACTTGGCAGCGCGCAGTAAACGGTCCGACAGCTCACCGGCTCCCAGCGCCCGGGCCAGGGACAAGCCACCCACCATCAGGGCCAGGTCGGCCAGGGCCTTGTCGGTGTCTTCGGGGGTGCTAGCCAACTGAGCCAGCATCAGCTCGATGTGTTCATTCAGGACTTTGCGGAAATCGTCCGGCAGGCGGCCCATTTCACCGACCGATGCGGGAATCGGACAGGCCTGCTCGGTGGTATCGCGGTGCTTGCGCGACAGGTAAAAGGCCGCCACCAGCGCTCGCCGCTCTTCACCCGTCAGCGACGCATCCATATCGGCGATCAGGCTGCGACGCTGGGCCAGCAATTGGCTGAACGCTTCCAGCATCAAGGCGTCCTTGCTTTCGAAATGCGCATAGAAGCCACCGACCGTCAGGCCCGCGGCCCCCATCACCTCGCCCACGCTCGGCTCGGCCGGGCCACGCTGCACCAGTGCGGAGCTGGCGGCCTGGAGAATGCGTTCGCGGGTTTGAGCTTTTTTATCGTTCATCGTTGCCTCCGAATATTACGATCAAAATATTATTCTCATAATAAATTTTCGCAAGTCGTTAGTGTGACCGCCGGTCAGAAGAACAGAAGGGAGAGAAAAGAGAGAATTGGCCAAACGCCAGACAAACAAAAGGGCCATTCAATAATTGAATGACCCTTATAAAATCCCGCAGAGCGGGTAAACGTGGCGTCCCCTAGGGGACTCGAACCCCTGTTACCGCCGTGAAAGGGCGGTGTCCTAGGCCACTAGACGAAGGGGACACAAACCCTTCTATACAACTGATCAGTGCTGAGAGCTGATCGATTCAAGGCCGGTGTGGCCAGACCTTGAACTGTAAAATTGGTGGAGCTAGACGGGATCGAACCGTCGACCTCTTGCATGCCATGCAAGCGCTCTCCCAGCTGAGCTATAGCCCCAGATTTTTCGCCTCGCGGCGGAGCGACATCTTGCAACATCGCTTCTGTAAAACTGGCGTCCCCTAGGGGACTCGAACCCCTGTTACCGCCGTGAAAGGGCGGTGTCCTAGGCCACTAGACGAAGGGGACGCAAACCCTTCTAACAACTGATCAGTGCTGAGAACTGATCGATTCAAGGCCGGTGTGGCCAGACCTTGAACTGTAAATTGGTGGAGCTAGACGGGATCGAACCGTCGACCTCTTGCATGCCATGCAAGCGCTCTCCCAGCTGAGCTATAGCCCCTCGTCGGTGAGGACGGGGCGAATCTTAAGGGCGTATCGGGAAGCTGTCAAATTTTTTTTCAGCTTTTTTTAAAAAAATTTGCCGGCATAACAATCACTTACCGCCCTCCCCCGTAAATCCGGGGCTTTCGCGGACCATTGTGCCCTCCACCCATGGTCGCGATTTCACTTCTTGCGCAGATTCGTGGAAGCCAGCATGCCGGCTCCCACCAATCAGAAGGCTGAATCAGGCGATCGCGCCCAACAGCTTTTCCCACTCTTTGTTTTCTTTCTTCGACACGCCACCGAGCAAGTCGATGGCTTGGCGCAGACGGAAACGGGTCAGGTCCGGCCCAAGGATTTCCATGGCATCGAGCACCGAGACCGAACTGGCCTGGCCGGTGATCGCGGCGAACATCAGCGGCATGGCATCACGCAGCTTCAGCTCCAGGGATTCGACCACGGCCTGGATGGTCGCGGTGATGCTGTCCTTTTCCCACTGGCGCAGGCTTTCCAGCTTCCACAGGATCAGTTGCATCAACTGCCGCACCTGATCGCCCGAAAGCTTCTTCGATTCGAACAGCTTGGCATCCGGGGTCACGCCACCGGCGAAGAAGAACCCGGCCAACGGTGCGATCTGGCTGAAGGTTTCCACCCGACCCTGCACGTGCGGTGCGATCTTCATCAGGTATTCGGGGTTCAGCGCCCAGGTTTGCACGCGGCTGGCGAATTCTTCCACCGGCAGGTCGCGCAGCCACTGGCCATTGAGCCAGGACAGCTTCTCGATGTCGAAGATCGGTCCGCCCAGAGAGACGCGCGACAGGTCGAAGTTGTCGACCATTTCCTGCAGCGAGAACTTCTCGCGCTCGTCCGGCATCGACCAGCCCATGCGGCCCAGGTAGTTGAGCATGGCTTCCGGCATGAAGCCCATGCGTTCGTAGAAGGTCACGGAGGTTGGGTTCTTGCGCTTGGACAGCTTGCTCTTGTCCGGGTTGCGCAGCAGCGGCATGTAGCACAGCTGCGGCTGTTCCCAGCCGAAATACTCGTAGAGCAGAATCAGTTTCGGCGCCGAGGGCAGCCACTCTTCACCACGCAATACGTGGGTGATGCCCATCAAGTGGTCGTCGACCACGTTGGCCAGGAAGTAGGTCGGCAGGCCATCGGTCTTCATCAGCACCTGCATGTCCATGCGGTCCCACGGGATCTCGACATCGCCACGCAGCATGTCCGGCACCACGCAGACGCCCTCGCTCGGCACTTTCATGCGGATCACGTGCGGCTCGCCAGCGGCCAGGCGCCGCGCGACTTCTTCCTTGGACAGCAACAGCGCACGACCGTCGTAGCGCGGCGTCTCGCCACGGGCCATCTGCTCGGCACGCATCTGGTCCAGCTCTTCGGCGGTGCAGAAGCACGGAAAGGCATGGCCCATGTCGACCAGTTGCTGGGTGTACTTCTGGTAGATCTCGCTACGCTCGCTCTGCCGGTAAGGGCCGTGCGGGCCGCCCACGTCCGGGCCTTCGCTCCAGTTGATGCCCAACCAGCGCAAGGCGTCGAAAATCTGCTGCTCGGACTCGCGGGTCGAACGCAGTTGATCGGTGTCCTCGATACGCAGGATGAACTCACCGCCATGCTGCTTGGCGAAGCAGTAGTTGAACAAAGCGATATAAGCGGTACCTACGTGGGGATCCCCGGTAGGCGATGGCGCGATGCGCGTGCGGACGGTGGTCATGGCATGTCTCGGAAAGAATATGAAAAGCAAAGATCAAACAAGGGGCGAATGGTAACAGGCGATGCCGGCCCCGCTCCAGTGAGCAGGGTATTTAAGCCAAGACTGAGGCGACTCGAGTCGCCCGAGCCGTTGAATCGCCGATTATCCATAGGCGGCATTTTACTTTTCCCTGATCACAGCCTGCCCGCCTCACTCTGGGCATCGCGGCCTGGGCTGCCCATCGACTCACCTGTAGCCGCTGCCGCAGGCTGCGATAGGTCCGAAGGGCCTCCCGCGATAGTGATGGCGCCGCGGCCGTACCGACCGATCGCAGCCTGCGGCAGCGGCTACAACTGCGGCGATCAGACTGTCAGCAAACGCTCGCGCAGCTTGCTGATTTCGTCGCGCATCTGCGCCGCGGCCTCGAATTCCAAGTCGCGGGCCAACTGGTACATCTTCTCTTCGAGCTGGCGAATGCGTTTGGCAATCTCGCTTGGCGAACGCAGTTCGTTCTCGTAGCGGGCATTTTCCTCGGCGGCCTTGGCCATGCCTTTGCGCTTCTTGCTGCGCGAACCCGGCACGGTGGCGCCTTCCATGATGTCGGCGACATCCTTGAACACGCCCTTGGGGGTGATGCCGTTGGCCAGGTTGAAGGCAATCTGCTTGTCGCGACGGCGCTCGGTTTCGCCGATCGCCCGCTCCATGGAGCCGGTAATGCGGTCGGCATAGAGAATCGCCCGACCGTTAAGGTTGCGCGCCGCACGGCCGATGGTCTGGATCAGCGAGCGCTCGGAGCGCAAGAAACCTTCCTTGTCCGCATCGAGGATCGCCACCAGCGACACTTCGGGCATGTCCAGGCCTTCACGCAGCAAGTTGATCCCCACCAGCACATCGAACGTGCCCAGGCGCAGGTCGCGGATGATCTCGACCCGCTCCACGGTGTCGATGTCCGAGTGCAGGTAACGCACGCGCACACCGTGATCGGCGAGGTAATCGGTCAGGTCCTCGGCCATGCGCTTGGTCAGGGTGGTCACCAGGACCCGCTCTTCTACGGCCACGCGTTTGGTGATTTCCGACAACAGGTCATCGACCTGGGTCAGCGCCGGACGTACTTCCACCTGCGGGTCGACCAGGCCGGTCGGGCGCACCACCTGCTCGACCACACGGCCGGCATGTTCGGCTTCATAGTTGCCCGGCGTGGCCGAGACAAAGATGGTCTGCGGGCTGACCCCTTCCCACTCGTCAAAGCGCATCGGCCGGTTGTCCAGGGCCGAGGGCAGGCGAAAACCGTATTCCACCAGGGTTTCCTTGCGCGAGCGGTCGCCTTTGTACATCGCGCCGACCTGCGGCACGCTGACGTGGGACTCGTCGATCACCAGCAAGGCGTCCGCCGGCAGGTAGTCGTAGAGGGTCGGCGGCGCGGCCCCGGCCGGACGCCCGGACAGGTAGCGCGAGTAGTTTTCGATGCCGTTGCAGTAACCCAGCTCGAGGATCATCTCCAGGTCGAAACGGGTGCGCTGCTCCAGGCGCTGGGCTTCCACCAGCTTGTTATTGCTGCGCAGGTATTCCAGGCGCTCCTGCAGCTCGACCTTGATCCCCTCGACGGCATCCATCAGGGTTTCCCGCGGCGTCACGTAGTGGCTCTTGGGATAGAAGGTAAAACGCGGCAGCTTGCGGATCACTTCGCCGGTCAGCGGATCGAAGGCGGAAATGCTTTCCACCTCGTCATCGAACAGTTCGATGCGGATCGCTTCCAGGTCGGATTCCGCCGGGTAGATATCGATCACATCGCCACGCACACGAAAGGTGGCGCGGGCAAAATCCATGTCGTTGCGGGTGTATTGCAGGTCGGCCAGGCGGCGCAGCAGGGCGCGCTGGTCGAGTTTGTCGCCGCGATCGACGTGCAACACCATCTTCAGATAGGTTTCCGGGCTGCCCAGGCCATAGATGCACGACACCGTGGTGACGATGATCGCGTCCTTGCGCTCCAGCAGCGCCTTGGTCGCCGACAGGCGCATCTGTTCGATATGGTCGTTGATCGAGGCGTCTTTCTCGATAAAGGTATCGGACGAAGGTACATAGGCTTCCGGCTGGTAGTAGTCGTAGTAGGAAACGAAGTACTCCACCGCGTTGTTCGGGAAGAACGCCTTGAACTCGCCGTACAACTGCGCGGCCAGGGTCTTGTTTGGCGCCAGTACCAGGGTCGGGCGCTGTACCTGGGCAATCACGTTGGCGATGCTGAAGGTCTTGCCCGAGCCGGTCACACCGAGCAGCGTCTGGTGCGCCAGCCCGGCCTCGATGCCCTCGACCATGAGGCGGATGGCCTCCGGCTGGTCGCCGGCGGGCTGGAAGCGGGTGACTAGCTGGAATTCAGACATAACGTACCTCTGGGTTCACTCCGGCACGACGCCGCCGCACAGGAACGAGAAAGACCACAAACGACGAGTGTCGCCGGAAAAATACTGGATTGTGCGGGATGTGGAGGCAAATTCCACTGCTTTCAAGGTAAAGGTCCTAGCCCCCCTCTACGCCTTCGACGTTGCAATAAGACTAACGGTCGAAAAATAAACCGAAAAACTTGCCGGAAAAGCCCTTTCAGCTGTCGCCCCGCACAGTGATGGCCTCTATACTAGCTCCCCGTTTGTGCACCGCTCTAGTGCATTCGGCTGGAGCGCGACACGTCCCTCCACACTCCATTCAGAGCCGCCGTAATAATGAGCCTGTTCTCCGCTGTCGAAATGGCACCACGCGATCCTATCCTGGGCCTCAACGAAGCATTCAACGCCGATACCCGTACCAACAAGGTCAACCTGGGGGTCGGTGTTTACTGCAACGAGGAGGGGCGAATTCCACTCCTGCGCGCCGTTGTCGAAGCCGAGACGATCCGCGCCGCTCAACATGCCTCCCGTGGCTACCTGCCGATCGACGGTATCGCCGCCTACGACCAGGCCGTGCAAAAGCTGCTGTTCGGCAACGACTCGCCGTTGCTGGCTGCCGGTCGCGTGGTTACCACCCAGGCCGTCGGCGGGACCGGCGCACTAAAAATCGGTGCCGATTTCCTCAAGCAACTGCTGCCTGACGCAGTCGTGGCCATCAGCGATCCAAGCTGGGAAAACCACCGCGCCCTGTTCGAAACCGCCGGTTTCCCGGTGCAGAACTACCGCTACTACGATGCCGCCACTCACGACGTGAACCGTGTCGGCCTGCTGGAAGACCTGAATGCCCTGCCGGCCCAGTCGATCGTGGTCTTGCACGCCTGCTGCCACAACCCGACCGGCGTCGACCTGAGCCCGGAAGACTGGAACAACGTGCTGCAGGTGATCAAGGCGAAAAACCTGGTGCCGTTCCTCGACATGGCCTACCAGGGCTTCGGTGACGGCATTGCCGAAGATGCCGCCGCCGTGCGCCTGTTCGCCGAATCGGGCCTGACCTTCTTCGTCTCCAGCTCGTTCTCCAAGTCGTTCTCGCTGTACGGCGAGCGCGTTGGCGCCCTGTCGATCGTCAGCGAGTCGAAAGAAGAAAGCGCGCGCGTGCTGTCGCAGGTCAAGCGCGTGATCCGCACCAACTACTCCAACCCGCCGACCCACGGCGCAAGCATCGTCGCCGCCGTGCTCAACAGCCCGGAACTGCGCGCCCAGTGGGAAGCCGAACTGGCTGAAATGCGCCTGCGCATCCGCGGCATGCGCCTGCAGATGGTCGACCTGCTGGCCAAGGGCGCGCCACAGCGCGACTTCAGCTTCGTCGCCCGCCAGCGCGGTATGTTCTCCTACTCCGGCCTGACCGTCGAACAAGTGACGCGCCTGCGCAACGAGTTCGGCATCTACGCCCTGGACACCGGCCGCATCTGCGTGGCCGCGCTGAACCAGAGCAATATCGACGTCGTGACCAAGGCCATCATCCAGGTGATCTGAGCCACGCGCGGTGTATGAAAAGGGGGAAGCCTTTGGGCTTCCCCCTTTTTTGTGGGCCGCCCTCGCCGACCCAATGCCCACTAGACTGAATTCAGCTTGCCTTCTTCCCTATCGCTTCCTTATCGAGAACGCCCCATGAGACACGACGACCTGCGAGCCGACCGCGACGAACTGGAGTACTTTCCCCGCCAGCAGAAACGCGAAAAGAACCTGGTCCTGCAAATTGCCCTGGGGGGCTTTATCGGCGGCCTGGCGCTGTGGCTGGTGCAACTGGCCGCCACCTCCCTGGCAGCCAAGTTCATGCTGGGCACTTTCACCTTCGGCGGCTGAAGAAGCTCAACCGACCCATTCAGTGATGCGCTGCTGGCGGTATCACCGAAGGCCACATACAGCGTGGCCGGCACCCAGGCGCTTGCCGGCCTGGGCGCTTTCCAATCCAGGACAAAACCCTCGGCCTGGCCGTTGCCGCGGCGCTGCGGGAAACCTGAGTCACGTGACTGACGCAATGGTCCGGGCCGATCGGCCGCGCCGAAGCGAAAAACTGTTTTCGAATGCTTGACTTCTCCTTCTTAATCAGTAAGATACGCCGCATTCCGCGATAGCTCAGTTGGTAGAGCAAGTGACTGTTAATCACTGGGTCCCTGGTTCGAGTCCAGGTCGTGGAGCCATCTTCCTACACTGATTGGCCAGCAACATTTCCAGAGCGCCCCGCTCTTCCGGCGAATCAGTTCAGCAGCACCCTCCCCAAGATCGACTCAACGCATGCCGCACCGGCATGCGGATGCACGCTCTTGAGCAGTATCCAATTCCAACCTGTATCCGATTGCCTGGCGCCAATGCCTGAAGTAGGCTGTGCCCCTTTCACGCCAGCCGTCACGACTCATGTTTTTCCCAGCACAACCCAACCCCACCTTTCTCTCGATGAGCCCATCGCAGACCTTCGCGGTGTCGCAATCCGACTGCGCGATCAACCGACGCCGCCGCAGCGTGCTGTTCGCCTTCACCTTCTCGCCTCACGCCTGAACCCCAGAGTTGCGTCCGAACCCGGCGCGGACCTGATGCCAGCGGCCCATATTTGCCGCGCATTCGATCCACCGCCGCTTTGCATCGCAGAACCCTGGCCCGGCCTGCGCCTGCGCATTGCCCGAGCAAAAGCGCCGCGCCACACCAGCCCTTCTTGAGGTGCCCGAACCATCGGGCGCAGGTGTATTTCATGAACAAAACCTTGTTGGCCGCACTGATCCTCGGCATTTCGATTGTCGGCCTGAGCATCGGCTCCACCGTGCCGGTCCTCGCCTTGCGCCTATATCAGGCCGGCGCCTCGAATACCCAGATCGGCATCATGTCGGCCCTTCCTGCCGCGGGCATGATGCTGTCGGCGTTCCTGGTGAGCGGGTTGTGCCAGGCACTCAGCCGCTGGCAAATCTACCTGCTGTGCTTCAGCTTGTGCGCCCTGAGCATCGCCGCCCTGGAAATCCCCGGTATCAGCCTGGTCGGCCTGGGGCTGGCGCGCATCGTCATGGGTTTCGGCGCCGGGCTGATCATCATCCTGGGAGAAACCTGGGTTAACGAGATGGCCGCGGACGCCGTCCGCGGGCGCGTCATCGCGGTCTACACCACCTGCTTCACGGTATTCCAGATGATCGGCCCGGGCCTGGTGGCCCTGCTCGGCACCGAGGGCCCGGTGGTGATCGCCGTCGTCAGCACCGGTTACTTGCTGGCCATCGCCGTGATCTGGCTGACCCTGCCACGCCAGCCTCCCGTTGCCGGACATGCCGAAAACAAGAGCTTCTCGGTGCTGGGCTTTATTCGGGTAGCGCCGGCGCTGTGCGCGGGCATCCTGTTCTTCGCCTTTTTCGATACGGTGATTCTCTCGCTGTTTCCGGTTTACGCCGCGACTCACGGCTACGCCATCAAGCTCGCGGCGCTGATGGTCAGCATCATTCTGCTGGGAGATGCGGCATTCCAGTTCCCCCTCGGCTGGCTGTCGGACAAGGCCGGGCGCGCCGCCATCTACCTGGGCTGCGGCGTAGTGTCGTTGGTGATTGGCCTGGGGTTGCCACTGCTGATGAATTACCCGGGGCTGCTCTGGCCAAGCCTGGTGATACTCGGCGCGGCAGCGGGCGGGGTGTACACCCTGGCAATCATCCTGATCGGCCAGACGTTCAGCGGCCCCGATCTGGTGACAGCCAACGCCAGCGCGGGCTTGTTGTGGGGTATCGGCAGCCTGCTGGGGCCCCTGCTCAGCGGCGCCGCCATGAGCGGTGGCGCCCACGGCCTGCCGTTGACGCTGTCGGCGGCGGCTGCCGTGGTGGTGCTGTTCGCTTGGTCATTGCTCCGGCAAGGGCTGCCGGAGCGGATTGCGCAGTAGCTAGCCGCCAGGACTGGACTTTGTCGCACCCAGCCTGGCGACTCGCTCGATCGGCCTAGACCTTGCTGGTTTCGACCGAGCCCGAAGCATGGGGCGATGCCTGGTGAGCAGTTACGGAATGCTCGCCATGGGAGGTGTCCACCACAGGAATCTCATTCCCCTCGGCATCGTGCAGCTTGCCGCCGCTGAAATAATCGCCCTCGCGCAATACCGCCAGGTCCTGGTAGCGCAGAGTGCGCTCGGACGCCACGGCGAACACCGACTGTTGATCCGAGTTGCCCAGGGTGAAGTGGTTGAAAGTCAGGTTCAGCACGATAGCCATGATCGCCGACGAGCTGATGCCGGAATGGAAGATGGTGGCGAACCAGCTTGGGAAATGGTCGTAGAAATTCGGCGCGGCGATGGGAATCATGCCGAAACCGATCGAAGTGGCGACGATGATCAGGTTGACGTTATTACGGTAGTCGACCTTGGACAGGGTGCGGATGCCGCTGGCCGCCACGGTGCCGAACAGCACGATGCCGGCGCCGCCGAGCACCGATGTCGGCACCGCGGCAATCACCCGCCCCATGAACGGCAGCAGACCGAGAATCACCAGGAATACCCCGCCGGTCGCCACCACGTAGCGGCTCTTGATTCCGGTCACCGCCACCAGCCCGACGTTCTGGGCAAAGGCGCTCTGGGTGAAGGAGCCGAAGATCGGCGCGATCATGCTCGACAGCATGTCGGCGCGCAGGCCGTTGCCCAGGCGCTTGGAGTCGACCTTGGTGTCGATGATCTCGCCCACCGCGAGGATATCGGCCGAAGTCTCCACCAGCGTCACCATGACCACGATGCACATCGAGAGGATGGCGGCGACATGAAAGGTCGGCATGCCGAAATGAAACGGCGTCGGGAAGCCAAACATCGGCCCCTGGGTGACCATCGAGAAATCGGCCATGCCCAGGAACACCGCGATGATCGTCCCCACCACCATGGCCAACAGGATCGACAAGCGGGAGATGGTCGCGCTGCCGATCTTGCTTAGCAGCAACACCAATACCAGGGTGATCGCCGCCAGGCCGATATTGGCCATGCTGCCAAAGTTTTCCGCATGGCTATTGCCCCCCATGGCCCAGCGCGCCGCCACCGGCATCAGCGTCAAGCCAATGGTGGTGATCACGATGCCGGTGACCAGCGGCGGAAAGAATTGGGTGATGCGGGAAAACACCGGGGTGATCAGCAGGCCGATCAACGAGGCGGCGATCACCGCGCCGAGAATCGACTGGAACCCCCCTTCGCCACCGCTGCTGACAATCGCCACCATGGTCGCCACGCCCGAGAAGGACACGCCCTGGACCAGCGGCAACTGACAACCGAAAAACGGCAAGCCGAGGGTTTGCAGGAGCGTCGCCAGACCGCCGGCAAACAGCGACGCCGCGATCAGCAGACCAATGTCCGCCGGTGCCAGGCCGGCTGCCTGGCCGACAATCAATGGCACCGCAACGATACCGCCATACATGGTCAGAACATGTTGCAGGCCGTAAGCCATATTCGCGCCAAGACCGAGGTTTTCATCTTCAGGCCGTTGCGGTGAAACAGAGGGCGTTTTCATGGTTGGGGGGTTCCCTGGTTTTTGTTATGGGCACACTGTATTCAACAGTCGGGACAAATGTCTATAGAGTTGTATACACTTTATTCGACACTGTCCGCGCCCATAAAACCCGCGACACAGGCTCGCAAACCCTCGCCTCTCGCGCCAACCCCCCGCCCTAGACGCCGCCCTGATAGAATCCCCGCCCCTGGCTGGGTAGTCACACAGGCAACACCCTCCGTTTGCGCATGGAAGCGATCCTATGAATCATCTCTGGCACAGCTTCATCCTCGCCTATGGCAGCTTCCGCACGGTCGTGGTGCTGCAAAGCTTCGCCCTCGCTGTATTCAGCGCCTGCTTCAGCGACAGCCTGTGGCAGGGGTTCTGGGCTGGCCTGGGAGTCTTCGCTCTGTTCATCACCGGCGGCCTGCTGTTTGGCTTCCTGCCCATGGCCCTGGTGTTTACTCCGCTATACGCGCTGCTCTGCGCCAAAGGCCTTGCCAATTGGTTCAGCAGCCTGCTGCTGGGGCTGACGATCGCCAGCGTGCTCTGCCTGCACCCGGCCTTGCGCTTGCTGATGCCGATTTGGCTGCTGGACAGTGCACTGATTGCGCTGCTGACTCACTGGTCCTACCGCCGCCAGCTGAAGGATGGGTATCAGCGCACGCTGTCATGGCGTTGACCCTCGCCAGCCTCGAGGCGTCGAGACGGATTGGCTCAGCAAAAAGCCCTGCCCGGAAAGATCCACCCCGGGCAGCCGAGCGCCACCTGGTCGATCAGGCTTGTGGCGGCCTTGCGAGCAATTCGCCAAGGGCCTCGCGCAGTCGAGGATGTTGCGGGACCCGAATGGCGAACTCGCGCTGCAAGAGGGCAATCAGCTCATCGGGGTCGACGATCTGCCGTCGCTCGCTGTCCTGGCCCAGGCGATGCACCGCGTAACTGCCGTTATTCAGGGTCCGGCGCAAGCCCTCGCCCATCAGCGCGACTTTCAAGTGGCCAAGGAACGGCGAGTCCTTGTGCGTCGAGACGAACCAGTTGCCCATCTCGTAATCCGCGGCTTCCTGCCGCTGCAGGTCGAACACATACATTGCCCGCCACTCGCCGGCCACCTTGGCGCGCAAGGTGTAATTGCCGTCGCGCTCGGTGATGCGGTACGGCTCGTGCGGCGTGGCCTGCTCCTCTTCGGTATCGAGCAGCAACGGCGCGGTGGGCACCATGCCGCCAAAGCCGACATCCGAGACATAACGCACGCCATCCAGGCTCAGCAGCACCAGGCGATGAGTGCGCTCCGTCCAGGCATCCTCCGGCTTCCCCATCACTACCCGGCCGGTAATGCCCCGCACCTCGAACCCCAGGTGCCGCAACAGCTCCTGGTACATCTGGTTGAGTTCGTAGCAGTAGCCCCCGCGCCCGTCATGCAGGATCTTGCGCTCCACTGAAGCCAGGTCGATCGGCACCGGCATGCGCAACAGCGTCGACAGGCTTTCAAAGGCAAAGGTACTGGTATGGCGCAACTGCAGCTCGCGCAAGGTCGCCAGGGTCGGCGGCGGCGCGCTGCCATAGCCGAGGCGTTGCAGGTACAGCGCGAAGTTCAACTGATGGGGCTGGCTCATGGGCTTGTCCTTATGCATGAGGTGTCGCATATCGGCGCTATGTATAAGCCAAAAATGCCGCCAGCCGATAATGGATTTTGGTTGATTTTCTCGACCAAGAGCGCCCGCTCACGGACCTTGCCCAGGCACCGACAGCCGCCTGTAACAGCCTGGCGCCGCCCCCTCTCGGTTATAGAAACTCGAACACCCGCCAGGTTATCCGGCCCGGGATTTGAGCGCCCAAGGCAGCTGCCGGTCAGCGATCCGAGCGGGCCAAGGGCTCGCCGGTACTCTCGATAGCCACCTGGTTGCGTCCGGACTTCTTGGCCTGGTACAGCGCGGCATCGGCATGTTCGAGAAACGTTTCGATGCTGTCGTGCCCGCTCGGCACGAAGCAGTAGCAGCCCAGGCTGAGGGTGACCCGGCCAAAGGGCGAGCCGCTGTGCGAGATGTGTTTTGCCATGACCCTGCAGCGAATCTTCTCGGCCATGGCCAGCGCCCCTTGCATCTCGGTATCCGGTAACAGGACCACGAATTCCTCCCCGCCATACCGCACCGCCAGATCGGCCTTGCGCTGGCAGCAATCCCTCAACACCTGCGCCACCTCGGCCAGGCACTGGTCGCCGGCGACATGGCCATAGGTGTCGTTGTAGCGCTTGAAGAAATCGATATCGAGCATGATCAGGCTCAGCGGGCTGGCCTGCCGCCCTCCGCGCGCAAACTCGGTCTCCAGCGCCCGCTCGAAGAGCCGGCGATTGGCCAGGCCGGTCAGGCTGTCATGGGTTGCGATCACCTCCAGCGCCGCCTGCGCGGTCCGCAGGTCGGCCTCGATGCGCTCACCGTTGCGCACCTGATGCACGAAGACCCAGCCGAACAGGCCAATCCCCAGCACCACCAGGGCGACAAGGACACTGGACTGATAGGCGCTGGCATACCAATCCTTGAGCACCGCATCCTTCGAACTCGCCGCACCGACCACCAGTGGGTAGGCCTCCAGCTGGCGATAGCCGTAGAGCCGCATCTTTCCGTCAACCAGCGAACGAATCATGGCGGTACCCGAAGGAGCCTCGGGCAAGTACTTGCTGAAGATCTCCCCGCGCGCCAGGGACGCGCCGATCTGCCGCTCCTCCAAGGGGCGCCTTGCCAGCAAGGTGCCGTCGGACAGGGCGAGGAACATGGTGCCGTTGTCATCGATATTGAAGCTTTTGAAGAACTGGTCGAAATAGGCCAGCTTGATGCCGGCCATCAACACGCCTTCGAAGTTGCCTTGCCTGTCGTTCAGCCGCCGGGAAATGGGAATGATCCACTCGCCATTTTCCCGGCTGCGGATCGCCGGGCCGACATGCGCCAACAAGGAGGCGTTCTGTTGATGGAAGTGGAAGTAATCCCGATTGGCCACGCCTTCGCTGCGTGGCAAGTGCTCGAACGAGGTGACCAGCCAATGCCCCTCACGATCGAACAGGAACAGGCCATGCAGCTGTTTGAGCGCCTGCGCCCTCTGCGCAAAGATCTTCTGCAGGAAAGGCTTCTGCGTCGGGCCGTAACCGTCCTTCTGAATCCAGTCGGCCAGGCTGGCCAGCACCAGGTCCGCCTCGACGAAAGTGTCCTCGGCCTGCTGGGCCATGGCCCGGGTCAGGTTCGACGAAACGACCTGCGCCCGCGCCATATCGTAGTGATAGGACTGCGCCAGCTGCAGGTAAAGCAGGCCGCACAGGCACAGGCAAACCATCGCGATGAAAACCACCGCGGCCTTGAGCAGAGGCAGTCGCTTCAAGGCTCGATCAGAGGTGTGGTGAGGGTCGTGAATCGGGATAGGCAAAGCAACATCCTGGGAGGGTAAGGCATGCGATGCAGCCGGGCTGGCCAATCCTATGAGGTAATACCGGACAATTCAGGGTGACACCTTCTGAAAATGTAGAGCATTTTTCTGATGTCCATCAGGGATATATAAAAAACACCCGTCACAATAGCCGTGTCATGAATCGCTGGTCACCGTCCGCCAAGGTAAAGTACCTTCTGGGACTACACTTACCCTCACATCACGATAGGAAGTCGGAATGAGTAAGGTCGATGAACTCGCCGCAAGGCTGAAACAGAAACAGGACAGCTGGGCCAAGGAAGACATCTCGGCAGACAAGGCCATCGAGCTGTGGCCGGCGCAGGTCTATGAGATGTATCACCAGGTCGAAACCTGGCTGACTCCACTTTCAGAGGTTGGCCTGAATATCCGGCGCGTCCCCACTCGCGTATTCGAGAGCCACGTCTCCGGCGCCACGTTCAACTATGCCATCGACCAGTTGCTGATCGAGGGCAACCACAAAAGCATCCTTCTCGACCCCATCGCCCGCTTCACTACCGGCGGCGCCGGACGGGTCGAAATCCATGGCAAAGGCCCGGAACGCTACATGCTGCGCAGCGGCACCGAACATGGCGAGGGGCACTGGCTGATCCAGACGGTTCCAGGGCCAGGTAAAAACCGGCCGGACCCGCTCGAACTCAATGAAGACACCCTGCTGTCGGTAATCCAGGAAGGCCTGGACCTCTGACCTGCGCTCAAGCGACTGCCCCTCGGGCAGTCGCATGACCGAAACCGACGGCTAGAGCCGCCGCGTCGCACAATACCCCACTATCACCTGACTCAATGCGGCCACTATGTTCGGGTCGGCATCCTTGGCCGTGAACAGTCGAAACTCCGCGTCAGGCAATGCCGGCAAACCATGCTCAGCGCCTAACACCGCCAGCCCTGGCCCCAGCTGACTGGTCGCTATTGGCGCTACCGCGAACCCGGACAGGGCCGCCGTACGCAACGCCGCCGTGCTCGAGCAAAGCATGGCCGTGCGCTGGGCGATTCCCGCTTGCGCCAGACATTGCAAGGTCGCCGCCCGATAGGGACAAGGCTCGGGAAACAGCGCCAGCGGCAACGGGGTCGGCAAGCGGCCGACGAGGTATGCGGAACTGGCCCACACCAGCGGCTCCTGCCACAACAGCAAGCCCGATTGACTGGCTTCGCACAGCGAACCGATAACCACCTCGAGACCGCCCTGCTGCATGCGCTCCAGCAGCGTGCCGGGAATATCCACTTGTATGTCGATCTCCATGCCCGGGTATTGCGCCGCAAACTCCTGCAAAAGGCGCAGCAGGCGAGGCTCGACAAAATCCTCGGACATCCCGAGCCGCACCCGCCCGTGAAACGGCGAACGCGTCAGTTCGGCCCAGGCATCGCGGTTCAGGGCGAGGATGGCGCGCGCATAGGCCATCAGGCGCTCGCCATCGGCGGTCAAGTGCTGGGAACGCGTGGTACGGGTCAGCAGCGGCTTGCCGACCTGCTCTTCCAGGCGCCGCAGATGACCGCTGACCGCCGACTGCGTCAGGTGCAGGCGTTCGGCGGCACGGCTGAAGCCCTCCTCGTCCACCACGGTCACAAAGGTCTTGAGTAACAGAACATCGAACATATAAAGGTACGTGATCAATAGGCCATTTATTTACAATTTATATTCCGGATAGAGCTATGTTGCAATGCCGGTATTCCTCCACCCGAGAAGCCGCCATGACCCGCCTGCTGCATATCCAATGCTCCCCGCGCAAAGAGCGCTCCGCCTCGCAACAAGTCGCCCGAGGCTTTATCGACCGTTACCAGACCCACCATCCACATACGGAAGTCAGCACCCTGGACCTGTGGAGCCTGGACCTGCCGGAATTCGACCAGCACGCCATGCACGCCAAATACGCTGGCTTGCAAGGCATGGCCCTGTCCCCCGATCAGCAAGCAGCCTGGAACACCCTCGAAAACCTGGCTGCCCATCTTCACCATGCTGACTTGCTGGTACTTTCCGTGCCTCTGTGGAACTACAGCATTCCCTACAAGCTCAAGCACTTCATCGACCTGGTCACGCAGAAAGACATCCTCTTCAGCTTCACCGCCGAACACGGCCTGCGCGGCCTGCTGCACAACAAAACCGCGGTCGTCGCCTACGCCCGCGGCCTCGATTTCTCCGCGCAATCCGACACGCCTGCGGAGCGCTTTGATTTCCAGAAGCCCTACGTCGAGGCCTGGTTGCAGTTTGTTGGAGTCAAGGATGTGCATGCGCTGATCGTGGAAAAGACCATCCTGGGGTATGAGGTGGATCAGAAAGCGCGGCAGGAAGCGGTGCAGCGGGCGTGGAAGTTGGCGGATAGGCTGTGATGATTCAAATGCAAATGAAATTCGGCTCTGAACTGGCCTAATGATCCCGGACACCTCTTTAGGGCGATATGATTCGCCCATTCAGGAGGTTCCATGAAGAACCTAAGACCTACACCCGCAAGTTCAAGCTGCGTGCTGCCAGCATGGTGCTTGACAACAATTGTTCGGTTCCCGATGTCTGCGCATCGATGGATGTGGGGCCTACAACCCTGCGCCGCTGGATCGATCAGGTACGCAAAGAGCGTCAAGGCCAGGCTGCGGCAGGTACCAAGGCGATCACCCCGGAGCAGAAGGAGCTGCAGGTGCTTCGAGCCAAGATCAAACACCTTGAAACTGAGGCCGAAATCTTAAAAAACTGCCTCCCCGGCGCTCCGCGGCCCATTGGACTAGAAACACTACGGACTACACTGATCCCTCTGGACAGTGGTCGCTGGCTTTTTTGGAGGCTGAGTCCCCGTCAAAAAACTTGCTCCAGAGGAAGCTGCGGACCTGTTAGTGGTGGCGCACTTCGTGACCCCGTTTAGGAAGGTGAGTTGATCCGAGTCTCCGTCCAGCTCATCCCTTGACTGGAGCTGTTCATAAACAGGCATGATTCAAAACGACACGGACTACCCGTTATCCATGACCGTGCGGCAGGCATCGATATTGGCTCGCGCTTTCATGTTGTTGCCGTTCCCATAGACCTCGCCAAAGAGGCCGTTCAAGCCTTCAAGGCCTTCACCGCCGATCTCGAGCGCATAGCCAACTGGCTGGTCAGTCTCGGAATAACCACCATTACGATGGAGTCGACAGGCGTTTACTGGATTCCGGTTTACGAAATGTTGGAAGGACATGGCCTTCATGGCCAACGCCCGAGAAGCCCGTGCAGTACCAGGCCGCAAAACCGACGTGAATGACGCACAGTGGATACAACGACTCCATGCCTACGGATTACTTCGAGCCAGCTTTCACCCCGATCGAGAGATCTCGGCTTTGCGCAGCTATATGAGGCTGCGGGAGCGTCATCTCGACTATGCCGCAGCACATATCCAGCACATGCAAAAAGCGCTGACGCATATGAATCTGCAACTGCACCATGTAGTGACGGATATCACCAGGGTAACCGGTATGCGAATAATCCGTGCCATCGTGGCGGGCGTGCGAAGACCCTCGGTGTTGGCTGCAATAAGTGACGCCCGTTGCAAAGCAGGCATCGATGTTATTCAAGCCTCTCTGGTCGGTAACTATCAGCCGGAGCACGTTTTTACTCTGCTGTCCATGTATGACGCTTATCAGGCGCAGCTAGTGCTTTGCGATCAGCAGATTGCACAGACGCTGATCAAACTCTCGCAAGAAAAGACCTCACCGACTGAGCCACTACCAAAACCACGGCATCACACCCCGGCAACCCAACGCGCTCAACTTCGATGTCCGGACCATACTCTATCAACTGGTCGGCGTCGATCTGACCCAGATCCACAGCATCGGCCCCTACTTGGCTCTTCGGCTGGTCGCCGAGTGCGGCACGGATCTGAGCCGATGGCGTACCTGCCATCATTTCACTTCGTGGCTCACACTCGCGCCCGGCTGTCATATCAGTGGCGGCAAGATACTTTCGGCCCATACCCGCAAGACCAAAAATCGAGTGACCGCCCACCTACGGTTAGCTGCGGTGACGGTCGGAAGAACGAACACGGCATTGGGGGCGCTTTAGCGGCGGCTCTCAGCTCGAATCGGTAAAGCCAAGGCCGTTACGGCTACCACCCGAAAGATCGCGATCCTGTTCTACAACACCATGCGTTTTGGCATGAGTTATGATGTTTAAGCTGAATTTCAGCACGGTGCTCTTGGCCAGTTGGAGACACTCAATGCTCTGTCACCGTCACTCGAACATGGCGGCCTGCACCTTGACCAAAAAACCAATACCCATAAGAAATTAAAATAATTTCGCCCGTAGTTTTCGGACAATAAGTTTAAAAAAATAGCCTGGAGCTCTATAAATTCGATCCCAACGACCAACATTACAAGTATAACAATCACTCGACCCACAAATATTCATTTTGCGATCTTGCTTAAGCGCAGCATAATCGATTTCATAACACTCTTTTGCTGGCGCAATAATTGAGTATGCATTACCAATAAATCCGGTCGTGAGAATTTGATTTTTGACATATAGTGAATAAAACTTATAAAATGAATTTGAACAGAGCCCAGAATCTGGACGCCTGAACAATTTCACCTCATTACTCGCGTCCTTATAATAGGTTGATACGAGCCTTGGAAAAACAGCAAGTGATAAAAGTCCAAGATCAGCCTCTGCCAAATGCGTCGTTGTAAATCCTGGGCTACTACCAACACATCCGACCAGCATGCACTTACCATGAGCATCAATTATTTTTCTAATCGGCTCGTATGCGGGTGACTTTTCATCATGACCATTGGTTATATGCTCTGCAAGCTTACCAATTGCAACATAGGAACACATTGGATGACGACTCCGAAAAGCATCAGCACGTTTTATCATTGCATTGGGTAGCGCACCAGCATAACTCTTTTTTTGCAGATCAAAAGCATCTTCAACTTTGGGCTTCCTAATAAAGACCCCATCTGTAAAAGCCAGTGAAACAATAGTACCCTCGGGACCTACAGCATTTAAGAGCGCGTCTATAAATACATCCGCCCCCCCCGTGATTCGCCCGACAGCACCTAAGCTGGCTCTCAGAAGGATGGTATCACCAGAACAAACACCCATCCTCGAAAATTCTTCAAAGAGTTCTTTTTCTGAAATTTTTGTCATACGCTTTTACCGAGACCTTTAGCAGCTTTATATTGTAAAACAGAGTGCGCTACATATAACAGCGAGAACGAAAAGACATGAAAAATAATGGCCAATTTATAATCATTAAAAACAATATAACCGAGAAAAAAAGATCCTATCGAAAGAAAAAGCCTCAACACTTGCCAAGCAAGATCAATGGATTGCATACCGGCCAGCAAAACCGTTTGACTAAGCGGGGAAGATAATGCTTGAAAAAAAACCATTATGGAAACTATAGATGCAATTTCTCCCGACGTCCTCCACTGCTCTCCAAAAACAAAAGAAAACAACCAAGGGCCAAAAAATAGTACGGGGAGAACTGGAACGGTGGCAAAGAGAGCCAGTTTGGAAAGCGTTTTTAGAAAAAGCTCGCGACAATCACCATTTTCTTTATAAGCAAGCGCTGCTTCGCTTCTAAAAACATCTCCAACCGCACCACCAACAAGTGATATTGGAGCCGAAAGAGTTTTTTCCGTTAATGAGTAAAAGCCTGCTATAGCAGGACCAAAAAACATACTTAACAAGAGCAAAGGCATCTGCCCTGAAGCCACATTAGCCAATTGACCAAGTATCAAATACTTTGGAAAAACCGAGTACCTTCTACCTATGGCAGCGATTCGGCTTCGACTAATTTTTTCAAGCTCCCCCTTATCTTCACGATAGACAAGCCTCCCCAAGAGGCCTGTTGAGATAATCAATCCCCCAAGCTGGCCCGCAACCATGCCGGCACCACCCATACCGGAATAGCCCGCTCCGAGTTGCCCCGAGGCGCCTCCGGCACTTTGTACCATTCGGCTAAACGCCATACGCTTATAGTACCCTTTTCGATTATTCCAACAATTCAGGCTCTGATAAACCCCCATAAATAACGTAGAAACTGGAATAAAGTAAAGCCAGCCTGAAATACTAGGACTCTTTAATAAAGTCACGATCTGCTCATTAAAAACACAGACAAACAATAGTAGGACACCACTAACAATTAAGCTTAGCACGATAGATAAAGCAACAACATTGATAGCATCACTATCCTTCTCAGGAAGTATAATAGCCAACTCATATCGACCGGTAACTAGAACAGCAAAAATTGAGGCAACCGCCATATACAAAGCAAATACACCAAAATCTTCTGGTGTATATAGTCGCGACAAAATAGGGCTTATTGCTATCGGAATAGCTTGAGCAATACCTGTACCCGTCATTAATATAATGACATTTCTAACAAAAAGATTTTTATGGAAAAATCGCTGAACCATCTATTAAGCTCCTGTAATATAGGCACTATAGCGCACGAACGAACCTCCTGAAAAGCAGGACATCAGGGGTAGGCAAGTGACTATGCATGTGATAGTGAGCTGCTGAAAAATTAGTATGTTCACCAACTCTCCACTCATCTCGATCTCCCCTACCGCTGGTTCGTATTGCAATAACAGATATGTGGCGCTTCAAAGTGAATGCCTTCAAAGACATTTCCGAATGTCCGGGGGATCGTTGATGCTGATCACCACCTTGGCTTTGCAACGATGCACGAAGCCGAGCATTCGCTCGTAACTCTCAAACGGGAAGCTACGCCATAGTCGATGACTTACCAGTAAGACGGGTCCATGCAATGGAAAGTATGAGTACGGTCGTAGCATTCAAGCCAGGACAGATTTCGACGTAGGTGCCGGACAGATGCCGCCATCCAGGTGGCCGAGAGATTTCCTCAATCCGCAGCATATTGATCGCTAGACCGACAGAGACAACACCGAACCTCTGCCCGGTAACCTTGTCGGCAAAGATATGGTGCTGCTGGTAGAAGCACCAGGTGACTGCTGAGGTCGGTGAGGGTTTCGGGGCGGGGCAGGTCACCTTCTCCTAGCACGATCTGGACGCCCATTTGAACTGGGTCACGAACTCTTCCCCGGGGGGCTGCACGACACTAGGTTGCCGTTGATGCCGTTGAGGACCTCTACGGGCGCAACCCGGCCTGGGCCGCATGAAATAGAGCTCAGCACAGCCGGCAAACTTCGACGCAAACACTCACTAAGAAGGGGGGACGAGCAGAATGAGACGGTCGGCCAGGCAGGGTTTGCCACCCACCCAAGGGATGAGTGCAGGCATTAAAACCGTATATATAGACAATTATTATACCCGCTGCGCTTTGAGCACAAAGCGAGAGCCTTGGCAGGACTTCTGGGTAGTCTGTACTCCGACCGTTCTTTTTACTTCGTTGATGAGATTTCTTTGGCACTGCTTTCGCCTACGCCTACAGCTGCCCCGGCTGCTCAGGCCAACGTGCATGTGATCTTCTTGAACCCATTCTAATCCACGCGGGCATTCTGCCCCCACCAAACCATTCTGACGACGAGCGTTAGGTATAATGCGCAAAAGCTGTTGCTCAGTGACAGACTCCCATTGGTACAGTAGCCAATAGTGTCAAGAGGGGATGCGGCGCCATCGAGGCAGACTTTGAAGCCCTAAGCATTGATCATTCGTCCGACAAATAGACTGTTCGCCCGGACATTTCCAAACGAACCCCAGCCTTCGATCGGTGAAGGCTGTGCAATGGCGGCAGGCCGTCTGGTAAATCGCCGTCATTGCAGTTGATGATGACACCCGCTCAGTTCGCTCGCTCGATCACATCTAACTGACCAAGCTCTGCTTCACATCGCCACCTCAATGTGCTGCCGGTTTCCGGGCGAAGGTCTGGCTCTCTTGGTAGACTTGCACACCTTCGCGAAAATAGACGTATTTGTGCCGGGTATCTAACCGAGCCATCGTTGCGCTTTCGTGCTCTGATCATTGCCATAGTTGACTGGTACAATTCCGAAAGTGGTTCGGTACGTTGTGCCAGCGACATCGATTAACACCTGAAAACAAAAAACGCTATAACCGTGAGAGAAATGGTACCAACCCCCCATACTAGCCCAGTAAATTCAATCTCTACGCTGTCCCGGCGGTTTAG
This sequence comes from Pseudomonas sp. NFIX28, assembly GCF_900107395.1. Classification (GTDB taxonomy): domain Bacteria; phylum Pseudomonadota; class Gammaproteobacteria; order Pseudomonadales; family Pseudomonadaceae; genus Aquipseudomonas. The sequence continues at coordinate 111,507 of NZ_FNPW01000007.1, forward strand.
TGTTGCGCCCATGATGGATTGGACGGATAGGCACTGCCGCTTCTTCCTGCGACTGCTGTCCAAGCACGCCCTGCTCTACACCGAGATGGTCACCACCGGTGCGTTGCTCAATGGCGATCATGAGCGTTTTCTGCGTCACGACGAATCCGAGCATCCCCTGGCGTTGCAATTGGGTGGCAGTACGCCGGCGGATCTGGCGGCTTGTGCGCGGATGGCGCAGGAGCATGGTTACGACGAGGTGAACCTCAACGTTGGCTGCCCGAGCGATCGAGTGCAGAACAATATGATTGGCGCGTGCCTGATGGGGCATCCGGGCTTGGTAGCCGATTGCGTGAAGGCGATGCGCGATGCGGTGAGCATCCCGGTGACGGTCAAGCATCGGATCGGCATCAATGGCCGCGACAGCTATGAAGAGCTGTGCGATTTCGTCGGCCAGGTGCGCGAGGCCGGGTGCAACAGTTTTACCGTGCATGCGCGGATCGCGATTCTCGAGGGGCTGTCGCCGAAGGAGAACCGCGACATTCCTCCCCTGCGCTATGACGTGGCGGCACGCTTGAAAGCGGACTTCCCCGAGCTGGAAATCATCCTCAATGGCGGCATCAAGACGCTGGACGCCTGCCATGAGCATTTGCAGACCTTCGATGGGGTGATGCTGGGTCGCGAGGCCTATCACAACCCGTATCTGCTGGCCGAGGTGGACCAGCAATTGTTCGGCAGCACGGCACCGGTAATTTCCCGGGCCGAGGCGTTGGCGCAGTTGCGGCCTTATATCGCCAGGCACCTGGCCACGGGCGGCGCCATGCATCACATCACTCGCCATGTATTGGGGCTGGGCACCGGTTTTCCAGGAGCGCGCAAGTTCCGCCAGCTGCTCTCGGTGGACATCCACAAGGCCAAGGATCCGTTGGCGTTACTGGACCAGGCGGGGCAGTTGCTCGAAGGCCGCTAACGGTCGCGCAGGTTGAACCTGACGGGTGTTTTGGCATCGTAGTAAACGGATAGCGCCCCAGCATTCAAACACCGGTTTTCAGGTTGTTGCCCTTGGGGCCGGTTTAGGCATCCGCTTACTTCTTCACGCCCTTGAGCGGCTCTCGACGCTCGGGTAATGTCAACAAACCCACAGGACAGAGCACTCCCATGACTTCCAAGCTGGAACAACTCAAGCAATTCACCACCGTGGTTGCCGATACCGGCGACTTCGACGCTATCGCCCGGGTCAAGCCGGTAGACGCCACCACCAACCCTTCCCTGCTGCTCAAGGCCGCGGCCATTCCGGGTTACGCCGAACTGCTGAATGCCTGCGTCAGTGACGTCAAGGGCGATGTCGGCCTGGCCAGCGACCGTTTTGGCGTCGCGGTGGGCAAGGAAATCCTGAAGGTGATCCCGGGCCGCATTTCCACCGAAGTGGATGCACGCCTGTCGTTCGACACCGACGCGATGCTCAAGCGCGCCCATCGCCTGATCGAGCTGTACGACAAAGCCGGCATCGGCCGCGATCGTGTCCTGATCAAGATTGCCTCCACCTGGGAAGGCATCCGCGCCGCCGAGCAACTGGAACGCGAAGGTATCCAGACCAACCTGACCCTGCTGTTCTCCTTCGCCCAGGCGATCGCCTGCGCCGAGGCCGGCGTGTTCCTGATCTCGCCGTTCGTGGGCCGTATCTACGACTGGTACAAGAAGGCCAACGGCAACGATTACACCGGCGCCGACGATCCAGGCGTGCAGTCGGTGACCCGCATCTACAACTACTACAAGGCCAATGACTACAAGACCGTGGTCATGGGCGCCAGCTTCCGCAACCTGAACCAGATCGAACAACTGGCCGGCTGCGACCGCCTGACCATCAGCCCGGACCTGATCGAGAAGCTGGCCGCCGACACCGGCAAGCTGGAGCGCAAACTGGCGCCGGGCCACGCCGGCGAAGCCCGCCAGAGCCTGAACGAAGCACAGTTCCGCTGGGCCTCCAACGAAGACGCCATGGCCACCGAAAAACTGGCCGAAGGCATCCGCCAGTTCGCCCGCGACCAGGAAAAACTCGAAGCACTGCTGGCCGCCAAGCTCTGACTTAGCGAGCATCAACGCAAAAAGGGCGAACCCTCGCGGGTCCGCCCTTTTTTATTCGCTGGTGCTTTTATCGGATCAGTTGCGTTCCAAGGCATTCACCAGGTCATGGAAAGCCTCGCGGTTGGAATCGTTCAAGCCCATGAGAATCTTGTGCGCTTCCAGCACCTTGAGCCGCACCACTTCTTCCGACTGGTCCTGGGATGGCAGGTCGGTCAGGCACTCCGGGCACGGGACCGGACGGTCAACGATGTTGAACACCTGATCAAAGCCCATGGACTGCAGCAACCGCGTGATGTCTTCGTGGGTGGTGACGACGGTCGGCAACAGGCCAACCTTCTGCCGCGACAGGATCGACAGCTTGGCCAGCAAGCCCAGGGTGGTGCTGTCGATGCTGCGGGTTTCGGTCAGGTCGATCACGATCGCCGAGAAGTTCAGCGCCGTGAAGATCCGCTCAATAGTCGCATCCAGCGCCGAACACAGGGTCAGGCGCACTTCGCCGATAAACTTCAGGACGAAGGTGCCATCCTGCTCGGCGAACTGGATTCTACCGGTACTCATTAAAGATTCCTGCTCAACACCAACAGGGCGATATCATCCGGCATCTCCCCTAGCGTGGCCAATCCAAAAACCTGCCGCAGACCATCCAGGCTGCCGGCTGCCGTTCTCACCCGCTCAGGTAAGGCGGCCTCTTTTTCTTTGAGTGTGGGTTCCGGCAAAAGGTCCAGAATGCCATCAGACATCAGCGTCAAACTGAAGGTCGGAGGCAATTCCAGGATGTGGTCTTCGTAGGTGGCTTCGTTGAACAAGCCCACCGGCAGACCTCGCCCTTCCAGGTAACGCACACTGTCTGGCGTGTACAACACAGGCAATGGCAGGTGCCCGCCAATGCTATAGGTCAACAAGCCTGTCTCCTCGTCGATGACGCCACCGACCATAGTCACGTGTTTGCCCAGCTTACAGCTGATCAGGCCACGGTTGATATGGCCAAGGACTTCCGACGGCTTGAACTCCGGCAACGTGCCATTGCGCTTGGATTCGAACAGCAAGCGCGTAGTCATGAACTTGAGCAACACCGTGACAAAGGCCGATGACGCGCCATGCCCGGAAACATCCGCCAGGTAAAAGGCTACGCGGCGCTCGTCAACGCGAAAGTAATCGACGAAATCGCCGGAAAGGTACAACGACGGGATGATCTGATGCGCGAACTTGAACTCATCGATGGCCCAAGGACTCACCGGCAGCATGTTCATCTGCACCTGGCGCCCGGCGTTCTGATCTTCCTGCAGCAAACTCAAGCTGGCTTCGAGCTCGCGGTTGGCGGCCTCCAGCTTCTCCCGGTAGCGCTGGTTTTCCAGCAACAGTCGCGCGCGGTCCAGGGCCCGGCGCACCGAGTGCTCAAGCACCGCGAGGTCTTCCAGCGGCTTGATCAGGTAGTCGGCCGCGCCCAGGCGCAGAGCCTCGACAGCGTCGTTCATCACCCCGGCGCCAGAAACCACGATAACCGGGGTTTGCGGTTCGATATCGGTTACCTGGCGGATAAGTTCGAGGCCACCCATCTGCGGCATGCGCAGATCGCAGATCACCAAGTCGGGCTTTTCCTGCTCGAACACCTGAAGTCCCTGCTGACCGTTACTGGCCTGCAGGACGCTGAAGCCACTGTCTTCCAAATAGGCCGCGAGGCTCGCGCGCACTACTTCGTCGTCATCGATTATCAGCAGCGTGGCACTGGTTTTTGGCATGTGGGCAAACGGCGCCAGAATTAGGTTGGCGTAGGTGGCTGGGCACGGGGCCTGGACACACACTACTGGATTCGCTTTCTAGCCACTCTGGAAATGGAGCCAGGGCCCGCAGCCCTGCACGCTCGAACATCAGAGGTGCCCTTCTAAGGCGCAGACGGTACTCCCATCCGCGGGGCGTTTCAAGCTCATGCCGATGGTCGCTGGACGTCTTTACACCTCAAATCACCGGGAGTTATAAGAACGGGCAAATCCGCAACTCAAACGCAGGATGAAGCCTATGAGCCCAAACGATCGTGACTACAGTGAAAAGCGCGATTACATCCGCATGCGGGTGGATGCAGAAGTCACGCTGATCCACCAGGGGCAGGTGATTCCAGCCGTCTGCATCGACCTTTCCAGCAGTGGCATGCAGGTCCGGGCCCCGCGCTCATTCAAGGTCGGCGACCAGCTCAGCGTGCGTATCGATTCCGAGCACGCTGCCCTCAGGGGATTGGAAGCGGACACCGAAGTGGTGTGGGTCACCGAGTCGGAAGGCAACGGCCAGAAACTTGGCCTTACAATCCTGAAGATGAATTGATGTCGAAAGCCATAAAAAAGGCGGCCTCTGGGGCCGCCTTTTTAATGTTCGGGTCGATGCTTAAAAGTCGTCTTCGACCTGACCGTCCTTGACCTTGAATTCGCGGTTCTGCAAATAGGCATTGCGAATGAAGGTGTATTTGTCGCCACTGATCAGCTTCTCGCTCGACAGCAAGCTGGCGCGGGTATCGACGACCTCCAGGGCAAACACACTGTTACGTACCGGCACGTCGTTCACATAACGGTAAGGGTCGGTGAAGCTGTCCACATACTTGGCCGGCGCGTCACGCAGGGTGCTTGGGCCCAAGAATGGCAGCATTACGTAAGGACCACTGCCGATACCCCAGTAGCCGAGCGTCTGACCGAAATCTTCATCGTTACGCTGCAAGCCCATCTTGGTGCTCACATCGAAGAAACCCGCCACGCCGATGGTGGTGTTCATCAACAACCGCGCGGTGTCGACGGCGGCGGCATGCGGCTTGGCCTGCAGGATATCGTTGGCCAGGTTGCCAACATCACCGATGTTGCGGAAGAAATTGTGGATGCCGTCTTCGAGAAACTGTGGCGTAACCGCCTGATAACCTTGCGCCAGCGGTTTCAGCGCATAGGTGTCGATGGTGTCGTTGAAGGTGAAAATTGGACGGTTGAAGCTTTCCCACGGATCGTCTTCGGCTGCATGAGCGAAAACAGGCACCAGCAGCATGCCGGCACACATAAGCTGAGCGAGACGATTGCTCCAGCGCATAACAGAAACTCCTTGGATTTGTACTGTCGCGGGCGCTATGGCCTGGCGGTAAGCGGGCTAGTATAAGTCGGATGCATCCATTTATGCAGTACCGGCATAGCGCTGGCTCTGCCGCTTCCTCGGCTGCATAAGCCGGTTACTGGATGTCACCCAACGGTCATCTGCCGTCGATACTCTTGCAAGGTATTTCAAGGACGTCACGATGCCTCACGCCGAAGCCTTGCCTGTATCCGCCCCCACCTTGACCGCCGTGCTCTTTGGCCTCAGCGGATGTTTGGTGGATTTCGGTGCCCGGATGCGCTTGCACAGCGCCGATCTTTCCGTCCAGGACCAGGCCCACGCCACTCATGGCGCCCTCGATATTTTGCACAGCCTGCAACATCAAGGCGTGCCCTGTGCCTGGCTCGACGAGCTCCCCGCCAACCTCAGCCAACGCCTGGCGAGCTCGCTACCGGGCTGGGTCGCCCCCTCCCCCAATACGGGCGCGCGCTGGCCCGCTCCCGACGCCTGCTGGCAAGCCTTGATGGCCTTGAATGTCGGCCGGCTTGATGGCTGTGTGCTGGTCAGCGGCGAACCGCGCCTGCTGCAATCGGGCCTCAACGCCGGGCTGTGGACCATCGGCCTGGCTTCGTGTGGCTCGCTGTGCGGCATGAGTCCGGCGGAATGGCAGGCATTGACCCCGCAGGAACGCGACCTCAAGCGCGGCAAGGCCACCCTGCACCTGTTCAGCCTCGGCGTGCATTCGGTGATCGATCATCTGGGCGAACTGCCGACCTGCCTGGCCGACATCGGCCAGCGCCGCCTGAAGGGTGAAAAACCCTGACTTGATCAAGATCATGCACATTGCCCGCGAGTGGATTACGCTAAGGTTCAGACATGGACCTTTAGCGAACCGGCGCGGTCCATGGCTGTGCCTATTTAATGAAGGGAGAACGCCATGCCTGCCCGCGAACTGCAAGAACAGCTCAATACCCTGCGCGAGCAATTGGAGCAGAACCCACCGCTTTCGGAAGCAGAACGCGCCAATCTGCAGGAATTGATGCAACAGATCGAGCTCGAGCTGAAGCTGGAAAACGCCACCCAGGACACCAGCCTGGCCGACGGGGTCAACCTCGCCGTCGAACGCTTCGAGCTTGAACACCCCGCCATTGCCGGCACGTTGCGCAACATCGTGCAAACCCTAGGCAACATGGGGATTTAACCCCTTACAGACAAAAAAGCCCCGCTATCGAGCGGGGCTTTTCATTACTGGCGAACCAGCCGGAAGTTGGCGAAACTCGCGGTTTCGGTGCTGCGGTACGGGTTGATGTCCAGGCCGCCGCGACGCACATAACGCGCATACACCGTCAGCTTCTCGGGCAGCAGCAGACGCTGCAGGTCGAGGAAAATTCGCTCCACGCATTGCTCATGAAAATCCGAGTGCTGACGGAAACTCACCAGATAGGCCAGCAAACTGGCGTGATCCAGCGCCGGGCCGCGATATTCCACCACTACGCTGCCCCAATCCGGCTGGCTGGTGACCGGGCAATTGGATTTGAGCAGATGGCTATGCACGCTCTCCTCGACGATCCGCGACCTGTCGCACTGCAGCAGTTCCGGACGGGGATGCTCATAGCTGCTGACGCTGATATCCAGCTCATCGATGCAGGCACCCGGCAAGGCCACCACACCTTCCGCCTCCACTTCGCCCAGGCTGCGGATGCGCACGCCCACCGGCTTGCCGGCAGCCGCGGAGAGGTCGGTGCGCAAGGTCTCTTCCAGGCTCTGGCGATCGGCGAAAGGGGTCTGGTTCAGCGAATTGAGATACAGCTTGAATGACTTCGACTCGATGATGTTCGGCGAGTCCGCCGGAATGCTGAACTCGGCGATAGCCACCACCGGCTTGCCGGAAGGCAACAGCCAGGACAGTTCGAAGCAGTTCCAGAAGTCCACGCCCTTATAAGGCAGGGTGTCGGCGCTCAGGCCTAGCTCGGCCCACTTTGCCGCACGCGGGATCGGGAACAGCAAGGACGGCGTGTAGGTGGATACGTATTCACTGGATTTGCCCAGCGGCGAATGTTCGGCTGCGGGATGCATGGCGGAAACCTGACTGAAGAATCAGGCGATTCTATCAGTCTTTGCCTCCGCCTTTGAGCCCCAGGCGCTTACTGGCTGACCGTCAGCTTGCCGACCATACCCGCCTGATAGTGCCCCGGAATGTTGCAGGCGAACTCCAGGCTGCCGGCCTTGCTGAAGGTCCAGGTCAATTCGGCGGTCTTGCCCGGTTCCACCAACACGCTGTTCGGGTCGTCATGCTTCATGCCGGACATCGCGCCATGGCCCATGGCAGCATGATCCATGGCGCCGGCGGGCATGGCTTTGATAGCGGTGGGGGTGAGCATTCCGCTCTGCTGCATCTTCAGCATTTCCTGCTGGTGCTCGGCATGCATGGTCGCGGTGCCGAGATTGAGCTCATGCAGCAACTGGCCCTTGTTGATCAAGACGAAACGCACGGTCTCGCCAGCCTTGATGTCCAGGCTCTTGGGGGTGTAGGACATGTCGTTCATGACCACCTCCACCGTACGCGTGGCCTTGGCCGCCGAGGCCGCCTGGCCGAAATCGTAGGTATGCGCCGGCGATGCCCAGGCCGGTACATTGAATGCCAACAGGCACGCAGCCAGCGTCCATGAACGAGTAACACCCTTGGGCAAAAACATATTCACACTCCCTAAAAATGAGGTTCAGCCTGTGCGAAACACTAAGGCCGCACCGCTGCCAGCCAGCTGACTGCTAGATTACAACTTTGTCAGCTTGTGCCCTGCGGTCGTCACCCAAGGTATAAAGCCCGCGTTCCATTTGCCATGAGTCGCCCATGAAACTGCTGATCGTCGAAGACCAACCGAAAACCGGCCAATACCTGCGCCAGGGCCTGAGCGAGGCCGGCTTCAATGCCGAGCTGGCGGCCGATGGCACCACCGGCCAACACCTGGCGCTAACGGGCGACTATGCCCTGCTGATTCTCGACGTGATGCTGCCCGGGCGCGATGGCTGGCAGATCCTGCAAGCCGTGCGCGGCGCCGGTCTGGAAATCCCGGTGTTGTTCCTGACCGCGCGCGATGCGGTGGAAGACCGGGTTCACGGCCTGGAGCTGGGCGCCGACGATTACCTGGTCAAGCCTTTCGCTTTTTCCGAACTGCTGGCCCGGGTTCGCAGCCTGCTGCGCCGCGGCAGCAGCGCGCAACAGGAAACCAGCCTGCAACTGGCGGACCTGCGCCTGGACCTCATTCGCCGGCGGGTCGAGCGCGGCGGTCAACGCATCGACCTGACAGCCAAGGAATTCTCGTTGCTGGAAATGCTCCTGCGACGCCAGGGCGAAGTGCTGCCCAAATCGCTGATCGCCTCCCAAGTCTGGGACATGAACTTCGACAGCGACACCAACGTCATCGAAGTGGCGATCCGCCGTTTGCGCCTGAAGATCGATGACGACTATCCGAACAAGCTGATCCACACCGTGCGCGGCATGGGCTACGTGCTCGAAGAGCGCCCGGCCTGATGCGCCGCTTGTCCCTGAGCAGCCGCCTGGCCTTGTTGTTCGCCGGCTGCACCGCAGTGGTTTCGTTGCTCGCGGGGGTGCTGTTCAGTCGCGCCAGCGAGGCGCACTTCATCGAACTCGACCAGCAACTGCTGGAAGGCAAGCTGATCGCCATGCGCAGTGCGCTACAGGGCGCCGACACCGCGCAACGCTTTGCCGAACGCAAGGCGCAGTTGCAAGACGAGCTCAGCCATCAACCGGACCTGGCGCTGCGGGTCGCGGGCGCCGATGGCGCCGTCTGGTTCGACAGCGCCGAAACGCTGCCAGCTCTTCCCGCCCAGCCAGCAGGATTGCACAGCCTGCAACATGACGGCACCGCCTACCGCGTCTATAACGCGGCGCTGGAGCCTGGCCAGGCGAGTTCACCGCAACTGACCCTGATGCTCGACATCACCCACCACCAGCACTTCCTGCAACGCATGCAGCACCTGATCTGGCTGACCGTCGGCCTCTCGGCCCTGGCCACTGCGCTGCTCGGGGCCTGGGCCGCGCGCAGCGGCTTGCGGCCGCTACGCCGGATGAGCGAGGTGGCCGCGAGCGTTTCCGCCAGTTCGCTGACCCAGCGCCTGCCGGAGCAGCAGATGCCTGGCGAACTGGCCGAACTGGCTCATGCCTTCAATGCCATGCTCGGGCGCCTGGACGACTCCTTCCAGCGCCTTTCCGCGTTCTCGGCGGACATCGCCCATGAGCTGCGCACCCCGCTGTCGAACCTGCTGACCCACACTCAGGTCACCCTGACCCGCCCACGAGTGCTGGAGGATTATCGTGAAGCCCTGCACAGCAACCTCGAAGAGCTGCAATGGATGGCCCAGCTGGTCAACGACATGCTTTACCTGGCCAAGGCCGACCACGGCCTGCTGACGCCGAAACGCGAAACCCTGGAGCTGGGCGACGAAACCGACATGTTGTTGGAGTTCTATACGCCGCTGGCCGAAGACGCCGGCATCGCCCTGGGGCGCGAAGGCAGCGCGCAAATCCAGGGCGATCGCAACATGCTGCGGCGCGCCCTCTCCAACTTGCTGGACAACGCCCTGCGCTTTACCCCGGCAGGCGGCGAAGTGCGAGTACGGATCGGCGAGACCGCCAAGGCTTCCTACCTGCGGGTGGAAAACACCGGCGAAGGCATCCCGCCTGAACGCTTGCCACGGCTGTTCGATCGGTTCTACCGCGCCGATCCAGCACGCCGCGAAGGCAGCAGTGAACATGCGGGCCTGGGGCTGGCCATTACTCAGTCAATCATCCGCGCCCATGGCGGGCAGATTCATTGCGAATCGGCGCAGGGCCGGACGAGTTTTGTGATTGAGTTGCCAAGGCAGGAGTAGCGCAGGGTTGGCGAGCAAGCTCCCCCGTAGGAGCGAGCTTGCTCGCGATGGTGCGATTACGAGTAACGCAATGCCGTCGCCGGCTCGACCTTCGCCGCGCGCCAGGCTGGATACAGGGTTGCCAGGAAGCTCAGGACAAAACCCGCGGTGCAGATCAGGGCCACGTCAGCGCCTTGCAACTCGGACGGCAGGTTGCTGACGAAATACACGTCGGAACTGAAGATGTGCTGGCCACTGATTCGCTCCAGCCAACCCACCAGCGCGCTGACATTCAGCGCGGCGATCACGCCCAGCACGCCACCGATCAAGGTGCCGACGATACCGATCACCGTGCCCTGGACCATAAAGATCGCCATGATCTGCCGTGGCGTGGCGCCAATGGTACGCAGGATCGCGATATCCGCGCCCTTGTCGTTCACCACCATGATCAGCGTGGCGATGATGTTGAACGCGGCCACGGCCACGATCATCAGCAACAACAGGCCGATCATGGTCTTTTCCATCTTCATTGCGCTGAACAGGCTGCCCTGGGTGTGGGTCCAGTCATCGGCCTTGAAGCTGGCACCGAGGCCGGCCGCGATATCGCTGGAAACCTTGGGCGCGGCATACAGGTCCTTCACCGCCAGGCGCACGCTCTGCACCTGATTTGACTGCCAGTGCTGCATTTCGGCGGCATCGGCCACGTGGATCAGGCCCATGGAGCCGTCGAGCTCGGCGCCGACCTTGAACACGCCGACCACGTTCAAGCGTTGCATGCGCGGGGTGATGCCGCCCGGTGCGGAACTGATTTCCGGCACGATCAGGGTCAGCTTGTCGCCAACGTTCAGGCGGAAGCGCCGCGCCGTGATCTCACCGATCACCACCCCGAACTCGCCCGGCTTCAAGGCGTCCAGGCGACCCTGGACGATGTGCTTGGCAACGATGGACACCTTGCCTTCCTGGGCCGGGTCGATGCCGCTGATCTGGATCGGCTGCATCGAACCCTTGTAGGAGAGCATGCCTTCCATTTCGGTGAAGGGCACTGCCGCCGTCACCTCGGGATTTTTCATCGCCACGGCGGCAACCGGCCGCCAATCGTCGATCGGCTTGACGCCGACGATGGTGGCGTGGGGCACCATGCCGAGGATGCGCGAGCTCATTTCGCGCTGGAACCCGTTCATCACCGACAACACCACGATCATCGCCAGCACGCCCAGGGCGAGGCCAATCATCGAGGTCATGGAGATGAAGGAAACAAAGCGATTGCGGCGCTTGGCGCGGGTATAGCGCGTGCCGATAAAGATCGATAACGGTCTGAACATTCGCTGGGGCACCGTATGGAAATTAAAGACCCGGCGCCTGAAGCAGGCGCCGGGCAGCGGCCAATCAGATCGGCGTCAGGAAACCTTCCTGCAAGTGCAGGACGCGATCCATCTGGCGAGCCAGGTTCATATCGTGGGTCACCACCAGGAACGCGGTACGCATCGAGGTGCTGAGTTCCAGCATCAAATCCTGGATGCCTTGCGCGGTGTGGGAGTCGAGGTTGCCGGTCGGCTCGTCGAGCATCACCAGTCCCGGCTTGTTGACCAGGGCGCGAGCGATGGCCACGCGCTGGCGTTCACCACCGGACAGCTCGGCCGGCTTGTGCTCCAGGCGATGGGCCAGGCCCACCCGTTCGAGCAAGGCGGTGGCTCGTTGACGGGCTTCCGGGATCGCGGTCTTGCCGATCAGCAGCGGCATGCAGACGTTTTCCAGCGCGGTGAATTCCGGCAGCAAGTGGTGGAACTGGTAAACGAAACCGAGGGAGCGGTTGCGCAACAGGCCGCGGCCTTTCTCGCTTAATGCCGAAAGCTCTTCACCGTCGAGCCAGACGCTGCCTTTGGTAGGCGTATCGAGGCCGCCCAGCAGGTTGAGCAAGGTACTTTTGCCCGAACCCGAGGTACCGACAATCGCCACGCGCTCGCCGGGATGCAACTCCAGTTGCAGGCCGGACAACACCACCACCGATTCCGGACCTTCCTCGTAGGACTTGCCCAGGTCGCGGCAGCTCAGAATTGCTTTTTCACTCATGCCCAACTCACTCATAACGTAGCGCCTCCGCCGGCTGGGTGCGCGCGGCACGCCAGGCTGGATACAGGGTGGCGAGGAAACTCAGGACCAGTGCCGCACCGCAGACCATCAACACATCCTCAGCCATCAGTTGCGATGGCAGGTAGTCGATGAAGTACACGTCGGCATTGAGGAATTTGTGCCCGATCAGGCCTTCGAGGGCAGAGATCGCCGCGCTGACGTTCAGCGCCGCGAACATCCCGACCACCGCACCGATCAAGGTACCGATCACACCGATCACCGTGCCCTGGACCATGAAGGTCGCCATGATGGTGGCCGGCGTCGCCCCCAAGGTGCGCAGGATCGCGATATCGCCCTTCTTGTCGTTCACCACCATCACCAGGGTGGAAATGATATTGAAGGCTGCCACGGCGACGATCAGCAGCAGCAACAGGCCGATCATGGCTTTTTCCATGCGGATGGCCTGGTACAGGTTGCCGTGGGTACGGGTCCAGTCGCGGGCGTAATACTGGTTTTCACCCAGTTGCTGGGCGATTTCCCAGGCGGTGCGTGGCGCCTGGAACAGGTCGTCGAACTTCAGGCGCAGGCCCTGCACCTGGTCCGGCTTCCAGCGGTGCAGGCGGCCCAGGTCGTCGAGGTTGGTCAGGCCCAGATAGCCGTCCAGCTCGCCGGCGCCGACATGGAAAATGCCGACCACGGTAAAGCGCTTCATGCGCGGGAACATCCCCGCCGGGGTCACCGTGACCTCAGGGGCGACGAAGGTCAGCTTGTCGCCCAGGCCAACACCCAGCTTGGTCGCGGCCTTGTCGCCGATCACGATGCCGAAGCTGCCGGGAGCCAGGTCGTCCAGCTTGCCCTGCTTCATGAAGTTATCGATGATCGAAACCTGGCGTTCCTTGGTCGGATCGATAGCGTTGAGCAGGACTTTCTGCACCTGGCCGTTATTGGTCAGCAACCCTTGCATCTGGGTGAATGGCGCAACCGCCAGCACCTTGGGGTTCTGCTTGACCTTGTCGGCCAGGCCTTGCCAGTCGCTGATCGGCTCACCGGACTCGATGGTCGCGTGGGGCACCATGCCCAGCACGCGGGTGCGCATCTCATGGTCGAAGCCATTCATCACCGACAACACGACAATCATCACGACCACGCCGAGGGCGAGTCCGATCATCGAGGTCAGGGAAATGAATGACACGAAATGATTGCGACGCTTTGCACGGGTATAACGCGTGCCAATAAATACGAAGAGAGGTCTGAACATGTCGGGGCTTGTTCGGAGGAAAAGAAGACGTCCTTGTGGCGGGTCCTGATAAGCAGCTTTACACTCAGACCACCGCCGCTACCATGGGTTCGCCATGTCGACATTAGATGAAGAAGATCGCCGCGAATACTACCGTATCGAGGACACGATCGCACTGGAAATTAGCCCCTTGTCCGCCCACGAAGCGGCGAGCAAGGAAGTGTTGCAGGATGCGTCGCCGCTGTTCAACCTGCTCAGCGAGCTGCATCTGAGCGAATTCGAATCGCAGCACCTGCTGCGCCAGGTCAGCGAGCGCGACCGGACCCTGGCCAACTACCTCAAGAGCATGAACAAGCGCATCGACCTACTCAGCCAGGTAGTGGCGCAGACCGTGCTCGGCAAGTTCGGCGAGCCGCAGCGGGTGGTTCTTTCCGAGGGCGGCATCGAGTTCGAACATCACCTGTCCTATCCTGCCGGCACTCATTTGGCCGTCAAGCTGCTGCTGATGCCCCAGGCGCTGGGCCTGCTGTTGCGGGCCAAGGTCACCCACTGCGAAACCCTCAGTTTCGGCACATTCGAAATCGGCACCGAATTCGAATCGTTGACCGACGCGCAACGCCAGCTGCTGGCTCGCTATATCCTGCAAAAGCAGGCCCAGGAACGTCGCCAGGCCCGAGAGCAGAACGACCCGGCCGCCGATTGACCTGTGGCCCCACCGCGCAGCACTGACCATTTGATGGAAAAACTTCCGTGAAGGAGCAATCGTGACCCTGATTTATGGCCACCGCGGCGCTAAAGGCGAAGCACCGGAAAACACCCTGACCAGCTTCCAGGAATGCCTCAAGCATGGCGTGCGCCGTTGCGAACTGGACCTGCACCTGTCCATGGACGGCGAGCTGATGGTGATCCACGACCCAACCCTCAAGCGCACCACCGACCGCCGCGGCAAGGTGGTCGAACACACCGCCGCGGAGCTGATGACCTACGACGCCCGCAAGAGCGGCCCGGGCTGGGTCAAGCCCTGCCCGATCCCGCGCCTGGAAGAACTGTTTGAAAAGTGCGACTTCGAGCATTGGCAGCTGGAGGTCAAGAGTGCCTCGCGCACCCGCGCCGCCACCACAGTGTTGGCGATTCGCGAGATGGCGCAGCGTTTCGGCCTGCTGGACAAGGTCACCGTGACCTCCAGCTCACGAGAAGTGCTCAAGGCCGCTATCGAACTGACGCCGGATCTGTCGCGTGGACTGGTCGCCGAATACGCCTGGCTCGACCCGTTGAAGGTCGCGCAAAACTATGGCTGCGAGATTCTGGCGTTGAACTGGACGCTCTGCACCCCGGAGCGGCTGCAACGGGCACAGCGCCAGGGCTTGCATGTGTCGGTGTGGACAGTCAACGAGCCTGCGCTGATGCGCAGGCTCGCCGACTTCGGCGTAGACAGCCTGATTACAGACTTTCCCGGTTTGGCCAGCGCCACTCTCGAGAATTACTGAAATCGATCTCCCCGGCCGGCTCAGGCCACCGGCCGGAGTCGCTCAAAAAAGCCGGTTGAGGCCGTCGTAAGCGGCTACCCGATAGGCTTCGGCCATGGTCGGGTAGTTGAACGTGGTGTTGACGAAGTACTTCAGGGTATTGAGTTCACCCGGCTGGTTCATGATCGCCTGGCCGATGTGCACGATCTCCGACGCCTGATAACCGAAGCAGTGCACGCCCAGGACTTCCAGGGTTTCGCGGTGGAACAGGATCTTCAGCATGCCTTGCGGCTCACCGGCG
The DNA here is from genome assembly GCF_900107395.1 of Pseudomonas sp. NFIX28. Lineage (GTDB taxonomy): Bacteria > Pseudomonadota > Gammaproteobacteria > Pseudomonadales > Pseudomonadaceae > Aquipseudomonas. Next base: position 126,577 of record NZ_FNPW01000007.1, read on the forward strand.
ATCTGCGCGCGCGCCATGCTCTTGAAGAACGCCTTGCCCACTTCGTACGGCACCTTGGCCTGGGTCAGTTCCTGCTCGTTCTTGCCGATCGAACTGATCTCCGGAATGGTGTAGATCCCGGTCGGTACATCGTTGACGAAGCGCCAGCTGCCGTTGTCGACGATGCTGCCGGCGGCCGAGCGCCCCTGGTCATGGGCGGCACTGGCCAGGCTCGGCCAGCCGATCACGTCACCGGCACCGTAGATGTTCGGCACGCAGGTGCGGTAGTTCTCATCCACCTCGATCTGGCCACGGCTGTTGACCTTGACCCCGATGTTTTCCATGCCCAGCTTGTCGGTGTTGCCGGTCCGGCCATTGCACCAGAGCAAGGCGTCGGCCTTGATCTTCTTGCCGGACTTGAGGTGCAGGATCACGCCATTGTCGAGGCCTTCGACACGGTCGTATTCCTCGTTGTGGCGCACGGTGATGTTGTTGTTGCTGAAGTGGTAGCTCAGCGCCTGGGAGATTTCGGAATCCAGGAAGCTCAGCAACTGGCCGCGGTTGTCCACCAGCTCGACCAGCACACCCAGGCCACTGAAGATCGAGGCGTATTCACAACCAATTACCCCGGCGCCGTAAACGATGAGTTTGCGCGGGGTGTGGCCGAGGCTGAGGATGGTGTCGCTATCGTAGATACGCGGGTGGTGGAAATCGATATCGGCCGGACGATAGGGACGCGAACCGGTGGCGATGATGATGTGCTTAGCCACCAGCTTCTCGACCACGCCGTTGGCGCAGACCACTTCGACGGTCTGCTCGTCGGCGAAGCTGCCTGTGCCGAAGAACACGTCGACCCGGTTACGCGCGTAGTAGCCGGTGCGCGAGGCCACCTGCTTGGAGATGACCTTCTCGGCGCTTTTCAACACATCAGGGAAGGAGAACCAGCGCGGCTCGCCAATGGCCCGGAACATCGGGTTGGTGTTGAACTGCATGATCTGCCGGACCGAGTGACGCAAGGCCTTGGACGGGATGGTGCCCAGGTGGGTGCAGTTACCGCCGACCTGGCGACGGCTATCGACCATCGCTACTTTGCGCCCTGCTTTCGCGGCGTTCATCGCCGCACCTTCTCCAGCGGGGCCTGAACCCAGCACCACTACGTCGTAGTTGTAGACAGCCATGCGTACTCCTCAGAACAGGCCGCGGCACCCGATGTGGTGCCTGCGGCTAAATCATGTCGCGGCCAGCGGCATGAAGGATCAATTTGGCTCGGTTACGAACCCGGGCACAGTCTATAGAAGCGTCAACGCCGCGCACATTAACCCTTGGTCGCGTCGCCGGCTACTTTTGCCTGCGACATCGCGCCGCGGCGCCGCGCAAGATTACTGCTTTTGCCTGGCAAACAGGCGATCAAACGCGCGGTTGCTGCGTGTGACGAAGCCTGTATCGGCGCGAATCACAAAAAATGCGGCGATATCGTGTTTTTCTGCGTAGTCCCAGCCACGCTCCGGGCCGAGGATCAGCAACAGAGTCGATAGACCGTCGGCCATTACGGCCGCGGGATGAATCACCGTGACCGAGGCCAAAGCATGTTCGACAGGTGTGCCGGTGCGGGCGTCGAAGGTGTGGGAATAACGCTGGCCGTCGCGCTGGAAATAATTGCGGTAGTCACCGGACGTCGATACCCCGTAGCCATCGATGGTGATAACCCGCTCGGCCACCTGGCGATCGTCCCGCGGCTCTTCCAGGGCAATGCGCCACGCCGAGCCGTCGGGTTTCCTGCCAACTGCCTTGAGCTCGCCAGTGGCTTCGACCAGGTAATTGTCGATGCGCATTTCCTCGAGCCTGGCGGTAATCCGGTCCACCGCATGACCGGCGGCGATGCTGTTGAAATCCACCTCGACCGCGGCGTCCTTGCACAGCTGGTCGCCCTCGATACGCAGATGGGTATAGCCGACTCGCGGCCGTACCTGCATCAGTGCCGCCTCGCTCGGCACCACCGCCCCGCGCCCCTGCGGCCCGAAACCCCAGAGGTTGAGCAACGGCTCGACCGTGAGGTCGAAGGACCCCTGGCTATCGCGCGACAACTGCTGGCCGATCTCGACCAATTGCAGGACCGCCGCGGGCATCGCCTGGCAGCTGTTGGCCGGCAGATCGTTGAAGCGCTGGATGTCCGAGTCGCTGCGGTAAGTCGACATCTGCCGATCGACCTGCGCGAGGATCTGTTCCACCTGGGCCTGCACCTCACCCGGCGCAGCCAGGCCTGCACGCCGTACGTACTTGATGGAGTAAGTGCTGCCCATGGTCGGCCCGCCAAAACTTTCCAGCGAGTCGCCCTGATCGCATCCGCCCAGGGTCGCCATCACCGCAAGAATTGCCCACCGACGCGCCAACGTTTTACCCAGCACCGCTTCGCCTCCAGGCCATTCATGTCTTCCCGGCATAGAGCCGGACAAGGCGCGCCATTATGCGGCAACGACCGCTTGTTTGATGCACGCCGAGCCGACGCCGCCTTCCGCGAGAACACGCTTGTTCACACTAAAACCCAGCCCAGCCGCAGATGAAAAATAGCAAGCAAGCTAAGAGTTTTTGTTGCCCCGGCAGACGCATACACATATTGTTACAAACTGCCTGACCTGCAGTTTAGCCGCTCAGGCTGTGCAGCCAGGATGGGTAATGACCAGGGATTGCTTTCCAAACAGCCAAAGCGAGTGAATCAAATGTCCACGACCACGGGCAAAGGCAAGGCGATCTTTCGCGTTGTCAGCGGCAACTTTCTGGAGATGTTCGACTTCATGGTCTACGGCTTTTATGCCACGGCCATCGCCAGGACCTTCTTCCCCGCCGACAGCGCCTTCGCATCGTTGATGCTGTCACTGGCGACCTTCGGCGCCGGCTTCCTCATGCGCCCATTGGGCGCGATCTTTCTCGGGGCCTATATCGACCGCCACGGCCGTCGCAAGGGCCTGATCATCACCCTGCTGCTCATGGCCGCAGGCACCGTGCTCATTGCCTGCGTCCCGGGGTATGCCACCCTCGGTGTCGCCGCACCGCTGCTGGTGCTGCTCGGCCGTTTGCTCCAGGGGTTTTCTGCCGGGGTCGAATTGGGCGGTGTCTCGGTTTACCTGGCGGAAATTTCCACCCCGGGTCGCAAGGGCTTCTTCGTCAGCTGGCAATCGGCGAGCCAACAGGCCGCCGTGGTATTCGCCGGCCTGCTGGGCGTTGGCCTGAACCACTGGCTGAGCCCGGAACAGATGGGCGACTGGGGCTGGCGCGTGCCGTTCCTGGTGGGCTGCATGATAGTGCCGGCGATCTTCATGATCCGTCGCGCGCTGGAAGAAACCCCGGAGTTCCAGGCACGCCAGCACCGCCCTACCCTGCAGGAAATCATCCGCTCCATCGGCCAGAATTTCGGCATCGTGCTCGCCGGCATGGCACTGGTGGTGATGACCACCGTGTCCTTCTACCTGATAACCGCCTACACCCCGACCTTCGGCAAGGCCGAACTGCAACTGTCGGACCTCGACGCCTTGCTGGTCACTGTGTGCATTGGCCTGTCGAACTTCTTCTGGCTGCCGGTGATGGGCGCCGTATCGGACAAGGTCGGGCGCAAGCCATTGCTGCTGGCGGCGACTGTCCTGGCGATCCTCACGGCTTATCCGGCGCTGTCCTGGCTGGTGGCCAACCCGAGCTTCAGCCATTTGCTGGTCGTCGAGCTGTGGCTGTCCTTCCTTTATGGCTCGTATAACGGCGCCATGGTGGTGGCCCTTACCGAGATCATGCCGGTGGAAGTCCGCACCACCGGCTTCTCCCTGGCCTACAGCCTGGCGACCGCTACCTTTGGCGGCTTCACGCCGGCCGCCTGCACCTACCTGATCCATGCCCTGGACAACAAGGCGGCACCGGGGATCTGGCTCAGTGGCGCGGCGGTGCTGGGCCTGATCGCGACCCTGGTGCTGTTCCGCGGCAACAAACATGAACTGCGCACTGCGCAGGCAGCTGTGGTGGGTGGCGCCTGATCGACCTTCTTCGCGGGCAAGCCTCGCTCCTACAAAATCACATACGCCCCGTAGGAGCGAGGCTTGCCCGCGAAGAGGCCCGCACCATCAATACATCTCCCAACCTGCGCCCCCACAAACAAAAACGCCCCGACAAGTCGGGGCGTTTTCATTTGCGGCTAAGGCTTAGCGCGGGAATGCAGGCGGGTTTACACCAGCCATGTCTTCCATCACGCGAACCACCTGGCAGCTGTAACCGAACTCGTTGTCGTACCAGACGTACAGAACAACGCGGTTATCCTGGGTAATGGTCGCTTCAGCGTCCACCACACCGGCGTGGCGCGAGCCTACGAAGTCGGTGGAAACCACTTCCTGGGAATTGACGAAGTCGATCTGCTTATGCAGATCCGAGTGCAGCGCCATGTAGCGCAGGTACTCGTTCATCTCTTCGCGGGTGGCGGCTTTCTCAAGGTTCAGGTTGAGAATGGCCATCGACACGTTTGGCGTCGGAACGCGGATCGCGTTACCAGTCAGCTTGCCGGCCAGCTCAGGCAGAGCCTTGGCAGCAGCGGTGGCAGCACCGGTCTCGGTGATAACCATGTTCAGCGCGGCGCTACGGCCACGGCGATCGCCCTTGTGGAAGTTGTCGATCAGGTTCTGGTCGTTGGTGTACGAGTGAACGGTTTCGACGTGACCGTTGACGATGCCGAACTTGTCGTTCACTGCCTTGAGCACCGGCACGATGGCGTTGGTGGTGCAGGAAGCGGCGGAAACGATCTTGTCGTCAGCGGTGATTTCGGTGTGGTTGATGCCGTGAACGATGTTCTTCAGCTTGCCTTTGCCAGGCGCGGTCAGAACGACGCGGTCGATACCCGGGCAGGTCAGGTGCTGGCCCAGGCCATCGGCGTCACGCCATACACCGGTGTTGTCCACCAGCAGCGCGTCTTTGATGCCGTACTGGGTGTAGTCCACCTCGGTCGGGTTCTTCGCGTAGATAACCTGGATCAGGTTGCCGTTGGCGGTGATGGTGTTGTTTTCTTCGTCGATGACGATGGTGCCGTTGAACGGACCGTGTACCGAGTCGCGACGCAGCAGGCTGGCGCGTTTGGTCAGGTCGTTCTCGGCGCCTTTGCGGACCACGATGGCACGCAGGCGCAGGCCATCGCCACCACCGGTTTTCTCGATCAGGATGCGCGCCAGCAGACGGCCGATGCGACCGAAGCCGTAAAGAACAACGTCAGTGCCTTTGCGGGCCGAAGCGTTTTGCTGGCCAACCACATCGGCCATTTCCTCGCGGACGAACTGCTCGGCTGTACGGCCGTTGCTTTCGTTGCGGAATTTGAAAGCCAACTTGCCCAGGTCTACCGAAGCCGCGCCGAGCTTGAGCTCGCTCATGGCCTTGAGCAGTGGGAATGTTTCGTGGACGGAGAGTTCGCTGTCGTCGGCAGAACGATGGCGAGCAAAGCGGTGAGCTTTGAGAATCGCGATGACAGACTGGTTGATCAGGCTGCGGCCATAGATCGAACTCACCACATTGTTATTGCGGTAGAGCTGACCGATAAGCGGAATCATCGCTTCTGCGAGCGCTTCACGGTCGATCCATTCACCAAGACACTGGTCGGGCTTCTGAGTCACGGGAACCTTCCACATGTAGGGGCTGAAAAAAGGGGCTACATTATGCCGCCGAGTCCCCTGCGTAGCAATGCGCGCCTGTCGCGCAAAACGTAACATTTCCCTCCGAGAAAAAATCACGCCCCGCTCCAGCCCAGTAAATACGCGGGTTTCAGAAAGGCCTCAATTTACGCCACAATCCCGACTTGTCTGTAACCCTCCGTAACACCACCCTGATTCGGCACTACATTTTCGCTTAAAAAGCATATTTTTTTGTCATAGCCACTACATTTTGCGCAACCGCGTAATAGACACATCAGCAACTGACAGCCGGTACGCCGGACCGCTACAATTACCGACTTTGTCGCAACGCTGGAGCTCAACCTTCCGTGCCCGTTCTGCGTCTACCGCAACTCCCTGCCGCCGCCGGCAAACAGCACTGGGGCAACCTGCCCGGTGCCGCCCTCAGCCTGGCCATTGCCGAGGCTGCCAGCGCCGCCAAGCGCTTCACCCTGCTGCTGACCGCCGATAGCCAAAGTGCCGAACGGCTGGAGCAGGAGCTGAGTTTCTTCGCCCCGGATTTGCCCGTTTTGCATTTCCCGGACTGGGAAACCCTGCCCTACGACCTGTTCTCGCCACACCAGGACATCATTTCCCAGCGGATCGCCAGCCTGTACCGGCTGCCGGAGCTTGAGCATGGCGTGCTGGTGGTGCCGATCACCACGGCCCTGCATCGCCTGGCGCCGACCAAGTTCCTGCTGGGCAGCAGCCTGGTGCTGGACATCGGCCAGAAGCTGGACGTCGAACAGATGCGCACCCGTTTGGAGGCCAGCGGCTATCGCTGTGTCGACACGGTCTACGAGCATGGCGAATTCGCCGTGCGTGGCGCCCTGATCGACCTGTTCCCGATGGGCAGCAAGCTGCCTTATCGCATCGACCTGTTCGACGATGAAATCGAGACCCTGCGCACCTTCGACCCGGAAAACCAGCGCTCTATCGACAAGGTCGATTCGGTACGCCTGCTGCCGGCAAAGGAGTTCCCGCTGCAGAAAGACGCCGTTACCCGCTTCAAGGCCCGCTTCCGCGAGCGCTTCGACGTCGACTTCCGGCGCTGCCCGATCTTCCAGGACCTGAGCAGCGGGATCACCCCGGCCGGTATCGAGTATTACTTGCCGTTGTTCTTCGAAGACACGTCGACCCTGTTCGACTACCTGCCCCAGGACACCCAGGTGTTTTCCCTGCCGGGCATCGAACAGGCGGCCGAGAACTTCTGGAACGACGTGCGTAACCGTTATGAAGAGCGCCGTGTCGATCCGTCCCGTCCTTTATTGCCGCCCGCCGAATTGTTCCTGCCGGTGGAAGACTGCTTCGCCCGCCTGAAAAGCTGGCCACGGGTGGTTGCCAGCCAGCAGGACATCGAGGCCGGTGGCGGCCGCGAGCGTTTTCCGGCGCAGGCGCTGCCCAACCTCGCCATTGAAGCCAAGGCCAACCAGCCGCTGGCGGCCCTGGCGAACTTCCTCGATGAGTTCTCCGGGCGCGTGCTGTTCACCGCCGAATCCGCCGGGCGCCGCGAGGTGCTGCTGGAGTTGCTGGAGCGCCTGAAGCTGCGGCCGAAGACCGTCGACAGCTGGCCGGACTTCGTCGCCGGCAAGGACCGCCTGGCAATCACCATCGCGCCGTTGGACGAAGGTTTGTTGCTGGACGATCCGGCCCTGGCGCTGGTGGCCGAAAGCCCGCTGTTCGGCCAGCGCGTGATGCAACGCCGGCGCCGAGAGAAGCGCGCCGACGCCAACAACGATGCGGTAATCAAGAACCTTACCGAGCTGCGCGAAGGCGCACCGGTGGTGCATATCGACCACGGCGTGGGCCGCTACCTGGGCCTGGCCACTCTGGAAATCGATAACCAGGCCGCGGAATTCCTCACCCTGGAATACGCCGAGGGCGCCAAGCTGTATGTGCCGGTGGCCAACCTGCACCTGATCGCCCGCTATACCGGTAGCGACGATGCCCTGGCACCGCTGCACCGCCTGGGCTCGGAGACCTGGCAGAAAGCCAAGCGCAAAGCCGCCGAACAGGTGCGCGACGTCGCCGCCGAGCTGCTGGATATCTACGCCCGCCGCGCGGCCCGCGAAGGCTATGCTTTCGCCGATCCGAAAGCCGACTACGCCACCTTCAGCGCCGGCTTCCCGTTCGAAGAAACCCCCGACCAGCAAACCACCATCGAAGCGGTGCGCGAGGACATGCTCGCGGCCAAGCCGATGGATCGCCTGGTCTGCGGCGACGTTGGCTTCGGCAAGACCGAAGTGGCGATGCGCGCAGCCTTCATCGCCGTGCACGGCGGCAAGCAAGTGGCGATCCTGGTGCCCACCACCCTGCTCGCCCAGCAGCATTACAACAGCTTCCGCGACCGCTTCGCCGACTGGCCGGTGACCGTGGAAGTGATGAGCCGCTTCAAGTCCGCCAAGGAAGTGAATGCCGCGGTGGCCGACCTGGCCGAAGGCAAGATCGATATCGTCATCGGCACCCACAAGCTGCTGCAAGACGATGTGAAGATCAAGAACCTCGGGCTGGTGATCATCGACGAAGAACACCGCTTCGGCGTGCGCCAGAAGGAGCAGCTCAAGGCCCTGCGCAGCGAGGTCGACATCCTGACCCTGACCGCCACGCCAATTCCGCGCACGCTGAACATGGCGGTGTCGGGCATGCGCGATCTGTCGATCATCGCCACGCCGCCAGCCCGACGGCTGTCGGTGCGCACCTTCGTCATGGAGCAGAACAAGAGCACGGTCAAAGAGGCCCTGCTCCGTGAGCTGCTGCGTGGCGGCCAGGTCTACTACCTGCACAACGATGTGAAGACCATCGAGAAATGCGCCGCCGACCTCGCCGAACTGGTGCCGGAAGCACGCATCGGCATCGGCCACGGGCAGATGCGCGAACGCGAACTCGAACAGGTGATGAGCGACTTCTACCACAAGCGCTTCAACGTGCTGATCGCCTCGACCATCATCGAGACCGGCATCGACGTGCCGAGCGCCAACACCATCATCATCGAGCGCGCCGACAAGTTCGGCCTGGCCCAGCTGCATCAGTTGCGCGGCCGGGTCGGTCGCAGCCATCACCAGGCCTACGCCTACCTGCTGACGCCACCACGGCAGCAGATCACCCCGGACGCGGAAAAGCGCCTGGAGGCCATTGCCAACACCCAGGACCTCGGCGCCGGTTTTGTGCTCGCCACCAACGACCTGGAGATCCGCGGTGCCGGCGAACTGCTGGGGGATGGCCAAAGCGGGCAGATCCAGGCGGTGGGCTTCACCCTCTATATGGAGATGCTCGAGCGCGCGGTAAAAGCCATTCGCAAGGGCGAGCAGCCGAACCTCGACCAGCCGCTGGGCGGTGGTCCGGAGATCAACCTGCGCCTGCCGGCGCTGATTCCCGAAGACTACCTGCCGGATGTGCATGCGCGGCTGATCCTCTACAAGCGCATCGCCTCGGCCACCGATGAGGACGGCCTGAAAGACCTGCAAGTGGAAATGATCGACCGCTTCGGCCTGTTGCCGGAGCCGACCAAGAACCTGGTACGCCTGACCCTGCTGAAACTGCAGGCCGAGCAACTGGGCATCAAGAAGGTCGACGGCGGCCCGCAGGGCGGCCGGCTCGAGTTCGCCGCCGATACCCCGGTGGACCCGCTGGCATTGATCAAACTCATCCAGGGCCAACCCAACCGCTACAAATTTGAAGGCGCCACGCTGTTCAAATTCATGGTGCCGATGGAACGTCCGGAAGAACGCTTCAACACATTGGAGGCGCTGTTCGAGCGCCTCGCCCCGAAAACTGCTTGAAGGACGCCCCATGCGCCTGTTTCGCTCACTGACCTTGCTCCTGACCCTGGTCGCCCCCTCGGCATTTGCCGACATGTATCAGGTCGAAATGATTCTGGTCCGGCAAAACGCGGTCCCCGCCATTGTCAGCCGCGCCGCCCCCGAAGACTGGGCTGCCGGCGCACAACGCCTGGCGGCCGACAGCCAGCGCACCCCGGCGCTGGGCAGCGTGGTCGAGAAACTCACCGCCAGCGGCGACTACAGCGTGCTGATGCACAAGGCCTGGCAGCAGCCGCTGGACGAAACCCCGGTGAAAATCGCGGTCAGCGAAGGCCGGGAACAGTTCGGCCAGTTCCCGATCGAGGGCACCCTGACCCTGAAGCTCGGACGCTTCACCGATGTGGATGCGCAGTTCTGGGTCAACCAGATCGACAGCAACGGCCTGGTGACCGCCAGCGAACGCCTGAAGCAGGAAAGCCACACCAAGAACGGCCAGCTCAACTACCTCGACAACGGCCACCTGGCCCTGCTGATCAAGATCACCTCGCTGTCGGCCCCCGCGCCACGCGAAGCGCCTCCTGAAATCGTGGACTGACAGAAGTTCCCATGTCCCCGCCCCTGACCAAACCCCTGGCACGTTCCTGGGTCAGTCGATTCAAGGAACAAGCCCTGGAGCGTGGCCGCCGCTACGCCCTGGAAAACCGCGTCAGGATTGTCCAGGCCGGCGACAGCATCATCACCGCCAGCTGCGAAGGCTCGGGCGGCAACGTCTATCGACAGACCATCAGCCTGCGCGAGTCGGCCAAGAACACCTTGCTGATGGTCGACGCCTCCTGCACCTGCCCGGTCCATGGCAACTGCAAACACATTGCCGCGGTGCTGCTAAAAATCGAGGAAACCCTGGCCTACCCGGCCGCGGAGAAAGACGCCGAGCTGCTGGAAAAACTCCAGGCCGTGCTGGAAAACCGCAGCCCCGCCCCGCTGCCGCAACAAATCGTGGATAACGTGCAGCCAGTGCCCCGCTTATGGCTGGCCAGCATCGAATTCAGTGCCTTCGAACCGCGCAACGGCAGGATGCAGCGTTACATCCAGCACCGTGCCGCGCTGTCGTTCAGCTACCTGGAGGAATACGTCAGCGGGCAGAAAAACGCCGACGTAGTGATTCGCCAGGAACACCAGACCCTGCGCATCAAGCGCCAGCCAGAAGTCGAGCAATGCTATCGCGAACAGTTGCGGGCACTGGGTTTCAAGATTGCCACCCGCCAGAGCAAGGCCCTGCCGGAAAGCGCCGGCGAGCTGTATGAAATGGTCAACGACAGCGCCTGGCTGACCTTCACCCTCAATGAATTGCCCAAGCTGCGCACCCAGGGCTGGGAGCTGCAGATCGATGACGACTTCGGCTTCGACCTGACCGCCGTGGACGACTGGTACGCCACGGTGGACGAGGCGCCGGGGCGCGACTGGTTCGACCTGGAACTGGGCATCATCGTCAATGGCGAACGCCTGAGCCTGCTGCCGATCCTGCTCAACCTGATGCGCTCCCACGCCGAGATCCTCAACCCGGAACGCCTGGCCAAACGCCGGGACGACGAACTGATCCTGGTGAATATTCCCGGGCGTCCCAACTCATCCAACGGCCCTTTGCAGGTGGCGCTGCCCTACGGCCGGCTGAAACCGGTGCTGGCGACCCTGGGCGAGTTCTATCTGCAAGAGCCGGGCAAAACCGCGCTACGCCTGAGCCACGCCGACGCAACCCGCCTCAACCCGCTGGAAAACCTGCCGCTGCTCTGGGAAGGCGGCGACCACATCCGCTCCTTCGCCCAGCGACTGCGCGACATCAAGGATTATTCGGCCCCGGCCCCGGCCGGCCTGAACGCCATTTTGCGTCCCTATCAGCTCGAAGGCCTGAGCTGGATGCAGTCGCTGCGCCAGCTGGAAGTCGGCGGCATCCTGGCCGACGACATGGGCCTGGGCAAAACCCTGCAGACCCTGGCCCATGTGCTCAGCGAAAAGAACGCCGGGCGCCTGGATCGGCCATGCATGGTGGTCATGCCCACCAGCCTGATTCCCAACTGGCTCGACGAGGCGGCGCATTTCACGCCGCAGCTCAAGGTCCTGGCGCTGTACGGCGCCGGCCGCAAAAAACACTTCGCCCAGCTGAACGACTACGACCTGATCCTGACCACCTATGCGCTGCTGCCCAAGGATGTCGAGCAGCTCGCCGCCCTGCCCCTGCACGTGCTGGTGCTCGACGAAGCGCAATACATCAAGAACCCGTCGAGCAAGGCCGCCCAGGCCGCACGCGAACTCAACGCGCGCCAGCGCCTGTGCCTGAGCGGCACGCCGCTGGAGAATCACCTCGGCGAGCTGTGGTCGCTGTTCCACTTCCTACTGCCCGGCTGGCTGGGAGACGTGAAGAGTTTCAATCGCGACTACCGCGTGCCGATCGAAAGGCATGCCAGCGAAATGCGCCTGCAGCACCTCAACGGCCGGATCAAGCCCTTCCTGCTGCGCCGCACCAAGGAACAGGTGGCCACCGAGCTGCCGCCCAAGACCGAGATCATCCATTGGGTCGAACTCAATGAGGCCCAGCGCGATGTGTACGAAACCATGCGCCTGGCCATGGACAAGAAAGTCCGCGACGAGATTACCCGCAAGGGCGTGGCCCGCAGCCAGATCATCATTCTTGAAGCGCTGCTGAAACTGCGCCAGGTGTGCTGCGACTTGCGCCTGGTCAACGAGGACCCGGCGCCCGCGCGCGGTAGCTCGTCCGGCAAGCTCGACAGCCTGATGGAGATGCTCGAGGAGTTGTTCGACGAGGGCCGGCGCATCCTGCTGTTCTCGCAGTTCACCTCGATGCTCAGCCTGATCGAGGCCGAGCTGAAGCGGCGGAATGTCGCCTATGCCCTGCTGACCGGGCAGACTCGCGACCGCCGCACGCCGGTCAAAGACTTCCAGAGCGGCAAACTGCAAATTTTCCTGATCAGCCTGAAAGCCGGTGGCGTTGGCCTCAACCTCACCGAAGCCGACACCGTGATCCACTACGATCCTTGGTGGAACCCGGCCTCGGAAAACCAGGCCACCGACCGCGCCTATCGGATCGGCCAGGAAAAGCCGGTATTCGTCTACAAATTGATTGCCCGCGGCACGGTGGAAGAGAAAATCCAGCACCTGCAGCAGGAGAAGTCCGACCTGGCCGCGGGCGTACTGGATGGGCGCAAGGCTGGCGACTGGAAGCTGCAGAGCGAAGACATCGAAGCCCTCTTCGCCCCGCTGCCCGACAAGAAAGGCGGACGCTGATTCGTGGCTGCTGGCGCTGCCCACGATCGGCTGCGCAGCAGACGTAAAGCCTCACGATGTTTCAGTAATATCGCGGGCTCAGGTTTTGCGAGCGCTGCGCGCTCGATCGCAGCCTGCGCCAGCCGCTACAGGTTTGCCGCGAGGACCCGCGCCAGCGTCGCCTGCACCTTGCCCATGCCGTCCTGCAACGCCTGCTCGATCTCGGCCATGGTAATCACCGCAGCGGATTTTCCCGCCGCCGGGTTCACCACCAGCGCCAGGCAGGCGTAGTCCAGTTCCAGCTCACGGGCCAGCGCCGCTTCCGGCATACCGGTCATGCCGACGATGTCGCAACCGTCCCGCTCCAGGCGGGCGATTTCCGCCACGGTTTCCAGGCGCGGGCCCTGGGTGCAGGCATACACGCCCTGGCTGCTGAATCCGTAGCCTTCCGCCGCCAGCGCGGCAATCAATTGCTGACGCAGCGATTCGCTATAGGGATAGCTGAAATCGATGTGGGTGACCTGCTCCAGGTCGTCGGCAAAGTAGGTGTGCTCGCGACCGCCGGTGTAATCGATCAGTTGATGCGGCACACAGAAATGCCCGGGGCCCATCACTGGATGAATACCACCCACCGCATTGACCGCCAGGATCGCTTTGGCACCGGCCTGCTTCAGCGCCCAGAGATTGGCCCGATAGTTCACCTGATGCGGCGGGAAGCGATGCGGATGACCATGGCGCGCCAGAAACAGCACCTCGCGCCCGGCGTATTCGCCCTTCTGGATATCCGCCGACGGAGCGCCATAAGGCGTGTCCAGGGGCAAGGATTGGCGAATGCTCAAGCCTTCGAGCCGGGTCAGGCCGGTACCTCCGATAATCGCGTAGACCGTCATCGCAAAACCCTTAATCGATCAGTTGGGCATCCTTGAGCGCACCCAGCGCCGCCAACCAACGCGGATCCTGGCGATAGTCGGTGCTGGCGAACGCCTGGCCGCGCATCCGTGCGATACGCGCCGATGGCGTCACTTTCAGGCGCTGGGCCGCGCTCAAGGCCAGCTCGGCCGCGGCCCGGTCGTTGCACACCAGGCCCATGTCGCAACCGGCCGACAACGCCGCTTCGATCCGGCTCGCGGCATCGCCCACCACATGCGCACCGGCCATCGACAAGTCGTCGCTGAAGATCACACCGTCGAATTGCAGTTCGCCGCGCAGGATTTCCTGCAGCCAGCGCCGGGAGAACCCGGCCGGCAGGGCATCGACCTGAGGATAGATGACGTGAGCCGGCATTACCGCCGCCAGTTGCTTGCTCAGGCGCGCAAAAGGCACCAGGTCCTTGGCGCGAATCTCGTCGAGGCTGCGCTCGTCATTGGGGATCGCCACATGAGAGTCCGCCTCGGCCCAGCCGTGCCCGGGGAAATGCTTACCCGTGGCCGCCATGCCGGCGCTGTTCATGCCTCGAATAAAGGCGCCTGCCAGCAAGGCGGCGCGCTCGGGGTCACCCTCGAAGGAACGAGTGCCCACCACGGCGCTACGCTGATGATCGAGGTCCAGCACCGGCGCGAAACTCAGGTCCAGGCCGACGGCCAACACTTCGGTAGCCATGATCCAGCCGCACTGCTCGGCCAGGTATTCGGCATTCGGGTTGTCGGCAATCGCACGCATAGCTGGCAGCCGCACGAAGCCCTGGCGCAGGCGCTGCACGCGGCCGCCTTCCTGGTCCACCGCGAGCAGCAGGTCCGGGCGAATCGCCCGAATGGACGCGCTCAGCTCGCGCACCTGCCGCGGATGCTCGATATTGCGAGCAAAGATGATCAGGCCGCCCACTTCGGGCTGGCGCAGCAGTTGGCGATCTTCAGCCGTCAGCCAGGTACCGGCGACATCCACCATCAAGGAGCCTTGCAGGCCTGTGGTCATAGCAATTCCTTAGTAACGAAGTGCGCGCACGGCATCGCAAAGCGTGCTGGCGTGGCGCGGACGCACGAACCCATTGCCGACGGCAAAGCCCGGCAAGCGAGGATCGGCGAAAGGTGTGAAGAAGGGTAGGAAACGAGAGTCGACATGGGCGGCTAGCTTAGCGGATGTAAGCTGCCGCGCCCACCCGGACGGTCAGGCCTTGGCGACCGCCGGCGTCGATTTGCTGCGCGGCCTGAGCTGCGCCGCAGCCATGGCATCGTCGGTGACACCGGTTTCGGCGCGCATGCCGGCCGCGAGGAACGGCACCATCAGGCGCATCACCTGCTCGATCGAGGTATTGACCCCGAAATCGGTCTCGGCGATCGCGCGCAACGCCTTGATCCCCGACATGCTGAACGCTGCCGCTCCAAGCATGAAATGCACACGCCAGAACAGTTCGATCGGTGGAATGCGCGGCGCGGCTTCGTTGACCAAAAGCATGTAGCGACGGAAAACCTTGCCGTACATGTCTTCCAGATAACGCCGCAGGTGCCCTTGGCTCTGGCTGAAGGCCAGGCCCAGAAGGCGCATGAAGATGGACAGGTCATTGCCGCTGCGAGGCTGGACCACCAGCGCCTGCTCGACGAGGATTTCCAGCAGCTCTTCGAGGGTCGGCTTGCTGTCCGGCTTGGCCGAACGCCGCTCCAGCTCTCGATCGAGACTGACGCAAAACGGCCCGAGGAAGCGCGAGAACACCGCCTGGATCAGGGCCTTTTTGGAACCGAAATGATAATTCACCGCCGCCAGGTTGACCCCGGCCTTGCTGGTGATCAGCCGCAATGAGGTTTCGGCAAAACCTTTTTCCGCGAACAACTGCTCGGCAGCATCGAGAATGCGTTCAACGGTTTCCGACTGGGCCATGGCTACTCCGCCTGACAAACACTTGTTTGAAACATACGTTTCAGCCCTCGCCTTGTCAAGCCTGCCTGTCCGTTTTGCGGCCGGTCAGTCAGCTATTTAATCATACCTGCCGCTTCCTGTAGCCAGCCACGCGACACCGGGCATGTGCAGCGCCGCCCCGACCGTCCAGCGGCGATTGGAAAAAGGAGGATTGCCAAGCAGCACTCACTGTATATAATTCCAGTCACTGTATAAAAAGACAGAGCGATCGACATGCTAAAACTGACGCCACGCCAAGCTGAGATTCTGGCTTTTATCAAACGCTGCCTCGAAGACAACGGCTACCCGCCGACCCGCGCGGAAATTGCCCAGGAACTGGGCTTCAAGTCGCCCAACGCCGCTGAAGAGCACCTCAAGGCGCTGGCTCGCAAGGGCGCGATCGAAATGACTCCGGGTGCCTCCCGCGGCATTCGCATCCCGGGGTTCGAGGCCAAGCCCGACGACTCCAGCTTGCCCATCATCGGCCGGGTTGCCGCTGGCGCCCCGATTCTCGCCGAACAGCACATCGAAGAATCTTGCAACATCAACCCGGCCTTCTTCCATCCTCGCGCGGACTACCTGCTGCGGGTTCACGGCATGAGCATGAAGGATATCGGCATTTTCGATGGCGACCTGCTGGCCGTGCACACCACGCGCGAGGCCCGCAATGGCCAGGTGGTGGTCGCCCGCATCGGCGATGAAGTCACCGTGAAACGCTTCAAGCGCGAAGGCAGCAAAGTCTGGCTGATTGCCGAAAACCCTGAGTTCGCCCCTATCGAAGTCAACCTGAAAGATCAGGACCTGGTGATCGAAGGCTTGAGTGTCGGCGTCATTCGCCGCTAAAGGAGGCTGTATGCAGTTCCCTCACACACCACAGCATGCACAACTGCCACTGTTCGAAGCGTTCATGGCCCAGCCGATGGCGCCCATCCTCAAAGAGGTCGTTGAATCGCCCTGGAGCAATGAACCGGAAGCCTTCAGTGAACTGTCGCTACGCGGTGCCGCCGGGAACTGCCTGAGCTTGCTGGCCCCTATCCTCCGGGAACTGAGCCAGGACCAGGACGCGCGCTGGCTGACACTGATTGCGCCACCGGCAAGCCTGACCCAGGCGTGGCTACGGGATGCCGGCCTGAACCGCGAACGGATTCTGCTGCTGCACCCGCGCGGCGCCCAAAGCGCACAACAATTGGCCTGCGAGGCTCTACGCCTGGGACGCAGCCACACCGTTGTCAGCTGGCTCAACCCGCTGAACAGCAACGGCCGCCAGCAGCTCATCAGCGCAGCCCGTACAGGCGACGCACAAAGCCTGAATATTCGCCTGGGATGATCGCAAGAAGCGTCGAGGGATACGCTTGAATGACATAAGGCTTCTCCAGGATTGAGAAGCCGAAAGGAAGCGACGAACGACAGCTAAAAAGCCGACAAACGGACTCAGTGAAGAACCCGCGGCCCCTCTTCCTTCTCCAATTCGCCTTCAACCAGGCGACCCGCCATCTGCACACCCACACTCAACATGGCCTTGGCCACCTCGACATGCTGGCCTTGCAAGAAGGCTTTGGCATCCTCTGAAAAGTCCAGAGTAACCAGAGAACCCTCGTCCTCAGCCCTGCGCAGCTCGATACGACCGTCTGGCAATTCGACAATTTCTAGAAAGGACGTTGGCATAAAGGTCTGTTCTCCACGAAAGGCCGGGATTATATCAGTCATCGCCTCGACCTCGCGCGGGCCCAAACGGTTTTCTTTATTTGCCTGCCGTTACGAACAGGCATTTGTCGGTAGCAACTCGACTTGCAATCAAAACCGGTAAGCAGCTTCCCTACCGGAAAACAGCATAGTGACCGTCTTCCCGTTAATAGCCGCCCTAAAAGCGCGGGAGCGCCTGGATACAGCGATTGAACGGCCCACTCATCCTTGAATAATCGACCCTAGCGACGGTTCAACACTCGTTGAGGCCGTCACGGAAACGAATGGCCAAAGCCTTGAGGTTCTGACGCCATTGCTCCAGCTCTTCCCGGCTCAGCTGCGGTGCCTGCTCCTCTTCATCGAGGTTCACCGCGACAATCAGAGGCTGGGTGACATCGCCCTTGGGCTTATGTGGCACTCGCGGTGGTTGGAACATGGCTGAATGTGCCGCCAGCAGCTTCGCCAGCCAGGTTTCCGGGTTATGGGCCAGCTCCACCAATTCGGCCAGCTCAGGAATGGCAACGCTCTCCAGCACTTCGCGAGTCAACAGCAGCTCCGCGCGGGGTGCATTGGCCTGGGGAAGACGATAGAAGCCGGCAATTTCGTGACACAACCCCAGCAATGCGCCGTACAGATGAAACAGCACCGACTCTCGTCCTGCCTGGGCCAGCGCCTGAGCGTTCATTGCCCCACCCGCTTCGGCCCGCGCCAAGGCTTCCAGCGACAGGCCGGCGAAGTAAATTTTCTGATTGGTACGGGTATAGAGTTCGTGGGCCATGACGGCAATCTCCACAACGAATAGATAGCAACGAGCCGGCCTTACAGTGTCATGGAACACTCCAGCCGACCGCAAGCCCAAAAGAAAGGCCGCGTACCCGTCAAAGGTTACGCGGCCTGTCGGAAGTGTCCGATATGGACCTTAACGCTTGTCTTCGACCTTCCAGCTACCACCGTCGTAGAACGCACGCCAGCCGGTCGGCTTGCCGTCCACCTCGGTCTGCACGTATTGCTCCTTGGTCTTGCGGCTGTAGCGGATCACCGCCGGGCGACCTTCCGGGTCCTTCTTCGGCGCTTCGCAGAGGAAGTGATACTTCGGATCGATCTCGTCCTTGTGCGGGATCAGCTCGAGCACCAACGGTGCGCGGGTTTCACGGTTTTTCGGGAACTGGCTGGCCGCCAGGAACAGACCCGATGCCCCGTCGCGCAGGATGTAGGTGTCGTTGACCTTCTCGCATTTCAGCTCGGGCATCTTCACCGGATCCATCTTCGGCGGCGCCGCGTCACCGCTCTTGAGCAGCTTGCGGGTGTTCTTGCAGGTCGGGTTGGTGCACCCGAAGAACTTGCCGAAACGACCGGTCTTGAGCTGCATCTCGCTGCCGCACTTGTCGCATTCCAGGCTCGGACCTTCGTAGCCCTTGATGCGGTAGCTGCCTTCTTCGATCTCGTAGCCTGCGCAATCCGGGTTGTTGCCACAGATGTGCAGCTTGCGTTTCTCGTCCAGCAGATAGGCGTCCATTGCCGTGCTGCAGATCGGGCAACGGTGCTTGCCACGCAATACCAGCGATTCGGATTCACCCTCGTCGTCCGCGGCGATTTCGTCGCCCGGCACCAGGTTGACAGTAGCCTTGCAGCGTTCTTTCGGCGGCAGGCTGTAACCCGAACACCCGAGGAACACGCCGGTAGACGCGGTGCGAATCTGCATCGGACGACCGCAGGTGAGGCACGGGATATCGGTCATCACCGGCTGGTTGGCGCGCATGCCGCTTTCGCTGCCTTCGGCCACTTCAAGCTTCTTCTTGAAGTCACCGTAGAACTCATCGAGGACGTTTTTCCAATCGCGCTCGCCCTGGGCCACATCATCGAGATGCTCTTCCATGCCGGCGGTGAAGCCGTAGTCCATCAGATTGGAGAAACTCTCGGACAGACGCTCGGTGACGATATCGCCCATCTTTTCCGAATAGAAACGACGGTTGTGCAGCGCCACGTAGCCACGGTCCTGGATGGTGGAAATGATCGCCGCATAGGTCGAAGGACGACCGATGCCACGTTTTTCCATTTCCTTGACCAGGCTGGCTTCGGAATAACGCGCCGGCGGCTTGGTGAAGTGCTGGCTCGGGTCGAGCTTGATCAGCTTCAGCACATCGCCCTGCGCCATGTCCGGCAGGACATCGTCGTCGCCCGGCTTGCTCATTTGCGGCATGACCCGGGTGTAACCGTCGAACTTGAGAATACGGCCCTTGGCACGCAGCTCGAAGCCACCAGCGGCAACGCTGACGGTGGTCGACAGGTATTGCGCCGGCAACATCTGGCAAGCCACGAACTGGCGCCAGATCAGCTCGTAGAGGCGCTCGGCGTCACGTTCCATGCCCGACAGCTTGCTTGGATGGGTGTTTACATCGGACGGACGAATTGCTTCGTGCGCCTCCTGGGCCCCTTCCTTGCTGCTGTAGAAATTCGGCGAGGACGGCAGGTATTTATTGCCGAACTCTTCTTCGATATAGGTCCGCGCCATCGTCAGGGCATCAGCCGAGAGGTTGGTCGAGTCGGTACGCATATAGGTGATGTAGCCGGCCTCATACAGACGCTGGGCCATCATCATGGTTTTCTTCACCCCGAAGCCCAGGCGGTTGCTCGCGGCCTGTTGCAGGGTGGAAGTAATGAAAGGAGCCGATGGCTTGCTGCTGGTCGGCTTGTCTTCCCGCTTGGCGATGGTGTAGGTCGAAGCCTTGAGCTTCTCCAGCGCCGCCATGGCCTGGGCTTCGTTCAGCGGCTTGAAGGCCTCGCCGTTTTCCCGGGCCACTTCGAAGCGCACGTTGGCGCCCTTGGCGGTACCGAGGTCGGCATGAACTTCCCAATATTCTTCAGGGATGAAGGCGCGAATTTCGCGCTCACGCTCCACCACCAACTTCACCGCCACCGATTGCACACGACCGGCAGACAGGCCACGGGCGATTTTGGCCCACAGCAGCGGCGAAACCATGTAACCCACCACGCGGTCGAGGAAACGACGCGCCTGCTGAGCATTGACCCGATCGATATCCAGCTCGCCCGGCTGGGAGAAGGCTTCCTGAATCGCCTTCTTGGTGATTTCGTTGAACACCACGCGCTTGTAGCGGCTGTCATCCCCACCAATGGCTTCCCGCAGGTGCCAGGCAATGGCCTCCCCTTCGCGGTCCAAGTCCGTTGCGAGATAGATGGTGTCGGCATCCTTGGCGAGCCGGCGCAACTCTTCGATGACTTTTTCCTTGCCAGGAAGGATCTCGTACTTGGCCTTCCAGCCGTGGTCCGGATCGACTCCCATGCGCGAGACCAGCTGCTTGCGCGCCTTCTCCTTGGCCGACAGCGCCGGCGCTTCACCAGCAGCCGCCTTGCCACGCTTGGCGGCAGGCTCTTTGGCGGCGCTCGCCGAACCACTGGTGGGCAGGTCTCGGATATGGCCGATACTCGACTTCACCACGTATTGGTTACCCAAGTACTTGTTGATGGTCTTGGCCTTAGCCGGGGATTCCACAATGACCAGCGATTTGCCCATGGATCGGAAAATTCCTGAATTCGAGAAGTGAAAGGCGGTTGGCGCCTGACGCGGCACCGCTATATATAGTGGCAACAAGGTGAGGTCAAGCGCAGGGTTCCGCGCGACCCCGGCTCAAGGCTGCGAAAAAAGGCTGGGTTCGGCCTGCACCAAAGCAAAGCGTGGCACCTGCTCGCCGTCAACCTCGACCGACTCCAGGAACATGCTCAAGGGGCGCACCCAAAAGCCGTAATCGCCATACAGGGCTTGATAGAACACCACTTCTTCTTCCGTCTCGGAATGCCGCGCCACACTGAAAACGCGGTACTGCGGTCCCTTGTAATGCTGATAGAGCCCGGGTTGTAACTGCATGTTCTGGCCCTCGTACAAATTAAAAATAATAAATCTTCAGAAAAACAAAAACCGGGGCACTGGGCCCCGGCTTCCATCAACGCAACGCTTAAACGCGTTCGAAGACAGTGGCAATGCCCTGACCAAGGCCAATGCACATGGTGGACACGCCAAAGGTGCCGCCATTTTGCTTCATGACATTGAGCAAGGTGCCGGAGATACGTGCACCGGAACAGCCGAATGGGTGACCCAGGGCGATCGCGCCGCCGTGCAGGTTAACCTTCTCGTTCATCTTGTCGAGCACTTTCAAGTCTTTCAGCACCGGCAGAGCCTGCGCCGCAAAAGCTTCGTTGAGCTCGAAGAAGTCGATATCGGCAATTCCCAGGCCCGCGCGCTTCAATGCTTTCTGCGTGGCCGGTACTGGACCATAGCCCATGATCGCCGGATCCACACCCGCCACCGCCATCGAACGGATGACCGCCATCGGCTGGATACCCAGGTCCTGGGCCCGCTGCGCCGACATCACGATCATGCACGAAGCACCATCGGTGATCTGCGACGAAGTACCGGCAGTCACGGTACCGCCCTTCGGATTGAATGCCGGCTTGAGGGCCGCCAGGCTTTCCAGGGTGGTCTCGGGACGAATGGTTTCGTCGTAGTCGAACAGTTTCAGGAAACCGTTCTCGTCGTAGCCCTGCATCGGGATGATTTCGTCCTTGAACTTGCCTTCCACAGTCGCCTTGTGGGCGAGCTGGTGGGAGCGCAGGCCGAAGGCATCCTGTTGCTCGCGGGTAATGCCGTGCATCTTGCCGAGCATCTCGGCGGTCAGGCCCATCATGCCGGAGGCTTTCGCCGCGTACAGGGACATGTGCGGGTTCGGATCGACACCGTGCATCATGCTCACGTGGCCCATATGCTCGACGCCGCCTACCACGAATACGTCACCGTTGCCGGTCATGATTGCCTGAGCGGCGGTGTGCAGCGCGCTCATCGACGAGCCACACAGGCGGCTGACGGTCTGGCCAGCCGAGGTGTGCGGGATCTGGGTCATCAGCGACGCCATGCGCGCGATGTTCCAGCCCTGCTCCAGGGTCTGGTTCACGCAGCCCCAGATCACGTCTTCGACTTCTGCCGGATCGACCTTGGTGTTGCGTTCCAGCAATTTGCTGATCAGGTGCGCCGACATGTCTTCGGCGCGGGTGTTGCGGTGCATGCCGCCCTTGGAGCGGCCCATCGGAGTACGACCGAAGTCGACAATCACGACGTCTCTAGGATTCAAGCTCATATATTCACTCTCGCTCTAGTAGGGGGCGCTTAACCGAAGAAGCTCTGGCCATTCTTGGCCATCTCACGCAGCTTCGCGGTCGGGTGGTACAGCGCGCCCAGATCGGCATACTGGTCGGCCAGGGCAACGAACTCGGCAACACCGATCGAATCGATGTAGCGCAGCGCACCGCCACGGAATGGAGGGAAACCAATACCGTACACCAGGCCCATGTCGGCTTCGGCAGCGGTCTCGACGATACCGTCTTCCAGGCAACGAACGGTTTCCAGGCACAGCGGGATCATCATCCAGTTGATGATGTCCTCGTCGGTGACTTCACGCTGCTCGTAGACGATAGGCTTGAGCACTTCCAGCACCGACGGGTCGGCCACTTTCTTCTGCTTGCCTTTCTTGTCGGCCTCGTAGGCATAGAAACCCTTGCCGTTCTTCTGACCCAGGCGCTTGGCTTCGTAGAGCACATCGATGGCCGAGCGGCGATCGTCTTTCATGCGATCCGGGAAACCTTCGGCCATCACGTCACGACCGTGGTGGCCAGTGTCGATGCCGACCACGTCCATCAGGTAGGCCGGGCCCATTGGCCAGCCGAACTTTTCCATGATCTTGTCGATGCGCACGAAGTCCACACCGGCGCTGACCAGCTTGGCGAAACCGCCGAAGTATGGGAACAGGACGCGGTTGACCAAAAAGCCCGGGCAGTCGTTGACCACGATCGGGTTCTTGCCCATTTTCTTGGCGTAGGCAACGGTGGTGGCAATGGCCAGCTCGCTGGACTTCTCGCCACGGATGACTTCAACCAGCGGCATCATGTGCACCGGGTTGAAGAAGTGCATGCCGACGAAGTTTTCCGGACGCTTGAGGGCCTTGGCCAGCAGGCTGATGGAAATGGTCGAGGTGTTCGAAGCGAGGATGGTGTCCTCTTTGACCTGGTCTTCGACTTCGGCCAGAACCGCTTGCTTGACCTTTGGGTTCTCGACGACCGCTTCGACCACCAGGTCGACGTGGCCGAAGTCACCGTAGGACAGCGTAGGACGAATGCCGTTGAGCACTTCGGCCATCTTCGCCGCGGTCATGCGACCTTTATCGACACGGCCGACCAGCAGCTTGGCGGCTTCTGCCAGGCCTTGCTCGATACCGTGCTCGTTGATGTCTTTCATCAGGATCGGCGTGCCCTTGGACGCCGACTGGTAGGCGATACCGCCACCCATGATGCCGGCACCGAGAACGGCGGCCTGCTTCACGTCGCGGGCGATTTCGTCGTAGGCCTTGGCCTTTTTCTTCAGCTCCTGGTCATTCAGGAACAGCCCGATCAGGCTCTGCGCGGCAGAAGTCTTGGCCAGCTTGACGAAGCCTGCGGCCTCGACTTCCAGTGCCTTGTCGCGACCGAAGTTGGCGGCTTTCTGGATGGTCTTGATGGCTTCGACCGGCGCCGGGTAGTTCGGGCCAGCCTGGCCAGCGACAAAACCCTTGGCGGTTTCGAAGGACATCATCTGTTCGATGGCGTTGAGCTTGAGCTTTTCCAGCTTTGGCTGACGCTTGGCCTTGTAGTCGAACTCGCCGGAGATGGCGCGCTTGACGGTGGCCAGGGCCGCTTCATGAAGCTTTTCCGGCGCGACGACAGCGTCGACCGCACCGACTTTCAGTGCGTCTTCAGCACGGTTTTCCTTGCCAGCGGCAATCCATTCGATGGCGTTGTCGGCACCGATGATGCGTGGCAGGCGAACGGTACCGCCGAAGCCCGGGTAGATGCCCAGCTTGACTTCCGGCAGGCCGATCTTGGCGCTGGAGGACATGACGCGATAGTCAGCCGCCAGACACATTTCCAGACCGCCACCCAGCGCGATGCCATTGATCGCGGCAACGGTCGGAACATTGAGGTCTTCGAAATCGCTGAAAATCTTGTTGGCTTCGAGGTTGCCTGCGACAAGCTCTGCATCCGGCAGCTTGAAGTTATCGACAAATTCGGTGATGTCGGCGCCGACGATAAAGACGTCCTTGCCACTGCTGACGATCACACCCTTGACCGACGCATCTGCCTTGATGGCGTCCACGGCCGAACGCAATTCGTTCAGGGTGAGACGGTTGAACTTGTTGACGGACTCACCCTTGAGATCGAAATTCAATTCGACGATGCCACTTTCAAGAGCCTTAACCGTGATGGCTTTACCTTCGTAAATCATCAACTGATCTCCACGATATGGAAGCTGAACAGTACACGTCGGACGCTAACTTCTGACTCGGCAGCGACGTTTCCATCGATGCTACGCCAATCCGCCAGGCACACCCGCCAACGCGATAGTCGGGATTCTGTAAGAGCCGTCTGGTAATACAAACGCTCAATTCATACGCCCGTTTGATTTGGGTACGCCACATTCAGGCAAAATCCGACAATTGTCAATCGCCCAAAAGGTTGTTTAAAACGCGACTTCGCGGTCACTTCAAACAGGCAGACACCATCAACCAGCCTGCACATCTGGGGATATTCATAGAGTCTATATTTAGAAAAATCGCCCTAATGCGTGGCGCCCGCGACCAATTCGCAGCTACGCTGGCACAATCCTGGAGCAAAATATGGACGCCCTGGGCGGATACCAGGCGTAGGATCGGCGACAACCCTATTCCCTGACCGCACAGAATCAGCGAAGTAAAAAGACTTACCGGCCTGCCTGGCCAACCCCCAGCCCGACTCTGTCGGGCTTTTTAGTGGCTGTATTTCAATAACCTGCGCCATTGCAGCGCAGGTCGCACCTCATGCCAGTGCCTTGAGCACTGCGGCAATGTCTTGCAAAACACTGACCTCGCCACGCTCGCCCCAATACAAGACGATCATCTGCCGGTCGGCCTCGACCTTGAAAACATTGCTTGGCAGGGTGCGCAAATGCTCAAGCAAGGCCGTATCCGTACACGCTTCCCGCCACTGGTTGACCCACTCGCCCGGCGCGCTTTGCCAGTAGGCCCAGCAGGCCGGCTTTGTACCGCGTCGCGGCCGATGGTATTGCGCACAAGGGCTCGGAGGCTGTGGAACCAACCAGTGCGGCCATTCCTGAGGCGCCAATTGCATGCCCAGGCCCATGCGGCGCGCCTCCATGCGCATGGCGATCTGCCCGCTCTGGCGGCGCGACGGGCGCAGCCACGCCAGCGGACTCAACACCACCGCGAGGATTGACACCACTATCCAGACCGTCATATCTGTACTCCCGATTCTTGATGAGCCGATTGATCCGGGTCGGAACCAATCCGCTTGAAACCAGCCATACTTGAAGCTATTGCAATCCTCAGGAGGAGCACCTTATGCCCTACCACCATATTCTGGTCGCCGTAGATCTAACCGAAGAGTGCGATCCTGTTATCCACCGGGCTCGCGAGCTATCGGTCAGCAACAGCGCCAAATTGTCCCTGGTTCATATTGTCGAACCGATGGCCATGGCATTCGGCGGCGACGTACCGATGGACCTGTCCCAATTGCAACAGCAGCAGTTCGACCAGGCCAAGGAGCGCCTCGATCGCCTCATCGCCAAATATCCTGAGCTGTCCAAGGAGTACAGCCACCTGACCTATGGTCAGCCGCGCCAGGAAATCCACCATCTGGCCAAGGAACAGGAATGCGACCTGATCGTGGTCGGCAGCCACGGCCGGCACGGCCTGGCGCTGTTGCTGGGCTCGACCGCCAACGACGTGCTGCACGGCGCACCTTGCGACGTACTGGCCGTACATCTGGTCAAGCGCTGAACCGCTACCGGCAGCCCTTTCGTTTGAACCGGCCCTGCAAAAAGCCCGACATCAATGTCGGGCTTTTTTATTGGCGCCAAGTCACTCAGGCATCCAGCTCGGCCCAGCGCTCGACCATCACATCCAGTTCAGCATTGAGCTGTTCCAGCTGAGCGATGACTGCCGCGGTCTCGGTCGCAGGACGCTGATAGAAGCCGGCATCGGCCATCTGCGCTTCCACGGCGGCGATTTGCTGCTCCATGGCTTCGATCTGACCAGGCAATGCTTCCAGCTCGCGCTGCAATTTGTAGCTGAGCTTCTTCTTGGCCGCAGGCGCTTCCTGCGCCGCAGCAGGCGCCGCCGCGACAGGCGCAACCACCGCCGAATTCAGCTCGGCCTTGCCGGACTTGTTCTCGGTCACGCCCAGCAGGCGGGGCGAGCCGCCCTGGCGCAGCCAGTCCTGATAGCCGCCGACATATTCACGAACCTTGCCTTCGCCTTCGAAGACCAACGTGCTGGTCACCACGTTGTCGAGGAATGCCCGGTCGTGGCTGACCATCAGCACGGTGCCCTGGAAGGTCAGCAGCACTTCTTCCAGCAGCTCGAGGGTCTCCACGTCCAGGTCGTTGGTCGGTTCGTCGAGCACCAAAAGGTTGGCCGGCTTGCTGAACAGCTTGGCCAGCAACAGGCGGGCACGCTCGCCACCGGACAGCGCCTTGACCGGCGTGCGGGCACGCTGCGGGCTGAACAGGAAATCGCCCAGGTAGCTCAGCACGTGACGGCTCTGGCCGTCGATATCGATGAAGTCGCGACCTTCGGCGACGTTGTCGATCACGGTCTTTTCCAGGTCCAGCTGGTGACGCAACTGGTCAAAGTAAGCCACGTCGATACGCGTGCCCTCCTCGACCTTGCCGCTGCTCGGTACCAGGCCGCCCAGCATCAGCTTGAGCAGCGTGGTCTTGCCGGTGCCGTTGGCGCCCAGCAGGCCGATACGGTCGCCACGTTGCAGGACCATGGAGAAATCCTTGACCAGGAACGGGCCGCCCGGATGGGCGAAACTTACGTTTTCAAGGACCATTACCTGCTTGCCGGACTTGTCGGCGGTTTCCAGCTGGATATTGGCCTTGCCGGTACGCTCGCGCCGCTCGCTGCGTTCCACACGCAGCGCCTTGAGCGCGCGTACACGGCCTTCGTTACGGGTGCGACGAGCCTTGATGCCCTGGCGGATCCACACTTCTTCCTGGGCCAGGCGCTTGTCGAACAGCGCGTTGGCGGTTTCTTCGGCGGCCAGCACCGCTTCTTTATGAACCAGGAAGCTGGCGTAGTCGCCGTTCCAGTCGATCAGGCCGCCGCGATCCAATTCGAGAATGCGGGTGGCCAGGTTTTGCAGGAAGGAACGGTCGTGCGTGATGAACAGCACGGCGCCCTGGAAGTCCTTGAGGGCCTCTTCCAGCCAGGCGATGGCACCGATATCCAGGTGGTTGGTCGGTTCGTCGAGCAGCAGCAGGTCCGGCTCGGAAACCAGGGCCTGGGCCAGCAGGACGCGACGACGCCAGCCACCGGACAGCTCGGCGAGGGTCTTGTCGGCCGGCAGTTGCAGGCGGCTCAGGGTGCTGTCCACCAGCGTTTGCAAGCGCCAGCCATCACGGGCCTCGAGGTCATGCTGGACGTGCATGAGCTTTTCCAGGTCGGCATCGGTGACAATGTTCTGGCTCAGGTGGTGATATTGCGCCAACAGCTCGCCAACACCGTCGAGGCCCTGGGCAACCACGTCGAACACAGTCCGCTCGTCGGCCACCGGCAATTCCTGCGGCAATTCGCCGATTTTCAGACCGGGCGCACGCCATACGGAACCGTCGTCAGGCTTCTGATCGCCCTTGACCAGCTTCAGCATGCTGGACTTGCCAGTGCCGTTACGGCCGATGATGCACACCCGCTCACCACGGGCGATCTGCCAGGACACCTTGTCCAACAACGGCATAGCGCCGAACGCAAGGGACACATCGCTGAATTTGAGCAGGGTCATGAGCTTCTCCAAAAACCGGGCGCGCATTCTACCTGAGTTGAGGCCTTAGAAGGCCGGCATTTTCGCTCTTGAAGCACCCTGAACAACATTTGCAGCGAACTGGCGACCAGAGGCCGGCAAAGCTTTCATCCGTTGCTGGCAAAAGGCTAAGCTAAGGAATAATCAGTGTTGGCATTGTCGGCACTTGTCATGATTTCTCTGCCCGGATGTCTCATGCGCAGTCGCCTTTTCAGCCTTTTGTCCTGCCTGCTTCTTTCTGCCTCTGTGCAAACCGTTCAGGCCGCGGACCTCTCCCTCCAGCGTCAATATTACGATGAAGCCAAACGCGCCCTGGCCAAGGGCGATTCCGGGCCATATTTCCGCTACAGCCAGGTCCTGGCCGACTACCCGCTCGAACCCTATCTGGCCTATGACGAGCTGACGGCCCGGTTAAAGACTGCCAGCAACGCTGAAATCGAAAAATTTCTCCGCGAACACGGCGACCTGCCCCAGGCCAACTGGATGAAACTGCGCTGGTTGCGCTGGCTGGCCGAACGCGGCGATTGGGCCACTTTCGTCAAGTATTACGACCCCAAGCTCAACTTCACCGAGCTGGACTGCCTGAACGCGCAATACCAATTGGGCCACAACCTCAAGGCCGAAGGTTATGCCGCCACCGACAAGCTCTGGCTGAGCGGCAAATCCCTGCCCGCCACCTGCGATGCGCTGTTCGCCCAGTGGGCTGCCGAAGGCCAGTTGACCGAACAGAAGCGCTGGCAGCGCGCCAAACTGGCCGCCGAAGCCCGCAACTATCCATTGGCCAATAGCCTGGTCAAAAGCATGACCACCCTCGCCCCCCAGGGCCGGCTGTTGGTCGATGTCGCGCAGAAACCCGAGCTGCTCAGCCAGCCATCGCGCTTCACCCCGGCCAGCGAAGCCATGTCCGATGTGGTCGGCCTGGGCTTGCGTCGCCTGGCCCGCCAGGATCCGGACAGGGCCCTGGCGCTGCTCGACGGTTATGCCAGCAGCATGCACTTCTCCCGTGACGAAAAAGTGGCGATTGCCCGGGAAATCGGCCTGACCCTGGCGCGGCGCTTCGACAGCCGCGGCCTGGAGGTCATGACCAAATACGACCCCGAGTTGCGCGACAACACGGTTTCCGAGTGGCGCCTGCGCCTGTTGCTGCGCCTGGCGCGCTGGGAAGATGCCTACCAGTTGACGCGCAAGCTGCCCCAGGACCTGGCGACCACCAACCGCTGGCGCTACTGGCAGGCGCGCAGCCTGGAACTGGCCGAACCGAAGAATCCTCAAGTTCAGTCCCTCTATAAAGGCCTGGCCAACGAGCGCGACTTCTATGGCTTCCTCGCGGCCGACCGCACCCAACTGCCATATCAGTTGAACAACAAGCCCCTGGTGCTCAGCCAGCAAGTGATCAACAAGGTGCGCAATACGCCTGGTGTGCGGCGCGCCCTGGAGTTCCATGCCCGCGGCCAGATCGTCGACGGGCGTCGTGAGTGGTACCATGTCAGCCGTCATTTCAACCGCGACGAAATGGTCGCCCAGGCCAAGCTGGCCTACGACTTGAAATGGTACTTCCCGGCCATCCGCACCATCAGCCAGGCGAAATACTGGGACGACCTGGATATCCGCTTCCCCATGGCCCACCGCGACACCCTGGTGCGCGAAGCCAAGGTCCGCGGCCTGCATTCGAGCTGGGTGTTTGCGATTACCCGCCAGGAAAGCGCATTCATGGCCGATGCCCGCTCCGGCGTCGGCGCCGCCGGCCTGATGCAATTGATGCCCGGTACCGCGAAGGAAACCGCGCGCAAGTTCAGCATCCCGCTGGCCTCGCCGCAGCAAGTGCTGGACCCGGACAAGAACATCCAGCTCGGCGCTGCCTACCTGAGCCAGGTGCACAGCCAGTTCAACGGTAACCGCGTGCTCGCTTCCGCCGCCTACAACGCCGGTCCCGGCCGCGTTCGCCAATGGCTCCGCGGCGCCGACCACCTGAGCTTCGATGTCTGGGTGGAGAGCATTCCGTTCGACGAAACCCGCCAGTACGTGCAGAACGTGCTGTCTTATTCGGTGATCTACGGCCAGAAGCTCAACTCGCCCCAGCCACTGGTGGATTGGCATGAGCGGTATTTCGAAGATCAGTAGGCAATAACGCCCCATAAAAAATGCCCGCAGCGATGCGGGCATTTTTGTTTGCAGCGCCAGGTCGCGCCCCCCCTACATGGAGGCGGCGGGCTGCCCATCGCTGAACTGCAGGGCCGCCAGGCGCGCGTACAAAGGATTGCTGGCGATCAGCTCCTGATGGGTGCCCACCGCCACCAGCCGGCCCTGATCCATCACGGCGATCCGGTCGGCATTCTTCACCGTGGCCAGGCGATGGGCGATCACCAGGGTGGTGCGATTTTTCATCAGCCCGGGCAAGGCTTGCTGGATCAAATGCTCGCTTTGCGCATCCAGGGCGCTGGTGGCTTCATCCAGCAACAGGATCGGCGCATCCACCAGCAATGCCCGGGCAATCGCCAGGCGCTGACGCTGGCCACCGGACAGCCCCAGCCCGGCATCACCGAGGTGGGTCTGATAACCCTCGGGCATGTTCTCGATGAATTCGTGAGCGTAGGCGATCCTTGCCGCCTCGCGGACCTGCTCCGCAGTGGCCGAGGGTTTGCCATAGCGAATGTTCTCCTCGATGCTGCCGAAGAACAGCGCCGGGCTCTGCGACACCAGGGCAAAACAGCGACGCACATCCCGCGGATCGAGCTGGGTCAAGGGCACGCCATCGAGCAGGATGCGCCCCTGCTGCGGGTCATAGAAGCGCAGCAGCAGATCGTAGAGGGTCGACTTGCCCGCTCCCGACGGTCCGACCAGCGCCAGGGTTTCCCCTTCTCGAACCGTCAGGCTCAGACCATCGATGGCATAGCTTTCCGGGCGCGAGGGATAAGAGAAGCGCAGGTTCTCCAATACCAACTCGCCTCGCACTCGCTCGGGCAAAGTGGCCAGCCCGGCGCTTGGCGGCTGGATGAGGCTTTCCGAACGCAGCAACTCGGCAATCCGCTCCGCCGCGCCGGCGGCCCGCTGCAACTCGCCAATCACCTCGCTGAGGGTGCCAAAGGCACTGCCGACGATCAGGCTGTAGAAGACAAAAGCTGCCAGCTCACCGCTGGAAATACGTCCGGCGATGACGTCCATGCCTCCGACCCAGAGCATCACGCCGACCGCCCCCAGCACCAGCACGATAACCAGGGTTATCAGCCAGGCACGCTGGACAATGCGCCGGCGCGCGGTGTTGAACGCCTCTTCCACCGTCAGGGCAAAGCGCTGTTCGTCCTGCAGTTGATGGTTATAGGCCTGCACGGTCTTGATCTGGCCCAGGGTTTCCGCCACGTAGCTGCCGACATCGGCGATACGGTCCTGGCTCAGGCGCGACAGGCTGCGCACCCGACGGCCGAAAATCAGGATCGGCGCCAACACCAAAGGCAAGGTGATCACCACGATGCTGGTGAGCTTGGGGTTGGTGATAAACAGCAGCACGATGCCGCCGACCACCATCAGCGCATTACGCAAAAACAGCGAGAGGGACGAACCGATCACCGATTGCAGCAACGTGGTGTCGGCAGTCAGACGCGACTGGATCTCCGAGCTGCGATTGCTTTCATAGAAGCCCGGGTGCAGGTAGATCAGATGGTTGAACACCTGGCGCCGGATATCCGCCACGCAGCGCTCGCCAATCCACGACACCAGGTAAAAACGCACGAACGTCCCCACCGCCAGCCCCAGCACCAGCAGCAGAAACAAACCGATGGACTGGTTGAGCAAGTCCGGCGACCCGGTCATGAAACCCCGGTCCACCAGCAGGCGGATACCCTGCCCCATGGACAAGGTGATGCCCGCAGTCACCACCAGCGCCAGCAACGCCCCCAGGGCCTGCCAGCGATAAGGCGCGATAAAACGGCTGGCCAGGCGAATCGCCCGGCGTTGACGCGAAGAAAGCATGAAGTTCATCCGGCAGCACACCTGGGATTGGCCCCGCCCCATCACCGCTGCCTGATCCAGCGGCGCGATAAGACAAAGCCCTGTTTATCGAAGCCAATTGTCGTGAAATCCGCGAGTCTCGAAATGGCTTTTCCTGGAGCCTGCTTTTCCAGAAGCCTGCTTTCCAGGAACTAAGGTAAATCACAATGAGTCAGGTTAATTATGACCACCAACACTAGAGCCTAGATGTTATTGGTCTAAGGTCCGAGTGGAAGTCCACAAGCATTTCTGTTGGACTGAAGGCTCTTGGCGGGAAAAGTACCGCGGTGGGACCTGGCAGGGAGAGTTGTCACAGCCCGGTCACCTGGCGGTTTTAAAGTAAGCGCATAACCTGATGAGGAGACAGGCCATGTCCTTGCAAAACAGCAGCGATGACAAGATTGAAGTGATTCGTACCCACCCCGACCAGTCTCTGGGATGCGCCATCATCGACGCTCAGGGTCGCGAAGTACCGATCACTGAAGACATGATCCAGAACGCCTGCCGCGAACTGGAAAAGCGACTGGTCAAGCCTGCGCAGCAAGATTGACACATAGCCTCACGTCCTCTTGACCCGGCCACGAAGCCGGGTTTTTTATGCCTGCCAAAAGCCCTCGGCTCAAATGACCAGGCTCGCCCCATCAATCAATCGACACCGCACCCAAGGCCGCGACGATCTGCTGCAAACCTGGCGCCTCACCCTGGATGCGCACGGTCAGCCCATCGATTTCACGGCGCGGCGGATAGCCCTTGCGCAATGCATCGAAGGCTGTGCGCTGTTCGGCCACGCTGCCCACCAGGCTGCGGCGGAAATCCGCGTCGTCGCGCCGCGGGTCGTAGACCGCCCGGCAAATCATCGCCAGCGACCAGGCAGGGTCGCTATCGGCATCGAGGCTCACCTGCGACAACCATGGCTGGGGCAGCAGGTCGCGCAGATCAATCGCCTGTGGCTGCCCGAGGTAATCGCAGAGCGCCTGATAGATCTGCGCCGTCCCGCGTTGTCGGCCATCGAGGCTGTAACCGGCGATATGCGGCGTGGCCAGCACGCACAGATCGGCCAGGGCCACATCGACCTGGGGCTCGCCTTCCCAGACATCCAGCACCGCCTGCAGGTCTTCCCGCTCGAGCAACACCTCGCGCAAGGCGCTGTTGTCCACCACCGCGCCACGGCTGGCATTGATCAGCCAAGCGCCGGGACGCAGCTGCTGCAAGCGCGGCTTGTCCAGCAAGTGCCAGGTCGGCGACTCGCCAGCCTGGGTCAAGGGCGTGTGCAGGCTGATGACATCGCACTGGGCGAGGATCTGCTCCAGGCTGACATAGTCGCCACCTTCCGCCGCCTGCCGTGGTGGATCGCAGACCAGGACCTTCCAGCCCAGGCCGCGCAGCACCTCGATCAGCCGCCCTCCGACCTCGCCCGCGCCCACCACGCCGTAGGTGCGTTGCCTGAGGTCGGCGCCTTCGATCTCCGCCAGGGTCAGCAGGCTGCCCAGCACATAGTCGACCACCCCGCGCGCGTTGCAGCCCGGCGCGCTGGACCAGCGAATGCCCGCCTCGTGGAAATACTCGAGGTCCAGGTGATCGGTGCCTATGGTGCAGGTGCCGACAAAGCGCACCTGGCTACCCTCGAGCAAGGCGCGGCTGACCTGGGTCACCGAACGCACCAGCAGCACATCGGCGCCTTCGATGGCGGTGCGGTCGATGGCTCGCCCCGGGAAACGGCGGATCTCGCCGAAACCGGAAAAAAAGGCATCGAGCAGGGGAATATTTTCGTCGGCAACAATCAGCATGGCAGGCTCCTTTCACGGAGCCGCAGTTTAGGCGGAGAAGGCTGTGTTGAGCCAGCGGGCAATCCGCCTCGCCGGCCGCCGCCGGCGCTTACAAATCGACAACAGAGGTATTTTCCTGACTCATCTGTCAATGCGTAGAATACGCCGCCCTGCGCATCAACCCTGTGGACGCTTCGCCTGTGAATTCCGTGACCGATACCCCTGCCACCTCCCTCAACCGCCCGGCCCGGGTGCGCCTTGAATTGCGCAGCCTGCTGGCCCTGGCCTTGCCGATCATGATCGCGCAACTGGCGACCACGGCCATGGGCTTCGTCGATGCGGTGATGGCCGGACGGGTCAGCCCGCGGGACCTGGCGGCCGTGGCGCTGGGCAACTCGATCTGGATTCCGGTGTTCCTGCTGATGACCGGCACCCTGCTGGCCACCACGCCGAAAGTGGCCCAGCGGGTCGGCGCCGGCAGCTATGGCGAGATCGGCCCGATCGTGCGCCAGGCGCTGTGGCTGGCCCTGGCGGTCGGCCTGGCCGCCAGCCTGATATTAGTCAATGCCGAGCCGGTGCTGCACCTGATGAAGGTCGACCCGACGCTGATCGGCCCCTGCATGGAATACCTGCACGGCATTGCCAGCGGCTTGCCGGCGGTGGCGCTGTATTACGTGCTGCGTTGCTGCAGCGACGCCCTGGGCCGCACCCGGCCGAGCATGGTCATCGGCCTGTTCGGCCTGGCCCTGAACATCCCCATCAACTACGTGTTCATTTATGGCCACCTTGGCGTGCCGGCCATGGGCGGCGTCGGGTGCGGCTGGGCCACGGCCATCGTGATGTGGGCGATGATGTTCGCCATGGCAGGCTGGACCCGCTGGGCCCCGGCCTACCAGAGCAGCCAGCTGTTCAAGCGCTTCGACTGGCCGCAATGGGCAGTGATCAAGCGCCTGTTGGGCGTCGGCCTGCCGATCGGCATCGCGGTGTTTGCCGAATCGAGCATTTTCGCGGTGATCGCCCTGTTGATCGGCAGCCTCGGCGCCACCGTGGTGGCAGGGCACCAGATCGCCCTGAACATCAGTTCGCTGCTGTTCATGATTCCTTATTCCCTGGGCATGGCGGTGACGGTGCGGGTCGGCCAAGCCCTGGGCGCCGGCAAGCCTCATCAGGCACGCTTCGCCGCTGGCGTCGGCCTGGGCGCGGCACTGGCCTTTGCCCTGTTCTCCGCGAGCCTGATCCTGCTGCTGCGAGAATCCATCGCCTCGATCTATACCCCGGACACCGCGGTGATCCAGGTGGCGGCAATGCTGATCGTGTATGCCGCGCTCTACCAGTTCTCCGACGCGATCCAGGTGATCTGCGCCGGTGCCCTGCGCGGCTACCAGGACACCCGGGCGACCATGGTCCTGACGCTGTTCGCCTATTGGGGTATCGGTTTGCCAGTGGGTTATGTGCTGGGGCTGACCGACTGGTTCGGTCCCGCCAGTGGCCCGAGCGGGCTGTGGGAAGGCTTGATTGCCGGCCTGAGCTGCGCGGCGCTGATGCTGTCGATCCGCCTGGCCCGCAGTGCGCGCAAGCGCATTCGCCTCAGCCAGGCAGCGAGTTAATCGGACTTCTTGCGAATCCAGTACAGATAGGTGCCAGCCTCTTCCTGCTGAGCGACCAGTTGATGGTCGAGGAACACGCAGAACTTGGGGATGTCGCGGCGGGTCGAGGGATCGGTGGCGATCACCTTGAGCAGGCCGCCGGGCTGCAGGTCACGAATATGCTGGTGCAGCATCATGACCGGCTCCGGGCAATTGAGCCCGGTGGCATCCAGCGTGCCGTCGACCGGCGTATCGATGATTTGACTCATAACTCACTCCTGAAACTGGCCGGCATTGTCGCGCAATGCCGGCATCGACGCTATCTGTGGCGTTGCGCCGCACCCACGCTCAACGGGCCTTGGGCTTCTTTTCATCCAGCCGGCGCAGGTGGCAGGTCACTTCCTCACGGTCGTGATACAGCTGCTTGCAACCGATGGCCACCCGGATGCCACGCGCCTTGAAGCCATCCTCGATCCGCTCGAGCAAACGCTTCACTTCTGCGTAACGCTGCTTCATCGGCAGCTTCAGGTTGACCACCGCTTCACGGCAGTGCCCCTCGCCGATCCAGGTTTCCAGCAAGGCCGCGTTGCGCGCCGGTTTCTCGACGATGTCGCAGACCATCCAGTCCACCGGCTGCTTGGGCTTGAAGGTAAAGCCGTCGGCCATCAAATGCTGCACCAGGCCGGTATCCATCAGGCTTTCGGCCATCGGTCCGTTGTCGATGGCAGTGACCAGCATGCCGCGATTGACCAGCTGCCAGGTCCAGCCACCCGGGGCGGCGCCCAGGTCGACGCCGGTCATATCGCCATGCAGGCGCTCGTCCCATTGATCGCGAGGAATGAAATGGTGCCAGGCCTCTTCCAGCTTCAGGGTCGAACGGCTGGGCGCCTCACGGGGAAACTTCAGGCGCGGAATGCCCATTGGCCACATGGCCGAGTTGCCTGCGTCCGCCAGGCCGATGAAAACCTCGCGACCGCTTTTGAAGGTCAGCAGCAAGCGCGGCTTGCCGGCATCGTCCACCAGCTTGCCAGCGGCCGTCAGGGCCTTGCGCAGCGGTGCTTCGAATTTCTTGCAGAAGTTCGACAGCTCCTTGCCGTCATTGGTATCCACCACCTCCAGCCACAGGCTGCCGCAGGTCGGGAAACTCGCCAGATGGGCCAGGATCACGCTGACACGGTCGGTTTCCGGCAGGTCGACGAACACACCGCGCGCCCATTGCCGAGGGAAGATCAGCTCGGCGAAACGCAGCTCGCGCATCAGGCGCTCCGCCCCGTCCTCCTCGCTGCATACGAACTCGGCACAGGCGGTGCCGGGCTTGGCCTTGGCATATCCGGCCACATTCAGACGTGCGGCATGATCGGCGATCTCGGAACAGACTTCGCCTTCGAAGCCCGGCCGGCAGTGCATAAAGAGGGTGTTCATCGAATCTCCTGGGCCATTGGCAATGAATCACGCGCAAACCCGCCCAAGGTGCACGCAAAGCCTGTCACGAAAACCGGCGCATGATAGCCGAGTTCGGAACCTTGGACTTGTCCATAGAGTCCAGTTATTAGCGAGCTACTGAAAACACGACTAGGTTAAGAGCTCTGTCCGTCCCGTCAGGTCCGTAGCCGTGCGGACTAAAAGGAGTGATTCAATGCCGTCCCTCGATAGCCTGAAAGCCCTTAAAACATTAAAGATCGACGACAAGACCTACCATTATTTCAGCCTGCCGGAAGCCGCCAAGCACCTTGGCGATCTCGACAAGCTGCCCATGTCGTTGAAAGTCCTGCTGGAAAACCTGCTGCGCTGGGAGGACGAAAAGACCGTCACCGGCGCCGACCTCAAGGCCCTCGCCGCCTGGCTCAAGGAACGTCGCTCAGATCGCGAAATCCAGTACCGTCCGGCACGCGTGCTGATGCAGGACTTCACCGGCGTGCCGGCGGTGGTCGACCTGGCGGCCATGCGCGCGGCCATGGCCAAGGCCGGGGGCGACCCGCAGCGCATCAACCCGCTGTCGCCGGTGGACCTGGTAATCGACCACTCGGTAATGGTCGACAAGTTCGCCAGCAGCACCGCCTTCGAACAGAACGTCGACATTGAAATGCAGCGTAACGGTGAACGTTATGCCTTCCTGCGCTGGGGCCAGAGCGCCTTCCACAACTTCAGCGTAGTACCGCCGGGCACCGGTATCTGTCACCAGGTCAACCTGGAATACCTGGGCCGCACGGTCTGGACCAAGGACGAAGACGGCCGCACCTACGCCTTTCCCGACACCCTGGTCGGCACCGACTCCCACACCACCATGATCAACGGCCTCGGCGTGCTCGGCTGGGGCGTGGGCGGCATCGAGGCGGAAGCGGCGATGCTCGGCCAACCGGTGTCGATGCTGATCCCGGAAGTCATCGGCTTCAAACTGACCGGCAAGCTCAAGGAGGGCATCACCGCCACCGACCTGGTGCTGACCGTCACCCAGATGCTGCGCAAGAAAGGCGTGGTCGGCAAATTCGTCGAGTTCTATGGCGACGGCCTGGCCGACTTGCCACTGGCCGACCGCGCCACCATCGCCAACATGGCCCCGGAATATGGCGCCACCTGCGGTTTCTTCCCGGTGGATGACGTCACCCTGGAATACCTGCGCCTGTCCGGCCGCCCGGACGCCGTGGTGAAACTGGTGGAGGCCTATTGCAAGACTCAGGGCCTGTGGCGCCTGCCGGGCAAGGAACCGCTCTTCACCGACAGCCTGGCGCTGGACATGGGCACCGTGGAGGCCAGCCTGGCCGGGCCGAAGCGGCCTCAGGACCGGGTTTCCCTGCCCAACGTCGGCCAGGCCTTCACTGACTTTCTCGACCTGCAGTTCAAACCCACCAGCAAGGAAGAAGGCCGCCTGGAAAGCGAAGGCGGTGGCGGCGTGGCCGTGGGCAGCGCCGACCTGATAGGCGAAGTCGACTACGACCATAACGGCCAGACCTACCGCCTGAAAAACGGCGCGGTGGTCATCGCCGCCATCACTTCGTGTACCAATACCTCCAACCCCAGCGTGATGATGGCCGCCGGCCTGCTGGCGAAAAAAGCCGTGGAGAAAGGCCTCAAACGCAAACCCTGGGTAAAGAGTTCACTGGCCCCGGGGTCGAAAGTGGTCACTGACTACTACCAGGCCGCCGGGCTGACGCAATACCTCGATGCCCTGGGCTTCGACCTGGTGGGTTACGGCTGCACCACCTGCATCGGCAACTCCGGCCCCTTGCCGGAGCCGATCGAGAAAGCCATCCAGAAGGCCGACCTGACCGTTGCCTCGGTGCTGTCCGGCAACCGCAACTTCGAAGGCCGCGTGCACCCGCTGGTGAAAACCAACTGGCTGGCCTCGCCGCCGCTGGTGGTCGCCTATGCCCTGGCCGGCAGCGTGCGCATCGATATCAGCCGCGAGCCCTTGGGCGAAGGCAAGGACGGCAAGCCGGTCTACCTGCGCGACATCTGGCCGAGCAGCCAGGAAATCGCCGAGGCCGTCACCCAGGTCAATACCCGGATGTTTCACAAGGAATACGCCGAGGTATTCGCCGGCGATGCCCAGTGGCAAGCCATCGAAGTGCCGCAGGCCGCGACCTACGTGTGGCAGGCGGATTCCACCTATATCCAGCACCCGCCGTTCTTCGATGACATCGCCGGCCCGCTGCCGGTGATCAAGGATGTCGAGGGGGCGCGGGTCCTGGCGCTGCTGGGCGACTCGGTGACCACCGACCACATCTCCCCGGCCGGCAACATCAAGGCCGACAGCCCGGCCGGCCGCTACCTGCGCGAGCAAGGCGTGGAGCCGCGGGACTTCAACTCCTACGGTTCACGCCGCGGCAACCATCAGGTGATGATGCGCGGCACCTTCGCCAACATCCGCATCCGCAACGAAATGCTCGGCGGCGAAGAAGGCGGCAACACGATTTACATCCCTACCGGCGAGAAACTGGCGATCTACGACGCGGCCATGCGTTACCAACAATCAGGCACGCCGCTGGTGGTGATCGCCGGCCAGGAATACGGCACCGGCTCCAGCCGCGACTGGGCCGCCAAGGGCACCAACCTGCTGGGGGTCAAGGCGGTGATCGCCGAGAGCTTCGAGCGCATCCACCGCTCCAACCTGGTGGGCATGGGCGTGCTGCCGCTGCAATTCAAGCTCGACCAGAACCGCAAGAGCCTGAACCTTACCGGCAGGGAAACCCTCGACATCCAGGGCTTGACCGGCGCCGAACTGACGCCACGGATGAACCTCAGCCTGGTGATCACCCGCGAGGATGGCCGCCAGGAAAAGGTCGAGGTGCTGTGCCGCATCGATACCCTGAACGAAGTGGAATACTTCAAGTCCGGCGGGATTTTGCACTACGTACTGCGGCAACTGATCGCCGCCTGAAACGCGGCGTGACCAACGCTGGACCAGACACCGCCCCCGGGCGGTGTCTGGCTTTTGGCTGGCCCGTAGCGCCCAGCTGGTTATACTTGGCGCCGTGCGGGCTAGAGCCTTCGCCGCTGGCACAGATGACCAAGCGTCATCCGCATCACCTATCAACCTCGCCGGCGCCTGCTCAGCCGATTGCAGGCGACAAAGGTTGATCCACGTCTCTGCTACACCCCTTCTTTCGCAACAAGGATTTCACATGACTGTTTTGCCATGGATGTACCTGGCACTTCTCTCCATTGGCTACGCCTTGGCCCTGAGCTACGGCCAGTTGGGCCTGCTGGCGGCGGTGTCCGTCGCCCTGCTGCTAGGCGCAGGTTTTGCCGTGCGCCAGCAGAAAAGCCTGTATGCGCGCTACCTGGGGCACGGCCTGTTCGTGGTCCTGGCCCTGGCGCTGGCCATGCACTGGCTGCCCGGTTTCTACAATGGCCGGGCGATCGGCCCGGAACGCTTTACCGCCGACGCGGTGCCGTTTTCCATGTACCTGAACCAGGACAAGCCGCTGATCGGCTTCTGGCTATTGCTGGTCTGCCCCTGGATCATCGGGCGGCGTTCGCTGCGGCTGTCGCTCTACACCACGGCCCTGGCCTTGACCCTCACCGCCCTGGCGGCCCTGGGTGGCGCGGTATTGCTGGGAATTATCAGTTGGGCACCGAAATGGCCGGATCAGGCCTGGCTGTGGGTCCTGAACAATCTGTTGCTGGTCACCCTGGTTGAAGAAGCACTGTTCCGTGGCTATATCCAGGGCGGCCTGAGCCGCCGCCTCAAGCATTTGCCCTATGGCGAAAACCTCGCCTTGATGTGCGCGGCCCTGCTGTTCGGCCTGGTGCATGTGGGTGCCGGCTGGCAATGGTGGCTGCTGGCGAGCATCGCTGGCGTCGGTTACGGCCTGGCCTATCGTTTCGGCGGCCTGGGTGCCGCGGTGGCTACCCATTTCGGTCTGAACCTGCTGCATTTCGGGCTCTTTACTTACCCGATGCTGGCGGGTTGACCCTTGCACAGCCGGGGCCCCTGCAAGGCCTCGGCTGGGTGAGCCCGACCTCTGCGCGCAGGACAAGGCCTCTGTCAATGAACCACTTCTCAACTTCCTGAAAAAAATTTCAATAATTGGCGAGGGCGGCCGACAACCTATCAAAGCCTTGCGGATAGAAAAACCATGCGTAACAACCAGCCTGTCACCCAGCGCGAACGTACCTTTCCGGCTCAGCAACGGTTGATCTCCACCACCGATGCCAAAGGCGTGATTACCTACTGCAACGATGCCTTCGTTGAAATCAGCGGGTTTTCCCGTGAGGAACTGGTCCGCGCACCGCACAACCTGGTCCGTCACCCCGACGTTCCGGCCGCGGTGTTCGCGCATATGTGGGCCACCCTGAAACAAGGCTTGCCATGGATGGGCATTGTCAAGAATCGCTGCAAGACCGGGGATCATTACTGGGTCAACGCCTATGTGACCCCGGTGTTCGAAGGCCAGCAAGTGGTCGGCTACGAGTCGGTGCGGGTCAAGCCCACCGCCGAGCAGATCCGCCGGGCCGAAGCGCTCTACCAACGCATCAACCAGGGCAAGTCGGCCATTCCGAAACGCGACAAATGGCTACCGGTGCTCCAGGACTGGCTGCCGTTCATCCTGGTCAGCCAGCTGAGCTTTCTGATTGGTGCCTGGCTCAACTCCTCCTGGGGCTTCGCCCTGGCCGCCGGCCTTTGCGTACCGCTCGGCCTGCTCGGGTTGAGCTGGCAACAGCGCGGTCTCAAGCGCTTGCTGCGCCTGGCCGAACAGACCACCTCCGACCCGCTGATCGCTCAGATGTACACCGACAGCCGCGGCGCCCAGGCGCGCCTGGAGATGTCGATCCTCAGCCAGGAAGCGCGCCTGAAAACCTGCCTGACCCGCCTGCAGGACACCGCCGAGCACCTCAACGAGCAGGCTCGCCAGTCCGACACCCTGGCGCACAACAGCTCCAGCGGCCTGGAACGCCAGCGCGTGGAAACCGAACAGGTGGCCACCGCGGTCAACCAGATGGCCGCCACCACCCAGGAAGTGGCCAGCCATGTGCAACGCACCGCCGACGCTACCCAGGAAGCCAACCGCCTCACCGGGCGTGGTCGCGACATCGCCGGGGAAACCCGCGAAGCGATCCAGCGCCTGTCGATAGTGGTGGGTGAAACCGGCCTGACCGTGACCCAGCTGGCCAAGGACAGTGACGAAATCGGCGGCGTGGTCGATGTGATCAAGGGCATCGCCGACCAGACCAACCTGCTGGCGTTGAACGCGGCCATCGAAGCGGCCCGCGCCGGGGAGATGGGTCGCGGCTTCGCCGTGGTGGCCGACGAGGTTCGCCAACTGGCGCAACGCACCAGCGAATCCACCGGGCAGATCCACAACCTGATCGCCAAGCTCCAGCAAACCGCCACCACGGCGGTGCAGACTATGGACGCCGGCCATCGTCAGGCCGAGGAAGGCGTGGCCCGGGTATTGGAGGCCGACCAGGCATTGGTCGGCATCAGCGAGGCGGTGGCCAATATCACCGACATGACCACCCAGATCGCCGCCGCCACCGAAGAGCAAAGCGCCGTGGCCGAGGAAATCAGCCGCAACATCAGCACCATTGCCCAACTGGCGGACCAGACTTCGGAGCAGGCCCAGCACTCGGCGCAGCTCAGCGAAGAACTGACCCGCACCGCCAACACGCAGTACTCGCTGGTCGAACGCTTCAACCGCTAGATCGAAGCCAGACAAAAAACCCGGAAGGTTCGCCTTCCGGGTTTTTTATTGCGTTTTTTCCAGCCCCGCGCGCGTCCTCTGTATCTGTAGGAGCGAAGCTTGCTCGCGATTGTTCTCAAGGCGACAACGGTGGCGACTGCCAAGCTCCATCGCGAGCAAGCTTCGCTCCTACAGTGAAAAAGCGTTCAGCCATTGAGCTGGCGTAAAACCTCAGCAACCTTCCGCGCCGCCGCTTCCAGATGCTGCTCATGGGTGAAGCCCGAGGCCTTGAGCGGTTTCAGATCATGGTCGGCCGCCGCCAACCAGAACAGCTCGATGGCCGGCGCCAGCGCATAGCCTTCGACCGTCGCCCGATTACCCAGGGCATCGCGCTCGCCTTGGACGATCAAAGTCGGGGTGCGCAATTCGGCCAGGTGGGCGACCCGCGGTTTCTCCGGCTTGCCAGCGGCATAAAACGGATACCCCAGGCACACCAGCGCATCGGCGCCCAGCTCGTCGGCGAGCAAACTGGCCATGCGCCCACCCATGGACTTGCCGCCGATGGCCAGCCGCCCAGCGACATGAGGTCGCACCTGGGCATATACCTCGCGCCAGCACTCCAGCAGCTTCGGTGCCGGGTTAGGCGGCCGTTTGCCACCATCGAGACGACGTTGAGCCATATAGGGAAACTCGAAGCGCAGGACGTTGACCCCATGCGCCGCAAGGCGTGTGGCCATATCGTCCATGAAAGCACTGTCCATCGGCGCGCCGGCGCCATGGGCCAGGATCAGGGTCAGCGGTTCGCCGGCCAGCGGCGGCTGCGCGACATCCCAGAGCCAGCCCCGTTCCCGCACGCATTGCGCCCATTGATCCCCGTCAATAACAGCCCCTTGCCGTTTGCCCATGCTTACCTCGCTTTTAGTCTGCCTATAACTCCAGAAGAAGTGAGCGCGCCTTGCCGTGCGCAGTCGCTTTCACTTCAGCTGAACCGTGGATGGGGAACCATGAACACTTCTATCAGTACCGCCTACAACTACAAGGTGGTCCGCCAATTCGCCATTATGACGGTGGTGTGGGGCATCGTCGGCATGGGGCTCGGGGTTTTTCTCGCTGCCCAGTTGGTCTGGCCCGAACTCAACTTCAACTTGCCCTGGACCAGCTTCGGTCGCCTGCGCCCGCTGCACAC
Source organism: Pseudomonas sp. NFIX28 (assembly GCF_900107395.1). Lineage (GTDB taxonomy): Bacteria > Pseudomonadota > Gammaproteobacteria > Pseudomonadales > Pseudomonadaceae > Aquipseudomonas. The sequence goes on from NZ_FNPW01000007.1 coordinate 170,313, forward strand.
CAACGCGGTGATCTTCGCCTTCGGTGGCTGCGCACTGTTCGCCAGCTCCTTCTACTCGGTGCAACGCACCTGCCAGACCCAGCTGTTCGCGCCGAAAATCGCCGCGTTCTGCTTCTGGGGCTGGCAGCTGGTCATCCTTCTGGCGGCTATCAGCCTGCCGCTGGGCTACACCAGCTCCAAGGAATACGCCGAGCTGGAATGGCCGATCGACATCCTCATCACCATCGTCTGGGTGGCCTACGCCATCGTGTTCTTCGGCACGGTGATGAAGCGCAACACCAAGCACATCTACGTCGGCAACTGGTTCTTCGGCGGCTTCATCATCACCGTGGCCATCCTGCACATCGTCAACAACCTGGAACTGCCGGTCAGCCTGACCAAGTCCTATTCGGTGTATGCCGGTGCGACCGATGCCATGGTGCAATGGTGGTACGGGCACAACGCCGTGGGCTTCTTCCTGACCGCCGGCTTCCTGGGGATGATGTACTACTTCGTGCCCAAGCAGGCCGAACGGCCGGTGTACTCCTATCGCCTGTCCATCGTGCACTTCTGGGCACTGATCACCCTGTATATCTGGGCCGGCCCGCACCACCTGCACTACACCGCGCTGCCGGACTGGGCGCAGTCGCTGGGCATGGTGATGTCGCTGATCCTCCTGGCACCGAGCTGGGGCGGCATGATCAACGGCATGATGACCCTCTCGGGCGCCTGGCATAAGTTGCGCAGCGACCCGATCTTGCGTTTCCTGGTGGTATCCCTGGCGTTCTACGGCATGTCGACCTTCGAAGGTCCGATGATGGCGATCAAGACCGTCAACGCCCTCTCCCACTACACCGACTGGACCATCGGCCACGTGCACGCCGGCGCTTTGGGCTGGGTAGCGATGATCTCGATCGGCGCGCTTTATCACATGATTCCGAAAGTCTTCGGTCGCCAGCAGATGCATAGCATCGGCCTGATCAACGCGCACTTCTGGCTCGCTACCATCGGCACGGTGCTCTACATCGCCTCGATGTGGGTCAACGGCATCGCCCAGGGCCTGATGTGGCGCGCCGTCAACGAAGACGGAACGCTGACCTACTCCTTCGTCGAAACCCTGGTGGCCAGCCACCCAGGCTTCATCGTGCGACTGGCCGGTGGCGCGATCTTCCTCTTCGGCATGTTGCTGATGGCCTACAACACCTGGCGCACCGTGCGTGCCGCAGTGCCAGCCGAAGTCAACGCCGCTGCGCAGATGGCCTGAGGAGTCCGCCATGAAACACGAAGTCATCGAGAAAAACGTCGGCCTGCTGATGCTGCTGATGGTGTTTGCCGTGAGCATCGGCGGTCTGACCCAGATCGTTCCGCTGTTCTTCCAGGACGTCACCAACAAGCCGGTGGAAGGCATGAAGCCCTACACCGCCCTGCAGCTGGAAGGCCGCGATATCTACATCCGTGAAGGCTGCGTCGGCTGCCACTCGCAGATGATCCGTCCGTTCCGCGCCGAAACTGAACGCTACGGCCACTACTCGGTCGCCGGTGAAAGCGTCTGGGACCACCCGTTCCTGTGGGGCTCCAAGCGTACCGGCCCGGACCTGGCCCGCGTCGGCGCCCGCTACTCCGACGACTGGCACCGTGCGCACCTGTACAACCCGCGCAACGTCGTGCCCGAGTCGAAGATGCCGGCCTACCCATGGCTGGTTACCCAGCCGGTCGACAGCAGCCACACCGAGACCAAACTGCGCGCCATGCGCACCCTCGGCGTGCCTTACAACGACGACGATATCGCCGGTGCCGTCGCCTCCCTCAAGGGCAAGACCGAAATGGATGCCTTGGTCGCCTACCTGCAAGTGCTTGGCACTGCGATCAAGAGCAAGAGGTGAGCCATGGTTCTTGAACTCGATAGCGGCATGATCCGCGGGCTCGGCACGCTGGTGGTGATGGTTGCCTTCATCGGCCTGTCGATCTGGGTCTTCAACGCCAAGCGCAACCCGGAGTTCGCCCAGGCGCGCCTGCTGCCCTTCGCCGACGAACCTTCGCCGCAAGTGCACAGCAATCCATCTGATGACGCTCAATCCGAAGAGCATGCAACAAGGAGCATTCGGCCATGACCACCTTCTGGAGTACGTACATCTGCGTACTGACCATAGGCAGCCTGATCGGCCTGACCTGGCTGCTGATCGGCACGCGCAAGGGCGAAACCAAGGGCAGCGTCGACCAGACCATGGGGCACGCCTTCGATGGCATCGAGGAGTACGACAACCCCCTGCCGCAATGGTGGTTCCTGCTGTTCGCCGGGACCCTGGTGTTTTCCGTAGGCTATCTGATCCTCTACCCGGGCCTGGGTAACTGGAAAGGCATCCTGCCGGGCTATGAAGACGGCTGGACCCAGACCAAGGAATGGGAAAAGGAAATGGCCAAGTCGGACGCCAAGTTCGGCCCGATCTTCGCCAAGTTCGCCGCCATGCCCGTGGAAGAAGTGGCCAAGGACCCGCAGGCGCTGAAAATGGGCGGCCGCCTGTTCGCCTCCAACTGCTCGGTGTGCCATGGCTCGGATGCCAAGGGCGCATTCGGCTTTCCCAACCTCGCCGACGACAACTGGCGCTGGGGCGGCAACGCCGACACCATCAAGGCCACTATCATGGGCGGCCGCATGGCTGCCATGCCGGCCTGGGGTGAAGTGCTGGGCGAGGATGGGGTGAAGAACGTTGCGGCCTATGTGCGTCACGATCTCGCCGGCCTGCCGTTGCCCGCCGACAGCAGCGCCGACCTTGCCGCCGGCAAGCAAGCGTTCAGCGCCACTTGCGTGGCCTGTCACGGCGCCAATGGCCAGGGCACCGAAGCCATGGGGGCGCCAAACCTGACGCAACCAGCAGGCTTCATCTACGGCACCAGCCTGACCCAACTGCAACAGACCATTCGCCACGGTCGCCAGGGCCACATGCCAGCGCAGAGCGAACTGCTCGGCAACGACAAGGTCCAGCTGCTCGCGGCCTACGTCTACAGCCTGTCCCACAATGCGGCCAGCCAGCCGCCGAGTGAAAACCCGAGCAAGTAATCGCCCCCCCCCCTACTGCCGCATCACTCGGATGCGGCAGTTCCCTGCCTCTGCGCGACCAAGTGTCGCACCCCCTCTATCCCCTATCTTTCCAGTCTCCGAAATCGGGTCTAAGCTGCTTTGCAGTGGACTGGCAATGGCCGGTCACAGACCAGAAGTAGCCGCTCCATTCGAAGCCGTCTTGCGATGACAGGCCGCAAAGGCTGGTTTATACCGGCTGTCGCGCCACCTACCGTTTGTCGCGGGTCCAATCGTCTTCCACATACCCGGTTACAACTGACCTGTCCCCCTCGCCTTTTTCATCCGCTGCGACATTTTGTCCGGGGCCGATTTTGTCCTTACTCCGCGTATGGAAAGGCCGCAGAATCAGCTTTTGAAAGCATTGACCCAGGTCATGGCGCGTTGCAATGACCCCCCGCTTTCTCCATACTTGCGGCCGATTTTTACTCCTAATAAAACACCCAAACCGTGGAACCTTAGAATGAGCACAGCAATCAGTCCGACTGCTTATAACTATAAGGTAGTCCGCCAGTTCGCCATCATGACGGTGGTCTGGGGGATCCTTGGCATGGGGCTCGGTGTCTTCATCGCCTCGCAACTGGTCTGGCCGGAGTTGAACTTCGGTCTGCCGTGGACGACGTTTGGACGCCTGCGCCCGCTGCACACCAACCTGGTGATTTTTGCCTTCGGTGGATGTGCGTTGTTTGCCACTTCTTACTACGTCGTGCAGCGAACCTGCCAAACGCGACTGATTTCCGACAGCCTGGCGGCCTTCACCTTCTGGGGTTGGCAAGCCGTGATCGTCGGCGCGATCGTTACCTTGCCGCTGGGTTACACCACCACCAAGGAATACGCGGAACTGGAATGGCCCCTGGCCATCCTGCTGGCCATCGTCTGGGTCACCTACGGTCTGGTGTTCTTCGGCACCATCGTCAAGCGCAAGACCAAGCACATCTATGTGGGTAACTGGTTCTACGGTGCCTTCATCGTGGTTACCGCGATGCTGCACATCGTCAACCACGCCTCCCTGCCGGTCAGCCTCTTCAAGTCCTACTCGGCCTATTCGGGTGCGACCGACGCCATGATCCAGTGGTGGTACGGCCACAACGCCGTGGGCTTCTTCCTGACCACCGGCTTCCTGGGGATGATGTATTACTTCGTGCCGAAACAGGCCGAGCGTCCGATCTACTCCTATCGCCTGTCCATCGTGCACTTCTGGGCGCTGATCACCCTGTACATCTGGGCCGGCCCGCACCACCTGCACTACACCGCGCTGCCGGACTGGGCGCAATCGCTGGGCATGGCCATGTCGATCATCCTGCTGGCTCCGAGCTGGGGCGGCATGATCAACGGCATGATGACCCTCTCGGGCGCCTGGCATAAGCTGCGCACCGACCCGATCCTGCGTTTCCTCGTGGTATCCCTGGCGTTCTACGGCATGTCGACCTTCGAAGGTCCGATGATGGCGATCAAGACCGTCAACTCGCTGTCGCACTACACCGACTGGACCATCGGCCACGTACACGCCGGCGCATTGGGCTGGGTGGCGATGATTTCGATCGGCGCGCTGTACCACATGATTCCGAAAGTCTTCGGTCGCCAGCAGATGCACAGCATCGGCCTGATCAACACCCACTTCTGGCTGGCTACCATCGGTACCGTGCTCTATATCGCCTCGATGTGGGTCAACGGCATTACCCAGGGCCTGATGTGGCGTGCAATCAACGACGACGGCACCCTCACCTACTCCTTCGTCGAAGCCCTGCAGGCCAGCCACCCTGGTTTCATCGTGCGTGCCCTGGGCGGTGCGTTCTTTGCCGCCGGCATGCTGTTCATGGCGTACAACGTGTTCCGTACCGTTCGCGCCTCGAACCCGGCTGAAGCTGAAGCCGCTGCTCAGATCGCTGTAGTTGGAGCTCACTGATGAAGCATGAAGCAGTAGAGAAGAATATTGGCCTGCTGGCCTTCTTCATGGTCATCGCCGTCAGCATCGGCGGCCTGACCCAGATCGTCCCGCTGTTCTTCCAGGACGTCACCAACAAGCCGGTGGAAGGCATGAAGCCGCGCACCGCCCTGGAACTGGAAGGCCGCGACGTCTATATCGCCAACGGCTGTGTCGGCTGCCACTCGCAGATGATCCGTCCGTTCCGTGCAGAAACCGAACGCTACGGCCACTACTCGGTCGCCGGTGAAAGCGTGTGGGACCACCCGTTCCTGTGGGGTTCCAAGCGTACCGGCCCGGACCTGGCCCGCGTTGGCGGCCGCTACTCCGATGACTGGCAGCGTGCGCACTTGTACAACCCGCGCAACGTGGTGCCTGAGTCGAAAATGCCGGCTTATCCGTTCCTCGTAGAAAACAAGCTCGACGGCAAAGACACCGCGAAAAAAATGGAAGTCTTGCGCACGCTCGGCGTCCCTTACACCGACGAAGACATCGCCGGTGCCCAGGATGCCGTGAAGGGCAAAACCGAAATGGACGCGCTGGTGGCCTATCTGCAAGGCCTGGGCACCATCATCAAAAGCAAACGGTGATTTAGATGGATATCGGGATGATTCGTGGCCTGGGCACCGTAGTGGTGATGGTGGCCTTCATCGGCCTGGCGCTGTGGGTGTTCAGCCCCAAGCGCAAGTCCGAGTTCGAAGACGCGACCTTGCTGCCGTTCGCGGATGATCCCGAAGCCATCAAGCACGTCGAGCAAGCTTCTAGGAGTAACAAAGAATGACTACGTTCTGGAGTCTGTACGTCACAGTCCTCAGTCTGGGTACCATTTTCGCCCTGACCTGGCTGCTGCTGTCGACCCGCAAGGGCCAGCGCGCCGAGCAGACCGACGAGACAGTCGGCCACTCCTTCGACGGGATCGAGGAGTACGACAACCCGCTGCCGAAGTGGTGGTTCATGCTGTTCGTCGGCACCATCATCTTTGCCTTGGGCTACCTGGTTCTGTACCCGGGCCTGGGTAACTGGAAAGGCCTGCTGCCAGGCTATAACTACCTGGATACCGAAAAGCAGACCCCTTTCGCCAACGGCCAGACCGGCTGGACTGGCGTGCACGAGTGGGAAAAGGAAATGGCCAAGTCGGACGCCAAGTTCGGTCCGATCTTCGCCAAATTTGCTTCCATGCCGATCGAAGAAGTTGCCAAGGACCCGCAAGCGCTGAAGATGGGTGGCCGCCTGTTCGCCTCCAACTGCTCGGTCTGCCACGGTTCCGACGCCAAGGGCGCCTATGGCTTCCCGAACCTGACCGACGCCGACTGGCGCTGGGGCGGCGAGCCGGAAACCATCAAGACCACCATCATGGGCGGTCGTCACGCGGTGATGCCGGCCTGGGCCGAAGTCATCGGCGAGCAGGGCGTCAGCGATGTGGCCGCCTATGTGCTGACCAACCTCGATGGCCGCAAGCTGCCGGAAAGCGCCAAGGCCGACCCGGCCAATGGCCAGAAGATCTTCGCCGCCAACTGCGTGGCATGCCACGGCCCAGCCGGTAAAGGGACCCCAGCCATGGGCGCACCCGACCTGACTCATCCGGGCGCGTTCATCTACGGCTCGAGCTTCGCCCAGTTGCAGCAGACCATCCGTTACGGCCGCCAGGGCCAGATGCCTGCCCAGGAACAGATGCAAGGCAACGACAAGGTTCACCTGCTGGCCGCTTACGTCTACAGCCTGTCGCACAGCGACAAGCCGGCGGACGCCGAGTAAGGCAGACACCTTCGAGTAACAAAAAAAGGCCCCGCCAATGGAAATTGGCGGGGCCTTTTTGTTTCGCCCCTTCCCCCCATTGCGCTACGCAATGGGACGCGGCCACGGCGAAAAGCGTCCATAATTCACAAGTCAATTGATTCAAGTCATTACACCATCAATTGAATTCCCCCAACGCGACCAAAGGTCGCACCCTTGAGCTAGAGCGACAGGCGTATCATTGCGCCACTGCAACACCCTATTTGATCGCGGTCGGCACGTACTGACCGGGGCATTTCTCCACTGCCGTGGGATGCAATGATGAGCAACCAGATTCCGGTACATGACGTTACCCCGCCTGCCAAGAATTCGAACAACAGCGTAGATCTCTACGCCTCTCGGGAAAAAATCTACACACGCGCTTTCACTGGCCTCTTTCGCAACTTGCGGATGGTAGGCGGTGCGGCTTTGTTCCTGCTGTATTTCGGTACGGTCTGGCTCAACTGGGGCGGCCATCAGGCCGTTTGGTGGAACCTGCCGGAACGCAAATTCTTCATCTTCGGCGCCACTTTCTGGCCCCAGGATTTCATCCTGTTGTCCGGGTTGCTGATCATCGCCGCCTTCGGCCTGTTCTTCATCACGGTGTACGCCGGGCGCGTCTGGTGCGGCTATACCTGCCCGCAAAGCGTCTGGACCTGGATCTTCATGTGGTGCGAAAAGGTCACCGAAGGCGACCGCAACCAGCGCATCAAGCTCGACAAGGCGCCGATGAGCGCCAACAAGTTCCTGCGCAAATTCAGCAAACACAGCCTTTGGCTGCTGATCGGCTTCGTTACCGGCATGACCTTCGTCGGCTACTTCTCGCCTATCCGCGAGCTGGTGATCGACTTTTTCACCGGCCAGGCCGATGGCTGGTCATATTTCTGGGTCGGCTTCTTCACTCTCGCCACCTATGGCAACGCCGGCTGGCTGCGCGAACAGGTGTGCATCTACATGTGCCCCTACGCCCGCTTCCAGAGCGTGATGTTCGATAAAGACACCCTGATCGTCTCCTACGACCCACGTCGCGGCGAAGGTCGCGGCCCGCGCAAGAAAGGCGCCGACTACAAGGCCATGGGCCTGGGCGATTGCATCGACTGCACCATGTGCGTACAGGTCTGCCCGACCGGCATCGACATCCGTGACGGCCTGCAGATCGAATGCATTGGCTGCGCCGCCTGTATCGATGCCTGCGACAGCATCATGGACAAGATGGACTATCCGCGCGGCCTGATCAGCTACACCACCGAACACAACCTGTCCGGGCAGAAAACCCATAAACTGCGTCCACGCCTGATCGGTTATGCGCTGGTGCTACTGGCGATGATCAGCCTGCTGGTCACGGCATTTTTCATGCGCTCGCTGGTAGGCTTCGACGTCAGCAAGGACCGCGTGCTCTATCGCGAGAACGCCGAAGGCCGGATCGAGAACGTCTACAGCCTGAAGATCATGAACAAGGACCAGCGCGATCATACCTACGTACTGGACGCCGCCGGCCTGCCGGACCTCAAGCTGCAAGGCAAGCGCGAGATCAAGGTGGCGGCAGGCGATATCGTCAGCATGCCGGTCGAACTGTCGAGCTCGCCGGAACAACTGCCGTCGAGTACCAACGAGGTGAAATTCATCCTCAAGGACGCCGACGACGAAAGCGTCCACGTTGAAGCCAAGAGCCGGTTCATCGGCCCACAAATTCGTTAAGAGAAGCCATCATGCCTGCAGCGACCGCCACAAGCCCCTGGTACAAGCACCTTTGGCCCTGGATCATCATCGGCATCCTGGCCTGCTCGGTAGCCTTGACCCTGTCCATGGTGACCATTGCGGTGAACAACCCGGACAACCTGGTCAATGACAACTACTACGAGGCCGGCAAAGGCATCAATCGTTCCCTGGACCGCGAACTCCTGGCCCAGACCCTGCAAATGCGCGCCAGCGTGCACCTGGACGATCTCACCGGCGAAGTCGACCTGCGCCTGAACGGTAACAGCGCGCCCGCCACCCTGGAGTTGAACCTGATCTCGCCGACCCAGCCGGAAAAAGACCGCAAGATCACCCTCGCCCGCAGCGAAACCGAGCCAGGCCGCTACATAGGCCAGCTGAGCGACAAGGTCGATGGCCGCCGCTTCGTCGAACTGCTGGGCGTCGAAGGTGACAAGACCTGGCGCATGTTCGAGGAAGAACAGGTCAGCCACGACAAGGACCTGCTGCTGGGTGACGAACCGTTGCAAGGTGCGGAACACCTGGACAAGTAAGCGCCCTCTGACATCGCCGGCCGGCTGCTGCCTCCACGGGCAATGGCCGGCCGGCGATGAGGTCCGCCCATAGAACAAAGACCTGCGATGACCACGCCACTGCCCTGCTACCACTGCGCCCTGCCCGTTCCCGCCGGCAGCCGCTTCACTGCCGTCGTTCTTGGCGCTACCCGCGAGTTCTGCTGCCCGGGCTGCCAAGCGGTGGCCGAAGCCATAGTCGCTGGCGGCCTGGAAAGCTATTACAACCATCGCAGCGAAGCCTCGGCCAACCCGGAAGCCCTGCCGGTGCAACTGGTGGACGAACTGGCCCTGTACGACCGGGCTGACGTGCAGCAACCCTTCGTCCGGCATGAGGGCGAGCTGGCTGAAACCACTTTATTGATGGAAGGCATCAGCTGCGCCGCCTGTGGCTGGCTGATCGAAAAACACCTGCGCAGCCTGCCGGCAGTGGCCGAGGCGCGCCTGAACCTGTCCAACCATCGCCTGCATGTGCGCTGGGCCGACAGCCAGTTGCCGCTGAGCCAGGTGCTCAGCGAGCTGCGGCTGATCGGCTACGCCGCGCACCCCTATCAGGCCGACCGTGCCGCCGAGCAACTGGCCAGTGAAAACCGCCTGGCCCTGCGCCAGCTGGGCGTGGCCGGGCTGCTGTGGTTCCAGGCGATGATGGCGACCATGGCCACCTGGCCGGAATTCAATATCGACCTGAGCCCCGAGCTGCACACCATCCTGCGCTGGGTCGCGTTGTTTCTCACCACGCCGATCGTGTTCTACAGCTGCGCGCCGTTTTTCAAGGGCGCCCTGCGCGACCTGCGCACCCGCCACCTGACCATGGACGTTTCCGTGTCCCTGGCGATTGGCGCCGCCTATATCGCCGGAATCTGGACCTCGATCACCGGCGTCGGCGAGCTGTACTTCGACGCGGTGGGCATGTTTGCCCTGTTCCTGCTGGCCGGGCGCTACTTGGAGCGCCGCGCCCGCGAACGCACCGCCGCCGCTACCGCGCAACTGGTGAACCTGCTGCCGGCCTCGTGCCTGCGCCTGGGCGCCGACGGCCAGAGCGAACGCATCCTGCTCAGCGAATTGCGCCTGGGCGACCAGGTGCTGGTGCATCCCGGCGCCATCCTGCCGGCCGACGGCAAGATCCTCGATGGCCAGTCGAGCATCGATGAATCCCTGCTCACCGGCGAATACCTGCCGCAACCGCGCAGCATTGGCGATGGGGTCACCGCCGGCACCCTCAACGTCGAGGGCGCGCTGACCGTGCAAGTCCTGGCGCTGGGACAGGACACACGCCTGTCGGCCATCGTCCGCCTGCTGGACCGGGCCCAGGCGGAAAAGCCGCGCCTGGCGGAGATCGCCGATCGTGCCGCGCAATGGTTCCTGCTGTTCTCCCTGATCGCCGCGGCCGCCATTGGCCTGCTCTGGTGGCAACTGGACGCCTCTCGGGCCTTCTGGATCGTCCTGGCGATGCTGGTCGCCACCTGCCCTTGCGCGCTGTCCCTGGCCACCCCGACCGCGCTGACCGCCGCCACCGGCACCCTGCATAAACTCGGCCTGCTACTGACCCGCGGCCATGTACTCGAAGGCCTGAACCAGATCGACACGGTGATTTTCGACAAGACCGGCACCCTCACCGAGGGGCGCCTGGCCTTGCGTTCGATTCGCCCTCTGGGCGACCTCGGCAGCGAGCAATGCCTGGGCCTGGCCGCAGCCCTGGAGAACCGCTCCGAGCATCCGATCGCCCGCGCCTTCGGCCGTGCACCGCTGGCCGCCGAAGAAGTCCTGAGCACGCCCGGGCTGGGCCTGGAAGGCCTGGTGGGCGAACAGCGCCTGCGTATCGGCCAGCCCGCTTTCGTCTGCGAGCTCAGCGCCTGCCCAATCCCGGCCATGCCCGACGAAGCCGGCCAATGGCTGCTGCTGGGCGATACGCAGGGGCCGCTGGCCTGGTTTGTCCTCGACGATCGCCTGCGCAGCGATGCGCCGGCACTGCTGGCCGCATGCAAGGCGCGCGGCTGGAACACCCTGCTGCTCTCGGGCGACAGCTCGCCAATGGTCGCCAGCGTCGCCGCCGAACTGGGTATCGACGAGGCACGCGGCGGCCTGCGCCCCGATGACAAGCTGCAAGTGCTGCAACAACTGCATCGCCAGGGCCGAAAAGTGCTGATGCTCGGCGATGGGGTCAACGATGTCCCGGTGCTGGCCGCGGCGGATATCAGCGTGGCCATGGGCTCGGCCACCGACCTGGCCAAGACCAGCGCCGACGCGGTGCTGCTGTCCAACCGCCTGGATGCGCTGGTGCAGGCCTTCAGCCTGGCCCGTCGCACACGCCGCATAATCATCGAGAACCTGCTATGGGCCGGGCTGTACAATGGCCTCATGCTGCCGTTCGCCGCCCTCGGCTGGATCACTCCGGTATGGGCCGCCATCGGCATGTCCATCAGTTCGTTGACCGTGGTACTCAATGCCCTGCGCCTGACTCGCCTGCCGGGCCAGCCCCAGGCCGATGCCACGACCCAAACTCGCCCGCTGCCGGCCTGAGCCGCGCGGGCATGGAGCCTACCCATGCCAGCTCTCTACGTGATGATTCCGGCGGCGCTGCTGATCGTGGCCATCGCCATCTATATCTTCTTCTGGGCCGTCGACAGCGGTCAGTACGATGACCTCGACGGCCCCGCCCACAGCATTCTGTTCGACGACCAGGACCCCAAGCACACCGCCGCGATCGACGAGGCCAAAGGCCAACCGACGGCCGACCAGCCGCCGCACAAAGACCAGGCACCCCCTCATGCTTGAGCTGGCACCGCTGCTGGTTTCCGCGGTGATCCTCGGCCTGCTCGGCGGCGGTCACTGCCTGGGCATGTGCGGCGGCCTGATGGGCGCCCTGACCCTGGCCATTCCCCAGGAACAACGCAGCCGGCGTTTTCGCCTGCTGCTGGCCTATAACCTGGGGCGCATCCTCAGTTATGCCGCCGCGGGCCTGCTGATCGGCCTGGCCGGCTGGGCCGTGGCCAGCAGCCCGGCGGCCATGGCCATGCGCATCCTGGCCGGCCTGCTGCTGATTGCCATGGGCCTGTACCTGGCCGGCTGGTGGAGCGGCCTGACCCGCATCGAAAGCCTCGGGCGCGGCCTGTGGCGGCATATACAGCCTGTGGCCAACCGCCTGCTGCCGGTGTCGAGCCTGCCGCGCGCCTTGCTGCTGGGCGCGCTCTGGGGCTGGCTGCCGTGCGGCCTGGTCTACAGCACCCTGCTGTGGTCCGCCAGCCAGGGCAACGCCCTCGATAGCGCGCTGCTGATGCTGGCCTTCGGCCTGGGCACCTGGCCGGTGCTGCTGGCGACCGGGCTTGCGGCGGAGCGCATCACCGCCCTGCTGCGCCGGCGTAGCGTGCGCATGGCCGGCGGCCTGCTGGTGATCCTGTTCGGTATCTGGACCTTGCCCGGCCCACATCAGCATTGGTTGATGGGACATTGAGGCCAAGCCTCGCGATGCATCCAGCCATCGGCAACAACGACGCAAGGCCCGCCTGGCGGGCACCATCCACCTGCCACCCTTGATGCAAATCAAGATGGCCCGGGCACGAACCTCCTAGACTCGCTGACACTGCCAGCCTACCGGGGGAATTCCCGCATGCTCGACGCCATTCGTTGGGATACCGATCTGATCCGCCGTTACGACCTGGCGGGACCACGCTACACCTCCTACCCGACCGCTGTGCAATTCCACAGCCAGGTGGGCACTTTCGACTTGCTCCACGCCCTGCGCGAAAGCCGCAAGGCGCTGCGTCCGCTGTCGCTATATGTGCATGTACCGTTCTGCGCGAACATCTGCTACTACTGCGCCTGCAACAAAGTCATCACCAAGGACCGCGGCCGCGCCCTGCCCTACCTGCAACGCCTGGAGCAGGAAATCCAGCTGATCGCCTGTCATCTCGACCCCGGCCAGAAGGTCGAGCAACTGCATTTCGGCGGCGGCACCCCGACCTTTCTCAGCCATGACGAACTGCGACAACTGATGGGCCATCTGCGCCAGCATTTCAACCTGCTGGACGACGACTCGGGCGACTACGGCATCGAGATCGACCCGCGCGAAGCCGACTGGTCGACCATGGGCCTGCTGCGCGAGCTGGGGTTCAATCGCGTCAGCATCGGCCTGCAGGACCTCGACCCGGCGGTGCAGCGCGCGGTCAATCGCCTGCAGAGCCTGGAGGAAACGCGCGCAGTGATCGAAGCAGCGCGCACCCTGCAATTTCGTTCGATCAACATCGACCTGATCTACGGCCTGCCAAAGCAGACGCCGGACAACTTCGCCCGCACGGTCGAGGAAGTCATCAACCTGCAGCCGGACCGGCTCTCGGTATTCAACTACGCGCATCTGCCAGAACGCTTCATGCCGCAACGACGGATCAACAGCCAGGAACTGCCGGCCCCAGCGGAAAAGCTGCAGATGCTGCAACGCACCATCGAGCAACTGACCGCCGCGGGTTATCGCTATATCGGCATGGATCATTTCGCCCTGCCCGACGACGAACTGGCGATTGCCCAGGAAGAGTCGACCCTGCAGCGCAACTTCCAGGGCTACACCACTCATGGCCATTGCGACCTGATCGGCCTGGGCGTCTCGGCCATCAGCCAGATCGGCGATCTGTACTGCCAGAACAGCAGTGACCTGAACCAGTACCAGAACCTGCTGGGCGGCGCACAACTGGCTACCAGCCGCGGCCTGGTGTGCAATCAGGACGACCGCATCAGACGCGCGGTGATCCAGCAGTTGATCTGTAATTTCAGCCTCGACTTCGAGGCCATCGAGCAACAGTTCAATATCGATTTTCGTGGTTACTTCGGCGAACTATGGCCGCAACTGCAAGCCATGGCCGAAGACGGACTGATCAAGCTGAACAACGAGGGCATCGAAGTCCTGCCGGCCGGGCGCCTGCTGGTACGTTCGGTGTGCATGGTGTTTGACACTTATCTGGAGCAGCAGAATCGACAGCGTTTTTCTCGGGTCATCTAACGCGCAACAAGCAGGAAACCGAACGCCGCGCGCGACAACTTGTCGCAGGCATCCGGCAAAGACTGTCGTCAGCGATAGAACCCAGGCAAGCCTGATACTTGACGCCGAGACAATCGGCGAGCGCAAGTAATGGCCAGCGCTGGAAATACCTTGAACGGATTGCACGAGCGCAGCCTTTCCGCAGTGGCCTGGAGATCACAAACGGACACCTTTACGACTAAGCGCCAATACGGCACGGACTGGCCGGAACCTCCTCCCGTGAGTTACCCTTACGGCTTATGTGTGTTTTCCCACAAGGATTCTATTGAATGTCCGAGCCAGTAAAACTGCGCGCTCACAACCAGGCCCATTGCAAGGATTGCAGCCTGGCCCCCCTCTGCCTGCCACTTTCTCTGAATCTGGAAGACATGGATGCGCTGGACGAAATCGTTAAACGCGGCCGCCCACTGAAAAAAGGCGAATTCCTGTTTCGCCAGGGCGACGCCTTCGACTCCGTCTATGCAGTGCGCTCCGGTGCCCTGAAGACTTTCAGTCTCAGCGACGGCGGCGAAGAACAGATCACCGGTTTCCACCTGCCTAGCGAGCTGGTCGGCCTGTCCGGCATGGACACCGAGATCCACCCGGTCTCCGCCCAGGCCCTGGAAACCACGTCGGTTTGTGAAATCCCCTTCGAACGCCTCGACGAGCTGGCCCTGCAGTTGCCACAACTGCGACGCCAACTGATGCGGGTGATGAGCCGCGAGATCCGCGACGACCAGCAGATGATGCTGCTGCTGTCGAAAAAGACCGCCGACGAGCGTATCGCCACCTTCCTGGTCAACCTGTCGGCGCGCTTCCGCGCTCGCGGCTTCTCGGCCAATCAGTTCCGCTTGAGCATGTCGCGCAACGAAATCGGCAATTACCTGGGCCTGGCGGTGGAAACCGTGTCCCGGGTATTTACCCGCTTCCAGCAGAACGCGCTGATCGCCGCTGAAGGCAAAGAGGTGCACATTCTCGACCCGATCCAGCTGTGCGCCCTCGCCGGCGGCTCTCTGGAAGGCTGAGGCAGAGCCCCCGCCCGAGCCAAGCGGCTCGGTCGGGGCTATACTGGCGCGCTCCACTTCATGCCCGCCAGGACACCGCCACGATGGCCTTCGACTCCTTCGACATCAAATCCCTGATCCGCCCCGTCATCGACTTCCCCAAGCCGGGCGTGATCTTCCGTGACATCACTCCCCTGTTCCAGTCGCCCAAGGCCTTGCGCCTGGTCGCCGACACCTTTGCCCAGCGTTATGTCGAAGAAGATTTCAGCCACATCGGCGCCATGGATGCGCGCGGTTTCCTGATCGGTTCGATCATTGCCTACCAATTGAACAAACCGCTGATCCTGTTCCGCAAGCAAGGCAAACTGCCCGCCGACGTGCTTGCCGAAGGCTATCAGACCGAATACGGCGAAGCCTTTCTCGAAGCTCATGCCGACAGCCTGTGCGAAGGTGATTCGGTGCTGATGTTCGATGACCTGATCGCCACCGGTGGCACCCTGATCGCCGCAGCCAATCTGGTGCGCCGCATGGGGGCCAAAGTCTACGAAGCCGCCGCCATCATCGACTTGCCTGAGCTAGGCGGCTCGCAACGCCTGCAAGACATGGGCATTCCCACCTTCTGCCTGACCCAGTTCTCGCTGAGCGAGCGTTAAATCGCCGCCACTTGGGTTGTCGGGCCGGCGCCATCGCGAGCAAGCTTCGCTTCTACAGAGATAGCGCCCCACGCCTTCTGCCGGCCTAGAGCCCCATCTGCTTGCTGATGATTTCGTTCATCACTTCCCGGGTGCCGCCGCCGATGGACAGGATACGGTTGTCGCGATACAGCCGCTCCACCAGGCTCTCACGCATATAGCCAAGCCCCCCGAGAATTTGCACGGCATCGTGGGTGATGCGGTCGGCGGTGTCGGTGGCGAAGTTCTTGGCCATGGAAATCTCCTTGATCACGCTCTGGCCCGCCGCCATTTTCGCGGCCTGGCGATAGGTGAACTCGCGGGACACCTCCAGCGCCGTCGCCATCTCCGCCAACCGATGCTTGATGACCTGGAACTTGCCGATGGGCTTGCCGAAGGCCTCACGCTCACGGGCCCACTTAAGGCTCTCCTCCAGCGCCAGCTGCGCGGTCATGTTGGCCATCAGGGCCAGCGCCAGGCGCTCGCTCTGGAAGTTGCCCATGATGCAGGCAAACCCCATGTTTTCGACGCCGATCAACTGGTTGGCCGGTACCCGGCAATCGTCAAAAGACAGCTCGGCGGTATCGGACGCCCACCAGCCCATTTTCTTCAGTTGCCGGCCGACGGTGAACCCTGGCGTGCCCTTGTCGATCAGCAGCAGGCTGATGCCGGCGAAACCTGGCTCGCCGGTACGCACCGCCACCGTATAGAAATCGGCGCGCACGCCACTGGTGATAAAGGTCTTGCTGCCGCTGACACGATAAAAATCGCCATCGCGCACTGCCCGGGTCTGCAGGTTGGCCACGTCCGAACCGCCGCCGGGCTCGGTGACCGCCAGGGCGCTGATCTTCTCCCCTGCCAGTACCTGCGGCACCACCCGCTGGCGAATCTCGGGCCGCGCCCATTTGACGACCGGCGGCAAACCGATGTCCAGCGAGCCCAGGCCCGCCACCAGGCCACCGGAGCCACAGCGCATCAATTCCTCGCTGGCGGCGATCTTGGCGAACAGATCGCCCTCATGGCTGCCCCCCAGGGCCTCGGGATAACCGATACCGAGGATGCCGGCCGCGCCGGCCTTGAGGTACAGCTCGCGGGGAAAGCCTTGCGCCTCCTCCCACTGATCGATGTCCGGGAGGATTTCCCGCTCGACGAAGCGTCGAACGCTGTCGCGGACCAACTGATGGCTAGGGTCGAAGTATTCCTGGCAGGCAGACATCGGCAAGCTCCTCTGAAGGTTGAGGAAACTTACCTAGCGCTTGCTTGGTTTTCAAGAGAGGCCGCGTTCAGGCGATGGAACGCAATTAGAGAGCAAGCCCTTGGACCGAGCTTGCCTGCAACGACTGAAGCGGGCCGAAACGCTTACAGGGAGATCGGTTTGCGCCCGGCAAAGGAATGCGCCAGGGTGCCGCCGTCCACCAGCTCCAACTCGCCTCCCAAGGGCACGCCATGGGCGATACGCGAGGTGATCAGGCCTTTGTTGGTCAATAGCTGGGCAATGTAATGGGCGGTCGCCTCGCCTTCCACCGTCGGGTTGGTGGCTAGGATCACCTCGGTGAAACTGCCCTGCTCCTCGATCCGCGCCAGTAACTGGGGAATGCCGATGGCCTCCGGCCCCAAGCCGTCGAGAGGCGACAAGTGGCCCTTGAGCACGAAGTAACGACCGCGATAACCGGTCTGCTCCACCGCGTAGACGTCCA
This sequence comes from Pseudomonas sp. NFIX28, assembly GCF_900107395.1. Lineage (GTDB taxonomy): Bacteria > Pseudomonadota > Gammaproteobacteria > Pseudomonadales > Pseudomonadaceae > Aquipseudomonas. Next base: position 187,712 of record NZ_FNPW01000007.1, read on the forward strand.
TCGGCCCCTCGACCACGCACAGCAATGTGTCGTCACGGCGCGGATCGGCGCATTGCGGGCACAGGTCGTCCTCGGTCAGGGTACGACACAGGCGGCAGTGCCCCACGCCTTCCATGGCCTGGCTCAACGCCTGGGCCAACCGCGTACCGCCGCTGCGGTCGCGCTCCAGCAGCTGCAAGGCCATGCGCTGGGCGGTTTTCTGACCCACGCCTGGCAAAGTGCGCAGGGCATCGATCAGTTGGCGAATCAGGGGGCTGAAGCTCATGGGTAGAAAGTCCGACAAAACGACGAGACGCGGTTTATACCCGCGCCTCCGATTAGCGTCAAATGCTCAGTCCGGGGCGAGCCGCACCACCAGCTTGCCGAAGTTGCGCCCCTCCAGCAGCCCGATGAAGGCCTGCGGCGCGCGCTCCAGGCCGTCGACCACATCCTCCTTGAACTTGACCTTGCCTTGCAGCACCCAGGGCGCCATGGCGCTGACAAACTCCGGTTGCCGGTCGCCATAGTCGTCGAACACGATAAACCCCTGGATGCGCACGCGCTTGGTCAACAGCTGGCGCTGCAACAGTGGCAGGCGATCGGGCCCCGGCGGCAGTTCCTGGGCATTGTACTGAGCGATCAGCCCGCACAGCGGAATACGCGCCTTGGGGTTGAGCAATGGCAACACCGCGTCGAACACCGTGCCGCCGACGTTTTCAAAGTAGATGTCCACACCGCTGAAACAGGCCTGTGCCAATTCGTCGGCAAAGTCCGGGCTGTGATGGTTGACACACGCGTCGAATCCCAGCTCCTCGACCACATAGCGGCACTTTTCGGCACTGCCCGCCACGCCAACCACGCGCAAGCCCTTGATCTTCGCCACTTGCCCCACCACCGAACCGACGGCGCCCGACGCCGCGGCCACTACCAGGGTTTCCCCGGCCTTGGGCTGGCCGATGTCCATCAGCCCTAAATAGGCGGTCATGCCGGGCATGCCCAGCACGCCCAGGGCCATCGAAGGGCTGGGCAAACCCGCTGGCACCGGCATCAGGTTGCGACCGTCGGAAATGCTGTGGCTTTGCCACCCGGTGGTGCCCACCACCAGATCGCCCTCCTGGAATTTCGGATGCAGCGAGCGCTCGACCCGGCTGACCGCGCCGCCGGTCATCACATCGTTGATTTGCACCGGAGCGGCGTAGGACGGCGCATCGCTCATGCGCCCCCGCATATAGGGGTCCAGCGACAGGTAAAGAGTCTTGAGCAGCACCTGGCCGTCCGCCAGGTCCGGTAGCGCCACCCGCTCCAGGCGGAAATTCTCCGGCACGGGCGCGCCCTGGGGTCGGGAGGCCAGAACAATGCGCTGGTTGAGGATCAATGCTTGCGACATCAGAGCGACTCCTTATCGAGAATTGAATCAGGCCATACAGAGTGCAGACCATCGTATAGCGCTCGGCGTTCGATGTTTCTCTTCCCACGCCGCTGCCGCGGCTGCGATCGATTGCACGGCAAGCGCAATCATCCAGCCAGCCCCCATCGCCTGAATGATGACCGCTGCGCGCTCGATCGCAGCCTGGAGCAGCGGCTACAGGCAGCACAAACAAAAATGCCAGGCGCGATGCCTGGCATTTTTGAGTCCTACCGATGCGCTGGCGCGAATCAGAACGGCAGTTTCATACCCGGTGGCAGTTGCATGCCAGCGGTCATGCCGGACATTTTGTCCTGGCTGTTGGCTTCGATCTTGCGCACGGCGTCGTTGACGGCGGCGGCGAACAGATCTTCCAGCACTTCGCGGTCATCTTCGCTGACGCCTTCGAGCAGGCTTGGGTCGATGCTCACGCGCTTGATGTCGTGACGACCGGTCATGACCACGGTGACCATATCGCCACCGGCCTTGCCGGTGACTTCGGCGTTGGCCAGCTCTTCCTGCATCTTGGCCATTTTTTCCTGCATCTGCTGCGCCTGCTTCATCAGGCCGGCCATGCCACCTTTCATCATGGGAATCACCTCAAAGTACTTGGATAAAAACAGCGCCCGGCCTCAAGGCCCGGCGCCCTTCAGTTATTAACCCTGGCTGGCCAGGGCCTCGACAGGTTCAATAGTATCGTGACGGACCACCGCACCGAACTCCCGCACCATCTGCTGGATGAACGGATCGCCGTGGATCGACTCCTCGGCTTCGCGCTGGCGATTGGCCCGGCGGCGCGAAGCGGCCTGGGCAGGGGTTTCCTGCTCGGGCTTGATCAGCTCGATGCTCACCGTCAGCGTGCGCTGGTGATACTGGTTCAAGGCGTCATTCAGGCGCCGCTGCTGGGTCGCGTTGAACAAGGCGCTATGAGCCGGGTCCAGGTGCAGCAACCAATTGTCGACATCGGCGGCGATCAAGGTGCAGTTGGCAGCGATGCTCGCCGTCATCCCGGAAATCGGCAGTTTCGGGAACAGCTCCAGCCACTCCAGGGCCAGGCCGGTGGCCGGTTGGGCAGCCGGCAGTGGCTCGGGTTCCGGCTCGGGATCGGCGGCATGCTCACTGGCCAGTTCGTCCAGATAGCTGTAGGCCGAATCCATGTCCGGCTCGATGTAGTCTTCGTCCAGCGGCGGTTCGTCGTCCAGGTCGATGCCCGGTGTCGCCGCATCGACCTCGGCGACGCTGGGTTCCGGCACCGGGGCGCTGACCCATTCCGGCGCATCCGGCACCACGCTGTCCGGCGTCGGTGTCGGCATCGGGGGCAGCTCAGGCTGCTCTGCCGCGGTCTCCAGCACTGGCTCGACGGCCGGCTGCTGCTCGACGACCGGCTCAACCGGGTCGTTCCACGGCAGGTCGATCACCTCTTCGGCGGCGACAGGCGCCGGCTGGGGCACCTCGGCCAGCGGTTGCGGCACAGGCGCCACGGGCGCAGCGGGAACAGGTGCCGCGACAGGAGCAACCGCAGGAGCAGCCTCGACCACCGGAGCCACGGCTGGCGCGGCGGCAATACTTACCGGTGCAGCAACGGCTGCGCCAGCCACGGATTGGGCGGAATCAACTGTGGCCTGGCTGATCCCCACTGGCTTTAGCGGCTGTCTCGGCGCATCTGCCGAATCCGCTGGCCGGAAGGCCAGCATTCGCAGCAGGACCATCTCGAAACCGCCCCGAGGATCTGGCGCCAGCGGCAAGTCGCGCCGGCCGATCAGGCCCATCTGGTAATAAAACTGCACATCTTCGGCCGGCAACGCCTGGGCCAGGGCGAGTACCCGGTCGCGGTCGCCATGCCCGTTGTCGACACCGTCCGGCAAGGCCTGGGCAATGGCCACGCGGTGCAAGACATTGAGAATCTCCGAGAGCACGCCATTCCAGTCCGGCCCTTGTTCGGCAAGGTGGCGCACGGCCTCCAGCAGGGCCTTGGCATCGCCGTTGATCAGCGCGTGCAAGACGTCGTAGACCTGGCCGTGATCGAGCGTGCCGAGCATCGCGCGCACATCGGCGGCCATGACCTTGCCTTCACCGAAGGCAATGGCCTGGTCGGTGAGGCTCATGGCGTCACGCATCGAGCCATCGGCGGCGCGGCCCAATAGCCACAGCGCGTCGTCTTCGAACGGCACGTTCTCGACGCTCAGCACATGGCTCAGGTGCTCGACCACTCGCTCCGGAGTCATGTTCTTCAGGGAGAACTGCAGGCAACGCGAAAGAATCGTTGCAGGAAGTTTCTGCGGGTCAGTGGTCGCCAGAATGAATTTGACGTAGGGCGGCGGCTCTTCCAGGGTCTTCAACAAGGCGTTGAACGAGTGGCTGGACAGCATGTGCACTTCGTCGATCAGGTAGACCTTGAAGCGCCCGCGGCTCGGCGCGTACTGCACGTTGTCCAGCAGCTCGCGGGTGTCCTCGACCTTGGTCCGGCTCGCGGCGTCGATCTCGATCAGGTCGACGAAGCGCCCCTCATCGATCTCGCGGCATACCGAGCAGGTGCCACAAGGCGTGGAGGTGATACCTGTTTCACAGTTCAGGCATTTGGCAATGATCCGCGCGATGGTGGTCTTGCCCACCCCGCGGGTGCCGGTAAACAAATAGGCATGGTGCAGCCGCTGGCTGTCCAAGGCATTGATCAGAGCCTTGAGCACATGGGTCTGGCCGACCATTTCGCGAAACGAGCGCGGACGCCATTTACGTGCAAGAACCTGATAACTCATCGAAAACCGTCGCGACTGGGAAGCGGAAGCCCGTAATGCTAGCGGAGCAAGGGCGAAATTGCATCCGGTGCGCTCGTCTAATCTGGCTAAGCTGCTCTGAGCAAGGCCCGTCGGTGGCCTTTTCCCGCAGGAGACTCTATGCGTTTAGCCTTGGGCGCCTTTCTGCTGGTGGTCATGAATGGTTATGCCGCAGAACCCGCCCTGCGCTTCTCGGTCCCCGACAGCTGGGCCATGCCCGTGGTACAGATCGAACGCGGCCGGCCCAACCAGGGCATTCTCCACGACATGATGGCCAGCCTCGCCACCCAGGTCGGCAGCCCCGCCGAGTTTCATGTCCTGGCCCGGGCCCGCGTCCAGGCGGCCATGGACCATGGCGAGATCGATATCCGTTGCTACGCCGCCCAATCCTGGCTGCCCGACCAGCCCGGCGACTACCTCTGGAGCGTTCCGCTGTTCGTCCAGCGCGACTTGCTTGTCAGCCGCGAGCGACATGCGCTGCCGCTCATGCCCAAAGACTTGCCGACGCAGCCCATCGGCACCGTCCTCAGCTACACCTACCCCTCGCTGCAACCCTTGTTCGACAGCCGCCAGTTGGTCCGCGACGACGCCCGTAACCAGGAACAGGTGCTGCAAAAACTCTGGGCCGGCCGCTACCGCTACGCGGTGAGCAACCAATGGACGCTGGACTGGTTCAATCAGACGCTACCACCGGAACAGCAGTTGCACGGCGTGGCCGTCCTGCAGGAACAGGCGGTCGGCTGCGTCGTCCGCAACGATCCGGCGCTGCCGGTACAGCGAGTGCTGCGCACCCTGTTGCGGATGAAAATGTCGGGGGAGATCGACGACATCATCGGCCTGTACACCGGCCGCAGGCCGACCGAGAGCGCCCCGCAGAGCTACGAGGCACCTTAGGTATCAGCCGACCTGGTCCTGCGGACACCATTCCAGCGGCGGTAGGAAGGTCGCCACCCAGCCCGGCACCTCGGCGGCCGGCATGGGTGGGGCAATGAAATAGCCTTGCGCCACATCGCACCCCAGCGACATCAGCAGCTCGCCGTGCTCCATGGTTTCCAGGCCCTCGGCCACCACCTGGCGGTCAAACGCCCGGGCCAGGCCGATCAAGGCCTGGGTCAACGCCAGGTCGCCCTTGTCGTGCAGCATGTCGCGCACAAACATGCGATCGATCTTGATGGTCTGGGTGCGCAAGCGCTTGAGGTAACTCAGCGAAGAATGCCCGGTGCCAAAATCCCCCAGCGAAAACTGCACCCCCAGCGCCTGGCAGGCCTCGAGGCAAGCGCTGACGTGCTGGATATTCTCCACCGCCACCGCCTCGACGATTTCCAGGTCCAGCAGTTGCGGGGCAATCTGCGGATGGCGCTCGAGCACCGCCTTGAGCCGATCGACGAAATCCGCTCGCTGGAAATGCCGCGCGGCGATATTGACGCTGATCGGCCAGCGCTGCCCGGCCAGTTGCCATTGCCGCAACTGCGCCATGACCTGCTCCATCACCCACTCGCCGATATCGACGATCAGGTCGGTCTCCTCCACCAGCGGCAGGAACTCCCGAGGTGCGACCATGCCACGCTGCGGATGCTGCCAGCGCAGCAACGCCTCGAAACCAACCACCTCGCCGCTGCGCATATTGACCTTGGGCTGGAAATGCAGGCACAGCTCGCCGGCCGCCATTGCCTGCCTGACCCGCTCGACGGTCTGGTGGGTAGCCTTGACCTCGCGGTCCCGCGACACATCGAACAAGTGAAAGCGATTGCGCCCGCTCTGCTTGGCCACATACATCGCCTGGTCGGCATGCCGCAGCAAGGTGTCGGCATCATCGTTGTCGGCGGGAAACAGCGTCACGCCGATGCTGGCGCAGACGTTGATCTCCTTGTCCTGGATCAGGTACGGCGTGGCGATCACCCCCAGCACTCGGTGCAGCGCTGCCCGCAGCTCACGAATATCACGCACATGGCGCAGGATCAGCACGAACTCGTCGCCAGCCAGCCGCGCCACCACGTCTTCGCCGCGAATGATCGAGCGCAGGCGCGTCGCCACCTCCACCAGCAGCAGGTCGCCGCTGGCATGCCCATAGCCATCGTTGACGGCCTTGAAGCCGTCGAGATCAAGCATGCATACCGCTAGCGCGATGTTTTCCCTGCGCGAGTAATCCAGTGCCTGGTTGAGCAGGTCGGATAGAAAGGAACGGTTGGGCAAGCCGGTCAGCACGTCATGGCCGACCCGCCATTGCAGCGAGTGCAGCAGCTGGCGTTTTTCGCTGATATCAAAACGGATCGCCACATAGCGCTGGACCCGCCCCGTGGCCTCGTCGAGCAAGGGCACGACGGTGCTGTCGACCCAATACAAGGTTCCGTCCTTGGCCCGGTTGCAGATCTCGCCTTTCCACACCTGGCCCAGGGCAATGGTGCGCCACATGGTGCTGAAAAATTCGGGAGGGTGCAGGCCGGAACCAAGGATCCGGTGATTGGCGCCCAGCAGCTCTTCACGGCTGTAGCCGGAAATCGAACAGAACTGGTCGTTGACGTAGGTAATCCGGCCGGTCAGGTCGGTCTCGGAAAAAATGGCGGCGGCATCCACGGCCCTGCGATATTTCTCATCCATGAGTCTGGCTCACTGTCGCTAGCGGTTTAACCGCTCGACCAAGGCACAAGGCCCGGAAGAGATGTTTGGGCGTTCATCCTCACTGCTTTCGCAACACCAGGCAGGCCTGGGCTGCTGGTCCGAAAATATCTGCTTAACAGAGGTGACCGGCACATTCAGACGCACGTTAGAACTCCATAGACAGCCTTCGACAATGCCAGCCAGACAAGCCGGCAAAAGGCCGACCCGCGGAAATGGCGCACCGTCTCGCCCCACCTGACACAAATTGCAACCGTAAAGCGACTGACATCGGGGTTGACCTTCGAATCGACGAAGATCAACTAAAATCAGTTATGGATCAGCCGAATTTGGCGGGTGGGACACTGGCAACCATCAGCGAGATGCTCGCGCCTGCGCCATACCCTCGATTCTGGTGAACAAGGAAAAATGCAATGAGTTCTTGTTTCATCAGTTCATCTTCTGAAACTAGATCACCAAATGCCTGTCCGAAGCGTCGATTCTACGAATTGCATCACATTTTGCAAGGCAAGGTGATGAATCATGGCGTTGCCTAATGCAAAGATTTATCGTTAAGTTCTTGATTCTAAATGGGAATTGAGCGATGCAAATTTCAAGTTTGGGTCCAGCCATCAGGCGTTACCGCAAGGTAGCGGGGCTTACTCAGGCTGAACTAGGCGAAAAAACCGGTTTTGACCCTAAAACCATCAGCCGCTTCGAAACCGGCACCTACACCCCCAGTGTGGAAGCCCTGTTCCTGCTGGCCGATGTACTCGGGGTGAAGCTGAAAGCCTTTTTCGCAGATCTGGGCGACGAAGACGAACAGCGGGCGTATCTGTTCGGTGTCATTCACAAAGCCACCCCGAAGGACCTGGGAAAGCTGATAGCAGCGGTAGACCTGGCCTTGTCCAAGCCTTAGAGCCGAGCAACACGAAGAGGAGGCAGACTTATCGAAGCCGATAGTCTGCCTCCTCTTTATTTCCGCCAGGCGACTCCTGACAGGAACTGACAGCGGCGCCCCTTAAGCTGGCGCACAGCCCAACCTTCCCAGGAGTCCAGATGATCGCTACCAGCACTTACCTTCTGCTTTACGTCGACAGCCCCGCCACCAGCGCCAACTTTTACAGCCGCCTGCTGGACAGGCCACCGGTCGCGTTATCGCCGGCCTTCACCCTGTTCGTACTCGACTCGGGGCTCAAGCTCGGCCTTTGGGCCAGGCACGATGTCGAGCCCGCCGCCCAGGTCACCGGCGGTGGCGGCGAACTGGCCCTGGCCGTGGCCGATACTCAAGCCGTCGATCTGTTGCACGGCCAATGGGCCGAATCCGGTGTAAGCATCGCCCAGCCTCCGACCAGCCTGGACTTCGGCTATACCTTCGTCGTCCTGGACCCCGACGGGCATCGGCTGAGGGTGTTTTGCCCCGCCCCGGAGTGAACGGGAGCCTTGCCGACCACACCCGGCAGCATGGAGCGGCGCCGCGCCCAGCGCCCCTCCAGCTGCATCGCCATCACACTGCCGAGCACGATCGCCGCCCCCAGGATCACCGCGCCATGTACTCGCTCATGCAGGACCAGCGCCGCCAAAAGCATGGCGATTGGCGGTATCAGGTACATGGCGATGGACGCCCGGCTGACCTCGACCCGCGCCAATACATAAGCCCACGCCAAATACGCCAGCGCGCTGGGAAACAGCCCCAGCAGCACCACCGCCAGGTTCACCCGCCACGGCGCCTGGACCACCGCGACCGCCAGCCCCGGCCAATACAGGCTCAACAGCAAGGTGCCGGCCCAGACCATGTAGCAAACGGTGGTCAGCAGGTCGTAACGCCCCGAATAGCGCCGCTGCAAAACGAAGTACAAACCCCAGGAGAAAGCGGCCAGCAGCACCAGCAACCCCTGGGGCCTGATCGACGCCACGCCCTGGTCGCCCCACACCACGACGACCGCCCCGAGCAAGCCCAACCCCACGCAACCCCAGCGCCAGCCGCTGACCGACTCCTTCAACCAGAAAAACGCAATCAGGGTGCTGAAAATCGGCGCCGATTGCGCCAGCACACTGGAAGCCCCCGCACTCAAACCCTGCTGACCGTAATTGAGGCTGACGTGATGCAGGGCGATGGCAAAAAAGCCCAGCACCAGCAACCAGGGCAAATCCCGCCAGTGCGGCAGGGAGATTCTTTTCACCAGCGCAATGGCACCCATGAACAGTGAGGCAATCAGAAAGCGCAGCAACGCCAGATGACCAGGCTCGTAGCCTTCCAGCCCGATGTGGATACCCACCGGCGAATAGGCCCAGCACAAAATGACCGCGGCGGTCGCCAAAACCAGCTTCAGAGGTGAGACGTTCAAGAGACAGGCACTCAGCAGCACAAGGAAGGCCTGCAGTCTCTCGCCCGCCACAACTCACCACAATTAACGGATACTGAGCCAACACCTCACTGGAAATGAGCAATGGAACTGAGCCAACTGAAGATGGTGAAAGCCGTGGCCCGTACCGGCAGCATTGCCCGGGCAGCCGAGCAACTGCATTGCGTGCCTTCCAACATCACCAACCGCCTCAAGCAACTGGAAAGCGAGCTGGGCACCCACCTGTTTATTCGCGCCGGCCGCGGGCTGAAGATCAGCCCCGACGGGGAAATCTTTCTCGGCTACAGCGAGCGCATCCTGGCGCTGGTGGACGAAGCCAAGCGCGCCGTCGACCGCAAGGCCGAGCCCAGCGGCGTCCTGCGCATCGGCGCTATCGAATCCTGCGCCGGCGGGCGCTTGCCGCCACTGCTGGCGGAATTCCACCAGCGCTTTCCACAAGTCACCCTGGAGCTGGTCACCGGCACCTGGTCGCAACTGTTCGAAGAACTGCAACACCACCGGATCGACGGCGCCCTGGTCGCGGTCGACACCATCCCCCCGAAACTGCAGCGCACCGCCCTCTACAACGAGCCACTGGTGCTGGTCACCAGCGCCGAGGCCACGCCCGTGCTGAACCCGCAAGACCTGCAGGGCCAGACCTTGTTCATGTGGCCCGGCGACTGCCCTTACCGTCGCGCCCTGGAGCACTGGCTGAACGCCCACGACGTGACAGCGACCCTCATCGGCTATGCCAGCTGGGGCACCATCATCGATTGCGTCAGCGCCGGCGCCGGCATGACCCTGGCCCCGGAAGGCGTGCTCGAGCGCTACACCCTGTCCGCTGGCCTGGCGCGCTATCGCTTCGCCGACCTGCAGCCGATCGACATTCGTTTTGTCTGGAACAAGGAAATACAACGCCACACCGCACGGGACGCGTTTGCGCAGTTGTTGCAGGAGCGATTGGGGAAATGAAACGAGCGACTGGCGAAAAAGCCAGAACCGAATCAAAACAGGGGGGATATTCAGAATATTCGTCGAGGACCGACAGAAGGCGTTATGGAGGCAACCCCACCAGCCACACCCCGGCACACAATGTCACCGCTGCGGCTGCTCCCTTCCAGGCCTGACCGAGGTGGCATGCAAGCATGCTTCGCAGTTCGCTGAAAGGCTCACTGCGTCTGGGCTGACGGGGTTTTGCTCGGGGACTCTCGCACTTGGAATCAGGTGCGGAACACACCACTGAAAGACGTCAAAAACTCGGGGTGTAGCCAGCACTGTCACACATTGCTGTCACACACGAGTGTCACACATGACCTACATTGTCCGTCGCGGCGCCTGCTATTACTTGAATCTCCGCCTTCCAAAACATCTGTTCCCACGCTGTCACACATTGCGTTTGAGCTTGAACATTCGCGAGCGTCAGAGCGCCTTGTTCCTCGCTGCTTCCCTTGCCCAGCAGGTACACGGACATCTATCCGAACACCCTCTGGCAGACATCCCAACGCTGCGTAGGCTTTGCACTGGATGGAGAGATACGTGCCCTACCCCGTTCTCAATACGCAGCTCACACCAAGCCATAGCCAAGCCAACGAGATCGGCCGCTAATGGCCCAACACTGTCTAGTCTGTCGAAGCTCTATATAGAAGAAGGCAAACGTGGCAGCACGTGGCGAACTGTCAGCACCTTCGAGGTGGAGCGCGCTCTACGCGATTTATTCGAGTTGATGGGTGACATGCCCGCCGAAGACTTCGATACCCAGCAAGCCCGACTACTGAAGGAACGGCTGAGCCGATGCCCTCAATACTTTGGCCTACGCCCCGAGTTCGAAGGTAAGACCCTGCGACAGGTTGTCGAATCAGCTAGCACATACAAGACGATCTCTGCGGTAACGGTGAACAACCGGCTACGCAAACTCTCTGCCTTTCTCAACTGGTGCAAGGCCAATGGCTACATCGCGGACAATCCATTAGCAGGTCTGAAGGTAAAGACAGGATCAGCCAAGGACGCACGACTTTCATTTGAACAACACGACCTGACGACCCTGCTCAATCTGGATGGACTTAAGGCGGAGTCTCATAAATACCCTTGGCGGTACTGGATACCATTGCTGGGCCGCTACACGGGTGCAAGATTGGAAGAGTTGTGTCAGCTGCGCGTCGATGACTTCATCCAGCAACAGGGAATTCAATGCATTCGGATTGATGACAGCAGCGAAGGCCAGAACCTGAAGAACTCCAGCAGCCGACGCTTGCTGCCCCTCCACCCCGCGTTGTTCGAACTTGGCCTGCTGCGGCATGTTGAGTCGATCAAGGCCAGCGGGATAGACCGGTTGTTCCCTGAGCTTGAGCCAGTACGGGGAAAGCTTGGCCATGCCGTTTCAAAATGGTTCGGACGCTACAAGACAAAACGAGGGATTACCGACCCAAAGAAGACCTTTCACTCTTTTCGCCACACACTGATAGATGAACTACGAGATGCTGGCGTGCAAGACTCGCTGATCAAACGGATCGTTGGCCATGAAGACAGTGCGGTGACATTCGGCGTCTATGGCAGTAGAGCGCCACTGAAAGCGATGGCAGAAGCTCTACAGCACATCGCCTGACCAACCAACGATAACTAACTGGGCGACTGACTAGCACGTCAGTGCCCAACATTGACGTTTAGGCACGGAAAAAAACCTTCGGATACCGGCAATTAACTTCGGTAAAACATGCATCAGATTTGCCACTACTTGGACACCCACTGCCGTTACACCCAGTATTTATGGGCGTACATGTTGCCTAAACTAAGCAAAGGGCCTTTCTCGCTCCGAAAGTAGGTTTTCTGAAAAGCCAGCCAGTTGAAGAAGTCAATAGCGGGATTGACTTATTATCTAGAAAGTGTATGATGTCGCTTGTCTCAACGGACAGATCGACAACTCGAATAGCCTCACACGAACACTGTTCATGCAGCGTTTTAGATGGGGCTTTTTTGTGTCTGCGATTTACCAAACCAAACCGGCAATACCCGAGAGGAATGCCTATGACATGAACTGAAAAGGAGAAATGAAGATGACCAGTATCGCCCTAAATAAAGTAATTCATACCGCTGTATCCGCTCCAGGAGCGGGCAAAACACAAGCACTCATTAGCCAGATTCCGTCTTTGCTTTCTGCGGGACGCTCCATTGTTCTTGCACTCCCTACTCTCACCCTGACCGATAGCTTCATTGATCGCTTACCTATGGGGACGCCCTACCAAGTTATCAACTCCAACACCTTCGATCATGTTAGCTCCGAGCTAAACCAGACCTTGCGTGAGAAGCCAAACGAACTGGTGATCACGACTCATCAGAGCATTTTCTCGGCAAAACCTGACTTGCTCTCGGGCTGGGTGTTTGTTGTCGATGAGCTACCTGTCGTAGCCGACTTTCCAGCATACCCATTCGAGCCTTCGGAGCTGGCCCAGCTGTTCGTGAACGTCGAGGAGCGGGATGGACGCCTCCACATTCGAGAAGGTTGTGCTGACGCGATTGAAACAGCATTAGCGACCTTTAAGGCAGTTTCAGCAGGGGCTGAACGCACGTCGATGTTGAGCAGCGAAGGAGCCCGCATTTATGAATGCCTGAAGGATGAGCATCCAGTGTTCATCGATACTGAGATGGCTAATGGGAATAGGTATGTCCGAGCAGTAGTTGAGTCAACGTGCTGGAGCGCATTTGCAGCGGCGGAAGAAGTGCACGTTCTTGCGGCCACAGTTGAGGGCAGCCTGTTTGATGACTTCGCTCAGGTGCACGGGTTCACTTATGAAAGGTCGGACTTCACGCCTGAGTTTGAAGGCTACGCCTCGCCAATCACAATTTACCCCTTCATGCCAAAGGGACGCATTTACAGCAAGGCGGCGGTAACAGTGACGGCTTGTGAGAGTGGCACCACTGGCGAGCAGAAGCAGGGCGAGCTTCTAGTGATTGATGTAATTCTCAAAGCTGCCCTCCAGCGGGCTACTGGAGTTCCGCTGCTGTTCTGCAATAAGTGGGCAAGCTTCAGGTGGCTATCCAAAGGGTCCGTACACCACTGTTCAATCGACAGTCGAGGCTTGAACGAGTATCAGGGTGAAACTGATGCGATCCTCCTGTTTGGTGGGAACCCATCACCATCGGACGAGCGTGCACTAGAGTTTTTGGCCGTAAAGTATGATCGCGTATTTCGCCAAGGATTCATGGTTACCAGATTTCTGGAGCCTAGCTTGCAAGCGGTAACTAGGACAGCGATACGAGACAGGGGTAACACGAAACCGATACAACTGTTCGTGCAGGATGGGCGAGTGGCTGAATACGTTGTATCCAGTTACATGCCACATGCCATGATCGACTGGAGTTTGTCAGAAATCTGCCCTGTGGTTGAGGATCGCAGAACAACCGAGGACCCACGGAAGCGACAAGTATTCGAGCTGTTTGCACAAGACAAGAAGAACACCGAAATTGTAAGCATCACGGGCGTTCATCGGAACACTGTTTCGAATTGGAGAAAAGATTGGCGCTTATATCAGGCCGCTTGATACCAAACTTGTTGCACATCGCAACCCTGTAGATGTTCAACCATTGTGCATCGAAGATTTTGCACATTGATCCTAAGAGGCTTATTAGGAAAGATGTGCAGCTTCACACTACATCACCCCAACTCTGAATCATGAGATCCATTCAATATTGATTATCTACTTATAAAATTGGGGATGAATGATAATAAATATCATCCCCTAACCTCCAAGGCTTACCGCCTTGATGTGCAACCAATTAAGCCCAGCTTTCGGTGCAAACACTCTAGCGGAGCAGAGAGAGCATTCCAACCAACTCCGCTTTCAGTGTGGGACAACTACCGCAGGTAGAAGTAGAGGAACACAACAACCAGAACCACGAATATCACCCTTCCTTGAATGACATCACTGGTCAATTTATCTGACTTGATCTGTCGGTAGGTGTCGGAATCGCTCAGACCCTGCGTCTTGTAGTGCATGATCTGATTGATTTGCTTGTCGAGTTTCTTGTTGTGGCTTTGATTGCTCGAAGCAACGATGAACCACACGATCAGCCACAGGCCAAAAGTTGGGATACAGAGCAGCAGGTGCAAGATGTGACTCGTGTTTTTCTTCTGGCTGGTTAGAAAAAACAGTTTTTCGTTCATGGGTCATCCCTTTTGAGGTGCAAGCTGATCGCAGTTGATCGATTGGTGATGATGCCATTGTATCACTTGGTGTGTCATCAATCAGTGTGTTCACGACCAGGATACATCCGACCATCATCTGGGAATGCAACCAAATCAAAATCTGAGAAAGGGCTTCGGCCAAAGAATTCGAGAGCTTCGCACCAATCAGGGCTTCAGTCAGGAAGCGTTTGCTGATCGGTGCGGGTTCGTTCGGACATACATGTCTCGCATTGAGACCGGGACCGCCAACCCTAGTCTGGATGCCGCCAAAGTTCTTGCCGATGGATTGGGAGTATCGCTGTCGGAGCTGCTTGAGGGCCTTTAGGTAAATTACCTATTACCGAAATCTCCTATGACGGTATTGGTCAGGCGTTTCAGGCTTTGGCTGCAATTAGATTCTGTGATGCGCCCCACAAGGAGCGGTTTGAAGCTATGTGTGAGCCAGTACCGTGAGGAACCGCCTCACGGCTATAGCCCTACGAGCCTCCTATAGGTTCTGTGCGAGCCAGTCTGAGCACTCCTTATCAAACCCTACCCACGCTCCTTGGCCTGCCAAGGCCACGACTAGCAATTTATCGTTTCCATCTAAATAGACTGCGAGCCGGTCCCTAACTTGAACAGTTGTAAGGTTAGTGCTGACAATCCAGTTTGAGTCTAAACAGTGCCACCATGATCCTAGCGCCTTTATTCCCTCGTATAATTCATTGTAATTCCTACCGGGCGCTCTCAGATCGTAGGTGATAAGTATGCTCGCCATATTCAACCTCCATTGTTAGTCCGTAGTGATGGAATTTCGAGAATAGGCCATTTTCCATTGCTCCGCATATTGGGCTCTAATGCTCAAAGCAAACACTATTCTGCCAATGATCGAGAGTCGTGCATGCTGCCGATGCATCTCCGCCCCCCCATCTCTGACCTTGTCAGAGTTGCTGCATGTTGGAAGGAATACCTTTGCAAGAGTAGCGTCTGTAAGTGCAGGCTAGCTTTACGGTGTCGCCAAGCAGTGGAGCGAACCCAGCTCCAATTCAAATACCAAAACGAATTGGCATAACCCTGCTGGTCGCCCCACTGCATGTATCTGAACCGACCTGCCATTTACTTGGATGGCTTATGAACCGGTAGGGTTGGATGCTTCGGTTTGTTTTCTGGGTTTACATGACGCCTTCTGTCGTCTTTGCCGTCGTCTCGTGCAGGCTTTGGTCCGGGCTTGATATCAGTAAACATATTCTGTCCTTGGTGGCGTTGGTTCTGAAACTAGTGGATGAGAAGCGATCGCATTGAGTTTGCTCTCTGTAACTTCCAACCCCGCAAGAACAGATAGCATCAATTTGCCATAGGTCAAGGTAGGTGATGCTGCGTTTGATTTCATCGGGATCATCAAACGGTCGTTAAACGATCCTGTCCATCAGGCCTCAATTTGGCATCATCTAAATAGGGTTTATCGTTTATCGATACCCTGATACATTGATGCCACGTTAAATGATCCCTTCTGGAGAAGCCCGATGTCCCGCACCTTCCTTTATGCCCGCGTCTCGACATCAGGCCAGTTCACAGAGAACCAAGTGCAAGAGGTCAAAACCGCTGGCTTTGATGTGCAATCGAAGCGAGTAGTCGAGGAAAAAATCTCAGGCAGCATTGCAGCCAAGGAGCGCCCCGGCTTCCAGAAGCTTTTGGAGCGTATGGAATCGTCTGACGTACTGATCGTTACCAAGCTTGACCGTCTAGGCCGTAACGCCATGGATGTGCGTCAAACCGTTGAACATCTGGCTACTAACGGCATCCGTGTTCACTGCCTCGCCCTTGGCGGCGTAGACCTCACATCAGCAGCAGGCAAGATGACCATGCAGGTGTTGGGTGCAGTGGCTGAGTTTGAACGTGACTTGCTGATTGAGCGTACTCAGGCGGGATTGGCTCGTGCCAAAGCAGAAGGGAAAAAGCTGGGACGTCCAGAGGCAACCGACACCACCACCGCAGTTCAACGTTTGAAGGCACAAGACAGGACACAGGCTCAGGTAGCGGCAGAACTATCCATCGGCATCGCCACGGTCAAGCGTCACTGGAACAAGGCTTGATCCTTCCCTCGTTTTGTAGCCTCACTCAGCCCGCTTCGGCGGGCTTCGTCACATCTATGACCTGGAGATGGTTGCTTCAACTTATTTTAGAAAAGCAGCGGCTCTCATTTACCCCCCTCGCACTTGGCTAAGCACCTCGGGCAAAACCACCGGATTATTTTTCCTACCGCAAAACCAAACGACTTTCGAAGTGCACCCGAAATTTTGGCGGGGCAGGGATATTTCCAGCACGCCCCCTCGATCCGCCCCCCCCTCATACTACCGCGTGAATCACACGACGATGCGGCCAGTCCTCATTTGCAGCCCAGACAACCGAAAAAACTCGCCTGAAACACACAAAAATCAGCGACCAGTGAAAAAATCCACGAATCTATGATTTTTGTGCAAAAAAAAATATCCTATGCTGAATCATACTAACTTATTGATTTATATATAAATAACTATCAGCAACCTTCTCAAACAACACTATCAGTTAACGCATAAAGGCGAACAACGGAGAAAACCCACTTGCAGACTGCACAATGCGGAAACTAAGATAAGCACATAGCCAACCATGACAGCAGATTCGCAGACATGAACGACAAAATTGTCCGGCCCCCATACACCTCGTACCGCAGCTTTGAAAGCTTGTTGAATGAACTGAAAGATCACGAGGTTATGCCTGCGGTTATTGACCGAAGCACGCTACAGAAACGCTCTGGATCAGAACAATCAGCACTGCTTGCAACCTTCAAATGGTTCGACCTGATTGATGAGAAGCATGCCCCTACAACTCTACTTGAGTCGTATATCGCTGCAGATCAGGATCAAACGAAATCATTACTCAAAGAAATGATTGAACGCTCCTACACATTTGTTTCCGATGGGACATTCAACCTTCGTAATGCAACATCGAATCAAATGGCCGACAAGTTTCGTCAATACGATATTTCCGGATCGACGCTTACAAAATCTGTCGCCTTTTTCCTCAGTGCCGCTAAAAGCGCGGGTATTTTCGTCAGCCCTCACGTAAAGGCCCCCGCAGCTCCGGTCGGAACCGCCAAGAAAAAAACAGCAAAACCATTGCCAGCCACTGCGGAACTAGCGCCAACGCCCAGCACATCGTCACACCACCCCCACCCCCATGCCAAGCCCGGAATGATCCACATCCCTATACCAATCATGGGCATGAATGATGGATCAATTAATTTGCCGGACAACATGGATGCAAGGCAGTGGGCATCAGTTATCAAGATGACTGAGTTCATCCTTCAAAACTATCGAGACACAATGGCAGCATCGCCACCCGCAAAGGCGGAGGATGAACTGATATGAGAAGAGTCTGCGCCACTTATGTCAATTCTGCCGACATAGGTGGCCAATAAAAGAAACGCCCCGATTCAAGGTATCCATCTGGTCGAAGGACTTGAATCGAGGCGGTGGCAGACACTGCTCTCTCGCTGAGATTGCTGCTTTCGATAACCACCTCTGGAAAAGGTAAATGGTTAAAGATCGCATACAAGCTCTACGGGAAGGCGATACGGCAAGGAAGTCGAGGGCGTCCCTCTACCGATTACCGTTGTGTCCAAGCAGCTGGAGTGTAGCACAACAAGGGTAATTTCCTATCGCCCTCACAAACCTGTGTACGAGGTGACGTATGTCTCCAGTCAAATCAGTGTTTGTGACTACATATACTCGGATGCGCTTCGGGCGTCTCGAGCATGTGTGCTCCCATTGGCGTAGCTGTCCAACCATGTGAGTCGCACAAAGAGTAGCCGGAGGAGATTGCTCCTCCGCTTCTCCCCCCCCCCAGGAATACGATCACCCTGAGCCAATGCAAGGGGTGATCGCCCTAGAGTCTCGACAACAAACACAAAAAATAAACGCCATCCGTTATCACGGGACTTTCTGCGTGCGACGGAGAATCAGGATTGCTCTGATAGCATACGAAAAACGGAAAGGTTAAAATCGCCAGCACAGTGCACCACTTGGATGTACTTAAACGCTGTCACACTTCGAGAATTTTTGACTAATAACACGTTGATTTACAACGGTTTTTTAGATAGGTGGCAACCCCACCAGCCACACTCCGGCACACAATGTCACCGCTGCGGCTGCTCCCTTCCAGGCCTGACCGGGTTCACGGCTGATCGTTGCGAGGGGACCAATGGGGTCACCATAACGACGCTCACCTGACGGCGAGCCGCGCCATTGTACCTATCTGCGGCGAAGTTACAACCGCTCTGTAAGGATTAAAAAATCTGAACCGCTTCAAGCACTTGGATCATTACCCCACTTGCTTGTCGATTCCTGTAGCCGCTGCCGCAGGCTGCGATCGGCTCCGCAGGAGACGCCAAACCCGCACCCTCCATTTCCCTGCCCCACCACGCCGCCTGGCCTGGCGGGCGCTCCGCGCCCGTTCGCAGCCTGCGGCAGCGGCTACAAAGCGCGCCGCAAACACCGCACCGCGTTCCAGACCCATTGCTGCGGGCGCAACTTCCAGCCCAAATGCAACACCGCCCTGTAACGCAACGCCGACCCTGTAGCCGCTGCCGCAGGCTGCGATCGGCTCCGCAGGAGACGCCCAACCTGCCCCCTCCATTTCCCTGACACACCGCACCTCCCGGCCTGGCGGGCGCTTCGCGCCCGATCGCAGCCTGCGGCAGCGGCTACAAGGACCGCGTATAAGTGAGATGGCAGTTTTGCGGCGAGCTGGCCGTCGATTTTTCGCTTTGTTTTGTAAGGGGTTTCCTAGAAACTCCGGAACGCCTTTGGGCGGGTTGTACCCCTGAATTTGATCGGGCAGTCTGCGGGGGTCGCTGCAATTTCAGCGACCCGGATGTGGAAGTCTGGAAGAGTCATTGGTACAGCGCTCAACAGCGGCTGCTGGCGTTTTATGTCCGCAGATCCGTGTTATGGCGACCATGCGTGGGGCACTTTCGAGTGCGCCGGGCTTTGGGTACCAAGGACTCCCCGGTCTTCCACACCCACGCATGGCTGCCACCCTCTCGTGTGGAAGCGAGACTGGCGGCTTTCACCTTTCAGAGAGTCGTAGGTACCCACATGAAAAAGCTCGTCCCCGACCCACCCTTCACTGCCCCGCGCCGACTACGCGATCCGGAACTGGATGCAGCCAATGCCTCCCTGCTCCTGTCGCTCCATGACCAGAAGCAACCGCTGCTGGCGCAACTGCAAGAAACCCGCAGCCAGCCCTTCGGCCTGCAGGACGCCCAACAACGGCCGCTGTTCGCGGTGCAGGCCGGGGTGAATGCCGAAGAAGCCTTGATGCATGTCTCGCTACTGCTCAAATGCGCCGAAGAAGTCTCGGATGAAATCACCGAACAGGGCAGCGGCATCGAACGCGGGCTGATCTGGTCCATGGTGCATTCCGTGGAGATGGCTCGCGCAGTGGTCGATGCCTTGCTCGATGGCGTGCGCACCAGCCGCTAACCGCCCTTGGTAGGAGCGAAGCTTGCTCGCGAAAGCATCGCCACGGTCTTCTGCCGGGCCGAGTCGCTTGCATTGCGAGCAAGCTTCACGCCTACAGAAGCAGCCCGTGCCGTCAGGCTTGTTCGAGTGCTTCGTCGGCCTTGCCGCCGGCCTGCTGGATCACCAGGTGGATGAAGTGCAGCTTGGCGATCACCGCTGGCGGTAACACAAAGGGATAGAAGTCCGGCTGGCCCATGCTGCGCGACAGCTCGTTGAGCATGCCCGCCAGTTCGATCCAGGCGTTGATGAAAGACAGGAACGCCGGGCCGCCCGGGTGCTGCGGGTCGTACAGGGCATCCAGCGGGAATGGCTGGTAGTCGAAGTCCATCTCCCGGGCGCTCATGCCGAAGCCCAGCGCGGTATCGACCGCGTCCATCATGTGCAGGTAATGGGCCCAGGTTTCCGCCCAGTCCTCCCAGGGGTGCATGGTGGCGTAGGCGCTGACATAGGTCTGCGACCAATCGTTGGGCGCGCCCTGTTGATAATGCCGGTCCAGGGCTTCGGCGTAGCTTGCGCGTTCGTCGCCGAACAGCGCGCGACAGGGCTCCAGCCAATGGCTGCCTGCGATCAGGCGATCCCAGTAGTAATGCCCCACCTCATGCCGAAAATGGCCGAGCAAGGTGCGATAGGGTTCGTGCATCTGCACTCGAACCTGCTCGCGATAGGCGTCATCGGCCTCCTTGATATCGAGGGTGATCAAACCGTTGGCGTGGCCGGTCATGGGTGCCCTGCCCTGCAAATCGACACCGACAAAATCGAAAGCCAGGCCGGCCTCTTCATCCTCGGCCTTGGCGATCAGCGGCAACCCCAGGCTGACCAGTTGCGCCACCAGGCGGCGCTTGGCGATTTCCACCTTGCGCCAGCGCTCGGGGTTTTCCGGCACGCCAAGATCGGGAATGGTCCGGTTCAACCTGCACGCCACACACAAGGTGCCGGCAGCATGCGCAGGCAGCAGCCAGTTGCAGGCCGCCGGGGTATCGAGGTTGGCACAGCGCCGGAACAGCCCGGCTTGCGGATCGACGTCCAGCCGCCAGGTATCGGTCTCCGGCCCTGGCTGCAGCGACGACAAGCGACTCTGCTCAGGCTGATAACCCAAGGCCGCCGAGCAGGCCAGGCATTGGCTGTTGCGAAAGAACAGCGACTGCCCGCAGCGACACGGCCAGACCTTGCTGTTGCGGCCGCTCTCACGGACAAAGGGCGCGGCGATACGGGAACTGAGCTGTTCGAAGAAGCGGTGCATGACGATCTCTCCCTGGGCGTGCCAAGACTAGATCATGGGAAGGAGACGATTGTTCCATCGCCTTCAGGGCGTTCCTGCCGGGGGAACGCCATTCCATGTAGCCGCTGCCGCAGGCTGCGACAAGGTCCGCAGGACCTTCCGGCGTCCGACAGAGCAACGCCCGCTGCGCGGTCGATCGCAGCCTTCGGCAACGGCCACAGGGTTATGCCGAGATACCGTGCTCGCCGAGGAAGGCCACGAAGGCGTCTTCATCCAACACCTTGAGGCCCAGCTCGTTGGCCTTGGCCAGCTTCGAGCCGGCGCCGGGGCCGGCTACCACGCAGTGGGTCTTGGCCGAAACGGAACCGGCGACCTTGGCGCCCAGGCTTTCCAGCTTGTCCTTGGCCACGTCGCGGCTCATCAGTTCCAGCGAGCCGGTGAGCACCCAGGTCTGGCCGGCCAGCGGCAGCCCTTCCACCACTTTCTTTTCGCTCTGCCAGTGCATGCCGAAGGCTTGCAGCTGCGCCTCGATGGCCAGCGCCCGAGCGGCGTTTTCCGGGTTGTCGAAGAACTCGCGCACCGCCTTGGCCTGCTTCTCCGGCAGGGTCTGGCGCATGTCCAGCCAGTCCGCCTTGACCACGCCGTCTAGGGTCGCGAACTTGTCCGCCAGCTTCTGCGCTGCACCCGGCCCCACCGATGGAATGTCCAGCTTGTCGAGCATGCCGCCCAGGGTGGTGCTGGCAGCGAACTCGGCGCCCAGGTCGCCCTGGTCCTGCAGCTCGAGCGCGCACTGCTGCGGATCGAGCAAAGCGCTGATCACCTGCTGGTTATGGCTGTCCTCGAAGAAGCTATGAATTTCGTGAGCCACTTCCAGGCCGATATCCGGCAGATAGGTCAGCACTTCCGGCAAGGCCTGCTGCACGCGTTCCAGAGAGGCCAGGGAGCGCGCCAGGACCTTGGCTGTCTCTTCGCCCACATCGGGAATGCCCAGGGCGTAGATGAAGCGCGCCAGGCCCGGTTTCTTGCTGTCTGCAATGGCCTTGAGCAGCTTGTTGCTGGAGACCTCGGCAAAGCCTTCCAGGTCGATGATCTGTTCGTACTTGAGCTTGTAGAGGTCGGCCGGCGAGCCAATGAGTTTTTCGTCCACCAGCTGTTCGATGGTCTTGTCGCCCAGCCCCTCGATATCCATCGCCCTGCGGGAAACGAAGTGAATGATCGCCTGCTTGAGCTGCGCGCCGCAGGCCAGGCGGCCGACACAGCGGTACACCGCGCCTTCACTGATGGTTTCCTTGCCCTTGCTGCGCTTGATCAGTTGCGTGCGCTCGACATGCGAACCGCACACCGGGCAGGTCTGCGGAATGTGCACCGGGCGCGCATCCGGCGGCCGGCGCTCGGTCACCACCTGCACCACTTGCGGAATCACATCGCCCGCGCGGCGGATGATCACGGTGTCGCCGATCATCAGGCCCAGGCGCGCCACTTCGTCCATGTTGTGCAAGGTGGCATTGGAGACGGTGACACCCGCCACCTTGACCGGTTTCAAGCGCGCCACCGGGGTTACGGCGCCGGTGCGGCCAACCTGGAATTCCACGTCCAGCAGTTCGGTCAACTCTTCCGTCGCCGGGAATTTATGAGCGATCGCCCAGCGCGGCTCGCGAGCCCGGAAGCCCAGCTCACGCTGCGAGGCAATGCTGTTGACCTTGAACACCACGCCATCGATTTCATACGGCAAGCCATTCCGGCGCTCGCCGATATCGCGGTAGTAATCCAGGCATTCTTCGATGCCCTTGGCCAGTTTCAATTCGCGACTGACCGGCATGCCCCATTGCTTGAGCTGTTGCAGATTGCCGATATGGGTGTCGGCAATGTCAGCGGTGACCTGGCCGATGCCATAACAGCAGAATTCCAGCGGACGGCTGGCGGTGATCTTCGAGTCCAGCTGGCGCAAGCTGCCCGCCGCGGCGTTACGCGGGTTGGCAAAAGTCTTGCCGCCAACTTCCAGTTGCGCGGCATTGAGCCGCTCAAACCCGGCCTTGGACATGTAGACCTCGCCGCGCACCTCGAGCGTCGCCGGCCAGCCACTGCCATGCAGCTTCAACGGAATGTTGCGCACGGTGCGCACGTTGACGCTGATGTCTTCGCCGGTGGTGCCGTCGCCGCGGGTCGCGCCGCGCACCAGCACGCCGTCCAGATACAGCAGGCTGACCGCCAGGCCATCGAGCTTCGGCTCGCAGCTGTATTCCACCGCCGCGCCGCCGCCGAACAGATCGCCCACCGGCAGGTCGAGACCCTCGGTCACCCGGCGGTCGAACTCGCGCATGTCGGTTTCTTCGAAGGCGTTGCCCAGGCTGAGCATGGGTATTTCGTGGCGCACCTGAGTGAAGGCCGAGAGCGCAGCGCTGCCGACGCGCTGGGTGGGCGAGTCACTGCTGACCAGCTCCGGGTGTTCGGCTTCCAGTGCCTTGAGCTCATGGAACAGGCGATCGTATTCAGCGTCGGGAATGCTCGGCTCGTCGAGTACGTGGTAGCGAAAGTTGTGCTGATCCAGCTCAGCGCGCAGCTCAAGAATGCGGGTTTCGACGGAGGTCATGGTGTTCTCTCATAAAGCAAAAGAGCAGCCTAGGCTGCTCAATATTTGTCCGGGTGGGCCTTCGGCCCTATCGCGAGCCCGCTCCGGCAGGCCGAGGGTCATGCGGGAGCGGCTGGCTCGCGAAGCGCTCAGCGCTTCTGGGTCAGGGCGCGACGTTCGAACTCGACGATGCGCTGACGGTAGTGCTCGATGGTCTGGGCGGTCAGCACGCTGCGCTGGTCGTCCTTCAGCTCGCCGTTCAGCTCCTGGGACAGCTTGCGCGCCGCGGCCACCATCACGTCGAAAGCCTGCTTCGGATGACGCGGGCCTGGCAGGCCGAGGAAGAAGCTCACCGCCGGGGTGCTGAAGTGGTCGATGTCGTCCAGGTCGAATACGCCCGGCTTGACCGCGTTAGCCATGGAGAACAGCACTTCGCCATTGCCGGCCATGCTTTCGTGACGGTGGAAAATATCCATCTCGCCAAAACGCAGGCCGCTTTCCAGGATGTTCTGCAACAGCGCCGGGCCCTTGAAGCCGCCGGCATCACGGCAGATCACGCTGATTACCAGCACCTCTTCAGCTTGCGGCTGGTCTTTGTCGGCGTAGCCGGAAGCCTTGGTTTCATCCGGGAAGTCGTCGTCGCGGCTGCTGAAGCTCGGGCCGCCGTCCAGATCCAGGTTGAGGTTCAGGTCGCCCTGTTGCGGCTCGCTGGCACGCTTGCCACGCTTGGAGCCGGACTCGCGCGGTTCGCGCGCCGGCGCGCTCATCGACGGCAGGTCGTGCTCGTCGAGTTGCGGTTCCTTATGGGTATCCAGCACACGGGGCGGGCCCAGCAGTTCGGCACTGCTGTCGTCGTCCGGCAGGTTGGACAGGCTGCGATCCAGGCGGAATTTCAACTTTCCTTTGCCGCCGCGCATACGGCGCCAGCCATCAAAAAGAATACCGGCAATGACAATGATGCCGATGACGATCAGCCACTCGCGCAGACCGATTTCCATGTAATCCCGTGCCTCTATGAAAAATGCTGAAAAATAAGAGGTTTAGCAAACTGCAAACCGCTTTAAAACGTGGCGCCAACTCTATGTTCTGACTGGCCTTTTGCCCACGTAGAGGAAAAATTGACATTAAACTAGCACGACCAAAGACAACTTTACACCGTCTGTCGCAACGGCTTCATTCAATATGTCGATCAGCCAGTACTCGGCACAGGTAAAAACCTCTTACTTGTCACTTACATACCGGCTTTGGTCGCCGGATATCAGGCGTCCACCATCGCCATCGCCTCCTCGACATCCACGGCTACCAGGCGCGAACAGCCAGGCTCGTGCATCGTCACGCCCATCAATTGATCGGCCATTTCCATGGCGATCTTGTTGTGGGTGATATAGATGAACTGCACCGTCTGCGACATCTCTTTAACCAGCCTTGCGTAGCGTCCAACGTTAGCGTCATCCAGCGGTGCGTCAACTTCGTCGAGCATGCAGAACGGCGCCGGATTCAACTTGAAGATGGCAAATACCAGCGCCAGGGCGGTCAATGCTTTCTCACCGCCGGACAACAAATGAATGGTGCTGTTCTTCTTCCCTGGAGGACGCGCCATGATCGTTACCCCTGTATCGAGTAGATCTTCGCCCGTCAGTTCCAAATAAGCGCTGCCGCCACCGAAAACTTTTGGAAAGAGTGCCTGTAAACCGCCGTTAATCTGATCAAAGGTATCCTTGAAGCGATTACGGGTTTCCTTGTCGATCTTGCGAATCACGTTTTCCAGGGTTTCCAGGGCCTCCACCAGGTCGGCATCCTGGGCATCCAGATAACGTTTGCGCTCGGACTGCTGTTGGTACTCATCGATGGCCGCGAGGTTGATCGCCCCCAGGCGCTGGATGCGTGCGGCAATTCGCTCGAGTTCTTCCTCGGCCTCTTTCTCGCTGGCCTGTTCGGTCAGGGTGGCGAGCACACCCTGCAAGTCGTAGCCGTCTTCCAGCAATTGATCCTGCAAGGTCTTGCGGCGCACGCTCAATGCCTGCCATTCCATGCGCTGCTGTTCGAGCTGGCCACGGATCAAGTGCGATTGCTGCTCGGCCTGGGTCCGACGTTTTTCCGCGTCGCGCAATTCGCGGTCGGCGTCCTCCATGGCGATCTGCGCGCTCTTGAGCTCGACGTCGACGGTCATGCGTTTTTCCAGCAATTCCTCGAGCTTCAGGCGCAGCTCTTCCAGTGGCGCGGCACCCTCCTCCAGGTTCAGGCTGAGCTGCTCGCGCTTCTCCGTCAGGCGCTCCGATTGCTGCTCGAGGCGCTCCAGGGCCTGGCGGGTCGAGTCGTGCTGGGCCTTGAGCGACCCCAGGCGTACCGCCAACTGATGAGCATGATCCTTGTGCTGGCGCGCCTCCTGGCGCACCCGGTCCAGGCGCTCGCGCAAACTGTCGCGCTGGGCCAGCAGCAACTCGCGCTGCTCGGTGTCCAGGGCCATGCTGTCGAGGGCTTCTTGCAGTTGCAGCCGAGCTTCGCCGATTTGCTCATGTTCCAAGGCGCGTTGCTCGCCCAGCTCCGCCACTTCTTCATCCAGGCGCGTGCGGCGCAGGGCCAGTTGTTCGGCCTTGGCCTTGCCGGCGGAAAGCTTGGCTTTCAATTCACCTTGCTGACGGGCTTCGTCTTGCAGCAGGCGCCGCAGGTTTTCGCGACCATTTTCCTGCTGGCGCTGTTGCGCACGCAGGTTCTGCAAACGGGTTTCCAGGTCTTCCACGCTGGCTTCGCGCTCGTCGCGCTCCAGGCTCAGCTGTTCGATTTCCTGGTTGCGCGCGAGCATGCCGCTTTCCGCTTCGCTGGCCCGGCGTACCCGCAGAAAATGCCGGCCGACCCAGAACCCGTCGCGGCTGATCAGGCTCTCGCCGGCCGCCAATTGGCCACGCAACGCCAGGGCCTGTTCAAGGCTTTCCACTGGCTTGACCTGGCCCAGCCAGGGCGCCAGATCGACCTGGGCATCGACTTTGTCCAGCAGGCTGCCGGGTATCCGCGCGCCCTCGCCCGCCAGCTGGAGCAGGCGCAGGTCGCCCTGCTCGAAGCCGGCCAGGTCGAAACCGGCAAAATCGTCGACCAGTACCGCCTGCAGGTCGGCGCCGAGCACGGTTTCCACCGCCAGCTCCCAACCTGCCTCGACCTTCAAGCCTTCGGCCAGGCGCGGACGATCGGCCAGTTGCTGCTCCTGCAGCCATTGCGCCGCGCCGGTCCCCGGGTTCAGCGCCGCCTGCTGCAAGGCTTCCAACGAAGCCAGGCGACCGTTGAGACGCTGCAATTCGCCCTGGGCCTGCTGCTGGGCCTGGGTCGCCTGATGCAGCTCCTGACGCAGCTGCTCCAGGCGCTCGACCTGGCCGTCTTCGCTGGCCTGCAAATCTTCCAGGGTCGCCTCGCTGGCCGCGAGCTGTTCGTTGAGCTCGAGGATCGCCGCGTCTTCTGGATCGGCGGCCAACAAGGCGCGCTCTTCCACCAGGCGTCGCTGGCGCTCGCCCAGACGCTCCATGCTGCCCTCTAGCTGCTGGATGCGCGATTGCTGCACCTCGGCCTGGCGCCGCGGCTCGGCGGACTTGAGGTTGAAACTGTCCCACTGCTCCTGCCAGCCGTGCATGGTGGTTTCGGCTTCTTCCAGGGCCGCGGCCGCTTCTTCGGCCGCGGCGCTGGTGACTTCCTGCTCGGGCTCGAGCATTTCCAGCTCTTCGCCCAAGGTGGCCAGCAAGGTGCGGTCGTGGCCCAGGTGAGATTCGGTTTCCAGGCGCGCGCGCTCGGCCTCGCGCAAATCATCCTGGAGTTGGCGCAAACGCTGCTGGCCGTGCTGGATGCTCTGCTCGACCCGGGCAATATCGCCGCCGACCGAATAGAAGCGCCCCTGCACCAGATTGAAGCGTTCGGACAGCTCATGGTGACCGTCACGCAGGCGCTCGATGGCGGCATCGGCATTGCGTTGCTCCGCCACCAGCGCTTCGAAACTGACTTCCTGGTTACCGATGATCGACTCGCGCTGCCCGACCTGCTCGTTCAACGCCTGCCAACGCAGCGCCGATAACTGGGCCTTGAGCTGACGCTCCTCGCCTTTGTATTCCTGATACTTCTCGGCAGCCTGGGCCTGGCGGTGCAGGCGTTCGAGCTGGCGCTCCAGCTCTTCGCGCAGGTCGGTCAGGCGCGCCAGGTTTTCGTGGGTACGGCGGATGCGGTTTTCGGTTTCCCGGCGGCGCTCCTTGTACTTGGAAATCCCGGCGGCTTCTTCGATGAAGTTGCGCAGGTCTTCCGGCTTGGCCTCGATCAGCTTGGAGATCATGCCCTGCTCGATGATCGAGTAGCTGCGCGGCCCCAGGCCGGTACCGAGGAAGATGTCGGTAATGTCGCGACGGCGGCACTTGGCGCCGTTAAGGAAATAGCTGTTCTGGCTGTCGCGGGTGACCTTGCGGCGGATGGAAATTTCCGCGTAGGCCGCGTACTCGCCGACCAGGGTGCCGTCGGAGTTGTCGAAGACCAGCTCGATGCTGGCCTGGCTTACCGGCTTGCGGCTGGTGGAGCCGTTGAAGATGACGTCGGTCATCGACTCGCCGCGCAGGTTCTTGGCCGAGCTTTCGCCCATCACCCAGCGCACGGCGTCGATGATGTTCGACTTGCCGCAGCCATTGGGCCCGACCACCGCCGCCATGTTACTGGGGAAGTTCACCGTGGTCGGGTCGACGAAGGATTTGAACCCCGCCAGCTTGATGCACTTGAGCCGCACGCTCAGGCAACCGTCAAGGCGGCGACCACCAGATCGCAACTGCGCCGGGCATAGGCCGTCAGCACCAGGCGGATCGTCGGTAGGTCACGGGCCAGCACGGCGGCCAGCAGTTGCTCGAACAGGTCGAGGAATTCGCTCATTTCCGCCTTGCGCTGCTCCAGGGCCAGGAAATAGGCACGGCTCATCGCCGGCTGCAGGTTCTCGACGGTTTCCTGCAGGTACGGGTTGTCGGCGAACGGATAGGCGGCGCGCATCACGTTGAAGCTGTCTTCGACGAAGCTGCGGATGTCCTGGCGCTCGTAGGCGGCGATCAGCCGTTGCTGGATCTGCAGGAACGGCGCCATGTCGGCTTGCAGTTCCCAGCCGTTGGCCACCGAATTGCCCAGCAGGATGTACAGCTCGCTCATCAGCGTGCACAGGCTCTGCACCTTGTGCGGGGTGAGCTCGGTCACATGGGCGCCACGACGCGGCAGGATCGCGATCAGGTGACGGCGCTCGAGGATCAGCAGGGCCTCGCGGACCGAACCGCGGCTGACGTTGAGGGCCAGCGTGACCTTCTGTTCCTGAATGCGCTCCCCAGGCTTGAGCTCGCCGCGAATGATGCGTTCGGCGAGGTGGTGAGCGATTTGCTCGGCGAGGCTGTCCGGCGCCTTGAACGTCATGGTTTTCCTTCAAACTGATCGATCTGTACAAGCGGCGCAGTGTAGCGCAATTGCTACCCCATCGCGGAGTGCCCAAGGGCCTGAATTTGGCACGGAATAAGCAAAAAGCACGGTGACCCGGGAGGGTCAATACTGTTTGAAAGCGCGTGTTGATCGGCAAAAAGCAATTTCCTGACCCTTAAGTCAGAAAATCGTTGACCGAAAAGTCAGACATGACTAAATTCGGCCCAAGTCGGTTAACAACAATAATGAGTCTGCGAGGCCTTCCGTGATCCAGTTTTTACTCAACCAGGAACTCCGTAGCGAGCACACCCTGGACCCGAACCTGACGGTGCTCAATTATCTGCGCGAGCACCTGGGCAAGCCCGGCACCAAAGAAGGCTGCGCCAGTGGCGACTGCGGTGCCTGCACCGTGGTGGTCGGCGAATTGCAGACCGACGACGCGGGCACGGAGCACATCCGTTATCGCAGCCTCAACTCGTGCCTGACCTTCGTCTCGTCGCTGCACGGCAAACAGCTGATCAGCGTCGAGGACCTCAAGCACCAGGGCCAGTTGCACAGCGTGCAGAAAGCCATGGTCGAGTGCCACGGCTCGCAGTGCGGCTTCTGTACACCGGGTTTCGTCATGTCGCTGTTCGCCCTGCAAAAGAACTCCGAGCAGCCCGATTCGCACAAGGCCCACGAAGCCCTGGCCGGCAACCTGTGCCGCTGCACCGGCTACCGCCCGATCCTCGCCGCCGCCGAGCAGGCCTGTTGCGCCAAGCAGCCGGACCAGTTCGACGCCCGCGAAGCCGAGACCATCGCCCGCCTGAAGGCCATCGCCCCCAGCGACACCGGCGAGCTCAACAGTGGCGACAAACGCTGCCTGGTGCCGCTGACCATCAGCGACCTGGCCGACCTGTATGACGCCTATCCGCAAGCCCGGCTGCTGGCCGGCGGCACCGACCTGGCGCTGGAGGTCACGCAGTTCCACCGTCCACTGCCGGTGATGATCTACGTTGGCAACGTCGCCGAAATGAAACGCATCGAGCGCTTCGACGACCGTCTGGAAATCGGTGCCGCCACCCCCCTCTCCGACTGCTACGACGCCCTCAAGGCCGAGTACCCGGACTTCGGCGAACTGCTGCAGCGCTTCGCCTCCTTGCAGATCCGCAACCAGGGCACCCTGGGCGGCAACATCGGCAACGCCTCGCCCATCGGCGACTCGCCGCCCTTGCTGATCGCCCTGGGCGCGCAGATCGTCCTGTGCAAAGGCAACACCCGCCGCACCCTGGCCCTGGAAGACTATTTCATCGACTACCGCGTCACCGCGCGCCAGGACAGCGAGTTCATCGAGAAGATCATCGTGCCGCGGGCCAGCGCCCAGCAGTTGTTCCGCGCCTACAAGGTGTCCAAGCGCCTGGACGACGACATTTCCGCGGTCTGCGCGGCGTTCAACCTGCGCATCGAAAACGGTGTGATCGCCGACGCCCGCGTGGCCTTCGGCGGCATGGCCGCCACCCCGAAACGCGCCCAGCATTGTGAAGCCGCGCTGCTCGGCGCGCCCTGGAACGAGACCACAGTCGAGCGTGCCTGCGCCGCCCTGGGCGAGGACTTCACCCCGCTTTCGGACTTCCGCGCCAGCAAGGAATACCGCCTGCTCAGCGCCCGGAACCTGCTGCGCAAATACTTCATCGAACTGCAAACACCGCACATCGAGACTCGGGTGACCGCTTATGTCTAATCATCACAAAGTCGAGAAGACTCAAGCCGAACTGAGCGCCCTGTTTCAACAGGACCTGACCACCGGCGTCGGGCGCAGCGTCAAGCACGACAGCGCCGCCAAGCATGTGTCCGGCGAAGCGGTGTACATCGATGACCGGCTGGAATTCCCCAACCAGCTGCATGTGTATGCGCGCCTCTCGGACCGTGCCCACGCCAAGATCCTCAGCATCGACACCACCCCCTGCTACGCCTTCGACGGTGTGCGCATCGTCATCACCCACAAGGATATTCCGGGGCTGAAGGACATCGGCCCGCTGCTGCCCGGCGACCCGCTGCTGGCCATCGACGACGTGCAGTTCGTCGGCCAGCCGGTGCTGGCCGTGGCCGCCCGCGACCTGGACACCGCGCGCAAGGCGGCCATGGCGGCGATCATCGAATACCAGGACCTGGAACCGGTGCTGGACGTGGTCGAAGCCCTGCGCAAACGCCACTTCGTCCTCGACAGCCACACCCATCAGCGCGGCGACTCGGCCAAGGCCCTGGCCAGTGCCGAGCATCGCCTGCAGGGCACGCTGCACATCGGCGGCCAGGAACACTTCTACCTGGAAACGCAGATTTCCTCGGTGATGCCCACCGAAGACGGCGGCATGATCGTCTACTGCTCGACCCAGAACCCCACCGAAGTGCAGAAACTGGTGGCCGAGGTGCTGGACGTGTCGATGAACAAGATCGTGGTCGACATGCGCCGCATGGGCGGTGGTTTCGGCGGCAAGGAGACCCAGGCCGCCAGCCCAGCGTGCCTGTGCGCCGTGATCGCGCACCTCACCGGCCAGCCGACCAAGATGCGCCTGCCGCGGGTCGAAGACATGCTGATGACCGGCAAGCGCCACCCCTTCTATATCGAGTACGACGTCGGTTTCGACAGCAGCGGTCGCCTGCACGGCATCCAATTGGAGCTGGCCGGCAACTGCGGTTGCTCGCCGGACCTGTCGGCCTCGATCGTCGACCGGGCGATGTTCCACGCCGACAACTCCTATTACTTGGGCGATGCCACCATCAACGGCCATCGCTGCAAGACCAACACCGCGTCGAACACCGCCTACCGTGGTTTCGGCGGCCCGCAAGGCATGGTCGCCATCGAGGAAGTGATGGACGCCATCGCCCGCCATCTGGCCCTCGACCCGCTGGCGGTGCGCAAGGCCAACTATTACGGCAAGACCGAACGCAACGTCACCCATTACTACCAGACCGTCGAGCACAACATGCTCGAGGAAATGACCGCCGAACTGGAAGCCAGCAGCCAGTACGCCGAGCGCCGCGAGGCGATCCGTCGCTACAACGCAAACAGCCCGATCCTGAAAAAGGGCCTGGCGCTGACACCGGTGAAATTCGGTATTTCCTTCACCGCCAGCTTCCTCAACCAGGCCGGTGCGCTGGTGCACGTCTACACCGACGGCAGCATCCACCTCAACCACGGCGGCACGGAAATGGGCCAGGGCCTGAACACCAAGGTGGCGCAGGTGGTGGCCGAGGTATTCCAGGTGGAAATCGACCGGGTGCAGATCACCGCGACCAACACCGACAAGGTGCCCAATACCTCGCCGACCGCGGCCTCCAGCGGCGCTGACCTGAACGGCAAGGCCGCGCAGAATGCCGCCGAAACCATCAAGAAGCGCTTGGTCGAATTCGCCGCCCGGCAGTACAAGGTCAGCGAGGAAGATGTGGAATTCCACAACGGCCATGTGCGCGTCCGCGACCAGATCCTGAGCTTCGAGGAGCTGATCCAGCAGGCCTATTTCGCCCAGGTCTCGCTGTCCAGCACCGGCTTCTACAAGACTCCGAAAATCTATTACGACCGTGCCCAGGCCCGTGGCCGGCCGTTCTACTACTTCGCCTACGGCGCCGCTTGTGCCGAGGTGATAGTCGATACCCTGACCGGCGAGTACAAGATGCTGCGCACCGACATCCTGCATGACGTCGGCGCCTCGCTGAACCCGGCCATCGACATCGGCCAGGTGGAAGGCGGCTTTATCCAGGGCATGGGCTGGCTGACCATGGAAGAGCTGGTGTGGAACGCCAAGGGCAGGCTGATGACAAACGGCCCCGCCAGTTACAAGATTCCAGCCGTTGCCGACATGCCTTTGGATTTGCGCGTGAAACTGGTGGAAAACCGCAAGAACCCGGAAGACACGGTGTTCCACTCCAAGGCCGTGGG
Source organism: Pseudomonas sp. NFIX28 (assembly GCF_900107395.1). Lineage (GTDB taxonomy): Bacteria > Pseudomonadota > Gammaproteobacteria > Pseudomonadales > Pseudomonadaceae > Aquipseudomonas. The sequence continues at coordinate 220,645 of NZ_FNPW01000007.1, forward strand.
CGAACCGCCGTTCATGCTCGGCATCGCCGCCTGGTGCGCGATCAAGGACGCCGTGGCCAGCCTCGGCGATTACCGGCACCAGCCGAAGATCGACGCCCCGGCCACGCCGGAACGGGTGTTGTGGGGCTGCGAGCAGATGCGCCAGTTGAAGGTGAAGAAGGCCGTCGAGGCCGAGTCTGAACTGGCCCCGCTCTAGATCGAGGTGCGCCGCATCGCGGGCAAGCCTCGCTCCTACAGGTTGTGCGCCATTCGCGCGTCCGTAGGAGCGAGGCTTGCCCGCGATGACGGCCGAACAGACAACAGCGAATGCTGAGGTGAAACATGTACAACTGGATCAGCGCCCTCGCCGACCTGCAAACCCGCGGCGAACCCTGCGTGCTGGTGACCATCATCGAAGAGCTGGGGTCGACGCCACGCAACGCCGGCTCGAAAATGGTCATCAGCGCCAGCCAGAGTTTCGACACCATTGGCGGCGGGCACCTGGAATACAAGGCCATGCAGATCGCCCGCGAGATGCTCGCCAGCGGCAAGCAGGACACCCACCTGGAGCGCTTCAGCCTCGGCGCCAGCCTCGGCCAGTGCTGCGGCGGGGTGACGGTGTTGCTGTTCGAACCCATGGGCCAGGTCCAGGCGCAGATCGCGGTCTTTGGCGCCGGCCATGTCGGCCGTGCGCTGGTGCCGCTGCTGGCCAGCCTGCCGTGCAAAGTGCGCTGGATCGACTCGCGGGAACAGGAATTCCCCGAACAGATCCCCCATGGCGTGCGCAAGATCGTCAGCGAAGAGCCGGTCGATGAAATCGATGACCTGCCCCCTGGCAGCTACTGCATCGTCATGACCCACAATCACCAGCTCGACCTGGAGCTAACCGCCGCGCTTCTCAAGCGCAACGACTTCGCCTACTTCGGCCTGATCGGCTCGAAGACCAAGCGGGTAAAATTCGAACACCGCCTGCGCGAACGCGGTTTCGACAGCGGCGTGCTGCAACGCATGCGCTGCCCGATGGGGCTGGGTGAAGTCAAAGGCAAGCTGCCGGTGGAAATCGCCATTTCCATCGCCGGCGAAATCATCGCCACCTATAACGCCAATTTCGGCCAGCACAGCGCCCGCGCCGAACCCATTGCCAAACTGCTGCCGGCTTCGCGCCGCAGCCATGCCTCCCATTAAAAAGCCACGAACCGAGACTGCCTCATGCCTCTGACTCGCAAAGCCTACCGTGCCGCCATCCTGCACAGCATCGCCGACCCCGCCGAGGTCGGCATCGAAGCCTCCTACGAGTACTTCGAGGATGGCTTGCTGGTGGTCGACAACGGCCAGATCAGCGCCCTCGGCCACGCCAGCGAACTACTCGCCAGCCTGCCCGCCGATATCGAGATCACTCACTACCAGGATGCGCTGATCACCCCCGGCTTCATCGACACCCATATCCACCTGCCGCAGACCGGCATGATCGGTGCCTATGGCGAGCAACTGCTGGACTGGCTCAACACCTACACCTTCCCCTGCGAAAGCCAGTTCGCCGACGCGACCCATGCCGAGCAAGTGGCGGAGATTTTCATCAAGGAACTGCTGCGCAACGGCACCACCACCGCCCTGGTGTTCGGCAGCGTGCACCCGCAATCGGTGGATGCCTTTTTCGAAGCGGCGCAGAAGCTCGACCTGCGGATGATCGCCGGCAAGGTGATGATGGACCGCAACGCCCCGGACTACCTGACCGACACCGCCGAATCCAGCTACCTGGAAAGCAAGGCGCTGATCGAGCGCTGGCACGGCAAGGGTCGCCTGCACTACGCGGTGACACCACGCTTCGCGCCGACCAGCACCCCGGAACAACTGACCCTCGCCGGGCAATTGCTCGGTGAATACCCCGACCTGTACATGCAGACCCACATCAGCGAAAACCTGCAGGAAATCGAGTGGGTCAAGGAGCTGTTCCCGGAGCGCAAGGGCTACCTGGACGTGTATGACCACTATCAATTGCTGGGCGAGCGCTCGGTGTTCGCCCACGGCGTGCACCTGTGCGACGACGAATGCGCACGCCTGGCGCAGACCGGTTCGGCCGTGGCCTTCTGCCCGACTTCGAACCTGTTCCTCGGCAGCGGCCTGTTCAACCTGCCGATGGCCGAGAAGCACAAGCTGAATGTCGGCCTGGGCACCGACGTTGGCGGCGGCACCAGCTTCTCGCTGCTGCAGACGCTGAACGAAGCCTACAAGGTCATGCAGCTGCAGGGCGCGCGCCTGAGCCCGCTCAAGTCGCTGTACCTGGCCACCCTCGGCGGCGCTCGCGCACTGCGCCTGGAAGAGCGGATCGGCACCCTGCAACCGGGCACCGACGCCGACTTCCTGGTGCTCGACTACAACGCCACGCCGCTGCTGAGCTATCGCTTGAAACAGTCCAAGAGCATCGCCGAAACGCTGTTCGTGCTGATGACCCTGGGCGACGACCGCACCGTGGCGCAGACCTATGCCGCGGGCAACCTGGTGCACCAGCGCTAGGTTGTTCCAGGCATAAAAAAATCCCCCGTGATCGTTGGATTCCGGGGGATTTTTTGTGCCTTTCAGGCCGTCATCGCGGGCAAGCCTCGCTCCTACGGATTACAACGTTCGCGTAGGAGCGAGGCTTGCCCGCGAAGGGCCCGCTGCAATGCCTCAGAGCTTGGCGGGAGAGCGGCCCGGCTTCTTGGTTTGCAGCAGGTGCGAGAACACCGCGTGCAGGTCGTCCGAAGCGCTTTCCTCGTCGAGGTTGAGCTTGCTGTCGATGTGATCCATGTGATGCATCATCAGGTTCACCGCCAGTTCCGCGTCACGGGCTTCGATGGCGTCGATCAATTGGGTGTGCTCGTCGTAGGAACAATGCGAGCGGTTGCCGCTTTCGTACTGGGCGATGATCAGTGATGTCTGCGACACCAGGCTGCGCTGGAAGCTGATCAGCGGTGCATTCTTCGCCGCTTCGGCAAGCTTCAGGTGGAACTCGCCAGACAGGCGGATACCGGCGCCGCGGTCGCCGCGCGAGAAGCTGTCGCGCTCTTCGTTGACCATCTGCCGCAGCTCGGAAAGCTGCTCGGCCGTGGCGTGCTGCACCGCCAGTTCGGTAATCGCCCGCTCCACCAGGCGGCGCGCCATGAACACCTGGCGGGCTTCCTCGACACTCGGACTGGCCACCACCGCGCCGCGATTGGGCCGCAGCAGCACCACACCCTCATGGGCCAGGCGCGACAGGGCGCGACGAATAATGGTACGGCTGACCCCGAAAATTTCCCCCAGCGCCTCTTCGCTCAATTTGGTGCCGGGCGCCAGGCGCTGTTCGAGGATGGCCTCGAAGATATGCGCGTAGACAATATCGTCCTGGGTCCCGCTGCGACCGGCCTTGCCGGCTCGCGGTTGTTTCTTGAGGGGTTGCAACTGTTCGTTCATGGGCACTCGAGTCGGGAGAACTGCGGCGAATAGACCGTGACTGTAATACGGCACAGTGGGTCGCTGACAAGTATCGCGTAAAAACAATGGCACATTGTACACAACCCACGGGGTGCATTCGCAATAACTGTATGGCCAGCAGGCTTTCGCCGCGACTGTACGGCCATTTGCCGCCCTGGCTGTATTGCAATGAATGGTTACTTTTACGTTTAGGCTTGGGCCCTGCTTTCGTCAGCCAATGCCCCTGCGCCGGGCTTTGAGGTGACAGATGTCTTCATCAGAAAAGGAATAGCGCTCCATGTCCGACGCCTCCCTCGCGCCGCTACGCCCCCTGGCCGATACTTCGCCCTCGGCCATAGTCGCCGGCTTCATCGCCATGATGACCGGCTACACCAGCTCCCTGGTGCTGATGTTCCAGGCCGGGCAAGCCGCCGGGCTGACCAGCGGGCAGATCTCCTCGTGGATCTGGGCCATTTCCATCGGCATGGCCGTGTGCAGCATCGGCCTGTCCTTGCGCTACCGCACGCCGATCACCATCGCCTGGTCGACCCCCGGCGCCGCGCTGCTGATTACCAGCCTGTCCGGCGTCAGCTACGGCGAAGCCATCGGTGCCTATATCACCTGTGCCGTGCTGGTGACCCTCTGCGGCCTCACCGGCAGTTTCGAACGCCTGGTCAAGCGCATCCCGGCCTCCCTCGCCGCGGCGCTGCTGGCGGGCATCCTGTTCAAGATCGGCAGCGAGATTTTCGTCGCCGCGCAGCACCGCACCGGCCTGGTGCTGGGCATGTTCTTCAGCTATCTGCTGGTCAAGCGCCTGTCGCCACGCTATGCGGTGCTGGCTGCGCTGCTGATCGGCACGTTGCTGGCCGGGGGCATGGGCCTGCTGGACTTCAGCGAATTCCACCTGCAGGTCGCCACGCCGGTCTGGACCACCCCGCACTTCTCCCTGGCGGCGACCATCAGCATCGGCATCCCGCTGTTCGTGGTGGCCATGACCTCGCAGAACATGCCCGGGGTCGCCGTGCTGCGCGCCGACGGCTACAACGTCCCGGCCTCGCCGCTGATTACCGCCACCGGCGTCGCCTCGCTGCTGCTGGCACCGTTCGGCTCCCACGGCATCAACCTGGCAGCCATCAGCGCGGCAATCTGCACCGGCCCGCATGCCCATGAAGACCGCGACAAGCGCTACACCGCGGCGGTCTGGTGCGGGATTTTCTACGGCATCGCCGGCATTTTCGGCGCGACCCTGGCGGCCCTGTTCGCGGCATTGCCCAAGGAACTGGTGCTGTCGATCGCCGCCCTGGCGCTGTTCGGCTCGATCATCAACGGCTTGAGTATCGCCATGAGCCAAGTGCAGGAGCGCGAGGCAGCGCTGATCACCTTTATGGTGACCGCCTCAGGCCTGACCCTGTTTTCCATCGGCTCGGCATTCTGGGGCATCGTGGCCGGCGTGCTGACCCTGGCGATCCTCAACTGGAACAAGGAATGAGCCTGTAGCCGCTGCCGCAGGCTGCGATCGCGACCGAAGGGCGTGCAAGGTCTCAAGATTGCTGAAGCCCTTCGGGCTTATCGCAGCCTACGGCAGCGGCTACAACCCGCCCACGGGAAATCCCGGGAAACAGGCCCGAGGCATATAAAAGTTGTGCGGGGAAATAAACAGAGAAAAGGCTGTACAGCGACAGCCATGAGCCGGCGGCCCGGACGGGCCGCCGACTCACTGCATCAGGCTACCGGATTGATCGAGTTTTCCGGGTACCAGACGTCCAGCAGCGGGCTGACTTCAACGTTGGTCAGCTCGGTGCGGGCCTTGAGCCAGGCTTCGACCTTGGCACGTTGCTCTTCGCTGACCGAACCGCGCTTGCTCAGGCAAACCAGACCGAAGTCATCGCCACCTACATAGCCGAGGCCGTTGGCTTCCATCGCTTCTTTGAGGAACGCGTCGAGGAAAGCGTCAATAGCCTCTTCGGCCAGATCTTCTTTGAAATCCAGGTTCAGCTCAAAACCCAGCTCCTGAAATTCATCTACGCACAGTTTTTTGCGCAGACGGCGGGAACGGTTAGTGGCCATGGAACAATCCTCATAAGTAATAACGGGCGGCACTTTAACAGCTTAAGCAACCGATTGCCTGACTCTATGAGGGCCTTGGCCTGCCATTGGGAAAAAAATAGCGGATAAGCCCGCCGCGGCACGGCACAAGCCGCTATACCTTGGGGCATAATGCCGACACTTTCGTGACCACTGAGGGAATTTATCTTCATGCCCTCGTCTTTTTCTCCCCCTCGGCTGTAGGGTTTTACTTCACATGATCAAATCTTTACGTCCATTGCTGCTGGCCAGTTTTCTTCTGCCCCTGGCCATTTCCGCTTCTGCCGCCCCCGTCAACACCACCCTTTCGCCCAAGGTCCAGCAGGCCCTCAAGACCAGCAAGCTGCAAGACAACGCCTTGTCGCTGGTGATGATTCCGCTCAACGGCCCGGGCACGGCTACCGTTTACAACGCCGACGTGTCGGTCAACCCGGCCTCCACCATGAAACTGGTCACCACCTACGCGGCCCTGGAAATGCTTGGCCCGACCCACCAGTGGAAAACCGAGTTCTACACCGACGGCACCCTGAGCGGCGGCATCCTCAATGGCAACCTGTACCTCAAGGGCGGTGGCGACCCCAAGCTGAACATGGAGAAACTCTGGTTGCTGATGCGCGACCTGCGGGCCAACGGCGTGCAGCAAGTGACCGGCGATCTGGTGCTGGACCGCAATTTCTTCGTGCAACCGCAACTGCCGCAGTTCAACGACGATGGCAATGACGAGAACAAACCGTTCCTGGTCAAGCCTGACGCCCTGCTGGTCAACCTCAAGGCCCTGCGCTTCGTCGCGCGCAACGACTCGGGCAAGGTGCTGATTTCCGTCGAGCCGCCAATTGCCAGCATCCGCATCGACAATCAGGTCAAGGCCGTCGGCGGCAAACAGTGCACCGGCAACGTGCGCTACAACCCGGTCCCGCAGGCAGACGGCAGCGTCACCGTGACCGTCAACGGCCAGCTGGGCGACGGCTGCAGCTCGCAGACCTACCTGTCGCTGCTCGATCATGCGACCTATACCGCCGGCGCGGTACGGGCCATCTGGAAGGAGCTGGGCGGCAGCATCCAGGGCAAGGACCGCCTGGCCATCGTGCCATCGAGCGCCAAAGTGCTGGCCCGGGCCTTCTCGCCGGACCTGGCGGAGATCATTCGCGACATCAACAAATACAGTAACAACACCATGGCCCAGCAGCTGTTCCTCAGCCTCGGCGCGCAATACCGCACCGCGGCCGACGGCGACGATGCCAAGGCCGCGCAGCGGGTGGTACGTCAGTGGCTGGCGAAAAAAGGCATCACCGCGCCGCACCTGGTGATGGAGAACGGTTCGGGCCTGTCCCGTGCCGAACGAGTCAGCGCCCGCGAACTGGCGTCCATGCTGCAAGCGGCCTGGAAAAGCCCGTACTCGGCGGAGTTCATCAGTTCGATGCCGATCGCCGGCATGGACGGCACCATGCGCAAGCGCCTGAAGCGCACCGCCATGACCGGTGAAGCCCACGTGAAGACCGGGACCCTGAACACCGTGCGCGCCATCGCCGGCTATAGCCGCGACAGCAACGGCAACACCTGGGCGGTGGTGGCGATTCTCAACGATCCGAAGCCTTGGGGCGCGTCCTCGGTGCTCGATCAGGTGCTGCTGGATCTGTACCGCCAGCCGAAACTGGCGACTACCGCGTCGGCCCAGTAAGCCGCCTTTCGCTGGCGGCGCGAGGGCAACCTCGCGCCGCCCCGCTGCCGCTCCCCGCCTACTCCATTTCGACCTCGATCCGGTCGCGCCCCGCCTGCTTGGCCGCATAAACCCCGGAATCCGCCCGTAGCAACAGCCCGTCGGCGCCTTCGTGCTCCCGCCAGCTGGCAATGCCAAAACTGGCAGTGACCACGCCCACGCCCTCGATCGGCGAGCTGCGCAGCGCGCGCCACAGCTCCTCGGCCAGCACATAGGCCTGCTGGCCGTCGGTATCCGGGCACAACACCATGAACTCTTCGCCGCCCAGCCGGCAAAACACATCGGTGCGCCGCAGGCGATGGCTGATGCGCTCACACACAGCGCGCAGCACCCGATCGCCGATGGCATGCCCATGCTGGTCGTTGATCCGCTTGAAGTGATCGACATCCAGCATGATCACCGCCAGGTTGCCCGCCCCGCGCTCGAGCCGCGCCATTTCGGTCTGCAGCCGCTCCTGGAAATAACGTCGGTTGTGGATACCGGTCAGCGAGTCGGTGACCGAGAGCGCGCGCAATTCCTCCTCCACCCGCTTGAGATCGGAGATATCCGACAGATAGCCATGCCACAGCACCCCGCCGCCCGCGAGCTTTTCCGGGGTCGCTTCGCCGCGTATCCAGCGCAGGCCGCGCTGCGGCAACCGCACCCGATATTCTTCGCGCCAGGGGCTGAGTTTTTTTGCCGAGGTCCAGATAGAGCTGCGCACGCGGGCCACATCGTCCGGGTGAATGCGCTCGAACACCGGGTTGGCATCCAGCTGCAACTGCAGCGGATCGATCTCATAGATGTCGCGGATGCCGTCACTGACGTAGGTGAAGCTGGAATGGCCTTCGGCATCCATCTGGAACTGATAGATCGCCCCCGGCACATGGGCGCTGAGTTTCTTCAGCAGATGATCACGGGCCGCCAGCGCCTCGTGGACCCGCTTGCGTTCGGTGATGTCGATGCAGATGGCTAAGTGGCCGACCCATAGCCCGTGATCGTCCATGACCGGGGTAGCCAGCATGTTCACCAGCAGATAACTGCCATCGCGGCGTACCAGGGTCCACTCGCGGGTCTCCTCGCCCCGCTCTTCGGAACCGTCCACCAGCATCGCCTGGCACATGGGGATCTGCCGGCCGTAACGCTGGCTCAGCACTTGTGCGCGCACAGTCAACTCCGCGGGCAAGTGCAGGCTCTCCAGAGTCAGGTGCCCCACCACTTCCAGGCTTTTGTAGCCAAGCATATGTTCGGCGCCGGCATTGAAGGTGCTGATCACCCCCCGCAGGTCCGTGGCGATGATCGCCACCTGGGTCGCCGCATTAAGCACGCTGCGCAGCTGCCCATGGGTGCCGCGCAACTCCTGCTCCCTGACCCGCAGTTCCTCGGTGCGCTGCTCCACCAGCCGCAGCGCCCGCTGCCGCTGGCTGACCAGGACATACAGCAAGGCACTGAGCAGCAGGCTCAGCAACGTGCCCAGGACCACCTGGCTGAACACCGAAGAATGGTTGGCCTGGAGGAACACCGCGCTGGGGCGGATGTTCACCTGGTAATCATGATCGGCCAGGCTCAGCACCCGGCTTACCGCCAGCGGGCTGGCCCCAGGGCCGTTGCTCGACTCATAGAGCAGGCCGTGCGGCCCGGCGGTCGACAGGTCGATGATCTGCACAAACAAGTTGTCGTGACTCTGCTCGGGCAGGCCATCGACCACCAGCTGGCGCATGCTGATCACCGCGATCACATAACCGTAAGGTTCGGGGGGCGACATGGCCGAGTCGGCACGCAGGCTGACGGGAGTCGCCAGGATGATGCCGCGCGCGTAGGAAGGCTCCACGCCGACTAAACGTACCGGCTGCGAAACCGCCGCGCCAGCGCGCAACCGCGCCCGCTCGAGGGTCTCGCGACGCGTCGGCTGGGCCAGCAGATCAAAACCCAGGGGCGAACCCAGCGGGCTTTGGGTCTGGCTGTAGAGCACCGGCACATACTCCTCGCGCTGGGCAGCGCGCTGCAGCTTGCCGTCGGCATTCAGGTCGGCGATGAAATAATCCGACGCCCCCTGTTCCTGCGCCATGCGCTCGAACACCCCACGCTCGGCACCGCTGACGCGCGGCGCCCAGGCGTAGGCCTGGGTGCGATGCAAGAGGGGTTTGGTGTAGCCGTCGAAGTCCTGGCGCGAGACCGCGCCGGAATTGATGAAAAAGCGCTTGAGGCCATCCAGGCGCTGCTCCTGATCCTCGAAGCGCTCTTCAATGCGGCTGTAACGTTCGCTGGCCAGCAGTTGGAAGCGTTGCCGCAGCTGTTGCTGATACAGATTGAGGGTCGACCAGGCCAGCAGCCCGGTCAACACACATCCAAACAGCAATACCAGGAACGCGACCAGCCAGGCCGACACGTCTTCGCTGATGAAGCCCAAGATTTTCGGGCGTACCGAGTGCAACGACATAAGCAAAACTCATAACGCCAGCGAACGTGAGCGTCACATGGGCATGCATTGAGTTATAGCTATTAGCCACTAATTTGGCTAGAGCAAAGAGCCTTGAAAATCAAGGCTCTGTGGATCCAATCAACTGTCAGCGGGCGGTGATTTTCCAGGCTCGGTGGATCTTGCCGTTACGGGCAAAATCCGGGTCGATGGTCTTGGCGGTGATTTCCTCGACGCAGTAGCGCGCCGCCAGGTTTTCCTCGAGCTGGAACTTGCGGAAGTTGTTGGAGAAATACAGCACGCCACCGCTGGCCAGACGGGCCATGGCCAGGTCGAGCAGCTGCACGTGGTCGCGCTGCACGTCGAAAACCCCTTCCATGCGCTTGGAGTTGGAGAAGGTCGGCGGGTCGATGAAGATCAGGTCGAACTCATCGCGGCAGGTCTCCAGCCAGGCCATGACATCGCCCTGCTCCAGGCGGTTCTTGTCGGAGAAACCGTTGAGCGACAGATTGCGCCGCGCCCAGTCCAGGTAGGTTTTCGACAAGTCGACGCTGGTGGTGCTGCGCGCCCCGCCCTTGGCCGCGTGCACACTGGCGGTGGCGGTGTAGCAGAACAGGTTGAGGAAACGCTTGCCGGCGGCCTCTTTCTGGATCCGCAGGCGCATCGGCCGGTGGTCCAGGAACAGCCCGGTGTCGAGATAATCGGTGAGGTTGACCAGCAGCTTCACGCCGCCTTCGCTGACCTCGGTGAACTTGCCCTGGGCGCTCTGGCGCTCGTACTGCTTGGTGCCGCTCTGGCGTTCGCGGCGCTTGATCACCACCCGGCTCTTGTCGACGTTCAGCGCCTGCGGAATCGCCGCCAGGGCATCGAACAAGCGAGCCTGGGCCTTTTCCGGATCGATGGATTTCGGCGCGGCGTATTCCTGCACGTGCACCCAGTCGTGGTACAGGTCGATGGCCAGGGAATACTCCGGCATGTCGGCGTCATAGACGCGATAGCACTCGACGCCTTCGCGCTTGGCCCACTTGCCCAGCGCCTTGAGGTTCTTCTGTAGGCGGTTGGCGAACATTTGCCCGCCTTCGCTCAGGCGCGCCTGCTCGACCACGGGGGCTGGCGCTGGCGCCGGCTTGATCGGGTTGCCGTTCTTGTTGTACTGGCGCTCCTGCGGGACCAGCGGCGCCTTGTCGGCCTCGGCCTGTTCGCGTTCGATCTGCCGCTGTTCCGGGGTACGCCGCTCGCCGGTAACGAACTGGTCCGGCTGCACCTTGATCAGCAACAGCTTGCACGGCAGGGCGCCGTTCCAGAACGAATACTGCTTGTGGCTGCGAATACCCATGCGCTTGCCCAGGTCCGGCGCGCCGGTGAACACCGCGGCTTCCCAGCCCAGGCAGGCCTGGCGCAGGCGTTCGCCGAGGTTCTGGTAGAGGTACAGCAGGCTGGCCTCGTCACCCAGGCGCTCGCCGTAGGGCGGGTTGCTGATGACCAGGCCTTTCTGGTTCTGGTCCGGGCGCGGCTCGAAAGTCGCCACTTCGCCCTGGTAGATCTTGATCCACTCGCTGAGGCCGGCGCGCTCGACGTTGTTGCGCCCTGGCTGGATCAGCCGTGGGTCGGCTTCGTAACCGCGAATCCACAACGGCGGCTTGGCCAGGCCGGCCTGGGCCCGCGCCAGGGCTTCCTCGTGCAGCTTGCGCCACAGGGCCGGCACATGGCCAAGCCAGGCGGTGAAGCCCCACTGTTCGCGCTTGAGGTTGGGGGCGATATCGGCGGCGATCATCGCTGCTTCCACCAAGAAGGTCCCCACGCCGCACATCGGGTCGGCCAGGGCGCCGCCATTGGCGGCGATACGCGGCCAGCCGGAACGAATCAGGATCGCCGCCGCGAGGTTTTCCTTCAGCGGCGCCGCGCCCTGCTGCAGGCGATAGCCGCGCTGGTGCAGGCTGTGGCCGGACAGGTCGAGGGAGAGAATGGCTTCGCCGCGATCCAGGCGCAGGTGAATGCGCAGGTCCGGGTTGAGCTTGTCGATCGATGGGCGCTCGCCGCTTGGCGTGCGCAGCCTGTCGACGATGGCGTCCTTGACCTTCAAGGCGCCGAAGTGAGTGTTGTCGATGCCCGAGCCGTGGCCGCTGAACTCCACCGCCAGGGTGCCGTCCGCCAGCATATGGTCCTGCCAGTCGACGTCGTGCACGCCGTGGTAGAGGTCTTCGGCATTTTTCATGGGGAAGCGCTTGAGTACCAGCAGCACTCGGTTGGCCAGTCGCGACCAGAGGCACAGGCGGTAGGCGGTCTCCATGTCGGCCATGCCGCGCACGGCCGAGGTGTGTTCGCGCGCTTCTTCAAGGCCAAGCCCGGCGGCTTCCTCGATGAGCAGGCCTTCAAGGCCTTTGGGACAGGTGAGGAAGAGTTCGTAGCGATCCGACATGGGAGTTCAGGGCCTTTAGCAATAAGTGAACGGACAACGCATCGTCCGCCCGGTTTTCAATCAAGCGCTTTTCTTGAAGAGCGCTCGCGTGGCACGAATCTGTGCCGTCCCGCCCCTGCCGTTCAGCTCGCTGCTAGCGGTGACCGCTGGGGTCAAAAGAGCTTAGATGCCGGGGCAGATAAAAAAGTCAGCGTAACAAAAGGTCATGACTTGACCTTTCATCGAATAATACCTGAGTGCAACGGAGTGACATTCTCACTAAAGCATTAAGCCCATCATCCAGTAAGAGGCTGATCATAGCGAGGTTTGCCCGATTACCCGATGTGAAACAGGCCGTTCTTATGGCCTTAGCATCATTATCGTTACGTCCTTATGACAAAACGATCATTCCCTCGCTGTGGCGCATTGGTTAGAAATCAACTCAGGTTGGCGCCGCAATGACGCCAACACCACGCTCGCGACGCCGGCAGCGAGCACCAACGGCAGAAGCATTCTGCCCGGCCTCAAACGAGGCCGACGGGACATAAGACAGTCAACAAGTGAGGGAAACACCCTATGAGAAGACTTAAGCGTGATCCGTTGGAAAGAGCATTTTTGCGCGGATATCAGTATGGCGTTCATGGCAAGTCCCGTGAGCTTTGCCCCTTTACTCTACCGTCAGTACGCCAAGCCTGGATCAATGGCTGGCGCGAAGGACGCGGCGACAACTGGGACGGTATGACCGGCACTGCGGGAATCCACAGACTCAACGAACTTCACGCCGTCGGCTAAAACAGGGCACACACTCCGACACTAAAACCTGAATACGTAACGACTTAACCACGCTCGTCCCATCCGGACGGCGGGCTGCGGCCCAGGGGCTCCTTCGAGGAGCCCTTTTTAATGGCCGCGCCGAAAGCAGCGCGCTTAGCGCAACGCCGCGATCGCGTCCACCGACTCGCGAATCAGCGCCGGCCCCTTGTAGATGAAGCCCGAATACAATTGCACCAGGCTGGCACCGGCAGCGATCTTTTCCGCCGCGTGCTTGCCTTCGGTGATGCCGCCCACCGCGATGATCGGCAAACGTCCGCCCAGCTCGCCCGCGAGTACTTTCACGGTGTGGGTGCTCTTGTCGCGCACTGGCGCGCCGGACAGGCCGCCCGCCTCGTCGCCATGCTCCAGCCCTTCCACGCCGACACGGCTTAAGGTGGTGTTGGTGGCGATGACCGCGTCCATCCCGGTCTCGATCAGCGCTTGCGCCACTTCGGCGGTTTCTTCGTCGGTCATGTCCGGGGCGATCTTGATCGCCAACGGCACCCGCTTGCCGTGCTGCACCGCCAGTTCCTGCTGACGCTGGCTGAGGGCGCCGAGCAGCTGCTTGAGCGACTCGCCGAATTGCAGGCTGCGCAGGCCCGGGGTGTTGGGCGAACTGACGTTGACCGTCACATAGCTGGCGTGGGCATACACCTTGTCCAGGCAGATCAGGTAGTCATCCACCGCGCGTTCGACCGGGGTGTCGAAGTTCTTGCCGATGTTGATCCCCAACACGCCCTTGTACTTGGCCGCCGCCACCCGCGCCAGCAGGTGATCGACGCCCAGGTTGTTGAAACCCATGCGGTTGATGATCGCCTCGGCTTCCGGCAGGCGGAAGATCCGCGGCTTGGGGTTGCCCGGCTGCGGACGCGGGGTGATGGTGCCGATCTCGACGAACCCGAAGCCCAGCTGGGCGAAGCCGTCGATGGCCGCGCCGTTCTTGTCCAGGCCGGCCGCGAGGCCCACCGGGTTGGGGAAATCCAGGCCCATGACGTTCACCGGCATCTGCGCCGGCGCCTTGCACAGCAAGCCATTGAGGCCCAAACGCCCGCCCGCGCCGATCAGGTCCAGGGACAGATCGTGGGAGGTTTCCGGGGAGAGTTTGAACAACAGCTGGCGGGCCAGGGTATACATGGGCGGGCTTGACTCGGTGGCGGCGAAATGAGGCGGCGATTATAGCCGGGCATGAGCCCCGCAGGCGAGGCACGCGGCGAAATCAGCGGTGAATGGCATATGCCTTGCACCGCAACCTGCATCAGCACCCAGGCCAATGGCGGCGTGGGTCCAAAGACAAAGGCGTCGTTACCCCGCCGGCCCTGCCCGGCGTGCGGGTGCGACGCTTTTTTATGGAAGTTTTTTATCGCCGCGTTTTATGGAGGGCGCCACCCCATGAATGAACTCCCCGTCAGCCCGCTGGCCTGGGTCAACGGCAGCGATGCCCCGGAAAAGACCGCGATCAACCTGGGTTTCATGGCCTTGAGCGACTGCGCCTCGGTGGTGGTCGCCGCCACCCAGGGCTTCGCCCAGCCTTACGGCCTGACCCTGAACCTCAAGCGCCAGGCCTCCTGGGCCAACCTGCGGGACAAACTGGTGAGCGGCGAGCTGGATGCCGCCCACAGCCTGTATGGCCTGATCTACGCCGTGCACCTGGGCATCGGCGGGGTCAACGCCAGCGACATGGCGGTGCTGATGGGCCTGAACCAGAACGGCCAGAGCATCAACCTCTCGCGGGAGCTGCAGGCGCTGAACGTGACCAGTCCTGAAGCGCTCGACCGACACGTGCACCAAAGCCGGGCAAGGCTGACCTTCGCCCAGACCTTTCCCACCGGCACCCACGCCATGTGGCTGTATTACTGGCTGGCGGCGCAGGGCATCCATCCGTTGCTGGACGTCGACAGCGTGGTGGTGCCGCCGCCACAAATGGTCGCGCACTTGCAGGCCGGGCGCATCGACGGTTTTTGCGTGGGCGAACCCTGGAGCGCCAGCGCGGTGAACCAGAACCTGGGCTTCACCCTGGCCACCAGCCAGGCGATCTGGCCGGACCATCCGGAAAAAGTCCTCGGCTGCACCCGCGCCTTTGTCGAGCAATACCCGAACACCGCGCGCGCCCTGGTCATGGCGATCCTCGAGGCCAGCCGCTTCATCGAACAGAGCCGCGAAAACCGCCAGAGCACCGCGCAACTGCTGAGCGCCAGCGAGTACCTCGATGCGCCGCTGGGCTGCATCGAGCCGCGCCTGCTCGGCGAGTATGCCGACGGCCTCGGCAACCGCTGGCAGGACCCGCACGCGCTACGCTTTCATAATGAAGGCGCGGTCAACCTGCCGTATCTGTCGGACGGCATGTGGTTCATGACCCAGTTCCGCCGCTGGGGCCTGCTGCGCGAAGACCCGGACTACCTGGGCATCGCGCGCCAGGTGCAGCAACTCGAGCTCTATCGTGAAGCCGCCACCGCCGTTGGCGTCGCATCCACGGGCCAGGACATGCGCAGCAGCCAGCTGATCGACGGCAAGCGGTGGGACGGTTCGGACCCGGCCGCCTACGCCCGCAGCTTCCAGCTGCACGCCATGAGCGACAACTCCCCTCTTCTCGCCAGCCGCTGACAGGAGCCCGAGACCATGTTGCGTATCCTGCTGATCAACGACACCGCCAAGAAGGTCGGTCGGCTCAAGGCGGCCCTGATCGAAGCCGGCTTCGAGGTAATCGACGAGTCGGGCCTGACCATCGACCTGCCGACGCGCGTCGAAACGGTGCGTCCGGACGTGATTCTGATCGATACCGAGTCACCAAGTCGCGATGTGATGGAACAAGTGGTGCTGGTCAGCCGCGACCAGCCACGGCCGATCGTAATGTTCACCGACGAGCACGACCCGGATGTGATGCGCCACGCCATCAAGTCCGGGGTCAGCGCCTACATTGTCGAAGGCATCCAGGCCCAGCGCCTGCAACCGATTCTCGATGTGGCCATGGCCCGCTTCGAGAGCGACCAGGCCTTGCGCGCGCAGCTGCAGGCCCGCGACCAGCAACTGGCCGAGCGCAAGCGCATCGAGCTGGCCAAGGGTTTGCTGATGAAGATGAAAGACTGCAACGAAGAACAGGCCTACACCCTGATGCGCCGCCAGGCCATGAGCCGCCAGCAGAAGCTGATCCAGGTGGCGGAACAGATCATCGCCATGAGCGAGTTGCTGGGCTGAAAGCTTGCGGTGCCGGTGCGGGCCCCATCGCGGGCAAGCCTCGCTCCTACACGTAGGAGCGAGGCTTGCCCGCGATCCGGAACACCAGGACTGCAACTCTTGGCACAAATCTGGCTATGTAATCGGCACAGGTAACCAACGGCGGTTGCCCCACCTACGACAAAGACGTCGCACACCCCTTTCGCCCCAGGCGACGCGGGTTGCGGCGTTTTTTCGTTTTGGCCCCACAGCCCGGGGCCGGTGGAGCGGCCGTAATGGCGCCCCACGCAAAAGCTCATGACTCCTTTCGAGACTCTTAACAGCTGAGGTGCGCGATGAATTCAAGCTTCTGGAAATCCGGCCACACCCCGACATTGTTCGCGGCCTTCCTCTACTTCGACCTGAGCTTCATGGTCTGGTATCTGCTCGGCCCGCTGGCCGTGCAGATTGCCGCCGACTTGCAACTGACCACCCAGCAGCGCGGGCTGATGGTGGCCACGCCAATCCTGGCCGGTGCCGTGCTGCGCTTTGCCATGGGCCTGCTGGCCGATCGCCTGTCGCCCAAGACCGCCGGGCTGATCGGCCAGGTGATCGTCATCGGCGCGCTGTTCTGCGCCTGGAAGCTGGGCATCCACAGCTATGAACAGGCGCTGCTGCTGGGGCTGTTCCTGGGCATGGCCGGCGCCTCGTTCGCCGTGGCCCTGCCACTGGCTTCGCAGTGGTATCCGCCACAGCACCAGGGCAAGGCGATGGGCATCGCCGGGGCCGGCAACTCCGGCACGGTATTCGCGGCCCTGTTCGCGCCCTTACTCGCTGGCGCCTTCGGCTGGAGCAACGTGTTCGGTTTCGCCTTGATCCCGCTGATCCTGACCCTGGTGCTGTTCGCCTGGCTGGCCAAGAACGCCCCGGAACGGCCCAAGGCCAAATCCATGGCCGACTACCTCAAGGCCCTGGGCGACCGTGACAGCTGGTGGTTCATGTTCTTCTACAGCGTGACCTTCGGCGGCTTCATCGGCCTGGCCAGCGCCCTGCCCGGCTACTTCAACGACCAATACGGCCTGAGCCCGGTCACCGCCGGCTATTACACCGCCGCCTGCGTGTTCGGCGGCAGCCTGATGCGCCCGCTGGGTGGCGCGCTGGCCGACCGTTTTGGCGGCATTCGCACCTTGCTGGTGATGTACAGCGTCGCGGCGGTGTGCATCGCCGCGGTCGGCTTCAACCTGCCAAGTTCCTACGCGGCCCTGGCCCTGTTCGTGTGCACCATGCTCGGCCTGGGTGCCGGCAACGGCGCGGTCTTCCAGCTGGTACCGCAACGCTTTCGCCGCGAGATCGGGGTGATGACCGGCTTGATCGGCATGGCCGGGGGCATTGGCGGATTCGCCCTGGCCGCGGGCATGGGTGCGATCAAGCAAAGCACCGGCAGCTATCAGCTGGCCCTGTGGCTGTTCGCCAGCCTGGGCGTGCTGGCCTGGTTCGGCCTGCACGGGGTGAAGCGTCGCTGGAGAACCACCTGGGGCTCCGCCGCCGTCACCGCCGCACGGGTCTGAGGCGTCCATGAGCCTGCAACTGAGCCACGCCCAGGCCAGCGCCATCGGCCCGCGCGCGGAAAACCAGGATGCCCTGCGCCTGGTCACCCCCGCGCCGAGCCTGGCCGCCAGCAAGGGCCTGCTGTTCGCCATCGCCGACGGTGTCAGCCAATGCGCCGACGGCGGCCTGGCCGCGCGCTCGACCTTGCAGGCCCTGGCGCTGGATTACTACGCCACCCCGGAAACCTGGGCCGTGGCCCAGGCCCTGGAGCGCCTGCTGCTGGCGCAAAATCGCTGGCTGCAGGCCAACGGTGGCGGCCAGCCGCTGCTGACCACGGTCAGCGCCCTGGTGTTGCGCGGCCGACGCTTTACCCTGGCCCATGTCGGCGATTGCCGGGTCTATCGCTGGCATGCCGATCAGTTGCAACGCATCAGCGACGACCACGTCTGGGACCAACCCGGCATGCAGCATGTGCTCAAGCGCGCCCTGGGCCTGGACCAGCACCTGGTGGTGGACTTCCTCGACGGCGAGCTGCGGGAAAACGAAAGCTTCCTGATGCTCAGCGACGGTGTCTGGGCGACCTTGGGCGATACCGCTATTGCCGCGATCCTACGCGACCAGCCCGATCTGGACAGCGCGGTGCAGACCCTGGTCAGCGCCGCGCACCTGGCCGGCAGCCAGGACAACGCCAGCGCCCTGCTGGTGCGGGTCGAAGCCCTGGGCGAGCGCTCCATTGGCGATGCCTTGATCCACCTGCAGCAATGGCCACTGCCGCCGCCTCTCAAACCGGGCCAGCACTTCGAAGGCTGGCAGGTCGTCGAGGTGCTCGGGCACAGCCAGCAATCGCTGCTGTACCGCGTGCTCGATGGGCAACAACAACCCTGGCTGCTGAAAACCCTGCCCGGTCATCTGCACGACGATCACCAGGCCGGGCAATCGCTGCTGTCGGAAGAATGGTTCCTGCGCCGGGTGGCCGGCCGGCACTTTCCCGAAGTGCATGCCGCGACCGCCCGCCAGCATCTGTATTACGTAATGCGCGAATACCCGGGGCGAACCCTGGCCGCTTATCTGGAGCAAAATGGCCCGCTGCCGCTGGCGCAGTGGCTGGACCTCGCCGAACGCCTGCTGCGGGCCGTGGGCCTGCTGCACCGCCGGCAGATCCTGCACCGCGACATCAAGCCGGAAAACCTGCTGCTCGGGGACGACGGCGAGCTGCGCCTGCTGGATTTCGGCCTGGCCTATTGCCCCGGTTTGTCCGAGGACCAGGCGCACCTGCTGCCCGGCACCCCGAGCTACATCGCTCCGGAGGCCTTCAATGGCGTGGCGCCGACACCGGGGCAGGACCTGTACGCGGTGGGCGTGACGCTCTACCAACTGCTGACCGGGCATTTCCCCTACGGCGAAATCGAAGCCTTCCAGCGCCCGCGCTTCACTACGCCGGTCGGCGCCAGCCGCTATCGGCCGGACCTGCCGGACTGGCTCGAACAGAGCCTGGAACGCGCGGTACAGGCCGACCCGGCGCAACGCTATGAAACCGCCGAAGAGTGGTTGCTGGTGCTGGAACAGGGCGAACGCCGCAGCCTCAGCGTGCGCCCGCGGCCACTGCTGGAGCGCGAGCCATTGAAGGTCTGGCGCACCCTGGCGCTGGTCTCGCTGTTGCTCAACCTGCTGTTGCTGTACCTGTTCCTGCACCATTGACCCACTGTTGTAGCCGCTGCCGCAGGCTGCGATCGGCACCGCAGGGGCCGCAGAACCTGACGACGCGGCTTACCCGCAGGTTGGGGATACCCGCCTTACGCCGGCTACGCCGTCGATCGCAGCCTGCGGCAGCGGCTACAGGGATTGCGTAGCGTGCGCCAGAAGTGGGCAAGGCGCTTTGAATCGGTGCAGAAAATCCACCTTACCGGCCCGAGGCAGGTTTCCAGACCCACTGAAACCGCTATCGGTGGAACTTGGCACAACCGCTGCATTAACTCTCCCAACAGCACATACGACCTGGCCTTCAACGACGAAGGATGGGTCTTTCCCGAGAGAACGGGACCGGACAAAGGCGTCCTGCCAGGCAACTGGCGGGACGCCTTTTTTGTTTGCGCAACGTTTATCGAGCCAGGCCCGGCATGACCGACGGCCTGCCTCCGCGGAGAGCGAAATGAACAAACTCAAGCTGGTGATGATCGGCAATGGCATGGCCGGGGTTCGCACCCTGGAAGAACTGCTCAAGCTGAGCAACGAGCTGTACGACATCACGGTCTTCGGCGCGGAACCCCACACCAACTACAACCGCATCCTGCTCTCCCCGGTACTGGCCGGCGAACAGACCTTCGAAGAAATCGTGCTCAACGACCTGGGCTGGTATCTGGACAACGACATCAAGTTGCTGCTCAACCGCAAGGTGGTGCAGATCGACCGGGCCAAGCGCCGGGTGATCGCCGAAGACGGCAGCGAAGCCGAGTACGACCGCCTGCTGATCGCCACCGGCTCGACGCCGTTCATCCTGCCGATTCCCGGCAACGACCTGCAGGGCGTGATCGGCTACCGCGATATCGCCGACACCCAGGCGATGATCGACACCGCCAAGACCCACAAACACGCAGTGGTCATCGGCGGCGGCCTGCTCGGCCTGGAAGCCGCCAATGGCCTGATGCTGCGCGGTATGGACGTGACTGTGGTGCACATCGGCGAATGGCTGCTGGAGCGCCAGCTGGACAAGACCAGCGGCCAACTGCTGCAGACCGCCCTGGAAAACCGTGGCCTGAAATTCCGCCTGAGCGAGCAGACCCAGGCCCTGCACGACGCGGGCAATGGCCGGGTCGGCTCGGTGCAGTTCAAAAATGGCGACATCATCCCCGCCGACCTGGTGGTGATGGCCGCCGGCATCCGCCCCAATACCGAACTCGCGGAGAAAGCCGGCCTGCCCTGCAACCGCGGGATCCTGGTCAACGACACCCTGCAAACCTACGACCCACGCATCTACGCCATCGGTGAATGCGCCAGCCACCGCGGTATCGCCTACGGCCTGGTGGCGCCGTTGTTCGAACAGGCCAAGGTCTGCGCCAACCACCTGGCGCAACTGGGCTTCGCCCGCTACCAGGGTTCGGTGACTTCGACCAAGTTGAAAGTCACTGGTATCGACCTGTTTTCCGCCGGTGACTTCATGGGCGGCGAAGGCACCGAGACCATCACCCTCTCCGACCCCATCGGCGGCGTGTACAAGAAGCTGGTGATCAAGGACGACGTCCTGGTCGGCGCCTGCCTGTACGGCGACACCGCCGACGGCGGCTGGTACTTCCGGCAGATCCGCGAGAACCACGCCATCGGCGAGATCCGCGACCACCTGATGTTCGGCGAGAACGCTTTGGGCGATGTCGGCCACCAAGGCCAGGACAAGGCCATGAGCATGGCCGACAGCGCCGAAGTCTGCGGCTGCAACGGCGTGTGCAAGGGCACCATTGTCAAGGCGATCCAGGAGCACGGCCTGTTCAGCGTCGACGAGGTCAAGAAGCACACCAAGGCCGCCAGCTCCTGCGGTTCCTGCGCCGGCCTGGTGGAGCAGATCCTGATCAACACCGTGGGCGGCGCGGCCGACGTCAAGCCAAAAAGCGAGAAAGCCATCTGCGGCTGCAGCGACCTCAACCACGGGCAGATCCGCCGAGCGATCCGCGAGCAGCACCTGCTGACCATCGCCGGCACCATGAGCTACCTGAACTGGCGCACGCCCAACGGCTGCGCCACCTGCCGCCCGGCGCTGAATTACTACCTGATTTCCACCTGGCCGGGCGAAGCCAGGGACGATCCGCAATCGCGGCTGATCAACGAACGGGCCCACGCCAATATCCAAAAAGACGGCACCTATTCGGTGGTGCCGCGGATGTGGGGTGGCGTCACCACTCCATCCGAACTGCGGCGCATCGCCGACGTGGCGGACAAGTACCAGGTGCCGATGGTCAAGGTCACCGGTGGCCAGCGCATCGACCTATTGGGCATCAAGAAGCAGGATTTGCCCGGGGTCTGGAAGGACCTGGACATGCCCTCCGGCCATGCCTACGGCAAGTCCATCCGCACCGTGAAAACCTGCGTCGGCAGCGAGTTCTGCCGCTTCGGCACGCAGAACTCCACGCAACTGGGCATCGAGCTGGAGCATGACCTGTTCAACATGTGGTCGCCGCACAAGGTCAAGCTCGCGGTCTCCGGCTGCCCGCGCAACTGCGCCGAGGCCGGGATCAAGGATGTCGGCATCATCGGCGTCGATTCGGGCTGGGAGATGTACATCGGCGGCAACGGCGGGATCAAGACCGAGGTCGCGGAGTTCTTCGTCAAGCTGAAAACCGCTGACGAGGTACGCGAATACAACGGTGCCTTCCTGCAGCTGTACCGCGAAGAAGCCTTCTACCTGGAGCGCACCGTGCACTACCTGCAACGGGTCGGCATGGCGCACATCAAGCAGGCCATCATCGAAGACCCGCAGCGACGCAAGGCCCTCAACGAGCGCCTGCAATTCTCCCTGTCCTTCGAACAGGACCCGTGGAAGGAGCGCCTGGAACAGCCGCTGCTGAAAAAAGAGTTCGAGCCGATCCGCGTCAAGCCTCTGGAGGTGCTGCCATGAACTGGCTGGATATCTGCGCCCTGGACGAGATCAACGCCCTGGGCTCGCGCATCGTCAACGGCCCCAAGGGCGATATCGCGATCTTTCGCACCGGCGACGACGAAGTCTTCGCCCTCGACGACCGCTGCCCGCACAAAGGCGGGCCGCTGTCCCAGGGGCTGATCTATGGCAAGAAGGTCGCCTGCCCGCTGCACAACTGGCAGATCGACCTGGAATCCGGCGAGGCGCAGGCGCCGGATGTCGGGTGCGCCCATCACCACCTGGCACGGGTGGAAAACGGCCGCGTGCTGCTGGCCTTGCGGGATGCCGGATGATGAACCGCCAGACGACCGCCTCGACCTGCTGTTATTGCGGCGTTGGCTGTGGCGTGCTGATCGAGCACGACGGCGAACGCATCCTCGGCGTCAGTGGCGACCCGAGCCACCCGGCCAACCACGGAAAATTGTGCAGCAAGGGCTCCACCCTGCACCTGACCGGCGACCTCGCTGCCCGCGCCCTGTACCCGGAGTTGCGCCTGGGCAAGGCCCTGGCGCGCAGCCGCACCGACTGGGACACCGCGCTGGAACACGCGGCCAATGTGTTTGCCGACACCATCGCCGAGCACGGCCCGGACAGCGTGGCGTTCTATATCTCCGGGCAATTGCTTACCGAGGATTACTACGCCTTCAACAAGCTGGCCCGGGCCCTGGTGGGCACCAACAACATCGATAGCAATTCGCGGCTGTGCATGTCCTCGGCGGTGGTCGGCTACAAACGCAGCCTGGGCGCCGATGCGCCGCCCTGCAGCTACGAAGATATCGAGCTGAGCGACTGCGTGATGATCGTCGGCAGCAACATGGCCTACGCCCATCCGGTGCTGTTCCGCCGCCTGGAGCAGGCCAAGCGCCTGCGGCCGCAAATGAAAGTGATCGTCATCGACCCGCGGCGCACCGACACCTGCGACCTGGCCGACCTGCACCTGGCGATCCTGCCTGGCACCGATGTCGCGCTGTTCCACGGCATCCTGCACTTGCTGCTGTGGCAGGACTGGATCGATCGCGACTTCATCGACGCGCACACCGAAGGCCTGGCCGAGCTGAAGAACCTGGTCCATGACTACACCCCGCACATGGTCGCGCAGCTGTGCGGCATCAGCGTCGAGCAATTGCGCCAGTGCGCCGAATGGGTCGGCACCTCGCCGAGCTTCCTGTCGCTGTGGTGCATGGGGCTGAACCAGTCCAGTGCCGGCAGCGCGAAAAACAGCGCGCTGATCAACCTGCACCTGGCCACCGGGCAGATCGGCCGCCCCGGAGCCGGCCCCTTTTCCCTCACCGGCCAGCCGAATGCCATGGGCGGACGGGAAACCGGCAGCCTCTCGAACCTGTTGCCGGGGCACCGGGACGCCGCCAACCCCGAACATCGGGCCGAAGTCGCGGCCTACTGGGGCGTCGAGCAACTGCCAGCCAGCCCCGGCCTGACCGCGATCGAGCTGTTCGAACAACTGCGCGACGGCAAGATCAAGGCGCTGTGGATCGCCTGCACCAACCCGGCGCAATCGTTGCCCGACCAGAACGCAGTGCGCGAAGCCCTGCTGACCTGCCCGTTCGTGGTCCTGCAGGAAGCCTTTCGCACCACCGAGACCGCAGCCTTTGCCGACCTGCTGCTGCCCGCCGCCAGCTGGGGCGAAAAAGAAGGCAGCGTGACCAACTCGGAACGGCGTATCTCCCACGTGCGCCGCGCCGTGGCCGCGCCGGGCGAAGCGCGCGCGGACTGGGCCATCACCCTGGACTTCGCCCGGCGCCTGGAACGCCGCCTGCGCCCGCAACGACCGAGCCTGTTCGCCCTTCACACGCCGGCCCAGGTGTTCGATGAATACAAGCTGCTGACCCGCGGCCGGGACCTGGACCTTTCCGGCATCAGCCACGCGCTGCTCGACCGGATCGGCCCGCAGCAATGGCCCTTCCCCGCTGGCGCCGAACAAGGGACGGCGCGGCTGTACGGCGACGGCCGCTTCCCGACCGCCAGTGGGCGGGCGCACTTCATCAGCGACCCGTATCGCGCGGCCAAGGAACAGCGGGACGCACGTTTCCCACTGACCCTGATTACCGGCCGCCTGCGCGACCAGTGGCACGGCATGAGCCGCACCGGCACCGCGGCCCAGCTGTTCGGCCATGTCAGCGAAGCCGTCCTCAGCCTGCACCCGGACGAACTGCGCCGGCAGAACCTGCAAGCGGGTGACCTGGTGTCGCTGAAAAGCCGTCGCGGCAGCGTGATCGTGGCGGTGGCGGACGACGACAGCGTGCGCCCGGGCCAGGCTTTCCTGCCGATGCATTGGGGCGATCGCTTTCTCAAGGGCGGCGTCAATGCCGTGACCCAGCCGGCATTCGACCCGTTGTCCAAGCAACCGGAACTCAAGCACAGCGGCGTACGCCTGGAGCCGGTCCAGCTGCCGTGGCAATTGTTCGCCCTGATCGAAGGCGACGTGCAGCGGCATTTCGAAGCCCTGCGCCCGCTCTGCGAGAGCTTTGCCTACGTCAGCCTGAGCCTGGCTGGCCGCGAGCGCCCGGCCCTGTTGCTGCGCGTGGCCAACGCCGAGGCGCCGGCACCGCAACTGCTCAAGGACATCGACCAATTGCTGGGGCTCAACGAGGGGCCGGTATTGGCCTATGACGACCCGCGACGCTCCATCGGCAAGCGGGTGCGCATCGAACAGGGGCGGATCACCGCCATTCGCCTGGCCGGTGAAACCCTGGCCCGGCATTGGCTGCAGAACCTGTGGCTGGAAGGCAAGGCCGACGCACAGCTGCGCCGCTGGCTGCTGGCGCCGATGAGCGCACCGCCGGGGGCGGCCGGGCTGATCGCCTCCAGCGGCAAGATCCTGTGCAACTGCAAGAACGTCAGCCAGAACACGGTCTGCGCCGGGATCTCCCGCGGCCTGGACCTCGACGGCCTGAAACAGGAACTGGGCTGCGGCACTCAATGCGGTTCCTGCGTCCCCGAAATCAAACGTCTGCTGGCCAGTACGGCACAGCCAGTCGCAATCCCCCTGTGAGGAAACAAACATGAGCGCAAAAGTCTGGCTGGTGGGTGCGGGCCCTGGCGATCCTGAACTGCTGACCCTCAAGGCCGTGCGGGCCCTGGGCAGCGCCGATGTAGTGCTGATCGATGATCTGGTGAACCCGGCGGTGCTGGTGCATTGCCCCGGGGCGCGGGTCGTTGCGGTGGGCAAGCGCGGCGGCTGCCGCTCGACCCCCCAGGCATTCATTCATCGGCTAATGCTGCGCTATGCCCGACATGGCAAGTGCGTGGTACGCCTCAAGGGCGGCGATCCGTGTATCTTCGGCCGTGGCGGCGAAGAGGCGCAGTGGCTGCAGGAACGGGGAATCGAAGTGGAACTGGTGAACGGCATCACCGCCGGCCTGGCGGGGGCGACCCAATGCGGCATCCCGCTGACCCTGCGCGGTGTCGCCCGTGGCGTCACCCTATTGACTGCCCACACCCAGGACGACAGTAGCCTCAACTGGCAGGCCCTGGCGCAAAGCGGTACGACCTTGGTGATTTATATGGGGGTGGCCAAACTCGGCGAGATACGCGAACAACTGATCGCGGGCGGCCTGGCGCCGCATACGCCGGTGGCCATGATTGAAAACGCATCCCTGCCCGAACAACGCCTGTGCCGGAGCGAACTGCACGCGATGCAGGACGATGCGCAGGCCTTCCAGCTGAAAAGCCCGGCCATCCTGGTCGTCGGCGAGGTGGCTGCTGCAGGCGCGCAGCTGCCGGTCCTTTCCGAAGCGGCCCTGGCGGCAGCCTTGTCGGCCTGATTCCAGGTGCTTTTCATCAAATCGCGGACAAAGAAAAACCCGGCCTAGGCCGGGTTTCTCAAAGCTGCAAGCTACAGATTACTGAGCTTGTTGAGCTTGTGCTTCAACCTGCGCTTCTACGCGACGGTTTACAGCGCGGCCAGCGTCAGTTGCGTTGTCAGCAACTGGGCGGGACTCACCGTAACCAACGGATTGAACGCGGCTCGACTCAACACCGTACTGGCTGGTCAGAACTTGCTTAACGGCGTTTGCACGACGCTCAGACAGTTTCTGGTTGTAAGCGTCAGGACCGACGGAGTCAGTGTGACCTTCAACAACGGTGGTGGTTTGTGGGTACTGCTTCATGAAGTCAGCGAGGTTCTTGATGTCAGCGTAGCTGTTAGGCTTAACGACCGACTTGTCGAAGTCGAACTTCACGTCCAGCTCAACACGAACAACTTCAGCAACCGGAGCTTCTGGTTCTGGAGTTGGCTCTGGAACTGGAGCAGGAGCTGGAGCAACCTTGCCAGCGTTGCCGCCGAAGTTCACACCCAGACCAACCAGAGCGGAGTAGTCCCACTTGCCGTTGTCCATTGCGTAGTCGGCTTCAACGCCGGCACGAGCGAACAGGTTGTCGGTGAAGTAGTACTTAACACCGGTACCGATGATAGCCAGGGTCGAACGATCGCGACCGCTGTGGCCGTCAGCCAGGACGTTGGTACGGCTCTGGTGACCGAAACCACCGGAAACGTATGGACGCAGGGAGTCCACGCCAGCTTGACCGAAGTGGTAGGTAGCCAGCAGGCTGCCGGTGTCACCCTTGATCTTCTGGTTGCCAGTACCGTCGTTGGAACGGGTGTGGTGGGTTTGGTCGTAGTTCAGGTCCAACGACAGGTCATCGGTCAGGAAGTAGCCGATGCGAGCGCCTGGGTTGTAACCGTCTTCGATGTGCTTAACGCTGTCGTTGTACTGTTTTTTGTAAAACAGTTCACCCTCGACCGCGCCTTGGCCTTGCGCCAGAACGCCGAACGAAGTCACGGCAACAATAGAACCAATGGCAATGCCCAAGGTGTTTTTCAGTTTCATCCGTTAAATCCCCATCTGGTGATTGTAAAGCAGTCCCACATACCGGGGGACAACTCGGCGGTAAGTCTATCAGAACTTACCTAGACGTAAGAGATATTTGCGCCGAACTAAGTTTCAGCAATGCCTGCAAATTTCTCACGCAATTTATCAAGCGCACGCTTGTACCGCATTTTCGTAGCACTCAAACCCATGTGCATGATATCTGCGATCTCCTGAAACTCCAGTTCTGCGACGAATCGTAGCACCAGAATTTCCCGATCGATCGGGTTTACATGCACCAACCAGCGGTCAAGTCCGCCCTTTTCCTCAGGTTTCGGCGCCTTTTCTTCAGACGCTTCCTCGAGGGGATCAAGACTTAACGCATCCATCAATCGACGCTTCCGTCGTTCCTTTCTGTACTGCGTGATGCATTCGTTGTACGTGATGCTATAAAGCCATGTCTTGAACTTCGACTTCCCTTCAAAGTTCTTCAGGCCATACAGCACCTTCAACATCACCTCCTGACAGACATCGTCAGCATCACGATCGTTCCCTAAATAACGTGCACAAACGTTGAAGAGGGTTCGCTGATAGCGTCGCATCAACTCTTCATACGCACGCGTTACGTGAAACAGCTCCGTGTGCGAGCGCGCAACCAACTCCTCGTCAGAGAGCTCACGGGGGTCATAGCGCGTGGATAGCGGTTGGGCTTTATTCAAAACGAGTCGGGCCGACAGTCAGGTCAATGTCCACCGCAGCCCAGACAAGGGCATTTTGCGGCGGCATACATTAGCAGGGTTTGCCAGGTTAGCGGCTACTTACATGCTGCTCCAGCAAGATCCGATTGGAGAGAGAAACCAACTCGCCCTCATCGGTCAGCAGTGTAGTCTTAACCGTGCCGATCTCTTCGATCTGCCCTTCGACCTCGCCAATTCGCACTTGTTGCCCAACCTGATACAACTCACGCACATAGATTCCCGCAAGAATCTGGCCGGCAATATCCCGACTTCCCAACCCCATGGCCAAGGCAACAGCCAGACCAACGGTAATCAAAACAATCACGATCACATGGTTGAGCAGGTCGGTTTTGACCTCCAACTGACTGATCGCAACGGAAATACTGATGATGATCACCAATCCCTGGGCAATTCGTCCCAGGCCACTGGCGTAATCCAGGCCAACCCCTTCAGCGGCGCCACGCACCAGCCCATTGGCCAGTTGCGCCAGCAATACCCCTACTAACAGCACCAGCGCGGCCCCGAAAACCTTCGGTAAATACAGCGCCAGCATGTCGAGCGTAGCCGAAACCCGCTCCAGGCCAAGGGATTCTGCAGCAGAAACCAGAAAAATCAATAATACGAACCAATACACGATTTTACCGATCAGGGTAGAAATCGGCACTTGCAAACCCGCACGGGACAACAGCTTGGTCAAACCGGTACCGCCCATCAGGCGATCCAGGCCCAGCTTGGCGAGCAGTTTCGAAAGCAGGGTATCGAGCAGCTTGGCAACCACGAAGCCCAACAGCAGCACGACCAGCGCGCCGAAGAGGTTGGGAATGAAGTTCGCTACTTTGGTCCACAACGCAGTCATCGCAGTGACGAGGCTCTGAGTCCAGAGATCAAGTTCCATATTCAATCAGCCTTATCAGCAGTGCGAGCAGTAGGTTTAAGACGGGAAACCGGCGAGATATGGGCCGATCCGTTATTCAGAGCAATCATCAGCGCCGGCAACCAGCGGCCGAGCAGGCTGAACAGATCGCCCGCCCCCACCTGCCGGTTGGCGGTTTTCAGCACGCGGCCCAGGCACGCATCGTCGTCCCGGGTGGACGGTGTGGCCTTGAGCATGTCACGCAACGACTGTTCAAACGGATCGTGCATACGCACCTCTCGATATGTCTGTGAAAGACGCGATCAAAATTCCTTGGGTCACATAGTTCATGATCAGACCCAGCGCAAACGTCGGAACAACCACCACTGCCCGAGCGCCACCAGCGCCATCAGCAGGCAGGCCACCAGGAAACCGTAGGGGCTGTCGGAAAGCGGGATTCCTCCCACGTTGATCCCCAGCAAGCCGGCCAGAAAACTCATCGGCAAAAAGATTCCGGTGATGATGCCGAAGCGAAACATGATGCGGTTCATGCGCACGCTCAAGCGTCGGTCTTCGGCCTCCAGCACAAGCCCCACGCGCTCTCGGGTCAATTCGAGTTCTTCCAGGTAACGGGTCAGGCTGTTGTTCAATTCGTTCCAGTAATCGCCATCGTCATCGGCGAACCAAGGCAGCTTGATACGACTGAGTTGGCCAAAGATGTCCCGCTGCGGAGCGAGGAAGCGTTTGAGCCCGGCAGCCCGCCGACGAATCTGCAGGATGTTGCTGTGCTCGGGTGTATACCGTTCGTCGGCATCCAGCTTTTCTTCCTCGGCATCGACCACTTCCGACAGGTCGCTGACCAGGTCCTGCACTTTGTGGGTCAGGTATTCGGCCATATAAAGGATGAGTTCAGAAGCCGTTTTCGGCCCCTTGCCTTCGCCCAGTTGCACCAACAGCTCATCGGTAGCGCGCAATGGCCGCAGGCGCAGGGAAATCACGCGCTGGGCCGAACCGAAGATGCGTACCGAAACCATATCTTCCGGCTCGGCGCCGGGATTGAGGTTTATACCGCGCAAAAACAGCAGGAACTCGGAATCCGGCAGCGCCAACAGGCGCGGCCGGGTGTTTTCTTCGAGCAGGAGGTCGCAGCTGAATTCACTCAGGGCGCTGGATTTGCGCAACCAGGTCTGGGTTTGCGGATGACTGCGATCCCAATGCAGCCAGAGGCTCTCATGGGGCTGCAACTGCAGGTCGTCCAGTTCAGTTCGGGCAATCGCACGCGCACCACCTTTACCGTCCAGCACCAGGGCATGTACCAGCCCCCATTGCGCGTTGTCTTCCTCGAACATCCTCATCCCTTGCTTGGTCGACTGCTTATTCGGGCATTTTCAGCGGGCTTGGCGAAACGATTACGCCATTGTTGTCGGCATAGACATATTCGCCCGGACGGAATGTCACCCCGGCAAAAGTCACCGCCACGTTGAGATCGCCAATGCCGCGCTTGTCGGTTTTCATCGGGTGGCTGGCCAGCGCCTGAACGCCCAGGTCGGTTTGCGCGATGACATCGACATCACGGATGCAGCCGTAGATCACCAGCCCTTCCCAACCGTTCTTCGCCGCCTTCTCGGCCAGCATGTCGCCCAGCAGCGCACGGCGCAGGGAGCCGCCACCGTCGACCACCAGCACCTTGCCGTGGCCCTTGAGCTCGACTTGTTCCTTGACCAGCGAGTTGTCTTCGAAGCACTTGATGGTCACGATTTCGCCGCCGAAAGAGTCACGGCCACCGAAATTACTGAACATCGGTTCAACCACCTGTACCAGTTCCGGATAGGCATCGCACAGGTCGGGAGTAAGGTAATGATTCATCGAGAAACTCCTGTATGGAAGAAACACGTCGCGGTGTCGGAATTCGCAGGGTTCATGCTGAGTGATACGAGTGCAGGCAGCGAATGTTTAACGCTTCATCGATCACTACTCAAACCACCACCATACGCCAATTTCAGCAGGCTCAGCGACACGAACAGAATGCCAGCCTGACGACTGAATATGACCAGAACCGCTCAATTCGTCATATCTTAGCCGCAAGCGAAGCGGAACGAAATGCTCTTGTCAGAGCCTCCGCAGTCAACTCGCGGCTGCCAACTCGGCTTCCGCTGTCAGTAGCGGCGTCTGCTGATCCTTCAACCAGCGTGCCACCAAAGGCCAGACTTCAGCCTGCGCCGCTTTGCTCACAAGCATCTCGACGTGGCCGAAATTGCCACTGAAGCCTTGCTCGCGTCCCAGGCAGACAAACTGTTTATGCTCGGAACTCAACTGGTCAAACAGTTTGCGGCAGGCCCAGGTCGGATCCTGATGATCCCCGGCCGCGCTCACCGCCAACACTGGCACCGAAACGTCCGACAAACCGGCCCACCAATCCTTCTGTCCATCGCCAAAACGCCCGAACAGCCCATACCAGCGCATGCCTTCCAGGGCCAGGCCAATGGGCTCGTCCTCGGGACCACGCTTGAGCCGCGAGCCGGACAACTGGGAAAAACGCTTGAGGATGAAACGACCGCTCCACTCCACCGCCGGGATTTTCAACGGCCAATACGTGCGGCTGACCTGGCAGCCGAACAGGGCCGCCGACGCCACTACCAGCTCATCCAAGTACTGGCCGCCCAAGGCCGCCGCCAGGGTAATACCCCCCAGGGAATGACCGATCCAGTGCGGAACCTGGCCGCTTTGCTCGCGCACAAAAGCGCCGATGGCTGGCAAATCGTATTGCGCGTAGTCCGCCACGCGATTCTTGCGATACTCGGCATTGCGTCGCGACAGCCCGTGGCCGCGCATTTCGGGGATCCATACATCGAAGCCCATGCGCGCCAGATACGCGCCCAGGCCGATGCCCTTGGGCGAATACCAGAAGCGCCGATTGGAAAAGCTGCCGTGCAGCAGGATTACCGGAACGCCACGGGACTCAGGCTCGTCCGCCATGCCCAGACGGGTAACGGCCAGCTCCACCGTGGCATCCGGACTGTTGCCGGGCTTCAGGCGGTAGACGTCTTCACTCAAATCGCCTCGACGTTCAGCACTGATCAAGGCGACGGGAAATAGATTGCTGCTGCTTTGCATAATGCTCTTGCACAAAAAAGGGCGGCATCCAGATGGAGCCCGCCCTACTTGAATCTTAAAGCGCCGGCCCGCGCGAAAACTGGCCGACGCTTCATTCATCGATCAGACCTCGCCCTGGCCTTCGGCCAGGAAGAACCAGGTTTCCAGTACGGAATCCGGGTTCAGCGAAACGCTTTCGATGCCCTGCTCCATCAGCCACTTGGCCAGGTCCGGGTGGTCGGACGGGCCCTGGCCGCAAATACCGATGTATTTGCCGGCCTTGTTGCAAGCGGCGATGGCGTTGGCCAGCAGCTTCTTGACCGCCGGATTACGCTCGTCGAACAAGTGCGCGATGATGCCCGAATCGCGGTCCAGGCCCAGGGTCAGCTGGGTCAGGTCGTTGGAGCCGATGGAGAAACCGTCGAAGAACTCGAGGAACTCTTCGGCCAGGATCGCGTTGGAAGGCAGCTCGCACATCATGATCACGCGCAAGCCGTTTTCACCGCGCTTGAGGCCGTTTTCGGCCAGCAGGTCGACCACTTGGCTGGCTTCACCCAGGGTACGGACGAACGGCACCATGATCTCGACGTTGGTCAGGCCCATGTCGTTGCGCACGCGCTTGAGGGCGCGGCATTCGAGCTCGAAGCAGTCGCGGAAGGATTCGCTGATGTAACGCGAAGCGCCGCGGAAGCCCAGCATCGGGTTTTCTTCTTCCGGCTCGTAGAGCTTGCCGCCGATCAGGTTGGCGTATTCGTTGGACTTGAAGTCCGACAGGCGCACGATGACCTTTTTCGGCCAGAACGCCGCGGCCAGGGTGCTGATGCCTTCAACCAGCTTGTCGACATAGAAGCCGACCGGCTCGTGGTAACCGGCAATGCGCTTGTCGACGCTTTCCTTGATGTCATGCGGCAGGCCGGCGTAGTTCAGCAGCGCCTTGGGGTGCACGCCGATCATGCGGTTGATGATGAATTCCAGGCGAGCCAAGCCGACGCCGGCGTTCGGCAGTTGAGCGAAATCGAAGGCGCGGTCCGGGTTGCCGACGTTCATCATGATCTTGAACGGCAATTCCGGCATGGCATCGACGGAGTTTTTCTTCACGTCGAAGCCCAGTTCGCCTTCAAAGATGAAACCGGTGTCGCCTTCGGCGCAGGACACGGTCACGCCCTGGCCGTCTTTCAACAGTTCAGTGGCATTGCCGCAACCGACAACGGCCGGGATACCCAGCTCGCGCGCGATGATCGCGGCGTGGCAGGTACGCCCGCCACGGTTGGTGACGATGGCGCTGGCGCGCTTCATTACCGGTTCCCAGTCCGGGTCGGTCATGTCCGATACCAGTACGTCGCCGGCCTGGACCTTGTCCATCTCCGACACGTCCTTGATGATCCGCACCTTGCCGGCGCCGATGCGCTGGCCGATGGCGCGACCTTCCACCAGCACGGTGCCGGTTTCCTTCAGCAGGTAACGTTCCATGACGTTGGCCTGGGTGCGGCTCTTCACGGTTTCCGGACGGGCCTGGACGATGTACAGCTTGCCGTCGTCACCGTCCTTGGCCCATTCGATGTCCATCGGGCACTTGTAGTGCTTCTCGATGATCATCGCCTGCTTGGCCAGTTCGCTGACTTCGGCATCGGTCAGGCAGAAGCGCGCGCGATCGGCCTTGTCGACGTCGACGGTCTTGACCGAGCGACCGGCCTTGGCTTCGTCGCCGTAGATCATCTTGATCGCCTTGCTGCCCAGGTTGCGGCGCAGGATGGCTGGGCGACCGGCTTGCAGGGTGCCCTTGTGGACGTAGAACTCGTCCGGGTTCACCGCACCCTGGACGACAGTTTCACCCAGGCCGTAGGCGCCGGTGATGAATACCACGTCACGAAAGCCCGACTCGGTGTCGAGGGTGAACATCACGCCGGCGGTGCCGGTTTCCGAACGCACCATGCGCTGCACGCCGGCAGACAGGGCGACCAGCTTGTGGTCGAAGCCCTGGTGCACGCGATAGGAAATGGCGCGGTCGTTGAACAGCGAAGCGAAGACTTCCTTGGCCGCGCGAATGACGTTCTCGACGCCACGGATATTGAGGAAGGTTTCCTGCTGGCCGGCGAAGGAAGCGTCCGGCAGGTCTTCGGCGGTGGCCGAGGAGCGCACAGCCACGGCCATGTCAGGGTTGCCCGCGGACAGCTTGGCGAACGCGGTACGGATTTCGCTATTCAGTTGCTCCGGGAACTCGGCTTCCATGATCCATTGGCGGATCTGGGCGCCGGTCTTGGCCAGGGCATTCACGTCATCGACGTCCAGGGCGTCGAGCGCGGCGTGGATCTGGTCGTTCAGACCGCTCAACTCGAGAAAATCACGATAGGCCTGAGCCGTCGTGGCAAAGCCTCCAGGTACCGATACCCCGGCACCTGCGAGGTTACTGATCATCTCGCCCAGGGATGCGTTCTTGCCCCCCACATGCTCTACATCATGGACGCCGAGCTTATCGAGGGAAACTACGTACTCTACCAAGGTGATCTCTCCACTAACTGTGTTGGAAAAGCTCAGAAGCCGGCTGCTCGGGGAGCGCTTGCCGGCTGTATGGCCTGGACCTGGAAAATAAGTGAGAATGCCGGCCATTGGAGGCCGGCAAATCGCGCCTATCATATCCAAGATTCGTCACTAGCTTAAGGCCCAAGGTGCAAATGAAACGATCTGCTTTCTTTATCTCCGACGGTACCGGCATTACCGCTGAAACCCTCGGCCAGAGCCTCCTGGCGCAGTTCGAAAACATTACCTTCAGCAAAATCACGCGACCGTATATCGACAGCGTAGATAAAGCGCGGGCCATGGTACAACAAATCAACATCGCCGCCGAAAAGGACGGATTTCGCCCGATCATCTTCGACACCATCGTCAATCAGGACATTCGTGAGATCCTCGCAACGTCCAATGGTTTCATGATCGACATCTTCTCGACCTTCCTCGCGCCCCTGGAACTGGAGTTGAGCGAACACTCGTCGTATTCGGTCGGCAAGTCTCATTCCATCGGCGGCAACTCCAACTATATGGAACGGATCGAGGCGGTGAACTTTGCCCTCGACAACGACGACGGCGCCCGCACCCATTACTACGACAAGGCCGACCTGATCCTGGTCGGCGTGTCGCGCTGCGGCAAAACCCCGACCTGCCTGTACATGGCCATGCAATTCGGGATCCGCGCCGCCAACTACCCGCTGACCGAAGACGACATGGAGCGCCTGCAGTTGCCGACGGCCCTGCGCGCCCATCATCACAAGCTGTTCGGCCTGACCATCGACCCCGACCGGCTCACCGCCATCCGCAACGAGCGCAAGCCCAACAGCCGCTATTCGAGCTACGCCCAGTGCGAGTTCGAAGTGCGCGAAGTGGAAAACCTGTTCCGCCGCGAGAACATTCCGCACATCAATTCCACGCATTTCTCGGTGGAAGAAATTTCGGCGAAGATCCTCGTGGAAAAAGGCG
This sequence comes from Pseudomonas sp. NFIX28, assembly GCF_900107395.1. Classification (GTDB taxonomy): domain Bacteria; phylum Pseudomonadota; class Gammaproteobacteria; order Pseudomonadales; family Pseudomonadaceae; genus Aquipseudomonas. The sequence continues at coordinate 255,769 of NZ_FNPW01000007.1, forward strand.
TCGAACGACGCTTCAAGTAGATTTTCGAGCGCCCCACCGCTATCGCAAGCAGGCTCGCTACCTGGGGGATGCAGCATCCCCGGCAGCAGCCTGCTCACGGACCAAGCCGCGGTCCGCCCTCCCCTCAGCTCACCAGCAGGTCGACGAACCGATGCACCGGCGTGGCTTCCAACCGTGCCTGGTCCTTGCACAGGGCAAAGATCTGCACCGAACGCTGGGCGGTGAAACGAGTGGCCAGGTTGGCCTTGAACTTGTCTTCCAGCAGCGCAATGCCTTCGGCGCGGCGCCGGCGATGGCCGATCGGATACTCCACCGCCACCTGCCCGGTGCTCGAGCCGTCCTTGAAAAACACCTCTAGCGCGTTGGCGATGGAGCGCTTGTCGGCCTCCAGGTATTCGCGGCTGTAGCGCGGCTCCTCGACTATCTGCATCTTCGCGCGCAACTGATCGATGATCGGGTGGGCGGCATGGAAGCCATCTTCATAGTGCTCGGCCACCAGGTTGCCGAACACCAGCGGCACGGCGGTCATGTATTGCAGACAATGGTCGCGGTCGGCGGCATTGGCCAGCGGGCCGACCTTGGAGATGATGCGGATCGCCGATTCGTGGGTGGTGATGACGATTTTATCGATCTCATGCAGGCGATTGCGCACCAGCGGGTGCAGGGTCACTGCCGCTTCACAGGCGGTCTGCGCATGGAACTCGGCCGGGAAGCTGATCTTGAACAGCACGTTTTCCATCACATAGCTGCCGTATTTCTGCGACAGGCTAAAGCGCCGCTGCTCTTCGGGCTTGAGCGCCAGGTCCTTGTTGGTGTGGCTGAACAATACATCGTAGAAACCCCACTGCGGCGCGCTCAGCACTCCCGGGATGCCCATCTCGCCGCGCAAGGCGATATCCGCCAGGCGCACGCCACGGCTGGTGGCATCCCCCGCCGCCCAGGATTTGCGCGAACCGGCGTTCGGCGCATGCCGGTAGGTGCGCAGCGCCTGGCCATCGACAAAGGCATGGGACAGCGCCGACAGCATCTGTTCGCGGCTGGCGCCCATCAGCCTGGCGCTGACCGCGGTCGAGGCGACTTTCACCAGCAGGACATGGTCGAGGCCGACCCGGTTGAAGGAATTCTCCAGGGCCATTACCCCCTGGATCTCATGGGCCATGATCATGGCTTCGAGTACCGCGCGCATGGTCAGCGGTGCCTCGCCATTGGCCAAGCGTTTTTGCGAAAGATGGTCAGCCACCGCGAGGATGGCGCCGAGGTTGTCGGAAGGATGGCCCCACTCGGCGGCGAGCCAGGTGTCGTTGTAATCCAGCCAACGGACGATGCAGCCGATATCCCAGGCCGCCTTGACCGGGTCGAGCCGATAGGACGTGCCCGGCACCCGTGCGCCGAACGGCACCATCGTGCCCTCCACGATAGGCCCCAGGTGCTTGGTGCACTCGGGAAAACGCAGGGCCAGCAGGCCGCAACCAAGGGTGTCCATCAGGCAGTTGCGCGCTGTGTCCAGGGCGGCCTGGGACTCGATCCGATAATCGAGGACGTAGTCGGCGATGTCCTGCAGGACCTGGTCGTAATCGGGGCGTTCGTTCAGATCAACGTTGGCGCTCATGGGCAGTTCACTCCATCAAGGGTTTGGTTGCATCCTCAAGGTCAGGCTGATCGGGTTATATCTGTTTATTTTATCCGCCCGCAGGAGCGCCAGCGGCGACTCCTGCGGTTAACGGTTCGTCCTTAGAAAGCGTCGCCGGGCACACGCACCCAGCCTTCCATCAAGACCCGCGCGCTACGACTCATGATGGCCTTGGTCACGCTCCATTCGCCGTTGTCCTGCACGGCTTCGGCGCCGACGCGCAAGGTTCCCGACGGGTGGCCGAAACGTACCGCGCTGCGCTCGCCGCCACCGGCCGCCAGGTTGACCAGGGTCCCGGGGATCGCCGCCGCCGTGCCGATGGCCACCGCGGCGGTACCCATCATCGCGTGGTGCAGCTTGCCCATGGACAGCGCGCGCACCAGCAGATCGACATCGCCGGCCTTCACCGTCTTGCCGCTGGAAGCCTGGTAATCCGCGGGCGGTGCGACAAAGGCGACCTTGGGCGTGTGCTGGCGCTTGGCGGCTTCATCCAGATCCTGGATCAGCCCCATGCGCAGCGCGCCGTGGGCGCGAATGGTCTCGAACATCGCCAGCGCCTTGGGGTCGCCATTGATATCGGCCTGCAGCTCGGTGCCGGTGTAGCCGATGTCACGGGCATTGATGAAGATGGTCGGGATCCCGGCATTGATCAGGGTGGCCTTGAAAGTCCCGACACCCGGCACTTCCAGGTCGTCCACCAGGTTGCCGGTGGGGAACATCGAACCGCCGCCGCCCTCTTCCTCGGCCGCCGGGTCCATGAACTCCAGCTGCACTTCGGCTGCTGGAAAGGTCACGCCATCCAGCTCGAAATCGCCGGTTTCCTGCACCGCACCGTTGGTCATCGGCACATGGGCGATGATGGTCTTGCCGATGTTGGCCTGCCAGATGCGCACCACGGCCACGCCGTTCTGCGGAAGGCGCGCGGCCTCCACCAGGCCGCTGCTGATGGCGAAGGAACCGACCGCAGCCGACAGGTTGCCGCAGTTGCCGCTCCAGTCGACGAAGGGTTTGTCGATCGATACCTGGCCAAACAGGTAATCCACATCGTGATCGGGCTTGATGCTTTTCGACAGGATCACCGTCTTGCTGGTGCTGGACGTGGCGCCGCCCATGCCGTCGATCTGCTTGTCGTACGGGTCCGGGCTGCCGATCACCCGCAACAGCAAGGCATCGCGGGCCGCTCCCGGCAACTGCGCCGCCTCGGGCAGGTCTTGCAGGCTGAAGAACACGCCCTTGCTGGTACCGCCACGCATGTAGGTGGCGGGAATCTTGATTTGCGCTACGAATGCCATGAATTTCCGATCCTGATAAAGACCGGGGGCGGCGCCTTGCGGCCCGCCCCCGGTACGTCACTTAACTGGCGACAGCCGATTCGAGGAAGTCCTGGGCAAACCGCTGCAACACGCCACCCGCTTCGTAGATCGACACCTCTTCGGCGGTGTCGAGCCGGCAGGTCACCGGTACCTCGACCCGTTCGCCATTCTTGCGCTGGATCACCAGGGTCAGCGTGGCACGCGGCTTGCGCTCGCCCACCACGTCGAAGGTTTCGGTGCCGTCGATGCCCAGGGTCTTGCGGTCGGTGCCAGGCTTGAACTCCAGCGGCAACACGCCCATGCCCACCAGGTTGGTGCGGTGGATGCGCTCGAAGCCTTCGGCGGCGATGGCCTCCACCCCCGCCAGGCGCACGCCCTTGGCCGCCCAGTCGCGGGACGAACCCTGGCCGTAGTCGGCGCCAGCGATAATGATCAGCGGCTGCTTGCGCTGCATGTAGGTTTCGATGGCTTCCCACATCCGCGTGACCTGGCCTTCCGGCTCGATCCGCGCCAGCGAACCCTGCTTGACCTTGCCGCCTTCCTGGACCATTTCATTGAACAGTTTCGGGTTGGCGAAGGTCGCGCGCTGCGCGGTCAAGTGATCGCCGCGGTGGGTCGCGTAAGAGTTGAAGTCCTCTTCCGGCAGACCCATTTTCGCCAGGTACTCGCCCGCCGCGCTGTCGAGCATGATGGCATTGGACGGCGACAGGTGATCGGTGGTGATGTTGTCCGGCAGCACCGCCAGCGGGCGCATGCCGGTGAGGCTGCGGGCCCCGGCCAGGGCGCCTTCCCAATACGGCGGACGACGAATGTAGGTGCTCATTTCGCGCCAGTCGTACAGCGGCTCGACCTTGGGCCCAGTGTCTTCGTGCACGGCGAACATCGGGATGTACACCTTGCGGAACTGCTCGGGCTTCACCGACGCCTTGACCACCGCGTCGATCTCCTCGTCGCTTGGCCAGATGTCCTTGAGGCGGATTTCCTTGCCGTTGGCGTCCAGGCCCAGCACGTCCTTCTCGATGTCGAAGCGGATGGTCCCGGCAATCGCATAGGCCACCACCAGCGGCGGCGATGCGAGGAACGCCTGCTTGGCGTAAGGGTGGATGCGCCCGTCGAAGTTGCGGTTGCCCGAAAGCACCGCCGTGGCATACAGGTCACGGTCGATGATCTCTTTCTGGATCACCGGGTCCAGCGCACCGGACATGCCGTTGCAGGTGGTGCAGGCGAAGGCCACGACGCCGAAACCCAGTTGTTCGAGTTCGTCGGTCAGGCCCGCTTCGTCCAGGTACATGGCCACGGTCTTGGAGCCCGGTGCCAGCGACGACTTGACCCAGGGTTTGCGGGTCAGGCCGAGCTTGTTGGCATTGCGCGCCAGCAAGCCGGCGGCGATCACGTTGCGCGGGTTGCTGGTGTTGGTGCAGCTGGTGATGGCCGCGATGATCACCGCGCCATCGGGCATCTGCCCCGGTACTTCTTCCCATTGGCCGGCGATGCCCTTGGCCGCCAGGTCGCTGGTCGCCACCCGGGCGTGCGGGTTGCTCGGCCCCGCCATGTTGCGCACTACCGAAGAAAGGTCGAACTGCAAGCCACGCTCGTACTGCGCGCTCTTCAAGCTGTCGGCCCACAGGCCGACCTGCTTGGCGTAAGTCTCGACCAGTTGCACTTGCTGGTCTTCACGACCGGTGAGCTTGAGGTAGTCGATGGTTTGCTGGTCGATGTAGAACATCGCCGCGGTGGCGCCATATTCCGGGGCCATGTTGGAGATGGTCGCGCGGTCGCCCAGGGTCAGCGCCGCGGCGCCTTCGCCGAAGAACTCGAGGTAGGCGCCCACCACCTTCTGCTTGCGCAGGAACTCGGTCAGCGCCAGCACCATGTCGGTGGCGGTGATGCCCGGTTGCAGCTTGCCGGTCAGCTCGACGCCGACGATTTCCGGCAGGCGCATCCAGGACGCGCGGCCGAGCATCACGCTTTCGGCTTCCAGGCCGCCGACGCCGATGGCGATCACGCCCAGGGCATCCACGTGCGGGGTGTGGCTGTCGGTGCCGACGCAGGTGTCGGGGAACGCCACGCGCTTGCCGTTTTCATCCGGGCGCACCTGGATCACCGGGGACATTTTCTCCAGGTTGATCTGGTGCATGATGCCGTTGCCCGGCGGGATCACGTCGACGTTCTTAAAGGCCTTCTTGGTCCAGTTGATGAAGTGGAAACGGTCTTCGTTGCGCCGGTCTTCCACGGCGCGGTTCTTGGCGAAGGCATCCGGATCGAAGCCGCCGCACTCCACCGCCAGCGAGTGGTCGACGATCAATTGGGTCGGCACCACCGGGTTGACCTGGGCAGGGTCGCCGCCCTGGTCGGCGATGGCGTCGCGCAGGCCGGCCAGGTCCACCAGGGCGGTCTGGCCGAGAATGTCGTGGCACACCACGCGGGCCGGAAACCATGGAAAGTCGAGGTCGCGCTTGCGCTCGATCAGTTGCTTCAGGGAATCGGTCAGGGTCGCCGGATCGCAGCGCCGTACCAGGTTTTCCGCGAGCACGCGCGAGGTGTACGGCAGGGTGTCGTAGGCGCCCGCCTGGATGGCATCGACCGCCTCACGGACGTCGTAATAATCCAGCTGAGTACCGGGTAACGGTTTACGAAATTGAATGTTCATCGTCAGGACTCGATCACGGTGATTGCAAAAGGTGGGGCTGACACTGGCACTGCACCGCCCTCTGTAGGAGCGAAGCTTGCTCGCGATAGCGCTGTAACGGTCGACATCGATGGTGAATGTCAGTCCGTCTTCGCGGGCAAGCCTCGCTCCTACAGGGCTCCGGGTTTAGCCAGGGCGTTCAAGCAGCCACCATTCAGCGACGTTCGATTGGCACGAACTTGCGCTGCTCGACGCCGACGTATTCGGCGCTTGGACGAATGATGCGGTTGTTGGCGCGCTGCTCGAACACGTGGGCCGCCCAGCCGGTCAGGCGCGAGCAGACGAAGATCGGGGTGAACAGCTTGGTCGGGATGCCCATGAAGTGGTACGCCGAGGCATGGTAGAAATCGGCGTTGGGGAACAGTTTCTTCTGCTCCCACATGGTCTTGTCGATGGCTTCGGAAACCGGGAACAGCACCTTGTCGCCTACTTCTTCAGCAAGCTTTTTCGACCAGCCCTTGATCACCTCGTTACGCGGGTCGTTGTCTTTATAGATCGCATGGCCGAAGCCCATGATCTTGTCCTTGCGCTCGAGCATGGCCAGGGTGCCCTTGATTGCCTCTTCCGGCGAAGCAAAGCGCTCGATCATCTCCATCGCCGCCTCGTTGGCGCCGCCGTGCAGCGGGCCGCGCAGCGAACCGATGGCCGCGGTCACGCAGGAATACAGGTCCGACAGGGTCGAGGCACAGACGCGAGCGGTAAAGGTCGAGGCATTGAACTCATGCTCGGCGTAGAGGATCAGCGATACGTTCATGACCTTCAGGTGCAGCGCGCTCGGCTTCTTGCCATGCAACAGGTGCAGGAAGTGGCTACCGATGCACGGTTCGTCGGTCACGCAATCGATGCGCTTACCGTCGTGGCTGAAGCGATACCAGTAGCACATGATCGCCGGGAACGCGGCCAGCAGACGGTCGGTTTTGTCGCGCTGCTCGGAGAAGTCCTGTTCCGGCTCGATATTGCCGAGGAACGAGCAGCCGGTGCGCATCACATCCATCGGATGGGCGTCGGCCGGAATGCGTTCCAGCACTTCCTTGAGCGCCTGCGGCAGGTCGCGCAGCTTGCTCAGCTTGTGGGTGTAGGCGTCCAGTTGCGCCTGGGTCGGCAGCTCGCCGTACAGCAGCAGGTAGGCCACTTCCTCGAACTGCGCGTCAGCCGCCAATTCGCGGACGTCGTAACCCCGGTAGGTCAGCCCGGCACCGGCCTGGCCCACGGTCGACAAGGCAGTCTGTCCGGCCACCTGGCCACGCAGGCCAGCGCCACTCAATACTTTTGCTTCGGCCATTGCTCTCTCCAATCTTGAATTTGTTAGGGAATCGGCAAATCGTCAAAACCAATACTGCTTTATGTAGCCACTGCCGCAGGCTGCGACAGGACCGAAGGTCCTCCTGCATCGAAAGGAGCGCCGCGGCCGTGCCGGCCGATCGCAGCCTTCGGCAGCGGCTACAGGTTTTGCATCAGTAGTCGAGCCGTGCTCGGCATCAACCCTTCTTCTGCGCGAACAGCGCATCGAGCTTCTGCTCGAAGGTGTGGTAGTCGATGCGGTCGTACAGCTCCATGCGGGTCTGCATGGTGTCGATCACGTTCTGCTGGGTACCGTCGCGACGGATCGCGGTGTAGACGTTTTCCGCCGCCTTGTTCATGGCGCGGAACGCCGACAGCGGGTAGAGCACCAGGGAAACATCCACGGATTTCAGTTGTTCGGTGGTGTACAGCGGCGTGGCGCCGAACTCGGTGATGTTGGCCAGGATCGGCGCTTTGACCCGGCTGGCGAAGATCTTGTACATCTCAAGCTCCGTGATGGCTTCCGGGAACACCATGTCGGCGCCGGCTTCGATGCAGGCGGCGGCGCGGTCCAGGGCCGACTCCAGCCCCTCCACCGCCAGGGCGTCGGTACGCGCCATGATCACGAAGCTGTCGTCGGTACGCGCATCCACCGCGGCCTTGATGCGGTCGACCATTTCCTGCTGGGAGACGATCTCCTTGTTCGGACGGTGGCCGCAGCGCTTGGCGCCGACCTGGTCCTCGATGTGAATCGCCGCCGCGCCGAACTTGATCATCGACTTGACGGTGCGCGCCACGTTGAACGCCGACGAACCGAAACCGGTGTCCACATCCACCAGGAGCGGCAAGTCGCAGACATCGGTAATGCGCCGCACGTCGGTCAGCACGTCATCCAGCCCGGTAATGCCCAGGTCCGGCACGCCGAGGGAGCCTGCCGCCACCCCGCCACCGGAAAGGTAGATCGCCTTGAACCCGGCGCGCTTGGCCAGCAGCGCATGGTTGGCATTGATGGCGCCGACCACCTGCAACGGTCGTTCGCTGGCGACCGCATCGCGAAAGCGCTGGCCTGGAGTGCTCTTGTTATTGGAACTCATGACTCACCTCGTGGAGTGGCTGTCTGCTGGGTGCCGTTCTGGTAATGACGGGCGATGTTGCGTTTGGAAGCGCCGATATGGCGGCGCATCAACAACTCGGCCAATTCGCCGTCGCGATCGGCAATGGCATCGAGAATCCGGTGGTGCTCGGCGAACGCCTGGTGTGGGCGGTTGGGCGTGGCGGAAAACTGGATGCGGTACATGCGCACCAGTTGATACAGCTCGCCGCAGAGCATCTGCGTGAGGGTCCGGTTGCCCGCGCCCTGGATGATCCGGTAGTGGAAGTCGAAATCACCTTCCTGCTGGTAATAGCCGACCCCGGCCTGGAAAGCCGCATCGCGCTCGTGGGTATCGAGGACCCGGCGCAGCTCGTCGATTTCCTCGGCCGTCATGCGCTCGGCGGCCAGGCGACAGGCCATGCCTTCCAGGGACTCGCGGATTTCATAGAGTTCGATCAGCTCGGCGTGGCTCAGGGACACCACCCGCGCCCCGACGTGAGGCACCCGCACCAGCAGGCGCTGGCCTTCCAGGCGGTGGATCGCCTCGCGCAGCGGGCCGCGGCTGATGCCGTAGGTGCGCGCCAGCTCCGGCTCGGAAATCTTGCTGCCCGGGGCGATCTCGCCCTTGACGATGGCCGCCTGGATGCGCCGGAAGACGTTTTCGGACAAGGTTTCCGAATCGTCCTGCGTTACGGCCGGGGGATCGAGCTGATCCAGCATATTGTCGACACCTTAAAAATCAATGCGACAAAAACTAGCCAATACCAAGCCTTCAGTCAAAGGAAAAATAGATATTGTCGACAATCGTCTAATAACCCCTTTGCACCAAACCGGCACAAAAGCCCGCCCCGCCGCTGGCGCCATAAAACCAGCATGCTAGAATGCCGCCCGCATTTGCCTGTCATAAATAAGGCAGCACACGAGGGAGCTTGCGCAGCAATGCCAGTCGCCTTGAACTGAAGAACCCACGCAACGCACCAGGATCTATGAGACTCAAGGCCTTCTCCATACTGCTCTGCCTGCTCGGCCTACCGGGGCTGAGTGCCGCCGCCGGCAAGACCGTCTACGGCCTGAACGAATACGCCAGGTTGTCCGGGATCGACCTGGAAGTCGCCGCCAAGCTCGATACCGGCGCCAAGACCGCCTCCCTCAGCGCCCGCGATATCAAGCGCTTCAAGCGCAATGGCGAGTCCTGGGTACGTTTTTACCTGGCCATCGACGCCGCCCATTCCCACCCCATCGAACGTCCGCTGGCCCGCGTCAGCAAGATCAAGCGCCGCGCCGGCGATTACGACCCCGAAGAGGACAACAAGAAATACACCGCACGCCCGGTCATCGAGCTGGATATCTGCATGGGCGGAGCCCTGCGCAGCATAGAAGTGAACTTGACCGACCGCAGCGCATTCCAATACCCGCTCCTGATCGGCTCCGAAGCGCTCAAGCGCTTCGATGCACTGGTCGACCCCAGTCTTAAATACGCTGCTGGCAAACCTGCCTGCGCCATCGACGCTCATACCGCAGAGTAATTCCAATGCGCTCTCTTACCCTCCATCTGAAAATCCTGATCGCCATCCTGGTGGTGTTGGGCATCTCGGTCACGGCCTATCAGATTTTCGTGCTCGGCATCCCGGTGACCGAAGACGCCACCGACGACCTGTGGAACATCGACGCCAAGGTCGAATTCGTCGCCAACGCCAAGGATCCGATCAAGATCCAGATGTTCGTGCCGCCGCTGAGCCGCGACTATGTCAGCCTGAACGAGAGCTTTATCTCCAATAACTACGGGGTCGCGGTGAACCGCGTCGATGGCAACCGCAAGGTCACCTGGTCGGCCCGCCGCGCCAAGGGCAACCAGACCCTCTACTACCGCCTGGTGCTGACCAAGCGCTACACCGCGGAAAAAGCCAAGATCAAGGGCCCGACCTTCCGCGACAGCATTGCCGTCGAAGGCCCGGAAAAGATCGCCGCCGAAGCCCTGCTCGCGCCGATCCGCCAGCACTCGGCCGACGTCGAGACCTTCATCAGCGAAGCCATCAAGCGAGTCAACAACACCAACGACGACAACGCCAAGATGCTCCTGGCGGGCGATCCGTCGCCGGCGCACAAGGCCAAGATCGTCGACCTGCTGCTGTCCATCGCCCACGTGCCGATGGACAAGGTCCACACCATTCGCCTGGTGGCCGACCAGCCGCAAACCCCGGAACTGTGGCTGCGCAGCTTCAACGGTACCGACTGGCTGTACTTCAACCCGGAAACCGGTGAGCAAGGCCTGCCCAGCGATCGCCTGCTGTGGTGGATCGGCGACGACAACCTGATCACCGTCGATGGCGGCAAGAAAGCCACCGTCACCTTCAGCCTGAACAACAGCGAAATGAACGCCATTCGCCTGGCCAAGCTGACCGACGAGAACACCGACGCCAACTTCCTCGAATACTCGCTGTACGGCCTGCCGCTGCAGACCCAGCAGACCTTCATGATCATGGTGATGATCCCGATCGGCGTGCTGGTGATCCTGGTGCTGCGCAACCTGATCGGCCTGCAGACCCTGGGTACCTTCACCCCGGTGCTGATCGCCCTGGCCTTCCGCGAAACCCAGCTGGGCTTCGGTATCGTGCTGTTCACCGTGATCACCGCGCTCGGGCTGTCGCTCAGGTCCTACCTTGAGCACCTGAAGCTGCAGATGCTGCCGAGGCTCTCGGTGGTGTTGACCTTCGTCGTGGTGCTGATCGCCGCCATCAGCCTGTTCAGCCACAAGCTCGGCCTGGAACGCGGCCTGTCGGTCGCCCTGTTCCCGATGGTGATCCTGACCATGACCATCGAACGCCTGTCGATCACCTGGGAAGAACGCGGCGCCGGCCATGCGATGAAAGTCGCCATCGGCACGCTGTTCGCCGCCTCCCTGGCGCACCTGATCATGAGCGTGCCGGAGCTGATCTACTTCGTCTTCACTTTCCCGGCGATGCTGCTGATCCTGGTGGGCTTCATGCTGGCGATGGGTCGCTACCGCGGCTACCGCCTGACCGAGCTGATCCGTTTCAAAGCCTTCGTCAAGGCTGACTCCTAATGTTCGGCCTGTGGAAGACCTGGAAGGCCCTGGAAGCCCGGGGCATCATGGGGATCAATCGGCGTAACGCAGACTACGTGCTCAAGTACAACAAGCGCAGCCTGTACCCGATCGTCGACGACAAGATCCTCACCAAGGAACGCGCGATCAAGGCCGGCATCCACGTGCCGGAACTGTACGGCGTGATCTCCACCGAGAAGGAAATCGACAAGCTCGACGAGATCATCGGCGGCCGCAACGACTTCGTGATCAAGCCGGCGCAAGGCGCCGGCGGCGACGGCATCCTGGTGATCGCCGACCGCTTCGAAGGGCGCTACCGCACGGTGTCGGGCAAGATCATCAGCCACGAGGAAATCGAGCACCAGATTTCCAGCATCCTCACCGGCCTCTATTCCCTGGGCGGCCACCGTGACCGGGCGCTGATCGAATACCGGGTGACCCCGGACCAGATCTTCAAGAGCATCAGCTACGAAGGCGTGCCGGACATCCGTATCATCGTGCTCATGGGCTACCCGGTGATGGCCATGCTGCGTTTGCCGACCCGCCAGTCCGGCGGCAAGGCCAACCTGCACCAGGGCGCCATCGGCGTCGGCGTCGACCTGGCCACCGGCCTGACCTTGCGCGGCACCTGGCTGAACAACATCATCACCAAGCACCCGGACACCACCAACGCGGTGGACGGCGTGCAACTGCCCTACTGGGACGGCTTCATGAAGCTGGCGGCCGGATGCTACGAGCTGTGCGGTCTGGGCTATATCGGGGTGGACATGGTGCTGGACCAGGAAAAGGGCCCGTTGATCCTCGAGCTCAACGCCCGCCCCGGCCTGAACATCCAGATCGCCAACGACTGCGGCCTCACCCAGCGCACCCACGCCATCGAAGCGCACCTGGAAGAACTGAAAGCCCGCGGCATCAGCGAAACCGTCGAGCAGCGCGTGCAGTTTGCCCAGGACCTGTTCGGCCATATCCCGGCGGTGGAAGGCTGATCCATCGGCATTGACCTGTAGCCGCTGCCGCAGGCTGCGATCGGCCGGCACGGCCGTGGCGTCCTTATGAGCGCTGGAAGACCTTCGGTCTTATCGCAGCCTGCGGCAGCGGCTACAGGGATATGGCAGGCCGCAGGCAAGGCCGCCAAGACCGTCAAGCTGTAAAAGCGCCTATCCCCGACATCCCCACTAGGAGCAAATCCTCGGGGGGACTACAATCGCCAGCCGCGCTCCTCCGATGGCTGATCCGCCCCGCATGCTGACCTGCTCCGTACACCCGTTGCCTTATTGCACCAACCCCGCCGAGTATTTCGCGGCGATCCGTCATGCCCCGGGCGCCGTCCTGCTCGACAGCGGCCGGCCCAGCGCCGAACGCGGCCGCTACGACCTGCTCAGCGCCTGGCCACGCGCCCAACTGGCCGTCCTCGGCGACGAAAGCGGCGAAGCCTTCCTGCAACGCCTGCGCCTCAACCTGGAACAGTTGGGCCAGGCGGCGATTCCCGCGCCTTACCAGCTGCCTTTTGCCGGCGGGCTGATCGGCTACCTGAGCTACGACTTCGGCCGCCATCTGGAACGCCTGCCCAGCCAGGCCCTAGACGATCTGCAACTGCCCGATGCGCGCTTTGGCCTCTACGACTGGGCACTGATCAGCGACCATCAGCAGCAAACCAGCCAACTGGTGTTCCACCCCGCGCTCGCCGCCGACGAACGCCAGCGCCTGATCGCCCTCTTCGGCCAGGCGCCGGCCAGCGCCAATGACAGCTTCAAGCTCAGCGGGCCGATGCTTCCCGACCTCAGCGCCGCGCAGTATCGACAGGCGTTCGAGCGTATCCAGGCGTATATCCAGGCCGGCGACTGCTACCAGGTCAACTTCGCCCAGCGCTTTCGCGCCCCTTGCGCTGGCGATCCATGGGTGGCCTATTGCGCGTTGCGCGCGGCCTGCCCGACGCCTTTTTCCGGGTTCCAGAGCCTGCCCGAAGGCGGCGCGGTGCTCAGCCTGTCACCGGAGCGCTTCGTCCGGGTCAGCGAGCGCCAGGTGGAAACCCGGCCGATCAAGGGCACCCGCCCACGCGGCCAGGACGCCATCGAAGATGCGGCGAACGCCGCCGAACTGCTAGCCAGCCCCAAGGATCGCGCGGAAAACCTGATGATCGTCGACTTGCTGCGCAACGACCTGGGCCGCACCTGCCGCATCGGTTCGGTGCGGGTGCCGGAGTTGTTCAGCCTGGAAAGCTACCCGAACGTGCATCATCTGGTGAGCAGCGTCACCGGCGAGCTGGCGGAGCACAAGGATGCCCTGGACCTGATCGCCGGCAGTTTCCCCGGCGGCTCGATCACCGGCGCGCCGAAGATCCGCGCGATGCAGATCATCGACGAGCTGGAGCCGACCCGACGCGGACTGTATTGCGGTTCGCTGTTGTACCTGGACGTGCGTGGCGAGATGGACAGCTCCATTGCCATCCGCAGCCTGCTGGTCAAGGACGGGCAGGTCTGCTGCTGGGGCGGTGGCGGAATTGTCGCGGATTCGGACTGGCAAGCCGAATATCAGGAATCCATCACCAAGGTGAAGGTTCTGCTGGAGACCTTGCAGGGCCTCTGATCATGCCCCTGTAGCCGCTGCCGAAGGCTGCGATAGGGCCGCAGGCCCTTCAGCGTTGGGGAAGACGCCGCGGCCGTACCGGCCGATCGCAGCCTTCGGCAGCGGCTACAGGTACAGCGTTACAAGCTCAATTCGCGATTCGACGCCTTGAGGAACTCCTGCTTCAGCTCGGCGAAGCTGTGCACCGCCGGGAACTGCGGGAACTCGCGAATCACGTTGTCCGGCGCATGAAACAGAATGCCAGCATCGGCCTCGCCGAGCATGCTGGTGTCGTTGTACGAATCCCCCGCCGCGATCACCCGGTAATACAGGCTCTTGAAGGCCAGCACCGATTGGCGCTTGGGGTCTTTCTGGCGCAGCTGGTAACCCGTTACCCGGCCGCTGTCGTCGGTGAGCAGGCGGTGGCACAGCAGCGTCGGGAAGCCCAGCTGGCGCATCAGCGGCTGGGAAAACTCATAGAAGGTGTCGGACAGAATCACCACCTGGAAACGCTCGCGCAGCCAGTCGACGAACTCGCTGGCGCCGTCCAGCGGCTTGAGGGTGGCGATCACTTCTTGAATATCCGCCAGCTTCAGGCCGTGCTCGTCGAGAATCCGCAGGCGCTGCTTCATCAGCACGTCGTAATCGGGAATATCCCGGGTGGTCGCCCTGAGGGATTCAATCCCGGTTTTTTCGGCAAAGGCGATCCAGATTTCCGGAACCAGCACACCTTCCAGGTCGAGACAGGCAATTTCCACAAGACACTCCCATTTGTATTGGTTATTCGAGCGAGCAAAGGACTGCCGAACTCTAGCGATTCGCCCCGCCCCACGCAACGCAAGGAGCGCGCCAGCCAAGGGCGGATTTTGTTACCATCGCCTGCATCTAGAGCGCTCAGCGCCACCGACCTGTAGGAAACCGCCTTGATGAGCCCATCGTTCGACGTCGCTGAACTCGCCGCGACCTATGCCCAAAAATCCGCCCAGGACATTCTCAAGCTGGCCTTCGCCGAGTTCGGGGATGACCTGTGGATCTCTTTCAGTGGCGCCGAGGATGTGGTGCTGGTGGACATGGCCTGGAAGCTGAACAAGAACGTCAAGGTCTTCAGCCTCGACACCGGGCGCCTGCACCCGGAAACCTACCGTTTTATCGAGCAGGTTCGCGAGCACTACAAGATCGACATCGAAGTGGTTTCGCCGGACCACGCCAAGCTCGAACCCTTCGTCAAGGAAAAAGGCCTGTTCAGCTTCTATAAGGATGGCCACGGCGAGTGCTGCGGGATCCGCAAGATCGAACCGCTGCGCCGCAAGTTGTCTACCGTCCGCGCCTGGGCCACCGGCCAGCGCCGCGACCAGAGCCCGGGCACTCGCAGCCAGGTGGCGGTGCTGGAGATCGACAGCGCCTTCTCCACCCCGGAACGCACCCTGTACAAGTTCAACCCGCTGGCGCAAATGACCAGCGAAGAGATCTGGGGTTACATCCGCATGCTCGAGCTGCCGTACAACAGCCTGCATGAGCGCGGCTTCATCAGCATCGGCTGCGAACCCTGCACCCGCCCGGTCCTGCCGAACCAGCACGAGCGCGAAGGCCGCTGGTGGTGGGAAGAAGCCACGCAGAAGGAATGCGGCCTGCACGCCGGCAATATCATCAGCAAGGGCTAAAGCCCCAACTCCTCTTTCTTCTGTAGGAGCGAAGCTTGCTCGCGAGACGGTGCATCTGACACACCACTTCGCGAGCAAGCTTCGCTCCTACGGCTGCGATAATTCTGTACACACAAGTGTCACTGCAAGTGCCATTTTTGTGTGCAATTTCCATCTCGATGCCCCAAAAGGTTACACCTCGCGCACTGCCTCGCCAGGCAGCGCCCTCCTGCCTTGCCGCCCCGAAAAATAAATACCTGTTCAATCGGTCAATTTATAGTTTCGTAGTTTCAATCAGTTAGTAATTCTTAAGAACAAACCGAAATTATCGAGCGCTGACTTAGATTGGGATCTGGCACGGAAGTGGCTTAAGTCGACTCGCATCTTGTATACAACTTAAATAAAAAATACATACACTTCGCATCCGCAAACCGGGTTCCCGAATCCGTCTGCCGATGCCCAGAACCCAGTGATTCCCGGACCGCGCCGAAGACTGCCGAGCCTTGCGCTCAAGCACAGTCAGCGCGGACCCGCGATCAGGAGCCTGCCGGAATGCGTACAAGTCCTTCCAATAACATCGCACTGGATTTGCCCTCCTCCCCCACTCGCGACCACCTCGCCCCGAGCATTGCCCACGACAACGCTTCGCCGGTCGACCTCAGCCCCCGCCTGCACAACCGCGACCTGGCGCCGACCAAGGTCGAAGGCCGGCGCTGGGGCGGCTACAGCATCTTTGCGCTATGGACCAATGACGTGCACAACATCGCCAACTACTCCTTCGCCATCGGCCTGTACGCCCTGGGCCTGGGCGGCTGGCAGATCCTCCTGTCGCTGGGGATCGGCGCGGCGCTGGTGTACTTCTTCATGAACCTGTCCGGCTACATGGGCCAGAAGACCGGCGTGCCCTTTCCGGTAATCAGCCGGATCAGCTTCGGCATCCATGGCGCGCAGATTCCGGCGCTGATCCGCGCGGTGATCGCCATCGCCTGGTTCGGCATCCAGACGTACCTGGCCTCGGTGGTGTTTCGCGTGTTGCTCACGGCCATCCACCCCGGTTTTGCCGATTACGACCACAACTCGATCCTCGGCCTGTCGAGCCTGGGCTGGGTGTGTTTCGTGGCGATCTGGGCGGTCCAGCTGGCCATCCTCGCCTACG
Source organism: Pseudomonas sp. NFIX28 (assembly GCF_900107395.1). GTDB lineage: Bacteria > Pseudomonadota > Gammaproteobacteria > Pseudomonadales > Pseudomonadaceae > Aquipseudomonas. The sequence continues at coordinate 272,200 of NZ_FNPW01000007.1, forward strand.
GCATGGAAATGGTCCGCCGCTACGAAGCCTTTGCCGGGCCGGTGATCCTGGTCACCGTTGCCGCCCTCGCCGCCTGGATGTTCGTCCAGGCCGACGCCAGCATCGCCTGGTCGATCCGCGAGCCCCTGAGCGGCGGCGAAATGTGGCGCCAGATCTTTGCCGGCGGTGCGCTGTGGCTGGCGATCTACGGCACGCTGATCCTCAACTTCTGCGACTTCGCCCGCTCCTCGCCCTGCCGCCGCACCATCAAGGTCGGCAATTTCTGGGGGCTGCCGGTGAACATCCTGGTCTTTGCGGGCATCACCGTATTGCTCTGCGGCGCGCAGTTCCAGATCAACGGCAAGATCATCGAAAGCCCGACCGAAATCATCGCCTCGATTCCCAATACCTTCTTCCTGGTGCTCGGCTGCCTGGCCTTTCTGATCGTCACCGTGGCGGTGAACATCATGGCCAACTTCGTCGCCCCGGCCTTCGTGCTCAGCAACCTGGCGCCCAAATACCTGACCTTCCGCCGCGCCGGGCTGATCAGCGCGACCCTCGCGGTGCTGATCCTGCCGTGGAACCTCTACAACAGCCCGCTGGTGATCGTGTACTTCCTTTCCGGGCTCGGTGCCCTGCTGGGGCCGCTGTACGGCGTGATCATGGTCGACTACTGGTTGCTGCGCAAAGGCCGGATCAACGTGCCGGAGCTGTACAGCGAACACCCGCAGGGGACGTATTTCTACAGCCGCGGGGTCAACCTGCGGGCGGTGGCGGCGTTCATTCCGGCGGCGCTGATCGCCATCGTCCTGGCCCTGGTGCCGGGGTTCGCCAGCATATCGCCGTTTTCCTGGCTGATCGGCGCCAGCCTGGCCGGCCTGCTGTACCTGATCATCGCCAAACGCCAGCCCTACTATGCGGATGTCAGCGGCGAATCCATCGCCGTCGATAACATCGGCCACTAACCTTGAACGGCCCGCCTGCGCGGGCCCCGAATACCTCAACGATAAGGACAGCCCATGCGAATTCTCGTGGTCAACGTCAACACCACCGACTCCATCACCCAGGCCATCGCCCGCCAGGCCCAGGCCGTAGCCGCGCCCGGTACTGAAATCATCGGCCTGACCCCCTATTTCGGCGCCGACTCCATCGAAGGCAACTTCGAGAGCTACCTGGCCGCCATCGCCGTCATGGACCGCGTGCTGTCCTACGACCAGCCCTATGACGCGGTGATCCAGGCCGGTTATGGCGAACACGGCCGCGAAGGCCTGCAGGAGCTGCTCAACGTGCCGGTGGTGGACATCACCGACGCCGGCGCCAGCACCGCGATGTTCCTCGGCCACGCCTACTCGGTGGTGACGACCCTGGATCGCACCGTGCCGCTGATCGAAGACCGCCTGAAACTTTCCGGCCTCTACGACCGCTGCGCCTCGGTGCGGGCCAGCGGGTTGGCGGTGCTGGAGCTGGAAGAGGACCCGGCGCGCGCCGTGGAAGCCATCGTGCGCCAGGCCGAGCTGGCGGTCAGCGAAGACAAGGCCGAGGTGATCTGCCTGGGTTGCGGCGGCATGGCCGGCCTGGACGAACAGATCCGCCAGCGCACCGGCGTCCCGGTGGTAGACGGCGTGACGGCGGCGGTGACTATCGCCGAATCCCTGGTGCGCCTGGGGCTGTCCACCTCCAAGGTGCGCACCTACGCCACGCCACGGCCGAAAACCATCATTGGCTGGCCGGGGCGGTTCGGGCGCTGAGCCCGGGCGTATTGCGGGCCGGCGTCTACCTGCCGGGAAGCGCGCTAGCGGCTAGCGTTCAGCTCCACGCCAGCTGCGGCAAACCGCAGGCCGCTGGCTGGAAGCCCTTCAGCGAACGCAGGATGGCATCGGCATGGGCGTACTTGGCGTCCGCCATCGCTGCGTCGGGAATGGCGATTGCGGTCATCCCCGCCGCCTTCGCCGCGGTCACACCGAAAGGCGAATCCTCGAACACCAGGCAATCCGCGGGCGCGACACCCAGGCGCCGCGCGGCGGTGAGGAAGATATCCGGGGCGGGCTTGGCCGCGCCCACTTCCGGGTCGTCGGCGGTGACGATGGTGTCGAACAGCGCGAACCAGTCGCCGTGCAGGGTGGTTTTCTGCGCAAAAGACTGACGCGAAGAACTGGTGCCCACGGCAATCGGCACCTTATTGGCCTTCAGGTGCTGCACCAGCTCCTGCGCCCCGGGCATGGCCAGCGCGCGGGGAAAACGCTCGCGCATCAGCGGCTCGCGAATCACCAGGAACTCCTCCGGCGTGATCGGCAAGTCCAGGGCCTCGACCACGTAGCGGGCCAGGTCCGCGGCGCCACGGCCGATGATGTTCTGCTTGACGCTCCAATCGAAGGTGCGGCCGTAACGATCGGCGATGATTTGCGTCACCTCGGTGTAGATGCCTTCGGTGTCCAGCAACAAGCCGTCCATATCGAAAATCACGGCCTTGATCGGGCCCACATCGTTCAACTGTGCATTCATCGCATCTGATCCGTTAACAAAAATCATCCCGGGGAGCGGCTCAGGTACGGCCAGTTTTTGCCCGATTAAAGGGTTCAGCAGCATAGCCGCGGCGGATGACGGCGAGCAACCTCGGGGCAACCTGCAGGCAGAGAAAAGCCCGGACAAGCCGGGCTCGATTGTCGCTGGGGTGAATGCACAACGCCTGTCAGCGCCCCGCGCGTCCGCTGCCGCCTCCGGGACCGCCTGTACCGCCCCCCGCGCTGCCGGTTCCACCGCCGGCACCGCCGCCGCCCATGATGGATCCATTGACCCCGGTGGTGCCCATGCCGCCCTGGCTGGAAGAGGCGCGCGGCGTATCGACCCGCGAGCGGCTGCCGGTGACGCCGACACCATTGCCGCCCAGGGCCCCTGGCCGGAGCATGACACCGTTACCGGAGCCGCCCTCGAACGGTTTCGCGGAAGGATTGGCCGGCGCGCGTCCGTCAGCGGACTCTGCCAGGCTGGTGAAACACAAGCTCGAGACCAGGGCGACCAGCACCAGGCTCAGCAGTTTCGCGCGGCTCACGACGAACCTCCCGGGGCGCCAGGGCGCTTGTCCTTGCCCGCCTTGCGCGCCGGCCGGGATCGAGCCGATCGCTGCTCGGCGTTGACGTCCGGGAGGATCTGTTCGGGGCTCAGCGCATCCGTCGGCGAAGGCAGCGGATATTCGGGCGTTTCATCCTTGTCGATTGGTTTCGGATCACGCTTCATATGCACCTCACACCGACCGCGTCGGCGTGTTGGAGGCCGTTCTCAGGAGTCGGGCTTCTCCGATTCCTCTGCCTCATCGTCTTCAATCAGCGGCACCAGGGCTTCATCCATCAGCGAACCCGGGTCTTCATTGCCCGGATCGTTGAGCTGGGGTACGCCCGAGTCGTCCGGTTCTTCATTGCCTGGCGTTTCTGGGATCATGGCAAACCTCGTCGACACAGTGCCCATCATTGAATTCGAGGGGCTGGAGCGATTTTCGTTCCCATAAAAAAGCCCGGCACGGGGCCGGGCTCTTGGTGATGCCGCACAATCAATCGTGCTTGTGTTTCTTGTGCTTCTTACCGGAGTGGCCATCGTCACCCATGCTGTTGCCCAAGGCGCCACCCGCGGCACCGCCGAGGCCCGCGCCGATGGTCGAGCCGGTGCTGCCGCCCAGTTTGTTGCCGATCACCGAGCCGCCGGCCGAACCCAGGCCGCCACCAATGGCCGCCTCGGTACGGCTGCCTTTCTTGGCGCCAACGGCACTGCCGGCAGCGCCGCCAAGGCCCGCGCCCACCGCAGCACCGGTGCTGCCGCCAATCTGCTGTCCCACCACATTGCCCAGCGCGCCACCCAAACCGCCGCCGACCGCAGCAGTGCCATCATTGGCGGCCATTGCACCTTGAGCGGCCAGAAGCCCCAAAACCAGAGCAGGCAGTGTTAAACGCATGATGTAAACCTCGAAAAAGATGCTGGAGAGTCATTCTAAAGCGGTGTCTGACCAAAGCTGAGTGGCGACAGCTAAACGCTGCAATCCTTTTAGTCCCAGTGTTGGACCGCTTTTGTGCAAAGAGTTTTCTTCCAGGCAAAAAAAAGCCCGCTGGGGGACGGGCTGATAGGAGTTGCTTTAACGGATGAGTCGAGCCTACGCAGTCGTTTGTGAAGAAAGTGTGAAAAACACTTCCGTCGTCGACAAAGGGATGAATGGTATGTTTTCCCCTTGTCCGACCTTGCATGCTCGTTCGTGAAGACCCAGCGCCACTGCCGGAAACAGGGCGCTGGATCGACACGAGGGTCACGCAGATGACCTGTTCAGGCGACAGGTTTACTTGATGCTACGGATGTTGCCTTTGTTGCCTTTGACAGTGACCGATACCTTCTTGAAGACGAAGTAGTTTTCTTCGCTGACTTCATAACGCGGCGCGACGATCAGGTCGGCACCGGAAGCGGTGACGGCCTTGTAGGCGGCCGCGGACTTCACTGCGCTGACCGGATCCAGCATGCCCAGGCCACCGCCGGTGCCGCCACCGTAAGTCACACCATCAGCGAACTGGCTGTCGCCACCGAACTTGAATACGCCGAACAGAACGTTCACCGAAGACTGGCCCGAAATCGCCTCGCCTACCGCAACGTCAGCCTTGAGGTCGGCCTTGACCTGGCTGTCGATGGGCGCCGCAGGCTGGCTGATGTTGTAGCTGGTGCAACCGCTGGCCGCAGCGATGAGGGTCGAGAGGGCAACGAGTTTGAAAACCTTGTTCACTGGTTTACTTCCTTATAACGGGTCAAAAACAACATGCCGGCAGCATGCCGCTTCCCACATCAAATGTGAGGGAATGGACCTTATCGTTGTAGGAAAATCAGTAATATGGGAGTTATCTCAACACCAGATGGATAATTCTGAAGTTCAGATCGAAAAACCCCGCACCAAGGCGGGGTTTCTGTATGGAATTAGCGTCTTACTACCGGCGCCACTTTCGGGAAGAACTTTGTCTGGGTCACCCTGGGCAACGTACTGCGTCTGGTCTTGCCCGCCGACGCCTTGGTCGGTGATTCACTTTCAAACGCTGCTTGACCGCAGCGCACCAGATTGTTGATTGGGAATTCGTCCCCGTTATCCTCGATATAAGGATCAGTCATCTCCTTGCTCCCTCCAACAACCGGACGATATCGGCAAACGACTGATTGCCTGGAAAATATCGACCGTCACGGCTTTTCAGACTAGACGGTCATTTAAAGACTTTTGGTTCATTAAGGAAAAGCCCGACGAATGGCCCGCAGTGACCACGCTTGTCACGTGCTCGACCTGAAGGCCGATCGGCAGGTGCCTAGCCGAGCAACTGGCTCAACACCGCCCGCAGCTTGCCGGGCTTGACCGGCTTGTTCAGCAGCGGCGCGCCGAGCTTCTGCAAGGCCCGCCGGCAGTGGTCGCTGCGATCGGCGGTGATGATCACCGCCGGGATGGCCTGCTGGAAATACTCGCGCAAGTGGCGGACCACCTCGCACCCCACGACCCCATGATCCAGGTGGAAGTCCGCCAGGATCAGTTCCGGTGCCCGCCCCTGCAATGCCAGCAGCGCACCGGCTTCGTCGGTCGCGGTGAGCACTTCGCAGCCCCACTGCTCCAGCAGCGCGCCCATGCTCTGGAGGATGCTGACTTCGTTGTCCAGCACCAGCAAGCGGCGGCCCGGCAGCGGGTTGCCGGTGGTCGGCTGCGACGCGACCTGATGAATGGGCAACGGCATTTCTTCGCCCAGCGGCACCTCGATGCTGAACATCGAACCGCGTCCCGGCACCGAACGGACCTCGACACTGTAGTCGAGAATTCGCGCAATGCGTTCGACGATGGCCAGCCCCAGGCCTACCCCCTTGCGCTCGGAGGCCCGCCCGACGTCCAGCTGGTTGAATTCGAGGAAGATCGAATCCAGGCGGTCGGCGGGAATGCCCCGGCCGGTGTCCCAGACCTCCAGGCGCAGCACCTGCCCGCGGCGTCGGCAGCCCAGCAGGATGCTGCCCTGCTCGGTATAGCGGCAGGCATTGCTGAGGAAGTTGCGCAGGATGCGCGACATCAGCCGCAGGTCGGTGCGGATCGCGAAATCGCCCATGTGCACCCGCAGGTCCAGGCCGGCCGCCTCGGCCACCGAGCGGAACTCCGAGACCAGCGGGCCAAGCAGCTCATCGAGGCGGTACAGGGCGATGTCCGGCTTGACCGCCGCCTGGTCGAGCCGGGAAATGTCCAACAGGTCGGTGAGCAGGTCTTCGGCGCCTTCCAGCGCCTGGTGAGTGCGCTCGACCAGCACCTGCTCGACGCTGGGCAACTGGCGCTCGCGCAAGGTGGCGATCAACAGGCGCGCCGCGTTCAGCGGTTGCAGCAAGTCGTGGCTGGCGGCGGCCAGGTATTTGTCCTTGCTGCGGTTGGCCGCCTGCGCCGCATCCCGGGCATCGCGCAGGGCCTGCTCGATCTGCTCGCGCTGGGTGATCTGCTGTTGCAGGTTACGGTTGGCTTCGAGCAGTTCGTCGGTGCGCGCCGCGACCCGCAATTCCAGCTCATCGTTGAGCGCCTGCAAGCGCTGCTGGGCCAGCTTGCGGTCGGTGATGTCGGCGACGAAGCCTTCCACCACGCCGTCCTGGTCGGGCTTGAGCAGCAGGTTCATCAGCACATCGATATGGCTGCCGTCCTTGCGCCGCAATTGGGTTTCGTAGCCGAGCAGGCTGCGCTGGCCCTGCAACGCGTCGCCGATGTCCTGCAGTTCCTGCGCGCCGCCGACGAACAGCTGGCTTGCCAGGTCGTCCAGGGAAAACAGCACGTCCTGCGGGGTCTGGTAACCCAGCATATGCGCCAGCGCCGGGTTGGCGGCGCGCATGCCGTGTTGCAGGCTGGCCTGGAAAATCCCGTGCACGGCGTGCTCGAACAGCCATTTGTAGCGATTGCGTTCGGCTTCCAGCTCGTCGAGACGCGCCGCCAGCTCCGGGTAATGGCTCTTGCGAGCCGAGTGGTTACCGAGCCCCAGCAGCCCGGTCAGCGCTCGTTGCTGTTCGTCAGAGGGCTTCGCCATAGACAACCTCGACGTCACGCTGGCTCGACTCACGAGGGTTGGTGAGGATGCACGGGTCGTCCATCGCATGCTGCGACAGGAACGGAATGTCGGCCATGCTGACGCCGTGCAGGCCCAGGGTTTCGTGGAAGCCGATGGCGTGTTTCAGAGCGATCAGGTGTTCCACCAGGCGCCCGCAGATCTGCCGATGGTTGAGGCCCCGGCAGTCGATGCCGAAGACCTCGGCGATCACCTTGAAACGCTCCGGCGCCGAGCTGTAGTTGAAGGCCACCACGTGCTCGACCAGCACCGCGTTGCATAACCCGTGGGGCAGGTCGAGGAAACCGCCGAGGCTGTGGGACATGGCGTGGACCGCGCCGAGGATCGCGTTGGAGAACGCCAGCCCGGCCTGCATGCTGCCGAGCATGATCTTCTCGCGCAGGGCGATGTCGCTCGGGTTGGCGATCATCTGCACCAGGTTGCCGTTGATCAGCCGCATGGCCTCCAGCGCATGCGGGTCGGTCAGCGGGCCATGGCCGGTGGAGACGAAGGCCTCGATGGCATGCACCAGCGCGTCGATGCCGGTGCAGGCGGCCAGGAACGGATCCATGCTCAGGGTGGTTTCCGGGTCGATCAACGACACGTCCGGCACCACCGCCTTGCTGACGATGGAAAACTTCATCCGCTCCTGCTGGTTGGAAATGATCACGAACTGCGAGACGTCGGCCGAGGTGCCGGCGGTGGTGGGAATCAGGATCAGCGGCGGGCTTGGCACGCGGATCGTGTCCACGCCTTCGAATTCGAGGATGCTGCGCCCGTGAGCGACGACGATGCCGATGCCCTTGCCGCAATCCATCGGGCTGCCGCCGCCGACGGCGACGATCACGTCGCAATGGTTGGCGCGGTAGATTTCGGCGCCGAGCATCACCTCCTCCACCCGTGGGTTGGGCGAGACGCCGCTGTACAGGCAGTAATCGATACCCTGGGCCTGCAGGCTGGCCTCGACATCGGCGACCCAGCCGGCGGCGATCACCCCGGGGTCGCTGACCACCAGCACCTTGCGCGCGCCGAAGGTCTTGGCGTAATTGCCGACGTTGTGCCGGCTGCCGGCACCAAAGATGATTTCAGGCGAAACGAATTTACGCAGCTGGCTGAGATTCTGGCTCATTGGAAAGCCTGTTTTTTATTGTTTTGGGGAGGTAATCGCCAGCCTAAAGCATCCCGCCGCGAATGCAATCAGACCAAAGGGTAGCCACGGTTCAGCCGCGGAAAATCAGGCGCGACGCCTTCTCGTTGCGCAGGGTCAGCTGCGCCATCTCCGGCCCCGGCGCCTCGGCCTGCTGGCGCGCCGCGAGAATGGTCGCATGGTGCGGCGACTTGCTGCACACCGGGTCGGCATTGCTGGCATCGCCGGTCAGCATGAACGCCTGGCAGCGGCAGCCGCCCAGGTCCTGGTGTTTTTCCGGGCAGGAGCGGCACGGCTCGCTCATCCATGCATCGCCGCGAAAGCGGTTGAAACCGAAGGAATCGTTCCAGATGTGCTCGATGCTGTGCTCGCGCACGTTGGGGAACGCCACCGGCAGCTGGCGGGCGCTGTGGCACGGCAAGGCCGTGCCGTCCGGGGTGATATCGAGGAACAGGTTGGCCCAACCGTTCATGCAGGTCTTGGGGCGTTCTTCGTAATAGTCCGGAGTGACGAAGATCAGCTTGCACGGATGCCCCTGGGCCTCCAGCCGCTGGCGATACTCGTTGGTGATGCGTTCGGCGCGCTGCAACTGTTCGCGGGTCGGCAACAGGCCGGCGCGGTTGAGCTCGGCCCAGCCGTAGAACTGGCAGGTGGCCAGTTCGACGAAGTCCGCCTCCAGCTCCAGGCACAGCTCGATGATGGCGTTGATGCGGTCGATGTTGTGCCGGTGGGTCACGAAGTTCAGCACCATCGGATACCCCTGCGCCTTCACCGCCCGGGCCATTGCCAGCTTCTGGGCGAACGCCTTGGTCGAGCCGGCGAGCCTGTTGTTTACGTCCTCGTCGGCGGCCTGGAAGCTGATCTGGATATGGTCCAGCCCGGCCTCCTTGAACTGGCGCACCTTGCGCTCCGTCAGGCCGATGCCCGAGGTGATGAGGTTGGTGTAGTAACCCATGTCGCGCGCGGCCTTGATCAGCTCGGCCAAATCCTGGCGGACCAGCGGCTCGCCGCCGGAAAACCCCAGTTGCGCGGCGCCCATTTCCCGCGCCTGGTGGAATACGCGGATCCACTCGGCGGTGCTGAGTTCGGCGCCGTGCCGGGCGAAGTCCAGGGGGTTGGAGCAATACGGGCACTGCAACGGACAGCGGTAGGTCAGTTCCGCCAGTAGCCACAGCGGCGGCCCCGGGCGCTCATTCGATCCAGAATCGGGCATGGGCCACCTCCAGGAACGCCAGCACGTCCTCGTCGATCCCCGGGACCCCGGGAAAGCGCGTCGCCAGCTGTTCGATGATCGCCGCGACGCTGCGCTGGCCGTCCACCAGGCCGAGGATCTGCGCGGCGCTGCCGTTGAGCTTGATCATGCCTTCCGGGTAAAGCAGCACGTGGCACTCCTGGCGCGGCTCCCATTGCAGGCGAAAGCCGCGGCGCAAGGCCGGCGCCTGTTGGCGCTCGAGGCCGCTCACAGGGTAATCCCCCGATGCCAGGCCGCAGCGTCCGTCACGCTGTGGTACGGCGGGCGCTGCAGTTCATAGGCCATGCTCATGGCATCGAGCATGCTCCACAGCACGTCGAGCTTGAACTGCAGGATCTCCAGCATCCGCTGCTGCCCCGCCCGCGTGACGTAGTGTTCCAGGGTAATGCGCAAGCCCTGCTCGACGTCGCGTCGCGCCTGGCCCAGGCGGGTGCGGAAATACTCGTAGCCGGCGGGGTCGATCCACGGGTAATGCTGCGGCCAGCTGTCCAGCCGCGACTGGTGGATCTGCGGCGCGAAGAGTTCGGTCAAAGAGCTGCTGGCGGCCTCCTGCCAACAGGCGCGACGGGCAAAGTTGACGTAGGCATCCACTGCGAACCGCACCCCGGGCAAGACCATTTCCTGGGACAGGATGCACTCGCGGCTCAGCCCGACCGCTTCGCCAAGGCGCAGCCAGGCTTCAATCCCGCCGTCGCTGCCGGGCGTGCCGTCGTGATCGAGCACGCGTTGCAGCCATTGCCGACGCACTTCGCGATCCGGGCAGTTGGCCAGGATCGCCGCGTCCTTGAGCGGGATATTGATCTGGTAATAGAAGCGGTTGGCGACCCAGCCCTGGATCTGTTCGCGGCTGGCGCGCCCGGCATACATCGCCTGATGGAACGGGTGATGGATGTGGTAATAGGCGCCCTTGGCGCGCAAGGCCTGCTCGAACTCGGCGGGGGACATGGCGGGATCGGTCATCACGGGCTCCGTGTTGTGGCTCCTGGCCTGAGCGTCGCCCAGGCGGCATGGGGCGGCTAAAGGAAGATGTCCATGCCATCGAAGGCGACTTCGACGCCTCGCCGGTCAAGCTCGGCGCGCTCGGCCGAGTCTTCGTCGAGGATCGGGTTGGTGTTGTTGATATGGATGAGAATCTTGCGCTGCCGGGGCAAGCCTTCGAGCACTTCCAGCAGGCCGCCGGGGCCGCTTTGCGGCAGGTGGCCCATCTCGCTGCCCAGGCTGTGGCCGACTTCGCAGCGGCGCATTTCGTCATCGCGCCACAGCGTGCCGTCGAGCAGCAGGCAGTCGGCGCGCTGCATCCAGCCCAGCAGCTGGGCATCGACTTGGCCCAGGCCGGGGGCGTAGAACAGGCTGGCGCCGCTGCGCCGATCCTCGATGAACAGGCCGATGGTGTCGCCCGGCTGCGGCTGGCCGCGGTTGGGCGAATACGGCGGTGCATTACTGCGCAGCGGGATCGCCCGCCATTGCAGGCGCGCGCAGGCGCCGATGCCGAACGGCGCGCTGTCGAGCGCCACGGGCTGCCACTGCAAGCCGCCGTTCCAGTGGCTGAGCATGGGAAACAGCGGAAACCCGCTGCTCAGGTCCTGGTGCACCCGCTGCGTGCACCAGACCTGATGCGGGCACCCTTCGCGCAGGCTGAGCAGGCCCGTGCAGTGGTCGATCTGGCTATCGAGCAAGACCACCGCGGCAATCGCCGTGTCACGCAGGCGGCGGGCCGGTTGCAGGGGCGCGAAGCTCTCGAGCTGGGCGCGGATGTCCGGCGAGGCGTTGCACAGGACCCAGTCCACGCCGTCGTCGCTCACGGCGATCGACGACTGGGTGCGCCGCTGCGCCCTCAGGCTGCCGTCGCGCATCCCGGCGCATTGGCGACAGTTGCAGTTCCATTGCGGAAAACCACCGCCGGCGGCGGAACCGAGAATGCGAATGTGCATGGCCAGTCATTCCAGAGGAGGCCCGGCCACCGGGGCGATGGCCGGACGAGGCATCAACGGTTGGCGAAATACATCGTCACTTCAAAGCCAATGCGCAGATCGGTAAACGCGGGTTTAGTCCACATGGGTCAATCCTCTTCTTATGCCGGACGATTCCGGTAGAGGCATTAATGCACGCGGGACGGCGGGGCCGAATGCTACTTTGGGACGACCCCGGGGGGTGCGTTGGTAGGGGGGCCTGCGGGGGTCGGGGACGGCGCAACGCACGCGGGGAGGTGCCCACCCCTGAGCCCTCCCCGCGTGCGTCTTGCCCAGGCGCGGCGGCACCCAACCACCGCGCCTGTACTGCCCTTAGAAGAAGCCCAGCGGGTTGATGTCGTAGCTCACCAGCAGGTTCTTGGTCTGCTGGTAGTGGTCGAGCATCATCTTGTGGGTTTCACGGCCGACGCCGGACTTCTTGTAACCGCCGAACGCCGCGTGGGCGGGGTACAGGTGGTAGCAGTTGGTCCATACGCGACCGGCCTTGATCGCCCGGCCCATGCGGTAGGCGCGGTTGATGTCGCGGGTCCACAGGCCGGCACCGAGGCCGAACTCGCTGTCGTTGGCAATCGCCAGGGCCTCGGCTTCGTCCTTGAAGGTGGTCACGCCCACCACCGGGCCGAAGATCTCTTCCTGGAACACGCGCATCTTGTTGTGGCCCCTGAGCAGCGTCGGCTGGATGTAGTAGCCGCTGGACAGCTCGCCGTCGAGGCGTTCGGCGGCGCCACCGGCGAGCAGCTGCGCGCCCTCCTCCTGGGCGATCTTCAGGTACGAGAGAATCTTGTCGAACTGCTGCTCGGACGCCTGGGCGCCGACCATGGTCTCGCTGTCCAGCGGGTTGCCGCGCTTGATCCTGGCGATCTTCTTCATGACCTCGGCCATGAACGGCTCGTAGATCGACTCCTGCACCAGCGCCCGGGACGGGCAGGTGCAGACTTCGCCCTGGTTGAAGAACGCCAGCACCAGGCCCTCGGCGGCCTTTTCGATAAACCCCGGCTCAGCCTCCATGATGTCTTCGAAGAAGATGTTCGGCGACTTGCCGCCCAGTTCCACGGTGGACGGGATGATGTTCTCGGCGGCGCATTTCATGATGTGCGAGCCCACCGGGGTCGAGCCGGTGAAGGCGATCTTGGCGATGCGCTTGCTGGTGGCCAGGGCCTCGCCGGCCTCACGGCCGAACCCCTGGACGATGTTCAACACGCCCGCCGGCAGCAGGTCGGCGATCAGCTCGGCGAAGACCGTGATCGACAACGGCGTCTGCTCGGCCGGCTTGAGCACGATGCAGTTGCCGGCGGCCAGGGCCGGGGCGAGTTTCCAGGCGGCCATCAACAGCGGGAAGTTCCACGGGATGATCTGCCCGACCACGCCCAGCGGTTCGTGGAAATGGTAGGCGGTGGTCAGTTCGTTGATCTCCGCCGCGCCGCCTTCCTGGGCGCGGATGCAGCCGGCGAAATAGCGGAAATGATCCGCCGCCAACGGCACGTCGGCGTTCAGGGTCTCGCGCACTGCCTTGCCGTTGTCCCAGGTTTCGGTGACCGCGAGGATTTCCAGGTTCTGCTCGATGCGGTCGGCGATTTTCAGCAGCACCAGGGCGCGCTCCTGCACCGAGGTCTTGCCCCACGCGTCGGCGGCGGCATGGGCGGCGTCCAGCGCCTGGTCGACATCCTCGGCCGTGGAACGGGGGAATTCGGCGATCGGCTGGCCGTTTACCGGTGAGGTATTGGTGAAGTACTGGCCGGCCACCGGCGGCACGAATTGGCCGCCGATGAAATTGCCGTAGCGTGGCTTGAAGGACACGACGGCGCCTGGGGTTCCGGGTTGTGCGTAGATCATGCTGAGCCTCTGCTGGTCGATGCCTGTCCGGCGACAGGCGATGGACCGATGGTAGAGAGCCCCGCGTGCCGGACGAATGCATCGTTGGCAGGGGGGCTCTCGTCATTTGGTCGTAATTTGCCGGTCGCTGCCGTTCAGCGCCTGGCCACCAATTCCTTGGGTAACTTGAAGGTCCAGAGCATGCCGCCCTGGTTGAAGTCCTTGACCCGCTTGGCCACTTCGCCGCCCCACAGCGGTACCGCGCCGCCCCAGCCGGAGACCACCGAGATGTACTGCTCGCCGTCCATCTCCCAGGTGACTGGCGAGCCGAGCACGCCGGAGCCGGTCTGGAACTCCCAGACCTTTTCCCCCGTCTTGGCGTTGAAGGCCTGGAGGAAACCTTCCGGCGTGCCGGTGAACACCAGGTTGCCCTTGGTGGTCAGCACCCCGCCCCACAGCGGCGCGAAGTTCTTGTGGCGCCAGACTTCCTTGCCGCTGACCGGGTCGATGGCCCGCAGCACGCCGATGTAGTCCTCGTTGAGCGGCTTGATGGTGAAGCCGGCACCGAGGAACGCCGCGCCCTTCTTGTAGGAGATGCCTTCGTTCCAGATGTCCATGCCCCATTCGTTGGACGGTACGTAGAACAGCCCGGTGTCCTTGTTGTAGGCCATGGGCATCCAGTTCTTGGCGCCGAGGAAAGCCGGTGCGACAAACACCGAGCTGCCCTTGGCCTCGCTGCCCGGCGCCCCCGGACGGCTGGCCTCGTTGTAGATCGGCCGGCCGTTCTTATCCAGGCCGCTGGCCCAGGTGATCTTGTCGACAAACGGAAAGCCGCGGATGAACTTGCCGCTGGTGCGGTCCAGCACATAGAAGAAGCCGTTGCGGTCGGCGGTGGCGGCCGCCTTGATGTCCTTGCCGCCTTCCTTGTAGTTGAAGGAAATCAGCTCGTTGACGCCGTCGTAGTCCCAGCCGTCATGAGGGGTGCTCTGGAAGTGCCACTTGATGGTGCCGTCGTCCGGGTTCAGGGCCAGGCGCGACGACGAGTACAGGTTGTCGCCAGGGCGCAGGTGCGAGTTCCACGGCGCCGGGTTGCCGGTGCCGAACAGCAGCAGGTTGGTTTCCGGGTCGTAGTAGCCGCCCAGCCACGGCGCCGCGCCGCCGGTCTTCCACAGGTCGCCCGGCCAGGTCTTGCCGGCCTCGCCGCCGGAAATACCGTTCTCGACCGCCTTGCCGTCCTTGTAGACATAACCCATGTGGCCTTCCACGGTGGGGCGCATCCACAGCAGCTCGCCGTTTTCCGGGTTGTAGGCCTGGATCTTGCCGACCACGCCGAACTCGCCGCCGGCGACGCCGGTGATCAGCTTGCCGTTGACGATCAGCGGCGCGGCGCTGATCGAGTAGCCTTCCTTGTGGTCGGCGACTTTCTTGCTCCACACCACCTTGCCGGTGTCCTTGTTCAAGGCCACCAGCTTGGCGTCCAGGGTGCCGAAGAACACCAGGTCGCCGTACAGCGCCACGCCGCGGTTGATCACGTCGCAGCAGGGGCGGATGTCGTCCGGCAGGCGCGCGTCGTACTGCCAGAGCTTCTTGCCGGTGCGCGCATCCACCGCGAACACCCGCGAGTAGGAGCCGGTCATGTACATCACCCCGTCCTTGACCAGCGGCTGGGCCTGCTGGCCGCGCTGCTTCTCGCCGCCGAAGGAGAAGGCCCAGACCGGCCGCAGTTCCTTGACGTTATCGACATTGAGCAGGTCCAGCGGGCTGTAGCGCTGGCCCTGGACACCGAGGCCGTTGGTGACGATCTGCTGCGGGTTCTTCGGGTCCTGGAGGATTTCTTCATCGGTGACGGCGGCCAGCGCCGCGCCGGACAGCAGCATGGCGCTGAGCAACAGGCTCACGGCGAAGAAGGAACGACGTGGGGGTTGGGTCATGACGGCTACCTCTGGTTTTTTGTTGTGTCCGGGAAAATTTCCCGGTGTAGCCGGAATTCTTGGGCGCGGTCTGTCTGCCAACAATTGCCCGCAGTGCGGAGTTTTCTAGTTCCTTGGTACAGGGCCGGCAGCGCCTCGGCCTACTCGCCCCACCCGGCCGAGCAGCCGGCGCCTAGCGCTGGTCGATACGCGTCATTTGCTTGCGTTCGTAGCGCGGGTACAGATGGCTGACGCTGCGGATCAGCTCGTAGCGGGTCAGGCTGATGCCGGCGAAACGCTCGGGGATCGGGCGGCGGATCATCTCGGCCATGTCGTCGCCACGGGCGGCGCCGTCGCGCATCAGGCCGTCGAGCCAGCCCAGGTAATCGCGCATCTGCGCAAAGGGCCGGTCATCGCTGGCCACCGGGCCATGCCCGGGCACGACCTGTTTCCAGGGCAAGGCTTGCAAGGTGTCCAGGTCCTTGAGCCAGACCTCCAGCCCCGGGCTGTTGGGGGTGGTCAGGGCACGGTCGTGGAACACCAGGTCGCCGGCGAACAGCACGCCGGTGGTTTCATCGAAAATCGCCAGGTCGGCGCCGGTGTGGCCGCTCAGCCCGAGCAGGCGCAAGCGGTGCCCGCCCACCTCGAGCATGCCCGGTTCCAGCACCCGGTTGGGCAACACCACCTCGGTGCCGCGCATCCAGTCGCCGACCAGGCGGTAGAGGTTCTCGGCCATGGCCTCGCCCTGCTCGCGCAGCAACTCGCCGGTAGCGGCCAGGGCGCCGATGGGCACATCGCCGAACGCCTGGTTGCCCAACACATGGTCGGGATGGTGATGGGTCAGCAGCAGCTCGACCACCGGCTGTCCGGTGGTGGCGGCAATCGCCTGGCGCAAGGCCTCGCCGTAGCGCTTCGAGGGGCCGCTGTCGATCACCACCACGCCGCTGTCGGTGACGATGAAGGCACTGTTGACGATATTGCCGCCATTGCCCCTGGCAAAATTGTCGGTGCTGCCTTCCAGCAGCCAGGTGTCCTCGGCGATCTGCCGCGGCGTGAGTTGATAGTCCAGGTCGGCCCGGGCCGGCAAGCCCAGGCACAGCAACAACAGCAGGATCCAACGCATGGCGTGGGCCTCGGGTCGGGGAATGAAATCAGGCCACGGGGTCAGGGAAGCGTCGCCTCGAACTGGTTGCCGCTGTTGTCGCGCAGCAGCAGCCGGGTCTGCCCTGGGCCCCGGATATCGAAGCCCAGGCTGGGGTCTTCGCTGACCGCCGGGAACAGTTCGAGGCGGGCCAGGCGCTGACCGTCCGGCCCCTGCAATTCGGCGTGGTTGAGAAAGAATTCGGGGATGCCGCTGACCAGGCCGTTGTCCATCGGGTGGGAGACCTGCAGCCGCAGGCGACTGGCATCGCCGCGCGGATAGCGCCCGCCCAGCACCTCACCGATGTGCTCTTCCCAGCCGGGCCGGGTGCGCACCACGCTGGGCGCGGTACAACCGCCGCCCGCGGCATCGATCAGGGCCGAGCCGACATGCCACAGGCCGTCGCGGGTCAGCACCGCGGCGCGCAGCGGCGTGGCCTGCTCGATGCGGATGCGGATCGACAGCCAGGGCAACACCCGCTCGCCAGGCTCGAAATCGACGATGCGCGGCAAGGGGTTGAGTTCGGCCCAGGCGATGATCCGCACCGCCTCGCCGGCAAAGGCCCGGGCGTCGATTTCCAGGGGCACCTGGCGGGCGTCCTCGGCAAAGGGCGGCGCCAGCAGCCTGACCCGGTCGTCGAAGACGAAGGGCGCATTATCCAGCAACTGCTTGTGATAGAAGGCCCACATCACCGAAGGCACCGGGTCCTGGCCCGGCGCGGGTGGCGCGGCCTGGGCCGTTCCTTGCAGGCAGTACGCCAGCCAGCCGGCCAGCAGGCACATCGCTCGCCAATTCATCGCGGCTCCTATTGATACATCTCCGGCACTTCGTAGCGCAGGCCGTAGCGGGCGTAGAGGGCCTTGAGCCGTCCGTCGCGGATCAGCACCTCCAGCGCCTCTTCCACCGCATAGGCCAGTTGGCGATTGCTTTCATGCACCGCCATGCCGATTTCCCAGGCCTGCTTGCCCAGGTTCGGGTAGGCGTTTTCCGCCAGTGCCAGTTGCGGGTCGCCGGCCTGGTGCAACTGCCAGTCGACTTCGCCGCGCATGGCCATGACCGCGTCCACCTGCCCCGCCTGCAGCGCGCCGAACGCCCGGGCCACGTTGGGGTAGTGGCGAGTCTTGGCGCTGAGCATGCCGTTGAACACCGAGGTCAGGTAGAACGAAGGCACGCTGTCCACCTCGACGCCGATCGGGTGCTCCTGGAACACCGCGACGCTGGCCACCGACTGCAGGCGACGGCGGTCATAGGCCACCTGCCAGCGCTCCTCCTGATAGGGGCCGAACATCACCACCTGGGCGTTTTCCAGCTCCCCCAGCTCGTTGCGCCGTTGCGCGTAGGCATGGTCGTAGGGCACCCGCATCATCAAGTCGGCCAACTGCTGGTGGCGCAGCGGGCTGCCGCGCCAGATGTAGTCGCGCAGGTCGTCGTCGAGCTTCTCCCCGGGCGGTGCCCAGATCAGTTGCAGGCGTACCCCCAGGGCCGCGGCCAGGGCTTGCGCCAGCTCGACGTCGACGCCCCGCGGCTGGCCCCGCTCCTCGAAGCTGTAGGGCGCGAAATCCTGATACACCGCCACCTTCAACTCACCGGCGGCGATCATCGCGTCGAAGTTGCGCACCTGCGCCTGTGCCGCCGCGCAGCACAGCAGCAGGCCACTCACCAGCACGGCGAACAGGCGCATGGCGATCACTCCTCGACGTGCACGCTGTCCAGGTAGGTGCGGACCGCCCACAGGGCTTCCTGGCTCAGGAAGTCGGCCATTTTCGGCATGTACACCCGGCCATCGCGGACCGCGCCGTGGCGCACCCGCTCGACGAACCATTCATCCCCGGCCTCGCCGGCATCGAGCATGCGCAAGTCCGGGGCGATCCCGCCGGACTTGGCTTCCAGGCCATGGCAGGCGGCGCAGTTCTGGTTATAGGCCGAGGCACCGATGGCCAGCGCCTTGTCGCGCTCGGCCGAGGTGCGATACGGGTTGACCGCCGCCCAGCCGTCGCTGTCGAGTGTCACGCCGGCGTCCTTGATCGGAGTCAGGCCCTGGGTTTCCACCGCCTGGGGAACCACATTGCCATGGGCCCATGCAGTACCGGCCAGCAAGGCGCCGGCCAGCAGTCCCGTGGCGAGCAAGGCGTTGCGTTTGGTTGTCATTGTTATGCCCTCAAGATTGCACGCAGGCCTCAACCGCAGAGGCCGTGCCGCCATCTTAGGAACAGCCCGCGGGCAGCCGTATGCTGCTTTGGTGGCCGGCCCCTACTCCCTTGGTAGTAGGGCTTGTGGCGAGGGACTAAATCAGGTGCCGCACGGGAATTTTTCCCGGCCAGGGCGGGACTTTTTCCGTATCCCGAACCGCCGCCCCGTCACACCCTGTGCAGGCCAAAACCTCCACTGGGAACTGCAACCATGACAATAAGATCGCTACCCGCCCCTTGCCCCCTGAGCCTTGCCCTACAGGCGCTGCTGCTGGCCGCCAGCCTGTCCCTGAGCGCCACGGCCAGCGCCGCCAGCAGCCCGACGGCCGCCGGCCAGCGCGTCACCTGGGAAGACATCGCCAACGACCACCTGACCACCCGGGACGTGCTGCAATACGGCCTGGGCACCAATGCCCAGCGCTGGAGCCCCCTGGCCCAGGTCAACGACCGGAACGTGTTCAAGCTGACGCCGGCCTGGTCCTACTCGTTCGGCGACGAGAAGCAGCGCGGCCAGGAGTCCCAGGCCATCGTCAGCGACGGCGTGGTCTATGTCACCGGTTCCTACTCGCGGGTGTTCGCCCTCGACGCCAAGACCGGCAAGCGCCTGTGGACCTACAACCACCGCCTGCCGGACAACATTCGCCCGTGCTGCGACGTGGTCAACCGTGGCGCGGCGATCTATGGCGACAAAATCTACTTCGGCACCCTCGACGCGCGGGTCATCGCCCTGGACAAGAACACCGGCAAGGTGGTGTGGAACAAGAAGTTCGGCGACCACGCCAGCGGCTACACCATGACCGGCGCCCCGGTGCTGATCAAGGACAAGACCAGCGGCAAGGTGCTGCTGATCCACGGCAGCTCCGGCGATGAATTCGGCGTGGTCGGCCAGTTGTTCGCCCGCGATCCGGACACCGGCGAAGAGGTATGGATGCGGCCCTTCGTCGAAGGCCACATGGGCCGCCTGAACGGCAAGGACAGCACCCCGACCGGCGACGTCAAGGCGCCCTCCTGGCCCGACGACAAGACCACCGCGACCGGCAAGGTCGAAGCCTGGAGCCACGGTGGCGGCGCGCCCTGGCAGAGCGCCAGCTTCGACCCGGAGACCAACACCATCATCGTCGGCGCCGGCAACCCGGGCCCGTGGAATACCTGGGCGCGGACCGCCAAGGACGGCACCCCCCGCGACTACGACAGCCTCTACACCTCGGGCCAGGTCGGCGTCGACCCGAGCACCGGCGAAGTGAAATGGTTCTACCAGCACACGCCGAACGACGCCTGGGACTTCTCCGGCAACAACGAGCTGGTGCTGTTCGACTACAAGGCCAAGGACGGCAAAGTGGTCAAGGCCACCGGGCACGCCGACCGCAACGGTTTCTTCTATGTGGTGGACCGCAACAACGGCAAATTGCAGAACGCCTTCCCCTTCGTCGACAACATCACCTGGGCCAGCCATATCGACCTGAAGACCGGGCGGCCGGTGGAGAACCAAGGCCAGCGGCCGGCCAAGCCGCTGCCGGGGGAAACCAAGGGCAAGCCGGTGGAGGTCTCGCCGCCGTTCCTCGGCGGCAAGAACTGGAACCCCATGGCCTACAGCCAGGACACCGGCCTGTTCTACATCCCCGGCAACCAGTGGAAAGAGGAGTACTGGACCGAGGAAGTGAACTACAAGAAAGGCTCGGCCTACCTGGGCATGGGCTTTCGCATCAAGCGCATGTACGACGACCACGTCGGCACCCTGCGGGCCATGGACCCGACCACCGGCAAACTGGTCTGGGAGCACAAGGAACCGCTGCCGCTGTGGGCCGGGGTGCTGGCGACCAAGGGCAACCTGGTGTTCACCGGCACCGGCGACGGCTTCTTCAAGGCCTTCGACGCCAAGACCGGCAAGGAGCTGTGGAAATTCCAGACCGGCAGCGGCATCGTCTCGCCGCCCATCACCTGGGAGCAGGACGGCGAGCAGTACATCGGCGTGACCGTCGGCTACGGCGGCGCGGTGCCGCTGTGGGGAGGCGACATGGCCGAACTGACCAAGCCGGTGACCCAGGGCGGCTCGTTCTGGGTGTTCAAGATTCCCAGCTGGGACAACCCGACCGCACAACGCTGATCGTCCGTGGGGAGGGCGCGCCGGCGCCCTCCCCCGCAACCGCCCGCCTCCGGCCGAGAGCCTTTGACCATGAACCAGTTGCCCCTTGCCCTGCTGTTGCTCCTTCCCTGCGCGTTCGCCCTCGAAACCAACGACGATGGCAATGACCATGCCTTGACCGTCAACGGCTGCGTGATCGCCGAATCCAGCCAATGCCCGGGGGCCAACCTGCGGGGCGCCCAATTGGCCAACCAGGACCTGCGCAAGATGAACCTGGCCGGCGCCGACCTGCGGGATGCCGACCTGCGCCATGCCCGCCTGGACCTGGCCAACCTGGAAAAAGCCCGCCTGCAAGGCGCCAACCTGACCCGCGCCAGCCTGCAACAGAGCAACCTGCGCCTGGCCGACCTGCGACATGCCAGGTTGCTGGCCATTCAAGGCTGGGGCCTGTTCGCCCAGGGCGCGCAGTTCGACCATGCCGACCTCGGCGCGGCCTACCTGCAATTCGCCCGGCTGTCCGGGGCCAGGTTGCATAACGCCAACCTGCAAGCGGCGGACCTGGAGATGGCCTGGTTGAGCAAGGCCGACCTGCAAGACGCCACCCTGGCCGACGCCAACCTGCAGGAAGCCAAGTTCGGCGAAAGCAACCTGGAACGCGCCGACCTGCGTGGGTCGCGCCAGCATTACGGGAATTTTCAAGGCGCCAATATGGAGGGATGCACCGGCTGCCCCAAGACGTGGGATCGATAAACACAACCCGAACGCGCCCCTGTAGCCGCTGCCGCAGGCTGCGATCGGCTGCGCAGGAGACGCCAAACCTGCACCCTCAATTTCCCTGACACACCGCACCGCCTGGCCCTGCGTGCGCTTCGCGCCCGATCGCAGCCTGCGGCAGCGGCTACACAAAGCGCGCCGCGCTCCACGTTCCAATCCGTTGTTGCGGGTACAACTTCCAGCCCAAACGCAACACCGCCCTGTAACGCAACGCCAACCCTGTAGCCGCTGCCGCAGGCTGCGATCGGCTCCGCAGGAGACGCCAAACCTGCACCCTCAACCTCCCTGACACACCGCACCACCCGGCCTGGCGTGCGCTTCGCGCCCGATCGCAGCCTGCGGCAGCTGCTACACAAAGCGCGCCGCGCTCCACGTTCCAATCCGTTGTTGCGGGCGCAACCTCCAGCCCAAACGCAACACCGCCCTGTAACGCAACACCAACCCTGTAGCCGCTGCCGCAGGCTGCGATCGGCTCCGCAGGAGACGCCAAGCCTGCACCCTCGATTTCCCTGACCCACCGCGCCGCCCGGCCTGGCGGGCGCTTCGCGCCCGATCGCAGCCTGCGGCAGCGGCTACACAAAGCGGGCCGCGCGCCACGTTCCAAGTCCGTTGTTACAGGCGCAACCTCCAACCCAAACGCAACACCGCCCTGTAACGCAACGCCATCCCCGCGGCAGCGGCGATACAAGGCACCACGACATTTATCCGGCTATTCGCACCACGCCCATGTCGATGCCCAGGTGGACCAGTTCGGCGTGGGAGCTGACTTGCAGCTTGCTCTTGAGCAAGGTCAGGTGGTTGGACACGGTCTTGGCGCTGATGCACAACTGCTCGGCAATCAGCCGCGCCGGGGTGCCTTTGGCGAGCATCACGAAGATCTCCAGTTCACGCTGGGTCATGCTCTGCAAGCGCGGGTCGCTGGCGTCCTGCTGCGGGGTGCAGGCCAGCTGGGTGGCCAGGGGCTGTTCGATGTAGGCATGCCCGGCCAGCACTCGGTGCACCGCCTCGATCAACACCTGCGGCGCCGAGTTCTTGGTCAGGTAGCCCGAGGCCCCCGCCTCCAGCGCCTGGCGCACCAATGGCAGTTCATCGTGCATGCTGAAAAACAGCACCCGCAGCTGCGGCAAGCGCTGGCGCAAGCGACGGGTGGTTTCCAGGCCGCTGATGCCCGGCAGGCCGAAATCCATGATCACCAGGTTCGGCAGCGCTTCCTGGACCCGTATCAGCGCCTCTTCGCCCGTGGCGGCTTCGCGTACCTGCATCGCCGGCAGCACTGCCCGCAGCAAGCTGGCATAACCCTGGCGGACCACGGCATGGTCATCGACCAACAAGATATTCATCACGGCTCCATGGGAATGTTCAACGCCAACGCCCAACCGGCGCCGGGCCTGCTGAGGATGCGCAAGTCGCCGCCCAGGCTGCGGGCGCGCTCGGCCATCGAATGCAGGCCGACGCCCGGGCGCTGGGGCTGACGCGCGCCGCGGCCGTTGTCGCGAATCAGCAGGCGCACGCCGCGGGCGCTGCGTTGCAGGCGCACCCGCACCTGGCTGGCGCCGGCATGCCGGGCGACATTGGTCAGCGCTTCCTGCAACAGCCGATACAGCTGGGTCCGGCTCGCCCCGGGCAACTCCGGCAAGTGCTCGCCGACCCGCAGCCGGCAGTCGATACCCTGGCTGTCCTGCCATTGGCTCACCAGCAGGCCGAAGGCTTCGGCCAGCGGCAAGTGCTGCAGCACCACCGGATACAAGTCGTGCACCAGGGCGCGGAACCCCTGCTGCAGGCGTTCGCAATTGAGCTCCAGGGCCTGCGCCGTCTGCTCCACCACGGTCGGCTGGTCGGCCACCATGCGCAGCAGGCAGACCTGGGCACGGATGCCCGCCAGGTACTGCCCGAGGTCGTCGTGCAGGGTCTGCGCCAGGCAGGTGCGCTCCTGCTCCTGCACCGCCAGCAGGGCCCGGGTCAGCTGGGCATTGTCGGCGCGGGTCTGCTCCAGGGTGGCGGTCATGCGGTTGAAGTGCTCCGCCAGTTGGCGCGCCTCCGGCAAGCCGGCTTCGCGCAGGCGCGTCGTCAACTGTCCGCCGCTGACCTGGCGCAAGGCGCGCAGCAGTTCGTCCAGCAAGCCCATGGCGCGCCGCACGGCCCAGCGGATCGTCAACAGGCTCAGGAACAAGGCCAGGCCGCACAGGCCCAGCAGTTGCTGCAGGGAATCCCAGACTTCGTCGATTTCGTCCCGGGCGTCGACGGCGATCAGCACCCGGCGCCCGTCGCTCAGCTCCAGTACCCGGGCGCTGTGACGGCGATCGCTGAACAGCTGGCGACCGAGCCAGGCCTGCACCCCCGCCGCCTCCGGCAGCCGCGCCGCTTCGCCCGGCGCCAGCCCATGCACCCGCACATGGCGCAGGCTGCGGGTCAGCCGCGGTTGCAGGCTGGCCGGGTCGCGCACGGCGGTTTCACCGAGGTATTGCACCAGCGCCTCGGCGGCCTGCAATTCGCGCTCGACATCGACCACCGCCTGGTGCAGCAGCAACCCGGCGCAGGCCAACGTCACCACGACAAAGAAACCCGTGACCCAGAGGTTGATCCGCCACAGCGCCGACATGCCTAGCGCACCGGCCCCAGCGGCACCATCAGGCTCGGCGCCGGACGCGGGCCATGCAGGCGGTCGACGCCAATCAGGCTGAGGATCAGCAGCAAGGGCAGGAGCAGCACTTTGATGATGCGCATGGGCGGGTTTCTCCAGGTTCAGGGCCGCTGCGCCCCATGCTAAAAGCGCGACGGGCGTGTTGAATTACTACCTTGGTACTGGCCGGGCGCTACTTTCTGCATATTTCCCCACCCCGGCAGGCTTCCTATGCTGGCGCCATCTGCCGTGGAGTGCCTTATGCGCCAGCCTGCCCCCCTCGCCCTGACCTGCCTGCTGGCCCTGGCTGCCGCCCTGTTGCCCGCCGCCCGGGGCCATGCCGGGGACGAACCGCTGGCGGTGCGCATCGGCTACCTGGGCTATCGTCCCGATCCCGGCCCGCTGCTGTCCAACATCATTGCCGAGCCGGCCGACGCCGGGCTGCGGGGCGCCGAGCTGGCGATTGCCGACAGCAACAGCAGCGGGCGTTTTCTCAAGCAGGATTTTCGCCTCGACAGCGCCAGCGTCGACAGCCCCGAAGCCTTGCTGCAAGCCGCCAGGGCCCAGCATCAACAGGGCCTGCGGCTGTTCGTGGTGAACGCCCCGGCCGCCAGCCTGCGCCAGCTGTCCGCGGCCCTGCCCGACAGCCTGCTGTTCAACGCCGGCAGCCCCGACGACAGCCTGCGCAGCAGCCAGTGCCTGGGCAACGTGCTGCACAGCCTGCCCGGCCGCGCCATGCTGGCCGATGCCCTGGGGCAGTTCCTGGTGCTGCGCAAATGGCCGCGGGCCCTGCTGGTGGTCGGCCAGACCGAGGACGACCGGGCCTACGCCGCGGCCCTGCGCCGAGCGGCGAAGCGCTTCGGCCTGCAGATCGTCGCCGAAAAGACCTGGAGCTTCGATAACGACCAGCGCCGCAGCGCCCAGGCCGACATGCCGCTGTTCACCCAGACCGCCGAATACGACGTGGTGCTGGTGGCCGACGAGCGCGGCGACTTCGGCGAATACCTGCCCTACCAGACCTGGTACCCGCGGCCCGTGGCCGGGACCCAGGGCCTGACCCCCACCGGCTGGCACAAGACGGTGGAAACCTTCGGCGCGGCGCAGCTGCAAAAACGCTTCGAGGCCCTGGCCGGGCGCTGGATGAACGACCGCGACTTCGCCGCCTGGATGGCCGTGCGCAGCATCGCCAGCGCGGTGGGCAAACTGCGCCAGGTCGAACCGCGCGCCCTCCAGCAACTGCTGCTCAGCGACCGCCTGCCGCTGGACGGCTTCAAGGGCCGCAAACTCAGCTACCGCCCCTGGAACGGCGAACTGCGCCAGCCGATCCCGCTGGTCCAGCCCCGGGCCCTGGTCAGTACTTCGCCCCAGGAAGGTTTCCTGCACCCTTTCAACGAAATGGACAGCCTGGGCTACGACAAGCCCGAAGTGAGCTGCGGCTACCCCTGACCGATAACCACAACAACAAGGAATCCGCCATGCGCCGCATTTTGTTTTGCCGGCCCACGTTTCTTCCCCGCCTGCTGTGCGGCGCGCTGCTGCTGGCCGGCGGGCACGCCCTGGCCGCCACCGCCTGGGTTTCCAACGAGAAGGACAACAGCCTCAGCCTGATCGACATGCAGACCCTGGAAGTCACCGAGACCCTGGCGGTGGGCCAGCGCCCGCGCGGCTTGCTGCTGTCCCACGACAACAAGCTGCTGTACATCTGCGCCAGCGATTCGGACCGGGTCCAGGTGATGGACGTGGCCACGCGCAACATCGTCAAGGAGCTGCCCTCGGGCAAGGACCCCGAGCAGTTCGCCCTGCACCCCAACAACCGCTGGCTGTATGTGTCCAACGAGGACGATGCGCTGGTCACGGTGATCGACACCGAGACCGCCAAGGTCCTGGGGCAGATCAACGTCGGCGTCGAGCCCGAAGGCATGGCGGTCAGCCCCGATGGCAAATGGGCGGTCAACACCAGCGAAACCACCAACATGCTGCACTGGATCGACACCCGCACCCAGACCCTGGCCGAGAGTACGCCGGTGGACCAGCGCCCGCGGTTCGTCGAGTTCAGCCGGGATGGCTCGCGGCTCTGGGCCTCGGCGGAAATCGGCGGCACGCTGACCATTCTCGACACGGCCTCGCGCCAGGTGCTCAAGACCCTTGGCTTCCAGATCAAGGGCGTGCACCCGGACAAGGTCCAGCCGGTGGGCATCAAGCTCAGCGCCGACGGCCGCTACGCGTTCGTCGCCCTGGGCCCGGCCAACCATGTGGCGGTGGTCGATGCGAAGACCTACGAGATTCTCGACTACCTGCT
Source organism: Pseudomonas sp. NFIX28 (assembly GCF_900107395.1). Lineage (GTDB taxonomy): Bacteria > Pseudomonadota > Gammaproteobacteria > Pseudomonadales > Pseudomonadaceae > Aquipseudomonas. The sequence goes on from NZ_FNPW01000007.1 coordinate 298,440, forward strand.
GGTGGGACGACGGGTCTGGCAGCTGGCGTTTACCCCGGACCAGAGCCGGTTGCTGGCCACCAACGGGGTCAGCGGCGACGTCTCGGTGATCGATGTGAACAGCCTCAAGGTGCTCAAGTCGGTGAAGGTCGGACGTTACCCCTGGGGCGTGGTGGTGACGCCATGAACGCCCTCGATGTCAGTGACCTGAGCTTCGCCTATGGCCAGCGCGAGGCGCTCCGGCAAGTCGGTTTCAGCCTGGCGCCCGGGCGCTTCGCGGCATTGCTGGGGCCCAACGGCGCGGGCAAGTCGACGCTGATCGCCCTGCTCACCCGGCTTTACGACCTGCAGCACGGCGACATCCGCGTCTGCGGCTGCTCGCTGCGCAACGCCGCGCGCCCGGCCTTGCGCCAGCTCGGCGTGGTGTTCCAGCAAAGCACCCTGGACCTGGACCTGAGCGTCGAGCAGAACCTGCGCTACCACGCCGCCCTGCATGGCCTGTCGCGACGCGAAAGCGCAGAGCGGATCGATGCCGAACTGGCCCGCCAGGGCCTGAGCGAACGGCGGCGCGAACGGGTCCGCGAGCTGAATGTCGGGCACCGCCGGCGAGTGGAAATCGCCCGTGCGCTGCTGCATCGGCCGCGCCTGTTGCTGCTCGACGAAGCCAGCGCCGGCCTCGACCCGGCCAGCCGCCTGGCCCTCAACCGGCACCTTCGCCAGCTGTGCCGCGAACAGCAGCTCAGCGTGCTCTGGACCACCCACCTGCTGGATGAAGTGCAGCCCAGCGATGACCTGCTGATCCTGCATCGGGGGCGGCTGGTGGCCAGCGGCGCGGCGCACGCCTTGAGCCTGGAGCACGGCGGCGACCTCGACACCGCCTTCGCCCGCCTGACCACCGCGCCCGGCCCTGGCGCGGGTAACGCCACGACCACGGGAGCCAACGCCCAATGAACGCCTACTGGCAATGTTTCCATGGCATCCTGCTGCGCGAATGCCTGCGCTTCGTGCTGCAGCGCAGCCGTTTTCTCAGCGCCCTGGTGCGCCCGCTGCTGTGGCTGCTGGTGTTTGCCGCGGGGTTTCGCGCGGCCCTGGGCATCGCGATCATCGAGCCTTACGACACCTACATTCCCTATGAGGTGTACATCGTCCCGGGCCTGGCCTGCATGATCCTGCTGTTCAACGGCATGCAGAGTTCGCTGTCGATGGTCTACGACCGGGAAATGGGCAGCATGCGCGTGCTGCTGACCAGCCCGTTGCCGCGCGCGTTCCTGCTCGCCAGCAAGCTGCTGGCCACTGCGCTGATATCGCTGTTGCAGGTCTATGTGTTTCTCGCGGTCGCCTGGCTGTACGACGTGCAACCGCCGCCGACCGGCCTGCTGCTGGCGCTGCCGGCGTTGCTGCTGGTGGCCCTGATGCTCAGTGCCCTGGGGCTGCTGCTGTCGAATGCGATCCGCCAGCTGGAGAACTTTGCCGGGGTGATGAATTTCGTGATTTTCCCGCTGTTCTTCCTGTCTTCGGCGCTGTACCCGCTGTGGAAAATGCGCGAGGCCAGCCCGTGGCTGTATTGGCTCTGCGCGGTGAACCCTTTTACCCATGCCGTGGAACTGCTGCGCTTTGCCCTGTACCAGCGCTTCAATCCGCTGGCGCTGGCGGTGTGCCTGGGGCTGACGCTGCTGTTCGCGCTGCTGGCGATCCTCAGCTTCAACCCGCAGCACGCGGCCCTGCGCAAACCCCGCTGAAGCGCCTCCCGCGACGCCCGTCCAGCCCTGGCCGGCTACTACTTTAGTACTGGCTTTGCTGTCTATCGTCGCATTCACAAAGCACCGCCGCTGGCATGTAATGGGCCTATAACAAAAAGGATAAAACCCATGCCCCGTGCCCTGCCCTGGCTGCCGCGCCCTTTCTTGACGGTTCTTGCGTTGAGCCTGTTGCCGGGCATTGCCCTGGCCGACGGCGCGCTGTTTTCCGCCCAGGGCTATCGCACCGGCCACTATCGCAGCCCGACGCCAAGCCAGGCCGAGGGTGCCCGCCTCGTCGATACCGCCGCCCTGCAACGGCTGCTGGACCAGAACCCCAGGCCGGTGCTGATCGACGTCTATCGCCGGCAATGGCTGCACGGCCGCTTCATCGAAGACACACCCCACGCCAACGTCCCCGGCAGCCTGTGGCTGGCCAATACCGGCGACGGCGAGCTGAGCCCGGCCTGGCAGGATTACTTCGCCCGTAACCTCGAAAAGGCCAGTGCCGGGCACCGGGAACAACCGCTGGTCTTTTACTGCCGCGCCGATTGCTGGTTGAGCTGGAACGCGGTAAAACGCGCGGCGACCCTGGGCTATAACAATCTGTATTGGTATCGCGATGGCCTGGACGCCTGGGAGCAAGCCAACCTGCCGCTGCAGCCGGCCCGACCGGAGCCCTTTCCCTGACCCTTGCCCGAGAACGCGTGCACGCCCCAACCACAATAACGAGGTGAAAAGGCCATGTATAAAATTCTGATTGCCGACGATCACCCACTGTTTCGCGAAGCCATCGGCAATGTCATCGGCGATGGCTTCCCCGACAGCGAAGTCATGGAGACTGCCGACCTGGACAGTGCCCTGGCGCTGACCCGGGAACATGACGACCTCGACCTGATCCTGCTCGACCTGAACATGCCCGGCATGCACGGCCTCAATGGCCTGATCACCCTGCGCAACGAGGCGCCGACCACGCCGGTGGTGATCGTCTCGGCCGAGCAGGAAAAACAGATCGTGCTGCAGGCCATCACCTACGGCGCGGTGGGTTTCATCACCAAATCCTCGCCGCGCGCGCAGATGATCGAAGCGATCGAGCAGATCCTCAACGGCAACGTCTACCTGCCGCCCGACATCATCCGCGCCCAGAAGAGCAGCACCGGCCGGCGCCTGAACGACACCCCGAGCTTTCCTCCCGAGCTGCTCCAGGCCCTGACCCGCAAGCAGCTGCTGGTGCTGGAGCGCATGACCAAGGGCGAGTCGAACAAGCAGATCGCCTACACCCTCGATATCGCCGAAACCACGGTCAAGGCCCACGTCTCGGCGATTTTGCGCAAACTCAATGTGCACAACCGGGTGCAGGCGATCCTCAGTGCCGGGGATATCGATTTCGGCGACTACCTGCGTCGCTGAAGGCAACCGCTGCAGACGTCATGGCCGGCGACGAGACGCCGGCCTCAAGACCGGGCCAGCAGATGGCTCATCGCGGTCTTGAGCTTCATCGGCCGTACCGGCTTGTGCATCAGGGTATGGCCCCGCTCGCGGATCTGTTGCTTGAGTTCATTGCTGTAGTTGGCGGTGATCATCATCGCCGGTATCGGCAAGCCACGACGGGCGTTGATCCGGGCCACGGCGTCGACGCCATTGCAATCGTGGTCCAGGTGGTAGTCGGCGATCAGCAGGTCGACCTCGGCATGGTAGTTGTCCACCTGGCGCGCCAGGTCTTGTTCCGACAACGCGGTCACCACCTGGCAGCCCCAGCCTTCAAGCAGCGTGCGCATGCCGGCGCAAATCGCCGCGTCGTTATCCAGGACCCAGACCCGCGCCCCGCGCAGGCGTTCGAGCATCGGCTCGCTCATCGCCAGGCTCGGCGTGGCCTTGGGAGCGGTGGCGCTCAGCGGTACTTCGACGGCGAACATCGAGCCCTTGCCCGGCCATGAGCGCACGCGAACGCGGTGACCGAGGATGCCGGCGATTTTCTCCACGATCGCCAGGCCCAGGCCCAGGCCGCGATCCTGGTTCGGGCGCTGTACATCGCCGCGCTTGAACTCCTGGAAAATCTCTTCCAGGCGCTCTTCGGCGATCCCGATCCCGCTGTCCCAGACTTCGATCGACAGGCGCTGGCGCTGGCGCCGGCAGCCCAGCACCACGCGGCCGCTGCGGGTGTAGCGAATGGCATTGCTGAGCAGGTTGCGCAGGATCCGCGCCAGCAGCTGGATGTCGCTGCGCACCAGCGCCGAACAGCCGATAAAGCGCAATTCGAGCCCTTCGCTGCGGGCCACCTGGGCGTATTCGGCGGCGAGGTTGTCGAGCAGTTCGCTGAGGGCGAACGGCGCGATATCGGCCTTGATCACCCCGGCGTCGAGCTTGGAAATATCCACCAGGGTGCCCAGCAGGTTTTCCACGTCTTCCAGGGAATGGCTGACATTGCGTACCAGCTGGGTACAGGCCTGCGGCTCGCGCCGTTCCAGCAACGCGCTGGTGAACAGCCGCGCGGCGTTCAAGGGCTGCAGCAGGTCATGGCTGACGGCGGCCAGGAACTTGGTCTTCGACAGGTTGGCCTGCTCGGCCTCGAGCTTGGCCTCGCGCAGGCGCGACTCGACCCGGCTGCGCTCGTCGATCTCGCGCAGCAACTGCTGGTTGAGGCTGGTCAGCTCGGCGGTGCGCTCACGAACCCGCAACTCCAGGTTTTGATAGGCCTGGTGCAGCGCCTCGGCGGTCTTGCGGCGCTCGGTGATGTCGCGGATCAGCACGAAGATCCCCACCACTTCGCCACTGGCCAGGCGGTTCGGCACGTAGGAGCGCAGCATGTAGCGCTCCTGATTGTTGATGTTGGTCTCGGCAAACTCGAAGGTCACGCTCTCTCCCGCCAGGGCCCGCTCCACATAGGCTTCCAGGCGCTGGTAATGCTGCTCGCTATGGGCCTCGCGCAGGCTCTGGCCGAGCATCACGCCGCGGGGCCAGCAGTACCACTGCTCATAGACTTTGTTGGTGAATTCATACACCAGGTCGGCATTCAGGTAGGCGATCAGCGCCGGTACGTGGTCGGTGATCAGGCGGATCCAGCGTTCGCTTTCACTCAGGGCCTCGGCGTGCTGGTAGCGCTCGGTGATGTCGGTGAAGGTGTTGACGAAACCGCCGGTGGGCAGCGGGTGGGTACGGATTTCCAGCACGCGCCCGTCGCACAGGCGTTGTTCGCATTCGTGGACGATCCGCCCGTTGGCGTCGCGGCTGTCGGGGGTCAGCAGGCTCAGTTCGCTGTCGCCGATCACCTCGGCGAACGGCCGGTGGGCGGCCACCGGCGCCAGGCCGCTGAGCTCGAGGAAACGCCGGTTCCACAGTTCCAGGATGCCCTCGGCATTGACCATGGCCACGCCTTGGGACAGGTTGTCCACCGCGCGCTGCAACAGGTGGGATTTCTGCGCCACCGCCTGCTCGCGGCGCACGGTCTCGCTGAGCTTGACCTCGGTGATGTCGGTGAACAGGATCACCCGCCCGCCCTCGCGGGTCTGGCGTTCGCTGACTTGCAGCCAGCGCCCGTTGTGCAGCCGATAGAGCAAATGTTCGTCGGCATGCCCGCGCGGCTCTTCGTTGAACAGGCCGGAGGTGGTCATCAGCCGCTTGACCTCGGCCAGGCGCATGCCGGCGATGATCCGCACCCGGCTGTTGGCCCAGAACGCCTTGAACCGGCTGTTGCACAGCACGATGCGCTGGTTCTGGTCGAACAGCACAAACGCGTCGGAAATGCTTTCAATGGCGTCGATCAGGTGCTGGTGCGCGGTTTCGGCCCGCAGCCGGGCCTCGCTGAGCAAGTGATTGCCGGCCTTGAGCTCGGCCATGGCCTGGTTCAGCGCGTCGGTGCGCTCGCGCACTTGTTCGGCCAGCACCACCGAATGCTGGAACGCCGCATACGGGTCGTTGCCACGGGTCACCCCGGACTCGATGCGCTCGATCAGCGCGCCATTGATCCGCTGCAGCTTGTGGTTTTCATGCTGCAGGCGGGCAACCTGCGCCTGCAGCTCAGCGACTGAGTGGAGATCGGTTGCGGGCAATGGCGACCCCGGTGAAGGTCTGGTTGATGTGCATGCCATTGAACTGTTCTCCGTAGGTGTTGAAACCCATCACCCGCTGCTCGCGCAAGAAGGCGCCGACCTGCTCCAGGCCGTCGCGGTCTTCCAGCTCCAGGCGACGCAGGAAGCAGTCGCAACCGATGGTCAGCAGCAACGGGCCGAGGCGCGCCTGCAAACCGTCGAACAGGTGCTGCAGGTTGGGCAGCATGGGCCCGGGGGTCATGGCGGTGAGCACGATGCCGTTTTCCACCGCGCAGTAGAAACTCAGGCTCAGGTCCGGGTGCACTTGCTGGATCGCCCGCACGTAATACTGATCGTGGATGCGCACCGCCAGCGGATGGGCGGCGAAGACCCGGTGATCGAGCTCGGCCACCGGCACGCCGATGTGGCGGGCGTACTCCTCGGCGGCCGGCTCGGCATTGAGTTCGAAAACCCGGCGCTGGGCACTGTCGGCACCGGTCACCACCAGCTTTTCCTCGCGGGGCAGGATGTGGTGGGTGGTGAACACTTCGAATTCCAGCCAGGTGTTGACCAGCACCACCACCGCCGCGCCGCTGTGGAACTCGCCGCCGAAATACACGTGGGTGTGGGTCAGGTAGTTGTCATCGCCGGCCGAACCGCCGAAATGCGGGATGTTGCCCAGCGCCGCGCCCAGGGCGGCGAGGACCATTTCTTCCCGGCTGGACAGGCCATCGAGCAGGGTCAGGGCGAAGCTGTTGCCCTTGATCGGCGCCAGGCTGTTGCTGCGACAGGCACCGACCAGGCGCTCGACCATCTGCTGGGCGTCGATCAGGCTGAAACGCTCCATTTCGTCGATCAGTTCGGTGGCGATGGAAAAGTGCCGATGGTCGAAACCCACCGCCGTCACGCAATTGCGCCCGTAGCCCAGCGGGGTGATTTCGCCGGCGCTGGTACAGCCCACCAGGCGAATGCCGCCGAAGCCCTGCTCCAGGGCCTCGCCCAGCGCCCGCAGGTCGTATTCGGCGGAACAGAAAAACAGCACGAAGCCCAGGTGCGGATGCAGCAGTTGCCGCGCCAGTTCCTGGGCCGCCAGCCGGGCATCCGTCGCCTGGGACATCGCGCTGACGACGCCGTCGTTCTGGGCCTGCTGCATCTTCGCCTCCGGCGCGGGTGGTCTGAGCACTGAGTGTACGAAGGCCGTCCCGCAGGACGAATGCTACTTGGGTAGCGGGTAGGCGGTTCCATGGGCGTAGATGGGCCGGGGCGGTTCGTCCGCCAAGCCCGGCCAAGGGGCCCCTGCCCCGACGCGATGCGCACGCCGGGGCGGGGGCCAAAGGGTCACCAGGTCAGCACCGCTCCCACCGCGAAGGTGTCGGTGTCTTCGTTCTGCTCGCTGGTGTCATGGCCGTCGATAGAGAACTGGTTGTACTCGGCGACCAGCTTGAGGTTGTCGTTGACGTCATGGAACAGCGCCACGCCGCGGGTCTGGTAATCCGCGCCGCTGCCGACCACGCCGTTGCCATCGTCCTTGGTCTTGCCATAGGACAGCGCCAGGCGGTTCTTGCCGAGCTTGTAGGAGCCCTGCAGCAGGTAGCCGTCGCTGTCGACATTGCGCAGGGTCGGTTCGCCGGCGTTGTTGGTGAAAAACGGGTTGATGCCCTTGGCCTGGAAGCCCGAGCCGGTGAGCGACAGCCCGCCCATCTTGGCCTGCACGCCGTAGCCGAGGCCTTTGGAAGTGACCGTCTTGACCGTGGGGTCGGTGTTGTCCGAGCTCTGATAGCTGCCGTTGAGCCAGCTGTAGACCTTGGCCCCGGCCAGGTCGAACTGGTAGGTTATTTCGCTCTCGGTGCGCGGGTTTTCCTGGTAGGCCTTGCCGGTCGGGCTGCTGTCGTTGGTGTCCACCGGGTCCATGATGCCCACGGCGACCCGCAGGCCGTCCATCACCGGCGTGCGGTAGGTGATCTGCGAGGTGGGGAACGGATACGGGTAGCCGCTGCCGATGTTGCCGAAGGACACTCCGCCACCGTCCACCAGCCCCAGGCTGTCGCTGACCTGGCCATAACCGGCAAGCATTTCGTCGAGCAGAATGTTGGAACGCGCGAACAGCCCGAAGTCCTTGCCGATCAGCACCTCGCCCCACTCCGGGTTGGCCACCGTGCCGTAGAACTGACGTACGTCGATGGCGGTGTCTGTGCCGTTGGTCTCGCTGTCGTTGATGGTCACCCAGAACGAGGCCCGGGCCCCGAGCTTGAGGTCGTCGACCTGCTTGCCCATGTTGAAACCCAGGTAGTTGGGCAGAAACCCCATCTTGACTCGCGACTGGCGGCGGTCGTACTGGTCGCCGGCACGGTCGACATCGCTGTTGACGTAAAAGGCATTGATGTAGCCGTCCGTGGAAAACGTCGTCTGGTCCTTGTCGTACAGCATGATCTCGGCCTTGGCGGCACCGCTCAGGCCAAGGCTCGCAAGGCTGGCGATGGCCAATGCGAGGAAACGAGGGGGCAGGTTCTTATTGTTGTTGTGCATGGCGCGCTCCGAAAACGGGGGACGAGATGTCGGAGGCGATTATCAAAAGCCGACCAACAGCCTTGAACGCTGCTTTGGAGCAAGACGGCAACTGCTTTGGGCCGGCTCGGGGGGCGCGATGATTTCGGCCCGCGACCGGCCCGGGCCGGGGCGCAACACTTTGGGCGTAAGCCGCCCGCCCCCCTGGCGGCCCCCTACCGCGCCCGCCGAAGGGATGCCCTTTGCGCGCGCACAGCGCGGCAGCGCAAGACGCGTCGAGGCGGGGAAAGTGGTGATGGCAAAGGCCGGCTGCTCGCCAACGCCAGGGCGGCTGCTCGCGCAACGGGCAAACCGTGAAGAAACCGCAGGGGAAGGCGCTTGGGAATAAAACAGCCAGAAACGAAAAAGCCCCGTAAGAACGGGGCTTTTTCAGCAGGATATGGCGGTTGAGGAGGGATTCGAACCCTCGATACAGTTTCCTGTATACACACTTTCCAGGCGTGCTCCTTAAGCCACTCGGACACCCAACCGTGTCTCGTCAAACCGATTCAGTCTGTCGAGGCGCGCTAATGTAGTCGAAAGCTTTTCCGATGGCAAAGGTTTTTTTCAGAATTTTCATGCGCTTAAGACATTTCTCCGGATTGCGCTGCCGCGCTGGCTCCAGCGTCATGGCAAACCGGCCAATCTCTGGCCTGGCTGGCGGCTCGATGCAAGGACCGATGCGCGCGCCAGGTGGCCGGCTACGCTTGTCGTGCCGCAAAGGGCTGACTCACCAGTCAGTCACAGCGCTTTACCTGACCTGTGACGGTGGGTAACGTCTGCCCCACTTCAATACAAGGAATTGCGTCATGAGTGAGTTGATTTCTTACCACCTCGAAGACGGTATCGCGACCCTGACCTTGAGCAATGGCAAGGTCAATGCCATTTCCCCGGACGTGATTGCCGCTTTCAACGCTGCGCTGGACCAGGCCGTTAGCGACCGCGCGGTGGTGATCATCACCGGCCAGCCCGGCATTCTGTCCGGCGGCTACGACCTCAAGGTAATGACCGCCGGCCCCAAGGAAGCCGTGAGCCTGGTGACCTCGGGTTCGACCCTGGCCCGCCGCCTGCTGTCGCACCCCTTCCCCGTCATCGTCGCCTGCCCTGGGCACGCGGTGGCCAAGGGTGCGTTCCTGCTGTTGTCCGCGGATTACCGCATTGGTGTCGAAGGCCCGTTCAGCATTGGCCTGAACGAAGTGCAGATCGGCATGACCATGCACCACGCCGGCATCGAGCTGGCCCGTGACCGCCTGCGCAAATCCGCGCTGCACCGCTCGGTAATCAATGGCGAGATGTTCGACCCGCAAGGCGCGGTGGACGCCGGCTTCCTCGACAAGGTGGTGAGCGCCGAAGAGTTGCAGGGCGCCGCCCTGGCCGCCGCGCGCCAATTGAAGAAGATCAATATGACCGCCCACAAGAACACCAAGCTGAAAGTGCGCAAGGCGCTGCTCGAAGCCCTGGACAACGCGATCATCCTCGATCAGGAACACCTGGGCTGATACTTCGGCGCACTGCCCCCCGCCCGGCCCCTGTGCCGGGCTTTTTTTGCCTGCTCCACGAGAAAGGCTGGCGCGGCGCTCTAGCCCGCCACTGACCAAAGAGTCGGAAACATGCGCTTAAACATCGGCCATCTCCCTCTTCTATACAGATAATTGCCGAAAACAGTGCACATCCGTACACTGCGCCACCTTTTGTCCCCGGTGGGCCCGTAGATGCTGTATCTGTTTCGTATGTTATTGATGGGCCTGCATTTTATTGCAGCGGGGATTCTCGGCGTGCTGCTGGGGCTGTGCCGCCCGTTCAACCCGGATAACAGCCGCCTGTGCGCGCGCCTGTATGCGTTGCCGGCCATGTGCATCCTGCGCCTGCGGGTCAAGGCCGAAGTCGGGCCGCTGATGGACAAGCCCAAGAGCTGCGTGATCATCGCCAATCACCAGTCCAACTACGATCTGTTCGTGTTCGGTAATGTGGTGCCCCATCGCACGGTGTGCATCGGCAAGAAGAGCCTGAAATGGGTACCGCTGTTCGGCCAGTTGTTCTGGCTGGCGGGCAACGTGCTGATCGACCGCGGCAACGCGCACAAGGCGCGCCGCTCGATGCTGACCACCACCCACACCCTGCAACACAAGGACACCTCGATCTGGGTTTTCCCGGAAGGCACCCGCAACCTCGGCGAAGACCTGCTGCCCTTCAAGAAAGGCGCGTTCCAGATGGCCATCGCCGCCGGCGTACCGATCGTCCCGGTGTGCGCCAGCAGCTACATCCGCCACATGCGCCTGAACCGCTGGAACAGCGGCAAGATCCTGATCCGTTCGCTGCCGCCGATCCCCACCGCCGGGCTGAGCCTGGACGACATGCCGAGGCTGATCGAACAGTGCCGCGAGCAGATGCGCGAATGCATCGAGTCGATGGACCGCCAACTGCAGACCGCCTGAAAAAAGCCCGCCGCGTGCGGGCTTTTTCATGGTCGACGAACTCCGCCCACCCGGCTGACTCTGATTAGTCATACAGGCTAAGCTGCGCTGAGTCTTAATCCTCATTTCGATAAGAAGAAGCGAACAGGAACCATGGGTAGAGTTGTTGCCGCCGCAGTCTACAGCGCGGGTAAGAAAGTCACGGACATCACCCTGGACGAAGGTGCGGCCTGGGCGGCCAAACCCGGGCACTTCGTCTGGATCGGCCTCGAAGAGCCCGACGCCCAGGAGATGTTCAACCTGCAACGCCAGTTCAACCTGCACGAACTGGCCATCGAGGACGCCCTGGAGACACACAGCCGGCCGAAACTCGAAACCTTCGGTGACGCGCTGTTTATCGTCACCTATTCGCCGGTGCGCGACGCCGGCAAGCTGGAGTTCATCGAGACCCACATCTTTGCCGGCAAGGGCTACATCATTACCGCCCGCAAAGGCCACTCCAAATCCTATGCCTTCGTGCGCCAGCGCTGCGAGGCACGGCCGCTATTGCTGGAGCACGGCGAAGATTTCGTGCTCTACGCGCTGCTGGATTTCGTCACCGAAAACTACCAGCCGGTCGGCGAAGCGATCCATGCCGAGATCGACGCGCTGGAGCACAGCGTGCTGTGCAGCTCGCTCAGCGAGCGGGACATCCAGCACTTGCACAACCTGCGCCGCGATGTGCTGCGCCTGCGGCGCCATGTGGCGCCCATGGTGGAGATCAGCGAAGAGCTGCAGAAGCTCAGCTTTCCGTTTATCGACAAGAACATGCGCCCGTACTTTCGCGACGTGCAGATCCATGTCACCCGGCAGATGGAAGACCTGGCGACCTTGCGCGATATCGCCAGCCAGACCATCGAGATCGGCGTGTTGCTGGAGGCCTCGCGGCAAAGCGTGGTGCAACGCAAGTTCGCCGCCTGGGCGGCGATCCTCGCGTTCCCGACGGCGGTGGCCGGGATCTACGGAATGAACTTCGACAACATGCCCGAACTGAAGCTGCAGTACGGCTACTTCGGCGTACTGGCGTTCCTGGCGCTGGGCTGTACGGGGTTGTGGGCGAGCTTCAAGCGCTCGGGGTGGCTGTGAATCAAGAGTCGCCTTGAGCAGCGACGGTAGCGCGACAAGCTGGAGCTGGGCGCAACAGCCCGGCTCAGCTCACGCCCAGCATCGGGCGAAGATGAACCGGGTTATCTTTTTTGCAGGGCGAGCAAACACCATGCCGTCAATTTTGAATTGGTTGCTGCATTTCTTAAATATATTCAACAATTCCAAGTTGCCTGGCCATGAACAATTCGTTTCGCTCTACTATCTCTTCAACGATCTTGCCCGAATCGTTGAAACGAAAATAAGTTAATGCCGTCCAGGTTACATCCTTACCCTGTACATCAAAACCGTGCCATGTATTCGACCCTCGAGCCTGATGGGTCAAATGAACAACGATCACATCGTCAGTAACAATCTCTTTGCTGAATGTGGTGGTTATTGATTCATATCGTTCCAGCACATGTTCACGCAGGGCCCGCTTGAAGTTGCTGACGCCACGAATGGGCGCGTCGCAGTCGGGCCTATGCACAATGACATCGGCATCGAAGTACTCATGTACTCGTTCAGCATCTTTGCCATCCACGCAATATTTAAAATACTTTTTTACAGCTTCCAGGTTCTTGGCGCTCACTTGGCAAACTCCTCGCATAGTTGAAAGCCTGAATACTTCCTGGTTAAGCAAAGTGCCGAGCAGTACTTGCGATCATATATATGAATCACCCATACAACGCCGCATCAAAGTTTCAACCAGGACAGAACAGTCAGGTCCGAATTCATTCTAGGGAGGGTTTTGCTATCCGTAAATTCACATTATATTTAGTGTGATATCAGAAAATGGAATACCAGATGAAACTCGACAGGCTTGAACGATGGGCGACGGTAAGGCATTTCCGCTTAGCGATTGCACTGGTTGAGTACGGCAGCATCCTGCATGCGGCGCGCGCGCTTCATCTTTCGCAGCCCACGGCTACCAAGCTGTTGCAGGATCTGGAGGAAGCGGTGGGTGCCCCGCTCTTTATCCGCGGCCGTCGAGGCGTGACGCCTACGGAGCTCGGGCAAGCCTTTGTCGATCGCAGCCGGATGGTCCTCGCCCAGATCGACCATGTTTCGCACGCAATCGACGCGCTGGGCAGAGGCTACGCCGGGCGCGTCGCGATAGGTTGTGTGCTCACCGGATCGAGTTACCTCGTGCCCGCGGCGATCGCACGGCTCAGGTCATCGCGCCCTGATATCCGGATCAAAATTGTTGATGGCGTGAGTGCCGAGCTCATCCCTCGGCTCATATCAGGCGAACTTGATTTCCTGATTGGCAGGCTGTCCGACGTCAGTACCAGCGCGGTTGTGGCTCAGGAGGCTCTATTCAGCGAAAACGCCATTATTGTTGCAAGACGCGATCACCCACTTGCTCAGCAAACGGACGTCACGCTTGAACAACTCGCGCGCGAGGCGTGGCTGCTCCCACATGCGGAAACAACCTTGCGCAAGCAATTCGATAATATTTTTTATCGGGAAAATATCGATCCGCCCCATGCCACCATCGAAACGGTGTCCATGTTCAATATTCTCTGGTTACTCAGGCAGACGGATCTTCTTGGCATCTTGCCGCAGTCGGTGGCGTTTGATCCGGCATACCGCAATGAGATTGTTCGTCTGCCCGCTTTCGAATCGCTGGTATTGGAGCAGATCGGCGTCTCTCGACTTTCCGGCGTCGGATTATCCCCGGCCGCTTCCGCCCTGGTGGAGGCTCTGAGGGAGATCATGCGCAGTTCTTCGGAGGTTTTAGCGGAACTGCGAGGGCTTACTCCCCAGGATTGAAAACCTCCCAGCACGCAACGCAGCTGCTCGCCTACAAGGGTTTTGAAGTCTTTGTAGAAGCGAGCGGCTCGTGATGCGCTTATAGATTCAAACCGAGCCGGCCTGCGGCTTGTGCGCCACAAAACGCATCATCCACTCGGCAACAGTGCTGCCGTGATGGTCGCGGTCCAGGCTGGCGATGCCCTTTTGATAGACCTGCTCGCCCAGGTGCTGCTGGCGCAGGTCCAGCAAGGCCCGCGAGTAGTCGTGGATGAACTCCGGGTGGCCCTGGAAGCACAGCACCTGGTCGTTGATGTGATAGGCCGCGAACGGGCAGAAATCGCTCGAGGCGATGACCGTGGCGTTTTCCGGCAAGGCCGTCACCTGGTCCTGGTGGCTGATCAACAACGTCAGTTCCTCCACTACCGGGCTCATCCACGGCGCCTTGGCCGCCAGTTTGTAATTGTGCGTGCCTACGCCCCAGCCCTGGGTCGCGCGCTCGCTCTTGCCGCCCAGCAACAGCGCCAGCAATTGATGGCCAAAGCAGATGCCCAGCAACTTGTCGCCGCGCTGGTAACGGTCCAGCAGGTAGGTCTTGAGGGTCTGGATCCAGGGGTCGGTGCCGAAGGAATCGGCCTTGCTCCCAGTGACCAGGTAGGCGTCGAAGCTCAGGTTGTCGCTCGGGTAATGCCCCTGCATCACGTTGTAGACGGTAAATTCGGCAGCGATCGGCTGCTGTGAAAACAGGCGCTGAAACATCTGCCCGTAACCCTGATATTGATCGACCAATTCCGGACGCAGGATGTCGGTTTCCAGAATGCAGATGCGTAGCGACATAAAAAATACCTGACACGATGATGGGAATAATGAACACCCCAGAGCCTGCCTTGAAACGCCCAACCAAGGCAAGCCCCGCAATGCATCACTTTAGTCCCTTCAGCCTCAGAACAACTGGCCCTTGGCGGCCTTCTCCAACAGCAGCGCCGGTGGCGCAAAACGCTCGCCATATTGCTCGGCCAGGTACTGGGCGCGGGCGACGAAGTCCTTCAGGCCGTATTGGTTGATGAACTGCAAGGCCCCGCCGGTCCAGGCTGCGAAACCGATGCCGAAGATCGAGCCGATATTGGCATCGGCCGTCGAGCGCAATACGCCTTCCTCCACGCAACGCACGGTTTCGATGGCTTGCACGAACAACAGGCGATCGCGCACGTCCTGCGGCGAGATCTGCCCATCGGCTTTCTCGAAACGGGTTTTGAGCTGCGGCCACAAATGCTTCTGCGCCCCCACCGGGTATTCGTAGAAACCACCGCCCGCGGCCTTGCCCGGGCGCTTGTATTCATCGAGCAGCAGGTCGATCACGGCAAAGGCCGGATGCTCCGGCAGCGGCTTGCCCTCGGCCTGCAGATCCCTGGCGGTCTGTTGGCGGATATGGCTCATCAGGTTCAGGGAAACCTCATCGGAGATCGCCAGCGGGCCAATCGGCATGCCCGCCTTGCGCGCCTCGGTCTCGATCATCGGCGCGGCGACGCCCTCGCCCAGCATGGCGATGCCTTCGTGGGTAAAGGTGCCGAACACCCGCGAAGTGAAAAAGCCGCGGCTGTCGTTGACCACGATCGGGGTCTTCTTGATCTGCAGGACGAAGTCGAAGCCGCGTGCCAGGGTTTCATCGCTGGTCTGCTCGCCCCTGATGATTTCCACCAGGGGCATTTTTTCCACCGGGCTGAAGAAATGCAGGCCGATGAACTTGCCCTGGTCGGGCACCGCCCGGGCCAGGCCGCTGATGGGCAGGGTCGAGGTGTTGGACGCGATCACCGCCTGCGCCCCCACCACCTGCTGCGCCGCCGCCGAGACCCGGGCCTTGAGCTCGCGATCCTCGAACACCGCCTCGATGATCAGGTCGCAGCCGGCCAGGTCGGCGTCCTGCTCGGTGGCGCGGATCCGCGCCAGCGTGGCGTCACGCTGCTCGATGCTCAATTGGCCACGGGCAACCTTCTTGTCCAGCAGCGCCGCCGAATGCGCCTTGCCCTTCTCGGCCGCCGCCAGGGTGACGTCCTTGAGCACCACCTCGATGCCGGCCACGGCGCTGACATAGGCAATCCCGGCGCCCATCATCCCGGCCCCGAGCACCCCGACTTTGCGCGTTACATAGGGCGTAAAGCCCTCCGGGCGTGAGCCGCCGGCCTTGATCTCGTTGAGCTGGAACCAGAAGGTGCCGATCATGTTCTTCGCCACCTGGCCGGTGGTCAGCTCGGTGAAATAGCGCGCTTCGATAAGCTGCGCGGTATCGAAATCGACCTGGGCGCCCTCCACTGCCGCGCAGAGGATCTTTTCCGGCGCCGGGAAGCAGCCCTGGGTCTTGCTGCGCAGGATCGACGGCGCGATAGCCAGCATCTGCGCGACTTTCGGGTGCGACGGCGTGCCACCGGGGATCTGGTAGCCGGCCACGTCCCAGCGCTGCGTCACCGCAGGGTTGGCGACAATCCACGCCCGGGCCTTGGCCAGCAGGTCCTGGCGGTCGCTGGCCAGTTGGTCGACCAGGCCGGCTTGCAGCGCCTGCTGCGGCCGCACCTTCTTGCCTTCCAGCAGGTATGGCAGGGCTTTTTCCAGGCCCAGCAAACGCACCATGCGCACCACCCCGCCACCGCCCGGCAGCAGGCCGAGGGTCACTTCCGGCAGGCCGACCTGCAGCGACGGATCGTCCAGCGCCACCCGGTGATGGCAGGCCAGGCAGATTTCCCAGCCACCGCCCAGGGCCGCGCCGTTGATCGCCGCCACCACGGGTTTGCCCAGGGTCTCCAGGGCCCGTAGCTGGCCCTTGAGGGTCAGCACCCAGTCATAGAAGGTCTGGGCGTCGGCTTTGCCGACCTTGATCAGTTCGTTGAGGTCGCCGCCGGCGAAGAAGGTCTTTTTCGCCGAGGTGACGATCACCCCGGCAATCGACTCCCGCTCGGCTTGCAGGCGGGCCACGCAGGCGGCCATGGCCTCGCGGTACACCGCGTTCATGGTGTTGGCGCTCTGGCCCGGCATGTCGATGGTCAGAACGACGATCTGGTCCTGGCCCTTTTCGTAACGGATGGCTTCGGTCATGAAAGTGTTTCCTTGAAGTCGGGGCTCAGAGGCGTTCGATGATGGTGGCGATACCCATGCCGCCGCCGACGCAGAGGGTCGCCAGGCCGTAACGCAGGCGCCGTGCCTCCAGCTCGTCGAGCAGGGTGCCGAGGATCGCGCAGCCGGTGGCGCCCAGCGGGTGGCCCATGGCGATGGAGCCGCCATTGACGTTGACCTTGTCCGGGTCGATGGCCATGTCCTTGATGAATTTGAGCACCACCGAGGCGAAAGCCTCGTTGACCTCGAACAGGTCGATGTCCTCGACCCGCAGCCCGGCCTTGGCCAGCGCCTTGCGAGTGGCCGGCGCCGGCCCGGTGAGCATGATGGTCGGATCGGTGCTGGTGACCGCCGTGGCGACGATCCGCGCCCGTGGCGTGAGCCCCAACGCCTGGCCCTTGGCTTCGGAGCCGATGAGCATCAGCGCCGCGCCGTCGACTATCCCTGAGCTGTTGCCCGGGGTGTGCACGTGGTGGATGCGCTCGACATGGCTGTAGACCCGCAGCGCGGTGGCGTCGAAGCCCATTTGGCCGATCATTTCGAAGCTGGGCTTGAGCTTGCCCAGGCCTTCGAGGGTGGAGTCGGCGCGAATGAATTCATCGTGGTCCAGCAGGACAATGCCGTTCTGGTCCTGCACCGGCACCAGCGACTTGGCGAACGCCCCCGCCGCCCTGGCCCGCGCGGCCTTTTGCTGGGACTGCAGGGCAAAGGTGTCGACATCCTGGCGGCTGAAGCCTTCGAGGGTGGCAATCAGGTCCGCGCCAATGCCTTGCGGGGTGAAATGGCTGTGCATATTGGTTTGCGGGTCGAGCACCCAGGCGCCGCCGTCGCTGCCCATGGGTACCCGCGACATCGACTCGACGCCACCGACCACCACCAGGTCTTCGAAACCGGAGCGAACTTTCATCGCGCCCAGGTTCACCGCCTCGAGGCCCGAAGCGCAAAAACGGTTGATCTGCACCCCGGCCACGCTGACATCCCAGTCGGCGACCAACGCCGCGGTCTTGGCGATGTCGGCGCCCTGGTCGCCGATCGGCGTCACGCAGCCGAGCACGATGTCGTCGACCTGGCTGGTGTCGAGTTCGGTACGCCGCTGCAGGGCATCGAGCAGCCCGGCCAGCAGGTTCACCGGCTTGACGCTGTGCAGGGCGCCGTCGGCCTTGCCTTTGCCACGTGGGGTGCGTAATGCATCGAATATCAAAGCCTGGGTCATGACGTCCTCGAACCGCTGTGCAAATGAATGATGACAGGGCTCCCACTCTTGGCTCCGAGGGCGCCGGATTCAATGACCGATGCGCTCACTGACCTTGACGGTCACGCTCAGACGAACGGTAGTGAGCTAATGGATTGCGCGTGGCGCACAAGGGAACTGTCTAGACAAAGGCCGGGCAAGAAGATGGCAATAAGCCTCATGTCATTTTTAAAGCATCAGTCTATTAGCTGATACGAAATGGATCTAAGCCAAGGGTTACAAGGCCCCTAATGTAGAAATTGTAAGGCAGTGAATCGTTGCAGCCGGGTCTTGCCGGTGCACGCCGAAAAAAGGACACATCGCCTGATCCTGGTGAAGAGGCAGGCATGCATTTGATGTTCAGGAATAACAACAAAAGGCATTCAGCCATGCTCAAGCATTCGAAAGTCCGTCAAGCGGGGCTCATTCTGTTCGCAACCACCTTGCTTCTGATTTTGCCGAACCTCACCAAAGTGATCGGCTAGAGGCGTGCCCATTCCGTCACGCAGTCGCATCTTTGTGCTCCGGTTCGCTACCGGGGCCGGCGCTTGTGTGCCACTCTTTCTGACGTCGCGGCCACGCTGAATCAGCGCGTCGTCGCGCCTTGTCAGAAACCGGAGGCGGGCCAGCCCATGGCGCTCTCCCCCTCAGCGACGGAACAGCGATCAATTGAAATCTCTCATC
This sequence comes from Pseudomonas sp. NFIX28, assembly GCF_900107395.1. Taxonomy (GTDB): domain Bacteria; phylum Pseudomonadota; class Gammaproteobacteria; order Pseudomonadales; family Pseudomonadaceae; genus Aquipseudomonas. Next base: position 317,038 of record NZ_FNPW01000007.1, read on the forward strand.
TTGCTCGGCAGCGCCCTGCTCCTTGCCACCACGGCGCATGCCGCACAGCTGACCCTGGAACTGGGGGCCGGCAGCCGCACCTGGCAGACCGAGGAACTGCTCAAGCATCCTCAGGTGCAAACCGTCACCGTCAAGGATGACGTGTCCTACAAACGCGACATGAGTTACCGCGCGGTGCCGATCTCCGCCTTGCTCACCGGCATCCGGGCCGATGACCATCTGCAGGCCGTCGCGCTGGATGGCTTCGCCGCCGAGCTGCCTGCCGCGCCGCTGCTCAATACGGTCGGCGCCCAGGCCTGGCTGGCCATCGAGGACCCGGCCCGGCCCTGGCCGCCGCTGGCTGAAGGCAAGCACAGCGCGGGGCCTTTCTACCTGGTGTGGACCAACCCGCAGGCCGGGCATATCAGCCCCGAACAGTGGCCGTTCGAAGTGGCGAGCATCAAGCGCCTGGCGCCGGTCGCCGAACGTTTTCCAGCCCTGCGCCCGGACCCCAGGCTCGCGGCCGGCGACCCGGTGAACCAGGGTTTTGCCTTGTTCCAGAAAAACTGCCTGGCCTGCCATCGCCTCAACGGCGCCGGCGACTCGCAGTTCGGCCCGGACCTGAATATCCCCTACAGCCCCACCGAATACTTCGGCGCGGACTTCCTCAAGCGCTATATCCGAGACCCGCAGAGCCTGCGCCGCTGGCCACAGGCGAAGATGCCGGCCTTCACCAGCAACGTCTTGCCGGACGCCGAGCTGGAGTTGCTGGTGGGGTATCTGAAGCATATGGCGGGACGTAAGCAGGCGGCGCAATAGGCTTGGTCTTGCGGTGTTCTCCCGGACGCTATCGCGGGCAAGCCTCGCTCCTACAGTCGAGTAATGTATTGGCTATCGACGGCATAGCCAGACTTGATTTCACCGCCAGGGCAAAACTGCGCAGAATTCACTGCAACCGCGCAAACGACTGCCGCATCGCCAAGACGCGCAGTCGATGCCCCACCCTTTCATGGCGCCACTGGCAGCCGGGTCCGGAATGTCCCGACCGGTTTCCTCTCCTACCGGTCTTCCCTTTTGGCCACCCTCAGCGGGTGGCCTTTTTTTGTCCGCTTTGTTTGTAGGAGCGAGGCTTGCCCGCGATCAGGCCGACGCCGTTTGGCCGAACAAGCGCGCCCCCTATCGCGCGCAAGTCGCGCTCCGCAGAGCCCGGGGCAGAAACGAAATCGGCCGACCCGAAGGTCAGCCGATGTTGAGTCTCGACGCTATTCATATGCACTAAACGAGTCGCCCTCGAACCTCCTGCTTCACGCCCCAACCCTCGATGATTCCGCCCAGGGGCGCGACCACCGCTTCAAAATCCTGCTCGAAGTCGCCGATGCCGCCGTAGGTGGCGTACATCACCTTGCTCAGCTCCAGGTACCAGGCGCCGTCATCGCGCACGCTGACCTGGGCATTCAAGGATTCACCGCGAAACTGCCCTGCCGCCCTGCGTGCCCGCTCCTCGTCCGGGAAAATGGCGTAGAACTCGATGGGATGGAATTGTGAAAAGTCGAAACCGCCTTCTTTCATGCGGCGCAGCACGCTGCTGCTGATGTCTTCTTGATAGGCTGTGCTCATGAAACGTCCTCCTCAAACCGATGGATAGACTTTCCGTACTTCCCTGCCTGCCACCGCACGGTGCAAGGCTTGCGGCGAGAGGATCGCCGCCAGGAAACAAGCATGTAGCTGACAAGACCAGACCTTAGCGATTCGTTCGCTGATCTTGAATGCAGAGTAGCGCCAAGACGCAGGCGCTGCCAAGGTCTGGGTTCAAGCTCGGTGGGGCTTTGCGTATTAAAGATTAAATCGGCGTAATGCTGAGGATTTGAATACTGTTCTGCTCTTTCAGGCTCTTGACGGTAGGGTCATCGATACGCCCCTCCAGATCGTTGAGGTCAAGCTCGGCCGGTACCGGCAAAAGCTTTGCGCGAATCAATTGTGCCGCGTCCTCCATGCTGGGCTGCTGCTCACAGTCGAATTGCTCGACTGACTGGACACCATGATCGTCGACGAAAGTGATTTGCCACTTTTGCATCAGTGCCTCCTTGATAAAGCCCATGAATGGACTCACAAGATGTCGACCCTCAACAGCCGATAATCGTTCAACCAGGGGCCCCGCCGACACCATTGAAAAAGGCTGCCCTGGGGCAGCCTTTTTCGCAGCGACCGGATGCTTACGGCTTCTCGGCGCGGGCCTTCAAGGCCTTGAGGGTGTTGAACGGCGCATCGACGACAAACTTGTTGGCCAGCCAGGACGGCACGCTTCCGCCAGGCTCGGTGTGCACCTGGTAAGTCACTTCGACCTGGTCCGCGCCCTTGGGCACGAATTTCCAGAAGCCTTCGACCTGGGCGACACGCACGAAACCTTTCTCGTCGGGAATGTAGGTGGGTACGCCTTCGAGCTTGCGGGTCAGGCTGCCGTCGGCTCCTTCGCTGGTGGTAACGCGCAATACCGAATCGCGTGGCGTGACCGGCCACGGCGTATTGAACTGGGTGTAGGTCCAGCTCTGACTGCCTTCGTGCTTGAGCAGTTTCTGCGACTTGCATTCATGAACCCAGGCACAGGCGCCCGCCACATCGTCCTGCAGGGCGCGCAGCTTGGCCACGCTGGTTTTCATGGTGGCGACGCCACGGTAAGCCTTGTATTTGGAACCGGCCACTTCACTCAAGGAGACCTTGATGCCGTCTTCGTCCTTGGCCGTTTGCCAATCTTCGGCGTGGGCGGTTGCCGACAGCAGAACGGTCAACCCACAGAGCACAGCAATTCGATGCAGCGAACCCATTGTCTTATTCCTTATTGTTGAAGTTCCGTTCACTTCCGACATTTCACGCCGCCGTCATTTGCTCCCACCAGCCCAACAAGCGGATGGCCTCTTCCCGACTGCCGCCGCAGACTTCGACATCGGCCTGGAACGCACCACAGACGGCGGGCCGTTCGGGCTGGCCGAACAAACCGCACAGCAGTTCGACAGAAAGGTGGATGCAACGTTCTCCGGCCGGTTTGCCATTGGGCATGCCGGGAATCGGGGTACTGATGGAAGGGGCAATGCAACAGGCGCCACAGCCTTCACGGCAGTTCATGACGACAAGCTCCTCGCGACGGGCAAAAGTATTGGAATGACGCGGGCTAGAGTAACCGCTAAAACAGCCGTTTGAAATTGGCCGCAAGCGGGTTTTTGCTCTCGGGCTCGCGTGACTGACCAGTCTCCGACAAAGCGTCAGGGCCGCGGGTCACAGTCTGGGCAAGGGTTTACTGCTTGAACTCGAAATCCAGCGCCGCGCCTTCGACGTCGTGCCGTTCGTCCTTGCGCAACTGCAACTGCATTTCGTTGCTCAGCAGCCGACCGTTGAGCTGGAACGGACTGTCGTCCTTGGGTTTTTCGCCGAACATCGGCGGCAGCAACGGGGTGCGCTTGGGTTGGTTGACCGAGCCGATTGGCTGCAATTGCTTGACCATTTCCGGCGGCAGGCTCAGGTCCACGTTGGCCGAAGGCAAGGGTGTCCTCGCAATCTCACTGGCTGGCTTGGATTTGGAAGCGATGGGCGCGCGCTTTTTCTGCCCATTGGCCTTGGTCTTAGCCTTGGCCTTGCTGGTCGTTGCCGCCTTCTTTGCCGGTGCGGCTTTCTTGGCGGCTGGGGTTTTCTGCGATGGGCTGGTGGCGCTTGCCGCGACCTTTTCCTGGGCCGGAGCCGCCAGAACGCTAGTCGTGCCGAAAACACTCAATACACTGACCAATACCCAGGCAACAGGAAAAATCGCTTTCATAGGGAGACAACAGGATCGGCGGCGAAGAGCCATATGCTCGCTTGTTGACCGCGCGAAAACAAGCGCGGCAACCGATCCTTCAAAAACCGCCCGCGGCCTCCTGGCACAGCTGGCTGGCCAACATGCCCAGGGTCATCAATGCCCGCTCGGCCTCACGATTCCACGGCGTGCCGCAGTTGAGGCGAATGCAGTGGTTGAACTGCTCGGTATTACTGAAGATCAACCCCGGCGCGATGCTGATGCCCTGCTGCAATGCCCGCACGTGCAACTCCTGGGTATTGACCCGCCCCGGCAGGCTGACCCAGAGGATGAAACCGCCATTGGGACGGGTAATCTGCGTGCCCTCCGGAAAATACTGCTGCACCGCCAGCTGAAAGGCGCTGAGGTTCTTGCGGTATTCCTGGCGGATGAAACGCAGATGCCGGTCGTAACCGCCGTTCTCCAGGTAGGCTGCGACCCCCATCTGCGTGACGCTGCAGGCCGAGTGGGTACTGAAGGTCTGCAAGCGCTGGATTTCCTGCTGGAACTTGCCGGCAATCATCCAGCCGATGCGCACGCCGGGCGACAGGGTCTTGGAAAAACTCGAGCAATAGATCACCCGGTCCAGCCGGTCATAGGCCTTCAGCGCCTTGGTACGACCGACCTCGAACATCAGCTCGCCGTAGATATCGTCCTCGACGATCTGGATGTCGAAATCCGAGGCCAGGCGCAGCAGTTGCTTCTGCCGCTCCTCCGGCATGGTGCCGCCCAACGGGTTGCTCAAGCGCGTGGTCAACACCAGGGCCTTGATCGACCACTGGTTGGCCGCCAGTTGCAGCGCTTCCAGGCTCATGCCGGTGGAGGGGTCACTGGGGATCTCGATGACCTTGAGCCCCAGCAGGTCGGCCAGTTGCAGCAGGCCGTAGTAAGTCGGCGACTCCGCGGCGATCAGGTCGCCCGGGCGGGTCAGCACGCGCAATGACATCTGCAAGGCATCCACGCAGCCGTGGGTGATCACCACTTCGGACGGGTCGACCACCACGCCGGCGTCGCGCATGCGAATCGCCACCTGCCGGCGCAACGGCTCGAAACCCGGGCTGAACATGTAGCTGAAGGCGCGCGGGCTATGGAAACGGGTGACCTTGGCCAGTTGCTGGTGCAGCGCCCGCACCGGCAGGTAATCGACGCTCGGCACCGCGGCCCCCAGCGGAAACACGCCTTCACGACGCGACTCCACCAGCACCTGGTGAATGATGCTGCTGCGCGTCACCAGGCCCGGGCGTTCGACCCGGGCGATATCCGGCGTCGGCGCGGTCAGCGCCGGGGTCTGGTGCACGTAGTAACCCGACTGCGGACGGGCGCGGATCAAGCCCTGGTCCTCAAGATTGGCGTAGGCCTGAAGCACCGTGGCATGGCTGACGTTGAGCTGCGAACTCATCTTGCGCACCGAAGGAACGCGTTCCCCGGGCTGGTACACACCGCGCCGAATATCTTCAGCCAGCTGCTGAGCGATACGTTGATAAAGCAAGAGATTGGTCATGACGCTGCACTCGATTTCACCGGCATTTTATTCTTGTGGATGACGATACCGGAACAGTTCATAAGTGTACTGGGACAGTTGCCACAATAGTCGACCGTACAGGCCAGTGTCAGCAAAAACTGTACTGTTTTGTGTGCCAATCGTCAGGCATAAAAAAACCCGGCTCCACAGGGAAGCCGGGTTTCTTTGGCGAGCCGCGCCTTAGCGGGCGGCGCCTAGCTGGCCCTTCTCGTCGGAGAAGACAATTTCCACCCGACGGTTCTGCGCCCGTCCACGCTCGGAGGCGTTGGCCTCGACCGGGTATTCATCGCCGTAACCTTCAACCTGGACGCGCTTTTCTTCGACCCCCAGGTCCACCAGGATATCGGCCACGGCCTGCGCCCGGTCGCGGGACAATTTCAGATTGCTCTGCTTGTCGCCGGTATTGTCCGTGTAGCCCTCGATCCGCACCACGCGCTTGGGGTTGAGCTGGAGAAATTGCACGACCTTCAGCACCGTGCGGTTGGCGGAGCTTTTCAGCTCGGCCTCGCCGGTGTCGAACAGCACGTCGCCCAGGGTCATCACCAGGCCGCGGTCGGTCTGGGTGGTGGCCAGGTTGATGATCTGGTCTTCCAGCCACTTGCCCTGTTGCTGCACGCTCAGCAGCTTGGCCTCGCGCAGGGCCAGTTGCAGGCGCTGGCGTTCCAGCTCGAGCTTGGCCGCCTGCTCCTGGTTCAGGGCCTGGTTGGTGTGCTCGCGGGCGATTTCGCTGTAGCGCTGGCTGAGGTAGGCGTAGTGCACCACATCCGAACCGCTGCCCCAGTAGCTGGACAGGCGATCGGCGCGGGCCAGGGACTCACCGGCACGGATCACATCCTTGGGCGCGATGCGCAGCACGTTGGAGTCTTCCTTGACCTTCTGGAAGTCATTGCCCGCCTGTTCCAGCGCCGCTTCGCTGCGTTGCCCGGCACAGCCGTAGAGGCCGGCGCAGGCGACCAGCAGCACGCCACTCAATACATGGGTCATACGAATCATTGGGCATCTCCCAGTTGCTTGCGCAGACGAGTGATGCGGGTCTGGAGCTGGTTCAATTGTTCCTGGCTTTTTTGCGTCAGGACCCGTGCTTCGGCCAGGCGTGCATCCAGCTCCGCCTGCTCGGCACGCATGCGCGCGTGCTTGAAGGACTGCTCCTGCATGTTGCGTTGCGCCCGGGCGAATTTGTCTTCAGCCAGTTTCATTTCCGGTATTTCTTCCGCGGTGGCCCCCACCGCCTTGGCCTGGGCCAGGGTTTGTTCGGTCAGGCGCATTTGTTCATTCGGCGCCGGATCGGCTGCGCAACCCGCCAGAGCCAGGACGGCCAGGGCAGCGAAAAGAGGTCGAATACTCACAAGAAATCCCTACTGTTTGGGGGTGCTGACAGGTTGCTGCAACTGTGCCTTCCAACGCTCGAGATTGCGCTGCAGCACGGCCTCCGTCAGACCGGACGCGGGCAATTCTGTCATCTTTTTCGCCAACTGTCCGCGTAACCATGGGTCGTTGCAGGCGGAGTTGTGTGAGATGGCCAGGAACAAGCCGGGTTTGTCGGCGGGTTGCTCAAAGGCCAGCAGATCGTTGGCCATGCCCAGCGACTGGGCCAGGGCCATGCCGGCGTAGCGTCCGGCCAGCACGTACTCCACTTCCCCGAGCAACAGTTTCTGGAATGCCTGGGTCAGGTTCGGCATGCGGGTCAGGCTCAATTGCGCCTTGGCAAAGGCCTCGAAGGACGGCGTCAGGCGCGCCCTCTCCGATAATGCGCCGGTATGCCCATGCAGGTCCGACGGCTGGCTGTAGCTCAACGTCGAGCCCTTGCGGGTCCAGACCAGGAAATCGTTCTCCAGCAGCGGCGGATGGATGTAGTCCAGCGTTTCCAGCTCATTTACCGTCAGCGGCGCGTCGGCCAGCATGTCCATGCGCCCGCTGCGCACTTCGTCGAGGGCGGCGGAGCGTTTGCCGGCATACAGCAGCTCGACCTTGATCCCCAGCTCCTGCGCCACGTGCTGCAGCAGTTCGGCGCTGGCGCCAATCAGGTGCGTGGGGTCTTGCGGGTCGCGCCACAGATACGGCGGCGCGTCCGGACTGCCAGTCACCACCAGGCGCTCGCATTTACCGGCGGCCATCGCCGGCAACGGCATTAGCGTCAGTCCCAGCAGCACTGAAAGGCCACCCAGGCGGCGCAGATCCATGGCGAAATTCTCCCGTTCAAATCCCAGACAATAAAAAAGCCCGGCCAAAAGGCCGGGCTCTTTATAAGTGAAGCCGCTGGATTAGACCAGCTTCTCCAGCTCGGGTACGGCTTCGAACAAGTCCGCCACCAGGCCGTAATCGGCCACCTGGAAGATCGGCGCTTCTTCGTCCTTGTTGATCGCAACGATCACCTTGGAGTCTTTCATGCCGGCCAGGTGCTGGATCGCGCCGGAGATACCGACGGCGATGTACAGCTGTGGCGCAACGATCTTGCCGGTCTGACCGACCTGCATATCGTTCGGTACAAAACCCGCGTCGACCGCGGCGCGCGAAGCACCGACGGCAGCGCCCAGCTTGTCGGCCAGGGCGTACAGGTGTTTGAAGTTGTCACCGTTCTGCATGCCGCGGCCGCCGGAAACGACGATCTTGGCGGCGGTCAGTTCAGGACGGTCGGACTTGGCCAGCTCTTCACCCACGAAGCTCGACTTGCCTGCATCGTGAGCGGCAGCAACCGCTTCGACAGCGGCCGAACCGCCTTCGGCGGCAACGGCGTCGAAACCGGTGGCGCGCACGGTGATGACTTTCACCGCGGCGTTCGATTGCACGGTAGCGATGGCGTTACCGGCGTAGATCGGACGCTTGAAGGTGTCGGCGCTTTCTACCGAGATGATCTCGGAGATCTGGTCGACGTCCAGCTGCGCGGCAACGCGCGGCAGG
>NZ_FNPW01000011.1 GCF_900107395.1 Pseudomonas sp. NFIX28
GCCTCAGCGCCGGCGGCCGGCTGAGCAACAACGCCATCATCGAAGCCGGGGTCAACGCCGACAACAGCCGCAATACCGACGGCGACGTCAGCCTGAGCGCGCAGACCCTCGATAACCGCGGCAAGAGCGTGGTCGCCAGCCGCCACCTGACGGTCAACGCGGCGCAAACCCTGAACAACCAGGGCGGCACCTTGAGTGCGGGGCAGAGCGCCAATATCAATGCCGCGACGCTGGATAACCAGAGCAAGGGGCGGGTTTTGAGTGGCGGTAGCCTCAATTTGACAGCCAGCCAGGTGCTCAATGGCCAGGGCGGGCTGGTGAGCAGCAATGGCGAACTGGTCGCCAATGTGGCGGCGCTGGGTAACGCTGGCGCTGAAATATCCAGCCTCGCCGGGGTGACCTTGAATGTTGCTTCGCTGGATAACGTCGCCGGCCTGATAGCGGCCGGCAGCGCTCTGAATATCAATGCCAGCGGTGCCTTCAACAACCAGGGCGGCAAACTGGGCGCCCGTGACATCACCCTTCGGGTAGCGGATCTGGACAACCGCCAGGGGCGAGTGATCGGCGATGCGAACCTGACGCTGAACAGCCAGGGGGCGATCAACAATGTCACCGGCTCGATGACTGCCGGCCAGTTGTTGAATGTGCAGGGCGCCAGCCTCGACAACAGCCAAGGCACGTTGCTGAGCAGTGCGAGCCTGAGGGCGAAAATTGCCGGGCAGTTGCTGAACCAGGCCGGCCTGTTGTCAGCGAACGATTGGCTGGCCCTCGACAGTGCCAGCCTCGACAACCAGCTCAAGGGACGAATCGTCAGCAAGGGCGGCCTCGACCTGAACACGGCGGGCATGCTGGATAACCGCAGCGGCAGCCTCAGCGCCGGTGGCGTCCTGACGCTCAATGCCAACCGGGTGGATAACCGTCTGGGCGGTTCGCTGGGTGCCGTCCAGGGAATGAACCTGGGGGCCGGCAGTCTCGACAATCAGGGCGGCAGCGTCTCCAGCCAGGGCTATCTGAAACTGACGGGGACCACGCTGAATAACAGCAATGGCGGCAAACTGCTCGCTAATGGCGACATCAACCTGAACCTCGAGCAACTCGACAACCAGCTCGATGGCCAGTTGTCCGGGCAGGCGGCTGTGCAGGTCAAGGCTGCGCGGTTGAACAACGGCCAGGGTGGCAATCTCTACGCCAAAGGCAATCTGGACCTTGCGGCGAGCGAGCAGTTGCTCAACGCCCGAGGCACGCTCAAGGGCGATGGCGCCGTTCTGCTCAAGGTCGGCAGCCTGAACAACGATGGCGGCAACCTCTCCAGCGTCAAGGACTTGAAGCTCACCAGCCCGGGCACCGTCAGCAACCTGGGCGGCACTCTGGTCAGCGGCGATACGCTCGACCTCAGCGGCGGCCAGCTCAACAACGGCGCCCAAGGCAGCATCTCCAGCACCAAGGCCCTGACGGCCAGCGTCAGTGGCCTCGATCAACAAGGCGGCAAACTGTTCAGCAGCACGGGGCTGAGCCTCGACCTGAACAACGGCCAACTGAATAACCAGGGCGGCCTGATCAACGCCCCAGGCCAGTTAGTGCTGAAGAACCTCAAGGATGTCGCGAACCAGAAGGGCGAGATTTCCAGCGACCAGGGGTTCACGCTGGCGGCACACATGCTGGACAACACCGCTGGCAAGATTGCCAGTCACGACGCGCTGGTGCTGCGCATTGATCGAGCCCTGAACAACCTCAGGGGGTTGGTGTCGGCCAATGGGCTGGATGTGCGAGCCGCCAGCATCGACAACACCAGCGGCACGATGGGCAGCGCTTCGGGCCTGGCCTTGAACGTTGAAGGTGCGGTGATCAACGTCAATGGCTCCGTTTCCAGTGCCGGGTTATCGACCTTCAAGGCGATGAGTCTGGACAACACCCAAGGCCAGCTGACGGCCGACCTTGGTCTTGGCGTCGAGTTGAGCGGGGCATTGAATAACCAAGGCGGCAAGGTCGGCTCCGGCAAGGCGCTGAACCTGGCCGCCGGCAGCCTCGACAACCGCGCGGCGGGAACGCTGCTGGCTGTCGACGGCAGCCTGACGGCAAAAGTTGCTGGAGCCTTCGATAATCGGGAGTTGGGGAAACTCAGGGCCGGCGCTGGCATCGAGCTGACCACCGGCCGTCTGGACAACCGTGGCGGCAGCCTGTCCGGCAAGGATCAACTGACCTTGCGCAGCGACCTGGCGGATAACCGGGGAGGGCTGATCCAGGCCGAGAAGGACCTGCGGTTACTGGTCGGACAGTTGGATAACCGCGACAAGGGCGTGGTGACCGGCAAGGCGGCGATGAACTATGAAGGCTCGCGGCTGGACAACAGCGGCGGCCTGCTCAGTGCGATCGGTCCGTTGACGCTCAAGGCCCTGGAAGTCTCCAACGGCAAAGGCCGCATCGCCAGTCAGGACGATCTCGTCGCAACCCTCGACACCTTGAACCAGCAAGGGGGGGAGTTGGCCGCCAAAGGCAGTTTGTTGCTGACTGGCAAGACCCTGGACAATCGCGGCGGCCTGGTGGGCAGCACCCACGCATTGACCCTCAATGTAGACCAGGTGGACAACCGGGCGGGGGAGATCTCCAGTACCGAAAGCAGCCTGAGCCATACGGGCCAGCGTCTGGACAACAGCGACGGTGGCAAGCTGCTGTCCGCTAGCGACCTGCAGTTGACCGTGGCGCAACTGATCAACCAGACCAAGGGCAAGCTGTTTGCCAAGGGCGCGGCTCACCTGGCCGGCACCACACTCGATAACGCCGGCGGTAGTTTCTCTGGTCTCAAGGGCCTGGATATCCGCCTGGATGGGGCCCTGCTCAACAACACCGGATTGCTCAGCAGCGAAGAGGCACTGACCCTCAATGTCGCCACGCTGGACAACACCGCGGGCAAGCTCAGCGGCGCCCGCGCCCTGTCGCTGACCAGCCTGGGTGCAGTGCTCAACCAGGGGGGCTCGATCATCACCGACCAAGGGTTGAGCCTGTCCAGCGCCAGCCTCGATAACAGCCACAACGGCGTGATCAACGGCAAGGGTACAACCCGCGTCACCACCGGTGCCTTGGACAACAGCCAGGGCGGCCACCTCACCAGTGACGGTACGCTGGAGCTGACTGCCACCCAGGTCAGCAACGGCGCCACCGGCCGCATTGCCAGTGAAAAGGACCTGACCGCCAGCGTCACGGCCCTGGATCAGCAAGGCGGCGAGTTCTTCAGCAAGACCCGCCTGGAGCTGGACCTGAACAACGGCCAGCTCGACAACCGCAACGGCCTGATCAATGGGCCCGTGCTGGTACTCAAGAACCTCAAGGATGTCGCCAACCAGAAAGGCGAAATTTCCAGTGCCCAGGCCTTCACCGTCACGGCGCAAAACGTCGACAACAGCGGTGGCAAGCTGTTGAGCGACCAGGGCCTGACCCTGCGCATCGCCCAGCTCCTGAACAACCTCGACGGGCTGGTTTCCGCTGCGTCCATTGATAGTCGCAGTGCCTCCTTGGACAACAGTCGCGGCATGATCAGCAGCCGTGGCGCTGTCGATCTGGGCGTGGCCCAGACCTTCAACAACCGCAATGGCACGCTGATCGGCGACGGGGCAGTGCTGTTGGCGGCCAACCGGCTCGACAACAGCGACGGTTCGGTGGCCGGCAAGGCCGATGTGTCGGCCAGCCTCGGTACCCTCGATAACCAGAACGGTCAATTGATCGCCAGCGGTGCCCTGAATCTGACCGCCAGCGCGCTCGACAACCGCCAGGATGGCCTGGTGGCGGCTACAAAAGCGCTGAAACTCGAGGTCGGCGAGATCGACAACCGGGGTGGCGAACTCTCCGGCAGCGCCGGCATCAGCCTGACCGGCAACCGCCTGGATAACAGCGACAGCGGTCAGATCATCGCGGCCATGGGCTTGACCATGACCCTCGGCCAGGTGTTCAACCGCAATCAGGGCCTGATCGACGGTAAGGCGGGTCTGACCCTGGATGGCCAGACCCTGGACAACACCGCAGGTCATTTGCTCAGCGGGCAGGACCTGCGGCTGGGCCTGGGCAGCGACCTGACGAACGATCAGGGCCAGATCGGCAGCGAAGGCACACTCGATGTCAGCGGCGCCAACCTGAGCAACGCTGGCGGCAGCCTGTCGAGCGCAGGCGCCTTGAAGGTCAAGGTCAGCGGTGCGCTTGGCAACCAGGGCGGGAAACTGGTCGGCGACGGCAGCGTCGACCTGCACAGCGCCAGCCTCGACAACCGCCAGCAAGGCGTGATCAGCGGCAAGGGAGTGGTCGGCGTGACCACTGGCGCCTTCGACAACAGCCAGAAGGGTAGCCTGAACAGTGGCGACAGCCTGACCCTCAGCGCCGGCCAGGTCACCAATCGGGACGGCGGCAGCATCGGCAGCGTCAAGGCGCTCACGGCCAGCGTTACCGGCCTCGACCAGATGGGCGGCAAGCTCTTCAGCGAAACGAGCCTCACCCTCGACCTGCATCAGGGGCAACTGAATAACCGCAACGGCCTGATCAATGCCCCGTTGCTGGTACTCGACAACCTCAAGGGCGTCGCCAACCAGGGCGGTGAAATCTCCAGTGCCCAGGCCTTCGCGCTTGCCGCCGACAGCCTCGACAACAGCAACGGCAAGCTCCTCGGCAACCAGGCCGTGACCCTGCGGGTCAACCAGGCCTTGAGCAACCTCAAGGGTCAGATTGCCGCGGCGGCCCTCGATGTACGCGCCGCCAGCCTGGACAACGCCGAGGGAACCGTTAACAGCCGTAGCGATTTGAACCTGAACATTGCCGGCCTGTTGAGCAATCGAGACAAAGGCCTGATCAACGCGAAGCAGAACCTGACACTCGGCAGCGCCGACTTGAACAACCAGGGGGGAACCCTGCTCGGTGGCAGCGCCGTGACCCTCAATGCAATGGCACTGAACAACAGCGCCAACGGCTTGATCAACAGCCAGGGCGGTTTGAGCCTGACCGCCCACAGCCTGAACTCCAATGACGGTGGGGAAGTGTCGGCCAAGGGTGACATGGCCTTGACCCTTGGGGCCTTGACCCAGAATGGCGGTCGCTTGCTGGGCGACGGTGGTGTGCGCCTCGAGTTGTCGGGCAGTGACCTCGACAACCGCAATGGCTTGCTGATTGCCAAAGGCCCGCTGAGCATCAACCGCTTGCGCGACCTGAATAACCAGAATGGGGAGATTTCCAGCAGCCAGAGTTTCAACCTTATCGGTCGTACCCTGAACAACAGCGGTGGCAAGTTGATCAGCCAGAACCAACTGGGGCTGACAGGCGACACCTTGCTCAACCAGGGGGGCCTGATCTCTGGCTGGCAGGGGCTGGCAGTCAATGGCGGCAGCCTCGACAACCGCAACAACGGCACGCTGTCCAGCCGCGGTGGCGACCTGGCGGTGAACGTCGGCGGTGCCTTGCTCAACAGCGGCGCCGGCGCGCTGGTCAGCCAGAAGACCCTGACCGTCAACGCGGCCAGCCTGGATAACAGCGCTGGCATCCTGTCCAGCGGCGCCGGCCAGCAACTGACCGTTGGCGGTCTGTTGAACAATGCCTTGGGCGGCTCGATCGACAGCGGCGCGGCCCTGACGTTGCAAGCCATGGCCTTGAGCAACGGCGGCAACATCAATGCCCAGCAGTCGCTGGGCTTTACCGGCACGACCCTGGATAACTCCGGCGGCAGCCTGGCCAGCAATGGCGCGGTGAGCCTCGACCTATTGGGCAACCTGACGAACACCAATGGCAAACTGGCCAGTGGCGGTCCGCTGGTGATCAGCCGTAGCAGCCAGATCAACAACCAGGGCGGCCAACTGGTCAGCCAGGGGTTGCTGAGCGTGCTCAGCGGTGGCCTGGATAACCGCAATCGCGGCACTGTCGCGAGCAACGACAGCCTGGTCATCAATACCTCCGGCGCCGTGCAGAACAGCGGCGACGGCCTGATCTACAGCCAGAACGGCAACCTGCAAGTCACTGCCGCCAGCCTGGGCAACGCCAAGGGCACCATGCAAAGCCAGGGCGCGTTGAACCTGGCCGTGAGCGGCGATATTGACAACCAGAGCGGCCGGCTCCTGGCCCAGAACGGCGATCTCAAGGTCAGCGCCACCAATCTCGATAACCGCGGCGGTACCCTCGCCAGCCTCAAGGGCGCGCTGGAAGCGCGTGTCGTCGGCGTGTTGAAAAACGGTTACGACCTGACCAACAACCGCCAGGGCGGCATCACTCAGGCTCAGCGCCTGAACCTCAGCGTATTGGGCGGCATCGATAACTACGGCGGGCGCATTTCGACCCAGGGCGGCGATGCACTGATCACCACCGCCAACTTCGACAACCGTAACGGCGGCTTGTATGCCAAGGGGCTGGTCAAGGTCAGCGGCAATAATTTCGACAACAGCGGCGACAACGACGGCCAGATCGCCGGTCACCAGGTCGACCTCAGCCTCAACGGTCACTTGAACAACCGCATGGGCATCATCGAGAGCGACAGCACCCTCAGCGTGCGTGCCGCCAGCCTCGATAACCAGACCGGTCAGCTTCGGGCCCTGGGTGCCGGTGGTAAGACCGACTTCCAGATCGGCGGCCTGTTCGACAACCGCAACGGCAAACTGGAAAGCGCCAACAGCGACCTGACCCTGAATGCCGCGAGCTTCCTGAACCAGGGCGGCAGCTTGTTGCATGTGGGCAACGGCACCTTCGATATCGCCACGGCCAACGTCACCAATGCCGGCGGCAACCTCGTCACCCGTGGCGGGCTGACGCTCGCCGCCGACAGCTGGACCAACAGCAGCGTGATCCAGGCCGGGCGCCTGACCATCAACGTCAACAACCTGACCCAGACCGGCAGCGGGCAACTGCTGGCCTCCACCAGCCTGGTGGGGACCGGTGGCAACTGGAGCAACGATGGCCTGATTGCCAGCGACGGTACGGCCAGCCTGACCCTGGGCGGCAGCTATGGCGGCAACGGGCGTTATACCAGCCTGGGCGACCTGGGGCTGACGGCCGCTGCCGTGAGCCTGGGCAGTGCCGGCAGCGTCGCCAGCGGCGGCAATGCCACGATCAATATCGGCGGGCAGCTCAACAACTATGGGCGCATGACTTCCGCTTCCGGGATGAACGTCAATGCCGGCTCGATCAACAACTTCGGGACCCTGGGCAGCAGCGCCAACCTGCGATTGGGTACGTCCAGCCTGCTGAACCAGAAAGGTTTGATCTTCAGTGGCGGCGACATGACCTTGAGCGTCGCCAACCTGACCAACCAGAACGGCGACCTGTACGGGCTCGGCAACGTGGCGATCGGCGGCTATGGTGGCGCTGCCCGGGCCGCGGGGGTCTACAACGTCTCCGGTTCGATGGAGAGCGGCGGGGCATTCGCGCTGAACGCCGATGTATTCCAGAACCGGACCGATGGCGCGGTGGCGTCGGGCAGCCGCAAGCTGTTGTCGGGCTTTATCGCCAATATCTGTAATGACTGCCGAGGGGGCAGTTACACCTTCACCTTGGCGGCCCGCGAGGTCTACGAGAGCGTCGACAACGACACCAGTGCTTCGGCGGTGCTGACCGCCGGCAAGGATCTGGTGTTCCAGGGCGACAGTTTTCTCAATAGCAAAAGCACGGTGAGCGCCGGCGGCAATATCAATATCACCGCCGACAGCCTGCAGAACATCGGCGCGCAGAATGGGACCATCGAGCGCACGCGTAAGTACCATGTACGCGACATGGGCGCTGGCACTACCGGGCGATTTTTCTCCGATGTCCTGATGCCCTACAACCAGCGCAACAACCCTGATTTTCCTTATGAGTACTATCTCGATCTGGACGGCGGTATCCACAAAGCCATTCCCAAATCGGGTCGTGTCAGAGAGGGAGGGCGAGAGGGCGAAAGCTATAACGTGGTGTCTCTCAAAGATGTCGAAACGGGGAAGGGGGTCAGTGCACGCTATGGCTATAACATCGTACTCACCGGCCTGAAATATGGCTTCGAAAACACGACGTTCTCCCAATACGACCCAAACAACCTGCTTGAACTGCCGAGCCAGCTGTCCCAATACACACTGCTCAGCGACGTCGAGATTGCCAAGGACAGTAGCGGTGCCGTCAGTACCGCAGGCAGCCGTAATGCGGTTATCCAGGCGGGCGGGAATGTTTCGATCACCGCTGCCAAGGACCTGCAGAACAGCGTCATCCATCAGGACTACAACGTCGGCGGTGGTACCAACAAAGTCGCCGACACCAAGGTGAATGCCAACGGCACCACCGTTGTGCGGATCAATAGCCAACTGCCTCCCGATCTGGCCCAGCAACAAGTCAACCCGTTGAGCCTGCCCGGCTTCGCATTGCCGACAGGGCACAATGGCCTGTTCCGCTTGAGTGGGCAGGGCGCAGCGGTGCAGCAGGCGACCCAGGCCAATAGCGGGCCGCAAGACTGGAGCATGGGCAGCGCCTCGGTCAGCACCGCCCAACGTCAACAGAACTTGCCGGATATTCAGGCGCGTAGCTTCCAGATTGCCGATGTTGCCCCAGTGGCCTCCAGCGATCGGCAACTGACCCGGGTTACTCGCCAGGTCACCGACAGCAACGTGGGTGCCAGCGCGCTCGATGTCAGTGCCCCGGCCGACAATGGCGGCAACCTACTGTTGCCAGGCTATGAGGGCCATGCTGGCGCGATCACTCAGGTGGGAGCCGTGCAGGTCGAAGGCGCCAGCCATAGCGCAGTTGCCACGGGGCCGGACCTGAGCGTGCCAACGCTGCCGCTGGCCCCCTCGACCGGCGTGACCACGCCTGGGAACAGCCAGACTCCCGGCGCAATGGTCGCGACACCAGTGGCCAGCCAGACCCTGGCCCGGGTGCAGGGCCTGCCAGATACCAGTTTCAAGGCCAATCCGCAGAAGTACCTGATTGAAACCAATCCGGTGCTCACCGACCTGAAACAGTTCATGAACTCGGACTATCTGCTCGCCAACCTGGGCTATAACCCCGACGAGAGCCAGAAGCGCCTGGGCGATGGTTTCTATGAGCAGAAACTGATCCAGCAAGCGGTCGTCGCCCGCACTGGCCAGCGTTTTATCGACGGCCAGACCTCGGACGAAAAACTCTTCAAGTACCTGATGGACAACGCCATCACCAGCAAGCAGCAGCTCGGCTTGTCGGTGGGTGTGACGCTGACCTCACAGCAGGTCGCGGCGCTGACCCACGACATCGTCTGGCTCGAAGAGCACGAAGTGAATGGGGAAAAAGTGCTGGTGCCGGTGTTGTACATGGCCCAGGCCGAAGGCCGCCTTGGCCCGACCGGTGCCTTGATTGCCGGTAACGATGTCAGCCTGATCGCCGGGCAGAACCTCGACAACGTCGGCACCCTGCGCGCCACCAACAACCTGTCGGCCACGGCGGGCAACAATCTGGTCAACAGTGGCCTGATCGAGGCCGGCAAACGCCTGGACCTACTGGCGGGCAACGACATCGTCAACAAGGCGGGCGGCATCATCGCCGGCCGCGACGTGAACATGGCAGCAATCGGCGGCGATGTGCTCAACGAGCGCAGCGTCACCTCGGCGGACAGCGTGGCACGGGGCTATTCGCACAAGGATTACGCCAACAGCGCCGCGCGTGTCGAAGCCGCCAACGACATGAGCATTTCCGCCGGTCGTGACCTCAGCACCCCTGGCGGCGTGCTGCAAAGCGGCCGGGACATGAACCTGAGCGCGGGGCGCGACGCCAATCTGGTGTCCACCGAGCTCAGCAACAGTCTGGTGCTGGGTAAAAAACACTACAGCAGCGATATCACCCAGATCGGCGCCGAGGTCAGCGCCGGCCGCGACCTGACGGTCAAGGCCGGTCGCGACATCAACGCCATCGCCAGCGAAATCGAGGCCAAGCGCAACATCGCCATGGCCGCCACCCAGAACCTGACCCTGTCCTCGGCGGCCGACGAGCAGCACTCCTACGAAAAGACCAAAAAAGTCACCCGTCAGGAAGACCACGTCAGCCAGGTCGCCACCACCCTCAACGCCGGCGGCGATGTCTCGCTCAGTGCCGGCAACGACATGGCGCTGATCTCCAGCCGCATCACCGCCGGCGACGAAGCCTACCTGGTGGCCGGCAACAACCTCGAATTGCTGGCGGCACAAGACAGCGATTACTCGCTGTACGACAAGAAGAAAAAGGGCAGTTTTGGCAGCAAGCAGACCCAACGCGACGAAGTGACCAAGATCACCCATGTCGGCAGCGAAATCACCACCGGCGGCGACCTGACCCTGGTCAGCGGCGGGGACCAGAAGTATCAGGCCGCCAAGCTGGAAAGCGGCAATGACCTGACGTTGCAGAGCGGTGGGGAGATCACCTTCGAGGGGGTGAAGGATCTGCATCAGGAGAGTCACGAAAAGACCAACAACAACGCGGCCTGGGTTTCCTCCAAAGGCAAGGGCAATACCGACGAAACCCTGCGCCAGACGCAGATGCTGGCCGCCGGCGACATCGTGATCAAAGCCGTTGACGGCTTGAAGATCGACGTCAAACAGGTGGATCAGCAAACCGTCAGCCAGAGCATCGATGCGATGGTGAAGGCCGATCCGCAACTGGCCTGGCTGAAACAGGCCGAAGCTCGGGGCGATGTGGATTGGCGGCAAGTGAAAGAGATTCATGAGTCCTTCAAATACAGCAACTCGGGGCTGGGGCCGGCTTCGCAGATCATCATTGCGATCGTGATGGCGGCGGTGGTTGGGCCTGCTGCTGCCGCGATGGCCGGTGGTAGTACCACGGGCGCTGTGGTCGGTGCTGTCGCGGCAAACGCTTCGACCAACGCAACAGTCAGCGTCATCAATAATCGCGGCAACCTTGGTGCTGTGTTCAAGGACGTGACCTCTTCCGATGCAATGAAGGGGTATGTGATTTCGGGTGTCACAGCCGGATTGACGGCTGCTTACTTCGATGGTTGGACGGGAACCAAGACTGATCCAATCACCGGCAAGGTGACGGGCCCAGCCCTAAATACCTGGAAGGGGGTAGGTCAGTTTGCGAGTAATCAGGTCCTTCAAGGAGGGGCGTCCACTCTTCTGAGCAAGGCACTCGGACAGGGCGGTAGTGCGAACGACGCCCTGAAAAATGCCTTGTTCAACACTCTGGCGGCGGCGAGCTTCAATGCGGTGGGTGACTACACCAAGGATGTCCTGGCGGACGGCTCGTTACCTAAGATCGCGGTTCACGCGATGGTGGGTGGACTACTGGCTAAGGCCACTGGAGGCGACTTCAAGACGGGAGCATTGGCGGCAGGGGCTAACGAGGCACTGGTGGTGCAGTTGGACACCTTGGTCAAGGGAGACAAGAGCCTGCTGACCATGAGCTCGCAGATCGTGGGGGTGCTGGCGGCTGCGGCACAAAGCGATGCTGATGCGGCCAAGATGGAGAAAGGCAGTTGGGTTGCCAAGAATGCAACGCAGTACAACTGGCTATTGCATAAGGAGATAGAGGCAGCAGATCAGGCGCGGGAAGGATGCAAGGCGCGTGGAGGGGATGTTACAGGCTGTCAGAATAGGATTACCCAGGCTATGGACAGTCTGGACAAGGCCCGCAATCTTGAGCGCACAGAGCAGGCTCGACAGGTACAACTGGCTGCCTATCAACAGGGCATGACAGGGGAAGAGTACCAGCAGGCTTTAAACAGCTACTGGAACGGCATCGATCAGAGTCAGGTTGTCTGGTCTGGCTATGGTCCTGCGAACGAATGGGGATACATCGCCAGTGGAATGGGAGCCGGCTTTGTTGATGCGGCTGTGAACTGGCCTGGCAAGGTTTACGACGACACTGTCAATACGCTGACCCATCTGACGGATATTCCAGGCAATATCGTTCAGGCAGGCAAGGCGGGTATTGACTGGCTCAATAGCCCGATTCCTGCGCAAAGCCTGGAGCGCGCTGGTGACCAGTTGCTGTTTTCGACGCCAGATAAGTTAGGCTCTATAGTCTTCGACGCCGCTACTGGGGCGATCACAGCAGGTATTGGTGGTAAGGCTGTTGAGTGGGTTGGTGGGAAGTGGGTTGGTGCAAAAGGGCCAAGTCAGATCGTTGTGCGCAGCGATAACGATTTCAGCGCAACAGTCAACGGAAACGGCAAACCCAAAGCGTATATCAATGAAAACGGCGATTTGGTTCCACCCAACATCAATGGGACTGGCAGCGTCCAAACGCACGTGCGTGGTGGTAACCCTGAGAATTCGCCGTATATATCTGTTACTGATCCAAGTGCAACGTCGAATCCGAAAAATTATGGCACCGATAAAATTGAGATCGACGTAAAGCGCTTGCAGAAGGACATTGATTCCGGTGTACTTCCAGATACCAAGTTTTTGACGAATCAACAGGTGGCAGCAGAATTGCAATCGAAAGTGGATGCGGCTCGTGCAAGGTATACAAACAACCCATCTCGAAATAACAAAGATTCGTTGATTAACGCGGAGAGAGATTTGGGGAACGCTACGCGCGATGGTGAGTGTTTGATCAAGGGCTGTGTGCCGGCCGACTATATTAAAACGGTAAAAAAATAGGTTTTTTATGGAGCCGAAAACATACGAACTTTTGAATCACATTCCAAAACATGCGGATTATGCCGTGAGTGCAGGAGATTTGGATCCAGAGGATATTCCACAGGATAGAATTGACGCCGTGCTGGATTTGCTTCGTCATGCGAATAACGATGAGGAGCACTTCTTGGCTGCGAAGTTACTGACCAGTTGGGGCATCCATGAAGGGTTGATTGCCTTGGAGGGGAGAATGGACAAACCTGGAGGCATCGAAGGAGTCTATTTCCATCGACTACACGGATACGACGACACTTATCACCAAATACTCTTGGCTGTGACTCGGTATTTTGCCAACGTGGCTGATCGTGGAGATATCGAGGCTGCGAGAGTCCAGATCTATTCCCCCCTATCGAAAATCATTGCTTTGGCGAGTAGTGAACCGTTTGAAATAGCCAAAATTTTTGATTTCGCGAGTAGTGAAAACTACTCAGAGTATGTGCCTCTTGTTGAAAAGCACCTTGTCGCCATAATTGATCATCCCGAAATACATCGCTGGAAAATTTATGATGCTATTGAATTTTTGATGGTTTTCAATCCCGGTTTCGTTGCGTCTCTATTGAAAGAGAAAAACAAGACGATTGATGATTTTAGGCCTGTGACATAAGGGCGATAGCCTCGGTGTAAAGGAACCGTGGTTGCCGGAGAAGCTGCTGGTGCAGGCCCTAAAAACCCACTCCTTGCTGATTCGATATCACGAGATGGTGATCGTTTGGTTCTGAACCAAGGACCAATACCTACATGTGGTCATAACTCTTGTGGAATGGTTTTGGATACGATGGGAAAAAGGTTGATGTGGAGAGCCTAATTCAGAAACTTGCACCTTCTAAAGACGGTATTTTTCCTCAGGATGTTGCTAGCCTCATGAAGTCTGAAGGCGTTCCCGCAAGTGCCTTTAGGAGCAGAAATGTTGCTGACTTGGCCAGATACACTTCAGACGGAACTCCAGTGGTTGTTCAGGTGGTTGACAAAACTGGAGGATCTGGCTTCTCTCACTTTGTTGTAGTAGATGGGGTTACAACTAGGAATGGTGTTTCTGTTGTTGCAATTCGTGATTCGCACGGTAGTCAATATTTTAGTCCTGTTACTACCTTTGAAAAGAATTTTACGGGTGAGGTTGTCGTTCCTAGGAGTGCTTTGAAATGAAATTGAATATTAGATTTCCTAAGAATCTAGCTACTGATGCTTTACTTGGGCAGAAGTTAATTCCTTGTTTGTGCAAAGTGTCTAAAGAGTTTGAGGTTTCTTTTCTTGATCCTATGCCTGAGGTTTCGGGAGTTGTTTCTGAGTGGGATCGTAAGGAATTAGAATTAAGAGCTATTGCAGGAGTTGGGGGGCAGTATACGCACTACGCATTCGGCCGGATAACTCTGAAAGAAGTTGAGCTTGATGTTTATCAGGTTATAGATCTTGAGATGTTTTACAGGATTTTTGGCTGGTGTGTGATCTTGAAAGATGGTGAGTATGCGCCGCCCGGGGATTTCTGGGACGAAGAGTAGTCGGTTGTACGTTCAACTATCTAATGGATTAAATAAATGGGCGGCCTAACGCCGCCCACTACTACTTAAGCTGAAAGCCCTTCTTGTAATTTTCTCCCAGCCACATCCATCAAATCACACCCATCGCGCAGCATGATGCTGCAAACCAGCGTCAGTTCCTGAAGCAGAACAGGTTCGTGTCTAGGGGCATCCGCTACCGAAAAACTTTCCAGTAGTTGGGTCACCGCGCGTATGCGATAAGCGGCCGCATCGTGCAGCACGTCGATAGGCGCTTGGGTATCTATAAGCAAGGAAGGGATGTTGCAGTCGTGGCCCGTGATGGGCATGTATCGATCCATGATCAGACTCTCTACTTGATTGCTGAGGTCATCACTCAATCGTCGCCAAACGAAAGGGTGACAGCTGTACGCAGGTTGGCGAACCGGCAGTAGAGAAAACCGGCAGACCCGGAGGTCTCCCGCGCACAGCCGCCATAACGCGACTCTGCGGACGAGCGGACGGCTGCAAAAAAGCCATCAGCTTGCGCATTCTCTACTGTCAGGTCGCCAAACCCGAATCGCCATCTGGGCGACCGGCGGACTATAAGCGCGGGCCCGGGGGCAGGCAAGCCGGGGTTTTGTACAAATCGTGTAGATGATCTTCGGCGTTTATGAAACCGTCGCGGCCGTTCCGGCCGATCGCAGCCTGCGGCAGCGGCTACGGGGATCGCATCGGTTCGGCGTTTTTTTGTCGGGCATGGGGGCCTTTGGGCTTGGCCGCTCAACGGTCGATAGCTGGCGAGAAAATGCCTTGAAGCTCACCACCTTCCGACATAGCCGGTCGTTATTCAGCCGTGGAATGCCCCTCTCACCGACACGGTCCCTATAAAAACTGTCCATCTGGAAGGTCGAGATCGATGGTCCCTCTGGTCAATGCAGAGGCTGCCGCAATGGCCTTGGGTGAAAACAGGCGCAACAGAACGACTTTACCCAGCGTATCGCTGCATAACGCCATTTCGTGTCGATTGCCGATCAGCACTACGTCGGGCGCAATGGGCCAGCCGCCTGCCCGGGCATAGAAACGCGCCAGCGGTGGGTCGCAGGTGAAGACGCCGATATCGAGGTTGCTGTGTTCCATGCAGCGCGTAGCCGCGGCGACGGTCCTCAGGCCCAGGCCTTGTCCCTGGCAAGCGGGATCGGTCATGACGCAGCTGAGCCCGGCGATGTCGAATGTGTGGCCGGCATGCTCGATCGTTTTCATGGCGACAGCGGCGTAGCTGAGCACCCGATCGGGTGCGCAGATGTAGAACGAGAAGGTGTCGAACACGGGCGCGTGCAGCGGGGCGGCTTCGGCGTCTTCAGGCACGTCCGGCTCGGGATAGACGCGCCGCTGCAGCAAGGCGAATTCTCGCTGCAAGGCCGAGGAGGCCCGCTGGTAGGCGATGGCGTCGACAGTCCCGGGTTCCGTGGGCCTGAGGTCTGTCATGGGTGTGTCCTTTGTCTGAAATAGCCTGGCTGAGGGGGCGATATTCTCGCATGCCGGCCGTGTGGCGTTCACCGCGTCACCGCCCCCCACCGTTCCACTCCATATTTCCGGGCCAGGCACCCTGGCGCCCTCAGGCCTGTCCTGGCCGAACCTTCCCGGGGCGAATGAAGCTTTTGTGACAAAAGTTCGGTAGCACTTCGCCAGTCCCGTCATGGATATGTGACGCGCTTGAGGGGGCCTTCTGGCCACTGTTCTGAGCCGAGGCGGGACGCCGGGAGTGAGGTTATGGGGACTATGGAACGCTACGCGAAAGTGGGCATGCAGGAGCTGGACCAGCGGTTGTCGAAGATTGTCGAGGCCGCGCGCAAGAAGCCGGTGTCGGTCTACCGCTACGGTGCGCCGTGGGTCTGGATCGTTTCCCAGGATGACTGGCAGGGCGCCTTGAAGGAGGTGTCGAGCTATATCCCGCCGGGCCATTCGCTGGTGTTGCTACGCCCGCAGATCGACGCCTTGCTCGACCAGCACCGCGACATTCTCCAGGCCCTGGATGCCGAGCCCGGCATGCTCATCGCCCCGCGCACGGTGATGCACATCCTGCTGTTGCAGCTCTTGTACTCGGTGCCCGGCGAGCAGCAGCTGTACGAGCAGCTCAATTACAACCTGTTGTTCCGCTGGTTCATCGGCCTGGACCTGAACCAGAAGGTCTGGGGCCTCGGCGTGCTGAGCCGCGATATCGCCACGCTGTTGAACGACGCGCGGGCGGTGCAGTTGATCCAGAAAATCATCGGTGAAGTGTTCTGTGGCGCCTTGCTGCAAATGCCCGAGTTCTCGCTGAACTTCGCGCTGCTGCACAGCTGGCTGGCCAAGCACGCCACGACATCGACCTTGAGCAATTGAGGCGGCCAAACGCCGTACAGACGGCGACGGCGGTTTCGACGCGGTTCGACATTCTTGGAAATCTAGGGGGCGGTGTGGAGCATCTGTTCAAGAGATGGCGGCCGGGGCCGACCAGGCGCTGGCTGCCGGTGTGCGGCTGGCTGGCGCTGGTCGCGCTGAGCCAGCCGTTGCTGGCCGAGGAGGGCGGCCCGCTGGAAGGTGATGCCGCGCCAGCTGGCGCGGCGCAAGGCGAGGCCGCGCCTGCGCGGCTGGTGGATGTGAATGAATACTTCGTGCGCGGCAATACCGTGCTCGATGCCCGGGCCATCGAAGAGGCGGTGTATCCCTTCCTCGGTCCGCAGAAGGCCCTGAGCGATATCGAAGGCGCCCGCGATGCCTTGCAGAAGGTCTACCAGGCCCGCGGCTACCAGTCGGTGTTCGTCGAGCTGCCGGAGCAGAAGGTCGAGGACGGCATCGTCTACCTGCAGGTCAGCGAGACCAAGGTCGGGCGGGTGCGGGTGGTGGGGGCCAAGCATTATTCGCCGGTGGAAATCCGCGACGAAGTGCCGGCGCTCAAGGAAGGCGAGGTACCGGACTTCGCCAAGGTCCAGGGCCAGCTGGCGAGCCTGAACAAGACCCCCGGGCGCCAGGTCATGCCGCTGGTTCGCGAAGGCCAGCGCCCCGGCACCATGGACGTCGACCTGCAAGTGGAAGACCAGAACCCCTGGCAGGCCAGCGTCGGCCTGAACAACGACTACAGCGCCGACACCAAGCACCTGCGGGCGGTCACCAGCCTGGGTTACAACAACCTCTGGCAACTGGGCCACAGCATTTCCCTGACCTATTTCACCGCGCCCGAAGACCAGGACAATGCCAAGGTCTGGTCCGGTTCCTACACCGCGCCGCTGAACGAGCGCTGGAGCCTGCAGTTCGCCGGCTACCAGTCCGACAGCAACGTCGCCACCATCGGCGGCAGCAACGTGCTGGGCAAAGGCCATTCCTACGGCCTGTCGCTGATCTACAGCCTGCCGGCCAGTGGCAGTTGGGCCAACTCGTTCTCGGTCGGGGTGGATTTCAAGGACTTCGAGGAAGAGCTGAGCCTGGGCGGCAACAGCGACAAGGTGCCGCTCAAGTACGCGCCGTTCACCTTCGCCTACAACGGTTTGCGCTACACCGAGACTTCCCAGCTGGGCCTCGGCCTGAGCCTGGTGGCCGGCACCCGCAGCCTGTTCGGCTATGGCAGCTCGGACGAAGACTTCGACTACAAGCGCTACCGCGCCAACCCCAGTTTCGCCGTGCTCAAGGGCGATGCGAATTACACCTACACCTTCGCCAACGACTGGCAGAGCGCGTCCAAGGCCGCGTTCCAGCTGGCCTCGGGGCCGCTGGTGTCGAACGAGCAGTTCTCCGCCGGTGGCGCCACCTCGGTGCGCGGCTACCTGGCGGCCGAGCGCACCAGCGACGACGGCTACCTGTTTTCCCAGGAATTGCGCACGCCGTCCCTGGCCAAGTACCTGGGCGGCTATGTCAACGAATGGCGCTTCTACGCCTTCGCCGAGGGCGCGCAGATGTACCTGCGCGACGAGCTTCCCGACCAGGAGGCCGACTACAGCCTGGCCAGCGTTGGCCTGGGCACCCGCGCCAGCTTGAGCAAATGGCTTTCCGGCAGCCTGGATTGGGGTTACCCGCTGCTTGACGGACCGAACACCCAGAAACAGGACTCGCGCGTGCACTTCAGCGTGCAGGCGGCGTTTTGATCTTTCACGGAGTAACTTTCATGCAGCGCTTACTGATTTCCCTGTTGATCTGCCTGGGCTTCGTGCTCCCGGCGACCGCCCAGGCCTGGTGGCAGGACGATTGGCACTACCGCAAGCAGATTTCCATCGACACCACGCCGCAAGGCGCGGCCATCAACCAGGCCCTGGGCCGTACCGCGCTGCTGGTGCGCCTGCACACCGGCAACTTCAGTTTCGACGGGGTCAAGGAAGACGGCTCCGACCTGCGTTTTGTCAGTGCCGATGACAAGACCGTGTTCAACCACCAGATCGAAAGCTTCGACCCGCTGATGGGCATGGCCCTGGTCTGGGTCGATGTGCCGAACGTCGAGGGCGGCCAGCGCCAGGACATCTGGATGTACTACGGCAACCAGAAGGCCCCGGCCAGCGCCAACGGCCAACTGACGTTCGACCCGAACTACATCGCCCTCTATCACTTCGATGGCGCCAACGGCATGCCACCCAAGGACACCACCGCCTACGGCAACCACGCGCAGAGCGCCACCGGCGCGAGCATCGACGGGGTGATCGGCCGCGCCTTGCAGTTCAACGGCCAGCCGCTGCTGTTGCCGGCCAGCCCGTCGCTGCAACACAACGCCGACGGCGCCTTTACCTTCAGTGCCTGGGTGCGCCTGGACCAGGCCAGCGGCGAACAACTGCTGCTGGCCCGCCGCGAAGAGGCCGGCAGCCTGCTGCTCGGGGTCAACCAGGGCGTGCCCTTCGTCGAGGTCGACGGCCAGCGTGCGGTATCGACCCAGCCACTGAACCCGGGGCAATGGCAGCACCTGGCCCTGACCGCCCAGGGCAGCCAGCTGGCGCTGCTGGTCAATGGCCGCGAAAGCGCGCGCCTGGCGGTGGCGCTGCCGGCCTTCAATTCGCCGCTGGCGATCGGTGCCGACCTTCCGGCCGAAGCCGGCGCCGAGGCCAGTGTGTTTATGCCGTTCGCCGGCGCCATCGACGAGCTGCGCCTGTCCAAGGTGGCGCGGCCCGCCGGCCTGCTGCTGGCCGACGCCGCGGCCCAGGGCGCCGAATCGAAGCTGGTGGTCTACGGCGTCGATGAAGAGCAGTCGGGTTTTGGTTTCGGCAGCCTGGGCTTTCTGCTCAAGGCCGTGCCGGTGGATGCCTGGGTGATCATCGCGGTGCTGGTGCTGATGATGTTCCAGTCGTGGATCATCATGATCCGCAAGAACCGCACGCTCAGCCGCGTCAGCAGTGCCAACCAGGCTTTCCGCGAGCAGTTCGCCCGGGTCGGCACGCGCCTGGAAATGTTTGCCGACGATCATGAGCTGGCCCAGCGCCTGGAGCATTCCTCGCTGTGGCGCCTGTACCAGGTGGCGGTCCAGGAGATCCGCACCCGTCGCGCCCAGGGCGCCGACACCTCGTCGGTCTCGGCGGCGACCATCGAAGCCATCCGCTGCTCCATGGACGGCGTGCGCACCCGCGAGAACCAGCAACTCGGTTCCAAACTCTCGACCCTGTCCAACGCCATCGCCGGCGGACCCTACATCGGCCTGCTGGGCACGGTGCTGGGGATCATGGTGGTGTTCCTCGGCACGGCCATGGCCGGCGACGTCAACATCAACGCCATCGCCCCGGGCATGGCCGCGGCCCTGCTGGCCACGGCCATGGGCCTGTTCGTCGCGATCCCGGCGCTGTTTGGCTACAACCGGCTGATTACCCGTAACAAGGAAGTCAGCGCCGACATGCGGGTGTTCGTCGACGAGTTCATCACGCGCCTGGCCGAGCTGCATGGCGCCGGCCAGTCCAGCGAAGGCGCCGCCACGCGCGCGCATAACGCCAACGCCAGCGTACCGGCCTGAGGAGAAACGTCATGGCTTCTGTGAACGCCTCCCACGACGACGATGACGACGCGGCAGTGGACAGCATCAACATCACGCCCCTGGTGGATGTGCTGATGGTGGTGCTGGTGATGTTCATCCTCACCGCCACCGCCCAGGTCTCCGGGATCCAGATCAACCTGCCCAAGGCCAGCGCCTCGGTGTCGCTGTCGGAGGCCAAGACCAAGGCGATCTCGGTCAACGACGGCGGCCAGGTGTTCCTCGACGCCTACCCGGTCACATTGCCCGAGCTGGAAGAACGCCTGCGCATGGAGAAGGCCCTGAACCCGGACTTCCCGGTGATCGTGCGCGGCGACGCCACGGTGCAGTACCAGAAGGTCA
The DNA here is from genome assembly GCF_900107395.1 of Pseudomonas sp. NFIX28. Taxonomy (GTDB): domain Bacteria; phylum Pseudomonadota; class Gammaproteobacteria; order Pseudomonadales; family Pseudomonadaceae; genus Aquipseudomonas. The sequence continues at coordinate 20,376 of NZ_FNPW01000011.1, forward strand.
TCGAAGTCCTGGACCTGCTGCGCCGGCTGGAGTTGTCCCAGGTCGGGCTGGTCACCGGCAAACCGAGCCAGGGCTGAATCATGACTGCACAGCAACCGATCGCACCATCACCAATCCAGCTGCCGCCAGTGAAGAACCGCACGGCGCCGCGCCTGCTCAAGTGGGGCGCGGGGCTGCTGCTGGGCGCCGTTGCCGCCTGGCTGCTCTGGCAGTGGGCCAATGACATGAGCGGGGTGCGTCGCGAAGCGCCGAAGGTGCCGACCATCATCCCGCTGCCGCCACCACCGCCACCGCCGCCGGAACCTCCCAAGGAGCCGGAGCCGCAGGTCGAGGAGAAGGTGCCCGAGCCGGAACCGACCCCGGAGCCGGAGCAGGTCAAGCCCGAGGAAGAGGCACCGCCGTCGCCGGTGGACGATCTGGCCAACCCGATGCAGATGGACGGCGAGGCCCAGGCCGGCAGCGACGCCTTCAACATCGGCGCCGGCAAGGGCGGCGGCATGGCCGGTTCCGGCGGCGGGCGCCTGGGCAACGGCACCTACAGCCAGTTCCTGGCTTTCACCTTCCAGCGTGTGCTGCGGGAAAACCCGGAGCTGCGCAACCAGGCCTTTTCGCTGCAAACCGACGTCTGGCTGAGCGCCGTCGGCGAGATCACCCGGGTCGAGCTGGTCAAGTCCAGCGGCAACCCGCACATCGACACCCAGGTGCTGGCCGCCTTGCGCGGCGCACCGGCCCTGACGGAACGGCCTCCGGCCTCCCTGACCCTGCCTGTACGCCTGTCCCTGCAGGGGCGGCGTCCGGGTTAACCGAACGACTGATGCAAGTTTTGCCAAAAGGAGCTGTGTGCAAATGATTTCCAACGTGAATCGATTGTCCCTGGCGATCGGCATGGTCATCGCGACCCTGGTGGGACCGGTAGCGGCCGCGCCCGCTGCGCCCTCGGAAAACGCCACGATCAATCTGATCCGTTTGCTGGTGCAGCAGGGCGTGCTGAAACAGGCACAGGCCGACGGCCTGATCGCCCAGGCCGAGCGCGAAGCGCAGCAGGCGCGCCAGGCCAACACCACGGTGGCCGCGGGGCCGGCGGCGACGCCGGGAGATGTGCGGGTGCAATACGTGCCGGCGATCGTCCGCGATCAGATCCGCGACCAGGTCAAGGCCGAGGTCATGGCCACCGCCAAGCAGGAAAACTGGGCCCAGCCCAATACCTTCCCGGACTGGGTGTCGCGCATCAGCTTCGACGGCGACATTCGCCTGCGTAACGAATCGCGCTACTACTCGGGCAGCAACAGCAACGAAATCGTCGACTTCGCCAAGCTCAACGACAAGGGCCCGTACGACGTCAACCCCAACACCAGCTCCAGCCTGCCGCCCTTGCTCAACACCCGCGAGGACCGCGAAAACCTGTTCCGCCTGCGCGCCCGGCTGGGCATGAAGGCGCAGATCGCCCCCGACTGGAGCGCCGGCATCCGCATCGGCACCGGCTCGGACGACAACCCGGTGTCCACCACCCAGACCCTGGGCGGCGGTTTCGGCAAGAAGGACATCTGGCTCGACCAGGGCTACCTGACCTGGAACGCCACCGACGAGCTGACTCTGACCGGCGGACGGATCGCCAACCCGTTCTTCTCCACCGACCTGCTGTATTCCAACGATCTGAATTTCGACGGCGTGGCGGCGATCTTCAACCACAAGCTCAATCGTGACTGGAGCCTGTTCGGTACCGTCGGCGCGTTCCCGGTGGAGTACACCGACGACACCTCCACCAGCAACGGCTTCGACAAGGAAGACAGCGACAACAAATGGCTGTACGGCGCGCAGATCGGCGCCAACTGGGCGATCAACAGCAACCACCGGCTCAAGGGCGCGCTGGCCTACTACCGCTTCGACGACATCGAAGGCCAACGCTCCAGCGCCTGCGAACCCTGGGCCGGGGCGCCGGGCTGCGACACCGACGACACGCGCGCGGCCTTCATGCAGAAGGGCAACAGTGTGTTCCTGCTGCGCGACATCACGCCCAACCCGCTCAACCCGGCCGCCACCGCGCAGCCGCAATTCGTCGGCCTGGCCTCGGAGTTCAACCTGCTGGACCTGAACCTGGTGTGGGACGCCGACCTGCCGCAGGACTTCAAGCTGCGTAGCCAGGCCAACTACGTGCACAACCTGGGCTACGACGAAGGCGAGATGCGCAAGCGTTCCGAGGGCCAGATCGTCAACAACCTGGATAGCAACGGCGAGCTGGAAAGCGGCGCCAATGCCTGGATGGTGCAGTTCACCCTGGGCAACAGCCTGGAGCTGGCCAAGCAGGGCGACTGGAACCTGTTCGCCGGCTACAAGTACATCCAGCCCGATGCGCTGCCCGACGGTTTCAACGATTCCTCGTTCCACCTCGGCGGCACCAACGCCAAGGGCTATTTCCTCGGCGGCAACTACGGCCTGGCCAAGAACGTCTTCGCCACCGGCCGCTGGCTGAGTTCCGAGGCGGTATACGGTGCGCCGTTCGACATCGATGTCTTGCAGCTTGAAATCAACACGCGCTTCTAGGGCGCAGGGATGGATCGCATGAATAACTTGATGAACACGCGAGCCAGGGCAGGGCGCTGCCTGTTGTTGACCCTCGGCGTGCTGCTGGCCGGCGAGGCCGGCGCCGAAGGCATGGAGGAGCGCCTGCGCACCCAGTTGCGCAGCACCACCCAGCAGTTGCAGGCCCTGCAGAGCGAACAGGCGCAGGCCAGCGCGGCGCGCATCGCCGCCGAGAACCAGGCCAAACAGGCGCAGGCGCAGATCAAGCAACTGACCGCCGACCTGGCCAAGGCCCGCGGCGTCGCCGAGCAACTGGCCGGCCAGCAGCAGAGCCTGCACAGCCAGGCGCAGGCACAGGTGGCCGCCAGCAGCGAGCAGATCGGCAAGTTCAAGAAGGCCTACGACGAATTACTCGCCATGGCCCGGGCCAAAGAGGCCGAACGGGCCAAGCTTCAGGCGCAATTGAGCGAACGTGACACACAAGTGCAGCAATGTTCGGTCAAGAATCAGCAAATGTACGGCGTGGCCAAGGAAATCCTCGCGGCCTACGAAAAGATCGACGTCGCCGAAGTGATGAAGATCCGCCAGCCGTTCGCCGGCAGTGCCCGGGTCAAGTTCGAGGAACTGGCCCAGGGCTTTGGCGACGATTTGTACAAGACCCAGTTCGATGCCCCCCGGGCAGCGAGCGCTCACTGAATATCAGGGAAGAACCGAGCATGACTGAACAAGCGCAACTGATTGCCAGCGTCACCCCGCAGAGCCTCACCGAACTGCTGCAAGGCGCCGGCTACCGCGTCAACCAGACCGACCAGAACGGCATCGTGCAACTGCTCAGCGCCAGCCAGGGCATCGGCTATGCGGTGCGTTTCGGCAACGCAGCGGGGGCTGAAACGCGCAGCTACGTGGACTTCACCTTCAGCTGCGCGCTGCGGGTCCAGGGCGACTTGCCGGCGGGCCTGGCCGAGCTGTGGAATGCCTCGCGGCGCTTTGCCCGGCTGTCGGTGCAGGGCGAGTTCCTGGTAATGGAAATGGACGTGCTGGTGGCCGGCGTCAGCCACGATCACCTGCGCAGCCAGCTGGAACTGTGGGACCGGCTGTTGCAGGAGTTCATCGTCTACCTGCGCGACTACAGCCAGCACGCCGCGCGCCTGCAGGCCCAGGCCGATGCGCCTGGAACAGCGCCCGAAGCAACGCCTGGATCGATAGCCGAGACAGCGCCCGAGGCCACCGCCGAGGTGCCCGCGCCGTGAAAAAGCCAAGCCTGGTGGTCGGCGCCGGGGCGCTGGCCTTGGTGGCGCTGGCGGTGTGGTTGGGCGTGCGCCCAGGCAGCGACCCGGTGGCGGCGCAACAGCCCGTGGCGGCGGCCGCCAGCGCGCTCGACAATAGCCCCGCCGACGCCGGCCCGGCAGTGGCGCGCCTGGGTAACCAGCAGGTGGCGCCGCAGGAGCTCAAGGCGCTGTTTGCCGCGTTGCCCGAGCAGGCCCGCGAGCAGTTGCGCGGCAATCGCCCGGCCCTGGAAAGCTGGATTCGCACGCGCCTGGCGGAAAAGGCCGTGCTCGAACAGGCCGATGCCCAGGGCTGGCGCCAGCGTCCGGACGTGGCCTTGCAGACCCGGGTGGCCACGGAGCAGATCGTCTTTCGCGACTACTTGCGCTCGGTCAGCCAGGTGCCGGACGGCTACCCGAGCGAGGCCGAATTGCAGCAGGCCTATGACGCCGGCAAGGCGCAGTGGCAGACCCCGGCCTTGTACCGGGTCAGCCAGATCTTCCTCGCGGTGAACGACCCGCAGGCGCTCGAGGCGACGCGCAAGCAGGCCCAGGAACTGAGCAAGAAAGCCCAGGCCGCCCCCGGCGAATTCGCCGCCCTGGCCAGCCAGTATTCCCAGGACCCCGACAGCGCCCGGCGTGGCGGCGACGCCGGTTTGCAGCCGTTGCAGCAACTGCTGCCCGAGGTGCGCGGCGCGGTGGCGCGCTTGAAGGTCGGCGCGGTGTCGGATGCGCTGCAAAGCCCGGCGGGGTTTCATGTGCTCAAGCTGACCGAGCAGCAGCCGGCCCGCACCGCGACCCTGGACGAGTTGCGCGAGCGCCTGACCCAGGCCCTGCGGGCCCAGCGCCAGGAACAGATCGCCAAGGCTTACCTGGAAGGCATGCTCGACACCGCGACCCTGAGCATCGACGGCGCGCAGTTGAACAAGGTGCTGGAGGAGAAGCTGTAAGTGCGGCGGTGGGATTGATACCGCTTTCGCGAGCAAGCTTCGCTCCTACAGGTTCAATGCCGTCCATGTAGGAGCGAAGCTTGCTCGCGATAGACGGCAACGCCGTCCAACCCGCTACAAACAACGTGCAATGGATGCAATCACCCACATGACAGGGAGTCACTCATGTCTTTTCTGGAACCCGCCCCGATCTCCGGCATCACCCCCTACATCGCTGCGGCCGAGCCTCGCGAAGCCTGGCTGGCGCTGGCCGCCGGGATCGAGCCGGAGCTGGCGCAGTATTTCCTGGTCACCGCCCGTTGCGGCTGCTTCATGCAGGCCGCGCGCAGCCTGAATATCAAGTCGACGCTGCTGCGCAAACAGCTGGCGCAACTGGAGGAGCAGTTGCGCCGCTCGCTGTTCAGCTTCCAGGGCAGCGCCCTGAGCCTCAGCCGCGAAGGCCAGCAGCTCAAGGCGCAGTTGGTCGCCCTGGCCCACGAACGCACGCTGCCCGTGCTCGAACAGCCGCTGATTCGCCTGGCGGTGGCCGAGTCGATCCTGCATGACATTCTCGGTCGCGACCTGATTTCCCTGCTAAGGCGCAACGCCAGCGTGCGCCTGGAAATCATCTCCATCGACAGCGAATTGTCGTTGCGGGCGCTGACCGCCGACGTAGTGGTGTGGCTGGGCGGAGTCGACTCGCCGACGCCCGGGCCGAGTTTCGTCACCCGCCAGCCGCAGCCGCTGGTGCGCCTGGACTACCTGCCGCATATCGCCAAACGTTACTCGCGGGTCGCCGCGCGCCCGGACAGCCTCGACGACCTGGCCGACTACATGCTGGTGCAATGGCAGCAGGACCGCGAAGTCGAGCCGCTGCGGCCGTGGAACCAATTGGTGGAGCAACGCCTGGCCGGCGTGGTGCAGGTGCATTCCTACGAGCTGATGCTGGAGATGATCCGCTGCAGCGCCTGCATCGGCTTGTTGCCCCATTACATGAGCCGCTTCGACCGCGGCCTGACGGCACTGCCCGGGCTGTTCGACGAGGCCATGCCGCGCCAGGTGTGGATGGCGGTGAACGCCGAAGTGGAGCACGACGCCGAAGTGCAACAGCTGGTCGACCTGATCCTCAACACCTTCCGGGAACGCAGCGAGTGGTTCGACTTCGACCCCCCCCTCCGTAGGAGCGAAGCTTGCTCGCGATAACGTCCTGCCTGACACACCGCGATACCCGCATCGCCAACAAGCTGGCTCCTACGGCGGGAACGGGCCGGGCGCCTTGCGCGGCTCTCGCCATCCGCGCTTCTGGCGCTCTACACTCGACGGTCCTATCGCATAACCAAGGAAGACTTATGCCCGCAGAGACCCCCACCATCGTCATCGAACGCTTCAGCGAAGCCCATGTGCCGGGCATCACCGCGCTGTACAACGACCCCGCGGTCGCCCGCCAGGTGCTGCAGATGCCGTTTCAGTCCGCCGAGGTCTGGCGCAATCGCCTGGCGCCGAGCAATGAACGACTGGTGGCCCTGGTGGCGCTGCATCAGGGCGCGGTGATCGGCAGTTGCAGCATCGAGCAGTTCTCGCGCATCCGCCGCGCCCACTGCGGCAGCGTCGGCATGGGGGTAGCGCTGGAATGGCAGGGCCAGGGCGTCGGCAGCCGGCTGTTGGCCGCGGTGCTGGACGTGGCGGACAACTGGATGAACCTGCAACGGGTGGAACTGACGGTGTTCGCCGACAACGAAGCCGCCCTGGGCCTGTACCGCAAGTTCGGTTTCGAAAGCGAAGGCCGGCTGCGCGACTACGCGGTGCGCGACGGCCAGTACGTCGACGTCCTGAGCATGGCGCGCCTGCGCCGCGCCCTCGCTACCTGACGTCTACCTAACCGCCACCGGCCCCCGTAGCCGCTGCCAAGCGCCAGCGAGGCTGCGACAGGTCCGCAGGACCTCAGCGATCTTGAGAGCGCCGCGCCCGCTCCGGGCGATCGCAGCCTCGCCAGGGCTCGGCAGCGGCTACAGGCTTGCGGATGGCCGATGATCTTCGATCAGCCATGCCGCGCGTCCTCCAGGGCAAACGCCACCGCCGCCCGCGCATGCAGTTCGGTGGTGTCCAGCAGCGGCAGGGGGCTGTGCTCGGGCTTGAGCAGCAGGCCGATCTCGGTGCAGCCAAGGATGATGGCCTGGGCTCCGTGGTCCATCAGGGCCTGGATCACCTGCTGGTAGCGCTGGCGCGAGGCGTCGCTGATGACACCCACGCACAGCTCGTCGTAGATGATCCGGTGCACGGCCTGGCGGTCCACGGCGTCCGGCACCAGCACCTTGAGGCCATGACCGATGAGGCGTTGCTTGAGGAAATCCTCCTCCATGGTGAAAGCCGTGCCCAGCAGGCCGACATTCAGGGCGCCGGCCTCGAGGGCCGCCGTGGCGGTCGGGTCGGCGATATGCAGGAAAGGCACCGACAGCACGGCCTGAATCTGCTCGGCGAGTTTGTGCATGGTGTTGGTACAAAGCACCACGCACTCGGCACCGCCGGCCTCCAGGCGCCGCGCCGCATCCACCAGGATGTCGGCGGCGAGGTCCCAGCGCCCGGCGTGCTGGGCCTGTTCGACAGGCCCGAAGTCGACGCTGTACATTAGCAGCCGCGCCGAGCGCAGCGGCCCGAGTCGGTCCCGTACCTGCTGGTTGATAAGGCGGTAATACTCGGCGCTGGACTCCCAGCTCATGCCGCCGATAAGGCCGATGGTGCGCATACGCAGCTCCTGTTGCTGACAAACCTGAGTGTCGAGAGTGTCCCGTGACACAGCCCAGCGATCTATCAAGAAATTTCATGCCCGCCGTATCAAGCAGCAAGGTTCTGAGCCGCGAGTTGCTGGGCGGTACGCTCGGCCTGCAATTGCTGCCGCGCGCGGCCTACAGTGCGCGCGATCCGCTGCAGTGGCAAAGCCTTGGCGTGAGCCTGGAGCGCCAACGGGGCGTGCATGCCATCGGCAGCGACCGGCGCGAGGATTTCGACAGCTGGCCGGGAACCCTGGCCTTGACCCCGGCCGGCGTCGAGGTGTTTTCCGAGTCGCCCCACGGCGGTGAATACGTGTTGCTGCGCTGGCTGGCCGATCCCCAGGCCCAGGGCATCGCCCGCGGTTCGCAGCGTTTGCAGCTGCCCGGGCAGGCCAGGGCCCTGGCGCTGGGGCGGCAGGCGCGGCGGTTGTTGCTGGAACCGGCCGGCGATCAGTTGGCCCTGGAAGAATGCGCCTTGCAGTTCGCCGGCCTGGCCGCCTTCGACAAGCCGCCGACCAAGGCGCCGCGGCGAGCCGAGTTCAGCCGGGTGCTGACGCTGATCGACGAGCAATACGCCGAGCCCTTGTCGCTCACTGAATTGGCGGCTTGCACCGGACGCAACGAATTGGGTTTCCTGCGCGAGTTCACCCGCGCCATCGGCATGACGCCCCATGCCTGGCTGGTCGAAGTCCGGGTGCAGGCGGCGCGCCGGCTGATCGAACGCAGCGACCTGCCACTCGCCGTCATCGCCCTGGAAACCGGCTTCGCCCACCAGTCCCACATGGGCAGCGCCTTTCGCAAGATTTTCGGCCTGACTCCGAGCCAGTACCGCGCAGGTTTTTAGTCATACGCCATACCCCCCAATCTGCCATGCTCAAGATCCGCAACCGCGGGCTCTCGAAGAGGCATGAACATGGACGACGTACGGCAACTGGGCGAGATGCTTCGGCACTATGCAGAAAGCGAAGCACACAAGAAACAGCTGTTCGAAAGCCAGAAGGTGGTCTGGGCGAGCCGTATCACTGAGCTTTTCGAACATATCCAGCAGTGGCTGGCACCGGTGCTGATGCCGGACCTGCTGGCCTTGAATCGCGAACCCTACTTGGCCTTCAGCCCCAGCGTCCCGGTGAAAACTTCGACCTTCAAGACCGAGAAACTGACCATCGTCATCGTCGGCAAACCGGTGGAGTTCGTACCCGATGTGATGGGCGCCGCCGGGCAGATTTCCCTGGCGGTCATGGGCCTGACCGCCGCGCGTTACGGCAGCGTGTCCTTGGCGGGCTTAGCCGACGGCAGTTGGCAATGGCGCCAGGCCAACGGCCTGAAGGAGTCCGACGTCTTTACCTTCGACGGCGACTTCCTGGCGTCGCAGTTGCAGGTGCTGATCCCCCGGGAGCGTGGGTGAGGGCCCGGGATCAGGGCTGTGCAGCTTCCAGCACCTTGAGTTGATAGGTCCTCTGTGCTTCCTGCCCTGTGCATTGAGTACCGTAGCTGCTGGCATACGCGTTGATGGTATAGGTGCCCGGTGTCAGCGGTTTGCCGGTGATCAGCGCGTAGTGGGTTCTTTTCTGGTAACTCAGCTCCAGCCCCTCGGGTAACGGGTGGTCGGGATGAATATAAAAACCGGTGAGCGGTGTATCGGCGCCCACTACCTCCAGCTTGACGCTGAACGGTTGGCCGGCGACGGCGATGGGCAGTGTCTCTGGCTGCATCGTGAGATCCGGGCGGGTATAGCAGCCCGGAAGAAATCCCAGCCCACAACCGCTGAGCATGAGTGAAAGACCAATAGATGAAATCAGTGCGCGCTTCATGGGAGTTTCCTGGGAGCTGTTCAAGGGATCTTGCTGAACACAAGGCCGCCGTATATGTATTTGAGAATGGTCTGCAGGGTCGATCCCGCTGGGATCTGATGCAATAACTCACCCCAGGAAAAGATCATCGAGGAACTGATGGTGTCACTGGGTGCCGTGGTCGGGGTGATGGGGCCGGATAAGGTTTTCGCTGGTTGCTCCCAGGTCACCCAGTGGTTTTTCATTTGCCCTGCATTGGCTGCCAGCATCCCCGCACCGATAAGGGTCGCCATATGAGTGCCGGGGCGGATGTACTGGAACAGTTCGCTCAACTGATCCTGGTTTATATGGGACGAGAACTGGATGTTGTCGAAAAGAATCTCGGCTCCCGCTTGTTTGAACCATTTTCTGAGCCCGGCGGGCAGGGTGATCCCGGAGAACATGTCATCCGGCTCGTCATAGGCGAACAGCAGGTTTTCACTGTCACGCAAGCAGGCCAGGGTGATCCAGTCGATAGCCCAAATGCGGTCGCCTTCTGTGCCACGGCTGAAGTTTTTCGGATTGCAGGCGCCGTGGCTCGGCTTGATGTGCAACTGCCCGATGGTGGTTTCACCCGTTTCCCATAGCTCGGTGATGGCTTTTGCGTACAGGTCGGGACGGTCCATCAGCAAGGCATAGAAGAAGGTGGCCGGACCGCAGAGGCTGGTGTCTTTCTGGTCGGGGTAGGGGCTGATTGGATGAAAGCGTTTCAGGCTGCCGCCTTGCGCCTTTGCCAGGCGAGCCTCGATCTGCTCGTGAATCTTGCTCTTCTCGAACGGGTCTCGCGGGGTGCCCATGGGGTGAGCCTGATCGTTGAAGATCCGCTCCTTCATAGGCGCCGCTTGAAAGTCGTCGAGAATTTTTGCTGCCGCCGCCCGCGGATCAGCGACGACCGTCGGGATGGTCGGAGCCAGTGCCGCCACGGTTGGCGCGCCAGCCAGCGCTGCGGCCTGTGGGGCAGCGGCAGGCACTAGGGCCGCTGGGGCCGCCGCCAGATTCGGCATCGCCGACACCGCGCTGACCGGCGCCGCTGTAACGGTATCGCCAATGATCACACTGCCCGAACCGCCGACGATAATGCTGCCGTGGCTACCGATACTGCTCTGTACCGCTGCATTACGGCCATTGATGAAGACCGTTGCCGACACCCCACCGACGATCGCCGCGCCGCAGGCACTCTGATCGTCGCGCCGGGCTGCGGCCAGGCCGTCGAACAGGACATCGGGGGAGCCGCTGACGATGGGGTTGGTGCCATGGCCCGGCATCGGGCAGGAGGTCGGGTCGGTTACCCGGGCTGCTGGTTTTCCGCTCATTTTCGAAACGTCCGTGTTTAGTCAGCGGCGAAGACTAAGCGAAACCCCCGGCCGCTGGCCAATCGGTTGTCCTTGGTGCGCAGTGGCGATCAGGCCGCGAGGCGGGGTCAGACCTCCATATTGCCCCAGCCGGGCCTGGCGGTTTGCGGTTCCGGCGCCACGGCGTTGATTTTCTTGCCGGTGACGCGTTCCACCCGGCGCGCCACGTCCGGGTCGTCGGCGAAGGGGATCAGGCTGGCGTCGTCGAGGCTCTTGGCCGATTGATGGCGCAGGCAGTAGCCGATGCTGAGGTAGAGGAAAGTCACGCCGAGCAGGTCAAGGGCGAATTCGATCATCGGGGGCTCGCTGTGCTGCAAGGTGGGGAGGGGGACGCGGGCCAGGTGTGGTCCGCGTCGCAGGCGATCAGGCGATCTGGGCTTCGCTCTCGGCGAGGCGCGGGTCGGCCACGCGCACGGTGCGCCAGGTGTTGTAGGCCATCAGCAGCATGCCGCTGAGGAAGAACACGCCACCGGCGAAGCGCACGATAAAGCCCGGGTGGCTGGCCTGCAGGGCTTCGACGAAGGAGTAGGTGAGGGTGCCGTCGTCGTTGATGGCGCGCCACATCAGGCCCTGGGTAATGCCGTTGACCCACATCGAGGCGATGTAGAGCACCGTGCCAATGGTCGCCAGCCAGAAGTGCAGGTTGATCAGCGGGATGCTGTGCATCTGCTCGCGACCGAACACCTTGGGCACCATGTGGTAGGTGGCGCCGAAGGTAATCATCGCCACCCAGCCGAGGGCGCCGGCGTGCACGTGGCCGATGGTCCAGTCGGTGTAGTGGGAGAGGGCGTTGACGGTCTTGATCGCCATCATCGGACCTTCGAAGGTCGACATGCCGTAGAACGCCAGGGACAGCACCAGGAAGCGCAGGATCGGGTCGGTGCGCAATTTATGCCAGGCGCCCGAGAGGGTCATCATGCCGTTGATCATGCCGCCCCAGCTCGGTGCCAAAAGGATCAGAGACATGGCCATGCCCAGCGATTGCGCCCAGTCCGGCAGCGCGGTGTAGTGCAGATGGTGCGGGCCGGCCCAGATGTACAGGGTGATCAGCGCCCAGAAGTGCACGATGGACAGGCGATAGGAATACACCGGACGCCCGACCTGCTTGGGCACGAAGTAATACATCATTCCCAGGAAACCGGTGGTCAGGAAGAAGCCCACGGCGTTGTGCCCGTACCACCACTGGACCATGGCGTCAGTGGCGCCGGAATACACCGGGTAGGATTTGAACCAGTCCACCGGGATCGACAGGTGATTGACCACGTGCAGCATGGCGATCACCAGGATAAAGGCGCCGAAGAACCAGTTGCCGACGTAGATGTGTTTGGTCTTGCGCTGCACCACGGTGGTGAAGAACACGATGGCATAGGCGACCCAGACCACGGCCATCCACACCGCGCCGGAGAATTCGATTTCCGCGTATTCCTTGGTGGTGGTGTAGCCCAGCGGCAGGGTGACCAGCATGATCACGATCACCGACTGCCAGCCCCAGAAGGTGAAGGCGGCGAGCTTGTCGGAATACAGCCGCACCTGGCAGGTGCGCTGTACCGCGTAGTAGCTGGCGGCGAACTGTGCGCTGCCGGCGAAGCCGAAAATCACCAGGCTGGTGTGCAGCGGGCGCAGGCGGCCGAAGCTGGTCCAGGGCAGGTCGAGGTTCATTTCCGGCCAGACCAGCTGGGAGGCGATCCACACCCCCATGGCCATGCCAATCACGCCCCAGACCACGGTGGCGATGACGAATTGGCGCACCACCTTGTAGTTGTAGGCCGGTTCCATTGTTGCTGTGCTCATGGTCAATGCTTCCACGGTTGCAAAGGCTTGCCAGGCCACCCGGCCTGGCATGCCGTGCACTGTAGAAAGCACGGGCGAAACAAAACAGACTCAGAAAAAACACATAAATACGGATCAGATTGGTCGCCTGCCGGTGCTGGTCCGCGACCTGCTGATACGGTTTTTTAGTGGTTACCTGAATCTGTAACGTCCTGAGCTGCAAGTGCATAGTCACCGCCACACCAAAACCCCCGGATCACCCCTGGAATGCATATCCCCGTGGCCACCGTGGCCCTGTAGCCGCTGCCGAGCGCAGCGAGGCAGCGATCGAGTTGGGCGGCATCCCGACGTAGCGCTCGCAATCCAGGCTATGCGGTCTGGCAGATAGAACGCGTGTGCCGGTCTTGCGGCTGCCTTGCAGCCGATCGCAGCCTCGCTGCGCTCGGCAGCGGCTACGGGCTTAGAGGGTTATGGCGGCCAGGGGCGGGATCGGGGTCAGCATTGATGAGGCCGTGACATGTATCAGTATGACGAGTACGACCGAGCCCTGGTCTTTGAACGGGTGGCGCAGTTTCGCGATCAGGTCGGGCGTTTCATGGCGGGCGAGCTGAGCGAAGAAGAGTTCCTGCCGCTGCGCCTGCAGAACGGCCTGTATATGCAGAAACACGCCTACATGCTGCGGGTGGCCATTCCCTACGGCACCCTCAGTGCACGGCAGATGCGCACCCTGGCCAGCATCGCCCGCGACTACGACCGCGGCTATGGCCACTTCACCACCCGGCAGAACATGCAGTTCAACTGGATCGAGCTGGCCCAGGTGCCGGACATCCTCGAACGCCTGGCCGGGGTCGAGATGCATGCGATCCAGACCTCCGGCAACTGCGTGCGCAACATCACCACCGAAGCCTTCGCCGGGGTGGCCGCCGACGAACTGATGGACCCGCGGCCCCTGGCGGAGATCCTGCGCCAATGGTCGACCATCAACCCGGAATTCCTGTTCCTGCCACGCAAGTTCAAGATCGCCATCTGCTCGGCCCACCAGGATCGGGCGGCGATCATGATGCATGACATCGGCCTGTACCTGTACCGCGACGCGCGCGGGCAGATGCTGCTGCGGGTGATGGTCGGTGGCGGCCTGGGGCGCACGCCGATCCTCAGCCAGCAGATTCGCGACGGCCTGCCGTGGCAGCACCTGCTGTCTTATGTCGAGGCGGTGTTGCGGGTCTATAACCGCCACGGCCGGCGCGACAACAAGTACAAGGCGCGGATCAAGATCCTGGTCAAGGCCCTGGGCATCGAGGCCTTCGCCAAAGAGGTCGAGGAGGAGTGGCAGCACCTCAAGGACGGCCCGGCGCAACTGACCGAGGCCGAATACCAGCGGGTCGCCAGCGCCTTCGTACCGCCGCTCTACGAGCGCCAGCCGGCCACCGATCTCGACTACGGCAGCCGCCTGGCCGAGGAGCCAGCCTTCGAGCGCTGGGTCACGCATAACGTCCAGCCGCACAAGGTGCCGGGCTATGCCAGCGTGGTGCTGTCGACCAAGCCCGGCAGCGCCTCGCCGCCCGGAGATGTGACGGCGGCGCAGATGGAGGCGGTGGCCGATTGGTCCGAGGCCTTCGGTTTTGGCGAAATCCGCATCGCCCACGAACAGAACATCGTCCTGCCGGACGTGCCCAAGGCGGCGCTCCATAGGCTGTGGCGGCTGGCCGGCGAGCAGGGCCTGGGCAGCGCCAACGTCGGCCTGCTGACCGATATCATCGCTTGCCCCGGCGGTGACTTCTGCGCCCTGGCCAATGCCAAGTCGATCCCCATCGCCCAGGCGATCCAGGCGCGTTTCGACAATCTCGATTACCTGCACGACCTGGGCGACATCAGCCTGAATATCTCCGGCTGCATGAACGCCTGCGGCCATCACCACATCGGCAATATCGGCATCCTTGGCGTCGATAAGAACGGCAGCGAGTGGTACCAGATCACCCTCGGCGGTGCCCAGGGCAAGCACAGCGCGCTGGGCAAGGTCATCGGCCCGTCGTTCAGCGCCGAGGAGGTGCCGCAGGTGATCGAACGCATCATCGCGACGTTCGTGCGTTATCGGGAAAGCGAAGAGCCGTTCGTCCAGACCGTGCAGCGCATCGGCCTGGAGCCATTCAAGGAGTGGGTCTATCCGAAAGTGCTGGAGGCGCAGCCATGAATCACAAGCGCGACGGTGAACCACAAGGCGCAGCCATGAACCAGGAAATCAACCCATGAACAATCTGTTGCGCTTGCAGGATGGCCAGGCGGGGCGAGTCGAAGACGATCCCTGGAGCCTGGTACGTGAAGTGGACGGCCCGCTGCCCGCAGGGCCGCTGATCCTGCCGCTGGCTCGCTGGCTGATCCGCCGCATCGAGCACGAGCCGGCGCGGGACGGGGTCTGGCTGGGCCCGGACGATGATGTGGAAAGCCTGCGGCCCTGGCTCAAGCTGATCCCGCTGATTGCCCTGGACTTCCCCAGCTTCCGCGACGGTCGCGCCTACAGCCAGGCCTACCTGCTGCGCACCCGCCTGGGCTGGATGGGCGAATTGCGCGCGGTGGGCGATGTGCTGCGCGACCAGCTTAGCCATATGCGCCAATGCGGCTTCGACAGCTTCGCCATCCGCGAAGACAAATGCGCCAACGACGCTCTCAAGGGGCTGGCCGGCATGAGCGTGCTCTACGGGCG
Source organism: Pseudomonas sp. NFIX28 (assembly GCF_900107395.1). GTDB lineage: Bacteria > Pseudomonadota > Gammaproteobacteria > Pseudomonadales > Pseudomonadaceae > Aquipseudomonas. The sequence continues at coordinate 35,510 of NZ_FNPW01000011.1, forward strand.
CTCGGCGATCGAGCCGAGGCCGCTGTTCCGGCGCCGCTGAGCCGGGCCGGCGGCGGGGCTCGCCCGTGCGCGCCGCGGCTTGCGTGGCGGTGCCGGAACAGCGGCTGTTGCGACAAACGGACATTTGTCCTTGGGTCGATGGTGGCACTTTGGTAAAGTCCCGGCTCTCAAGAAGGGGCCAGGGATTGGCGTCCGGCGATCAGCCGCAGGCGTGCCTGGCATGGGTCATCCATGGAAGAGAGTCGCGGCTGTGAGCGTTGCTAAAAAAATACTCGGGTTGTTTTCGTTGTTGCTGATCCTGGCCTTGTGGGTCGGTTACTTCTATGTGTACCAGGATGCCCGCAGCGGGCGCCTGGGCGACACCTTCGACAGCTATGGCTTGTGTGGCAACACCTCGAGCGATCCGCTCAATTACTTCAAGCGCGACCATCTGGTGCTCAAGGTCACCAACGACACCCGGGGCGATTTCAAGGTGTCGGGGATGGTCAACGTTTCCGAGCGCACCTATAACCGCTACGAACTGGGCCGCTATCCGCTGAAGTTGCGCCTGGAACCGCTGCAGTCGTCCTACAGCATGCCGCCGTCATATTTTGAAGAGGTCAAGGTCAAGCCCTTGAACCGCAACTTCAACTCGCCGCACAAGAATGCCTACGCCGACCTGGAAAGCCGCTCGATCCGGGTGATCGGCGAGGCCAGCCGGTTTCCCTTCGACGTGTACCGTTATGGCTACAAGCCGGTGTTGTACATCCTCAAGGGCAATGAACAGGTCGACCTGCCGTTCAAGCGCATCGTCACGCAGATGAACCTGTCCAACACGTTCACCCCGACCCGGCTGTACAACCCGGCGGACTATATCGCCGAGCGGAACAGCCTGGTCCAGCCCGGCGACTATCCCGCCTATGGCGCCAGTGAATGCGCCTTCAGCATCGAGCGCAAAAGCTCGTTCAAGGTCATCGTGCTGCTGTTGTTGCTGGTGGTCTGCCTGCCGCTGCTGATGGTGCTGTACCGCGACGAGCCAACCATCGATTTTCTCGCCACGCTGCTGGCGGTGGCGGCGGTCCGGGTGTTCCTGGTCGGGCCGCTGCAGGACTACCAGCTATACGGCATCGACTTTGTGTTTGGCGCCGTGATCATCCTGGTCGGCACGCTGTCGCTGCTCAAGGCCATGCGCATCAACGCCTTGCGCGAGGCGGCGGCAAGGCGCGGAACGACCTGGTAACGGACCACGGCGAGCGGTATCGGCCGCTCGCCCGCTTCACTTCAATGCCGGGTCCTGCGGGTTGAGTTGTTTCCATCCCTGCATCAGCACCTGCGCCTTGGGCTCCTGGCCGCTCTCCAGGTAGTACTGGATCAGCGACAGTCGCGCATTGCGCTGGGTCGGCTGCCGTTTGAGCAGGGCTTCCAGTTGCGCGCAGGCCTCATCGAGTTTGCCGCTGTCATGCAGGGCCACGGCCATCACGTAGGCGTACTGACCGTTCTGTGGTTCCAGGCGCGCGGCATTGCGCAGGTACGGCATGGCTTGGGCACTCTGGCCGGCACGGATCAGTGCCAGCCCCTGGCTGTGTTGCAGCAACGCGGCCTCCGGATGTTTCTTGAGTTGCTCTTGCAGCAGGCTCTGCGCTTGCGGGCCGCGACCGTTGGCCTCCAGCCACTGCACCAGCGTCACCAGCGCCGGGAAGAAACCGGGGTCGCGCAGCAGGGCGGCGCGCAGGCTTGGTTCGACCTTGGCTGCGCGCCCGCTGGCCTGGTAGAGCATGGCCAGGTTGAGGTTGGCCTCGGCGCGTTCGGCGAGGCTCAGTTGCACTGCCTCGTATTCGCCAATGACCCGCTCCCAGCGCGCTTGAGCCGCGCCCAGGCCCGTGCGTGCGGCGCCGAGCAAGTCCCGGGCCGCGGCGATGCGCACCGCGCGGACCGGGTCGTCCAGCAACGGGCTGAGCAAGGCGCCCCGTTCCGCGGCGGGCAGCAGGGCGCTGACCGCGCGAACCGCGCTTTCGCGAATCTGCGGGGCCGGGTTACCCAGGTCGTTGCCGGCCAGCTTCAGGGCTTGCTCGCTGGGGTAGTTGGCCAACTCGCCGAGCAGGGTGGCGCGCTGGATCGCCGGCAGGTTGCTGCGCTGCAACTGTTGGTACAAGGCCTGGGCGGCGCCCGGCTGGCCGCCGCGAATCAGCCACAGGCTGTCGTCATAGCGCGGGGCCTGGGGAGCGGCGCCCGTGGTCCAGAGTTTAAATTGTTCAGTGATGCGGTCACCGGCCTTGCCCTGGTGACAAGCCAGGCAGGCATCCGGAGTCCCCAGCTTTTTCGCTCGTTCCGGGTTGGGCAGGCTGAAGCTGTGGTCATGGCGAAAGTCGTTGCCCATGTACAACTTGCCGGGCATATGGCAATCCACGCACTGCGAGCCGGGCTGGCCCATGGCGTGCCGGTGATGCTCGGGCGAGTCGTAGTTCTTCGCCAGCAGGCCCTTGTCGTCGATGCCGCCGATGGCGCTCTTGCCGGCGCTGTTGTGGCATTGCAGGCAGACACCGTTGCCCGGGGCCTTGAGTGCGGTGCTGTGGGGGTTGTGGCAATTGCTGCAACGCACGCCCTTGTCGAACATCTTGCTCTGCAGGAAGGAGCCGTGTTCGAACACCTCGTCCTGGATCTTGCCGTCCAGGGCATACAGCTCGCGGGTCAGGGTGCTGGGCAGGTAATCGTCCATCAGGCGCTGGCCCACGGTGTAGCCGTCGCCGAGCGGCGCGCGGCGGGCGTGGCAGCGGGCGCAGGTCTCGATCTCGAGCGTGGCGTCCTTGGCCTTGAGGTCGACGGCGAAGCCTTTGTGGATCAGGTCATCCTTTTTCGCGGTCCAGGCCAGATGGTTCGAGGCTGGGCCGTGGCAGGCCTGGCAGCCGACGCCGAGGCTGTTCCAGTGGCTGGCGTAGGTGTTGCTCGAGGCATCGAAATTGCGCTGGTAGCCGGTGGTGTGGCACTCGACGCACATGAAGTTGGCGTTCTGGCTGGGCTGGCTCCAGTGCAGGGGATTCTTGAAATTCACTCCCTGGCCCGGGTACAGGTGGAACCAGCGGTTTTTCTCGGTATCCCAGGCCACGCCCAGGGCTTGCAGGCGACCTTCGCCGACCTCGATCAGGTACTGCTGCAACGGCGCGATGCCGAAGGTGTAGGCGACCTTGAAGTCGGCGTTCCGGCCGTCCTTGCCCGGCGTATTGACCCAGAACTGCGAGCCCTGGCGAAAGAAACGGGTGCTTTCGCCTTCGCCCTTGAAGCGTCGGTCGTTGAAATCACCGAGCACCGTCTGTTCATTGGCGGCCTGCATGGCCAGCTGGTGATGGGAGCCTTGCCAGTCACTGGACGGCTTGCCGTGGCAGCCCTGGCATTGTTGCTCGTCCACCATTTGCGCTGGCGGGCTGGGCGCCGGGGCCTGGGCCGGTTGCCGGGCAACCGCGGGCGGCGGCGCGGGTTGCGGTAAAGACGGTGGTTTGTCGTTGCCGAGAAACAGCCAGAGGGCCACCAGCAGCGCCAGCAACAGGGTGGCGCTCAGGGGGAACAGGTAACGGTCGATGGGCGAGCGGGGCGAATCAGGTCGTGGGGTTGCGGCTTTATTCTTGGGCTTGGGCATTGCGACTTCCGTATCCAGAGGCGTGACTGCCAATACGCTTTCAGGCGGATGCAGCTTTGACGTCGGACCGGTATCTGTCAAATTTGCCACGAACTAATCTTGAACATTTTCTGAATTATCCTGTATTGGTGTACTGATTTTCCCACTATTGGCTATACCTACATTTCCTCAATCCAGTAGTGCTTCCGGATTTCTGACAGGAGTTACCCCATGAAGCTCGCATCAATGATGAGCACGCTGTGCCTGGCCTCCCTTGGGATGGTGGGTTGTTCCAGCAATATCACCCAGCCAGACGAATACTCCGGTTTCCTTAGTGACTACAGCCAGCTCAAGGAAGCCAAGTCGCCATCGGGAGTCGAGGTGATGCGCTGGGTCGATCCCAAGCTCGATGTCAAGCGATACACCGCGGCCTACATCGAACCGACGCAGTTTTATCCAAAGCCTCAGCCGACCGTAAAAATCCCGCAGAACACCCTGAACGGCATCAATGCCTATTACGACCAGGCCCTCAAGCGTGAAGTGAGCAAGTCGCTGCCGCTGGCCAACGGCCCAGGTCCCGGGGTGCTCGTGATACGCGCGGCGATCACCGCGGTCAGCAGCAAGACCGAGGGCCTCAAGCCTTATGAAATCATCCCGGTGGCCCTGGTGGCCGCGGCGGTCAGTACCGCCAGCGGGATTCGCGACCAGGAAACCACCCTGGGCACCGAAGCGCAGTTCATCGATGGCGGCAACAACAAGGTGATTGCCCAGGTGGTGCGCAAAGGCACCGGCAAGGAGCTGGAAAACAGCAGCCAGGTGATGCAGGCCTCCGATGTGAAGAATGTCATCGACGGCTGGGCCTCGGACCTGCACCAGTCCTACCTGAAACTCAAAGGCAGATAAGCCTCAAGGGGCGAGCGCCGCTGCCGGCGCTCGCCCCGTATTGCTTCATTGGCCGGTAAACCAGCGGTAGTACGGGTTGCCGCCATCCCCTCGCATCACCTCGCGGATGTACCTGCCCCAGGCTTCGCGATCTCCTTCGTAGGCATACAGGCTGGCGCGATAGAACTGCATCAGGCGTTGCTGGTGCTGGTTCAACCGGTCGTTGAAGGCCGCGTCGCTGTTGCGCAGCAGCGGCGGCTGGTAGAGGTTGAGCAAGGCCGGCAGGACCCGGGTAATTTCCTTGGCCCGCACCCAGGGCGCGTATTCGATGCGTGGCTGGTCGTCGGTGACCGGCAGGGCATCGGCGACAAAGCGCTGCAAGCCCTCGCGATCGGTGATCCAGGTGGCCAGCAGGGCTGCGGCGGAACTCACGCCGACATCCTGCAAGGCACTGCGCACGCCGTCCTGGGCGAAACGCTGGCTGATGCGCGCCACGTCCAGTTCGATCGGCTCCAGCGAACCCACCAGCAGCATCTCGTGAAATTCACTGGTCCACAGCGTGGCATAGGGAAAGACGTCGAGAAAACTGCGCACCAGCGAGCGCGAGTCATCGATATTTTGCGTCGGCAGCGGCAACCACTGCGCTACCAGGCCCTGGCGTTGCAGGCGCCGGGCCGCCAATTGGTAGAAGTCCCGCGAATACAGGTTGACCACGCCGGCGGCGGAGGGCGGCGGCGGTTCCAGGGTAATCAGGTCATAGCGCTGCGGGCTGCGCAGCAGCTCCTGGCGGCCATCGCGCAGGCGCACTTCGATCGCCGGGTCCGCCGCGGCATTGAAGTTGCCCTTGAACAGCGGCGCGGCCTTGACCACCGACGGCAGTAGCTCGGCCACTACCCGCTGCTCCAGTTCCGGGTAGCGCAACAGGGCGCCGGCGGTGATTCCGGTGCCAAACCCGATGACCAGCGCCGAACGCGGTTCGCCGTTGTGGATCAAGAGCGGCAGCAAGGCCTGGATGCGCATGTAGCGCAGCGAGGGCATGGCGTCGCCGGTGTTCGACACGCCCTGGATGTACAGGCGCTGGAAGGCCCGTTCGCCCTTGCCCTGAGTGACCACCGCCACCGTGCCGCCACGGCCTTCCTCGTAGAACGCCAGCTTGCCATCACGGGCGCCGGGCAACAGCTTGGCCAGGTGGTCCACGGGCACCAGCCCGGCCAGCGCCAGGGACAACAGGCCGATCGCGACCACCGCCTGGCGCCGGCCCTTTTTCACCCCATGGCCGCGGCGCACCGCGAGGTAGCCGATCAGCGCCGCGAGCAGCGCCAGCAAGCCGAGGGTGCGCACCAGGCCCAGCAACGGGATCAGCACAAAACCGCAGAGCGCCACGCCGACTATGCCGCCCAGGGTGTTGAAAGCCACCACCGCGCCGACATCGCGGCCGACCCGCTCGGCCCCCACGCATAAACGCAGGGCCAGGGGGAAGGCGGCGCCGAGCAACAGCGTCGGCACGAACACCTGGCTCAGGGCGGCCACGGCAAAACGTCCGCTCATGCCCAGCAGCTCGCTGCCGCCCAAGGCCAGGACCAGGGCCTCGGCCTGGGTCTGCAGGTGGATCAGCCAGCGCCCGAGCACGGCGATTTCCAGGAGCGCCAACAGCCCGGCGGCGGCAATCAGCAGGCCGAACAGGCCCCAGGGATCACGCACCCGGTCGGCCCGGCGAGCCATCAGGCCACTGCCCAGGAACAGCCCCGCCAGGTAGGTGGCCAGGACCACCGCGAAGGCGTAGGTGCGGGTGCTCATGAACGGCACGATGGATTGCGACCAGACCACTTCGTAGCCCAGCGCCACGCCGCCGGCGAGCGCATACAGCAGCATGGCCTGGCGCGCCAGCGGGGCGGCGACCTCGGCCTTGCGCGGCGCCGCCATGGGCATTGGCGCCTGGCGCAGCAGGCCGAGGGCCGCGACGGCCGCCAGCAGGTTGAGCGCGGCGGCGATCAAGGCGCTGCCGCGCACGCCAAAGGTGGCGATCAGCACAAAGGCGCTGAGCAAGGTGCCGGCGATGGCCCCGGCGGTGTTCGCCGCATACAGCCGCCCGCCGGCCCGGCCGAGTTGCCGTGGATGCGCCGACAGGGCGCGCATCAACACTGGCAGGGTGCCGCCCATCAGCATTGCGGGCAGGCCCACCAGGGCAATCGGCAGGCCCCAGGCCAGCAGGCCGAAATGTTGGCCCAGCCAGGCGAAGGCGGGCGCCGCGAGGCCCAGGCCAACCGTGGCGCCCAGGCCGAGCACGGCCACCAGCAGCTCGACGATGGCATACAGCAGCCAGGGCTTGCCCACCCGGTCGGCATAGCGCCCGACCAGCAGGCCACCCAGGGCCAGGCCGGCGAAGAAGGCACTGATCCCGGCGGTGATGGCATACACCTCGACACCCACCACCAGCGACAGCTGCTTGATCCACAGCACCTGGTAGATCAGCGCGGTGGCTCCGGAGATGAACAGCAGCAGGGCCGGGAGCAGCAACCTGGCCCCGGTGTCGGGCAAGGCGCTGGCGGTGGCCTGTCGAGTGGCGGTACGTGAGGACATGACGCTGGACCTTCTGCAAGAAAATGTGCGCAGGAAAACACGCGGCTCAAACACCTGTAGCCGCTGCCGAAGGCGGCGTCGCGACGCTGGCGATCCTGGCGGACCTGACACAGCCTTCGGCAGCGGCTACAGGACGTTGCAGGCGCGAAGCATGCTGGCGATGAAGGATAACGAGGTCGGTACAGACCACGCGTCCTTATCGCGGGCAAGCCCCGCGCCCATGGTTGTTCGAGGTTCCCACGCAAGCGTGGGAACGTCCGGGAGTTACTGGGTGGCTTGCGCCTTCATTTTTTCAGCGATCTTGGCATCCACCGCCGCGCGGATCTGGTCGATGCTGAAGCTCGCGGGTTTCTGGCTCGGTGGGTACTCGATGAAGGTCTCGAGGAACTTCGCCGACTTGGTCACCGCGACGCCAGCCAGGTAGACGTTCTTGGTCTGCCAGTCGTAATACTGGTCGGAAACGACGTCGGCGCGCTCATACGGGTCCATCCGCAGGTTGAAGATCTTCGGCACCCGCAGGCACACGAAGGGTTCGCTCCAGACTCGGAAGCCGCCAGGCTCGCGCTGTTCGCAGAACACCACTTTCCAGTTGTCGAAGCGCATCGACACCAGCACGCCGTCGTCGTTGAAATAGTAGAACTCGCGACGCTCGCTCTTGGGCTGCTGCCCGGTCAGGTAGGGCAACTGGTTGTAGCCGTCCAGGTGCACCTTGAAGTTGCCGCCGCCGGTGGTGGGCGCCCAGCCCTTGAGCAGCTTGTCCTTGACCCCGGGGTCGCCGGCCGCCGCCAGCAGCGTGGGGAACCAGTCCAGGCCCGAGAACATCTCGTTGGACACTTCCCCCGGCTTGACCTTGCCCGGCCAGCGGATCATCGCGGGCACCCGGTACGCGCCTTCCCAGTTGGAGTTCTTTTCATTGCGGAACGGCGTGGTCGCCGCGTCCGGCCAGGAGAACTGGTTGGGGCCGTTGTCGGTGGTGTAGACGACGATGGTGTTGTCGGCGATTTTCAGGTCGTCGAGGGTTTTCAGCAGTTTGCCGACATCGTTGTCGTGCTCGAGCATGCCGTCGGCGTATTCGTTGCCGGGCATGCCGCTCTGGCCCGCCATCGACTCGCGCACATGGGTGAACAGGTGCATGCGGGTGGTGTTCATCCAGACGAAGAACGGCTTGTCGGCCTTGGCCTGCTTCTCGATGAACGCCTGGGCCGCGGCGGTGGTCTCGTCGTCGATGGTTTCCATGCGCTTCTTGTTCAGCGCGCCGGTGTCTTCGATCTTGCCGTCGGCAAAGCTGTGGATCACCCCGCGCGGCGAGTTGGCCTTGACGAAATCCGGGTCGTCCTTGGGCCAGTACGGACGCTCGGGCTCTTCCTCGGCGTTGAGGTGATACAGGTTGCCGAAGAACTCGTCGAAACCGTGGGCCGTCGGCAGGTATTCATCGCGGTCGCCAAGGTGGTTCTTGCCGAACTGGCCGGTGGCATAACCCTGGGACTTGAGGGCCTGGGCGATGGTGATGTCGCGCTTTTGCAGGCCGACCGGAGCGCCCGGTATGCCGACCTTGGACAGGCCGGTGCGCAATGGCGTCTGGCCGGTGATGAAGGACGAGCGTCCGGCCGTGCAACTGTTCTCCGCGTAATAGTCGGTGAACAGCATGCCTTCCTTGGCGATCCGGTCGATGTTCGGAGTCTTGTAGCCGACCACGCCCATGGAATAGGCGCTGATGTTGGTCTGGCCGATATCGTCGCCGAAGATCACCAGGATATTGGGTTTTTCCGCCGCCCCGGCCGTTGCCGAGAGCGCCATGAGCGAAGTCGCCACCAGGGCGAATTTCGGTAGCCACTTGCGTATGCGAGTCATAGGACTGGCTCCTTGTTAGCTTGAGTCGCGTTGAGCGACCAACGTTGATAGCGATCCTGCGTTACGCTTTTTTCTTATTGCACTTGCTCGGTTGCGGCGGGCTCGAACGGATGGATCCGGCGCCATTGCGAGGCCATGTCGACGATCGTCCAGCCGCGTTTTCTGGCTTCGTCGAGCGCCTTGTCCAGGCGCCCGATCTTCGAATCCCGGTCATAGGCCCATTCGCGTTGGGCATCGGTGTGGTGCACCAGCCCCATGAAACGCTTGCCCGGTCCGGCGGCGGTCCATTGCAGCATCTGCAGGTCGCCGTCGGAGTTGCCGAACGCGAGGATCGGCCGGCGTCCGATCAACGCGTCGATGTTTTCCGGCTTGCCCGGGCCGTCGTCGTTGTGGGCCAGATGGGCGGTGCGCAGGATCGACAGGTCGCCGTCCCGGTCCTGGAAGCGGGTGACGAAGGTGGTGCCGATCACCTGTTCCGGCGGCACGCCGTACACCTGTTCGGCAAAGGCGCGCATAAACGCCGTGTCGCCGCCGGAGACGATGTAGGTCTTGAAATCCTGGCTGCGCAGGTAGTCGAGCATCTCCAGCATCGGCTGGTAGATCATTTCGGTGTAGGGCTTGCCGGTCTGCGGATGGCGGGCCTGGCTCAGCCAGGTCTTCGCGTTGTCGATAAAGGCCTGGGTGGTGATCCCGGTGTGGGTCGCGCCAATGATTTTCAGCAGGCCGTCCATGCCGCTGGCGGCCAGGGCCTGCTGGTCGTTTTCCAGCACCGCCTGGAACGGCTGCTGGGTCTTCCATTCCGGGTGCTGCGGCGCCAGGCGCCGGACCTCGTCGAAGGCGAACAGCACCTGGAAGTACGCCGGCTGTTCGCTCCACAGGGTGCCGTCGTTGTCGAAGACGGCGATGCGTTCGGCCGGCTTCACGTAGTCCCGCGAGCCTTCGGTGGTCACCGCGCGGACGAACTCGATGAGGCTTTTTTTCGCCGGGCCGTCGTTCCACGAGGGCAACGGCTCGTTGGCCTGGGCGAGCAGAGGCAGGGCCAGGGCCAGCAGCCAGGCGAACCGGTAGCGGCGATGCGGGGGCAGTGAGGGCGTCATGGCAAATCCTTGTCTTGACCGGGGTTGAGGGGGCGCAGGCTATGAGCGTCGGCATGCGCGCGGCGGCGCAGGTTGGCCAGGCGCTGCAGGTCCGGCAGGGCCTCGCCGAGTTGCCGCAGTGCCGTCGCGGATTTGCCGTCGCGGCCGTAACAGGCGCGCAGCAAAGTGCTCAGGCGCGGGCCCAGGGTGCCCAGGCCAAGCCCCAGGCGGCGACGGCGCAACCACAGGTACAGCGCGCCCAGTTGTCCTTCTTGCAACTGCGCGGGGACCTGGCGCCAGGCGTACTCGGCGGAGGCCAGGCGTTGTGCCCGGCGCTGCGCCCGCCGGTGCCGCCAGGCTTGCCGGGCGCGTTGCCAGAGCGGCCGGGCGAGCCACAGGCCGAGGCCCAGCAGCAGCGCCGACAGGGTCAGGCCCAGGGCGTGCCGGGACAGGTAGGCAGGGTGGCGCTGGCCGAGGTCCTTGAGGTCCTGGGCGATGGAAAATACCGCCGCGTAACCACCGCCGGCGCGGGCCTCGAAGTCCAGCGCCGGCAGCTGGCTCAATTGCAACCGATGCTGGCGGCTGTCCCACCATTTCACCTGGATGGCCGGAAGCTGGTAATGGCCGGCGCGCTCGATGCGGTAGGTCACGCTGTCGCGGCGCTGGCCACCGCTGACATGCCCGCGGCCATCGTCGATATCGCCAATCTGCGGGGTCTTCGGGTAACGGCTCAGGCCCTCGACTTCGGCCAGCTCCGGCGCCGGCAGCGCCATGGCTTGGGCGCCATCGGCCTGCAGGCTCACGTGACGGGTGATGCTGTCGCCGACCTTGAGCGCGGTGGCGGGCGGATCGATGCGCTGGGCCAGGCGCAGGTCGCGGGCCACCAACACGGTTTCTCCGGGGGCGAAGCCCGGCGGCTGGCGGGCAGCGAAGTGCAGCGGCGGGGTTTGCGCGGTCAGCTCATGGCTGGCCTGGCCGGGTGTGGCCTTGACCGTGAGCACCGGAATATCGAAGTCCTGGGCTCGGGTCGGGGTGATCCGGTAGGTGTAGCGCATGCCGTAGAAGGCTTGGCCGTCCAGGGTCAGGTTGAGGTGCTCGGCCTCGCCGCCCGGGGCCAGGACCTGGGCGCCGGGGAGGCTCAGGCCGGGCAGGGTGGCTGCGCTGGTGAACCAGCTGTCGGTCAGCACATCCACTTGCAGTTGCAGGGTTTCGCCGACCATCACCGAGCTTCCCGGGTCGAGCCGCGCCTGCACCCGCAGTTGCGGCTCGTCGGCCCAGGCCACCACGCACAGCAGCAACCCTGTCGCCGTTGCCGTGAGCCGCGCCAGGGCATGCACGGCCTTCCAGGGGGCGGTCAGCGCCAACAGTTTGCCCAGGCTCATGGCGTGGCCCCCGGCTGGCTGGCGGCCTGGTCCTGCAGGCTGAACTTCTGGCGCAGGAAACTGGCCGGCGAGGTGGTGAGGTTTTGCAGCCAGAGTTCATCGCTGCTGGCCTGCTCGGTTTCCAGGGGCTTGCCCTGGCCCTTGCCGGCCGGCTTGTCGAACTTGATCGCGTCCGGCTTGACCTCGGGGGCGTTCTGCGCGGCGCTTTCGCTGTCTTTTTCCAGGGCGATGGCCAGGGCCAGGTTGGCGCTGGCTTCGGCGAACCGGGGTTGCAGTTGCAGCGCCTGGCGATAGGCGGCGATGGCCTGGGCGAACTTGAAACGCCGCACGTAGATATTGCCCAGGTAGAAGTAGGCCTGGGGTGTGTCGAGGCGGGCGAAGCTCGCCAGGGCCAAGTCGTAGTCGGCGGCGCGGTAGGCCGCGATGCCTTTCCAGTAAGGGTCGACAAACTGCGCGGCCGCAGCCGGGTAATGCTGCCGTTCGAAGGCCCAGCGGCCTTGCTGGTCCGGGGTCAGGAAGGCGTCGGCCAAGGCATTGGCCCGGGCCGCTGGCGTTTGCAGGCCCAGCCCCAGGGCGAGCAGCAGGGCGGCGGTCCAGTTCAGGCTCCAGCCGCGGCGTACACAGCAAAAACCAATCAGCAGCAGTGGCCAGCACAGCCAGTAGCCGGCGTCCTTCCAGTGCAGTTGGCGCTGTTCGTCGCTGGCGTCCTGGAAGTGCCGCTGGGCATGCAGCTCGACCCAGTCCAGGTCATCGTCGTTCAGGGTCAGGCTGCCCAGCGGCGCGTCGAGGGTCTCGGCCAGCTGTTGCAGCGCCTTGCGGTCGAAGCGGCCCAACTCGGGGCGGCCGTTGCCGTCGGTGCGCGGCTGGCCGCTGGCGTCGCGAATGATCCCGCCGTCCTCGCTGCCCACGGCGAGGATCAGCACCTGCAAGGCGCTGCCCTGCAACAACCCGGGCAAGGCGGGCAGTTGCGTGAGGTCGGCGCCGTCGCTGAGCAGCAGCAAGGTGCCGGGGCTGTGTTCCGCCAGCAACAGGCGCCTGGCTTGCTCGATCACCGCCACCAGGTTTTTCCCCGGGCGCTCGATCAGGTCGGTGCCCAGGGCCTGGATAAAGCTGTCGAGCAGCGCCGGGTCGTCGGTGGCCGGCAGCACCAGGTGGGCGCTGCCGGCATAGGCGATCAGTCCGGTGCGCGCGCCGCTGCGGCGCAGCACCAGGTCGTGGAGTTTGTGCTTGGCCGCTTCCAGGCGGCTGGGCGACAGGTCGCTGGCGTCCATCGAGGCCGACAGGTCGACGGCGATGACCAGCGGCGCGCGATCCTGCAGAAAGGCCGGGCGGTCGCGTTCCCAGGTCGGGCCGGCGGCCGCCACCGCGCCGAGCACCAGCAGGGCGCTGGCCAGGTGCACCGGGCGCAGGCGCGCGCGATCCCGCGGGGTGACCAGCAGATGGGCCAGCAGGTGCGGGGCGATATTGCCGCGCAGCCGGCGTTGCAGGTCCTGGCGACGGTGCCACAGCAGCGGCAGGCCGAGGCCGAACGGGATCAGCAGCAGCCACAGGGGGCGCAGAAAATGCAGGTCGGCCAGATCGATCGGCATATCAAGCCTCCTGCCGCACGGGGCTGCGCCGCAGGCGCGGGTGTAGCCAGGCCAGCAGGTGATACAGCGCCAGCAGCCCCAGGGCCGCGGCCAGCGGCAGCCAGAACAGCTCGCGCTGCGGCTGGTGGCTGAAGGTCTTGACTTGATGCGGGGTCAGCCGGTCGAGCGTGGCATACACCTGGTCCAGGCTGGCGCGGTCCTCGGCGCGGAAATAGCGGCCGCCGGTGCTGTCGGCGATGCGCTGCAAGGCACCGAGGTCGACCTTGTTTTCGCCAGCGGCCTGCGGGTCGCCGATGCCGATGGTGTGGATCACCACGCCGCGCGCGGCCGCCATGGCCGCCGCGCGCTCTGGCGCGATGGCGCTGTGCGTGTCGTTGCCGTCGGTGAGCAGGATCAGCACTTTTTCCTGTTCCCGGGCCTGCTCCAGCAGTTTCAGGCTCAGGCCGATGGCATCGCCGATCGCCGTATTGGGCCCGGCCATGCCGATGCCGGTGTCATCGAGCAGCAACGCCAGGCTGGCGTGGTCGAGGGTCAGCGGCGCTTGTGGGTAGGCGCCGCTGCCGAACACGATCAGGCCCAGGCGATCGTCCTTGCGGCGCTGGATAAAGCCATGCACCACCTGCTTCACCGCGGCCAGGCGATCGATCCTCTGCCCGCTGTCGTCGGTGAAATCGGTGGTTTCCATGGACTGGGAAATGTCGATGGCCAGCATCAGGTCGCGCACGGGCTGTTGGCGTTCGATGGGTTTTTCCAGCCATACCGGGCGAGCCACCGCCAGTACCAGCAAGGCCCAGACCAGCAGGTTGAGCAGCAACTGGCCACGGTTGCCAGGAGCCCCGGCGACCGTCGGCGACTGGCCGACAGCGCGGCTGATGCCGGTGAAGAACGGCACACGCACGGCGCTGCGGGCCTCGCGGTATGGCGGCAGGTAGCGGTAGCCGAACCAGGGCAGCGGCAACAGCAGTAACAGCCAGGGGTAATCAAGCTGCCACATGATGACGCTCCACCCAGGCGCGGCAACTGTCGAACAGTTGCCGCCGCTGTTGTGCCGGCAGTTGCAGCAGTTGTTCGTCCGGCGCATAGGCCAGCTGCGCCAGCCGCAGGCTGAAATCGGCGGGCAGCGGCTGCCGGCTGTGGCGTTGCAGGAAGTCCTGCCAGGCCTGGCCGTGCAAGGGCCCCGGCGGCGCCTGTCGCCGCTCGGCCGGCGCGCGCGCGGGCCACCAGGGTTTAGCCGCGAGCCGCTGCCAGCGTCGGTCGCCGGCCAGCCCGGTGCCTGTCCAGGAGTACGGCTCGGGCATCGACAGCGCCACGCGCTTGAGCAGCTCCGGCAGCTCGCGCAGGGCGGCCAGGGAGTCGCCGCTGCCCTGCAATTGCGCCAGGCGCAGCAGCGCCTCGCGCCGGTAACGGTCGCGGCGCCATTGCCAGTAGCGGTGTCCGGCCCAGGCCGACAGCATGACCGCAAGCAGGCCGAGCAGCAGCCACCAGCCCCAGGTCTGCGGCAGATAGCTGACGGGCGCGGGCAACTCCAGCTCCTTGAGCTGCTCGATGGCGGGCGCCGGGCTGCTCATGGCCGGCTTCCGTGCAGCTTGCCCAGCTCGCTGCGCAGTTGCTCGTCGGCGGCGGCGCCGGTGCTGAACATCATCAGCGGCACCTGGCTGCACCGCAGCAGGCTGGCGACGTCCTTGAGCCGGCCGCGGAGAAAATCGCCCAGGGGCTGATGCACCTGGCGCTGCTCCACCGCCAGTTCCACCTGCAGCTCGCCCTGGGTCACCCGCAGGCGGCCATTGGCGGGCAGGTCCAGGGCGAGCGGGTCGTAGACTTGCATGGCGATCACGTCATTGTGCGCCGCCAGTTGCCGCAGCAGTTGCAGGGTGCGCGGGCCGGCGCCGGCGAAGTCGCTGACGATGCAGATCAAATGGTCGTGGCCGGCCAGGGCCAGGCATTGCTGCAACACCTTGTCCAGTTGATCGTCGCCTTCGTGGTCCGGGTTGCCGGCATTGAGCGCCCGGTTGTGCTCGACGATCCGGCTGCACAGCGCTGCCACGCGCTTGCGGCTGCGCAGCGGGGCGATGCTGTCGATGCGCTGGTCGTTGAACACCAGGGCGCCGACCCGGTCGCCGGCCTGCAACGCCATCCACGCCGCCAGGGCGCCGAGTTCGGCGGCCAGGGCGGATTTGAAGCTGCGGCGCGAGCCGAAGAACATCGCCATGCGCTGGTCCACCAGGATCAGCGCCGGGCGGTCACGCTCCTCGGTGAAGGTGCGCACCACCGGCTTGCCGGTGCGCAGCGATGCGCGCCAGTCCAGGTGACGCAGGTCGTCGCCAGGTTGGTAGCGCCGCAGTTCGTCGAAGTTCAAGCCGCGCCCGCGCAACCGCGAGGCATGGCCGCCGGCGAGGATGCTGGCGCGTGGCTGGCGGGCGAGAAAACTCAGCGGGCGGGCCTTGAACTCCAGCGCCATCAACTGCGCCAGGGAGACATAGACCCAACCGTCGGTGTCCTGCTGTCCGGCCTGCATGGGCATGTTCCTCAGGCCGGGATGGCCACGCTGTCGAGCAAACGGTCGAGTACCTGGTCGGCGCTGACGCCGTCGGCCACCGCGTCGTAGCTCAGTTGCAGGCGATGGCGCAGCACCGGGTGCAGCACCGCGCGCACGTTGTCCGGCGACACGAAGTCCTGGCCCTGCAACCAGGCGTCGGCGCGGGCGCAGCGGTCCAGGCCGATGCCGCCGCGGGGGCTGGCGCCGATGGCGATCCAGCGCGCCAGGTCAGGGTCGGCCGAGTGGCGGGTGGCGTCGATCAGGTCGATCAAGTAGCGGTCGATGGCCGGCGATACGTGAATCGCGCTGACTTCGCGACGCGCGGCGAAAATCACCTGTTGTTCCAGGGCAAACCCGGCGACCGGCGCGGTCTTGGCGCCCAGGGCCTGCTCCTCTGCGCGCAACAGGCGCAGCACCTGGCTTTCGTTGTCGGCGCTGGGGTAGTCCAGCAGCACCTTCATCAGGAAGCGGTCCATCTGCGCTTCCGGCAACGGGTAGGTGCCTTCCTGCTCGATGGGGTTTTGCGTCGCCACCACGATAAACAGCTCGGGCAGGGCATGGCTGGTGCCGGCCACGGTGATCTGCCGTTCTTCCATGGCTTCGAGCAGCGCCGCCTGGACCTTGGCCGGGGCGCGGTTGATTTCGTCGGCGAGGATCAGGTTGCCGAACAGCGGGCCGGGCTGGAAGCGGATCCGATGCTGGCCGTCGACCTGATGCAGCACCTCGGCGCCGGTGATATCCGAGGGCAGCAGGTCGGGGGTGAACTGGATGCGGCTCATCTTCGCGTCCAGGTGCTTGGCCAGGGCCTTGACCGTGCGGGTCTTGGCCAGCCCCGGCAGGCTTTCCAGCAGCAGGTGCCCGTTGGCCAGCAGGCCGATGAGGATCTGCCGGATCACCTGGTCCTGGCCGAGCACCGCTTCGGCGATGCTGGCTTGCAGGGCGTTGAGGTCGTTCAGAGTGGTCATGGGCAATCCTTACCAGACGTATTGCAGGCGCAGGGTCCAGGTTTCCACGTCCGGCGAGCCGGTGCGTTCGGACACGGTGTCGGAATAGGCGATCAATCCGCCGAACTGCGGCGACAGCATGAAGCCCATACTCGCCCCCAGCAGGCCGTTTTCCTGCTTGTTGTCCTGCCAGTCGCCATCGATCCGGGTTTCCCCGCCGCGGCTGTAGGTGGCATCGAGCGATGCCCACAAGGCGCGGTTGATGGTGTAGCTGTAGTGGCCTTCGATGGCATACAGCGGCTTCTGCTCGAGCTTGCTGTCGCCGTGGTAATCGTCGTTGTCGCCGAACAGGGAGACCCAGGTGTTGATCTCCAGCCAGGTCGGGCCAAACGGCGTGCCAAAGCCGATTTCCGGCTTGAATACCCAGCGGTTGGCGCCGATGTTGATGACCCGGTCCTTGTCGTAGTCGCCGTTCGGCGTGGTGACCCACAGCGCGCCGGTGAGGAAGGTTTCCGGGGTCCAGTTGGCGAACTCCTCCTTGCTCAGCGCCGGGCCGCCGAAGATGTTGTGCACCAGCACGATTTGCGTGTCGCCCATGCCACCGTTGTGCTTGGTGCCATCGAAAAACCGCGCGTTGTCGAACGAGGCGGAAACGTCGGCGTAGGGCTGCAGGATCTGGATCGCGCTGTTGCGCCCGTCCACCGAGAAGGAACGGGCGAAACGGGCGATATACAGGTTGGCATCCAGCGACAGCCCATCCAGCGGCAGCGCGGTGTCGATCGGCGTGTTGGTGTGGATGCGGTTGTAATAACCGAACGCCATGTTCAGGTCGGTGGGCAGGTTCTGCCAGTCGCGGGCATTGTCGGCTACCCCGAGCAGGGGCGTGATGGCCAGCGTCAGCGCAGTACAGCGGGCTTTACAGGAAAGGGACGAACCCATCGCATGGCTCCTTCAATCTGCTGGTGGGCAGAACTTCATTGCTGCGCGACCGGCGTCAGCAAGGGCATCTTCCATTGGCCGTTACTCACCTGCGGCCGTGGCAGATAAATACGCAGCACCCCGTAGAACGGTCCGTCCGGGGCCGGCAGCCAGTTGCTTTGCAGGGCCTCGGCCGGGGCCTGGTGCTGCACATAGAGGGTCAGGCCGCCGTCGGCATCGCGCTTGAGCCGCGGCAACATGTGGGAGTTGATCAGGTAGCGGTTCAGCGGGTTGTCCACCAGCAGCTTGTTCTTGCCGTCGTACAGGGTCAGCGACCAGAAGGCGTCGGCCGGGGGCAGGGCGTCCTTGGCGAAATGCAGGGTGTAGGCGTGTTTTGCGGCATCCACCGGGTGGCCCTGGTTGTCGACGAAGTAGCCGATGTAATTGGCCTCGTCCGCCGAGTTGCCGAAGATCCCCATGTTGGCGCCGGCATAGCGGTACAGGTAATTGTTCCGCAGGTGCGCGCGGTCACCGAACAGGTCGCCGCTGCTGACCCGGTGAGTGTCGACCTGGTCTTTCTTGAACGCCGCGAACTCGGCCTTGCCGTCGGCGATTCCGTGTTCCAGGGCCTGGCGCTGTTCGGCACTGAGGGCGCTGGCCTGGAACGGCTGGCCGGCGCCGACGCCGATTTTCGCAAAGCGTGCCAGCAGCGGTTTCTCCGCCTCCTGGGCCGGGGCGAAGGCCAGCATGAAATTCAGGTAGCGGAACAGCTCGGGGCTGTCGCTCATGTGCGCGACGGGTTTCGGCCAGTCGATCGGCGCCACGGCCGCGGGCGGCGGTTGCTTGAGGTACTGGCTCAGCGGTTCGACCTTGTAGCCTTGCTGGATGCGCTTGACCTGCTCCAGGTCCTGCCCGTCGTACAGTTGGGTGCGGTACAGGGCATAGGCGATGGCGGTCTCGCTGTTGACCACGCGTTCGATGCCGGCCGGCGCCTGGCCGTTCCAGTCGGGCCCGGCGATCATGAAGCGGCCGCCCTGGTTGCCGCTGGTGCGGGTGCCCAGGTAGGCGAAGTTCTGCGTGTAGAGATCGATCAGTTGCACCGAGTAGTAACGCTCCTTCTCGATGGCCGGCAGGGTCAGGATCACCGGCTCGCGGCGCAAGTCGAGCCAGACGAAGGAGTAGGGCGTGTCCGAGTTGGGGGTGACGAAGGCCGTGTCCCGGGGGGTGAAGACCTGGGCGGTGTTGCCGATGCTGTTGAACCCGGCCTTGAAGTTCGGGCCCTGGCTGTCCACGGCCTGGGTGTAGAGGGTCTTGTACATCTCCACCACGGGGAAGCCGTAGAGGTAGGCCTGCTTGGCAATCGCCCGGGCTTCATCCGGCGTAGCGCTGAACCCGGCCCAGGCGCTGTTGCAAAGTAGTAGCGAGCAGGCCAATAGCAGGCGGATCGGTGTGTCCCTGTTCATCGTTCTGTCCTTTATATAAAGCCATGGGTTATTGCACGGGCGTGATGTCGTCGAGCTTCCAGCTTTTGTCGAAGTAGGCCAGGGTCGGCGCGTACAGCCGGAAGTAGCTGAACCAGTGCTTGCCTGGCAGGGTCTGCACCCAATTGCTTTCCAAGCCTTCGGGCGCCTTGGGGCCGAAGTACAGGTCGACCGAGCCGTCGGGGTTTTTCTTCAGATCCTGGCGCGACGACAGGTCGGCCTTGCGCTGGGGGTTGTCGATCAGGCAGCGGCTGTCGATGTCGTACACCGTCATCGACCAGAATTGCTTGGCCGGTGGGTTGGCGCCGACGCGCAGGCGGTAGTTCTTGCCGCCGTCGAGCCAGTTGCCGCTGTTGTCGGTGTAGGCGCCGAGGTAGGTCTGGCCCAGGCCCGGGGTCTTCGAAACCATGCCCTTGGTATTGGTCACCGCTTCATAGAACCAGGCGCTGCGTTCCCACAACTGGTCGTAATAGGTCAAGCGCTGCGAGGGATCGGCGATGTTCAGGACCTTGTCCCATTGCCGGTCGGGCCAGTACTGGGCGTCGGGGAAACGCTTGGCGAAGGTGTTGGCCTTGGCGATCAGTTCGCCAACCTCGACGCCTTGTTCCAGGGCCTTGCGCTGGCGCTCGTTGGGGTTGAAGGGCTTGTCCTTTTCGATGCCCAGGCTGGCGAGCATGGCCATGTAGAAGCGGTCGCGCTCGTTGACCGGCTCTTTCTGGATGATCCCGTGCAGGCGCTGCCAGTAGGCCATGCCCCGTGGCTGGGTGCCGGACCAGGCCTTGCCGCCGGGCGACAACAGGCGGGTCTTGGCGGGCTCGGCACGCTGGGCGTAGGGGTACATCCTGAAGCGCTCGACCAGGGCCTTGCCCTTGGCCGGGTCCGGGTCGAGCACGCGAAAGCCCACCAGCACGTTCATGGTTTCGGACTTGGCCAGGTAATACTGACCGGCATCGTCCGGCGGTTGCTGGCCCGGTGGCAGCACCAGGTACTTGCCGCCCTTGCCCTGGTCGGGGCCGGTCTGGCCCATGTCGATGATCGCCCGTTGCCAGAAATCACCGATACCGCCGGCGGTGGGCCCGGCGGGCATCTCGATCACCAGCGGCCCGGTTTCGTTGAGGTCGACGAAACCGAGGATGTAGGGCGTGGTGGCGTTGGCGGTGATCACTCCGAGCTTGTCTTCGTAGCTGTCGAGCACCATCAGGTCGCCGCTTTTCGCCCCCAGTTTGTCGCGAAACTCCGCCTGCCACTGCGCGTAGGACACCAGGGGCAGGGCCCAGAGGTAACTCTGGGTGGCCTGCTGGAAGTCCAGCTCGGCATAGAGTGCGGCGACGGCGTCGCGCGCCGGCAGCTCGCCCTCCATGCCGATCGCTCCCAGGCGCGTATCGCCGGCGGCGGCCTGGGCCTGGGCACCGACACCACAGCTGGCGAACAGGGCGAACAAGCTGAAACCGGTACGACGCAGCAGGGCGTGCATAAATGCTCCTTATTTTCCGAAGGTGATATTGAGGCCGGCGAACAGGGTGAACTGCGGCAGGCCATCGCCCTTGCGTTCCACCGTCCACTGCGGCTCGACGAAGGCATTGAGGATGTTGCCGCCGGCTTTCCAGGCCTTGCCGATACCCAGCCCGACGGGGATGTAATGCGTGTCGTTCTTCAGGTCGAAGGTCCAGATGCCGGTGGAGCGCAGGTACCAGCCGCGGGGCAGGTTGTGGATGACGAAGGGCTGCACGGTGGCGCTTTCGACATGGGCGCGGTCATGGTCGCCGGCGAACGAGCTCTGGTACTGCACCAGCGCGCCCAGCAGCCCGCGCGGCGAGGCGTCGATGGCTACCGCGGCCAGGCCGGCCTGCCACTTGCCGGTGCCCAGCTCGTCCTGTTCGGCGGTGGGGGCGGTGATCTGCGGGCCGATGCCCAGCTGCACGCCCTCGGTCTTGAGCAGGAAGATGTCGAACAGGTTCAGGTCGCCGATCCCGGTGCTGTAGCCCTGGTGCGGATCCGGGCGGGTGCTTACCGGCAAGGTGGCGCGCAACAATTGCGGGACCGCAATGAAGTCGCCGGGAGCGATGGGCAGGGTGCCCCGCAGCAGCAGGTCATTGGTGTGGGCGTTGCTGTCGTAGAGTCTTGGCGTGTAGTAGTCCTGAAGGTTCAGGCCCGGTGCCAGGTTCAGTGGGTTGTTGCTTTTGTTGGCGGTCTCGGCGTTATCGGCCAGCGCAGGCAGCCCGGGCAATAGCGTGATGACCACGAGCACCATAGGTGCAATGGAAGAAGCTTTTGACATGATTCCCCAATCCTTTGTCGGCTCAAGTCGCTCTACGGCGCTTATTGGCCGCTTACTACTGGTCTTCATGTGTCAACGGTAGGACTTGTCTGAAGACGCTAGCAGCTAAATCCTGGATCGCCAGTCGAAAGTATTAGTTCTTCAGTCGTTGTGCGCCCTGTCACGGATGTGTGCGGCGCGCTGGATAACCTTCGGTGCATGGGCGCCAGCAAGTTTTGCAAAGGGATGAGTTATCGCATTTTGATATTAAAGTTAAAGTTATTTCTAGAATAGAAAAAGCTATGTAAAACATATAGTTATGTGTGTTTTATGAAGTCTTTTATGTTGTATTGATTGTGAGGGGGGAACATCGCATGGCGGGTCCATGGCGCAATCGGCACTGCACTTTCGGCGTGGCTGCTGGTCAGTCTCTGCATGCTTCGCGCTTTCCATGTCCGGCTGTGCCATGGGCGGCGCTTGCCAGGATGGGACCGTGCAAGCCAGGCGCCAGGCGCTGTAGGACAATTTGCATTGCGGGCATAGGTCGCAGGGCCGTTTCGTGTTTAACTTCGGCCTCTCGAATTTCTTTGCAACAGCTCAATCACAACCATTTGAAAGGACGACGTTCATGGCTCAAGTCACTCTTAAAGGCAACCCGGTCCAGGTCAACGGCCAACTGCCACAAGTCGGCGCCAAGGCGCCTGCATTTTCCCTGGTTGGTGCCGGCCTGGCCGACATCACCCTGAGCAGCCTTGCCGGCAAGCGCAAAGTGCTGAACATTTTCCCAAGCGTCGACACCCCGACCTGCGCCACTTCCGTGCGCAAGTTCAATGCCCAGGCCAGCGGCCTGAACAACACCGTGGTGCTGTGCATCTCGGCCGACCTGCCGTTTGCCCAGGCTCGTTTCTGCGGCGCCGAAGGCCTGGAAAACGTGCAGAACCTGTCGACCCTGCGTGGCCGCGAGTTCATCGAAAACTACGGCGTGGCCATTGCCGACGGCCCGCTGGCCGGCCTGACCGCACGCGCGGTGGTGGTGCTGGACGAGAACGACACCGTGCTGCACAGCGAGCTGGTCAAGGAAATCGCCGAAGAGCCTAACTATGACGCGGCGTTGGCCGTTCTGAAGTAACAGGTTTTACAATTATTCACGGCCTGGCCATGTCCAGGCCGTTTTTATTTGTGCTTCAGTGGTTTAGCCGACACTTGCAAACGTAAGTCGAAGGTAAATTGCCGGTAAAGGCGCTTTGCTAAATACCGGCCAGTGCTTATCTTTCAGCCTTCTGAAAAAGAACCCCTCGCGCCCAATGGTTGATCACTCCATGCAATCCTCCGTTTCCCGCAATTCCCGTCGCTGGCTGTTCGGCCTGCTCGTCCTGTTGGCCATCGTCGGCCTGAGCTGGAAATTCTGGCCGGCCTCGACCACTCCAAAGGATGGCGCCGGGCAAAAAGCCGCTGCCGGACACACCGGTCGCAGCGGGGCGATGCGGCCGGGGTTTGGTGGCGCGACGGGGCCGATCCCGGTGCGGGTGGCGCCGGCCACGCGCGGGGACTTCCCGCTGTATTACAAGGCGCTGGGCACCGTGACCGCGCTCAACACCATTAATGTGCGCAGCCGGGTTGCCGGCGAACTGGTGAAAATCGCCTTCGAGGAAGGGCAGATGGTCAAGGCCGGCGACCTGCTGGCGGAAATCGATCCGCGGCCCTACCAGAACGCCTTGCTGCAGGCCGAAGGCACGCTGTTGCAGAACCAGGCCCAGCTGAAGAATGCCCAGGTGGACTACGAGCGCTATCGCGGCCTGTACGCCCAGGACAGTATCGCCAAGCAAACCCTGGACACCGCCGCGGCGCTGGTCGGCCAGTACCAGGGAACGGTCAAGACCAACCAGGCGGCGGTCAACGACGCCAAGCTCAACCTCGAATTCACCAAGATCCGCGCGCCCATCACCGGCCGCGTCGGCCTGCGCCAATTGGACGTCGGCAATCTGGTGTCGGCCAACGACACCACCGCGTTGGCGATCATCACCCAGACCCAGCCGATCAGCGTGGCGTTCACCCTACCGGAGAACAACCTGAGCACGGTGCTGGAGCGTTATCGCAGCGGCGCCAAGCTGCCGGTGGAAGCCTGGGACCGTGGCGACCAGAAGCTGCAGGCCAGCGGTGTGCTGCAAAGCCTCGACAACCAGATCGACACCACCACCGGCACCCTGAAATTCAAGGCGCGCTACGAGAACCGCGACCAGGCGCTGTTTCCCAACCAGTTCGTCAATGTGCGCGTGCTTGCCGACACCCAGAAGAATGTGGTGCTGGCGCCGTCGGCGGCGATCCAGTTCGGCACCAACGGCACCTTCGTCTATGCCCTGGACGGCGACAACAAGGTCAAGATCCGCCAACTGCAGGTCGGTGACAGCAATGGCGACGCCACCGTGATCAAGGCCGGCCTGGAAGCCGGCGACCGGGTGGTGCTGGAAGGCACCGACCGCCTCAAGGACGGCAGCGAAGTGGAAGTGGTCAACACCGCCGAGGAAGTGCCGGCCACCCCGACCGAGCACCTGCAAGGCAAGCCGGCCAGCTCGGCGAACACGCCTGCCGCGGGCCCGGCCAGCCAGACTCCGGCGGGCAAGGTCGGCGCATGAATATCTCGCGGCTGTTCATCCTCCGTCCGGTAGCGACCACCCTGAGCATGCTGGCCATTGTCCTGGCCGGCCTGATCGCCTATCGCCTGTTGCCGGTCTCGGCGTTGCCCCAGGTCGACTACCCGACCATCCGGGTAATGACCCTGTACCCCGGTGCCAGCCCCGACGTGATGACCAGCGCGGTCACCGCGCCCCTGGAGCGCCAGTTCGGACAGATGCCCGGCCTGACCCAGATGGCCTCCACCAGCTCCGGCGGCGCCTCGGTGCTGACCCTGCGCTTCAACCTCGACATCAATATGGACGTCGCCGAGCAACAGGTGCAGGCGGCGATCAACGCCGCGACCAACCTGCTGCCCACCGATCTGCCGGCGCCGCCGGTGTACAACAAGGTCAACCCGGCGGACACCCCGGTACTGACCCTGGCGATCACTTCCAAGACCATGCTGCTGCCCAAGCTCAACGACCTGGTCGACACGCGCATGGCGCAGAAGATCGCGCAGATCAGCGGCGTCGGCATGGTCAGCATCGCCGGCGGCCAGCGCCAGGCGGTGCGGATCAAGGTCAACCCCGAGGCCCTGGCGGCCAACGGCCTCAACCTGTCGGACGTGCGCACCCTGGTCAGCGCCTCCAACGTCAACCAGCCCAAGGGCAATTTCGACGGCCCGACGCGGGTGTCGATGCTCGACGCCAACGACCAGCTGACCTCGCCCAAGGATTACGCCGAGCTGATCCTGGCCTATAACAACGGCGCGCCGCTGCGCCTCAAGGATGTCGCGCAAATCGCCGGCGGCGCCGAGAACGAGCGGCTGGCGGCCTGGGCCAATGAAAACCAGGCGGTGCTGCTCAATATCCAGCGCCAGCCCGGGGCCAACGTGATCGAGGTGGTCGACCGGATCAAGGCGCTGCTGCCGAGCATCACCGACAACCTGCCGGCTGGCCTCGACGTCATCGTGCTCACCGACCGCACCCAGACCATCCGCGCCTCGGTCGCCGACGTGCAACATGAACTGCTGATCGCCATCGCGCTGGTGGTGATGGTGACCTTCCTGTTCCTGCGCCGGGCCAGCGCGACGGTGATTCCGTCGATCGCCGTGCCGCTGTCGCTGATCGGCACCTTCGGCGTGATGTACCTGGCGGGCTTCTCGGTCAACAACCTGACCCTGATGGCCCTGACCATCGCCACCGGCTTCGTGGTCGACGACGCGATCGTGATGCTGGAGAACATCTCGCGTTTCATCGAGGAGGGCGACAGCCCGATGCAGGCCGCGCTCAAGGGCGCCAGGCAGATCGGCTTCACCCTGGTATCGCTGACCCTGTCGCTGATCGCCGTTTTGATCCCGCTGCTGTTCATGGCCGACGTGGTCGGGCGGCTGTTCCGCGAGTTCGCCATCACCCTGGCGGTGGCGATCCTGATTTCCTTGGTGGTGTCCCTGACCCTGACGCCGATGATGTGCGCGCGGCTGCTCAAGCGTGAGCCCAAGGAAGAAGAGCAGGGACGCTTCTACCGCGCCAGCGGCGCCTGGATCGACTGGCTGATCGCCAGCTACGGGCGTGGCCTGCAGTGGGTGCTCAAGCATCAGCCGCTGACCCTGCTGGTGGCCGTCGGCACCCTGGCCTTGACCGTCTTCCTTTATATGGTGGTGCCCAAAGGCTTTTTCCCGGTGCAGGACACAGGGGTGATCCAGGGTATTTCCGAGGCGCCGCAGTCGGTGTCCTTCGCCGCCATGAGCCAGCGTCAGCAGGACCTGGCGAAAATCATCCTGGCCGACCCGGCGGTGCAAAGCCTGTCGTCCTATATCGGCGTCGACGGCGACAACGCCACGCTCAACAGCGGCCGGCTGCTGATCAACCTCAAGCCGCACCGCGAACGCGACCTCAGCGCCGCCGAGGTGATTGCGCGCATCCAGCCGCAGGTCGACCAGTTGGTGGGCATCCGCCTGTTCATGCAGCCGGTGCAGGACCTGACCATCGAGGATCGGGTCAGCCGCACCCAGTACCAGTTCAGCATGTCGTCGCCGGATAACGACCTGCTGGCCCTGTGGAGCGGACGCCTGGTGGATGCCCTGGCCCAGCGGCCGGAACTCACCGATGTCGCCAGCGACCTGCAGGACAAGGGGTTGCAGGTGTACCTGGTGATCGACCGCGACGCCGCGTCGCGCATCGGCGTCTCGGTGTCGAACATCACCGACGCGCTGTACGACGCCTTTGGCCAGCGGCAGATTTCCACCATTTACACCCAGGCCAGCCAGTACCGCGTGGTGCTGCAGGCCCAGGCCGGGGAAACCATCGGCCCGCAGGCGCTGGACCAGATCTACGTGAAGACCACCGACGGCGGCCAGGTGCGGCTGTCGAGCCTGGCGCGGGTCGAGGAGCGCCAGGCGCAACTGGCCATTGCCCATATCGGCCAGTTCCCGGCGGTGATGATGTCGTTCAACCTGGCGCCCGGCGTGGCGCTGGGGCAGGCGGTGGACATCATCGAGCAGGTGCAGAAGGACATTGGCATGCCCATCGGCGTGCAGACCCAGTTCCAGGGCGCGGCGCAGGCGTTCCAGGCTTCGCTGTCGAGCACCTTGCTGCTGATCCTGGCGGCGGTGGTGACCATGTACATCGTGCTGGGGGTGCTCTACGAGAGCTATATCCACCCGATCACCATTCTCTCCACGCTGCCGTCGGCGGCGGTGGGGGCCTTGCTGGCGCTGATCCTCAGCGGCAACGACCTGGGCATGATCGCGATCATCGGCATCATCCTGCTGATCGGCATCGTCAAGAAGAACGCGATCATGATGATCGACTTCGCCCTCGACGCCGAACGCAACCAGGGCATGGCGCCGGAGCAGGCGATCTACCAGGCGGCGCTCCTGCGTTTCCGGCCGATCCTGATGACCACCCTGGCCGCGCTGTTCGGCGCCGTGCCGCTGATGCTGGCCACCGGCTCCGGCGCCGAACTGCGCCAGCCCCTGGGCCTGGTGATGGTCGGCGGCCTGTTGCTGAGCCAGATCCTGACGCTGTTCACCACTCCGGTGATTTACCTGTACTTCGACCGCCTGGGCCGGCGCTGGCGTTCGGCGCCTGAGCGCGCGGAGCCGGTAGAGCAGCCATGAACCTGTCCGGACCCTTTATCCGCCGGCCGGTGGCGACCATGCTGCTGAGCCTGGCGATCATGCTGCTGGGCGGTGTCAGCTTCGGCCTGCTGCCGGTGTCGCCGCTGCCGCAGATGGACTTTCCGGTGATCGTGGTCCAGGCCAGCCTGCCGGGGGCCAGCCCCGAGGTGATGGCATCTACCGTGGCCACGCCGCTGGAGCGCTCCTTCGGTGCGATCGCCGGCGTCAACACCATGAGCAGCCGCTCCAGCCAGGGCTCGACCCGGGTCATCCTGCAATTCGACCTGGACCGCGACATCAATGGCGCGGCGCGGGAAGTGCAGGCGGCGATCAACGCCTCGCGCAACCTGCTGCCCAGCGGCATGCGCAGCATGCCCACCTACAAGAAGGTCAACCCGTCCCAGGCGCCGATCATGGTGCTGTCGCTGACCTCCGACGTGTTGCAAAAGGGCCAGTTGTACGACCTGGCCTCGACCATCCTGTCGCAGAGCCTGTCCCAGGTGTCCGGGGTCGGCGAGGTGCAGATCGGCGGCAGTTCGCTGCCGGCGGTGCGCATCGAACTGGAGCCGCAACTGCTCAACCAGTACGGCGTGGCCCTCGACGATGTGCGCAAGACCATCGCCGAGGCCAACGTGCGCCGGCCCAAGGGCTCGGTGGAGACCCACGAGCAGATGTGGCAGGTGCAGGCCAACGACCAGCTGGAGAAGGCTAAGGATTACGAGCCGCTGATCATTCACTACAAGGA
The DNA here is from genome assembly GCF_900107395.1 of Pseudomonas sp. NFIX28. GTDB lineage: Bacteria > Pseudomonadota > Gammaproteobacteria > Pseudomonadales > Pseudomonadaceae > Aquipseudomonas. The sequence continues at coordinate 63,074 of NZ_FNPW01000011.1, forward strand.
CGGCGCGGCCTTGCGCCTGAAAGACGTGGCCAAGGTCACCGACGGCGTCGAGGACCGCTACAACAGCGGCTTCTTCAACGACGACGCGGCGGTACTGCTGGTGATCAACCGCCAGGCCGGCGCCAACATCATCGAGACGGTCAACGAGATCAAGGCGCAGTTGCCGGCGCTGCAGGCGGTGCTGCCGGCCAGCGTCAAGCTCAACCTGGCGATGGACCGCTCGCCGGTGATCAAGGCCACGCTGCACGAGGCCGAGATGACCTTGCTGATTGCCGTGGCCCTGGTGATCCTGGTGGTCTACCTGTTCCTCGGCAACCTGCGTGCCTCGCTGATCCCGAGCCTGGCGGTGCCGGTGTCGCTGGTGGGCACTTTCGCGGTGATGTACCTGTACGGGTTTTCCCTGAACAACCTGTCGCTGATGGCGCTGATCCTCGCCACCGGCCTGGTGGTGGACGACGCCATCGTGGTGCTGGAGAACATTTCCCGGCACATCGACGACGGCATCGCGCCAATGAAGGCGGCGTACCTGGGGGCCAAGGAGGTCGGTTTTACCCTGTTGTCGATGAACGTCTCGCTGGTGGCGGTGTTCCTGTCGATCCTGTTCATGGGCGGGATCATCGAAAGTCTGTTCCGCGAATTCTCCATCACCCTGGCGGCGGCGATAGTCGTGTCCCTGGTGGTGTCCCTGACCCTGACCCCGATGCTCTGCGCGCGCTGGCTCAAGCCCCACGTGCCGGGTCGGGAGAACGGCCTGCAGCGCTGGAGCCAGAAGGCCAACGACTGGATGGTGGCGAAGTACGCCAGCAGCCTGGACTGGGTGCTGCGCCACAAGCGCCTGACCCTGCTCAGCCTGCTGCTGACCATCGGGGTCAACGTCGCGCTGTACGTGGTGGTGCCCAAGACTTTCATGCCGCAGCAGGACACCGGCCAGTTGATCGGTTTCGTGCGCGGCGACGATGGCCTGTCGTTCACCGTGATGCAGCCGAAAATGGAAATCTTCCGCCGCGCGGTGCTCAAGGACCCGGCGGTGCAGAGCGTGGCCGGTTTCATCGGCGGCAACAACGGCACCAACAATGCCTTCATGCTGGTGCGCCTGAAGCCGATCAAGGAGCGCAATATCTCCGCGCAGAAGGTTATCGAGCGCCTGCGCAAGCAAATGCCCAAGGTGCCCGGGGCGCAGCTGATGCTGATGGCCGACCAGGACCTGCAGTTCGGCGGCGGCCGCGAGCAGACCTCCTCGCAGTATTCCTACATCATCCAGAGCGGCGACCTGGGGGTGCTGCGCGAGTGGTACCCGAAAGTGGTCACCGCGCTGCGCGCCTTGCCGGAACTGACCGCGATCGATGCCCGTGAAGGCAAGGGCGCCCAGCAGGTGACCCTGGTGGTCGACCGCGACCAGGCCAAGCGCCTGGGAATCGACATGGACATGGTCACCGCCGTGCTCAACAACGCCTACAGCCAGCGGCAGATCTCCACCATCTACGACAGCCTCAACCAGTATCAGGTGGTGATGGAGGTCAACCCGAAATACGCCCAGGACCCGATCACCCTCAACCAGGTGCAGGTCATCACCGCCGAGGGCGCGCGGGTGCCGCTGTCGACCATCGCCCATTACGAAAACAGCCTGGAAGACGACCGGGTCAGCCACGAAGGCCAGTTCGCCTCGGAGAGCATTTCCTTCGACATGGCCGAAGGGGTGACGGTGGAGCAGGGCACGGCGGCCATCGAGCGGGCGATCGCCAAGGTCGGCATGCCCGAAGACGTGATCGTCAAGATGGCCGGTACCGCCGATGCCTTCGCCGCGACGCAGAAGAGCCAGCCGTTCATGATCCTTGGCGCGCTGCTGGCGGTGTATCTGGTGCTGGGCGTGCTGTATGAAAGCTACATTCATCCGCTGACGATTCTCTCGACCCTGCCGTCGGCCGGGGTCGGGGCCTTGCTGTCGATCTACGTGCTGGGCGGCGAATTCAGCCTGATCTCGCTGCTGGGGCTGTTCCTGCTGATCGGCGTGGTGAAGAAAAACGCCATCTTGATGATCGACCTGGCGTTGCAGCTGGAGCGTCACCAGGGCCTGAGCCCGCTGGACTCGATCCGCAGCGCCTGCCTGTTGCGCCTGCGGCCGATCCTGATGACCACCCTGGCGGCGATCCTCGGTGCCTTGCCCTTGCTGCTGAGCAGCGCCGAAGGCGCGGAAATGCGCCAGCCCCTGGGCCTAACCATTATTGGCGGCCTGGTCTTCAGCCAGGTCCTGACCCTCTACACCACCCCGGTGGTTTACCTGTATCTCGATCGCCTGCGCCATAAATTCAACCACTGGCGTGGGGTACGTACCGATGCCGCTCTGGAAACGCCGCTATGACTGACTGTTCGCCACGCAACCTTCCCCAGCGCCTGGCCCTGGCCCGCGGGTCGCGGCTGTTGAGCCTGAGCTTGAGCCTGATGCTGCTCAGCGCCTGCGCCATCGGCCCGGATTATCAGCGCCCGACCGTTGCCGAGCCCGCGCAATACAAGGAAGCGGCGGGCTGGCGCCAGGCCAACCCCAGCGACTCCCTGGCCCGGGGTGCCTGGTGGGAGCTGTACGGCGACCGCCAGCTCAACGACCTGATCGGCAAGCTCAACAGCGCCAACCAGACCGTGGCGCAGTCCGAGGCGCAGTACCGCCAGGCCCAGGCCCTGGTGCGCAGCGCGCGCGGCTCGCTGTTCCCCACGGTGGACCTGAGCGCCGGGAAAACCCGCGCCAGCCAGGGCACCGGCAGCAGCAGCTCGGCCCTGAGCAGTTCCTCCAGCGGCATTCGCGACACCTACAACACCCAGCTCGGGGTGAGCTGGGAGGCCGATATCTGGGGCAAATTGCGCCGCGGCTTGGAAGCCGACCAAGCCAGCGCCGAAGCCAGCTTCGCCGACCTTGCGGCGATGCGCCTGAGCCAGCAGTCGGAACTGGTGCAGAACTACCTGCAACTGCGGGTCATCGACCAGCAGAAGCGCCTGCTCGAAGCCACGGTGGCGGCCTACCAGCGCTCGCTGACCATGACCGAGAACCAGTACCGCGCCGGGGTCTCCGGCAAGGACGCGGTGGCCCAGGCGCAAACCCAGCTCAAAAGCACCCAGGCCGACCTGATCGACCTGATCTGGCAGCGCGCCCAGCTGGAAAACGCCATCGCGGTGCTGATCGGCCTGCCGCCGGCCGAGTTCAGCCTGGCCGAGACCCAAGACATCCCGGCCTTGCCCCAGGTGCCCTTGAGCCTGCCGTCGCAGCTGCTCGAGCGCCGCCCGGACATCGCTTCGGCCGAGCGTTCGGTGATCGCTGCCAATGCCAATATCGGCGTGGCCAAGGCTGCCTATTACCCGGACCTGACCCTGAGCATGACGGGCGGCTACAGCAGCAGTACCTACGCCGACTGGATCAGCCTGCCGAACCGCTTCTGGTCGGTCGGGCCGAAACTGGCCATGACCTTGTTCGACGGCGGCCAGCGTTCGGCGGAAGTCGAGCGTACCGAGGCGGCCTACGACCAGACCGTGGCCAAGTACCGCCAGACCGTGCTCGACGGCTTTCGCGAAGTGGAGAATTACCTGGTGCAGCTCAAGGTTCTGGAAGACGAAGCCGCAGTGCGCCAGCAGGCCCTGGACGCGGCGCGCGAGTCGCTGCGCCTGACCGAAAACCAGTACCGGGCCGGGGTGATCGCCTACCTGGATGTGGTGGTGGTGCAAGCCACGGCGCTGAGCAACGAACGCAGCGTGCTGAACCTGTTGCAAAGCCGGCTGGTCACCAGCGTGCAACTGATCGCCGCCCTCGGCGGCGGCTGGGATGGCCAGCTGCAGGCCAGCAAGGAGTAACAGGCTGCATCGGCGATCCGCCAGTTCTACGAGCGCTGCGCGCTCGATCGCAGGCTACAGACAGCATGTAGCCGCTGCCGAGCCCGCGAGGCTGCGAACGGTTCGCGCAGCGACCGCAACCCCTGAATCCACGCGCTATCTGGCCTCACCGGTTGTCCGTCCTACAACCCCAGCGCGCTCGATTACAGGCGACAAACAGCATGTAGCCGCTGCCGAGCCCGCGAGGCTGCGAACGGTTCGCGCAGCGACCGCAACCCCTGAATCCGCGCGCTATCTGGCCTCACCGGTTGTCCGTCCTACAACCCCTGCACGCTCGATCGCAGGCTGCATCGATAGCCGCGTCCCTGGCGTTGTGTCACTGTTGCCAGCGGTCGAGTCGCTGTAACCGATTTGTTTTATCGCCCGGCTACTTTCGTTTGGCTGATGGCTTTTTGCTTAGTTTGTGAGTGCGCTTCGGCGTGCAATCAGTACAATTGCTCCTTTTTTACCGCCGGGTATGGAAGCTTCCGGCTAATGCCACGAGACGTCCATGCTCATCGGTACCTACTCCCCCGCACTGGTTCTGATTTCCCTGTTTGTGGCGATCCTGGCCTCCTATACCGCGCTCGACATGACCGGTCGCATTGCCACCACCCAGGGGCGCGCGGCGCTGTTATGGATGACCGGCGGTTCGCTGGCCATGGGGATCGGGGTGTGGTCGATGCACTTTATCGGCATGCTCGCCTTCAGCCTGCCGATCGCCCTGGGCTACGACGCCGGCATTACCGCGCTGTCGCTGCTGATTTCCGTGCTGTCCTGCGGTTTCGCCCTGTGGCTGGTGAGCCAGCAGCGCCTGCCGCTCTGGCAACTGGCCTTCGGCGCGCTGATCATGGGCGCCGGGATCAGCGCCATGCACTACACCGGCATGGCGGCGATGCGCATGCAGCCGGGCATCGACTACGACCCGAGCCTGTTCGGCGCCTCGCTGCTGATCGCCGTCGGCGCCTCGGCCGCGGCGTTGTGGATCGCCTTCCGCCTGCGGCGCAATACCCCCTATGTACGCCTGGCCCGCTGCGGGGCCGCGGTGGTGATGGGCATCGCCATTGTCGGCATGCATTACACCGGCATGGCCGCGGCACGCTTCGCCGACGGCAGCTTCTGTGGCGCGGCGGTGGACGGCTTGAGCGGCAAGGGCCTGGACAACCTGGTGCTGATCACCACCTTGGCGGTGCTGGTGATCGCCTTGTTGACCTCGGTGCTCGACGCCCGCCTGGAAGCCCGCACGGCGGTGCTGGCCGAGTCGCTGACCCTGGCCAACCGCGAACTGACCCAGCTGGCCCTGCATGACACCCTGACCGGCCTGCCGAACCGCACGCTGCTCGCCGACCGAATCGACCAGGCGATGCAACGGGTGACGGAGCAGGGCGACTGTTTTGCGCTGATGTTCATCGACCTGGACGGCTTCAAGCCGGTCAACGATGCCTTTGGCCATCACATGGGCGACCAGTTGCTGCGCGAGGTGGCCCTGCGCCTGCGCGAAGACCTGCGCAGCCAGGACACCCTGGCGCGGATCGGTGGCGATGAGTTCGTGCTGCTGGTGCAACTGAACGAGCCGGACGATGCCCTGCGCCTGGCCGCGCGCCAGGTGGGGCTGATCGGCCAGCCGTTCCGGGTCGTCGAGCATGAGTTGCAGATTTCCGCCAGCGTCGGCATCGCGCTATACCCGGGCAACGGCCTGACGCCCCAGGAACTGCTGATGAATGCCGATGCGGCGATGTATCACGCCAAGGGCACCGGCAAGAACGGCTACAGCTTTTTCGACGCCTCGATGAACAGCGACGCGCGCCGGCACCTGCAACTGCTGCAAGACCTGCGCAACGCCGTCGAACACAATCAGTTCAAGCTGTATTACCAACCCAAGTTCGACGCCGCCAACGGCTTGCCGGTGGGCGCCGAAGCCTTGCTGCGCTGGGAACACCCGCAGCTGGGCCTGCTGCTGCCGGACAAGTTCATTGGGCTCGCGGAAAAGACCGGCTTGATCATCCCTATCGGCGAGTGGGTGCTCAACGAGGCCTGCCGGCAGATGCGCGAATGGTACAGCGAGGGTTATGAGGGCTGGCGGATCGCGGTGAATATCTCCGCGCTGCAGTTCTGCCATGCCGGGCTGGTGGACAGCGTGGCCAGGGCGCTGAGCCGCCATCGCTTGCCGGCCAACAGCCTGACCTTGGAAATCACCGAGACCACGGCCATGAGCGATGCCGATGCGAGCATGACCGTGCTCAAGCAGTTGTCGGCCATGGGCGTGGACCTGTCCATCGACGACTTCGGCACCGGCTATTCGAGCCTGATGTACCTCAAGCGCCTGCCGGCCAACGAATTGAAGATCGACCGCGGTTTCGTCCGCGACCTGGAGCACGACAGCGACGATGCGGCGATCGTCTCGGCCATCGTCGCCCTGGGCCAGGCGCTGGGCCTGCGCATCGTCGCCGAAGGCGTGGAAACCAACGCGCAGCAGGACTTCCTGACCCAGCTGGGCTGCGATTCGCTGCAGGGTTATTTCCTCGGCTATCCGCTGCCGGCCGCACGCTTCATGCAGAGCATCCACCAGGCCGAACAGCTGGCGCTCTGAGTGCGTCGAACGCCTGCCTGCTTCGCAGGTTCGCAGCCTTCGGCAGCGGCTACAGCGCGTCTGTAGGAGCGAGGCTTGCCCGCGATGACGATGGGCCAAACGGCACAAAATCCCAAGACCGTGCTAGCGCAATAACATCACGGCCGTGCCGGCCGATCGCAGCCTGCGGCAGCGGCTACAGGTTTCAGGTCCAGCGCCTTTGCTCTTGTAACCGCTGCCGCAGGCATCGAGACGGCAGGCGCGACGCTTTGTCAGTCAGTGCCGGAAGCGGCTCGCAGAAGGTTTGCAACGCTGGTCCCAGGGTGTTTAATTGGCGGCGTTCAAAGATCAGCGAGGGAGTTGGCAGCATGGACAAGGTCATCCTCATCACCGGTGGCGGTCGCGGTATTGGCGCGGCCACCGCGCTGCTGGCCGCGCAACAGGGCTATCGCATCTGCATCAACTACCAGGCCGACGAACAGGCGGCCTTCCAGGTGCTGGAGCAGGTGCGCGGCCTGGGTGCCCAGGCGATTGCGGTGCGGGCCGATGTCAGCATCGAGGACGAAGTGATCGGCCTGTACCACCGGGTCGACGCCGAACTGGGGCGGGTCACCGCGCTGGTGAATAACGCCGGCACCGTCGGCCAGAAGTCGCGACTCGACGAAATGTCCGAGTTCCGCATTCTCAAGATCATGAAGACCAACGTGCTCGGGCCGATCCTCTGCGCCAAGCATGCGGTGCTGCGCATGTCGCCACGGCATGGCGGGCAGGGCGGCAGCATCGTCAACGTATCCTCGGTCGCCGCCCGCCTGGGCGCTCCTGGCGAATACATCGACTACGCCGCCTCCAAGGGCGCCCTCGACACTTTCACCATTGGCCTGTCCAAGGAAGTCGCCGGCGAAGGCATCCGGGTCAACGGCGTACGCCCGGGCTACATCTACACCGACTTCCACGCCCTGAGCGGCGACGCCGACCGTGTCAGCAAGCTGGAATCCGCCATCCCCATGGGCCGCGGCGGGCGCCCGGACGAAGTGGCGGAGGCGATCATCTGGCTGCTGTCGGACAAGGCCTCGTATTCCACCGGGACCTTTATCGACCTGGGCGGTGGCCGCTGAGCCGCAGGCCATAGGCCCGACCGTGTAGGCGCCGGCGCTTACCGGCCTGGAATCGGCGGTGGGCTGAAGCGGCGGGCGTACTCGAGCATGTCCCGCGGGAAGACCATGTGCCGCACGGCGCTGTCGTCGAGATCGTAGAGGTAGGCGATGGCCGCGGCCTCGAACGCCCAGTAGCCAAAGTAACTGCCGTCCGCGTGATCCAGATGGCTGTCGTGCCAGGAAGCGTGTTCGAAGGCCAGGTACCATTGGTTGCAATATTCCACCAGCAACTCGCGGGCCTCGCTGGGCTCCTCGGTATAAATGGCCTTGATCAGGGGCGTGTAGACCTCGTGATTCCACTGGTCGACGTCCTCGCGGCCGGGCAGGTAGGCCTTGAGCAAATCTTCGACCAGGGTGTCGTCACCGTGATAGCCGGCGCGGTCTTGCAACAATGCCAGGCGTGGCAGCAGGTCGTTGCGCTGCAGCAGGATGCACAGGCTGATGACCTGCACGTACTCCTCGAAGTCGTGCGGGTAGTCGTCGATAGCCAAGGGCGCGATATCCGGCATCTGCTCATGGAGCGCCAGTTTGCGCTGATAGTCTTCATACGCCTCGATCACCCCATCCAGGGCCTGGGCCAGTTGCTCCAGCGGCTCGCCGCCGGTGTAGCCCAGGATCAGGCGGTGTAGCCGTGCCTGCTGGACTTCCCAGGCCTTGAGGGAGGCTTCTTGAAGCGGGCTGTCGGCCATCATGCTGTGGGTCCGCCAGTGGGCTTCGACGCCTTCCAGGCTTTCGCGTTGCTGCTGGTACTGCTGCTGGCTGAGAAACACTTGTCTGCGGTTCATGTCGGGGCCTTGGTTCAGTACACGGGAATCAGGGTGAAGGGCGCCTTGCGCTGGGAGGCTTCCAGCAGCAGGGTCGGCAGGTCCACCTCGCTCGGTTCCAGCTCAAGGGCTTCCAACTCTTCTTCCAGCTGCCGCAGGTCGGCTGGCAGGGCACGAATCGGCAGGCGCTGGTAGGGCCGCGGGTCTTCGCCGTAGTACACCTGGGCCGGGCCGGGAGGAATACCTTCCAGGCGGGCAAAGCCTTCTTCGTCCAGGCTGCCTTCGGCTTGCGAGCCGTCGCTGAAAACTACCCGGTAGGCGGCGCCGGAGACCGGTTCCAGATTGGGGTAATGCAGGTTCAGCTCCAGCCAGTGGCCTTCGCCGGTGAGCGGCTCGAGGCCTTGGTTGATCGCCTGGGTGGTGCGGGCGGCGTCGCGGGATTCGGCCGGCAATGCGTCGCGGACGGCTGTCTTGCCCGGCTCGAGGGAAGACTGCGGCTTGGCCAGCAGGGCCGGGCCGCTGCTGTGGGCGGCGGCCGAGTTGTTGCGCTGCACGGCGATCCAGGGGGCGATGCGGTCGCGCACCGACTCCATGAGAAATTCGCTGTGTTGCCGCGCTTCATCCAGGTTGTGGATCACCAGCCGCTGTTGCTGGGGTGTCAGGCCTTTGAAGGTGGAGGAGGTGCGCACGGCGCTGACGATCTCGGGCATTTCCTCGCTCAGGCGTCGTGAGTCCAGGCATTTTTCCAGCAGTTGCTCGGGGCTGGTCTTCAGACGGCAGGCCAGCAGAGCATGGCGGATCAGGTCGAACAGGCGTTCGGCATGACGCTGGGGGGCACGGTTGATCAGGCGCAGGATGATCTTCAACTCCTGGCCAGGGCCGGGGATCCAGCCGATCAGGGCCAGGGCCAGATCGAAGAAAGCATCTTCCTCGTCCTTGGGGTTGTTCACCGCGTCCAGTTCGAAGATCGCCTGTACGCAGTCGTAGGCGTTGAGTTCCTGGGCCAGCAGGGGCAGGCGCCCGCGCTGGATGGCCTTGCTCAGTTCGACCTTGGCGTCTGGATAGTCGTCGTAATACAGGTCTTCGACCATGCCGCGCTCCTTCCCTGGAAAATTGGAGCGCGGATGCTGCATGAATTGCGGCGGAGCGACAAGGCCTAGGATTAGAACGAGCGCACGATCCGCCCCAGGGTCTCCATGGCCTGTTCCGCCGCGTCGTTCCACGGGCTGCCGTAGTTGAGGCGGATGCAGTTTCGAAAGCGCTGGGTCGGCGAGAAGATCGGCCCCGGGGCGATGCTGATGCCCTGGGCCAGGGCCATCTGGAACAACTTCAGCGAGTCCATCTGGGCGGGCAGTTCCAGCCACAGGAAATAGCCGCCGGCCGGCTGGCTGACCCGGGTCTGCGCCGGGAAATAACGGGCGATGGCCGCGAGCATGGCACTTTGCTGTTCTTCCAGGGCATAACGCAGCTTGCGCAGGTGGCGGTCGTAGCCGCCGTGTTGCAGGTAGTCGGCGATGGCCGCCTGGGCCGGCATCGAGGCGCACAGCGAGGTCATCAGTTTCAGCCGTTCGATCTTCTGCGCGTAGCGCCCGGCGGCGACCCAGCCGATGCGGTAGCCCGGCGCCAGGCTCTTGGCGAACGAGCCGCAGTGCATTACCAGGCCCTCGGTGTCGAACGCCTTGGCTGGCTTCGGTGCCTGCTGGCCGTAATACAGCTCGGCGTAGACGTCGTCCTCGATCAGCGGCACCTGATGGCTGCGCAGCAATTCCACCAATTCCTGCTTCTTCGCCTCGGGCATGGTCGCGCCCATGGGGTTCTGGAAGCTGGTCATGCACCAGCAGGCCTTGATCGGATGGCGTTCCAGGGTTTGCGCCAGGACGCCCAGGTCGATGCCGTCCCGCGGGTGCACGGGGATTTCCACCGCCTTGAGCTTCAGGCGCTCCAGCACTTGCAGGCTGGCGTAGAAGGCCGGCGCCTCGATGGCCACCAGGTCGCCGGGTTCGGTCACTGCCTGCAGGCACAGGTTCAGGGCTTCCAGGGCGCCGTTGGTGATCAGCAGCTCTTCCATGGGCAGCATCAGCCCGCCAACCATGTAGCGCAGGGCGATCTGCCGGCGCAGCTGCGGGTTGCCCGGCGACATGTCGGTGACCACCACCCGCGGGTCCATCTCGCGGCTGGCGCTGGCCAGGGAGCGCGACAGGCGTTGCAGCGGGAACAGGGTCGGGCTGGGAAAGGCCGAGCCGAAAGGCACGGTGGCCGGGTCCTTGATCGAGTCCAGCACCGAGAACACCAGTTCGCTGACGTCGACTTCGGTGGACTCGTTGACCTGGCTGCTGATCACCGGCTCGGAGAACGGGCTGGGCGCGTGGGTGTTGACGAAATAGCCGGAGCGCGGCCGGGCGCGGATCAGGCCGCGCCGCTCCAGCAGGTAATAGGCCTGGAACACCGTGGACGGGCTGACCCCATAGGTCTGGCTGGCATAACGTACCGAAGGTACGCGCTGGCCGGGGCCGAGCACCCCGGAGCGGATCAGTTCTGCGATGTCGTCGGCGAATTTTTCGTAGCGTTTCATGGGACGGCTCGGGATAGGCGGAAATGGGGCCGGTGCTGGCGCCCCCTGTGTAGGCGCAAGGCTTGCCTGCGATGGGCCGCAAACCAGCAGCGTGTTCTAGCTGCTGGAGCGCGTTGCCCCAATCGCGGGCAAGCCTCGCTCCTACAGGCGAGGCGGGGCCCAGTCTAAGGGATCAACGGTTCAACGGCGCAACAAACCGGCTCTTGGCCACGCTGTAGATTTCCGGCTGGTCGGCGTCGACCACCTTGAAGCCGAGTTCCTGGGAACTGCTCTGCGGCTGGTCGGTAAGCATCGCCACCGACACCGGCAGGTCGACGATTTCGCCGGCGGCCAGGCTGACTTCGGTCTTGCCGTGCAGCTGGAAGCCGTCGCCGTCCACCAGTTGCAGGCGGTAGTCCTGGCGTTGCTGGGTCTTGTTGATGATCTTCAGGCTGTAGATGTTCTCGATCTGGCCCAGGCTGTTTTCGCGGAACAGGCCACGGTCCTTGCTGACGTCCAGCGACACCATCGGCCGCTCCACCAGCGCCAGCGCCAGGGCGCCGATCATCACCAGCAGCACCACGCTGTAGCCGACCAGGCGCGGGCGCAGCAGGTGGGTCTTGCCACCCTGCAGCTGGTGCTCCGAGGTGTAGCTGATCAGGCCGCGGGCATAGCCCATCTTGTCCATGATCGAATCGCAGGCGTCGATGCAGGCGGCGCAGCCGATACATTCCATCTGCAGGCCGTCGCGGATGTCGATGCCGGTCGGGCAGACCTGCACGCACAGCTGGCAATCGATGCAGTCGCCGAGGCCGATATCGGCGGGTTTCACGCCGCGTTTGCGCGGGCCGCGGATGTCGCCGCGAGCCGGGTCGTAGGAAATGGTCAGGGTGTCCTTGTCGAACATCACGCTCTGGAACCGCGCATAAGGGCACATGTGCATGCACACCGCCTCGCGCAGCCAGCCGGCGTTGAGGTAGGTGGCGCCCGTGAAGAACAGCACCCAGAACAGGCTGACGCCGCCGATCTGCAGGGTCAGCAGCTCCTCGGCCAGCGGCCGGATCGGGGTGAAATAGCCGACGAAGGTCAGCCCGGTGAGCAGGCTGATGGCCAGCCACAGGGTGTGCTTGGCCGAGCGGCGGATCAGCTTGTTGAGGTTCCAGGGCGCGGCCTCAAGCTTGATGCGCTGGTTGCGCTCGCCCTCGGTGATCTTCTCGCACCACATGAACAGCCAGGTCCAGGAGCTTTGCGGGCAGGTATAGCCACACCAGACGCGGCCGGCGAACACCGTGATGGCGAACAGGCCGAAGGCGCAGATGATCAGCAGCGCCGAAAGCAGGATGAAATCCTGCGGCCAGAAGGTGGCGCCGAAAATATGGAACTTGCTCTCTGCGAGGTCCCAGAGCACCGCCTGGCGGCCACCCCAGTTCAACCACACGGTGCCGAAGAACAGCAGGAAGAGAAAGCCTGCGCCGCTCATGCGCAAGGTGCGGAACAGGCCGGTGAAACTGCGGGTGTGGATCAGGTTGTCGCTGGATTTGGCCTTCGTCTTTGGGCGCGCAGGCTCGAATGTTTCTACTAATCGGACGGGGATTCTATCGCTCATGGTCATTCGCTCATCAGCCTCCATCAGGCGGGTGAACTATGCCCAGCGATCTGTTTGCATAACAGACTCAGGTATCGCAATAAAAAGCAGATCAGATGGCCGCCAGGGGCTGCCCTGCGACAACTTGCCATACCTGGCCAAACACCGACTGTCGGGCGTCGGCGGCGTCTGGCACAGGCCTGCGCCGGATGCCGTGATGCAGATCAGGCAAATCACCGAATCACTGCCGCCGGCCTGCCAATGCCACCGCGCGTGGTGGCGCCTGCTACGGTCAATACAACGGCTTCTGCTGCGGTCGGACAGCGGCGCTGGCCTTAGAGGCGAGCCGCCGATGGATCGCACCTTTTGCCGGGCGCCGCTGTCCTTTCATTAGGCAGGCGTCATTGAAGGCCGCGAGAAGGCCGGCGCTGGCCACCCACAACAACCCGAACGGAAAAGGACCTGCCCATGAACGCCTGGTGGCATGAAGTCTGGGTCACCCTGCAAGCGGAGTTCGCCGATATCGGCGATGCCCGGCAACTCACCCAGATCACCGTACGTTTGCTGATCGCCGCGCTGCTGGGCGGCATCCTGGGTTTTGAACGCGAGCACAAGGGCAAGGCTGCCGGGGTGCGTACCCATATGCTGGTGGCGCTGGGGGCGGCGCTGTTCGTGCTGGTGCCGCAAATGTCCGGCTCCCAGGCCGATGCCATGAGCCGGGTGGTGCAGGGGGTCATCGCGGGCATCGGCTTTCTCGGCGCCGGCACCATTCTCAAGGGCAAGCAGGACGAGGAAGGGCATGTCAAAGGCCTGACCACTGCGGCCGGGCTGTGGATGACCGCGGCGATCGGCGTCTCGGTGGGCGTCGGCCGCGAAGCCACGGCGGTGCTCAGTACCCTGCTGGCGCTGGCGATCTTCAGCGTCATGCCCTGGATAGTGCGCAAGCTCGAAGGCGACGAGCCGCCAGGGTGAAGCGCGGCGGCATCGCCAGCAGGCTCGCCCCGCACGGCCGCGACAAGCCGAGGGAGCGAGCTTGCTCGCCGATAGCCTGGCCACGGAACGCGAGCCCATTGTCTACGCTTGTCATGATTTTGCTGTAGCGGTGGTCATGGCGAAGCAGGGTTTTGACGAAGCCAGCGTTTTAATAAAGCGATGGCTCGACGAAGCCATGATTCGACGAAGCCATGCCTCGACGACGCTAGGCTTTTCACCAGGCCAGCGTCCCGGGCCTTGGTTTAGCGATGACGGGCGCCGGTTTGCCGGGCGGGTCTTCCTTGGGCGGCGGTGGGTTTTCCGGCGGCTCCTCCTCGGGAATCGGCTGCGGTTCGGTGGGCGGCACGGGCGGGTGGTCGATGTTCGGGTCGGGCGTTTCTGCCGGGATCGGGATGCTCATCGGTATGGCCTCCTTTGTGCTTGGTTTTGCACGGTGTTCCAAGGTGGACCATCGGCCCGGTGATTTGATTCCCGGCGCAGCGGGGCAAATCCACCTGAACTTTTCCCCGTGTCGCGTCTCGGAACCTAAGTGCTTCGCTGATCCGCACGGTGGGTGCGGATGGACTGATCCTGAGGGTAGAGCGCCGGAATAAACCAGTAACAGAGCGTCCATTGGGCGTAAGGAGTGATGCTCGATGACTGCGCAAAAACCGACTGAACTGCACTACAACCCGAATCTGCCGCTGTCGCAGGCCTTGCTGCTGCCGCGCATCGTCATCGAGAACACCATGCCGGTGATCGACGGCGGCCAGTTCGCCGCCAAGGCGGTGGTGGGGCAAGTGGTGCGGGTCAGCAGCAAGGTGTTCGCCGATGGCCACGACAAGCTGGCCGTGCGCATCCGCTGGCACGCCGAAGCCGACAGTCACTGGCACAGCGAAACCATGGAGGAGCTGGGCAACAATGGCTGGGCGGGTCAGTTCACCGTGGCCAGCCAGGGCCGTTACCTGTATTGCATCGAGGCCTGGATCGACCAGTTCGCCAGCTTCTGCTACGAACTGCAGAAAAAACACTTGGCCGGCGTTGCGGTCAGCCTTGAGTTGCAAGAGGGCCGCAGCCACGTGCTGCACGCCGCCGAGCGCAGCGAAGGGCCGCTGCGCGAGCAATTGCTGGCGCTGCACCATGAACTGGCAACATTGCTCGAAGCCGAGCAGGTGGCGCTGTTCCTCGACGAGCGCAGTGCCGCGCTGATGGCCGAGGCCGACCACCGTCCCTACCTGAGCCTGAGCCCCGAGTACCCGCTGGAGGTGGAGCGCGAACGCGCGCAGTTCGCCAGCTGGTACGAGCTGTTTCCCCGCTCGATCACCGACGATCCGGCGCGCCATGGCACCTTCAACGATGTGCACTCGCGCCTGGGGATGATCCACGACATGGGCTTCGACGTGCTCTACTTCCCGCCGATCCACCCCATCGGCCGCAGCTTTCGCAAGGGCCGCAACAACGCCCTGACCGCCGGCCCCGACGAGCCGGGCAGCCCTTATGCGATCGGCAGTGATGAGGGCGGCCACGAGGCGATCCACCCGCAGCTCGGCAGTCGCGAGGACTTCCGGCGCCTGGTGGCCGCCGCCGCCGAGCACGGCCTGGAGATCGCCCTGGATTTCGCCATCCAGTGTTCCCAGGACCACCCCTGGCTCAAGCAGCATCCGGGCTGGTTCAACTGGCGCCCGGACGGCAGCATCAAATACGCCGAGAACCCGCCGAAGAAATACCAGGACATCGTCAACGTCGATTTCTACGCCATCGACGCCATCCCCAGCCTGTGGCTGGCGCTGCGCGACATCGTGGTCGGCTGGGTCGAGGAGGGGGTGAAGATCTTTCGCGTGGACAACCCCCATACCAAGCCGCTGCCGTTCTGGCAGTGGCTGATCGCCGATGTGCGGGCGCTGTACCCGGAGGTGATCTTTCTCGCCGAGGCCTTCACCACGCCGGCGATGATGGCGCGCCTGGGCAAGGTCGGTTATTCCCAGAGCTACACCTACTTCACCTGGCGCAATACCAAGAGCGAACTGGCGACCTACTTCACCGAGCTCAACCAGTCGCCGTGGCGTGAATGCTACCGGCCGAATTTTTTCGTCAACACGCCGGACATCAATCCGTTCTTTCTGCATGAGTCGGGCCGCCCGGGGTTTCTCATCCGCGCCGCGCTGGCGACCATGGGGTCGGGCCTGTGGGGCATGTATTCGGGCTTCGAGCTGTGCGAGGCGGCGCCGATCCCGGGCCGGGAGGAATACCTGAACTCGGAGAAATACGAGATCCGCCCACGGGACTTCAGCGCCCCCGGCAACATCGTCGCCGAGATCGCCCAGCTCAATCGCATCCGCCGGCAGAACCCGGCGTTGCAGACCCACCTGGGCCTGCAGGTCTATAACGCCTGGAACGACAACATCCTGTATTTCGGCAAGCGCACCGCCGACCTCAGCAACTTCATCCTGGTGGCGGTCAACCTGGACCCGTTCAATGCCCAGGAGGCGCATTTCGAATTGCCGCTGTGGGAACTGGGCCTGCCGGACGACGCCCAGACCCAGGGCGAGGACTTGATGAACGGCCACCGCTGGACCTGGTACGGCAAGGTCCAGTTCATGCGGATCGAACCCTGGCGGCTACCGTTCGGTATCTGGCGTATCAGCGTCGCCTGATTCACATCGGTAGCCGCTGCCGCAGGCTGCGATTGGCCCGGAACGGGACGCGCTCTTGAGGCCCTTGAAGGCCCTGCGGGCCTTATCGCAGCCTCGCGAACTCGGCAGCGGCTACAGGGGGCAGGCTCGGCAGCGGTTATAGAGGCGCGCGATCGGTGTAGCCGCTGCCGCAGGCTGCGATCGGCCCGGAACGGGGCGCGCTCTTGAGGCCCTTGAAGGCCCTGCGGACCTTGTCGCAGCCTCGCGGGCTCGGCAGCGGCTACAGAGGAGCGGGTTCGGCAGCGGTTATGGAGGCGCGCGATCGGTGTAGCCACTGCCGCAGGCTGCGATCGGCCCGGAACGGGGCGCGCTCTTGGGGCCCTTGAAGGCCCTGCGGGCCTTGTCGCAGCCTCGCGGGCTCGGCAGCGGCTACAGAGGGGCGGGCTCGGCAGCGGTTATAGAGGCGCGCGATCGGTGTAGCCGCTGCCGCAGGCTGCGATTGGCCCGGAACGGGGCGCGCTCTTGAGGCCCTTGAAGGCCCTGCGGGCCTTGTCGCAGCCTCGCAGGCTCGGCAGCGGCTACAGGGGGTGTTCGGCAGCGGTTGGTTGTTATAGAGGGACGAGCTAGGCAGCGGCTACAGGTGCAGTGCTATCTGCGCGACATGGACCAATGAATTTTTCAGGAGTTACCCATGGCGAAGAAATCCAGGTCAGCCACCTTCATCAAGGACCCGCTCTGGTACAAGGACGCGGTGATTTATCAAGTTCACGTCAAATCCTATTTCGACTCCAATAACGACGGGATCGGTGACTTTCCCGGCCTGATCGCCAAGCTCGACTACATCGCCGACCTCGGCGTAAACACCATCTGGCTGTTGCCGTTCTACCCCTCGCCACGCCGCGACGACGGTTACGACATCGCCGAGTACCGTGGCGTCAGCCCCGACTACGGGACCCTCGCCGACGCCCGGCGCTTTATCGCCGGGGCCCACAAGCGCGGGCTGCGGGTAATCACCGAGCTGGTCATCAACCACACCTCCGACCAGCACCCCTGGTTCCAGCGGGCGCGCAAGGCCAAGGCCGGCTCCAAGGCGCGCGACTTTTACGTGTGGTCCGATAACGATCAGAAATACGACGGCACGCGGATCATCTTTCTCGACACCGAGAAGTCCAACTGGACCTGGGACCCGGTAGCCGGCCAGTACTTCTGGCACCGTTTCTATTCGCACCAGCCGGACCTCAATTTCGACAACCCGCAGGTGATGAAGGCGGTGCTGTCGGTGATGCGCTACTGGCTGGACATGGGCATCGACGGCCTGCGCCTGGACGCCATTCCCTACCTGATCGAACGCGACGGCACCAACAACGAGAACCTGCCCGAGACCCACGATGTGCTCAAGCAGATCCGTGCCGAGATCGACGCCAACTACCCGGACCGCATGCTGCTGGCCGAGGCCAACCAGTGGCCGGAAGACACCCAGCTGTACTTCGGGGATATGAAGGGCGACGACGGCGATGAATGCCACATGGCGTTCCACTTCCCGCTGATGCCGCGCATGTACATGGCGCTGGCCCAGGAAGACCGTTTCCCGATCACCGATATTCTGCGCCAGACCCCGGAAATTCCCGCCAACTGCCAGTGGGCGATCTTCCTGCGCAACCACGATGAACTAACCCTGGAGATGGTCACCGACCGCGAGCGCGATTACCTGTGGAACTACTACGCCGCCGACCGCCGCGCCCGGATCAACCTGGGGATTCGCCGGCGCCTGGCGCCGCTGATGGAGCGCGACCGCCGCCGCGTGGAACTGCTCAACAGCCTGCTGCTGTCGATGCCGGGCACGCCGACCCTGTATTACGGCGACGAGATCGGCATGGGCGACAACATCTACCTCGGCGACCGCGATGGCGTGCGCACGCCGATGCAATGGTCGATCGACCGCAATGGCGGCTTCTCCCGGGCCGACCCGGCGAGCCTGGTCCTGCCGCCGATCATGGACCCGCTGTACGGCTACCTGTCGGTGAATGTCGAGACTCAGTCCGGTGATCCGCATTCGCTGCTCAACTGGACCCGGCGCATGCTGGCGATCCGCAAGCAGTCCAAGGCTTTCGGCCGCGGCAGCCTGAAGATGCTGTCGCCGAGCAACCGCCGGATCCTGGCGTACACCCGTGAATACACTGGGCCCGACGGCAAGCACGAAATCATCCTCTGCGTGGCCAATGTGTCGCGCAGTGCCCAGGCCGCGGAACTGGACCTGTCGGCGTTCGCCGGCATGGTGCCGGTGGAGATGCTCGGCGGGAATGCCTTCCCGCCGATCGGCCAGCTGAATTTCCTCCTGACCCTGGCGCCTTATGGCTTCTACTGGTTTGTCCTGGCGGCGGAAAACCAGATGCCGAGCTGGCATGTGGAGCCGGCCCAGAGCATGCCGGACTTCACCACCCTGGTTCTGAAAAAACGCCTCGAGGAATTGCTCGAGGCCCCGTCGCGCACCACCCTGGAGCAAAGCTCGCTGCCCACCTGGCTGCCCAAGCGCCGCTGGTTCGCCGGCAAGGACAGCGCCATCGAGCAAGTGCACATCGTGTATGGCGTGCGCTTCGGCGATCCGCAGCATCCGGTGCTGCTCAGCGAGCTGCAGGTCAGTGGCGGTGGCCAGAGCGGGCGCTACCAACTGCCGTTCGGCCTGCTCGCCGAAGACCAGATCGGCGCCGCGCTGCCGCAGCAACTGGCCCTGGCCCGGGTGCGCCGTGGCCGCCAGGTGGGGCTGATCACCGACGCCTTTGCCCTGGAAAGCTTTGTGCGCAACGTCTTGCAGGCGATCCAGGCGCAAAGCGTATTGCCCTGCGGCGATGGCGAGATTCGCTTCGAGGCGACTCCGCAGCTGGCCGGGCTCGGCCTGGGCGGGGAACCGGAAGTGCGCTACCTGTCCGCCGAGCAATCCAACAGTTCGGTGGTGATCGGCGGCTGCCTGGTGCTCAAGCTGATCCGCAAGGTGGCCAGCGGGGTGCACCCGGAACTGGAAATGGGCGGCTACCTGACCGCCGCCGGCTTCCCGCACATTTCGCCCTTGCTCGGTTCAGTGAGCCGCCGTGACGGGCAGGGCGAGGACAGCCTGCTGATGATTGCCCAGGGCTACCTGAGCAACCAGGGCGATGCCTGGGAATGGACCCAGAACAACCTGGAGCGGGCGATCCGCGACGAGCTGGCCGACGCCGTGTCCGAGCAGGACCAGCATTACAACGCCCTGGGCGAGCTGCGCGACTTTGCCGGCATGCTTGGCCAGCGCCTGGGGGAAATGCACCAGATCCTCGCGGCGCCGACCGCCAACCCGGACTTTGCCGCGCAGCCGAGCACGGCCAAGGACGCCCAGGCCTGGGCGAAGCAGATTGGCGCGCAGTTGGAACGGGCCTTGCACTTGCTCAAGCAGCATCAATCCGAACTGACGGCCGAGGACCAGCAGCGCGTGGCGTCGTGGCACCAACACAAGAAGGCGATCCTGGCGCATATCCGGGACCTGGCGGAACGCGCGGTCGGCGGCCTGCGCATGCGCGTCCACGGCGACCTGCACCTGGGCCAGGTCCTGGTGATCAAGGGCGATGCCTACCTGATCGATTTCGAGGGCGAACCGGCACGACCGCTGGAAGAGCGGCGGGGCAAGCACAGCCCGTACAAGGATGTCAGCGGCGTGCTGCGGTCCTTCGATTACGCCGCGGCGCTGGCATTCAGTGGCCAGGCCCTCGACGCCTCGGCCCAGGCCCTGGTGGCCCGGCAGCGGGTGACCGAGCGCTACCTGCACGAAGCCCGCGAGTCGTTTGTCCAGGCGTATCGGCTGGCGACAGCTAGTCTTGGTCATGCCTGGCAGGACAAAAACGGCGAGGACGCGGCGCTGACCTTGTTCAGCCTGGAGAAAGCCGCCTATGAAGTGGCGTATGAAGCGGAAAACCGCCCGGCCTGGCTCGCCGTGCCGTTGCGGGGACTGCAGGCGTTGTTGAGCGGTGTGAAAGCCTTTTCCGAAACAAAAAGTGGTGGAGAACAGTCATGAGTTTCTTGAACAAGGGACAGGGTGAGGTCAGGCAGGCGATGCCTGCCGCCAGGGATGTCGAGGCACTGGTGCGTGCCGAGCACCAGGACCCCTTTGCCGTGCTCGGTCCCCATGACGACGGTGCCGGTGGCCAGTTTATTCGGGCCTTCCTGCCGGGTGCGCTGAGCGTGCAAGTGCTGGCCCGTGATGGCGTTACGCTGCTTGGCAGCCTTGACGGCACGGAAGTGCCCGGGCTGTTTGTCGGCCATCTGCCCGTGGCCCAGCCTTACCTGCTGCGCATGCAGTGGGCCGGGGGCGAGCAGGTCGCCGAGGATCCCTACAGCTTCGGCCCGTTGCTCGGCGAGATGGACCTGTACCTGTTCGCCGAGGGCAACCATCGCGACCTCAGTGCCTGCCTCGGCGCGCAGCTGAAAACCGTGGACGGCGTCGACGGCGTGCGCTTTGCGGTCTGGGCGCCGAATGCCCGACGGGTCTCGGTGGTCGGCGACTTCAACGTCTGGGATGGGCGCCGGCACCCGATGCGCCTGCGCCATCCGTCCGGGGTCTGGGAAATATTCATCCCGCGCCTGGGCCCGGGCGAAGCCTATAAATATGAAATTCTCGGCGCCCACGGCATCCTGCCGCTGAAGTCCGACCCGGTGGCGCTGGCCACCCAGATGCCGCCGGACACCGCCTCGAAAGTCGCCGGGCCGCTGACGATCGACTGGCAGGACTTCGACTGGATGCAGGGCCGTGGCGAACGCCAGCGCGCGGATGCGCCGCTGTCGATCTACGAACTGCATGCCGGCTCCTGGCAATGCGAGGTGGACGACCTGGGCGAAGTGGCGCGCCACTACAACTGGCATGAACTGGCCGGGCGCCTGATCCCCTATGTGCAAAACCTAGGCTTCACCCATATCGAGCTGATGCCGATCATGGAGCACCCGTTCGGCGGTTCCTGGGGCTATCAGCCGCTGTCGCAGTTCGCCCCCAGCGCCCGTTACGGCAGCGCCGACGACTTCGCGGCGTTCGTCAATGCCTGCCACCTGGCGGGCATCGGCGTGATCCTCGACTGGGTGCCGGCGCACTTTCCCACCGACGCCCACGGCCTGGCGCAATTCGACGGCACCGCGCTGTACGAATACGGCAACCCGCTGGAAGGTTTCCACCAGGACTGGGACACCCTGATCTACAACCTGGGGCGCACCGAGGTCCACGGTTTCATGCTGGCGTCGGCGCTGCACTGGCTCAAGCATTTTCACGTCGACGGCCTGCGGGTGGATGCCGTGGCCTCGATGCTCTATCGCGACTATTCGCGCAACGCCGGGGAATGGGTGCCCAATCGCCACGGCGGGCGCGAGAACCTCGAAGCCATCGACTTCCTGCGTCACCTCAATGATGTGGTGGCCCTCGAGGCGCCGGGCGCCCTGGTGATCGCCGAGGAGTCCACGGCCTGGCCCGGCGTCAGCCAGAGCACCCAGCAGGGCGGCCTGGGCTTCGCCTACAAATGGAACATGGGCTGGATGCACGATTCGCTGCATTACATCCAGCAGGACCCGGTGTACCGCGCCCATCACCACAACGAGCTGAGTTTCGGCCTGGTGTATGCCTGGTCCGAGCGCTTCATCCTGCCGATCTCCCACGACGAGGTGGTGCACGGCAAGCATTCGCTGATCGACAAGATGCCCGGCGACCGCTGGCAGAAGTTCGCCAACCTACGCGCCTACCTGAGCTTCATGTGGACCCATCCGGGCAAGAAGCTGCTGTTCATGGGCTGCGAATTCGGCCAGTGGCGCGAATGGAATCACGATCAGCAACTGGACTGGTACCTGCTGCAATACCCCGAGCACCGTGGGGTGCAGAAACTGGTGGGCGACCTCAACCGGCTGTACCGCGAGCACCCGGCGCTGCACGAGCAGGACCACGCACCTCAAGGTTTCCAATGGCTGATCGGCGACGATGCGATCAACAGCGTCTATGCCTGGCTGCGCTGGAGCAAGGAGGGCAAGCCGTTGCTGGTGGTGGCCAACTTCACCCCGGTGCCGCGCCAGGCCTACCGGGTCGGCGTGCCGTTCGCCGGGCGCTGGGGCGAATTGCTCAACAGTGATTCGGACACCTACGCCGGTTCCAACTATGGCAACGGCGGCGGGGTGTTCACCGAAGACGTGGCGAGCCATGGCCAGGCGTTGTCGCTGGTGTTGAACCTGCCGCCGCTGGCGGTGCTGATCCTGCAACCAGAGGCTTGATCCGGCTAGCCGTCGCGCCTGCAGGGCAACTCCTGCAGGCGCGAGCTGGCTGGCGATAAGCACCAAGTGTCGCTGAAACCCCAATTCCCGTAGCCGCTGCCGCAGGCTGCGATCGGGCTCGTAGAGCCCACAACCCGGATGACGCGTATGGCCGATGCTCCCTTGGCATCGGCTGCGCCGCCGAGCGCAGCATGCTGCAGCCATTACAGGCTTTTACCAGCGCATCCGCACACCCAGGCTGCCGATCAGCCCGTTGAGGTCGTTGTCATCCACATCGCTGCTGTAGTCGGCGCTCACGTACAGGCTGACGACCGGCGTGAGCCTGGCCACCAGGCCCAGGCCGACCTCGACGGTGGAGGACTTGCGGCTGCTGCTGATCTTGTCGACCTTGTCCAGGGTCAGCACATCGCCGCTGTACACCGTGTGCCACAAGCTGGTGCGCACATAAGGTTCCACCGAGTGCCCGGCCACGTCGTAGTGACCTTGCAAGTGGGCGCCGACGCGGCCGCTCCAGGAGTTCAGGTTGCCGGCGGAACTGCCGCCGCCGCTGTCAGCGTTCGGGTTGTCCAGGCTGATGCGCTGGTTGATCAATTGCGCCTGCGGTTCGACTACCCAGTTGTCGCTGATGCCGATGGGAATCCCGCCCTGTACCGACAGGGTCACCGCGCTGCCCTCGGCAGCTTGCCGCTGGCCCTGTCCGGTGCGGCTGAAGCCACTGACCCGGGCACCGCTGGCCGACAGATCGACATGCCAGCCCTGGGGACCGGTGAGGCTCCAGAACGCGCCGAGGCTTTGTCCCTGGACGCTGATGCTGTCGTTGCGCGGGTCGCTGAAGCCGCCGGGCATGCCCTGGCTGTTGGCCTGGAACTGGCTTTGGCCGCCCAGCAGGCCGACGCGCTGGGTATGGCCGCTGCTGCTTTCGAGGGTGTAGAGCACCGAGCCGCCGGGCATGCCGTTGAAGCTGCTGGCAAAACGCGAACCGAGGTAGCCGACTTCAGTCTGCCGCGCCGCGGGACCGTAAAGCGGATCCCACGCCTGCGGGCGGTCTTGCACGATACCCAGGCTGTTGCCCACGGGCTGGCTGGCCGGCATGGGCGCCTGGGGTGTCGCGGGTGTGAGCAGACTGTTCAAAAGCAGGTCCTGGCGATACCAACGCTGCGCCTCGTCCTCGGCAGGGGATGCCTGCGCCTCCATGGAAGAGCACAGCAGAACCGAAGCAGAAACTGTGCACAGAATGATTTTGATCTCTTGTGGGGTGAGTGAAGTTTTCATGGGGGCTACCTTGCAATCGCATGCCGTGTCTCGCTATGGCGTCTCTCCTACCCCGAATGAGGGGCGACCGAGTTCGTTGAGGCAAGGCGCGTCGACCCGCTCTAGAGCAGGGGTTTCGGACTTGCCCCTGGTGATTTGTCCGGGGGTAGTAAGCTGTAGCTAAGGAGACGACAAGGCAGACGTCAAGAAAATGACCGACCAATGGCGTAGGTAATTCAGGCGATGTAAACGACTGAAAAAACGTGGTTCTCTAAGTTCTTGTTTGTGCGAAAAAACGTCGGCAAGGGCAGGGGCAAGCGGATTTTCAGTAGCCCACTACCGACCCGCCCCTGGGCGGGCGAATCGGCAGGGTTGGGCGACCCTCGGCGGGTTTTCAGCCTTGGGCCAGCTCCGTGGCCGCCTCGTCGATCAGGCCGGCGACCTCGGCGGGCTGGGAGGCGAGGGATGCATGGCTGGCCGCCAGGCTGATGATCTTTCTCGCCCCCAGGCGCGCAGCCATGCGTTGCTGGTTCTGCGGGGCGATCATCCGGTCCTCGGTGGAAATCTGGTACCACGACGGCTTGTGCTTCCAGGCGGGGGTACCGATGGTGTTGCCGAAGGTATTGGCCAGCGGCGCCTTCTGGGTCAGGCCCATGACCAGCCCGTCCTGCTCCGGCAGATCCTGGCAGAAGCTTTCATGGAAGCGCTCCGGCTTGACCCACAAGTAGCCGTCGCTGTCGGGCAGCAGGTTCGCCGCAGCCTCGGGCGGGTGCTGCTGGGTGATGCCGCCAGGGCTTTCGCCGGCATCGGGGGCGAACGCGGCGATGTACACCAGGCCCGCGACATTCGGCGCCAGGCCGGCTTCGGTGATTACCGCGCCGCCGTAGGAATGGCCGACCAGCAGCACCGGCCCTTCCTGCTGGGCCACCAGCTTGCGGGTACGCTCGACGTCATCGGCCAGCGAAGTCAGCGGCAGCTCCACTGCGCGAATCCGCGTGTAGCCGCGTTGCAGCAGCTCGACTATGACTTTGTTCCAGTGGGCGGCACCGCCCCAGAAACCATGGACCAACACAATCACGGGTTTATCGCTCATGGGGTGACTCCTTGGTAATAACACCAGACAGCGGCCCGACGCTGCGGGCAGCGATCGGAATGAGAGGCTCGAGTATCGATGACAATCGCCGCCTGCGCACGATCCCGGCGCGGCGATTGTTTGTGCGAATGTTTTGGGCGGTCGCTCAGAGGTGCACTTCCACCGCCAGCGGCAGGTGATCCGACAGGTGCGTCCAGGGCTTGTGCCCGAGGATCTTCGGCGCATGGCTGGTGGCGTTGCGCAGGTAGATGCGGTCCAGGCGCAGCAGTGGCCAGCGCGCCGGGTAGGTCTTCGCCGGGCGGCCGTGGTGGCGCTCGAAGGCTTCGTGCAGGTCGTCGCGGCGGGCGAGGGTGGTGTTGCCATGCAACTGCCAGTCGTTGAAATCGCCGGCGATGATCACTGGCGCGTCGTCCGGCAGTGCCTCGAGCAACAGGCACAGCAACTCCAATTGCAGTTGGCGATGGCTTTCCAGCAGGCTCAGGTGCACGCAGATGGCATGCACCTCGGCGTGCCCCGGCACATCCAGCACACAGTGCAACAGCCCGCGGCGTTCCGGGCCGGTGATCGACACATCGAGGTTGCGGTACTGGCGGATCGGGTATTTCGACAGCAGGGCGTTGCCGTGATGGCCGTCGGGATAGACCGCGTTGCGCCCGTAGGCGAAGTCGCTCCACATGCTGTCGGCAAGAAATTCGTACTGCGATTGCTGTGGCCAGTTGCTGTAGCGGTTGGCGTGACGCTCGTGCTCGCCGAGGACTTCCTGGAGGAACACCAGGTCGGCCTGGGTGCTGCGTACCGCATCACGCAGCTCCGGGAGAATGAAACGACGGTTCAGGGCGGTGAAGCCCTTGTGGGTATTGACGGTCAGGATTCGCAGGCGATGGATCGCCTGGGTTTCGTCCGGCGTTGCCGGCGTGACCGGGCGCCTGGTTGAATCGGTGCTCACGCTCACTCCTCGTAATCAGGGCGGTTACTCATGCGACTGATACTTTGCCGGTCAGTTCAGGTTGCCCCCGATCGGCATAGGCCGGCGGTGCCCTACATGAAAATGATTTCGTAGGACTGGCGCAGCCGCTCCAGCACCACCGACGTCAGCGTCGGGGCCAGGCCGATGCCCGGATCGCCCTGCAATTGGCTGGCGTAGGCATGCGCCGCATGGCGCTTGCGGGCCACGGTCCAGGTGTCCAGGCGCAGCTTGCGGGCGCGGTGCCAGGGCAGCAGGTGCTCATCGCGCGCCGGCCAGTGCCAGGCCAGCACCGGCATTTCGTGGAAGGCCACGCCGGCCCGGGCCGCGGCCCTGGCGCTGGCCCGGCCGACGGCATCGTGGTCATCGTTGCCGTCTTCGCGCCAGGTGCTGAACACCACGTCGCCGGGGCGCAGGTAGCGGCCGATGAACTGGCTCAACTGGTGCTCGCGGTCTTGCAGCGCATTGTCGACAAAACCGCCGCGAATCCATTTCAGGCTATGCAGGGGCAGCCCGAGGCGGCGCAGGGCCTCGACACTTTCCTGGGGGCGAAACACGCTCAGGCGCCGCTCCGACCACAGCTCGGAGCCGGGGTGGCTGGCGCTGCCGTCGGTGACGGAAATCAATTGCAGCGGATGGCCGTGGTGGGCCAGGACTTGCAGCAGGCCGCCGCAGATCAGCACTTCATCGCCCGGGTGCGGGGCGATGATCACCGCGCGGCATCCGGGCGGTACCAGGCTGGCGATGTTGATGGGGGGGACGTCGGGCAGATGGCGAGCGCCGTTCCAGACCTGCTCCGGCCAGTTGTCGCTCAGAGGTATGGGCTTCATGGGTATCACATCCTTGTTCCGGGGCAGTCGGCGCGCGGTGATAAGCCGGGCCCGCTTGGGTTCGCGCCCGGTGTCGGTCCGGGTGCCGGCGCTCCATACCTTGGATTGCCGTCCTGCAAGAGCGTTCAATCATGCGTGGCCACTGGCCACCATCACAGGGGCCGGCGGCGTATTCCGATCGCCACGCTCAGCGGTTCAAGATAGCCGGAAATGGGGAAATGGCACCATCGTACATTTGTATGATGCGCTGCCCGCGATCGGATTCCTGGATGGCCAGGAACCTGCTCAATCGTCGTTCTCGTGTTGCAGTTCGAACAGCAGCAGCGAGCGACCGGTCACCGAATACTGGTGGCCGAACTCGAAACGTTCCTGGCCTTTCACCGCCGGCTGGTTGGTGTCGATCATGCAGGTCCAGAAGCCGCCGGGGGGCACTTCCGGCAGGCTGAAGTTGACGATGTCGTGGTGCGCGTTGACCACCAGCAGCAAAGTGGCGTCGGCGCCGGGGCGGCGTATGCCGGTTTCCTGGGCGCGGCCGTCGAGCAGCATGCCCAGGCAGCGGCCGTGGCTGTCCTGCCATTGTTCGATGGTCATCTCGCTGGCGTCCGGGGCCAGCCAGGTGACGTCCTTGACCCCGATGTCCTCGTTGTAGCTGCCCACCAGGAAGCGCCCGCGGCGCAGGATCGGATAAGTCATGCGCAGCTTGATCAGGCGCTTGACGAATTTCAGCAACGACTTGCCATCGTCGTCCAGGTCCCAGTTGACCCAGCCGATTTCGCTGTCCTGGCAATAGGCGTTGTTGTTGCCGTGCTGGGTGCGGGCGAACTCGTCGCCGGCGACGATCATCGGCGTGCCCTGGGCCAGCAGCAGGGTGGCGAAGAAATTGCGCATCTGGCGCAGGCGCAGCGCATTGATCTGCGGGTCGTCGGTGGGGCCTTCGACGCCGTGGTTCCACGACAGGTTGTTGTTGCTGCCGTCCTGGTTGTCCTCGTCGTTGGCCTCGTTGTGCTTGTCGTTGTACGACACCAGGTCATGCAGGGTGAAGCCGTCGTGGGCGGTAACGAAATTGACAGAGGTGTAAGGCCGCCGACCGCGCTGGTTGAACATCTCGCCGGAGGCGGTCATGCGCGCGGCGAAGTCGGCGAGCTGGCCGTCGTCGCCTTTCCAGAAGGCGCGCACGGTGTCGCGGAACTTGTCGTTCCACTCCACCCAGCCCGGCGGGAAGCCACCCACCTGATAACCGCCAGGGCCGATGTCCCACGGCTCGGCGATCAGTTTCACCTGGCGCAGCACCGGGTCCTGGCGGCAGGCCACGAGGAAGCTGTGGCGCTCGTCGAAGCCATCGTGGTAACGCCCGAGAATGGTCGCCAGGTCGAAGCGAAAACCGTCCACGTGCATTTCCGTGGCCCAGTAGCGCAGCGAGTCGGTGACCATCTGCAGCACGCAAGGGTGGCTCAGGTCGAGGGTGTTGCCGGTGCCAGAGTCATTGATATATAAGCGTTTTTCGTCAGGCATCAGGCGGTAGTAGGAGGCATTGTCGATACCGCGCATGGACAGGGTCGGGCCCTGCTCGTTGCCTTCGGCGGTGTGGTTGTAGACCACGTCGAGTATCAGTTCGAGACCGGCCTCGTGCAGGTGCGCGACCATTTCCTTGAATTCGGCGATCTTGCCGCTGGCCAGGTAGCGCGGGTCGGGGGCGAAGAAGGCGATGCTGTTGTAGCCCCAGTAGTTGGTCATGCCCTTGTGCAGCAAATGCTGATCGTTGACGAAGGCGTGGATCGGCAGCAGCTCCACCGAGGACACCCCGAGCTTGCGAATGTGCTCCAGCACGTCGTCGACCATCAGCCCGGCAAAGGTGCCGCGCAACGCCTCCGGCACCGAGGGGTGGCGCATGGTGTAGCCGCGCACGTGAGTCTCATAAATGATCGTCTTGTCCCAGGGCACGCTGACCCGATGATCGTGGCCCCAGGTGTGGGCCGGGTCGATCACTTTGCATTTGGGCACGAAGGGCGCGCTGTCGCGTTGGTCGAAACTGAGGTCGGCATCAGGGTGGCCGATGGTGTAGCCGAACAGCGCCTCGGACCATTTCAGTTCGCCGACCAGTTGCTTGGCGTAAGGGTCGATCAACAGTTTGTTGGGGTTGAAGCGATGACCGTTGGCCGGGTCGTAGGGCCCGTGTACCCGGTAGCCGTAGACCAGCCCGGGGTGGGCGTCGGGCAGGTAGCCGTGGAAGATCTCGTCGGTGTATTCCGGCAGCTCGATACGCTCGAGTTCGACTTCGCCCGTGGCATCGAACAGGCACAGCTCGACCTTGGTGGCATTGGCCGAAAACAGCGCGAAGTTGACCCCCAGGCCGTCCCAGGTCGCGCCCAGCGGGAAGGGCAGGCCTTCGCGAATTCGTGTGGGTTCGGTGGTTGGCGGGGTTTTCGGCGTGGCGGCGGCTTTGGACGTGGTCATGAATGCTCCTGCAAATCAGATGGGCGAACAGGCCCTGTGGCGCATGGGCGCGCCACACACATGGGGAAGGGTGGCGAAGGTGGGGCGCGCGGGTGCCTTGGCGGCAAGGACGTCAGAGGGCCGGTGGCTTGCGCGGTGCCCGCGGCTTTTTCACTGCGCTGCTGGCTCCGGCGGCGGCCTTTTCTCCGGGAGGCGTCACCGGCGCCGCGGCCGCGGGCTTGGCGGCGGCCTTGGGCTTTGCCGCTGGCTTGGGGCTGGCGGCACGGGTTGCCTTGGGCGGCGTGCTTGGGGCCATGGCCTCGGCCTCGGCCAGCTTGCGGGCCATTTCCCAATGCCGGTGTTCCTGCCCGTCGGGCCGGCCTTCCGACTCCCAGATTTGATAGGCGAACTCACGAATGCGTTTGTCGTCGGTACTCATCGCAATGCTCCTGAACTGAACTCAAGTTTGGATGAAGAGGTTGACCGGGAAATCCCGCAATGCGCTGCTGATCGTCAGATCCTTGTGGGGTGTGACTGCCCTCGTGGAGAAAAGTCCCTTCAGGTTCTGCCCGGGTGCGGCGAACGGTAGATGCACTCGCGTATCGCCCCAATCCGGCGCGTCGACCCAGGGTTGCGCGCTGCTTTCCAGCAGCCGCGCGACCAACCTGGGCACTATCACCACGGCGCGTTGGCCCTGGTGTTCACGCATGAAGGCCAGCACCTTGCCGGCGTGGCGGCCCTGTACCGGCAGGGCCTGGTAAGTGCCCCGGCGAAACAGCTCGGGGTACTCGCTGCGGCGGGCCAGCGTGGCGACGATCAAGGCCTGCTTGATGCGCCCGTCGCGCCAGTTCGCCAACAGTTCCATGATTTCGCCGGGGTGGTCCAGAGCCTGCTGTCGGGCGGCGAAGTCCACCGGGCGGCGGTTGTCCGGGTCCACCAGGCTGAAGTCCCAGAACTCGTTGCCCTGATACAGGTCCGGCACGCCCGGCACCGTCATGCGCAGCAAGGATTGAGCCAGGCCGTTGAGGGCCCCGGCCGGCGCGATGAGCTGGACGGCGGCGGCGATGGCGCTGCGTAGCGGCAGGCCCTCGGCGCTGAGCAGCAGGCGCTCGATAAAGTCGCGTACCGCGCTTTCATAGGCGTCGTTGGGCGCCGCCCAGCTGCTGTGCAGCTTGGCTTCGCGCAGGGCTTTTCCCTGCCAGCCCCAGAGGCGCCGCGCATAGTCCTGCAGGCCCGGGTGGTCGTCGCTGCGCAGGTGCAGCGGCCAGCTGCCGAGCAAGGCTTGATAGAGGATCAGCTCGTCGCCGCCGTCGGGCGCCAACGGATCGCCGCGCAGCAGTTGCGCCAGGCTGCGCCAGTGCTCGACCTGTTCGACATACCACGGGCTGAGTTCGCTGAGCACCGCCAGGCGCGCGCGGGTATCTTCGCCGCGCTTGTGGTCGTGGGTGGCGCTGGCCAGCAGGTTGTCGGGGAAAGTCGCCAGGCGCTCGCGGCAGGCGGCATGGAAATCCTCCGCCGGGGCGCAGAAGCGTTCGCTGGAAAACCCCACGTCGTTGCGCGACAGCAGCACCGCCGAGCGATAGAAGGCGGTGTCTTCCACGGCCTTGGCCGCCGCTGGCGAGGTCAGTTGCTGGAAGCGCACGCAGGCATGCTTGAGGACCTTGCGCGGGCGCCCCGGCGGCAGCTGCCGCCAGCCGTACCCGCCGAGCCACTGTTGCAGGTAGGCCAGCACTGGCCAGTCGGCCTCGCCCAGGGTGTTGCGGGCACCTTGCAGGGCCTGCTGGAACACCACCTCGTCCGCCGCCGAGCGCCCGCAGGCGCCGATGTAGGTGCGGTACACCGGGAAATGCACGATCAGCGCCTGCAAGGCGCGGCGAATGGCGCCAAGGGTCAGGTCGCGGCTCATCACGTCGTTGCGCGCCACTTGCAGCAAGGCCTGGGCCACGCTTTCAAAGTCGCTGGCCAGTGAGCCGTTGAGCAATTGCTGGCGTGCCAGCCGGGCCTCTTCGAGGAAGTCCGCCGGGCGTTCACTGTAGCGGCTCCAGAGTGCGGCCAGGGGTTCGGCGCCCTGCGGGTCGTGTTGCAGCAGCGACAGCTGGTTCATGAATTCATAGCCGGTGCTGCCGTCCACGCCCCAGTCGCGGCGCAGGCTTTCGTCGGCGCCGAGGATTTTTTCCACGTAGATCGGCAAGTGCTGGCCGGGGCGCAGGGCATCGACCCGCCGCCGCAGCTTGCGGCAATAGCCGCGGGGGTCGGCCAGGCCGTCGATATGGTCGATGCGCAGCCCGTCCACCAGGCCGTCGGCGATCAACTGGAAGATCTTGCCGTGGGTGGCCTCGAACACCGCCGGGCGCTCGACCCGCAGCCCGCCCAGTTCGTTGATGTCGAAGAAGCGCCGCCAGTTGATGTCGTCCGCCGCCGTGCGCCAGCTGGCCAGGCGGTAGCCCTGTTGTTCCAGCAGGGCGTGCAGGCGGGCGAAGCCTGGCGGCTGGCGCGAATCGTAGAGCACCAGGTGCTGTTCGATGGCCGCGCGGACCCGCGGCTCGCGGGCGGCGTCCTGCAATTGCCGGTGCAAGGGGCCGGCCTGGGCATGGGCGTCGGGCTGGTAGCGCAGGGTGCTGAAGGCGTCGGCCAGTTGCTTGAGTCGTTCGGCCAGCGCGGCGTCGGGTTCGCCCTGGACCCTGAGCAGCTCGCCATAGTCGCTGGGGCAGATCGGGAAGTGATGCTGGTAATGCTCGACATGGAATTCGCCCTGCGCGGCATCGAAGCACAGCGTCAGCGTGCCTTCCTGCAGGGCCACGCCATAGTCGCTGCCGAGGAACGGCAGCAACAATTGGCCCTCCAGCAACGGGTCGGGGGAATGCCACTGGATATCGAAGAATTCGCCGTAGGGGCTCAGGCGCCCCCAGCGCAACAGGTCCTGCCACCAGGGATTGTCCGCGCCGCCGACCGCCATGTGGTTGGAGACGATATCCAGCAGCAGGCCCATGCCGTGTTGGCGCAGGCTGCCGACCAGGCGCCCGAGGGCGGCTTCGCCACCCAGCTCGGGGTTGACCCGGGTCGGGTCGACCACGTCGTAGCCGTGCATCGAGCCTGCGCGGGCGCACAGCAGCGGCGAGGCGTACAGGTGGCTGATGCCCAGGCGGGCGAAGTAGGGCACCAGCGGCACCGCGTCGTCGAGGGTGAAACCGCGATGAAACTGCAGGCGCAGGGTGGCCCGCACGGGTTGGCTGGGGATCCTGGCGGTCTTCATCGGTCGCGCTCGTGGGCCTGTTGCCGGGCGCAGGCCAGCAGTTCCAGGCGCCGCGCCGCGTCCGGATCGTCGAGCAAGGCCGCGCTGTCGCCGGCCAGGCGCCGGCGCCAGTTGGGATGGCTGTCGAGGGTGCCGGGCAGGTTGGCCTGTTCGTCGATGCCCAGGGCGTCCTCCAGGGGCAGCAGCACCAGCGGCGCGCGGGTATGGCCGAGAAACCGCACGCTGGCGTCCACCACCTGGTCGGCTTCGCGGGTGTCTTCTCGGAAATTTTGCGGGTCGCGGCTCAGGGCGTGGCGCAGGCCTTCGCGTTCACGCTGGCGATGTTCGCGCCAATGGGTTTCGCCGCTGGCGTCCACCAGGCCCAGGCGCGCGCTCCAGTCGATGTCGCGGCCCTGCCACCAACCGTTGAGGGTCGGCAGGTCATGGGTGCTGGTGGTGGCCAGGGCGTTGTCCGGCCAGTCGAGGATCGGCCGGAAATGCGTGCCGTGTTCCTGCTCGAACAGCAGCACGCGCATGCCGAGCATGGCCCGCGCGCTGAGTTTTTCCCGCAGGCCGTCGGGCACCGTGCCGAGGTCTTCGCCGAGGACGATCGCCTGGTGCCGGTGCGATTCCAGGGTCAGCAGGCGCAGCAGGTCGTCCACCGGGTAATACAGGTAAGCGCCGTCGCTGGGCGGGGCGCCGAGGGGGATCACCCATAGCCGTTGCAGGCCCATCACGTGGTCGATGCGCAGGCCGCCGGCATGGGCGAAGTTGGCCCGGAGCATTTCGATGAAGGCATGGAAACCGTTGCGCACCAGGCCTTCCGGGGAAAAGGCGGAAATGCCCCAGCCCTGGCCCTGGCGATTGAGGATGTCCGGCGGCGCGCCGACGGTCAGCGCCGCCAGCAGTTCGTCCTGGCGGCTCCAGGCCTGGCTGCCGCCGCCATCGGCGCCCACCGCCAGGTCGGCGATCAGGCCGATGCCCATGCCGCTGCTGCGGGCGGTGGTCTGCACCCGTTCCAGGCAGCGTGCGATTAGCCATTGGCAGAAGGCATAGAAGCCAATGTCAGCGGCATGCTCCTCGGCGAAGTGCGCCAGCGCCGGGCTGTTCGGCGTGCGCCAGGCGTCGGGCCATTCGCGCCAGTCGAGACTTTCGCCGCGGGCGGCGCGCTGGGCCTGGATGGCTTCGAAACGGCAATGGTTTTCCAGGGCCTCGCCACTGGCGTGGCGGAAGCTGGCGAAGTCCTGGTGCAGCGGGTGTTCGCCCTGGCAGAAGCCTTCATAGAGCGCGCGCAGGACTTTCTGCCGGGCCTGGGCCGCTACCGGCCAGTCGACCATCGGCTGGTGTTCCAGCTCATGCAGTTGCGCCGCCAGGCCGCTGGCGTCGATCGCGCTGCGCCAGGCGCGTTCGCCAAGAATGGTCCCGGGCGCGGCATACAGGCTGTTGAGGAACAGCCGGCTGGACGGCGAGTAAGGGCTGTAGCGTCCGCTGTCGCTGCTGAACATGGCATGCAGCGGGCTGATGGCCACGGCCTCGGCGCCACGTTCGCCCGCCACCCGGACCAGGTTCTCCAGTGCCTGGGTATCGCCAAAACCGCCATCGCCAGCGCGGCGCAACGCATACAGTTGCACGCTCAGGCCCCAGGCCCGGGGCGTGGCCTGGTCCACCGCGTCGGCGACGCTGTAGCAGCGCTCGGGCGCCACGGCCAGGGTGAAGTGCTGGTCGGCGATGCTGACATGCTGATAGCCGACCGGGACCAGGCCCGGCAGCATGGCGTCGGCGTCCAGCCGCAGGTTGAGCACGCTGCCGTCTTCCAGGCGGATCTCGCAGGGCGTGTCGGGGGCGAAGTAGTGCCCCAGGTCCAGGCCCTGGCCGGCATCGGCGGTCAGCAGCGGCGGCAGTTGCCGGCTCTGCTGCACCTGCAGCAGCTGGCGCAGGCTGGCTTCGATCTGCCGGTCGTTGTCGGCCGGGTGGCCGAGGCTGGCCAGCACGGCTCGCAGCACCCGCGGCGCGACCCGTTGCGGCTGACCGTTGGCATCGATCCAGTCGACGGCCAGGCCGGCCCGGCTGGCGAGGATTTCCAGTTGCGCGTCGCTCATCGGTGTTCTCCGTCAAGGTCTGGCGTGGGGGCGACTGTGCCAAGGCTG
This sequence comes from Pseudomonas sp. NFIX28, assembly GCF_900107395.1. Classification (GTDB taxonomy): domain Bacteria; phylum Pseudomonadota; class Gammaproteobacteria; order Pseudomonadales; family Pseudomonadaceae; genus Aquipseudomonas. Next base: position 97,368 of record NZ_FNPW01000011.1, read on the forward strand.
ACCAGCGCGCTGTAGGGGGCGAGAGTGCCTTGGCGCAACAGTTCGAAAGCCTGGGCCGGGTATTCGAACAGGATCTGCGCCGTGCTCGGTGGCTGTTGCTGCTCGACCTGGCGCGCGCCCAGGTTGAGGTCGATGCGCAATTCCTGTCCATTGCCCAGGCGCCAGCGAGCGCAGAGCGCGCCTTCGCCCAGCACCTCGGCGCCCAGGGCCGTGGCGCCGGGCAGGTGTGGCACCAGGTGTTCGCTGCGCAGTTGCAGCAGCCGGCGATACAGCGCCTGGGTCTGTTCGCCCTCGGCCGGGTCGGCTTGCGGCCGTGAGGCGAGGAAGGTCTCGGGCGCGTTCGGGTCGGGAATCCGCTCGCGTTCATGCGGGTCGGCAAAGGCACTGAAGTCGGCGAATTCATTGCGCCGGCCTTCGCGCACGGCATCCGCCAGCTCGCCGTGGTGGCTGGTGAAATACAGGAAGGGTTGTGTGGCGGCCAGTTCGTCGCCCATGAACAGCAGCGGAATCATCGGCGACAGCAGCAACAGCACCGTGGCCGCCCGCAGCGCCCGTGGCTCGGCCAGGCTTGCCAGGCGCTCGCCGAAGGCGCGATTGCCGATCTGGTCGTGGTTCTGCAAGAACAGCACGAAGGTGCTGGGCGGCAGGTGGCCGCTGGGTTCGCCGCGGGCGTTGCCGTGGCGCGTGACATGACCCTGGTAGGCGAAGCCCTGGCTCAGGCAGCGGGCCAGTTTTTCGGTGGGCTGCTGGGCAAAGTCGGCGTAATAGGCGTCGGTTTCTCCGGTCAGCAGCACATGCAGGGCGTTGTGCCCGTCGTCGTTCCACTGCGCGTCGAAATGCTCTTGCAGCAGGCTGGCCTGGTTGTCTTCGTTTTCCAGGATGAGCCAGGCTTGCCGCGGCGGGGCGACCTGGCGGCGTACCCGGTGCGCCAGTTCGCGCAGGAAGTCCGGGTCGCCGATGGCGTGCACCGCGTCCAGGCGCAGGCCGTCGAAGCGGTATTCCAGCAGCCACATCAGGGCATTGTCGATAAAGAAGTCGCGCACCGCGCGGCGGCGAAAGTCGATGGCCGCGCCCCAGGGGGTGTGCCGGTCTTCGGTAAAAAAGCCCTTGGCATAGCGGTGCAGGTAATTGCCGTCGGGGCCGAAGTGGTTGTAGACCACATCGAGAATCACCGCCAGGCCCAGGCCGTGGGCGCTGTCGATCAGCCGCTTGAGGTCGTCGGGCGAGCCGTAGGAGGCCTCCGGCGCGTAAGGCAGGACGCCGTCGTAGCCCCAATTGCGCTCGCCGGGAAATTCCGCCAGGGGCATCAGCTCGATGGCGGTGATACCCAGTTCGGCCAGGCGCGGTAGCTGTTCCTCGACCGCGCGGTAGCCGCCGAGCACGCCCACATGCAGCTCGTAGATCACCGCTTCGTGCCACGGCCGGCCTTGCCAATGCGGATGGCGCCAGCGATAGGCGCGGGGATCGACCACCAGGCTGGGGCCGTCGATGTCGCCCTCCTGCGCGCGGGACGCCGGGTCGGGTACATGGATTTCATCGTCGATGTTGAAGCGGTAGCGGGTACCGGGCGGGCAGCGGCCGACGATCATGAACCAGCCGTTGGCCCGGGGCAGCATGGGCAGCGAGACAGCGTTTTCCAGTTCGAGGCTGACATGCTGCGCATCCGGTGCCCAGAGGGCGAAGCGGGTGCGCTCGGCGTCGAGGGGGACGGCTCCGTGGTGCCAGGTTTCCAGAGTCCTTGTCGGCATCCCGTGGCCCTCTCAGGGTTTCGCCGATTTTCCCAGGGCCTTGGCCACTAGCTGTTCATAGAGCTCGGCGTAGGGTTCCACCGCCTTGCACCAGTTGAAGGGCGCAGACATGGCCCGGCAGCGCATGGCGTTGAGCAGCTGCGGATAGGCGAACACCTTGAAGGCGCGGCCCAGGGCTTCTTTATAGCTTTGCACGGTCGACTCATCGAAGAGAAAACCGGTGACGCCGTTCTCGATGGTGTCGGCCAGGCCGCCGGTATTGCGCGCCACCGGCAGCGAACCGAAGCGCTGGGCGTACATCTGGCTCAGGCCACAGGGCTCGTAGCGCGAGGGCATCAGCAGGAAGTCGCTGCCGGCGAACATGCGTCGGGCGTCGGTTTCGTTGAAGCCGATGTTCACCCCGATGCGCCCGGGAAAACGCGCGGCCAGGGCGCGCATGGCCTGTTCTTCCTCCGGCTCGCCGCGGCCGATGATCGCGATCTGGCCGCCGGACTTGACGATGTATTCGGCCACTGCCTCGGTCAGGTCCAGGCCTTTCTGGTAGACCAGCCGCGAGACCACGGCGAACAACGGGCCGCTGCTGTCGTCCAGGCCGAACATCTGCCGCACCTGGGCGGCGTTGGCCGCCTTGCCTCGCCAGTCGCCGATGCTGAAGGGCGTGAACAGGTGCGGGTCGGTGGCGGCGTCCCAGCTTTCGTCGATGCCGTTGGGGATGCCGCTGAGCAGGCCTTGCTGGGTCTTGCTGGCAAGGAAACCATCAAGGCCGCAGCCGAAGGCCGGGGTGGTGATTTCCTGGGCATAGGTGGCGCTGACGGTGGTGATGTGGCTGGCGTAGGCCATGCCGGCCTTGAGGAACGACAGCTTGCCGTAGAACTCCATGCCTTCTTGTTGCAGCGCGTGTTCGGGGATGCCCAGTTCCGGGCAGGAGGCCAGGCTGACCACGCCCTGATACGCCAGGTTGTGGATGGTGAACAGGGTCGGCGTGCGCTGCCCGCGCCAGTGCATGTAGGCCGGTGCCAGCCCGGCGGGCCAGTCATGGGCGTGCACCAGATCCGGGCACCAGTGGATCTGCGCCAGGTTGGCGGCGATGTCGGCGGCGGCCAGGCCCAGGCGGGCGAAGCGGATATGGTTGTCCGGCCAGTCGCGGCCGTTGTTGGCGCCATAGGGGGTACCTTCGCGCTCGTAGAGTTCGGGGCAGATCAGCACATAGATCACCAGGCCGTCGGGCATGTCCATGCGCCCGATCTTGCAGGCCGGCAGGGCCGCGTGGCCACCGAGCTCGCCAATTACATGAATGGGGTTTTCGCTGTTCATGACCTGCGCGTAGCCGGGGATCAGCACGCGCACGTCATGCAGTTGCGCCATGGCGCGGGGCAGGGCGGCCGACACGTCGCCCAGGCCGCCGGTCTTGACCAGGTCGGCGATTTCCGAAGTGACGAACAGGACCTTCTTGCGATTGGGGTTGTGGCGGACCAACGGCAGTGACGTCTTGCCACCAGGGGTGGGAATCGAGGTGGGGGCCGTTTCACCGGCCAGCGGCAGAGGATGCTTTCCCTGGGTATGCAATACGGCACTGGTCATCAGTTTCTCCCGTTTTATTGATCTGTTCCTGGCATCGGGCCGGCGTATCAAAAGGCCTATCCGTGGCCGGGCAAAAAAAGCGTTGCGCATGCAAAAGCCGAACGCAGCCTCATGCGTCGACGCGAAGAGGATGAACGGGCCATTGCAAGGATTGCACCAGCCGCGCTGGCCCTACCTTTAACCTGACCCAAGGCGCGAGCCAAAAGTTTCGACTTTCTTTCAATCAAAGTGACTGCCTGGTCACTTTTCGAATTCCAGTCTAGGACAGAAGTTAGAGCGGGGGCATGACGATTAGGTTTTCTCTGCGGCGAGGTTGCGCTGCCCTGGAATAAAGCCGACGAAAGGCAGTTTCGCGCACCGGCGGAGGGCGAGGTTTTTTCGCCCCGGGAGCCAGGCGATGAAGCGATGCAAGCGCGCGGTGCGGGGCCGGACCGCCGGCGCCCGATGATGGTGCAGGGCAGCGCTGGCGCGATGCCCTGCGATGGTTCAGCCCAGCTGGCGGATCGGCTGCCCGGCCGCCCAGGCCTGGATGTCCTCGATCATTTGCTCGAAGAACTGCCGATAGTTCTGCTGGCTGACATAGCCGACATGGGGCGTGGCCAACACATTGGGCAAGCGGCGCAAGGGGTGGTCGATGGGCAGCGGCTCCTGTTCGAACACGTCCAGTGCCGCGCCGGCCAGGCGCCCGCGTTCCAGGGCGGTGATCAGCGCCGCTTCATCGACGATCGGCCCGCGGGCGGTATTGACCAGCAGGGCCGTGGGCTTCATCCAGGCCAGCGCCTGGGCATCCACCAGGCCGCGGCTGCGTTCGCTGAGCACCAGATGCACCGAGAGCACGTCGGCCTGTTCGAACAGTTGCTGCTTGTCGACATAGGTCACGCCGGCCGCCGCGGCGCGTTCGGCGGTGAGGTTCTGGCTCCAGGCGATCACCCGCATGCCGAACACCTGGCCGAACTGCGCCACCCGCTGACCGATGCTGCCCAGGCCGAGAATGCCCAGGGTCTTGCCATGCAGGTCGCCGCCCAGCCCCTGTTGCCAGAGGCCGGCGCGCAGGGCGCTGGCTTCGCTGAGCAGGTTGCGGGTCTGGGCCATGATCAACGCCCAGGTCAGCTCCGGCGCCGCATGCTTGTAGCTGTCGGTGCCGCACACCTGGATGCCCAGGCGAGCCGCGGCCGCCAGGTCGATGGCGGCATTGCGCATGCCGCCGGTGAGCAACAGCTTGAGCCGCGGCAGGCTGCGCAGCAGCTGCGCGTCGAAACGGCTGCGCTCGCGCATCACGCAGATCACCTCGAACGGCGCCAGGCGCTCGCTCATGGCGGCGGTGTCGCTGGGGTAGTCATGGATAAAGCTGACCTGGCCGATACCGGCCAACGCCGACCAGTCCACGACGTCACGGGCAACGTCCTGCCAGTCATCGATTACCGCGATCTGCACACTCATGGAGGCTCCGGGGAACACGCATCAAGGGGTTTGCAGCCAGCCCAGCAGGGCCTGGTGGAATTGCGCCGGTTGTTCCATCTGCGGGGCGTGGCCCAGGCCCGGGAACTCGATCAGGGTCGAGTGCGGGATAAGCCCGGCCACCTGCTTGCCCAGGACCTGATAACGGCCGATCCGCGCCTTGACCGCCGGCGGCGCGATGTCGCTGCCGATCGCCGTGGTGTCGGAGGTGCCGATCAACAGCAGGGTCGGTATCTTCAGGTCCTTGAACTCGTAGTACACCGGCTGGGTGAAGATCATGTCGTAAATCAGCGCCGAGTTCCACGCCACCCGCGTGTGCCCGGGCCCCTTGTTGAGGCCGGCGAGCATGTCTACCCAGCGCTCGAATTCCGGCTTCCAGCGGCCGTCGTAATAAGTCGTGCGTTCATAGTTACGGATGCCTTCGGCCGACAGCTTGAGCTCGCGGGCGTACCACTGGTCGACGCTGCGGTAGGGCACGCCGAGGGCCTTCCAGTCTTCCAGGCCGATCGGGTTGACCAGCGCCAGTCGCTGCACTTGCTCGGGGTATTGCAGGGCGTAGCGGGTGGCCAGCATGCCACCGGTGGAATGGCCCAGCAGGCTGACCTGCTGGATACCCAGCTGGTCGAGCAGTTGCCGGGTGTTCTGCGCCAGTTGCTGGAAGCTGTATTGATAGTGCTCAGGCTTGCTTGAAGTGCAGAAACCGATCTGGTCCGGGGCAATGACCCGGTAACCGGCGTCGCTCAGGGCCTTGATCGAGGTGTCCCAGGTCGCGCCGCAGAAGTTTTTGCCGTGCATCAGCACCGCGCTGCGACCGTTGGGCGTGCCCTTGGCCGGTACGTCCATGTAGCCCATCTGCACAGCCTGGCCCTGGGACTCGAAGGCGAAGTGCTGCAGCGGGTAGGGATAGTCGAAGCCTTGCAGCTCCGGGCCGTAGGCCGGGCCTTCGGCGGCCAGGACAGGCAGGGCGGTGGTCAGCAGCAGGCCGGGTAACCAGCGCAGGTATGAGCGGGACATCAAGCGACTCCACAAGGCGATGGCCGATCCTGGAACGGCGCGATTAGGGCGACATTAATAGGCAAAGGCCATGGCCCGGGCGAAACGTTCCCTTGGGTGTGCATGTTTTTGCGCTGCCAGGGGGGTGTTCCAGCGGGTTCAAGCGACCCAGCCGAGGGTCATCCAGGCCAGCACGCCGTAGCGCGCGCCCTTGGCCAGGGTGACGATCAGCAGGAAGCGCTTGAGCGGTTCACCCATGACCCCGGCCACCAATGTCAGCGGGTCGCCGACGATCGGCAGCCAGCTCAGCAGCAGCGACCAATGGCCGTAGCGCCGGTAATGGCTGCGGGCTGTATCCAGGTGGCGCGGGCTGACGGGGAACCAGCGGCGCTCCTTGTAGTGTTCCAGGCGCTGGCCCAGCCACCAGTTCACCAGGGAGCCGAGGACATTGCCGAGGGTGGCGACGGCCAGCAGCAGCCACAGGCTGAACTGGCCGTTGAGCAGCAGGCCCACCAGCACGGCCTCCGATTGCAGCGGCAGCAGGGTGGCGGCGCCAAAGGCTGCCAGGAACAGGCCGAGTAAGGCGGCGAGGATCAATGGGCCGGGTAGTCCGCGACCACCACGTCCTTGCCATCCTTGGTCAGGCCGATGACCTGGTAGGCGTCGGCGGGCATGCCGTCCATTTCCATGCCGGGCGAGCCCATGGGCATGCCGGGCGCGGCGACGCCGAGCAGGTCGTCGCGCTTGCTCAGGGCCAGCACCTGGTCCGCCGGCACATGGCCTTCGACGAATTTGCCGTTGATCACCGCGGTGTGGCAGGACGCCAGGCGCGGGGCCACGCCCAGGCGTTGCTTGACTTCGCTCATGTTGCTTTCGACGTGGTCATTGACCTTGAAGCCGTTGGCTTGCAGGTGCTCGATCCATTTTTTGCAGCAACCGCAGTTGGCGTCGCGGTGCACGTCGATCGGGATCAGGTCGGCGGCCTGGGCCAGGGAGCCGACGAGCAGGGCAGACAGGGCGGCCAGGCGCAGGGTGGTGTTCATAGGGAATCTCTCATCAGGGGTGCTCCGAGGGGCACGGTCTTGGGCCAGCAGGCTGGCGTATTTTGCTACTTTTCTCGAGCGCGGCGCGGCGCTTGTGTTTCAACGTTATACCAAGTGCTGGTCATCCGGACGCCGGGGCTTGTCCGTTATGCCGCGTTATCGTTTATCGCGGGCAAGCCTCGCTCCTACAGAAAATGTGCGCGCCTCTGTAGGAGCGAGGCTTGCCCGCGATAGCGGTCGCATCATTTCCGTGGTCATTCGGGAGCCGGGCTCAGGATGCCGAGCATGGCCACCAGGCCGAGAATCAGCAGGGCCGCCAACAGTTCCAGGCACATGCTGCGGCGCAAGGCGGCCAGCGCCGCTTTGGGCGAGCCTTGGCGCAGCCCCTGCTCGAGCTGCGGCACCAATTGAAAACGGTTCAAGGCGGCGAACACCAGCATGAGGGCGAACACCGCCACCTTCAGGCTGAGCAGCAAGCCGTAGGTAGTGGCGCTCAAGGGCGCCAGGTCCGGACCGACGATCAACAGGTAATTGACGACCCCGCTGAGGCTCAGGCAGACCACGATCAGCGTGCCCAGGCCGGCAAAACGCTTAAGCGCGTCGAGCAACTGGCGCACCTGTTGTTCGCCGGCGCAGGACCTGTCGCGTAGCAGCAAGGCAAAGGCCGCCAGCGCCCCCAGCCAGGCGCCGGCCCCCAGCAGGTGGAGAATGTCGCTGCCCAGATGCAGATAGCGCCGGCTGCCTTCGTCCATCGCCCCGTGCCCGCTCCAGGCCAGGCTCGCCAGGGCCAGCGCCGTACACAGGCTCAGGCCGCCGAGCGTGAACCTCGGCCAACCGCCGCTGGACGCAAGCAGCAGGCCCCCCAGCAGCAGAGCGGTCAGGCGCAGCAACCAGCTGTGGCCGACATCGGTCTCCAGCACCAGCATCGGCAACAGCGCCGGGTCCAGTTCGGCAAGGCGGGTGGCGCCACTCATCGACAGCGCCAGTTGCAGCAGGGTGGCACCCGAGAGCAGCACGCCCAACACCAGGGCCAAGGCCATTGGCTGGCGAAAACGCCAGCGGCCCTGTGCATCGCGTAGCCCGTAAAGGCTGAACAGCGCCAGGCCGAACAACAGCAGCAGGTCGAGGTACAAGGCAAAGCGCAAGGCGACGTTGAGGAGTTCGCCCATGGCTCAGTTGACTTCGAAGGTCAGGCTGCCTGTGATCGGATGGGTATCGGCGGACACCGCCCGCCATTCGACTTTATAAGCGCCCGCCGCGAGCGGGGCGGCCGGGGTGATGATCATGCTCTTTGGGTCGCTGCCGCCAGCCACGCTGGCCTTGACCGCCATTGGCGCGTGGCTCATGCCGGCCATGCCGGTCATCAACAACCGGGCCCCGGAAAACTGGGTGGTGAGTTTTTCCGAGAATTGCAGTTCGATTTTCGCCGGCGCCGCGACCTTGGCGCCTTCGGTCGGAGTCGAGGCCAACAGCTTGGGGTGCGCCTGGGCGACGCCGGCGAGTGACAGCCCGGCGCCCAGGGCGACGGCGATAACGAGATGCTTGAGGTAGGACATGCAAGGCTCCAGGCGGCGTTGGCCGCGGTGTTTTCTAATTATGGACGGGGGTCAGAACCACAGGCGCACGCCAAGCACCAGCCGGGCTTCGCTGCGGTCTTCGCCTTCTTCCCGGGCGTAGTCCGCGGTCTTGCCGTAGCTGCGGTTCCAGGTCACGCCGACATAGGGCGCGAACTGGCGGTGCAGCTCATAGCGCAGGCGCAGGCCGACTTCCGACTCGGAAAGCCCCGAGCCGATGCCCCGCTGCGGATCGTTCCGGCCGTACAGGTTGACCTCCGCGATGGGCTGCAGGATCAGGCGGTTGGTCAGCAGGATGTCGTATTCGGCCTGGAGCCGCAGGGCGCTCTGGCCGCCTTCGCCGAGGTAGGCGGTAACCTGGCTTTCGAAGTTGTACAGGGCCATGCCTTGCAGCCCGAGGGCGGCCCAGGTCTGCGGCGCGCCGGGCTTGAAGTCCTGGCGCACGCCGCCGAGCACATCCCACCAGGGGCCGATGGCATGGCCCCAGAGCGCTTCGATCTGGGCCTCTTCGGTCCGGCCGTTGCTGCGCTCGCCCTCGCTGCGCAGCCACAGCCGATCGATGTCGCCGCCGATCCAGCCATTCATTTCCCAGGCCAGGGCACTGCCGTCGTCGGCGTCCTGGTATTCCAGGCGATCGAACAGCCACAGCGAGTTGATCGCCTTGTCGTGCACGCCGTGGCCGGCCACCGGCGGGAAGGCCGCCTGGCGGTCGGCGTCGGTCAGTTCGGGGATTGGCGTGCGGCTGCGGGTGGGGGCGGCGGGCGTCATCATTTGCAGCGGCTCGCCGTCCATGCCGGTCATCTGGCCGTGGTCCATGCCTTGCATGGGAGCGTCTTGCATGGAGGGCATGGAGGAGGCCGGCATGGACGAGTGATCCATGCCGCCGTGGTCCATGCTTTGGGCGGCCTGCAGCGTGCCGGCGCCAAGGCCGAGCAGGGCGGCGAGCAGGGTCAGGGTATTTTTCGGCATCATGCGGCCCCCCCGGCTTCGTCCACTCGTACTTCGCGGAACATGCCCATCTCCATGTGGAACAGCAGGTGGCAGTGATAGGCCCAGCGCCCCAGGGCATCGGCGGTCACCCGGTAGCTGCGCTTGCTGCCGGGCGGCATGTCGATGGTGTGCTTGCGTACCAGGAAGCGCCCCTGTTCGTCTTCCAGATCGCTCCACATGCCGTGCAGGTGGATGGGGTGGGTCATCATGGTGTCGTTGACCAGGGTGATGCGCACCCGTTCGCCATAGGTCAGGCGCAGCGGCTCGGCGTCGCTGAACTTGATGCCGTCGAACGACCAGGCGAATTTCTCCATGTGCCCGGTCAGGTGCAGCTCGATGGTGCGGCTCGGCTCGCGCCCGTCCGGGTCTTCGAAGGTGCTGCGCAGGTCGGCGTAGGTCAGCACCCGGCGCCCGTTGTCGCGCAGGCCGATGCCCGGGTCGGCGAGTTTCGGTGTCGGGCTCATGGTCTGCATGTCCACCAGCGGGTTGCCGTCCTCCGAGGCCGGGTGAGCCTGCATGGCGCCGCCCATGCCCGCCATGCTGCCGTGGTCCATGCCGGCCATGGCGCTGTGGTCCATCCCGGGCATATTGCTATGGTCCATCCCCTGCATCTGGCTGTGATCCATGCCGGGCATGTCGCCCATGCCCGCCATGCTGCCGTGATCCATGCCCATGTCGGCCATGCTGATCAGCGGGCGAGGGTCCAGCGGCGGCACGGGCGCGCTCAGCCCCGGACGCAGGCTCAGGGTGCCGCGGGCATAACCGCTGCGGTCCATGGACTGGGCGAACAGGGTGTAGGCCTCTTGCGAACCGGGCTCGACCAGCACGTCGTAGGTTTCCGCCACGGCGATGCGCAGTTCGTCGACGCTGACCGGCTGCACATACTGGCCGTCGGCGGCGACCACGGTCATTTTCAGGCCGGGAATGCGCAAGTCGAAGTAGCTCATGGCCGAGCCGTTGATCAGGCGCAGGCGCAGTTTTTCACCGGGCTTGAACAGCCCGGTCCAGTTGCCGCCCGGGCTCTGGCCGTTGATCAGGTAGGTGTAGGTATGGCCGCTGACGTCCGCCAGGTCCGTGGGGCTCATGTTCATCTGTGCCCACATCTTGCGATCGGCGAGCGTGGCCGCCCAGCCATCGCGGCTGACATCCTCGATAAAGTCGCCGACCGTGCGCTTGTGGAAGTTGTAATAGCCGGACTGCTTTTTCAGCACATGCATCAGGCGCTCGGGCGCCTCGTCGCTCCAGTCGCTGAGCATTACCACGTAGTCGCGGTCGTACTGGAAAGGTTCCGGCTCGCGGGCCTCGATTACCAGCGGGCCATAAACCCCGGCCTGCTCCTGCAGGCCCGAATGGCTGTGGTACCAGTAGGTGCCGTTCTGCCGGACCTTGAAGCGGTATTCGTAGAGGCCGCCCGGGGCGATGCCGTGGAAGCTCAGGCCCGGCACGCCGTCCATGTTGGCCGGCAGGATCACGCCGTGCCAGTGGATCGAGGTGTCCTGCTCAAGGCGGTTGCGTACCCGGATGGTCACGGTGTCGCCTTCGCGCCAGCGCAGCAGCGGCCCGGGCAAGCCGCCGTTGATGGTCATCGCGGTGCGGGATGTGCCGCTGTAGTTGACCTGGGATTGGCCGATGAACAAGTCGAACTGCTGGCCGCTGAGGGCGGGCAGTTGACCGTCGTCGCTGCGTGCCCAGAGCGGCTGCTGCCACAGCCCGCTGCCGGCCAGGACGCCGCCGGCGGCCAGGCCCTTGATGAAAGTGCGTCGTGTGGGTTTTACGTGCATGCCCCAAGGCTCCCTCGATCCTGGTATGTCAGGTATGAGGTGACCTTAAGCAGCCGGGGCTGTCAGGAAACTGAGGCCAACATTACAGATTTGTCAGCTAGCGCCTCGGACCCTGCTGCAGAGCTTGGCGACAGGGTCAGCGCGCGGCCTCTTCCAGGGTGTGCTTGAGGTTCGCCAGGGCCCGCTCGGACAATTGCTCGATGCGGGTGCGCAAGCTGCTCAGGTTGAGATCGGTGGAATAGTGCAGGGTGCGTTTGAACAGGGTGCCATCGCCGTATTTGCGCAATTGATAGTGCAGCGAGCCGTCCACCGGCGCAGAACTGAACACGCACTTGAATTCCTTGGGGAATACCGCGACCAGCACCCGGCAGCTCATCTGGATCTGCAGGCCGAGCAAGTCGATGGTTTCGCTGAAGCGATGCCCCGCCGGCAAGGAGCCGGCCAGGCCGGTGTCGGCGTGCAGGGAAGAGGGGTGCCATTCGCTCCAGCGATCCGGCTGCGTCACGTAGTAGTAGACGGTATCGATCGGTGCGTCGATGTAGAGCTCATGAGTAATGAGTTCATCGACCAGGTGCTGCTGACGTTGTCCCATGATGCACCTCCTTGTGATTGGAGCATCAAATATAGTTCTCCGCGGGCACTCCACACGCCGACCGGTCGACCGCGCAGCAGCCCTTGCAGCCACCCTCGGCAAGCCGGCGATGCAACCCTTGGACAGGCCATCGACGAGGGCTGGCCCGCGGGACCGGGCCGCCGCTTGGCAAGGTCATGAAAGATCTCCACAAGATGCCGCCACAAAGCCCCCAAGACGCCATCGATCGTAACTAACCAAATGGTCCATAAGGCACTGCGAATTGCGGCTTGGTTACTCCGGGCGCGATTGTTAAACAATTGTTTCAGCTAGCAAAACCGCGGCTTCCAGGCGTTTGTATCGTAAATGTACGAGAATTGTAAAAAGCTGAAATATTTATTGGAGCAACGCCGGGGCGCGCCGATACTCCGGCCATTGTTATTCTCTCAATCAGGTTTTTCAGACACCCGTTAGTTGAACTTGCATCACCCTCTAAAAAAGTGGCGCATGTGCAGGGAAGCGGTTGAAAACCGGTACACAGGAGTCTTTTTTATGACAATCGGAAATGTCGGTGGCTGGACCAGCAAGGCCGGTCTGCTGGTGCAAGAGAGCGCCGGGCGGGGCAAGGCGGTCAGCCAGAGCACCAAGGTCAAGCAGATGCTCGCCCTGGTCGGCCAGAACCCGCTGGCGCTGAACGTGTTCAAGATGGACGAAATGAAGCTGCACAAGCAGATCAAGGGCTTCGATCCGGAGAACGTCAGCGCCAAGCAACTGGGCAACATGAGCACGTTCCTCAAGGAAAAAGGCCTGATCAGCGACGTGACGGCGATGACCCTGCTCAACGCCGGCGACAAGTTCGACCGCTTCGGCGTGCAGAAGGACCCGGAGGCCAAGTTCAACGCCCTGGAGTATTTCGCCATCCAGCTGGACACCATCCAGACCAATAACCTCAAGGGCAACAAGTACGCCAACTACCTGATCCCCGAGTACAAGAAAGCCATCTACGTGCTGCAGAACCTGCAAAGCTACGGCAAGGGCAACGGCACCACGGTGACCGACAAGAATCACTCCGCCAAGGCGTGAGGCAACAAAAAAAGGCCCTCGACCGAGACACCGGTCGAGGGCCTTTTTGTTGCCGGTTGTTTACCGATCGAGCAAGACCGGCATCGCTTTGGCGAAGGCTCGCCGGCAAATGGCAGGGCCGGGCGTCTGCGGCGAGGCGGACGTCGTCCTCGCAACCGCCCGGGGGCTCCGGGGTTTTAAACCGCCACGATGCAGCGAAAACTCTTGCGCGGCTGTACCATGAGGCCCCGTTTGCCTGCGCCCGGCCCGATGCCCGGCAGGCGGTCGGCATTTGTTTCGATACAAGGTCGATACCTTTACAGGCTGCACTTTTCAGATTCAGGAATCCGTAATGACCCAGAAGCAACGCTTGATCTATTCGATTGTGATTTCCCTGGTGGTACTGGGAATCATGCTTGGCCTTTCCTACCTGCAGAACGCCGGGATGATTACCGAGAAAATGTTCCAGTACATCGCCATTGGCGTGGCGGTGACCGTGGTAATCATCAATGGCGTGATGCGGCGCAAGGTCAAGCCTTGAGAGACTCCCGACGGCCTCAGTTGCGGCCGTCGAGTATGGCTTCAGCCTGTTGATGCAGGCTGAAGCTCTTGTCGGCATTGAGGGTAATCACCCCTTCGCTGCACAACCGCTTCAACACCTCGCGCACGCTGAGGAACGACAGCGGAATATCCAGCTCCAGCAAATGACTGTGAATTCCCCGCACGCCCATGGTGCGGTGGCTTTCGGCTGCCTGTAGCAAGGCATCGATGACTTTCAGGCGGATCAGGCTGGTGCGCAGGCCGAAGCTCTTGAGCAGGTGCCTGATGCGCTCGTTGCGGTTGCGCTCGGCGTGCTTGCCGAAAACACCGGAGCCGGCGTTCAGGGAGGACGCGGGTTGTGCGGTGTGGCCATCCGTTGGCAGTTGCGGGTCGTACATGCAAAAAACTCCTTTTCAGCGCCTGATCAGGAAAATGATGGGTGCTCTCATATAACTAGACGAACGAGCGGCGCAAATCATGAAAAATCAGTTGTAGGAAAATTGTGATGCCTTTGTCATCCCCAGGTTGGCCGGAGTTTACGGCCTGGGCCCGCGGGGTTAAATTTTTTTGCGCGACTTCGTCTGTAAGGGCAGGCGGGCCTTGGCTGATGCCGGGCGGCGCCGTTCTTTTCCAGGCTGGAATCCGTGTTCCTGTGTGCTGATCGCATCGCGCGCCGGCCCGGGTTCGGCTTTTTTCGATCAGGAGTCGGCGTGATTATTTCCAGGCAGTTACCCAGGTTTTGCCTTGCGGGCGTGTTTCTCGGGCTGAGCCTTGCGGCGCAGGCGCGCGAGGTACCGTCCGGCGAGGCGAGTGCCGATATTCGCCGCACCGGCTTTGGCGTCCCGCACATTCGTGCCACCGACGAACGCGGGCTGGGCTACGGCATTGGCTATGCCTACGCCCAGGACAACCTGTGCCTGCTGGCCAACGAGGTGCTGACGGTCAATGGCGAGCGCTCGAAGTATTTTGGCCCGCAGCAGAAAACCAATGAGCGTCGCGAGAACCTGGCCAGCGACTTGTTTTTCAACTGGCTGAACACGCCCCAGGCGGTGTTCGGCTTCTGGCAGGCACAGACGCCGCAGGTGCGACAGCTGATCGAAGGTTATGTCGCCGGCTACAACCGTGCCCTGGCCGAACGCCAGGCCCGCGGCCTGCCGGAGCAGTGCCAGGGGGATTGGGTGCGGCCGCTGACCGCCCTGGACCTGGTCAAGCTGACCCGTCGGCTATTGGTGGAAGGGGGCGTCGGCCAGTTCGTCGAGGCCCTGGTGGGGGCGACACCGCCATCCGCCACGGCCCGGCTCGAGCAGTCGGCCCAGGCCTTTGCCCAGGCGGATGCCCGCGGCCAGCGTTTCGCCCTGGACCGGGGCAGCAATGCGGTGGCCGTGGGGCACGAGCGTTCGTTCAATGGCCGCGGCATGTTGCTGGCCAACCCGCATTTCCCGTGGGTGGGCGGCATGCGCTTCTATCAGATGCACCTGACCATTCCCGGCAAGCTGGATGTCATGGGCGCCGCGCTGCCGGGCCTGCCGCTGATCAATATCGGCTTCAGCCAGCACCTGGCCTGGACCCATACGGTCGACACCTCCAAGCATTTCACCCTGTACCGCCTGCAACTGGACCCCAAGGACCCGACCCGTTACCTGCTCGACGGCAAGTCGCTGCCGTTGGACAAGCAGACGCTCAGCGTGAAGGTGAAGGGCGCGGACGGCCAGCTTGCGAGCATCGGCCATACCGTCTACAGCTCGGTGTTCGGGCCGGTGGTGCAGTGGCCCGGCAAGCTGGACTGGGACAACCGGTTCGCCTACAGCCTGCGTGACGCCAACCTGGAGAACGACCGGGTGCTGCAACAGTGGTACGCGATGAACCAGGCCGCCAGCCTCAAGGAACTGCAGGCCTCGGTGCATCAACTGCAGGGCATTCCCTGGGTCAATACCCTGGCGGTGGATGACCAGGGCCAGACCCTGTACATGAACCAGTCGGTGGTGCCCAACGTCAGCGCGGAAAAGCTCGCGCGCTGCAGCGATCCGCGGATCGGCACGCAACTGATCGTCCTCGACGGTTCCCGTAGCGCCTGCGCCTGGGACATCGACCCGGCCGCCGCGCAAAAGGGCATCTACCCGGCGAGCCAGTTGCCGCAACTGCTGCGCGGCGATTACGTGCAGAACTCCAATGACTCGGCGTGGATGGTCAACCCGGCTGCGCCGCTGCAAGGCTTCTCGCCGCTGATCAGCCAGCAGGACCTGCCGCTGGGGCCGCGCGCGCGTTTCGCCCTGGAGCGCTTGAACGCAACGGGCCCGGCCAAGGCGCTGAGCGCTGCCGACCTCAAGCACATGGTGATGGACGATCAGGTGTATCTGGCCGGGCAGGTCATGCCGGACCTGCTGCAGTTCTGCGCGGCCGACCTGGGCAGCGATGCGCAGGCCCTGGCGCCGCTGTGTGCCAGCCTCAAGGCCTGGGACCGCAGCGCCAACCTGCAGAGCGGCTTGGGTTTCGTGCATTTCCAGAATGTCATGAAGCAGTTGGAGGCCGTCGGCGATCGCTGGCGCGTGGCGTTCAATGCGCAGGACCCGCAGCACACCCCGCGTGGCCTGGCGATCGATCGGCCGCCGGTCGCCAAGGCGCTGCGCGAGGCGATGCTGGCCTCGGCCAGGCAGGTGGCCGAGTCGGGCCTGAAGGCCGACAGCCGTTGGGGCGATATCCAGGTGGCCAGCAGCGGCGGCCAGCAAACGCCGATCCACGGCGGACCGGCCAGTCTTGGGGTGTACAACGCGATCCAGAGCGTGCTCGGGGCCGACGGCAAGCGTGAAGTGGTCAGCGGCACCAGCTACCTGCAAGTGGTGACTTTCGATGACCAGGGGCCGCGGGCCCAGGGCCTGCTGGCGTTTTCGCTGTCCAGCGACCCGGCGTCGCCGCACTCGCGGGACCAGACCGAGGCGTTCTCGAAGAAACAGTGGAGTGTGTTGCCCTTTACCGAGCAGCAGATCCAGGCGGATCCGCAGTACCGCTTGCAAGTGATCCATGAAGCGGATGATCGGCTGCGCAAGGTCGCGACCCAGTAGGCACGTTCAACCTGGCGTCAAGCGAAGGCCGCACCCGCGAGGGTTGCGGCCTTCAGCTTTTTGGCGTGGTGCCTGGCAGCGAATTGATCACCGGATTGCCGTCCTGGTTGCGGGTCAGGTACACCGGCAGCACCTTGGGCAGCGTGGTTACCAGGCTCTTGATCGCGGTGGTGTCGTAGATGCCGCCGACACGGATGTTGCCCGTGGCGCTGTCGGCCAGCATCACCGGCGTGCTCAGGTAGCGATTGATCAGCGGCAGGGCTTCGCCGAGCGCCAGGTTGTCCAGCACCAGCTTGCCGTGACGCCAGGCCAGGGAGCTGTCGCCGGTGTAGGTCTGGCTGATCTGTGGCTGGTAGTCGCCCTGGCGATAGCTTGCCTGCATGCCCGGATCGAGACGGAAGCCGCCATCGGGGTGATGGTTGTCGCTGTTCACCAGCACCGAGCCTTCGAGCAGGGTGACGCGCACCTGATCTTCATACATCCAGACGTTGAACTGGGTGCCGGTGACGCGGACTTCGCCACTGGCCGCCTTGACCACGAACGGGTGGCTGCTGTCGTGGCTGACCTTGAAGAAGGCTTCGCCTTTTTTCAGGCTGACCTGGCGCTGGTCCTTGTAATTGCTGTAGCTCAGCTCGGTGCCGAGGTTGAGTTCGACCTGGCTACCGTCGGCCAGGGTGACCTGGCGCACGCTGCCGTCGGCCTGGAAACGCTCGTAGGAGGAGGGCAGCCAGCCCAGGCTCCAGCCGCTGTAGGCCGCCAGGGGCAAGGCCATGGCGCTGACCGCTGCGGCTATGCCGTAGACGCGCCAGGACCTGCGCGGTGCCGTCAGGGGCAGGACGTTGGCGGTCTGGGTGCGTGGCAGGTGGTCGGCGACTTCCCAGATTTCCTGCATCGCTTCGTATTCGAAGGCATGCAACGGATGGGCATCGCGCCATTGCTCGAAGGCCTGGCGCTCGGCGGCCGTACAATCCGCGGCATGCAGGCGCATGCACCAGTGCGCGGCGGCATCGGTAATGGCGTCGTATTCGGCTTCTGTGAGGTGCTTTTCGCTCATTGGCTCTTCCTGGTTTCGCGCATTCTAACCTTCGCAGCCAGGCTTGGAGAACCGCAGTCATGGCTAATGCATATCAAAGTGGAACTTATTTTTTGCCCCAATGCCCTAAAAAAACGGGACTTTTGCAAGCAATATCCACAGATGGAGTGAAAAATGATCAAAAATACATTGGCCGCCGTCGTTGCCACTGCCACTTTGCTCAGTGCCGGCGCGGCATTGGCCGACCGTCCGGGGGCCGGCTGGGTGACGATCGAAAAAGCCATCGAGACAGCCAAGACCAAGGCCGGCTACATCGAGATCTACAAGATCGAAGCCGACAGCAACGGCTATTGGGAAGGCGAAGGCCGTAAATCCGACGGCGTGGTCTACGAATTCCGTATCGACGGTGCCTCGGGCAATGTCGTGCGCGACCAGAAAGACTGACTCCCCCTCCCGGCGCCGGCTCCGCGCCGGTGCCTGCCCTGGCGCGCTTGCGGCGCGCCATCCCCGCCTGATCCAGCTGTTCCTGTCGACGTTGTCCCGGCATCGCCTGTGCAAGGCCGTGGCCGAGGTTGACAGAGCGCGCGCAAAGCGTTGTTTAATCGCCGGGCGCACTCACCGATGTGCACCTCATACGCTGTAGCCCATTCCAATAATTAATCCGGAGCTCCAGATGTCTGTATCGCCCCTGGCTGTTGAAACACCGCGTGAACACTTGTCGCTCGAGGCGCTGGTGAAACTGTTGGAAGCGATTTTCCTGCGCCATGGCACCAGCGCCGAAGTGGCGCGCAGCCTGGCGCAGAACTGTGCCAACGCCGAGCGTGACGGCGCGCACAGCCATGGTGTGTTCCGTATGCCCGGCTACGTATCGACCCTCAAGAGTGGCTGGGTCAATGGCCAGGCCGTGCCGGTGGTCGAAGACGTAGCCCCGGCCTTTGTCCGGGTCGATGCCGGCAACGGTTTCGCCCAGCCGGCGCTGGCGGCGGCACGCCCGCTGCTGGTGGAGAAAGCGCGCAGCGCCGGGATCGCTATCCTGGCCATCCGCAACTCTCATCATTTCGCCGCGCTGTGGCCGGACGTCGAACCCTTCGCCGAGGAAGGGCTGGTTGCCCTGAGCGTGGTCAACAGCATGACTTGCGTGGTGCCCCACGGCGCCGATCGGCCGTTGTTCGGTACCAACCCGATCGCCTTCGCCGCGCCCCAGGCCGGTGGCGACCCGATTGTCTTCGACCTGGCCACCAGCGCCATTGCCCATGGCGACGTGCAGATCGCCGCGCGCAAGGGCGAACGCCTGCCGCCGGGCATGGGCGTGGACGGCCTCGGCCAGCCCACCGACGACCCCAAAGCGATTCTCGAAGGCGGCGCGCTGTTGCCGTTCGGCGGCCACAAGGGCTCGGCGCTGTCGATGATGGTCGAGCTGCTGGCGGCGGCGCTGACCGGCGGCAACTTCTCGTTCGAGTTCGACTGGTCCAACCATCCCGGCGCGAAGACGCCCTGGACTGGCCAGTTGCTGATCGTCATCGATCCGAGCAAGGGCGCCGGGCAGAATTTTGCCGAGCGCAGCCAGGAATTGATCCGGCAGATGCACGGCGTGGGGCTCAAGCGCCTGCCGGGGGATCGTCGGCATCGCCAGCGGGAGAAGTCCCTGCGCGAGGGCATTGCCCTGGACGCCGCGGAGCTCAGGCAGTTGCGCGAGCTGGCAGGGCTTTAGAACACGCTTCCAGAATGCAAAGGACCAGGCCGGCAAAGTGCCGGCCTGGTCCTTTTTCCAGCCGTGGACGGCCAGGCTTGTTACGAACGACGCCCCAGCAACAGGCCCGCCAGCAGGCCCAGGCCTGCGGAAATGGCCACGGTCTGCCACGGATGGCCGCCGATATACTGCTCGGTGGCTTGTACCATCGGTTTGCTGCGTTCACGCACGCTGGACACCGAGTCCAGCGCCTGCTTGAGCTTCATCCCGACCTGCTGGCGCAGGTTTTCACCTTCCTCGCCCACCAGCGACGCGCTGCTTTTCAGGAGCTTTTCGGACTCCTCGATCAGCGCCTGGAGCTCGCTGAATGCCTGGTCCTTGATTTGATCGTCAGCCGCTTGCGCGGCAGTTTTACGAGCCATTGCGTTACTCCTTGCAGGTCAGTGATGGGTTGAACAATGGAGTCGCGGGGGCGACGAAAAGTTGCAGCTATTTTTCCGCCCCGGCGCCATGCCAGCGGGAAAACCCCGGCCGTCACAGTGTAAGATGGCGGCTATTTTACGCAGCAGGAAATTCCCATGAGCTTCAATCTGGCCAACAAGACTCTCGCCGAGCGCGCAGAGATCGAAGATGAAAAGTCCCGTCTGTTCGAGTTGTGGCAGAGCAACCTGGGCAAGGCCAAGGGCGAGGCCGCGCGGTTGTTCGGCGAGCGCGGCAAGCGCAAGGGCAAATGGGCCGAATGGGTACGCTCCGAGCTCGACGGCATGTCGCCGCCGGAATACGCCAACATGGTGCGCAGTGAAGTCAACCGCCTGATGGCGGCGAACAAGTAGCTTCGAAACTGGCGACAATCGCCTCGCGTACTTTCAGCACCACCGGATCGATCTGCGCGCTGGTGCGCCAGCCCAGTTCGATCGGGTAGCGCGGCAGGTCCAGCGGGCAGGGCAGCAGCGCCAGCCCAGTGAGTTCGGCGATGCTGCGCGCGGCATGGGCCGGAATGGTCGCCACCGCTTGGCTGCCCTTGAGCAGATGGGGCAGCGCGGCAAAATGCGTGGTCGAGGCGCAGACCTGGCGACTCAGCCCCAGGGCCGCCAGCCCCTCGTCGGTAATCCCGATAAAACCTTGCGACGACACCAGCACATGCTCGCGGGCGACGAACTCGTCGAGGTCGATGGCCCGCTGCCCCGGGGCCAGGCTCGCCGGGTCCGCCAGGCACAGGTAAGCACCTTCCCCCAAGACTTGCCGGCTGAGCATGCGCTCGGCGAAGCCGCCGGCGCTGATCGCCAGGTCGATGCTGCGCTGCAACAGCGCTTCGCCGACGATCTGGCTGTGGCTCTGGCGAAAGATCAGCCGCAGCTTTGGCGCTCGCCGGGCAACTTCCTCGATCAGGCGCCGGCCATAGGCAATCTCGAAATCGTCCGACAGCCCGATCGCCACCGAGCGGCCCTGATAATGGCTGGCCTGGGGATCGACCATGGCCAGGCTTTGCCGACATTTGTTCAGCGCCTCGCTGACCACCGGCTTGAGCTGGTTGGCCCGCAGCGTCGGCGCCAGGCCGCGCCCGGTGCGCACGAATAACTGATCGCCGTACAGCTCGCGCAAGCGTCGCAGCGCCGCGCTCATGGCCGATTGGGTGACACCCAGGCGCAGGGCGGCGCGGCTGGCGCTGGATTCGTCGTGCAGCGCCTCGAAGGCCTTGAGCAGGTTGAGATCGACCTGGGCGATATTCATCTGGTTCATATCATTCAGTATCAGAGTGGGCTTTCTGCATGATCGGCGAGCGCCGGACAATGGGCAACACCTCACCGCCACAGGAGTTTCCCAATGTCCAAGTCCGTTGTCGCCGCGTTGCAGATCGGCTCTCTGCCAGGGGGCAAGGCCGATACCCTGGAACAGATCCTCTCCTTTGAAGCCGCCATCATCGAGGCCGGCGCGCAGTTGGTGGTGATGCCCGAGGCCTTGCTCGGCGGTTATCCCAAGGGCGAGGGGTTCGGCACCCAGCTCGGCTATCGCCTGCCGGAAGGCCGCGAGGCGTTTGCCCGGTATTTCGCCAACGCCGTCGATGTGCCGGGGGCGGAAACCGAGGCCCTGGCCGGCCTGGCCACACGCACGGGGGCCAATCTGGTGCTGGGGGTGATCGAGCGCGCCGGCAGCACTTTGTATTGCACCGCGCTGTATTTCGATCCGCAGCACGGCCTGGTGGGCAAGCACCGCAAGCTGATGCCCACCGGCACCGAGCGGCTGATCTGGGGCAAGGGCGACGGTTCGACCCTGCCGGTGTTCGACACCCAGGTCGGCCGGGTCGGGGCGGTGATCTGCTGGGAAAACATGATGCCGCTGCTGCGCACCGCGATGTATGCCAAGGGCGTGCAGGTCTGGTGCGCGCCAACGGTGGATGAGCGTGAGATGTGGCAGGTCAGCATGCGCCACATCGCCCATGAGGGCCGCTGCTTCGTGGTCAGCGCCTGCCAGGTGCAGGCGTCACCGCAGGCCTTGGGGCTGGAGATTGCCAACTGGCCGACCGAGCGCCCGTTGATCGCCGGTGGCAGTGTGATTGTCGGGCCGATGGGCGAGGTCCTGGCCGGGCCGCTGGTGGGACGCGCCGGCCTGCTGACGGCGCAGATCGATACCGCCGAGCTGGTGCGGGCGCGCTACGACTACGACGTGGTCGGCCACTATGCGCGCCCGGACGTGTTCGAACTGACGGTGGACGAGCGGGCCAAGGCTGGCGTGCGTTTCATCTGAGGCGACGCCATTCTTCGCGGGTGATTTCCCAGAGATCGCGAGGCAATCGCCCGCAGACAAAGTCGTCTTCGTCGCTGCCGACCAGGCGCATGCCCGTGCGTTCGGAGATCCGCCGCGAGGCCAAATTCGGCGCGGCCTTGGGCACCCGCATGACCTTACGGTCCAGTACCTCGAACCAATACTCGGTGACCGCCGCGCTGGCCTCGCTCATATAGCCCTGGCCCTGCCACGCCGGGGCCAGCCAGAAGCCGCGGTTATTGTCGGCTTCGTCCATCAGGCTGACATTGCCGATCAGTTGCTCGGGCGCGCTTTTCAGGCGGATCGACCAGTGCCATTCCTCGCCGCGCTCGACGGCCGGCAACGCCAGGTCGCGCAGATAGCTCAGCGCCCCATCGGCAGGATAAGGCCAAGGCACCCGAGCGTTGAGATAACGCACCACTTCCCACTGCGCAAACTGCTGCTGGATGGCCTCGGCGTCGGCCAGTTCCAGCGGGCGCAGGATCAGGCGTTCGGTGTAGAGGGTGGGGGGCGGCTTCATGTTCGCGGCACATTCCTTGTGTGGGTCGGCTGTTTTTTTCAGCGTCCGCCCAACACCAGGCGTTCGCCGAGAAAGTCGACGAACACTCGCAGTTTCGGCGGCAGATGTCGACTGCGGGGCCTGAGCACCGTGAACCTGCCGCTGTCGACCTGATAGTCGTCCAGCGCCGACACCAGGGAATGTCGGCGCTGGCAATGCCCTGGCGCTGGTGGTGCGGCTAATGCTGCGTGCGCCGCGTCGGACTTGAAAGGGTTCAACGAAACTCGAAGAACTCGTAGTGCAGGTTGCGCTCGGGAATCGCCTGTTCGCGCATCAACGCCTTGACCCGCGCCAGCAAACCCTTGGGGCCGCAGAAGCTGATGTGGATGTGTTGCGGATCGGTTTCGCGGGCGGCGCGTTGCAGGGTTTCGCCCAGGCGATCGGCGCCGTCGGTGTGGCCGATGAAGTCCACCCCGCGTTGCTCGGCCAGACCTTGCAAGGTTTCGACGCTGGGGAAGGCCCGTGACGGGTTGTAGCAATACACCAGGGTCGCCTGCTCGAAGCGCCCGGCGGCGGCATCCTGTAGCCACGAGATAAAGGGCGAGATGCCGACGCCACCGCCGATCCAGATTTCCCGGCCTGCATCGAGCCGTCGCTTGAAGCGGCCATAGGGCGCGTAGAGGTCGGCGAGCATGCCGACCTTGACCTGCTGGCGCAGCTTCTGGGTGTAGTCGCCCAGGGCGCGGATCACGAATTCGATGCGCCCGTCGCTGGCGTGGGCGCTGGCAATGGTGAAGGGGTGCGGTTCGCGCAGGCCTTTTTCGCGCATGGCGAGAAAGGCGAATTGCCCGGCCTTGAAGGCAAAACCGCGATGCAGCGGGGTCAGTTCCAGGTGCAGGGAATTTCTTTCCAGGGTGACCTTGCTGACCCGGTATTCGCCGGCCTTGGCCAGCAACGGATAAAGCAGCAGCTTGTACAAGGCGCCGAGCAGACCCAGGCCGCACAGTGCGGTAAGCCAGATGCCCGAGGGTTTATCCAGGGCAATCGGCGACTTGAAGCTCAACCAGTGCAGGATGACGATCGCGAACAGCGGCCCGGACAGCTTGTGCCACCAGCGCCATTGGCCGTAGGGAATGTTGCGGTTCAGTGCCAGCAGCACGATCAGGCCGAGGGCGACGTAGCTCAATTGCCGCACCATGCGCGTCCAGTACTTGGACAGCTCGATGATCGGCACGCTTTGCCAGGCATCCAGGTTGGCCTTGAACACCAGGTGAAAGCTGGCGCCGGCCAGCGCCCAGATGCCCAGCCATTTGTGGGTTTCATAGACCCGGTCGAGGCCGCCGAACAGCCGCTCGACCCAGCGCCAACGGCTGGCCAGCAGGCAGGACAAGGCCATATAGGCCAGCGCCGTGGCGCCGAGGACCAGGCTCAGGGTGGCGCTGGTCAGCCAGGTATCGCTGGGGATTTCCAGCAGCACGGTAAAGGTAGTGATCAGCAAAACGCCGAGCACCGCGTGCCATGTTTTCAAGGGGACACCTCTGAAGATAAGGCGCCGATGCAGGCATCGGCGCGCAGGATAAGTCGGGGCTGCGCGGCAAGTGGCGCAGCCGGAGCGGGGCTATTTTACCGGCGGGCGGTAGGACCGAGCTGACCTGTATCAGCGCCCGCTCAATGCGGGTAGGGCAAGGGGTTTTCCACCAGCCAGGCCTGGGCGAAGTCCAGGTAGGCGTGGACGATTCTCGAGGGTGGGCGCTGGGCCGGATACAGCAGGTGCAGCTGTTGCTCCGGCATCGGCAATTCGGGCAGCACGGCCCGCAGGCGACCGTCGCGCACGGCTTCGGCGGCGAGAAAAGCCGGCAATTCGGTGACCACCTTGGCGGTCAGCGCCAATTGTCGCAGGTGCAGGTAATCGTTGGCGGCGAACAGCGGATCGGGGCTGTAGGCCTGGTCGCCCAACTGCCACTGCTGACGGGCATCGGCATTGCGCGACCACACCGCACAGGGAAAACCGCGAAGGTCGGCGGGCGTTTGCGGGGTGCCAAGGCGTTCCAGCAGCAGGGGGCTGGCGACCAACATATGCCGGTAGCTGCCCAGCAGGCGCGCCGGGCGATCCTCGTCGAGCAGCGGCCCGGCGCGCAAGGCGACGTCGACCCCGTCTTGCGCCAGGTCGCTTTCGCGCTCACGGCCCCGTTCGCTGATATAGACCGCGACCTGGATTTCGGGATGGCGTCGCTGGAATTCGGCCAGCAGCTTCCACCAGCTCTCGAATGCGGCGGGCACCGACACGCTCAGGTGGCCCTGCAAGTGCAGTCGATCATTTCTGACAGCCTGTTCGCCCTCGGCCAGGGCCTCGATGCCCCGGCTGGCGTGCTTGTAGAGCTGGCTGCCGGCGGCGGTCAGCCGGGTACCGCGGGCGGAGCGTTCCAGCAGTTGCACATTGAGGCTGCGTTCCAGTTCGCGAATGCCCCGGCGGATGGTGGCCAGCGGTAATTGCAGCAGGTTGGCGGCGGACGAAATGCTGCCGCATTGGACCACGCTGACAAACATCCTGGCGGCGTTGAGATCCATGTGCGCTCCCTGTCGAATGTAGGGGAAAGCCTATCAGCTGCGGCTCTGCCCGATCAAAAAAGCGCGGTCCGCGGGCGATTGTCATCCGCGGTTTTTCTCCCGCGCGGGGGATCCTCGCGATAACTGTGTTCTCGACGCGGCGGGGCGCGTCTAGCAGCGATAGCTTCGCAGCGGTGCGGGGCAGGGAGTGCGAGTCTGAACATGCAAGCGTTGTTGAACGAGATCCTCGACGAGGTCCGTCCCCTGATTGGCCAGGGCAAAGTGGCCAGCTACATTCCGGCGCTGGCCGACGTGCCGGCCAACCAGCTGGGGATTGCCGTGTACGGCAACGATGGCCAGGTCTTCAGCGCCGGCGACGCCGATACGCCATTCTCGGTGCAGAGTATTTCCAAGGTCTTCAGCCTGGTGCAGGCCATCGGGCATTCCGGCGAGGCGATCTGGCAGCGCCTGGGGCACGAGCCTTCCGGGCAGCCTTTCAATTCATTGGTGCAGCTGGAGTTCGAGCGCGGCCGTCCGCGCAACCCGTTCATCAATGCCGGGGCGCTGGTGATCTGCGATATCAACCAGTCGCGTTTCGCGGCGCCGACGCTGTCGATGCGCGATTTCGTGCGGCGCCTGTCCGGCAATGCGCAGGTGCTGGTGGACGGCCGCGTCGCCGATTCGGAATACCAGCATCGCGCGCGCAATGCGGCGATGGCCTACCTGATGCAGTCCTTCGGCAACTTCCACAACGACGTCGAGGCGGTGCTGCGCAGCTACTTCAGCCACTGCGCGCTGCGCATGAGTTGCGTCGACCTGGCACGGGCCTTCTGCTTCCTGGCCAACGACGGTTTCTGCAAGCACAGCGGCGAGCAGATCCTCACGGCGCGCCAGACCCAGCAAGTCAATTCGATCATGGCCACCAGCGGTCTGTACGACGAAGCCGGCAACTTCGCCTACCGCGTCGGCCTGCCGGGCAAGAGCGGCGTGGGCGGCGGCATCGTCGCGGTGGTGCCGGGACAGTTCACCGTATGCGTGTGGTCGCCGGAATTGAACGCGGCGGGTAACTCGCTGGTGGGCATGGCGGCGCTGGAGTTGCTGAGCCAGCGCATCGGCTGGTCGGTGTTCTAGGGGGGCGGGAGCATTGCGGCCGGTTGCGGGTGCTGCGCACCCGATCGCAGGCTGCGCCAGCGGCTACAGGGGCGCGGTGATTGTGTAGCCGCTGCCGAGCCTGCGAGGCTGCGCTCGGTTGCGTAGCAAGCGCAAAGCCTGAGTCCACGATCTGCCTGGATAAGCGTGCCGGTTGGTTTTGCGAGCGCTGCGCGTGCGATTACCAGGTGAAGTTGGCGGTCTTGGGCAGGCTCAACTGGCCTTTGTCGACGAAGCGCAGGGTGCCGAGCGCGCCACCGGCGAGTTTGCCGCGCAGCACATAGGGCAGGTTGTCGAGGCTTTGCGTCTGGCCCAGGCCCAGGGTCTGGCGCAGCACGGCGAAGGCCGAGACGCTGACCGGCACCACCAGCACCGCCTCGGAGAAGCGCCCGATGCTACCGGCCTGGTCGCTGACTCCGGATGCCAGCGGCCGGCCGTTGACTTCCAGGTCCAGGGCCACGCCGTTGTAGTCGATCACGGCTTCATTGGGGTTCTGCACGCGCAGCTTGACCGCGAAGCGCACTTCCAGGTCCTGGCTGGGCAGGGGCTCGATCCCCACCACGTTGATGTTCAGCGGATCGTGCCGGGGAAACAGCGCGCAGGCGCTCAGGCTGAGCAACAGCAGGGAAAGGGCGAGGCCGAGGAATCTGCGCATTGAAAGCTCTCTGCGTGAATGGAGGCAGTGCTGAATCTAGCGCGCCCTGGCCGTCGCCACAAACCGGGGGTGTTTGCCGGGTAGCTCTTTTGTAGGAGCCAGGCTTGCCGGCGATAAGGCCGGCAGGCCTGGTAACGTGCTTGAGGCCAGCCGTCTGCCGGTGTCGCCGCCGACGCCATCGCGAGCGAGCTGCGCTCCCTACAGACGCTGGTTTGGCGGTGCGGCTAATGGCGGCATCGCGAGCAAGCTTCGCTCCTACAGCAGCAGTTCGTGCGAGCGTCCTAGAAAAAACGCAGGGTCAGGCGTTGGCCTTGGGGCTTACATCCGGGTCTTGCATGACCTTGAGCGTCGCCGCTTCCGGGTCGAATTCGTCTTCTTCCAGCTCCATGAATTCTTCCGGCAGGAAGATGTTCAGCAGGATCGCGCACATCGCGCCGACGGTGATCGGCGACTCGAAAATGTTGTGCAGCGCCTTGGGCAGCTCGCGCAACACTTCCGGCACCGCCGCCACGCCCAGGCCCATCCCCAGGGAGATCGCCACGATCAGCACGTTGCGTCGGTGCAGCCCGGCTTCGGCGAGGATCTTGATCCCGGCCACGGCCACGGTGCCGAACATGATCAGGGTGGCGCCGCCCAGCACCGGCTTGGGCATCAGTTGCAGCACCGCGCCGATTACCGGGAACAACCCTAGCAGTACCAGCAGGCCGGCGATGAAGTACGCCACGTAGCGGCTGGCCACGCCGGTCAGCTGAATCACCCCGTTGTTCTGGGCGAAGGTGACCATCGGCAGGCTGTTGAACACCGCCGCCACCATCGAGTTGAAACCGTCGGCCAGCAGGCCGGACTTGATGCGCTTGATGTACAGCGGGCCCTTGACCGGCTGCTGGGAAATCATCGAGTTGGCGGTCAGGTCGCCGGCCGCTTCCAGGGGCGAGATGAGGAAGATCACCGCCAGCGGAATGAAGGCGATCAGGTCGAAGGAAAAGCCGTACTTGAACGGCACCGGCACGCTGACCATCGGCACGTCCGGCATCGCCGCCATGTCGACCCGACCCAGCAGCCAGGCGACCACGAAGCCCAGGGTCAGGCCGATGACGATCGAGCCCAGGCGCAGCATCGGGTGACTGAAGCGGTTGAGCACCACGATGGTCAGCAGCACCAGGGCCGCCAGCCCCAGGTTGCTGGCGGCGCCCAGGTCCGGCGCGCCGAAGCCGCCGGCCATGTCGGTGACCGCTACCTTGATCAGCGACAGGCCCATCAGGGTGATGATGGTGCCGGTGACCACGGGGGTGATCAGCTTGCGCAGCTTGCCGATGAACTGGCTGAGGAACATCTCGATAAAGGCCGCGCAGAAGCAGATGCCGAAGATGGTCGAGAGGATTTCTTCGTTGCTGCCGCCGCGCCCCTTGACCATCAGGCCGGCGCTGAGCAGCACGCTGATAAAGGAAAAGCTGGTGCCCTGCACGCACAGCAGGCCGGAACCGATCGGCCCCAGGCGCCGGGCCTGGACGAAGGTGCCCAGGCCCGAGACGAACAGCGCCATGCTGATCAGGTAGGGCGTTTCGTTCTGCAGGCCCAGCACGCCGCCGAAGATCAGGGTCGGCGAAATGATGCCGACAAAGCTTGCCAGCACGTGTTGCAGCGCGGCGAAGATTGCCGCGCTGAAATGCGGGCGGTCCTCCAGGCCATAGATCAGGTCGGACTTGTAGCGCGGCGTGGAGCGATCAGGTGCGGTCATGGGAAAAAGCCTGCCAATGACGTGTCGATAGGGCATGAAACACGTGGAGAAAGGGCGCGACGCGGGCTGTCGGAGGGACGTAAGGCAAAATCTGCGGACCCGGTCAGAAAAATGGAGGCGCAGGATGCCAGAAAGGTGGCTGGGTCAGAAGGGCTGACAGCGTCGTGGTGGAAAACTTCGGCGAAGCATTAAAGATACTGTTTCTCATTTACGCTTGTGAAATAATCCCGCCCCCCGAAACCCGGACCGCCCGCGATGTTGCCCACGCCCAGCCTGCTGCTGAGTTTTCAGGAGCACTACGACGACCTGCTGAAGTTCCTGACCCGGCGCATGAGCGACCGCCAGCGGGCCGCCGACGTCGCCCAGGAAACCTACCTCAAGTTGCTCAAGGTCGATCAGGCGTTGGCGGTGCACAACGATCGCAGCTTTATCTTCCGCGTTGCCGGCAACCTGGCCATCGACACCCTGCGGCGCGAACAGCGCCTGGCGGCCAACCTCAGCGACGGCCAGGACCACGCCGAAGCCATAGATCCGGCGCCGGCCCCGGAAGCTGCGCTGCTGGCCACGGAACGCTTGTCGCTGCTCGACGAGGCCTTGCAGCAACTTTCCGAAAATGCCCGCCAGGCCTTGCTGCTCAACCGCATCGATGGCCTGACCCAGGCGCAGATCGCAGTCCGGCTGGGTGTTTCCGAAAGCATGGTGGCAAAATACATCGGCCAGGCCCTGCGCCATTGCCGCGACTGGTTGAAACATCACCATGCGTGAATCCTCCCATCCAGCCGAAGCCCCCATGACCGAATCGCCGATGAACGAGCACCCGGACAGCCTCGAAGATGCCGCCCTTGACTGGCTGATGCTGCTCAATTCGGGCCAGGCCAGCGCCGCCCAGCGCATGGAATATCAACGCTGGCGCCAGGCCAGCCCGGCCCATGCCGCCGCCGCGGACGAAGCGCAACAGCTGTGGGCCGACCTGGGCATGACGGCTACCGCGCGGCAGCATGCGGCCACCGTGCCGGCCCCCCGCAAGATCCGGCGCCGCTGGCCGGCCCTGGCTGCTTCGCTGGTGCTGGCGGTGGCTGGTTACGGCGGCTGGCAGCAGTGGCCCGCCTTGAGTTCCGACTATCACACCGGCGTCGGCGAGCAGCAGCGGATCACCCTGGCCGACGGCTCCGTCGTCACCCTCAACAGCGCCAGCGCCTTGTCGGTCGCCTACTCGGGCGAGGAGCGCCGGGTGGTTTTGCAGGCCGGCGAAGCGCTGTTCGAGCCGTTGGCCGAGGCCCGGCCGTTCGTGGTCAGCGTCGGCGACGAGCATTTGCAGAGCGCCGCCAGCGCCTTCAGCGTGCGCCGCGACGGCAGCGCGCTGACCCTGGTGGTGCGGGCCGGGCAGGTGCGGCTCAGCGGTGCCCACTCGCCGGTGCTGGTGCAGGCCGACCAGCGCCTGCAACAACGTGCCGGCCAGCCGCTGCTGGCGCAGCAGGCGGTGGATGCCGCCAGCCTCACGGCCTGGCAGCGCGGCAAACTGATCTTCAACGGCCGGCCGCTGGGGGAGGTGATCGCCGAGCTGGAGCGTTACCAGCACGGGCGCATCCTGATTTCCGACACCCAGCTGGCGGCGCTGCCGGTCAGTGGCGTCTTCGACCTCGACGACCCGCAAGGGCTGTTGCGCACCCTCGAACAGCGCTACCCGCTCAAGGTCACCTACCTGCCATGGCTGGCGGTGCTGCACTGAGGAAAATTTTTTCCGTGGGGCACTGCAAGTTCTTCCCGGCGAGATCGTCGTAGTGAGACTGAGAAGAAAATCATTCTCATTGACGTATTCAACGGGTCGGGAAGAAACACGTGAAAGCTATGTTCAAGCAGTTGGCATTCAAGCAAGCGACGAAGTCCACAGCATCGACAGCGCAGCGCGGCGGCAATGGGGTGCGCCGCACGTTATTGGCCCAGGCGGTGGTCGCCGGCCTGTTCGCTCCCTTGTTGGCGCAGGCCCAGAACAGCGATGCCGGCCAGGGCGCCAGCGATCTCAAGCAAAGCGCCAGCGCTCAGGAGCGCCTGGTGACCCTGGCCTTGCCCGCGCAACCGCTGGACCTGGCCCTGACCCGCTTCGCCGACCAGGCCGGCCTGCACCTGCTGTACACCACCGCCGACGTCGAGGGCCTGCAAGCGCCGGCGCTGAACGGCCAGGTCAGCGTGACCCAGGCCTTGCAGACGCTGCTGGCCGGCAGCGGCATGAGCTGGCAGTTCAGCGACGCACGCACGGTAATCCTGCGCCGCGCCGCGGCTCCGGCGACGAGCCTCAACCTCAAGCCGATCGAAGTCAGCGTCGCCTCGCGTACCAGCACCGCCATCAGCGAGATTCCCGGCACGGTGTGGGTGGTCGACCAGACCCAGCTGCGCGAACAACTGCAAACCGGAGTCAGCCTCAAGGAGGCCATTGGCAAGCTGGTGCCGGGCCTCGACCTGGCGCCCGAAGGCCGCAGCAACTACGGCCAGAACATGCGCGGGCGCAGTGTGTTGGTGATGATCGACGGGGTCAGCCAGAACAGTTCGCGCGAATTGTCGCGGCAGTTCGACAGCATCTCGCCCTTTAACGTCGAGCGCGTCGAAGTGCTGTCCGGCGCCAGCGCTATCTATGGCGGCGGCGCCACCGGCGGCATCATCAATATCGTGACCAAGAAGGGCGAACCCGGCCCGGCGCGTTTCGAGACCCAGGTCGGCGCCAGCAGCGGTTTCAACAACAGCGACGACCTGAGCACCCGCGTCGCCCAGTCGGTGAGCGGCGGCAATGAGCGCATCAGCGGCCGCCTGGGCGTGGCGCTGGAGAAGAACGAAGCCTTCTATGACGGCGGCGGCGACCAGATCTTCATCGACAACACCCAGACCGACCTGCAATACAACCGCACCATCGACCTGATGGGCAGCCTGGCCATGCAGTTCGACGAGCAGCAGAGCCTGGACCTGCTGGCCCAGTACTACGATTCCGGCAACGACGGCAACACCGCCATCTACTTCCCCAACCTGAGCTACCAGAAGCCCTCGAACCTGGAAGACGCCGAGCTGCGCGGCGGTTATTCCACCGACCTGGAGCCACGCACCAAGCGCGTGCTGTTCAACGCCAACTACCACCACAACGATGTGCTGGGCCAGGACTTTTACCTGCAGGCGTCGTACCGCAAGGAAGACAACAATTTCTTCCCGTTCCCTTACTACAACACCGGCAAGCCCACCGGCTCCAAGGGCGTGTACTTTGCCGCCTCGCAGCAGAACTTCGAGGTCACCAGCCTCAAGGCGCTGTTCGCCAAGACTTTCAGCGACTTCAAGCTGACCTACGGCGTGGACCTGGACCGCGAACGCTTCAATGCCCAGCAGAGCGTGTTCGACCAGCGCACCTCGTCCGAGAGCGGCGGCCTGGACCTGGACACCGTCAGCAAGGCGCCGCGCTACCCCAGTTATCGGGTCGATGGCCTGTCCGGCTATGCGCAGCTGGACTGGCACGCCACCGATAACCTGACGGTCTCCGGCGGTGCCCGGCGCCAGCAGATGGACGTCGAGGTCAGCGACTTCAAGGGCGTGCCGGGCGGCAACAACGACTACCAGGTCAACCTGTTCAACCTCGGCACCATCTACGACTTCAAGAACGGCCACCAGCTGTGGGTCAACTACGGCGAAGGGTTCGATCTGCCGGACCCGGCCAAGTTCTACGGCAAACCGGGGCTGAGCGTGGACGACAACCCGCTGGCGGGGATCAAGAGCCGGCAGGTGGAGACCGGCTGGCGCTACTCGGACAGCGACTGGGATGCCCAGGCGGCGCTGTATTACATCTGGTCGGACAAGGTCATCACCACCGACAGCGCGACCCTGACCATCGACGTGGTCGATAAGAAGAGCCGCGACTACGGCTTCGAAGGCGCCTTGACCCGTCACTTCGCCAGCAGCTGGGAGGCGGGCAGCACCCTGCACCTGGTGCGCTCCGAGGAAGAGGACGCCAGCGGCGACTGGATCAAGCGCGACGCGCGGTACGCCTCGCTGTCCAAATCCACCGCCTTTGTCGGCTGGAAGGGCGACCGCAGCAGTGCGCGCCTGCAAGGCAACCATGCCTTTACCCTCAAGGACGACGCCGACCACACCATCGACGGCTATACCACCTTCGACCTGCTGGGCAGCCACGACACGGCGTTCGGCACCTTCAGCGGCGGCATCCAGAACCTGCTGGACAAGCAATACAGCACCGTCTGGGGCCAGCGCGCCAAGCTGTTCTACTCGCCGACCTACGGGCCGGAATACCTGTACGACTACCAGGGCCGCGGCCGCACCTACACCTTGAGCTGGTCGATGGCCTACTGAGGCGGGGCGAAGGCGGCCAGCAGGTCTTGCTCGAAGGCCTGCTGGGCATCGCCGGGGGCCTGGGCGCGGTGGCGCGCCAGATAAAAACCCACGTCGTAGCTCAGGTCCTGCGGGCGCAGGGCCTTGAGCAAGCCTCGGTCTTCCCAGGTGCGGGCAAAGTGGCTGGGCAGGTAGCCGATGTGCTGGCCCGAGAGAATGAAGGTCAGCGTCGCCTCGACCTGCTGTGAACAAGCCGAGCCGGGAACACCCGACAGCGGCTCATGGTTTTTCAGCAGCCGGTAGCCGTGGTCGACCTTGTCGGCGCGCTGCAGGGCTTGCAGGTCCGGGTTGGCCTCGGCGAACAGCGGATGGCCGCGGCCGCAGTACAGGTGCTGGGTTTCGCTGAACAGCTGCTGGTAATCGAAGGCGTGCTGCACCCTGGAGAAATAGCCGATGGCCAGGTCCAGGCGATGCTGCAACAGCAGGCGCTCCATCTCGCCGGTCATGGCGCTGATCATCTCGATGCGCACCGACTGGTCACGCTGGCGAAAGCGCCGGATCGCCTCGGCGACGTTCTGCAGCACCCCTGGGTCGAGCGCCTCCGACAGGCCCAGGCGCACCTCGCCGAGCAAACGCCCGGCCACGCCGTTGGACTGCTGGCGAAACTGCTCGATGGACTTGAACAAGCCGCGGGTCGCCAGCAGCAACTGCTCGCCCTTGGGCGTCAGGCCAAAGCCAGCCTTGCCGCGATTGCACAGGCGATAGCCGAGGCGGGTCTCCAGCTTGGCCATCTGCTGGCTGATGCTCGACTGGCTGAGCCCCAGTTCGCCCTGGGCGGCGCTGAAGCCGCCGCATTCGACCACGCAGGCGAACAGGCGCAGCAGGTGCAGGTCGAGGTCGTGCAATTGGCCGAGCATCAAACATTACTCCGGGTGAATGTCAGGTTAATACGCTTGATATTTTTCCAATGTATCGGCCACGGCAAGCTGCTGCCACAGATTCCTCGAGGGCCGTCGGCACAGAGGTCTCTGTCACCGTTCGCAGCCGCCCAGCACAAGGACCGATCCATGAATATCGCCAGCCGCAACGACCAGGCCCTGACCCGCGACAGCCTGTATGGCACCGCCGCCGAAAGCACCTACGCCGGCATCACCAGTTTTATGCGCCGCCGCTACAGCCGCGACCTGCGCGGCGTGGACGTGGCGGTCAGCGGCGTGCCGTTCGACACCGCCACCAGCAACCGCCCCGGCGCGCGTTTCGGCCCACGGGGGATTCGCGCGGCTTCTGCCGGCATCGCCTGGGAACGCCACTGGCCCTGGGCCTTCGATCCGTTCGAGCATTTGGCGGTGGTCGACTACGGCGACTGCGCCTTCGACTCCGGGGTGCCGCAGTCGGTGCCGCAGAGCATCGAGGAGCATGCCGAGCGGATCCTCGCCAGCGGCAGCGCGATGCTGACGTTCGGCGGCGACCATTTCATTACCTATCCGCTGCTCAAGGCTCATGCGCGCAAGCACGGGCCGCTGGCGTTGATTCATTTCGACGCGCACAGCGATACCTGGCCGGACGAGGAGGGCAAGCGCATCGACCACGGCACCATGTTCTGGCATGCGGCCAGGGAAGGCCTGGTGGACCCGGCGCGTTCGGTGCAGATCGGCCTGCGCACCACCAACGACGATCACCAGGGTTTTGCCGTGCTGGATGCGCGGCAGGTGCACCGGCGTGGCTGCGAGGCCATTGTCGAGGCGATTCGCCAGCGGGTCGGCGAGCAGCCGGTGTACCTGACCTTCGACATCGATTGCCTGGACCCGGCCTTCGCCCCCGGCACCGGCACCCCGGTGTGCGGCGGCCTGAGTACGCTGCAGGCGCTGGAGATCCTCGGCGGCCTGCGCGGCATCAACCTGGTGGGCATGGACGTGGTGGAAGTCGCCCCGGCCTATGACAGCGCGGAGATCACCTCGCTGGCGGCGGCCACCCTGGCGATGGAAATGCTCTGCCTGTATGCGGCGCGGCATAAGGTCGACCTGTAGGGCGGAAAGCGGGTGCGGGATTGCCGCAGATGTGCGTTTTGCGGCAACTGCGTTGCCGATCGCAGCCTCGCGGGCTCGGCAGCGGCTACGGACGCGCTGCCTTTGTAGCCGCAGCCGAGTCGGCGAGGCAGCGATCGAGCGCCAAGCGCTGGCCAAACCAGACACCGCGTTTCTCCAGCAAGGTCAGAGTTCGCTACTGACAGATCCTGACAGGGGGCTCTGCTAAGCTGCGCCGATCCTTCCTTGTCGAGCCTGATGCCGTGTCGCGCACCACTCGTTTGTTGACCCTGCTGCAAGTATTGCGCGGCAAGCGTTGCCCGGTAACCGCCGCGGCGCTGGCGGCCGAGCTCGAGGTTTCCGAGCGCACGCTGTACCGCGATATCGCCGAACTGACGGCCCTGGGCGCGCCGATCCATGGCGAGGCCGGGATCGGCTATGTGCTGCGCAGCGGCCTGTTCCTGCCGCCGCTGATGCTCAACGCCGACGAAGCCGAAGCCATCGTCCTTGGTCTGCGCTATGTCGACCAGCGGGGCGACGAGGTGCTCGGCAAGGCCGCTGCCGATGCCTTGGCCAAGATCGCCGCGGTGCTGGCGCCGGCGGCCCAGGAAGCCTTGCACAACCCGACGGTGCTGCCCGGCCCGCCGGCGTATGGCTACCCGGAAAACGTGGTGCCGCTGAATGTGTTTCGCCAGGCCATTCGCGAGCAGGCCAAGCTGCACATCGACTACGCCGACGTGAACAAGACCCCCAGCCAGCGCCTGATCTGGCCGCTGGCCCTGGGCTTCATGAACGAGGCGCGGGTGATCGTCGCCTGGTGCGAGTTGCGCGACGATTTCCGTACCTTTCGCACCGACCGCATCGCTGCCGCGAGCGAGCAGGGCGCGCGCTATCCGGGGCGCCGCAGCGACTTGCTGCGCACCTGGCGCCAGCGCCTGCAACTGGATGATGCCGGGCGTTTCACTCCTGACAAGAACTGACACGAGGGCGTTTTAGCATGGCTCCCGTCACGACAAACAAGGAGCCTCGACACCATGACCAGTACAGCCACTTCTCTGGCACCCGCCATCGCCGCTTATCTTGCGGCCACCAATGGCCGTGACAGTTCCGCCGTCGCCAGTTTCTTCGCCGCAGACGCTCAGGTGTTCGACGAGGGCCAGCACCAGGCCGGCACCCAAGCCATCGCCCAATGGATGGAAGACACCGCGCGCCGCTACCAGCCGCGGGTCGAGGTGCTCAAGGTCCAGCAGCGCACCGGCAAGGTGCTGGTGGACAACCTGATCACCGGCAGCTTCCCCGGCAGCCCGCTGGAGCTGCGCTACGTGTTCCGCCTCGACGAGCAGGGCAAGATCGCGCGGCTGGATATTTCGCTGTAGCCGTCGCGCTCGCTGTAGCCGCTGGCGCAGCCTGTGATCGGCAACGCGGTTGCCGCAAAACCCGGGCACGCGGTGTATCAGGTAGAACGCGCGGCCCGGATTACGGCAACTGCGTTGCCGATCGCAGCCTCGCGCTGCTCGGCAGCGGCTACACAGGCGCCGTGTTCCTCGTAGCCGCTGCGGAGCGACAGCGAGGCTGCGATCGACCTGGGCGGCATTCCGACGCGGCTGTCGCCAGGTGAGGCGTGGCATACTGCGGGCCCATTTGCGGATGCGCGGCACCATGCCTTTCGATTCTCCCCTCAGCGCCTATCAATACGCCCTCCAGGAGCGCGGTTTCGTCGCCGACCAGGCCCAGGAGCGGGCCATGCTGGCGCTGCAGCAGTGCCATGTGGCCCTGCATGAAGGGCGCAAGCCAATCACCGGGGTCTACCTGTGGGGGCCGGTGGGGCGGGGCAAGACCTGGCTGATGGACCAGTTTCATCAAAGCCTCGAGGTGCCGGCGCGGCGCCAGCACTTCCACCATTTCATGGGCTGGGTGCATCAGCGCTCGTTCCAGCTGACCGGCACCGCAGACCCGCTGCAGGCCCTGGCCCGGGAGTTGAGCGAGGAGGTGCGGGTGCTGTGTTTCGACGAACTGTTCGTCAACGACATCGGCGACGCGATCATTCTCGGGCGGCTGTTCCAGGTGATGTTCGAGCAGGGCGTGGTGGTGGTCTGCACCTCCAACCAGCCGCCGCAGCAGCTGTATGCCGACGGCTTCAACCGCGAGCGTTTCCTGCCGGCGATTGCCGCCATCGAGGCGCATATGCAGGTGGTGGCGGTGGACGGCGCCCAGGACCATCGCCTGCACCCGGGAGCCGTCACCCAGCGGTATTGGCTGACCCCGGCCGGCCAGCCCAGCGCCCTGGGGCCGGTTTTCGAACAGCTGGCAACGGGGCCGGTGCTGTCCAGCGCCGTGCTGCCGGTGGGTTATCGCGACGTGCAGGTGATCAAGGCCAGCGAGCGGGTGCTCTGGTGCCGTTTCGCCGACCTGTGCGAGCAACCGTTCGCCGCCATGGACTTCATGGCGCTGTGTGACCGTTTCGCCGCGATCCTGCTCGGCGAGGTCCCCGAACTCAGCGCGCAACAGCGCCCGGGGCGGATTGCCCGGGGCACCGAGGACGGCGCCGAGCGGGTGGTGGCCGGCGATCGCGAGCTGCCGCAATTGTCGGTGCACGATGACAGCGTGCGGCGTTTCATCGCCTTGGTCGACGAATGCTACGACCGCAAGGTGCCGCTCTACCTCGAAGCGCGGGTCGCGATGGACGCCCTGTACACCGAGGGCTACCTGGAGTTTCCATTCCGCCGTACCCTCAGTCGTCTAAAGGAGATGCAGCTGCAGCGTTTCGGCTGAGCCCCTCCTGGCCATTACAAGGGAGACCTGACCGTGAACCAGCCCCTGTCCCACCATCTGCTGACCATGGCTTACCAGAACGCCTGGGCCAATCACCGCCTGGGCAAGGCCTGGGAAATACTGACCCCGAGCGAGCTGGCGGCGCCGCGGGTGAGCTTCTTTCCCAGCCTGAAAGCCACCCTCAATCACATCCTTACCTGCGACTGGTTCTACGTCGACGCGCTGGAGCGGGAACTGCGCGGCGAGGCGCCACGGGTCGACTGCCATGTGTTTTTCGAGGTCGAGGAGCCCTTCGATCAGCCCGCCGACCTGCGCCGCGAGCAAGCCCTGGTGGACCGCCGGCTGATCGCCTATTGCGCGCAGCAACGGGATGCCGACTTGCAGCGCATCGTCACCATTGCCCGGGAAACACCGCAGCGCGACACCCGGCTGCGCCTGCTTGCGCATCTGTTCGAGCATCAGTTGCACCACCGTGGCCAGGTGCACGCCATGCTCAGCGGCACCCGGGTGGCGCCGCCGCAGTTGGATGAGTTTTTCTGCGCGGGCGAGGCAGCCTTGCGCGCCGGGGACTTTGCCGAGCTGGGCTGGAGCGAAGCGCAGATCTGGGGCGAGGATCAGGCCGGACAAGGCTGAATTTTCCTCGTTCGGTCATGCATGGCTGTCTACAATCGGGCGGCGACCTTTCGCAGCCCCACATCATTGGATTCGTCGAGGACAAACATGGACGTTGCAGACGTATTGGTACTCCAGGCCAGCTACACCAACCCGATACACGCCGAGGCGATTGGCCTGGTGCTCAATCACTATGCCCAGGACCCGATGGGCGGCGGCCAGCCGCTGGGCGCCGACCTGTTGCGGCAATTGCCCGGCGAGCTGGCCAAGCGTCCCCATGCGTTCAGCGTGCTGGCCTTTGTCGGTGGCGAACCGGCCGGGCTGGTGAATTGCTTCGAGGGCTTTTCCACCTTTGCCGGGCGGCCGCTGGTCAATGTGCATGATGTGGCGGTGATCGAGCGGTTCCGCGGCCTGGGCCTGAGCCAGAAGATGCTGCACAAGGTCGAAGAGATCGCCCGCCAGCGCGGTTGCTGCAAGATCACCCTGGAAGTGCTGGAAGGCAACGCGGTGGCCCAGGCGTCCTACCGCAAGTTCGGCTTCGACGACGCCGCGTTCGACCCGAGCCACGGCCGGATGCTGTTCTGGAACAAATCCCTGTAGACCTTTGGAGCCTGTCAGCCGATGAATTCATCTCCCCTGGATACCCCTGTAACCCGCCGTGACAGTGCCTGGGCGGTGTTCCTGGTGTTTTTGCGGCTGGGCTTGAGTTCCTTCGGCGGACCGGTGGCGCACCTGGGGTATTTCCGTACCGAGTTCGTCCAGCGCCGCGCCTGGCTGAGCGAGTCGGCCTATGCCGAGTTGATCGCCCTGTGTCAGTTCCTTCCGGGGCCAGCCAGCAGCCAAGTGGGTTTCGCCCTGGGCTGGTCGCGGGCGGGGCTGGCCGGCGCGTTGGCGGCCTGGCTGGGGTTTACCTTGCCGTCGGCATTGATCCTGATTGCCCTGGCCCTGGGCCTGGTGGGCAGCGGCAGCGGGCTGCCCGCCGGGCTGGTGCACGGCCTGAAGATCATCGCCGTGGCGGTGGTGGCCCAGGCGTTGTGGGGCATGGCCCGCAGCTTGTGTCGCGGCTGGCCGCGCGCGCTGATTGCCGTCGTTTCAACGCTCGGCGTATTGCTCTTGCCGACCACCCTCGGCCAGGTCGGCGTGATGTTGCTGGCCGGCCTGATTGGCGCGGGGCTGCTCAAGCCGGCCGTCGACAACCGTGCAGACGGGCTGGCCATCGCCGTCGGCAAGCGCACGGGCTGCCTGGCCCTGGGGGCATTTACCCTGTTGCTGGTCGGCTTGCCGTTGCTGGCGGGGCTCTGGCCGAGCCTGCCGCTGATGCTGGCCGACGCTTTTTATCGGGCCGGCGCCCTGGTATTCGGCGGCGGCCATGTGGTGCTGCCGTTGTTGCAAAGCGAAGTAGTGGCGCCGGGCTGGCTGGGCAACGATCTGTTTCTCGCCGGTTACGCCGCCGCGCAGGCCGTTCCGGGGCCGCTGTTTTCCTTCGCCGCCTACCTCGGCGCGGCCATTGACGGCTGGAGTGGCGCGCTGCTGTGCCTGGCGATGATTTTCCTGCCGGCAATGCTGCTGATCATCGGCGTCCTGCCGTTCTGGCAGCACCTGCGTCATTTGAATCGGGTCCAGGCCGCGCTGGCCGGGGTCAACGCCGCGGTGGTCGGCCTGTTGGCGGCTGCGCTGTATGACCCGCTGTGGACCAGCACCATCCTTGCGCCGCTGGACCTGGGGCTGGCGCTGTTGGCCGTGGCGGCGCTGATGCGCTGGAAGCTGCCGCCGTGGCTGGTGGTGCTGGCCGGCGGCGCCGTCGGCCTGTTGCTGGGGGCCTGAAGCCCGGCGCCGCAGACCATGAGCCTTACGCCCGCGGCGGGTGATCGAGCCGGGCAAACACCAGGCGGAACAGGGTAAAGCTGCCCGGCACGCTGCTGACTTCGGTCGAGCCCTGGTGCAGGTTCATGATCGAACGCACGATCGCCAGCCCCAGACCCGTACCGCCTTCGGCACGCGAGCGGCTGCTGTCGACCCGGTAGAAGCGTTCGAAGAGGTGCGCCAGGTGCTGCTGCGGGATGCCGGCGCCAGGGTTGCCCACCGACAGCGACACGCTCGAGTCGTGCTCCTCCACCAGGATCGAAATGCTCGCCGCCCGCGGGCTGTGGCGGATCGCGTTGGACAGCAGGTTGGAGATCGCCCGCTGGATCATCAGGCGGTCGCCATACACCAGGCCATCGCCGGACAGGCTGATGCCCAGGTGTTTTTCCTCGGCGCTCAGGGCGAACAGTTCCATGACGCGCCGCGCTTCCTCGCCCAGCGAGACTTCTTCGAACGCCACCTGGGAGGCCGGATGGCTGACCTGGGCGAGGAACAGCATGTCGCTGACGATCCGGGCCAGGCGCTCGAGCTCCTCGGTGCTCGACTCCAGCACCGCCTTGTATTCGTGAGGCGGGCGCTCGCGGGACAAGGTGACCTGGGCCTTACCCATCAGGTTGGTGATCGGCGAGCGCAGCTCGTGGGCCAGGTCGTCGGAGAACTGCGAAAGCTGCTGCACGCCACCGTCGAGGCGGTGCAGCATGAAGTTGATGCTGTGGGCCAGCTCGGCCAGCTCCCGCGGCAGATTGATGGGCGACAGGCGATGGGTCAGGTCCTGGGTCGTGACCTTGGCGGCCACCCGGCTGAACTGTTGCAACGGCGCCAGGCCGCGCTGCACCACCCACCAGG
Source organism: Pseudomonas sp. NFIX28 (assembly GCF_900107395.1). Taxonomy (GTDB): domain Bacteria; phylum Pseudomonadota; class Gammaproteobacteria; order Pseudomonadales; family Pseudomonadaceae; genus Aquipseudomonas. The sequence continues at coordinate 138,279 of NZ_FNPW01000011.1, forward strand.
CGCCGATGCCGATCAGCATCAGCAGCAGGGGCAGGGCGATCACCGTAGAGCGCAGGTAGGCGCTGAGCAGCGCCTGGTCGTTGGCCCGGTCCAGGGACAGCACCACCCGCACCTGTTCGCCATTGCGCAGGGTTATCAGGCTGGAGGCGCTGAGCAGCCGGTTGCCGGTATTGTCGAGCCAGTCGAGGAAAGCCGGGCTTTCCGGGCGGATCAGCGCGACGGGCAGCGGCTCGAGGTTGCGGTTGCCGATGTCCAGCAGCGGCTCGGCCGTGGAGTCGGGGCCGAAAATGCTCAGGTGCAGGTTGTCGTGGCCCATCACCAGGTCCAGCAGCGAATGCGGGCGGGCGGCGATGTCGCCGGTCTTCAGGTCGCTGGTCAGGGTATGGCGGATCTGTTCGAGTTTGCTGTCCAGGCTGTTTCTCGCCAGGCTGTCCAGTTCATGGCTGAGGGCCAGGTAGGCCAGGGTCGCGAGCAGTAACACCAGGCCGGCGCCCATCAGGCTGACGGTCAGGCCCAGGCGCATGGACAGGCTGCTGGCGGTGCGCTGCGCGGCTTTCATTGGCGCACTTCCAGGACATATCCGACACCGCGGATGGTGTGGATCAGCTTGATATCGCTGGCGTCGTCGATCTTTGCCCGCAGGCGGCTGATGGAAACTTCCACCACGTTGGTGTCGCAATCGAAGTTCATGTCCCAGACCAGGGAAATGATCTGGGTCCGGGTCAGCACTTCGCCCGACTGGCGCATCAGCACCTGCAGCAGGGTGAATTCCTTGGTGGTCAGGTCGATGCGCCGCGCACCGCGATAGGCCCGGTGCCGGCGCGGGTCGAGCTCGAGGTCGGCGACCCGCAGGCTGTCGCTCGCCGGCAGGTTCTCGCTGCGCCGCAGCAGGGTGCGCACCCGTGCCAGCAATTCAGGAAACTCGAAAGGCTTGACCAGGTAATCGTCGGCCCCCAGGTCCAGCCCCTTGACCTTGTCGGCCAGGCGCCCGCGCGCCGAGAGCATCATGACCCGGGCGCTGCTGTCTTTGCGCATGTCTTCGAGCACTTGCCAGCCGTCCTTTTCCGGCAGGTTGACGTCCAGGATCACCAATTCGTAGTTGTGCTGTTCTATCAGGTAAAGACCGTCGATACCGGTGGCGGCGCGGTCAACTACATAACCGCTTTCGGTCAGGCCCTGATGCAGATAATCGGCAGTTTTACGCTCGTCTTCGACAACCAGGATGCGCATGTAAAAGTGACCTCTTGATCATTAAAAGGATTTCAACGGCGCTGGATATGAAGTTGTTGTTGGACCAGCCATAAAACCCGAGAAGTTGCTGCCGATCGGCAGCTATAACGTTCTGGGTGAAGGAATGTTCAAGCCTGAAGTGGCTTCAGGGTCAAGATTTAATAGGCCTTATATCAATGGCTTGTGGCATTTATCGACCGCCGGTAGGCGACGCGCCGGTAAGCGCGTAGCTGGCTTGAGATGGGCGTTAAAACACTATTGGGTATGAATGGAGAAATACGGAGTATTGAAGTTTTATCGCGGGCAAGCCTCGCTCCTACGATGAGCGGTTAAGGTTTTTGGTATTGTTTCAATATATGTCTAAGTTGAGGCGCAGACTCATATTAATACAGCCGGCAATGATCGTTGGTTAGATGGCGTAATTGTCATTTTGACGTCAGCAAGTTGATAGCCGATGGTCATGTCCGTGATAGGGGCGCATAAAAAAGGCGCCCATGAAAGGGCGCCATAAGTTCCTCTCTGCCAAAGGACATGATTTCAGAGAGGTGTAGAGCTCGGTGGCATCTTCAAGCGTCCGGTGGCGTGCTGGCGCGAGTCTTTTGCGTAGCGGGTGCCTCGGGTTTTTTCCCCTTGTCGGAGGCGCTCTGTTCGGTATCGGTGTGAGGTGTTTGCAGGCTGACGGGGAAGTTCTCCCAGTATTGCTTCATGCGTTCAGCGCCGCCTTCGGCGAACGCTGCACCCGAGCTGGCAATCATCAGACCGGCGAGCAGGAGTGTGGAAGTTTTCATGTGCGGTGTCCCATTGACAGTGGTCGGTACTCGTCGCGTCCCTGTCACGAGGCAGTAGATCAAGTCTGGGGCGATTTCATTAACGGCGGGTTAACAGCCGACGGGGGGAGGTGAGGGTGGCAATCCGGGGTTAACGGCTGACTTCGCCATCCAGGGCGAGTAGCCGGCGCGGTGATTCAGCCCGCTGGATTTCGCCCGCGACCGCGGCCCGGAAGCCCTGGGCACAAAAATGCCCCGTGAAGGGGCATTGAAGTCAGGCGCTACGGGGCTGCTTGAGCCCCGCGGGAAAAGACTTATTTCTGCACAACTTATTTCTGTATGACTTATTTTTGAACCACCGCAGCAGCTGGCGGTGCCTTGGGCTTCATCAGGCTGAAGTCGATCAGGGCCTTCTCGTTGCGCTCATAGGGGTTGCCGATCAGCAGCGGGCGCGGCTTGAAGCTGTCGCTGACCAGGCTCTTGCTGCGGTCCAGTTCGTTGGCGCTCAGGCCCGCCATGTCGGCCCAGGTGTGGATCAACTGCGAGCTGCTGTACGGACGGCCAAGGTCGCCGGCGAAATTCCAGTCGTGGTTCTGCTTCCACTTCGGCGAGGCCCAGGCGATGAACGGAATGGTGTACATCGGCGCGGTCGGCTTGCCTTCGTTGCGGCCCAGGGTGTTGTGGCCGGCGGAGTCGAACACGTCTTCGCCATGGTCGGAGAGGTACAGCAGGAAGCCGTTCGGGTCGCTGCTGGCGTAGTCCTTGATCAGGCTCGAGACCACGAAATCGTTGTACAGCACCGCGTTGTCGTAGCTGTTGTAGGTCGGTACCTGGTCGTCACGCACGCCGGCCGGCACACCGGTGCGGTCGGTGAACTTGTCGTAGCTTGGCGGGTAGCGGTACTGGTAGCTCATGTGGGTGCCCAGCAGGTGGACAACGATGAACTTGCGCGGCGCGCCGTCGGCCAGGGCCTTGGAAAACGGGGCCAGCACGTCGCCGTCGTACTGGCGGGCGTTCTGGTTGCGGTTGTTGTTCAGGTAGACCTGCTCGTCCGCCTGTTCGGAGAAGGTGGTGAGCATGGTGTTGCGCTTGGTCATGGTCTGCTGGTTGGTGATCCAGTAGGTCTTGTAGCCGGCCTGTTTCATCACGCTGACCAGGGACGGCGTCTTTAGGTACAGGTCCGGGTTTTCCTCGTCGGCGAAGGTCAGCACTTGCTGCAGGGCTTCGATGGTGTAGGGGCGCGGGGTGATGACGTTGTCGAAAATCGCCAGCTGGTCCTTGAGCTTGTCCAGTTCCGGCGTGGTCTGGCGCGGATAGCCATACAGGCTCATGCGCTGGCGGTTGGTCGACTCGCCGATCACCAGCACCAGGGTCGAAGGCTGGTTGGCCATGCTGTCCTGGAGATTTTGCAGCGGCGGGATCTTGCTCACGTTGTCGAGCATGCCCTGCATGTTGCCCAGCTGTTCGCGGTATCGCCGATAGGCCACCACCATCTGCCATGGCACCGCAGGCTCGATGCGCGTCTCGAATTTTTCCAGGCCCCCGGCGAAGCTGCCGGTGCGCACGGTCTGCTTGACCAGCGGGTAGCCGATCACGGCGACCAGGATCGCCGCGGCCACGGCCAGCGCGCGGCCGCGCGGCAGGTAGACCGGGCGCAGGCGGGTCCAGAGCCAGATGGCGAAGGCGGTATGGGCGAGGAACGCCAGCACCATCCACCAGGCGAAGTACTGGGTCAGGTACTCGCCGGCTTCGGAGGGGTTCGACTCGAACATGATGAAAATGACGCTCTGGGAAAACTCCTGCTGATAAATGAAGAAGTAACCCAGGCTGGCCATGGAGCAGGCCCAGAGCACCACGCCGATGACGGCCGCCAACAGGCGCGTGCGGGCCGGGAACAGCAGCATCGGCGCGAGCCAGATCGCGCTCATGATGAAGGCCTGACGGAAACCGGTGAAACCGGAAGTGTCGGTCAGTTGGATCAATAATTGGGTGATGCCGGAGAAATACCAGAAGAACAGGAAGAGCCAGCCCAGGCCCGCCCAGTCAAACCCTTTCGCGGACGTCTTGTCGCGTTTAAACACAGCCATCGAGTGCTCCAGCCTCATTGAACATGACGTGCGCCGGAGAGCTTCGAATTACCCCGGCGAACGCGCGCCGCGCCTTCGGCGGCGGCAATAGTGCGCCGGAGTATCCATAAACAGGTGTGAAAACTTTGTGAGTTGGTACCCGCGTGTCAGATAATGCCGCGCCTCGGATGCGGGCTGGCTGCAAGTGCGGGACAGGCTGGGGGAGAGGGGCAAAAAGAAGCCGGCGATCAGCCGGCGTCAATTATCAGCCTGTTGCAAGGACCGGCCACGACGGGCGGGTTCCTCGGATCGTCAGGCCTGTAGCTGGGTGACGCGGGTCACCTGGTCCACGTCCTGCAACGCCAGGCGCAGCTGCGCCAGCTCTTGCTTCAATTGGTCGCGCTCGTTCTTCAAGGCGCGCAATTCGTCACGACGGATAGTGACGTAGAGGGTTTGTGGAGGTCGTGCCGGTAGTACTGTGCCCATTGCTCACCTCGCAAATGGCGTGCATCAACTGTGTTCCGGCCGCTCGAATTCCGGGGCCTGAAACACTATCGGCGGCAATTTTGATTTCTTTTGCCGGCAAAGGGAACTTTTTTATTTTTAGCGGTCGTTGTGCCTTCGACGCGATTTGCGTCGTTATCCACTCACTGCTTGGGAAACACTGCTTGGGAAACTTAGTCCGGATGCTCTGGACTAACCCTCACTGGCCTCGTTGGGCTATAACTTTTGACACAATTTAGTAGTAAGGAGCATCAGCACATGCAACTGGGGATTATCGGACTGGGCCGCATGGGCGGAAACATTGCGCGGCGCCTGATGCTCAATGGGCACGAAACCGTGGTCTATGACCGCAACAGCGCTTTTGTCAGCACCCTGAGCGAGGAAGGCGCCAAGGGCGTCGCCGACCTGCCGGCGCTGGTTGCCGGCCTGGAAAAGCCGCGCGCGGTCTGGGTCATGCTGCCGGCTGGCGCGCCCACCGAAGACACCATCGAAACCCTCGGCCAGTTGCTCGAGCCGGGCGACGTGATCATCGATGGCGGCAACACCTACTATAAGGACGACATTCGTCGCGCCCGGGCGCTGGCCGAGAAGGGCCTGAACTACATCGACGTCGGCACCTCCGGCGGCGTCTGGGGCCTGGAGCGCGGCTACTGCATGATGATCGGCGGCGACGCCGAGGTGGTCCGCCGCCTGGACCCGCTGTTCGACGCACTGGCCCCGGGCATGGGCGACATTCCGCGGACCAAAGATCGCGTGGCCGAGGACGATCGCGCCGAGCGCGGCTACATCCACGCCGGCCCCGCCGGTGCCGGGCACTTCGTCAAGATGATCCACAACGGCATCGAGTACGGCATGATGCAGGCCTTCGCCGAAGGCTTCGACATCCTCAAGACCAAAGCCTCGCCAAGCCTGCCGGAAGATCAGCGCTTCGATCTCAACGTGGCCGATATCGCCGAAGTCTGGCGCCGTGGCAGCGTGGTGTCGTCGTGGCTGCTGGACCTGACCGCCGACGCCCTGGCCAGCGATCCGCAACTCGACGGTTTCTCCGGCGAAGTGGCCGACAGCGGCGAAGGTCGCTGGACCATCGAAGCCGCCATCGAGCAGGCAGTGCCGGTCCCGGTGCTGTCGAGTTCGCTGTTCGCCCGTTTCCGTTCCCGCCAGCAGAGCACCTATGGCGACAAGATGTTGTCGGCCATGCGCTTCGGCTTCGGCGGCCATGTGGAGACTCCAAAAAAATGACCTCCTCGCGAAAGAAGTCCAAGGCTCATCCCGCTCCACCTACCACACTGTTCCTGTTTGGCGCCCATGGCGACCTGGTCAAGCGCCTGCTGATGCCGGCGCTGTACAACCTCAACCGTGACGGCTTGCTGGATGAAGGGCTGAAGATTGTCGGAGTCGATCACAACGCCATCAGCGATGTGGACTTCGCCAAGAAGCTCGAGGACTTCATTCGCACCGAGGCTGCCGGCAAGGTCGGCAGCGGCGCGCAAGCGCTGGACCCGACGCTCTGGGCCAAGCTGGCCAGTGGCATCAGCTATGTCCAGGGCGACTTCCTGGACGACAGCACCTACGAGGCGCTGGAGGCCAAGATCGCCGCCAGCGGCACCGGCAATGCGGTGTTCTACCTGGCCACTGCACCGCGCTTCTTCAGGGAAGTGGTGCAGCGCCTGGGGGCGTCGGGGTTGCTGGTCGAAGGCGACAACGCGTTTCGCCGGGTGGTGGTCGAGAAGCCTTTCGGCTCCGACCTGCACACCGCGCAAGCGCTCAACGAATGCCTGCTCAAGGTGATGAGCGAGAAGCAGATCTATCGGATCGACCATTACCTGGGCAAGGAGACGGTGCAGAACATTCTGGTCAGCCGTTTCTCCAACAGCCTGTTCGAGGCTTTCTGGAACAACCATTACATCGACCACGTGCAGATCACCGCGGCGGAAACCGTCGGGGTGGAAACCCGTGGCAGCTTTTATGAACACACCGGCGCCCTGCGCGACATGGTGCCCAACCACCTGTTCCAGCTGTTGGCGATGGTCGCCATGGAACCGCCGGCGGCCTTCGGCGCCGATGCGGTGCGTGGCGAGAAGGCCAAGGTGGTCGGGGCGATTCGCCCCTGGAGCACCGAAGAGGCCCTGGCCAACTCGGTGCGTGGCCAGTACGTGGCGGGCAAGGTGGGCGACAAGCCCGTGGCCGGCTACCGCGAAGAAGCCAAGGTGGCGCCGGACAGCAACACCGAGACCTACGTCGCCCTCAAGGTGATGATCGACAACTGGCGCTGGGTCGGCGTGCCGTTTTACCTGCGCACCGGCAAGCGCATGAGCGTGCGCGACACCGAGATCGCCATCTGCTTCAAGCCTGCGCCGTATGCGCAGTTCCGCGACACCGAGGTCGACCACTTGCAGCCGACCTACCTGCGCATCCAGATCCAGCCCAACGAAGGCATGTGGTTCGACCTGCTGGCGAAAAAACCGGGGCCGACCCTGGAGATGGCCAATATCGAGCTGGGCTTTGCCTACAAGGATTTCTTCGAGATGCAGCCTTCCACCGGCTACGAGACGCTGATCTACGACTGCCTGACCGGTGACCAGACCCTGTTCCAGCGTGCCGACAACATTGAAAACGGTTGGCGCGCGGTGCAGCCGTTCCTCGATGCCTGGAAGGAAAAGGCCAAGGTGCATATCTACCGCGCCGGCGAAGACGGACCGGCGGCCGGCGACGAGCTGCTGAGCCGCGACGGCCGTGAATGGCACAGCCTCGGATGAGCGATGAGGGGCAGCCGGCCATCCAGTTCCTGCTCAGCGACATGGACGGCACCTTGTTGCTGCCCGATCACAGCCTGAGCCAGCGCACCATCGCCGCGGTGCGCGCGCTGCGCCAGGCTGGGGTGTTCTTCAGCCTGGCCACCGGACGGCCGCCGCGGGCCATGTTGCAGCAGATCGAGGCCCTGGGCGTCGACCTGCCGACCGCGGCGTTCAATGGCGGCACCATCGTCAATCCCGATGGCAGTTACCTGGTGCGTCATCACCTGCCGGTGGACGTCGCGATCAGCGCCCTGGCGTTGTTGTCGCCGCAGCCGCAGGTGGAGGTCTGGGTATTCGCCGATGGCGAGTGGCTGCTGCGCAATCCGCACGGCCCAATGGTGCCGCGCGAGCAGCATGGCCTGGGTTATCCGCCGGTGGTGGTGGAAGGTTTCGACGACTATCTGCCGCGCATCGACAAGATCGTTGCTGCCAGTGCCGACACTCAACTGTTGGTGGAACTGGAGGCGCGCCTGCTGGTGGAGGTCGGAGGGCAGGCGCAGGTTTCCCGTTCGCAGCCGGTGTACCTGGATGTGACGGCCCTGCAGGCCAACAAAGGCCAGGCGCTGATAACCCTGGCGGCGTTCCTCGGGGTGCCGCTGGAACGCACCGCGGCGCTGGGCGATGGCGGCAACGACCCGGCGATGTTCCAGCAAGCCGGGTTATCGATCGCCATGGGCCAGGCCGAAGCGGTGGTAAAACGCCAGGCCGACCTGGTGACCGGCAGCAATGTCGCCGATGGCGCCGCCGAGGCTATCGAACGTTTCATCCTGCCGCGCTGAGGTTAAATCTGTAGCCGCTGCCGAAGGCTGCGATCGGCCCGCAGGGCCGCTGCGGTTCCCAGATCGCCGAAGGCCTTCGGCCTTATCGCAGCCTGCGGCAGCGGCTACAGGGTTTTGCTTGCAGCCTGTAGCTCAGCGGAGTAGGCAATGCTCCGCACGGCAGGCGCCCCCACTGCGCGATCACGATCGAACAATCCATCCTGCCGCACCGAGATCGAATCTGTAGCCGCTGCCGAAGGCTGCGATCGGCCCGCAGGGCCGTTGCGGTTCCCGGATCGCTGAAGGCCTTCGGCCTTATCGCAGCCTGCGGCAGCGGCTACAAGGGCAGGGCTGCACGCCTTGTGTAGCCGCTGCCGAGCAACGCGAGGCTGCGATCGGCCACGTAGTGGCCGCCAAACCTGAGCCCGTGGTGCGTCAGGCTGAACGCATTGTCCGGATCGCGCCCGCTGCGCGGTCGTTCGCAGCCTGCGGCAGCGGCTACAGGATTTTGCTTACAGCCAGTAGCTCACCGCGTACCAGCCCAGGCCACCCATCACCAGGGTGTAAGGCAAGGCCATCCACACCATGCGCCCGTACGACAGGCGCACCAGCGGCGCGATCGCCGAGGTCAGCAGGAACAGGAACGCCGCCTGGCCATTGGGCGTGGCCACGCTCGGCAGGTTGGTGCCGGTGTTGATCGCCACCGCCAGGGCTTCGAAATGTTCGCGGCTCATCTGTCCGGAAACGAAGGCCTGTTTCACTTCGGTGATGTAGATGGTGGCGACGAACACGTTATCGCTGATGGCCGACAGCAGGCCGTTGGCAATGAACAGCATGCCTGGCTGCTGGCCGGTCGGCAGCGCCAGCACCCACTGGATCAGCGGGGTGAACAGCTGCTGGTCGTGAATCACCGCGACCACCGCGAAAAACACCACCAGCAGGGCGGTGAACGGCATCGCATCCTTGAAGGCGTTGCCCAGGCGGTGTTCGTCGGTAATGCCGGTGAAGGCGGTGATCAGCACGATCACCATCAGGCCGATCAAGCCGACCTCGGCGATATGCAGGGCCAGCGCGGTCATCAGCATCAACGCCGCCGCGCCCTGTACCAGCAGCGCCGCGCGTTGCCGCTGGGTGCGTTCGGCGTTGTCTTCGGCGGCGTAGTTGGCCAGCACCGCGCGCACGTTATCCGGCAGCAAGGTGCCATAGCCGAACCAGCGCAGTTTCTCCAGCAGCACGCAGGTCACCAGCCCGGCCACCAGGACCGGCAGGGACACCGGGGCGACCTTGAGGAAGAACTCGACGAAGTGCCAGCCCATTTCATGACCGATCAGCAGGTTCTGCGGTTCGCCGACCAGGGTGCAGACGCCGCCCAGGGCGGTGCCCACCGCGCCATGCATCAGCAGGCTGCGCAGGAAGGCGCGGAACTGTTCGAGGTCCTGGTGATGCAGTTGCGGCAGGTGCCGGTCGTCGTTGAGTTCGCTGTCCTGGCGCGGGTCGGTGCCGGACGCCACCCGGTGATACACCGAATAGAAGCCCACCGCGGCGCTGATGATCACCGCGGTCACCGTCAGGGCATCGAGAAACGCCGAGAGAAAGGCCGAAAGAAAGCAGAACAGCAAGCTCAGCAGCGCCTTGGAACGCACCCCCAGCAGCAGCCGGGAGAACAGGAACAGCAGCAACTCCTTCATGAAATAGATGCCGGCCACCATGAACATCAGCAGCAGGATCACCGGGAAGTTGTGCACCAGTTCGTCGTACAGCGCCTTGGGCGTGGTCATGCCCAGCGCCACGGCTTCCAGCACCAGCAGGCCACCGGGCATCAGCGGGTAGCATTTGAGGGCCATGGCCAGGGCGAAGATAAACTCGGCCACCAGCATCCAGCCGGCCACCACCGGGCCGACGGTGAACAGTAGCAAAGGGTTGAGCAGCAGGAAGGCGAGGATGCTGGCTTTATACCAGCGCGGTGAATGGCCGAGAAAATTATGGGTGAAAGCCTGGGCCAGTGAACCGGACATGGGCTGCTCCTTGTATTGAAGAAGCGCGCAAATTGCCGCAAGCAGGGGTGAAGATCAAGAAACTCTGAAATCTTTTGCCACAAATGCCGCCGAGGCCCGTTCAGGAGCCGATAAACCAGCTCCTGCGGGCCGCGTCGGTCAGTCTTCGCGTTTGACCACCAGGGTCAGGATGTCGTAGCTGGCCACCAGCTCGCCCAGCTGGTTGCTGACCTCCACGTCCCAGGCCACCACGCCCTGGGGGATGCCCTGCGGGCTCTTCTTGCCCTGGTCGATCTTGCGCTTGCAGGTCAGGCGCGCCTGGATGGTGTCGCCAATGCCCACCGGGTTGATGAAACGCAGGGTATCCAGGCCGTAGTTGGCCAGTACCGGCCCTTGCGCCGGGGACACGAACAGCCCGGCCGCCGCCGACAGCACGAAGTAACCGTGGGCGATGCGCTTGCCGAATTGCGACTCCTTGGCCGCGATCTCGTCGAAGTGCATATAGAAGTGGTCGCCGGACAGGCAGCCGAAGTTCACCAGGTCGGCCTCGGTCACCGTGCGTCTATGGGTCAGCAGCGACTCGCCGATCTGCAGGTCCTGGAAGAACCGGCGGAACGGATGCACCTCGGTCTCGATGACCTTGGCGCCACGCACGTATTCGCCGGTGACCGCCGCCAGCATGCTCGGCGAGCCTTGCACCGCCGCCCGTTGCAGGTAGTGCTTCACCGCCCGCAGGCCGCCGAGTTCCTCGCCGCCGCCGGCACGCCCCGGGCCGCCGTGCTTGAGCTGTGGCAGCGGCGAGCCATGGCCGGTGGATTCGGCGGCGGATTCGCGGTCCAGCACCAGCAAGCGACCATGCCAGGCCGCCGCAACCGGGATGGCCTTGGCGGCGATCCGTGGATCGCGGGTCACCAGGCTGGCCACCAGGCTGCCTTTGCCCCGCGCGGCCAGGGCCAGGGCTTCGTCGAGGTCGTCATAGGCCATCAGCGTGCTGACCGGGCCGAAGGCCTCGATATCGTGAGCGCCGCCTTCGGCATGCGGGTCGCGAGCCTGCAACAGGGTCGGGGCGAAGAACGCGCCCTGGCTGGTGTTTGTCCCGCGCGGCTCGAAGCCGTCCCGGGCGCCGAACAACAGGTCGCTGCTCTGCAGCAAAGTCTCCAGGCGTTCGGCCACGTCCCGCTGCTGGTCGTGGGAGGCCAGCGCGCCCATGCGCACGCCTTCCACCGACGGATCGCCGACCACCACCTTGGCCAGCCTGTCGCGCAGGCGGCTGGCGACCGCGTCGATGTGCCTGGCCGGCACAATGGCGCGGCGAATGGCGGTGCATTTCTGCCCGGCCTTGGTGGTCATTTCCCGGGCCACTTCCTTGATGAACAGCTCGAACTCTTCGTCATCCGGGCTTACGTCCGGGGCGAGGATCGCGCAGTTCAGCGAGTCGGCCTCGGCATTGAACGGCACCGAGTTGCGAATCAGCTGCGGATTGGCGCGCAGCTTGGCCGCGGTATCGGCCGAGCCGGTGAAGGTCAGTACGTCCTGGCCCTGCAGGCGGTCCAGCAGGTCGCCGGTACTGCCGATCACCAGTTGCAGGCTGCCGGCGGGCAACAGCCCCGATTCATCCATCAGGCGTACCACGGCTTCGGTCAGGTAGCTGGTGGCGGTGGCTGGCTTGACGATGCACGGCATGCCGGCGAGGAAGCTTGGGGCGAACTTTTCCAGCATGCCCCAGATCGGGAAGTTGAATGCGTTGATATGCACCGCCAGGCCGCCGCGGGGCACCAGGATATGGGTGCCGGCGAAGCTGCCGAGCTTGCTCAGCTGCAGCGCCGGGCCTTCGTGGACGATATTGCCCGAGGGCAATTCCCGCGAACCCAGGCTGGCATAGGTGAACAGCGTGCTGTTGCCGCCCTCGATGTCGATCCAGCTGTCGGCGCGGGTGGCGCCGCTGTGGTGGGAGATAGCGTACAGCTGTTCCTTGCGTTCGCTCAGGTACAGCGCCAGCGCCTTGAGCCGCTGGGCGCGCTGCTGGAAGTCCAGGGCCATGAGGGAGGCGATGCCCTGGCGCCGGCCATGGTCGAGCGCCTCGGCGAAATCCAGGCGCTCTTCGTGGGTGCGGGCCAGTTCGTGGCCGTCGATGGCGCTGCGCAGCACCTGGGCGCCGTGTTGGCCGATCCAGCGGCCGGCGATGAAGCTTTGCAGGGTAGGGGCGTGAGGCATCACGATTCCTCCGGATGATGAATGAGGCCGGCGCGGCCAGCGACCGCGCCGGCGGGGTTTACCAAAGAGCCAGGGTGTAGCCGAGGATCAGGCGGTTCTCGTCGAGGTCGGTGGTCAGGCCGTTGCCCGAGCGAAAGGTCACGTTGCGCCAGCGGATGCTCAGGTCTTTCAGCGGTCCGCTCTGGATCACGTAGGTGATGTCGGTGTCGCGCTCGGTTTCACGGCCGTTGTCGACAGTGCCCGCCTTGACGTGGCGGCCATCGGTGTAGCGGGTCATGAAGGTCAGGCCGGGCAGGCCCATGGCCGCGAAGTCGTAGTCGTAGCGCAGCTGCCAGGAGTCTTCCTCGGCGCGGGTGTAGGTGTTGTAGGTCACCAGGTTGACCACGTAGGGATCGCCACCGTTGAGGAACGGGAAGGCGCTGTCGCCGGACAGCTGTTGCCAGGTGGCGCTGATTTTGTGCGGGCCCTTGATCAGGCTGAACATACTGTTGAAGTTGCGGTTGTCGACCCGCCCGGCGCGCTCGGCGCCATCGCCACGGCTGTCGAAGTAGCGCAGGTCGCTGCGCAGGCTGAAGCCGCCGCCCAGGGGCTGGGTATGCAGCAGGCCGAGGTAGTGCTGGCGATAGATCTGTTCGAGCTTGCCGTAGTAATAGCTCAGGCTCAGTTGCGGGCTGAAGGCGTAGCTGGCGCCGGCGAAGTCGAAATGATCGCTGCGGGCGACGCCGTAACCGATGTCGTCGTTGCTCGAGGAATCCCGCAGGTTGGCTTCGGTCAGACGCCCGGCATTTATCGTCAGGCCGCTGATTTCCTGGCTGGTCAGCAAGCCGCCCTGAAAGGTCGAGCCGAGCAGGCGGGTGTCGTTGTAAGTGGCCACGGGTAGCAGCGGTTGCAAGGTGCCGATCTTTAAAACGCTTTTCGACAGGCGCAGCTTGCCGGTCAGGCCCAGCTCGCTGAACTCGTCCGCAGGTGTGTGGCTGTTGGGGCCGAACGGCAGCAGGCCAGTGCCGCGGCGATCCGGGCTGGAGTCGAGCTTGAGCCCGAGCTCGCCAAGGGCATCCAGGCCGAGACCCAGGGTGCCCTCGGTGTAGCCGGACTCGATCCGCGCGGTGAAGCCCTGGGCCCATTCCTCGGCCTTGGACTGCGCGGCGTTGGCCTGGCGAAAGTCACGGTTGATGTAGTGGTTGCGCATTTCGATCCGCGCCTTGCTGTCGCTGATGAAGTCGGCTTGTACGCTGCAGGTGAACAGGCCCAGGCCCAGCGAGGCCATGGCCGGCAGCAGGTGTTTCGGTGAGGTGATGGAAACGGGGTTCATTGTTGTTATTCCCTGTCATCGATCGGAACGGGTTCAGTGTTTGCTGGCGCCGGATGCGCCGATGCCGGTCATCGAGCGGATGAACTGCGCGAGGTAGCGACCACGCTCCAGTTCGGCCCGCGCCGAGGTGTCGGTCACCGAGAACAGCCAGGCGCTGAAGAACGCCAGGCTCATGGAGAACAGCGCCGGGTTGGAGTAGGGGAACAGCGCCCGTTCGTGATGCAGCACGTTGACCCAGACCGCCGGGCTCAACACCAGCAGCACGATCGCCGACACCAGCCCGGCCAGGCTGCCGGTCACGGCGCCGCGGGTGGTCAGGCCTTTCCAGAACATCGAAAGGAACAGCACCGGGAAATTCACCGAGGCGGCGATGGCCAGCACCAGCCCGGACAGGAAGGCGATGTTCTGCGACTCGAACAGCAGGCCGAGGATGATCGCCAGCACGCCGATGCATAGGGTGGCGATGCGCGACACGCGCATTTCCTGCTGCTCGCTGGCCTGGCCCTTGCGCAGCACGCAGGCATACAGGTCGTGGGACACCGCCGAGGCACCGGACAGCGCCAGGCCGGCGACCACCGCGAGAATGGTGGCGAAGGCCACCGCCGAGATGAAGCCGAGGAACAGGTTGCCGCCCACCGCCTGGGCCAGGTGCACGGCGATCATGTTGCCGCCGCCGATGATCGCGCCGCTGGCGTCGCGGAACGCCGGGTCGGTGCCGACCATGACGATCGCGCCGAAGCCGACCACGATCAGCAGCAGGTAGAAGTAGCCGATGAAACCGGTGGCGTAGAACACGCTCTTGCGCGCTTCCTTGGCGTCGCTGACGGTAAAGAAACGCATCAGGATATGCGGCAGGCCGGCGGTGCCGAACATCATGCCCAGGCCCAGGGAAATGGCATCGATGGGGTTCGACAGCAGCCCACCGGGGGCCATGATCGCGCTGCCCTTGGCGTGCACGGCACTGGCCCCGGCGAACATCGCCTCGGTGCTGAAACCGAAATGCCGGAGCACCATGAACGCCATGAAGCTGGTGCCGAACAGCAGCATCACCGCCTTGATGATCTGCACCCAGGTGGTGGCGAGCATGCCGCCGAAGGTCACGTAGAACACCATCAGCACGCCGACCAGCATCACCGCGTAGAGGTAGCTGATACCGAACAGCAACTCGATCAGCTTGCCGGCGCCGACCATCTGCGCCACCAGGTACATCAGGGCCACGGTCAGGGTGCCGAAGGCCGAGGTCAGGCGCACCGGGGGCTGTTCCAGGCGGTAGGACACCACGTCGGCGAAGGTGTACTTGCCCAGGTTGCGCAGGCGTTCGGCGATCAGGAACAGGATGATCGGCCAGCCGGCGAGCACGCCCAGGGCATACAGCAAACCGTCGTAGCCATTGAGGAACATCATCGCCGAGATGCCCAGGAAGGACGCCGCGGAGATCATGTCGCCGGCGATCGCCAGGCCATTCTGCAAGCCGCTCATGCCGCCGCCGGCGGTATAGAAGTCGCTGGCCGAGCGGGTGCGCAGGGCGGCCCAGCGGGTGACGCCGAGGGTGAACAGGACAAACACCAGGAACATGCCGATGGCATTCCAGTTCAAGGGGCGCGCGCTGCCTTCGGCGGCCAGCGCCAGGTCGGTGGCGAACACGCACGGCAGGGCGAACAACACAAGCAAGGGCTTCATTGGGCGCACTCCTGCTTGAGCTTTTCGTTCAGCGGGTCGATCACGTTATTGGCGCGATAGACGTAAAAACCGGTGAGGGCGAAGGCCAGCAGCACGATCGCCACGCCCACCAGCATGCCGACCGTGGTCACCCCGCCACTCAGCGAGCGCCCCAGGGTGCTGGGGGAAAACGCCACCAGCAGCACGAAGCCGTAGTAGATCACCAGCATGGCCAGGGTCAGGGACCAGTAGAGGTTCTGTTTGCGCCGCACCAGCTGGACGAAGTCGGGGTGCTGGCGGATCTGTTCGATGTCTTGCGGGGTCATGGGAGCGCTCTCTTGATGTTGTTTTTGTTTTGGTTGAAACGCGGTGAATTTTTTTGCTTCTGTAGCCGCTGCCGCAGGCTGCGATAAGGCCGAAGGCCTTCAGCGATCTCAAGACCGTGCGCCCGCTTCGTCGGAGTGCTGCCCAAGTCGATCGCAGCCTGCGGCAGTGGCCACAGGTCAGAGCTGGTCGAAGTCCAGCACCACCTTGTCGCTGACCGGGAACGACTGGCACGACAGTACGTACCCGGCTGCCACTTCGTAGTCCTCGAGGGCGTGGTTGCTGTCCATCTCCACTTCGCCTTCGATCACCTTGCACTTGCAGGTGGAGCACACCCCGGCGCGGCACGAATAGGGCAGCTCGGCGCCCTGGGCATTGCCGGCGTCGAGGATGCTCTGGCTGTTGCGCGGCAGGTCGAAGGCCAGGGCGCGACCGTCGCTGATCACGGTGATCTG
The DNA here is from genome assembly GCF_900107395.1 of Pseudomonas sp. NFIX28. Classification (GTDB taxonomy): domain Bacteria; phylum Pseudomonadota; class Gammaproteobacteria; order Pseudomonadales; family Pseudomonadaceae; genus Aquipseudomonas. The sequence goes on from NZ_FNPW01000011.1 coordinate 154,357, forward strand.
GCTGACCGCCGCGTCGCGCTGCCGGGCTGCCTCGCGGGCCTCGCGCCTGTGCTGGCTGCCAGCGGCGGCGAACAGCTCGAAGTGAATGCGCTCGGCGGCCATGCCGCGGGCTTTCAGGCTGTCGCGCACGGTTTCGGTCATCTCCTGCGGGCCGCAGATGAAGGCCGCGTCCAGGGCCTTGACGTCGAGCCAGCGGGAAAACAGCCGGGCACATTTGTCGGCGTCGATCCGGCCGTTATAGAGGTCGACGTCCTGCTGTTCGCGGCTGAACACGAAGATCAGATTCAGGCGTTGCAGGTAGCGGTTCTTCAGGTCTTCCAGCTGTTCACGAAACAGGGCGGCGGAACTGGAACGGTTGCCGTACAGCAGGGTGACGCGGCTGTGGGGCTCGGTTTCCAGGGTGCTCTTGATGATCGACAGGATCGGCGTGATGCCGCTGCCGGCCGCCACCGCCAGGTACTGGCCATGGCGCGCGGGGTCGAGTTCGACATGGAAGTGTCCGGCGGGCGGCATCACGTCCAGGCAGTGCCCGGGCTTGAGCCGATCATTGGCGAACGCCGAAAAACGCCCGCCGGCCACGCGCTTCACGGCAATGCGCAGCTCGCCGTCGTTGACCCCGGTGCAGATCGAATAGGAACGGCGCACCTCCTCGCCATCCAGCTGGGTGCGCATCACCAGGTGCTGGCCCTGGGTGAAATGAAAGCTGTCCTGCAGGTGCTGCGGAATCTCGAAGGCGATGGACACCGCGTCGCGGGTTTCGCTGCGCACATCCTTGATGGTCAGGCTGTGGAATTTGCTCATTGTTGTTCTCCCACTGACACGGCGTCAGATGCACTTGAAATAGTCGAACGGCTCCAGGCAGTCCCGGCAGCGATACAGCGCCTTGCAGGCGGTCGAGCCGAACTCGCTGAGCTGTTCGGTGTGGGCACTGCCACATTGCGGGCAGCAGATGGCGGCGCTTTCGCCCAGCAGGCTGCGCTTGCTGCCACTGCCCACGGGCGGGGCGATGCCGTAGGCCCGCAGCCGTTCGCGGCCGCTGGCGGTGATCCAGTCGGTGCTCCAGGCCGGGCTCAGCCGGCGTTGCAGACGGGGCGCGGAAAACCCGGCGAGCTCCAGGGCGGCGCGGATATCGCCCTCGATCACCTCGGTGGCCGGGCAGCCGGAATAGGTCGGGGTGACCACCACCTGCAGGTGGCCGTCGTGCCAGTCGAGGTCGCGGACGATGCCCAGGTCCACCACGCTGACCACCGGCACCTCCGGGTCCATGACCGCGCCGAGGATGTTCCAGGCCGCCTCCAGGTCGCCCGGTTGCAGGGCACGAGCGCCGCGGTCGCTGGAAATCAGCTCACCAGGTCGCATCGGGGTACGCTCGTGGCAGCGCCTGCATCTCCGCCAGCAGAATGCCCAGGTGTTCGCTGTGCAGGCCGCGGCGGGCGTCCAGGTAGAAATGGCTGGGGGCCGGCGGCAGGGGCAGGGTGGCGCTGGCGAAGATCCGCGTCACCGTGGCCTGCCAGGCGCTGGCGACCTGCGCGGGGTCGGCGATGATGCCGGCGCCGTGCAGGTGGTTTTCGCTGTCGTCGCCGCTGATCAGCTCGACGGTGAAGCGCCAGAGCAGGGGAATCGCCTCCAGCATGCGTTGGTGGCTGTGCTCGGTGCCGTCGCCCAGGCGCTCGACCCATTCGCTGGAGCGGCGCAGGTGATAGGTGACTTCCTTCACCGCCTTGGCGGCGATCCCGGCGATGCGTTCGTCGCTGGACTGGGCCAGGCCCTTGAGCACTTCCAGGTGCCAGGCGTCGTAGAGAAACTGCTTGAGCATGGTCACGGCGAAATCGCCGTTGGGCTGCTCCACCAGCAGCAGGTTGCGATAGGCCCGCTCGTCGCGGCGGAACGCCAGGTGGTCGGCGTCGCGGCCGTCGTCCAGCAGTTCGGCGGCGTAGTCCAGCCAGTTGCGGGCCTGGCCCACCAGGTCGAGGCCGACGTTCATCAGCGCCAGTTCTTCTTCCAGGGCCGGCGCGCGGCCGCACCACTGGCACAGGCGCTGGCCCTGGACCAGGGCGCTGTCGCCCAGGCGCAGCAGGTATTGGATCAATTCGCTTCGCGTGTTCATGGTCGACCTCACATGTGCCCGACTTCGGCCGGCAGCTCGTAGAAGCTGGCGTGGCGATAGACCTTGTCGTCCGCCGGGTCGAACAGCGGGTCCTTTTCATCCGGGGACGAGGCGACGATCAGCGCCGAGGGCACTACCCACAGGCTCACGCCTTCGCTGCGGCGGGTGTAGAGCTCGCGGGCGTTCTCGATGGCCATGGCGCTGTCGGCGGCATGCACGCTGCCGACGTGCTTGTGGTTGAGCCCATGCTTGCTGCGCACGAAGACTTCGAAGAGGGTCCATTCAGACATAAGGGTGACTCCACATCAGGGGCTGAATTCATGTAGCCGCCGCAGGCTGCGATCGATCCCGAAGGGGACGCGCTCTTGAGGCCCTCGAAGGTCCTTCGGGCCTTCGCAGCCATCGGCAGCGGCTACGGGTCAGGCGGCGTTTTTATTGGTTTTCTTGCGGGCGTGGGCGACCGCGGCTTCGCGGACCCAGGCGCCGTCCTCGATGGCCTTGCGCCGGGTGGCGACGCGTTCCTGGTTGCACGGGCCGTTGCCCTTGAGCACTTCGTAGAATTCGTCCCACTGGATCTCGCCGAAGTCGTAGTGGCCGCGCTCGGCGTTCCACGTAAGGTCAGGGTCCGGGCAGGTGCAGCCGAGCAGTTCCAACTGCGGGATGGTCTGGTCGATGAAGCGCTGGCGCAGCTCGTCGTTGCTCTGGCGCTTGATCTTCCAGGCCATGGACTGCGCGCTGTTGGGCGAGTGTTCGTCGCTGGGGCCGAACATCATCAGCGCCGGCCACCACAGGCGGTTGATGGCGTCCTGGACCATGTCCTTCTGTGCCTGGTTGCCCTCGCGCATCATGGTCAGGAGGATTTCGTAGCCCTGGCGCTGGTGGAAGCTCTCTTCCTTGCAGATGCGCACCATGGCCCGGGAGTAGGGGCCGTAGGAGGTGCGCTGCAGCACCACCTGGTTGACGATCGCCGCGCCGTCCACCAGCCAGCCCACCGCGCCCATGTCGGCCCAGTTCAGCGTCGGGTAGTTGAAGATGCTCGAGTACTTGGCGCGGCCGCTGTGCAGCTTGGCGATTTCCTCGTCGCGGTCGGCGCCCAGGGTTTCCATCGCGCTGTACAGGTACAGGCCGTGGCCGGCTTCGTCCTGGATCTTGGCCATCAGTTGCAGCTTGCGCTTGAGGGTCGGGGCGCGGGTCACCCAGTTGCCTTCGGGCAGCATGCCGACGATTTCCGAATGGGCGTGCTGGGAGATCTGCCGGATCAGGGTTTGCCGATAGGCATCCGGCATCCAGTTCTTGGCTTCGATCTTGATTTCCGAATCGATTTTTTCCTGGAAGGCACGTTCCTGTTCGGACATCTCCGAACGGGGCTTGATGCTTTTGACTCCGGTCTCTACCAGCTGTGCGTACATGGTGCGTCTCCTGCCGTGAAGGATTGCCTGGGCATGGAGAACTTTATATGTGATACAAAAATAAATATCAAACACAAAATATCGTGTCGTATGTGTTTTTGTATCGCTTTGCCCGTTGAAGGTTTCCCCTCGGGCAAAAAAAAAGCCCCGCCGAAGCGGGGCTTTAAGCTTGGAGTGCCTTATTTCTGCCGGTTGTCCACCACGTGGCTGGCTTTGCCCTCGGAGCGCTTGAGGGAAAAGGCCGGGCGCAAAACGATACGCGAGCTGATGCCGATGTAGGTCTTGATGTGCCGGCTCAATTCGTCGCAGATGGCTTTCTGCTGCTCGTCGCCCAGCTGTCGATGCTCGTTCTTGAGCTCCACATGCACCTCGACGCTGTCGAGGTTGCCGTTGCGGTACAGGTGGATCTCGTAGCATTCGCAGAGTTGCCGGATCTTGAGCACCTGCTCCTCGATCTGCGTGGGGAACACGTTGACCCCGCGAATGATCAGCATGTCGTCGCTGCGCCCGGTGATCTTGTCGATACGCCGCATGGGTCGCGCCGTACCGGGTAGCAGGCGAGTCAGGTCGCGGGTGCGGTAGCGGATCATCGGCAGGGCTTCCTTGCTCAGCGAAGTGAACACCAGCTCGCCCATCTGGCCGTCCGGCAACACCTGGCCGGTCACCGGGTCGATGATCTCGGGGTAGAAGTGGTCCTCCCAGATAGTCGGCCCGTCCTTGGTCTCGGCGCATTCCATGGCCACGCCCGGGCCCATGATTTCCGAGAGCCCGTAGATGTCCAGGGCGGTGATGTCCAGGCGCTGCTCGATGGCGCTGCGCAGTTCGGCGGTCCAGGGTTCGGCGCCGAAGATCCCCAGGCGCAAGGCGAGCTTTTGCGGATCGATGCCCTGGCGCTCGATCTCGTCGGCGATATTGAGCATGTAGGAGGGCGTGACCATGATGATGTCCGGCTGGAAGTCCTTGATCAGTTGCACCTGCTTTTCGGTCTGGCCGCCGGACATCGGAATCACCGTGCAGCCCAGGCGCTCGGCGCCGTAGTGGGCTCCCAGGCCGCCGGTGAACAGGCCGTAGCCGTAGGACACATGGACCTTGTCGCCACGCCGGCCGCCGGCGGCGCGAATCGAGCGCGCGACCACCCTGGCCCAGGTGTCGATGTCGTTCTGGGTGTAGCCGACCACCGTCGGCTTGCCGGTGGTGCCGCTGGAGGCGTGCAGGCGCACCACATCCTGGATCGGCACGGCGAACATGCCGTAGGGGTAGTTGTCGCGCAGGTCGGACTTGCTGGTGAACGGGAACTTCGCCAGGTCCTCCAGGCTACGTACATCGTCCGGGTGCACGCCCAGCGCGTCGAAGCGCTGACGGTACAGCGGCACGTTCCGGTAGGCGTGGTTCAGGCTCCAGCGCAGGCGTTCCAGCTGATGCTGGCGCAACTGGTCGACGCTGGCGGTTTCCAGCGGGTCCAGCAGGGGATCAAGCACGGCTTTGGCAATTGGCATGTTCATGGCTTCACTCGAATTATTGTTGTGTTGCGACCCGCCGGCGGGCGAGTCTTGAGTGCCTGCGCCCAGGATACCCGTGGGGGCTCCGGGCGCGGGTGCATCTGGTCTTAAAGTCGCTCGATGATCAGGGCGATGCCCTGGCCCACGCCGATGCACATGGTGCACAAGGCGTAGCGGCCCTGGCGCTGCTCCAGTTCGTGCAGCGCGGTGGTCACCAGGCGCGCGCCGCTCATGCCCAGGGGATGGCCCAGGGCAATTGCGCCGCCGTTGGGGTTGACCCGCCCGTCGTCGTCCGCCAGGCCCAGCTCGCGCAACACCGCCAGGCCCTGGGCGGCGAACGCCTCGTTGAGCTCGATCACGTCCATGTCCGCCAGGCTCAGCCGGGCCAGTTCCAGCACCTTGCGCGTGGCCGGCACCGGGCCGATGCCCATGATCCGTGGCTCGACCCCGGCGGTGGCCATGGCGACCACCCGACCACGAGCCTTGAGGTCGTAGCGTTGCGCGGTCGCGGCATCGGCCAATAACAGGGCGCAGGCACCGTCGTTGACCCCCGAGGCGTTGCCCGCGGTGACGCTGCCGCCCTGGCGGAACGGCGTACCGAGCTTCCGCAATTGTTCGAGGGTGGTGTCGCCCCTAGGGTGTTCGTCGTGTTCGACCAGAGTCGGCGGGCCTTTGCGTTGGGGGATGGGCACCGGGACTATTTCCCTGGCCAGGCGTCCGCTGGCTTGCGCCGCTGCGGCCCGTTGCTGGCTGCGCAGGGCAAAGGCGTCCTGGTCGGCGCGGGAAATGCCGAACTGCGCGGCGACGTTCTCCGCGGTTTCCGGCATCGAGTCGATGCCGAAACCTTGCTCCATCAGCGGGTTGACGAAGCGCCAGCCAATGGTGGTGTCGAACAGTTCGGCCTGGCGCGAAAACGCGGTCTGCGCCTTGCCCATCACCAGCGGCGCGCGGGACATCGATTCGACGCCGCCGGCCAGCACCAGCCCTGCCTCGCCACAACGCAGGGCGCGGGCGGCGGTGCCGATGGCGTCCAGGCCGGAGCCGCACAAGCGGTTGAGGGTGGTGCCGGGGACCTCCACCGGCAACCCGGCCAGCAACGCCGACATGCGCGCCACGTTGCGGTTGTCTTCGCCGGCCTGGTTGGCGCAGCCGTAGACCACTTCGTCGACCCGGCTCCAGTCGACACCGGGGTGACGCTGCATCAGGGCGCGCAAGGGGATTGCCCCCAGGTCGTCGGCGCGCACGCTGCTCAGGGCGCCGCCGTAACGGCCGATCGGGGTGCGGACTGCATCGATGATCAGGGCGTCATTCATTGGGGGCCTCCTGCGCCAGCACCGGGCCGCGCACTTTGTAGGATTTGCCGTGGAACAGGGCGATCAGCACGCCATGCTGGTTTTCGATCCGCACGTCGTAGTTGCCGGTGCGGCCGCTACGGCTTTGCTCGATGCAATCGGCGGTCAGGGTGTCGCCCAGGCGGGCCGGGGCGATGTAGTCGATGCTGCAGCCGATGGCCACCGTGGCTTCGTCGTAGGTGTTGCAGGCCAGGGCGAAGGCCGAGTCCGCCAGGGCGAACAGGAAGCCGCCGTGGCAGGTGCCGTGGCCCTGCAGCATGTCTTCGCGCACGCTCATGCCCAGCCGGGCGGCGCCGGGCGCCACTGACAGCAGGCGCATGCCCAGCGCCTGACTGGCGTTGTCGCGTTTGAACAGGCTCTGGGCGCACGCGCTGGCCAGGTTCATGGCAGGGTGATCAAGCATGCAGCGTCCTCCCTTCGGCAACCCGGCGGCGTAACAGCAGCGACGGTCGATAACGCTCCTCGCCGTAGGCGGCCTGCAGGTTTTGCAGGACCTCGAGCACCCATGGCAGGCCCAGGCGGTCGGCCCAGGCCAGGGGGCCTTCGGGGTAATTGACCCCGGCATGCATCGCCAGGTCGATGTCCGCCGCCGAGGCCACGCCTTGCAGCAGGGCATCGGCGGCCTCGTTGGCGAGCATCGCCACCGTGCGCAGGACCAGCAGCCCCGGGCTGTCGTTGAGCTGGCTGACCTTGAACCCGGCGCGTTGCAACAACGCCACGGCCTGGTCGCGGGCCAATGGGCTGGTGCCGGCGCAGCAACTGATGGCCAGGCGACCGGCGCTGGCATAGTCATGGGCCAGGTCCAGCAGGATCAGGTTGCTCAAGCCTTGGTCGCGGGCGCGCTGGCTGGCCAGGCGTCCGTCGCTGATGGCCAGTACCGCGTCGCCGATCCGCAACAGGCCAGGGCCGTCACGCTCGATTAGTCGCAAACCTGACTCGCGCAGGCGTTGCAGCAAACTTTGGGCAGCCCCCAGGTCGCCCTCGACCACGCAGTGCTCGATGGGCTGATCACTGTGCAGTTCGGCAGGGGCCGGGCGTTCGGCGCCCTCGGCATAGGAATAGAAGCCCTGGCCAGTCTTGCGGCCGAAATGCCCGGCATCCACCAGCTCCTGCTGAATCAGCGACGGCTGAAAGCGCATGTCGCCGTAATAGGCCTCGAATACCGAACAGGTCACTGCGTAGTTGACGTCGTGCCCGATCAGGTCTGTCAGCTCGAAGGCGCCCATGGCAAAACCACCGGCCTCGCGCAGCAGGGCATCGAGGGTGGCGCAGTCGCCGGCGCCTTCCTGCAACAGGCGCAGGCTTTCGGCGTAGAACGGCCGGGCCACGCGATTGACGATAAAGCCCGGGGTGGAGCGGGCGTGCACCGGCTTCTTGCGCCAGTTTGTCGCGGTGTCGTACAGGCACTGCGCCAGTTGCCGGTCGCTGGCCAGCCCTGAGACGACCTCGACCAGCGGCATCACCGGTGCCGGGTTGAAGAAGTGCAGGCCCAGCAGGCGTTCGGGGCGTTTCAGGCCGGCGGCGATGCGGGTGATCGACAGCGAAGAAGTATTGCTGGCGAGGATGCAGCTGTCGCGGCACAGACTTTCCAACTGGCGAAACAGCTCGCGCTTGGCCTCGAGGTTCTCGGCGATGGCCTCGATGATCAGCTCGCTGTCGGCCAGTTGCTCGATGGATTCGGCCGCCTGCAACCGGGCCATGGTCGCGCTGTGCGCCTGGGGATCGAGCTTGCCGTTGGCCACGCGTTTGGCGAGTTGCCGGTCGATGCCGGCTATGGCCTGCGCCGAGGCGCCCGGGCGGTTGTCCAGCAGCCATACCGGGTGACCGGCCTGGGCCGCGACCTGGGCAATGCCGGCGCCCATCGCGCCGGCGCCGATCACCGCGACACGGGCCTGGGGTGTCAGTGCGCTCATGTTCAGCGTCCCTTGAAGGTCGGTGTGCGTTTGTCCATGAAGGCACTCACGCCTTCGCGGTAGTCCTCGCTGCGCCCGGCCAGGCGTTGCAGGTCTTTTTCCAGTTCCAGCTGTTCGTCGAAGCTGTTGTTCAGGCTGGCGTTGAGGCTGCGCTTGATCAGCGCCAGGCCGTAGGTCGGCTGGGTGGCCAGGTGGCGCGCGAGCTTGAGGGCCTCGTCACGCAGCTCGGTATCTTCGACGCAGCGATAGATCAGGCCCCATTGCTCGGCCTGTTCGGCCGTCAGACGATTGCCCAGCAGGGCCAGGGCCTTGGCCCGCGCCATGCCGACCAGGCGCGGCAAGGTCCAGGTGCCGCCGGAATCGGGGATCAGGCCGATCTTGCAGAACGCCTGGATAAAACTTGCCGAGCGACCGGCCAGTACCAGATCGCAGGCCAAGGGAATGTTGGCCCCGGCCCCGGCGGCCACGCCGTTCACCGCGCAGATCACCGGCAGCGGCAGGTCGCGCAACTGGCGGATCAGCGGGTTGTAGAAGCGCTCGATGGACTCGCCCAGGTCCGGTACCTCTGCGCCGGGAGCCACGTTGCGGTCGCTCAGGTCCTGGCCGGCGCAGAAGCCACGGCCTTCGCCGGTCAACAACAGCACCCGGGCCTCGGGATGGGCGCGCAGTTGCTTGAGCGCTTCGCGGACCTCGCCATGCATCTGCGTGTTGAAGCTGTTGAGCTGCTCGGGGCGGTTCAGGCTGAGGAGGGCGACGCCTGCCTCGACGGAAAACAGGATGTGTTCGAAGTTCATGGTTCTGGCGCTCTCTGACAGGTCGTGTGAGTCGTTGGTCCGTATGCCGGCCTAGTGCCCGGTGAAGCTGGGCCGGCGTTTTTCCTGGAAGGCGCGGATGCCTTCTTCGCGGTCGCGGGTGCCGGCCAGCACCGTGAAGGCATGGCGCTCGAAACGCAGGCCGCTGGCGAGGTCGGTGTCCAGCGCCTTGAGCAGTGCCTCCTTGGCCAGCCGCAAGGCCAGCGGCGCCTTGCCGGCGATCAGCCGCGCCAGTTGCAGGGCGCGCTCGACCGTGAGTTCCGGCTGGGTGACCTCGCTGACCAGGCCGGCGCGCAAGGCATGGCGGGCATCGATCGACTCGCCGCCGAGGACCATCTGCATGGCCAGGGATTTGCCGACTGCCCGCAGCAGGCGCTGGGTACCGCCGGCGCCGGGCATGATCCCGAGGTTGATTTCCGGTTGGCCGAAGCGTGCGTCCTCGCCGGCGATCAGGATGTCGGCGTGCATGGCCAGCTCGCAGCCGCCGCCGAGGGCGAAGCCGTTGACCGCGGCTATCAATGGTTTGCTGAAGCCGGTGATCCGCTGCCAGGAAGCCTGGCGGGGGTCGTTGAGGATGCCGGTGAGGTCGCGCTCGGCCATTTCATTGATGTCGGCGCCGGCGGCGAATGCCTTGCGGCTGCCGGTCAGCACCACGGCCTGGGTCTCGTTATCGGCCTGGGCGGCGTCCAGGGCGGCTGCCAGTTCGCCGAGCAATTGGGTGGTCAGGGCATTCAGGGCGGCGGGGCGTTGCAGGGTAATCAGTCGAACGCCGCCATCGAGGCTTTCGACAGCAAGGGTTTGAGGCATGGCGGATGCCCTCGGGGTGCACGCTCGGCGCGGGGCCGGGTCATTATTGGATCGGCTGGGGAGCCGGTTTTCGCCGAGTATATCGCCAATACGATACACAAATGCAACGTAAAAATATCATTAGTGTGTCTTTATGTTGGGTTTTTGATCTGTCGTGTCAGGGCGGAGAGGGTCTATAAGGTCCTGCTTTTCTTGGTGTTACTGGGGTTGTTTCCGTATTCTGTCGGCTTTCTCTGAGTTGGGACGTGATACTAACTTTCCGCTTTTTCGTTTAAGCTTGATGTGATACAAAATAAATCATGATCGGCATCGCTTTGCGCAATGTGTCGACTTACCGCCCTAGCCAAGGAGTACCTCATGACTTGCTACAGCCTCGACGGCCTGACCCCGGTGGTCCATCCCAGTGCTTATGTGCATCCGTCCGCCGTGCTGATCGGCGACGTGATAGTCGGTGCTCACTGCTACATCGGCCCGCTGGCCAGCCTGCGCGGCGATTTCGGGCGGATCGTGCTGGAGGAGGGCGCCAACCTGCAGGACACCTGTGTGATGCACGGTTTTCCCGACAGCGATACGGTGGTCGAGCGCAACGGCCATATCGGCCACGGCGCGGTGCTGCACGGCTGCCGGATCGGCGCCGATGCGCTGGTGGGGATGAACGCCGTGGTGATGGACAACGCCCGCATCGCGCCACGCTGCTTCGTGTCCGCGGCGGCCTTCGTCAAGGCCGGCTTTCAGTGTGAGGAGCAGTCGCTGATCATGGGCGCCCCTGCCAGCGTCAAACGCCGCCTCAGCGACGAAGAGCTGCACTGGAAGCAGGCCGGCACCCGGGAATATCAGCAGCTGGCCAGGCGCTGCCTGGAGCAGATGCAGGTCTGCGAGCCGCTTGCGGAGCCCGAAGCCAACCGCCCACGTATCACTGACAGCGGCCTGCGCCCGAAAAATACCGGCCAGTGAAACAGCCAAGGCACAGTGGATCGCGCGGTCCACGCCACTCCAAGCCGGTGAAACCCGGTATATTTCTTCCTTTTTGTCCGGTACGCCCATGTCGTCCCTAGCACCCCTGAATCACCTCGTGACCCGCTTCCAGGAGCAAACGCCGATCCGCGCCAGCTCCCTGATCATTACTCTGTACGGCGATGCCATCGAGCCCCATGGCGGGACGGTATGGCTGGGCAGCCTGATCCAGTTGCTCGAACCCATCGGCATTAACGAGCGGCTAATCCGCACCTCGATCTTTCGGCTGACCAAGGAAGGCTGGCTGAGCGCCGAGAAAGTCGGGCGCCGCAGTTATTACAGCCTGACCGGTACCGGGCGTCGGCGTTTCGACAAGGCCTTCAAGCGGGTCTACAACGCCAGCGTGCCGGCCTGGGACGGCTCCTGGTGCCTGGTCATGCTGTCGCAGCTCGGCCAGGACAAGCGCAAGCAGGTGCGCGAAGAGCTGGAGTGGCAAGGTTTTGGCGCGATTTCGCCGGTGGTGCTGGCTTGTCCCCGCAGCGATCGGGCGGACATCAACGCGACCCTGGTGGACCTTGGCGCCCAGGAAGACACCATTGTGTTCGAGACCACTGCCCAGGATGTGCTGGCCTCCAAGGCGCTACGTCTGCAGGTGCGCGAAAGTTGGAACATCGATGAGTTGGCGGCTCACTACAGTGAGTTCATCCAGCTGTTCCGGCCGCTATGGCAAGCGCTGCGCGAGCAGGAGCAGCTGCAACCGGCCGATTGTTTCCTGGCGCGCCTGCTGCTGATTCATGAGTACCGCAAACTGCTGTTGCGCGATCCGCAACTGCCGGACGAACTGCTCCCTGGCGATTGGGAAGGCCGGGCGGCGCGCCAGCTCTGCCGCAACATCTATCGCCTGATCTACGCCAAGGCCGAGGAATGGCTCAACGACGCTCTGGAAAACGCCGACGGTCCGCTGCCTGACGTGGGCGAAAGTTTCTATCGGCGTTTTGGCGGTTTGAAGTAAGGCGTTTCAAGACGCAGCCCTTGTTCAGCAACAACTCGGCGTCGGGGATGCCTGATGTGCAGAAACTAAAGCTCCATGTCAGGCACGGACTAAGGCTGCAATAAAGAGGTTTTAACGAATATCGGAAGACACGCCTTGAAGCAGGCGGGAAAGGCAAGTCAGACAGCGAAAGTTGAACTTTCTGCAAACTGGCTAATGTGTGGCTATATCAACTGCGACAAAATAACGCAGATCACCCGAAGGTGATCTGCGTTCGTGTTTTTACTCTGGCATGGCCCAGGATTGCAGTTTGTAACCTTCCTGGCTCAGTTCGGCGCGGGCCTGTTTCAGCAGGTCTTCCAGTTGCGCCGGGTCGGAGTACGCGCTGCTTGGAATCTGTTTGCGGCCAATGCGGGTATTGGTGCGGTCGATGACGGTCAGGCTCAGTTCGCCGTTGCCGTCTTGTGGGGCCCAGGCGACGCATTGGAATGGCTGGAATGCGCGGTCGGCGATCAAAAGTGCTTCGTTGATACGGAGCGGGGCGTTCATGGGGTCTTCTCTCTATGTGCCCAATCAAATGATGTGCCGTCGGTTGGGCTTACCGTTCGGCTGGTTACTTGTACTGATGTCTCGAACCGGGGATCAGGTCACATAGAAAGACCAGAATTTACAACTTTTGTTCACAGCCGCGATGCAGAGCCTTCTTTTGAAAGCTGAATGAAAGATTGGCGCAAGGAAATAAACCAGGCGCGTGGATCCATCTAACGGTTAGTCCAAATGGTGATTGGCGCTATAAACAAACGATACAAGGCAGCGTCAAGTAATTGCTAATGTTACAGCCAGGTTTGCCAAACTACTGTTTCTACTAACTTTTCCTCTTTTTGGCGCCAAGGAACAGTCATGCTTGAAGCGACCGCCCAACGCCGCCTCTTAGTGGTCGACCCCTGTGATGCCTGTCATCGTCTACTGCCTGGATTGCGCCTGGTGGGTTGGGATGTCGACAGTTGTGACCTGGAATCCGCCGTGGATCGCAATTGCGACGTCGGCCTGCTGCGCTTGCGCGCCTTTCACCTGGAGCGACCGGAAGCGGTCAAGGATCTGATCAGCCGCAGCGGCACCGAGTGGATCGCGGTGCTCAGCCCCGATGTGCTGCGCCTGCACCAGGCCGGCGATTTTGTTTGTGAATGGTTTTTCGACTTTCATACCCTGCCGTTCGATGTCTCGCGGGTCCAGGTGACCCTCGGACGGGCATTCGGCATGGCTCGCCTGCGCGGCCAGGGGCACGTCCATATTCATCAGCCCGGGCATGAGCTGCTGGGCGACAGCCGGCCGATCCGCGATTTGCGCAAGCTGCTGAGCAAACTGGCGCCCACCGAGTCGCCGGTGTTGATTCGCGGCGAAAGCGGTACCGGCAAGGAGTTGGTGGCCCGGACCCTGCATCGACAGTCGCAGCGCCACAGCAAACCCTTTGTGCCGATCAATTGCGGGGCGATCCCCGAGCACCTGATCCAGTCCGAGCTGTTCGGCCATGAAAAGGGCGCGTTCACCGGCGCCCACCAACGCAAGGTCGGGCGAATCGAGGCCGCTCATTGCGGCACCTTGTTTCTCGATGAAATCGGCGACTTGCCGCTGGAGCTGCAGGCCAACCTGCTGCGTTTCTTGCAGGAAAAACACATTGAGCGCGTGGGCGGCAGCCAGCCGATACCGGTGGATGTGCGGGTGCTGGCGGCGACCCACGTGGACCTTGAGGCGGCGATCGACAAGGGGCGTTTTCGCGAAGACCTGTATTACCGCCTGAACGTGTTGCAGGTGGTCACGGCGCCGTTGCGCGAACGGCATGGCGATATCGGCATGCTGGCCAACCATTTTGCCCATTTCTATAGCCAGGAAACCGGGCGCCGTCCGCGCAGCTTCAGCGAAGACGCGCTGGTGGCCATGGGCAAGCACGATTGGCCGGGCAATGTCCGCGAGCTGGCCAACCGGGTGCGACGCGGCCTGGTGCTGGCCGAAGGCAGGCAGATCGAGGCCCGGGACCTGGGCCTGCTCAGCCCGCAGGCGTGCATTGCGCCCATGGGCACGCTGGAGGACTACAAGCATCGGGCCGAGCGCCAGGCCTTGTGCGATGTCTTGAACCGGCACAGCGACAACCTCAGTGTCGCGGCCAGGGTGCTGGGCGTATCGCGCCCGACGTTCTACCGATTGCTGCACAAGCATCAGATCCGCTAGGGCGGTGCAACGAAAAGGCCCGCTGCGAGGCGATCTCGCAGCGGGCCTTTTTTATACCCCTTAGAAGTAGTAAGGGAATTTCAGGCTGAAGGTGAAGTCGGGCGCATCGTCGGTCAGTCCGATGGACAGGTTGGGCACTATGGTCAGGTTGTCGGTGGCCGCGACGGTCATGCCGACGTTGAAATAGCCGGCGTTGGCATCGCTGGACACCACGGATTGCCAGTCGCCGCCGTCTTCCTTGAGCTTGCTCTTGCGCTGGACCAGGTCCGAGAACGAGAACGACATACTCATCTTCTCGTTCAGGGCGAAGGCGATGCCCATGCCGATCTGGAAGCTGTCGCCGAGCTTGACCTTGCCCGGGGTCTTCTGGTTGACCGTGGAGCTGATGTCGTCGAACGACTCTTCCAGGTTGTGGGTGTAGGAGAGGGTGCCGAACAGCACGGCGGGGTCGAAGGTCTTGACCAGCGAGATGCCCGGGGTGATGGACCAGACACCGTTGCCGGTCGGCAGGTCTTCCGGGACGAACAGGTTGGTGTTGTCCTGGACCTGGCGCAGCTTGATGCCGAAGGGTTCTTCGCCGGTCGGCGCCTTGACGCGCAAGGTCAGCACCGCATCCGGGGTATTGACCGACTCGTCGAGGAATTTGTAGGCGATGCCGAAGTTCACGTCGCCAAGGGTCGGATCGTTGGACACGGTTTTTTCGCTGGTGACCCCCGCCGCGCCGTTCTGGGCGCCGCCGGACTGGTAGGTCGACTCGCGGTAGATCACCGGCACGTTAATGTCGAACTGCCAGCGATTGTCCAGGTTGTAGCGCCCCGTGAGGTCCAGGGTCCAGTTGTCGGCCTTGATCCGGTCCAGGTTGATGTTGCCGAGGAAGATCGAGTCCAGGGCCAGGAAACCATTGAGAATCAGCTGCCGGGTGTCGTAGCGGGAGTAGGTCAGGCCGGTCTCGACGCTGAACTTGCCGCCACCGAAGAAGCCACTGGCCTCGTCATACAGGTTGGACACACTCTGCGCTGGTTGCGAGTCGTCCCTGAGCGATTCCCCGTAGGAACTGCCGACCGTCGGGCCCTTGGTCGTGGCCCCCGCCACCTGCTGGTTGCCACGCATGTCGGCCGGCGATTTGGCCAGGCGCTTGGGAGGTGGCTCCGCCGGTTGTTCCTCGACCTGGCGTACCCGTTGCTCCAATACCGCCAGGGCCTTCTGCTGCACTTCGTAACGTTGCTTAAGCTCCAGTAATTCCTGTTTCAGGGCCTCCAGGTCGGCGTCCGAGGCTGCGTGCAGCAGGGTCGCCGGCAAGAGGGTGCTCAAACACACAAGCGCACGCAGGGAAACTGATCGATACATGAATAAGCCATCCCTTCAAGCCTAATGATCGAGAGTCAGCGTAGTTCAATATCCCAGGTTGCGTAGGCCCTTGAGCTGGGTCAGGTTGCAGTCCAGAGCGCCGGCACTCGGGCCGTTGTTGTTGAGCACCACGTTCAGCTGGGTCAGGTTGCTGACCATGTTGCTGCTGCCCATCAGGCGGGTGTTTTGCAGCAAGCCGCCCTGGGCCACTTGTTGTTGCGCCGAACCCTGGTTGTTGTTGGCCTGGATGGCCATCTGGATGCCGCCGCCGGTGGCGGACACGGCCACGCTGCCCGCAGCGTTGCTGCCGGTGATGGTCTGGCCGTTCATCAACAGCTGGCCTTGGGCCGGCTTCAGTGCCGGAGCATGGCTGGCTTCCCGGACATCGATGGAAACGTTGTTATAGGCGGTATTGCCGTCGCCTGCCGCGCGCACGCTTTGGGTGACCCCCTGCGTGGTGGCCAGGCCCGCGCCGCCGATCACGTTGCCCGAGCCCTGGGTGGGCGTCGAGCCGTTGCCGGTTTCCTGGATCGTCGAGACATAGAATTCCGGTTTCACCGTCGATTGCTGGATCTGCATCGAGGTCGTGGCCCCGATCAGATCGCCCGAGGCGTTGCGCCAGGTGCTGCTCATGACAATGCCGAAGCTGATGATCCGCCCGGGCATGACGTAGCGCCCGCGGAGCTCGGCGAGTTCCTGGTCCTTGATTTCTATAGGCGTGAACCCTGCGTTGGCGTACGCAGGAATGCTTGCTACCAGGCAGGCGGCGGCCCGCCAGTAAGGGCTTTTCATCTGCTGCTCCCGGAGCGTCCTGCCCCTTTATCCTTTTGCGACCCTAGAAGAAGTCGCTCTGAATGAAACCGAATTCCATCAGTTCTGCGTCTTTGACCGGGTTGAAGGTGTCCAGCTGGTTCTTCGCGGTCAGCGGGTTTGGCGGGCTGAGCAAGGCGTTGGCCTTGTCGTAGCCGGGGCCGATGATGGCGAAGACGATACCGTTCCAACCTTTGACAAAGTCTTCGTGGGAGTAGCGTTTATGGCCGAGGACGGGGTCGCCGATATAAACCCAGTCTTTCTGTGCCCGCTGCATGACCACGAAGTGCTTGTAGCCGCGAATGTCCATCAGTACCACCACCGGAATGGTCACCGCCTCGAGCTTTTCGGGCGGTATCCGGTAGCCCCGGGCGCGCATGCCGATACTTTCTATGTAGCGCTTCATGTCCAGCATGGAGAAACCCTGGGTGCGGACCAGATCCTGGTCGGCCGTGGCCAGCATGCCTTTGATGACGAGCTCTTCATCGACGTCGAGCCAGTAGGCCTGGCGCAGCACCGTCGCCAGTGCGGCGGCGCCGCAGCTGAAGTCGGTTTTCTGTTCGACCAGGTCGGCGAACTTGCGCTCCCGGATGCTTTGCACCGGCTTGTAGACCAGGTTTGCGCCGGGCAGCACGGCCACCGGCATCTGTGCGGCCTGGGTCAGGCCCGCCAGGCAGAGCAGGAGGCAGAAGGTTGCAGTTCGCATGATCGATAGGCCTTGTGGGACGGTGGAAAAGCCCCGTTTCCGGGGCTTTCGTTACGATCGCGGTTACAGGCAGGCTCTGCAGCCGGCAGCGATGGACAGCGAGTTGCTTTGTTGGTTGCCGACGCCAGCCGAGACGTTGGCACCGCCGTTGCCGGAGAAGCCGTTCATCGAGCCAGACATCGACGCGTTGTTGATCACAGGGTTTTTCCAGCCGTCTTTGGTCAGCACTTGCTTGGTCCAGTAGCCGGAAAGTTCTACCGTCCCTTGTTCCTTGAAGGTGAACTTCTGATTGCCACTATCGTGATCGCCGCCGCCGCGACGATCATCGTCGCCATAATGGCCACCGCCATGATGACCATTGTCATCCTGAATCTTGCCGTAGCCGGTGCCTTTATAAGTGCCGCTGGCCTGGAACTGGCCAGAGAGGGTGTCTGTTTTGTAGGTACGCACACCCTTGTTGTCCACGTCCAGGCCAGTGGAAGTCTGGTTCGCCGAAGCTGACGCGGTCGCTACGCGTCCGCCGGATACGGCGATTGCCAGGTTGTTTTTCTGTTGGTTGAAGTCGCCGGCGGTGACGTTGATGCCGATGTTGCCGGAGCCGCTGTTGCCTGCATTGTCGAGTGTTGCGCTGTTTTGCGTGGACCAGTTTTTCACCGTGTTGTTGGTGTTGGTCTGGGTCGCGCTGGAAGTGGCTACCGCGCTGCCAAAGATGAAGCTTTCATCGGCGGTGGCCAGGGCGACGGCGTTGTCTTGCTGGTTGCCGTCGCCGGCAGCCACGTTGGCGCCCATGTTGCCGTTGGAATTGTTCATTGAGTCGCTGGCGTCGGCGTTGTTGTGGGTGCCGCGGTTGCTGACGCTGTTGCCCGAGCTGTACTGCTCATCGGTCACGTTGGCCACGGCACCGGCGGTGAGTTGCAGCTTGGTGTTGAGGTCTTGGCCGCCGTTGCCGCCGTGGCCACCGTGACCGCCGTGGCCTCCGTGATGGCCATGACCATTGCCGTGGCCATTGCCGTTACCGTTGCCGTGGTTGTCATCAGTTGCCTGGGCAGCCATTGCCATGACTGCAGCGAGCGCAAAAACCAGTGGTTTAAGAGCCATTGTGGGTTTCATGGTGTTTCTCCGTGCTTAAGCTGGTTGAGTGTCGGTACTTTCTAAGCGCGTTGCTGCGGGTCAGTCAGCGACCCGTATGCTCAGGGTGTTAGCCATTCGGTTCCCCACCCCGGCACTCTGGTTCACCTGAATCACTCCCCGGCTGCCGGTGAAGGCCTGGTCGCTGGTAACGACCTGGCGGCTGCCTTTAGAAGCGTCAGTTGCTCCCGAGCCTGGTAACAGCGCCACGTTCTGCTGGGACAGGACGCTGTCATCGATACTTTGCGGCTGGGCACTGATGCTCACCCGCATGGCATTGACCATTTGGTTGTTGGCACCGGCCCCCTGGTTCACGCCCAGGACCCCGTTGCCGTTGCTGAAAGCGTTGCCGCCGATGTTGCTGCTGGCATCGATCGCGCCGCTGGCCGGCGTACCGAGCCTCTGCCGGACCACCGTGGTGGCGGAAGCGTCGGTGCCGATGGCGATGGCGCGCGTATTGGTTTGTTGTTGCTGGTCGCCGGCGGCCTGGTTGACGTTGAAGTTGCCGTTGTAGCGGGCGCCGGAGTTGTGGATGGCGGCGCTGTCCACCACCTGGGTGCCCGGGTCGGCCATCGCGGGCGCCCAGCCAAGGAGGGCTAGCAGGGCAAGCAATGCGAGTGTGCGGCTCATCTCATTGGCCTCCGGACAGCCGGCCCAACGGCGCCAGGCCTGAACTCAGGGAACGGTTGATGGTGTTGGAGATGGCGCCACCGCTGCCGCCGCCGTGGCCGGCACTCATGCCGGTCATGCCGTTGGGGTTGGTGACGCTGTTCATCCCCTGCAGGTTCACGCCGTTGGGCATGATGTCGCGGCTGATCGTGGAGCCGCTGCTGACCCCGGCGAAGTCTCCGTCGCTCAACTCGGTGTTGCTGGTCATCTGATTGACCCGGGCCGAAGGGTTGGCATTGACGGTGGTCGGGTAGGGGTCGGGGTGCAACGGCGGACGGCCGACAGGGCGCGGTTGGACCTCGCGGTCCAGAACGATCCTGCCATCCCGGATGTCGCCGGCGGCCTGGGCCGGGAGGCTGAGCAGCGAGCCGAGCGCACAAGCGATCAGCAGCAAATGGCTCAGAGCTGAATTGATATTGCCCACGGCAGCATTCCTTCTTCGATCACTGGTCCTGGTCAGCGTTGCGAAGGAGAGAGCAGAAGCTGTGCCGCTTTTTTGATTGTTTCAGTAATTCAACAGGTTATGAGCATTCCCGGGCGGGGGCAGGGCACTGCTGTTTCAGCAATGAGACGACGAGGGCTTCGCGCGGCCCGCCATTGTCAAGGGGAGCAGGCTGGATCCAAGCTTCAGGGTGGCCTGTTTCAGGGGCTTAACAGTTGCCCGGCGCGCGTTGAAAAGCCTTTTGATTCAGTGCTTTTACACATTGGCCGGTGTTTCAGCGGTGAGCATGCATCGGCGCCAGCGGCGCAGGAAAAACGGCGGGACGGGCAGCCTTCGGCTAGCCCTGGAGCAACCGCTCGACCAGCTCGAACGCCCGTTGCCGGCGAGCCTCCCAGTCGCCGCGAATCACCTCGAAGGGCTGGTTGTGGCGCGATAGCCAGTCACCGGTGGCCTTGAAGAATGCCAGGCGTTCGCTCAGCTCGGGTTGGCAGCGCTGGCCGTCGTCGCTCCAGCCGACATCCTCCGGTGACAGCAGCAGGTGCAGGTCGTAGCGACGCTCCAGCAATGCCGGCTCGAGCCAGTCGGGGCAGGCGCCGAACAGGGCCTGGCTCCAGAGCATATTGCTCAGCAGGTGGGTGTCGAGAATCAGCAATCGTGGGCGTTGCGAACGGGCCTGGTCTTCCCAGGCCAGCTGGCCGAGGGCAATCTCGGGGATATCCGCCAGGCAGGTGTCGCGTTGTTTCTGCTCGATGAAATGACGCACGTATTCGCCCACCTGGATGCCACCGAAGTGCGCCTGCAAGTGGCCGCTGAGCCAGCTCTTGCCGCTGGACTCGGGGCCGGTCAGTACCAGCACCTTCATGCCGGGCGCAACGCCGGGTCGGCCCGCCAGGCGCGCCAGCCCTGCACGGCCAGCAGGGTGAACAGCCCGTACAGCGCCGCCGTCAGGTACAGCTCTTTGTAGATGAACAGGCCGACAAAGATCACGTCGACGGCAATCCACAGCGGCCAGCATTGCACGCGCTTCTGCGCCATCCACCATTGCGCCACCAGGCTGAAGCCGGTCAGCGCGGCATCCAGCCAGGGTTGCGCGGCATCGGTCCAATGGGCCATGGCGGCTCCCAGCAGCAGGCTGCTGATGGCGCCCAGGCCCAGGCCGAACAGCATCGGGCGCGGCGCCAGCTGGCTGACCGGACGCCCCTGGTGGCTGGCGCCACCGCGGGTCCATTGCCACCAGCCATATAGCTGCAGGACGGCGTAGACCACCTGCAGCAGCATGTCCGAATACAGTTTCACCTCGAAGAAGATCCAGCTGTACAGCAGCACCATGACCAGGCCGATCGGCCAGCACCAAGGGTTTTGTCTGACTGTCAGCCAGACGGCGATTACGCCGAGTACAGCGGCGAACAGTTCAAGCCCGGACATGGAAACTACCTGGAAGCGGAGGAGGGTGCGGATTGTAACCAGAAGCGGCCTTGCATGTTAGTGAAGGCCGCCCAGCGTGGCGGAGCGAACCCCGCCACGAACCGCTTCACACCCGGAACTGGCGCAACAGCCCGTTGAGCTGTTCGCTCAGTTCCTTGAGATGCAGGCTGGCGGCACTCGACTGCTCGGCCGCCAGGGCCGTGCTGTGGGACAGGCCGGCGGCCTGGGTGACGTTCTGGTTGATGTCTTCGACCACGTGGGCCTGTTGCAGGGTGGCGCTGGCGATGGAGGCGTTCAGCCCGTTGAGGTTGCGCAGGGCCTGGCCGATGGCATTCAGGCTCTCGCCGGCCCGCCCGGCCTGCTCGATGGTTTGCTGCGACGCCCGGCTGCTGTCGCCGATGACTTTCACCGCGGCTTCCGAGTGCCCCTGCAAGCGTTCGATCATCGACTGGATTTCGGCCGTGGATTTCTGTGTGCGCTGGGCCAGCAGGCGCACTTCGTCGGCGACCACGGCGAACCCGCGACCCTGTTCGCCCGCGCGAGCAGCTTCGATCGCCGCGTTGAGCGCCAGCAGGTTGGTCTGCTCGGCGATCGAATGGATCACCTCCAGCACGCTGCCGATCTGGGTGCTTTCCTGGGCCAGGGTGCGAATCACCTCCACGGCCTGGTCGATGGTGGCCGAGAGCTGGTCGATCTGTTGCAGGCTGCCGTCGATATTGACCTGGCCTTGCTGGGCCTGGGCTTCGGCGTCGCGCATCTCGCTGGCGGCGTGTTCGGCATTCTTCGCCACGTCTTGCACGCCGTAGGTCACTTCGTTGATGGCGGTGGCCACCAGTTCCATCTGCTGCGACTGCTGCTGGCTGCGTTCCTGGGCCTGGCTGGCGTTGGTGCCCAGGTCGGTGGAGGATTGCGCCAGCGCGCCGGCCGAGACTTGCAGTTGGCTGACGACCAGGCGCAGCTTGGCGGTGAAGCCGTTGAAGTGCCGGGCCAGCTCGGTGACCTCGTCCTGGCCGTGGGTGTCGAGGGTGCGGGTCAGGTCGCTTTCGCCGCTGGCGATGTTGGCCATGGCGTGCACCGTTTCCTGCAACGGACGGACGATGCTGCGGGCAATCAGCAGCACCAGCAGGGCCATGAACAGGGCAATGCCAACGCCGACCGCCGAGGCCTTCATTACCTGGCTGCGGAACTCGACCTGCACGTCATCGATGTACACGCCCGAGCCGATGATCCAGCCCCAGGGCTCGAACAATTGGACATAGGAGGTCTTTTGCACCGGTTCGCTGGCGCCCGGTTTCGGCCACCGATAGTTGACCATGCCGGCGCCCTTGGCCTTGGCGATGGCTACCATTTCGTTGAACAAGGCAAAGCCGTCGGGATCGCGAATGGCCGAGAGGTTCTGGCCATCGAGCTTGGGGTTGGTCGGGTGCATGACCATGACCGGGGCCAGGTCGTTGATCCAAAAATAGTCGCTGTGGTCGTAGCGCAGGCCGCGTATGGCGCTCAGTGCCTGCTTTTGCGCCGTCGCGCGATCGAGGCTGCCGGCGCTTTCCAATCCATGGAAATAGGCCAGCACGCCGTTGGCGGTCTGCACCACATGTTGGGTCTTCTGGGCCTTGGCCTGGTACAGGTCGTCGTGAATCTGCTTGAGCATCAACATGCCCAGCGTCAGCAGCATCAGTACCGCCACAATCAGGATCAGCCACAGCCGGCGGCTGATCGACATTCTGCGTAAGCTGTTCATGAATCTGTCACTCCCCGATTGTTTTTCTTGTAATGAAACACCCCGTGCATCCGTCATGCGCTCCTTGCAGTCAGGCCCATCCGGTTCTCTCAACGCGACAGCGTTTATCGAGCATCTCTGATAGGATTTCGGCCTCATCGCGAAAAACCTGAATCCGGCTGATTTTTCACGGAATTTTTCAACGGCGATGATGATCTTATTGCGGCCGCGAATCCGCGACGCACGTCAGTGAATCTTGAAGAAAACTAAAAGGCATGCCACGGCATGGCCTTCGGGGGATTAATGGAGCTTTGGACCGCCATACAGGCATTGATTTTGGGGATTGTGGAGGGGCTGACAGAGTTTCTGCCCATCAGCAGTACAGGGCACCAGATTATCGTCGCTGACTTGCTCAACTTTGGCGGCGAGCGCGCCATGGCGTTCAACATCATCATTCAGCTGGGGGCGATTCTCGCGGTGGTCTGGGAGTTTCGCCGCAAGATCTTCGAGGTGGTCACTGGCCTGCCGACCCAGCGCAATGCCCAGCGCTTCACCGTCAACCTGCTGATCGCCTTCATGCCCGCGGTGGTGTTGGGAGTGATCTTCGCCGACCTGATCCACGAATACCTGTTCAACCCGATCACCGTTGCCGCGGCGCTGGTGGTGGGCGGCGTGATCATGCTCTGGGCCGAACGCCGGCAGCATGAAGTGCACGTCAACACAGTGGACGAGATGAGCTGGAAAGATGCCTTGAAGGTCGGCTTCGCGCAGTGCCTGGCGATGATTCCAGGCACCTCGCGCTCGGGCTCCACCATCATCGGTGGCCTGCTGTTCGGCCTGTCGCGCAAGACCGCCACCGAGTTCTCGTTTTTCCTGGCGATGCCGACCATGGTCGGTGCCGCGGTGTATTCGGGCTACAAGTACCGCAACCTGTTCCAGCCGGACGACCTGCCGGTATTCGCCGTCGGCTTCATCACCTCGTTCATCTTCGCGATGATCGCCGTCAGGGGCCTGCTCAAGTTCATCGCCAACCACAGCTATGCCGCGTTTGCCTGGTATCGCATTGCCTTCGGCCTGGTAATCCTGGCCACCTGGCAGTTCGGCTGGGTCGACTGGACCGCGGTTCATTCCTGATGAATGCACGCCAGCACAACCGTCCCGGCGATGGCGCCGGGACACGAATCCAGCGACCACGGCTCAAGGCGGCGCTGTTCCTGTTGCTGTGCGCCTTGCCCTTGTGCGGTTCGCTGCTGTTGGGCGTGAAGGGGATTTCCTGGGTACCGCTGGTGGCCTACGGCGCGGTCAGCGTGCTGACGTTCTTCCTTTATTGGAGCGACAAGCGCAAGGCCCGCAGCGACAGCTGGCGCACCCCGGAAAACGTCCTGCACGCCATGGAGCTGGCCGGTGGCTGGCCAGGCGCCTTGTTGGCGCAACAGGCGTTTCGCCACAAGACCCGCAAGGTTTCCTACCAGTTGCTGTTCTGGCTGATCGTGCTGCTACACCAGGTGTTCTGGATCGACCGGCTGTTTCTCGAAGCCAGCCTGTTCTCGCTGTTCTAAAGCAATAAGCCGACCTGGACTCGCTTCGGCAATTTGCTCACCACCAGTTGGTGCGAACGCCGCAACAAGTCGCGCAACTCGCCGGCGCCCAGCGGGTAGGGCGTCTGCATGATGATCCAGTGCGCCCGGGCCAGGTATGGCGCCGGCGCAATGCCGGGACGATCGACATGGCCAAGGAACAGTTCCTTGTCCACCTTGAACGCCAGCGATTCGCCCCGCAGGTTCTGCAGGGCGAACATCTTGTTGCCGGCCACGGAGAACACCCGCACGCCGCCCCATTTGTAGTCTTCGCGCGCTCCCGGAAGGTCCAGGCAGAATTGCGCCACATCCGCTTCAGTCATGGTTGTTCCTTTTCTTGCGGCCGTCATAGCGTTCGGTCTCCGCAGTCTTTGAACGCTTCGCCAAGGTGCTCGATCCACGCCCTTACCGCTGGCAATACACCGCGCCGATGAGGGTAGACCGCCTGCAGCCAGCCGCCAGCCAACGACCATTCCGGCAGCAGCCGCACCAGTTCTCCGCTCTGCAGTTCTTCTTCGCAATACATCATCGGCAGCATGGTACAGCCAAGGCCGGCGAGGGCGCTGGCGCGGCGGATGATGAAGTCGTCGACGCCCAGGCGTGCCTCCAGCACCACGTCGCATTTCTCGCCCTGCGCATCGAGCAGGCGCAAGTGCACCATGCGGTCGGCCTCCAGGGCACCCAGCACCGGGACCTTTTTCAGGTCGGCGGGGCTGTGGATCGGCCACTGGCGGGCGAACGCCGGGCTTGAGACCATCACCGTCTGCGCCTGGCGCAGGCGGCGCGTTACCAGCAGGGGATCTTCGTCGCCCTGTTCACGAACCCGCAACGCCACGTCGATGCCTTCGGCGATCACATCGACTCGGCGGTTGAGCAATTGCAGATCCAGTTGCACCTGGGGGTATTGCTCGAGGAAGGAGCTGATCACGTTCGGCAACATATGCTGCCCCAGGCTGACCGGGCAGGACACCCGCAGGCGCCCGCGAGGTTCGCTGGACATGCTGGCCACGGCCTCGTCGGCCATTTCCGCTTCCAGCAGCATGGCCTGGCAGTGTTGCAGGTAACGTTCGCCGACCGTGGTCAGCTTCAATTGGCGGGTGGTGCGCTGCAGCAGCCGGGTGTGCAGCCGCTCTTCCAGCTCGGCGATACGCCGCGACAGGCGCGATTTGGGCACCCCGAGCAGGCGCCCGGCAGCGGCGAAACCACCGGCTTCCACCACCTTGGCAAAGTAATAAAGATCGTTGAGGTCTTGCATATTCTGTCTCTACTGTCCTGCTGGTGGGACAATCTATCGCATTTTAGCCGACTAATCAGCTATTGGTTTCACCTGTAGGATTGTCCTCAATTGATCGCCGGTGGCGATCCTCTCTTGGAGAATCCCAGATGAAACTGTTGCATATCGATTCGAGCATCCTTGGTGACAACTCGGCTTCCCGTCAGCTGAGCGAAAGCGTGGTCAAGGCCTGGAAAAGCGCCGACGCCAGCGTTGAAGTGACCTACCGTGACCTGGCCGCCGACGCCATCAGCCACTTCAGTTCCGCTACCCTGGTAGCCGCCGGTACCCCGGCCGAAGTGCGCAGCGCTGCCCAGCAGCACGAAGCCGAGTTGAGTGCTTCGACCCTCGCCGAATTCCAGGCCGCCGACGCGATCGTGATCGCCGCGCCTATGTACAACTTCAGCATTCCGACCCAGCTCAAGGCCTGGATCGACCGCATCGCCGTCGCCGGCCAGACCTTCCGCTACACCGAAGCCGGCCCTGAAGGCCTGTGCGGCGGCAAGAAAGTCATCGTCGTGTCCACCGCGGGCGGCCTGCACGCCGGCCAGGCCACTGGCGTGGCCCATGAGGACTACCTGAAGCTGCTGTTCGGTTTCCTCGGCATCACCGATATCGAGTTTGTCCGCGCCCAAGGCCTGGCTTATGGCGACGAAGTCCGCAGCAAGGCCCTGAGCGACGCCCAGGCGCAAATCGACGAGCAGCTTTTCGCGGCCGCGTAAGGCTTATGTAAAAGTCGCTTACGCCCCAGGCAATGCCCTCTAGACTCTGTATTCCGATGCCCACCTGGCGACGGAATACGGAGTTTTTTGTGTTCGTGTTTCTGGCCCGGGTTATGCAGCTTATGGACCCGGCGATGGCCTGGCCCGTGTCAAGAGGCCCAGGACACAAACCAACAAACAGCAGGCCGGCGTTGCAGCCGGTAGAAGGTGGTGCATCGATGAGGCGTCTTTGGGCAATGTCGCTGGCCTGCCTGCTCGGCGGCCCGATTACCGTGCATGCCGCGCCCGCGCCCCATCCGCATTGGAGCGTGGGTTTCCACGAGATGAGTTTTCTCGACCCGCTGGACCAGCAGCCGATGCGCGCCATCGCCTTTTATCCTTCCACCGGCATCGAACACGGCAGCCAGGTCGAGGGTTACCCGATCGCGGCCTCCCGCGACTCGAAGATGGCCATCGGCCGTTTCCCGCTGTTGATGCTGTCCCACGGCAATACCGGTACGCCGCTGGCCCTGCATGACCTGGCCACTTCGCTGGCGCGCAAGGGTTTCGTGGTGGTGGCGGTGATCCATCCCGGCGACAACTACAAGGATCACAGCCGGCTGGGCACCCTGAGCAACTTGTATGGGCGGCCGATCCAGATTTCCGCAGCCATCAGCGCGACCCTCGCCGACCCGATGCTGTCGCCTTTCGTCAATGCGCGGCAGGTTGGCGTCATTGGTTACTCCGCAGGTGGCGAAACGGCGCTGATCCTGTCCGGCGCCACCCCGGACCTGGACCGCTTGCGCCGCTACTGCCAGGAACGCCCCGACGATCACGACGCCTGCAATACCCAGGGCGAGCTGATTGTCGATCGCGACGATTTGCAACCGGTCGCCGACCCGCGGGTCCAGGCCTTGCTGCTGATGGCGCCGCTGAGCCTCAAGTTCGGACGGCAGACTTTGTCCGGGGTGCATGTGCCGGTGCTGCTGTACAGCGGCGACGTCGACAAGCTGGTGGCGCTGGACAAGAACGCCGCGGCCCTGGCCCGCAAGCTGCCAGTCGCGCCGGACTTCAGGTTGCTGGCCGGGGCCGGGCATTTCGTGTTCATGGCGCCGTGCAGCGAAGCGCAGATGCTGAGCATGCCGGCGTTGTGCACCGACGCCGAGGGCGTCGACCGCGAGGGCATTCACCGCAATCTGATTGCCGAGGCCGGCCGCTTCTTTGCCCGTGCCCTGGGCAAGCCGAGCCGGGCCGGGATGCAGACCGCGGATCAGTGATTCAGCCGTCGGCCCGGCGCTTGAGCAGCAGGGTCAGGCCCAGGGCGCTGAGCGACAGCAGCGCCGCGCAGAAGAAGATTGACGAATAGCCCAGGTTCAACGCCACTGCGCCCATCAGGGGGCCGGCAATGGCCAGTGCCAGGTCGAAAAATACCGCATAGGCGCTCAGGCCGGCGCCGCGGCTGGTGCTGGGCACCTGCTTGATCGCCTCCACGCCCAGCGCCGGGTACACCAGCGACAGGCCGAAACCGGTAAGCCCGGCACCGACCAGGGCGAACGCGGCCGATGGCGCCAGCCACAGCAGGACCAGGCCCAGGGTCTCGATGCTCATGCAGGCGATAGCCGCGTGGAAACCGCCGAAACGGCTGATGCAAGAGATAAACAGCAGGCGCGACAGGATAAAGCACACGCCAAAGACCGTCAGGCAGTAGGCCGCGCCGCTCCAGCCGCGGCTGAGGTAGAACAGGGTAATAAAAGTAGTCAGGGTGCCGTAGCCGATGGATGCCAGGCTCAGGCTGGCGCCGTAAGGCGCGATACGGCCGAACACTGCGCGAAACGACAGGCGCTCGCCACGGACCACCGGCACCGATGGCTTGTTGCGGATCAGCAGCAGGGCCAGTGCCGCCAGCGCCGACAACGCCAGGCCCAGGCTTTCGAAGCCGTAGTCATCGACCATCACCACCCCCAGCGGCGCGCCGATGGCGATTGCCCCGTAGGAGGCGATGCCGTTCCAGGAAATCGAGCGCGCGGTGTGCTCGGCGCCGACCTGGCCCATGCACCAACTGATGGTGCCCACGCCGATCAAGCCCTGGGCCACCCCGAGCAGCAGGCGCCCCAGCAGCAGGATGCCCAGGCTGAGCAGCGGCAGCGCTTGCAGCAGGGTCGACGCCAGGGTCAGCAGGCCGCTGAAAAAGATTCCCGCCAGGCCGTAGACGATGGCGCGCTTGGTGCCGAGGTTGTCCGACATGCGCCCAGCCATGGGCCGGCTGAGGAGGGTGGCCAGGTACTGCGAGCCGATGGTCAGCCCGGCCACCACGGCACTGAAGCCCAGTTCGCCGTGCACGTAGCCCGGCAGCACCGCGATCGGCAGGCCGATGCAGATAAACGCGATAAAGGTATAGAAGACGATAGAGACGATCTGCAGGGTGATCGCCATGGAGCTCGGTGCGGGCGGTTGTTGCACGGACATGGGGGCTCGTTCGCGGGCGGGCGGTGGGAGAGCTGCATCATGGCGCGCGTCGAAAACAAAAGGAAGCAGGCTAACGATTTCTTTATAGGCGGGTATTTGTGGGGCAGGGATGCCATCGCGGGCACGCCTCGCTCCTACAGAGCGAGGCTTGCCCGCGATGCTTTTATAACCGGACAAAAAAAGCCCCGTCACCAGGACGGGGCTTTCGGACCGGCAGCCGGAGGGCGTTCCTTAGAACACCACGCCCTGGCTGCGCAGGTAGTCGTCGTAGGTGCCGCTGAAGTCGGTCACGCCGTTCGGGCTCAACTCGATGATGCGGGTGGCCAGGGACGATACGAATTCGCGGTCGTGGCTGACGAAGATCAGCGTGCCCGGGTAGTTTTCCAGCGCCAGGTTCAGCGCCTCGATGGATTCCATGTCCAGGTGGTTGGTCGGTTCGTCCATCACCAGCACGTTGGGCTTTTGCAGGATCAGCTTGCCGAACAGCATGCGGCCCTGTTCACCACCGGAGATGACTTTTACCGACTTGAGGATCTCGTCGTTGGAGAACAGCATGCGGCCCAGGGTGCCGCGGATGATCTGCTCGCCCTGGGTCCACTGGCCCATCCAGTCGAACAGGCTGACGTCGTCTTCGAAGTCATGGGCGTGGTCCTGGGCGTAGTAGCCCAGCTCGGCGCTTTCGGTCCACTTCACCGAACCGGCGTCCGGGGTCAGCTCGCCCATCAGGGTACGCAGCAGAGTGGTCTTGCCGATGCCGTTCGGGCCGATGATCGCTACGCGCTCGCCGGCTTCGACGGTGAAGCTGAAGTTCTTGAACAGGGTCTTGCCGTCGAAGCCCTTGGACATCTGCTCGATGGTCACGGCCTGGCGGTGCAGCTTCTTGGTCTGTTCGAAGCGGATGAACGGGCTGACGCGGCTCGATGGCTTGACCTCGGCCAGCTGGATCTTGTCGATCTGCTTGGCGCGGGAGGTGGCCTGCTTGGCTTTCGAGGCGTTGGCCGAGAAGCGGCTGACGAAGGTCTGCAGCTCGGCGATCTGGGCTTTCTTCTTGGCGTTGTCCGACAGCAGCTGCTCGCGGGACTGGGTCGCCGCGGTCATGTACTCGTCGTAGTTGCCCGGGAACAGGCGCAGCTCGCCGTAGTCCAGGTCGGCCATGTGAGTGCAGACGCTATTAAGGAAGTGACGGTCGTGGGAAATGATGATCATGGTGCTGTTACGCGCCGTGAGAATCGTTTCCAGCCAGCGGATGGTGTTGATGTCCAGGTGGTTGGTCGGCTCGTCCAGCAGCAGTACTTCCGGATCGGAGAACAGCGCCTGGGCCAGCAACACCCGCAGCTTCCAGCCTGGCGCGACTTCGGTCATCGGGCCGAAATGCTGTTCCAGGGGAATGCCCAGGCCCAGCAGCAACTCGCCGGCGCGGGACTCGGCGGTGTAGCCGTCCATCTCGGCGAACTCGGTTTCCAGCTCGGCCACGGCCATGCCGTCTTCTTCGCTCATTTCCGGCAGCGAGTAGATGCGGTCGCGCTCGGCCTTGACCTTCCACAGCTCTTCGTGACCCATGATCACGGTGTCGATCACGGTGAATTCTTCGTAGGCGAACTGGTCCTGGCGCAATTTACCCAGGCGAACGTTCGGCTCCAGCATGACCTGGCCGCCGGACGGCTCGAGGTCGCCGCCGAGGATTTTCATGAACGTCGACTTACCGCAACCGTTGGCGCCGATCAGGCCATAGCGGTTACCGCCGTTGAACTTGACCGAAACGTTCTCGAATAGCGGCTTGGCGCCGAACTGCATCGTGATGTTAGCTGTGGAGATCAATTACCTTACCTATCAATGGGTTAGAGCTGGTCTTTTTTACCTGATACCGATTTGATACCAATCTGGAGCTTTTCCAGCTCCCCCCAGTCTGAGCTTGAGTTGAGCCAACGCGCATACGTCGTCAGCAACATTTGGACGCTGTGGCCAAGCTGCTGAGCGATGAATGCGGGGTTCATGTTGGACATTAAGCATATTGTCGCATAAGTATGACGGCAGTTGTACGGCGGCCGATGAGGCATAGCTAAAGCCTTCAGTGCTGGCCTCCATTGTTTGTGCAGGTCCGACGTTTGCTTGATGTACTCGCTGTTCTTCGAAGGCGGGAACACGTAGGGCGTGGTTTTGATCTTGCCGATGCCGTTTGCACGACGCTCTGCGTACTGACGGGCGAACTTGAGCGCGTGCAGCGCTCGTTCATTCAGCAGAACAAAGCGGTCCTTGTTGGTCTTGGTTCGCTCCTCGACAAGGCCAAGCGCTACGGTGCGGCAGACATGTACCTGGCGTTTCACCAGGTCGACAGCATCCCAGCGCAACGCCGCGACCTCCGACAGTCGAAGCCCGGTGAAGAATGCGAACTCAAAGAATGCGGCATAGATTCCGCTGGGCCAGTGGGTTGTTTGGTACAGGTGGGCGATGATGCGGTTCGCTTCATCCAAGGAGAACGGGCTGATCTCCTTTCGCGATCGTTTGGGGCGGTCTATCGTCGCGGCGGGGTTCTTCTTGATCAACTCTTCAGCTACTGCCGCTTCCAGAATCGTCGATAGTTTGACTAGGGCGTTACGCCGAACTCCTGGCGATGTCCACTCCGTGGCCGCAATGATGCGGCGAAGGAGTGTGGTGGTGATTTGGTCTATGCGGATCAGTGCCAGCGGCGGAATCCAGTACAGATTCAGTGCACCTTTGTAGTTGTTGCGCGTGCCGGTTGTGATGACTCGACCATCAAGCCAAAGCTGGGCGTACTCGTGAAAGGTTGGAATGCTGTTCAGCATAACGGCCGAGTCGGGGAACAGCTCGGCGTACTTGGTATCATCCAGGAGGCCGAGCTTGATCAGGCTCTTTACTTGATCGCGTAGTTGGGATGCAGCTTTAATGCCTTTCTGCGTCGCGGGGTAGGGGAGCGTTTCACATCTGCGGACCCCGTTCCAAGTAAAACGAATCCTGAGGGATTTGCGGAAGAGTTCCACTCCACTGGGCAAATCCATTGTGCTTCTTGCCATTCCTCATACCTTCTTTTGCTATACAAAATTCGATGTCCCTGCTTGTTCCAGACCCCTTCCGGAATTTGTTTTCTTGCGCGGCGCGTCGCAAGAGCCCTAGACGAAATGCCTAAAAAATGGGCCATAACTTCCTCAGAGACCTTATCTACGTCAGGGTGAGGTATGGATTCCAAACTGCTATTCGTCATCTCTTTAACCCTCCCGTCTGTGTGAGTAAGGCGCTTCTTCCTATGAACCCGGGGTCGGACGTTCCGTCCATTGCGACTGAGGCAGAAGTAACCATCACGCAGCCTCCACAGTAAATTGGTTGGCGGTACCGAGTGGTTGTCCTACTGAGTTGCCCTGAATTCCTGGTTGCAGCTGCGCCGCCATTGCAAGCGCCTGCTCGCGCAGAGATCGGGCATCACGCTCGAGCTGCTTGCCAGTACGAAAGGCGCTAAAGGTTTCGGCGGCGATCCGCAGCAGCTCGCCGATGGCGACCAGCGTCTGGTTCTCGGCCGGGCCAAAGAGGGGAACTGCTTCAAGTCGTTTGCAGGTTTGTGCCAAGCACGTGTGATCGGACCGGATGAACTGCAGGGAGGCCCGTAGCTCGCGGATGGTTTTGGCGCTTGCGGCGCGCTGGATGTCTTCACCCTCGCGCAGGCCAGTCTCCAGACCATCACTGCGGCCCATGATGTAACCGCCCCAAAGCAGCAGGGCGGCCAGAACTATCAGAATGACGAGTGCACCGATTTGTATTGGGGTCATCATGTGGTGTGCTCCTGGGATGGTCGTTGGCTGGTGGTGACAGCCGTCAGTGGTGTGGGGGCAGCATGGCGTTGGCCGTCCTGCTGTCGCTGCATGTCTTCATCAGCCTTGTAGGCGCGGATGTCGATCAGCGAGGCGACGTGGCGGATGTGCGCGTACTTCAGTGCCTTGCGGCTGGTGTCCAGCGTGGTGATCGGAAGCTGGATCCGCCCGCTGTTGATCTCCGTCACGAACGACTGCTCGTTGAGGTTGCGAAAGTACTGCTCGCGGACTTTTTCCAGAGGGATCAGGACGTCACCGAAGATGCGATACAGCAGCTCGACCGTGGCCGATTCGGGCGCCGGATGTAGGCGAAGCGGATTCTGTGCAGCGTTACTCATGGCCTTGTCGAGCCTCCTTGCGTTGTTGTCGTGCTGGGTGGTTCCAGGCGTTCAGGCAGTGGCGTCTGGTCAGCTCGCGCAGATGTTCGGGCACTTCGAGGAGCGCGGCGTTGCGCTCTTTGCGTGTGCGCATGGCAACGATCTGGCGGGCGTACTCCCTAGGCCACGTCACGGCGATCTACCGGGATGGCAGGAAGATCAATGTCCAACTGGTCGGCCAGCCAGTGGATGCCGGCTTGCTTGACCCGGGTCGACTGGCTGTATTGCAGGCCGTATTTCTCGTCATACCAGGGGCTGTCCTTGACCCGCAGGTACGCTTTGTCGCGCTTCTGGTGCGCCGGCAGGTTTCCCTTGAGCAAACCTTTTTCCCGCATGAGAGCGATCAGTTTGGGGCGAGTGAGGCCGAGTTGAGCGGCTGTTTGGGCGAGCGTGCGTTCCATGGCGTCCCCCTCATGCCGCGTGCGCAGCAGGGGTGGCCGCTGCAGCGAGGTGGTTGATGGACTCGATGAGCCTTGCGTAGATCTCGACATCGGGGTCGTACAGGGTGAAGCAACGCGTATGCGGGCTCTTGTTGCCGATGCTCAAGATGGCGGTGACACCGCGACGCGAATGGGTGCGATGCAGCGCCAGATGCAGTGGAAGTTCGAAACCCATGTCAAGGCTCAGCACGCCGCCGGTGTGCACCAGTTCGAACACACGCTGCTTGTCCTGGACTTCAAAACGGCCGTATTGACGATCGGCATGCGGACGCTGCACCAGGTCGCTGGAGTTGCTCGCGTCGAACGGACCGTTGGCAATCTCTTCGATGAAGTCGGCCAGTTTAAGGTGCATCTTCTTGTCGTTCTGCAGGGTCAGCGTGTGGCGCTCGTTGCCCAGCTCCACGACAAAAGTGCTTTCCATTACGCCGCGCTCAGCCTTGAGGCGAAACGCCAGGCATTCACGCTTCGGTGCTGTGCGCAGGACGTGGTTGAAGGTCTCGGTCAGGTTGACCTGGGCGTTGAGCAACTGCAGGGTGCGGTTGTCGATTTTGTACTTAGTCATGCCGCGTGCCCTCCGCCGTTCGGGTCGAAACACTTGGCAGGAGGGCGATGTTTTTTGAAGGTCTTGGTGCTGATAAAAGCGCAGCCACTTTCTCGGGCCAGACGGCGAACCTCGAAAATGCGGGAGGGATCAGCGATGGTTGGATGCAGATGAATCGTAGCTTTGGTATGCATGAGTTTGCCTCGCTCTGTGGTGAAAGAGTGAGTGCAAATTAGCAACAGCTAATCCATTTCGCAATAGCAAATGCTAAATTTCAGATCTCCAAGTACTTTGACGGCTTCAAGATAGCGCCTACGTAATGGATTTTTTCGACGAGCTTTTCTTCCAGGAAGATAGGAGGGTAGCTGTCGTTAATGCTGTCGAACCGGAGTTGACCGTCCCGGTGATAAATGAACTCTTTCATCATTCCTCTACCATCGGTGGTCCGCACGAGTACTTCATCGCCAGTTTGATAACGATGATTTGGCTCAATGAGCACAAACTCCCCGTTTTTGATGCGTGGATGCATGCTGCTTCCCACGACTTTCAAGCCATATGCATCGGGATCGGAACTGATAATTTCCAAGTACCCATCGGCATGACCTGGGGGATATTCAAGTGCGTCGAAATAGCCGTCAGTACCCAATATTGCCTTTCCGACTACGGGCACTGGGGCTGGGCGCCGGTGCTCGCTTGCTTCCCGCTCTTCAGCTGTTCTAAGGGCGGTTTCGTTGATAGTTGCATTGAAGAAAGCGGGGTGGGGCAAGACTGGGGGCTTGAGGCCAAGAGCAATCCAAGCGGCGGTAATTTGATGCTGGTCTTCGGCGGAGTAGGTTCCCGTGGTAAGCAAATCAGCAGGAATTGCGAGTTTTTTAGCAAGGTTCGTGGCAGCTCTGTCACCCAATGTCCGGTGCCCGTTCAGGATCTGAGAAATGTACGAAGCGTCCACATCGGCATGCGCTCCGGCAAAGTCCTTGAGCTGGTTTTCACCAATCAAGGCTTTAAGAATCGTGAGGCGTTTTTCGTAGATATTCATATAGGGAATCATCCGTGCTCCGTTAGCAAAATGTAAATTACGTTTTGCTATTGCGGACCGGATTAGCAGTTGCTAATCTTGTGTTGAATAGGGGGTTAGCAATGACGCTTCTCGAATACATAAAAATCCTAGACGACGCACAGCTCAAGACCTTTGCCTCTCGATGTAATACCTCAGTCGGCCAATTAAAGCAGGTCGCTTATGGCAATCGTCGGGCGAACGCAGCTTTATCCATTTCGATTGATCGGCATAGCTGCAGTCGTGTGACGTGTGAGTCGTTAAGGCCAGACATTGATTGGCAATATTTGCGAACGCAGGCACCAGCTAATCACAGAGTAGAAAACGCTGCATAGAAAAAAGGCGACCCTAGGGTCACCCAGTTTCTCCCGACAGCATCACCACAATGCAGTCGGGTCGCGATGTCGGAAGGCGAGCACACCACATGCCGTCGACCTTCATCGCGTTTCCAAGGCTCGGAAGCCTTGGTGTTGCTGCCGTTCTTACCACAGAGCTGGCAGCTGTTGCGCCAGGGGTGAACAACGGATTGTTCGCCCCAGCACGGTGCCGGTTATCCCCTGCAAGGGTTCCCGGCGTTTGGGCCATACCAAGCCACGCGGCAAATGTATCACCAACGTCTGTCGCGCGGCACTGGCAACTTTTAGGATTAATGCCATGAGCCGAATTGCTCTCAGTTCTCTGGAACGGGCGCAGCGGGAAATCCTGCCGCTCGATTTAGCGTTGTACCACGCCGCTCGCGATTACCCGGGCGGCGCTGCTGCCATCGCCGCTACCACCGGCCGCAACCCGACCACGCTGCAGCACAAACTGTCACCAACCCATCCGAGCCACTCCATCAACATTCAGGAATTCGGCGAGATCCTCGAACTGACCAAAGATCGCCGCATTCTCGATGCGGTGCATGCGCTGGTCGGCGACACGATCTGGCAGGAGTTGGCTGACACCTACACCAACGACATGCCCGAGACCCTGACCACGGGTATCGCCGAATACTTCCGGCAGGTCGCGGATCTGGCCGAGACCTGGGCCAAGAGTATCGGCGACGGCGTCGTCACCGATCAGGAACTGGCGGCGATTCGTCTGCAAGTGTTCCGGGGTATTCAAGGGCTGCTCGGGTTGTTCAACCGCGCCACCTACGTCAACCAGACGACGCGAGGTGCCGACCGTGGCTGATATCGCCGATTTCGCCAACGATCTGGTGCAGGAACGCATCGATCAAGCCATGGCCGCGCGCAGCGCAGCCAAGGCCGAAAGTGCTGCTCATTCCTTGCTGTTCTGTGAAGCCTGTGACGATCCTATCCCGGAAGCGCGTCGCTTGGCCCAACCGGGTTGCTCACAGTGCATCAGCTGCCAATCCCTCTCTGAGCGGGGGATTCGTCATGCTCGATGAGGTACTGGGGCAATTCGCCGATTACGGTCTGGAGCCAGCGCAACCGCTGGTGTTCGGCAAGCTGACCCGCTGCAAGACATCGCAGGACAAGGGCAAGGAAAAGAACGGCTGGTACGTGGTTCACGAGCAGCGCACGGAGAAGGGCGACACGCTGATCTTCGGCGCTTTCGGTGACTGGCGTTCGGGTGAGACCCAGAAGATCAAGGTCAAGGCCGGGCGCATGTCGCCGGAAGAACGCGAAGTGATGCGCGCCCGTCAGGAAGAGGCCAAACGCCGCGCCGCCGAAATCGCGAACAACGCTGCGCGGCGGGCCGCGAAAAGGGCACAGGGTTTGTTCGAGCGCATGCCGACCACCGGACGCAGCGATTATCTGGACCGCAAGCAGATCGTTGGCATCAATGTCCGCTACGCGCCGCGCACCGGCGCCGTGCTGGTGCCGATGAAGAACGCCCGTGATCAGGTCATGGGCCTGCAGGTGATCTTCCCGAACAAGCAGGAAGACACCGGCCGCGACAAATCCTACTGGCCTTATGGGATGGCGAAGGAGGGCACCTTTCACCTACTCGGTCCGCATTCGGTACCGGGTGAGCCAGTGCTGGTCTGTGAGGGCTACGCAACCGGCGCCAGCCTGCACATGGCGACGTCGCTTGCCGTAGCGGTGGCCTTCGATGCGGGCAACCTGTTGGCCGTGTGCAAGATCATGCGCGAGCGCTTTGCCGGCTGCCCGCTGATCATCTGCCGCGATGACGACTGGAAGACCACCAAGCCTAATGGTGATGCCTGGAACCCAGGTGAGGAGAAAGCGAGCAACGCTGCCCTGATCGTCGGTGCCCAAGTGGTCTCTCCGATCTTCTCGATTGAGCGCCACGACAAGTGGACTGACTTCAACGACCTGCACGTCGCCGAAGGCCTCGACGCGGTTCGCCGACAAGTGCTCGCTGTGGTGCGTCCACCGGCCGCCGGTGGCTGGAAAGATCAACTCGCCCGCAGTGAAAGCGGCGCTCTGATCGCGCACATGCAGAACGTCGAACTGATCCTCGCTCACGACGAACGCTGGGCCGGGGTGATCAGCTACTGCGCTTTCAGCTCGAAGATCGTCAAGCTGCGTGCGGCGCCCTATGGCGGTGGTACCGGTGAGTGGGCCGACATCGACGACGTGCGTGTCATGAAGTGGCTCGCACAGCAGTACAACCTGCGTGTGAAGTCCTCGCACGTGATCGAGGCCGTCAGTGTCGTGGCGCACGACCACGCGTTTCATCCGGTGCGCGAGTACTTGAAAAAGCTGGAATGGGATCGCGTGCCACGCCTGGAGCGCTGGTTGACGGATGTCATGGGGGTGAAGGCAACCGACTACACGTCCAAGGTCGGCAAGCGCTGGATGATCTCGGCCGTAGCGCGTGTGATGAAGCCAGGTTGCAAGGCTGACTCGGTGATGATCCTCGAAGGTGTACAAGGCGCCGGTAAGTCGACCGCCATGAGCGTGCTCGGTGGTGAGTGGTTCATGGACACGCCGTTTGCCCTCGGCGACAAGGACGGCTTTCAGGCGATTCGCGGCAAGTGGATTGTCGAGCTCGGCGAGCTGGACAGTTTCAACAAGGCCGAGAGCACAAAGGCCAAGCAGTTCTTCTCGGCCTCGACCGACACCTACCGCGAAAGCTATGGCCGCAGAACCCTGGACGTGCCACGCCAGTGTGTATTCGTCGGCACCACCAACCAGGACGAGTACCTCAAGGACGCCACCGGCAACCGACGTTATTGGCCGGTGGCCTGTACCAAGGTCGACGTGGCGTTGCTGCGCGAGATCCGCGACCAGCTGTGGGCCGAAGCGATGTTCTGTTTTGAGGCCGGCGACCTCTGGTGGGTAACGCGAGAGGAAGCGCCGATGTTCAGCGAGGAACAGGACGAACGCTTTGTGGTGGACGAATGGGAAACGCCCATCCTGACCTGGCTCGAAGAATCACAGATCGGCGAGACCACCACCGGCAGTGAGGTGATGAGTCAGGCGCTCAAGCTCGATCCCGGTCACTGGGGCAAGCCGGAGCAGATGCGCGTGGGTGCGATCCTCCATCGACTGGGCTGGCGACGGTTCCGTTTGGGCGCATTGAGCAAGAGCGGCCAGCGGCCTTGGGCGTACAAGAAACCGGAGGGTTGGGGCAGGGCGCCTGCGCTGGAACAACCTGAGTTTGAGGAGCCGTGCTTCGATGATTAAAGCGATCGATATGGCTCTCAAGCAATGGGCGCAGGAGCTGCACAGCGATGAGGTTGCCGCCGGTTACTCAGGCGGCAACATGGTCGCCATGATGATGGAGAGCGGTGGTCAGCTTGTGCGCGGAAGGCGCGGGAGCAGGGTGCCGCTGGAGGCCTCTCTGGACATTGAGCGCATCGTCAAGAAACGCCTCGATCCCGAGTTGATGACGGTGGTGCAGGTGCATTACTTCCAGCCCGATACGCCCTTGACAGTGCGTCTGGCTCGAAGTGGCTGCACCCGCAATATCTATTACCAGCGCCTGCATGACGCCCACATCGTGGTCGAGCACTTCCTCCTGGGGGAAGCGGCTTGATCGTGAGCATCCCTCTGGCTTACGTCGTCCCACCGGCCTGCCTCCGTCCCACCGCTTTTTGCGGTGGTGGGACGGGCGCAGGCCGCGTCGTTGTTGGGCTGTCCCACCGTCCCACCTTTTTCAGGCCTCCCGCCCGTGTGTGCGTAGCGGGTACAGGTACGCGCGTTTACGCGCACGCGTGCTTTTTAAATTTCTCTCTATACACGAGAAAAGAGAGATAAAAGTAGGACGGTGGGGCAACGCCCCAATCTGCGGGACTTTCAGACGTCCCACCTAGTTTTAGAGAGGTGGGACGCATGGGACGCCACCGAAACAACAGAAGCAAAAGCCAGCCGGGTTGAGATATTCACCGACATTCGCCATCCGTTCACCGGGCGTAAGCCACATATTCACCGGATGGCATTAAAACGGTCTTGCTGCCACCAGAATCGACCTGTAAAAAGGGGCCATCTTCGATGGGTGCGACCGCAAAGCGCGGCAGGCCACCCACTACCTGACCCGGCCATTGCGCCGGGTCTTTTTGTTTAAGGGGCAGGGCAATGACGAACGAGCAACAGGCACTGTCAGAGATGCCGATCTGGTTGGTGATTGCCCTGTCCCAGGTTGGCGGTGTCTCCGGCGAGATGTGGCGCGCTGACAAGGATGGGGCACGAGGTTGGGCGTTACTGCGCCGCCTCGCACTTCGGTCCGGTGCCTGCATCGTGTGCGGTGTGTCAGCGATGATGTTGCTGTTCGGTGCGGGCCTGTCGATCTGGACAGCGGGCGCCCTGGGTTGCCTGACCGCGATGGCCGGCGCGGACGTCGCCATCGGCTTGTACGAACGCTGGGTGGCCAAGCGCTTGGACCTGAGCGAGGCGGAACCGAAGGCATGAGCCGGGCAGGCCGGGTAGGGTGCCGATTTTTCCGGGTCCTCCCCAAGGGCCGCCCCCTACACGGGTTGCCGAACTCGCGGAATCTCTCTAGCTGAAACCTTTGCAGGGATGTCCGTCTTTCCAAGTGGAAGACGGGTCTCAGCACTGATAACGATCACGAATGTGCTGGTTGTAGTAGGCGCCTTTGGACACCGCGGCCATCAAGCCATTGTGTATGGCCGATGGGACGCCGCAGAAATCGTAAGAGTGACCCTGTTCAAAGCGGATCCTCATTCGTCTCGTTGCTGGGTCGTAGCCAACGGCGGTCATCGCACTGGAATGCACGGCAATCATTTCCATGACATCTCTCCCTCTGACGGATCGTCCACTGATGCTAGTCGAACGAGGCGGATCTGCGGCCCGGGCCACCGAAAACGCGCCGGGGACCCTGGGGACTTTCGAAGGACACGGGGTCGGAAACCCGCGGGAAGGTGTTAGCGGACAGTTCACCAGCTTAGTGAACTGGAGTGAACTGGAGTGAACTGGAGTGAACTGGAGTGAACAGGTGAACCTCCCCGTATTCATTAAGTGAACAGGACATTCCATCATGACTGTAATCAGTAAAACGGAGTTTGCAGCACGGCGTGGCTGGGCTAAATCGTATGTGTCCAAGTTGGCCAATCAGGATCGGTTGGTTCTGACCGAGGATGGCAAGGTAGAGCTGGAAGCCACCGAAGCATTGCTGGCCGAGTCGGCCGACCCAAGCAAAGCCGCCGTCGCCAACCGTCACGAACGGCTTCGTCTGCAACGGGAAGCGCAAAACGCCGGCGAAATACCTGCAGTGCCGCAAGTCGGGCAGGCGGCGGACTTTCAGAAATCCCGCGCTCTGCGGGAGCACTACCTGGCGCTGCAAGAGCA
Source organism: Pseudomonas sp. NFIX28 (assembly GCF_900107395.1). Lineage (GTDB taxonomy): Bacteria > Pseudomonadota > Gammaproteobacteria > Pseudomonadales > Pseudomonadaceae > Aquipseudomonas. The sequence continues at coordinate 194,644 of NZ_FNPW01000011.1, forward strand.
AGCCAATTTTCACAAACAACAAGGCACCTTGGTCGAGCGCATCGCGGTGGAAACCGGTGCCTACAACGCGGGCCGCCTGTTGCGGGACCAACTGCTGGGCATGCCCCCGCAACTTGCAGCGGAGCTCGCCGTCATGACCGACCCCTGGCAAATCGAAAAGCATCTGACATCGGCTATCCGTCGCTCGCTTGAGGATGCAGAGCGCTTGTCCTCGGCGGATCTTCAACATGCAATGACCACGAGTTAAAGCCATGCCTACGGAACGAATCAGTCCCGGATGATCTCGGCCAAAGCCTGGCGCATCGGCTCGCCGGAGACATGGACGAGGCCGGAGAAGGGCGAGTCGAGCTCCAGGATCATGGTAATTCCTCCCGAAACCGCAATCGAACAGAGGCAGGAAACGGCGATCGTCGTGGCATTGCGAGGTGCGAACAAACCAAAGCTGGAGAAAACAAGGCCAAGCCAAAAGATCAGCAGAATCAGGAATGGCATCGGAATATTGCTTACACGTTGTTCCGCGAGCATCCAGCGCGCCTCTAACACGTCGTCCGTTAGCTTGAGTGCCTGCGAGCGGATCCAGCGCTGCCTCGGGGTAGTTGCAACGAGCATTAGAATCGAGTCCTGTGTCGCCTCCATCATCCGCACAGTCGCATCGGTTGACCGAGACGGTTCTCCAGCCATCGGGAACAACTCTTGCATTTTCGCACTGGCGTAGGTGCGCAACTCGGTACGCGCACCTTCCGCCTCTGGTCCGTATCGCTGCATCAACCGGTTGATGCGGACGATGTCTATGGCGATTTTAGACACTTCAGCCGACCGTGACGAAAATGAACTGTTCGCCGTTGAAATCATCAAGCCGATCACCAACGCTGACATCATGCCGACAATCGCCGCCGACACGGTGATGGCATTACGCGACTCATTACTAAGGTGATGCTCGGGCAAAGATCGCACAGCAAAAATGCCTATCAGTGCACCACCAAAGATACACATGAAGGCGATTACTCCAATACCGATATGGTTCATGAGAGAAAAGTGCGCATCGCATCACCTTCGCGTTCATGTTGTCGGGAAGTTCGGTGCCGCAAGAGCAATATCTTTTTAATTGCGATGCGAGCGGCGCACTTGGATCGTTTTGTTGCATTGGTGACGTGTAGACATCCGCGCCGCGCCTTTCATGAATCGATTTCGGCCTATCTCTCTCACGATCACAACGTCCGGAAGGTCAGACAATCTTTGCCGATTTCACCCGCCGGGACTAAAAGGCGCCGCTCGCGAAGCGCGGCAAAGGCGGCCCGATCAACGAAATGACACTCAGGATTGCCCGCTCGCGGATAGCCAGTCGGCGGCGCGCTCGGCAATCATGATTGAAGCGGCATTGGTGTTGCCACCAATCAGTGTCGGCATGATCGAGGCATCCACAACGCGGAGTCCCTCAATCCCATGCACACGCAGCTGGCTGTCCACCACCGCCTGCTCGTCGATGCCCATTTTGCAGGTGCCGACCGGGTGATAAATGGTGTCGGTGCGCTGGCGCAACAGCTCGATCAGTTGTTCGTCACCGTATAACCCTTCGCTGTGCATATCCTTCAGACCGTAACGTGCCATCGGGGCTTGCTGGATAATCTCCCGGGTCATTCGGTATCCGCTGAGCAGGGTCTCCACATCATCGTCATGCCCCAGAATGTTGGGATCGATGCGGGGTGGGGCGCTCGGGTCATTCGATTGCAAGCCAACGCTGCCTATGCTTTTGGGGCGCAATACGCACACGTGGCAACTGAAACCATGCCCCCAGTGCAGCTTGCGGTTGTGATCGTCAATCATCGCAATCACCGAATGCAGCTGGATATCAGGGCGAGCAAGTCCGGAATCGGTTTTCAGGAAACCGCCACCTTCGGCGAAGTTGCTGACGAAGGGGCCGCTTCGATGCCGGGCATATTTGATCAGTGCCTTGCCCATCTTTGCGCCACCGCGCAGGGAGACTCCCATCAATGACGTATCGTGGCTCTTGTAGCGGAGCACCACATCCGGATGGTCTTGCAGGTTCTGCCCAACGCCGGGAAGTTCGTGCTGCACAGGTATGCCCTGAGGCTTGAGTTCCGCCTGCGGGCCAATTCCCGAGAGCATCAACAAGTGCGGACTACCAAAACATCCGGCACTGAGCAGTACCTCTTGGCGAGCCTTGATGGTCTGGTGGTTGCCCTTGATGCGCAGCTCCACGCCGACGGCCTTCTTGCCTTCCAGCACGACGCGCTCGGCGGCCACCGAAGTCAGTACGGTAAGGTTCTTGCGGATCTGGCGAATCGGTTTGAGGAAAGCGGTGGCCGTGCTCCAGCGCCGACCATCGCGGATAGTCACGTCGAACTGGCCGACACCTTCCTGGTCGATGCCGTTGAAGTCAGGGTTATGGTGGTGTCCGGCCACCTGCCCCGCCTCGATAAAGGCTTGGGTGACGGGATGCATCGGGTTCCTGCCGACATAAAGCTCGCCTTGCGCACCGTGATAGTCGCAGGCCCCGCGGTGGTTCATTTCACTCTTGCGAAAGTACGGCAGTACATCGGAGAACGACCATCCCGGATTGCCCAGGGCCTGCCAGTCGTCATAGTCACTGTGATGTCCACGGATATAAACCATGCCGTTAATTGAACTGCTGCCACCCAACGCCCTGCCGCGAGGTTGATAGCCACGACGTCCGTTCAGGCCAGGCTGAGGTACTGTCTGGAGCGCCCAATTGACGTGTCGGCTCGGCACAATCGCCGCGACGCCCACGGGTGCGTGGATCAATGGCGAACGGTCTTCCGGGCCGGCCTCCAGCAAACATACGGTGACATTGGGATTTGCACTCAGGCGATTAGCCAGGACGCAGCCAGCTGAGCCGGCGCCGATGATTACGTAGTCGAATTCCATCACAGATTGATCCCGAGAGAGCAAATTGGGGCTGCTTCGTCAGGAAGCAGTAGGGGATGTGTCGGGATAGATTGTTGGCGCAAACGCACAGAAAATTATTGACCTCTCATGACATTTATTTGATCTTTGATGATATGACTTCTTTAATCCGAACAACGTCATTCACAGGATTCCGTGAAGTGACGAGCCAGCTCGGCGGGCAAGCTGACCTCATGCTTGAACGCTTCCGCATCAACCCGGACCTGTTGATGGACGAGGACGCGCGCGTGCCGTTACGTTCGTTGGTAGGGCTACTGGAGTTTGCTGCGCGAGAGCTGGAGTGTCCCGATTTTGGTCTGCGCATGGCCGAGTATCAGGACTTGCATATTCTCGGGCCCATTGCGGTGATTGCCCGAACGTGCGCCACGGCGGGAGAGGCGTTGGCGCAAATCATCCGGTTTATCGGTTACCACAGCCCGGGCATCCGGCTGGATCTCGATCTGAGCGAGGCCAACGCTCCGCGTCTGGTCATTGATATCCGGTTGTCCGGACCGAGCCCGCGCCGGCAAATGGAGGAGCTGGCGATGGGGATGGCGCATAACGGCATGAAGTTGCTGTATGGCGCCGATTTCGTTGCTCAGTCCGTTCTGTTTTCCAGTCATCAGTCACTGGCGCAGACACGCTACCGGCGCTATTTCAAAACGACGGTGTACAGGGGGCAATCCTGCAACGCACTTGTCCTGCGTGACGAGCAACTGAGTCAGCGCATCGAGCAGCAGGCCCCCTTCCTGCATCAGGCACTGGAACAGTATTTCGCCCAGTTCGACTGCCAAGCGACATCGGATGTCGTCGATCAAGTCGAGCGCCTGGTTCTGCGAATGATGCCGATACAGCGTTGCCGTTTGCCCTTGATTGCCGAGCAACTCGGCATGCACGTGCGTATGTTGCAACGCAGGTTGGCCGATCACGGGCAAAGCTTTGATGAGTTGGTCGAGACCCTCCGTCGCGACCGTGCCGACCACTATCTGGTGCAAAGGCACATGCCGATGTCCCAAGTCGCCGGGCTTCTTGGCTACAGCGAACAGAGTGTGTTCAATCGCGCTTGCCGGCGCTGGTTTGCAATGTCGCCGGGAGCCAGACGTCGTCAGTTACTCAGATGAAGCCTCAGCCTTGCATTGGCCTTAACCGCCTTGCGGCACCACTCGGGCATCATTACCTGAGCCTTGGATATAAACGTTCATACCTTTACCCAGGGATGGATTGATCGGCTGGGTAACCGACACCAGTACACCACTTTTGACCCGCACGATGATCTGTTGCGCTACTATCGGTTGGTCGTACTTTTTCTTCTCTGCGTAATTTCCGCCAACAGCACCGGCGAGCGCGCCTGCAACTATGGCGACATCGCGCCCGGTGCCGCGACCGATCAGGCTACCAATGCCGAGTCCGCCAAGGCCACCGAGTACGGCGCCGACGCCACTGTCGTGATTGGTCTGCATCTGAGTCAGCGATATCTGCTCGATCCTCCCTGAGCGAATCTCGGTTTCACCGGCACCGCCATCGGTTGATCCCACGGCGGAGCAGGCACTGATCAGCACAGTCGCCAACGTGAGCGTCAGCCAGGACAGGATTGCTTTCATTGCTGTTCACCTCGTTATTGGTATTTGATGGCAATGCCTTTGAGCTTGCGTCCCTGGATCGTTTCAATGTCACGGCTCCACAGCGGGCCAGTCACGTAGGCGGCGACGGGCTGAATGTGGTCATAAACGATGACCACCGCGTCTGCGCCAAGCTTGGCCGCTTCTTCACGCAGTTTCTGTTCAACCTGAGTGATGGGCGGCGCCGGGTCGACACTGGCATTGATGAGGATTTCGCCCAGTTGCACATTGGATCGCGTAGGTTCTACGCGCAATACCTTGACTTCGCTGGGCAGGGTTGGCGCAGGATGCTCAACCCCGACGTACGCAGTCGTCTGGGCATCGACCGTCGCGCATGCACTCAGCATCAGCACACTGGCGATGAGCGCTGCGGCGAGTAGCGGCATTTGTAATTTTGAGAATCGAAGCGATGAACAGGTCCACATGTCAGTTGCCCTCTGCTTGAGGCTTGTTCAACCGCCAACGTGCATCGGCGGTTGAAACAGGGCTCAGCTGCGGATGAACGCCCAGAGATCGGCATTCAATTTGTCGATGGCGGCCTTAAAGTCTTTCGTCGTGATTTTCTGGCTTTCGTTCGACAGCTGCCTGCCAAATACCTTGCGTACGACTTTGGCTACGGTCTGATTGGTTTTCGCGTCGATAAACTCGGCTTCGAGGAACAGGTTAGTGTCCTGATCCCGGTGACCGATGGCTGCCTGCGTCGCCCCGACCACGGCCGCGACCGGCACCACTTCATACCATTTCATGCCTTCGTTGGAGGCACTCACACCGGTGATAGCTGCGCGCAGGAGCAGGGGTTTTGACCCGGCCGGTGCTGCGCTCTCGTTTGAAACCACCCGGTATTTCTGGCCGAGCACGCCTTTGGCCTTGCTGGTCATGTAGTTCTGCAATTCGTCCAGCGTCTGCTGGTTGACCCGCTCGTTGGGCTTGGGCGCCGGATAGAGTTCCAGCTTGTTGAACACCACCGTGTCGTAAGCGTTTGCGTTCCACGACGGACTCACCCAGCGCATGGTCTTCTCGCCACTGGTGGTCGTCACTTCTTCCAAGTTGTTGTAGTTGGGGAGGAAACCGGAGTACTGGTCCTGTTCGGTGACTTTCGATGTACAACCAACGAGGAGGAGCCCGAACAATGCGGCGCCGATAAGTGATTTTCGGGACAAGTTCATAGTGGATTTGCTCCTTGGGTAGGATCGTTTTTTTGTTAGCGGTACTTCAGAATCGCCAGGTCATGTTTCCGGTCAAGGCTTGAATCCAGGCGTTATCGAACTGACCGGAAGTTCGAGTGCCCGACACGGATTTAGTCTGATCCACCGGCTGGTCGCCGAGCCAGGCCATGACCCAGCTAACGTTGACATCGGTGTCCTTATCCAGGGCAAAGGTGGCCCCCGTTGCAATGCGCCAGGATTCACCCATGGGCACGGTGAAGGTACGATTGCTGTCCGAGACGGCGCTGCTGTCATACGCCACACCGAAGTTCCACAACAGTTGTTCGGTGGCCTGGAATTGCGCGCCGAGAGAGAGATGCCAGGTGTCCTTGAAGTTAGCGTCGACGGTTCTTGATTGCGATCCCAGCGCTGTGGTATCGACCTGCACGGCAATGTCACCGAACTCCGACCAGTCCTGCCAGTTGACCGACGCCAGTAACGCCCATTGCCGGTCGAGTTGCTGGAACAGACTCAGGGTGACGGTTTGCGGCACCGTCATATCCAATTGGGTATTGGTTCCATTGACCCGCTCCAGCAACCGGCCATCGCCCTTGACGTCCAACCCGTCTTCGAATTCTAGGTCGACCTTGCTGGTGTAAGTCAGACCGATGCGTGTGCCGAGTTGCGGGGCGTAAATCACGCCCGCGTGGGCACCAAAACCCCAATCATTGTCCTTGTACTTAAACTGCCCGTCGCTGCGGTCGGTGAACCCGAACGGCGAGCGGTCGATGGCGGTCTGTGCTTGCAACATGCCGTACATGGCTCTCACGCCGAGCCCCACTGACCACTGCTCGTTAAAGCGGTACGCCACGCTCGGCACCATCGACAAACCAAGCAGGCTGGCGTTCTGCGCAAAGTAACGCCCTGACCATTCGTTGTCGTAATTGACCGCCAGCCCGAAGTCGCCGTACTGGCCGAAGCCGACGCTCCAATGGTCATCCAGTTCATGGCTGATGAAAAAGCTGCCGCCGGGAATCGGATCGAGAGCGTTACCACTGCCGCTGCCTGAGACATTGGTATCGGAATCGCGATCAAAGGTCAGTTCGCCATAAAGGACCTGCAAACCGCCGGTGATTTGCGTGCCTGGCAGGTAACTCATGCCCGCCGGATTACTGGCGATGGTCGAAGGGCCTTGGGCGCGGGCGGCGGCACCGGCATTGGCCAGGCCAACGTTATCTGTGCCGATTTCGTAAAGCATGATGCCACCCGCCCAGGTTTGCTGAGAGCACAGCGCAAGAAGCGTAAGGGCGGGTAAGGCTGTTGTTCTGGTTTGCATATGAACCTCGACAAACATCGTTTCCAAGTTAGGGATGCCGGCGGCCTCCTGTCCTTGGATTCGCCACCTGTTGCCCACGCACTTCTAAAGGCGAATTGGCCTGTGTCGAGAAAACCTGAACTACGCTGACTGGGGCCGGTTTATTCGCCAACGCCCCCCTTAATTCTTAGTCCATATTCTCGATAACGAGAAGGAGCTACTGGTGAAAATACGCATTCTCCTCACGACACCTATGGCCTTGACAGTGATTTGGCCCATGATCGGTCTTGCCGCTGATAGCCAGGCCGAGCTGGCCAAACAGGCACTAAATCCGGTTGCTGCGCTCTACAGCCTGCCCATTCAATACAACTGGAACCAGAAACTTGGCCCCAGTGGCGAGGGCTATCAAAGCGTCACCAATATCCAGCCCGTGCTGCCATTCAGCCTGAACGATGAGTTGAATCTTATTTCCCGGACTATCCTGCCGATTATCGACCAACATGGCCTTGTTCCCGGTGGGCAGGCCAATAAGTCGGTATCGGTGATATTACTCAAAGCTTCTTTTTTCACCCAAGCACCCAACCGCAGGCGACTGGATTTTGGGGGCGGGGCCGGCGATTCTGGTGCCAACCGGCAGCGATGACCTGTTGAGCACTGAACAATGGGGGGCGGGCCCCACTGTGGTCGCCCTCAAACAAAGTAATGGCTGGACCCGCGGCATTCTGGCCAACCACATCTGGTCGCTGGAAAACAGCCCGCCCGATGACAAAGACAAAATCAACCAAACCTTTCTGCAGCCGTTCTTTAGTTACACCACCCACACCTACACCACCTACGGCATCAACACCGAATCCACCTACGACTGGCAAACCCGCGAATGGTCAGTACCGATCAATCTCTCCGTCACCCAGTTGTTCAAAGTGGGTCATCAACCAATGAGCCTGCAAGCAGGTCCTCGCTACTGGGTTGACAGCCCGAAAGACGGCGCCGAGGGCTGGGGATCTCGGGTGGCATTCACGCTGTTGTTTCCCAAGTAAGTCCAACCACAATCGTCAGAGCCCAAGCCGCAGTGAAGCGGTAGAGGCGATAGGTTTCATGGCGCCGCAGTATCAAAAGGGTAGATTTTCACCCACTCTTTCGCCATATCAACCACCGTCCACTTCTGCGCCAAAGCTTCATCCAGCGCCTTGTCCAACTTGCCAATCTTCGACTCCCGGTCATACGCCCACTCACGCTGCGCGTCGGTGTGATGCACAAGTCCCATGAAGCGTTTGCCATCGCCCGCAGCGGTCCATTGCAACATTTGCTGATCACCATCGGAGTTACCAAAAGCGAAGATCGGCCGGCGGCCTATAACCGCGTCAATACTCACGGGTTTACCTGGGCCATCGTCGTTATGAGCGAGCTTAGGCATGCGCATGATCACCGGCTTGCCGGCGTTATATTGATACTCAGCGGTGAAGGTCGTCCCGATGACCTGCTCCGGTGGAACGCCATACACTTCCTCCGTCCAGGCGCGCATGAACTCCACTTCGCCCCCAGAAACGATGTAGGTTCTGAAACCGTTGGCTCGCAAGTAGGCGAGCAATTCCAGCATCGGCTGGTAGACCATTTCAGTGTAGGGTTTATGGGTTTTGGGATGCACGGACTTTGCGAGCCATGTGCGGACATTGGCCAAAAAGGCTTGAGTACTGATCTCGGTATGGGTGGCATCGATGATCTTCATCAATCCCTCCATACCACTGCCAGCCAACGTTTTCTGGTCGTTTTCCAGAACTGCCTTGAACGGCTGCTGTTGTTGCCATTCAGGATGCTGTGGTGCCAGGCGTTTGACCTCTTCAAGGGCGAACAGCATCTGAAAATACATGGGCTGTTCGCTCCACAGCGTGCCGTCGTTATCGAACACTGCAATGCGTTCAGCCGGTGATACAAAATCCTTGGAACCATCGGCCGTCACGGCGTGCACGAATTCGACAATGGCTTGTTTGGAAGAGCCCTCACGCCAAGAGGGTAAGGGTTCGGCCGCTTGCAGTAGCAGCGGCCACAACAAGACAAGCAAGAGCCAATGCATTGCCGGACGACCCAATGAAATGTTGTTCATGGATTACTCCCCTAGAACCGGGCGAGAAGGTGAATTCTTAAATATCCACTGCTTAATTTTTCACGCGTGTTGGATACTCGCCAACTTCAAGCTGCGAAGTGGCGACCTTTGATGAGGTCGCCAATTTTCGGCTGATTGATCAGTTGCCAACAGGCATCGGCAAGTTGACGCCCTCTTGCTTCAGAGCCTCACGCACGGATTGAAATTTCTGATACTGCGACAGCGTGATAGGTCCGTCATAACCCATACTTTGCAGTTTTCGCGGTGGGTATTCGACGTAGGTTTTCATCAGCTTCATGATCGCGGCTGTGATCGGCACCATTGTCCAAGTGCGCTCCGTAAAGGTGGTCATGAAGAGGTCATAGCGCTCTTGCGGGTCTTGCCACAAGTCAAAGACTTGCGGCACGGTGGCCACATATTTTTCTGCGCCTTTCCACCCCAGGTTAGCGTCCACCGCCAGACCACCGGTATGCGCGCCATCATCACCGCGCAGGTTGAACACGGCCTTATAGTTTCCGACGCGGGCCGCACCCGGGGTCAATTCGTTCTCGGTAAAGTAGAACCACTCTTTGCGTGGGGAAGGGGCAGTGCCGGTGAGCACGGGGGTCATGTCGTAACTGTCGAAGATAATCGGCTGACCCTCGCGATCTTTCTCAGGCAGCTTTACGCCAGCAACAGAGGCGAACGTCGCCATCAAATCCAAGCCGCCAAGAATCTCGTGGTTTTTTGTGTCTGGTTTGATTTTCTCTGGCCAGACCGCAATCGCCGGAACCCGGTTACCGCCTTCACGCACCGTGCCCTTGGTCCCGCGGAACGGTGTGTAGCCGGCATCCGGATAGACGTCCTGCCAGGCACCGTTGTCAGTGGTGTAAACCACCAAGGTGTTTTTATCCATCCCAAGCGCCTTGAGTTTGTCCATGATGCGACCTATGCGGGTATCCAGTTCGACCACGGAGTCGGCGTACTTGGATTTAGACATGGACTTATGAACGAACTCCGGTGCAGGCATGTTGGGCTGGTGCACCTTCATGAAGTTGACGTTAATAAAAAACGGCTTGTCCGATTTGGCCGCTGTATCGAGAAACTCCAGTGCGGCTTTTTCGACATAGTTGTCAAAGAAGGGGATACCGACCACACCGGGCTTGCCATCCACGACAGGAGTGTCCACGTACTGGCCATTGACCTTGAATTCTTCGATCGGTTTTTCACCTGCCTTGCCGGACATCGCGCCTTTGGTCACCTTGGTAAACATCGCGCGGGTTTCCGGGTCCATGTCGGGGAACCATTCGGGGTCGGCATAGGTGTAGGCATTGAGATGGTACAAGCCGACGTATTTCATCACGTCGTAGCCCTGCGCATTGGGCAAGGCATAATCCGCTTCGCCCAAGTGCCATTTACCGGTGAAATAGGTGTCGTACCCCCCGGTTTTCAGCACCGAGGCCAAGGTCCACTCTGCCGCTGGTAAACCACCACCCTGGCCCTGCATGGCCACGGTGGTCATGCCGCTACGATTAGGGATACGTCCGGTTTGCATGGCCGCTCGACCAGGCGTGCAGCTTGGCTGGGCATAAAAAGAATAAAAAGTGACTCCCTCTGCCGCCAGCTCATCGATGCTCGGCGTAGGCATACCTCGACCGATCCCGCCTCCGTAGGGGCCAAGGTCACCGTAGCCGGTATCGTCGGAGACGATAAACAGGATGTTGGCCTTTTCCGTTTGAGCCGCATGGGCCAGTCCGTTCAATGACAATAGTGCAGCAAACACGACAGATAACTTGAAACGATCCGATAGCTGGTCCATACCAGGATTCCTCGTTGTTTCATGGTGTTAGCAACCGGGTGATGAGCGCACATCAACATCGATCCTTAGTGCATTGACCACCGAGTAGTTCGCCCAGTTAGTGCGTATAGAATCATTTTTTCTTATTGTCTGACCCTTACACGGGTTAAGACACAGAAGGAGTCTAGTGCGGTTTTTTTCGGTTGAACATGTCGCTCGTAATGTTTTTGGGGCAGCATGTAAAGCCAGAGTTACAAACTGTATGTACACCCACTATTAATCCAATAAACCGCACTGCAATCACTGGATAGGGTGGGGGTTCTATTTCCAAATAAACTAAGCAGCGTCATCGAGTTGCTTGTGCTATATCACCGCAAAAAATATCGACGTTGCCATCTTCGGGTGAGGTTCGCACGACAACTGAATAATTACCCGAGAGCAGATCTGGCATTGTTATCGGTGCGCTTCTGTAAAAGCTCCAACCACCGGCACCAGTGGCGGATTGAGTGTCGACCTTGTCGTTCATTGCGTAGGCGGCTGGTCCTGGTTGCTGGCAACTGCCATTATTGATGAACGTGTACAAGCGCGGAGGCATGATGGTTCCGATGGGAACGCCTGTAACGTTGAAGTCAAAGTTAGTTTGATTGCCTACGCCGGTCAACGTGGTAGTGGCAACATGCCCCGAATTTTTGTGAGTCGCTGCCAGAGGAAGGTTCATTGAATGGTTTGATGAGCTGGTGCAGCCAAAGAGGATCGCGGTGAGAAACAGCGTAGCCAGGGGGGAGCAGGGTTTCATTGCCAACCTTCAATATTGGAAGAAGTGCGGTGGGGGACTATTGGGTATAGCTCATTAATAGCGTTGCACTCATGAGCATCTACTTTTATAGCCCCCCAAATTCCTGAAAACCCTGGTTTATCGATCAGTCTTTTGAGCCCGAACGCTCAACTGCCGGAGCACCTGCAAGTAAGTGGGTGGTTTCGGTACGATGCCACGGTCGCGCAAAAGCGCATGCAATTGTGGCAGGCGAAAATACGGCACTGACGCCATTAGATGATGCTCAATGTGAAAGTTGACCCGAATAGGCGCCACGCAAGCGCGGGCGATCAAACCAGCCTGTGTAGTACGAGTACTGCGAAGTACGTCTGGGCTTGATTCCAGACAGGCATGTTCCGCCATGGAGCGAATGCGGATGAACAGCGGAAACGGTGCGATATAGGCCAGCACCCAAACGCCGTATAACCAAGTATTCCCGCTTATCCAGAACGCAGCAAAGAGCAGGCCGTTGGTGAGCAGCATACCGCTTGCGTTTCTGAAGAAAGTCCGCGGGTAGTCCCACCAATGACGACCTTCCTGTGGCAGGCGCCGGATGTCGCTGGTCAGCGACCATTGCAGTACGCCGGCGTCCATCAGCAATCGTCCCACCAGGAACTTGAGGCCGGTGACACCAGAAAGATCACGCAAACACTTACGCATCAATGAGCGGCGAGTCGTAGGCAGCCCCGCCACAAGACGGAGATCGGGATCGTCGACGGTAGAGGTTTTGGCGTGATGGGTCAGATGATAGGGACGGTACTTGCGCAGCACATTCCAGATCGGCCGGGCGCACAACCAATCGACCAGTACATCATTGCACCATTTGGTCTTGAACAAAGTTCCGTGCGCGGCGTCGTGCTGCAAAATCCCAAAGCACAACTGGCGTCCGGCAATAATGACGACACCTGCGATCAGCGCGAGGCTAAATCCCCACCAGGGTAAGAGTTCGCGGGCCCAGGCCAGACCCATAAAGGTCAAGGCCAGCACACCCCAGGTAGAACCCACCGCCCAGGCGCCCCAGCAGTCTGAGCGTTCGCTAAAAGATTTGATTTCATCTCGGCTGAGAATATCGCTGATCTTAGTCTTGTTATGCATGTCTATCCTCTACATCAAAGGCCTGTAGCCAGCCTGGGTGATGAGTCAGTTGAGTCTTAAGGGCTGTTGCAAAAAGGTGCGCCAGATCTGGTGACCCTGATCCACGAAACGTTTGGTACAGGCAAAGAGTTCAGTGCGCAGCGCCACATCGACCAAGGGTTCCGGCAGCAGGGGATCGAAGACAATCTGGCGGATGGCTTCGCGGCCGAGGATGAAAGACTCGCGTGCGGCCGCATCGAGCCTCAGTTGCTCGGCGCGCAGTGTCCAGCTCTCCAATTGCTGGCAATTGCGGCGATAGCTGTCGTTAAGCAACTCGCCATTCCACAGGCCTTGTATTCGCTGTACCTGCGTATCTTCGAAACCCGTGGCCTGGAAAACCAATGCGGCCGGCTCCAGGCCGAGGTCGATCAAGCGTCGGCGCAACGACTCGACATCAGGCTCGACATTGTTCGGGCGGACATACAGGTCCTTGTCCAGTTCCGCGAAACCCATCATGTGCAACGAACGTTCACGCTGGCGCAATATGTTGCGGTCACTGCGTCCCAAGGCGTTGCACGCGACCATCAGATAACTACCGTCCCACGACCGTAGATGCTGCTCCACGCTACGCCACCCAAACAACTGCGTCGAAATGTCCTTGGCCTGTGGTCCCAGCTGATAACTTCCGCGCCCCGCACCTTCAAGTAGTGCTTCGATAGTGAGCCGCGCCAGGGTGACTCGGACGTTGTTTTCACTGATTCCGAATAGCTCACACGCGGCAATGGCTTCCCTGACCTGCAAGGGAATGCCGTTTTTAGCGACCAGCAGTTCGAGCACCAGGCTTTTTACGCAAGGTTTCATAGTCATACCAAGTCATTACGCTTTTGGATGGGGTTTAGCTCGATTGGTAACATTACACAATCGGCAAATACAATATTAATTACGTAATGATCAAGGGCGGTGTGGGGAGAGGTGCAGCAAGTTATAGCGGCTGTCGGGTGATGTCCTTTGCCAGGTGTACCGCTGGATTCACTTTGTCCTCATCTGGGCGAGAAGACTTTCCCGCTGACAGTTTTCTTCTTCCACGGCCCTCACTTCCCTCATGTAAACCTCTACCGCAGGTGGCAGTGAGCGATCTTTCAGGTAGATGAAGCCGTAACGGGTGCGCAGTGCGAGGTCATGGATGGGTAACGGTACGATTTCTCCCGCCATGATTTCCTGCTCAAAAGTCGATAAATTCCCTAAAGTCAGGGCATTACTGTTCTCGACGAATCGAATGATTTGCATCGGCACGTCTATTTCGATTGCCGGTATAAAATCGCCCGTCACCGCGTCATAAGCGCCGGCACAGCCCAACGTTGCCGGGAGCAAATGGGTTGCCAGCCGCAGCGGAATGCGCGAGGCCACCCAGGGGTAATCGAGCGTTTGTGCCAACGTCAGTGAACGATGTTGCGACAGCAGCGGGTGGCCGGGACGGCAAAACAGACGACCCTCATGCTCCCCCAACAGCTCACAGGTGAACTCTTCCCTGCCTTGCAACGTACTGATTTCGGCGATCCCCAGATCCACTGCACCTGTGGCGACCTGATGAGCAACTTCACGCCATCCGGCGACATGTGCAGTGACCTTGATTTGCGGATGCCGGGCATGCAATCGCGCGATGCTGGCATAACCGCTGGTGATGCTGGGGTAGGGACCCAGAGCGACCCTGAGGGCTCCGATTTCTCCTCCCGCCAGCAAGGCGATGTCCCGCCGCAGGTCCTCCTCGGCCACTAACAGGCGCTGGCTTTTTTCCCGAAGCAAATGACCAAACGCAGTCAACACGACGCCTTCTGTGCGTCGGTCGAACAGCGTGACCCCGAGCTCGGTCTCCAGCAATTGGATGCTTTTGCTCAGTGCCGGCTGGGAAACCCCCAACGCTTTTGCTGCCCGACCAAAGTGCGCATGTTCAATCAATGCCAAAAACTGATGTAAGCGGCGTGGTGTCATATCATAACCTTTATGTTATCGAAAAATATAAAAAGCGGAATTTTTCGGAATTAACTGAATATGCTATTCATGGCCTGACGGGTCAAGCTGACGACGCACAAAACAGGCACCGTGCGCAATCAACGGCATTGACGCTCATTGGCACACCCTTTGGCGCAGGAACCCTTTCATGTACAACAAGACCCTTCATCTGGCCCTGGCAATCACCCTTGGCAGTGGCGTCAGCCCGGCCATTTTTGCTGCCGATGCAAACGGCTTAAGTTCTGATCCAGCCTCAACACAAAATGCGCATTTCGACAGCAAGGGCAAAGCGCCTTCGCCTTACACGATCGAGATGCAAAATGGTTTGCGCAAGGCTCTTCCGTTTGCGGACAAGCGCGATTTTGAAGAAGCGAAAAAAGGCTTCATCGCTGCACCGTCCTACAACAAGATCATGGCCGAGGCCGGGAATGTCGCCTGGAACATGGGCAGCTATAACTTCCTGCTGGAAGGCAAGGACTACGACAGTATCAATCCGTCCCTGCAACGCCAGGCGGTACTCAACATGGCCTTCGGTCTGTATGAGGTAGTTCCGGAGAAGATCTACCAAGTGCGCGGGTTTGACCTGGCCAACATCACCTTCATCAAGGGCGATACGGGCTGGATTGTGTTCGACACCCTGATGTCGAAGGAAACTGCCAAGGCTGCCTTGGATTTCATCAATGAAAAACTCGGCCAGCGCCCGGTCGTAGCGGTAGTGATCTCTCACTCCCATGCCGACCATTTCGGTGGTATCCGCGGAGTGGTCGATGAAGTTGATGTGCGCAGCGGCAAGGTCCCGCTGATAGCACCGACTGGTTTTATGGAACATGCCCTGGCTGAAAACGTCTACGCTGGCAATGCCATGAACCGGCGCGCGTTCTTCCAATATGGTGTGATGTTGCCGCACAGCCCGTATGGCCATGTCGACATGGCCATTGGTAAAAATGCCTCCATTGGCAACACGGGGCTGATTGAGCCCAATCGCTATATCGCGAAAGATTTCGAGACCCTGACCATCGACGGTGTTGAAATGGAGTTTCAAAGCACACCCGGCACCGAAGCGCCGGCGGAGATGAATACCTGGTTCCCGCAATTCAAGGCATTCTGGGCCGCCGAAAATATTACCGGCACTATCCATAATATTTACACGCTGCGTGGTGCCCTGGTCCGTGATCCACTGGTCTGGTCGAAGAACATCAATAACGCCTTGTATCGTTACGGACAACAGGCCGACGTCATGTTCGCGGCGCACAGTTGGCCACGTTGGGGCAATGAGCGCATTCAGGATGTCATGCGCGCGCAACGCGATGCCTACGCCAACCTGAACAATGCCGTACTGCACGCCGCCAACCAGGGCGTCACCATCAACGAGATTCAAAACGTCTACAAGTTGCCCGAAAGCCTAAAAAACAATTGGGCGACCCATAGCTACCACGGTTCGGAAGAGCACAATAGCCGCGCCGTGATCAACCGCTACCTGGGTTACTGGGATGCCAACCCGGCGACGCTGATGCCGCTGTCTCCGAAAGATTCGGCGCCGCTGTATGTAGAAATGATGGGCGGCGCAGACAAGATCATGACCAAGGGGAAATCCCTGTTTGATCAAGGCAAATACCGTGAAGCCTATGAAATCCTCAATAAGCTGGTCTATGCAGAACCACAGAACAGCAAGGCCAAGGATCTGCTTGCGGATGTCTATGAGCAGGTCGGCTATCAGAAGGAAAGTGCCGGGGTGCGCAACAGCTTCCTCGCTGCAGCGTATGAATTACGCCATGGCATGCCCAAAGGGGTGCCGCCAAAATCCACCGGGCCAGACCTTATCCGCGCCATGAGCACGGAGTTGTGGCTGGAATACCTCGGCATCAGCCTGGATGGCAGCAAAGTCGCGGATCAACACTTCATCCTGAATCTCAAGACGCCGGACAATGGAGAACAATTCGTAGTGGAGTTGAGCAATTCCACACTGACCAGCATCAAGGGACAGCAGGCCAAAAACGCCGACCTGACCATCACTCTCAATCGCTCTGCGCTTGAAGGCGTGATGGCGAGAAAAACCAGCTTCGATCAGCTCGTCAAGGACGGCAAGGCTAGCTTCACCGGCAATCACAAACCGTTCGAACTGCTGATGGCCGCCATGACGCCGTTTACCCCGGACTTTGAACTACTGCCAGGTACAAAGCAGTAGGTGAACTGCGTGCTTAATCCCGCTGAGTGCCAGTAACCTTGGCGCGCCCGTTGCTCGGACGCGCCCATTCAACATCTGCAAAGGATTTTCATGAAAGATGCACTGAGAAAATATTTTCTGATCATCTCATTCCTCACCGTAGGCAGCATTGCGCTGATCTACGGTGTAAGCCCAACGTGGTTCGCCCTTACATTTTTAGGTATGGAGGTACTCGACATCAACATCGCTCACATTCTCCGCGCTGTAATGTGCCTGTACCTCGCGTTAGGTACATTCTGGCTGGTCTGTGCCTTCCAACCGAAACTACACAAAACCGCCATCTTTACGGTTCTGATTTTTTGCAGTGGTCTTTTTCTTGGTCGCTTAATTAGCTTCATGATTGATGGATTGCCCTCGATACTCCTTCAAATCTATGCGGGGATAGAGTTGGCGGTCATACCGTTCGCCTATTGGCTGTTGCGACTTCGCGACAGCGAATAAACCCGCGCACAACGTAAATTTGAGCTGTTATCCCTCAAAGAGCCAGGGGCCAGGATGCAGTGGGCAAAGTGCGGAACGCCAGTGAGCGATGCTCCAGTATTGGGGCATGCAATTCAGTGGTTGAATAAAACAACATACCGGCGCGCATCGATTCGCCATATGCATGTTTTCCCTGCTCGGCAGCTGCTCCAGACGCGACGGATCATTTCAACGATGGATCATCCATGTTCATTTTCTTCCAGCCCTGCAAGAGCATCTGCGCCTTCGGTTCCTGCCCGCCTTTGAGGTAGTAATGGATCAACGCCTGCCGCGCGTTGCGGTTCGCGGGCTGCACCTTCAACAGCCTTTCCAATTCCTCACATGCCGCCTCAACGTTGCCGCTGTCATGCAGTGCTACGGCCAGGACGTAACCGTATTGGGCGTTATCGGGTTCCAGTTGCGCGGCTTTGCGCAGAGCCGGCATGGCTTGATCCGTTTTACCCGCACGCACCAGCGACAAACCCTGGGTATGTTGCAGCAGGGCGGCCTCCGGGTGTTCTTTCAGGCTTTGCGCGAGCAGCGCCTGAGCTTCTTGGCTGCGTCCGCCCGCTTCCAGCCATTGCACCAGCGTCACCAGTGCCGGGTAGAAATCCGGGTCACGCTTAAGGGCCGTGCGCAGCAGCGCTTCGACTTCGCCGCTGCGACCGCTGGCCTGGTAGAGCATGGCCATGTTGAGGTTGGCTTCGGCGCGTTCGGCCAGGCTCATCTGCACCGCTTCGTACTCGGTGATGGCCGCATTCCAGTCTGCCTGGGCATTGCCCAATCCGTTACGGGCCACGCTCAGCAGATCCCGAGCCGCAACGATGCGCACCGCCTTCACCGGATCACCCAGCAACGGCGTCAGCAGCGGCGCACGTTCCGGGGGTGGCAGGAACGCGCTGATCGCCCGCACCGCACTTTCACGCACTTGCGGCGCCGGGTTACTTAAGTCCTTGGTGGCGAGCTTCAACGCCTGTTCGCTCGGGTACAGCGGCAATTCCGCAAGCAAGGTCGCACGCTGGATCGCCGGCAGGTTGCTGCGCTGCAGCTGCTCGTACAAGGCCTGCGCGGCACCGGGCTGGCCGTTGCGAATCAGCCACAGGCTTTCGTCGTAACGTGGCGCCTGCAACGGGGTGGCGCTGTTCCACAGTTTGAATTGCTCGGTGACCTTATCCCCGGCCTTGCCTTGGTGACAGGTCAGGCAAGCATCCGGCGTGCCAAGTTTTTTCGCCCGCTCCGGGTTGGGAATGCTGAAGCTGTGGTCATGCCGGAAGTCGTTGCCCATGTAGAACTTGCCGTGCATGTGGCAATCCACGCACTGGGAGCCTGGCTGTCCTTGGGTGTGGCGGGTGTGTTCGATGGAATTGTAGTTCTTCGCCTGGAGGCCCTTGCCATCGACACCCGCCACCGAGGTCTTGCCGGCGGTGTTGTGGCATTGCAGGCAGACGCCGTTGCCCGGTGCCTTGAGTTCGGTGCTGTGGGGATTGTGGCAGTTGCTGCAACGCACGCCCTTGTCGAACATTTTGCTTTGGGCGAAGGAGCCGTGTTCGAACACTTCATCCTTGATCTTGCCGTCCAGCGCATACAGCTCGCGGGTCAGGGGGCTCGGCAAGTAGTCGTCCATCAAGCGTTGGCCAACGGTGTAGCCGTCGTCCAGCGGTGCGCGGCGCGAATGGCAGCGGGCACAAGTTTCGATCTCGACGGTGGCCTCCTTGTCCTTGAGGTCGACGGCAAAACCGGCGTGGATCAAATCAGTTTTTTTCGCTGTCCATTCCAGGTGATTCGATGCAGGACCATGGCACGCCTGACAACCGACACCGAGGCTGTTCCACTGACTGTCGAACGCATTTTTTGCCGCGTCGAAATTGCGCTTGTAGCCAGTGGTGTGGCACTCGACGCACATGAAGTTGGCGTTCTGGCTCGGCTTGCTCCAGTGCAGCGGACTCTTGAAATTCACTCCCTGGCCCGGATAGAGGTGGAACCAGCGGTTTTTCTCGGTATCCCAGGCCACGCCCAGTGCTTGCAAGCGACCGTCACCGAGCTCGATCAGGTATTGCTGCAACGGCGCGATGCCAAAGGTGTAGGCCACTTTGAAGTCAGCATTCTTGCCGTCTATGCCAGGGGTGTTGACCCAGAAATCGTCGTCCTTACGCGAGAAACGTGTGGTTTCGTTTTCCGCCTTAAACGAGACGTTATTGAAGTCGCCCAGCATCGTCTCGGCACTGGCTTGCTGCATCGCCAATTGATGATGGGAGCCTTGCCAATGCTTCGTCTGCTCGCTGTGGCAGCCCTGGCATTGTTGTTCGTCGACCATCTTCGCTGGTGCCACGGCGACAGGTTGCGGCGTGGCCTGCTGAACGACCGGGGTGCTGAGTGGCACGGTTTTGATTGGCGATGGGGTGCTGCGCAGCAGAAACCAGCCGATCGCCGCTACAGCCACCAGCAACACACCGATGGTGACGGGAAACAGGTAACGGTTAATCAGGGGCGGTGGCGGATCAGGGTGTGGGGTTGCTGCATTATTTTTATGTTTCGGCATTGCGATTTCCATGGTCCAGGTGCGTTTGCCGTCAAGTGCGCGTCAATCGTGAAGAAAATTCGGGGGCACAACGAAGCCAAGGGAACGAGTACATCGCTAATTCGCTACTCGACCCTTGGGGCTGCCACGTTTCCGTCGCCGTGTGGCAGGATCGAAGGAGGCGTGTCTAAGGGCCAGCACAAACGCATTACTAGGTAGATAGGGTCATTCGGCGCGGGCAGCCAGTTGGCTTCCTTTGCCTCACCCGGAAGTCCTTTTAAATGTAGAGGGTCAGAGACCCGTCCTCATCTTTCTTCATGCCGGACAGCATTGGTGAAATGGAGTTTTCTGCAATAAGCATAGGACATTTGGGCGAGGCAGGTGCTTGAGGCGTGCAGTTGCACAGCCGGGTGCTGCAGGATGGGCCTCATGTCGAAGCAAGAGGTAAACCGGAGATATATAGCGGCCGGCCGGTTTTGGCCGATTCTGTTGAAAAAGTAGCTCCCCTGTCTGGCCTGCGGCAAAATCCTCGCATCGGCCAGCAGGGAAGCACGCAGCATGATGGGACAGTTATCGAGTGGGCAGGAGCGACTGTTTTACTCGTTCAACCTCGAAGATCACATCCCAGCCAATCACCTTCTGCGCAGCATTGATCAGTGCCTCGAACTGAACGACCTGCGCCATTACCTCGCCGATTTCTATAGCCCCATAGGGTGTCCGTCGATTGATCCCGAACTGATGATCCGCATGCTGATCGTGGGCTATTGCTACGGCATTCGCTCCGAGCGGCGGCTTTGCGAAGAGGCCCATTTGAACCTGGCGTATCGCTGGTTCTGCCGGTTGAGCCTTGAAGATGAAGTACCCAACCACTCGACCTTTTCTAAGAACCGACACGGTCGTTTTCGGGACAGCGATTTGTTTCGCTGGTTGTTCAATGAGGTGCTGCGTCGCTGCATGGACGCAGGGTTGGTCAAGGGCGAAGGGTTTGCCGTGGATGCCAGCATCATCAAGGCGGATGCGAGTCGGCAGCGCGACGTGCCGGGTGATGAACCGGTCAACTGGAGCGATCCGTCCCTGAGCAGCCGCGCCGTGCGTGAGTACCTTGAGGCACTCGATGAGGAGGCTCTGGCCAAAACGCTGCCGAAGCGCCTATCGCTGACGGATCCTCAAGCTCGCTGGACCGCAGCTCCAGGTGGCCCAGCGTTCTACGCCTATTCCACGAACTATCTGATCGATACCGAGCACGGCGTCATCGTGGATGTGGAACCCACACCGGCTCATCGCACAGCCGAGGTCGAGAGCACCAAGACCATGATCGACCGCGTCGAAGCGCAGTTCGACATCAAGCCGGAACGCCTCATTGGCGACACCGCTTACGGAACCGCGCCGATGTTGGCCTGGATGGTGGAGGAAAAAGACATTGAGCCGCATGTGCCGGTGTGGGACAAAACCGAGCGCAAGAACGACAGTTTTTCGAGCAATGATTTCCACTGGAATGAAGAGACTGAGGAGTACCGCTGCCCGGCCGGCAACATATTGCGTAGCGAATGGCGAGCTTTCAAGAACGAGCGTTCGCACATCACCAAAGCCAACACCATCATCTTCCGCTCCAGACAAACTGACTGCGTGACGTGTCCGATGAAAGCCAAGTGCTGCCCGAACACTTCGATTCGCAAGATCGCCCGCAGCATCCATGAAGCCGCTCGTGATGTGGCTCGACGAATCGCAGCGACGCGCGAGTACGTACGCTCTCGCCACGAACGTAAGAAGGTCGAAATGCTGTTTGCTCACCTCAAGCGCATCCTGAAACTGGATCGCTTGCGACTACGTGGCATGAGTGGCGCGACCGATGAGTTCACGCTGGCCGCTGCGGTGCAGAACCTGCGACGGCTGGCCAAATTTACCTCTCAAGGGCCACCGATCACGGGATAGGTGCGTCTGCACCAAGCCAAAAACTTCAAATTAACCGAATAACAGCGCAACAAAGGTCAACGAAGGGCCGAGAAACCACTCAATGTGGTGAGTAGGTTCTCCGATGGTGGTCGTGCCTGAGTTCAGACGAATTGAAAATCCGACTTTTTCAACAGAATCGGCCGATTTCAGCCTGTTGCGAGAGGCAGAAAACGACCCATTGCAACCAGTCGCAACAGGCGAAAATCGGCCACCAGCGGCCAGTAGCTTAGGCTTAGGCGATAAACTCCTCCGGATTAGTCCACGGCATGCACACCAGAAGCCACGGTCACGGCCACTGCCAGCCATTCAAGCGCTTGCCCATGATCGGGATTCCTTTCGGTTCGATACCGATGATATCGCCACCATTGACCCTGATGGTTACATGCAGATCACCGAGCGCGCCAAGGATGTGATTCAGTCCGGTGGCGAGTGAATTTCCTCAATTGACCTGGAGAACGCCGCAGTCGGTCACCCGGCGGTGGCAGAGGCAGCGGTCATCAGGATTCTCCATGCCAAGTGACAGGAACGGCCGCCTATGTCGAGGCGTTGCAGCATATGGCGACGGGCAAACTGCAAAAAAATAAGTTGCGTGAGCAGTTCCGGGGCTATCGTTTATCCGAGAAGAGATGAGCCGTCGCGTGTTGGGCAACCGTGCTTGCGGTCTCACACGCTGAGTAGCGCCGCAAAATGCTTGCCTCGTCTGTTGCAGACCTCACTTTCTAGGCAGAAGGATGAGCGGCGAGTACACAATTCAACACTGCTGGGGTATACGGAATGTTGAACATTAAAACACTTAAATCCATTACATCCGCTTTGGCATTACTCGCTCTTTTCCCATTGTCAACGGTGCATGCCCAATCAGCGACTACTGCTGAACAAGCACACGCCATCGGCATCGATGCTTACACCTATTTCTACCCGCTGTTGTCCATGGACATCACACGCAAGCAGTTCACCAACATCGAACCTGGCAAGGAGTTTGGTAAAGGCCCGATGAATATGTTCGTGAGCGTGCCGGAATATCCGCCCGCCGATTTCAAGGGCGTAGTGCGCTCGAACTTCGACACGCTCTATTCCATCGCCTGGCTGGACCTGACCAAGGAAGCGCTGGTGATCTCCGCACCGGACACCGACGGGCGCTATTACCTCCTGCCGATGCTCGACATGTGGACAGATGTCTTTGCCTCGCCCGGCTGGCGGACAACCGGCACCGAGGCGGGCAACTTCCTGGTGACCCCACCCGGCTGGAGCGGAACCGTCCCGCAGGGCTTCACCCATCTGCCAGCACCAACGCCTTATGTCTGGGTCATCGGCCGCACCAAGACCGATGGGGCTGCGGACTACCCGGCAGTGCATAATATTCAGGCTGGCTACAAGGTAACACCGCTCTCGCGCTGGGGTAAAAATGCAGAGCCGGTGACGGTACAGATCGATCCAAGCGTCGACATGAAGACACCGCCAAAGACCCAGATCGACTCTATGCCTGCGGCCAAGTACTTTGCCTATGCCGCCGAACTGCTCAAGCTGCAGCCGCCTCACAGCACCGACCAGCCAATCATCGCGCAGATGAAGCGGATTGGTATCGAGCCCGGCAAGAGCTTTGATATCGACAAGCTCGACCCGGCTGTGAAGCAAGCACTTGAGGGTGTGCCCGCCGAAGCTCAGGCACTCATGAATTGGAAGCTGGCGACACTCGCCCGAGTCGCCAACGGCTGGTCAATGAACACCGATACGATGGGTGTTTACGGCAACTACTACCTCAAGCGTGCCATCGTCTCGCAGCAAGGGCTCGGCGCCAACGTCCCCGAGGATGCGATCTATCCGCTGAATATCGCCGACGACACCGGCAAGCCCCTCGACGGTGCAAACAAGTACACGCTCCACTTCGAAAAGGGCGCCACTCCACCGGTAAACGCTTTCTGGTCGATCACGCTTTACGATAGCGATGGCTTCCAGGTCGGGAATGCGCTCAATCGCTTTGCCGTCAGTAGTTGGATGCCGTTCAAGACCAATGCAGATGGCTCTCTCGACCTGTACTTCCAAAACGAGAGCCCCGGCAAAGACAAGGACGCCAATTGGCTGCCTGCTCCCAAGGGAGCGTTCAACCTGACCATGCGGCTGTATGGACCAAAGTCCGAGGCGCTCAATGGTAAATGGAACCCTCCTGCGGTTAAGCGGATGTAGAGGAAAGTGGCTCGATCCCATCAATTGCGTATGAGCGCAAATAACGGGCGTACAACAGGGGATCAGCCACTTCATTACTCGTCCCCTCAAGTGATCGCGACGGGAGCCCGACTCCCGTTCGCGACTCAAAAGGCAGGAATGCCTCCCGCTAATGTCTGAATCGCCCCGGATTCTCTGGACACCTTGCAAGCTCATTGCGTAACGCTTTTCAAACGCTACCGGTGACAACTGATTGTTGAAACCATGGCGGTGTTTTGCGTTGTAGAACATCTCGATGTAATCGAACACATCACTACGAGCATCTTCGCGCGTGGAATAGATTTGCCGCTTGATCCGTTCCCGCTTTAGAAGCTGGAAAAAGCTTTCAGCCACGGCGTTGTCATGACAATTGCCTCGGCGGCTCATGCTGGCAACCAAATTGTTCGCTTTCAAAAAACTGCGCCAATCGGAGCTGCTGTACTGGCTGCCTTGGTCGGAATGAATCATCACCTCTTGCTTCGGTTTACGCCTCCAAACCGCCATCAACAACGCATCGATGGCCAAATCACTGGTCATTTGCGACTTCATTGACCAGCCAACGACCTGGCGAGAAAACAGATCCAGCACCACAGCCAAATACAGCCAGCCTCCATACGTACGAATGTAGGTGATGTCGGTGACCCAAACCTTGTTGGGCTCTACGACATCAAACTGGCGCTTCAGTAAATTGGGTGAGGCGACCGCTGGCTTACCGCCGTACTTTCCAGGGCGACGTCGATACCCTCTCTGAGAGCGCAGCCCTTCAAGACGCATCAGCCTCGCCACACGATGACGACCACAATCCTCACCGACCTCGCGCAGATCGTCATGGATTTTGCGATAGCAATAAACGCCGCCGCTCTCCAGCCATGAATGCTTGATCAAACCCAGCAGTCGCTGATCGTCTTTGGCGCGTGCAGATTGCGGCTCAGACAACCAGGCGTAATACCCACTGGGATGGACTTTCAGCGTCAGGCAAAGCCGTCGAATCGAATAGTCGCCCGCGCGCTGTTTGATAAAGGCGTACTTCAACCGCACTCCTTGGCAAAGTACGCGGCGGCCTTTTTAATATGTCTCGCTCTTCAGTCACCCGCTTGAGTTCCGCTCGCAGACGACGCAGCTCAGCGTGCTGATCATCATCCTGCTGCCGTTCTTGTTGAGGTTTGCTGTAGCGCTTTATCCAGGCATAGAGGCTATGCGTCGACACGCCGAGACGAGCCGCTACATCAGCGACAGGCAGCTTCTTTTCGGTCACCTGATGGACCGCTTGAATTTTGAATTCTTCGGGGTAACGCGGGTTGCTCATGGCACCTCCTAATTGGCCTCAGTTTAAGGCAAAGAGGTGTCTACGAAACCCGGGGCGATTCAGATTTCAGATAATGACAGTGGAAGAGGTGAAGTCTCTTCTATCAGACCGTCCCAGCGGCCTGTTTCGGTCAAAGGACAATATCCACCTGTCAGCGATAATTTTCACTAACGCCTGTACTAAGTAATTGCACAGACTTGCCCACCCGTTTGTATTCGACCTGACCAGTCATTTGCATCGGATTTGACCAATACGTTTTGGCCCGTAGCGGCCGTTCGCCTGCCCCCCATGAACATCAGGTATTAAAGGAAGCTTACAGCCGATCCCACAGTGGGCTCGCTTTCGCACCGCCATCGCCTGAACCTCGGCGTCTAGCGCTTTTTCTTGTTCACCTTCTTGGCTTCTTTTCGAGCTTCTTTCGCCATTCTGCGTCGCTCAGCTCGGTTCATTGGGGTGCCAGACTCGTAATCGTAGAACTTGGGACCACTGAAGTTGAACGGCATCGGGAATTCGTGACTTCTTCCGCCGAAGTACTGCACATCCTTGCTCGGTGTCTGTAGTACGTCGAGCTCTTCCATTGCGCCCTTCCAAACGGCGGACTCCTCTGAGCTCATCTCGTGAGTAAGGTCGACGTACAAGAATTCTTGCGAAGCTACTTTCTCGGAGAAGGGCTCGGATGCAATACCAATCGCTTCGGTCACGCGGGGAAAGCGCAGCTTGATGCCGTGGCAGTATGCGAGCAGTGCAGCCGAGCGCATCTCCCGGTAATCCTGGTAGTCAACATTCGGCGGCTTTGGAACAGTCAGGAATACGTACCCGCGGGACATGTTGTCGCCGCTCAGGATCATGCGTGCGAACTTCTTACCGGGCTCGCTCTTCGAGAGCGCGAAGCGGAAATGACAGGCGAGCTCGCGCCTTGCAAGTCGGGGCTCTGCTGCGATGGCGCGCAGGATTCGCTCATGGTCGACGGTCTCCGGCGGTATCTCGGGGAGCCCAACCGCTGTTCCTGCGCGAACGAAGGATGCTTGGTACTCAATGAGTGCATCCCACATGTAGCTGCCCTGATCGGCCTCGTGCTTGGCCGCTCGCTGAGGGCTTGAGCGATAGAACCGCCAATCTCCCTCCAGGAGGGCGACGGCACCAGTGGCAGGGGGCACCTTGGGCAAGGTGTGCCGACCGTTCTCCATCGTGCACATGTACTGCGCAAGCAATTCCTCTTCACCGGCAACGTGCATGAAGACGCCGTTCGCACCGAAATAGCGCTCCTTGCAGGTTAGGTAGTCGACAAGGTCCGGGACGGTGTCCAGTTCCTCTAAGAGGGCGTCGACTGTCACCTCATCGAGGACGTGGACGAAGCGGCGGTCTTTCAGTGGGAAGCCGACTTCAAAAGGGCGTTCGTGGTGGGCGTTGCCCTCAAGCATGCTGTTGAGCATCAAGCTGCCGCTGCTTCCAGCGCCGAAGTACCGAACTGCTGCCTCATGGCCGCCTCGCGTTACGGCAATCAGGAAGTAGCGGGCTAAGCTTGGGTTCGGGAGTTCCACGGGCAACTTGGTCTGACATGACTTGTCGACGAACACGCGGCCTGGGAAACGACGCAGGAAATTTTCGGCCCCTGCAAGCTGCCTTGCTGACTTCTCGATTGCTCGCTTGTACCAACGCGGCCAGGCAACCTTGATGTCCACGTCCGACTGAAACGCGCAGTGCTTGTCGGAGAACAGCAGCACGTCGTTGCCAAAGACCACCAGCAGGTCTACCAACTCCTTGCCATCCCCCTTACCGCTTGATCTCCCTTCGTCGCTGTGAACGTTCGGGTAGCTCCACAGACTCAGGAACGCCTTGCGGGCGAGCCGCGCAAGGGCACGCTCCGAATCGGTCGTGCCCTGTGCCTCAGCTGCTTTCTCCCAGGCGGTCTTGTTGCTCATCCTGCTATCCCTAGTCTGCGATTCCACAGCATATCTGGGCCGCTCACTACACGTGCATCGAAATCGTGTGAGCGACCAATGACCCCTCTTGATTACATTGCGGTCGCCCGCGCCGCCGAGGCGTGCGGCAGCTCTTGGCCGTTCTCTCCCGATCATGGTTACAGAGCTCGCTGGTCAAATCCTATGCAATCGGTGGTCAGAACGAATGCAAATGACTGGTCAGGTCGAATGCAAACGGGTGGTTAAGTGGAATGCAATTTCGCATGTACGATAACAAAGCTCAGCCGAGTGCCAATTTCAGGCAAAGCATCTTTGAACGGCCACCGATATCTACGCTTTGGCGAATTCTTTGACGGCACCCTCGGCGCATCGCTCGGCATCCCTTTTCTGTTCGATATTGCATCTGGTGATTATGGGAAACTTTGGCCTGAATATGACTATGAGTCGTGGTCTGCAGAAGTGGAGGTCTTTCACAGTCCAATGGCAGAACAACCCATGTCTATTGAGTTGATGCTTGAGGCTATTCATTGGAGAGAGATCAACGGTAGATTTGAGCGAAAGCCTTTTTTGAGCTATCCATTCTTCGATCCAGGATCATGATCCTCAACTCCGAAGCTAAGGTTCCATCACCTGATGACCTGCTGGCAGCAAGTTCTATAGAGCAGGACATTTGACGGTCGAGTAGGTGACGCGAGGTGTACTTCCGGCGAAGATTCCAGCAGCATAATCTGCGATAGGCCGCTCATTCATGGGGTTGGTGCACTGCTGGTCGCAAGTGCATTTTTCGTGAAACTTCTTGGCGTGGATCGGAGCCGGACGAGCACCTGACGGTATGCGCTGCATCATTCGATTTATGCGCAAGGCGAATCAAATTCGCGCTTCTGCGTGCCCGTCCCTCATACGTTAGGGCTCCATTGGACTTTTGGCCGGGAAAGTATGGCCATAAATTGCCTATTCGCCAACGGCAGTCTCTGGCCGATATTGCCATCCTATAAACGCCGCAGCCGCATGATAGTGTCAGTAATGCGTCGCGCATTGATATCAAGCGTTTCCATCGCCGCCCCTACGGTATCGACCAAATTCCGAGCTCCATTTTCAGAGGCTCACATTGTCACCATCTTCAATGGCTGCACATATAGCGTGCTGATTGTGCAGCAGGGTGAGAGCATCTGCTGTGGCTTCGTCGACTTGCCTTGTCCCAAGGCAAGTACTCCGATAGCGCGGGGTTCTTTCCGCAATTCTTTTTGAGGTGCTGATTTTACTGGCTTAAGACAGAGAGAAAAATTACTGAGTGCGGAAAAATAATGATGCTAAACGTATGATTTATAAGTCTTAAAAGATGGACTTAAAATCCCGTGTGTTTAAAAGGATTTTATATGACTTGTTTGCGAGCGCGGATGCCATCTTCGCCACATACAACGACTTGCCAAGGAGGTATTGCTCCCTTGGCAAGTCGCAGAAGAGCAGGGCAAGATCTGATACCGATTTTGATACCAGGGACTGCTTAAAGATGCATTCTCGTGCGATCCTGTGCGAGCTAACCCATTGATTTTCTTGCGCTTGTGACCGCATCGCAATGCATCCAAGATCGCATCGTGATGTTAGCTGTGGAGATCAATTACTTACCTATCAATGATTTAGAGCTGCAATGGTTTAGCGCCGCAATGGTCTGGAGCTGACATGAAACGGCTGACGCCGCCTCGGCACCCTGCCTGGAGCTTCTCCAGGACGGGACCGGGGCGGGGTTGAGCTGAGCCAGCGGGCATACGTCGACAGCAGCTTTAAGGCCTGGGGCCAGGCTGCCGAGCAAGAAATGCGGGAGTTCATGTTGGAATTTGGCGCGCATTGTCGCATATGTGCGCCGGCAGTTGTATGACAGCGACCCACGGATTTTCATCCTTGCCGGCAAGGGCCGGGCGCGGGCGCGAATCGCCGGCAACCGGTGCCGCGCATGGGCGCCTGGGCCAGGCGACGGATGGGACGGAGCGGGGCGGCGGACATATTTTCACAAAACGGTGTTAACCGTTGGTTACAAACTGTGGCTAAAATGCCGACCAGTTGCCACGTGCCACCATTGGCACCGGCTCAGGGATGTGCCATCAGGGACCTCTTATCGCTTTCGGACGCTGCACATGACCCCTTGGCCCGGTTGGCCTTAGTGGGGGCGCAGTATGTTCTCTTCTGACATGTGACGATTTCCGTGAAACTCATCATTGCCGCTGTTTACG
Source organism: Pseudomonas sp. NFIX28 (assembly GCF_900107395.1). Classification (GTDB taxonomy): domain Bacteria; phylum Pseudomonadota; class Gammaproteobacteria; order Pseudomonadales; family Pseudomonadaceae; genus Aquipseudomonas. Next base: position 224,236 of record NZ_FNPW01000011.1, read on the forward strand.
TTCTATCCATCGCGTATGTCCACCTGCGTGGTCGCGTGCGTCACAAACTGGGCCGCCAGCTGAGCGATCATTCGAGCTTCCTGGCGCCGATCAATTGCTTCCTTTATCTGTTCTCGAAGATCCCCAACCGTCCGTACCTCGATCCGGCCGACTTTCCCGACCTGAGCCCCTTGCAGGCCCACTGGGAAGAAATTCGCGCCGAGGGCCAGAACCTGCTCAAGGCCGGCGAGATCAAGCGTTCGGATCAATACGACGATGTCGGCTTCAACTCGTTCTTCAAGACCGGCTGGAAGCGCTTCTACCTCAAGTGGTACGGCGACAGCCATCCTTCGGCGATGAAGCTGTGCCCGCGGACCACCGAACTGGTGCAGAGCATCGGCTCGATCAAGGCGGCGATGTTCGCCGAATTGCCGCCGGGCTCGAAGCTGGTGCGCCACCGCGACCCTTATGCCGGTTCATACCGTTACCACCTGGGCCTGGAAACGCCCAACAGCGCCGGTTGCTACATCAATGTCGACGGTGAGAACTATCACTGGCGCGACGGCGAAGCAGTGATGTTCGACGAGACTTACATCCATTACGCCGAAAACACCACCGGGGAAAACCGCATCATCCTGTTCTGCGACGTCGAGCGGCCAATGAAGTACCGCTGGGCCGCCGCCTTCAACCGCTGGTTCAGCCGTACCGTGATGGCCGCCGCCGGTTCGCCGAACGATGCCGGCGATCGCACCGGGGGCCTGAACCGCGCCTTCACCAAGCTGTACAAGATCCGCCTGCACGGCAAGCAGCTGAAAAAGCGCAATCGCAAGCTGTACTACCTGGAAAAGTGGGCGCTCTTCGCTGCGCTGTTGTTGCTGTTCATCTTCATCTGATTCGCCCAACGGCGAATTGCCGATCGCGAGCAAGCCTCGTTCCTACATGGGCTTTGTAGGGGCGGGGCTTGCCCGCCATCCCTTCCTCAAGGCTTGTCCGCTCCCAACTGTTGCCACATCTTCGCGGTGATCCGCTGTCGATGGGCGTAGCCGTGCCATGGATGCTTGTCCAGGGCCTCCAGGCGTTGCCCCAGGTTCGTCACATTCCATTGCTGGGCGTGGCGGACGTCCGCCAGTTCATCCCGCGCGATCGGCACCGAGACCGGCAGCCCCGGACGGGCCCGAACCGAATAGGCCGCCACGGTGCTGGCGCCGCGGGTATTGCGCAGGTAGTCGACGAAAATCTTGCCGACGCGATTTTTCGGGCCCATGGTCGCGGTGATGCGCTCGGGCAATTGTTGCGCCATGAACTGCGCGATGGCCTTGGCAAAGCCCTTGACCGTATCCCAGTCGGCCTTGCGCGCCAGCGGCACGATCAGGTGCATGCCTTTGCCGCCGCTGGTTTTCAGGAAGGCCTGCAAGCCCAGCTCATCGAGCACCGAAAGCGTCAGCTGGGTGGCTTCGAGCATGCTTTTCCAGGGCAGGGCCGGGTCCGGGTCGAGGTCGAGCACGAACAGGTCCGGGGTTTCGATCTGATCGTGAGTCGCGCCCCAGGTATGCAGCTCAATGGTGCCCATCTGTACGGTGCCGATCAGTGCCGGCGTGCTGTCGATTTCCATCAGCCGCGCGTGGTCCGGGTCCAGCGCCCGATCGAGATGACGGATATGGGGAATTGCCATGCGCTCGGCATGTTTCTGGAAAAACTGCTCGCCTTCCACGCCGTCCGGCGCCCGCAGCAGCGACACGGGCCGGTCGCGCAGATACGGCAGGATCTGCTGGTCGATGCTGGCGTAGAACTGCGCCAGTTGCAGCTTGGTGGTGCCGGACTGGCGGTCGATGACCCGTTCCGGGTGGGTGATCTTGACACCCGCCACGGTGTGCCCGGCCGATTTGCCCGGACGCGGGGCGCTGTTCGGGCTGGGAGTTTCGACCGCCTTGGGCGCCTTGGGCTGTTCGCGGACGATTTCGCTGGCCGGCTTATCGCTGCGCAGGGCGATGAACGCCGCCTGCCGCACCACGTGCTCGCGGGTCCATTCGGCGAATTCGGCTTCGATCACCAGTTGCGGTTCGACCCAGTGCACGCCGCGGGCCTGGGCCGAGGTCAATGGCCTGGCCAGGGGCGATGAATTCCGCTCAAGTTCCCGCATGCGGCCATGCAGTTGCTGCAAGGTCTTATGGTCGAAGCCGGTGCCCACCCGGCCGGCATAAACCAGCCCGGTATCGTCGTTGACCCCCAGCAGCAGGGCGCCAAACCCGCTGCGCGTGCCTTGCGGCCCGGTATAGCCGATGACCACGAACTCCTGGCGCAGCCGGCATTTGAGCTTGATCCAGTCGGTGCTGCGGCGTGACACATAAGGGCTGCCGGCCCGTTTGCCGATTACTCCCTCCAGGGACAGCGCGCAGGCGCTTTCGAGAATGTCGTGGTGATCGGCGACAAAGGCCTCGGAAAAGCGCAGGACCTTGCTCGACTTATGCCCGAGCACTTCCTTAAGGGCCTCGCGGCGTTGCTCCACGGGGGCTTCGCGCAAGTCCGCGCCCTGCAGGAAAGGCGCGTCGAACAGGTAATAGATGATGTCCGCGCTGCGCCCGACATCGAAGGCGTTCTGCAGCGCCTGGAAGTCCGGCAGCCCCTTGTCGTTGAGCACCACGACTTCGCCATCGAGCCAGCTGTCCTGGAGCTTCAGGGCGGCGAGGGCCTTGGCCTGCTGGGGCAGGCGGCTGGTCCAGTCGTGGCCGTTACGGGTCAGCAGGCGCACTTCGCCGCCCTGGATCCGCGTGAGGATCCGGTAGCCATCGAACTTGATTTCATACAGCCAATCGCCGCTGGGAGCCTTTTCCACCAGGGTCGCCAGTTGCGGCGCCAGGCTTTGCGGCAGCCCGCTGGACATTTTTTTCGGGGCTATTTTCGGAGCTGTTTGCGGAGCTGTTTTGGGGGGTATCTTCGGCGCTTTCTTCTCGACGTGCCTTACGGCCCGGGGTTTGGCGGCTGCGGGCTGGTCGTCGCCGACCGTGGCCCCGCTGAGCACGCTCCTGGGCAAGGCCTGGACCACGTCGTACTCGTCAATGGGCCGCGCCTGCGAGTCCTGCTCCTTGATCAGCAACCATTGCTCCTTGTCGCCGCTGCCACGCAGGTGAGTGCGCACCAGCGCCCAGTCGCCGGCGAGCTTTTCGCCGATCAGGGTGAATTTGAGCTTGCCGGCCCGGTAGCTGGCCTGTGGGTCGTCATGGGGCTGCCACACGCCATGGTCCCAGACGATCACGTCGCCGGCGCCGTACTGCCCGGCAGGGATGCTGCCCTCGAAATCGCCGTAGCTCAGCGGGTGGTCTTCGACATGCACAGCCAGGCGTTTTTGCCTGGGGTCCAGGCTCGGCCCCTTGGGCACCGCCCAGCTTTTCAGGCTGCCGCCCAGTTCCAGGCGAAAGTCGTAGTGCAGGTTGCGTGCGTCGTGCTTCTGGACCACGAAACGCAGGGCCGAGGCGGCCTTGGCGGACTTGCCGGCGGGTTTATCCGCCGCCGGCTCGGAAGTGATCTCGAAGTTGCGTTTGCGTTGGTATTCACTCAAGGATTTATTAGCCATGGCCCACTACCCTGGATTGCCCCCGCACCGTTCAGGCTCGGGTTCTTTTCGTGGCTTTCTTGGCCGCCGCCGGCTTGTCCGCGGCCTTGGCGGGTTTGTCCGGACGGGCGGGCGCCTTGTTCCTGGACTTGCCGCCCAGGCTGCGCTTGAGCATCTCGGTGAGGTCGATGACATCGGCGCTTTTGCGTTGCTCTTCGCCCGTGCCGCTTTCCACGTCCTCGATCCGGCCGGCCTGGGCCTTCTTCTCCACCAGCGCCATGATCTTCTCGGTGAAGCTGTCGCGGTATTCCTCCGGCTGCCAATCGGTGCTCATGTCCTCCACCAGGCGCTTGGCCATTTCCCGTTCGCCTTTGGCCAGGTCCGGGTGGGTCACTTCCGGGCCCAGGGTCAACTCGTCGAGGCTGCGCACCTCGGCCGGCCAGCGCAGCATCACCAGCACCAGCGCCGACTCCAGCGGCATCAGGGCCGCCAGATGCTGGCGGGTATGCAGCACCACCAGGGCCAGGGCGACTTTGGAAGTGCTCTCCAGGGTTTCGCGCAGCAGGGCATAGACCTTGCCGCCGCGTTTGTCCGGCGCCAGGAAATAGGGGGTATCGATGTTCTGCAGCGGGATCTGCTGGCTGTCGACGAAAGCGAAGATGTCGATGGTCTGGGTGGACAGCGGGTGGGCCGAGCGGATCTCTTCCTCGCTAAGCAGCACGTAGCGACCTTTTTCGTACGCCACGCCCTTGACGATATGTTCCTTGGTCACTTCCTTGCCGGTGACCTTGTTGACCCGCTTGTAACCCACCGGGTCCATGGTGCGCTGGTCCAGCCAGTCGAAGTCGACGCCCTGGGAGGAGGTCGCCGAGACCAGCGCCACCGGAATGTGAACCAGACCGAAACTGATCGCGCCTTTCCAGATTGCCCGTGCCATGAGCCTGCCCCTGTATTGACGGTAGCGTCACTGTGTAGCGACTGGTTTTCAGGTGACCCGTGGCACGGCGCGAAAGTTTCCGTGGGGTGCCGGCCTGCATGGGACAAGCCGATAACTCGTGTTACATGTCTGACCGATTATTTAATTAACAAGGCCGAACGCGGGGCGTAGCGTGCACTCGAAACGATAACCTGTCGCCATCCGGGAGAGACGTCATGAACAGCCTGCTTCGCGGTCTTGCCGTGTGCGCATTGATGAGCTGGGCCGGCAGCGCCGCGTTCGCCGCGCCCCAGGCCATCGGCGGCCCGGCGTGCGCCATGCTGCTGGCGCAGAACCTGCCAGGCAGCAACAACAATCCCTATAACAGCCCGATCCGCCGGGCCAACCCCAACAGCATGCAGGGCACGCAACCCATTGCGCCTCCCGTTCGCGGGCTCAATACGCTGCCCGTGCCACGCCAGCCGACCCTGGAGAACGGCGGCATCGGCAACGGTTACCCGCGCACCATCACCCAGCCGCGGATCATCGACCCGACCCCCGTGACCCCACCCCGTAGCCAACAGCAGCGATAAACGCTGGCCGTCCGTGCCGATGCCGGTTCGGGCGGAAACCTTTTTATCGACAGAAGGAATCGTGCATGTTGCGTAAAACTCTCTTGGCAACCCTCTGCGCCAGCGTTTTTCTGGGCTGCGCGCTGCCGGCGGCGGCTGCCCCCGGCCAATCATTGCACAGCGAATTGGGCCCCCTCAGCGTGACCCCGGTGGTCGAGGGGCTGGATCATCCCTGGGCGCTGGCATTTTTACCGGATCGCCAGGGCTTCCTGGTGACCGAGCGCCCAGGCAACCTGCGGCTGGTCGGCGTCGATGGCAAGCTCTCGGCGCCCCTTGGCGGGGTGCCGCAGGTCTGGGCCAGGGGCCAGGGCGGATTGCTGGATGTGGTGCTGTCGCCGGACTTCAAGCAGGATCGCATGGTCTACCTGTCTTATGCCGAAGGTGGCGGCGAGGGCGGTACCGCCGGGACGGCGGTGGGGCGCGGGCGACTCTCCGAGGACCTGACGACCCTCAAGGATTTCCAGGTGATTTTCCGCCAGGCGCCCAAGCTTTCCACTGGCCAGCATTTCGGCTCGCGCCTGGTGTTCGACCGCGACGGCTACTTGTTCATCGTCCTGGGGGAAAACAACGACCGCCCGACCGCCCAGGACCTGGACAAGCTGCAGGGCAAGGTCGTGCGCCTTTACCCGGACGGCCGGGTTCCGGACGACAATCCATTTGTCGGCCAACCGGGTGTGCGCCCGGAGATCTGGTCTTATGGCCATCGCAACCCGCAGGGCGCGGCGCTCAATCCATGGAGCGGCACCCTGTGGGATAACGAGCACGGGCCCAGGGGCGGCGATGAGGTCAACCTGATCGAGCGTGGCAAGAATTACGGCTGGCCCCTGGCGACCCATGGCATCAACTATTCCGGCGGGCCGATTCCCGAAGCGCAGGGCAAGACCACGATGGGGACCGTGGCGCCGCGGCACGTCTGGGAGAAGTCCCCCGGCGTCAGCGGCATGGCTTTCTATGACAGCGACCGCTTCAAGCCCTGGCAGCACAGCCTGTTTATCGGCGCCCTGGTGTCCCAGGAACTGATCCGCCTGCAGTTCGACGGCGACAAGGTGAGCCACGAAGAGCGGCTGCTGGGCGAGCTCAAGGCGCGCATCCGCGACGTGCGCCAGGGGCCGGACGGCTACCTCTATGTGCTGACCGACGAAGACAAGGGCACGTTGTACAAGGTCGGCCTGGAATAACACCCGCAACGCCGATCCACCGTAGGAGCGAAGCTTGCTCGCGATAGCCGCAAAGCGGCGATGCATCTGCCAACGCGCGTTATCGTCGAGGATTTTTCGCGCGCAAGCTGCGCTCCTACGGGGTAACGCCGATCCACCGTAGGAGCGAAGCTTGCTCGCGACAGCCGCGAAGCGGCGATGCACCTGCCAACGCGCGTTATCGTCGAGGATTTTCGCGCGCAAGCTGCGCTCCTACGGGGCGGTGGGTGTGGGGGGCGGGTAGAGGATCACCGCGGCTTGCAGCTTGCCGCTGCCGAAACGGCACATCTTGGCGAATTCGCCGTGGCTGACCGGCAGGTGCTGGCAATCCATCGGCTGGCGGTGCTGGCTGTGGTCGACGTCGGGGTCGTGCAGGTAGACGAATTCTTCGTCGCAATCGGTGACCACCACCCAATGCGGGGCCTTGGAGCGGGTCAGGCGGTAGCTGCTGATCAGCACCAGGGGCTGGCCGCCATCAGCCAGCAGCTTTGGCAGCTCCAAGGGACCACCCAGCACCTGCAGGACATCGCTGCGGTCCAGCTGGGCGCAGAACTCTTCGTGCACCAGGCGCATGACGTCTTTTTTATGCTCATCGCGCACCCCACCAAGAAACAGCGGCCCCCGGGCATTGACCTGCAGCCTGACGCGCAAGCCCCGGCGCCATGCGGCCAGCGCCAGCCCCTGAGGGCTGCAGCCGCCGTGGCCGGAGGTCATGAATACGGTGGTCGCCTCGCGCCAGATCTGCAGTTCCTCGCGACGCTCCAGAGCCCACCCGGGTTGCAGTGCGGCCATGGCCATCAACAGGCAGGCGGGGCCGCAGGTGAAATCGGTGGTCTGCTGGTAGTAGGGCACGCGGATAGCACGGGTTTCGCGATGCTGCAGGATGCGTTTTTCCAGGCGCAGGGCATCGGCGTGATCCTCGTAATAATCGTGCCGCACGGCAAAGCGCCGGTAGCCGCTGCGCTCGTACAGGGCGATAGCGGTCGGGTTGTCGCTGCGCACCTCAAGCCGCAGGTAGGCGCAGTCATGTTCCCGCGCGCAGGCCTCGATCCGCTGTAAAAGACGCTTGCCCAGGCCCAACCCACGGGCCTCGATCGCGATGGCGATCGAATACAGGCGGGCCAGGGATGTGCCGCGATGGAACAACACCAAGGCATAGCCCAGCAGGTTTCCCGCCTGCTCGGCGACGATCAATCGCGCATGGGCGCGGCTGATCATCCACTGGAAGCTGCGCGGCGTCAGGCGATCGGTGGTGAAACACTGCTGTTCCAACCGGGTTAACGCGGGTAAGTCCTCAGGTGTGGCAATGCGCAAGACAAGATCCATATAACCGCCGTAAAAGTTGCGTAACGAAACGAGACTTTCAAAAAAGTTCGTGCTTAATAGAAAAGGTCTTGTTCTTAAGCGGATCAAACATTATGTCAGCGGTACAAGGTCATTGGCGTGAAGTATCCGGGCAAAGTTTGCCGGCGACAATAACTCCGGTTAATTATTTTACCGCGCTTGGTGAAACTTCCAGCCAGTTGGTAATTATTGTCGAGCGCAAGGAAGACTGGGCTTCCTACTTTCCCAGCGAAGATATCGTCAGCGCCCAGGAATACCTGGAACAGGGCCGTGAAACCCAACCCGGCAAGCGGGTCCAGGTGATCAACCTGTGCCGCAGCTACAAGTACCTGGGCCACGGTTATTACTGCTCGTTACTGGCCGAGGCACGGGGGCACAAGGTGATTCCCTCGGTGCGCACCATCAGCGAGCTGACCCGTAAATCGCTCTATGGCCTGGCCCTGGACGACCTGGATAAATCCCTGGAGAAGGCCCTGAGCAATCATCTTTACAGCGATACCGAAGGTTTTACCCTGACCCTGTACTTCGGCAAGACGCATATCGAGCCATTACAGGAGTTGGCCCGCCAGTTATTCGAAGTGTTCCCCTGTCCTATATTGCTTGTGCACTTCAAGCGAACTAACGGCTGGCATATCGAAGGCGTGAAGTCCGGTGCCTTACATAAGTTGCGTGAAGACCAGGAAGATCAGTTCGCCCATTCCCTGGACAGTTTCAGTCGCAAGATCTGGCGCGTGCCGCGCTCGAAAAGACTGGCCCGCTATGACCTGGCAATCCTCCATGACCCGCAGGAGGCCTTGCCGCCTTCGAATGCCCGGGCGCTGGAGAATTTTGTCCGGGTCGGCAAGGGCCTGGGCATCGACGTCGAGCTGATCGAGAAGAAGGATTACCCGCGTATCGCCGAGTACGACGCCTTGCTGATCCGCGAGACCACCAGCGTCGACAATCACACCTACCGCTTCGCCAAGAAGGCCGAAAGCGAGGGCCTGGTGGTGATGGACGACCCCACCTCGATCCTGCGCTGCACCAACAAGGTGTATTTGACCGACCTGCTGAACAGCCACCAGTTGGGCATGCCCGTCACCGAGATTCTCTACAAGGAGCGACCGCAAGACTTCGAGCGCGTCGGCGAGCGCCTGGGCTTCCCGCTGGTGCTGAAGATTCCCGACGGCTGTTTCTCCCGCGGGGTGATCAAGGTCGAGAGCCAGCAAGCGCTGCTGGAGGCCACCGCCGAGCTGTTCGAGCACTCGGTGTTGCTGCTGGCCCAGGAGTTCTTCTACACCGAATACGACTGGCGCATCGGCGTGCTCAACCGCAAGCCGATCTTCGCCTGCCAGTACTTCATGTCCAAGGGCCATTGGCAGATCTATAACCACAAGGCCAAGGGCCAGGACATCAACGGCGAATGCCGCACCCTGGCGATCCACGAGGCACCGCGGGCGGTGGTGGAGCTGGCGGTGAAGACCGCCAACCTGATCGGCGACGGGCTGTACGGCGTCGACCTCAAGCAATCCGGCGACAAGGTGGTGGTGATCGAGGTCAACGACAACCCCAACCTGGACGCCGGCATCGAAGATGGCTACTTGCGCGACGACCTGTATTCCCTGGTGCTCGAGGAGTTCGTTCGTCGCCTGGAGCTCAAGCGCCGCGGACAGGCGTGGTGAGCCGCCGATGATCAAGCGCTATCAGCTGAGCCAGGGCCGCTTGCTGCCGGTCGAGCACCTGGACGTCGAGGTGATGCTGTTCAGCAACCCGGACCCGGTCGAGCGCGACATGCTGCGCAGTGTCTTCAAACTCGACGAACATGCCCTGGCCTCGGCCCTGGACCCGGACGAGGTGTCGCGCATCGAGTTTCACCCGGACAACCTGTTCCTGATCTGGAAGCGCCCGGAGAACTATTCCGGCGGCGGCAGCTTGTCGTTCGAGGTGTCTTCCTGTGGCCTGCTGTTTTCCCCGCAGCGCCTGCTGGTGATTGCCCACGACGACAGCCAGTTCAGCGGCCTGGGCGCGCGCCAGGCCCTGAATAGCCCGCTGGATGTGCTGCTGGACCTGCTGTCCAACAACATCCATCACTACCTGGGGCACCTCAAGGTGATCAAGATGGTCGCCCGCGAGTTGCAGCAGAAGTTCAACGACTCGATGGAAAATCGTCATCTGATCCAGATGTTCAATCTCAGCGAAAGCCTGATCTATTACATCAACGCCATCCACAGTAACGGCGCGGTGCTGACCCGGCTGCGCAATCACGCCGAGAAGGCGCATTTTGGCGCCGAGGCCCTCGGCCTGATCGACGACCTGATCATCGAAAACAACCAGTGCTACAAGCAGGCGGAGATCTATTCGACGGTGTTTTCCGGGTTGATCGATGCGCGCGGCAACCTGATGAACAACAACATGAACCGCCTGCTGCGCAAGCTGACGCTGATCAACGTGGTGTTCCTGCCGCTGAACCTGATCGCCAGCATCGGCGGCATGTCCGAATTCAGCATGATGACCGCCGGCACCCCGTGGTGGGTTGCCTACCCGTTATTCCTCGTGGCGATGCTGCTGGCGGCCGGGGGGATGGTGCTCGGTCTCAGGCGCCTGGCCGGCGGCGGCAAGTGCGCCTGAGGCTTCAGGCCGGTTGCAGGGTCAGCACCTCAAAGCCGTCGCGGGTCACCGCTACCGTGTGTTCCCACTGCGCCGACAGGCCGTTGTCACGGGTGACCACGGTCCATCCGTCTTTCAGGTCGCGGACCCGGGCGCTGCCCTGGTTGATCATCGGCTCGATGGTGAACACCATGCCTTCGCGCAACTCCAGGCCGGTGCCGGGGCGGCCGAAATGCAGGACTTGCGGCTCTTCGTGCATCTGCCGGCCAATGCCGTGGCCGCAATACTCGCGCACCACGCTGTAGCCGTTGGTTTGCGCATGCTTCTGGATGGCATGGCCGATATCGCCCAGGCGCGCGCCGGGGCGGACCATCTTGATGCCTTCCCACATCGCCTCGAAGGTGGTGCGCACCAGACGCTGGGCCTTGGGGCTGACGTTGCCGATCAGGTACATCTTGCTGGAATCGGCGATAAAGCCATTCTTTTCCAGGGTGATGTCGATATTGATGATGTCGCCGTCCTTGAGAATGGCCTTCTCATGGGGCATGCCATGGCAAACCACTTCGTTGATCGAGGTGTTGATCGAGTAGGGATAGTTGTACTGGCCCTTGCTGGCCGGGCGGGCGCCCAGCTCGTTGCGGATAAAGCGTTCCACAGCCGTGTCCAGCTCCATGGTCGAAAGGCCGGGCGCGACGAAATCATCGAGAAAGCTGAAGACTGTCGCCAGCAGGCGTCCGGATTCCCGCATCAGCGCCAGTTGCTGCGGGGTCTTGATCAGGGCCTGGGTCATTCGCTGCGCCCCCGGATCAAGTCGCTCTTGTTCAGCAGCAGTTTGTTGATCAAGTCGTTGTAGCCCAGGTGCGGATTGAGTTCGGCCAAGAGGCCGATCTTGATCCAGAACTCGGCCTGGGCGTTGATGGAGCGATCCATGGCGTCACTGGCGACGCGGATCTGTTCATGCAGTTGATCTGAAATCTTGACGATGCCCACGGGGTTTCTGCCTTGATAAATATACGAAGTATATATGTTTCGTATATTTGTCGGCAAATGGCAGATAGCTCGACCTGTCATTGGCCATTGACTCACCAGCGACCCGCCGGTTAATTTCCTTGCCATGACTTTTTCCGCATTTCGTTCCCAGCCAAGCATTATTACCGCCATTCCTGATTGGCGGGTTTGCTGACGACTGCACCTAACCCGCCCTAGAGGCGGGTTTTTTCTTTCTGTCTCCGGGGCTTTCAACACAGCCAGGAGAGCCGTATGAACCATCCCGCCGAGCCCGACACGCAACTGGAACTGCTTGAGCACTACGTGAAGAAGATTCTCGCGGCGCCGGTCTACGACCTGGCGGTGCGTACGCCATTGCAGCCGGCGCCGGCCTTGTCGGCGGCGCTGGGCAACCAGGTGCTGCTCAAGCGCGAGGACCTGCAACCGACCTTTTCCTTCAAGATCCGCGGCGCCTACAACAAGCTGGTGCAACTGAGCGACGAGCAAAAGCGTCGCGGGGTGATCACCGCATCCGCCGGCAATCATGCCCAGGGCGTGGCGCTGGCGGCGCGGGAGTTGGGGATCAAGGCGACCATCGTCATGCCTTCCACCACGCCGCAACTGAAAGTGCAGGGCGTCAGCGGCCGCGGCGCCCAGGCGGTGCTGCATGGCGAGAGTTTTCCCTTTGCCCTGGCCCATGCGCTGCGACTGGCCGAGAGCGGTGGCCAGACTTTTGTCTCGCCCTTCGACGACCCGGATGTGATCGCCGGGCAGGGCACGGTGGGCATGGAGATCCTGCGTCAGCATGGCGGGCGCCTGGACGTGATCTTTGTGCCGGTGGGCGGCGGCGGATTGATCGCCGGCATCGCCGCCTATGTGAAATACCTGCGGCCGGAGGTGCGCATCGTTGGCGTCGAGTCCGAGCACTCCAACTGTCTGCAGCAGGCGTTGCAGGCCGGGGAAAGGGTGGTGCTGCCCAGCGTCGGCACCTTCGCCGACGGGGGCGCAGGGCGAAACCCTGGTGGCCATCGATTCCGGGGCCAATATCAATTTCGATCGCCTGGGGCAGGTAGCGGAGCGCGCGGCCTTGGGGGCCGTCGCGCAGGCATGAGAGGGGAGAGCATTGCTACGGCGGCTACACCTCATGTAGCCGCTGGCGGAGCCTGCGAACGAGCGCAAAGCGCTCGCCAAACGGATGACACCGAGTCACTGACGCACCACGTTGCTTGGCTTGGCGGCTACTGCGTCCGGAGTGCCGCCCAAGCCGATCGCAGCCTGTGGCAGCGGCTACAGAGCTGGCGAGGCTAGCGACCGGATTACTCCGCGCGGGCCTTCTCGACCTTGTCCGCGGCGGACCACAGGCGGTAGCGCACCTCGATGTCCTTGGGGGCGTAGATCACGATCGGCAGCTTGCTGTTGTAGCGCAGCATGAAGCCTTCGCCGACCACCGGCACGAACGCTTGCTTGCTGCTGCCCTCGGGGCAGGCCATCAGGGTGCTCATCGGCCCGCCGACCTTGTCCAGGCGGTAGTAGGAATAGCCCCAGCCTTCCAGGTTCTTTTCTTCCAGGGTGCCGCCCAGGCGCTGGCGATTACAGTCGACCGTCAGGGTCTTGCCAGCCAGGATCTCGACCTTGAAGTCCTCTTCCTTGGCCTGCTTGGGCAGATGGATCACTTGCCGTACAAAACCTTCTTCAGCCTTGGGGTAGGGCGCCACGTCTTCGAGTTTGGCCGCATGGCTCAGGGTGGAAATACCGCTCAACAGCACGGCGATGGCGGTGGACACAGGAAAAAAGCGCATAAGGCCTCCTTGCAGATTGATCGACAGCGTCTCCCTGAACGAGAGTCGCCTACTTGAAACGCCGGGCAGTTTGACCGGGTAGCGCCCGGTGATGCAAACCCCAGCCGGTGTTACCCCGGCAAACAGGAACCTTTCGGCGAGGGCTGCCCGGAGGATGTATCGAACAGGGCATCACGCGTGGACGGCATTCCGGCGCCGGCCTGGACGAGCATCAGGTATCGGGTGAAAAGTCTTACTGCTCAGAGCGAAAAAGAATTTAGCGCAGGCGCCAATACAACCTAGTCTAGGGATTGGCTGTCTCTTCCAGGGAGGTCAAGTCACGCCGCACGCCGTATTCGGGTAGGGAATCCCGAAGCGATCATAATGTTGGCCATCACCGAATGGCTGCTGCACCAAAGGAGAGATTTGCCATGTTTTTATCTGCCTTGGAACTACGCAATATCATTGAAAGCAGCTTCCTTCCCAAACGCTGCCAGTGCACCTTGAGCCCCGACTTGCACATGACCGTAAAAGTCTATGGCGACCATGAAACCGACCGCGTGGACCTGCTGGTCACCGGCATCGATGCGGCGAGCCTCAACGGCTGCCGGGAAATCAATGACTTGATCGCCGAGTTGCGCTACGACCTGGCGAACCATCCGGGAAGCCAGCCCATCGCCCTGAAATCCAGGGCACATTGATCGGCCGGCTTTGCCAACACCTGTGCTGCTTGCCTGGCCTGGATCCACTCCGGGCCAGGCGTACCTTGACCGCCACTGCTACCAGGACGCCGCCTGACCCGCAGGGGCGCTTGCCATCGACAACCCTGCGGCTGATCGCATCAGAGCGGGGCAATCTTCAGTTCTGATAACTGCAAGCGTCCGACAGCTTGCGGTAACTGATGGCTTTCAGCTTTCCCGCCTTGTCGATAAAGGTCATGTTCGCGGTGATTACCTGGCATTCCGGCGTCGCCGGCTCGGTCATCGACAGCACCTTGGCCACCTTCAGCGACATGCCATAGTGATAAGGCACCGGTTGTACCTGGGCCGTGTCCGCCTGAGCCACACCCACGACCCCGGCAAAAGCCAGGGCCCCAACCAGCAAAATACGCATGTTCATGAGCGTTCTCCGATAAACCCGACAAAACCGCCATCGAGCGCGCCGCGCAGGGCGACAGGGGATTCTGCGCTGGGCGGTTTTGTATAGTTTTGGGCGGCGGGATTAATCGGAGATTAAGTAGGGGGCTAATGGTTTTTGTGGGGGAGGGAAACTGCCCGACAAGATGTGCTTTGGGCAGAAACGCCTATTCGATGTCAGCGGGGGCTTGAAGGCAGGGGCACACAAGGCCCTGCCTTGCAGGTCGTCAACGCCTTGCCCGATTCCGGGCAGGCATTGAATGCACTTATTTCTTGTCTTTCTCCTTTTCTTCCTCTTCTTTCTCCAGCAGATCGATCCCGCGGATATCGAAGTAGCATTGTCCGCTCACCGACTTGGCTGAGCGCTGAGCGAGGGACTGGACCAACTGGTCATGAATGAAGTGGCCGAACAACAGGCTCACTTCCTCCGGCAATGGCGACAGTTGCTCCTTGAACCATTCCTCCTCCAACAGCACCTGCTGCACCAGCATCTGCTGCGGTGTGCCGGCGGCCCTGTAGCCATCCCGCGTCCGCCCGCTGCGCATGCTGCGGGCTTCGCTGTCGACATCCTCCAGCCAGCCCAGCCCTGCCCTGAGCGCCTCGCGTTCGGTTTGTAGTTCCTGGGTGCGCTTAACGCGGGCCTGCCTCTTTTCCGGGGTTTCCACCGGGCGGCCGAACATCCCGGCGCTATTCCCCGCGGCATACTGGCTGGCATTCAGGCGATCCTCCTCTTCGCCGATTTCCCGCAGGCGCTGCACATAAGGGCGCGAGATCGACGCCAGCCAGCGGATATACAGGCGCATATGGCCGAGGAAGGGCGCTTGGTCACCCAGGTTGAGGTTTTTCAGCTGGGCGATGCTGGCCTTGGCGGCCGACTGATACTTCTTGACCAGCCCAAGGGCAGTCTTGCCGTTGATATGGTCGTTGAAGGTGAACAGCTCAGCAGTATCGGCATCCTTTTCGTATAAGTCTTCGAGATGAAGGAAAGGTACTCCTGCCTGGAACGCTGCGCGGTACATGCGGTGCAAGCTGACCAGCGCCAGCTCGGCGCTGGGTTTCTGCTCGCCGGGCAGCAGGCTGCCACCGATATCCTCGCTGACCCCGGGCATCAGTTCTTCGCGCCACTTGGCGTTGCCTTTGCCGAGCAGGCTGGCCCGCCGGTAAAAGCGTCGCTCGTGGGCGGCGACCAAATGCAGCGCCTGCCTGACCTGCTTGGGCAGGACATTGGCGTCCCCCAGCACGTTACTGGTGGGCACGGGTATATAGTCGTCGATCAGTGGTATTTCGCTACGGCTGCGATCCACCGCGTCGAACAGGCCGGCAAACAACACGACCACCTGGGCGCCCTGGTACTCCACTTTCTCGCCATCGATCAGGCAGCGGTCCAGCAGGCGATACAGAAAGCCTCGGGCCAGGGTGGCGCCGTAGTCGAAGCCGTACACGGACAATTCGATACGCTTCAGGGGCGGGCCGCTCAAGGCCTTGACCTTGCTTACTTCGTCGTTCAGGTAGTCGATGGCGCCATCGATGCGAATATTGGCTCCAGTCTTGGCTATCTCAGCCATGATGGGGTTGTCGCGCAGGGGCGGTACGACTTCAGCCACGGCGTCAACCACCGCGCCTTTTAACACTTTGAAGACTTTGTAGGGGGCGTTTACCAAGTCGCCCAGGTCACGCTTCAAGCGCTCCCACCAGTCATGACCTTTCAGCAAATCCTTGAGGATCTTTTTCCCTTCGTCCTTTGCCACATCCTTGGGCACATCGGCTGCCTTGCTGCCAGCGGTATCCACACCGGCATTGGCGGTGGTGGTCAGGTCTGAGATGTACTCCGTGCCCATTCCTGAAAGGTATAGCCTTCGATAATTGTAAGAGGCTTCATCCTTTCCAGTAGTGGGGTGCGCCATATACATCTTGCCGACGTTACTAACCCGACCTGACTGCAGGTCTTTCAGTAGGTGACGTCCAAAGCCGTCGAAAAAGAATCCGATCCGCAAAGTTCGTTCACAAGTAGTGATATGTGAGTTTTTGGTTGGTCCCGCACAACGGGCGCCGGCAGCCGCAGCCAAATCAGCATTACGGGTACTCATTGGGATTTGGTTTCCTGATCCTTGGAGTTAAAGACTGGTGGCGCCTCTTTGAGGTTTTCATAAGGAGTGTCCAGGTTGGCACTCCAGGCTAGGCGAACTTGGTCTCCGGGGAAGAAATGCACGTGTAGATATCGATCAGTGTGTTGACGAGGTGGGTTAGCGATCTCGACTGATAAGGTTTCTTTTTGAACTCCTTGGCGAACTTGCTCACCTGTACGACCTTTTATCCAATCTACTTTCAGCGTTTTGCCTTCAATGCGCCAACAGCAGGTTGCTCCGCCCCCTCCGTTTGCCGTGGCATTGCCCCCCCAGTTGTCATTAACGAAGTAGCTGAAGATAGGGCGATCCGTTTGGTTGTGAACGTAGAGCATTGCCCCCGGCAGTTGGCTGTGCTGCCATATGAAATAGGCAGCAATTAGTCCCCCCCAAACCAACAAATTGATGAGTGTTTTCTGCAATCTGGACAGGGACTTCCAGCGATTTCTTAGGGATTGAATCGATGTCACAACAAACTCCTTGTTGGTCCGAACCTGTTTCTGCATACGGTCATGTTCTTTTGCCCAGGTTGGGCAGTTCGTATCGTTTTAATGATTGATGCTGAAAATCGCTGACTCATTGAGCTTTGGCTTCCTGATCCTTGGTAGCAGGCACCGGAGGCGCTTCCTTGAGGTTTTCGTAAGGTGTGTCCAGGTTGGCACTCCAGGCCAGGCGAACCTGATCGCCTGGGAAGAAATGCACATGCAAATAGCGGTCACTGCGTTGGCGGGGAGGGTTAGGGATCTCGATTGAAAGGGTTTCTTCCCGAGTCCCCTGCTCATACTGTGTTCGGGTCATGCTCTTGATCCAATCCACCTTCAGCATCTTGCCCTCGATACGCCAGCAGCAGGTCATGCCCCCATTTCCACCCCAATTGTCATTGACGAAATAACTGAAAATCGGACGATCCGTATGGTTATGCCCATAAAGCGCTGCGCCTGGCATGCGGTTGTATTGCCAGATGAAATAGCCGGCGACCAGCGCGCCCAGAACCAACCACTGAATCAGGGTTTTCTGGCGGCCGGACAGGCGCCTCCAGCGCTTTGCGAGTGACGGCAACGACATCGCCTCAGGCGCCTTCTTGTGCGGCCAGGGCGTTTTCCAGGGTGTCCCGGTCATCGGTGACCTGACGCAGGATTCCCGCCCATTCGGGGCGCTGGTGCAGTGGGTCGCGGGTGATCAGGCTGTGCAACACGAAGGTCGACTGATCCTCCTGCCGGTCCAGGCCCTGGGCTCTGGCGATCTGCAGCAGGTCTTGCACTTGTTGCAGGCGTTCGCCGTGGCAGTCGCTGGCAAAGGCCTCGGGGGCGACGTTTTCGGTCTGCACCAGCAACTGTTCGGCGTGGGCGTCATGCTGCAGGCTGTGCATCATCGGCTCATCCAGGCGGATCGGGTGGTACTCGGGTACTTCGCTGTGCGCCGGGCCGGCAAGACGCTGCCAGTCTTTTTCGGCCTTGACCCACCAGGTATCGAGGGGGCCGAACAGCCATTGGTGCCATGGCTGGCCGACCTGCTGGTGGAGCAGGGGCAGTACCTCGGCGCTGTAGCTGCGGATCAGCAGCACCGCATCGTTGGCGTCCTGGCAGACCAGGGCGTCGCCAAGGTGGGTGGCCAACCGATTGGCTGGCAGGGTGCTGCTCAACCAGCCGGCCAGGTTCGAGCCGAACAGTTCGTGGATCGCCACCAGCCGTTCGAAAGATTGACCGGTCATGTCCAGCAATAGCGGCCCGTCATTGCGCAACTGGGCCAGCTCGGCCTGGTACATCAGGGGCCAGCGGGCGCCTTCCAGTTCACCCAGGGCGTTGCGCTGCGGCGCGCTGAGCAGGGCCTGCTCGACGATCACTGTGAGGCTCAAGCCCTTGGCCGCGGCGTTGACCCAGTCCTGCTGGCCTTGCGGTAAATCGCTCATGGCTGTGCTCCGGACAGAATCGCCTGGCGTTGGCGGATGGCCTTGAGCAAGCACTCGACACAAATCCCCTTGGGCGGCGTCAGGCGCGGTATGGGCGAGTTCGAACGGACCTGCAGCAACCCTCCGGCCTTGTCAGCGTCAGCGGCCTTCAGCAATCCCGGAAGCAGCGCGGCAATGCCTGTTCCAGTCCCTGGCGCGCCGCCGGAATTGATCTTCACATCGGCGCCGCTGATGGT
>NZ_FNPW01000037.1 GCF_900107395.1 Pseudomonas sp. NFIX28
TCGTGCAGGTCGGAACTTACCCGACAAGGAATTTCGCTACCTTAGGACCGTTATAGTTACGGCCGCCGTTTACCGGGGCTTCGATCAAGAGCTTCGCGTTAGCTAACCCCATCAATTAACCTTCCGGCACCGGGCAGGCGTCACACCCTATACGTCCACTTTCGTGTTTGCAGAGTGCTGTGTTTTTAATAAACAGTCGCAGCGGCCTGGTATCTTCGACCGGCATGAGCTTACGGAGCAAGTCCTTCACCCTCACCGGCGCACCTTCTCCCGAAGTTACGGTGCCATTTTGCCTAGTTCCTTCACCCGAGTTCTCTCAAGCGCCTTGGTATTCTCTACCCAACCACCTGTGTCGGTTTGGGGTACGGTTCCTAGTTATCTGAAGCTTAGAAGCTTTTCTTGGAAGCATGGCATCAACCACTTCGTCACCTAAAAGGTAACTCGTCATCAGCTCTCGGCCTTAGAACCCCGGATTTACCTAAGATTCCAGCCTACCACCTTAAACTTGGACAACCAACGCCAAGCTGGCCTAGCCTTCTCCGTCCCTCCATCGCAATAACTAGAAGTACAGGAATATTAACCTGTTTTCCATCGACTACGCTTTTCAGCCTCGCCTTAGGGACCGACTAACCCTGCGTCGATTAACGTTGCGCAGGAAACCTTGGTCTTTCGGCGTGGGTGTTTTTCACACCCATTGTCGTTACTCATGTCAGCATTCGCACTTCTGATACCTCCAGCAAGCTTCTCAACTCACCTTCACAGGCTTACAGAACGCTCCTCTACCGCATCACTTACGTGATACCCGTAGCTTCGGTGTATGGTTTGAGCCCCGTTACATCTTCCGCGCAGGCCGACTCGACTAGTGAGCTATTACGCTTTCTTTAAAGGGTGGCTGCTTCTAAGCCAACCTCCTAGCTGTCTAAGCCTTCCCACATCGTTTCCCACTTAACCATAACTTTGGGACCTTAGCTGACGGTCTGGGTTGTTTCCCTTTTCACGACGGACGTTAGCACCCGCCGTGTGTCTCCCATGCTCGGCACTTGTAGGTATTCGGAGTTTGCATCGGTTTGGTAAGTCGGGATGACCCCCTAGCCGAAACAGTGCTCTACCCCCTACAGTGATACATGAGGCGCTACCTAAATAGCTTTCGAGGAGAACCAGCTATCTCCGAGCTTGATTAGCCTTTCACTCCGATCCACAGGTCATCCGCTAACTTTTCAACGGTAGTCGGTTCGGTCCTCCAGTCAGTGTTACCTAACCTTCAACCTGCCCATGGATAGATCGCCCGGTTTCGGGTCTATACCCAGCGACTAAACGCCCTATTAAGACTCGCTTTCGCTACGCCTCCCCTATTCGGTTAAGCTCGCCACTGAATATAAGTCGCTGACCCATTATACAAAAGGTACGCAGTCACAGAACAAAGTCTGCTCCCACTGCTTGTACGCATACGGTTTCAGGATCTATTTCACTCCCCTCTCCGGGGTTCTTTTCGCCTTTCCCTCACGGTACTAGTTCACTATCGGTCAGTCAGTAGTATTTAGCCTTGGAGGATGGTCCCCCCATATTCAGACAAAGTTTCTCGTGCTCCGTCCTACTCGATTTCATGACTAAGAGATTTTCGCGTACAGGGCTATCACCCACTATGGCCGCACTTTCCAGAGCGTTCCGCTAATCTCAAAGCCACTTAAGGGCTAGTCCCCGTTCGCTCGCCACTACTAAGGGAATCTCGGTTGATTTCTTTTCCTCAGGGTACTTAGATGTTTCAGTTCCCCTGGTTCGCCTCTTGCACCTATGTATTCAGTACAAGATAACCATCTTATGATGGCTGGGTTCCCCCATTCAGACATCTCCGGATCAAAGTCTGTTTGCCGACTCCCCGAAGCTTTTCGCAGGCTACCACGTCTTTCATCGCCTCTGACTGCCAAGGCATCCACCGTATGCGCTTCTTCACTTGACCATATAACCCCAAGCAATCTGGTTATACTATGAAGACGACATTCGCCGAAAATTCGCGATTAAACTCACAAATTTTACCTTAGCCTGAATAAACACCAGTGAAAGTGCTATCCAGTCTATCTTTCTATCACATACCCAAATTTTTAAAGAACGATTCTGATAAAGATCAGAAATCAACATTCATCGCCAATCGGCGGAATGCTCATTTCTAAGCTTTAAACGATGGACACCAATCTGTAATGGTGGAGCCAAGCGGGATCGAACCGCTGACCTCCTGCGTGCAAGGCAGGCGCTCTCCCAGCTGAGCTATGGCCCCGTATCGCTACAGGGTGCACCAGTAATTGGTGGGTCTGGGCAGATTCGAACTGCCGACCTCACCCTTATCAGGGGTGCGCTCTAACCAACTGAGCTACAGACCCAATCGTCTTCTTCAATGAATCAAGCAATTCGTGTGGGAGCTTATGAAGCAGCTGATGTCGTCGATTAAGGAGGTGATCCAGCCGCAGGTTCCCCTACGGCTACCTTGTTACGACTTCACCCCAGTCATGAATCACACCGTGGTAACCGTCCTCCCGAAGGTTAGACTAGCTACTTCTGGTGCAACCCACTCCCATGGTGTGACGGGCGGTGTGTACAAGGCCCGGGAACGTATTCACCGCGACATTCTGATTCGCGATTACTAGCGATTCCGACTTCACGCAGTCGAGTTGCAGACTGCGATCCGGACTACGATCGGTTTTATGGGATTAGCTCCACCTCGCGGCTTGGCAACCCTTTGTACCGACCATTGTAGCACGTGTGTAGCCCAG
>NZ_FNPW01000006.1:0-79146 GCF_900107395.1 Pseudomonas sp. NFIX28
CGGCGAAGACGGTTTCGAAATCTCGGTGCCGGCGGCAAACGCCGAAACCCTGGCCCGTGCCCTGCTGGCCGAACCGGAAGTGGCCGCCATCGGCCTCGGCGCGCGCGATTCGCTGCGCCTGGAAGCCGGCCTGTGCCTGTATGGCCATGACATGAACAGCCAGACCACGCCGATCGAGGCCAGCCTGCTGTGGGCCATCTCCAAGCCACGTCGCGCCGATGGCGCACGGGCCGGCGGCTTCCCGGGCGCCGAGCGGGTGTTCGCCCAGCAGCTCAATGGCGTCAGCCGCAAACGGGTAGGCCTGCTGCCCCAGGAACGTACCCCGGTGCGGGAAGGCGCCGAGATCGTCAACGAGGCTGGCGAGGTGATCGGTAGCGTATGCAGCGGCGGTTTTGGCCCGACCCTGGGCGGTCCGTTGGCGATGGGTTACCTCGATAGCGCTTATGTCGCTCTCGATACGCCAGTTTGGGCAATTGTTCGTGGGAAAAAGGTACCAATGCTTGTAAGCAAAATGCCATTCGTTGCACAACGCTACTATCGCGGTTGATCGATTGTTTCTATAAGTAACGCGGTTGCGTTAAAAGTGCACTAATCTGTAACGCAACCGCCATAAAACAGTGCATATTTTCGATATTGAACTTGCCTTATAACAGTTGAAAACAATTGAACAACTCTATCGAATAAGCCTGCGCGGCTAGTATCGGCAAACAGCGCCGAGCTGAGGAAAACCGGGCTTTCGCAGGGCTTGTTTTTTCTCCCGTAGTTGGCGTAGAGTTTCCCCACTGTGTTTGCATGGGTCGCTTGGAATCGTGACCTGGGCAGTAGCTAACAAGTTTGCTACAACCCGTTCGACGTCTCTTACTTTCCTGCAACCCAGCCCAGTACTCTTTCACGAGAAAGAGACTGTCATTAATTTTTTAGCGTCAAAGGAAATAAGAAATGTCCCAACGTCAGAGCGGTACCGTCAAGTGGTTTAACGACGAGAAAGGTTTTGGTTTTATCACTCCAGAAAGCGGTCCGGATCTGTTCGTACATTTCCGCGCTATTCAGGGCAACGGCTTCAAGAGCCTGAAAGAAGGCCAGAAAGTGACCTTCATCGCCGTGCAGGGCCAAAAAGGCATGCAGGCTGACGAAGTACAAGCCGAAGGCTGATCGTCGGTAAACTAAAAGCCCCTGATGCTGACATCAGGGGCTTTTTTGTGCGCGCAATTCCGTAAAATGGCTTCTTTTTTCAATCGAGAGGCCTGTGATGCCCAAGCACCTGCTAACCCCCCAGGGTGATTACCCCGCCGCTGGCCTGGGCCGTCGTCTGGCAGCGATGTTCTACGACTTCCTGCTGTGCACCGCATTGCTGATCGTCACGGGCGGCATCTACAAGTTCATCCAGTTGCAGATCCTCGGCGAAACCCGGATGCGCACGCTGACCGAGTCCGGCGCGCTGGACGGCGACCCGCTTTACTCGACGATCCTGCTGTTTGTGTTGTTCGCCTTCTTCGCCAAGTTCTGGACCCATTCCGGGCAGACATTGGGCATGCAGGTCTGGGGCATTCGCGTGCAGAACGCCGATGGCAGCAGCATCAGCCTGTGGCAGGCTCTGCTGCGCTTCATGGTGTCGATCGCTTCGTGGCTGTGCGCCGGGCTGGGTTTTATCTGGATCCTGGTGGACAAGCACAAGCGCAGCTGGCACGACATCTACTCTTCCAGCCAGATCGTGCGCATCCCCAAACAGAAAAAATAATCCGCCACACACAAAAACGCCCCGGATGTCGGGGCGTTTTTGTCTGCGCGCAAAGGCGATCAGGCATTGCCCGCCAGCTTCATCCGCGCGGCCTGGGTGAAATCCAGCATGCGCTTGAGCGGACGAATGGCCTGGGGAATCAGCGCCGGGTCGACGAATATCTCGTTGCTGCCCTCTCGCAGGCACTGCAAGGTGCGCTCCAGCGTATTCATGGCCATCCATGGGCAGTGGGCGCAGCTACGGCACGCCGCGCCGTTACCGGCCGTTGGCGCCTCGATAAACACCTTGTCCGGGCACAGCTGCTGCATCTTGTAGAAAATGCCGCGGTCAGTGGCCACGATCAGCGTCTTGTTCGGCAAGCGCTGCGCAGCGGCGATCAGCTGGCTGGTCGAACCCACCGCATCGGCCAGTTCGATGACCGACGTCGGCGACTCCGGATGCACCAGAATGGCCGCATCGGGATAAAGCGCCTTCATGTCTTCCAGCTGCTTGGACTTGAACTCTTCGTGGACGATGCACGCGCCGTCCCACATCAGCATATCGGCACCGGTCTGGCGCTGAATGTAGGTCCCCAGGTGCTTGTCCGGCCCCCAGATAATGGTTTCGCCGTTATCCATCAGGCTTTCGACGATTTCCAGCGCGCAACTGGAGGTCACCACCCAGTCGGCACGGGCTTTGACCGCCGCCGAGGTATTGGCGTAGACCACCACGGTGCGTTCCGGATGCTGGTCGCAGAATGCCGAGAACTCTTCTACCGGGCAGCCCAGATCGAGGGAGCAAGTGGCTTCCAGCGTGGGCATCAGAATCCGCTTCTCGGGGTTGAGGATCTTTGCGGTCTCGCCCATGAACCTGACACCGGCGACCACCACGGTCTTGGCCGGATGAGCGTTGCCGAAGCGGGCCATCTCCAGGGAGTCGGAGACACAGCCGCCCGTTTCTTCGGCCAGGGCCTGAATCACCGGGTCACAGTAGAAGTGAGCCACCAGCACGGCGTCCTGAGCCTTGAGCTCGGCAGCGATTGCGGCACGGTAATGGGATTCCTCTGCGGCCGTCAGCGGCTTGGGCTGCTTGGCGTCGAGGTGGGCCTGAACCAGAAGGCGTTCGGAAATTTGCGTCATGTTCGCAAGACCTGCGGGCGCTTATGCGCGAAAGTCGAGTATACACCCGGCTCCGGACCCGTTGAGGGTACCGCCGGGAGAGTGAGTATTCATCAGGTAGGTGCAGCATTGAAGCTGCGCAAGGCTACAGAATATCCCCTTGATGTAAAAGATGATTCTGACCTGTGTCATGCCCGTTCGCCCTGTCTTGGAGCAGGCCCCCGCCAAGGGCATGAAGCCGCGGATCGAAGCCTCTGCGCATAGCAAAGAATTCAATGGTGCGCCAGGCGAAAACGCACCATTGATGGGCATTCGCGTACAGAGCGAGCCTTGCCCCGCTGGCTCGCCCTCGATCGGCCGAAGGTTTTTTTACACTTCATAGCAATTTTATCTTTCTGCGCTAACGTCATTTACAGAAACAGCTAACTGCTGGTTGGTTGCAGCAACACTTGGCGGGTTCTGGCTCAGGTGACGAAAAGATGCCCCCTGTTGGCCGGACCTCGCGGTTTCCCCAGCCCAAACAAGGAAGCAGTGCATGAACAGTGATTGTGTACAGGTGCTCAGGCGAGTGGCATGGACATTGATTATCGCTGGCCTTCCCACCGGGATCGCCGTGGCGGCATCAAATAACTGCGCAGGATTGCAACCCTTGCCGCCCACGGTGGAAGTGGGCGAAGGCCAGCAGACGGTCATGCACTCAACCGTTGCCATTACGCGATTGGCGGTTGGCGATCCCAAAATTGCCGACGTGTATCTCAATGGACGGGATTCCTACCTGCTGACGGGCATTGCGCCCGGCGCGACCAGCCTGATGGTCTGGACGGCCTGCGACAAGGAACCTCGCCAAAGCATGGTATTTGTCCAGGGCAAAGGCCCCCATTCGATGGTGAGTTCGCTGCTGCCTCCTTCCGACGACCCGGGACTGGCCAGCCAGGTGCAGACGGATATCCGCTTTGTCGAAGTCAGCCGCACCAAGCTGAAAGAGGCCGGTACCTCGATCTTCGGCAAGAGCGGCAACTTTTTGTTCACCTCCCCGGGCACCACCCCGTTTGGGACGACGGTGACGCCCGGCAATATCGGTGGCCTCAGACCGAACATACCGCTCAACAACGGCATGTTTAATATCGGCATTGGCGGCGGTAACGTCCTTGGGCTGATCAACGCCCTGGAAGGCAGTGGGTTTGCCTATACCCTGGCGCGTCCGAGCCTGGTGGCACTGAGCGGACAGAGCGCAAGCTTCCTGGCCGGTGGTGAAGTGCCGATCCCGGTCCCCAGCAGCGGCAGCGACAGTATTACCATCCAGTACAAGGAATTCGGTATTCGCCTGACCCTGACCCCCACAATCGTCGGAAATAACCGCATCTCCTTGAAGGTCGCCCCGGAAGTCAGCGAACTGGACTTCACCAACGGGATTACCGTCAACGATATCTCGGTGCCAGCCCTGGTTGTGCGTCGCACCGACACCAGCATCTCCCTGGCCGACGGCGAGAGTTTCGTGATCAGCGGCCTGATCAGCACCACCAATACCACGGCCGTGAGCAAGTTCCCCGGCCTGGGAGAGATCCCGATCCTGGGGGCATTCTTCCGCGATTCTTCGATCAGGCGCGAAGAGAAAGAACTGCTGATGATCGTCACTCCGCATCTGGTGCAACCGCTGGCGGTCAATGCCAAGCTGCCAGTACTGCCTGGCGAGCCACTGCGCAACTACGACCCGAACTGGTTCCGTCTGTACTTCCTGGAAAACGGCAATTTTGACCAGGCCGCCAGCGGGCTTTCGCAATGAACCAGACGCCTGGTTCGTTGCTCGCCACGCTCAGGCTCAATCACACCGGACTCGGCAAGTCCGGTGTTAGCCATTCCTCGACAATCGGATTGTTCCAGGAGGGAAAAATGAAAGTAGTCATTGCGGCGTTAGGGCTGCTCATGCTCAGCGGCTGCGCCACGAATGGCGGCGGTAGCTGGTCGAAGCAGGCCTGCAGCAAGCTGGATTCGGATCAGGAACTGTCGCTGAGCCTGGCCGACGACATGATCGACGAAGGCAAGCTGCACGCCGGCCTGGCCAATCTGCAACGCCTGCCGGAAGACCTGCCACAGGTGCGCATGCGCAAGGCCAAGATCTATCGCCAGCTCGGCCAAAGCGAGGCCGAACCGCTGTACCGCAGCCTGCTCAGCACCTGCCTGGTCGCCGAAGGCGAGCATGGCCTGGGCCAACTGGCAGCCTCACGCAACAATAACGCGCTGGCCCTGGAACACCTGACACGAGCGGCGCGCCTATCCCCCACCGACGAGAAAATCCGCAACGATCTGGGGGTGGTCTACCTCAACCAGGGGAATACCAACCAGGCCCGCTTTGAGTTCCTCACGGCCATGGAGCTGAAACAGGACAACCAGCTGGCAACCCTCAACCTGGTGACCTTGCTGATTTATCAAGGCAACTGGAAACAGGCCTCGGACCTGGTCAATCGCGCCGGGCTGAAGCCTGAGCAAGTCACCAGTGCGCGGGAGCGGGCCGAAAGGCTCAGGGGCGCGGCGAAGAGCAAGGCCCCTGCCGGCCAGGCAGTATCAGCAACGGATTCGTCGCCATCGAGTGTCAACCCACCAATAACGCAGAGGTAGTGATGAAACACCAAACGCTTAGCTGCCTGGGGCTCTTGCTTCTTCCGCTCATGGCCCAAGCCATCGAACCCGGCCCGGCATCGCTGTCACAACAATCGACCGAAACCTGGCTGCTGCTGCAGAGCCGTAACCAGGTCAAGTCGCCTATCCCGCAGAATGCCTCGCCCAGCGAACGGGAACTTGCCCTGCAACGCTGGCTGGACAACTACAAACACCCGATCCCCGAGTACTACAAGGAGTACGTAGGTTCGGGTGGCGGTGGTTCCCAGGGGCAATAGATCGCGATCAACTCAGAGGGGGCGATGCCATTCATGCAAATGGCTCTGCCCCCCTCCCCCCTCTTATATCTTCCCGAATACTTTGAACACGCCGATGATCGCCGGGCCTATGGCTACCAGGAAGAAGCTTGGCCACAGGCAGAAGATCAGCGGAAACACCAGTTTGGTGCCGATCTTCGCGGCTTTCTCTTCGGCCTGCTGCGTGCGCCGGTCGCGAAACTCCTCGGCATAGATGCGCAAGGTCGTACCGACACTCGTACCGAAGCGAATACTCTGCGCCAGCAAGCTCACCAACCCGCGAATATCCTCCAGCCCGGTGCGCTCGGCCAGGTGCTTGAGCGCTTCAGTGCTGGGCACCCCGGCACGGACCTCGGAGTTGACCAGCGCCAGCTCCGTGGCCAGCTCAGGCTGGCTGACGGCGATCTCTTCCGACACCCGCTCGATGGCCTGGGGCAAGGCAAGGCCTGACTCCACGCAGACCACCATCAAGTCCAGCGCATCCGGAAAGGCCACGAGCAAGCGGGTCATCCGCGCGTTCTTGCGCGCGTCGACGTAGATGGCCGGCACCAGCCAGCCCACCCCCAGCGCCAGGAGCACCAGGCCCATGCCCAGCATCAGTGAGACCTTGGACATCAGCGGCAGCGCCAGGATCGCCAGCGCCATCAAGGCCAGCGGCGTCAGCAAGCGCACGGCCCAATACATCTGCACCGCCGCCGGGGAGCGAAAGCCCGCATGGGTCAGCAGGGTCCGGGTTGCGGAAGCTTGCTCCTGCTCGCCAGAGACAAAGCGCTGGCCAACCTGCTCCAGCATCAATTGCAGATTGCTGGGCGTGCCCTGCCTGCGACCGTCGCCATGGCCGCGCTTGATCAGCATGAGACGGCGCTGTACCGGGTCCTGCAGCCCTTGCAGCAGCAACACCAGGGTCGCCACGGCCAGCACCACGCTGAGGCCAATGGCCGCGGCGAACAGCAGGCGCGCCAGTTCTTCGTTACCGACCAGACGATTGATCAGACTCAGTAGATATTCCATGACCTCACCCCCTACGAGTGATTGTGCTCAGACCTGGATGCGGATGATTTTGCGTATCCAGAAAATCCCTATCAGCATCGCCATAAACGCGCCCAGGACCATCTTCTGCCCCAATGGCTCATTGATGAGCAGCGGCAGGTAGGTGGGGCTCGACAACACAATCCCCGCAGCCAGTACAAACGGCATCGCCACCAGGATCCAGCCCGACAGGCGACCTTCGGCCGAGAGCGTCTTGACCTTGCGCTGAAAGCGGAAACGACCGCGAATCAGGCTGCTCAAGCGCTCCAGCACTTCTGTCAGGTTGCCGCCCGTCTCGCGATGGATCAGCACGGAAGTCACCAGCATCATCACGGTCATGCTCGGCATGCGCTCCAGCAGGCCGAGCATGGCCCGACGCACATCGTTGCCGTAGTTGATGTCGGAAAAGGTCAGGCCGAACTCGTGGGCCACCGGCCCCTTATGCTCGTCGGCCACCAGTTGCAGGGTCTCGTTGAACGGATGCCCGGCCCGTAGCGCCCGGCACATGGCGTCCAGTGCATCGGGCAATTGCTCCTCGAACTTGGCAAAGCGCTGGGTACGGTCCCGGGAGATTTTCAGCACCGGCAGCCAGAACGCCACAACCGCCGCCGGCAGCGCCACCCACCACAATTGGGTGAATATCCACAGCGTCATGCCCGTCCCCAGCATCAGGACCAGGCTGAGCATCAGCACCCGATAAGCGCGGTATTCATGCCCGGCCTGCTCGATCATCTGCGCCAGGGCTTCCATCGCTGGCAACTGCTCCAGGCGCGCCTCCAGCGGCGACAGGCGGCGCAGGTATTTCTGGCGCAGAACCGACTGCATGTTCTCCAGGTTACTGGCCCGCTCCAGCAGGTCGAGGCGGCTGCGAATACGCTTGCGCACCTTGCCCGCTTCGCCGAACACCGGCACCGTCAGGCTCTGGCTGAGCAGGAATATGGCGGTGAACACCATCCCGAGAAATGCCAGGATAAATTCACTGGGGATCTGGTTCATGGCTAGCCCTCCATCCAGTCAGGCCGGAACAGGCTGAGCGGCAGCTCGATGCCTCGCTTGGCCAGCACATCGCGAAACGCCGGCACCATGCCGGTGGGGCGGAATTCGCCGATGACTTCGCCTTTCTCGCCCAGGCCGCTGCGCACGAAAGAGAAGATCTCGGTCATGGTGATGATTTCACCTTCCATGCCGTTGATTTCCTGCACGCTGACCAGCCGGCGCGTGCCGTCTTCCTGCCGCTCCAGCTGGATCACCACGCCGATGGCCGACGCGATCTGCTGGCGCAGGGCCTTGATCGGAAAGGTCGCCCCCGTCATCGACACCATGTTCTCGATCCGGCCCAGGGCATCGCGGGCGGTGTTGGCGTGGATGGTGGTCAAGGAGCCGTCGTGGCCGGTGTTCATCGCCGTCAGCATGTCCAGCGCCTCGGCGCCACGCACCTCACCGATCACGATGCGGTCCGGGCGCATGCGCAGGCTGTTGCGCACCAGCTCCCGCTGGCCCACTTCGCCACGGCCCTCGATGTTCGACGGACGGGTTTCCAGGCGTACCACATGCGGTTGCTGCAGTTGCAGCTCGGCCGAGTCCTCGATCGTCACGATCCGCTCGTTGTGCGGAATGAAACTGGACAACACGTTGAGCATGGTGGTCTTGCCGCTGCCGGTCCCGCCGGAGATCAGCACATTCAGCCGGCCGCGGACGATGGCCTTGAGCATCAGGGCGATGGCCGGGGTCAGGGTGCCCATTTGCACCAGGCTCCCGGTGTTGAGCAAATCCACGGCGAAACGGCGGATCGACATGCTCGGCCCGTCGATGGCCAGCGGTGGAATGATCGCGTTGACCCGCGAACCGTCCTTCAGGCGGGCGTCTACCAGCGGCGAGGACTCATCAATGCGCCGCCCCAGGCTGGAAACGATGCGGTCGATGATGTTCAGCAAGTGGTGGTCGTCGCGAAAATGCACGTCCGTCCTTTGCAGCTTGCCGAAACGCTCGACGTACACCGAGGCATGGCCGTTGACCAGGATGTCGGACACGCTCGAGTCGTTCAGCAGTGGTTCCAGGGGCCCGAGACCAAGCACCTCGTCGGTGATCTGCTTGAGGATCAGCTGGCGGCTGCTGGCATTGATCGGCGCCGAATGTTCGTCGAGCAGGCGCTGGCAAATGTCACGGATCTGCCGCCCGGCCTCGGCGGGTTCCAGGGAGTCGAGCAGCGACAGGTCCATGACCTTGAGCAACTGCTGGTAGATCCTCTCCCGCCACTCGACCTCCATCGAGCCGAGCTTGGTTTTGGTTTCATAGAGCAGGTCCGGCACGCTGGCCTCCCAGGCCATGAGTACGTTGGCGCACTCTTCACTGGCGCCGGATGCGTCTTGTTTCTCTGCCGGTGCCTGTTTGCCGGGTTGCTGGCGCAGGCGATTACGAAAGTCGCTGAGCATGATCTAGCCTCCGAACAGACGATTGAAAGTACGTTTGAACAGACTCTTCTCGGCGACCTCGATCCCGATCAGGTTCTGGGTCACTTCGCGCAGGGCCAGGGTCACGCCCGAACGGGGCGCGTGCAGCTCCAGCGGCACGCCGGTGTTCTGGCTTTCGCTGACCCCCGCGTAGTCGTTGGGCAGGGCTTGCAGGGTCGGGCAGCGCAGGGCATCGGAGATGTCCTTGAGGCTCACCGGCGAGGTCTTGTTGTAGCGGTTGACCACCACCTGTATCCGGTTGCCATGCACATTCAGGTCTTCGCGCAGGATACGGGTCAGGCGGGTGCCGTCCTTCAAGTGGCTCAGGCTCTGCTGCAACACGACGTAGATGCGGTCGGCCTGCTCGAGCGTGACACCGCTGAGGTGATCGATCTGCCGCGGCAGATCCACCACCACCCAGTCGTAGGTACCACGGGCCAGGCGCAGCAGCTTTTCCAGCTGGTCGTGGTGCACATCCTGCGTCAGGCACAGCTCACCGGTGCGCCCGCCCAGCACATGCAGGGTCGGGCTGAAATGGTTGCAGTAGCCACGCAGGGCGATGCTGTCCAGGGACTCGACCTGCTTCAGCACATCCACATGACTGTGCGCCGGCACCACGTCCAGGCAATGCGCCACGCTGCCGAACTGCAGGTCCAGGTCCAGCAGCAGGGTCCTGCCCCCGCGGGTGGAGAGCTGATGGGCCAGGTTGCACGCCAGCATCGAGGCGCCCGAACCGCCCTTGGCGTTCATGACCGCAATCAGCTTGCCACCGGTGCCCTGCTCGGCATTGGCTTCCATGAGCATCCGGCCGATCGCCGCTTGCAGGTCTTCCGCCGCCACCGGTTCGGGCAGGAAGTCCCGGGCGCCGGCCTGCATCGCCAGGCGCATGCCTTCACGCTCGTCCAGCGGGCCGCACACCAGCAGCGGTGGGCGCTCCTTGAGCGGATGCTGCAACAAGGCCGCCAGCTCTTCGCGCCACAGGTGGCTGACGCGCAACAGCAGGAAGTCGGGCATCTGCTCCAGGCCGTACAGCGGATCGGTATGGCCGTTGCTGACCAGGCGAGTGCTTACCTGCAGGTTCGGCAAACCCTGGCTCAACGCTTTCAGATAGTTCAAGGTCGTCACGTCGCGCCCACTGATCAGCAGGCGTTTGCCTTGCTTTTCAGTAGCAGCGGCGACGGGCGCTTCTCGTGTACTTAGCATGGCGTGATCTCCGGAGTGACTGCTGCCTGGGGATGCCGACCGAGGCTTTCACGCGGCACGGTCGCCCTGAATACCGGCAGGACAAACACCCCGCCGAACCCAGGAATCAGAAAGTTGAAGTTGAAATTGGATACCTGCAGCTGGACATAGCGAATGGCGACGAACCCGCCGGTGCCGCTCAAATCGTTGGGGCTGGCGACGTTCGCACCGTTGGCGTCCAGATAGACCAGGTTCAGGTTGGCGGTGGTCAGGTTATTGAGCAGGCTGCTCGCGCCGCTGTCGGCGGCTGTGTTGAACATCGCGCGACGCAGGATCACCGGGTCGTTGATGTCGCACACCGCCGCCAGGCGGGCGCCGCGGCGCACCGTTTCATTCAGGGCATTGACCGTGAAATACAGCCGCCCCATTTCCAGCACGCCAAACAACATGACGAACAGCACCAGGCTGGTGATCGCGAATTCGACGGTGTACAGCCCGCGCATACCTTTGACATTCATCACAAGGCCCTCATCACGACAGTGGAAGTCAACGCCAGGCCCAGCGGTACGCTGCTGCCATACAAGGCCGGCAAGGCGCTGCCGATCACCGGCACGTAGGTGTAGGTAATGCTGACCTGGACATGGTTGGTACCGACCGCGGAGACCGCGACATTCGCCGGCGTCAGCCCCGACACCACCGCCGGGTAGCCATTGGGATTGGACGGCACGCCATAGACCGCGACGTTCTTGGTCTGCGTCTGCAGCGTGCCGCTCAGTTCAAGCGTGCCCAGGGTGGCGTTCCACGCCTGGCTGGCGACAAAGCGCCCGGCGTCGCGACTGGCCTGCATCAGGCTGTTGTACTGGAACAGCATGCGGCCGAACTCGGCGAAGGCCAGCATCAGCAACAGCAACAACGGCAGCGTCAACACCAGCTCCACCAACGCCAATCCGCCTTGACGCCGCGGCGACCTGAATCCTGTGCGTCCCATAAAGCCTCCTAAGAGTCGGTGCTGGGGGTCTGGTTGTTATCGATGTAGGTCTTGTACAGCTGGATGATCTGCGGTCCGGTGGTAGTGGTCGGGGTCGGGCCGGGGACGTTGTCGCCCTCGCATACGCTCTGGAACTGGCCGAATATCTGCGCCGAGTTGCCCTGTTGCGAGGCCGGTTGCAGGACGAAGTAGCAGCCGAAACCCAGCACCGGTATCGAGGACGTCCCGTCGTTCTTGCCGCTGCAGTCACCGATCACGATCTTGATGATCCGCCGCTCGAACGCCCCGCCGTTCTGGCAGCTGCCACCGCCGCCGGCGACGCAGTTGGCGGCGTCCTGTACCCAGTCGTTGTAGTCGTACAAGGCATTGCCACCCGCGGACAGGTTGCCGCTGTTGGACGTAACCAACTGATTTTCGTACTGGATCTGCGCCAGCGTATTGTCGTAGGTGAACGACTTGGAATTGACCGTCACCACCAGGTCCGGTGGATAGTCCGCCGAGCTGAGACCGCCGGAATACTGGTTGAAGCGCGTGTTGAGCCCCTGCGAGGCAGGCCCGACGGTATTCCCCGGCTTGGTCTGGACATTCGAACCGACGTTGTTGCACTGGTTGATACCGCCCGCCAGCCCCTGCCTGACGGTGTTGCCGCCGGAACCGAAATCGAGCAGCTGAAAGTTGCCCGGGCCAATCGGCGAGCTGTTGCCTGCGGCGGTTTTCAATACCTGCGGATCGCCGAACCTGAACCCCCAGAACATCCCGGTGGCCGGGCTGTTTTGCGTTGGATCGCCACACACCATCAGCGGTGTGAGGTCGCAAGGGCTGGTGGGGCTAGGCCCGGCGGTGGCAACGGCGGTCACGAACTTGTTGCCGACGCCGTTGCCCAGGGTCTGGAACACGCCCCAGAAGAATCCGGCCAGGGAATAGTTCGAAACCGTCACTCGCACATAGCTCGCGTTAGCGGGCCCCGGGAAGGAAAACGGTCCATAGACGCTGGACGCCAACTCCACCGTGGCAAAAGCACCGGGATTGTTGCCGATGGCGGTGGCCAGTTCCTGATTGCCGGTGGCATTGGCGTTGAGGCTCAGGGTGTTGAGCGCAGCGGTTTGCGTCAGGCTCGCGGAGCCGGTCGTGCCCATGACCATGCTGAGGGTCTTGGCACCGCTCAGCGCCGCCGCGTCCACCGCATTCTGCAAGCGGGACTTGTTCACCAGCATATGGCTGCCATCCAGCGCCAGGGCCCCCATTAACAGCATCGAAGCCAGGGCAATCACCACCAGTACGAGCATGGCTCCGCGCTGCTGCTGTGGAAATGCACTCAATGGCTGTTGGATACGCATGCTCATCATCAAGCCCTCATGGTTGGCCTTTGTGCTGCCCGAGCATTTACAGCTGGGACTTCACGACGTTGACCTCGATGCCACGGATTACGGTGATACCGCTATCGCCGCTGGCGCGCTGGCGCACAATCGGCCGGGCCACCGGAGGCACCGGCACCTCCTGGACCATCGCCACCGGCTCGACCAGCGCGGCGGGTTGCTTCTGGTTGTCCAGCGGGTTGCGCAGGGCCAGTTGCAGCTTGCCGGCGGTCATGCCCTTGACCAGTGCCTCGGCCTGGAACGGGGTCATTTCCAGGGTGACGGCCCGCACGACTACCGGCTGGGTCTTGTCGGTACTGGCCGTCTGGTCCACCGCCAGCACCCGCAGGTCCTCGAGAATGGTCTTGGATTCGGCAGTGCCATTGCCGGTCTGCCGCGTGGCCAGTACGTCGACCCGGTTGCCCGGCAACAGGAACCCGCCCACGCCGACCACGTCGTCCACCCTTACCGAGATGGCACGCTTGCTGGGCTCGATCAGCGAGGCCAGGGTGCTGCCGCCCAGGTGTTCGGCCAGGCGCGCACCGCGCAGGATGTCGCCGCGCAGCATGGAGAACGTGGCGATCTTGCCCACCACCTTCTCGGTCGCGTCGAAAGCATCCTCGGGCACGGTCTCCTTGGGCATGCGGACCAGTGCGACCTGCTGTGGCTCGACCATTTGCCCGAAGGCGATCTCCACGGTCGCCACCACCACGTTCTGCTGGTTGTCGTCGGGGCTGGCATTGAGCCTTGCGTTGAGCCAGTTGTTGGCCATCCAGGCTGCGCCCAGGCCCAGGACCACGGACAAGGCGACCAGAGTGAAAGTACGAGAACTCATGTCGATATCTCCTTACTCAAAGAAAATCGAGCTGGACGAAATAGCTGTGCCAAGCCCATTCCAGTTCCAGGGGTGACAGCGGTCCGCTGGCGCCCAGGTAGCGCTGGCGATCGAGCGCCATGCTCAAGAGATCCCGTGGGTGGCAAGGCACCAGCGGCATGTTCTCGGCGCCATAGAGTTCCTCCACGACGTAGCGCAACAGCTGCGGGTCATACGGGATGTTCAAACGCTCGGTCTCTTGAATCCAGATGCGTTCGTACTCCTCGGGCTTGAGGTAGCCGAACTGCAGCTTGTAGCCGATACGCCGCAGGAACGCCTCGTCGGCCAGTTCCAGCGGGTTCAAGTTGGTGGAAAACACCAGGATCAGGTCGAACGGCAATTCGCAGTGCCGCCCGCCGCCCAGGTTGAGGAAGTCACGCTTCTCTTCCATCGGTACGATCCAGCGGTTGAGCAGCTCCGCGGGGGCCATGCGCTGGCGCCCCATGTCGTCGATGACGAACAGGCCATTGCTGGCCTTGAGCTGCAAAGGTGCCTGGTACTGGCGGGTGAAAGGGTCGTAGCGGATGTCCAGCTGTTCCATGGTCAGCTCGCCGCCGGTGATCACGATCGGCCGCTCGCAGCACAGCAGACGGCGGTCGATTCCCTCATTGAGCAGTAAGCTGTTCTGCTGGTCGCCGGCCTCCGTACGCCGATGGACTTGAGGGTCGTAGACCTCGATCACCGCATCGTTGATCGCAATGGCATGGGGAATCCAGATGGACTCGGAGAACAGCCGGATCAAGCGGCTGCTGACATAGGTCTTGCCCGTGCCCGCCGGCCCGTAAATCATGATTGCGCGCCCGGAGTTCAGGGCCACGCCCAGTTGGTCGAGCATGTTTTGCGCCAGCACCATGGAGCCGAAAGAAGCCTGCATGTCGCGGGCACTGATCCGCCCATGGTGAATGGTCTGGACCTTGAGCAGCGCGCGGTAAGCGCTCACCGGAAAGGGCGCGGCGCCGATATAGCCACTGCGCGACAACGCATCGCGGGCGGCATTGCGGCCACGCTCGGTCAGCCCATAGCGCAAGCCCTGGCCGCTGGATTGGCCAAGGATCTCGACCCGATGATCCTGGCGCAGGAAACTGAGGATTTCTTCAATGACCGCCCCCGTCAGCGCCAGGCGCTCGACCAGTCGAGGCATGTCCAGCACGCCGGCATCGTGCAAGTGCTTGCAGACCAGGTCGCCGAGGAAGTTCTCCGCCAGGCCGGTCTCAAGGATCGTGCGCGGCTGTGGAGCCAATTGCTGCACTGCTTTGCGGTCATTGCCGGCCAGGCGGCTATTGCTAATGGCGTACATAACGTTCTCCTGAGCTACTGGCCAAGGGGCAACCAGAGGTAAAAGCTGGCCAATGTGCCGAGCAGGATCGCAATCGAATAGGGAAAGGGTTTGCCGGCCACTTCGTCATCCGCCGGAGACAAATAGGCCCTGGCTCTCATCATTTGCCAGTAACGCCCCATGGTCTGTTGCACCTGGCCACGTACCAGCACAAACAGCGCCCCGCATACGCCACCGGCAATCAGGCTGAAAAACGCTGCCCAGAGAGCGTGCTGCGGGGTAAGAAAGGCCCCCACCATGGCCATCAGCTTGACGTCGCCGGCCGCCATTCCTCCCAAGGCGTACAAGGGAAGAAAAACGCTAAAACCGATCAACATGCCCAACAGCCCATGACCCAGCCCGGCAACGCCGGAGGAAACGACCTGGCCGGCAATCCCCAGCCCCAGCCCCACCACAATCAGGAGATTGGGAATACGGTTGCGGCGAAGGTCACTGACCACCGCTATTCCCAGCAGTCCCAGCATCAATGCAACAGCGAGTAATTGCTCTTTGCCCATGACTGCGGCCCTCGGCAGAAGTTGGCGTACCAGCAGGTTTACCTGGACAGCGCATCCCGGGCGGGCGATGGCTGTTTTCATTAGTAACCGGGTATAAACGCGGCGACAGCGCCTGAAGTGAACAAACCACCTGTCATTGCATATTCGACAATAACCAGGCCATCGCAGATTTATTTCCCACTAACTGTTTTGTTTTAGATCAGCACTTTCGTACTGCCTGTTGAAACATTAGTCAGGTGACCCTTGAAGGGGTTAGGAGTTTTTTGCCGATCGTTAGGACTTTATTGCCGTTGTTAAAACAATAAAAACACTAACAACAATATTCCAATTAATAGAGCGGCTTATCTCCGGAAGGAATAATAGAAAAGTCTCTTTTGAAATCGTCTCATTCTCACCAAGAAACATCCGTTCCCAAAGCAATGGCAAAAACCCGCTTTTATTCGCTACGCAGGGCATAGTGCGCATCGAACTAAACAGAGGTTTTGATATCAGGATTTGATCTTCAGGCGGGCCATACAACGACAATACTGCTGAAGCTGGAAAGAGATTCTGGAGGGCACGCCAGCGCGGTGAAAAGCTGCCTGGGCAAAGGGGCATTCAACGATTCGATCTCGTTCCAGAGCAGGTGCTAGAGCCTCCCTCATGCATGCGCTCTCGCTGCAAATGCTGATGGAAAGGCTTCACCTCATCGGCGTGAGATCAAACGGAAAACGGTAGAACGCATATGCAGTTTGATCCTGACGACAGGCACAACCCCAGCCTGAGGGGAACCGCTCATCGGTGCCTGGCCCGAGAAATCCGGCCAGTAAGGGGTAATGAGCTGCTCCTGCCCAGGACTGGGAACTCAGCGCAACGCTCGCCGTTAGCACACCACGCCCGTAACAGCGCAACCCAGGCTGGTAATGGCAGCGGAAACGTTGCCTCCCAGGGTTACGAATGCAGCGACGGCGCCGAGCGTAATCAGACCACCTGCGACGGCATATTCAACGATGGTCAGACCGTCTTCATCTTTAATGAACGCCACCACCAAAGTTTTGATCGATTGCAGTTTCATGTCACCACCTCACATAAATAAAGTTGTCTTAAGGCGATCAGTATTTATGCCGCCTGAGGTGAATCCTAGTCAGTAGCTAGCAGAGAGAGTTAGGAGTTTATTGCCGAACCCTAGGATTTTTTTGCGGCCCGTGGCCAGGTAGGAAAAACACTAATGAAAACGCCCGGCAGATGGGGACTTTCTAGAAGGGAGCTATCCTCAGATAGCGCAAGAACTGACTCTGGCGTGTCCGCCGGGGCAACAAAGGCGATCGCAACTGCAAGGGAGCTGCAGGTCGATTTAAATTTTCGCTGTCAGCCATAGAAGGTAATCAAGAGAATCCTATGAAGCGTTATCAGAACTTGATCCTTCGCCCGCACGGCACAGTGACAATACTGACAGCTCAGGAAGTGACAGTGAGACACCAGGAAGGAATAGGGAAATGAAATCCGAGTCGACCCCCAAACCCTCTCTTTTATGGTTCGACCTCACCCGCAATCGATCATCCGAAGAACTGATCGAGCTGTTTCGTCCAGCCTGCGATTGCCGGATGGCGAAAGAGCCGTCGCTGTCGGAAAAGGAGGTTGCTCCTCCACCCGACATGATCTGCATGCACTATGACCGCCCGGACATGCGCGGGCTCAATCTGCTGCTGGAGATCAAGCACAAGCTTCCCTCCATTCCCATCGCCATGTTCACGGTGCAGCATTCCGAAGAACTCGCCGTCTGGGCAATGCGCTCGCGCGTCTGGGAATACATGGTGCTGCCCCTCTCGAGCGCCGAGATCCGGCGTTTCCTGCATGCGCTGAAACAGCTCTACGACTTGCGCCACAGCAGCGGCTCCAGCGGTAAAACCTTGCAGATCGAACATGGCCCGTCCCTGCCCGACAGCATCCGCCTGACCACCGAGCACCAGAAACACCAGGCGCTCAGCGATGTGCTGCTGTACATCGAGCAGAATTTTCGTGAAAACATCGACCAGAAAGAGTTGGCTAAACGTTGCGGCATGACCACGTTTCGCTTCAGCCGCCTGTTCAAGGAAGTCCATGGCCTGGGCTTCATGGATTACATCCTGAGCAAACGCATGGACAGCGCCAAGAACCTGCTCGACAACAGCCAGATGCCCATCACCAGCATCGGTTACGAGGTCGGCTTCAAGGACCCGTCTTACTTTGCCCGTGCCTTCAAGCAATTCACCGGTTCCAGCCCCAGCGAATTCCGACAACGCCGAAGAAGCGCGGAACCGCTGAAAGAGGAGCAGGAACTGGAGCAAACGCTGTCCCAGGTGATCGACAGCCTGCCACTGCGCATCGAGGGCCGATGAACAGCATTGGCAAAAAGTGGCGGTGCGCAGTGCGCGAGTGATCCGATCATTTTTGATCGGCTCGCCTCTTCAAAATCGGCGCTGGATGAAGTCGGCGGCGGACTGATCAGGCGCAAAAGAACGTGCGCCAAAACCTTCTTTTATAGCGAATACCTTTGCACTTCAGGATGTTAATTCGGAAACGGAATTTGCATCGCTTTTCCGGCAGTCTAGAGTCTCTAACAGCACATTGATGTGCCTCTTGCATGGATGCACGAAGACTGGCGGCCTCCCCTCGTCACAGGCGGCCCGCCTTTGAAACAAGGAGTGTTATGAACAAGCCGATCAAGAATATCGTCATCGTGGGCGGCGGCACTGCGGGCTGGATGGCCGCCTCGTACCTCGTCCGGGCCCTCCAACAGCAGGCGAACATTACGCTCATCGAATCTGCGGCGATCCCGCGGATCGGCGTGGGCGAAGCGACCATCCCAAGTTTGCAGAAGGTGTTCTTCGATTTCCTCGGGATACCGGAGCGGGAATGGATGCCCCAAGTGAACGGCGCGTTCAAGGCCGCGATCAAGTTCGTGAATTGGAGAAAGTCTCCCGCCCCCTCGCGCGACGATCACTTCTACCATTTGTTCGGCAACGTGCCGAACTGCGACGGCGTGCCGCTTACCCACTACTGGCTGCGCAAGCGCGAACAGGGCTTCCAGCAGCCGATGGAGTACGCGTGCTACCCGCAGCCCGGGGCACTCGACGGCAAGCTGGCACCGTGCCTGTCCGACGGCACCCGCCAGATGTCCCACGCGTGGCACTTCGACGCGCACCTGGTGGCCGACTTCTTGAAACGCTGGGCCGTCGAGCGCGGGGTGAACCGCGTGGTCGATGAAGTCGTGGACGTTCGCCTGAACAACCGCGGCTACATCTCCAACCTGCTCACCAAGGAGGGGCGGACGCTGGAGGCGGACCTGTTCATCGACTGCTCCGGCATGCGGGGGCTCCTGATCAATCAGGCGCTGAAGGAACCCTTCATCGACATGTCCGACTACCTGCTGTGCGACAGCGCGGTCGCCAGCGCCGTGCCCAACGACGACGCGCGCGATGGGGTCGAGCCGTACACCTCCTCGATCGCCATGAACTCGGGATGGACCTGGAAGATTCCGATGCTGGGCCGGTTCGGCAGCGGCTACGTCTTCTCGAGCCATTTCACCTCGCGCGACCAGGCCACCGCCGACTTCCTCAAACTCTGGGGCCTCTCGGACAATCAGCCGCTCAACCAGATCAAGTTCCGGGTCGGGCGCAACAAGCGGGCATGGGTCAACAACTGCGTCTCGATCGGGCTGTCGTCGTGCTTTCTGGAGCCCCTGGAATCGACGGGGATCTACTTCATCTACGCGGCGCTTTACCAGCTCGTGAAGCACTTCCCCGACACCTCGTTCGACCCGCGGCTGAGCGACGCTTTCAACGCCGAGATCGTCCACATGTTCGACGACTGCCGGGATTTCGTCCAAGCGCACTATTTCACCACGTCGCGCGATGACACGCCGTTCTGGCTCGCGAACCGGCACGACCTGCGGCTCTCGGACGCCATCAAAGAGAAGGTTCAGCGCTACAAGGCGGGGCTGCCGCTGACCACCACGTCGTTCGACGATTCCACGTACTACGAGACCTTCGACTACGAATTCAAGAATTTCTGGTTGAACGGCAACTACTACTGCATCTTTGCCGGCTTGGGCATGCTGCCCGACCGGTCGCTGCCGCTGTTGCAGCACCGACCGGAGTCGATCGAGAAAGCCGAGGCGATGTTCGCCAACATCCGGCGCGAGGCCGAGCGTCTGCGCACCAGCCTGCCGACGAACTACGACTACCTGCGGTCGCTGCGTGACGGCGACGCGGGGCTGTCGCGCGGCCAGCGTGGGCCGAAGTTCGCAGCGCAGGAAAGCCTGTAGTGGAACGCACCTTGGACCGGGTAGGCGTATTCGCGGCCACCCACGCTGCCGTGGCGGCCTGCGATCCGCTGCAGGCGCGCGCGCTCGTTCTGCAACTGCCGGGCCTGAACCGTAACAAGGACGTGCCCGGCATCGTCGGCCTGCTGCGCGAGTTCCTCCCGTTGCGCGGCCTGCCCTGCGGCTGGGGTTTCGTCGAAGCCGCCGCCGCGATGCGGGACATCGGGTTCTTCCTGGGGTCGCTCAAGCGCCACGGACATGAGCCCGCGGACGTGGTGCCCGGGCTTGAGCCGGTGCTGCTCGACCTGGCACGCGCGACCAACCTGCCGCCGCGCGAGACGCTCCTGCATGTGACGGTCTGGAACCCCACGGCGGCCGACGCGCAGCGCAGCTACACCGGGCTGCCCGACGAAGCGCACCTGCTCGAGAGCGTGCGCATCTCGATGGCGGCCCTCGAGGCGGCCATCGCGTTGACCGTCGAGCTGTTCGATGTGTCCCTGCGGTCGCCCGAGTTCGCGCAAAGGTGCGACGAGCTGGAAGCCTATCTGCAGAAAATGGTCGAATCGATCGTCTACGCGTACCGCTTCATCTCGCCGCAGGTCTTCTACGATGAGCTGCGCCCCTTCTACGAACCGATTCGAGTCGGGGGCCAGAGCTACCTCGGCCCCGGTGCCGTAGAAATGCCCCTCTTCGTGCTGGAGCACGTCCTGTGGGGCTCGCAATCGGACGACCAAACTTATCGAGAATTCAAAGAGACGTACCTGCCCTATGTGCTTCCCGCGTACAGGGCGGTCTACGCTCGGTTCTCCGGGGAGCCGGCGCTCATCGACCGCGCGCTCGACGAGGCGCGAGCGGTCGGTACGCGGGACGAGCACGTGCGGGCTGGGCTGACAGCCCTCGAGCGGGTCTTCAAGGTCCTGCTGCGCTTTCGGGCGCCTCACCTCAAATTGGCGGAGCGGGCGTACGAAGTCGGGCAAAGCGGCCCTGAAATCGGCAGCGGGGGGTACGCGCCCAGCATGCTCGGTGAGCTGCTCACGCTGACGTATGCCGCGCGGTCCCGCGTCCGCGCCGCGCTCGACGAATCCTGATGCGCGCGACCCAGTGTTATCTCACAAGGAGAGTTTGCCCCCATGACTCAGAAGAGCCCCGCGAACGAACACGATAGCAATCACTTCGACGTAATCATCCTCGGCTCGGGCATGTCCGGCACCCAGATGGGGGCCATCTTGGCCAAACAACAGTTTCGCGTGCTGATCATCGAGGAGTCGTCGCACCCGCGGTTCACGATCGGCGAATCGTCGATCCCCGAGACGTCTCTTATGAACCGCATCATCGCTGATCGCTACGGCATTCCGGAGCTCGACCACATCACGTCGTTCTATTCGACGCAACGTTACGTCGCGTCGAGCACGGGCATTAAGCGCAACTTCGGCTTCGTGTTCCACAAGCCCGGCCAGGAGCACGACCCGAAGGAGTTCACCCAGTGCGTCATTCCCGAGCTGCCGTGGGGGCCGGAGAGCCATTATTACCGGCAAGACGTCGACGCCTACTTGTTGCAAGCCGCCATTAAATACGGCTGCAAGGTCCACCAGAAGACTACCGTGACCGAATACCACGCCGATAAAGACGGCGTCGCGGTGACCACCGCCCAGGGCGAACGGTTCACCGGCCGGTACATGATCGACTGCGGAGGACCTCGCGCGCCGCTCGCGACCAAGTTCAAGCTCCGCGAAGAACCGTGTCGCTTCAAGACGCACTCGCGCAGCCTCTACACGCACATGCTCGGGGTCAAGCCGTTCGACGACAT
This sequence comes from Pseudomonas sp. NFIX28, assembly GCF_900107395.1. Classification (GTDB taxonomy): domain Bacteria; phylum Pseudomonadota; class Gammaproteobacteria; order Pseudomonadales; family Pseudomonadaceae; genus Aquipseudomonas. Next base: position 21,548 of record NZ_FNPW01000006.1, read on the forward strand.
CTTCAAGGTCAAGGGGCAGCGCTGGCGCTGGCACGAGGGGACCTTGCACCACATGTTCGAGGGCGGCTGGCTCTGGGTGATTCCGTTCAACAACCACCCGCGGTCGACCAACAACCTGGTGAGCGTCGGCCTGCAGCTCGACCCCCGTGTTTACCCGAAAACCGACATCTCCGCACAGCAGGAATTCGATGAGTTCCTCGCGCGGTTCCCGAGCATCGGGGCTCAGTTCCGGGACGCCGTGCCGGTGCGCGACTGGGTCAAGACCGACCGCCTGCAATTCTCGTCGAACGCCTGCGTCGGCGACCGCTACTGCCTGATGCTGCACGCGAACGGCTTCATCGACCCGCTCTTCTCCCGGGGGCTGGAAAACACCGCGGTGACCATCCACGCGCTCGCGGCGCGCCTCATCAAGGCGCTGCGCGACGACGACTTCTCCCCCGAGCGCTTCGAGTACATCGAGCGCCTGCAGCAAAAGCTTTTGGACCACAACGACGACTTCGTCAGCTGCTGCTACACGGCGTTCTCGGACTTCCGCCTATGGGACGCGTTCCACAGGCTGTGGGCGGTCGGCACCATCCTCGGGCAGTTCCGGCTCGTGCAGGCCCACGCGAGGTTCCGCGCGTCGCGCAACGAGGGCGACCTCGATCACCTCGACAACGACCCTCCGTACCTCGGATACCTGTGCGCGGACATGGAGGAGTACTACCAGTTGTTCAACGACGCCAAAGCCGAGGTCGAGGCCGTGAGCGCCGGGCGCAAGCCGGCCGATGAGGCCGCGGCGCGGATTCACGCCCTCATCGACGAACGAGACTTCGCCAAGCCGATGTTCGGCTTCGGGTACTGCATCACCGGGGACAAGCCGCAGCTCAACAACTCGAAGTACAGCCTGCTGCCGGCGATGCGGCTGATGTACTGGACGCAAACCCGCGCGCCGGCAGAGGTGAAAAAGTACTTCGACTACAACCCGATGTTCGCGCTGCTCAAGGCGTACATCACGACCCGCATCGGCTTGGCGCTGAAGAAGTAGCCGCTCGACGACGACATAAAAACGATGAACGACATTCAATTGGATCAAGCGAGCGTCAAGAAGCGTCCCTCGGGCGCGTACGACGCAACCACACGCCTGGCCGCGAGCTGGTACGTCGCGATGCGCTCCAACGAGCTCAAGGACAAGCCGACCGAGTTGACGCTCTTCGGCCGTCCGTGCGTGGCGTGGCGCGGAGCGACGGGGCGGGCCGTGGTGATGGACCGCCACTGCTCGCACCTGGGCGCGAACCTGGCTGACGGGCGGATCAAGGACGGGTGCATCCAGTGCCCGTTTCACCACTGGCGGTACGACGAACAGGGCCAGTGCGTTCACATCCCCGGCCACAGCCAGGCGGTGCGCCAGCTGGAGCCGGTGCCGCGCGGGGCGCGTCAGCCGACGTTGGTCACCGCCGAGCGATACGGCTACGTGTGGGTCTGGTACGGCTCCCCGCAGCCGCTGCACCCGCTGCCCGAAATCTCCGCGGCCGATGTCGACAACAGCGACTTTATGCACCTGCACTTCGCGTTCGAGACGACCACGGCGGTCTTGCGGATCGTCGAGAACTTCTACGACGCGCAGCACGCAACCCCGGTGCACGCGCTCCCGATCTCGGCCTTCGAACTCAAGCTCTTCGACGATTGGCGCCAGTGGCCGGAGGTTGAGTCGCTGGCCCTGGCGGGCGCGTGGTTCGGTGCCGGGATCGACTTCACCGTGGACCGGTACTTCGGCCCCCTCGGCATGCTGTCACGCGCGCTCGGCCTGAACATGTCGCAGATGAACCTGCACTTCGATGGCTACCCCGGCGGGTGTGTCATGACCGTCGCCCTGGACGGAGACGTCAAATACAAGCTGCTCCAGTGTGTGACGCCGGTAAGCGATGGCAAGAACGTCATGCACATGCTCATCTCGATCAAGAAGGTGGGCGGCATCCTGCGCCGCGCGACCGACTTCGTGCTGTTCGGGCTGCAGACCAGGCAGGCCGCGGGGTACGACGTCAAAATCTGGAACGGAATGAAGCCGGACGGCGGCGGCGCGTACAGCAAATACGACAAGCTCGTGCTCAAGTACCGGGCGTTCTATCGAGGCTGGGTCGACCGCGTCGCAAGTGAGCGGTGATACGTGAAGCCGAGCCGCTCTCGACCGCGTCGCTCGGCCTGGCGCTCGCGAACCTGGCGAGCGGCGTGACGATCACGGCCTACGGCGCGCCGGGTCCGCTTGGGCTCGCGGCCACCAGCTTCGTGTCGGAGTCGCTCTTTGCGAGGTATTCATGACTATCTGGCTGTTGCAACTCGTGCTGGTGATCGCGCTCTGCAACGTCTGCGGCCGCATTGCCGAACGGCTCGGCCAGTGCGCGGTCATCGGCGAGATCGCGGCCGGTTTGCTGCTGGGGCCATCGCTGTTCGGCGTGATCGCACCGAGTTTCTACGACCTGTTGTTCGGCCCCCAGGTGCTGTCAGCGATGGCGCAGGTCAGCGAAGTCGGCCTGGTACTGCTGATGTTCCAGGTCGGCCTGCATATGGAGTTGGGCGAGACGCTGCGCGACAAGCGCTGGCGCATGCCCGTCGCGATCGCAGCGGGCGGGCTCGTCGCACCGGCCGCGATCGGCATGATCGTCGCCATCGTTTCGAAAGGCACGCTCGCCAGCGACGCGCCGACGCTGCCCTATGTGCTCTTCTGCGGTGTCGCACTTGCGGTATCGGCGGTGCCGGTGATGGCGCGCATCATCGACGACCTGGAGCTCAGCGCCATGGTGGGCGCGCGGCACGCAATGTCTGCCGCGATGCTGACGGATGCGCTCGGGTGGATGCTGCTTGCAACGATTGCCTCGCTATCGAGCGGGCCCGGCTGGGCATTTGCGCGCATGCTCGTCAGCCTGCTCGCGTATCTGGTGCTGTGCGCGCTGCTGGTGCGCTTCGTGGTTCGACCGACGCTTGCGCGGCTCGCATCGACTGCGCATGCGACGCGCGACCGCTTGGCCGTGTTGTTCTGCTTCGTAATGGTGTCGGCACTCGCGACGTCGCTGATCGGATTCCATAGCGCTTTTGGCGCACTTGCCGCAGCGCTGTTCGTGCGCCGCGTGCCCGGCGTCGCGAAGGAGTGGCGCGACAACGTCGAAGGTTTCGTCAAGCTTGTGCTGATGCCGGTGTTTTTCGCGTATGCGGGGCTGCATGCGTCGATCGGCACGATCGACGACGCGGCATCATGGATGTGGTTCGGTGTATTCCTCGCGGGCGGATTCATCGGCAAGTTCGGCGGCAGCTATCTGGGCGCGCGTGCCACCGGGCTTGCGCCACCCGATGCGATGCTGGTGAGCTCGTTGATGAATACGCGCGGCTTGATGGAGCTAATCGTCCTGTCAATCGGTCTGCAGATGCAGATCCTTCCGCCAAAGGTCTACACGATCCTCGTGGTGTTCGCGCTGGTGACGACGGCGCTGACCGCCCCGCTGGTTCGATTCACGCTGCGCGTGCAATCGCGCGCAATGAGCCAACAGGCTGCCTGAGCCAGCTTGAGGGGAGAGATCACCATGAATGCCGCCACCAAAACCAAGGCTCACCCTTTGCTCGATGCCGAGGGCCGCGATGTCCGCGAACTGCGCAACTTGCTGGGGCAGTTCGCTACCGGTGTGACCGTGATCACCACGCGCACCGCTGACGGCCGCAACGTCGGAGTGACCGCCAACTCGTTCTCCTCACTGTCGCTGTCGCCGGCGCTGGTGCTCTGGAGCCTGGCACGCACGGCACCGAGCCTGAAGGTTTTTTGCTCGGCGAGCCACTTCGCCATCAACGTGCTGGGGGCGCACCAGTACCACTTGTCGGAGCAGTTCGCACGGGCTGCAGCTGACAAGTTCGCCGGTGTAGCCCATTCCTATGGCAAGGCGGGAGCCCCGGTGCTGGACGATGTGGTGGCAGTGCTGGTGTGCCGCAACGTCACCCAGTACGAAGGCGGTGACCACCTGATCTTCATTGGCGAGATCGAGCAATACCGCTACAACGGTGCAGAACCGCTGGTCTTCCATGCCGGCCAGTACCGGGTTACCGCCGCGCATCCGGCACTGGCCGGCTGACACTGCCGATCGTTTGCCGCAAAAGGGGGGAGACTGCCAAAGGCCCAGTCAAGGGCCGGGTGGTGTGCAGCGATCGCTTCCGCGAGATAGCTACTCTTCCACGTCTTCCTCATGGATAAGCCCCTGGACGAACGCCATAAAGTCCGAGCAGATCGGCGTCTGGGATTTCGTTTGGTTGTTTCTTCAGCATCAACTGATAGGAAACCCGGGGCGATTCAAAGCGCTTATTTCATCGAGGCCCACCAAGGCACCGGCATGAGATGGTTTGCCGATCGAAAGAAGGCATTTATTCGCGACTAGTTCTCATTTACACTCTCCCCACTTCTTCGGAGTCAAGCTCTCTTCCTAGGTGCATCGTGTCGTCCGATCCCGCCAAACCGACGCTGCTGTCCACATTGGTCCGACATTACGACGAGCTGGTGGACCACATTCGCCGACGCTTCGGCGACAGGGGCATGGCGCGCGATGTAGTGCATGACGTATGCGTGCAGTTGCTCGAACGCGGTGAGACAGAAGACGTTCGGACTCCACTGGCCCTGCTGCGAAAAATCTCCAACGACACCGCCATCAGTCGCTATCGTAGCGATCGCCGCCGAGCTGTCTGGGTGCAGACAATCTCCGAATTGCCCGAGGTAGCCTGTACAGCAGCCACCCCCATGAGCAGGTATGACGCCGAGCGTGAATTTCAACTGCTCGTCGACGCCATCGCAGGTCTCCCGCCTCGCTGCCAGGCCGTTTTTGTCATGCACAAAATTCACGAAATCCCTCAGGTGGAAGTCGCCGAGCGTCTCGGTATTTCCATCAAGACAGTGGAAAAGCACCTGCGCCTGGGGTTGGCGGCGTGCAGGAAACGACTTGGACGTGAGCAGGTGAATACATGACGAATAAGGCCGAACAGCCGCCACTGGACGAGGCTCTAGGGCGACATCGTGAAGAGCTGAAGCAGCTGTTTCCTGTCCCTCCGTCCAAGCCAGCACCTCGGAAACCGGCAAAGACAGCAGGTATCACACTAGTGGTTGCGATCGCCTTTGGAGCCCTGGCCTGGCTGAACCCCGCCTACAAGAGCGAGCATTTCGCTACCGCCATTGGTGAGCGGCGTGCTGTGGTACTGAGCGATGGAAGCGAACTGCTGCTCGACAGTGGCAGCCAGGTCGATATCAACTGGCGTTTGCTTAGCCGCGAGGTCGACCTGCGCTCTGGGCAGGCCCTCTTCGAGGTGTCCTCGGCCGTGTATCGCCCCTTCGTGGTGTCGGCGGGCTCTGCGAAAGTTCAGGTGCTCGGCACGCTGTTCAATGTTCGTCGCCTGGATAACGACGACGTTCGTGTGACGTTGGCCCGTGGACGCGTGGAAGTTGACGCAACGGCCGCACCGCAAACGTCTGTCCTCCTCATGCCAGGGCAACAGGTCGACTTGATTCGCGGGCAACTGATGCCGGTCGCCAAGGCCGACGCCTCCAAGGCGATGGCCTGGAAAAATGATCGCATCGTGTTCGAGCAGACGCCGCTGGACGAAGTGGTCTCTTTGCTGCGCCACTATCGAAAGGCGCCTATTCATCTGAGCAACCCAAGCTTGGCCGCGCTCAAGGTGACAGGGGTCTTCGAGGCGCACAATGTCGACTTGCTGCTGGATCTGCTCCCGAGCATCCTGCCCGTTTCCGTGCTGCGGCAAGAGGATGGCAGCGTCCAGATCCAACGCAAACCGACAAGAAAATAATTCTCAGGCGCAGGTAGGGTTTCTTGACTCCCATGACGGCTATTGAAAAAAGCCCACCCAAAAAGGATTCGAGAAGTGCATTTTTCCCTCCGCAGTCGTCATCTACGCGTGTCATTGCTTGCCAGCAGCCTGCTCATCGCAGTGTCGGCCCAAGGCAGGGAAAAAGTGAGCGTGGACTTGCCAGCCGCCCCGCTGGGTGAGGCCATCAACGCCCTTGCGCAACAGTCTTCAGTACAGATCATCTTTGCCGGCGACCTCGGTGCAGGCCGGAAAACCCCTGCGGTGAAGGGCCGTTTCACGCCGCAGGAAGCACTTCAGAAGCTACTCAAGGACAGTGGCCTGCAAGCGCAAGCCAAGGACGAGCGCACGTTCATCATCGTCCCGTCCAGCGCCGCTCAGCCTGCCCCGATGCCCACTCCCGAGCGCGCCCCCGTGGAAATGGAGCAGTTGGAAATCACCGCTTCACGCACCAGCAGCAGCCTGGTCTCCGCGACGCGGCAATCCACCGTTATCGAACACGAACAACTCCAGGAGCTGCGCCAGGGCTCCGAGAGCCTGGCCACGGTGCTGGCCAAGGCGATTCCGGGGATGTCCGATTCCAGCCGTACAGTCACCGAGTACGGGCAGACCCTGCGCGGGCGCAGCCTGTTGGTCATGGTCGACGGGGTGCCGCTCAACACCAACCGCGATTCCTCGCGCAACCTGGCCAATATCGACCCGGCACTGATCGAGCGGGTCGAAGTCATCCGTGGCAGCAGCGCCATTTATGGTAGCGGCGCCACGGGCGGCATCATCTCCATCACCACACGGCCCGCTGGCGGTGAAAACCGTGCCGAAACCAGCCTGAGCGCCACCTCGCCGCTTACCCGCCTGGGCAGTGATGGCCTGGGTGGCCAGGTCCAGCAGCACTTCGCAGGCTCCAAGGGAGCGGTGGACTACTCGTTCGACTTCGGTACCCGCCACATCGGCGCCTCGTACGATGCGCATGGCGACCGCATCGCGCCGGAGCCCAGCCAGGGTGACCTGTTCGATTCGAACATCTACAACATTGGCGGGAAGCTCGGGCTTCACATCGACGAAAACCAGCGTGTGCAGCTTGCGCTCAGCCACTACGACGCCCGCCAGGACACCGACTACGCCACGGACCCACGCGTAGCCAGACTCCCGGCAGGCTCGGTGCCGGCCAATGCGATCAAGGGCTTGGATCTCGAGGAGCAGAACCGCATTCGCAACACGTTGGTGAATCTGGAATACGAGAACCTCGACATTCTCGGAAGCCGACTCTCTGCACAAATGTATTACCGGGACTACTTCACCCGCTTCACGCCTTTCGACGCCCGCGCCGTTTCCACCCGCGGCGGCAACGTGGACCAGATCATGCAAAACAGCGAAGTGTTCGGCAGCCGACTGACCTTGCGCACGCCACTTGGCGACAGCGGTGATACCGAATTGGTCTGGGGTGGCGACTACAATCAAGAGCGCAGCGACATGCCGCTCGATGTGTTCGACCCGGCCGCTTACGACGCCAGTGGCGGCCTGGTCTTCGACAAGACCGGCAAACTCACCTACATGCCGCCGCTCAAGACCCGTAGCGCCGGTGCGTTCGCACAACTGCAGCATCGCTTCGATGAGCATTGGTCGATCGACGGCGGCCTGCGCTACGAGTATTCCACCGCTGAATTCGACGACTTCGTTCCGTTGTCCGAATCCAAGGCTGCCTCCCCCGTGGCGGTGAAGGGGGGCGAGATCCACTACGACGCGGTGCTGTCGAACCTTGGCATCGTCTATTCGCCGGTGCTCGGCCAGGAAATCTATGCTTCCTTCAGCCAGGGGTTCCAATTGCCCGACGTGGGCATTCAGCTGCGAAATGCGCGCCGGGGCTTCGACCTCGGCGCTTCGAACCTGGAGCCGGTCAAGACCAACAATTATGAGCTTGGCTGGCGAGGAGAGCTGGGTAGCAACACGCTAGGCACCCTGGCGCTGTTCTACACCACTTCCAAGCTGGGCGACGTGCAAAGCTTCAACAATGGCCTGATTCTCACCCGAACCAAGGAGCGCATTTACGGCGTTGAAGCCAGTGCCGACTGGCTTTCTGACGATGCAGTGTGGGGCACAGGTGGTAGTGCGACCTGGATGCGCGGTCGCGAGAAGCCGGAAGACAAGGGCTGGCAAGACATGACGGGCTATCGCGTCCCACCGCTGAAACTGACTGCGTATATCCAGTACAAGCCGACTGTGGATTGGAACAACCGCCTGCAAGCCACGTTCTTTGACTCCAAGGACTATCGACTCAATGGCGTCGACAGCTTCGGCCGCCATGAGGTGAGCACCTACACCACGGTGGACCTGATCAGCCAGTACCAGGTCTCCCCTGACGACAAGGTGAGTGTCGGCATCCAGAACCTGTTCAACCGCGACTATTACCCGCTCTACAGCCAACTGTTGCGCAATAACAACAACACCAGCCACCTTCCAGCACCGGGGACCGTGGTGACTGCCAGCTATACGCACAATTGGTAAGGCCGAGAAGAGCCGCTAGCTCGTGCTTGCCACAGGTTACGGCTGCAGCGCCGTAGTAATGGCATCTAGGTTCGGTGCTGGCCGACTGCGGCCACCGAGGGCTTGTCATGGTTCGACAGGCCCTGCGGCGCATTGAACTGCAGTTGCCAGGCGTGACCGAAGTAGCTGAAGGCGCCATGGCTGGTCACGACCTTGCGCTGGCTCGCAGCGCTGGAGGCGTAGTCGAACCATGGTTCGCCACAGACGGCTGCATGTCTATACGTGATAAAGCGCTAAGCCCCTTCCAGGCCAGCGCCCACACGTTTCTGCAGGCAAAAAAAAACCCGAAAATCCTCACTTTCGTGGGCCTTTCGGATTTTAAATACTGCTAGAAAATGGTGGGTCGTGTGGGATTCGAACCTACGACCAATTGGTTAAAAGCCAACTGCTCTACCAACTGAGCTAACGACCCGCTGTGTGGTGGCGCGTATAATACTGATTTATAAAAAGAATTCAACACCCAATATGAAAAAAATCAAAAATAAGCTGTTGGGTCACTAACACCGGCCGCGGCAAAACCTTCTGCACGCAGGCGGCAGCTGTCGCATTTGCCGCAAGCACGCCCTTGATCATCGGCCTGGTAGCAGGACACGGTCAGGCTGTAATCAACCCCGAGCTTGACGCCCGCCTTGACGATATCGGCCTTGCTCAGGTTCTGCAGCGGTGCCTGGATACGGAACCCCTGCCCCTCTACCCCAGCCTTTGTCGCCAGGTTGGCCATGCACTCGAAGGCCTCGACGAATTCCGGACGGCAATCCGGATACCCCGAGTAGTCCACGGCGTTGACACCAATAAAAATGTCCCGCGCGCCCAGCACTTCCGCCCAGCCCAGCGCCAGGGACAGGAACACGGTGTTACGCGCCGGCACGTAGGTGACCGGAATGCCTTCGCTGGGGGCCTCAGGCACGTCGATCGAGCTGTCTGTCAGAGCAGAGCCACCGATTCCGTTGAGGTTGAGACCGATCACCTTGTGCTCGACCACACCCAGGTCACGAGCGACACGTTCGGCCGCCTGCAATTCGGCACGATGACGCTGGCCGTAATCGAAGCTCATGGTGTAGCAGCTGTAGCCTTCGGCGCGGGCCATGGCCACCACGGTGGCCGAATCCAGGCCGCCGGACAGCAAAATTACCGCACGCTTTTCAGTGGAGCCCTGGTTCTGTGCTTGTTCGGTCATATCAGCGCCCCGGCTCGTCATTCCAAAGATATTTATGCAGCTGTAATTGCAGGCGCACCGGCAGGTTGTCCGCAACGATCCAATCGGCCAGGTCGCGCGCATTCAAGTCGTGATGGCTTGGCGAAAACAGCACCTCGCCGGCCCGTCGCTCCAGACCGTACTGAATCAGCTTGGAAACCGCCCAGTCATAATCCTCACGGGAACAGATGACAAACTTGACCTGGTCATTGGGTGTCAACAGCTCAATGTTTTCATAACGATTGCGCTGGACCTCCTCCGAACCCGGGGTCTTCAAGTCGAGGACACGACTGACGCGCGGATCGACCGCGGAAATATCCAACGCCCCGCTGGTTTCCAGCGAGACCTCGTAACCGGCGTCACACAGCTGCTTGAGCAAGGGGATGGCGTTAGGTTGCGCCAGGGGCTCGCCCCCGGTCACACAGACATAACGCGGGCGGAAGCCGGCAACCTGCTCGAGAATGCTCTCGAGGGAGCGGATGGTGCCGCCGCTGAAGGCATAGGCACTGTCGCAATATTGGCAACGCAACGGACAACCGGTCAGGCGCACAAATACCGTGGGCAGGCCGGCAGTCCGAGTTTCACCCTGCAACGAGTAGAAAACTTCGGTAATTCTCAATGTGTCTTGCATAGTCGCCACGGGCGTAACAGCTAAACAGGCTGTCCGCCTCCGTCAGGCACCTCAAGGAATCCCGCAAACGCGATAATCCCAGGAAGCGTGTTTCATAAAAAGGGCATGGATTCTAACGAAAAAACCCGCGGCAAGCGCGGGTTTCTTCAAAACAGCTCAATTCGACTACATGCGTTGCAGATCGCGCTGAGCCAGCTGGGCAGCGGAGGTACCCGGATATTGGGCCACCACCTGCTGCAGAATGCCCTTGACCTTGTCAGTGTGGCCCAGGCGGCGCTCCACGTCAGCCAGCTTGTACAGCGAGTCCGGGACCTTGGCATGCTTCGGGTACAGCTGGGAAACCTTGGCAAATGCCTGGCCGGCACCCTGCAGGTCACCTTTGGCCAGGTTCACTTCGCCCAACCAGTACTGGGCATTACCTGCGTACTGGCTGTTCGGGTACTTACGCAGGAACGCGGCGAAAGCCTGGCTGGCCTTGTCGAAGTCCTTGGCCTTGATCAGGTCGAAGGCAGCGTCGTAATACAGCTTTTCCTTCGCCGGATCGCCCGGTTCACTGCTTGCCACTGGAGCTTGCGAGGCAGCCCCGGCAGCTGCACCGGCGGCACTTGCGTCGCCACCGGCAGAAGAATTATCAGGAGTCGCGGCAGGTGCACCGCCCGCTCCAATGCGCCGATCAAGATCCTGGTAACGCTCCAGGCTTTCCTGCTTCATGCGCGCAACATCGTTTTGCAGAACTTCAATCACACCTTGTTGCCGTGCGATTTGCTCCTGCATTTGCTGCAGTTGCTGGAACAGCTCGCCCTGTGCCGAGACAGGGGTCGAAACCCCTCCCCCGGCATAGGCGCCGTTCGTGCCATAACCCGCTGGCGGATAACTGCCTCCGCTATTGTTATAGCCCGAGTTGTTATCGACCACAGGAACCGCAGCCCACGCCGAGAGCGGCGCGAGGCTGAGAGCCAAGACAGTTAGAGCACGACGGCACGTTCGCATGACGAATTACTTACGCAGTTCGACGCGACGGTTTTGAGCCCAGGACTGCTCGTCGTTGCCGGTAGCAACTGGACGCTCTTCGCCGTAGGAAACCAGTTCCAGCTGAGCTGGGGAAACACCTTGCAGAACCAGGTAGCGCTGAACGGCTTTCGCACGACGCTCGCCCAGAGCCATGTTGTACTCACGAGTACCACGTTCGTCGGTGTTGCCTTCCAGAACAACGCGAGCGCCGTTTGCTTTCAGGTCTTTGGCGTGAACGTCCAGAGCGCGCATGGCTTCTGGCTTCAGGTCCGAGCTGTCGTATTCGAAGTAGAAGGTGGTGATTGCGCGCAGAGCTGCTTCTTCGCTCAGGGAGCCGTCAACTGCACCGGTGTTAGCGCCGTAACCAGCGTTTGGATCAACAGCGCCTTCACCAGCGTTGTCGCCGCCTTTGGAGGAGCAACCTACTGCTACAGCCATGGCCAGAGCCAGCGCAGCAAACTTACCAAACTTCAGCATTTCCATCGTGAAACTCCTAATGAACCCCAATGTGTTAAGTAAAACGTAAAGCGCCGCGTCAGTTCAGGTAAGGGGACCAGGACGGTTCTCTGACTTCGCCTTGAGCGGTAGGAAGCGGGAGCCTCACGCGTCCATTAATGGACACGAGCATCAAGACTCCCCGGCCCTGCTGGCGGGTGGCGTAGATTACCATGGTGCCGTTGGGCGCAACAGTAGGCGACTCATCAAGTGTGCTGTCGGTAAGGATTTTTACGTTGCCACGCTGCAAATCCTGAGCAGCTACCTTGAAGTTGGTGAAGCCGTCCTGCCGGTGAATCATGACCAGGGTTTTTTCATCCGCGGACAGTTTCGGGTTGGCGTTGTAGTTGCCTACAAAAGTCACGCGCTCCGCACCGCCACCACCAGCACTGGTCTTGTAGATCTGTGGCTTGCCGCCACGGTCCGAGGTGAAGTAGATGGTCGAGCCATCCTTGCCCCAGAACGGTTCAGTGTTGATGCCAGGCCCCGCGGTCACACGCGAGATCTGACGCGACCCCAGGTTCATCACATAGATGTCCGGGTTGCCGTCCTTGGACAGCACGAACGCCAGGCGCTGGCCGTCCGGCGACCAGGCAGGCGCGCCGTTCAAGCCTTCGAAGTTGGTGATCTGCTCGCGACGGCCAGTGTCGATGTGCTGGACGAAGATGCGCGGACGCTTCTGTTCGAACGATACATAGGCAATGCGCTTGCCGTCCGGTGCAAAGCGTGGCGACAGGATCGGCTCACGGGATTGCAGCAGGGTCACCGCGCGCGCACCGTCGTAGTCGGAGCGTTGCAGGGTATAGCGTGTGTTCTTCTCGGAGAAACGCTCTGCCGTGACGTACAGCATGCGAGTCGAGAAGGCGCCCTTGATACCGGTGAGCTTTTCGAACGACTGGTCGGAGATGTAGTGAGCCATGTCGCGCAACTGGTCGACGCTGCCCGAGACGCTGCCGGTCAGCACTTGCTGCTCGGTGGCGACGTTGAACAGAGCGTATTGCACCTGCAGGCGACCGCCAGCCGGGACAATGCTGCCGACCATGATGTACTGGGCGCCCAGTGCCTTCCAGTCACGGTAGATGACTTCGCTGGCCTGGGTCGGCAGGCTGATCATGTTCTGCTTTGGAATCGGCGAGTAGTAACCCGAGTTGCGCAGGTCGTTACCGATGATTTCCGCCATGTCGTCGGGCAGCACGCTGCCCCCTTGCCAACCGAATGGCACAACGGCGATTGGCGTGGCCCGGTCACTGCCACTGGTGACCAGGATGTTCTTTTCTTCCGCCGTCGCTATCCCTGCCATACAGCAGATAACGACAAGCAATCCTCGAAGAAGGTTTCTCACAAGGCTAGATCCTCAGGTGTGAATGTCATCTTGAATGAACGATACGGAGCGAAATCGCTCGGCTTCATTCCCTGCATTTCTGTCAAACGTCCAATGTTCTTGACCGCAGCTACCGCCGAGGCGTCGAACGGACCATCGCCGCTGGACTTGGCCACCGACACGGAAGTCACCGTACCATCAGGCAACATGCCGATTTGCAGCACGACAGTCATGTTGTTGCGCGCCGAAGGAGGACGAGCCCAGCCTTCCGCCGCGCGAGCACGAATCAGATCGTCGAAACTGCCCGCGACTTCATCGCCCTGCTCGTCCGCCAAGGCCTGCTGACGCTGCGGCGTGTCGGAAAGCAAATCTGCCAAGGCCTGGGCCTTTTTCTCTTCGGCGGATTTACGCGCTGCTTCCTGAGCCTTTTTCTTGGCTGCATCGGCGGCGGCTTTCTTCTTCGCGTCCTCGGCGACCTTCTTCTTCGCCTCGTCTGCTTCAGCTTTTTTCTTGGCGTCTTCCGCGGCTTTCTTCTTCGCGTCTTCGACTATCTTTTTCTTCGCCTCTTCAGCGGCCTTTTTCTTGGCCTCTTCTTCAGCGGCTTTCTTGGCTTCTTCTTCGGCTTTCTTCTTGGCTATATCAGCCAATTGTTTCTCTTCAGCCTTTTTCGCTTCCGCAGCCTTCTTCGCGTCATCGGCTTTCTTGGCTTCATCAGCCTTCTTCGCCTCGTCCGCTTTCTTGGCTTCGTCGGCCTTTTTCGCTTCCTCGGCTTTTTGAGCCGCCTCTTCTTTCTTTTGTTCCGCAGCCTTCACCGCTTCCTGCTCGACCTTTTTCTGCTCCATCTGCTCGACTTCGGTCTGGCGCGCGGCGGATTTCTTCGCTTCACCCGCAATCTTCTGATTGGTCTGGGTGGTCGCCTGACTTTTCGATTTCAGCTGATACAGGGTCGCCTGGACGATCGGCTTGGACGGCGGCAACTCCGGTGTCATGGCAAAACTGACGAACAGCATGCCGAACACCAGAACGTGCAGGGCAATTGCCCACACGCTAGGCCAGAAGTAGCTTTCCGAGGCGGACGGCTCTCGCTGTTGCTGCATCAGGGCGCCTCGGTAATCAAGCCAACGTTACCGACGCCGGCCTTCTGCAGCCCGCCCATGGCGCCCATGACGGCGCCGTAGTCAACGGACTTGTCGCCGCGAATGAACACCTGGGTATGCTTGCCGCCTTCATTGCCGGCGCGAATGATCTTGGTCACGGCGTCGGTCATCTGCGGCAAGGTCATGGCCTTGTCCATCTGCTTGTCGGTGTCGACTTCGCTGCCAAGATTCCAGTAATAGGTCTTGTCAGCCTTGATCGAAATGGTCAGGACCTGGGTGTTGTTGTCTTGCGGCAAGGCTTCGCTGGAAACCTTGGGCAGATCGACTTTCACGCCCTGATTGAGCATCGGCGCGGTCACCATGAAGATAACCAGCAGTACCAACATCACGTCGATGTAGGGCACCACGTTCATCTCGGCAACCGGCTTGCGTTTGTGGCGAACTCGGGCCATGGGGATTTACCTGCTCACTCTTCGCTGGTGTGCACTTTACGGTGCAGGATCGCCTGGAACTCGTCGGCGAAGGTGTAGTAACGGCTGATCAGGGTCTCGCCACGGGCCGCAAAACGGTTGTAGGCGATAACCGCAGGGATCGCGGCAAACAGGCCGATCGCGGTGGCGATCAGGGCTTCGGCGATACCCGGGGCCACGGTGGCGAGGGTCGCCTGCTGGGCGCTGGCCAGGCCGCGGAAGGAGTTCATGATCCCCCAGACGGTACCGAACAGACCAATGTATGGGCTGACCGAGCCGACAGTGGCAAGGAACGGCAGGCTCTGCTCGAGTTTCTCTTCTTCGCGGGAGATGGCGACACGCATGGCACGCGCGACACCTTCCATGACCGCCTCGGGATCAACGCCCGATTGCTGGCGCAGACGCGAAAATTCCTTGAAGCCGGCACGGAAGATCTGTTCCACGCCCGAATCCGGGTCCGGGTTGCTGCCCGCTTGACGGTACAACTTGGACAGGTCGATACCCGACCAGAAGCGCTCTTCGAAGCTCTCCAGGGCGCGTCGACCGGCACGCAGCAGGTTGCTGCGCTGAAAGATCATGATCCATGAGGTCACCGATGCGGCTACCAGGGTCAGCATTACCAACTGCACAACGATGCTGGCATTGCTGACCAAGCTCCACATGGAGGAATGGTCGACGACGTTAGCTTCCACGCTTTATCTCCTGCTCTGAGTGTGTACCCGCGCCGCTCACGTCGGCGAAGGCCGTACGTAGAGCTTCGGGAATGGCCCGGGGTTTCAAATTATCGGTGCGCACACAGGCCACCAGAAACTGCCCCTCACAGAGCAGTGCATTATCCGTGGCTCGCCTGACCTGCTGTTTGAAGCGCAGGCTGGCCCGGTTCAATTCGATGACTTCTGCACTTACCAGAAGCTCGTCGTCCAGTCGCGCCGGCGCGTGGTAGCGCGCTTCGCTGGAATGCACGACGAACAACAGGTTCTCCCCTGCCAGCTGCGATTGGGCAAAGCCCAGGTGTCGAAGCCGCTCGGTTCGAGCCCGTTCCATAAACTTAAGGTAATTAACGTAATACACGATGCCGCCGGCATCGGTGTCTTCGTAATAAACGCGACACCGATGTGCGAACGGCTCAAGCCCGTTTTGCGCGCGCATACTCTAGTGCTTACTCCTCAGGTTGCCAATCCGGCCAGACAACTGTTTTTTCATTCTCGAACGCCATTCTGGCGAAATAACGGCAATGCCAGCCCCTAGGACCACGCAACCTGCGAATAAATCGCTGCCGAAGCGGTGGTTAATCGTCCACGGCATCGAGGAATTCGTCTACCACGGGCATCTCCCCCAATCGTGACGGGATGTTTAGACCGAAATGCAAATAGGCGTGCCGGGTCACCACACGGCCCCGCGGCGTACGCATGATATAGCCTTGCTGGATCAGATAGGGCTCGAGCACATCCTCGATGGTATGCCGCTCTTCGCTGATGGCGGCGGCCAGACTGTCGACCCCCACCGGCCCGCCGTCGAACTTCTCGATCATGGTCAGCAGCAAGCGCCGATCCTGGTGATCGAAGCCTCGCTCGTCGACATCCAGCAGGTTCAGGGCCAGGTCGGCAATGGGTTTGGTGATGTGGCCTTTGGCGCGAACCTCGGCAAAATCCCGTACCCGGCGCAACAAACGGTTGGCGATACGCGGCGTCCCGCGTGCGCGGCGGGCGATTTCAAAGGCACCGTCCGGGTCCAGCGGCAAGCCCAGAATGCCAGCGGAGCGCCCGACAATGGTTGCCAGGTCCGCCGTGCTGTAGAACTCCAGGCGCTGGACGATACCGAAGCGATCGCGCAGCGGGTTGGTCAGCATGCCCGCGCGGGTCGTTGCCCCCACCAGGGTGAAGGGCGGCAGGTCGAGCTTGATCGAACGGGCCGCCGGGCCTTCGCCGATCATGATGTCCAGCTGGAAATCCTCCATGGCCGGATACAGCACTTCCTCGACGATTGGCGACAGGCGATGGATTTCATCGATAAACAGCACGTCGTTCGGTTCGAGGTTGGTCAGCAGCGCCGCCAAGTCCCCGGGACGCTCCAGCACCGGGCCCGAGGTGCTCTTGATCGACACCCCCATTTCCTGGGCAATGATGTTGGCCAGCGTGGTTTTACCCAGGCCCGGCGGCCCGAAGATCAGGGTATGGTCCAGCGACTCGTTGCGCCCGCGGGCAGCCTGGATGAACAGCTCCATTTGCTCGCGCACCGTCGGTTGGCCGATGTATTCGGCCAGGCTGACGGGGCGAATTGCACGGTCCTGGACTTCCTCGCGCTCACGGGGGCCCGTGGCGGCGATCAGACGATCTGCTTCTATCACTTAAATCATTCCCTTCAGGGCGCGGCGAATCATGTCTTCACTGCTCAGGCCTTTTTCCTTGATGGCGGAGACGGCCTTGCTGGCTTCCTGCGGCTTGTAGCCCAGGGAGATCAGGGCACTGACCGCATCCGTCTCGGCACTGGCCACCGGAACCGGCGCGTCCGGCTGGTTCGGCACCAGGGCAAACATGCTCGGTACGGTTTCCCAGGCCTTGAAGCGGTCCTTGAGTTCGACCAACAGACGCTCCGCGGTCTTTTTACCGACGCCCGGTACCTTGGTCAGCGCCGAAGTGTCCTGCGCCTGCACGCAACGCACCAGCTCATCGACCTCCAGGCTGGACATCAACGCCAGCGCCAGCTTCGGCCCCACGCCATTGAGACGGATCAGCTCACGAAAAAAATCGCGCTCGCGCTTGCTGGCAAAGCCATAGAGTAACTGGGCATCTTCACGCACGACCAAATGGGTATGCAGGGTTAGCGGTTCACCGACCGACGGCAGGCGATAGAGGGTTGTCATGGGGACTTCCACCTCGTAACCCAGACCGTTTACATCAAGAATCAGGTGCGGCGGCTGTTTTTCAGCCAAGGTGCCGCGCAAGCGTCCAATCACGTTTCAGATCCTTAGCTCAGGCCAGGCCAGCGGCCGGCGAGTAACAGAGCGGAGCCCAGGCCGGGCAAACAGGCGCCAGCCGCTCCACTCATCAAATGTTTGCGCAGATGCTATCAGAGACGCAGGCGGCCGCCACGACTGCGTGCGGTCCCCAGGCCGTGGGGCAACAGGCTGGATCGCGTGTGGGCATGACAGATGGCGATCGCCAGGGCATCCGAGGCATCGATTTGCGGCTTGCTGGTCAACTTGAGCAAATGCATGACCATCATTTGCACCTGCTCCTTATTGGCCCCGCCGGTGCCAGCAACGGCCTGCTTGACCTGGGTGGCGGTGTATTCGGCAATTTCCAGGCTTTCCTCGGCCCCCGCAACGATCGCCGCGCCACGGGCCTGGCCGAGTTTCAGGGCCGAGTCGGCATTACGCGCCATGAACACCTTTTCGATGCCCATGGTCACCGGACCGTAGGTCTGGATGACCTCACGAACCCCGCGATAGACGATTTGCAGCCGCTCATGCAGCTCGCCGGCACCCGTTCGAATGCAGCCCGAAGCCACGTACACGCAACCACGCCCGGTGTCACGCACCACGCCATAGCCGGTGATACGCGAGCCCGGATCGATACCAAGAATAAGAGTCATAACGCCTGCAAAGAAAATTCGGTTGCTTAAGGTAACGCCGCCAGAAGCCGGAAAAACAAAAAATCGCAGCCTTCGACAGCTCCCCTACAGGTACAGCCTAACCCTGGGAACTGCCGAATGCTGCGATCTTTTATCGCGCTATCAGCCGAGTTGCTCGGCAACCGACTCGGGAATATCCGCGTTGGAGTAAACGTTTTGCACGTCGTCCAGGTCTTCGAGCATGTCGATCAGCTTGAGGACCTTCTCGGCGCCCTCCAGATCCAGCTCGGCGCTGGTGGTCGGCTGCATGACGATTTCCGCGTCATCGCCCTTGAAACCAGCCTCTTCGAGCGCATTGCGTACCGCATAGAAACCGGTGAACGAGGTAAACACATCGATCGAGCCGTCTTCATGAACGACCACGTCATCGGCGTCGGCTTCCAGCGCCGCTTCCGTCAATGCGTCTTCATCGACGCCCGGCGCAAAACTGATCTGCCCCTTGCGCTCGAACAGATACGCCACCGAACCGTCAGTGCCGAGGTTGCCGCCACATTTGCTGAACGCATGGCGCACCGCCGCGGCGGTACGGTTGCGGTTATCGGTCATGCATTCGACCATCACCGCCACGCCGCCCGGGCCATAACCCTCATAGGTCAGCTCTTCGACATTGTCGGCCTCGGTCGCACCGGCACCGCGCGCGATGGCGCGATCAATGATGTCGCGGCTCATGTTGGCGCCCAGGGCCTTGTCCAGGGCCAGGCGCAGACGTGGGTTGGAACCAGGATCGCCACCGCCCTGACGCGCGGCGACGGTCAGCTCGCGAATCCACTTGGTGAAGATCTTGCCTCTCTTGGCATCCTGGCGTTCTTTGCGGTGCTTGATGTTCGCCCACTTGGAATGACCTGCCATAACTCGCTCCGAATTCTCTTTGAAACAATGCCCGTCACACGCTCGGCGCGACGGGCCAACCAAAAACTTGAACACTGCAGAAAGAAAAAAGGCGCATCCGAAGATGCGCCTTCAGGCCCGTCTTACTCGGCCTTTGGCGTTTCGCGCAAACGAATGTGCAGTTCGCGCAGCGCCTTGGCATCCACCACACCTGGAGCCTGCGTCATGACATCGGCAGCACTCTGGGTTTTCGGGAACGCGATCACTTCACGGATCGACTGGGCGCCGGTCATCAGCATCACCAGGCGATCCAGGCCGAAGGCCAGGCCACCATGGGGCGGCGCACCGTATTTCAGCGCGTCGAGCAGGAAGCCGAACTTCTCTTCCTGTTCGGCTTCGTCGATACCCAACAGGCGGAACACCGACTGTTGCATTTCCTTGCGATGGATACGGATAGAACCGCCACCCAGCTCGGTGCCGTTCAGGACCATGTCGTAGGCGCGGGACAGCGCGCCGGCCGGATTGGCTTCCAGCTCCTGCGGTGTGCACTTGGGCGCGGTGAACGGGTGGTGCAGTGCGGAGAAGCTGCCGTCGTCGTTCTCTTCGAACATCGGGAAGTCGACAACCCACATCGGTGCCCACTCGCAAGTCAGCAGCTTGAGGTCGTGACCGAGCTTGATACGCAGCGCGCCCAGGGCTTCGCTGACGATCTTGGCCTTGTCGGCGCCGAAGAACACGATGTCGCCATCGACCGCACCGACGCGATCGAGGATCACGTTCAGGTTGGCTTCCGGGATGTTCTTCACGATCGGCGACTGCAGGCCGTCAACACCGGCAGCACGCTCGTTGACCTTGATGTACGCCAGGCCCTTGGCACCGTAGATGCCGACGAACTTGGTGTAGTCGTCGATCTGCTTGCGCGGCATGCTCGCGCCGCCAGGAACGCGCAACGCCGCGATACGGCATTTCGGGTCGTTGGCCGGGCCGCTGAACACCTTGAAATCGACTTCCTTGAGCTGATCGGCAACGTCGACCAGTTCCAGCGGATTGCGCAGGTCCGGCTTGTCGGAACCATAGCGACGCATGGCCTCTTCGAAGGTCATGTGCGGGAACTCGCCGAATTCCAGGCCCAGCACTTCCTTGAACAGGTTGCGGATCATGCCTTCGGTCAGGCCCATGATGTCTTTTTCATCGAGGAAGCTGGTCTCGATGTCGATCTGGGTGAACTCAGGCTGGCGGTCTGCGCGCAGGTCTTCGTCGCGGAAGCACTTGGCGATCTGGTAGTAACGGTCGAAGCCGGCCACCATCAGCAGTTGCTTGAACAGCTGCGGCGATTGCGGCAAGGCAAAGAAGGAACCGGCATGGGTACGGCTCGGCACCAGGTAGTCACGGGCGCCTTCAGGGGTCGCGCGGGTCAGGATCGGCGTTTCCACATCGAGGAAGCCGTTTTCGTCGAGGTAACGACGGATGCTGGTGGTCATGCGCGAACGCAGGCGCAACTTCTCGGCCATTTCCGGACGGCGCAGGTCCAGGAAGCGATAGCGCAGGCGGGTTTCCTCGCCGACGTCGGAGAATTCGTTGAGCGGGAACGGCGGGGTTTCCGCTTCGTTCAATACTTCCAGCTCGTAGCCCAGGACTTCGATCATGCCCGACGCCATGTTGGCGTTGGTGGCACCGGCCGGACGCAGGCGAACCTTGCCGGTG
The DNA here is from genome assembly GCF_900107395.1 of Pseudomonas sp. NFIX28. GTDB lineage: Bacteria > Pseudomonadota > Gammaproteobacteria > Pseudomonadales > Pseudomonadaceae > Aquipseudomonas. The sequence continues at coordinate 42,300 of NZ_FNPW01000006.1, forward strand.
ATCTTCACCACGTACTCGCTGCGCACGCGATCGGCGGCGGCGAAGCTCTCCGCGCGATCCGGGTCGAACACCACCTGGGCCAGACCGTCACGATCACGGATATCGAGGAAAATCACCCCGCCATGGTCACGACGACGGTGGACCCATCCGCAAAGGATAACTTCCTGGCCTTCCAGGCTTTCGTTCAGTTGGCCGCAATAATGGCTGCGCATCATGGTAGTGGTTTCACTTCTCGTAATTCGAAATTCGATGGGAGGCCTTGCGCACCTCGGGATACCGGATGGTGCAAGAGCTCGCGCGTGTCGTTCAACTTAATCAGCTTTGTCGCCACCGGCCAGATTCTTCTTGGCGCCGGTCTTGAAGTCGGTCTCATACCAGCCCGAACCGCTGAGGCGGAAACCTGGCATGGACAGCATTTTTTTCAGCTCGGGCGCCTGGCAGGCGGGGCAATCGACCAACGCAGGCGCGCTGATCTTTTGAATGGCTTCCAGCTGATGACCACAGGAAGCACATTGGTAGTCGTACATGGGCATGAGAGCGTCTCGGCGTACTTAACGTCTGTCTTAACCCGCGCCAAGGCCCGGGTTATATAGCAAAGAGCGGGATTATATCCATTAAATCGGCCCTGTGCAGCCGTATGACCGCACCAATGGACCGCTAGCCGTCAAAACCAAGCCGGGCGCCCCCGCCGCCCTATAGGGCCCATCGGCATTGAGCGTGAACCGCCTGATCGGCCAGTCACGCCTCATAAAAGCAAATGGCGCCGATAAAGACGCCATTCGGTCTGCGAGACTACTGCTCGCTCAACAGCGAGCGCAGCATCCAGGCGGTTTTTTCATGTACCTGCATCCGCTGGGTCAGCAAGTCCGCAGTGGGTTCGTCGCTGACCTTGTCGATGATCGGAAAGATGCTACGAGCGGTACGGGTCACAGCCTCCTGCCCCGCCACCAGTTGCTTGATCATCTCTTCGGCGCTCGGTACGCCCTCTTCTTCCTTGATCGAAGACAGACGCGCATAGATGGAATAGGCACCGGGCGCCGGAAAGCCCAGTGCGCGGATACGCTCGGCGATCAGGTCCACCGCCAGCGCCAGCTCGTTGTATTGCTCTTCGAACATCAGATGCAGCGTACGAAATTGCGGACCTGTGACGTTCCAGTGGAAATTGTGGGTTTTCAGATACAGCACATAAGTATCTGAAAGCAGGCGAGAGAGACCTTCCACGATGGATTTGCGATCTTCTGCGCTGATACCGATATCGATTGCCATGTCTATCTCCGTTAACACATTGAATTCAACAGATCAGGTACCGGACCACTCTAGCAAGACTGCTCAGTACCCGCAGCCCGGAGCTGCCTGAGTTGCTGCGACAGCATGCTCCCCGAGCGGGCGACCCGGCTCCCGCAAGGAAAGCCCACGCTCGTTGTGACCCGCCTGAAGAGCCGCCGTTCCGGTTTTTTGGGAAGCTGGCTCTCTAGAACAAGGCTTTGCCCGATTGTCCGGTATTCCTTAAAGACACTCAGGGCATTCTCCTTCCATCCGGCCGCAGCGCTTGATTTGAGAAGGCCTGGGCTTTGCTGTTAAATAGAGGCCGTGTCGTTGTTGCCTATTCCTCGGCCTCAGCGCATAGGCTGATCCCGCGCACGTGCCCACCGCCTCCCATTGTTCAGAAGCGAACCGTGCACGCTCAGCTCTTCCTTGTGATCCGTCTTAACGTGAGTTCATTAAAATGTTGAAAATCGTCCACCTGCTAACGGGCGCAGCAGCCTTGCTGCTGTCCTTTATCCCTAGCCTGAGAGCCGAAGCCGTTCCCTTCCTGCAACAACCCGATGCTCTTTACCTGGCCTTTTTCGGCCTGCTCAACCTGACACTGGCTCCAGTTATCCCCTACTGGAACAAAGGCCCGCGTCACCAACTGCAAAACCTGGTCAGTGCACTTCTGGTGCTGGCGGTGGTCTTGCAGACCTTGACCCTGCTGGCACCGATGCCGGTTATCGCAGGTCAACCGGCTGTTCTGTTCAGCCTGCTGACCGCAGCGCTTGCCGTTCTTCTGCACCTGGCTGTCAGCTTCTACAAATCGTCTCCTTCGGCCAGTACTTCGCAAACCTACGACATGAGCAATCGCGATACCGGCACCGTCAAGTGGTTCAACACCTCCAAGGGTTTCGGCTTCATCTCTCGCGACTCCGGCGATGACATCTTCGTGCATTTCCGTGCCATCCGTGGCGAAGGCCATCGCGTTCTGGTCGAAGGCCAGCGCGTGGAGTTCTCCGTCATGAATCGCGACAAGGGCCTGCAAGCCGAAGACGTGATCGCAGCATTGCCGCGTCGCTGATTCGCCCATAAAAAAAACCGCGATGCAGCCTGGCTGCTCGCGGTTTTTTATTGCCTGAATGGCAAGGCCAAGCGGCGCTCAGTAATGCGGCGGCGGAGCCTCTTCTTCGAATGACTCGAACTGCCCCACCATTTCCTCCTGACGCTTGAGCAAGGCGGCCATTTGCAGCTGCAGACGCTCGACCACCCGCTGCTGCTCTACCAGCACGTCGTTCAGCGCTTGAATGGTGTCATCCTGAAAAGCCAATCGGCTCTCCAGATCGGTTACCCGCTCTTCCAGCTTCATGACTCAGCCCTCCAGGAACTTGAAATCATCAGTCAGGACCAATCGTAACCGCTCACGAATCGCGGCCACCTGTTCGGCGTTATAAGGCTTGGCAGGCAACTTGCCCCATACCGGAGCAGGCCAGGCCGCATCGTCACGCTTGCGGACGATAACGTGCATGTGCAATTGGCTGACGACATTACCCAAGGTCGCCACATTCAACTTGTCCGCATCGAACGAGTCTTTAAGCAACTCCGCCAGCGCCGTGGTTTCTCGCCATAGTTGCTGCTGGTCCGCGTCATCCAATTGAAACAATTCGCTGATATCTTCCCGGCGCGGTACCAGGATGAACCACGGGTAGTTGGAATCGTTGGACAACAGCAGCCGGCAGAGGGGGAAATCCCCAATAGGCAATGTGTCTTGTTGAAGTCGTGGATCTAAAGCGAACACCGCGCGCACTCCCGCTCAGCTCATCAAGTTTCAGCTTAGCGAACGCCATGACCGGCTGCCCGCCAAGCGACAGAACGGCAGCATACCTGCGAAAGCTCTTCCGTTCATCGCTCTGCTGCACAGACCTGCGCCTCGACATTCATCCTCGATACCCGCAGCAAAGCGCCCTGGCTTGGAACACTTTTCCAGCAAACCGCACCATGACTGAACGAAGCGCATGAAAAACAACAAGGAAACGCATGCAAACCTCTTCCTTACGCATCCTTCAGCACTCAGCGCCAGGTGATTGATTTGAGTCATATGAAGAAGTTTTTGCACCAAAACCGTACAGGGCGTCTACGCTCAGTGCGTTGACCATCCGCCATCTACTCACTCGGCAGGGTGAACCGGTAACGTTTTGGAATGTCGTGTGTTTTTTTCCAAGGATCAACACCAGGAGGACAGGGAACGTCAAGCCCAAACAAAACGACCTTAAAACCCGTGTTTTATGAGGTTTTTACAGCCTGAAGGGCTATCGCCGAAAAAAAATCGGTGCCTTTGCGTTTTGTGCACGCTTGTTGCATTAACACCCACATTGTCTCCAGAGAGGCCATCGGAATAAGGCCGCTCCAGAGACTAATAACAATAGTGGCAGGGCTGCCCCATGGAGATTTGACTGCTTGACCAAAGTTCTTTTTGTTCCTGGTTCAAGCCTTCGAAAACAGCGCTGAAGTTGTCAGTCCGGATACATGCGGACTGCGGATTTGCGACATTGACCGAGCATTTTGCGACAGGGTCGTAAAGAAGCTGAAAGGACTGATACGCAAGTATCGCCAACATTGTCGGCGTGATATAAGTTTGCGCCGACACAAAAAGAAAGAGCCGCCCAGATAATAAAACAGGTGGGACGGCAGTACTCTTCTAAAAACCAAAGGAGCAAATCACGATGCGCGTGATGAAGTGGAGCATGATCGCACTGGCCGTTGCTGCAGCCGCCAGTACCCAGGTAGCTATGGCCGCACCTTTCGTAAGCGACCAATCTGAAGCAAAGGGCTTTGTTGAAGACGCCAAGTTCGACGTATTGCTGCGGAACTATTACTTTAACCGTGACAACAAAGACCACTCCAACGATCAGAAAGACTGGACTCAAGGTATCTGGGGCAACTTCAGCTCCGGTTACACCCAAGGCACCGTAGGCGTCGGCGTCGATGCGTTCGGTTATCTGGCGATCAAACTGGACGGTGGCGACGGCACTGGCGGCACCGGCAACATGAGCCGCGACTCCGATGGCGACGTCAACGACAGCCAGGGCAAAGCAGGCGCAGCTGTCAAATTCCGCGTCTCCAAAACCGAGCTGAAAGCCGGTGACATGCAGCCAAGCACCTCCCCAGTATTCGCAGTTGGCGGCTCCCGGATCCTTCCTCAAACTGCCAGCGGTTTCCAACTGCAAAGCAGTGAGATCAAAAACCTTGATCTGGAAGCCGGTCACTTCTACTCGGCCACCAGCCAGGACCGAAATGCCCGTGATGGCGGCCTGTACGCTAACTATGCTGGCGTGGAAGCCAACACCATCGACTACTTCGGTGGCAAGTACGGCATCACCGACAACCTGAGCGCATCGCTGTACGGCTCCAAGCTGGAAGACATCTGGAACCAGTACTACGCCAACCTGAACTACACCATCCCAATGGGTGGCGATCAGTCGCTGAACCTGGACGGTAACATCTACCGCACCACTGACTCCGGCAGCGCCAAGGCTGGTGATATCAGCAACACCACGTTCTCCCTGGCAGCTGCTTTCTCGTTCCTGAGAGCGCACACCGTTACCCTCGCTTTCCAGAAGGTCAACGGTGATACCCCGTTTGACTACATCGGTGTGGGCAAGAACAACCGTGGCGGCGACTCGATCTTCCTCGCCAACTCCATCCAGTACTCTGACTTCAACGGCCCGAACGAGAAGTCCGCACAGATCCGTTACGATCTGAAAATGGCCGAGTACGGCATTCCTGGTCTGAGCTTCATGACCCGCTATGTCAAAGGCTGGGATATCGATGGCACCGGTCTGGCTGCCAACAGCATGTACCGTAATAAAGACACCGGTGCTCCGCTGTACGGTGCCGATGGCAAACACAACGAGACCAACTTCGAAGCCAAGTACGTTGTTCAGTCTGGCCCGGCAAAAGATCTCTCCTTCCGCGTTCGTCAAGCTTGGCACTTCGCTAACAGCGACCAAGGTGAAGGCGATATCAAAGAGTTCCGCCTGATCGTCGACTACCCACTGTCGATCTTGTAATAGCGGTTACTTAGCAAGTTAATAAAAAGGCCCATCGAACGATGGGCCTTTTTCTATTGGGAGCCAGCAACTCGCTGAGCTCCGATTAAAAGCTTGACCATTCGATCAAGCTTTCCACTCTATCCGCCACTATTTACTCAAACAGCCGCTTCCTGAACCACACGAATCACTCGCTGTGGGAACGGAATATCAATACCCGCTTCCTTCAAGCGATCACGGGACAACTCGTTGAAGCGGAACATCACGTCCCAGTAATCCGCAGTCTTCACCCAAACACGCAGCGAAAGAGTAATGGCGCTGTCACCCAGCATGGAAACCACCGCGACGGGTTCCGGATCGGCCAGCACACGCTCGTCCTTGGCCAGATCCAGCAAAACTTCACGGGCTTTTTGCAGATCAGCCTCGTAGTTCACGCCGACATCGAAGATCACTTTACGGGTCAGCTGGCGGTTGTGGTTGGTGATGATGCCGTTGGACAGGTTGCCGTTAGGCACGATGACAGTCTTGTTGTCACCAGTACGCAGCACCGTATGGAAGATCTGGATGCTATCGACCGTACCGCTGATGCCCTGGGCCTCGATCACGTCGCCGATGCGGAATGGGCGGAACAACAGAATCAGCACGCCACCGGCGAAGTTGGCCAGGCTGCCTTGCAGGGCCAGGCCAATGGCCAGGCCCGCCGCACCGATCGCGGCAACGAACGAAGTGGTTTCGACACCGATCATCGAGGCCACGCTGACAATCAGCAGCACCTTGAGAATGATGTTCGCCAGGCTGCTGATAAAACCCTGCAAAGCCTGGTCTGCATTACGCAACGCCAGCAGTTTGCCTACCTTCTGCGTCAGCCTGTTGATCAGCCACCAGCCGATGGCCAGCGTGATGACTGCCAGCAATACCCGACTACCGTATTCCATGATCATTGGAATCCAGGCTTGGGAAGCCTTGACCAGGTTGTCCACTTCAGCATTCAAATCCATCTATCTCTCCTGATTCCCGGCGGTCGGGCATACAAAAAACAAGGGCAGAACGAGCGAATCCACGCGGGCTCGGTCGTTTGTGCCCATTACTCGGGCCTCGGACGCCAATAACCGTGCGAGGTTCCCGAAAAACCCGATCAATCGCGGAAGTTGTTGAACTGCAGCGGCATGCCGAACTCTTTCGCACGCAGGGCTGCGATAGCTTCCTGCAAATCGTCGCGCTTCTTGCCGGTAACCCGTACCTGCTCACCCTGGATGGCTGCCTGGACCTTGAGCTTGGCGTCCTTGACGTGGGCAACAATCTTTTTCGCCAGTTCCTTGTCGATACCTTCCTTGAGGGTCGCTTCCTGCTTCATTACCTTGCCCGAAGCGTAAGCGTCCTTGACCTCAAGGCACTGCACATCGATCTTGCGCTTGACCAGCGCCAGCTTGAGGATCTCGATCATCGCTTCCAGCTGGAATTCGGCTTCCGCGGTCAGGTTGACGGTGAGTTCCTTTTCCTTGAACTCGAAGCTGCCCTTGCCCTTCAAGTCATAGCGGCGGTCCAGCTCCTTGACGGCGTTTTCCACGGCGTTGGTGACTTCGTGTTTGTCCAGTTCGGATACCACGTCGAACGACGGCATGTAATTTCTCCAATAAAAAAGGGGCGCAGCTCGATAAAGATGGAGCACGCCCGGTTTGCGGTTAAAATCCGGGCTCATTATAACGGGTCTTTCCCCTCCTTCACTGCGAGCCGCGCATGCGCCTGCCAAACCGAGCACAACGCTGATGTCGACTACCTGGCACATTCTGGGCGCAGGCAGCCTCGGCACCCTGTGGGCGACACGCCTGGCCCGCGCCGGCTTGCCGGTACGCCTGATCCTGCGCGATCAGGCCCGCCTGCAGGCCTATCAGGCCACGGGGGGGCTGACACTGGTGGAGCAGGGGCAGGCCAGTTTTCATGCCATTCCCGGCGAAACCGTCGACAACCCTGAACCCATTGCCCGCCTGCTGGTGGCCTGCAAGGCCTATGACGCGCAGCAGGCTGTCAGCCAGCTGGCTGCGCGCCTGGCCCCCGATGCAGAGCTGATCCTGCTGCAGAACGGCCTGGGCAGCCAGGACGCCGTGGCTGCCCAGGTTCCACAGGCCCGCTGCATTTGTGCCTCGAGCACCGAAGGCGCGTTTCGCGATGGTGACTGGCGCGTGGTGTTCGCCGGCCACGGCTACACCTGGCTGGGAGACGCCAGCCACCCGGCCCCACCGCTCTGGCTCGACGAACTGAGCGCCAGCGGCATTCCCCACGAATGGAGCGCCGATATCCTGACCCGCCTCTGGCGCAAGCTCGCGCTCAACTGCGCGATCAACCCACTGACGGTCCTGCATGATTGCCGCAACGGCGGCCTGCTGGAGCATCATTGCGAAGTGGCAATGCTCTGCGTCGAGCTGACCGAACTGCTGGAACGTTGCGGCCAGCCCGTCGCGGCCCAAAACCTGCAGCAGGAGGTGGAGCGGGTAATCCAGGCAACCGCCGCCAATTACTCGTCCATGTACCAGGACGTCGCCAGCCGGCGCAGAACCGAAATCAGCTATTTATTGGGGCATGCCTGCGACATGGCCGCCAGGCACCAACTGAAGCTCCCCAACCTCAGCCGCCTGCGCCGGCTATTGGTAGAACACCTGCAACAGCGCGGATTGCCCAGCGACTGAGCAGCGGCTACGCTGCCCACGTGTTCCTCTCTAGCGACGTCCCCGATGCCATTGCGCCAGCGCCTTGAAAACCTGCCGGTCGGCCAAAAACTGCTGGCAGCCCTGCTCGTCCTGCTGACTACCGTGTTACTGGTTGCCAACCTGACCTTCATCAGCGCCGCTTACTGGATCTCGCAGGAAAGCATGGCGCCGCAAGCCTTGCAGACCATTGGCCGGCTGGTATCCAACCCGACCCTGGCCGCACAAGCGCTGGACTCGCCACAAAACGCCGAGAAACTGCTCAACGAGCTCAACAGCTACTCGCCCCTGCGCGCCGCAGCGATCTATGACAGCAAGGGCGCGCGCCTGGCCCAGCTGCAACATGGCGAACACCTGACGCTGCCAGAGCGCTATCGGCATATCGAAGCCTGGCAACTGACCGAGTTTCGCAGCAACCAGATCATCGCCCTGCCCCGCGCCGGCCAGCCTCCTGGCCATCTGTTGCTGGTGGCCAGCAGCGAACTGCCGATGGCCTTCTACACCGGCACCCTGACTGCAAGCCTGGGCATCCTGATCTTCAGTGTGCTGCTGTGGCTGATCATTGCCCGGCAGATCAAACGGTTGATCACCCAGCCCATCCATCAGCTGGAAGAACTGTCCCGGCAAGTGACCCGCGAGGAAAACTATTCCCTGCGCGCCGCCCGCGGCAACCATGACGAGATCGGTAGCCTCGCCGAGGCGTTCAACACCATGCTGTCTCGCATCGAAGCACGAGAACAGCAGCTCAAGCGCGCCCGAGACGACTCCCAGGCCGCCTATGACCAGGCCCAGGGCCTGGCTGAAGAAACCCGCCACACCAATCGCAAACTGGAACTGGAAGTCCAGGTGCGCAGCAAGATCGAAAAGAAACTCACCGGCTTCCAGAACTACCTCAACAGCATCATCGACTCGATGCCCTCGGCCTTGATCGCCCTGGACGAGCAGCTCTATGTCACCCAATGGAACCAGGAGGCCAGCGCTCTCTCGGGAACCCGCCTGGACGAGGCGCTGAATCAGCCGATCTTCCTCGCCTTCGAACCGCTCAAGCCGTTCCTGCCGCAACTCAAGGAAACCGTGGAGCAACATACGGTCACCAAGGTCGAGCGAGTCACCTGGGTCAAGGATGACGAGGCCCGGCATTACGCCCTCACGTTCTACCCCCTGATGGGAGGGGCCGGGCGTGGCGTGGTGATCCGTATCGACGACATCACCCAGCGCCTGTCCCTGGAAGAAATGATGGTGCAGTCGGAAAAAATGCTCTCGGTTGGCGGCCTGGCCGCCGGCATGGCCCATGAAATCAATAACCCGCTCGGGGCCATCCTGCACAACGTGCAGAACATTCGCCGGCGCCTGTCCCCCGATCTGCCGAAGAACCTGGAGCATGCCGAACAACTGGGCATCGAGCTGGAAACCGTCAACCGCTACCTGCAAAGCCGCGAAGTGCCGCAACTGCTCGACGGCATTCAGCAGGCCGGCGCCCGGGCGGCGAAAATCGTGACCCACATGCTCAGTTTCAGCCGGCGCAGCAACCGGCAAATGGCGCCCTGCGACCTGCCGGCGTTGATCGACCAGGCCGTGGAGATTGCCAGCAACGACTTCGACCTGGCCATAGGCTTCGACTTCAAGGGCCAGGCCATCATCCGTCAGTTCGACCCTCAGCTAGGCCCGGTCCCCGGTACCGCCAACGAACTGGAGCAGGTCCTGCTCAACTTGCTGAAAAACGCCGCCCAGGCCATTCACCAGCGCGTGGACGACAGCGAACCCGGGCGTATCATCCTGCGCACCCGGCTGAACCCGCCCTGGGCGGAAATCCAGGTCGAGGACAACGGTATCGGCATGACGGAAAACGTGCGCAAACGAACCTTCGAGCCGTTCTTCACCACCAAGGAAATCGGCCAGGGTACCGGCCTCGGGCTGTCGGTTTCATACTTCATCATCACCAACAACCACAAAGGCCAGATGGAAGTGCAGTCGACGCAGGGCCAAGGCACTTGCTTCACCTTGCGCTTGCCATTGGCGGGCAGTCAGCCGCCACCGCTGGAACATTCCCCACTGTAGAGGTAAGCATGGGCTTTCGCTTGTCGAAGATTTACACCCGCACCGGCGACAAAGGCGAAACCGGGCTGGGTGATGGGCGCCGGGTTCCCAAGGACCATCCGCGGGTCGAGGCCATTGGCGAAGTCGATACGCTGAATAGCCAATTGGGGCTGCTGTTGGCCGGCCTGGCTGAACAGCGTCTTGAGCATTCGGGGCTGCAAGAACTGATCGATGTCCTGGCACCTTGCCAACATCGACTGTTCGACCTGGGCGGCGAATTGGCGATGCCTGCGTACAAGGCACTCGATATCGCGGAAATCGAACGCCTGGAAGCCGCCATCGATACCTGGAACGAAGAGCTGGGGCCGCTGGAGAATTTCATTCTGCCGGGCGGTTCCGCCCTGATCGCCCAGGCCCATGTCTGCCGCAGCCTGGCGCGCAGCGCCGAGCGACGCTGCCAGCATCTGAATGCCGTGGAGCCGCTGGAAGGCGTCGGCCTGGCCTATATCAATCGCCTGTCCGACTTGTTGTTCGTGGCGGCGCGCCTGATTGCCAGGCGCCAGGGTGTTGCCGAGATTCTCTGGCAGGCGGCGGCGAAACCCGAATAGCGGGCGATTGAGGTCCGCTGAAGGCCAGCCTGGCCGCCTCTGTACCAGCGGACAGGCTGGCGAATGCCCTCAGGGCCAGAACGCGCGAATCCCCGCCACCCCTTGCGCGCCGGCTTGCCAGGCCTGCTCGCGCTGGTCCGGACCGACGCCGCCCAGCAGGTAGACCGGCTTGTTGAAACCACCGATCAATTGCGCGGCCTGCTCCCAGCCCAATGGCTGCGCGCCAGGGTGGGTCTGGGTCGGCTGGACGGGCGATAGCGTCACGAAGTCCACGTCCATCTGCTGCGCCAGCGACAGCTCTTCAGCATCATGGCAGGATGCCGCCAGCCAACGTTCCTTACCAAAAGGCCGTCCGGCGCTGGCGTATTTGCGCAGCTGCGCCGAGGTGATGTGCCAGCCCGCCGACGGGAAATCGCCCAGCCATTCGAACGGCCCCTTGAGCATCAATTGCGCCTTGCCCGCACACAGGCCTACCGCATCCACCGCCAAGTCGCGGTATTGCGGGTCGTAGCCGTTGGGCGCGCGCAGCTGGATCAACTTGATGCCCCCGGCGATGGCTTTCTGCATGCCTCGCAACAGCGCCGGTGTTTCCAGGCCTTCCGGGGTAATCAAGTAGTCGCTGGGCAAACGTGCCGCTGCCACGATCGGCTGGTTGGCCGCCGGGAACTCGTAGTTTTCCAATTCACGGGCCGTGACCCAGGCCAACGGCTGGCCCTCGGCGCCATGAGGCTCGCCGGTAAAACCGCTGACTTCCCAGACATCCAGCAAGACCTGCTTGTCCGAGTAATCATGCTGGACCTTGATCAGCGGCCGCGCCTCGGACACCAGGATGCCCAGCTCCTCCTGCAGCTCACGGGTCAGCGCCGCCGCCACCGCTTCGCCCGCCTCGACCTTGCCGCCGGGAAACTCCCAGAGACCGCCCTGATGCTGGGTATCGGCGCGTCGGGCAATCAGAATCTTGCCGTTGGCATCGCGGATAACAGCCGCCGCCACATGTACTCGTTTCACCGCACTGCTTCCTCTAAACCGGCTTTCTGCCAGGCCTTGAAGGCTGGCCATTGATAAATCGTTTCCACATACGCCGCGTCGACAGCCGGCAGCGCCACCCGATAGGTGCGCAGGCGCACGGCGACGGGCGCGAAAAAGGCATCTGCCAGGCTGACCGGGCCAAACAGGAAAGGGCCTGGTTCGGCCGCGGCCGCACGACACTCGGCCCACAGCGCCAGCATCCGCTCGATATCGGCCTGGGCCTCGGGTGGCATGGGCGACAGCGCGGCATCGCGGCTCAGGTCGAATGGCAGGTTGCCGCGCAGGCCGAAGAAACCGCTGTGCATCTGCGCACAGGCGGAGCGAGCCTGGGCTCGAGCGGCGACGTCACACGGCCAAAGCGCGGCCTCGGGAAACCGCTCGACCAGATACTCGGCAATCGCCAGCGAGTCGGCGATGGTGCCGTGCTCGGTCTTCAGCAGCGGGACCTTGCCGGTCGGCGAATGCTTGAGGATCAGCTCGCGGGTATCGGGCTGATTCAGCCTGATGAGTTCTTCGGTGTAAGTCGCGCCAGCCAGTTCAAGCGCCAGGGCGGCGCGCAGCGACCAGGAGGAGTAAAGCTTGTCGCCGATGATCAGGTGAAGATTCATGTCGGGCACCTTTCAGAGGGGATGGAGGCCCTAGGCCTCCATCGCGAGCAGGCTCGCTCCTACACGTGATGCATCGCGTCCATGTAGAAGCGGTTTGCTCGCCGTAGCGATGAAGTCAGGTACGGTATTCCGCGTTGATTTTCACGTACTCGTGGGACAGGTCGGTGGTCCAGATGGTTTCGCTGCAATCGCCGCGACCCAGTTCGATACGGATGGTGATTTCTTCCTGCTGCATCACCGCCGCGCCCAGGGCTTCGGTGTAGCTGGCAGCACGCGCACCACGGCTGGCGATACACACTTCGCCGAGGAAGACGTCGATCTTGCTCACGTCCAGGTCCGGCACGCCGGCACGGCCAACGGCGGCCAGGATACGCCCCCAGTTCGGATCGGAAGCGAACAGCGCGGTCTTGATCAATGGCGAGTGCGCCACGGTGTAGCCGACGTCCAGGCATTCCTGGTGATTGCCGCCGCCGTTGACTTCGACCGTCACGAACTTGGTCGCGCCTTCGCCGTCACGCACGATGGCCTGGGCCACTTCCATGCACACTTCGAATACTGCCTGCTTCAACGCCGCGAACAGCGGGCCGCTGGCTTCGGTGATTTCTGGCAGGGCGGCCTGGCCAGTGGCGATCAGCATGCAGCAGTCGTTGGTGGAGGTATCTCCGTCGATGGTGATGCGGTTGAACGACTTGTTGGCGCCGTCCAGCAGCAGGTTTTGCAACACCTCACGGGAGACTTTGGCGTCAGTGGCAATGTAGCCGAGCATGGTCGCCATGTTCGGACGAATCATGCCCGCCCCCTTGCTGATGCCAGTGACCGTGATGGTCACGCCATCATGCTGGAATTGGCGGCTGGCGCCCTTGGGCAGGGTGTCGGTGGTCATGATGCCGGTAGCGGCGGCTGCCCAGTTGTCCACGGACAGATCGTCCAGTGCGGCTTGGAGCGCGCCTTCGATCTTTTCGACGGGCAGTGGCTCGCCGATTACGCCGGTGGAATATGGCAGTACGGCGCTGGCATCGACGCCCGTCAGCTCGGCCAGCTTGGCGCACGTACGGGTCGCGGCGGCCAGGCCTGGCTCACCGGTGCCGGCGTTGGCGTTGCCGGTGTTGGTCAGCAGGTAACGCACAGGACCTTGCACACGCTGCTTGGCCAGGATCACCGGAGCGGCGCAGAACGCGTTCAAGGTGAACACACCGGCCACCGTAGAACCTTCGGCACAGCGCATGACCACAACATCCTTGCGCCCGGGGCGCTTGATGCCCGCCGAAGCGATACCGAGTTCAAAACCGGCAACCGGGTGCAACGTTGGCAAAGGACCAAGACCAACAGCCATGAATGCGCTCCTCTTTAACGTGATGTGCGCACTGCCGTCGCAAAAGGCAGTGCTGCGAATGGAAAAACGCCGCGACGGCTGATGCCGGTCGCGGCGCGGGTATTTCAGTGTCTGGCGGAAATCTTAGTTGATCTGGCCATGACAGTGTTTGTACTTCTTGCCCGAACCGCAGTAGCACAGTTCGTTGCGGCCCAGTTTCTGCTCGTTGCGCACTGGAGCCGAGGCCAGGGCCACGTCGACCCCCTCTTCCAGCGCTTCCGGCTGATTCAGGCCTGGAGCTTCAGCGTGCTCGAACTGCATGCGCTGGGCCAGTGCCTCGGCTTCCTGACGCAGGCGCGCCTCTTCCTCGACCGGGTCCTCGCGGCGAACCTGAACGTGTGACAGCACACGGATCGAGTCGCGCTTGATGGAGTCCAGCAGCTCGGAGAACAGGGTGAACGACTCGCGCTTGTATTCCTGCTTCGGGTTCTTCTGCGCATAGCCACGCAGGTGAATACCGTGGCGCAGGTGATCCATGGTCGACAGGTGATCTTTCCACAGGTCGTCCAGCACACGCAGAACGATTTGTTTCTCGAAGCTGCGCAGTGCTTCGGCACCGGCCTGGTCTTCTTTCTCGTTGTACGCCGCCACCAGCTCGTTCAGCAGCTTCTCGCGCAGGGTTTCTTCGTACAGGTGATCGTCTTCGTCGAGCCACTGCTGGATCGGCAGGGTCACGCCGAAATCGCTCTGCAGCGCAGCCTCCAGGCCAGCCACGTCCCACTGCTCAGGCAGCGACTGAGGCGGAATGTGCGCGCTGACGGTGGCGTTGAGCACGTCCTGGCGGAAATCGGAGATGGTTTCGCCGATGTTGTCCGCGGCCAGCAACGTGTTACGCATGTGATAGATCACTTTACGCTGTTCGTTGTTGACGTCGTCGAACTCGAGCAATTGCTTGCGAATGTCGAAGTTGCGGCCTTCTACCTTGCGCTGGGCCTTTTCGATCGCGTTGGTCACCATGCGGTGCTCGATCGCTTCGCCGGACTGCATGCCCAGGGCTTTCATGAAGTTCTTCACCCGGTCCGAGGCGAAGATACGCATCAGGCTGTCTTCCAGGGACAGGTAGAAACGGCTGGAACCGGCGTCGCCCTGACGACCGGCGCGACCACGCAGCTGGTTGTCGATACGGCGCGATTCGTGACGCTCGGATGCAATCACTTGCAGGCCGCCGGACTCGAGTACCTGCTGGTGGCGCTTCTGCCAGTCGGCCTTGATCTGGGCGATCTGCTCTGGCGTCGGGTTTTCCAGGGAGGAAACTTCAACTTCCCAGTTGCCGCCCAGCAGAATGTCGGTACCACGACCGGCCATGTTGGTGGCGATGGTCAAGGCGCCTGGACGACCCGCCTGGGCAATGATTTCCGCTTCTTTTTCGTGGAACTTGGCGTTCAGGACCTTGTGTTCGATGCCTTCCTTGCTGAGCAGGTTGGAAACGTGCTCGGAAGTCTCGATGGTCGCGGTGCCGACCAGGATCGGGCGGCCTTGGGCCATGCCTTCCTTGATGTCGTTGATGATCGCCGCGTACTTCTCTTCGGCGGTCAGGAACACCAGGTCGTTGTAGTCCTTGCGCGCCAGCGGCTTGTTTGGCGGGATGACCACCACCGACAGGCCATAGATCTGATGGAATTCGAACGCTTCGGTGTCCGCGGTACCGGTCATGCCGGACAGCTTGGTATACAGGCGGAAGTAGTTCTGGAACGTGGTCGATGCCAGGGTCTGGCTTTCGGCCTGGATATTCAGGCTTTCCTTGGCCTCGATGGCCTGGTGCAGGCCTTCGGACAAACGGCGGCCCGGCATGGTACGGCCGGTGTGTTCGTCGACCAGGACCACCTGGCCGTCCTGCACGATGTACTCGACGTTGCGATGGAACAGCTTGTGCGCGCGCAGGCCGGCATACACGTGGGTCAGCAGGCCCAGGTTGTGCGCCGAATACAGGCTCTCGCCCTCGGCCAGCAGGCCGACGCGGGTCAGCATTTCTTCGATGTACTGGTGACCGGCTTCGTTCAGCTCGACCTGACGGGTCTTCTCGTCGATGGTGAAATGGCCAGCCTTGGTGACTTCGCCTTCCACTTCCTCGATGTGCTGTTCGAGCTGCGGGATCAGCTTGTTGATTTCGGTGTAGAGCTTGGAGCTGTCTTCGGCCTGGCCGGAGATGATCAGCGGGGTACGGGCTTCGTCGATCAGGATCGAGTCGACTTCGTCGATCACGGCAAAATTGAGCTCGCGCTGGAACTTGTCTTCCATGCTGAAAGCCATGTTGTCGCGCAGGTAGTCGAAACCGAATTCGTTGTTGGTGCCGTAGGTGATGTCGGCGGCGTAAGCCGCGCGTTTTTCTTCTGGCGGCTGGAACGGTGTGACGACACCGACAGTCAAGCCGAGGAATTCATACAGAGGACGCATCCAGTTGGCGTCGCGGCGGGCCAGATAGTCGTTCACCGTGACCACGTGCACGCCCTTGCCGGACAGTGAATTGAGGTAAACGCCCAGTGTTGCCACCAGGGTCTTGCCTTCACCGGTACGCATCTCGGCGATCTTGCCTTCATGCAAGGTCATGCCGCCGATCAACTGTACGTCGAAGTGGCGCATACCCATGACCCGCTTACCGGCTTCGCGGGCGACCGCAAAGGCTTCGGGAAGCAGTTTGTCGAGGGTTTCACCTTTGGCTATGCGGGCCTTGAACTCGTCGGTCTTGGCGCGCAACTGATCGTCCGAAAGGGCCACCATTTGCTCTTCGAAGGCATTGACGATCTGTACCGTCTTGAGCATGCGTTTGACTTCACGCTCGTTCTTGCTTCCAAAAAGTTTCTTTAACAAAGGCGCAAACATATCGGCAGGATCTTCCACACATAGGGATGGAGGGCGGCCCCGTGAGTCGCCCGTGCAGCCCTCATGGCCGCATGCGAACGAGCATTCTACCCGGAAACGATGGTGAGGAAAGTGGCGTTATTCCACGATGCTGGTACAGCGCTGTGACGGGGCTTCTTTACAATAAGGCCTTTTTTGCCAGTTTCAACCCGGACGAGTACGAAGTTAACCGTTGATTTAATAGATAAAGCCTCGCCCCGGCGATGAACGAGGTGTGGCCAACGCTTTCTGCTACCATGGCGGCTCTGTAACTTCAGGTGTCTGATCATGGCATTTCGCCCTCTTACGGCCAGAGCACCCGCCGTACTCCTTCGCGAAGCCAAGCCCCTCAAAGCCATACTCGGCCACGCCCAGCGCCTTGCGCATTTGCAGCGCTTGCTGGAAAGCCAGTTGCAACCGGCTGCGCGCGAACACTGTCACGTTGCCTCCTGGCGCGAAGGCAGCCTGTTGCTGATTGTCACCGATGGCCACTGGGCAACGCGTCTGCGCTATCAGCAAAAACGCTTGCAACGTCAGCTTTTGGAATTCAATGAGTTCAATAATCTGACGCGGATTCTGTTCAAGGTGCAGCCTCCCACGGTGCAACGCGGCGCGACCGGCCACACCATGGACCTGTCGAGCAATGCCGCCGAGACCATTCAGGCCACTGCCGACGGCATCACCGATCCCAATCTGCGTGCCGCCCTGGAGCGCCTGGCCAGCCACGCCAAATCAAGGACGTGACGGGCCAGTCGGCGATCAACGGCGCTTGCTGCCCCCCAGCAGGGAGCCCATCAACCCGCGCACCAGCTGCCGTCCCAATTGGTTGGCGGCCTGGCGCATGGCCGACTTCAAGGCCTGCCCCGCAGCCGTCCCCAGGAACTCGCCGGCTCGATCGGTAAAGCTCGGCTCCTCGGCGGCCGGCTTGCCCGGCGTAGCGTCGGCTTCCGGTGCCAGGCCCTTGCGCCCCATCAGCACTTCGTAGGCCGATTCACGGTCGATCGGTTTGTCGTAACGGCCGACCAGCGGCGAACTGTTGATCAGCGCCGCGCGTTCGGCCTCGGTCAGCGGCCCGATACGCGATTGTGGCGGCGCCACCAACACGCGCTGGACCATTTCCGGCGTACCTTTTTCCTGCAGCGTGCCGACCAGCGCCTCGCCGATTCCCAGTTCGGTAAGCACCGACAGGGCATCAAATTCCGGGTTCGGCCGGAAGCCGTCCGCCACTGCGCGCAAGGACTTCTGCTCCTTGGCGGTAAATGCCCGCAAGCCGTGCTGCACGCGCAGCCCCAGTTGCGCCAGCACGTCGTCCGGCAAGTCGCCCGGCGACTGGGTGACGAAATACACCCCCACGCCTTTGGAACGAATCAGCCGGACCACTTGCTCCAGCCGGTCCTGCAACGCCTTCGGCGTGCCGGCGAACAATAGGTGGGCCTCGTCGAAAAACAGCGCCAGCAGCGGTTTTTCCGCATCGCCGCGCTCCGGCAATTGCTCGAACAACTCGGCCAGCAGCCACAGCAGGAAGGTCGCGTAGACTTTCGGCGCCTCATGCACCAGGCGGCTGGCGTCGAGCAGATGAATCCGCCCGCGCCCGTCGCTGGCCGGCTGCAGGATGTCTTCCAATTGCAGGGCCGGTTCGCCGAACAGGGCTTCGGCGCCCTGCTGCTCCAGGGTGGCCAGGCGCCGCAACAAAGCCTGGCTGGAGCCCGTGGTCATCAGCGCCGCGTCATCCCCCAGCAACTGCGGATTGTCCTTGAGGTGGTTGAGCAACGCCTTGAGGTCTTTGAGGTCGAGCAGCAACAGGCCTTCACGGTCAGCCACCTTGAAGGCCGCATACAGCGCCGATTGCTGGCTGTCGGTCAGTTCCAGCAGGCTGCCCAGCAGCAGCGGGCCCATTTCGCTCAGGGTGGTGCGCAGCGGGTGCCCGGATTGCCCGTGAATGTCCCACAGCGTCACCGGATAAGCCTGCGGCTTGTGGTTCAGCCATGGCATCCCGGCAATCCGTTCGGCCACCTTGCCCTGGGGATTGCCCGCGGCGCCCAGGCCACACAGGTCACCCTTGATATCCGCGGCGAACACCGCGACACCGGCATCGCTGAACGCTTCCGCCAATCGTTGCAGAGTGACGGTTTTCCCTGTCCCGGTAGCGCCAGCCACCAGCCCGTGACGATTTGCCAGGCGCATGGCCTGGGCAATCGGTTGCCCTGCGAGATCGGCACCGATAACGAGTTGCGATGAATCCGGCATTTTGTCACCCATGGTTAATCTTTAGCCGTGCCCGGCCGATATCAGACCAGAAAAGACTGAAAAATAGGCCAGATAATTCCCTAAGGAGAGATGGAAATATCAACTTACTTTCAACCCCGCCCATTTTGCGCGCTTTTCTAAGAGCACGCTCGTGACATTAAGACCTTAGCGGACACCACAAGCCATGAACAAAAACCTGCGCTTCAGCCATAAAATCCTGCTTGCCGCCGCCCTCATCGTTATTGCCGCCTTCGCCTCCTTCACGCTGTACAACGACTACTTGCAGCGCAATGCGATCCGCGAAGACCTGGACAATTACCTGCATGAGATGGGCGATGTGACCGCCAGCAACATCCAGACCTGGCTCACCGGGCGCATCCTGCTGATCGAAAACCTGGCGCAAAACCTGGCGATCGATCCGCACTCGACCAAAGTGGGCAGCCTGCTCGAACAAAAGGCCCTGACCTCGACCTTCATGGCCTCCTACCTGGGCGATGCCAGCGGCAGCTTCACCATCCGCCCGGACGCGAAGATGCCCGACGGCTTCGACCCGCGCGTTCGCCCCTGGTACAAGGGCGCCGAAAGCAGCAGCGGCTCGACCCTCACCGAACCCTATATAGATGCAGCCACCGGCCAGTTGATCATTTCCGTCGCCACCGCCTCGCGTAGCGCCGGGCAGAGCATTGGCGTGGTGGGCGGCGACCTGAGCCTGCAAACCCTGGTCGAGACTCTCAACGCCCTGGACTTCGACGGCATGGGCTATGCCTTCCTGGTCAGCGCCGACGGCAAGATCCTGGTGCACCCGGACAAGGCATTGGTGATGAAGAGCCTGAGCGAGGCCTATCCGCAGAACACGCCGCGCATCAACGGTGATTTCAGCGAGATCGACGTCGAGGGCAAGACCCGCATCGTCACCTTCACCCCGATCAAGGGCCTGCCTTCGGTGAACTGGTACATCGGCCTGTCCGTGGACAAGGACAAGGCGTTCTCGATGCTCAGCGAGTTCCGGGCCTCGGCCATCGTCGCCACCATCATCGCCGTGGCGATCATCATCGCCCTGCTGGGCATGCTGATCCGCGTGCTGATGCAACCCTTGCACGTCATGACCCGCGCCATGCAAGACATCGCCGAGGGTGAAGGCGACCTGACCCGCCGCCTGACCATCCAGAACCATGACGAGTTCGGCATTCTCGGTACCGCGTTCAACCGCTTCGTGGAGCGCATCCACGGTTCGATCCGCGAAGTGTCGTCGGCCACCGAACACGTCAACGAAGTCGCCCTGCGCGTGGTCAGTGCTTCGAACTCGTCGATGCTCAATTCCGACGAGCAGGCCAGCCGCACCAACAGCGTGGCCGCCGCAATCAATCAGCTCGGCGCCGCCGCCCAGGAAATCGCCCGCAATGCCGCCCAGGCCTCACAGCAGGCCAGCGACGCGCGCAATCTGGCCGAGGACGGCCAGCAAGTGGTGGATCGCAGCATCCTGGCGATGAACCAACTGTCGGACATGATCAGCGCCTCGAGCAGCAACATCGAAACCCTCAACAGCAAGACCGTGAACATCGGGCAGATCCTCGAAGTCATCACCAGCATCTCCCAGCAGACCAACCTGCTGGCCCTCAACGCGGCCATCGAAGCGGCGCGGGCGGGCGAGGCCGGGCGTGGTTTCGCCGTGGTCGCCGATGAAGTGCGCAACCTGGCCCATCGCACCCAGGAATCGGCGCAACAGGTGCAGACCATGATCGAAGAGCTGCAAGTCGGCGCCCGTGAGTCGGTGAGCACCATGAGCAATAGCCAGCGCCACAGCCAGGACAGCGTGGCGATCGCCAACCAGGCCGGCGAGCGCTTGAACAGCGTGACCCTGCGCATCGGCGAGATCGACGGCATGAACCAGTCGGTCGCCACCGCGACCGAGGAACAGACCTCGGTGGTGGAATCGATCAACATGGACATCACCGAGATCAACACCCTGAACCAGGAAGGCGTGGAAAACCTGCAGTCGACCCTGCGCGCTTGCTCCGACCTCGAGCAGCAGGCCGCGCGCCTGAAACAACTGGTCGGCAGCTTCCGCATCTGATCCTGCCGGCGGGGCCTGCGCAAAACGCATCCGTGCGTCCCGCGCAGGCACCGCGCTGGCGGCAATGGCGCCGGCCAGCGCAGCAAACCGTTCATCCAGACGCCTCGCCAACCGCCACGGCATCCCGACCGAACATCTATCCTTGATAAGGGTCAACCCTAGGGAGAACAACGGATCGGAGGGATGATCATCGTGCATATCGCTGACATAACCATGTTCTACGCCCCTGCCAGCGGTGGCGTGCGCACTTATCTGGACGCCAAGCATCGTCGCCTGGGACGCCAACCAGGAATCCGCCACAGTTTGCTGATCCCCGGGGCCAACTTCAGCGAACGCGACGGTATCTACAAAGTTCCCGCTCCCGCCCTGCCCTTTGGCAAGGGCTACCGTTTCCCTCTGCGCCTGGGCCCCTGGCGCAATGTTCTCCATGACCTGCAACCGGACCTGATCGAAGTCGGCGACCCCTACCTCACCGCCTGGGCGGCACTGGATGCGCGGCGCCAGCTGGACGTACCGGTGATCGGCTTCTATCACTCGGACCTGCCGCTGCTGGTCAGCAACCGCATGGGCCCCTGGTTTACCCCGAATGTCGAAGCATACGTACGCAAGCTGTATGGCAATTTCGACCGGGTCCTGGCCCCCAGCCAGGTCATGGCCGACAAACTGATCGGCCTGGGCGTGCGCAATGTGTATGTGCAACCGCTGGGCGTGGACCTGCAAACCTTCCACCCCAACCGTCGCGACCCTGGCCTGCGCGCCGAACTGGGCATCGCCGAAGACAGCCGCCTGCTGATCTTTGCCGGGCGCGGCTCCAAGGAAAAGAACCTGCCGGTGCTGCTCAATTGCATGCAACGCCTCGGCAAGCGCTACCACCTGTTGCTAGTGGGCTCGGCCATGCCGACCGCGGTACCGGAAAATGTCACGGTGATCGACGAGTTCTGCCCGGCGCCCAAGGTCGCACGGCTGATGGCCAGTGCCGATGCCCTGGTGCATGCCGGGGACCAGGAAACCTTCGGCCTGGTGATTCTCGAAGCCATGGCCAGCGGCATTCCCGTGGTTGCGGTGGCCGCCGGGGCGTTTCAGGAAATCGTCACCGCACAAGGCGGCCTGCTGTGCGCGCCGAACAATCCAACGGCGATGGCCCATGCCGTACAGGAGCTGTTCGCCCAGGGCTGCGCCGAGCAAGGCCAACAGGCGCGTCGCCATGTCGAACGCTATTACGCCTGGGATACGGTAGTCGCCAGCCTGCTGGAGCACTACCGCGCCGTCCTCGGCATCCAGCAGCCGATGCTGGCCCATGGTTGAGCCCGCCGCCGTGCCCAGCGTGTTGCTGGTCTTGCACGATGTCGCGCCGCAAACCTGGATCGACTACCAGCCTTTTGTCGAAGCCGTCGATGCACTGGGCAATGTGCCGATGACCTGGCTGGTGGTCCCGGATTTTCATCGCAACAACCCGCTCGATGCCCATCCCGGTTTTCGCCGGCTGCTCAGCGCTCGCCTGGAACGGGGCGACGAGCTGGTGCTGCACGGTTACTTCCATTGCGACGACGGCCCACCGCCACGCACTCCGCACGACTGGTTCATGCGCCGCGTATACACCCATGAAGGCGAGTTCTACCGCCTTTCGGAAAACGCTGCCCTGGCGCGCCTGCATGCCGGCCTGGAAGTCTTCCAGCGCTACAACTGGCCGCTGCAGGGGTTCGTCGCCCCCGCCTGGCTGATGAGCCCGGGCACCCGCCAGGCGCTACGCCAACTGCCCCTGCGCTACACCAGCGGCCCACAACATCTGTACCGTCTGCCGGATTTCTCGCCAATCGCCGCCCCCGGCCTGGTATGGAGCGCCCGCAGTGCCTGGCGGCGGAAAATCTCCCGGCTTGTCAGCGCGCAACGCGAACAACGCTGGCAACAGGCATCGGTCATTCGCCTCGGCCTGCACCCGGTGGACATGCGCCACCCTGATTCGCGCCAGTACTGGCTGGATATCCTCAAGCGTTTGCTGGAGCAAGGCCGCCAGCCGCTGACCAAGGCCGACTGGCTCGACACCCAGCCGCCAAGGGCGCGCGACGTCCCATGAGCCGGGCGATCTGGCTGGGCATGGCGTTGCTGGCAGCGATCCTCGTGCCGCTGCTGTTGGGCGGCAGCGAGCTGTGGTGGCGGGTCCAGCGTTTTTCCCTGCCGTTGCTGCTGGGCATGCTGGGCATGATCCTGCTGTGCTGGGTCATCAATTCGCTGCGCTTGCGCCTGTTGCTGGGCCCGCACCGCAGCCAGCTGGGGCGCTGGAAAAGCCTGGCGGTGGTGATGTCCACCGAGTTCGCCATGTGCGCCACGCCCGGTGGCAGCGGCGGCCCCCTGACATTGATGGCCTTGCTTGCACGCAATGGTGTGCGCCCGGCTCGTGGCAGCGCGGTATTTGCCATGGATCAGTTGAGCGACTTGCTGTTTTTCCTCTGCGCGCTGCTCGGGATCCTGTTTTATGCGTTGTTCCAGAACCTCAGCCAGCGCATGGAATGGCTGCTTGCCCTCAGCAGCCTTTCGCTGTTCGGCGGGTTATGCATCTGCCTGGCGATAGCCCGTTACCATCGACGCCTTATCCTGCTCAGCCGCCATCTGCTTGCGCCCTTCAAGGTTCGCCCCGCTACCCGTCTGCACCGGGCGCGCAAATGGCTGCACTTTCTCAAGACCTTCAGCGATAGCCTGAAACTGCCCTGGCAAACGCTGATGGGAGTCTTTGCCCTGACCTGCATGCACTGGGCGCTGCGCTACAGCGTGCTGTACCTGGCGTTGCGCGGATTGGGCGTGGACCTGCAATGGGCCTGGACCTTCCTGATCCAGATGCTCGCCCTCAGCGCAGGGCAATTCAGCCTGTTGCCGGGCGGCGCGGGAGCGGCGGAACTGACATCGGCGGCGCTGCTGGCGCCCATGGTGGGAAAATCGACGGCGGCCGCGGCCATCCTGATCTGGCGGGCCGTTACCTACTATTTCTATCTGCTGGCCGGCGGGCCGGTATTCCTGCTGATGGTAGGGCGCCCGTTGCTGCGCAGGCTGATAAGGCTCAAGCAGGCTTAGGCGGGTCAGCCTCTGGAGTGTCCTGCTGCAACTGCTCCCACAACTCGGCGGCACCGGGAAATTCGGTACCGTCCTCGGCGGTCATGTCGTCCGGGTCGTAACGGCTCAGGCAACCCTCACCCAGGGTGGCGGGCGCCTTGGACGTGGCTTTATCCAGTGGATCATTCATTGGCCGATCCTCATGAAAAAACGCCGGGCCTGGGTTTGGGGCCCCGGGTTTGGGGCCCGGGCCCGGCGCGCACTCTTGATCAGAACACCACGGTTTTGTTGCCGTGCACCAGCACGCGGTCTTCCAGGTGGTAGCGCAGGCCACGGGCCAGGACCATTTTCTCGACGTCACGGCCGAAACGCACCATGTCTTCGATGCTGTCGCTGTGGCTGACCCGAACCACGTCCTGCTCGATGATCGGGCCGGCGTCCAGCTCTTCGGTCACATAGTGGCAGGTCGCGCCGATCAGCTTCACGCCACGCAGGGAGGCCTGGTGGTAAGGCTTGGCGCCGACGAAGGACGGCAGGAAGCTGTGGTGGATGTTGATCACCTTGTGCGCGTATTCGCTGCACAACTCCGGCGGCAGGATCTGCATGTAGCGCGCCAGCACCACGACTTCGGCGTCGTGCTGCTTGACCAGGCGCGAAACCTCGGCGAACGCCGGCTCCTTGTCCTGCGGGTTGACCGGCACGTGGTAATAAGGAATGCCATGCCACTCGACCATGCTGCGCAAGTCGTCATGGTTGGAAATCACACAGGAAATTTCGCAGTCGAGTTCGTCGCTGTGCCAGCGGTGCAACAAGTCCGCCAGGCAGTGGGACTCGCGACTGGCCATCAACACCACGCGTTTCTTCTGCGCGGTATCGGTGATGCGCCAGTCCATCGAGAATTCCTTGGCAATCGGCGCAAAAGCTTCACGAAAGGCTTCAAGGCCGAACGGCAAAGAGTCGGCACGTATTTCGTGACGCATGAAGAACCAGCCACTCAGATCATCCGAGTGGTGGCTGGCTTCAGTGATCCAGCCGTTGTGGGACGCCAGAAAGTTACTGACTTTGGCAACGATGCCAACGCGGTCCGGGCAGGAAATCACCAACCGAAAAGTGCGCATGAGGGGGAAACTCCAGAACTTCGCAAAGGCCGCCATTCTAGCGATTGCGCGGCAAAACTGCAGTATTCGTGATGCCGGACCGGATTCTTCTGATCAGCCTGTAGGTACGTGCCCGACACAACGGAGAAAAACAGTCACACTTGGAAATAGTCCTTTAACTCTTTGCGGAATATTCGTGTGGGCTCGCTCACAACATTTAACTCATCACTCAGTTTCTTTGCTAAACGCTCTAATCAAATTAAATAAAACCCGGCTTTAATTGTTTACTTGAGGAAACTGCCTGACTATTATTACGCCACTGTCACCTGCCACTCAGCACTCAACATAAGGCAATCCTCATGTCCCTGATCAACGAATACCGCGCCACAGAAGAAGCTATCAAAGAGCTGCAAGCCCGTTTGAAGAACCTGTCGCAAGACGACAAACTGCAAGCCGAGCTGGAATTCGAAGGCAAACTGCGCGCCCTGATGGGTGAATACTCCAAGTCCCTGCGCGACATCATCGCGCTGCTGGATCCGGACTCGAAAGTTAAGGCGCCACGTGTTGCCGCCAAAACTACCGGCACCAAGCGTGCACGCAAGGTCAAACAATACAAGAACCCGCACAACGGCGAAGTCATCGAAACCAAGGGTGGCAACCACAAAACCCTGAAAGAGTGGAAAGCCAAGTGGGGCGGCGACGTGGTCGAAGGCTGGGCAACCCTGCTGGGTTAAGCCGTACGCCCGTCCAGAGGGATTTGCGACCTTATGAAAAAACGCCAGCTTGCTGGCGTTTTTTTTATGTCCGGCAATTGCCCTGAATGTTCTAGGCCGAACAATCAAAGCCCGAAACGCAAAGCCAGCGACTGGCTGTAATCCTGCCATTCATCCAGCACCTGACGCTGAAACGTTGTAGCACTCGCCAGTAGTTCGGCAGTCGCCTGATTGAAACTTTCCAGGGTATTGGGCGCTCCCCATTGCGGGTCGCACAGGCGCTGCTGACAGAATGATTTCCAGCGTTCTTGCTCCTCCCCGCTCAAGGTGTCGGGAAAGTTACGGGCGCGATAACGAAATAATAATTCAGGCAAACGTTCATCATCGAACGGCCATTGCTCTTGCCCTAAATGAACCGGCTCGGCATTGCGCACTTGTTCGCACAAGCGCCGGTCACGGTCGCCGATAAAACCGTCGTACAACTGCTGCTCGGGATCGAGGCTGGGAGCAAAATCCTCGCTGGCATAAATAGCTGCAAGTTTATCCCGCCAAACTTCCTGTGCGTCACTTAGCCGCAACGCCCGGGCCTTATATTCCGCCATGTCCAGTTGCAAGCGTTGCTGGTCTTCGCCACGCAATACATTCAGTGGCGCGACGACCGGACAACGGTTGATATGGATGAGCTTCAGCGGCACCGGCAACTCGCCTTCGGCCAGGTCCTCGCGCCGGGTATACAAACGTTGGCGCAGCGTTTCGGCATCCAGATCCAGCAGCCCCTGCGGGTCCAGGTGCAGATCGCAGACAATCAGGGCATTGCGATTGCGCGGGTGCCAGGCCAGCGGCAGGACCACCCCGACATAACTGCGCGCCGCGGAAAAACGGCCGGAAATATGCACCAGCGGTTGCAAAAGCCGGATCTGGTCCATGACTTTCTGCTTGCTGCGCAACTGGAACAGCCATTCATACAACTTCGGCTGCTTGTCGCGAATCAGCCGGGCCAAGGCAATAGTGGCGCGGACATCGGAAAGCGCTTCGTGGGCATGCCCGTGATCGATGCCATTGGCGGCCGTCAGGCGTTCCAGCTTCAGGGTCACCCGCCCTTCCTCGTCCCGCGGCCAGACGATCCCTTCCGGGCGCAAGGCGTAGGCGGTGCGCACCACATCGATCAGGTCCCAGCGGCTGTTGCCGCCTTGCCACTCGCGGGCGTAAGGGTCGAAGAAATTGCGGTACAGGCTGTAGCGAGTCATTTCGTCGTCGAAGCGCAGGGTGTTGTAGCCGGCGCCACAGGTGCCCGGCGCCGCCAACTGAGCGTGCACCCGGGTCATGAAATCGGCTTCGCTCAACCCCTGCTCCGCCAGCCGCCGCGGGGTAATGCCGGTAATCATGCAGGCCGCCGGATGAGGCAGGATATCGTCGCTGGGCTGGCAATAAAGATTGACCGGTTCGCCGATCTCGTTGAGGTCGAAGTCGGTGCGAATCCCCGCCACCTGCAACGGCCGATCGCAGCGCGGGTTGATGCCGGTGGTTTCGTAGTCGTACCAGAAGATGGAGGTCACGGGCTGTTCCTGGGCAAAAGACCGGCAAAGTCTAGGCGCTTGACGGCGGCCGCGGCCAGCCTTGTCGTGATTCAAGGGTAACGACGTGCTTCACGCGGCACAGTTAGTGATGTCGTTCGCCCCTCCGAGACTGCTAGCATCAGGCGGTCATTCCGCTCAACCAGGCCAGCCATCAAGTTGCCCATGCTCGAGACGACAGCACCGCCAGGGAAAGCACCGCCCCCGCCGTTGGATACCCGGTACCAGGTCGAGACGCCAGAAGGCATCGACCTGCCGCTGCGGCCGGCGGGGTTGATGTCGCGCGCCCTGGCCTTTGCCATCGACCTGGGCTTTCGTGGCCTGATCCTCGGCGTGCTGTTCATGGTCCTGGGGTTTTTCGGGCAGCTCGGCATGGGGCTGGGCTCGATCCTGCTGTTCCTGGTCAGTTGGTGGTACATGGTGCTGTTCGAAGTGCTGAACCAGGGCTGCTCGCCAGGCAAGCAACTAATGGGGCTTAGGGTCGTGCAGGACGATGGCACGCCCATTGGCTGGGGCCCTTCCCTGACCCGCAATCTGCTGCGTTTCGTCGACATGCTGCCGTTCGGCTATTGCCTCGGCGCCATCAGTTGCCTGCAACACCCGACCTTCAAGCGCCTGGGCGACCTGGCCGCCGGCACGCTGGTGATCTACCGCGAGCAGCCGGTGGCCCGCCCGACCTTGCCAGCCGTGCCCGCCAGGACTGCAGGCTTTGCCCTGACCCTGGCCGAACAACGGGCTATCCTCAGTTTTGCCGAGCGCCAGGAACAACTGTCCGCGGAACGTGTCCAGGAACTGGCCGCCCTGCTCGCCGAGCCCCTGCATGTAACGCCCGCGCAGGCCAGCGCCGAACTCAATGGCATCGCCCGCGGGCTGCTGGGGCCGACATGAAACAGAGCCTGTTCGAAAGCCGTCATCAAGCCTTGTGGCAACGTCTGCGCGAACAGCTCGAGCAACTGGAGCGCGGCCAGGCAACGCCCGAGACCTGCGCCCGCTTCCCTGAAGATTACCGCCGCTTGTGCCAGCATCTGGCGCTGGCCCAGGAGCGCGGCTACAGCAGCCTGCTGATCGACCCGTTGCAACAGCTGGCGCTGCGTGGCCATCAACAGCTGTATCGCCAACGCAGCCCGCTGGGCGCCCGGGCGCTGGGCTTCATCCTGGCGGGTTTCCCGCAACTCGTGCGCGAGCAATGGCGCTTCGTCCTGGCGGCCAGCCTGGTGTTCTTCGGCACGCTGCTGGGTATCGGCCTGCTGGTGTACCTGGTCCCCGAGCTGATCTACAGCGTGCTCAGCCCGCAACAGGTGGCCGAGATGCAACGCCTCTACGACCCGCAGGCCAGTCGCCTGGGCCGGCTGGCCAACCGCGCCGCCGGCGAAGACTGGATGATGTTCGGCTACTACATCATGAACAACATCGGCATCGCCTTTCAGACCTTCGCCAGCGGCCTGCTGTTTGGCCTGGGAAGCCTGTTTTTCCTGTTTTTCAATGGCCTGACCATCGGCGCGGTCGCCGGGCACCTGACCCAGATCGGCTATGGCACCACCTTCTGGTCGTTTGTCGTCGGCCACAGCGCCTTCGAGCTCAGCGCCATTGCCCTGGCCGGCGCCGCGGGGCTGAAAATGGGCTGGGCGCTGATCGCCCCCGGGCGCCTGCCCCGCGGCGAAGCGTTGCTGCTGGCCGCGCGCATCAGCGTGCAGTTGATCTGCGGGGTGATCCTGTTTCTCTTGATCGCCGCGTTCATCGAAGCCTATTGGTCTTCCCTGACCTGGCCCGCCGCCTGGATCAAATATCTGGTCGGCGGCACCTGCTGGGTACTGGTCCTGGCCTACCTGATATTCGCTGGGCGCCGTCATGCGCCTGAGTGAAGCCAGCGTAGTCATTCGCCCACGCACGACCTGGGAAGCCATGGACCTGGGCGTGTTACTGAGCCAGCGCCACCGTCGCCTGCTGATGACCAGCTGGGCATTGATCACCCTGCCGGTGTTCACCCTGCTCAGCCTGCTGCTCTGGGACTCGCCCACCCTCGCCCTGTTGCTGTTCTGGTGGCTCAAGCCGGCCTTCGAACGGCTGCCGCTGCATATCCTCGCCAAGGCCCTGTTCGGCGAAACCCCGACCTTGCGCGAAGCCCTGCGCCAATGGCCACGGCTGCTCAAGCCGCAATTGCTGGCCAGCCTGACCTGGCGACGCCTGGACCTGAGCCGCAGTTTCATCATGCCCGTGGTGCAACTCGAGGGCCTGAGCGGCGAAGCCCGCCAGCAGCGGGTGCGGGTGCTGCAACAACGCAATGCCGGGGCCGCGCACTGGCTGACCCTGATCGGCGTGCAACTGGAAGCCACCTTGTGGTTCGGCCTGCTGGCGCTGTTCTACCTGCTGTTGCCGCAACAGATCGAGCTGGACTGGGACTGGCAGACCCTGATCTCCGCCGCCGAGCAGGACTGGCTTTGGCTGGAGCACCTGACCAACGCCTTTTACGTGCTGATCCTGATTATCTGGGAGCCGGTGTACGTCGCCTGCGGCTTCAGCCTGTACCTCAATCGCCGCACGCTCCTGGAAGCCTGGGATATCGAATTGGTCCTGCGTCGCCTGCGACAACGCTTGAGTGGCGTCGCTCTATTGCTACTGCTCGCCAGCAGCCTGAGCCTGCCCCTGGCGCCCAAGGCCTGGGCCGCCGAGCCGGTCGCCGGCCCCGACAGCCCGCGCCTGCTGGAACAGCCGCTGACCAGCCAGGCCGCGAAAGACAGCATCAACCAGCTCCTCGACCAGCCGCCCTTCAAGAACCCGCAGACCGTGACCCGTTACCGGTTCGGCGAAGACAGCCCGCAAAGCGCCGAGGACTCTGCCCTGCCAGGCTGGCTCAAGGCCCTGACCGACTTGCTCGACAGCCGCACCTTCGGCCTTGCGGCCAAGGCGTTGGAGATCCTGCTCTGGGCCGTGCTGCTGGGAGCCTTGGCGTTGCTGGTGTGGCGTTATCGCGAGTGGTTGCGCGCCTTCGTCGAACGGCGTGCGGCGCCGGGCAAGGTTCCCCCGCGACCCGCTGCGCAAGCATTGTTCGGCCTCGACCTCAGCCCCGACGCCTTGCCCGAGGATGTCGCCGCCGCTGCCGAGGCGCTCTGGCCGGAACAGCCACGGGAGGCCCTCGGGTTGTTGTACCGCGCGTTGCTGAGCCGGCTGCTGCATGACTTCCGGCTGCCGCTGAAACCGGCGGACACCGAAGGGCAAGTCCTCGAGCAGGTCAGGGCCTTGCAGTTACCACAGCTGCAGGCGTTCAGCGGCAGCCTGACGCTGCACTGGCAGAACCTGGCCTACGGTCATCGCCTGCCGCCTGCACAGCTGAAGCAGGAACTGTGCGATGGCTGGCGGACTCTGTTCGGCCCGGGAGCCCCACGATGAACCGGCGCCTGCTGCCGCTGCTCGTGCTGCTGGGCGTCGGCCTGCTCGGCGGCTTGCTGCTGTATCTCTACCTCAACGCCAGGCCCTACCAGGAAACCATCGATCACGGCCCTTCGCCGCAGGCCCGCGCCAACCCCTACCTGGCGGCGGAAATGTTCCTGCGCCAGCGCGGCTTGCAGGTCCGGCACGCCGATGGCCTGGAGGTCCTGCCGACCCTCAAGCCGGAGCGACACAGCCTGTTGCTGCTGGGCGAACGCGCGAACATGACGCCGCAGCAGGTCGAACAATTGCTGGACTGGGCCAAGGCCGGCGGGCGCCTGTTGTTCGTCGCCCAAGCGCTATGGAACAACGAGGCCGGACGCAGCGGCGACCTGCTGCTTGACCGCCTGCACTTGCGCCAGTTTCTCAGCAAGGACCTGAAAGCCCCCGCGCCCAACGCCAGCAAAGAGCCCTATCCCAAGCTGACCAAGCTCTACCTGGAAGACGAAGACGCGCCGGCCTACGTCGGTTTCGACACCGATTTTCACCTGGAAGACCCGAAAAACCTCGCCCAGTCCTGGGCCAACAGCGCCCAGGCCACCCACCTGATGCAACTGAACTACGGCCAGGGTTCCGTGACCGTGCTCACCGACGCCGATATCTGGAAAACCCCATTCATCGCCGAATACGACAATGCCTGGCTGCTCTGGTACTTGAGCGCCGACAGCGACGTCACCCTGCTGTTCGACACCGATCACGACAGCCTCTGGAGCCTGTTGCTCAAGTACTTCCCGCAGGCGTTGGTCGCCCTGGCGGCATTGCTCGGCCTGTGGCTCTGGCAGGTCGGGATGCGCCACGGGCCGATGCAGGCGGCAAAGCCCAAGGCCCGCCGCCAGCTGCGCGAACACCTGCAGGCCAGTGCTCATTTCCTGCTGCGCCACACAGGCCAGCAAGGGCTGCTCAATGCCCTGCGCCAGGACATCCTGCGCCGCGCCCAGCATCGTCATCCCGGCTTCGAGCGACTGACTGCCGCCGAACAGGGACAGGTGCTCGCCCGCCTGACCCGGCAACCGGACAGCGTCATCAGCCAGGCCTTGGCTCCTTCGTCGGCGCAACGTCTTTCCAATACCGACTTCAGCCGCCTGGTCACCCACCTGCAAACTCTCAGGAATGCCCTATGAGCGACCTCCCCGCCGAACCGCTTCCCGCTGCAGAACCCGGCCATGCCCAAGCGCAAGCGCATGCCGTCCAGCAACGCCAGCGCGCCAGCCAACTGGCCCAGGCCCTGCGCCACGAACTGCAAAAAGTGGTGATTGGCCAGGACGCGGTGATCGACGATGTGCTCACCGCCTTGATCGCCGGTGGCCATGTGCTGCTCGAAGGTGTGCCCGGGCTGGGCAAGACCTTGTTGGTGCGGGCCCTGGCTCGCTGCTTTGGCGGCGATTTCGCGCGCATTCAGTTCACCCCGGACCTGATGCCCAGCGACGTCACCGGCCACGCGGTCTACGACCTGCAGACCGAGCAGTTCAAACTGCGCAAGGGCCCGCTTTTCACCAACCTGCTGCTGGCCGACGAAATCAACCGCGCACCGGCCAAGACCCAGGCCGCCCTGCTCGAGGCCATGCAGGAGCGCCAGGTCACCCTCGAAGGCCGGGCCCTGCCGATCGTCCAGCCCTTCATGGTCCTGGCCACGCAAAACCCGATCGAACAGGAAGGCACCTACCCGCTGCCGGAAGCCGAACTCGACCGTTTCATGCTCAAGCTGCGCATGGATTACCCGGAAAGCGACCAGGAACTGGACATGGTCCGCCAGGTCACCCGTTCTCCGCGGGCCGACATGCTCGACGTGCAGCCACTGCGCACGCTACTGCAGGCCAAGGATGTGCTGGCCTTGCAGCGGATCGCCAGCGACCTGCCGCTGGACGAACAGGTGCTCGACTACGCCGTGCGGCTGGCCCGGGCCACCCGCAGCTGGCCGGGACTGACCCTCGGCGCCGGGCCGCGCGCATCGATTGCCCTGGTCCGCGGCGCGCGGGCCAGGGCCTTGCTGCGCGGCGGCGAATTCGTCATTCCGGATGACATCAAAGGCTGCGCCCTGGCGGTGCTGCGCCATCGTGTGCGGATCGCCCCGGAGCTGGATATCGAAGGCCTGTCGGTGGAGCAGGTGCTCAAGCAACTGCTCGATCAAGTACCGGCGCCGCGACTATGAGCTTTGTGACTGTGGGCTTCGAAAACGCGGGTCCCTTGCAGCGATGAAGCCCTCACGCCTGTTTCTGACCTGGCTTGGCGTATTGCTGGCGCTGGACGTGCTGCTCGGCGCCGCGCGTGCCTATGGCCTGGCAATCGCAGCCAGCCTGCAAGCGATTGCCTGGGGCCTGCTCCTGGCCCTGTTGCTGCTGGCCATGCTGGACGCCTTCCGGCTCTGGCGCCTGCCTTCGCCCCAGCTCCAGCGCCAGCTGCCAGGCAGCCTGCCGCTGGGCCGCTGGAGCGAGGTGCGCATCGAGGTGCGGCACGACTTTGCCCAGCCGCTGACCCTGGAGTTGTTCGACCATGTACCCGACGGCCTGAGCTTCGAGCACCTGCCGCAGTCGCTGCTTCTGGAACCCGGTGAGTTTCGGCAATTGGCTTATCGGGTGCGCCCGCTCAAGCGCGGCCACTTCAATTTCGAGCGCTGTGAGGTCAGCCTGCCCAGCCCGTTGGGCCTATGGTCTGCGCGGCGATTGTTGACGCTCAACGACAGCACCCGTGTCTACCCGGATTTCGCCCGCCTCTACGGTGCCCGGCTGCTGGCCGTCGACAACTGGCTGAACCAGATCGGCGTCCGGCAACAGCCGCGTCGTGGCCTGGGCCTGGAATTCAACCAGCTGCGCGAGTTTCGCGAGGGCGACAGCCTGCGCCAGATCGACTGGAAAGCCACCGCCCGGCAACGCACGCCGATCGCCCGCGAATACCAGGACGAGCGCGACCAGCAGATTGTCTTCATGCTCGACTGCGGCCGGCGCATGCGCAGCCAGGACGGGGAGCTTGCGCATTTCGACCATGCGCTCAACGCCTGCCTGCTGCTCAGTTACGTCGCCTTGCGCCAGGGCGACGCGGTGGGCCTGAGCACCTTTGCCGGCGAGCGCCAGCGCTATCTGGCGCCGGTCAAGGGCGCGGGCCAGCTCAGCGCCTTGCTCAACACCGTCTACGACCTGGACAGCAGCCAGCGCTGCGCCGACTTCCAGGCGGCCGCCAGCGACTTGCTGGCCCGCCAGAAACGCCGGGCCCTGGTGGTGCTGGTGACCAACCTGCGGGACGAGGATGACCAGGCGCTGCTGACTGCGGTCAAGCGTCTCGGGCGCCAGCACCGGGTGCTGGTGGCCAGCCTGCGCGAAGAAGTCCTCGATCAATTGCGCCAGGCGCCAGTGCATAGCCTGTCCGACGCCCTGGCTTACTGCGGCACCATCAATTACCTGAATGCCCGTACCGACCTGCATGAGCGCCTGAGCGCCCAGGGCGTTGCCCTGCTCGATGTACGGCCAGGTGAACTGGGGGCGGAACTGGTGACTCGCTATCTCAGCTGGAAAAAGGCCGGCACGCTGTGATGCTCAGGCAGAGGTTTCCAACGGCAGGAAACTGAAGTAGTTGCGCAAGGCGGTTATCAGCTCGCGGTACTCGGGGGGCGAACGCAGCAGCACGAAACCGCTGTCGTAATGATGGGGCGTGACATCTTCATGGCTCCAGCGGCAGGAGGCCGTGACCTCGAACGATTTCAGCTCGCCGTCGCGTCCTGGAACCTGCAGGCGCAATTCGAAATCGGCATCGACCAGCATGGGCAACTGGCTGATCAACAACAACCCGTCTTCGGAGACGTTGCCCAGATAACCGATAGGTCGATCGGTCAGCCGATTGAACACTTTCAAAAAACACGGCAACTGGTGCCGCTCGATCCGCCGGTCCGTGAACATGTCATGCATCGCTATCAAGAAGGTCATTCAACGTCGTCGCGCCGAGGCTCGTCGGCCCCGGCGAGCCCAATTTAGAAACAATACTCTAAAACAGGCTCTCAGATGTTAGTTCAAGGTTTGCACAGGGGGGCCGGCAATCGCCAGGGGGAAATTCGTTACAACGTGCCTGGACGCATTTTGGCACTGCTGCGCGAAGGGTAATGGCCCAACTGCTGCAAGGTCTCCAGGCGCGCGCGGGCACGGTAGGCGTATTCGCTGCTCGGGTGCTCGGTGATGATGTACTGGTAGGTTTGCGCGGCATCGAGAAACAGCTTCTGCCGCTCCAGGCACTGGCCGCGCAGCATCGACACCTCAGGCTGGATATAGCGGCGCGAGCGGCTCGTGCGATCGACCTGGCTCAGCTCGAGCATCACCCGTTCGCAGTTGCCGGCGTCATAGGCGCGGTAGGCGGTATTCAGATGATGGTCCATCGACCAGCGGGTACAGCCGACAACACTGACGGCCAGGGCAGCAATGAGCACGAATCGCATGGGAGTTCTCCTGTCTTGTGCACGTTATCGACCCGCGTTGGAAAATCTTCAGGAATGTTCGTTTAAAGAAACAAACGAATAAGTAGTGCAAACGAACAATGACTACAACTGCGGACCATAGTAGCCTCTCGTTGCGCTTGAACTCAGGAGTCTTTGCATGTCCGTCCGTCGTACCAAAATCGTCGCTACCCTTGGCCCGGCCAGTAACTCGCCGGAAGTTCTCGAACAGCTGATTCTGGCTGGCCTGGACGTCGCCCGCCTGAACTTCTCCCACGGCACCCCGGACGAGCACAAGGCTCGCGCCAAGCTGGTACGTGACCTGGCCGCCAAGCATGGCCGCTTCGTCGCGCTGCTGGGTGACCTGCAAGGCCCGAAGATCCGTATCGCCAAATTCGCCAACAAGCGCATCGAGCTGAAGATCGGTGACAAGTTCACCTTCTCCACCAGCCACCCGCTGACCGAAGGGACCCAGGACATCGTCGGCATCGACTATCCGGACCTGGTCAAGGACTGCGGCGTGGGCGACGAACTGCTGCTCGACGACGGCCGCGTGGTGATGCGCGTCGACACCGCCACCAGCACCGAACTGCATTGCACCGTGACCATCGGCGGCCCGCTGTCGGACCACAAGGGCATCAACCGTCGCGGTGGCGGCCTGACGGCCCCGGCCCTGACCGAGAAAGACAAGGCGGACATCAAGCTGGCCGCCGCGATGGACCTGGACTACCTGGCCGTGTCCTTCCCACGCGACGCCGCCGACATGGAATACGCCCGCCAACTGCGCGACGAGGCCGGCGGTACCGCCTGGCTGGTGGCGAAGATCGAGCGCGCCGAAGCCGTGGCCGACGACGAAACCCTCGACGGCCTGATCAAGGCATCCGACGCCGTGATGGTGGCTCGTGGTGACCTCGGTGTGGAAATCGGCGACGCCGAGCTGGTGGGCATCCAGAAGAAAATCATCCTCCACGCCCGTCGTCACAACAAGGCGGTGATCGTCGCGACCCAGATGATGGAGTCGATGATCCAGAACCCGATGCCAACCCGCGCCGAAGTGTCCGACGTGGCCAACGCCGTGCTCGACTACACCGACGCCGTGATGCTCTCGGCCGAAAGTGCCGCCGGCGCCTACCCGCTCGAAGCGGTCCAGGCCATGGCGCGTATCTGTATCGGTGCGGAGAAGCACCCGACCAGCAAGACGTCCAGCCACCGCATCGGCAAGGAATTCGAGCGCTGCGACCAGAGCATCGCCCTGGCCGCCATGTACACGGCCAACCACTTCCCGGGCGTGAAGGCGATCATCGCCCTGACCGAGAGTGGCTACACCCCGCTGATCATGTCGCGCATCCGCTCCTCGGTGCCGATCTACGCCTACTCGCCACACCGCGAGACCCAGGCTCGCGCCGCGATGTTCCGTGGCGTGTACACCATCCCGTTCGACCCGGCCTCGCTGGCGCCGAACGAAGTCAGCCAGAAGGCGATCGACGAGCTGGTCAAGCGCGGCGTCGTGGAAAAAGGCGACTGGGTGATCCTGACCAAGGGCGACAGCTACCACACCACCGGCGGCACCAACGGCATGAAGATCCTGCACGTTGGCGACCCGATGGTCTGAGTGCCCTGAAGCAAAACTAAAAAGCCCCGCCGTGAAAACGGCGGGGCTTTTTTATTGCACCGGCGTACCGCGATCCGCGCAACGGCCGGCCAGCGCGGTGCCTGGGCGGGGGCTTTCGCGAGCAAGCTTCGCTCCTACGGATAGCGCGCAGCTT
>NZ_FNPW01000006.1:79685-377123 GCF_900107395.1 Pseudomonas sp. NFIX28
GGGGCTTTCGCGAGCAAGCTTCGCTCCTACGGATAGCGTGCAGCGGCCGGTCAGGGCGATGCGTGACGGCGCTCAGCTTTTGGCCAGGAAGCCTGACAAGGCAGCGAGCGCTTCCGGTGAATGCAGGCGCTGGGTGAACAACGCACCCTCTTCCTCGATCACTTTGCGCAACTGCTCGCGGTCTGGCCCGCGCATCAGTTGCTTGCTGATCTGCACCGCCTGTGGCGCCAGCTTCTCGAAGCGCAGCGCCATCTCCCGGGCTTTATCCAGGGTCGCCGCGCCGTCGGCCAGGGCTTGGTTGGCAATGCCCCACTGCACAGCCTGTTCACCACTGAAACCTTCGCCCAGCAGCAATAGCTCGGCGGCCCTGGCCTGTCCCAGCAAGCGCGGCAGGATCAGGCTGGAACCGAATTCGGGACACAAGCCGAGATTGACGAAAGGCATGCGCAAGCGGGCATCGCGGCTCACATAAACCAGGTCGCAATGCAGCAGCAACGTGGTGCCGATTCCCACGGCCGGCCCGGCCACCGCGGCCACCACCGGCTTGCGGCATTCGAACAGGCTGAGCATGAACTCGAACACCGGACTGTCGAGCCCGCCAGGCGGTTGCTGGATGAAATCGACGATGTCGTTGCCAGCGGTAAAGCATTCGCTGCTACCGCTGATCAAAATCGAGCGGATCTGCGGATCGCTGTCAGCCAGCCGCAGCCCTTCGGCCAACTGGCTGTACATGGCGCGGGTCAGGGCATTTTTCTTGTCCGGGCGGTTCAGGCGCAGGGTCAGTAGCCCGCCCTCGCGTTCAAACAGGATGGTGTCGGTCATGGGGGGTCTCGCTCAGGACGGATCAGCGCTCAACCACGGGGCAGGAATACGTCAGCCAGCAGTTGATTGCGCGGCAGCCCCGCCAGGTACAAGCGTCGGGCGAAAGCATCGACGCTGTCGGGGTGGCCGCAGAGTAAGGCCAGGGTTTGCCGCGAAACAAGCCGCAGTTGCGCCAAAGCCGCTGGCAGCTCGGCCGCGGTCAACAGCTCCACATCCAGGTTGCCGTGGCTCGCCGCCAGTGCTGCCAGGGGCTTGGCCAGATAATGCTCGCCCGGGTCATGGGCCAGGTGAATGACGCGGATGGCGCCCTGGTGATCCTGGCGCAACGCCTCGCGCAAGATTCCGAATAACGGCGCCAAGCCGGTGCCCGCCGCCAGCAGCCACAATGGCCGGGCTTGCCAGTCCGGGTCGTAATGCAGCGCACCACCGCGCAGCTCGCCCAGGCGCAATACATCGCCGGGCTTGAGCTGGCGCGCCGCGTCGCTGAACTCGCCGGGGTGGCGACAATCGAGGTGGAACTCAAGGAAATGGTCTTCCCCGGGCAGGCTCGCCAGCGAATACGGACGCGCCACGCCGCCAGCCGTCCACAGCACCATGTGCTGGCCGGCCTGATAACGCACATTGCGCTCCGGCTGCAGACGCAGGCGCAACACCGTGGCCGACAGCCAGTCGACACCCACCACTTCGGCCGGCGCCCCATCGCGCAGCGGGTCATAGGTTTCGACCCGCAGGTCCTCCACCACCTGGCATTGGCAAGCCAGCCGCCAGCCACGCTGGCGCTGCTCGTCGCGCAGGGCGTCGGGCCGGTTGTCGCTGGGCAAGCCCTCGACGCAGTGCACCAGGCAGGCATGACAACTGCCGGCGCGACAGCTGTAAGGCACCGCCACGCCGGCCTGGTTCAAGGCATCGAGCAGGTTGCTGCCAGCGGCCACCGACCAGCGCCGCTCACCGACACGCAGCTCAGGCATCGATATTTTCCCAGGCCGCGGCGCAGCGGTTGCGTCCGTCTCGCTTGGCCCGATACAGCGCCTGGTCGGCGCGTTGCAGGGCGTCGTCCAGGTCATCGCCCAACTCCACCAGGGTCATGCCGACGGACAGGCTCAGGCCGGGAACTTCGATCCCGATCAACTGGGCGTCCATGAACGCCACGCGCAAACGCTCGCAGCAGGACGTCAGGCGCTCGGGATCGCAATCGGGCAACAGCATGACAAACTCCTCGCCGCCGTAGCGGGCCAATACATCGCCATCGCGCAAGCAGGCGCTGGCCACGGCGGCGAACGCCTGCAGCACCTGATCGCCCGCGGCATGGCCGTGCACGTCGTTGATCCGCTTGAAGTGATCGAGGTCGATCAGCGCCAGGCCATGCATCTGGTCCAGGCTCATCGCGTGCAATTCGCGTGAAGCCAGCCGCAGGAAATGCCGTCGATTGTACAGGCCGGTCAGTTCATCGGTGGCAACCAGGTCTTCCAGTTGTCGCATCATGCCGCGCAAGGTGTCCTGGTGCGCCTGCAAGGCGAAGCGCCGTTGCCGCATGCGCTGGCGGGAAGTCTGCACATAGCTGGCATACAGGCACAGCCAGGCCAGCACCGCGAACAGCACGCACACCTGCAGCGCCGCGAGCAGCGGATCGGCCAGCTGGAAATGGTAACCGTCCCACAGCGTGAGCCCGGCAAAGCCGATGAATATGCACAAGGCGCAACGCACGAAAGCCGTGCGCGAAAGATGGAACAGACCGAACAGCAGCGTCAGCAGGTAAAACACCAGGAAGGTGCCGCGCGCCGTATCGAGGTGGGCCAGCAGCCAGGTTTGCCAGGCGATGCCCAGCAGGATCTGGACCTCGGTCAGGCTTGGGTCGCGAAAGCGCAGGTTGCGCCCGGATATAAACAACCAGAACAGCACCGCCTGGCTCAACACCACCAGGCCGGTATCGATCAGCGCCGAACGCACCGATGCCGAATAGTAGCCACTGAAAATGGCCAGCCAGAGCAGCAGCAATGCCAATCCATAGGTACCAGCGGCAAGAACGAAGCGCTTGAGTAAAAGACTCTGGATAGCGTTATGGGTCAATCGTTGACTCACCATGCGAAAGGGGGCTTTAAAGAGTTTCCTACCCTACAGGCCACTTGCCACTTTAGTGGTGTCGCCGAAAAATAACTATCCAATTTTAATGCCCCGCCAGCGCCATCCGGCCCCAGGCCGCGCCCACCATTGCGCCAGGCACCCTCCCTGTCGCATGCGACTTTGGTTTGACTGCCGGCGCGTGTGCCTGGCACTAAGGCGCGGTATACTGCCGCGCCTTTTTAGCGTCGCGCCAGTATGTCCGGCGTGCCTTGAAGGTGTTTGCAACCGACCGATGCACCCAAGCTGCAAGCACCTTATTAAATGTTCCCGTCTTTTAGAGGAGCGCGACTCATGACCGTGATCAAGCAAGACGACCTGATTCAGAGCGTTGCCGACGCCCTGCAATTCATTTCCTACTACCACCCCGTGGACTTCATCCAGGCGATGCACGAAGCCTACCTGCGCGAAGAATCGCCAGCGGCCCGTGACTCCATGGCGCAGATCCTGATCAACTCGCGCATGTGTGCCACCGGCCACCGCCCGATCTGCCAGGACACCGGTATCGTCACCGTATTCGTACGCGTGGGCATGGACGTGCGCTGGGACGGCGCGACCATGAGCCTGGACGACATGATCAACGAAGGCGTGCGTCGCGCTTACAACCTGCCGGAAAACGTCCTGCGGGCCTCGATCCTGGCCGACCCGGCCGGTGCGCGCAAGAACACCAAGGACAACACCCCGGCGGTCATCCACTACTCCATCGTCCCGGGCAACACCGTGGAAGTGGACGTGGCGGCCAAGGGCGGCGGCTCCGAGAACAAGTCGAAGATGGCCATGCTCAACCCGTCCGACTCGATCGTCGACTGGGTGCTGAAAACCGTTCCGACCATGGGCGCCGGCTGGTGCCCACCGGGCATGCTCGGCATCGGCATCGGCGGCACCGCCGAGAAAGCCGCGGTGATGGCCAAGGAAGTGTTGATGGAGTCCATCGACATCCACGAGCTGAAGGCCCGCGGCCCGCAGAACCGTATCGAAGAGATGCGCCTGGAGCTGTTCGAGAAGGTCAACCAGCTGGGCATCGGCGCCCAGGGCCTGGGCGGCCTGACCACCGTGCTCGACGTGAAGATCATGGACTACCCGACCCACGCCGCCTCCCTGCCGGTGTGCATGATCCCGAACTGCGCCGCCACCCGTCATGCACACTTCGTGCTCGACGGCTCGGGCCCTGCGTCCCTGGAAGCGCCACCGCTGGACGCCTACCCGGAAATCGTCTGGGAAGCCGGCCCGTCGGCCCGTCGCGTCAACCTCGACACCCTGACCCCGGAAGACGTGCAGAGCTGGAAGCCGGGCGAAACCGTCCTGCTCAACGGCAAGATGCTCACCGGTCGCGACGCCGCGCACAAGCGCATGGTCGAGATGCTGAACAAGGGCGAAACCCTGCCGGTGGACCTCAAGGGTCGCTTCATCTATTACGTCGGCCCGGTCGATCCGGTCGGTGACGAAGTGGTTGGCCCGGCTGGCCCGACCACCGCGACGCGGATGGACAAGTTCACCCGCCAGATCCTCGAGCAGACAGGCCTCTTGGGCATGATCGGCAAGTCCGAGCGCGGCCCGACCGCCATCGAGGCGATCAAGGACAACAAGGCCGTGTACCTGATGGCCGTCGGCGGCGCCGCCTACCTGGTGGCCCAGGCGATCAAGAAGTCCAAGGTCCTGGCCTTTGCCGAACTGGGCATGGAAGCGATCTACGAGTTCGAAGTCAAAGACATGCCGGTCACTGTCGCGGTCGACAGCAAAGGCGAGTCGGTGCACATCACCGGTCCTGCCATCTGGCAGCAAAAGATCAGTGAAAGCCTGGCGGTAGAAGTGCAGTAAGCGCTGCTTGCTGTCCCCCAAGGCGGCGTTGCTCGATGAGCAGCGCCGCCTTTTTCATGTCCGCCCGGGCAACGCCTGCCCACGATCAACGAAGGCTCGGACAGGCGTGTTATCTTTCCTGCCCCTTTCAGCCTGCCTTTGACTCATGGTCCAGATCTCTCGCCCGCTGCGCTTGGCCTTCTATACCCTGCTGATTCTTGCCGGCGCGGTGCTCAGCGCGACCCTCGCCATGCGGCATGCCGAGCGCCAGGCGCTGGAGGACGATGCCGCCCGCGCCAGCGAGCAACTGGCGCTGTATGCCAACTCCCTGCACACCCTGATCGAGCGTTACCGCGCCCTGCCCGCCGTACTGGCGCTGGACCCGGAACTGCGCTCGGCGCTCAAGGGCCCCGTCAGCCCGCAGCAGCAGGACGCGCTGAACCGCAAACTGGAACGGATCAACGGCGCCGCCCGCTCCTCGACCCTGGAGCTGCTGGACCACACCGGCCTCGCCGTGGCCGCCAGCAACTGGCGCCTGCCCAGCAGCTACGTCGGACACAACTACGGCTTTCGCCCCTATTTCAGCCAGACCCGCAGCCAGGGCAGCGGGCGCTTCTATGCGGTGGGCGTCACCAGCGGCATTCCCGGCTATTTTCTCTCCAGCGCGGTCAAGGGCGAGCAGGAAGAGTTTCTCGGCGCCATGGTGGTGAAACTGGAGTTTCCCGAACTGGAGCGCGAATGGAGCCAGGGCAGCGACACCCTGCTGGTCAGCGATGCCCGGGGCATCGTGTTCATCGCCAACCAGCCGGGCTGGCGTTATCGCCAGCTGCGCCCGTTGTCGGACAGCGACCGCGCCGAGCTCAAGGCCACCCGGCAATACGACAAGCAGCCGCTGACGCCACTCGAGCATCGGCCGCTGCGGCACTTCGATGACAACAGCGCGCTGACCCGGGTCGAAGGCCCCGACGGCAGTGCCGACTACCTGTGGGAATCCCTGCCCCTGGCCGCCGAAGGCTGGACCCTGCATTTGCTGCGCCGCCCGCAGATCGCCTTCGAAGACCGGCGCAATGCTGGCCTGGCCGCGGCCGGTGCCTGGTTGACCCTGGTCTTTTTGCTGCTGTTTCTCAATCAGCGCTGGCGCCTGGCCAGGCTGCGCCAGCGCAGCCGCGAGGAGCTCGAACGCCTGGTCGAGG
Source organism: Pseudomonas sp. NFIX28 (assembly GCF_900107395.1). Classification (GTDB taxonomy): domain Bacteria; phylum Pseudomonadota; class Gammaproteobacteria; order Pseudomonadales; family Pseudomonadaceae; genus Aquipseudomonas. The sequence goes on from NZ_FNPW01000006.1 coordinate 85,616, forward strand.
AACGCACCCGCGACCTGCGCACCGCCCAGGACGGCCTGGTGCAATCGGCCAAGCTCGCCGCGCTGGGGCAGATGTCCGCCGCCCTGGCCCATGAAATCAACCAGCCGCTGACCACCCAGCGCATGCAGCTGGCTACCTTGCGCCTGCTGCTCGATCACGGGCGGGTCGACGAGGCCTATCAGGCCCTGAAACCGCTGGACGATATGCTGACCCGCATGGCCAGCCTCACCGGCCACCTGAAAACCTTCGCCCGCAAGAGCCCCAGCGGCCTGCGCGAACGCCTGGACCTGGCGGCGGTGGTCGACCAGGCCCTGCAATTACTGGACACCCGGCTGCGCGACGAACAGGTCGACACGCGCCTGCAACTGACGCGCCCGGCCTGGGTCCGTGGCGATGCCATACGCCTGGAGCAGGTGCTGATCAACCTGCTGCGCAACGCCCTGGACGCCATGCACGACAAGCCGCTCAAGCAGCTGGAGATCCGCCTCGAGGCCAACCAGCAGCTGTGGATCCTGAGCGTGATCGACAGCGGTGGCGGCATCGCCGAAGAACACCTGCCGAATGTCTTCGATCCGTTTTTCACCACCAAGCCGGTGGGCGACGGGCTGGGCCTGGGCCTGGCCGTGTCCTACGCTATCGTCCACGAACTGGGCGGGCGCCTGAGTGCCGGCAATCGAGGCCAGGGCGCCGTCTTCACCCTGAGCCTGCCCATCGACCTGGAGGCGCATATGCCATGTTGAATTCGGTGATGCTGGTCGACGACGAAGCCAGTATTCGCACCGCCGTCGAGCAATGGCTGAGCCTGTCGGGTTTCGAGGTGCAGCTGTTCAGTCGCGCCGAGGATTGCCTGGCCCGGCTGCCCCGGGATTTTCCCGGGGTGATCCTCAGCGATGTGCGCATGCCCGGCATCAGCGGCCTGGAGCTGCTCAAAGAGGTGCAGCAACGCGACGCCGACCTGCCGGTGATCCTGCTGACCGGCCACGGCGACGTGCCGATGGCGGTGGAAGCGATGCGCGATGGCGCCTATGACTTCCTGGAAAAACCGTTCAGCCCGGAAACTCTGCTGAGCAGCCTGCGCCGCGCCCTGGACAAACGCGGCCTGGTCCTGGAGAACCGGCGCCTGCACGAACAGGCCGATACCCGCGAGAAAATCGATTCCACCCTGCTCGGCGTGTCCCGCGCCTTGCAGACCCTGCGGCGCCAGGTGGTCGACCTGGCCGCGCTGCCGGTCAACGTACTGATCCGCGGCGAGACCGGCAGCGGCAAGGAGCTGGTCGCCCGCTGCCTGCATGATTTCGGGCCGCGCGCCGACAAGCCCTTTGTCGCCCTGAACTGCGCGGCGATCCCCGAGCAACTGTTCGAAGCCGAGCTGTTCGGCCATGAAAGCGGCGCCTTCACCGGCGCCCAGGGCAAGCGCATCGGCAAGCTGGAATATGCCGACGGCGGCACCTTGTTCCTCGACGAAATCGAAAGCATGCCCCTGGCCCAGCAGGTCAAGCTGCTGCGGGTGCTGCAGGAACAGAAGCTCGAGCGGCTGGGTTCCAACCAGAGCATTGAGGTGGACCTGCGGATCATTGCCGCGACCAAGCCGGACCTGCTGGACGAAGCCCGCGCCGGGCGCTTTCGCGAAGACCTGGCCTACCGCCTGAATGTCGCGCAGTTGCGCCTGCCGCCGCTGCGCGACCGGCGCGAGGACATTCCGCTGCTGTACGAGCATTTCGCCCATGCCGCCGCCGAGCGCCTGGGCCGCAGCGTCTCGCCGCTGAGCGGGGCGCAGTTGAGCCGCCTGCTGAGCCACGACTGGCCGGGTAACGTGCGCGAGCTGGCCAACGTCGCCGAGCGCCAGGTGCTCGGCCTGGGCGAGCCGGAACCGGAGGCCATCGACCCCGGCCAATCCCTGGCGGCGCAGCAGGAAGCCTTCGAGGCGCAATGCCTGCGGGCCGCGCTGACCCGGCACAAGGGCGATATCAAGGCGGTGCTCGTTGAGTTGCAACTGCCGCGTCGCACCTTCAATGAAAAAATGCAGCGCCATGGGCTGGCGCGGGAGATGTTTCTGGGGGAGGAGTGAAACTCGAGAGAGGTGTCGTTCATCCTGACGTCTTCGCGGGCAAGCCTCACTCCTACGGAAGACCGCTCATTGGCAATTTTCCGCTCATACCCCTGCGTAAATGAGCGGATTTCCGCTCATGAAAATTTCCAGACCCTTCTAAACCGGGCCTTTGGGCTTCTGGCACAGCTCCTGCTATAGCCCCAGCAGGCTGCGTTTCGGCGCGCTCCACAAAAACAATTAAATGAAGGATCCGTCATGGATAACTCGCAAACCCTGCCTCTTGGGTCGGCAGCTGCGCCTGCCAAAGAAAAGTCCACCGCCAGCCGCCTGAAATCGATCTTCAGCGGTTCGGTCGGCAACATGGTCGAGTGGTACGACTGGTACGTCTACGCCGCCTTCTCCCTGTACTTCGCCAAAGTCTTCTTCCCCAAGGGCGACACCACCGCCCAACTCCTGAACACCGCCGCGATCTTCGCCGTGGGCTTCCTGATGCGTCCGATCGGCGGCTGGCTGATGGGGCTCTACGCTGACCGCAAGGGCCGCAAGGCCGCATTGATGGCCTCGGTGCTGCTGATGTGCTTCGGCTCGCTGATCATCGCCCTGACCCCCGGCTACGAGACCATCGGCGTCGGTGCCCCGATCCTGCTGGTGCTGGCGCGCCTGATGCAGGGCCTGTCGGTCGGCGGCGAATACGGCACCTCGGCCACCTATCTCAGCGAGATGGCGACCAAGGAACGTCGTGGTTTCTTCTCCAGCTTCCAGTACGTGACCCTGATCTCCGGCCAGCTCATCGCCCTGGGCGTATTGATCGTGCTGCAGAACGTGCTGACCACCGAAGAGCTGCAATCCTGGGGCTGGCGGATTCCGTTCGGCATCGGTGCGCTGTGCGCGGTCGTAGCGCTGTACCTGCGTCGCGGCATGGAAGAAACCGAGTCCTTCACCAAGAAGAAGGAAAAGCCGAAAGAAAGCCTGATGCGCACCTTGATGCGTCATCCGAAAGAGCTGATGACCGTGGTCGGCCTGACCATGGGCGGCACCCTGGCTTTCTACACCTACACCACTTACATGCAGAAATACCTGGTGAACACGGTCGGCATGAGCATTTCCGACTCCACCACGATTTCCGCGGCGACCCTGTTCCTGTTCATGTGCCTGCAACCGGTGATCGGTGCGCTGTCGGACAAGATCGGCCGGCGCCCGATCCTGATCGCCTTCGGCATCCTCGGCACTCTTTTCACCGTGCCGATCCTCACCACGCTGCACACCATCCAGAGCTGGTGGGGTGCGTTTTTCCTGATCATGGCGGCGCTGATCATCGTCAGCGGCTATACCTCGATCAACGCGGTGGTCAAGGCCGAGCTGTTCCCGACCGAAATCCGCGCCCTGGGCGTGGGCCTGCCTTACGCGCTGACCGTGTCGATCTTCGGCGGCACCGCCGAGTACATCGCGTTGTGGTTCAAGAGCGTGGGCATGGAAACCGGCTACTACTGGTATGTCACCGCCTGCATCGCCGTGTCGCTGCTGGTCTACATCACCATGAAAGACACCCGCAAACACTCGCGGATCGAAACTGACTGACCGGCAAAAAAGCGCGAGGGTGCAAGGCCCTCGCGCTGTGGTGTCATCAGGTAAAGCCTATCGCGGGCAAGCCTCGCTCCTACAGAAGCGGGGCTTGCCCGCGATAGCCGCTCCGCCCCCCAGCTCATGTAGCAAGCCCTCCGGCATTCATCGCCAACAGCATTCCCGCCAGCGCCGAACAAACCGTTGATCGCGAATTTTCGACGATTGAGACAGGTTAACGATCGTTTAATGCCTGGCCCGCATTCTTGGACCATCGAAATCGATATTGGCGCTCAAGCGCGGCAGAGGCAGGAAGAAGCTCTACGCGGTGGTTTTTGCCAGCACAATGATCGGTTAATTCGATATTTTTAAGCGTTTATTTGCGCTTTTTAATCAAGTTAATTGGCGTAGCATTCATTTCACGCCCACTGCACCCAACCTCAACGAACCTGGAGTCACGCTCATGAAAAGCCAACTGATCCTCGCCCTGACCCTTTCCGTACTGGCTGCCAACACCTTTGCCGCCGATGGCTACGACCGCACCGGCTCGGCCACCTTCACTGCGGGCAGCTCGGCCAGCGCCAGCCTGGCTTCCGACGGTTTTGACCGCACCGGTACCGCTGACGCCATCGCCGCCGACGGTTTTGACCGCACCGGCACCGCTGCCGCCATCGCCGCCGATGGTTTCGATCGCACCGGCACCGCTGCCGCCATCGCCGCCGACGGTTTCGATCGCACCGGTACCGCTGCCGCTATCGGTTAACGTTCAGGGATGCCCAGCAGCCCGGCTTCGGCCGGGCTTAATTTTTCTGGGCCAGGGAAAAACCGCATGCCCGGAGGCTGGCATTCACTTTCGATGGCTTGCACTATGGCGGCCTTCTCTCTTTGTCTGCGCAAGAGTCAGTCATGTCCGAAGACATCCATTATTACCAACCCGCCCAGGGCCACGGCCTGCCTCACGATCCGTTCAACGCCATTGTCGGCCCGCGTCCGATCGGCTGGATCTCCTCGCAGGACCGGCAAGGCCGGCTGAACCTGGCGCCCTACAGTTTTTTCAACGCCTTCAATTACATTCCACCGATCATTGGTTTTTCCAGCGTCGGTCGCAAAGACAGCCTGAACAACATCGAGCAGACCGGCGAGTTCGCCTGGAACCTCGCCACCCGCCCGCTGGCCGAGCAGATGAACCAGAGCTGCGCCCCCGTGCCGGCCGAGGTCAATGAGTTCGAACTGGCCGGGCTGACGCCGGTGGCTTCGAAGGTGATTGCTGTGCCGCGGGTAGCCGAAAGCCCGGTGTCCTTCGAATGCAAGGTCACGCAGATCATTCAACTGCAACGCGCGGATCAGGAGTTGGTGCCCAGCTGGCTGATCCTCGGCGAAGTGGTCGCCGTGCATATCGCCAAGTGGCTGCTCAAGGACGGGATATACGACACCGCCGCGGCAGAACCGATTCTGCGCGGCGGCGGGCCGGCGGATTATTTCCAGCTGGGGCCAGAGGCCTTGTTCAAGATGTTCCGCCCCGGGGCGCTGAAGTAACCGCCCAGGTCAGGGCGCTGCCCAGGCCAGTTCGCCGTCTTCGTTCACGTCGATCAACTGCTCGAGCTTCTGCGCGGCAGCCTGGTCGGCGTCGTGGGCGGTCTTGAATTTCTGGTCGTCCAGGACCTTGTGGAAACGCGGTGCCCCTGAACCATCCAGGGCCTTGACCGCGATGGCGGCGCTGTAGCCACCTTCACCTGGAACCACGGCGGAAACCGCTTCGTATGCTGCAAACTCTTTACGTGCCATGTTGCTGATCCTGGCCAATGGAAAGTCGGCCATTCTAAACCTTCAGCTGGCCAGCTGCTGCGCCCTGTTCAGTTGCGCGTATTCGCCTGCGGCCTGGGCCGCCGAGACATCCCTGAAGGTGTGGAAATCCAGGCTGTTGACCACCAGGTCCTGGACCAGCTCGGCAAAGATCGCCATGGCCGGCGAAGAGAAATAATCGGTCATCGCCTGCTGGCTGCTCCAGAACCCGGAAATCATCCACAAGTCGGCGTCGCACTGCGAATGCTGCAAGGCGAACTGCAGGCAACCTGTGGCCTGGCGGGATGGTTCGATCAGGCTGCTCAAGCGAGCGCCCAATTCCATGGAGCGGCCGGCGCGGGCGCGAACGAATGCCATGTGGCTGACGGGAATTTGCGTGGACATGTGCGACCCTCCCAGGGTGATGTCGAGGCAGCCATGGGACGGGCTGCGACAGGATCCAAGATTAAGCGCCCGGCGCAACGGTGGTTAGTCGATTCCTGCCAGCCTATTGCACAATCCTGCGAACCTCGTTTTGGAACACCGGCCCCGGTCCCGGCGACGGGGAAAAAACCACAACGTTGTTTCAAGCAAGTGACAGTCCGCCTACCGGCCCCGAGTCTGCTCGCGCGCGCATGCGCGGCAGGATCAGGCAAGATTTACGCAGGATTCGCCTACCCCTGGCGCTTGCACAAATTTAAGCTGTGGCCATCGCAATCTTCCCGGAGGGGCCTTCATGTCATTGCTCGAAACCCGGCAGCCGCCACTGGATGCGGAAATGGAAAGACAGCGGGCGGAGCTGGCCGGGATCATTGCTCGCAACACCGCCGAAGACGGCAGCTATGCCACGGCGATCCAGTCGCTGTTCGTCTCGCGCTACAGCCACTCCCACGATTTCGCCTCGGTGCTGGCCCAGCCGGCCCTGTGCATCATGGCCCAGGGTCGCAAGGAGGTCCGGCTGGCCGACGAGGAGTTCAACTACGACCCGCTGAATTACCTGGTGGTATCGGTTTCCATGCCGTTGAGCGGGCGCCTGGCCGATGTCTCGCCGCTGGAGCCGGTCCTCGCCCTGCGCCTGGACATCGACCCCGCCGAGATCAGCGCGCTGATCGCCGATGCCGGGCCGCTGGGCGTACCGAACCGCCCTGTCGGCCGCGGCCTGTATGTGGAACGCCTGGACACGCCGATGCTCGACGCCGTGCTGCGCCTGACCCGCCTGCTGGATACGCCCAAGGACATCGCCATGCTCGCGCCGCTGATCCGTCGGGAAATCCTCTACCGCTTGCTGCGCAGCCCACAGGGCCACCGGCTGTATGAGATCGCCGTCGCCAACAGCCAGAGCCACCGGGTCAGCCAGGCCATCAAGTGGCTGAACGGCAACTTCGAGCAGCCGCTGCGCATCGACGACCTGGCGCGGGGGGTGAACCTCAGCGTGTCCACCCTGCACCACCGCTTCAAGGCCATGACCGCCATGAGCCCCTTGCAGTATCAAAAGCAGCTGCGCCTGCAAGAGGCCCGGCGCCTGATGCTGGCCGAAGGGCTGGAGGCTTCCGCGGCCGGGTATCGGGTCGGCTACGAAAGCCCCTCGCAATTCAGCCGTGAATACAGCCGCCAGTTCGGCGCCCCGCCGCTGCGCGACATGGCGCGCCTGCGCAGCAGCGTCTGATGACTGCCTGACTGGCGCAATGAGCGAAAACTGCAGACCCCATGCCTCCTGGCCAGGCATGGGGTCTTTTTGGGCGTGATTCAGCGCGCGCGAATCACATGCTTGATCTCCTGGAACGCCTGCAATCCCCAAGGCCCCAGCTCGCGGCCGATGCTGCTCTGCTTGTAGCCGCCCCAGGCGGTCTGCGGGAAGATCACCTGCGGCGCGTTGATCCACACCAGCCCGGCCTGCAAGGCATTGGCGACCCGCTCGGCGCGCTGCGCATCGGCGCCAACCACACTGGCCACCAGGCCGAATTCGCTGTCGTTGGCCAGCGCGATGGCCTCGGCTTCGCTGGCGAAACTGCGCACGCAAAGCACCGGGCCGAAGATCTCTTCACGCCACAGCGCACTGTCGAGAGGCACTTCGGTGAACACCGTCGGCCGTACAAAAAAACCACGGGCGCGCTCCGCAGGGCGCTTGCCGCCGCATACCAGCTTGGCCCCGACACTCAGCCCGCGGTCGATATGGCCCAGCACGCGCTGGTATTGCGCCTGGTTGACCAGCGCGCCCATCTCCACGTCCGGGTCGAAAGGATCCGCTACCCGAATCGCCTCGGCCCGCGCCTTCAGGCGCAGCAGGAACTGGTCCGCCAGTTCGTCGGCGACCAGCACCCGGCTGGTGGCGGAACACATTTGCCCGGCGTTGAAAAACCCGCCGCCACAAGCCAGCTCCACCGCCAGTTCGAGGTCCGCGTCGGCCAGCACCAGCAGCGCGGATTTGCCGCCCAGTTCCAGGCTCACGCCCTTGATCGTCTCCGCCGCCCGCTGCATGACCTGGACGCCGACCGCATTGCTGCCGGTGAAGGAAATCTTCGCCACTCGCGGGTCGGCCGCCAGCGGCGCGCCCACTTCCAGCCCAGTGCCGCAGACCAGGTTGAACACGCCCTTGGGCAAGCCACTGCGGGCAATGATCGCCGCCAGTTCCAGCTCCGGCAGCGGCGTGACCTCCGAGGGCTTGAGCACCACGCTGCAACCGGCGGCCAGGGCCGGCGCGAGCTTCCAGGCGGTGGTGACCATCGGGAAGTTCCACGGCACGATCAGGCCGACCACGCCACAGGGCTCGCGTCGCACCCGGGCGCTGAAATCATCGCTGGGCAGCGGCACGTCGCGGTCCTGCGCGGCGTCCAGGCCTTCAGCCAGCCCCGCGTAATACTCGAAGGTTGCGATTACGTCATCGACGTCGATGGCCGCTTCGAACTGCGGCTTGCCGTTATTGCTCGACTGCAGGTGCATCAGGCGTTCACGCCGCTCGGCGACACCGGCGGCGATCCGCCGCAACACCGCGCCACGCTCGGCGCCACTGCTCGCGGCCCACTCGACGAGCCCGGCCTGGGCGGCGCTCACCGCCTGCTCGACGCTGTGCCGGTCGCCGCCACCGACCAGCGCCAGCGGCTCCTCGGTGGACGGGTTGATCACCGGCAACAGCTCGCTGCCGGCACGCCATTGGCCGTCGATGTACAGGCCGTCCAACAGATTGGCCTGGCTCATGCCTGCACCGCCTGCATCCAGCCGGCCTGGTCGATTTCGATCAGGGTCGGGCCCTGGCGATCGCTGGCCGCACGCAGTGCATCGCGCAGCCCGTCGACGCTGTCGATGGCCTCGGCGGCGCAGCCCAGGGCCTTGGCCACACCGATGAAGTCCGGCGTGTAGATGTCCACGCCTACCGGCTCGATGTCGCGGTTGACCATGTATTTCTTGATCTCTTCATAGCCCTGGTTATTCCACAGCAGCACGATGATCGGCGTGCGTGCTTCCACCGCGCAGGCCAGTTCCGCCAGGGTGAATTGCAGGCCGCCATCGCCGATCAAGCACGCCACCGGGGCCCGGGCATTGCGCTCGGAGGCACTGCCCAGCCAGGCGCCGATCGCCGCCGGCAAGGCATAGCCGAGGGTGCCGTAGCCGGTCGAGGAATTGAACCAGCGACGCGGGCGCTCGGGGTTGAAGGTCAGGTTGCCGGTGTACACCGGCTGCGTGGAGTCGCCGACGATGACGATCTCCGGCAGTTCCTGCAGGACGGTTTCAAGAAACCGCGTCTGCGCCCGGGTCGGCGCGTCCCACTGCTGCGCCAGCTCGTTGCGCAAGGCGCCGGCACGGGCCGCGCCCCAGGCACTGTCGCGCTCGCCCAGCGGTTGCTCGCCCAGTTCGGCGAGCAAGGCTTCGGTCGCCGTGCGGGCATCGGCCACCAGCGCCACTTTCGGCGGATAGTTGCGCACGGTCTGGTCCGGATCGATGTCGATGCGCAGCAGGGCGCCGGGAATCTCGAAACCGCCGGCAAAGGTCACGTCGTAGTCGGTTTCGGCCAGCTCGGTGCCGATGGCCAGGACCACGTCGGCATCGGCCACAAGGGCGCGGGTCGCCAGCAGCGACTGGGTCGAACCGATCAGCAGCGGATGCCGCGACGCCAGCATGCCCTTGGCGTTGATGGTCAGGGCCACCGGCGCATTGAGCACTTCGGCGAGGCGGGTCAGCGACGCGGCGGCATCGATCGCGCCGCCGCCGGCGAGAATCAGCGGACGCCTGGCGCCGGCCAGCAGTTGGCTCATCCGGGCGATGGCGGCGGGCTCGGCACCGGCACGGGCGATGTTTACCGGCTCGCTGTCGAGCAGGTCGTCGGCCTCCTCCACCAGCACGTCGAGGGGAATTTCAATGTGCACCGGGCGCGGGCGACCGGCCTGGAACAACGCAAAGGCGCGGGCCAGCACACCCGGCAACTGCGCCGCGGACATCAGGGTATGGGAGAACGCCGCCACGCCGCCCACCAGCGCGCCCTGGTTCGGTAACTCATGCAGCTTGCCGCGCCCGCCGCCAAGCTGGCTGCGCGATTGCACGCTGGAGATCACCAGCATCGGAATCGAATCGGCATAGGCCTGGCCCATGGCGGTGGTGATGTTGGTCATGCCCGGGCCGGTGATGATGAAGCACACCCCCGGCTTGCCGCTGGTGCGGGCGTAACCGTCGGCCATGAAGCCGGCGCCCTGTTCGTGCCGCGGCGTGACATGGCGGATGCTCGAACGGGCCAGCCCGCGATACAGCTCGACGGTATGCACCCCGGGAATGCCGAAGACCTGCTCGACCCCGTAACCTTCGAGTAACTTGACCAACACTTCGCCGCACGTCGCCATGTCTTGCCCTTCTTGTTCGCTTGAGACGGTGTGCCTGGCTGGCCGATGCATGGCCAGGCACGGGGGAAGGCGTCATTGGAACGGGCCGCGTGTAGCACGAACAATGGATAAAAAGTCATACTAGCCATGTCCCCACGTCATGCCTTGGCCCTTTATGAAACGCCTTCCGCCCTTGCCCGCGCTGCACACCTTTCTGATCACCGCGCGTTGCTGCAACTTCACCCACGCGGCCGAGCAGCTGCATATCACCCAGGGCGCGGTGAGCCGGCAGATCGCCGGCCTGGAGAGCCACCTGGGCTATGCCTTGTTCCAGCGCCAGGCCCGCGGCCTGAGCCTGACGAGCGAAGGACGCGAGTGGCTGCCGCGGATAGAGCAGGTATTCGGCTTGATCAGCGAAGGGGTCGAGCAGATCGGTGGCGGTCGCGACACCCTGCAACTCAAGGCGTCCACCTGCGTGATGCGCTGGTTACTGCCGCGCCTGATGCAGTGGCAGAAAGAGCGTCCGGACGTGCCCGTCCGGCTGACCACCACGGTGCAGCACGGGGTGGATTTCAGCCGCGAGCAGTTCGACGCCGCGGTGATCTACGGCGCCCCGCCACCTTCCTCCCTCGGGGCCTATCACCTGTTCGACGAACAGCTGACGCCGGTGTGTTCCCCGGCCTTACTCCACGGCGCGATACCGCTCAGGAGCCCGGCCGATTTGCAGCAACACATGCTGCTGCATCCGACCCTGGATACCCACGACTGGAACACCTGGCTGAAAGCTTCGGCAACGGTGCTGAACAACATCGGCAAGGGGCAGCATTTCGAGACCCTGGACCTGGCGATGTCGGTCGCCTCCCAGGGCACGGGAGTGGCCATTGGCGACTGGGCGTTGATTGGCGAAGACCTGAGCGCCGGGCGGCTGGTCATGCCCTTTGAATTGAAGGTGCGCACGGGGCTGGGCTATTACCTGGTGCACCCTGAGCGTCCAGCCCCCTCGCCGCAGCTGCGGGCCTTGCTGGACTGGCTGGTGGAACAGGCCCGGGCACGATAACCCGAAGGTCGCCGTAGCCGCTGGCGCAGCCTGCGATCGGCTGCGCAGCAGTCGTAAAACCAGACACCCCGTTCTTGCAGGCATAACGAGTTGACTGGACGACGACCGCTACGCGCTCGATCGCAGCCTTCGGCAGCAGCTACAGGCTCAGTAGCCGACTGTGAAACGCTGGCGGGAATGCTTCGGTGTTTCCAGCTCGTCGATCATAGCGATGGCGAAGTCGGCGAAGGTGATCCAGCTCTTGCCCTCGGCGCTCACCAGCAGATGGTCCTGGCCCAGGCGGAACTGCCCGCGGCGCTCGCCTTCGACGAATTCCGCCGATGGCGACAGGAAGGTCCAGTCCAGCTCTTTTTCCTGGCGCAGGGTATCGAGGAACACACTCCCGGCACTGGCTTCGGCCTTGTATTCAGCCGGGAAGCCAGCCGCGTCGATCACCCGGCTACCGTCGGGCAACAGCAACGAACCGGCACCGCCCACCACCAGCAGGCGCTTGACCCCGGCCTTCTTCACCGGCTCGATCACGGCCTTGGGCGCGATGGTGGAAAAGTGCGCCGCGCTGATCACCGCATCGTGCCCGGCGATCGCCGCCTGCAACGCCGCGCTATCCAGTACGTCGACCGCCTTGCTCACCACGCCGGCACGCTCGCCGAGGCTCGCCGGGTTGCGGACAATCGCGGTGACGCTATGGCCGCGACGCAGGGCTTCTTCCAGCAGTTGGCTACCGGCCCGGCCGGTGGCACCAATGATTGCGATCTTGCTCATGACAGTTCTCCAGTTCAGATAAGTGACACAAAGCTTTGCAGGGAATGCCCCTGCGCCAGGCGCGGGAGCACTCGATTCACCACTTCATTTCGCCCTTGGCGACCTTGGCGCTCAGCTCCAGGGAGCTGTCTTCGCCCAGGTCCGGGTAACGCTTTTTCATCGCTGCGATCAGTTCGGCGGAATCCTTGGCCTTGGCGGTTTCTTCGTCGAAGGCCTTGATGTAATCGGCGGTGAAATGCACGGCCGCCAGCGAGCGGGCGCTTTCGCCGAGGTAATGGCCAGGCACCACAGTCTGGGGTTTCAGCGCGGCGATGGCGTCCAGGGTGGTCAGCCAGTCCTTGTGGGATTGCGCGGTCTGGGTGTCGGCCATCCACACATGGATGTTTTCCGCGACCACCACGCCACCGACCACCGCCTTGATCGACGGGATCCAGACGAAGGTACGATCCGGTTGCTTGCCGTCCAGGCCGATGATGTCCAGCTTCTGCCCTTCCAGGGTCAGGCTGTGACCCTTGAGCACGCCCGGCACAATGGTCTTGGCCGGAACGTCGGCGCCCATTTTCGGGCCCCAGAATGCGAGCTTGCCGTCGACCGTGGCCTTGATGTGCTCGACGGTCGGCTGCGATGCCACGACCTTGGCCTTGGGGAAGGCCTGGGTGATGGTGTCGAGGCCGAAGTAGTAGTCCGGGTCACCGTGGCTGATGTAGATGGTGGTCAGTTGCTTGCCGCTGGCGCGGATCTTTTCCACCAGTTGCTCGGCCTGGGACTTGCCGAATTGCGCGTCCACCAGGATTGCTTCTTTCTGGCCACTGACCAGCACCGAAGTCACCGGGAAGATCGCCGCGGCGCCCGGGTTGTACACATCCAGGCTCAGGGCCGGCTCGACGGCGGCGGCATGGGCGGCGAAACCCAGGGTGGCGGTGGCCAGCAGCAGGCGCTTGAGTGAGGTGAATCCGATCATGTGCAGCTCCGATGTCTGTAGGCCGAAAATGGCCAGGCGTAAGTGGCGATGGGCATGAAGCTTAGTTGCCGCACTCGTTACAAAAAATGCGATGCTTGGACATAGTTTGTTTCTGAAAGCGGGCAAATCATGGATCGTCTCCAAGCAATGCGTGTCTTCGTCACCGTGGTCGATCTCGGCAGCCAATCAGCCGCGGCCGACCATCTGGACCTCTCGCGGCCGGTGGTGTCGCGCTATCTGGCGGAACTGGAGGATTGGGTCGGCGCCCGGCTGATGCACCGCACCACCCGCAAGCTGAGCCTGACCGCCGCGGGCACGGAGATCCTGCCCCGCTGCCGGCAGATGCTCGATTTGTCGACGGACATGCAGGCCGCCGTCAGCGAACCGGACGACGCGCCACGCGGTTTGCTGCGCATCAGTGTCAGCACCTCGTTCGGCCAGGCGCAGTTGGCCGATGCCATGGCCAGCTACGTCAAGCGTTACCCCGGCGTCAGCATCGACCTGCAGATGCTCGACCGCACGGTGAACCTGGTGGACGAGCGCATCGACCTGGCGATCCGCACCAGCAACGACCTGGACCCGAACCTGATCGCCCGGCGGCTGACGGTGTGCCGCTCGGTGATCTGCGCCTCGCCGGCCTACCTGCAAGACCACCCGACGCCGCAACGCGTCGAGGAGCTCAGCCAGCACAACTGCCTGACCCACTCCTATTTCGGCAAGAGCCTGTGGCATTTCGAGCAGGACGGCGAACAGGTTTCGGTCCCGGTGCAGGGCAATATCAGCGCCAATGAAGCCAGCACCCTGTTGCGCGCGACCATGGCCGGGGCCGGCGTGGCAATGCTGCCCAGCTACCAGGCCGGCGTGCATATCCACAGCGGCGAACTGGTGCGCCTGCTGCCCCACGCAGAACCCCGGCAAATGAACATGTACGCGGTCTACGCCTCGCGCAAACACATGCCGGCGGCGCTGCGCAGCATGCTGGATTTCCTGGTGCAGCGTTTCCCCGAGACACCGGAGTGGGACAAGGGCCTTTAAGGCCCGATCAAACCGCTGAATGCCTCGTCAACACGCAGGCTTGCGAGCAGGCAAGCGGCGTGGCCGATCCCTATGGCTGATCTATGCTGATAACAGTAACCCGCACGCGCTGGGTACTCGTTCAGAGGTGATTGCCATGAACATCAAAACAAGAAGATACCTGGCCATTTTCGTCACCTGCACCGCGACCCTGGCCCTCTATGGGACAGCCGCCTATCGCGTCGAGCAGGCCCGGCAGCAGCCACGGGTCTATGCCAGCTGCAACGTCGACCAGTGCATCCCGCACAACGCAACTCTCAACTCCCTGAAATGATGCAGGCGCGCGGCGTCACTGTTCGTGATCGGCCTTCAAGCGGTCGCGAAAGGCCTTGGGCGAGATCCCGACCCGGCGGCGGAACAGCCGCGTGAAGTTGGTGGGGTCGGAAAACCCCAGGGTGTCGGAAATCTCGTAGATGGTCATGCTGGTATAGGTCAGCAGGCGCTTGGCCTCCAGCAACTGGCGCTCATGCATGATCTGCAGGGCCGGCTGGCCCGCCAGTTCGCGGCAAGTGCCGTTGAGGTGGGAAACGGAAATTCCCAGCTTGTGCGCCAAATCCTCGACCTTCACATGCTCGCGATAGTGGGCTTCCACCAGCTGGATATACCCATTGAAATATTCCCGCGCCCGCTGCGGTCGCTGGCTGGCGCTGCGGCGCCGGATCGCCTGGCGGCTGACCCACACCATGATCACGCTGACCAGCGAATGCATGAGCATTTCCCGCGCCGGCTCACGCCCCTGGTATTCGTTCTGCAACGCGGCGAACAGGCTGTTCAGGTAGTCGCCGTCGGCGCCCGCCGGGTAGCTTTCGGCCACCGCCAGGGCATTCACCGAGTGCCCCAGCTGGGCTTGCAGATGGGCCACCAAGGGCGCCGCCAGGGTCACCACATAACCGTCGATGTCTTCGGAAAAACGAAAGCCATGCACCGACAGGGCCGGCAGGATCTGCAGCGCCGACTCCCCCAGCAGCGTGCGCTGGCCTTCGATCTCAAGCTCGGCCTGGCCGCGATGCACGAACAGCAGTTGGCAGAGGTCGGCATGCCGATGCGGCTTGATTTCCCAATGATGCTCGCGGCTGCGCTTGGAAATGGTTTCGCAGTGCAGCAGGTCCGGCGTCGGCCAGTCCAGGCTTTCCCCATAGAGTTTGAACACCGGAATTGAAGGCAAGGCAGGCTTATTCATAACTGCATCCAGGCCTCTGGGTGACGGGCGATAATCGCACCGATTGGTGAAATGAACAGGTATCGGCTCAGTTTTCACCTTCAACTGACAGCATCACAAGTGAAAAATGCAGGCACTCGAAACATAAAAATCACTCAGCGAACCTGTTCGCCTGAAGCTTGCGAGCCATAAGAACAATGAAAACCCTGAAAACTCAAGTCGCCATCATTGGCGCCGGCCCGTCCGGCCTGCTGCTCGGCCAACTGCTGCACAAGGCCGGTATCGATACCCTGATCCTCGAACGGCAAACCCCGGATTACGTCCTCGGACGCATCCGCGCCGGGGTGCTGGAACAAGGCATGGTCGACCTGCTGCGCCAGGCCGGGGTGAGCCAGCGCATGGACCGCGAAGGGCTGGTGCACGGCGGCTTCGAACTGGCCCTCGACGGCCGCCGGGTGGCCATCGACCTGCATGCACTCACTGGCGGCAAGAGCGTGATGATCTACGGCCAGACCGAAGTCACCCGCGACCTGATGCAGGCCCGCCAGGCCGTCGGCGCCCGGACCCTGTACCAGGCCGACAACGTGCGCCCCCACGAGATGCAGAGCGACCAGCCCTACCTGACTTTCGACTACCAGGGCGAGCCTCATCGCCTGGACTGCGATTACATCGCCGGCTGCGACGGTTTCCACGGGGTCGCCCGGCAGTCGATCCCGGCCGACAAGCTCAAGGTGTTCGAGCGCGTCTACCCGTTCGGCTGGCTCGGCATCCTCGCCGACACCCCGTCGGTGCATGACGAACTGGTGTACGCCCGCCACGAGCGCGGCTTTGCCCTGTGCAGCATGCGGTCAACCACCCGCACCCGCTATTACCTGCAGGTACCGGCGGAGGAAAATGTCGCCGACTGGTCCGACCAACGCTTCTGGGACGAGCTCAAGCAGCGCCTGCCCGAGGATCTGGCCGAGCGCCTGGTGACCGGCCCCTCGATCGAGAAAAGCATCGCGCCGCTGCGCAGCTTCGTGGTCGAGCCGATGCAATACGGGCGAATGTTCCTGGTCGGCGACGCCGCGCACATCGTGCCGCCCACCGGGGCCAAGGGCCTGAACCTGGCGGCCAGCGATGTCAGCACGCTGTTCAACATCCTGCTCAAGGTCTACCGCGAGCAACGCACCGACCTGCTGCAAAAGTATTCGCAAATCTGCCTGCGGCGCATCTGGAAGGCCGAGCGTTTCTCCTGGTGGATGACCGCGATGCTGCATCGTTTTGCCGACTCCGACGACTTCAGCCAGCGCATCGCCGAGTCGGAGCTGGCGTACTTCGTCGACTCCGAGGCCGGGCGCAAGACCATCGCGGAAAATTACGTCGGGCTTCCTTACGAGGCTATCGAGTAGGAGCCTATCGAGTAAACTGGCGAGCATTCCCGCTCGCCTTGCCTCCTGCGGGTCATTCACTGCCCGCAGGTTATTTCGTGTCCAATCCCAACCAGCCTGGCCAGCCCCAACCGGCTCTTCGCAGCGTCCTGATCGCCCTGATGCTGGCGATCTTCCTCGGCGCCCTGGACCAGACCATCGTCGCGGTCTCCATGCCCGCCATCTCCGCGCAGTTCAAGGACGTCAGCCTGCTGGCCTGGGTGATTTCCGGCTACATGGTGGCCATGACCGTGTCGGTGCCGATCTACGGCAAGCTCGGCGACCTCTACGGGCGGCGCAAGCTGATGCTGTTCGGCATGGGCCTGTTCACCCTGGCGTCGCTGTTCTGCGGCATGGCGCAGAACATGGAGCAACTGGTCCTGGCGCGAATCTTCCAGGGCATCGGCGCCGGCGGAATGATTTCGGTCAGCCAGGCGATCATCGGCGACATCGTCCCGCCTCGCGAGCGCGGGCGTTACCAGGGCTACTTCAGCAGCATGTACGCGGCGGCCAGCGTCGCCGGTCCGGTGCTTGGCGGCTACATGACCGAGTACCTGTCCTGGCGCTGGGTGTTCCTGATCAACCTGCCCCTGGGCCTGGGCGCCTGGCTGGTGGCCAGGCGCAACCTGCGCGGGCTGCCGGTGCCGCAGCGCAAGCCGATCATCGACTACCTCGGCACGCTGTTGATGATCGTCGGCCTGACCGCCCTGCTGCTGGCCATCACCCAGTTCGGCCAGGGTCACGCCTGGCGCAGCAAGGAGGTGCTGGGCCTGCTGACCGCTGCCGTCATCGCCCTGGCCCTGTTCGCCGGGCATGAGCGGCGCACCGAGGAACCGCTGCTGCCCATGCATCTGTTCGCCAACCGCAATGCCATGCTGTGCTGGTGCACGGTGTTCTTCACCAGCTTCCAGGCCATCTCGCTGACGGTGCTGATGCCGTTGCGCTTTCAGAGCGTTACCGGCGCCGGCGCCGACAGCGCGGCGTTGCACCTGCTGCCACTGGCCATCGGCCTGCCGATGGGCGCCTACTTCGCCGGGCGCATGACCTCGGTGACCGGCCGCTATAAACCGATGATCCTCAGCGGCGCGCTGCTGATGCCGCTGGCCATTCTCGGCATGGCTTTCAGCCCGCCCCAGGCGGTGCTGCTGGGCAGTGTGTTCATGTTGTTCGGCGGGATTGCCTCCGGCATGCAGTTCCCGACTTCGCTGGTGGGCAGCCAGAACTCGGTGGAACAACGGGATATCGGGGTCGCCACCAGCACCACCAACCTGTTCCGCTCCCTGGGCGGCGCGGTGGGCGTGGCCTTGATGTCGGCGCTGCTGCTGGCGCTGTTGCAGGACTCCAGCTTCGCCCAGTTGAGCGGTTCGGCGCTGATTGGCGAAGGCCAGTCGGGCAATGTGCTGCTCGACGGCCTCAACGCCGCCCCCGGCCCGGAACAGGGCGCGTTGCGCGCCGAGCTGCTGCGGACCTTCGAACACTTGCTGATGGCCAGCGCGGCGGTGTCGCTGCTCGGGCTGGCGGCGGCGCTGGCCATGCCCAATACGCTGCTGCGCGGGCGTGAAGACAAGGCCAGATAACGCTATCGCCAGCCAGCTCTTACAGGTGAGCGGGCTGGCGACCGGCCTTCGCCGACTGCTTCGCGGATTACCGCTTCACGGACTGTAATACCCCACCGCCACCAGGAAGTGCCCGACCTTGCGCAGATAGGCGTGCTTGTCTTCCACCTTGGCCGTTACCGGATTTTTCCAGCGGTATTCATATTCGCCCTGATCCTGGGTGGCCATCAGCGCCAGGATTGGCTCGCCCACCGGCTTGCCATCCGGGTCCTTGACCTTGCCGAAATCGGTATTGATCAGCCGCAGCGTGGTTCCGTGCGCGACGTAGCGCCGGGTGTCCAGGTCGACCACGAACACATACAGGTCGTCCTGCAGGAAGCCGCCCTTGAGCGAGTTGATCGCCATCAGCGTGCCTTTTTCGTCCTTGACCAGCTCGGTCGCCGCCTTGTCCAGCAAGGCCTTGGCCTGCTCGGCGGAGGCCCGCGGCAGGTAATAGCCGACCGCCAGGATCCGCTCGCCAACCCGCTGGTAATACACATGCTTGCGCTCGACCTTGCCGTCGGCCCAGTTCTGCCAGCGGTATTCGGCTTGCTGGATGCCATTGCCCTCGGGAATCTTCAGCGCGTCCTTGAAGGCCTTTTGCAGATCCGGCCCGAGCACCTCGGAAACATCGCGGCCAATCAGCGCCGACGATGGTCCGCCACTGGCCAGCATCACCCCCTTGGTGTCGACCACAAACACATAACGGTCCTTATCGACAAACTCGCCCTGCCGGCTGAACGCGGCAAAGGCCTTGTCACCGTGCTCGTGGTAGTAGGCCAGGGCCTTTTCCAGCAGCGCCTTGGCCGCCGTGGCATCGTCTGTCGCCTGGGCCTGGCCGCCACAAAACACCAGCAACCATCCCAGCACCGTGGCTTTGAGCAATCCCCTCATTGCGCGTCCCTCGTTCTTGTTAGTGTTTCAAGAGCGTAGACGGCTGCGGGATATGGTCGAGTATTCAGCGAAGCGGGGGGCGAAGGGAATCAAGCGCGACCTTCCCCCGCCACGCGCGGGAAGGTCGCCAAGGTCAGGGGCGGCTATTGAGCTGCTGTTGCAGATTCCGGATCTGGCTCTGCAGGGTATTGATGTTGCGGGTGACCTGGCCGCGGAAGGCGTCGAACTCGGCGGTGTTGGTGCCACCCTGGGCCGCGGCGGGACGGTTGTCCTGCTGGCTCTTGAGCACGATCATGTCCTGCTCCAGGCGCTCGATGGCCGCGTTCGGGTTGCCCTGTTTTTTCAAGGCGGCGATCTCGGCGTTCAGGCTCTTGAACTGGTCGTCGACCTTGCTGGTGTCGGCCGGCGTGCTTTTCAGCGCGGCCAGCTCGCTGCCCAAGGTTTTCACCTGGGCCTGCAACTGGCTATTGGCGGCCTGCTGCTCGGCAGCTTGCGCGGTCATCTGGGCCAGGCGCTTGTCCAGGTCCGTGGCCTGCCCGGCCACGCCCTGTTGCTGCTTGCCCTGGTCCTGCAAGCGGCTTTCGAGCTGCTTGATCTGCAGCTTCAAGGCCTCGCTGTCACTGTTGACGCTGGACTGGCTGGCCACCACCTTGCCGGAAATATCCTGCAGGCGCCCCGCCGCTTCTTCGCTGATGCGGGCGAAACTCTCCTGGGTCGCGACCAGTTGCTGCTCCATCAGCGAGATCTGCTGGAAGCTCCACCAGGCCAGGCCGATAAAGGCGAAGAACAAGGCGCCAACCAGCGCCCAGAGCGGTCCGGCACTCGGCGCCTTGACCTTGGCTGGCGGCACGCTGCGCGAATGCACCGCCGTGCGCTCGCGACCAGCGGCAGTGCTCGGGAAGTCGTCGTCGAGGGTATCGGCCCGCAGGCTGGGAATATCGTCGAAGTCGTCGTTGGCATCGTTACGCATGGGGCAACCTTTCTAAACCGCGGTGATAGCTGAATGCGGCGAGTATAAACCGCTAACCCGCCGCCCTCATCGACCCTGAACCGCGGACTCGGTTCAGTGTTTATTTCAGCCTATGTCCTGGGCCTTCCACCAGGTGCAGAACTCATCCAGGGCCGTCCACAGGCTGACCTTCGGGTCGTAGTCCAGATAATGGCGGGCGCGGCTGATATCCAGGGTGAAGTTCTTGTTCATCACCTGCATGCCCAGGCGCGACAAGGTCGGCTCCGGACGCCCCGGCCAGAGCTTGCACAGGCCCTCGTTGAGGGCCGCCACGCTGTAGGCCAGGCCAAAGGAACGATAGCGCGTGACTTGCGGCACGCCCATCTGGCGCATCACATAATTCACCACGTCCCACAACGGCACCGGCGCGCCGTTGCTGATGTTATAGGCCTTGCCCAGGGCCGAGCCGCTGGCCAGCAGACTGCTGAGCAGCGCTTCGTTGAGGTTCTGCACACTGGTGAAGTCGACCTTGTTCAGGCCGTTGCCGATGATCGCCAGACGGCCCTTGCGCTGCATCTTCAACAGGCGCGGAAAAATGCTCATGTCGCCGGCGCCGGTGACAAAGCGCGGGCGCAGCGCCAGCACTTCCAGGCCGAATTCCTGGGCGCCGAAGACCTTCTGCTCCGCCAGGTATTTGGTGGCGGCATAGGGATGCTTGAAACGCTTGGGCACTTGCTCCTCGGTCAGGCCCAGGTGATCGCGACCGTCGAAATAGATCGATGGCGACGACAGGTGCACCAGGCGCCGGACATGGCGCTTGAGGCAGGCCTCGACCACGTTTTCGGTGACCAGCACGTTGCCCTGGTGGAAATCCTGGTAACGCCCCCAGAGGCCCACCGCCCCCGCGCAATGCACCACCGCATCGACGTCGCGGCACAGGTCGCGCACCAGGTCCGCATCGCTCAAGTCACCCTGGACGAACTCGGCCCCGCGCCGCACCAGATGCTCGACACCCTCGGCCCGACGCCCGTTGACCCGCACATCCAGGCCCTGCTCAAGGGCGAAACGCGCGAAGCGTCCGCCAATGAAGCCGCTTGCGCCGGTGACCAGAATTTTCATGACTTGCTCCGATTTCTTTCGTGTTTCATGCCTGTCGCGCTGTATTGCGTGAGGGTATTGCCTGAAGTCTTGACGCCTGGTGTCACGCCAACGGCACCAGCCATTGCGCCGAAGAACGCGCCAGGTGCTCGGTGAGCAGGCCCAGCAGTTGGCCACCATTGCGCCAATGATGCCAGTACAGCGGCACATCGATCGGCTTATCTGGCAGAAGCTCCACCAACTCGCCCCGCGCCAATTGGTCGCGCACCTGCAATTCGGGCACCAGTCCCCAGCCCAGGCCGGCCTCCGTCAGGCGAATGAAACCCTCGGACGAAGGGCACAGGTGATGCTCGAACCCGCCATCGACTCCCAGCGCCGCCAGGTAGCGGTGCTGCAGGAAATCGTCCGGGCCAAACACCAGGGCTGGCGTGCGGGCCAGGCGCTCGGCTTGCACCCCCTCGGGGAAATGCCGCGCCAGGAACGCCGGGCTGGCCAGGGCGCGATAGCGCATGGCGCCCAGCAGCACGCTGCGGGCCCCCGCCACCGGCCGCTCGCTGGCGCAGACACAGGCCGCGACTTCCCCGGCGCGCATGCGCTTGAGGCCCACGGTCTGGTCTTCGACGATCAGGTCGAGGAGCAGATGCTGCTCGGCGCAGAAATCGCCCACCGCCTCGGCCCACCAGGTGGCCAGGCTGTCGGCGTTGAGGGCGATGCGCAGGCGCTCCGGCAAGCCTTCCTCGTCCAGCGCCGGCACCTGGCTCTGCAGGTCGCGCTCGAGCAGGCGCACCTGCTGCACATGGTTGAGCAGGCGCCGGCCGATTTCCGTCGGCGCCGGCGGCGTGACCCGCACCAGCACCGGCTGGCCGATCCGCGCCTCGAGCAGTTTGATCCGCTGGGAAATGGCCGATTGCGATAACCCCAGCACCTGCGCGGCGCGCTCGAATCCGGCCTGTTCGATGACCGCGGCCAGGGCGGAAAGCAACTTATAGTCGAACATCAGCTTTCCTAATGAGCGATCAGCAATATTGGTTTTTCTTATACAGCCTGCAACCGGAGAATAGCCAGCATGCTTTCTCGTTCAAGGACCTTTTTCATGGCTGGCGAAACCTCCCTCGATACCCTGCTGCGCAGCATGAGCCCGCAGCTCAATCACGGTGACTACGTGTTCTGCTCCATCGCCGACCAAGCGCGGCTCGAAGGCGCCGAGGTCCTGGGCAGCTTTCGCGAACAGGAAGGGCTCACGGTGATCCTCGAACGCCAGCAAGCCGAGCGGCTGGGGCTGGATTTCGACTACGTCGCGGCCTGGATCACCCTGAACGTGCATTCGGCCCTGGAAGCCGTCGGCCTCACCGCCGCGTTCGCCAGCGCCCTGGGCAAGGCCGGGATCAGTTGCAACGTGATCGCCGGTTACTACCACGACCATTTGTTTGTCGGTAAGGCCGATGCCGAGCGCGCCATGCACGTACTGCGGCAACTGGCGGCGGACAAGGAGTAAACGACATGTGGCAAAGCTACGTTAACGGGCTGCTGGTAGCGGCCGGGCTGATCATGGCGATCGGCAGCCAGAATGCTTTTGTCCTGGCCCAGAGCCTGCGACGCGAACACCACCTGCCGGTGGCCGTATTGTGTGTGACCTGCGATGCCTTGCTGGTGGCGGCCGGGGTATTCGGCCTGGCCACGGTGCTGGCGCAGAGCCCGACACTGCTGGCGGTGGCCCGCTGGGGCGGCGCCGCGTTCCTGATCTGGTACGGCAGCCAGGCCCTGCGTCGCGCCTGTTCCAGGCAGAGCCTGCAACAGGGCGAAAACCAGACCGTGCGTTCGCTGCGCGCGGTGCTGCTCAGTGCGCTGGCGGTGACGTTGCTCAACCCTCATGTGTACCTGGACACGGTGCTGCTGATCGGTTCGCTGGGCGCGCAACAGACCGAACCCGGCGCCTACGTGATCGGTGCGGCCAGCGCTTCGCTGCTGTGGTTTTTCACCCTGGCCCTCGGCGCGGCGTGGCTGGCGCCGTGGCTGGCACGGCCGAGCACCTGGCGCATTCTCGACCTGCTGGTGGCGGTGATGATGTTCAGCGTGGCGATTCAACTCATCACTGCCGCATGATTTATTCCAAAAGGCTCTGGAACCTCTATCCCACACAGTTGTTGCGTGGTTATGCCGCACCCCCGGTGCTATGATCCGAACCCTGCGCCGCAAAGAGTACAAACTCCCCGGCGCTTGTCTGGCCGCCCGTGATCGGCCTTGCGCTCACCGCAACTGACCTGATTAGGAGAATCATCATGGCTTTCGAATTGCCGCCGCTGCCTTATGCACACGATGCCCTGCAGCCGCACATTTCCAAGGAAACCCTGGAATACCACCACGACAAGCACCACAACACCTATGTCGTGAACCTGAACAACCTGGTGCCAGGCACCGAGTTCGAAGGCAAGACCCTGGAAGAGATCGTGAAGTCTTCGTCGGGCGGTATCTTCAACAACGCCGCTCAGGTCTGGAACCACACTTTCTACTGGAACTGCCTGGCGCCAAACGCCGGCGGTCAACCAACCGGCGCGCTGGCTGAAGCCATCAACGCGGCTTTCGGTTCGTTCGACAAATTCAAAGAAGAATTCAGCAAAACCTCGATCGGCACCTTCGGTTCCGGCTGGGGCTGGCTGGTGAAAAAGGCTGACGGTTCCCTGGCCCTGGCCAGCACCATCGGCGCCGGCAACCCGCTGACCAGCGGCGACACCCCGCTGCTGACCTGCGACGTCTGGGAACACGCCTACTACATCGACTACCGCAACCTGCGTCCTAAGTACGTGGAAGCGTTCTGGAACCTGGTCAACTGGAAATTCGTGGCCGAGCAGTTCGAAGGCAAGACCTTCGTCGCCTAAGCCCGTTTGCAGTCAAAAAAACCCGGCATTGCCGGGTTTTTTCGTTTTACCGGCACGGGCCCGGCTTGCCGCGTCGGCCCGACGCGCTAACATTTACCCGGTAAAAAGTGTCACTCGCCCCTCAAGTTGCAAGACTTCGCTACCGACATATAACCGATAAGCGCGAATAGGCTGGATTCCGGCATTCCCGTCGGGCCTACAGGCGAAATATCCTGGGCATGATTGTCCCTTTGACTGCCATCACTGGATTGCCAATACTCATGGCAACTTGACGCTACACGCACGGAACAAGGAATAACCCTTTGAAGCTGGAACTTAAAAACAGCTTGTCGGTGAAATTGCTCCGGGTTGTGCTGCTGTCGGCACTGATAGTGGGCGTGGTTTTAAGCTGCGCACAAATCGTCTTCGATGCCTACAAGACACGGCAGGCGGTTGCTAATGATGCCCAGCGCATTCTCGACATGTTTCGCGATCCATCGACCCAGGCCGTCTACAGCCTGGACCGCGAGATGGGCATGCAAGTCATCGAAGGCCTGTTCCAGGACGACGCGGTGCGCATGGCCTCCATTGGCCATCCCAACGAAACCATGCTTGCGGAGAAAACCCGCGAGCTGCAGCAAGCCCCCAGCCGCTGGCTGACTGACCTGATCCTCGGCAGAGAGCGCACCTTTACCACTCAACTGGTGGGTCGCGGGCCCTACAGCGAATACTACGGCGACCTGAGCATCACCCTCGACACAGCCACCTACGGCCAGGGGTTCATTGTCAGTTCGGTGATCATTTTCATTTCCGGCGTGCTGCGCGCCCTGGCCATGGGCCTGGTGCTGTACCTGGTGTATCACTGGCTGTTGACCAAGCCGTTGTCGCGCATCATCGAACACCTGACCACCATCAACCCGGACCGCCCCAGCGAGCACCAGCTACCGCTGCTCAAGGGCCACGAGCGAAACGAGCTGGGGATCTGGATCAACACCGCCAACCAGTTGCTGGCGTCGATCGAACGCAACACCCACTTGCGCCATGAAGCGGAAAACAGCCTGCTGCGCATGGCCCAGTACGACTTCCTCACCGGCCTGCCCAATCGCCAGCAATTACAGCAGCAGCTGGACAAGATCCTGATCGATGCCGGCCGCCTGCAGCGCCGGGTCGCGGTGCTCTGTGTCGGCCTCGATGATTTCAAGGGCATCAACGAACAATTCAGCTACCAGACCGGCGACCAGTTGCTGCTGGCCCTGGCCGACCGCCTGCGGGCCCACAGCGGTCGCCTTGGCGCCCTCGCCCGCCTCGGCGGCGACCAGTTCGCCCTGGTCCAGGCCGATATCGAACAGCCCTACGAAGCCGCCGAACTGGCGCAAAGCATCCTCGACGACCTGGAAGCGCCGTTCGCCCTCGACCACCAGGAAATTCGCCTGCGCGCCACCATCGGCATCACCCTGTTCCCGGAAGATGGCGACAGCACCGAAAAGCTGCTGCAGAAAGCCGAACAGACCATGACCCTGGCCAAGAGCCGGTCGCGCAACCGCTATCAGTTTTATATCGCCAGCGTGGACAGCGAGATGCGCCGGCGCCGCGAACTGGAAAAGGATTTGCGCGAAGCCCTGGCCCGCGGGCAATTCCACCTGGTCTACCAGCCGCAGATCAGCTACCGCGATCATCGAGTGGTCGGGGTCGAGGCGCTGATTCGCTGGCAACATCCGGAGCACGGCTTGGTCCCGCCGGACCTGTTCATTCCCCTGGCCGAGCAGAACGGCACCATCATCGCCATCGGCGAATGGGTGCTGGACCAGGCCTGCCGCCAGTTGCGCGAATGGCATGACCTGGGCTTCAGCGACCTGCGCATGGCGGTCAACCTGTCCACCGTGCAACTGCACCACGCCGAGCTGCCGCGGGTGGTCAACAACCTGCTGCAGATTTATCGCCTGCCGCCGCGCAGCCTGGAACTGGAAGTCACCGAAACCGGCCTGATGGAAGACATCAGCACCGCCGCCCAGCATCTGTTGAGCCTGCGCCGCTCCGGGGCGCTGATCGCCATCGACGACTTCGGAACCGGTTATTCGTCCCTGAGCTATCTCAAGAGCCTGCCGCTGGACAAGATCAAGATCGACAAGAGCTTCGTCCAGGACCTGCTGGATGACGACGACGACGCGACCATCGTGCGGGCGATCATCCAGCTAGGCAAAAGCCTGGGCATGCAGGTGATCGCCGAGGGGGTGGAAACCGCCGAGCAAGAGGCCTACATCATCTCCGAAGGCTGCCACGAAGGTCAGGGTTATCACTACAGCAAACCCCTGCCGGCGCGGGAGCTGAGCGCCTATCTGAAACAGGCCCAGCGCACTAACGCAGCCATCCTCTGAAGAGCCGATTGCGCGCATAAGCCTGATCCAGCGCAATCGCCTTGTGAATAGGAAATATTTACAAGCACAACCCTTTACACATAATGCAAATCTTTCGCATTATGTCGCAGTTTTGCGCGCCTTCGCGCCAGTCCACCCCTCTCTCGAAGCAGGATGTTCGCCATGATTCGTATGCCTCTGGCTACCGCCAGTCTGTTGGCCATCGCTATTTCCCTTGCCGGTTGCGGCGAAGGCAAAGACAAGGCTGCCGCGCCTCAAGCCGCTGCTCCAGCCGCCAGCACCGCAGCCCCGGCCACCGCTCCTGCGGCAGGCAAGGTCGATGAAGCGGCGGCCAAGGCTGTCGTCGCGCATTACGCCGACATGGTCTTCGCCGTATACAGCGATGCCGAATCCACTGCGAAAACCCTGCAGACCGCGATCGACGCTTTCCTCGCCAAACCCAACGCCGACACCCTGAAAGCCGCCAAGGCTGCCTGGGTTGCCGCTCGCGTGCCTTACCTGCAGAGCGAAGTGTTCCGTTTCGGCAACACCATCGTCGACGATTGGGAAGGCCAGGTGAACGCCTGGCCACTGGACGAAGGCCTGATCGACTACGTCGACAAGTCCTACGAGCACGCGCTGGGTAACCCGGGCGCCACCGCCAACATCATCGCCAATACCGAAGTCCAGGTCGGCGAAGACAAGGTCGACGTGAAAGACATCACCCCGGAAAAACTCGCCAGCCTCAATGAGCTGGGCGGTTCCGAGGCCAACGTCGCCACCGGCTACCACGCCATCGAATTCCTGCTCTGGGGCCAGGACCTGAACGGCACCGGCCCTGGCGCCGGCAACCGCCCGGCTTCCGACTACCTGGAAGGCGCTGGCGCCACCGGCGGCCACAACGAGCGTCGCCGTGCCTACCTGAAAGCCGTGACCCAACTGCTGGTCAACGACCTGGAAGAAATGGTCGGCAACTGGAAGCCGAACGTGGCCGACAACTACCGCGCCACCCTGGAAGCCGAACCGGCTGAAAGCGGCCTGCGCAAAATGCTCTTCGGCATGGGCAGCCTGTCCCTGGGCGAACTGGCGGGCGAGCGCATGAAGGTTTCCCTGGAAGCCAACTCCCCTGAAGACGAGCAGGACTGCTTCAGCGACAACACCCACTATTCGCACTTCTACGACGCCAAGGGCATCCGCAACGTCTACCTGGGCGAGTACACCCGTGTCGACGGCACCAAGCTGACCGGCGCCAGCCTGTCGTCGCTGGTGGCCAAGATCGACCCGGCCGCCGATACCGCGCTGAAGAACGACCTGGCCGCCACCGAAGCCAAGATCCAGGTCATGGTCGATCACGCCAACAAGGGTGAGCACTACGACCAGTTGATCGCCGCCGGCAACGACGCGGGCAACCAGATCGTGCGCGACGCCATCGCCGCGCTGGTCAAGCAGACCGGTTCGATCGAGCAGGCCGCAGGCAAGCTGGGCATCAGCGACCTGAACCCGGACAGCGCCGATCACGAGTTCTGATCACTGTTGCGGCAATGAAAAAGGCGACCTTCGGGTCGCCTTTTTTGTGCCTGGCCTGTAGCCGCTGCCGCAGGCTGCGATAAGGCCGCAGGCCTTCGGCGATCTTGAAACCCTGCGCCCCCTTCGGTGGCGATCGCAGCCTGCGGCAGCGGCTACAGGACCAGACCAGAGCCGGGGGATAGGGACAGGCAGGCTTCGCTTGCGTTGCCCCACATCAAGCGGAACGATAATTCCTCTTATTCAAACTCCCCTGCCCTGTTAGACTTTGCGCCCTTGTTTTGCTCGTCTTGCAGGATGTCCGATGCCCCCGTCGCTGCTTCGCTGGTCCACGTTGTTCATGGCCTTGTGCCTGAGTGCCTGCGATGACGCCCCGCGTTTTACCCAGGCCGAGCCGGGCGAAGCGCGTTCCGGCGGCGAGGCGACCGTGCGCAGGAGCGACCAGAACGCGTTTTCCATGCCGTCGGCCAACCTGTCGCCCACCCGGCGCCTGGACTTCAGCGTCGGCAACAGCTTCTTCCGCAGTCCCTGGGTGATCGCCCCCTCGACCACCACCGCCCGCGATGGCCTGGGCCCGCTGTTCAATACCAACGGTTGCCAGAACTGCCATATCAAGGACGGCCGCGGCCACCCACCGACGCCCGACTCGAACAACGCCGTATCGATGCTGGTGCGCCTGTCGATCCCCAATGAGCCGGCCTACGCCAAGGCCATCGAGCAAATGGGCATAGTCCCCGAGCCGGTGTACGGCGGGCAGTTCCAGGACATGGCGGTGCCTGGCGTCGCCCCGGAAGGCAAAGTGCGGGTCGAGTACGAACCGTTGACCGTGCGCTTCAAGGACGGCACCGCCGTCGAGCTGCGCAAGCCCAAGCTGCAGATCACCCAGCTCGGTTACGGCCCGATGCATCCCGATACCCGCTTCTCGGCGCGCGTGGCGCCGCCGATGATCGGCCTGGGCCTGCTCGAAGCCATCCCCGAGGCGGCGATCCTGGCCAATGCCCAAGCGCAGGCCAAGGCCAACAAGGGCATCGCCGGGCGGCCAAACCAGGTCTGGGACGACGCCCAGCAAAAGACCGTCCTCGGGCGTTTTGGCTGGAAAGCCGGACAACCCAACCTCAATCAACAAAACGTTCATGCGTTCTCGGGCGACATGGGTCTGACCACCTCCCTGAGACCCTTCGACGACTGCACCGACGCCCAGACCGCCTGCAAGCAAGCCCCCAACGGCAACGGGCCGGATGGCGAACCGGAAGTCAGCGACAACATCCTGCGCCTGGTGCTGTTCTACAGCCGCAACCTCGGGGTGCCGGCGCGTCGCGATGTGGGCTCGCCACAGGTGCTGGCCGGCAAGAACCTGTTCTACCAGGCCGGCTGCCAGTCCTGTCATACCCCGCAGTTCACCACCGCCGCCGATGCCGCGGAACCCGAGCTGGCCAATCAAGTGATACGTCCCTACAGCGACCTGCTGCTGCACGACATGGGCGAGGGCCTGGCCGATAACCGCAGCGAATTCCAGGCCGGTGGCCGCGATTGGCGCACGCCGCCGCTGTGGGGAATCGGCCTGACGGAAACGGTCAGCGGCCACACCCAGTTCCTGCATGACGGCCGCGCCCGCAACCTGCTCGAAGCCGTGCTCTGGCATGGCGGCGAAGCCCAGGCGGCGCAACAACAGGTTTTATCTTTCAATGCCGAACAGCGCGCTGCGTTGCTGGCATTCCTGAATTCTCTCTAACGCCTTTCCACAAGAAACGGGAGCCCGAACATGTTCCGTCCCAAGTTGTTGTTCACCAGCCTTGCCGCTCTCGCCCTCGGCGCCTGCTCGCCGCAGGACCCACAAGCCGTAACCTCGGCGGCCATCGCCAAACAGGTGATCCTGCCGACCTACAGCCGCTGGGTCGAAGCCGACCGCCAGCTGGCGATCAGCGCCCTGGCCTTCTGTGAAGGCAAGCAAAGCCTGGACACCGCCCGTGCCGACTTCCTGCACGCGCAGAAAGCCTGGGCCGAGCTGCAACCCTTGCTGATCGGTCCGCTGGCCGAGGGCAACCGTTCCTGGCAGGTGCAGTTCTGGCCGGACAAGAAAAACCTGGTCGGCCGTCAGGTCGAACAGCTGGTCAACGCCACGCCGCAGATCGACGCCGCCGCCCTGGCCAAGTCCAGCGTGGTGGTGCAAGGCCTCTCGGCCTACGAATACATCCTCTTCGACAGCAAGATCGACCTGGCGAACAGCGAGCAGAAAACCCGCTACTGCCCGCTGCTGACCGCCATTGGCGAACGCCAGAAGCAGCTGGCCGAAGAGATCCTGTCGCGCTGGAATACCAGCGACGGCATGCTCGCGCAGATGAGCAAGTTCCCCAACCAGCGCTACGCCGATTCCCATGAGGCCATCGCCGACCTGCTGCGGGTCCAGGTCACGGCGCTGGACACCCTGAAGAAGAAGCTCGGCACGCCGATGGGTCGCCAGAGCAAGGGGATTGCGCAGCCGTTCCAGGCCGACGCCTGGCGCAGCCAGTCGTCCATGCAGAGCCTGGAAGCCAGCCTCGCCGCGGCCCAGACCGTGTGGGCCGGGGTCGACAACAAAGGCCTGCGCGGCCTGTTGCCGGCCGAGCAGAAGCCGCTGGCCGACAAGATCGACGCCGCCTACGCCGCTTCGCTGAAACTGTTCGCCAGCACCCAGCGTTCGCTGACCGAGCTGCTGGCCGACGATGCCGGCCGCCAGCAACTGAACGATATCTACGACAGCCTCAACGTCGTCCACCGCCTGCACGAAGGCGAACTGGCCAAGGCGCTGGGCATCCAACTGGGCTTCAACGCCAACGACGGTGACTGATCATGCTGCGACGTCAGGCTTTGGCACTCGGCAGCCTGCTGCTGAGCGCCGTCACGCTGGGTGGCTGGACGCTGTTCAAGCACAAGGACCAAGGCCCGCTGCTGCTATCGGCGCGCGATGACGGCGACGGCAAGCACTACGCCGTAGGCTATCGCCTGGACGGCACGCCAGTGTTCGCCACCCGGGTTGGCCAACGCTGCCATGACATCGTCAATCACCCGACGCTGCCGATCGCCCTGTTCGTCGCCCGCCGCCCGGGCACTGAAAGCTACCTGATCGACCTGCGCGACGGCGCGTTGCTGCAAACCCTGGCCTCGCAGCCGAACCGGCATTTCTATGGCCACGCGGTGATCCACAAGAGCGGCGACTGGCTGTACGCCACCGAGAACGACACTCGCGATCCGGGGCGCGGCCTGCTCGGGGTGTACCGCTTCGAAGGCGAACGCCTGGTGCACAGCGGCGAGATCGCGACCCACGGCATCGGCCCGCACCAGGTGTCGTGGATGCCGGACGGCGAGACCCTGGTGGTGGCCAACGGCGGGATTCGCACCGAAGCCGAAAGCCGCGTCGAGATGAACCTCGACGCCATGGAACCGAGCCTGGTGCTGATGCAGCGCGACGGCAGCCTGCTGAGCAAGGAAACCCTGCCCCAGCAGATGAACAGCGTGCGCCACATGGGCATCGCCGGCGACGGCACCATCGTCACCGGCCAGCAATTCATGGGCGACGCCCACGAGTCCTCGCAACTGCTGGCGATCAAGCGCCCGGGCCAGCCGTTCCAGGCCTTCCCGGTGGCCGAGCAGCAGTTGCAGGCGATGGGGCATTACACGGCGAGCGTCGCCGTGCACAGCGAACTGCGCCTGGTGGCCCTCACCGCCCCGCGCGGCAACCGCTTTTTCATCTGGGACCTGGACAGCGCCGAGGTGCGCCTGGACGCTCCCTTGCCGGACTGTGCCGGGGTCGGTGCGGTGGCCGATGGTTTCGTCGTGACTTCGGGCCAGGGCCGTTGCCGTTTCTATGACTGTCGCCAGAAACAACTTGTGGCAAAGCCATTGGATCTGCCGGCAGGGCTCTGGGACAACCATTTGCACCTGGCCTGATTTTCCGCCCCCGCACAGGAGCGGAAAACGGGACCCTGGATGAACGGACTGTCATCTGGAAGGCCCGGGAAAGTCGGAGTAATGTCAGCGCCTATCTGCTTCGTTTTCCCAGCTTCGTTTTCCAAGGGACAGGAATATGCTGCGTCGCCGCATGCTCATCATGTTAGGTGTCGTCCTGCTGATCGTGCTGGTGCTGGCAGGCTACAAGGCCTTCTCCATCTATCAGCAGGTCCAGCTTTTCTCGGCACCCAAGCCGCCGATCAGCGTGGCCGTGGCCACGGCACGCGAACAGCCGTGGCAGGCCCGCCTGCCCACGGTCGGTACGCTCAAGGCCCTGCAAGGGGTCGATCTCAGCCTGGAAGTGGCCGGTACCGTCAAAGCCCTGCAATTCGAGTCCGGGCAGAAGGTCACCGCCGGGCAGCCGCTGCTGCAACTCGACAGCGAAGTGGAAAGCGCCCTGCTGGAAACCGCCCAGGCCGACCTGGGCCTGGCCCAACTGGACTTCGGCCGCGGCAGCCAGCTGGTGGGCAGCCAGGCGATTTCCCGCGGCGAATACGATCGGCTGTCGGCGCAATTGCAAAAGAACAAGGCCACGGTCAACCAGCTCAAGGCTTTGCTGGCAAAAAAACGCATGCTCGCGCCCTTCAGCGGCACCATCGGCATTCGCCAGGTGGACGTCGGCGACTATCTCGCCAGCGGCACGGTGGTCGCCACCCTGCAGGACCTCAGCAGCCTGTACGTAGACTTCTTCGTCCCGGAACAGGCGGTACCGAAAATCACCCTCGGCCAACCGGTCAGCGTGACGGTCTCGGCCTATCCGGCGGAACAGTTCACCGCCAGCATCAGCGCCATCAACCCCAAGGTCGAGGACACCACGCGCAACGTGCAGGTCCGCGCCACCCTGGCCAACCCCGACGGCAAGCTGCTGCCGGGCATGTTCACCAGCCTGCAGGTGCTGCTGCCCGATCCGCAGCCCAGGGTCGTGGTACCGGAAAGCGCCATCACCTACACCCTGTACGGTAATTCGCTGTACGTGGTGGCCGAGAAAAAAGCCGCCGATGGCAGCCTGGAAAAAGACGACAAGGGCCAGCCGGTGCTGGTCGCCGAGCGGCGCTTCATCGAAACCGGCGAACGGCGCAATGGCCTGGTGCTGATCGACAAGGGCGTAAGCCGCGGTGAACAGGTGGTGAGCGGCGGGCAGATCAAGCTGGAACATGGCGCACATATCGCCATCACCCCGGACAAGCTGCTGCCCGCCGACCAGAACGGCCCGCCACGCGTGGACTGATCAAGGACTCCTCATGGCTTTTACAGACCCGTTCATCCGTCGTCCGGTACTGGCCACCGTAGTCAGCCTGTTGATCGTGCTGCTGGGCTTCCAGGCCTGGAGCAAACTGCCGCTGCGCCAGTATCCACAAATGGAAAACGCCCTGATCACGGTCACCACCGCCTACCCGGGGGCCAATGCCGAGACCATCCAGGGCTACATCACCCAACCCTTGCAGCAGAGCCTGGCCAGCGCCGAGGGCATCGACTACATGACCTCGGTCAGTCGCCAGAACTTTTCGGTGATCTCGATCTACGCCCGTATCGGCGCCAACAGCGACCGCCTGTTCACCGAGCTGCTGGCCAAGGCCAACGAGGTGAAGAACAAGCTGCCCCAGGACGCCGAGGACCCGGTGCTGAGCAAGGAAGCCGCCGACGCCTCGGCGCTGATGTACATCAGTTTTTTCAGCGAGCAATTGAACAACCCGCAGATCACCGATTACCTGTCGCGGGTGATCCAGCCAAAGCTGGCGACCCTGCCGGGCATGGCCGAGGCCGAGATTCTCGGCAACCAGGCCTTCGCCATGCGCCTGTGGCTGGACCCGGTCAAGCTCGCCGGCTATGGCCTGAGCTCCAGCGACGTGACCAATGCGGTGCGCCGCTACAACTTCCTGTCCGCGGCCGGTGAGGTCAAGGGCGAGTACGTGGTCACCAGCATCAATGCCAGCACCGAGCTGAAGTCCGCCGAAGCTTTCGCCGCCATTCCCCTGCGGACCGAAGGCGACAGCCGGGTGCTGCTCAGCGATGTGGCACGGGTGGAGATGGGCGCCGAGAACTACGACTCCATCAGCTCGTTTGGCGGCATCCCTTCGGTGTACATCGGCATCAAGGCGACCCCGGCCGCCAACCCGCTGGATGTGATCAAGGAGGTGCGCAAGATCATGCCGGAGCTGGAGGCCCAGCTGCCGTCCAACCTCAAGTCCGAGATCGCCTATGACGCCACGCTGTTCATCCAGGCCTCGATCAACGAGGTGGTGAAGACCCTGTTCGAAGCCGTGCTGATCGTGATCGTGGTGGTGTTCCTGTTCCTCGGCGCGCTGCGCTCGGTGGTGATTCCGGTGGTGACCATTCCGCTGTCGATGATCGGCGTGATGTTCTTCATGCAATTGATGGGCTACTCGATCAACCTGCTGACCCTGCTGGCGATGGTGCTGGCCATCGGCCTGGTGGTGGACGACGCGATCGTGGTGGTGGAGAACATCCACCGGCATATCGAAGAAGGCAAGACGCCGCTCGACGCGGCCCTCGAGGGCGCCCGGGAAATCGCCATGCCGGTGGTGTCGATGACCATCACCCTGGCCGCGGTCTACGCCCCTATCGGCTTCCTCGAGGGGCTCACCGGGGCGCTGTTCAAGGAATTCGCCCTGACCCTGGCCGGCGCCGTGGTGATTTCCGGAATCGTCGCCCTGACCCTGTCGCCGATGATGTGCGCCCTGCTGCTGCGCCACGACGAAAACCCCAGCGGCCTGGCCCACCGCCTCGACCTGATCTTCGAAAGCCTCAAGCGCCGCTATCAGAGCCTGCTGCATGCCACCCTCAATACCCGGCCGGTGGTGCTGGTGTTTGCCCTGATCGTGCTGTGCCTGATCCCGGCCCTGCTCAAGTTCACCAAGTCGGAACTGGCCCCGGACGAGGACCAGGGCATCATTTTCATGATGGCCACCGCGCCCCAGCCAGCCAACCTGAATTACCTCAACACCTACACCGACGAGTTCCTCGAAATCTTCAAGACCTTCCCCGAATACTATTCGTCGTTCCAGATCAACGGCTTCAACGGCGTGCAATCGGGTATCGGCGGTTTCCTGCTCAAGCCCTGGAACGAACGCGAGCGCACGCAGATGCAGATCCTTCCCGAAGTCCAGGCCCGGCTCTCGAACATCGCCGGGTTGCAGGTCTTCGGTTTCAACCTGCCGTCGCTGCCGGGCACTGGCGAGGGGCTGCCGTTCGCCTTCGTGATCAACAGCGCCAACGACTACGAGTCGCTGCTGGAGCTGTCCGACCGGGTAAAGAGGCGCGCCATGGAATCGGGCAAGTTCGCCTTCGTCGACATCGACCTGGCCTTCGACAAGCCGGAGGTGGTGGTCGACATCGACCGCGCCAAGGCGGCGCAGATGGGCGTGTCGATGCTCGACCTGGGCGGGACCCTGGCCACCCTGCTCGGCGAAGCGGAAATCAACCGCTTCACCATTGACGGGCGCAGCTACAAGGTCATCGCGCAGGTCGAACGGGCCTACCGCGACAACCCCGAATGGCTGAACAACTATTACGTGAAAAACGCCCAGGGCGAGGCGCTGCCGCTGTCGACCCTGATCACCGTCACCGATCGAGCCCGGCCACGCCAGCTAAACCAGTTCCAGCAACTCAACGCCGCGACCATCTCCGGGTTCCCGATCGTCAGCATGGGCGAAGCGGTCGAGACCGTGCGCCAGATCGCCGAAGAAGAAGCCCCGCCGGGCTACGCCTTCGACTTTGCCGGAGCCTCGCGACAGTTCGTCCAGGAAGGCAGCGCGTTGTGGGTGACCTTCGGCCTGGCGCTGGCGATCATTTTCCTGGTGCTGGCGGCGCAGTTCGAAAGCTTCCGCGACCCGGTGGTGATCCTGGTGACAGTCCCGCTGTCGATCTGCGGGGCCTTGATCCCGCTGTTCCTGGGCTGGTCGAGCCTGAATATCTATACCCAGGTCGGTCTGGTGACCCTGATCGGCCTGATCAGCAAGCACGGGATCCTGATCGTCGAGTTCGCCAACCAGCTACGCAAGGACCAGGGCCTGACGCCGCGCGAGGCCGTGGAGGCGGCCGCGGCCATTCGCCTGCGGCCGGTCTTGATGACCACCGCGGCGATGGTCTTCGGCATGGTGCCGCTGATCCTGGCCACGGGCGCCGGCGCGGTCAGCCGGTTCGACATCGGCACGGTGATCGCCACGGGGATGTCGATCGGCACCCTGTTCACGCTGTTCGTGCTGCCCTGCATCTACACGCTGCTGGCCAGGCCGGACAAATGAAGGGCCGGCCATGAAAAAGGCCTCGCGATGCGAGGCCTTTTTATCGGGCTTGATGGTCTTCAACTTTGTGGCCTCATTCCCTGAGTCAGGCCGAACATGAACAACAGCAGGTCATGATCGGGTTGGGCTGCCTGGGGTGTCTTGACGACCCGAGGCAACGGGCAATGCGCATCACCATGCGCGGTGCTGAGAACTTCCGTGCGGGGCTGCTCCCAGGCAGCCACGGCCAAGGACGCAACTGCCAAGGCTCCTACTAAAAAAAGACCTCGTGCGATTTCGAGCTTCATCGCTATAAACCTTTGATAGCGCTGCCAAACGCCGCCCTATAAAAATAGTAGAGTTTGTCCCAGTCCGTGGCGCTCCACGACGAGTGGCGACGCAATTGCTTCATGTCATGGGCCGCAGCCCGTTTGGCGCTCAGGCGCTGGCGGCTTTTCTCGAAATCCAGCAGCGCGATATCCACCTTCGCCGCTTCGCCTTCGCCCGTGACCCGCACGAACACATGCTTGCTGTACAGGCAGCCATGCTGCCAGCGCCCCAGGTGCATGCGCGCCAGCGTGGTTGCCAGCGCCTGGAGCAGGCGCTCGTGCAAGGCCTCGCCATGACGCTCGCGCTCGCCGGCGGCGTACCAGTGGTCGATTTCCACGAAGCCGTCCAGCGCCTCGGTCACCAGCAAGGCACGCCACTGGCCCTGGGAATCACGCTGGGCGCCGCAGAACACCAGGCGCGGCACGCCGACCTGGAGTCGGTCCAGGCCCTTGAGCGCATCCTGCTCGCGCAGCACCGTGGGACGTCCGAAAGGATGCAACCAGTTGCGGTACAGATGGCCGATCTGGCGCTTGGCGTACAGCACCCGCCCGTCAGCACCCGGAAGTCGTTGAACGCCACTTTCCCCGCCGCGACGCTGATTGGGTTCTTCTACCCAATCCCCGTGCTGGCTCCAGAAGTAATCGAAACGGTCCACAGCAGCGACTTCCATTCCCGGTGCATGTTCAACGGCCATCCTGTTACCTCTTGCGTAATACATAGACTCGCCACATGGCGTAGAGCGGGAAAAAGTCCAAGTGATCCTGAACCCGAAAACCGGCCTGCTTGAATTCTTCTTCAACCGTGGCAGCCGGTAACACAAAGCGGTTTTGGTAACCTTCCTGCCCGGATTCTTCCTTGCGCCGAACTTCCATGCGCTTGCGCTTCCAGGCCTTGAAGTTGCCATCGACCCACAACGAAACGATCACGCTGTCCCGGGTAACCCGCTGGAACTCCCGCAGCAGAGCCAGGCGATGGGACGACTCGCCAATGTGGTGCAGCAGCCGCATGCAGAAAATGCTGTCGACGGCGTTATCCGGCAAATCGATGTCGAACGCGGATGTCTGCAAGGGTTGTACCCGTTTCACCACCTCGGCCGGTTGCGCCACCGTGGCGGTCTTCAACATGGCCGCGGAGTTGTCCGCACCGATGATCACGCGGTTGGGTTTCTCCGCCAGCAACGGCCAGAAACGCCCGGCGCCGCAAGGCAGGTCCAGCACCAGCCCCGGTTCTCCGGCCATGGCCAGCGCGGCGCGCGCCAACTGCTCGTCACGCTTGTGGGACATCCGGCGGGCGACGCCATCCTGATGCTTGAGCAAATACTCCTGAGCGTGCTGTTCGTCGTACTTCTCGGAAAATTCCAGCTTGATCGGGGTTGCCATCACACAGTCTCCTGAATCTGATGGCCCCTACCTTAGGCAGCGGCATGTCAGCGTCAGGTCATGTCTTTGTGAAAACTTCGTCCGGTCCAGAGCACAAATATTTCAGGATTTTACAAGCGCTCGACAGTCGCCCGAGACCCTCAACCCGTTATTTCCAGGCTGACGGCCCTGACGCTGAAGTGATAGAGACCTCTCACGCGGCGCGGCAGTTCAACTCGACATGAAAGCGGCAACCATTGGGCTCCATGGTGCTGAGGCTGACACTCCAGCCCTGGTCTTCGCAGATGCGCTGCACCAGCGACAGGCCCAGGCCCAGGCCTTCGCCGCGCTTCTCGTTGCCGCGCACGAAGGGCTCGAACATCGCCTCGCGCTTTTCCTCGGGAATGCCGACACCGCTGTCCTCGACCACGAAGCCGCTCGGCTCCAGGCTCAAGCGAATGAAACCCTGCTCGGTGTAGTGCAAGGCGTTGCGCAGCAGGTTGCCCATCACCGCGTGCAGGAAGGTGGCGTTATAGCGGGTGTCCAGCGGCTGGCCGGCATCGAAGATCAGCTCCAGGCCTTTTTGCCTGATCGGGCCGCCCCACAGCCCCACCAGGTCCTCGGCGACCTGGCTCAAGGTCGCCTGGGGCGATATGCCGCCGTCTTCGCGCTGGGCACGCGCCAGCATCAGGAAGGTCTGGACCAGCTCGCGCATCTCGCCGCATGCCCGGGCGATGCGCTCGACCTGGGCCCGACCGCGCTGGTCGATCGCCGGGTTTTCCAGCAGCAGCTCGCAGGAGCTGGCCAGCACCATCAGCGGCGTGCGCAGTTCGTGGCTGACATCGCTGGTGAACAGGCGCTCGCGGTTCAGCGCCTGGCGCAGGCGTCCCAAGGTAGCGTCGAAGGCCACGGCCAGTTCCCCCACCTCGTCCGCCGCGTAGTCCGGGGCCAATGGCGGCGCCAGCCCCAGAAGCTGGTCGCGATGCCGTACCTGTCGCGCCAGCCGCACCACCGGCGCCATCACCCGGCGCGCCAGCACCCAGCCCAGGAACACCGCCAGGGCCAGGCTCAGGACGAAGCCCACCAGCACCACCGCGAAGAGCACCCGCTCGCGCTCCTCGAAATCGCTCTGGTCTTGCAGCAACACGTAGCGCCGGCCGTCGACCACCTCGACCATGGCGTGATACGACAGCTGTTCGCGAAAGACCTCATGGAAGCCCGGGTCCAGATGCCGCAGATCCTTGGGTAGCTCGAAGTCGCCACGCCCGCCGCTGAAGTAAAACAGCTGGTCCGGCTCGGGACGGTGGCTCCAGTCGGAAACGCTGTCCATCAACAGCAGGCGCTGCAGGTCACCGCCCAGGCCTGCGGAAATCAGCTTTTCTTCCACCAGATGCACCGTCGCCACGATCCCCAGGGCGAAGGCTCCAGCGACCAGCGCGCTCATCAACGCGAAGGCGATGATGATCCGCTGGGCAAGGCTTTGCTTAAACTCCATCACGCCCCTCGGCCAGGCGATAACCGACACCATGCACGGTATGCAGCAACGGCTTGGCGAATGGCTTGTCGATCACTTGGCGCAATTGGTGAACGTGGCTGCGCAGGCTGTCGCTGTCCGGGCAGTCGTCCCCCCACAGCGCCTCTTCGAGAATTTCGCGACGCAACACGTGCGGGCTCTTCTGCATCAGCACCGCCAGCAACTTCAGGCCCACCGGGTTGAGCTTGAGCAGGCGCCCTTCACGGGTGACTTCCAGGGTGTCGAGGTCATAACTCAGGTCGCCGACTTGCAGGGTCCGGCGCCCGCCGCCCTGGGTGCGACGCATGACCGCTTCGACGCGCGCGGCCAGCTCGGACAGGGCAAAGGGCTTGACCAGGTAATCGTCGGCCCCGGACTTGAAGCCCTGCAGGCGATCGTCCAGTTGATCGCGGGCGGTGAGCATGATCACCGGTGTATCGCGGCGGGCATCTTCGCGCAGGCGTTTGCACAGGGTGTAGCCATCGATACCCGGCAGCATGATGTCGAGCACGATCAGGTCGTAATGTTCGGTGGCGGCCAGGTGCAGGCCCGACAGACCGTCCTGGGCGCAGTCCACGGTATAGCCTTTAAGCCCCAGGTAATCGGCCAGGTTGGCCAGAATATCGCGGTTGTCTTCAACCAGTAGAATTCGCATGGGCACTCTCTCCGCACACAGTTACGGCCGTCTTGGCTCGCGCAGCTTAAGGCCAAGCGTGGCTGACGGCTAGGGCTGTTCAATGCCCTGCGGCGAATGCCGGGCCAGGCTTGCAGGGCCTTGACGAGTTTTTCACCCAGGCTTCACAAGCCGGCGACGAAGGCCGCTCCAGACTCCGCGCAAATCCGCGACCGCAACGCTTTCCTCGAAGGACTTTCCATGGCCCCGACCCTTGCCCGCCCCACCTCCAGGGCGCTGAACTGGTGGATCTGCCTGGGCGTTCCCGCCCTGGCTGCCGTCAGCTTGCTGCTGCTTGAACTGACCTCGCTGGACATGGTCCTGGCGCGGTATTTCTACGACCCCGCCGCTGGTGGTTTCATCGGTGGCCACAGTTATTTCCTGGAGAACATCCTGCATGATCGGGCCAAACAGGCGGTCATCGTCTTTTCCGTGCTGGCTATTGTCGGCTTCATCGGCGCCTTCTTCGTCCCGCGCCTCAAGCCGTTCAAACGCGAGCTGGGCTGCCTGGTGCTGTCGCTGGCCCTGGCCACCGCGTTCGTCACTCCGGTCAAGGCCATCACCGCCGTGCAATGCCCGTGGAGCCTGAAAGAATTCGGAGGCAAGGAAACCTACAGCGAACTGCTCAGCCCCCGCCCCGCGACCGACAAGCCCGGCCGCTGCTGGCCAGGTGGCCATGCCGCCACCGGTTTCACCCTGTTCGCGCTGTTTTTCGCCCTGCGTGACCGCCGCCCGCGCCTGGCGCGCAAGGCCCTGCTGTTTGCCATTGTCCTGGGCAGCGTATTTTCGGTGGGGCGCATGCTGCAGGGAGCCCATTTCTTCTCCCACAACGTCTGGACCGCGATCTTCTGCTGGCTGATCTGCCTGGGGACCTACTATTTCATTCTCTATCGACCGGCAGGCAAGGCTGCCCCCGCAGCGGAGGCGGAGCCAGTGAATGCCTGAGGTCCTTGCGCGAGCAGGCTGGCTGCCGCACAGCCACGCCCCCGGTAGGGGCGAGCTTGCTCGCGCTGGCCATGGCCCGGGCAAGAAACTCCAGCCCATAAAAAAGCCCCGCCGGCTTTCACCGGCGGGGCTTTTTCGTACGGGGTAAGGCTGGCTTACATCATGCCGCCCATGCCGCCCATACCGCCCATGTCTGGCATGCCGCCAGCTGCAGGCTTGTCTTCAACGATTTCAGCAACAGCCGCTTCGGTGGTCAGGATCAGACCGCCGATGGAGGATGCAGCTTGCAGCGCCGAACGGGTCACCTTGGTTGGGTCCAGGATGCCCATTTCGATCATGTCGCCGTATTCGCTGGTAGCAGCGTTGTAACCGTAGTTACCTTCGCCTTGCTTGACCTTGTCGACCACTACGCTTGGCTCGTCGCCGGAGTTGGCAACGATCTGGCGCAGAGGAGCTTCGACAGCGCGACGCAGAACAGCGATACCCACGTCCTGGTCGGCGTTGTCGCCTTTCAGGCCGCTGATCGATTGCAGAGCACGGATCAGGGCTACGCCACCGCCAGGCACCACGCCTTCTTCGACGGCTGCGCGGGTAGCGTGCAGGGCGTCTTCAACGCGGGCTTTCTTCTCTTTCATTTCAACTTCGGAACCGGCGCCAACCTTGATCACCGCAACGCCGCCGGACAGCTTGGCCAGACGCTCTTGCAGTTTTTCACGGTCGTAGTCGGACGAAGTGTCGGCCACTTGTTGACGGATCTGGGTCACACGAGCCTGGATGTCCGCTTCAACGCCAGCACCGTCGATGATGGTGGTGTTTTCTTTGGACAGGATCACGCGCTTGGCGTTACCCAGGTGCTCCAGGGTGGTGCTTTCCAGGCTCAGACCGATCTCTTCGGAGATGACGGTACCGCCGGTCAGGACGGCGATGTCCTGCAGCATGGCCTTGCGACGGTCGCCGAAGCCTGGTGCCTTGACGGCAGCGACTTTGACGATGCCGCGCATGTTGTTCACAACCAGAGTCGCCAGGGCTTCGCCTTCAACGTCTTCAGCCACGATCAGCAGTGGGCGGCCGGCTTTGGCAACGGCTTCCAGCACTGGCAGCATTTCGCGGATGTTGGAGATCTTCTTGTCCACCAGCAGGATCAGCGGGCCGTCCAGCTCGGCGACCATGGTGTCCGGCTTGTTGATGAAGTAAGGGGACAGGTAGCCACGGTCGAACTGCATGCCTTCAACGACAGACAGTTCGTTTTCCAGGCCCGAGCCTTCTTCAACGGTGATCACGCCTTCTTTACCGACTTTTTCCATGGCTTCGGCAATGATGTCGCCGATGGAGTTGTCGGAGTTGGCGGAGATGGTGCCGACCTGAGCGATGGCCTTGGAATCGGCGCATGGCTTGGACAGACCTTTGAGCTCCTTGACGATGGCGATGGTCGCCTTGTCGATGCCGCGTTTCAGGTCCATCGGGTTCATGCCGGCAGCGACGGCTTTCAGGCCTTCGTTGACGATCGACTGAGCCAGTACGGTGGCGGTGGTGGTACCGTCGCCGGCGTCATCGTTGGCACGGGAAGCAACGTCTTTTACCAGCTGCGCGCCCATGTTTTCGAAGCGATCTTTCAGCTCGATTTCTTTGGCGACGGAAACGCCGTCCTTGGTGATGGTCGGAGCGCCGAAGCTCTTCTCGATGATCACGTTACGGCCTTTCGGGCCCAGGGTCGCTTTTACCGCGTCAGCCAGGACGTTAACGCCGGTGAGCATTTTCTTGCGGGCGGAGTCGCCGAATTTAACTTCTTTAGCAGCCATGATCGATATTCCTTAAATACTTTGTAGTAACGGGAAAATGAGCGGGTAATCAGCCTTCGATAACGGCGAGAATTTCGTTCTCGGCCATTACCAGCAGGTCTTCGCCGTCTACCTTCACAGTGTTGCTGCCGGAGTAAGGGCCGAACACAACCTTGTCACCCACTTTCACGGCCAGCGCACGTACTTCACCGTTGTCGAGGATGCGACCGGTACCTACGGCGACGATTTCGCCACGGTTAGGTTTTTCAGCGGCCGAACCTGGCAGAACGATACCGCCAGCGGTTTTCGATTCTTCTTCGCTGCGACGGATGACGACGCGGTCATGCAGAGGACGAAGCTTCATTGTCGATCTCTCCTAATTGTGGTTTTCAGCGGCCGGTGTCGTTACCGGCGGGTTAACAAATCCGGCGTGGCCGGTTGCGGCTCGACGAGCGAGTCGCAGAAGTCTGTCTGGTGTCGCCACCAGAAACCTTGCGGTGACCGATACATGTGGGCGCACAAGCCTATTACAAGGGCTGCCCAGTGATTTTTTTTTTGATTGTCAGCCGGGCAAAACGAACACGGCACCCGAAGGTGCCGTGTCGATCATTGAGAAGCTTAGGAATCGCGGTG
The DNA here is from genome assembly GCF_900107395.1 of Pseudomonas sp. NFIX28. Classification (GTDB taxonomy): domain Bacteria; phylum Pseudomonadota; class Gammaproteobacteria; order Pseudomonadales; family Pseudomonadaceae; genus Aquipseudomonas. Next base: position 128,968 of record NZ_FNPW01000006.1, read on the forward strand.
CTCGAACTCGCCTTCGATCACATTCGGTTCACGCCCCAGAGGGCGCTGCGGCGCGGGTCCGCCACGGGCAGCCTGCATGTCGTCGGCGAAGGCACGCTGACGAATGGCCTGCTCTTCGGCGCGCTGGCGCATCTTGCCGGCCAGCAGACGACGGGTGAGCGGCAACAGCATGAACAGGCCGAAGATATCGCTGATGAAGCCTGGCAGGATCAACAGGCCGCCAGCCAAGGCCAGCATCAGGCCTTCGAGCATGGTCTGGGCCGGCAGTTCGCCGCGGTTCAGGCTTTCACGGGCACGCAATGCCGTGGCCAGCCCCGCGACGCGCAGGACCAGCACACCCAGCATCGAGCCCAGGATGATCAGCAGCAACGCCGGGAAAAACCCGATCGCACCGCTGACTTTGACGAAGACGAACAGCTCTAGCACCGGGAACAGCAGAAAGAGCAACAGAAAAGGGCGCATCAAATGGTTTCCTCTACGGAAGAAAATGCCTTCCAGTAGACCCTAGATGACGTCGGCAATTCGTGAATTCAAGCCTCGGCGTCGGCATTTTTCGGCCATTGCTCGGCGTGAGCCAGAAAAACCAAGGCCTCGCGCACTTGTGTCGGCGTATTACAAGGGCTTGGGAATGCCAGCCAGTACAGCCCCTGGCCGATCCGCAAATGCATGCCTTCGGTGTCGATGCCGACCAGCTGCGCCGCAGCGGTTTTCGGCAAACCGGCCAGGTCGACGTAATGGGCGATGGCCTTGGCGTGGTCGCTGTTCATGTGTTCGACCATGCTCAGCTCGGCCTTGCCGGCGAAAGGATTGGCCAGCGTCACCTGCTCGATCCAGTGGATCGCGCCAAAGCCGCCGATGTAGCGATGACGCACCGGCTTGAGCAGCCAGAAGTCGAAGTCGTGGGCCTTGTGATAATTCTGCGAATCCGGGAAATACCGGTAATAGCGTTCGGCGGCCGCTTCGATCGCCGCGGCGTCTTCGAGCTTCTCGGCCTCGGCCAGGTACGTCAGGCGTCCCACCGCCTGGACGTCTTCGGCTTCGCGCTCGCCCACCAGCAGCGAACACTTGGGGTCCTTCTGCAGGTTATGGGTGTGCTGGGCGATCCGGCTGATCAGGATCAGTGGCCGGCCCTGCTCGTCCAGGCAATAAGGAACCACCGAACCGAAGGGAAAGCCCGGCATGGCCTTGGAGTGTGTCGACAGCACGCCACGGTATTCCTTGAGCAGTAATTCTCGTGCATGCTTCGCAGCTTCAACGCTCAATTTATGACTCCTTATATAGAATCCGTCTAAAACGGACGGGCGCCTGGGACAAAGTTTCCAGCAACGCCATCAGGGCAAATCTCATCTGCAGCCAGGCCATGCCCGTCGCACAGAGAGATGCCTTAAAAAGGACACCACTCCCAGTCTGCTATCGGGGCATGCGAATGCAACTCAATGACAAAGTAATCATTATCACCGGCGGTTGCCAGGGCCTGGGCCGCTCCATGGCGGAGTATTTCGCCAGCAAAGGCGCCAGGCTGGCGCTGGTCGACCTGAACCAGGAAAAGCTCGACCAGGCGGTTGCCGCCTGCCAGGCCGCCGGCGGCGAAGCCCGGGCCTACCTGTGCAACGTCGCCAATGAGGAGCAGGTGGAACACATGGTCGCCCGGGTCGCCGAAGATTTCGGCGCCATTCACGGTTTGATCAACAACGCCGGCATCCTGCGCGATGGCCTGCTGCTCAAGGTCAAGGACGGCGAGCTGAGCAAGATGAGCCTGGCCCAGTGGCAGTCGGTGATCGACGTCAACCTGACCGGCGTATTCCTCTGCACTCGCGAAGTCGCGGCGAAGATGGTCGAGCTGAAAACCGGCGGCGCGATCATCAACATCTCGTCGATTTCCCGTGCCGGCAATATCGGCCAGACCAACTACTCCGCGGCCAAGGCCGGGGTTGCCGCGGCGACCGTGACCTGGGCCAAGGAACTGGCGCGCTACGGCATCCGCGTGGCCGGTATCGCACCGGGCTTCATCGAAACCGAAATGACCCTGGGCATGAAGCCCGAAGCCCTGGAGAGAATGACTTCCGGCATCCCGCTCAAGCGCATGGGCAAGGCGGAAGAAATCGCCCATTCGGCGGCCTATATCTTCGAGAACGACTATTACACCGGGCGGATTCTCGAGCTGGACGGCGGCCTGCGGATTTGAGCCCGCCTCTACACGGCCGATAAAAAAAGCCCGGTGCAATGCACCGGGCTTTTTTATTGGGCCAACCGCTTCAGTCGTCGCTGACAGTGATGTTCGGCATCGCCGGTGCCGCGGCTTCCTGCAACACGATGCGCGCGCCGACATGGCGCGCCAGCTCCTGATAGACCATGGCGATCTGGCTTTCCGGTTCGGCGATCACGGTCGGCTTGCCGCCGTCGGCCTGCTCGCGAATCAGCATCGACAGCGGCAACGAGGCCAGCAGTTCGACGCCGTACTGGGTCGCCAGCTTCTCGCCACCGCCCTCGCCGAACAGGTGCTCGGCGTGGCCGCAGTTGGAGCAGATATGCACGGCCATGTTTTCCACCACGCCGAGCACCGGGATATTGACCTTGCGGAACATCTCCACGCCCTTGCGCGCATCCAGCAACGCCAGGTCCTGCGGGGTGGTGACGATGACCGCGCCGGCCACCGGGACTTTCTGCGCCAGGGTCAACTGAATATCACCGGTACCCGGCGGCATGTCGATCACCAGGTAATCCAGGTCGCCCCAGGCGGTCTGGGTCACCAGTTGCAGCAACGCGCCGGAAACCATCGGCCCGCGCCAGACCATCGGCGTGTTGTCGTCGGTCAGGAAGGCCATGGACATGACCTCGACGCCGTGGGACTTGATCGGTACGAACCATTTCTGGTCCTTGACCTGCGGCCGCGTACCTTCGGCGATGCCAAACATGATGCCTTGGCTCGGGCCATAGATGTCGGCATCGAGAATCCCCACCTTGGCGCCTTCGCGAGCCAACGCCAGGGCCAGGTTGGCCGCGGTGGTGGACTTGCCCACGCCGCCCTTGCCGGACGCCACCGCTACCACGTTCTTGACGTTGGCCAGGCCCGGGATCTGCGCCTGGGCCTTGTGCGCGGCGATCACGCTGGTGACATTGACGCGAGCGATGACCACGCCGTCCATGTTTTCGATGGCCAGCTTGAGCAACTGGGCCCAGCCGCTCTTGAACAGACCGGCGGCATAGCCGATCTCCAGTTCGACGCGAACCTCATCGCCCTGGATGTCGATGGAACGGACACAACCGGCACTGACCGGATCCTGGTTCAGGTAGGGGTCGGTGTATTGGCGAAGAACGGCTTCCACCGCTGCGCGATTGACGGCGCTCATGGGCAACTCCGATGACAAGTCTGGAAAATCAGGCGGCTATCCTACGCCGCGCACTCATTTGTGGCGAGGGAGCTCGTCCCTTGCCGCGAACCCCGGCACCCACCCCGCCCGGAAACCGGCCCGAAGGGTGAAAAATATGCGCCGGCGCTTTATAGTGGCCGACCTCCGTTTCATCAAGTAGCCGAGCCCCATGTCCGAGCCACGCAAGATCCTCGTCACCAGCGCCCTGCCCTATGCCAATGGTTCGATCCACCTCGGCCATATGCTGGAATATATCCAGACCGATATGTGGGTGCGCTTCCAGAAACACCGCGGCAACCAATGCATTTATGTCTGCGCCGACGACGCTCACGGCTCGGCCATCATGCTGCGCGCGGAAAAGGAAGGCATCACCCCGGAACAGCTGATCGCCAATGTCCAGGCTGAACACAGCGCCGACTTTGCCGATTTCCTGGTGGATTTCGACAACTTCCACTCGACCCACGCCGAAGAAAACCGTGAGCTGTCGAGCCAGATCTACCTGAAGCTGCGCGACGCCGGGCACATCGCCACGCGCTCGATCACGCAGTATTTCGACCCGGAAAAACAGATGTTCCTGGCCGACCGCTTCATCAAGGGCACCTGCCCGAAATGCGGCACCGAAGACCAGTACGGCGACAACTGCGAAAAATGCGGCGCCACCTACGCCCCGACCGACCTGAAGGATCCGAAGTCGGCAATCTCCGGCGCCACCCCAGTGCTCAAGGATTCCCAGCACTTCTTCTTCAAGCTGCCGGACTTCCAGCAGATGCTGCAGGCATGGACCCGCAGCGGCACCCTGCAGGACGCCGTGGCGAACAAGATCGCCGAATGGCTGGATGTCGGCCTGCAGCAGTGGGACATCTCCCGCGACGCGCCGTATTTCGGCTTCGAGATCCCGGACGAGCCGGGCAAGTACTTCTACGTCTGGCTGGACGCGCCGATCGGCTACATGGCCAGCTTCAAGAACCTGTGCAACCGCACGCCGGAGCTGGACTTCGACGCGTTCTGGGGCAAGGACTCGACGGCCGAGCTGTACCACTTCATCGGCAAGGACATCGTCAACTTCCACGCGCTGTTCTGGCCCGCCATGCTCGAAGGCGCCGGCTACCGCAAGCCGACCGGCATCAACGTGCACGGCTACCTGACCGTCAACGGCCAGAAGATGTCCAAGTCCCGCGGGACCTTCATCAAGGCCCGGACCTACCTCGACCACCTGTCGCCGGAATACCTGCGTTACTACTACGCGGCCAAGCTGGGCCGTGGCGTCGACGACCTGGACCTGAACCTCGAAGATTTCGTGCAGAAGGTCAATTCCGACCTGGTGGGCAAGGTGGTGAACATTGCCAGCCGTTGCGCCGGCTTCATCCACAAAGGCAACGCCGGCGTGATGGTGGACCAGAATGCCGCGCCGGAGCTGACCGAAGCCTTCCTCGCCGCCGCGCCAAGCATCGCCGACGCCTATGAGGCCCGTGACTTTGCCCGTGCCATGCGCGAAATCATGGCCCTGGCCGACCGCGCCAATGCCTGGATCGCCGACAAGGCGCCATGGTCGCTGAACAAGCAGGAAGGCAAGCAGGATGAAGTCCAGGCCATCTGCGCCACCGGCATCAACCTGTTCCGCCAGCTGGTGATTTTCCTCAAGCCGGTGCTGCCGCTGCTGGCCGCCGACGCCGAGGCATTCCTCAACGTCGCCCCGCTGACCTGGAACGACCACCAGCAGCTGCTGAGCAACCACCAGCTGAACGAATTCAAGCCGCTGATGACGCGGATCGACCCCGTGAAAGTACAAGCCATGACCGACGCCTCGAAAGAAGACCTGACCGCCAGCCAGACCGATACCGGTGCAGCCAAGCCTGCGGGCAACGGCGAACTGGCCAAGGACCCGCTGTCGCCGGAAATCGACTTCGACACCTTCGCCGCCGTCGACCTGCGCGTGGCGCTGATCGTCAAGGCCGAGCACGTGGAAGGTGCCGACAAGCTGCTGCGCCTGACCCTGGATATCGGTGACGAGCAGCGCAATGTGTTCTCCGGCATCAAGAGCGCTTATCCGGACCCATCCAAGCTCGACGGTCGCCTGACCATGATGATCGCCAACCTCAAGCCACGGAAAATGAAATTCGGCATTTCCGAAGGCATGGTGATGGCGGCCGGCCCTGGCGGCGAAGAGATCTACCTGCTGAGCCCGGACAGCGGCGCCAAGCCAGGCCAGCGGATCAAGTAACTCCGCTTGCGGGATCGATCCCCCCGTCGCGCCACTGCGTGGCGGGGGGATTTTCATATCTGGATGGGCCTGCGCCCTTGCCGGATAATTGCCTAGTCTTCAGGTATCCGCCCGCCCTCACCGGCCACGAACATGACCGAGATTGCCCTCACGCTCATCAGCACTGCCCTGATCAACAACTTCGTGTTGCAGTGGCCGCTGGGCGTCGATCCGCTGTTGCAGGCCGCTGCCGAGCCGCAGTTCGCGCGTCGGCGCATCCATGCCCTGGGGATCGCCACCAGTTGCCTGATGCTGCTCTGCAGTTTGCTCGGCTACGGGCTTTACCAGGTATTGCTGCTGCCGCTGGGCCTGGCCTCGCTGCAACTGTTGGTGTTCCTGCCGCTTGCCGTGCTGTCGATCACGCCGTTGCTCAGGCTGCTGACCCGAGTATTCCCCAGGCTGCCGTTCGACGGCCTGTGGCCGTTGCTGCTGGGCAATGCCGGCGTGCTCGGCGCGTTGCTGCTGGCGGCCCAGGCCAATCGCGGGTTCGGCCATGGCCTCGCCCTGTGCCTGGGCGCGGGCCTGGGTTTCTGGCTGGTGCTGAGCCTGTTCAGCGACCTGCGCCAGCGCATTCTCACTAACGATGTGCCCCTGCCTTTTCGCGGCCTGCCGATCGATTTGATCAGCGCCGGCCTGATGGCCGTGGCATTTCTCGGCTTCAACGGACTGCTCGACACATGAGTCTGATTCAACGCATCGACGCCCTGCTGCCACAGACCCAATGCGGCAAGTGCGGCCACCCCGGATGCAAGCCCTACGCCGAAGGCATCGCCAATGGCGAGGCGATCAACAAGTGCCCGCCCGGTGGCGACGAAACCATCGCCGGCCTGGCCAGGCTGCTGAACGTGCCGATCCTGGAGCTGGATATCAGCCGCGGCCCGGCGCCGGCCCAGGTGGCCTTTATTCGCGAAGCCGAGTGCATTGGCTGCACCAAATGCATCCAGGCCTGTCCGGTGGACGCCATCGTCGGCGCGGCCAAGCAGATGCATACGGTGCTGGTCGATGAATGCACCGGCTGCGATCTTTGCGTGGCGCCGTGCCCGGTGGACTGCATCGAAATGCATCCGCTGCCCCTGGATAATGTGCTGCCAATCGTCGGCGGCCTGGCCAGCAGCCCCGAAGAACAACGCGCCCGCGCCGCCAAGCGCGATCATGCGCGCCTGCGCTTCGAGCGCCGCAACGCCCGACTGCAACGCGAAGAGCAGCACAAGCAGGCCGAACGGGCCGCCCGGGCGCAACGTGCCGCGCAGCCCAGCGAAACCACCCTGAACCCGGTGCAGGCCGCCATCGAGCGGGTGCGCGCGCAAAAGGCCGCGGCCGCCGATGCCGCGGTGAAAAAAGCCAAGATCGACCTGGCGATGAGCCGCGCCCAATTGAACAAATCGCTGAAAGCCTTCGGCCATCCGCCGACCTTTGAGCAACAGTCGCAATTGATCGTCCTGCAGCGTCAGTTCGAAACTGCCGAGCAAGCGCTCGCGCAGCTGGAAAGCACTGTCGAAGCCAGCGGCGAAACCCAGGCCTCAGCGCCCCCCGCCAAAGACGCCGAGCTCAAGCGGGCGAAGATCCAGCTGGCGATGCGCCGCGCCGAACTGAAAAAGGCCCAGGACAGCCAGGCACCCGCCGAGCAACTGGCCAACCTGGCGCAGGCGCTGCGGGACGCAGAGCAGGCCTTGCATGCGGCCGAGGCGGCCAGCGGGCAGCCAGCGCCCAATCTTGTGCGGGTCGAGAAGCGGCCGATCGACGCCCGCCTGCGGCAGTTGAAAACCGAGCTGGCTTACGCGCGTGCTGAAGTGCGCAAGCTGGAACGCCATGGCGAAACCCCGCCGCCAGTGCTGGCCAAGGCCCGCGAACGACTGGCCGAAGCAGAACGCCAGGTACAAGCCCATGACGCCCCCTGAGCAACCGGACGAGCGCCTGCAACAGGCCATGCAGCGTGTGCTTCTGGCGACCCTGCCGGGGCTGCTGGCGCTCTTCTGGCTGTTTGGCTGGGGCATCCTGATCAACCTGCTGCTGGCCGGTGGCACCGCCCTGGCCGTCGAAGCCGCGGTGCTGCGACTGCGCCGTTGGCCGTTGCGCCCGTTCCTCGGCGACGGCAGCGCCCTGGTCAGCGCCATGCTGCTGGCCCTGGCCTTGCCGCCGTATTGCCCATGGTGGCTGACGGTCAGCGCGGCGGCCTGTGCCTTGCTGTTCGGCAAGCATTTGTACGGTGGCGTCGGCAAGAATCCGTTCAACCCGGCGATGCTCGGTTATGCCCTGGTGCTGGTCTCTTTCCCCCAGCAGATGACTCATTGGCCGGCCTCCCATGGCCTGGACCTGCTCGGCGGCCTGCAGCAGATCTTCGGCATAGCCCTCGACAGCACGGCGCCCGATGCCTGGGCCCAGGCCACGGTGCTCGACAGCTTGCGTATCAACAAGAGCCTGACCATCGACGAGCTGTTCGCCGGCAATGCCGCCTTCGGCCATTTCGGCGGCAAGGGCGTGGAATGGGTCAACCTGGCCTTTCTCGCCGGCGGTGCCTTTTTGCTGCAGCAACGAGTGTTCAGCTGGCACGCCCCGGCCGGCATGCTCGGCAGCCTGTTCGTCATCAGCCTGCTGTGCTGGAACGGTTCCGGGTCGGACTCCAACGGTTCGCCGTTATTCCACCTGCTGACCGGCGCGACCATGCTTGGCGCCTTTTTTATCGTCACCGAGCCGGTCTCCGGCCCCAGGAGCGCAAAGGCGCGCCTGCTGTTCGGCGCCGGGGTCGGCCTGCTGACCTACCTGATCCGGACCTGGGGCGGCTACCCGGACGGCGTCGCCTTCGCAGTGTTGCTGATGAACCTGGCTGTTCCAGCCCTGGAGCGCTTGTCCGCCCCGGCCCAGGAGCCCTCACTGCGATGAACCGCGCGATGAGTCTGGGAGTGCTGGCATTGCTGGCGGCTATCGGCGCCGCGGGCACTTTCCTTGTCCAGCAGGCCACGGCCCCACGTATCGAGCAGGAGCAGCGCGCCATCCAGGCACGCAGCCTGCTGGATATTTTGCCGCTGGACAGTTACGACAATCAGCCGCTGGATCAGCCCTTGACCCTCACTAACGTCCAACTGGGCCACAGCACCCTGCTCGCCGGTTATCGCGCGACCCGCAACGGCCAACCCAGTGCGGTTTTGCTGCACAGCCGGGTCAGCGGTTATGGCGGCTCCATCGACCTGCTGATCGGCATCGCCGCCGACAGCAAACTGGTGGGCAGCAAGGCCCTGCGGCATTCGGAAACGCCCGGCCTGGGTGCGCGCATCGCCGAACGCCCGAATGCCTGGTTACAGGGTTTTATCGGCAAGTCGCTGGGCGACCCGGGAGACGCCGGTTGGGCGCTGAAAAAGGACGATGGCCAGTTCGACCAGATCGCCGGGGCCACCATTACCTCGCGGGCGGTGATCGAGGGAATTCATGACAGCCTGCGCTACTTCGACGAGCATCGCGAACAGCTGCTGGGGAGTCCCGCCCATGAATAAATCGTCGAACCTGCAAAATTCGCTGATGCTGGCCCCGCTGATAGGCGCCAGCGACTCACTAGTCAAGGCTTTGGGCCTGATGGTGGTATTTCTTTGCGTGAGCAGCCTGTTCGGCCTCGGCATGAGCGCCCTGCGCCCACGGCTGGCGGGCCAGGCCCGCCTGGGCGCCAGTGTCCTGCTCAGCGCCACCCTCACCGGTTGTGCCGTACTGGCCGCACAGGCCTGGGCATTCGAACTGCAGCAACAATTGGCCCTCTACCTGGGCCTGATCGCCGTGCAATGCGTCGTCCTGGAGCAGCAGGATTTTTTCCAGCGCCCGGTGCGCTTGCGCTTCATTGGCCTGTTCTGCCTGTTGCTGGTTATCCTGGGTGCCCTACGCGAAGCCCTCGGCAGCGGCTCGATCGGCCATCGTCTGCCCTGGCTGCTGGGGATGAACGACGTCGACTGGCCCGGCTGGGTCCTGAGCGCCCAGGGCGGCTTGCACCTGCTCACATTCGCCCCAGGCGGTTTTATCCTGCTGGGACTGCTGCTGGCCGCCAGGCAGGCCTGGGCCGTCTCTTCGACCTCACACCGACCGCCTTCAAGGAAATGACTCACCCATGAATGCCGCAAAACGCCTGGAAATTTTCCGCAGGCTCCACGAAGACAATCCGGAACCGAAAACCGAACTGGCCTATTCGTCGCCCTTCGAGCTGCTGATCGCCGTGATTCTTTCGGCCCAGTCCACCGATGTCGGGGTCAACAAGGCGACGGCCAAGCTTTTCCCCGTGGCCAATACCCCGGCGGCCATCTATGCCCTGGGCGTCGACGGCCTGTCCGAGTACATCAAGACCATCGGCCTGTACAACAGCAAGGCCAAAAACGTGATCGAGACTTGCCGCCTGCTGGTGGAACGGCACAACAGCGAAGTCCCGCAGACCCGCGAAGAGCTCGAAGCCCTGCCAGGCGTCGGCCGGAAGACCGCCAACGTGGTGCTCAACACCGCCTTCCGCCAACTGACCATGGCCGTGGATACGCACATTTTCCGGGTCAGCAACCGCACCGGGCTGGCTCCCGGGAAGAATGTCGTGGAAGTCGAAAAGAAGCTGATGAAAGTCGTGCCCAAGGAGTTTCTCCTCGACTCCCATCACTGGCTGATCCTTCATGGCCGCTACGTGTGCCTGGCCCGCAAGCCGCGCTGTGGAAGCTGCCGGATCGAGGACCTGTGCGAATACAAGCACAAGACCTCTGACGATTGAGCAATCATTGATTTTGATGATGAGTCGATTGAAAAAATCTTTTTTACCCGTCCGGAGAATATCGATATAAGGAGCGCCAATGGCAGTCTTAGCCTGGAGTTAACCTTATGAGTACTGGTAAAGAACAACTGGACGTAGAAGACGACTTCACCCCTGTTGAAACAGAAGATGCAGAGCCCGTGGTAGAGGTGGCCAAGACCAACTTGAGCAAACGCCGGACCATCGACAACCTTCTGGAAGAGCGGCGCTTGCAAAAGCAATTGGCCGATTACGACTTTGATCTTTAGTAACAAAAAGCCTCCTTTCTTGGAGGCTTTTTTGTTTTACCGCCAAGCCGTTCTTTCAAACAGGCAATGCGCGGCAGAGTGGCCCGGGATTGCCGGCAGGCTGGCAATGCCGCGCTGCAATCAGGCCCGGCAAAAGCCGCTTTGTTTCCTCGTGCGCTTTATTGCATTCGCCGACCTTCATGCCAGTTGATGGCGCTTGGCGAACTCGATTAGGTCCACCAGCGAGCGGGCATTGAGCTTTCCCAGCAGGCGCCTTTTGTAGGTGCTTACCGTTTTACTGCTCAAGCACAAACCTTCGGCAATCTTCTTGTTGGTCTGCCCATTGGCGAGTTGCTTGAGAACCATCAACTCCCGCCCGGACAGGCTCGACAACATTCCCTCCTCGCTGGCGATACCCAGGCTTGAGCGCAGGGTATGCAGGGCTTCGTTGGGAAAATAGCTGTAGCCGGCCAGTACCGCCCTGACGGCGCTGATCAGCTCGGTGATGTCCTGCTGCTTGCACACATAACCTGCCGCACCGGCCTGCATGCAACGCATGGAGAAAGGACCGGGTACTTGCAGGCTCAACACCAGCACTTTGGTCGTCATGGCTTTTGATGAAAGCCTGGCGATAACTTCCAGGCCATCGAGTTTGGGAATACCAATATCAAGAATAAGGATGTCTGGAACATGTTCATAAGACAGTTTCAGGGCATCCATGCCATTGTCCGCCTCGGCAACTACTTCAAAGCCGTGCCGCTCCATCAGCATGCGCACAGCCAGACGAGTGACGGGATGATCATCTACGATCAAAACTTTCTTCATGGGTAAGTCCAGAGTTCGCTATTGGTTTTTCAAGCAAACACCATAACCCAGTCATTTGACCCATGGCATGGCCGGACCCCGGGCCAGCATAGCCCAGAGAAGTTCCTTACAAACAATACGGATTTGCCCTACAAGAAAATTTGAATGCCCATCCTTATATATTAAGTAGCTCGGTAGTTCCTACATTTCGTATTGGAAAATACATACTGAAAGATATGTTGTTGCTTATTGAAACAATGCCTTTTCAACTTAGCCGTGTGACTCGAATACCCAGCGGATCGATTAATCGCCAGGCATAAAAAAGCCCCGCTCATGGCGGGGCTCTTTTAGAACGACTCAAGGTATCAGGACAAAGTCCGGCCCTTGTTGGCCGCAATCCGCATGCGCAAGGCATTGAGCTTGATAAAGCCCGCCGCATCCGCCTGGTTGTAGGCGCCGCCGTCTTCTTCGAAGGTCGCGATGTTGGCATCGAACAGCGATTCGTCGGACTTGCGACCGGTAACGATCACATTGCCCTTGTACAGCTTCAGGCGAACCACGCCGTTCACGTGGGCCTGGGAAGCGTCGATCATCTGTTGCAGCATCAGGCGCTCAGGGCTCCACCAGTAGCCGGTGTAGATCAGGCTGGCGTACTTGGGCATCAGCTCGTCTTTCAGGTGAGCCACTTCGCGATCCAGGGTGATCGACTCGATCGCCCGGTGAGCGCGCAGCATGATGGTGCCGCCAGGGGTTTCGTAGCAGCCGCGGGACTTCATGCCGACATAGCGGTTTTCCACGATATCCAGACGGCCGATACCGTTTTCGCCGCCGATGCGGTTCAGGGTCGCCAGCACGGTGGCCGGAGTCATCTCGACGCCGTCGATCGCCACGATATCGCCGTTGCGGTAGGTCAGCTCGATGTAGGTCGCAGTGTTGGGAGCCTTCTCCGGGGAGACGGTCCAGCGCCACATGTCCTCTTCGTGCTCGGTCCAGGTGTCTTCCAGCACGCCGCCTTCATAGGAGATGTGCAGCAGGTTGGCATCCATCGAGTACGGGGATTTCTTCTTGCCGTGACGCTCGATCGGGATCGCGTGCTTCTCGGCGTAGTCCATCAGTTTCTCGCGGGACAGCAGGTCCCACTCACGCCACGGAGCGATCACTTTCACGCCTGGTTTCAAGGCGTAGGCGCCCAGCTCGAAACGAACCTGGTCGTTGCCCTTGCCGGTAGCGCCGTGGGAAATGGCGTCGGCACCGGTTTCGTTGGCGATCTCGATCAAACGCTTGGCGATCAACGGACGAGCGATGGAAGTACCCAGCAGGTACTCACCTTCGTAAACGGTGTTGGCGCGGAACATCGGGAAAACGAAATCGCGGACGAACTCTTCGCGCAGATCGTCGATGTAGATCTCTTTCACGCCCATGGCTTGCGCCTTGGCACGTGCAGGTTCGACCTCTTCGCCCTGACCCAGGTCAGCGGTGAATGTCACCACTTCACAGTTATAAGTATCCTGCAGCCACTTGAGGATCACCGAAGTGTCCAGGCCGCCGGAATACGCCAGAACGACCTTGTTTACGTCCGCCATGCCATCACTCCACGGGGTTCTACGGAAAGCCGTCAAGTCTACCGATCAACGCGGATAATTTACAGAGGCGCGACAGCTTATGACGACGAAGCGACAGATTATGTCGAGCGCGCGACGACAGCCGTTTCAGGAAGTCGCCGCGGCATTGGCGGGAGCAGCAGCCTGGGGGGCTGGTTTTTCCACGACCGGGACACGCTCAAGCTTCACGTTGACCCGACGATTCTTCGCCCGGTTCGCAGCGTTGGTGTTAGGCGCCAATGGATAGCGTTCACCGTGGAAACGCATCTCGATCTGCGACTCGGGAATGCCATTGGCCTTGAAGAACTCCATCACCGCCAGCGCCCTGCGCCGCGACAGGTCACGGTTGGTCAAGCGATTGCCGCTGTTGTCCGAGTGGCCATCGAGCTGGATGTGGTTGACCGTCGGGTCGGCCTTGAGGAACTCGAGCATCACCTGCAGCCTGGCCTTGGCCTTGGCGTCCAGATCGATGCCGCCGCCAGGAAAGCCGACCTCGGATTGCCTGACCTGGTCGAAGTTCTGCGGCAACAACTTGGCGACGCAGCGCTGATAGTCGCCATACGCCTTGCTGAACTTGACCGGCAGCAAGCGCACCTCGGACGCCCCGCCCTCACGGGAGTAATGGCGTACCACCGGGCTGCGGCCCTCCAGCAGCCCGCCGATCAGGCGCCCGGCCTGTAATTGCGAGCTGTTGAACAGCACATCGCCACTGCCGAGCCGCACCGAACCCAGGTTGATGTCGCCCCGCCCCGGCTGCCACGGCGCGGCCGCCGCCAGCAGCGTGGCCGAACCGCCAGCGAGCATCGGGTTGTAGGCCTTGAGGCGGAAGGTCGCCTGCTCACCGGCACGACGCACGAACTCCCCGGAGCCGAAATCGGTGATCGGCTGGCTCAGACGGCACTCGAATTTATCGCCTTCGACCGTCCACTCAATGCTTTCCAGACGGGTCTGGAAAGTCAGCGCCATCGCGGGAAGGCTGGCGAACACACTGAGCAAGGCTAGATAACGCTGGCGCACGGGAGGCTCCACTGACTTGTACATCACGAATATCGACATGCCTGTTTACGGCATACCTTCGGGATATCGGAAGCTTTACGCAAAACTTGATAGCGAGTGCCTGGAAGAGTCTTTTCCGGTAGCATTCACCGGAGTTTGACCCGCCTGGAATCCCCAATGTCCGACCGCCTGACCCTGCTGCGTCCCGACGACTGGCATATTCATCTTCGCGATGGTGCCGTGTTGACCAATACTGTCGCGGATGTCGCGCGCACCTTTGGCCGCGCCATCATCATGCCTAACCTGGTACCTCCGGTGCGCAACGCCGCTGAAGCCGACGCCTATCGCCAGCGCATCCTCGCTGCGCGGCCGGCCGGCAGCCGCTTCGAGCCGCTGATGGTGCTCTACCTTACCGATCGCACCCAGCCCGAAGAAATTCGCGCGGCCAAGGCCAGTGGTTTCGTCCATGCGGCCAAGCTCTACCCGGCCGGCGCGACCACCAACTCGGATTCGGGCGTCACCAGCATCGACAAGATTTTCCCGGCACTGGAAGCCATGGCCGAAGTCGGCCTGCCGCTGCTGATCCACGGTGAAGTCACGCGTAGTGAAGTCGACGTCTTCGACCGCGAGAAGCTGTTCATCGACGAGCACATGCGCCGTGTCGTCGAGCGCTTCCCGACGCTCAAGGTGGTGTTCGAACACATCACCACCCGTGACGCCGTGCAGTTCGTCAACGAGGCCTCGGCCAACGTCGGCGCGACCATCACCGCCCACCACCTGCTATACAACCGCAACCACATGCTGGTCGGCGGGATTCGCCCGCACTTCTATTGCCTGCCGATCCTCAAGCGCAACGTGCACCAGGAAGCGCTGCTCGACGCCGCCACCAGCGGCAGCCAGAAGTTCTTCCTCGGCACCGACTCCGCCCCCCACGCCCAGCACGCCAAAGAAGCGGCCTGTGGCTGTGCCGGCTGCTACACCGCCTATGCCGCGATCGAGCTGTATGCCGAGGCCTTCGAACAGCGCAACGCGCTGGACAAACTGGAAGCCTTCGCCAGCCTCAATGGCCCGCGCTTCTACGGCCTGCCGGCCAACACCGATCGCATTACCCTGGTTCGTGAAGAATGGACCGCCCCTGCCAGCCTGCCTTTCGGCGAGCTGACCGTCATCCCGCTGCGCGCCGGTGAAAAACTGCGCTGGCGCCTGCTGGAGGAACACGCGTGAGTGAAGACCATTTCGACGACGAGCAGGACGGTCACGGCGGTGGTGGCTCGCGTCATCCAATGGCGGCACGCTTTCGTGGTTACCTGCCGGTAGTCGTCGACGTTGAAACCGGTGGTTTCAATTCGGCCACCGACGCCTTGCTGGAAATTGCCGCGACCATTATCGGCATGGACGAAAAGGGCTTCGTGTTTCCCGAACACACGCTGTTTTTCCGCGTCGAGCCTTTCGAAGGCGCCAACATCGAAGCCGCAGCGCTGGAATTCACCGGGATCAAGCTCGACCATCCGCTGCGCATGGCCGTCAGTGAAGAAACCGCGCTGAACGATATCTTCCGCAGCGTGCGCAAGGCGCTGAAGGCCAACGGCTGCAAGCGCGCGATCCTGGTCGGGCACAACAGCAGCTTCGACCTGGGCTTCCTCAACGCGGCTGTCGCGCGCCTGGACATGAAGCGCAACCCGTTTCATCCGTTCTCCAGCTTCGATACCGCGACGCTTGCCGGCCTGGCCTACGGTCAAACCGTGCTGGCCAAGGCATGCCAGGCCGCCGATATCGATTTCGATGGCCGCGAAGCGCATTCCGCCCGCTACGACACCGAGAAGACTGCCGATCTGTTCTGCGGCATCGTCAATCGCTGGAAGGAAATGGGCGGCTGGCAAGACTTCAACGACTGATCCGTCGCTGATCGACCGCGCATAAAAAAAAACCGGCCCTGAGGCCGGTTTTTTTATGCGTGAAGCGCGGCTTACAGCTTGCCGGCGTTCTCGCTCAGGTAAGCAGCAACGCCTTCTGGCGAAGCGGTCATGCCCTTGTCGCCTTTCTTCCAGTTGGCAGGGCAGACTTCGCCGTGCTCTTCGTGGAATTGCAGAGCGTCGACCAGACGGATCAGCTCTTCCATGTTACGGCCCAGCGGCAGGTCATTGACGATCTGCGAACGCACGACGCCTTTGTCGTCGATCAGGAACGCGCCACGGAAAGCCACGCCGCCTTCGGACTCGACGTCGTAGGCCTTGGCGATTTCGTGCTTCATGTCAGCAGCCATGATGTACTGGACCTGACCAATGCCGCCGGCATTGATCGGGGTGTTGCGCCAGGCGTTGTGAGTGAAGTGCGAGTCGATCGAAACAGCGATCACTTCAACGTTGCGCGCCTTGAAGTCAGCCATGCGGTGGTCCAGAGCGATCAGCTCGGACGGGCAGACGAAGGTGAAGTCCAGCGGGTAGAAGAACACCAGGCCGTATTTGCCTTTGATGGCCGAGGACAGGGTGAAGCTGTCGACGATTTCGCCATTGCCGAGAACGGCGGGAACGGTGAAGTCAGGGGCTTGTTTGCCTACGAGTACGCTCATTGGATATCTCCTGGTGTGATCGAATGAAGAATGAGATCCAGCCTAGTCTGCCGTCGCTAAGCGACAGCCCTGTGACTCGATCCCGCTTCGTAAGGACCGCACATCATACACCGCGTTTTTGAGCTGTCCTTAGTGGTTTTTCCATCCCTCGGGCTCAGACCGCAAAAAAGCTGTATATACCGGTCAACTCATCGTCCGGGGCGAAAAAAGCCGTTCGTCTGCCAAACAGGTTTCTGGCAAAAAGCCCCAGCAAACCACTTTGACAATCATTCTCGTTAACATTAAGATCCATCGCATTGAGCCATAACCAGCGACGGTTCTCACCTTATGTATGTCTGCCTCTGCACTGGCGTCACCGACGGACAAATCCGCGATGCAATCTACGACGGTTGCTGCAGCTATCGTGAAGTACGCCAAGCGACCGGCGTGGCCAGTCAATGCGGCAAATGTGCCTGCCTTGCCAAGCAAGTGGTGCGTGAAACCCTGACCGAGCTGCAAAGCAGCCAGCCAGCAATTGCCTACCCAGTAGAATTTAATGTTGCGTAATTAACGCCATTTAAAAGAACCGGACTTCGTGTCCGGTTTTTTTATGCCTGTAATTCAATCGCTTAGCGTCAAAACGCGGAACACAAACATTCTTATTCCGATTAATTTTCATATATTATTCAATAACTTAGGTTTGACACTAATCATCCTGCGGCTCAGACTCTGCCTTATATACCGCTAATTACAGGGCAGGACCCCATCATGAAAGGCGACGTCACAGTCATCCAGCATCTCAACAAGATCCTTGCCAATGAACTGGTCGCGATCAATCAGTACTTCCTGCATGCACGCATGTATGAAGACTGGGGCCTGAACAAGCTGGGCAAGCACGAATACCACGAGTCCATCGACGAGATGAAGCATGCGGACAAGCTGATCAAGCGCATCCTCTTCCTCGAAGGCCTGCCAAACGTTCAGGACCTGGGCAAACTGCATATCGGCGAACACACCAAGGAAATGCTCGAGTGCGACCTGCGCATCGAGCGTACCGGCCATACCGACCTGAAAGCCGCCATCGCCCATTGCGAATCGGTTGGCGATTTCGGTAGCCGCGAGTTGCTGGAAGACATCCTGGAATCGGAAGAAGAACATATCGACTGGCTGGAAACCCAACTGGGCCTGATCGATAAAGTCGGCCTGGAAAACTACCTGCAATCGCAGATGGGCGACGAGTAATTCCCCCAGGCTTTGAGCCATACATACTTCGCTCCATAAAAAAGCCCCGCCTCTCTTACGAGGGCGGGGCTTTTTATTGCGTGGACAATTCCACACAAGCTGCAGGAGCGAACGGGTCGCTCCTGCATGAAGCGAATCAGGCTTCGCTCTTGGCAGCGGCTTTTTCAGCGGCGGCCTTGATCAGGGCCTGCAACTCACCATTGGCGAACATCTCAGCCATGATGTCGCTGCCGCCGACCAGTTCGCCAGCTACCCACAGTTGCGGGAAAGTTGGCCAGTTGGCGTATTTAGGCAGGTTGGCGCGGATTTCCGGGTTCTGCAGGATGTCCACGTAAGCGAACTTCTCACCACACCCCATCACAGCTTGAGCGGCTTTCGCGGAGAAGCCGCACTGCGGGGCATTCGGCGAGCCTTTCATGTAAAGCAGAATGGTGTTGTTGGCAATCTGCTCTTTAATAGTTTCGATGATATCCATGGAGCACCTCGGCTGAACTTTCCGACTCTGTTGTCGACACGGTGGCGCATTGTAACGGAAAGCCGAGCGCCATGCTCGGCCTCTCCGACAGACTCCTCAGGCCGCCTCCACCGTCACCGGAACGCCATTGAGCGCCGCATTGCCCGATAGCTCGTCCAACTGATGCTCGTCGGTCAGGTCATTGGCACTCGCCCCCGGTTGCGCCGTGGCGATGCTCATCTGCACGCCTGGCCGGCCATGCCCCCAGCCGTGGGGAAGGCTGACCACGCCGGGCATCATCTCGCTGCTGGCCAGGACTTCCACTTCGATGGCCCCGACCCGCGAACTGACCCGCACGCGCTGCCCGTCAGTCAGCCCCCGATGGTTCAGATCATCCGGATGCATCAGCAACTGGTGCCGTGGCTTGCCCTTCACCAGCCGATGGTAATTGTGCATCCACGAATTATTACTGCGCACATGGCGCCGACCGATCATTAGCAGTTCGCCGGCCGCCGGAGCCTGCAATGCGGCAAAGCGCTTGAGATCCGCCATGATCGCCGCGGGTGCGGCCTGCACTCGCTGGTTCTCGGTTTTCAGGCGCGCCGCCAGGTTCGGCTTGAGCGGTCCCAGGTCTATCCCGTGGGGGTGCTCGGCCAGCGTCGCCACGGACAGATTGAATTCGGACGCCTCGCCATACCGCCCCGCTCGCAAGCCTCTGTCGATCATCTGCGCCGGCGGGAGGGTCGGCTTGAGTTCCTTGCCGGTTCGCGCAGCAAAGGCCCTGGCCAGGCCGACGAAGATTTCCCAGTCATGCAGCGCACCTTCGGGCTTGGGCAGGATCGCCTGGTTGAAGCGGCTGACATTGCGCACCGCGAACATGTTGAACGTGGTGTCGTAGTGATCGTTTTCCAGGGCCGAGGTCGATGGCAGGATCAGGTCCGCATAGCGGGTGGTTTCATTGATGTACAGATCGATACAGACCATGAACTCCAGGCCATCCAGCGCCTGCTCCAGTTGCCGTCCGTTGGGCGTCGACAGCACCGGGTTGCCGGCCACCGTGATCAACGCCCGTACCTGCCCTTCGCCTTCGGTCAACATCTCTTCGGCCAGGGCCGAGACCGGCAGTTCGCCGCCGTATTCAGGGCGCCCTGAAACCCGGCTTTGCCAGGCGTTGAAGTGCCCACCCGAGGTTGCCGCCACCAGATCCACCGCCGGCTCGGTGCACAGGGCACCGCCGACCCGATCCAGGTTGCCGGTCACCAGGTTGAGCAGTTGCACCAACCAATGGCAAAGGGTGCCGAACGCCTGGGTAGAGACGCCCATGCGGCCGTAACACACAGCCTTGTCCGCCGAGGCGAAATCGCGCGCTAACTGGCGGATCTGCGGTGCCGGCACCGAGCACAAGGGGCTCATGGCTTTGGCACTGAAACCGGAAACAGCCTCACGCACCTCCGCCAGGCCATCCACCGGCAAATGGCTGTCGCGCGCCAGCCGTTCCTCGAAGAGCGTATGCAGCATGCCGAACAGCAGCGCCACATCACCGCCGGGACGGACAAACACATGCTGGTTGGCCATCGCCGCCGTCTCGCTGCGCCGGGGGTCGACCACCACCACTTTGCCGCCGCGTGCCTGGATCGCCTTCAAGCGCTTCTCCACGTCCGGCACGGTCATGATGCTGCCGTTCGACGCCAGCGGATTGCCCCCCAGGATCAGCATGAAATCGGTGTTATCAATATCCGGGATCGGCAGCAGCAGACCATGGCCGTACATCAGGTAGCTGCTCAGGTGCTGCGGCAGCTGGTCCACCGAAGTGGCGGAAAACCGGTTCCGGGTTTTCAGCAGGCCGAGGAAATAATTGCTGTGGGTCATCAGCCCATAGTTATGCACGCTGGGATTGCCCTGGTACACCGCCACCGCATTGTTGCCGTGACGCTCCTGGATCGCGGCCAGGCGCTCGGCCACCAGTTCGAAGGCCTCGTCCCACTCGATCGCCTGCCACTCGCCGCCGACCCTGCGCATGGGCTCGCGCAGCCGATCCGGGTCGTTCTGGATATCTTGCAGCGCCACCGCCTTGGGGCAGATATGGCCGCGGCTGAAGCTGTCCTGCGCATCGCCCTTGATCGAGGTGATCTGCGGGCCGGCGCCTTCGACTTCGGTGGTTTCAATGGTCAGGCCGCAGATGGCCTCGCACAGGTGACAGGCACGGTGATGGAGAGTCTTGGTCATGGCCAGTCTCTATTTTATTCGGGCGGCCAGCGTCAGGCCGCGGGAACAAAACTATGGTGCCAGACCGGCATCAGCGCCAGAAACGTTCGTCTTGTGAATCGCCAAGCATCAAGCCAGCCGATGGCTCAGTTGGAGGGCAGCCTGGGCGGATCGTCCTGCCGGGCAATCGACGCCAGGCCATCCATCGGCGTCTCGCCACCCTGGTCGCCGCTGAATTCAGCAAGCAGACGCCAGTGTTCATCCAGATTGCTGCTGATGGTCAGCATGCGCTCGATCATCTGTCGCGCGGCGTTGCGCGTGGTGCTGTCGTCACTGCGCAGCAACTCGAAGGACATCGAGGTAATCGATGCCGTCAGGTCGGTCAGGGTTCGCGTCGTCAATCCCAAGAGTGTCTTCAGTTGCTGTTCTTTCGAGTCCATTCCAAGCACTTCCCTGTTGCCGGTGCGCCATTTATAACCTCAGCACTTTGCCTTAGGGAATTATTTCAGGCCGACCTCTCTCGCTCGCTACCCACGACCTGGCCCGCGAGCGGTCTTGCGCTCGCACCTCCCAAAAGCCGGAAGGAGAAAATGCGGCCTCGCGCCAGCCAAATGCCTGATAGCGGCATGCCCCGCAAGGTTCGTTGCCAAGCAACCGGAGCGCAGTGTACAAATGGGCTGTTCGACCGGTTCCCGATGGAGCAACTCCAACGCGGATAACGCCGGTTCCGCACGTTGTAACGCACCTTGATCCGGCCTACGCCACCTCTGAAACATGGTGAAAGCCTGGGAAATCAAGCCTACTGTTGGTAAGACGCGACATTTAATTATAAGATCGCGCCTTCCCCTATTTCGTCGCCCCGTGCGGCTTTCGCCGCAGGTCTCGCCCGTTTCTCGATAAAACAAGGCTTTGAGTATCTGCGGTCTGTTGCAAAAAGGTAGTTAATGATGAGCGCAAGGCACTTTCTCTCCCTGATGGATTGCACGCCCGAAGAGCTGGTCAGCGTGATTCGTCGAGGCATCGAGCTGAAGGACCTGCGTAACCGCGGCGTACTCTTCGAGCCCCTGAAAAACCGCGTTCTTGGAATGATTTTCGAGAAGTCGTCTACCCGCACCCGCCTGTCTTTCGAAGCCGGCATGATCCAGCTCGGCGGCCAGGCAATCTTCCTGTCGCCACGCGATACACAGCTGGGTCGCGGCGAGCCGATCAGCGATTGCGCCATCGTCATGTCGCGCATGCTCGACGCGGTGATGATCCGTACCTTCGCCCACAGCACCCTGACCGAGTTTGCGGCCAACTCCCGCGTACCGGTGATCAACGGCCTGTCCGACGACCTGCACCCGTGCCAGTTGCTGGCCGACATGCAGACCTTCCTCGAACACCGCGGCTCGATCCAGGGCAAGACCGTGGCCTGGATCGGCGACGGCAACAACATGTGCAACAGCTATATAGAAGCGGCGATCCAGTTCGACTTCCAGCTGCGCATCGCCTGCCCCGAAGGCTACGAGCCCAACCCTGAATTCGTCGCCCGAGCCGGCGATCGGGTGAGCATCGTGCGCGATCCGCAAGACGCCGTGATCGGCGCCCACCTGGTGAGCACCGATGTCTGGACCTCCATGGGCCAGGAAGAAGAAACCGCCAAGCGCCTCAAGCTGTTCGCGCCGTTCCAGGTCAACCGCGCGCTGCTCGACCTGGCCGCCGAGGACGTACTGTTCATGCATTGCCTGCCCGCCCACCGCGGCGAAGAAATCAGCCTCGACCTGCTGGACGATCCGCGCTCCGTGGCGTGGGACCAGGCAGAAAACCGTCTCCACGCACAAAAGGCCCTGCTCGAGTTTCTGGTCGAGCCGGCGTACCACCACGCATGAGCCAGCCATTACTGCTTAACCTGCGCAATCTCGCCTGCGGCTACCAGGACCAACGGGTCGTGCAGAACCTCAACCTGCACCTCAACGCCGGCGACATCGGTTGCCTGCTCGGCTCCTCCGGCTGCGGCAAGACCACGACCTTGCGTGCGATTGCCGGTTTCGAGCCGGTGCACGAAGGTGAGATCCAACTGGCCGGCGAAACCATCTCCAGCGCCGGTTTCACCCTGGCACCGGAGCGCCGCCGGATCGGCATGGTGTTCCAGGACTACGCCCTGTTCCCGCATCTGAGCGTGGCGGAGAATATTGCCTTCGGCATTCGCAAGCACCCGCAGAAAAACCGGGTGGTCGAAGAGCTGCTGGAACTGGTCAACCTGAAGAACCTCGGCAAGCGTTTCCCCCATGAGCTGTCCGGCGGCCAGCAACAGCGCGTCGCATTGGCCCGGGCCCTGGCGCCGGAACCGCAGTTGCTGCTGCTCGACGAACCTTTTTCCAACCTCGATGGCGAACTGCGGCGCAAGCTCAGCCACGAAGTGCGCGACATCCTCAAGGCACGGGGTACCAGCGCGATCCTGGTGACCCACGACCAGGAAGAAGCCTTCGCCGTGAGCGATCACGTCGGCGTATTCCGGGAAGGCCGCCTGGAGCAATGGGACACGCCATACAACCTCTATCACGAGCCGCTGACGCCGTTCGTGGCGAGTTTTATCGGCCAGGGGTATTTCATTCGCGGCCAGCTGGACAGCCCGGAATCGGTGCAGACCGAACTCGGCGTACTGCGCGGCAACCGTGCCTACACCTGGCCGCCTGGCGGCGCGGTGGACGTGCTGCTGCGGCCGGACGACATCGTTTATGCCCCGGACAGCGCGCTCAAGGCGCGGATTGTCGGCAAGAGTTTCCAGGGCGCATCGACGCTGTACCGCCTGCAACTGCCAACCGGCAGCCAGCTCGAATCGATCTTCCCTAGCCACGCCGACCACCAGATAGGTGCCGACGTGGGAATTCGCGTGGCCGCCGAACACCTGGTGCTGTTCCAGGCATCTGGCAGCACCGCGGCGCAGCTTCCACAAGCTGAATCGGGCGTTCGCCGCTACAGCAGCGCCCATTGAGCCAGCGAATGCCGCAGGCGCCGGTCAGCCGGCGCCTGTGGCTTCAATCCAGAATCAGTGTGCCGCTGGCCACCAGCGTCGCCTGCCCGCCAATCTTCACCCGCTTGCCTTCCAGCCGACAGAACAACGCCCCTCCGCGCTTCGAACATTGATAAGCCGTCAGGCGAGTCTTGTCCAAGCGTTCAGCCCAGTAGGGGGTCAGGGCGCAATGGGTCGAGCCGGTCACAGGGTCTTCGTTGATCCCAATGGCCGGGGCGAAATAGCGCGAGACAAAATCATGCCGGCCGCCCTGCGCGGTAACGATCGCCCCAGGCCAGGGCAACTTGGCCAAGGCCGCCATGTCCGGCTGGCAGTCGAGCACCGCCTGCTCGGACTCCAGCACCGCGAACAACTCGTTAGCCCCCAGCAATGCCACGACCTTCGTACCGAGAATGCGCTCCAGCTGTTCGCGACCATCGATCTCGCGCGGCGCGCGAACCGGGAAGTCCAGCCAGAGCTGCGCGCCTTCGCGACTGACGCTCAAGGGGCCCGACAGACAGATGAAGTCGATGCGTGGCCCCGGCTCGCCATAAATTTCGAACAGCACATGGGCGCTGGCGAGGGTGGCATGGCCACACAAGGCGATTTCGGTGGTTGGGGTAAACCAGCGGATACGCCAGCCCTGCGCTTCGCGCACGACAAAAGCGGTCTCCGCCAGGTTGTGCTCGGCGGCGATGCTCTGCATCAACTCATCGGCCGGCCAGGCTTCCAGCCGATAGACCATCGCCGGATTACCGCTGAAAGGACGGTCGCTGAACGCATCGACCTGATGAAACTCAAGCTGCATAACGCTTCTCCTTGAACATGCCGCGCAAGCATGGGGCCACGCGCCCAGGCGCCGACAGCCACAGAGAAGGTTCTTTTTCGTCATACAGCACCCATGCCGGGCATGGGTGCCAGGGCGGTCAGTCGCGACCGATATCGGCGAATACCGCCTGAGTGTGCTCAGCCAGCACAGCGGCGCAAAGCTCGACCTCGAGCCCGCGCCGACCGGCGCTGACGAAAATGCTGGCAAAGGGTTGCGCGCTGTTGTCGATAAACGTGCGCAGGCGCTTTTTCTGCCCCAGCGGGCTGATCCCGCCCAGCAAGTAACCGGTCGCTCGCTGCGCGGCTGCCGGGTCGGCCATCTCGGCTTTTTTCACCCCCGCGGCGTGAGCCAGGGCCTTGAGATCGAGACTTCCGACGACCGGCACCACAGCCACCAGCAATTCGCCTTTTTCGCTGCTGGCCAACAATGTCTTGAACACCTGCGCCGGGTCGAGGCCCAGTTTTTCCGCTGCCTCCAGGCCATAAGAGGCCGCCTTCGGGTCATGTTCATAACTGTGCACCCGATGTTCGGCGCGAACTTTCTTCAGCAGATCCAGTGCAGGGGTCATGGCAACTCCATGAGACAGGAAAGGGACAGGAACACTGCCGGCGATTCTAGGATATCCGTCGATAAAAGGCTCTATTTCAGGACTCATGCCGCCACTCCTGCAGTCACGCAAGCCAGCCAGGCCGCGCTGCTGACGCAAAACCCCGACGGTTTTCCCAAGATCATTCACACAACTGATAGTTATAAAATGACCAATGGTTCACTTTCGACCTTTGACAGTAATGTTTCTTGTCTATATTTTTTCGTTTGCGAATATCATGTGCTAGATCCAACCGCCGTACCCAGCAGTAAGCCGCGCCCAGGATGGGGATCCTGCCAGCGGTGAAAATCGCGCTCAGCGCCCTCCGGGCCAGCGCCAGACAACAACAAAAACCGAGGTTTTCAATGACAACTGCGTTACAACAACCGTCGCTCTCCGGCCAGTGCATGGCCGAGTTCCTGGGTACAGCCTTGTTGATCTTCTTCGGTACCGGTTGCGTCGCCGCGCTCAAGGTCGCGGGTGCCAGCTTCGGCCTATGGGAAATCAGCGTCATCTGGGGGATCGGCGTGAGCATGGCGATCTACCTTACCGCTGGCGTTTCCGGCGCGCACCTCAACCCGGCCGTCAGTATCGCGCTGTGCATCTTTACCGACTTCGAGAAGCGCAAGCTGCCGTTCTACATCCTCTCGCAGATCGCCGGCGCCTTTTGCGCGGCGCTGCTGGTCTACACGCTGTACAGCAATCTGTTCTTCGATTACGAACAAGCGCACCAGATGGTCCGCGGTTCCCAAGCCAGCCTTGAACTGGCCTCGGTCTTCTCCACCTATGCCAACCCGGCGCTGTCCACCGCCCAGGCCTTCCTGGTCGAAGTGGTGATTACCGCGATCCTGATGGGCGTGATCATGTCCCTGACCGACGACAACAACGGCTTGCCGCGCGGCCCCATGGCACCGCTGCTGATCGGCCTGCTGATCGCGGTGATTGGCAGCGCCATGGGTCCGCTGACCGGTTTTGCGATGAACCCGGCGCGGGATTTTGGCCCTAAACTGATGACATTCTTCATGGGCTGGGGCGAGGTTTCCTTTACCGGCGGTCGCGATATCCCGTACTTCCTGGTTCCGATTTTCGCGCCGATTGTCGGTGCCTGCCTCGGCGCCGTGGCTTACCGCGGCTTGATCGCCCGGCACCTGCCCAGCGCCGCCCCTGCTCCAACGGAAGCCGAAAAAGCCATTGACGGCAAAGTAAGAACTTCTTGAAACCGGCGGCGCAAGGTCCTGCCCAATCCCGACCTGCGCCCCCTGCCCACTTCCTTATTTTTGTCCAAGGCAATCGACATGACCGACATTCAGAATAAGAACTACATCATTGCCCTCGATCAGGGTACGACCAGCTCGCGCGCGATCATTTTCGATCGCGACGCCAACGTCGTGTGCACCGCCCAGCGCGAATTCGTCCAGCATTACCCGCAAGCCGGCTGGGTCGAACACGACCCGATGGAAATCTTCGCCACCCAGAGCGCGGTGATGGTCGAGGCCCTGGCGCAAGCCGGCCTGCACCATGACCAGGTCGCTGCCATCGGCATCACCAACCAGCGCGAAACCACCGTGGTGTGGGACAAGACCACCGGCCGGCCGATCTACAACGCCATCGTCTGGCAGTGCCGCCGCAGCACCGAGATCTGCGAGCAACTCAAGCGTGACGGCCTGGAAGGCTACATCCGCGACACCACCGGCCTGGTCACCGACCCGTATTTCTCCGGCACCAAGCTGAAATGGATCCTCGACAACGTCGAAGGCAGCCGCGAACGCGCGCGTAACGGCGAACTGCTGTTCGGCACCGTCGATAGCTGGCTGATCTGGAAATTCACCGGCGGCAAGACCCACGTCACCGACTACACCAACGCCTCGCGCACCATGCTCTTCAACATCCACACCCTGGAGTGGGATGCGAAGATGCTGGAGGTGTTGGACATCCCGCGCGAAATGCTGCCGGAAGTGAAGTCGTCCTCGGAAATCTACGGCCGCACCAAAAGCGGCATCGCCATCGGCGGGATCGCCGGCGATCAGCAGGCCGCGCTGTTCGGCCAGATGTGCGTCGAACCGGGCCAGGCGAAAAATACCTATGGCACCGGCTGCTTCCTACTGATGAACACCGGCGACAAGGCGGTCAAGTCCAAGCACGGCATGCTCACCACCATCGCCTGCGGCCCTCGCGGCGAAGTGGCCTACGCCCTGGAAGGCGCGGTGTTCAACGGTGGCTCCACCGTGCAGTGGCTGCGTGACGAGCTGAAGATCATCAACGACGCCCACGACACCGAATACTTCGCCAACAAGGTCAAGGACAGCAATGGCGTGTACCTGGTCCCGGCGTTCACCGGCCTGGGCGCTCCGTACTGGGACCCCTACGCCCGTGGCGCGCTGTTCGGCCTGACCCGTGGCGTGCGCGTGGACCACATCATCCGCGCCGCACTGGAGTCGATCGCCTACCAGACCCGCGACGTCCTCGACGCCATGCAACAGGACTCCGGCGAACGCCTCAAGGCCCTGCGCGTGGACGGCGGCGCGGTAGCCAACAACTTCCTCATGCAGTTCCAGGCCGACATCCTCGGCACCCAGGTCGAGCGCCCGCAAATGCGCGAAACCACCGCCCTGGGCGCGGCCTACCTGGCTGGCCTGGCCTGCGGTTTCTGGGGCAGCCTGGAAGAGCTGCGCGGTAAGGCGGTGATCGAGCGCGAGTTCGAACCACAGCTGGCCGAAAGCGAGAAGGAAAAGCTCTACGCCGGCTGGAAAAAAGCCGTCAGCCGCACCCGCGACTGGGAACCGCACGAAGGCGCTGAATAAGCCAGGTCGCGGATTCGTATCGGGTGGCCGATCGGGTGAAAACGTAGCGAGCGAAGGAAAGCCAAGGCAAAAACAGACGAGGACCGGCTGGGGTCGCACCCGACTTTACGTGTTTGTAAATGAGCAGTCCGAGTCTGTTTTTAACGCAGGATTTCCGAGCGTAGTAGTTTTCACGTGATCGGGTAACTGGTCGGGAGTAGATTCCTGCGGCATCATGGGCAAATTTTGCATGGCAGCCCAAAGGAAGCCCCATGAATCTGCCTCCCCGTCAGCAGCAAATCCTCGAGCTGGTCCGCGAACGCGGCTATGTCAGCATCGAGGAAATGGCCCAGCTGTTCGTCGTTACACCGCAAACCATCCGCCGCGATATCAACCAGTTGGCGGAAGTGAACCTGTTGCGTCGCTACCACGGCGGCGCAGCCTACGACTCCAGTGTCGAAAACACCGCCTACGCCATGCGCGCCGATCAGATGCGCGATGAGAAACAACGCATTGGCGAAGCCATCGCCGCGCAGATTCCCGATCACGCCTCGCTGTTCATCAATATCGGCACCACCACCGAATCGATTGCCCGGGCGCTGCTCAATCACAACCACCTGAAGATCATCACCAACAACCTGCACGTGGCCTCCATGCTCAGCGCCAAGGACGACTTCGACGTGCTGCTGACCGGCGGCAATGTGCGCCGCGATGGCGGCGTGGTCGGCCAGGCCAGCGTCGACTTCATCAACCAGTTCAAGGTCGATTTCGCCCTGGTCGGCATCAGCGGCATTGACGAAGACGGCAGCCTGCTGGACTTCGACTACCAGGAAGTGCGGGTTTCCCAGGCAATCATCGCCAATGCCCGGCAGGTGATCCTGGCTGCCGACTCCAGCAAGTTCGGGCGCAACGCCATGATCCGCCTCGGCCCCATCAGCCTGATCGATTGCCTGGTCACCGACCAGCAGCCAGTCCCGGCGCTGACCCAATTGCTACAGCAACACAAGATCCGCCTGGAAGTCGTCTGACCCCCTCCCCCGTGTAGCCGCTGCCGCAGGCTGCGATCGGCCCCGAAGGAGCCGTGCTCTTGAGGGCCTCGGAAGGTCCTACGGACCTTATCGCAGCCTTCGGCAGCGGCTACAGCTCCCTCCCGCGGACGTCTTGCGTCCGACAATGTTCGTAAATTTTCCTTTCCCCGCCTTTCGATGAGTTTTTTCAATCGAAGGCTGCTGGCTGTCGGCGTGTTTCTGCGCTAACATTTTCGCAAATGAACATTCATGTTCGATTTCAAATATCAAAAGAACACGAGGCCAGCCGATGCCCACTTCCACCTTGCCCGCGCCCCCTCTCTCCGAGATTTATGACATTGCCGTGATCGGTGGTGGGATCAATGGCGTCGGCATCGCCGCCGATGCCGCCGGGCGCGGCCTGTCCGTGTTCCTTTGCGAAAAAGACGACCTGGCCAGCCATACCTCCTCGGCCAGCAGCAAGCTGATCCACGGTGGCCTGCGCTACCTCGAACACTACGAATTCCGCCTGGTTCGCGAGGCCCTGGCCGAGCGCGAAGTGCTGCTGGCCAAGGCCCCGCATATCGTCAAGCCTATGCGCTTCGTCCTGCCGCACCGCCCGCACCTGCGCCCGGCGTGGATGATCCGCGCCGGCCTGTTCCTGTATGACCACCTGGGCAAACGGGAAAAGCTCGCCGGGTCCAAAAGCCTGAAATTCGGCGCCGACAGCCCGCTGAAAGCCGAGATCACCAAAGGCTTCGAGTACTCCGACTGCTGGGTCGACGACGCCCGCCTGGTGGTATTGAACGCCATGGCCGCCCGTGAAAAAGGCGCCCACGTGCACACCCAGACCCGTTGCATCAGCGCCCGCCGCAGCAAGGGCATGTGGCATCTGCACCTGGAGCGCAGCGACGGCAGCCTGTTCTCGATTCAAGCCAAGGCCCTGGTAAACGCCGCTGGCCCATGGGTCGCCAAGTTCATCAAGGACGACCTGAAGCTGGACTCGCCTTACGGCATCCGCCTGATCCAGGGCAGCCACCTGATCGTGCCCAAGCTGTACGAAGGCGAGCATGCGCACATCCTGCAGAACGAAGACCAGCGCATCGTCTTCACCATTCCGTACCTGAACCACTTCACCCTGATCGGCACCACCGACCGCGAGTACACCGGCGATCCGGCCAAAGTGGCGATTACCGAAGGCGAAACCGACTACATCCTGAAAGTGGTCAACGCCCACTTCAAGAAGCAGCTGAGCCGCCAGGACATCGTGCATACCTATTCCGGCGTGCGCCCGCTATGCAATGACGAGTCCGACAACCCGTCGGCCGTGACCCGCGACTACACCCTGGCGCTGTCCGGCAATGCCGACGAAGCGCCGCTGCTGTCGGTGTTCGGCGGCAAGCTGACCACCTACCGCAAGCTGGCCGAATCGGCCATGGCCCAGCTGGCGCCGTTCTTCAAGGACATCAAGCCAAGCTGGACGGCGCACTCGACCCTGCCCGGCGGCGAAGACATGACGACGCCACAGGCATTGGCCGAAGCGATTCGCCAGAAGTTCGACTGGGTACCCAGCGAAATCGCCCGCCGCTGGGCCACCACCTACGGCAGCCGCACCTGGCGCCTGCTGGAAGGCGTAAACAGCCTGAGCGACCTGGGCGAACACCTGGGTGGCGGCCTGTACACCCGTGAAGTCGATTACCTGTGCAGCGAAGAATGGGCGGTCAATGCCCAGGACATCCTCTGGCGACGCAGCAAGCTGGGCCTGTTCACCACACCAGCCGAGCAGGAAAAACTCCAGCACTACCTGCAAAAGGTCGAGCAGAACCGGACCAAGATCGAAGCGGCCTGATCGCCCTTCCTATATAAAGAAGCCCCCGCGCCGCCCGGCCCGGGGGCTTTTTCATGGCCGCGGCGTCTGTAGGAGCGAGGCTTGCCCGCGATCCGCGCAACAGGGTGCAACAGGGGCAGCGCGGTGATGCCATCGCGGGCAAGCCTCGCTCCTACGGGGGGATGAGCCCGGCACGGCTGGGCATTCGGTTTTCCGAACGCGACTTTCGGATCGATTCGGATAACCGGATAAAGACCGCTGAAAATACTCGCCATAAATATTTAATAGCCTTTCAAATCAAGGTCTTGATGCAGAACAGCTGGCCTGGCACGACTCATGCTCTACACTCTTCGACGAATGCCTGATGCGCCAACACATCAGGAGCCGTCAAGGCATTCGCTGTATAAGAGAGCCGTCGAACTGGCTTCATAAAAAAAACAAATGTCGAGGAAATATTGATGCGCATCGTTCCCCATCTGTTGGGCGCAGCCATTGCTGCTGCTCTGATTAGCACTCCAGTCGTTGCCGCCGAACTGACCGGCACGCTGAAGAAAATCAAAGACTCCGGCACCATCACCCTCGGACATCGCGACGCTTCCATTCCGTTTTCCTACATCGCGGATGCATCCGGCGTTCCAGTCGGCTACTCCCACGACATCCAGCTGAAAATCGTCGAAGCCATCAAGAAAGACCTCGGCATGCCGGATCTCAAGGTCAAATACAACCTGGTGACTTCGCAGACCCGTATCCCGCTGGTGCAGAACGGCACCGTGGACATCGAGTGCGGCTCCACCACCAATAACGTCGAGCGCCAGCAGCAGGTCGACTTCTCCGTCGGCATCTTCGAGATCGGCACCCGCCTGCTGTCCAAGAAAGATTCGCCTTACAAGGACTTCCCGGACCTCAAAGGCAAGAACGTCGTGACCACCGCTGGCACCACGTCCGAGCGCATCCTCAAGGCGATGAACGCCGACAAGCAGATGGGCATGAACATCATCTCCGCCAAAGACCATGGCGAGTCCTTCAACATGCTCGAAGGCGGCCGCGCCGTTGCCTTCATGATGGACGACGCGCTGCTGGCCGGTGAAATGGCCAAGGCCCGCAAACCGACCGATTGGGCCGTGACCGGTACCGCGCAATCCTACGAAATCTATGGCTGCATGGTCCGCAAGGGCGACGCACCGTTCAAGAAGGCCGTGGACGACGCCATCATCGCCACCTACAAGTCGGGCGAGATCAACAAGATCTACGACCGTTGGTTCCAGTCGCCGATTCCACCAAAAGGCCTGAACCTGATGTTCCCGATGAGCGACGAGCTCAAGGCCCTGATCGCCAACCCGACCGACAAAGCGGCTGACGATAAAAAGTCCTGATTCCTGACTAACCTTGTTTCCTGAAAGGGCCCTGCCCTTTCAGGAGCCTGTCACTACCTGCTGGCTTTTTTTGGAAACACTCGAACCGGTGGTTGTCGAGCCGATCGCGTGTGCCTGGCTGTCATCCAGGCGGGAACGGATTTCCCCAAGCGGGTGCTTGTACATCGATCGATCAGAGGGGAGACCCTAATGAATTACAACTGGGACTGGGGCGTGTTCTTCAAGTCCACCGGCGTGGGCAGCGAGACCTATCTCGACTGGTTCATCGCGGGCCTGGGCTGGACCATCGCCATCGCCGTGGTGGCTTGGATCATCGCGTTGCTGCTGGGCTCGATACTGGGCGTCATGCGTACCGTGCCGAACCGCCTGGTGTCGGGCATCGCCACCGTCTACGTGGAGGTGTTCCGTAACGTACCGCTGCTGGTTCAGCTGTTCTTGTGGTACTTCCTGGTACCGGACCTGCTGCCGCAAAACCTGCAGGACTGGTACAAGCAGGACCTCAACCCGACCACCTCGGCCTACCTGAGCGTCGTCGTGTGCCTGGGCCTGTTCACCGCCGCCCGTGTCTGCGAACAGGTGCGTACCGGCATCCAGGCGCTGCCGCGCGGCCAGGAATCCGCAGCCCGCGCCATGGGCTTCAGGCTGCCGCAGATCTACTGGAACGTGCTGCTGCCCCAGGCCTATCGGATCATCATTCCGCCGCTTACCTCGGAATTCCTCAACGTCTTCAAGAACTCCTCCGTGGCCTCGCTGATCGGCCTGATGGAGTTGCTGGCGCAGACCAAGCAGACCGCCGAGTTCTCGGCCAACCTGTTTGAAGCCTTCACCCTGGCCACGCTGATCTACTTCACCCTGAACATGAGCCTGATGCTGCTGATGCGCATGGTCGAGAAGAAAGTCGCAGTGCCCGGCCTGATCTCCGTGGGGGGCAAATAATGGAATTCGATTTCACTGGCGTCGTCCCGGCCATTCCCGGCCTGTGGAACGGCATGCTGATGACCCTCAAGCTGATGGCGCTGGGCGTCGTCGGCGGGATTGTCCTCGGCACCATCCTGGCGCTGATGCGTTTGTCCCACAGCAAACTGCTGTCGAACATCGCTGGCGTCTACGTCAACTACTTCCGCTCCATCCCGCTGCTGCTGGTGATCACCTGGTTCTACCTGGCGGTCCCCTTCGTGCTGCGCTGGATCACTGGCGAAGACACACCGATCGGTGCGTTCGGCTCCTGCATCGTGGCCTTCATGATGTTCGAAGCCGCGTACTTCTGCGAAATCGTCCGTGCCGGCGTGCAGTCGATCCCCAAGGGCCAGATGGGCGCCGCCCAGGCGCTGGGAATGACCTATGGCCAGATGATGCGCCTGATCATCCTGCCCCAGGCGTTCCGCAAGATGACCCCGCTGCTGCTGCAGCAGAGCATCATCCTGTTCCAGGACACCTCGCTGGTGTACACCGTCGGCCTGGTGGACTTCCTCAATGCCTCGCGCTCCAGCGGCGATATCATCGGCCGCTCCAATGAGTTCCTGATCGTTGCCGGTCTGGTGTATTTCACAATCAGCTTTGCCGCCTCGCTGCTGGTCAAGCGTCTGCAAAAAAGGTTTGCCGTATGATCTCTATCAAGAACATCAACAAGTGGTATGGGGACTTCCAGGTGCTGACCGATTGCAGCACCGAGGTCAAGAAAGGCGAAGTGGTGGTGGTCTGCGGCCCGTCCGGTTCCGGCAAATCCACCCTGATCAAATGCGTCAACGCCCTGGAGCCGTTCCAGAAGGGTGACATCGTGGTCGACGGCACCTCCATCGCCGACCCGAAGACCAACCTGCCGAAACTGCGCTCGCGCGTGGGCATGGTGTTCCAGCATTTCGAGCTGTTCCCGCACCTGACCATTACCGAGAACCTGACCATCGCGCAGATCAAGGTACTGGGCCGCAGCAAGGAAGAAGCCACCAAGAAAGGCCTGCAACTGCTTGAACGCGTAGGCCTGTCGGCGCACGCCCACAAGCACCCGGGCCAGCTTTCCGGCGGCCAGCAGCAGCGCGTGGCGATTGCCCGTGCGCTGGCGATGGACCCGATCGTCATGCTGTTCGACGAACCGACTTCCGCGCTCGACCCGGAAATGGTCAACGAAGTGCTGGACGTGATGGTGCAGCTGGCTAACGAAGGCATGACCATGATGTGCGTGACCCACGAAATGGGCTTCGCCCGCAAAGTGGCCAACCGGGTGATTTTCATGGACCAGGGCCAGATCATCGAGGACTGCCCGAAAGAGGAGTTCTTCGGCGATATCAATGCCCGCTCCGAACGTGCGCAGCATTTCCTCGAGAAAATCCTGCAGCACTAAAGCACAGCCTGAAACCGCTGCCGCAGGGCTGCGATCGGCTCCGAAGGAGACGTGCTCTTCGGATCCGAAGAAGGTCCCGTGGACCTTATCGCAGCCCGCGGCAGCGGCTACAGGAATCGTGCAGTGGTTGACCCAAGGCATCTGTGATGAAATGCGACCCCACTCTCTATCGCGCCGCGCCGCCATCACTCGCCGTGAAACCCCGTCTGATCCGCCATTTGTTCCTGCCGCCGCTGGTCATTCTGCTGATGATCGGCCTGGGCTACGCCGGCTTCTGGGTCAGTGAGCACTACGGCATCCGCAGCCTCAGCGAGAACGGCGAACGCCAGCTGGAACTGCACGCCCGCGCCGTCGAAAGCGAAATCAGCAAATACACCTACCTGCCCAGCCTGCTGGAACTCGAATCCAGTGTGTCGCTGCTGCTCAACGACCCGACGCCGGAACACCGGCAGACCGTCAACAATTACCTCGAAGGCCTGAACCGGCGCAGCCGCAGTCGGGCCATATACGTGATGGACACCACCGGCCGCGTGCTGGCCACCAGCAACTGGCGCGACGTCGACAGCTACCTGGGCGAAGACCTGTCGTTCCGGGCCTATTTCCAGAATGCCGTGCGCGGCCAGCCCGGGCGCTTCTACGGCATCGGCAGCACCAGCGGCGAACCCGGCTATTACCTGGCCCACGGCCTGGAAGAACAGGGCAAGATCATCGGCGTGGCGGTGGTCAAGGTGCGTCTCGAGGCGCTGGAAGAGCGTTGGCAACGCGCCCGCCTGGAAGCCTTCGTCAGCGACGAGAACGGCATCATCATCCTCTCCAGCGACCCGGCCCGGCGCCTGCGGTCGGTACGGCCGCTGAGCGATGACACCAAGGAACGCCTGGCGCGCAGCCTGCAATATTACTGGTTCACCCTCAACGAACTGGAGCCGCTGGCCCGCGAGCGCCTGGCCGAAGGCGTGGAGAAGCTGACCTTCCCGGCCAACACCGAGCTGGTGTCCGACGACCAGGAAATCAGCTACCTGTCGCAGACCCGGCCGCTGAGCGACACGCCCTGGAACTTCACCCTGCTGACCCCGCTCAAGGACCAGCGCCGCGAAGCCATCAACCAGGGCATCCTGGTGGCCGTGGCCTTCGCCCTGGTGGCCTTCCTGCTGATTGCCTGGAACGAGCGGCGCAAGGTCATCGCCACCCGCCTCGCCGCCCGCGAAGCCCTGCAAGAAGCCAATAACCAGTTGGAACGGCGGATCGCCGAGCGCACCAGCGACTTGCGCGCCAGCAACGAACGGCTCAAGGGGCAGATCCGCGAGCGCCGCCAGGCCGAAGAAACCCTGCGCCGCGCCCAGGACGAACTGGTCCAGGCCGGCAAGCTGGCCGCCATCGGCCAGATGTCCACCAGCATCGCCCATGAACTGAACCAGCCACTGGCCGCCCTGCGCACGCTGTCCGGCAATACCGTGCGCTTTCTCGAGCGCGGCGCGCTGGATACCGCCAGCGCCAACCTCAAGACCATCAACGAACTGATCGACCGCATGGGCCGCATCACCGCCAGCCTGCGGTCCTTCGCCCGGCGTGGCGAGGACCAGGGCGAAGCCAGCCTCGGCAAGGCCGTGGACGCAGCCCTGCAATTGCTCAATGCGCGCCTGGAAAACCTGCCGCTGCAATTGCACCGCGACTTCAGCGACGTCCAGGTACGGATCGACCAGACCCGCCTGGAGCAGATCCTGGTCAACCTGATCAGCAACGCCCTGGACGCCATGCAGGCCCAGCCGCGGCCCGAGCTGTGGCTGGAAGGCGAAAGCGTCGAAGGCAAATATCGCCTGCGGATCCGCGACAACGGCCATGGCATCGACGCCGAAGCGCGCAAGCATCTGTTCGAACCGTTTTTCACCACCAAACCCGGCGAACAGGGCCTGGGCCTCGGCCTGACCCTGTCCGCCAGCCTGGCCGCCGCCACGGGTGGCAACCTGGGCGTCGAGCACCCGGCCGACGGCGGCACCGCCTTCGTCCTCAGCCTGCCGCTGGTCAGCCCTACACAAGCCGAGCCGCTATGAACAACGACCTTACCGTCCTGATCGTCGAAGACGATCCCCATGTCTTGCTCGGCTGCCAGCAGGCCCTGGCCCTGGAAGACATTCCCTGCGTCGGCGTCGGCAGTGCCGAAGAAGCCCTGGAGCGGGTCGGCGATAATTTCGCCGGCATAGTCATCAGCGATATCCGCCTGCCGGGCATCGACGGCCTGGAGCTGCTGACCCGCCTCAAGGCCCGCGACCGCAGCCTGCCGGTGGTGCTGATCACCGGCCACGGCGACATCTCCATGGCCGTCGGCGCGATGCAGAAAGGCGCCTATGACTTCATGGAAAAGCCCTTCTCCCCCGAGCGCCTGGTGGACGTTGCCCGCCGCGCCCTGGAGCAGCGCGGGCTGGCACGGGAAGTGTCGTCGCTGCGTCGCCAGCTGGCCGAGCGCGATTCCCTCGAGGGACGGATCATCGGCCGTTCGCCGGCCATGCAGCACCTGCGGGAACTGATCGCCAACGTCGCCGACACCTCGGCCAACGTGCTCATCGAAGGCGAGACCGGCACCGGCAAGGAACTGGTCGCCCGCTGCCTGCATGATTTCAGCCGCCGCCACAGCCACCAGTTCGTCGCCCTCAACTGCGGCGGCCTGCCGGAAAACCTGTTCGAAAGCGAGATCTTCGGCCACGAGGCCAACGCCTTCACCGGCGCTGGCAAGCGGCGCATCGGCAAGATCGAGCACGCCCACGAAGGCACGCTGTTCCTCGACGAAGTGGAAAGCATGCCGATGAACCTGCAGATCAAACTGCTGCGGGTGTTGCAGGAACGCACCCTGGAGCGCCTGGGCTCGAACCAGAGCGTGGCGGTGGATTGCCGGGTGATTGCGGCGACCAAGTCCGACCTCGACGAGCTGGGGCGCGCCAACCAGTTCCGCAGCGACCTGTATTACCGCCTGAACGTGGTGACCCTGGAGCTGCCGCCGCTGCGCGAACGGCGCGAAGACATCCTGCAGCTGTTCGAACATTTCCTGCAGCAGTCGTCGCTGCGCTTCGATCGCGCCGCGCCGGAGCTGGACAACCAGACCCTGTCGAACCTGATGAGCCACGACTGGCCGGGCAACGTGCGCGAGTTGCGCAACGTCGCCGAACGTTTCGCCCTGGGCCTGCCAGCGTTCAAGAAATCCAGCGGCAATGCCGCGCAGGGCCTGGGCTTTGCCGAGGCCGTCGAGGCCTTCGAGCGCAACCTGCTCAACGATGCCTTGCAGCGCAGCGGCGGCAACCTGACCCAGGCCAGCCAGGAACTGGGC
The DNA here is from genome assembly GCF_900107395.1 of Pseudomonas sp. NFIX28. GTDB lineage: Bacteria > Pseudomonadota > Gammaproteobacteria > Pseudomonadales > Pseudomonadaceae > Aquipseudomonas. Next base: position 166,490 of record NZ_FNPW01000006.1, read on the forward strand.
ATGGCCAAGACCACGCTGTTCGACAAGGTCAAGAAATACGGCCTGAGCCACTAACCCAACGCTTGCGAGAAGTACCGTGGATTTATTGCTCAAAGCCTGCCTGGGCGCCGCCGTGGTGGTGATCCTCGCGGCCCTGGCCAAGACCAGGAATTACTACATCGCTGGCCTGGTGCCGCTGTTCCCGACCTTCGCCCTGATCGCCCACTACATCGTCGGCAAGGGCCGCTCCATCGATGATTTGAAGACCACCATCGTGTTCGGCATGTGGTCGATCATTCCCTACTTCGTGTACCTGGCGACCCTCTACGTGATGGTCGACCGCCTGCGCCTGGAAGCCTCCCTGGCAGTGGCCGCGGTGGCCTGGCTGATGGCCGCGAGCGTGCTGGTCAGCGTCTGGGTCCGCGTACACGCCTGAGCGGTAGCCGCAGAGCCCCTGAAATCGTCATCGCGGGCAAGCCTCGCTCCTACAAAAAGCCCCGTAAAGCGGCACTCCACAGCATCACCATCACCCCGCCCCCGTAGGAGCGAAGCTTGCTCGCGACAGCCGCAAAGCGGCGCTCCATCCGCCACAGCGCATTACCATTGATACCCATCGCGGGCAGGCCTTGTGCCCACGAAGTCGTGCGGCGAAGCGCGGTTACAGGAGGTTGAGGGTCGACTGCGGGTCGATTCGCGCCCAGTGCGAAGTGTCTTCGCGATGGCTTTGCAGGTACGGCAGCACCGCCGCCAGCAACGGCGCCTTGAAGGCTTCCTGGAAGCGATGGGCCAGGCCCGGGATCAGCTTCAACTGGCTGCCCTGGATATGCGCCGCCAGGTGCACGCCGTGCATCACCGGCAGCAGCGGATCGGCGGTGCCATGTACCACCAGCGTCGGCACGCGCAGCTGGTTGAGCAAGGCCACCCGGCTCGGTTCGGCGAGGATCGCCATGATCTGGCGCTTCACCCCTTCCGGGTTGAAGGCGCGGTCATAGGCCTCCGCCGCCTGGTGCAGCAACGCCTGGCGATCGTCGACGACCTGCGGGCTGCCAAGGGCCGCCAGCAGGTCGGCCTGTTGCTCCAGCGCCACCTCACGGTTCGGCGCGCCGCGCCGCGACAACAACTGCACCAGCGCCGCATTGGGCGCCGGCAGGCCTTCGGCGCCGGAGCTGGTCATGATCAGCGTCAGGCTCTCGACCCGCCGCGGCTCCATCGCCGCCATGTGCTGGGCGATCATCCCGCCCATGCTCGCGCCCAGGACATGGAACCGCTCGACCTGCAAGGCACTCATCAGCCCCAGGGCATCGTCGGCCATATCGGTCAGGCTATAGGGCGCTGCCACCGGCAGGCCGAGCTTGTAGCGCAGCACCTCGAACGTCAGGTTGGCGCTGGCCGGCGCCTGGCGCCAGGTGGACAGGCCAACGTCGCGGTTGTCGTAACGGATCACCCGGAACCCCTGCTGGCACAGGGCAACGACCACTTCGTCCGGCCAATGGATCAATTGCCCACCCAGGCCCATCACCAACAGCAGCGCCGGATCGGAGGCACGGCCGATGCTCTGGTAGGCCAGGCTCACCTGCTCCAGCTCGACCCGTTGGGTCGGTACGTTGACATCACAGCGAGACGCCGCCTGAGACGGCAGGCCGAACAGCAGTGCGGCCAGGAAAACGGTTGTAGAAAACACTCTTGCCCACATGGAAAAACACCGAAACGCAGAAACCCAGTAGAGCGCGAGTCTGATGAACTTTGATCAAGCGCGCTGCCACAGTTACGTGACAGTTTGATGAAGATTGCCCCAGCGGTCATAAAACCCTGTAGCCGCTGCCGAAGGCTGCGAAAAGGCCCGAAGGGCCTTCAGCGAACTCAAGATCGCTACGTCCCTTCGGGCCGATCGCAGACTGCGGCAGCGGCTACAAAAGCCCGCAGCATCGTGCCCCAGCCCGGAGGCAGGTGTGGGGATGGGTCAGGCCAGCTGGTTACGCAGCCGACGAGCGGCGGCGACCATGTTGACCAGCGCCGCTTCGGTTTCCGGCCAGGCGCGGGTCTTCAGGCCGCAGTCGGGGTTGACCCACAAGCGCTCGGCGGGGATGCGCCGGACCGCCTTGCTCATCAGCTTGACCATCTCGGCGGTGTCCGGCACCCGCGGCGAGTGGATGTCATACACGCCCGGGCCGATGTCGTTCGGGTAGTCGAAGGCTTCGAACGCTTCCAGCAGCTCCATGTCCGAACGCGACGTCTCGATGGTGATCACGTCGGCATCCATGGCCGCGATGGCCTGGATCACGTCGTTGAATTCGCTGTAGCACATGTGGGTGTGAATCTGGGTTTCGTCGCGCACCCCGCAGGCGGTCAGGCGGAACGCTTCCACCGCCCAGTCCAGGTACGGCTGCCAGTCCGCCCGGCGCAGCGGCAGGCCTTCGCGGAACGCCGCTTCGTCGATCTGCACGATCTTGATCCCGGCCTTTTCCAGGTCCACCACCTCATCGCGCAGGGCCAGCGCCAGCTGCCGGGCCTGCACTTCACGCGGTACATCCTCGCGGGGAAAGGACCACATCAGCATGGTCACAGGCCCGGTGAGCATGCCCTTCATCACCTTGTCGGTCAGGCTCTGGGCGTAGGTGATCCAGTCAACGGTCATGGCCTGCGGGCGACTCAGGTCGCCGTAGATCACCGCCGGTTTCACGCAGCGCGACCCGTAGCTCTGCACCCAGCCAAAGCGGGTGAACAGGTAGCCGTCCAGTTGCTCGGCGAAGTACTCGACCATGTCGTTGCGCTCGGCTTCGCCATGGACCAGCACGTCCAGCCCCAGGCGCTCCTGGACCTGCACCGCATGGCGGATTTCGCAGCGCATGGCGTCGGTGTAATCGTTGTTCGACAGCTTGCCCTGCTTGAATGCCTGGCGCGCCAGGCGGATCGAGGCGGTCTGCGGGAACGAACCGATGGTGGTGGTCGGGAACACCGGCAGCTTCAACCGGGCATGCTGCCGGGCAATGCGTTGGGCAAACGGCGATTGCCGCTGGCTGTCGGCGGCGGTGACCGCCTTGAGCCGCGCCTGGACCTCGGCCTTGTGAATCCGTGGCGATTGCGCACGGCTGGCCTGCACCTTACGGCTTGCGGCCAGGGCCGCTTGCACCGCCGGGGCCTGGGGGTCGTTCAGGGCGTCACGCAGCACCGAGATTTCGCCGCATTTCTGCACAGCAAAGGCCAGCCAGCTTTTCAGCTCGGCATCCAGCTGGTCTTCACGCGACAGGTCCACCGGGCTGTGCAGCAGGGAGCAGGAACTACTGACCCAGAGGTTGTCGCCAAAGCGCTCCTGCGCCGCTTGCAGCTGCGCCAGCGCCTGCTCCAGCTCGCAGCGCCAGACGTTGCGACCGTTGACCAGGCCCACGGACAGAATCTTGTAGGTCGGCAGACGGTCGAGCACCTGGGTCAGTTGCTCCGGCGCCCGCACGGCGTCGATGTGCAGGCCGTCCACCGGCAGCCCGACGGCCAGCCCGAGGTTGTCCTGCAAGCCGCTGAAGTAAGTGGCCACGAGCTTTTTCAGCGGCGAATACTGGAGGATGTGGTAAGCCCGCTCGAAGGCGCTCTTCCATTCCTGCGGCAGGTCGAGGGTCAGGATCGGTTCGTCGATCTGCACCCACTCCACGCCCTGGGCCTTGAGGCGGTTGAGGATTTCGCCATAGACCGGCAGCAGGCGCTCCAGCAGTTCGAGCTTGTTGAAGTCGTTGCCCTTGGCCTTGCCCAGCCACAGATAGGTCAGCGGACCGATGATCACCGGCTTGACCCGATGACCGAGGGCGTGAGCTTCATCGACCTCGTCGAACAGTTGCTCCCAGCTCAGCTTGAACGACTGGTCGGCGCTGAATTCCGGGACCAGGTAGTGGTAATTGGTGTCGAACCACTTGGTCAGTTCCTGGGCGTACTGGGTCTGGGCGTGGTCGCCAGCACAGCAACCAGCCGCGGCACCGCGGGCCATGGCGAACAAGGTGTCGAGGGTCGGCTGGCCCTGGGCGTCCTTGCTGCCGTCGAAACGCGCGGGAATTACACCGAAGGTCAGCGAATGGGTCAGCACCTGGTCGTACCAGGCGAAATCGCCGACCGGCAGCAGGTCGATACCGGCGTCCTTCTGCATCTGCCAGTGCCGGGCCCGCAGCTGGCGCCCGACGTCGTGCAGCGCCTGCTGGTCGAGGTCACCCTTCCAGTAGGATTCGAGGGCTTTTTTCAATTCGCGGTCGGCGCCGATGCGCGGAAAACCAAGGGTGTGGGCCAAGGCCATGAGGTGTTCCTCCCTGTAAAAGATGGCGCTATTGTCGACAGCCCAGCCAACATGAGACAAACTCAACCTTTTCGTGTTGATCACAAAATCTACTCATGGAGACCCTGGTGCTCGAAATCCGTCACCTGAAGACCCTGCACGCCCTGCGCGAAGCCGACAGCCTGGTCGAAGCCGCCGAACGCCTGCACCTGACCCAGTCCGCCCTGTCCCATCAGTTCAAGGAACTGGAAGAACGCATGGGCATGCCGCTGTTCGTGCGCAAGACCAAGCCGGTGCGCTTCACCAGCGCCGGCCTGCGCCTGCTGCAACTGGCGGACGCTACCCTGCCGTTGCTGCGCGCCGCCGAACGGGACATTTCCCGCCTGGCCGGCGGCACCGCCGGGCGCCTGCACATGGCCATCGAATGCCACAGCTGCTTCCAGTGGCTGATGCCGACCATCGACCAGTTCCGCGACGCCTGGCCCGAAGTCGAGCTGGACCTGGCCTCGGGTTTCTCCTTCGCCCCGCTGCCGGCCCTGGCCCGTGGCGACCTGGACCTGGTGGTGACGTCCGACCCGCTGGAGCTGGCGGGCATCACCTATGTGCCGCTGTTCACCTACGAAGCCATGCTCGCGGTGGCCAACCAGCACCGCCTGGCCAGCAAGCCCTACATCGTCCCGGAAGACCTGCTCAGCGAAACCCTGATCACCTACCCGGTGGAGCGCGATCGCCTGGATATCTTCACCCGCTTCCTGGAACCCGCCGACATCGAGCCGGCCCAGGTGCGAACCTCGGAACTGACGGTGATGATGATGCAACTGGTGGCCAGCGGCCGCGGCGTGTGCGGCATGCCCCACTGGGCGCTGCATGAATACAGCTCGCGGGGTTATGTGAAGGCCAAGCGCCTGGGGGAAAAAGGCCTGTTCGCCACGCTGTACGCGGCGATCCGCGCCGACATGCTGGATGCGCCCTATATGCGCGACTTCCTGCTGACCGCCAAGGACACCTCGTTCTCGACCCTGGACGGCGTCAGCGCCGTGCGTTGAAAAACGAGCAGACCCGGCTCAGGACGCGGCAGCGACTTCACGCCAGAGGTGGAGTTTATCGAAGTACTGGTCCTCCACCCGCACCGCCAGCGGCTCCAGGCCGAACTGGACGAAACCGCAGCGCCGGTACAGCGCCAGGGCGGCGTCGTTGCCGGCGGTGACCGTCAGTTGCACCAACCGCAAGCCGGGGCGCTTGCGCGCTTCTTGCAGCAGCGCCTGGACCAGCCGGTAGCCCAGGCCGCCGTGGCGATAGGGCTGCGCCACATACAGGCCGAACAGCGTGGCCTTGTGCCGGGCCTTTTCCCGGACCTCGAACGCCAGCCCGACGATGCCCACCAGCTCGCCCTCCTCGAACGCCCCCAGCAACAGGTCCAGCGGGCTGTTCAGCCGCGCCTCCCACCAACTCAGGGGCATCGCCGCACGTTCGGCGACGCTGGAAGTAAAGGCCTGCGGATGACGCTCGTAGGCCTCGAGCATCAGCGCGCGGTAGGCAGTGGCGTCGCCGGCATCGAGGCGCTGGATGGACATGCTTGCTCAAGGCTCCGGGGGTGAAGAATCAGACCGTCTGGCGTTGTTCCAGCAGCAGACGCACCGCCAACCCGGCCAGCACGAAGCCCATGAAATAACGCTGGGTCGCCAGCCACAGCGGGTTGTGCACGAACCAGGCGGCGATGCCCGAAGCGAACAGCGCGATCAGCAGGTTGACGCTGAAGCTTACGCTGATCTGGGTCAGGCCGAGGATGATGCTCTGGGTGAACACCGAACCATGTTCCGGGCTGATGAACTGGGGGAAGACCGACAGGTAGAACACCGCGATCTTCGGGTTCAGGGCGCTGGTGAGAAAGCCCATCAGGATCAGCTTGCGCGAAGAGTCCGGCGGCAGCTGCTGCGCCTCGAACGGCGAACGCGCGCCGGGCTTCAGGGCCTGCCAGGCCAGCCACATCAGGTACAGGGCACCGACCCACTTGAGCACTTCATAGGCCACCGGCACGGTCATGAAGACCGCGGTCAGGCCGATGGCCGCGGCAAACAGGTGGACGAAGAAACCGGCCACCACGCCGACCAGCGAGGTTACGCCCGCGCGGCGGCCCTGGCAGATCGAACGGGAGATCAGGTAGATCATGTTGGGGCCGGGGGTCAGCACCATCAGCAAGGCTGCGGCGATGAAGATCAACATGTCGTGAAGGGGAATCATGATGGGCAATCCTTTGTCCTTGAAAAATCAGGCCGAGGCCAGTTGCGAGGCGCGATAAAACGGCAAGATCAGGTCGCGTGTCAATGGTGCCAATGTGCGTTCGTCGGCGTCTGCCGGATCAACCCAGCAAACCTCTTCGATTTCCGCTGCGGGCTGCACCTCGTGGGTATCCAGGTCGAGGCGGAATAATTGGGCCTCGACCACAAAACCCGGCTCGTTGGCCGCCGGCGCGCAAAAACGCCCCAGGTAATGTGCGTCGGCCGGGTCGATACGCAGCCCGAGCTCTTCTTCCAGCTCGCGGGCCAAAGCCTGGGCCGGCAGTTCGTTCGGTTCGATCTTGCCGCCCGGTTGCATGAAGGCCTGGGTGCCGCGCTTGCGTACCAGCAAGGTGCGGCCATCAGGGCCGATCAGCAGGGCCGCGGCGATATGGATAAGGGGGGATGTGGCGCTTGAAAGAGTCATGAAAAACCTGGATCGATTACGCGAGGCGGCAAGGATCCCATGCCTGGCGCGGCCTCGTCACGACACAGTCGGCCGCTGTTTTTTCAATACACCCGGCGCCCCGGGCGAGGTGACAGGCGGGCGCCAAGCCGCAGCTGCAAGTCCTTTGCAGCCGCGCGCTGGCACGCGAAAAGGAACGGCAGAGCCATCAAGGATTGTTGGCCTTGGTCGAGCCGAACGAGGCAAAGCGCTTGTTGAAGCCGGCAATCCGGCCTTCGGACTGGGTCTTGCGCTGCTGGCCGGTGTAGACCGGATGCGAGGCGCTGGAAACGTCCAGGGTGACGTAGGGATAGGTGTTGCCATCGCTGTGCCGCTGGGTGCGGTCGGTGTCCACGGTAGAGCCGATGAGGAAATACACGTCGGCTGCAGTGTCGTGGAACAGCACGGTGCGGTAGGCGGGATGGATATTGGCTTTCATGGCAGTCTCCGAGGGCTGGGCAATGATTGAATGCGTTATACAGTAACATTATTCAATCGCGTAAACGATAACCAGTTGCAATAAGAAAAGCTGCAAATCGTCTATCGCCCTCGCCTGCGCCCGGTGGCAGGCGGGCACTTGCTGCTTAAAAGTTGCTCCGGCAAGGAGATCGCTCGTAAGCTGCAAAGCGCTGCCCAAACCCTGAAGCCCCACAAGAAACACCTATTCACGGCACGCTGGGCATCAGCTCCAGCCCCGCTGTTTTCGATTTTTCGCCGGGCGCACATGCCTGACGCCCGGCGCTGCCGCGCGCGCACTTGCCGCGCCAGCGCCGTTCTCTACAACAACAAGATCGTTGGCCACACAAGAAGAATGAGTACCCAAGAACGAAATCTATAGAGTCCGAACCAAGGAAACCGTATGAGCCTGTCCCTCCTGAGCCGCTACGCCTTCTTTGCTGCCTGCGTGATTTTCACCCTCGCCAGCTTGCCCTTCCTCGAACATGACTGGCTCTGGCCAATCACCCTGGTCACCGCCCTGCTCAGCCTGCTAGGCATTTTCGACCTGCTGCAAAGCCCTCACGCGGTGCGCCGCAACTACCCGATCCTGGGCAATATCCGCTACCTGGTCGAAGGCATCCGCCCGGAAATCCGCCAGTACCTGCTGGAATCCGACAGCGACGCCCTGCCCTTCTCCAGGGCCCAGCGCTCGCTGGTCTATTCGCGGGCCAAGAATGAAAGCGCCGACAAGCCGTTCGGCACCCTGGTCGACGTCTACCAGTCGGGCTTCGAATTCATCGGCCACTCGATGCGCCCGGCGCCCCTGAGCGACCCGAGCACCTTTCGCGTCACGGTCGGCGGCCCGCAGTGCACGCAGCCGTACTCGGCTTCGGTGTTCAACATCTCGGCCATGAGCTTCGGTTCCCTCAGCGCCAACGCCATCCGCGCCCTCAACCAGGGCGCCAAGCTCGGCAACTTCGCCCATGACACCGGCGAAGGCAGCATCAGCCCTTACCACCGCGAAAACGGCGGCGACCTGACCTGGGAACTGGGCAGCGGTTATTTCGGCTGCCGCACCAGCGACGGCCGTTTCGACCCCGAGCGTTTCGCCAGGCAGGCGCAGGACCCGCAGGTGCGAATGATCGAAATCAAGATGAGCCAGGGCGCCAAGCCCGGCCATGGCGGCATCCTGCCCAAGCACAAGGTGACCCAGGAGATCGCCGACACCCGCGGCATCCGCATGGGCGAGGACTGCATTTCGCCGTCGAGCCACAGCGCCTTTTCCACGCCGATCGAAATGATGCATTTCATCCAGCAGCTGCGTGAGCTGTCCGGCGGCAAGCCCGTGGGCTTCAAGTTCTGCCTCGGCCACCCGTGGGAGTTCATGGGCATCGCCAAGGCCATGCTGGAAACCGGCATTCTCCCGGACTTCATCGTGGTCGACGGTAAGGAAGGCGGCACCGGCGCGGCACCGGTGGAATTCACTGACCACATCGGCGTGCCCATGCGCGAAGGCCTGCTGTTCGTGCACAACACCCTGGTCGGCCTGAACCTGCGCGACAAGATCAAGCTCGGCGCCAGCGGCAAGATCGTCAGCGCCTTCGACATCGCCAGCGTGCTGGCCATCGGCGCCGACTGGGCCAACTCGGCGCGCGGTTTCATGTTCGCCATCGGCTGCATCCAGTCGCAAAGCTGCCACACCAACAAATGCCCGACCGGGGTCGCCACCCAGGACAACCTGCGCCAGCGCGCCCTGGTGGTGCCGGACAAGGCCCAGCGAGTGTTCAGCTTCCACCGCAACACCCTCAAGGCCCTGGCCGAAATGCTCGCCGCCGCCGGCCTGCAACACCCCTCGCAACTGGAAGCCAAGCACCTGGTGCGACGCATGTCGGCCACCGAGATCAAGCTGTTCTCGCAGCTGCATGTGTTCCTCAAGCCCGGCGAACTGCTCACCGGCGCCGTCAGCGGCGAGTTCTACTCGCGCATGTGGCAACTGGCGCGCGCCGACAGCTTCGAACCCAACAGCGAAGCCGCGGCCTGACCGGCCCCGCTCGACGCCCCGCCGCGCTGGCGGGGCGTTATCCATCGACAAGCAAAGGATGCAACCCAAGTGCTCAAAGTCATCGCCGAAGACTTCATCAAGCCCGAACACCTCAACACCGTGCGCCCCTGGTACGCCGAACTGGTGGAGAAAACCCGCCAGGAACCGGACTGCATCGCCTACGACCTGTTCGTCGATCAGCAAGACCCGGGGCACTTCATCTTTATCGAGCAATGGCCAGACCGCGCGGCGCTCAAGGCCCATTGCCAGACCGAGCACTTCACCCGCCTGGTGCCCCAGATCAACGCCTTCCAGGCCAGGGAATGCCGTGTGCTGCTGATGGATCAGTTCTGAGCCTGCGGATAAGCCCGGCGCCTCACCATTGCAGCGTTTTGATCGGCGCCGGTTCCTTCATGACGATAAAACCGTAGTCGCCCAGCAGGTAGATCCGGTAATAACGGCTGTCCACCAGCGGCGGGTAGCCCTGGTAGCCGACCCGGGTGGCGTTGCGCCGCTCCCTTTCCGCCACCACGTTGGTGATGCCCACCTTGGGCAGGTTCTCGGCCAGCATGAAGAAGTCGATGTTCAGCAGGTAATGCAGCACCGGCATTTGCTTGAACGAACCCGCCGCCGCCAGCAGCCAGTGATCGGAATAGGTCACCGACATATAAATGCGCTTGGCCTCGCGCAGCTGCGCATGGCTGGTGATGTCGCGCTCAAGGCTCAACAGCGCGCTGGCCACCAGGGTTTTCTGCGCCACCAGCACCCGCCCATGAGCGAATGACAGCGCCAGCATCGCCAGCAGCGGCACCATCAGCAGCAGCGGCAAGCGTTCATGCAGCGCCGCCAACGCCAGGTGGCTCAGATAGAACAGCAGCACCAACAGCATTGCGAAGCCCATCAAGGTCCGGGCGCCTTCATTGAAGTCGCGGAAAAACAGCGCGATTCCCGACACCAGCACAATCACCAGCAGCAAGGCGAGCAGACAGGCCAGGCCCATCACCAGTTTTCTCAGGCCGCTGTCCGGCCGCTTGAGCAGGTTCGCCACCAAGCACCCGCAACCGGCAAGGGCACACAGCGCCAGCGCGGCGAACACCCAGGCGAACCCGCCGTGAAACAGCAGCGCGACTTTTTCCAGCACCCTGCCGATGTTGACTTGCAATTGCAGCAAGGGCTGCGCCGACCCATTCAGCAGCAAGGTGCGGGTCTGTTCCATGAACGGGTAGGCGGTGACGCAATAGATCATCCAGCCCAGGGCCGCCTGGGCGATTTTCCAGCCGATCATTTCCCACCAGCGCGGCCAGGCGGTGCGGTCATTGGCGCCGCGGATCACCTCCAGGCAGCACAGGCCGAGAAACACGTTGAGGCTGATCTGATACAGCCCAATGGCCAGCGCCACCAGCGCTGCCGGCACCAGCCATTGCAGCGCGCGATAAGGGCTGCGATAGACGATGGCGTAGATCACCGCCACCAGGCTCAGGGCCATGGCCGGGCCGTCGTATTGATACGACAGGTTCTGTAGGAAGAACGGGTTGTACCAGAGCGGCAACAGCACCAGGCAGCCGGCCAGCGTCGGCTGCGAATAATAGTGGAAAGCCAGGCGGCTCAAGGCCGCAGCCATGGCCAGCGTGGCGATCAAAAGGGGCAAGGGAAAGATGTTCGGCGCGGCATTGCTGAACGTCAGCGCCTTGTAGAACAGCTCGGCGAACAGCCGCCCCTGCTCTGTCCAGGCGGTGCCGGCCGACAGCGAGCGCCAGTTGTCATCGATATAAGGAAAGTCCGCGAGGATCAGCGGCAGCACATACAACGAGGTGGCGACCAGGAAAAACAGCCAGACCTGGCGGCGTCCGAGCTCCCCGCCGAGCAAGCTACCCATTCTGCCCATGCTAGAGCCCCAGGCGGTCTTTGCCGCCGATGACGTCCTTGATTACATAGCGCGGCCGGTGCTTGGCTTCGATATAGATCCGGCCGATGTATTCGCCGAGGATGCCGATGCCGATCAATTGCACGCCGCCGAGAAACAGGATGGCGGTCATCAGCGAGGGGTAGCCCGGCACATTGTTGCCGAAGAAAATCTTGTCCAGGACCATGTACACCGCATAGAGCACGGCAAAAATCGAGATGCCGCCGCCGACGTAGGTCCACAGCCGTAACGGCACGGTGCTGAACGAGGTGATGCCCTCCAGCGCCAGGTTCCAGAGCTTCCAGCCATTGAACTTGCTCTTGCCCGCGACCCGCTCGGCGCGCTCGTATTCCACCACCACCGTGGTGAACCCGGCCCACGACAGGACGCCCTTCATGAACAACTGATGCTCGGGCAAGGTGCGGATCACGTTCACCACCTTGCGATCCATGAGCCGGAAGTCGCCGACATTTTCCTCGATCCGGGTGTAAGCGATACGGTTCAGCAGGTGGTAGAACAGCGCCGCGCTGCAACGCCGCAGATAGCTGTCCGCGGTACGCCCGCGGCGTTTGGCGAGCACCACATCGGCGCCCTTCCGCCATTCCTCGATCAGCCGCGGGATGACGTTGATCGGGTCCTGCAGGTCGACGTCCATGGGAATCACCGCATCGCCGGTGGCGTGCTCCAGCCCGGCGAACAGCGCCGGTTCCTTGCCGAAATTGCGCGAAAAGTTGATCAACAGCACCTGCTCGTCCATCTGCGCCAGGGCCTTGACCTCCTCGGCCGTGCGGTCGGAACTGCCGTCGTTGATGAAGACGATCTCGACTTCGCCCTGTTCGAAGCGCAACTCGCGGCGCACCGCCTGGTAGAACAGATTGATGGCCTGTTCCTCGTTGAAGACCGGAACGATCAGCGAGATCTTCATGGCTCACACTCGCGGAACACCAGGTACTTGGCGAACAGGAACCCCGCCACCAGGCTCAGGGCCGAAAACGCCAGCACCGTCAGCAGGCCGGGCAGCCGCCACACATCGCCGGCATACCCGACGCCCAGGCTCAGCGCGCCCATGCCCCCGAGGAACAACAGATAGCCGCCGACCGACGCCTTGGCGGCGAAAGTGAAACGCGCATTCATGTAAAAGGAAAACGAAGCCGCGACACAAAAGGCCGCCAGGTTGCTGAGCGCCTGGCTGAGGCCCGCGACCAGGCTCAGCAGGAAAAACACCAGCCAGTGGATGAAGGTGTTGGCGATGCCGATCACCGTGTATCTGGAGATTCCCTTCCATAAGAGTCTCATTGGTGACACTCCGCGTTGAATGTTGCTCAACTTGTATGGCAGGTTTTTGTGCCTGCGACGGGCCAAATCATCGATCCTGGCGTTCTTTCAGACCTGCGGTCGCCCACTGCCGGCAATGGCGCCACCCCCTGCGCCCCTTCCAATTCTGCAATGGCTGGCACGCGAACCCGGCCCATGCCGACGTGCGGCGCCGGCCATCGTCATTGCTGCCTTTCAAACGACTTCCAGACGGCCATCCAGCAAGCGGCTTGCAGCCATTAAAATGCATTAATGCATAATTTTATTTGCATAAACGCATATCGCGACTAAGGTTACCCCTGAGCCCGCCGGAACAGGCCATCGAGGATGGCGAACCCCATAGGCCGGTCACGGGCTTGCGCAAGACGCTGCATCGCAACACGCAACACGCAACACGCAACGACGACACAAGCTGGACGCTTGTTTTCACTCATGGAGGATGAAAATGCTAACCCTTGAAGACACACCCTTTATCCGTACAAGCCCTGCCGAGGCGCTGCCGCAGTGCCTGGCCGGCACTTTGCTGAACGCCGGGCTGAGCGAGGTCGAGGACAACGCGGAACGCGCCGCGCTGGCCGCCAGCCTCAACTTCAGCATTCAGCAGCAAACTCAGACCAACTGGTGCTGGGCCGCGCTGTCGGCCTCGGTCGGCAACTATTACCGCACCGGCTCCTGGACCCAGTGCGGGGTCGCCAACACGGAACTGGGCCGCAACACCTGCTGCAACCAGCCGGGGCCGTGCAACGTGTATGGCTACCTGGATTCGGCGCTGCGCACCACCCGCAGCTTCGGCGGCATGAACCAGGGCTCGATCCAGCTGTCGGCCATCGAAAACCAGATCGGCATGGGCCGCCCCATTGGCCTGCGCTGTGCCTGGTTTGGCGGCGGCGCGCACTTCCTGGCGATTTATGGCACCAACGGCAGCTACCTGCTGATCGCGGACTCCATCTACGGTTATTCGACCCGTGCCCTGAACACCTTCCCCCGCTCGTACAACGGCGGCGGTAACTGGACCCACACTTACTTCACCCGGAAAAACTAGGAGGCCAGCATGCAATTGATTTATCCCAAGGCACCCGCCAACGGCGCCCAGGTATTGCGCCCGGCGCTCCAGGCCGCGCTGCAGAGCAAAGGTTTTGGCGTCAACCGCCAGTTCGCCCAGGCCACGGCCAGCAAGGTGAGCCTGTCCGAGCCCTATCGCGGCTATTCGCTGAGCCTGCAAGACCTGGCCCAGGGCAAAGGCCTGCAACAAGCCACGCTGGGGGACTGGCATTACCTGGTGTTCAGCGACGGCGTGTCGATTGCCGACGCGCAACTGGTGGAAGTCGGTGGCCAGGTCGAGTTTTCCTCGCTGAACCACGGCGCCCTGGCGCCTGCCACGGTCAATGCGCTGAACCTCGCGGAAAAGGCGCCGCACCTCAAGGGCCGCACCTATGAACTGCGCGTGCTGTTTGTCTCGGCATTGCATGTCGCGGCGGTCTGGCTGCACGCCAGCGATGAAGACGTGCTGATCCCGATCGAGCCGACGCCCAAGAGCCTGGCGAGCACCCAGCTGTACAGCGAAGCCGCGTTGCTGGCCTTGCTGGCGCCCGCCGCGCAGCAAGCGAAAGCGGCGTTCGACGCGGACACCAGCGGGCTGCTGGGCAGCTGACCGCATGGCGCCAGGCGGCGGCGAACGGGCGGTTGCCACGATAAAACCCGAAGCCGCAGGCCCATCGCCCGCATAAAAAAGCCCCGGTCACTGACCGGGGCTTTTTGTTTATCGCCTGATTGGATTACGACGCCGAACGCACCGCACCCTGCTGGGCATTGGCCGGTTGCAGCTTGAACAGGTAGAACAGCACCGTCAGCAGCACCAGGAACGCCGGGCCGACATACAGCGCCACGCGGGTGTCCGGGAAGTAGGCCATCAGCCCCACCACCAGCACCAGGAACGCCAGGGCCAGGTAGGAGCTGACCGGGTACAGCCACATGCGGTACTTCAGGCCGGCACGTTCCGAGGCGCTCAGGCCTTTGCGGAACTTGAGCTGGGCCAGGAGGATCATCACCCAGGTCCAGATCGCGCCGAAGGTGGCGATGGACGTCACCCAGACGAACACTTTTTCCGGTACCAGGTAGTTCATCAGCACGCCCAGCAGCAAGGCGAAGATCGACAGCAGCAGCGCGCGACGCGGCACGCCATTGCTCGAGGTCTTGGCGAAGCCGGCCGGGGCCTGGCCGTTCTGCGCCAGGCTGTAGAGCATGCGCCCGGTGCTGAAGATGCCGCCGTTGCAGGACGACAGCGCAGCGGTGATCACCACGAAGTTGATGATGCCGGCGGCGGTCTTGATGCCCAGGCGCTCGAACGTCATCACGAACGGGCTGCCCTGGGTGCCGATTTCGTTCCAGGGGTAGATCGACAGGATCACGAACAGCGCGCCCACATAGAACAGCAGGATGCGCCAGAACACCGAGCCGATGGCGTTGGGAATGGTCTTCTGCGGGTTCTTCGCTTCACCGGCGGTGAGGCCGATCATTTCCACGCCCAGGTAGGCGAACATCACCATTTGCAGGGACATCAGCACGCCAGTCATGCCGTTGGGCATGAAACCGCCGTGGGTCCACAGGTTGGAAATGCCCAGCGCCACGCCGTCATTGCCGAAACCGAAGGCGATGATGCCGATGCCGCCGATGACCATGGCGATGATGGTGACGATCTTGATCAGGGCGAACCAGAACTCGAACTCACCGAAGGCCTTGACCGCGATCAGGTTGATCGAACCCATGCTCACCAGGGCCGCCAGGGCCCAGATCCAGCGCGGCACATCGGGGAACCAGATGCCCATGTACACCGCCACCGCGGTGATTTCCGCTACGCAGGTCACCAGCCACAGGAACCAGTAGTTCCAACCGGTGAGGAAGCCCGCCAGCGGGCCCAGGTAGTCTTGTGCGTAACGGCTGAAGGAACCCGCGACCGGGTTATGCACGGCCATCTCGCCGAGGGCGCGCATGATTACCAGAATCGCCAGGCCGCCGAGGATGTACGACAGCATGATGGCCGGGCCGGCCATTTCGATGGCCTTGGCCGAACCGAGGAACAGGCCGACGCCGATACAGGCGCCAAGCGCCATCAAGCGAATATGCCGTTCGCCGAGTTCGCGTTTCAGCGGGCCGCCTTGAGCGGTCTCGCCTTGGGGCAGGTGGTTGCCAACTGGCATAGGGATACAACCTCATCTTGTTATTGGATATGAGCCACCGAGCCTGTGAGGGACGGATGGATAACCCGTGCCAACCAGATCGGATCGACCTTATGGGCCGACACGTCTTGTAGGACAAATCCTGCAAGATCAGTGGGGCGTGCAGTATAAAAAGCTGACGGCAGGATTTTTCACTCTATAAACAGCTAAATTCAGAGAGAAATCCCGGTATTTTCGGGTTTTGCAACGTGGCATCACCTGGATTTCTTGCCGTTTGTCATTTTTGAACGGCGCCGAGTATTGCACAGCCATGGGGCAGCGTCATGCCCCTACCTAGGGCGTATTTACCGGCCGCAACGGCTCTATCTCAGGCTTCTTTAACCCTTCCCCACAGCCACTAGCGGCGAGCGTGCTCGCGGTGCTCGTCGACGATCACGCGGGGTATCGGCAGCGTCGTGGCGGCCGGGGGTTTATCGCGAGCACGCTTGCTGTTCCCGGGGCAGTAATTGTTTTCGGGGCCATCACAAATTTTTCACCATTGCCCACCACCGTCTAAGCTTCAGACAAGTCCGATCAATCTGCGGGAATGGATCAGTCGACTATGGGTGCTTTGTGGCAGACCGATTCGAGAAAAAATGCAGTGCCAACTGATCGCGTGGAAGAAGCGCCTATCCCTGAAAAGTCCCATTCAAGCCGGCATTGGCGTCGGCTGTTCTGGCTATTGTTGCTGATGACCCTGGTCGCCCTGGGTTATGCCGCGTCCAAGGAAATGCGCACCTCGAAACTGCAGGCGCGCGAAATCAGCCAATACGCCGCTCGCCTGAGCTATTCCATGGAGCCCGGCCCCAGCGACGCCATCGTCTACCCCGGCGCCGGCCCCTTCGACAAACGCCTGGGCTACAGCGCCCTCGACGATTTCCTGGCGCGCCTGCTCAAGCGCGGCTATGTGGTGCAGGCGCAGACCCGCTTCTCCCCCGCCTTGATGAACTACAGCGAAAACGGTTTTTTCGTGCCCTACACCGAGAAGATCCAGGCGGGGCTGTCGATCACCGATTGCCGCGCCGCCCCGCTCTATCAATTCAAATACCCGCAACAGCTCTACTCGAACTTCGCCGCCATCCCGCCGGTGATGGTGCGCAGCCTGCTGTTCATCGAAAACCGCGAATTGCTCGATCCCGACCAGCCCCTGGCCAACCCGGCGGTGGACTGGCCGCGCTTCGCCAAGGCCGCCTGGTCGCAAGTGGCCAAGCTGCTGCACCTGCCCGGACAGACGGCGGGCGGCAGCACCCTGGCGACCCAGCTGGAAAAGTACCGGCACTCGCCGGACGGCCTGACCGTGTCCGGCGCGGAGAAAATCCGGCAGATGATTTCCGCCAGCGTGCGCGCCTACCAGGGCGGCCAGCAAACCCTCGAGGCCCGGCGCCGGATCATCCGCGACTACCTCAACAGCGTGCCGCTGTCGGCCGTGCCCGGCCACGGCGAAGTGCACGGCATGGCCGAAGGGCTGCGGGTCTGGTACGGCGCCGACTTCACCCAGGTCAACGAACAGCTGGCGAGCACCGCCAGCGACCCGCAGAGCCTGGCGCAACGCGGCCTGGCCTTGCGCCAGGTGCTGTCGTTGATGATCGCCCAGCGCCGGCCTTCGCATTACCTGTCCAAAGGCCGCCGCGAGCTGGCCGAACTCACCGACAGCCACATCCGCCTGCTGACCCAGAACGGCGTGATCGATGCGCCGCTGTCGGCCGCCGCCCTGGCCAGCAAGGTCATCTTCCGCGACTGGGTGCAGCAACCGACGATCCAGCCGATCGAGACCAACAAGGGCATCAGCGTCGCCCGCAGCCGCCTGGCCGGCCTGCTCAACCGGCCGCTGTACGACCTCGACCGCCTCGACCTGTCGGCCACCAGCACCCTGCAAAGCGAGCTGCAACGCCAGGCCACCGAATACCTCAAGCGCCTGGCCGACCCGGTGTTCGCCGGCGAGATTGGCCTGCTCGGCGAGCGCCTGCTGACGCCGACCAGCACCACCCAGGTGCGTTACAGCTTCACCCTGCTCGAATTGACGCCGGACGGTTCGCGGGTGCGGGTCCAGACCGACAGCACCGACCAGCCCTTCGACATCAACGAAGGCAGCAAGCTGGAGCTGGGCTCCACCGCCAAGCTGCGGGTGCTGACCACCTACCTGCAGATCATCGCCGAGCTGCATGAGCACTACGGCGCCGAAACCCCGGCGGTGCTGAAGAAAGTCGAGATCGCCGAACAGGACCGCCTGAGCCGCTGGGCGTTGGACTACCTGATCCAGAACACCGACCGCAGCCTGCCGAAAATGCTCGAGGCGGCCCTGGACCGCAAATACTCGGCCAGCCCCGGCGAGAGCTTTTTCACCGGCGGCGGGCTGCACACCTTTCATAACTTCCGCAAGGAAGACAACGGCCGCATGCCGACCCTGCGCGATGCCCTGCGCGAATCCATCAACCTGCCGTTCATCCGCCTGATGCGCGATGTAGTGCGCTACAGCACCTACGCCGGCCCCAGCAACAGCGCCAACCTGCTCAAGGATGACGGCGACCCGCGGCGCCAGGAATACCTGGCCAAGTTCGCCGACCGCGAGGGCACCGCCTTCCTCCTGCGGTTCTGGAAGAAGTACCGCAACAAGGACACCCAGGCGCGCCTGGACACCTTCCTCGACAGCATGCACCCCACGCCCATCCGGCTGGCGGCCGTGCACCGCTACCTGCTGCCCGAAGCCAGCCAAGAGAGCTTCAACAGCTTCGTGCGCTCGCACCTCAAGGGCACCAAGCTGAACGAGAAACTCACCGACGAACGCCTGGACAAGCTCTATTACAGCTACGGCCCCGGCGCCTACGACCTGCCCGACCAGGGCTATATCGCCAAGGTGCACCCGCTGGACCTGTGGCTGCTTGGCTACCTGTTGAACAACCCCGACGCCCAGTTCAGCCAGATCGTCAAGGCCAGCGAATTCGAGCGCCAGGAAGTCTACAGCTGGCTGTTCAAGAGCCGGCACAAGAGCGCGCGGGACAGCCGCATCCGCACCATGCTGGAGATCGAGGCGTTCCTCGATATCCACCAGCGCTGGCAGAAAGTCGGCTATCCGTTCGACCACCTGGTGCCCTCGCTGGCGACTGCCATCGGCAGTTCCGGCGACCGCCCCGCGGCGCTGGCCGAGTTGGTCGGGACCATCCTCAACGATGGCGTGCGCCTGCCGACCCTGCGCATCGACAGCCTGCATTTCGCCGCCGATACGCCCTACGAAACCAAGCTGGTCAACGACCCGGCCGAGGGCAAGCGAGTGATGCAGTCGGAAGTGGCCACGGCGCTGCGCGGCGCCCTGTCGCAAGTGGTCGACGCCGGTACCGCCAAGCGTCTCTCCGGCAGCTTCAAGCTGGCCGACGGCACCCCGCTGGCCATGGGCGGCAAGACCGGCACCGGCGACAACCGCATCGAAGCCGTCGGCTCCGGCGGGCGGATCCTCAGTTCGAAGGCCATCAACCGCACCGCCACCTTCGTGTTCTATATCGGCGAGCACCACTTCGGCACCCTCACCGCCTACGTGCCGGGCGCCTCGGCCCAAGGCTTCAAGTTCACCTCGGCGCTGCCGGTCCAGGTGCTCAAGGGCATGGCGCCGATCCTCACGCCGTACCTGCAACCGGGCAGCAACACCCAATGCCTGGGCAACCTGGCCCAACGCTGAAACCTCCCCCCGCAACATAGCCGCCTGTAGCCGCAGCCGAGCCCGCGAGGCTGCGATCGGCTGCGCAGCGGCCGCTAACCGGCAACCCCGTTACTCACTGCGGAAGCCGTTTTGCGAGGACTGCGTCCTCGATCGCAGCCTCGCAGGCTCGGCAGCGGCTACGGACTGTCTCGATTCCCCCCTCTGCGACAAACGGCTGGTGCGGCCAGCACGGAAGTACTTGCGCGGCATTTAAGATATATCTTAAGTTATGTCTTAAACGCACAGGAGAAAGAGGAAATGAGAGAACACCACCCACACCACCGCGAATTCGGCGACGGCCACGACGGTTTCGAAAAACGCCCCGGACGCGAACGCGGCGGCCGCGGCCCGCGGGTTTTTGCCCCCGGCGACCTGAAGCTGCTGTTGCTGGCGCTGATCGCCGAGCAGCCGTGCCACGGCTATGACCTGATCCGCCAGATCGAAGGCATGTTCGATGGCGCCTACAGCCCCAGCCCCGGCGTGATCTACCCGACCCTGACCTTCCTCGAGGAAAGCGAACTGATCAGCGGCGACGCCGAAGGCGGGAAGAAACGCTACAGCGTGACCGAGGCCGGCCGCCTGTCATTGCAGGACCAGGCCATTGCCCTGGACGGCGTGCGCATGCGCATCGATGTCAGCAAGCGCTCGCTGCGCGGCCACGATCGCCCGGCGGAAATCCACGAGGCGGTGCACAACCTGCGCCACGCCCTGCAGATGCACCACGGCCGCTGGAGCCCGCAAGAAATCGTGCGGGTCCGCGACCTGCTGAACGCCACCGCCCGCGCCATCGTCGACGGCCCGGCCACCCCTTCCAGCCAGGAGTCAGTTGAATGAGCACAGACACTTCGCCAACGATTCATCGGGTCAGCCACGAGATCAAGCGCCGCCGCCTGCAAGTGCTGCGGGTGGTCGACCTGACCCCGCGCATGCGCCGCATTACCCTGGGCGGGCCGGAACTCGCCGGCTTCATCAGCCTCGGCAGTGACGATCATGTGAAGCTGCTGTTCCCGCAGAACGCCGAGCAGCAAGCCGCCCTGGAAACCCTGGTGCTGGCTCCGGGCAAGAACGACGGCGCGATGCCGGCCATGCGCGACTACACGCCACGACGCTACGACCTGGATATCGGCGAGCTGGACATCGACTTCGTGCTGCACGGCGACGGCCCCGCCTCCACCTGGGCCGAACAGGCCAGGCCCGGGCAGTTCCTGCACATCGGCGGGCCCCGCGGCTCGATGATCGTGCCGGACATGTTCGACAGCTACTTGCTGATCGGCGACGAAACCGCGCTGCCGGCCATAGCCCGGCGCCTGGAAGAACTGCCCGCCGGGCGCCGGGTGCTGGCGGTGATCGAGATCCAGGACGCGGCCGAGCGCCAGGTGCTGGAAAGCGCGGCGCAGGTCGAGGTGATCTGGGTCGAGCGCGACGGCGGCCAGCAGGACCTGCTCAGCACCGTGCGCGGGCTGCAGGTGCCGAGCGGCAAGCTGTACGCCTGGGTGGCCACGGAAAGCAAAGTCTCGCGGCAGATTCGCCGGGTGCTGCTGGACGAGCACCGGCTCGACGATGAGTTCGTCAAGGCCGCCGGTTATTGGCGCCTGGACAGCGGCAGCGAGGAAGAATAGGCAGCGTTGCTGCCTTTCGCGGGCAAGCCTCGCTCCTACGGAATTGCAGCGGAACACCGCCCTTCACTTTCCGTAGGAGCGAGGCTTGCCCGCGATGACGCCCTTCCAGCCACTGCCCAATCAAGCCCGGCGCCGCCCCAGCCAACGATCCAGCCCGACCATCCCCAGCGCCACCAGCACGAACCCCGCCAGGATGCCCAACGCATTCACGAACGCCTGTGCATAGCCCAGCTTGCCCACATCGACGAAAGGATAGGGATACAGCCCCAGCACATGCCCGCGCAGCAAGACATAGGCGAAATACAGCAGCGGATAAAGCATCCACCCGGCGACATGCCGCAGGCCCAGGCTGCCCTTGGGCACGCAGCA
The DNA here is from genome assembly GCF_900107395.1 of Pseudomonas sp. NFIX28. Classification (GTDB taxonomy): domain Bacteria; phylum Pseudomonadota; class Gammaproteobacteria; order Pseudomonadales; family Pseudomonadaceae; genus Aquipseudomonas. Next base: position 188,032 of record NZ_FNPW01000006.1, read on the forward strand.
CCACCAATAGACGAGGAACAGCAGCGGCATCACGTCGTGCAGCAGCTCGTCGGCCACGAACTGCCAGCCCTGTGGATGCCACAGGTGCCGCAACAGCAGGCTGTACGCCAGCCCCACGACCAGGATGCTCACCGCGATGCCGCTGCCGACCCAGGGTTGCAGGAAGAACAGCTGCCCGCGGGAGCGGCGCAGGTCCAGGGCACAGGTCAGCACCACCGCCACCAGGGTGTTGGTGAGCACGGTGAAAAAACTGAAAAAGTTGACCAGCCCGCCCAGCAGGCTGGCGTCCACCGTCCAGCGCAAATGGAGAATCAGGTACAGCTGGATCGTCAGCCCCACCCAGCCGAGCAACGCGGCCAGGGCGGTGAACAGCCGTTTGCCGCCTGAAGGAAAAACCGGCTCGACAGCCATCGAAGGTCCTTAGAGCGGGCGTTTGGTGCGCTGCAATTTCACGTACAGCTGCTCGACCTTCTCCCGCGCCCAGGGCGTCTTGCGCAGGAACGTCAGGCTCGACTTGATGCTCGGGTCGCTCTTGAAGCAACGGATATCGATGCGCTCGGCCAGCCCCCGCCACTCGTAATGTTCCACCAGCGCCTTGAGGATCTGTTCCAGGGTGACGCCGTGCAGCGGGTCGTTGTTCGTTGCGGTCATGCCAGGCCTTCGAGCAAGAGGAAAAAGGAAAGTCGCGCACCTTAGCCGAGGGTTCGATCCGGTGGAAGGGCGGGTGCGGATCTTGAGTAACTGTAGGTGAGATCCCGCGCGCCGGTGAACGCGCCCATTAACGTAGGAGCGAGGCTTGCCCGCGATGAACGATGACGCGGGGTTTCTGATAACCGGTGGTGCCTGCATCGCGGGCAAGCCTCGCTCCTACGGAAGCGTGTTGAAAAAGTTCCTTTCTTTTTGCGCCAAAAGAGATGTTATATTGTATCAATACAAAACAAAGCCCCGATCCAGACACCTCGCCGTGTCACGCCTGTTCTCTTTTGACGCAAAAGCGCACAGCCCTGCGCTTGCCAAGGAATGACCGATGTCCCTTTCTGCCCCCCGCCCTTTTCGCTCGCTAAGCTGGCGCCTGACGCCGCTGTCCGCCGCCTTGCTATTCGCTTCCCAGGCCCACGCCCTGGAGCTGCAACCGCAGGTCATCACCGCCAACCCGCTGGGCAGCCAGCAGACGGCAGCGCCGAGCACGGTGCTCGAAGGCGACGAGCTGACCCTGCAACAGCAAGGCAGCCTGGGCGAAACCCTGAATAAACAGCCGGGCGTGTCTTCGTCCTACTTCGGCCCGGGCGCCAGCCGCCCGATCATTCGCGGCCTGGACGGCGATCGCATTCGCGTGCTGCGCAATGGCGTCGGCGCCCTGGATGCTTCGTCGCTGTCCTACGACCACGCCGTGCCACTGGACCCGGTCAACGTCGAGCGCATCGAGATCGTCCGCGGCCCGGCCGCCCTGCTGTATGGCGGCAACGCCATCGGCGGGGTGGTCAACACCTTCGATAACCGCATCCCCACCGCCGCCATCGAAGGCATCCACGGTGCCGGCGAATTGCGCTACGGCGGCGCCGACACCACCCGCAGCAGCGCAGGCAAGCTGGAAGCCGGCAACGGCACCTTCGCCCTGCACCTGGACGCCAACTCGCGGCAGTTCAACGACCTGAAAATCCCCGGCTACGCCCGCAGCCGCCATGCCCCGCCCAGCGAAGACGGCAACGGCAAGAAAGGCCGCCTGGGCAACAGCGACGGGCGCCAGGACGGCGGCGCCGTCGGCGGTTCCTATACCTGGGACGACGGTTACGCCGGGCTGTCCTACAGCAAATACGACTCCAACTACGGCTCGCCCGCCGAAGACGCTGTGCGCATCCGCATGAAGCAGGATCACTACGCCTTCGCCTCGGAACTGCGCAACCTCGACGGCCCCTTCAGCTCGCTGAAATTCGACGCCGGCTACACCGATTACGAGCACCGCGAAATCGAAGACGGCGAGACCGGCACGGTTTTCAAGAACAAGGGTTACGAAGCCCGGGTCGAAGCCCGCCACCAGCCCCTTGGCCCGCTCAATGGGGTGATCGGCGCCCAGGTCAGCCGCAGCGAGTTTTCCGCGCTCGGCGAAGAAGCCTTCGTGCCCCAGACCGATACCGACAGCGCCGCGCTGTTCATCCTCGAAGAATTGCAGGCCACCGAGCGCCTGAAACTCAGCCTCGGCGGGCGCCTGGAACACACCCGCGTCGACCCGGACGGCAAAGGCAACGAGCGCTTCAGCCAGGCCGACAGCTCCAGCAGCTTCACCGCCGGCAGCCTGTCCTCCGGCGCGGTCTACACCCTGACACCGATCTGGTCCGTGGCCGCCACCCTGGGCTACACCGAGCGCGCCCCGACCTTCTACGAGCTGTATGCCAACGGCGCCCACGTGGCCACCGGCACCTATGAAGTCGGCGACGCCAACCTGTCGAAGGAAAAAGCCGTGTCCAGCGACCTGGCCCTGCGCTTCGACAACGGCACCCACAAAGGCAGCGTCGGGCTGTTCTACAGCCACTTCTCCAACTACATCGGCCTGCTGGGCAGCGGTCGCACCCTCAACGACGAAGGCGAGGAAGATGCCGACGGCATGCCGGAATACACCTATTCCGGAGTGCGCGCGCGCTTTGCCGGGATCGAGGCCCAGGACCACTGGAAGCTCGGCGAAAGCGCCTATGGCAAGTTCGCCCTGGAGCTGTCCGGCGACTACACCCGCGCCAAGAACCTGGACAACGGCGAAGCCCTGCCGCGCATCGCGCCGCTGCGCCTGAACAGCGGCCTGCTGTGGGAACTGGACCGCTGGCAGGCGCGCATCGATGTCGAACACGCCGCCAGCCAGCGGCGCGTACCGGACAACGAAAGCGGCACCGACGGCTACACCACCCTGGGCGCCAGCGCCGGTTACCACTTCGACATCGGCAGCAGCCAGTGGCTGGCCTTCGTCAAGGGCGAGAACCTGACCAACCAGACCGTGCGCTACGCCAGCTCGATCCTGCGCGACATCGCCCCGGCCCAGGGGCGCAGCATCGAGGTCGGCTTGCGCACCACCTTCTGAGGTTCCTGAGGCGCGACGGCCGGCAACGGGCGTCGCGCCTCATGGCATTGCTCGCGCCCGGCGCAGCGCGAGGCCCGTATTCCGGGCGGCGAGACGGCACTGTTACCGAATCCGAAATGATCCATGTCAACAAAAGCGCTTTCTCTCGCCAGGCCCCTGATTTATTCTTCGCGCCGCTCAAGCTGAAACCTTTAATCCTGCCCTTTGCATCAGCTGTATTAACGTGCTCGCGCGGCTGCGCACCGAGCCACGTCGAGCCTTTGCTTGCCTGCCCATTTCCTTGAATAAGACCAAGATTTCACCTATGCCAGATGTTCAAACCCTTAAAGACAGCGCTGTCTTTCACCCTACCGCCAGCCACAAAACCCTGACCCTGCTCGGCGCCCTCGGCCTGGCCACCTGCGCCCAGGCGGCGCCGGCCTTCGACAGCGAGTCCCCGTGGATGCTCGGCGACTGGAACGGCAACCGCACCGAGCTGGCGAAAAAAGGCTACGACTTCAAGATCGACTTCGTCGGCGAAATGGGCTCCAACCTGCATGGCGGCTACGATGACGACCGCACCGCGCGCTTCAGCGACCAGTTCGCCTTCGGCAGCCACCTGGACCTGGACAAGATCCTCGGCTGGGACGATGCCGAGTTCCAGCTGACCATCACCAAGCGTGACGGCGACAACATCAGCAACGACCGCATCAACGACCCGCGCGTCGGCGGCTTTACCTCGGCCCAGGAAGTCTGGGGCCGTGGCCAGACCTGGCGCCTGACGCAGATGTGGTACCAGCAGAAATTCTTCGACCAGAAGCTCGACATCAAGGTCGGCCGGTTCGGCCAGGGCGAAGACTTCAACAGCTTCCCCTGCGACTTCCAGAACCTGGCGTTCTGCGGCTCCCAGGTCGGCAACTGGGCCGGCAGCGTCTGGTACAACTGGCCAGTCAGCCAATGGGCGCTGCGGGTCAAGTATCACCTGACCCCCGAGCTCTACGCGCAGATCGGCGCCTATGAACAGAACCCGTCCAACCTCGAGCGCGACAACGGCTTCAAGCTCAGCGGCAGCGGCACCCAGGGCACCCTGCTGCCGGTGGAGCTGGTGTGGACGCCAAGGCTCAACGGCCTGCCGGGCGAATACCGCGCCGGTTACTACTACAGCAGCGCCAAGGCCAGCGATGTGTACAAGGACAGCAACGGCCAGCCGGCCGCCTTGAGCGGCGAGGCCTATCGCAGCAGTTCGAGCAAGCACGGGATGTGGCTGGGCGTGCAGCAGCAGGTCACCAGCCTGGCCAGCGACCACTCGCGCGGCTTGAGCCTGTTCGCCAACGCGACGATGCACGACAAGAAGACCAACGCCATCGACAACTACGTCCAGGCCGGACTGGTCTACAAGGGCCTGTTCGAGGCGCGGGCCAAGGACGACATCGGCTTCGCCATGGCCCGGGTCCACGTCAACCCGGCCTACCGCAAGAACGCCGAGGCGACCAACCAGGCCAACGTCATCCACGACTACGACAACCCGGCCTACCTGCCGCCCCAGGACACCGAATACAGCGCCGAGCTGTACTACGGCGTGCACGTCACCAACTGGCTGACCGTGCGCCCGAACCTGCAATACATCCGCCACCCGGGCGGCGTGGACCAGGTCGACGACGCATTGATCGGTGGGATCAAGATCCAGAGCTCGTTCTGAACGGCGCCCGTGCGCCCAATCTGAATAAAACTGTTTTGCCGAACGTTTTGCCCCAACACGCTGAACCATGCCTGCGCTTGATCGTCATCTAAAGTGAACAAGCGCGGGACTACCTTAAACATTACGGAGAACCACACTATGAGCACTGAGGGTGCTTCAAGTCCGAGCCGCCTGCTGCCGAGCCTGCTCGGTATCTTGCTGCTGCTAATGGGCCTGGCCATGCTGGCCGGGGGGATCAAGCTGAGCATGCTCGGCGGCTCGCTGTACTACCTGCTGGCGGGTATCGGCCTGATCGTCAGCGGCGTGCTGCTGCTGGCCGGCCGTAGTGCCGCGCTGATCGTCTACGGTGTGGTGCTGTTCGCCAGCGCCGTCTGGGCCCTGTGGGAAGTCGGCCTGGACTGGTGGCAGCTGGTGCCGCGCCTGTCGCTGTTGTTTGCCCTGGGTGTGGTTCTGCTGCTGCCATGGTTCCGCCGTCCGCTGCTGCGCAACGGCCCGGCGCCGCTGGGTACCGCGGTACTCGGCGCGGCCGTGGTCCTGGCCGGTGGTGCCGCGATCGGTAGCCAGTTCACCAACCCTGGCGAGATCTCGGGCGAGCTGGGCCGCGAAAGCGCCAGCACCACCAGCGCCGCGCCGTCGATGCCCGAAGGCGACTGGCAGGCGTATGGCCGCAGCGAATTCGGCGACCGCTACTCGCCACTCAAGCAGATCACCCCGGCCAACGTCGGCAAGCTGCAGGAAGCCTGGCGCATCCGCACCGGCGACATGCCAACCGACAAGGACCCGGTGGAAATCACTAACCAGAACACCCCGCTGAAGGTCAACGGCATGCTCTATGCCTGCACCGCCCACAGCCAGGTGCTGGCGCTGGACCCGGACACCGGCAAGGAAATCTGGCGTTTCGACCCGAAGATCCAGGGCCCGAACGGCGATGACTTCCGCGGCTGGGCGCACATGACCTGCCGTGGCGTGTCGTACTACGACGAAGCCAGCTTCAACAAGACCGACGCCATCAGCACCCCGGCCAGCCTCTCGGCCGCCGGCCAGGCCATCGCCGCCAGCTGCCCGCGTCGCCTGTTCCTGCCGACCGCCGACGCGCGCCTGATCGCCCTCAACGCCGACACCGGCAAGGTCTGCGAAGACTTCGGCAACAAAGGCGCGGTGGACCTCAAGGCCGGTATCGGCCCGTTCACCCCGGGCGGCTACTACTCGACGTCGCCGGCGGCCATCACCCGTAACCTGGTGATCATCGGCGGCCACGTGACCGACAACGAGTCGACCAACGAGCCGTCCGGCGTGATCCGCGCCTTCGACGTGCACGACGGCCACCTGGTCTGGAACTGGGACGCCGGCAACCCCGACGTCACCACGCCGCTGCCGGAAGGCCAGACCTACACTCGCAACTCGCCGAACATGTGGTCCCTGGCCAGCGTCGACGAGAAGCTGGGCCTGGTCTACCTGCCACTGGGCAACCAGATGCCTGACCAATGGGGCGGCAACCGCACCGAGGGCGCCGAGAAATTCAGCGCCGGCACCGTGGCCCTGGACATCGACACCGGCAAGCTGCGCTGGAACTACCAGTTCACTCACCATGACCTGTGGGACATGGACGTGGGCAGCCAGCCGACCCTGGTGGACATGAAGACCGCCGACGGCATCAAGCCGGCGCTGATCCAGCCGACCAAGCAAGGCAGCCTGTATGTGCTGGACCGCCGCGACGGCACCCCGATCGTGCCGATCCGCGAAGTGCCGGCACCGGGCGGTGCGGTCGAGGGTGACCGTACTGCGCCGACCCAGGCCCGTTCGGACCTGAACCTGCTGCCACCGCCGCTGGAAGAAAAAGGCATGTGGGGCGCCACGCCGTTCGACCAGATGCTGTGCCGCATCCAGTTCAAGGAACTGCGCTACGAAGGCCAGTACACCCCGCCGTCGATCCAGGGCAGCCTGGTCTACCCGGGTAACGTCGGCGTGTTCAACTGGGGCAGCGTGTCGATCGACCCGGTCCGCCACCTGCTGTTCACCAGCCCGAACTACATGGCCTTCGTTTCCAAGCTGGTGCCGCGCGCCGAAGTCGCCGCCGACAGCAAGCGCGAAAGCGAAACCTCCGGCGTGCAACCCAACACCGGCGCGCCTTACGCGGTGATCATGCATCCGTTCATGTCGCCGTTCGGCGTACCTTGCCAGGCCCCGGCCTGGGGCTACGTGGCCGGTATCGACCTGACCACCAACAAAGTGGTGTGGAAGCACAAGAACGGCACCAGCCGCGACAGCTCGCCGGTACCGATCGGCCTGCCCATCGGCGTGCCGAGCATGGGCGGCTCGATGGTCACCGCCGGCGGCGTAGGCTTCCTCAGCGGCACCCTGGACCAGTACATCCGCGGTTATGACGTGAACAACGGCAAGGAACTGTGGAAGTCACGCCTGCCAGCGGGCGGCCAGGCCACGCCGATGAGCTACACCGGCAAGGATGGCAAGCAATACGTGCTGGTGGTCGTGGGCGGCCACGGCTCGCTGGGCACCAAGATGGGCGACTACATCATTGCCTACAAACTGCCGGAATAAGCGTTAGCGGCGGTGAATGAAAAGGCGGCTACTTGCGGGTAGCCGCCTTTTTTTATGGCGAGCGCTGGGGGACGTTGCTTCAGTCTTCTCATGTGTATTGCCCGGCCTGACGTCATCGCGAGCAAGCTTCGCTCCTACAGAAACAGAATCGCAATGTCCTTCCTCACGCCTTCGTAGGAGCGAGGCTTGCCCGCGATAAGGCCCGCCCAAGCACCCACAATGTTCCCGGACGATAACGATTCATGTAGCCGCTGCCGAAGGCTGCGATCGGCCGCGAAGCGGACGCCACAATCTAAAGGGCCGCCAGAGGTCCGGCGGGAAATCGCGAACCAAGGCCCTGCGGGCCTTATCGCAGCCTCGCGGGCTCGGCAGCGGCTACAGGCCAATGTCACGCCAAAATCGGCGTTGATGCCGGGCGGCGATCAACCTGTAGCCGCTGCCGAAGGCTGCGATCGGCCGCGAAGCGGACGCCACAATCTGAAGGGCCACCAGAGGTCCGGCGGGAAATCGCGAACCAAGGCCCTGCGGGCCTTATCGCAGCCTCGCGGGCTCGGCAGCGGCTACAGACCAATGTCGATCCCAGATCGGTGTTGATGCCGGGCGCGATCAACCTGTAGCCGCTGCCGCAGGCTGCGATCGGCCGCGAAGCGGACGCGACAATCTAAAGGCCGCCAGAGGTCCGGCGGGAGATCGGGAACCAAGGCCCTGCGGGCCTTATCGCAGCCTCGCGGGCTCGGCAGCGGCTACAGGCCAATGTCACGCCAAAATCGGTGTTGATGCCGGGCGGCGATCAACCTGTAGCCGCTGCCGAAGGCTGCGATCGGCCGCGAAGCGGACGCCACAATCTAAAGGCCACCAGAGGTCCGGCAGGAAATCGCGAACCAAGGCCCTGCGGGCCTTATCGCAGCCTCGCTGGCTCGGCAGCGGCAACGGGCCAATGTCGAGCCGGAATCGGTGTTGATGCCGGGCGGCGATCAACCTGTAGCCGCTGCCGCAGGCTGCGATCGGCCGCGAAGCGGACGCCACAATCTAAAGGGCCGTCAGAGGTCCGGCGGGAGATCGCGAACCAAGGCCCTGCGGGCCTTATCGCAGCCTCGCGGGCTCGGCAGCGGCTACAGACCAATGTCGATCCCAGATCGGTGTTGATGCCGGGCGCGATCAACCTGTAGCCGCTGCCGAAGGCTGCGATCGGCCGCGAAGCGGACGCGACAATCTAAAGGCCGCCAGAGGTCCGGCGGGAAATCGCGAACCAAGGCCCTGCGGGCCTTATCGCAGCCTCGCGGGCTCGGCAGCGGCTACAGGCCAATGTCGAGCCGGAATCGGGGGCGGCGGTTATAGCGAAAATTCCTACAACACGCGTCGACTCCCATCACCTTGTCCCGCCGGGCCTCGGACTCTATGGTTTGGCCTGTCACTGCCAATTCAGTGACAGGGCGTAGGAACCCTTTTGATGACCCTGGGCGCACTGGAGCCAGTTCAATGAAAAAGGTTGTTTCCGATACACCCGCCCTACCCACCGCCCCCCGCCGCTACATGGCCCTCACCAGCAACGACTGCACCATCCCCGCCTTGCTGATCGACACCGAGGCGCCCCTGGATGTGCTGCATGAAGCCGCTGTCCACCGCATCCGTGCGGCGGCCCAGCTGCTGGAAAACATCGCCAGCGACGCCAACTTGCTCGGCAACCCGGCCCTGCTCCAGGACTTCGCCCAGCTTTGCGTGATTCCGCTGCGCGACGGGTGCGACTTGCTGGACGTGCTCGGGCGACGCCTGCAGGAACCCTTGCTGACCTGAACCTTGATCCCGGGGCTGGCGGCTCCAGCCGGCCCTGCACCGACTCATCCCAGCCGCTCATTGCAAAGGGACATTAGCCCATCTGTGCTAATCGACCCTCCCCCACCCCGGCGATATAGTGCCCAGCAACCACTCGCTCTTCTGCCCACCACCGCTCTGCGGTGTCGGGGCCGGCTGCGCCGTAGAAAACACAACGACACCAAGGAAGAATCACCATGAACCTGCACCCCGCTGCCCGTCGCCTCACGCTGCTCGGCCTCCTGGCACTCGCCCTGGGCGGTTGCGCCATTGCCAAACCCAGCAACGACGACCTCAAGAACCGCGCCCAGACCACCCTCGGCAAGCCCGTGGACGCGGTCTCCAACGTGCGTAGCGACGCTTCCCAGACCTACTTCACCGCCAGCACCAGCAACGGCGAATACAATTGCATCTTGCCCAGTGGCGGCATGGTCGCCTTCGCCACCATGGGCGGCGTCGTAGCGCTCCCCGCCGAGTGCACCAAGCAGTAAGCCGGCCCTCCCTGACGACAGGCTTCACACCCTGAAGCAGGGCCTGCGAATGCCTGGCGCCAGCGCCTGGAACGGCCATACCGTGCAGCTCAGCTGGAAATGCGCGACTTCATCAGCCACGCCTCGAAGGCCACGGCGCCCAGCGGCCGGCTGATCAAGTAGCCCTGGGCCGTGTCGCAATGCCAGCGCTCCAGCAGGCGCAGGCTGCGCTCCTGCTCCACCCCTTCGGCCACCACCTTGAGCCCCAGGTTGTGGCTCATCTCGATGGTGGAACGCACGATCACCGCGTCGCCGCTGGTTTCGTCGAGGTTGCGGATAAACGACTGGTCAATCTTCAGCTCCTGCACCGGCAGCCGCTGCAATTGCGCCAGCGACGAGTAGCCGGTGCCGAAGTCGTCCACCGACAGGCTGATGCCGCAGTCGCGCAGGCTCTGCAACACCTCCAGCGCCTGCTCCGGGTGCCGCATGATGGCGCTTTCGGTGATCTCGAAAATCAGCTGCTCGGCGGACAGCCGATACCGTTGCAGCAGCACACTCACCCGGGCCGCCAGGTCGTAGCCATGCAGGTCATCGGCCGAGATGTTCAGCGACAACTGCAGATGCAGCCCGCGCATGTTCCATTCGGCCAGTTGCCGCATGCCCTCCTCGATCACCCACAGGGTCAGGCTGTTCATGCTGCCGGTGCGCTCGGCCAGGGGGATGAACTCGGCCGGCGAGACCATGCCGAACTCCGGGTGCTGCCAGCGCAACAGGGCTTCGGCCTGATGCACATGGCCATGGCGCAGGTCCAGCTTGGGCTGGTACAGCAGGAACAGCTCGCCTTCCGCCGCGGCCCGGCGCAGGTCGCGGATCAGCCCGACCTGGCGCTGATGGGCGAGGTCGCGATCCTGCTGGTAGATCTGCAGGTAGCCGGGCTGGGCGGCCGCGTCGTGGCGGGCGATGGCGGCGCGGCTGATGAGCTCTTCCGCCGATTGCCCGTCGGTGGGGTAGACCGCCACGCCAATGCACACCTGGCGCTGCACCTCATCGCCATGGAGGGTCTGCGGCCGGCTCAGTAACGCGTGGAGCCGGTCGGCCATGGCCACCGCCCCGTCGATCTCGGTGTTTTCCAGGAGCAACAGGAACTCGTTGGCGGTGATGCGCGCGGCGGTGTCGCCGGCGGATACGGTCTCCGACAGCCGCCGGCTGACTTCGCGCATCATCTGTTCCACGCCTTCCGGGCCCAGGCCCTCGTTGATCGCACGGTAATCCTCGATGCCCAGGTACAGCAGCACCACATTGCGCCCGGCGTTGATGGCATTGCTCAGGCGTTCCATGGCCAGCGCCCGGTTGGGCAGGCCGGTCAGGGGGTCGTGCAGGGCGTTGTGGGCCAGCTGCATCTCGCGGCTGGCAATCCCGCTTTGCATGGCATTGATCGCCTCGGCCAACAAGCCGAACTCGTCGGTGCGCTTGAGCACCACCGGCGTCTGGTAATTTCCCGCGCCGATGCGCTGGGCCGCCTCGGCCAGCACGTTCAGCGGCCGCGAGACCCGCCGCGCCATGAGCAGGGCGCAGGCCAGCGACACCACCAACGCCACCAGGGCAATCGCCAGGAACTCCCTGTCCAGCGGCGCAAAGGCCTGCAAGGCGTGATCCAGCGGGCTTTGCAGCAACGCCAAAACCTTGGGGTCGTCGGGGTCGCCGGTATTGGCCAGTTGCAGGGCCTGGTTGAGAAAGCGCTTGCCGTGGGCATCGCTCAACTGCGGTCGCGAGCGCCAGGCCTCGTTGCGCAGGGTGGTGATGATGGTGGCCCAGAAAATGTCCGGCTGGGTGCTGAACAGCTCCCCCGCGCGCCGGTCCTGCAAGGTGAGGAAAGACACCTCCAGGTTGCTCATGGAGCGCAGTTCGCTGGCGAACAGGTCGTCCATGCGAAACGCCATGACGACCCGGTTCATGTGCATCGGCGTCAGCACCTGGCCCTGGACCAACAGGTAAGGCTGGCCCTTGAGCGCGACGATCAACATGCTTTTGTTCTGCCGCAGGGCCGTGCGCAGGGCCCGGTCGTAGGGAAACTGCTCGTGCTCGGCGATGGTCGCCAGGGTGCTGGCGATCACCGTGCCTTCGGCGCCAAGCACGAACAGCTCGCTGCCGCGGGTGCCGGTGCCATGCTGGCGCAGCGCGTGGAGGATCTCCTGCGAGTCGCCGTTGATCACCGCCTGGCGAAACCGCGCGTCCACCACCAGCCAGTCCACGCCATAACGCAAGCGCCGGCCGCGCAGTTCGAGCAGGCGTTCGAACACCCGGGTGCCGGTTTGCAGCTGCACTTGCGCCTGGTTTTCCACCGCGTGATTGGTCGCGGCCTTGACGGCGAAATACACCACCCCGATCACGATCAACAGCAATAACGCCAATACTCCCGTGATTCTCACCTGGAACGTATGGCGCCACTTCATGAGGCCGCTCTCGCCGCCGCGACCTCACTGTTCTCGACCTTGCACCGCCACGGCGACAGCCGCTGCTCCCCGCTGAAAAGTCCCTTGATCATTACGCGTCCCTCTGGGCGGCTAAAGATGCGTCAAATAAATGCCATTTCCATGATGACATTCAATCGTTGCAGATTAGACCGCCCAGACCAGAAGATCACGCAATAAAATCAGGGGGTTTACAATGTCATTTTTCTGTCACCGCCAATTTACCAACGTTCCTGCGCAGAAATGACAGCCTCGCCATCGCGGTTTTGAAAGCTGCACCGCGTTGCGCCGACAAGGACTGAAATAATTGATCCGGCCCGCCCACCATTGAAACCGCTCATCAGCTGCCCCATCTAACTGCCCATACCCCATTGCGCAGGTGCCCCATGAGCGACCAGCAAGAACTTCCTGAAACCATGAGTGAATACGCCGACCCGGAAAACGCCGAACTCCATACGTCCTCCGGCACGGGCCTGGCGCTACCCGGGCAGAATCTGCCGGACAAGGTCTACATCATTCCCATCCACAACCGGCCCTTCTTCCCCGCGCAAGTCCTGCCGGTGATCGTCAACGAAGAACCCTGGGCCGAAACCCTGGAACTGGTGAGCAAGTCCGAACACCATTCACTGGCGCTGTTCTTCATGGACACCCCGCCGGAAGATCCACGCCATTTCGATACCTCGTCCCTGCCGCTGTACGGCACCCTGGTCAAGGTGCACCACGCCAGCCGCGAGGGCGGCAAGTTGCAGTTCGTGGCCCAGGGCCTGACCCGCGTGCGCATCCGCACCTGGCTCAAGCACCATCGCCCGCCGTACCTGGTGGAGGTCGAATACCCGCATCAGCCGAGCGAGCCGACCGACGAGGTCAAGGCCTACGGCATGGCGCTGATCAACGCGATCAAGGAACTGCTGCCGCTCAACCCGCTGTACAGCGAAGAACTGAAGAACTACCTCAACCGCTTCAGCCCCAACGACCCCTCGCCCCTGACCGACTTCGCCGCCGCGCTGACCTCGGCCACCGGCAACGAATTGCAGGAAGTGCTCGACTGCGTGCCGATGCTCAAGCGCATGGAAAAAGTCCTGCCGATGCTGCGCAAGGAAGTCGAGGTCGCGCGCCTGCAGAAGGAGATTTCCGCGGAGGTCAATCGCAAGATCGGCGAGCACCAGCGCGAGTTCTTCCTCAAGGAACAGCTCAAGGTGATCCAGCAGGAGCTGGGCCTGACCAAGGACGACCGCAGCGCCGACATCGAGCAGTTCGAGCAGCGCCTGCAGGGCAAGGTCCTGCCGCCCCAGGCGCAGAAACGCATCGAGGAGGAGATGAACAAGCTGTCGATCCTCGAGACCGGCTCGCCGGAATACGCCGTCACCCGCAACTACCTGGAATGGGCCACCGCGGTGCCCTGGGGCGTGTTCGGCGAGGACAAGCTCGACCTCAAGCATGCGCGCAAGGTGCTGGACCAGCACCACGCCGGCCTCGACGACATCAAGAGCCGAATTCTCGAATTCCTCGCGGTCGGCGCCTACAAGGGCGAGATCAGCGGTTCCATCGTGCTGCTGGTGGGCCCGCCCGGCGTGGGCAAGACCAGTGTCGGCAAATCCATCGCCGAATCCCTGGGCCGGCCGTTCTACCGCTTCAGCGTCGGCGGCATGCGTGACGAGGCCGAGATCAAGGGCCATCGCCGCACCTACATCGGCGCCTTGCCGGGCAAGCTGGTGCAGGCCTTGAAAGACGTCGAAGTGATGAACCCGGTGATCATGCTCGACGAGATCGACAAGATGGGCCAGAGCTTCCACGGCGACCCGGCGTCGGCGCTGCTGGAAACCCTCGACCCGGAACAGAACGTGGAATTCCTCGACCACTACCTGGACCTGCGCCTGGACCTGTCGAAAGTGCTGTTCGTGTGCACCGCCAACACCCTGGACTCGATTCCCGGCCCGTTGCTGGACCGGATGGAAGTGATTCGCCTGTCGGGCTACATCACCGAAGAAAAACTGGCCATCGCCAAGCGCCACCTGTGGCCCAAGCAGCTGGAAAAGGCGGGTGTGTCCAAGGCCAACCTGAGCATCAGCGACGCGACCCTGCGCGCGGTGATCGATGGCTACGCCCGCGAGGCCGGCGTGCGCCAGCTGGAAAAACAGCTGGGCAAACTGGTGCGCAAGGCGGTGGTGCGGCTGCTGGACAACCCGGACGCGGTGATCAAGCTCGGCACCAAGGACCTGGAGGCCTCCCTGGGCATGCCGGTGTTCCGTAACGAACAAGTGCTCAGCGGCACCGGGGTGATCACCGGCCTGGCCTGGACCAGCATGGGCGGCGCCACGCTGCCAATCGAAGCCACGCGGATTCACACCCTCAACCGCGGCTTCAAGCTCACCGGGCAGTTGGGCGATGTGATGAAGGAATCGGCGGAAATCGCCTACAGCTACGTCACTTCGCACCTCAAGCAGTTCGGTGGCGACGCCAAGTTCTTCGACGAGGCGTTCGTCCACCTGCACGTGCCCGAAGGCGCCACGCCGAAGGACGGCCCGAGCGCCGGGGTGACCATGGCCAGCGCCTTGCTGTCGCTGGCGCGCAACCAGCCGCCGAAAAAGGGCGTGGCCATGACCGGCGAGCTGACCCTGACCGGGCATGTCCTGCCCATTGGCGGGGTGCGCGAGAAAGTCATCGCGGCGCGCCGGCAGAAACTTTTTGAGCTGATCCTGCCGGAAGCCAACCGCGGCCACTTCGAGGAACTGCCGGACTACCTCAAGGAAGGCATCACCGTGCACTTCGCCAAGCGTTTCGCCGACGTGGCGAAAGTGCTGTTCTAAACACGTTCCTGTAGGAGCGAGGCTTGCCCGCGATGGCCTCGCTGCGGTGTGCCTGGTACACCGCGGCGTTTAGATCGCGGGCAAGCCTCGCTCCTACAGAATTGCTAGCCCGGCACATATTCCTCAATCTTCGGTTATGCTCGCCGTTTGTCATGAACGGAGCTTTCTGACCCATGCCGCCGATTCGTCTGTTTCTGCCCCTCAGCCTTGCCCTGCTGGCCGCCTGCGCCAGCCAACCCAAGCAAAACGTCACGGTCGAAAAACAGAGCGAATGCCCGGTACAGCTGAGCAAGGGGCAAAACCTAATCCTGACCCTGCCAAGCAACCCAACCACGGGTTATCGCTGGGCGATCCAGGACTCGGCCGGTGGCGTGCTGCGCAAAATCAGCCCCGAGGTCTACAGCAACCCCGAAGACAGCGGCCTGGTGGGCAGCGGTGGCCAGTCCACCTGGCGTTTCCAGGCCTTCGCCGCCGGCAGCGGACGCCTGCTGCTGACCTATCAACAACCCTGGGCCCCGGAAGTCGCGCCGGTAAAAGCCTTCGACTGCGCCATTTCGGTCCAATGACATGGGCTGGCTGATCCTGGCGCTGATGGGCGCGATTACTTTCCTCTACGGCCTGAGCATCCACGCCAGCCTGCTGTGCCTGCTGGTCAAGCCGCTGCCGGTACTGGCCCTGCTCGGCTGGTTGCACGATGCGCCCGCCGGCGATTATCGCCGCTGGATCGGCCTCGGCCTGATGTTTTCCCTGCTCGGCGATGTGCTGCTGGCCTGGCCCGCCGACCTGTTCGTATTTGGCCTCGGTGCCTTCCTGATTGCCCACCTGGCCTATCTCAAGGCCTACACCAGCGATTGCCGGCGCCTGGCGCCCGTGCCGCTGTTGCTGGCCCTGGGCGTCGGGGCGGTGCTCCTGGGGATCCTGATCAGCCATGGCCTCGGCCCGTTGCTGGTGCCGGTGATCATCTACGGCCTGGCCATCAGCGCCATGCTCTGGCGCGCCCTGGCCCGCCTGGGCAGCGACGTGCCCAAGCGCTCGGCGCAACTGGCCGCCGTCGGCGCCGTGGCTTTCGTGTTCTCCGACAGCGTGATCGGCATCAGCCGTTTTGTGGTGGCTTTCGATGCCGCGCCTTACCTGATCATCATCAGTTACTGGCTGGGGCAATGGGGAATTGCAGCATCGGCCTTCAGCCAGAAACCCCGCTGAATCTGTAGTCGCTGCCGAGCCCGCGAGGCTGCGATCGGTTTGGGCGGCATTGCGACAAAGCGGCCGTAAAATCGGCCGCCGCGGTCTTTCAAATAACTCCGTGCGCAGCCTCGCGGGCTCGGCAGCGGCTACAGGGCTACGGGATTACAGGCGGGGATCCACCGGGGCGCCTTGTGTCGTCCTCAATGCCCTGAAGGCCCCACAGGCCTTATCGCCGCCTGCGGCAGCGGCTACAATGCCGTCCCCCTTTTTTATCCCCACCGCTGGAACCGCCGTGAGCAAAGAACCCGACCGCCTTTTCGCCCAGCCCCTGGCCCAGGTGCCCGACTTCGCCTTCAACGAGGACGTGGTGCGGGTGTTCCCGGACATGATCAAGCGCTCGGTGCCGGGTTACCCGACCATTGTCGAGAACCTGGGCGTGCTCGCCGCCCAGTTCGCCCAGCCGGGTAGCGTGCTCTACGACCTGGGTTCGTCCCTCGGCGCCGTGACCCAGGCCCTGCGCCGTCATGTACGCACCGATGGCTGCCGGGTGATCGCAGTGGATAACTCGGCGGCCATGGTCGAACGCTGCCGCGAGTACCTCAACGGCCAGGATTCGATGTTCCAGGAGCTGTTGCCGGTGGAGGTGATCGAAGGCGACATCCTCGCCCTGCAATTCCAGCCGGCCTCGGTGGTGGCGCTGAACTTCACCCTGCAATTCATCGCCCCCGAACAGCGCCTGGCCCTGCTCGGGCGCATTCGCCAGGCGCTGCTGCCCGGTGGTGCGCTGATCCTTTCGGAGAAGCTGCGCTTCAATGATCCCGAGGAACATGCGCTGCTCACCGACCTGCACATCGCCTTCAAGCGCGCCAATGGCTACAGCGAACTGGAAATCGCCCAGAAACGCAGCGCCATCGAAAACGTCATGAAGCCCGACAGCCTCGAAGAACACCGCGAACGCCTGCTGGCCGCCGGGTTCTCGAAAGTCGTGCCGTGGTTCCAGTGTCTTAACTTTGCCTCGTTGATTGCCTTGCCATGATCGATCTATCCCCCCTCGCCCGCCGTCTGGCCGGTACTCCGCTGGCTGACTGGGCCAACACCCTGCAAGCGCAACTCGACACCAAGATGGAAAAGGGCCACGGCGACCTGGAGCGCTGGCAAAGCGCCCTGGACGCCTTGCCGAAGATCCAGCCGAGCACGGTCGACCTGCTCAACGGCCTGACCCTGGACACCGATTGCGACGATGCCACCCGCGCCCAGATGCGCAGCGCGCTGATGGGCCTGTCGCCCTGGCGCAAGGGCCCGTTCGATTTGTTTGGCGTGCATGTGGACACCGAATGGCGCTCGGACTGGAAATGGTCGCGGGTAGCAAAGCACTTGGACCTGCAAGGCAAGCGCATCCTCGATGTCGGCTGCGGCAACGGCTATTACATGTGGCGCATGCTCGGCGCCGGCGCCCACAGCGTGATCGGCGTCGATCCGAACTGGCTGTTCTTCTGCCAGTTCCAGGCGGTGCAGCGTTACCTGTCGGAGCCTGCGGTGTGGCACCTGCCGTTCCCCTTCGAAGACTTGCCGCCGAATCTGGAAGGCTTCGACACGGTGTTTTCCATGGGCGTGTTCTACCACCGTCGCTCGCCGATCGAGCATCTGCTGGCGCTCAAGGACTGCCTGGTCAAGGGCGGCGAACTGGTGCTGGAAACCCTGGTGGTGGAAGGCGATAAGCATCAGGTGCTGGTGCCGGAAGACCGCTACGCGCAGATGCGCAACGTGTGGTTCCTGCCGTCGGTGCCGGCTTTGGAATTGTGGCTGCGCCGTGCCGGTTTCAGCGATGTGCGGTGCGTGGATGTGAGCGTGACCAGCGTCGAGGAACAACGCGGCACCGAGTGGATGAAGTACCAGTCGCTGAGCGACTTCCTCGACCCGAACGACCACAGCAAGACCATCGAAGGCCTGCCGGCGCCGATGCGCGCCGTTATCGTCGCCAAAAAATAAATGCCTCACCCCCTGTAGGAGCGAGGCTTGCCCGCGATAGCGATTTCAAACGTCACGCCAGGTTCAAGGCATGCAGGGCCCGCGCTGGCGTCATCGCGAGCAAGCTTCGCTCCTACGGAAGAGGAAGGGGCTCAGTTGCGACTGGCCCGGCGCGCCTTGAAAAACTCGCTCAATACCGCGCCGCATTCCTCGGCCAGCACCCCGCCTTCGACCAGCACCCGGTGGTTGAGGAACCCCTGGTTGAAGAACTGCCCCTGGCTCTGCACGATGCCCGCCTTGGGCTCCAGTGCGCCGTACACCACCCGCGCGATACGCGAATGCACGATCAGCCCGGCGCACATGCTGCAGGGCTCCAACGTCACGTAGAGGGTGCTGCCGGGCAGGCGATAGTTGCTGACCGCCTGGGCCGCGGCGCGGATCGCGACCATTTCCGCGTGGGCGCTGGGATCGCTGCCGCTGATCGGGCAGTTGTAGCCGCGGCCGATGATTTCCCCGTCCTGCACCAGCACCGCGCCCACCGGCACTTCGCCCAGGGCCGCACCCTGCGCGGCCAGGGCCAGGGCTTCACGCATGAAGTCCTGGTCGCGGCTGCGGTCGATGATCCGGGCGGGGCGAATCTGTCGCATCAGGCCACCTCGATGGCGGCCATAAGGCCGGTTTCCATGTGGTCGATCACATGGCAATGGAACATCCACACCCCCGGGTTATCCGCCACCAGCGCCACTCGGGCACGCTCGTTCTTGCCCAACAGGTAGGTGTCGGTGAAGTACGGGGTGATCTTCTTGCGGTTCGAGGCGATGACCTTGAAGCTCATGCCGTGCAAGTGGATCGGGTGCTGGTACTGGGTCATGTTCTTCAATTCGAGAATGTAGCTCTGGCCTTTCTTGAGCGTGGCGATCGGACGGTCGGCGCAGGTCTTGTCGGTGATGTCCCAGGCCTTGCCGTTGATCTGCCAGAGGCTCGGTGGCTTGCCATTTTCCACGTTCACCGAGACCGAGCCAACCCACTCGAAGTTGAAGTTGAGCTTTTCGGCGTTGGCCAGGTCCGGCTCGGCGATCGGGTTGGCCGGCAATGCCGGCGGCCATTGGCTCGGCGCATCGTTGTTGGCCACCGAACGCAAGGTGCCCAGGCGTACCGGGCCGTTGCGCAACGACAGCTCCTCGCCGGCCGGCGGCGCCTTGATCGCCAGGCAAATGCGCATGCCCGGCCCCAGCCAGTATTCCTTGCCCAGCGGGCGCGGCTCGATGGGGTTGCCGTCCAGGGCGTAGATCTGCGCTTCGACGCCCGGAATGTTGATGCGGTAGGTCAGGGTGTTGTCGAGGTTGAGCAGGCGCACGCGGGTGATCTGCCCGGCCGGAATTTCTACCACCGCCTGGGCCACGCCATTGATGGTCGACAGGCGCCCCGCCGTACCGCCACGCGCCGCCTCGCGGGGAATGCTGAAAGGCACGAAGGCGCCGGCTTCATCCACATGCCAGCTTTTCAGGCTCAGGGTGCGTTCGTACCTGAAGCCGGTGGGTTCGCGCTCTTCGACGATCAGCGGGCCGACCAGGCCACGCCCCAGCTCCTCGCTGCTGTTGACGTGCGGGTGGTACCAGTAGCTGCCGGCATCCGGCACACGGAATTTGTAGTCGAAGTACTCGCCCGGCATCACCGGCAATTGCGAGACGTAAGGCACGCCGTCCATTTCCAGCGGCAGGCGAATGCCGTGCCAGTGAATGGTGGTGGCCACCGGCAGGTGGTTGATGAAGCGCACCCGCAGCCACTCGCCCTGGCGCACCCGCAGCTCGGTACCCGGCGCGGACGGGCCGAAGGCCCAGGCTTCGGTCTTGTGGCCCGGCACCAGCTCCACGTCCAGCGGCGCGGCGATCAGTTGATAATCGTGGCCCGCCTCGGCGTCGGCCATCTTGCCCAGCCAATAGCGCGACGCGCCACCGGCGCCCACGCCAACCACTGCAAGACCGGCCAGACCACCGAGTATCTGTCGACGGGTAAAGGACATGGACTCAACTACCTCACGTATCCGCGGCAGGCCGGGGCCCGCAAAAGGCGAATACGATACACCCGCAGTTGAGAAACGGTAAGGGCGGCGCGGCGACGGGACGCAGGCGTAACCGCCCTCTGTAGCCGCTGCCGAGCCTGCGAGGCTGCGTACGGGCGCGAAGCGTCCGCAACCCAGGCAACGCGTTGCACCTGAACCATCACGTTGGATGCCTTGGCGGGCGCTGCGCGCCCGTACGCAGCCTCGCTCGCTCGGCAGCGGCTACGTCGGAGACAGGCCGACGATCAGATGCACCACGCCCCCGGCCAGCGCCATTGCCCCGGGCACGCCGGCGCTACGCAAGGCCGTGGCATCGAGCAAGCTCGGGTCATGCAATTCCACCCGCACCCGGGTCAGGGCCACGCGCTGCCGGGTCTTGAGGTTGTTCGCACCGCCCAGCGCCGCAATGACGGCCTCCCCCAGGGCTGCGTCGTCTTTGACCTGGACCACCGCCTTCGGGTGGTCCGGCACTAGGTCCGGGGTCAGGGCCTTCCAGAATGCCCGTTGCAATTTCTCGAACATGTTCAGTTCTCCAGAACCAGTGAAGGGGCCAGCGTTGCCCGTTGATGCTGGTGCAAGGCATCGCGTACCTGTTCGGCGCTTTCCAGGCCGAGGATGTGCCCGGCAAGGGCTTGGCACTGCTTCAGCTCGACCTCGCGCACGCCGGCCTTGATCGCCGGGATCAGCGGCACGCTGACCGATAGCTCATCCACGCCCAGACCCAGCAGCAGCGGCACCGCCAGGGTTTCCGATGCCAGCGCGCCGCACACTCCGACCCACTTGCCGTGGGCATGGGCGGCCTTGACCGTGGCGGCGATCAGGCGCAGCACCGCCGGGTGGAAACTGTCGGCCTGGCTGGCCAGGCGCGGGTGATCGCGGTCCATGGCCAGGGTGTATTGGGTCAGGTCGTTGGTGCCGATGGAGAAGAAATCCACCTCGGGGGCAAACAGGTCGGCCAGCAGCGCCGCCGACGGCACTTCGATCATGATCCCCAGCTTGGGCAGCTCCTTGAGCCCCAGGGCCAGGGCTTCGTCCTCCAGCAGTTGCCGCGCCTGCCGCAACTCCGCCAGCTGGCTGACCATCGGCAGCATGATGTGCAGGCGCGCCAGCCCGGCGCTGGCGAGGATCGCCCGGAACTGCTCGCGCAACAGCTGCGGGCGCTCCAGGCACAGGCGGACCCCGCGCATGCCGAGGAAGGGGTTGGCTTCAGGCTCCATCGGCACATAGCCCAGCGGTTTGTCGCCGCCGACATCCAGGGTCCGCACCACCAGATTGCGCTCTGGCCCCAGGGCCCGGGCGATGGCGCTGTAGGTGGCGGCCTGTTCCTCATGGCTGGGGGCGACGCTGCGGTCCTGGTAGAGAAACTCCGAACGCAGCAGGCCGACGCCTTCCCCGCCCAGGAGCATGGCCTGCTCGGCCTCGGCCAGCGAGGCGACGTTGGCCGTCACCTCGACGTGATGGCCGTCGCGGGTCACCGCGGCCTGGGCCGACTGTTCCAGCTCCTGGCGCTGGCGCTGCTGTTGCTGCTGACGCCGCGCCTGCAACCGTTCGATGACCGCCAGCTCCGGGTCCAGGTGCAGTTCGCCCTGGTCGGCATCCAGCAGCACCGGGGTGCCGCCGGCCAACGCCAGCACCTGGAGCGGCAGGCCGCAGACCGCCGGCAACCCCAGGGCCCGGGCCAGAATCGCCACATGGCTGGTGGCCCCGCCGCCGACCGTGGCAAACCCCAGGACCTTGCTGGTGTCGAGGCCTGCGGTCTGCGACGGGGTGAGCTGCTCGGCAATCAGGATCGCCCGCTCCGGCAACGCCCAGGCGCTGTCCTGCACGCCCAGCAGCAACTTGAGCACCCGCTGCCCGACATCCATCAGGTCCAGCGCGCGTTCGGCCAGCAACGGATTGCCCAGCCCCTTGAACAGCTCGGCGGTGGCTTCGGTGGCCGCGTTCCAGGCAAAGGCCGCGCTTTTGCCGTCGGCGATCAGGGCCTGGGCCTGTTCCAGCAGGCCCGGGTCTTCCAGCAATTCCTGGTGAGCCTTGAAGATCTCGCCCTGGGCTGCGCTGGCGGCCTTGTCCCGCAGCACTTGCAGGGCCTCGCCGGCCTGCGCCAGCGCCTGTTCCAGTTGCTCGCGCTGCGCCGCCTGATCGCTGGCGAACTCGGCGATCTCGAGCCTCTGCTCGGCCACCTGCACCACCTGGCCGAAGGCCGAGCCTGTCGAGGCGCAGACACCGCGCAGCAATGTGCCCGCTGGCGGCGCAACCGCCGCAACCGGCGCGACAGGCACCCCAGGCTTTGCGGCGCTCACTGTCGCCACCGCTTCGCCACAGCCAGCCGCGAGCAATTCGGCCAGGGTCTTGATCGCCTGTTCGGCATCCGTGCCTGCCGCGCTGACCTGCAAGGCATCGCCCTGCGCGGTCTGCAACGCCATGATCGCCACCAGAGACTTGGCGTTGGCGCTGGCCTGCTGCTTATGCAGGCAGATGCTCGCCTTGAAGCCCTTGGCCGCCTGGGCGAATACCGCTGCCGGGCGCGCATGCAGGCCATGGGGATTGGGCAGCGTCACAGGCTTGGAGAACAGCGCCTCGCCCTCTTCGTCGGGCGCTGCGCCGGGTACCGCCTCGCCCATGCCCAGCTGCAGCAACGGCTGGCCGCTGTCCACCAGCGCGTTGTCGGCTGTCAGCCAGGTGAAGGGTTGGCCACTGACCACCAGCATCAGCGTCAGCAAGCTGCGCGCATTCACGGCAATGGCGTCGGCATCGAACTCGATCAGCGGCTGCCCGGCCTCGACCCGCTGCCCCTCCTGCACCAGGCGGCTGAACCCCTTGCCCGCCAGGTTCACCGTGTCCAGGCCGATGTGCATCAGCACCTGCACCCCATTGTCGTCGGTGACGCTCACCGCATGGCCACTGTCCTGCACATTGCTGACCACACCGGCCAGCGGCGCGCACAGGGTCTGCGAGGTCGGGTCGATGCACAGGCCGTCGCCGATGACCCGGCTGCTGAACACCGGGTCGGGCACTTGCTCCAGGGGCATCAGTACCCCGGACAGCGGCGCGAGCAGTTGCACTTGTTGGGTTGTTGCCATGACTTCACCTGCTGTTTGTTCTTTTAAGTGCCGATGGAGCGCGAGCCCCGACAGCATCGCTTATTTCCACCAGTACTCGACTTGCAATCCGACGTTCGCGCCATGTCGGGCCGTGCCGAAGGCGCCGGTATCGGACAGCGCCGAACCCGCCGCCAGCTCGTTCGCCGCGCGCTTGGCGGCCTGGTTCCAGCTGGCATAGGTGTAGTACAGACGCACTTCGGGGCGCGCCCAGAATTCCGGGCCCTTGGGCGACCAGGTCGGGGCGAAGGTGAACTTGCTGAGCTTGCGCGTGCCGCCGGGGGCCTCGACCTGGTCGTGGCCCAGTTCGGTGACCAGCTTGAATTGTTCGCTGATGGCATAGGCCGGGCGAACCCCCAGGGAGATCCAGTTCTGGTCGTTGCCGTCGGGACGGATGTCTTTCTGATAGATCGCCTCGACCTGCCCGCCAAACCGCGGGGTCAGTTGCCAGTCGAAGAACTCCACCAGGCGGTAGCTCTTGTTGCGGTCGTCCAGTTGCACGTCGCCGGTATAGCCCAGCCCGGTGCCGGGGCCTTCGCCGTATTGCAACGCCAGCTTGTTCTTGCCGCCGAGGAAGTCTTTTTGCACATGCTGGGCGGTGATCGCCCAGCCCCGATGGGCGTCGCGGCTGTCGGGCTTGTCGATGTAGCTCAGGCCCAGCTCCAGCTCGCCGCCGGGGTTGGTCTTGAAACCGGCGACGTTGAAGTCATGCCGGTTGATGTAGTCCTTCTGGTACAGGTTGTCCTTGCGCGAGAAGGCGTAGCTGTACTTCAAGTCGCCGATCAGCACGTCCTCGATACCGCCGCCGGTGGCGCTCTGGTTCCAGTAGTAGAAGTCGGAGATGTGGATGTCGTTTCGCTTGTAGTAACGCCGCCCGGCCCACAGCGAGCCACCGTTGAGGCTGGGCATGTTCGACCACTGGGCATACATCTGCGGCATGCGCGCCGAGCCGTTGTCGCCCTGGAAGGTCAGGCTGCGGTCGTACTGGTTATACAGCGACGCCATGGCATCGACACTGAGCACCGAGCCATCGTCCAGGGTGTACAGGTCCTGGCGCAGCTCCAGCTCGGCGTACTGTTCGCACTCGTTGCCCAGGCGGTATTTGGACTGCGCGCCGGGCAGCTGGAAACACGATTGCGAGCTGCTGTTGACCGAGGTCCCGAGGCCGCTGCGCAGGTAGCCGGCGAACTCCAGGGCCTGGGCCGGAAACGGCAGAGCCAGGCATACGCAGGACGCCGCAAGGCCACGATTTATTGTTGTTTTCATAAGCCACCCCATTATTTTTATTGTGTGTTCGTGCCCCGCAGGCGCCGCCTTACCGGCGAGCGAAAGCTCGCGGTGTGCCGGGCACGCCGCGCTCATGCGGGGAAGTTGTCAGCGGTCGATCAGGTGCAGGACAAAGGACTCGTAAGGCCGCAGGAACAGCTCGCGCCCGCGGGTGGGGTTGTCGGCGTAGTTGCTGATGACCAGGCGCTGCTCCCTGCGCTCGGCCAGCACGCCGTCCGGCAACTGCACTTCGCAGGCGCTGCCGTAGAAATTGTTCACCACCAGCAGGCGCTCGCCCTGCCCCTCGCGCAGATAGGCCCAGACCTGCGGGTGCTCAGGCAGCAACTGGCGATACTCGCCGTCCTGGATCAGCGGCTCGCGACGACGCAGGGCAATCAGCTGGCGGTAGTGGTGCAACACCGAATCCGGGTCTTCCAGCTGCTGCTCGACGTTGATCCGCGCGGCACTGGCCGGGACGCCGATCCAGGGTTCGACGCTGCTGAAGCCGCCATGGGCCTCGGTGTTCCATTGCATTGGCGTGCGCCCGTTGTCCCGGGACTTCTGCATGATCGCCGCCATGTTGTCCGCCTCGCTGTCGCCGGCTTCGCGCTTGAGGCGGTAGATGTTCAGGGTCTCGACATCGCGGTATTGGTCGATATGGGTAAAGCCCGGGTTGGCCATGCCCAGCTCTTCGCCCTGGTACACGAACGGCGTGCCCTGGAGGAAGTGCAGCGCGGTGGCGAGCATCTTCGCCGAAACCACGCGGTGTTCGCCGTCGTCGCCGAAGCGCGACACCACCCGCGGCTGGTCGTGGTTACACCAGAACAGCGCGTTCCAGCCGCCGCCGGCCTGCATGCCGCTCTGCCAGTCGGAGAGGATGCGCTTGAGCTGGAGGAAGTCGAAGTCGGCGCGGATCCACTTCTGCAGGTTCGGATAATCGACCTTCAGGTGGTGGAAGTTGAAGGTCATCGACAGCTCTTTCGACTCGGGCCGCGAGTAGCGGATGCAATGTTCGAGGCTGGTGGAAGACATCTCGCCGACATTGATCAGCTCAAAGCCTTCGAAGACCTCGCGGTGCATCTGCTGCAGGTATTGGTGCACGTTCGGGCCGTCGGTATAGAAGCGCCGGCCGTCGCTGGAGTCCTCGGGGAAATCCGCCGGTTTGGAGATCAGGTTGATCACGTCCAGGCGGAAGCCGCCCACGCCCTTGTCGCGCCAGAAACGCATCATCTTGAATACTTCGGCGCGCACCTGGGGGTTGTCCCAGTTGAGGTCGGCCTGGGTGTGGTCGAATAGGTGCAGGTAATACTGGCCGGTCTGTGCTTCGTATTCCCAGGCGGAACCGCCGAACTTGGACTCCCAGTTGTTCGGCTGGTCGCGCCAGATATAGAAGTCGCGATACGGGTTGTCGAGGCTGCTGCGCGCCTGCTGGAACCACTCATGTTCGATGGAGGTGTGGTTGACCACGATGTCCAGCATCAGCTTGATGCCGCGCTTGCCGGCCTCGGCGATCAGCAGCTCGCAATCGGCCATGGTCCCGTAGCTCGGGTCGATGGCGTAGTAATCGCTGATGTCGTAGCCGTTGTCGCGCTGGGGCGAACGCAGGAACGGTGTGAGCCACAGGCAGTCGACGCCCAGCCAGTGCAGGTAGTCGAGCTTGTCGACCACCCCCAGCAGGTCGCCGGTGGCCTGGCCGCTGTGGCTGTAGAAACTCTTCGGGTAGATCTGGTAGATCACCGAACGTTGCCAGTCTTGCATGGCGGGCTCCTTCAATGGGTTGGGGACTGGCCTGGTGGGCCTTTTCGCGGGCAAGCCTCGCTCCTGCGTATTCGAGGTGTGTGCAGGAGCGAGCGGGAGGCGATCCGGCTTGCCCGCGATAGCGATCCGTCAGGCGACGCGATACCCCGGCCGGATGATCTTCATGCTCAAGCCGCAGGTCAACACGAACGGCACCACCAGGGCGACGACCATGCCGACCACGAACATCGGGATGTACTGCGGAATGATCGAGATGAACCCCGGCAATCCGCCGACACCGATGGCCGAGGCCTGGACCTTGTTCAGCGAGAGGAAAATGCTGCCCAGCGCCGAGCCGATCAGCGCGGCATAGAACGGAAACTTGTAGCGTAGGTTGACGCCGAACATCGCCGGCTCGGTGATGCCGAAATAGGCCGAGATCGCCGAGGTCGAAGCCATGCTGCGGTCCCGGGCATTGCGGCTCATGGTGAACACCGCCAGGGCCGCGCTGCCCTGGGCCAGGTTGGACATGACGATCATGGGCCAGATAAAGGTGCCGCCCTGGGTGGAGATCAGTTGCAGATCGACCGCCAGGAACATGTGGTGCATGCCGGTGATCACCAGCGGTGCATAGAGCAGGCCAAAGATCGCCCCGCCCACCACCGGCGCCAGGTCGAACAGGGTGACCACGCCTTCGGTGATCAGGATCCCCAGATGGCGGGTCACCGGGCCGATGATCGCCAGGGCCAGCACCCCGGTGACCACGATGGTGGTGATGGGCACCACCAGCAGGGTAATGGCGTTGGGCACCCGGGCCCGCAGCCATTTTTCGATCACGCTCATCACATAGGCTGCCAGCAGGATCGGCAGGATCTGCCCCTGGTAGCCGACTTTCTCGATCTGGAACAGGCCGAAGATGTCGAAGTACGGCAGGCTCTGGCCCTCAAGCCCAGCCACGGCCTTGCCGTAGTTCCAGGCATTGAGCAGGTCGGGGTGGACCAGCATCAGGCCCAGGACGATGCCGAGGATCTCGCTGCCACCGAAACGCTTGGCCGCCGACCAGCCCACCAGCGCCGGCAGGAATACGAAGGAGGTGTTGGCCATCAGGTTGATCAGGCTCCACACGCCATCCAGGGCCGGATAGGCCTCGAGCAGAGTGCGGCCCTCGATGAACATGCCCTTGGCGCCGATCAGGTTGTTCACCCCCATCAGCAGGCCGGCAATGATCAGCGCCGGCAGGATCGGCATGAAGACATCGGAAAAAACCCGCACCAGGCGCTGCATGGCGTGGGTCTTGTCGGCGCCCTTCTGCTTGACATCGGCGATGGTGGACGCGGCCAGCCCAGTGAGCTGGCGCAAGGCGGCATAGACCTTTTCGACTTCGCCGGGGCCAATGACCACCTGGAACAGGCCGCCGGTGAAAAACGAGCCCTTGACCAGATCGATCTGGTTCAGCGTCGCGCTGTCCACCAGGCTCGGGTCCTTGAGCGCCAGGCGCAGGCGGGTGACGCAGTGCGCGGCTTGTTCGAGGTTGTCGGCGCCACCGAGGCTGTGCAGCAACTCGCTGGCGATCGTGGAGTAATCGTGGCCCATGCTTGGTCTTCCGCTTTGGTTTTTTGTTATTGGCAGCACGCCGAAGCGAAAAATACTCGTCTGTACGAGTTAAAGCAACAACTCGTACAGACGAGTTTGCCAATACCGTCCGCAAACTCCGCTCGCGATGAAATCTCTTTTGCGCGGAAACGCCTCTAGCCCAACGCTTTCCGGCAGAGCCCGCGTGCACGCCAGAAAATTCTTAAACTGCTGTAAGGTGTTTTATTGCCACTTCGGCACCCGCAGCCAGGCGTTCGACCCAAGCGCCTCAAATAGACAAATCCGCTCACGGCCCTTAAGGTTCCCGCCTTGAGCGCAGACGGCACAGAGCCATCCCATGAGTAAATACAACCAGATCTACAGCGATCTGCTTGCCAGTATCACCACCGAGCGCCTGCAACGCGGCGCTCGCCTGCCCTCCGAAACCGAGCTGATGGACAGCTACCAGGCCAGCCGCGGCACCGTGCGCAAAGCCATCGAGCAGCTGCAGGAACGCGGTTTCGCCCAGAAGATCCACGGCAAGGGCACGTTTGTGCTGTCGCCGCACCCGATCGAGTTCCAGCTGGGCGGCATCGTCAGCTTCCAGGAAACCTATCCGCGCCTGGGCAACGACGTCAGCACCGAAGTGGTGGAGTTCACCCAATTCCCCCTCGAAGGCGCATTGCGCGAACACCTGCAGGCCGAGGAAGGCAGCCTGATTACCCGCATCAAGCGGGTGCGGCGTATCGATGGCAAGCGGGTGATCCTCGACATCAACCACTTCGTCGCCGAGTTGATCCCGGGGCTGGACCGGCAGATTGCCGAGCACTCGATCTACGCCTATATCGAGCAGACCCTGCAGTTGCAGATCAGCTATGCCCAGCGGACCATCGAGGCGACCCCGCGCACCCGGGACGACCAGCAGCACCTGGACCTGGATGGCCAGAGCCATGTGATCGTGGTGAGCAACCAGACCTTCCTGCAGGACGGCCGGCAGTTCGAATACACCGAATCGCGGCACACCCTGGACAAGTTCTACTTCTCGGATGTCGCCCGGCGCTGACGCCGCGGCAGTTCCTGCTCAGCCCAGCAGCGCCACCAGCTCGGCGCTCGGGGTGCCAACCCGCCGGGCCTCCTTGGCAAGGTTTATCGATTGCGCAACCCGCGCCACTTCCATCACCGGGTGCTGCAACGAGTAACCGCCCCGGGCATCCAGCCAGCTCAGTACTTCCGCCAGGTGCCAGAGCGAGGCACTGCCCTCGTGGATCGCCAGGGGGAAGCTGCCGGCATGGTTGAGCATCAGCTTGCGCATGTTCTGCCGGGACACTCCGACGATGTCGGCAATCTCGCTCAGGCCGACGAAATCCGGGCTGGCTTCCACCAGCCGCGCATCCGGAATGATCCGCTTGATATCGGCCAGGGCACTGAGCAGCGCCGCTTCACCGCTTTCGGCCTCGCGGCTGAACTCCAGGGCCAGGCGCCCCGCCAGCCCGGTACCGACCAGCGCGTCGGTGCAGCCCCCCGCGCCCAGGCGCTCCACCAGCGCTAGCGGGTCGCAGTCGTGGGCGGGCAGCAGGTAGTTGAGGGTAAACAGGTATTCCATGGTCATGACTCCCGACGAGGTTGCGGGACTTTCCCGCCGCGCAGCTGATTCAGCGTGCAGTTGTCGATTACCCGGCACAGTGCCCGGGCATGCTGGAGGGGATTTTTCGGCGTGCTCCACACACTGGTGATGCAGAACTCGCCGCAACGACACACCTCGCTGTTGTAAGGGCAGTAGATCCTGCCCCAGGCATGACCGCCGCCGACTTCGACGCGCCAGCCCTGCCATTCGGCGTAGCGCAGCGCCATTTCAATGTCTTTCTTGGGATGAGGTGTGCGAGCCATCCGTGGCCTCCAGTCTCGTCAACAATGAATAGGTTGTCAACTGACAACCACAAATATTCTGAACATCTGCGCCGGAGTCGCCAGAGGCCGCCGCTGGGAGTTCGATGAATGTCTGTCGAGAGTACACAGGCCAGCCGGGCGACGATGGGCCCATGTCTTTCCTGGTATTGCGGGAGGGCTGTAAACCGGGCTTTTTAAAGACCCTGAAACACAAATGGCGATCGACACCCGAAGGTCTCGATCGCCATTGCCGTTGCCTGAACGATCAGCAGCCGATCACTCGGCCGGGATCATTCCCACTCGATGGTGGCTGGCGGCTTGCTCGACACGTCGTAGGTGACGCGGGAGATGCCTTCGATCTCGTTGATGATCCGGCCGCTGACGGTTTCCAGCAGCTCGTAAGGCAGGTGCGCCCAACGCGCGGTCATGAAGTCGATGGTTTCCACGGCACGCAGGGCCACGACCCAGGCGTAACGACGGCCGTCACCGACCACGCCCACCGATTTCACCGGCTGGAACACCACGAACGCCTGGCTGACCTTGTGGTACCAGTCGGCCTTGCGCAGTTCTTCGATGAAGATGTGGTCGGCACGACGCAGCAGGTCGGCGTATTCCTTCTTCACTTCGCCAAGGATGCGCACGCCCAGGCCCGGGCCCGGGAACGGGTGACGGTAGACCATGTCGTACGGCAGGCCCAGCTCCAGGCCCAGACGACGGACTTCGTCCTTGAACAGCTCGCGCAGGGGCTCGACCAGCTTGAGGTTCATTTCTTCCGGCAGGCCACCCACGTTGTGGTGCGACTTGATCACGTGGGCCTTGCCGCTCTTGGCGCCAGCCGACTCGATCACGTCCGGGTAGATGGTGCCCTGGGCCAGGAACTTGATGTTGTCCAGCTTGCAGGATTCGGCATCGAACACGTCGATGAAGGTACGGCCGATGATCTTGCGCTTCTTCTCCGGGTCGGCTTCGCCGGCCAGGTTGTTGAGGAACTGCTCCTCGGCGTTGGCGCGGATCACCTTGACGCCCATGTTCTCGGCGAACATGGCCATCACTTGCTCGCCTTCGTGCAGGCGCAGCAGGCCGTTGTCGACGAAGACGCAAGTCAGCTGGTCGCCGATGGCCTTGTGCAGCAAGGCTGCGACCACCGAGGAGTCAACGCCGCCGGACAGGCCCAGCAGCACGTTGTCGGTGCCGACTTGGGCACGCACCTGGGCGATGGCGTCCTCGGCGATTTTCGACGGGGTCCACAGGGCTTCGCAGCCGCAGATGTCGAGGATGAAGCGCGACAGGATGCGACCGCCCTGCTTGGTGTGGGTCACTTCAGGGTGGAACTGCACGCCGTAGTAACGCAGGTCGTCGTTGAACATGCCGGCGATCGGGCAGCTCGGGGTGCTGGCCAGGATGTGGAAGTCTTCCGGCATCTTGGTGACCTTGTCACCGTGGCTCATCCATACGTCGAGGCCGAACAGGCCGTCGGCGTCGACGTGGTCTTCGATGCCGTCCAGCAGGCGGCTCTTGCCGACCACATCGACGCGGGCGTAACCGAATTCACGCAGTTCGGAACCCTCGACCTTGCCGCCCATTTGCTCGGCCATGGTCTGCATGCCGTAGCAGATACCGAAGACCGGCACGCCCAGGTCGAACACCGCTTGCGGGCAGCGCGGGCTGTTGGCTTCGTGCACGGACTCGGGGCCGCCGGCGAGAATGACGCCTTTTGGAGCGAATTCGCGAATCGCTTCGTCATCCATGTCGAACGGATGCAGCTCGCAGTAAACGCCGATTTCACGCACGCGACGGGCGATCAATTGGGTGTACTGAGAACCGAAATCGAGGATCAGGATGCGGTGGGCATGAATGTCGAGGGCCATGATTCAGTCTCGTCTAGGTAATTCGAAAACAGTCGTGATTCAGAAACGACTCGGGGCTGAATAAAACAGCCCCGGTCATTTAACGTTTTGCTTGAAGCATCAACCTACGCGGTAGTTTGGCGCTTCCTTGGTGATCTGCACGTCGTGGACGTGGGACTCAGCCATGCCGGCGCCAGTGATGCGTACGAACTCTGGCTTGGTGCGCATTTCTTCGATGTTGGCGCTACCGGTGTAGCCCATGGAAGAACGCAGGCCACCCATCAGTTGATGGATGATGGCGGTCAGGGTGCCCTTGTAGGGAACACGGCCTTCGATGCCTTCCGGAACCAGTTTCTCGGCACCTGCCGAGGAGTCCTGGAAGTAACGGTCGGAAGAACCCTGGGCCTGGGACATGGCCCCCAGCGAACCCATGCCGCGGTAAGCCTTGTAGGAACGACCCTGGAACAGTTCGATTTCGCCAGGTGCTTCTTCGGTACCGGCGAACATCGAGCCCATCATCACGCAGGAAGCACCGGCAACGATGGCCTTGGACAGGTCACCGGAGAAGCGGATGCCGCCGTCGGCGATCAATGGAACGCCGGTGCCTTCAAGGGCCGCGGCGACATTGGCGATGGCGCTGATTTGCGGTACGCCGACACCGGCGACGATACGGGTGGTGCAGATCGAGCCAGGGCCGATACCGACCTTGACGGCGTCGGCGCCAGCTGCGGCCAGGGCCTTGGCAGCGGCACCGGTGGCGATGTTGCCGCCGATCACCTGCACTTGCGGGTAGTTTTCCTTGACCCAGCGCACGCGGTCGATCACGCCTTTGGAGTGACCGTGCGCAGTGTCGACCACCACCACGTCCACACCGGCATTGACCAGGGCGGCAACACGATCGCCGGTGTCTTTACCGGTACCGACAGCAGCGCCTACGCGCAGACGACCTTGATCGTCCTTGCTAGCCAGCGGGTAAGCCTTGGCTTTTTCGATGTCGTTGACGGTCATCATGCCCTTGAGGGCGAACTTGTCGTCGACGATCAGCACGCGCTCGATGCGGTGCTTGTGCAGCAGCTCGCGCACGTCGTTCTTGTCGGCGCCTTCCTTGACCGTGACCAGGCGCTCTTTAGGCGTCATCACTTCACGGACACTGGCTTCCAGACGGCTCTCGAAACGCACGTCACGGGAAGTGACGATGCCGACCAGGTCGCCATTGTGCAGCACCGGAACGCCGGAGATATTGTGCATGCGGGTAAGTTCGAACAGCTCGCGCACGGTGGCGTCGGCGTCGATGGTGATCGGATCCTTGACCACACCGGCTTCGTAACGCTTGACCTTACGGACTTCGGCAGCTTGCTGCTCGATGGTCATGTTCTTGTGGATGATGCCGATGCCACCTTCCTGAGCCATGGCGATTGCCAGACGGGCTTCAGTGACGGTGTCCATTGCGGCGGAAACCAGTGGAATATTCAGCTCGATGCCACGGGTAAGACGGGTCTTGAGACTGACTTCGTTAGGAAGCACCTCGGAATAACCGGGCACTAGGAGAATGTCGTCGAAGGTCAGAGCTTCTTGGCTGATACGCAGCATCGCGGGGGCTCCCGAGCGGGAAAATGGAAGCGCGCCATTATACTCAGACACCTACCCGGGCTCAATGCAAAACTCTGTCTATTATCAACGGAGTGATGGATGGGGAATTTGCCGCAACACCGCGTCTGTCTTGTGGGCAAGCGATGCCCCTGCCAACGACGAATACGCCACACGCAACCGTCTGCAGAAACGCCCTTACAACTCCACCTTCACCCAGCTCACCGGCTGGTCCAGCCACTCGGCGAACTCGTCGAGAAAGCTCTGCTTGAATCCGGCTTCGGCCCAGTTGTTGAAGATGAAACCGAGGTTGGAAAACCCGCATTCCTGCAGGAACAGAAAACCGTTGATGTCGTCTTCATGCCCGCATTCTGGGCAGGTGAAGTTATCGGTACGCCCGGGCATCCAGTCCTCCAGGCTCTCGAACAGCGCCTCCCCCACTTCCTGGCGGCATTCGGCGCAGCCTGCTTCCTCGAGAAAGCCCTTGGCCGGGGTATAGATGCAGCGCTTGGTAACAATCTCCAGGCCGTTGACCGGCTCGCCGAAGGGCAAGGCCTCCGGGTGCAGCACCACCTCCCGCGCGCCTGGGGCGATCGCATGCGCCATGCGATTGCCGGTACGGCCACAGGTGCTCAAGGCTTCCTCGACGATGTTCTTGCGCACCAGCCAGCGCACGATCGCCCGGGCGCGGGGTTCGTGAACCGGCAAGGTGGAGATTTTCGGGACGATGATGCTTTGCGAGTTCATGGATGGGGCCTGGAGCGTCTGGAGGAAAGTCTGCGTCGCCTGCTCGGACAGCATCGCCAGCAAGCCGATGCCTGCCGACCAGTATAGAAGTCGACCTGCCTTGCAGATCCGAGGGCCCGCAGCTTAATCCCTGGACCTCCCAGGTCAAGTCCCCAGGTAACGGCCGATCAAGGCAATACCGCTGGCCAGCACCAGCCAGGTCACCAGGCGGACGAACGCTTCGCGGGACAACTTCATGGTCAGGCGCCGGCCGACCCACAAACCCAGCGCCATCATCGGCAACAGACACAGCGCCAGCATCAATAAAGGCAGCTGCGCATAAACGCCGGCAATGGCGAACAGGCCCAGGCGTATCACGGTGCTGCAACTGATCAACGCACTCTGGGTGGCCCGCGCCGCGTCCTTGGGCAGGCGACTGTTCAGGTAAATGGCATATAAGAAGCCGCCGCTGCCGAACAGCGCCCCGAACATCCCGCCCACGGTCCCCATCGGAATCGCCCAACCCGCGACCAACGCCTTGGGCCGCGCCTTCACCCAAAGGCTGTACACCGCATAAGCACTGATAAACAGCCCCATCAACAGCAGTAGCACGTCGGACTTGAGGTTGAGCAGGAAGATCACCCCCAGGGTGCAGCCCAGCGCCATGCACGGCAGCAGGCGAAACAGCTCGGAGCGGTCGACATCCCGCCGCGACGGCAGAAGGTTGCCGAAGGCCGCGACAAAATCCAGCAGCACCAGCAGCGGGACGATCTTCGACAGCGGCATGAACAGGATCAGCACCGGCCCGGCCACCAATGCCGTGCCGAACCCGGCGATACCAAACACGATATAGGCAAGGGCGATTCCCAGGCCGATCGCCAACCAGCCACTCGCCCCCCACGACCACTGCCCCAACAGTTCGACCATGCTCATCGGCTCGCCCTTGCTCCTTTAATGAGGAATGACTTTAGCCAGCCACAAGCCTTGCGACTAATATCATCAAAGCCATCAACCCATCTCAAAAAGGCATGACGCGTGATTTCAACCCGCCAACTGCGCTACTTCGTGGAAATCGCCGACAGCGGCAGTTTCAGTGGCGCCGCCGAACGTCTGTTCATTGCCCAGTCCGCCCTCAGCCGGCAGATCAAGGAACTGGAAACCCAACTCAAGACCCCGCTGTTCGAGCGCACCGCGCGCCTGCCTCGGCTGACGGCGGCGGGCGAGGCGTTCTATCCGCGCGCCCGCAACCTGCTCGACGAGCTGAGCAAGGCCAGCGAGCTGGCGACCCAGGTCGGCCAGGGGCAATTGGGAACCTTGCGCCTGAGCCATTCCAGCACGGTGTCCATGAGCGGCCGCTTGCTGCGGGCCATCAGCGAGTATCTGGAACAGTGCCCCGGCGCCTCGATGGACATCGCCACCCTGTCTTCCGAAGCGCAGTTGGAGGAAGTCGCCGAAGGCCGGCTGGATATCGGCCTGCTACGCCTGCCGGTGCTGCGCCAGCGCGAGGGCGTGCAGATCACCCCGCTGTTCAGCGAGCGCCTGCTGCTGGCCGTGCCGTCGAATCATGCTCTGGCCTCAGCGCCTGCCGAGCAGGGTGTGGAGTTGGCGCAACTGCGCGACGAAGCCTTTATATCCATTCCCCATCCGCAGCGCGGCGGCCTGAGCTACCTGTCGGCCGAGCTGTGCATGCGCCAGGGCTTCTTTCCCAGGGCGGCGCGGGTGTTGTCGCGCAAGACCACGCAATTGCAATTGGTCCAGGCCGGGTTCGGCATCGCCCTGTTGCCCGAGTCGATGCGCGACATCGCACCTGCTGGCGTGCGCTTCCTGCCCCTGGCCGACCCGGCGTGCCAAAGCACGGTCGCCCTCGCCTCTCGGCAAGCCCCGACACCTTTGGTCAAGCAGTTCATCGAACACTTCCACCACGCCCTCGTGCCCTAGCCGTCGGCATCGTCTCCTTTTGTTTCGATCCATGGAGATTGTTTGCCGAATGCCTTTAAACTGCGCCCCATGATTAAAGATCCCTTTGCAAGACTCGGCCTGGACCGCGAAGTCCTGACCGTCAGCCAGCTCAACGGCCGTGCGCGGGTGTTGCTGGAAGACGTGTTCAGCAACATCTGGGTCGAAGGCGAAATCTCCAACCTCGCCCGCCCGGCGTCCGGCCATGTGTATTTCACCCTCAAGGACAGCGGCGCCCAGGTGCGCTGCGCGCTGTTCCGGCAAAATGCCGCACGGGTACGCCAGGCGCTGAAGGACGGCCTGGCGGTCAAGGTGCGCGGCAAGGTCTCGCTGTTCGAAGGCCGCGGCGACTATCAGTTGATCCTCGATACGGTCGAACCGGCCGGCGACGGCGCCCTGCGCCTGGCCTTCGATGCCCTGAAGGAAAAGCTCAGCGCCGAAGGCCTGTTCAGCGTCGAACGCAAAGTGCCGCTGCCGGCTCATCCGCAGCGCATCGGCATTATCAGTTCGCCGACGGGTGCGGTGATTCGCGACATCATCAGTGTGTTCCGGCGCCGGGCGCCGCAAGTGGCCCTGACCCTGATTCCCACCGCCGTACAAGGCCGCGAAGCGACCGCGCAAATCGTCCGCGCCCTGAAGATGGCTGATGCCCGTGGCTTCGACGCGCTGATCCTGGCCCGTGGCGGCGGCTCCCTGGAAGACCTCTGGTGCTTCAACGAAGAAGCCGTGGCCCGGGCGTTGGATGCCTGCGTCACACCGATCGTCAGCGCCGTGGGTCATGAAACCGATGTATCGATCAGCGACTTCGTCGCCGACGTGCGCGCACCGACGCCCTCGGCGGCCGCCGAATTGCTCGCCCCCGATTCCAGCGACCTGCAACACCGGGTTGAAAGCCTGCATCGGCGGCTGGTGATGCGCATGCGCGATCGCCTGCTGCGCGAACGCCTGCGCCTGGAAGGCATGGCCCGGCGCCTGCGCCATCCCGGCGAACGCCTGCGCCAGCAAGCACAGCGCCTGGACGACCTGGACATGCGCATGCGCCGGGCATTCGAGCGCAGCCTCAATATCCGCCGCGAACGCCTGATCCGCCTGGAAACCCGGCTCGCCGGCCAGCACCCCGGGCGTCAGCTGGCGCTGCTGCGGCAACGCCTCGACAGCCTGGCCGAACGCCTGCCACGGGCCATGCGCGAAGGCTTGAAGTCCCGCCGCCTGCAACTGCAAAGCCAAATGCAAACCCTGCATGTGGTCAGCCCGCTGGCCACTCTGGGCCGTGGCTACAGCATCCTGCTGGACGAACGCGGCCAGGCCATTCGCAGCGCTGCCCAGACGCATCCAGGCCAGCGCCTCAAGGCCCGGCTCGGCGAAGGCGAATTGCAGGTCCGGGTCGAGGACAATCACCTGACGCCCGTCACCCTTTCTTTACTGGACTGATCCATGCCGCGCTTTCTTAGCTCCCTGTTGTTGCTGTGCCTGACCTTCAACGCCCACGCCGACAGCTACATCACCCGCCTGCTGAACAAACCGGTGCCCGGCGGCGTGGCGGTGATCGACCTGGGCAGCACCACCCAGGCACCCAAGGCCAGCTACCAGGGAAAACCGCTGCTGGTGGTCAAGGAACAAAACAATTGGCTGGCGATTGTCGGCATTCCCCTGACCGTCAAACCCGGTACCCAGCAGATCAACGCTGGCGGTCGCACCCTGAATTTCAACGTGGGCAGCAAGAAATACCCGGAACAGCACATCACGCTAAAGAACAAGCGCCAGGTCAATCCCGATCCGGCCGACCTCAAGCGCATCGAAGCCGAGCTCGCCGAGCAGGTCCGCGCCTATCGCAGTTTCAGCCCCAATATCCCGAGCAACCTGCTGCTGGACAAACCGGTGAGCGGTCCGTTGTCGAGCAAGTTCGGCGTACGCCGCTTCTTCAATGGTGAAGAGCGCAACCCGCACGCCGGACTGGACTTCGCGGTGCCGGCGGGAACGCCAATCAAGACGCCCGCAGCCGGCAAGGTGATCCTGATCGGCAATTACTTTTTCAACGGCAACACCGTATTCGTCGACCATGGCCAGGGCTTTATCAGCATGTTCTGCCACATGTCGAAAATCGACGTGAAGGTCGGCCAGCAATTGGCCCGCGGCGGGGTGGTCGGGAAAGTCGGCTCCACCGGACGCGCCACCGGCCCGCACATGCATTGGAACGTCAGCCTGAACGACGCCCGCGTCGATCCGGCGATCTTTATCGGTGCCTTCCAGCCCTGAGCCCCCAAAAATTTGCAGCAGCCAGCGTGCTCGCATAAACCCGGGCATGCGGCGATCTTCCAGAAACAGCGCACCCTCGTTGAGGGTGATCAGCGGCAAACTTGCTCCTACAGGGATTGCGCAGCTTCAAAAGTCTGCGCAATAAGATCAAGCCAGCCTCGGGCCTGACAGAATAAAATCTCGCAAAAATTCAGTTTTAAGAGATTTATCTCAATTTTTTTCGACTGCTTGCCATCTTTCACCCCAGTGGTTAGGGTTGAGGGCATGAAAACCTCTCACACCCTCATTCAGCGCCGTCAACACCGAAGCCTCTGCCTCGTCAGCGCACGACTGCCGGGTTGAGTCGCGGTACCTCGTCCCCTGCTTCAAACATCGACAGCACACCCATTGATTCACCGGCAGGCCGCCTCTTTTCGGCCCGGACAATAAGGATTTTCCCATGAGCATGCTCAAAGACCCTTCCTCGAAGTACCGCGCGTTCCCGACCATCAACTTGCCGGACCGCACCTGGCCATCGAAAACCATCACCAGCGCGCCGATCTGGTGCAGTTCCGACCTGCGTGATGGCAACCAGTCGTTGATCGAGCCAATGGATGCGGTGAAGAAGCTGCGCTTCTGGAAAACCCTGGTCGCTGTCGGCGTGAAAGAAATCGAGGCCTCCTTCCCAGCCGCTTCGCAGACTGACTTCGACTTCGTGCGCACCCTGATCGAAGGCGGCCACATCCCGGACGACACCACCATCCAGGTGCTGACCCAGGCCCGTGAAGACCTGATCGCCCGCACTTTCGAATCATTGCGCGGGGCGAAGAAAGCCATCGTCCACCTGTACAACGCCACCAGCCCATCGTTCCGCCGCATTGTCTTCAACCAGGACAAGGAAGGCGTGAAAGAGATCGCGGTGAATGCGGCCAAGCTGTTCGTCAAATACGCCGCCCAGCAACCGGAAACCCAATGGCAGTTCGAATACTCGCCAGAGACCTTCAGCGCCACTGAGCTGGAGTTCGCCAAGGAAGTCTGCGATGCGGTGATCGAGGTCTGGAACCCGACGCCAGCCAACAAGGTGATCCTCAACCTGCCGGCTACCGTCGAAGTCGCTACGCCGAACATCTATGCCGACCAGATCGAGTGGTTCGGGCGTCACATCAACCGTCGTGACAGCGTGATCATCAGCCTGCACACCCACAACGACCGGGGTACCGGCGTGGCTGCCACCGAATTGGGCCTGATGGCCGGCGCCGACCGTGTCGAAGGTTGCCTGTTCGGCAACGGCGAACGTACCGGTAACGTCGATCTGGTGACCGTGGCCCTGAACCTCTACACCCAGGGCATCGACCCGCAGCTGGACTTCTCCGATATCGACGGCGTGCGCAAAGTGGTCGAGGAATGCAACCAGATCCCGGTGCACCCTCGCCATCCGTATGTCGGCGATCTGGTTCACACCGCCTTCTCCGGCTCGCACCAGGATGCCATTCGCAAGGGCTTCGCCCAGCAGAAATCCGATGCACTGTGGGAAGTGCCGTACTTGCCGATCGACCCGGCCGACATCGGCCGCAGCTACGAGGCGGTGATTCGCGTCAACAGCCAGTCGGGCAAAGGCGGTATCGCTTACCTGCTGGAACAGGAATACGGCATCAGCTTGCCGCGCCGCATGCAGATCGAGTTCAGCCAGGTGGTACAGCGTGAAACCGATCGCCTGGGCCTGGAGATGACTGCCCAGCAGATCCACGCGCTGCTCCACAGCGAATACTTGCAGGCCAACACGCCATACGCGCTGGTCAGCCATCGCCTGCAGGAAGAAAACGGCCACAGCGCCGTGGAAGTCGAAGTGTCCAGCAAGGGCCAGGGCGAGACCAACCTGCACTGGCGCGGCAAGGGCAATGGCGCCCTGGAAGCACTGGTGGCCGGCTTGCCGGTTCCGGTGGAAATCATGGACTACAACGAGCACGCCATCGGCGCGGGCACCAATGCCAAGGCTGCTGCCTATATCGAACTGCGTGTGAACGGCGAACGTGCGGTGCACGGCGTGGGTATTGATGAAAACATCACCACCGCCAGCTTCAAGGCGCTGTTCAGTGCGTTGAACCGCTCCCTGAGCCAGCTGGACGCCAAAGCCGCCTGACAGCGTCGCAGCGATAAAAAAGCCCCGGATGATCCGGGGCTTTTTTTTTCCGTTTATGCAATGCCTGGCTCAGGCGGTGGTATTGATCCGCGCCGTCAGCGCCTGGAGCAAGGCCGCCTGCAACACCTGCAGGTTGCTGGCGGTGATCGCAATCTGCGCCTGCACTTCCAGTGCCTGTTGCGCCTTCTGCTGCTCGCTCGCCTGGCCCTTTTGCATCCCGGATAATTGCGACTGCTGCTCGGAAAGGGTCTTTTCCGTCTGATCGATCTGCTTCTGCAACTGCGCGACGATATCGGCGGTGGACGCGTTGAGATCGGCCTTGGCGCCGTATTCCTGCATGTCGACACTCACCGAGTCGCGGTCATCGGCAACGCTCTTGTCCTGCGCCTCAAGCGGATTGGCCTGCTGCTCGGCTATGTTGAGCTTTTGCGGTGAGGCCCCCAGCGGGAATGGATTGATGCTCGCTGCACCGATAGTGGTCATGATGAATCTCCCTGAAAATCCTCTTACCCCTTAACGGCCCACCCCGACAGATCTTTAAGCCTGGGTGAACTCGAAGGTGTCGGCATCGAGGTAGGCTGGAAAGCGCGCGCGATACGCAGCCAGCTCCGCGGCATTCAAGCAGACCTGGAATACCCCGTCGGCCTCACCGGCGCTGAGCAGGGTCTCGCCCTGAAAGTCCAGCACCTGGCTATCTCCGGTGTAGGCAAAGCCCTTGCCGTCGGTGCCGATCCGATTGACCGCAGCCACGTAACACTGGTTTTCGATAGCCCTGGCCGGCAACAACCGGTTCCAGTGCTGGCGCCGCGCTCCCGGCCAGTTGGCCGTGTACAGCAGCAGGTCGGTGTCGTGTGCGTCGCGGCTCCACACCGGGAAGCGCAGGTCGTAGCAAATCAGCGGCCTGATACGCCACCCCTTGAGCTCGAACTGCACCTGGCGCTCGCCCGGCGTGTAATGATCGTGCTCGCCGGCCATGCGGAACAGATGACGTTTATCGTAATGCCAGACCTCACCGTCAGGACGAGCCCATAACAGGCGGTTGCGGTGGCTGCCGTCGGCGGCCTGGATGATCACGCTGCCGGTGATGACCGCATCGAGCCTGGCGGCCTGGATACGCAGCCACTTGCTGGTCGGACCGTTTTCCGCCTCGGCGAGGGCTTCGGACTCCATGGAAAATCCGGTGGTGAACATTTCCGGCAGGATAATCAGATCGGCGCCCCGGGCCTGCTCGAGCAGCGGTTCGAAATGCTCGAGGTTGGCCTGGCGATCGTGCCAGGCCAGGGAGGTCTGGATCAGCGCCACGTTCAGATTGGGCAAAGCACTCAGATCACGCATAGTTTCTCCGCTGCCTGACGCAGCGTCTCCTCGCGCTTGGCAAAGCATAGCCTTACCAGGCGCTGTCCTTGCGGTGGCTCGCGGTAGAACACCGACACCGGAATGGTCGCGACGCCGTGCTCGCGGGTCATCCAGATCGCCATCTCGACATCGTTCAGGTCCGGACGGATCTGCGAATAGTCCACCAGTTGAAAGTAAGTGCCGGCCACACGGGTAAAGCTGAACCGCGAAGGCGCCAGCAGATCGCAGAACAGGTCGCGTTTGG
This sequence comes from Pseudomonas sp. NFIX28, assembly GCF_900107395.1. Taxonomy (GTDB): domain Bacteria; phylum Pseudomonadota; class Gammaproteobacteria; order Pseudomonadales; family Pseudomonadaceae; genus Aquipseudomonas. The sequence goes on from NZ_FNPW01000006.1 coordinate 229,762, forward strand.
CCTGGTAGAAGCCGGGAAGCTCCTCGACATGCTCCGGGTGTTCGGCCATGTAGTCGGCCAGGGCGTACTGCAAAGGAGTCACGCCGCAGAAACTGACGTATTGATGCACCTTGCGCAGCTCCGCGCTCAAGGCCGGCGGCGCAATCACGTAGCCGGTTTTCCAGCCGGTCACGTGGTATGTCTTGCCAAAGGAGCTGACCACGAATGCCCGCTGATACAGCTCCTCGTGGGCCAGCACGCTGACGTGCGGGACGCCATCGAACACCAGGTGCTCGTACACCTCGTCGCTGACCAGGTAAATGTCCCGATCGCGAATCAGCGCAGCCAACTGGTCCAGTTCCGCGCGGCTGATCAGCGCACCGCTGGGGTTGTGCGGTGCATTGAGAATGATCATCCGGGTGCGCGGGCTCAGGGCCTCGCCAAGCTTCTGCCAATCGATGGAGAAATCGTTGAGGCCAAGCTGCACATGCACGCAACGGCCCCCGGCCAACTCGACTGAAGGCTCATAGCTGTCGTAGCACGGATCGAAAACGATGACTTCATCACCGGCCTGGATCACCGCCTGGATGGCACAAAAAATCGCCTGGGTGGCGCCCGGTGTGATAGTCACCTCGGTGTCGGCATTCACCTGCACGCCATAGCTGCGGGCAATCTTGGCCGCCACTTGCCGGCGCAAGGCTGGCAGGCCGGTCATCGGCGCATATTGGTTGTGGCCGCTGGCGATATGCCGGGAAACGGCATCGCGCAGGGCCTGCGGACCATCGAAATCGGGAAAACCCTGGGACAGGTTCAGCGCTCCGGTTTCCACCGCGAGCTGCGACATTTGCGTAAAAATGGTGGTGCCGACATTCGGCAGCTTACTGGTGATCATGGGTGATTCCCTGCTGAACACCCGGCTCACGACGGCACGGGAGGCCCCGAGAATAGCCCAAACCACAGGCATGAAAAAGGGCGCCAAGGGCGCCCTCTTCCTCACACAAGACCCCGCCGGAGCGAGTTTCAGCGCTTGTCTTTGCGCTTCTTCTCGGCCTTTTTGTGGTGCGTCATCAAACGACGCTTCTTGTTGACCTGACGATCGGTGAGCGTGTTCTTGTTGCCTTCGTACGGGTTTTCACCGCCCTTGAATTCGATGCGGATCGGCGTACCGACCAGCTTCAGGACACGACGGTAAGTGTTTTCCAGGTAGCGCACATAGGACTTCGGCACCTTCTCCACCTGGTTACCGTGGATCACGATCAGCGGCGGGTTGGCACCACCCAGGTGGGCATAACGCAGCTTGATGCGACGGTTGTTGACCATCGGTGGCGCGTGCTCGCTCACGGCGTCTTCGAGGATCTGCGTCAGGCGGCTGGTCGGCCAGCGGGTAACCGCGGACTTGAAGGAGTTCTGCACCGACTGGTAGAGGTTGCCCACGCCAGTACCGTGCAACGCCGAGATGAAGTGGATGTCGGCGAAGTCGACGAAGAACAGCCGGCGCTCCAGCTCGGTCTTCACATAGTCACGCTCGCGCGGGTCCATGCCGTCCCATTTGTTCAGGGCAATAACCAGCGCCCGGCCTGCTTCCAGGGCAAAGCCCAGCAGGTTCAGATCGTGGTCCACCACGCCTTCGCGGGCGTCCATGACGAAGATCACCACGTTGGCGTCCTTGATCGCCTGCAGGGTCTTGACCACCGAGAACTTTTCAACTTCCTCGTGGATCTTGCCGCGCTTGCGCACACCGGCGGTGTCGATCAGCGTGTACTTCTCTTCGTTACGCTCGAAGGGAATGTAGATGCTGTCGCGGGTAGTACCCGGCTGGTCGTAGACGATGACCCGGTCTTCGCCGAGCATGCGGTTGACCAGCGTGGATTTGCCCACGTTCGGCCGGCCGATGATGGCGATCTTGATCCCGTCTTTTTCACTCGGGCCCGGAATGCGCTTGGCTTCCTCGCCTTCGGCAACGACTTCTTCCTCGCCGTCTTCCGGTTCGTCAGCGTCATCTTTCGGGAATTCGCGCAGGGCGATTTCCAGCATCTGCGTGATACCGCGACCGTGAGCACCGGCGATCGGGATCGCGTCGCCCATGCCCAGCGGGGCGAACTCGGCACGCGCCATGTCAGGGTCAATGTTGTCGACCTTGTTGGCGATCACGTAGGAAGTCTTGTTACGTTTGCGCAGGTGCTCGCCGATCATCTGGTCGGCCGCGGTAAAACCGGCCTTGGCATCTACCAGGAACAGGACGACATCGGCTTCTTCGATGGCCAGCAGCGATTGCTCGGCCATCTTTTCGTCCATGCCATGCTCGTCACCGGAGATACCGCCGGTGTCGATCAGGATATAGGTACGCCCTTGCCACTTGGCCTCACCGTATTGGCGATCACGGGTCAGACCGGACAGGTCGCCGACAATGGCGTCGCGAGTCCGAGTCAGGCGGTTGAACAAGGTGGACTTGCCGACGTTCGGTCGACCCACCAGGGCGATTACGGGAACCATGCGGCTCTCCACTGCGTTAATTCAGAAAATACAAAAGCCGCTGCGAGGCAGCGGCTGGTGCTCGGGGCAACACATGACGTGCTGCGAACCTTGCCGGGGCAAGGCCGCTTGGGGATCAACCCCAAGCATAGTCAAACCATTACTTGATGGTCAGGGCTTCCAGTTTGCCGCTGTTGCCATACACATAAATCATGTTGCCCACTACCAGCGGACGCGCACGCAAGCCATCGCTGTCGATACGCTCACGGCCAACGAAACGACCGTCCACCTGGCTCAGCAGGTGCAGGTAACCTTCCAGGTCACCGACCGCCACGTAGCTGGAGAAGACTTCCGGGGCCGACAGTTGACGGCGGGCCAGCGAGTCGTTGCTCCACAGTGCAGTGGTGGAACGCTCATCGATGCTTTCGACGGTGCCGGAAGACAGGCTTACATAGACGCTGCCGAAACCTTGAGCAACACCCGCATAGCTCGATGCGTCACGCTGCCAGAGCGGACGACCGCTTTCCAGATCCAGCGCCACTACGCGCCCCTGATAGCTGGCGACATACAAGGTGCCGCCGGACAACAGCAGGCCACCGTCGATGTCGACTACGCGATCCAGCTCGGAACGGCCTTGCGGAATAGCTACACGCTGTTCCCACACCGGTACGCCGTTGCGGATATCCAGGGCCACCACTTTACCAGTCGACAGACCGGCAACCGCCAGGCGGTTGGTAGTGATTGGAGCGCTGGTGCCACGCAGGGTCAGTACCGCTGGCGTGCTGTCATAGACCCACATCTGGTTGCCGGTGGCGGCATCGAGGCCGATCACACGGTCATCCTGGGTCTGGACTACAACCACATCGCCATTGGTGGACGGCGGAGCCAATACTTCACTGGTCACCCGCGCGCGCCATTTCTCTTCGCCGCTCGAAGCGTCCAGGGCGACCACTTCACCCTTGAGGGTGCCGATCATGACCAGGCCATAACCCACGCCAACGGCACCGGACACAGGCAATTCCAGGTCCTGTTTCCATTTGATGTCGCCGTTCATGCGATCCAGCGCTTCTACCACGCCGGTGACGTCGGCGGCGTAGATGGTGCTGCCGTCGATTGCCGGAACCAGCATGTTGTAGGTTTCGCCCTGGCCGTCACCGACCGAACGGCTCCACTGTTTCTGCAGGACCACTTCTTCTTTGAAGTCGACCAGTTCGGCAGGTGGCAGTTCTTTCTTGCTGTTGCTGCTGCAACCCGCGGCCAGAACGGCCAGAGCCAGCAATGCTGCATGTTTCCAACGGATCACGTCACGCATCCCCTTTGGCCAGGTCGTCCAGCTTGATTTGTAGGCCGCCGACCGCCGCTTCATCGGACAGCGCAGCCTTGGCTTTTTCATACGCCGCATGGGCTTCATCGGTACGACCCAATTGGACCAGCAGGTCGCCCTTGAGCTCTTCGCGAGTGGCCAGGAATGCCTTGTCGGCATCGCCTTCGAGCAGCTTCAACGCTTCTTCAGCCTTGTTCTGCGCGGCCAGGACCTGGGCCAGGCGCTGGCGTGCGATTTCGCCCAGTGTCGCGTTGGCCGGCTTGTCGGCGATGGCCTTGAGCTCGGTCGCCGCGTCGTCCAGCTTGCCGGTATCGACAGCCACCTTGGCGACGAACAGGCTGCCGTATTGCGCGTAGGCGGTACCGCCGAACTCGCTGTTGAGCTTGCCGGCCAGGTCTGCAACACGGGCTGCATCCGGCTTGCCGTCAGGCGTCAGCGTGGTTTCCAGCAATTGCTGATAGAGCATCGAGGCGCCTTGCGACTGATTGCTCTGATACTTGTGCCAGGCCTGCCAGCCGAACACGATGACCAGCGCCAACAGGCCGCCGGTGACCAGGGGTTTGCCGTTGCGCTGCCACCAGTCCTTCAAATCCGCCAGCTGTTCATCTTCGGTACTCGACACCCCAATACTCCTTATTCGCTAAATCGGCTGTTTGACAGCTTCAACCCTGCACGACGCAGGTGGCCAGGTGTGCAGCGAGCGCATCCCAGGCAATGCTTTGTTGTTCGCCCTGGCCACGCAGGGGTTTGAAACCTACCACTTGCTGGGCCAGTTCGTCGTCACCGAGGATCAATGCGTACAACGCACCGCTCTTGTCGGCCTTCTTGAACTGGCTCTTGAAGCTACCGGCGCCGGCATTGATCTGCAGGCGCAGGTTGGGCAACTGATCACGAACACGTTCGCTCAGCGCCAGCGCAGCCAGTTCTGCGGCTTCCCCGAAGGCGCAGAGGTAAACGTCGACCTGGCGCGAGATCTCTTCCGGGATCTGCTCCAGGGTTTCCAGCAGCAGCACCAGACGCTCGATCCCCATGGCGAAACCGACGCCCGGGGTCGGCTTGCCGCCCATCTGCTCGACCAGGCCGTCGTAACGGCCGCCGGCGCAGACGGTGCCCTGGGCGCCGAGCTTGTCGGTGACCCATTCGAAAACGGTCTTGCTGTAGTAATCCAGCCCGCGCACCAGCTTCGGGTTGATCACATAAGGAATACCGGCGGCATCCAGACGAGCCTTGAGGCCCTCGAAGTGCAGGCGGGACTCTTCGTCCAGGTAGTCGGCCAGCTTCGGCGCATCCACCAGCACGGCTTGAGTGTCCGGGTTCTTGGTGTCGAGCACGCGCAGCGGGTTGGTTTTCAGACGGCGCTGGCTGTCTTCGTCGAGCTTGTCCATGCGCGCCGAGAGGAACGTCACCAGCGCATCGCGATAGCGCGCACGGGCTTCGGCGGTTCCCAGGCTGTTCAGTTCAAGCTTGACCGCATCACGGATGCCCAGCTCGCCCCACAGGCGCCAGGTCAGCACGATCAGCTCGGCGTCGATATCCGGACCGTCGAGGTTGAAGACTTCGCAACCGATCTGGTGGAACTGGCGATAACGGCCTTTTTGCGGACGCTCGTGGCGAAACATCGGGCCGATGTACCAGAGCTTCTGCACCTGGCCACCGCCGGTAATGCCATGTTCGAGCACAGCGCGCACGCACGCCGCGGTGCCTTCCGGACGCAGGGTCAGGGAGTCGCCGTTACGGTCGTCGAAGGTGTACATCTCTTTTTCGACGATGTCGGTCACTTCACCGATGGAGCGCTTGAACAGCTCGGTGAACTCGACGATTGGCATACGGATCTGCTTGTAACCGTAGTTATCCAGCAAACGCGCAACGGTGCCCTCGAAATAACGCCACAGGGGCGTCTGCTCGGGCAGGATATCGTTCATGCCACGAATGGCTTGCAGAGACTTGCTCACTATAAATCCTTAATTCGTTCGGCTCTTCAGTCGGGCTCAGCCGCGAGCGATCAGCGCTGCGTCGGCTTCGACCTTTTCGGCCGCCTTCTCGCGGATCAGCTTTTCCAGTTGGTCCACGAGATTGTCATTCGTCAGTTTCTGCGACGGCTTGCCGTCGATGTAAATCAGGTTCGGCGTCCCGCCGGTCAGGCCGATATGCGCTTCTTTGGCTTCGCCCGGACCGTTGACCACGCAACCGATGACCGCCACGTCCAGCGGTACCAGCAGATCCTCAAGACGCCCTTCCAGTTCGTTCATGGTCTTGACCACATCGAAGTTCTGCCGCGAGCAACTCGGGCAGGCGATGAAGTTGATGCCACGGGAACGCAGATGCAGGGACTTGAGAATGTCGTAGCCGACTTTCACTTCTTCGACCGGGTCGGCCGCCAACGAGATGCGAATAGTATCGCCAATCCCTTCGGCCAGCAGCATACCGAGGCCCACGGCGGATTTCACCGTGCCTGAGCGCAAACCGCCGGCTTCGGTGATACCCAGGTGCAGCGGCTGGATGATTTCCTTGGCCAGCAGACGGTAGGCTTCGACGGCCATGAACACGTCCGAGGCTTTCACGCTGACCTTGAAGTCCTTGAAATTCAGGCGCTCGAGGTGCTCGACGTGACGCAGGGCAGACTCCACCAGCGCTGCCGGGGTCGGCTCGCCGTATTTCTTCTGCAGGTCTTTTTCCAGGGAACCGGCGTTGACGCCGATACGGATCGGAATCCCGCGATCACGGGCCGCATCCACTACCGCGCGCACACGGTCTTCACGGCCGATGTTGCCGGGGTTGATCCGCAGGCAGTCGACGCCCAGTTCGGCCACGCGCAAGGCGATCTTATAGTCGAAGTGGATGTCAGCAACCAGCGGCACCTTGACCTGCTGCTTGATACGGCCGAAAGCTTCGGCCGCGTCCATATCCGGTACGGAAACCCGCACGATATCGACACCGGCGGCTTCCAGACGGTTGATCTGGGCTACCGTGGCCGCCACATCGTTGGTGTCGCTGTTGGTCATGCTCTGCACGGCAATGGGGGCATCGCCACCCACGGGTACCGAGCCGACCCAAATTTTGCGGGACTCGCGACGTTTGATTGGAGATTCGCCGTGCATGACTTATTGACCTAACTTCAGGCGAGCAGTCTCGCCACTGGTGAACGGAGCCACATCGACCGCTTGTCCGTTGTAGCTGACCTGCGCACCACGGGCATAACCCAGGCGCACGGCAAATGGCGGCTTGCCGGAAACATCGGCGGTCTCGCCCTTGCGCTTCAGGCCACTCAACAGCACTTTGCCGCTGCCGTCGGTGATCTGGGTCCAGCAATCGGCTGTGAATTGGATCTGCACCTGGCCCGCGCCGGCTACAGGCGCTGCGGCGGGCGCAGTTGGAGCTGCCGGGGTAGCCGGAATAGTCGCTGCTGCGACCACAGGCGCTACGGGGGCAGGCGCGGCCGGAGCGCTCGGCGCTGGTGCCGCCGGTGCCACGACCACTGGAGCAGGAGCAACCGGGGCTGCAGGTGTGGCAGCCGGAGCACCTGGTGCAGGAACCGTGGCATCAGCCTGGGCCTGGTCTGGAGCTGGGGTTTCAGGCAGGGCCAGGGCGGTTTCGCCCTCGGTCTGGCCTTCCACCACCGCCTGGTCTTCCGGCTCGTCGATCGGATGAATCTGCGTGGTGCCATCGGCACCTTCGACTTCGACATGTTCCTGGTTGAGACCGACCAGCTCCTTGGTCCGCAGGGAAGTCTGATCCTGCCACCAGATAAAGCCGCCACCGATCACCGCGATCAGCAGCAACAGGCTGACGATCCGCAAAATGGTGTGGGAGACCCGCACCGGCTCTTCGATACGGCCCAGGCTATGCACATTGCTGCCCTGGGAATCGGTGCCGGTGTATTGGTCGAAGGCCTGGACCAGAACGGCCTGGTCCATTCCCAGCAACTTGGCATAGGCACGGATGTAACCCCGGGCGAAGGTATGCCCCGGCAGCTTGTCGAAAGCGCCGGCTTCCAGGTTGCTCAACGAGTTTGCGGTCAGATTGAGCTTGAGGGCCACTTCGGCCAGCGACCAACCATTGCTTTCGCGGGCCTGACGCAGGGTCTCACCGGGGTTTACGCGAGTCGCTGCTAGAACTTCGGGATGCGCCGCTTTCATCATTGCTCCGACAGGTATTGCTGATATTCCGGCGTACCGGGATAGAGTCGTTTTAATTGCAGGCCGTAACTGGCGGCCTTGTCGCGATCTTCGAACACCGTTGCCAGCCGAACGCCGAGCAATAGACTACGTGCATTTTGCTCGCTCAGCAGGCTAAAACGATCGTAATAGTCGCGTGCGGGCACATAATGCCTGTCTTCGAAGGACAACTCAGCCATTTCCAGCAAGGCACGAGGCTGCTGGCGGTTCAGGCGCAGGGCTTTTTCCAGGTGTTGCCGGGCCAATTCACGCTCACCCAGCATCGCGGCGGTCATGCCAAGGTTCTCGAACACTCGGGATCGCTCGGGGTACAGGGTATCAGCAGCCGCCTGTTCAAAGCGCTGATAAGCCTCTTTGTAACGTTTTTCTTCAAACAGAAAGCTGCCGTAGTTGTTCAGGATACGGGCATCGGAAGGACGCGAAGCCAGGGCCTTGCGGTAATGCTGGTCAGCCAGTTCGGGTTCCATCTCGGCCTGGAACACCAGCGCCAGGGCGGCGTTGGCGTCGGCATCGGACTCATCCAGCTCCAGGGCCTTTTTAAGCGGCACTTTCGCTCGCTCGGTCATGCCTTGCTGCAAATAGCCCAGGCCCAGCTGGACATAAGCCTCACGCGCCTCGTCCCGCCCCTTGCTTGTCTTCATCGGGTTGAAATCCCCCGAAAGAACACAGCCAGCCGACAGGCTGGCAAAAAGCACAAGCAGCGCGACGCGCAAGGTCATGGAGATCCTCTCTCAGGTACGATTCGCAGCGCTTTGCGGCATATCGGCATCGGCGCTCAACTCGCGCACGGCGATATAACGTTCGCTACGACGGGTGCGATCCAGCACCTGCCCTACCAATTGTCCACAGGCCGCATCGATGTCTTCGCCGCGCGTGGTGCGCACGGTGACGTTGAAGCCTGCGTGATGCAGTTGATCCTGGAACCGGCGAATGGCGTTGTTGCTTGGCCGCTCGTAACCGGAATGCGGGAACGGGTTGAACGGGATCAGGTTGATCTTGCAAGGAATGTCCTTGAGCAACGCGATCATCTCGACAGCGTGCTCGACCTTATCATTGACGTCCTTGAGCAAGGTGTACTCAATCGTCAGCACACGTTTCTCGCCCAGCGACGACATATAGCGCTGGCAGGATTCGAGCAACATCTTCAGCGGGTACTTCTTGTTGATCGGTACCAGCTGGTTGCGCAGCGCATCGTTCGGTGCGTGCAGGGACAGCGCCAGGGAGACGTCGATGTGCTTGGCCAGCTCATCGATCATCGGTACCACACCGGAGGTCGACAGGGTCACGCGGCGCTTGGAGATGCCGTAGCCCAGGTCGTCCATCATCAGGTGCATGGCCGAGATGACGTTGTCGAAGTTCAGCAGCGGCTCACCCATGCCCATCATCACCACGTTGGTGATGGCACGGTCGACGGTCGCCGGGACGCTGCCAAAGGATTTGTTGGCAATCCACACCTGGCCGATGACTTCAGCGGCGGTGAGGTTGCTATTGAAGCCTTGCTTGCCGGTGGAGCAGAAACTGCAGTCCAGGGCACAGCCTGCCTGGGACGAAACGCACAGAGTGCCGCGTTTGCCCTGGGGAATGTAAACGGTCTCGACGCAGCTGCCGGACGCCACGCGCACCACCCACTTTCGGGTGCCGTCGCTGGAGATGTCCTCGCTGACCACTTCCGGACCACGAATTTCGGCAACGGCCTTGAGCTTTTCGCGCAAGGCCTTGCCGACGTTCGTCATGGCGTCGAAATCATCGACGCCAAAGTGGTGAATCCATTTCATTACCTGACCGGCACGGAAACGCTTCTCCCCGATTGAGTCGAAGAATTTTTCCATTTCCGGTTGAGTCAGACCCAACAGGTTAGTTTTGCCAGTCGATGTAGTCATGGTTTCACCTTCACTCACAGGCCTTTGGCTTAGCGAGTGGTCACTTCGGTGGAAGCGAAGAAGTAAGCGATTTCGCGTGCAGCAGCGGCTTCGGAGTCCGAACCGTGAACGGCGTTGGCGTCGATGGATTCAGCGAAGTCAGCGCGGATGGTGCCGGCAGCAGCTTCTTTAGGGTTGGTAGCGCCCATCAGCTCACGGTTCAGAGCGATAGCGTTTTCGCCTTCCAGAACCTGAACGACAACCGGACCGGAAGTCATGAAGGCAACCAGCTCGCCGAAGAAGCCACGAGCGCTGTGCTCAGCGTAGAAACCTTCAGCTTCGGCTTTCGACAGTTGCTTCATTTTCGAAGCTACAACGCGCAGGCCAGCTTTTTCGAAACGGGTAACGATCTCGCCGATAACGTTTTTTGCAACAGCGTCAGGCTTGATGATGGAGAAAGTACGTTGAACAGCCATGGTGTAACTCCAGAAACGGTGATTAAAGCGAAAAATTAAACCCGCGAATTATACGCGGGTTTATAGGGATTGCCTAACTGCGTACGGGACAGACTCAGTCTGCTTCTTCGATCCAGGCGGCCTGAATTGCTTCAAGAACCTTCTCGCCACCGCGAGCCGGATCGTCGCTGAATTCCGGCAGCGCCAGAACCCATTGGTGCAGATCGACAAAGTTTACGTACCGCGGATCCACATCCGGCTTGGACTCAGCCAGCTGGATCGCGATTTCCAGCACATCAACCCACTTCAGACTCATGATGGTTCCTTGAATCAGTGCGGCGCTTCGGCCGCATGGTTGAGCGAGTATTTCGGAATTTCGACGGTCAGGTCTTCCTCACCGACGATCGCCTGGCAGGATAGACGCGATTGCGCCTCCAGGCCCCAGGCCTTGTCCAGCAAGTCTTCTTCCAGCTCGTCGGCTTCGTTCAGCGAGTCGAAACCTTCGCGAACGATGCAGTGACAAGTGGTGCAAGCGCAGACGCCGCCGCAGGCGCTCTCGATCTCGATGTGGTTGTCATGCGCCACTTCGAGAATCGAGGTACCCGGCGCAGCCTCCACAACCAGGCCGTCCGGGCAAAACACAGCATGTGGCAGAAAAATGATCTGCGGCATCAGTTATTCCTCGATTTCATTCAGATTGCGCCCCGCCAGGGCGGCTTTCACCGTCGAATCCAGGCGGCGGGCAGCAAAAGCATCAGTCACTTGCGACAGACGCTTGGTCTGCTGCTCGATGGCATAGCCATCGGTACCACGCATCAATTCACTCAATTCCTGCATTTGCAATTCGATGACCATCCGCTCCTCGGCATCCAGCAGACGATCGCCGTCAGCTTCCAGAGCGCCCTGCACCGCCTCGATCAGGCGCTGGGCATCGACTTGTTGCTCACGCAGTACGCGAGCGGCCTTGTCGTCGCCAGCGTATTGGAAGGAGTCCTTGAGCATCCGGGCGATTTCACCGTCCGTCAGGCCGTAGGACGGCTTGACCTGGATGCTGGCTTCGACGCCCGAACCCAGCTCGCGGGCGGACACGCTCAGCAGGCCGTCGGCATCGACCTGGAAGGTCACGCGGATCTTCGCCGCACCAGCGACCATGGCCGGAATGCCACGCAATTCGAAACGTGCCAGGGAACGGCAGTCGCTGATCAGCTCGCGCTCGCCCTGCAACACATGAATCATCATGGCCGACTGGCCATCCTTGTACGTGGTGAAGTCCTGGGCACGGGCGACCGGGATAGTGGTGTTACGCGGAATCACCTTCTCCATCAGCCCACCCATGGTTTCCAGCCCCAGGGACAACGGGATCACATCAAGCAGCAGCAGTTCGCCACCATCGCGCTTGTTGCCGGCCAGGGTATCGGCCTGGATCGCAGCACCAATGGCCACCACTTGATCCGGGTCGATCTCGGTCAGCGGCTGGCGACCGAACATCTCGGCGACTGCTTCGCGAACACGCGGGACGCGGGTCGAACCGCCGACCATGACCACCGCCTGGACATCTTCCAGCTCGACATTGGAATCACGCACGGCACGACGGCACGCCTTGAGGCTGCGCGACACCATCGGTTCGATCAGCGCATCGAAGGCTTCGCGAGTCAGCGGCGCCGACCAGGCGCCATAGGTGACATCGACCGAGGCAGCATCGGTAAGCGCTTCCTTGGCGGCACAGGCGATTTGCAGCAGGTGGCGCTGCGTACCTGGGTCGAGATCGGCGGACAAGCCGGCGCTCTCGATAATCCAGCCAGCGATCGCATGATCGAAATCGTCGCCGCCCAGGGCGCTGTCGCCGCCGGTAGCCAATACTTCGAAGACGCCGCCGGTCAGGCGCAGAATGGAAATATCGAAGGTCCCGCCACCCAGGTCATAAATAGCCACCACGCCCTCGGCATGCTGGTCCAGACCATAGGCCACGGCCGCCGCGGTCGGTTCGTTGAGCAGACGCAGCACATTGAGGCCAGCCAGCTTGGCTGCATCCTTGGTGGCCTGGCGCTGCGCATCGTCGAAATAGGCCGGAACGGTGATCACCGCACCCACCAGCTCACCGCCCAGGGTCGATTCAGCGCGCTGACGCAGAACCTTGAGGATGTCGGCCGAGACTTCCACCGGGCTTTTCGGGCCCTGGATGGTGTCGATGAACGGCATGTGCGACTCGCCGTCGACGAAGCGGTACGGCAGCTGCTCGCCCAATTGCTTGACGTCGGACAGACCTCGCCCCATCAAGCGCTTGACCGACAATACGGTATTCAGGGGATCGGCAGACGCCGCCAGCCTGGCGGACTCACCCACCTCGACGCGGTCGGCGTGATAGCGCACGGCAGACGGCAGGATGACCTGTCCATTGGCGTCGGGTAGCGGCTCGGAAAGGCCACTGCGCAAGGCAGCGACCAGCGAATTGGTAGTGCCCAAGTCGATCCCCACAGCCAGGCGGCGCTGGTGCGGTTGAGGACTTTGGCCGGGTTCGGCGATCTGCAGTAGGGCCATGTTTATCTGGACTTATCTGTATATCAGGCGTGCGACCGGAGCGGCACTGGGTTAATCGTCGAGGCGCTCTTCTAACTGGCGCACTTCGTAGGTGAGCTTGTCGAGGAACTGCATGCGCCGCATCAGGCGCTCGGCCTGCTCGCGTTGCGCTGCATCATCCCAACAGGCTGCGAAGCTTTCGTTCAACTCATCCTGGGCCACTTTCAGGCGGCGCTTGAAGGTTGCAATCCCGGCCAGGTCGGCCTCGTCCTGCAAATCCTCGAGTTCTTCGCGCCATTGCATCTGCTGCAGAAGAAACTCCGGATCGTGCACCGTGACCTCCAGCGGCAACTCATGGCCACCCATGGCGAGCAGGTATCGCGCGCGCTTGGGAGGACTCTTGAGGGTCTGGTAGGCCTCGTTGAGGCTGGCGGATTGCTCCAGCGCCAGCCGCTGCTCACGCTCGGAAGCGTCAGCGAAGCGGTCCGGATGAACGGCACGCGCCAACTCACGGTAACGCGCAGCCAGCTGATCGAGATCCAGGCGGAAGCTCGGTTGCAGCTCAAATAAAGCGAAATGACAAGGAGTACCCACGAGCAGCCTCAGATGTTGAAGCTTTCGCCGCAGCCACATTCACCGCGTACGTTGGGGTTGTTGAACTTGAAGCCTTCGTTCAACCCTTCCTTGACGAAGTCCAGTTCGGTGCCATCCAGGTAGGTCAGGCTTTTCGGATCGATGATCACTTTTTCGCCATGACTCTCGAATACCTGATCGTCTTCACCGATCTCGTCGACGAACTCCAGGACATAGGCAAGGCCGGAACAGCCCGTGGTGCGCACACCCAGACGAATCCCATCACCTTTGCCGCGCCCATTAAGGGAACGTCGCACGTGTTGAGCAGCCGCTTCTGTCATGCTGATAGCCATCGTGACTCCTTACTTGTCGCTCAATCTGGAAAGCCGATCCGCGAAATCAGATCAGGCCTTTCTTCTGCTTGTAGTCGCGAACGGCGGCCTTGATGGCGTCTTCAGCGAGTACCGAGCAGTGGATTTTCACTGGCGGCAGGGCCAGTTCTTCAGCCAGCTGAGTGTTCTTGATGGTCTCTGCTTCATCCAGAGTCTTGCCTTTCATCCACTCGGTAGCCAGGGAGCTGGAGGCGATAGCCGAACCGCAACCGTAGGTCTTGAACTTGGCGTCTTCGATGATGCCCTGCTCGTTGACCTTGATCTGCAGGCGCATCACGTCGCCGCACGCCGGAGCGCCGACCATGCCAGTGCCGACATCAGGATCTTCCGCGTTCATCTTGCCGACGTTGCGCGGGTTCTCGTAGTGGTCGATGACCTTTTCGCTGTAAGCCATGGTTCTTAATCCTCACTCATCAGGGCCGCTCTTGAGCCCCTGCAGTTACGCTTGCGTCAGTCGCCGCGTCGCTACAGGTGCTGTATCTGGCGGCTTCTATATTTAGTGTGCCGCCCACTCGATCTTCGAGATATCGACGCCGTCTTTGTACATGTCCCACAGCGGCGACAGAGCGCGCAGCTTGGTCACGGCCTCGCAGACTTTCTGCGCGGCGTAATCGATTTCTTCTTCGGTGGTGAAGCGGCCGAAGGTGAAGCGGATCGAGCTGTGTGCCAGTTCGTCGTTGCGGCCCAGGGCGCGCAGTACGTACGAAGGCTCCAGCGAAGCCGAGGTGCAAGCCGAACCGGAGGAAACTGCCAGGTCCTTGAGCGCCATGATCAGCGACTCGCCTTCGACGTAGTTGAAGCTCAGGTTCAGGTTGTGCGGTACGCGGGAAGTCATGCTGCCGTTGATGTACAGCTCTTCCAGGTGCTCGACCTGCTTGTAGAAGCGGTCGCTCAAGGCCTTGATGCGCACGTTTTCGGCAGCCATGTCTTCCTTGGCCACGCGGAAGGCTTCGCCCATGCCAACGATCTGGTGGGTAGCCAGGGTGCCGGAGCGCATGCCGCGCTCGTGACCGCCGCCGTGCATGGTCGCTTCGAGGCGAACCCGCGGCTTGCGGCTGACATACAGCGCGCCGATACCTTTAGGACCGTAGGTCTTGTGGGCGGAGAAGGACATCAGGTCGACCTTCAGCGCCTGCAGGTCGATGTCGACCTTACCGGTGGACTGGGCAGCGTCGACGTGGAACAGAATGCCTTTGGAGCGGGTCAGCTCGCCGATCGCGGCGATGTCGTTGACCGTACCGATTTCGTTGTTCACGTGCATGATCGACACCAGGATGGTGTCGTCGCGCAGGGCAGCTTCAACCATGGCTGGAGTGATCAGGCCGTCTTCGCCCGGCTCGATGTAGGTGACTTCGAAGCCTTCACGCTCGAGTTGGCGCATGGTGTCCAGGACAGCCTTGTGCTCGATCTTCGAGGTGATCAGGTGCTTGCCCTTGGTGTGATAGAAATGCGCGACACCCTTGATTGCCAGGTTGTCGGACTCGGTGGCACCGGAGGTCCAGACGATTTCACGCGGGTCGGCATTGACCAGGTCAGCCACTTGGCGACGGGCATTTTCCACCGACTCTTCGGCTTTCCAGCCGAACACGTGGGAGCGGGACGCCGGGTTACCGAAGTTTCCGTCGACCAGCAGGCATTCACTCATCTTTTGCGCGACACGCGGATCAACCGGGGTGGTCGCTGAGTAATCAAGGTAAATCGGCAATTTCATGGACTCTCTCCTAAATCAGGCTGGCTGGCGTGCCGCTAGCTCTTTGGCTGTCATTCGACGGCGGACGCTTCAATCTTGTCCAGGTGCTGCGCCTTGCCATTACAGCGGCGCTGATCCTGACGCTGGGCTACTTCTTGCACCTCACGGCGAGTCAAAAGGTCAGCCAAGCTGATACCGCTCAGAAATTCGTGAATCTGCAGGCTCAGATCGCACCACAAGTGGTGGGTCAGGCAGGTGTCGCCGGAATGGCAGTCACCCTGGCCCTGGCATTTGGTGGCATCGACCGACTCATTCACCGCATCGATCACCTGGGCCACCTGAATGCCTTGCATGTCACGCGACAGCTGGTAGCCACCGCCTGGACCACGCACGCTGGACACCAGATTGCTGCGGCGCAACTTGGCGAAGAGCTGCTCGAGATAGGACAGGGAGATGCCTTGGCGCTCAGAGATATCGGCCAGGGACACCGGCCCGTGTTGCGCGTGCAACGCCAAGTCAAGCATGGCTGTTACCGCGTATCGGCCTTTTGTAGTCAGTCGCATGGACAAGTACCACGGAGTGTTTCGGGATGGGAGCGAGTATGCAATTCCCGAGTAATTAAGTCAACTATAAGACCTACTACTTTAGTCAGGTTTACCCGCAAAAGAGCGCGCGAATCATAGCAAAGTCTGCGGCGTAATGGCACATATTGGATTTGGCAAGATGAGCGGCGTTCTTCGGAGGTTGTCGCCAGCAGCGAGCTTGCTCGCGATCAACCGTAAAACGACCGAAAGACTCAACCAACCTGGCTATCGTCCTTGTCCTTGACGCCTGCAAAGTCCTCATCGCGCAGGACCGGCAGGTCCTTGGCGCAGTAGTTGCTGCCCAGGTCCTTCAGGGCTCCGCACATACCCTCCAGGCGCCCATCGACGGCCTGCAGATGGTCGAGCAACTGGCCAATGGCCCGCGCCACCGGGTCCGGCATATCCTCGCTGACCCCATAGGCATCAAAGCCAAGTTTCTCGGCCATGGCCTTGCGCTTGGCTTGCTGCTCATCATCAGACTTGACGATGATGCGCCCGGGAATGCCCACCACCGTGGCGCCTGCCGGTACCGCCTTGGTCACCACCGCGTTGGAACCGACCTTGGCGCCCGCCCCCACGGTGAACGGCCCAAGCACCTTGGCGCCCGCGCCCACCACCACACCGTCTTCCAGGGTCGGGTGACGCTTGCCCTTGTTCCAGCTGGTGCCACCCAAGGTCACACCCTGATAGAGGGTGACGTCATCGCCAATCTCGGCAGTCTCGCCAATAACAATGCCCATGCCGTGATCGATAAAGAAGCGGCGACCGACCTTCGCCCCCGGATGAATCTCGATACCGGTCAACCAGCGCCCGAAGTTCGACACCAGGCGCGCCAGCCATTTCCAGCCCATGCCCCACAACGCGCCCGACAGGCGATGAATCCAGATGGCATGCATGCCCGGGTAGCAGGTCAGGACCTCGAAAGCGTTACGCGCCGCAGGGTCGCGATGGAAAACACTCTGGATATCTTCACGCAAACGCTCAAACATCATCATTCTTCCGCTTAAGGAGCTCGCCACGGGCCGCTTTCTGGGTTTCCGTGAGGATGCCACGCAAAATATTCATTTCCGCCCGGCTCACCGAGCTGCGTCCGTACAACCGGCGCAGGCGCGCCATCAGGTGCCGTGGTTTTTCCGGATCGAGGAAGTCGATGGCCACCAGCGTCTGTTCCAGATGCTCGTAGAACCGCTCCAGCTCATCCATGGTCGCCAGCTCATCACTGCGCGGCGACGCCACTTCATCCTTTTCCACCTTGCTTGGCTGGCCCTGGGCCGCGAGCCAGGACATGCGCACCTCGTAAGCCAGCACCTGCACCGCCGTCGCCAGGTTCAGCGAGCTGAACTCCGGGTCCGAAGGGATATGCACATGGAAGTGACATCGCTGCAGCTCGTCATTGGTCAGACCGGAATCCTCACGGCCAAATACCAAGGCGATTTCCGCGCCCTGCCCTGCTTCTTGCACTACCTTGACCCCCGACTCACGAGGATCGAGCAACGGCCAGGGAATACGCCGGTCACGGGCGCTGGTGCCAAACACCAGGGTGCAGCCGGCCAGGGCGCCTTCCAAGGTGGCGACGACCTGAGCGTTTTCAAGAATGGCGGTAGCGCCGGAGGCTCGCGCATCGGCTTCCGGGGACGGAAAAACCCGCGGTTCCACCAGTACCAGCCGCGACAGCCCCATGTTCTTCATGGCACGCGCAGCCCCGCCGATGTTTCCGGGATGACTGGTATTGACCAGGACGACACGAATGTTCTGCAGCAAGGGAGGCGCTCTCGGACACGGGAAAGGGGAGCAAATCTTACAGAACAGCCAGCGCTCCTGCCTCAAAAATAACTGCCTCTAGCTGATGCGCCATCACAGCCGCCAGGCTTCAGGCGCACTGCCACTCGTCAAAATGTGCAGCTATTTGCAGGCCCGAGCGACAGATCGAGGCAAGCGGAGCGAATGTCGACCTTCATCTGCAAAAGTTTTCTGCTAGAATGCTCGGCTTTCTTTAACAACCTTAGGTGACCTATCCATGCAGCCAATGCTGAATATCGCGCTGCGCGCCGCCCGCAGCGCCAGTGAACTGATTTTCCGCTCCATCGAGCGCCTGGATACCATCAAGGTCGACGAAAAAGACGCCAAAGACTACGTATCCGAAGTTGATCGCGCTGCCGAGCAGAAGATCATCGACGCATTGCGCAAAGCCTACCCAACCCACGGCATTCTCGGCGAAGAAACCGGCCTGCACGCTGGCAGCGGCGAAGGCGAAGACTACCTGTGGATCATCGACCCACTGGACGGCACCACCAACTTCCTGCGCGGCATTCCTCATTTCGCTGTCAGTATCGCCTGCAAATATCGCGGTCGCCTGGAACACGCCGTGGTCCTGGACCCGGTACGCCAGGAAGAATTCACCGCCAGCCGTGGTCGCGGCGCCCAACTGAACGGTCGTCGCCTGCGCGTCAGCGGCCGCACCAGCCTGGACGGCGCCCTGCTGGGTACCGGCTTCCCGTTCCGTGACGATCAGATGGACAACCTCGACAACTACCTGGGCATGTTCCGCGCCCTGGTTGGCCAGACCGCCGGTATCCGCCGCGCCGGCGCTGCCAGCCTGGACCTGGCCTACGTGGCTGCCGGTCGCTTCGACGCCTTCTGGGAGTCGGGCCTGTCCGAGTGGGACATGGCGGCAGGCGCCCTGCTGATTCAAGAAGCCGGCGGCCTGGTGAGCGATTTCACCGGCGGTCACGACTTCCTGGAAAAAGGCCACGTGGTTGCCGGCAACACCAAATGCTTCAAGGCGGTCCTCACCGCCATCCAGCCGCACCTGCCGGCTTCGCTGAAGCGCTAAGCGCCAGCGACGAAAAAAGCACCCCACGGGGTGCTTTTTTTATGCCTGGGGTTTATCGGAAACCACTCTTTCGTAGGAGCGAGGCTTGCCCGCGATAGCTTCAGCCCACAGCGCAGCGCCCAGATCGCGGGCAAGCCTCGCTCCTACAGAAGCAAACCCAAGCCACGGGCAATAAAAAAGCACCCCGCGGGGTGCTTTTTCATGACTGGCGCTAAGACGCTTATTGCACCGGCTGGTTCTGCCCCAGGATCAACTGACCTTCCTTGTTGACCGGAATCTGGCTGCCCGGATCACGATCCATACGCACCTGGCCTTGCTTGCCGTTCAGCTCGTACTTCACGTCATAACCCACGACTTTTTCACTGATGTCGTTGACCGTGTTGCAGCGAGTCTGCGTGGTGGTGTAGGTGTCACGCTCCTGCATGCCTTCCTGCACCTTGTTACCGGCGTAACCACCACCGACCGCACCAGCGACCGTGGCGATCTTCTTGCCTGAGCCGCCGCCGATCTGGTTACCCAGCAGGCCGCCAGCCAGCGCACCAACCACCGTACCGGCGATCTGATGTTGATCCTTCACCGGAG
The DNA here is from genome assembly GCF_900107395.1 of Pseudomonas sp. NFIX28. Taxonomy (GTDB): domain Bacteria; phylum Pseudomonadota; class Gammaproteobacteria; order Pseudomonadales; family Pseudomonadaceae; genus Aquipseudomonas. Next base: position 249,197 of record NZ_FNPW01000006.1, read on the forward strand.
CCTGACGGGTCACGGTGACGTCCTTGCATACTTCACGCGGTGTTTTGATCTGTTGTTTGACCGGCTGAACTGCCAGCACCTGCGCATACTCAGGGCCACTATTGACCAGCTTGTAGGTGGCAACAGCCCCCCCAGCAGTCACAGCGACGGCACCTAATACCGCACCAACCAGCATCGACTTGTTCACGTGAACCTCCTGACCATCACAAGCGGGACAAGCCCGCGCTTCTCCCAGCCTTGGAGCACAAAAAAAGGCGCGAGTTCAATACTCGCGCCTTTTTGACTGCCTGCCAGGAAGGAAAAACCGTTATGGACGGTCGTCGACTTCCTTCTCGGTATTGGCTGGAGGAATCAGGTCCTCGCTGCTCAGGTTCAGCCAGATCAGCACCACGTTGGCGATGTAGATCGACGAGTAGGTACCCGCCAGAACGCCCACGAACAGCGCGATGGAGAAGCCCCACAGGTTGTCGCCACCGAAGAACAGCAGCGCCGCGATCGCCAGCAAGGTGGAGATCGAGGTCGCCATGGTGCGCAGCAGGGTCTGAGTGGTCGAGATGTTGATGTTCTCGATCAGGCTGGCCTTGCGCAGCACGCGGAAGTTCTCCCGCACCCGGTCGAACACCACGATGGTGTCGTTGAGCGAGTAACCGATGATCGCCAGTACCGCCGCCAGCACCGTCAGGTCGAAGGTGATCTGGAAGAACGACAGGATACCGACAGTCACCACCACGTCGTGGATCAGGGAAACGATGGCGCCGACCGCGAACTTCCACTGAAAGCGGAAAGCCAGGTAGATCAGGATGCCGCCCAGCGCCATCAGCATGCCGAGGCCGCCCTGGTCGCGCAGCTCTTCACCCACCTGCGGGCCGACGAACTCGACGCGCTTGACCTGCGCCGGGTTGTCGCCGCCGCTCTTCTGCAGCGCTTCCGCCACCTGATGGCCCAGCTGCGGGTCTTCACCCGGCATCCGCACCAGCAGGTCGGTGGTCGCACCGAAGCTTTGCACGACCGCGTCTTGATAACCGGACTCGCTCAGCTGAGCACGAACCTTCATCACGTCCGCCGGACGCTCGTAGGTCAGCTCGATGAGCGTACCGCCGGTAAAGTCCAGGCCGTAGTTCAATCCCTTGTGGAACCAGCTGAACAGCGCCAGGACGGTAAGGAGCAAGGTGAGGCCGAACGCAACGTTGCGCACGCCCATGAAGTTGATAGTACGTAACATGGCAGCCCCTTAAATCCACAACTTCTTGAAGTCACGACCGCCGAAGATCAGGTTGACCATCGCGCGGGTCAGCCAGATGGCCGTGAACATCGAGGTAAAGATCCCGAGGGACATGGTCACCGCAAAACCTTTGACCGGGCCGGTGCCCATGGCAAAGAGAATCCCGCCGACCAGCAACGTGGTCAGGTTGGAGTCGAGAATCGCAGTGAATGCCCGGCCGAAGCCTTCGTTGATTGCCCGCTGCACGCTCATGCCGGCGGCGAGCTCTTCACGTATCCGCGAGAAGATCAGCACGTTGGCGTCCACCGCCATACCCATGGTCAACACGATACCGGCGATACCCGGCAGGGTCAGCGTAGCCCCCAGCAGGGACATCAGGGCCAGCAGCAGCACCATGTTCAACGCCAGCGCCACAGTGGCAATGACGCCAAAGAAGCGGTAGATGGCGATGATGAACAGCGACACGAACAACATGCCCCACAGCGACGCATCGATACCCTTGGTGATGTTGTCGGCACCCAGGCTCGGGCCGATTGTGCGCTCTTCGGCGAAGTACATCGGTGCGGCCAGGCCACCGGCACGCAGCAGCAGCGCCAGCTCGGAGGACTCGCCCTGGCCGGTCAGGCCGGTAATGCGGAACTGGCTACCCAGCGGCGACTGAATGGTCGCCAGGCTGATGATCTTCTTTTCTTCCTTGAAGCTCTGCACCGCAACGTCTTTCTCGACACCGTCGACCACTTGCTTGGTGTAAGTGGTGGTCGGCTTCTGCTCGATGAAGATCACCGCCATGCTGCGACCGACGTTATTGCGGGTCGAACGGCTCATCAGCTCGCCGCCGTGGCCATCGAGCTTGATGTTCACCTGCGGACGACCTTGTTCGTCGAAGCCCGCCTGGGCGTCGGTCACTTGGTCACCGGTGATGATCAGGCCACGCTCGATCAGCGCAGGAGGACGATTGCCTTCACGGAACTCGAAAGACTCGGAAGTGGCTTTCGAAGCGCCCGGCTCGGCGGCCAGACGGAACTCAAGGTTGGCCGTCTTGCCCAGGATACGCTTGGCTTCAGCGGTGTCCTGCACGCCCGGCAGCTCAACCACGATACGGTTGGCGCCCTGGCGCTGAACCAGAGGTTCGGCGACACCCAGCTCGTTGACGCGGTTACGGACCGTGGTCAAGTTCTGCTTGATGGAATATTCACGGATTTCCGCCAGCTTGGCCGGGGTCATCGCCAGACGCAGCACCGCCTGACCATTGAGGTCGGCCGGAACAATGTCGAAATCGTTGAAGTTCTTGCGGATCAGCGCACGAGCCTGTTCACGGGTCGCGTCATCGCTGAAGCCCAGTTGGATGGCTCCGTCGAGCTGCGGCAGGCTGCGATAGCGCAGGCGCTCTTTACGCAGCAGGCTCTTCACATCGCCTTCGTAGACCTTCAGGCGTGCGTCGAGAGCTTTCTCCATATCCACTTCCAGCAGGAAGTGCACACCACCGGACAAGTCCAGGCCCAGCTTCATCGGATGCGCGCCAAGGTTGCGCAGCCATTGCGGGGTGGTTTGTGCCAGGTTCAATGCAACGACATAGTCGTCACCCAGGGCCTTGCGCACCACGTCCTTGGCTGGAAGCTGGTCTTCCTGCTTGGCCAGGCGCAGCAGGCCGCCCTTGCCCTTGGCCGCGATGGTCGCTGCCTTGACACTGATCCCGGCGTCGGCAAGCGCCTTGCTCGCACGGTCCAGGTCCGCCTGAGTGACCTGCAACGCAGTGCTCGCACCACTGACCTGAATGGCCGGATCATCAGGGTATAGATTGGGAGCGGAATAAATAAAACCGATCGCCAGCACCGCCAGGATCAGTACGTATTTCCACAGAGGGTATTTGTTCAGCATCACGCCGCCCGTTTATGAAGCGGGGCGCCTTGCGCGCCCCGTCGATTGGTAAAAGATGAAACTTAGATCGCCTTCAGCGTGCCTTTTGGCAGCGTGGCAGCGATAGCGCCTTTCTGGAACTTCATCTCGATAGTGTCGGAAACTTCCAGCACTACGAAGTCGTCGGTCACTTTGGTGATCTTGCCGGCGATACCGCCAGTAGTCACAACTTCGTCACCTTTCTGCAGGCTGCCCAGCAGGTTCTTCTGTTCTTTGGCGCGCTTGGCCTGTGGACGCCAGATCATCAAGTAGAAGATAACCAGGAAACCGACCAGGAAAATCCACTCAAAGCCAGTACCGGCCGGGCCAGCAGCAGGTGCAGCAGCATCAGCCATTGCAGTCGAAATAAAAAAGCTCATGTAACACTCCGGATAATTGCAAAAGTGGGTTTAAACGTCTTTAGAACTTATTCTAAAGGCGGCACGGGTAACCCGCGTTTGGCATAGAAGGAATCGACAAAGGCGGCCAATGTACCCTGTTGAATAGCCTCGCGCAAACCAGCCATAAGCCGTTGGTAATGACGCAAATTATGGATGGTATTGAGCATGCTCCCCAGCATTTCGCCGCACTTGTCCAGATGATGCAGATAAGCGCGGGAGAAGTTCTGGCAGGTATAGCAATCGCAGGTCGGATCCAGCGGCGAATCATCATGGCGATGGAACGCGTTGCGGATCTTCAGCACACCAGTATCAATAAACAGATGCCCGTTGCGGGCATTACGGGTTGGCATCACGCAATCGAACATGTCCACACCGCGGCGCACACCCTCAACCAGATCTTCCGGCTTGCCAACACCCATAAGGTAACGAGGTTTGTCTGCTGGCATCTGGCCTGGCAGGTAGTCCAGCACCTTGATCATCTCGTGCTTGGGCTCGCCCACCGACAGGCCGCCGATGGCCAGGCCGTCGAAGCCGATCTTGTCCAGGCCCTCCAGCGAGCGCATGCGCAGGTCCTGGTGCATGCCGCCCTGGACGATACCGAACAGCGCCGCCGTGTTGTCGCCGTGGGCATTCTTCGAGCGCTGGGCCCAGCGCAACGACAGCTCCATGGACACCCGCGCGACGTCTTCGTCGGCCGGGTACGGAGTGCATTCGTCGAAGATCATCACGATGTCCGAGCCCAGGTCGCGCTGGACCTGCATCGACTCTTCCGGCCCCATGAAGACTTTCGCGCCGTCGACCGGCGAGGCGAAGGTCACGCCCTCCTCCTTGATCTTGCGCATGGCGCCCAGGCTGAACACCTGGAAACCGCCGGAGTCGGTCAGGATCGGGCCTTTCCACTGCATGAAGTCATGCAGGTCGCCGTGCTTCTTGATCACTTCGGTGCCCGGGCGCAGCCACAGGTGGAAGGTGTTGCCCAGGATGATCTCGGCGCCAGTGGCGACGATGTCCCGCGGCAGCATGCCCTTGACCGTGCCGTAGGTACCCACGGGCATGAAGGCCGGGGTTTCCACGGTACCGCGGGGGAAGGTCAGGCGACCGCGACGAGCCTTGCCATCAGTGGCGAGCAGCTCGAAAGACATACGACAGGTGCGACTCATGCTTGATCCTCTGGGGCCGAATCCTCGGGGCCGGTTGGCGCCGGATTGCGGGTGATGAACATCGCATCACCGTAGCTGAAAAAGCGGTATCCATGCTCGACGGCGGCCTTGTAGGCGGCCATGGCTTCGGGATAACCGGCGAACGCCGAAACCAGCATCAACAACGTGGATTCGGGCAAATGGAAGTTGGTGACCAGGGCATCGACCACATGGAACGACCGGCCCGGGTAGATAAAGATGTCGGTGTCGCCGCTGAACGGCTTGAGCACGCCATCGCGGGCCGCGCTTTCCAGGGAGCGCACGCTGGTGGTCCCCACCGCCACCACCCGACCGCCGCGCGCGCGGCAGGCAGCCACCGCATCCACCACGTCCTGGCTGACTTCCAGCCATTCGTTGTGCATATGGTGGTCTTCGATGCGCTCCACACGCACCGGCTGGAAGGTACCGGCACCGACATGCAGGGTCACGAACGCGGTCGCGACACCCTTGGCGGCGATCGCCTCCAGCAGCGGCTGGTCGAAATGCAGCCCTGCGGTCGGTGCGGCCACGGCGCCCAGGCGCTCGGAATACACCGTCTGATAACGCTCGCGGTCCGAGTCGTCATCCGGGCGGTCTATATAAGGAGGCAACGGCATATGGCCGACGCGCTCCAGCAGCGGCAGCACTTCCTCGGCAAACCCCAGCTCGAACAACGCGTCATGGCGGGCCAGCATCTCGGCCTCGCCACCGCCGTCGATCAGGATCTTCGAACCCGGTTTCGGCGACTTGCTGGAGCGCACATGGGCCAGCACACGGTGGCTGTCGAGCACTCGCTCCACAAGGATTTCCAGCTTGCCGCCGGAGGCCTTCTGGCCAAACAGCCGCGCCGGAATCACCCGGGTATTGTTGAACACCATCAAGTCGCCCGGGCGCAAATGCTCAAGCAAATCAGTGAATTGACGGTGGGCCAGGGCGCCGGTGACCCCATCCAGGGTCAACAGGCGACTCGCGCGACGCTCGGCCAAGGGATGGCGGGCAATCAGCGAATCAGGGAGCTCGAAGGTAAAGTCAGCAACGCGCATGATGGGGTTCGTCTAGCAGGGCCGGAAAGTTTAGCGGAAATAGCCAAAATTGACCATGAAACCTGATTGACCAACGGTAGGCACCTCTCTATACTTCGCCGCCATTGAGCCCTGATGGCGGAATTGGTAGACGCGGCGGATTCAAAATCCGTTTTCGAGAGAAGTGGGAGTTCGAGTCTCCCTCGGGGCACCACATAGCAGTATCTGAGAGTCTCTACCAGCCTCTCAGGCCCAGAGAAACCGGCCACTTGGCCGGTTTTTTTGTGCCTGTCTATCTACCCCTGTCTCCCCTTATCCGTTGTATCCCTGTATCCCTGCTTGTATCCTGAGAGAAATACCGAACTTTGGGATACAAGGATGAAGCGCGCAGACATCAAGCGCCGCCCTCTCGCTGATACCACGCTCTCAGGGCTTGAGCCTGAAACAAAGGAATATCGAGAGCTGGATGGAAACGGCTTATATTTCCGGGTCAAACCGGACGGGGGCAAATCATGGCAACTCCGGTACAAGCGTCCTGCAGGTAATTGGGCATGGATGGGCCTCGGCGGCTATCCAGAAGTCAGCGGCGCACTTGCCCGCGAAAAAGCGGCCGATCTGCGGAAGGTTGTCAGTAGCGGTGCCGACCCTCTTGAACAAAAGCGCTCGGCAAAAGCGGCAATCGATGCCGCTCGAATTCGAACCTTCAGAGCGGCTGCAGAAGCTTGGCTCAAGGCAAAGGAGGAAAAAGGTCTCGCCTCCTCCACTCTCAATAAAATCCGCACCTACCTCGACAAAGACATTCTTCCAGCGCTTGGTGATAAACCTCTGGACGAAATAACCCGAACCGATTGTGCAAATCTCCAGGCCTCCCTCGAAGCTCGGGAGGCGCATAACGTTGCTGAAAAATGTCGGACGTGGGTCAATCAGATCTTCGGCAGAGCAATCGGCTTGGGGCTGACCGAAAACGATCCGGGTAGCCGACTACGCGACATTGCAGCTCAAGCACCGAAGACTCAACAACACCCTCATTTGCTAGAACCCGAACTCGGCGAGTTTCTCACCGCGTTAAAGAACACCCCCAGCAGACTCACCGCTCGGACGGCGGCGTGGCTTTGCATATGGACAGCCTCAAGGCCGGGAATGGTGCGATTGGCAGAATGGAAAGAGTTTGATCTCGATAAAGCCATTTGGACGACACCGGCGTCGAAGATGAAGATGCGCCGAGATTTCGTATGCCCCCTTCCGCGTCAAGCACTCGTCGCCCTGAAAGAGCTGCACTCTTTAACCGGGCGTAGCCGTTGGCTGTTTCCTGGAGTCGGAGCGAAGAATCCGACTATCAGTGAAAACACAATCAATAAAGTATTCGCAACCATTGGCTACAAAGGGCGTCTTGTTGGGCACGGTACGCGGCACACAGCGAGCACACTGCTTCGTGAGCATGGCTGGCCAAAGGAGCATGTCGAGGCGCAGTTAGCTCATAAAGAAGAGGGCATCTCGGGGGTATACAACAAGGCTCAATATCTAGAACAAAGGACTGCGATGATGCAGTGGTATGCCGACCATCTGGATAGCTTGCAGAAAGGGAACATTGTGCAGGGCCGATTCGGACAAGCGATTTGACCATGAAATTCCTAGTCACTCAAAAAGTGTGTGTTCCGCGTGTTCCACGTGTTCCAAAACTGCTGAAAGCCTTTAAATACGGGGCCTTCGAGATAGGAACACAACAAGCGATTAGCTGGAACACGTCATCAATGGCACACAAAAGGTGTTCCAAAGTCGGCAACACTTCCAGGCTAAACGACCCTCTCCTCACTGGCGGTTTCCTAGCTTCACCGGGCGCAGGCGCTCGCGTTTCTTCGGTCACGCAAACGGGGCAAGGGGGAAATAATGACTAACAGATTTTATTTAAGCGCCCCACTCGACATTGACGGCTGGGGGAACATCTATGCTCTGGAGCATCTTGCGCTGTACGAAGAGTTTGCAGAGCGCATCGATGCCGCAGTGGAACTCATACGGGAGGGTGAGCAGCATTGGGCGAATCATCAGGACGACGCAGGAGAGTGGTCAGCCGACGCTGTCCGCATACTCGGGGAAGTCAGACGTCACTCCTATAATATTCACCAGCGCATAGGGCTATTTCAGGATGACTTAGCTTCCACCATTCGTTGGATTGTTGGAGAGCTGTCCGTATCAGCTGTTACCGATTGCCAATACGTCGCCGCCTTGGCGATAGATCGTGCATGTCGTGCTATCGAGGTTTTGGGGCACTGGTTGAGGGACGTGCATGAAGACCTTTACGCATGCGACCCTGAAGATGTGATTGCCTTAGCTGAGGACTACCCGGACAGCTTTGACGTGCTTTTATCGGAGGTGCGTCAGGAGCGAGTGCAGCTTGAAATTGAAGCACGAGAATCCGCAGCCGACTTGATAGGTTCAGCCCGGCACTACATGACTCTCGCGAGGGTGTATGCCTCTCCAGTGTTGAGCAGCAACGAGAAGATGCGGATCAGTGCTAACGCGAGCAAAGGAGGTAATAGCTCGGCTGCGGTTCGCCAAGAGGCCAACACAGGCCGCGATGAGGACATTTGCAAATACGGTAGACGACTTCGCGACAGTGGCCGGACGAAGACAGAAGCGCTGGATGCCATCCTGCAGAGTAACGCTGCACTAAAATCTCCCGGAGGAAGCGAGAAGCTTTCCAGAAAGCAACTCGGCAACATTTTGGTTAAGGGAAAAGTTTTTTCATAGAAGCCCGGAAATGAACGACCGTTCATTTCCTCCTCCCCATTTAGCGTTAGCCCTGTAACTCTCCACGACTACAGGAAACGCTCAATGACTGCGACAACGTTTCAATCCATCACCCCACTTCCACCCTGCTCCACCGATTTGCTCACGCCCGATCAAGTAGCGGCGACCCTCGGCTTGTCGTGTCGCACGCTAGCCGCCTGGCGCAGTTCTCGCCGCAATCCGCTCCCCTACGTGAAAGTCGGCAGTCGCGTGCGTTATCGGCCTAAAGATGTATCCGCGTGGCTCGAAAGCCGCACGCACAGCATTGCCGCAAGCGTGAGGAACGAGAAATGAAGGCCTCCTACATCCACTCGCCTGCAAACGACTCCACACCAATCGATACATCGGTGACGCTCATCCGGATCGCCGAGGTGATGGCAATTGTCGGCCTCGCTCGTCCAACTATCTACAAGCTGATGGGCCAGCCAGAAAGCGGCTTCCCGAAAGCCGTAAAACTCACCAATAGCAACGCACGTGGCGCCCCTGTCGCCTGGGTACTGTCAGAGGTTCAAGCTTGGGCACGCGGTCGCATTGAAGCCCGTGATGAGGTGGCCGCATGAAGCGTAACTACTGCCCATTCAAAGGCCCCTTCCACGACTCCTACAGCATCGGCTTTCAGCTTTACGCTCAAGGCGGCATCAATTGGCGTCACCGCACCATCGCCGGTGTGAGCTGGAACGGTGAGGAGAAAGAGGCGTTCTTTTTCAATCCTGACGGCCTCGTTTTGCCAATCACGCCCAACCCTTGGGAACTGCCGGAGATCATCCACAAGCACGCCATTCGCCGCGAGTTTTCCAGCATCCACGGCCATGGTCATTTCGCGATGAAAGAGGGCCGTCGTGCTGGGCTGAGTCAATTCGCGCTGAACAACTGGGTCACCTACTGGCTGATCGATCAAAAGGATGGCTACTCGAACGATCCCCAAGTTTGGAGCCAGTTTGTTGAGAAGGACATTGAGCAAGAAAAGGTCATCAATGAACGGCTCTACACAGACCTGCGAATCACGTCCGACCTCAGCCAATACATGGAAGAGTGCCTGGTCGAGCGACGGAATGCGCTCGCCGAGCAGCACCGTCGCCGCTGCGCCGAGGACAGCAAGATCCTCGCGTGGCTCAAGGGTGAAACCCCGCCTCCTTTGTTCGCCAACTTGCAGGAGGCAGCGTGAGCCATTCGATTGCCAATCAAGCCTTGATGCATCCCTTTTCAGTGCTGCGCAGGATCGGCTTTTCGTCCGCCACCATGCAGCGCCTCGAGCGCTATCGCAGCCAGCAGGACAAACAGGGGCGTGTGGTCAGCGTACTTAGTTGGGCCGATGGCACCTGGTGCGCTCTCGCCCTTCATTGCGAAAAGGTCGGTGTGGTAATCGTCGACGAAGGCCAGCAAACAGAAGCCTATGAAGACGCCCGCTCCATGCTCAATGACGGCTTCCTACCCTTGCTTAATCTGCGCTGGGAAGCCCACGCCTGAAACGAAAACGCCCCCGGCGGCAACCGGGGGCGTTTGAGGTCAATCTGTATGCCCGGTCAATTTATGTCGCATCAAAAAAATGCGCAAGGCTTCGTGCCGGTTGCGCTCGTAAAAACTCGGAGTTATCCTGCCGCAGTCGCTGCAAATTCAGCGACCGGGTTTGGCGACCCGAGATACTTGGCGCACAGGCGCCCCATACGACAGCAGGCGCTTTTTTTGTGCCCGCCGTTTCGTGTTATGGCAGCTGTGCGTGGGAGACCTTCGGGTCTGCCGGGTTCCAAGTTCCCGGTTCGCCAACCTGCGCACAGCTGCCACCTTAAATCGTTTGGCGACGATCAGTGGCAGCTCCATCTTCAAACTTGGAGCTACACCTATGCCCGCCCTCATTCCGTCCAAAAATCGCGCCGCTGCACACCGTGCAATGGCTCTCGCCGCTCTACACGCCAACTCCAGTCTTGCCACACGTCTCGCCCGCTACAACGTACATATGGCCAAAGCTCGCGCTCTCGAAGCCGCAGGCGGTGCCCAATGAACAACGCCCTGAGCCTTGCCCTGCCCGAAGACATTCTCAGCGTCAGCCAGCGCGCCGGAGCCGGTGTACCGATTGACGCCATCGCCTGTGCAATTGAGCGCGCCGACTCGGTACTGACGTTGCTCGAAGACCATTTTGAAGGTGAGTCGCGCCTATCCAACCGTGTTATCGCCGCCGTCATTTGGGATGTTCGCGGCACTCTTGGCCTGATCAAAACCCTTGCTATGCACGGCGATAACACTTCTGTCCCTGCGGATCAGAAAGGCGGTGCGCTATGAGCGCATTGACCACCATTGGCCGCACGGATTTTTCACTCGCAAATGCCCGAGGCTTGAAGCTTTTTCGGGTGAACGCAGGCATACCGCTCGAAGACGCGCTGGAGATCGCTTCGCAACTCCAAGAGCACGTTAACCAGCTCAGCCGCGATGCTGCCATGAGTGATCAAGGCGAGCGCTTTAGTTGGCCTGCCCTGTACTTGGGTGAAATGGCGAAAGCGCTACTCGATGACGTATCTGCCACGCTGTTCCTACCGAGGGCCGACACATGAGCCAGCGCCAGAACAGTAAAGCGAAGCGTCCGAGCTTCGCCGACGTAAAAGCCGCCTCGCTGAAAGACATTGCACGTGTCCTCGCGCACTGGTTGCCCAACGGAAAGCGTGTGGACGGTGGCAAGGAATACACCGCTCCCAATCCGACTCGCACCGACAAGCGCGCCGGTTCGCTCAAGGTCAATTTGAACAAAGGCACCTGGGCTGACTTTGCTACTGGAGACAAGGGCGGCGACCTGATTGATTTAGTCCGCTACTTGGACGGCGGCACCGATGTCGAGGCGTGCGCGAAGCTGACCGAACTGCTGAGTGTAAGCGTCGGTGCGGCGCAATCGGCTCCCGCTCAAGGCAAAACCAAAGCGCCAACATGGACCGCCATACAGCCGATCCCGGCGGAAGCCATGAAGCGATGCCCGGTCCGCCATCGAGATCACGGCGCGCCCTCGAAAGTCTGGATCTACCGCGACGCTAGCGGTCAGCCGCTCATGGCTCTTTACCGCTTTGATCTCGGTCCAGATGAAGACGGCAAGCCCAAAAAGGTCTTCGCTCCACTGACTTGGTGCCAGCGCTCCAACAGCGAAACCACGCAATGGCGCTGGCAGGGATTGCCTGACCCGCGTCCGCTCCTGCGCCTGGAAGAACTGGCACTGCGCGATGCCGCACCTGTCGTGTTGTGTGAAGGCGAGAAAGCCGCCGACGCGGCAGGCGAGTTGATGCCGGACTATGTGGCGACGTGCTGGCCGAACGGGTCCAACTCTTGGCACAAGGCCGACCTGACACCGCTCAAGGGGCGTCCGGTTGTGCTTTGGCCGGACAACGACAGTAGCGGCAAGTCGTGCATGGAAGACGTCGCCAAAAAGCTGTACGAGATCGGCGCCGAATCGGTCCGGTTCATTGAGCTCAATATATTCAAACGCAAGCCCACCTTGAAGGACGATCGAGCAGCGTTTGCCAAAGGTGGCAAATGGGACGACGGGGACGATGCCGCCGACGCGCTGGGTAAAGGTTGGACGGCAGCACACGTCGCCGAATTGGAGCGCAGCGGTGAGTTTTTCGTCTCCCTCGCCGACGAGCAATCCGACGAAGCTGCGGAGCCCAAAACAGCAGCCAAACAACCGGCAAAATCGAAAACCGATTTACTGCCCGGTGGTTTTCGATTGGCCCCCGAAGGCGTGTTTTATACCGGCGATGATGGTGAGTCGCGTCCTGTGTGTTCCTCCTTGGAGATTCTCGCCCGTACTCGCGATGACAAGGGTCACAACTGGGGTTTGTTGGTCGAATTCGATGACCCGGATGGCGCTAAAAAGCGCTGGAACATTCCCGCTCGCAACATGACCGGCGACTTCGGCAAGGACGTCTTGGGGCCGCTGGTGGATATGGGGTTGCGCTTGCCTGGAACGCGTTCTGGCCGCAATGCGCGCAACGATCTTCAGAGTTACCTGCAAGGTTTCGACAGCAACGAGCGGGCGCGCTTGGTCACTCGCCTTGGATGGCATGGACCTGCATACCTGCTACCCGATCAGCAGATCGGCAATAGCCATGAGCATCTGTTCTTTTGCGACGCTGGGGCGCAGCTTCCTCCCATCAGTGAGGCCGGCACCCTGAAGCAATGGCAACAGCAAATCGGAGCGCTTTGCGTCGGCAATCACCGCTTAGCGTTTGTCGTCAGCGTGGCCTTTGCCGGGCCGCTGCTCCACTTGTTAGGGCATGAATCAGGTGGCTTCCATCTGTATGGCGACAGCTCCGGCGGCAAGACGACTCACCTACAAGTTGCCGCGTCGGTCTACGGCGGGCCGAGATTGGTCCGGTCGTGGCGCTCTACCGATAACGCATTGGAGTCAATTGCCGCCGCGCATTCCGACGGTGTTTTGGTGCTCGACGAAATCGGTATGTGTGATTCGCGCATCATCGGAGAGACGGTGTACATGCTCGGCAACGGCACGGGCAAAGCTCGCGCCAATGATCGAGGGCAAGCAGGCCGTCAGGTACAAGAGTGGCGTTTGCTGTTTCTCTCGACTGGCGAGAAGACACTGGCGCAACACATGGCTGATGCGAACAAAGAGCTAAAGGCGGGGATGGAGATCCGCATGTTGGCCGTACCTGCGGATGCGAGCAAAGGGCTGGGCATGTTCGACGTGCTGAACGGGTTCGAAGATGCCGCCGCGCTGTCGGACGCGCTCAAAGCACGCGTAGGCAAGTACTACGGTACGCCGCTTACCGCGTTCCTGTCAGCGCTGTGCAAGCCCGGTGAAATGCTCGGCTGGACAGCCATGCTGCGGCGCACGGTAGAGCGCTTTATCGCCAAGGCGCTTCCTGCTTCCGCCAGTGGTCAGGCGCATCGTGCCGCTGCTCGCTTCGGTCTTGCCGCTGCAGCTGGTGAACTGGCGACAGCACTTGGCGTAACAGGCTGGCCTGAAGGCACCGCAACCACAGCGGCGCAGATTTGCCTCAATGCTTGGCTCGAAGAGCGCGGCGGCGCTGGGAACATGGAAGGTGACGCCATTGTGAGTCGATTGCAGCAGGTCATCGAGCGATTCGGTGAAAGCCGCTTCACCCGCTGGGACGGTCTTGCTGCCAAAACCGACGATCACGCACCACGAACCACAGACCGACTCGGCTTCCGGCGCACGGTTGAGCACGGTATGGGCGATGGCGTTTACACGCTAATCACCTACTACTTCTTGCCTACTGCGTGGAGGGCTGAGGTGTTCAAAGGCATGAGCCTCACCCTGGTCAATCGGGAACTGATCGAGCGCGGGATTTTGGAAGCCAGCGCCGAGGGCCGTGCTGCGCAATCGGTGCGACTACCTGGACTCGCCAAAACGAGAGCCTATGTGGTGCATGCCAATGCACTCCTCTCCTCTGAAACCGAAGCAGCGTGATGCTTAGGAACATAGAGAGGAACAGCCGGCAGCTTTGGGCCTGGCCTGCCCACACCAACTCGAATGAACCCTCCAATTCTCCAATGGAAAACGATCAATGAGCGAATACAAGAAGCAACTCAAGCGGCACCAAACCGAAGTGGAACAACTCAAAAAGCAGCTCCCAGCTCTCGCCGCCGCGGCCAAGGAGTCCATAGCGCGGTTTGAAATGTCTCGCCTCAATCGAGCCCAATATCCACATGAGACGACTAGTGCTCACAACAACATGAAATCGAAGATCGAAGGACACATCGCCGAAATCAAGCGTTTACAGGTGCTGATTGAGTGGGAAGACGGTGTTCAATTCGCAACTGAAAATATCAAAACAGCACAAAAGGAAAGCCGGCAAGCTCAAGCCGAGCTTCGAAAACTACAGGACAAACGCGCAAAGGTTTTAAGCAAACTGGAGAGGCTGGAAAAAGACAGAAAAGACCAAATTGAAAAAGCGCAATTTGCGGAGCAACAGGCCGCAGCGGAGTATGCGAGCGCATTGAGCAATGGAGACGATGCAGCAGAAAAGCGCGCTGAGAAGGCGCTCAAAATCGCGTCTGAGGAAGTGGCGCTGACAACAAGAGGCAAACGCGGAGCCGCGACCGTTGTGAGCGCGCTGACAGTTGAAATCGAAAAGCTTGATGAAGCAGTAGCCGAAACTACGCAGCTTTTAACCAATCTACACAAGGATCAACTAAGAGCTGCTCGCTTCCTGCTGGCCGACCGCCTGGACAAAGCCGCACAGGAACTTGTAAATGTCGCAGCACAGCTACACGCCACTCGGAAAGCGCTGGGATGGAATAGTTCACTGCATGATCTATATGTGCCTCTACAGGCTCCCATAGGCCCTAAGTTCATCAGCGAACGTACAGTAAGTGACAAAGCATCAGGGATCGACGTAGAGCAAATCCTAGCAGCGTAACTCATGTACCTGTCATCGCAATAGGCGGTGATCCACATCAAACCGGAACAACACTCGCGGAACACCAAACGTGTTCCGAGCAAGCGGTGTTCCGGTTCTTCTTTTCTTGTGTTCCACCTCTGAAAGCCTTGTATTGCTTGGCCTCTAGCTGTTCTGGAACACATGGAACACATGGAACACCTATATTTCCCCATCAGTAGGTTAGCGCTCCCCGAGCCCCTTTTGAGGGGTGAACCATCAGCGAAAGAAAGCGCGGCAGATCGCTCCGACACAGGCAAGGTCATGCCCTGATTTGTCGGAGTATGCCTCTCCTCCCAGGGAAATTGTGGGTCCCCCTAAAGGGGTCCCCCCTACACGGGTCACCGTACTCGCGGCTTCCCTCTAGCTGAGCTTTTTTCAGCGTTGTCCGTCTTTATTGTTCTTGGCTTATTCCGTGGATCCATTGCATGTCAGCTTAGAGATGCATACTCTCCATTCAAAGTGATGCGTGCGATACGCTGACCAATTACATGCACTGGATAATCTCATGTCAAAGTTAAACCATTCAGTCGTTCATCTCACCATGTACTTCAAAAACATGGAGCTTGCAATTGGAACCGGCTTTATTTATTTACACAAAGCTCAGCATTACATTATTACCGCTTGGCACAATGTGACCGGCAGACACCCAGAAACTCTTAAAACCCTTAGCCACATGGGTGCCGTACCTGATTATCTGGCTGTGAACATCTCGGTAAAAGGAGGCGGAGTAGTTTTACGCGAACGACTAATCCTGCCGCTCCTTGGAGAGGAAACCTCTAACTATTTTATACACCCAATTAATTATCCAAGGATAGATGTAGTAGCAATCCCATTCGACCCAAAAGAGGAACACATTGCAAATTTACCGAACGAGAACGGAATCCCTGATCCGCTTCGCCTTTATCTAGCCGGCAATCCTGCTTACGTAAACTCCGAGCTATTCCCGATACAAAACTACTTAATAGAAAACAACAACGTAGTAAAGGAGTGGTTCGAAAAAGTCGATGTAACTGACGAGCTATTTATTCCTGGCTACCCCATGAATGTTCAGGACCAAACCTATGAACCCGTATGGAAAAGAGCTACGGTCGCTTCATCTGTACAAACCGGCTGGAATCGGGAAAGAAAATTCTTAGTGGACAGTGCTTCCCGAAGCGGAATGTCCGGCGCACCTGTTCTTTATTACAATAGCTCTGGGCTAGTACGTTATGGAAACCACAGTTACCAGCTTGGGAAGCCGGCTGCAATTCTTGCTGGAATTTATGTAGGAAGGATTGGAAATGGAATTAGCACCCCATATAAAATCAATAATCCCACAAAACCCCGCGTGGACATTGATGCACAGCTAGGCATCGTATTTAACGCCACAGTTATAGATGAGATAATTGAGGGACAAAAAAGAGACCACCTGCCGGCGTTCATCCAAGCCAGCACAACTGAAATTACCAAGGCTTGCAACGACTACTTTCTAGAAATCCCTAGCGACTGGATCTTGGACTTATCGGAGCCTAATTCTTCGCTGCGCCAAATGTGTAGCGCCGCCATTGTAGAAAAACTTAATTCCCGAATCCTATTGATTGACGCAGATGAGAACCTCATGAATTTGGCAAAAGAAAAAACCACTTCCCAGACCGATAAAATTAATAAACACGACTAATCTTGAATCTTGAATAGAAATAGTCAGCGAACTCATTAGTTCTTACCGCATATGGTATGCGGCAGCCCAGTAGTCAGGTCCAAGATCTGATAATCCTAAAGAGAGATCCGCTCCTAACAATCCGCTAAGGCCTAAGGATCTGAGCGCTAAATGCACGTAGCTGATGCCGGAGCTCAACGGCTCACACGCCTCGAGAAGGCACAGCAGCTTATCCTCATCGCAAACCGTGATCGGTACATTCCTCAGCCGTGTGAAGCCTAGCAAACCGCGTTCAGACACAAGCTGCAGCTATCAAACGGATACGTTCACAAAAAAATTTAGAAAACCACGGACATGACATTTTTGAGCTAAATTGTTTTCGGTACAGCCGCCAGTACAAAAAACGAAGACGACAAGGATGGCCAAGAATGTCGGACGCACTGAGCCAATGCATTGATCTTGAAAGTGGTTCTCGATTTTATCGCGGAGACCTTCATATTCATTCTCATTCAGCATCTCACGATGTGACCGACATTGAAATGACACCCCAAGCCATCGTTGCCACTGCAGTCCGCGAAAACTTAAGCATTATCGCTATCGCTGACCACAACGAAATAACTAACATCCAAGCTGCATTGAAGGCTGGGAGTGATGCCGGAATTTTGGTAATCCCGGCTGTTGAGCTTTCAACACCAGAAGGGCATTTGCTTTGTTATTTCCCCACCTACGAGGCACTCGCTAGTTTTCACGGACGATTAGAATTGGCAGACCGAGGACTGCCAAATAGCCGATGCCGAACTTCGATGCATGCTTGCTTAGAAATAATCAAAGCTCTTGGTGGCTTTGGTATTCTTGCGCATGTAGATGGTGGGAATGGCTTAGAAACAAATGATCCAGGCGGGTCTCCTCACAAAGTAGACATCATCTGTCATCCCGCACTCCTAGCCATTGAGTTAAAGAACGCAGCATCAGTTGTTCGCTACTCTCCTGAAGACGTTGATCCAGTTAGAACTCAAATAGGAAAGGAGCGTACTGCACGGTTAGGACTTGGCGAGCGCCAATACCTAGCAAGAGTTTTAAACTCCGACTCTCATACTCTTAATGCCTTGGGACGCAATGCGGCACAGGACAGAAGACTGACTCGTTATAAGATGGCAAAGCCATCCTTTGGTGGTTTACAGCTAGCGCTTGAAGAAGGCGACTCCCGTATACGCCTAGAAGACGAGATCCCAACGAGCACCCCTTTCATACTCGGGGTATCGATTGGTGGTGGCTTTCTGAACAACCAAAGTATTCACTTCAATAGCAACTTAAACTGCATTATCGGAGGCCGCGGAACTGGTAAATCCACTACCTTCGAAGCAGTGCGCTGCCTTACTGGATCCCCTTCAGATGCTGATGTTGTAGATTCTGAGGTATGGCCGCAGAGATTAGATTTATTCTGGCAAGACGAAGCTGGAGAAATGCATACCCTTTCTCGCCCGATGCGCGGTGATCTCGTCAATATCGATAACCCTCTAGATGGACCTATAGCTTTTGAAATCGATTGTTTTGGACAAGGGGAGGCCGCTCGGGTGCGAGAACAGGCGAAGGGAGACCCCTTAGCCCTGATGAAGTATTTGGACACTTTCACTCACGTGGGTGAAGCGATACAGGAAGAACAGGCTGAGCTGGATAACTTACTGAAGATACGAGGCGATATAATTAAGGCGAGAAAGAACGTAGATGCAATTCCTCAAACTCAGCGGGCTCTAACTGTCCTGCAGCAACAGCTTCAAGCGTTCGAAGCGGCAAAAGGCTCTGAAATAATTAAGCTTCAACGGAGTCTAGCCACTGAAAAGGCTCTAAAAACGAGCCTCCAAGAGAAACTAAAGGAACTGAAGTTACTCATTGAAAGCGACAACCTTAATGAAAGTCTTACTGCGCTACGGACTCTTGTTGATACTGACGGCATTGAGACCGGAAAGGCCGAGGCAGCTGAAATCATTGCTCAGATTGATGTTTTTTCCGAAGCGGCAAATCTGGCCAAGACTGCCATAAAAAGCGCATACACCCAACTACACAAGACGACATTAGCAGCAATCGAAAATTGGACTGCAAAAGAACAACCAATCCGAAATGAAGTTGAAGAAAAGAGAAAACAACTTGAACAAAACGGCGTAAAATTAGACATGTCTCACATCACTAAGCTAGCTAGTGATGAGGCAACCCATCAAAAAACACTAATTAACTTAAGAGCTTGGGAACCTCATTTAAAAGCTTTACACAAAGATTATTCAGAGGCCTTGGCGCGAAGATGGACTGCACGGAGAAAAGTTTCTTCACTGAGACAGGCCTATGCAATTAAAGCCTCTAAAGCTTTAGCTGAAGTCCTATCAGACCTTCAGGTCAAACTGCAATATATAGACAGCGGTTACTCTGAAGAAGCCGTTTCAATAATTGCTACAGCGATGACATGGCGTACATCAAACTATGTTAAGGCCCGAGCAATTGTAGAAAAACTAACTATTCCCGGATTACTGAATGCAATAACCAAGACGCAATACAGCTCGATATCAGATATCGAAATTGAGAAAAATGTAAAGCTCTTCACAACTGGAGACGCCAAAGACATCATTGCACAGCTGGGAGATCAGTCAGTTCGCGCGGCGTTAGAAACATGTCACGTCGACGACCTTCCAAAGTTAATGGTAACTCGACGCATTGACGAGGGACCAAGTCCGAAATATATCCAAAGAGACTTTTCTCGTTTATCGTTAGGCCAGCAACAATCCGTATTGCTCGCATTAATACTTTCATCTGATAGCAAACGACCATTGATAATTGACCAACCAGAAGACAACCTAGACAGCGAATTCATCTTCCATACATTTGTTCCAGTGCTTCGTCGGGCTAAAGAACGTCGACAGGTTATAATTGTTACTCACAACGCCAATATTGCTGTTCTTGGTGACGCAGAGCAGCTCATAGTCTTCAAGAGCAATAGTGAAACAAGTAAAATTGTTGCTAGAGGGTCAATTGATGATATCAATGCCCGTGATGCAGCCTGCAAGATTCTAGAAGGGGCTAAGGAAGCATTCACTCGGAGAGCCCGTATATACGGAATTTCCTAATCTTTGTTGACTCAGCTAGCCCTCCGTCAAAACGCTCCCCATAAGCAATGAGCTCCATCAGCGACGAGCTGCCAACAGGTAGCGGGGGCCCCTGAGGCAATGAGGCACACACGGGGGTCGGAAACCCGCGGGATCTCGTTAGCGGAGAACTCCCAGCTCAGTGAACTGCTGGTTCACCAGTGCATTTGTCCTACGAAACGGGCGATCCCAGAACACTTTTACCGATACGGTAACGACGCTTTTTTTCAAGATCCTTTCAATTTCAACGTTGAAATTTCAGTAAGCTGGGGTGCCTGCTGCTAACGAGATCCCGCGGGTTTCCGACCCCGAGTGTGATAGAAAGCCACAGGGTCCCCAGTGACTTTTTGCCTGTCTTCCGGCCTATCACCTGGAAGCGGGACGGACAAATTTCCTTGAGACCCACCCTTCGATTTCTAGTCCCTCATGTTTATAGGTAACAAGTAACCAATCCCGGTTATTCGAATCGATTACCTCGAGAGCTGCGAACTTCGGAAGCGTTAAAATCACCTCCGCTTTCATGCCAGGTTCTTCGCGGAGGTTAACCCCTTTTACCTTTGTCAAACGAAAACTGCGCTTCAACTCTTCGGGCATATCGCACAACGCAGTCCGCACTACCTTACGCGCCTGAGCTAACGATTCGAACGTCTGGAGGCGTTGTTCCAAATCACATACTGATTCGCGAAAATCATTCCACTTCGCCATTTCGGTGTAGAACGTATGAAGGGCTGCAAGAAACAAAATCAAAAAAGCCATCGCTGGGACGGTAAGTTTTTTATTACTCCCGTCGTCTTGCAGCGACTGAACAATCTCATCCTCAACGTCCCTTGAAGTAGAAAAAGTTTCCGCACCTCCATATTCCTCGAGGCCGAAACTACCGAATGTAGTTGTGCCCTCGCTCTCATATACCTCAATCAGGGACTCAACTTTCTTCGGGTCAGTAGCTACCAGTAAATTGAAAATTGGAGAAGTCTGAAGGGTCTCGTAGCTCTCTAAAATTGATCTCAAAGAAGTAGAAGAATAATTTGTATCTACCACAGCCATCATCGCTTTGAGCGAGTCCGATGGTTGCAGCATCTTCTCTACAGCGGTCAGTGCTGCTTGATACTTTTGCGAAGAAGCGGATATTTTTTCCACCGCCTCCAGCGCTGCCTGGTACTTACGTGCTGGGGACAGCCCTTTCTCGATTGCATTTAGCGCTTCCTGATGCTTACGTGTAGGAGCCATCAATTTCTCCACCGCGTCCAGCGCTGCCTGATATTGGCGTGTAGGAGCTATCGCTTTCTCCACCGCGTCCAAGGCTTCCTGATACTTGCGTGTAGGAGTCATCAGCTTCTCCACCGCATCCAGCGCTGCCTGATACTTGCGTGTAGGAGTCATCAGCTTCTCCACCGCATCCAACGCTGCCTGATACTTGCGTGTAGGAGTCATCAGCTTCTCCACCGCATCCAGCGCTGCCTGATACTTGTGTGAAGGAGCCATCGCTTTCTCCACCGCGTCCAGGGCGTCCTGATACTTACGTGTAGGAGTCATCAGCCTCTCCACCGCATCCAGCGCTGCCTGATATTGGCGTGTAGGAGCCATCGCTCTCTCCACCGCGTCCAATGCTGCCTGATACTTGCGCATAGGAGCCATCACTTGCTCCACCGCGTCCAGCGCTGCCTGACGCTTACCTGTAGGAATCATCCGCTTCTCCACCGAGTCCAGCGCGACCTGATACCTATGGGCAAGAGTCAGTTGCGGATCATCCGCCAGTTGCTGCTTATCGCCCTCTTCATCCGCCATTGAATAGCCCCCAAGAAAAAGACAGATGCCGCAGAGCAGCAACGCTGTGCTGATGCGAAGTTCACGTAGTATATGCAAGGGGGCGTGAGGTAACTCCTTACGCAGGAGCAAGCATCTTGTATCCCTTCTTGTATCCCGGACCGTATAATCGACCTGCAAGCCACGTAACATATGGAACTCGACAGTCTCCCTCGGGCACCAAACTTAAAAAAGACCTTGAATTTCAAGGTCTTTTTTTTCGCCTGCAAAAAAAGCACCGCCCCGCTGCCTGCACAAACTCCCG
Organism: Pseudomonas sp. NFIX28; assembly: GCF_900107395.1. Classification (GTDB taxonomy): domain Bacteria; phylum Pseudomonadota; class Gammaproteobacteria; order Pseudomonadales; family Pseudomonadaceae; genus Aquipseudomonas. The sequence continues at coordinate 270,939 of NZ_FNPW01000006.1, forward strand.
TAGGAGCGAAGCTTGCTCGCGATGAACGAAAACGCGGACGGGCTGATGTTGCGCAGCGCCTGTTCGCGGGCAAGCCTCGCTCCTGCGGAGACACCCATGCAAACCTGCTCAAAAGCTTCCTTGATACGCATCAAGAAGCCCGGGGGTGTGCGCCATAGACTGTCTGAACGACATTGGAGCGATCAGACAGGACCGATATGAGCGAAGAATCCAGCGCACGCCCTCTTCCCAACCCCCTTCCCGAAAAAGCCATACCCGCCGCCAAAACGACAGTCTCGACCGGCAGCAAAAGTGCTCCCCGCAAACCGGCCAGCCCACGCCCGCGCCGGCCACGCGCGAGCAGTAAACCTGCCGCCGCCAAGGCCGCCGAGGCGGAAATCAGCGCCATCAGCCAGCAACCGGTCGCCCTGCAGGTGGCCAGTGCGCCCCATGGCAGCAACGAAGACAGTTCCACCGCCAAGTTGCCCGCCCGCTACCCGTATCGCAGCCGCATGCGTCGCGCCGAGTATGAAAAGGCCAAGCAGGAGCTGCAGATCGAGCTGCTCAAGGTGCAAAGCTGGGTCAAGGAAACCGGGCAGCGCATCGTGGTGCTGTTCGAAGGGCGCGACGCCGCGGGCAAGGGCGGCACCATCAAGCGCTTCATGGAGCACCTGAACCCGCGTGGCGCGCGGATCGTCGCCCTGGAAAAACCCAGCGAGCAGGAGCAGGGCCAGTGGTACTTCCAGCGTTATATCCAGCACCTGCCCACTGCCGGGGAAATGGTCTTCTTCGACCGCTCCTGGTACAACCGCGCCGGCGTCGAGCGAGTCATGGACTTCTGCTCGCCCCTGCAATACCTGGAATTCATGCGCCAGACGCCCGAGCTGGAACGCATGCTGTGCAACAGCGGCATCCTGCTGTTCAAGTATTGGTTTTCGGTCAATCGCGACGAACAGTTGCGCCGTTTCATTTCACGCCGCGACGACCCGCTCAAGCACTGGAAACTCTCGCCCATCGACATCAAGTCGCTGGACAAATGGGACGAATACACCGCCGCCAAACAGGCGATGTTTTTCCACACCGACACCGCCGATGCGCCCTGGACAGTGATCAAGTCGGACGACAAGAAGCGCGCGCGGATCAACTGCATCCGCCACTTCCTGCACGCCCTCGACTATCCGGACAAGAACCTGCGCGTGGCCCATCGGCCCGACCCGCTGCTGGTTGGCAGGGCGTCGCGAGTCATGGAAGAAGATGAGCGGGTGTACAACGAAACGGCCGCGGAGCCGATGCGCAATCCGCTGGTGACCGTCGCCTGAGTCCGGCCAAATAAAGCCCGCTCCAGGATCGATGAAAAGATCCCGGCGCGGGCCCAGCCAGCTAGATGCGCTGCACCGGCAACAGCACACAGACCCTTAGCCCGCCACCGTCACGGTTGTGCAGGCGCATTTCGCCGCCGTGCTCCAACACGATGGCCCGCGCCGCGGAAAGCCCGAGGCCGACGCCGCCGGTGGTGCGGTTGCGCGAGCTTTCCATGCGGAAAAACGGCTCGAACACCTGTTCATGCCACTCGACGGGAATCCCCGGCCCGCGGTCGAGCACGCAAATCTTCACTCGCTCGCTATCGGCCACTAATTCGATCGCCGGTTCGCTGCCATATTTGATGGCGTTTTCCAGCAGGTTGCTCATCACCCGTTTGAGCCCCAGCGGGCGACCGAAGTACACCAGGCGCGACGGGCCGCTGAACGCGATGTCGATGGACTGGTCGCGGTAGTCGTCGATCAGGGTTTGCAGCAGTTCCGCCAGATCGAAGGACGTCGCCTCCTCCAGTCGGGCATCGTCGCGGAAGAAATCCAGGGCCGAATTGATCATCGCCTGCATCTCGTCAACGTCGTGGAACAGCCGTTGCTGCTGCTCGTGGTCTTCGATGAACTCGCCGCGCAGGCGCATGCGGGTCAAAGGGGTACGCAGGTCGTGGGAGATGGCCGCGAGCATTTGCGTACGGTCCTTGATGAAGTGCTGCAACTGGGCCTGCATGGCATTGAACGCGAGGATCGCCTGGCGAATCTCGTGGGGCCCGATCGGCTCGATGGGCGGCGCGCGAAAATCCACGCCAAAACGCCGTGCGCCCAGGGCGAACTGCTGCAGGGGCCGGGCCAGGCGGCGCGTGGCGATCAACGCGACGAGGATGGTGGACAGCAGCACCAGCCCGATGACAATCAGGTTGCGCGGCCCCTCATCCAGCCCCCAACTGCGCGACGCCGAAGAAAACATCAGCCAGGAATCGTCGGCCAATTGGATCAGCAACGCGTACTGGCCGTTCGGCCCGGGCCAATCGCTGGGCTGATAAGCCTCGATATGCCCGTTCGGCGATTTGAGCAACTGCCGAAGCCCCCCCGAATCCGTGCGGAATTCCGGGTCGTCGGTCACCGGCACCGAAATGTCTTGCCGCCTGTTGTGCCAGGTCACGCTCAAGACCGGATTGCTGGCCACTTCGGCCAGGCGCGAGCGCTGCGTCGGTTCGGCGGCCTCGATCATGTTGGTAATGGACGCGATCCGCTCCACCAGGCCGGATTCGCTCAACGGCGGTTTGGCCCAGACCCCGGCCAACTGCACGAACAGCGCGTTGAAGGCCAGCGCGGTGAGCATCGCCATCAGGGTGGTCAGGGCGATCCAGCGGGCGATGGTGTCGCGCGGGCCGCCCGGCCTGTGTCTCGCTCTCATTGGCGGGTCACGCTGGGGGTGAACAGATAGCCGCCATTGCGCACGGTGCGAATCATCGCCGGGCGCTTGGTGTCGAATTCCAGCTTGCGGCGCAGGCGGCTGACCTGCACGTCGATGCTGCGGTCGAAGGCGTCGTGGGCCTGCCCGCGCGCCAGGTCGAGCAACTGCTCGCGGCTGAGGATGCGTTGCGGATGCTCGACAAATACGAGCAGCAAGTCGAACTCACCCGCCGACAGCGGAATCATTACTTGATCTGGCGAGCGCAGTTCACGGCGGGTCAGGTCCAACTGCCAATCGGCGAATTTGATCAGCGGTCGCGGCACTTCTCCGAGCATCGGCCGGCTCTCGCCGGCCCGGCGCAGCACCGCGCGCACCCGGGCCAGCAGCTCGCGGGCATCGAAAGGTTTGCTCAGGTAATCGTCGGCGCCCATTTCCAGGCCCACCACCCGGTCGCTCAACTCACCCATGGCGGTCAGCATGATCACCGGCACGGCGTGCTGCTGACGCAGGCGCTGGCACAGGGTCAGGCCGTTTTCGCCCGGCAGCATCAGGTCGAGAATGATCAGGTCCGGCACCTGCCGCTCCAGCGCTGCCCACAGCGAAGCACCTTCGGTGGCGACTTCCACCGAATAGCCGTGTTGCACAAAAAACTTCTTCAGCAGCGCGAGGACCTCAAGGTCGTCGTCCACGATCAACAGACTGCTCACCAGCATGCATCACTCAAGCTCGGAAAGAGCTGTCATTCAAAACCATTCGGCGCGACCCGTCATATATTTCAACGCAGTAACAAACCTTCATTCACGCAATAAAGCAGACATCTTTAAGCAAAACGCGCGTGCGAGCATCGGCCTCCCTTTTCCACGACTGTCCGCCCATGCGCTCACTCCTGCGTTCCGTCCGCCTGGCCCGTCATACCGCCTTGCTGCTGTCCCTGTCCTACCTGGCGGGCTGCACCAGCCCGGGCCCCACTCCTCCAGCCCCTTGCGCGCAGGCCAGCTATCCGATCTACGACCCGGCCGAACCGGTGAACCGTGGCGTATTTGCCTTCAACAAGGCCGTCGACGACTACGCGCTGGCGCCGGTCGCGCGAGGTTACCGCCACCTGCCGGATTTCATGCAGCAGGGCGTGCACAACTTCGCGAGCAACTTCGGTGAACCCAAGGTGTTCATCAACGACCTGCTGCAAGGCAACCCGCAGCGCTCGGTCAACAGCCTGGGGCGCTTTGCCGTCAACACCACGGTCGGCGTGCTCGGCCTGTTCAACGTCTCGGACCCGCTCGGCATCCCGCGCCATACCGCCGACTTCGGCCAGACCTTCGGTGTGTGGGGCATCGGCAACGGGCCCATCGTCGAACTGCCACTGCTGGGCACCAGCAACAGCCGCGACGCTGCGGGCCGGGTCCTGAGCTTCCTGGTCGACCCGTTCGGCGACAACAGCGACACCGTGCAAACCCTGGGCACCGTCGCCCTGGTCGGCGGCGCGGTGGACGGCCGCGCCACCTTGCTGCCGCTGACCGACAGCCTGAAAACCATGCCCGATTACTACAGCGCCCTGCGCGACGTGAACGCCGAACACCGCGCCGCCTTCGTACAGGAAGGCAAACTGGGCGCGACCGACCCCGTCAAATACCGCTGTGAAGGAGCAACTCATGATGACTTCTGAAGCCGACGCCCTGGTCCTGCTGCAACGCGTGGCCAAATACGGCGACGCCTCCCTGCACTGCCGCGAGGTCAGCCTGCGGCTGTCGGATGACCAGCAGCACCTGACCCTCAGTCGCTACAGCGAACACTACAGCCCCGAAGGCCTGGAATGGGTCGAGCGCCAACACCGCATCAGCGTGACCGAGCTGATTCGGTGGGTGATCAAGCAGGGGGAGCCGCAGGTGTTGGTGCAAAACATGGAGCAACAAAGGGTTCCGGCTTGAGGACGAGCGAAACGCCTGCCTTTGGGCACCACCGCTGAAAAAGTGGGCCAGAGCGCCTCGTCTGAGGCTATAGGTCAGCCATTTCAATCAGGATCAATCAGATAGGGCCTATAAAAAAGAAGATAACTCTGCCCTGGTTTGTTTTGAAAAAGCGCAGTGTCAAGGTTCGGAGGCCACTAATCCTGGTGGCATTCAAAGAGAAATACACATGGCACTTAAAGCAGGCGCAACCGCCGAAGTCGGCGAAAAATGCCCACAAGGTGGTATCTGGTACCCGGTTGGGAATCCGAGCTCCACTCGCTCGTTCGGCATTGGTAATACCATGACTCCGACCCCCAACGGGGAGGACCACTGGGTCCTTAAAACTCCGACCGGCGACAATTAAAAACAGGTAGCTTCAGTGTGTTTTGCGTGCAGCCCTCCCTCGGTTCCCGATGGAGGGCTTTTGGCGTCTCGACAGACTCCCGCCCATGGAATGCGCATAGTTGGGCATCATTAAAAGTTGTATCCGATGATCGACGTTCAAGTTTGAAGAACCTGCTCGGCTACTGCATCATGCGCCCCGCAAATGGACGACTCGCAACACTTTCAAGGAACCGATCATGAGTGGCAAACCTGCTGCCCGCGTTACCGACCCTACCGCCTGCCCACTTCCAGGCCACGGCACCAACCCCATCGTCACGGGTTCGCCCAATGTCATTTTCGACGGCCTGGCCGCCGCTCGAAAGAGTGACCAATCAGCTTGCGGCAGCCCGATAACCGGGGCGGTTTCCAGCACTGTTTTCATCAATGGCTTGAACGCCGCCACGCTGGACAGCACCGGCGGGCACGGCAATATCATCGTCGGGGGCTCCGGCACCATCATCATTGGCGACACGGTAGTCAACGCCCCCTTCACCGGGCTCCTGCCCATGCCGGTGAACTTCACCGACCGTTTGAAGTTGGTGAACGATGTAACGGGCGAACCGATGCCCAATCATGCTTACGTTATCCAACGGGCCGATGGGCGCCTTGAGCATGGGGTTTCGGATGCCGCGGGTTACACCCATGAAATCAGCTCGCATATTGCAGAAAGTATCAAGTTATTCCTGGAAGAGTGACGCATGGAAGCCAACACTATTACCTCGGCGAACGGTAAACCCGTCAAGTTAAAAGCCGAGCACACGCTTACGGATAAAAAAGACAAGAGTGACAAAGTCATTCCTATCGAGAGCACCAAGGCCATTGTGTTTTTTGTCGGGGGTGCAGGAGACAAGGAAAGTTATTATTTTTCTGGTCCCTATGCCAACATCAATGAGGCAAAGAGACCTCTAGATGACCGGGCGGTACAACTCCAGCTACAAGGTAAGTACCGGTCTGAGTGGCTGGGGTACAACGAAATCAGAGGAAAAAAAGATATTCAAAAAAATGTGCTGAATATCATTCCGTATAAATCTTGTCCTATCTATATAATCGGCCACAGCCTGGGTGGTTGGAATAGCGGGCACCTGACCAACATCATGGCCAATTGGGGCTACACCATCAAAATGCTGGTCACTCTCGACCCTGTAGGCGAGGGTGCACTGGTATGGCTCGGATCAGATATTTACGGATCAGTGCCAACTCCCGTCGCCGAGCAGTGGATAAACATCAAAGCCACACCCTCCAATCCCGATAGATCGGATGGCGTCGCTAAATTTGGGGGAAAATGGTTAATAAGCAGCGGGCCTGACCTCAATGTAAGCATGAATACAAACCATGCTAATGCACTCGGCATGTTCACAGGGGCCATTGCAGGTCGAAAGTCCGCTTGCGACCTGATTTTCGAGTCCATTACAAAGGAGTTCAGCAAATGAAAAAAATACTGCTCCTGCTATTAATCGCTATTTGCTCATCCTGCGCCAAAGATCATGGAAAGGTAATCGCCGATCTGACTTTCCTCTCTATCGAACGAAAAGATGATCTTCCGCTGTACACCATCCATTACAACTCGAACGTAAAACTACTAAATCTCTACGGTGAGGGTGCAAGAGACGGGATAGCTGCAGCGTTTTTCATCTGTGCCTTAGGTGATGACCAAGACCTATCCGTTGGTCATACCCCCATGTACTATGCCGCCGGCTTGATTAAAGAGGATGCTATTCAAACGTCAACATCAGCATTTAACTTCACGACTCGACTACCACTTTACGAAACACCCAACAATGGACAATCCAATACTTTTCTTTCCCAAAGCAAACTGAATGAGCTTTTAGCCAACAAACAAAGTATCCCCTGCAAAGCCGTCATCACCGCCTATGGCTACAAAGCCTACTACTCCAACACCTTGCAATTACCCGTTGCCGATCTGCTTCGAGAAATCAATAAACCCGAGACCCCGTAACCCGCCTACGAGTGCCGCGCAGTTCTTGCCCTTCTGTGCGCGATTTTCCTGGGCAACCTGAGCACTTGCTGACAAAACTTCGACATCAGCTGCGGTACTATCGGCGCTTCTGTCTGCCGTAAGAGCTTTGAATTCGCGTGTCTCCAACGTCTTCCTCGATCGCTGCCACCGCCACCTTGCCCTGCGTCCTCGCCGGCCCCCTGCTGCGCCGCCTGGAACCCACGCGGCTGGTGCTGTGGCTGGTGGGCTCGCGGGGGCTGGAGTTGACGCTGCGGTTGCAGGCAGGCAGCGGCGCGGAAACTCGCGACTACCCGCTTACGGCCGAGCAGTGCCAGGTGATCCCGGTGGGGCAGCATGCCTTTATCCACCTGATCGACCTGCCGCTGGACAGCGCCCTGCCCTGTGATGTGCGCATCGACTACGACCTGCTGATCGCCAACGCCGACGGCACACATGCGGGGATCGCCGAGTGGGCGCCGCATTTGCTTTATGGGCAAAAGCAGCAGGCGGACTTTGTGCTGCACAGCCGCATCCAGCAGTTGATCCATGGCTCGTGCCGCAAGCCCCATCATTCAGCGGACGAGGGGCTGCTCTGCGTCGATCGCCTGCTGGCGGAAACGCCAGAGCCGCAGCAGCGCCCCGCCCTGCTGCTGATGACTGGCGACCAGGTGTACGCCGACGATGTGGCCGGGCCGATGCTGCGGGCGATTCATGCGCTGATCGAGCGCCTGGGTCTGTTCGGCGAACATCTGGAGGGCGCGGTGGTGAGCGACAGCGCCGCGCTTTACCGACACCGCGCCAGCTATTACAAACGCGCCGAACTGTTGCCGGCGCTAAAGAGCAACGAGACCCTGCGCGAGCGCTTTTTCGGCGGGGTGAAGAAGCCGATCTTCACCAGCAGCAGCGCCGACAACCACCTGGTGACCTTCGCCGAGGTCATGGCCATGTACCTGCTGGTCTGGTCGCCGGTGCCCTGGCGCCTGATCGATCCACGACCGCCGCAACTCGATGCCAAGGAGCAGCAGCGCTACCAGCGCGAACAACTGCGGATCGAGGCTTTCGCCAAGGGCCTGGGCGGCGTGGCGCGGGTATTTGCGCACTTGCCGAGCCTGATGATCTTCGATGACCACGACATCACCGACGACTGGAACCTCAGCGCCCAGTGGGAAGAAACCGCCTACGGCCACCCGTTTTCCAAACGCATCATCGGCAATGCGCTGATCGCCTACATGCTGTGCCAGGGCTGGGGCAACAACCCGGACGCCTTCGCCACGCCGCTGCAGCACACCCGCGCCCTGAGCGCCGAGGCCCAGGGCGATGCGCTCTACCTGGACAGCACAACCCAGGACACCTTGATCGACGAACTGCTGCGCTTCCAGCAGTGGCAATACACCCTCCCCACCAGCCCGGCGCTGGTGGTGCTCGATACCCGCACAAGGCGCTGGCGCAGCGAATTCAACCTGTCGCAGCCCTCGGGCCTGCTCGACTGGGAGGCCCTGAGCGAGCTGCAACATGAGCTGCTGGACCACCCTTCGGCAATCATCGTTTCACCGGCGCCGGTGTTCGGCGTCAAGCTGATCGAAACCGTGCAGAAGGTCTTCAGCTGGTGCGGCCACCCGCTGCTGGTGGACGCGGAAAACTGGATGGCCCACCGCGGCGCGGCCCAGGTCATCCTGAATATCTTCCGCCACTCGCGCACGCCGGGTAACTACGTGATCCTTTCCGGCGACGTACATTACTCCTTCGTCTATGAAGTGCTGATCCGCCACCGCAAGGGCGGCCCGAAGATCTGGCAGATCACCAGCAGCGGCATCAAGAACGAGTTCCCGCCGGCCCTGCTGGAATGGTTCGACCGCCTCAATCGCTGGCTGTATTCGCCACGCTCGCCCCTGAACTGGCTCACCCGCCGCCGCCTGATGCGAGTGGTGCCCTACAGCCCCGAACATCGCGAGGCCGGCGAACGGCTGTGGAATTCGGCGGGCATCGGCCAGGTGTTCTTCAACGACAACGGCCAGCCCCGGGAGATCTACCAGCACAACGCCAATGGCGCGCCGAAAACCCGGATGTTGGCGCCGGAGGAAGACTGATACTGGTTTGCCGCCCTATCAGTGCCTTGACCCGCCCTGCGCAACAAGCAGCCGTACTTAGAGCCAATCTTCAATACGCAGCCCTGGCACTCGCTCAAACTCGCGCACATTGTTGGTCACCAATACCAATCCCTGAGACCTGGCATGGCCAGCAATCAGTTGATCATAAGGACCTATTGGCGTACCTGCCCTGGCCAATTCGGCACGCAACTGGCCACTGTGAATAGCGGCCTCGTAGTCATAAGCGAGTACTTCAAGGCGTGCCACAAACCCCTCTATGACAGACAGGTTTCTCTCGGGAGCCGCTGATTTTTCTGCGCCATAAATCAGCTCCATCAAGGTCACCGAACTGATGCACAGCCGACCGTGCTGACGATTGAACGCCTCCCGAACCTTCTCCGGTTTGTTCTTGATGGTGAAAATACAGATGTTCGTGTCCAACATGTACTTGAGCATCAGAACGCCTCGCGCTCTTGTTCCGCAGGCTGATCCCGCTCACTCATGAAGTCCGCGCTCACCGACTCGCCCTCGAACCAGCTGTCCCAGGCTTCCCCTGCCGGGGTAATGATTCGGGTACGCCCTACCGCAACGATATCCACCCGCGTTACATCGTCAGGGAGAGCGACTGCCTTGGGCACTCGAATCGCCTGGCTACGGTTACTTTTGAATACTGACCCTTGTTCCATAAGCCCACCTCCGGGATATGCTTGATGTATATCCAGTCTATCGAGCAGCATGGATATGTCAAAGGTATATCCCTACATTCCCGACAAGCGATACAGCAGTTGGTGACAGGTCGCATATCGGCTGCTGGCCCGAAAAGTATGTTCAGCATCGAAGCTGTGCTGTGCATCCATCTTCACTGCCGTGTAGGCAGTCTCTCCCCATCTCAGCCAGTTCAAACAACTCGCTCTCAACACCTTCTCGACCGTCCCCCAATCCAACATCCGGAATTTTCATACTGACCCACGCACTTTATTTCGTTTGCGACCCAGCCCCGCCCTTGGCTTAGATAGCCGCCATGTTCCAGGTAGCCAGAGCCCTTAGCCCATGAGCAGCGAAAGCATCAGCCAGTCGATTTCCATCGTTCATCCCATTCGCCTGAGCCACGGCAGGAACGCCGAAGCCTGGGACGACAGCGGCAAGCGCTACATCGATTTCGTCGGCGGTATCGGCGTGCTCAACCTGGGGCACTGTCACCCGCAGATAGTCGCGGCGATTCAGCAGCAGGCCACCCGGCTGACCCACTACGCATTCAACGCGGCGCCCCATGGGCCCTATGTCGAGTTCATGGAACGGCTGGCGCGTTTCATGCCCTTGAGTTACCCGGTCAGCGGCATGCTCACCAACAGTGGCGCGGAAGCGGCGGAGAACGCCTTGAAGATCGTGCGGGGCGCCACCGGGCGTACGGCGGTGATCGCCTTCGACGGCGGCTTCCATGGCCGCACCCTGGCCACCCTCAACCTCAATGGCAAGGTCGCGCCCTACAAGCAGAAGATCGGCGTGCTACCCGGCCCGGTGTATCACCTGCCCTACCCGAGCGCGGACAACGGCGTGACTTGCGAGGAGGCGCTGAAGGCCATGGACCGGCTGTTCAGCGTGGAGATCGACGTCGCCGAGGTGGCCTGCTTCATCGTCGAGCCGGTGCAGGGCGAGGCCGGTTTCCTGGCCCTGGACGTCGAGTTCGCCCGTGCCTTGCGACGCTTCTGCGATGAACAAGGCATCCTGCTGATCGCCGATGAAATCCAGTCCGGCTTCGGCCGCACCGGCCAGCGCTTCGCCTTCTCCCGCCTGGGGATCGAGCCGGACCTGGTCTTGCTGGGCAAAAGCATCGGCGGCGGTGTGCCGCTAGGCGCGGTGCTCGGGCGCAAGGCACTGCTGGACAACCTACCCAAGGGCGGCCTGGGCGGTACCTATTCCGGCAACCCCATCGCCTGCGCGGCGGCCCTGGCAACCCTGGACGTCATGAACGACCACAACCTGCAAACCTGGGGCGAGCGCCAGGAACAGGCCATCGTCAGCCGCTACCAGCGCTGGCGGGCCGAGCGCCTGACGCCCTACCTGGGCCGCTTGACCGGGGTCGGCGCCATGCGTGGTATCGAACTGGTCAAGGCCGACGGCTCGCCGGCCCCGGAGCAACTGGGCGCGTTGCTCAGCGCCGCGCGGGACGCCGGCCTGCTGCTGATGCCCAGCGGCAAGTCGCGGCACATCATCCGCCTGCTGGCGCCACTGACCATTGAGCCGCAGGTGCTGGAAGAAGGGCTGGATATTCTCGAGGACTGCCTGGCGCGGTTGGCATGACACCGCACATTTGCACAAAAGCCGCTCGCCATGGACACTGGCGCGCCTCATGCCATCGACAAGGAAGCGCAACATGACGTGCCCCAGCTACAGAGAGCGCCCCACGGCCGCCAGCCCAGGAACCTTCGGCCACGGCGAGCAAGACTCATGAAGCAGTACATTCCCTTTGTGCTGGCCTACCTGCTGCTGACGCCGCTGTACTACTGGATGAAGCCTTACCCGCTACGGAAATGGACCGGCGTGGCCCTGGGTCTGGCCGGGCTGCTGTGGATACTGTTCCTGCCGCCCATGCTCGGCGAGATCGATGCCGGGCTGATTGCCGTGGCGCTGGTGACCATGGGCAGCTCGCTGTTTTTCAGCCGGCGCCGCTACCAGGACCACGCCTGAGGCACCGCGCTACAAACCGAATACCCGCCGCGCATTACCCTGCAGGAACTTGTCCCGCACCGGCTCCGGCAGCTCCAGGGCCTGGACCTGCTGCATGCATTTGGCGAACGGCAGCTGCGGGAAGTTGCTGCCGAACAGCACCTTGTCCTGCCCGTAGCTACGCATGAAATGCAGCAGCTGCGGCGGGTAATAGGCCGGCAGGTAGGCCGAGGTATCGATGTAGATATTGTCGTGCTTCCAGGCCAGGCCGATCATTTCGTCGGTCCAGGGGTGGCCGATGTGCCCGGCGACGATGCGCAGTTCCGGGAAATCCAGCGCCACCTCATCCAGATAAGGCACCGGCCGCCCGGTTTCCGAAGGCATCAGCGGCCCGGTGTGGCCGACTTGGGTGCAGAAGGGAATGTCCAGCTCCACGCATTTGGCATACAGCGGGTAATACAGCCGGTGGTTGGGCGGCAGCTTCCACAGCCAGGGCACAATGCGCAGGGCCTTGCAGCCCAGTTCGCCCACTGCCCGCTCCAGCTCGGCCAGCGCCGCCATCGGCCGGCTCAGGTCCACCGTGGCCACGCCGACAAAACGCTCAGGATAAGCCCGGGTATAGGCGGCGATTTCATCATTGCTGAACACCCAGCGCTCTGGCCGGCACCAGGCCGCCAGCATCAGCTTCTCGACGCCGGCCTGGTCCATCAGCTCGACGGTCTGCTCGATGCTCAGCGGCTGGTCCAGCAAATGCGCCGAACCGGATTTCTCGAACAGCCGCGCCACTTCCGGCAGCAACTGCCGCGCCCGGCCATTGGCCGGCTGGGCCCATGCGTCGATTGCACCTTTCATTGAGCTACCCCTCTGCTGAGCGTTTCCAGGCGACGAAGCCCAGGCTACGGCCGCGCCATGACCGCGACAATGTTCGCGCCGCTCAGCGGCATTGACCGATCCGCCCAGGCTCGACCGCGTTTTTTTCAGCCCCCGCCCTTTTGCTCGCCCTCGACCGACCAACGGTTGCAAGCGCGGATCTTGCAGCCATCGTCGCTGATCAGGCCAACAATAAACTTCGCCGAACACCATAAGCTGAAACGTATCAGCTTCAGCAAAAACCACAAATATGCATAAATGCAAATTTATTCTTGACCGTAAAAATCGACTCGCATATCGTGAATTCGCTGTATGCACATACAGTATTTCTATCCAACAGTTATTCGAATCCATTCATGGACGAGGTCTTTACCTATGAAAAGCAACACCGAAAAATTTGGCAAAACACCCCACCAGCCCAGCCTCTGGACTCGCGCCGATGCGCTGAAAGTCCGGGCGGACGATCCCACCACCACCCAGCCACTGGTCAGTGCGGATTTCCCGGTACTGAGCAACGAGGTCTTTATCTGGGACACCATGCCGCTACGCGACATGGACGGTAACGTGACTTCGGTCGACGGCTGGTCGGTGATCTTCACCCTGACGGCGGATCGTCATCCGAACGACCCGCAATACCTCGACGAAAACGGCAACTACGACATCACCCGCGACTGGAACGATCGCCATGGCCGGGCAAAGATGTACTACTGGTTTTCCCGCACCGGCAAGGACTGGGAACTCGGCGGCCGGGTAATGGCTGAAGGGGTTTCGCCAACGGTCCGCGAATGGGCCGGCACACCGATCCTGCTGAACGAGCAAGGCGATGTGGACCTCTACTACACCGCCGTCACACCGGGCGCGACCATCGTCAAAGTGCGTGGCCGCGTGGTGACCACCGAGCATGGCGTCAGCCTGGTCGGCTTCGAGAAGGTCAAGCCGCTGTTCGAGGCCGACGGCAAGATGTACCAGACCGAAGCGCAGAACGCTTTCTGGGGCTTCCGCGATCCATGGCCGTTCCGCGACCCGAACGACGGCAAGCTGTACATGCTGTTCGAGGGCAACGTGGCCGGCGAGCGCGGCTCGCACAAAGTGGGCGAAGCGGAAATCGGCGACGTGCCGCCAGGTTATGAAGATGTCGGCAACTCGCGCTTCCAGACCGCCTGTGTCGGCATTGCCGTGGCCCGTGACGAAGACGGCGACGACTGGGAAATGCTGCCGCCGCTGCTGACTGCCGTGGGGGTCAACGATCAGACCGAACGCCCGCACTTTGTGTTCCAGGACGGCAAGTACTACCTGTTCACCATCAGCCACACCTTCACCTATGCCGACGGCGTGACCGGGCCGGACGGGGTGTACGGCTTTGTCGCGGACTCGCTGTTCGGCCCCTACGTGCCGTTGAACGGTTCCGGGCTGGTACTGGGCAACCCGTCTTCCCAACCGTTCCAGACCTACTCGCACTACGTGATGCCCAACGGCCTGGTGACCTCCTTTATCGACAGCGTACCGACCGATGAAACCGGCACGCAGATTCGTATCGGCGGCACCGAGGCGCCGACGGTGGGCATGAAGATAAAGGGCCAGCAGACGTTCGTGGTCGCCGAGTACGACTACGGCTACATCCCGCCGATGCTCGATGTGACCCTCAAGTAACCGCTGCACCAGGTTTCCAGGCAGCGGGTTTGAGGTCGATGAAAAACCCGTGGTGGATATGAATCGAGATATCCCGCCTGGCTCACTGCGACTTTGCTCGGGAGCTCCATGAACAATGCGCAGTACCGCCCCTTTGGAACTGGCTACACGGACGTAGCCAGTTCCGCTTATTCCCTCCCGGCTTGTCCCCCTCCCCCTTGGCCAGCATTGGCTGCGCCATTCCCCCAGGCCCGGCTTGCGGCCCTGATCCTGTTTGCCTGCCCGGTTGCCTTCAGGCACTACCCAGTGGCTGGCCGGAGGCTGTCGTTGCCTTCAGCGCGCGCCAGGTCCACAGCGCGCCGCACAGGTCCGGCAAGGCCAGCAGCAACAGCACCGGCGATACCAGCCCGGCGGCGGCGAAAGCGGCAAAGAACACTGGCACCGACAGGCGGATCGGCACGGTCATGGCCATGAACTCGCGCCGTTCGGTGTAACCGGCCCACACGTAATAGATCCCCAGGTACAGCACCAGCTGGCCCATCACGCGGATCCACACCTCGTCGGTCAGGGCGAAGCCGAACAACGGCAGCACCAGGTTGGGCGCCAGCACCAGCGCGATGCCCAGCAACAACATGTACAGGCCGAACACAAACACGCTCTTGCCTGGATGGCTCATGGTTTCACTCCTTGGGTGTGCGTCAGGCGATAGGCCTCGGCATCGAAATAACGGGTCTGCTGGCGGAACTGCCAGCTGAACCCCGGCCACAGGGCGACGTTGCGCCCGCTCGCCGGGTCCATGTACCAGCTCTGGCAACTGCCGACGCTCCACACCGCGCCACGCAGCCGGTGGCGCAAGCGCTGGTTGAAGCGCGCCTGGGCCTGCGGGTCGACATCGACGCTGGTCACGCCCAGGCGTTGCAGGGTGTCCAGGGCACCGAGGATGTAGGCGATCTGCGACTCGATCATGTAGACGATGGAGTTGTGCCCCAGCCCGGTGTTGGGCCCCATCAGCAGAAACAGGTTGGGAAAGCCACTGACGGCGGTGCCCTTGTAGGCTTCGCTGCCCTGCTGCCAGGTGTCGACGATATCCACCCCGCCGCGCCCGAGGATCATTCCCGCCGGGAACGGCGTGCGCGCCTTGAAGCCAGTACCGAAGATCAGCGCATCCAGCACATGGCGCTGGCCGTCGACGGTGACCAGTGCGTCCTCGGTGACTTCACGGATGCCGCTGGTGACCAGCCGGGTATTGGCCTGGGCCAGGGCCGGATAGTAATCGTTGGACAGCAGGATGCGCTTGCAGCCGATGGCGTAGTCCGGGGTCAGGCGCCGGCGCAGCTCCGGGTCCTTGACCTGGCGCCGCAGCAGGTTGAGCGCCAGCCATTTGTGCAGGGCCATGAGCTTTGGGTTGAACACAAAGCCCAACACCCGGGTTTCATGGGCGGTGTAGATCAGCCCGCGCAACAACCGCTGCACCGCGGGAAAGCGCCGCAGCACCCGCTGGGCGGTGGCGGAAAACGCCCGGTCCGGCTTGGGGATGATCCACGGCGGCGTGCGCTGGAATACCGCCAGGCTGGCCACCTGCGGCTGGATCTGCGGCACGAACTGGATCGCCGAGGCGCCGGTGCCGATCACCCCGACCCGCTTGCCGGCCAGGGCGTACTCGTGGTCCCAGTGCTGGGAATGAAAGACCCGGCCCTTGAAGCGTTCCAGCCCCGGTAGCCGCGGATAATCCGCGGTCGACAAGGCTCCGGTGCCGGCCACCACCACCTGGGCAAACCGCACGCCGCCGCGGGCATCCGTCACCTGCCACAGGGCGCGCTCTTCCAGCCAGCGCAGGCCGGTGACCGCGGTGTTGAAACAGCAGTGTTGCAGCACCTGGTATTTATCGGCGCAGTGCCGCAGGTAATCGCGGATCTCCGGTTGCGGCGAAAAACGTCGCGACCAGCCGGGGTTGGGCTCGAAGGAAAACGAATAGAGATGGGACGGGATATCGCAGGCACACCCGGGGTATTGGTTGACCCACCAGGTGCCGCCGACGCCGGCTTCCTGTTCGAGGATCACAAAGTCCCGCTCGCCGCGCTGGCGCAGGTTGATCGCCATGCCGATGCCGGAAAACCCGACACCGATAATCACCACCCGATAGACCCGCTCGGGGTCGGCCTGCTCCTGAAGTAGCGCACTCATGTTGCTGGCTCCTGACGGCACAAACGCCGGGCGTGACCGTCCGCAGCGCATGCACCGTTTATTTTAAACCTCTGTGGATCGAGGGCCGGCCGCTCGGCGACCCGATGGTTCGACGGCTAGGCGGTCGACTCGGCGTGCAGCCTGCTGGTCCGGTGCGCCAGGTTTTCCAGCGCCTGCGGATCGAGCTCGGCGGCGATCACCAAAGCCTGGCGGCGCAGGGTTTCCAAGGGCGTGCGACGGCCGAACACACCGGTGAAATGCATGAACATGCGCAGGCCGAAGCCCAGCCCGTCGCCCCTTTGCCGCGGCACCAGGTGCATATGGGCATGGGGGATGTGCTGGTTGGTGGCCTTGCCGTCGTTGACGATCAGGTGTGTGCCTTCCACCCCGAAACCGGCGCGCCGCTGGGCGGCGAGCAAGGTGTCGAACACCTGGTACAGGTGCTGGCGAATGACCGTGGACAGTTGCTCGAGTTTTTCCACATGGGCCAGCGGGATCAGCAGCACATGGCCCTGCCCCAGCGGGTGAACGTCCATGAAAGCCATGCAGTGGGTATCGCGATAGACCATGGCGCAAGGCAATTGGCCGGCTGCGATCTGGCAGAAGATACAGGTCATCCGTGAGTCCTCGGTGGGTGGCGCTCCTTCGGGCGCTGTAAATGTAGCTCACGCCGCTCGCCGAGGTTCGGCGGAAGTTGTTACCGGACGTCGCGCGAACATCCGCGCCAGCAGCCAGCGGTCGCGCAGGTAGGGCTTGTTGTCGAGCAGTGCGGCCAGCCGCGGCAAATTGACGAAAGGCACCCCCGGGTAGATGTGATGCTCGACGTGGTAGTTGATATTCGCCCACAGCAGGCCGATCAGCCGGTCGCTGACGGTCACGGTGTTTTTTGCCAGGTCCAGGCGCTGCGGGTCGTCGACGTCCAGGGTGGCCATGGGAAAGTGCTCGTAGCCCCGGGAAATCGGGTTGATCACCAGCGCCAGCAACAGCAGCGGCGCGATGAAGACCAGCACGAATTGCAGCATCAGCCCCTGGCTATAGCACCAGGCACCAATTGCCGCCATCGACAGCAGGTTGAACGCCAGCTCGCGCAGCACCCGGTTGCGCACCGCCTTGCCGTAGCGCACCAGGGAAAAGTAGATGAAGCGCGGCACGAACACGGCGATGCGCAGGAACATCCACTTCACCCCGCCGGTGTAGTTCCAGTCGTCGGGGTCCTTGTCCGGGTCGCCCAGGTAGCGGTGATGGTATTTGTGGCACTCGGTGAACGAGGAAAACGGGAACACGATGAACCAGGCCATGAAGCGCCCGACCCACAGGTTCAGCGCCGCCGAACGAAAGCCGCTGGCATGCCCGCAATCGTGCTGCAGCACGGTGAAGGCATGCAGCTGGTTGCCCAGCACCAGCACCGCCAGCGCCAGGCCCCAGGGGTTGTCGCCGAGCAGGATGTACAGCGCCGCCGCGCACCAGACCAGCACGTGCAGCAACGACCAGAGCGCGAACTTCAGCGGCTGCGGCTGCATCAGTGCCTGCAGCTCGGCCTGGCGTTCGCGGTCGACCCGCAGTTCGGCGCGCTTGGCCAGCCGCAGTTCGTCCTCGGCGGCGTGGTGGGTTGAATGACTCATGAATTGACTTCCTCTGTCTGTATCGCTAATCGACTTGCAGGCGCACGTCGTCCGTCAATGGATAGCCCACGCACAACAGTGCCTGGCCTCGGTTCAGTTCGTCGGCCGACAGCCCATGGTCCTCGCGCATGCGCACCTGCCCCGCCAGCCGGGTGCAGACGCAGGCGGTGCAGAAGCCGCTGCGGCAGGAGAACGGCGGCTGCACGCCGCTGGCCAGGGCGGCGTCGAGCAGGGTCTGGCCCGGCGCGACCGTGAAATTGAATGCCTGGCCCTGCATCAGCAGTTCCACGCGCTTTTCCGTATCGCCGCTGGCCACCGGTGCCTTGGCCGAGGTGAAACGTTCCTGGTGCACGCGCTCCGGGGCGATGCCCAGGGCCTCTAGGGCGGCGGTCACCTCGTCCATCATGCCGCTGGGGCCACAACTGTAGTATTCGCGGGCTTGCGGGCCGGGCAGCGCGCCGAGAATGTCCATCACCCGCTGCCGGGTCAGGCGCCCTTCGTGGGCCCCCGGGGTGTCCGGCCGCGACAGCACGTGCACCAGCTGCAAGCGCTCGCCGAAGGTCTGGCGCAGCTGGTCGAGCTTGTCGCGGAAGATCACCGACTCCTGATTGCGGTTGCCGTAGATCAGCGACACCTGCGCGTCCGGCTCGAAATGCAGCGCCGACTTGAGAATCGAGAAGATCGGCGTGATCCCGCTGCCCGCCGCCAGCAGCACCAGGTGTCGCCCCCGGCCCGGCTGCGGGGCGAAGGTGAAGCGGCCGTGGGTGCCGAGGGTCTGCACCGCATCGCCGGCGCTCAGTTCCTGCACCAGGCGGTTGGAAACCTTGCCGCCGGCCACGCGCTTGACGGTGATCGACAGGGTCTTGTCCAGGCCCGGCGTGCTGCTGATGGAATAGGCCCGGCAGCCCTTGGCGCCGTCGACGTCGACCTCCAGGGTCAGGTACTGCCCGGCGCTGTAGCGGACTTTGCGCAGCAGCGGCTGCTTGAGGTGGATGGTCACCGCATCGTCGGTTTCCCGTTCGATGGCGGCGACTTTCAAAGTCAGGGGACGGTTCATGGCTGGCCCAGGGCGCTGTGCGCGGAGGTGGGTTCGTGGGCTTGGCGCGGCGCGGCGAGGCGCCGTTGGTGAGCGTGCTCATGGGCAGCGATGGGCGCCGGCTGCACGCGGTATTGCAGCAGGCGGACTTTTTCCTCATGGTCCAGCGGCTCCCACCAGTCCAGTTTGTCCGCCAGCACATCGAAGCGGCGCAGCATCAGCAGCACGAACAGCTCGAACACGCTGAGGTCGCGAAACACCATGGAGCCCGCGGCCGCCAGCTCCGGTTTGAGCCGTTCGAACAGCGCCGGGCTCTCGGACCAGTGGCCGACGGACCAGTGATGGTGACAGGCGTGGTAACCCTCGTTGAGGATATTCACCGGTGTTTCCAGCAGCGTCACGGTGTTGTACATCCAGTCTTTCGGGTCTTCCTGGCCACCGTAGAAGGCGTGCTGGCTCCAGTGGATAACACCCATCAGGAAGTTGCTCGCGCACCAGGGCACCAGCATGTAGAGCACGGCGATCGGCAGGCTGTAGATCGCCAGCGCGACGAACAGCCCGACATGCACCAGGTTGCCCATGACCATGGCCCGGGCCTGGCTGCGCTTGTGTTTGCTCTTGAAGTACAGCCAGGGCGAAACCATGAACTGCTGGTACATCACCTCGCGCACCATATACACGGCGAAATCCCAGGCGCTGGCATGGTCGTAGCGCGCGGTGGCGTAGACATCCAGCGGCCCGGCGTTCTCCCGGTGATGCTGCTGCAGGTGCGCCGCGGCATGGGGAATCAGGCCCATGGGAATGGCGAAGAACATGTACAGGAAGGAATTGCCGACCCAGCGATCGAGCAGGCTCGAACGCTTGAAGATGCCGCCGGGCACATGGCCTTCCTGATGCATGGCGCTGAACGAGCGCACGAAGCCGCGAATGTTCGGGCCGTAGACGAAGGCGTAGAACAGCAGCACCAGCAGCCAGGAAATCTCCTTGAGCCACAGCTGGGCCATGAACACCGGCCCGGCGGTCAGGCCCAGGCTGATGGCGGCGGCCAGGATCGGCTCGTCCCGCGGGTCCTTGAGCAGCCGCTCGGCCAGTGGCTGCAGCAGCCGGTGATAGCTCGCCACCAGCCAGCGCCCCAGCGCCTTCATTCCCGGCAGCCACGACAACAACCGGCGCCCGGCCTGCAAGGTGCATGACAGGGCCAGAATCACAACGATGGCCGCGGTGTTGAACACCAGCAGCAGACTGAACAGCGGAACGGCCAGGTAGTGAAACCCGCGACCGACATTGGCCGGGCGTGGCGGATAAAGAAAATCGCTACTCATGCTTCTACTCCGTTAGGCATGTTGCCGAGGCCGGAGCGACGCCAAGGGCGCCACTGCTCCGGCTGCGGTAGCAGGCGAATCAGGCGCTGTAGGACTCGCGCAGGAACTGCGCCAGCAACGGCGTGGCGGCGCTGCGGGAAATCGGGTGGAAGCAGATCGCCCGGGAGGCCGCCAGCAGATAGGCCACTTCGTCGGAGGCGATAAAGGCCATGCCGCCCAACAGCTCGACGCTGAGGTTGGTCGAACGCTCGATCGCCGCCTGCACCACAAAGCGCGTGCACAGCGCCTTGTGGTAGGTGTTCATCGGTGCGTCCTGCTGCGCCTGCAACTCGCCGGCAGTACCGAGCAGTGCCTGGTGCGCGCCCTCAAGTTCAATGCACAGCAGGGCCAGTTGCGCGGGGTCGGCGAAAGGCTTGCGCAGCAACCGGTCGACCAGGGCCGAGGCCACGCCCAGGTAGCTGCCGCCGACCATCAGCTGGAACCAGCTCAGGCCGTTGAGCGAGGTTTCCATGGCGGTGGCGGCCACTTCTTCGCTGTCGGCGCCGTCGGCCAGCAGCATGCGCTCACAGGGCACGAACACGCCGTTGAACACCAATTCGTTGCTATCGGTGGCGCGCAGTACCGTGGCGTTCCAGAAAGGTTCACGGGTGACCGCGCTGCCGTCGGCAAAGACCACGGCGAAGCCCTGGCTGACGCTGCCGTTGTCCTGCTCGCAGGCGACGCCGACCACGATCACGTCCATGTGGTGGCTCATGGTGCAGGGCTTCTTGCTGCCGTCGAGGACAAAACCGCCCTCCACCGGCCGCGCCTTGACGCTGCGGTTGAAAATCTCCGAACCCGGCTTGCCCTCGGCGAAGGCCGAGGCGATCAGCAGTTGGTTCTGAGTGATGCCCCACAGCAGTTCTTCCGCCGCCGGGATCAACCCGCCCAGTTGCACGATGGTGGCGATGGTGTGGTGATGCATGGTCATCATCACCGCCAGGGACGGGCACAGCGAGCCGATGGCCCGCAGGATCTCCACGGTTTCCTCCGGCGAGGCGCCGAGGCCGCCGTAGGTCTCGGGGATGATCAGGCCGGCGGCGCGGTAGTCGCGAAACAGCGAGCAGAGCACCGCCGGGTCGGCTTGTTCCAGGGCCGTCAGGCCGCGCTCCCGGAGGGCGGCGAGCAGGCCCGGCAAATACTTCTCGGCAGCCTTGCGGGCGTTGTGCATCGACATGGTGTGGACTCCTTTCTCGTTGTCAGGGTTAACCGGCTTTTTCGATCAACTGCTCCACCGCGGGGGCGAAACCGAAGGCTCGGGCCAGGTCGAAGATCGCTTCGGCATCCTCCAGCGGGGGACGCTTGCCGATGCTGTAGTCGCGCTGCAAACCGGCCATGGTCAGGACCATGGTTTCGGCCAGGCAACTGAAGGTCACGCCGGTGGGCAGACCGGTAAGGTTCTGCTGGCCGAAACGCTGGCTGCGATCGGGCAGATGGATCAGGCCGCCTTCGATCACCGTCACGTCCGGGCGCAGCGCCAGGGTCACGTGGCCGATGTCCGGCGGCTGCGCGCAGTCGCAGATGATCGCGTTCTGATGCAGCACCAGCGGGTCGATAAAGGCCGAGCCGTTGGAGGTCGCCGAGAGCACGGTTTCCAGGCGCGGCAGCCAGTGGCCCAGGTCGGCGGTGATCACCAGCGGCGGCTGCACGTGCGGCTTGCTGCGGGCCAGGGCATCGACGCTGTCGAACAGCGCGCGCAATTGCTCCTCGTCGCCAAGGTCGCGGTCCAGCAGTTGCTCGACGCTGGCCAGGTTCGGCAGGAGCAGCACCAGGGGCTTGGCGATGCCACTGTTGTGGCCGCCCTGGATCTGCAGCAAGGCGTCGCGATACAGCTCGCCGGCGACCAGCCGCAATTCATCCATGGCGCCACGATTGGCCGCGTTGCCGAGCAGCACCAGGTGCTCGCAGAAGCGCCCCAGGCGCAGGCTGGCCAGGCGGCCCACGGAGCCGTAGGCGCCAATCACCCCGGTCAGGCGCTTGGCCAGCGGCGCGCCGCGGTTGGCGCAGGTGCTCAGCAGCGCATCGACGCCGACCATGGCAGTCAGGCTGTTGCCGGTGGTGGTGTGGAACCGCTGGTTGATTACATCCATGCCGGCATTGGAAATCACCGAGGTGTAGGCCCCCAGCCCGACGAAATCCACCTCCAGCTCGGCGACGCTGTCCAGGTAGTTGCCCAGCAGCTTGCGCCGCTTGCCAAGGCTCAGGCGCATCAGGTCGCGCGGTTGCAGCAGGCTGCCGACCAGCCAGCCTTCGACGTAGTCGCCGGCATCGTTGTAGACCCGCCGGGCGTGATAGGACACCCCGGCGTCGAGGTCGGGCTTGGCCCATTCGGAGAAGTCGTCGAGCCAGCCCTGCATGAAGGTTTTTTCCGCCGCCGACAGCCCCAGGCCGTCCACCACGCTGTCGCCGTTGACGCTCTCGGCGGTGGTCGGGTGCAACAGGAAGGCGAAGCGCCCCAGGCAGCGCCCGCTGCTGCGCGGTTTGCCGGGCACGACCCAGGGGCCCGGCACCACGCGCGGGCCGACGTAACCGTGGGCTTCGAGGATCAAGCGATGCTGCTGGTTGTGCACCACTCGTTCCGCCACCGCCTTGAGCCCCTCGAGCAGCACGTCGATGTCGGCGCGCTCGATGCACAGCGGCGGCTGGATGCGCAGCACGTTGCCCTCAGTGAGGGTCGGCAGGCAGTACACGCCATGCCGGCTTTTCAGGTAGCCGCAGACGATCGGCACCAGGGCGCCGAAAGCGCTGGCCAGCGACAGCGTGTACAAGCGCTCGCCGCTCCAACGCCGAAACTTCAGGCCGAGCATCAGGCCACGGCCGTCGAGGCTGTGGAACACCTCGGGATAGTCCTGCACCAGCCGCGACAGCCCGGCGTACAGGTAGGCGCCCTGCTCCGCCGCATGCTTGAGCTGGGCGCCGTCATTGGCCGTGAGCTGGTCGAGCACAGCCAGGCCGATGGCGGCGCTGAAGCCGTTCACGGCGAAGGTGGAGCTGTGGTGCCGGTCGAAATCGCGGCTCCAGCACTGCTCGCCGTAGATGCACGCGCCGATGGCCGCGACGCCGCCGCCCAGGGCCTTGGCCAGCAGCACCACGTCCGGCGTCAGGCCGTGGGCGGTGGCGGCGAACAGCTCGCCGGTACGGCCCAGGCCGGTCTGGATTTCATCGAGCACGAACAAGGTGCCGTATTGGCGGCAGAGGTTCTGCGCCGCCAGCAGGTAGCCTGGCGGCGGGGTAATCATGCCCGCCTCGCCCTGCACCGCCTCGACGAAAAAGGCCGCGGCGCGGCGGGTCTTGAGCAATTCCTCGAGGGCCTCCAGGTCGCCGTAGGGCACATGGCTGAAACCGTCGGCGCGGATCTGGAACGGCTCGCGGTAAATGGCCTTGCCGGTGACCCCCACCGCGCCCTGGGTCTTGCCGTGAAAGCCGGTCTGGGTGCCGATCACCAGTTCGCGCTGGGTCGCGGCGCGGCACAGTTTGATCGCCGCTTCGACGCTCTCCGCGCCGCTGGTGGTGAAGGTCACTTTCGAGTGCGTACCCGGCGCCAGCTCGATCAGGCGCCGCGCCAGCTCTTCGGCGCCGGGGTTGATCAGCGGTTGGACCAGCGAGGCCTGGCCGCTGGCGAGAAACCTGTGGATCGCCTCGGTAATAGGCGCCGCGCCATAACCGAAGGGCACCGCGCCGAACTGGCCGACGAAGTCGATCAGGGTCTGGCCACTGGCGGTTTCGATACGGGTGCCCTGGGCGCGCACCACGGTCTCGTTGAGGCCGACGAATTCCAGCAGTTCCTGGCGGGTGATGTTGAGCAACGAGTCAGCCATGACTTACCTCCCCACCGCGCCGAGCGCGCCCTGGTTGATGACGCCGTACAGGTGCCGGCTGACCTTGCTCACGGTGTCGTGCTGGTAGGCCAGCTCGGGGTCCAGGGAGATGCCGAAACGGTCTTCGAACTCGGCGGACAGGCCGACGATCAATACCGAATCGACGCCCATCTCATGGAACGAACGCTCGACGTCCAGCGACCCGGAGTCGACCTCCAGCAGGCTGGCCAGGGTTTCGGTCACGGCAAAGGTTATTTCGTCTATATGCACAGTCGCCTCCCAGCGTATTTCGCTTCCTTTGCATGGCCGTTGGCCCGCGCCAACCGCGTGGTGAAACCACCGGTTGAACGCTTGGGCAGGCGTCTTGATGCAAGTGCGTTTTGAGTGTGGACAACCCGCTACAGCAGGCTATTTGCTACACCCCGATGCTCGGCGTCATGCCGGCCGAGCTCAATACTCCGTAAGGAGTAGCGAGCGCTGTAGCCGCTGCCGAGCTATGGCGAGGCTGCGATAGGACCGAAGGTCCTCCAGCGGTTTCAAAATCCCTGCGCCCCCTGCGGGGTCGGTCGCAGCCTCGCAGGCTCGGCAGCGGCTACAGGGTTTAGTGCCGGCCGGCAGGTTGCGCATGGCTTTTGATCCATACGCCCCATCGGGAAGAACCTCACTTTCAGACGGCGCCTTACACGAACTAACGCCCACACCCCCTGTAGCCGCTGCCGCAGGCTGCGATAGGACCGAAGGTCCTCCAGCGGTCTCAAGATCCTGCGCCTGCTGCGCAGTCGATCGCAGCCTCGCGGGCTCGGCAGCGGCTACGGAGCGCCGACCGGTAGGTCGCGCATGGCTTTTGATTTTGATCTACCCGCCCCATCGGGAGGCCGGAGCGAGAGAACCTGAGCGCAGCGAAGGCCGTACGCAGGGGCAAGCGTTTTTGCTTACTTTTTGCTGGGCCGGCATTCCGGCGTCTGAAAAAAGTGAGTCGCCGTAAGGGCGAAACCGCCAGCCGCCGTTACCGCAGGAACGGATATGTACCCCGTCCAAAAAATGCAGCGCCCACAAACGTCATCACGGCCAATCGAACATCGACCGGCCGCTGCAACAGAGGCGCACACAACGCCGAAGCACTGACCCCCGTCAGCACTGTGGAAGGGTTACCAAATGAAAGAAGCAGGCAGTACTCACTCGTCGCAGAACAACGCCGCGATCTGCGCCCGACTTGACGCCTGGAGTTTGGAGAAAATGTTCTGCAGGTGGGTTTTCACGGTCTTGTCGCTGATGCCGAGGATCTGGCCAATCTCCCAGTTGGTCTTGCCTCGGGCCACCCAGCGCGAAATCTCCGCTTCGCGGCTGGACAGGATGGACAACAGTTGATGGTTCGGCCCCGGGTTGTGGCGCAACAGCTTGCTGCCCAGCGCCCGGTTCAGGGCGATGTGCAGGTACGGGGCGAAGACCATCATGCGCATTTTGCTTTCGTGGGCCACGGTGGCCGAGATGTTGTGGAAGAAGTAGCCGGTGAAGGTGTTGCGGTGCAACCCGGGCAGCAGGGTCCAGCCCAGGTTGCGTATGCCATGTTCGCGAAAGATCTTCGCCCACACCTGGTCCGGCGAGCTGCCCAGGCGCTCCAGGGTGGTGAACTTGGGGCGCCCGCAATGCTCGATGGGGTCGATGCCCAGCGGCGGAATCATGCCGTCGCGGCCGACGATGGCCTTGATCAGGTCATCGGAGACGCTGTCCGGATGAATCAGGTGCGAAAAGAACACCCGGTGCGCGCGGACCCGGCCGCTGGCGAACACGAAGTTCTCGCACGGCAGGATCTGCGGCAGCGCCAGTTCGGTCTGCTGGGTGAGCTCGGCAATGCTGCGCGCCGAGGTGATGGAGTTGAGCACGCCGGTCAGTTGCAGCCGTTGCTGGCTGTCGGTGGGCGGCAACGACAGCACCGACCGCGGGCGGCTGGCCAGTTCCAGCCGCGGTTCGCAGAAGGCCGGCTGGGCGAACAGCAGCGCCGCGGGCTTGGGCGCATGCACCGGGCCGATCGATAGACTGGTCATGCTTCCACGACCTGGCTGTCGGCGGTGATGTCACGCAGGATCCGCCCATTGCTCTCCACCGCGACCACCGACTTGTCCAGCGGATGCGCTTCGGCCGGCGCGGAGCCGCCCTGCGCCGCCAGCCAGGGAGCGAACTGCTTGCGGCACTCCTGGCGCTTGATCTTGCCGCTGGAGGTACGCGGCAACGACCCGCCGAACACCAGCAACAGCACCGGCCGCGCCAGTTGGTGCTGTTGCCACAGCCGCGCCTTCAAGTCGCTGAACAGCTGCGGCAGGTCGAGGCTGCGCAAGGCACGCCGTTCGATTTCCTGGGCGATCACCACCTGCTCGCTGTCGCCGGTCTCGATGCTGAAGGCCGCGGTGCCGTCCGGGCGAAAACTGTCATGGGTGCGCAGCACGGTGTTCTCGATATCGCCGGGGTGGTGATTGACGCCATTGACGATGATCAGGTCCTTGAGCCGCCCGGTGACGAACAGCTCGCCGTCGAGCAGGAACCCCAGGTCGCCGGTGCGAAAGTAACGCGACCAGCCGAGCGTCGGCGGTGCCGGGCGAAAGGCCGCCGCGGTGCTCTCCGGGCGCTGCCAGTAACCGCTGGCGACGCTGTCGCCGAGGATGCAGATTTCCCCGACCCGGCCGTCCTCCAGCGGCTGCTCGGTGTGCGGGTCGCAAATGAACGGGCCCTGCCCGGGAATCCCGCGGCCACTGCTGACCAGGGTGCGCAGGCGCAACTCGGCGTCGCTGCCCGGGCCTTGATGCAGGCACGCCACGTTGTCCTCCAGCAAGCCGGCGTGGAACTGGCGGATCACCGGCTCGCGCTTGCTGCCGCCGGCGCTGACCATCAGCGTGCCTTCGGCCAGCCCGTAGCAGGGAAAGGCCGAGGTGCTGGCAAAACCAGCGCGGGCGAAACGCTCATGGAAGGCGGCAATGGTCTGCGCCCGCACATGCTCGGCGCCGTTGAAGGCCACCTCCCAGCTGCTCAGGTCGAGGCCGGCCAGTTCGTCGTCCTTGATCTTGCGCAGGCACAATTCATAGGCGAAGTTCGGCCCGCCGCTGACGGTGCCGCGATAGGTGCTGATGGCCTGCAACCAGCGCAACGGCCGCTGCAGGAAGTGGATCGGCGCCAGCAGGGTCGAGCCGAAGCCGACGAACAAGGATTGCAGGATGCCGCCGATCAGGCCCATGTCGTGATACGGCGGCAACCAGCTGACCAGGTGGCTGTCCTTGTGGGTCAGGAAGCCGCGGCTGATGCTGCGCGAGTTGTGAATCAGGTTGCCATGGGTCACCGCCACTCCTTTGGGAGTGCCGGTGGAGCCGGAGGTGTATTGCAAAAAGGCGATATCGTCGCGGGTCATCGGCACGGCCCGCCATTCGCTGGCCAGGGCCAGGTCGAGACTCGCCATGTCCAGCACCCGCGGACTCTGCGCCTGCCCCAGCCGGGCCTGGATGGTCGGGACATCCTCGCCACTGGCCAGAGCCGCCGTCGGCTGGCAATCGTCGATGATGCCGTCCAGCCGGTCCAGGGTCTTGGTCGCCCCCGGCGGGTAGGCCGGCACCGCCACCAGGCCGGCATACAGACAGCCCATAAAGGCAATCACGTAGTCCAGGCCCGGCTTGAGCAGGATCAGCACCCTGTCTCCCGCCCGGCAATGCACCTGCAACCGGGCCGCCGCGGCTCTTGCCGCGCGGTCCAGTTCAGAGAAGGTGATGAGGGTTTCTTCGTCTCGCCCGTTATGCAGAAAACGATAGGCCAATCGGTCCGGGATCGTATGTGCGTGAAGCTGCAGACATTCCGAAAAATTCACATACGGAACGTCGCTATCGTGGTCGTTCGTAGTCATTATTTTGTGTCCAGGCAGCCGTACTTAGCCATCTCCCGCAAGGCCCGAAATCTGCGGCCTTGCGCATCCATTACGCTTGATCATCCTCTGGGAGCGCGCAGTCGAAGTTAATACTCCGAACGGCGTATACCCGCAATTTCCGCCCCCGGCGCATATTCGCCTCACGGCTCGATGCATGCATGGCTTTTTGCCATGTCAGGCGCAGTCATCAGCCTTTTTCAAGGATGTGAAGCCGATATCCGGGCCCGCGCAAGCCGGGCTTGTGTAACCGGCCATGTCATGAAACCCAGGCCGGAGCGGGAGCGCTCCGGTATCGCCAGCAGCGTGCACAGCACGGGAGAACAGGATGTCTTTTAGCGAATACGCCACCTTCGATGCGGTCGGCCTGGCCGATCTGGTCAGGACCGGGCAGGTACGCCCCTCCGAACTGCTGGAGGAAGCCATACGCCGCATCGAAGCCTTCAACCCGGCGGTCAACGCCGTGGTCTACAAGGCCTACGAGCAAGCCCGGGCGCAGGCCGCCGCCCAGGACAAGGCACCGCCGATCGGTGCGCTGCACGGTGTGCCGTTCCTGCTCAAGGACATCCTCGGCGACTGCCAGGACCTGCCTTCGAGCCTGGCCTCGCGCATGCTGAAAACACGGGTGATGCCCCAGGACTGCGAGCTGGTGAAGCGCTTTCGCCAGGCCGGCCTGGTGTTCGTCGGCAAGACCAACGCCCCGGAGTTCGGCATTCTGCCCACCACCGAAGGCGCCTTCCATGGCCCGGCGCGCAACCCGTGGAACCTTGAATATTCCACCGGCGGCTCCAGTGGCGGCGCGGCCGCCGCGGTGGCCACCGGTATGGTCCCGGCGGCCCACGGCAACGACGGCGGCGGCTCGATCCGCATTCCGGCCTCGTGCTGCGGCCTGGTGGGCCTCAAGCCGACCCGGGCGCGCAACTCCCTGGCCCCGGACTTCGGCGAGCTGCTCAGCGGCCTGCTGGATGAACATGTGCTGACCCGCAGCGTGCGCGACAGCGCCGCCCTGCTCGACGCCACCCACGGCGTGGTGCCGGGCGACCCGTATCGCGCGCCGCCCATGCACCGGCGCTTTCTCGACCAGCTCGGCCAGGAACCGGGGCACCTGCGCATCGCCTTTTCCAGCACCGACCCGGCCGGGCGGCCGCTGCACCCCGACTGCGTCGCGGCGGTGGAAAGCACCGCGCGTCTGCTCGAATCCCTCGGCCACCACGTGGAAGAAGCCGCGCCGCAGCTGGATTTGCAAAGCTTCGCCGAAGCTTTCAGCGCCCTGTGGTTTTCCGGGATCGCCTTCGCCGTGGAACTGATGAGCCTGCAACTGGGACGCGGTCCGCTGCCCGGCGAGCTGGAAAACCTGACCCGCGCCGTGCATCAACGCGGCCTCGGCGTGAGCGCGGTGGAATACCAGATGTCCGAGCTGGTGCTGCAGCAGGTCGGCCGGGAAATGGCACGCTTCCACCAGAGCTACGATTGCTGGCTGACCCCGACCCTGGCCCGGCCGCCGCTGCGCAACGGCGTGGTGGATATCCACTCCAGCGACCTGGAAAGCACCTACGGCCCGCTGATCGACTACAGCCCCTTCACCGCCATCCACAACGCCTCGGGGCAACCGGCGATTTCCCTGCCGCTGCACTGGAACGCCGAGGGCCTGCCGATCGGCCTGATGCTCAGCGCGGCCTTTGGCGAGGAAGGCCTGCTGTTCCGCCTAGCCGGCCAGCTGGAACAGGCACGCCCGTGGAAGGACCGGCGGCCACAGCTGTTCATGCAGCACAGCCCCCACGAAGCGGTTATCGGCTAAGGAGAGCACCGAGCATGCGCACGCTGGACACCTCGACCGCCTCTCCTTTCTGCCCCGCCGATTCAGACCCGCAGCCGCACCAGCCGGGAGCCATCCCCTGGCCCACCGACGGCCTGAACCGCGAGCAGCTGGCGCGTTACGGCAAGGAGCTGATTCGCCAGACCCTGCCCTTTACCGTGGAGAACCGCCGCCTGAGCTGGTGGCATTTCTACTCGACGCTGCTGGTGATCGGGCTGTTCGGCGCGGCCGTGGCCCTGCCGCTGTGGTGGCCGCTGCGCCTGGGCTGCAGCGTGCTGCTGGGCTTGTCCCTGGTGCGCATGTTCGTGCTTTATCACGACTACATGCACGGCGCGATCCTCAAGGGCTCGCGCTTCGCCGAGGTGTTTTTCAAGACCTTCGGCCTGCTGCTGATGGCCCCGCCAACGCTGTGGAAGCAATCCCACGATTACCACCACGGCCACAGCTGCCAGTACGTCGGCGCGGAAAAAAGCCGCCTGCCGTTGCTGTCCACCCACACCGACCTGGGCACCTTTCCCCTGTTGTCGACCGAGGAATATGCCCGGGCCGGACGCCTCAAGCGCTTGCGCTACCGCATCGCCCGGCACCCGCTGATGATCCTGCTGGCATCATTCAGCATCTTTATTTTCAGCATCTGCATGGTTTCGCTGATCACCCAGCCACGGCATCGACTCTGGTCGCTGCTGGCCCTGGCGCTGAACCTGGCGAGCGCCGTCGCCCTGGCATTGCTGGCGCCGGACATCCTGCTGTATGGGGTGCTGGTCCCCAGCCTGTCCGGCTCGGCGCTGGGCGCCTACATGTTCTACTGCCAGCACAACTTCCCCGGCGTGCGCTACCCCGAGCGCGCCGACTGGGACTACGCGGCCACCGCGGTGTTCTCCTCCAGCTACATGCGCACCGGCCCGCTCATGGCCTGGTTCACCGCCAACATCGGCTACCACCATGTGCACCACGCCAATTCGGGCATCCCCTTCTATCGCCTGCCGCAAGCCATGGCAGCGATCCCGGCGCTGCAATCGCCGATCACCACCTCCCTGCATCCACGGGATATCTACCGCTGCCTGCGGCTCAAGCTGTGGGACCCGGCGCGCCAGCGCATGGTCTCGTTCGCCGAGTTTCACCAGCAGGCGCAACGCTGAAGCCAATGCGCCGCAGCCACCGGCCGGACGGCGCCAGGCGTTGCCCGGCAAGCGCTCGGCCGGCGTGATCGGCGGCGGAATTTTCCCGGCGTTCGCCGGTCAGTAGAGCCACGCTTTTTCGCACCGGTCCGTTCGCCCGTGACAATGGGGCGTCGGTCCCATAAATTAGGCGCCCTGAAAAGGCCCGGTGCTTTTCTAGCCTCATTTCCAGTTAAAAGAAGTAAGTGAAATATCAATGTCCGATTCCAATACAGAAGAATCCGTAAACGCCTTGTCGTCCAAAGCCGAATACGAAAACGCCATCAATCTTTCACAGCATGTTTCCCAGGCCAAGACCATCAGCGAGATGGTCCTCGACGCTTTCCAGTCGTCCAAGGAAAGCGACCAGATCCGTGAACTGCGCGCCGAGATCCGCCAGGCCCACGACCGTTTCGACGATGACCGTGCCTATGAACTCATGGGCCAGCTCAAACAGCTCAAGGACGCCGAGGCCGCCGACAGCGCCGCCCTGGAAGACCTGAGCAGCAAGTTCCCGATCAGCCGCATCCTGTCCAGCTACAAGGACGATCCGAGCTTCCAGGAGCTGGTCTACGGCCTGGCGCTGAAAGTGCTGAACCAGACCCACCAGGCCATCAGCAACCCGAGCGGCAGCAAGAGCAAGGCGCGACCGAAGAAGGAAATGGAAGTGTTCGCCATCAGCAAGGACGGCATCAGCGTTACCCTGCCGATCCGCCCGCGCTCCAAGGCCAACGTCGACCGTGAAGCCTTCGAGTTCCTCGGTTTCGCCTTTGTCGGCGAAGGCGACGAAGCGGAGCTGGCAAGCGAAGTGTTCCTCGACAAGGACGGCAACGAACAGCCGGCCACCCGCAAGAACATCGTCACCGCGATCCAGCAGCAGACCGCGTTCGAAGGCTATAGCGCGCTACAACAGCTGTAACCTGCTCGCGCAGGACGGATCGGGCAGCAGCCAGTGCGCCCTTCACTGGCTGGCTCCTTCGAATGAAAGGCCGGGGCGGCCTCAGTTGCCCCGGTAATCGGCGATGGGATACATCGCGCACAACGCCTCGGTCTGCAGGCGGAACTGCTCTTGCAACTCAGGCGCCAGGCGATACTTCTGCTCGCTGAGGGGCGTCACCTTATCCAGTATCCGGCACACCAGGTCGACCACGTCACGACACCCCTGGGGGTCGATGTAGCGTTGGGCAATCGAGCCGGTGCCGATGCACAAGCCATTGGCGACGAATGAGGACCGGGTCTCACCCAGGGCGCGGCTCTTGCTCACGATGATCCCGCAGCGCTCCAGTGCCGAGGCGGCAATTGAACCGCTGATGCCCCCGCGCAACTTGAGCAGGATCGTGTGGTTCTCCGTCCCCCCGCCCACCACTTCGTAGTCCTGCGCCATGAATGCACTGGCCATGGCAACGGCCGTGCTGCGAATCCGCCCCATGTAGGCGTCGAATTCCGGGGACATTGCATAACCCAGCGCGGCGGCCTTGGCCGCGATCATGTTGACCGCCGGCGAGCCCTGCATCCGCGGGAATACCGCTTGCTCGAGCACACGACTGAAGCTCGCCCTCAGGCCGGGAACCTTGGTGTCGGCATCGCGCCCGGAAAGGATGAGGCCGCCACGCGGCCCGGCGAGTTGCTTGTGGGTGCACGCGGTGGTGACGTGCGCCACGTCGATCGGGCTCGGGTGTCGCCCCGTGGCCACCAGCCCGGCGATATAGGAAATATCCGCCAGCAGGATGGCCCCGGCCTCGTCGGCAATGGCGCGAAAGCGCTGGAAGTCGACGACCCGGGAATAGGCCGTCGCACCGCAGATGATGATGCGCGGACGGTGGGCAAGCGCCAGTTGGCGTACCTCTGCGTAATCGATCACGCCCTGCGCGGTGGTGCCGTAGCGGATCGCCTTGTAGTTGGCCCCCGTGAATGTGACGGGGCTGCCGTGGGTCAGATGCCCGCCGTGATCGAGGGCCATTCCGAGAATGGTGTCCCCAGGCTCGAGCAGTGCCGCAAGCACTTGGTAGTTGGCGTTCGAGGCAGAGTGCGACTGCACGCTGGCATATTGCGCGCCGAACAGCTCCCGGGCCCTGCGAATCGCCAGGGATTCGACCAGATCGACGTTTTCGCAGCCAACATGGTGGCGCTTGCCGGGCGTGCCCTCGGCGGTGACGTTGACCAGCGCCGAAGCAGACGCCGCGAGGATTCGCGGGTTGGCTGCGCAGGAAGATGAAACCAGGGACAGTGTGCGGTGTTGCCGGGTGACCTCGGCGTCCAGGATCCCAGCCAGCTCGGCGTCTTCAGTTCGCAGATCCGCCAAACCTCGTCGCAACAGGTCGGCCTGGTTCCTGAGCGGTGCTGCATCAGCTGCCATCATTCGGTATTCCTTCCTTGTCTTTGCATGCCACGAACGACAGCACGCTTCCTTGTTTAACGTTCGCGAGCCGCTAATTAAGCAAAAAATTAAACATTTTCCAAACAAAATGCTTCTTTTCTGAATAGCCGGATTTGCGCTGCTGCTCGATATTCGTCGATCAGGCGGGGGTTTTGCGCATTTCGGGGCTTTATTGTGATGACTGGGACATGCAACACTTGCCTCCCGCGGCGCGCCCCGGTCCGGATCCTCCCGAAAATCCGAGCGCGCCCCATACCGACAGCGAAATATCCCAGGATGGGTGCAGGCTGGTTAAAGGAGTACTCGCGAGTTGGTACAGCCCCCGAAAGACCTCGACAAACTCTTGCCGCATCAATCCGACTGCTCACGCCCTGTGGCGTCGAACTAGTCGAATGTCATGCAAGACACGCACTTCATGAAAGATCTGCGTGGCGACTATAAGGAAATGGTGAGCATTTGATGCACAGAAGAGAACGAACAGAGTATTTGAAGAGCAATATCAAATACCTGATTAAAAGCCGCGGCGAGACGCAATTGTCTTTGTGCAATGCCAGCGGCCTGACCCGGACGACCATCTACAACATCCTGGAAGGCAAGGTCAGTAACGTACAGCAGTCCACCATTCGCAAAATTTCCGATTTCTTCGGTGTCTCCTACGAAGAAATAGAAACCGTCGATTTTCAAGAGAAGGAAATCATCGACAGCAGTATTTCCCCCCAAGGAAACATGAACCCGTCGGCGGTTCCGATCCTCAAGGAAAGCCTGTTGATGATCAATATGGATAAACGGATTGGCGAACTGGCCATACTTCATCCGTTGACTTATTACTTCGGCGCGTCCTTCAACTTGATAGCGGTGCTGCTCGAGAATGAAATCAAGGGCATGTACGAAGCTGGCGACCTGTTGATCATTCAAAAGGGCACATCGACCGACGACAAGGAAAAGCTGGTCTACGACCGGCAGACCAGGAAGCTGTTCATCGTCAATGAACCATGCTCCGACTCAGACCGGGTATTGGTGGTGGGTGACATCATCGAGGAGCGATTCAATGACGGCCTATGAGGGCAAACTCGAGAACAGCAAATACAAACTCCTGGGCTTTGAAAACAACAAAAGCCTGGCCGTGATCATGATCATCGCCACCGGCAAGGTCATAAAAATCAAATTAAGCGAAGTGCTGAACAGCGAAATAATGGAAAACCTGAACAAAATGGAAGTTAAGAATATCTACAAGAAGTTCTACTCCCAGGGAGGAGCACTTACCGCCTACGACCTGAGCGACCGTCATGAAAATTCATGGATGGTCTATATCATCCTGAACTTGCTGCTCTTTACCTTCTACATATTCACCAGTATTGCCGCCACCAAACCGATTTATCTTGAATCACTGGATATCATCATAACGCCGGGGACTTTCCTTTATCCCCTGACCTTCCTGATCGTTGACCTGCTGAACGAAAACTTTGGCCTCAGGCTGGCAAGAAGAGCGATCTTCTTTGCCTTCGCCAGCAACGCCATGATTATCGTCCTTCTGTATGGCTCGACCTTTCTTCCCGGCCTGCCGGGCTGGAAGCTCGACACCCCGTACAATGACGTGATCATTCATGTGTCATCGGTTCTGGTGGCGTCGTCGGTGTCGTTCCTGGTGTCGGAAAACATAAACTCTTACTTGCTGTGCAAGATAAAAGAGCTGACCAACTCCAGATTCCTGTTCCTGCGGATATTCTTGAGCACACTGTTCGCGGTCATTATTGACAGCTTCGTGTTTTGCTACATTGCCTTTTACGGCTCGATGGAGAACAACGACATCCTGAACATGATTTATGTGCAGATCGCGATCAAGGTATGTTTTGCCTTCTTCAACATCTTGCCGGCCTATGGCGCAAGATCACTGTTCAAGAAATACATAACGGACAGCCAAGCAAAATAGTACGACCACGCTTGGCTCAAGCTGATGGATTCAACACTCATCCGGCAGGCAGATGCAGTGTTGAATTCCATTGAGACGGTCGATCAAGCCTTCATTGCAAGTTCATCTTGCTTCTCAAGCTGTTCATGACTTCTGCCTTGTTCCCCAGATATTCATTCAGCCCTCTGCTGCGAAGATTGCATGCATCGCAATTAGCACAGCCGCTGCCGATAACGCCGTTGTAGCAGGTCAGGGTTTGCTCGCGGACCAGGCTCAATTGATGGTGATGATCGGCCAGGGCCCAAGTTTCCGACTTGTTCAGCCACATCAGTGGAGTCTCAAGGCGCAGGCGGTATTCCATGCCCAACTCGACGGCCTTGTTCAAGGCCTTTACAAACTCGTCACGGCAATCGGGATAGCCGGAGAAGTCTGTTTCGCATACCCCGGTAATGACCGTTTCAGCCTTTACCTGGTAGGCATAGATAGAAGCCAGGGTTAAAAACAGAATATTTCTTCCCGGCACGAAAGTGCTGGGCAGGCTTTCGCCCGAACTGTTCACCGTCGGCACCGGGATATTGTCCCGAGTGAGACTGCTGATCGCCAATTCATTGAGCAACGAAGCATCCAGCACTTTGTGGACTGTCGCCCCCAATTGTTTCGCCAGCTGCTGCGCCACTTCTATTTCCGCGCGGTGGCGCTGGCCGTAATCAAAGGTAATGCAGTGCACTTCATCATAGAGCGGCAATGCGTGGATCAGACAGGTTGTCGAATCCTGGCCACCACTAAATACAACAACAGCTTTTTTCTTCATTATTCTGCTTCCTGCATGAATAGAGTCATTTGAATATTTAAACAGCCTACCGACTGACACTCAATAAAAAAGCCCCGCGCTTCTGTCGAAGGCGGGGCTTTTTTACAGCGTTGCAGCTTATGGCGCGTAGGTCAGCAGCAGCTCGCTCGGTACCTTGAAATCCAGGGACATCATCACGCTCAGCGCGGTGATGGTGAAGATCGAGAACACGAACAGCTTGCGGGCCCAGACGGTGTCGTCCACCGCCTTGTAGCCGGTCCAGGCCATGTACAGCCAGTACATGCCCATCGCGGCCGCGACGGCCAGGTAGCTCATGCCGGCATAACCGCTGAAGGTCAGCATCAGGGTCGCCACCAGGAACGCCAGGATGTAGAGCAGGATGTGCTTCTTGGCCACCAGGATGCCGCGCTTCACGGGCAGCACCGGAATCGATGCGGCCAGGTAATCGTTGAAGCGGAAGATCGCGATGGCGTAGGAATGCGGCATCTGCCACAGGCTGAACATCACCAGCAGGGTCAGCGCAGCCATGTCGAAGCTGTTGCTCACGGCCACGTAACCGATCACCGGCGGCATCGCCCCCGACAGGCTGCCCACCAGCGTGCCGTGCACCGACTTGCGCTTGAGGTACAGGCTGTAGAAGCCGACGTAGATGACAAAGCCGATCACGGCAAACAGCGCCGCCAGCGGATTGGCCACCTTGTACAACAACGCAACGCCAGCGACACCCAGGATGGTCGCGTAGACCAGTGCCACTTTCAGGGAGATCAGGCCCTGAACCAGCACGCGGTTCTTGGTGCGCTCCATCTTCAGGTCGATGTCGCGGTCGATGCAGTTGTTGAACACGCAACCGGAAGCTACCACCAGGGACGTGCCGATCATCGCGGCCAGGAAGATGGCCAGATCGACATGTCCCTTGGAGGCCAGGAAAAAACCGCCCGCCACAGAAAGCACGTTACCGAAAATGATCCCCGGTTTGGTGATTTGGATAAAGTGCTTGAGCGACATCGGGTCTTACCTCACTTCGCCATCATGTAGGTGTGGATGCTGAACATGATCCACAACGACAGACCAACCAGCAGGACGATCACCAGGGCAGCGAAGACGAACGCAATCACGTTGTTACGCTGGGCCTCGGAACGGTCCAGGTGCAGGAAGTACACCAGGTGAACCAGGACCTGGATCACCGCGAAGGCGAGAACGATCATCAGGGTGATGGATTTCGGCAGGGTCGGGTACATCACCAGGCCGAACGGGATAATCGTCAGGATCACCGACAGGATGAAGCCGATGGCGTACGACTTTACGCTGCCGTGGCCAGCTTCATGGCTGTCATGGGAGTGTGCATTAGCCATTACATAGTCCCCATCAGGTAAACAACGGTGAAGACGCAGATCCAGACCACGTCCAGGAAGTGCCAGAACAGGCTCAGGCAGCTCAGGCGGGTCTTGTTGGTTGCAGTCAGGCCGTGCTTGTTGACCTGATACATCATGATCGCCATCCAGATCAGGCCGCTGGTCACGTGCAGACCGTGGGTACCGACCAGGGTGAAGAACCCGGACAGGAAGCCACTGCGGCTAGGGCCGTAGCCTTCGGAGATCAGCAGGTGGAACTCGTTGATCTCCATGCCGATGAAGCCCAGGCCGAACAGGAAGGTCATGGCCAACCAGCCCAGGACCTGCTTCTTGTTACCCCGGAAGAACGCCAGCATGGCGAAGCCGTAGGTGATCGAACTGAACAGCAGCAAGGCGGTTTCGCCGAGCACGTATGGCAGTTCGAAGATGTCGTGGCCCGACGGGCCACCCGCTACGTTGTTTACCAGTACCGCGTACACCGCGAAGATCGACGCAAACAGAATGCAGTCGGTCATCAGGTAGAGCCAGAAACCGTAGACGGTCATCTCGCCCGAGTCGTGGTGATGGTCATCATGCCCATGGTCATCGACATGGGTGTGTCCAGCATTGGTCACTAAGTTCGACATGGTTTAAGCCTGTTCCAACGAGGTTTCTACACGGTTGGCCGGAATCTTCTTCTCGGCTACCAGGCGAGCGTGCTGCTCGGCTTCGATGCGTTCGATCACGTCGACCGGCACCATGTAGCCTTGATCATCACGAGCCGCGTGGATCACGAAATAGATCACGGTACCGGCCAGGCTCGCGATCGCCAGCCACCAGATGTGCCAGATCATCGCGAAACCGAAGACGGTCAACAGAGCACCCATCACCAAGCCGGTGGCGGTGTTGTTTGGCATGTGGATCGGCTCGTAGCGAGCAGGCTTCTGGTACGCGGTACCGTTTTCCTTGGCTTCGGTGAACGGGTCGATAGTCTCGGCCTTAGGCAGCACGGCGAAGTTGTAGAACGGTGGTGGCGACGAGGTCGACCATTCCAGGGTGTGCGCATTCCATGGGTCGCCGGACACGCACTGGTTCTGCTTGCGGTCACGGATACTCACATACAGCTGGATCAACTGGCAGGCGATACCGATGGCGATCATCACCGCACCGAACATGGCGACGTACAGGTACGGCACCCACTCAGGGTTGGTGGTGGCGTTCAGGCGACGGGTCATGCCCATGAAGCCCAGTGCGTAGAGCGGCATGAACGCGACGAAGAAGCCCGAGATCCAGAACCAGAATGCAGCCTTGCCCCAGCCTTCGTGCAGCTTGAAGCCGAATGCTTTCGGGAAGTAGAAGCTGAAGCCAGCGATGTAGCCGAATACCGCACCGCCGATGATCACGTTATGGAAGTGCGCGATCACGAACAGGCTGTTGTGCAGTACGAAGTCAGCACCCGGGATGGCCAGCAGTACGCCGGTCATGCCGCCGATGGCGAAGGTCACCATGAAGCCCAGGGTCCACAGGACCTGGCTGGTGATACGCAGACGGCCGTGGTAGATGGTGAACAGCCAGTTGAATAGCTTCACCCCCGTCGGGATGGAAATCAGCATGGTCGCCAGGCCGAAGAAGGCGTTGACGCTGGCCCCCGAACCCATGGTGAAGAAGTGGTGCAGCCAGACCATGAAGCCCAGTACCGAGATCGCGCCGGAAGCGTAGATCATCGAGTGGTGGCCGAACAGGCGCTTGCCCGAGAACGTCGAGATGACTTCGGAGAAGATACCGAACGCCGGCAGGATCAGGATGTACACCTCAGGGTGACCCCAAGCCCAGAACAGGTTCACGTACATCATTGGATTGCCACCAAGTTCATTGGTGAAAATGTGGAAATCCATGTAACGGTCAAGCGTCAGCAGTGCCAGGGTAGCGGTCAGGATCGGGAACGAAGCGACGATCAGCACGTTGGCCCAGGTGCAGGTCCAGGTGAAGATCGGCATGTCCATCAGCTTCATGCCCGGAGTACGCATTTTCAGCACGGTGGCCAGGAAGTTGACCCCCGTTAGCGTTGTCCCCAGCCCTGATAGCTGTAGCGCCCAGATGTAGTAGTCAACACCCACGCCCGGACTGTATTGCAGCCCCGACAACGGCGGATACGCAACCCAGCCGGTCTTGGCGAATTCGCCGACGCCCAGGGACAGGTTGATCAGCACGACGCCGGAAACCAGCAGCCAGAAGCTCAGGGAGTTGAGGAACGGATAGGCCACGTCACGCGCGCCGATCTGCAGCGGCACTGCAAGGTTCATCAGGCCGGTGAAGAATGGCATCGCCATGAAGATGATCATGATCACACCGTGGGCGGTGAAGATCTGGTCATAGTGTTCAGGAGGCAGGTAGCCCGGCGAACCCTCGGTGGCCATGGCCAGCTGGGTACGCATCATGATCGCGTCGGCAAAACCGCGCAGGAGCATGACCATGGCGACGATGATGTACATCACGCCGATTTTCTTGTGGTCGACCGAAGTCAGCCATTCGGTCCACAGGTAGGACCACTTCTTGAAGTACGTGATACCCGCGACAAGCGCCAGACCACCGAGGATGATCATGGCAACGGTGACCATGACAATCGGCTCGTGGAACGGTATCGCGTCCAGACTTAATTTACCAAACATCGTTTACTCCTCTGCCCCAGCAGCTGAATGCGAGCTCATATCAGTCCCTTCCACAGCGGCCACTTCTTTCTTCTCGTGCTTGACCGGCTTGCCTGGTTTCATGCCTTCGTACTTGTCGACGATTTTCTGAAACAGGTCCGGCGTGTACGAGGAGTACAGCGCGACAGGGTTGTTCTGGCTTGGCTTGGCAAGGGCTTCGTATTCAGCTTGATCAAGCTGTTTAGGTGCGGCCTTGACTTCGGCTACCCAGGCGTCGAAATCTTCCTGGCTCGTCGAGATCGCTTTGAATTTCATGCCGGTGAAGCCAGCGCCACTGTAGTTAGCGGAGATGCCTTCCATTTCAGCTTTCTGGTTGGCGATCAGGTGCAGCTTGGTCTGCATGCCTGCCATCGCGTAGATCTGGCCGCCCAGAGCAGGGATGAAGAACGAGTTCATCACGGCGTCGGAGGTGATCTTGAAGTTCAGCGGAGTGTGCTCCGGGAACCGGATTTGGTTAACCGTAGCGATACCCTGGTCCGGGTAGATGAACAACCACTTCCAGTCCAGCGCGACCACTTCGATGTTGATCGGCTTGACGTCGGATTCCAGAGGACGATACGGGTCCAGCGCGTGGGTGGACTTGTAGGTCACATAACCCAGGGCAATGATGATGAGGATCGGAACCAGCCAGACCGCGATTTCGATCTTGGTGGAGTGCGACCACTTGGGCGCGTAGGTCGCGTTGGTGTTGGACGCGCGATATTTCCAGGCGAACGCGAAGGTCATCACGATCACCGGAATCACGACCAGCAACATCAGCAGGGTAGCGGTGATGATCAGGTTTCGTTCATCCAGACCGACCTGTCCTTTCGGGTCGAGCAAGGTCCATTTGCAGCCTCCCAGCAACAACATGCTGAGCAGCGGCAAAAAGCCTAGTAATCGGGGGTACCTGTTTTTACTCATCTCACGACCTCTAAAGCAGCTTGCGCAATGCAGTTGGGTTTTGATGGCCAACACTTCACCGTGCCAAGGGTTGGCATTTTTTCTTCGATTGAATAAGGGCCTGCCCTGCGCGTTACGCGCTGTCTGACAAATCCTGGGCTAGCAGTGAGTTCTTATTCGAATTCGTGGTCAAAGGCCTTGTTACAGACCAATTCCATTTGGTGCGGATATTTGGAAGGTGCCGACACCTGGGGTCGCATGGAGCGTTCAACGCCCCTCGACCGCCGCCGTAAGCTCAGGGTGAGCAGCGCCGGAAATTCAGTGCGGGCGATTGTAGATATGTAGCGTTTTATAAACCATGTCTTATCCCGAAATAATTTTTATCGGCTAGCGCAACAATGCGTGACGATTATTGCAACGGGGCGCGATCATATCGATATTCATTCGCAATAAAAAGCCCCGAAAACGCCTTCACGCCAGGTCGGAAAGGGCCCTTCCCAGCGGCGGAAAGTTCGCCCATGGCATCGCGCTATCCCTTGTAGTACGAGGGCTGAACCAATTTATTTAGATAGCAGGCTATGCTTGTTTGGCCGCCGCCGGCGCCAACATGAACTGACAGACTTTTTCCGTCTTCGAGATAAAAAAAACGCTGTGCCGTCATCCGCAGAAACACAGCTGCGACACCCATCGTGTGACAACATGTCGCACTTTTATCGCGCATCCGTTTGCCCCATGTCACGCCTCCTTCACACATTGTCCTACACGTAAAAAAGCCCCGGTTCCGAACATCGGCACCGGGGCTTTTGGGGCATGGGTCAGGCGTTTTGGCGACGGTTACGAATGATGCCCAACGGCACCAGTATCAGCGTCAGCACGAAGGCCACCAGCGCCCATTGCGCCAGGGACAGGCCTAGCACCGGCGGATACGGCGTGGAGCAGAAACCATCGACCTGAAACCCCAGCGGGAAGACGCTCGCCAATGGCAGGCTGTCGACAATGGGTTGCAGCACATCGACACCGCAGC
Source organism: Pseudomonas sp. NFIX28 (assembly GCF_900107395.1). Taxonomy (GTDB): domain Bacteria; phylum Pseudomonadota; class Gammaproteobacteria; order Pseudomonadales; family Pseudomonadaceae; genus Aquipseudomonas. The sequence goes on from NZ_FNPW01000006.1 coordinate 313,119, forward strand.
TGACCGCGGGATGGGCCTGGGTGTAGACGTGATGCCCCGCCACCGCCGCACCGAACAATGCGCTGACGACGACCAGCGCTTCCAGCACGGTGATGCTGCGACGGGTGCGCATGGCCGCACCGATGAAAGCGAAAACGGCGATCAGCAGCAACGCGTAGCGCTGCAGGATGCACAGCGGGCACGGCGCCTCGCCCAGAACCACCTGCATGTACAGCGCACCACCGATCAGCGCCAGGCAGATCACTCCCAGCAACACCAGGAAGCGTCGCTCGCGCCCCAAGCGCAGTATGTCGTCTGTCATCCTCAATTCCTTTCTGTCTGTGGTTCAGCCCGACGGCGGCGTTTGCAGCTGCAGCATCAGGCTGAGGTTGTCTTCGATATGCCAATTGGCGGTGATTCGGCCATCGGCGATCTGATAGATATCGGTTGCCCGGAAGTCTACACGCTGTCCGTGGCCTTTGAGTGCATTGAAGGTCCCGCTGAAGTGGCCACGGAAATGCAGGTGCACCACCACGCGATCCCCGGCCACGATCATCTGTTCGATTTGCGCGCTCAGGTCCGGCACCGCCGTGCGAAAGAGCCGCGAGGCCAGCAGCGGCCCGGTCGGGCCCTGGCCCCGCCCTTCCGGCGGCGTCATATCGACGAAGTTCTCCGCCAATGCGGCCCTGGCCAGGCTTTCATCACCGCTGTTCCAGAAACTGCCATAGCGCCGCGCGGCCAGCTCCATGGCTTCACGTTGGGCCTGGGGCAAGCTCCGATCGACGATCAGCGCCTGTGCTTGAAGCAAGGCCGGCTCGGCGAAAACCAGGGGGCTGGCGAGCAAGGTTGCGGCCAGGGTAAAGCGGGGAATGGCTGAGAGCATGGAATGATCCTGATCAGTGCGAACGAGCGCCTATCATCAGCATCGGGGAATTAACGATAAACAGGTTAAGACCGGATTAACCTTTAAAGGATTTTTACGAGTGCGCCCTGTAGCCGCTGGCGCAGCCTGCGATCGGTTGCGCAGCGACCGTCAAGCCTAGCTCGCGGTTTGCCTGAGGTACTCGGGGACAGTGTTGCGAGCGCTACGCGCTCGATCGCAGGCTGCGCCAGCGGCTACAAAGAGGCCAGCCTCCGGGCGGAGGCTGGCCGGTGGGGTTACTCCAGCGCCGCGGCCGGGCCGAAGAACTCGTAGCGGCTTTGTTTTTCCGGTACGCCCAGGGCCTTGAGGTGGCGCTTGATTGCCGCCATGAAGGCTTTCGGGCCGAGGAAGTAGGCGTCCAGGTCACGCTCCTGCGGCAACCATTCGGCCAGTTGCTCCTGGCTCAGCAGACCCACCTTGTCCGCCGCCGGGCTGACGCCGTCGTCTTCGGCGTAGCAGTAGAAGCGCTTGAGTTGCGGATGGCGCGCGGCCAGGCTGTCGACCCAATCGCGGAACGCATGCACCCCGCCGTTGCGCGCGCAGTGGATAAAGTGCACCGGGCGCTCGGTGGCCAGCGCGGCTTCGAGCATCGGCAGGGTCGGGGTGATGCCGACGCCGCCACTGATCAGCACCAGCGGCTTGTCGCTGTCCGCCAGGGTGAACTCGCCCGCTGGCGGGAACAGCTGGATGCTGGCGCCGATCTGCAACTGGTCGTGCAGGTAATTGGAAGCGCGGCCACCGGCTTCGCGCTTGACGCTGATGCGGTATTGGCCAGCGTCGGACAGGGCCGACAAGGAGTAGTTGCGGCGGATTTCCTCGCCATCGAGGAACAGCTGCATGCCGATGTACTGACCGGGTTCGGCAGCGAGAATCGAGCCGTTATCCACAGGCTCGAAGTAGAACGAAGTGATTTCCGCGCTCTCCTGCTCGCGGCGGACCAGCTTGAATTCCCGCGCGCCGCGCCAGCCACCCGGGGCCTGGGCCTTCTGGTCGTAGATCGCGCCTTCGGCACCGATCAGGATCTCCGCCAGTTGGTTATAGGCCGCGCCCCAGGCGTTCATCACCGCTGGCGTGGCGATTTCCTCGCCCAGCACTTCGGAGATGGCGCGCAGCAGGCAGCTGCCGACGATCGGGTAATGCTCCGGCAGGATCTGCAGGGCCACGTGCTTGTTGATGATCTTGGCCACCAGATCGCCCAATTGGTCGAGCTGGTCGATGTGCCGGGCGTACATCAATACGCCGTTGGCCAGGGCCCGTGGTTGGTCGCCGCTGGCCTGGTGCGCCTGGTTGAACAGCGGGCGCACCTGCGGATACTCGGAGAGCATCATCCGGTAGAAGTGGGTGATCAGGGCTTCGCCACCGCTTTCCAGCAGCGGAACGGTGGATTTGATGATGGCACGATCTTCGACGCTAAGCATAAGTACAACTCCTGAGCTTTCTGACTACTTGCAGGTTGCCCTTTACCAGTCAGTTTTCGTGCCAACAATAAAATTTATATAAATCAATAAGTTGAAATAAGTGTAGTCATATCGACACTTCGGCCTTTATAGTCATTTAGACCATACGGAGTCATTATGACCGCAAAATCCCTGCTCACCGCCTTGTTGCCCCTGGTCTCCGACCTGTCCCGCGAACTGCCCGAGGGCGAGCGCTACCGCCGCCTGCTGGAAGCCATGCGCGCCCTGCTGCCTTGCGACGCCGCCGCGCTGCTGCGCCTGGACGGCGAATGGCTGGTGCCGCTGGCGGTGGACGGGCTGAGCACCGACACCTTGGGCCGCCGCTTCAAGGTCAGCGAGCACCCGCGTTTCGCCGCCCTGCTCAGCCACCCCGGCCCGACTCGCTTCGCCAGCGACAGTGACCTGCCGGACCCTTACGACGGCCTGGTGGATGGCCTGCATGAACACCTGGAAGTCCACGACTGCATGGGCTGCCCGCTGTTTATCGACGAACGCCCCTGGGGCCTGCTGACGCTCGATGCCCTCGACCCGCAGCGCCTGGAGCCTATCGAACTGGACGCCCTGCAAGCCTTCGCCAGCCTCGCGGCGGCCACCGTCAACGCCGCCGAACGCATTGAGCGCCTGGCCCTGCGCGCCGAGGACGAACATCAGCGCGCCGAGGTCTATCGCCAGGCCAGTGGCCAGAACCGCGAGATGATTGGCCAGAGCAAGGCCCACAAACGCCTGCTGGAGGAAATCGGCCTGGTCGGCGGCAGCGACCTGACCGTGCTGATCACCGGCGAAACCGGGGTCGGCAAGGAACTGGTGGCCCAGGCCATTCACGCCGCCTCGCCACGGGCCAGCAAACCGATCATCAGCCTCAACTGCGCCGCCCTGCCCGACACCCTGGTGGAAAGTGAGCTGTTCGGCCATGTGCGCGGCGCCTTTACCGGCGCCACCAGCGACCGTCGCGGCAAATTCGAGCTGGCCAATGGCGGCACGCTGTTTCTCGACGAAGTCGGCGAGCTGTCGCTGGCCGTGCAGGCCAAACTGCTGCGTGTGTTGCAAAGCGGCCAGTTGCAACGCCTGGGTTCGGACCAGGAACATCAGGTCGACGTGCGCCTGATCGCCGCCACCAACCGCGACCTGGCCGAAGAGGTGCGCAGCGGCCGCTATCGCGCGGACTTCTATCACCGCCTCAGCGTCTATCCGCTGCTGGTGCCGGCACTGCGCGATCGCGGCCGCGACGTGCTGCTGCTCAGCGGCTACTTCCTCGAACAGAACCGTTCACGCATGGGCCTGGGCAGCCTGCGCCTGACCAGCGATGCCCAGGCTGCACTGCTGGCTTACGCCTGGCCGGGCAACGTGCGTGAGCTGGAACACCTGATCGGCCGCAGCGCCCTCAAGGCCCTGGGCAATTGCCGCGAACGGCCGAAGATTCTCAGCCTGAGCGCTGCCGACCTGGACCTGCCGGACGCCTCGGCCCCGGTCGCGCCCGCAGCCCCGGCCCCCTCAGAATGGACAGACGGCCCAGGCATCGGCGACCTGCGCCAGGCCACCGAAAACTATCAGCGCCAATTGATCACCGCCTGCCTTGAGCGCCACCAGCACAACTGGGCCAGCGCCGCCCGCGAGCTGGGCCTGGACCGCGCCAACCTGGGGCGCATGGCCAAGAGGCTAGGCTTGAAGTGACTCACCTGTAGCCGCCGAAGGCTGCGATCGGCTTGGGCGGCATTAGAGCGAAACGCCAATGAACCCGACACATGCGGTGTGACCGAAACCACGCAATGGCTGATCTTGCGAGGACCGCGTGCTCGATCGCAGCCTTCGTCAGCGGCTACAGGTTACGCGGGTCGCGGATATTGGGATTAAACCTAAAGCCAGCCCTCCCCGCGTCGATAACCCGTTATCGCTAGCTGTTCGCGGCCCATGGCGCGAACCACCTTTTTTCCACAGAAGGTTTTTATGTCTTCCAACAAAGCCCGCGCAGATTCTCTTTCGCTTCTGCTGTTCACCTTGCGCAGCGGCAAGCTGATGGCGATCAACCTGCTCAAAGTCAGTGAAATCATCCCCTGCCCGCCGCTGACCAAGCTGCCGGAATCGCACCCGCACGTGAAAGGCATCGCCACCCTGCGCGGCAATTCGCTGTCGGTCATCGACCTGAGCCGGGCCATCGGCGAACGACCGCTGGAAGACCCCGAGGGCGGCTGCCTGATCGTCACCGACGTCAGTCGCTCCAAGCAGGGTCTGCATGTGCAGGCGGTGAGCAAGATCGTGCATTGCCTGACCACCGATATCCGGCCGCCACCTTATGGCTCCGGCGGGGTCAAGTCCTACATCACAGGGGTTACCCAGGTCGACGGCACGTTGGTGCAGGTGCTGGACATCGAGAAAGTCATCCACGGCATCGCCCCGGCGCAGATCGAGACCGCGCCGACCGAGCTGAGCATGGAAGACGCCGAACTGCTCGGCAACGCGCGGATCCTGGTGGTCGACGACAGCCAGGTGGCCTTGCAGCAATCGGTGCATACCCTGCGCAACCTCGGCCTGCAATGCCACACCGCACGCAGCGCCAAGGAAGCCATCGACTGCCTGCTGGACCTGCAAGGCACGGCCCAGGAAATCAACCTGATCGTCTCGGACATCGAGATGTCGGAGATGGACGGCTACGCCCTGACCCGCACCCTGCGCGAAACTCCGGACTTCGCTCACCTTTATGTCTTGCTGCACACCTCGCTGGACAGCGCCATGAACGCGGAAAAGGCCCGCCTGGCCGGGGCCAACGCGGTGCTGACCAAATTCTCCTCGCCGGACCTGACCCGCTGCCTGATCGAAGCGGCCCGGCACGTCGCCGCCCAGGGCGCCTGAACCGTGGCCGACGACTACTGCCTGCTGATGCGGCGCGACCTGACCGGGCAACCGGCGCCCGCCAGCTGGCCTGCCGCCTTCAGCCTCGAACGCTATCGACCGGAGCGGGCCGAAGCGGTGCATGGCCTGATGCATCTGGGCTACCAGGACGGCGGCGGTCACGTGCCAGCGCTGGACAGCTGGCGCCAGCGCTTCGAAAGCGATGCCGAATACGACCCGCAACTGTGCCTGGTGGCCCAGGACGGCGAAGGCGTCGTCGGCGTGATCCAATGCTGGACCAGCGCCTATATCAAGGACCTGGTGGTGCACCCACGGGCCCGTGGCCAGGGCCTGGGACGAGCCTTGCTGCTGCAGGCCTTCGAGGTCTTCCGCCAGCGCCGCGAAGCCTTTGTCGACCTGCGGGTGTTGGAAGACAACCAGCGCGCTCGCGGGCTCTACGACAGCGTCGGCATGCTGGTGATCCGCCGCGAGCAAGTCCCCCCAACGCCGCTGCAATCCCTGTAGCCGCTGCCGCAGGCTGCGATAAGGTCCGCAGGACCTTCAGCGACTTCAAGATCGCCGCGGCCGTTCCGGCCGATCGCAGCCTGCGGCAGCGGCTACAGATCTTTCATCACTCGCGCCTCAGGCATACTCCCTGCGCTTACCCGCGAACGAAGGAACGCCCCGCCATGAAAGCCCTGCCTCTGAGCCTCGCCTGCCTCACCCTCCTCGCCAGCCAGGCCCAGGCCTCCAGCCCGGACGCCTGGGCGGCCTTCGACAGGCAGGTACTCGCCAGTTGCACCCAGGCCAGCCAGTTGAAGAACGCCAAGGCCGTGGGCAACCCCGCGCAATTCGACGACCGGGTCGGCTACACCGCCGTGCTGCTTCAGGGCCAGTACCCGCAAAAACACATGAAGGGCCAGACCGGCATCCAATTGTGCCTTTATGACAAACAGCGCAAGAGCGCCCAGGTCACCGAGTGGAATTCGATCCGCCCCGCCCTCGAGGCCAAGGACCAGTGACTGGCGCATAACTTGCTTCGAAAGCGCAATTTAGAGGGCGACGTAAGTCATTGCGTCGCCGCCTCCACCTTTCGACGATGGCTGCTTGGCTCAATGAATACTCGTTTTTCCTGCGTAGGCTGCGGCAAGTGCTGCAACGATCACCATGTTCCCCTGACCCTCGGCGAAGCCCGCCAGTGGGCGCTGGATGGCGGCCAGGTGATCGTGCTGGTGGAGGGGTTCCTGAGCAATGGCCTGGGGCTGCCGGCCGAGCAGCGCGAACACGCCGAGCGACGTTCCTGCGTGGTGCCCAGCGGCAATGCCCAGGCCCATGTGGCGATCACTTTCGCCGCCTATAACGTCGGCCCCTGCCGGAATCTTGACGAAAACCAGCTGTGCCGGATCTATGAACGCCGGCCGTTGGTGTGCCGCATTTATCCGATGGAAATCAATCCGCACATCCCGCTCAACCCGGCGATCAAGGAATGCCCGCCCGAGTCCTGGGAAAAAGGTCCGCAGTTGATCGTCGGCGGCGAATTGGTGGATCGGGAACTGGCTGAGCTGATCCAGCGTTCACGCCAGGCCGACCGCGACGATATCCACAGCAAGCAAGCCATCTGCCAGCTGCTGGGGATTCACACCACGGCCCTCAAGGGCGATGGTTTTACCGCCTACTTGCCGGACATGGCCGCCCTGGCCGAAGCCATCGAGCGGGTCCAGGCGCAACCGTTGGCGGCGACGGCCAGCGAATGGCTGTTCCATGTATCTGGTGAAGACATTGCCGGGCAGGTGCAGGAGGCCGGCGCCCAAGTGGTGACCGAGGCGCCGCTCACCTACGCCTTCATTTCCTTGCGGGCAGCATGAAGCCCTGCCGCTGACCCGCAGAGTCTCCGGTGTCCGTCAAATAGTTGCGAGCGTGCCGCTCGTACGCAGCCTGCGGCAGCGGCTACACGGATGGGGATATCGCGACATTCGCGGAACTTGTAGCCGCTGCCGCAGGCTGCGATAAGGCCGGAGGCCTTCGGCGATCTTAAGGTCGTGCGCCCGCTTCGCGGTCGATCGTCCGAACGCGGCCCGAGCTTTCGCAGCGGCTACAGAGGCTTGGACTCAGCGTTTGCCCATCGAACGACGAGTGCCGGGTGGCGCTGCGCCTGGGGTCTTGGTGTGGCCGTTGGTGGCGCCATTCTTGTACCAGGGCTGCTGGGCATTCTTGGCCTGGGCGAACTCGGACGGTTTAAACGGAAACTTGAACGGCGCGATCGCCGGCTTGCTTTCGCCAGGCGCGCTGCTGTCGTCGACCTGGTCCGCGCTGGGGGCGTCGGTCACAGGCGGTTGTGCTGGGGTAGTCATGGAAGCTCCGGGGTAGAACCAAAGGCCGGGCCCGGGAAAGCGGGCCGCGAAGGCCGGCAGTATACCCGCGTTGCGGATCTTTGACCGTTGCAGCGCAGGCACACCGCGGCGCCTGCTTCGCCGGCAAGCCTGGCTCCTACGCAAGCTCACCTCCTCCGTAGGAGCGAAGCTTGCTCGCGATAGCGCTACAGCAGGCACACCGCAGCGCCTGCTTCGCCGGCAAGCCTGGCTCCTTCGCAAGCCAACCTCTCCTGTAGGAGCGAAGCTTGCTCGCGATAGCGCTACATCAGGCACACCGCAGCGCCTGCTTCGCCGGCAAGCCTGGCTCCTACGCAAGCCAACCTGCCCCGTAGGAGCGAAGCTTGCTCGCGATGGCGCCGCATCAGGCACACCGCACTTAAAACATCACAACTATTGCTTTTGGCGTAACAGTGCTTATCCTGTTCGGCGCTTTTTCCGGCTGTCGCGAAGTTATATTTTTGTCGCACCTAATTGAACTTGCTCTGCAAGAAGGTCTTCAGAAATGTCCAACAGTATGGGTATTGCCAGCGCGTTTGTTTTGTCCTCCCTGTTCTTGGCCCCGATGGCCATGGCCGAAGAATCGCAGACTTTCGCCGCGCATAACGCCGCACGCGCCGCTGCATTCCAACAAGCCCAGGAAACGCTGGCTGCCAAGCAACAGAATGCCGGTCAGCCGCAGAAAATAACGGCTGAACAACGCCAGGCCGAGGTTCAGAAAGACAGTTGATCTTCGCTGCCAACTTGTTTCCCTCGACAACTTCTCTGCTCTACCCCTGGAGTAAGTTGTCTTAAAGCCGCTGAATAACAGCGGCTTTTTTTTGCCCTGTAGATCGGCCCGTTTCATTCGTTTCACCCAGAACAAGAACCACCCGATTCGACAATAACAATTGTCATCATTCATCCAAGGAGCTTTATACCGGTGAAGGTCACGTCAACATTCAGCCCATTGTTCATTGCAATGGCTGCAACTATCACCACCTGCGCCCAGGCAGCCGATCAGGCCACCCCTGAAGGTTTCGTCGAAGGTTCCAGCCTCAAGCTCAACGCCCGCAATTACTACATGAACCGCAACCGCCACCAGCAGGCCGACGACAACATCGAATGGGGCCAGGGTTTCCTGGGGATCTTCGAGTCGGGTTATACCCAGGGCACGGTCGGTTTCGGCCTCGATGCCAACGCCATGCTCGGCTTGAAACTCGATGGCGGTGGCGGCACTGACAGCTCGAGCATCCTGCCAGTCAGCGATGGCAGCGGCAAAGCGCCGACGTCGTTTTCCACGGCTGGCGCCACCCTGAAAATCCGCGGCTTCGATACCGAGCTCAAGGCCGGCGACCTGTTCCTCAACAACCCGGTGATCGCCGGTGGCCAGAGCCGCATGCTGCCGCAGACCTTCCGCGGGGTCAGCCTGGCCAACCACAGCTTCGACGGCTGGCTAATCGAAGGCGGCCAGGCCAGCTTCACCAAGCCCTATAACCAGAGCGGCCGCCGACGCATCGATACGGCTTACGGTCGCCTGGCGAATGGCGATGAAAGCCGCCACCTGAACTGGGCCGGCGCGGCCTGGAGCGGCGTGCCCGGGCTGACCAGCAGCCTGTACGCCTCCGAGCTCAAGGACATCTGGAACCAGTACTACTACGACCTCGACTACAGCTACGCGCTGAACGAGCTGGTGACCCTGAACCCGGGCCTGCACTTCTATCACACCCAGGACACCGGCGACGCGCTGCTGGGCGACATCGACAACAACACCTACAGCCTGCATTTCACTCTCGGGGTCGGCCACCACAGCCTCACCGCTGCCTACCAGCGCGTGAACGGCAACACACCGTTCGACTACATCAACCAGGGCGACAGCGTCTACCTGGACAACTCGCAGCAGTATTCGGATTTCAACGGCCCCAACGAGCGCTCCTGGAAACTCAAGTACGCCTACGATTTCGCCGGCCTCGGCCTCCCGGGCCTGACCTCGGCGCTTTCCTATTCGCGAGGTGAGCTGGACCTGACCAAGGTCGATCCGCACAGCCGTGGCTACGCCCACTGGTACAGCGCCGGCGGCGAGCACGCCAAGCACTGGGAACGCGACCTCGACCTCAAGTACGTGGTCCAGGGTGGCCAGGCCAAGGACCTGGCAGTCCGTCTGCAGTGGGCCACCAACCGTGGCGGCAACGGTTATGGCGCGCTGGACAGTGACACCGACGAATACCGGGTGATCGTCGATTACCCGTTCAATGTGTTCTAAGCTCCAATAAGCAAAAGGCCAGTATCATTTTGCTGGCCTTTTTTTTGTCTGGGATTTATACATGCGCCCGCAGGCGCGATCGGTCTCTGCAACTCTGCTCGCTTCACCAGAAATACCTTTTAGAAAACGTACACAACGCAGAAGTCAGAACCATGAGTGTGAGCAGTGCGACACCCCGCAACACGACCACTTTGACCAGGTCGGAAAGGATGCTGATTCTCGGAAGCTCGCTGCTGGTTATCTCCATCCTGAGCATCGTGACGTTCTTGCTGATTCGTGAACGCGGCAGCGCCGAAATGGCCGCCACCCGTGCTGCTTCAAACATCGTGCAATTGATCGACGCCGACGTGCTGCGCAACGTCGAACTCTACGACGTCTCCCTGCGTGGCCTGATCAGCGCCTCGCAACGTGACGACCTGAAACAGGTGTCGCCGACCATTCGCCATATGGCCCTGTTCGACCGGGCGACCGCCGCGCCTTACAAGGGCAACATCCTGCTGCTCGATTCGCGCGGCGATGTGCTCGCCGATTCCGCCTCGGTCGAACCGCGCAAGGGTAACTTTGCCGACCGGGAATATTTCCAATCCCATGTGCACAATCCCGATCCGGGCATGTTCATCAGTCGCCCATTCCGGGCCCGCCCACCCGAGCTGGATTGGCGCATCAGTTTCAGCCGGCGGGTTTCCAACGAGCGCGGGGAATTCCTCGGCGTGGCCGAAGCGGCCATGCGCCTGGACTATTTCAACCAACTGTTCAAAAGCCTCAACATCGGCCGGGACAGCTCGATCAACCTGGTCAGCAGCGACGGCATCCTGCTGGCCCAGGAACCGCCGCGGGCCGATAACCTGATCGGCAAGGACTTCAGCCAACGGCCCAATTTCATCCGTATCCTGCGCGAGGGAAATGGCAGCTTCAAAGGCATGTCCAGCAGGCAACAGCCGCGCCTGTATACCTTCTCCCAGGTCGGCGATCTGCCGCTGATCGTGATCGTGGCACTCTCCACCCATGAAGTATTTGCCTCTTGGCAACGCACCGCGCTGGTGGTCGGTGGCGCCACCGGTGCGCTGTGCCTGGGCCTGCTGTGGCTGACCTGGCTACTGTGCCGGGAACTGCGCCGTCGCCAGAGTGCCGAGCAAGAGCTGGCGCAACTGGCCGCTACCGATGCCCTTACCGGCCTGGACAACCGCCGCAGCCTGGATCAGACCCTCGCCCGCGAATGGGGACGCGCACAACGCTCCCATAACGCCCTGTCGCTGCTGATGCTCGACGTCGATCACTTCAAGGTCTTCAACGACCGATACGGCCACCTGCTCGGCGACGACGCATTGCGCATCGTGGCCCGGGTCATCAGTGACAGTATCCGTCGTCCTGGCGACCTGGCCGCACGCTATGGCGGCGAGGAGTTCGCCGTGGTCTTGCCAGAGACCGACAACGAAGGTGCCCGGCGTATCGCCGAGCATATTCGCCTGGCGGTCGAACGCTTGCCACCGATCCGGGACGGTGCCTCGCCAATCACCATCAGCATCGGCCTCAGCACTTGGACTGGCACGTCGAAGTCCAGCCTGCAAGAGTTGTGCTCGACGGCCGACAAGGCGCTGTACCGAGCCAAGGCCGAAGGGCGAAACCGGGTGGTGGGTTAAGGGCCTCATCGCGGGCAAGCCTCGCTCCTACGGGTCCCGTGCTGCCCGCAACAATGTCATCAGTCGCGCAGGCATAAAAAAAGGCCACCCGAAGGCAGCCTTTAAAAACAAAAGGAAAGAGAGTGTTACTTACACGGCCGCAACTGGACGCATGTAAGAGATCGGTGCAGTGCTGGCATCTTCGAAGGTCACGACTTCCCAAGCGTCTTTCTGCTCAATGAGCTTGCGCAGGAGCTGGTTGTTCAGTGCATGGCCCGACTTGAAGCCTTTGAACTCACCTATCAGGCTGTTGCCCAGCAGGTAAAGGTCACCAATTGCGTCGAGGATCTTGTGCTTCACGAATTCGTCTTCGTAGCGAAGACCGTCCTCGTTCAGTACACCATCCGCGTCGACCACGATGGCATTTTCCACGCTGCCGCCGAGTGCGAGGTTGTGCTTGCGCAGGTACTCGATATCACTCATGAAACCAAAGGTACGGGCGCGGCTGACTTCTTTTACGAACGAAGTGCTGGAAAAATCCACGCTTGCACTCTGGGTGCGGTCACGGAAAACCGGGTGATCGAAATCGATCTCAAAGCTCACTTTAAAACCGTCGAAAGGCACGAAAGTGGCGCGCTTGTCGCCGTCTTCCACCGTCACCTCACGAAGGATGCGGATGAACTTCTTGGCTGCGTCCTGTTCTTCCAGGCCGGCAGATTGAATCAGGAATACGAAGGGTCCAGCGCTGCCATCCATGATCGGGACTTCGGACGCGGAGAGCTCGACGTAGGCGTTATCGATGCCCAGGCCAGCCATGGCCGAGAGCAAGTGCTCCACCGTGTCCACTTTGGTGTCACCGTTGACCAGGGTGGTCGACATAGTGGTTTCACCAACGTTTTCCGCGCGAGCAGGAATCTGCACCACAGGGTCCAGGTCGGCACGACAAAACACAATGCCGGTGTCGACAGGCGCAGGCTTGAGGGTCAGGTAAACCTTTTCCCCAGAGTGCAGGCCTACACCTGTGGCACGGATAATATTCTTCAGGGTGCGTTGTTTAATCATGGCTTGGGCCGCTTCAGCGCAAATTGCGAACTGGTATCAACAAAGGCTGGCGATAATAGCAGACCAGACCTTTGCTGAACACCAATCACCCTAATACCCCTGATACATTCCATCAATCGGCCTGGCGACGCAGGAAAGCCGGGATGTCCAGATAGTCCAGATCATCTTGCGGATTCAGCTTCGCCGCAGTCGCAGCACTGGCCTGAGCCTGGTTGCGCATGACGGTCGGACGGTCCAGATCACGGTAGTTGACCGACGGCAGTTCCTGACGGGCAGGTGCTGGCGCCTGTGCAGCAGCCATGGAAGTTTGCACGGTATTGTCGATGACCTTCACAGGCTTCTCGATTTTCGCGCCCAGACCAGTGGCAACCACAGTCACGTGCAGCTCGTCGCGCATGTCCGGATCGATAACGGTACCGACCTTGACCATAGCGTGCTCGGAGGCGAAGGCTTCGATGATGCTACCCACGTCGGAGTACTCACCCAGGGACAGGTCAGGACCGGCGGTGATGTTCACCAGGATGCCGCGCGCGCCTTGCAGGTTCACGTCTTCCAGCAGCGGGTTGCGGATTGCCGCTTCGGTCGCTTCACGTGCACGGTTCGGACCGCTGGCGCAGCCAGTGCCCATCATCGCCATGCCCATTTCGCTCATCACGGTACGCACGTCGGCAAAGTCGACGTTGATCATGCCCGGACGCTTGATGATGTCGGAAATACCGCGAACGGCACCGGCCAGTACATCGTCGGCCTTGGCGAAAGCCGACAGCAGGCTGGCGTCCTTACCGAGGATGGTCAGCAGCTTTTCGTTGGGAATGGTGATCAACGAATCGACGCTTTCGCTCAGCGCGCGGATGCCTTCATCGGCGATCTGCATGCGCTTGCGGCCTTCGAACGGGAACGGACGAGTCACCACCGCAACGGTGAGAATGCCCATTTCCTTGGCCACTTCGGCAATGATCGGCGCAGCACCGGTACCGGTACCACCGCCCATGCCGGTGGTGATGAACACCATGTTGGTGCCCGCCAGCACTTCAGCGATACGCTCGCGGTCTTCCAGGGCGGCTTGGCGGCCGACTTCAGGATTGGCACCAGCACCCAGGCCCTTGGTCACGCCGGTACCCAGCTGCAGGATGGTCCGCGCGCCGATGTTTTTCAGCGCTTGAGCATCGGTGTTGGCGCAGATGAACTCGACGCCTTCGATGTTGCTCTTGACCATGTGATTGACGGCGTTGCCGCCGCCACCGCCGACACCGATAACCTTGATTACCGGACTTGCGGGGACGTTGTCTACGAGTTCGAACATTTTCCCTCTCCTTTCATTTCTCTAGTTTTTTCGCCTACTGCTTACAACGGTGTTGCGGTAAATCTTCAGAAATTGCCCTGCACCCAGCTCTTGATGCGATCGAGCAAGGCGGCCTTGGGTTCGTCGCTGCTGTAGCTGTCCCGGCTGCCGATGCCGGAGAACGAGATACCGTCGGACTGCTTCTGCAGCCCGTACAACAGCAAGCCCACGCCGGTGGAATAAATCGGGTTGCGCACAACGTCGGACAGGCCCTTGACGGTGTGCGGCACGCCCAGGCGGACCGGCATGTGGAAAATCTCTTCGGCCAGCTCGACCGCGCCTTCCATTTTCGAAGTACCGCCGGTCAGCACGATGCCGGCCGGGATCAGGTCTTCGTAGCCGCTGCGACGCAGCTCGGCCTGGATCAGGGTGAACAGCTCGTCATAGCGCGGCTCGACCACTTCGGCCAAGGCCTGGCGGGACAGCTCGCGCGGCGGACGATCACCGACGCTTGGCACCTTGATGGTTTCGCCGGCACCGGCCAGCTTGGCCAGGGCGCAGGCGTAGCGGATCTTGATTTCTTCGGCGTACTGGGTCGGTGTACGCAATGCCATGGCGATGTCGTTGGTCACTTGATCGCCGGCAATCGGGATCACCGCGGTGTGGCGGATCGCACCTTCGGTGAAGATCGCGATGTCGGTGGTACCGCCACCGATATCCACCAGGCACACGCCCAGCTCTTTCTCGTCATCGGTGAGTACCGAATACGCCGAGGCCAGTTGCTCGAGAATGATGTCGTCGATCTCCAGACCGCAGCGACGCACGCACTTCTCGATGTTCTGGGCGGCATTCACCGCGCAGGTCACCACGTGCACCTTGGCCTCCAGGCGTACGCCGGACATGCCCAGGGGTTCGCGGACGCCTTCCTGGTTATCGATCACGTAATCCTGCGGCAGGGTGTGCAGCACCCGCTGGTCGGCTGGAATCGCCACGGCCTGCGCCGCATCGAGTACCCGCTCCAGGTCCGCCGAGCTCACTTCGCGATCACGAATCGCCACGATGCCGTGGGAGTTCAGGCTGCGAATGTGATTACCCGCCACGCCGACGAACGCCGAGTGGATACGGCAACCGGCCATCAGTTGCGCCTCTTCTACCGCGCGCTGGATCGATTGAACGGTGGACTCGATATTCACCACCACGCCCTTCTTCAGGCCGCGCGATGGATGGGTGCCGATACCGACGATTTCCAGCGTGCCATCGGCCGCGACCTCGCCTACCAGCGCCACCACCTTGGAGGTGCCGATATCCAGACCGACGATCATTTTGCCGCTTTGCACGTTTGCCATGGTCCTGCCTCTTCTCAATTCTTCGCGACGGCGGGTTGGGCCGTCGTGGGCGCTACAGGTTCCCGCCAGCCGACGGCCAGGCCGTTGGCATAACGCAGATCGATGCGCGCGATGTTCGTAATCTGTTCTTTCAGCGTTTTTTCATAAATGGCAATGAAGCGGCGCATCTTCTCCACCAGGTGATCGCGTCCGAGCAACAGTTCGATACCAGGACCGGCGCTGCCGGCCCCCGTGGTCAGGAACCAGCTGCCGCGCTCGCGCAACTCCAGACGGGCAATGGAAAAACCCATCGGGCGAAGCATCTGGCTCAACACCTGGTACTGCTGCATCACCTGCTGCTGGGCCCGCTGCGGGCCGAACAACTGTGGCAAGTGCTCATAGTTCGCCAGCTCACGCGGGGTGAATGCCTGGCCCTGGTTGTTCAACAGCGCCTCGTCACCCCAACGGGCCACCGGCAGTTGTTCTTCCAGGCGAATCACCACCTGGTCCGGCCACACACGCCGCACCTCGGCATGCGCGATCCACGGCATCTGCTCCAGCTCGGTACGCATGCTCGCCAGGTCGATGGTGAAGAAGCTCGATGCGACGTAAGGCGCGATCCGCTGCTGCACCGCCTGCTGGCTGATGTAACTCAGGTCGCCCTGCACCGCGACCTTGGTGATCGGCCGGTCGGCATAGGGCAGCAGGCGCTGCGCGCCTTCGTACGTCCCGAAGCCCAGCGCGACCAGCAACACCGGCCACATCAGGCTTTTCAGCACGCCAAAGTTGGCTTTCGGCAGGCGCGCCGACATCGGCTCCTTGGCCACCATCCGGCTGGCGCCACGCGGCACCGGCTTGCGGCCGGTTGCGGGTTGCTGATGACGTAGCTGGGCGCCTTGCATGGCCTTAACCCCGCGGCTCTGCGTTACTGACGACACTCTCCGCCAGGATGGCCAGAACCAACTGCTGGAAATCCAGACCGGCGGCACGGGCCGCCATCGGAACCAGGCTGTGATCGGTCATGCCGGGAGCGGTATTCACTTCCAGGAACCAGAACTGGCCATCGGCGTCCTGCATCACGTCGGCACGCGCCCAACCGGCGATACCAAGCGCCCCGCAGGCTTTCGCCGTCAGGTCCATGAGCTCCTGCTCTTTATTGCTGTCGAGGCCGCATGGAATCCGATACTGGGTATCGGAAGCCAGGTACTTGGCGTCGTAGTCATAAAACGTATGGGGCGTGCCCAGGGCGATCGGCGGCAACACCTGGCCGCGCAGCGTGGCAATGGTGAACTCCGGACCTTGAATCCATTGTTCGACCAGGACTTGTGAGTCGTAGGTGCTGGCCGCTTTCCATGCGTCGATCAGTTCGGACGCGGATGTCACTTTGGCCATACCAATACTGGAACCTTCATGCGCCGGTTTGACGATCAAAGGCATGCCCAGTTCCGTAGCCGCGCAAATACAATCGGCCTCGGAGCCAAGAACGGTGTGGCGTGGCGTCGGAATACCGAGGCTGTGCCAGACCTGCTTGGTGCGCAGTTTGTCCATCGCCAGGGCCGAAGCCAGGATGCCGCTGCCGGTGTAGGGAATGCCCATGCATTCCAACAGGCCCTGCATGCTGCCGTCTTCGCCGCCACGGCCGTGGAGGATGATGAAGGCGCGGTCGATCTTTTCGTTCAGCAGGCGCTGCAGGAAGTCGTCGCCGACGTCGATGCCAAACGCGTCCACACCGGCGCTCAGCAAGGCTTCCAGCACAGCGTTGCCAGACTTCAGCGAGACTTCGCGCTCGGCGCTCTTGCCGCCGAACAGTACGGCGACACGACCGAAGTCCTTCGGCGCGATGGTCGAAAACAGAGAGGTGTAAGCAGCGGTCATTTCGACTTCTCCTGACCGGCAGGCACGGCGCCCGCAAATAACGGACTGTTCAGCAGCTTCGGCGCAAGGCCGCCGATATCCCCGGCCCCCTGGCACAGAAGGATGTCGCCGGCGCGCAGCAGCGGCTTGACCAGTGGCGCCAGGTCGACCCCACGCTCGATGTAGATCGGGTCCAGCTGGCCGCGCTGGCGGATGCTGTGGCACAGCTGACGGCTGTCCGCTCCGGGGATCGGTTCTTCGCCCGCCGGATAGACTTCCATCAACAGCAGGACGTTGGCATCCGCCAGCACCTGGACGAAATCGTCGTACAGGTCGCGGGTGCGGCTGAAACGGTGCGGCTGGTAGACCATCACCAGGCGGCGCTCAGGCCAACCACCGCGCACGGCCTTGATCACCGCCGCGACTTCGGTCGGGTGGTGACCGTAGTCGTCCACCAGCATCACGTTGCCGCCATCCACCGGCAGTTCGCCGTAGACCTGGAAGCGACGCCCCACGCCCTGGAAGCCCGACAGGCCCTGAACGATGGCTTCATCGCTGATGCCTTCGTCGGTGGCGATGCAGATGGTCGCCAAAGCGTTCAGCACGTTGTGGTTGCCCGGCATGTTCACCGAGACATCCAGCGGCTCGCGATCGGGGCGCAGCACGGTGAAGAAGGTCTGCATGCCCTGCTGGCGTACATTGATCGCCCGCACGTCGGCGCCTTCGTTGAAACCGTAGGTGACGGTCGGACGCTTGACCTGCGGCAGGATCTCGCGCACCACCGGGTCGTCCAGGCACAGTACGGCCAGGCCATAGAACGGCAGGTTGTGCAGGAATTCGACGAAGGTTTTCTTCAGCTTGTTGAAGTCACCGTCGTAGGTCGCCATGTGGTCGGCGTCGATGTTGGTCACCACGGCCACCAGCGGCTGCAAGTGCAGGAAGCTGGCGTCGCTTTCGTCGGCTTCGGCGATCAGGTATCTGCTCGTACCAAGCTGTGCATTGGTGCCAGCTGCATTCAGCCGGCCACCGATGACGAAGGTCGGGTCCAGGCCACCGGCGGCGAACACCGAGGCCAGCAGGCTGGTGGTGGTGGTCTTGCCGTGGGTACCGGCAACGGCAACGCCGTGGCGGTAGCGCATCAGCTCGGCGAGCATTTCGGCGCGCGGCACCACCGGAATCCGGCGTTCCAGGGCGGTGGCCACTTCCGGGTTGGAAGTATTCACGGCGCTGGACACCACCAGTACATCGGCGTTGGCGGCGTTCTCGGCGCGGTGGCCGATAAAGATTTGCGCACCGAAGGTTTCAAGGCGCTCGGTAACCGGCGAGGCCTTGAGATCGGAGCCCGAGACCTGGTAGCCCAGGTTCAGCAATACTTCGGCGATCCCGCACATGCCCACACCGCCGATACCGACAAAGTGGATGCGACGGATGCGGCGCATTTCCGGTTGTGGCATGGCTTTCTGATTCTCAACCATGAGCCACCTCCAGGCAGATATCGACCACGCTACGGGTGGCATCGGGTTTGGCCAGGCGACGTGCGGCGTCGGCCATGCTGTTGAGTCGTTCCGGTTGCATCAAAACCTCTGTCAGGCGAGCGGCAAGGTCCGCTGCGCCAGTCGTTCTTTGCGGCATCAGGAAGGCGGCGCCTTCACGAGCCAAATAATCGGCATTGCGAGTCTGGTGATCGTCGATGGCGTGAGGCAAAGGCACGAGCATCGAAGGCAGACCGGCGGCAGCCAGTTCACTGACGGTCAACGCGCCTGCGCGACAGACCACCAGGTCAGCCCAGCCGTAGGCCTGGGCCATGTCTTTGATGAACGGCTGCACTTGCGCCTCGACGCCAGCGACGCGATAGCGCTCTGCAGTGACTTCATCGTGGTTTTTGCCGGCCTGATGAAACACTTCCGGACGCAGCTCGGGAGAGACCAGCGCCAGGGCTTCAGGCAACAATTTGTTCAACGGTTCTGCGCCAAGGCTTCCGCCCAGGATCAGCAAACGCGCCTTGCGTCCGGCCAGGGCCTCGCGCGGTGTATCGAGGAACAGCTCGGTACGCACCGGGTTACCGGTGGTACGCCGACTGCTGGAGACACCAAAGGTGTCCGGGAAAGCTTCGCAGACTCGAGCCGACAACGGCACCAGCAGCCGATTGGCGGTACCTGCGACTGCGTTCTGCTCGTGAACGATCACCGGCACACCGGACAGTTTTGCTGCAACGCCGCCAGGACCGGTCACATAACCACCAAAACCCAGCACACAGACCGGCTTGAGCTGGCGAATGATCCGGCGCGCCTGCAACACCGCCTTGATCAGCACGAATGGCGCCTTGAGCAGCGACAGCTTGCTCTTGCCGCGCAAGCCGGTGACGTTGATCAGGTGCAACTGCAGACCGGCGCCCGGGACCAATTCGTTCTCGATCCCGCGCGGGGTGCCAAGCCAGTGCACGGTATAACCGCGCGCCTGGAATTCACGGGCACAAGCCAGCGCCGGGAACACGTGACCGCCGGTACCACCGGCCATGATCAGCACATTAGCGCCCATGGCTTGGCTCCTCGGCGAAGTCACTCTCACTGAATTCCATCTCTTCGCTGCCCAGGTGGGTCCGGCTCTCCCATTCGATGCGCAGCAACAGGCCGAGACAGGCACAGCAGATCACCAACGAACTGCCGCCATAACTGAGGAACGGCAAGGTCAGGCCTTTGGTCGGCAGCAAACCGACGTTCACCCCGATATTGATCAGGAACTGGCCGATCCACAGGAAGGACAGGCCATAGGCCACATAAGCGGCAAAGAACTGCTTGGCTTTCTCGGCCCACAGACCGATGTACATGCCGCGAATACAGACAAAGACGAACAGCGCCAAGGTGCACATAGAACCCACGGCGCCCAGTTCTTCGGCCAGGACCGAAAACACGAAGTCGGTGTGGGCTTCCGGCAGGTAGAACTGTTTCTGCACGCTATTGCCCAGGCCGACGCCCAGCCATTCGCCACGGCCGAAAGCGATCAAGGCCTGGGACAACTGGTAGCCAGCGCCGAACTGGTCGGCCCAGGGGTCGGCGAAGTTGGTCAGGCGCGCCATTCGATAGGGCTGCATCTGAATCAGCAGCACCACCGCGGCGACCGCCAGGACCACCATCAAGGAAAACCTGAACAGCCCGACCCCACCGAGGAACAGCATCGCCGCCGCCGCCCCCATCATCACGACGGTGGCGCCGAAGTCCGGTTCCATCAGCAGCAGACCGGCCATCGGCAGCAGGACGATGAACGGCTTGAAGAAGCCCATCCAGCTTTCGCGCACTTCTTTCTGGCGACGTACCAGATAGCCAGCGAGGTAGATCACCACGAAGACCTTGGCGATCTCGGAAGGCTGGACGTTGAAGAAACTGAAGCCGATCCAGCGCATCGATCCGTTCACTTCACGGCCGATCCCCGGAATGATCACCATCACCAGCAAGCCGAATGCACCGAGCAGCATCATCCAGCCCAGGCGCTGCCAGGTGGCGATCGGAATCATCATGGTCACGATGCAGGCACCCAGGCCCAGCACGATGTAGATCAGGTGGCGAATCATGTAGTACAGGGCGCTACCCGACTGCACCGCCGCCACTTCAGTGGAGGCCGAGGCAATCATGACCAGCCCGAGGCCGAGCAGTGTCAGGCAGCCGACGAGCATCGGGAAATCGAGGTCGATGCCGCGCCCGGTAATGATCGGCGACGGATAAGGCTTGATGATGTTTCTCAGGTTCATGCCAGATCCTCCACGGCGCGGACGAACTGGTGACCACGGTCTTCGTAGTTCTTGAACATGTCGAAACTGGCGCAGGCCGGCGACAGCAGCACCACATCACCGGCCTGGGCGACGGCACGGCATTGCGCCACGGCTTCGACCAGGGAGCCGACACGAATCAGTGGCACGGCATCGCCGATGGCCTCGCCGATCTTGTCGGAATCCCGGCCCATCAGGATCACGGCGCGGCAGTTGGCCGCCACCGGGTCGCGCAGGTCCTTGAACTCGGCACCCTTGCCGTCGCCGCCGGCGATCAGCACGATCTTGCCTTCGATGTCCGCGCCCAGGCCTTCGATGGCTGCCAGTGCGGCGCCAACATTGGTGGCCTTGGAATCGTTGTAATAACCCACGCCGTCGAGGTCACGCACCCACTGACAACGGTGCTCGAGACCGGCAAAGGTGCGCAGGGCCGAGAGCATGGCGTCGAACGGCAGGCCGACCGCATGGCCCAGCGCCAGCGCCGCCAGGGCGTTGGACTGGTTATGGGCGCCGCGGATCTTCAGTTCGCGCACCGGCATCAGGTTCTGGAATTCGAAGGCCAGGTATTTCTCGCCATTCTCCTCACGCAGGCCGAATGCCTTGAAGTCGGGCTTGCTCAGGCCGAAGGTCCAGCACGGCAGGCCTTCGCCGATCAACGGCCGGGTCAGGGCATCCTGGCGGTTGAACACCACTTGCCGGGCACCACGGAAGATCCGGTGCTTGGCCAGGTGATACGCCGGCAGGCCGCTGTAGCGGTCCATATGGTCTTCGCTGATATTGAGCACGGTGGCCACTTCGGCACCGAGTTGATCGGTGGTTTCCAGCTGGAAGCTGGACAGCTCCATGACGTACAGCTCGACGTCGTCGCTGAGCAGGTCCAGCGCCGGCGTACCCAGGTTGCCGCCCACGGCGACCCGCTTGCCCGCCGCGGCCGCCATCTCTCCCACCAGGGTGGTCACGGTGCTTTTTGCGTTGGAACCGCTGATGGCGACGATCGGCGCCTTCGCGTTACGCGCGAACAGCTCGATATCGCCGGACAGTTTCACCCCACGGGCAGCGGCGGCTTGCAGGGCCGGGGTCGCCAGGGCCAGGCCGGGGCTCACGTAGAGCTCGTCGGCGCGGCACAGGAACTCGACGTCCAGCTCGCCACAACGCACTTCCACATGCGGATAGTCACGGCGCAGCGTGGCCAGTTCCGGTGGATTTTCCCGCGTATCGGCGACGGCAAACGACACGCCCCGGTTCGCCAGGAAGCGAACCAGGGACATGCCGCTCTTGCCGAGGCCGACAACGATGCGGAAGTGGTCAGAAGCGATCAGAGACACTCGTTCTACCTCAGCTTCAGGGTGGCAAGGCCGATCAGCACGAGAATCACGGTGATGATCCAGAAGCGGACGATCACACGCGGCTCGGGCCAGCCCTTGAGTTCAAAATGGTGGTGAATCGGCGCCATGCGAAACACACGACGACCGGTCAACTTGAAGGAGGCCACCTGAATGACCACCGACAGGGTTTCCATCACGAACACGCCGCCCATGATGAACAGGACGATTTCCTGGCGAACGATCACCGCGATGGTGCCCAGGGCCGCGCCCAGCGCCAATGCGCCGACGTCGCCCATGAAGACTTGGGCCGGGTAAGTGTTGAACCACAAGAAGCCCAGCCCCGCACCAATCAGCGCGCCGCAGAAAACGATCAGCTCACCGGCCCCCGGGACATAAGGAATCAGCAGGTATTCAGCGAATTTCACGTTACCCGACAGGTAGCAGAAGATGCCCAGGGCGCCGCCCACCATCACGGTCGGCATGATCGCCAGGCCGTCGAGGCCATCGGTCAGGTTGACCGCGTTGCTGGAGCCGACGATCACGAAATAGGTCAGGACCACGAAACCGATGCCCAGCGGAATGCTGACGTCCTTGAGCATGGGAATCAGCAAGGTGGTTTCGACCGGGGTTTGCGCGGTGACATACAAGAAAATCGCCGCGCCCAGGCCAAATACCGATTGCCAGAAATACTTCCAGCGGCTCGGCAGGCCACGGGAGTTTTTCTCGATCACCTTGCGATAGTCATCGACCCAGCCGATGGCACCGAACAGCAGGGTGACCAGCAGCACCACCCACACATAGCGGTTGCTCAGGTCGGCCCACAGCAGGGTGCTGATACCGATTGCCGAAAGAATCAGTGCGCCGCCCATGGTCGGGGTACCCGATTTGGAGAGGTGCGATTGCGGACCATCGTTACGCACGGCCTGGCCGATCTGGCGAGTCTGCAAAGTGCGGATCATCCACGGCCCCAGCCACAAGGACAGCACCAGTGCAGTCAGTACCCCGAGAATCCCGCGCAGGGTCAGGTACTGAAAGACCGCGAAGCCTTTGTAGAACTGTTGCAGGTACTCCGCTAGCAGCAGCAGCATCAATGTTTCTCCGTGCTGGAATCACACAAAGCCGCGACGATGTTTTCCATCACCGCGCTGCGCGATCCCTTGATCAAAATAGTGGTGTTTGTATCTTGCTCGGCGCCCAGGGCTGCGATCAGCTCGGCCTGGCTGGCGAAATGTTGGGCGTGCTCGCCGAAGGCCGCGACTGCATGGGCCATCATCGGGCCCACGGCATAGAGCGCCGACACCTTGCCGGCCGCATAAGCACCCACTTCGCGGTGCCCCTGCTCCGCCCAATCGCCCAACTCGCCGATATCTCCGAGCACCAGGACGGTGCGGCCGGAAAAGCCGGCGAGTATATCAACGGCCGCGCACATTGACGTGGGGTTGGCGTTATAGGTGTCGTCGATGACCCGCATGCCGTTTTTCGCCAGCTGGGCGACGGTGCGCCCCTTGACCGGCTGCACCGCATTGAGCCCGGTGGCGATGCCGAATAGAGACACGCCCAGGGCATGGGCGGCGGCGGCCGCGGCCAGGGCATTGGCAACGTTATGGGTTCCCAGCAGGTTCAGCTGGACATGTTCGGAGTCGTTGCCAGCGTGCAGGGTAAAGTTCGGGCAACCGCGGGCATCGCGTTCGATATCCGAGGCGTAAAAATCGGCTGCACTGTTGCTCAGGGCGAAACTCAGCACCCGGCGGCCAGCGGCGCGGGCTTTCCAGATTGGGAAGGCCTTGTCGTCGAGATTGAGCACGGCGATTCCGGAAGCATCCAGCCCTTCGAGAATCTCGCCCTTGGCCTCGACGATTTTTTCCGGCCCGCCAAACTCGCCCACATGGGCGGTCCCGGCGTTATTGATAATGGCTACCTGCGGCTTGGTCATCGCCACGGTGTAGGCGATTTCGCCGATGCGCGAAGCCCCCAGCTCGATCACTGCCGCGGTGTGCTCCGGGGCCAGTTCCAGCAGGGTCAAAGGTGCGCCCAGGTCGTTATTCAGATTGCCGCGTGTGGCAAGCACCGGCCCGCGCGTACGCAGGATGCTCGCCAGCATTTCCTTGACCGTGGTCTTGCCGCTGGAGCCGGTAATCGCCGCTACAGGCTGGGTGAATGCCGCTCGATTCAGTGCCCCCAGCTGGCCAAGCGCCTGCCGGGTATCGCTGACCAGCAACTGCGGCAGCGTGCTGTCTGGCACTTCGCGCTCGACCAGGGCACCGACGGCACCTTTGGCGGCGACTTCATTCAGGTAGTCGTGCCCGTCGAAACGCGGCCCGGCCAAGGCAATGAAGAGTTGTCCCGGCTTGATTGCCCGACTGTCGATGCTCACGCCATCGAAACTGCAATCGCCAGCCAGCAGGCGCCCCGCCAGCGGTCCGCTCAGTTCACTGAGTTTCATGGCCTTAAGCATGGGCCACCTCCCACGCGGTCAGCGCCCGATCGGCTTCCACCAAGTCGGAGAAGTCGAGGCGCACGCCGTTGATTTCCTGATAGTCCTCGTGACCTTTACCGGCCAGGACAATGACATCGTCCGCCGAGGCCCCGGCAACCAGTCGCGCAATAGCCAGGCCACGACCAGAAACAAACTCGACCTTGTCCACAGCACTGAAACCGGCACGAATGTCATCGAAGATCTGCGCCGGATCTTCCGTACGCGGGTTGTCGTCAGTGACCAGCACGCCATCGGCCAGGCGCTCGACCACTTCCGCCATCAATGGACGCTTGCCGCGATCGCGATCGCCACCGCAACCGAACAGGCACAGCAAACGACCCTTGGCGTGAGGACGCAGGGCCAGCAATACTTTTTCCAGGGCATCCGGGGTATGGGCGTAATCGACCACCACCAGCGGTTGCGAGCCGCCACCCAGGCGCTGCATGCGGCCGGCCGGACCTTCCAGCTTCGGCAGCACGCGCAGGATCTCATCGAGGGCGTAATCCAGGCCGAGCAAGGCGCCAACCGCAGCCAGCACGTTGCTCAGGTTGAAACGGCCGAGCAAGGTACTGCGCAGATGATGTTCACCCTGCGGCGTCACCAGGGTCGCACGCACGCCTTCGTCGTCGAATTGCGCTTCGCGGCAATACAGGTAGGCGCGAGGATCCTCGAGGCTGTAGGTGATGAGCCGCGAATCCTGCTCGTCGCCGGCCAACAGGCGGCCGAATTCATCGTCGAGATTGATGACCCGGCAACCCAGGTCGGTCCAGCCGAACAGCTTGGCCTTGGTGGAGCCATAGGCTTCCATGGTCCCGTGATAATCCAGATGGTCGCGAGACAGGTTGGTCAGCACCGCCACATCGAAGGCCAAGGCGCTGACGCGGCCCTGGTCGAGACCGTGGGACGACACTTCCATCGCGACGGCTTTGGCGCCGGCCTTTTTCAGGTCGGCCAGGGTGGCCTGCACGGCAATCGGGTTCGGCGTGGTGTGCATCCCGCTTTGCAGGGAGCCATAAAAACCAGTGCCCAGGGTGCCGACGATACCGCAGTGCTGGCCCAGCAGATCGAGCGCCTGCGCCACCAATTGGGTCACGCTGGTCTTGCCGTTGGTGCCGGTCACGCCAATCAGATTGAGGTTGCGACTCGGATCGCCATAAAAACGCCCGGCGATATCCGACAGTTGCGCAGCCAGGCCTTTGACCGGAATCAGCGGCACGTCGGTAATCGGCAGAACGGTAGCGCCTTCGACTTCATAAGCCACGGCAGCCGCGCCGCGCTGCAAGGCATCGGCAATGTGCGCACGTCCGTCGAACTTGCCGCCAGGCACCGCGAGAAACAGATCGCCAGCACGCACATTGCGGCTGTCGAGGGTCAGTTCGCGAATCAGCAGATCACGGCCAGCGTGGGCGAAAATCTTGTTCAGGCTAAGAGACATCAGCCGCGCCCTCCTTTAGCTGGTGCTGCATTGGCTTGTTGGGTAGGTGGCAGGTTGTCCGGCGAGACATTCATCAGACGCAGGGTGCCGGACATCACTTTGCTGAACACCGGTGCCGATACCAGGCCACCGAAGTAACCGGCCTTGCTCGGCTCGTCGATCACCACGACGATGGCGTAGCGCGGGTCGCTCATCGGGCCGAAACCGGCGAACAGCGAGCGGTAGGAGTTCTCGGCGTAGCCCTTGGTGCCAACCGAAGTCTTACGCGCGGTACCACTCTTGCCGGCCACGTGATAAGCCGGCACCTGGGCACGGAACACGCCACGCGGAGCCTCGATCACCTGCTGCAACATGCCTTGCATGGTCTTGGCGACTTTTTCCGGAATCACTTGGGTGGTTTCCGGTGTCCTGTCGGTTTTGATCAGAGTCAGCGGAGCGATGCGACCGTTATTGGCCAGCGCCGAGAAGGCGTGAACCAACTGAATCGCCGTCACCGAGATGCCATAGCCATACGACAGCGTGGCTGTCTCGGCCTTGCGCCACTCGCGGTAGTTCGGCAGGTTGCCGACGCGCTCGCCCGGGAAGCCAAGGCCAGTGTCCTGACCGAGGCCGATTTTCTGCGCCAGGCGGAAAATGGCTTCGCCGCCGATATCAAAGGCGATCTTGCTCATGCCGACGTTACTGGAGTTGATCAGAATCCCGGTCAGGTCGAGCACCGGACCTTCAGTCTTGGATACGTCGCGAATGGTGTATTTGCCGATCTGCAGCGTGCCCGGATAAACCTCGACGGTGTCGCTCGGCTTCCAACGGCCACTTTCCAGCGCCGCACTCATGGAGATGGCTTTCATGGTCGAACCCGGCTCGAACACATCGATCATGGCGCGGTTGCGCATCATCGCCGGTTGCAGGTTGCGACGGTTGTTCGGGTTGTAGGTCGGCTGGTTGACCATGGCCAGGATTTCGCCGGTTTTGACATCCATGATCACCAGGCTGCCGGCCTTGGCACCGTTTTCGACGATGGCATTGCGCAGTTCGCGGTTGGCCAGGTATTGCAGGCGCAGGTCAATCGACAACGCCAAGGGCTTGCCGGCCTTGGCGTTTTTGGTGACCTGGACATCTTTGATCAGTCTGCCGCGCCGATCCTTGATGACCTGGCGCTTGCCCGGGACCCCGGCCAACCACTCGTCGTAGGCCAGTTCGACACCTTCGCGGCCGCGGTCGTCGATGTCGGTAAAGCCGACCATGTGCGCCGTCACTTCGCCGGCCGGGTAGAAGCGCCGGAACTCTTCGATGCCATACACGCCCGGCACCTTGAGATCGAGAACTTGCTGGCCCTGCTCTGGGGTCAAGCCACGCACCAGGTAGATAAACTCTTTATTGGCTTGCGCTTCAAGACGCTCGGCCAGCGCTTTGGGATCTTGCCCCAAGGCAGCCGCCAACGATGGCCACTTGTCCTTGGCCTGTTGCATTTCCTTGGCGTTGGCCCAGAGGGTGGTCACGGGCGTACTGACCGCCAGCGGCTCGCCATTACGATCGGTAATCAGGCCACGGTGCGCCGGGATCGGAATATGCCGAACGCTGCGTGCATCGCCCTGCCCCTTGAGGAAATCGCGATCGACGACCTGCAGATCAATGATCCGCCAGGCAATCGCAGCCACCATGATGCCGAGCAATCCCAGCACCAGGCGGAACCGCCAGGGAAAGAGCGCGCCTTCAAGCTTCATCATGGCGCCACCATCTGGACTTCTGCTGCGCCAGGAATGCGCATTTTCAGTTGTTCAGTGGCCAACACTTCGATCCGGCTATGGGCGGTCCAGGTGCTTTGCTCGAGAATCAGCCGCCCCCACTCCGCTTGCGCCTTGTCGCGCACACTCAATTCGCCGTACAGCGTGTTGAGCAGCTGGCGATTCCAGTGGGCGCTGTAAGACACCGCAATCGCGGACACCAGGACGCCGATAAACAGCAGAAGCATGAAAAAGCTTCCGCCTGGAAGTGGTTTGGCGAAAAGCTTGCTCACCGCAGCTTCTCCGCAACGCGCATGACAGCACTACGGGAACGTGGGTTGGCTTTAAGCTCGGCATCGGAGGCCGTCTGCGCTTTGCCATGGACTTTGATTTTCGGCTCGAAAGCCACGTGACGCACCGGCAGGTTGCGAGGCAGGTTATCCGCCTCGCCCTTGACCAATTTGCGCATGAACAGTTTGACGATTCGGTCTTCCAGCGAATGGAAGCTGATGACCACCAGGCGACCGCCGATTTCCAGGCACTCCAGCGCGGCTTCGAGGCCGGCCTCCAGATCGCCGAGTTCATTGTTGACGTGAATGCGCAGCCCCTGGAACGCGCGGGTTGCCGGGTTCTTGCCCTTTTCCCACGCAGGGTTGGCGACTTTCAAGACTTCCGCCAGGTCGGCGGTACGCTCGAACGGCTTGATGTCACGGCGTTCCACAACGGCACGAGCCATGCGGCCGGAGAAACGTTCTTCGCCATATTCCTTGAATACCCGGGCGATTTCTTCCACCGGCGCGGTATTGACGAACTCCGCCGCGCTGATGCCGCGGGACGGGTCCATGCGCATATCCAAGGGGCCATCATTGAGAAAACTGAAGCCGCGCTCAGGATCGTCGAGCTGCGGCGAAGACACCCCCAGGTCGAGCAGCACGCCACTGACCTTGCCATCAAGGCCGCGCTCCGCGACTTCAGAACCCAGCTCGGCAAAGCTGCGCTGCACAACGACAAAGCGGCCGTCTTCGGCCGCTAGCGCTTGCCCGGTGGCAATCGCTTGAGGATCTTTGTCGAACCCGAGCAGCCGGCCATCCGGCCCAAGCTTGCTGAGGATCAAACGACTATGACCGCCGCGACCGAAGGTGCCGTCCAGATAGCAGCCATCAGGACGTACGGCGAGAGCCTCGACGGCTTCGTCAAGCAGTACGGTGATGTGGTTAAAGCCGCTATCAATAGTCACAGGATCAAATCACGCAGTTCATCAGGCATGGCGCCCGGTTGTTGAATAGCTGCCAGGTCCGCTGCGGAAACAGCATTCCAGGCATCCTCGTCCCACAATTGGAACTTGTTCAGTTGGCCTACCAACATTGCGCGCTTGTCCAACTTGGCATATTCGCGCAGACGCGGCGGAACCAGAAAACGACCACTGCCATCGAGCTCGAGATCGACGGCATTACCAATCAGCAAACGCTGCAAGCGACGGTTTTCCTCACGTAGCGAAGGCAGGGCACGCAGTTTGGTTTCAATAATTTCCCACTCATCGAGGGGATAAACACACAAACACGGATCAACGGCATCAATAGTGACGATAAGTTGCCCGGAACTACGCGAAACGAGCTCGTCACGGTACCGGCTCGGCATGGCGAGACGGCCCTTTGCATCGAGACTGATAGCGTTAGCTCCGCGAAACACGTCAGCGTTTCTCCAAATTTTAGCGTTTTACGCCCAAAAAACCCACTTCATGCCACTTTCCGCCACTTGCGCACACTATAGGAATGCGCCCACCACACCGTCAAGGCACGGAGCGACGGAAAAGCCTTATAGAACGGAGATTTAGGAGACTAAAAGGAGGGGTAACGGGAATTTGGCGAAGGATTTGATGCAATAACTTCAACCAGCTCAAGAAGCTGTGCCGCGAAGTTAAAGTGATTTATTAAGAGTAAGATCTTTTCGGTATTACAAAAGCACTTCTGCTATTGATTCAAGCAGGGAGGGAAAAGGTGGAGAGTCGATCTGTAAGCCGGGTTCTGTCGAGGACAGTCATTCCTCTACGATGGCCATCACTGGACATCTTTAGCAACCTACCCGGTTCCAGCGCGGGCCACGCCTTGGAACCCTATTTGGTCTTGCTCCGAGTGGGGTTTACCTAGCCACGAACTGTTACCAGACGTGCGGTGCGCTCTTACCGCACCTTTTCACCCTTACCGGCACCGAAGTGCTTAGGCGGTTATTTTCTGTGGCACTTTCCGTAGGCTCACGCCTCCCAGGCATTACCTGGCACTCCGCCCTATGGAGCCCGGACTTTCCTCCCCCCTCTAATTTTCATAGAGGGCAGCGACTGTCCAATCGACTCTCCGCCGCGCAGGTTAACGGCAGAGCGGCGGAAGAACAAGCGATAAAAGCCCTTTGCCATTCCGCCGACAGCGTTTACTCGCCTTTCTGTTTATCCAGCGCCACCTGATAGAGAACATTCTTGCGCACGCCGGTAATTTCCGCCGCCAATGCCGCAGCCCGCTTGAGCGGCATTTCCTTGAGCAGCAGATCGAGAACCCGCATCGCCTCACCACTCACGGCCTCGTCGCTGTCAGGGGCCGACCACCCCGCCACCAATACCACGCATTCGCCACGCTGCTGATTGCTATCCGCTTCAACGAAGGCTCGCAACTCTGCAAGCGGCAACCCCTTGAGAGTTTCAAAGGTCTTGGTCAACTCTCGAGCCAGCAACGCCGGACGCTCTCCACCGAACACCAATTCCATATCCTGCAAACATTCGAGGATGCGGTGTGGTGCCTCATAGAAGATCAGCGTGCGCGGTTCTTCCTTTAATAGCTCAAGGCGCCCACGCCGCCCGACAGCCTTGGCCGGCAAAAAACCCTCGAAAATAAAACGATCGGAAGGCAACCCAGCCGCCGACAAGGCTGCAATCAACGCACAGGCCCCAGGAATGGGAACGACATTGATACCCGCCGCCCGCGCCTGACGCACCAAGTGGTAACCAGGGTCAGAGATCAGCGGTGTGCCCGCATCGGAAATCAGCGCAACGCTGTCTCCCGCCAACAAGCGAGTCAGGAAACGACTGCCTTCATCCCGTTCGTTGTGCTCGTGACAGGCAGCCAATGGAGTGGAAATCCCGAAGTGCTGCATCAAGCGCTGCGAGTGACGAGTGTCTTCGGCGGCGATCAGCGCCACCTCGCGCAAGATCTTCAAGGCCCGGGCACTGATGTCGTCCAGGTTGCCGATGGGCGTCGCCACCACATAAAGCGAGCCAGCAGCGGAATTCAAAGAACCTGGAGCAGTCAAAGCGCACACCTCTTGATCGGTAAAAGCGCCATTGTAGCGCGTAGATGCCTTCGCAATACGCCTCGCAGGCAGCTTGTGCCTATCAATAGCAGCAGCCATTCCAAAGCCCTGCAACATTTGCACGACCTAAAATAGACGGTTTATTGCCAGCAACATCGCGCCCCGGCCAGCGCTTGGGTACAATTCCACGCTAATTTGATCGAGTATCAGGAACACTTACATGATCGCTTGCCTGCGGCTGCTCTCTGCCCTCTGCCTTGCTGCCCTTCTGGCGGCTTGCGCCAGCTCGCCCTCCTCCAGCCTTGGCGAACTTCCACGGACCCCGGATGCCAGCATCGAGCAACTGCTCGAACAGGCCGCCAACAGCAAGACACCTGACAAGGCAGCCCTGCTGCGCTTGAGCGCAGCCGACCTGGCCTATCGCCAGGGCAATGCTGGCCAGGCAGCGCAAATCCTGCAGCAAGTACCGATGGAGCAGCTCAAGCCCGGCCAACAGGTTTTTGCCAGCACCCTGGCCGCCGAACTCGCCATGAGCCGCAACCAGCCAAAGGCGGCCCTGACCGCTCTGAGCCACCCAAGCCTGCAACGCCTGGGCGAACTGCCGGAAGAGCAGCAGATCCGCACCGGCACTGTCCATGCTCGCGCACTCGAGGCGGACGGCCAGGCGCTTGCAGCAGCACGGGAGCGCATCTTCATTGCTCCACTGCTCAAGGACGATGCCGCCAGCAAAAACCATGAAGCCATCTGGGCCTTGATCGCCAGCTTGCCGACCGACCAACTGCAAGCCGTCAGCAACGACGACCTGGGCGGCTGGATGAGCCTGGCGCTGGCGGTAAAGACGGCTGGCACCCTGGAACAACAGCAGGCCGCCATCGACAACTGGCGCGCACAGAACCCCAAGCACCCGGCCGCCATTCAACTGCCGCTGCCGCTGACCAAACTCAAGGAACTGGCTAGCCAGCCGCTGTCCAAGATCGCCCTGCTGCTGCCGCAGGACGGCCCGCTGGCCGCGGTCTCCAAGGCCCTGCGCGATGGCTTCATGGCCGCGCACTATCAGGCCCAGCAAGCCGGCCAGAAACCACCCAGCATCGAGTTCTACGACAGCTCGCGCCTGACCTCGCTGGATGACTTCTATCGCAAGGCCCAGGCAGATGGCGTGCAACTGGTTGTCGGCCCCCTGGAAAAACCGCTGGTCAAACAACTCGCTGCTCGCCCGCAACTGCCTATCACCACCCTGGCATTGAATTACAGCGAAGGTGAACAAGGCCCTGCGCAACTGTTCCAGTTCGGCCTAGCCGCCGAAGACGAAGCCCGCGAGGTCTCCCGCCGTGCCCGCGCCGACGGCCTGCACCGCGCTGCGGTCCTGGTGCCACGCGGCGAATGGGGTGATCGCGTGCTCAAGGCTTTCCGCCAGGACTGGGAAAGCAACGGCGGTAGCGTGGTCGGTATCGAACGCGTCGATCAGCCGGTAGCCCTGGCCCAGCAAATTGCCGACCTGTTCCAACTGCGTCAAAGCGAAGCCCGCGCCAAGAGCCTGCAGAACGCCGCCGGCACCCAGGTAGCGGCACAACCTTCGCGTCGCCAGGACATCGAATTCATTTTCCTGGCCTCCACCCCGCAACAGGCACAGCAGATCAAACCGACCCTGAACTTTCAGTACGCCGGCGATGTACCGGTCTATGCCACTTCGCATGTCTTCAGCGCCAGCGGCGACCAGAACCAGTACAACGACATGAACGGCGTACGCTTCTGCGAAACTCCCTGGCTGCTGGATGCCAATGACCCACTGCGCCAGCAGGTAGCCGCGCAATGGCCACAAGCTGGCGGCAGCCTGGGCCGACTGTATGCAATGGGCGTCGACGCCTACCGACTGGCACCCCGCCTGGGGCAACTCAAGGCGCTGCCGGACAGCCGAATCGACGGCCTGTCAGGCAGCCTGACCATGAGCCCGAGCCAGCGCATTCAACGCCAGTTGCCGTGGGCCGAGTTCGTCAGCGGCCAGGTCACCCGCCTGCCTGATACCCCGCGCTAATGCCACAAAGATCACGCCTGCAAAGCGGTCAGGATGCCGAAGCCCAAGCGCTTCGGCATCTTGAACAACAGGGCCTGCGCCTGCTGGCGCAGAACTGGTTGTGCAAACGCGGCGAGCTTGATCTGGTCATGCTTGACGGCGATACAGTAGTATTCGTCGAAGTCCGCTACAGACAACACACGCAATGGGGTGGCGCACTCGGCAGTATCGACGCGCGCAAGCGTCAGAAACTGATACTCGCCGCGCAGTTTTTCCTGCAGCGCGAGTCGCGCTGGTCCAACCACCCTTGCCGTTTCGATGTGGTCGCCATAGACGGTGTCCCAGGCACGACAATTCATTTGAACTGGCTACGGAATGCCTTTGAAAGCTGATCGATGCTCTCGGGCCAAGCCGGATATTTTCACTCAACACTTTTGCTCTTTGCTTTGCGGGCAGCACATTCACGTGCCAGAAAGCCGCGCTACTTAAGGTCACACAGATGGACATGCAATCCCGAATTCGCCAGCTTTTTCAGGCCAGTATCGACACCAAGCAACAGGCGATGGACGTACTTGCACCGCACATCGAGCAAGCCAGCCAGGTCATGGTCAATGCACTGCTCAACGAAGGGAAAATGCTGTCCTGCGGCAACGGCGGCTCGGCCGGCGATGCCCAGCATTTTTCGTCCGAGCTGCTCAACCGCTTCGAGCGCGAACGCCCGAGCCTGCCAGCCATTGCACTGACCACCGACAGCTCGACGATCACCTCGATAGCCAACGACTACAGCTACAACGAAGTCTTTTCCAAGCAGATCCGCGCCCTGGGCCAGCCCGGCGATGTCCTGCTGGCGATTTCCACCAGCGGCAACTCGGCGAACATCATTCAAGCGATCCAGGCCGCACATGATCGCGAAATGATTGTCGTAGCATTGACCGGGCGCGATGGCGGCGGCATGGCATCCCTGCTATTGCCAGAAGATGTCGAGATTCGCGTACCGGCCAATGTCACCGCACGTATCCAGGAAGTCCACCTGCTGGCGATCCATTGCCTCTGCGACTTGATCGACAGCCAATTGTTCGGGAGTGAAGAATGACCCCTAATCGCCTTGGCCTACTGGCCCTGACCCTAGCCTTGAGCATCAGCGGTTGCAGCTCGGTGATTACCGCCACCCGCGAAAGCCCGATCGAAGACGACCGCGGCACCCGCACCTTCGGCAGCAAGATCGATGATTCGTTGATCCAGACCAAAGTCGAAGTGAACGTCGCCAAGGCCAGCCCGGACCTGGACCACAATTCGCACATTGTGGTGACCAGCTTCAACGGCATCGTCCTGCTCGCCGGCCAGACCCCACGCGCCGACCTCAAGACGCTCGCCGAGCAGGCTGCCAGCGCCGTACAGCGAGTGAAAAAAGTCCACAACGAACTGCAGGTTCTGCCACCCTCCTCCCTGCTGGCCCGGCAGAACGACGCCTGGCTGACCACCAAGATCAAGACCCAGATGCTGACCGACTCCAGCATTCCTGGCTCGCGCATCAAGGTGGTGACGGAAAACGGCATCGTCTACCTGATGGGCCTGCTGACCCAACAGGAAGCCACCCAGGCGACCAATCTGGTGCAGGGCGTTTCCGGCGTGCAGAAAATCGTCAAACTGTTCGAGTACATCGACTGATGTAAACGAAAGGTACAGGTACAAAAAAGGCGATCCGGATGGATCGCCTTTTTTATTACTTCACGACCTTCAGACTAGGCCGACCACTTGGGCGTGGCGGCTCGGTATCCGGTGGCGGGATGTCATCATCCGGCTCGATTTCATCGTCCTCGTCATCCAGGGGCGACTCCAGATCGAACACCATACCCTGACCATTCTCCCGAGCATAAATACCCAGGATCGCTGGCACAGGAACGTACAAACTATGCGGGACGCCACCGAAGCGCCCCTCGAAAGTCACCACTTCGTTATCCATGTGCAGATGGCGCACGGCACTTGGCGAAATGTTCAGGACAATCTGCCCGTCACTGGCAAAACCCTGAGGCACCTGCACCGCCGGATACTCGGAATTGACCAGCATGTGCGGGGTGCAATCGTTGTCCACAATCCACTCGTAGAGCGCGCGGACCAGATAAGGTCGACTGGAGTTCATAGCGGCTCCTTAAGCCTTAGCGCATGTCGCGTTCAACGCCAGACAGGCTTGCCTGGAACGTCTCACGGGCGAACTGGCGCTCCATATAATCAAGCAACGGCTTGGCTTGCCGTGGCAATTCAATACCCAGAATCGGTAATCTCCAGAGTATTGGCAATAGGCAGCAATCCACCAGACTTTGTTCCTCACTGAGGAAAAACGGCTTTTCCGCGAACAGCGGCGACACACCGGTCAGGCTCTCACGCAGCTCTTTACGGGCCTGGGCCCGAGCCGCTTCCTTGGTCCGGGAATCCAGTATCTGGTCCACCAGCCCACACCAGTCGCGCTGGATCCGGTGAATCAGCAGGCGGCTGTTGGCACGCGCCACAGGGTAAACCGGCAGCAGTGGCGGGTGCGGGTAACGCTCATCCAGATATTCCATCACCACGGTCGACTCCCACAACGCCAGGTCACGATCGACCAGCGTGGGCAGACTGCCGTAAGGGTTCACTTCGATCAGTTTCGGCGGCTGACGCCCCGCCTCCACACTGATGATCTCGGCGCTGACACCCTTCTCTGCGAGCACGATGCGTACCCGGTGGGAATAGTGGTCGGCGGGGTCGGAGTAACAGGCCAACCGATTGGTCACGCCCATGGCGGTCCTCCTCGCTTGTTGAAATTATCGGAAGCAGAAAAACGAGCGCGCCCAGAGGGCGCCTCCCGTAACGCCTGGATGACCCAGACTCGTTACACCTTCAGAGACGCCCTTGGGCGCGCACGATTAACAGCAATGAATTACAGCTTTATCAATGAACGTCTTTCCAGTATTCGCGCTTGAGCAGATAGGCGAATACGAAGAAGAAGGCCAGATACAGTAACACATAGGTGCCGATACGTTGATGCTCCAGCTTGACCGGGTTGGCCGAGTAGGCCAGGAAGGTCACCAGATTCTTGACCTTCTCGTCGAACTGCTCTTCGTTGAGCGTGCCGGTTTTTGGCAGCACGGTCAGCTGGTCGCAGGCTTCATGGGTCAACGCGGTGCCGGTCAGCGGATCGTATTGTTTCTTGCCGTCTTCAACGATCTGCACCTGTTTGCAGCCAACGACCTGGCGCCCTTGCAGGCCGACCAGAACGTTAGGCATACCCACGTTCGGGAAGACCTTGTTGTTCACGCCCCATGGACGCGCAGGGTCTTCGTAGAAGGAACGCAGGTAGCCATAGAGCCAATCGGTACCACGCACACGAGCCACCAGGGTCAGGTCGGGCGGAGCCGCACCGAACCAGGTCTTGGCGTCTGCCGGCTGCATACCGATATTCATGTGATCACCGATTTTCGCACCCGTGAACACCAGCTTGCTCATCATCAGATCATGAGGAATCCCCAGATCGTCGGCGACGCGCTCATAGCGCTGGAACTTGGCGCTGTGACAACCCATGCAATAGTTGGCGAATGTCCGCGCACCATCTTGCATGGCGGCCTTGTCGGAGAGGTCGATGTCGACTTTTTCCAACTCAGGACCACCGTGCTCGGCCGCAAAGGACAATACAGGCATAGCAGCAAGAATCAGTACAGCAAATAGCTTTTTCATCAGCCAGTCACCCTTTCCGGAACCGGTTTGGTCTTCTCGAGCCTGGTGTAGAACGGCATCAGAATGAAGTAGGCGAAGTACAGGAAGGTACATACCTGCGACAGCAACGTACGACCTGGAGTCGGTGCCAGAACGCCCAGGATCCCCAGGATCACGAACGACACACAGAACACCAGCAGCCAGATCTTGCTCAGCCAGCCCTTGTAGCGCATGGATTTGACCGGGCTGCGATCAAGCCACGGCAGCACGAACAGCACAGCGATCGCCGCACCCATCGCAATCACGCCCAGCAGCTTGTCCGGAACCGCACGCAAGATCGCGTAGAACGGGGTGAAGTACCAAACCGGCGCAATATGCTCAGGCGTCTTGAACGGGTTGGCCTGTTCGAAGTTCGGCTTCTCGAGGAAATAACCCCCCATTTCCGGGAAGAAGAACACGATCGAACAGAAGATGAACAGGAACACCACGACACCGACGATATCTTTCACGGTGTAGTACGGGTGGAAAGCAATGCCATCCAGCGGTATGCCGTTTTCGTCTTTGTGCTTCTTGATGTCCACGCCATCCGGGTTGTTCGAACCCACCTCGTGCAACGCCAGGATGTGCAGCACCACCAAACCGAGAATCACGATCGGCAGGGCTACGACGTGCAAGGCGAAGAAGCGGTTCAGGGTAATACCGGAAATCAGGTAGTCACCACGAATCCACTGGGTCAGGTCGTTACCGATGACCGGGATCGCACCAAACAGCGAGATGATCACCTGGGCGCCCCAGTAGGACATTTGTCCCCAAGGCAGCAGGTAGCCCATGAACGCTTCGGCCATCAGCGCCAGGTAGATCAGCATGCCGAACAGCCATACCAGCTCACGCGGCTTCTGGTAGGAACCGTAGAGCAGGCCACGGAACATGTGCAGATAAACCACGATGAAGAACGCCGAAGCGCCGGTGGAGTGCAGCAGACGCAAGATCGAGCCGTACTCGACGTCGCGCATGATGTATTCGACGGAAGCAAAAGCCTCTTCCGCCGACGGGGTGTAGCTCATGGTCAGCCAGACACCGGTGACGATCTGGTTAACCAGAACCAGCAGAGCCAGGGAACCAAAGAAGTAGAAGAAGTTGAAGTTCTTCGGGGCGTAATACTTGCTGAGATGATCTTCCCACATTTTGGTCGCTGGGAAGCGCGCATCAACCCAATCCATGAACTTGCTCATCACGCTTTCTCCGTATCGACGCCGATGACAATAAGGTCATCCGACTCATAGGAATGCGGGGGTACTGGCAGGTTCAAAGGCGCGGGTTGCGACTTGTAGACGCGGCCAGCCAGATCGTAATGGGAGCCGTGGCAAGGGCAGAAATAGCCACCTACCCAATCCTTGCCCAGATCCGCAGGCGCCACTTCAGGGCGGAAGGTCGGCGAACAACCCAGGTGGGTGCAAATACCGATCAGCAACAGAATCTCTGGCTTGATCGAGCGCACTTCCGGATCGACATAGGTTGGTTGAACAGAGTTCTTGGAGTCGGGATCGGAAAGTTGCCCCTCGATCTTTTTGAGATTCCCCAGGATTTCCTGTGTACGGCGGACGATGAATACCGGCTGACCACGCCATTCAGCAATCATCTGCTGACCTGGGTCGATCTTGCTGATATTCACTTTCACCGGTGCCCCTGCGGCTTTCGCCTTGGCACTGGGAAACCATGACCCCACGAACGGGACCGCAGCCCCCACCGCTCCTGCAGCACCCACCACGGATGTGGCTGCTACAAGGAAGCGACGCCGGCCTGCATTCACGCCGTCATTGCTCATTCAGTCCTCTCCCATCAGCTTTGTGGCCTGTTAAATCAGGCATCTACTAAGTAAAAATCTGAACTTATAAAAATTTTGCCGAATGGTAATGAAAAGCCCCTACTCTGACAAGGTAATTACCAACTTGGCCCTGCCCCAAGCCCTGTAGTATAGGGGCTCCACGGATGTGGCAAGTTGTCACACCGTAAAATAATCGCCCATAAAAAAACGCCCAACTCCGCGAGGAGATTGGGCGTTTTTTTGAACGCGAAAGCGAATTAACGCTTCGAGTACTGCGGACGCTTACGCGCCTTACGCAGACCAACTTTCTTACGTTCAACTTCACGTGCGTCACGGGTTACGAAACCGGCTTTACGCAGGGCGCTGCGCAGAGTCTCGTCGTAATCCATCAGAGCGCGAGTGATGCCGTGGCGGATAGCGCCAGCTTGGCCACTCACACCACCGCCGATAACAGTGACGTAGATGTCGAACTTCTCGACGGTCTCGGTCAGTTCCAGCGGCTGACGAACTACCATGCGGGCAGTTTCGCGACCGAAGAAGTTATCCAGGGAGCGGTTGTTGATGGAGATGTTACCAGTGCCCGGACGCAGGAAAACGCGTGCGGTTGCAGTCTTGCGACGGCCAGTGCCGTAATTTTGAGTCGCCGACATAATGAACTATTCCGTTAAATCTTCAGTTCTTGGGGCTGCTGAGCAGTATGAGGGTGTGCAGCGCCCGCATAGACTTTCAGCTTACGGTACATGTCGCGACCCAGCGGGTTCTTAGGCAGCATGCCTTTTACCGCGGTCTCGATCACGCGCTCAGGGGCCTTGGCGATCAGCTTTTCAAAGTTGATCGACTTGATGCCGCCCGGGAAACCGGAGTGGGAGTAGTACATTTTGTCAGTGGTTTTAGCGCCAGTAACACGTACTTGCTCAGCGTTGATCACGACGATGTAGTCACCGGTGTCGACGTGAGGGGTGTACTCAGGCTTGTGCTTGCCACGCAGACGGCTCGCGATTTCGGTGGCCAGACGACCCAGGGTCTGACCAGCAGCGTCGACGACAAACCAGTCGCGCTTAACTGTTTCCGGTTTAGCAGTAAAAGTTTTCATTCTTTATAGCCTCAGGGGCCGCCCTGTAAATTAGACGGCGGATCTTACTGAATAGTGCGTACTTTGACAAGTCAAAGGCAGCCGGATACAGACGCTATCGGGGGCTCGGGTCAGCGCGTCCGTTATACGGCAAGATTCTTCGGCAGGCGGCGCATCACTTCCACTGCAGAAAGAGCTGCGGAATTATGCAGATTGCGAAAAAAATTTCAACCTGCTTTTATGATTGTTTTGCCGAAGGAGCACCCGATGGACTATCGCCAGCTAGGCCGAACCGACCTGAACGTGAGTGCAATCTGCCTGGGAAGCATGACCTGGGGCGAGCAAAACAGTGAATCCGAAGCCTTCGCCCAGATCGAACGGGCCAAGGCAGCAGGAATCAATTTCATCGACACCGCCGAGATGTACCCGGTGCCGCCAAAAGCCGAAACCTACGCCACCACCGAGCGCTACATCGGCAACTGGTTCAAGGCTCGCGGCGATCGCGGCGACTGGATCCTGGCCAGCAAGATCGCCGGTCCCGGCAACACCATCGACTACATCCGCGACAATCAGCTCAAACACAACCGCAAGCATATCGTCGAAGCCGTGGATGCCAGCCTCAAGCGCCTGCAGACCGACTGGATCGACCTCTACCAGTTGCACTGGCCTGAGCGCAGCACCAACTTCTTCGGCCAATTGGGCTACAAGCACAAGGAAGAAGACTTCACCCCGCTGGAAGAAACCCTCGAAGCCCTGGACGAACAGGTCAAGGCCGGCAAGATCCGGCACATCGGCCTTTCCAACGAAACGCCCTGGGGCACCATGAAGTTCCTGGCCCTCGCCGAGAGCCGTGGCTGGCCACGGGCGGTATCGATCCAGAACCCGTACAACCTGCTCAACCGCAGCTT
Organism: Pseudomonas sp. NFIX28; assembly: GCF_900107395.1. Taxonomy (GTDB): domain Bacteria; phylum Pseudomonadota; class Gammaproteobacteria; order Pseudomonadales; family Pseudomonadaceae; genus Aquipseudomonas. Next base: position 353,579 of record NZ_FNPW01000006.1, read on the forward strand.
TGAAGTGGGCCTGGCGGAAATCGCCATTCGCGAACAATGCGGATTGCTGGCGTACTCGCCGCTGGCGTTCGGTTTCCTTTCCGGCAAATACGAAGGCGGGGCGCGCCCGGCCAAAGGCCGCCTGAGCCTGTACAGCCGCTTCAGCCGCTACTTCAACCCGCAATCGGAAGCGGCCTGCAGCCGGTATGTCGCCCTGGCTCGCGAGCATGGCCTGGATCCGGCGCAAATGGCACTGGCGTTTGTCACTCAGCAACCGTTCGTCACCAGCAACATTATTGGCGCAACCACCCTCGAACAACTGGACAGCAATATCGCCAGCCTCGAGCTGAAGCTGTCGAATGAAGTGCTGGCCGGTATCGAGGCGATCCACAAGGATCACCCGAATCCGGCGCCGTAACCTGCCCTCCCGAATAGAAGCGAGCTGGCCCGCCAAGCTCGCCTCTACGCAGGAGACAACGCGCTACAGGGAGCGAGCGATGATTTCCTTCATGATTTCGTTGGTCCCGGCATAGATCCGCTGCACGCGCGCATCCGCCCAGGCCCGGGCCACCGGATATTCCCACATGAAGCCGTAGCCACCGTGCAACTGCACGCACTCGTCGAGCACCTTGCATTGCAGGTCGGTACCCCAGTATTTAGCCATCGCGGCAGTCGGTACATCGAGCTTGCCTTGCAGATGCAGCTCCAGGCAGCGATCGACGAAGACCCGCCCGATCTGGATCTCGGTGGCCATTTCCGCCAGCTTGAAACGGGTGTTCTGGAAGTCGGCGATCGACTTGCCAAAAGCCTTGCGCTCGCGGGTGTATTCCAGGGTCCATTGCAACGCCGCCTCGGCGGACGCCAGACCACCTACCGCCACCGTCAGGCGCTCTTGCGGCAACTCCTGCATCAGATAGGCAAAGCCCATTCCGGCCTGCCCCAGCAGGTTTTCCTTGGGCACACGGACGTCCTGGAAGAACAGCTCGGAAGTGTCCTGGGCCTTCATGCCGACTTTTTCCAGGCGCTTGCCCTTGGAAAAACCAGGCGTATCCGCCTCCACCAGGAACAGGCTGGTGCCCTTGGCGCCGGCCTTGGGATCCGTCTTGGCCACGACAATCACCAGGTCGGCGAGGTAGCCGTTGGTAATAAAGGTCTTGGACCCGTTGATCACGTACTCGTCGCCGTCCAGCACCGCCGTGGTTTTCACCCCCTGCAAGTCGGAGCCAGCGCCCGGCTCGGTCATGGCAATGGCCGTGACCATCTCGCCGGACACCAGTTTCGGCAGGTACTTGTGCTTCAGCGCCTCGCTGCCGTAATGCAGGATGTAGGGCGCGACAATATCGGAGTGCAAGGAGAAACCGATACCGGTCAGGCCAAGGCGCCCCACTTCCTCGATTACCACCGCGCTATAGAGAAAGTCGGCGCCCAGCCCACCGTACTCCTCGGGAAGATGCGAGCAGAGCATTCCCGCCTCGCCGGCCTTGTTCCACAAGGCGCGGTCGATGTAGCCCTGTTTTTCCCATTGCCCATGGAATGGCACGGCCTCCTTTTCCAGGAAGGTACGCACGCTGTCACGAAAAAGTTCGTGCTCAGAGCTGAACAAGGTTCTGGGGATCATGGGGCCACCTGTCGTTATTGTTAGCCGGGATTGGCCCACAGAGCCTAAGCCCACGCGCACGACACGGGACACTGGACACATCCGACAAAAAATAAGACGATCCAGCCGTCTGGTGACCACTTTCCCCTATAAGAACAATTGAATTATGTCTAACCAAACCTCCACGCCTTTGCGGCGCGTCAGCATCCTGGCAATCGACCGGGTTTTCGCCTCCACCCTCATGCAAGCCAAGGACTTCTTCCATCTGGCCAGCCTGCGCTACGGCAAGCAACTGGGCCAGGGCTTGACCCCGGCCTTCGAAACCCGCTTGGTCAGCCCCGATGGAAAACCGGTGTGCAGCTTCAGCAATGTGATCATGCCGGTGGACGGCGCCCTCGAAGATACCGACGTGATCATCCTCCCGGCGTTCTGGGACGATTTCGAAACCCTCTGCCAACGTTACCCACAGATCCTGCCCTGGCTGCGCCAGCAGCATGCCCGCGGCGCCGTGCTTTGCGGCGAAGCCACCGGGGTGTTCTGGCTGGCCGAGGCCGGGCTGCTCGACGGCAAGGAGGCCACCACTTACTGGCGCTTCTTCAATGCCTTCAGCGAGCGCTTCCCCAAGGTCCAGCTCAATCAGGACAAACACCTGACCGATGCCGACAACCTGTTTTGCGCCGGAGGCACCACCTCGGCCTGCGACCTGTACATCTACCTGATCGAGCGATTCTGCGGCGCCAACGTCGCCCAGGCCGTGGCCCGCGACATTCTCTATGAAGTGCAGCGCAGCTATTCCCCGGGCCGTATCGGTTTTGGCGGTCAGAAGCTGCACCAGGACGTGATCATCCTGCAGATCCAGCATTGGCTCGAAGAACACTTCGCCGACAAGTTCCGCTTCGAGGACGTAGCCCGCGAACACGGCATGAGCATTCGCAATTTCATGCGGCGCTTCCAAACTGCCACCGGCGACAAACCGCTGCATTACCTGCAGCGCTTGCGCATCGAAACCGCCAAGGGCCTGCTCTCGGGGACGCGCAAGAGCATCAAGACCATCAGCTACGAAGTCGGTTATGACGATGCGAGCTTCTTCGCCCGCCTGTTCCGCCAGCACACCGAGTTGTCACCGAACCAGTACCGGCAGCAATTCCACCAACAAGCCGCGTAAATGAAAAAGGGCCTGCAAATGCAGGCCCTTTTTTTATCCGGATAACCGTTAAGGCTTGTGCGCCCGCGAAAGAAATTCGTGGGACTGCATCTCCAGCAGACGGCTGAGGGTGCGCTGGAACTCGAAGGTCAGGCGACCGCCGGTGTACAGATCCTTGAGCTCGACTTCAGCGGAAATGATCAGCTTGACGTTACGGTCGTAGAACTCATCGACCATGTTGATGAAGCGACGGGCGATGTCGTCAGTGGTGACGCTCATCTGCTCGACACCACTGACCAACACCGCATGGAAGATCTTACCCAGCTCGATGTAGTCGTTCTGGCTGCGCGGGCCATCGCACAGTTCGCGGAAGTCGAACCAGGCCACGTCATCACAGGTACGCAAGGCACGGATTTCACGGTTCTCGACGATCAGCACGTCGTTCTCCACCGCCTGGGTGCATTCCGGCGTCAGCGCGCGGAAGCTCTTGCGCAGGCTTTCGTGAGCCGCTTCGTCCAACGGGAAATGGAACAGCTCGGCCTGCTCCAGGTGCCGCAGGCGATAGTCCACGCCGCTGTCGACATTGACGATCTCGGTATGCTGCTTGATCAGGGCTATGGCCGGCAGGAAGCGCGCGCGCTGCAGGCCGTCCTTGTACAAGCCGTCCGGCACGATGTTCGAGGTGGCCACCAGGGTCACGCCGTTCTTGAACAGCTCCTCCATCAGCGTGCCAAGGATCATGGCGTCAGTGATGTCGGAAACGAAGAACTCGTCGAAGCAGATCACCCGGGCCTCGTCGGCGAAGCGCTTGGCGATGATGGTCAGCGGGTTCTTTTCGCCGCCCAGGGTCTTCATCTCTTCATGGACACGCTTCATGAAGCGGTGGAAGTGAGTCCGGACCTTTTGCTTGAACGGCAGGGCTTCAAAGAAGGTATCGACCAGATAAGTCTTGCCCCGCCCTACCCCGCCCCAGAAATACAGGCCCTTGACCGGCGCCTGGTCTTTCTTGCCAAACAGCTTGCCCAGCAGGCCCGGCTTGTTGTTCGACGCAGCGATCAAGTCGTCGTACAGGCGCTGCAAATGACGCACGGCGGTTTCCTGCGCAGCGTCGTGGAAGAACTCCGGGCGTTTCAGATCAGCTTGATATCGTTCTAGGGGCGTCATAATTCGTTAGCAAGGCAACAAAAACGGGCCGTCACTGTAGCGACGGCCCTTGAGAATGGCAATCAGCCCTTGGTCGGGAGATTGCGGTTAGTCCTGCGCGGGCGTCAGGGCAACGCGCAACGCGTCGATCGCGGCATCGCGGGCCGCCGCGTCGGCAAAGGCCGGGCTGTCGGCTACGCACTGGCCTTCCAGCCAGATGCTGAAACTCAATGCCTCGCTGCGTACATCCAGAGCCTGGCCGGCTTGCAGCTGCTTGGTCACAGCGCCCGCGGTCTTGCCATCGGCGAAATTGCGCGACAGCAGCAATTGCTCGCCATCGGCGGCCAACAGGCGGAAGCGGAAGCTGCCGTCGTCTTCGCGGAAGCTGACGAAGCGCGCGGCCTTGGCCGCTTTCTTCTTGGTGGTCGCCGCCACTTGCACCTGGTTGACGAACGAACGCAGGCCCACCGCCTCACGCAGCTCGTTGAGGAACGGCGTGGCCACGGCACGGGCTTTCCTGGCGCCGGCCTGGAGGATGTCTTCCAGGTCCGAAGGACGCTCGATCAACTGGTGATAACGCTCGCGCGCCTCGCCCAGTTGATTGTCCAGCAACTGGAACAGGCGATTCTTCGCCTCGCCCCAACCCAGGCCCTGCAACAGTTCGCTGCGGAACTCGTCAGCCTGGGCCGGGGTGGCAAAGGCCTGGAACAAGGTGAACAAGTGAGCGTTATCCGGATCCTTGGCTTCGCCAGGCGCACGGGAGTCGGTGACGATGCGCGAGATCGCGTCCTTCATGTCCTTGGCGCTGCTGAACAACGGGATGGTGTTGTCGTAGCTCTTGGACATCTTGCGGCCATCGAGGCCCGGCAAGGTGGCGACGCTTTCCTCGATCAGCGCCTCGGGCATGGTGAAGAATTCCTTGCCCTGGCCAAACAGATGGTTGAAGCGCTGGCCGATATCACGGGCCATTTCCACATGCTGGATCTGGTCGCGGCCGACCGGCACCTTGTGCGCGTTGAACATCAGGATGTCCGCGGCCATCAGCACCGGGTAGCTGTACAGGCCCATGGTGATGCCGGCATCCGGGTCTTCGCCGGCCTCGACGTTCTTATCCACCGACGCCTTATAGGCGTGGGCGCGGTTGAGCAAGCCCTTGGCCGCGACGCAGGTCAGCAGCCAGGTCAGTTCAGGGATTTCCGGGATGTCCGACTGGCGATAGAAAGTCACGCGTTCCACATCCAGGCCACCGGCCAGCCAGGTCGCGGCGATCTCCAGGCGCGAACGCTGGATACGCAGCGGGTCGTCGCACTTGATCAGGGCGTGATAGTCGGCCAGGAAGTAGAACGAGTCGGCATTGCTGTCGCGGCTGGCGAGGATCGCCGGACGGATGGCGCCGGCGTAGTTGCCCAGGTGCGGCGTGCCAGTGGTGGTGATACCGGTGAGGATGCGCGTACGAGTAGTCATGGGTAATCGCTTATCAGACTGCAATCAGTTCGAGAGTCGTGGCAGCACCAGATCCTTGAGGTCGGTGAGCTTGCCATGAAAAAAGTGTCCGCATTCTGCCACTTTCAGCAGCTCATGGGGGCGCTCAAGCGCGTCGGACCAGTCGTAGACCAGCTGCGGGTCGACCACTTCGTCGGTTTCCGGCTGGATCAGGGTCAGCGGGCAGTTCTGCGGCAGCAGGTCAGTGTCACGCAGACGCATTACCGCGGCGGCGACCATGAACAGGTGCTTGAGCTGCACGCCCTTGGCTTCCAGGCGCCCGCCGAGGCTGGCCGCGACGAAACCGCCAAAGGAGAAACCGAGCAGGGTCATCGGCAGGTCCGGGTGCTTGGCCCGCAGCCACTCGGCAGCCGCCTGCGCGTCGTCGACTTCGCCACTGCCCATGTCATGGCTGCCTTCGCTGGCGCCAACGCCACGGTAGTTGAAACGCAAAGTGATCAGGCCGGCGTCACGCGCCGTACGCTGCAGGGTCGAGACCACCTTGTTGAGCATGGTGCCGCCCTGCACCGGGTTCGGATGGCAGATCAGCGCCACGCCACGGGCATCAGCAACGTCCAGATACAGGGCTTCCAGTTGACCGACCGGGCCGGCAATCACTACGGGGGTTTCACGCATAAGCAAGGAAGGAACTCCGTGACCTCGAATCGGGTCGACTCGTCTAGCAAATTGTCTGTGCCAATCTATTGCGAGTGAATCGCGGTATACAGCGCAGGTTCGAGCCGTTAACGTAAAGCAAAGCCGTTTATAGAGGAAGGACTCGTGGAACACTCGCTCTTAGTTTGGTTGTTGCCGACTCTTGCCCTGATCGCGGGTGTCGCCATTGGATTTCTGGTCGCTCGCCTGCTGCCGAATGCCGCGCCTAACAGCACGCAACGTCAGCTGGATGATATTCAGGAACGTTTTGACAGCTATCAGAACGAAGTGGTCACCCACTTCAACAGCACCGCTACGCTGGTGAAAAAACTCACTCAAAGCTATCAGGAAGTGCAAGACCATCTCGCCGAAGGCGCCAACCGCCTGGCCCTGGACGAGCTGACCCGCCAACGCCTGCTGGCCGCGCTGCACTCCGACTCGGTGCAAGCGCCACGGGAGCGCCTGACGCCACCGCGCGACCAGGAGCCACCACGGGACTACGCGCCAAAGACGCCTAACGCGCCTGGCATGCTCGACGAGCACTACGGCCTGAAGAAGTAATCGGTTTTTCAACCGCCGTAAAAAAGCCCGCCCGATCATTGATCGGGCGGGCTTTTTAATGCCTGGGGTTCAGCCGGGCGTGTTACGGGTATTGCTGGTAGGTCTGGCCTTGTTGCTGCTGGTACTGCTGGCCAGGAATAGCCTTGAGGTTCACTTCCACCCGACGGTTCTGGGCACGGCCATTGACGTCGCTGTTGCTGGCGATCGGGTTATCCGGGCCAGCGCCACGGGCCGACAGGTTGGCACCGCTGACACCTTGCGAAGTCAGGTAGGTCGCCACGCTTTGGGCGCGACGCTGGGACAGGTCCATGTTGTGCTGGCGGCTGCCGGTGCTGTCGGTGTAGCCGACGATTTCGATCTGGTTCTGGTTGAACTCCTTGAGGGAGCTGGCCAGGTTGTTCAGCGGTTGATAGAAGCTTGGCGCGATGTTCGCCGAATCGGTGGCGAACGTGATGTTGCCCGGCATGATCAGTTTGATCTGATCGCCCTGGCGCTGCACTTCGACCCCGGTGTTGGCCATGCTGGCACGCAGTTTCTTTTCCTGCTGGTCGGCGTAGTAGCCATAGCCAGCGGCGGAAGCACCGACCACTGCGGCACCAATCAGCGCGCCCTTGCCCCGGTTGTCGTGGTTGATGGCAGCACCGGCCAGCGCACCGGCCAAGGCACCCAGGCCACCGTATTTTGCAGTTTTGCTCATGCCCGTGGAGCCGTCGGCCTGCCCCTGATTGTCATAGGGGTTAGGCGAAGCACAGCCGGACAACAAGGCCACAGCGGTAGCAACAACGATCAAACGACGCGAGGTGAACATGGAGAAGCTCCTACATTTTACATTCTGTGATGCAGCGGACGTTGGCAACAGACCTTTGCTGGCGTTTGAACACAGCCGCTGACAAAAATTCCATGAAACTTTTGACAGCAAATGTCAGGCCCTGACAAAAGGATTTTCACGCATTTCATCGCCCAGGCGGGTGTCCGGACCATGCCCGGCCACTACCGTCGCGTCTTCGTCGAGGGTGTACAGACGCTGCTTGATCGAACGCACGATGGTGGCCTGGTCGCCACCCCACAGATCCGTGCGCCCTACCCCGCGCTTGAACAGCGTGTCGCCGGCAATCAGCAGCTTAGCCTCGGACGTTAATGTAGGGTACCCAACGTGAGCAAAGTATAGAGCTCGCTGCTATACCTGCCTTCGAACGAGGAGACATCATCGTGCATGAACAACACGACCTCAATATCTCAGTGCGAACCTTCTGGCGTGTGCATGGCCGCAAATACCTACGCGAGTTTCATATCGATCTCTTTGAACTAGGAATTGTCTCAAAAAGCTGGGTGACGGCGGGACTGCGCCTAATAAGCCAATCGTCCCTTGGGGAGCCTACCCCCCGCGACTATTTATGGTGCATCGTCGAATGCATCAAATTACTAGCAGCAGATTCGAACGCTTCAGGCTTGATCAACTTGGGATCTGAGGAGATAAGCTCGCCTGAGCTAAGAGACCTGTTCACTATTCTGGATGACGCTCTGCTCAAAAGCCCCAATAACACGGCCGAAGTCAAAAAGAAATTTTCATATAGCTTTCGAAGCTTTCCTTTCCGCTACGGTTTGGTCGACCAAAAGCATATCAACAGAGACTCTGTTCGATACAAATCAAAAATTGGAAAATTGAAGTCCCTCCCAAGAGAGCTCCTGAACGACACCCCCAAGAACAATATGACTCACTTCGAGCCTATGGGGGCTATTAGCCATGAAAACTACCAAGACCTCGTTGAAAAAACCCTAAAAAAATTAAATGGCGATTTACAAACTATTATAGATGCTTGCCTTGCTGACATTAGAGCTGCTGACGAGCTTCGCCAGAAGATCCGAGATGCTGAAAGCTCACCAACACCAGAAGCGTACATAAAAATAATTGAACGGTTCGTCGTCAAACACTGTACTACTTCGTACGATCATAGATTTTATGACTCCATACCGTTTAAGCACAAACTCCCAAGCTATCTAATAGCATTAAACAACAAAAAACTTTTCAATGCCGGCACCTCATGGAGAAGCTATAAGTTAAGCAAGCTGCTCAACGACACGCTTGTGAGTATTCCTCCAGGTTTCCCCCCCTTACAAATCATGGCACTTTCACAACGCGCGTGCACAATTGAAATTCAAGCCATATTCATTCTTCTTCTTTGCCGTACCGGGTGGAACAAGTCTTCACTGTACAACATGGAGTTGGGCATGATCACCAAGGACGAGATCGATGGACACTATGAACTTCAAGGCTACAAAAGCAAAACAGATGATCTTACCCCACCCGTCTTCATTGACAGCCGTGAGCTTTACTATCACGACGCAGTAACGATGCTGCTATGGAACCACTCCCAACTAATTAAACTGGGGCACATCATACCAACCGAGCAACGCTTGTGGTTTACATGGACTGGAGGCTCAACACCTTACACGGAGCAAACTGTAGTTATACAAATGGCCACAGCGTGCTTCGCATCAAGACACAACATATTCAATTTTTCATACGAACAAATACGCACTCAAGTAGGGAATATTGCAAGCTGTTCATTGAAGAGCATAAACGAAGCGCAAATAATTTACGGACACAAGAACATAGCCACAACCGGTCACTATTTAGACCAACTACTTAACCACAAACTACTTTCATCTATGAATCTAGAGTTTCAAAGGCGACTGGAGAAAAAAATCCTGTTCAACATGAACCAATCGCTTTCGAAAAACCTGATCCCGATAGGGGATGGAGCATTATGCTCAAACCCAATAGACCATCCATTTAAGGAGATACAAGGTGAAGGCGACTGCAGGGCAGAATATTGTCACAGCGGGGACGGCTGTATTAACAGAGTAATTCTGATCAATGAAGAAAGAATCGCTGAACTTATTAGGACCCGTAACTTCTTTCACAGTAACTGGAAAGACCTACACGCTGAAAACCAAGAAAACTTCAAAGCCCGAATAGCACCTCGCATCATTTTCAACAGTGCTCTCTATGAATTCATCAAAGCTTCCGCTTACGGTCACATATTAAAAAAAATAGAAGGGACGATTGACAATGAACGATAAGACCGCAGCCGATTCCCTTGCGCTCATTTCGGCACTTAAGCTTCACAGCGATCTGACCATAACGATTAATGGCTTTCTGAGAATAAGGCGATGTGATGCTAGACATGACGAGCTTGGCTATCGAGAGATTGATCTAAAACGTTTTCATCTTCCTATAAACTCTGTTGATAACGCTCCGCAGAAGCTGATCAACCAACCCCAGATGCTGATTCCAGCTTTGCATGCTATTAGTGAGTACTCCAGTATCACCTCAGATTCAAAAAGCAAGGCAAACCGAATAGCCTTTATGCTTTCTAACATCATGAAATTTCTAGAGTACTTATGGCTGAATGATGTATATAAACTTAGCCAAACACCACCATCTCTAATTTCTGGCCTTCCAAAGATTCTGGCGATTGGGGGCTGGCATAGTGCTCTTAAAATCTCCGACAGGCTCAACTTTTTCCTAGAAACAATGGACGCCCCCCTACATCCTTTGTTCAACTCTACAAATTGGAAAGTGAGTCTAAGCAGCGCTGGATTGCAGCTTGCCATTGGTACCAACATAGCAAACAAGGAGACTACTTGCTACTTCAACCAAGTTCAGCAGTTCAGAGAAACAAAAGGTTGGATGCATTCTGAATACACAATACCCCCCACAACATTTCCTGCCCTGAATTACAGCAGTTTGAGACAGACCTTGGAGTCGATAAACTTCCTTTTTTTTGTTCCAGAAGACCTTCGCCTCGCCTCCATCCCGTTTCCAGATTATGTGAGGATCGCAAAAAAATTAACGACCTCTCCTGGAAGGACTAAGAACATTGATAGCCATGGTGCTGGAAAACTGATGGAGAAGTCGCTAGCCCTCATATACAAACGAAGCGAAGCGATATTAGGTTTACTGAGTAACGCCATAAAGATACTTAGAGACAACCCCGACCACGACAAAAAACTCAAAACAATAACTGACTACGTAAAAGACGCAGAATTATTCGATTTAATCGAGCACAGAAATCAGGAACAGAGATCAATCAAAATAATCGACCTTAATAATTTGCTTAGAGACTTAATTACCGCCTGCTTTCTTTGCATTGCAGTATTCAACGCTCGTCGCAGGGATGAAATACTTCATCCAAAGCTGGGCTTATACCTAGGTTGTTGCACTACATACAACTCAGACCTCAGAATATATGAGATGATGTTTTACATCGAAAAATCACGCAAAGACTATGCGCCATTCTATGTAGGCGACGCCACTCAGAAGGCAGTCGAAACTTTGGAGAAACTTCAACTTATCTTCTCAAGCAAAGGTCATTGCAACCACCGTTGCGGGACGATAATTGACCGTCACCTTGCATTATTTCGATATAAAACACTAACGCATCGCGGCCCCGCCGAAAAATTCACAAACTATAATTTTGAAGCCTACGAAGGTGGACAAGCCTATCACTTCGTTGCCCATCTAAACTTAGCAATAGACGCCACCCCTCATATGTTTAGACGACTCTACTGCACAATATTCATGAATCAGCATGAATACCCACATCTTCCAGCACTTTCCCATCAGCTACAGCATGATAGTTTAGCCACCACCCAGATCTATATCACCAGCCCGGTCTCTCAAAATGAAGCCGCTTTTTTAAGCCGCGTCTATGACTGGAAAATAGATAGTTACAAAACGGATCACCAACAACACAATGAAGAAATCGCTATTCAAATGGCAGACGCCACAAAAGAAAAGTTCTCAGAGATCATCTATTCAATTCTTTCGAAAAAAAGTTCATCTGGAGGCTATTCGAAACTCATCCTGACTCTCTACAAACGCCTATATCACGTAGTTAAATTCGATGCGTTAGACAACAAAGATAGAATCGAGTCTTTTATAAAAAAGTTAGCCGCACGCGGCCACTCCCCCACACCTTTCAAGCATGCACATTGCCTGTCTGAAAACATAAAAATTAGATCATCCTCTAAATGCTACAACAAGGCTGACAATCAGCTGCACAAGGAAAACGCATCTCCAGTTCTTTGCAAGAACTGCCCCTACTCTTGGACATCACCAGAGCATGTCCTCACCTTAGAATCGGCTCACAGAAAGAAAATAATTGCGCTGAATAGTTTTGAAGGCGATTCAATCATACGAAGGGCATTGGAAATAGAGATAAAAAATCTGCAAGCAGTATTGGTTTATCACAAACGCAACATGGAGCCTCTCTGATGAAAACGGCCGAAGCCAACCAAAAAAGAGCGCTGGAAAATATTCTTCTCAAGATAACAGCTCTCCGCGCCATCACCACACATGAGAGCCTAAAAAACGAACGTGAGTATTACCCTAAAACGATCAGGCAATTCAACATATGGAACGCCAGCCAAAATTCGATGCGGTTTTGCGAAAAGTTCCCAAGCCTAGACACTAACGCCAACGCGACACTGAATAAATATCCAGACTTGATAATTGAGCTTAAATCAATTTTCGAATCAGCAAAACTTGAGGCGATAGAGGAAAGCCAGAAAAAGAAGACTTCCAAGCTGCTGGCAAAAATCCAAGCTCAACAAAACTATATCAACACTCTCGAAGAGTATACAGCCGCCCAGAAGATCCAATTAATTCTGACAAAAGAAAAACTAACTGAAGAAATAGCACGCCTTAACAGAATCATTGAGCGGCTAACACCCTCGTCCAAAGGTGACTAAAATGCCTATACAAATCCGCTGGCAGCTCAATGAAGGATTCCACATTCCCATCCCATACAATATAGAACGCAACATCATTCAGACAGAGATCATAGATTACGCAATTTTCTTGGAGCGCCAGGAAAACCTTAGCCACCAATACATTAAAAATGAGTTATTTCATATATCAGTATTCGAAAATTTTGCAAGCAACCAAAATATTGAGCTGATTGACGTCACCAACACACTAATTAGGGATTTTCGCGACAACGACTATAATCGATTATTGACTACAGGAATATCATCAAGCAAGAGTATAAAGTCAGTAGTCAACCTACGACTTCGTAGAATCTACCACTTTTACACATGGATGCAGACCCATAGTAGCCTGTGTAATCTCATCGGACGATACGATTGTCAGATACACTCTTCACTTCCTGAATATTTCTTGCGACGAACAGTGGACCATCGAGACAAGGAGTTGTTTCCCCTTTGCTTTCGCAATATAGGCAGTGCCAGCAAGCATACCACGAAGTACGAAGCATCAGAAAAAAACAGGCAAGCCCTAGAAAATATTTTCCTAGATCACCCTACCCCCTATATCGGCCAACGTAACTCACTAATTTTAGAAATTGCAAACCTTACTGGTTTCCGAAGATCATCTATTAACTCATTATTATGCTCACAGTTTTCAGACAAACTAATTAACACCGCAGAAGATGACTTTATTTTAGTCTCACCTTCTCACCAGAAGTACGGATACACCTTGAGCTTTAGAGTCCCTATACTTCTTGCTTATCGTATAAATCACTTTATAAACACGTTCCGTAAAGACCTACTTCAGGCCATTGACACAAATAATGCTACAACACAAGATCGAATATTTCTGTCGGCACGAACAGGTAACCCTCTAAACAACCAGACGATATCCGAGATATTCCACGACGCAATAGCCAAGTTAAACATAAAGCAAACGCGTGTAGGCATTCACTCTCTCAGACGAAAATTCACAAATGATCGTATCACCGAAGAAATTCTTACGCGTGCAGAACTGGGACTGGATACTTCAACGACATCAATTGAATCTTCCTTATCGTTGCTACTTGGACAAACCTCTCCCGCCTCGGTCCGCCCATATATTTCGAGACGCCAAATTTTGGAAATTGAAAGAGCCAGAGAGATAAGGAGGCAGAACATGGAGTCTCTACAAAACGAAAATGCATCGCTACGGGCCGAACTATTACGGCTCAGAGCGGAAATCACCTTATTGAAAAATGACTCCAGCGCTCTTTGAGTGCGACCCGGCCTCTTTGCCTTTATAAGGTCCTTATGTGCACCTTGTGCTGATGCACTTTATGACCGTTACAAGGAGGCTCCAGTGTAAAATACGATTCCCTTCATTAATTCGAGAGATTCAGACTTACACTGAAATCAACAGGCAGGAGAGCCCCACAGAAAAGAACTTCTTCGGCAATGTGCCCTGCGTGCCAATCTCAAGGAACGCCTCGAGATGGTTACAGCACAGCGGATATTGCTCAATCACATCTGATCAGCGCACAAGCGAGTCGACTAGCTGGCTTTTATTGCTTTTGAGGAAAAGCTCACTGCCCAGAGACTGAACAAACAGGTCCTACCGTTATACAAGCTCAAATGTATACGTACCTGCTCACCTATCGAACACGGACCACTCTACATCCCCCTGATCCACATCCACTAACTTTCTATGCCCCTAGAGCATTTGCAACCTGATCTCTGCCTCCGTGCTACTGATCATCCTGGCAAACCGTGCCGGGATATGCGCGCTCACCAGCCCCGCCTTCACCACGCCAGGATAACGACAGACCACGACGTCTTGCTCCGCTTGCTTGAGCAGCAATGTCCATTGCACCGGGGTGCCATCAGCCCATTCCGTCTGGGCCTTGAACAGCGGCGAACCTTCGGCATAGCCAACATGAAAATCGGCCGGCATGGGGATTCCACCCGGAAAGGTCCGTACCTGCATGAAACCGAACATCGAATCATGCTGCATGAGGCTCTGCCGCGCGTAAGGCCAGACGTGCTGGCGAAGGAAATACTGATCCGCGAAGTGCCGCGACTCGACAGCGGCGCCGAAGAACGCTTCCGTCAATTGCAGCAATGGCGGTAGAGCGCCGGCCACCACGCCCCATAACCCTGCCAGCATCAGCTCGGTGTGGGTGCCGCTGTCGCGCATGCAGTGGAACCGGCAATCGCTGTGCAACCACTCCTCCACTGCCTCGGCTTCCCGGATCGAAATCACCGAGTCAGCGTCCCGGAACAGCACTCGGTGCAGGTGCTCGTCCTGCAAGGCGAGAAACCGCCACATCGGGCCTGTTCATCGAACTGTATGACTTGCGCTCCCGCCGCGATCAGTCTTTCGAACACGCTCGGCGGCACGCTGTCGTCGATGTAAAAGCGACACGTCCAGTGCGGATAGATCTTCGGTTGCTCAATCACGTTAAGCACTGCCGTTTCGCAATACTTGGAGTCGGCACCGAATAACGAGAACGCAATGACGTTCTTATCCTGGGTTTGTGCGGAAGGCAAAGACGGCATTTCCGGTGCCGCATGGGGCGCCGCTGGCGTCACGCCGAAACGCTGATCCCGCAGTTGCAAGGCCATCAAGCCGTACTTCCTGACGTCTTCCCATTGCCGCAACGCACCATGACCATGGGACAAGGAGTCGAACAAGGCAAAACTGTGGCCTCCACGCGCCAGAGCCTGTTCGGCATAGCCCACTGCCTGCTGCCAACGTTCAAGCTTCAAGCGAGGGCAAGACAGGGCGCATAGCTCAAGGGCTGTTACGAACAGACCTGGTGATACTCGATGAGCTGGGGTATTTGCCCTTCAGCCAGAGCGGTGGCGCCCTGTTATTTCACTTGCTATCCAAGCTGTACGAGCACACCAGCGTGGTGATCACCACCAACCTCAACTTCTCGGAATGGTTAAGCGTGTTTGGTGACGCCAAGATGACCACGGCGTTGCTAGATCGGCTGACACACCACTGCCACATCGTCGAAACGGGCAACGAGTCCTACCGCCTGCAACACAGCAGCTTGGTCGTCCAGACCAAGATCAAATCACGTGAACGAAAGCGCAAAGACGATGATGGTGCCGAGGACGATGAGCTGTTTTGATCTGCACCGAAAAAACCCTGCCGCATGCCCACATGCGGTGGGACTTAATACCTCTTCAACCGGGACACGACTGCTAAGCTTATCCACAATTGCTGATCAAATCAGCAATCCGCTCTGGGTCAATTTTCAATCGGCAGGGTGGGTCAGTTTTCAATCAGCGCCGACACATATGCCCGCACTGTAACTCGGATTCAGGCCTCCCATGCCCTACGCATGACTAACACCGCTTAGGTATTGACCGAAGCGTTCCTGAATCAACCACTGAATTTTTTCACACCGTCCCTGGGAAACTACCTCCCAGACGGGCCAGGTGGTTTTCCTCACCTGGAGCAAGTAGATGACTATCACTATTAACCACATCCCAGCTGAGCTGTTGAAATTGCCTGTGGTCTTAACAGCGCGCGCCTGGTAGTCAGCTGTTTATGTCGAAGACCCACAAGACGCAGCAGAAATCGGGAACCGTTTGGGCGATGTAGTCCTTGAAGCCTATAGGGGAACTGCACTTTCAACCTAATGAACTGCAGATCAACTTCAGCCTGTTCCTTTTGCCTCCTGCAGGTGAACGGACAGAACGAATTTGGCTGGACCTAAGACTTCATCGCATTGAGTCAGCACCTAGTACGTCGTACCTGTGCATCTCGCTCAGAGATGAATCCCCCACCCACTGCCGGTAGTTCAGACTGGCAACTCCGCTCTCCAAGCCCGACATTGTCGGGATTTTTTCATCCAGCAAGCACGCACCTCCTGTACGCATTTTGAGCGCGTCGGAGATCGTCGACATGACACAAGATATCCGTCGCTGCTGGCAAGTGGTCACATACGATTCAGGAGGTAGGTCCAATCAAAGCTCGACCGCTGAGGTCCCAAGACCTGTCATAGCGATTCGTTGGCGTATAATTTCGCCACTTTAACGGATCAAAGACGTCGGCGTGCATAAGTTCACCTTCTGCCCCCCAAAATCGAACATAGTTTCTGACACCTTCTGTATCCCTATGACGGTAAAGCCAACGAAGCTCGCTGGAAGTAACGCTTTGCCCATGCCCCCTTTTGCTGACTACAGCATCAATATCGTCAATAATTGTTTCCGCAACAAAATGTACTGTTCTCCTGCGTATTCTTATTTGATACTCCAGACCGGCTTTGCTAGTTTTTTTAAAGAGACGTTTCCAGTCTATCATCATGCGGGGAGGGTTGAGACTATACACCTCAGCTACATTATATTTAAGATGAGTTTCTATAAATTTTTTAAATCCAATGACTCGCTCCGGATCGCTAATTCTCTTCCTAATTTCACTATCCGATGAATATGCGCTTGAATTCCTCTTGCTCCATGCCAAATTGGTTATGTCATTTTGAGTAAGAATATTGCTTTTGGTTTCCCCATATATCAGGCGATATACACGCCCTAATACTCCACCGACTTCTCGTTTGTATCCTCTTTGTTCGAGCGCATTCAACGCCACACTTCTAGGTTTGTCCAGACCATATAGAATGTCTCCACGTCTGAATGTCTGGGCCAGGGCAGTATATCTCGGTGCGAGCCCTTTCGAATCAACCAACGTCAGGGGATTGTTTCTCACCATGCGATAGAGGTTAAGGCCATCGACGGTACCCGCCGGATCAGGGTTCAACCAACGGGCGAGCCAGGGTGCGTAATACCGATAACCATAGTAATACAACCCGGTCGCGTCGCGCTCCTTGCCCGCATGGCGTACGAACTTGTAGTCGCCTTCCACCTGGCTCCTCGCCAGCCACACCGCGGTGCCGCCATACGGGTAGTATTCCTCGGCACTCAGCCGTTGTCCGGACTGGTCGAGTTCCAGGCAGCTGGAGCCCAGGTGATCGCTCACGCTGTAGCGCCGCGTATCATTGTCCAGCCCGCTGGGCCGGTTTGCCCGCCAGTGCAGGCAGTGCATCGCGGTCTGCCCCGCGACCATGCTCGACACCACGTCCAGTAACTCGCCGGTGGCCGTGTTGGTGCGTCGCTCCAGTCCCGGCAGATAACGAACCTCGCGCTGGTGCGTCACCGCCTTGGCCTGCTGGCTGCTCCACTTGCGCACTCGCCGGCCATCGCTGGCGTAACCATACGCTTCGGCGTCGTCCTCGCCATCGGTGCGCTGCAGCTGTACGGCACGGCTCAACTGGTTGTTGGCAGACCAGCTGAGCGGCTGCTCACTGCCGAGTCGATGCAGGTTGCCTTGCGCGTCGAATTGTTCCTCCACAACGCCGACGCTGCCTTGACGGCCAGCCACCGCACGGTTTGAGCTCGGCGACACCGTCAGTACCAGCGAGTACGAGGTGGCCCCCTGATGCCGGGTGCGCACCAGGTTGCCCGCCGTATCGTACTGGAAGGTGCGCGTGTAGTTCACCAGAGCGTTCGGGTCACCGAGGGGTGGAAATGCCGCGCCCTCCCGACCAGCATTGGCCTGTTCGCGCCCGGTGGCGCTCACCAACTGGTACAGCCAGTCGTAGCTGTACGTGCGTAGCGCGGCCACCCGCTGGTTGCGGAAGTATTTGACCCGGACCGCCAGGTCCTCCACCTGCGTGACGTTGCCGACCCGGTCGTAGGTATAGCGCAGGTCTTGCAGCACCGTGGCGGCACTGCCGGACGCGGCCCGGGTCGTGGTCGCCCGGCTCAGACGCCGGGTCTTCGGGTCGTACTCGCAGTCTGTGGTGACGTCGTTACCGGCCCATTCATGCATCAGTTGATGGTCGGCGCTGTAGGACAGCGCGCTCGCCACCGCCTGCTCGGTGCCTCCGTCCAACTGCAGCCAGCTGCCGGCGGGCCGCCCGGACACATACCAGGTGCAGCGGTGCCGGTGGCCGGCGGCATCGAGCAGCATCAACTCGTCGCCCAATGCCGTCTGCTGCCAACGGCTGATTTCAGGGGGCGCTTCAAGGTGGGCCTCGGCCGCCTCGGCCGTCGCTGGCCAATCACTGAGCCAGTCGCATTGCCGCAGGAAGCGCCGCTGCTCCTCACGGATCCCCCCGCCGAGGCTGTAGCTCGTGATCTCGCGCAGGCCCGCCGTATCGTAGTGACTGACCAGCCGTCCGCGTAGGTTCGCTCGGCGGGCCGTCTCGAAATCGATGATCCCGTCATCACCATAGCGCAGCCGCTCGGTGCAGCGTTCGATGCCACTCATCCCGATCGCGAGCCAGACTGCGCTCGGTCGGCGCAACGCATCATATTCCCGGCGCCATTGATGATCGCGCGCCGTGTAGCTGCGCCACAGCGAGCCGCCGGCGTCCAGCAGGTCGACCTGCCAGCCGGCGTCGCGGCTCTCGCGAGTCAGGGGAGGGCCCGACAGCACGTAGCGGTAGCGCTCATTGCCGGCGAGTGTCGGCTCACCGGCCTGCTGCCGACTGAAGAAGCGCGGGTCACTGCTTGAGACGAGCCGCCCGGCGGTGTCATATGAGTGGCGGGTGATGCGCACGGCGTCTGTGGCAGTGTCGCCTGGGGGTGGCTGCTGGACCGTGCGCACTACCAGGCCGCGCCCGTCATGGACCGTGGCCAGCGGCGTCCCATGCTCATCCTTCTCGATGCGATACCAGGGCTGGTACTGGCTTGTGCGCGGATGACCGGCCGCCGTTAGCACCCGCACCACCCGACCGGGGGCATCGTAGTACAGCGTGTCGCTCGCGCTCAGTTGGTCAAGCTTCGGATCGGTGACGTGGGCCGCCCGATTCAGGTAGTACGGCTGGTACTGCTGACAGGGCAGGCCCTTGGCGTTGTACACCACATGGCCCTGGGTCAGCCAGCGCTCTTCGCTGTGTTCCAGCACGGGCTGGCCGCTGGCATCGAGCTTCAGCTTGCCGTTGTCTTCGACAATCGCGCTGAGGCCGCCTTCCGCCTTGATCTTGCCCTGCAGCGGCCGGCCGAATCCGTCGACATAGCTCAAGGCGATTCGGATCTCGGAGGACGCCGGGGACGGCACCGGGTCGTCAGGGTGTTCATCACGGTAACGTTCGGCGCTCAGGGTGGCCGCGTGTACCGGCACCCGGGCCACGGCGGCCACGGCCCGATGCACGGCGGCGCTCTGGGAGGGGCTCAGTTCCGACACCGGCGTGCCGGCCTCGACGAGCTGGTGCAGCCGCGCCTGTACCTCCCCCCCGGCGGTGATCAGGCGCTGCTGTTGCAGGGATTGCCACACCAACATGACCTCGCTGTCAGGCAACCCAGCCGTGCGCAGCCCGTCCTGGGCCAGCATGCCCATCCAGCTGTGGTCGGCATAGAAATGGGCCTGAGCGGCATTGTCGAGGGCACCGGCTGGATCGCGCAGGGCCGCCTCGACCGTTCTGACCGACGAGTGGTAGCCAATCAGCGGACCGAAGCCCACTCTATCCTCGCGGTTGTTGATGAAGGCGCGCTCGCTACCTTTCAGAGCACTCAGGTGTACCCGGCCGAGCGGGTCATAGCTCACTTCGTGCACTGTACCATTAGGGTCGGTGATCTGCTGCGGTAACAGGGTCCAGGGGTCATAGGTGATCCAGGTCGAGTACCGGGCATTCTGGAGCATGGTGGGCGCAAGGGTGAGTGGGTCGCGCTGGTACACCGTGTTATTGCCAAAGGAATCGGTATGCTGGCTCACCGCGTAGAATCTCTCCCGCGCGGCATACGTTACAAACAGGCCAGGATTCCAGAAGTACTCCCTGATATCTTCAGCCTCAAGTTGCTTGAATCCCGCCTGTTGAACCAGTTCGGTTTCCAGTTGCGTGAGCAGCGGTTCCAATTGCGCCGCGGGGATCAGCCCGTCGAAGCCCCCCCTCAACTCGGCCTTGCTCAAGGCGGCCGTGCGCGCTTGGCACACGAGCCCCTCACGAGTGGCCTGCGCCAGCGGTAGATCGTAGTTGGTGTTCGGATCCGTATAAGTTTGCTGCTGCCAGCTGGTCAGGGTACGGGGCGCGCTCGCCAGCGGGCCGTTGGCATCGATCAGCAGCTCATGGGGATAAACGTAGTTGGCAGCAGGGGGCTCGATCGGACCGAGCACGTAGCCCCGGCTTTCCACCGGCAGGCCCAGGCGCCAGCCTGCCCGGTTCAGATCCGGCTCACGCAGGTGCGTGACGCGAACCTGGTTTTCGGTAACCTGGAACGTATTCTGCTGGGAATCGCTGTAATGGACCGCCTCGGGCAATGGCATCTCCTGCGCCCGGCGTGGATAGCACAGACTGACGCTCTTCGTGATCACGCCATACAGGTCCACCTCCAGCGCCACAGTCTGCTGCCATTGCGGGTCACTGGACACCTGCTCATAGGTGTAGGTCAGGCTCTCCAGCACGAACGGCAGCAGCACGGCGCGCCCGACTGGGTTAGGGGCCGGTTGCCACTCACGCACGCAGTGCCGTTGGCTCATTACGCTGAACGGTGTGGCCTGGGGCTGGCCCGTGGCAGGATCCAGTCCGTACACTTCCTCGCGCAGCACCTGACCACACAACGCCCAGAGGAACGCGCGTCGCGCCGATGTCCCCGACGGTGGTAATGGGATTGCCTGGCCGTCTCGCCCCTCGAGCCGCAGCGGCGCCAGGACTGCCGCAAGCGAGTCACCGTTGTAGGGTGAACCCCTCACCCGTGCGGTGGTGGGAGTACCCGGGTCGCCGGTGTGGTACCAGGTTCGCGTCTGCATGGCCGGAATGTAGGGCGTGCCCATCGCGTCACGCTGCTCGGCGCCCAATGGGCTGGGCATATCCGTACTCAGGACCAACCCGAAGCCGCGAAACTGGCGTTCCTCGCCGTCGTAGTAGCCCTGCCGGTATTGAAAGGTTTGCTCCAGCGTATTGTGACTGATCTCATCGATCTGTTTCAGCCGCTTGAGCACCGACACGGGAAACGGCAGGCGGCAACGCCGCCCAGCGGCGCGGCGCTCCTCAAGCCACTCGTGCGCAGAACTCGCATAGGTCAGGCTCGTCCGGGTCCCCCTGTTGTCGTTCAACTCCGCCAACAGATGAGGCTTGAGCCCACGCGAGAAGTCGCACACCCAGTGTGCCGGCTGCGGATGGAGCCGGCTGATGATCAGCACGCTGGTGCCGTTGCCGTACAGGTCGGCCAGGCTCACCTGGTGCAGGTCGGTGTAATGCAGCTCGTCCGGCAAGGTGAGCGTCTGGGCCGCTGCGAAACGGTTCCCGCACTGGTTGCGGTGCACGTAGAGCGTGCGGTGATCGATATACAGCAAATCGGCCGTGCCACTGCCATCGATATCGGCCAGCCACACCCGGGCGGGATCGAAGTTCGCCGCGGTAATCGCCGGACTCAGGGTCAATGGCAGCTCGCGTGGCGCGCCGAAGCGGCCCTGGCCCAGATTGGGCCAGCAGGTCACCTCGTTATGGCGAATCCGTACCAGGTGCTGCTGGCCGCTGCCGAGCACATCGGCGAAAGCCGTCAGGGTCTGGCCGCCGCCCGGGGGTACCGGCAGGCAGTCCGGACCCGGGTGGTCGATCTGCCGTGGCGGGGCAAAGCCGCCGCGGCCCTGGTTGGCAAAGAAACGCACGCTCCTGGGACCGATCAGTGCCAGATCCGCCAAGCCGTCGCCGCTCAGGTCGCCGAGCAGCGCCTGGGGATGCAGGAACTCGCTCGGAAAGGCGTCAAACGGGATGAAGTGCTGCCAACCACCCCGCTCGCCGTTGCGCGAGAAGAAGCCGGCCATGCCCGGCTCGGTGCGCACGGCGTCGAGGGTCCCGTCCCCGGTGATATCCATCAAGGCGGCCGCGCTCATCTCCCCGTAGGGGATGCTCAGCGGCCGGGCGTCGGCGTATCGGACGGCCAACCCCTCGGCGCTGGAAGTGACCTCCCGGGCGCGCCGATACAGATAGCTTTGTCCATCGTTGTACAGGATCCCGGGGATGCCCTCGCCATAGAGGTCGATCACCTGATAGAACCCAGCATCGACCCCCACCAGCCCGGTATCAAGCGGCCGAAAGCGCGCGCCGCTCAGGTCGAACGCCGTGTACTCCAGCGCCAGCGGCGGCAGCGCGGCCTGCTCGGGTGTCCCGTTGGTTTGACGGTAACCGTGCTGACGCACGCCGACCAACTGCGTCAGGTACGGGGTCTGCATATAGCTGAGCTGCAGCGCGCGCACCGCCACCGGCTCGGCGCCCAGTGCCTCGAGCTGGTGAAACAGCACGATGCGCTGGCACAAACGCTCGCAGCGCAGCTCGAAACCACCCTCGAAGCGCGAGAACGGATCGGCACGGCGGTTCCAGGGTAAGCTCTCAGCCCAGGCCGGCCCCTGTGATGTGTCGGCATGCTCGCCGTAGTCAAAGACCAGCGCGAACAGCCAAGACTCGGTGGTCGGGTCGAAGCCTTCCGGCGTCGACCAAGGTGTCAGGTCGGCGCGCGCATTGCCGAAGCGCACCTGCTTGAGACAAGCAGCCTGCGTGAGCGCCCCTTCCGACTCCTGCACGTAGCAATAGTACACATGCTCGCCGTGCGGACTCACCGTTTCCTCAAGATGCCATTCGAGCACCTGTGCTGGGTTGCCGGCGGCGGCCGTGCGGGCGGCCACGCAGCGGCCGAACACTTCGCAGCGGCCGTCGGCCCGAAACACCCGCCACCAGGCGGGGGCGGGTGTTTCGGGGGGCGCGAGCGGCTGATGCAGCTCGAGATAGTCGAAGCGCCCCTCGCGCCGTAAGTGGTAGCGGGTGAGGCGCTCGTTATTCAGCACCATCGACGCGGCCGCATCCGGCACCAGTTCCTCGCCCTCGAACAGGAAGATATCGCGCTCGTCCTCGTAACTGGGGGTGCCGCGGCTGGTCTGGCGGGTAATGGACGGCAGGGTCAGCGCCACCCCCAGCCCGAACGGACCGTTGCCCTGGTGGCTGTGGTAGGTCAGGTTGAGCGCCGGTGTCAGCCGCACCGTCGGCAGTGGCAGCGGGATCGCCAACTGCACGGCGCCGCTCATCCCGGCCGGGCTCAGGGTTTCGCCCATCCCCGGCAGAGCCCCACCCCCCTTCGGGAACTCCGCGGTGATGAGTTGCAGCGGCGTTGACGGCATGGCAGTAGACAACGGGCCCATGACGTTTTCCTCCCTTCCAGCGGCTCAACTGATGGCGGTGTAACGCACTTGAATGATCACATCGTCCAAGCTCTCCAGCAGCGTCTTC
>NZ_FNPW01000008.1 GCF_900107395.1 Pseudomonas sp. NFIX28
CCAGGGCGACCTGAACAACCAACACAACCTCGCCGCCCGCGACAGCATCAGCCTCAGCGCCGGCGGCCGGCTGAGCAACAACGCCATCATCGAAGCCGGGGTCAACGCCGACAACAGCCGCAATACCGACGGCGACGTCAGCCTGAGCGCGCAGACCCTCGATAACCGCGGCAAGAGCGTGGTCGCCAGCCGCCACCTGACGGTCAACGCGGCGCAAACCCTGAACAACCAGGGCGGGACCTTGAGTGCGGGGCAGAGCGCCAATATCAATGCCGCGACGCTGGATAACCAGAGCAAGGGGCGGGTTTTGAGTGGCGGAAGCCTCCATTTGACAGCCAGTCAGGTGCTCAATGGCCAGGGCCTGATCAGCGGCGACGGCGACCTCAGCGCCACGTTGGGCCATCTGAATAACCACGAGGGCGAAGTCTCCAGCGCCGGCATCACCACCCTGACGGCCAGCAGCCTGGACAACCGCACCGGTCAGGTCAGCGGTGACGTGGCGTTGAACATCGGCTTGATCGGCGCCCTGAACAACCAGGGCGGCGTGCTGGGTTCCGGCAAGCGAGTGAGCATCAGCGCCGCCAGCCTGGATAACCGCCATGCAGGCAGTCTGGCCAGCGATGGCAGCCTGACCACGCGGATCGCGGGTCTGTTCGATAACCAGAACGCAGGAGACCTGGGCGCCAAGGGCGTGGTGGACCTGCAGGCCGGCACTCTCGACAACCGTGGCGGCAGCCTGACCGGCAAGGATCGCCTGACCCTGGACACGGCTTCGCTGGACAACCGCGGGGGCAAGGTACGCGCCGACAAGGACCTGCAACTCGATGTCGGCCAGCTCGACAATCGCGAGAAAGGTGTGATCACCAGTCAGGCAGGGATCGGCCTGACCGGTACCCGCCTGGACAACCGTGGCGGCTTGCTCAGCGCCGTCGGCCCAGTGACGCTGAAGGCTCAGAACGTGCAAAACGCCCTGGGGCGGATCGCCAGCCAGGACGATGTACAGGCGACCGTCGACAGCCTCCAGCAGCAGGGCGGCACCCTGGTGGCGCAAGGCAACCTGACGTTGATCGGCAGTGTTCTCGACAACCGTGACGACGGCCTGGTCGCGGCGACAAAAGCGTTGAAACTCGAGGTTCAGGGCATCGACAACCGTGCCGGAAAACTGTCCAGCGGAATTAACACTGAGGTTGACGGCCAGCAGCTCGACAACAGCGCCGGCGGCAGAGTCCTGGCCGGCAGCGATCTGGAGCTGAAGGTTGCCCATCTTATCAATCAGAGCAAGGGGCTGATCCAGGGCAAGGGTTCCTCGACGCTGAACAGCCAGAGCCTCGATAACACCGATGGCGAGATCGACAGCCGCAACGGGCTGGAGATCACCCTGGCCGGTGGGCTCGACAACACCCGCGGGCTGGTCCGCAGCAACCGCACACTGACGCTGGTCACCAGCAAACTGACGAACACCGCCGGCCGTATTGAGAGCGTGGAAGACCTGTCGGTCACCAGCCGTGGCGAACTGCTTAATCAAGGTGGCTCCATCAAGTCCGAGAAGGGCTTGACTGCCGCCAGTGGCGATCTCGATAACAGCCACAATGGCCTGCTGTCCGGCAAGCAGGCCACGCAAATCACCGCGACGATTCTCAACAACAGCCAGGGCGGACGCCTGCGCAGTGAAAGCAGCCTTGGCCTGATCGCCACCCAGGTCAATAACGCCGATGGCAGCATCAGCAGCGCACAGGACCTCACGGCCAGCGTGACCGGGCTCGATCAGCAACATGGGGAGCTGTTCAGCGAAGCCGCCCTGAGCCTGGACCTGAACAACGGACAGCTCAATAACCAGGGGGGCTACATCCATGCGCCGGGAGCCCTGCTGCTCAAGAACCTGAAGGGTGTCGACAACCGAAAGGGTGAGATTTCCAGCGCCCGGGCTTTCAGCCTGGAAGCGCAAAGCCTGGAAAACAACGGCGCCAAGCTGATCAGTGGCCAGGGGCTGACACTGCGCATCGCCGAGGCCCTGAACAACATAAAGGGCCTGGTCAGCGCCAGTTCCCTCGACAGCCACAGCGTCAGCCTGGACAACACTGATGGCGTGCTCAGCACGACCGGCAATCTGGACCTGAAGGTCGATACGGTTTTCGCTAACCAGCGCGGCACTGTTGTTGCCGACGGCGCGTTGTTGCTCACTGCTGCCAGCCTGGACAACCGCGCCGCCGATATCTCCGGCAAACAGGATGTGACCGCCCGGATCGGCACCCTGGACAACCAGGACGGCAAGTTGATTGCCACTGGCGTGCTGGACCTGACGGGGGCGAGCCTCGATAACCGTCAAGGCGGTCTGGTAGGGGCTACAAAAGCGCTGAAACTCAAGGTCGATAGGCTCGACAACCGAGGCGGCGAGCTTTCTACCCAGGCCGGCCTGAGCCTGACAGGCAAGCACCTGGATAACAGCGACCAGGGCCTGGTCGAGGCCCATGACACACTGACGCTCAAGGTCGATGAGGTGATCAACCAGGCTGCTGGCTTGATCAATGCGCTGGCCGACCTGACGATCACGGGTGGGCGTATCGATAACCGCAGCGGGAAAATCCAAAGCCAGCAAGGCCTGGACCTCATACTCAAGGGCGACCTGCAAAACAACCAAGGGCTGATCAATAGCCAAGCCACCCTTGATGTGGCCGCGGCAGCCCTGGATAACAGCGGCGGTCGTCTCATGAGCGCTGCTGCGCTGGAACTCGGCGTTCGTGGCGCCTTGAGCAACGTGGACGGCAAGCTGGTGAGCGAGGGCGGTGTGCAGTTGCGCAGCGCCAGCCTGGACAACAGCCACAAAGGCGTGATCAGCGGCAAGGGCGCGGTACAGGTCACGACCGGCGACTTCGATAACAGCCAGGCCGGCAGCCTTGACAGTGGCGACACCCTGGACCTGACGGCGGCAAAACTGACCAACGCGGCCGGGCGCATCGGCAGTGAAAAGGCACTGACCGCGAAGGTCAGCAGCCTTGAACAGCAGGGCGGCCAACTGTTCAGCAACACGCGCCTGAGCCTGGACCTGAACCATGGTCGGCTGAACAACCGGGACGGCTTCATTCACGCGCCGGGTGCGCTGCTGCTGAAAAATCTCAGTGACGTCGACAACCACAACGGCGAAATCTCCAGCGACACGACGTACGAACTCAACGCCAAGAGCCTGAACAACGACGACGGCAAGTTGCTCGGCAACCAGGCATTGACCTTGCGGGTCGAACAGGCGCTCAGCTCCATCAAGGGCAAGATCGGTGCCGCGGCGCTGGAGGTACAGGCCGCCAGCCTGGATAACAGTGCCGGCGAATTGACCAGCCGTTCGGGGCTGAAACTGACGGTACAGGGGCAACTGACCAATCAGGACCAGGGGCTGATCAATGCCATTAACGGCTTGAGCATCGCCAGTGGTGACTTGAACAACCGTCACGGTTCCGTGCTGGCGGGTGACTGGCTGAACCTGTCGGCCAAGGCGCTGAACAACACGGACAGCGGGCTGATCAACAGTAAAGGCGCGCTGGAGCTGACCGCGCACCAGTTGGACTCAAGCGATGCCGGTGAGGTGTCGGCCAAGGGCGACATGAACCTCAAGGTCACGGGGCTGACGCAGCGTGGCGGTCGCCTGTTGGGCGACGGCGCGGTGACCCTGGACCTGGCCAATGGCGATCTCGACAACCGCCTCGGCCGGCTGAATGCCAAAGGCTTGTTGAGCATCAAGCAACTGCAGGACCTGAAGAACCAGCAGGGGACATTGTCCAGTCGCCAAGGCTTCACGCTGACTGGCCGCACACTGGATAACACCCAAGGCAAGTTGATCAGTGAGGCGGCGCTGGGCGTCGTGTCCAGCCAGTTGCTGAATGAAAATGGCCTGGTATCGGGGATCAACGGCCTGACCGTCGAGACGGGGAGCCTGGATAACCGCAACCACGGGACGCTCTCCAGCAAGGCGGGCAACCTGGTCGTTGACGTCAGCGGCGCCCTGCTGAACAGCGGCGCCGGTGCCCTGGCCAGCAATGGCACGCTCAAGCTGAGCGCTGCGAGCCTGGACAACAGCGGCGAAGGGGTGGTCTCCAGTGTCGGCGGCCAGACGCTCACGATCGCCGGCCTGCTGAATAACGCGGGCGGCGGTCTGCTCGACAGCGGTGCCACCCTTGATCTCAAGGCGGCGACCTTGAATAACCAGGCCGGCAACCTCAGTGCGTTGCAAGCGGTCGATCTGCGCGCCGGCAGCCTGGACAACAGTGGCGGCAGCCTGGCGACAAAAGGTGCCCTGACCCTGGACGTGGCGGCCAGCCTGGACAACGTCCTGGGTACCATCAGCAGTGACGGGGCCTTGCTGCTCAAGCATGCGGCTCACGTCGATAACCGCGGCGGCAAACTGATCGGCCAGGATCTGTTGACCTTCAACGCCGACAGCCTGGACAACCGTGACCACGGCACCGTGGCAGCCAACCGGCAAGCCACGCTGGGTGTCGCGGGAGCTATCCAGAATGCTCAGGGCGGCTTGATTTACAGCCGCGATGCGGGCCTTGAACTGAAGGCTGCCAGCCTCGACAACAGCAAGGCCGCGGTGCAAAGCCAGAACGGACTGACGCTGAACATCAGTGGCGACTTCAACAACCAGGGCGGCAAGGTCATCGGTCAGGACGGCGCGGTCAGCATTACCGCGGCCAATGTCGACAACCGTGGCGGGGTGCTGTCGAGCCTCAAGGGAGCTCTTGAAACCCACATCAGTGGCGTGCTGCTCAACGGTTATGACCTGAATGACCAGCGCCAGCGTGGCGTGATCGAAGCCCAGCGCTTGAACCTACGTGCCTTGGCCGGGCTGAACAACAACGGGGGGCGCATTGCCGCGCGCCAGGGCGATGTCATCGTCAACACCGCCGGCTTCGATAACCGCAATGGCGGGCTTTACGCCAGCGGTCAGCTTGGCGTCACCGCGACTACGTTCGACAACGGCGGTGACAAGGGCGGGCAGGTCGCTGGCCAAGGGATCGATCTCGGCTTGAGCGGCGCCTTGAACAACCGCCTGGGGGTTATCGAGAGTGACACCTCGTTGCTCATTCGCGCGGCCAGTATCGACAACGCTCAGGGTCAGCTACGGGCCGCCGGGAGCGGCGGTAAGAGCCTGTTCCAGATCGGCGGCTTGCTGGACAACCGTAATGGCCGCATCGAAGTGGCCAGTGCCGACCTGGGCCTCAGCGCGACCAGCTTCCAGAATGCGGGCGGCACTCTGCTGCACTCCGGCAAGGGGCAATTCGATATCTCGATGGCGAACGTCAGCGGGGCGGGCGGCACCTTGGTCACACAAGGGGGGCTGACCCTCAATGCCGATTCGTGGAACAACACCAGCGTCATCCAGGCTGGACGCCTGAAAGTCAACATCAACAACTTCTACCAGAGTGCCAGCGGCCAGCTGCTGGCCTCCAACAGCTTCGACGGTGGTGGCGGCAACTGGACCAATGATGGCCTGATTGCCAGTGACGGCAGCCTGAACCTGCAACTGTCGGGCGTCTATGGTGGCAATGGGCGACTGACCAGCCTGGGCGACATGAGCTTTGGTGCCGCCCAGCTCGACCTGCCAGGCACCGCGACTATCGCCGGAGGCGGCAACACCTGGATCAATGTCGGCGGGGTGCTTACCAATCGCGGGCGCCTGAGTTCCGCCCAGGGGCTTACGGTCAATGCCGCGGCGATCAATAACCATGGTTCGCTCGGTAGCGCCGGGGCGCTGACTCTTAATACCGGGGCGCTGCTCAACTCCGGTGTCAGCGATGCCGAGCACAGCTCGATCTTCAGCGGCGGTGACATGCGGTTGTTGGGCAACACCTTCAACAATCGCTATGCCGACGTTTACAGCATGGGCAGCCTGCTGGTGGCGGCCAATGCCGGGCAGGCCCAGTCGAGCTTGCTGGAAAACCGCTCCGGCACGATCGAAAGCCTGGGTGACATGACCATTCGCGCCATGACCGTGAAGAACGTCATGGACATCCTTACCTACTCGGAGCACGAGAAGTACTACGCCAGCATCGTCGAGCTGCCGTGTGGCCCCTTTGGTGTATGCCATGTCAAGAAAAAGGGCAATCGGCGTAATGCGGTGTGGCAGCTCACCGAGCGCGATCGCCTGCAGGTGACGGCCAGTACGGCGGCCTCCAGCATCTCCAGCGGCGGGCAATTGAACATCGGTGCCCGGGACCTGAGCAACGAAAGCAGTTTTATCGCTTCTTCCGGCGACCTGGCGATCAATGCCGCCAGCATCAAGAACATGGGGGTGGTGCCCCAGGACATTGAAACGACCACCATCAAATACAACCATGTGTACGAGTACCAAGGCGCGGTCGCCGCGGTCGCGGCCTTCAATGCCAGAAATGGCACCAAGCCGTCTGCTACCTTCGAAGCCGACCTGGCGCGGTTCAATGCCCTGATGACCGGTACTCGAAAACTGGCGGGTGGTGGCACCAAGACTTTGGCAAGCAGCGACGGCAAGGCCTTCGACGCCATCATCCAGTCCGGCGCCAATGTCCAGCTCAACGCCTCGGAGAAGATCGACAACAGCGTAGTGCGCGGTTATTACGCCTATGTCGGCGGCGGCAAGAAGGTCGGCGATACCTCGGCGGGCAGCCAGTATTCGACACCGATCTACATCAACTCCCAATTGCCGCCGGATCTGGCCAAACAGCAGGTCAACCCCTTGGCTCTGCCAGGCTTCGTGTTGCCCGTCGGGCAACACGGTCTGTTCCGCCTGAGCAGCGAAGGGGCCGGCGACACCACGGCGACCCAGCGCAAACCGGCGCCGATGGACTGGAGCATGGGCAGCATCAGCCTGCGATTCGCCGAGCGCGAGCAGAACCTGGCCCAGAGTCAGGCGCGGACGCTCCAGGTCGGCCCAGTGGCCCCGGTAGCGGCGACCGAGCGCAAGCTGGCGCAGGTTGGCGCGGTGCAGCCTGGTGTCGATGCCAGTCTGCCGACGATTAGCGTCACGACCCCGACGGACAGTGGAGCGGCTCAGGGGGCGGTATACAGCCGCACCCCTGCGGAACAGGCGCAAGGCGCTATTGCGCGGGTCCAGGGCCTCCCGACGTTCGACAATCCCCCTCAAGCGCACAAATACCTGGTTGAAACCAACCCGGCGCTGACCAACCTGAAACAGTTCATGAGCTCGGACTACCTGCTGTCGAACCTGGGCTACAACCCCGACAACAGCTGGAAACGCCTGGGCGACGGGTTCTATGAGCAACGGCTGATCCAGCAGGCGGTAGTCGCCCGCACCGGCCAACGTTTCATCGATGGCCAGGACTCCGACGAGAAACTGTTCAAGTACCTGATGGATAACGCGCTGCAGAGCAAGCAGCAGCTCAACCTGGCGATCGGCACCTCGCTGACCTCCGAGCAGGTCGCGGCCCTGACCCACGACATCGTCTGGCTCGAATCGCATCAGGTGAATGGCGAGAACGTGCTGGTGCCGGTGCTGTACATGGCCCACGCCAACAACCGCCTGGCCGCCAACGGCGCGCTGATCGCCGGGCAGGACATCAGCCTGATCGCCGGCAAGGACCTGCTCAACGCCGGCACCCTGCGCGCCACCAACAACCTCTCGGCCAAGGCCGGCAACGACCTGGTCAATAGCGGGCTGATCGAAGCCGGCAATCGCCTGGACCTGCTGGCGGGCAACAACCTGGTGAACAAAGCGGGCGGCATCATCGCCGGCCGCGATGTGAGCCTGAGTGCGCTCAACGGCGACCTGATCAATGAACGCACGGTCACCAGCCACCAGAACAGCGGCGGCGATCTGCAACAACGGCGTGACTTCCTCGACAGCGCCGCACGTATCGAAGCCGCCAATGACCTGACGCTCAAGGCCGGTCGCGATTTCAATAACGCCGCTGGCGTACTGCAAGCGGCGCGTGACACCACCATCAACGCCGGCCGGGACGCTAACCTCACAGCTGTCGAGCAGCAGGACAACGAAACCCGCACCAACTACCTGCGCTCCAGCACCGCCCAGCACGGCTCGGTGCTCACCAGTGGTCGCGACCTGACGATCAACAGCGGCCGCGACCTGTCGGCCATCGCCAGCCAGATCGACGCCAAACGCAACCTCGCCATGGCCGCCGCCGGCAACCTGACGCTGGCCTCGGCGGCGGACGAACAGCACTCGTACTCCAGCTCCAAGAAGTACAAGGGCCAGTCTGACAAAGTCAGCCAGGTCTCCACGGCGGTGACCGCAGGTGGCAGCGTGGCACTGAGTGCCGGCAAGGATCTGGAGATGATTGCCAGTCGGGTGAGTGCGGGGGATGAGGCGTATCTGGTGGCCGGTGGCAACCTGGCGCTGGAGTCCGCGGAGGACAGCAACTACAGCTTCTACAGCAAGACCAAGAAGAGTTCGTCGGGCAAGAAGAGTCGGCTTGATGAGGTGGCTAGCACCACCAATATCGCCAGTTCTGTCACCTCGGGTAATAACAGCGTGTTGATCGCTGGCAACGACTTGTTGGTCAAAGGCAGCGAAGTCGCGGCAGACAAAGGCGCTGCCCGGCTGACGGCGGGTAATGACGTGCAAATCCTGGCCGTCAGCGACTCCAACAGTGCGCGCCACGAGAGCAGTAAAAGCAAAAGCAGCTGGGGCGGCCTGAAGGCCAGCAAGGTCCAGGACAAACTGGCGGAAACCCAGACCAAGGCGGTCGGCAGCATCATTTCCGGCAACACCGTGGACGTGGTTGCCAAGCACGATGCCACCGTCACCGGTTCCGCGCTGGTCAGCACCAAAGACCTGAGCGTTCAGGCCGGCAATGACCTGACCATCGATGCGGCTGAAAACACCTTCACCCGTAGCGAATTGCACAAGCAGAAGAGTCGCGACCTGACCGGCGTGCTCACGGCCAACAATCTGGGCGTGGACGACATCACCGGTAACCAACACCTGTCGATCAGCAGCGGTAATCACACCGGCAAGGCGGCGCAAACCACCTTGACGGGCAGTACGGTGGGTTCGAGCGAAGGCAATGTGAAGCTTGAAGCGGGGCGTGAGTTGAAGGTGGTGGCCAGTGATCTGGTCAGTACCAAGGATATGGCCCTTAAAGGTTCCAACGTCACCATTACCGCCGGTATGGAGAGCGCTAGCCAGAGCTCTACCGACAAGTCCAAGAGCCTTGCCGTGGGGCGTGTGATCGGCGGCATGGTTGTGGATACGGCCAGGAGTATTCGTGATGGGGTCAAGGCCGCAAAAGAGGCGGATGACCCGCGCCTAAAGGCCGTGAAGTTGGCCCAGGTCGCCATGGATGCCTACAACCTTGGCGGGTACGCCTCGGATGCCAATGGTCAGCGTTCCGGTTTCAAAGACAAGCAAGGTGGTACGGCCAGCAACGGTTCGTTGATCAAGATCGGTACTGAGCTTGCCAACACCCGCAGCAAGAGCACCAGCGAATACACCAGTGAAACCGCCAAGCAAAGCACGCTGAATGTGGGTAAAGAACTGTCTGTCGTGGCAACGGGTAAGGCAGCAGATACCCAGGGCGATATCCATGTGGTGGGCAGCGACCTGAAGGCGGGCAGTACCACGCTGGTGGCCAAAAACGACATCACCCTGGAAAGTGCGCAGAACACCACTGAGCGAAAAAACGACAGTAAAAACAACAAAACCAGCATCGGTGCCAGCTTCAACATCGGTGAGCAAAACGGTTTCACGCTGGACCTGGGGGCGCAGATTGCCAAGGGCATGGGTTCGGGCAGCTCGGTCACTCAGGTCAACAGCACGTTGGAAACCGGTGCACTAGTCCTGAACAGCGGTAAGGACACGACCCTGGCCGGTGCCCAGGTATATGCCGACAGCATCAAGGCAAATATCGGTGGCGACCTCGACATTACGTCGCGCCAGGACACCGACACACAGAAGAGCAAACAAAGCAGCGGCGGTTTTGGGGCCAGCATTTGTGTACCACCGTTCTGTTACGGTTCCACCGTTACTGCTTCTGGCAGCGTGTCTGCCGGTTCCATGAACAGTGATTACAAGGCTGTTACCGATCAGTCGGGACTGTACGCGGGCAAGGGCGGCTACACGATTGATGTCGGCAAGAACACCACGCTGCAAGGAGCGGTCATTGCGAGCGAGGCCAGTGCTGACAAGAACCTGCTCATTACGGATCGTCTGTTAGCCAGCGATATCAAGAACACCAGCGAAATCAAAAGCACATCGGCCAGCGTCAGTGTTTCCAGTGGCTCGGGAGGCACGGCGCTGGGGGCTCCAATGGGCATGGCGCTCAGCGAGTCGGACCATAGCCGGACTCGATCGGCGGTCAGCGAAGGCACGATTATCGTGCGCAACCCTGAGGGCGCCAATGACCTGGTTGGCCTCAATCGCGACACGGCCAATGCCAACAAGAAACTCGACAAACCCGATGAAAAGGCCATGCGCGAGCGTATGGACCTGATCACCAGTTCGGTGGCGCTGGCGCAAAGCATTGGCAATACCATCGCTACAGACAAAATCCGCGAGGCAGAAGATGCCAATAGCGACACGGCGAAAACGGCGCGGCAAAAACTGTTGGACAAGGGCATTGCCAATCCGACAACCGAGCAGGTAAAGCAGCAGGTCCAGCAAGATTACGGCGTGGGCAGTAGCTTCCAGCGCACCACCCAGGCGGTGACGGCCATCGTGCAGGGAATTGCAGGTGGGAATATCGGAGCAGCCGTCGCGGGGGCCTCGGCGCCGTATCTGGCACGGACCGTGAAGGAGATGACCGAGGGCGATACCGCCGCGAACCTCATGGCTCACGCAGTGTTGGGCGCAGTGCTGGCCAGGGCCGGCGGTAATTCGGCACTGGCAGGGGCAGGCGGCGCTGTAGCCGCTGAGGTCACGGCGAAGTTGATTCGCAGCCAGCTGTATGGCGGTGTCAGCAACGAAGAGCTGACGCCGGAGCAGAAGCAAACGATTTCCGTATTGTCGACATTGGCGGCGGGTATTGCGGGTTCTGCTGTGGGCAAGGACGCGCTGAATGCGGTGGCGGCGGCTCAGGTTGGGAAGAATGCGGTTGAGAACAACCTGCTGAGCTCGAAAAATGTCATGGACCTTCGGACTGAGCTCGTTGAAGCGAATAAGAAGGGCGAGTCGACAGAGGCCATCTGGGAGAAATATAAAAATCTGAGTGCTGAGCAGCGGGCAGAGATGTTGGCTGGCTGCGCAGGCACGGGAGGTTTTTGTACCCTGTCTTACCAGTCTGAAGCTGAAGGTGGAATACAGATTGCCGATGGTGTAAGTAGCTTGCGCTGGCTTTTTGGTCTGTCAAAAGAAGACGCTGCACGCCTGAACCAATTTGTCACTGCTGAAAATCAGAATGACATGGGGTTGTTGTACAACTCGTTGCCGGCCTGGGAGAAAGCGGCTTTAATCGGAAAAGAGCTGCTCAGCGCTTCAGGTACTTCGATAGGGCGTGATAAAACCTCCATTGCTTCAATAGTCGGGAAGACTAAGGGTACTGGAGCGTCAGGAACCCAAGCTGCGGGTACTCAAGCAACTGGTGCAAAAGGCATAATTAAGGCGAGTGAAACCATTGGTCAGCCAGTAGAGGCTGTGATAGGTGGGCGTAAGCGCCTGTTGCGGGTTGATATCGAACCTAATGGTAAGCTCCAAATACAGTCGGGGGGTGGGAAAGAGTCGATCGTAGACTTCAGGCCGGACCTATCCAAACCATTGGCTCCACAGATTAATACAGCATTCAAACGACTACCTCAGTCAGCAAGAGACCAGTTGATCAGAAATGCTGAGAAAGGTCTAAAACGGTTACAAGAAACAGGAAATATGTAATGAGTAGTAGATACGCTGTTGTTTTGGGACCGGGATCTATCTTACCTGACAGAGGGTTCTTGATCAGTCAGGCTTGGGGTGATGTACCTGTCTCTTATGTCCAGGATCATGAAATTTTCAATGAGTGCAGATTTCTCGACTTGAAAATCAATAAATGGGAGCTCAATAGTCAGTGGAGTAATAAACAGGATAGCGAGCCCTGGATAAGGATTGAAATACTTAAAGAGCAAGTGCTTGAGGAGTATTTGCAGAATGAAGGCTGTCCTTTGTCTGTAGAGGTTGCACGCGAAACTCTCATGATTTTTGACCTGGACGAAGGAGGGACTGCGGTGGACGACATGTTATTGCTGCGTCTGGTGTCAGTTTTTTATGACCGCTTCAGGGTCTACAAATGGTCTGAGCGTATTGAGGAAATGAGCGCAAATACCATTGCCTCTCTACCGTCACGAGACACCGTTCGTGAGCGACTGTTCAAGTGTGAGTAGACGCAAAAGGTATTTCTCTCAAGGTGACAGCAGAGAGCCACATTGGCGGAGAGACTTTCAAAGATGTTAACCAGACTGCTCGGCCTAGCTCTCAAACAGATCCAAGCAAACCTACTCTAATTGCGGATAGGGTTGCAGATAAAACTGCAGCTAAACCAGGGAAACAATACCCGAATGGAAATATGAAAGATGCACACGCAGAAGTTGGGGTAATTCAGCAAGCGTATGATTCTGGTAAACTGTGGGTACAGATATGTCTATGACTGTTACTGGAAGAGATGTCTGCGGCTTGCAAGGGGGACGCTGCTGCAGATGCGGAAAAGGCTGGTTTGAAGTCTCTTACTGTTCAGACTGTAAATGATAAAACGGGGCTCCCCAAAACGTATCACTGGAGTCCAGGAATGAAATCTCTTAAGGAGAAAAAATAATGAAGTTGGGAGGGTATATCGTTGGCACCGAATCCGGGCGCCTACAGATTCCGATTGTTTCTAATTCGTCGCCTTTCGATGTTGAAGCTGTCATCAGTCAGCTTCAATGTCGAGATGGTGTTGTTTGTTTGTTTGTTTGTAAATCCTGCACCGGATTACGGTCCATATGAATTAAACCTATATGCCGACTCAAGCAATTTTTTTCTTATGCTTAATAAGTATCTTGAAGGTGGTGATCCCGAAACTGAAGTGATTGATAATCCCCGGGCAGGGGATGAAATGATTGATATATTGGGCGACCGTTATCCAGCGAAAGCCGTGACAAAGAATATTGAATTAATATATTTTTGCTTTAAAAAATTCTTGAGGTTGGGTGATTTGTGTTCGGAGTCCCTTAGGGTTGATTAGGTTTTGTACGCAAAGTCGGCGCAAGTAGAATCTCCGCCATGACAGGCTGGAGGCCTGCATGGCAAGGCGTTACAGGGTTATGATGCCAGTACTGCGACCGCGACCGGATGCAGCCGGTAATCCTTGCGCGCACCGTGAAGGGCAAACCTAAGCCAGGGTTTCCCAGGCTTTTTGACCATCCGATATACCGACAGCGGAATATCATTGTGCGGATGTTTGGCTGGTTGAAGGGGAGTCGAAGGTTCGGTACTCGCTACGATAAGTTGGCCAGGAGTGAAGCGGTCATGACTGGAACTTTGGTAGATATTCTTTTTTCTGTGGGATCTGGCTGTAGGCTTTATCCAATTCGCCCTCCTGAGCTAGTTCATATTGTAGTGGTCAACTAATCCCGGACACGACGGCGATATCACCTACATTTGGGCGCAAGGAAAGTGGCATTACCTGGCTGTCGTACTGGATCTTTGTGCACGTCGGATCGTGGGGTGGGCGCTGTCGGAAAAGCCAGACGCAGGCTGCCCCATATCGTTTCGCCCAAGCCCAACTCGTCTTACAACGCCTTCACCGGAATACAGATCTCACACTCCAGTTCCCCCGTCTTCATGTCGTATTTCGCGTCCACCGGATAGCGCTCGAACGCCGGTCGGGCGTCGAATTGCATGCCGCTCTTGGGCAGCCAGTCGCGGCACAGTTCGGTCCAGGCGTCGGCGATGTCGGGGCCTTTGCCTTGGTAGTGGGCGATGGCGTAGAGGCCGCCGAGCAGGGTGGTGGTGACGGCGGGGGAGCTGGCCTTGAAGTCGGCGGGGACTTCGACGCAGGCGTCGTAGCGGCATTTTTCAGGTGGCGTGACGTACGGGTCGTCGTGGCCGATGCCGTAGCGCACGCGGCCCGACAGGCCGTTTTCGCTCATCCAGGGTGCGACGGTTTCGCGCCAGAAGGTGCCGATGCCCGGCCCGTAGGGGCCAATGTAGCGCAGGTAGGCGACGTGCACTGGTGGCAGTTCCTTGAGGGTGACCTTCATCGTGAGTTCCTTCAGGTGAATGAAGGCGTCAGGATCGTCGAAAGCCGGGATGTGTGTCTGATCAGGATTGCTCAATTCCCGCAGGCGACGTTCGCGGATGTCGCTGAGGCGGCGGTGCCAGCGTTTGGGTTCGGTGCTGCGCCAGGTGCTTGGGGTGACCGAAAAATGCTGCTTGAAGGCCCGTGAGAAAGCTTCGCCGGAGCTGAAGCCGACTTCCAGCGCTACCTCCAGAATGCTCATTTCTGGATGGCTGGCCAGCTGATAGGCGGCGCAGGCCAGGCGGCGTCGGCGCAGGTAGTCGCCCAGTGTTTCGCCGACCCAGGCGGTGAACAGGCGATGAAAGTGAAAGGGCGAAAAATGCGCGACCTGCGCGAGTTGTGCCAGCTCCAGCGGCTGGTCCAGGTGTTGGTCGATATGCTCCAGCACCCGGATCATGCGTTGGGTGTATTCGTGGAGGCTGTGATGGGCAGGGGTCATGCAGGCAAGTTTAGCCGGGGCCTTGCCACGAGTCTGCGGCGGCGGGTTTTTTCCGCCGGCCGGATGGGGATCGCGAGCAAACTCGGTCCCTGAGGCGCAAGTTTGCTCGCGATTGCGCTCTATCGCTCAGGACTCGCCATGGCAGCAACTGGCGCCTGGCTTGTCGTCATAACGGTCATGGTGCCTGACCCATCCCATGATCTGTTCTTCGTTGCGCCCCTTGGGCGTCAGGTCCAGGTAGTTGTAGGCGCCTACCAGCAGGTCCAGGCCGCGGGCGTAGGTGGAGTAGGTGTGGAAGATTTCACCGGCTTCATTGCGGTAGAACACGCTGAGGCCGGGCAGCTCTTCTTCGGCGCCGTCGGTTTTTTCGTAGTTGTAGGTGGCGGTGCCGGCGGCGACCTCGTCGGGCCGCAGGCTGACCCCGAAGTCGTAATTGAAGTCACAGCCGACGGATGAAACCCAGTCGAACTTCCAGCCCATGCGCCGCTTGAACGCCTGGAATTCGGCGAACGGTGCATGGGACACCGCCACCAGCGCGACGTCGTGATGGGCCAGATGCTGGTTGGCGCCGTCGATATGATCGGCAAGGAAAGAGCAGCCCGGGCAACCTTCGTCCCAGCCTTCGGCAAACATGAAGTGGTAGATCACCAGCTGGCTGTGATCGCCGAACAGATCGGCCAGGCTCAGCTCGCCATGGGGGCCCTGGAAGCGGTAGGGCTTGTCGACTTTCACCCAGGGCAGCGCGCGCCGCTCGGCGCTTAGTTGGTCGCGCTGGTGGGTGAACGCCTTTTCGTGAATCAGGTGCTGCTTGCGGGCCTGTATCCATTGTTCCCGGGATACGACCGGATGATCGTTGAGGTGCATGATGTCTTCTCCTGCGACAAGTGGCGCGGCGACAGTGCCTACACAGGCTAGTCGTTTCGCCCGCGGGCAGATCGACAGCCGCCGGACGGTTCCGCCCAACGGTCAGGCCGATGAGCTGAGGGGCGATGCCTGCTTGGCGATGGTTGCGAGCGGTTAAGAGCCTGCGCAGGCAAGCGCCCTGGCGGCAAAAAAATGCTTATTCCTGGCGTGCCGTATGCATGCAGTCCAATGCTTCGAACTCATCGCGCACGTTCTGCAACTTGTTGTGCAGGTGTTCGCGCTGGGCTGGCGTGCTGCTGGCCATCACGTCCACCAGCAGACTGCGCGCCGCCTGTTCGCTGTTGGCAGAGGCCTGGCGATAGGCCGGTGTCCAGAAGCTTTCGCGATCGACCAGCAGGCGCTCGATGCGTTTGCCGAAATCGCTGCTCTGGCGTTGCTCCAGCGCGGCACTGAACTGCGCCTGCCAATTGGCGCGGTTGGCGAGCCAGAGCTGGTTCTGCTCGCCCAGGGATTTTGACCAGTCCAGCACCCGCCGGGCCTGGTCAGGCGTGAGCGGCCCCAGCCAGGTGGTTAGGCGTTTGTCCATGCGTTCGGCGCGCCGTGCGATCTGTTGTTCCAGCGGCGGCTTGAGGTATTTGCTCCGGCGTTCGCGCATGTCCTTGGCAAAGGCTTCCTTCATTTGCGCCACCTGACCATCGTCCAGCCCTTGCAGCAGCTCGATGGCCGACGGTGCAATGGCACGCGCGGTCTGGGCGATGGCTTGCTTGGCTTCCCGGGTACGCTCCTGCAGCGCGGCATCGTTGACCTGATCGCGGAGCACCATCTGCTGCAGGCGCTCCAGCCAGTCAAGGTAGCCGGGCAATTGCGTGCTGCAATGCCAGCTCAGGTGTTCCTTGAGGCGTTCGTTGAACCAGCTTTTCTGCTTGCGGTTCATTTCCAGGTAGTCGTTGAGCGTCCAGGGAATGATCACATCGAGGTTGCGATAAGCCAGGCCGACACGGTTACAGGCGGTCAGCACCAGGCTTAACAGCAATAGGAGGGTGAGGTGCTGCAACCGACGCGACATGGCAAGTCCTTGCGAAGGCCCGGGTTTTCAAGACGGGTTTTCTCATCTGAACCCGGAAAACCTCCCGCAGTTCAGCCGCTCAATAAAACGCATGCTCGGCCTTGAAGGTGAGCAGACTGTCGCATTGCGCGTTATGTCCAGAATAGGCCGAACAATCGCTGCCGTTGAGATTGGAGTCGCTGTAGATCAGCTTCAGGTCGATGCCCATCCAGGGGCGGGAGAGCTTGACCGACCAGTCGTTGAAGCTGCCGACGTAGCCGTTGCTTACCGATACCGGGTTGCCCAACTGATGAGTGGTGTACTTGAGGCTGACGCCGATGCCGAAGGGCTGGTTGCCGCCCAGGTCGGCGAACAGGGTGCTGTTGCGCTTGTCC
This sequence comes from Pseudomonas sp. NFIX28, assembly GCF_900107395.1. Taxonomy (GTDB): domain Bacteria; phylum Pseudomonadota; class Gammaproteobacteria; order Pseudomonadales; family Pseudomonadaceae; genus Aquipseudomonas. Next base: position 16,930 of record NZ_FNPW01000008.1, read on the forward strand.
GGGTCCTGGCTGAAGGCGGCGCCGAAGCGGCTGCCCAGGAGTGTCAGGCCGCCGTAGAACTCCTGGCTGTTCTGCGGGGCCAGCTGCGGGTAGCTGTACTGGATCATCCCCACTTCATAGCCCAGGGTCTGATCGAAGGGGCGCTTGAAGCCCAGGTAGGAATCCACTTCCAGGTCGCTCTCGCCCAGGCCCATGCTCGGCGACCATTGGCCGATGTACCAGCCGCTGTCGTGGGTCAGGTCCAGGCCGCCGTGGAACGAGCCGGTGGCCGACGGCTTGACCAGGCCCTGGGCCATGCTGCGGCTGGGCGTGCTGCTGAGCTTGAGGTCGAAGTCGCCCAGTTCGCGCTGGAAGATCTGCCCGTGCGCCAGGGGGCTGGCAAGGAGGCTGGCAAGCAGCAAAAGGGAGGGTTTAAACATGCTTCACTCCATGAAACGCGAGGAGCAGGAACCGCGGAACCTACTGAAACGTCCAATCCAGACGTGAAAAGGATACCGGCGAAACCTCGGGGATGAGGGCCGTTCGTCGATTTTTAGCAGAGGGGGACAGGTGGTGGGGCTGGACTCTAGTCCTAGCGCCTTGAGACTCAAAGCGCTTAGGGACCAGGAGGTGTAGCGGGGATTACTTCTTGCCCAGGCTGATCTGCTTGGACGGGCCGAAAGTCTGGCCGCTGACGCCTTTGGCAATTTGCTGGATCTCGCCACCGGATTTCAGGAAAGCAGCAATCTGATCGTTGATCGATTCGCTGGTTTCAACGGCTGGAGCTGGCTTTGCTTTGCTGTTGGATGCTTTTACACGCATGGCGGCCATTAACCTTTGGAAAATTAATTTGGCCAGCCATCATACATGAAATGCTTGACAATTGCTTGATAAATATCCTTTGGAAATAACAGCGGAAAAACTCCCGCTCGATCCTAAGTTGATCTCGGGAATATCTCCATAAGCTGCTGTTTTAAATAAGGACACTGCAAAAAACGGACGCCTGTACGGGCGCGTGCCGGGAAAAGTCGGTAGCGGACCGTCTGACGGACGGAGCCGATGGCTGGCGCAAAGCCATAAAAATCAAGGCATTCAGCAAATATCAGGGCTATCCGGCGACTCGGGCGAACCCGGCCCGGAAAACCGGGTAGAATGCCGCCCACGCAATGAGGGTATTGGAAATGGCTTTAGTCGGGCGCTACAACAGTTTGCAAGTGGTTAAACACACTAACTTCGGTTTATATCTGGACGGCGGGGCGGACGGCGAAATATTGCTGCCCAATCGTTATATTCCCAAGGACATTCCCAGTGAAGATGAAGACTGGTTGAATGTTTTTGTTTATCTGGATAGTGCCGACAAGTTAATTGCAACTACCGAAAAACCAAAAGTTCAAGTCGGTGAGTTCGCCAGTCTTAAAGTCGTGGAAGTTAACAGTATCGGTGTATTCCTCGACTGGGGCCTGCCCAAGGACTTGCTGCTGCCTTATTCCGAGGAAAAGCGCCAACTGACCGCCGGCGAATATTGCGTGGTGCATGTCTACCTCGACAAACACACCCGGCGCATCACCGCCACGGCGCGCCTGGACCGCTACCTGGACAAGGCTCCGGTGACCTACAAGGTCGGCCAGGAAGTTGACCTGCTGGTGGCCGAGAGCACCGACATGGGCTTCAAGGCGATCATCAACAACAAGCATTGGGGCCTGATCCACAAGAACGAAGTGTTCAAGTTCTTGCGCCCGGGCAAACAGGAAAAAGGCTTCATCAAAGAGATCCGCGCCGACGGCAAGATCAGCCTCAGCCTGCAACCAGTGGGCGAAGAACTGGCCAGCAGCTTGAACGCCAAGATCCTCGCCAAGTTGCGCGAAAACAACGGCACCCTGCCGGTCAGCGACAAGAGCGATCCAACAGTGATCAGCAGTTTGTTCGGGGTCAGCAAGGGCAACTTCAAGAAGGCCATCGGCGCCTTGTACAAGAATGGCCAGATCGTTATTCATGCCGACCGCATTGAACTGACCTGAGTATTTCGTTCTCTCGAAGCTCTTTTTCGGGCGTTTTTTTCTGTCCGTTTGGTTGATAATCGACAGCACATTCATTCTTCGCCCCGGAGCGCTTCCGGGGCTTTGTCGTTTCTGTCGAGTAACTGCCATGTCCATGAAACTGCCCGAGGGGCTGCGGTGAGCATCGAACGGCGCAACGCCGACGGCTTCGCGCTGCAAGTGATGTTGGGGCTGTGCCTGATCTGGGGCGTGCAGCAGGTGATGATCAAATGGGCCGCGGCGGATATCGCGCCGGTGATGCAGGCGGCCGCGCGCTCGGGCATTTCGGCGCTGCTGGTGGCCCTGCTGATGTGCTGGAAGGGCGGCTGGTCGCAGATCGGCAGCACCTGGCGCGGCGGCCTGCTGGCCGGCAGCCTGTTCGGCCTGGAGTTCCTGTTTATCGCCGAGGGGCTCAAGCTCACCAGCGCCGCGCACATGTCGGTGTTTCTCTACACCGCGCCGATTTTTACCGCGCTGGGGGTGAACTGGCTGCTGCCCAGCGAACGCCTCAGGCCCCTGCAATGGCTGGGGATCCTGCTGGCGTTCATCGGCATCGGCGTGGCTTTTGCCGGCGGCATCTCGCTGGACAGCCTGGACACGCGCATGTTGCTCGGCGACGCCCTCGGCGTGCTGGCCGGCCTGGCCTGGGGCGCGACCACGGTGGTGGTGCGTGCATCGCGCCTGTCCGAGGCGCCGGCGACCCTGACCCTGTTCTATCAGCTGATTGTCGGTTTTGTCGGCCTGCTGCTGATCGCCGCGCTGAGCGGCCAGGCCACCCATGTCAGCCTGACTCCGGTAGCGGTGGCCAGCGTGCTTTTCCAGGGGCTGGTGGTGTCCTTTTTCAGCTACCTGACCTGGTTCTGGCTGCTGCGCCGTTACCTGGCCGCCAACCTGGCGGTGTTTTCCTTTATGACGCCGCTGTTCGGCGTCACCTTCGGGGTCCTGTTGCTGGACGAACCTCTGAGCCTCAACTTCGTGATCGGCGCGGTGCTGGTGTTGCTGGGCATCACTTTCGTCAGCGCCGAACAATGGTTGCGCCGGCGGATTCGCAGCCTGTTGTAGCGGCAGGTCCAGGCGATGGCATGGCATTGCCGGGCAACCGGCAGTCTGCCGCACTACCTGGCCGATATGACGCAGGGGCATGCTCGGCGTTGATCTTGATGCCTGGATCGAGCTGCAACAGGCGAGCCAGACCGACCGACGGCCAGCGCCGCGGATGCAGGGCCGAAACGGGCCGGCAGATTCGGATCAATCCGGTAACAGATCATTGCTATCCGGGGGGAGCACTGCGCCAAACTTAGCGCTATTATCAGAGCTAAGCGGCTCAAGAACCCAGCCGCTAGGCACGACCCTTAAGGGGGGCACTATGAAAGAGAAACTGCAAAACTGGCTTCATGACCTCGGGGTCGCACTGGGGCTGATCGAGCCGCCATTGCAGCCGGTGCCAATTCGCACAGACGACGAACAACGGCGTCGGCAACAGCGCCGCCGTTAATTATCGACTCGGGAGTGGGGCAGGCTTTTCAGCCTGCTCCCGTCACTTTTCGGCCGCGCGTGGGCAGGTTCGCTCGCGAATGGTCGTAGCCTTCTGCTTCACACCCGCAATTCAACCACTCATCACCCACTCGCGGCGCCCGATGCCGTGAAATCCAGGGCCGTGAAATCCACTGCCGTAACTTCTAGTGCCGTGAAATCTTCAGTAGAAACCGGCTCAAGTCATTGGCGCTGTTCGCCGCCTTGAGCATCTGGTCTTCTTCGTGGGTAAAGGCGGTCAGTCCAAATTCATCTTCCAGGTGGAAGATCAAATCCTCGATATCCTGCTTGTCCAACCCCAGCTCCTGCAGGCTCGCATCGTCGGAAAACCCATCATTGCCCTCCAGCAGGCGGCTGATGAAGTCGTGCACGACTTGGCGAACTTCGGCTCTTTTCATCTTGGCTCTTTGCAGGCGGAGGGGCGGGCGCGCGGGCTGCGAAACGGGCGTATTTGTGGGCAGTACAGCACAGCTTCATGGGTGCCGACGGATCCAATCCTCGATCATCGTGCGCAGCTGCGCGCCGGAAAAACTGCCGAAATGGCCACCGTGCACGGTACGCACCGGCAACTCGTACAAGCGTCTGAGGCTGGCGGCGTAGTCCTCCAGGTTGGAATGGTAGGCGTCTTCGACCAGCGGGCCGTCGTAGATGATGTCGCCGCTGAACAAAATGCCGCTGGCCGGCTCCCAAAGGCTGATTCCCCCGGGGGAGTGGCCGGGCGTATGTAGCACCTGGAGGGTGCGGTCGCCCAGGTCGAGCACGTCGCCTTCCTCGATCAGGCGCGTGGCCGGGGCGGCCTTGACCCGATATTCGGCGTAGCACAGCGGGCAATCCGGGTGGGCCTCGAACATCGCGTCGCCGACACAGGCGGCAGACAAGGTATTGGCGCCATCGGGCGCGGCGAGGATTTGCGCCTCGGCCGGGTGCACCAGGCGTTCGGCGAATTCGTGATGGCCGGCGATATGGTCGAAATGGCAATGGCTGGCCACCGCCAGCAACGGCCGTTCGGTGAGCCAGGGCAACTGCTCGCGCAAGCTGACCAGGCCGGAGCCGCTGTCCAGCAGCAGGTCCTTGTCGCGGCCCTGGATATGCCACAGGTTGCAGCGGTAGAACGGGCGGATATAAGGCTCGTGAATCAGCCGAACCCCGTCGCTCAGGGGTTTGACTTCGAACCAGCGGTCGCGGCTGACAATCTTCATCGGCTTTGCTCCAGGCGAAAAAAAACGGGTGCAGCCACCGACGCTGCACCCGCCGAAGAAAAATGTACGGCGTCTGACCTGAGGTTAGATCGCGTTGGCCAGGGATGCCGGGCGACGAGACAACAGGCTTACCGCCACGAAGCTGACCAGGCTGATCGCCAGGCTGTAGTAGATCGGGGTGTTGGCGTCCAGGCCGTCCTTGAACATGAACACCAGCGCGGTGATGAAGCCCAGGCCCATGCTGACGATGGCGCCGGTGGTGGTGGCGCGTTTCCAGAAGATCGCGCCGATCAGCGGGATCAGCATGCCGCCCACCAGCAGGTTATAGGCCAGGGTCAGGGCGCTGATCACGTCGTTGACCACCAGGGCGATGCCCAGGACCACGATGCCGGTCAGCAGGGTGAACAGGCGGTTGATCCCCAGGCTCGACTGCTTGCCGCCACGCAGCTTGGGCAACAGGTCTTCGGTCAGGGTGGTGGAGGCGGCCAGCAGGCCGGCGCTGGCGGTGGACATCATGGCGGCCAGGGCCGCGGCGATCACCAGGCCACGGATGCCGTCCGGCAGCGAGGCTTTGACGATGGCGGCGAAGGCGTTGTTGACGTTGTCCAGGTCCGGCAGCAAGACATGCGCGGCCATGCCGATCAGGGCGCAGGCCAGGCCGTAGAGGATGCAGTAGAAGCCGGCGACGGTGCCGGCGTATTGCGCGACTTTTTCGGTCTTGGCGGTGAACACCCGTTGCCAGATGTCCTGGCCGATCAGGATGCCGAAGAAGTAGATCATGAAGTAGGTGACGATGGTGTCCCAGCCGATGGCGGTGAAGCTGAAGCTGGATGCCGGCAGCTTGGCCACCAGCTCATCCCAGCCGCCGACGCGGTACAGGCAGATCGGTAGCAGGATGAACATCAGGCCGACGGTCTTGATCACGAACTGGACGATGTCGGTCAGGGTCAGCGACCACATGCCGCCGATCGCCGAATAGATCACCACCACGCCGCCGCCCAGCAGCACCGAGATCCAGAACGGCAGGCCGAACAGCACTTGCAGCACGGTGCCGATGGCGAGGATCGAGGTCACGCCGATCATCAGCGCGTAGGCCAGCATGATCACCGCGCTGGCCTGGCGGGCCATCGGGTTGTAGCGCTTTTCCAGGACCTGGGTAACGGTGAAGATCCGCAGCTTGAGCAGCGGTTTGGCCAGCAGCAGGTTGAGGGCGATGATGCCCGCGCCCAGCGCGGCGCACAGCCAGAAACCGGAAATGCCGTGGACATAGCCCAGGCGCACGGTGCCGACGGTGGAAGCTCCGCCCAGCACGGTGGCGGCCATGGTGCCCATGTACAGGGTAGGGCCCAGGTTGCGGCCGGCGACCAGGTAATCCTCATGGGTCTTGGCCTTGCGCATGCCGTAATAGCCGAGCACCAGCATGCCGGCGGCGTAGATGAGTACGACGAATAGATCTAAAGCCATGGTGGCGTGTCTCCGATTGTCTTTCTTATAGAGGCTTGCTGTAGGAGCGAGGCTTGTCGCGATCAAGGCGACGGGGTCGGGCCCCGTCGTGTGCGGCGTGATCGCGGGCGAGCCTGCTGCTACAGGTCATGCATGGGTCAGGCGGTTTGGCGCATGACCGGTTTAGCGAGCGAATCCGTGCTCTTGCTGCGTGGATCGTTGGGGCCGTAGACCGCGGCCGGTTCCGGGAACAGCCTGAGCAGGGCCAGGTACACCAGCGAGGCCAGGCCCAGGGTCACCGGCAGGCTGATATCGATGCCGTCGGCCAGGTTGCCCAGCGGGCCGACGAACTGCCCGGGCAGGTTGACGAAGCACAGGCCGACCAGCGCGCTGGGGATCCAGGCCCCCAGGCCACGCCAGTTCCAGCCGTGCTGGAACCAGTAGCGGCCGCCCGTCTCGCCACGGGTGAAGACTTGCAGGTCGTCCGGGCAGTAGAAGCCGCGACGCACCAGCAGGCCGATCAGCATGATCACCATCCACGGGGTGGTGCAGGTGATGATCAGCACGGCGAAGGTCGACACGCTCTGCACCAGGTTGGCGGCGAAGCGCCCGATGAAGATAAAGGCGATCGACAGCAGGCCGATCAGCAGGGTCGCCTTGACCCGCGACAGCACCCGCGGGAACACGCTGGACATGTCCAGGCCGGTGCCATACAGCGAGGTGGTGCCGGTGGACATGCCGCCGATCACCGCGATCAGGCACACCGGCAGGAAGAACCAGCTCGGCGAGACCGCCAGCAGGCCGCCGACGTAGTTGTTGGCGGCGATGTAGTCGGGCGCCTTGACCGCGACGATGGTGGCGGTGGCCAGGCCGAACAGAAAGGGAATCAGGGTGGCGAGCTGCGCGGCGATCACCGCCAGCATGATCCGGCCTTTCGGGGTTTCGCGGGGGATGTAGCGCGACCAGTCGCCGAGGAACGCGCCGAAGGAAATCGGGTTGCTCATGGCCACCAGCGCGGCGCCGATAAAGGCCGCCCAGAAACCCGCCTGACCGAGGGCCACGGTACCGGCGAACTGGCTGTCGAAGGCCGGCGCGAAGGCGAAGATCCCCAGCAGGAACAGCAGGCTCGCCGCCCACACGGCAATGCGGTTGACCCACAGCATGAAGCGAAAGCCGTAGATGCACACCGTCAGCACCAGGATCGCGAACAAGCCGTAGGCCAGGCCCAGGGTCAGGTCGGTTTCCGGCAGGTCGGCCAGGCGCTTGGCGCCGCCCACCAGAGCGTCCCCCGAACTCCACACGGAGAGCGAAAAGAAGGCGATGGCGGTCAGCAATGACAGGAACGAGCCGACGATCCGCCCGTGCACGCCGAAATGCGCACCGGAAGAGACCGCGTTGTTGGTGCCGTTGATCGGCCCGAACAAACCCATCGGCGCGAGGATCAGTGCCCCCAGGATCACGCCCAGCACAATCGCCCAGGCCCCGGCCTGGAAGGACAGGCCGAACAGCACCGGGAAACTGCCGAGCACGGCGGTGGCAAAGGTGTTGGCGCCGCCGAAGATCAGGCGAAACAGGTCGCTGGGCCGGGCGTCGCGTTCATGGTCCGGGATCTGTTCGACCCCGTTTGTTTCGATGCTGCTAAGGCTTTTTTCTTTGTTGTTGTTATTCATGATCTGCTCCGATCACAAAGGCGCGCTCATTGTTTGTGAGCGTCACCTGTCTGGCTAAGGGGGTGGCAGCCCTTCCGGCATTGCGGACAAATGTTCGTGGCAGGCCAGCCATAGGCCTTGTTGTTGTGTGGCGGACCCTTGCTTGCGAAAAACAATGGTCTCGCGCTCCTGGCTGAAGTGTTGCTCCCCTTGCATGCGCAGCTCGGTGGCGACGTCATGAATAAATACCGCGGTGTCGCCCTGCAGGCTGACAAACGCGTTGCTCGAGGTGCAGGACAGCACCTCGAAGCCGTCCTCGCGGCGCCAGCTGTCCCACAGCGCCTGGTAGGCGTCGCGTGACAGCAAGGGCTGGGCGAGGGTGTAGAAGACGAAGCTGGCGTCAACGCTGAACGCGCCGAAATAGGCTTCGCGATCGTTACGGGCAAAGGCCGCCACCAGATCGGCGGCGGCTTTGAGGACCTGCTCGTGCTCGTTCATGGCCGGGCCTCAGCGACGCGCCACGCCCGGCAGCACGCAGAGCATTTCGTACAGCAGGTTGGCGCCCAGCAGCGAGGTGTTACCGGTGGTGTCGTATGGCGGCGAGACTTCTACCAGATCGCAGCCGACCAGGTCGAGGCCCTGGCAGCCACGGACGATCTCGATCGCCTGGATGGTCGTCAGGCCGCCGATTTCCGGGGTGCCGGTGCCCGGCGCCCAGGCCGGGTCGATGCCGTCGATGTCGAAGCTCAGGTACACCGGGCCGTCGCCGACCTTGGCCCGTACTTCGGCCATCAGCGGTTCCAGCGATTTGTGCCAGCACTCTTCGGCCTGCACCACGCGAAAGCCCTGCTTGCGGCTCCAGTTGAAGTCTTCGGCGGTGTAGCCCTGGGCGCGCAGGCCGATCTGCACCACGCGGTCGCAGTCCAGCAGGCCTTCTTCCACGGCGCGGCGGAAGGTGGTGCCGTGGGCGATCTTCTCGCCGAACATGTGGTCGTTGACATCGGCGTGGGCGTCGATGTGCACCAGGCCGACCTTGCCGTGCTTCTTGTGGATGGCGCGTAGGATCGGCAGGGTGATGGTGTGGTCGCCGCCCAGGGTCAGCGGGATCACGTTGTGCTCGAGGATGCCGTCATAGGCTTCTTCGATGATGCGCACGGCGTCCAGCAGGTTGAAGGTGTTGATCGCCACGTCGCCGATGTCGGCCACGTTCAGCGAGTCGAAGGGCGCGGCGCCGGTGGCCATGTTGTACGGGCGGATCATCACCGATTCGGCGCGGATCTCGCGGGGCCCGAAGCGGGTGCCGGCGCGCAGCGAGGTGCCGATGTCCAGCGGGACGCCGACAAAGGCGGCATCCAGGCCGGCTGGGGTAGGCACATGGGGAAGACGCATCATGGTGGCGATGCCGCCGAAGCGCGGCATTTCGTTGCCGCCCAGTGGTTGGTGGAGAATCTTGTCCACGGGATTGGCCTCATCGTTGTTTTATTTATGGGGTTTGCGCCGCAGCAAAGATTGCCGGCGCAACCGAGTGGGGCCGATTCTGCGAAATGTAGTAGGCGAGAAGAATCGCTACGGGCAAATACTTAGTTCAGGATTTTCTAAACTAATGGCGGCGGTAACGGATAGACTTTGGCGCCATCGGGAGCGGTATAGCCCGGAGCGGGCATGCGGTCCCGTAGGAGCGAGGCTTGCCCGCGAATGGCTGCCTGGCGGCCTGATCACCGCTGAAGCCGCCTATATGCAGGCACGCCAACAGGCGCCGGCTGGGCCTGGCACTTGATTCCCGTTGTCGATTTTCCTTGTGGAGTTCCCATGGCCAACGCTTTACCTGATCTGAAACTATTACGCATCTTCGTCAGCGTGGTGCGGCATCAGGGGTTCGCCAATGCCCAGCACGAGCTGAACCTCTCCACCTCGGCCATCAGCACCTACATGAGCCAGCTCGAATCGGCCCTGGGGTTGGTGTTGTGCCACCGTGGCCGTGGCGGTTTCAGCCTGACCAGCAAGGGCGAGCTGTTCCATCAGGAGACCCTGCGCCTGCTGGCCGAGCTGGAGGGCTTCGAGCAATATGCCGCGGCGCTCAAGGGCGAGTTGCGCGGCACCCTCAACCTGGGGGTGATCGACTCGACGGTAAGCGACAAGGCCCTGCCGTTCGCCGAAGCCATTGGCGCCTACAGCCAGGAACACCCGGCGGTGCATTTGCACCTGTCGGTGCTCAGTCCCTACGAATTGCAGCTCGGCGTGCAGGACAACCGCCTGGACCTGGCCATCGGCGCGTTTTCCACGCGCATGAGCGGGTTGGTGTACATGCCGCTGTACCGCGAGCAGCACTGGCTGTATTGCAGCAGTCGGCACCCGCTGTTCAACGAGCGGCGCATTCCCGAGCAAGTCATCACCCAGCAGCGCATGGTCGGTCGTGGCTACTGGAGCCAGGCCGAACTGGCGCGCCATGGCTTCAAGCACAGCGCGGCGACGGTGGAAAGTATGGAGGCGCAGCTGATCCTGGTGCTGTCCGGCGCCTACATCGGTTACCTGCCGGAGCATTACGCCCAGGCCTGGGCCGACAAGGGCGATTTGCGCGTGCTGTTGCCGGCCACCTTTGGCTATCAGGCGCCGTTCTCGATGATCGTGCGTCGTGGCCGCAGTCGCGAACCCTTGATCCAGACATTCCGCGACCTGCTCAAGGCGCAGCTCAACCAAGCCTGAGGAGGCGCCCATGTCGAGACTTCAATGCCCGCGCTGCCTGCGCCCGAAAACCCATTGCCTGTGCCCGCTGATCCCGCGGTTGGACAGCCGCACCCGGGTATTGCTGCTGCAGCACCCCAGCGAAGTGAACCACGCGCTGAACACCGCGCGGCTGGCGGCGCTGGGGCTGAACAATGCCGAGTTGATCGTCGGCGAGGTGTTTGCCGATTTGCCCGCGCTGTTGAACTGCCCCGGGTATCAGGCGCGCCTGTTGTTCCCGGCGGAGGATGCGCAGCCGTTGCAGGCCTACTCCAGCGTGCCGGACGAGCAGCCTTTGCTGCTGGTGGTGCCCGATGGCACCTGGCGCAAGGCGCGCAAGTTGCTGCACCTCAATCCGCTGCTGGCGGCGCTGCCACGGGTGACCCTGGCCGAGGGCACGGTTTCCCGTTACCGGTTGCGCAAGGCACCCGGGCCGGGGGCCTTGTCGACCATCGAGGCCATCGTCCAGGCCCTGCAAGTCCTGGAGGCACCGGCCACGTTCGCGCCCTTGCTAAAGCCCTTCGAAGCCCTGATCGACGGACAGATCGCGGCAATGGGCGAAGACACCTACCAACGCAACCACCAACAGACCAAAGGCCTGTAGCCGCTGCCGAAGGCTGCGATCGCCCGCGAAGCGGGCGCCGCTCCGGGTGGCGTGGTCTTTCAGGGAGAGCGTGGTGTCAGGTCCAGGGGCCGCTGCGCACCCCATCGCAGCCTGCGGCAGCGGCTACAGGGATTGGTGGCGTTTGCGCATTTTGATTGATGGGCAGATTGCGGCGAAATGGGAAGGTCCTTGCAACGCATGGCAGGCGAAACCTGTAGCCGCTGCCGCAGGCTGCGATCGACCGCGAAGCGGGCGCCGATCCGGCGCCTGGGTCTTTCAGGAAATACGCGGTGCCAGGCCCTGGGGCCGCTGCGCGTCCCGGCGCAGCCTGCGGCAGCGGCTACAGGGATTGGCGGCGTTTGCGCATCTCGCTCAACGGGCAGATTGCGGCGAAATGGGAAGGCCCTTGCAACGTAGGGCAGGCGAAACCTGTAGCCGCTGCCGCAGGCTGCGATCGACCGCGAAGCGGGCGCCGATCCGGCGCCTGGGTCTTTCAGGAAATACGCGGTGCCAGGCCCTGGGGCCGATGCGCGTCCCGGCGCAGCCTGCGGCAGCGGCTACAGGGATTGGCGGCGTTTGCGTATCTCGCTCAACGGGCAGATTGCGGCGAAGTGGGGAGGCCGTTGCAACGTAGGGCAGGCGAAACCTGTAGCCGCTGCCGCAGGCTGCGATCGCCCGCGAAGCGGGCGCCGCTCCGGGCGCCTGGGTCTTTCAGGAGATACGCGGTGAGAGGCCCTGGGGCCGCTGCGCGCCCCGGCGCAGCCTGCGGCAGCGGCTACAGGGATTGGCGGCGTTTGCGTGTTTTGATTGATGGGCAGATTGCGGCGAGGGGGAAGGGCCTTGCAACGCATGGCAGGCGAAACCTGTAGCCGCTGCCGCAGGCTGCGATCGACCGCGAAGCGGGCGCCGATCCAGGCGCCCCGGTTTTTCAGGAGGTACGCGGTGACAGGCCCAGGGGTCGCTGCGCGCCCCATCGCAGCCTGCGGCAGCGGCTACAGGAGGTTTTTCAGCGTTCGCGCATCGCTTCGGTCCGGGCCTTGAGCACGGGTTTGAGCAGGTAGTCGAGCACGCTTTTCTCGCCGGTGATGATGTCCACCGTGGCGACCATGCCGGGGATGATCAGCAGCGGCTTGAGGTCGCCACCCAGGTGGTTTTTGTCGGTGCGCACCTGGATCAGGTAAAAGCTGTTGCCCTTGTCGTCGGTGATGGTGTCGGCGCCGATCAGCTCGAGCTTGGCGCTCAGGCCGCCGTAGATGGTGTAGTCGTAGGCGCTGAACTTGACCATGGCTTTCTGCCCGGGATGAAGGAAGGCCACGTCTTGCGGGCGCACTTTGGCCTCGATCAGCAGGTTGTCCTCCAGCGGCACGATTTCCAGCATGTCGCTGCCCGGCTGGACCACGCCGCCGATGGTGTTGACCTTCAACTGCTTGATTACCCCGTGCACCGGCGAGGTCACGGTGGTGCGGGTCACCCGGTCGTCGATGGCGATGCTCGAGGCGGTGATTTTCGACAGTTCGGTGCGTTTCTCGTTGAGCTCCTTGGCGGCATCGGAACGGAAGCCTTGTTCGGATTCGTCGATCTTGCTCCTGATCTCGTTGATCGCCGATTCCGCCCGGGGAATGGCCAGGGTCGTAGCATTGAGCGAGCCACGGATTTCCACCGCGCTGCGCTTGAGGCGCAGGATCTCCACCGGCGACACCGCGCCGGTATTCACCAGCGGCGCCGACATGTTCATCTCCTGGTTGAGCAAGGCCAGGCTGGAGCTGAATTGCCCTTGTTTCGAGCGGAACTCCGCCAGTTCCTGGGTCTTTTGCCGCAGCTGTTCGCTCAGGGTCCGCTGTTCGCTGGCCAGGCGGCGCTGGCGCTGTTCGTACAGCGAGCGTTCGTCTTCCGCGACCTGGGGCGCCTTGCTCGTCACTTCGTCGGACGGCTTGAACGGCCGGCCCTCGGCTTCCGCGGAGAGGCGCTCGACCTGGGCCATCAAGGCGTAGCGGTCGGCCTCGCTTTCGCCCTTGTTCGACAGAAAGCGCGTGTCATCCAGGCGCAGCAGGGTGTCGCCCTTGTTCACCATCTGCCCTTCGCGCACGAAGATCTCGGTGACGATGCCGCCTTCGAGGTTCTGCACCACCTGCACCTTGCTCGACGGGATGGCCTTGCCTTCGCCGGTGGTGACCTCCTGGAGCACGGCGAACTTGGCCCAAAGCAGTGCGCTGACAAGCAGCGCGGCAGTCAGCCAGACGATAACGCGCGAGCCGCGCGGCGAGTCCTGCAGCGAGGCGCCGGCGGTTTCGGGCATGAACTCGCTTTCCGCGCTTTTGCGCAGGCTGGCGAAGTAGCCGCGGGATTGCGATGAGGCAGGCATGGGGCGACTCCTAGACCGCCGCAGAGCCGACACGGCCCTTGCGCAGTGCATCGATGACCGCTTCTTTCGGGCCGTCGGCGACGATCCGTCCGTTATCCAGGACCACCAGCCGGTCCACCAGGCTGAGCATCGAGGTGCGGTGGGTCACCAGCAGCAGGGTCTTGCCTTGCACCCAGGTATGCAGGCGCTGGCGCAGGGCGTCTTCGCTGCTGTTGTCCATGGCGCTGGTGGGTTCGTCCAGGAGCATGATCGGCGGGTCCAGCAGCAGCGCCCGGGCCAGCAGCACGGCCTGGCGCTGGCCGCCGGACAGCAGCTGGCCACGCTCGCCCACCGGCCGGTCGAAGCCTTGGGGATGCTGGCGAGCCAGTTCGGTAACGCCGGTCAGCTCGGCCACTTCGAGCATGCGCGCGTCGCTGATGTAGCGGGCGCCGAGGGTCAGGTTGTCGCGCAGGCTGCCGGCCAGCAGCGGCAAATCGTGGGCGACATAGCCGATCTGCTGGCGCAGGTCGGCCACGTCGAGCTGGCGCAGGTCGAGGCCGTCGAGCAGCAACTGGCCTTCCTCGGGCGCATAGAAGCCCATGACCAGGCGCCCCAGGGTGCTCTTGCCGGAGCCGCTGCGGCCGATGATGCCGATGCGCTCGCCGCGCTGCATGCTGAAGCTGATATTGCTCAGCGCCGCGGCATTCTGCCCCTGGTAGCGGAAGGTCACCTGGCTGAGCGCCAGCGCGCCCTGCAACTGCGTGCGCTCCAGCGGGTGCTGGCGGGCATCGCGTTCCTGAGGCAGGGCCATCAGCGCGTCGGTGCTGCGCATGGTCAGCTGGGCCTGCTGGTAGCGGGTGATCAACCCGGCGATCTGCCCCAGCGGCGCCAGGACCCGGCTGCCGAGCATGTAGGTGGCCACCAGCGCGCCGACGCTGAGGTTGCCGGCGATGATGCTGTAGACCCCGGCGACTATGGTCGCCATGCCGCAGAACTGCTGGATGAACAGGGTGCCGTTGCTGGCCAGGGCCGAGAGGTTGCGCGCGTGGCTGTCGAGGCGGGTGAGGGCGCCGTGGGTGCTTTCCCATTTGTGCTGGCGTTCGCTTTCGGCGCTGCAGGCCTTGAGGGTTTCCAGGCCGCCGAGGGTCTCGATCAGCAACGCCTGGCGTTCGGCGCCCAGGCTCAGGCTCTTTTGCACGGTGTCGCGCAGGCGGGCCTGGATCAGCATGGCGAAGGCGATGGTCAGGGGAAACGCCAGCAGCGGAATCACCACCAGCCAGCCGCCGAGCAGGCCGATCACCAGCAGCATCAGCACGGCGAAGGGCAGGTCGATCAGGCTGGTCAGGGTCACGGCGGTGAGAAATTCGCGCAGGCCCTGGAAGTCATGGATGCTCTGGGCGAAGCCGCCGACGGTCGCCGGCTTGGCTTTCATCGCCATGCCGGTGATGCGCTCGAACAGGGTGGCGGAGAGAATCACGTCGGTGCGCTTGCCGGCGCTGTCCAGCAGATGGGCGCGCACCACCCGCAGCACCAGCTCGAAACCGGTGCCGATCAGCAGCCCGATGGCCAGCACCCAGAGGGTCGAGGTGGCCTGGTTGGGCACCACGCGGTCATAGGTCTGCATGACGAACAGCGGCACCATCAGGCCCAGCAGGTTGATCAGCAGGCTGGCGAGGATCGCGTCGCTGTACAGCCAGCGCGAGAGTTTCAGGGTGTCGCGGAACCAGGCTTCGACGCGCGGCACCAGGGAGTTGCGCAACTCTTCCAGTTCATGGCGTGGCCGGGCGAACAGCGCCTGGCCACTGTAATCGTCGTTCAGCTCGGCCTGGCTGACCCATTGTTCGCCTCCTTCGGCTTCGCTGGGCAGGATCAGCGCCTGGCCGTCATCGCCCCAGCGGCGCAGGACCGCGCAGCGGCCATGCTTGAGGATCAACAGCACCGGCAGGTTGAGTGTGGAGATCGCCGACAGTTCGCGGCGCAACAGGCGCGCCTGCAGGCTGGCGCGGGCGGCGGCGCGGGGCAGCAGGTCCAGGCTCAGGCGTTGCTGGGCCAGGGGCAGTCCCGCACTGAGGCTGGCCCGGCTGACGTTGCAATCATGCAGCTTGCAGAGGATCAACAATCCATCCAACAACGGGTCATCAAAGCTCAGGCGCGGATCGACGCCTGTGCTCCCGGGTTCCATGCTGGTCACATCGAAGTCCTCCGCGGACTTAACGCATCAATGCATCAACGCATCTCCGGCAGGCGAGCGTCGCTCTTCACTTCGGTCTGGGCGATCGCCTCGGCGGGCACCACGACCTTTTCCTTGTTCAGCAACTCGCCCATGTTCGCCAGCACGCGATACATGGAGAACTCCTCGGTGTAGCGCACTTCGGTGTAGCGGCGGTTGGAGTTGTACAGCTCGTTCTCGCTGTCCAGCAGGTCGAGCAGGGTGCGCTGGCCCAGGCCGAACTGGTCCTGGTAGGCGGCGCGGACGCGAGCCGTGGTCTCGGCGTATTCGCGTGCGGTGGGGGTCTGCTTCTTGGCGTTGACCATGGCGTTCCAGGCCAGGGTGATGTTCTCGTTGAGCATGCGCAGCGCGTTGTTGCGGATGTCCAGGGCCTGGTTGATCTTGTGCGCGTCCGATTGCAGGCGGGCCTTGTCGCTGCCGCCGCGGAACAGGTTGTAGTTCATCACCACGCCGACCCGCCATTCATTGTCGTGGCCCTTGTCGCCCTGCACGTTGTCGTTGGCGCCCACCGCGGCCTCGGCATCGAAGCGTGGATAGAACGGCGACTTGGCGACTTCGTACTGGCTCTCGGCGGCCTGGACGTCGGCCTGGGCCGATTTCAGGTAAGGGTTGTTCTCCAGCATGCTTTGCCGGGCGTCCGGCAGGCTGGCGGGGATCTCGCCGCGGATCGAGGGCAGGCTTTCCAGTTCGTCGGGCATGCGGCCCACGGCGCTGAAGAAGTTGGCCTCGGCGTCGGCCAGGTCGACCATCGCGGTGTCGTAGTTGTTTTCCGCCAGGGCGCGACGGGCGCGGGACTGGTCGAGGTCGGCGGTGCTGCCGACGCCGCGTTCGCTGCGCAGGCCGATCTGGTCGTTGACCCGCAGGTGCGCCTGCAGGTTGTTCTTGGCCAGGGTCACCAGCTCGCGGCGCTTGAGCACTTCCAGGTACACCTCGATGGTGCGCAGGGCCAGGCTCTCGGCGGTGCCGCGGGTGTAGTAGGCCCGCGAGTTGGACACCGACTGGGTGCGCCCGACTTCGTTGGCGGTATTGAAGCCGTCGAAGAGCATTTGCCGCAGGCGCAACTCCGACTGGGTATAGGTCAGGGTCTCGGTGTGATGGTTGCCCAACGCGCGCGTGGTGGTGTTGTCGCTGTAGCCACGGCCATAGGCCGCATTCAGGTCCAGCGATGGATAGAAGCCCCCTTTGGCGACCTTGACGTCTTCATCAGCCGACAGACGGTTGTTCTGGCTCGCGCGCAGTTCCGGGTGGTTGTCCAGCGTGCTTTGAATCGCTTCCGTCAGAGACATGGCTTGGGCCTGATGAATACAGGCCACGGCTAATAAAATCGCGCTACTGAGGGGGGTAAAAACGCGCATGAGGTACATCTCCCTGATCCATGTATGGTGCTTTGCAGTCGCCAAAAAAATGACGAAATTTAGAGGTCAAACCGTTTCAGGCTTGTAACAACAGAGCTAAGAACATCCTGAGCGGAAGCTAAGAAGAATTTCTCATAAGGCATATGCTGAAAAAAACTTATGCAGTCTAAGAAAACCGGCACATTGTTCAGTGCACAAGCCCCGTATTTATAGGCTTTAGGGAGCTTTTTCGAGGCTTGAAAAGGTTCAATGAATTTTTCGACATAGGGCGGGAGAGGAGCGGTGGGGAGGGTGCGATACGGATGATGCGGCGACATTTTTTTGTCACTTGCAACCTTTGAATCCGTGTCGCGACTTTCGCGGGAGGGCTGTCCGAAGCCTGAATGCACCTGATTGCATTCGGTTTTGTCTTCGGCAGAAACAGCAGGCCAGCGAGGGACGAGCGAAATGGAAAGGCCGGTGCACCGGTTCGGCTGAATAGATGTCAGCGGACCTTCAGGCTGGCGTTTCCGGTCGGTGACCCGATAACGCCATAGCACTTTTCCGTGCAACCAGATGCCGATGGCTGTCGGCAGCGGAGGAAGTGCTCATGGCTAGGTTAATCGGTGTCGTCAGCAAGGTAGTGGGTCAGGTGATGGCGGTCGCGGCGGATGGTAGCCGGCGCGTCCTGGTAGAAGGCGATCGCCTGTTCGCCGGGGATCAACTGGTGACCGGCGCCGAGGGCGCCATAGCCGTGCGCCTGCAGAACGGCCAGGAGCTGACGCTCGGGCGCGACAGCAGCCTGCAATTGACCCCGCAACTGCTGGCGCACCAAGCGCCCCATGTACAGACACCGGAAGCCGTGGCCCCCAGCGATGCGCAGTTGAGCGATGTCGAGCAACTGCAGAAAGCCATCGCCGCCGGCGCCGACCCGACGCAAACCGGCGAAGCCACCGCGGCCGGCGCCGGCGCTACGGGGGGCAATGCTGGCGCCCTGGGTGGCGGGCATACCTTTGTATTGCTCGAGGAAGTGGCGGGCCGGGTCGAGCCGGTCATTGGTTTCCCCACCGCAGGCTTCAACGGCATTCCCGAATTCGTGCTTGAGCGGATTGCCGACGTGCCGCCAACCGACGACAGCGACATCGTGCCGCCGCCCGCTGCGAACAACCCGGTGACCCTGGGCGGCCTGTCGGTCGCCAATGGCGAGCTGACCCTCAGCGAAGCCAATCTGCCCCAGGGCTCGGCGAGCAATCCGGCGGCGCTGGTGCAGAACGGCACGTTCAGTGTTTCCGCGCCCGACGGGCTGCTCAGCCTCAATGTGGGCGGGATCGCCGTGGTCAGCGGCGGGGTGGTAGCCGGCTTCCCGCAGTCGATCGCCACCGCGCTCGGCAACACCCTGACCATCACCGGTTTCGATCCGGCCACGGGCATCGTCAGCTACAGCTACACCCTGCTCGGCAACGACATTCATTCCGCCGCTGAGGGCGCCAACAGCCTGAGCGAGCATTTCACCGTGCTGGTCAGCGACAGCAATGGCGACTCGTCGAGCAACACGCTGGACATCAATATCACCGACGATGTGCCCCAGGCGTTCGACGACGGCAATGGCATCGCCTCGGAAAACCAGCTGACCCTGAGCGGCAACGTGCTGACCAACGATATACAGGGCGCCGACCGGGTGCCCGGCGGGCCGATAGTCGCCGGGACCTTCAATGGCACCTACGGCACCCTGGTGCTGGCCGCCGACGGCACCTACACCTACACGCTCAATATCTCGGACGCCGACTTCAGGGCCTTGCGGGGCGGTGGCAGCGGCACCGAGACCTTTACCTACACCCTGACCGACGCCGACGGCGACAGCAGCACCGCCAACCTGGTGTTGCAGGTGCACAACAACGACGACCCGGTGGTGATCCGGGGGCTGGACCTTGAAGGCGCCGAAATCACGGTCTACGAGAAGCACCTGGCGCAGGGCAGCAGCCCGGATGCGGGCGCGCTGACCCAGAACGGCACCTTCACCCTGTCGGCGCTCGATGGCCTGCATAGCCTGACCGTCGGCGGCCTCTCGCTGTTCAGTGGCGGGGTGGCCGCCGGCTTCCCGCAATCGATCACCACCAGCCTGGGCAACATCCTGACCATCACCGGTTACGACGCCAGCACCGGGGTGGTCAGCTACAGCTACACCCTGGCCGGCACCGACACGCACCTGCTCGGCAACGGCGGCCATTTGCTGGGCGAGAACTTTGCGGTGAGCACCACGGATATCGACGGCGGTGGCGCCAATGGTTTCCTCGATATCAACGTGATCGATGACGTGCCGACGGCGGTCGACGACAGCAATGGCATTGCCTCGGAGAACCAGCCGACCTTGACCGGCAACGTGCTGGCCAACGACGTGCAGGGCGCCGACCGGGTGCCCGGCGGGCCGATTGTCGCCGGGACCTTCAACGGCACCTACGGCACCCTGGTGCTGGCCGCCGACGGCACCTACACCTACACGCTCAATATCTCGGACGCCGACTTCCAGGCCTTGCAGGGCAACGGCAGCGCTACCGAGACCTTTACCTACACCCTGACCGATGCCGACGGCGACAGCAGCACCGCCAACCTGGTGCTGGCCATCCATAACACCGACGATGGCGTGACCCTCAACGGCCTGGATACCGATGGCGGCGAACTGGCGGTCTACGAGAAGCACCTGGCGGACGGCAGCAGCCCGGACGCGGGCGCCCTGACCCAGAGCGGCACCTTCAGCGTGACGGCCCTGGACGGCCTGCAAACCCTGACGGTGGGCGGGATCAACGTGGTGATCGGCGGAGTGCCCGCGGGCTTCCCGCAATCGATGACCACGGCCCTGGGCAACATCTTGACCATCACCGGCTACAACGCCGCCACCGGGGTGATCAGCTACAGCTATACCCTCACCGACAATGAGGCTCACCCAACCGCCAACGGCGCCAATAGCCTGAGCGAACACTTCGACGTGGTCGCCACCGATGTCGATGGCAGCACGGCCAGCGGCTCGCTGGATGTGAACGTGGTGGACGACCTGCCAATGGCGGTCAACGACAGCAATGGCGTGGCCTCGGAAAGCCAGCTGGTGCTCAGCGGCAATGTCCTGGCCAACGACGTGCAGGGCGCCGATCGCGTACCCACGGGCCCAGTCACCCCCGGCACTTTTGCGGGCACCTACGGCACCTTGGTCCTCGCGGCCGATGGCACCTACACCTACACGCTCAACACCGCGGACGCCGACTTCAAGGCCTTGCAGGGCGGTGGCAGCGGCACCGAGACCTTTGCCTACACCATCACCGATGCCGACGGCGACCCGAGCACCGCCAACCTGGTGCTGAACGTCCATAACAATAACGATTGCGTGACCCTGCACTGCCTGGATATCGAGGGTGGCGAGCTGAGGGTCTACGAGAAACACCTCAGCGATGGCACCAGCCCCAATGCCCCGGCCCTGACCCAGAGTGGTTTTTTCCTGGTCAATGCGCCGGACGGCCTGCACACCCTGACGGTGGGCGGGATCAATGTGGTGACTGGCGGGGTGGCCGCGAGCTTCCCGCAGTCGATCCTGACCGCCCTGGGCAACGTGCTGACCGTTACCGGCTACGACGCCAACCTCGGTGTCGTCGCCTACAGCTACACCCTGCTCGACAATGAAAACCATCCGACGGGGCTGGGGGCCAACAGCATCGCCGAGCATTTCAATGTGTTCGCCAGCGATGGCGACGGCAGCAGCGCCTCCGGGGTGCTGGATGTGAATATCGTCGACGACCTGCCCACCGCTCACCCTGATGTGGCGATGGCCGATGAAGGCACGACCATCAGCGGGAATGTGCTGGGCAACGACATTGGCGGCGCCGACGGTCCGGCAATCACTGGCGCGGTGGTCGGCGTGCGCGCCGGCAGCGACACCTCGACCTCGGCCATTGGCGGCTTGAACACCACCATCAACGGCCTGTACGGCACCTTGACCCTGGACGCCTTCGGCAACGCGACCTATCACAGCTACCCGAACTCGGTTACCGCTCACGATTCGCAGGATGTGTTCGTCTACACCGTGCGGGACGTGGACGGTGATGAAAGCACCACCACCATCACCATCCAGATCTGCGACACCGAGCTCAGGGCCGTCAATGACGAGGATGTCACTGTCTTCGAAAAAGCCCTGGACCTGAACCAGGACGGCCAGGACCTGGCGGCCGGCACGGTGACCGGCAGTGACCCGGGCCATACCGGCGAAACCGCCACCGGCACCCTGGTCGGCTCGGTCATCGGCGGCAGCGGTGCGATTACCTACACCCTGGTCGGCAGCGCCACCGGCACCTACGGGCAGATCCTGCTCAACGCCGACGGCACCTACCGCTACACCCTGACCTCGGCGCCGAAAACCCTGCCCAATGCCAACGACGGCCCGAACGTCCTCAGCGAAAGCTTCACCTACAGGGCCACCGACGCGCTGGGCAATACCACCACCAGCACCATCCAGATCGCCATCGTCGACGATGTGCCCAAGGCCGTTGCCAGCGAGCGGGCGGTGACTGCGCAGGAGGTCGATTCCAACCTGCTGCTGGTGATCGACGTCTCCGGCAGCATGGCCGACCCTTCGGGCGTCGCCGGCCTGTCGCGCCTGGAGCTGGCCAAGCAGGCGATCAGCGCCTTGCTCGACAAATACGCCGACATGGGCGATGTGAAGGTGCAGATCGTCACCTTCAGCAGCAGCGCCACGGACAAGACGCCGATCTGGGTCGATGTGGCGACGGCCAAGTCGATCATCGCCTCGCTGACCGCCGGCGGCGGCACCAACTACGATGCGGCGGTGGCCGCGGCGAAGTTGGCGTTTGCCACCAGCGGCCAGCTCAGCGGGGCGCAGAACGTCGGTTATTTCTTCTCCGACGGCAAGCCCAACGACGGCCAGGAAATCGGCACCGCCGACGAAACCGCCTGGAAAGCCTTCCTCGATGCCAACGGCATCAAGAACTATGCAATCGGCCTGGGCAGCGGCGTCAGTAACAGCAACCTCGACCCGCTGGCCTATGACGGCAGCGCCCACCTGGATACCAATGCCGTGGTGGTCACCGACCTGAACCAGCTCGACTCGGTGCTGGCCGGCACGGTACAGGGCACCCCGGTCACCGGCAGCCTGCTCGGCGAAGGCGGCTCGTTCGGCGCCGATGGCGGCTTCATCAAGAGCCTGGTGGTCGACGGCACCACCTACACCTATGACCCCAGCGGCAACGGCAACCAGGGTGCGCTGGGCTTCAGCGGCGGGGTCAACCACGGCACCTTCAACACCCTGGACAACAGCCTGAGCATCGCCACCAGCAATGGCGGCACGCTGGTGGTGAAACTCGACACCGGCGATTACACCTACACCTCGCAGAATGTCGACAGCGTGGTGCTGACCGAGACAATCGGCTTCACCGTCAGCGACAACGATGGCGACCTGGCAAGCTCGACCCTGGTGATCAAGGTCAACCCGAATGTGCCGCCGGTGGCAGTCGACGACCACATCATCACCAACATTCTGGCGGGCACTATCGTGGTGCCGGCCGATGCCCTGCTGGCCAACGACAGCGACGCCGACGGCGATCCGCTGACGGCCGCGCCGACCAGCTTCAACACCGGCTGGCTGTCGCCGGGCTCCGACTTCACCGCCGCCAGCCTGCAGACCATTGCCTTCACCGGGGGCACCAGCCAGACCCTGAGCGTGGCCCGGGCCTCCTTCAATGCCAATACCCTGGCCATGACCGCCGTGGTGGTGGTCAGCGGCTTGCTGGGCAGCATCAACAACGGCAATGACAATGACGAGGATGTGATCAGCGTCAGCCTGAAACAGGGCGAGACCCTGACCCTGGATCACAACGTGGTGGCGGGCCGGGTGGGCATGGAATATGCGTTCAATGGCGGGGCCTACACCGCGATCGCCGATGGCGGCTCGTTCACCGCGGGGGCGGACGGGATCTACCAGATCCATCTCATCAACCTGCCCAACCCCAGCGGCAGCAACGCCAACGGTTCGCAAAACTACCTGCTGACCATGACCGTCGACTACACCGGCGCCCAGGATTCCATGCCGGACTACCACGGCACCTATACCGCCAGCGACAACCATGGCGGCAGCGACAGCGCGGCCGTGAGCATCAGCTATCAGAGCGGCCATACCCTGACCGGTACCGCAGGCGACGATGTGCTGCTGGCCGGCAGCGGCGACACGGTGATCAATGCCGGCGACGGCAACGACGTGCTCGTGGCCGGCAGCGGCAACAACACCCTGCACGGCGACGCGGGTAACGACCTGCTGTTCGGCGGGCCGGGCAACGACCTGCTCGACGGCGGCACGGGCAACGACACCGCCAGCTACGCCCATGCCAGTGCCGGGGTCACGGTCGACCTCGCGCTGCTCGGTGCGCAGGACACCGGCGGCGCCGGCACCGACCTTCTCACGGCCATCGAGAACCTGGCGGGTTCCAACTACAACGACATCCTGAGCGGCAACAACAACGCCAACATCATCACCGGCGGCCTGGGCAACGATGTGCTCAATGGCGGCGGTGGCGACGACCTGCTGATCGGCGGGATGGGCAACAACACCCTGACCGGTGGCAGCGGCAGCGATACCTTCCAGTGGCAGCAAGGCAACAGCGGGCATGACCTGGTCACCGACTTCACGCCGGGCACCGACAAGCTCGACCTGTCGCAGTTGCTGCAAGGCGAGAACGCCAGCGCCGCATCGCTGGATGACTACCTGCACTTCACCGTCAGCGGCAGCGGCCCGTCGCTGATCACCAGCATCGATGTCAGCACGGCGGCGGGGGCCGCGCCGAGCCAGACCATCGACCTGGCCGGGGTCAACCTGGCGGCGCACTACGGGGTGACGCCGGGGGCGGGCGGGGTGATTGCGGGCGGTGCGGATACCGCGACCATCATCAACGGCATGCTCAACGACCATTCGTTGAAGGTCGATACCGTCTGAGCCTGGCAAGGCATGGCGCCAGCCTCGGCTGGGGGTGGCGCCGAACGGCCGGATGAGTGCCTACATCGGTTCCGGTGGGCCGATCAGCCGCCCCATGACCCCGAACAACCCCAGGGCCTTGAGGGTGTCCAGTTCGCCCTGGGTTTCGACCCGTTCGGCGATCAGCGGCAGGTCGATGCTGTGGGTGGCGCGAAAGACCGCTTCGATGAACAGCTGCTTGTCGGTTTGCCGGTCGATGTCGCGGATGTAGCTGCCGTCGACTTTCAAATAGGCCAGGCCCAGGTGGGCGAGGTTGCCGATCTGGCTGAAGTTGCCGCCGAAGTGCTGCAGGCCGATCCGGTAGCCGCTGTCGCGCAGGCTCTGGCTCAATTGCTGCAACTCGCTGGCCGAGGGTAGTTGGCGTTCGTCGATTTCCAGGGTCAGGAGCCTCGCCAGGTCGGGCAGGGCCTTGAGCTGGGCGAGAATCTGCTGCAACGCCTCGGGGTCGCGCAGGGTGCTGCCGGACAGGCTCAGGGCCAGCGGCCAGGCATGTTCGAGCAGGTAATCCAGGGTGTGCTCGAGCATGGCCAGGTCGAAACGCGCCGACCAGCCCAGGCGCTCGATCCACGGCAGGAAGTGCCCGGCGGCAATGGCTTCGCCCTGCGGGTCGAGCAAGCGCGCCAGGACTTTGTGATGCAGCACTTCGCTGGTGTCGGCGCAACGCACCACCGGCTGGAAATACAGCTTCAACTTGCCGTTGCTCAGGGCATCGTCGATCCAGGCGCGCCAGTCATGCTGCGGCTGGCTGGGGCCCGCGGCGAAGTCCTGCAGCAACGCCCAGGGGCGCTCGGGATGCTGCTGGGCCTGCGCCAGCGCCTGATCCAGGCGCAGCCATACGCCGGCCAGCGAGTCGCCGGCCTGGTAGGCGACTATGCCCAGGTGCGCCACCGGCGTGCAGTCGCTGGCCCCGGTCAGGCGCAGGTTCTCCAGGGTGGCGCTGATCTCCATGGCCAGGCGCTCGGCGCTGCGGCTGTCCAGGCCCGGGGTGAGCAGGCTGAACTCGCCGCCGCGATTGCGCGCCGCCAGCCAGTGGCGGCGGTCGTTCTGGGTGCTGATGCGCTTGAGCAGGTCGCCGATATTCTTGATCAAGGCATCGGTGCGCTGGCCGCCCAGGCGCTGGTTGAGGCCGCTGAGGTCGTTGACCCGCAGCATCAGCAGGTAGCCGTCGCCGTTCTGCTCGTTGAGCAGCAACAGGTCGTTGAGCTGTTCATCCAGCAGGCGCCGGTTGGCCAGGCCGGTCAGGCTGTCCTGGTAGGACTCGGCCCGCAGCTTCTCGCTGCGCGCGGACTCTTCGGCGAACAGGCCCTTGAGCTTTTCCACCATCTGGTTCATGGCCAGGACCACCCGCTTGAGTTCGGGTGTGCGTGGCACCGTCGGCAGGCTGAGGAATTCACGCTGGCTGATGGCCTCGGCCTGCTTGGCCATGGCGTCCAGCGGCCGCAGCTGGCGCCGCAGCAGCCAGCCACCGAACACCGCGCTGAGCAGGCCGCAGACCAGCAGCCAGAGCAGGCCGCCGAGGCTGCTGTCCCAGAGCCTGGCCAGGGCGAACTGCGGGTTGCTCAGCACCTCCACCCGCGCCACCTGTTCCCAGCCGCGCATCACCAGGGCGTCGCCGCCTTGCGGGGGCAGGTTCACCAGCCTGACGAACCACTCGGGGACGCCCTCGACGCTGGCCGGCGCCGAACGCTCCAGCAGAATGCCCTCGTCTTCGATGCTCACCACCCGGATGCTGTTGTAGTAACCGCTGTCGAAAATCGAGCTGACCATCAGTTCCATCATCGCCGGGTCGTCGACCTGGCTGGTCAGGGACAGGCCCAGGGCGGTGGCTGCATCCTGGGCGTGGGAGCGAAGCTGGCCGAGCATCTGCTCGCGAGAACTTTCCAGGCTGACAACGAAGCTGCCGCTGAAGGCCACCAGCAAGAACAGGCAGATGGCGATAAACAGTTGCTTGAGTAGCGACATGCGGCACTCCCTTGTCGAATCAGCCGTTGCCCACGGTAAAGCCCTCGGCCCGCATCTTTTTCAGTACGTCCTGCCAGCGCGAAAGTTTCTTCGGATCGATGCTGCGCGTGTCGCCGGCCGCCCCGGGCAGGTACAGCCCCTCGGCGTTGAAGGCGTATACCGGGTTCGGGTCCTGGCGCTGGGCGGCGGAACGAATGTCGCTGCTGAGGTTGTCCAGTATCAGCGGTCCGGCGCTGGGGCTGGGGTAATAGGCCAGGACCATGTGCGGTTGCTTGCCGCGCCTGGCCTTGACGTAGGTAAGGCGCAGTTTGTCGCTGGAAACCCCCAGGCTGCGCAGGCTGAAATACTTGGCCAGGGCATAGTCCTCGCAATCCCCGGCGCCCTTGAGCAGGGCCTCGATCGGCGTGGCCCAATAGTCGCGCTGCTGCCAGGTACGCAGGTCTTCCTTGAAGCTCAGGTGCTGGTTGAAGAAGCGGTTGATGGCATGCAGTTGCTCAAGCTCCGGTCGCCCGGTCACGTCTTGCAGCAACTGGTTCCAGGCGACCAGACGCTCGCGGGCAGGGCCCAAAACGCGATGGCGATGCTCGAAGGTACTCAGCACAGAGACGAATTCCCAGTTCGCCCGCACATTGCCCGGGTCGGTCCATAGACAGATCAGCAGCAATGACCAGCCGGCCAGCCGAAGCCGGAGCAGTGTCCAGTCGAGGCGGGGCGAACTTGCGGACATGGCAGGCTGCTCGAATGCAGGTGTGTGAAGTCTAGGCGGTATTTTTTGCGAGCATGGGCAATTGGTCGGGTCGCCATTCGAGGCGCGGGCGTGTCGCAGGGGAGGGGGCAGGCCCGCTCAGGGCTTGTGCAGAGTTTTCTGGCGCAGGATGTAGATCGTCACCAGCACCGCGCTGGTGAGCATGAAGCCTCGGGCCCAGAGCAGCGGCACCAAAAAGCAGGACAAACCGATGCTCAGCCACATCAGGCCGATGGCGTAGACCTTGCCTTTGAGCGGAATGCCGTGGCCGTCCAGATAATCGCGGATCCACGGGCCAAGCCGTGGATGATCCACCAGCCATTGATAGAAGCGCGGCGAACTGCGGGCAAAGCAGGCGGCGGCCAGCAGCAGGAAGGGCGTGGTGGGCAATACCGGGAGGAAGATGCCGGTCACCCCCAGCACTACGCTCAGCCAGCCGATGGCCAGCAGAACGTAGCGCAGGATCAGGGGGCGGTTGCCTATGGGCTTGGCCATAGGCAAGGGCTCAGTGGTGGCGGGGCTTGAGAATCGCCGGTTTCTCGTCCGGCGCGTTGCACAGCAAGTACAGCGCGGTCAGGGCCTCAGGGATCTGCACGATCATGTCGTCCATCAGGTTGGCATCGCTAGCGATGTCGGAGAACTCGGGCTGTTCGTCGAACAGGCCGGAACCGACCATGATCGGCAGGAGCATCTCGCTGACTTCTTCCTCGGCGGTTTCGAACCAGGCCGCTTCGCGCAGGAATACGCCTTCCATGAAGCCGATGCACCAGCCACGCAGGTCGGAGTCGTCCGGCTCGTCGCCGAGGTCGAGGTCGCACGGCAGCTCGAACTCTTCATCGGAAGCCAGTTGGCGGGCGATGTGGGCCTTGAGGGCAATCAGGGTGGATTCGATCTCTTCGCGCTGGGTGTCGTCGCTGTAATGCGGCTCCTCGGCGAACAGGGCGTCGATCCATTCACGGTCGGGAACGCTTTCGGAACAGATGGACAGCGCAGTCAGGTAGCCATGGGCGGCCACGTAGTCCAGCGCCTCGTCATGCAGCTCATCGGCGTCGAGGAAGGCTTGCAGGCGGGTTAATTGCTCAGCGAAGGACATTGAAGGACTACCTTGGGAATAAACGATGCTGAATTCTAGGCCTTCTTGAGCGCCCAGGCCAGCCGCAGCGCAGATTTGCGCGCTTCTAAAGGTTACCAGCGGTCCATTGTCGGCACCCTTCGCCGGCAAGTGCTCGGGTATACTTGCGCGTTTTGTGATGCCCGGCAGGCGTCATGACGGTCCAGGAAAAGTCCGCTAACGGATTTGTCAGTGAAAACCGTGGTCTTTTCGGCCAGCCTGCGCACAGGGATTTCAGCGATTTTTGGAGTTTTTCATGCTCGAACAGGCTCAACGCGTCCTCAAGGACATCTTCGGCTACGACAGTTTCCGTGGCCGCCAAGGTGCGATCATTGAGCGCGTAGCCAGTGGCGGCGACGCCCTGGTGCTGATGCCTACCGGCGGCGGCAAATCGTTGTGCTTCCAGGTCCCGGCCTTGCTTCGCGACGGCCTGGCGGTGGTGGTCTCACCGTTGATCGCGCTGATGGACGACCAGGTCGCCACCCTGGAGGAACTCGGGGTCGCCGCGGCGGCGCTGAACTCCACCCTGAGCGCCGAGCAGCAGCGCGACCTGGCCGCCCGCATCCGGCGTGGCGAGGTGAAGATGCTCTACCTGGCGCCGGAGCGCCTGGTGCAGCCGCGCATGCTGGCGTTCCTGCAGAACCTCGATATCGCCTTGTTCGCCATCGACGAGGCGCATTGCGTGTCCCAGTGGGGGCATGACTTCCGTCCGGAATACCTGCAACTGGGCCAACTGGCGGAAATGTTTCCCCAGGTGCCGCGCATCGCCCTGACCGCCACCGCCGACAAGCGCACCCGCGAGGAAATCGTCAATCGCCTGCACCTGCAGGACGCCGAGCGTTTCCTCTCCAGTTTCGACCGTCCGAACATTTTCTATCGCATCGTTCCCAAGGAGCAGCCGCGCAAGCAACTGCTGGCGTTCCTCAATGAACGGCGCAGCGATGCCGGCATCGTCTATTGCCTGTCGCGCAAGAAGGTCGACGAGGTTGCCGCCTTCCTCTGCGAGCAGGGTTTCCCGGCATTGCCGTATCACGCCGGCTTGCCCAGCGAGCTGCGTGCCTATCACCAGAAGCGCTTCCTCAACGAGGAAGGGCTGATCATGGTCGCGACCATCGCCTTCGGCATGGGCATCGACAAGCCCAACGTGCGCTTCGTGGCGCACCTGGACCTGCCCAAGTCCCTCGAGGCCTATTACCAGGAAACCGGGCGTGCCGGGCGTGACGGCCTGCCCGCCGATGCCTGGATGGCCTACGGCCTGCAAGACGTGCTGATGCTCAAGCAGATGCTGCAGAACTCCGAGGGCGACGAGCGCCACAAGCGCCTGGAGCAGCACAAGCTCGATGCCATGCTGGCGCTGTGCGAGGAAACCCGCTGCCGGCGCCAGACGCTGCTGGCCTATTTCGACGAAGACATGCCGCAGCCGTGCGGCCACTGCGACAACTGTGTCGATGGCGTGCAGACCTGGGATGCCACCGAACCGGCGCGCCAGGCGCTGTCGGCGATCTATCGCACCGGCCAGCGGTATGGCGTCGGCCACCTGGTGGATGTGCTGCTGGGCAAGGACACGGAAAAAGTGCGCAGCTTCGGCCACCAGCATCTTTCCGTATTCGGCGTGGGCAAGGCGCGCAGCGAAGGCGAATGGCGCTCGCTGTTCCGCCAGCTGGTGGCTCGCGGCCTGGCCGACATCGACCTGGAAGGCTATGGCGGCCTGCGACTGAGCGACAGCTGCCGGCCGCTGCTCAAAGGCGAGGTGAGCCTGGAACTGCGCCGTGACATAAAGCCGCAGGCCGCCGCCAAGAGCAGCACCAGCCAGGCCAGCCAACTGGTACGTGGCGAAGAGCGCGAACAGTGGGAAGCCTTGCGCGCCCTGCGGCGCAAACTGGCGGAAGAACATGGCGTGCCGCCCTATGTCATTTTTCCCGATTCCACCTTGCTGGAAATGCTCCGCAGCCAGCCCGGCTCCCTGGCGGAAATGGCCCGGGTCAGCGGCGTCGGCGCGCGCAAGCTGGAGCGTTACGGCGAGGCCTTCCTCGAAGTATTGGGTGGCCAGGCCGAAGCGCCGAAAGTGCTGGCCGACATTCGCCACGAGCTGATTACCCTGGCCCGCGCGGGCATGACGCCGCTGCAGATCGCCGGGCAATTGCAGTGCTCGGAAAAGAACGTTTACACAATGCTCGCCGAGGCGGTGGGCAAGCAGCAGCTGTCGCTGGAGCAGGCGCTGGACCTGCCGGAAGACTTGCTTGGCGAGATCCAGGACGCCTTTCTCGACGGCGAAGGCGAGCTGCCATCGGTGAGCGAAGTGACCGAGTTGTTCGCCGGCCGCGTGCCCGAAGGCGTGTTGTATTGCGTTCGCGCGGCACTGGAATCGGAATTCGAGATGTGAATCCCGCTGCGGCAAGATGTAACGATTCAGTTCATGGCAAACCTTGCCACTCGGCAACTGTCATGCTTAGCTGACTAATAATTAGTTTTTCTTAATTTTCAGTCTACTAACTCATGAGTTGTTTATGCCGTTAACCGATCAACACCGTTTTGGCATGCAGTTGGCGCAGATGTCCCGAGGCTGGCGCGCCGAGCTGGATCGCCGTTTGGCCGGACTTGGCCTGTCTCAGGCCCGCTGGCTGGTGCTGCTGCATCTCGCCCGTTTTGATGAAGCCCCAACCCAACGTGAACTTGCCCAGAGTGTCGGCGTCGAAGGACCGACCCTGGCGCGGCTGCTCGACAGCCTGGAAACCCAGGGGCTGGTGCAACGGCAGTCGGTGGTCGAGGATCGCCGGGCGAAGAAGATCGTTCTGTGCGCTCCGGCGCTGCCCTTGATCGAACAGATCGAAACCATCGCCACCGCCTTGCGCCGTGAGTTGTTCGTCGGTGTCGATGAAGAAGATATGCGGGTCTGCATGCGGGTTCACGCGCATATCCTGGCCAATCTGGAAAAGTCTTGAGGCATAACTAACGCCGCGGATTTTTGAGCTGGCGACACCGGCCGACTATAAGAATTACCAGGTCCACAGCGGCATGCGCAGCCAGCGTATCGCCGCTGTGGTCGTTTTCGGTCGCGACAAAAGGGTGCTCATGTTCCAGAGTCTGCTGGCCGCTTTGCGCGGCTCCGTCGGGTCGTCTTGCGTAGCGAGACGTCATTCCTGGCTCCTTCTACCGGTATTGGCGATCTCGTATTCGCCTCTCGCCTCGGCGGTGGGCCTGGGCCAAATCACCGTGCATTCGGCGCTCAACCAGCCACTGGAGGCGGAGATCGCCCTGGTGCAGGCGCAAGGTTTGGGGGAGGGCGAGTTGTCGGTCGGCCTGGCGACGGCTGGCGAGTTCAAGCAGGCCGGTGTGGAGCGCTTGCCGTTTCTCGAAGACTTGCGTTTTATCCCGGTCCTGCAGGGGGAACGCAGGGTGATCCGGGTGGTGTCGAGCAAGCCGGTGAACGAGCCTTTCCTGGATTTCTTGTTGCAGGTGAACCAGGCCAATGGCCGACAGCTGCGCGAATACACGCTGCTGATCGATCCTCCGGGAAGCCCCGAAATAACGCCGGCCCCGGCACCGATCGGGGAGCCTGCGAAACCTGGGCCGGCGATGGCTACCCAGGCTCCGCCCGCGGCTGCCAAGGCGGCTGATCCCATGGCCGGACAATTGGCGCAGGCCATGCAGGCCAGCCAGCAGTTGCAGAACCAGGTGCAAGAGCTGCAAGGCACATTGCGGCTGCGCGACGAACAGTTGGCCCTGCAGCAGCAACAATTGCTGGCGCTGCAACGTCAGTTGGCCGAGGTCCAGCGCAAGCCTGCTGCTAATCCCGTCCCGGCTCAAGCCGCCGCACCCGCACAGCCGACGTCCCGTCCAGCCGAACAGGCGCCAGAAACCGCGGGCTCGAATCCCTGGCTGATGGTTGCAGCGCTGCTGCTGATGGCCCTGCTGATACTGCTGGTGGTGCGCCGCCGTCGTCAGTCCGCAGGCTTGCCAGGTAGGCAAGTGCCCGCCGAGCCTCGGCCAACGCAAACGCTGGCCAGCGCTGTGGCCGCGGTGGCTGCCCAGGAGCCGTTCAGGTCAGCGGCCGCTGCGGTCCCGGTACCGCCCATGCCCATGGTCGAGGAGCGCTTGGCCGATCATGAGCCATCGATCGATGTCGACTGGGACCTGATCGCGCCTGGCGAGCCTTCCAGCACGCCGGCGCCTGCCGCTGCCGTTCCGGCGCCGTTCAATGCCGACTCGATCGTCTGGCGCCTGGAGGAACCTGACGAGCCGGGCTCCAGCGCCCAGGCCGAGGCGGAGACTGAGACTCAGAAGGTCTGGCCCAGGTTGAGGTAAACCGCCTTCTGGTTGTCGTCGTTGATGCCATAACTGAAGTTCAGCGGCCCCAGCGGCGTATCGAAGCCGAGGAAAATGCTGGCGGCATTGATGTAGCCACTGTCGAACTCGTTGTCGTTGTTCCAGGCACGACCTCGCTCCAGGGAGCCGCCGATGTACAGCGGGAAATCCAGTGGCAGGTAGGAACGGGGCGTCAGCCGTCGGTAATACACGCCCCGCAGCAGGCTGGCGTTCTGGCCCGAGATGGCGTCCTGGCGGAAGCCCGACAACTGGCGGGCGCCGCCCAGCACGAAGCTTGAAGTCACCACCTCGGCTTCATCCAGGGTCCGGCCATATCGACCGCCGAGGATGAAAGTGTTCGGCCCGCTGCTCAACGCCTTGTCCAGCTTGAACTCCCATTGCCGGTAGCGTTTGTCCGAGCCCAGGCTAGGTTCGAACTGGCGCAGTGACAGGCCGATGTCTTCGCCCGCGTGGGGGAAGTAGACATTGTCCAGGGAGTCGAACGAATAGCGCAGTTCGTAAAAGCCTTCATTGAAGCTTTCGCTGGGCAGGTCCTGGTCGCCGACGCGCACTTCGGCCTTGCCCCAGGCCTCGCCGACGCCGAAGCGGATTTCGCCGCTGTTGCCGATCTGGCGTCCGATGTTGAGGCCGAAACCGTAGCGCTCCAGGCGGTATTCGGCGATCGGGTCGTTATCCAGCACGGCCTCGATGTTCTGCGATTCGATACCGATATACGGCGCGATGAAGTAGCGCGAGCCGACATCCAGTGGCTGGTAGAACTCGCTGTAGAGCTCTTGCTGATCGCCGATCTGCACCCGGGTCAGCCATTCGGCGCCGAGGCTGTTGATGCCGTTGACCCGGTAGCTGGCGCCCAGGTTGAAGGCGCTGTCGCCGCGCATGTCGTCGGACAGGTTAAGCCCCAGGCGCAGGTAATCGGTGCCGCTGCGTTTGCCCCGGGCGTTGATCACCAGGGTGTGGTCGTTGCCTTTGTGGACCACGCGGTATTGCACCTGCTCGAAGTAGTCCAGGCCGTACAGCGTGCCCATGTCGGTCTGCAGCCGGCCCAGGTCGAGAGGCTCGCCGATATGCTGGCGGATGTAATAGCGGATCACGTCGTCGCTGACTTTCGAATCGTTTTCCACCCGGATCGCGGTGATGATCGGGGTGCGCTGGCTCGGCGTGCGCGCGGCGCTGAGTTCGGCATCCATGGGTTCGGCCGGCCGCAGCGATGCCAGGCGGGCGTCGAGGATGCGGGTGGCGCGGTAGCCGGCATCGATCATTTCCTGGGCGCGGCCGAAGTCGGTGACGCCGAAACTGGCCAGGGGCGGCTGGATCAGTACGTCATCCTTGTGCAGCGACGCCAGTTGTTCTTCGGAATTGCGCCGGGTCATCAGGGTGATCGACTGGTTCAGCACATCGACCACGGTGTTCAGCTGCTGGCGCGAGCGCAGCGGGGTGCCGATGTCTACCACGATGGCGATATCCACGCCCATGTCGCGGGCCACGTCCAGCGGAATGTTGTCGGTCATGCCACCGTCCACCAGCAGCCGGCCATCCATCTCCACTGGGGCGAACACCGCCGGGATCGACATGCTGGCGCGAATCACCCGGGGCAGGTGGCCCTTGCGAAACACCACCTTCTCGCCGCTGGCGATGTCGGTGGCAACCGCGCGGAACGGGATCGGCAGTTTGTCGAAGTCGCGGGTGTCGCTGGCGTGGGCCAGCATGCTTTCCAGCAGCAGGGCCAGGTTCTGGCCCTGGATGACCCCCAGCGGCAGGCCGAGGCTGCCGTCGTCGCGGAAGCTGAGCTTCTGTTTCACCAGGAAGTCGCGGTCATCCTGTTTGCGACGAAACGGTATGTCCTCGCGCGGCGGCGCGTCGGACAGCGCCTGTTGCCAGTCGATGCTCAGGGCCAGTTTTTCCAGCTCGTCGATCTTGTAGCCCGAGGCATACAGGCCGCCGATCACCGCGCCCATGCTGGTGCCGGCAATCGCGTCGATCTTCACGCCTTGCTCTTCCAGGGCCTTGAGCACGCCGATGTGCGCCAGGCCGCGGGCGGCGCCGCCGGACAGCACCAGGCCGATCTTCGGCCGTGGCGCCTCGGCGGCATGCAGGAACACGGGGAGCAAACACAGGACCAGGCAGGACAGCAAACGACGCATCGGGGATCTCGGGGGGCGCGATAAAGGCGGCTATTATAACGGCGCCCTTGAGCCCAGGAGTCGGCAGCACCATGACAGAACGTAAACCCGAAGTAGTTATCACCTATTGCACCCAGTGCCAGTGGCTGCTGCGCGCCGCCTGGCTGGCCCAGGAACTGCTGAGCACCTTCAGCGACGACCTGGGCAAGGTATCCCTGGAACCGGCCACCGGCGGCACCTTCCGCATTACCTGCGACGGCGTGCAGATCTGGGAACGCAAGGCCGATGGCGGTTTCCCCGAGGCCAAGGTGCTCAAGCAGCGGCTGCGCGACCAGATCGACCCGCAGCGCGACCTCGGCCACAACGACCGCACTCAGTGAGAGGCGACTTCCGCCGCGACGGCTTTTTTGCCCGAGCCGGACAGGCTGCTGGAGACCACGATGGCGAAGATGATCAGGACGCCGCCGATCAGCATGCGCAGCGTCGGTGTCTCGCTGAATAGCAGCCAGGCCACGGTAATCCCGTAGACCGGCTCCAGGGCGAACACCACCGCCGCGGTGCGGGCCTTGATCACCGCGAGGCTGGCGACGAACAGGCTGTGGGCCAGGCCGGTGCAGAAGATGCCGAGCAGGCCGATCCACAACCAGTCGATGGCGCGCACCTCGCTCAACCCCGGCGCCGCCACCGGCACCAGGCACAAGGCAACCACCACGTTCTGGCACAGCGCCGCCTGCACCGCCGGGATGCGCGCGGAACTGGCACGGTTGTTCAGTGACAGCAGCGCGAACAACAGGCCCGATCCCATGGCCCAGAGCAGCCCGTTGGTGGCTTCGCTGGCGAGGTCGAAGTCCGGCGTGACCAGCACCAGGCCGAGGCTGACCAGGGCCACCAGGACGATTTCGTTGAGACGGATCCGCTCACGAAAAATCAGCCCCTCGAGGATTACCGTGAAGGCCGGGAAGCTGGCGAAACCCAGGGTGGCGATGGCCACGCCCGCGACTTTCACCGCAATGAAGAAGCTCACCCAGTGCCCGGCCAGCAGCAGGCCGCTGAGCAGCAGGCGACGCCAGTCCGTGGCTTGCAGGCGTTGCCAGCGGGTGCTGCTGGCGAAACGGGCGAAGAACGCCAGGGCGAGCACCGCGAACGCTGCGCGACCGAAGACGATGATGGCCGGCGAGGCAGCAGCGAGTTTGCCGAAAACACCGGTGAGGCCGAACATCAGTGCGCCGATATGCAGGGCGCCAAGGGCAGTGCGCGGAGTCATTTCAATCCTTCAAGACGGTTGAGCGGAGCGTGCCAGTCTAAAAGCCCGGGGCGGATCCGGTCTGTCGCGATCCTCGCGTTTTTTGTCGACAACCTAGCGCTTGCCTGTGGCGCGTCGCAGCTTGCCGGGAGAGACGCCAAACTCGCGCAGCACTGCCGCGGCGAAGGCGCTCTGGGAGCTGTAGCCGACACGGCTGGCAATTTCACCGATGGGCAGCGCCGAGTCGCGCAACAGGCCGGCGGCCATGTGCAGGCGCCGGCTGCGGATGTAGTCCATCGGCGTTTGCCCGCATTCGGCGACAAACCGTGCATGCAGGCGGGCGCTGGACAGCCCGGCGACCTGCGCCAGGTCGACCACCTGCAGCGGATGGGCCGCGTGCCGGTCGATATGCGCATTCAAGGCGGCATAGGGCAGGCGCCGCCCGCCGAGGCTGGCGGCGCTGGCCTGGTTGAGGCTGGCCAGCAACAGCACGGCGCCTTGCTGGGCGATCAGCGGATCGTTGACCGGGCTGCCGGCCAGCCAGTTGACCAATTGGCTCTGCGCCGCATCCAGGGGCAGGCGCCCGGGGTTGTCGAGCAGGCGGCGACTGGCATCGGCGTGATCGCCCAGCGACTGCACCAGCCAATGTTCGTCGGGCACATCGAGCACCAGGCAGCGACTGCCGTTGGGGCTGCCGCAGGCGTGATGAGCACCGGAGGGCACCACCACGAAACTCTGCTGGACCACCTGGCTGCCCAGGCCGTCGACCTCGAAGTCGAGCTGGCCCGACAGGCCGAACACCAGCTGCGCGTGTTCGTGACTGTGGACGATCAAGTCATGGCTGTATTGGCGTAGCGTGAGGATCGGTCTC
Organism: Pseudomonas sp. NFIX28; assembly: GCF_900107395.1. Lineage (GTDB taxonomy): Bacteria > Pseudomonadota > Gammaproteobacteria > Pseudomonadales > Pseudomonadaceae > Aquipseudomonas. The sequence goes on from NZ_FNPW01000008.1 coordinate 53,401, forward strand.
ATCGCAGTCTCCTTGGCAGGACGGCAGTCTACACCGGCGACCCGCGGGCAGGCGCTGTCATCGGACTGCCGTATTTCTGTCACGGGCGATTAATCGCCTGGGCGCAAGCTCGCAAAAAATGCAGGAGCGTGCCCATGACCAGTGCCGAACTCGCCAGACCCAGCCGCAAGCAACGCGTGCGCACCTTGTGGATTTCCGATGTGCATCTTGGGACCCGGGACTGCCAGGCGGAGCACCTGTCGCAGTTTCTCAAGGGCTATCACGCCGACCGGATCTACCTGGTCGGCGATATCATCGACGGCTGGAAGCTGCGTGGCGGCATGTACTGGCCCCAGGCCCACACGAATGTCATCCGCCGCCTGCTGACCATGAGCAAGCGCGGCACCGAGGTGATTTATGTCACCGGCAACCATGACGAATTTCTGCGCCGTTATTCGAAGCTGATCCTGGGCAATATCCAGCTGGTGGACGAGGCGGTGCACGTCACCGCCGATGGCCGGCACCTGCTGGTGATCCACGGCGACCAGTTCGACGTCATCACCCGCTACCATCGCTGGCTGGCCTTTCTCGGCGATTCGGCCTACGAATTCACCCTGACCCTCAATCGCTGGCTGAATCATTGGCGGGCGCGCTATGGCTACGGTTACTGGTCGTTGTCGGCCTACCTCAAGCACAAGGTCAAGACCGCGGTCAGCTTTATCAGCGACTTCGAGGAAGCCATCGCCCATGAATGCGTGAAGCGCGAGTTGCACGGCGTGGTGTGCGGGCACATTCACCATGCCGAGATCCGCAAGGTCGGCGAGGTGGATTACCTCAATTGCGGGGATTGGGTCGAGTCGTGCACCGCGCTGATCGAGCACTGGGACGGCACCATCGAGCTCTATCGCCTGGCCGATGCCCAGGCGCGGGAGGCGCAGCGCAAGGCAGAGCTGGCGAAGGTGGCAGAGCTGGCTTGAGCGGCAGGTGCTGGCCGGGCGGATGTCATCGCGGGCAAGCCTCGCTCCTACGGTTTCGGGGGCGCGCGACTTCAACCTGTAGGAGCGAGGCTTGCCCGCGATGGCCTGCGCAGCTGTCCTCAGGCCGGTGCGTGTTCCTTTATGGCCGCCTTGTAGATCGAGTTTTTCGGTTGGGCGAACAGGCGTTCGAGCATGGGTTCGAAAAAGCTCAGCGGCAGGCTGGCGTAGTCCGGATCGAACGCCGCGGCGTCGTACTTGGCACAGAACTCGACGGTCCGCAGGTACAGCGGGTGGTCCTTGAATTGCTCGCGCAGGTGGCGGTCCATGCCCAGGTGATGGAAGAAGTAATAGCCCTGGAAGATCCCGTGTTTCTCCACCATCCACAGGTTCTCGGCGCTGATGAAGGGCTTGAGGATCGCCGCGGCGATGTCCGGATGGTTGTAGGAGCCCAGGGTATCGCCGATGTCGTGGAGCAGGGCGCAGACCACGTATTCCTCATCGCGGCCGTCATGCCAGGCCCGGCTGGCGGTTTGCAGCGAGTGCGTCAGGCGGTCCACCGGGAAGCCGCCAAAATCGCCTTCGAGCAACTTCAGGTGTGCCACGATGCGCGCCGGCAACTGTTTGGCGTAGGCACTGAAGTCCGCGGCGATGATCGCCCAGTCTTCCTGGGTGCCATCCTGCATGTGGGTGAAACGGGCCTGAGCGTTCATCGGCAATCCTCTTATAGTTTTTTTCAACGATTGCAGTCTATGCCCTGGATCCAATCCGGCACTGGCTACGCGGGACGGCTTGCTGTCCGGGGAGGCCTAAAACGGCACCTTGCCCAGCAACATGTCGCGGTACATGACGAAATCACCCAGAAGGCTATAAAACGGATGCTGGAAAGTGGCCGGGCGGTTCTTCTCGAAGAAGAAATGCCCGACCCAGGCGAAGCTGTAGCCGGCCACAGGCAGGGCCAGCAGCAACAGCCAGGCGCCCTTGCCGATGGCGAAGGCAAGAATGAACAACACCAGGGTGGTGCCAACGAAGTGCAGGCGGCGGCAAGTGCTGTTGCTGTGTTCGCTCAGGTAATACGGATAGAACTCGGCGAAGTTGTTGAATTGCTTGCTGTTATCCACGACTGCGATCTCTGTGGTTATTTGTCCTGTCAGCGGCATGCTCCGCGCGGAGCTTATTTGAGTCTAGAGTCATCAATGGCGGGAGCCAGTGACAATAGGCGCCACTTTAGTATCCTTGGGAAATCGGCCGTAGCATGCGGCTCATCATGTAAAGAATCCCACCATGAGCGAACGAACGACTTCGGCAAGCTGGGCGATGGGAATTGTCAAAGCTCTGGAGATGGACGGCCTGGATTGTCGTGCATTGTTCAAGCAGATCGGGCTCGACTATGCCGCGCTGGAGGATCCGGACGCGCGTTTCCCCCAGGACTCGATGACGCGTCTGTGGCAGCGGGCGGTGGAGCAGTCCGGCAACCCGGCCATCGGCCTGAACATGGGCAAGGTGGTACGCCCGGCTTCCTTCCATGTGGTCGGCTATGCGCTGATGTCCAGCCGCACCCTGGCCGAGGGTTTCCAGCGCCTGGTGCGTTATCAGCGAATCATCGCGGAAAGCGCCGATCTGAGTTTCCAGCTTTTGCCTGAAGGTTATGCGCTGATTCTGACGGTGCACGGCGATCACCTGCCGCCGACCCGGCAAAGTGCCGAGGCCTCGCTGGCCTGCGCGCTGACGCTGTGCGGCTGGCTCACCGGGCGCACGCTGCAACCGCGCCAGGTGCTGATGCAAGGTGCCGTGCCTGTCGACCTGGAACCTTACAAGCAGGCGTTTCATGCGCCGTTGGTGTTCAACGCGCCCTACGATGCACTGATTTTCGAGCGTGCCGACATTGAGGCGCCGTTGCCGACCGCCAATGAAGCCATGGCGCTGCTGCATGACCGCTTTGCCGGCGAGTACCTGGCGCGGTTCTCCGAAAGCCGGGTGACGCACAAGGCGCGTCAGGCGCTGTGCCGGTTGTTGCCCCAGGGCGAACCGAAACGCGAGGCTGTCGCCCAGACCCTGCACCTGTCCCAGCGCACACTGCAACGGCGCTTGCAGGAGGAGGGCACCAGTTTCCAGACCCTGCTCGACGACACCCGTCGCGAGCTGGCCGAACAATACCTGGCGCAGCCGAGCATGACCCTGCTGGAGATTGCCTACCTGCTGGGCTTTGCCGATCCGAGCAATTTTTTTCGCGCTTTCCGCCGCTGGTTCGATACCACGCCCGGCGAATACCGGGCGCGGCTGCAGGAGCCTGTGGCCGCTGTCAGTGACGCCAGAACGCCGGAATACACAACACAAACACGGTAATGATTTCCAGCCGGCCGAGTAGCATGCCCAGGGACAGAATCCACTTGGCGGCGTCCGGCAGGGTGGCGAAGTTGCCGGCCGGGCCGATGGTTTCGCCCAGGCCCGGGCCGACCCCCGACACCGTACTGGCCGCGCCGGTCAGGGCGGTCATCCAGTCCACGCCCAGCAGCGACAGGGCCAGGGCGATTATGCAGATGGTGATGGTGAAGAAGAACGAGAAGGTCAGGATCGAGCGGACGATTTCCTCGTCGAGGCGGTGACCGTTGTACTTCTGCTTGATCACCGCGCGCGGGTGGATCAGCTGGTTCAAGTTGGCCTTGAGCAGGATATAGGCGACCTGGAAGCGGAAGATCTTGATCCCGCCGGCGGTCGAGCCGGAACAGCCGCCGACAAAGCCCAGGTAAAAGAACAACATCAAGGAGAAGTTGCCCCACAGGCTGTAGTCGCCCAGGGCAAAACCGGTGGTGGTGACCACCGAGGTGACGTTCAGCGCGACATGACGCAGGGCTTCCAGCCAATGCAGCTGGGTGGTCCACCAGTACCAGGTGCCGAGCACCAGCCAGGTCACCAGCAGCATCCCGAGCAGGCCCTGGACCTGCTGGTCCTTGATCAGCGCCCGGCGGTTGCCGCGCAGGGTGGCGACGTACAAGGTGAACGGCAGGCTGCCGAGAATCATGACCACCACGGCCACCCAGTGCACCGCCGGTTGCGGCCAGTGCGCCAGCGAGCTGTCGGACGTGGAGAACCCGCCGGTGGAAATCGCCGACATCGCGTGGTTGATCGCGTCGAACAGGCTCATGCCGGCCCACCAGAACGCCAGGCTGCCGAGAATGGTGATGCCGACATACGCCGCCACGATCAGCCGCGCCACCATGTGCGAACGCGGCATGACCTTTTCCGAGCGGTCCGAGGATTCGGTCTGGAACAGGCGCATGCCACCGATGCGCAGCAGCGGCAGGATCGCCACCGCCATGCCGATGAAGCCGATGCCGCCGAGCCAGTGCAGCAGGGAACGCCACATCAGGATGCCCGGCGACATGGTGTCCAGGCCGCTGAGCACGGTGGCGCCGGTGGCGGTAATGCCGGACATGCTTTCAAAGAACGAGTCGGTGTAGCTGATGTGCTGGGTCAGCAGGAACGGCAAGGCGGCGAAGATGCACACCACCACCCAGCTGGATACTGTCAGCAGGTACATGTCCCGCGGCCGCAGGTGCACGTGTTCCGGGCGTCCCGGTATCACCAGGGCCAGGCCGGCGACGAAGGTGATCATGCTCGCCCAGAGGAACGATGGCAGGTCGCCGGTGCGCTCGAACAGCACCAGCGTCGCCATCGGAATAACCATGGCGATGGCCAGGGTAATCAGGAAAATGCCGAGGATGAAACCGATGATCCGTAGGGTCGGCAAGGCCATGAGGTCCGCTCGGGGCTGATAAGGAGGGCGCCATTCTACCTGCAGCGCAGAGCATGTAAACCGGCACCCGGAAGGCACTTACCGGTAGAATGCCCGGACATTTTTTTCAGGAGGTGGCCGATGGAGGCTCTCGACGCATTGCTCAAGCGTGTTTCCGTACCGCGACTGGTGGACCCGGCGCCAACGGCGGAGCAGCGCGAAGCGCTGTTCGCGGCGGCATTGCGCGCCCCGGATCATGGCCAGTTGCGGCCGTGGCGCTTTCTGACGGTGGAAGGCGCGGCCCGCGAGCAGTTGGGCGAGTTGCTGGTTGAGGCGGTGCAATTGCAGGGAGACGAAGTGACCCAGGCGGCCCTGGACAAAGCCCGCGCCATGCCGCTGCGCGCGCCGTTGGTGGTGGTTGTGGTGGCCCGCCTGCAGGAACACGTCAAGGTGCCGAAGTCCGAGCAGCGGCTGGCGGCCGGCTGTGCCGCGCACGGCATTCTGCTGGCGGCCTATGCCCAGGGCATCGGCGCGGTCTGGCGTACCGGCGAGTTGTCCTATTCGGCCCATGTCGCCCAGGGCCTTGGCCTGGGTGAGGATGAAGAAATCATTGCCTTCCTCTACCTGGGCACGCCGCTGAACGAGCCGCGGGTCGCGCCCAAGGTGGATACGGCCGAGTTCGTCAGTGCCTGGCCGGGCAAGGCCTGATCCTAGAGTCGCGGTGTAGCGGATAGCCAATCGCGGGCAAGCCGGATTGCCGCCCGCGAAGCTTTTCAGGCCTGGACGGTAACGCCAGGCACCAACGGCAATTCCAGGCTGGCGATAAACCCGCCTTGCGGATGATTGGCCAGCATCAGGCTGCCGCCATGGCGTTCCGCGGCGCGCCGGGCGATGGCCAGGCCCAGCCCGTGACCGGGCGCGGTCTGGCCCGGGGCGCGGTAGAAGGGCTCCCCCAGCTGGCGTAAATGTTCGGCATCCACGCCGGGGCCATGGTCCCGCACGCTGAGCACGATCCTCTCTCCCTGACGCATTGCCTGCACTTCGATCGGCTGTCCGGCCGGGTTGAAGCGCTGGGCATTGCGCAGCAGGTTGTCCACTGCCCGTTCGATCATGGTCGGCCAGCCCTTGAGGCTGAGCTGCGGCTCGGCATGGATTTTCACCGTCTGTTCCGGGCAGGCCAACTGGGCATCCTTCTGCAGGTTGGCGAGCAGGGCGTTGAGGTCGACCGCTTCGGCACTGGCGTTATCGGCGTCGACCCGGGCCAGCACGAGAATTTCACTGATCAGCGCTTCCAGGCGATCGCATTCGCGGGTCAGGCGCGGCCACAGGCGCTCGCGTTCCTCGGCCGTGGCCCGTTCGGCCAGCGCCAGGGCGATGCGCAGGCGCGCCAGTGGCGAGCGCAGTTCGTGGGAAACATCGCGCAGCAACTGGCGCTGGCTGCCGATCAGGCTTTGCAGGCGCGACCCCATGCGGTTGAAATCCTTGGCCAGCACGCCGAACTCATCGCGGCGAGCGGCCAGGCGGGCCAGGCTGTTCTGCTGATAAGTGGTTTGCCCCAGCTCATGCACCGCACCGCGTAAGCGGCTGAGCGGGCGGGTGATGGACAGGGTCACCAGCAGGCTGAACAGGGTCAGCACCACCAGCGCGATGGCCAGGGCGCTCAGCGGCCACAGCAGGCTGTCGCGGTGCCAGGCATCCAGTTCCGGGTGCGGAATGCGGTAGATCAGCAGGTAGGTTTCGCCGGTTTTCGGGCTGGTGTATTCGTCGGTCAGGCGTCGCCAGGGCAGGCGCCGGTCATCATTGTTCTGCCTGGCCTCGAACGCCGCCGCGCGGCGCGGAAAGGTCCCGCGGACCACCGGGTCGCCGGCTTCGTTGAGCACTTGCACGTTGACGTGATACTGGTGCTTGCGCTGTTCCAGGATGCCCTGGGCGGCGTCTTCGCCTTGTTCTTCGTAGGTGCGCGTCCATTCCTCGGCCAGGGTATTGAGGCCCGGATGGCGACTGAGAATCCAGGCATCCTGGTTCAACATGTGCCCAAGCAGAATCGACAGCCCCGCAACCAGGGCGATGGCCAACCAGAAGCTGGCGAGGATGCGCCAGAACAATGAACGCACGGGAAGTCCTCAAACAAGGAAAGCCCAGTGGGGAGCGCCACTGGGCTGTGGGATAAGCGCTAGGTTCTGTACGTAAACTGCCTGCGCATCGATCATGCTGCGTTAAAAACAGGCTCGTGCGCGAGTCCGATCGGAATGCTCATTTAGGCCCCTAAACTCTGCTTCCTCGCCTGTTTTGATTCGCTGCGCTTACCCTTCGGGCCAGCCTGCGGCTGTTACTCCCGTTGGTCGTTGCGCCTTGCCTGATCGCCGCTCGGCGACTTTACGTACAGAGCCTCGAGCATTATTGCGCTTTTTGCGGCTGTTGCGCTTTCCAGGCCTTGAACTCGGCCCATTCGGCGCGGCGCTCGGCTTGTTTCTTCTGGATGGCGTCAAACTCTTTCTGCTGTTCCGGCTTGAGCAGGGCGCGGATATCCGCTTCGGTTTTCTGGCGCTTGGCGGCGATCTCGTCCTTCATGGCCTTCTGGTCGGCCGGCGACAGTTTTTCCAGGTACTTCTGCACCAACTCCTTGCGTTCGTGCATCTGTTCACCCATCAGCTTGCGGATCTGCTGACGCTGTTCGCGGCTCAGGTCCAGCTGGCTGTAAGGGCCTTTGCCACGCATGTGTTCGCTATGGTGCGGGCCATCCATCGGGCCCATGGGGCCGGCACCTTCCGGCATGGCCATGGCCACGGTCGGCAGGGTAGCGGCGAACATCAGAGCGATCAGGGTCTTGCGCATGGTGTATCTCCTTGTCTCATTCCCGGTCAGTTCCGGATGTGTGCAGATTACGGAGATCAAGGTCAGCGGCGGTCAGCGAAGGGTAAAGCTTGGGTAAAGACGTTTTTGGCGAAACTGACACAACCCCCTGTAGCCGCTGCCGAGCCCGCGAGGCTGCGAACGACCTGTACGGTCGCAGGGATCTTCCGAATGCAGGAAGGCCTGCGGCCTATCGCAGCCTGCGGCAGCGGCTACAGGACCAGGGATCGGTTCAGAGTCAGAGGCTGTAGTAATAGCCACGGCTGCGCAGGGCGACGATGCGCGGACGGCCGTCGGGGTGCGGGCCGATCTTCTTGCGCAGGTTGCTGACGTGCATGTCCAGGCTGCGGTCGTACAGGGTCAGCTTGCGGCCCAGGGCGATCTGCGCCAGCTCCTGCTTGTCCAGCGGTTCGCCCGGCTGCTTGAGCAAGGCTTCCAGCAGGCGGCTTTCGGAAACGGTGAGGGTGATGTCCTGCTGGTCGATGCTGACCACGCCGCGGACCGGGCTGAAGCACAGGTCGCCCAGCTCCATCTGGCTGGACACCGCCGCCGGGTGGCTGCGGCGCAGCACCGCGCGCAAGCGGGCGGTCAGTTCACGCGGATCGCAGGGCTTGGCCAGGTAATCATCGGCGCCCAGCTCCAGGCCGAGAATGCGGTCCAGGGGCTCGCCGCGGGCCGAGAGCATCAGCACCGGCAAGTCCGGGTGGTCGTTGCGCAGTTGCTTGAGCAGTTCCAGGCCGCTGCCGTCGGGCAGCATCACGTCCAGCACCACCGCCGCCGGGGCGTGATCGGCCAGGGCGCGCCGGGCGCTCAGGCCATCGTGGCAGGCCCGTACCTGAAAACCTTCCTGGCCCAGCCAGCTGGTCAGCAGCTCGCAGAGCTCCTGGTCATCGTCAATCAGTAACAGGTCGCTCATGAATCACTCAATTTAGCCATTGTCGACGCCTTCTATGCCCACCACTGGCGAAGATACCGCAGAGCAGGGCCAATAGCGCAACCCCGGCGCCCGTGACAAACCACTGTTGCTGATCGGTCAGCAGGCGCGGCAGCGAACTGGCCTGGGCCTCGCGCAATTGCAGCTTGAGGCGCTGGTTTTCCTGGCGCAGGCGGCCCAACTGGGCGCTTTCGCGCTCGCCGTCGGCAGCCTGCAATTGCCGGGTCAGTTCTTCGCGTTGGCGCTCGCTGTCTTTCAGGCGCTGCTGCAATTCACTGATCTGGCTGCCGGCGCTCAGCGACAAGGGCGTCGAATACCCGGCGTCCGTGGTTTCTTCGGCAGAGGCGCTCGCCCCGATCGTTAACATGACCAACAACAGGCACAACAGACCTTGGCGCATCGGAACTCCTGATTCCAATCGAGTGTTGGGCAAGTTGTCGGCAGTCAAACGAGAATAATGAGCGATTGAGAGCACGATGAACCGATAAGGTTCACCGCGCGGGGAGGATCTACGGCAGGACTTGCTTGAACGGCTTGACCAGAACACTGGCATAGACGCCGGCGGCAATATAGGGATCGGCATCGGCCCAGGCCTGGGCGGCGCTCAGCGAGTCGAATTCGGCGACGATCAGGCTGCCGGTGAAACCCGCGGCGCCAGGATCATTGCTGTCGACGGCAGGGTGCGGCCCGGCCAGTACCACGCGACCTTCGGCCTTGAGCTGCTGCAACCGCTCCAGATGCGCCGGGCGGGCGGCCAGGCGGTTTTCCAGGGAGTTGGCGACGTCTGTAGCAATGATTGCGTAAAGCATGTCAGTCCTCGGTTTTCGACGTGGTGGGTTCGGTGTCGTGGAGATGGCGCGACAGGTAGACGCCCTGGCCGACCAGGAACAGCACGGTCATGCCCAGGCTGCCGAAGACTTTGAAGTCGACCCAGATGCTCTGGAAGGTGAAGGCCACGAACAGGTTGGCGGCGCCGCAGAACAGGAAGAAGGCGATCCAGGCGATGTTCAGGCGGGTCCAGACCGGATCCGGCAGGCTCAGCGCGTGGCCCATGATGCGCTTGATCAGCAGGCGGTCGCCGATGAAATGGCTGCCGATAAAGGCCAGGGCGAACAACCAGTTGACCACCGGCGCCTTCCATTTAAGGAAGGTTTCGCTGTGGAAGGCCAGGGTCAGGCTGCCGAACACCAGGCAGGCGACCAGGGTCAGCCACTGGCTCTTCTCCAGCTTGCGCTGGGAGATGAACAGCGCGCCATAGACCACCAGGGAACTGATGATCAGCACCGCCGTGGCGCTGTAGATACCGCCTACGGTCAATTGCTGACCGGCAATGTCGACGACTCGGGGATCGATTTTGTAGACGATGAAAAACAGGAACAGCGGGATGAAGTCGATGAATTGTTTCACAGTGGCAGCCAGAAGCAGGATGTGCCGGCATAATAACAAACATCCATGGCAGCGAAAGCGCCAGCTGACTCGAGGTTGAACAGTCCCGTGAATGTTGATTTGCACTGCCACAGCACGGCCTCCGACGGCGCCCTGGCGCCCGCGGCTCTGGTTGCGCGTGCGTTCGAGAAAGGCGTGCGAGTCCTGGCCCTGACCGATCATGACACCCTGGAAGGCCTCGACGAGGCCCGCCTCGCCGCGCAGGAACTGGGCATGCAACTGGTCAATGGCGTCGAATTGTCCTGCACCTGGGGTGGGGCGACCATTCATGTGCTGGGTTACGGCTTCGACGTCAATGCGCCGTCATTGGTCGAGGCCATCGGCAAATTGCACGATGGCCGTTGGCTACGGTCCGAAGAAATAAGCCGCAAGCTCGCGCTCAAAGGCATGCCGGGCGCCCTCGAAGGGGCCCGGGCGATCCAGCAGGAGCTGGGCGACAGCGGCAATGCGCCGGCGCGGCCGCATTTTGCCGATTACCTGGTGCGCGCCGGTTTCGTGAAGGACCGCGCCGAGGCTTTTCGCAAGTGGCTGGGGGCCGGCAAGCTGGGTGACGTCAAGCAGCATTGGCCGACCCTCGAGGAAACCGTCGAGACGCTGCGCGCGGCGGGTGCCTGGGTCAGCCTGGCGCATCCCTGGCATTACGATTTCACTCGCAGCAAACGTCGCCGCCTGATTGCCGACTATATTCAAGCAGGTGGCCACGCGATCGAGGTGGTCAACGGCCATCAACCCGCCGAGCAGGTGGGCAGCCTGGCCATCCTTGCTCGGGAGTTCGGTCTGCTGGTGAGTGCCGGCAGTGATTTTCATGGCCCTGGGGGCTGGTCCGAGATAGGCGAATATCGCCCGGTTCCGGAGGATCTGCCGCCACTTTGGTGTCGGTTCAAACATGAGCCAATTATTGCCGCCGTCTGAACAGGTAGAGAATGTGAGTCAATTTTTCCAGATTCATCCGGAAAACCCGCAACTGCGCCTGATCAAACAGGCTGTCGAAATCATCCGCTCGGGTGGCGTGGTGATCTATCCGACGGACTCGTCCTACGCCATTGGCTGCCAGATCGGCGACAAGAACGCGGTCGAGCGTGTGCGGCGTCTGCGCCAGCTGGATGACAAACACAACTTTGCGCTGATCTGCAGCGACCTGTCGCAGCTGGGCCTGTTCGCCAAGATCGATACCGGCACCTTTCGCTTGCTCAAGGCCCATCTGCCCGGGCCTTACACCTTTATTCTCAACGCCACCCGCGAAGTGCCGCGGTTGTTGCTGCACCCCAAGAAACGCACCATCGGCCTGCGGGTGCCGAGCCATCCGATTGCCCTGGCCCTGCTGGCCGAGCTCGGCGAGCCGCTGATGAGCGTCAGCCTGATCATGCCCGGCGAAACCGAGCCGATGAGCGATCCTTACGAAATGCGCCAACTGCTCGAGCATCAGGTCGACCTGATCATCGATGGCGGTTTTGGCGGCATCAAGGCCTCCACCGTGATCAACCTGGCCGATGGCGAGCCGGAAGTGATCCGCGTCGGCTGCGGCGACCCGGCCCCCTTCATGGTCGAGGCCTAGATGTCTGCAGTGGAACACGTTGACGACCAGGCCGGAGCGCAGCAGGAGCTGCCCTTCGCGATGGTCTATGGCCAGGCGGTCATGGAAATGCCGCTGGACCTGTATATCCCGCCGGACGCCCTGGAGGTCTTTCTCGAAGCCTTCGAAGGCCCGCTGGACCTGCTGCTGTACCTGATCCGCAAGCAGAACATCGACATCCTCGACATCCCGGTGGCGGAAATCACTCGCCAGTACATGGGCTATGTCGAACTGATGCAGTCGGTGCGCCTGGAACTGGCCGCCGAATACCTGGTGATGGCGGCCATGCTGGCCGAGATCAAGTCGCGCATGCTGTTGCCGCGTTCGGCCGAGGTGGAAGAGGAAGAGGAAGACCCGCGTGCCGAGTTGATCCGGCGCTTGCAGGAATACGAGCGTTTCAAGGCCGCCGCCGAAGGGATCGATGGCCTGAGCCGGGTCGGTCGCGACGTCATCGTGCCCAAGCTCGACGCGCCGGAGGCCCGGGCGCGCAAGCTGTTGCCGGATGTCGCCCTGGAAGAGGTGCTGATGTCCATGGCCGAGGTGCTGCGCCGTGGCGACATGTTCGAAAGCCATCAGGTCAGCCGCGAGGCGCTGTCCACCCGCGAACGCATGAGCGATGTGCTGGAGCGCCTCAAGGGCGGCGGGTTTGTGCCTTTTGTCGAGCTGTTCACCGCGGAGGAGGGGCGCCTGGGAGTCGTCGTGACCTTCATGGCGATCCTCGAGCTGGTCAAGGAATCCCTGGTCGAGCTGGTACAGAATGAGCCTTTCGCGGCTATCCACGTGCGGGCGCGAGCCGAATAACGAGCTGAAACAATGAATCTGACTGAACCCCGCGAGCTGGCGCCACTGCTTGAAGCTTTTCTGTTGGCCTCGGGAAAACCGCAATCCATGGAACGCCTGTTCGAGCTCTTCGAGGACGGCGAGCGGCCGGACCCCGCGGTCTTCAAGAAAGCGCTGGCGATTCTTGGCAAGTCCTGCGAGGGGCGGGCCTTTGAACTCAAGGAAGTAGCCTCCGGTTATCGCCTGCAGGTGCGGGAAAAGTTCGCGCCCTGGGTCGGCCGTTTGTGGGAAGAACGGCCCCAGCGTTATTCCCGGGCGATGCTGGAAACCCTGGCGTTGATTGCCTACCGCCAGCCGATCACCCGGGGCGAAATCGAGGATGTGCGGGGCGTGGCGGTCAACAGCCAGATCGTCAAGACCTTGCTCGAGCGCGAGTGGATTCGCGTGGTCGGCTACCGTGACGTGCCAGGCAAGCCGGCGATGTTCGCCACCACCAAGGCGTTTCTCGATCATTTCAACCTGCAGAACCTCGACGACCTACCGCCGCTGGCCGAGCTGCGCGAAATCGAAACCGAGCCGGTCCTCGACTTCGACGACGCACCGGTGCCTGCCAGCCTGCAAGCTTTGGCCGACGCCAGCGCCGAGCCGGAAGAGCCCAAGGAAGAAACCAGTTTCCACACCTTGCTGCTGGAACTGGATTCGATGGAAGAGGGCATCAAGACCGATTTCGACGATCTGCACCGCGACGGCGCGGTCGAGTCGCCCGCAGGCGACCTCGCCGTAGGCGCCGAGGGCGCTGCCGGATTCGATCCCGCAGCCGAAACTCCTGTCGAAGCCGAAGCCGAAGCCGAAGCCGAAGCCGAAGCCGAAGCCGAAGCCGACGCGCAAGCGCAAGCCGAGCCCGAAGCGGGCGCGGGCGACGAACAGGAGCAGGCCGAGGAGGATGTGCTAGGCGTCGCCGAAGCCCGGGCCAAGCTGCTGGCCGCCGTAGCGGCGCTGGAGCCTCCTGCGCCGCAGCTGAGCGATGAAGAGGCCGAGGCGCTGGCGCTGGCCGAGGCCATCGAAAACGAAAGACGCCTGCTCGAAGACGACTGAACCCCGCCCGCTCCTACGGGGGGCGACAAGGGTGGCGCTGTCACCGGCCAGCGGAAAAACCGCTGGGCCGCCACTTATCGACTAGTCTCTGATGCGCAACCGGCGCCATGAGCGTATGATTCGCGACCCCTTTGGCGAACCCTTCGCCACAAGATCTGTTTTTACTACCGTTCAGGCCGCTCAAGCCTGAATCGACACACCGGGAGGTGCCCAGATGAGTGAAGATCAGCAAGACCACCAGGAAATTGGCCCCGCAGGCGAAAAACTGCAGAAAGTCCTCGCCCGTATCGGCGTCGGCTCGCGCCGTGACGTGGAGTCCTGGATCAGCCAGGGCCGGATCAAGGTCAATGGCAAAGAAGCCACCCTTGGCCTGCGCGTCGACCTGCATGACGCCATTTCCATCGATGGCAAGGTCATCAAGCGCGAAGAGGCGTCCGAATCGGTCCGCCGCGTGATCATGTACAACAAGCCCGACGGCGAAATCTGCACCCGCGACGACCCGGAAGGCCGTCCGACCGTGTTCGACAAGCTGCCGCGTCCGCGAGAAGGCCGCTGGATCAATATCGGTCGCCTCGACATCAACACCACCGGTCTGCTGATGTTCACCACCGACGGTGAGCTGGCCAACCGACTGATGCACCCGTCCTATGAAATGGACCGTGAATACGCGGTACGTGTGCGTGGCGAAGTCGACGACGAGATGATCGAGCGCCTGAAAGCCGGCGTGATGCTCGAAGACGGCCCGGCCAAGTTCACCGACATCCAGCAAGCGCCGGGTGGCGAAGGCTTCAACCATTGGTACCACTGCGTGGTGATGGAAGGCCGTAACCGCGAAGTGCGTCGCCTGTGGGAATCCCAGGGCCTGGTGGTCAGCCGTCTGAAGCGCGTGCGTTTCGGCCCGGTGTTCCTCAACTCCGACCTGCCGATGGGCCGCTGGCGCGAAATGAGCCAGTACGAAGTGGACGTCCTCAGCGCCGAGGTCGGCCTGACTCCGGTGGCGATGCCGCAACTCAACGCCAAGAGCAAGGACAAGCTGGAGCGCATGCAGCGTAAATCCTCGCGCCCGGTGGGCAAGAGCGAGCGCGTGCGCACCCTGCGTCCGGCCCATGGCGCGTCAGCTGCCGGTGCTCCACGGCCGTCGCGCGAGCCGCAGATCGAAGGCGAGCGTCCGGGCCGCAAGCCTGCACCGCGCCAGGATGGCGAGCGTGCTCCACGGGCGCCGCGTCCGGCTGCCGGCCGTGGCGAGTCGGGCCGCGGTACGCCAGTGGCGGATCGTCCGAGCGACACCAAGCGCCCGGCCAAGCCAGCGCCGAAGTCCAAGCGTCCAGGCATTGTCCTGGTCGACAAGGACGCGCCGTCGGGCAAGCGCCGTGGCGCTCCGGCCGGTTCCGGCCAGCGTCCGGGTTTCGGTCGCCGCAAGCCTGAGTAAGGGCTGAGCCGGAAAGCAAAAACGCCAACCTCAGGGTTGGCGTTTTTTTTTGCCTTTATGTAGCCGCAGGCTGCGCCAGCGGCTACAGGGCTAGAACACGAAGCGCCCATCGAACACCGGCTTGTCGTCCAGCGCCAGTACTCCGCTGGCAAAGATCAGGTCCAGGTGATGGCTGCCCTTGGCCCCGCCGCCCAGCCCCAGGTGCAGGCCGCAATGGCGCTCCTCGAAGCCCGAATTACGCGCGTACAGGTCTTTTACGCCTTCGTTGGTGCCGATCCCCAGCTCCTCGATGCGCCGGTTGGACGGGTTGGCATCCAGGTATTTGTTGAAATCGTCCGCCAGCCCCGGCACGTCGGTGGCGATCCGGTTGATGGTGGAGTTCTCGATCCACAGTTCCAGCGGCGATTGCAGCACGCCGTACTTGCGCGCGAAGGGGATGGTGCCGAGGAAGGTGCCGACGAATTTCACCCGGCCATTGATGGCCTCGCTGTGGCTGGCGATTTCCCCCGGCGCCAGGTCGTAATTGCCCACGCCATTGATGTTCGTCCACTTCTTGATGCTGTCCAGCGGTGCTTCGAAGTACGAGCCGTGGTCGTCGCGAAAGCTCAGGGTGGTGGCCTCGGACATATGGCGGATCAGGGTCGCGTTGAGCTTGGCGATACGTTGCGGCTCGACGCTGAAGGTGTCGTAGAAGTAGTCGCCGTAGTCCTTGAACAGCAGCGACTTCTTCCAGTTTTCGGCCATCACGCCCTGCAGCGCCTGGATGAATTCAGGGCCTTGCGGACGGGGCGGCGAGAGGGTGGAGGAGTCGTAGAAGAAGATGTACAGATCGCAGTCTGCAATGGCCTGGGCCAGGGCCGGGGTGGGCTCGAGGTCGAGGCGCAGGGCGGTGAAGCTAAAGGGCTCGCCGGCCTGCTCGACGATGGCGGCGCTGGTGGCGGCGTATTCGGCGGTGTGGCCGATCAGGACCTTGGCGTCCTGGCGGTCGACCAGCGCCGGGTGGTGTTCGAGGTAGTAAAGGAAATGGCGGATGGCAGCGGTGTTGTCCATGGATCCTCCCTGGCGGACAGCGAGTGGAGGCGGGGAGCGACCGCCGGGTCGCTCCCCGCCTGAAGGCCTTTTTACAAAGGCCACATCGCCGTGCCGAACGGCACCACCGCGTCGGCCTGCATCATTTCCACCGCGGCCTCGTGGGTCGCTGCTTCAAACCAATCGTCCAGTTGCAGTTCAGTGTCCAAGTCTTTTTCCAGTGCTTGCATCGTGAATCTCCTAGATGACTTTACGGATAAAAGCAGTCGGTAAGGCGCCTCGGGCATTCCGCGGGGGAGTACTACGCGGTGCGTGAAAACCCAGGCGGCTCAACGGGGCCGCTCGGCTTGCCGGCGCATGGCCTGGCAAGTGGCTGGAAACCTAGTCCAGGGTTTTTTGAAATGCAAAAAAATAATTGAAATATTTTTATTGAACTTTTTGTTCTGTTTTTGCGTGGGAAAATTCTCAAGGAAAAACAAAAAGCTGAGCGAAAGGACAGGTTAAAAAATACCGTCCGTCAATTTGCAGTCGCCGATCGGGCTGATCTGGAGTGGAAAAAATACGTTCCGCCTTGTAAAGAATTGCTTACGAAAAAACCGCTATTGCGTCATGGAATCGGCCCTTGTCCTGCGCTGTAAGAAAAACCTTCCGACGGCCGCCGAAGATTGCCCGCCAAGGGGCGCCAAGCCGCTTGTTCCGCGGCCTCAAGGCAGGTGTCATGCAGCCCATGCCTATGTGCAGGTGCATAACAAGAAGGAGGCGCAATGAACGCCGTGACTCACCTCAACCGATTCCCACCGAAGGGCGATTGCTGTCGTACCTTCGCCGACGACCCCGATGGGACCGTCCCGAACCTTGCCGCCGATGCCAGGCATCGAGCAGGCCCCGTGCGATTCCGGCACCCGACGCGCTGATAAGCCGCGTCTGGCGGCAGGGAGTCAGGGGTGTACAATGCGCGGCGTTTTAACTGTGACCCAACTGCGTATCCGCGCATTTTGCGCCCCAACGACTGTTTTCGCTGCGTGACGAGCCCAGGCTCGAATGTTCGAAACACGCTCCCAAGGCCAATAATCTCAAGGCTATCCGCCTTGTTCACTCCGCCGCGCCACAAGCGTGGTGGGTTCGATTTCGTCACAGATAAAAACAAACAGGTGACGCATGACCGTTAAACAAACGCTGGACTCCTGGTGCCTGCGCTGGGGTTTGATCCGCGCTGCTTAAGCCTGCTGTCGGCTGCAACGTCTATCGAACATCATCAAACCTTGCGTGAGACCCTTTCATGAGTGGACAAAACTCGCATTCAGGCGAGCTGAAACGCGGCCTGAAAAATCGCCACATTCAACTGATCGCCCTGGGCGGCGCGATCGGTACCGGATTGTTCCTGGGCTCCGCCGGCGTGCTCAAGTCGGCCGGGCCGTCGATGATCCTCGGCTACGCCATCTGCGGCTTCATCGCCTTCATGATCATGCGCCAGCTGGGCGAGATGATCGTCGAAGAGCCGGTGGCCGGTTCCTTCAGCCATTTCGCGCACAAGTACTGGGGCGGTTTCGCCGGTTTCCTCTCGGGCTGGAACTGCTGGATCCTGTACATCCTGGTGGGCATGTCGGAGCTGACCGCAGTCGGCAAATACGTGCACTACTGGTGGCCGGAGGTGCCGACCTGGGCCTCGGCCGCGGCGTTCTTCGTGCTGATCAACCTGATCAACCTGGCCAACGTCAAAGTCTTCGGTGAAGCCGAGTTCTGGTTCGCGATCATCAAGGTGGTGGCCATCGTCGGCATGATCGCCCTGGGCAGCTACCTGCTGGTCAGCGGTCACGGCGGCCCGCAGGCCTCGGTGAGCAACCTGTGGGAACACGGCGGGTTCTTCCCCAATGGCGTCAGCGGCCTGGTGATGGCCATGGCGATCATCATGTTCTCCTTCGGCGGCCTGGAGATGCTCGGGTTCACCGCAGCTGAAGCCGACAAGCCGAAGACCGTGATTCCCAAGGCCATCAACCAGGTGATCTACCGCATCCTGATTTTCTACATCGGTGCCCTGGTCGTGCTGTTGTCGCTGACCCCATGGGACAGCCTGCTGGTGACCCTGAATGCTTCCGGCGATGCCTACAGCGGCAGCCCGTTCGTCCAGGTGTTCTCGATGCTGGGCAGCGACACCGCGGCGCACATCCTCAACTTCGTGGTCCTGACCGCGGCCCTGTCGGTGTACAACAGCGGCACCTACTGCAACAGCCGCATGCTGCTGGGCATGGCCGAGCAGGGCGACGCGCCGAAAGTCCTGGCGAAGATCGACAAGCGCGGCGTGCCGGTGATGTCGATCCTGGCCTCGGCGGTGGTGACCTTCGTCGCGGTGGTGCTCAACTACCTGATCCCGCAGCACGCGCTGGAGCTTCTGATGTCGCTGGTGGTCGCGACCCTGGTAATCAACTGGGCGATGATCAGCTACTCGCACTTCAAGTTCCGCCAGCACATGAACCGCACGAAACAATCGCCGCTGTTCAAGGCGCTGTGGTACCCCTACGGCAACTACGTCTGCCTGGCGTTCGTGGTGTTCATCCTTGGCGTCATGCTGATGATTCCGGGTATCCAGATCTCGGTGTACGCGATTCCAGTGTGGGTCGCCTTCATGTGGGTCTGCTACGGCATCAAGAACAAGCGCAGCGCGCAGCACGCGCTGCAGGTCGCCGGTTCTTCGGTGAAATAACACCGGCGCGGCAACGACAAACCCGGCTTCGGCCGGGTTTTTTTGTGCCCGTCGCAACTTTGTAGGAGCGAGGCTTGCCCGCGATCCGCGAAGCGGCCATCTACCAGCGTTGCTGGAGCGGACGCCATCGCGGGCAAACCTCGCTCCTACAGGAGAACGCGTGATTCGCGGTATCCTGAACGCCCTGAAAGCGGATGTCTTTTTCCATGCTGGTGATTTCCAACAACGTGCATCTGCCGGATGCCGAGATCGAGTTGACCGCCATTCGCGCGCAAGGCGCGGGTGGGCAGAACGTCAACAAGGTTTCCAGCGCGGTGCACCTGCGCTTCGACATTCCGGCATCGTCGCTGCCGCCGTTCTACAAGGAGCGGCTGCTGGCGCTGCGCGACAGTCGCATTACCAGCGACGGGGTGATCGTCATCAAGGCCCAGCAATACCGCACCCAGGAACAGAACCGCGCCGATGCCCTGCAGCGGCTGGTGGAGTTGATCCTCAGTGCCATCAAGGTAGAAAAGAAACGCCGGCCGACCAAGCCGACCCTGGGCTCGAAGACCCGCCGCCTGGAGTCCAAGAGCAAGCGCGGCAATATCAAGGCGGGGCGCGGCAAGGTCGACTACTAGGCTTTTGCGGCCAGCCCAGCCTTAGCGCTCGCTACGCTCCTCGCGATACTTCGGCGCCTGGCGGTACAGGTAGAGGCTCAGCAGCAGGCCGCTGCAGGCGGCGAGCGCGGCGAACAGGAAGATCGAGGCAAAGCCGAAGCCGGCGGCGATTGCCCCGGCCAGCGGTCCGGTAATCCCCAGCGACAAGTCGACGAACAACGAATAGGCCCCCACCGCCGCGCCGCGGCTGGATGCCGGCACCAGGTTGACCGCTTCCACTCCCAGTGCCGGGAATACCAGGGAGAAGCCGAACCCGCTCAGCGCCGCGCCGGCCAGGGCCCAATGGGCGTCCGGCGCCAGCCACAACAGCAGCAGGCCGAGGGTTTCCACCGACAGGCAGGCGATTGCCACGCGAAAGCCGCCGAGGCGGTTGATCAGGTTGCCGAACAACAGGCGCGCGCCGATAAAGCTGGCGCCGAACAGGCTCAGGCACAGCACGGCGTTGGACCAGTTCTGCGTGGCGTAATACAGGGTGATAAAGGTGGCGATGGTGCCAAAGCCGATCGAGCCCAGGGCCAGGCCGCAGCCATGGGGAAACACCCGGCCCAGCACGTGGATGAACGGCAAGCGCTCGCCGGCGACGATCGGTGCCGCCAGCTTTGGCCAGGCCAGCGCCAGGCCGAGAAGCGCCAGCAGGATGATGCTCAGTCCCATGCTCCACAGCCCCAGGTGATCCACCAGCCACACCCCCAGCGGCGCGCCCACGGCCAGTGCGCCGTAGCTGGCGATGCCGTTCCAGGAAATCACCTTGGCGGTGTTCTGCGCGCCGACGCGGCCGATGCCCCAGCCAATGGAGCCCGAGCCCACCAGGCTCTCGGCGCTGCCCAGCACCAGGCGGCCGATCAGCAGGCTGGCCAGGCTCAGCACCGGTAGGCTGTGCAGCCACGCCGACAGCAGCATGAACACCCCGCTCAGGCCGCAGCCGGCCAGGCCGTACATCACCGCGCGCTTGCTGCCCAGGTTGTCGATGATTTTCCCGGCATAGGGACGGCTGAGCAGGGTGGCCAGGTATTGCACGCTGATCACCAGCCCGGCGATGACCGCGCCGAAGCCCAGCTCGCTGTGCACGTAGCCCGGCAGCACGGCCAGTGGAATACCGATGTTGAGGTAGCCGATAAAGGTGAAAAGGACGATGGAGACGACTTGCAGCGTGACCGCCAACGGGCGCTGGGTATCTGGCATGGGAAAGGTCCACGGCGCGGCAGAATAGATAGGCTGCTTATGATACCGAGGGTTGAAACGATTCAGGTGGAGAAATCGACGCTCAGGCGCAAGTTTTTGCGCTGGGCAGGCTCAGGCTTTTGCGGGGGCCAGCAATTGCGTGGTGACCAGGGCGGCCAGGGCGTTTTCCTGGGTGCCGAAGCGGGCCAGCAGGGCGGCCTGTTTTTCCGGAGTCAGGCGGTTCCAGATCTCGATCATCTTTTCGGCGGTGCCGATCAGCACGCTGGCTTGGGTTTCGCTGAAGGCGTCGGTCATGGGGAGGTTCTCTAAAGCGGGGTTTCAGGCGGTGTGGAAAGCGCATCAAAGAGCGCTTTCCACACGGTCTGGGTACTGCGGTCAGTCTTCGCTGTCGGCGCTATGGCCGGGTGCGGCTTCTTTCGGCTCGGGCTGTTGGGCGCCGGCTTGTTGCGGGGTTGTCTGCTCAGTTTCGTGCAGGCTTGGGAAGGGGAGATTAGGAATCTCGTGCATGTTCGTTGCTCCTCGCAAAGTCTGTTTTTTAAATCGCTGGGTAGATCCGCGCTTTTAAAAAGCCTGGGCAGGATACAGCACTGCAAATGACAAAAAGATTTTTATCTGGGGTTTTGGGATGAAAGGTGTTTCATCCGGCGGGGCGTTTTTTAAGCATCCCGGGCAAGCCTGCGCCCCGTAGGAGCGAGACTTGCCCGCGATGTTTTTTTTCAGTCTTTGCAGACTTCGGCGATGGCCTCGGCCAGCAAATCCAGGCGCGTGGCGTCGATACCGGCGACGTTGGCCCGGCCGGAGCTGACCATGTACACGCTGTGCTGGTCGCGCAATTTGCCCACCTGCGCCGGCGTCAGGCCGGTGTAGGAGAACATCCCGCGCTGCACGCCGATGTGCGCGAAGCGTTCGGCCAGGCCGAAGGGTTGCAGCGCTTCCACCAGGCCCGAACGCAGCTGGGCGATGCGCAGGCGCATGGCTTCCACTTCGTCGGCCCAGAGGCTTTTCAGCTCCGGGTCGCCGAGGATGGTCGCGACCACCGCGGCGCCGTGATCCGGCGGGGTGGACCACAGGTTGCGGGCGATATGGGCCAGCTGGCTGCGCACATCCAGAAGTTTTTCGGCATCGCGGGTGCAGACGATCAGCGCGCCAGTGCGGTCGCGATACAGGCCGAAGTTCTTCGAGCAGGAACTGGTGATCAGCAGCTCCGGCAGCTCGGCCGCGAACAGCCGTACCGCCCAGGCGTCCTGCTCCAGGCCGTCGCCGAAGCCCTGGTAGGCGAAGTCGATCAGCGGCAGCAGGTTGCGGCTGCGCACCACATCCAGCACCCGGTGCCAGTCATCGTGGCTCAGGTCGAAGCCGGTGGGGTTGTGGCAGCAGGCGTGCAGCAGCACCACGTCGCCCTTGGGCACCTGGTTCAGGGTTGCCAGCATGGCCTCGACGTCGAGGCGGTTGTCGCTGCCGACGTAAGGGTAATGGCTGACCTGGATGCCGGCGGCGGCAAAGATGGTTTCGTGGATCGGCCAGGTCGGATTGCTCAACCACACGCCACGGCCCGGCAGGCAGTGGGCGATGAAGTCGGCGCTCAGGCGCAGCGCGCCGGTGCCGCCCGGGGTCTGGGTGGCGCCGGCGCGGCGTTCGGCGATCAGCTGCGAATCGGCGCCCAGCACCAGTTCGTTGATCACCTTGCCAAAGGCCGCGTCGCCGTGGCCACCGATGTAGATCTTGGTGGTCTGGCGGTCGACCAGGCGCTGCTCGGCCAGCTTGACCGACCGAGGGATCGGCGTCAGGCCCTGGGAATCCTTGTAGACACCGACGCCGAGGTCGAACTTGCGTGGGTTGCTGTCCGACGCATAGGCCTCCATCAGGCCAAGAATCGGGTCGCCGGGTACTCGGCCTATGGCGTCGAAATGCATTACTTGCGTCCTTCTGCGGTCTTGGCCACTTCGTCGGTGCGGGCGGCCATGATGAAGTCGTTGCGGTGCAGGCCCTTGATGGAGTGGCTCCACCAGGTCACGGTGACCTTGCCCCATTCGGTGAGCAGGCCAGGATGATGACCTTCTGCCTCGGAAATTTCACCCATTGCGTTGGTAAAGGCCAGGGCGAACTTGAAGTTTTTGAACAGGAAGACTTTTTCCAGTTGCATGACGCCATCGCGCACTTCGATGTTCCAGTCGGGGATCTGCTTGATCAGTACCGGCAGTTCTTCGTCGCTGACTTGTGGGGCATCGGCACGGCAGGCTTCGCAATGGGCTTGGTTCAGAGCGGTCATGGTGAGGTTCCTGAAATCGATTCTTGTTGGAAATTACGGGTTTTATGAGCGCCGCGCGAGGGCAGGGCGCTCAGGCCGCCTTGGGTTTGGGCGGAAACTTGGGTGCGTGCAGGCCCATCTGCATGCCCTGGTGCACCAGGGCCATGATGTCTTCATGGGCCAGGTCGAACAGGCGCTTGAGGTTGGGCAGCACAAAGTAGACCGGTTGCAGGATGTCGATGCGGTACGGGGTGCGCATCGCCTCCAGCGGGTCGAAGGCCTGGTGCTCGGGCACGTCCGACAGGCAGTAGACGGTTTCCTTCGGCGAGGAGAGGATGCCGCCGCCGTAGATGCGCTTGCCTTGCGGGGTGTCCAGCAGGCCGAATTCGATGGTCATCCAGTACAGGCGCGCCAGGTACACCCGTTCTTCCTTGGTGGCCTGCAGGCCGAGCTTGCCGTAGGTGTGGGTGAATTCGGCGAACCAGGGGTTGGTCAGCAGCGGGCAGTGGCCAAAGATCTCGTGGAAGATGTCCGGCTCTTGCAGGTAGTCCAGTTCCTCGCGGGTACGAATGAAGGTCGCGACCGGAAACTGTTTGCTGGCGAGCAATTCGAAAAAGGTCTGGAAGGGAATCAGCGCGGGCACCCGGGCGACCTGCCAGCCGGTGGTTTCGCCCAGCACCTTGTTGATTTCGCCCAGCTGCGGGATGCGGTCGTGGGGCAGGCCGAGTTTATCGATACCGTCCAGGTATTCCTGGCACGCACGGCCCTCGATCACTTTCAGTTGGCGGGTGATCAGGGTATTCCACACCGCGTGCTCTTCGTCGGGGTAGTGGATAAAACCTTGCGCGTCGGGCTCGCGGGCCACGTACTGCGTCTGTTTCATGCTGCTCTCCTGTCAGGGGCTGCGTTCTTGTTATCAGTTGACGCTAGAGATAACCCAAGGTTGCAGCCCGTGCAGCAGGTTGACGTGAACGTAATGGGCGTATTCGGCGGTAATTCGTAAAGTTTTCGTTACGAAAGCGCCGAAAGGCCGCTAATACTGAGAATAGTCGATTTGAAAAGGCCGGCGGCTGTCACATAATCTTGACGATTATCTGCGCCACAGCGCAGAAAGTTCCTGCCAGGCGGTGCCATAAGTGCCGCTTTCTGGCGTTCACGCCCTCCATTCCTGTTTCGGGCCTTTCTTTATGCGTATCAAAGTCCACTGCCAGAACCGCATCGGCATCCTGCGCGACATTCTCAACCTGCTGGTGGAATACGGCATCAACGTCGCCCGGGGCGAGGTGGGCGGCGAGCATGGCAATGCCATCTACCTGCATTGCCCGAACCTGATCAATCTGCAGTTCCAGGCCTTGCGTCCCAAGTTCGAGTCGATCGCCGGAGTGTTCGGGGTCAAGCGGGTCGGGCTGATGCCCAGCGAGCGGCGGCACATGGAGCTCAACGCGCTGCTCGGGGCGCTGGAATTCCCGGTGCTGTCCATCGACATGGGCGGCTCCATCGTCGCCGCCAACCGAGCTGCGGCGCAGCTGCTGGGCGTGCGGGTGGACGAGGTGCCGGGGATTCCGCTGTCGCGCTATGCCGAGGATTTCGACCTGCCGGAGCTGGTACGGGCCAACAAGTCGCGGATCAATGGCCTGCGGGTGAAGGTCAAGGGCGACGTGTTTCTGGCGGACATCGCGCCGCTGCAATCGGAGCACGAC
Source organism: Pseudomonas sp. NFIX28 (assembly GCF_900107395.1). Lineage (GTDB taxonomy): Bacteria > Pseudomonadota > Gammaproteobacteria > Pseudomonadales > Pseudomonadaceae > Aquipseudomonas. Next base: position 77,719 of record NZ_FNPW01000008.1, read on the forward strand.
GACAGCGAGGCCATGGCCGGCGCGGTGCTGACGCTGCACCGGGCGGACCGGGTCGGCGAGCGCATCTATAACGTGCGCAAGCAGGAGTTGCGCGGCTTCGACAGCATCTTCCAGAGCTCGAAAGTCATGGCCGCGGTGGTGCGCGAAGCGCGGCGCATGGCGCCGCTGGACGCGCCGCTGCTGATCGAGGGCGAGACCGGCACCGGCAAGGAACTGCTGGCGCGCGCCTGTCACCTGGCCAGTCCGCGCGGGCAGTCGCCGTTGATGGCTCTGAACTGCGCCGGCCTGCCGGAATCCATGGCCGAGACCGAGCTGTTCGGCTACGGGCCGGGGGCCTTCGAGGGCGCCCGGGCCGAAGGCAAGCTCGGGCTGCTGGAGCTGACCGCGGGCGGCACGCTGTTTCTCGACGGCGTGGGCGAGATGAGCCCGCGCCTGCAGGTCAAGCTCCTGCGCTTTCTGCAGGACGGCTGCTTCCGCCGGGTCGGCAGCGACGAAGAGGTGTACCTGGACGTGCGGGTCATCTGCGCGACCCAGGTCGACCTGTCCGAGCTGTGCGCCCGCGGCGAGTTCCGCCAGGACCTGTATCACCGCCTCAATGTCTTGTCCCTGCATATCCCGCCGCTGCGCGAATGCCTCGACGGCCTGACGCCGCTGGTGGAGCACTTCCTCGACCAGGCCAGCCGGCAGATCGGCTGCGCCTTGCCCAAGTTGGCACCGGCGGCCATGGAGCGCCTCAGCCATTACCACTGGCCGGGCAATGTGCGGCAGCTGGAAAACGTGCTGTTCCAGGCGGTGTCGTTGTGCGACGGCGGCACGGTCAAGGCCGAACACATTCGCCTGCCGGACTACGGCGTGCGCCAGCCCCTTGGCGACTTCTCCCTGGAAGGCGGGCTCGATGAAATCGTCGGGCGTTTTGAAAAGGCCGTGCTCGAGCGCCTGTATTCCGAGCACCCCAGCAGCCGCCAATTGGGCAAGCGCCTGGGCGTGTCGCACACCACCATCGCCAACAAACTGCGCGAATACGAAGTCGGCAAAAACGCCGAGGAAAACTGAATCCTGTAGCCGCTGCCGCAGGCTGCGATCGGCTGCGCAGCAGGCGCCAGACCTTAAGTCTGCGATCGGGTCGAGGTCATGCGTTGCCCCTTGCGAGTCCTGCGGCCTCGATCGCCGCCAGCGGCAGCGGCTACGGGAGCTGCGGCGAGGCAGGGGAGTGCCCTGGAGGTCGAGGCTTGCCGTAAGCGGCATATCCGCGCCGGTTTTTCGTCTTTGACACAATCCCCCGATTCCCTTCGAACGCCCTCAAGTTCCCGGATTTCCTGCCTCTTGCCGCCCGAAAAATAAGTTGGTGCGCTTATTGCTTATGGCTCAGCAGTACAGCGGTGGACGGCAAACGTCCGACATGCAGAGGAAAGACTGTGGACAAGTACCTTTATGTGGCCATGACCGGTGCCAGCCAGAATGCGCTGGCGCAAAAGGCGCATGCCAACAACCTGGCGAACATCTCCACCAACGGTTTTCAGCGCGACCTGGAGCAGGCGCGCTCGATGCCGGTGTTTGGTGACAGCTTTCCGGCGCGGGCCTTTGCCATGTCCGAGCGGCCGGCAACCGATTTCACCCCGGGCTCGCTGGTGGAAACCGGCCGCGAACTCGACGTGGCGGTCAGCGGCAATGGCTGGATTGCCGTGCAGACTCCGGACGGCGGTGAAAGCTATGTGCGCACCGGCAGCCTGAACATCGACGCCCTGGGCGTGCTGCGCGCCGGCAACGGCATGCCGGTGATCGGCAACGGCGGCCCGATCGCCGTGCCGCCGGAGCAGCAGGTGGAAGTCGGCCAGGACGGCACCATCAGCATCCGCGCCATGGGCGAGGGCCCGCGGGTGATGGCCGAGGTCGACCGCATCAAGCTGGTCAATCCGGACCTGAAGAACATGACCAAGGGCCTGGACGGTTCGATCCACACCAAGGACGGCCAGCCGGCGCCGGCCGACGCCAATGTGCAACTGGTCTCGGGGTTCCTCGAGTCGAGCAACGTCAATGCGGTCGAGGAAATGACCTCGGTGCTGGCGCTCTCCAAGCAGTTCGAGCTGCACATCAAGATGATGAACACCGCCAAAGAAGACGACCAGGCCATGGCTCGGGTCTTGCAGATCAGCTAATTACCAGTACGTCGCGCCGTAAAACAGGCGCACGAGGAGAATCGAATGCTTCCGGCTCTGTGGGTTGCCAAAACAGGTCTGTCCGCCCAGGACACTAACCTGACCACCATTTCCAACAACCTGGCGAACGTTTCGACCACGGGTTTCAAACGTGATCGCGCCGAGTTCCAGGACCTGCTGTATCAGATCAAGCGCCAGCCTGGCGCCCAGTCGACCCAGGACAGCGAGCTGCCATCGGGCCTGCAGCTGGGTACCGGTGTGCGCATCGTCGGCACCCAGAAGAACTTCACCGCCGGCAGCCTGCAGACCACCGAGCAGCCGCTGGACATGGCCATCAACGGCCGCGGCTTCTTCCAGATCCTGCAACCGGACGGCACCACCTCCTATACCCGCGACGGCACCTTCCACCTGGACTCCAACGGCCAGATCGTCACCGCCAACGGCTTCACCCTGGAGCCTGCGATCGTCGTGCCGAACGATGCCCAGACCTTCACCGTGGGCCAGGATGGCACCGTCTCGATCACTACCGCCGGCAACCCGGCCTCGCAAGTGATCGGCAACCTGCAGACCGCCGACTTCATCAACCCGGCCGGCTTGCAAGCGGTGGGCAACAACCTGTTCCTGGAAACCGCCGCCAGTGGCGCGCCGCAAGTCGGCACCCCGGGCCTCAACGGTTTCGGCACCACCCTGCAGAACACCCTGGAAACCTCCAACGTCAGCACCGTTGAGGAGATGGTCAACATGATCACCACCCAGCGCGCCTACGAGATGAACTCCAAGGTGATCTCCACCGCCGACCAGATGCTCTCGTTCGTCACGCAGAATCTGTAATCAAGTCCTGGGGCGGCCCAGCGGCCGCCTGCAACACCATGAGGTAGGGTCATGAATCGCTTTGTATCTGTTCTCGCACTGAGTGGGGTCGTCGTGCTCGCGGGCTGCGTGGCCCCGACGCCGAAGCCCAATGACCCGTATTACGCTCCGGTGTTGCCGCGTACTCCGTTGCCGGCCGCGGCCAACAACGGCTCGATCTACCAGGCCGGCTTCGAGCAGAACCTGTACAGCGACCGCAAGGCGTTCCGCGTGGGCGACATCATCACCATCACCCTCAACGAGCGGACCCAGGCGAGCAAGAACGCCAACTCGCAAATCGACAAGAACAGCAAGGCCAATATCGGCCTGACCTCGTTTTTCGGTGGCGGCCTGAGCACCGAAGACCCGGTGGGCAGCGGCAATCTGAGCCTGGACGTCGGCTATGAGGGCGATCGCGCGACCAAGGGCGACAGCAAGTCCGGGCAGAGCAACAGCCTGACCGGCTCGATCACCGTGACCGTGGCCGACGTGCTACCCAACGGCATCATCGCCGTGCGCGGCGAGAAGTGGCTGACCCTCAACACTGGCGACGAGCTGGTGCGGATCGCCGGCCTGGTGCGCGCCGACGACATCGCCACCGACAACACGGTTTCCTCGACCCGCGTCGCCGACGCACGCATCACCTACTCGGGCACCGGTGCCTTTGCCGATGCGAGCCAGCCGGGCTGGTTCGACCGTTTCTTCCTCAGCCCGCTGTTCCCTTTCTAGGTGGCTACGTTGAATTTCAAACGCCTCATGCTGGCCGCGCTGTTGTTCTCGGCGGCCTGCAACGCTCACGCCGAACGGCTGAAGGACATCGCCAGCATTTCCGGCGTGCGTTCCAACCAGTTGATCGGCTACGGCCTGGTGGTCGGGCTTAACGGCACCGGCGACCAGACCACCCAGACCCCGTTCACCCTGCAAACCTTCAACAACATGCTGTCGCAGTTCGGCATCAAGGTGCCGCCGGGATCGGGCAACGTGCAGTTGAAAAACGTCGCGGCGGTATCGGTGAGCGCCGATCTGCCGGCGTTCGCCAAGCCGGGGCAGCAGGTGGATATCACCGTGTCGTCCATCGGCAACTCCAAGAGCCTGCGCGGCGGCACCTTGTTGCTGACGCCGCTCAAGGGTATCGACGGCAATGTCTACGCCGTCGCCCAGGGCAACCTGGTGGTGGGCGGTTTCGACGCCGAGGGGCGTGACGGTTCGAAGATCACCGTCAACGTGCCGTCGGCCGGTCGCATCCCTGGTGGTGCGTCGGTGGAGCGGGCGGTGCCGAGCGGTTTCAACCAGGGCAACAGCCTGACGCTGAACCTCAACCGTTCCGACTTCACCACGGCCAAGCGCATCGTCGACAAGATCAACGACATGCTCGGCCCGGGCGTGGCCCAGGCCATCGACGGCGGTTCGATCCGCGTCACCGCGCCGCTCGATCCGAGCCAGCGCGTCGACTATCTGTCGATCCTCGAGAACCTGGAAATCGATCCGGGGCAGGCGGTGGCCAAGGTCATCATCAACTCGCGTACCGGCACCATCGTCATCGGCCAGAACGTCAAGGTTTCGCCGGCCGCCGTGACCCACGGCAGCCTCACCGTGACCATCACCGAAGACCCGATCGTCAGCCAGCCGGGCCCGTTGTCCAACGGCGAGACCGCGGTCGTGCCGCGCTCGCGGGTCAACGCCGAGCAGGAAGCCAAGCCGATGTTCAAGTTCGGCCCGGGCACCACCCTCGACGAGATCGTGCGTGCAGTGAACCAGGTCGGCGCCGCACCGGGTGACCTGATGGCCATCCTCGAAGCCTTGAAACAGGCCGGCGCGCTGCAAGCCGACCTGATCGTGATTTGAGGTAGAGGCCATGGATATTCGCAAGAGCGGTCTGGTCAGCAGCGGTGATTCGGGTTCCTACTCGGACCTCAACCGGCTTAACCAGCTCAAGGTCGGCGACAAGAACAGCGACGCCAACATGCGCAAAGTGGCGCAGGAATTCGAGTCGCTGTTCCTTAACGAAATGCTCAAGTCCATGCGCTCGGCCACCGAAGCGCTCGGCAAGGACAACCCGCTCAACACCCCGGCGGCCAAGCAGTACCAGGAAATGTACGACCAGCAGCTGGCGGTTTCCATGTCGCGCGAGGGTGGCGGCATCGGCCTGGCCGATGTGTTGATGCGCCAGATGTCGAAGAACAAGGCCACCAGCCCGGCCGCGGCGGCGACCTTGCCTGGCGCCCAGGCCGAACAGGCGGCGACGGCGCAAAAGGTGGCTACGCCCACCGCTATCGCCGCCGGCACCACGGCGTTGGGCGGCCCGTTGTCGCGGGTCAATGGCCAGCGTCCGTTGTGGGCCTCCCGGGCGCTGGAGCCGCAGCGCGTTGCCGACAGCGCTGTGCATAACGATATGGCGCTGCTCAACCAGCGGCGCATTTCCCTGCCGAGCAAGCTGACCGATCGCCTGCTGGCGGGCATCGTGCCGTCGGCCGACAACGCCGCGGCCAGCAATCGCGGCGCCTTGCCCGAGCGCACCACGGCGGCTACCGACGCGCTGCTCAAGAACAACTCGCGAAGCTTCGCCGCCGTGCCGCACGGGCGCATGCAGGTCTACGGCCGCGCCGTGGCCCAGCCGCCGTTGGCGCCGGCGAAGAAAGCCTTCAGCTCGGCGGACGAATTCGTCGCCACCATGCTGCCGATGGCGCAACAGGCCGCCGACCGCATCGGCGTCGATCCGCGCTACCTGGTAGCCCAGGCGGCGCTGGAAACCGGCTGGGGCAAATCGGTGATGCGCCAGCAGGACGGCAGCAGCAGCCACAACCTGTTCGGCATCAAGGCCGGCAGCAGTTGGAAGGGCGACCAGGCGCGCGCCATCACCAGCGAATTCAGAAATGGGCAGATGGTCAAGGAGACGGCCGAGTTCCGTTCCTATGCCTCGTATCAGGACAGCTTCCACGACCTGGTGACCTTGTTGCAGAGCAACAATCGCTATCAAGAAGTGCTGAAGTCGGCCGATAACCCCGAACAGTTTGTACGCGAGTTGCAAAAGGCCGGGTATGCGACCGACCCGGACTACGCAAGCAAGATTTCGCAGATTGCCAAGCAGATGAAGAGCTACGAAAACTACGCTGCGGCGGGCGTTTCCACGAATTTATAAGGTTTGAATCATGAGTTTGCTCAATATCGGGATGTCGGGGCTGTCAGCCAGCCAAACGTCGTTGATGACCACGGGTAACAACATTGCCAACGCCGATACCGCCGGTTATTCGCGCCAGCAGACCGTGCAGGGCAGCAAGGCTTCGAACCAGTACGGCAACGTCTTCATCGGCAGCGGCACGACCCTGGCCGATGTGCGCCGGGTGTACAACAGCTACCTGGATGCCCAGCTGCAGACCACCACTTCGCTGAACAGCGACGCCGCTGCCTACCTGGGGCAAATCACCCCGGTGGACAAGCTGCTGTCGGACAGCGGCACCGGCATCACCGGCGCGCTGACCAAGTTCTTTGCCTCGATGCAGAACGTCAACGCCAAGCCCACCGACGATGCCTCGCGCCAATTGCTGCTCAGCGACGCGCAAGCCCTGAGCAACCGTTTCAACTCGGTTTCCAGCCAGCTGAACGAACAGAACGCCAATATCAACGGCAACCTGAGCAGCATGGCCGACCAGGTCAACAAGCTGGCGGCGACCATCGCCCAACTGAACCAGAAGATTTCCGAAGTCTCCAGCAGCGGCGGCATGCCCAACGACCTGCTCGACGCGCGCAACGAGACGCTGCGCCAGCTGTCGACCTTCGTCAAAGTGGATGTCTCGGAGCGCGGCTCGAACATCGACCTGTACCTGGGCAGCGGCCAGCCGCTGGTCGTGGGCAACACTTCCAGCACCCTGGAAGTGGTCGCCGGCAAGACCGACCCGACCCGTTCCTCGCTGCAGCTCAATCGCGGTTCGAGCGTCATCGACGTGACCTCGGTGGTCACCGGCGGCGAGATCGGCGGCCTGCTGCGCTATCGCAACGAGGTGCTGGACCCGGCGATGAACGAACTGGGGCGCGTGGCCCTGGTGATCGCCGACCAGGTCAACAGCCAGCTCGGGCAAGGCATCGACAAGAACGGCGAGTTTGGCGCGGCGCTGTTCAACAACATCAACAGTGCGGCCCTGATCAGCCAGCGCAGCATTGCCAACGGCAACAACAGCGCCGGCTCGGGCAACCTCAATGTGACCATCAAGGACACCGGCAAGCTGACCATCAGCGATTACCAGGTGACCTTCACCAGCGCCACCGACTACACGGTCAAGCGCTCCGACGGCACCAGCCTGGGCGCATTCAGCACCACCACCACGCCGCCTCCGGTGATCGACGGTTTCACCCTGAGCCTCAACGGCGGGGCGATGAGCGCCGGCGACAGTTTCAAGATCACCCCGACCCGCAACGCGGCCACCACTATCAAGACCGAGCTGACCGACGCCAAGCGCCTGGCCATCGCCGCGCCGCTGAATGCCGAGGTACTGCCGGGGGCCACTGGTTCGCTGTCGATTCCCGGCCTGCCGACGGTCAAGCCGGCGCTGGACATCTATAACCCGGCCGCCAACGCCGAGATGCAGACCGCGATCAAGAACTCGGTACCGGTCAAGCTGGTCTTCGACGCTCCCGCGAGCGGCAGCCAGGGTTACAAGTATTACGATGCCAAGGGCACGTTGATGGGCACCGGTTCGATCGTTCCGGGGCAGAACAACACCCTGAACCTGCAGATCAAGATGGTCGATGCCAGCGGCAACCCGATCACCGACGGCGGCACACCGCCGGTGCAGAAAACCTTCACCGTGGAAATGAGCGTCGCCGGTTCGCCGAAGGAAGGCGAAGGGCTGAACGTCAAGTTCAATGGCGCCGGCTCCACCGACAACCGCAACGGCATCGCGCTGGCGGGCCTGCAGACCAAGCAGACGGTCGATACCGGTTCGGCCAGCAAGGGCATCACCCTGGTCGATGCCTACGGCAAACTGGTGGAGAGCGTGGGCGCCAAGGCCAGCCAGGGCAAGCTCGACAGCGCCGCCACCGAAGCGATCCTGGCCAACGCCAAGGGCGCGCGGGACTCGCTGTCCGGGGTCGACCTGGATGAAGAGACCGGCAACCTGGTCAAGTACCAGCAGTACTACACCGCGTCCTCGCAGATCATCAAGGCTGCGCAGGAAACTTTCGCCACCCTGATCAACAGCCTTTAAGGAGTCGTAGTCCATGCGTATTTCTACCGCCCAGTTTTACGAGTCCTCGGCTGCCAACTATCAGAAGAATTTCGCCAACGTGGTCAAGAGCAGCGAAGAGGCCAGCAGCCTGGTTCGCGTCAACACCGCGGCCGACGATCCGGTGGGCGCCTCGCGCCTGTTGCAGCTGGGCCAGCAGGCTTCGCTGTTGAGCCAGTACTCGGCCAACACCACCTCGATCAAGGCTTCCCTGGGCCAGGCCGAATCGGTCCTGACCAGCATCACCAGCGTCCTGGCGCGTGCCCAGGAACTGGCGAGCGGGGCCGGCAACGCCGGCTACACCGACGACGACCGCAAGGCCAACGCCGCCGAACTGGCACAGATCGAAGAGCAGTTGCTGAGCCTGATGAACACCCAGGACGAAAACGGCAAGTACATCTTTGCCGGTTCCCAGGGCGACACCGTGCCGTTCACCCGCAACTCCGACGGCACCTACAGCTACAACGGCGACCAGACCACGCTGAACCTGCCGGTGGGCGACACCATGTCCATGGCCACCAACACCACCGGCTGGGCCGCTTTCCAGCAAGCCATCAATACCAGTCGCAGCCAGGTCACCATGACCGCGCCGGCGGTGGACGATGGCCGGGTGACGCTGTCCAACGGCCAGGTGTCTTCGAATCCGAAGTACAACAGCGAGTTCCGCAGCGGCGAGCCGTACACCGTTACCTTCCTCAGCAGCACCCAGTTCAAGATCACCGACAGCGCCGGCAACGACGTGACGTCCGAGGCCAGCCAGAACGGCTCCTTCAGCTCCAGCAAGGGCGCGGAAGCGCAGACCGTCAGCTTCCGTGGCGTCGACTTGCGCCTGAGCATCAACCTGAAGTCCGGCGATGCCACCCCACCTGACGCGGTGATCGCCGGCCACAGCTTCACCCTGGCGGCCAAGCCCGATTCCTTCAACGTCTCGCGCAGCCCGGGCAACCCGTCGACCGCGGTCGTCACCGGCGGCAGCGTCAGCGACAGCAACGCCTACAACGCCAGCTTCCCGAGCGGCGGCGCGATCCTCAAGTTCACCAGCGCCACCGACTACGAGCTGTACGCGTCGCCGATGACCGCCAACAGCAAGCCGGTTTCCACCGGGACCATGGCCGGCTCCACCGCCACGGCATCGGGCGTGGACTTCACCTTCAGCGGCACGCCGGCGGCGGGCGACCAGTATGTGGTGGCGGTCAACAACCACCAGACCCAGAACGTCCTCGACACCATCCACCAGCTGCGCACCGTGCTCGATACACCAACCAACGGTGATCCGATCGCTATCCAGAAACTCAACGCCGGCCTGCAGGCGGGGATGGCCAACCTGGCCAGCGGCGCCAACCAGGTGGCGAGCGCGGTCAGCGACATTGGTGGACGCGGTTCGGCGCTGGATATCCAGAACGAAACCAACATGAGCCTGAGCACGGCCAACACCCAGACCCAGTCGGCGATCCGCGATTCCGACCCGGCCGAGGTGATGACCCGCCTGACCCTGCAACAGACCATGCTGCAAGCCTCGCAACTGGCCTTCAGCAAGATTGCCCAGCTGGGCCTGTTCAACAAGGTCTGAGCATGAGCCGGCCGCGCTCCTGTGAGCGCAGCCGCACCGTCGAGCCGCCAGCCGTCTTCATTAAGCGGTTCCGGGGCCCGCGCCTGACCAGGCCGGGCCCGCCGCTCGAGAGTTTCCCGCCGTGAATCAACGCCCTCTAGTCAGCATCGTCATTCCAGCCTTCAATCCGCGCTTCTTCAGCCAGGCGTTCGAGAGCGCGCTGGCCCAGACCTGGGAGCAGGTCGAAATCGTCATTTGCGACGACTCGGCCGGCGACGAGATCCGCGCGGCGGTCGAGGCCATCGCCCAGCCGCCCCATCCGGTGCGCTATGTGCGCAACCCGCAGCGCCTGGGCCTGCAGAAAAACCTGCTGCGGTGTGTCGAAGAGGCGCGCGGCGAGCTGATCAAGATCCTCTGCGACGACGACCGCCTGTTCGCGCCGAGCATTGCCATGCAGGCGCAGGTGCTGGTCGATCATCCCGAGATCAACCTGGTGTGCGCCCTGCGCATGTTGAGCGACGCCGGCAACTTCATTCTGCCGCCGCGGGTCGAGAACGCCCGGCTGTCGCCGAACGACGCCATGCTCAAGGGCGACGACATGCTGGCGATCCTCGAGAGCACGCCGCGCAACTTCCTCGGCAATTTCAGTTCGACCCTGATGCGCCGCGCCGATGTGCTGGAGCTGCTGCCGGCCTTGACGCAAGAGGGCGCGGGGTTTGTCGCGCTGCTGGACCTGGCGCTGTTCGTGTGCCTGATGCGCCGCGGCAACCTGGCGTTGCTCAACACCGTGCTGAGTACCGAGCGCCTGTATCCGGAGCGCTTGAGCAAGCAGCCGGAAATGCAGCGGGCGGAGAAGCTCGAATGGGACTGGCTGGCGCAGATGCTCGCCGCGCGCAGCGGCGAGTCGGCCCCGGCCTCGGGCTGGGTGCGTTGCGTCGACCTGGCAAAAATGTCCGAGCCATCCTGGCAGTGGGACGAACTCTGCGTGAGCCGTGTGCTCGGCAACCGCAATACGGTGGTCAGTGGTCGGGTCGGCGGCGAGAGCGAAAGCTACGCCGAGTTCTACCAGGAGTGGCTGGCCATCCGGCGTTTCAGCGAGACCGAGAAGCGCCACTTGCCGCAGCGCATCGCCAGCTGGCCGGTGCGGCCGCAGATCGTGCCCATCGTGATCGACCTGGACGCCGATGGCATGGCTTTGGAGTCGACCCTGCAGAGCTTGGGGCAGCAGTTGTATGCGCCGCAGGCGATCCTGGTCCTGTCCAATGCCGAATGCGCGGAGCACGAACGCGTGCTGCAACTGCCGCTGGAAATGCAGTGGCCGCAGCAGCTCAATGCGCTGGTGCCGCAACTGGAAGGTTGCCACTGGTTTTACCTGCTGCGCGCCGGCGATACCTTGCAGGAATCGGCGCTGCTGATCCTCGCCGAACGCATCGCCGGCACCCCGGGCGCACTGTGCATCTACAGCGACGAGGGGGCGTTGGTCGAAGGCGAGCCGAGCGATCCGGTGTTCAAGCCCGATTTCAACCTGGACCTGATGCGCGGCTATCCCTATGTCGGCCGCACACTGGCGTTCGAACGCCAGCGCTTCATGGCCCTGGGCGGGTTCCAGGCGCATTTCGGCGAGCTGGCGCCCCACGACCTGCTGTGGCGCCTGGTGGAAGAGGCCGGGCCGCAGACCATCGAGCACATCGCCGAAATCCAGCTGCAATCGCTGTTCAACTATGCCGACTGGCTGTCGCTGCCCGAGGTGATCGAGGGCAATGCCGGGCTGGTGGGCGCGCATCTGGAGCGGATCGGCGTGGAGCACCGCATCGGCCACGACGAGATGCCGCTGCTCAACCGCATCGACTACCTGCACCCGCGACGGCCGCTGGTCTCGATCATCATCCAGGCCGGGGATTCGCTGGCGGCGCTGCAGCATTGCACCGAGAGCCTGATCGAGAAAACCGCCTACAACCATTACCAGATCTTGATCGTCGACAGCGGCAGCCGCGACCCGGCCATGGCCGGCTGGCTGGAGGCCATGGCGCAGATGGGCACGGACATGCTGCAAGTGCTGCGTTTTTCCGGCGCAGGTGGCGCGGCGGCGATCGGCAATTACGCGGCGCAACAGGCCCGTGGCGAATACCTGCTGCTGTTGAGCCCGAACAGCCTGATCGGCACGGGCGACTGGCTGGACGAAATGCTCAACCATGCCCAGCGTCCGGAGGTCGGCGTGGTCGGCGCGCGGATGCTTGCCCTGGACGGTTCGATCGTGCATGCCGGGTTGATCCTCGGCCTGGCCGGAGCGGCTAGCTCGCCGTTTTATGGCGAGGCCGCCAGCGCCCGCGGCTACATGCAGCGCCTGCAAGTGCCGCAGAGCTGGAGCGCGGTCAGTGGCGATTGCCTGATGGTGCGCAAGGAAGTGTTCGACAGCGTCGGCGGCTTCGATGAGGTCGAATACGTATACGGGCTGGGCGATGTCGACCTGTGTCTGCGGATCAATGACAACGGTTACCTGGTGGTCTGGACGCCATACGCCAGCGTGCTCCAGAGCGCTCCTCGCGAAGTCTCGCAAGCGCCCGGCCAGCTAGCCTTGCAGGAGCGCGAGAACGAGACCTTCTACCGGCGCTGGATGCCGAAAATCGCCCGCGACCCGGCGTACAACCCGGCGTTGAGCCTGGGCTATTCCAGCTTCAGCCTGGAGGCCGGCCTGCGCAATAACTGGAACCCGTTCTGCAGTCGCGCGGTGCCCTTGGTGCTGGGGCTGCCGGTCAACAGTTCAGCGGTGGGCCACTATCGGGTCACCGCGCCGCTGGCCGAGCTGGAAGCGACCGGCCGGCTGATCGGCCGGGTGGCCTACGAGTCGCCTTCGACCGTGGAAATCGAACGCATCGCCCCCGACTCGATCATCCTGCAATGCCGCTACAGCGACGGCGCGGTGAGCGACATCCTGCGCATGAAGAAATATTCCAGCGCGCTGCGGGTGTTCGAGCTCGACGACTATGTGGTCAGCGCGCCGAAGAAAAACACCCACGCGCGCAACCAGCCAGTCAATACCGAGGCAATGCTGCGCCAGGGCATCGCCCTGTGCGACCGCGTGGTGGTGACCACCCAGCCGCTGGCCGATGTCTTGTCGAGCATGCACAGCGATATCCGCGTGGTGCCGAACATGTTGCCGGCCGACCCCTGGGCCACGCTCACCAGTCGCCGCGGCACCTCGCGCAAGCCACGAGTGGGCTGGGGCGGTGGCACCAGCCATACCGGCGACTTGGAAATCATCGCCGAGACAGTGCGCGAGCTGGCCAACGAGGTCGACTGGGTGTTCTTCGGCATGTGCCCGGACGAGCTGCGTCCCTACGTGCATGAGTTCCATCCGGTGGTAGGCCTGCAGGCCTATCCGTTCAAGCTGGCGAGCCTCAACCTCGACCTGGCCCTGGCACCGCTGGAATTCCATATCTTCAACGACTGCAAGAGCAACCTGCGCCTGCTGGAATACGGCGCCTGCGGTTATCCGGTGATTTGCACCGACACCGAGGCCTATCGCGGCTATTTGCCGTGTACCAAGGTCGTAAGCAACAGCACCCAGGAGTGGATCGAGGCGATCCGCATGCACCTGGCCGACCCCGACGCCAGCTACCGCATGGGCGATGCACTGCGCGAGGAAGTCCTGCGCGACTACATGCTGCGCGGGAACAACCTGAACCTGTGGATGCAGGGGTGGTTGCCCGACTGAGGGCGGCGCAAACCCGACAAGCCAGGCTTTCCACGCCTGGCTTTTTTTATGGCGCTCATTGGCTGGCCGGCTGGGGTTGGAGAAGCGGGTTTTTCGCGGTTGCAGGCGTTCCTCGTTGTGCGGCCCTGCCAGGTGGTCCGGCTGCCCCCGGGCCGGGGGGGCGGGACCCAGGAGCTGGCGCGTTTCCTGCAAGCCCCCCTGAATATCGCCATAAAACGAGCGCTCGCCGCCTAATCGTGCAGCGCCGCCACCGGCACAAGGTTTTATCCAGAAGGCCCGCAAAAAGCTCGTTGCAGCTTGGCAGAGCCCTGTGACGTACAAGAGGGGAGACGATGAAGGCAGTTATTTTGGCGGGTGGCCTGGGCACGCGCATCAGCGAGGAGTCCCATCTCAAGCCCAAGCCGATGATCGAGATTGGCGGCAAGCCAATTCTCTGGCACATCATGAAGCAGTACTCCGCCCACGGCATTCACGACTTCGTGATCTGCCTGGGCTACAAGGGGTACGCGATCAAGGATTTCTTCGCCAACTACTTCCTGCACACCTCCGACGTCACCTTCGACATGCGGGAAAACCGCATGGACGTTCACCAGAACTACAGCGAGCCCTGGCGCGTGACCCTCATCGACACCGGTGAGGAAACCATGACCGGCGGCCGACTGCGCCGCGCCGGGCGCTACCTGGAGAATGAAGAAGCCTTCTGCTTCACCTATGGCGACGGCGTGTCCGACCTGAATATCGGCGCCCTGGTGGATTTCCACCTGGCCCACGGCAAGCTGGCGACGGTCACGGCGGTGCAGCCGCCTGGCCGCTACGGCGCCCTGGAGCGCAACGGCGACAGCGTCCTGGGCTTCACCGAAAAGCCCCGCGGTGACGGTGGCTGGATCAACGGCGGGTTCTTTGTGCTGTCGCCCAAGGTGCTGCCGCTGGTGACCGCCGACGACACCGTGTGGGAAGCCGACCCGCTGACCACCCTGGCCCGGCAAGGCCAATTGCACGCCTTCCAGCACGACGGCTTCTGGCATCCGATGGACACCCTGCGTGACAAGAACCACCTGGAGCAGCTCTGGCAGAGCGGGGAGGCCCCATGGAAGCAATGGGACTGAGCCCGCAGTTCTGGCGCGGCAAGCGCGTCCTGCTGACCGGCCACACCGGCTTCAAGGGCAGCTGGCTGACCCTGTGGCTGCAAAGCCTGGGGGCTGAGGTCAGCGGTTTTTCCCTGGACCCTGCGACCGAGCCCAGCCTGTTCGAGCTGGCGCGGGTGGCCGAGGGCATCAACGACCAGCGCGGCGACTTGCGCGACCTCGGCGCCTTGCTGGAGCTGATCGCCGAGACCCAGCCGGAAATCGTCCTGCACCTGGCGGCGCAACCGCTGGTGCGCGAGGGCTATCGCGATCCGCTGGGCACTTACTCCAGCAACGTGATGGGAACGCTGAACCTGCTGGAAGCGATCCGCCAGGTCGGCGGCGTGCGCGCCTGCGTGCTGGTGACCACCGACAAGGTCTACGCCAACCAGGAATGGCTGTGGCCGTACCGCGAAAACGAAGCCCTGGGCGGGCATGACCCTTACAGCAGCAGCAAAGCGTGCTGCGAATTGCTGGCGCAGTCCTACGCCGCCTCTTTCTTCCCGGCCGAGCGTTATGCCGAACATGGCCTGGCCCTGGCCACGGCGCGCGCCGGCAACGTGCTGGGCGGCGGCGATTTTGCTCCCGAACGGTTGATTCCCGATGTGCTCAAGGCCTGGTCGGCCGACGAGCCGGTGACCCTGCGCTACCCGCAGGCGGTGCGCCCATGGCAGCACGCCCTGGAACCGCTGGCCGGCTACCTGCAACTGGCCGCCGGGCTCTACGAGCAGGGGCCGCAGTTCGCCGGGGCCTGGAATTTCGGGCCGAGCGAAGCGGACATGTGCAGCGTCGGCGAAGTGGTCGAGCTGCTGGCCGCACGCTGGCCGGCGGCCCCCGGGCTGCGGATCGAACCGAGCGAACTGCACGAGGCCGGTTTGTTGCGCCTGGACAGCAGTCGCGCCCGCCAGTTGCTAGCCTGGCAGCCACGCTGGACGCTGCAGCAATGCCTGGCGCAAACCCTGGACTGGCACCTGGCCTGGCAGCGTGGCGACGACATGCGCGCCGTCACCCTCGAGCAACTGGACCTGTATCGGGGGGCGCTGTGAGCGAGTTTTCCTTGAAACAGCTGCCGCTGGCCGGGCTGTTCAGCGTCCAGCACAAGCGCTTCGAAGATCAGCGCGGACATTTCGCCCGGCTGTTCTGCGAAGGCAGCCTGAGTGCATTCGGCAGCGAGTTTCATATCCGTCAGATCAACCATTCCTGTACCCGCGAGAAGGGCAGTGTGCGCGGTCTGCATTACCAGAACGCCAATGCCCCGGAAGCCAAGCTGATTACCTGCCTGCGCGGCGAGGTGTGGGATGTGGCGGTGGATCTGCGTCCGGACTCCGAAACCTTTCTGCACTGGCACGCCGAGTACTTGAAGGCCGGCGATGGCCGTAGCCTGCTGATCCCGGCCGGCTTCGCCCACGGTTTTCAGACCCTCACCGACGACGCCGAGCTGCTCTACCTGCACAGCGCCGATTACGCCCCGGAGCATGAGGGCGGGCTGTCGGTGAACGATCCACGGCTGGCGATTGCCTGGCCGTTGCCTGTCAATAATCTGTCGGCCAGGGATGCCAGCCATCCCTGGCTCGATGCCGAGTTCGCTGGAGTGCGTCTATGAACTGCCGCGGTTGTGGCACCCCGTTGAGCCTGCCCCTGATCGACCTGGGCACCTCACCGCCGTCCAACGCCTACCTGCGGGCCGAGCAACTGGAGCAGGCCGAGCAGTGGGTGCCGCTGAAGGTCCAGGTGTGCCAGGCCTGCTGGCTGGTGCAGACCGAGGACTACACCCGCGCCGACAGCCTGTTCGATGCCGACTACGCGTATTTCAGCTCCTACTCCAGCACCTGGCTCAAGCATGCCGAGCGCTACGTGGCCGAGATGGTCGAGCGTTTCGCCCTGGGGGCCGACAGCCGGGTAGTGGAAGTCGCGGCCAACGACGGCTACCTGCTGCAATACGTGGCCGGGCGTGGCATCGCTTGCCTGGGCGTCGAGCCGACCCACAGCACGGCGCAGGCGGCGCGGCAGAAGGGCCTGGAGATTCGCGAACTGTTCTTCGGCCGCGAGGCCGCGCGCCAGTTGCGCGAAGAGGGCTGGGCGGCAGACCTGATGGCGGCCAACAACGTGCTGGCCCACGTGCCGGACATCAACGATTTCCTCGGCGGTTTCGCCAGCTTGCTCAAGCCGACGGGCGTGGCCACCTTCGAGTTTCCACAGCTGCTGACGCTGATGGCCGGCCAGCAGTTCGACACCCTGTATCACGAGCACTATTCCTACCTGTCGCTGAGCGCGGTGCAGGCGCTGTGCGAGCGCAATGGCCTGGAAGTCTTCGACGTCAGCCAGTTGCCGACCCACGGCGGTTCGCTGCGGGTTTTCGTGCAGCGCAGCGACGGCCCGCGCCGCGCCGTGCAGGCCGCGGTGCAACAACAGTTGCAGCTCGAGCTGCAAGCCGGGGTCAAGACCGCCGAGTATTACGCGACCCTGGCGCCGGCCGCCGAGCGGATCAAGCATGAGCTGCTGCGCTTTTTGCTGCAGGCCAAGGCCGAAGGCAAGCGGGTGGTGGGCTACGGCGCCGCGGCCAAGGGCAACACCTTGCTCAATTACGCCGGGATCAAGCCGGACCTGCTGGCCTGGGTCGCCGACGCCAGCCCGCACAAGCAGGGCAAGTTCCTGCCCGGCAGCAGGATTGCGGTGGTCGCGCCAGAGCGTATCGAGATTGAGCGCCCGGACTATGTCCTGGTGCTGCCGTGGAACCTGTTGCAGGAAGTCAGCGAACAGTTGGCGCATGTCCGGCAGTGGGGCGCGCGCTTCGTGATCGCCGTGCCCGAGTTGAAGCTGCTGTGACGGGCCTGAAGGTACTCGTCACCGGGGCCAGTGGTTTTGTCGGCCGGCACCTGGTCGCCGCCTTGCTGGCGCGCGGGTGCCAGGTCCGGGCGCTGGCCCGCGACCCGCAGAAGCTGGCCGGCATGCCCTGGGCCGCGGCGGTGGAGCAGGTGACGGCGGACGTGCATGGCGCCGACACCGATATCGCCGCCCTGGTCGACGGCGTCGATGCCCTGGTGCACCTGGCCTGGCCGGGCCTGCCGAACTACAAGGCGCTGTTTCACTTTGAGCACAACCTGATGGCCGACTACCGGTTCATCAAGGCCGCGGTGGAGGCGGGCGTGGCCCAGGTCATGGTCACCGGCACCTGTTTCGAATACGGCATGCAGAGCGGCCCGCTCGACGAGCAGGTGCCGGCGCAGCCGAGCAATCCCTACGGGCTGGCCAAGCACAGCCTGCGGCTGTTCCTCGAGAGCCTGCAGCAGCAAGTGCCTTTCACCCTGCAATGGGTGCGGCTGTTCTACCTCTACGGCGACGGGCAGAACCCCAACAGCCTGCTGGCCGCCCTGGACCGGGCGATCGACGCCGGCGATGCGGTGTTCGACATGTCCGCCGGCGAACAGCTGCGCGATTACCTGGCCATCGAGGACGCTGCCGCCAACCTTGCGGCGCTGCTGTTGCGGCGGGAGTTTTGCGGCGTGGTCAATTGTTCCAGCGGCCAGCCGATATCGGTGCGGGCGCTGGTCGAGCGGCGGGTGCGCGAGCGCGGCTCGATGATCCGCCTGAACCTGGGGCATTACCCTTATCCCACCCACGAACCCATGGCGTTCTGGGGGGCGAACCAGCGCCTGCAACAACTATTGGGAGCAGAACATGGGGCATGAGTTGTATCGGGTCATGGACCTGCCGGTGCTGCAGAACCGCACCTTCGCCGACGCGCACAGCGCCAGGGCCTCGGCTTCGGCCGACATGGTGCTGGTGCAGGACGAGGAGAGCGGCCTGATCTTTAACCAGGCCTTCGACCCCGACAAGTTGAGCTACGACAGCGACTACCAGAACGAGCAGGCCCATTCGGCGCAGTTCCAGCGTCACTTGCAGGATGTCGAGGGCATCATCGCCCGGCATTTCAAGGGGCGCGAGCTGATCGAGGTCGGTTGCGGCAAGGGCTATTTCCTCGAGCTGTTGCGCGAGCAGGGCTACCGCATCACCGGCATCGACCCGGCCTACGAGGGCGATAGCGCCGACGTGATCAAGGCGCCGTTTACCCGTGGCCTGGGCCTGTCGGCCGATGCCGTGGTGTTGCGCCATGTGCTGGAACATATCGCCGACCCGCGGGCGTTCCTGGCGGAGATGGCCGAGGCCAACCAGGGCGGGCAGATCTACATCGAGGTGCCGTGCTTCGACTGGATTGTCGAGCACCGGGCCTGGTTCGACGTGTTTTACGAGCATGTGAACTACTTCCGCCTGGACGACCTGCGCCGCATGTTTGGCACCGTCCACGAAGCCGGCCATCTGTTCGGCGGCCAGTACCTGTACGTGGTGGCCGACCTCGGCACCTTGCGAGGGCCGGGCGAGACGCCGGTCGAGCGCCTCGAGATGCCGCGGGATTTCACCGCCAGCATCGAGCGCGCCAAGCAGATCATCCACGAGCAGCCCGAAGCCGGCTCGGCGATCTGGGGCGCCTCTTCCAAGGGCGTGATCTATTCGCTGTTCCTGCAGCGGGCGGGCGTCTCGGTGGACCAGGTAGTGGATATCAACCCGGCCAAGCAGGGCCGTTACCTGCCCCTGAGCGGCGCCCGCGTGTCGTCCCCCGAGGAGGTCATGGCGACCTTGCCCGCGGGCGCCAACCTGTTTGTGATGAATTCCAACTACCTCGAAGAAATCAAGCGCATGACCGATGGACGCTACGTCTATCACGCGGTCGACAGCGCTTCGTTCAAATGACGTTTATTGAGACCCGACCATGACCGACAACACCATCATCCAAGCGTTCGAAGCCGAGTGTCAGGAGCAGATCCGCGCCCAGGGCGAGGACCAGAAACTCAAGGGCCTGGCACGCGACTTCTTCAACGAGTCCGCCGGCCACAAGTACAGCTATCACTTCTCCTGGATGGGCCGCCCGATCATCCAGCTGCCCCAGGACATGATGGCCATGCAAGAGATCATCTGGCGGGTCAAGCCGGACCTGGTGATCGAATGCGGTATCGCCCATGGCGGCTCGATCATCTACTACGCCTCGCTGCTCGAATTGCAGGGCCATGGCGAAGTGCTGGGCATCGACCTGGATATTCGCGCGCATAACCGCGAAGCCATCGAGAGCCATCCGATGAGCAAGCGCATCAAGATGATCGAAGGCTCGAGCATCGATCCGGCGATCGCCGAGCAGGTGCGCGCCGCGGCCGCGGGCAAGAAGGTCATTCTGGTGCTGGATTCCAACCACACCCATGAGCACGTGCTCGAAGAGCTGCGCCTGTATGCGCCGCTGGTGTCGGTGGACAGCTACTGCGTGGTGATGGACACGGTGGTCGAAGACATGCCGGCCGACTTCTTCCCGGACCGCCCATGGGGCCCGGGCGACAACCCGAAAACCGCGGTCTGGGCCTACCTGGAAGAGAACCGCGACTTCGAGATCGACTATCAGATGCAGAACAAGCTGCTGATCACCGTGGCGCCGGATGGCTATCTGCGTCGCGTTCGTTGAATTAAATGGTTTGCAGGTAACAGCACTTTGCCGGTTGTGGGGAAACACTGATGCAGGTTCAAGACAAGGCTCAAAACACTAGCGCACCGTTGAGCGAGCGTTTCACGCTGGTGGTGATGTCCCACAATCGCAAGGCGTTCTTGCGCCGTACCTTGCAGTACTACAGCACCTACCCCTGCAAGATCCTGGTGCTGGACTCCTCGCTGCACGCCGACGACAGCCTGGCCGGCCAGTTCCCCCGGGTCGATTACCGGCATCTGCCGCAATACACCTACAAGGGCCTGCAGGACAAGCTCACCTACGGCGTTGGCCAGGTGACCACGCCGTACATGGTGTTCGCTGCCGACGACGACTTTTTGCTCCATGGCGCGCTCACCGAATCGGTGGAGTTTCTTGAAGCCAACCCCGACTACGGCCTGTGCCACGGCTACGGGATGATGTACCTGGCCCGTGCCGCCGAGGTGAACTACTACAAGCGCGATTGCCGGGTGATCGAGGACTACGCCTCGGAAGACGCCAGCGAGCGGGTCATGGCGTTCATGGGTCATTTCCTGCCGCCGTTCTACGCCGTGACCCGCACCGACCTGCTGCAACAGTGGTACAGCCTGCTGCCGCCGGGGACCAGTTTCGAGTGGCAGGAAATCGGCCATACCTTCTTCCTGCTGGCGTCGGCCAAGGCGCGGATCCTGCCGATTCCCTTCGCCGTGCGCGAGGTCAACTACAACGCCTCGGAGCACAATACCGATGTGCTGACGGTGCTGACCTACGGCGACGCGAAGTCGGTGGCCCAGCGCGAGGCGTTCGCCGGGTTCCTGGCGTCGTTGCCCACCGGTTTGAGCGGCCTGGACCCGCAGCGGGCCAAACAGATTGCCCTGGACAGCTTCACGGCCATGGCCGAGTGCCTGCTCACCGGTCGCTCGCTCAACGGCAAGATGATTTTCCGTTCGGCCTGGCTCGAGCCGGGGGCCGAGCCGGTGCGTTCGTTCGGCCCGGAACAGTTCGTCGAAATGCCGTTCTACAACAAGCCGATGTTCGATCTGTTGACCGAATTCGAATTCCTCATGCATGGGATGCCGGCCGGTCGCCTGCAACTGCAGGAGCTTGAAGGCGTGCTGCTCAAGCAGCAGGAGCTGATGCAGGTACAGCCCAACGACACCGAGCGTACCCTGCGCAGCCGCCTGTGGGAGGCGCTGTCGTGCAACCTGTTCAACCTCGAAGTGGTCCGCCGCCTGGCGGCCTCGCTGCAGGCTTGCAATGGGCAAGATCCCCAGGAGCTGGACGATGCCCGCAAGCTGCAGGCCTGGGCCGAGCGCCTGGAGTCGCTGCCTTTCCAGGACAGCCCGGCGCTGTTGGAAAACATGCCTTCGGGGCGCCTGCTGAAATGGCTGGAGGCGCGCAACCCCGAGGCGCAGCAGCTCAAGGCGATCAACGAGCACCTGGCGCGGCACAACGGCGGCCCGACCTTCGGCATCCTGCTGCTCGACCTCGAGGCCGACATGGTCAAGCTGCAGGCGACCTTCGACAGCCTGGTCAATGGCCATTGCCGGTCCTTCCAGGTGGTGGTCTTCACCACGGGCGACCTGCCGGCGACCACCAGCGCCCAGGACACCGTGCATTTCATCAAGGTCAGCACCGCCAACCATGTGGAGCGGATCAACCAGTTCGTCGTGCAATCTTCCCGCGACTGGTTGCTGCTGGCCCGTGCCGGCGAGCGTTTCACCGCCAGCGGCCTGCTGCGCGCCAGCCTCGAACTGCTCGGCGCGCAAGGGTGCCGCGCGGTGGCCATGGATGAACTCCAATACGGTGCCGATGGCGCGCTCAAGGATGTGTTCCGCCCGGGCGTCAACCTCGACCTGCTGCAAAGCGCGCCGGACCTGATGGCCGGCCACTGGCTGATTCGCCGGGAAGTGCTGGTGGCCGCCGGCGGTTATTCGACGGCGTTTGCCCAAGCCATGGAATACGACCTGCTGCTGCGCCTGATCGAAGACGGCGGGCTGGCGGGCCTGGCGCACCTGGCCGAACCGCTGTTGATCGGCCAGGCCGCGACGACGGAGGAGAACCCTCAGCAAAGCCAGGCGCTGACCCGCCACCTGGGCCAGCGTGGCTATCGCGGCCAGGTCAGCGCGGCGCAGCCTGGGGTCTATCAGGTCAACTACGGCCATGCCGAACGTCCGCTGGTCTCGATCATCCTGCGCAGCGAAGACAACCTGGAGCAGTTGCAGCGCTGCCTGGTCAGCGTGCTGCAACGCACGCGCTACCAGCGCTACGAAGTGGTCATCGGCGATAACCACAGCCGCTGCGAAGAACTGGCGAACTGGCTCGCCAGCCTGGAGCAGAAGGGCGACCGCATCCGCGTGGTGCGCAGTCCGCAACGCCTGAGCGCCTCGGCGCTGTATAACGCAGCGAGCCAGGAAGCCCGGGGCGAGTACCTGGTGCTGCTGGCGGCCGATGCCGAAGTGGTCAACGCCGACTGGCTGGAGAGCCTGCTCAACCAGGCGCAGCGGCCGGAAGTCGGGGTGGTCGGCGCGCGCCTGGTCGACGCCAAGGGCGCGACCACCTCGGCTGGCCTGGTTCTCGGCTTGAACGGGCATCTGGGGGCGGCGTTCGCCGGTGAGCCGAAAGGCGCCAGCGGCTACCTGAATGGCTTGCTCGCCGAACAGAACTATTCGGCGGTCTCCGGTGCCTGCCTGATGATTGGCAAGGACGTCTACAACGCCGTCGGCGGCCTGGACGAAGAACACCTCGCCGAGGCATTCGCCGATGTCGACCTGTGCCTGAAGGTGGCCGATGCCGGGCTGTTGACGGTCTGGACCCCGCAGGTGCAGATCCTCCACCCGGGCACCCTGGCGGACAATGCCCAGGCCGCGGCGGCGCTGCGCGACAAATGGCAGGCCCGCTTCGAGCACGACGTGGCTTACAACCAGAACCTGAGCCTGACCGGCAAGGGTTTCACCCCTGGCGCTCCTGCCAGTGTCGACTGGGCACAGCTGCTTGCATAAGCCTGGCTGACAGGTAAAAGGACTCAACGCATGTTTAATGGCAAATCGATTTTCATCTCAGGCGGCACCGGCTCGTTCGGGCGCAATTTCATTCGGCGTCTGCTGGAGCAGTACCAGCCCAAGCGGGGTGCGAGTAATCCGCATTTCCTTTTGCTTGGTCAGGTCGTCGGGCTGTATACCGAGTCATCGGTATGATTCCTTATGCACGCCAGAGTATTGACCAGGCTGATATTGACGCTGTGGTGGCGGTGCTGCAGTCAGATTGGTTGACTCAGGGGCCGACCATCGAGCGCTTCGAGCAGGCCATGGCCGCCCGCTGTGAGGCCGGTCATGGCGTGGCGGTGTGCAACGCTACGGCAGCTCTGCACATTGCTTGCCTGGCCGCCGGTCTGGGACCGGGAGACCTGCTGTGGACCACGCCCAACACCTTTCTGGCCTCGGCCAATTGCGGACGCTATTGCGGTGCCGACGTGGACTTCGTCGATATCGACCCCCATACCTGGAATATGGATGCCCGGGCGCTGGCCGATAAGCTTGAAGCCGCCGAACGTATGGGCCG
Organism: Pseudomonas sp. NFIX28; assembly: GCF_900107395.1. Classification (GTDB taxonomy): domain Bacteria; phylum Pseudomonadota; class Gammaproteobacteria; order Pseudomonadales; family Pseudomonadaceae; genus Aquipseudomonas. The sequence goes on from NZ_FNPW01000008.1 coordinate 101,395, forward strand.
CTTGCCTAAAGTGGTGGTGGCTGTTGCGTTTTCTGGGCAAAGCTGCGACATGCGGGCCATGGCGCAACTGGCACAGCGGTATGGCTTTGTGCTGATTGAGGACGCAGCTCACGCAGTGGGAGCATATTATGCCGGGCGCCCAGTAGGCTGTGGCGAGTTTGCGGCGATGACGATCTTCAGTTTCCATCCGGTGAAAATCATCACTAGCGCCGAGGGCGGTATGGTGATGACCAACAACCCACAGCTGGCGAACCGTTTGCGGCGTTTGCGTAGCCACGGCATGACCCGTGATCCGGCGCAAATGACTGAGCCCAGTCAAAGTTTCTGGTACTACCAGCAGATCGAGTTGGGCTTCAATTACCGGATCACCGACCTGCAGGCTGCGCTGGGGCTATCCCAGCTGGACAAGCTCGATGGTTTCCTTGCCAGGCGCCAGCAACTTGCTGCTCGTTATGACCGCTTGCTGGCCGACTTGCCGGTAACCTTGCCGCAGGCTCAAGATCAGGCACAGTCATCGTGGCATCTGTACGTGGTGCGTCTGCAGTCCAACCGTATCCGTCGCTCTCGCGCTGCAGTGTTCGAGGCGTTGCGTGAGGCTGGGGTTGGGGTAAACGTGCATTATATTCCGGTACATCTGCAGCCGTATTATCGCGACCTGGGGTTCGCTGCTGGCGATTTTCCCGAGGCTGAGCGTTACTACGCCGAGGCAATCAGTTTGCCGATGTTTCCTGCGCTGGATGACAAACAGCAGGAGTACGTAGTCGAGCAATTACGCCAGCTTGTTTTGGAGCATGTCGAGTCTTGAGTGCCATCGCAATCATTCCCGCCCGAGGTGGCAGTAAGCGTATAGCTAGTAAAAACCTCAAACCCTTTAACGGCATACCGATGCTTGCCCGTTCAATTGCCACGGCCCGGGCATCGGGGCTATTTGATCAGGTGCTGGTTAGTACCGACGATCCGGAAATCGCCAAGTTGGCCAAGGCTTGTGGCGCGACAGTACCATTTACACGTCCGGCAGAGCTGGCGAATGATTTCATCGGCACAGCGCCTGTGATCGTGCATGCCTTGAATGTACTGCAGGAGCGTGGCGAAGTATTCGATTACGCCTGCTGCATCTACGCCACTGCTCCCTTGTTGCAGGCACGTTACTTGCGGCAAGGCTTCGTGGCGCTGGATACTCATCCAGGAAAATCATTTGCCTTTTCTATCTGTAGCTTTCCTTTCCCTGTGCAGCGGGCCCTAGTCTTCGACGAGCAGGGCTCATTAACGGCGCTCCATCCAGAATTTAGCGGTACCCGCTCCCAGGACCTGCCGCCGGCCTATCAGGACGCCGGGCAGTTCTATTGGGGGCGCAGCGAGGCCTGGTTGCGCGGCGACCTGATGTTTTCTCCCCTCAGCCTGCCGGTGATCCTGCCACGCCATCTGGTCCAGGACATCGACACCGAAGAAGATTGGCTGCGTGCGCAATATCTCTACAGGGCACTTAAGGCCGGTGGAGAGCTGGAGTGAGGGTGCTGATCCGGGCCGATGCCTCGCCGGCCATTGGCAGCGGCCATATCGCCCGTTGCCTGACCCTGGCCAGGGCGTTGAGCGAGCAGGGCGCCACCGTGGCTTTCGCTTGCCGAAGCCTGCCCGGGCAGCCATTGGATCGCCTGGTCGAACTGGGTTTCCAGACCTTCGCCCTGCCGGCGAGTTATCCAGGCGAGTGCGCAGGGGACATCGAGGCGCCGCTGCCCTGGCAGGCGGATATCGCCGCCTTGCAGGTAGCGTTGCAGGAGCAGCCGCGATTCGACTGGGTGCTGGTCGACCATTACGGCCTCGACTGGCAATGGCAGCAGGCGGCGCGGCAATGGGCGCCGCGGATTGCCGCCATCGATGACCTGGCCAACCGGCGACATGCGGCCGACCTGTTGCTCGACCAGAACTTCAGTGGCACGCCGCAGGCCTATGCCGGCCTGATCAAGGCGGATTGCCGGGCGTTGCTGGGGCCGCATTTCGCCCTGCTGCGCGAGGAGTTCCGCCGCCCGCCGATTGCCATTCGCGAGCAGGCGCGCCGGGTCCTGGTGAATTTCGGTGGTTTCGATGCCGCCAGCCAGACGTACAAAGCGATGCAGGCGTTGAGCGCTTTCGACGCGCTGCAAGTGGATTTCGTCGCCGGGGCCGACAACCCGGCCTGGGCGCAGATGCAGGAACTGGCCGCCGCTCGCGAACACTGGCGCTTGCAGGCTTATGTCAGCGATTTTTCTCGCTTGATGAGCGAAGCGGACCTGTTTATCGGTGCCGGTGGCGGCACCAGCTGGGAACGCGCCGCGCTGGGCCTGCCGACCCTGTGCATCAGCGTGGCCGGCAACCAGGAGGCCAACGCCCGGCTGTTGGCCGAGGCGGGCATGCATGTCTACCTGGGGCCCAGCGAGCAGGTGAGCGTCGAGCAACTACGCCAGGCAGTCGCGGCGCTGATGGGCGATTACCCGCTGCGCCGGAGCCTGGCGCAGCGCTCCCGGCAGTTGGTCGACGGGCAGGGCGCATCGCGGGTGGCGGCAGCCCTGTTGGAGATGACCGGCAACCCATTACGCCGCGCCGGTGATGCACCGGCCCCCGGCGAATTTACGCGTGAATCGAAGGAAACCCCCAATGACTAGTTTCAAGATCGGCTCGCGCTCGATTGGCGCAGGCTCGCCGCCGTTCATCATTGCCGAGATGAGCGGCAACCATAACCAGTCGCTGGACGTTGCCCTGCAAATCGTCGAAGCCGCGGCCAAGGCCGGCGCCCATGCCTTGAAGTTGCAGACTTATACCGCCGACACCATGACCCTGGACCTGGACCACGGCGAGTTCTTCATCAAGGATCCGGCCAGCCTGTGGGCCGGCTCTTCACTGTATGCCCTGTATGAAAAGGCCCATACGCCCTGGCAGTGGCACGCGCCGATCTTCGCCCGTGCCAGGGAATTGGGAATGCTGGCGTTCTCCACGCCGTTCGACGAGAGCGCCGTGGACTTTCTCGAAAGCCTCGATGTGCCGGCCTACAAGATCGCCAGTTTCGAAAACACCGACCTGCCGCTGATTCGCCGGGTGGCGGCCACCGGCAAGCCGCTGATCATTTCCACCGGCATGGCCAGCATCGCCGAGCTGGACGAAAGCGTGCGCGCGGCCCGCGAGGCCGGCTGCAAGGACCTGGTGCTGCTCAAGTGCACCAGCACCTACCCGGCCTCGCCGGAAAACAGCAACATCCTGACCATCCCCCATCTGCGTGAACTGTTCGGCTGCGAAGTCGGTTTGTCCGATCATTCCATGGGCGTCGGGGTATCGGTGGCCGCGGTGGCGCTGGGCGCGACGGTGGTGGAAAAACACTTCACCCTCGACCGCGCCGCCGGCGGGGTGGATGCGAGTTTTTCCCTGGAGCCGGCGGAGCTGCACAGCCTGGTGGTGGAAACCGAGCGCGCCTGGCAGGCCCTGGGCCAGGTGCGATACGGCGCGACCGAGGCCGAGCGGCAGTCGGTGCTGTACCGCCGCTCCCTCTACGTCACCCGTGACATGGCGGCGGGAGAGGTGTTCAGTTGCGAGAATGTCAGGGCCATTCGTCCGGGTCTGGGGCTTGCCCCCAAGCACATCGACGCAGTCCTCGGGCGCTGCGCGCGCCAGGCCCTCAAGCGTGGTACCGCACTGGATTGGGCGTTTGTCGAATAGCCGTTTGTATGGCTGATTCGGCAAAATCGCGTGACCTGCGAGTCATAACGCGCATCTTCACTGTATTGTATTGACCGGAAAGATGGCGCCTGGCCGGTAAACGGTGCAGTGATAGCCTTCTGTTCTTTCCGCTGTCGCCCCCCGGGGCGGCAGAACGTCTGTTTATCGGCAGCCCTGGTCAAGGTGGTCGGGGTATTCAGCTGTCTATTATTGGGAAGCCGTAATGATTGGCATAAAGAGCATTGCGAGCTACGTGCCTGTAGCCGGCGTAGACAATTACGCACAAGGTGCAAAATTCGAGAAGGATGAAGAATTCATCCTGGGCAAGATCGGTTCGGCCTTCCTGCCGCGCAAAGACGCCGCGCAGGAAACCTCGGACCTGTGTGTCGAAGCAGTCAATGCGCTGTTCGCCAATAACCCGCAACTGTCGCGCGAGTCGATCGACGCGCTGATCGTCGTCACCCAGAACGGCGACGAAGAAGGCCTGCCGCACACCGCGGCCATTGTCCAGGACAAGCTGGGCCTGCCGACTCACGTCGCGGCCTTCGATATTTCCCTGGGCTGCTCCGGTTATGTCTACGGCATCTACGCGCTCAAGGGCTTCATGGAAGCCGCGGGCCTGAAGAATGGCCTGCTGGTCACCGCCGACCCATATTCGAAGATCGTCGATCCGGAAGACCGCAACACCACCATGCTGTTTGGCGACGCGGCGACCGCTACCTGGATGGGCGTGGATGCTCCCTGGCAGTTGGGCAAGGCCAAGTTCGGCACCGACGGTTCCGGCGCTCCGCACCTGAAAGTCACCGATGGCGTGTTTTTCATGAACGGTCGCCAGGTGTTCAACTTTGCCCTGCTGAAAGTCCCGGCGCACTTGCAAGAGCTGCTGGACGAGTCTGGCCTGCAGGCTGAGCAGATCGATGCATTCTGCATCCACCAGGGCAGCGCGGCGATTGTCGACGCCGTGGCGCGCCGTTTCGAAGGCGAGCCGGAGAAGTTCATCAAGGACATGGTCGAGACCGGCAACACCGTGTCGTCGAGCATTCCGCTGCTGCTGGAAAAGCACGTTCTCGAATCGAAGTGGCAGCGCGTAGCCCTGAGTGGCTTTGGCGTGGGGCTGTCCTGGGGCTCGGCGATTATCTATCGCCCATGAGTTGATCCCGCGGCATCCAAAATAGCGCTCAGGGTGTAGTACCCTGAGCGCTATTTTTTTTGCATGAAGATAGGCGAGGCAGCATGAGCGACAGCTTTGAGGGCAATGCCCAGGCAATACGGGCTCGCTGGCCGCGACTGCTCGAGCGGTTGCTGGCGGAGGACAGTGCTGCGTTGCAGGCGGATCTGGTCGAAGGCCTGGGTTCGACCTTGAGTATTTCCGGCATCCAGCTCACCAGCCGTCATGATCGCGCGGCGGAGGCGCGGACCCAGGCGGCAAGCCTGCCGGCCGACAGTCCGGTGATCCATCTGTATGGCACCGGCTTGGGCGACTTGCAGCATGTGCTGCTGAAAAATCCCGCGCTGCAACGCTTGCATGTGCACATCCTCAACGGCGCGGTCTTTGCGCTGGTGCTGCAATTGCTCGATCAGCAAGACTGGTTGAACGATCCTCGAGTCGAGCTGGGGTTTGCCGGCGACCTGGCGGAAATCCAGTTGCCATTTTTCGCCTTGCCCTCCGAGCTGGTGCTGGCGGATGACTACAACGCCAAGATCCGTGATCGCCTGGTCAGTGAAGTGCACCTGGCTTTCAATAACCGGGATTTCGTCGCCGATTCCCCGGAAGTCGCCCAGCGCCTGCAATCGAGTGCCGGGCTGGTGGCCAGCGACAACGATGTGGCGCAACTGTTCGGCACCCAGCCAGCAAGCGAAGTCTTCGTGATCGCCACCGGGCCGAGCCTGGAGCGGCATTTCGAGCGTTTGCGCGAAATTCGCGCGCACAGCCAGCGTCCTCTGTTTATCTGTGTCGATACCGCCTACCGGCCATTGCGCAAGCAAGGGATCGAGCCGGATATCGTGATCAGCATCGATCACCGGATTTCCAGCCTGCACTTGCCCCCTGAAGATTCCGCAGCCATTACCCTGGTCTATCTGCCGATGGTCGATCCGCAGATCCTGGCGCTCTGGCAGGGGCCGCGTTACGTCGGTTATTCCGCCAGCCCGATTTACACACAGATGCGCGAACGGCTGCCCAAGGCGCAGCTGTATGTCGGCGGCAGTGTGATTCATCCAGCGGTGGACCTGGCGGTGAAAATGGGCGCCGGGCAGGTCACCTTGTTCGGTGCCGACTTCGCCTTCCCGATGAACAAGACTCATGCCGGCTGGCTCGACGGTGAGCTCGGGCCGCAACTGGGAGCGGCCCGGCACTGGGTGCTGGACGGCCATGGCCAGCGGGTCAGGACGCAACTCAATTTCCGCAGCTACCTGTGCGAGCTGGAGCGTTTTATCGCCGGTCATCCGCAGGTGCGCTTCTATAACAGCAGCCGGGACGGAGCGATGATTGCCGGGACGACTTACCATCCGGAGTTCAGCCAATGAACGCGATCGACGGGCTGATCGCCCGCTTGCAGCAATGTGCCGAGGGCTTTCGCCTGGGGCACGATGTCGAGATGGCCATGACCATGGTGCAGTTGATGGGGGCGATCCAGCCGCTGATCGATACCGCGCAGCCAGAGCAACGCCAGGACTGGGAGACTTTGCTTGGCCTGATGTTCGAATGCCAGCAAGGGCAAAACTGGTTGGCCCTGGCCGATTACCTGCAATACGAATGCGTTGAAGTGCTGCGCTCCGTCTCCGCCGCCTGAAACACTCCTCTGCTTGCCCGGGCGGTTTGGCGCCCGGGGCCTCTGCGGCATTTTCCTGGCGTCATTTTTCTACTGCTTAAAGTCGGCAAGCCCTTGATTTACGAGGGGTGGCACGCTGATGGCAAATTTTTTTGAAAATGCCCTAAAGCAACTTGCCTTCGCGACGATAACTATTACGAAGGTTCTCTAGGCCATACCCGGCGGTTGCCAGGGCCGGAAGCCGCAGTACCCAACCAACGAGGAATTCGTCATGGCTTTAACAGTAAACACTAACGTCACATCGTTGAACGTTCAGAAGAACCTGAACCGCGCTTCCGACGCTCTGTCGACTTCGATGACTCGCCTGTCTTCCGGCCTGAAAATCAACAGCGCAAAGGACGACGCCGCCGGCCTGCAAATCGCTACCCGCATGACTTCGCAGATCCGTGGTCAGACCATGGCGATCAAAAACGCCAACGACGGTATCTCCATCGCTCAGACCGCTGAAGGCGCGATGCAGGAATCCACCAACATCCTGCAACGTATGCGCGAACTGGCTATTCAATCGCGAAACGACTCCAACGGTACCGCTGACCGTGTTGCACTGAACAAAGAATTCGCTTCGATGTCGGACGAGCTGACTCGTATCGCCAAGTCGACCAACCTGAACGGCAAGAACCTGATCGACGGCAGTGCTGGCACCATGACCTTCCAGGTCGGTTCCAATACCGGTGCTACCAACCAGATCACCATCACTCTGGCCAGCGGCTTCGACGCTGCAACCCTGAGCGTAGGTTCTGCAACCATCGCCATCACCGGTAACAGCAGCGCCACCGCCGAAGCCAGCACCAAGGCTTCGATCGACGCAATCGAAAAGGCCCTGGCAACCATCAACTCCAGCCGTGCTGACCTCGGTGCTGCACAAAACCGTCTGACCAGCACCATTTCCAACCTGCAGAACATCAACGAAAACGCCAGTGCTGCACTGGGTCGCGTACAAGATACCGACTTCGCTGCTGAAACTGCGCAGATGACCAAGCAGCAGACTCTGCAACAAGCTTCCACCGCAGTTCTGGCTCAGGCCAACCAACTGCCGTCCGCTGTACTGAAACTGCTTCAGTAATAGCTGACTAAGCTTTGGCGGGGGAGTGCGCTGGTCGTGCTCTCTCGCTTTTTACTTTTAGAGGTGATGGACATGGATATGAGCGTGAAGCTGAACTTGTCTTATCCAGCGGCCAAGCCGGCAACGCCTGTTGCTGACAAGCCTGTGGAGAAGCCTCAAGCGGACGTTGTGGCGCTGTCGACTGTCAAGGAAGAGAGTAAGAGTGCGCAAACCGAGCAGGACAAACTGAAAATGGCCATTCAGGAAATTGAAAAGTTTGTGCAGTCGGTCAAACGTAATCTGGAATTCTCTATCGACGAACCTTCTGGCAAGGTCGTCGTCAAGGTCATTGCCAGCGACTCCGGTGAGGTGATTCGTCAGATCCCCAACGAAGAAGTCCTGAAGTTGGCCAATAGTTTGAATGATGCGAGCAGCTTGTTGTTCAGCGCTAAAGTCTGACAGCTGGCATGAAATTTGTTGCTATGTTCTTTTGGGCGTTGTAATGGTCAAAAGACCGGCGACACACTGAAGGGAGATCTCCATGGCAAGTCCAATTCTACCGGGTACCGGTCTAGGCTCCGGCCTCGATACCGGTGCTATCGTCAAAGCCTTGGTAAACGCTGACAAAGCGCCCAAGCAAGGTCAGATCGACCGGGGAACTGCGAACAACACCGCAAGCATCTCCGGCATCGGCACCTTGAAGTCTTTGTTGTCGACCTTTCGGACCACCATTACCGAGCTCAGCAGCAAGACCAATCCGCAATTTCCCGGCTATGCCGCCACCACTTCCGACAACAAGTATGTAACGGCGGTCGCTGGCAACACCGCGGTCAACGGCAATTATGTCGTCTCGGTCGGCAATCTTGCGAGCGCCTCGAAAGTCACCAGTGCTGCCTTCGCTGGCGGCACTACAAGTGCTATTCCGACTGGTACCCTCAAAATCAGTCAAAATGGCTCTAACTACAATCTCGATATAAAAGCCGGCGCTACCCTGCAGTCGGTGCGTGACTCGATCAACGCCGATGCATCGCTCAAGGGCGCAGGTATCAGCGCGAACATCGTGACCGACTCCTTTGGGTCGCGCCTGGTGGTGGGTTCGACCACTACCGGTGCGGGGTCCGATATTTCTCTTAGTGGTATTGCCGGTCTGGAAATCAACGGTAGCAACGTCGTGGGGGCTTCCGGTTCGCCGATGACCGCCACTTCCGCCGGTTCCATTGGTGCCCTGGCCAAGGATGCCAATTTCACTGTTGACGGCATGGCCTTGACCAGCAAGAGCAACGCCGTGGACAAGGCGGTTTCCGGGATGACCTTCAATCTGGTCGCTCCAGGCACCTCGACCATTACCGTCGCGGCCAACACCGATGGCTTGAAGGCTTCGATCCAGAAGTTCGTTGACGCCTACAACGCGGTGGCCAACAGTGTGACCGCGCTGACCAAGCCGTCCCTGGATGACAATGGCAAGCTGACTATCCCGGCGCAGCTGACCGGCGACTCGTTGCCGCGTTCGATCCTGGCGGCCATTCGTGCGCCGCTGTCTGAGGTCGGGTCTGGTGACAAGCTGACCGTTCTGTCGCAATTGGGGGTTACCACCAACCCGAAGACCGGTGCCCTGGATTTCGATTCCACCAAGTTCACCGCGGCGATGAACGACAAAAAGCTCGGTGGCGAGGTGCAGACCCTGTTCACCGGTGAAAACGGCCTGCTAAGCCGCATGGACGACGCCATCAAGCCTTTTGCCCAGACTGGCGGTGTTCTCGATCAGCGCACCACTGAGCTGAACAAGGCCAAGGCCAAGCTGACCCTGGATCAGGAGGCCCTGGATCGTCGTATCGAAACTCTGACGACGGTACTGACCAAGAAGTACAACGACATGGATACTTTGGTGGGCAAGTTGAAAGCCACCGCCAGCAACATTACCTCGATGTTCGAGGCGTTGACTGCGCAACAGAAAGGCTGATTGATGCAAGTGCCAAAAGCCCGGCAACGTTCGTAGCGTTCCGGGCTTTTGGCTTTTGATCTAAAGTTTTTTGACGCGGCGTCGATACGCTGGTTATACGAACCCTTGAGTTTTGATGAGGTAGAACATGAATCCGATGTTAGCCCTTCGGCAATACCAGAAAGTGGGTGCCCAGGCGCAGACTTCCGAAGCCAGTCCCCATCGTCTGGTGCAGATGCTGATGGAAGGCGGCCTGGATCGTATCGCCCAAGCCAAAGGGGCGATGGAACGCAAGGATATCCCCAACAAAGGTGTGTTCATCAGCAAGGCCATCGGCATCATCGGCGGCTTGCGCGAAGGGCTCGACCTGGAAAATTCAGCCGATACCCTGGGTGACCTGGACGGCTTGTACACCTACATGATGACGCGCCTCACCGAGGCGAACATCAAGACCGATCCAAAGATTCTCGACGAGGTCGCCGACCTGCTGCGCACCGTCAAGGAAGGCTGGGACGCTATCGCTGAGCCGGGCCCGCAGTTCTAAGGAGATCACCATGAGTCTTGTATTGCAGCGCATCGAAGAAACCCGTGAAGCATTGGTCGCCGCACTGGCCGAGCGTAACTGGGAAGCGATTGGCCAGTTGGACCTGGCCTGCCGTTCCTGCATGGAAGACATCTTGAGTGAAACTTTGGAAGATGAGGCGGCGCTGCGCGAGAACCTGCAGGAATTGCTGGGGGTTTATCGGCAGTTGCTTGAAGTGACGACAGGGGAGCGACAGGCGATAGTCGACGAGATGTCACAGATCCATCAAGCACAGAACGCGGCAAAGGTTTACCATCTGTTCGGTTAATTAACCCTCTAAGTTAATCCGAATCCAGTGCGCCATAAATTTGACTGTGCACGCTTTTTTGACTTAACTAGTGGCTGTTTTCAGATTTCAGACGTCTATCAGGCTCAAAATGCCTACAAGCGTCTAGCTTGCCTGATTCCGGGCATTGAGTTGACTAGGGAAGTTGCTATTGCATGTGGCGTGAAACCAAAATTCTGCTGATTGATGACGATAGCGTCCGCCGCCGCGACCTGGCGGTGATTTTAAATTTTCTTGGCGAAGAAAATTTACCCTGCGGAAGCCATGACTGGCAGCAGGCTGTCGGCTCATTGTCATCAAGTCGAGAAGTAATCTGTGTCCTCATTGGGACTGTAAATGCTCCTGGCGCACTTTTGGGCCTGTTAAAGACACTCTCAACCTGGGATGAGTTCCTTCCAGTTTTGTTAATGGGCGATAATTCTTCCATTGACTTGCCGGAAGACCAGCGTCGTCGAGTGCTTTCCACCCTGGAAATGCCGCCCAGCTACAGCAAGTTGCTCGATTCTTTGCACCGCGCCCAGGTCTATCGTGAAATGTACGATCAGGCCCGTGAGCGTGGTCGCCATCGCGAACCCAACCTCTTTCGCAGCCTGGTCGGCACCAGCCGGGCGATCCAGCATGTCCGGCAGATGATGCAGCAAGTGGCCGATACCGACGCCAGCGTGCTGATCCTCGGTGAGTCCGGGACGGGCAAGGAAGTGGTTGCGCGTAACCTGCACTATCACTCCAAGCGTCGCGAAGCGCCGTTCGTGCCCGTCAACTGTGGCGCGATCCCCGCCGAGTTGCTGGAGAGCGAGCTGTTCGGCCATGAGAAGGGCGCCTTCACCGGAGCCATCACCAGCCGTGCCGGGCGTTTCGAACTGGCCAACGGCGGCACCCTGTTCCTCGACGAGATCGGCGACATGCCGCTGCCGATGCAGGTCAAGCTGCTGCGCGTGCTGCAGGAACGTACTTTCGAACGCGTGGGCAGCAACAAGACCCAGAGCGTCGACGTGCGGATCATCGCCGCGACCCACAAGAACCTCGAAAGCATGATCGAGGTCGGCAGTTTCCGCGAAGACCTGTATTACCGCCTGAACGTGTTCCCGATCGAGATGGCACCGCTGCGTGAGCGCGTGGAAGACATCCCGCTGCTGATGAACGAGCTGATCTCGCGCATGGAGCACGAGAAGCGCGGTTCGATCCGTTTCAATTCTGCGGCGATCATGTCGCTCTGCCGTCATGGCTGGCCGGGCAACGTTCGCGAACTGGCCAACCTGGTGGAGCGCATGGCGATCATGCATCCCTACGGTGTTATCGGCGTGGTCGAGTTGCCGAAGAAATTCCGCTATGTCGACGACGAAGACGAGCAGTTGGTGGACAGCCTGCGCAGCGACCTGGAAGAGCGAGTGGCGATCAACGGCCACACGCCGGATTTCGCCGCCACCGCCATGCTGCCGCCCGAAGGCCTGGACCTCAAGGACTACCTCGGTGGCCTGGAACAGGGCCTGATCCAGCAGGCGCTCGACGATGCCAACGGCATTGTGGCGCGGGCTGCGGAGCGCCTGCGTATCCGCCGCACCACGCTGGTGGAAAAAATGCGCAAGTACGGCATGAGCCGTCGCGAGGGTGACGAACAGGCGGATGATTGACGCCTGTTTTTTAACCTGTTGAAAACCGGGCGGTTTTTTTTCGGCACGGGTATTGCTAAGTCTCTCTCAACGTTCCGTTTAACTGACGGTCAGCCACGCGAGAGAGCACGATGCCCCAAGCCGCCCAGATGTCTCCTGTTCCTGAAATCCAGGGGCAAACGTCGTCCGTAGAGCAGGCAAGCCGGCTTGGCCTTGAGCAGGCGTTCGCCTTGTTCAACCAGATGTCGAGCCAGCTTACCGATTCCTACAGCATGCTTGAGGCTCGGGTGACCGAGCTCAAGGGCGAACTGGCTGTGGTCAGCGCCCAGCGAATGCAGGAACTGGCGGAAAAAGAGCGTCTGGCCAACCGTCTGCAAAACCTCCTCGATCTGCTGCCGGGCGGCGTCATTGTCATCGACGCCCAGGGCATTGTCCGCGAAGCCAACCCTGCCGCCTGCGACCTGCTCGGCCTGCCCCTCGAGGGCGAGCTGTGGCGGCATGTCATTGCCCGTTGCTTTGCGCCGCGAGAAGACGACGGCCATGAGATTTCCCTGAAGGACGGGCGACGCTTGTCGATCGCCACTCGTTCGCTGGATGCCGAGCCTGGCCAGTTGGTGCTGCTCAACGACCTGACTGAAACCCGTCATTTGCAAGACCAACTGGCCCGTCATGAGCGCCTGTCGTCCCTTGGGCGCATGGTGGCGTCCCTGGCGCATCAGATCCGTACTCCGCTGTCCGCCGCGCTGTTGTATGCCAGTCACCTGACCGAGCAGGAATTGCCCGTCGCCACCCAGCAGCGTTTTGCCGGGCGGCTGAAAGAGCGGCTGCATGAGCTGGAGCATCAGGTCCGCGACATGCTGGTGTTCGCCCGGGGCGAGCTGCCGCTGACCGACCGCGTGACACCCAAGGCGCTGCTGCAATCGCTGCAGGCGGCGGCCCTGACCCATGTGCAGGATGTGCCGGTGCGCTGGCAGTGCGACAGCCATGCCGGCGAGTTGCTGTGCAACCGCGACACGCTGGTGGGGGCCGTGCTCAACCTGATCGAGAACGCGATCCAGGCCAGTGCTGGCCAGGTGCGTCTGAAAGTCCATCTTTATACCCGCGGCAACAGCTTGCGGCTGTGTGTCAGCGATAGCGGCAGCGGTATCGATGCGGCGGTGCTGGCGCGCTTGGGCGAACCGTTTTTCACCACCAAGGCCACCGGAACCGGCCTTGGGCTGACGGTCGTCAAGGCGGTGGCGCGTGCCCATCAGGGAGAGTTGCTGCTGCGCTCGCGTCCTGGGCGCGGTACCTGCGCGCTGGTGGTTCTGCCACTGTTCTGCGGCGCTCAAGGAGTGGAGTGAAGGTAATGGCAATCAAGGTTCTACTGGTTGAAGACGATCGCGCCCTGCGCGAGGCCCTGGCGGATACGCTGTTGCTGGCCGGTCATGACTACAAGGCGGTCGGCAGCGCGGAAGAAGCGCTGGAGGCGGCGTCTGGCGAGTCGTTCAGCCTGGTGGTCAGCGACGTCAACATGCCCGGCATGGACGGTCATCAGTTGCTGGGCTTGCTGCGTGCGCGCCAGCCGCAATTGCCGGTGTTGCTGATGACCGCCCATGGCGCGGTCGAGCGAGCGGTCGAGGCCATGCGTCAAGGCGCCGCCGATTATCTGGTCAAGCCCTTCGAGCCCAAGGCCCTGCTGGATCTGGTGGCGCGACATGCCCTGGGTTGCCTGGACGCGGCCGAGGGCGAAGGGCCGGTGGCATTCGAGCCGGCCAGCGCGCAGTTGCTCGAGTTGGCGGCGCGGGTGGCGCGCAGCGATTCCACGGTGCTGATTTCCGGCGAGTCCGGCACCGGCAAAGAGGTGCTCGCGCGGTACATTCACCAGCAGTCGCCGCGTGCCAGCCAGCCCTTTATTGCGATCAACTGCGCGGCGATTCCGGACAACATGCTCGAGGCCACGCTGTTCGGCCACGAAAAGGGCTCCTTTACCGGCGCCATCGCCGCCCAGCCCGGCAAGTTCGAACAGGCCGATGGCGGCACCTTGCTGCTGGACGAGATTTCCGAAATGCCCCTGGCCCTGCAGGCCAAGCTGTTGCGGGTGCTGCAGGAGCGTGAAGTCGAGCGGGTGGGGGCGCGCAAGCCCATCGCCCTGGATATCCGGGTGGTGGCGACCACCAACCGCGACCTGGCCGGCGAAGTGGCGGCGGGGCGGTTCCGTGAAGACCTCTACTATCGCTTGTCGGTATTTCCGCTGGCCTGGCGCCCATTGCGCGAGCGTACCGCCGATATCCTGCCGCTGGCCGAGCGCCTGCTGGCCAAGCACGTCAATAAAATGAAACACGCTGCGGCCCGCTTGTCGGCCCAGGCGCAGGCGTGCCTGCTGGGTTATCCGTGGCCGGGCAATGTGCGCGAGCTGGATAACGCCATCCAGCGCGCGTTGATCCTGCAGCAGGGCGGCTTGATCCAGCCGGAAGATTTCTGCCTGGGCGGACCGCTGGCCTGTGCGCCGCTGCCGACTGTGGCGCCGGCCGTGGCGGCAGCGGTGCGCAGTGCGCCGGTGGAGGCCGAGATGCCGCCAGCCGAGTCGGCGGGAGCCCTGGGCGACGATCTGCGGCGGCGGGAATTCCAGATGATCATCGACACCTTGCGGGCCGAGCGTGGCCGACGCAAGGAGGCGGCCGAGCGCCTGGGTATCAGCCCGCGCACCTTGCGCTACAAGCTGGCGCAGATGCGGGATGCCGGAATGGATGTCGAGGCTTATCTGTTTGCAACATGAAGGGTGTGGGACGACAGCCCATGCCGGCTTTTGTTCGGTGTCTTCATGGAGCTGGCACCCTTGTTGCTAACACCTCACTAACCGCTGCGTGAGTGTCAAAAAATTGCGGGTCGTCGGAGAGAGTAGACCATGAGCCAAGGTATTGAATTTAATCGGTTGATGTTGGACATGCGGGCCATGCAAATGGACGCCATGGCCCAGCCTAAATCGGCCGCGGTGCCGCAGGTGAGCGGCAGCAGTTTTTCCGACATGCTTGGGCAGGCGGTGAACAAGGTCAACGACACTCAGCAGGCGTCCAGCCAGCTGGCCGGTGCCTTCGAGATCGGCAAGAGCGGGGTCGACCTGACCGACGTGATGATTGCCTCGCAGAAGGCCAGCGTGTCCTTCCAGGCATTGACCCAGGTGCGCAACAAGCTGGTTCAGGCGTACCAAGACATCATGCAGATGCCGGTTTAAGGACGAGATTGAGTCATGGCAGAAGCAGTCGCCGATAACGTACCGGCCAAGGCCACTCCGACAGAAGGCAAACCGCCGCTGTTCGGGTTGTCTTTTCTGGAAAACCTCTCCGAGATGACCATGTTGCGTCAGGTTGGCCTCATGGTCGGCCTGGCTGCCAGCGTGGCGATTGGTTTTGCCGTGGTGTTGTGGTCCCAGCAGCCCGATTACCGTCCCTTGTACGGCAGTCTTGCCGGCATGGACGCCAAGCAGGTCATGGACACCCTGGCCTCCGCGGATATTCCCTACACCGTCGAACCCAACTCCGGTGCCTTGCTGGTCAAGGCCGACGATTTGCCGCGCGCGCGTCTCAAGCTGGCGGCCGCCGGCGTGGCCCCGGGCGACGGCAATATCGGGTTCGAGATTCTCGATAAAGAGCAGGGCCTGGGCACCAGCCAGTTCATGGAAGCGACCCGTTACCGTCGCGGCCTGGAAGGCGAACTGGCTCGCACCATTTCCAGCCTGAACAACGTCAAGGGCGCGCGCGTGCACCTGGCGATTCCGAAAAGCTCGGTGTTCGTGCGCGACGAGCGCAAGCCCAGCGCTTCGGTATTGGTCGAGCTGTATTCCGGTCGTTCGCTGGAGCCGGGCCAGGTGGTGGCCATCGTCAATCTGGTGGCGACCAGCGTTCCCGAGCTGAGCAAGTCGCAGATCACCGTGGTCGACCAGAAGGGCAACCTGCTCTCCGACCAGGCGGAAAACTCCGAACTGACCATGGCCGGCAAGCAATTCGATTACAGCCGCCGCATGGAAAGCATGCTGACCCAGCGTGTGCATAACATCCTGCAGCCGATCCTCGGCAACGACCGCTACAAGGCCGAAGTGTCCGCCGATGTGGACTTCAGCGCCGTCGAGTCGACGTCCGAGCAGTTCAACCCGGACCAGCCGGCCTTGCGCAGCGAGCAGTCGGTCAACGAACAGCGCTCCAGCAGCCTGGGTCCGCAAGGCGTGCCTGGCGCCCTGAGCAACCAGCCGCCGTCACCGGCCAGCGCGCCGCAGACCACCGGTGGCGCCACCGCTGCCGCCGGCATGGTGCAGCCAGGCCAGCCGCTGCTGGACGCCAACGGCCAGCAGATCATGGACCCGGCCACCGGCCAGCCGATGCTGGCGCCGTACCCGAACGACAAGCGTCAACAATCCACCAAGAACTTCGAACTGGATCGTTCCATCAGCCATACCAAGCAACAGCAGGGTCGTCTGAACCGGTTGTCGGTGGCGGTGGTGGTGGACGATCAGGTCAAGGTCAACCCGGCCAACGGCGAAACCAGCCGTGCGCCGTGGAGCGCCGACGAATTGGCGCGCTTTACCCGCCTGGTCCAGGACGCCGTGGGCTTTGACGCCAGCCGTGGCGACAGCGTCAGCGTGATCAACGTGCCGTTCTCGGCCGATCGCGGTGAAGTGATCGCCGATATTCCGTTCTACTCGCAGCCCTGGTTCTGGGACATCGTGAAGCAGGTCCTGGGCGTGCTGTTTATCCTGGTCCTGGTGTTCGGCGTGCTGCGCCCGGTGCTCAACAACATCACCGGCGGCGGCAAGGGCAAGCAACTGGCGGGGCTCGGCAGCGATGTCGAGCTCGGCGGCATGGGCGGCCTGGATGGCGAGCTGGCCAACGATCGCGTCAGCCTCGGCGGCCCGCAGAGCATCCTGCTGCCTAGCCCGAGCGAAGGCTATGACGCGCAGTTGAACGCAATCAAGAGTCTGGTGGCAGAAGACCCGGGCCGAGTGGCCCAGGTCGTGAAAGAGTGGATTAACGCAGATGAGTGATAACCGAGCCGCTACCGCCAAACTGACCCGGGTCGACAAGGCCGCGATTCTGCTGCTGTCCCTGGGTTCGACCGATGCCGCGCAGGTGCTGCGCCACATGGGCCCCAAAGAGGTCCAGCGAGTGGGCGTGGCCATGGCGCAGATGGGCAACGTGCATCGTGAGCAGGTCGAGCAGGTGATGAGCGAGTTCGTCGACATCGTCGGCGACCAGACCAGCCTGGGCGTAGGCTCCGACGATTACGTGCGCAAGATGCTCACCCAGGCCCTGGGCGAGGACAAGGCCAACGGCCTGATCGACCGCATCCTGCTGGGCGGCAACACCAGCGGCCTGGACAGCCTGAAATGGATGGAGCCGCGTGCCGTGGCGGACGTGATCCGTTACGAGCACCCGCAGATCCAGGCGATCGTGGTGGCCTACCTCGACCCGGACCAGGCGGGCGAAGTGCTCGGCAACTTCGACCACAAGGCGCGCCTGGACATCATTCTGCGGGTTTCCTCGCTCAATACCGTGCAGCCAGCCGCCCTGAAAGAACTCAACCAGATCCTCGAGAAACAGTTCGCCGGCAACTCCAACGCCTCGCGTACCACCCTGGGCGGTATCAAGCGCGCTGCCGACATCATGAACTTCCTCGACAGCTCGATCGAAGGCCAGTTGATGGACTCGATCCGCGAAGTCGACGAAGACCTGTCCGGTCAGATCGAAGACCTCATGTTCGTGTTCAACAACCTCGCCGATGTCGACGACCGCGGCATCCAGGCGTTGCTACGCGAAGTGTCTTCCGACGTGCTGGTCCTGGCCCTCAAGGGTTCGGACGAAGGCGTCAAGGAAAAGATCTTCAAGAACATGTCCAAGCGGGCTGCCGAACTGCTGCGCGACGACCTCGAGGCCAAGGGGCCGGTGCGCGTCAGCGATGTGGAAACCGCGCAGAAGGAAATCCTCACCATTGCCCGCCGTATGGCCGAAGCCGGAGAAATCGTTCTCGGCGGGAAGGGCGGCGAAGAAATGATCTAAGGTCGCGTTATGTCGTCCAGCAGTGATGAAACCCCCAGCGACCTGATTCGCGCTCGGGACGTCGGTGGTTTCGACGTCTGGGCGCTGCCCAGTTTCGACCCCCATGTGCCTGAGCCCGAGCCTGAGCCGGAACCGGTTGAAGAACCGCCGGCGGAGATCGAGGAAGTGCCGCTGGAGGAAGTCCAGCCGCTGACCCTCGAAGAGCTCGAGAGCATTCGCCAGGAAGCCTATAACGAAGGCTTCGCCACGGGCGAAAAGGAAGGTTTCCACAGCACCACGCTCAAGGTCCGCCAGGAAGCCGAAGTGGCCCTGAACGCCAAGCTGGCCGCGTTGGAAACCCTGATGGGCAATCTGTTCGAACCCATCGCCGAGCAGGACACGCAGATTGAAAAAGCCCTGGTCAACCTGGTGCGGCACATGACGCGCCAGGTGATCCAGCGCGAGCTGGCCATCGACTCCAGCCAGATCGAGCATGTCATGCGCGAAGCCCTCAAGCTGCTGCCGCTGGGCGTGGGCAATGTGCGCCTGTACATCAACCCGCAGGACTTCGCCCAGGTCAAAAGCCTGCGCGAGCGCCATGAGGAAAGCTGGCGCATCGTCGAGGACGAGGCCATGTTGCCGGGCGGTTGCCGGGTCGAGACCGAGCACAGCCGTATCGACGCGACCATGGAAACCCGGATCGCCAAGATCATGGACAAACTCTCCGACCAGCTTCACGAGCAGGCTTTGCATCCCGCCGAATCGGACCTGAGCGTCGAGCTGGGGGCCGCCACGGGCAAGCCCGCCGCGGATGTCGACCCTGTCGACCTCGCGCAGGACCCCGCCGATGCGCCTTGACCGCACCAGCTTCGGCAAGCGCCTGAGCAGCTACGCCGAAGCCACCGAACTGCCGAACCAGCCGATTCTCGAAGGCCGCCTGCTGCGTATGGTCGGCCTGACCCTGGAGGCCGAAGGCCTGCGGGCGGCCATGGGCACGCGCTGCATGGTGGTCAACGACGACAGCTATCACCCGGTGCAGGTCGAGGCCGAGGTGATGGGCTTTTCCGGCAGCAAGGTGTTCCTGATGCCGGTTGGCAGCGTCGCCGGGATTGCGCCCGGTGCCCGGGTGGTGCCATTGGCCGATACCGGTCGCCTGCCGATGGGCATGAGCATGCTCGGACGGGTCCTCGACGGTGCTGGCCGTGCGCTGGACGGCAAGGGCGGGATGAAGGCCGAGGACTGGGTGCCGATGGACGGTCCGACCATCAACCCGCTCAAGCGCGACCCCATCAGCCGGCCGCTGGACGTGGGCATTCGCTGCATCAACGGATTATTGACGGTGGGCCGCGGCCAGCGCCTCGGCCTGTTCGCCGGTACCGGCGTGGGCAAGAGTGTGCTGCTGGGCATGATGACCCGCTTTACCGAGGCCGACATCATCGTGGTCGGGCTGATCGGTGAGCGGGGCCGCGAGGTCAAGGAATTCATCGAGCACATCCTCGGTGAAGAGGGCCTCAAGCGCTCCGTGGTGGTGGCATCGCCGGCGGACGATGCGCCGTTGATGCGCCTGCGCGCAGCCATGTACTGCACGCGTATCGCCGAATATTTTCGCGACAAGGGCAAGAACGTCCTGTTGCTGATGGATTCCCTGACCCGTTTCGCCCAGGCCCAGCGGGAAATCGCCCTGGCCATTGGCGAGCCGCCGGCGACCAAGGGTTATCCGCCGTCGGTCTTCGCCAAGCTGCCCAAGCTGGTGGAGCGTGCCGGCAACGCCGAAGCCGGCGGTGGTTCGATCACGGCCTTCTACACCGTGCTGTCCGAAGGCGACGACCAGCAGGACCCGATCGCCGACTCCGCGCGTGGCGTGCTCGACGGACACATCGTGCTGTCGCGGCGCCTGGCGGAAGAGGGGCATTACCCGGCCATCGATATCGAGGCCTCCATCAGCCGGGTCATGCCGGCGGTGGTGACCCCGGATCACATGACCCGCGCGCAGTATTTCAAGCAGCTGTGGTCGCGTTACCAGCAGGCGCGCGACTTGATCAGCGTCGGCGCCTACGTGCCGGGCGGCGACCGCGAGACCGACACCGCCATCTCGCTGCAGCCCTCGATGGTCGCGTACCTGCGCCAGGGGCTCAACGACAGCATCAGCCTGGGCGAAAGCGAAGCCCACCTGGAGATGGTGTTCGCTCCGGCGCCGGGCGGTTAACCGCTCATGGCCAGCAGCCGTGCCGCGCGCCTGGCGCCTGTGGTCGACATGGCCGAAAGCGCCGAGCGCACCGCCGCCCAGCGCCTGGGGCATTTCCAGGGCCAGGTGCGCCTGGCGGAAAGCAAGCTGGGGGACCTGGAGCGCTTTCGTGCCGAATACCAGCAACAGTGGATCGAGCGAGGCAGCAGCGGGGTTTCCGGCCAGTGGCTGATGAACTACCAGCACTTCCTCAATCAGCTGGAAACCGCCGTGGGGCAGCAGCGGCAAAGCCTGGCCTGGCACCAGAACAACCTCAACCGCGCCCGGGAAACCTGGCAGCAGGCCTATGCCCGGGTCGAGGGCTTGCGCAAACTGGTGCAGCGCTACATCGACGAAGCCCGCCAACTGGAAGACAAGCGCGAGCAAAAGCTGCTCGACGAGCTGTCCCAGCGCCTGCCGCGCCAGGATCCGTACTGATTGCATCCCGTTCGTCGCCGCCAGGCGGTCGCCAGCGACGCTTCGGCGGTTCGGGTTGCCCAGGCCTGTACGGGGTGCTAAACCTTGTACAGATTGCAATCACAAGGAAGCGATGTCATGTCAGTCGTTACTGAAGTATCCCCAGATGGGCAAAAACTGACGATTTCGATCAAGGGGCGTTTCGATTTCGGCCGTCATCAGGAATTTCGCGAGTCTTACGAGCGGCTCAACAAAAGGCCCGACTCCATCGTGGTGGACCTCAAGGACGCCACTTACCTCGACAGCTCTGCGCTGGGCATGCTCCTGTTGCTACGCGATCATGCCGGCGGCGACGATTCCGACGTGCGAGTGATCAACAGCAACTCGGACGTGCGCAAGATTCTCGCCATTTCCAATTTCGACAAACTGTTCGATATCAGTTGACCGACATGCAGCCGATCGAGGCGCCTCTGTGCGTGTTGATCGCCGAGGACGGTGCGACCGACCGCATGCTGCTGTCGAGCATTGTCCGGCGCCAGGGGCATGAGGTGCTGACGGCAAGCAATGGCGCCGAGGCGGTGGAATTGTTTGTCCGGCAGCGGCCGCACCTGGTGCTGATGGACGCGATGATGCCGGTGATGGACGGTTTCGAGGCTGCCCGGCAGATCAAGCGTCTGGCGGGCGAAGCGCTGGTGCCGATCATTTTCCTGACCTCGCTCACCCAGAGCGAGGCGTTGGCGCGCTGCCTGGAAGCCGGTGGCGACGATTTTCTGGCAAAACCCTACAGCCCGGTGATCCTGGCCGCCAAGATCAAGGCCATGGATCGCTTGCGGCGCCTGCAGGAAACCGTGCTGCAGCAGCGCGACCAGATCACCCAGCATCATGACTACCTGCTCAACGAGCAGCGGGTGGCCAAGGCGGTGTTCGACAAGGTGGCGCATTCCGGGTGCCTGAGCGCACCGAACATTCGCTACCTGCAATCGCCGTATGCGCTGTTCAACGGCGACTTGCTGCTGGCGGCCTTTACCCCGACCGGCGACATGCACGTCCTGCTGGGCGATTTCACCGGCCACGGCTTGCCGGCGGCCGTGGGCGCGATGCCCCTGGCGGAGGTGTTTTACGGCATGACGGCCAAGGGTTACGGGCTGCCCGAAACCCTGCGCGAGATGAATGCCAAGCTCAAGCGCATCCTGCCGGTGGGCATGTTCTGTTGCGCGACCCTTTTGTGCCTGAGCTTCCAGCGGCGGGCGGTGGAGGTGTGGAACGGCGGCATGCCGGACGGCTACCTGCATCGCCTGGCAAGCGGCGAGCGGGTGCCGCTGGTGGCGCAGCATTTGCCGCTGGGCGTACTGGGCGCCGAGGCGTTCGACGATCGCACCGAGGTCTTGCCCATGGCCCTGGGCGACCGGGTTTTCCTGTTGTCCGATGGCGTGATCGACACCTGCGACGCCAACGATCAGTTGTTCGGTGTCGAGCGCTTGCAGCAAGTGTTTGCCGCCAACCGCGAGCCCGACCTTTTGTTCGAGGAAATCCAGCAGGCCCTGGGCGAGTTCCGCGGCCAGGTGCGCGACGATGTGAGCATGGTCGAGGTCAGCCTGAGCGAGGCCCGGCTGACGCCGCCGGTGCTGGTGTACTCCGACAGTGGCCAATCCTGCCCGCTGGACTGGTCGGTGAGCTTCGAGTATCGCGCCGCCACCCTCAAGCGCTTCAACCCTTTGCCGTACCTGCTGCAATTGCTGCTGGAAGTGCACGGCCTGCGCACGCAGAGCGGGGCGCTCTACAGCGTGCTGTCCGAGCTGTATTCCAATGCCCTGGAGCATGGCGTACTCGGCCTGGACTCAAGCCTCAAGCGCGACGCCCAGGGGTTTTCCCGCTATTACCGGGAGCGCGCGGTACGCCTGGAGGCGTTGCAGGAAGGTTTTGTGCGGGTGCACCTGCAGGTGGAGCCTCAAGGCGCCGGCGGTCGGTTGCTGATCCGGGTCGAGGACAGCGGCCATGGTTTCGATGTCGGGCGAGTGCTGGCGCGGCCTGTCGACAGCGACCGCCTGTCCGGTCGCGGTGTCAGCCTGATCCGGCAGCTCAGCCGGCGCGCCAGCTGGTCGGACGATGGCCGCAGTGCCTGCGTGGAGTTTTCTTGGGAGCCTCTGGCATAATTCGCCGATTCTTGATCAAGGAGTGAGCAAGTGGCTGAGATTCATCTGGATCACGAGGTGCTGAACGCGTTGCAGGAGGTGATGGAGGACGAGTATCCGTTGTTGCTCGACACCTTCCTCTGTGACTCCGAAGAACGTTTGCGCCAATTGCACAAGGTCGACGATCCCCGTCAACTTGTCGCCACTGCCCATAGCTTCAAAGGCAGCAGCAGCAACATGGGGGCGATTCGCCTGGCCGAGCTCTGCCATCAGCTGGAGCAGCGTGCCCAGGGCTCGTCCCTGCGCGGTATCGAGCAGCTGGTCGGTGAAATCGACGGTGAATTCGCGATTGTCCGGCAACTGTGCGAACAGGAGCGACAGCGTTTTCACTGCTGAATCCGCGCTGCAACCCGGGCTTTTCCCTGCGAGCCAGCAAAGCTGGCTCGACCTTTGCACACAAGTCTTCCAACTGTACCTACGATTCCAGTGCAGCGGAGACCGTCTTCATGCCCCTTACCCCGAACATGCTGCTTCAGGCCGCTTCCCAGGCCAAGACTCAAGCGGCTTCCGCCACCCCCCAGGCGAGCGCCGCCGAGCCCGGGGATAAAGGCGCAAGCTTCGCCCGGGTGTTCGCCAAGGAAGCACTCGGCAAGCCGGTAGCGGCCGCCGACGGCCCGGCCAAGCCGGCCCGCGACAAGGGTGTCGAGGCCGCAGCCACGGCCGGTCCGGGCAAGAGCAAGGCTGCCGCCAGCGAGCCGGCGGTTGCCGATAGCGGCAAAACCTTGCCTGCCGACAAGGCCGCGACCAGCGACGACAAGGTTGCCGATGAGCAAGCAGCGAGCAGCGAGCAACCGCTGGCGGACGGTGCGCCGGTCGATCCCGCGCTCGATCCGGCGCTGATGCAGGCGACCCAGCCGGTGCCGTTGCCGACCCCAGAGCCGCAAGTGGCGGCAACGCCGGCTCCGACGCAGCCACAGCCGCAAGCGCAGCCGGTTGCCCCGGTGCTGGCCGGTAGCGCGGTGCCGGTGCCGGTCGACCCTGAATTCGACCCCGAGGCCGACCCGCTGGATGCCTTGCCGGTGGTGCGCCTGGCCATGGAGCAGAGCGGCCATGTGTCGGCTTCCAGCCAGGCCCAGGGCAAGGCGGCGCCGACCGTGGTGGCCGATGATGGGCCGACTTCGGCGCAGACCTTTGTCAGTGGCATGGCCAACATGCTGGACTTGCAGGTGGACAAGGACAGCACCGAGCAGGGCGGCGAAAAGGCTTTCAGCGGCTTGCTCGATGACGGCCTCAAGGACCTCAAGGGCGCAGCCAGCGACACCCGCGTCGATGATTTCGCCAACCGCCTGGCGGCCCTGACTCAGGCGGCCACGCCCAAGACCGCCAACGCCGTCCCGGTGAACCAGCCGCTGGCCATGCATCAGAGCGGCTGGACCGAAGAGGTGGTCAACCGGGTCATGTACCTGTCCAGCGTCAATCTGAAGTCCGCCGAGATCCAGTTGCAGCCGGCCGAGCTGGGGCGCCTGGACATTCGCGTGAACATGGTGCCGGACCAGCAGACCCAGGTGACCTTCATGAGCGCCCACGTCGGCGTGCGCGAAGCCCTCGAAGGGCAGATGCATCGCCTGCGGGACATGTTCCACCAGCAAGGCATGGGGCAGGTGGACGTCAACGTCTCCGACCAGTCGCGCAGCTGGCAGGGCGGCCAGGAGCAGGCGCAGCAGGGCCAGCATCGCAGCAACGGCACCAGCGCCAGCGGTGGGCGTGTGGATGGCGTGGATGAGGAGCTGGCCCCGAGCGTGGCTGAAGTCGCCGCCAACACCGGCACGGTCATCGGCACCAGCGCCGTCGACTATTACGCCTGACGCTTCGCGCGTCGCAGCACGGAAGATCGCCAGCCGCGTGACAACGCGGCTGGCGATCTTTTGCTTTGGGCCGCGCCATCCTTCAGTTCGGACAAATCTGGCATAACACTTGCTCTTGCCTTGCCGTGCGACTGTGAAAACCCGATTAATGACGGATTATTGGCATGGCGAAGAGCGAAGCAGCAGAGAAAACCCCCGCCGGGAAAGGCAAACTCAAGCTTATCCTCTTGATTGTTCTGGCCTTGTTGCTGGCGATCGGTTTGTCCGTCGGGGCTACCTGGTACTTCATGCACAGCAGTGCCCAGAGCAAGCCTGCCGAGACAGCCGAGGCAACCAGCAACGTCAAGCCGGCGGCCATCTATGAGCCCATGGCGCCGGCCTTTGTCGCCAACTACACGCAGAACGGCCGCCAGCGCTACATGCAGGTGAGCATCACCCTGCTGGCGCGCAACCAGGCCGACCTGGACGCGCTGAAAGTGCATATGCCGGTGATCCGCAACAACCTGGTCATGCTTTTCTCCGGCCAGAGCTTCGACACCCTGGCGACTCCGGTCGGCCAGGAAATGCTGCGTCAGAAGGCCACCGCCAGCGTGCAGGAAGTGGCCCAGAAAGAGGTCGGCAAAGTGGTCGTCGAGCAGTTGCTCTTTACTAACTTCGTACTGCAGTAGGAACACGACATGGCCGTGCAGGACCTGCTGTCCCAGGATGAGATCGACGCGCTGCTGCATGGCGTCGATGACGGTCTGGTACAGACCGAACACGCCGCCGAGCCCGGCAGCGTCAAAAGCTACGACCTGACCAGCCAGGATCGCATCGTTCGCGGACGCATGCCGACCCTGGAGATGATCAACGAACGTTTTGCCCGCTACACCCGCATCAGCATGTTCAACATGCTGCGCCGCTCGGCGGATGTGGCGGTGGGCGGCGTGCAGGTGATGAAGTTCGGCGAATACGTGCACTCGCTGTATGTGCCGACCAGCCTCAACCTGGTGAAGATCAAGCCGCTGCGCGGTACCGCGCTGTTCATCCTCGACGCCAAGCTGGTGTTCAAGCTGGTGGACAACTTCTTCGGCGGCGACGGCCGTCACGCGAAGATCGAAGGCCGTGAATTCACCCCGACCGAATTGCGCGTGGTGCGCATGGTGCTGGAGCAGGCTTTCGTCGATTTGAAGGAAGCCTGGCAGGCGATCATGGAAGTCAACTTCGAGTACATCAACTCCGAAGTGAACCCGGCCATGGCCAACATCGTCGGCCCGAGCGAAGCGATCGTGGTCTCGACCTTCCACATCGAGCTCGATGGCGGTGGCGGCGACCTGCACGTGACCATGCCGTACTCGATGATCGAGCCGGTGCGGGAAATGCTCGACGCCGGCTTCCAGTCGGACCTGGACGACCAGGACGAGCGCTGGAGCAAGGCCCTGCGCGAAGACGTGCTGGATGTGGATGTGCCGCTGAGCGCCACGGTCGCCCGCCGGCAGTTGCGCCTGCGCGACATCCTGCACATGCAGCCTGGGGATGTGATCCCGGTGGAGCTGCCTGAAGACATGATCATGCGCGCCAACGGCGTGCCGGCCTTCAAGGTCAAGCTCGGTTCGCACAAGGGCAACCTGGCTCTGCAGGTGATCGAGCCGATCGAGCGCCGTTGAGCGGCGCTGTTATGAATTCGCTTTGTTAATGATTTTTTGCCCGCCGAGGACAACATGGCTGACGAACACGAAATGACTTCCGCAGAAGACCAGGCCCTGGCTGATGAGTGGGCGGCTGCCCTGCAGGAAACCGGCGACGCCGGACAAGACGACATCGATGCCTTGCTGGCGGCCGATGCGGCCAGCGCGCCGGCGTCCAATCGCCTGCCGATGGAAGAATTCGGCAGTGTGCCCAAGAGCCATGAGCCGGTGACCCTCGACGGTCCGAACCTGGATGTGATCCTGGACATCCCGGTCTCGATCTCCATGGAGGTCGGCAGCACCGACATCAACATCCGCAACCTGCTGCAGCTCAACCAGGGCTCGGTGATCGAGCTCGATCGCCTGGCTGGCGAGCCGCTGGACGTGCTGGTCAATGGCACGCTGATCGCCCATGGCGAAGTGGTGGTGGTCAATGAGAAGTTCGGCATCCGCCTGACGGACGTGATCAGCCCGAGCGAACGCATCAAGAAGCTGCGCTAAGTGAAAAAGGCACTCGCGCTGTTCCTGGCCTGGCCGCTCTGGGCCCTGGCTGCCGAGCCGGCGGCCACTGCCGCCGCGCCGGTCGCCGGCAACAGCGGCGTGGCCGGGCAGTTGACCCAGCTGGTGCTGGGCTTGCTGCTGGTGGTGGGCTTGATCTTCTTCCTCGCCTGGCTGTTGCGCCGGGTGCAGCAGGCCGGGCCGGCCGGCAAGGGGCAGGTCATCGAGCTGATCGGTTCGCGCTCGCTCGGCCCGCGGGACCGGCTGGTGCTGGTGCAGGTCGGCAACGAACAGATTCTGCTCGGCCTGACGCCGGGCACCATCACCGCGTTGCACGTGCTCAAGGAGCCGGTGCAAGTGCCGAGCGCCGAGCAGGCGACTCCGGAGTTTGCCCAGCGCCTGATGGAGCTTTTGGGCAAGGATCAGAAGGATAAGAAGTAATGCCGTTGCGCTTCCTCTTGATGTTGGCCCTGCTGCTGGCGGCGCCGCTGGCGCTGGCGGCCGACCCGTTGTCGATCCCGGCGATCACCCTCGGCACCAATGCCGAAGGCCAGCAGGAATATTCGGTCAGCCTGCAGATCCTGCTGATCATGACCGCGCTGAGCTTCATTCCGGCGTTCGTCATCCTGATGACCAGCTTCACCCGGATCATCATTGTGTTCTCGATCCTGCGTCAGGCCCTGGGCCTGCAGCAGACGCCGTCGAACCAGATCCTCACCGGCATGGCGCTGTTCCTGACGATGTTCATCATGGCCCCGGTGTTCGACCGGGTGAACCAGGATGCCCTGCAGCCGTACCTGGCGGAGAAGCTCAATGCCCAGGACGCGGTGGCCAAGGCCCAGGTGCCGATCAAGGACTTCATGCTGGCCCAGACCCGCAGCAGCGACCTGGAGCTGTTCATGCGCCTGTCCAAGCGCACCGACATCGCCACGCCGGACCAGGCGCCGCTGACGATCCTGGTGCCGGCCTTCGTCACTTCCGAGCTGAAGACCGCGTTCCAGATCGGTTTCATGATTTTCATTCCGTTCCTGATCATCGACCTGGTGGTCGCCAGTGTGCTGATGGCCATGGGCATGATGATGCTCTCGCCACTGATCATTTCCCTGCCGTTCAAGATCATGCTGTTCGTGCTGGTGGATGGCTGGGCACTGATCATCGGCACCCTGGCGGGCAGTTTCGGCGGTGTTTAAAACCTTGTTGGCGGGTGGTGCGCAATGACGCCTGAAGTTGCAGTAGACCTGTTCCGCGAAGCGCTGTGGCTGACCACCATGATGGTCGCCATCCTGGTGATCCCCAGCCTGCTGGTGGGTTTGCTGGTGGCGATGTTCCAGGCCGCCACGCAGATCAACGAACAGACCCTGAGCTTCCTGCCGCGCCTGCTGGTGATGCTGGTGACGCTGATCGTCGCCGGTCCCTGGCTGGTGCAGACCTTCATGGAATACATCCTGCAGCTGTACGGCAGTATTCCGCAGTTGATCGGCTAAGCCATGTCTTTGCTGGCGCTTACCGACACGCAGATCAGCACCTGGGTCGCCAGCTTCATGCTGCCGTTGTTCCGGATCGGCGCCGTGCTGATGACCATGCCGATCTTCGGCACGACCCTGGTGCCGACCCGTATCCGCCTGTATTTCACCCTGGCCATTACCGTCGTGGTGGCGCCAAGCCTGCCGCCCATGCCGGCGGTCAGCGCGCTGGAGCTGAGCGGGCTGCTGCTGATTGCCGAGCAGATCATCATCGGTGCCTTGCTCGGCTTTTCCCTGCAGTTGTTCTTCCAGGCCTTCGTGATCGCCGGGCAGATCATCTCGACGCAGATGGGCATGGGCTTCGCCTCCATGGTCGACCCCACCAACGGCGTTTCGGCGGCGGTGATCGGGCAGTTCCTGACCATGCTGGTGACCTTGCTGTTTCTCGGCATGAACGGGCACCTGGTGGTCTTCGAGGTGCTGACCGAAAGCTTCACCACCTTGCCGGTGGGCAGCGCGCTGCTGCTCAATCACTTCTGGGAAATCGCCGGCAAGCTCGGCTGGGTGTTGGGCGCTGCCCTGTTACTGGTTTTGCCGGCGATCACCGCGTTGCTGGTGGTGAACATCGCCTTTGGCGTGATGACGCGCGCGGCGCCGCAGCTGAACATTTTCTCCATCGGTTTCCCGTTGACCCTGGTGCTGGGCCTGGTGATTTTCTGGGTCAGCCTGGGCGACATTCTCAATCAGTACCAACCGCTGGCCGTCGAGGCCCTGCAGTTGCTGCGCAACCTGGCACAGGCGCGTTGAACCATGGCTGAGAGCGAGAGCGGTCAGGACAAGACAGAAGACCCCACGGAGAAACGCAAGAAGGACTCCCGGGAAAAGGGCGAGATCGCCCGCTCCAAAGAGCTCAATACCCTGGCGATCACCATGATCGGCGCGGCCGGCCTGCTGATTTACGGCGCGGGGGTGGCGCAAGACCTGCTGGAAATCATGCGCCTGAACTTCTCCCTGCCGCGCGAGGTGCTGCTCAGCCCCGGCGCCATGGGCCTGTACCTGCTGCATTCGGGCAAGATCGCGATTATCGCCTCGATGCCGATCCTGCTGCCCTTGGTGCTGGCGGCGCTGATCGGCCCTATCTCCCTGGGTGGCTGGTTGTTTTCCACCAAGAGCCTGGCGCCCAAGTTCAGCCGCATGAACCCGCTCAGCGGCATGAAGCGCATGGTGTCCCCGACCTCGCTGATCGAGCTGCTCAAGGCCTTCGCCAAGTTCGTGGTGGTGCTGATCGTGGCCTTGTCGGTGTTGTCCTCGGACATCGACGACCTGCTGCGGATCGCCCATGAGCCCCTGGAGCAGGCGATTATCCACAGCGTGCAGGTGGTGGCCTGGAGCACCTTGTGGATGGCCTGCGGGTTGATCCTGATCGCCGCGGTGGACGTGCCGGTGCAGTTGTACCAGAGCTACAAGAAGCTGCTGATGACCAAGCAGGAAGTGCGGGACGAGCACAAGGACCAGGAGGGGCGCCCGGAGGTCAAGCAGCGTATCCGCCAGGTCCAGCGCGAGATGTCGCAGCGGCGGATGATGGCGGCGATTCCCGAGGCGGACGTGGTCATCACCAACCCGACCCACTACGCGGTGGCGCTCAAGTACGACGCCGAGAAGGGCGGGGCGCCGGTGTTGCTGGCCAAGGGCAGCGATTTCCTGGCGCTGAAGATTCGCGAAATCGCCGTGGCCAACGAAGTGCTGTTGCTGGAGTCGCCGGCGCTGGCGCGGTCGATCTACTACTCCACCGAGCTGGAGCAGGAAATTCCCGCCGGGCTCTATCTGGCGGTGGCCCAGGTGCTGGCGTATGTCTATCAGATTCGCCAGCACCGCGCGGGCAAGGGCAAGCGCCCCGATCCGCTCAAGGACCTGCCGATTCCGGCGGATTTGCGTCGCGATTCCTGACCCGCGCACTTGCTTGCGCGGGCAGCCAAAGCGCATTGCGCAATCACTGATGGCGCAACGCCATAAATCAGTTCGCGCTCCAGGTCAAAGTTGGAAGGCTTCTTGCAATACCCGCCCTGCGCCGCCTCCAGGCGTCAAAAGTTTGCTTTAGGGAACGGGGAATACCGGTGGATCGCTCTCAGTTAATCAGTACAGCTCGCACTAACCTGGCTGACCTCAGTCGGGGGAACCTGGGTGTGCCGCTGTTGCTGCTGGTCATGCTGGCCATGATGATGCTGCCGGTGCCGCCGTTCCTGCTGGACGTGTTCTTCACCTTCAACATCGCCCTGTCGATCGTCGTGCTGCTGGTCTGCGTGTATGCCTTGCGGCCGCTGGATTTCGCGGTATTCCCAACCATCCTGCTGGTGGCGACCCTGTTGCGCCTGGCGCTGAACGTGGCGTCCACGCGTGTGGTAATGCTGCACGGGCAAGACGGCCACGCCGCGGCGGGCAAGGTGATCCAGGCCTTCGGCGAGGTGGTGATCGGCGGTAACTATGTGGTCGGTATCGTGGTGTTCGCGATCCTGATGATCATCAACTTCGTGGTGGTGACCAAGGGCGCCGGGCGGATTTCCGAGGTGAGCGCGCGTTTCACCCTCGACGCGATGCCGGGCAAACAGATGGCCATCGACGCCGACCTCAACGCCGGCCTGATCGACCAGGCGCAGGCCAAGGCCCGCCGTTCGGAAGTGGCCCAGGAAGCCGAGTTCTACGGTTCCATGGACGGTGCCAGCAAGTTCGTGCGCGGCGACGCCATCGCCGGCCTGCTGATCCTGTTCATCAACCTGATCGGCGGCATGGCGGTCGGCATCTTCCAGCACCACATGTCTTTCGGCGATGCCGGCCGGGTGTACGCCTTGCTGACCATCGGTGACGGTTTGGTGGCGCAATTGCCATCGCTGCTGCTGTCCACCGCGGCCGCGATCATGGTGACCCGTGCTTCCGGTTCCGAAGACATGGGCAAGCAGATCAACCGGCAGATGTTCGCCTCGCCCCGCGCCCTGGCCGTCGCCGCCGGCCTGATGGCGGTGATGGGCCTGGTGCCGGGCATGCCGCATTTTTCCTTCCTGAGCATGGCGGCCCTGGCGGCCGGTGCCGCGTACCTGTTCTGGAAGAAGCAGAACGTGGTCCGGGTCCAGGCGCTGGAAGAGGTCAAGCGCCAGCAGGAGCTGCTGCCTTCACCGGCCCGGGCCATGGAAACCAAGGAGCTGGGCTGGGATGACGTGACCCAGATCGACATGATCGGCCTGGAAGTCGGCTATCGCCTGATTCCCCTGGTGGACCGCAACCAGGGCGGGCAGCTGCTGGCGCGGATCAAGGGCGTGCGCAAGAAGCTGTCCCAGGACCTGGGCTTCCTCATGCCGACCGTGCATATTCGTGACAACCTCGACCTGGCGCCCAGTGCCTACCGGCTGACGCTGATGGGGGTGATCCTGGCCGAGGCCGAGATCTATCCGGACCGCGAGCTGGCGATCAACCCGGGGCAGGTCTACGGCACGCTCAACGGCATCACCGCCAAGGATCCGGCCTTCGGCCTGGAGGCGGTGTGGATCGAGATCAGCCAGCGCGCCCAGGCGCAGTCGCTGGGTTACACCGTGGTCGATGCCAGCACCGTGGTCGCCACCCACCTCAACCAGATTCTGTACAAGCACTCCAGCGAGCTGATCGGCCACGAAGAGGTCCAGCAGCTCCTGCAATTGCTGGCCAAGGGTTCGCCGAAGCTGGCCGAGGAACTGGTGCCAGGCGTTCTTTCGTTGTCCCAGTTGCTCAAGGTGCTGCAGGCGCTGCTGGCCGAACAGGTGCCGGTGCGCGATATCCGCAGCATCGCCGAGGCCATCGCGAACAATGCCGCCAAGAGTCAAGATACTGCCGCTTTGGTGGCCGCGGTGCGCGTCGGTTTGTCGCGCGCCATCGTGCAAAGCATTGTAGGGACTGAGTCCGAGCTGCCTGTGATCACCTTGGAACCCAGGTTGGAACAGATTTTGCTCAATAGTCTGCAAAAGGCAGGACAAGGCTCGGAAGAGGGCGTCCTGTTGGAGCCAAGCATGGCTGAGAAGCTGCAGCGTTCGTTGATCGAAGCCGCGCAGCGCCAGGAAATGCAAGGCCAACCGGTGATTCTGCTGGTAGCCGGTCCGGTTCGCGCGATGCTCTCGCGGTTCGGGCGCCTGGCGGTCCCGGGCTTGCACGTGTTGGCGTACCAGGAAATTCCTGACAACAAGCAAGTGACCATCGTTGCGACAGTAGGCCCCAACGGCTGAGGTAGTGGGTTATGCAAGTTAAGCGTTTTTTCGCCGCCGATATGCGTCAGGCCATGAAGCTGGTTCGTGATGAGCTGGGCGCCGACGCCGCCATCATTGGCAATCGCCGCATCGCCGGCGGTGTCGAGCTGACGGCTGCCCTGGATTACAAACTCTCGGCACTGGCACCGCGGGTCCCGAACATGGAGCTCGAGGACGAACTGCGCAAGACTCAGTCGCGCATTGTCACCGCCCAGGCCGAACTGAGCCTGCGTGGCGATGGCGAAGCCGGCAGCGGCACCAATCGCCAGCTGTTCGCCGGCCTGCCGCTGACCGCCGCCGAGCCGCTGATCGAACCTACCTTCAACGAGCCGCAGCGCCCGGCCCCGGTTGCCGTTGCGCCGGCCGTCGACCAGCGTGCGTTCGACTCGATGCGTTTTGAACTCAACGGCCTGCGCGAGCTGCTGGAAGTCCAGCTCGGCTCCCTGGCCTGGAGCCAACTGCAAGGCAGCCGCCCCGAGCAGGCCAACCTGTGGCGGCGCCTGCAGCGTATTGGCCTGTCCGGCCCGCTGGCCCGCGACCTGCTGGCGCTGATCACTGAAATCGACGAACCCCGCCAGGCCTGGCGCATGCTCCTGGCCCACCTGGCGCGGATGATCGTGACCCCGGAAGTCGAGCCGCTGGAGGAGGGTGGGGTGATCGCCATGGTCGGTCCTGCCGGCATGGGCAAGACCACCACCCTGGCCAAGCTGGCGGCTCGCTATGTGCTCAAGTACGGCGCGCAGAACATCGCGCTGGTGAGCATGGATAGCTACCGTATCGGCGCCCAGGAGCAGCTCAAGACCCTGGGGCGGATCCTCAATGTCTCGGTGACCCATGTCGATCCGGGCCAGTCCCTGGCGCAAGCCCTCGACCCGCTGCTGCGCAAGCGCGTGGTGCTGATCGACACCGCCGGCCTGCAAGCCAGCGACCCGGCCCTGCGCATGCAGCTCGAAAGCCTGGCCGGACGTGGCATTCGGGCAAAAAATTATCTGGTCTTGGCAACCACTAGCCAGAAACAGGTTCTAACCGCCGCATACCACAGCTACAAGCGTTGCGGGCTGGCCGGCTGCATCCTGACTAAACTGGATGAAACCGCCAGTCTCGGTGAGGTGCTGAGCCTGGCGATCAGTCATGAACTCCCCGTTGCCTATCTGACCGATGGCCCGCGGATTCCGGACGACCTGCACTTGCCGCGCCGTCACCAGCTGGTCAGTCGTGCGGTGAGCGTGCAGATGCAGGAAGAACCCAGCGAGGAAGCCATGGCTGACATGTTCGCTGACCTCTACCACAACCCGACCAAGCGGGTTGGCTGAGGGAATCATGAAAAGATTGCAATGTACCTACATCGATGGTCTGCCAGGCATTGTTCCGTTAGTGAACGCGCAGCCAGTTATGTGGCCCCGTCTAAGTAAGACAAGGTAAAGAAAGAACATGGGCAGCATGCATCCCGTACAGGTGATCGCGGTGACCGGCGGCAAAGGTGGCGTCGGCAAGACTAACGTGTCAGTGAACTTGTCCCTGGCCCTAGCGGAGCTCGGCCGGCGCGTCATGCTGCTGGACGCCGACCTGGGCCTGGCCAACGTCGACGTGCTCTTGGGGCTGACCCCCAAACGGACTCTCGCCGATGTGATCGAAGGCCGCTGCGAGCTGCGCGATGTGCTGCTGCAGGGGCCGGGTGGAATCCGCATCGTGCCGGCGGCATCCGGTACCCAGAGCATGGTTCATCTGAGCCCGGCGCAGCATGCCGGCCTGATCCAGGCCTTCAGCGACATCGGCGACAACCTCGATGTGCTGGTGATCGACACCGCTGCCGGTATCGGTGACTCGGTGGTCAGCTTTGTCCGCGCCGCGCAGGAAGTCTTGCTGGTGGTCTGCGACGAGCCGACTTCGATCACCGACGCCTACGCGCTGATCAAGCTGCTCAACCGCGATTACGGCATGAACCGCTTCCGCGTGCTCGCCAACATGGCGCAGAGCCCGCAGGAAGGTCGCAACCTGTTTGCCAAGTTGACCAAGGTCACGGATCGCTTCCTGGACGTGGCCCTACAATACGTCGGCGCCGTGCCTTACGACGAATGTGTGCGCAAGGCCGTGCAAAAGCAGCGCGCGGTCTATGAGGCGTTTCCACGTTCGAAATGCGCGCTGGCGTTCAAGGCCATTGCCCAGAAAGTCGACACCTGGCCGTTGCCGGCCAACCCGCGTGGACATCTGGAATTCTTCGTCGAGCGGCTCGTGCATCAAACAGCGGGACCGGTGCTATGAGCGCCAGCGGCTACAACCTTTACAAAAAGTCGGCACGTGACAGCCAGTACGAATTGATCGAGCGCTATGCGCCTTTGGTCAAGCGCATTGCCTATCACCTGCTGGCGCGCCTGCCGGCCAGCGTCCAGGTCGAAGACCTGATCCAGGCCGGGATGATCGGCCTGCTCGAAGTCTCGACCAAGTACGACGCGAGCAAGGGCGCGAGTTTCGAGACCTACGCGGGTATCCGTATCCGTGGCGCGATGCTCGATGAGGTTCGTAAAGGTGACTGGGCGCCGCGTTCGGTGCACCGCAATACCCGGATGGTGAGCGACGCCATTCGTGCAATTGAAGCTAAAACCGGTCGTGACGCTAAAGATCATGAAGTTGCGGCCGAACTTCAATTGAGTCTCGACGATTATTACGGGATTTTGAACGACACCTTGGGCAGTCGCCTGTTCAGCTTCGACGACCTGTTGCAGGACGGCGAGCATGAAGGGCTGCATGAGGATGGCGCGAGTGCTCATCTCGAGCCGTCGCGCGACCTGGAGGACGAACGTTTCCAGGCTGCGCTGGCGGACGCGATTGCCAATTTGCCGGAGCGTGAGCGACTGGTCTTGGCGCTGTACTACGACGAAGAGCTGAACCTCAAGGAAATCGGTGAGGTCCTGGGGGTCAGCGAATCGCGGGTCAGCCAGTTACACAGCCAGTGCGCGGCCCGTTTGCGGGGGCGTTTGGGAGAGTGGCGAGCGCGCTGACAGGCAGTGTGGGGACACTGCGGACGAGACTGGCACGACGTGGCCGGTCTTGCGGTGTGTATTCCATGCAGTCGTTGAGTGCTCTGCCTGATTGATTGAATGGCGCGTTCAGGTGCTGGACGCGTTTAAGACTGCTTGGAGGTCGAATTGGACAAGAACATGAAAATCCTCATCGTTGATGACTTCTCAACGATGCGGCGGATCATAAAAAACCTGTTGCGTGACCTGGGTTTCACCAACACGGTCGAGGCTGACGATGGCACTACCGCCATCCCGGTCCTCAACAGTGGGAGCATCGACTTCCTGGTAACGGACTGGAACATGCCTGGCATGACCGGTATCGATCTGCTGCGCCATGTGCGCGCCGATGAAAAACTCAAGCACCTGCCGGTCCTCATGGTGACCGCCGAAGCCAAGCGCGAACAGATCATCGAAGCTGCCCAGGCCGGCGTAAACGGCTATGTGGTCAAGCCCTTCACGGCCCAGGCGTTGAAAGAAAAGATCGAGAAGATCTTCGAACGCATCGGTTGAGATGTGGAACCATTCCGCCACGGGGGAGCTATGGAGCACAACGAATCTTCATTGGGCGATTTCGAATCGACCCTGAAAAAACACGCACTGGAGCTGGTCGACAGCCTTGAAAAAGGCAAGTTCGGCGAAGCCGTGCAACTGATCCATGAGCTCAACCAGACCCGTGACCGCGGCCTGTACCAGGAAGTCGGCAAGCTCACCCGCGAGCTGCATAGCGCCATCGTCAATTTCCAGATTGACCCGCATATGCCGCAAGCCGAGGAAGTTTCACAGATCACGGATGCCACCGAGCGCCTGTCCTATGTGGTCAGGCTGACCGAGGCCGCGGCGAACCGCACCATGGATCTGGTCGAAAGCGCCACCCCGTTGGTCAATGGCTTGAGCAGTGAAGCCCAGGCCCTGAGCGCCGATTGGGGGCGCTTCATGCGTCGCGAGCTGGGCGCCGAGGAGTTCCGCGACCTGGCCCGCCGGGTGGACGGATTCCTGGTTCGCAGCGAGCAGGAGACGCGCGCGGTATCGAGCAACCTCAACGACATTCTGCTGGCGCAGGATTACCAGGACCTGACCGGTCAGGTGATCAAGCGCGTGACCCAGTTGGTCACCGAAGTCGAGAGCAACCTGCTCAAGCTGGTCCTGATGGCCAGCCAGGTGGATCGTTTTGCCGGCATCGAACATGACCGTGAATCGATCCTCGCTGAAAAAGATCCGCAAAAACATCTGGCCAAGGGTGAAGGTCCGCAGATTCATGCCGATAAACGTGAAGACGTTGTATCCGGTCAGGACGATGTCGACGATTTGCTTTCCAGCCTTGGATTTTAGGCTCAGACCTAGTAGGAGCACCCATTAATGAGCTTCGGCGCCGATGAAGAAATCCTTCAGGATTTTCTGGTTGAGGCCGGCGAGATTCTAGAGCAACTGTCCGAACAACTGGTCGAGCTGGAAAGCCGGCCGGATGATGCGGATTTGCTCAACGCAATTTTTCGCGGTTTTCACACTGTAAAAGGGGGCGCCGGCTTCCTCCAGCTCAACGAGCTGGTGGAGTGCTGCCACATCGCCGAGAACGTGTTCGACATCCTGCGCAAGGGTGAGCGTCGCGTCGACGCGGAACTGATGGACGTGGTGCTCGAAGCGCTGGACGCGGTGAACGGCATGTTCGGCCAGGTGCGCGAGCGTACCGAGATCACCGCCGCCACCCCGCAGTTGCTGGCCGCCCTGGCCCGTCTGGCCGAGCCTGCCGGCGCCGAGGAAGTCGCCGCACCGGTGGCCGAGGTTGAAGCCGTTGTCGAGCCGGTCGCCGAAAGCGAGTCCGGCGATATCACCGACAGCGAGTTCGAACAGCTGCTCGATTCGCTCAATGCCGCCAAGGCCGAGGCCGAAGCGCCGTCTGCTGTTGCCCCCGTGGCACCCGCTGCCGGCAGCGAAGCGGCCAGCGACGAAATCACCGATGCCGAGTTCGAGTCGCTGCTCGACCAACTGCATGGCAAGGGCCAGTTCGCACCGGATGCGGTGGCCCCTTCGGCCACGCCGCCCGCGGCGGAGAAAGCGCCAGCCAGCGACGAAATCACCGATGACGAATTCGAAGCCCTGCTGGATCAGCTGCACGGCAAAGGCAACTTTGCAGTCGACGCGCTGGACTCCGCAGTCGCCGCGGCGGTACCGCCGGCTGCGCCAAGCGCGGCCGCGGCCGGCAGCGACTTGATCACCGACCAGGAATTCGAATCCCTGCTCGACGAGCTGCATGGCAAGGGCAAGTTCTCTGAAGTACCCGCTGCCGCAGCGACTGTAGGCAGCGCCACCAGCGCTTCGGCCCCGGCGCCTGCCGCCGTCGCCAAGCCGGCGGTGAAGAAAGTCGAAGCCAAGGTCGAAGCGCCGAAGCCAGCCGCCGCTGCGCCGGCGCCTGCGCGTGCCCCGGCTGCCGCCCCGGCGGAAAAACCGGTCAGCGAAGCCGAAACCACCGTGCGCGTCGACACCGCGCGGCTGGACGAAATCATGAACATGGTCGGCGAGCTGGTGCTGGTGCGTAACCGCCTGGTGCGCCTGGGCCTCAACAGCGGCGACGAGGCCATGTCCAAGGCCGTGTCGAACCTCGACGTGGTCACGGCCGACTTGCAGACCGCGGTGATGAAGACCCGGATGCAGCCGATCAAGAAGGTCTTCGGACGCTTCCCGCGCCTGGTTCGCGACCTGGCTCGCCAGCTCAAGAAAGAGATCAACCTGGAGCTGGTCGGCGAAGAGACCGACCTCGACAAGAACCTCGTCGAGGCCCTGGCCGACCCGCTGGTGCACTTGGTGCGCAACGCCGTCGACCACGGTATCGAGTCGCCGGAAGAGCGCGAGGCTTCGGGCAAGTCCCGTGGCGGCAAGGTGGTGCTGGCGGCCGAGCAGGAAGGCGACCACATCCTGCTGTCGATCTCCGATGACGGTAAAGGCATGGACCCGAACGTCCTGCGCGCCATTGCGGTCAAGCGTGGGGTGATGGACAAGGATGCCGCCGATCGCCTGAGCGATACCGAGTGCTACAACCTGATCTTCGCCCCGGGCTTCTCGACCAAGACCGAGATCTCCGACGTGTCCGGCCGCGGTGTGGGCATGGACGTGGTGAAGACCAAGATTTCCCAGCTCAACGGTTCGATCAACATCTACTCGACCAAGGGCCAGGGCTCGAAGATCGTCATCAAGGTGCCGTTGACCCTGGCGATCATGCCGACCCTGATGGTGATGCTGGGCAACCAGGCGTTCGCCTTCCCGCTGGTCAACGTCAACGAAATCTTCCACCTGGACCTGTCGCGCACCAACGTGGTCGACGGCCAGGAAGTGGTGATCGTTCGCGACAAGGCGCTGCCACTGTTCTACCTCAAGCGCTGGCTGGTCAGTTCCGCCGCTCACGAAGAGCAGCGCGAAGGCCACGTGGTGATCCTTTCGGTCGGCACCCAGCGGATCGGCTTCGTCGTCGATCAACTGGTCGGCCAGGAAGAAGTCGTCATCAAGCCATTGGGCAAGATGCTCCAGGGAACACCGGGCATGTCGGGCGCCACCATTACAGGTGACGGCCGCATCGCACTGATTCTCGATGTTCCGAGCATGCTCAAGCGTTACGCCGCACGGCGTATTTGAATACCGGAGGGGCGGGGCCATTTGCCTTGCCCCGCCTAACGGAGTGTTTATGGCAGTCAAGGTCCTGGTGGTGGACGATTCGGGGTTCTTCCGCCGCCGCGTCTCGGAAATTCTTTCAGCGGATATCAATATCCAGGTCGTCGGTACCGCGACCAACGGTAAAGAGGCGATCGATCAAGCTCTGGCGCTCAAGCCGGACGTGATCACCATGGACTACGAGATGCCGATGATGGATGGCATCACGGCGGTGCGGCACATCATGCAGCGCTGCCCGACTCCGGTGTTGATGTTCTCCTCGCTGACCCATGAAGGCGCCCGGGTAACCCTGGATGCGCTGGATGCCGGCGCGGTGGATTTCCTGCCGAAGAATTTCGAAGACATCTCGCGCAATCCCGAGAAGGTCAAGCAACTGCTGTGCGAGAAGGTCCATAGCATCTCGCGCAGCAACCGTCGTTTCAGCAGCTACAGCGCGCCGGCGCCTCAACCGGCGGCGCCACCAACGCCGGCGCCCGTGCCTGCCAGCAGCAGTTTTACCAGCGCGATCCCGGCGCGTCCGGCTCCGGCCCCGATGCCTGCCCGCACGCCGGCCGCTGGCGCGTCCTCCCCGGCACCCAAGCGCAAGGCCTACAAACTGGTGGCCATCGGTACGTCCACCGGCGGTCCGGTGGCCCTGCAGCGGGTGCTGACCCAACTGCCGGCCAACTTCCCGGCGCCGATCGTACTGATCCAGCACATGCCGGCGGCCTTCACCAAGGCGTTTGCCGAACGCCTGGACAAGCTCTGCCGGATCAGCGTCAAGGAGGCCGAGGATGGCGACATCCTGCGTCCGGGCCTGGCGTTGCTGGCACCGGGTGGCAAACAGATGATGGTCGACGGCCGTGGCGCGGTGAAAATCCTCCCCGGCGACGAACGCCTGAACTACAAGCCGTGCGTGGACATCACCTTCGGCTCTGCGGCCAAGTCCTACGGCGACAAAGTTCTGGCGGTGGTGCTCACCGGCATGGGCGCCGACGGTCGCGAAGGCGCGCGCCTGCTCAAGCAGGGCGGCAGCGCGGTCTGGGCCCAGGATGAGGCGAGCTGCGTGATCTACGGAATGCCGATGGCGATCGTCAAGGCAGAGCTGGCGGATGCGGTGTACGGCCTGGACGACATCGGCAAGCATCTGGTCGAGGCCTGTCTCTGATGGATGTTCTAAGCCTCATCGGGATCATCATGGCGTTCGTCGCCATCATCGGTGGCAACTACCTGGAAGGCGGCCATCTGTCGGCCCTGGCCAACGGCCCGGCGGCGCTGATCGTGCTGGGCGGGACCATCGGTGCGGCGTTGCTGCAGTCGCCGCTGAGCGCCTTCAAGCGCGCCATGCAGATTCTCGGCTGGATCCTGTTTCCACCGCGGGTCGACCTGGCGGGCGGCATCGACCGTGTCGTCAACTGGAGCCTGACCGCGCGCAAGGAAGGCCTGCTGGGCCTGGAAGGCGTGGCCGATGCCGAGCCGGACACCTATTCGCGCAAGGGCCTGCAACTGCTGGTGGACGGCGCCGAGCCGGAAGCCATCCGCAGCATCCTGGAAGTGGATTTCTACACCCAGGAAAACCGCGATATCGAAGCGGCGAAAGTCTTCGAAAGCATGGGCGGCTACGCGCCGACCATCGGCATCATCGGCGCGGTCATGGGCCTGATCCATGTCATGGGCAACCTGGCCGACCCTTCGCAGCTGGGCAGCGGCATCGCCGTGGCCTTCGTGGCGACCATCTATGGCGTGGCCAGCGCCAACCTGGTGTTGCTGCCGATTGCCGCCAAGCTCAAGTCCATAGCCTTGCGGCAGTCGCGTTATCGCGAAATGTTGCTTGAAGGAATCCTGTCGATTGCCGAAGGTGAAAACCCTCGTTCCATTGAGTTGAAGCTGCAAGGCTTCATGGACTAAGGGAATAGCCATGGCACGTCGTCGCCGGCATGAAGAGCACGTCAACCACGAGCGTTGGCTGGTGTCCTACGCGGACTTCATCACCTTGCTGTTCGCCTTTTTCGTGGTCATGTACTCGATCTCCTCGATCAACGAGGGCAAGTACAAGGTCATTTCCGAAGCGCTGATCGGCGTCTTCACCGATTCGGATCGCGCCCTCAAGCCGATTCCCATCGGCGAGGAGCGGCCCCAGACCGTGACCCCGGCCAAGCCGCTGGT
This sequence comes from Pseudomonas sp. NFIX28, assembly GCF_900107395.1. Taxonomy (GTDB): domain Bacteria; phylum Pseudomonadota; class Gammaproteobacteria; order Pseudomonadales; family Pseudomonadaceae; genus Aquipseudomonas. The sequence continues at coordinate 142,734 of NZ_FNPW01000008.1, forward strand.
CAAGGACAGCGAACAGACCGATGCCGGTATCGCCGGCGCCAGCGATCCGCTGAAAAGCATCGCCGACGACATCAGTGCGGCCTTTGGCGACCTGATCAGTTCCAACCAGATGACCGTGCGCGGCAACGAGCTGTGGGTCGAGATCGAACTCAACTCCAGCCTGTTGTTCGGCAGCGGCGATGCCATGCCCAGCGACCTGGCGTTCAACATCATCGACAAGGTGGCGGCGATCCTCAAACCCTTCGACAACCCGATTCACGTCGAGGGCTTTACCGACAACCAGCCGATCCAGACCGCGCAATACCCGACCAACTGGGAGCTGTCGTCGGCCCGTTCGGCGAGCATCGTGCGAATGCTGGCGATGCAGGGCGTCAACCCGCAGCGCCTGGCGTCGGTCGGCTACGGCGAGTTCCAGCCGGTAGCCAATAACGCGACGGCCGATGGCCGTGCGCGCAACCGGCGGGTGGTGCTGGTGGTGTCGCGCAATCTCGACGTACGCCGCAGCCTGACGGGCACCGGCACGGCCCACGCAACACCGGATGCGGCATTGAAGCGGGCTGGCACACAAACTGCACCTACGCCAGTCAAGACGCCGGGACGCGAGAGTGCCGTCAATTCTCCGTCACCGGCTTTATAACGGGTGCTATTTCTCGGTCGGCCCGTGCCGGCCGGGAGGAACAATCTGAATGAGAGTCTGGGCAGTTGCCAATCAAAAAGGTGGTGTTGGTAAAACCACCAGTTCCATCGCTTTAGCCGGGTTGCTGGCCGAGGCGGGCAAGCGCGTGGTCGTGGTCGATCTCGACCCCCACGGCTCCATGACCAGCTATTTCGGCTATGACCCCGACAGCCTGGAACACAGTAACTACGACCTGTTCCTGCACAAGGGCAGCGTCCCCGAGGGCTTGCCCGGGCAGTTGCTGCTGTCGACCAGCGACGAACGTATCTCCCTGCTGCCCTCGAGCACCGCGCTGGCTACCCTGGAGCGCCAGTCGCCGGGGCAGAGCGGCCTGGGCCTGGTGATCGCCAAGAGCCTGGCGCAGCTATGGCAGGATTTCGACTACGCGGTGATCGACAGCCCGCCGCTGCTTGGCGTGCTGATGGTCAACGCCTTGGCGGCGAGCCAGCAACTGGTGATCCCGGTGCAGACCGAGCACCTGGCGGTCAAGGGCCTGGAGCGCATGGTCAATACCTTGGCGATGATCAATCGCTCGCGCAAACAGGCGCTGCCGTTCAGCATCGTGCCGACCCTGTTCGACCGTCGCACCCAGGCGTCCCTGGGCACCCTGCGGGTACTGCGCGACAAGTTTCCGGACGAGATCTGGCAGGGTTATATCCCGGTCGACACGCGCCTGCGCGACGCCAGCCGGGCCGGCCTGACGCCTTCGCAGTTCGACGGCAAGAGCCGCGGTGTACTGGCCTATCGCGCTTTGCTCAAGCACTTGCTGGCCCAGCAACTTGTCCCGCAGGTGGCCTGACGTGGCGGATCATTCAAGTCTGCTGCCAGTCTGGCCGATAAACCCTACAGGTCACTGTGCTGGGTTTTATCCGTGGGCATCCTTATGAACCGTCCTGTCGACGTCACGTCCCGGCCGCAGCTGGCGTTGCAGTCCTACCTGGACGCGTTGCTGCAGGACGCCACCGAAGAAGAATTCACGGTTCCCGAGGCGCTGCCGCAGGTGCCGGCGGTTGTCGAGGACGTCGCCGCTTCGAGCGAGGTCCTGGATGAGTTCCAGGCCGCGGTGCTCGAAGAACAGGCTCGCGATGCCCAGGTCCAGCGTACGACGCCACCGGCCGCGGTAATCGCGCCGCCGGCGCCGGTCGAGGCGCCCGTGGTCGCTGCCGTGCTGGAAGCTCCGGCGCCGCTGCCGGCTTCGCTGTCCAGCGTTGTGCCGTTGCTGCAGGGGCTGGTCGAGCCAGTGGTCGAGGTGCATCGCCCGCCGAGCAATACGCCACCGCCAGCGGCTGACGACCGGCCGAGCTGGGCGGCGGAGCCCTTCGAATGCCTGCTGTTCGATGTCGCCGGGTTGACCCTGGCGGTGCCGTTGGTCTGCCTGGGGTCGATCTACTCCCTGGCGGGGCATGAGCTGACGCCGCTGTTCGGGCAGCCGGAATGGTTCCTCGGCATCCTGCCGAGCCAGGCCGGCAACCTGAAGGTGCTGGATACCGCGCGCTGGGTGATGCCGGACCGCTACCGCGACGATTTTCGCCAGGGCCTGCAATACGTGATCTCGGTCCAGGGCTACGAATGGGGGCTGGCGGTGCATCAGGTCAGCCGCTCGTTGCGCCTGGACCCGAACGAAATCAAATGGCGCAGCCACCGTGGCCAGCGGCCATGGCTGGCGGGCACGGTCATCGAGCATATGTGTGCGCTGCTGGACGTTTCCGAACTGGCCGAGCTGATTGCCAGCGGCGGGGCGAAACACATGGCTATCAGTAAACCGGCGCCCAAGCCGATATAGATCAACAACAGGCTGCGCCGAGGCGCGGCCAGACAGAACGCCACACCGTTTCCAACGGTTTTTTTAAGGGGTCAGGGGTATGAATAAGTCGTCGTCTGCACAGAGTTCCGAAGATCCGATCCTGCAATGGGTAACCTTCAAGCTGGATAACGAGTCCTACGGCATCAACGTGATGCGCGTGCAGGAAGTCCTGCGCTACACCGAGATCGCGCCGGTACCGGGTGCCCCGAGCTACGTGCTGGGCATCATCAACCTGCGCGGCAACGTGGTGACCGTGATCGACACCCGCCAGCGTTTCGGCCTGGTGCCGACCGAGGTCAACGACAACACCCGCATCGTGATCATCGAAGCCGACAAGCAAGTGGTCGGGATCATGGTCGACAGCGTGGCGGAAGTGGTTTATCTGCGTCAGTCGGAAGTCGAGACCGCACCGAACGTCGGTAACGAAGAGTCGGCCAAGTTCATCCAGGGCGTGTGCAACAAGAACGGCGAGCTGCTGATTCTGGTCGAGCTGGACAAGATGATGAGCGAAGAAGAGTGGTCGGAACTGGAGAGTATCTGATTGATTCTCGAGGTTGCGGTAATTGTCCTGTTCTTCCTTTGGGCAGGCACGCTGGCGATGTTCCTGGCCTATATCCGTGCTCAGCGGCAGATCGCGGTGCAGCAGGCCCAGGGCGATACGCTGCGCGATCAGCGCATCAAGGACCTGGCCAAACGCGTCGACGACTATCAGAACGGTACGGTGCGCATGGGCGAAGACCTGCATGAGCTGCGCGCGGTGGTCGGCCCGTTGCCGGACAAGCTGGCCCAGCTGGAACAGCGCGACCCGTCGAGCCTGTCCTTCGCCCAGGCCGCGCGCCTGGTGGGCATGGGCGCCAGCGTCGACGAACTCACCCAGGCCTGCGGCTTGACCCAGGCCGAGGCCGAGCTGATGAGCAAGCTGCACAAAAGCTGAAATCCCTCTGTAGCCGCTGCCGCAGGCTGCGCCAAGGCCGAAGGCCTTCAGCGATCCTGAGATCCCTGCGGCCGTACCGGCCGATCGCAGCCTGCGGCAGCGGCTACAGATCAGTAATCCTCTCCGCTTTCCGTCACATCCATCTCCAGCGCCGCTTCCTGCGGTTCATGCCCGGCCGGGAACTTGCCCTTGAGGTTCCAGGCGAAGGCAATGATTTCGGCAATGGTGCGATACAACTCCTCGGGAATGCTGTCGCCCAGCTCCAGGCGTGCCAGCAGCTTCACCAGCTCGGCGTTCTCATAGATCGGCACTTCACAGTCGCGGGCGATTTTCAGGATGGCTTCGGCCAGCTCGTCGTCGCCCTTGGCGGTCAGCGTGGGGGCGTGCTGGCCGTCGTACTTGAGGGCGATGGCCTGGCGTGGCGGGTTGGGATTATTCATGCGGTTTCATCGACCCAGCGTTGTTCCAGTCGGGTTTTCGGGCCTTGCGGCGGCGTGCCGAGATGGCAGTCCAGGTCGCCGACATCCAGGCCGCAAGTAAGCAGGCGTTCACGCAGGCTGCCCAGGTGGCTTTCTATCAAGCCCGCGGTAAACGGCCGTTCGGCCCACAGCTGGCTGGACAGGCGGCCCTTGAGTAATTGCGCCTGCACCTGCAGCGGGCCCAGCGGCTCGAGGTCGAACGCCAGTTCGACACGCCACAGCTGTTGTTTCGGTTCGCGTTCCTCGCGTTTTTCCTCGGCCGGTTTTTCCGCCGGTTCTTCGCGCTGGAACTTGACCTGCAAGGGCACGACGTCCTGCATCGTGCGCATTGGAATTTCCAGTTGCCAGGTGGTCAGCAGCCGACCGTCGTCGGTCAGGCCGCTCTGTTCCAGGCTTGCCAGCTGGTGGCTCTGCAGGCGAGAAACAGCGGCGGCGGCCAGGCGCAGCAGATGCTCCAGGTCGCCTTCCTCGTCGAGGCTTTGCAGCAGCCGCGAGGGCAGGGGAAAACCACCGGGCTGGGGCTTGGCGCCGACCTGGCCGAGGGTGCCCAGGGCGCTGCGGACAAAGCTCGGCAACACCTGGGCCAGCGTGTTGGCGGCGACGACGGCATTGAAACTGGTACTGGCCGGCAGGCCTGGGGTTATCTGGGCGATCAGGCGCAGCAGGTTGCCTTTCAGGTCGCTCGCCAGCGCCGGATTGTCGCCAGCCAGCAGGCGCGATTCGAGGAACCCGCCACTGTTGGCCAGGGCCTGGGCCAGCGCCTTGGGGTTGCTCAGTTGCTGCAGGTCGGGCAGCCCGGCGAGCAGCTTGTCCACTGCGCTGCGCAACTGGCCTGGCGTGCTGTCGGAGGGCGGCAGGTTCTGCAGTGCATTGATCAGGCCGGTCAGCGAGGCCTGGCGGCTTTGCTGCGTGGCCAATTGCTGGGCGATTGCCAGTTGCTCCTGGCGCCCGCTCAGCGGCACCAGGCTCAAGCTCTGCGAGCCCTGCACCATGGCGCTCAGCAAGCTGCCGATGCGCAAGGGTTGCGGGCTATCGATGCTCAGGGTGCTGCCGCTCAGGGCGGTATTGAGCAGGCTTACCAGCGAGCGGTAGACCGCCGGTTGTCCCGCCGCCTGCGGTAGCAGCTGGGTGGTCACCACCTTGCCTTGCAGCAGGGTGCCGACGGGCAGTTGCGTGGTGTCGAGGCGGGTCAGGGTGGCGACGCTGGCGGCAATCGCCTGCTGCACGGTAATGGCCAGGTTGCCCGCCGACGGCTGGGTCACCGCCAGGCTGGTGCCCAGGGGCAGCGGCTGGTTGCTGGTGGCCTGGACCGTGGTTTGCCGGCCGCTGTCGAGGGTGAGTTTGAGCAGCAGTTGGAAGGTCTGGTCCGTCTGCTTGAGCGACAGCACTTCGGCCTTGGCCGACTGGCCCGCGGCGATCAGCCCTTCCAGCGGCTGCAGCAACTTGAGCAGTTCACCGCTGATCGGCAACGCGCGCACGGTTCCCGGGGTCAGCTGCGGCAGCGGGGGGAGGGTGATTTCGCCTGTCATCTGGACACAACCTGTGGAGAAATAAGCCCTCTTTAGAGTAGGGCATCGCATGTATAATGCCGCCCGTCTTCGGGGGGCGTGCGAAAACATCGCAAAAGTTTGACGCAGCTCTCTGGAACAGGCCGCCGATGCGTTTATTCTGCATCTCTTTAACGGCTGCTCCACTGCCGACTTGAACCGTAAAGGCCCGAGATCATTTGACCAGTCCTCTTCTTGAAGCCGTAGCACTCGCCTGTGAGCGAGACTTGCGGCTGCTCTTCGAAAAGCTCGAATTGCGTCTGGCCAGCGGCGACATGTTGCAGATCAGCGGCCCCAATGGCAGTGGCAAGACCAGCTTGCTGCGCCTGCTCGCGGGGCTGATGCAGCCGACCAGCGGCCAGGTGCTGCTCAACGGCCAGCCGCTCAACGCACAGCGCACGGAGCTGGCGCGCAACCTGTTGTGGATCGGCCATGCGGCGGGCATCAAGGACCTGCTGACCGCCGAGGAAAACCTCAGCTGGCTCTGTGCCCTGCATCAGCCCGCCGGGCGCGAGGCAATCTGGCAGGCCCTGGCGGCGGTCGGGCTGCGCGGTTTCGAGGATGTGCCTTGTCACACCCTGTCCGCCGGCCAGCAGCGTCGGGTGGCCCTGGCCCGCCTGTACCTGGACAGCCCGCCGCTGTGGATTCTCGACGAACCCTTCACCGCCCTGGACAAGCAGGGCGTGGCGCAACTGGAAGAGCACCTGGCCGGTCACTGCGAACGCGGCGGCATGGTGATCCTCACTACCCACCACACACTGAGCCGCATGCCTCGCGGCTATCGCGACATCGATCTGGGGCATTGGGCCGTATGAGTGTTTTCGGACTGCTGGTTGCCCGCGAATCCCGGTTGCTGTTCCGCCGTCCCGCCGAACTGGCCAACCCGCTGGTATTTTTCGCGATCGTTGTCTCACTGTTCCCGTTGGCGGTGGGACCTGAGACACAATTGTTGCAAACCTTGTCTCCGGGCCTGGTCTGGGTAGCGGCCTTATTATCGGTTTTGCTCTCGCTGGACGGGCTTTTTCGCAGTGATTTCGAGGACGGATCCCTTGAACAGTGGGTCCTTTCGTCGCACCCCCTGCCTCTTCTGGTTCTGGCCAAGGTACTGGCACACTGGGCCTTTTCCGGCCTGGCACTGGTATTGCTTGCACCCCTGCTGGCATTGATGCTTGGCCTGCCCACCGCCTGTCTGCCGGTGCTGTTGCTGTCCCTGTTGCTCGGGACGCCAGTGCTCAGCCTGCTGGGGGCGGTGGGTGCGGCCTTGACGGTAGGACTCAAGCGCGGCGGCCTGTTGCTGGCGCTGCTGATCCTGCCCCTGTACATCCCGGTATTGATTCTTGGCAGCGGCGCCTTGCAGGCGGCCTTGCAAGGCATGCCGGCGACCGGTTATCTGCTATGGCTTGGTAGCCTGACCGCCCTGGCAGTAACTCTGACACCCTTTGCAATAGCGGCTGGCCTGAAGATCAGCGTCGGCGAATAATGAGGTCTGATCAAATATTGATCAGTAAAGACCCTGGCTGTGCGTGACAACGCGCGGCACCCGTGATGGAAACAGTATGAACTGGACCTGGTTTCATAAGCTCGGCTCACCCAAGTGGTTCTACGGCATCAGCAGCAGGCTGTTGCCCTGGTTGAGCATTGCAGCGTTGCTGCTGATCACCGTCGGCGCCATTTGGGGCCTGGCCTTCGCGCCGCCGGACTATCAGCAAGGCAACAGCTTTCGCATCATCTATATCCATGTACCCGCCGCGCTCCTGGCCCAGTCCATCTACGTGATGCTGGCGGTATGCGGGGTGGTCGGCCTGGTGTGGAAGATGAAACTGGCCGATGTCGCCTTGCAGTGCGCCGCGCCCATCGGCGCCTGGATGACCGCTGTGGCGCTGGTCACCGGGGCCATCTGGGGCAAGCCCACCTGGGGCTCATGGTGGGTGTGGGATGCACGACTAACGTCCATGCTGATCCTGCTGTTCCTGTACTTCGGTCTTATTGCTCTGGGCAACGCCATCAGTAATCGTGACAGCGCGGCCAAGGCCTGCGCGGTGCTGGCGATCGTCGGCGTGATCAACATCCCGATCATCAAATACTCGGTGGAGTGGTGGAACACCCTGCACCAGGGGGCGACCTTCACCCTCACCGAAAAGCCGGCGATGCCTGTCGAGATGTGGCTGCCGCTGCTGCTGACGGTGCTGGGGTTCTATTGTTTCTTCGGTGCCGTGCTGTTGCTGCGCATGCGCCTTGAAGTGCTCAAGCGCGAGGCCCGCGCCAGTTGGGTCAGGGCCGAAGTGCAAAACAGCCTGGAGGCCGCCCGATGAGTTTCGCTTCCTTCGCCGACTTTCTCGCCATGGGCCATCACGGCCTGTATGTCTGGTCAGCCTACGGCATCTGCCTGGTGGTGCTGGTCCTCAACGTGGCGGTGCCGTTGCTGGCCCGCAAGCGTTACCTGCAACAAGAGGCGCGTCGTCTGCGCCGGGAGAACAATCAGTGAATCCGCTGCGTAAAAAGCGTCTGTTGATCATCCTCGGCGTGCTGGTGGGCGTGGGCGTTGCCGTCGGCCTGGCGCTGAGCGCCCTGCAACAGAACATCAACCTGTTCTACACCCCGACCCAGATCGCCAACGGCGAAGCCCCCCTGGACACGCGGATTCGCGCCGGCGGCATGGTCGAGAAGGGCTCGCTGCAACGTTCGGCCGATTCGCTGGACGTGCGTTTCGTGGTCACCGACTTCAACAAGGGCGTGACCATCACTTACCGCGGCATCCTCCCGGACCTGTTCCGCGAAGGGCAGGGCATCGTTGCCCTGGGCAAGCTCAACGCCGACGGCGTGGTGGTGGCCGATGAAGTGCTGGCCAAGCACGACGAGAAATACATGCCGCCGGAAGTGACCAAGGCCCTGAAAGACAGCGGCCAGTCGGCGCCGGTTCCGGCGAAGGAGGGCTGAGCAATGACTTCCGCACTCTTCATTCCCGAGCTCGGCCATCTGGCGATGATCCTGGCCCTGTGCTTTGCCCTGGTCCAGGCCGTGGTGCCGCTGCTCGGTGCCTGGCGCGGCGACCGCTTGTGGATGAGCCTGGCCCAGCCCGCGGCCTGGGGACAGTTTGCCTTCCTGACCTTCGCCTTCGGTTGCCTGACCTACGCCTTCATGGTCGATGATTTCTCGGTGGCCTATGTCGCCAGCAACTCCAACAGCGCCTTGCCCTGGTACTACAAGTTCAGTGCGGTGTGGGGCGCCCACGAAGGCTCGTTGCTGCTCTGGGCGTTGATCCTCGGTGGCTGGACCTTCGCCGTGTCGGTGTTCTCCCGGCAGTTGCCGCAAGTGATGCTGGCGCGGGTGCTGGCGGTGATGGGCATGATCAGCACCGGCTTTTTGCTGTTCCTGATCGTCACGTCCAACCCCTTCGCGCGGATCCTGCCGCAGGTACCCGGCGATGGCCGCGACCTCAACCCGCTGCTGCAGGACATTGGCCTGATCGTGCACCCGCCGATGCTCTACATGGGTTACGTCGGTTTCTCCGTAGCCTTCGCCTTCGCCATCGCCGCCTTGCTCGGCGGGCGCCTGGATGCGGCCTGGGCGCGCTGGTCGCGGCCCTGGACCATCGTCGCCTGGGCGTTCCTCGGCATCGGTATCACCCTCGGTTCCTGGTGGGCCTACTACGAACTCGGCTGGGGCGGCTGGTGGTTCTGGGACCCGGTGGAAAACGCCTCGTTCATGCCATGGCTGGTGGGCACCGCGTTGATCCACTCGCTGGCGGTCACCGAAAAGCGCGGCGTGTTCAAGAGCTGGACCGTGCTGCTGGCGATCGCCGCGTTCTCCCTGAGCCTGCTGGGAACCTTCCTGGTGCGTTCCGGGGTGCTGACCTCGGTGCATGCCTTCGCCTCGGACCCCGAGCGCGGCGTGTTCATCCTGATCTTCCTGCTGTTCGTGGTCGGTGGTTCGCTGACCCTGTTCGCCCTGCGCGCGCCGGTGGTCAAGAGCCAGGTCGGCTTCAATTTGTGGTCGCGGGAAACCCTGCTGCTGGGCAACAACCTGGTGCTGGTGGTGGCGGCCTCGATGATCCTCCTGGGCACCCTGTACCCGCTGGTGCTGGACGCCCTGACCGGAGCCAAGCTGTCGGTCGGTCCGCCGTACTTCAATGCGCTGTTCATCCCGCTGATGGCGCTGCTGATGGTGGTGATGGCGGTCGGCGTGCTGGTGCGCTGGAAAGACACTCCGGTCAAATGGCTGGCGAGCATGCTGACCCCCGTGCTGCTGGGCAGCGCCGCGCTGGCGGTGGTGGCCGGTATCGCCTACGGCGACTTCAACTGGGCGGTGCTGGCGACCTTCATGCTGGCGGCCTGGGTATTGCTCGCCGGGGTTCGCGACATCCTCGACAAGACCCGCCACAAAGGCCTGCTCAAGGGCCTGCCGGGCCTGACCCGCAGCTACTGGGGCATGCAGCTGGCACACCTGGGTATCGCGATCTGCGCCCTGGGCGTGGTGCTGTCGAGCCAGAACAGCGCCGAGCGCGACCTGCGCCTGGAGCCGGGCGAATCCATGGCCCTGGCTGGTTATCACTTCGTCTTCGAGGGCGCCAAGCATTTCGAAGGCCCCAACTTCACCTCCGACAAGGGCACGGTGCGGGTGGTCCGCGACGGCAAGGAAATTGCCGTGCTGCACCCGGAAAAACGTCTCTACACGGTCCAGAACTCGGTGATGACCGAAGCCGGGATCGATGCCGGTTTCACCCGTGACCTCTACGTGGCCCTCGGCGAGCCGCTGGGCAACGGCGCCTGGGCCGTGCGGGTGCACGTCAAGCCGTTCGTGCGCTGGATCTGGTTCGGCGGCCTGCTCACCGGTCTCGGTGGCCTGCTGGCGGCCCTCGACCGGCGTTATCGGGTCAAGGTAAAAACCCGGGTGCGCGAAGCCCTGGGCATGACAGGAGCCACTGCATGAGACGCTGGATAATGTTGTTGCCGCTGGCGCTGTTCCTGCTGGTGGCGGTGTTCCTGTATCGCGGCTTGTACCTGGACCCGGCCGAGCTGCCGTCGGCGATGATCGGCAAGCCGTTCCCGGAGTTTTCCCTGCCGTCGGTGCAGGGCGACAAGACCCTGACCCGCGCCGACCTGCTGGGCAAGCCGGCGCTGGTCAACGTCTGGGGCACCTGGTGCATTTCCTGCCGGGTCGAGCACCCGGTGCTGAACAAGCTGGCGCAGCAGGGTGTGACCATCTACGGCGTCAACTACAAGGACGTCAACGCCGATGCCTTGAAGTGGCTGGCCGAATTCCACAACCCCTACCAGCTGGATATCCGCGACGAGGAGGGCACCCTGGGCCTGAACCTTGGGGTGTACGGCGCGCCGGAAACCTTCTTCATCGACGCCAAGGGCATCATCCGCGACAAATACGTCGGGGTGATCGACGAAGTGGTATGGCGCGAGAAGCTGGCCGCCAAGTATCAGGCCCTGGCCGACGAGGCCAAGCCATGAAGCGCTGGCTGGCCGCTGCCCTGCTGGGCCTGTGCATCGCCGGCGTGGCCCACGCCGCGATCGATACCTACGAGTTCGCCAACGACGCCGAGCGCGAGCGTTTTCGCGAGCTGACCAAAGAGCTGCGCTGCCCCAAGTGCCAGAACCAGGACATCGCCGACTCCAATGCGCCGATCGCCGCGGACCTGCGCAAGGAAATCTTCCGCATGCTCGGCGAAGGCAAGGACAACCAGCAGATCATCGACTTCATGGTCGACCGCTATGGCGACTTCGTGCGCTACAAGCCGGCCCTGACCGGCAAGACCGCCTTGCTCTGGTTCGGCCCCGCCGGCCTGCTGCTGGGCGGCGTGGTGATCATCGCCGTGATTGTCCGGCGTCGCCGCGTACAGCGCAGCGACAGCCCGAACACTCTTTCTGCCGAGGAGCGTCAGCGCCTCGACCAACTGTTGGATAAAGACCGCGAATGATTGATTTCTGGCTCGCCGCAGGCCTGCTGCTCCTGGTAGCCCTGAGTTTTCTGTTGATCCCGGTCCTGCGCGGCCGCCGCGCCCAGCGTGAAGAGGATCGTACCGCGCTGAACGTGGCGCTTTACCAAGAGCGCGTGGCCGAGTTGCAAGGCCAGCAGGCCGAAGGCGTGCTCAGCGCCGAGCAGATGGACAGCGGCCGCGCCGAAGCCGCGCGCGAATTGCTGGCCGACACCGAGGGTGCGGAACCGGCTGGGGTATCGCGCCTGGGCAAGCCGCTGCCATTGCTGGCGGCGGTGCTGGTGCCGGTATTGGGCCTGGCCCTGTATCTGCATTTCGGCGCCAGCGACAAGGTCGAGCTGACTCGTGAATTCGCCCAGGCCCCGCAATCCATGGAGGAAATGACCCGCCGCCTCGAACGCGCGGTCGCCGCCCAGCCGGACTCCGCCGAAGGCCTGTACTTCCTTGGCCGTACCTACATGGCCCAGGACCGCCCGGCGGACGCGGCGAAGATCTTCGAACGCACCGTGGCCCTGGCCGGTCGCCAGCCGGAACTGCTCGGCCAGTGGGCGCAGGCGCAGTATTTCGCCGACGGCAAGAAATGGTCGGACAAGGTCCAGGCCCTGACCGACGAAGCGCTCAAGGCCGATCCGAAGGAAGTCACCAGCCTTGGCCTGCTGGGCATCGCCGCTTTCGAAGGCGAGCGTTATCAGCAAGCCATCGACTATTGGAACCGCCTGCTGGCGCAACTGCCGGCGGACGACAACTCGCGGGCCGCGCTGCAGGGCGGTATCGACCGGGCGACCGAGAAGCTGCTGGCCAGCGGCGGCCAAGTGGCCCAGGCGCCTGCGCCCAAGGCCGCCGCGCTGCTCAAGGTCCGCGTCGACCTGGCCGCCGATCTCAAAGCCAAGGTGCAGCCAGGCGACAGCGTGTTCATCTTTGCCCGCGCCGTTTCCGGGCCGCCGGCGCCGCTGGCGGCCAAGCGCCTGACCGTGGCCGACCTGCCAGTGACCGTCGAGCTGGGAGACGCCGACGCGATGATGCCGCAGTTGAAACTGTCGAACTTCCCGGAAGTCCAATTGGTGGCGCGCGTTTCCCGTGCCGGCCAACCGACCGCCGGCGAGTGGGTCGGTCGCAGCAAGCCCCTGGCCAGCAGCACCACCGCGCCGCAACAACTGACCATCGACAGCCCGGATAAATAAGAGAAGCCGCCATGACCGCCATTGCTCGTACCACCCTGTTAACACTGGTCCTGGGGTTGAGCGCCTGTGCGGTCCAGCAGCCGACGCCGCCTGGGGCTCCGCCACCGATTCCGCCTGCGCAGCCCAGCACCAAGCCGACGCCAAGCACCCCGAGCAAACCTTCCACGCCGATCAAGCCGGCCAAGCCGCTGCCGCGCACTTCGGCAAGCTTCGCGCCGCCACCGGGCGGTAACAGCCACTGGGACCCGCGCCTGGGTGTCTATGTGCTGGATAACCAGACCAACACTTTCTACCGCCAGCGCACCTATTACCGCTGGAACAACGGCTGGAGCCGCTCCATCAGCCCCAACGGGCCATGGGAAGAAACCGACATCCAGGGCGTGCCCTCGGGCTTGGGGCGCCAGTTCCAGTAAGCGGCTACCTGTAGGCGGCTGCCACTGGGCGGGCGACGGGCCGGTCCGGTTCAAGCAGCCGATTGGATGGCCGATACATCGGGGTGTTCCTGAGTATCGCCATCCGAGCGCCTGATGAAGAAAAGCCTGAACAAACCCTATTTCGCGCCCATGGCCTTGTGGCTCTGCGTCGTCGCTGTCTTGCTCGCCGTGCATGGCTTCGCCGATGCCGAAGTGCCGCAGCTGATTTACTTCTCCCTGGCACCGGCGTCTCTGCTGGCGCTGCTGATCTTCCTCTACTACTTCTTTTGCTGGATCTTCATTTCGGTCTTTCCCCTGGGCGAGATCGGCTGGAAGCGCGCGGACTACGGCTGGCTGTTGCTGGCTTCGCTGGCGCTGATCAGCGAGACCCAGAACGTCAGGACCGAATGGTTCCAGAGCGATTATCGACTGGCCGAATCCTATGAAGCCTCGACCCAGAGACGCCTCAAGGCCGACATCGACGACCTGCTGGGGCCGGAGCACTGCCGTGCCGCTGCGACTGTCCATAGCGCCGCCGATGCCGAGCAGGTGAACGAACTCTGTCAGCGCTTTGCCTCCTTGGAGAGAACGGCGCAGGGGCGGCTGACGCCGCTCTCGGTGGGTACCGTGGTCCAGGCGCTGGATGAGATTCGCGCTCGCTATTCGGCGCCGCCGGTATTGGCCTGGCTCGGCCGGCTCGATGAAACCCTTGGCGACCAGCGCAAGGCCCGTGGCGAGGTTTCCAGGCTGCATGAGCTGACCCGCGCGACCAATGCCGAGACCGTGTATCGCTACTTCGCTCCGGTGTTGCTGGTGTTCGCCCTGGCGCTGCGTGCCTCCAAGGTCACTGGCGAGGTGCTGCTCAAGGCGCCGCGTAAACGCAAGGTGTGGATGATCGTCAACCGACGCATGGTGATCGACGGCCTGGGGTTTGTTCGCGGTGCCCGCAGCCGTTTCGACGAGGCGCTGCGCAACTGGCGCGTGGCGAAGTGGGACGTGGTGCACCTGGCCTGTCCGTTCCTGCCCGAGGTCAGCGCGGTCGATGCCAAGGTCGCTGTGCTGCCCGGCTTCTATGAAAACGAATTCCAGCTGGCGGCGATCGACACCTTCGAGCAGTGCGGGTTTGTCCAATGGGCGGCCGCCCAATCGATCGAAACCTTGTATCTGGTGGGCGAAACCGATCCTTCGCTGATTGAACGGGTGCAACGCTGGGGCGAGGCGGCCAAGGTCGAGGTGTTGGTGCGTGGGCGAATCTGACGTCGCTCAGCCCTGAGTGGCGTCCGCGCGGGCCAGCAGCAGCTGCACATATTCGACGAAGGCCCGGGCCTTGGCGCTGGCCAGCCGCCCGGTAGGGAACACCGCCCATAACTCCTGGCGAGGCAGCGCCCAGTCCGACATCACTTCGCGTACCGCGCCGCTGGCCAGCTCGGGCGCGAACATCCATTGCGAGGCCATGGCCAGCCCCTGGTGGGCCAGCACCGACTCGCGCAAGCCCTCCGCGGCGCTGACGCGAATCCGCCCGCGGACCGTCACCGACTGCTGTTCGGCGCCGCGCTCGAACCGCCAATGGGCACCGCCGCCGAGGCTGTAGATGATCGCCGGGTGCCTGCCCAGGTCGGTGGGGCTGGCGGGTTCGCCGTAGCGGGCGAAGTAGTCCGGGGTGGCCAGCACCACGCGCCGGCATTCGCCGATCTGCCGCGCGGTCAGCCCGGAATCGCTCAGGGGTCCCATGCGCAGGGCGACATCGATACCGGCTTCCACCAGATTGATGTTGTGGTCATCCAGCACCACGTCGATATCGAGGTCGGGGTGGCGTTCGAGAAAGGGCCCCAGGTGCGGGACGATATGCAGGCGAGCGAAGGTCACCGCCGCGCAGACCCGCAGCGTGCCGCTGAGCCCCGCGCCGGCACCGCGCGCCGCCAGATCGGCTTCGTCGGCCTCTTCTATGGTCCGCCTGGCGCGCTCGAAAAACGCCATGCCGGCCTCGGTGGGCGTCAGGCCACGGGTCGAGCGCAGCAACAGCCGTACCGCCAGCCGCGCCTCCAGTTGGGCGATGGTTTTCGATACGGCCGGCTGGCCGATACCCAGCAGTCGGGCGGCGGCGGAAAAGGAACCGCTTTGCACCACATGAACGAAGGTTTGCATGGCTGCCAGCCGGTCCATTGGGACTCCTTGTATTTGCAGGTCGAGCAGGGGGCCAGTACGCTGCCGGGCCCCGCTTGTCGCAAGCCGGGGGCCGGATGCGCTCAGGCGGTAACGGGCAGCGCCTTTTGCGAACGACTCAAAAAGCACAGCAGCGCCAGCAACGGCAAGGCGCTGCCGACGCCGACTATGCCCAGCCAGCCGGCGTGTTCGTACACCGCGCTGGCAATAGACGAGCCGACGGCGCCGCCGATAAAGATGCTGGTCATGTACAGCGCATTCAGGCGGCCGCGGCTATGGGCGTCGAGCGCATAGACCGCGCGCTGGCCGAGGACCATGTTCATTTGCACGCAGAAATCCAGGACCACGCCGGTCACCGCCAGGCCGATGACGCTGTAGGCCGGGTGGATAAAGGCCGGCAGGAAACTCAAGGCGGCGAACAGCATGGCCAGCAACGAGGCGACGCGGGTGTGGCCGGCGTCCGCCAGGCGGCCGCTGATAGGGGCGGCGATGGCGCCGATGGCTCCGACCAGGGCGAACAGGGCGATCTGGCTTTGCGACAGGCCATGGTTGCGCGCCAGCTCCAGCGGTACCGCGGTCCAGAACAGGCTGAAAGTGGCGAACATGCAGGCCTGGTAAAACGCCCGCTGGCGCAGCACCGGTTGCTGGCGCAGCAGGCTGCCCAGCGAGCCCAGCAATTGGCCGTAGGTGGCGCTGTGGGCGGGCTGGCGCTTGGGTACGGTCAGCAGCAGGAGCAGGCTGATGGCGGCCATCAACACGGCGGCGGCGATAAACATCGCGCGCCAGCCGAACAGGTCGGCGACCACGCTGGACACCGGGCGCGCCAGCAGGATGCCCAGCAGCAGGCCGCCCATGATGCCGCCGACCACCCGGCCACGGGATTCCTCGGGCGCCAGGTGGGCGGCCAGGGGAATCAGGATCTGCGCCGACACCGAGCTGAAGCCGATCAGCAGCGAAACCAACAGGAAGGCATTGGGCTGTTCGGCGAACCCCGCGCCCAGCAGGCTGGCGATGGCCAACAGGCTGGTCAGGATCATCAGCCGGCGGTTTTCCAGCAGGTCGCCCAGCGGCACCAGGAAAAATAGGCCCAGGGCGTAGCCGATCTGGGTCAGGGACACGATCAGGCTGGCCATGGCGCTGCTCAGGCCGATGTCCGGGGCGATCAGTTCGATGATCGGCTGGGCGTAGTAGAGATTGGCGACGATGGCGCCGCAGCAGAAGGCGAACAGCAGCACCATGCCGCGGGTGATGTTCGTGGTGGCGGCAGGCAGCGCCTGGGTTCTCGACGTCATGACGGTTCTCGTTGCAGCGAAAGGGATGCGGGCGAGGCTAAAGGGCTGGCCCGTGGCACGGTAGAAGCTGACGAGCGATAGCACTCATGCCCAAAAGGAATAAATGCCTGGCCAGAGCCGGCCGAGAGCGGCAGTGACGGCCGGTGTCGCGCTGCGATGATACATTTACTTACATTCACTTCCATAGTTCGCTCATTGTGCCGCGGGCGCTGGAATGCTTTCTTTCGACGTCGGCGTCACCGTTCACCACAGGGAGCCCGTCCATGAAACCATGTCTTCGCCGCCTGCTCGGCGGCGCCCAAGCGATCACCCTCGGTGCCCTGCTGGTCATCAGCGCGGCCCAGGCCCAGGAAGCGCCAGGCATGCGCATCGGTGTGCGCGGGGAAATCACCAGCATTGCCGGCGACGTGGTGCGGGTCCAGGCCAATAGCGGCGAGAACGTGAGCATCAAGCTCACGCCGCAGACCCAGGTCCGTGCCGTGACGCTGGCCAATATCGAGGACATCAAGCCCGGTAGCTACATTGGTTCGGCCGCCGTGCCGCAGGCCGATGGCAGCCTCAAGGCGCTGGAGGTCCATGTGTTTCCAGCGCAGATGGCCGGCACCGGCGAGGGCCACCGGCCCTTCGACCTGGTCAAGGGCTCGAGCATGACCAATGGCCACGTCGGCGACCTGGTGGTGAGCAACGGGCGGATCCTGACCGTCAACTACAAGGGCGGCCAGCAGAAGATCCTGGTGCCGGACGATGTGCCCATCGTCAACCTGGCCCCGGGCGACCGCAGCCTGCTCAAGGCCGGGGTCAAGGTGGCGATGTTCGTGTCGCAGAGCGCGGACGGCACACTCACCGCGCAGTCGATTGCCGCCGGCAAGGATGGGGTGGCGCCACCGATGTAGCGCTTAGGCGCGCCTATCGCCGCGCAGGCCCCCTGCGTATCGGGCTGCGATTCGCCCGGGGGGCTTCAAGCCCAGGCGGTACGGCCCTGCCGGGCCGCGGATGCTGGCCACTGGCATAAAAAAAGCGACCCGGGGGTCGCTTTTTTTTGGCCTTGGGGCGTTATTTCCCGCCGTAGATCTGATCGAAGATCCCGCCATCGTTGAAGTGGGTCTTCTGCACGGTGCGCCAGTCGCCGAAGGTTTTCTCCACCGAGAGGAAGTCGACTTTCGGGAAGCGGTCGGTGTACTTGGCGAGGATTTGCGGGTCGCGGGGGCGCAGGTAGTTGTTGGCGGCGATTTCCTGGCCTTGCGGCGACCACAGGTATTTCAGGTATTGCTCGGCCACGGCGCGCGAGCCTTTCTTGTCGACCACCTTGTCCACCACCGATACCGGCGGCTCGGCTTCGGCGGAGACGCTTGGATAGACCACTTCGAACTGATCGCGGCCGAATTCGCGGGCGATCATTTCCGCTTCGTTCTCGAAGGTCACCAGTACGTCGCCGATCTGGTTGGTCATGAAGGTGGTGGTGGCGGCGCGGCCGCCGGTGTCGAGCACCGGTGCCTGCTTGAACAGCTTGCCGACGAAATCCTTGGCCTTGTTCTCGTCGCCGCCGTTCTTCAGCACATAACCCCAGGCCGACAGGTAGGTGTAGCGGCCGTTACCCGACGTCTTCGGGTTCGGCACTATCACTTGCACGCCATCCTTGAGCAGGTCCGGCCAGTCTTTCAGGGCCTTGGGGTTGCCCTTGCGCACGATGAACACGGTGGCCGAGGTGAAGGGCGCGCTGTTGTTCGGCAGGCGCGTGACCCAGTTGTCCGGCACCAGCTTGCCGTTGTCCGCCAGGGCGTTGATGTCGGTGGCCATGTTCATGGTGATGACGTCGGCCGGCAGGCCGTCGATCACCGAGCGCGCCTGTTTGCTGGAGCCGCCGAAGGACATCTGCAGCGTGATGTTCTCGTTGTGCTCGGCCTGCCAGTGCTTCTGGAAGGCTGCGTTGTAGTCCTTGTAGAAGTCTCGCATCACGTCGTAGGAGACGTTGAGCAGGGTCGGGGCGGCCTGGGCGACGCTGCCCAGTGCCAGGCCGGCGGCCAGGAGAGAGGCGCTAACGAGTTTTTTCACCGCACATTCCTTTTTGTTGAGCATGAAATATCGAGAGTGAAGGCAATTTGCCGCCGACTATAGCCGGGGACCATATATCTCTTTAAAGATTAAAAAGTACTTTGCTTATTCCGTTTTGTGCGCGACTTTCGGAAACAGCGCATTACCGCAACGCGAGCAGAACGCGGCGCCGTGTTCATGGTTGTTTTTACTGCACACCGGGCAATTGTGCTTGAGCTGTTCGCCGCGCATGGCGTTGGCCAGCTCGGCGGTGAAGATCCCGGTGGGCACGGCGATGATCGAGTAACCGGTGATCATCACCATCGACGAAATGATCTGCCCGATCACGGTCTTGGGCACGATGTCGCCGTAGCCGACGGTGGTCAGGGTGACGATAGCCCAGTAGATGCCTTTGGGAATGCTGGTGAAGCCGTGTTGCGGCCCTTCGACCACGTACATCAGGGTGCCGAACACCGTCACCAACGTGCTGACGCTGAGCAGGAACACCAGGATCTTCTGCTTGCTGCCGCGCAAGGCGTCGAGCAGGTAGTGGGCCTGCTTGAGGTAGGGGCCGAGCTTGAGCACGCGGAAGATGCGCAGCATGCGGATCACGCGGATGATCAGCAGGTACTGGGCGTCGCTGTAATACAGGGCGAGAATTCCCGGCACGATGGCCAGAAGGTCCACCAGCCCGTAGAAGCTGAAGGCGTAGCGCAACGGCTTGGGCGAGCAATACAGGCGCAGGCCGTATTCGACGGCAAAGATCAGGGTAAAACCCCATTCGATATAGGCCAGCACATTGGCGTAGTTCTGGTGCACCTCGTCAATGCTGTCGAGGATCACGATCACCAGGCTGGCGAGGATGATCAACAATAGAATGCTGTCGAAGCGCCGACCGGCCACGGTGTCGGTCTGGAAAATCATCACGTAGAGACGTTCGCGCCAGCGCCTGTTGTTGTCCGTGTTGCTGTCCATGTTGTTCGCCTGAATCGAAGGTCAGCGAAGCCTAGGGGGATTGCCCCCGGTAGCGCAAGGCGTGCTGTCCGCGGCCGCCTGGCGCAGCACCCGCAGCGCGGCGCGGACCAGCCAGCAGGCAAGGATAAAGGGCGCGGTGAGCGCGGGCAGGCCAAGCGCGGCGAAGCCTGGGGCAAGCAGCAGCGCCAGGAGCATGCCCGGCAACGCCAGCCAGGATCGGCGGCGGTCCTGGCTCAGTGCCAGAGCCACCAGCGCGCTGTTGTAGCCGCCAAGGCCCAGCAGGGCGTCGGCGGGGGCCTGTTGCAGCAGGGCGAAGCCCAGGCCCGCCGCCGAGCCGAGCAGGGCCCAGGCGGCCGCGCGGCGATCGGCCGCCAGCAGCCCGAGGGCGATCAGCGCCCCGGCCAGCGGATGCTCGAGGAACATCACCTGGCCAAGCCCCTGGATGAGTGCCTGCAGCAGTTCCAGCACCCCGGGCTCGACCCAGGGCGCGCTGGCGCTGGCGGGCAACGGCGCGGCCAGGTCCAGGAGCAACCAGCCGAGGCCGACGAAAGGCGCGGTGTAGGCCGGCAGGCAGTGTGGGTCGCGGGCGCGCTTGAGCCATTGCCGGGTGAGGATCGCACTGACTCCGCCGCAGGCGATGATCAGCGGCGGCAGCAGCACCGACCATTCGAACCGCAGGCTCAGCAGCAGGCCGAGCAAGACCCCGTTATAGCTGAACAGCCCGGCCTGCCGGTCGGCCTTGGCATAGCCCCGGCGCTGCGCGGTGAGCAGCCCGGCCACGCCGCCCAGCAGCGCACCGCCGAGCAGCGCCGGAGCGGTCAGGAGGATGGCCAGCATGCACAGCAGGCCGCACAGCGGATGGCGCTGCAGGAAGATCTGGCTGAAGCCGTTGAGCAGCGCAGTGGCCCAGTCGGGGCAATGCGCGTTGAAGTGTTCTGAAGGCATGAAGGTGGCTCTTGTAGCCGCTGCCGAGCACAGCAATGCTGCGATCGGGCGCGTAGCGGCCGTCAATCAGGCAATGCCGTGTTCCAGGCAAGTCCCGTGCTCGAGCCTGGCGAAGACTGCGTTTTCGAGCGCAGCCTCGCAGGCTCGGCAGCGGCTACAGGCTCAGATCAGGGTTTCGATACGCAGCGAATTGGTCGACCCCGGCTGGCCGAACGGCACGCCAGCGGTGATCAGCAAGGTGTCGCCGCGTTTGGCCATGCCTTGCGCCTGGGCGATCTCCAGGGCCGTGGAGCAGACCTCGTCGACCTGGCGCAGGCGGTCGTTGACCACCGAATGCACGCCCCAGGCCACCGTCAGGCGCCGCGCCGTGGACAGGTTCGGCGTCAGGTTGAGGATCGGCACCGTCGGCCGTTCCCGGGCCGCGCGCAGGCTGGAGCTGCCGGACTCGCTGTAGTTCACCAGCACCGCCACCGGCAGGATGCTGCTGATACGGCGGATCGCGCAGCTGATGGCATCGGACACCGTGGCCTCGGCCTGGGGCCGGCTGACGTCGAGCTGGGCCTGGTAGTCCGGGCCGCTTTCCACCTGGCGGATGATCTTGCTCATCATCTGCACCGCTTCCAGCGGGTACTCGCCGGAGGCGGTTTCCGCCGACAGCATCACCGCGTCGGCGCCTTCGGCCACCGCGTTGGCCACGTCGGTGACCTCGGCACGGGTCGGGGCAGGGGAGAAGCGCATGGATTCGAGCATCTGCGTGGCCACCACCACCGGTTTGCCCAGCTGGCGGCAGGTGCCAATGATGTTTTTCTGGATCTGCGGCACGCTTTCGGCCGGCACTTCGACGCCCAGGTCGCCACGGGCCACCATGATCGCGTCGCTCAGCTCGGCGATCTCGCGCAGTTGGGCGACCGCCGAGGGCTTCTCGATCTTGGCCATGAGAAACGCCTTGTCGCCGATCAGCTCGCGGGCTTCGCGGATGTCCTCGGGGCGCTGCACGAACGACAGCGCGACCCAGTCCACCCCCAGCTCCAGGCCGAATTCCAGGTCACGGCGGTCCTTGGCGGTCAGCGGGCTGAGGTCGAGCACCGCCTGGGGGACGTTGACGCCCTTGCGGTCCGACAGCTCGCCGCCGTTGAGCACCGTGGTGTCGATGGCATCGGCGTGCTTGGCGGTGACCCGCAGGCGCAGCTTGCCATCGTCCAGCAGCAGGTCCATGCCCGGCTCCAGCGCCGTGATGATTTCCGGGTGGGGCAGGTTGACCCGGCGCTGGTCGCCCGGGGTGCTGTCCAGGTCCAGGCGCAGGGCCTGGCCGCGATGCAGCTGGACCTGGCCTTCGGCGAACTTGCCGACCCGCAGTTTCGGGCCTTGCAGGTCCATGAGGATGCCCAGCGGATAGTTCAGCTGTTTTTCCACTTCGCGGATCCAGCGGTAGCGCTGGGCGTGATCGGCGTGGTCGCCGTGGCTGAAATTGAGGCGAAAGATGTTCACCCCGGCCTCTACCAGCTCGCGGATGTCGTCGATGCCGTCAATGGCCGGGCCGAGGGTGGCGAGGATTTTGACCTTTTTGTCAGGCGTCATGTTTGGGGCTCTCGAGAATCAGGATGGCGCGGAAGTCGTTGACGTTGGTGCGGGTCGGCTCGGTGACGATCAACCCGTCCAGGGCCGCGAAGTAGCCATAGCCGTTGTTGTCGTCCAGCTCGTCGCTGGCGCTCAGGCCCAGGGCGGCGGCGCGGGCGTAGCTGTCCGGGGCCATGATGGCGCCGGCGTTGTCTTCGGAGCCGTCGATGCCGTCGGTATCCCCGGCCAGGGCGTAGATGCCGGGCAGGCCCTTGAGGCAGTCGGTGAGGCTGAGGAGGAATTCGGCGTTGCGTCCGCCACGGCCGTTGCCGCGCACGGTGACGGTGGTTTCACCGCCGGAAAGGATCACGCAGGGCGCCGCCAGCGGCTGGCCGTGCAGGACTACCTGGCGGGCGATGCCGGCATGGACCTTGGCCACTTCGCGGGCTTCGCCTTCCAGGTCGCCGAGGATCAGCGGGCTGAAGCCGGCCTGGCGGGCTTTCACCGCGGCGGCCTCCAGCGACTGCTGCGGCCGGGCAATAAGCTGGAAGTGGCTGCGGGCCAGGCTCGGGTCACCGGGCTTGACGGTTTCCGACTCCGGGCTTTGCAGCCAGGTGCGCACCGCTGCCGGGACCTCGATGGCGTAACGCTTGAGGATCGCCAAGGCTTCGGCCGAGGTGCTGGGGTCGGCCACGGTGGGGCCGGAGGCGATAACCGTGGCCAGGTCGCCCGGGACATCGGAAATCGCGTAGGTGTAGACGGTGGCCGGCCAGCAGGCCTTGGCCAGGCGGCCGCCCTTGATCGCCGAGAGGTGTTTGCGTACGCAGTTCATTTCGCCGATGGTGGCGCCGGATTTGAGCAGGGCCTTGTTGATCGACTGTTTGTCCGCCAGGGTGATGCCCGCGGCGGGCAGGGCCAGCAGTGCGGAGCCGCCGCCGGACAGAAGGAAGATCACCCGGTCCTGTGCCGACAGGTCGCTGACCAGCTCCAGCACCCGCTTGGCCACGGCCAGGCCGGCGGCATCGGGCACCGGGTGGGCGGCTTCGACCACTTCGATTTTTTCGCAGGGGGCGCCGTGGCCGTAGCGAGTGACGACCAGCCCGCTGACTTCACCCTGCCAGCAGCGCTCGACCACCTGGGCCATGGCCGCGGCAGCCTTGCCGGCGCCGATGACGATCACCCGGCCGCTGCGGTCGCTGGGTAAGTGGGCTTCGAGGACGTGTTGCGGGTGGGCGGCGTCGATGGCTGTGGCGAACAGCTCACGGAGGAATTGTTGCGGATCGACCGACATGGCGGGCTCCCGGATTTCTTGTTATTCGAGGTGTGGCTGTCACGCAACCTGTAGCCGCTGCCCACGGCTGCGATAAGGTTCGAAGAACCTTCCTGCAATGTGCAAGTGCACGCCTGCTGCGCAGGCGATCGCAGCCTTCGGCAGCGGCTACAGGGGATTTCCTGGCGTTCTCTTACTGGTCGCGGATCGAGAAGTTGGCCATGTGTTCCAGGCCCTTGATCAGCGCCGAGTGGTCCCAGTTGCTGCCGCCGATGGCCGCGCAGGTGCTGAACACTTGCTGGGCGTTGGCGGTGTTCGGCAGGTTGATGTTCAGCTCCTTGGCGCCTTGCAGGGCCAGGTTCAGGTCCTTCTGGTGCAGGCTGATGCGGAAGCCCGGATCGAAGGTGCCCTTGATCATGCGCTCGCCGTGCACTTCGAGGATCTTCGAGGAGGCGAAGCCACCCATCAGCGCTTCCCGCACCTTGGCCGGATCGGCACCGTTTTTCGCGGCGAACAGCAGGGCCTCGGCCACCGCCTGGATGTTCAGGGCGACGATGATCTGGTTCGCCACCTTGGCGGTCTGGCCGTCGCCGTTGCCGCCGACCAGGGTGATGTTCTTGCCCATGGCCTGGAACAGCGGCAGGGCGCGTTCGAATGCCTGGGCATCGCCGCCGACCATGATGCTCAGGGTCGCCGCCTTGGCGCCGACTTCACCGCCGGATACCGGCGCGTCCAGGTATTGCGCGCCTTTCTCGTTGATCTTCGCGGCGAAGGCCTTGGTTGCGGTCGGCGAGATCGAGCTCATGTCGATCACCACCTTGCCCGGGCCGACGCCCGCCGCCACGCCGTCGGGGCGGAACAGCACGTCGTCGACCTGCGGGGTATCGGGAACCATGACGATGATGAATTCGGCTTCCTGGGCCACTTCCTTCGGGCTGGCCAGGGCGACTGCGCCGGCGGCGACCAGGTCGGCCGGGGCGGCATCGTGATGCTGGGACAGGAACAGGCTGTGACCGGCTTTTTGCAGGTTGCTAGCCATTGGGTGGCCCATGATGCCGGTGCCGATGAATCCGATTTTAGCCATGAGAAAATCCTCTCTTGTTATTGCTCTATAAGGTGCGGGGTACCAAGACATCCGTCTCGCGGGCAAGCCTCGCTCCTACAGGAATGCAGGCTCTTGTAGGCGCGAGCGGGCGGCGATCCGGCTTGCCCGCGATGAACGATGACGCGTTGCCCGATCAGATTGCGTTGTGGCTCTTGAGCCAGCCCAGGCCCGCTTCGGTGGTGGTCAGCGGCTTGTACTCGCAGCCAACCCAGCCCTGGTAGCCGATCTTGTCCAGGTGCCCGAACAGGAAGCGGTAGTTGATCTCGCCGGTCCCCGGTTCGTTGCGCCCCGGGTTGTCTGCCAGCTGGATATGGTTGATCGCATCCAGGTGGCCGGCCATGGTCCGGGCCAGGTCACCCTCCATGATTTGCATGTGGTAGATGTCGTATTGCAGGTACAGGTTGCTGCTGCCGACCTGCTCGCGAATCGACAGGGCCTGGGCCGTGTTGTTCAGGTAGAAGCCCGGGATGTCGCGGGTGTTGATCGCTTCCATCACCAGTTTGATGCCCGCGGCCTGCAACTTCTCGGCGGCGTACTTGAGGTTGGCGACAAAGGTCTTTTCCACCGTGGCCTCGTCCACGCCCTGGGGGCGGATGCCGGCCAGGCAGTTGATCTGGGTATTGCCCAGCACCTGGGCGTAGGCGATGGCCAGGTCGACCCCGGCGCGGAACTCTTCGACCCGGTCAGGCAGGCAGGCGATACCGCGCTCGCCTTTCGCCCAATCGCCCGCAGGAAGGTTGAACAGCACCTGGGTCAGGCCGTGGGCATCGAGTTGCGCCTTGATCTCGGCGGAGCTGAATTCGTAGGGGAACAGGTATTCGACACCACTGAAGCCGGCCTCGGCGGCGGCCTGGAAACGGGCGAGGAAGTCCTGTTCGGTGAACAGCAT
Source organism: Pseudomonas sp. NFIX28 (assembly GCF_900107395.1). Classification (GTDB taxonomy): domain Bacteria; phylum Pseudomonadota; class Gammaproteobacteria; order Pseudomonadales; family Pseudomonadaceae; genus Aquipseudomonas. Next base: position 167,942 of record NZ_FNPW01000008.1, read on the forward strand.
GGACAGGTTGGCGGCAAAACGCGGCATGGTGGTCTCCTGTAGAGGTATCAATCCCTGTAGCCGCTGCCGCAGGCTGCGATAAGGCCGAAGGCCTTCGACGATCCTGAGATCTTGCGCATCCTTCGGCAGCGGCTACATAGGGGTCAGTCGAGCAGGGAAATCGCGGTCGGGGCGTCGTTGCCGACCAGGGCCAGGTCTTCGAATTCGTTGACCGCGTTGATCTCGGTGCCCATGGAGATGTTGGTGACACGCTCCAGGATGATCTCGACGACCACCGGCACCTTGAACTGCTCGAGCATTTCCTGGGCCTGGCGCAGGGCCGGTTGGATGCCCGCCGGCTCGAATACCCGCAGCGCCTTGCAGCCCAGGCCTTCGGCGACCGCGACGTGGTCCACGCCGTAGCCGTTGAGTTCCGGCGCGTTGAGGTTGTCGAAGGACAGCTGCACGCAGTAGTCCATGTCGAAACCGCGCTGCGCCTGGCGGATCAGGCCCAGGTAGGAGTTGTTCACCACCACGTGGATGTACGGCAGCTTGAACTGCGCGCCGACCGCCAGCTCCTCGATCATGAACTGGAAGTCATAGTCGCCCGACAGCGCCACTACCTTGCGGCTCGGGTCGGCCTTGACCACGCCCAGCGCCGCCGGAATGGTCCAGCCCAACGGGCCGGCCTGGCCGCAGTTGATCCAGTGACGCGGCTTGTACACGTGCAGGAACTGCGCGCCAGCAATCTGCGACAGGCCGATGGTGCTGACGTAGCAGGTGTCCTTGCCGAACACCTGGTTCATTTCTTCATACACCCGCTGCGGCTTGACCGGCACGTTGTCGAAGTGGGTCTTGCGTTGCAGGCTCGACTTGCGCTGCTGGCAATCCTGCAGCCAGGCGCTGCGGTTCTTCAGCTTGCCGGCGGCCTGCCATTCGCGAGCGATTTCGATGAACACGGTCAGGGCCGAGCTGGCGTCGGAGACGATGCCCAGGTCCGGGGTGAAGACGCGGCCGATCTGGGTCGGTTCGATGTCCACGTGAATGAACTTGCGGCCCTCGGTGTAGACGTCCACCGAACCGGTGTGGCGGTTGGCCCAGCGGTTACCGATGCCCAGCACCACGTCCGACTTGAGCAGGGTGGCGTTGCCGTAGCGGTGGGAAGTCTGCAGGCCGACCATGCCGACCATGAGCGGGTGATCGTCGGGAATGCTGCCCCAGCCCATCAGGGTCGGGATGACCGGGATGCCGGTCAGCTCGGCGAACTCCACCAGCAGTTCGCTGGCGTCGGCATTGATGATGCCGCCACCGGCCACCAGCAGCGGGCGCTCGGCCTGGTCCAGCAAAGCCAGGGCCTTTTCGACCTGGACCCGGGTCGCCGAAGGTTTGGCTAGCGGCAGTGGCTGGTAGGCGTCGATATCGAATTCGATCTCGGCCATCTGCACGTCGAACGGCAGGTCGATCAGCACCGGGCCGGGGCGGCCGGAGCGCATTTCATAAAAGGCTTTCTGGAAGGCGTAAGGCACCTGGCCCGGTTCCAGGACGGTGGTCGCCCACTTGGTCACCGGCTTGACGATGCTGGTGATGTCGACGGCCTGGAAGTCTTCCTTGTGCAGGCGGGCCCGCGGGGCCTGGCCGGTGATGCAGAGAATCGGGATCGAGTCGGCCGAGGCGCTGTACAGGCCGGTGACCATGTCGGTGCCGGCAGGGCCGGAAGTACCGATGCACACGCCGATATTGCCGGCCTTGGTGCGGGTGTAACCCTCGGCCATGTGCGAGGCGCCTTCGACGTGGCGAGCGAGGACGTGATCGATGCCGCCGACCTTTTGCAGGGCGCTGTACAGCGGGTTGATGGCGGCACCGGGGATGCCAAAGGCGGTATCGACCCCTTCACGGCGCATCACCAGAACGGCGGCTTCGATTGCTCTCATTTTGCTCATGGTTTTGTGCCTCTTACGTTTTGTAATTGTATACAAGTGGCTTTGCGCAGAGTGTATTCACGGCAAGCGTCGCAGGTCAATCCATTTTCTCTAGCGCTTGGGTGCGTTCGTCTGGTGCCGATAAACCGGCAGCTTTTCGTCGGCTGGATAGCTTTGCGGGAATTATTGTATACAAAAACAAATGTTGTTGTGTTCTATTTGTTGTATCGATCTTCTTATCGGAACACCCGAAAAAACTTTCCCAATAACAAAATAAGGACGGCACCCATGAGCGCTTTAACCTTGAAAGTTGCAGTCAGCCTGGCCAGCAAGGCCATAGCCTTCGGCCGCGAGATCGGCGCGGCCCCCCTGACCATTGCAGTGCTCGATGCCGGCGGGCATCTGGTGGCCTTGCAGCGGGAGGACGGGGCCAGCCTGCTGCGGCCGCAGATCGCCATCGGCAAGGCCTGGGGCGCGATCGCCCTGGGCAAGGGCTCGCGCCTGCTGGCGCTGGATGCGCAGCAGCGGCCGGCCTTCATTGCCGCGCTCAACAGCCTGGGGCAGGGCAGCGTGGTGCCGGCGCCGGGTGGGGTGTTGATCCGGGACCAGGCAGGGCATGTGCTGGGTGCGATCGGCATCAGCGGCGATTTGTCGGATGTCGACGAGCAGGTGGCGATCCAGGCCGTGGAAGCAGCGGATTTGCAGGCGGATGCGGGGGTGGCGGCCTGAGGTGAAATACCACCTCGCACGGCCAGGACGATGATGACGAAGCGGGGCGGCAGTCGATAGACTGCTGCCCCTCTCGTTTTTGTATCAAGGAAGATCTGCGTGAAGACGTTGCTTGGCATCACTCTGGCCGCGGCCATGACCCTCTGTGCTCCTTTACTCCACGCCGACGAAACCCCGGACGCCGAAGACATTGCGTTCCAGGCGCTCAAGCCGGTGGTCACGGCGCTGATGAATGCCGACAACGCCGAAGAGCTGATGACCAAGGCTGATGCGCTCGAAGGCGCCGATAGCTTGCAGGCCATTGCGCTTTACCTGGCGGCCAGCCGTGAAGATCCCAAGCAATTGCGCGCGCCTTATCAGGTCGCCGCGCTGTTTGCTCGTCGCGGCGACGACACGCTGGCCGAGCGCTTCCTGCAGGAAGCCGACGATCGCGGCTTGTGGTTTGGCCCGTTGCTGGCCGGTGACCAAGACTTTGCCGATCTGCACCAGAGCGCCACGTTCAAGAGCGTGCTGGCCAACGCCCAGCAGCGCTACAAGAACATCGCCACAGGCAAGGTCGGCGCCATATATGTGCTTAATCCTTCGGCCGGCATTCCTGCGCCCGCGGCCTGTCGGCCGGTGGTGGTGTGGTTGCACGGTTATGGCATCAACGGCGAACTCGACGAGAGTTATCAGCCGTTGGCGGACACCGGGGCAATCATCCTGGGCATCAACGGCACTGAAATGATCGACTCGGTCGACAGCTTTCGCTGGATCGGCCCAGGTTTCGAGGGCACCCACCAGGTGGTGCAGAACGGCCTCAAAGAACTGGCGGCGCAGCAATGCATCGACCGCAAGCGGGTGTACCTGATGGGCTTCTCCCAGGGGTCGCAACATGCCGGCGCGTTGCTGGCGCAGCATCCGGAGGATTACGCCGGGGCGTTGCTGCTGTCGCCTGGCGGCCAGCAAGCGACCCCGACCGTCAGCAAGGCCCGCGGCAAGCGCGTTTTTGTGGTCAACGGCAAGTTGGAAGGGCCGCGCAATCAGCAGATGAGCGCCGATTTTCGCAAGCTGTTCAGCGACGGCAACCAGGTCAAGTCCCGCACCCATGAGGGCGGGCACTTCTTCCCCGACGACTGGAGCACTTCATTTCCGCAGGCGCTGCGCTGGTTGATGGGCAGCGAGGCCTGAAACCAAAAGATCGCAGGCTTGGCCCATGCGTTGGGCGAATGCCTGCGATCTTTTTTTCCGTTCTTGAGCCGGCCTGTCAGTCTGCTTCGCAGCCCTTGAGCACCAGGCGGATGATGGTCTGGGCGGCGGCTTCGTAATCGGACTCGTCCAGCTTGGCCTTGCCGGTCACCACCGAGATCTGCCAGTCGAAATCGGCGTAGGTCTGGGTCGCGGCCCAGATGCTGAACATCAGGTGGTGAGGGTCGATGGGCGCGATCTGGCCACGATCGATCCAGGTCTGGATGCAATCGATGTTGTGCTTGGCCTGGGCGTTGAGCTGCTCGACCTGGTCCGGGCTCAGGTGTGGGGCGCCGTGCATGATCTCGCTGGCGAATACCTTGGAGGCGAAGGGCAGGTCGCGGGAGATGCGGATTTTCGAGCGGATGTAGCCGCTCAGCACGTCACTGGGCACGCCGTCGGCGTTGAACGGGGTCGAGGCCTGGAGGATGGGCTCGATGATGCTTTCCAGCACCTCGCGGTAGAGGTTTTCCTTGGATTTGAAGTAGTAGTAGACGTTGGGTTTGGGCAGCCCCGCCTTGGCTGCGATATCGCTGGTCTTGGTTGCAGCGAAACCTTTGTCGGCAAACTCTTCACTGGCTGCACGCAGGATCAGTTCTTTATTGCGCTCGCGGATGGTGCTCATAAACCAGGTGATTCCTTGCCTGTTCGGGCGGTTGCGCATGGTAGCACCGGCCTTGCGCGAGGCTCAAGAATGCCCCCACCGGCCCTCGTTGCGCGCTATGCTTCGCAACATTTATGACCTGAAGGAACCCTGATCCATGGCTGGAAGCAGTTTGCTGGTGCTGATCGACGATATCGCCACGGTACTCGACGACGTGGCATTGATGACCAAGATGGCGGCGAAGAAGACCGCCGGCGTGTTGGGAGATGACCTTGCGCTCAATGCCCAGCAGGTTTCCGGAGTGCGCGCCGAGCGCGAATTGCCGGTGGTCTGGGCGGTGGCCAAGGGCTCGTTCCTGAACAAGCTGATCCTGGTGCCCGCGGCGCTGGCCATCAGTGCCTTCGCGCCCTGGCTGGTAACGCCGTTGCTGATGCTCGGCGGTGCCTATCTGTGCTTTGAGGGCTTTGAAAAGCTCGCCCACAAGTTCCTCCACAGCAAGGCCGAGGACCGGGCCGAGCACCAGGAGCTGATCGAGGCCGTGGCGGACCCGGCGATCGATCTGGTGGCTTTCGAGAAGACCAAGATCAAGGGGGCGATCCGCACCGACTTCATTCTCTCGGCCGAGATCATCGCCATCACCCTGGGGACGGTCGCCGATGCGCCGTTGATGCAGCAGGTGGTGGTGCTTTCGGGCATCGCCATCGTCATGACCGTGGGCGTGTATGGACTGGTGGGTGGCATCGTCAAGCTCGACGACCTCGGCCTGTGGCTGACGCAGAAGCCCGGGCAAGTGGCGAAAAGCATCGGCGGCGCGATCCTGCGCACGGCCCCCTACATGATGAAAAGCCTCTCGGTGATCGGCACCGCGGCCATGTTCATGGTCGGCGGCGGCATCCTGACCCACGGCGTGCCGGCGGTGCATCACTGGATCGAGAATGTCACTGCGCACACGGCCGAGGCGGTAGGCGGGTTCTCGCTGATCATGCCGACGCTGCTCAATGCCGTGGCCGGCATCATCGCCGGCGCCGCGGTCCTGGTGCTGGTGTCGCTGGGCGGCAAGCTGTGGCGTTCGGCCAGGGCCTGAGCCGTTGATAACCCTCGCCGCCGCGGGATGAGCGGTGAGGGGATGTCAGGCGGGGAGCAGTTGCGCGACCGCCAGGCCGATCTTGTTGATTGCCTGTTCGATCTTGCGGTTGGGCGTGCCGGCAAAGTTCAGCCTGAGGCAATTGCGGTATTTGCCGGCCGCGGAAAAGATATTGCCGTTGGCGATCTGGATGTCCTCGGCTTCCAGCAGCCGGTTCAGGGTGTAGGTGTCGAATTCGTCCGGCAATTCCACCCACAAGGTAAACCCGCCCTGGGGTTTGCTGACCCGGGTGCCCTCCGGCAGATAGCGGCTGACCCACTCGGTCATCAGGTCGCGATGGCGCTGGTACTGTTTGCGCATCCGACGCAGGTGCGGCAGGTAATGACCCTTGGCAATGAATTCGGCAACCGCCAGCTGTGGCTGGGTCGCGGTGGTGCCGGAGCCGACGTATTTCATGTGCAGCACTTGCGGCAGGTAACGCCCCGGCGCGATCCAGCCGATCCTCAAGCCTGGCGCCAGGGTTTTCGAGAATGAACTGCACAGCAGCACGCGCCCGTCATCGTCGAATGACTTCAGCGTGCGCGGCCGCGGGTAGTGGAACGCCAGGTCGCCATAGATATCGTCTTCGATGATCGGCACGTCATAGCGCTGGGCCAGGCGGATCATCGCGCGCTTGCGATCGTCCGGCATGATGTAGCCCAGCGGGTTGTTGCAATTGGGCGTGAGCTGGATGGCCTTGATCGGCCACTGTTCCAGGGCCATTTCCATGGCTTCCAGGCTGATGCCGGTGACCGGGTCGGTGGGAATCTCCAGGGCCTTGAGGCCGGCGGCCTTGAGCAACTGGATGATGCCGTGGAAGCAGGGCGAGGCGATGGCCACGATATCGCCCGGTTCGCACAGGGCGCGGATGGCGATGGACAGCGCTTCCTGGCAGCCGCTGGTGACGACGATTTCCGCCGGCGTCAGGCGACAACCGGAATCGACGCCGAGGCGGGCAATCTGCTCGCGCAGGCTCAGCACACCTTGCAGGTGGTTGTATTGCAGGCTCGGGCTGTCGCTGCGCCGGCTGATCCGCGCCAGGGCGGTCAGCAGCGGCTTGAGGGTCGGGGCCGTGGTGTCGGGCATGCCGCAACCCAGTTGAATGGCGTTGGCGTTCTGCTCCTGGCGCATCAGGTCCTGGACCAGGTCCCACTGCGAGATATCCACGGGCCGCAACGACGGCCGCCCCATCTTCGGCAACTCCGGCAAGCGCCGGCCGGCCGGGACGAAATAGCCCGACTTGGGTTTGGGAATAGCCAGTCCCGAGCTTTCCAGGACCCGATAGGCCTGTTGCACGGTGGTAAGGCTGACGCCGTGCTCGAGGCTCAAGGCCCGGACCGAAGGCAAACGCTCCCCCGGCCCGTACAAACCTTGCTCAATGCGGCTGCTGATGTATTCGGCGAGATTCAGGTATCGAGTCATGCGGGGGACTGTAGCGACTCATCTGTCGTATAAAAAGTTACAGATTCCACTTTTTTTGAAAATTTTTCAGGGCGAAAAGGCAATCTGTACTGAGAAAAATCATCCGGCGTGTACCTATAAGACAGTGATTGCCTTTGGGAAGATGGCCCGCATCGCGCTGTACTGGTCGTTCTTAAATACAGCCGCAGCGCAATTCAGAATCCCCCGGGTAACGTGTGACGGGCTTCCCCCTCCGGCTACTTTAGACGATGACTTCTCAAGGAAGAGCAGGGTAATGACGGCAAGGATCAAATTGACTCCGCAGATGGCTGAGTATGAGCAGAAGTTCACCGATGGTGGTGAGGTTCGCTGGCTGCCTTATTTGATGTATTTCCATCCGACCGACCACAGCTCCGAAGTGGTCAATACAGATGCCTCGGGCTTCCGCTATTCGGAGTTGCTGGGCATACAGTATTCGGTGGTCAACAGCCGCCACGCCAAGAGCGTACGGGTACTGGCCGGCAGCTCGACGGTATTTGGCATTGGTGCCAGCTCGGATGCCTGGACACTGCCTTCGCGCCTGGCCGAGAACGATCCCGACAGCAAGCCCTGGATCAACTTCGGCGGGCGCAGCTTCAACTCGACCCAGGAACTGACGCTTTTCACCCTTTATCGTCATTTGCTGCCCAAGGTCGACGAAATCGTACTGTTTTCCGGGTTCAACAACCTGGGGCTGGCCCGCCAGCCACACAGCAGCCGCGGCGAACACGGCGCGTTCTTCAACTGCAACCAGTTCTTCGACGCCATGCGCCCGGAATCCCAGGCGCCCAAGCGCGGCATGTTCCGCGCCCTGCTCGGCAAGGAGCAGGAAGAGCCGGCCCCCGAGCCACCGCCGACCATGGAAGAACAGATCGAATACGCCGCCGACCTGACCCTGCGCCACCTGGATACCTGGCGCGCGCTGGCGGCCGACATGGGCGCCAAGCTGACCTTCATCCTGCAACCGCTGGCCGGTTGGGTGCGGGAGAAGGGCTGTGACGAAGAAGAGCAGCTGTTCGCCGAGCTCGACCGCGCCGGCAGTTTCAGCGAGGTCTACGGCGACATCCTCCAGCCCAGCGTCTGCGAGGCCTATGCCGCCCGCCTGCGCGAGGGCGCACAGAAGATGGGCGTGCGTTTCGTGAACATTACCCCGCTGCTGTCCGAGGCCCTGCGGCCTGAACAGTGGCTGTTCGTCGACCGTATTCACTTCACCGACCAGGGGAATGATTTCGTCTCGAAAATCATCCTCGATGTTCTTTAAAGGAGTCCTGCCATGAGTTACATCAAGAGCTTGTTCCAACGCCTCTTCGGCAAGAAGAAAAAGAAGAAGCCGGACTCTTCGATCTACCCGATGTTCTGATCTCGACACCCTCGGTCATTGCTCGCCGATGACTGAGGGCCGGCAATGGATTGCCCCGGTCACCAACCTGGAAGGGAAGTAAACAGTATGTGGCGCCAGTTTTATCGATCAGTCAGCAACCCCGAGAGCTTTCTGGGGGATGTCAGTATTCGGCGCCTGATGGGCCTGGCCGCACCGGGTGAAGCCGGTGCCGAGGGCCTGGCCGGACTGCGGGTACAGATCGAACAGTGGCGTGACGAGCAGGCCCGGGCCTACCGCGAACTGGCCAGCCAGGCCGCGGAGCTGGGCAACCAGCGCGAATTCGCCGAGGCGCTGCTGGTGCACTCGGCGCCCCTGGCCTCGGTGCTGGGATGCTGGCTGCAAGGCATGAGCGCCCCTGGCGTATTCGAGGACAGCGCGCAACTCAAGCTCATGGAGCTGTTGGCCCATGATGTCGGCGTCGGGCGGCCCCTGGCCTCGCGCGCCGATCACTTCAAATCGCTGTTGGTGCAGGCAGGGCTGACCGCCTATGCGGTATCGCCGTTCGAGCTTTCCACGCTGCCTGACCTGCCAGACGATCTGTTCGAATTACCGGCATTGCTGCAAGCGGTCAGCCGCCGCAGCGATGCCTTCGGCGACACCCTGTGCGGCATCGACTTTGCCTGGCGCGCACTGGGGCTGGGCCCTTGGTGGGCGGTGCTGGACGTGCAGCAACTGGACACGCGCCGGCTCGACCTGAACCAACTGGAGGCAAGCGCCGGCGACGGCTCGGCGCTGGACATCTCGCAGTGGGTCTGCGAGCAGGTCGCCAGCCTGGGCAGCATGCGCCGCCTGCAACTGGAGGCGGGCGCCCAGTGGTTGTTCGCGGCGCTGAGAACCTTCAACGAGCGGCTGCTGGCGCACTGCCGGGCCGCGGTATCGCCCGAGCGTCTGATGGGCAAGATGATCCAGCGCATGGCCCGGGCCGGCGCGGTCTATCACCAGGATTACAAGATGGAAGGCCGCAGCCTGGCGCAGTGGCTGCGTGAGGCCCAGGTCGACCCGGTGCCGTTGCTGGAAATGCTTTCGCGCAGCCGCCTGATCGTGCCCGGCAATGCCGAGAAGAGCCTGCTGGTCAACACCCTGGTCGCGCCCAACGGGCGCATGTTCCGGATTTTCAGCGAGGCCGACCTGAGCGTTATCCGCAAATGGATCGATGGCCTGTCCGGGCCGATCCAAAGCGCGGAAGCTGCCGAAGCATCAGCGCCAACCCCTTGCAATGCAGGGGTTCGGCAGGTGCTGGGCGAGGATATTCAAGAGCAGGGCCAGTGGCCCAAGAGCTTGCGCGAGGCCTATTTCGTCTTGCAGGGCAGGGCACTGGCGCCGCGCACCCAGGCTTTTGCCCAGGCTTATGTGACCCGTTGGCTGGAACAGTCGCGGCGCTCGCTGCAAAACTCCGAACGCACTTTGCCCGAAGCCTGGAATGTCGGCGTATTGCGCGAGTGGTTGCTGGACAAGCACGACCGCCACGGCCAGGAGTTCGAGGAGAGCGACCCGGCGGCGATGCCGTCGCGTGAGGAAATCGTCGACTCCACCCTGCAACTGGCGCCGCTGACGCTGATCGACGGTGCCTGGCTCCAGGGCTTCACCGACCTGGCGCTGGCCTCGTCCCACGTTGGTTACGCGCTGTTCCAGACCTATTGGGATGAACTGGGCAACGGCTGCTATGCGTTGAACCATCCGAAAATCTACCGCGACGGCCTGCGCCAGATGGGCCTGGAGCTGGCGCCTACCGGTGCCCGCGAATTCGCCGAGGATGAGCGGCTGCGCGAAGCGTCGTTCCGCTTGCCAGTCTACTGGCTGTGCCTGGGCAAGCTGCCGGTGACCTTCATGCCGGAAATCCTTGGCATGAACCTGGCGATGGAATTGTCCGGGGTCGGCGGCAGCTATCGCTCGGCCCGGCGCTTCCTCAGGCACTACGGCTTCAGCACCGCGTTCGTCGACCTGCACAACACCATCGACAACGTCTCCACCGGGCATTCGGCCTGGGCGGTAGACGCCATCGACGCCTACATGCGCCAGGTCGCGGCGTCGAAGCCGGCGGCACTGCAAGAACACTGGCAGCGGGTCCGCGTGGGCTATGAGTCCCTGGCACCGCAGCCGGACCGCCTGACGTCCTGGCTGCAGCGCCTGGGTATCGGCTCTGCGGGCGCGGTCCTGCCCCGGAGCAAGGCGCAGGGCGAAGACCAGGCGCTGTTGCATCACGAACCTATTGTCCCTGCCGCGCCGGTTGGCGTAACGGCCTGAACATCAAGGAGTGCTCATGTCTCTGGTCAACGTGCACAACGAGTGGGACCCGCTGGAAGAAATGATTGTCGGCGTCGCCCAGGGCGCGCAGGTGCCTCGGCCCGACCGCGGCCTGTTCGCCCTGGATTACAGCGAGCAGCACGATTACATCGAGGACATTCCTTCCGGCCCGTACCCGCAGCAGGTCATCGAGGAAGCCAGCGAGGACCTCGATGCCTTCGCCGCGTTCCTGCGCTCCCACGGGGTCACAGTGCGGCGCCCGGATGTCACGGATCATCGCGCGGTATTCGGCACTTCTGCCTGGAAAACCGACGGCGAATACAACTACTGCCCGCGGGACGTGCTGCTGCCCATCGGCCAGACCATCATCGAGGCGCCGATGGCGCTGCGCAGCCGCTATCTGGAGCCGTTCGCCTATCGTCGTCACCTGGCCGAATACTTCGCCAGCGGCTCCAACTGGATTTCCGCGCCCAAGCCGCAGTTGCTGGACAGCACCTACCGGATCAACCCCAAGGCAGGCTCGATCATTGCCAATGAAGAGCCGATCTTCGATGCCGCCAACGTGATCCGTGTCGGCGAGGACATCCTCTACCTGGTGTCCCGCAGCGGCAACGAGCTGGGGTGCCAGTGGTTGCAGCGGGTGCTGGGCGACCGCTACCGGGTGCATCCGGTGAGCGGCGTGTACGACGGCACGCACCTGGACACCACCATCACCGTGGTCCGGCCGGGGCTGGTGGTGTTGTGTCCGGAGCGGATCCGCAAGGACCAGGTGCCGGCGCTGTTCAAGAACTGGGACATCATCTGGGCGCCGGAGATGGTCGACACCGGCTATTGCTGGTCCTACCCGCGCGCGTCGATCTGGCAGGGCATGAACTTCATCATGGTCAACCCGGCGCTGGCAGTGATCAACGACCAGCAGGTGCCGCTGATTCGCGCCCTGGAAAAACACGGTATCGATGTGGCGCCGCTGAAAATGCGCCATGCCCGCAGCCTCAGTGGCGGTTTCCATTGCGTGTCGGTCGACATTCGTCGTCGCGGCACCCTCGAAGACTATCGTTGAGCGGAGCCTGGGGCATGCAGAATCTGGACTACTACGCCGTCATCCTGTTCGCGATTTCCACCTGCGTGACGCCGGGGCCGAACAACGTGATGCTGATGTCCTCCGGGGTCAACTTCGGCATCAGCCGCACCTTGCGCCATGTCGCGGGGATCAACATCGGTTTTCCGCTGATGCTGATCGCGGTGGGGCTCGGCGCCGGCGCGGTATTCCATCGTTATCCGAGCCTGCACGACATCCTGCAGGTGGTTGGTGCGCTGTACATGCTGTACCTGGCCTATCGGATCGCCACGGCGCCCACGGTCGATCTCGACGACAAGGGCGGCCGCCCGCTGGGCTTTACCGGCGCGGCGCTGTTCCAGTGGGTCAACCCCAAGGCCTGGATCATGGCGGTGGGCGCGGTCCTGGCCTACACCACGCCGGTCGGTTCCTACAGCGCGCAGATCCTGCTGATCGCCTTGATTTTCTTTCTCTTCGGCTCGCCCTGCTCGATGGTCTGGGTGCTGTTCGGACGTTATTTGCGGCGCTTTCTCAGCGAGCCGAACCGGCTGCGGCTGTTCAATATTTCAATGAGTGTGTTGTTGGTGGTGTCGTTGATTCCGGCATTGAAAAGCCTGCCGGTCTCAAGTTGGTTGCACGGATGATGGACTGTGCACAGACACAGGGAATTTCCATGGATTGGCATGAAGCTATGAGGATGAGCGTTTAAATGGCTACTTACGTATTAGGGATTTCGGCGTTCTATCACGACAGCGCAGCGGCGCTGGTGAAGGACGGGGTGCCGGTGGCTGCGGCCCAGGAAGAACGTTTCACGCGGGTGCGGCACGACGCGGCGTTTCCGGCCAATGCCATCAAGTACTGCCTGGACGCCGAGGGTATCGGCCTCGATGAGCTGACCGCGGTGGTCTACTACGAAGACCCGCAGGAAAAGTTCTCGCGGATGATTTCCTCCTTCGCCAGCGGCGGCATCAGCGGTGCGCGCACCTTTATCAGCACCATGCCGGAGTGGATCCGCTGGAAGCTCAACGTGCTCAAGTTCATCGACGAGAAGCTCGAGGAACTGGGGCGCGGTACCGGGCCACTGACTATCGCCTCGCAGCATCACCGTTCCCATGCCGCGGCGGCGTTCTTCCCGTCGCCGTTCGAACAGGCGGCGGTGCTGTGCATCGACGGCATCGGCGAATGGCACTCGACCACGATCTGGAAGGGCGACGGTTCCAAGCTCGACCTGATGAACTCGATTTCCTACCCGCACTCGGTCGGCCTGTTCTACTCGGCGTTCACCTATTACTGCGGCTTCAAGGTCGACTCCGGCGAATACAAGCTCATGGGCCTGGCGCCTTACGGCCGGCCGATCTATGCCGACAAGATCCGCAAGGAGCTGATCAACATCCGCGCCGATGGCTCGTTCACCTTGAACATGAAGTACTTCGAATACCTGCGTGGCGAACGCATGGTCGGCGAGGCATTCGAAGAGCTGTTCGGCGGCCCGGTGCGCAAGCCGGAAAGCCCGATCACCCAACGCGAATGCGACCTGGCGGCCTCGGTGCAGCAGGTGACCGAGGAAGTGGTGCTGGGGCTGGCCACCGCGGCCGTGCGCCAGACCGGTTACCGCAACCTGTGCCTGGCCGGTGGCGTGGCGCTCAACTGCGTGGCCAACGGCGTGCTCAGCCGTTCCGGACGTTTCGACGCGATCTGGATCCAGCCCGCGGCCGGCGACGCCGGTTGTGCCCTGGGCGCGGCCATGGACTATTCGGTCAAGCGCACCGGGCGCCCGCACCTGGGCAGCAAAAAGCTCGACGCCATGAGCGGCAGCCTGCTGGGGCCGGGTTTTGGCGACGAACAGATCCAGGCGTTTCTCGATGCCAACCAATATCCGTACCGGCGCTTCGAGGGGACCGAACTGTATGACGAAACCGCGCGGCACCTGGCCGACGGGGCGGTGGTCGGCTGGTTCCAGGGGCGCATGGAGTTCGGCCCGCGTGCCCTGGGCGCGCGCTCGATCCTCGGCGACCCACGCAACCCCGAGATGCAGCGCACCATGAACCTGAAGATCAAGTACCGCGAATCCTTCCGGCCCTTTGCCCCGGCGGTGCTGGACGAGGACGCCCAGGACTACTTCGACATCTGCGAGAAGAGCCCGTACATGCTGATGGTTTCGCAGGTCAACGACTCGATCAAAACCGCCGAGTCGTTGCAGCCTGGCGGCCCCGAGCGTGGCCTGGGCAGCATCAACTCGATCCGTTCGCAATTGCCGGCGGTGACCCATGTCGACCTCTCGGCGCGTGTGCAGACGGTGACCGAACAGAACAACGCGCCCTTCACCCACTTGCTGCGCAGCTTCAAGAAGCGCACCGGCTGTTCGGTGCTGGTCAACACTTCGTTCAACGTGCGCGGCGAGCCGATCGTGTGCAAGCCGGAAGAAGCCTACGCCTGCTTCATGCGCACCGAGATGGATGTGCTGGTGCTGGGAAGCTTCATTCTCGAGCGCAAGACCCAGCCGGAGTTCGTCGAAGAGATCGACTGGCGCAACGAGATTCCGCTGGACTGATCGCTCATTCACTTTTTATTCAGGAGACAAGGCCATGCTCAGGTTGCTTTCGTTGTTGATGTTCGCTGTGGTGTTGCTACCGATCGGCTGGGTGCGCCGGATATTCAATTCGTCGCGCTTCAGCCAGCGTTTCCATCAAGGCTCGACGGCGTGGGACCACCCGGAAAACACCCGTTAGGCCGCATAACTGCAAGGGCTCGGATCCATGTCAACGGTCATCTACAAGAACTTGAATGCCTCACCGATTCTCGCCGTCAATGGCACCGGGGTCTGGCTTGAGGATGCCTCGGGCAAACGCTACCTCGACACGTGCGGCGGGGTGGCTGTTTCCAGCCTGGGACATGGACATCCACGGATCGCCGCGGCCATCGAGCAGCAGGCGAAGAAACTCAGTTGGGCCCATGCCGGCAGCTTCACCACGGCTGCCGCCGAGGAGTTGGCGGACCTGCTGGTGGGGGCTTCCGGCGGGTTGGCCAAGGCGCAGTTTCTCTCCGGCGGCTCCGAGGTCATGGAGCTGGCGATGAAAATCGCCTACCAGTATCAGTGCGAGCGCGGGCTGCCGGGCAAGTCGATCTTTATCTCGCGGCAGCAGAGCTATCACGGCAGCACCCTGGGGACTTTGTCGATTTCCGGCAACCTCCACCGTCGCGGGGTATTCGAGCCGTTGCTGGGGCCTGCCGAATTCGTCTCGCCCTGTTATGCCTATCGCCATCAGGGCGCCGACGAGAGCGACGAGCAGTACGGGACTCGCCTGGCGCTGGAGCTGGACGAAAAAATCCGTGCGCTGGGCAGCGGCAGGGTCGCGGCGTTCTTCGCCGAAACCGTGGTCGGCTCCACCAACGGGGCGGTGCCGCCGGTGCCGGGCTACTTCAGCAAGATCAAGGCAGTGTGCGAGCGTCACGACGTGCTGCTGATCCTCGACGAGGTGATGGCCGGCATGGGGCGTACCGGCAAGTTCTTCGCCTACGAGGACGACGGCATCGTGCCGGACATGGTCGCGGTCGGCAAAGGCCTGGCGGCCGGCTACCAGCCCATCTCGGCGTTGCTGGTCAGCAGCCAGGTGCATGAGGCCATGGCGGGCAACTCCGGGGTGCTGGGCAACGGCCAGACCCACGTCAACCACCCGCTGGCCTGCGCCGTCGCGCTGGAGGTGCAGCGGGTCATCCAGGACGAGAACCTGCTGGCGGCCGTGCGGCTGCGTGGCGAACAGCTGCGCCACGGCCTGCGCGAGTGCCTGGCGCGCTTCGAGCATGTCGGCGATGTGCGCGGGCGCGGTTTGTTCGTTGGCGTGGAGTTCGTCCAGGACCGCGGCACCCGCGAACCGTACCAGGGCGGCGGTCGTTACGCGGCGCAGCTCAAGGCCCGCGCACTGGAGCATGGGCTGTTGATCTATCCGGGTAACGGAACCGCCGACGGCGTCCACGGTAACCATGTGCTGTTCGCGCCGCCCTTTATTTCCAGCGAGGCGGAAATCGCCGAGATGGTCGAGCGTTTCACGGCGGTGGTCGAGGCCTGCCAGCAGGGCTAGCGGGGAGGGCGGACCGGGGGTGTTTTCGAAATGTACCAACAGCCAATAGTGGAAAAGACAATGCAGACCATCGAACCATGCAAAGACAAAGTTCTATTGTCGGTGTGCACCATGGACTGGTGCGATCACGGCGTTGAATTCGCCAAGACGGTTTTTTCCAACCTGGAAGTGTTCTGTTGGGACCCGGGCGATCCCTATCCGTATCACCTGGAAGACTGGGAAGGCGACTGGATCATTTCCTACCGTGGCGACTTCATCTTTCCGCCCAGCATCTACCAGCGGGCCCGTAAGGGCGCGATCAACCTGCACCCGGCGCCGCCCAAGTACCGCGGCCTGGGCAGCCAGCACTATGCGATCTACTACCAGGACGAAACCTACGGCTCGACCTGCCATCACCTGGCGCCCTCGGTGGACAGCGGCGAGATCATCCACGTTGCGCGTTTCAACATCGCCCCGGCGGAAACCGCTTCTTCGCTACGCCTGCATGTCGGCGCCTATTGCCTGCAGCAGTTCATCCACCTGTTGACCGACTACATCCTGCAAGGCCGTCCGCTACCTGTGTCGCCCGAGCGCTGGGGCGAGCGGCTGTACAAGCAATCCGAACTCAAACCCTGGATGGAAAAGATCCGGGCCGAAGAACCCGATCATCGCTGCTTCAAGTAATGAGATTGGATGCCGGCCCGCGCGGGGTGGCATCTACGGTTGGTAAACCCTGCTCCCGCGACTTCTACGAGAGACCGTCAAATGTTTGATTTATCGAGCTTTGGTGCTGCTATGGCCGTTTATGTCATCGGAACCGCCAGCCCTGGCCCGGGTAACCTGGCGATTGCCAATACTTCGCTCAGCTACGGGCGTACCCCGGGGCTGGCGCTGGCGGCGGGGGTGATTTCCGGCTCGTTGTGCTGGGGCGCGATGACGGCCGCCGGTGTCTCGGCCTTGCTGATGTCCAACACCCAGGTGCTGGTCTGGCTGAAGATCCTCGGTGCCTGCTATCTGTTATGGCTGGCCTATAAATCCATACGCGGGGCGCTGAGCCAGAATGCGCCCAGCCTCAATGGCGCCCGGGCCAAGCAGAGCCGGACGCTGGGGTTCTACCTGCAAGGGCTGGGCATCCACCTGACCAACCCCAAGGCCGCGTTGACCTGGTTCACCGTGACCACCGTCGGCCTCAGCGCCACGGCGCCCTCCTGGGCCAGCTTCGTGCTGGTGGGCAGCTGCGCGGTCGCCGGCTTCGTGATTTTCTGCGCCTATGCCCTGGCCTTCTCCGCGCGTTCGGCGGAGCCGTTTTTCGTCCGCACGCGCAAGGCCTTCGGTCTGGTGTGCGGTGCGTTCTACACGATGGTCGCCGCAGGCTTCATCGGCTCTTTGCTGTAAGCGTGGATAAGCCTCGCCCGTGGCGATCGCCAGGGCGAAAACAATGACTCAAGGCTCTGTTCGGAGCATGTACTTCTCAGGATGAATGTATGCCGTTGTCGATCGACTTGTTGTTGGCTTTCGCCTTGTTTGCCTTTGTCACCTCGGTGACCCCCGGACCGAATAACGCCATGTTGCTGGCCTCGGGAGTGAATTTCGGGTTCCGTCGCACGGTGCCGCATATCCTCGGCATCAGTTCGGGCTTCCTGGTGCTGGTGCTGGCCGTTGGGCTGGGCCTGGGGGCGGTGTTCGAGGCCTACCCGGTGCTGTACAAGGTGCTGCGTTACGTCGGTGCGGCCTATTTGCTGTACCTGGCCTGGAACATCGCCCGTTCCGGGCCGGTGTCCCAGGACGTCGACGGCAAGGGGCGGCCGCTGGGGTTCTGGGGCGCCGCGGCGTTTCAGTGGGTCAACCCCAAGGCCTGGGTCATGGCGCTGGGTGCGATCAGTACCTACACGCCGTTGCAGGGCTATTTCTTCAACGTGGTGGTGATCGCCAGCCTGTTTGCCTTGATCAACGCCCCGAGCGTCGGCGTCTGGGCCGGGTTCGGCAGCGTGCTGCGCAATGTCCTGCGCGACCCGCGCTGGCTGCGGCTGTTCAACTACGGCATGGCGTTGCTGCTGGTGATTTCGCTGTTCCCCCTGCTGCAAGCCTGAGGGGGCTTTCGCAGGGCGTTAGGCCGCCACCTGCTGTAACCGGCGGGTGGCGGTTTTTTTTTGCCCGCTCATTACCCCTGGGTGACAGTTGCCACGCGGGGTTCGTGGCGAGTCAGGCGGCACCATTTATGCCAGGTAAATTGCAGTTGCAGCAGTGCTGCCCTGGCCATTTCCAGATCTTGTTCCGGCAACTGCGGCGCCTGTTCCAGGGCCTTGAGCAGGGCGACGGTCGGAGCGTCCAGTCGATCGCTGCGGCGTGGCGTCGGTCCGCCTGACTTGAGCAGCGTGGCGATGCTCTGCAGGTAGTGCCCGCGTTCCACGGCCAGGGCGCCGGTCGCCGCACCCAGGCTGGCGCGCAGTTGCAGCAGTTCGTCGCCCAGGTCGAGCCCGAGCAGGCCGTTGTCCCAGTGCTGGCGGCGTTCCTGGGGCAGGCTTTCGGAATAGCGCGCCAGGCGGATCAGGCGGTCGGCCATGCGCCCGCCGAACCAGCTCTCGGCTTGCTCCAGCGGGCGCGAGGTGAGTTGCGCCAGGTCGAACAGCGAGGCACGGAACATCCGCCGATAGTGATGTTCGCCGGGGTTGAGGCTGACCAGGCGGAACACCAGGACCGCGATGCCGACGCCAACCAGGGTGGCCATGGCCTTGTTGAGGAAGTTGGCCAGATCGTAGGTCATCAGGTTGCCGGGGCCGACGTTGTTGATGAAAAAGATGCAGAACGCCGAGGCGATCGGCGCCATCCGCGGCTTGCTCATGCACAGCGAGGCGCAAAACAGCGGCACCCCGAGGCCCACGCACAGCAGCGGGAAACCGTCCCAGCCAGGCAGCAATCCCAGGCCGACGAAGCCGGCGACCGGCACCGACAGGGCGATGCCCTTGAGAAAGTTGAAGCTGGAGGAGGAAGGGTTTTCCCGGCCGGCGAACAGGCTCAGCACCACCCCGCAGATCGATACCGCGCCCAGGCCGGAAGGCCAGGCCGAGAGTACCCAGAAGCCGGCCACGGCGAGAAACGCCAGGGCGCTGCGCAGGCCGCCGAGAATGCCTTGCTCGATATCTCGGTGCCAGGACAGGGCGCCAGGCGCGCCATGGGGCACTCGGGCTTGCTCGACGGCCTGCAGGGTTTGCGCACTGCGTTCGAGCAGCACCGGCACTTGTGCCAGTTGCATCAGGCACAGATGCGCGTCCTGCGACAGGCTGCGGTCCTGCAGCGCCTCTTGAAGGCTTGCCGAGACTTGGGCGATGTCTTGCTCGTGGTTGTGTTCCAGGGCCCTGGCCAGCTGTTCGATCAGGGGAGCCACGCTGGCATTCGCCGCGCTGTCGAGCATCAGTCGCTGACGGGCCACGCCACGGGCGGCGCGCAGCAGGCTCAGCAAGTCGCGGCTGAGGACGCGCAGGGCTTGGGAGCGTCGACGGCCCTGAGGGCCTTCGAACCAGGCGTGATCGCGCTGGGCATCGACCGCCACCAGCTTGCCGAGGGCTTCCAGCAGCCCCTTGCGCTGGTCCTGGCCGATCAGTTCGGAGGCCGCGGCACGCATGCCGGCTTGCCAGGCGAACTTGCCCTGGGTGGCCAACGCCTGTTCGACCCGGCGCGGCCAGAGCACGGTGCTGGCGATCGCCGCGCAGATGATCCCCAGGCTGATTTCCGAACAGCGGGCCACGGCCTGGTCAAACACCAGCAGCGGATGTGCGGTGGCGGGCAGGGCGATGATCGCCGCGGTGTAGCCGGCCAGGACGAAGCCATAGGAAGCATGATTGCGCAGCAGCGAGGCGCCGGTGGTGCAGAAGGCCAGCCACAGCGCCATCGCCAGCAGAAACAGCAGGGGCGCCTGGCCGAACAGGCCGATCAACACGATCGAAGCCACGGCCCCGCTAAAGGTGCCGAGCAGGCGGAAGGCACCCTTGGCCAGGACCATGCCGCTGCTGGGCTGGCTGACGATGAATACCGTGGTCAGGGCCCATTGCGGCTGCTCGAGGTTGAAGCGAAAGGCCAGGTACAAGGCAATGCCCCCGGCGATCATGTTCCTGATGGCGAACAGCACGTCGTTGCGGCTGGGAGCCAGGACGGCCAGCCAGAAGTCGGGAATTCGCAGGGCGAGGCTTTTCATTTGTACGACACATAGATAGCTAGCTAATGATTGGCATCGTATCTACTTGATTGGAAAATTCCAATGCGGATTTTTCCGGGGCTGGAGAAGGTACAGGTGATGAGGGGAGGGCGAAGAAAGGGGCCCTGCGCGGATGGCAGGGCCCTGGAGGGGTCACTCGGCGATTTGCAGCTTGCGCGCTTCGGTGTAGACGTAGCGGACCTTCTCGTATTCGAACGGCGAGTCCAGCTGGCCGTAGCGGAAGCTGGTCTGGTAGCGCGAGTCGATGGCACGCAGGATCACGACTTCCGGATGGTTCGAGCTGACCTCGGAAACATTGAGGAAGTTGATCGCCGACTCGGCGGTGTAATCCACGGCCAGCCCGGCGGTGTCGCGAATGTTCGAGGGGCCGAGGATCGGCAGCACGAAATAGGCGCCGCCCGGCACACCGTAGAAGCCCAGGGTCTGGCCGAAGTCTTCGTTCTGGCGAGGCAGGCCCATGCGGGTGGCCGGGTCCCAGAGGCCGCCGATACCGAGGGTGGTATTGACCAGCAGGCGGGCGGTGGTGTTCATCGAGCGCTGGCCCTTGAACTGCAGCAGGCTGTTGAGCAGGTTCGGCACGTCGCCCAGGTTGTTGAAGAAATTGCTCACGCCGGTGCGCAGGAAGCTCGGGGTGATGTAGCGGTAGCCGTCGACCACTGGCAGGAACACCCACTGATCGAAGCGGTAGTTGAAGTGGTACACCCGGCGGTTCCACGACTCCAGCGGGTCATAGACGTTCAGCGCGTTGAGGGTCGAGCGCTCGAACTCGCGCTGGTCCAGGCCCGGGTTGAACTTGAGCTGCGTGAGCGGTTGGGTGAAGCCGTCCTGGTCCGCGGTGGCGGGGGTAGCGGCCTTGCCGTCATCGGCATGGGCATAGCCTGCGCAGGACAAGGCAGCGATGAGCAGGAGATGTTTAGCCACGGAAGAACTCCAGCATGGCGTCGCTGTTGACGCGGTAGTTGAGGTTGCCGCAATGGCCGCCATGGGGGTAGACCGTCAGCCGGTCGCCAAAAGTCTTGCGCAAGAAACCCAGGTCGCCCGGGCCGAGGATGACGTCGTCGGCGTTGTGCATCACGGCGATTTTCGGGCTGTCCTGCAGGTAATCCTTGAGTGCATACAGGCTCACCTGGTCGATCAGCTGCAGCACGCTGCCGCCGTCGGTGCGGGCGCGCCACATCGGGATCACCTGCTCGGTGAGGTAGCAGTCGAAGTCGCATTGCAGGGCACGCTTGAGGAATGGCGTGAGGCTGGTGCCTTCGCTGATCGGGTACTTGGGGGGCGTGATCAGGCCGCGACGGTTGATCAGGTCCGAGGTGAAGGCGATGTCGGCGGCGGCGAAACGGAACGAGGTGCCGATCAGCATCGCCATCTGCTCGTTGCTCAGGTGCTGCTTGGACTGCTGGAAGTCGTAGAGCAGGGCGTCGTTGAGATCGATGTAGCCCTTCTGCTGGAAGTAGCGGGTCAGCTTGTTCAGCACCAGTTCGTAGAAGGTGGTGCTGTTATTGATGCCCTTGACCTCGGTCTGCACCAGCTTGTCGAGGTTGGTGACGGAGGTGTAGAGGTTGACCGGCGGGTTGAGCAGCAAAACTTTCTTGAAGTTGAAGCTGCGCCGGGTTTCGTCCAGCTTGCTGACGAAGGCCGCGTCCAGGGCGCCGAGGCTGTAGCCGGTGAGGTAGAAGTCGGTGACTGGCAGTTTCGGGTTCTGCGCGCGCACCGCCTGCATCACGCGGTACATGTCTTCGGCGTCTTCCTGGGTCACGCCTGGCGTGGCGAACCGCGAGGCGGCACTGATGAAGTCGAAGCTGGTGGGCGAGGACAGCTGCACCACGTGATAGCCAGCCTGGTAATAGAGCTTCTTCAGGTATTCGTTGAGGCTGCTGTCATAGCGCGCGCCGGTGCCGGCGATAAGGAAGATCAGCGGTGCGGCTTGGCTTTGCTCGGCGATGCGGTAGGTGAGTTTCTTCACCGCCCAGAAGTTGTCCGGCAAGGTGAACTCGCGCTCGGGGCGCAAGGTCAGGCTGCGGTCCGACTGATTGATGTCGTCATCACTGGGTAGCTTCGGTCGCAGGTCCGGTGGCGTGGTGGCAATGGTCGCCTCGAACGGATTGGTCAAGGGGTAGCCATAGCTGGCGGCATCGATGTCGGCCGACAGAGCGGACGCACTCGAGATAAGGCCGCCAAACAAGGCAGCGAAGCGCAAGGAGCGGAGCATGACTAAATCCCTTAGAGGAAGGTGCCGAGTGAAGTTCGCAGCCTATGACCACCAGCTTGCTGACGAAGTGCCATGGCCCGGCGTAAAAAACGCTCAGGGCAGGGCAAAGCCGGATCGGTGGCAACAGTTGCCAGACGATACACTTTGCCGCTGTTTGCTGAACAGATATCTGTGTAACAAGCTTGCTTACCGGCCTCGGGCGATTATGCTGGGCGCCGTTTTCGCTTATCGGAGTGCTTCATGTCCCGCCGTCTTCCCGTGATTCTGCTGCTTGTTGTCCTGCCGCTGTGGCTGGCCGCCAGTTATGGCCTGCGCTATGGCTTCATGGAGGACGCTCGTTGGGTCGGTGTCTGCGTCGACGAGGCAGGCCGCTGGGAGTGCCAGGCACGTTCCAGCCTGGGGCTGCTGATCCACTTCAAGGTCATGGGCTGGACGGCGCTGGCGACGGCTCTGATTGCCTTTGTGGTTCCAGGCCGTGCCGGCTGGGGGCTGGCGGTGCTGGCGCTGTTGTTCGGCATTCCAGCGTTGGCGCTCTACAACACCAGCCTGGCGGTGTTCGCCATTGTGATCGGCGCCTTGCGGCTGGTGCGGGCGCCGCGTGCGGTGGTGTAGGAGCGAAGCTTGCTCGCGATGAACGATGACGCGGTATTGCTAATACACCGCGGCGCCGCCATCGCGGGCAAGCCTCGCTCCTACGGGGTCTGATCAGGCTTTGCGAGCCCGCAAGCTGCGCCACAGTGCGGCGACCATCAGCACGTTGACCAGGGCCCAGCCCCAGGCCTGCTGGTTTTCCAGGCCTTCACGGTAGAGCTGGGGAGCAATGCCGGCGCCGATGATAAAGGTCAGCAGGGCGATTTCGCGACGTGGCACCCGCACCGGACGGCACAGGTAGACCAGCGCCGGCAGGAGCAGGGCCGCGCTGGGGAAGCTGCGATAGCGCGGGTCGAACACCAGCTCCAGCATCATCACCGCGGCGGCGAAACCAATGGCGGCGAGCAGCCACCCGGCATGTTTTTCCAGGCGATCGAAAGCGCGCTGGCGCCAGCCGGTGTGATTGTTCAGGCTCAGCGCCGCGTGGGCCAGCACCAGCAGGTTCAGGGCCAGCAACAGGGCTGCCCAGAGCCATTCACTGGCAAAGCGGCTGGTGACTCGCGCCAGCTCGCCCCAGGCGCCGATGGAGCAGGCGGCGAGGGCGCCGAGCAACGGCAGGACCAAGGCCGCGCGAGTGCTGCGGACGCGGCCGCCGAGGAGCAGCGTGGCGACAAAAATCACCCCGCCCACGCTCAGCCAGAATGGCCAGTACGGCAGGTTCGACACGGGCCCGGCGAGCACGCCCTTGTCTTGGCGATCGGCATCGAACAAGCCCCAGTAACCGCCGACTGCACCTTCGCTGGCGCGTTTCCACGGCTGGTCGAACGCTTCGATCAGGTTGTAATGCCAGCCATTGTGCTCAGCCATGACCACAAAACCACGGATGAACTTGGCCTCGTTGACCCGGCTCGGCAGGGCGGTTTCGCGCTGGCGGCCTTCGCTGGGCCAGCCGGTCTCGCCGATCATCACGTCCTTGGGCGCGAACTTGTTGCCGAACACCTGGCGCACCTGTGCCACGTGGTTCAGCGCGGCATCGATGTTCGATGGATCGTCTTCCCAATAAGGCAGCAGGTGGATGGTCAGGAAGTCCACCGCCGGTGCGATTTCCGGATGCTTGAGCCAGAACTCCCAGACGTCGGCGTAGGTGACCGGCTGCTTGACGTTAGCCTTGACCTTGTTGATCAGCCTGGCCAGTTGCGGCCCGGTGACTTCCTTGCGTAGCAGGGCTTCGTTGCCGACGATGACCGAGCTCACAACATCCGGGTTGGCATTGGCCGAGGCGATCAGCAGGTCGACCTCTTTTTCGGTGTCTACCGGGTTGCTGTTGACCCAGGCACCGATCATCAGCTTCAGGCCGTGCTTGCGCGCCAGGTCCGGCAAGGCTTCGAGACCGGTCATGGAATAGGTGCGGATGCATTCGAAGCGTGTCGCCAGCAGCGCCAGGTCGGCGTCCATGCGCTCCGGGCGCAGTTTGAACGGCTGGTCGAAGGGCGACTGGTCCTTGTCGAACGGGGTGTAGGACGCGCATTGCAGCTTGTGACTGGCGCTGGCGACATCCGGCAGCACCACCGGTTGGCCAAGGCCGTACCAGAAGCCGCAGAGGGCGAAGAGCCCCAGCAGGCAGGCGAATAGATAAGGCAGGAGCGGGAAGCGGGCAATCGAGGGCATGGTCAGGCCGTCAGGAAACAAAGCCGGGCATCTTACCCGGATTTGCCAATGCCCAGGTGGCCTGCATGATTTTGACATGCAAAGTTCGGGCGGGATTGGGCGACTGTTTTAGGCATGCCCTGATTACTGGCGAACTGGTGTCGTTGCTGAATGTTTTGAGGTCGCAGTCAGAGCAGGTCGCCTTTGGCGTCAGGTTGATGATCGACGCGTCAGGGCTCTCATAGGGCAATCGCGCTGATGTTCGAGCAAGTTGGTGGGGCGTGATGAGGGCGCCGTGCACCATAACAACAGGTTGACGCGGCTCGGCATCCGTCGGGCGCAGCACTTTCGGGGAAGTAACGATGAAGATGCGACGACTCTTGGGCGCAGGTGCCGGTCTGGTGCTTGCGATCAGTTCCACCCTGGCCAGCGCCGACAGCAAAACCCTGAGCATCGGCTATGTCGACGGCTGGTCGGACAGTGTGGCGACCACTTATGTAGCGTCTGAGGTGATCAAGCAGAAACTCGGTTATGACGTGAAGCTGCAGGCCGTGGCGACCGGGATCATGTGGCAGGGCGTGGCCACCGGCAAGCTGGACGCCATGCTGTCGGCCTGGCTGCCGGTGACCCACGGCGAGTACTGGACCAAGAACAAGGACAAGGTGGTCGACTACGGCCCCAACTTCAAGGACGCGAAAATCGGCTTGATCGTGCCGGAGTACGTCAAGGCCAAGAGCATCGCCGACCTGAAGGATGACACCACCTTCAAGAACAAGATCGTCGGTATCGATGCCGGTTCGGGCGTGATGCTCAAGACCGACCAGGCTATCAAGGACTATGGCCTGGACTACAAACTGCAAGCCAGTTCGGGTGCGGCGATGATCGCCGAGCTGACCCGTGCCGAAGAGAAAAAGGAGTCCATCGCGGTCACCGGCTGGGTGCCGCACTGGATGTTCGCCAAGTGGAAGCTGCGCTTCCTGGACGATCCGAAAGGGGTCTACGGTGCCGCGGAAACCGTCAACAGCATCGGCAGCAAAGGCCTGGAGAAGAAAGCGCCGGAGGTTGCAGCCTTCCTGAAGAAGTTCCAGTGGGCTTCCAAGGATGAAATCGGCGAGGTGATGCTGGCGATTCAAGAGGGCGCCAAGCCGGAAGCGGCGGCCAAGGATTGGGTGGCCAAACACCCAGAGCGCGTCGCCGAGTGGACCGCTAACTGATCGGCGAAGCGTCTGGGTCGCAGGTCTCAAGGCCGTCGGGTGTTCGCACCCGGCGGCTTTTTGGTTTTGGCCGCTGTAGAACTGTCTGTCGCGGGGATGTCGTTCTAATACTAAGGTCGTCTGGAAGCCGTCCGAGAGCCGCATAGAGTGGACTACGTTCCAACTAAAATCTGTGCTGCGAGGATAAAAACAATGAACGACAGCATTTACCTCTCGATTCAAAACAGCTCGCGTTTCAAGGAGCTGGTCAGCAAGCGCGAACGATTCGCCTGGATACTTTCGGCAATCATGCTCGGGCTCTATTCGGGCTTCATTCTGCTGATCGCCTACGGACCTCATGTACTGGGGGCGCAACTCAGTCCAGGGTCATCGATCACCTGGGGCATTCCCATTGGTGTCGGGCTGATTGTCTCGGCCTTTGTGCTGACCGGTATCTACGTGCGACGCGCCAATGGCGAATTCGACGACCTGAACAATGCGATTCTCAAGGAGGCTCAGCAATGATCCGGCGTCTATTGGCCTTATTTGGCGTCGCGGCCTTTGCCCCGAGTCTCTGGGCAGCCGACGCCCTGACCGGCGCAGTGCATAAGCAGCCGCTCAATGTCTCTGCGATCATCATGTTCGTGCTGTTCGTGGGAGCCACCCTGTGCATCACCTACTGGGCGTCCAAGCGTAACAAGTCGGCAGCCGACTACTATGCCGCGGGCGGCAAGATCACCGGTTTCCAGAACGGCCTGGCAATTGCTGGCGACTATATGTCGGCGGCGTCCTTCCTGGGGATTTCCGCCCTGGTGTTCACCTCCGGCTACGACGGCCTGATCTATTCGATCGGCTTCCTGGTGGGCTGGCCGATCATTCTGTTCCTGATCGCCGAGCGCCTGCGCAACCTGGGTAAATACACTTTCGCCGACGTGGCGTCCTATCGCCTGGGGCAGACCCAGATCCGCTCGCTGTCGGCCTGTGGCTCGCTGGTGGTGGTGGCGTTCTACCTGATCGCGCAAATGGTCGGTGCGGGCAAGCTGATCCAGCTGCTGTTCGGCCTCGATTACCATGTGGCGGTGATCCTGGTGGGCATCCTGATGGTGATGTACGTGCTGTTCGGCGGCATGTTGGCGACCACCTGGGTCCAGATCATCAAGGCGGTCCTGCTGCTGTCCGGCGCTTCGTTCATGGCGTTGATGGTCATGAAGCATGTCAACTTCGACTTCAACATGCTGTTCTCCGAAGCCGTGAAGGTTCACCCCAAGGGTGAAGCGATCATGAGCCCGGGCGGGCTGGTGAAGGATCCGATCTCGGCGTTCTCCCTCGGCCTGGCGTTGATGTTCGGTACTGCGGGCCTGCCGCACATCCTGATGCGCTTCTTCACCGTGAGCGACGCCAAGGAAGCGCGCAAGAGCGTGCTGTATGCCACCGGTTTCATCGGCTACTTCTACATCCTGACTTTCATCATCGGTTTTGGCGCGATCCTCCTGGTCAGCACCAACCCGGCGTTCAAGGATGCGGCGGGCGCCCTGCTCGGCGGCAACAACATGGCGGCGGTGCACCTGGCCAATGCCGTGGGCGGCAGCGTGTTCCTCGGCTTCATCTCGGCGGTGGCCTTCGCCACTATCCTGGCGGTGGTGGCTGGTTTGACCCTGGCTGGTGCCTCGGCGGTTTCCCACGACCTGTACGCCAGCGTGATCAAGAAGGGTAAGGCTAACGAGAAGGATGAAATTCGCGTCTCGAAGATCACCACCGTGTGCCTGGGTGTGCTGGCGATTGCCTTGGGCATCCTGTTCGAGAGCCAGAACATTGCGTTCATGGTCGGCCTGGCATTCTCCATTGCCGCGAGCTGCAACTTCCCGGTGCTGCTGCTTTCCATGTACTGGAAGAAGCTCACCACACGCGGCGCCATGGTTGGCGGCTGGCTGGGCCTGGTCAGCGCCGTTGGCCTGATGGTTCTCGGCCCGACCATCTGGGTGCAGATCCTCGGGCATGAAAAAGCCAT
Organism: Pseudomonas sp. NFIX28; assembly: GCF_900107395.1. Classification (GTDB taxonomy): domain Bacteria; phylum Pseudomonadota; class Gammaproteobacteria; order Pseudomonadales; family Pseudomonadaceae; genus Aquipseudomonas. The sequence goes on from NZ_FNPW01000008.1 coordinate 195,567, forward strand.
CTTCCCTTACGAGTACCCGGCGCTGTTCTCGATGATCATTGCCTTTATCGGGATCTGGTTCTTCTCCATCACCGACAAGTCCACTGCGGCTGACAATGAGCGGGCGCTGTTCTTCCCGCAATTCGTGCGCTCGCAGACCGGCCTGGGAGCCAGCGGGGCGGTCTCGCACTAAGGCTCCTGTATATCGGCTTCTATATATAAGCTGAGCTGCAAACCGATGCCCCTGTCGAAAGACAGGGGCATTTTTATGGCCTCAAGGAATGCCTCGCCCTTTGTAGCCGCTGGCGCAGCCTGCGATCGAGTGCGCAGCGCTCGCAAGCTCGTTCAGCGTGAGAGTGATGTGGATTTGGTATTCCACATCCGCTGTGCGGCCGAATGCAGGCAGCTACGAGGGGGGGCACAAACAAATACGGCCTCTATAAAGAGGCCGTATCCGCTGCAGTCAAGACGTTAGCGCAAGGCAACAGGTCTTACTTGCGGTCTTCCAGCTTGGTGATGTCGCGCGACTCGTAGCCGGTGTACAGCTGGCGAGGACGGCCGATCTTGTAAGGGCTGGAGAGCATTTCTTTCCAGTGCGAGATCCAGCCGACGGTACGCGCCAGGGCGAAGATCACGGTGAACATGCTGGTCGGAATGCCGATTGCCTTGAGGATGATCCCCGAGTAGAAGTCGACGTTCGGGTACAGCGAGCGTTCGATGAAGTACGGGTCGGTCAGGGCGATCTCTTCCAGGCGCATGGCCAGTTCGAGTTGCGGATCGTTGGTGATGCCCAGTTCCTTCAACACTTCGTCGCAGGTCTGCTTCATGACGGTGGCGCGCGGGTCACGGTTCTTGTAGACGCGGTGACCGAAGCCCATCAGCTTGAACGGATCGTTCTTGTCCTTGGCCTTGGCGATGAACTTGTCGATGTTCGAGACATCGCCAATTTCGTCGAGCATGGTCAGTACGGCTTCGTTGGCGCCGCCGTGAGCCGGGCCCCAGAGTGCGGCGATGCCGGCAGCGATACAGGCAAACGGGTTGGCACCCGAGGAGCCTGCCAGGCGTACGGTGGAAGTCGAAGCGTTCTGCTCGTGGTCGGCGTGGAGGATGAAGATCCGGTCCATTGCCTTGGCCAGCACCGGGCTGATCGGTTTGATCTCGCACGGGGTGTTGAACATCATGTGCAGGAAGTTTTCCGCGTACGACAGGTCGTTGCGCGGGTACATCATGGGTTGGCCCATGGAGTACTTGTAAACCATCGCTGCCAGGGTCGGCATCTTGGCAACCAGGCGGATCGCGGAGATTTCGCGATGCTGCGGGTTATTGATGTCCAGGGAGTCGTGGTAGAAGGCCGAGAGCGCGCCGACTACGCCGCACATGACAGCCATCGGGTGGGCGTCGCGACGGAAGCCGTTGAAGAAGGTCTTCAACTGCTCGTGAACCATGGTGTGGTTCTTCACGTTGCTGACGAACTGGGCCTTCTGTTCTGCGGTTGGCAATTCGCCATTGAGCAGCAGATAGCAGGTTTCCAGGTAGTCCGACTTTTCAGCCAACTGCTCGATCGGGTAGCCGCGGTGCAACAGAATGCCGTTGTCGCCGTCGATATAGGTGATTTTCGACTCGCAGGAGGCGGTCGACATGAAACCCGGGTCAAAGGTGAAGCGGCCCGTGGCCGTCAAGCCGCGAACATCGATTACATCGGGACCAACGGTGCCGGTTAAAATGGGCAGCTCGACGGGGGCTGCGCCCTCGATGATCAACTGCGCTTTTTTGTCAGCCATGTGGCCTCCTATTTATGCTTGAAATCATCAGACAGACCCCCCACGCAGGGCCCGCACCACTATAGTGAGATAAATCCGAATGTCAATTTGCCTAAAGTCTTGCCCCAGAAGGCTTTAACCGGACTTTTTCCTCGAAATTCCCCGCCATTTACGCCTTTTATATGGCTAACGCAATGAGCTATTAGGGGAAGGTGATTGCGTTGTCATTAGTAGCCTAACTGTCTATACTCGGCCACCGACCGCCATGGGCTTTCGGGCCCGGTTTGATGGGGGTCGTCACTCCCTTGGTGGTGGGTACCTGACCAGTGCACTCCCCAACAACTTTGCCCTGATTGTTAGGGGCTCTTCAGTGTGAAAAAAAGCCGTGAATAGCCAACGACCTGTAAACCTAGACCTAAGGACCATCAAACTCCCCATCACCGGCGTTACGTCGTTTCTCCACCGTGTTTCCGGCATCATCCTCTTCCTGGGCATCGGCATCATGCTTTACGCATTGAGCAAATCCCTGGGCTCCGAGGAAGGTTATGCCGAGGTGAAGGCGTGCTTGACCAGTCCGCTGGCCAAATTCGTTGCGTGGGGCCTCCTGTCCGCCTTGCTTTATCACTTGGTGGCCGGTGTACGCCATCTGATCATGGACATGGGCATCGGTGAGACGCTGGAAGGCGGCAAGCTGGGCTCGAAAATCGTTATCGCCGTATCCGTGGTGGTAATCGTTCTGGCGGGAGTTTGGATATGGTAACCAGCGTTACGAACCTGTCGCGTTCGGGCCTTTATGACTGGATGGCACAGCGTGTGTCCGCGGTCGTTCTCGCGGCTTATTTCATTTTCCTGATCGGATACCTCGTTGCGAACCCGGGCCTTGGCTATGAGCAATGGCACGCCCTGTTCTCCAACAACTGGATGCGTATCTTCAGCCTGCTGGCCATGGTTGCTCTGGGCGCTCACGCCTGGGTCGGCATGTGGACCATTTCGACCGATTACCTGACGCCGATGGCGCTGGGCAAGTCGGCGACAGCAGTACGTTTCCTTTTCCAGGCAGTATGCGGCGTTGCGATGTTCGCCTACTTCGTCTGGGGTGTGCAGATTCTCTGGGGTATCTGATTCATGGCTAACATTCCAACCATTTCTTTCGACGCCATCATCATTGGCGGCGGCGGCGCCGGCATGCGTGCCGCACTGCAGCTGGCCCAGGGCGGCCACAAGACTGCGGTGATCACCAAGGTGTTCCCGACCCGTTCGCACACTGTGTCTGCCCAGGGCGGCATCACTTGCGCGATCGCCTCGGCGGACCCGAACGATGACTGGCGCTGGCATATGTACGATACCGTCAAGGGTTCCGACTATATCGGTGACCAGGACGCTATCGAATACATGTGTCAGGAAGGTCCGGCCGCGGTTTTCGAACTGGATCACATGGGCCTGCCGTTCTCCCGTACCGAAACCGGTCGTATCTACCAGCGTCCTTTCGGCGGTCAGTCCAAGGATTACGGTAAAGGCGGCCAGGCTGCCCGTACCTGCGCAGCTTCCGACCGTACCGGTCACGCACTGCTGCACACCCTTTATCAGGGCAACCTGAAAGCCGGCACCACCTTCCTGAACGAGTATTACGCCGTTGATCTGGTGAAGAACCAGGACGGCGCGTTCGTCGGTGTGATCGCGATCTGCATCGAAACCGGCGAAACCACCTACATCCGTGCCAAGGCCACCGTATTGGCTACCGGCGGTGCAGGTCGTATCTATGCGTCCACCACCAACGCCCTGATCAACACCGGCGACGGTGTAGGCATGGCGCTGCGTGCCGGCGTGCCGGTACAAGACATCGAAATGTGGCAGTTCCACCCGACCGGTATCGCCGGTGCCGGTGTACTGGTTACCGAAGGTTGCCGTGGTGAAGGTGGTTACCTGATCAACAAGCACGGCGAGCGTTTCATGGAGCGTTATGCTCCGAACGCCAAGGACCTTGCTGGTCGTGACGTTGTTGCCCGCTCGATGGTTAAGGAAATCATCGCTGGCAACGGTTGCGGTCCGAATGGCGACCACGTGATGCTCAAGCTCGACCACCTGGGCGAGGAAGTGCTGCACAGCCGTCTGCCAGGCATTTGCGAACTGTCCAAGACTTTCGCTCACGTCGATCCGGTGGTTGCTCCGGTTCCGGTTGTTCCGACTTGCCACTATATGATGGGCGGCGTTGCCACCAACATTCATGGCCAGGCGATCACTCAGAACGCCGAAGGCAACGACGAAATCATCCCTGGCCTGTTCGCAGTGGGTGAAGTGGCTTGCGTATCGGTTCACGGTGCCAACCGTCTGGGCGGCAACTCGCTGCTCGACCTGGTGGTATTCGGTCGCGCTGCCGGCCTGCACCTGGAAAAGGCGCTGACCGACGGTATCGAGTACGACGACGCTACCGACGCCGACATCAATGCGGCCCTGGCGCGCCTGTCCGCTCTGAACGAGCGTACCGATGGCGAAGACGTGGCTACCCTGCGTCGCGAGCTGCAAAGCTGCATGCAGAACTACTTCGGTGTATTCCGTACCGGCGAATACATGCAGAAGGGCATTGCCCAGCTGGCCGAGCTGCGTACCCGTATCGCCAACGTCAAGATCAACGACAAGTCTCAGGCGTTCAACACTGCACGTATCGAAGCACTGGAACTGCAGAACCTGCTGGAAGTGGCCGAAGCCACCGCCATCGCTGCCGAAGTGCGTAAAGAGTCCCGCGGTGCTCATGCCCGTGAAGACTTCGAAGACCGCGACGACGAAAACTGGCTGTGCCACACCCTGTACTTCCCGGGTGAGAAGCGCGTTGCCAAGCGTGCGGTTAACTTCTCGCCGAAGACTGTTCCGACTTTTGAACCAAAAGTCCGGACTTACTAAAGGGTGATCGATATGTTGCAAGTTGAAGTTTATCGTTACAACCCTGACACCGACTCGGCTCCGAAAACCCAGATTTTCCAGGTCGACACCGGTGGCAAGGACTTGATGGTGCTGGACGTGCTGGCCCTGATCAAAGAGCAGGACGAAGGTTTCTCCTACCGTCGTTCCTGCCGTGAAGGCGTTTGCGGTTCCGATGGCATGAACATCAACGGCAAGAACGGCCTGGCGTGCATCACGCCGCTGTCTGCCGTGGTCAAGAAGAACAAGCTGGTTGTTCGTCCGCTGCCAGGTTTGCCGGTTATCCGTGACCTGGTCGTCGATATGAGCATCTTCTACAAGCAATACGAGAAGGTGAAGCCATTCCTGCAGAACGACACGCCGGCTCCGGCCATCGAACGTCTGCAGTCCCCTGAAGAGCGCGAAAAGCTCGATGGTCTGTACGAGTGTATCCTGTGCGCTTGCTGCTCGACTTCCTGCCCGTCCTTCTGGTGGAACCCGGACAAGTTCCTGGGTCCAGCTGCTCTGCTGCAAGCCTACCGCTTCCTGGCAGACAGCCGCGACACCAAGACGTCCGAGCGTCTGGCTTCGCTGGATGATCCGTTCAGCGTATTCCGCTGCCGCGGCATCATGAACTGCGTCAACGTTTGTCCGAAAGGCCTGAACCCGACTAAGGCCATCGGTCACATACGTAACATGCTGCTGCAAAGCGGCGTGTGATTCAGCTGCTGTAACCCAGTTGTTGTAAAGGCAGGACCGCTGTACCCGTAGATGCTACGGCGCAGGCTTCAACCGGCGCCGTAGTTTTAAGCTGAGCAGCAGCTCACAAAGTTGCCGCTCGTATTTTGAAGAAATGAGACAAGCAGGGGCATCCGGGCTGGTACCCGGACTATCAGCGTGATCCTAAGTGGCTTGTTTTGGTCGCTGCACTCGGACTTTTGCAAGTTTGCTCGGTGTCTTCGCCGGTGGTGTTCCCCTAACCGAGGGTGACCAAGCATGCAAGAAAGCGTGATGCAGCGCATGTGGAACAGCGCCTACCTATCCGGTAGTAACGCTGCCTATGTGGAAGAGCTCTACGAGCTCTACCTGCACGACCCTAACGCTGTGCCAGAAGAGTGGCGCACTTACTTTCAGAAGTTGCCTACCGACGGCAGCACTGCCATCGATGTTTCGCACTCGACAATCCGCGATCATTTCGTGTTGCTGGCAAAGAACCAGCGCCGCGCCCAGCCGGTATCCGCCGGTAGCGTGAGCAGCGAGCACGAGAAGAAGCAAGTTGAAGTGCTGCGATTGATCCAGGCCTACCGTATGCGTGGCCACCAGGCAGCCCAGCTGGACCCGCTGGGGCTGTGGCAGCGTCCTGCACCTGCAGACCTGTCAATCAATCATTACGGCTTGACCAATGCCGATCTTGATACGACCTTCCGTGCCGGCGACCTGTTCATCGGCAAAGAGGAAGCGAGCCTACGCGAAATTCACGAAGCGTTGCAGCAGACATATTGCCGCACCATCGGCGCTGAATTTACGCACATCACCGATTCCGAGCAGCGCCAGTGGTTCCAGCAGCGTTTGGAAAGCGTGCGTGGCCGTCCGACGTACTCCACGGATATCAAGAGCCACCTGCTCGAGCGCGTCACAGCGGCGGAAGGCCTTGAAAAGTACCTGGGTACCAAATACCCGGGCACCAAGCGTTTCGGCCTGGAAGGCGGCGAAAGCCTGATTCCGATGCTCGACGAACTGATCCAGCGTTCCGGCTCCTACGGTACCAAGGAAGTCGTGATCGGCATGGCCCACCGTGGCCGCCTCAACGTTCTGGTCAACACCTTCGGCAAGAACCCGCGCGAGCTGTTCGACGAGTTCGAAGGCAAGAAGAAGGTCGAGCTGGGTTCCGGTGACGTTAAATACCACCAGGGCTTCTCGTCCAACGTGATGACCACCGGTGGCGAAGTTCACCTGGCCATGGCCTTCAACCCGTCCCACCTGGAGATCGTTTCGCCAGTGGTCGAGGGTTCGGTGCGCGCCCGTCAGGATCGTCGCAACGACCAGACCGGTGACAAGGTTCTGCCGATCTCCATCCACGGTGACGCTGCGTTCGCAGGTCAGGGCGTGGTGATGGAAACCTTCCAGATGTCGCAGACCCGCGGTTTCAAGACCGGCGGTACCGTGCACATCGTGATCAACAACCAGGTCGGTTTCACCATCAGCAACCCGCTGGACTCGCGCTCCACCGAGTACGCCACCGACGTCGCGAAAATGATCCAGGCGCCGATCCTCCATGTGAATGGTGATGATCCGGAAGCCGTACTGTTCGTGACCCAGCTGGCCATCGACTACCGCATGCAATACAAGCGCGATGTGGTGATCGACCTGGTCTGCTACCGCCGTCGCGGCCACAACGAAGCGGACGAGCCGAGCGGCACCCAGCCTCTGATGTACCAGCAGATCACCAAGCAGCGCACCACCCGTGAGCTGTATGCCGATCGCCTGGTCCAGGGCAGCGTGCTCGACGCCGAGCGTGTTCAGGCGAAAGTCGATGAATACCGCAACGCGCTGGACAACGGCCTGCACGTAGTGAAGAGCCTGGTCAAGGAACCGAACAAAGAGCTGTTCGTGGACTGGCGTCCGTACCTGGGCCACGCCTGGACTGCGCGTCACGACACCACCTTCGATCTGAAGACTTTGCAGGAACTGTCCGCCAAGCTGCTGGAGCTGCCGGAAGGCTTCGTGGTTCAGCGCCAGGTTGCGAAGATCTACGAAGACCGTCAGAAGATGCAAGCCGGCGGCCTGCCGATCAACTGGGGTTATGCCGAAACCATGGCATACGCGACCCTGGCGTTCGAAGGTCACCCGATCCGCATGACCGGCCAGGACATCGGCCGTGGTACGTTCTCGCACCGTCATGCGGTCCTGCACAACCAGAAAGACGCCAGCACCTACATTCCGCTGCAGCACCTGTATGACGGCCAGCCACGTTTCGACCTGTACGATTCGTTCCTGTCCGAAGAAGCCGTACTGGCATTCGAATACGGTTACTCGACCACCACGCCAAACGCGCTGGTGATCTGGGAAGCCCAGTTCGGTGACTTCGCCAACGGTGCCCAGGTCGTTATCGACCAGTTCATCACCAGTGGCGAGCACAAGTGGGGCCGTCTCTGCGGTCTGACCATGCTGCTGCCGCACGGTTATGAAGGTCAGGGGCCGGAGCACTCTTCGGCTCGTCTGGAGCGTTACCTGCAGCTGTGCGCCGAGCACAACATCCAGGTCTGCATGCCGACCACCCCGGCCCAGATCTACCACCTGCTGCGTCGTCAGGTGATTCGCCCGCTGCGCAAGCCGCTGGTGGTCCTGACTCCGAAGTCGCTGCTGCGTCACAAACTGGCCATCTCGACCCTGGAAGATCTGGCGGAAGGTTCGTTCCAGACCGTTATTCCGGAAATCGATGCCCAGGATCCAAAAGACGTGACTCGTCTGATTCTGTGCAGCGGCAAGGTCTACTACGACCTGCTGGAAAAACGCCGTGCCGAAGGCCGCGACGACATCGCCGTCGTGCGTATCGAGCAGCTGTACCCATTCCCTGAGGACGACTTGAACGAAGTCCTGGCTCCGTACACCAACCTCAAACATGTCGTTTGGTGTCAGGAAGAGCCGATGAACCAGGGGGCCTGGTACTGCAGCCAGCACCACATGCGCCGCATCGTTGGCAATCACGACAAGTCGCTCGTACTCGAGTACGCGGGCCGTGAAGCCTCTGCTGCACCTGCATGCGGTTACGCGTCGATGCACGCCGAGCAGCAGGAAAAACTGCTGCAAGATGCTTTCACTGTTTAACGCCTTCGCGCACCTGAAACCGAATTTAAGGAACCACAGATAATGGCTATCGAGATCAAAGCCCCCACTTTCCCGGAATCGGTTGCCGATGGCACCGTTGCCACCTGGCACAAAAAACCGGGCGACGCCGTCAAGCGCGACGAACTGATTGTCGACATCGAAACCGACAAGGTTGTGCTGGAAGTTCTGGCCACCGCTGACGGCGTGCTGGGCGCTATCGTCAAGAACGAAGGCGACACCGTTCTGTCCGACGAAGTACTGGGCTCCATCGCTGAAGGCGCTGCTGCAGCTGCTCCGGCCGCTGCAGCTGCCCCGGCTGCCGCTGCCGCAGCTCCAGCCGCCGAAGGCGAAGACGATCCAATCGCTGCTCCAGCCGCGCGCAAGCTGGCTGAAGAAAACGGCATCAACATCGCTTCCGTTGCCGGTACCGGCAAAGGCGGTCGTGTGACCAAGGAAGACGTGGTTGCAGCCGTTGCTGCCAAGAAAGCCGCTCCGGCTGCCGCGCCTGCCAAGGCTGCCGCTCCTGCCGCCGCCGCCCCAGTATTCGCTGCCGGCGACCGCGTCGAGAAGCGCGTTCCAATGACCCGTCTGCGTGCCAAGGTTGCCGAGCGTCTGGTCGAAGCCCAGTCGAACATGGCGATGCTGACCACCTTCAACGAAGTCGACATGACCGAAGTCATGGCTCTGCGTTCGAAGTACAAGGACCTGTTCGAGAAGTCCCACAACGGCGTACGCCTGGGCTTCATGTCGTTCTTCGTCAAGGCCGCTACCGAAGCGCTGAAGCGTTTCCCGGCGGTCAACGCCTCGATCGACGGCTCCGATATCGTTTACCACGGCTACGCCGACATCGGTGTTGCCGTGTCCAGCGATCGCGGCCTGGTGGTTCCGGTTCTGCGTAACGCCGAACTGATGAGCCTGGCTGAAATCGAAGGCGGCATTGCCACCTTCGGCAAGAAAGCCCGTGACGGCAAACTGTCGATGGAAGAGATGACCGGCGGTACTTTCACCATCACCAACGGTGGTACTTTCGGTTCGATGATGTCGACTCCGATCGTCAACCCACCACAAGCGGCAATCCTGGGCATGCACAACATTCTGCAGCGTCCTATGGCGATCAACGGTCAGGTGGTTATCCGCCCGATGATGTACCTGGCTCTGTCCTACGATCACCGTTTGATCGACGGTAAAGAAGCAGTGACCTTTCTGGTTACCATCAAGAACCTGCTGGAAGACCCGGCTCGTCTGCTGCTGGATATCTGATTTCGTAGCCTGGGCCGATCAGCGATGATCGGCCTTTCGCCGAAACGAACAGCTTCGTCCCACGACGGCCTCCACAAGGGGCCGTCCGGTTTGATTCGAGAAGGAATGACACATGACTCAGAAATTCGACGTGGTAGTGATTGGCGCAGGCCCTGGCGGCTATGTAGCTGCCATTAAAGCTGCGCAACTCGGCCTCACGACTGCCTGCATCGAGAAATATACCGACAAGGAGGGCAAGCTGGCCCTCGGCGGTACTTGCCTGAACGTCGGCTGCATCCCTTCCAAGGCGCTGCTGGACAGCTCCTGGAAATTCCACGAAGCCCAAGACGGTTTCGCGATCCACGGTATCAGCCACGCTGGTGTGTCCATGGACGTGCCGGCGATGGTCGGCCGCAAGGCCAACATCGTGAAGAACCTGACCAGCGGTGTTGCCACCCTGTTCAAGGCCAACGGCGTGACCTCCATCCAGGGCCACGGCAAACTGCTGGCTGGCAAGAAAGTTGAAGTCACCAAGCCAGACGGCTCGGTGGAAGTGATCGAAGCCGAGAACGTCATCCTGGCGCCAGGCTCCCGTCCAATCGACATCCCGCCTGCTCCGGTCGATCAGAAAGTGATCGTCGACTCCACTGGCGCGCTGGAATTCCAATCCGTGCCAAAACGCCTGGGCGTGATCGGCGCTGGCGTGATCGGTCTGGAACTGGGTTCGGTATGGTCCCGTCTGGGCGCTGAAGTGACCGTCCTGGAAGCCCTGGACACCTTCCTGATGGCTGCCGACACCGCGGTCTCCAAGGAAGCGCTGAAAACCCTGACCAAACAGGGCCTGGACATCAAGCTGGGCGCTCGTGTTACCGGTTCCAAGGTCAACGGCGAAGAAGTAGTCGTGACCTACACCGATGCCAACGGCGAACAGAACATCACTTTCGACAAGCTGATCGTAGCCGTTGGTCGCCGTCCGGTGACCACTGATCTGCTGGCTGCCGATTGCGGCGTGACCCTCGACGAGCGCGGTTTCGTGCACGTTGACGATCACTGCGCTACCACCGTGCCGGGCGTTTACGCCATCGGCGACGTGGTGCGCGGCATGATGCTGGCTCACAAGGCCTCGGAAGAGGGCATCATGGTTGTCGAGCGCATCAAGGGCCACAAGGCTCAGATGAACTATGATCTGATCCCTTCGGTTATTTATACTCACCCGGAAATCGCATGGGTTGGTAAGACCGAGCAGACCTTGAAAGCTGAAGGCGTTGAAGTTAACGTCGGCACCTTCCCGTTCGCAGCCAGCGGCCGTGCCATGGCAGCCAACGACACCGGCGGTTTCGTAAAAGTCATCGCTGATGCCAAGACTGACCGCGTACTGGGCGTTCACGTGATCGGCCCAAGCGCGGCAGAACTGGTTCAGCAAGGTGCAATCGGCATGGAATTCGGCACCAGCGCCGAAGACCTGGGCATGATGGTCTTCTCCCATCCGACCCTGTCCGAAGCCCTGCACGAAGCAGCACTGGCAGTGAATGGCGGCGCCATCCACATCGCCAACCGCAAAAAGCGTTAAGACAATAAGAAACCACGGCGGATTGCCCGTCGTGAGCCTTGCGAGCAAGACTCACCGCGGAACGTCCGCTGGACTCGACCTCACGGGAATCTTCATGTGTTGTGCCGCAGCCCAGGCTGCGGATGCGGGGCAGGGGAGTCCGGTGGGGAGCGGTCACAGGTGGCGCGGCACTCATCAAGAGCGCAGCGCCGAATGCGCAGTACCTAACGAAGACGGTAAAAAGCATGAATCTTCACGAGTATCAGGGTAAGCAGCTGTTCGCTGAATACGGCCTGCCAGTATCCAAAGGCTACGCGGTAGACACCCCGGAAGAAGCAGCAGAAGCTTGCGACAAGATCGGCGGCTCCGAGTGGGTTGTCAAAGCCCAGGTTCACGCCGGTGGTCGCGGTAAAGCGGGCGGCGTAAAGCTGGTTCGCAGCAAAGAAGACGCTAAAGCATTCGCTCAACAGTGGTTGGGCAAGCGTCTGGTGACTTACCAGACTGACGCCAATGGTCAGCCAGTCACCAAGATCCTGGTTGAATCGTGCACTGATATCGCTAAAGAGCTGTACCTGGGCGCTGTCGTCGACCGTTCGAGCCGTCGCATCGTGTTCATGGCTTCCACCGAAGGTGGCGTGGACATCGAGAAAATCGCTCACGACACCCCTGAGAAAATCCTCAAGGCCACTATCGATCCACTGGTTGGCGCTCAGCCATTCCAGGGTCGCGAGCTGGCTTTCCAGCTGGGTCTGGAAGGCAAGCAAGTTGCCCAGTTCGCCAAGATCTTCGTAGGCCTGGCCAAACTGTTCCAGGACCACGATCTGGCACTGCTGGAAGTGAACCCGCTGGTGATCAAGGCTGATGGCGATCTGCACTGCCTGGACGCGAAGATCAACATCGACGCCAACGCCATGTACCGTCAGCCTAAGCTGAAGACTTTCCACGATCCGTCGCAGGACGATCCGCGCGAAGCGCACGCTGCCAAGTTCGAACTGAACTACGTAGCGCTGGAAGGCAACATCGGCTGCATGGTCAACGGTGCCGGCCTGGCCATGGGTACCATGGACATCGTCAACCTGCACGGCGGCAAGCCAGCCAACTTCCTCGACGTAGGTGGTGGTGCTACCAAAGAGCGCGTGACCGAAGCCTTCAAGATCATCCTGTCCGACGCCAACGTCGCTGCAGTACTGGTCAACATCTTCGGCGGCATCGTTCGTTGCGACATGATTGCCGAAGGCATCATCGGTGCAGTGAAAGAAGTCGGCGTGAAAATCCCGGTTGTTGTTCGCCTTGAAGGCAACAACGCTGAACTGGGCGCTAAAGTACTGGCAGAAAGCGGCTTGAACATCATCGCTGCTACCAGCCTGACCGACGCTGCTCAACAAGTTGTCAAAGCTGCGGAGGGCAAATAATGAGCGTCCTGATCAATAAAGACACCAAAGTTATCTGCCAGGGTATTACCGGTTCGCAAGGTAGTTTCCACACCCAGCAAGCCATCGAATACGGCACCAAGATGGTTGGCGGCGTAACTCCGGGCAAAGGCGGCACCGAGCACCTGGGCCTGCCTGTCTTCAACACCGTGAAAGACGCTGTAGCTGCCACTGGCGCCACCGCCAGCGTGATCTACGTTCCAGCTCCTTTCTGCAAGGACTCCATCCTGGAAGCGGCTTTCGGCGGCATCAAGCTGATCGTCTGCATCACCGAAGGCATTCCTACCCTGGATATGCTGGATGCCAAGGTCAAGTGCGACGAACTGGGTGTTACCCTGATCGGCCCTAACTGCCCAGGCGTGATCACTCCAGGCGAATGCAAGATCGGCATCATGCCAGGTCACATTCACTTGCCAGGCAAGGTCGGTATCGTTTCCCGTTCCGGCACCCTGACTTACGAAGCCGTGAAGCAGACCACTGACGCCGGTTTCGGTCAGTCCACTTGCGTCGGCATCGGTGGTGACCCGATCCCAGGCTCCAACTTCATCGACATCCTGAAGCTGTTCCAGGAAGACCCGAAGACCGAAGCGATCGTGATGATCGGTGAGATCGGCGGTTCGGCTGAAGAAGAAGCGGCTGCCTACATCAAGGCTAACGTGACCAAGCCGGTTGTTTCCTACATCGCTGGTGTGACTGCTCCTCCGGGCAAGCGCATGGGCCATGCTGGCGCAATCATCTCTGGCGGCAAAGGCACTGCAGACGAGAAATTCGCTGCTCTGCAAGACGCAGGCGTGAAAACCGTGCGTTCGCTGGCAGACATCGGCAAGGCCCTGGCCGAGCTGACTGGCTGGGCTGTCAAGTAAGCCTCGCGCTTAGCTTGTAACTCTGCTGACAAAGGCCACCTTCGGGTGGCCTTTGTGCTTTCCGGCCATTGGCAAGGGCTCGCGATCATGGCCAACGGCTATTTATCTATATAAACGCGACATGGAAATGTCGCTTATCGGACAGCTCGCCCTCTAACAGTGCGTTCGTCTTACAAATTCGGTAGTCTAGCCGCCTCTTTTGCGTCTGCGTCCCATAAGGAAGCTGCGCGCTAAACGGGTCAGTCCTATACGGACCGACAGCATTTCCCTCACCCATAAGGGAAATCCCTCTCTAAATTCCGATTCAGTAGTGTGGTATTTCCTTAATGAAAGTGTTGAAAGGCCAGGACATTCTGGCGCTTGGTTTTATGACCTTTGCCCTATTCGTTGGGGCCGGCAACATCATCTTCCCGCCTATCGTCGGCTTGCAGTCCGGACCTCATGTCTGGATCGCGGCGCTGGGCTTCCTGATCACCGCCGTAGGCCTGCCGGTAGTCACCGTCGTGGCCCTGGCCAAGGTCGGCGGCGCGATGGACGCGCTGAGCAGCCCGATCGGCAAGATCGCCGGTGGCCTGCTGGCAGCGGTCTGCTACCTGGCGGTAGGCCCGTTGTTCGCGACGCCGCGTACTGCGACCGTGTCTTTCGAGGTGGGCCTGGCGCCCTTGACCGGCGAAAGCCCGCTGGCGCTGTTCCTCTATAGCTCGGTTTACTTCCTGCTGGTGTTTTTCATCTCCCTTTATCCAGGGCGCCTGCTGGACACCGTTGGGCGTTTCCTCGCACCGCTGAAAATCATTGCCCTGGCCGTGCTGGGCATTGCCGCATTCGCCTTGCCTGCCGGTGATATCGGTACTGCGACGCCCGAATACGTGGCGGCGCCGTTCTCCCAGGGCTTCATCAATGGCTACCTGACCATGGATACCCTGGGCGCGCTGGTGTTTGGCATCGTCATCGTCAATGCCATTCGTTCCCGTGGCGTCGAGTCGCCACGCCTGATCACCCGTTACGCGATCATCGCCGGGCTGATTGCCGGGATCGGCCTGGCGCTGGTGTACGTCAGCCTGTTCCGCCTGGGGGCGGGCAGCCACGAAGTTGCAGCCGGTGCCACCAATGGTGCAGCGGTGCTGCACGCTTATGTGCAACACACCTTCGGTTCCCTGGGCAGTGGTTTCCTCGCCGTACTGATCTCCCTGGCCTGCCTGGTGACCGCGGTCGGCCTGACCTGTGCGTGCGCCGAATACTTCAGCCGCGTGCTGCCGTTGTCCTACAAGACTCTGGTGATTATCCTGGCGGCGTTTTCGCTGCTGGTGTCGAACCTGGGCCTGACCAAGCTGATCGCTTTCTCCATCCCGGTGCTGACTGCCATTTACCCGCCGTGCATCGCCCTGGTGGCCCTGAGCTTCTGCAAGGACTTCTGGCATGAGCAGGGCCGTATCGTCGGTCCGGTGATGCTGGTGTCCTTCCTGTTCGGCCTGATCGACGCGCTCAAGGGCGCCGGCCTGGCGGACTGGATGCCAACCCAGTTGATGCACCTACCGCTGAGCGAACAAGGCCTGGCGTGGCTGGTGCCTTCGTTCATGACGCTGGTGGTCGCGGTAGTCTGCGATCGCCTGCTGGGCAAACGCAGCGAAGCGCTGGCCTAAGCCGCCATTTGCCTGGGACCCGTCACGAGCGGGTGCCCGGCAGCCATAAAAATGCCCCGTATCCAACGATGCGGGGCATTTTTTATGGGCGGGGCATGGTGTCTTTTTTCCTCGATCAACGTCGAAGCAGTGCCAGTTGTATCCGCACTCTGCCAAACGCCTATCCGGGAACCTGCATGTCGTTCGTCGAAGCCAACCTGATCCATCTCATCGCCGCGCTCTGGTTTGTCATCTGCTGGGGCGGCTACACCCGCTACGCCACATGGAAGGGTCGCGACACCGCGTGCCTGGCCAGCGTGCTGCATTTGTACCGGGAAGACTGGATGCGCCGCATGCTGCTGCGCGACAACCGTATCGCCGACGCCAGCGTGATCGGCAACCTGGAGCGCAATGCGTCGTTCTTTGCCTCCAGTACCCTGATTATCCTCGCCGGTATCCTCACGGTGCTTGGCTCGTCCGAGCGTGCGGTGTCGCTGTTGGCCGACATTCCCATGGTGCAGCAGGCCTCCCAGGGTATGTCGGAGATCAAGCTGCTGTGCCTGGCCCTGGTGTTCGTCTACGCCTTCTTCACCTTCAGCTGGTGCATGCGCCAATACAACTTCGCGGCCATTCTCGTGGGTTCGGCGCCCATGATCGGTGAGCGACATGTTTCCGAACAGGAGCGAAAAGCCTTTGCAATGCGGGCCGCGCGGGTGATTTCCATGGCCGCCAACCAGTTCAACTTTGGCCTGCGCTCCTATTACTTCGGCATGAGCATGCTGGCCTGGTTCGTCAGCCCCTGGCTGTTCATGTTGATGAGTGCGGGCGTGGTTCTGGTGTTGTACCGCCGGGAGTTTCACTCCGACGTGTTGGACGTGATGGTCTATACCCCTACAGAGGCACCATTGCCCGAGGCGAACAAGGAGATTGCCTGATGAGTATTGCGTTCTGGTGTGTGTTTATCAGCGCGTTGCTGATTTACGTGGCGCGAATGCCGGTGGCCAAGGCCATGAAAGAGCAGGGCGGCTATGACAATCACCTGCCACGCCAGCAGCAGGCGCAGCTCACGGGGTTCGGCGCCAGGGCAGTGGCGGCGCACCAGAACAGCTTCGAAGCCTTCATGTTGTTTGCCGTCGGCGTGCTGATGGCCCACGCCACCCAGACCCAGGGCTGGTTGATCGACAGCCTGGCAATCGTCTTTGTCATTACGCGGGTTATCTATCTGCTTTGCTATTGGGCGGATCTTGCCTGGCAGCGCAGCCTGGTCTGGTTTATCGGCCTGCTCTGTTCATTGCTGCTGATGCTTAGTCCGACTTTTCGCAGCCTGTTGGCTTAGAGCTTATTCCAGGCAAAGTAAAGCCCGCACTAGGCGGGCTTTCTTTTTGCTGCACTAAAACCGGATTAGTTGGTTTTAGGAGCGGCTTCCTTGGCAGCTTCTTCAGTCGCTGCTTTGTTCGCTTCAGCCTGATCTTTGGCTGCTTCGGCGTTTTCTTTTGCAGCTTCGTTCACTTTATCCTGAGCTTCATTCATTTTCTGTTGAGCTTGCTCAGCATGTTGGTTGGCATCTTGAGCTTTGTCCTCGGATTTTTTATCGCAGGCAGCGAGACCGAGGGAAGCGGTCAGCATCAGGGCAATAGCTAAAGTCTTACGCATGGGGTGTTTCTCCTTATTGAAGATATCTTCTGGCCTTTCGAGCACGGCTCTACAGGTTAAGTTCCTTGAAAGTTAAAGATATATAAAGTGCCAGCAATATGGAACTTTTACCTGCCACGTTAACTGAGCGTTTTTGATACCAACTAGAGAGTTGCCTTATGGAGCAAAGCCCTGTTTTTGAGCGTGCGACACGGTTTTTGTCGGCCCTGCGCCATTGCCAGGTACTGGCCATGAGCGTGCACAGCGCTTCCAAAGACGGCATCACCCTGATGCTCCCCTACAGCCCGCAAATAGTAGGCAACCCCCAGACCGGAGTGATCCACGGTGGTGCGCTGACCTCATTGATGGACACGGCCTGCGGTATGGCCACCTTGTGCGTGCTGCCGGAGTTCGAAGTCTGTCCGACCCTGGACCTGCGCATCGATTACATGCACCCCGCACAGCCGGGCCAAAGCGTATATGGCTTTGCCCAGTGCTACCGAGTGACCAGCGATGTGATTTTTACTCGCGGCTTTGCTTATCAGGACGATCCCGAGCACCCCGTTGCCCATGTGGTGGGCACCTTTATGCGCATGGGCAAAGGCATCAAGGGCACCAAAGGATTTGCCGGCGCCATCAAGGGTGAAAAGCCATGAGCGACGATTTCCAGGAGCAAGTGCAGCGCGCCCACCAGCAAGGGGATTACGCGCAGCTGTTGCAGTTGATTCCCTACGCCGGGTTGATCGGCATCGAATGTTCGAGACAGGGCGATGAATTGCTGTTTCGCCTGCCCGCCAACCGGGACAACATCGGCAACCCGTTGCTGCCGGCCCTGCACGGTGGCGTGATCGCCGGCTTCATGGAATTGGCGGCGGCCTTGCACCTGCTGATTGTCACCGGCTCGCCGGGCGTGCCGAAAATCATCGATTTTTCCCTCGACTACCTGCGTACCGGGCAATTTCGCGATACCTATGCCAAATGCCAGGTCTGCCGCCAGGGCCGGCGGGTAGCGAACGTGGCCATCACTGCCTGGCAGAGCTCCGCCGAGGAGGCGATTGCCACTGCCCGGGCACATTTCAAGCTTGAAGAAAATCCAGGCCCTTGAAATCTCAGGTATAGCCCCCAATTCTCAGGACATCCCGCCGTAAGCCCACCGGGCGCGGTTTAGCCATCTGATTGGAGTTTGATGACCATGAGTGTGGAAACTCAAAAGGAAACCCTGGGCTTCCAGACCGAGGTAAAGCAGCTGCTGCACCTCATGATCCATTCGCTGTATTCCAATAAGGAAATCTTCCTTCGCGAACTGATCTCGAACGCCTCTGACGCTGTCGACAAATTGCGCTTCGAAGCCCTGTCCAAGCCTGAGTTGCTGGAAGGTGGCGCGGAGCTGAAAATCCGTGTGAGCTTCGACAAGGACGCCAAGACCGTCACCCTCGAAGACAACGGCATCGGCATGAGCCGGGAAGATGTGATCACCCACCTGGGGACCATCGCCAAGTCCGGCACCGCTGACTTCATGAAAAACCTCACGGGCGACCAGAAGAAGGATTCACACCTGATCGGCCAGTTCGGCGTGGGCTTCTACTCCGCCTTCATCGTCGCCGACAAGGTCGATGTCTTCAGCCGTCGTGCCGGCCTCGCTGCCAGCGAAGGCGTGCATTGGTCCTCCAAGGGCGAAGGCGAATTCGAAGTCGCGACCATCGACAAGGCTGACCGCGGTACCCGCATCGTCCTGCACCTGAAGTCCGGCGAAGACGAGTTCGCCGATGGCTGGCGCCTGCGCAACATCATCAAGAAATATTCCGACCATATCGCCTTGCCGATCGAGCTGCCGAAAGAAGTCACGGCCGCCGAAGGTGAAGAGAAGCCCGCGCAGGAATGGGAAACCGTCAACCGCGCCAGCGCCCTGTGGACCCGTCCGCGCACCGAGATCAAGGACGAGGAATACCAGGAGTTCTACAAGCACATCGCCCACGACTTCGAGAACCCGCTGAGCTGGAGCCACAACAAGGTCGAAGGCAAGCTGGAATACAGCTCGCTGCTCTATGTGCCGGCCCGTGCTCCGTTCGACCTGTACCAGCGTGAAGCGCCAAAAGGCCTGAAGCTCTACGTGCAGCGCGTGTTCGTGATGGACCAGGCGGAATCCTTCCTGCCGCTGTACCTGCGCTTCATCAAGGGCGTGGTCGACTCCAACGACCTGTCGCTGAACGTGTCGCGGGAAATCCTGCAGAAAGACCCGATCATCGATTCCATGAAGTCGGCGCTGACCAAGCGCGTGCTGGACATGCTGGAAAAACTGGCGAAGAACGAGCCTGAGCAATACAAGGGCTTCTGGAAGAACTTCGGCCAGGTGATGAAAGAAGGCCCGGCCGAAGACTTCGCCAACAAGGAAAAGATCGCCGGCCTGCTGCGCTTCGCCTCCACCCAGGGCGAAGACGGCGAGCAGAACGTTTCCTTGGGCGATTACCTGGCGCGCGCCAAGGAAGGCCAGGACAAGATCTACTACCTCACCGGCGAAACCTACGCGCAGGTCAAGAACAGCCCGCACCTGGAAGTCTTCCGCAAGAAAGGCATCGAAGTGCTGCTGCTGACCGACCGCATCGACGAGTGGCTGATGAGCTACCTGAGCGATTTCGACGGCAAAGGTTTTGTCGACGTGGCGCGTGGCGACCTGGACCTGGGCAACCTGGACTCGGAAGAGGACAAGAAGGCCGCGCAAGAAGTTGCCAAGAGCAAGGAAGGCCTGGTCGAGCGGATCAAGACCGCCCTGGGCGACACTGTCAGCGAAGTGCGGGTTTCCCACCGCCTGACCGACTCCCCGGCGATCCTGGCCATCGGCGAGCAAGACCTGGGCCTGCAAATGCGCCAGATCCTCGAAGCGAGCGGGCAGAAAGTGCCGGATTCCAAGCCGATCTTCGAATTCAACCCGGCTCACCCGCTGATCGAGAAACTCGACGGCGAGCAGAGCGACGAGCGTTTCGGCGATCTGTCGCACATCCTCTTCGATCAGGCGGCCCTGGCGGCCGGCGACAGCTTGAAAGACCCGGCGGCCTATGTGCGCCGCCTGAACAAGCTGCTGGTTGAATTGTCGGTTTAAGTACGTTGCAGAAAAACCCGCTTCGGCGGGTTTTTTTATTCCGGTGTTTTTAAATCAGGAGTCTGAAATGAGCCAAGTCACTGTTCGTTCCCTGGTCTACCAGATTGATGGTCAATCCTACGAAAGCCGCCTGGCGTTCGATGCCAGTCATCAGGGCCCGCGCCCCGGGCTGTTGATGGCACCGAACTGGATGGGCGTCGGTGCCGGAGCCGAGAAGATCGCCGAGGCCGTGGCCGCCAAGGGGTATGTGGTGCTGGTCGCCGACCTGTATGGGCAAGAGCTACGCCCAAGCAACGGCGACGAGGCGGGCGCGGCGATGATGCCGCTGAAGAACGACCGGGCCTTGCTGCGCAAGCGCATGCAGGCAGCCTTTGAGGTATTGCAAAGCCAGCAGGAAGCCGCGGTGGACAAAGCCAGGCTGGCCACCTTCGGTTTCTGCTTCGGCGGTTGCTGCTCCCTGGAGCTGGCGCGCAGCGGTGCACCGCTGAAGGCCGCGGTGTCGTTCCACGGGACCCTGGATACGCCAAACCCGGCCGATGCGCAAAACATCAAGGGCTCGGTGCTGGTAATGCATGGCGCCTCCGACCCGCTGGTGCCGAAAGAGCAGTTGCCGGCCTTCGAGGAGGAAATGAATGCCGCGGGCGTGGATTGGCAGCTGCTGAGCTATGGCGGTGCGGTGCATTCCTTCACCGATCCGCAGGCCAATGTGCCGGGCAAGATGATGTACGACGCCAAGACCGCCGGTCGCGCCTTCACCTCGATGTACAACCTGCTGGATGAAGTGTTCAAGGGCTGATCCCCTGAACGACAAGCCCGCCCGGCGCGCAAGGCCGCTTATTTAGAGCGGCCTCGCACGCCGGGCGGGCTTTTTTGTGCCTGGCGGCGATTCAGATCCGGGCCAGCGCCTGGGCCAGGTCGGCGCGCAGGTCCTCGACATCCTCGACCCCCACGGACAACCGCACCAGGCCGTCGCCGATGCCGAGCTGCGCCCGGGTTTGGGCAGGAATGCTGGCGTGGGTCATGATCGCCGGATGTTCGATCAGGCTTTCCACGCCGCCCAGGCTCTCGGCCAGGGCAAAGATCCGCACACTTTCGAGAAAGCGCCTGGCGCCGGCCAGATCGCAGTTCAGATCGAGGGAGATCATCCCGCCGAAACCGTGCATCTGGCGCCGTGCCAGTGCGTGCTGCGGGTGCGACGGCAGGCCCGGGAAATAGACCCGCGCCACCTGGGGCTGGCTCTCCAGCCATTGCGCCAGCTCCAGGGCGTTGCTGCAGTGGCGCTCCATGCGCAGGGCCAGGGTCTTCACCCCGCGCAGGGTGAGGAAGGCGTCGAACGGCCCGGCGATAGCCCCGACGGCGTTCTGCAGGAAGCCCAGGCGCTCGGCCAGCTCGGGATTCTGGCCGACCACGGCAATGCCGCCGATCACGTCCGAATGGCCGTTCAGGTACTTGGTCGTCGAATGCAGCACGATATCGAAGCCCAGTTCCAGCGGGCGCTGGATCCACGGGCTGGCAAAGGTGTTGTCGGCGACGCAGATAATGCCCCGCGCGCGGCAGAGGCGTGCGATGGCGGCGAGATCGGTCAGGCGCAACAGGGGGTTGCTCGGGGTCTCGACCATCACCATCCGCGTGTCGTCCTGCAACGCCGCTTCGAAAGCCGACAGGTCGGCCAGGTCGACGAAGCTGAAGCGATGCCCGGCGCTGCGTTGGCGCACTTTGTCGAAGAGGCGGAACGTCCCGCCGTACAAATCATTGCCGGAAACAATATGCGCTCCGGCGTCGAGCAGTTCGAGCACGGTGGAAATCGTTGCCAGCCCGGAGGCGAACGCGAAGGCCTGGGTGCCGCCCTCGAGGTCCGCCACGCAACGTTCCAGGGCCCAGCGCGTGGGGTTGTGCGAGCGCCCGTAATCGAGGCCCTTGTGCACGCCCGGGCTCTGCTGGGCATAGGTGGAGTTGGCGTAGATCGGCGGCATCAAAGCCCCGGTGGAAGGGTCCGGCGCTTGTCCGGCATGGATCACCCGGGTGGCGAAGGCGCGTGGCGCGCCGCTTTCATCCTGTTGACTCATGGCAGCGATCTCCGCAAGTGGTTGAGCATGTCGACACGGGTAATCAAGCCATGGAAGCCCGAGGCGTCGGCGATGATCGCCACCAAGCCGCGGTCGAGTTCCGCCTCCAGTTCGGCCAGGCTGGCGCCGGGTGGCAGGGTTTCCAGCTGATCGGTCATGGCGCTGGCCACGGTCTTGCGAAAGTGCGAGGCGTCTTCATGCACGCCCAACAGGATGTCCGACTCGTCGATCACCCCGACCAGTCGCTGCCCGTTCACCAGCACCGGCAGTTGCGAGACATCGGCCAGGCGCATGCGCTGGAAGGCGGTGAGCAGGGTGTCGTCCGGCCCGACGCTGATCACCCGGCCGTCCTCGAAACGCCGTGCGATCAGGTCGCGCAGGTCGCCGTAGCGTTTGCGTTGCAGCAAGCCCTGATCGTTCATCCACTGGTCGTTGTAGACCTTCGACAGGTAACGCGTGCCGGTGTCGCAGACAAAGCTGACCACGCGTTTCGGCTCGGTCTGCTCGCGGCAATAGCGCAGCGCTGCCGCCAGCAGGGTGCCGGTCGAGGAGCCGCCGAGAATGCCCTCGGCACGCAGCAACTGGCGGGCATGTTCGAAGCTTTCCTCGTCGCTGATCGAATAGGCCTTGCGCACGCTGGAAAGGTCGGCGATGGACGGCACGAAATCTTCGCCGATGCCTTCCACCGCCCACGAGCCGGGTGTGCCCAGGGTGCCGCTGCGGCTGTATTCGGCCATCACCGAGCCGACCGGATCGGCCAGCACCATGGCCAGGTCCGGCTGCACCCGGCGGAAGAAACGGGTCAAGCCGGTCAGGGTGCCGGCCGAGCCGACGCCGACCACGATGGCGTCCACGTCATGTTGGGTTTGCGCCCAGATTTCCGGGGCCGTGCTGCATTCGTGGGCCAGCGGGTTGGCCGGGTTATTGAACTGGTCGGCGAAGAAGGCGTCGGGAATTTCCCGGGTCAGTCGCGCAGCCACATCCTGGTAGTAGTCGGGGTGGCCCTTGCCGACGTCGGAGCGGGTGATGTGCACTTCGGCGCCCATCGCCTTGAGGTGCAGGACTTTCTCGGTGGACATCTTGTCCGGCACCACCAGGACCACCCGGTAGCCCTTGGCGCGGCCGACCAGGGCCAGGCCGAGGCCGGTGTTGCCGGCGGTGGCTTCGACTATGGTGCCGCCAGGTCGCAGGCGGCCGTCGCGTTCGGCGGCGTCGATCATCGCCAGGCCGATGCGGTCCTTGATCGAACCACCGGGATTTTGCGATTCAAGCTTGAGAAACAGCGTGCAGGGGCCGGTATCGAAACGGCTGACACGCACCAGTGGCGTGTTGCCGATCAGTTCGAGCACGGCGGGACGGGAGTCGTTGGGCATGTCGTCACCTCGCTGCGCAACGTTGCGCTGGATGGACAGCGACCCGTGGCGAATCATCGCGCGGCGGTCGCAGGCAATGCATCGCTTGGACCATAGGCCGGGATCCGGCTACCCGCAACCGCGCGCGGCTGGCCGGTACCTGTCGCGCAGCCTGAGAGCAGGCGTGCGGCCCGGCGCTTGACCGGGCCGCCGGGCGCCTGCGGCTACAGCGGTTGCGGCGAGCCTTTGCCCTTGGGCAGTTCGATTCTTTCGTTTTCTCCCGGCACCGTTGGCCAGTCACCGGCGGCCCAGCGCTGGCGGGCTTCATCGATGCGTGCCGGGTCGCTGGAAACGAAGTTCCAGTTGATCCGCCGGGGGCCGTCCAGCGGCGCTCCGCCGAACAGCACGGCATGGCAGTCGCTGTCGGCGAACAGGGTCGGGGTGGTTCCGGCCGGCAGGATCACCAGCGAATGCGGTTCGACGGGCTCGCCATCCAGCTGGGCGTCGCCTTCGAGCACATACAAGGCGCGTTCCTCATGTTCGTCGGGGATCAGCAAGGTGGTGGCGGTCTGTAGCTGTATTTCGGCATACAGGGTCGGGGAGAGCACGGGGACCGGCGATTCCAGGCAGAAACCGCTGCCGGCGATCATGCGGATCTTCACCCCCAGGTTATCGCTGACCGGCAAGGTCGCGGCCGGGTGATGGCTGTAATGCCCCGGGCCTTGTTCATGGGCCTTGGGCGAGGCCAGCCAGACTTGCAGGCCGTGCATGCTGAAGTCGCTGTCGATCAGCGCCGGCGGGGTGCGTTCGACGTGGGCGATTGCGCTGCCGGCGGTCATCCAGCTGACATCGCCCTGGTTCACCACCTGGTCGGAGCCCAGGCTGTCCTTGTGCTGGATCTGCCCCTGGAACAGGTAAGTCAGGGTCGACAGGCCGATATGCGGATGCTGGCGGATGTTCATGCCCTTGCCCGCGGGGTAGCGGGTTTGCAGCATGTGATCGAAAAACACGAAGGGCCCGACGCTGCGGCATTGGGCCGAAGGCAGCGGACGCAGGATAGGTTGACCTTCGACGTCCTCGGCGCGAGGGCGAATCACGAGTGGTGTGTTCATGGGGGCATTCCAGGCTGATCGGGTTATGCCCGGGAGCATAACCCGCTTGCATGGGTGGTGGCGCTACTGGCTGAAGGCGCCTTCGGAGAGGTGGGTCTCGATGCTCACCTCGGCGGTGGTCATCAGCTTGTGCACCGGGCAGCGGTCGGCGACGCGATGCAATTCTTCACGCTGGGCGTCGGTCAGCACACCCTTGAGGGTCAGTTTGACGTGCAGCGCATATTTGCCTTTCTGCTCCTGGCTGTTGTCGTGCTTGACCTCGACCGTGACGCCTGTGAGCGGAATCTCTTTTTTCTGCGCATACAACTTCAGGGTCAAGGCCTTGCAGGCCCCCAGCGCGGCATCGAAAAAGTCGTGGGGTTCCGGCGCGGAGCCTTCGCCGCCCAGGGTCTTGGGCAGGTCGGCGAACAATTGGTGGTCATCGATCTGGATGCTGTGGCGGAAACCTTCGCTGGACTCGGTGTTGACGGTGATAGTCATGGCTTGCCTCGGGCAGTGGTGAGCTGTCGGAACAGACGTGGAAAGGTGGTGCAGTTATAGAGCATTACACTTGTCGTGCGTTCCCCTTTTTCTGAACCGCCGCCTCCGGGGGGCGGTCTACCCAGCGTCAATCGACTGGAGCCTGCCCATGCACTGGATCTATCTGAGTACCTTGCTGTTGCTGCTGCCGAGCGCCTGCGCCCAGGCCCGCGACTATGTCTACAGCGATGCTCACCTGCACTACGTCGACTTCTTCCAGGAGTCGGCGGGCATGGACAAGCTGCTCAAGGCCATGGCTGAAAACCGCATCGAGCATGTGATGATTTCCGGTATCCCGGTGGCCAAGAAATGGCATGAAGACGAACCCAAGCGGCCGCGCTACTACGCCGGCGACGACGCCGATACCTACTGGTACAGCGCCACCGATGTGATTGTCGCCGCGGCGGTGAACCGCCTGACGCCCGAGCAGCGCCAGTACTTTCATCCGTTCCTGTCCGGCTTCAACCCCAATGACAAGAACTCCGATGCCCATATCCAGCGCATGCTCGACCTCAACCCGGGGCTGTGGCAGGGCATCGGCGAAGTCTTCACCCGCCATGACGACCTGACCGCGCTGACCTCCGGCGATACGCCACGGGCCAACAACGAGGCGATGACGCGCATCTATCACCTGGCGGCGAAAAACGACCTGCCGGTGATGCTGCATTCCAACATCACCTCCAAGCGCGAGAAAAACCCGCTGTACCTGGCGGAAATCGAAGAGCCGCTGCGCAATCATCCCCACACGCGTTTCATCTGGGCCCACGCGGGCACCAGCATGGAGATTCACCGGCGCCAGGCGCAGCTGGATTTTCTCCTGCCGACCCTGGAGCGGATGCTCGAGGCTTATCCGAATCTGTATATCGACCTGTCCTGGACCGTGCTCAGGCCGTATTTGCTGGACGAGCAGGGCGTGCCGCGGGCGCAATGGCTAAAGCTGGTGGAGCGCTTTCCCGAGCGTTTCATGCTGGGTTCGGACGTGGTGGGGCGCTTCAAGCGGCTGGGACGGGAAATGCACAGTTTCGATCCGTTCCTCGATGCCTTGCCCGAGGACGTGGCCCGCAAAGTGGCTCGCGACAATTTCCTCGCCGTGCTGCCGGGCGCGCGTTGAGAGCAGGTGGCCGCAGCGGGCGAAGGTGCTGACGATGCGGGTTTGTCATCAGCCTGTCATGCCTGCGTCATAGGCTCGCGCCATCTCAATCAAGGAGTGCGATATGCACCTCACCCGTTTAAGCGCATTGGCGGCGCTGATGATGTTCAGTGGCCTGGGCATTAGCGAAGTTCATGCCGAAGTCCGTGTCGAAGGCCCGGTGGAATATGGCGTGTTCGAGGGGCCGAAGGCCGCGTTGCAGTCGGGGGAGCGGGTGTTGCGTCGCAGCAACGAGAACATCGAGCAGACCGAGATCGTGCCGGCGCGGCTGGGCACCAAGTTCGGCCTGCGCTATCAGCTGGCCGGCAAGGTGGCCGAGGATGTGCCGTTGACCCTGCTGTATTTCACCCCAGGCATCCGTACCCCGGACGGCCAGCGCCACGACAAGTTCGAAGTGACCCAGAAGCTGGTGCCTGGCGCGCCGCAGGACGTCATGGCCTACGAGTTCACCGAAAGTCACGAAGTGATCCCCGGCGAATGGCGCTTTATGGTGTTCCAGGGCGACCGTCTGTTGGTTCAGCAGCGTTTTACCGTACGCTGAATCGTTTGCGCCCAGGCATCGGAGTGCTTGGGCGTTTTGATATCACGTTTTCGTCTTAAGCAAATTTTCCGCGACCCGATACTTTCAAGAGCAGCCCGCTGCATGGCGAATGCAGCGCTTTTGGAAGGAACCGGAGAATGAGCATCAGAAGTCTCAACATTGCACCGCGCGCAGGCCTGGGTTTCGGCCTGTTGGCGCTGATGGTGTTCGGCCTGGGGGCGTTCGCCCTGCTCCAGATGTCGAACATGCGCGCGCAGTCCGACGAGGTCGACAATAACTGGCTGCCCAGTGTCATGTCGGTGGGCGAGATGAATCAGGACCTGCTGCGGGTCCGCGCGCTGACCATGCGCCTGCTGATCAACCGCAGCCCGCAGGCCCTGGCGCAGAACGAAAGCAAGCTCAACGAGATCAAGCGCGGCATGACGGCGGCCCAGGAGCGCTATAACGCGCTGATTGTGCTGCCCGAGGAGCGTGTGCTGTTCGATCGCTACAAAGTCGCCGAAAAGCGTTACCTCGAGCACCAGAACCAGGTGATGGCCCTGTCGCAACAAGGGAAGGTCGAGGATGCGGTCGCGGTGGTCAATGGCGAAATGAGCGAGCTGGCCGACGAGCTGGCGGGGACTCTCAACGAACTGGTGGCGCTGAACCGGCATAACGCCAACCTGGCCACTGAGCTTGCCCGGGAAGTATTCAGCAACGCCAAGGTCTGGGTGGTGGCGATGATCGTCGTGGCCGGCCTGATGACCATTATCCTGGCCCTGTTGCTCACCCGCAGCATTGTGCTGCCCCTCTCGCAGTCGGTGAGCGTGGCCGAAGTGGTGGCCGGCGGCGACCTGACCGAGGACATCCGCGTCAGCGGCAAGGATGAGCCGGCGCGCCTGCTGCACGCGCTCAAGGCCATGCAGCACAGCCTGCGGGAAACCATCCGGCGCATCTCCGACTCTTCCAGCCAGCTGGCTTCCGCTTCCGAAGAACTCAGTTGCGTGACCGAGGACGCCACTCGCGGCCTGCATCAGCAAAGCCAGGAAATCGAGCAGGCGGCGACGGCGGTGAACCAGATGACCGCCGCGGTGGAGGAGGTGGCCAGCAACGCCGTGGCGACTTCCGAAGCATCGCGCCAGTCCGACCTGATCGCCCAGCATGGGCGCGAGCAGGTGCAGCAGACGGTGCAGTCCATCGAGTCCCTGGCCGACGACGTGACCGCCAACGCTTCGCAGGTCGAAGAGCTGGCGCAGAAGGTCTATGGCATCAGCAAGGTGCTCGATGTGATTCGCTCGGTGGCCGAGCAGACCAACCTGCTGGCCCTGAATGCGGCCATCGAGGCGGCGCGGGCCGGGGATGCCGGCCGCGGGTTCGCGGTGGTGGCCGACGAGGTGCGGGCGCTGGCTCATCGCACCCAGCAGTCGACCCAGGAGATCGAGCAGATGATCGGCGGCATCCAGCTGGGTACCGACCAGGCCGTCAGTTCCATGCAGCAGAGCAATAGCCGGGCCCGTTCGACCCTGGAGCTGGCCAAGGCGGCGGGGGTGGCGCTGGAGGAAATTGCCGGGGCAATCACCCTGATCAACGAGCGCAACACCGTGATCGCCAGCGCCTCGGAGGAGCAGGCGGCGGTGGCCAGGGAGGTGGACCGCAACCTGATGAACATCCGCGACCTGGCCATGCAGACTTCGGCCGGGGCCAACCAGACCAGCGCTGCGAGCCAGGAATTGTCACGGCTGGCGGTGGACCTGAATACGCTGGTGGCGCGTTTTTCGGTGTAATGATTCTGCGTAAGGAAAAACGCTCGTCAAAAAAAAACGCCCCGAACCAGTCAGGGCGTTTTTCATATGGCGAAGCGGCGGGGCTTACTTGCCCTGCCAGCGCTTCAGGACCAGGGTGGCGTTGGTGCCGCCGAAGCCGAAGCTGTTGCTCATCACGGTGTTGATGGTGGCGTCTTCGCGAGTCTTGGTCAGGATCGGCATATCGGCCACTTCCGGATCCAGCTCTTCGATATTGGCGGAACCTGCCATGAAGTTGCCTTCCATCATCAGCAGGCAGTAGATCGCTTCGTGAACGCCCGCAGCGCCCAGGGAGTGACCCGACAGGCTCTTGGTGGAGCTGATGGCCGGAGCCTTGTCGCCGAACACTTCACGCACGCCTTTCATTTCCGCGACGTCGCCGACCGGAGTCGAAGTGCCGTGGGTGTTCAGGTAGTCGATCGGTGCGTCGACGGTGGACATGGCCATCTGCATGCAGCGGATGGCGCCTTCGCCACTTGGCGCGACCATGTCGTAGCCGTCGGACGTTGCGCCGTAGCCAACGATTTCGGCGTAGATCTTCGCGCCACGGGCCAGGGCGTGTTCCAGCTCCTCGACCACGACCATGCCGCCACCGCCGGCGATGACGAAGCCGTCACGCTTGGCGTCGTAGGCGCGGGAAGCCTTGTCCGGGGTTTCGTTGTACTGGCTGGACAGGGCGCCCATGGCGTCGAACAGGAACGACTGGCTCCAATGTTCTTCTTCACCGCCGCCGGCGAACACGATGTCCTGCTTGCCCATCTGGATCTGTTCCATGGCGGTACCGATGCAGTGAGCACTGGTGGCGCAGGCGGAAGCGATGGAGTAGTTCAGGCCCTTGATCTTGAATGGAGTGGCCAGGCAAGCGGAAACAGTGCTGCTCATGGTCCGCGTGACGCGGTATGGGCCGACGCGCTTGACGCCTTTCTCGCGCAGGATGTCCAGCGCTTCCATCTGGTTCAGGGTAGAGGCGCCGCCGGAGCCGGCGATCAGGCCGGTGCGCGGGTTGGAAACCTGCTCTTCGGTCAGGCCGGAATCGGCGATGGCGTCTTTCATGGCCAGGTAGGCGTAAGCCGCTGCGTGGCCGACGAAGCGATAGATCTTGCGATCGATCAGCTCTTCGAGATTGAGGTCAATGGAGCCGGAAACCTGGCTACGCAGACCCATTTCGGCATATTCCGGGTTGAAGCGGATGCCAGGGCGACTTGCACGCAGGTTAGCGGAGACGGTCTCTTTGTCATTGCCCAGGCACGAAACGATGCCCAGACCAGTGATAACGACGCGGCGCATGCGGATAACCCTTAGAAGTTGTCAGTGGAGGTGAAAACGCCGACCCGGAGGCCTTCGGCGGTGTAGATCTCGCGGCCGTCGACGCTGACCGAGCCATCGGCGATGGCCATGTTCAGCTTGCCCTTCAGGACGCGTTTGATCTGGATGTTATAGGTAACTTTCTTGGCGCTCGGCAGCACCTGGCCAAAGAACTTCACTTCACCCGAGCCCAGGGCGCGACCGCGGCCCGGCAGGCCTTGCCAGCCCAGGAAGAAACCGACCAGTTGCCACATGGCGTCGAGGCCCAGGCAGCCCGGCATCACCGGATCGCCTTCGAAGTGGCAGGCGAAGAACCACAGGTCCGGGGTGATATCCAGCTCGGCGACCAATTCACCTTTGCCGTACTTGCCACCCTCTGGGCTGATATGAGTGATGCGGTCCACCATCAGCATGTTCGGGGCGGGCAGTTGCGCGTTACCTGGGCCGAACAGCTCACCGCGACTGCAGCGCAGCAGGTCTTCCCGAGTAAAGGCGTTTTGTTTGGTCATGCGAGCTCCTCAATAGTCCCATGCGGCAGGTGGGGCAAATCTTCCCGGCCGATCGAAGCGTTCATGCCTCGAGCCGGCAGCCTACTCATAGACTATTGCGTTGTGGTGAAAGTCACAGCACAAGGAACATGAATGTACACTTGTGCACTGAAATTATTATACAGGCCCTGCGAGGGGCCTGTCGGGTGCCTAAGACTGCCGCACTTTCGCCCATCACGCCAGTCGCAGATGGTCGATAAATACCCGCTACTGCACCCAGCGTTGGAGAATTTGCTGCAGGTCCGTGCGTTTGAACGGCTTGGCCAGATAATCGTTCATTCCCGCTGCCAGGCAGGCTTCGCGGTCGCCCTGCAAGGCATTGGCGGTCAAGGCGATGATCGGCAGGTCGGCGCATCCGGGCAGTTGGCGGATCTGCCGGGTGGCCTCGTAGCCGTCGATCAGCGGTAGGCGGCAGTCCATCAGGATCGCCTCGAAGATCAGGCTTTCGGCGCTGCGAATGGCCTGGGCGCCGTCGGTGGCGATGCTGACCGTGAAGCCCAGGCTGCGCAGCATGGCCCGGATCACGGTCTGGTTGACCGGGTTGTCTTCGACCAGCAGCACATTGCGCCCCTCGCCATGGGCATGCCCGGTATGCACCCGCGGCGCCAGCACCGGCAGGCTTTGCTGGTGCAGCGCCAGGGGGATTTCCAGGGTGAACACCGAACCACGGCCTTCCTCGCTCTGGGCGCGCAGGGTGCCGCCCATGCGTTCGGCCAGGGTGCGGGCGATCGGCAGCCCCAGGCCGGTGCCGCCATACCGCCGGGAAATCGAACTGTCGGCCTGCTGGAAAGCGTTGAACATCAGTTCCAGGCTTTCGGTGCTGATGCCTATCCCGCTGTCGCGCACGCTACAGGTAAACCACAGCAGCTCATGGTCCAGGGCCTGCCATTGCGGCTCGATGCTGATGCTGCCGTGTTCGGTGAACTTCAAGGCATTGCCGATCAGGTTCACCAGGATCTGTCGGATCCGCGTCGGATCGCCTTTGACTTGCAGCGACTCCATGCCCGGTGGCAAACGCAGCTGCAGGTCCAGGCCGCGCTGGGCGGCGCTGTGCTGGAAAGCCTGGGCCGAACTGCCGATCAATTCGGCGAGGTTGAACGGAATGTGCTCCAGCTCCAGGGCCGAACGCTCGATGCGCGAGAAATCTAGGATGTCGTTGATTACCTTGAGCAAATGCTCGGTGGACTCGGAGGCCAGCGCCGCGTATTCGTGCTGCTCCTCGGTCATCTCGGTGGTTTCGAGCAGTTGCAGCATGCCCAGCACGCCATTCATGGGCGTGCGCAGTTCATGGCTCATCATCGCCAGGAAGTCCGACTTGGCGTTGTTGGCCCGTTCCGCCTCTTCGCGGGTCTGGATCAACTGCGCCATGGCCTGGTGCTGCTCGCGGCTGGCCTGCTCGAGGCCGGCGGCGAGGTTGTTGATATGCCGCGAAAGATCGCCTAGCTCGGCGTCGTCGACGATCGGCAGCGGAGTCTTGAAGTCGCCCTGTTGAATGGCCTTGACCGCGGTGCCCATGGCGCTGATCGGCTGCGACAGGCTGGCCGCCAGGCGGCGGGCCAAAAGGAAGGTGAACAGCAGGGCGAACAGCGCGAGGATGCCGGCCTTGAACAGGATCTCCTGTTGGCGCTGGCTGAAGGCATCGTTGGACATGCCGACGATCACCCGCCCCAGATAATCCTCGTTCGGGCCTGCATTGGCCCCCGGGCCATCCTGGAAAAAGTCGTTGCTGAGCTGGATGCGTTGCAGGCGCACCGGGGCCTGGAACACTTCCACCTGCTGCGAGCGCTTGTGGGTCTCCGAAGGCTGCTCCACGTACACCAGGATTTTGTTGCGGCTGTCCTGGACCTCGAGAAAACGCACGTGGGGCGTGGCCAGGGTGGCCTTGAGCAGGCTTTCGAGACCTTCGCTGTTGCCCGAGATCACTCCGTACTCGGTGGCCGGGGCCAATTGGTTGGCAATCAACTGGCCAGTATGGTTCAGCTCCTGGCGCAAGTCCTGGATCCGGACAAAGGTAAAGAAGCTGATCAGCAGCAGAGTCAGCAGCAGCGCCGGGCCGAGGCAGATGATCTGGGTGCGGGTACTGATGTCCCAGCGGCGACGGAAGGTCATGGGTATTTTTCTCCTTCGGCCAGCTGGGTCGCCAGCGATCGCTCGTCAATCGGTTCGACACCCAGGGAACGTGCCACTTGCGGGTTGCTCAGCACTTTGAACAGTCGCGGATACAAGGCGCGTGGCCAATGGGTCGTGGGCTGGTCCAGCAAATCGTCGAGCACTTGCAGCCAGTCTTCCTGGTCGCTGTAGGTGCTGGCCAGGCTGCCGGCCTTGACGAAACCGGCATTGGGGCCGATCAGCGCCAGTTGCCGGGCATAGCTGCTCAATAACAGGTTTTTCGCGGTTTTCGGGTTGTACAGCCGCGGGTCGTCGAGTCCCAGCAGGACATCGCTGCTTTTCAGCAGGTTTTGCAGCGGGCGGCTGTCATTGGTGTCGTCCCAGCGCTCGGCGACGATTTCCAGGCCCAGGGGATGGGCGGCCTGGTGCAGCTCCCTGAGCAGGAACGCGCTGTCGGCGCCGTAGAGCACGCCGATCCGTCGGGCTTGGGGGAGGACCTTGCGGATCAATTGCAATTGTCGGTCCAAAGGCGGGTCGCTCCAGAGCAGGCTCAGCCGCGACGAGGCCGCCGCCCCCAGGCGCTGCCGGGCCTGGATCCGGCCGATGCGCAGCACCAGCGTGGCCGGGCCATGGGCGTCCTGCTGGCGCCATTCGAGGCTGGCCGGGTCGAGCAGGATCAGCCGGGTTCCGGCCGGCAATTGGCCAGGGGCGGGCAGGTTGGCCAGGGGCTCGAAGTGCACATGGTCCTGGGGCCGCTGTTGCGCCAGCGCCTGGGTAAAGGCCCGGACGCCGGCGCTGTCTTCGGCGCCGGTCAGCAACACCTGGGCCGCCCATGCGGGGGAAGTACCCCAGAGGCAACAGAACAGCAGCAGGCGAGCGCGGAATCGGCTCAAGGCAGGCGTCATCCCTGGCTGACGGTGGCTCATGCTAGAACGTCAACTCCGCACTGAAGTAGAGGACGTGGTGCGAGTCATAGTTATTGTCGACAAAGGTGGTGGGCTCGTCGTCGAGCCGTTGCTGGAGCACGCCGGCCAGCTCCAGGCTGCCCTTGCCCAGGGGAATACGCTTGGCGACGCGGCTATCGATGCGCTCGAAGCGGTAACCGTTAAGCGCGCTGTCACCATAATAGAAGAGCGCGCTGGACCAACCCTGGCCCCAGTCGCGCAACCAGCCCGCCGACCCGCTGTGGCGCGCAGTCAGCTGCTGATCCTGCGGGTTGCTGGCCTCGGCATCGACATAGGCATACGTCAGGCGCAGCCGGTCCGCCGGGTTCAGGCGCCAGTCCAGCTGGGTTTCACTGCCGGCGAAGCGCGAGGTGTTGCTGTTGCTGGCAATGTATTGGTTGTTGCGCAACGGTTCGCTGATCATCCCGGTGATTTCGTCGTAGAACAGTTTTACATCCAGGTTCAGCCCGATATCGGCGAAAAAGCCGTTGTAGCCCAGCTCCCGGGAGCGCATGCGTTCCTGGTCGAGGTTGCCCGGGCCACGGGTCTTGACGAAATACTCGGCGCTGGGCTGGCCAAAGGCGGTCGGCTGCAACTTGGTGACCCGGTAGCTCCAGTTGACGTTGTTCTCGAACATGTCTGGCGAGCGGATCGCTTCCGAATACACCGCCCGCAGGCCGTGGCGCGGATTGATCAAGTAATTGACCGCCACCCGCGGGGTCAGCGAGCTGCCGCTCAGCTGCGAATCCTCGAACATGGCGCCGCCCTGCACCAGCCAGTGCTCGGTGGCGCGCCATTCCAGCTGGCCGAACGCGCGCCAGGTGCTGTCGTCGAGGGTGCCGTTGAAATAAGTTTGCGAGGTGGCGCGGTCGTAGCGGTAGTTCAGGCCACTGACCAGGCGCACGCCGTCGGACAGGCTCAGGGTGTCCTGCAATTCCAGGTCATAGCGCGATTCGCGGGCGCTCTGGTCGATATCCCCGCAGACCGTGCGCTTGGCGCCGTCCTTCCATTGCGTCAGCACCTGGTTCGCCAGGGCCTGTTCGGTGGCGGTGCCCGGCGGGGCGCCGCCGCTGAAACTGTCCATGTGCCGGGCCAGCAGCTCGGCGTAGTTCGGGTTGAGCTGCCAGAGGCGGGTCAGTTCCGGGCTGAACGACACCTCGGCGTCACAGGCGCGCCAGTTCTGCTGGCGATCCCAATGCTGGGCCGAGCCTTGTATATAAAGGCTGTGGTCCGGGTTGATGTCCAGGTTCCAGCGCAGCGAGCCGGCATAGT
The DNA here is from genome assembly GCF_900107395.1 of Pseudomonas sp. NFIX28. GTDB lineage: Bacteria > Pseudomonadota > Gammaproteobacteria > Pseudomonadales > Pseudomonadaceae > Aquipseudomonas. The sequence continues at coordinate 230,157 of NZ_FNPW01000008.1, forward strand.
CCTTGGCGATCACGTCAGAGTTGTAGCCGGCCGAGGTGATACCGGAGAACACCGGCCGGTAGGTATAGGGGCGCTGATTGCTGCCTTCCTTGGCGCTGAGCTGCCAGTCGATGCTCTGCTGCTCGTCAAGCATCTGGCTGACTGACAGGCTGAAGCGGTTCAAGCGCCGGCTGTCGCGGTAGTCGGCACCGTTGCGATCGCTGTCAAAGCCGTCATCCTCCTGCCCGGACAGCGACAGGCGTAGGTCACCGGTTTCCCAGCCCGTGCCCTGGCTGGCATACCAGTCGCTGATGCCGCGCTGGCCGCGGGTGACCTTGATCCGCGTGCCATGGCTGTTGGCGGGCGAGCGGGTGATGATGTTGATCACGGCCATCAACGCGTTGGCGCCGTAACTGACGGTGTTGGGGCCGCGAAATACCTCGATGCGCTCGATGTCTTCCATGGCCACCGGGATGTCGCTCCAGTCCACGGTAGCCAGGCCCGCACGGTACACCGAGCGTCCGTCGATCAGCACCTGCATGCGCCGCGCCCCGCTGGCATTGGTGCCGTGATAGTTCACCGCGGCCTGGTTGCCGCTGATATTGCCGACCATCATCCCCGGCACCAGGCGCAGCAGCTCGCTGATGTCACGGGCGCCGCTGGCGTTGATCAGCTCGCTGTCGAGCACGGTCATGCTGCCGGGCACGGCTGCGGGAGATTGTTTCAGACGGGTGGCGGTGAGGATTTCCGGCAGCGGCTGGCTGTCCAAAAACAGGTCGTCGGCCAGCACCGGGGTGCTGCAGAGCAGTGCCAGCAATAGCGATGGGCGAAAGGGGGGAGGGCCAGGATACACGGCACAGCCTTGATAACGGGTAATTGCCGCGCATGTTAACCGAGATGACCGGGTTTTCCAGTCGATAACCCCGACAATCCATGTCCTAATCGGTGTTTTCCCGGCATTTGTGCCTAATTGTTCACAGGGCTGGCCGCCGCAGGGGCGCCCCGTATAATGCCGCCATCGCCACTGTATGGATTGACGGATTGCATATGACTGAACAGCGCCCTATCGCGGTCCTGGGAGGCGGAAGCTTTGGTACCGCCGTGGCCAATCTGCTGGCCGAGAACGGTCATCGGGTGCGGCAGTGGATGCGCGACCCGCAGCAGGCGGAGGCCATTCGCGTAAATCGCGAAAATCCGCGTTACCTCAAAGGCATCAAGATTCATCCGGCGGTGGAGCCGGTGACTGACCTGCTGGCCACCCTGAACGACAGCGAGCTGTGTTTTGTCGCCCTGCCTTCCAGCGCCCTGCGCTCGGTGCTGGCGCCCCATGCGCAGCTGCTCGCCGGCAAACTGCTGGTCAGCCTGACCAAGGGCATCGAGGCGCAGACCTTCAAGCTGATGAGCGAAATCCTCGAAGACATTGCTCCGCACGCGCGGATCGGCGTGCTGTCCGGGCCGAACCTGGCCCGTGAAGTGGCCGAGCACGCCTTGACCGCCACCGTGATCGCCAGCGAGGACGAAGACCTCTGCCAGCGGGTGCAGGCAGCCCTGCATGGCCGGACCTTTCGCGTCTATGCCAGTGCCGACCGCTTCGGCGTCGAGCTGGGCGGGGCGTTGAAGAACGTCTACGCGATTATCGCCGGCATGGCCGTGGCGCTGGGCATGGGGGAAAACACCAAGAGCATGCTGATTACCCGGGCGCTGGCGGAAATGACCCGTTTCGCCGTCAGTCAGGGCGCCAATCCCATGACCTTCCTCGGCCTGGCAGGGGTCGGTGACCTGATCGTCACCTGCTCGTCGCCCAAGAGCCGCAACTACCAGGTCGGTTTCGCCCTGGGCGAAGGCCTGAGCCTGGAGGAGGCGGTGGCCCGTCTCGGCGAGGTGGCCGAAGGCGTGAACACCCTCAAGGTGCTCAAGGTCAAGGCGCAGGAGCTGGGCGTATATATGCCGCTGGTGGCCGGATTACATGCCATTCTGTTTGAAGGGCGCACGTTGAATCAGGTCATCGAATTGTTGATGCGCGGCGAGCCGAAAACCGATGTCGACTTTATTTCCACCAGTGGTTTCAACTGAGCAGGACAGGAGCGAGACATGAACGATACGAATTCCGAAGCCAAGTACGAATCCATCCTCCTGCGTGTGCTGTGGATGCTGGTATTCGTGCTGGTCTGGCAAGTGGCGCAATTCATCCTTGGCGCGCTGGTGCTGGTGCAACTGATCTACCGGCTGATCTACGGCTCGCCGAGCGCGAGCCTGATGAACTTCGGTGACAGCCTGAGCCAGTTCCTGGCGCAGATCGGCCGTTTCGGCAGTTTTCACACCGACCAGAAACCATGGCCATTCTCCGACTGGCCAGCCCCACGGGCCCCCGAAGGCGAAGCACCACATGTGGTGCCGCCGGCGCCCCATCCGGCGCGTGACGAGGAGCCCAAGCTGTGAAGCTCTGGGTGCTGCGCCACGGCGAGGCTGAGCCCCATGCGCGCAGCGATGCCGAGCGCAACCTGACCGAGCATGGCCGCGAGGAGGCGCTGCGCAGCGCCGCGCACCTGATCGGTCAGCCGCTCAGCGCGATCATCGCCAGCCCTTATGCGCGGGCGCAGCAGACGGCGCTGTTGGTGCGCGAAGCCCTGGGTTTCGAAGCGGAAATCCGCACCGTGCCCTGGCTGACGCCGGACAGCAATCCGCTGTCGGTGCTCGCTCAACTGGAGTCGGCGGACAATCTGCTGCTGGTGAGTCACCAGCCGCTGGTGGGCAACCTGATCGGCTTCCTGCAACACGGCCACCTGCGCAACCCGCAGCCGATGCACACCGCCGGCCTGGCGGAACTTGAAGGCGACTGGCCGCTGGCCGGCCTGATGACCCTCAACAGCATCAAGAACCCCTGAGCTGTAGGAGCGAGGCTTGCCCGCGAAAAAAGGTGCCGCGTAGTTTCAGGCACCCCGTGTCGCTGCTCTTCGCGGGCAAGCCTCGCTCCTACGGTGTTCTGTTCTTTTCGCTACATTTCTTAACTTGCAGCGTTTCTTTGTGCGTGGAATAGTCGCCCGAGCAAGTGCTTGGTTGGCTAGCCTCACGATCAGAACAAAAACAAAGGAGCGAGTCGCATGTCTGCTGCTTTTCGTTTGCCGCTGGAAGTGTTCTACGAGCGTGAAGCTCGTCATCCCCGCCAACGTTTCCTGGTCCAGCCCCTGGGCGGTGGCCGGGTCGAAGAGCTGACCTGGGCCGAGGTCGGCCACCAGGCCCGCTGCGCCGCCCATTGGTTGCGCGCCCGCGAGCTGCCACAGGGCAGCCATGTCGCAATCATCTCCAAGAACTGTGCCCACTGGATCATCGCCGACCTGGCGATCTGGATGGCCGGTCATGTTTCCGTGCCGCTGTATCCCAACCTGACCGCCGATTCGGTGGCCCAGGTGCTGGAGCACTCCGAATCGGCCCTGGTGTTCATCGGCAAGCTCGACGACTGGCCGGCGATGGCTCCCGGGGTGAAGCCCGGACTGCCGACCATCAGCCTGCCCATCTGCCCCGAAGGCCGCTTCGACTTCTCCTGGGACGAACTGCAGCAATGCTCGCCGATCCAGGACAACCCGAGCCCTGGCGCCGAGCAACTGGCAACTATCATTTACACCTCGGGCACCACCGGCTTGCCCAAGGGCGTGATGCACAGCTTCGGCACCCTGGGTTTTGCCGCCTCGCGCGGTACCCAGCTGTTCGGCCTGGGGCCGACGGACCGGCTACTGTCTTACTTGCCGCTGTGCCACGTGGCCGAACGCATGTTCGTCGAGATGGCGGCGATCTATACCGGGCAGACGGTGTTTTTCGCCGAGAGCCTGGACACCTTCCTCAGTGACTTGCAGCGGGCGCGGCCCACGGCGCTGTTCGGCGTGCCGCGGATCTGGACCAAATTCCAGATGGGCGTGTACAGCAAGGTCCCGGCCAAGCGCCTGGACTTCCTGCTGGGCCTGCCTTTTATCGGCAAGCGGATCGGGCGCAAGGTGTTGGCGGGGCTGGGGCTGGATGCGCTGCGGGTCGCATTGTCCGGCGCGGCGCCGGTGCCGCAGGCCCTGTTGAACTGGTACCAGCGCCTGGGCCTCGATGTGCTGGAGGTGTACGGCATGACCGAAAGTTGCGGTTATTCCCATATCGGTCGCAGCGGCCAGCATGTGCCCGGCTGGATCGGCCGGCCTTGCCCGGACGTCGAGGTGCGGATCGACGAGTCCGGGGAAGTCCAGGTGCGCAGCGGCGCGACCATGCTCGGCTACTTCAAGGACCCGCAGAAGACCGCGGAAACCGTCACCGAGGACGGTTTCCTGCGCACCGGCGACAAGGGCGAGCAGGACGCCGACGGCAACCTGCGCCTGACCGGGCGGCTCAAGGAAATCTTCAAGACCAGCAAGGGCAAGTACGTGGCCCCGGCGCCGATCGAGAACCGGCTGGCGGTGCATTCGCGGATCGAGCAGGTGTGCGTGGTCGGCGATGGCCTGAGTGCGCCGCTGGGTTTGTGCGTATTGTCCGCGGCCGGTTTGCAGGATGCCGCAGGCAACGCCCGGGGGGGCCTGCATGCCAGCCTGGAAAGCCTGCTCGACGAGGTCAATGGCGCGCTGGACAAACATGAGCGCTTGCATCGCCTGGTGGTGGTCAAGGACAGTTGGGCCGTGGAAAACGGCTTCCTGACCCCGACCCTGAAGATCAAGCGCAATGTCATCGAAGCGACCTACGGCGAACGCTTCAAAGAGTGGAGCGAACGCTCCGAAGCGGTGCTGTGGCAGGATTGAGCGCGGATAACCACCTAAAGGATGCAGCGATGAGCTTATGGCGTACCACCCCGAACATCGAGCAATTGAACGCGATCCAGAAAAACACCATCGGCGAGGTGCTGGACATCCGTTTCGAATCCTTCGACGACGAGTCCCTGACGGCCAGCATGGTGATCGACCATCGCACTCATCAACCCTATGGCCTGCTGCATGGCGGCGCCTCGGTGGTGCTGGCGGAAACGGTCGGCTCCATGGCCAGCTACCTGTGCATCGATTCCAGCAAGTTCTATTGCGTGGGCCTGGAGATCAACGCCAACCACCTGCGCGGCCTGCGTTCCGGCCGGGTGACGGCGGTGGCGACGGCGATTCATATCGGGCGTACCACCCACGTCTGGGATATTCGCCTCAGCAGCGACGAAGGCAAGGCCAGTTGCGTATCGCGCCTGACCATGGCCGTGGTGCCGCTGGGGCAGACACCGCCGGCACGCTGAGCGGGTGCCCATAGGCTGAAACGGAGTGTCATCATTCTTGACCGTTACTGTCATTGCCGTCGGCCAATGGCGTGCGGACAATCAGCCATCGTTTTTTGTTCATGAGTTAGCCGGTATGTCGCAACAGGTTTTTTTCGCTCACGCCAACGGGTTTCCCTCGGGAACCTACGGCAAGTTGTTCGCCGCGCTGGCGCCCGAATACCGGGTGGCGCACTTGCAGCAGCACGCCCACGATCCGCGTTTTCCTGCGGACGACAACTGGCTGAACCTGGTGGACGAGCTGATCCACCACCTGCAGCAGCAGGCCGAGCCGGTCTGGGGTGTCGGCCATTCCTTCGGCGGCGTCCTGCATCTGCATGCGGCGCTGCGCTGCCCGGAACTCTATCGCGGCGTGGTGATGCTCGACTCGCCAGTGCTGACCCGCACCGATCAATGGGTGATTCGCGCCGCCAAGCGGTTCGGCTTCATCGACCGCCTGACCCCCGCCGGCCGGACCCTGGGCCGCCGCGAAGAGTTCAGCGACCTGGAATCGGCGCGCAAGTATTTTGCCGGCAAGACCCTGTTCCGCGGGTTCGACCCCGAATGTTTCGACGCCTACCTGCAGCATGGCCTGCATCAGGTCGACGGTCGTTTGCGGCTGCGCTTCGACCCGGCCACCGAAATCAGTATCTATCGGGGCGTGCCGCACACCAGCCCGGGCCGTCCCCGGCAGTTGAAGGTGCCGCTGGCGGTGGTGCGCGGCCGTCAGAGCCGGGTGGTGATGAAGCACCACGCCAGCAGCGTCGGGCGCATGCCCCATGGCGAATCCCTGAGCATGCCGGGCGGGCACATGTTCCCGCTGGAGCGTCCGCAAGACACCGCGGCCCTGTTGAAAAAGCTCTTCAGCCGCTGGCAAGCCCGCGCTGAACGGAGCTGCGCATGAGCGCCGCGGTGGAAGAAGTCCGCCTGAGCCTGCCGCATATCGAGCTGGCGGCGCATTTGTTCGGCCCCGAGGATGGCCTGCCGGTCATTGCCCTGCACGGCTGGCTGGACAACGCCAACAGCTTCGCGCGGCTGGCGCCCAGGCTGCAGGGCTTGCGTATCGTCGCCCTGGACATGGCCGGGCATGGCCACTCCGGGCACCGCCCGCTGGGGGCCGGGTATGCGCTCTGGGATTATGTGTATGACGTCTTGCAGGTCGCCGAGCAGTTGGGTTGGAAGCGCTTCGGCCTGCTCGGGCATTCCCTCGGCGCGATCGTTTCGCTGGTGCTGGCCGGCTCCTTGCCCGAGCGGGTGAGCCACTTGGCGCTGATCGATGGGGTGATTCCACCGACCGCTGCCGGTGAAAACGCCGCCGAGCGCATGGGCATGGCCCTGCAAGCCCAGTTGGACCTGCGGGACAAGCGCAAGCCGGTGTACGCCACCCTGGACCGCGCCATCGAGGCGCGGATGAAGGGCGTGGTCGCGGTCAGCCGCGAAGCCGCCGAACTGCTCGCGCAACGTGGCCTGATGCCGGTCCCGGGGGGCTACACCTGGCGCAGCGACAGCCGCCTGACCCTGGCCTCGCCGCTGCGCCTGACCCAGGAGCAGGCCTTGACGTTCGTCCAGCGCCTGGCCTGTCCGACCCATCTGGTGGTGGCGGCCGACGGCATGCTGGCCAAGCACCCGGAGTTGCTGGAACGGCTACCCTTTGACCGTGAACAGCTGCCTGGTGGCCATCACCTGCACCTGAACGACGAAGCCGGCGCGATCCTTGTTGCAGACTGTTTCAATAGGTTTTTCGCCGTTTCTTGACTTGCAGCGGGCAACTGTCGAGGCTGGGCGGGTTGAAATGGGAGACAACCATGATAGATCTCTACACCGCTGCGACCCCGAATGGCCACAAGGTCTCTATCGTGCTCGAGGAACTCGGCCTGCCTTATACGGTGCATGCCCTGAGTTTCGACAAGAAGGAACAAAAGGCTCCAGGCTTTCTCAAGATCAATCCCAATGGCCGGATCCCGGCGATTGTCGACCGCGCCAATGGCGATTTCGCCGTGTTCGAGTCCGGCGCGATTCTCATCTACCTGGCTGAACTCAGCGGGCAATTGCTGCCCAGCGACCCGAAGGGGCGTTCCCGGGTGATCCAGTGGTTGATGTTCCAGATGGGCGGCATTGGCCCGATGCAGGGCCAGGCCAATGTGTTCTTCCGTTATTTCCCGGAAAAACTCCAGGGCGCCATCGATCGTTATCAACATGAAACCCGGCGCTTGTACGAGGTGCTCGACACCCGCCTGCAAGAGGTCGAGTTCCTTGCCGGCGACTACAGCATTGCCGACATCGCCACCTTTCCGTGGGTGCGCGGCCATGAATGGTCCGGGGTCTCGGTGGACGGCCTGGTGGCCCTGCAACGCTGGATGGCGACTTTGGAGGCACGTCCGGCGGTGCAGCGCGGGTTGCTGGTTCCCCAGCGCACGGATGACGCCAGCGTCATCAAGGGTGCCCAGGCCATGCTGATCCGATGAGAGCACCCATGCGTTCATTCAGTGTCCTGCTGTTGTCCTGTGTCAGCCTGTCCTGCGCCAGCCTCTTCGCCGCCGATTTGCCGGGCAGCCACGACTTGCCGGTCGTGCCGCGCATGGCCGACGCGCAGATCGTCGACTACCGCCCGGCGGCCGAGATGGAGCGGATCTACCCCATGGGGGCGATCCGCAAGATCAGCGGCCAGTTGCGTTTCGATGGGCAGGTCGGTGCGCGTGGAACCGCGACTTCGGTGACCTACGAGCTACCGCCGGAACATTCCTCGACCGTGGCCTTTACCGCCGCCCGCGAAGCCTTGCAGAAGCAGGGCGCCGAACTGCTGTTCTGGTGCCAGGCCCGCGATTGTGGGGAAAGCAGCCTGTGGGCCAACGAAGTGTTCGGCAACGCCAAGCTGTATGGCGCCGAAGCCCAGCAGGCGTACCTGCTGTTGCGCCTGGCCGCGCCCAACGACAATTCGCTGGTGACCCTGTACAGCATTACCCGCGGCAACCGCCGCGCGTACCTGCATGTCGAGCAATTCGACGCCAGTACCCCTCTGGGCGAGTTGTTGCCGACTTCGGCGACCCTGATGCGCCAGCTCAAGGACACCGGCGAGCTGAACCTGCCCAAGCTCGCTGGCGAACCCCAGCCGACCTGGCTGACCTTGCTGGCGCGGGGCTTGAACCTCGACACCACCTTGCGGGTCAGTGTGTCCGGGCCGAATGCCGAAGTCTGGCGCCAGGCCCTGATCGGCCAGGGCGTGCGTGCGGCCCGCATGGAAACCGGCGGCAGCGAGGCCCAGGGCCTGCGCCTTGAGCTGCTGCGCTAAATAGCTACATTGAACGAGCGCAGGCGAACGTGCGGTCCACTGTTCGCCTACGCTTGCTGAGTTGACCTTTCTCGAGAATCTACATGCTCAATAATGATCGCCTGTTGGTGCAGATCCTGCTTCTGGTGCTGTTCGGCGCCAGTTTCTGGGTCATGGCGCCGTTCTGGTCCGCGTTGTTCTGGGGAGCGGTGCTGGCGTTTGCCAGCTGGCCGCTGATGCGCCTGCTGACGCGCTGGCTCAACGGCCGCGAGTCTTTGGCCGCGGCCTTGCTGACCCTGAGCTGGATGCTGCTGGTGGCGGCGCCGCTGGTCTGGCTTGGCCTCAACCTGGCCGACCATGTGCGCGACGCCACGGCTTTTATCAAGGATGTCCAGGTCGATGGCCTGCCCGAAGCGCCGGAGTGGCTGGGCGGTGTGCCGGTAGTTGGCGGGCGGCTGCTGGGGCTATGGAACAGCATCGACCAGCAGGGCGCGGCGATGATGCAGGCGGTCAAGCCATACCTGGGGCAAGTCGGCAACTGGCTGCTGGCCCGCAGTGCGCAAGTTGGCGGCGGGATCCTCGAGCTGACCCTGAGTATCGTCTTCGTATTTTTCTTCTATCGCGACGGTCCGCGCCTGGCGGCGTTCGTCCACGGGCTGCTGGAGCGCCTTATCGGCGATCGCGCCGGCTATTACATCGGCCTGGTGGCCGGTACGGTGCAGCGGGTGGTCAACGGCGTGATCGGCACCGCGGCGGCCCAGGCGGTCCTGGCCCTGGTCGGCTTCCTGATCGCTGGTGTGCCGGGCGCGCTGGTGCTGGGGATCGTCACCTTCCTGCTCAGCCTGATTCCCATGGGCCCGCCGCTGGTGTGGATCCCGGCCACCGCCTGGCTGGCCTGGAAGGGCGAATACGGGATGGCGGTGTTCCTGGGTATGTGGGGCACGTTCATCATCAGTGGCGTCGACAACGTGCTCAAACCTTACTTGATCAGCCGCGGTGGCAACCTGCCGCTGGTGATCGTCCTGCTCGGGGTCTTTGGCGGCCTGATCGCGTTCGGCTTCATTGGCCTGTTCATCGGCCCGACCCTGCTGGCCGTGGCCTACAGCTTGCTGACCGACTGGAGCACGAGCCAGGCGCGAGTCGAAGACAAGCGCCTGTAGCCGCCGCCGGACCCGCGCGGCCGCGATCGGCCGCGAAGCGGGGGTAGCGGTTGGGAAACGGGCGGCTCAGGCGCGGGGCAGGCGCACCACGGTGGTCAGCCCGCCTCCTGGGGTTTCTTCCAGGTGCAGTTGCCCGCCCAGGCGCTCGGCGGCCTCGCGGGCGATGGTCATGCCCAGGCCGACGCCGCCGGAGTTGCGGTTGCGCGAGCCTTCCAGCCGGTAAAAGGGTTCGAACACTGCTTCGCGCTGGTCTTCGGCGATGCCCGGGCCATGGTCGATGACCCGGATCAGTAGTTGCTCGCGGCTGTCTTGCAGGCTGATGCGGGCATGCCCGGCATAGCGCAAGGCGTTGTCCAGCAGGTTGTTCAGGCAGGAACGCAAAGCCATCGGCTGCACCTGCAGGGGCGCGCAATGGCCGCTGACCTGCACATCGGCGCCCTGGTCCTGGGCGTTTTCGCAGAGCGACTCCACCAGCGCCTGCACGTCCATCCATTGCACGGTTTCGCTGGTGCGCTGTTCATGCAGGTAGCTCAAGGTCGCGTCGAGCATGCTGATCATGTCGTCGAGGTCCTGGCGCATCTGTGCTTGCAGCTTGTCGTCGTCGATCTGTTCCAGGCGCAACTTGAGGCGCGACAGGGGCGTGCGCAGGTCATGGGAAACCGCGCCAAGCATGCGCCCGCGTTGCTTGACCTGTTCCTGGATGCGCCGCTGCATCAGGTTGAAGGTATGGGCCGCCTGTCGCGCTTCCCGTGGGCCGGACTCGTCCAGCGGCGGGCTGTCGAGGTCTTCGCTGAGCCGTTCGGCGGCATCGCTCAGGCGCTGGATCGGCCGGGTCAGCAGCTTGGCGCCGTACCAGGCGGCGATGATCAGCGAAATGAACTGGAACGTCAGCGGCACGATCGGCCCGCCGAACCAGGGGCGCGGCGGGCGGGGCTCGAAGCGCGCGCTGGCGGATGGGCCGCTGGTTTCGTTGGCGGGCGGCGGGTGTGGCGGGCCGTAGAGGCGGAACCAGAAGAAGGCGAGCAGGTGAGCCAGCACGATCGCGATCAGCAACACCCCGAACAGGCGGCCGAACAGCGTATCGAAGCGCCCGCGCATCAGCCGATGTCTCGGGCGTCGAACAGGTAGCCTTCACCCCGCACGGTCTTGATCAACTGCGGCGATTTCGGGTCGTCGCCGAGTTTCTGCCGCAGGCGCGAGACCAGCAGGTCGATGCTGCGATCGAAGGCTTCGATGGAGCGCCCGCGAGCGGCGTCCAGCAACTGTTCGCGGCTCAGCACCCGGCGCGGGCGTTCGATAAAGACCCAGAGCAGGCGGAACTCGGCGTTGGACAGCGGGACCACAAGCCCGTCGGCGGAGATCAACTGGCGCAGTACGCTGTTCAGCCGCCAGTTGTCGAAGCGGATATTGGCCCGCTGCTCGGAACGGTCATCGCGCACCCGGCGCAGGATGGTCTGGATCCGCGCCACCAGTTCCCGGGGCTCGAAGGGCTTGGCCATGTAGTCGTCGGCCCCCAGCTCCAGGCCGATGATCCGGTCGGTGGGCTCGCAGCGGGCGGTGAGCATCAGGATCGGGATGTCCGACTCGGTGCGCAGCCAGCGGCACAGCGACAGGCCATCTTCGCCGGGCAGCATCAGGTCGAGCACCACCACGTCGAAGTGTTCCGCCTGCAAGGCCTGGCGCATCGCCGCTCCGTCGGTCACGCCAGTGGCGTGGATATTGAAGCGGGCCAGGTAGTCGATCAGCAGCTCGCGGATCGGTACATCGTCGTCGACGATCAGTGCCCGGGTGTTCCAGCGTTTGTCGTCACTCGTGCTGGGTGCTTTCTGATCGTCGTTGAGAGGGGCTGGAATGTTATGCATGCGTGCGATCATCTGCCAGGTAGGCTGCCTGCCACAAAGAAGGGGCGGCGTGGTGGTGGCTTCAGCATAGGCGTCCGGCCCTGGGGCTGGAAGTGCTGCTCGGGGGGGTTGCGGCTGGCGAGAGTAGCCGGGCGGGTTGTTGCCGGCGTGTCGGGAGTGTATCGGTCTCGACACAATTACTGCCAGGAGCGGGCATTTGCGCGGTTTTATTAGCCTGGGTGCTGCCGCTGGCGATGAATTACCGATCATCGGGTCCCGGAGCGTCGTCGCTTGCGCTACAATCCGCGCCGATTTCGACTTGCCTGAGAGCCCCTTCATGTCCGCTTGCCAGACTCCTATCATCGTCGCCCTGGACTTTCCCACCCGTGACGCCGCACTGAAACTGGCTGATCAGCTGGACCCCAAGCTGTGCCGGGTCAAAGTCGGCAAGGAACTGTTCACCAGTTGCGCCTCGGAAATCGTCGGCACCCTGCGCGACAAGGGTTTTGAAGTCTTCCTCGACCTGAAATTCCATGACATCCCCAACACCACCGCGATGGCCGTCAAGGCCGCTGCCGAGATGGGCGTGTGGATGGTCAATGTGCACTGCTCCGGTGGCCTGCGCATGATGGCGGCCTGCCGCGAAGTGCTCGACCAGCGCAGCGGCCCGAAACCGCTGCTGATCGGCGTGACCGTGCTGACCAGCATGGAGCGTGAAGACCTGGCCGGCATCGGCCTGGATATCGAACCTCAGGAGCAGGTGCTGCGCCTGGCGGCGCTGGCGGAAAAGGCCGGCATGGACGGCCTGGTCTGTTCGGCCCTGGAAGCCCAGGCGCTAAAGGCCGCGCACCCGTCGCTGCAACTGGTGACCCCGGGGATTCGTCCGGCAGGCAGCGCCCAGGACGACCAGCGCCGTATCCTCACCCCGCGCCAGGCGCTGGATGCCGGTTCCGATTATCTGGTGATCGGCCGTCCGATCAGCCAGGCGGCCGATCCAGCCAAGGCCCTGGCGGCCGTGGTGGCCGAGCTGGCCTAAGCTGCGCCCGCAAGACCCATCGCGGGTAAGTCGCGCTCCACATCTTCATGTAGGAGCGCGCGGGCGGCGATCCGACTTGCCCGCGATGCGTTTCAGCCCTCGATGATCAATTGACTTTCAGCACCAGCTTGCCGAAGTTCTCGCCGCTGAACAGTTTCATCAGCGTTTCGGGGAAGGTTTCCAGCCCCTCGACGATATCCTCCTTGCTCTTGAGCTGCCCCTTGGCCATCCAGCCGGCCATTTCCTGCCCGGCGGCGGCGAACTGGGCGGCGTAGTCCATCACCACAAAACCTTCCATGCGCGCGCGATTGACCAGTAACGACAGGTAGTTGGCCGGACCCTTGACCGCTTCCTTATTGTTGTACTGGCTGATGGCGCCGCAGATCACCACCCGCGCCTTGAAGTTCAGGCGGCTGAGCACGGCATCGAGAATGTCGCCGCCGACGTTGTCGAAATACACATCGACGCCTTTCGGGCATTCGCGTTTGAGGCCGGCATGCACGTCTTCGCTCTTGTAGTCGATCGCGCCATCGAAGCCCAGTTCGTCGATCAGGAACTTGCACTTGTCCTGGCCGCCCGCGATGCCGACCACCCGGCAGCCCTTGATCTTGGCGATCTGCCCGGCAATGCTGCCCACCGCGCCGGCCGCGCCCGACAGCACCACGGTTTCGCCGGCCTTTGGCGCGCCGACGTCCAGCAGGGCGAAATAGGCGGTCATGCCGGTCATGCCCAGGGCCGACAGGTAGCGCGGCAATGGCGCGAGTTTCGGGTCGACCTTATAGAAGCCGCGCGGCTCGCCGAGGAAATAGTCCTGCACGCCCAGGGCGCCATTGACGTAGTCGCCGACGGCGAAGCCGGGATGGTTCGAGGCGATCACCTGGCCCACGCCCAGGGCGCGCATCACTTCGCCGATGCCCACCGGCGGGATGTAGGACTTGCCTTCGTTCATCCAGCCGCGCATGGCCGGGTCGAGGGACAGGTATTCATTTTTCACCAGGATCTGTCCTGCCGCCGGTTCGCCGACGGGAACCTGCTGGTAGGTGAAGGTTTCGCGGGTCGCCGCGCCCACCGGGCGTTTGGCGAGCAGGAACTGGCGATTGGTCAGGGCGGTCATGGCAGGCACTCGAGGATCAATGGAGCCTTAGTTGATAGACCTTCAACCGCGATGCCGCAAGGTTTGCCGCTGCAGCGAATAACGGCCGATCCAAAGGCGTGATGGTCCCGCGGGGGCCTTCATCACCACCGCCCATAAGCGGGCAACCGGCCCTCTGATAGTGCTGCCGCGCGGCCAAAGGCTGTGCCTAGACTGGCGCCCAATCCTATCCGTGCAGTGCATTCCATCGAGGGCATAACAATGAGCATGACGTTTTCCGGCCAGGTCGTTTTGGTCACTGGCGCAGCGGCGGGCATTGGCCGGGCCACGGCCCTGGCGTTCGCCGCGCAGGGGCTGAAAGTGGTGGCGGCCGACCTGGACGTCGCCGGTGGCGAGGGCACGGTGCAATTGATTCGCGCCGCCGGTGGCGAGGCGCTGTTCGTGCGTTGCAACGTCACCGACGAGGCGGATGTGCAGCACCTGATGGCACAGGTGCTGAGCAGCTACGGTCGCCTGGACTATGCCTTCAACAATGCCGGGATCGAAATCGAGAAGGGCAAGCTGGCGGATGGCACCCTGGATGAGTTCGACGCGATCATGGGAGTCAACGTCAAGGGCGTCTGGCTGTGCATGAAGCACCAGTTGCCGCTGCTGCTCGCCCAGGGCGGCGGGGCCATCGTCAACACGGCGTCGGTGGCCGGCCTCGGTGCGGCGCCGAAGATGAGCATTTATGCTGCCTCCAAGCATGCGGTGATCGGCCTGACCAAGTCGGCGGCGATCGAGTACGCGAAGAAGAAAATCCGCGTCAACGCGGTGTGCCCGGCGGTGATCGATACCGATATGTTCCGCCGTGCCTACGAAGCTGACCCGAGGAAAGCCGAATTCGCCGCGGCCATGCACCCGGTCGGGCGGATCGGCACGGTCGAGGAAATCGCCAGCGCGGTGTTGTACCTGTGCAGCGACGGCGCGGCCTTCACCACCGGCCATGCGCTGGCGGTGGACGGTGGCGCCACTGCCATCTGACGCTCGCTTATGGACGGCCCTGGTGAACAAGCGTTGCCAGGGCTCTACCGGATCGACCTCGACCATTCTGAAAACGACCTGGACGTAGCTTTTTGCCATTATTCCGACGCTAGAGACTTGTGCTCCAGTGCAGCCCGTTGCGAACCTGCAAAACTGGAGAATGGCCTTGTTGCCATTGGGGACTGGAAGGGGATTGAGCGCAATGAATTCGGCCACGAACGGACGTTTTGCCAACCTCGGCATGGCGAAGAAATTGGGTGTCGGCTTCACCCTGGTGCTGCTGCTGACGGCACTGGTGGCCGCCATCGGCGTCTGGTCCCTGCAGACCATCAGCCAGCGTTTCGACGGCCTCAAGCAGATGTCGTCGCTCAACAGCGGCCTGCTCAAGGTTCGCCTGCTCGAACAGAACTATGCCTTGCACGGCGACGCAAAAACCGCGGATGCCTTGCATGAGGGCGTCGATGCCTTGCTGGCCCTGGCGGCCCAGCTCAAGGAGCGCTCGGCGGCGAACGTACCGGTGATGACTGACGTCGAGCAGGCGCTGGGAGCCTACCGCAAGGCTTTCGACGAGTTCGTCGAGCTGACCCAGGCCAAGGACCTGGCGCTGGAAATGGCCAGTTGGTCGGTCTCCAGCGTGGCCAATAACCTCGATGTGCTGCAGGCCGGCCTGGCCGACGACGGCACCTATACGCTCAAGGAGTCCGCCGGCAAGGAGGGCGCCGAGTTCATCGAGCAGGCCAATCAGGTCAGCCAGGTCTCGCGCCTGATGCTGCAAGCCATGAACGAGGCCCGGGTACGCCTGGACCAAAGCCGCAAGGGCGAGGAAGAGGTCGAGCAGGGCAAGATCGAGCAGGCCGATCAGGCTCTCGCCCAGGCCGAGCAGCTCAAAACCCTGGTCAAGGACGCCGGCTATCAGACCGTGCTCAACGAGGTGGTCGGGCATATCGGTGGTTTCAGCGAGAAGCTTGCCGAATACACCGGTTTGCTGATGCAAGAGAAAAAGGTCTACCAGCAGCTGCACGAACGCGCCGCGCAAGTGATGGAGCGGGTCGACCAGGCCTACGGCGCGCAGGACCAGTCGATGCAGGCGGAGCTGAAAAAGAACTCGCTGCTGATCATCGCTTCGTCGGCCTTGGCGTTGCTGGTCGGCGTGCTGGCGGCCTGGGTCATCACCCGTTTGATCGTTGCCCCGTTGCGCAGCGTGATGCGCGTGGCGCAGCAGATCGCCGCCGGCGACCTGAGCGCGACGGTGGAGGTGACGCGCCGGGACGAAATCGGCCAGTTGATGCTGGCGATGCAGCAGATGGGCAGCGGCCTGAGCGGGATTGTCAGCGGCCTGCAGGCAGGCATCGAGCAATTGGCCAACTCGGCCCACTCGCTGTCGGCGGTGACCGAGCAGACCAATCTAGAAGTCAGCAGCCAGAAGGAAGAAACCGAGCAGGTGGCCACGGCGATGAACCAGATGACCGCCACCGTGCACGATGTCGCGCGCAATGCCGAAGAGGCGGCCCAGGCGGCACAGACCGCCGACGACAAGGTCGAGAGCGGCCAGCAGGTGGTGCGTCAGAGCATGCAGCGCATCGAACAGCTGGCGGACTCGGCCAATAGCGCCAGTTCCAGCATTGAAAGCCTGAGCGCGGAGATCCAGAACATCGGCACCGTGCTCAGTGTGATCAAGAGCGTCGCCGAGCAGACCAACCTGCTGGCGCTGAACGCGGCCATCGAAGCGGCGCGTGCCGGCGAGCAGGGCAGGGGCTTCGCGGTGGTGGCCGACGAAGTCCGGGCCCTGGCCAAGCGCACCCAGCAATCGACCGAAGAAATCGAGCGCCTGGTCAGTGCCTTGCGCTCGGCGGCGCAGTCCTCGGTGCAGCAGATCCAGAGCAGCGGCGAACTGGTCAAGCTGGCGGTCAGCGACGCGTTGCAGACCGAAAGCGCGCTGGGCAGCATTGCCGCGGCGGTGTCGCTGATTCAGCAGATGAACCAGCAGATTGCCGCTGCCGCCGAGCAACAAAGCTCGGTCGCCGAAGAGATCAATCGCAGCGTTACCAGCATCCGCGCCAGTGCCGATCAGTCGTCACTGGCCATGCAAGGCAACGCAGCGTCGAGCATCGAGCTGGCGCAATTGGGGGCGGAGTTGAAGGGGATGGTCGGGCATTTCCGGTTGTAATGCCGCTGATGCTTGCTGCAGGCCGCGTCGCCAGGGACGCAGCCTTATAGAGCGCGCCGCGCGAATGGCTCGCGCGGCTGTTGCCGGTCAGTCGTAAATGGCTTTCTTTTTCCAGTCGGCGTCGGCTTCGACGACCTTCAGGCCTTCGGTCAATTGGTTGACCTCGCCCTCGACTGGCTGGGTGTTGGTCAAGACCATCGCATTGGAGCGGGCCAGGAGTTTCTCCAGGTACTCCAGCTGTTCCCGATAGACCGCCGGGTCCGGCTGCTTGCGCAGGTACTGCACGCCGCGCTCGAACGCCAGCCGCGCCTGGCCAGGCTGATCCTGCTGCAGGGCGAATTGGCCGAGGTTGTTGAAGAACTCGATGTGCAACAACACCAGGATGTGGCGGATCTCCCGGATCCAGTGCTTGGCTTCGTTGGTCGGCAGGAAACCGTCCTGGGCGGCGCGAGTGACCTGGCCATGCAGGGCTTCCAAAAGAAAGCGCACATCCTTGGCCTTGGCTTCGGTCTGGATCGGGCAGGGCGGGTTGTTGACCGGAATCGATTCGCCCTGGCCGACCAGCGCGTTCAACTCGACGATGCGTGCCTTGATCGCTGCATCGGACTTGTTCAGGTTCAACAGGCGCTGAACGACGTTGAACTCCAGACGGGTGATCAACAGCTTGAGCGCCGGCGACATGAACTGGCCGGGGAAGGTTTCGGTGATTTCGCCGCAGCGGCGCAGGCGGTCATTGAGTTCGACCTTGGTACGGGCCTTTTCCAGTTTGTTGTTTTCCACCACATGGTTCATGTAGCCAATGGCGATCAATATTACGATCCCGGCTACTACTAGCAGGGTGATCATGAGTGGTGTCACCGTTAAGACCTCTTTCTGGGGTTCGCGTACGAGTGGCGAGTGTAGTGACTTAGCCTTGGGGCGCCTAGCGCAGGTCGACGAGCAGAATCCGATCGATTCCCTACATATATAAGCAACGTCTGGCTGGTTCCATATTGCCATCACCTAGGGAGGCGGACTATAGCGCCTTGTCGAGTGTCAGAATATAGGCGTCAAGGCACAGGCTGCATAAATGCCCGAAAGGGCTCGCAAACCACCCCGAAGTCATTGATTTAAATAAATTTATATCAGGGGGTTGACGACCCTCCAATCCATCCATAGAATGCGCGCCACTTGCAGCGTAAAGCACACAGCGAAACGCGGCAGGGAGTGAATGTTGTAGTGTGTCCCCTTCGTCTAGTGGCCTAGGACACCGCCCTTTCACGGCGGTAACAGGGGTTCGAGTCCCCTAGGGGACGCCAATGCGGGAATAGCTCAGTTGGTAGAGCACGACCTTGCCAAGGTCGGGGTCGCGAGTTCGAGTCTCGTTTCCCGCTCCAATTTTAAACGGCACTGCTTTCGGGCGGGGCTGAGTGAAACCAGAACCAAGTCTTCGGATGCGGATCTGGACACCGAAACACACACCATGTGTTCCGGGTAGCGTGTCCCCTTCGTCTAGTGGCCTAGGACACCGCCCTTTCACGGCGGTAACAGGGGTTCGAGTCCCCTAGGGGACGCCATTTGCGGGAATAGCTCAGTTGGTAGAGCACGACCTTGCCAAGGTCGGGGTCGCGAGTTCGAGTCTCGTTTCCCGCTCCAAACATGGAGCTACAGATTTTCAACGATCTGTAGCTCATCGAAAAAGGGTCCCGAAAGGGACCCTTTTTTTGCCTCCGAAATTCTTCCGCCACTGCTCTAGAGCACTTCTTAACGGAGGTGGCTCTTTATGCTTGTGTTCGCTGGTATCGGCGCGGCACGGCGCCAAACAATATCCCGCCTCTCGCGAAAGGGCGGGACAGCGTGACGATCAACTGAAGTGACGCTGTTGCCCGGCAGCCAAGAGCACGGCCGCGCGGACACTGGCATGACTACATCGACAGGATCAGGCGCCCGGCGAACAGAATCAGGATCACGCCCATGGTCCGTTCGAACCAGTGGCCCATGCGCAGGAACAGCAGGCGCACCCGGGAGCTGGAAAAGAACAGCGCGACAATCACGAACCACAGCGCATTCACACAGCACATCCACACACCGTAGAGCGCCTGCACCTTGAGGGGCGTGGTGGCGCTGATCACCGTGGTGAAAATCGCCAGGAAGAACAGCGTGGCCTTGGGATTGGTGGCATTGGTCAGAAAGCCGGTCATGAAGGCCTTGGACAAGGTCTGCTGTTGTGGCTGATCGTTGGCCGTGTCGCTGCCTTCGATCGACGTCTTGGGTTTGCTGCGCAGCAGGCTGATCCCCAAATACAGGATGTAGGCGCCGCCCACCACCTTGGCCACGCTCAACAGCCACGGCGTGGTGTGCATCAGCGCACCGACTCCGAGCAAGGTGTACAGCACATGCACGGAAATTCCCGCACCGATGCCAATGGCCGTACACAGACCAACCACCCGGCCAAAGCGCACGCTCTGGCGGATGGTTACGGCAAAGTCAGGCCCTGGAGCCACTACCGCAAGAAAGTGGATGGTCGCCAGGGCCAGGAATTCGCCTAGATAGTTGGAAAGCATTTCAACTCCAGAAGGTCAGGGGGGACGAGTTGCCGCGGTAGCCGACAAAAAAGGACAGGCTCAAGCGCGGATCGGCCACCCCTGGGGTGACGGCGTGCATACGCCTTGAATTGAACATGATGAAGTCCCCGGGCTCCGGACGGACCTCCAGCGAAGGCGTGCCGAGCAGGGCGGGATCGATGCCGTAGCTGTCGCCGCGCATCTCATCGAACTGGTCCGGCGAAATATCGTGATCCCACATCTGCAGGGCCCCGCCGGCGTGGGGCATGTTCAGGTAGAGATTGCAGGCGAATTGCGCTTCCAGGCTGCGCGCCTGGAAACTGTCCGGGGCGTCCTTGGCGAAAATGTCGTGATGGGCAAGGAAGCACACGCCGGGCTTCACCACGCGGGACAGGCCGACGTACATCTTGCGGCCATACAGGTTTTCCAGGTGGGCGCCGGCTGGCCAGGATTCATCGAGCATGCAGCGCAGGGTGTCGACAGGCGAGGCATAGGGGGCGCAACGGGTGCGCAGCTCGGCGATATTGGCGGTGGCGCGCTCGAAATAGTCCTCGATCAGCAGCGGCTGGTTTTCCGCTTCATAAAACGCCATGCCGATCCGCCCGATACTGGGAGCGTTGATATAGCCCTCGAAGCCGGGGGCGAGAATCTTGTCACCCAGCTGGATTGCCTGGGTGTGCGGCAGGAAGTTCTTGATACGCAGGGCGAGCACTTGTTCATGGGCCAGTTTCTGTATGCACGTCTCATCGAGACGCTCGACGTCAAGCATCATCTGCAGATCCCTCTATCCGATAATCGTCGAACCCGCGCACGCGGGTTTCCCCTGTCTCAGGCGATGCGTCGTGTGATGGGCAAGGCGACATCGCCGATGAATCAGTCCACGTCGTAGTGAACCGATAGCATTCCTTTCTTTTGCGAGAGGGAGGCGATGGTGACGTTGCCCAGTTCCTTCAGGCACTTCACATGGGTACCTCCGCAGCCATAGGCGGGAAGCTCGCCGAAACCGATTTCCCGCGAGCCTTCACGCAGCGAGACCAGGCGCGGCAGGTCCGCGGCGATCCATTGCTGAATTCCGTTCTGCAGGCTTTCGACGTCGAGCTCCTGCGGGCTGTCCCCAGGCTTGAAGGACACGCGGCCCTCGCCAGGCCAGTGATGAGCCTTGACCGGTATCCAGCCGCGGGCTTCGCCGAAATGACCGATCAAGTGTCCGGCCGAGTGCATACGGGTATTGAACTGGCGACGCTGTTCATCGACCTGTACCTGGACCATGCCCGGCTGTACCGGAAGATCGACGTAATGAACGATTCGCTCGGGTTCCTGGACCACGCGCAATACCTGGCTTTCACCGATCCAGCCGGTATCGCAGGGCTGGCCGCCGCCCTGGGGATGAAAGATCGTGGCGCGCAGGATCACAGCAAACTCGTTTTCCTGCGGTGTGCATTCGAGCACTTCAACGTTGGCCTTGAGTTCATCATTATGAAAAAAGAGGCGAAGCGTCATATTCCGTGCCCTTATTAAAATACCTTTTTTAATTATATGGTCCGGTGGAATTGCGTGATAATCCGTTCAAACCTCAAAGGACTGTTGCGCTGTGAGCATAAATCTTCCTCTTCCGCTGCTGGGTGAGATGGCGATTTTCGTCAAGGTCGTCGAGGTCGGCAGCTTCTCCGAAGCCGCTCGCCAGCTGGGCTCCTCGCCGTCGGCGGTGAGTCGCAGCATTTCTCGCCTGGAAAAGGCGTTGGCCATTCGCCTGCTGCAACGCACCACACGCAAGTTGCGTTTGAGCGAAGGCGGCGAGGAGGTCTTCAAGCGTTGCAGCGAGATGGTCAGCGCCGCCAAGTCGGTGATGGAAATCAGCGGTCAATTCACCCATGAGGCCGAAGGGCTGGTGCGGATCAGCGTGCCCAAGGCCGTCGGGCGGTTTGTCGTGCATCCGTACATGCCCGAGTTCCTGCGGCGTTACCCCAAGGTCGACGTCGAGCTGCTGCTGGAAGATCGCAACGTCGACTTGATCGACGATAACGTTGACCTGGCCATCCGCATCACCGATCGACCGCCGGCGGGGCTGGTGGGGCGTCAGTTGCTGACCATCGACCACATACTGTGCGCTACGCCGCAATACCTGGCCGAACACGGGACGCCGAGCCATCCTCATGATCTGCTCAACCACAGTTGTATTTACCTGGGCGAAACCCCCAGCGATGCACGCTGGAAGTTCAAGAAGGGCGGCAAGTTGGTGACTGTCGGCGTGCGTGGGCGTTATGCGGCCAATCACACCGGGGTCCGGCTGGGAGCGGTGCTGGAACATATCGGCATCGGCAGCCTGCCTTACTTCACTGCGCGGCATGCCCTGGAGCAGGGCTTGTTGGTGCAGGTGTTGCCGGACTGGACCTTTCTCGCTTCCTACCATGGCGGCGCTTGGCTGTTGCACTCGCCAACCCGCTACCTGCCGCCGAAGCTGCGGGTGTTTATCGATTACCTGGTGGAGTGCCTGGCGAAGGAACCGACCTTGAGCCGGCAGGGCAGGCACGAGGAGAAGGGCAGCGAAGTGCCTGAAGGGAATGGCGCAAGCTGAGCCGGACGCTCATGCGCAGAAAAAAAGGCCCGCCGGTTCAACCGTGCGGGCCTTTATGTTTTCCGGCGGCCGGACTCAGTGCTTGCTGTCCTGGGCGGAGAGCGCCAGCAGCTGCTTTTCCTGGTTCCAGTCGAACGGCTCATCGTTCTGCTCGGCCTCGTAGCGGCGCTCTTCGAGAGCCTGGTACAGGTCGATTTCTTCGTCGGGCATGTAGTGCAGGCAATCCCCGGCGAAGAACCACAGCAGGTCGCGCGGCACCAGATGGGCGACTTGTGGATAACGCTGCATGACCTGGCACAGCAGGTCCTGGCCCAGGTACTGGCTTTCGATCGGGTCGATCGGCAGCGAGGCGCGCAGTTCGTCGAAGCGTTCCAGGAACAAGGCATGGCTTTCTTCGGGAACCTGCTCGGCTTCGCCCACGGCGACCAGGATACTGCGCAAATGGTCGAGCAGGACGAGATGATCGGCGACGACGTTGGACATGACATGAGTCCTCAACAGCAAAACGGGCGCGGGAGTATATAGCTCCCGCGCCCGGTTTCATAATCCGCCTGGCGGTCTTGCGCCTTAGCGGGTTTTCCCTTCGCCCAGGGGCAGCTCTTCCTTGGCGAAGTCATCGACATCGATGACTTTGCGCCGGGCGGCTTCAGCCTCGCGCAGGGTCTGGGCTTCCACTGGCTGCAATACCCCGGCCTCCAGCGCGGCGTCGATGGCATGCTCGCCGGCGACTGGTTTGACCTGGCCGCTTTTCAGCGCCTCGTGCAGTTTTTTCTGCAGCGGATGGCTGGCGCTCAACAGGTCGCAGGCATGTTGCAAGGCGCCGACCGGGTCCTCGGCCGATTGTGGGCGGTAGCAGCCGGCCAGCAGCTCTTCCAGGGTCGGGTCGCCCTTGGCTCGGCCGATGACCGCGGCGACCTCGGCGTCCAGCCGGTCGGACGGGCCTTTATGACGCCGGCCGAACGGGAATACCAGCACCCGCAGCAGGCAACCCAGCACCCGGTTCGGGAAGTTCTCGAGCAGTTCGTCCAGGGCCCGTTCCGACTGGCCGAGGCTTTCTTCCATGGCCCAGGTGAACAACGGTCGCAGATGCTCTGGCGAATCCAGGTCGTGGTAACGCTTGAGCGCAGCGGAGGCGAGGTACATGTGGCTGAGCACATCGCCGAGGCGTGCCGACAGGCGTTCGCGGCGTTTCAGTTCGCCGCCCAGCAGCATCATGCTCAGGTCGGCCAGCATGGCGAAGGCCGCGGCCTGGCGATTGAGCGCGCGGAAATAGCCTTGGCTGAGCTTGTCTCCCGGTGCCGGTTCGAGATGTCCCAGGCCCAGGTTCAGCACCAGGGTGCTGGCTGCGTTGCTCACGGCAAAACCGATGTGCTGGAGCAGCAGGCCGTCGAATTCGACCAGCGCCTGATCGTGGTCCTCGCGGTCGGCCAGGGCCATTTCCTTGAGCACGAATGGATGGCAGCGAATCGCGCCCTGGCCGAAGATCATCAGGTTGCGCGAGAGGATGTTCGCGCCCTCCACGGTGATGAAGATCGGTGCGCCTTGCCAACTGCGGCCCAGATAGTTATTCGGGCCCATGATGATGGCCTTGCCGCCGTGCACATCCATGGCATGGCTGATGCACTCGCGACCGCGTTCGGTCAGGTGGTACTTGAGAATCGCCGACAGCACCGAAGGCTTCTCTCCCAGGTCGACGGCGTTGGCCGTGAGCATCCGCGCACTGTCCATCAGCCAGGCATTGCCGCCGATGCGGGCCAGGGCTTCCTGGATGCCTTCGAAAGCGTTCAGCGGGACGTTGAACTGCTCGCGCACCTGGGCGTATTGGCCGGTCACCAGGCTGGTGAACTTGGCCGCGCCGGTGCCTACGGCAGGCAGGGAAATCGAACGGCCGACCGACAAGCAGTTCATCAGCATCATCCAGCCCTTGCCGAGCATTTCCTGGCCGCCGATAAGGAAGTCCAGGGGAATGAACACGTCCTTGCCGGAGTTCGGGCCATTCATGAAGGCGGCGCCGAGCGGCAAGTGGCGACGGCCGATTTCCACACCGGGGGTGTCGGTCGGGATCAGTGCCAGGCTGATCCCCAGGTCTTCCTCCTCGCCCAGCAGGTGGTCCGGGTCGTAGGCCTTGAAGGCCAGGCCGAGAAGGGTGGCGACCGGGCCGAGGGTGATGTAGCGCTTTTCCCAGTTCAGGCGCAGGCCGATGGTTTCCTCGCCTTGCCATTGGCCTTTGCAGATCACGCCGGTGTCGGGCATGGCGCCGGCGTCGGAACCGGCCAGTGGGCCGGTAAGGGCGAAGCAGGGAATGTCGTCGCCACGGGCCAGCCGCGGCAGGTAATGGTTGCGCTGTTCGTCGGTGCCGTAATGCAGCAGCAATTCGGCCGGGCCCAGGGAGTTGGGGACCATCACGGTGGATGCCAGGTCGCCGCTGCGGGTCGCCAGTTTCATCGCCACTTGTGAGTGGGCATAGGCGGAGAATCCCTTGCCGCCGAATTCCTTGGGAATGATCAGGGCAAAGAAGCCGTTTTGCTTGATGTGCTCCCAGGCGGCGGGCGGCAGGTCCATGGACTGGCCGATCTGCCAGTCGCTGACCATGGCGCACAGCTCTTCGGTAGGGCCGTCGAGGAAGGCCTGTTCCTCTTCGCTCAGCTGGGCTTTCGGGTAGGCCAGCAACTTGTCCCAGTCCGGACGGCCGCTGAACAGCTCACCGTCCCACCAGACCGTGCCGGCGTCGATGGCGTCGCGTTCGGTTTGCGACATCGGCGGCAGGACTTTCTGGAACCAGCTGAACAGCGGGGCACTGAAGTATTTGCGACGCAGGTCGGGCAACAGCAAGGCTGCGGCCACCGCCGCCAGCAACACCCAGAAGATCAGCAACAACCAGCCCGGTGTACGGCTGAAGGCGCCCATGGCCAGCAGGTAGACGGCCACCACGCCCAGGGCGGGCAGAGGGGCGATGCGGCGGTGGGCCAGGTAGGCAATACCGACCAGCAGAACCAGTATCCACAACAACAGCATATTTAATCCTCCGTGAAACCAGGGCCAAAGCACCCCCAGAGCTTAGTCGGCATCCGACAAAAGGGTGTGACAGGGCAGTGCGCTTGAATCGGTAAGAAGAAGCGGACGCAGCGCGTCAGGCATTGGGTCAGCAGTTTGTCGATCTTGTCAGGCTCGAAGCGGCAGCCTCTGATGTTTGGCCGAAACGTCGTTATCGCTGTGGCCGGGCCGTCGTTAGACTCCAGGCTTCACTCGGAGATCATCCTCATGCACGAGTACCTGAGTCCCAGCCGCTTCATCGATAGTGACCACCCTGCGGTGGTGGAGTTCGCCGAAACTCATCGTGGCGTCAGCGGCGATCCGCTGGAGCAGGCAGTGAACCTCTATTACGCAGTGCGCGAAGCCGTGCGCTACAACCCCTACACCTTCAGTCGGGACCCCGAGACCCTGCGTGGCAGCCATGCCCTGGCTACTGGCGAAAGTTACTGCGTGCCCAAGGCCACCTTGCTCGCCGGCTGCGCGCGGCATTGCGGGATCGCCGCGCGGATCGGCCTGGCGGACGTGCGCAATCACTTGTCGACCCCGCGTTTGCTGGAGTTGCTGCGCAGTGATGTGTTTGCCATGCACGGCTATACCGAGCTGTACCTGCAAGGCCGCTGGGTCAAGGCCACGCCGGCGTTCAACCGGAAACTCTGCGAGATGTACGATGTAGCGCCACTGGAGTTCGATGGCCGTCATGACAGCGTGTTCCACCCGTTCAATCGCCAGGGCGAGCAGATGATGGAGTACGTGCTGGACCACGGACAATTCGCCGACGTCCCCGAGACCTTCTTCTTCAAACACCTGGAAACGTGTTATCCGCATCTGTTCGCCGAGCAGATGCCGTTGCTGCTGGGCGACATGCAGAGTGATTTGAGTCAGGTCTGATCCGGCGTAGACTGCCTCGGCATTCATCACTGAGGAGCGGTCATGCTGAAGATCTGGGGGCGAAAAAACTCGTCGAATGTCAGGAAGGCATTGTGGTGCGCCGAAGAGCTCGGCCTGGCCTATGAAGCGGTGGATGCCGGTGGTGCGTTCGGCGTGGTGGATACCCCGGCGTATCGGGCGATGAACCCCAATGGGCGGATTCCGCTGATCGAGGACGACGGCTTCGTGCTGTGGGAGTCCAACACCATCGTGCGTTATCTCGCCGCGCGCCATGCCGCCGGTACTGCCTGGTACCCAAGCGATGTGCGGGCGCGGGCCTCGGCCGAGAAGTGGATGGACTGGACCACCTCGACCTTCGCCGAACCCTTCCGCCACCTATTCTGGGGTGTGTTGCGCACGCCGTCGGAGCAGCAGGACTGGGACAAGATCCATGCCGCGCTGAACACCTGCGGCGAATTGCTGACTGTGGTCGACCAGGCCTTGGCCGAACATCCCTACCTGTCCGGCGAAGAAATCGGCATGGGCGACATCCCCCTGGGCAGCTTTATCTATGCCTGGTTCGAAATGCCCATCGAGCGTCCGCAACTGCCCCATCTGCAAGCCTGGTACGCACGCCTGCAGCAGCGTCCGGCCTATCGCAAGGCGGTGATGACCGCGTTGACTTAATACTGACTATCAATACGGGTGACTGTACTTGTGCGGCGTCGGCAAGCACCATTGGGTGATTCGGCGCCGTTGCAATGCAGGCGGTCCGCCCTTACCTATAATGTTCTCCCCCCTCTTGGTGCGTAAATCCGATATGAGTTCCGCTCTGTCCATCCGGCAGCTAACCAAAACCTACGGCAACGGTTTCCAGGCCCTGAGTGGTATCGATCTGGATGTCGCCGAAGGAGACTTCTTTGCCTTGCTCGGCCCGAACGGTGCCGGCAAATCCACCACCATCGGCATCCTTTCCACCCTGGTGAACAAGACCAGCGGCACGGTGACTGTCTTCGGCCATGACCTGGATCGCGAGCCCGCTGCGCTCAAGCGCTGCATCGGCGTGGTGCCGCAGGAATTCAACTTCAACCAGTTCGAGAAGACCTTCGATATTGTCGTGACCCAGGCCGGTTACTACGGCATTCCGACCAAGGTCGCCAAGGAGCGGGCCGAGCAGTACCTGACCCAGCTCGGCTTGTGGGACAAGCGCGATGTGCCGTCGCGCTCGCTGTCCGGCGGCATGAAGCGCCGCCTGATGATCGCCCGCGCCCTGGTGCACGAACCGCGCCTGCTGATCCTCGACGAACCGACCGCTGGGGTGGACATCGAGCTGCGTCGATCAATGTGGACGTTCCTCACCGAACTGAACCAGAAAGGCATCACCATCATCCTCACCACGCACTACCTGGAAGAGGCCGAGCAGCTGTGCCGCAACATCGGCATCATCGACCACGGCACCATCGTCGAGAACACCAGCATGCGCCAGCTGCTCAGCCAGCTGCATGTGGAAACCTTCCTGCTCGACCTGAAGACCGATATGAAAGTGGCACCGCAACTGGCCGGCTATCCGTGCCGCCTGGTCGACAGCCACACCCTGGAGGTCCAGGTCGACAAAGCCGTGGGTATCACCGCGCTGTTCAGCCAGTTGGCCCTGCAGAACATCGAAGTGCTGAGCCTGCGTAACAAAACCAATCGCCTTGAGGAGTTGTTCGTGTCCCTGGTGGAGAAAAACCTGTCGAAGGTGGCGGTATGAGTTCCGAGCTACGGCCCAACCTGGTCGCGCTGAATACCATTGTCTACCGCGAAGTCCGGCGTTTTACCCGGATCTGGCCGCAAACCCTGCTGCCGCCGGCGATCACCATGGTTCTGTACTTCGTGATCTTCGGCAACCTGATCGGCCGGCAGATTGGCGACATGGGTGGCTTCACCTATATGGAGTACATCGTGCCGGGGTTGATCATGATGTCGGTGATCACCAACTCCT
The DNA here is from genome assembly GCF_900107395.1 of Pseudomonas sp. NFIX28. Lineage (GTDB taxonomy): Bacteria > Pseudomonadota > Gammaproteobacteria > Pseudomonadales > Pseudomonadaceae > Aquipseudomonas. The sequence goes on from NZ_FNPW01000008.1 coordinate 257,986, forward strand.
ACGGCAACGTGGTCTCGAGTTTCTTCGGTAGCAAGTTCCAGCGCTCCATCGAGGAATTGATGGTGTCGCCGGTGTCGCCGCACACCATCCTCATTGGCTACACCCTGGGCGGCGTCCTGCGGGGGCTGGCGGTGGGCGTGATCGTGACGCTGCTGTCGCTGTTCTTCACCCATCTGCAAGTGCATCACCTGGGCATTACCTTGCTGGTGGTGGTCCTGACCGCGACGATCTTTTCCCTGTTGGGCTTTATCAACGCGGTGTTCGCGCGCAACTTCGACGATATCTCGATCATCCCGACTTTCGTGCTGACGCCGCTGACTTACCTGGGCGGCGTGTTCTATTCCATCACCTTGTTGCCGCCGTTCTGGCAGACGGTGTCGCTGGCCAACCCGGTGCTGCACATGGTCAACGCTTTCCGTTTCGGCATCCTCGGGGTTTCGGATATCCAGATCAGCGTGGCCATTACCTTCATGCTGGTGGCTACCGTGGCCCTGTATTTCGGTTGTGCCCGCCTGCTGGTCAGTGGGCGCGGCATGCGCCAGTAAGCCCGCGCAGAAACGACAACGGCCTCCCTCGGGAGGCCGTTTGCGTTTCTACAGCCGGCTCTGCTTGCGGCGACGCCATTGCCGGCTGACCCACCAGCGCCAGTACAGCATGGTCAGGCAATAGGCGAGGGCGCCCAGCACCAGGCCGGCGACCAGCGAACCTAGCAGGAAGGGTTGCCAGAGGGTCGAGAGTTCGCCGCTGATCCATTCCCAGGTCAGTTCGTCGGGCAGGGTCCTGGCTGGCACATTCATCAGCCAGGCACCGACCTGATAGGTGCAGAAGAACACCGGTGGCATGGTGATCGGATTGGTCAGCCAGACCAGGCTCACGGCAATCGGCATGTTGCCGCGCACGGAAATCGCCAGCACGGCCGCCAGCAACATTTGCGCCGGGATCGGCATAAAGGCCGCGAACAAGCCAACCGCCATGGCGCGTGCCACGGAGTGCCGGTTGAGGTGCCAGAGGTTGGGGTCATGCAGCAACGTGCCAAGAAAGCGTAAGGACTTGTGTTCCCTGATGCTGGTCGGGTCTGGCATGTAACGTTTGAATAAGCGCCGGGGCATAAGGCTTCTCGGTCAGTTCAAGCGGCAAGTATGCCCGGATTCTAGAAGGCGCCCATTCAGACTTTGTGACAAATGATAAAGCTGGCGCTCCGTCCGCTGAGCTAAGCCAGAGAGTGGGAACACTCGAAATGCTCAAGGACGGGCTTATGCGCACAGGAATGCTGGCGTTGGCGGCAGGGCTGCTGACCCTGCGCTTTTTACCGGCGTTGCCGGCAATCGGATGGCTGGCAGTGCTGCTGGTAGTGGCTTTGATGCTGCTGCCGTTTCGTGGTTACCCGCTGGCCTTTTTTCTGCTGGGCCTGGCATGGGCCTGCATGAGTGCGCAGTGGGCGCTGGACGATCGTTTGTCGGAACGTCTCGACGGGGAGACCCGCTGGCTCGAGGGGCGGGTGGTAGGGCTGCCGCAGCAGGCCGAAGGTTTGGTGCGGTTCGAGCTGGAAGGCGCGCGAGCGCGGCGCGGGCAGATCCCGCAACGTCTGCGCCTGGCCTGGTATGGCGGGCCGCCGGTGCACAGCGGTGAGCGCTGGCGCCTGGCGGTGAAGCTCAAGCGACCGGTCGGCCTGGTCAATCTGCAGGCCTTCGATCACGAAGCCTGGCTGCTGGCCCAGCGCATCGGTGCCACAGGCACGGTCAAGGATGGGCAATTGCTGGCCGCCACGCAGGAAAGTTGGCGTGCGCGCATTCGCCAGCGTTTGCTGCAAGTCGATGCCCAGGGGCGCGCGGGCGGCCTGGCGGCGCTGGTGCTGGGCGATGGCTCGGGGTTGAGCCGGGAAGACTGGCGGGTCCTGCAAGACACCGGGACCGTGCACCTGATGGTGATTTCCGGTCAGCACATCAGTTTGCTGGCCGCGGTGATGTACGCCCTGGTGGCGGGGCTGGCCCGTTACGGCCTATGGCCTGGACGCTGGCCCTGGTTGCCCTGGGCCTGTGGGCTGGCATTCGCTTCGGCCCTGGGCTACGGGTTGCTGGCGGGGTTCGATGTGCCGGTGCGTCGTGCCTGCGTAATGGTCGCCCTGGTGCTGATCTGGCGCCTGCGCTTTCGTCACCTGGGCGCGTGGTGGCCATTCCTGCTGGCACTGAATGCGGTGCTGCTGTTCGAGCCGCTGGCCAGCCTGCAGCCAGGATTCTGGTTGTCTTTTACCGCGGTGGCGGTGCTCATCCTGATTTTCGGCGGGCGCCTGGGCGGCTGGCGCTGGTGGCAGTCCTGGACCCGTATTCAATGGTTGATCGCCATCGGCCTGTGCCCGGTGCTGTTGGCGCTGGGCTTGCCCATCAGCCTTAGCGGGCCGCTGGCCAACCTGCTGGCGGAACCCTGGATCAGCCTGCTGGTGTTGCCGCCGGCCTTGCTCGGAACCCTGTTCCTGGCGGTGCCTTACCTGGGCGAAGGTTTGCTCTGGCTGGCCGGTGGCTTGCTGGACCTGCTGTTTCGCGGCCTGACCCTGCTGGCTGCCCAGTGGCCGGCCTGGGTAGCGCCGGCCATTCCGCTGTGGGCCTGGAGCATCAGCGCGCTGGGGGCTTTGCTGCTGTTGCTGCCCGCGGGTGTGCCGCTGCGTCCATTAGGGTGGCCGATGCTGCTGTTGATGGTATTTCCGCCGAAAAATACCCTGCCATACGGCGAGGCGGAGGTCTGGCAGCTGGATGTTGGGCAGGGCCTGGCGGTGCTGGTCCGCACGCGTGAGCACGCCATGCTGTACGACGCCGGCCCGCGGTTTGGCGATTCCGACCTGGGCGCCCGGGTAGTGCTGCCGTCCTTGCGCAAGCTGGGTGTCGAGCGCCTCGACCTGATGCTGCTCAGCCACGCCGATGCCGACCATGCCGGCGGTGCCGATGCCATTCAGCGCGGCTTGCCGGTGGCCAGGCTGGTCAGCGGCGATCCCGAGGGCTTGCCGGCATCCCTGCCGGCACAGCCTTGTATCAGCGGCGAGCAATGGCAATGGGACGGCGTACGGTTTTCCCTGTGGCAATGGGCGGATGCGCAGGACGGCAACCAGAAGTCCTGCGTGATGCAGGTCGAGGCCAAGGGCGAGCGTTTGCTGCTGACGGGGGACATCGATGCCCCGGCGGAGCGTGCCTTGCTCGATACTCCGCTGGCTGTCGAAACCCAGTGGTTGCAAGCACCGCACCATGGCAGCCGCAGTTCGTCTTCACCGGCCTTGCTCAAGGCGCTTGCGCCTTCGGCGGTGCTGATCTCCCGCGGGCATGGCAACGGGTTCGGGCACCCACACCCGCAGGTTATCGAGCGTTATCGCCGGCAGGGAACCGTCATTTACGACAGCGCAGAGCATGGTGCATTGCGGCTGATGCTGGGCACCTATGCCGAACCCATGAGCCTGCGGGCGCAGCGGCGCTTTTGGCGCAAATGGCCACTATTTCCTTAAATAACCGCTAGTTATTAAAGCCGGAAGGCATGCGACATCAGGTTCTTCGGTGCATTCGGCCCCTATGTTAGAGTGGCGCACTTTTTCGAGGGGACTGTCACTGTGTGGGAATTGGTCAAATCCGGCGGCTGGATGATGTTGCCGATCATTCTGAGTTCCATTGTCGCGGTGGGCATCATTGCCGAGCGGCTGTGGACCCTGCGGGCCAGCCGCGTTACCCCGCCGCATTTGCTGGGGCAGGTGTGGCGCTGGATCAAGGACAAACAGCTCAATAAGGACAAGCTCAAGGAACTGCGCGCCCATTCACCCCTGGGCGAGATCCTGGCCGCCGGCCTGGCCAACTCCAAGCATGGCCGCGAAGTCATGAAAGAGTGCATCGAGGAAGCCGCCGCCCGGGTCATTCACGAACTGGAGCGCTACCTCAATGCCCTCGGCACCATCGCGGCCATGGCGCCGCTGCTGGGCTTGCTGGGTACGGTGCTGGGCATGATCGATATTTTCAGCTCGTTCACCAGCTCGGGCATGACCAGCAACGCCACGGTGCTGGCGGGGGGGATCTCCAAGGCGCTAATCACCACTGCGTCGGGCCTGATGGTGGGTATCCCGGCGGTGTTCTTCCATCGTTTCCTGCAGCGCCGGGTCGATGAACTGGTCGTTGGCATGGAGCAGGAAGCCATCAAGCTGGTCGAAGTGGTGCAGGGCGACCGCGACGTCGATCTGGCCGAGGGCAAAGCGTGAAATTCCGCCGCAAGCCACGGGAAACCGTCGATATCAACCTCGCGTCGTTGATCGACGTGGTGTTTATCCTGCTGCTGTTTTTCGTCGTGACCACCACCTTTACCCGGGAAACCCAACTGCGCGTCGAGTTGCCGGAGGCGGTCAGCGGTTCGCCGGCCGAAGACCAGCAGACCAAGCAGCTGGATATCGCCATCAGCGCCGACGGGGTGTTTTCGGTGAACAACCAGGTGCTGCCCAAGAGCGACCTGGCCAGCCTGATCGAAGCCTTGCAGAAGGAGTCGGCGGGTGACACCAGCTTGCCGCTGTCCATCAGCGCCGATGGCAAGGCCCAGCATCAGGCGGTCATTATCGCGATGGACGCCGCCGGCAAGCTCGGTTTCAGCCATCTGCGCATGACCACCGTCGAGGCGGCGCCGGCACCCTGATGGCCATGTCCGATCGCTTGCTCGCTGCCTGGTACAACGGCCATCCCGCGCTGAAACTGCTGCAGCCCCTGGAATGGCTCTATCGACGGGTAGTGGTGCGCAAGCGCGAACGCTTCCTGGCCGGTCAGAGCCCGGTTTACCAGCCACCGGTGCCGCTGGTGGTGGTGGGTAATATCACGGTCGGCGGTACCGGCAAGACGCCGCTGATCCTGTGGATGATCGAGCATTGCCAGCGCAGCGGGCTGCGGGTCGGCGTGGTCAGCCGGGGGTACGGCGCCAAGCCACCGCAGTGGCCATGGCGGGTCGCCGCTGAACAGAGCGCCGCGGTCGCAGGCGACGAACCCTTGCTGATCGTCCAGCGCACCGGCGTGCCGCTGATGATCGACCCGGACCGCAGCCGCGCCGTGCAAGCCTTGCTGGCCGCCGAGCCGCTGGACCTGATTCTCTCCGACGACGGCATGCAGCATTACCGCATGGCGCGCGACCTCGAGCTGGTGCTGATCGACGCCGCGCGTGGGCTGGGCAACCGGCGCTGCCTGCCGGCCGGGCCGCTGCGCGAGCCAGTCGAGCGCCTGCACAGCGTCGATGCGGTGCTTTATAACGGTGCCGGCGAAGATCGGGAGGAGGGGTTCGCCTTTCGCCTGGCGCCAGCCGCCCTGGTCAATCTGCAAAGTGGCGAACGCCGCGGGCTTGAGCATTTCCCGCCAGGGCAGGCGTTACACGCGGTGGCCGGCATCGGCAATCCGCAACGTTTCTTCACCACCCTTGAAACGCTACACTGGCGGCCTGTCCCGCATGCTTTTGCCGACCACGCCGAATACAGCGCGCAGGCGCTGAGCTTCACCCCGGCGCTGCCGCTGGTCATGACCGAAAAGGATGCGGTGAAATGCCGTGCCTTCGCGGCTCCCGACTGGTGGTACCTGGCGGTGGATGCTGTGCCATCCCCAGCCTTCGTGGCCTGGTTCGATACGCAGCTGATGCGCCTGTTGCCCGCTCGTCTTTTGCCTTAAACGCTTTTATCCAGGGAATTCTCATGGACACCAAATTGCTCGATATCCTCGCTTGCCCGATCTGCAAGGGACCGCTGAAGCTCAGTGCCGACAAGACCGAGCTGATCAGCAAGGGCGCCGGCCTGGCCTATCCGATTCGCGATGGCATCCCGGTCATGCTGGAAAGCGAAGCCCGTACCCTCAGCACTGACGAGCGCCTGGATAAATGACCGCAGCCTTTACCGTTGTCATTCCAGCTCGATTTGCCTCCACCCGCTTGCCGGGTAAACCGCTGCAATTGATCGCCGGCAAGCCGATGATCCAGCACGTCTGGGAACAGGCCTGCAAGAGCGGCGCCCAGCGCGTGGTGGTGGCGACCGACGATGCGCGGATCATCGAGGCCTGCCAGGGCTTTGGCGCCGAAGCGATACTGACCCGCGAAGACCATAATTCCGGTACCGACCGCCTGGCGGAAGTTGCCAGCCAACTGGGCCTGGCCACGGACGCCATCGTGGTCAATGTCCAGGGCGACGAGCCGTTGATCCCGCCGGCGGTGATCGACCAGGTGGCCGCCAACCTGGCCGCGCATCCCGAAGCGAGCATGGCCACCCTGGCCGAGCCGATCGAAGACATCGAAACCCTGTTCAACCCGAACGTGGTCAAGGTGGTCAGCGATATCAACGGCCTGGCCCTGACCTTCAGCCGCGCCACCTTGCCGTGGGCGCGCGACGCCTTCGCAAAAAACCGCGATTTGTTGCCAGAAGGCGTGCCTTATCGCCGCCATATCGGCATCTATGCCTACCGCGCCGGTTTCCTGCATGACTTTGTCAGCTGGGGCCCGTGCTGGCTGGAAAACACCGAGGCGCTGGAGCAATTGCGGGCCTTGTGGCACGGCGTGCGCATCCATGTCGCCGATGCCCTGCAGGCGCCACCTGCGGGTGTCGATACCGCCGAAGACCTTGAGCGCGTTCGTCGCCTGCTGGAGGCCTGATGCGGGTTCTGTTTGTCTGCCTGGGCAATATTTGCCGTTCGCCCACGGCGGAGGGCGTATTGCGTCACAAGTTGCGCGAGGCGGGGCTGGCCGACCAGGTTGAAGTCGCATCCGCAGGGACTGGCGAATGGCACATCGGCAAGGCGCCGGACAAGCGCAGCCAGCGCGCGGCCCTGCTGCGCGGCTACGATCTGTCGGCCCAGCGTGCCCAGCAGGTGAGCAGCGCGGACTTTGCCCGCTACGACCTGATCCTGGCCATGGACGAGAGCAACCTGCGCAACCTCAAGGCGCTGCAACCGCCCCAGGGCAAAGCCGAGCTGGACCTGTTCCTGCGTCGCTACGAGGCGGCGGTGGACGAGGTGCCGGATCCTTACTATGACGGCGAGCAAGGCTTCGAGCAGGTGCTGGACCTGATCGAATACGCCAGCGATCGGCTGGTGATCGAGCTGAAGGGGCGGCTATGAGCTTGCATCTGCAATCCCAGGTTTCCCTCAAGCCTTTCAACAGCTTTGGCGTCGATGTGCGCGCGCAACTGTTCGCCGAGGCCCGTAGCGATGCCGATGTGCATGAGGCGCTGGCGTATTCGGCGCAGCACCAACTGCCGCTGCTGGTGATTGGCGGTGGCAGCAATCTGTTGCTGACCGCTGATATTCCGGCACTGGTATTGCGCATGAGTACCCGCGGCATTCGCCTGCTGAGCGATGATGGCCAGCAGGTGGTCGTCGAGGCCGAGGCCGGCGAAACCTGGCATCCGTTCGTGCAATGGACCTTGCAGCAAGGCTTGTCCGGCCTGGAAAACCTCAGCCTGATTCCCGGGACCGTGGGCGCAGCGCCGATGCAGAACATCGGTGCCTACGGCGTCGAGATCAAGGATGTGTTTGCCGGCCTGACCGCGCTGGATCGACAGAACGGCGAGTTGCGTGATTTCACCCTCGAAGAATGCCGGTTTGCCTACCGCGACAGCCTGTTCAAGCAAGAGGCTGGCCGCTGGCTGATTCTGCGGGTGCGTTTTGCCCTGGCCCGCAGCTCGTCATTGCACCTGGAGTACGGCCCGGTGCGCCAGCGGTTGAGCGAGCAGGGCATCGAGCATCCGACCGCCACCGATGTCAGCCGCGCCATTTGCAGCATCCGCAACGAGAAATTGCCGGACCCGGCGGTGCTGGGCAATGCCGGCAGCTTTTTCAAGAACCCGGTGGTGTCTGCGGCGCAGGCGGCCGAGATCAGGCAGCGGCATGCCGGACTGGTGGGTTACCCACAGGCGGACGGGCAGGTGAAACTGGCCGCCGGCTGGCTGATCGAGCAGGCGGGCTGGAAAGGTTTTCGCGACGGCGATACCGGCGTCCATCGCTTGCAGTCGCTGGTGCTGGTCAACTACGGCGGGGCCACGGGCTTGCAGTTGTTGAGCCTGGCGCAAAGGATCCAGAAGGACATTGCCGAGCGCTTCCATGTTCAGCTGGAGATGGAGCCCAATCTCTATTGAGCCGTTGGGCTAAGCTCTAAGCGCGCCATCAAAGCCTTGCACGGGTCACACACCCTGCAAGGCTTTTTTGTTAATTGCGGCTTAACTTAGCTTCCTAACAATGCAAGTATTTGTACCTTCAAAGGCCCGGTGAAGATTCCCCATCTTCATAAGAGAGCCCATTAGCCTGAGTCGATCTGCTTACGCAAGTCGTTGTACTCAACGGCAGATTGCTCGACCCCATAAACGGAAAATATGCGGGCGTGCCCATGATTACTCTGAAACTCAACGGTCAAGATCATCAACTGGATGTTACCGAGGACATGCCGCTGCTCTGGGCTATCCGCGATGTGGCGGGCTACAACGGCACCAAGTTCGGTTGCGGCATGGGCCTGTGCGGCGCATGCACCATCCATATCGACGGCTCCCCGGCACGCAGTTGCATCACACCGATCGGTTCGGTCGTCGGGCAGAACGTAAGCACCATCGACAACCTGCACAGCGACCCGGTCGGCAAGATCGTGCAGCAGGCCTGGCTGGACAGCGCAGTGGCCCAATGCGGTTACTGCCAGGGCGGGCAGATCATGTCGGCCACCGCCTTGCTCAAGGTCAACCCGAACCCTAGCGATGAACAGATCGAAGCCGCGATGGTCGGCAATATCTGCCGTTGCGGCACTTACAACCGGATCAAGACCGCGATCCGCCAGGCGTCCACTCACCTGAAGGAGGCCCAGGCATGAGCCAGCTGCCGAATGATTTTGCCTTGAGCAACCTCAGCCGCCGCGGTTTTCTCAAAGGCGTCGGTGCCACCGGCGCACTGGTGCTGGCGGCCAGCTGGGGCTGGCAGGACGCCTTCGCCGAAGAGAAGAAGTTCGGTGCCGACGGCATGCCCAACGGCTGGGTCGATGACCCCAAGGTGTACGTGAGTATCGCCGCCGACGGCAGCGTGACCGTGCTCTGCAACCGTTCGGAAATGGGCCAGGGCGTGCGTACCAGCCTGAGCATGGTGGTCGCTGACGAACTGGAGGCCGATTGGGCCCTGGTGAAGGTCAGGCAGGCGCCGGGCGACGAGGCGCTTTTCGGCAACCAGGACACCGACGGTTCGCGCAGCATGCGCCATTGGTACGAGCCGATGCGGCGCTGTGGCGCGGCCGCCCGGACCATGCTCGAACAGGCGGCGGCCGAGCAATGGAAAGTCCCGCTGGCTGAATGCCGGGCGCAATTGCATAAAGTGATCCACCAGCCGAGCGGTCGCGAACTCGGCTACGGAGCCCTTGCCGCCGCGGCGAGCGCCCTGGCGGTGCCGGCCCGTGACAGCCTGCGGCTGAAGCAGCCCAGCGAATTCCGCTATATCGGCAAGGAAGACACTCGCGCCATCGACGGTGCGGACATCGTCAACGGCCAGGCGGTCTACGGCGCCGATGTGCATTTCGACGGCATGCTCTTTGCGACTGTCGCCCGTCCCCGGGTCTATGGCGGCAAGGTCAAGTCCTTCGACGGCAGCGCGGCGATGAAAGTCCCGGGCGTGATCAAGGTCGTGCAGATCGACAGCCGTCCGCTGCCCTCCGAATTCCAGCCCCTGGGAGGCGTCGCGGTGATCGCGAGCAATACCTGGGCGGCGATCAAGGGCCGCGAGGCGCTGAAAATCGAGTGGGACGATGGCGCCAATGCGGGCTACGACTCGATTGCCTACCGCAAGGAGCTGGAAGCCGCGGCGCTCAAGCCCGGCAAGGTAGTGCGCAGCACTGGCAATATCGACGCAGCCATGAGCGACGCCGACAGCAGCCTGGAAGCGTCCTACTATCTGCCGCACCTGGCACAGGCGCCGATGGAGCCGATGGTTGCCGTGGCGCGGTTTCAGGACGGCCAGTGCGAAGCCTGGGCTCCCAGCCAGGCGCCGCAGGTGACCCGCGAACGTATCGCCGAGCGCCTGGGTATTCCCTTCGACAAGGTCACGGTCAACATCACCTTGCTTGGCGGTGGGTTCGGGCGCAAATCCAAGCCTGATTTCGTCCTCGAGGCGGCAATCCTCGCCAAGGAAACGCCAGGCAAGGCGGTACGCGTGCAATGGACCCGCGAAGACGACATTCATAACTCCTATTTCCACACCGTATCGGCGGAGTACCTCAAGGCCAGCCTGAACAAGGACGGCATGCCGTCCGGCTGGTTGCACCGCACCGTGGCGCCAAGCATCACCGCGCTGTTTGCCCCGGGCATGAACCATGAGGCCGCGTTCGAGCTGGGCATGGGCTTTACCAACATGGCCTACGCGATTCCCAACGTGCGCCTGGAAAACCCCGAGGCCGCCGCGCATACCCGCGTTGGCTGGTACCGCTCGGTGTCGAACATCCCGCACGGTTTTGCCATCCAGAGCTTTGTCGACGAACTGGCCCACAAGGCGGGCCAGGACCCGTTGAAGTACCAGCTCAAGCTGCTCGGGCCGGATCGTCAGATCGATCCGCGGACGTTGAGCGAAGAATGGAACTACGGCGAGTCACCGGAGCGTTACCCGATCGACACCGCCCGTATGCGCGGTGTGCTGGAGACGGCCGCCAAGGCAGCGGGCTGGGGTCGTAGCCTGCCCAAGGGGCGCGGCCTGGGGCTGGCGGTGCATTACAGCTTCGTCACCTACGTGGCGGCGGTGATCGAGGTGGAGGTCAAGGATGATGGCGCCCTGATTGTGCACAAGGCCGATATCGCCGTGGACTGTGGTCCGCAGATCAACCCTGAGCGCATCCGCTCGCAGTTCGAGGGCGCTTGTGTGATGGGCCTGGGCAATGCGGTGGTGGGTGAGATCAGCTTCAAGGACGGCAAGGTCCAGCAGGACAACTTCCATATGTATGAAGTGGCGCGCATGTCCCTGGCACCGAAGGAAGTGGCCGTGCACCTGGTGACGCCGCCAGGCAATGTGCCATTGGGCGGTGTCGGTGAGCCGGGCGTGCCGCCGATCGCGCCGGCCCTGTGCAATGCGATCTTTGCCGCCACCGGCAAGCGCATCCGCAACCTGCCAGTGCGTTATCAGTTGCAGGGCTGGCAACAAGCAGGCAAGGCCTGATGGACAGCGTCGACCTGAATGTCCTGCGCAGCGTGCTGCAATGGCGCCGCGCGGGGCGGCGCGTGCTGCTGTATAGCGTGGTCCAGACCTGGGGCAGCGCGCCGCGGCCACCGGGCGCGATGCTGGCCTTGCGTGAAGACGGCATGGTGATCGGTTCGGTCTCGGGTGGTTGTATCGAGGACGACCTGATCGCCCGTTTGCACGATGGCCGCTTGACTGAAGACGGGCCGCCGGTCCAGTTGGTGACTTATGGCGTGACCCGCGAGGAGGCCGCGCGTTTTGGCCTGCCTTGCGGCGGCACCCTGCGCCTGACCGAGGAGCGGGTTGGCGATCCGGCCTGGGTTGCCGAACTGCTGGCCCGATGCGAGGCACATGAAATCGTCGCCCGGGAGTTGAACCTGCAGAGCGGCGAAGTGCTGCTGAAGCCGGCCAGCAAGACCGATGCACTGACTTTCGACGATACGACCCTGCGGGCGATCTATGGCCCGCGCTGGCGACTATTGCTGATCGGTGCCGGACAGTTGTCGCGCTATGTGGCGGAAATCGCGCGGCTGCTGGACTTCGAAGTGCTGATCTGCGATCCGCGCAAGGAGTTCGTTTATGGCTGGGAAGAGCAGCATGGACGCTTTGTACCGGGGATGCCGGATGAAGCGGTACTGAGCATCGAGACGGATGAGCGTACGGCCATTGTCGCGCTGACCCATGACCCCAGGCTGGATGACATGGCGCTGTTGACCGCCCTCAACTCGCGGGCGTTTTACGTCGGTGCGCTGGGTTCTCGCGTCAATAGCCAGAAGCGTCGGGAAAATCTGGCCCAGTTGGGGCTGGAGCCGCAGGCCATCGAACGCTTGCATGGGCCTATCGGCCTGCATATCGGCAGCCATACGCCGGCGGAAATCGCTTTGTCGGTGATGGCGGAAATTGTCGCCATCAAGAACGGTATCGATCTATTGCAGAAAAAACTGTCCCCCATGCCTGCCCAGGTGAACGCTTGAGCCAGGCATTGTGCGCGGTGGTCCTGGCCGCAGGGCAGGGCAGCCGTTATCGGCAGATGGCGGCCGGTCAGGATAAGTTGCTGGCTCCATGTCGGGGGCGGGACGGGGTGGTCAGGCCGGTGATCGAGCAGGTCTTGAAGAACTTGCCGGCGTTGGTGGCCCGTAGAGTCCTGGTGACAACGGCGGATCGCCCCGGCGTGATTGCCCTGGCTGAAACCTATGGCTGCCAGGTGGTGTTTGTGGATTCGTCGGGCATGGGCGACAGCCTTGCGGCAGCTGTTGGGGCCTGCGCCGATGCCGGTGGCTGGTTGGTGGTGCTGGGGGATATGCCCTTTATCCTGCCGTCGAGTATCGAGCGCGTGGCGCAGGGTTTGGGCGAGCAAATGATCCGGGTGCCGGTCCATGAGGGGGCCTATGGTCACCCGGTGGCCTTTGGCGCGGCCCATGGGCAGGCGTTGCAGGGGCTGTCCGGAGACCGCGGAGCCAGGTCACTGTTCGCGGCGGGGCAGGTCGTTGAGGTAGCGCTGATGGATGCCGGGGTGTTGTGGGACGTGGATGTGCCGCAGGCATTGGTGTTTGCCGGTTGAGATAGCTATCGCTAGCTCGCTCTTGCGGCAGGTTTGAAGACTTGCAGGCATAAAAAAGCCCCGCCTGGGAAACCAGGCGGGGCTTTTTATCGGGCTAGGAATCAGACGAGGGGTTTAGGCTCGTGCTCTTCTTCCAGGGCCTTGGGCTTGTGCTCTACCACTTCTTCGACGGCGCGCGGGGCTTCGTCGGCGGCAGGTGCAGGTTGCTCGATGGCCGGCTCGGCAGCAGGTGCCGCTTCGACCGCTTCGGCAACCACCGGAGCAGGCTCGGCAGCCACGGCAGCGTCTACTGGTGCTTCAGCGGCGGCAGCGGCAGCCAGTTCGGCTTCCTTCTGCAGACGCTCGGCTTCGCGCTTGCGACGACGCACTTCACGTGGGTCGTTCGGCGCACGACCATTGCTGGTCAGGGCGCTGGCCGGCGCGGCCTCGACAACCGGGGCAACCACTTCGGCGGCAGGTGCTTCAACCGGTGCTGCCGGTGCGGCAACCACAGGCTCGGCAGCTACAGGTGCGGCAGCCACGACTTCTTCAGCCACAACTTCAGCGACCGGCGCAGGTGCTTCGGCAACGATCGCCTCGGCTGCACGCTCGAAGGCGCGAGGTGCTTCCTGGACTGGCTCTGCTGCTGGAGCTTGTGCAACCGTCGCTTCGACTACAGGCTCGGCAACGACGGCAGGTTGTTCTGCAGCAACTGCAGGTTCCGCTGCCGGTTGTTCACGCTGCTCTTCATGAGCCGGGGCGACTTCAACAGCAGGCGCTGCTGGAATCTCTACCGCAGTGGTGGCCTCGACGACCGGTGCTTCGACGGTCGGCGCAGCTTCCTGGACGGCAGCGGTCGCGCGCTGGGCCTGCTCGTGGGCCTGGGCCTCGGCAGGTGCGCTGATTGCGCTGCTGGCAACGGCGGCAGTTACTGCCAGGCCTGCGGCCAGGTCGGCGCTGCTTGGCTCTTCGCCATGCTCTTCCGAACCTTCGATCACATTGCCGTTGGCGTCACGCTGACGTTCACGACGGTTGCTGCGACGACGCTGGCCACGGGAGCGGCGGCGTGGACGATCGCCCTCGGCGTTCTCCTGGCCGTCTTCCTGCAGTTGCTCTTCGTTCGGCAGCAGCTCTTCTTCAGCTACGGCAGCGGCCTGTTCGGCGCGAGGTTGACGCTCTTCACGCGGTGGGCGCGGTTGACGCTCTTCACGTGGAGGACGCGCCGGGCGCTCTTCGGCGGTGGCGGTGGCGGCTGGTACAGCGTCCAGCGGTTCACGCAGTTCGCGGACACGCTCCTCGCGCTCGCCACGTGGCTTGCGGTCCTCGCGTGGTGGGCGTGGTTGGCGCTCTTCGCGTGGCGGACGTGGTGCGCGCTCTTCGCGAGCGGTGGCCTGGACTTCCTCACGGGCTTCGCGAACTTCACGTGGCTGGCGCTCTTCGCGAGGCTCGCGCGGCGCGCGTTCTTCACGAGGGGCACGTTCTTCGCGTGGTTTGCGTTCTTCGTCGCGGCGACCGTTACGGTTGCGGCTCTGTTGACGGCCGTTGCGGCGTTCTTCGTTGCGTGCTGGACGCTCGGCGGCCGGTTTTTCAACCACGACCGGAGCGGCTGGCTCTTCCTTGGTAGCGAACAGGCTGACCAGGGATTTCACCAGGCCCTTGAACAGGCTTGGCTCGGCGACGGCGGCCGGAGCGGCAACAGGGGCGGCGGCCACCTCGGTTGGAACCGGTGCGTTGGCGCGGGCTGGAGCGGTCTTGACCGCTGCTTCCTGGCGAACCAGGGTGCGGGTCGCGGCAGCTGGCTGGACTTCTTCGGCTTCGGCAGCGGCAGCAGCGATTTCGTAGCTGGACTGGTTGATGCTGGCTTCCGGGCTGTCATCACGCAGGCGCTGGACTTCGAAGTGCGGCGTTTCCAGGTGGTCGTTCGGCAGAATGACGATACGAGCACGGGTGCGCAGTTCGATCTTGGTGATCGAGTTGCGTTTTTCGTTGAGCAGGAAGGCGGCAACCGGAATCGGCACTTGGGCACGAACTTCGGCGGTGCGGTCTTTCAGGGCTTCTTCTTCGATCAGGCGCAGGATGGCCAGCGACAGCGATTCGACGTCGCGGATGATGCCGGTGCCGTTGCAGCGCGGGCAGACGATGCCGCTGCTTTCGCCAAGCGATGGGCGCAGGCGCTGACGGGACATTTCCAGCAGGCCGAAGCGCGAGATGCGACCGACCTGGACGCGAGCGCGGTCGGCTTCCAGGCATTCGCGGACTTTCTCTTCCACGGCGCGCTGGTTCTTGGCTGGGGTCATGTCGATGAAGTCGATGACGATCAGGCCGCCGATATCACGCAGGCGCAGCTGGCGAGCGATTTCTTCCGCTGCTTCCAGGTTGGTCTGCAGGGCGGTTTCCTCGATGTCGCTGCCTTTGGTGGCGCGCGCCGAGTTGATGTCGATGGACACCAGGGCTTCGGTCGGATCGATAACGATGGAGCCGCCGGAAGGCAGTTCGACGACGCGCTGGAAGGCGGTTTCGATCTGGCTTTCGATCTGGAAACGGTTGAACAGCGGAACGCTGTCTTCGTACAGCTTGATCTTGCTGGCGTACTGCGGCATCACCTGGCGGATGAAGGTCAGGGCTTCGTCCTGGGCTTCAACGCTGTCGATCAGCACTTCGCCGATGTCCTGGCGCAGGTAGTCGCGGATGGCGCGGATGATCACGTTGCTTTCCTGGTAGATCAGGAAAGGCGCTGCGCGATCCAGCGAGGCTTCTTTGATGGCGGTCCAGAGTTGCAGCAGGTAATCGAGGTCCCACTGCATTTCTTCGCTGCTGCGGCCCAGGCCGGCAGTGCGGACGATCAGGCCCATGTCGGCAGGGGCTACCAGGCCGTTCAGGGCTTCGCGCAGTTCGTTGCGCTCTTCACCTTCGATGCGACGGGAAATGCCGCCGGCACGTGGGTTGTTCGGCATCAGGACCAGGTAACGACCGGCCAGGCTGATGAAAGTGGTCAGGGCGGCGCCCTTGTTGCCACGTTCTTCTTTTTCGACCTGAACGATGACTTCCTGGCCTTCGCTCAGGACGTCCTTGATATTGACGCGGCCTTCAGGGGCTTTCTTGAAGTATTCGCGGGAGATTTCTTTAAGGGGCAGGAAGCCGTGGCGCTCAGAGCCGAAATCGACAAAGGCAGCCTCGAGGCTTGGTTCGATGCGAGTGATACGGCCTTTATAGATGTTGGCCTTCTTCTGCTCGCGTGCACCGGATTCGATATCCAGGTCGTAGAGGCGTTGGCCATCTACCAGTGCAACACGCAACTCTTCGGGTTGAGTTGCGTTAATCAGCATTCTTTTCATGTAGTACCGTCGGTTTCCGGGCTGCCGGAAACGGCGTTCGGCACACACGACTTCTCACGGTCGGTGTCAGGTGCGTCAGGAGCGGTTGGCCGCTCCAGTGTCTAGCGAAATCCGGCCAGTTGGGGCGAACTCGCGACTCACGCGTCCTGCTTGCTGGGGTGACAAAAGGCACCTCTTAAGCAAAAGCTCAATCAGGAGGAGGAATCAACCGGCGACTGTGGACGAGATGAAGCGTCTTGATAAAGCCTAATGCTACACAGTCCGACGGTTGTGCATCTCCACCCTACACGTATCCCTGATAATTCGGGTGCTGCCGCGCGCAGAATCCGCAGCGGGTTGGCATTTACCGTGAGCTCCGAAAGGGGAGGTCACGCATCATGGCTAATTTAGGCGGTATTTCCGAAGCGCTCGCTCGGGTTCGTTCGCAACTGACTGCACTTTGTGAACTGGCCGTGAATATTTGCTCGAAAGGCGAGTGGAACTCTGCTTTTCGGCGTGCTTCAGGCCTCATGTCACCTGCGCTTGTTACAACTGCAAAACTCCACCGTTCGTAGCGAAAGCCCCGTAGGACGGCCTCGCGTCCTGGTGAATTGCGTTGGTCAGGGCCGGCTGTTGGCCGTTGGTCCGCTGTCCAGGCCGCTTTTGGCGGCGTTCGCGACTATAGCAGTAATCATTAAGTGCTTCAATTCCATAAAAAATTGTTATCATTTGCGCCATGACGACTATTGCCCCCTCGACCCCAGGCGTTCAACTGCTTGAGGTCTCGCCGGAATATGCCGGCCAACGAATCGATAATTTCCTCCTCGCTCGGCTCAAAGGCGTGCCCAAGACCTTGATTTACCGCATTTTGCGCAAAGGCGAAGTGCGGGTGAACAAGGGGCGGATCAAGCCCGAATACAAGCTGCAGGCAGGCGACATCGTGCGCGTGCCGCCAGTGCGCGTACCTGAGCGCGACGAGCCTGTGCCAGTGGCGCAGGGGTTGTTGCAGCGCCTGGAAGCTTCGATTGTCTATGAAGACAAGGCCCTGATTGTGATCAACAAGCCCGCCGGCATCGCTGTGCATGGCGGCAGTGGTCTGAATTTCGGGGTGATCGAAGCCTTTCGTCAGTTGCGTCCGGACGCCAAGGAGCTCGAGTTGGTTCACCGTCTCGACCGCGATACTTCCGGTCTGCTGATGATTGCCAAGAAGCGCAGCATGTTGCGCCATTTGCACGAAGCCTTGCGCGGCGATGGTGTCGACAAGCGCTACATGGCGCTGGTGCGCGGCAATTGGGCGACTTCGATCAAGCAAGTCCGTGCGCCGCTGCTCAAGAGCAACCTGCGCTCCGGCGAGCGCATGGTTGAGGTGAATGAGGAGGGCAAGGAGGCCTTGACCGTATTCAAGGTGCTGCGCCGCTTCGGTGACTTCGCCACCATGGTCGAAGCCAAGCCGGTGACTGGCCGTACTCACCAGATCCGTGTGCATACCCTGCATGCCGGGCATTGCATCGCCGGTGACAGCAAGTATGGCGATGACGATTTCACCAAGGAAATCCGCGACCTGGGCGGTAAGCGCCTGTTTCTGCATGCCTACATGCTGACCGTGCCCTTGCCCGATGGCGGAGAGCTGAAGTTGCAGGCGCCGGTGGATGAAATGTGGGCCAAAACCGTGGAGCGCCTGAGTGCACCCTGATTACAAGCTGCTGATCTTCGACTGGGATGGCACCCTGGCTGACTCCATTGGTCGGATAGTCGAGGCCATGCATATGGCCTCTGATCGTTCGGGTTTTGCCCGGTGTGATGATTTCGCAGTCAAAGGCATCATTGGCCTGGGGTTGCCCGAGGCAATTCGCACGTTGTATCCGCAGATCAGCGATGCCGAGTTGGTCGATTTCCGCCAACACTATGCCGATCATTACATTGCCCTCGAGGCCGAGCCTTCCCCGCTGTTCGCTGGGGTGGCGCAGTCTCTCGAAGCTTTTCGGCGTGAGGGATATCATTTGGCGGTGGCGACCGGCAAGGCGCGCCGTGGCCTGGATCGGGTGTTGAAGGCCCATGGCTGGGAAGATTATTTCGACATTACCCGTGCTGCGGACGAAACCGCGAGCAAGCCTCATCCGTTGATGCTTGAACAAATCCTGGCGCATTGCGAAGTGCGGCCCGAGCAGGCGTTGATGGTAGGGGATTCGTCTTTCGACCTGCTGATGGCGCGTAATGCGGGTATGGCGTCGGTTGCGGTCAGTTACGGTGCCCAGTCGCTGGAGGCCTTGCAGGCTTATGAGCCGCGTCTGTCTATCGATAGTTTTCCTCAATTGCATGCCTGGCTCAGCCAGCGGGGCAATTGAGGCTTTTGGGGTAATGGCATGAGTGACGAATGGAAAGCGCCGAGCAAATCGGCTGCCGAAAGCGCTGATGACAAGAGTTGGAAGCTGCTGGAAAAAACCCTGCTGGCAGGTGTGCAGGAGCAACGGCGCTCGCGGCGCTGGGGGATTTTCTTCAAGTTGCTGACCTTTGTTTATCTGATTGTGGCTCTGGTGTTGTTTACGCCGCTGATGGATATGGAAAAAGCCGCTACCCGCGGGGCTGGTTATACGGCGCTGATCGAGGTGGCGGGTGTCATTGCGGACAAGGAGTCGGCGAGCGCCGATAACATCGTTACCAGCTTGCGTGCGGCTTTCGAGGATTCGAAGGTCAAGGGTGTTGTGCTGCGTATCAATAGTCCTGGCGGTAGCCCGGTGCAGTCGGGTTATGTGTATGACGAAATCCGTCGCCTGCGGGGGCTGCATCCGAATATCAAGGTGTATGCGGTAATTTCCGATCTGGGGGCTTCCGGTGCCTATTACATTGCCAGCGCTGCCGATCAGATCTATGCCGACAAGGCGAGTCTGGTCGGCTCCATTGGCGTCACGGCGGCTGGTTATGGATTTGTCGGCACCATGGAAAAGCTGGGTATAGAGCGTCGTACCTACACCTCGGGTGAGCACAAATCGTTCCTTGATCCGTTCCAGCCGCAAAAGCCGGAGGAAACCCAGTTCTGGCAGAGTGTGCTGGATACCACTCATCGCCAGTTCATTGCCAGCGTCAAGCAGGGGCGTGGTGAGCGTCTCAAGGACAAAGACCATCCGGAGCTGTTCTCTGGCCTGATCTGGTCCGGCGAGCAGGCGCTGCAGTTGGGCTTGATCGATGGACTGGGTAGTGCCAGTTCGGTTGCCCGGGATGTGGTCGGTGAGAAGGAGTTGGTGGACTTCACCGTCCAGGAATCGCCTTTCGATCGTTTCTCGAAAAAGCTGGGTGCCAGTGTCGCTGAGCATCTGGCTATGTGGATGGGCTTTCAGGGGCCTGCATTGCGCTGATCGCAGTGTTTTAAA
Organism: Pseudomonas sp. NFIX28; assembly: GCF_900107395.1. Classification (GTDB taxonomy): domain Bacteria; phylum Pseudomonadota; class Gammaproteobacteria; order Pseudomonadales; family Pseudomonadaceae; genus Aquipseudomonas. Next base: position 277,373 of record NZ_FNPW01000008.1, read on the forward strand.
AAAGCCGGCCTTGGGGTCGGCTTTTTATTGTGGTCGATCAGGGGATTTCCACGCCTTCGACAAGCAGCATGTCTACCAGTCGGATCAGCGGCAGGCCGATCAGGCTGCTGGCATCGCTGCCTTCGGTGCTGCGGAACAGGCTGACGCCCAGGCCCTCGGCCTTGAAGCTGCCAGCACAGTCATAGGGCTGTTCGGCGTGCAGGTAGCGTTCGATGCGGGCGGCGTTAAGGTCGCGCATGTGCACGGTGAAAGGCACGCAGTCGACCTGGCAGTGGCCGCTCTCGCTGTTGAGCAGGGCCAGGCCGGTGAGAAAGGTCACGCTCGCACCGCTGGCTGCGAGCAATTGCTCGCGCGCCTTTTCGAACGTATGGGGCTTGCCGATGATGCGTTCGCCAAGCACTGCGACCTGGTCCGAGCCAATGATCAGGTGCCCTGGGTGGGTGGCGGCCAGGGCTCGGGCCTTTTCTTCGGCCAGGCGCTTGACCAGGGCGGTGGCGGATTCCGCAGGGCGATGGCTTTCGTCGATATCCGGTGAGCTGCAGGTGAAGGGCAGGCGCAGGCGAGCGAGCAATTCGCGACGGTAGGCCGAGCTTGAGGCAAGTAATAAAGGCAGCATGCGCATCTCCTGAGGCTGGCCGCGAATTCTAGCGGGGCTTGCAAGTGACGGACAGGGCTGAATTTCCTTTGACATGGCCGGGGGCATCCCTATAATGCTGCGCCTATGTTGAATGACCCGATTCCACCTCACGTTGACCCGCGCAAATTGGCTGACCGTGGCACCACCCTTCAAGGTGAACTGCTGCTGGCTGATTTGGAGAGACTCTGCGACCCGCTTTCCGACAATGTCGGTACGGTGCAGGCTAAATTCGTTTTCGAGCGTGACGAGCGTAAAGCTGTAGTTATCCACAGCTCCATCGACGTCGAAGTCAAAATGGTTTGCCAGCGTTGTCTTGAGCTGGTCACCCTGCCGATCCATAGCGAATGCAGTTATGCTGTGGTGAAGGAGGGTGCGAATACCCAGTCGTTGCCGAAAGGTTATGACGTGCTGGAACTGGGCGAAGATCCTTTGGATCTGCAGGCTTTGATCGAGGAGGAGCTTTTGCTCGCCTTGCCCATCGTGCCTGCTCATCATCCGGAAGAATGCCAGCAGCCGGCGGGTCTCGATGAGCCCGAACCGAGCGAGGACGAGGTAACGCGGTCCAACCCGTTCAGTGTATTGGCGCAGTTAAAGCGTGACCCAAACGTTTAGGAGTTAATCAATTATGGCTGTTCAGCAGAACAAAAAATCCCGCTCTGCCCGTGACATGCGTCGTTCGCACGACGCTCTCGAGGCTAGCACCCTGTCCGTAGAAAAGACCACCGGTGAAGTTCACCTGCGTCACCACGTATCGCCAGAAGGCGTATACCGTGGTCGTAAAGTGATCGACAAGGGCGCTGACGAGTAATCCTTGTCCGCTCAAGTCATCGCGATTGACGCAATGGGCGGGGACTTCGGTCCCCGCAGCATTGTTCAGGCCAGCCTTGCTTGCCTGTCTGCCACCCCCTCGCTGCACCTGGCCCTTGTCGGCCAACCTTTCCTCTTAGAAGAATTGATTTTCGGCCATTCGGCTGTGGATCGCGCGCGCCTGACGGTTGTGCCCGCCGCAGAAGTCATTGGCATGGATGAAAAACCTTCCCAGGCTTTGCGTGGCAAGCCGGACTCTTCCATGCGCGTGGCGCTCGAGCTATTGCGTGATGGCAAGGTCCAGGCGTGTGTCAGTGCTGGTAATACCGGTGCATTGATGGCGTTGTCGCGCTATGTGCTGAAGACGCTTCCAGGTATCGATCGGCCAGCGATGGTGGCGGCCATTCCGACCCAGCGTGGCTATTGCCAGTTGCTGGATCTGGGCGCCAACGTCGATTGCAGTGCCGAGCATCTGTTTCAGTTCGCTGTCATGGGTTCGGTGGCTGCCGAGACGCTGGGGATCGTTCGTCCGCGAGTGGCGTTGCTCAATATTGGCACTGAGGACATCAAGGGTAACCAGCAGGTAAAGCTGGCGGCGAGCCTGTTACAGGGCGCCCGGGGCCTGAATTACATCGGTTTTGTCGAGGGCGACGGGCTGTATCGCGGTGAGGCGGATGTGGTGGTGTGCGACGGTTTTGTCGGCAATATCCTGCTCAAGTCCAGCGAGGGGTTGGCGACCATGATCGCGGCGCGTATCGAGTCCCTGTTCAAGCAAAATGCGCTTTCCCGTGTGGTTGGCGCCCTGGCATTGCCGCTGATGCGTCGCTTGCAGGCGGATCTGGCGCCGGCGCGACACAACGGCGCGAGCTTTCTCGGCTTGCAGGGAATTGTCGTGAAAAGCCACGGTTCGGCGGGGGTTCAGGGCTTCCAGAGCGCAATTCAGCGGGCATTGATCGAGATCCAGGAAAACCTTCCCGAACGGCTACATGGTCGGCTCGAAGACTTGTTGCTTTAGGCGTTTACGCTCGGAAATGCTTAAATGTGACCGCTCAGTTCAATGGGCCATCCAACTTTCAGTTTCTTGCGTCCACCACGGTGGGGCGTCAATTCTTCGACGACTAGATCATTAGGGGCTTGTTACATGTCTGCATCCCTCGCATTCGTCTTTCCAGGACAGGGCTCGCAGTCCCTCGGCATGTTGGCCGAGCTGGGCGCGCAGTACCCATTGGTCCTCGAAACCTTCAAAGAAGCTTCCGATGCTCTGGGCTACGATCTCTGGGCATTGACCCAGGAAGGTCCGGAGGAGCTGCTCAACCAAACCGATAAAACCCAGCCGGCCATTCTGACCTCCTCCATCGCCTTGTGGCGCCTGTGGCTGGCCGAGGGCGGCGAGCGCCCGGCATTCGTTGCCGGCCACAGCCTGGGCGAATACAGCGCGCTGGTTGCCGCTGGCAGCCTGACGCTGGGCGAGGCCGTCAAGCTGGTAGAGCGTCGCGGTCAATTGATGCAAGAAGCCGTTCCTGCGGGGCAGGGCGGCATGGCGGCGATTCTCGGCCTGGAAGATGCCGATGTGCTGGCCGCTTGTGCCGAAGCTGCACAGGGCGAAGTGGTCAGTGCAGTCAATTTCAACTCTCCGGGCCAGGTGGTGATCGCCGGTGCCAAGGCCGCTGTCGAGCGCACCATCGAGGGTTGCAAGGCGCGGGGTGCCAAGCGCGCCATGCCATTGCCTGTCAGCGTGCCATCGCACTGTGAGCTGATGCGTCCGGCGGCCGAGCGCTTCGCTGAGTCGATTGCCGCCATCAATTGGCAAGCACCACAGATTCCATTGGTACAAAACGTCAGCGCCGATGTGGCGCCGGATCTCGACACCCTCAAGCGTGACTTGCTGGAGCAGCTGTACAAGCCGGTGCGTTGGGTGGAGTCGGTGCAGACCCTGGCCGCCAAGGGCGCTACCCAGTTGGTCGAGTGCGGTCCGGGCAAGGTCCTGGCGGGTCTCAACAAGCGCTGCGCCGAAGGCGTGTCGACCTCTAACCTGAATACCCCCGATGCCTTCGCTGCCGCCCGTGCAGCGAAGGCCTGAATTAGGAGAAGCCTGCATGAGTCTGCAAGGTAAAGTTGCACTGGTTACCGGTGCCAGCCGCGGTATTGGCCAGGCCATTGCGCTTGAACTGGGTCGCCTGGGTGCGGTCGTTGTGGGTACCGCTACTTCTGCTGCGGGTGCCGAAGGTATCGCCGCGACCTTGAAGGAAAACGGCATTCAAGGCACCGGTCTGGAACTCAACGTCACCAGCGACGAGTCCGTTGCTGCCGTACTGGCCACCATTCAGGAGCAGTTCGGCGCGCCGGCGATCCTGGTGAACAACGCCGGTATCACCCGTGACAACCTGATAATGCGCATGAAAGACGACGAGTGGTACGACGTGATCGATACCAACCTGAACAGTCTGTACCGCCTGTCCAAAGGCGTCCTGCGCGGTATGACCAAGGCCCGTTGGGGACGAATCATCAGTATTGGTTCGGTTGTGGGTGCCATGGGCAACGCAGGCCAAGTAAACTACGCCACCGCCAAGGCCGGCCTGGAAGGTTTCAGCCGTGCTCTGGCGCGTGAGATCGGCTCGCGGTCGATTACTGTGAACTCGGTAACTCCGGGTTTCATCGATACCGACATGACCCGCGACTTGCCGGAAGCGCAGCGCGAGGCCTTGCAGGTCCAAATTCCGCTGGGTCGTCTGGGGCAAGCTCAAGAGATCGCGCAAGTGGTCGCTTTTCTTGCGTCCGACGGTGCGGCATACGTGACCGGGGCTACAATCCCGGTGAACGGCGGGATGTACATGTGAGTTAAATGTGACGGATTGCTTCAAAAAAATGTCATACGAGCTGTCTAAAATCCGTTATAAAGCTGCAATCTATTTATAGGCAGATGGCCGAAGGGTTTGAGGAGTGAAGCTTTCAGTTGAAAAGCTGAAAAGCCTTTCTATACACTTACCCACTGGCCAGCTGCCTGAATTTGTCCATTAGGAGTGAAAACAAGGTATGAGCACCATCGAAGAGCGCGTCAAGAAAATCGTTGCTGAGCAACTGGGCGTTAAAGAAGAAGAAGTTGTCAACACCGCTTCCTTCGTTGAAGACCTGGGTGCCGACTCCCTTGACACCGTTGAGCTGGTGATGGCTCTGGAAGAGGAATTCGAGACTGAAATCCCTGACGAAGAAGCTGAAAAGATCACTACCGTTCAAGCAGCTATCGACTACGTTACCAGCCACCAGGCTTAATCGTATTTAGTCGTCTTTTGCTGTCATGGAAAAACCGCACTGCCGTTACGGCGTGCGGTTTTTTCTTTAGGCCTGATGCAAAGTGTCGTCATTAGAAAAAAGGAGAGTGCTGTGTCGCGTAGACGCGTCGTAGTCACCGGTATGGGTATGTTGTCGCCACTGGGTACGGATGTTCCGAGCAGTTGGCAGGGCATTCTGGCTGGCCGCAGTGGCATTGGTCTGATCGAACACACCGACCTTTCTGCCTATTCCACCCGTTTTGGCGGCTCGGTAAAGGGCTTCAACGTCGAGGAATACCTGTCGGTCAAAGAGGCCCGCAAACTCGACCTGTTCATTCAATACGGCTTGGCGGCCGGTTTTCAGGCGGTGCGCAATGCCGGCCTGGAAGTGACCGATGCCAACCGTGAGCGAATCGGCGTGGCCATGGGCTCGGGTATTGGCGGTTTGACCAATATCGAAGAAACCAGCCGCACGCTGCATGATTCCGGCCCGCGTCGAATTTCTCCGTTCTTCGTGCCTGGCTCGATCATCAATATGATTTCCGGTTTCCTGTCCATCCATCTGGGTGCCCAGGGGCCGAACTACGCCATCTCCACGGCCTGTACCACCGGTACCCACTGCATTGGCATGGCCGCTCGCAATATCGCCTTCGGCGAAGCCGACGTGATGATCGCCGGTGGCGCTGAGATGGCGGCTTGCGGCTTGGGCATGGGTGGCTTTGGCGCATCCCGTGCGTTGTCGACCCGCAACGATGAACCGACTCGTGCCAGCCGTCCTTGGGATAAAGGCCGTGATGGCTTCGTGTTGTCCGACGGTGCCGGCGCGCTGGTGCTCGAAGAGCTGGAGCACGCCAAGGCCCGCGGCGCGACCATCTATGCCGAACTGATCGGCTTTGGCATGAGTGGCGACGCCTACCACATGACTTCGCCACCCGCCGATGGTGCCGGTGCTGCCCGCTGCATCGCCAATGCGCTGCGTGACGCCAAGCTGAACGTCGACCAGGTGCAGTACATCAACGCCCACGGTACCTCGACACCGGCTGGCGACCTGGCGGAAGCCGAAGCGATCAAGAGCGTATTCGGCGATCACGCCTACAAGCTGGCGGTCAGCTCCACCAAGTCCATGACCGGTCACCTACTGGGTGCGGCAGGGGCTATCGAGGCCATCTTCAGCGTGCTGGCGATCAACAGCCAGGCAGCGCCGCCGACCATCAACCTCGATGAGCCGGATGAAGGCTGCGACCTGGATTTCGTGCCGCATACCGCGCGCAGCATGGACATCGATGTGGTGTTGTCCAACTCCTTCGGGTTCGGCGGGACCAACGGCTCCCTGGTGTTCCGCCGGTTCGCTGGCTGATGGACAGCTGGGTCGACGGTCGGCCGGCTGACGTTCTGTCGCTCAAGGACCGCGGCCTGGCCTATGGCGATGGCCTGTTCGAGACCATCGCCGTGAGGGCTGGCCAGCCCTTGTTGCTGGAGCGGCATCTGCTGCGTCTGGCCGAGGGCTGTTCGCGCCTGGCCATTGCTGCCGATCAAGCGTTGATCCGCAGCGAACTCAACGCCTACGCCTCGCAACTAGGCGAGGGCGTGCTGAAACTGATCCTCACCCGTGGCGACAGTCAGCGTGGTTATGCCGCCGACCCGCGGGCGCAGCCACGGCGAATCCTCCAGGGCAATCCGCCGGCAGCTTATCCTGCAGTCCATGCCGAGCAGGGAGTTCGGCTGTTCCCTTGCGTCACCCGCTTGTCCGAACAGCCCTTGCTCGCTGGCCTCAAGCACCTCAACCGACTGGAGCAGGTGCTTGCCCGCTCCGAATGGCAGGACGCCGAGCATGCCGAAGGGCTGATGCTCGACGTTTCCGGGCGGGTGATCGAGGGGGTGTTCAGCAATCTGTTCCTGGTGCGCGATGGCGGCTTGTTCACTGCCGATTTAAGCCGCTGCGGCGTCGCTGGAGTGATGCGTGCCGAAATATTGTTTCAGGCCGCGTCATTGGCTATTCCCACGGAAATCGCCGATATCAGTCTCGAACAGTTGCAACAGGCTGATGAAGTCTTTGTCTGCAACAGCGTTTATGGCATCTGGCCGGTGCTTGCCTGTGGCGCACTGCGCTGGTCGGCCGGACCAGTGACCCGTAAACTGCAACGCATTGCCCGCACGTTACTGGATGCCTGATTTGTGAGACGTAAACTATTGCTTCTGCTGGAGACCGGCCTGGTTCTGGCCGGTCTGGCGCTGGGCGCCTCGGCCTGGAAGCTGAACTCGGCGCTGGAGCAGCCTCTCAACCTGACTCAAGAGCAATTGCTCGATGTGCCTGCCGGCTCCACTCCGGGCGGCACCTTCAATCGCCTGCAAGCCAATGGCGTTCTCAAGGACGCGTTCTGGTTGCGTCTGTATTGGCGCTTCAACATGGAAGGGCAGCCGCTGCACAGCGGCGAATATCGCATGACCCCCGGCATGACCGCGCAAGGCCTGATCGGTGTCTGGCAGCGCGGAGAAGTGGTGCAGTACAGCCTGACGCTGGTGGAAGGCTGGACCTTCCGCCAGGTGCGCGCTGCGCTGGCGCGGCATGACAAGCTCGAGCAAACCCTGAATGGGTTGAGCGATAGCGAAGTCATGGAGAAGCTCGGGCACCCCGGAGTGTTTCCCGAGGGCCGGTTCTTTCCCGATACCTACCGTTTCGTGCGCGGGATGACCGATGCCGAACTGCTGGAAAAAGCCTACAACCGCCTGGATGAAGTGCTGGCCAGGGAGTGGAACAAACGCTCGGCCGACGTGCCTTATACCGAGCCTTATCAGGCGTTGATCATGGCCTCGCTGGTGGAAAAGGAAACCGGCGTACCCCAGGAGCGGGGGCAGATTGCCGGGGTGTTCGTGCGCCGCATGCAAGTTGGCATGTTGCTGCAAACCGATCCGACGGTGATCTACGGTCTGGGCGAGCGCTACAACGGCAAGCTGACCCGCGCCTTGTTGAAAGAAGCGACGCCTTATAACACCTATGTGATCAGTGGCTTGCCGCCGACGCCGATTGCCATGGTCGGCCGCGAGGCGATCCATGCCGCGCTCAATCCGGTGCCGGGCAGCAGCCTGTATTTCGTGGCGCGTGGCGATGGCAGCCATGTGTTCTCCGACGATCTGGAGGCGCACAACAATGCCGTGCGCGAGTTCCAGCTCAAGCGGCGCGCCGATTATCGATCCAGCCCGGCACCGGCTGGTAGCCCGGCGGCTTCCGGAGCTGCGGAGTCGATCCCTGCGGCGTCACCTGGCACAACGCCCGAAGCGGTTCCGCAGGAGGCTTCCCAGGCGTCTTCTCGGGAAGAATCCTCCGAGCAAGCGCCTCAGGTGAGCCCGCAGCAAGCGCCGCAAGCACCGGTCGAAACTCCCATCGAGCCCGAGCCGAAAAGCCCGCAATGATTTTGATTAAGGACTGCCCGTGACTGGCTTGTTTATTACTCTGGAAGGCCCGGAAGGCGCTGGTAAAAGCACCAACCGCGAATACCTGGCCGAGCGCCTGCGCGCCGCCGGCATCGAGGTGCTGCTGACCCGCGAGCCGGGCGGTACGCCGCTGGCCGAGCGGATCCGTGAGCTGTTGCTGACCCCTGGCGACGAGATCATGAGTCCCGACACCGAGCTGCTGCTGGTGTTCGCCGCGCGCGCCCAGCACCTGGCCGAAGTGATTCGCCCAGCACTGGCGCGTGGCGCAGTGGTGCTGTGCGACCGTTTTACCGACTCCACTTATGCCTATCAGGGCGGTGGTCGTGGTTTGTCCATGGAACGCATCGCCACCCTGGAGCAGTTCGTCCAAGGGCAATTGCGACCCGACCTGACCCTGGTATTCGACCTGCCGGTCGAAGTGGGCCTGGCACGCGCCAGCGCCCGTGGCCGCCTGGACCGTTTCGAGCTGGAAGGGCGGGCGTTCTTCGATGCGGTACGCCAAGCCTACTTGAAGCGCGCGGAGGCCGATCCGGCGCGTTATCTGTTGGTGGATGCGTCGCAGCCGCTGTCCCAGGTCCAGCAAGCGCTGGACGCCCTGTTGCCGAAACTGCTGGAGTTGCACCGTGGCTGAGGCCTTTCCCTGGCAGGATGAGCTCTGGCAGCAACTGGCCGGCCGTGCACAGCATGCCCATGCCTACCTGCTGCATGGCCCGGCGGGCATCGGCAAGCGTGCACTGGCCGAGCGCCTGATGGCGCGCCTGCTGTGCCAGCGTCCGGCCGGGCTGGATGCCTGTGGGCAGTGCAAGTCGTGCCTGCTGTTGCAAGCGGGCAGCCACCCCGACAACTACGTGCTGGAGCCGGAGGAAGCGGACAAGGCGATCAAGGTCGACCAGGTGCGCGAGCTGGTCGGCTTCGTGGTGCAGACCGCGCAACTGGGCGGGCGCAAAGTGGTGCTGATCGAGCCGGTGGAGTCGATGAACATCAACGCTTCCAACGCGCTGTTGAAAAGCCTCGAGGAACCGTCCGGCGATACGGTGCTGCTGCTGGTCAGCCACCAGCCCAGCCGTTTGCTGCCGACCATTAAAAGCCGCTGTGTGCAGCAGGCCTGTCCTTTGCCTAGCGAGGCCATGAGCCTGCAGTGGCTGAGCAAGGCCTTGCCCGACTGCTCGGAAGAAGAGCGAGTCGAGCTGTTGACCCTGGCTGCCGGTTCGCCGCTGGCGGCTGTCAGCCTGCAAGCCCAGGGCGCGCGCGAACAGCGGGCGCAGGTGGTCGACGGGGTGAAGAAGCTGCTCAAGCAGCAGCAATCGCCGACTCAACTGGCCGAAGGCTGGAATGCGATTCCCTTGTTGCAGCTGTTCGACTGGTTTTGCGACTGGTCGAACCTGATCCTGCGTTATCAATTGACGCAGGACGAGGAGGGGCTGGGGTTGGCCGACATGCGCAAAGTGGTGCAGTACCTGGCGCAGAAGTCTTCCCAGGCCAAGGTCCTGGAAATCCAGGACTGGGTCCTTGCCCAGCGCCAGAAGGTGTTGAGCAAGGCCAACCTCAATCGAGTGCTGCTGCTCGAAGCCTTGCTGGTGCAGTGGTCTGCACTGCCTGCCCGCAACTGACGGCAGCGCCTGGAAACACACCGAATCGCCGGCTGTCGCTCGGGCCGGCCTGTTCATTGACCGAATGTGGTTGCCGCTTCTTATGCTTGTAGATTCCCATTGTCACCTCGATCGCCTCGACCTCGCCGCGCACGACGGCTCCCTTGATGCCGCCCTGGACGCGGCGCGTCAGCGCGGTGTCGGGCACTTCCTGTGCATTGGCATCAGCGCCGACAATGCGGCAGACGTCAAAGCCCTGGCCGAACGTTATGACGACGTCGATTGCTCGGTCGGCGTCCATCCCCTGGATGTCCAGCCTGGCGCCGTGCCAGCCCTCGACTGGCTGCTGCAGGAGCTGAACCATCCGCGGGTGGTGGCCATCGGCGAAACCGGCCTGGATTACCACTACGAGCCGGAAGCGGCGCAGTTGCAGCAGGAGTCCTTCCGCCTGCACCTGCAGGCCGCGCAGCAGACCGGCAAGCCGGTCATCGTCCACACCCGCGGGGCGCGCGCCGATACCCTGGCCCTGCTGCGCGAGGCGGCGTTGCCGCAAGCCGGCGTCCTGCACTGCTTCACCGAAGACTGGGACATGGCCAAGGCGGCGCTGGACCTGGGTTTCTATATTTCCCTGTCCGGAATTGTCACCTTCCGCAATGCCGATGCGCTGCGGGACGTGGCGCGCCAGGTGCCGGCCGACCGTTTGCTGGTGGAAACCGATTCGCCGTACCTGGCGCCGATTCCCTATCGCGGCAAGCCCAACCTGCCGCAGTACGTGCGTGAAGTCGCCGAGTTCCTGGCCATGTTGCGTGGGGAGCCCTACGAGCGTTTTGCCGAGCAGACCACTGAAAACTTCAAGCGGCTGTTCCCGCTGGCGCACGTCAAAGGCTAAATCGCAGGCAAAAAAAACCCGGGTTCTGGGGGGTGAATCCGGGTTAAGACCATTAGGAGTAAAACAAAGGTACGCCATCCCTTGGTACCTTCATCGGCGCTTCACTTGGGGGAGATGTCACGCCGACACCTCAAGTATTGATCACTATTGAATTCAGTCCAGTTGGCCTTGCTCGTTTTTTAAACATATTTGGAATACGCGCGCTTAGCTTGAGTTCTCATTGCCGTGCAATGTCAGCAACAATGGCAAGAGTTTCGTCGATCACGCGTTTTTCAGTATAAAAATGCGGCGAAAATCTGACTCCCGGGCCGCGAGGGATGCACACAACCTGTTGCTGCTGCAGCGCTTCATGCACCTGCCGATTATCGATGCCATCGATACTGAACGAGAGAATTCCACCGCGCCGTGCGGGATTGAGCGGGGTATGCAGGCGTATCCCGGGTATCGCACTCAAGCCTTCCTGAAGCCACTGGACCCGTTCGGCGATCAAGGCGGCCACTTGCTCCATGCCCACTTCTTCCAATAACGACAGGCTTGCTTCCAGAGCCATGGCGCCGAGCATGTTCGGGCTGCCGCACTCGAAACGCCGGGCGCTCTTGGCCGGCTCCCATTCGTTGCGGCTGTAGTCGCCCATGTGTTCGAGCATGTGCCAGCCGAATTCGTGGAGCTTGAGCTGCGCGCGCAGATCGCTGCGGCAATAGAACACGCCGAGGCCTTCAGGGCCGAGCAGCCATTTATGGCCATCGGCCATGGCGAAATCGCATTGATAGGCCTGGACATCGAAAGGTTGCGCGCCCAGCTGCTGGATGGCGTCGATGCAGAACAGCACGTTCTGCTGTTTGCAGCCGGCGCCCAGGCGTTGCAGGTCCAGGCGCAGGCCGCTGGCGAACTGCACCGCGCTGATCGCCATCAGCCGGGTGCGCGGTCCGCAGGCGGCCAGCAGCGCACCTTCCGGATCATCGCCCTTGAGGCTGACCTGCAGCACCTCCACGCCCTGGCCGGCCAGGGCTTCCCAGACGATACGGTTGGAGGGAAATTCCTCGTCGCTGATGACGATCTGGTCACCTTTTTCCCAGGCCAGGCCAAAAGCGACGAATGACAATGCTTCCGAAGTATTTTTGACCAGCGCGATGTCATCCGTTGACGGTGCATTTAGCAGGCGCATCAGGCGTTCGCGCAGGCGTTGCTCAAGGGCCATCCAGTCCGAATAGTCCCGCGCGCCCAGTAAAACGTTCTCCTTGGCGAAGCGCGCCACGGCTTCGGCGGCCCGGTTCGGCCAGGGTGCGACCGCCGCATGATTCAAATAACGCAGGCCCGGGGCCTGTACAAATTCATCAAGAAACATAGTCATGGTCGGATGATCCGTGCATTTTGGCGCAATTTAGGCATAATACGCGGCTTCGATTTTGACCCCGACAGACCTTTTCTTATGCAGAAAGAACCTCGTAAGGTCCGTGAGTTTCGTCGCCGCGAGCAAGAAATTCTCGATACCGCGCTCAAGCTGTTCCTCGATCAAGGTGAAGACAGCGTCACCGTCGAGATGATCGCTGATGCCGTTGGTATCGGCAAAGGGACCATTTACAAGCACTTCAAGTCCAAGGCGGAGATTTATCTGCGCCTGATGCTCGATTACGAGCGCGACCTGAACGAGCTGCTGCACTCTGCCGACGTCGACAAGGATAAGGAAGCCCTGTCCCGGGCCTACTTCGAATTCCGCATGCGTGATCCACAGCGTTACCGGCTGTTCGATCGCCTGGAAGAGAAGGTGGTCAAGGGCAACCAGGTTCCGGAAATGGTCGAGGAGCTGCACAAGATCCGTGCTTCCAACTTCGAACGCCTGACCTTGTTGATCAAGGGCCGCATCAGCGAAGGCAAGCTCGAGGACGTGCCGCCTTACTTCCATTATTGCGCGTCCTGGGCGCTGGTGCATGGCGCGGTGGCGCTGTACCACTCGCCGTTCTGGAGCAACGTGCTGGAAGACCAGGAAGGCTTCTTCCAGTTCCTGATGGACATCGGCGTGCGCATGGGCAACAAGCGCAAGCGCGATCCCGATACCTCCGGCAGCTGATTCATTCAGTCGCCTTATGGCGCCATGATTTCTCTATATGGCGCAGTGTCCCAGGAATATACTCAGGCATGGGGCTTGCCAAAACCTGATTTTTGAGTCAGGTTTTGGTCGGTTCACTCTTCCTTCGCCGGAGTCATCCATGATCGTTGACCGTCAAGGCAGGCGTTTTCGCAACCTGCGTATCAGCCTGACTTCTGCCTGCAACTATGCCTGTACCTACTGCGTGCCCAACGGCAAGCGGCTGGTGGCTGCCCAGGACGAGTTGTCGGCCGAGGCGATGGCACGCGGCGTGGCCTACCTGATCGAGGCGGCCGGCATCGAGCGCCTGCGCATCACCGGCGGCGAGCCCCTGGTCAGCCCCAAGCTCGAAACCTTCATGGGCGCGGTGGGGCAGATGGGCCTGGAAGACATCAGCCTGACCACCAACGGCCAGTTGCTGGCGCGCAAGCTGCCGCTGCTGGTGGATGCCGGTATCCGGCGCATCAACGTTTCCCTCGACACCCTGGACGCCTCGGCTTTTCGCAGTATCGCCCGTGGCGGCGACCTGGCCACCGTGCTCGACGGCATGGACCAGGCTCGCGCGGCGGGCCTGAAAATCAAGGTCAACATGGTGCCGCTGCGGGGGCAGAACCTCGATCAGGTGATGCCGCTGCTCGACTACTGCCTGGAGCGTGGCTATGAGCTGCGCTTTATCGAACTGATGCGCATGGGCCACCTGGCCAACGATTCCAATGCATTCCTGCAGCAGTTCGTCAGCCTCCAGCAACTGTTGAGCCTGATTGGCGAGCGCTACGAATACCTGCAGGCCGAGGCGCCGGTGGACGCCACGGCGGTGCGTTATGAAATTCCGGGGCTGGGCCATTTTGGCGTGATCGCCAACGAAAGCGTGCCGTTCTGCCGGACCTGCTCGCGCCTGCGGCTGTCGTCCACCGGCTGGCTGCACGGTTGCCTGTCGTCGAGCAACCGGCACTACGTCGGCGACCTGCTGGACAAGCCGCGCCATCAAGCCTTGCCGGCCTTGCAGCGCCTGTTGGTCAAGGCCTTGGGTGACAAGCAGGATGTGGCGTTTTCCGGCGGCGCGACGGTGATGAAAATCATCGGCGGCTAAGCGTTCTCCCTGATTCCCGTCTCTCTGTAGCCGCTGCCGCAGGCTGCGATCGAGGGCGCAGCCCTCGCCAATCCAGGCGACCCATTTCTCTCCAGCCAATAGCCTTCACCAGGTTTGTGGCTGCTGCGCAGCCATTCGCAGCCTGCGGCAGCGGCTACAGGCGCCTGAGCTGGCGCGGAAGCTGCATCTCGTGGCCATTCGCCGGTTTTCCGTCACCGGCTTCTGGAGGGAAGGATGCGTAGCCTGGTTTTGCTGCTGGCTTTTTTGGGGCTCGGCGGCTGCATGAATGTCAGCGATATGGGCGAGGGCGTTCGCTATCACATGAGTGATGCGGGTTTCCTCGATCACAGTAATACCCAGCGCTCCAACTCGTTCCGCGTTCAGCCGGACTCGTTCATTTTCATCGCCCAGGGCGCCTTTGTGCCGCCGGGCAGCGCCTACCCGCGGCCCAATGTGGTGGCCGAGGAAGCCTTCAAGGGCTTTATCGAATATTTCCCCATGGTCCGCCGCGCCCGGGCTCCGGAGGGCCTGGAGCAGGCCATGGCCGAGGCTCGCGAGGTGGGGGCGCATTACCTGCTGTACACCCGTTTCGCCAAGGCCGACGACCGCATCGGCAACTCCGATGAATGGTTCGACCAGGAAGCCGTGGATCGCCTGGGGATCGACAACGGCGTGATTCAGATCATGCTGATCGAGACCAGTACCCAATACCTGGTCGACACGGCGCGCATTCGCAGTCGTGGCGGTTTACTGACGTTCCACGACAAAAAGCCGGAAGAACTGCTTGGCGCGCCGCTCGAACAATACGCCCGCAGCCTGTTAGGCTTGAGCGATTAAGCCAAGCACGAGGAGAGCAGCATGAGTGGTCCGGGCAAAGCCAACGATCTGTTGGCGCAGATTCCCAAGGCCGAGAAGGGCCTGCCACCGGTCCACCTGTGGAACCCCGACTTCTGTGGCGATATCGACATGCGTATCGCCCGCGACGGCACCTGGTATTACCTGGGCACGCCCATTGGCCGCAAGCCGATGGTCAAGCTGTTCTCCACCATCATTCGCCGCGACGGCGACGACTACTTCCTGATCACCCCCGTGGAAAAGGTTGGCATCAAGGTCGATGGCGCGCCCTTTGTCGCCGTCACCCTGGAGGTCGAAGGGGAGGGCGAGGCTCAAGTCCTGCGCTTTACCACCAATGTCGACGAGCAGCTCAGCGCCGGCAGCGAGCATCCGCTGCGCGTGGTGATCGACCCGCAGACCCAGGAGCCGGCGCCTTACGTTCATGTGCGCAGCAACCTGGAAGCGCTGGTACACCGCAACGTGTTCTACCAACTGGTGGAGCTGGCGGTGAGCCGTCCGATCGACGGTCAGAACTGGCTGGGCGTGTGGAGCGGCGGGGTGTTCTTCCCGATTGGCCTGGAGCCCTGAGGCCGGAAATATCTTGTTGATCGAATAAATATCTTGCGACGAAGATCCTGTTTCGGGTATCAATTTGTACATGATTAGACATGTTCGATTTGACAAGAAAAAACGCGTGGTCGATGAGCTGATCCGACGCATCGAAAGCGGCCTCATGGAGGACGGTTTCCAGCTGCCGGGCGAGCATCAGTTGGCCCAGGAATTCTCGGTGAGTCGTGGCACCTTGCGCGAGGCCCTGGCCGAGCTCAAGCGCCGTAACTACATCGCCACCCAGAGCGGGGTCGGCTCCATCGTCACCTTTGACGGTGTGGTGCTGGACCAGCAAAACGGCTGGGCCCAGGCCCTGGCGGACAGCGGGGCGCTGATCAACACCGAGGTGCTGCGCCTGGAGGCGGTGCAACGTCCCGACCTGTTCAGCCGTTTCGGTACCGACCAATTCATTGCCCTGGACCGACGCCGGCGCTCTACCGACGGCACTGTGGTTTCCCTTGAGCGTTCCCTGATGCCTGCCACCGGAGGCCTGGAGAGCCTGCCGCGAGTAGGGCTGATCGATGATTCCCTGACCATTACCCTGGCCGCCTACGGCTACATCGGTGAGCGCGGCGATCAATGGATCGGCGCCGAGCCACTGGGGGAAGAAGAGGCACGACTGCTGGGGCGTCCGACCGGCAGTGTGTTTCTCAAGGCACTGCGCACCACCTATGACCGCCGCGGGCGTTTCATGGAACAGGTGGAAAGTTTTCTCGACCCGCTGCACTTTCGCCTGCACCTGGAATTCGGAGCGCAGAAATGACCCCGCTGGATCGCGCGCTGGGCGCCTTTTACGGGCTGGCCCTGGGCGATGCCCTGGGCATGCCGACCCAGTCCTTGAGCCGGCAGCAGATCAAGCAGCGTTTCGGCGCCATCCATCGCCTGGAAGACGCCGGCCCCGACCAGCCGATTGCCGCCAACATGCCCAAGGGCTCGATCACCGACGACACCGAGCAGGCGATCCTGGTCGGCGACCTGCTGCTGGCGGGTAAGGGCCGGATCGAACCGGCGGCGCTGGCCCACAGCCTGATCGAGTGGGAAGCGGCAATGCAGGCCAAGGGTTCCCGGGACCTGCTGGGGCCTTCGACCAAGCGCGCGATCGAGATGATTCTCGCCGGGCATACCACCGAAGAAGCCGGGCGTTATGGCAGCACCAACGGCGCGGCGATGCGTATCACCCCGGTGGGCATCGCGGCGAATGTCGAGGATGCCCAGGCCTTTATCCGCGCCGTGGTCGAGGCCTGCCAGGTCACCCATAACACCACGCTGGGCATCTCCAGCGCGGCGGCGGTGGCAGCGGTGGTGTCCGCCGGGATCAATGGCGTGCCGCTGGGCGACGCCTTGCAGGTCGGCGTGCAGACTGCCCTGGAGGCGGAGCGACATGGCCACTGGGTGGCCGGTGGCCGCATTGCCACGCGCATCAGTTGGGCGCGCACCCTCAGCGTCGAGAGCGACAAGGCATTGCTGGCCGATCTGCTGTATGACCTGATCGGCACCTCGGTCGCGTCCCAGGAATCGGTGGTGGTGTCCTTTGCCCTGGCGCATCAGGTGGCCATCGGCGAGCTGCAAGCGTTCGAAGCGCTGTGCATGGCCGCGAGCCTGGGGGGCGATACCGATACCATTGCCGCCATGCTTGGTGCGATGCTCGGTGCCTGCCAAGGCATGGCCGGCTGGCCGGCCGCCTTGATCGAGCAGGTCAAGCAGGTCAACGACCTGGATCTCGAGCCTCTGGTGCAGGGCTTGCTGGCCTTGCGTTGACTGCGACTGGCCGCATGGCCAAGGCTCCCGCGACCTGCGCGCGAGTCCGTCGCTGCAGCATTTTTGCCATGGATAGCAGGAACACGGCGAGGAGTGCCGGGATGTCTGATCGACTTCCGAAATTGCCGACAATCACAACAAGGCAACAGGAGTTTTCTTCATGAGTGCATCGAACCCCGGGCAAAGCGCCGGGCAGCTGGAAACCCGCGGCATCGAGCCGGTGCCGGAAGGCGAGTGCAACGGCCATCCGCTGCAACTGTTCTGGGTCTGGTTCGCCGCCAACATCAGCATCCTCGGCTTGCCACTGGGCGCGACCCTGGTGGCCTTTCGTGGCCTGTCGATCTGGCAGGCGATCATCGTCGCCATCCTCGGCGCCGCCGGTTCGTTCGCGGTGGTGGGGATCATTTCCATCGCCGGCCGTCGCGGGCGGGCGCCGAGCCTGACGCTGTCGCGGGCGATCTTCGGCGTGCGCGGCAATATCGGCCCGACCCTGATATCGCTGATGTCGCGGGTGGGCTGGGAAACCGTCAACACCACCACTGCCGCCTTCGTCCTGTTGTCGCTGTGCTCGATCCTGTTCGGCTCGCCGGTGGAGGCCAAGAGCGCGCCGCTGCTGACCCTGGTGTTCATCGGGATTTTCGTGCTGCTGACCCTGGCCGTCTCCGGCCTCGGTCACGCGACCCTGCTGGTGATCCAGAAGTGGGCCACCTATGTGTTCGGCGCGCTGAACCTTTTGGTGGGTGGCTTCCTCTGCGCCACCATCGACTGGAGCGCGGTGTTCAACGCCACCCCGGCGCCATTGAGCGCAATGATCATCGGTATCGGCACCATGGCCGCGGGCACCGGTATCGGCTGGGCCAATACCGGTGCCGACATGTCGCGCTACCAGCACAGCAGCGTCAAGGCCTCGCGCCTGGTGGCGTCGGCGGCCTTCGGTGCCGGCATTCCGCTGGTGCTGCTGATTACCCTGGGCGGCCTGCTGTCGGTGGGCAACGATGACCTGGCCTCGGCCACCGACCCGATCGTGGCGATTCGCGACATGCTGCCGACCTGGATGGCGGTGCCGTACCTGATCACCGCTTTCGGCGGCCTGCTGCTGTCGAACAACCTGTCGGTGTACTCGGCCGGCCTGACCACCCTGACCCTGGGGCTCAAGGTCAAGCGGGTGTACGCGGTGGTGGTGGACATCGTGGCGATCTTCGCCGGCTCGATCTACTTCATGCTGATTGCCGAGAGTTTCTACGGGCCATTCATTACCTTCATTTCCTTGCTGGCAGTGCCTCTCACCGCCTGGGTCGGGATCTTCGTGGTCGACCTGATCCATCGTCACTACTACAGCCCCAAGGACCTGCTGGACGTCAGCCCGAGCAGCGCCTACTGGTATCTCGGCGGTGTCGAATGGCGGGCCTGCGGTGCCTGGGTGCTGGCCATAGCGCTGGGGTTCAGCTTCACCACCATCGGCACCACCGCCGACAACGTCTGGTTCGCCGGACCGTTGGCCGATTCCTGGCTGGGCCATAACGGCCTGGGCTGGATCGTCACCTTCCTGGTGGCCGGTGGGGTGTATGCCGTGTTGGGCGGGGCCCGGGACCGCCGCGCCGCCTTTGTTGAGAATGCCAATGCCTAGGATGCTGCACACCGGTCAGGTCATCGTCGATCTGGTGATGTCCGTGGAGCGCTTGCCCAGTCCTGGCGGCGATGTGCTGGCGAAATCAGCCAGCTTCGAGGCCGGCGGCGGTTTCAACGTGATGGCCGCCGCCCAGCGTAACGGCTTGCAGGTACTGTATTTGGGGCGGCACGGCAACGGCCGCTTCGGTGACCTGGCGCGTGAGGCGATGCGCGCCGAGGGCATCCAGCTCACTCTCGAGGCCAGCCGTACCGAAGACACAGGCTTGTGCGTGGCGCTGACCGAGGCCACGGCCGAACGCAGTTTCATTTCCTACATCGGTGCCGAAGGCCAGCTGTCCGCCGAGGACCTGGCCGATGTCGCGGTGCAGGCCGACGACGCGGTCTATGTCAGTGGCTACAGCCTGCTGCATGACGGCAAGGCCGAGGCGTTGCTGGACTGGCTGCTGGCCTTGCCACGAGCGATCCGCGTGGTGTTCGACCCGGGCCCCCTGGTGGATTCGCCAGACAGCGCGGCGATGCGCCGGCTGCTGCCGCGTATCGATATCTGGACCAGCAACAGCGTCGAGGCCTTGCGCTTCACCGGCGCCTCGACCATCGCCCAAGCCCTGCAACGCCTGCATGAAGGGCTGCCGCAGGAGGTGTTGTTGGTGGTCAGGGACGGGCCGCAGGGGTGCTGGGTCAGCCAGCATGGCGATAGCGTCCATGTGCCGGGCTTCAAGGTCCAGGCGGTGGACAGCAACGGTGCCGGCGATGCCCATGCCGGGGTCTTCGTCGCCGCCCTGGCGCAAGGGTTCGAGCCGTTACAGGCGGCGCGCCGGGCCAACGCCGCGGCGGCCCTGGCGGTGACGCGCTGGGGACCGGCCACCGCGCCGGGCGCGGCGCAAGTGGATGCGCTGATCGACGGGCGCGGCGCCTGATCACGAGCACACTCGCGCCTGCAGGAATTGCATGGGCCCCCGCAGAAGCGAGCATGCTTGCGATAGCGGGCTAATCGGCCTTGCGCAACGCCTCGATCAGTTCCTGCTTGCTCATGGTCGAGCGGCCACGAATGTTCTTCACCCGGGCTTCCTGCAGCAGGCTGTCCTTCGTCTGGGTGCTCAGCGACGTGGTGCTGTTGCGGGCATGTCCTTCGCGGCTGGCGGCGGCACGCCTGGCCGAGGACCGGCGCGCAGCGGTCTTTTCCGAGGCCGGTTTACGTTGCCCGGAGCCGCCGGCCCGTTCCCCGCCACCGGACTGCTTGTTCACTGTGGCCCAGGCGCGCGCTTCAGCCTCTTCCTTGGGCACGCCTTTGTCTTCGTAGCCGGCTTCGATATGCGCGGCCTTGCGCTTCTGCTCGGCGGTGTATTTGGCTTTGCTTCCACGAGGCATGAGGGCTCTCCTTTGGCAATGGGTACCTGAAATTGGGGCGGGAAAGTGGCCGATAAGTGCCCGAGAATCGACGAATGGGGCTATCGATGCGGGCCGCCAGAGGGTGGTGGCGGCTATGGTAAAAAGCCCGGTATTGAGCGCAAGGGGCAGGCCAGGGGCGGCTTGAGGTTTGCCAGGGCGGAAGAAGTCTCGCACAATGCCGGCCCCGGAAATGGATGCGTCTGATGAGTTGTCAGGCCTTTTCGCGAGTTACTCATGGATGATTCTTATGCCGACCTGTCGGTTGATGCCTGCCGTAAATCCCCTGTTCTGTAAACCCAACCTCGCCACCGCTCTGCCGCTGCCGTGCGGGCGTGGCCGGTTTTTCCAAGGAATGAAGCAATGAATACTCGGATGTTTCTGGCCGCGGCCCTGATGGGCGGCGCGGTGTTGCTGGCCGGCTGTGGCGACAAGACGGAAAAGGCCAGCCAGTCCGCTGCACAGGTCGATGCCCGGCAACAGGAAATCGACAAATACAACCAGTACGTCGGTGCGGCGAACAGCATCAGCGAGTCCTTCCAGACGTTCTTGCAGCGCTATCAGCAGTACGAGGTACCGGCCCTGGCGGGCAAGGCGCCGATCACCGCTTTCAGCGTGGGCAACGATATCCTCATCGATCGCCTGAGCCGGGCCCTGGATGGCGCCCTGGCCATCGATACGCCGATTCCGGAAGTGGACGCATCGGCCCAGGCGTTTTCCGCGGCCCTGAAAACCCTCTCGCCGCTGAGCCACGAGCTGCAGAACTACGCCGCGTCCAAAGGCTACCTGAGCGACAACGGCGACCTGGCTCGTCGGCAGAGCCAGGCCTATCTTGCCGCCCTGACGGCGGTCAGCGCCAAGGAGCAGGATTTTTACGCCGGCCTTGGGGCACGTGACCTGGCACTGACCAAGCAGGCATTCGATGAGGCGCCGAAAGACACCGCGGCCTATTACCGCGCGGGGCTGATCTACTACGGCAAGCTCAACACCGCGGATGCCGAGACGCTGTTCGCCGAACCGAACGATCCGCAGGCCCTGGCGGCTTTCGAGAAGTCCCTGGCACTGGTGGCCGACGCGGCCGCGGGCTGGAATGGCAAGGTCAGTGCCCAGGCGGCCGAGAGCGGCAAGTCGTGCGGTGGCGGCATGCTGGAAATCAATGAGTTCATCGGCCAGTCGCGTTCGATCATCCGCGACGTCAAGGATGGGGTGTACAAGCGCGCTCCCGAAGGCGCGATGAAGAACCTGCCGGCGCATATGCAGAGTTCGAGCATCGTCCGCTCGGCGAACCGCTACAACCGCACCTACGGCAACATGATCAACCGCTTCAACCATCCAACCTGCTGAGTCGGGGTTGCTGGCGCCCGCGTCGCCACGCGGGCGCCAGTGGCGATGAGCGGCCTCTGGCCGTCGGCTAGGTGTCCAGCTTGCGGGCCATTTCGACGCCGGTGGACGTCAGTTTGATTGGCGGATCCACGATATATTCGCCCGTCTGGTCGCGGTTGA
Organism: Pseudomonas sp. NFIX28; assembly: GCF_900107395.1. Lineage (GTDB taxonomy): Bacteria > Pseudomonadota > Gammaproteobacteria > Pseudomonadales > Pseudomonadaceae > Aquipseudomonas. The sequence goes on from NZ_FNPW01000008.1 coordinate 298,891, forward strand.
GATGGCCCTCCTGGATCCAGCCGAGCTCCTCCAGCCTCGCCAGGGTGTCGGCCACTGCTTTCTCACCGCGATAGTTATCCAGCACTTCCGTGCCCAGGCCGTTGGGGTGGGCATGCAGCAAGCGGGTGAGCACTTCTTTTTCCAGTTCTTTGTCGACGTTCATGCTGACCTCTGCAGGGGAAAGGTGCGCGCGGCTATTGGTAGGTGCCGGTGCCTTCGGAGCCCGAGCCACCGGTGGTGGTTTTCGGTTTGCTGTCGGGCGGGTTGGTGTCCAGGGTCCCGGCGCGCCCCTGGCGATCGGTGCCGTCGCCCTGGATGCGCGGGTCGGTACCCGTGGCGGGGGGCATGGCGCTTTCATCGACTTGTGGCGGGTTGATGTTGATGTTCGGCGAGCCTTGGGTGGCCGGGGATCTTGGCCGCTCCACCGGATCGGTCGGGCCGCTGGCGCCGGCGAAGGCCGTCGAGCACAGCAGCCCGGCCAGGGCGAGAACTGTCAGCCTGGATTTGATCATGATGTCGCCTCCATTCGTTTTTAGAGTCGCTACCTGATCTTGGGCTGCCGGCGATTTTGATTGGTGCCTGATGAACGACGAACGGTTCAGGCGTCCTGCGCCACCCCGTCGGATTTCAGCCCGCGCCAGACCTGGCGCCCGACGCTGATCAGCCAGTTCGGCAGGGCGATGTCCAGCCAGGCTTCAGGATTAGCCCGCAGCGGAGTAAGTCAGCCACCGATCTCATCGATGAATTCGTCCATGAAGCGCTTCAGGCGGGCATGCCGCACCTGTGCCAGGCGCGCGCCGGTCACGGTCTGGAAACCCTCGGCCAGGTGCAGCAGCTTGGTGTGGAAGTGGTCGAGGGTGAAGTTCAGGTCGTCATAATCGCGGTGCTCGGCGTGCGGGTCGTGGGGATCGTAGAAGGCTCGGTTCAACCGGCCGCCGACGTAGAAGGTGCGGGCCACGCCGAGAGCGCCCAGGGCATCGAGACGGTCGGCGTCTTGCAGGATCTTCGCCTCCAGGGTGTCGGCGCGGATGCTGGCGGAAAAACTGTGGGCTTCGATGGCATGGGCCACCGCGGCGATCTTCGCTTCGGGCCACTCCAGGCGGTGCAGCAGGGTCGCGGCTTTTTCCGCCGACAGGCGCGAGGCCTGGTCGCGCAGCGGCGAGCTTTTTTCCACGGCCACGCAATCGTGCAGCAGGGTGGCGGCCAGCAGCACGTGCAGGTCGCCGCCGTCTTCGCGGGCGATACGCCGCACATTGGCCCACACCCGCTGCAGGTGCGACAGGTCGTGGGCGCCGTCGTCGACGGGCTCCAGCGCGTGGGGCAGCAGGGTGTTGGCGAGTTCGGGCAGGGGAGCAAAAGCGTCGGAAGTCATGTCGGCCAAACAGTAAAAAATACAGGCGCACACTGTAGCCGCTGCCGCAGGCTGCGATAAGGCCGAAGGCCTTCAGCGATCTCACTATCGTGCGCCCCCTGCGGGTTCGATCGCAGCCTGCGGCAGCGGCTACAGGTATCGGGCAATTCCGACATGGACAATTACCTGTCGCGACGCCTGGGCATATCACCGTGAAATACCCGTGCATGTCCTTCCCCTGTCGATCTAATATGGCCGCCTGCCTTCCAACCGAGACCCGCCGATGTCTGTCGAAATCCGCCCCGCCGTGCCCAGCGATGCACCGCAAATCCTTGCCTTCATCATGGAATTGGCCGATTACGAACGCGCTCGCCATGAAGTCGTCGCCAGCGTCGCGGACATCGAGCGCAGCCTGTTCAGCGAGGGCGCCACGGCCCACGGGCTGATCTGCCTGCGCGACGGCGTGCCGATTGGTTTCGCGGTGTTTTTCTTCAGCTATTCCACCTGGCTGGGCAGCAATTGCCTGTACCTGGAAGACCTCTACATCACCCCGATGCAACGCGGCGGCGGCGCCGGCAAGCAACTGCTGCGGCACTTGGCGCGGATCGCTTGCGACAACGGTTGCGGGCGTTTCGAGTGGAGCGTGCTGGAGTGGAACGAGCCGGCGATCCAGTTCTACAAATCCCTGGGCGCGCAGCCGCAGGAAGAGTGGGTGAGGTATCGCATGGATGGCGATGTGCTGCGTGCGTTCGCCCAGGGCTGATTTACCCGGCGTTTCTTTCGTGCAGGAGCGAGCTCGCTCGCGCTAGCAATCCTGACAGCCAACTCCATTCTCAAGGCAGCCCTCAAGCTCAGGGTTGCCGTCGTTCGACCAGGGCTCAGGCCAGCAGGCGTCACCCGCCATATGGGCGAGCGCGGACGAGGTTCTTTGCAAAGCTTGTAGAAGCAGCGGGTCGACGCTCGATTGCCTGCGATGGCGTCCCTCCCGGCGCTGCCTTTTTCGGACAGAGTACATATCCATTCCTGCGGTCACGGCCGCTTAGGGTTCCGCCCTTACGGCGGGTCACTCTTGGTCGACCCCCGGGTAGGAGCGAGGCTTGCCCGCGAGGCGGTGTAACTGATGTACCGCGGCGTCCGTATCGCCGGCAAGCCGCGCTCCTACAAGATTGGGTTTATTGCTTGAGGGTGGCCATGTCGATGACGAAGCGGTATTTCACATCGCCGGCGATCATCCGCGCGTAGGCCTCGTTGATCTGGCGGATGTCGAGCATTTCGATGTCGCAGGTGATGTTGTGCTCGGCGCAGAAATCCAGCACTTCCTGGGTTTCGGCAATGCCGCCGATCAGCGAGCCGGCCAGCACCCGACGGCCCAGCACCAGCTTGGCGGCATGCACGGGCGGGTCCACCGGTTCGATCAGGCCGACCAGGATATGCACGCCGTCAAAACGCAGGGTATCCAGGTAGGGGTTGAGGTCGTGTTGCACCGGGATGGTGTCGAGCAGGAAATCGAAGCGCCCGGCCGCGGCTTTCATCTGCTCGGCGTCGGTGGAGACGATCACATGATCGGCGCCCTGGCGACGAGCTTCCTCGGCCTTGCTCGCCGAGCGGGTGAACAGGGTCACTTCTGCGCCCAGGGCCTTGGCGAACTTGATGCCCATGTGGCCCAGGCCGCCCATGCCGAGAATGCCCACCTGGTCGCCGGCCTTCACTCCGTAATGCTTGAGCGGCGAGTAGGTGGTGATGCCCGCGCAGAGGATCGGCGCGGCGCTGGCCAGGTCGAGTTTCTCGGGGATGCGCACGACAAAGTGCTCGCTGACCACAATGCTGTCGGAATAACCGCCCAGGGTGTTGCTGCCGTCGACCCGATCCGGGGTGGCGTAGGTCATGGTCGGACCTTCCAGGCAGTATTGCTCCAGGTTGGCGGCGCAGGCTTCGCAATGCCGGCAGGAGTCGACCATGCAGCCGACGCCGACCAGGTCGCCGACCTTGTGCTTGGTCACTTGGGCGCCGACGGCGGTGACCTTGCCGACGATTTCGTGGCCCGGCATCAGCGGGTACACGGCGATCCCCCATTCGTTACGGGCCTGATGGATATCGGAGTGGCAGACGCCGCAGTAGAGAATCTCGATGGCCACGTCGTCGGGGCGCGGGCTGCGTCGCTGAAAGCTCATGGGGGCGAGGGGCGTGGTGGCGGACTGGGCGGCATAACCGATGGCGGTGTACATGATGAACCTCGCAAAAGCACTGACAGATGAGGCGGGCCATTCTCGGCGCCGCTCCCCGGGGCGAACATGGCGATTCCTCGGCATGTCATGCCTATTCCTCCGGCATCGGCCCTTTGCGCGCGGTATTGGCGTGCAGACCTGCGATGATGTTTTCATCCCTTTTTCCGTGAAGCTTTCTCCATGTTGTTAACTCGCCATCTCGATGCCAACGCCACTCTGGTGTCCCTGATCCAGCCTCTTGCGACCCGCGACGGTTTCGTTCCCACGGGGCTGCCCGGGGTCCAGGTGTTGCGGGCCAGTTGCGACGTGGCCCGTGGCCCGCAGATCTACGAGCCGAGCCTGATGATCATCGCCCAGGGCAGCAAGCTGGCGTACCTGGGGCCGCGAACCCTGGAATACGGCGCCGGGCATTACCTGATCCAGGCGCTGTCGGTGCCTTTCGAGTGCGAGACTTTCGCCATGCCCGATGCGCCGTTGCTGGGGGTGTCCATCGCCATCGACCGGGCGCTGTTGGGCGAGTTGGTGCTGGCGATGGGCGTGACCGCGGGGCGCACGGCCCAGGCGCAGACCCCGGAGTCGATGACCTCGGTGGTGCTCGACGATACCTTGCGCGGTTGCGTGGAGCGCCTGCTGCGCTGCCTGCACGATCCTCTGGAGTGCAAGGTCATGGGCCAGGCGCGCGTGCGCGAACTGATGTTCACCGTCTTGCGCGGACCGCAGGCCGATGTGCTGCGCGCGCTGGTGGAGCAGCATGGGCAGTTCGCGCGGATATCCGCTTCGCTGAATCACTTGCACGAGCATTACACCGAGCCGCTGAACGTCGAGACCCTGGCCCGTTGCGCGAACATGAGCGCCTCGACCTTCCACGAGCATTTCAAGCGCAGCACGCTGCTGTCGCCGGTGCAGTACCTCAAGCGCCTGCGCTTGCTCAAGGCGCAGCAGTTGCTGCTGGGGGAGGGGCTGGGCGTGGCCCAGGTGGCGCATCGAGTGGGTTACCAGAGCACCTCGCAGTTCAGCCGCGAATACAAGCGCTACTTCGAGCGCAATCCGGGGGATGAACGAGCAGCGTGATGGGGCGGCACCGCTCTGTAGGAGCGAGGCTTGCCCGCGATGAATTCTAAGGCGTTCTGACAGACACACCGCCCAAGTCTTATCGCACGCAAGCTGTGCTCCTACAGGAAGCAGGGCAGTGGCGCAGGCAATAAAAAAGGCCCCCATGCGGGGGCCTTTTTTTCTTTCAGTGTACGCCTTACATGTTCGGGTAAGTCGGGCCGCCCGAGCCTTCCGGCGTGACCCAGTTGATGTTCTGCGCAGGGTCCTTGATGTCGCAGGTCTTGCAGTGCACGCAGTTCTGGGCGTTGATCTGGAAGCGCTTCTCGCCGTCTTCCTTGGTGATCACTTCATACACCCCGGCCGGGCAGTAGCGTTGAGCCGGCTCGTCGTACAGCGGCAGGTTCTTGTTCAGCGGAATGCTCGGATCTGCCAGCTTCAGGTGGCAAGGCTGCTCTTCTTCATGGTTGGTGCCCGAGATGAACACCGAGCTGAGTTTGTCGAAGCTGAGCTTGCCGTCCGGTTTCGGGTAGTCGATCTTCTTGCAGTCCGCCGCCAGCTTCAGGCAGGCGTAGTCCGGCTTGGTGTCGTGCAGGGTGAACGGCAGCTTGCCGCCGAAGAAGTTCTGGTCGACCCAGTTGAAACCGCCGCCGATGATCGCGCCGTATTTGTGGATCGCCGGGCCGAAGTTGCGGCTGGCGAACAGCTCTTCATACAGCCAGCTGGATTTGAACGCTTCTACATAAGTGTTCAGCTCGTCGGCGCCTTCGGAGTCGGCGAACAGCGCATCGGCCACGGCGTCCGCGGCGAGCATGCCGGACTTCATGGCGGTGTGGCTGCCCTTGATCTTGGCGAAGTTCAGGGTGCCCAGGTCGCAACCGATCAGCGCGCCGCCCTTGAACACCATCTTCGGCAGCGAGTTCAAGCCGCCCTTGCAGATGGCGCGTGCGCCGTAGCTGATGCGCTTGCCGCCTTCCAGGTACTGCTTGAGCACCGGGTGATGCTTGAGGCGCTGGAATTCGTCGAACGGCGACAGGTAGGTGTTGCTGTAGGACAGGTCGACGATCAGGCCGACCACCACCTGGTTGTTTTCCAGGTGATAAAGGAAGGAGCCGCCGGTGTTCTCGGTGCCCATGATGTCCAGCGGCCAGCCGGCGGTGTGGACCACCAGGCCTGGCTGATGCTTGGACGGGTCGACTTCCCAGATTTCCTTGAGGCCGATGCCGTAGTGCTGGGCGTCGGCGTCGCTGTCCAGGTTGAAGCGCTTGATCAGCTGCTTGCCGATGTGGCCACGGCAACCTTCGGCGAACAGGGTGTACTTGCCACGCAGTTCCATGCCGGGGGTGTACAGGCCTTCCTTCGGATTGCCTTCGCGGTCGACACCCAGGTCGCCGGTGATAATGCCGCGGACCACGCCGTTCTCGTCGAACAGGGCTTCCTGGGCGGCGAAGCCCGGGTAGATTTCCACGCCCAGGTTCTCGGCCTGCTGGGCCAGCCAGCGGCACAGGTTACCGAGGGAGATGATGTAGTTGCCTTCGTTGTGCATGGTCTTGGGCACAAAGAAGTCGGGAACTTTGGTCGCGCTGTCGGCGTTTTTCAGGACATAGATGTCATCGCGCTTGACCGGGGTGTTCAGCGGGGCGCCGAGCTCCTTCCAGTCCGGGAACAGCTCGTTCAGGGCGCGCGGTTCGAACACGGCGCCGGAAAGAATGTGAGCACCGACTTCGGAGCCTTTCTCGACCACGCAGACGCTGATTTCCTTACCGGCTTCGGCGGCCTTCTGCTTCAGTCGGCAGGCAGCGGACAAGCCAGCGGGGCCGGCACCGACGATGACCACGTCGAATTCCATGTATTCGCGTTCCACTAGGCTATCTCCTACTCAAGGCTCAACGGTTTTTTTCTAATTGGAGGTTGGGTGTCGCATCGATGGTTTTCTCCGCCGGACAGGGGAGTGGACAATGAGCGACCCGCCTTTCTCTCTGGGCGGCGCATTATATCTACACCACTCTTAGCGTCCAATACAAACGTTTGTTTGAATTTGCTGCAGCCCATGTAAATCAAAGAAGCGCGGCTTATGACTGGCCATTTTGGCGTATTGACCAGAATAGGCGTTCCGGTCAAGATACGGTCGGTTTTGCGCTCGCCGTAGGCTGACTGTTGGTTTCAAGAGCACCTCTAAAGACAGGGCGAAGGCAGTACAAGGTGACGCAACGCGCAGTTTACACGCCGCGATAAAGAATGACCGATCAGTCGCCACTGACGAACGGTCGTCATCCCGTGAGCAGGGTCATCTGTCTGCTGTTGCAAGAGTCAAATGCCAGCGTTTTTAGAGGTGCCCTTGTGCCCGATGAGCATCAACCGCCAGGTTCGCCTAGGCGACTTTCTTTTCACCGGAGAGTAACGAGGAATCCATGAAGGTTCTTGTAGCTGTCAAACGCGTTGTCGATTACAACGTCAAGGTTCGCGTCAAGGCGGACAATTCCGGCGTCGACCTCGCCAACGTCAAGATGTCGATGAACCCTTTCTGCGAAATCGCAGTGGAAGAAGCCGTACGCCTGAAAGAAAAAGGCGTAGCGACTGAAATCGTCGTCGTCTCCATCGGTCCCGCTACTGCTCAAGAGCAACTGCGTACCGCCCTGGCGCTGGGTGCCGATCGTGCCATCCTCGTCGAGTCCGCTGATGAACTGAACTCCCTGGCCGTGGCCAAGCTGCTCAAGGCCGTGGTCGACAAGGAACAGCCGCAGCTGGTGATCCTTGGCAAGCAAGCCATCGACAGCGACAACAACCAGACCGGTCAGATGCTGGCGGCCCTGAGCGGTTACGCTCAAGGCACCTTCGCCTCCAAGGTCGAAGTGTCGGGCGACAAGGTTGCCGTGACCCGTGAAATCGACGGCGGCCTGCAAACCGTTTCGCTGAACCTGCCAGCGATCGTCACCACCGACCTGCGTTTGAACGAGCCGCGCTACGCGTCCCTGCCAAACATCATGAAAGCCAAGAAGAAGCCGCTTGAAGTGCTGACTCCGGACGCTTTGGGCGTTTCCACCGCCTCCACCAACAAGACCCTGAAAGTCGAAGCGCCGGCTGCACGCAGCGCGGGTATCAAGGTCAAGTCGGTGGCTGAACTGGTCGAGAAACTGAAAAACGAAGCGAAGGTAATCTGATCATGACTATCTTGGTAATCGCTGAACACGACAACAAGGTGCTGGCCCCGGCCACGCTGAACACCGTGGCTGCCGCTGCCAAAATCGGTGGCGACATTCATGTACTGGTTGCAGGCCAGGGCGCTGGCGCGGTGGCTGAAGCCGCTGCGAAAATCGCTGGCGTGAGCAAAGTCCTGTCGGCCGACAACGCCGCTTACGCTCACCAACTGCCGGAAAACGTTGCCCCTCTGGTAGCAGAGCTAGGCAAGGGCTACAGCCACATCCTGGCCGCTGCCACTTCCAACGGTAAAAACATCCTGCCGCGCGTTGCCGCGCAGCTGGACGTCGACCAGATCTCCGAGATCATCTCGGTAGAAAGCGCCGACACCTTCAAGCGTCCGATCTACGCCGGTAACGCCATCGCTACCGTGCAATCGAACGCCGCGGTGAAAGTCATCACCGTGCGCGCCACCGGTTTCGACGCCGTTGCCGCCGAAGGCGGTTCGGCCGCTGTCGAAGCGGTTGCTGCCGCTCACGATGCAGGCAAGTCGAGCTTCGTCGGCGAAGAACTGGCCAAGTCCGACCGTCCTGAACTGACCGCCGCCAAGATCGTCGTTTCCGGCGGCCGCGGCATGCAGAACGGTGACAACTTCAAACACCTGTACGCCCTGGCCGACAAGCTGGGCGCTGCCGTCGGTGCTTCGCGCGCCGCGGTCGACGC
>NZ_FNPW01000005.1:0-120425 GCF_900107395.1 Pseudomonas sp. NFIX28
ATCTTTCTGACTATCAGTCTGACTCCACAAGCACCCACACGAATTGCTTGATTCAGTTGTTAAAGAGCGGTTGGTTAAGTCTTTCGTCTCAACCGAGGCGCGCATTCTACAGCAGCCTCTGCATCTGTCAAGCGGTTATTTTAAGAAGTTTTCAAAGTTTCCTTTGCAACTTCAACCACTTGCGCTTCCGATCTCTCGTCAGCGGGAGGCGAATTCTACAGCGTTACACGCTGCTGTCAACACCTCTTTTTCTCCGCTTTCGACCGAGAAGATCGAACCGTTAACTCGGCGAAAACACACTGCCGAATCAACTCCTTCGGGCTTCGATGAGCTGAAGCGTGACCGCTGCCGAAAACCGTGTAACTCGTTGAATCTCAAGGAGTTTTCCGTTTCGACTGCGCCGGAAGTGGGGCGAATTATAGACTTCCAGAATCTGCCGTCAACACTTATTTTCACAAATCTGTCATATCGGCCAAAACCACCCCAAAAAAAGCAAAGGCCGCCCCAAGGGCGGCCTTTACTCCCTTCTATCTATTACAAGCTAGGGAAGGCGAACTGCGATGCTTCATGGCTGGCGCGCTGCGGCCAACGCTGAGTGATTGCCTTGCGACGAGTATAGAAACGCACGCCGTCCGGGCCGTAAGCATGCAGGTCGCCAAACAGCGAACGCTTCCAGCCGCCAAAGCTGTGATAGGCCACCGGCACCGGCAGCGGAACGTTGACGCCTACCATCCCTACTTCGATCTCGTCACAGAACAGCCGCGCGGCCTCACCGTCACGGGTAAAGATGCAGGTGCCGTTGCCGTATTCGTGATCGTTGATCAGTTGCATCGCCTCTTCCAGGCTGTTCACTCGCACGACGCACAGCACCGGCCCGAAGATCTCTTCTTTATAGATGCGCATTTCCGGGGTGACGTTGTCGAACAGGCAACCACCGAGGAAGAAGCCTTCTTCATGACCCGGCACGCTCAGGCCACGACCGTCGACCACCAGCTTCGCGCCCGCCTTCACGCCGTCTTCGACATAACCGCTGACCTTGTCCCGCGCCTGCCCAGTGACCAGCGGCCCCATGTCCAGGCCACAGGAAGTACCGGCACCAATTTTCAGCGCCTGGATTTGCGGCACCAGCTTGGCCACCAACGCATCGGCCACCTGATCCCCCACGCACACGGCAACCGAGATAGCCATGCAGCGCTCGCCGCACGAACCATAGGCAGCGCCCATCAGGGCACTGACTGCGTTGTCCAGGTCGGCATCCGGCATCAGCACCGCGTGGTTCTTTGCCCCGCCCAGCGCCTGAACGCGTTTGCCACGCTTGGTGCCTTCGGCGTAGATGTATTCGGCAATCGGCGTCGAACCAACGAAGCTCAGCGCCTTGACTTCCGGCGCTTCGATCAGCGCGTCCACCGCGGCCTTGTCGCCGTGCACCACACTCAGCACGCCTTTCGGCAGGCCGGCTTCCAGCAGCAGCTGGGCAATCAGCAGGGTCGAGCTCGGGTCACGCTCGGAGGGCTTGAGGATGAAGCAGTTGCCGCAGACGATCGCCAGCGGATACATCCACAGCGGCACCATAGCCGGGAAGTTGAACGGGGTGATGCCGGCAACCACACCCAGCGGCTGGAAGTCGGACCAGGCATCGATATTCGGGCCGACGTTGCGGCTGTACTCGCCCTTGAGGATTTCCGGGGCGGCGCAGGCGAACTCGACGTTTTCGATACCACGCTTGAGCTCACCGGCGGCGTCTTCCAGGGTCTTGCCGTGCTCTTCGCTGATCAACTGGGCGATGCGCGATTCGTTCTGCTCCAGCAATTGCTTGAAGCGGAACATCACCTGGGCACGTTTGGCCGGCGGCGTATTGCGCCAGGCCGGGAAGGCTGCCTTGGCGGCATCGATGGCGCTCTGGATGGTTTCGCGGCTGGCCAGCGGTAGCTTGTGGATTGCCTGGCCGGTGGAAGGGTTGAACACATCGACCGCGCGACCGTTCTCGGTCACCAGTTCACCATTGATCAAATGCGGGATAACGCTCATCGGGAACTCCTGAAGTTGTCCACAGGCGCCCGCCAAGGGGCGCCTGTTCTATATAGATGACTTTGAATATGAGCCAAACCACGATGGCGCCTATAAGTGCGCCATCGCGAGCAAGCTCAGCTCCTACAGTTTTTGGAAATCAGTCGATCTTGTTCAGCACTTCGCCAACGGCATCGAACAGGCGATCCAGATCCTGCGGCTTGCTATTGAAGGTCGGGCCGAACTGCAGGGTGTCGCCGCCAAAGCGTACGTAGAAACCGGCTTTCCACAGCGCCATGCCCGCTTCGAACGGACGCACGATGGCGTCGCCGTCCCGTGTGGCAATCTGGATGGCGCCGGCCAGGCCGTAGTTACGGATGTCGATGACGTTCTTGGCGCCCTTGATGCCGTGAAGCGCCTTCTCGAAATGCGGTGCCACGTCAGCAACGCTCTGCACCAGGTTTTCCTTTTGCAGCAGATCCAATGCCGCCAAGCCGGCGGCGCAGGCCACCGGGTGCGCCGAATAGGTGTAGCCGTGAGGGAACTCCACCGCGTACTCGGGCGTCGGCTGATTCATGAAGGTCTGATAGATCTCGGAACTGGCAATCACCGCGCCCATCGGAATGGCGCCGTTGGTGACTTGCTTGGCGATGCACATCAGGTCCGGGGTCACGCCAAAGCTGTCGGCACCGAACATCTTGCCGGTACGGCCGAAGCCGGTGATCACTTCGTCGAACACCAGCAGGATGTTGTGCTGGTCGCAGATTTCCCGCAGGCGCTTGAGATAACCCTGCGGCGGCACCAATACGCCAGCGGAGCCGGCCATAGGCTCGACGAATACGGCGGCGATGTTCGAGGCGTCATGCAGCTCGATCAACTTGAGCAGCTCATCGGCCAGCGCGATACCGCCCTGCTCCGGCATGCCGCGAGAGAACGCGTTGCTGGCCAACAAGGTATGCGGCAGATGGTCGACATCCATCATCGCCTGGCCGAATAGCTTGCGGTTACCGTTGACCCCGCCGAGGCTGGTGCCGGCAATGTTCACGCCGTGGTAGCCACGGGCACGGCCGATCATCTTGGTCTTGGTCGACTGGCCTTTGAGGCGCCAGTAGGCGCGCACCATTTTCACCGCGGTGTCGGCGCATTCGGAACCGGAGTCGGTGAAGAACACGTGGTTGAGATTGCCCGGGGTCAGCGCGGTGATTTTCTCGGCCAGCTGGAACGACAGCGGATGGCCGTACTGGAAGCCAGGCGAGTAATCGAGAGTGCCCAACTGCTTGGCCACCGCTTCCTGGATCTCCTTGCGGGTGTGGCCAGCGCCACAGGTCCACAGGCCGGACAGCGAGTCGTAGACCTTGCGCCCCTTGTCATCCACGAGCCAGCTGCCTTCGGCGGCGACGATCAGGCGCGGGTCGCGCTGGAAGTTGCGGTTGGCGGTGTAGGGCATCCAGTGAGCATCGAGCTTGAGCTGGCTGGCCAGGGAAGCTGGAGCGTTTTCATGCATGTTCATGGGGCAAAACCTCGCAGGGCAATAAGCGGCGCAGGGATCGGAAAGCGTTGTTGCAGCTAAGTTGCCACGGCTATAAAGTCGGTGAAATCCAACTTTTATAACCTTCAGTCAGCGGTTTACTAAACTATGAGCAGCCGTCGCGCCGACCCGTTGGCGCAAGTCAGCGACTTTGATATCCGCCTGCTGCGGATCTTTCGCAGCGTGGTCGAATCCGGCGGCTTTTCCGCCGCGGAAACCGTGCTCGGCATCGGCCGTTCGGCCATCAGCCAGCAGATGAGTGACCTCGAGCAACGCCTCGGCCTGCGTTTGTGCCAACGCGGGCGCGCCGGGTTTTCACTGACCGAGGAGGGGCGCGAGGTGTATCAATCGGCCCTGCAGTTACTGAGCGCCCTGGAAAGCTTTCGCACCGAGGTCAACGGCCTGCACCGCCATCTGCGTGGCGAACTGATCATCGGCCTGACCGACAATCTGGTCACCCTGCCCCACATGCGCATCACCCATGCCCTGGCGCAATTGAAGGAACGCGGGCCGGACGTGCAGATCCAGATCCGCATGATCGCCCCCAACGAGGTCGAACAAGGCGTGCTCGACGGGCGCCTGCATGTCGGCGTGGTGCCCCAGGCCAGCGCCTTGTCCGGGCTGGAATACCAGCCGCTGTACAGCGAACGCTCGCTGCTTTATTGCGCCGTCGGCCACCCGCTGTTTTATGTCGACGACAAGCAACTGGACGACCGGCGCCTCAACGAGCAGGACGCCATCGCCCCGACCTTCCGCCTGCCCGCCGAGATCCAGGCCCATTACCAGGCGCTCAATTGCACCGCCAGCGCTTCGGACCGCGAAGGCATGGCGTTCCTGATTCTCACCGGACGCTACATCGGTTACCTGCCGGACCATTACGCCAACCTTTGGGTCCAGCAGGGGCGGCTGCGCGCGCTCAAACCGGCTTCGCGCTTTTATGACCTGAGCCTGGCATCGGTCACCCGCAAGGGCCGACGCCCCCATCTGGTGCTGGAAAGCTTCCTGGAAAGCCTGGCGGCGACTCGCTGAGAAAGCAGGCGAACGCCTGGAAACCTTGATGTCACTGGCCTGCAGCGAAATATCAGCGCAATAACCTGAGCACCTGGACAGCTTTTTGCAGGGCATGAGGACTTTGAACCGCCAGCCCCGAGTTCCCAGCCCATGCAGCCAGAAACCTCCCGCCCAAGCGATCTGATCTACGGCCTCGACGATCGCCCGAAACCGCCCGCGGCGCTACTCGCCGCCTTGCAGCATGTGCTGGCAAGCTTTGTCGGCATCATTACTCCACCGCTGGTGATCGGCTCGGCCCTGGGCCTGGGCGCCCACCTGCCCTACCTGATCAGCATGGCGCTGATGGTTTCCGGGGTCGGTACCTTTATTCAGGCGCGCCGGCCATTCGGGATCGGCGCCGGCATGATCTGCCTGCAAGGCACCAGCTTCGCCTTTCTCGGTGCGGTGCTGTCCGCGGGTTTCCTGGTCAAGCAACGGGGCGGCAGCCCGGAAGACATCCTGGCGATGATCTTCGGCGTGTGCTTTTTCGGCGCAGTGGTGCAGATTGTCCTGAGTCGCTTCATCGGCCAATTGCGCCGCGTCGTCACGCCTTTAGTCACCGGCATCGTGATTACCCTGATCGGCGTCAGCCTGATCAAGGTCGGCATCACCGACCTAGGCGGCGGCTTCAATGCCGCGGATTTCGGCGCACCGGGCAACCTCGCGCTGGGCCTATTGGTGCTGTTGACCATCATCCTGTTGAACCGCTCGAATACGCCCTGGGTACGGCTCTCGGCAATCATCATCGGCCTGGCCCTGGGCAGCCTCGCCGCCTGGTTCAGCGGCAAGCTGGTCCCCCAGGCATTGCCCGACCTGCCGCTGATCAGCCTGCCGACACCTTTCCGCTTCGGCTTCAGCTTCGACTGGACGGCGTTCCTGCCCGTGGCGCTGATCTACCTGATCAGCACCCTCGAAACCGTCGGCGACCTGACCGCCAACTGCATGCTCGCCCGCCAGCCCATCAGCGGCCCTTCTTATATAAGCCGGCTCAAGGGCGGCATTCTCGGCGACGGCGTCAGTTGCATGATCGCGGCAACTTTCAGCGCCTTTCCCAACACCACCTTCGCCCAGAACAACGGGGTGATTCAGCTGACCGGCGTGGCCAGCCGCCATGTCGGGCTGTACATCGGCCTGCTGCTGTTCTGCTTGGGCCTGTTCCCCATGATCGGCGCAGTGTTGCAGCAAATCCCCAAGCCGGTGCTGGGCGGTGCCACCCTGGTGATGTTCGGCAGCGTCGCCGCGGCGGGCGTGCGCATCCTCGCCCAGGCCCCGCTGGACCGGCGCAGCATGCTGATCATCGCCACCTCCTTCGGCGTCGGCCTGGGGATCGCGGCGCAGCCGAACCTGCTGCACCTGTTGCCCAAGGTGGTGCAGAACCTGTTCGACTCGGCAATCACCAGCGGCGGCCTGACCGCGATCGTCATGTGCCTGCTGCTGCCGGAAGACCGGGCCGTACTGCATGACGCAAACCCGGCTGGCGAAAGCGACAGGCTGGAACCGCTTTGAGCGGTTTTCTGCCCAGAAGACTTGTCTGGCGCTTGTGGGTGCGCTATCAACGCACAGGTTGCACCCACAGAACAGCTCGGAAATGCCTATGACCCTTGAAGTCCCAGCCCACGCCGGCCCTCAAACCGCCAAGCCCGCCAGCCGTATTCGCCAGAAAAACGAAGAAGCGATCATCAAGGCCGCCGAAGACGAGTTCGCCCGTCATGGTTTCAAAGGCACCAGCATGAACACCATCGCGCAGAATGCCGGCCTGCCCAAGGCCAACCTGCATTACTACTTCACCAACAAGCTTGGGCTGTATGTCGCGGTGTTGAGCAACATCCTCGAGTTGTGGGACAGCACCTTCAACACCCTGACCGCCGAGGACGACCCGGCCGAAGCGTTGAGCCGCTACATCCGCGCCAAGATGGAGTTCTCCCGGCGCCAGCCGCAGGCCTCGCGAATCTTCGCCATGGAGATCATCAGTGGCGGCGAATGCCTCAGCGAATACTTCAGCCAGGACTACCGCGCCTGGTTCCAGGGCCGCGCCGCGGTGTTCCAGGCCTGGATCGACGCCGGCAAGATGGACCCGGTCGACCCGGTGCACCTGATCTTCCTGCTGTGGGGCAGCACCCAGCATTACGCCGACTTCGCCACCCAGATCTGCCGCGTCACCGGTCGCAGCAAGCTGACCAAGCAGGACATGGAAGACGCCGGCAACAACCTGATCCGCATTATCCTCAAGGGTTGCGGCCTCAAGCCCGCCTTATAAAAGAACACAACGCATGCCCTTTACCCTCGCCGGCCTTTGCGAATACCGCGAAGAGATTCGCAAAAGCCGCTTTATCGCCCTCGCCGCGCCGATCAGCAGCGCGGCCGAGGCCCAGGCCTTTATCGAACAGCACAGCGACCTCAACGCCTCGCACAATTGCTGGGCCTGGAAACTCGCCGACCAATACCGCAGCAGTGACGACGGCGAGCCCGGCGGCACTGCCGGCCGACCGATCCTCGCGGCCATCGAGGCCCAGGACTGCGATCAAGTCGCGGTGCTGGTGATTCGCTGGTACGGCGGCATTCAACTGGGCACCGGCGGGCTGGCCCGCGCCTATGGCGGCAGCGCCAACAAGTGCCTGCAAGGCGCCGAGCGCATCGAACTGGTCAGCCGTGTAGCCCTGCGGTGCGCCTGCAGCTTCAGCGAACTGGCACTGGTCAAGCTGCGGGTCGCGGAACTCGGCGGGCTGCTGGTCGAGGAACACTTCACGGCCAACGGCGTAGAACTGCAACTGGCCCTGGGCGAAAGCCAGATCGCCACCTTGCAAAGCCAGCTGGCCGACCTGAGTCGCGGGCGCATCCTGTTGCAACGCTGAGTGCACCAAGAGCGACCCACGCCTCGAAATCATCCTGTGCACAACATTTGCGGTGGACAGTCGACTTGCCCACACCCGCTGTGTACCCGACTGTGGATAACCTGAGCACACTTGCCTGTAACCCTTCTGTAACGTGGCTTTGCGGTGGTTGCTCACTTTTCAGCCAATCGCTCGTCACGAATGTATTTTTCAAGCTAAAACAGCAAGTTAGCTCGGTTTATCGCTTTTAGAAGAAAGCCCCGCAGCGCTTATGCCCGCTCTTGCGGCTTGCGCACAAATACTGTGGAGCAAGCTGTGGATAACCCGTGCAAGGCTGCGCCAGTCGCCGATGCGGCAAGGCTTGCAGGCGGCTGATCATTTTTCGACCAGCCCTTTGTGGGCAAAACCGCAGCCCTTGCCAACGCCCTGCCCCGAACTGGTGCCGCAGGGTCAATGCAAAGAAGGGCAAAGGGCATTCGAGGCTGCACTTTATCGGGCTCAGGCGTTTTCCTGACTCACTGGCCAGGAAATTGCTTTGTCCACCGGCATAACGTTCAGCCACCCGAGCCCGTCATGCCAAACCCAGTCCCCATCCACGCCGCAACGCCCCGCCTGCAACTGCGCGGCATCACCAAACGCTACCCCGGTTGCCTGGCCAACGACGCTATCGACCTGAGCATCCAGCCGGGGGAAATCCATGCCCTGCTTGGCGAAAACGGCGCCGGCAAAAGCACCCTGATGAAAATCATCTACGGGGTGACCCAGGCCGACTCGGGCGAGCTGATCTGGCAGGGGCAGCGGCAGCTCATACGCAATCCGGCCCAGGCGCGCAGCCTGGGGATCGGCATGGTGTTCCAGCATTTCTCGCTGTTCGAGACCCTGAGCGTGGCGCAAAACATCGCCCTGGCCATGGGCGCCGCGGCCGGTACACCGAAGCAGCTGGCGCCCAAAATCCGCCAGGTTTCGCAGCGCTACGGCATGGCCCTGGAGCCGGAACGCCTGGTGCACAGCCTGTCCATCGGCGAACGCCAGCGGGTGGAAATCATCCGCTGCCTGATGCAAGATATCCGCCTGCTGATCCTCGACGAACCGACCTCGGTGCTGACGCCCCAGGAGGCCGACGAACTGTTCGTCACCCTGCGCCGCCTGGCCAGCGAGGGCTGCAGCATTCTGTTTATCAGCCACAAGCTCGGCGAAGTCCGTGCCCTGTGCCACAGCGCCACGGTGCTGCGCGGCGGGCGGGTGGCCGGGCACTGCATACCGGCCGAATGCTCCGACCAGGAACTGGCGCGGCTGATGGTCGGCGAAGCCGCGGGCCTGATCGCCGACTACCCCAAGGCCAAGGGCGGCGAAGCCTTCCTCCAGGTGCAGAAACTTTCCTGGCCGAACCCGGACCCGTTCGGCTGTTCGCTCCAGGACATCGACCTGGACGTGCGCAGCGGTGAAATCGTCGGCATCGCCGGGGTCGCCGGCAATGGCCAGGACGAACTGCTGGCCCTGCTCAGCGGCGAACAGCGCCTGGGCCGCGCCGCCGCGTCCACCTTGCGCTTCGCCGGTCAGTACGTTGCCCATTTGCGTCCCGATGCCCGCCGCCGGCTGGGCCTGGCGTTCGTCCCGGCCGAGCGCCTGGGCCACGGCGCCGTACCGGAACTGAGCCTGGCGGACAACGCCCTGCTGACCGCCTTCCAGCATGGGCTGGTGAGCAAAGGTCTGATTCAGCGCGGCAAGGTGCTGGCCCTGGCCGAGGACATCATCCGCCGCTTCGCGGTGAAAACCCCGGACAGCCAGACCGCCGCCCGCAGCCTGTCCGGCGGCAACCTGCAGAAATTCATCCTCGGCCGGGAGATCCTCCAGCAACCCCGGCTACTGATCGCCGCGCACCCGACCTGGGGCGTCGACGTCGGCGCCGCCGCGACTATCCACCGGGCCCTGGTGGCCCTGCGCGATGCGGGCGCGGCGATCCTGGTGATTTCCGAAGACCTCGACGAACTGTTCCAGATCAGCGATCGCCTGGCGGCCCTGTGCAGCGGGCGCCTGTCGGCCCTCAAGGCCACCGCGGACACCAGCCTGGTCGAAGTCGGCGGCTGGATGGCCGGCCAGTTCGATACCCCCGTCCACTTATCCGCTCAGCCAGCGTAACGGAGCTGTTTATTTATGCTGCTTTCTCTCGAACCCCGCGGCCAGCAATCGCGCCTGATGCTCTGGTGCTCGCCGCTGTTGGCCGCCGCCCTGACCCTGTGCTGTGGCTCGCTGCTGTTCGTCGCCCTGGGCCACGCCCCGCTGGAAACCCTGCACACCTTGCTGATCGCCCCGATCAGCGACCTGTATGGCGTCTCGGAACTGCTGGTCAAGGCCCTGCCGATCCTGCTCTGCGCCCTCGGCCTGGCCGTGGCGTACCAGGCGCGGATCTGGAACATCGGCGCCGAAGGCCAGCTGCTGCTCGGCGCCCTGGCCGGCAGCGCGCTGGCGGTGAACATCATCGACCTGCAAAGCCGCTGGGCGCTGGTGCTGATCCTGCTCACCGGCACCCTGGCCGGCGCCGCCTGGGCCGGCCTCACCGCCTGGTTGCGCACGCACTTCAACGCCAATGAAATCCTCACCAGCATCATGCTCAACTACATCGCCCTGAACCTGCTGCTGTATTGCGTGCACGGGCCGCTGAAAGACCCGGCCGGGTTCAACTTCCCCGAGTCGGCGATGTTCGGCGATGCCAGCCGCCTGCCGCTGCTTCTGGAAGACGGCCGGGTGCACGCCGGGGTGTATTTCGCCCTGCTGGCCCTGGTGGCGGTGTGGGTGCTGCTGCAAAAAAGCTTCGTCGGCTTCCAGATCAAAGTGCTGGGGCTGGACAAGCGCGCCGCCGGCTTCGTCGGTTTTCGCGAGAAGCGCCTGATTTGGCTGGCGCTGCTGATCAGCGGCGGGCTCGCCGGCCTGGCCGGGGTGTGCGAAGTCACCGGCCCCATCGGCCAGTTGGTGCCGCAGGTTTCGCCCGGCTATGGCTATGCGGCGATCACCGTGGCCTTTCTCGGCCGCCTGCACCCCATCGGCATCCTGTTCTCCAGCCTGCTGATGGCGCTGCTGTACATCGGCGGCGAAAATGCGCAGATGAGCCTCAACCTGCCACAAGCCATCACCCAATTGTTCCAGGGCATGATGCTGTTCTTCCTACTGGCCAGTGACGTGCTGATTCTCTATCGGCCGCGCCTGCACCTGCGCTGGGCACGTCGCGCCGCCCCCCCTTCCGTGCAGGCAGGAGCGCTGTGATGGATATCGATCTGTTGAGCAATATTTTCTACGCCATGATCCGCTGCGGTACGCCGCTGCTGCTGGTGGCCCTGGGCGAACTGATCTGCGAGAAGAGCGGCGTCCTCAACCTCGGCCAGGAAGGCATGATGCTGTTTGGCGCGGTGATCGGTTTTATCGTCGCCCTGAACAGCGGCAACTTGTGGCTCGGCGTGCTGCTGGCGATGCTCGCCGGCATGCTGTTGTCGGCGCTGTTCGCCCTGGTGGCGCTGGTGTTCAACGCCAACCAGGTGGCCAGCGGCCTGGCCCTGACCATCTTTGGGGTCGGGCTGTCGAGCTTCGTCGGTGCCAGCTGGGTCGGTAAACCACTGGCCGGGTTCGAGCCGATGGCGATTCCGCTGCTCAGCGAAATCCCCTTGATCGGGCGCATGCTGTTTGCCCAGGACCTGCTGGTCTACCTGTCTTTCGCCCTGTTCGCCCTGGTGGCCTGGGTGATCCTGAAAAGCCGGGTCGGCCTGATCATCCAGGCGGTCGGCGAAAACCCCGACGCGGCCAGCGCCATGGGCCTGCCGGTATTGCGGGTACGCACCCTGGCGGTGTTGTTCGGCGGTGCCATGGCCGGCCTGGCCGGGGCTTACCTGTCCCTGGCCTATACGCCGATGTGGGCGGAAAACATGAGCGCCGGTCGCGGCTGGATCGCCCTCGCGCTGGTGGTGTTCGCCAGCTGGCGGGTGTGGCGCCTGCTGCTCGGCGCCTACCTGTTCGGCCTCGCCAGCATCCTGCACCTGGTGGCGCAAGGTCTGGGTCTGGCGATCCCTTCGAACCTCTTGGCGATGCTGCCGTATGCCGCGACCATCCTGGTGCTGGTGCTGCTGTCCCGGGATGCGCTGCGCACCCGCCTGTATGCGCCGGTGTCGCTGGGGCAGCCGTGGCAGGCGGGGCGTTAGATAGCGTTCGGGTGGGGGTTTTCGCGGGCAAGCCTCGCTCCTACGGAATATCGAGGCGTCTGTCCTGCTCGCGAACCGGCCACAGTTGCGCCACTGCCCAGGCCAGTTCGAAAAACAGGATCACGCCGATCAAGGCCGTGCCGCCATGGGCCAGGGCGTAGACCTGCCAGGTGGCGAACAGCAGCCGGCCGGCGGCGTCGTAGCGGCCGAAGGCCAGTTGCGGATCGCGGATGCGCAGCACCGACCAGACGCAGACGATCGAACCCATCAGGTTGACCATCAACATATGCATGGGCTCGAACGGCGGCAGTGCGCCGGGCAGGTCGAGGGCCTGGCTCCACTGCTGCATCAGCCCGTGCAGGAAGAGAAAGCTCCAGGGGGTGACAAAGGCGGCGGTGACGATCAGGTCGTACCAACCGCTGGCCCGCACCAATTGGCGGTATTGCGCTGTGCTCCACATAAAGGTCGCTCCGGATATCAAGGAGCACACAGGCTAAAGCCTGGAGTATGCTCCAGGGTCAAGCCCTTCCGAGACTCCAGCATGCGCATCGGTGAACTTGCCCAGGCCTGCGCCGTCAGCCGCGATACCCTGCGTTTTTACGAGCAGCGCGGGTTAATCGCAGCACAACGCAGCGCCAACGGCTATCGTGAATACCCCAGCGACATGGTGCAGCTGGTGCTCTACATCAAGACCGCGCAACGCCTGGGCTTCAGCCTCGGCGAGATCGGCAGCAGCGTTGCCGCGCTGTGGCAGGCCAGCGATCCGGATAGCGCGGTGACGCAATTGCTGCAAGACAAACTGACCCTGATCGAGACCCGCATCAGCGAACTGGGCGAGTTGCGCCAGGAACTGCAACGACGGCTCGGCCAGCGTTGTCCCTTAAATCCATGATCTTCACTCATCAAGGAACTCCCGCATGTCTACACCAAAAACCGCACTGATCATCGGCGCCTCCAGAGGCCTGGGCCTGGGCCTGGTGCAACGCCTGCTGGAAGATGGCTGGCAAGTCACTGCCACCGTGCGCAACCCGCAAAAGGCCGAGGCGCTCGAAGCCCTGGGCCCGGTGCGCATCGAACAACTGGACATGGACGACCAGCAGGCGGTGATCGCCCTGAACCAGAAGCTCAAAGACCAGGTATTCGACCTGCTGTTCGTCAACGCCGGGGTCAAGGGGCCCGACGACCAGACGCCAGGCAAGGCGACCCTGGCGGAAGTCGGCCAATTGTTTTTCACCAACGCCGTGGCGCCGATCAACCTGGCCCAGCGTTTCCTCCCGCAGATCCGCCCGGACAGCGGCGTGCTGGCGTTCATGAGTTCGGTGCTGGGCAGCGTGACCATGCCCGACGCGCCGGAACTGGCGCTGTACAAGGCCAGCAAGGCGGCGCTGAACTCGATGACCAACAGCTTGGTGACCCAGCTCGAGCAGAAACTCACCGTGCTGTCGCTGCACCCGGGCTGGGTGAAGACCGACATGGGCGGCGAAGGCGCGGACATCGACGTCGAGACCAGCACCCGCGGCCTGATCGAGCAGGTCAACGCCTATACCGGCAAGGGCGGGCACTATTTCGTCAACTACAAGGGCGAAACCATTCCCTGGTAAGCCTGCACCTGTAGCCGCTGCCGACATCGCAGCGCCCAGTTCGTGGTCGAGCGCCGGACGCCATCGCGGGCAAGCCTCGCTCCTACAGTCACCGCCGTATGTAGGAGCGAGGCTTGCCCGCGATAGACCGCGCAGCGGTCTCCCCGTAAACTGCGCACCTCGCCCCCGTGGCGACCCTGGATCAGCAGACAGGGCAACACTGAGCTGGCTAACCTGAACCCACTTTCAGAGGAGCCGGCCACCATGCCTGCGACCCGTACCTGGTTAAAAAATCCCCTCGCCATTTTCACTGGCAATGCCCTCGACGCCCGCGGCGGCCTGGTGCTGCAAGACGGCCTGATCGTCGAAGTGCTCGGCGCCGGCCAGCAACCCGCCCAGCCCTGTGGACAGGTCTTCGATGCCCGCGAGCACGTGCTGCTGCCGGGGCTGATCAACACCCATCACCACTTCTATCAAACCCTGACCCGCGCCTGGGCGCCGGTGGTCAACCAGCCGCTGTTCCCCTGGCTGAAAACCCTGTACCCGGTCTGGGCGCGGCTGACCCCGGAAAAACTCGCCCTGGCCAGTAAAGTGGCGCTGGCCGAGCTGCTGCTGTCCGGCTGCACCACCGCTGCCGACCACCATTACCTGTTCTCCGAAGGCCTGGAAAACGCCATCGACGTGCAGGTCGCCAGCGTGCGCGAACTGGGCATGCGCGCCATGCTTACCCGCGGTTCCATGAGCCTCGGCGAGGCGGATGGCGGCCTGCCGCCGCAGCAGACCGTGCAGCAGGGCGAGGTGATTCTCGCCGACAGCCAGCGGCTGATCGCCGCGTACCACGAACGCGGCGCCGGCGCGCAGATCCAGATCGCCCTGGCGCCCTGCTCGCCGTTCTCGGTGACCCCAGAGATCATGGCGGCCAGCGCCGAGCTGGCGGAAAAACTCGACGTGCGCCTGCACACCCACCTGGCGGAAACCCTCGACGAGGAAGACTTCTGCCTGCAACGCTTCGGCCTGCGCACCGTGGATTACCTGGACAGCGTCGGCTGGCTCGGCCCGCGCACCTGGCTGGCCCACGGCATCCATTTCAACCCCGATGAAATCGCCCGCCTCGGCGCCGCCGGGACCGGCATCTGCCATTGCCCGAGCTCCAACATGCGCCTGGCCTCCGGCATCTGCCCGACCCTGGATCTGACCGACGCCGGCGCGCCCGTCGGCCTGGGCGTGGATGGCTCGGCCTCGAACGACGCCTCCAACATGATTCTCGAAACCCGGCAGGCCCTGTACCTGCAACGCCTGCGCTACGGCGCCGAAAAGATCACCCCGGAGCTGGTGCTGGGCTGGGCCACCCAGGGCTCGGCACGGCTGCTGGGACGCAACGATATTGGCGAGCTGGCCGTGGGCAAGCAGGCCGACCTGGCGCTGTTCAAGCTCGATGAGCTGCGCTTCTCCGGCAGCCATGACCCGCTCTCGGCATTGCTGCTGTGCGGCGCGGATCGCGCGGACCGGGTGATGGTCGGCGGCCAGTGGCGGGTGATCGACGGGCAGGTCGAGGGCCTGGATGTGCGGGGCCTGATTGCCGATCACCGGCAGGCGGCCCGGGAGTTGATTGGCGGCGCCTGACCCGGGCGTTTCGCAAGCAAGCTGTAGCGCCCGCAACCCGGATGCATCGAGCAGGCAGCGATCAGCCAAGGGCTGCGTGAGCCTCCAGCGTTTCGTGCACCAGCGCATGGCGTGGCTGCCCAAGGTGCACCGGGATGATCCCGCGCCGATCGAGCGGGCCTCTTCGCGGGCAAGCCTCGCTCCTACAGAAGCTGCATGTCCTGTAGGAGCGAGGCTTGCCCGCGAAGGCATCGCCCGGTTCCGAAAAATTTTGTTGTCTTGTTGGTCAGCTATTTGCATTGAGCTGCTCACGCCTTGCCCCACAACAAAATGGAGTCCGGATTCATGCATAAACGCCCACTGCAAAAATTGCTATGCGCCCTCACCGCGGCCATCGGCCTGAGCCTCTCGCTGAGCGCCAGCGCCGCCGATCCGCTGAAGGTCGGCTTCGTCTACATCGGCCCGATCGGCGACCACGGCTGGACCTATCAGCATGAACAGGGGCGCCTGGCGCTGGTGGAGAAATTCGGCGAACAGATCAAGACCAACTATGTGGAGAACGTCGCCGAAGGCGCCGACGCCGAGCGGGTGATCCGCAACATGGCCAAGGACAAGTACGACCTGATCTTCACCACTTCCTTCGGCTACATGAACCCGACCCTGAAAGTCGCCAGGCAATTCCCCAAGACCACCTTCGAACACGCCACCGGCTACAAGCAGGACAAGAACCTCGGCACTTACCTGGCCCGCACCTATGAGGGTCGCTACGTCGGTGGCTTCCTCGCGGCGAAGATGACCAAGAGCAAGAAGGTCGGCTACATCGCCTCCTTCCCGATCCCGGAAGTGATCCGCGACATCAACGCCATCCAGCTGGCGCTGAACAAGTACAACCCGGGCACCGAGATCAAGGTGGTATGGGTCAACTCCTGGTTCGACCCGGGCAAGGAAGCCGATGCCGCCAATGCCCTGATCGACCAGGGCGCCGACGTGATCTTCCAGCACACCGACAGCCCGGCGCCGATCCAGGCCGCCGAACGCCGTGGCGTGTACGCCGTGGGCTACGCCTCGGACATGGCTCACTTCGGGCCGAAAGCGGTGCTGACCTCCATCGTCAACGACTGGGGGCCGCATTACATCCAGGCCACCCAGGGCGTGCTCGACCACAGCTGGAAATCCCAGGACTACTGGGGCGGCCTGAAGGAAGGCACGGTCGAGCTGCCGATCAGCAATCTGGTGCCGGCTGACGTCAAGCGTGAGGCCGAGCAGATCATCGCCGACATCAAGAGCGGCGCCTTCCATCCGTTCACCGGGCCGATCAAGGACCAGGCCGGCGTGGAGAAACTCGCCGCCGGGGTCAGCGCCAGCAACGCGGAACTGGCATCGATGAACTATTACGTGGAAGGCATGAAGGCCGACATTCCGAAATGACTCGCTGATCCCTGTTGCCGCTGCCGCAGGCTGCGACAGCCCGGGCTACGCCGGTCCAAGGACTTGCGGCGTCCTTGAGACCGCCACGACCGTTCCGGTCGATCGCAGCCTGCGGCAGCGGCTACAGGGCAGTGATTACTTTGAGAGCATCTATATGAACCAGCTGCCAATCATCGACATCAGCCCGCTCTACGGCGACGACGCCCACGGCTGGAGCCGCGTCGCCCAGCAGATCGACCGCGCCTGCCGCGAGTGGGGGTTCTTCTATATCAAGGGCCACCCGATCAGCTCCGGGCGCATCGACCAGTTGCTCGACGCCGCCCGGCATTTCTTCGCCCTGCCGGCCGCCGAGAAACTCAAGATCGATATCACCCAGACCCGCCACCATCGCGGCTATGGCGCGATTGCCACCGAGCAGTTGGACCCGGCCAAGCCCAGCGACCTCAAGGAAACCTTCGACATGGGCCTGCACCTGCCGGCCGGACATCCCGAGGTGCTCGCGGAAAAACCGCTGCGCGGCAGCAACCGGCACCCGAATATCGCCGGCTGGGAAACCCTGATGGAGCAGCACTACCTGGACATGCAGGCCCTGGCCCAGACCCTGCTGCGGGCCATGACCCTGGCCCTGGGCATCGAGCGCGATTTTTTCGACAGCCGCTTCAAGGAGCCGGTCAGCGTCTTGCGCCTGATCCATTACCCGCCGCGGCATACCGCCAGCAGCGAGGAGCAGCAAGGCGCCGGCGCCCATACCGACTACGGCTGCATCACCCTGCTCTACCAGGACAGCGCCGGCGGCCTGCAGGTGCGCAACGTCCAGGGCCAGTGGATCGACGCGCCACCCATTGAGGGCACCTTCGTGGTCAACCTCGGCGACATGATGGCGCGCTGGAGCAACGACCGTTACCTGTCGACGCCGCACCGGGTGATCAGCCCGCTGGGGGTGGACCGCTACTCGATGCCGTTCTTCGCCGAGCCCCATCCGGATACGCGCATCGAATGTCTGCCCGGCTGCCAGGATGCGGCGCACCCGCCCAAATACCCGGTGACCACCTGCGCCGAATTCCTGCTGTCGCGGTTCGCCGACACCTACGCCTACCGGCGCGAGCAGCAGGCCGTGTGATCCAGCGGTCGATCAGGTTTTGCCGAATCTTTCAGCGCCCGGCGGTAGAATGCCTGCCCTTACGGACGCGGTGAAACCTGGCCCGCCCGCGCAGCCCTCGGGACACCGAGGGCACGGCGCCTGTCATCGAACCTTGCGGTAGGCTTTTCGCCGCAGGATGATGGAGCGCAATACGTTGACGCAGCGCCCGACTGCACCTGATGAGACCACACCCATGTACGACTGGCTGAACGCCTTGCCCAAGGCCGAACTGCACCTGCACCTCGAAGGATCCCTCGAGCCCGAGCTGCTGTTCGCCCTGGCCGAACGCAACAAGATCGCCCTGCCCTGGAGCGATGTGGAAACCCTGCGCAAGGCTTACGCCTTCAACAACCTGCAAGAATTCCTCGACCTGTATTACCAGGGCGCGGACGTACTGCGCACCTCGCAGGATTTCTACGACCTGACCTGGGCCTACCTGCTGCGCTGCAAAGAGCAGAACGTGATTCATACCGAGCCGTTCTTCGATCCGCAGACCCACACCGACCGCGGCATCCCGTTCGAAGTGGTGCTCAACGGCATCGCCGCCGCGCTCAAGGATGGCGAGCAGCAACTGGGCATCACCAGTGGTTTGATCCTCAGCTTCCTGCGCCACCTGAGCGAAGAAGAAGCGCAGAAAACCCTCGATCAGGCGCTGCCGTTCCGTGATGCGTTTGTCGCAGTCGGCCTGGACAGCTCCGAGATGGGCCACCCGCCAAGCAAGTTCCAGCGCGTGTTCGACCGTGCCCGCGGCGAAGGCTTCCTGACCGTCGCCCACGCCGGCGAAGAAGGCCCGCCCGAATACATCTGGGAAGCCCTCGACCTGCTGAAGATCCAGCGCATCGACCACGGCGTGCGCGCCTTCGAGGACGAGCGGCTGATGCAGCGCATCATCGACGAGCAGATCCCGCTGACCGTCTGCCCGCTGTCGAACACCAAGCTTTGCGTGTTCGACCACATGTCGCAGCACAACATCCTCGAGATGCTCGAACGCGGGGTGAAGGTCACCGTGAACTCCGACGACCCGGCCTATTTCGGCGGCTACGTCACCGAGAACTTCCACGCGCTGTACACCCACCTGGGCATGACCCAGGACCAGGCCAAGCGCCTGGCGCAGAACAGCCTGGATGCACGCCTGGTCAAGCCATAACCCCCTCGCGGGCAGACTGCCCGCGATCCCTGTAGCCGCTGCCGCAGGCTGCGATCGACCGGAACGGTCGCAGCGATCTCAATGACGCCAGAGGTCCTGCGGACCTAACGCAGCCTGCGGCAGCGGCTACAGGTCAGGTGCCAATTTCGCTCAACTCCTCCAGCGCTTTGCCGGGCCTTCATCCCACCACCCAATCACGCCCGCAACCATGTAGCCGCTGCCGAAGGCTGCGATCGACCTGGGCGGCATTCCGACGTAGCGGGCGCCGCTCTTGGGGCCTGGAAGGTTCTTCGAACCTTATCGCAGCCTGCGGCAGCGGCTACAGGTCAGCTGCCAATTTCGCTCAACTCCTCCAGCGCTTTGCCGGGCCTTCATCCCACCACCCAATCACGCCCGCAACCATGTAGCCGCTGCCGAAGGCTGCGATCGACCGGAACGGTCGCAGCGATCTCAATGACGCCTGAGGTCCTGCGGACCTAACGCAGCCTGCGGCAGCGGCTACGGGTCAGGTGCCAATTTCGCTCAGTTCCTCCAGGGTCTTACCGCGCGTCTCCATCCCGAACAGCCAGACCACCGCAGCCGCGACCGCGAAACACAACGCGCCCAGGGCGAATACCCCACCCTGGCCGGTCATCGGGAACACCACGCCGGTGACCAAAGGCCCGAGCAGCGAACCGATGCGCCCCACCGCCGAGGCGAACCCCGAACCGGTGGCCCGTGCCGACGTTGGGTACAGCTCCGGCGTATAGGTGTAGAGCACCGCCCACATGCCGAACAGGAAGAACTGCATCAACAGGCCGGAGCTGATCAGCAGCGCCACGTTGCCGCCGAACACCGCGCTCTGCCCGTAGAAGAACGCCATGACCCCACCGCCCAGCAAGGTGATCACGCATACCGGCTTGCGCCCCCAGCGCTCCACCAGCCAGGCGGCCATGAGGAAGCCGGGAATCCCGCCGAGGGAAATCAGCACCGTGTAGTACACCGACTGGGTCACGGCGAAACCCGATTGCTGCAACAAGGCACTGAGCCACGACGTCAGGCCATAAAAACCCAGCAAGGCAAAGAACCACACGCTCCAGATCATCAGGGTGCGCTGGCGATAGAGCGGCGACCAGATTTCGCGCAAGGCCGAGAAAAAGTGCCCCGGCACACTGTCCACCCGCGGCAGGCGCACCGGCTCGGGCAGATCCGCGCGCTGCAACGAGGCACGGACCTTATCCTCGATCTGCCGCAGCACCCGGTCGGCATCGGCGTGCCGCCCGGCCTGCTCCAGCCAGCGCGGCGACTCGGGAATGAAGAAACGAATCGCCAGCACGAACACCGCCGGGATCGCCAGGACCAGGAAGATGTCGCGCCAGCCGATCAGCGGCAGCAGGAAGTACGAGAGCACGCCCGCCGCGACGAAACCCAGCGGCCAGAAACCGTCCATCAAGGCGATATACCGCCCGCGTCGCTTGGCCGGGATCATCTCCGACAGCATCGACTGGGCGATGGGAAACTCCATGCCCATGCCGATCCCCAGCAGCACCCGGAACAGGGTCAGGCTGTCCACCGTCTGCGCCGTGGAGCACAGATAACTGGCGATGCCCCAGAGCACGATGCTCCACTGGAACACCGGCTTGCGCCCAAAGCGGTCGGCGAGCATGCCCGACAAGGACGCGCCCACCACCATGCCGAAGAAACTCGCACTGGCCAGCAGGCCGGCCTGGGCCGTGCTCAGGCCGAACTCGGCTTTGATCGAGCCGAGCAGGAACGTCATCATCGCCAGGTCCATGGAGTCGAAGAAAAACGCCAGGGCGATGATGATGAAAATGACTCGGTGATAACCGCTGATGGGCAAGCGTTCCAGCCGCTCCGCCGCACTGTATCCCTGACTTGCCATGCCCCGTCCCCCCGATTGAATGGTCTGCAATTGAGTGTGCAAGATCGACGCCGCCGCTCAGTGCTGGATACGACCTGCCCGCACCCCGCAACGACGCCGCCGGCCGGGGTCATTGATCGGCAAGGGCCGGCGTCGGGTAATGCGCCCAGATTTCGGCGCAGCGCGCCTGCAACATATCCCGCAGCAGGTTCACCGGTTTGCTCAACTGCGCCCGATGCGCGCACAACAGGTTCAGCGGTGCCCGTTCGCAGCGCAGTTCCGGCAGCAGCACCCGCAGCCGCCCGGCCAGCACATCGGTCGACACATCGAGCCAGGACTTGTAGGCGATCCCCCGCCCCGCCACGGCCCACAGGCGCACCACATCGGCGTCGTCGCTGAAACGATCGCCGCTGACCGTCAGGCCGACCTCGCGCTTGCCGTCGTGAAAACTCCAATGGTCATGCACCCGGCTGCCAAGCATGTAGAGCAGGCAATTGTGCTGGGCCAGTTGCTCCAGCTGACGCGGCTCGCCATGGCGGGCCAGGTAGTCGGGCGCGGCCACCAGCACCCGGCGGTTCTGCGGCGCCACAGGCAAGGCCACCAGGCTGGAATCTTCCGGCTCGCCATAACGCAGGGCGATGTCCACCGGCTGGCGGAAAAGATCGGCAATGCGGTCGCCCAACAGCAGGCGCACGGTCAGCCGGGGGTGTTGCTCTTGGAACTGGTCGAGCCAGGGCAACAGCAGGTTGCGCCCGAAATCCGAAGGCGCGGACAACTGGAGAACGCCGCTGACCTGATCCTGCCCGCTGGCCAGCAGGCGCCGGCCCTCCTCCAGGTTGCTCAGCGCGGCGCGGGCGTATTCGAGAAAGCCCTCGCCCTCGGCGGTCAGGCGCAGGCTGCGGGTCGAACGCGCCAGCAGCCGGGCGCCGAGTTGCTGCTCGATGCGCTTGAGCGCGGCGCTGGCCACCGCCGCCGACAGGTCCATGACCCGCGCCGCGGCAGACAGGCTGCCGAGGTCGGCGGCGCGCACGAACAATTGCAGGTCATCGAATCGCAGCATCTGGGTCACCGGGCATTATCAAAAAAATATTGAAAGAGACTGCTGTTTTAGCCGGTTTTATCTTCCGGGGAAATGGCCAATGATCTGTGCATCCCGCCCTATCACGCCAACCCTCGAGGGAAGCTTCCATGTCGCAAGCCTTTACCGCCATCGCCACCCTTGTCGCCAAGAGCGGCCAGCAGGCCGTGCTCAAGCGCGAACTCAGCGCCCTGGTGCAGCCGAGCCGCGAAGAAGCCGGCTGCCAGTTTTACAACCTGCATCAGGACGCCGAGGCCCCAGGCACCTTTTATGTTCTGGAGCGCTGGGACGATGAGGCGGCCCTGGAGTTTCACAACGCTACGCCGCACTTCCAGAATTTCCTCAGCCAGACCCGCGAGGCGATCGAGCATTTCGAGCTCAAGCGCCTGCTGCTGGTCCTCTAAGCCCTTCTTTATAGTCATCAGGAAACCCCACCATGAAAGCCATCGCCTACTACGCCTCCCTGCCCATCAACGATCCGCTGTCCCTGCAAGACATCGAACTGCCGGAACCGGTCGCCGGCCCGCGCGACCTGCTGGTGGAAGTCAAAGCCATCTCGGTCAACCCGGTGGACACCAAGGTCCGGCAGAACGTCCAGCCTGAAGGCGGCGCCGCCAAGGTGCTGGGCTGGGACGTGGCCGGAGTGGTCAAGGCCGTGGGCAGCGAAGTCAGCCTGTTCAAGGCCGGCGACAAGGTGTTCTACGCCGGCTCGATCGCCCGCGCCGGCGGTAACAGTGAACTGCACGTGGTGGACGAGCGCATCGTCGGCCATATGCCCAAGAGCCTGGGCTTCGCCGAAGCCGCCGCCCTGCCGCTGACCGCGATCACCGCCTGGGAACTGCTGTTCGAACGCCTGCAGATCGCCGAAGACCAGGCCGATCGACAACAGAGCCTGTTGATCGTCGGCGCCGCCGGCGGCGTGGGTTCGATCCTCACCCAGCTGGCCAGCCAGCTCACCGCGCTCAAAGTCATAGGCACCGCCTCGCGCGCCGAGACCCAGCGCTGGGTACGCGAGCTGGGCGCCGACCTGGTGATCGACCACAGCCAGCCGCTGAGCCAGGAACTGAAGAAGGCCGTCCAGGCCAGCGTCACCCATGTCGCCAGCCTGACCCAGACCGATGCGCACCTGGACGAGCTGGTCGAGGCGCTTGCGCCCCAGGGTCGGCTGGCGCTGATCGACGATCCGAAAACCCTCGACGTGACCAAGCTCAAACGCAAGAGCCTGTCGCTGCACTGGGAGTTCATGTACACCCGCTCGCTGTTCGAAACCGCGGACATGCAAGAGCAGCACAACCTGCTCAATCGCGTCGCCGAGCTGATCGACGCCGGCACCTTGAAGACCACCCTCGGCGAGCATTTCGGCACCATCAACGCGGCCAATCTGCGGCGCGCCCACGCGCTACTGGAAAGCGGCAAGGCCAAGGGCAAGATCGTGCTGGAAGGCTTCTGAGACGGGGGCCGGACGGCGTCCCGCGCGCTCTGCAAAGGGGGCGGGATGCCGTCAGTCCGACAGTTGTCGCTTGTCATACTTGCGACCGTATTCGGGTCTACACTGGGGGCCTTTGCAATGCAGTCTTTTACGCGAGGAAGTCAGCAATGAAGATCCTGATAAAAGAATTGGCAAAATCCAAAGGTGCCCAATGGCAGGTTCAACTCGACCAGCATGCGGTGACTTTCCGCAGCGAGGCCGAAGCCCGAGCCTTCGCCAATACCCTGGAAACACGTCTGCAAGCCCCCCACCGATTCCCCGAAAGCCAACAGCGCGCCGCCGGCTGATTTACAGCTGGGCGGCTTGCAGCGCCCTGGCGTTCTGCAATTTGCGGGTGGCCATTGCCAGCGTCACCACCAAAATCCCACACAGGCTGATAACCGTGGCCATCGGCACGGCGCTGCCATCGTGCAGCACGCCCACCAGCGCCGCGGCACCGGCGGCCACGCTGAATTGCAGGCAGCCAAGCATTGCCGAGGCACTGCCGGCCCGTGCGCCCTGACCGTTCATGGCGCACGCCGAGGCATTGGGAATGATGCACCCCAGGCTGGCGATGCAAATGAACAACGGCACCAGCAGCGGCCAGAGTTGCGCCGGGCGCAGCGAACTGACGGCCAGCAGCGCCAGGCCCCCCAGCAGATAGATCCACACCGTGCGCGCCAGCAGGAATGCCGGGCCGCGCTTGGCCAGCAGCCGGGCATTGATCTGCGCCACCAGAATGAAGCCGCCGGCGTTGATGCCGAAGAACCAGCCAAAATGCTCGGCCGGCACCCCGTAGAGTTTGATGAAGACGAAAGGCGAACCGGCGATATAGGCAAACATCCCGGCGATGGCGATGCCGCCGGTCAAGGCATGGCCGAGGAACACCCGGTCAGCCAGCAGCCGGCCGTACTGGCGCAAGGCTCCGGACAACGGCTGGCGCGGCACATGGGCCGGCAGGCTTTCCGGCAAGCCCAGCGCCACCGCCAGGCCGGCCAGGGCGCTGAACAGGGTCAGCATGATGAAGATCGACTGCCAGCCGTGGAGATTCACCAGCAGGCCGCCGAGCATCGGGGCCAGGATCGGCGCCAGGCCCATGACCAGCATCAGTTGGGAAAACACCTTGGCCGAACCCACCGCGTCGCATTTGTCGCTGACCACCGCCCGGGAAATCACCATGCCCGCACAACCGCCCAGCGCCTGGACGAAACGCGCGGCAATCAGCCATTCCAGGTTCGGCGCGTAGGCACAGGCCAGGGATGCCAGGGTGAACAGCCCGACCCCGACCAACAACGGGATGCGCCGGCCGAAGCGATCGGCCACCGGGCCATAGGCCAGCTGGCCGATGGACAGGCCGAGGAAGTAGGCCGCCAGGGTCAGTTGAACGTGTTGTTCATCGGTGCCAAAGGCCAGCGCCATCGCCGGGAACGCCGGCAGGTAAAAGTCGATGGCCAGAGGACCGAAGGCGCTCAGGGCGCCGAGAATCAGGATTGTGCGAAGGTTCATCAGGCATCCAAATGCGGGTCGGTCGGCAGCCCGACAGTCTATCCGCGCTTGGAGGCCTTGAACATTCCGATAGGTCGCTAACTATCAAAAAGGCCGGTCAGGCCAGCTTGACCGCGTAGCCTTCTTCGCTGATCAGGCTGATCACCTCGTCGGCGGACAAACGGCTTTCGACACCCACTTCCCGGGCACCGAGATCGACCTTGACGCTGGCTGCCGGATCCTTGCTCTGCACCGCCTGGGTGATGGCCCGGACGCAGTGACCGCAGGACATTCCTTCGACATTGAACACTTGCATGACGCTTCTCCTGTTGTGAGGGTTGCCGCCAGTCTCGACCTTGCCATCATGACAAGGTCAAGTTCCGGACGCATCTGCCGGGCTGGCAATCGGCGACGCGCTCGGCCAAGCTTCACCCTCAACGACACGACACTAGGAGATTCAGCCATGCGCTGGTCGGTTATCAGCCTGTTCAGCCTCCTCGGCCTGATCGCGGCAACCCCTTCGGTCAACGCCGCCGGCGAGGACTACGGCGTCCTGATTATTTCCCGGGAACGGCTGGAGGTCGCCACGTCCTGCGAAATCGGCCTGTACATCCAGGACCAGTTGGCGGGCCGGCTGTTCCAGGAACAAGCCACCTCCTTCAACCTGCCGCCGGGCAAAGTCTCGCTGCGCCTGAAACTGCTGCCGGGGCAGATGCCCGGCTGCAACCCGGGCATGCTCGCACCAGGCTCGCAGGACATCAGCCTCAAGGCTGGCGACGTGCTGAAGTACCGCATCGCCATGACCCCGTCCGGCCTGTACCTCAAGCCCGCCTCGCTGGAATATTGAGGCCACGCAGCGGCGCCTGTGCCCACCTTGCCCCTCCCGGAGCCGGCACGGGCGACGCTCCGGATGTTTGCCCCCGAGACAGATTGAAGCACCCCGCGCCATGGCGCTTGACCTTGCCAGCATGGCAAGGTTGATCCTGTAGACAACCGTTTACAGGGAGTATCAGTGATGTCCGAAACAACCACTTTTGACCTGCCGATTGCCGGCATGACCTGCGCCAGCTGCGCCGGGCGGGTGGAACGTGCCTTGAGCAAAGTGGCAGGCGCGGTCGCCGTCAGCGTCAACCTCGCCACCGAGCAGGCCCGTGTCCAGGCGCCCGGCGACAGCCTGCCGGCGCTGATGGCCGCGGTGCAGGATGCCGGCTACAGCGTGCCGGCCCACAGCCTGGAACTGAATATCGGCGGCATGACCTGCGCCTCCTGCGCTGGCCGTGTGGAACGCGCGCTGGCCAAGGTGGCCGGGGTCAGCCGAGTCAGCGTCAACCTGGCCAACGAACGCGCGCATGTCGATCTGCTGGGCCAGGTCGATGCCCAGGCCCTGGTCGCCGCGGTCATCAAGGCCGGCTATTCCGCCAGCCTGTGGCAGGCCGAACACCCCGAACGCGACGATCAGGAACAACGCCTGAATCGCGAGCGCTGGTCCCTGGTGCTGGCGATCCTGCTGGCCCTGCCGCTGGTGCTGCCGATGCTGGTGCAGCCCTTCGGCCTGCACTGGATGCTGCCGGCCTGGGCGCAGTTCGCCCTGGCCACGCCGGTGCAATTCATCTTCGGCGCGCGCTTTTACGTCGCCGCCTGGAAAGCCGTGCGCGCCGGCGCCGGCAACATGGACCTGCTGGTGGCCCTGGGCACCAGCGCCGGCTACGGCTTGAGCCTCTACCAATGGGCCATTACCCCCGCCGGCGGCATGCCGCACCTGTATTTCGAGGCCTCGGCGGTGGTAATCGCCCTGGTGCTGCTGGGCAAGTACCTGGAAAGCCGCGCCAAGCGCCAGACCGCCAGCGCTATCCGCGCCCTGGAAGCCTTGCGCCCGGAACGGGCGATCCAGGTCGTCGATGGCCGTGAGCAGGAAGTGGCGATCAGCGCCCTGCGCCTGAACGACCTGGTACTGGTCAAGCCCGGCGAACGCTTCCCGGTGGACGGCGAAGTGGTCGAAGGCCAGAGCCACGCCGACGAAGCGCTGATCAGCGGCGAAAGCCTGCCGGTGCCGAAGCAGCCCGGAGACGCGGTCACCGGCGGCGCCATCAACGGCGAAGGCCGGCTGCTGGTGCGGACCCTGGCCCTCGGCGCGGAAACCGTGCTGGCGCGCATCATCCGCCTGGTGGAAGACGCCCAGGCCGGCAAGGCACCGATCCAGAAACTGGTGGACCGGGTCAGCCAGGTATTCGTGCCGGCGGTGCTGCTGTTGGCCCTGGCGACACTAGTCGGCTGGTGGCTGTATGGCGCGCCGGTGGAAACCGCGTTGATCAACGCGGTCGCCGTCCTGGTCATCGCCTGTCCCTGCGCGCTGGGGCTGGCCACGCCGACCGCGATCATGGCCGGCACCGGCGTCGCCGCTCGCCACGGGATCCTGATCAAGGACGCCGAAGCCCTGGAGCGCGCCCATGAAGTCAGCGCCGTGGTCTTCGACAAGACCGGCACCCTGACCTCCGGCACGCCGCGCATCGCCCACCTGGATGCCGTCGACGGCGACGAAGACCGCCTGCTGCAACTGGCCGGCGCCCTGCAACGCGGCAGCGAACACCCGCTGGCCAAGGCGGTCCTGGACCTGTGCGCCGAGCGCCAACTGGCGGTGGCCGACGTCAGCGCCAGCCAGTCCCTGACCGGCCGCGGCATTGCCGGCACCCTGGACGGCCGGCAACTGGCCCTGGGCAACCGGCGCCTGCTGGAAGAAAGCGGCCTGCTCGCCGGCGACCTGGCAGCCTCGGCCCAGGCCTGGGAAACCGAGGGCCGCACCTTGTCCTGGCTGATCGAACAACAACCGCAGCCGCGGGTCTTGGGCCTGTTCGCCTTTGGCGACACGCTCAAGCCCGGCGCCCTGCAAGCGGTGCAGCAACTGGGCGCGCGCCACATCAGCAGCCACCTGCTGACCGGCGACAACCGCGGCAGCGCCAAGGTGGTCGCCGATGCCCTGGGCATTACCGACGTACACGCCGAAGTGCTGCCCGCCGACAAGGCCGCCACAGTCGCCGAACTGAAAAAGACCGGCGTGGTGGCGATGGTCGGCGACGGCATCAACGACGCGCCGGCCCTGGCCGCCGCCGATATCGGCATCGCCATGGGCGGCGGTACCGATGTGGCCATGCACGCAGCGGGGATCACCCTGATGCGCGGCGACCCGCGCCTGGTGCCGGCGGCCCTGGAGATCAGCCGCAAGACCTACGCGAAGATCCGCCAGAACCTGTTCTGGGCCTTCGTCTACAACCTGATCGGCATTCCGTTGGCGGCGTTCGGCCTGCTCAACCCGGTGCTGGCCGGGGCGGCCATGGCGCTGTCCAGCGTCAGCGTGGTGAGCAATGCGCTACTGTTGAAAACCTGGAAACCCAAAGACCCGGAGGACGCCCGATGAACATCGGCCAAGCAGCCCGCAAGAGCGGCCTGAGCGCCAAGATGATTCGCTATTACGAGTCCATCGGCCTGCTCAAGCCGGCCCATCGCAGCGACAGCGGCTACCGCCTGTACAGCGACGACGACCTGCACAGCCTGGCCTTTATCAAGCGTTCGCGGGACCTGGGGTTTTCCCTGGAAGAAGTCGGCAAGCTGCTGACCCTGTGGCAGGACCGCCAGCGCGCCAGCGCCGATGTCAAAGCCCTGGCCCGCCAGCACATCGACGAGCTCAACCAGAAAATCGCCGAGCTGGCCGGGCTGCGCGACACCCTGCAGGATCTGGTGGAGCACTGCCACGGCGACCACCGCCCGGACTGCCCGATCCTCAAGGACCTGGCCTCCGGCGGATGCTGCACGCCCCATAACCTGTAGCCGCTGCCGCAGGCTGCGATAAGGGCCAAAGGCCCTTCCGGCGATTTCAAGAGCAGCGCCTGTCGCAGTCGATCGCAGCCTAGCGGCAGCGGCTACGTGATTCACGGGCACAAAAAATCCGGCGATTGCCGGATTTTTTGTGCCCGTGAATCACTGCATCCAGGGCGGAGGCGGTGGTTCCTCGGACTTCGCCGCTGGTGCGTCGTCGGCCATGCGCATGGCCTGGCGTCGCTCCTCGTCCAGGCGCGCGGCCTCGATTTCCCGCAGCACGCCGCCGACGTCCGCCAGTTCCTCCGGGTCGTCGAACTCGCCGGTCAGGACGCTGCCCGGGTGCAGGGTGCCGGCTTCGTACAGCGCCCACATTTCCTTGGCGTAGCGGGTGCGCTTGAGCTCCGGGGCAAAACGCCCGAAGTAGGAGGCCATGTTGCCGACATCCCGCTCCAGCATGCTGAAGGCATGGTTGTTGCCCGCCGCATCCACCGCCTGGGGCAGGTCGATGATCACCGGGCCGTCGGGGGTCAGCAGCACGTTGAACTCGGACAGGTCACCGTGCACCAGGCCGGTACACAGCATCAGCACGATCTGGGAAATCAGGAACGCGTGATATTCGCGGGCCTGGTCCGGCTCCAGCACCACGTCGTTCAGGCGCGGCGCGGCATCGCCATATTCGTCCGCCACCAGTTCCATCAGCAGCACGCCTTCGAGGAAGTCGAACGGCTTGGGCACCCGCACGCCGGCGTTGGCCAGGCGGAACAGGGCCGCCACTTCGGCGTTCTGCCAGGCGTCCTCGGTCTCCTTGCGCCCGAACTTGGACCCCTTGGCCATCGCGCGAGCCTGACGGCTGTTGCGTACCTTGCGGCCTTCCTGATACTCGGCCGCCTGACGAAAACTTCGTTTGTTCGCCTCCTTGTAAACCTTGGCGCAACGTAATTCGTTGCCGCAGCGCACCACATAAACAGCTGCTTCTTTACCACTCATGAGTGGGCGCAGCACCTCGTCGACCAGACCGTCCTCGATCAGGGGTTCAATGCGTTTTGGAGTCTTCATCAGCTTTTATCAGGGGTCCTTTATTACCAAACACGCGAATGTCACTCGTTATACGGCAATCCTCGCACCACGGGGAGAGGTTACCGACCTGCGACAGTGCCCAATGCACTCAATGTGCCAGGTCAGCCCGCCATCCCGACAAGCCCGACCGCCCCAGATCATAGCCGAGTGTTCGGCGGCTGTTGGTCGCCCAGGGCCAAGCCGTGTGTGACAAAAGCTGACACCGGCCTCGCGCTGGTGGCCGGCAATGGCGGCATTGGCGCGGCAACGCTCGGCCCTCAGCGCTCGATAATCGCCGTCACGCCCTGCCCTCCGGCGGCGCAGATCGAAATCAGGCCGCGCCCCTGCCCCGCCGCCGCCAGCAGCTTCGCCAGGTTGGCGACAATGCGCCCGCCGGTGGCGGCGAACGGATGCCCGGCGGCCAGCGAGCTGCCTTTGACATTCAGCCGGCTGCGGTCGATGGAGCCCAAGGGCGCGTCCAGCCCCAGGCGGCTCTTGCAGTAGTCCGCATCCTCCCAGGCCCTGAGCGTGCACAGCACCTGCGCGGCGAAGGCCTCGTGGATTTCGTAGTAATCGAAGTCCTGCAGCGTCAGGCCGTTACGGGCCAGCAGGCGCGGCACGGCGTAGACCGGCGCCATCAGCAGCCCTTCCGCGCCGTTGACGAAATCCACCGCCGCCGCTTCGCCGTCGCGCAGATAGGCGAGGACCGGCAAACCGCGCTCCTTCGCCCACGCCTCGCTGCCCAGCAGCACCAGCGACGCGCCATCGGTCAACGGCGTGGAGTTGCCCGCGGTCAGGGTGCCTTTGTCGCCGCGCTCGAACACCGGCTTCAGTGACTTGAGCTTTTCCAGGGTCAGGTCCGGGCGCAGGTTGTTGTCGCGGGTCAGGCCGAGGAAAGGGGTCATCAAATCGTCGTGCCAGCCCTGGGCATAGGCGGCGGCCATTTTCTGATGGCTCTCCAGCGCCAGCTGGTCCTGTTCGGTGCGGGGAATGTTCCAGGTTTGCGCCATCCGCTCGCAGTGCTGGCCCATGGACAAGCCGGTGCGCGGCTCGCCGTTACGCGGCAGTTCCGGCTTGAGATGCTGGGGGCGCAGCTGCAGGAAGCTCTTGAGCTTGTCGCCCAGGCTTTTGCCGCGATTGGCCTGCAGCAGGATCTGGCGCAGCCCCTCGCCGACCCCGATCGGCGCGTCCGACGTGGTATCGACGCCGCCGGCGATGCCGCATTCGATCTGCCCCAGGGCGATCTTGTTGGCCACCAGCAACGCCGCTTCCAGGCCCGTGCCGCAGGCTTGCTGGATATCGTAGGCCGGGGTGGTCGGCGACAGCCGCGAGCCGAGCACGCATTCGCGGGTCAGGTTGAAATCCCGCGAATGCTTGAGCACCGCGCCAGCGGCCACTTCGCCCATGCGCAGGCCGTGCAGGCGGTAGCGCTCGATCAGGCCTTCCAGGGCCGCGGTAAGCATGGCCTGGTTGCTCGCGGTGGCGTAAGGCCCGTTGGAACGGGCAAAGGGGATGCGGTTGCCGCCGATAATCGCAACACGACGCAGCTGAGTCATGGAAAGCTCCCTATTCTGTGAGTGGCACAACCGACAAGCGTAGGTTCTGTACGCAAAGTCGCCGAACGGCGAGCGGGCCGTTGATTGGCAGAACCCCGCGCGGATTTCGTGGATCGAACGACCAAAGGCCCTTCGTGGTCCACACTTTGAACCTCAGTTCTTGGAGCATGTTCCATGTCAGATCGCTACGTAGACTTCGCCAACTCGTCCGTCGGCCATCGCCTGGTCGGGGCTCTTGGCTTGCCGTCGCCGGGACGTCTGGAACGCTGGCAGGCCGGCCGCATGCGCCCGGTCGAGGGGGCGCTGCTGATCGGCGGCGGGGCGCTGACCGAGCAAATTGGCGCGATCGCCCCTCGGCTGACCGAAAGCATCTACAGCTACGGCACCGATCCGACCCTCGCCACGGCCTGGATTCCCGGCCACGGCCCGCGGATCAAGGCCGTGGTGTTCGACGCCAGCGACATCCTGCAGACCGGCCAGCTCAAGCAATTGCGCGAATTCTTCCAGCCGCTGATGAAAAACCTCGAGCCCAGCGCGCACCTGGTGATTCTCGGCCGTGCCCCGGAAACCCTCAGCGATCCGTTCGCCGCCAGCGCCCAGCGCGCCCTGGAGGGTTTCAGCCGTTCGCTGGCCAAGGAGCTGCGCGGCGGCGCCACCCTGCAATTGCTTTATGTCGGCGAGGGTGCCGAAAGCCAGCTGGAAGGCGCGCTGCGCTTCTTCCTCTCGCCGAAAAGCGCCTACATCTCCGGCCAGGCGATCCGCCTGACCCCCTGCGCGACCCAGGTCCAGGACTGGACCCGGCCGCTGGCCGGCGCGCGGGCCCTGGTCACCGGTGCGGCGCGTGGCATCGGCGCGGCGATCGCCGAGACCCTGGCCCGCGATGGCGCCCAGGTGGTGCTGCTGGACGTGCCCGCCGCCAAGACCGATCTCGAAGCCCTGGCCGCGCGCCTGGGCGGCCACGCGATCAGCCTGGATATCTGCGCTGAAGACGCCCCGACCCGGCTGGTCGAACAGTTGCCGGACGGCATCGATATCGTGGTGCACAACGCCGGCATCACCCGCGACAAGACCCTGGCCAATATGACCCCGGAATTCTGGGACGCGGTGCTGGCGGTCAACCTCGAAGCCCCGCAGGTGCTGACCAAGGCGCTGCTCGACAGCGGCGCCCTGCACGACAACGGCCGGGTGATCCTGCTGGCGTCCATCAGCGGTATCGCCGGCAATCGCGGGCAGACCAACTATGCCGCGAGCAAGGCCGGGCTGATCGGCCTGGCCCAGTCCTGGGCGCCGCTGTTGCAGGAGCGCGGCATCACCATCAACGCCGTGGCCCCGGGTTTTATCGAAACCCAGATGACCGCGCACATTCCGTTCGCCCTGCGCGAGGCCGGGAGGCGCATGAGTTCGCTGGGGCAAGGCGGGTTGCCGCAGGACGTCGCCGAAGCCGTGGCCTGGCTCGGCCAGCCGGGTAGCGGCGCGGTCACCGGGCAGGCGCTGCGTGTCTGTGGGCAAAGCGTACTGGGAGCGTGAATATGAGCCGGCAATGGCATCAGCTGGATACTCCGCCGAACCTGCCCGAGCTGTACTGGAAGGCAGCAACCCGCCGCAGGATCACCGGCACCGAGCTGCCAGAAGATGGCCTGCGCCATCAGGTGAGCGTGCAACCGGCAAGGCTTGCGGCCTATCGCCAGGTCTGCGGCTTTAGCGACAACGGCCTGCTGCCGCCGACCTATCCGCATGTGCTGGCGTTCGCCTTGCAGATGCAATTGCTCACCGCCCGGGATTTTCCCTTCCCGCTGCTGGGGCTGATCCACCTGGCTAACCGCATTCGCGTGCTGCGGCCCATGGGCGGGGTCCGCGACTTGAGTATCGGGGTGCGGGTGGACAACTTGCAGCCCCACGCCAAAGGCGCGGTTTTCGACCTCTTGACCCAGGTCGACGACGCCCTGGGGCCACTGTGGGAAGCGCACAGCCAGATGCTCTGTCGAGGCGTGAAATTGCCGGGCGAAGCACCGCCCGAAGACATTGCGCCCCAGGTCAGCCTCGGCGAGCTGACACGCTGGCAAGCCCCCGCCGATATCGGCCGACGCTACGCCCGGGTCTCCGGCGACTACAACCCGATCCACCTGAGCGCTATCAGCGCCCGGATGTTCGGCTTCCCCCAGGCCATCGCCCACGGCATGTGGAACAAGGCGCGGACCCTGGCGGCATTGAGCGAACATTTGCCGGCGTCCAATATTGAGATCGCCGTGGACTTCCGCAAGCCGGTGCGCCTGCCCAGCGAGGTGTGCCTGCTGGCAAGCGCCGCGGGCTCGCACGGCGACCTGCGCCTGATGGGCGCCGGCGACCTGGAGCATATGAGCGGGCATTGGCAGCCGCTGGGCTGAGCTGGCCTCAACCGCGACGAATCAGGAATACCCCCGCCAGGATCAGCACCAGCCCGGCGATCTTGCCGAGGCTGATCGGCGCCTCGCGAAACCCCGCCCAGCCGAAATGGTCCAGCGCCAGGGCCATGCCCAACTGCCCGGCCAGCACCAATGCCATGAACAGCATGGCGCCGATGCGCGGCCCGGCGAAGGCCGCGGTGGCGATGAAAAACGCCCCCAGCAGGCCGCCGCACCAATGCCACCAGGTCAGGCTTTTCAGGGCATTCAGGCCCGGCACTTCGCGCTGCATGGTGGCCAGGATCAGCAAGGCCAGCGTCCCGACAAAAAACGAAATCAGCGCCGCGGCCAGCACGCTGGAAACCTGCTTGGCCAATTGGCCGTTGATTCCCGCTTGCAAGGGTAAAAAAGCGCCGGCAATAACCGGCAGGCAAAGCAGCCACCAGACAGGGGCAGGCATAAAAGTTCTCCAGCAATAAAAGGTTGTGGATTATAAGCCACGTTGACGCCAAATCCGTGACGCGCTTGAAGAACCATTAATTGTGTATATATAACTTTCGATTTAAATCTCTTTGCAGCCCACCAACAAAAAACATAACCCATTGTTTTTACATTACATATGACGCCATTCCGGGCTTTAACCCAGTTCCTGCGCAGGGGCAAAAACAGCCGATATACAAGTTGTTAATACCAAGTTGAGAATGGTCGAAAAAAGCGCCTGGGCCTCTTATAGCGACAACGGTCGAGAACATCTCCAGCAGTAGAACTGGGGAGTTATCGGAAACAACAAAACGTTGTACAGGTGCAAGGAATCTTTCCCATGAAAACTCAAGTCTGGTTGAAAACAAGCACAGCATTGGCGCTGATCCTGGCCCTCGGCCTGACCGGTTGCAGCAGCGGCGGTGGCGGCCACAAGAGCAGCTCCGCCAGCTCCTCGCCGGACAGCGCGGCCGGCACCGATAGCGGCACAGGCGGGTCCGGCGACGGCTCGGGCGGAACCGGTGACGGCACCGCAGGCACAGGCGGGACCGGCGGCACTGATGGCACCGGCGGGACCAATGGCGGCACCGCGGGAACCGGTGGCACTGGCGGTACCGGAGGCACGGGCGGCGGTACCGGTGGTGGCGGCACCGATCCCACCAACCCAACCAATCCGACCGACCCGACGACACCGACCACCACCCCGCTGGTGACCTCGACCCTGGTGTCCGACCTCGGCACCACCATCAGCGGCGTCGGCGATGGCGTCAGCGGCCTCAGCACCGCGCTGGCTCCACTTCCGGTGGTCGGCGGCGTACTGCAAAGCGCGGTGAACACCACCGGCAATGTGGTCGATACCGTAGGCGATGGCCTGACCGGCGGCCTCGGCCAGTTGGGCAGCGATCCACAAGCCTTGAGCAAGACCACGGCCATAGTCGGCAACGTGGTGTCGGACGTCGGCGATGGCGTCTCGGACATCAGCGGCAAACTGGTCGTCGGCACCAGCAGCATTCCCCTGGTGGGTGGCGTGGTCACCAAAGTGGCCCCGGTACTCGATGGCGTCGGCGACAAGGTCACCATGCTTGGCGACACCCTCACCACCGTGACCAGCAGCGGCACCCTGGGCACAGTGACGGACAAGGTGGGCAACAACCTGCTGGTACCGGTGGTCACCCTGGCAGAAGGCTTGACCGGCCAGGTGCTCAGCTCCACAGGCCTGAGCACTCCGGTCGGCGGCCTGATCGACAAGGTGGCAACGACCGTCGACGGCCTGGGCGACAGCGTCACCGCCGCAGGCAGTGGCAACACGCTGACCAATACCCTGGGCGGCACCCTGAACAATGTCGCCACCACCATTGACAATACCGGCAGCCTGACGACCGCGCCGAGCACCGGAGGGGGCACCATTGGCGGCACCGGCCTGCTGGAAACCGTCGGCGGTGCAGTGGTCAACCTGGGTACCGGCTTGGACACCGGCAGCACCAGCACCCTGATCAGCGCCACGGGGGTCAGCACCGCTTCGGTCGGCAACGTCGTCGCCTCGGTGGGTGGCGCCCTGGGCGGCACGGGTGTGGCCAATGTCGGCACCACGGCGCCGCTGGCCGATGTCGGCGCCACGGTCGGCGCAGTGTTGAACCCTATCACCACGACCGTCACCGGCATCACCCAACAAGTAGGCACCACGACTGGCACCGGCACCCCCATCGCCGGGCTGATCACCCAGGTCGGCGGTGCCGTCAGCAGCGCGGGCACCACCATCACGGCCAGCGCCCCGAGCCCGATAGTGACTGCCGTGGGCCAGACCGTGAACACCCTGGGGGCTACGGTGACTTCGGTCGGCACCCTGGTCGACGGAGGCACCACCAGCGGCACCACCGGCGGCCTCACCGGTGTGCTCGGCGGGCTGACCGGAACCTTGAGCGGCACTCCATAAGCGTTTTGCACCTGGCCGATTCGACGGCCCTACCTACAGCGCCTACGCTTGGTTGGAGACGAGGGATTCGATTGAGTCTCTCGTCTTTTTCTTGCCTGGAGCATAACGGTTGCAGTCCTTGATCAAGGCCAAGACCCTGACAAGCGCCGTCGACTGAAGTACCTCTCGCGTTGCTGCGACTTGACCATGGAGTGTCCTATGCGCGCTTTGGCTCCCCTGCTGTTAGTCTCGCTTT
This sequence comes from Pseudomonas sp. NFIX28, assembly GCF_900107395.1. Classification (GTDB taxonomy): domain Bacteria; phylum Pseudomonadota; class Gammaproteobacteria; order Pseudomonadales; family Pseudomonadaceae; genus Aquipseudomonas. The sequence continues at coordinate 35,848 of NZ_FNPW01000005.1, forward strand.
GCTCATACGCCCACGCCGAAAATCTTCCCAGCTTCCTCAATAGCAACGAAACCATCCGCAACCTGCCGGTCCCCAACCTGCCGGCCGACGCCTATCGCCCCACGACCCCGGCGCCCAAGCTGGCGGAGCCCACCGCGGCGCAGGCCCAGCCCCTGATGATGGGCACCACCGTCAACGTCAGCACCGTGCAGATCGAAGGCGGCACCCTCTACCCACTGAACGAACTGGCGGAGATCTACAAGCCGCTGATCGGCCATGAAACCACCCTCGGGCAACTGATCGAGGCAACCCGGGAAATCACCCGCCGCTACCAGCAGGACGGCTACCTGTTGTCCTATGCGTTCCTGCCGCAACAGAGCTTCGAGCACGGCATCGTGCGCGTGGTCCTGGTGGAGGGCTACATCAAGGGCTACCAACTGCAGGGCGATATCGGCCCGGTCTCGGCCTATCTCGAAAAGCTGGTGGCAAAGCTCAAGGCCGAACGGCCGCTGACCCGCAAGACCTTCGAGCACTACACCACCTTGATGAGCCGCATTCCCGGCGTCACCCTGCAAGCCCAGGTACCGCCGCCGGGAACCACCGACGGCGCGGCCTACCTGATTGCTCAGGCCAGCCGCAAACCCTTCACCAGCAGCCTCAGCGCCACCGAAGACAATCGCAATGGCCTGCAAGCCCTGCTGGCGGCAAGCAGCAACTCGCAGACTTCCATGGGCGAGCAGGTAACGGTCAGCGGCCTGTTCCCGCCGGGGGACGATCACGAGCATTACTACCGCCTGGACTACAACCAGTTCGTCAATGACGAAGGCACCCAACTGAGCCTCTACGGCACGCGCTACCGCTCCGACCCGGGAAGCAATGTGCAGCTCGACAACGGCATCGAGCTCAAGCCCCACCGGGAAAACGACCGCTACTCCATTGGCTTGAGCCACCCGGTCATCGCCGCGCCCAACGAGCTGCTGATCCTGGGTTCGCGCCTGTATGCGGTGAACGACAAGACGCGCTATCAGGTGGTGGGTTATCCACAGAGCATCGAGCTGAAAACCAATGTCCGCGCCCTGGCCTTCGAGGGCGACTGGCGCAAGGCCAATGCGCGGCAGTTGCGGATCCTCAGTGCCGGGGTCTACCAGGGTCTGGACGCCATGGGCGCGAAAACCAACGACAACCTCTACGACCTGGACTTCTTCCGCCTGCGCTTGTCCGGCGTGCAGAGCGACAAGTTCTTCGACAACTGGCAAGGGGTGCTCTCGGCCGCCCTGTACTGGAGCCGCGACAACCTGCCCGATAGCGAGCGCGCGGTGTTCGGCGGGCAGAACTTCGGCCGCGGCTACCCCGACGACCAGGCGTCCGGCGACAAGGGTTGGGGGGTGGCCTACGAGGTGAACTACAGCTTCAATCGCGAAAGCCGCTGGTTGCGAATCCTCCAGCCATACGTGGTGCTGGACCGCTCGCGGACCTGGTTCAACGAACTGCCGGTCAAGGACAACGACCTGTCATCGGCCGCCGTCGGCCTGCGCTTCGGCGACGCCAAGTACTACAACATCTCCCTCGAGGCGGCCAAGCCGATGTCCGATGAAGCCCTGGACACTTACAACCGGCGCCCGCGCTACACCCTGAGCTTCAGCTACCAGTTGTAAGCCTCCCCACAAAACAGGCACAACAAAACGACCCGCTCGCAGGCGGGTCGTTTTGTCCGAGCAACAATCAGAATAAACCCGGACGCTCTGGTTTCTCGACCTGCCCATAGACTTACCAGGCCAGATTCTTCACAGAGCCTCTGTCGGATTCAAGTTCGAATATTTCGTATAGATTTCAGAAATGCCTTACAACACACCTGCTCCGCCCTGCAATAGGATTGTTCGGCTGACTAAAAGGAGTGTCACGCATGGCTAACCACGGTTACATGACCATCACCGGCAAGACGCAAGGACTCATTTCTGCAGGTTGTTCAACCCAAGACTCTATTGGTAATAAGTGTCAGGCAGGACATACCGACGAAATCATAGTGCTGTCTTACAGTCACAACATAGTTAATATCGGGAACATTAATAAACCAACACACAGTCCAATAATAGTAACCAAAAACATCGACAAGTCCTCCCCACTCATCGCTCAAGCCCTCTCAAGCAGAGAGGAAGTAAACTGCACTATCAGCTTTTACCGAGTATCGTCTTTTGGCATGCAGGAAAAATTCTACTCCGTTTCGATCAGTGGTGGAGTTATTGCCGACCTGACACTTTAAGTGCCCCACGCCCTATTGCAAAACGATGCTGAACCGCAAGAGCATGTCGCCATTCGTTATAGGGAAATCACTTGGACCCACCACTCTGCCGGGACCAGTGGACACAGTACTTGGGGAAACAACGAATGAGGTCAATAGATGACAATTGCACGCCCAGCAGTTGTGATTACTGGCTGGTCAGTGACGCCGCTAGAAAACTAGGAAACCAAGCCAGTACATTAGGTGCCAGACACATCAAAGACGGCACTCTACGTTTGCAATTCAACCGCGAAGTTGCTTACTACGCAAAAAGTATAGTCAATGATGTTTCTCAGGGTAATAAAAGCGCTGAGCAAGGATTAAAAGAGCTAAAGGATGAGCAAAGCAGTCTACTCAGTCAGGCAAGAGACGTGGCCTTACGAGGAGCAAGCGCTATCTCGGGAGCGCTTCAGTTTGCTGCAGGCGCAGGGATTTGCTACGCCTCCGTGGGCACGCTTTGCCTTTTTGCCGGAGCGCCCATGATGCTCAACGGAGCTAATAATATCTATGAAAACGGGCGCAACCTTTTCGAGAACCGTACCGATACCGTTGGACCAGTAAGAACAGGCTACCGTGCTATTTCTGGAATGCTGGGAAAAGGTAATTGTGAAGCCGATGTGGCCTATGGAGTAATTGACTTGAGTTCGTCAGCCTACGGCATAGGTAGAATGGTATTAAAACCCGATGCTTGGCGTTTGTTTAGGTACGTGAATACGGACTATGTTAGAGGGTATCAACAAGCTACGCGAGGAGGCTTTGTCTTCGATAGATTGATGGACAGTGCGACTGCAAAAACCATGTATAGCGCGTGCCATCCTTCTAATGAGTAACTTTATTTTCTATCCCATCTTCGCGCTGATAACGGTGCTTCTGTACTGGCCTTCCTACTGGGCATACTTCGCGTTTTCAGGTCGAAATTTTTCCCCATTCAAGTTCTGGGGAGTTGCTATCTATAACGTACTGCTCGGCTCTATTCACGTTTTTTTTGTGCAAGACAGCACGCTACCATTTATAGGGCGCATAGATAACTCCGTAATGGGCTGGCTATCCCTTGTTATGATATTTGTCTATGCGTTTACCCTTCCAGCTAATTGGGAACGAAAACGTTGGTCTTCACGAAAGTGAACTCACGCCGAATCAATACCCGACCAAGAGGTACTTCAAAGAGGCACCCTAGTTATCCGCCTACAGGTCATCTTCTGGATTACACAGTGGCCCTGGAAGAAAGGGAAATTCAGCGATTGACCAGCTGGGTAGGCGGCTGCGGGAACAAGGTATTCAAGGTTTCCAGCAAGCGCACGTGGTAGATGGGTTTGCGGAACAGGTCCAGGACTTGCAGGCGCAGCAGGTCGCTGACGTCGTCCATGTCGGCGTGCCCCGAGGTGACGATTACCGGCAGGTGTTGCCGGGAAGTGTGGTCGCGCAGCCGCCGGATCAGCGACAGGCCGCTCTCCTCCGGCATGCGCAGGTCGGTGATGACCAGCGCGATGTCGGGGTGTTGGGTGAGATGGGCCAGGGCGAGCTTGACCGAGGTCGCGGTGAAGCAACAGAAGCCTTCACCTTCCAGCAATTCGGCCAGTTCGAGCAGAGCGTCCTCTTCATCGTCCACGAGAAGCAGCTGTTGGCGTGGAGAAGAAGAGGCGCTCATGGGCAATACCTGAAAGTGATCGCGTACAGAGGATATCGACGCTTCGATAAAGCCTTGAGGGCCCGTATTACGATTCTTCTTCGGTTCCTTCCAACGCCGATTGCAGAGTCTCGAAGGTACCGGTGATAGCGGTCGATATATCAGGTACGAATGCCGCGATGGCCACGGCCACCATACCGGCGATAAGTGCGTACTCGATCCCTGACGCGCCCTCGTTATTCTTGAGCAAACGCAGGAGTCGGGAGGCCTGGAGGGTAATCCACTGGGTGGCGAGCATGAAGAACATCTAATTTCTCCTCAATGCACCGAGTGTTGCAGCAGTGCAACATGATTTCCCTGTGCCATCAGAGCATTGTCAACAAACTACCCGCCAACAACTGTAAGAACGAATTAATCACTAAGTATTAATTCCAGGCTTTGACGTCAAGAAAACGCTATTTCGGACAGCCATACGGAGCACCCAAGTTATTTTTCCAACGGTAATGGCGTTTTGTTGCAGCTGTTCTACCTTCAAATAGCGAAATAGTTGCTTGTTCATAGCTGCCTGATTGCGAAATTGACTCAGTGGATCTGCGAGTCGGTAATGCAGCAGGAAAGGGAGAGCCGTCATGAACAGTCGTATCACTATGGGGTTGGCTGGAGTGTTTCTGGTTGGCGCTCTGATTGCCGGTTATTGGGGCCTGGCCTTGAGCCGCCGGCCCGCGGCCGAACCCGTAGCGCAGCCTTCCCCCGCCATTGTGCAAACCGTCGCCACCTCCGCCGAAGACGCGGCCCGCCAACCCGTGGTGGTGCTGGTACGCGACGTACCGCCGTTCTCCCCCATCACGGGTGACGATGTCATCCTCGAGCGGCTGCACACCGCTCCCGCCGGCAGCATAAGTAGCCTTGCCCAGGTCGTCGGGCGCGCACCGTGGCGCGCGCTGTCGGCGGGCACCTGGTTGAACGAGGAAAGCTTCACTGCCGGCGGCAGCGTGGCCCGCATGATTCGCCCCGATGAACGCGCCCTGGCGGTGGCCGTGGACGAAGTCATCGGCGCCAGCGGGCAACTGAGCCCCGGCGACTACGTCGATGTGCTGCTGTTCCTGCGCCAGGACAGCAACAACCACCTCCCCTCGGCCCAGGTCGTGGTGCCGGCACTGCGGGTGCTTGGCGTTGGCGAGCAATTGGGCCTGACCAACGATGGCGAGCCGGGCTCGCCGCCGATGAGCGCCGAGGAAAAGCTCAAGCAGGACCAGCGCCGCATCAGCGCGCGCAGCGTACTGCTGGCCGTCCCGGAACCCTTGCTGAGCCGCTTGATGCTGGCGGCCCAGGCCGGCGTGTTGCGCCTGGCGGTGCGCAGCGCCGACGAGCAACGCCTGGCGCATTACTGGGCGGGTAAAAGCGGTTCGTCCAAGCAACTGCAAAATGTCGGCAGGTCGCTGATCCAGTTCAATCAATTGGCCCTGTCCAGCCCCTCCGCGGCCACGGCCAGGACCGTCGACGACACACCGCGGCGCGCCCTGGTGGAAGTTGTGCGCGGCACCGAAGTAACCCAGAAAACACCTTGATCGAACAAGGACGGCTTTTCATGCGCAATGGTTTCAAGCACCTGTCCGAGGGCCTGGCCTGGGCCCCGATGTCGCGCGCGGAGTCGGTCGAGCCCCGCGTACCGCCACCTCATGACGACCTGGACAAACACCGCCTGGATGTCCCGGACAACGGCAACTTCGGCAAACGCGGCGGGCCCTCGCAATGAACCAGAACCTGAGCCAGACCTTTCTCGCGATCACCCGCAACGGCACCGACCTGGAATGGCTGCAAGGCGCCCTGGCACCGCTCGGGCAAGTGGTCAGCGCCGGCAACGGCAGCCTCGACGAACTGCTGGCGCTGGTGGATGTGACGTTCGCCAGCCTGGTCTTCGTCGGGCTCGACCGCGAGCATGTGGTCGCCCAGGCGGCGCTGATCGAAGGCGCGCTGGAGGCCAAGCCGATGCTCGCCATCGTCGCCCTGGGCGACGGCATGGACAACCAATTGGTGCTCAACGCCATGCGCGCCGGGGCCCGGGATTTCGTGGCCTACGGCTCGCGCTCAAGCGAGGTCGCCGGCCTGGTGCGGCGCCTGAGCAAACGCCTGCCGCCGGTCACGCCGAACACCCAGCTCGGCGGCCTGACCGTGCTCTACGGCACCCAGAGCGACGCAGATGGCGCACTGCTCGCCAGCCACCTGGCGCTGGTGGTGCAGAAAAGTGGCCAGCAGACCTTGCTGCTCGACCTTGGCCTGCCGCGCGGCGACAGCCTGGCCCTGCTGGGGCTGGACAGTTCGTTCCACTTCGGCGACGCCTTGCGTCACCTGCGGCGCCTGGACGCGACCTTGATCGACAGCGCCTTTACCAGCACCGAGGCCGGCCTGCGGATCCTGGCCTATGCCAGCCACGACGAGCCGCTGGAGCGCACCAGCGCCGCCGAGCTGTACATGCTGCTCAGCGCCCTGCGCCAGCATTTCCAGCACATCGTGGTGAACCTCGCCGGGCAACCGGACAGCGAGGCCCTGCGCACCTTCGTCGGCCATTGCGACAAGCTGCTCTGGTACACCGACCAGAGCGTGCTCGATTGCCGCCGCAACCTCGCGGTACTCAATCTCTGGCGCGAAAAAGGCATGAAGCTCGAACACGCGCGCCTGCTGGTCGACCGCTACCTGCGCGGGGTCGCCCCGGATGCGGAAACCCTGGGCAAGACATTCGCCCTGGAAGTGATCGCCGTCCTGGCCTATAGCCCCGAGGTGCGGCTGAACGCAAAAAACCAGGGCGTCACGCTGTTCGAACTGGCCCCCCGCGAAAGCCTGACCCAAGCCATCAAGGCCCTCGGCGAGCGCCTGGCCAGGCGTTCCGAAGGGCTGCCCTCGACAAAACCCGGCTGGTTCGAGCGCCTCAGGGGAAGCCGATGAGCGGAGAAAAACTGTTCGGCGCCAAGTCCCACGGCCCGGTCGGCAACACCGATCACGATGGCCTGAAACTGGTGCTGCATCGCTACGTCATCGATGCCATCGAAGAGTCGGGGAAAAACCTTTTGGAAGGTTCGCGCCAGGCGCTGGCGCGCTTTATCACCGACAAGGTGGCCGAGTACATCTCGCGCCTGCACCTGGCGATTTCCCGCTATGAAATGGAACGCCTGGCCGAAGAGCTGGTGGACGAACTCACCGGCTTCGGGCCGCTGGAAGTCTTGCTGCGCGACTCGACGGTGACCGAGATCCTGGTCAACGGCCCGCACCGGGTGTTCGTCGAGCGCGACGGCGTATTGCACCAGAGCGATTTGCGTTTTATCGACGCGCACCATGTAGAGCGGGTCATGCAGCGCATCCTCGCGCCACTGGGGCGGCGCCTCGACGAGTCGTCGCCGATGGTCGATGCGCGCCTGCCCGACGGCAGCCGGGTCAACGCGATCATCCCGCCGATCGCCCTGGACGGCCCGTGCCTGTCGATCCGCAAATTCCGCAAGGACATGCTCAAGAGCAGCGACCTGATGGCCATGCAGACCATCGACCAGGCCATCTTCGAGTTCGTCCAGGAGGCCGTGGGCAAGCGTTGCAACATCCTCATCAGCGGCGGCACCGGCACCGGCAAGACCACCCTGCTGAACATTCTCAGCCAGTTGATCAACCCTCACGAACGCCTGGTGACCATCGAGGACGTGGCCGAACTGCAGCTGGGCCATCCCCATGTGGTGCGCCTGGAAACCCGCCCGCCGAATGCCGAGGGCCATGGCGAGGTCAAGGCCAGCGACCTGATCCGCAACGCCCTGCGCATGCGCCCGGACCGGATCATCCTCGGCGAGATCCGCGGCGTCGAAGTGCTCGATGTGTTGACGGCGATGAACACCGGCCACGACGGCTCGATGAGCACCGTGCACGCCAACAATGCCCAGGATGCGCTGCTGCGCCTGGAAACCCTGGTGGGCCTGACCGGGCGCCAGATCGCCGAGCGCACCTTGCGGCAAATGATCTGCGCGGCCCTGGACGTGGTGATTCAACTGACGCGCCTGCCCGATGGCCGGCGCTGCGTCAGCGAAGTGGTGGAAGTGGTGGGAGTGCGCGAAGACGTCTACGTCACCAACACCCTGTTCCGTCTGAACCGGTATAGCGGTTTCGGCTTTTTGCGCGAGGCGGTCAACCCCGCTGGCGACAAGCTGCGGCGCGACACCGGCCTGCCCGTCAACTGAGCCAGAGAGGGCCACGGCATGATCGCTCCGGTGTTGCTTGCCCTTGTCTGCGTGACCCTGCTGGGGCTGTCGGGCTGGCTGTTCTACAGCGGCCTGCGCCAGGCCAACACCGCCCGGGTGCTCGAGCGCCTGGCCCAGGGGCAGCCGCAACTGAGCGTGAAAAAAACCTCCTGGAACAGGCTCGAAAGGGCCTTTCTGCGCGCCGGCCTCGGCCGCCCCACCGAACGCCTGGGGCTGTGGCTGGCGCTCTGGGCGCTGGGTTGCCTGCTCGGTTATGGGCTGGGCGAGTGGCTGGGGCTGTCGATCCTGCTGGTCACGCCGCCCTTGCTGCTGCGCCTGTATATCAGCTGGCGCTACCAGAAGCGCCTCAAGCGCATGATCGAACAGCTGCCGCAATTGCTCGAGCATGCCGTGCGCAGCCTCAAGTCGGGCCGCACCCTGACCGACGCGGTGCTGGGCGGCATCGAGGTCGCGGATAATCCGTTGAAACACGCCATGGGCCGCGTGCAGCGCAACGTGCAGCTGGGGGTCAACCTGGCGGACGCGGCGGCGGATTTCGCCGAATTGTACGAGCGCGATGAACTGCGCCTGTTCGCCCTGGGGCTCAAGGTCAATCATCGTTATGGCGGCAACGCCAGCGAGTTGCTGGAAAACCTCATCAAGCTGATCCGCGAGCGCGACCAGGCGGCCCGGCAACTGCGCGCCATGACCGGCGAAACCCGCATTACCGCGATGGTCCTCGGGGCCTTGCCGGTGTCGCTGGCCGGCTATTTCCTGATGACCAACCCGACCTACCTGATGAGCATGTGGAACCAGAGCGGCGGCCGGCTGATGCTGCTGGCCGCCTTCGGGTTGCAGGCCATCGGTTGCGCGGCGCTCTGGCGCATGCTGCGGAGTATTTGACATGGTGGCCTTGCTGATCAGTGCGCTGTTGTTGTTCGCCGCCATGCTGCTGGTGCTGAGCACCCTGCTGGAACAGCATCGACGGACGCGCCAGGTGACCGAGCGCCTGCTGGGCCGCCTGGCGCCGCAGGACAAATTCGGCAACTGGCTGCAAATACTCGGCGACAGCAAGATCGGCCAGCATGCGGTCAGGCTCGACAACGAAACCCAGTTGCTGCTCAACCGCCTGGGCTGGCGCAGCGCGCGGCATCGCTCGCTGTACGCCGCCTGCCAGATCGGCGTGCCGGTGCTCGCCCTGGGGCTGACGCTGGTGGTCCAGGGGGTGTTTTTCCCGGAGGCGAAAAACCACTGGGCCGCCCCGGTGTTCGCCCTGTGCGGCGGTTACCTGTTGCCCAAGCGCCTGTTGGCCATGGCCGCCGACAGGCGCCAGAAACGACTGGCGCTGGAGATCTCCACCTTTATTCCGCTGGTGCGCATCCTGTTTGAATCCGGCATGGCGGTGGAGCAGGCGCTGCGGGTGCTGAGCAAGGAGGCGCAACCGTTGCTCCCCGTCCTGACCCAGGAACTGCGCCTGGTGCTGGCCCGGGTGGACTCGGGCCTGGAGCTGGGAGAAGAACTGAACAAGGCGGCGCGGCTGCTGGCCGTGGATGAGTTCACCGATACCTGCGTGATCCTCCAGCAATTGATCCAGCAAGGCGGCGGCGGGATGAAGTCGTTGCAGTCGCTGAAGCTGCTGCTCGATGACCGGCGCCTGACGCGCCTGCAGGAATACATCTCGAAGATGTCGGCCAAAATGTCGGTGGTGATGATGCTGTTCCTGTTTCCCGCGCTATTGATCGTCCTGGCGGGGCCGGGCGTCAGCGCCATCGCCAGGGCGTTCGGCAAATAGAAGGAACACTGCCCGGGGCAGCAAGACCCCGGGCAGCATCGAGCGGCGGGATCAGTGCGCGGTCACCCGCTGGCGCAACCCCGAATTGCTGGGCGCCAATGCCAACGCCAGCTGGGTGCGGTTGTGCATATGGGTCAGGCGCAGCACCTGGGACACGTAGAGTTTCACAGTGTTTTCCGTGATTCCCAGCTCACAGGCGATCTGGTAGTTGGTCTGCCCCTTGCCCACCAGGCGGGCCACATCCAGTTGCCGGGGTGACAGCTGATTGAAGATCGCGGGCATCTCGATCGGCTCGCCCTCGCCCTTGGCCGACTCCTGCGCGGTCGCGGGCGAAAGCGGCGCGCGCCGCACTTTGTCCAGGTCCTGGTAGAGATCGTCGATGGACTCGGAAAGAAACTGCAGCTTCTGGTTCAGGTGCCCCAGCTGCAGGTTCTTCTGCCGCTCCTGCAAGGTCGCCTCCTGGCGTTGCAGGCCGGCCAGCAGTTCATCGAGGTCGATCGGCTTCTGGTAGTAATCGGCGATGCCGGCGCGCAAGGCCTTGATCACATCCTGCTTGTCGGCCTGGCCGGTGAGCATGATGGCTTCGAAGACCCGATGCTTGCCGGCGATGCGCTGCAGTTCCTGCACCAGCTGGATGCCATCGAGGTCGGGCATGTGCAGGTCGCACAGCACCAGGCCGATTTCGGCATCTTCAATGAACTGCTGGATCGCCTGACGGCCGGATTCACAAGGTACGCAGCGATAACCGCTGCCTTCAAGAAACTCGCAAAGTTCTTCGACTATCAACGGCTGGTCGTCGACCACGAGTACTTTGATGCGGGGAATAAGCTTGTTCACGCGCGACTCCATGCCTGGCAAGCCCAAGACAGAATGTTCCTTGCCCTGCCGCGTCCACTTCGGGCAGGTACAGAATAAACGTAGACTACTTTCCGACTATGTACATAGAGATAGGTGGCACAACGACTAGCGGCCCCATGACAACGTCAGGGCCATGCCAATCAGCACAAAAGGGGCAAAGGCATATTTCTGCCCCTGGCGCGGGTCGAGGTGGCGCAAGGACCTGGCCAGCGGCTGGTCGACAGCGGGCAACAGCCTGGGAGCGAGCAGCCACCACAAGCCGCTGGCGAACGCGGCGCCAATGAATGTACCCAGCAGGTGCAAAGGATCGGACGCCAGCCCCAGCGCCGCCAAAAGCTTCACGTCGCCACCGCCCATTCGGCCCAGCGCGTAACCCGGCAAGGTCAGCAGCAGCGCCAGCAACAGCGCCCAACCGCCTTGCGCGGCCGCGGCGCCCAGCCAGGTGTGGCCAGCCCAGAGCAGGTAACCCAGCGCCAGCAGCGCAACCCCCAGGGTCAGGCCGTTGGCCAGATGTCGCTGGCGGATATCCTGCACCGCGCACAGCCCCAGCCAGCCCAATAGAATCCAATGCTGCATCGGTTAAAAATCGTCCCTTCTGGCTGAATGATTCTATGCTGACATGACCTACTAAGCAGTCAGGGTAGACGTAGCCGTGAAAGTGGACCTGCCTGGAAAGCAAAAAGGTGCCGTGGCCATCGAGTTCGCCATGGTCTTCATCATTTTTTTCGCCGTGTTTTATGGCCTGGTCAGCTACAGCGTGCCGCTGCTGATGGTGCAGTCGTTCCACCAGGCCACCGCCGAAGCAGTCAGGCGCAGCGTTGCCCTGGACCCCAGCATTCCCGGTTACGACGCCGCCCTGATCGCCCAGGCCAGGAGCACCCTGGGCGAACAACTGACCTGGATCCCCGACGCCTTCAACTTCAACCCCGCTACGGACGCCTCCGTGACCTATGTGGGCGACCTGCTCACCGTGCGCGTCGACTATTCCACCGACAAGCTCAGGCAGGTCATTCCGTTCCTGGTGCTACCGGGCGTGGGCAGCGTGCCGGCCCTGCCAGCCAGCCTCAGCGCCCAGTCGAGCCTACAATTTTGAGCTCGGGCGACAAACTTCTCGGGCGTTTTCTCGGCCGCGCGGCGCCCCAGCCGCCCGCCCCCGCAGCGCCCCTGGCCACTCCCGGGGTCGGCCTGCTGGTGCACCTGGACCACAACGCCCACGTGCTGCAAATGACCGGCCCGCTGCGCCACGCCCTGGCCCAGCCGCCCGGCGGCGAGCGACCGGCGCCGCTGCTGGATTACCTGCTGGCGCACAGTGCGCTGAGTGTCGAAGGCACCCCTGGCGACTGGCAGGGCCATACGCTGGACCTGGACTTCCATGGCGCCGGCGGGCAGACCCTGCACCTGCGCGGCTGGGTGCAACCCTCGACCCAAGGCTGGCTCCTGCACCTGCTGGACATTGGCGACCTGTTGCTGGAACGCCAGCAGGCGCAGCAGCGTCAACACTGCCAGCAGTTCGCGACGCAGATCAGCGAACAACTGCGCCTGTGCAGCTTGTCCCGCCTACCCGAAGTGCTGCATGAACAACTGCATGCCCTGGCCCAGCACTGGCATATCCCCTGCCTCGCCCTCGCGCTGCTCGACGACCAGCAACAGGGCTGGCATCTCCATGGCCTGTACCAGGCTGCCGATGCGCCGCAGCTGTGGCACAAGGGCCAGGCCCTGGGCACCGGGCTGGACAGCCTGAACGGCAACGCGCCGCAATCGCTGACCTTTACCCAGGGCCTCGGCGAACACCCGCGCCTGCAAAGCGTATTCGGCAACAGCGAGGGTTTTGTCGTGCCCTTTCGCGACGACCACGGCGTCGCGGCCTGGCTGCTTTGCGGTTTCTACCCGGTACGCCAGCTGGCACCGCAGTTGAGCGAACGCGATTGGCTGCAGCTGTGCGCCGCCCTGGCCGGGCCGTTGCTCGGGCGCCTGCGCGAGCAGCAGCACCATCACCAGCTGGAGCGCCTGGAAGCCCTGCAAGGCTTGCTCGGCACCGGGTGGTGGGAGCTGTTCCCGCAGGACAACGAGATCCAGCTGGCGCCGCAACTGGCCCTCAACCTGCTGCTGGAACCCCAGACCCGGCGCTTGTCGCTGCCGGCCTGGCTGGCGCTGATCCACCCGGCCGACCGCCAGGAGTTGAGCAGCCGCCTGCAGGAGCTCAGGCAAGGCAAGCCGCTGCTGCTCTGCGTGCGCTTGCAACGGGCCGATCCGCAGCTGCCGGCGATCTGGTACCGCTTGCAGGGACAAGCCCTGGGCCTGGGCCAGAACCCGCGCTTTGTCGGCTTCATGCTGGATATCAGCGACATCAAGAACCAGGAGCAACAGGCCGCCGCCGCCCACGCCCGGCTGGACAACCTGATCGCCCATTCGCCGGCGGTGATCTATGTGCAGCGTTATGTCGAGGGCGCGCTGCAACCGACGTTTTTCAGCGACAGCCTGCAACCGCTGCTCGGCTGGGGCCTGGCCGACTGCGGCGACGGCGCACTGGCGGAACGGGTGCATGCCGACGACCGCGACCGCTACTTCGAACGCACCCGGCAGTTGCTGCGCGAAGGCGCGGTGCGTAGCCGCTACCGCCTGCTCGACAGCCATGGCGAATACCATTGGGTGCTCGACGAAGCCAGGCTGCTGCGCGACGACCTGGGCATGCCGGTCGAAGCCGTCGGCCTGTGGCTCGACGTCACCGACGCCACCCTGGCCGCCGAGCAGATTCGACTGAGCGAGGAACGCTACCGGATTTTGGTGGAAGACTCCCCGGCGATGATCTGCCGCTACCTGCCCGACCTGACCCTGACCTTCGGCAACCGGCCCCTGGCGACCTACCTGGAATGCCCGCCCGAACAACTGGCCGGGGCCAACCTCGGTGACTGGCTGTCCGCCGAACAGCACGCCGCCTTTACCCAACGCATCCGCCGACTGACCCCGGAATTCCCGGTCAGCACCGCGGAAATCAACCTGCAACTGCCGGGACGCGAACATGCCTGGTGGGTCTGGTCCGATCGTGGGGTGTTCGACGAGCAAGGACGCCTGCGGGAGATCCAGGCCGTCGGCCGCGACAACACCGAAGTCCGGCGCTCGCAGTTGCAGCTCATGCAGAGCGCGAAGATGGCCACCCTGGGCGAAATGGCCACCGGGCTGGCCCATGAAATCAACCAGCCGCTGAACGTGATGCGCATGGCCATCGTCAATGTGCTCAAGCGCCTGGACAACGGCGACGTGCAGCTCGACTACCTGCTGGAAAAGCTCAAGCGCATCGACGCCCAGGTCCAGCGGGCCGGGCGGGTGGTGGACCATATGCGGGTGTTCGGCCGCAGCTCGGAAATCGAGCAACAGCCTTTCGATCCGGCCCAGGCGGTGGAAGGCTGCCTGTCGCTGCTGGCCGACGGCATGCGCGGCAAGGGCGTGGAATTGCGCGTCGCCGAGTTCGACTTCCAGGCGCAGGTGCGCGGCCATGCCGATCAGCTTGAGCAAGTCCTGATCAACCTGTTGGTCAATGCCCGCGACGCGCTACTGGGCCGGCGCGAGCCGGATCCGGGCTGGCAGCCGTGGATCGCCATACGCGCCGAGCACGACGCGCAGTGGCTACGGCTGTGGGTCGAAGACAACGCCGGCGGCATCGATCCGCGCCTCTTGGGGCGCATCTTCGAACCCTTCTTTACCACCAAGCCGGCCGGCGTGGGCACCGGCCTTGGGCTCTCGGTGAGCTACGGCATCGTCGAGAACATGGGCGGCCGCCTGAGCGTGAGCAACGCCAGCGAGGGCGCGTGCTTCTGCATCGAACTGCCGCTGGTCCAGGCCGATCAGATCACCAGATAAGCCCGGCCAGTCTGGCCGCAGGTGAGGTTGGCGCCGACCTCGACCTTGCCCAGGTCAATGCCCAGCACCGCCAGCACATTGTTCAACAATGGGTCCAGCAACGGCCCGAGCAAGGCGCCGATAGCCGTGGCCAGCAGGCTGACGACGCCGCTCAACGCCGACAGCAGGGTATTGATCACCAGGCCGAGCAGGCTGCCGATGGTCGGTGGATGTTGAGTCAGGGAAATGCCACTCAACGATGTTTGCAGGCTGCTGACCACATTGGACGCGGTCACGCTGTGCCAATCCTCGTCCGCCAGTTCCTGTTTCATTTTCGGTGGATTGACGAAGGTGAAATTCGGCTCGCGGGTACCGGCGATCGACGTGTCGATCAGCAATTCGCTGCCGCCGCCGGCAAACGGCGTGCGTGCTCCGCAAGGGCCCAGCAGCCCCTCGCAGGTCCTCGAGCCGATATCCACCAGCGGCAAGGGGCTTACGCTTACCTCGGAAGTCGACGACAGCCAGTTGCTGGCGTCCACCCGCCCGACCTTGAGCTTGACCGCCGAGGTGGTGGTGTCGACGGAAAGGCTGTTGTCACTGTCGCTGACACAGGTATAGCCGGTGACATGGCTGCTGCCGGCCGCCACTTCGAGGCTGACATCCAGGTTCGCGCCGTCCGGCAGGATCAGCAGGTCGGTCTTGATGCAGGAGCTGCCAAGCACGCAACTCAGATTTGTGCTCAGGACCGTATTGAGCGTGAGCACCACCGGCGACAGCAAGGTATTCACCGCCTGCAGCACGGTGTTGATCAGGGTGAGATCCACGCTCAGCAACGCCCGCACCTGGGCGGTACGCGCATAAATGCGGTTGGGCCCCAGCGGGTCGACCACGGCCAGTTCCGGGTTGCCTATCGCAAACTCGGGCGGCGAGACGATCTTGAGCCGGGTGGTGACGCCCGCCAGCCCCAATACACTCACCGGCAGCTCGACCGCCGCGGCGCTTTGGCTGCTGGCCAGTTGCAGGAACGCCTCGACCAGGCTCAGCAGCTGCACATTGGCATCCAGCCCGGATTCCGCGGTGCCGGTCTGCAACTTCAACAGGTCACCCAGTTGCACCGGAACCGTATTGATGGCGGCCGCCTTGATGCTGCCCAGGGTCGTCAGCACCTCGGCGGTGGCGCCATTTCTCTGGGCCACGCTGATGGTGGTCTGGAGCAGCTGGGTGACGTCGGTATCGACGTCGAGCAGTTCGCTGTAGTTTCCGGCGCTCACATTCAGGTCGATGGCCAACTGCTTGAGGTAGCTGAGCAGGCTGATGTCGGTATCGACCAGGCCTTGCCAACCGAGCGCGCTGACATTGATCTCGCTACCCGCGAGGCCGCTGAGTACGTCGCCCAACAGGTTCAGATCGACCAGGGTGCTGCGAATCGTCAATTGCGCCAGCGGCGGCTTGGGCTGGGCGGCTACCGCCGTGGCGCTCAACGAGGTCGTGGCGCCGAGGGGGTTGTCGGAAAACAGGTTGGTTATGCCGCGGGCAATGCTGGTGGGCACCGCTTCACTGACCACCACCCGGATCGCACTGGCCTGGCTGGCATCGGCGCTGAAGGTGCGCAGGTTGTTGGTGCCGGTCTGCAGCGAGCCGCAGGTGGCTGTCAGTGGCCCGTCGGCCCCCACCACAAAGCCGTTGCGCGCCGCGCTTTGCTGGGCGAATGCCGCCGCGCTGTTCCCTGCCAGGCAATTGCCGCCCCGCGTCACCGCTTCCAGCGCGGCGTTATCGGCCACCCGCTGCAACTCGCGCTGGTCCAGGTACAAGCGCCCGCTGTCGACCACCACCAGCGTGCACAACACCGCCGTGCCCAGCGCCAGCGCCCCTACCAGGCCAATAACGCCACGCTGTCGGGCCGGGCCGGAAAACTGCGTGCGGGAAAACATGGTGCACTCCTTTGCCGGCGCACGGCCGGGCGCGACCTCCACGGGGTGAAAGGAGTGTAGTCAAGGCTGGAATACAGCGCCGGCGACTTGCCAGCGCTGCATTGGGGAAGTGTGCCGTGTCGGAGCGAGGGCCTGGGCTGCCCTCGCCCCGTAGCGCGATGCAGCGATTTATTTGGGCGGGTAGTTCGCCAGGATGCGGCCGACGGTCTCCCTGATCGCCGCGCTGCGATTGGTGGGATTGGGCGTGCTGCTGAGTATTTGCTCGTCGCTGCCGCGCCACACCAGCTTGCCGTCCTTGCCATCGAGCAGGTCGATCTGGATGGTCGCGACCTTGTAGGTGATGTTGCGCGTTTCGTTGTACATCGGCGCGCCCCAATAGCCGTTCCACGGGCCGCCCCAGCCGCCGCCGTAGTTGGTGGTGACCTGTTGCTGGCGGTTCTCGACGATCAGGTAGGTCTGGACATCGAGATCGGCCTTTTTGCCCACCGCGGCCGGACGCAGGCCGCGCTGGTCGAGCTGATCGCCGACCGCCTGGCGAATGCGCTGTTCGGTCAGGTCGCTCTTGATCCGCGGATCGTCAGGGCGGTATTGCAGCGCGGGTTCCTTGAAGCTCCAGCTGCGATAGGCCGCGAAGTCGCGGCTGGCATCGAAGTCATGGTTGACCTGGTTGGCGGCGCAGGCACTGAGCAGCGCGGCGGTGACCAGTAAAACGAGAGGGCGGAACATGATGTTTCTCCAGAAGACCAAATGCAGCTGAAGGGATATCGCTGGCACCTGTATGGGAAGGCGGCGAGCGACGGTCAAGCAGCCGGCTCAACCCGGCATGACCTGCGCAACGCCGAAAGCGCCCGGCGTGCCGCCACTTTTCGTACAGCGCCTAATCAGGAGGATACGCCGCCATGGCCCTTTCCACAGCCTTGTGCAGGGCATCGGTGCGCTCGCTCAGGCTGCCCTGGCTCGAGGTTTCCGCGCTGGCGCTCCACACCGGCTGGCCACTGCCGGCGTCGAACAGGTTGACCCGTACCACCACGACTTCCTCCTCGTAGGTGCGCACCACCGGCACCGTGTTGTACATGCCGTAGCCGGTGCCGTAGCGGTTGTAGCCATAGCCGCCATAACCGTAGCTGCCATAACCGTAACCATAGTCGTCCCGGACCTGGCGCAAACGCTTTTCCAGGCGCAGGTCGGCGCTGACCCATAGGTCCGCCGGGCGATTGTCATGCCGTGGGCGCAGGCCGCGCTGGTCGAGGGCGTTGCTGACCGCCTCGGCGACCTGCGCCGAATCGCCCCAGGCCGAGCCACCGGGCAGGCGCCCGTTGAGCCAGGCCCAGCTGCGATAGCGGCCATAGTCGCGCTGGGGCGCCGGATAGGCGCTGCGGTCGAAAGTCCCGGCCGCCTGCGCGGGCGCCGGCGGCAGCGGGTTGGAACTGGCGACATAAGGGTTGGGGCTCTGACAGGCCGCCAGCCCCAGGGACAACAACAGCAAGGCTGCGTGGCGTTTCATTTCGGGCTCCGCTCAGACCGGACGGCAAATCCAGTGCAGGTAACGCCCAAGCCCGGCAAAGCTTGGGTGGCGACGATGGGCCAATTCCATGTCCACAAGGTCCTGCAACTCGGCGCGGGCCTGGAATTCCACCGGCATGTAGTCGTGGAAAACCCGCACCCCGCTCTGTGTTTCGACACGCCACAAACCATCGAGTTGCGCGGCCAGTTCCCGCGGGTCGAGCGGCTGCTGCGGGGTCAGGCTCTGCTTCTCGCCGGCCATGTCGTTCTTGCGCATCTTGCGGAAGTGGCCCTTGAGCAGGTTGCGATAGATCAGCGCATCGCGGTTGTAGAACGCCAGCGACAGCCAGCCGTCCGGGGCGGTCAGCTGATGCAGCACCGGCAGGATCGCATGGGGCTCGGCCAGCCATTCCAGCACCGCGTGGCACAGCACCAGGTCGTAGGGTTCGGTGAGCTGGCCCAGCAGGTCCTGCCAGGGCGCCTGGATAAAAGTCGCTTGCTGGCCGGCCTCGGCAAAGCGCTGGCGAGCGCCTTCGAGCATCGGCCCGGCCGGTTCGGCCAGGGTCACCTGGTGGCCACGCTGGGCCAGCCACAGCGACATATGCCCCAGCCCGGCACCGATATCCAGCACCCGCAACGGCCGGTCCGGCAAGGCTTCGGCCAGGTCGGCCTGGAGCACCGCGAGGCGGATCGCGCCCTTGGCGCCGCCGTAGATCTTTTCGGCGAAACGGGTCGCCAGCTGGTCGAAATGACGGTCGCTCATCAGCTGAACCGCCGTTCGCTGTCGGCCAGCTTGCTGCGCACCACCTGCTCCAGGTCCAGGCCCAGCTCGCTGCACAGCAGCAACAGGTACAGCACGATGTCACCGACCTCCTGGCCGGCGTGGGCCAGCTTGTCGGCCGGCAGCTGCCGCGACTGGTCTTCGCTCAGCCACTGGAAAATCTCCACCAGCTCGGCCATCTCCACGCTGGCGGCCATGGCCAGGTTCTTCGGGCTGTGGAATTGCCGCCAGTCATTGCGATCGCGAATGGCGTGCAGGCGTTGGGTCAGTTCGTCTAGGTTCATCGGGGTCTCCTGAAGGCGTATAGCTTCGGGGGGATGGCGAATGAAGGCAAGGCCCGCACCGCCCCCCTCAATCGATGACACTGAACTCGAGCCGCGCCGTCTGCCCGCCCTCGTCGAGCACGCTGAGCTGATAAGGCCCCAGCCGTTCGAAACTGGCGTTGATGCTGTCCTGGTTGGCACTCTCGCCCAGCGGCTCGCCGTTGACGAACCACCAGCGCCGGCCGCTGCCGCCCAGGGCCGACAGCTTGAGCCGCAGCGACTCCTGGCTGGCCGCCGGGCGGCGCAGCCGATCGCCCTCGCGCACGCCGACGATGGACAGCGGCGCCGCTGCCGCCAGCGCCGGTCCCGGGCACTCTGGGTCGTTGGCCGGCAGGCGCGCTTCACGCCGTTCGATGCGCGGCAGCCAGGGCTCCAATGGTGCCGGCCACAGGGCGATATCCCGCGCCTGGGCGCCCGGGCACTTGGCGTCGACCCGCAGGCCCTTGGCATTGACCCAGACTTTTTCCAGCAGGCCGACGCCCAAGGGTTGATCCGCCGCCTGCAAGGTCGGCGGCGTGGTGCCGTCCAGGGTCCAGGCGAAACGCTGGCGGCGGCAGTTCGGATCGCTGCGGCTCATGGGCTGGCCCAGCGGCCAGCAGATCGCCGCCACCCCGACATTCATCGGCACCGGCTGCACCGGCGCGCTGATGCCGCGCTGGCTGTCGCGGTTGATCAGCACATCGTGCACTTGCAGCATCAACGGCGCCGCCGAAGCCAGGCCGAACTGGCCCGGCACCGGGGTGCCGTCGGGGCGGCCGATCCAGATGCCGATCAAATAGCGCGGCCCGACGCCAATCGCCCAGGCATCGCGAAAGCCGTAACTGGTGCCGGTCTTCCAGGCCAGAACCGGGCGCTGCACCAACTCCGCCCGCGGGTCGCGGTCCGGCCGCGCCTGGCCACTGAGAATGCGCC
The DNA here is from genome assembly GCF_900107395.1 of Pseudomonas sp. NFIX28. Lineage (GTDB taxonomy): Bacteria > Pseudomonadota > Gammaproteobacteria > Pseudomonadales > Pseudomonadaceae > Aquipseudomonas. Next base: position 55,883 of record NZ_FNPW01000005.1, read on the forward strand.
GCACGATCCACGCCGAACCGGGGGACAGCAGCGGCCGCTCGCGCAATACATCGTCCGGTTGCAGGCGGATCGTGGCGCTCTTGCCGCCGCGGGCGAAGGCGCTGTAGCCGCTGACCAGATCCTCCAGGCGGCTACCGGCGCCGCCGAGAATCAGCGCCAGGTTCGGCTCCGCCAGCGCCGGCAAGGCCAGGGGCATGCCGCCGATGCGCATCTCGGCGGCAAAGCGTTTCGGCCCGTAGGCTTCCAGCAGTTGCACCGCCGGCAGGTTCAGCGACGTGGCCAGGGCGGTGCTGGCCGACACCGCGCCGCTAAAGCCCATGGAGAAATTGCCCGGCCGGTAGTCGCCGTACCGCCGTGGCACGTCCTGCAGCAGCGATTCGGAATGGATCAGCCCGGCATCCAGCGCCATGCCATAGAGGAAGGGCTTGAGCGTCGAACCCGGCGAGCGCATGGCGCTGATCATATCGACATGGCCAAAGCGCCGGGCGTCGTTGATATCCACCGAGCCCAGGTAGGCGCGCACGGCCATGGTCTGCGCCTCGACCACCAGGATCGCCGCCGAGGTGTGTTCCGGCAGGCGCGCGCGCCAGCCCAGCAGCAAGTCTTCGAGGCGGCGTTGCAGGTTGGCGTCGAGGGTGGTGCGGATCAGCGGCGGGCTGTCCGCACGGTTCAGCCGCCGTGCCAGCAGGGGCGCCAGGCTCGGCTCCAGCCGCGGCGCCAGCAACAGGGGTTCCTGCAAGGCTTCGTCCACCGCCGACTGCGGCCAGACCTGGAACTGCGCCAGGCGCTGCAGCACCTTGTCGCGGGCCGCCTGCGCGCGCGCCGCGTGGCGGTCCGGGCGCAGCCGGCTCGGCGCCTGGGGCAGCACCGCCAGCAGCGCAGCCTCGGCATGGGTCAGGTGCTGCGGCGACTTGCCCAGGTAAGCCCAGCTGGCCGCGGCCACCCCTTGCAAGGTGCCGCCGAACGGCGCGCGGTTGAGGTAGAGCGTGAGGATCTGCTGCTTGCTCAAGTGCCATTCCAGCTGCGCGGTACGCCACAGTTGGCGCAGCTTGCCGTGCCAGGTTCGCGAATGGGGATCGAGCAGGCGCGCCACCTGCATCGACAAGGTGCTGCCGCCGGACAATACGCGCCCGCCCGTAAGGTTCTGCCAGGCGGCACGCGCCAGGGCCATCGGGTTGACCCCGGGATGGCGGTAGAACCAGCGGTCTTCGTAGGTCAGCAGCGCGTCCAGGTAATAGGGCGAGACTTCGTCGGTGCGCACCGGATAACGCCAGACGCCGTTGGCATCGGCAAAGCGCCACAACGGCGTGCCGTCCTCGGCCAGCACCACCCGCGCCAGGTCATCCTTGGGCAGCGGCAGCGGCCAGAGGCGATCGGCCAGCCAGAGCCCGGCCCACAGCAATAACAGGCTGCCCAGGATCACCCGCAGGATTCGCCAGCCACGGCGGCCAGTCGGTTGCGCTGGCGGCGAGTCAAGGGAGGCTGCCCGGCCGAATATTCGCCCGCCGAGACTGCGCAGGGGCGATACAACTAATCGAAAAATCAAACCCGCGAACCTCTATGCTTGAACGGAACTCGCCAGGGCGATCGATGGCCAAAGGCTGAGGTCTGGCAAGTACGCCCACTTTTTCATCAGGATGCACGCATGCAGGTAGAAAGCTTTTTTGAATGGCTCGGCCAGGCGCTGGGTTCGGTCATACGGTTTATCGTCGATGGCCTCAGCGGTCTGTTCAACGCCCTGACCAACGCCGGCGGCAACTTTATCGACGGCTTGTCGCGGGCGCTGGGCATGGACACCTCGATCATCAGCATCATTACCCTGATCGTCGGGCTGATGCTGCTGTACTCGGCGGTCCGCGCCTTCATGCGCGCCTCGATCGTCATGGGCATCATCTGGCTGCTGCTGGGGTTGTGGCTGCTGAGCTGGGTCGTGCACTGACCGCCAGGCGAGCGCTGCACAGTCAATCGCCAGCCGGCGCGCTCCTGCAGGAGCGAACTGGCTGGCGACATTCCTTTCAACGGCCCTTGATCACCATCTCCGACAGGGTTTCACCCACTGCCTGCCAGTTCGGCCGATACATCGACTCCACTTGCGGCGGCGGCACGCGATAAGTGCCGGGCGTGACCGCGCGTGCCAGGTACAGCAGGTGCGTGACGCTGTCGTAGCCGTCCAGGTTCAACGCCGCCACGTAGCGGTCATCGCGGAACTCCTGGTGCTTGAGGCTGGCGTTCTGCATCGACTCGCGCCATTCCTTGACCTGGCTGCTGGCGTTTTCCAGGCTCGCGGCACTTTGCGCCAGGTTCTGGTTTTCCAGCTCCAGGCCAGCCGGCAGCAGGTCCACCACCAAGGCATCCGGCACCCGTTGCTTGGCGCTGACCGCCAGGTGCACCAGCACCAGGTCGCCGCTGTCCAGGGCCCGCAGGTCCAGCGGCCGGCCGTTCATCCCCAGGTATTCGCGGCGGATGCTCAGGTTCTCGCCACCCGCCAGCGGCGCATGCTGTGGATAACCGGAAATGGTCAGTTGCTGGTACACCGGCTCGCTGCCCTGATTGCTGATCGACAGCGGCGACGCCAGCAACGCGCCTTCCAGTTTCAGGCCGGGCTGGCTGTTGTTCAGCTCACGGCTTTCGGCGCCGCTGCTCAGTTGCGCGGTCCAGTTGGCTTCCGGCTTGCCCAGCAGGCCGCGGCCGGCGAGGAACAGCGAGTTGCGCTCCTGGGTCGACAGGTACGGGCTGGCCGCCAGTTGGTCGGACAGCTCGAACAGCCGCTCCTCGCGCTTGCCCTTGGCCAGGTCGTGCTCTTCCAGCAGCGCCAGGATCAGCGCCTGGTCCCGTAGCGGGCTGCCGTAGTCGGCCAGCCAGTCCTTGCTGTTGCGCGAGGCGGCAAGGCCGGCAATCAACGCCTGCTCGGCCCGTGGCTGGTCGCCCATTTTCTGCAGGGCGATGGCCAGTTGCACCAGCGGCAGGCCGGAGCGCGCATCGGTCCGTCGCTCGAACAGGCTGCGCAGCGCGCCCAGCGGCGCCTGTTGACTGCGCGCCAGCACCAGAGCAGCGTAGGCCTGCACGGCAAAGCGCGTGTGCTCGGCGTTTTCGCTGTAGTTGACCTCGATCAGGTTGCGCTCCTGCAGGTAGCGCAGCAGGCGTTCGCTGGCCTTCTTCAGCGCCTCGGCCGGCACCGCGAAGCCCTGGTCGCGGGCCCGCAGCAGGAAGTCGGTGACGTAGGCGGTCAGCCAGTATTCCTCTTCGCCGTCCGCGCCCCACAGGCCGAAGCTGCCGTTGTAGCGCTGCATGCCCAGCAGGCGCTCGATGCCCAGTTCGATCTTGCGCTTACGCTCGGCATCCGGCTCGCCTTCCAGGCCCAGGCGTTTCAGGCTGACGGCATCGGCGTACAGCGCCGGGTACAGGCCGCTGGTGGTCTGCTCCAGGCAGCCGTAGGGGTAAGCCTTGAGTGCACGGATCTGCTCGCCTAAGTTCAGCGGCGGCCGGCTCGACAGGCTCAGCAGCGCTTCACGCCCGGCCGGTTCGAAGGCGGCCAGCTCGCCTTCCGGCAAGCTCCACGGCTGGTCCTTGAGCACCGCGCGGTAATGCCTGAGCAGCGCCGGGTAGGCCGGGCGCACGCCCAGGGTCCATTCGCGGCTGAACGGCGGCAGGCTCTCGCCGGGCAGGTCCAGGCCATTGACCAGCACCTTGACCTTGCCCTGGCCGAAGCCGCCCAGCGCCCGCACCGGAATCCGCAGCGTGGTGCGCTGGCCCTGGGTCAATTGCACGCTCTGGCGGGTTTCGTTGACCAGCGCCAGCTGGCCTTCGGCGCTGAGCTGCACATCGAGTTTCTGCGCCTTGCCCGACAGGTTGGACAAATCCAGCGCCAGGGTGGTCTGGTCGCCGCCGGCGAGGAAGCGCGGCGCCGACAGCTCGGCGATCAGCGGCGCGGCGATCACCGTCTTGCCTTCGGCCATGCCATAGCGCTCGTCGGTCCAGGCCTGGGCCATCAGGCGCAGTTCGCCGTTGAAGTCGGGGATGTCGACACTGACCTCGCCTTCGCCCTGCTCGTTCAGGGTCACCGGAGCACTTTGCAGGGCGACGATGGTGACGCTGGTGTCCGGGCGCTTGCCGCCCTTGGCCAACGCCGCGTCGCCACCGAAGGCCAGGCTGGCCAGGCGGCCCTGACCGGCCTCGATCAGCTGGCCGTAGATATCCAGTTGGTCGGCGCCATAGGCCTTGCGCCCGAACAGGCTGGAATACGGGTCCGGGGTCGGGTATTCGGTGATGTTGAGGATGCCCACGTCCACCGCCGCCAGCAGCACATGGGCCTGTTTCGGCACGCTGCCGTCGGCATTTTTGGCCTGGATCTTCACCTTGAGCGGCTGTTTGGGGCGCATTTTTTCCGGCGCGGACAAGGTCAGGCCGAGCTTGCGCTGGGTGCGGTCCAGCGGCAGGTGCAACAGGCCCACCGCGCGTTTCGGGGTGATGTTGGCCTTGCGCTCGCCGGGGCGGATCACCAGCGCGCTGACATACAGATCGTGGCGCGCCCATTTCGGGTCGAGCTTGACCGCGTAACTCTTGCCCTCGGCCGGCACGTCGATTTCCTGCCACCACAACGGGCCGTCGCTGGACTCCACCAGCAGGTAACCCTTGCCGGCGGCCGGCGGGGTCACCGTGACATTGGCGGTGTCGCCGTCGCCATACAGCGGCTTGTCCAGCGCCAGCTTGACCTGATCGGGCCGCACCGCGCCGCCTTCGGCGTTGTCCTGGGAACGGTAGCCGGCCCAGAAACGCAGGCTGCTGACCAGCCCGGTCTGCGGGTCTTCGACCTCGACGCGATAAGGGCCCCATTCCACCGGGAAGCTGACCTTCGCGGTATCGCCGGCCTTGATGCTCAGGACCTGTTCGTCCTGGGTGAGGAATTTCTCGTTGAAGTGATAACTCCAGCCGTCGTTTTCCGAGTAGTTCCAGTAATAGTCGCGGCGCTCGCGCACCAGGCGCACCTTGAGGTTGTCCGCCGCCAGCTTCTGACCTTCATTGTTGGCCACCAGCAGTTCGAACTCGGCCGGGCCGTCGCCGTCGGTTTCCGCGCCGTCGAACAGCGCGCGCAGCCCCGGCAACCTGTCCGCCGGCCATACCGGCAGCACCACCCGCCGGGTGATCGGGCGACCGCCCGACTCCTGCAGGCTGCCCTGGACGATCAGTTGCAGCGGCGAACGGGCCTCGGCCCATTTGCTTTCCAGGGCGATCAGTTCTTCGCCGTTTTCATCCAGCGTCGACTCCTCTATCTCCAGGTCCTGGCTCAGCTCTTCTTCGGTGACCGAGCCGAACTGGTAGCCCGGCAAGGCCTTGACCGCCTCGCGCAGCGGCCGCACGTAGACCTGGCCGCTCAGGCGATTGCCGGCGGCCGGGGCGCCATACAGGTAACGACCGTTGACGCTGATCTCGACGGTCTCGTCCGGTTTGAGCGGCGTGTCGCTGCCCTTGAGTTCCAGCGCCAGGCGCTCGGGCAGGAAGTCTTCCACAAGGAATTCGTACAGTTGCGGCTTGCCATCGCCGAGGTCGAACACCAGTTGCCAGCGCCCGGTCGGCGCTTCGCCGGCCAGTTGCAACTGGTACTGGTAGAGCCCCGAGGCATCGGCGTCCCAGACGAACTTGCGGCTGACTTGCTCATCCGGCCGGCGCACTTCGACGCTCACCGGCTGCGGCTTGACCGCATTGCCGTCCTTGTCCCGCAGCAGAGCGTTGAGCAGCACGGTTTCGCCCGGGCGATACAGGTCGCGAGGGCCGAACACGAAGAACTGCAACGGATGGGGCTGGGGGCCGCCGATATTGAATTCGGCCAGGTCCAGGGCGGCGCCGTTCAAGCGCAGCAGGCTGGTCTGCTCGCCCTGATGGGCCAGCAGCACTTCGGCTTTCTTCGGCAGCGGCAACTCGGCATGGCCGCCCTTCTCGGTCTTGCCCTGGCCGAGCACACGGCCTTCGCCGTCCAACAGCTCCAGACTGACGCCGTCCAGCGCCTTGCCGCCTTCCAGGGCCTGGGTGAAGACATCCAGGCGGTTCTGGTAACGGTGCACCGACAGGCCGATGTCGCTGAGGGTGAACAGGGTCGCCGGTTGCGAATAGTTGTAAGTGCCCGAGGCACGCATCACCGCCAGGTACACGCCCGGCTGTTGCAGCGGCTTGAGCCCGGCGATCGGCAGCAGCAGGGTTTCGCGGGTATTGCGCGCCGGGTTGAGGTCGAAGCGGCCGCCATACACCAGGTCGGCCATTGGCAGCAGTTCCCGGGACTCGTAACTGTGCAGGCTGTTATTGCGTCCCCACTGGGCGAGGAACATCGGCAGCGATTCGGGCTTGATGCGGAAGAACTCGACATCGACCTTGTCGACGTTCAGCGCGATCACCGGCAGGCCCTCGGCGAGGCGGGTCGGCAACAGCGTGCCACGGCTGGCGAACCCGACCGTGGCCTGCAAGTCGCGGGTTTCCAGGCGGCTGACGTATTCGGCGGCCAGGCTCGCGTCGTTCACTGCGCGCAGCCCGGCGTCGACGGTCAGCACCAGTTTGCGCTGCGGCTCGAGATGGCGCAGGCGCAGCTCCATGAAGTTGTCCGACAGCTCCCACGCACCGTCGACCTTGCCGTTCTTGCTGTCCACCAGGTGCAGCTTGTCGGCGAACTTCTGCTGCGGGTCCAGGGGCACCGAGAAACTCACCGACAGGGTGCTGGCCCCATCGAGCTGCACCTCGGACACGTCCACCACGTTCAACTCGCGACCGGCGTAGCGCTGCTTGAGGACAGCGACATCCTGCACGGGCCGGGCCTTGGCCGCGGGTACCGCCGCTGCCGGAGCCGGGGTGGTCGCCGCCTTGTCGGAGGTCGACGAATCGCAAGCGCTCAGCAAGGCCAGCGCACAGGCCAGGAACAATCCTTTGTTAAACATGGGGCACTCATTGGCAGGAGTATCGAAGGGTTGAACTATATATCACCGCCGCCTGGCTGGCTGTGGCGCAGCGCACATTGATCGACGCAAAACCCATCATCCGCGCGCCCTCCGTAGGAGCGAAGCTTGCTCGCGATGGACGCCGGCCCTGTCACCACCCCCCTTGCGGCTGTTGCGCGAATTTGAGAGCGCCGCTTTGCGGCTGATCGCGAGCAAGCTTCGCTCCTACAAGTTCGTGTCACATGAGCGGGTAGGCAAGCGGCTACAATGCCGGCTCTCGCAAGGAGCCTGCATGTCCAGCCTGATTTCTGCCTGGCGCCACCGTCCGACCCATGGTCGGGTGTGGGCGCTGGCCGCGCCGATGATTCTTTCCAATATTTCCGTGCCGCTGGTGGCGCTGGTCGACAGCACCGTCATCGGCCATCTGCCCCACGCCCACCAGCTGGGCGCGGTGGCGGTCGGCGCCAGCCTCTATACCGTCCTGGCCTGGGCCATGGGTTTTCTGCGCATGGGCGCCACCGGCTTTGCCGCCCAGGCGGCGGGGCGTGCCGACGGCGCGGCGCTGCGGCAGATCCTGGTGCAAGGGTTGCTGTTGGCCATGGGCCTGTCTCTGTTGCTGGGCGCCATAGGCGTGCCGTTGAGCGGCGCGGCATTGCAATTGATGCAGCCGTCGGCCGAGCTGGACGAGATGACCCGCACGTTCTTCCACACCCGTTTATTCGGGTTGCCGGCGGCGCTGGCCAGCATGGCCCTGGTCGGCTGGTTCCTCGGCACCCAGAACGCCCGCGCGCCGCTGGCGATCCTGTTGAGCACCAACCTGGTCAACATCGCCCTCAACCTGTGGTTCGTGCTGGGCCTGGACTGGGGCGTGGCCGGCTCGGCCAGGGCCTCGGTAATCGCCGAATGGACCGGCGCGCTGATCGGCCTGGCCATGACCCGCCCGGCCCTGCGCGCCTATCCGGGGCGGATTGCCTGGGCGGCGTTGCAGCGCTGGGCCAGCTGGCGGCCGCTGCTGGCGGTCAACCGCGACATCTTCATTCGCAGCCTGGCGCTGCAATCGGTGTTTTTCCTGATCACCGTGCAAGGCGCGCGCCTGGGGGATGCCACGGTGGCCGCCAATGCGCTGCTGCTCAACGGCCTGCTGCTCACCGCCCATGCCCTGGACGGCCTGGCCCATGCGGTGGAAGCGCTGTGCGGCCACGCCATCGGCGCCCGCGATCGCCTGGCCCTGCGCCGCTCGCTGGTGGTGGCCGGCGGCTGGTCGTTACTGGCCAGCAGCGGTTTTGCCGTGCTGTTCCTGGGTGCCGGGCATCTGTTCATCGAAATGCAGACCGATATCGCCGAGGTGCGCCAGACCGCGCTCATCTACCTGCCCTACCTCGCCGCCCTGCCGCTGATCGCGGTCTGGAGCTATCTGCTGGACGGCCTGTTCATCGGCGCCACCCGCGCCCGGGAAATGCGCAACGGCATGCTGCTCAGCGTGCTCATCACCCTGCCCTGCGCCTGGGCCTTGCAGGGCCTGGGCAACCACGGCCTGTGGCTGGCCTTCCTGCTGTTCATGCTGGTGCGCAGCCTGACCCTGCTGACCTTCGCCCTGGGGTTGCGCCGGCACGACGGCTGGTTCAGCCCGGCCCGCTGAGTTTTCTGCCGCGCATAAAAAACCACCGCAAGCGGTGGTTTTTTTTTTCAACGTTGGACCTATCAGGAAGACAGGTACGACGAGCGGGTCAGGCCCAGGCGCAAGGCGTCGAGGAACTGGGTGCGCTCGCTGGCGCTGATCTTCGCGCTGGCCACCTTGTCGCGGTAGTGCGTCATCAGCTCTTCCGGCGACAGGTGCACGTAGCGCAGCATGTCTTCGATGGTGTCGTGGGTCTCGATCCCGGCGTGGTACACGGTGCCGTTCGGGTTCTGGTAGATGTTCACCGAGTCGGTGTCGCCGAACAGGTTGTGCATGTCGCCGAGGATTTCCTGGTAGGCACCGACCAGGAACACGCCCAGCAGATAGTCCTCACCGTCCTTGAGGCCATGCACCGGCAGGCTGGTCTCGATACTCTGCTCGTCGACGTACTGGTTGATCTTGCCGTCGGAGTCGCAGGTCAGGTCTTGCAGCACCGCGCGGCGCAGCGGCTCCTCGTCCAGGCGATGCAGCGGGATGATCGGCAGGACCTGGTCGATGGCCCAGGTATCCGGCAGGCTCTGGAACACCGAGAAGTTGCAGATGTACTTGTCGGCCAGCTTGTCGTTGAGTTCGTCCAGCACCTGGCGGTGCGAGCGCTGGCGCGCCTTCAACGAGTTGTGCAGGCGTCGGCACACGGCGAAGTAGCACTGCTCGGCCAGGGCTTTTTCGGCCAGGGTCAGCTTGCCGTCGGCGTACTGGGCGGCCACGTCGCTCATGTAGTGGGTGGCGCGCCAGTAGGTTTCGGTGACCATCTCGATATCGGTCGGGCCCAAGAGATCCACCAGCCACTGCACGGTTTCCGGCAGGCTTTCCTTGTTCTCGATCAGCGGCACGTCGTCGTTGTGTTTCTCGACATCGGTCACCTGCACCACCAGCATGGCGTGGTGCGCGGTCAGCGAGCGGCCGCTCTCGGAGAAGATGTGCGGATGCGGCAGGCTCTGCGCGTCGCAGAACTCCTTGAGCATGCCGACCACGACACCGGCGTAGTCGTCCATGTCGTAGTTGATCGAGCTGGCGTTGCGCGAGTGGGTGCCGTCGTAGTCCACGCCCAGGCCGCCGCCGACGTCGATGTGGTCCACCGGCAGGCCAAGGTTGCGCAGCTCGCCGTAATAGCGGATCGCTTCCTTGAAGCCGTGCTGGTAGTCCGCCAGGTTGGCGATCTGCGAGCCCATGTGGAAGTGCAGCAGGCGGATGCCCTGGTCCAGGCCGGCGCCACGGAAACGCTCGACCACCGACAGCAGCTGCGCCGCCGACAGGCCGAACTTGGATTTCTCGCCGCCGGTGTCGGCCCACTTGCTCGACGCCAGGGACGACAGGCGCACGCGCAGGCCGACCTGTGGCTTGACCTTGAGCGAGGCGGCTTCTTCGATCACCAGGGCGACCTCGGATTCCTTCTCGATCACGATGAATACGTTATGGCCCAGCTTCTGGCCCATCAGCGCCAGGCGGATGAACTCGCGGTCCTTGTAACCGTTGCAGACGATGGTGCCGCCTTTCGGCGCCAGCGCCAGCACGGCCAACAGCTCGGGCTTGGAGCCGGCTTCCAGGCCGATGGAGACGTTCTGGGTGGCGATGATGTTCTCGATCACCGCTTCCTGCTGGTTGACCTTGATCGGGTACAGCGCGGTGTACTTGCTCTGGTATTCCAGGCGCTCAATGTTGGCGTCGAAGGCACCGGTCAGCTGGCGTACGCGGTCTTGCAGGATATCCGGGAAACGCACCAGCAACGGCAGGGACAAGCCGCTCTTGCGCAGCTCCTCGACTTGTTCGAACAGGTCGATGGGCGAGCTGTTCGGGCCGTTCGGACGAACTTCGACGCGACCGGCGTCATTGATCGCGAAATACCCGGCCCCCCAATGGCGAATCCCATAAACACTGCGGCTGTCCGCAACTGTCCATTGGCTGCCATCGTCTTTGCGTGTGCGTCGTACGGACATCGAAGTCCCCTATAAAGAAGTCATAGAGCGCCACCCCGGTCCGGGGCTGGCGCAGTCTAAAGAATGAAAATGACGATTAGCCTGCAACGAGGACGTAGACCTCGGTTACAGCGCTGAGTTTAGAAACCGGTCATGAACAGGCTCTGTGAAAACCATGAAGACGACGGCAAACCTGGATCGGATCAAGGCTGCATCAAGTCAGGGGTGGTTTTCACAGAGGCTGCTAGCCGCCGGACTTCTTCGCCTTGAAACCGTGCTTGATCAGCTCTGCCAAGAGTAGCTCGACATGATCGCCCTGGATCTCGATGACGCCATCTTTGAGCGCGCCACCAGTGCCACAACGTTTCTTCAACGTGGTCGCCAGCTCCTTGAGCGCGTCTTCGGCCAACGGCACGCCGGTGATGGTGGTCACCGTCTTGCCGCCACGGCCCTTGCTTTCGCGACGCACGCGAGCGATGCCGTCGCCGGCAGGGATAACGGTTTGTTTGCAGATGCAGGCTGCCACCGGCTGGCTACAGTCCGGGCAATGTCGACCTGCGTCGGTGGAAAATACCAGGCCACCAAGGGCGGCGAAGGATGCGGCTTTTTTGGCCACCGGCAATCCTCTTGGGAGGACAAAGACTGGTCGAAGCACATGGCCTGTGCCATCGACCGCGAAGCCCCACTCAGGCAGGGGCAGCGCTACTGGGCCGGACTACCTTGTAGAAGCGCAGCTTGCTCGCGAAGAACGCAAGGATGACGGGTGCTCTCTGAAAGCATGCGTTATCGTTAACGTCCATCGCGAGCAAGCTGCGCTCCGACAGAAGCATGCCGACCCAGCTTGAAAAAGGTCGCGCAGTGTAACGGCAAAAAGCCGACTTGCTAAGAGCCTAACCGCGCCAATTTATACAACTTTAGCGACGCCGCGCCAGATAGCGCTGCAAGGCCGCCAAAGAGTCCGGGCAATAAGGCTTTTCGGTGATTTCCCGCATCACTTCGTCGATCGGGATGAAGCGCGCTTCCAGCACTTCTTCCGGCTGCAGGCGCAGAGGCCCGTCCCAGACCGCCGAAAAGGCCGAGCACCAGAGACGATTGTCGGTGTCTTCGAAAAAGAAATGGTCATGGGCGGTCAATTCCACCCCGCTCACGCCCAACTCTTCCTCCAGCTCGCGAGCCGCCGACTCCGCGTAGCTCTCGACAGCCTGCACCATGCCGCCCGCGGCCACGTCCCAGTAGCCGGGATAGATGGCCTTGCTCAAGGTACGCCGGTGCACGCACAGCTCGCCGGCGGAATTGAACAGCAGGATATAGGTGCCGCGCCCGATCAGGCCGCGCTCGCGCAACTCCGAGCGGGCCAGCGCGCCCAGCAACTGGTCTTCGCCATCGACCCAGGCGACTTGTTCGGCATCGGAGGCGGCGCGATGCGCCGCCTCATTGGAGGTAACCACCATGGATCAGCCCTGATTGAGCAGTTGACGCAAGTCGATGACCGCGGCGTTGGCCCGGGAAATATAGTTGGCCATGACCAGCGAGTGGTTGGCCAACACGCCGAAGCCGCTGCCGTTGAGAATCATCGGGCTCCAGATCGGCTCCTGGGACGCTTCCAGCTCACGGATGATCTGGCGCACGCTGACCGTGGCGTTTTTCTTCGCCAGCACGTCGGCGAAATCGACCTCGATGGCGCGCAGCAGGTGGGACAAGGCCCAGGCCTGGCCACGCGCTTCGTAGAACACGTTGTCGATCTGCATCCAGGGGGTTTCCACCACTTCTTCGTCAACCTGCGGCGACTGGCCCGGCGCCGTGGTTTCGGTTTTCAGCGCGGTGTTGAGCTTGACCCGGCCAACACTGGCCGACAGGCGCTGGGACAACGAACCCAGGCGGGTACCGACGTCACCCAGCCAGTTGTTCAGGTTGTCGGCGCGGGCATAGAACAACGCACTCTTCTGGTTCGGATCGGACAGGCGCGCCTGGTAGCGGCTCAGGGAATTGATGCCTTCCTGGTATTCGGATTCGCTGGACGGCAGCACCCAGCTCTTGTTGTCGAAGTTGAAGCGCGGCTCGGCCTTGGCCAGGTCGGCGTCCTCGGCGGACTGCGACTGGGAACGGGCAAAGTCCTTGCGCAGGGCGCGGGTCAGGTCGCGGACCTGCACCAGCACGCCGTATTCCCAGCTCGGCATGTTGTCCATCCACAGGCCCGGCGGGAAACGGTCGTTGGAAATATAGCCACCCGGCTTGTTCAGCAAGGTGCCGGCCACGGACTTGAGGGTTTCCACCGTGGTGTAGCCGACGACCATCTGCTTGCCTTCCTTCTCGGCGGCCACCTGCGCGCTTTGCTGAACCGGGAACAGCGACGGCTCCTGGCTCCAGTACCAGCCCAGGGCACTGGCTACCAGCAGATACAGCCCCAGCAAGGTGCCCAGGGCGCGGCTGAACAACAGGCCACCAAAGTAGCTGCGTGTCGCCGACTTGGGTTCGGCAGCACGATCCGGCGCGCTGCCCGCGCGGTTCTTCCAGTCCAGCATGGCTATATCCTTTCAATCACTTGGGTTCATCGGTTCGACCACAACCCTACGCCATCGTGCCTCGAACCGGGCGGATTAAAAATCATCCGCCGCGCAAGACGCCACATGCCGGGTTTACATCGAGCGGCCACTATAAATGAAGCACAGTCCAGAACCTATGCGACCAGTCGGTCGGGAAATGAATAACGTCGCTTTGCAGATTGTTGACGTACGACACTCGTACATTCCATAAGAGGTGCTAGCATAGAGCCACCACTCGACCTCAGCATGCGCCCTAACTAGTAGTCAGGATATGACCGAGCCAGAAGACCCCAGCCGTGAGCGCCTCAAGCACCACTTTGCCCAGCGGGTAATTCACCAGGCTCGTCAGATCCTCGAGATATGGCAGCGCCTGCAGCGCAGCGAATGGTCGAGCGCCGACATGTCCGAACTCAGCGAGGCCAACCTGCGCCTGCTGCGCTTCGCCGAACGCTTCGAACAACCCGAACATACCCAGCTGGCCCGCAGCATCAGCGATTCGCTGGAAGCGGTGGACGCCAACCGCGGTCGCCTGAGCAGCGGCCTGATCACCGACCTCAACCGGCTGATGCAGCGTCTGTCGCGCACCGGCCTGCGCCATGGCGACCAGCTGGAACAGACCTTCCTGCCGCCCTTGCGCAAGCCGATCTACGTGATGCTGCAAGACCACGACCGCGCCGAACGCCTGGCCAAGCAGCTGGAATTCTTCGGCCTCAGCGCCCAGTCCCTGGACAGCATCGCCGCGTTTCGCTCCTCGATGATCGAGCGCCTGCCGGCGGCCATCGTCATCGACGTCGACTTCTGCGGCAGCGGCATGGGCCTGCAGCTGGCCGCCGAAGCCCAGGAAGGCCTGGAGCAGAAGCTGCCCCTGCTGTTTTTCAGCCTCCACGAAACCGACACCCCGACCCGCCTGGCCGCCGTGCGCGCCGGTGGCCAGGAATTCCTCACCGGTACGCTGGAGGCCTCGAGCCTGCTGGAGAAAATCGAGATCCTCACCTGCGTCGCCCAATACGAACCTTATAAAGTGCTGATCATCGACGACTCCCGCGCCCAGGCCCTGCACACCGAACGCCTGCTCAACAGCGCCGGAATCATTACCCGGACGTTGATCGAGCCGATCCGGGCGATGGCCGAACTCGCCGACTTCCAGCCCGACCTGATCATCCTCGACATGTATATGCCGGCCTGCACCGGTACCGAACTGGCCAAGGTGATCCGCCATAACGATCGTTATGTCAGCGTGCCGATCATCTACCTGTCGGCCGAGGACGACCTGGACAAGCAGCTGGACGCCATGAGCGAAGGCGGCGACGACTTCCTGACCAAGCCGATCAAGCCGCGCCACCTGATCACCACCGTGCGCAACCGCGCCGCCCGCGCACGCAACCTCAAGGCGCGCATGGTCCGCGACAGCCTCACCGGGCTGTATAACCACACCCACATCCTGCAATTGCTCGAAGACTGCAGCTTCCGCGCGCGCCGCGAAAACAAGCCGCTGAGCTTCGCCATGCTCGACATCGACCACTTCAAGCGGGTCAACGACAGCCACGGCCACCCCATGGGCGACCGGGTAATCAAGAGCCTGGCGCTGTTTCTCAAGCAACGCCTGCGCAAGACCGATTTCATCGGGCGTTACGGCGGCGAGGAATTCGCCATCGTCATGCCCGACACCGACCTTGAAGCCGCCTGCAAGGTACTGGACGAAATCCGCCAGCGTTTTGCCGAAATCCACTACCCGGCCCAGCCGCAGGACCTGTGGTGCACCTTCAGCGCCGGGGTGGTCGAACTGCGGGAAGACTCCGACAGCCTGATGATGGCCAGCCAGGCCGACGAAGCGCTCTACCGCGCCAAGGACAGCGGGCGAAACCGGGTCCAGGCGGCGCGCCATCAAAGCGCCACTTTTTCATCGGAATCCACCAATTCGGTCATAACCTTGTAATGCAAACGCAATAAATTCAGGCGCTTACCATTCAAGTCGTTGGTAGGACGCGATGCGCCTGAAGCTGCTGACCAATCTCAATACCCTGCTATTAGTTGCCGTTTGCCTGGCCCTGGGCGCGACGCTCTGGTGGTCGCAACGCGCCCTCGAGCGCCCTTATCTATTGATGGAGCGCTATTTGGGGCTGTCCCAGCAGTTCCAGAACCAGGTGGCGCGCAACATCGAAGACTACCTGGCCAGCGGCGATGCCCTGCGCCTGAGCAGCGCCAGCCAGGCCATCGAAACCCAGCAGGCGCAGCTCGACGAATTGCCCGCGGAACTGGCGCAAAGCCTGCGCCCGAGCCTGTCGGGCCTGGCCGACTTCAGCAAGACCGATTTGCTGGCCGCCGGCAAACTGGCCGGCGACCCACAAGCGCTGCTGCTGCAGGCCGAGCGCGAGCTGGGCGCCAGCCTCGAACAACTGAGCCAATACGCGACCGGGGCGGCCAGCAATCCCAGCGCCGCGACCTACCTGCCGTTGCTGCTGACCGCCTCCCAGCACCTGGGCAAGCTGTCCTTGGCCCGCGAAAAACTGGTGAGCAGCGGTCGCAGCGAACTGGCCGCCGATGTCGAGCGCGAAGTGAGCAACATGCGCGCCCAGGCCGAGCAGCTGGAAGCCCTGCCGTTGCTCGGAGTCGCCGCCAGCAACGCCTCGAACACCGATGACTTTGCCGCCATGATGGGCCTGGAGAACACCGAGAAGGCCGCCGCCGAAGACGCCGGCATCGGCCTCAAGCGCGAGCTCAACAGCCTGCTCGGCCGCTACCCCGCCGAGCTGAACCGCACTCGCGAACAGATCCAGAAACGCGCCGACCTCAGCGCCGCCACCCACCTGAAAATCGCCGCCGTGCAGCAGGCCATCGCCGAGCTGGAGCCGACCGTGCGCGCCCAGCACGGGCAGATCCAGGGCGAAGTGCGGTTGATGCAAGGCCTGATGATCGCCCTGATCCTGCTGATCGCCCTGCTCATCGACACCTTGCAGCGCCGTTTGGCGCGGGTCCTGAGCAACCTGGCGCCGGCCCTGTCGACCTGGGCCGAGGGCGACTTCAGCCGCGACATCCAGCTGGGGCGGACCAACCGCGAGCTGCACGATATCGAAGAATCACTGAACCGCCTGCGCGCCTATCTGGTGGACCTGGTGGGCACCATCCGGCAGAACGCCGAGCAGGTCGCCGGCAGCAGCCGCGCCCTGGCGGAACTGAGCAGCGGCCTGCACGGCGGGGCCGAGCGCCAGGCCGGCGACACCGCGCAGATCCGCGACGCCCTGGGCGAGCTGGAAGCGACCATCCAGCAAGTCGCCGGCGATGCCAGCCAGGCCGCCGATGCCAGCCGCAGCGCCGGGGTGGCGGTGGAGCAGGGGCAGAAAGTCATCGGCCTGAGCCTGACCGGGCTGCATGCGCTGGTCGGCGAGGTGCAGGGCAACGCGCAGATGATCGAACAACTGGCCGAAGAGTCGGCGACCATCGGTGGCGTGCTCACGGTCATCCGCTCCATTGCCGACCAGACCAACCTGCTGGCCCTGAACGCCGCCATCGAAGCCGCGAGGGCCGGGGAAATGGGCCGCGGTTTTGCCGTGGTCGCCGAGGAAGTGCGCTCCCTGGCCCAGCGCACCGCCGGGGCCACCGCCGAGATCCAGACCCTGATCGCCGGCCTGCAAGCCGCCGCCCGACAATCGGTGGAGGGCATGCGCGCCCAGGTCGAACACGCCGAGGCCACGGCCAGCCAGGCCCAGGCCGCGGACGGCGCGCTGGATGAAATCGTCGGGGCGATCCAGACCATTTCCGACACCGCGATACGCATTGCCGATGTCACCGCCCAGCAAAGCGGCGCCGTCAGCGAAATCCGCGACCACAGCGAGCGCATTCATCAACTGGGCGGGGACAACCTGCAACGCATCGGCGAAGGCCGTGAACAAGGCGAGAACCTGCTGGCCCTGGGCGGCCAGCTGCACACGGCGGTGCAGGCGTTCCGCGTCTGACTTGAGCCCTATCGCGGGCAAGCCTCGCTCCTACAGATGACGCGAACCTGTAGGAGCGAGGCTTGCCCGCGATCAAAAGCCACCCAGACCGCCCACCAGCCTGCGAACCCCGCCGCTCTCCGCTATCATGCGCACACCTTCGATTCGCGAGATTGCCATGCGTCGCCTGCTTTGCCTGCTGCTGTTCGTCCTTGCCCTGCCGGCGACCGCCGGCGGGTTGCTGGACAGCCGCCCCAGTTCGACCCTGGGCTCGATCAACAACAGTGCCGACTTCCTGCCGGTGCGCGAAGCGTTCCAGCTGAGCCTGCTGCAAAGCACGCCGCAATCGATCAAGCTGCGCTTCGTCGCCGCCGAGGGTTATTACCTCTACCGCCACCGCTTCCAGTTCCGTGCCGAGCCTGCCGACATCGCCCTGGGCGCTGCCCAACTGCCCAAGGGCGAGCAGAAACACGACGAGTTTTTCGGCGATGTCGAGGTCTACCACGGCATTCTCGATATCGAACTGCCGCGCCCCGCCGCCGATCAAAGAGCCTTCACCCTGGCCGTGACCTACCAGGGCTGCGCCGACAAGGGCCTGTGTTATCCACCGGAAACCGAGCGCCTGCCAATCGACGGCGCGGCCTCTTCGGCGAATGCCGCAAGCGCCGCCAGCCCTGCTTCCGCCCCTGGAAAAGCCGTCTGGAGCTGGCGTGAGCTGGCGCTGTTCTTCCTCGCCGGCATCGGCCTGACGTTCACGCCGTGCGTCCTGCCGATGCTGCCGATTCTTTCCGGCGTGGTGCTCAAGGGCCAGGTCGGCGGCTGGCGTGGCTTCAACCTGTCGCTCGCCTATGTATTGCCGATGGCGGCCTGCTTCGCCCTTCTGGGCGCCCTGATGGGGCTGTTCGGCGCCCAGCTCAATTTGCAGGCCCGCCTGCAATCGGCCTGGGTGCTGGTGCCCTTTGCACTGTTCTTCGCCGTGTTCGCCCTGGCGATGTTCGATGTCTTCGAACTCAAGCTGCCGCGCTTTATCAGCCAGCGCCTGGAACGCATCGCCGGGCGTACCGAAGGCGGCTCGCTGTGGGGCGCGGCGGTGCTGGGCGTGGTCTCCAGCCTGCTGGTATCGCCCTGCGTTTCGGCGCCCCTGGCGGGTGCCCTGCTGTATATCAGCGCCAGCGGCGATGCCTTGGGCGGCGCCCTGAAACTCTTCGCCCTGGGCCTGGGCATGGGCACGCCGCTGTTGCTGGTGGCCACCGGCGGCGCGGCCTGGCTGCCGAAAAGCGGGCCCTGGCTGGTGTATGTGAAAAACGCCATTGGCGTGCTGCTGCTCGGCCTGGCGATCGGCCTGCTGAGCCGGGTCCTGCCGGGCCAGGTCAGCCTGTTGCTGATTGGCGCGCTGGCGGCCGGCGTCGGCCTGTTCCTCGGCGCCCTGGAGTTTGTCTACAAGGCACCCCGCGAACGCCTGGCGCAGTTGCTCGGGCTGTTCCTGGTGTTTTATGCCTTGGCCTGCTGGTACGGCGCGCTCAGCGGCCAGACCGATCCGTTCAACCCGCTCGCCCGTCCACCGGTGGCGGCCATCGGCAGCCCCGGAAAAACCAGCACCGCCCAATGGCAGACGGTCACCACCCCCGGCGAACTCGACCAGGCCCTGGCCGATGCCCGAAGCGCCGGCGCCCCGCTGCTCCTCGACTGGTACGCCGACTGGTGCATCAGCTGCAAAGTCATCGAACGCGAGGTGCTCAGCGACAGCCTGGTCCTCGAGCGCCTGCAGGGCTATCGCCTGGTGCGCTTCGATATCACCGCCAGCAACAGCGAACAGCGCGCCCTGCTGGACCGCTATCAACTGTTCGGTCCGCCGGCATTGATGTTCTTCGGCAAAGATGGCGTCGAACGTGCCGAAGTGCGCGTAATCGGCGAAATCAGCGCCAGGGACTTCGCCGAACGCATTGCCGCGGCAAATGACCGGATTTAGTCAGTTGGTCACATATTTTGGCTAAACATCGGTCATCGTGCTGCCTATTGCAGAGAACTGGACAGTCACAAAGGCTTTGCGGCATAGTCGCCGAGTTCTGATAACCGCACATTCCAATCACTGCGCAATAACAAGGAACGGCAGATGGCGACCCTACTGGTTCTTCACGGACCCAACCTGAACCTGCTCGGCACCCGCGAACCGGGGGTCTACGGGGCAGTCACCCTGGCTGAGATCAACCAGGATCTGGAGCGTCGCGCTCGCGAGGCCGGCCACCATCTGCTCTACCTGCAAAGCAACGCCGAGTATGAATTGATCGACCGCATCCACGCCGCCCGCGATGAAGGCGTGGACTTCATTTTGATCAATCCAGCAGCTTTTACGCATACAAGCGTCGCATTACGTGACGCGCTGCTGGCGGTGAGCATCCCATTCATCGAAGTGCATTTGTCTAACGTGCACAAACGCGAACCTTTCCGCCATCACTCCTACTTCTCCGACGTTGCGGTGGGAGTGATCTGCGGCCTTGGCGCCAGCGGCTACCGACTGGCCCTGGAGGCCGCCCTAGAACAGCTTGAACGACAAGCAACAGCTTGAACGACAGGCAATAAACGCCCCTGACCGACCCTTGGGAGTTGATGATTCATGGATATCCGTAAAGTTAAGAAACTGATCGAACTGCTGGAAGAGTCCGGCATCGACGAGCTCGAGATCAAGGAAGGCGAAGAGTCCGTACGCATCAGCCGTCACAGCAAGACTCCAGCCCAGCAATACTACGCACCGGCACCGATGGCTGCCCCGGCCGCCGCACCAGCAGCTGCCGCTCCGGCCGCCGCTGCCGCACCAGCAGCTCCAGCTGCCCCTGTGCTGAACGGCAACGTTGCCCGTTCGCCGATGGTCGGCACCTTCTACCGCAAATCCTCGCCAACCTCGCCAGCCTTCGTTGAAGTCGGCCAGAGCGTGAAGAAAGGCGACACCCTGTGCATCGTCGAAGCCATGAAGATGATGAACCACATCGAAGCTGAAACCAGCGGTGTGATCGAATCCATCCTCGTTGAAGACGGCCAGCCGGTTGAGTACGACCAACCGCTGTTCACCATCGTTTGAACCGCGGAGAGCCAACGATGTCTGCGAAGTTGGAAAAAGTTCTGATCGCCAACCGCGGTGAAATCGCCCTGCGGATTCTGCGTGCCTGCAAAGAGATGGGTATCAAGACCGTCGCCGTTTACTCCAAGGCCGACAAGGAATTGATGCACCTGGGCCTGGCAGACGAATCCGTCTGCATTGGCCCGGCCTCCGCCGCGCACTCCTACCTGCACATCCCGGCGATTATCGCTGCCGCCGAAGTGACCGGCGCCACCGCCATTCACCCAGGCTATGGCTTCCTCGCGGAAAACGCCGACTTCGCCGAACAGGTCGAGAACTCCGGCTTCGCCTTCATCGGCCCGAAAGCCGAGACCATTCGCCTGATGGGCGACAAGGTATCGGCCAAGCACGCCATGATCGCCGCCGGCGTACCGACCGTTCCCGGCTCCGACGGCCCGCTGCCGGAAGACGAAGAAACCGCGTTGCGTATCGGCCGTGAAGTCGGCTACCCGGTGATCATCAAGGCCGCTGGCGGCGGCGGTGGTCGCGGCATGCGCGTGGTGCACAAGGAAGAAGACCTGATCTCCTCGGCCAAGCTGACCCGCTCCGAAGCGGGCGCGGCATTCGGCAACCCGATGGTCTACCTGGAGAAGTTCCTGACCAACCCACGTCACGTGGAAGTCCAGGTACTGTCCGACGGCCAGGGCAACGCGATCCACCTGGGCGACCGCGACTGCTCCCTGCAGCGTCGCCACCAGAAGGTGCTTGAAGAAGCGCCGGCTCCGGGCATCGACGAAACCGCTCGCCAGGAAGTCTTCGCCCGCTGCGTCAAGGCGTGCATCGACATCGGCTACCGCGGCGCCGGTACCTTCGAGTTCCTGTACGAGAACGGTCGCTTCTACTTCATCGAGATGAACACTCGCGTGCAGGTAGAGCACCCGGTGTCGGAAATGGTCACTGGCGTCGACATCGTCAAGGAGATGCTGAGCATCGCCGCTGGCAACAAGCTGTCGATTTCCCAGAAAGACGTGGTCATTCGTGGCCACGCCCTGGAATGCCGGATCAACGCCGAAGACCCGAAAACCTTCATGCCAAGCCCAGGCACGGTCAAGCATTTCCATGCTCCGGGCGGCAATGGCGTGCGCGTCGACTCGCATCTGTACAGCGGTTACGCGGTTCCACCGAACTACGATTCGTTGATCGGCAAGCTGATCACTTACGGGGCAACCCGTGAAGAAGCCATGGCGCGCATGCGCAATGCGCTGGACGAAATCGTGGTCGACGGGATCAAGACCAACATCCCGCTGCACCGCGACCTGACCCGTGACGAAGGCTTCTGCAAAGGTGGCGTGAACATTCACTACCTGGAGCACAAGCTGGCCGGTCAACACTGATCGACACCGCACCAGACCGACAAGGCCGCTTTCGAGCGGCCTTGTCGTTTCTGGCGCAAAACCTGTAGCCGCCAGCGCGCTCGCGGTCCGCACAGGCGGCCCATTACCGGCGCAGCCCGTCAGTCGCTATCGCGAGCACGCTCGCCCCTACAAAGGATGGGGCTGCCCGGGGAAATGGCGCCTGGCGTGTCGTCTTCTGCGCCTCGCTCGCGTAAACTTGCGCGCTTCTCGCAGCCCGCTAGGCTGCACATTACATATTTCAAAGGTGCCCGCCATGCCTTGGCTGCAAGTCCGTCTCGCCATCAGCCCAGAACAAGCCGAAACCTACGAAGACGCTTTTCTCGAAGTGGGCGCCGTTTCGGTGACCTTCATGGACGCCGAGGATCAGCCAATCTTCGAGCCGGAACTCAATACCACCCCGCTGTGGAACCATACCCACCTGCTGGCCCTGTTCGAAGACGGCACCGAGGCCGCCAGCGTGCTGGCCCACCTTGAGCTGCTGACCGGCAGCCCGCTGCCCGAACACCACAGCGAAGTGATCGAAGACCAGGACTGGGAACGCAGCTGGATGGACAACTTCCAGCCGATGCGTTTTGGCCGGCGCCTGTGGATTGTCCCGAGCTGGCACGCCGCGCCCGAGCCGGACGCGGTCAACCTGCTGCTCGACCCGGGCCTGGCCTTCGGCACCGGCACCCACCCGACCACCGCCCTGTGCCTGGAATGGCTCGACGGCCAGGACCTGAAAGACTGCAACGTGCTGGACTTCGGCTGTGGCTCCGGGATCCTGGCGATCGCCGCCCTGCTGCTGGGCGCCAAGCAAGCCGTGGGCACCGACATCGACGCACAGGCCCTGGAAGCCTCCCGCGACAACGCCGGCCGCAACAACATCGCCGAAGCGCTGTTCCCGCTTTATCTGCCCGAAGACCTGCCGCAGGTCCAGGCCGACGTCCTGGTCGCCAACATTCTCGCCGGCCCGCTGGTTTCCCTGGCCCCGCAGCTGTCCAGCCTGGTCAAGAGCGGCGGGCGCCTGGCGCTGTCGGGCATCCTCGCCGAGCAGGGCGAAGAAGTCGCAGCCGCTTACGCCCAGGACTTCGACCTGGATCCAATCGCCAACCTCGATGGCTGGGTACGCATCACCGGCCGTCGGCGCTAAAATGGCCGCCTGTATGAACCGGATCGCCGCATGACCGACAGCTTCGTCACCCAGTGCCCGCATTGCCAGACCAGCTTCCGCGTCAGCCACGCTCAGTTGAGCGTGGCCCGTGGCGTGGTGCGCTGCGGCTCGTGCCTGCAGGTGTTCAACGCCGCACGGCAGTTGCTCGAGCAACGCGCTGGCAAGGACGCTGTCGCCAAACCTGCCGCACCTTCCACTCCGGCCGCCCCTGCCGAACCGCAGGAGCCGCCACCACCGCGCGCCATCAGCCAGAAGCAGTGGAACGCCACCGAACTTGACCTGGACAGCCTCGACCTGGACGAGGAACTGGCCAAGCTCGAACAGCGGGAAATCCAGCCAGCCAAGACCTTTGGCCAGGAGCGCCCGCCCAGGGAAAGCGCCCTCAGCGCCCGCCGTGACCAGCCGGACGCCGAAGAGGAACATTGGCCCGACAGCCTGTTCAGCCAGCCATCCGGCGCCCGCGACGACCTCGACGAAAAGCCCGAGCCGCCTGTCGACACCGGCCGGTCTGGGCGCACCGAACCGTCGCTGTCTTTCAACCTGGATGACCTGGAAGACGAACCCAAGGCGGCCTCCCTGGTCCTGGACGACGACCTCGAGCCCACGCCGCAGCACATTTCCCTGAGCGCCGACGAGCCCGACGAGATCGAGCCGCCCCCCAGCCCTGCGCCCCGCCACAAGCGCGGCCGCGCCGAACCGGCAACGCCCGACGCCGTGCTGCTGGACCTGGAAGACGATCCGATCCAGCTGGACTGGCAAAAACGCCGTTCGCCCTGGGGCCGCCGCCTGCTCTGGAGCCTGTTGATCCTGCTGGCCGCCGCCGGCCTGGCGGGCCAGTACATCGCCTACCATTTCGACGAACTGGCGCGCCAGGACCAATACCGCCCCTGGTTCCAGAAACTGTGTCCCGAGCTGGGTTGCACAGTGCCTTCGAAGGTCGATATCGGCCGCATCAAGAGCAGCAACCTGGTGGTGCGCAGCCATCCGGACTTCAGCGGCGCCCTGGTGGTGGATGCAATCATCTACAACCGCGCGCCGTTCTCCCAGCCCTTCCCGCTGCTGGAGCTGCGTTTCGCCGACCTCAACGGGCACCTGATCGCCAGTCGTCGCTTCAAGCCCGGCGAATACGTCAAGGGCGAACTCGAAGGCGTGTCGGAGATGCCGCCGCAGACACCGATCCACATTGCGCTGGACATCCTCGACCCGGGCCCCAAGGCGGTCAATTACAGCCTGAGCTTCCACTCGCCCGAGTAGGACGCGGCATCCGGCCGCAGGCCGCACTGGATGGCGGCGGTTGTTAGCTGTTGTTCGCCGACCAAACGGTTGGCAATAACGGAATAACTGTTCAGATTTTATCCAGTTCAGCCTTTATCCGGTCATCGAGAGCGGGTATCATGCCAACCCTTTTTCGAACTCTCATGATCCGGCCCCACAACAGGGAAGTCCTATGTCGGCGGTACGCATCGGCCCATATACATTGCACAACGGCTTGATTCTCGCCCCCATGGCGGGTGTCACCGACCAGCCCTTTCGTCAGCTTTGCAAGCGGTTGGGCGCAGGCCTTGTAGTCTCGGAAATGGTCACCAGCGACATGAGTTTGTGGAACAGTCGCAAATCGCGCCTGCGCATGATCCACGAGGGTGATCCCGAGCCGCGCTCGGTACAGATCGCCGGTGGCGATGCACAGATGCTGGCGGATGCCGCCCGCGCCAACGTCGAGTTGGGCGCACAGATTATTGATATCAACATGGGTTGCCCGGCAAAGAAGGTCTGCAACAAGGCCGCCGGCTCCGCGTTACTGAAAGATGAAGATCTGGTGAACGAGATCCTGCATGCCGTCGTGGCTGCAGTCGATGTGCCGGTCACCCTGAAGATCCGTACCGGCTGGGACCGGGCGAACAAGAACGGCCTGACGGTGGCGAAGATCGCCGAACAGGCAGGCATCACGGCATTGGCGGTCCATGGTCGGACCCGGGCCGACCTGTACACCGGTGTTGCCGAGTACGACACCATCGCCGCGATCAAGCAGGCGGTGTCGATACCGGTATTCGCCAACGGCGATATCGACTCGCCCGAGAAGGCCCGCTACGTCCTTGACGCTACCGGTGCCGACGGGCTGTTGATCGGCCGGGCCGCCCAGGGGCGGCCATGGATTTTTCGCGAGATCGAACATTTTCTGCGTACCGGACAAACCCTGCCGGCACCGGAGCTGTTCGAAGTGGAACGTATTCTGCTTGAGCATCTGGCCGCGCTGCATGCCTTCTATGGAGATGTCATGGGCGTACGCATTGCTCGCAAGCATGTGGGCTGGTATCTCGCGACCCTGCCGGGCGCCAGGGAGTTTCGCGCCCACTTCAATCGTTTGGAAGATACGGAAGCACAGTGCGCCAACGTTCGTGAGTTCTTTGCCGAGCGTTACAAGAGCCTGGTGACAGGGGACGGAGAGGGGGTGGCCGCATGACGATGATGACCGAGACTTTAGTGAGTGGAACAGCACCCGTGAGCGACAACGTGAATTTGAAACAGCACCTCAATACACCGAGCGAAGAAGGCCAGACCCTTCGCGGGAGTGTCGAGAAGGCGCTGCACAATTATTTCGCCCACCTTGAGGGCGCGGCCGTCACGGACGTGTACAACCTGGTGCTCTCCGAAGTCGAGGCTCCGTTGCTCGAGAGCGTGATGAACTACGTCAAGGGCAACCAGACCAAGGCCAGCGAGTTGCTCGGCCTGAACCGCGGCACCCTGCGCAAGAAACTCAAGCAGTACGATTTGCTGTAAGCATTCAATCAAACCAGAAAGGCGCCCGCGTAAAACCGGTCGCCTTTTTTGCTGACTCCTTTGCTTTTGATGGAAATTGAGATGACCGACCAGACTACCCGCCTGCCGATCCGCCGCGCCTTGATCAGTGTTTCCGACAAGACCGGGATCCTCGAATTCGCCAAGGAGCTGGAAGCCCTGGGCGTGGAGATCCTCTCCACCGGCGGGACCTTCAAGCTGCTGCAGGACAACGGCGTGGCCGCAGTGGAAGTCGCGGATTACACCGGTTTCGCGGAAATGATGGACGGCCGGGTGAAGACCCTGCACCCGAAAATCCACGGCGGTATCCTCGGTCGTCGCGGCATCGACGACGCCATCATGAACGAGCACGGCATCAAGCCGATCGACCTGGTAGCGGTCAACCTCTACCCGTTCGAAGCCACCATCTCCAAGCCGGGCTGCGACCTGCCGACCGCCATCGAGAACATCGATATCGGCGGCCCGACCATGGTTCGCTCGGCGGCCAAGAACCATAAAGACGTGGCCATCGTGGTCAACGCCAGCGATTACGCCCAGGTCCTGGAAAGCCTCAAGGCCGGCGGTCTGACCTACGCCCAGCGTTTCGACCTGATGCTCAAGGCCTTCGAACACACCGCGGCCTATGACGGCATGATCGCCAACTACATGGGCACCGTGAACCAGGCGGCCGAAACCCTGACCACCGAAGGCCGCAGCGAATTCCCGCGCACCTTCAACAGCCAGTTCATCAAGGCCCAGGAAATGCGCTACGGCGAGAACCCGCACCAGAGCGCGGCGTTCTACGTTGAAGCCAAGCCTGCCGAAGTCGGCATCGCCACCGCCACCCAGCTGCAAGGCAAGGAACTGTCGTACAACAACGTGGCCGACACCGACGCCGCGTTGGAATGCGTGAAGAGCTTCGTCAAGCCGGCCTGCGTCATCGTCAAGCACGCCAACCCGTGCGGCGTGGCCGTGAGCCCGGACGCCGAAGGCGGTATCCGCCAGGCCTACGAACTGGCCTACGCCACCGACACCGAATCGGCTTTCGGCGGCATCATCGCCTTCAACCGCGAACTGGACGCCGAGACCGCCAAGGCCATCGTCGAGCGTCAATTCGTTGAAGTGATCATCGCCCCGAGCGTCAGCGAAGAAGCTCGCGCCGTGGTGGCAGCCAAAGCCAACGTGCGCCTGCTGGCTTGCGGCGAGTGGTCGGCGGACCGCGTCCCGGCCTGGGACTACAAGCGCGTCAACGGTGGCCTGCTGGTACAGAGCCGCGACATCGGCATGATCGGCGCCGACGACCTGAAAGTGGTGACCAAGCGCGCCCCGACCGAACAGGAAATCCACGACCTGATCTTCGCCTGGAAAGTGGCCAAGTTCGTCAAGTCCAACGCCATCGTCTACGCCAAGAACCGCCAGACCATCGGCGTCGGCGCCGGCCAGATGAGCCGCGTGAACTCCGCCCGTATCGCCGCGATCAAGGCTGAACACGCCGGCCTGCAAGTGCAGGGCGCAGTCATGGCGTCCGATGCGTTCTTCCCGTTCCGCGACGGCATCGACAACGCGGCCAAGGTCGGCATCACTGCGGTGATCCAGCCAGGCGGCTCGATGCGCGACAGCGAAGTGATCGCCGCCGCCGACGAAGCCGGCATCGCCATGGTCTTCACCGGTATGCGCCACTTCCGCCACTAAGTATCAATGGGGCGCCACCCTCCCTGTAGCCGCTGCCGAAGGCTGCGATAGACCCGAAGGGTCTTCAGCGATCTGAATCCTGCAACCGCTTCGCGGTTGATCGCAGCCTGGCGGCAGCGGCTACAAAGTCAGGCTTGCGCGCTTCCCCAAATTAGCGTCATCCGAGGTTTTTGAAATGAATGTACTGATCATTGGTAGCGGCGGTCGTGAACACGCCCTGGCCTGGAAAGTCGCTCAGGACCCACGGGTCGAGAAGGTCTTCGTGGCTCCGGGCAACGCCGGCACCGCCATCGAAGCCAAGTGCGAAAACGTGGCCATCGACGTCCTGGCCCTCGAGCAGCTGGCTGACTTTGCCGAGAAGAACGTTTCGCTGACCATCGTCGGCCCGGAAGTGCCGCTGGTGGCTGGCGTGGTCGACCTGTTCCGCTCCCGTGGCCTGGACTGCTTCGGCCCGACCGCTGGCGCTGCGCAGCTGGAAGGCTCGAAGGCCTTCACCAAGGATTTCCTCGCGCGCCACAAGATCCCGACCGCCGACTACCAGAACTTCACCGAGATCGAGCCAGCCCTGGCTTATCTGCGGGAAAAAGGCGCGCCGATCGTGATCAAGGCCGATGGCCTGGCCGCCGGTAAAGGCGTGATCGTCGCCATGACCCTGGCCGAGGCCGAGGACGCCGTGCGCGACATGCTGGCTGGCAATGCCTTCGGCGACGCCGGTTCCCGCGTAGTGATCGAAGAATTCCTCGACGGAGAGGAAGCCAGCTTCATCGTCATGGTCGACGGCAAGAACGTGCTGCCAATGGCCACCAGCCAGGACCACAAGCGCGTCGGCGACGGCGACAGCGGCCCGAACACCGGCGGCATGGGTGCCTACTCCCCTGCCCCGGTGGTGACTGGCGAAGTGCACCAGCGCGTGATGGACCAGGTGATCTGGCCGACCGTGCGCGGCATGGCCGACGAAGGCAACGTCTACACCGGCTTCCTGTACGCCGGCTTGATGATCGACAAGGCCGGCAACCCGAAAGTCATCGAGTTCAACTGCCGCTTCGGCGACCCGGAAACCCAGCCGGTAATGCTGCGCCTGCAGTCGAGCCTGGTGCTGCTGGTCGAGGCCGCCCTGGCCCAGGCGCTGGACAAGGTCGAAGCGCAATGGGATCCACGTCCGAGCCTGGGCATCGTCCTGGCAGCCGGCGGCTATCCTGGTGACTACGCCAAGGGCGCGGTGATCGAAGGCCTGGACGCGGCCGCCCAACTGGAAGGCAAAGTCTTCCACGCCGGTACCGCGCTCAAGGACGGTCAAGTGGTGACTTCCGGCGGCCGCGTGCTCTGCGCCACTGCCCTGGGCGAAAGCGTAGGTGCCGCGCAGCAGCAGGCTTACCAACTGGCAGCTAAGATCGATTGGCAAGGCTGCTTCTACCGCAAAGACATCGGTTACCGGGCCATTGCCCGCGAGCGTGGCGAAAATCAGGAGTAATCCTGTCTTCCGGTCAGGCAAGGGCCCCAGGCCCTTGCCGGACTGCTCCAGCGCCGCGCATAGTTATAATCTGGCATCAACCTACGAAGGGATTTCGCCGTGCGCTGGCTCAGGACTGCCATAGGTTTCACCGTCACTCTGCTGACCCTGCTCTGCTTGATCCCGGCCCAGGCCGCACAAGGCAGTAATTGGGCCGTTTTGCTCGATGAACAGGCCGACCTGCAACTGCGCGACATCCGTTCCCCGCGCTACACCAATCAATTCAGCCCGATCGAACTGGAACGCATTACCGCCGCCGAACCCGGAGGCGCGTTATGGCTGCGTTTCAAACTGCAACCGGGCAAGCACGAACAACTGCTGCGAATCTTCGCCCCCGACCTGTCACGCCTGGACATGTATGTGCTGGACGGCGACAACCTGGTCGAGCAGCTGACCTCCGGCACCCAGCAACCCCAGGCCGAACGCCCCCTGCCCAGCAGCGACTTCATGCTGCCGCTGCCGCAAAGCGAAAAGACCCTCGATGTCTACGTGCGCCTGGTTTCCGATCATCAGCTGCGCCCTTACATCACCCTGCAATCGGCGGTCATGACCGCGGCCAACCAGGGCCAGAGCGTGTTGTACGGCCTGCTGTTCGGCTGCATGGGCATGCTGATGCTGCACAACCTCGTGCGCTATGCCTACACCCGCTCGCGCAGCAGCCTGTGGCTGGCCTCCTACGAAGCCCTGGTGATGCTTAGCCTGGCACTGATGCTCAACCTGTTCGGCCCCTGGCTGCCGGACTGGCACGCGATACAGACTCCCGGCGCCTACCTGGCGCTGCTGCTGACCACCCCGTGCGGGCTGATGTTCGTCTATCGCTTTTTTGCCCCGCTGGGCTCGCATCCGCTGAACAAGCTGCTGCTGGTCGACATCCTGATGGTCGGCCTGTGCAGCCTGTTGCTGCTGTTCGTCGACTCGCTGCCGCTGAACCTCATCACCTACGGCCTGGTGGCCCTGGTCGGCCTGAGCATGCTGTTCATCGCCAGCTATCACTGGCACAAAGGCTACCGCCCGGCGCGCTTCTTCGTGGCCGGCATGGGCATCTTCAATATCGGTGCGTTGATCGTGCTGCCAGCGTTGCTGGGGCTGACCATGGTCGCGCCCCAGGGCCTGATCATTACCTTGCTGGTAACCATGTGCCTGAGCGGGCTGGCGATGAGCATTGCCCTGGGCGAACGCCAGCGCAGCATCACCGAGAACGAGTTCAGCGTCAGCCGCGACCTCGCCGCGAGCAACGCCGAGGTCAATGCCAAGGCCGAGTTCCTGGCCAAGATCAGCCACGAAATCCGCACGCCGATGAACGGCGTGCTGGGCATGACCGAACTGCTGTTGGGCACGCCGCTGTCGGTCAAGCAGCGCGACTATGTGCAGACCATCCACAGCGCCGGCAACGAACTGCTGACCTTGATCAACGAGATCCTCGACATCTCCAAGCTCGAGTCCGGGCAGATCGAGCTGGACGACGTGCAGTTCGATCTCAATGCGCTGATCGAAGACTGCCTGAACATTTTCCGCGCCAAGGCCGAGCAGCAGAACGTCGAGCTGATCAGCTTCATCCAGCCGCAGGTGCCACGGGTCATCAGCGGTGACCCGACACGCTTGCGCCAGGCCATGCTCAGCCTGCTGGAAAACGCCCTGAAGAAGACCGACGAAGGCGAGATCCTGGTGGTGGTCGCCCTCGACGAACGCACCAGCAAACCGCGCCTGCGCATCGCCGTGCAGGACAGCGGCCAGCCGATGGAGGCCGAGGAACGCGAAGCCCTGCTGCACTCGGAACTGCACAGCAAGAACTTCCTCGCCGGCACCCGCCTGGGCGGCAATCTGGGCCTGGTCATCGCCCGTCAGCTGATCCTGCTGATGCACGGCGAGTTCGGCATCAAGAGCAGCGCCAACCAGGGCAGCACCCTGTGGCTGACCCTGCCGCTGGACCCGGAACGCCTGGAGCATCCGACCTCCGACCTCGACGGCCCGCTGCAAGGGGCGCGGGTGCTGGTGGTGGACGACAACGACACTTGCCGCAAGGTCCTGGTGCAGCAATGCAGTGCCTGGGGCCTCAACGTCAGCGCCGTGCCTTCGGGCAAGGAAGCCCTGGCCCTGCTGCGCACCAAGGCGCACCTGCGCGATTACTTCGACGTGGTGCTGCTCGACCAGAACATGCCCGGCATGACCGGCATGCAACTGGCGGCCAAGATCAAGGAAGACCCGAGCCTGAACCACGACATCCTGCTGATCATGCTCACCGGCATCAGCAACGCGCCGAGCAAGGTCATCGCGCGCAACGCCGGGGTCAAGCGCATCCTCGCCAAACCGGTGGCCGGCTATACCCTCAAGACCACCCTGGCCGACGAGCTGACCCAGCGCAACAAGGGCCAGTTCGTCCCCCACCAGGCCCATGCGCTGAGCGGGGTTGCGGTGCCGGTCAAGGTGCCGAGCGACTTCCGCATCCTGGTCGCCGAGGACAACAGCATTTCCACCAAGGTGATCCGCGGCATGCTCGGCAAGCTCAACCTGCAGCCCGATACCGCGAGCAACGGCGAAGAAGCCTTGCAAGCGATGAAAGCCCAGCGCTACGACCTGGTGCTGATGGACTGCGAGATGCCGATCCTCGACGGTTTTTCCGCCACCCAGCAGCTGCGGGCCTGGGAAGTCGGCAACCAGCGCGTGCGCACGCCAGTGGTGGCACTGACCGCGCACATCCTCACCGAACACAAGGAACGCGCGCGGCAGGCCGGCATGGACGGGCACATGGCCAAACCGGTGGAGCTGTCGCAATTGCGCGAATTGATCGAGCACTGGGTGGCACAGCGCGATCAGCAGAACCGCATCACGGCGCAACCGTCCTGAGCCGACAGCACGACAAACGCCTGTTAAACTCCGCTCGCCCTCCTTCGCTGTGAGTTTGCGCCATGCTCCATGTGCTGTTCAGCGTTTACCTGAAGATGCTGGTGCTCTACAGCCCCTTCTTCGTCTTGTCCTGTTTTATCAGCCTGACCCGCGGTTATTCCAGCAAGGAGCGTCGACGCCTGGCGTGGAACGTCGCGCTGGCGACCCTGGTCTCCAGCGTGTTGCTGTATCTGTTCGGGCGGGTGATCTTCAGTGTCTTCGGCATCACCGTGGACGCCTTCCGCATCGGTGCGGGCAGCGTGCTGTTCATCTCGGCGCTGGGCATGGCCCAGGGCAAGTCGGCGATCCAGACCGACAACGTGCAGCAGGACGTGACCATAGTGCCGCTGACCATCCCCCTGACAGTCGGCCCCGGCACCATCGGCGCCCTGCTGGTGATGGGCGTCGGCCAGCCCCACTGGGACGACAAACTCACCGCAATCCTCAGCATCGCCCTGGCCAGCTTCACGGTCGGCGTGGTGCTCTACCTGTCCAACCGCATCGAACGCATCCTGGGCGAGCAAGGCTTGCAGATCGTCAGCCGGCTGATGGGCCTGTTCGTCTGCGCCCTGGCGGCGCAGATCATCTTTACCGGGGTCAAGGGGTACCTGGGTTAACGGCAGCGACACGCTTACAAGCGGCGTGAACAAGCAGGCTCACTGGAGACAGTGAGCCTGTGCTTTTTCTGGGGTGAAACTCAGATCGTCTAGCGGGCATTGCCTGAACCTGTAGCCGCTGCCGCAGGCTGCGATAAGGCCGAAGGCCTTCGGCGGTCTCAAGACCTTTGCGTCCGCTTCGTCGGAATGCCGCCCAGGCCGATCGCAGCTTCGCGGGGCTCGGCAGCGGCTACAGGATTCGGATTCGGATTCGGATTCGGATTCGGGTTCGGGTTCGGGTTCGGGTTCGGGTTCGGGTTCAGGCTTGCGTGGGCGGGCGACTGCCGTCGAGCAGCGCGTCCACCACACCCCGCGCCATCTCCACGTTATGGATCAGCGACCAGATCAGGCCACGCTCCACGCCACTGGCCCGCTCGGTGATCTCATCGGACACCTCCTCGGCCGCCTTGAGCAAGATCGAAACGTGAAGCAACGCCTCTTCGGCGCTGATGCCTTCACGCACGCAAAACAACGAGTCATTGCCCACCGCACGCCCCGCGGTGGCCCCCAATGACTGCAGGAAAACCACCTCCGCCGAACCGTTGGCCAACGAATGCCGGACCGCTTTATTGGTCAGCTTGTGCCCTGGATTGCGACGTGCGGAAGAGCGAGAAACGGGTGGATCGGGGACGAGCTTTTTCATGGTGTAACTCCCGAGCAATGGAGCTTTCACCCGTCGCTGCTAAACGATTGAGGGTGGCAGCTGGACGCGGGTTAGCAGACCAGGGCTCAGGAACCCGGCGCACCCGAAGGTGCCCCACGTACAGCCGCCATAACAGGCCTGTCAGAATAAAATCCGACCAGGAAGGCATGGCACTTGGTACGCCTGAGATTTGTCGAGCTGCTAAACCCGATCACTGAAAACCAGTGACAAACCCGAGGCTAGACAGCGCCCTTCCCAGACGCAAGCGGCCCGGAGTTTCTCGGAAAAGCCTTACAAAAGAAAGCGAAGAACCTCACTTTCAGACAGTGCCTTACACGAACTAACGCCCCCCCCTGTAGCCGCTGCCGCAGGCTGCGATAGGACCGAAGGTCCTCCAGCGGTTTCAAAATCCCTGCGCCCCCTGCGGGGTCGATCGCAGCCTCGCAGGCTCGGCAGCGGCTACAGGGTTTAGCGCCGACCGGTAGGTCGCGCATGGCGCAGCTTTGGCTTTTGATCTTGATCCACCCGCCCCTTCGGGACGCCGGAGCGAGGGAACCTGAGCGCAGCGAAGGCCGTACGCCAGGGGCGAGACCTTTTGGTTACTTTTGGCTGGGCCGGCATTCCGGCGTCTGAAAAAAGTGAGTCGCCGTAAGGGCGGAACCCTAAGTGGCCGTTACCGCAGAAACGGATATGTACCCCGTCCAAAAAATGCATCGCCAGCACAGACGCCATCGCGGGCAAGCCTCGCTCCTACGGCGGTTCGAGGTTGCCTAGGGTTTCTGCCCGTACCACCTCGGCGTATACACCCACTCCCCGCCTCCAGCCTTGGGAAACACGCAGGTGGTGGATGAGCCAATCAAAACCATGGTGCGCATATCCACCTGCTCCGGCGTCAGCTCGCCCAGGGTGATGACGCGCAACGTCTGCCCCGGCCGCCCGATATCCCGCCCCAGCACCACCGGCGTTTGCGGCGTGCGGTGCTGGCGCACGATCTCCAGCGCGCGCCCCAGTTGCCAAGGGCGCGAGCGCGAGATCGGGTTGTAGAACGCCAAGGCCAGATCGGCCTGGGACGCCAGGTCCAGGCGCTTCTCGATGATTGCCCAGGGCTTGAGGTTGTCCGACAGCGACAGCACGCAGAAATCATGCCCCAGGGGCGCGCCAGCCTGTGCCGCGGTGGCCAGGGAAGCGGAGACGCCAGGAAGGATTTCCAGCTCGACCTGGTGCCAGCTCGGCTCGCTGGATTCGTGCAGCGCTTCCAGTACCGCCGCGGCCATGGCGAAGACCCCCGGGTCGCCGGAAGACACCACCACCACCGAACGGCCTTGGGCGGCAAGCTCGAAGGCGTGGCGTGCGCGCTGCATTTCCTCGCGGTTGTCGGTGCAGTGCATGACCTGGTCGGCACGGAACGGGCCGGCCATGCGCACATAGGTTTCATAGCCAAGGATATCGTTGGCGCGCGCCAGCTCGGCCTTCACCGCCGGCACCATCAGTTCGGCGGCGCCGGGGCCCAGGCCGATCACCGCCAGGCGGCCACGGGGGCGGCCGATCTGCTGCGGGTCCAGCGGCTGGCTGGCCACGGCAATGGCGATGTCTTCACCCACGCTGAGCGCCGGCAGCAGTTGCGGCACGGCCTGTTGCGCCAACTCGGCGACGCTGCCCGCCGCCGGGGCAAAACGCAGCGGCACGCCCAGCTCGGCGGCGGCTTCGCGCAAGGCCGGGCTGGCCATATCGCGGTCGGCGGCGAGCAGGCAGGCGACCGATTGCACGGCGATTTTCTTCTGGTGCAAGGCCTCCCGCAGCGCGTCGGCGCCCGCAATGTTGCCGTTGCAGGCAATCAGCACGCTGCGCGGATAGATCAGCAGTTCGTTGGCGGCCGGCTCGCACTCGGCCGAACCGACGCGGATGGTCAACCGGGCGTGCCGATCTTCCGGCAACCGCGCCTCGGCCAGCCAGGGCGCGGCGCCTTCGATGCGCACGCTTTCACCGCCCAGCAGGTCGGAGACGAAACGCTTGCCCAGTTCCAGGTCGCCCAGGGCATAGCCGCTTGGAGGGTTGAGCAGGCAGGTGCCGAAGCGCAGCTCGCCGCTGGTGGTGATGGCCGCCGCCACACCCAGGCCGGCGGCGATTTCCCGGGCCATGACGTTCACCCCGCCCAGGCCGCCGAGCAACGGCACCACGGCGCTGCCGTCTTCGGCCACGGCCAGCACCGGCGGCTCCGCGCCCTTCTCCAGCAGCAGCGGCGCCAGGGTGCGGATGACGATGCCCGCGGCGCACAGGGCAATGATTGGTGTGCCTTGCTGATACAGCTGACGCAGGGTCGCGCCGAATTCCTGGTACGAGCGGTCTGCGCCCTCGACCCTTTCGGCCAGGCCGTGGATCAGCGCGTCCGGGTACAGCTGCTGAAGTTTGCGCGCAGTCGCCAGGCTGCCTTGGCCAAGGATGACGATGGCCGGCGCGGAACGGGCCATCAACCTTGCCACCTTTCACCGGGCACGATGATCAGCGAGAAATACGGCGAAGACATCGGCTGCACTTCATCGAGCGGCACGATCTTCTGGTTGGCCATGGTCGCGCGCTCGACGTACAGCGCGCGCCCGGCCAGGCCCAGCTCTTCGAGCACCTGGCGCACCTTGGGGAAGTTGCGCCCCAGCTTCATCACCACCGCCGCGTCGGCATCGGCCAGGCGGCGCTTGAGTTCGTCATGGGGCAGCACGCCGGACAACACCGACAGGCTCTGGTTGCGATACACCAGCGGCGCACCCAGCACCGAGGCGCCACCGAGCATCGAGCACACGCCCGGCACCACTTCGGCCTGGTAACGCTCGGCCAGGCGGTCGTGCAGGTACATGTAGGAGCCGTAGAAGAACGGGTCGCCTTCGCAGATCACCGCCACATCGCGGCCGGCGTCCAGGTGTGCGGCCAACTGCTCGCTGGCGGTGTCGTAGAAATCGCTGATCACCTGCTCGTAGGACAACGGCGCCGGCAGCGCTTCGGTGGTCACCGGGTAGACCAGCGGCAACAGGGTCTGCGCATCCTGCAAATGCGCTTCGATGATGCCGAACGCATTGCCCTTTTTACCCTTGGCGACGAAGTACGCCACCACCGGCGACTCGCGCAGCAGGCGCAGGGCTTTCACGGTAATCAGTTCCGGGTCACCGGGGCCCACGCCCAGGCCGATCAAACGTCCAGGTTGCTGCATCATTCGATCTCCGTGGCCAGGGCGTTGACGGCGGCGGCGGCCATGGCGCTGCCGCCCAGGCGGCCTTGCATGATCACGAAAGGCACGCCGCGGCTGTCGGCGGCGAGCATCGCCTTGGACTCGGCCGCGCCGACGAAACCTACCGGGAAGCCGAGGATCAGCGCCGGTTTCGGCGCACCGGCGTCGAGCATTTCCAGCAGGTAGAACAGCGCGGTCGGGGCGTTGCCGATCACCACCACGCTGCCTTCCAGGTACGGCCGCCACAGTTCCAGGGCCACCGCCGAGCGGGTGTTGCCCAGCTCGCGGGCCAGCTCCGGCACGCTTTCGTCGCGCAGGGTGCAGATCACCTGATTGTTCGCCGGCAGGCGCGCGCGGGTGATGCCTTCGGCGACCATGCGCGCATCGCAGAGAATCGGCGCGCCAGCGGCCAGGGCAGCGCGCCCGGCCTGGCCCGCGCCTTCGGAGAACTGCAGGCCGTCGATGGCGTCGACCATCCCGCAGGCATGGATCACCCGCACCGCGAGCTTCTCCAGGTCAGCGGGAATGCGATCGAGCCTGGCTTCTTCGCGAATGATCGCGAAGGAGTTGCGATAGATCTCCTGACCGTCGCGGATGTAATCAATCATGGGTGTTGCTCCGTGGGCGGGCATCGAGCAATGCGCCGGCCGCTTCAAGGGAAAGGTTGCGTGCGTGCAGCGTGCCGAAACCCGGCTGCGCGGCATCGCGAAAATAGAGGTCGTAACGACCGGGGGCGACGGCCAGCAAAGTGACCGGGGCCACATGAGCCGCGGCGCAGGAGCGCGAGCAGCCGGACAGATGCACGTCCGGCTGCTGGCCGTGGCGCTGGAGTCGGGCGGCCAGCTTCACCGCGTCGCCCTTGGTATCGGCCAGGGCCTTGGCGCAGCCGCTGGAACCGGTGCAGGCAATCAGGTGGGCCAGGGCCTGCTCTGGCGAACAGAGAAACCCCAGCTGTTGCAGGCGGAGCGTGGCTTCAGGCGCGTCTTCGGCCCGTAGGTTCGGCAGTAGCAGGCTTTGCCAGGGGGTAAACCTCAGGCTACCGTCGCCCCATTGCTCGGCCAACTGCGCCGCGCCGCGCAGCATCGACGGGTCCAGCCGCCCCAGGGGCGTGACGGCGCCGACATAGACCTGGCCCGGCTCCCGCTGTGGATAAGTGCCGATATGCAACGGCTCGGAAGGAGCCACGCGCTGCCAATCGCCCACCCGGATCACCGGCCCCGGCAAGCGCGCGGACACCTGCGCCAGCAATTCAGCCGCCGAGTGTTCCGCCAACAACTGGCGCATGCGGGTCTGTTCGGGGCGGGCCAGGTCGAGGAACAGCTCCAGCACCGCCACCACCAGGGCCAGCCCATCCTCCAGCGCCACGCTGGCCAGGGGCGGGTCCCCAGGGCAACCGGCCAGGCCGAAAGCCAACCAGGGCTCGCCCGCGCCTTCGAACGCCGAAAGCCACAAGTCGTGGGGATGCTCCAGCATGGCCAAGGCTTCGCCGCCATCGAGCAGCACGGCGAACTTGGGCGACAGCTCATGAAAGCGCGGATGGCTCTGCAAGGTGGCGAGAATCTGCCCGGCCAGGGGGCGGGTGTCGACGATCATCGCCCGGTCGATCCCGGCCGTGGGGCTGAGCATCAGGTTGCGCACGTCGTCGCCGGCCGCGGTGGTCGGCCCCAGGCCGGCGGCCAGCAGTTCGGCGATCAATGCCTGATGTTCGGCACCGATGCCGCGGATCTGCAGGTTGGCGCGGTTGGTCGCCTCGATCACCCCGCCGGCATACCGCTCGGCCGCAGCAGCCACCGCGCGGGCCTGGGCGGCGCTGATCGCCCCGCCGGCCAGCTTGATCCGGCAGATACCACCATCCAGTGCCGGGACGATACGCAGCAACCCCGGACAGGCCGAGGGGCGTAAAGCGGTGGACATCGGACGTTCGTTCAAGGGGGGTGACCGGCTGTGTGGGAAAGGCGCTTCACGGGCGAAGGCGCGGTATTATGCCTGCTTTGTCCGAAGGCATGAAAAGCCTGCCTGTCGGAAGAACAGGTTTTACCCTCGAGGAATATAAATGTCGCCCTGGCTGACAGTAGTGGGAATCAGTGAAGACGGCTTCAAGGGCCTGGGCAAGAACGCCCGGCGGGCCCTGATGGGCGCTTCGCGGATCGTCGGCAGCCAGCGGCAACTGGACCTGTTGCCGGTGTGCATCCGCGGCGAGCGGCAACTGTGGCCGAGCCCGTTTTCCCTGGAGCCGGTGCTGGCCAAGCGTGGCGAGCCGGTGTGCGTACTGGCCAGCGGCGACCCGATGCTGTTCGGCGTCGGCGCCAGCCTGGCGCGACAGGTGGCCCACGAAGAAATGCACGTCCTGCCTGCGCCTTCGTCTTACTCGCTGGCGGCCGCGCGCCTGGGCTGGCCGCTGCAAGAGGTGGTGACGCTCTCGGTGGTCGCCCGCCCCGTGGCCGCCCTCAGCGCCCAGTTGTTCAGCGGCGTGCGCCTGCTGGTCCTGAGCAATGACGGCCTCAGCCCCTCGGCCATCGCCGCGCTGCTGCGCGAACGCGGCTTTGGCCCGAGCCGTCTGAGCGTGCTGGAGCATTTGGGCGGCGAGGCCGAGCGGCGCACCGACGGCAATGCCAACGACTGGAGCGACCCGGCCATCGCCGACCTCAACTTGGTGGCCATCGAATGCCTGGCCGAGCCGGGCACACCGCGCCTGTCGCGCCTGGCCGGCTTGCCCGACTCGGCCTTCGAGCATGACGGCCAGCTGACCAAGCGCGATGTCCGCGCCATCACCCTGGCCCGCCTGGCCCCGGTGCCCGGCGAACTGTTGTGGGATGTCGGCGCCGGCAGCGGCTCGATCGGCATCGAATGGATGCGCGCGCACCCCAGTTGCCGGGCCCTGGCCATCGAAGCCGACCCGGGACGCCAGCAACTGATCGAACACAACCGCGACGCCCTTGGCGTGCCCGGCCTGCAGCTGATTCGCGGCAGTGCGCCCCAGGCGCTGGACGGCCTGGAAGCTCCGGACGCGATCTTTATCGGCGGCGGCGTGACCCGCCCCGGCGTACTCGACACCTGCTGGGCCCGGCTCAAGCCCGGCGGCCGGCTGGTGGCCAACGCCGTGACCCTGCAAAGCGAAACGACCCTGATGGCCTGGCGCGAACGGCACGGCGGCGAACTGACCCGCCTGCATGTCGCCCAGGCCCAGCCGTTGGGCGGGTTCGACACCTGGCGCCAGGCGCTGCCCATTACCTTGCTCGACCTCGTCAAACCACTATGAGCCGACTCCCCCTTCCTGCAGGAGCGGGCGTGCTCGCGATCCAGGCACCGCGAGCACGCTCGCACCTCCTGGGGGCTGCGCATGCGTGAAGAAACAGCGGAACAACCGGCCCCGCTGCGCAGCGGCCTGACCACCGGCAGTTGCGCCACCGCCACGAGCCTCGCGGCCGCGCGCCTGTTGCTCGAAGGCACCCGCGCCGATGCCGTGCAGATCACCCTGCCCAAGGGCAAGCAGGTGCAGATGCGCCTGGAATTCTGCCGCCTCACCGCCAACGGCGCCGAAGCCGGCACGATCAAGGATGCCGGCGACGACCCCGACGTGACCCATGGTGCCCTGCTCTATTCGCAGGTGCGCCTGAGCCCGGACAGCGGCATTCGCTTTATCGCCGGCAAAGGCGTCGGCACCGTGACCCGCCCCGGCCTGGTGCTGGGCGTCGGCGAGCCGGCGATCAATCCGGTACCGCGCCGCATGATCAGCGAACACCTGGCCACCCTGGCCCGGGAACGGGGCTACCAGGGCGGTTTCGAAGTCACGGTCAACGTCGAGGATGGCGAGGCCCTGGCGCTGAAAACCATGAACCCGCGCCTGGGCATCCTTGGCGGCCTGTCGATCCTCGGCACCAGCGGCATCGTGCGGCCGTTCTCCTGCGCGGCCTATATCGCCTCGATCCACCAAGGCATCGATGTCGCCAAGACCAACGGCTACCTGCACATCGCCGCCTGTACCGGCAATGCCAGCGAAGACACCATGCGCCGCGTCTACGGCCTGCCGGAAATCGCCCTGATCGAGATGGGCGACTTTGTCGGCGCGGTGCTCAAGCACCTGCGCAAAGTGCCAGTGGACAAACTCAGCCTATGCGGCGGCTTCGGCAAGATCAGCAAGCTCGCGGCCGGGCACATGGACCTGCACAGCCGCCATTCCAGCATCGACCTGCCGCAACTGGCCGAATGGGCCGCGGCGGTTGGCGCCGACCCGGCGCTGCAAAGCGCCATTCGTGGCGCCAACACCAGCCAGCAAGCCCTGGCCATGGCCAGCGCCGCCGGCATCGCCCTGGGCGACGCGGTGTGCCGGCACGCCCTGGACTTCGCCCGCAGCGTGGTGCCGCGCGAGGTCCAGGTCGAAGTCTTCGCCATCGATCGCCAGGGCGGCATCGTCGGCCATGCCGGAGCTTTCCAATGAAACGCATATTGCTCCTGGGCGGCGTGAGCGAAGCCCTGGCCATTGCCCGGACCCTCGGCCCGCAGCACATCTATAGCCTGGCGGGCATCGGCCGGGTGCCCACCGACCTGGCTTGCCAGGTCAGGGTCGGCGGTTACGGCGGCGCCGAAGGTCTGGCGCAATTCATCCGCGAGCAAGGCATCGAGTTGCTGCTGGACGCCACTCATCCCTATGCCGCTCGGATCAGCCAGAACGCCGCCACCGCCGCGCAACTGTGTGACATCCCCTGCTGGGCCCTGCGCCGACCGGCCTGGCAGGCACAGGCCGGTGACGACTGGCGGGAAGTCCGCGACTGGGCCGAACTGGTCCAGGCGCTCAAACCTTTCAAGCGCCCGTTGTTCACCCTGGGCCGCGAGCCCTTGCAGCATCTGCAGGAGATCCCCGCCGGACAGTTCTGGACCCTGCGCGCGCTCGACGAATACCCCGGCAACGAACGCTGCGAAGTGATAGGCGCACGCGGCCCCTTCCTGATCGACAGCGAACGCGAACTGTTCGAACGCCGGCGTGTCGATGTGTTGATCAGCAAGAACAGCGGCAGCAGCGCCACCGAACCCAAGCTGGAAGTGGCGCGCGAGCGTGGGCTGCCGGTATTGATCCTGCAGCGGCCGCCGTTGCCGCCCGTCGATCGGGAATTCCACGACCTGGGCGAGCTGCTCCGGGCTCTGCACTGAGGTCCTGGCCAGCCCGGGACTCGTCAAAAGCGCGCATAGATACATCCCGTTACCAAGCCATCCGGAGCTTCCCGCTGAACGGTAAGGCACAGCCCTGGCCGCCGTGGCACGGGGGCTTTGCGTATTGAAGACCGAGGAAACACTTGCGGCGTTGGCCACGGACAGGCTTTGCGTCACGATCAAAGGCCTATCCATATAGTAACTTATTTGTTACCTTTAAGGCCGGCGATGATCAGAGTCGAGGAATACCAGCAAGAGAACCACCGCAGCCCCTTCGGCCGCTGGTTCGAAACACTGGATACCCAGGCAGCCGTCAAGGTTTCTACCGCGCTGCTGCGCCTGGAAATGGGCAACACATCCAATATCAAGTGGTTCGACGGCCTTGGCGAATACCGCATCGATTGGGGCCCGGGCTACCGGATCTACCTGATCCGGGAAGGCAGGCACCTGGTGATCCTGTTTGGCGGTGGCGACAAGTCCACCCAGCAGGCAGACATCAGGCAGGCGAAACAACTGATCGCCGAGTTCCACTACCGCAAGAAGGCCGAACTGAAAACGAGGTGACACCCATGGCACTGACCCGAAGCTTCAAGCACAGCATTGCCGAACGCGCCGAGCGCGACCCGGCGTTTTCCCAGGCGCTGCTGGACGAGGCTGCTACGCTGTTCCTCAACGGCGAACCGGAGATGTCGCGGATCATTCTGCGCGACCTGGTCAACGCCACCGTCGGTTTCGAAGCGCTGGCCCGGGAGACCGCCAAGCCGAGCAAGAGCCTGCATCGCATGCTGTCCGCCAGTGGCAACCCGAGCATGGATAACCTGGCCGCGATCTTCGCCGCCATTCGCGCCAAGCTCGGCGTTGCCATCGAGGTCCGTGCCGTACCGGCTCACTGAGGAGCGGGAAATCCAGGCCGCGCTGCGACACCACACCGCACAACGGCTTTTTACTTATCCACAGCGATCAGGCTAAATACGCCCCTGTTCGCTCAACCTGACGGATCGTCACCATGTCCCGACAACGGCTCGCATTTGCCTGGATCGCCTGCTTCGCAGTGCTGTTCAACATGCTTGCCATGCCGCTTTCGGGAGCCATGCAGCAGGCCGATCGAGCGCCTGCCGAACAGCTGCTGTGGGGCAGCTTCTGCTCATCCAGCGGCACCAAGCTGGTGGCGATCTCCCTGGGCAAGCTGGAGCAGCAAGCCCCGCAGAACGACGATCACTCCACTATGCAGCACTGCTGGTGCTGTTCCGGCTCGGCCCCGCTGGTCGCCCTGCCGGGCCATGCGCCGCAGCTGTATTTCGCCCGTTTCGAGTCCAACCGCAGCGTCGCGCCACCCGCGCTGGCGATGCCCACGCCGCGCCAGCAATGGCCGAGCCTCAACCCCCGCGCCTCACCTCTGGCCTGATTCCACCTCGCAATTGATCTGCGTGTCGAATCGTTCTGGAGAACTGCCATGTTGAAATCCGTACAGGCCTTGCAAGCCCTGCTGCTGGCCGCCCTGCTGTTGCCTACCGGTTTTGCCGCCGCCCACGAATACAAGGTGGGCGCGCTGCAGATCGCCCATCCCTGGTCGCAGGAACTGCCGCCGAATGCGCCGACCGTCGCGGCCTATTTCGTCATTCACAACACCGGCAATGACGCCGACCGCCTGCTGGGCGTCGACTCGCCGATCTCGGGCAAGGCCGAGCTGCATGAACACGTGCAGCAAGGCGACCTGATGAAAATGCAGCAG
This sequence comes from Pseudomonas sp. NFIX28, assembly GCF_900107395.1. GTDB lineage: Bacteria > Pseudomonadota > Gammaproteobacteria > Pseudomonadales > Pseudomonadaceae > Aquipseudomonas. The sequence continues at coordinate 98,751 of NZ_FNPW01000005.1, forward strand.
GTGGCCAACGTGGCGATCGCCCCAGGCGCAACCGTCACCTTCGCGCCCATGGCCTACCACGTGATGCTGCTGGAGCTCAAAGACCGCAGCCTGCTCAGCGACGGCAAGCGCTTCCCGCTGACCCTGCACTTCGAGAAATCCGGCGACGTCACGGTCGAAGTGGCGGTGCAGAAAGAGGCGCCCGCGGGCACCCAGGAACACATGCACGCCCAATAAGCGCCGGCTCTCATTACCGTGAATTCCTTGCGCTCGCCTGGCCCCGGGCGATCCATGCCGCGTACCCCGCTGAAGGTACGACGCGGCAGCTGGATCAGCCTGTTCGCCATGCTGATGATCTTTATCGGTCCGCTGATTTCCCAGTCGATGCCGATGGATCAGGCCATGCCGATGAACATGTCCATGTCGATGGACATGGGCGAGCCCGGCTGCCACGGAGAAACCCCGCACGGCGCAGAGCACGGCAAGGCCCAGGGCGAACATGGGCTCTGGGAAAAGTGCGGTTATTGCAGCCTGCTGTTCAACTGCCCGGCGCTGCCTGGCAGCCTCTCGCTCACGGCGCTCGACAGTTCGCCGTCCAGCCATTTCCTCACCCCCTCGCCGCGCCTGGGCCATGCCCGGCAGACGGTGTTCCCCGGCGCCCTGACCCGCGCCCCGCCAGTCATTGCGTAAACCCCTCAACTGCACATCACCCGGCCGACTGTAGAAAAGACAGCCGCAGGCTGCTGGCCGTGTTGTTTACGAAATGATTGATGGAACCTTTATGTCCAGGTTTTCTGCTGACACTCGCCTGTGCCCTGCCCAGGCCCCCGCTACCTTTGCCCTGAACCAACCTCGTGTACGTTTCAGCCATGCCATCGCGGTACTTTGCGGTGCCCTGTTCACGCCACTGGCGCTGGCGGCCGAACAGCCGGTCGATCACAGCCAGCACGGCGAGGAACTGAGCCCGACGGTGATCACCGCCATCGCCCCCAGCTCGCCATTGACCGTGGTCACCAACCCCAAGGACCCGCGCCAGCCCGTGCCGGCCAGCGACGGCGGAGACTACCTGAAGACCATCCCCGGCTTTGCCCTGGTGCGCAACGGCGGCACCAACGGCGACCCGGTGCTGCGCGGCATGTTCGGCTCGCGCCTGAACATCCTCACCAACGGCGGCATGATGCTCGGCGCCTGCCCGGGCCGCATGGACGCGCCGACCTCCTATATCTCGCCGGAAACCTACGACAAGCTGACGGTGATCAAGGGCCCGCAAACCGTGCTCTGGGGCCCGGGGGCTTCGGCCGGGACCATCCTCTTCGACCGCGAGCCGGAAAACTTCGGCGAGCTCGGCACACGGGTCAACGCCAGCATCCTGGCCGGCTCCAACGGCCGCTTCGACAAGGTGGTCGACGCCGCTGCCGGCAGCCCGCTGGGCTATGTACGGGTGATCGGCAACCAGGCCCATTCCGACGATTACAAGGACGGCAACAACGACACCGTGCCGTCGCGCTACGAGAAGTGGAACGGCGACGTCGCCCTGGGCTGGACCCCGGACGCCGACACCTTGCTGGAACTCACCGCCGGCAAGGGCGACGGCGAAGCGCGTTACGCCGGGCGCGGCATGGACGGCTCGCAGTTCAAGCGGGAAAGCCTGGGCCTGCGTTTCGAGCGCTCCAATATCGGCGAGGTGCTGGATAAGGTCGAGGCGCAGGTCTACTACAACTACGCCGACCACGTGATGGACAACTACACCCTGCGCACGCCGTCCGGCACCGGGATGATGGCCGGCCCCATGGCCAGCAACGTCGACCGCCGCACCCTCGGCGCGCGGATCAAGGCCACCTGGCGCTGGGCCGATGTGCAGTTGATCGGCGGTATCGATGCACAGACCAACGAGCACCGTCAGCGCAAAGGCATGGGTATCGACACCTACAAGGACCAGCCGCGCACCAAGGATGCCGATTTCCACAACTACGGCGTGTTCGGCGAGCTGACCTGGTACGCCGCCGACCGCGACCGGCTGATCAGCGGCGCCCGGCTGGACCGCGCCTCGGCCAAGGATTACCGCCAGAGCATCGGCTCCGGGATGACGGCCCGGCCCAACCCGACCGCCGACGATACCCGCGCCGACACCCTGCCCAGCGGCTTCGTCCGCTACGAGCACGACCTGGCCGACAGCCCGACCACGGTCTATGCCGGCCTCGGCCACGCGCAACGCTTCCCGGACTACTGGGAGCTGTTCTCGCCGAAAATGGGCCCGGCCGGCTCGGTCAACGCCTTCGACTCGATCAAGCCGGAAAAGACCACCCAGCTCGACTTCGGCCTGCAATACAAGACCGCGGAACTGGAGGCCTGGGCCTCGGGCTACATCGGCCAGGTACGCGACTACATCCTGTTCAGCTACCGCCCCACAATGATGGGCACGACCTCGCAAGCCGAGAACATCGATGCCCGCATCATGGGCGGCGAACTCGGCGCGGCCTACAAGCTGACCGACAACTGGAAGGCCGACGCCACCCTGGCCTACGCCTGGGGCAAGAACAGCAGCGACGGCACGCCGCTGCCGCAGATGCCACCGCTGGATGCGCGCTTCGGCCTGACCTACAGCGAGGACAACTGGAGCGCCGGGGCCCTGTGGCGAGTGGTGGCGGCGCAGAACCGCATCGACGAAAACAAGGGCAACGTAGTCGGCAAGGACTTCGGCAAGAGCGGCGGCTTCGGCGTGTTCTCGCTCAACGGCGCCTATCGGATCAACAAGAACCTGAAGGTCAGCACCGGCGTCGACAACCTGTTCGGCAAGGCCTACGCCGAGCACCTGAACCTGGCCGGCAACGCCGGGTTCGGCTACCCGGCCAATGACCCGCAAGCCATCAACGAACCGGGGCGCACGCTCTGGACCAAGGTGGATTTGAGCTTCTAAACACAACAAGAGATGTAGCCGCTGCCGACAGGCTGCGATCGGCCGGTACGGCCGCAGCATGCTCAAGATCGCTGAAGGGCTTCGGCCTTATCGCAGCCTTCGGCAGCGGCTACAGAAAATAATTGCCAATAGGGAGCGTGCCCTGATGAACCAACCGAAAGTGTCTTTCTATAACCTGGCCTGGCGCTGGCATTTCTACGCCGGGCTGTTCGTGGCCCCGTTCATGGTGATGCTGTCCCTGACCGGGATCATTTACCTGTTCAAGCCCCAGCTCGACACGCTGATGTACAGCCACCTGCTGCAAGTGCCGGCGGGGCACCATGTTCTCAGCGCCGATGAGCAGCTCAAGCGGGTGCAGGCGGCTTATCCACAAGGCCATGTCACACAGTACCTGCCGCCGCTCGATAGCGGGCGCAGCGCGCAGTTCGTGGTGCAGCAGCAAGGCGGCGAACTGAACATCTTCGTCGACCCTTACCACGGCAATATCCTGGGCGAGCAAGACGCCAAGAACAATCTGCAGGCCATCGCCCGGGCCATTCATGGCGAGCTGATGATCGGCACCCTCGGCGACCGCCTGGTGGAACTGGCGGCGGGCTGGGGCATTGTCCTGGTGGTGTCCGGGCTGTACTTGTGGTGGCCGCGCGGCAAGTCTTCGGCCGGCGTGCTGTGGCCAAGGTTCAGCAGCCGCGGCCGTGTGCTGTGGCGCGACCTGCATGCCGTGGTCGGTTTCTGGGGCGCGGCGCTCCTGCTGGTGATGCTGCTCAGCGGCATGACCTGGACCGGCTTCTGGGGCAAGCAATACGCCGAGTTGTGGAACCGTTTCCCGGCGGCGATGTGGAACGACGTGCCGCAGTCCGACCAACAGGCCGGCGCGCTCAACAGCGCCAGCCGCCAGACCGTGCCCTGGGCGATGGAAAACACGCCGATGCCGATGTCCGGCGACCATGCCGGGCACATGGCCCACGGCGCCGCGCAGGAAGGCCCGGCGGCTCCCGCCATAAGCCTGCAGCAAGTGCAGGACATCGCCACCCAGCGCCAGGTCGAAGCCGGCTACAGCATCACCTTGCCGACCACCGCCAGCGGTGTGTTCACCATTGCCGTGTTCGCCGACGACCCGCGCAACGACGCCACGCTGCATGTCGACCAATACACCGGCAAGGTCCTCGCCGACGTGCGCTGGCAGCAATACAGCCCCGTCGCCCGCGCCACCGAAGTCGGGGTGATGCTGCACGAAGGCAAGATGTTCGGCCCGCTCAACCAGATCGCGGTGCTGCTGATCTGCCTGATGATTCTGCTGAGCGCCGTCAGCGGCCTGGTGATCTGGTGGAAACGTCGTCCCCAGGGGCGACTCGGCGTGCCGCCGCTGCGCCATGACCTGCCGAAATGGAAAACCGCGATGCTGATCATGCTGGCGCTGGCCGTGGCCTTTCCCCTGGTCGGCGCCTCGCTGATTGGCGTCTGGCTGCTGGATCGCTTGCTGCTGTCGCGCTGGAACCGGTCGCCTGAATCGGCCTCATCTTCATCATGAATCAGCCGAGATGCGCGGTTTAGAGGGTTCTGTAGACTGCTGCCGGCTCAATTGCCGATATGCATAATGTTACTTTATAACATTAAAGTGTAAGATCCCTACCCGCAGCCGCCCACGCTGCGGGTAACCCTCTGGAAGAAGCGACTCAGCCGCCCCGATGAACCACCCGATGAATAAATACCTGGCGTCCAGCCTCTGCCTGCTGGCCCTGAACCACACCGCCCAGGCCGACGACGCGCCCCTGACGCTGCCCACCGGCACCATCAGCGCACCGGCCATCGACGCGCAGGACATCAGCCTGCAAACCCCGACCACCGCCGGCTCGCGCCTGGGCCTGAGCGCCTTGGAGACCCCGGCCAGCACCGAAAGCCTGAGCGGCGAACGCATTCGCCAGCGCGGCGATCGCAGCGTGCAGGACGCGGTGTCGCGCGGCACCGGCATCAGCCGCACCGGCACCCCGGGCGACGGCGGCACTTCGCTGTCGGCCCGTGGCTTTACCGGCCAGGGTTCGGTGATGCAGCTGTATGACGGCACCCGCCTGTACAGCGGCATGGGCACCGTGACCTTTCCGGTGGACACCTGGTCGGTGGAGCGGGTGGATGTACTGCGCGGCCCGGCCTCGGTGCTGTACGGCGAAGGCGCCACCGGCGCGGTGGTCAACGTGATTCCGAAGAAGCCCTTCAGCGGCGAGATCGAAAACCACCTGCGCCTCGGCTACGGCTCCCATGACAGCCAGCAGCAAGCGCTGGACAGCGGCGGTTCGCTGAGCGACACCCTGAGCTATCGCCTGAACCTCAACCGCCTGCGCAGCAACGGCTGGATCAATCGCGGCGACAGCGCCAGCGACTTCATCAGCGCGGCGCTGCGCTGGCAAGCCACGGACGACCTGGCGTTCACCCTCGCCCACGATTACGGCGACCAGCAGCCGATGAATTATTTCGGCACACCGCTGGTCAATGGCCGCTTCCATGAAGGCCTGAGGGACAAGAACTACAACATCGGCAACGACAAGCAGCACTACAACGACCAGTGGACGCGCCTGACCAGCCAGTGGCAGCTCTCCGACAGCCTCAGCGCCAGCAACGAGCTGTATTACCTCAAGGCCCAGCGCCGCTGGCAGAACGCCGAGAACTATAGCTTCAGTCAAAGCACCCAGCAGTTGCTGCGCAGCGGCAACTTCGCCATCAAGCACCAGCAGGAGCAGGTCGGAGATCGCCAGACCTTCACCTTCAAGCACAGCCTGTTCGGCCTCGACAGCCAGACCCTGACCGGCGTCGACTACAACCGCATCCGCTTCCAGCTCAACAGCAACTCGCCGTTCAACGATGCCCAGCCCGATGGCCAGCCGGTGGATTTGCAGCACCCGGACAAGGGCCGCTTCGACAGCGCCTCGGCCTATCGCGAACAGTTTCGCAGCACCACCCGACAGATGTCGGCCTTCGCCGAAAACCGCACGCAACTGAGCGAACGCTGGTCGCTGGTGACCGGCGTGCGCCGCGACTACGTGCAGGTGGATCGCGACAACCTGGTGGACGGCAGCCAGAGCGACAAGACCCTGACCGGCAATAACTGGAAGGCCGGCCTGGTGTTCGCGCTGACGCCGGACACCTCGTTCTACGGCCAGTACGCCACCAGCACCGACGGCGTCGGCGGCCTGATTTCCCTGAGCCCGAGCCAGCAGCAATACGACCTGGCCCGCGCCCGACAGAGCGAAATCGGCCTCAAGCAGATGTTCTGGGACCAGCGCGGCGAGTGGACCCTGGCGGCCTATCACATCGTCAAGAAGAAGCTGCTGACCGACGATCCGGGCAACCCGACGCTCAAGCAGCAGGTCGGCCAGCAATCGTCCCGCGGCCTGGAGGCCAGCCTCGACCTGCAACTGCCGCATGCCTGGCAACTGCAGGCCAACGCCGCCATCGTCAAGGCCCGCTACGACGACTTCGAGGAGCAGGTCGGCAACCAGTTCGTCTCGCGCAGCGGCAACCGCCCGGTGGATGTGCCGCGACGCACCGCCAACCTGTGGCTGAACAAGGCCGTGACCGATAACCTGCGGGCCGGTGCCGGGGTGCGTTATGTCGACGCCCGTTACGCCGACCTGGCCAACCGCAACGAACTGCCCAGCTACACCGTGGTCGATGCGGTGCTGTCGTGGAAAGCGCTGCGCAACACTACCCTGGGCTTGCAGTTGAACAATCTGTTCGACCGGCAGTACGCGCAAAGCCAATACAATGAGGGCCAGCAATGGATCCTCGGCGAGCCGCGATCGTTTTTCGTGACCGCCGATTACGCCTTTTAACCAATACCTATAGCCGCTGCCGAAGGCTGCGATCGACTGCGTAGCGGACGCGCTCTTGAGGTCCTCGGAAGGTCCTGCGGACCTTTTCGCAGCCTTCGGCAGCGGCTACAGGGAATCACACGGACACCGCATGACCTCGCTGAATCTCGCCAACCTGGCCTGGACACCCCTGGGCCAGGGCCATTGTCATCACCAGTTCCGGCTGCGTGAGGCCAGCCTGCGGGTGGCGCCGGGAGAGTTCGTCGGGCTGATCGGCCCCAACGGCAGCGGCAAGACCAGCCTGCTGCGCTGCAGCTATCGCTTCAGCCGGCCGGAACAGGGCGAAGTCCTGCTCGATCATTACAACGTGTGGAAGCAGACCCCACGCTGGTGCGCGCAACGCATCGCCGTGGTGTTGCAGGAGTTCCCCGACGCCTTCGGCCTGAGCGTCGAAGAAGTGGTCGCCATGGGCCGCACGCCGCACAAGGGCCTGTTCGACGGCGACAGCGCCGAAGACCGCGCCATCGCCCGCCAGGCCCTGGAGTCGGTGGGTTTGCTGGGCTTCGAGGCGCATGCCTTCGCCACCTTGTCCGGCGGGGAAAAACAGCGGGTGATCCTGGCCCGCGCCCTGGCCCAGCAACCGCAACTGCTGATCCTCGACGAGCCGACCAACCACCTCGACCCGCGCTATCAGCTGGAGCTGTTGCAACGGGTCAAGCGCCTGGGCATCGGCACCCTCGCCAGCATCCATGACCTGAACCTCGCCGCCGCCTTCTGCGACCGCCTGTACGTGATCGATCACGGGCGCATCGTCGCCAGCGGCACGCCGGCGCAAGTGCTGACCGTTACCCTGCTGCGCGAGGTGTTCGGCGTCGACGCCCTGGTCGACCAACACCCGCTCGCCGGCTACCCACGAATCACCTGGATAACCCAACCATGACCCCGCGCGTCTCGCTCAACCGCCTGATCCCCGCCGGCCTGCTCCTGACCCTGTCGCTGCTTGCCGGCCAGGCCAGCGCCGAAGCCACCCGCTACCCGCTGACCCTCACCAGCTGCAACCGCGAGGTGACCTTCAAGGAGGCACCCAAGCACGCCCTGAGCCACGACATCAACATGACCCAGATGATGCTCGCCCTGGGCCTCAAGTCGCGCATGGTCGGCTACAGCGGCATCAGCGGCTGGAAGGCGGTGACGCCCCAGATGCGCAGCATCCTCGACGGCCTGCCGGAGCTGGCGGCCAAGTACCCGTCGGTGGAAACCCTGCTCGACGCCAATGTCGATTTCTTCTTCGCCGGCTGGGACTACGGCATGCGCGTCGGCGGCGACCTGACCCCGCAGACCCTGACGCCGCTGGGCATCAATGTGCTGGAACTGACCGAGTCCTGCGCCTTCGTGATGAAGCGCCCGGCCGCCAGCCTCGACGATACCTACAACGACCTGCGCAACCTCGGGCGGATCTTCGACGTGCAGGACCGCGCCAACCAGCTGATCGCCGAGATGCAGCAACAGGTCGCTGCGATCCAGCAGGACCTGCCCACGGAAAAACCGCGGGTGTTCCTCTACGACAGCGGCGAAGACCGCGCCATGACCTCCGGCCGCCTGGGCATGCCCCAGGCGCTGATCGACGCCGCGGGCGGGCGCAACATCCTCGACGACATCGAGGCCAGCTGGACCCGGGTCAACTGGGAAACCGTGGTCGAGCGCAACCCGCAGGTGATCGTGATCGTCGACTACAGCGAAATCACCGCCGAGCAGAAACGGCAGTTCCTGCTGGACAACAAGGCGCTGCAATCGGTGGATGCGATCAAGAACCAGCGCTTTATCGTGATCCCCTACGTGCAGGCCACGCCGGGCATCGATAACGTCGAAGCGGTGCAAACCCTGGCCAAGGGTTTCCACGGCGCATGATCGATCGTCGCTATGCCTTGCTGCTGGCAGCCTTGGGCGCGTTGCTGCTAGCGTCCTGCGTGCTGTCCCTGGGTTTCGGTTCGGCGCGGGTGCCGGTGGATGTGGTCTGGCGCATCCTGCTGCACAAGACCCTCGGCCTGGGCGAGGCGCACTGGAGCGCCGGGCAGGAACATATCGTCTGGCTGATCCGCGTGCCGCGCATGCTGCTCGGCGCCCTGGTCGGTGCCGGGCTGGCCTTGGTCGGCGCGGTGCTGCAGGCGGTGACGCGCAATCCGCTGGCCGACCCGCACCTGCTCGGCGTGACCTCCGGCGCCACCCTCGGCGCGGTGATCGTGGTGCTGCATGTGGGTGAAATCGTCGGCCTGCTGACCCTGCCCATCGCCGCCTTCATCGGCGCCCTGGCGAGCATGTTGCTGGTGCTCGGCATCGCCGCGCGTCACGGCCGGCTCGACAGCGACCGCCTGCTGCTGTGCGGGGTGGCGGTGTCCTTCGTGATGATGGCGGTGGCCAACCTGCTGCTGTTCATGGGCGACCACCGCGCCAGTTCGGCGGTGATGTTCTGGATGCTCGGCGGCCTGGGCCTGGCGCGCTGGGAACTGCTCGCGGTGCCGGCGGCCAGCGTGCTGCTCGGCCTGGTCCTGTTGCTGGGCATGGCGCGGCCGTTGAACGCGCTGATGGCCGGCGAGCAGACCGCCGTGACCCTCGGCCTGAATGCCCGCAACGTGCGGTTGCGGGTGTTCCTGATCGCCTCGCTGATGACCGGGGTGCTGGTGTCCATCAGCGGTTCCATCGGTTTTGTCGGGCTGATGGTGCCGCATATCGCCCGGCGTCTTGTGGGTGCCGAGCATCGCCGGCTGTTGCCGGTGTGCGTGCTGCTGGGCAGCGTGTTCCTGGTCTGGGTCGACGTCGCCGCCCGCACCCTGATCGCCCCCGAAGACCTGCCCATAGGCGTGGCCACTGCGGCCATTGGCGGGCTGTTTTTCATCGGCCTGATGCGCCGCCGCTAAAAAACCCAACCCGTAGGAGCGAGGCTTGCCCGCGAAGCTTTTGGCGTCCTCGCGACCGCCTTCGCGGGCAAGCCTCGCTCCTACGCGACACGGGTTGGCGGACGACGCCTTGTAGCCGCTGCCGCAGGCTGCGATAAGGCCGAAGGCCTTCGACGATCCTCAAGCCTTGCGCGCCCTTCGGTCGCGATCGCAGCCTGCGGCAGCGGCTACAGGGTCATGGCACCAGCGCGGCGCATTCGTGCGCACCAAAGACGCCTGGCGGCCCTGCATTGGTGCGCCCGCCCTCTTTGCCACGCCACGAAAGCGACGTTTTCATGCCCTGTGCCGACTAGGCACACCCCTTGCAAAACAGCCCTTCAGTAGTCCGCATCTGCCAACCCAGAAAACTCATAAGTTCATGGAGATCGCACAATGAAGCGTCGCAGCTTGATCAAGGCTTTCACACTCACGGCAAGCATTGCCGCGATGGGCATGACCTGGACCGTCCAGGCCGCCGAGACCATCAAGGTCGGTATCTTGCATTCGCTGTCGGGAACCATGGCGATCTCCGAAACCTCGCTCAAGGACATGGCGTTGATGACCATCGACGAGATCAACGCCAAGGGCGGCGTCAACGGTAAAAAGCTTGAGGCGGTGGTGGTCGACCCAGCCTCGAACTGGCCGCTGTTCGCCGAGAAGGGCCGGCAGCTGCTGACCCAGGACAAGGTCGCCGTGGTGTTCGGCTGCTGGACCTCGGTGTCGCGCAAGTCGGTGCTGCCGGTGTTCGAGGAACTCAACGGCCTGCTGTTCTACCCGGTGCAATACGAAGGCGAAGAGATGTCGCCGAACGTGTTCTACACCGGCGCGGCGCCTAACCAGCAGGCGATCCCGGCGGTGGAGTACCTGATGAGCGAAGACGGCGGCAGCGCCAAGCGCTTCTTCCTGCTCGGCACCGACTATGTCTACCCGCGCACCACCAACAAGATCCTGCGTTCGTTCCTGCACTCCAAGGGCGTGGCCGACAAGGACATCGAAGAGGTCTACACCCCGTTCGGCCACGCCGATTACCAGACCATCGTCGCCAACATCAAGAAGTTCTCCGCCGGCGGCAAGACCGCGGTCATCTCCACGGTCAACGGCGACTCCAACGTGCCCTTCTATAAAGAGCTGGCCAACCAGGGCCTGAAAGCCACCGACGTACCGGTGGTGGCCTTCTCGGTGGGCGAGGAAGAACTGCGCGGCATCGACACCAAGCCGCTGGTGGGCAACCTCGCGGCCTGGAACTACTTCGAGTCGGTGGAGAACCCGGTGAACCAGAAGTTCGTCGCCGACTGGAAAGCCTACGCCAAGGCCAAGAACCTGCCGGGCGCGGACAAGGCCGTGACCAACGACCCGATGGAAGCCACCTACGTCGGCATCCACATGTGGGCCCAGGCGGTGGAGAAAGCCAAGTCCACCGACGTCGACAAGGTCCGCGAAGCCCTGGCCGGCCAGACCTTCGCCGCGCCGTCGGGCTACACCCTGACCATGGACAAGACCAACCACCACCTGCACAAGCCGGTGATGATCGGCGAGATCCAGCCGGACGGTCAGTTCAACGTGGTCTGGCAGACCGAAGGGCCGATCCGCGCCCAGCCGTGGAGCCCGTTCATCCCGGGTAACGACAAGAAGCCGGACTACGCGGTGAAGAGCAACTGAGCGCAGAGCCCACGCCCCCCGTAGGAGCGAGGCTCGCCCGCGAAGCTTTTGGCGTCCTTGCGACCGCCTTCGCGGGCAAGCCTCGCTCCTACGGGGCCTCATCGTCTTTCAGGACGTAGCCATGTCCCTTTACCGCCTCATCCTCGCCTTCGCCCTGTTGCTGTCGATGTCCGCCCATGCCGGCGATGCCGAAGACTTCGTCGCGGCCAACGCCACGCAACAGGCCAGGCTCCTGGAAAGCTGGGCCGCGCAGCCCGACCCGGCGCGCCTCGAACTGCTCGGCGCCTTGCAGCAAGGCCAGCTGACCGTCGATGGCCAAGCCAAGACCTTGCGCCTGAACAATCGCCTGCGGGGCCTGATCGACACCGCCATGGCCAGCCACCAGTTGCTCGCCACCGACGCAAAAGTCCGCCTGGCCGCCGCGCAGCAATTGCAGAAAAGCGCCAAGCCGGCGCAGTTGAAATTCCTCGAAACCACCCTCGGCGCCGAACAGGACCCAGGCGTGCATGATGCCCTGAGCCTGGCCCTGGCCAACCTGCAACTGGTGGACAGCGACCCGGCCGTGCGCCTGGCCGCGGTGCGCCTGCTGGGTGAAACCGGCGACCCGCTGGCCCGCACCCGCCTCGAAGGCCTGCTCGAACCCGGCGTCGAAACCGATGCCGGCGTGCGCACCGCCGCCGAAACCAGCCTGGCCCAGATCAAGCGCAAGCTGCTGGTGGGCGAGATGCTCGGCCAGGCCTTCAGCGGCATGTCCCTGGGTTCGATCCTGCTGCTGGCGGCCCTGGGCCTGGCGATCACTTTCGGCCTGCTCGGGGTGATCAACATGGCCCACGGCGAGATGCTGATGCTCGGCGCCTATTCCACCTACATGGTGCAGTTGCTGTTCCAGCGCTACGCCCCGCAGGCCATCGAGTTCTACCCACTGGTTGCCCTGCCGGTGGCGTTCTTCGTCACCGCCGCCATCGGCATGGCCCTGGAGCGCACGGTGATCCGCCATCTCTACGGCCGGCCATTGGAAACCCTGCTCGCCACCTGGGGCATCAGCCTGATGCTGATCCAGCTGGTGCGCCTGGTGTTCGGCGCGCAGAACGTCGAGGTGTCGAACCCGGCCTGGCTGTCGGGCGGAATCCAGGTGCTGCCCAATCTGGTGCTGCCTTACAACCGCATCGTGATCATCGCCTTCGCGCTGTTTGTCGTCGTGCTCACTTGGCTGCTGCTGAACAAGACCCGCCTGGGCCTGAACGTGCGCGCGGTCACCCAGAACCGCAACATGGCCGCCTGCTGCGGCGTACCGACAGGACGGGTGGACATGCTCGCCTTCGGCCTCGGCTCCGGCATCGCCGGCCTCGGCGGCGTGGCCCTGAGCCAGATCGGCAACGTCGGCCCGGACCTGGGCCAGAGCTACATCATCGACTCGTTCCTGGTGGTGGTGCTCGGCGGCGTCGGGCAGCTGGCCGGCAGCGTGTTCGCCGCGTTCGGCCTGGGGGTAGCCAACAAGATTCTGGAGCCGCAGATCGGCGCCGTGCTCGGCAAGATCCTGATCCTCGCGCTGATCATTCTGTTTATCCAGAAACGTCCGCAAGGCCTCTTCGCATTGAAAGGACGGGTGATCGACTGATGAACCAGCCTCTATTGGTTACCGCTACACAAAAGGCCGGGCCCAAGGTCTCGCTCGCCGTCGGCGCGCTGGTCCTGGCGGTGCTGCTGGCCCTGCCGCTGCTCTCGCTGCTGGCGCCGGACAACCCGCTGCATGTCTCGGCCTACACCCTGACCCTGGTCGGCAAGATCCTCTGCTACGCCATCGTCGCCCTGGCCCTGGACCTGGTCTGGGGCTACGCCGGCTTGCTGTCCCTGGGCCATGGCCTGTTCTTCGCCCTCGGCGGCTACGCCATGGGCATGTACCTGATGCGCCAGGCCGCGGGGGACAGCCTGCCGGCGTTCATGACTTTCCTCTCGTGGAGCGAACTGCCGTGGTACTGGAGCGGCACCGACAGCTTCCTCTGGGCCCTGTGCCTGGTGGTCCTGGCGCCCGGCCTGCTGGCGTTGGTGTTCGGCTTCTTCGCCTTCCGCTCGCGGATCAAGGGCGTGTATTTCTCGATCATGACCCAGGCCCTGACCTTCGCCGGCATGCTCCTGTTCTTTCGCAACGAGACCGGGTTTGGCGGTAACAACGGCTTCACCAACTTTCGCAGCATCCTCGGCTTCGGCATCACCGAGCCGGGCACCCGCGCGGTGCTGTTCCTGGCCACCGTGCTGTTGCTGGTGGCCAGCCTGTACATCGGCTGGCGCCTGGCCCGGAGCAAGTTCGGCCGGGTGCTGACGGCGCTGCGCGATGCGGAAAACCGCCTGATGTTCTGCGGCTACGACCCACGCGGCTTCAAGCTGTTCGTCTGGGTGCTGAGCGCGGTGCTGTGCGGCCTGGCCGGTGCCTTGTATGTACCGCAAGTGGGCATCATCAACCCCAGCGAAATGTCGCCGACCAACTCCATCGAGGCCGCCGTGTGGGTCGCCCTGGGCGGTCGCGGCACGCTGATCGGGCCGCTGCTCGGCGCCGGCGTGGTCAACGGCATGAAGAGCTGGTTCACCGTGGCCTTCCCGGAATACTGGCTGTTCTTCCTGGGAGCGCTGTTCATCATCGTCACCCTGTATTTGCCCAAAGGCATCATCGGTTTGCTGAAGAAAAGGGGCGAATCATGAGAATCACACCGACGGCCGACTTCATGCTCGAACCCATTCTGGAACCCAACAAGGACGCAGGTGCCAGCCGCGACGCCATCGGCCTCGGCCAGGCCGCCGGCAAGGGCCTGAACACTCGCCACGGCACCATCCTGACCCTGGAAGACATCAGCGTCAGCTTCGACGGCTTCAAGGCGCTCAACGATCTGAACCTGTACATCGGCGTCGGCGAGCTGCGCTGCATCATCGGCCCCAATGGCGCGGGCAAGACCACCTTGATGGACGTGATCACCGGCAAGACCCGGCCCACCCACGGCAAGGCCTGGTTCGGCGAAACCCTGGACCTGACGCAGATGAGCGAGGTGCGGATCGCCCAGGCCGGCATCGGCCGCAAATTCCAGAAGCCCACGGTGTTCGAGGCGCTGAGCGTGTTCGAGAACCTGGAGCTGGCGCAGAAGACCGACAAGTCGGTGTGGGCCAGCCTGCGGGCGAAGCTCTCCGGCGAGCAGAAAGAGCGCATCGACGAAGTGCTGGAAACCATTCGCCTGACGGCCTCGGTGGAGCGCCAGGCCGGCCTGCTGTCCCACGGCCAGAAGCAGTTCCTGGAAATCGGCATGCTGCTGATGCAGGACCCGCAACTGCTGTTGCTCGACGAGCCGGTGGCGGGCATGACCGACGCCGAGACCGAGTTCACCGCCGAGCTGTTCAAGCGCCTGGCCGGCAAGCATTCGCTGATGGTGGTGGAACACGACATGGGCTTCGTCGGCTCGATCGCCGACCACGTCACCGTCCTGCACCAGGGCAGCGTGCTGGCCGAAGGGTCGCTGGAGCAGGTGCAGGAAAACGAACGGGTGATCGAGGTCTACCTCGGCCGCTGACAGCTATCCGTAGGAGCGAGGCTTGCCCGCGAAGCTGTTGGCGGCCTCGAGGGTCCCCTTTCGCGGGCAAGCCTCGCTCCTACGGGGATTAGGGGAATTGGAAATGCTGCAAGTCGACAAGCTGCACCAGTACTACGGCGGTAGCCACATCCTGCGGGGCCTGAGCTTCGAGGCGAAGGTCGGCGAAGTCACCTGCCTGCTCGGGCGCAACGGGGTGGGCAAGACCACCCTGCTCAAATGCCTGATGGGCCTGCTGCCGGCCAAGGAAGGCGCGGTGAACTGGGAAGGCCAGGCCATCACCGCCTACAAGCCTCATCAACGGGTGCATGCCGGCATCGCCTACGTGCCCCAGGGCCGGGAGATCTTCGGCCGCCTGACCGTGGAAGAAAACCTGTTGATGGGGCTTTCCCGTTTTGGCGCGAAAGAGGCCAAGGAAGTGCCAGCCTTCATCTACGAGCTGTTCCCGGTGCTGCTGCAAATGAAACAGCGGCGCGGCGGCGACCTGTCCGGCGGCCAGCAACAGCAGCTGGCCATCGGCCGCGCCCTGGCCAGCCGGCCACGGTTGTTGATCCTCGACGAGCCCACCGAGGGCATCCAGCCGTCGGTGATCAAGGAAATCGGCGCGGTGATCAAGCAACTCGCGGCCCGCGGCGACATGGCGATCCTCTTGGTGGAACAGTTCTACGACTTCGCCGCCGAACTGGCCGACCAGTACCTGGTGATGTCCCGTGGCGAAATCGTCCAGCAGGGCCGCGGTGAAAATATGCAAGCCGAGGGCGTACGCGGCCTGGTGACCATCTGATTTAGGATCTAGCCTGTAACGTCCAGACAATAAGCGCGAATCATGAACCTGCCCGCCCACACCGCCCTGTTCACTCCCAGCTGGCACGCCGAGCTGGAACTCGGCTACGCCCGCTTCGGCGACAGCACGCGCCCGGTGCAGCGCCGCCACAAGGGCCCGCTGCGGGTACAGAAGCACCTGTACGCCGAAGGCCCCGAGGTCTGCCAGCACATCATCGTCCACCCGCCCGGCGGCATTGCCGGCGGCGACCGCCTGGAGATCCGCGCCAGCGTCGACCGCAACGCCTGGGCGCAACTGACCAGCCCCGGCGCGGCCAAGTGGTATCGCGCGGCCGGGCCCGCCTATCAGGCCCTGGAGTTGAACGTCGCCGCCGGTGCCACACTGGAATGGCTGCCCCAGGAAACCATAGTGTTCAGCGCCGCCCAGGCCGAGCTGAGCACCCGCATCGAGTTGCAAGGCGACGCCCGGCTGTTCTACTGGGACGTGATAGCCCTCGGCCGCCCCGCCAGCGGCGAACGCTTCGACCTCGGGCATTTCCAGTCGCACCTGGACATCCGCCGCGACGGCCAGTTGCTCTGGCACGAACGCCAGCGCATCGTCGGCGGCGATGCTTTGCTCGACTCGCCGATCGGCCTCGACGGCCAGCCGGTCTTCGCCACCCTGCTGGCCACCGGCGAGGTTGACGGCCCGTTGCTGGAGCGTTGCCGCGCGTTGCACCAGGCCCGGCACCCCGCCGTGCGCGGCGACCTGACGCAACTGCCCGGCCTGCTGGTGGCCCGCTGCCTGGCCAGCGAAGCCCTGCTGGCCCGCGCCTGGCTGATCGACCTGTGGCGCCTGCTGCGCCCCGCCCTGTTGGGCCGCGAAGCGCTGCCACCGAGGATCTGGAACACATGACACAGCGACACGACTTTCCTGTAGCCCCTGCCGCAGGCTGCGATCGTCCGCGTAGCGGGCGCCAAACCAGACGCCGCGGTGTATCAGGCAGATCGCGTCAACCAGGGTGCGTCTCCTGCGGAGCCGATCGCAGCCTGCGGCAGCGGCTACGGATGCATCGCGCCATGCCCTCTTTCAACTGCTCAACAACGGATTTTGAACGATGGACCTGACCCCACGCGAAAAAGACAAACTGCTGATCTTCACCGCCGGCCTGGTGGCCGAACGGCGCCTGGCCCGTGGCGTGAAGCTCAATTACCCGGAGGCCATGGCCTACATTTCCGCGGCGCTGCTCGAAGGCGCCCGCGACGGCCAGACCGTGGCCGAGCTGATGCATTACGGCACCACGCTGCTGACTCGCGAGCAGGTGATGGAAGGCATCGCCGAGATGATTCCGGAAATCCAGGTGGAAGCGACTTTCCCCGACGGCACCAAGCTGGTCACCGTCCACCAACCGATCGCCTGAGGCCGCCCATGACGTATTCCATCCGCGATGCCGTGTCTGCCGACCTGCCGGCGATTCGCGATATCTACAACGACGCCGTCCTCAACACCACGGCGATCTGGAACGAGCAGGCCGTGGACCTGGGCAATCGCCAAGCCTGGTTCAACGCCCGCCAGGCCCAGGGTTATCCGATCCTGGTGGCGGTCGACGCCGAGGACCGCGTGCTCGGCTATGCCTCGTTCGGCGACTGGCGGCCTTTCGACGGCTTTCGCCATACCGTCGAGCACTCGGTGTATATCCGCGACGACCAGCGCGGCAACGGCCTCGGCCCGCGCCTGATGCAAGCGCTGATCGAGCGCGCCGGGCGTTGCGACAAACACGTGATGGTCGCGGCCATCGAAAGCGGCAACGCCGCCTCGATCCGCCTGCACGAACGCCTGGGGTTCGTCACCACCGGGCAGATGCCGCAAGTGGGCACCAAGTTCGGCCGCTGGCTGGATCTGACCTTCATGCAACTGACCCTCGATCCGGGGGCGCTGCCACCTACCGTCAACAAGGAGTGATTCCCGATGAACGCTGCCCAACTGCGTCGAGTCCATGCGGAGAGCTTTGCCCACTATCGTCAGGGCTTGATTGATCTGTTGTTCGACGCCGTGGGCCACGGCGCTTCGGTCGGCTTCATGGCCGACCTCGACGAAGAACAGGCCCGTGCCTATATCGGCAGCGTCCAGGCCAGCGTGGCCGATGGCAGCCTGCTGCTGTGGGTGGTGGTGCAGGACGAGCGGGTTTTGGCCAGCGTGCAACTGGCGCTGTGCCAGAAGCCCAACGGCCTCAATCGCGCCGAGGTACAGAAGCTCCAGGTGCGCCACGACGCCCGCCGCCGTGGCCTGGGCCAGCAGCTGATGAACGCCGTGGAACAGGCGGCGCGCCAGCACAAGCGCGGCCTGCTGTACCTGGACACCGCGGCCGGCTCGGAAGCCGAAGCCTTCTACAGCGCCCTGGGCTACACCCGCGTCGGCGAACTGCCTAATTACTGCCAAAACCCGGACGGCACCTACAGCCCGACCGCCATTTACTTCAAGACTCTGGGGCAACCCGCATGATTCCAGGCCAATACCAGATCCAGCCCGGCGACATCGAGCTCAACGCCGGCCGCCGCACCCTCAGCCTGAGCGTCGCCAACAGCGGCGACCGGCCGATCCAGGTCGGCTCGCACTATCACTTTTTCGAAACCAACGATGCCCTGACCTTCGATCGCGCCGCCAGCCGTGGCATGCGCCTGAACATCCCGGCCGGCACCGCCGTGCGCTTCGAACCGGGGCAGACCCGCGAAGTGGAGCTGGTGGACCTGGCCGGGCATCGCCGGGTGTTCGGCTTTGCCGGGCGGATCATGGGCGACCTTTAAGTAACGTGCGGTCCGTACCGGCCTCTTCGCGGGCAAGCCTCGCTCCTACGGGTTCGCGTCGTAGGAGCGAGGCTTGCCCGTGAAGAGCGAGCTACGCGAGCGGTCTCAAATCCAATGGAATCCCAAGGCAAGCACATGAAGATTTCAAGACAAGCCTACGCCGACATGTTCGGCCCCACCGTCGGTGACAAGGTACGCCTGGCCGACACCGAGCTGTGGATCGAAGTCGAGAAAGATTTCACCACCTACGGCGAAGAAGTGAAGTTCGGCGGCGGCAAGGTCATCCGTGACGGCATGGGCCAGGGCCAGCTGCTGGCGGCCGAGGTGGTCGATACCCTGATCACCAACGCGCTGATCATCGATCACTGGGGCATCGTCAAGGCCGACGTCGGCCTCAAGGACGGGCGCATCGCCGCCATCGGCAAGGCCGGCAACCCGGATATCCAGCCCGACGTGACCATCGCCATCGGCGCCAGCACCGAAGTGATCGCCGGCGAAGGCATGATCCTCACCGCCGGCGGTATCGACACCCATATCCACTTCATCTGCCCGCAGCAGATCGAAGAGGCGCTGATGAGCGGCGTCACCACCATGATCGGCGGTGGCACCGGGCCGGCCACCGGCACCAATGCCACCACCTGCACCTCGGGGCCATGGCACATGGCGCGCATGCTCCAGGCGGCGGACGCGTTCCCGATGAACATCGGCTTCACCGGCAAGGGCAACGCCAGCCTGCCCGGGCCCTTGATCGAACAGGTCAAGGCCGGGGCCATCGGCCTCAAGCTCCACGAAGACTGGGGCACCACGCCAGCCAGCATCGACAACTGCCTGAGCGTCGCCGACCAGTACGACGTGCAGGTGGCGATCCACACCGACACCCTCAACGAATCGGGCTTCGTCGAAACCACCCTCGGCGCGTTCAAGGGCCGCACCATCCACACCTATCACACCGAAGGCGCCGGCGGCGGCCATGCGCCGGACATCATCAAGGCCTGCGGCTTCCCCAACGTGCTGCCAAGCTCGACCAACCCGACCCGGCCGTTCACCCGCAACACCATCGACGAACACCTGGACATGCTGATGGTCTGCCACCACCTCGACCCGAGCATCGCCGAGGACGTGGCCTTCGCCGAAAGCCGCATCCGCCGCGAGACCATCGCCGCCGAAGACATCCTCCACGACCTCGGCGCCTTCTCGATGATCAGCTCCGACAGCCAGGCCATGGGCCGGGTCGGCGAGGTCATCACCCGCACCTGGCAGACCGCCGACAAGATGCACCGCCAGCGTGGCCCGCTGCCGGGCGACGGCGCCGGCAACAGCAACTTCCGGGTCAAGCGCTACATCGCCAAATACACCATCAACCCGGCGATCACCCACGGCATCAGCCATGAAGTGGGCTCCATCGAAGTCGGCAAATGGGCCGACCTGGTGCTCTGGCGCCCGGCGTTCTTCGGGGTCAAGCCGACGTTGATCCTCAAGGGCGGCGCCATTGCCGCAAGCCTGATGGGCGACGCCAACGCGTCGATCCCGACCCCGCAGCCGGTGCACTACCGGCCCATGTTCGCCAGCTACGGCGGCAGCCGGCACGCCACCAGCCTGACCTTTATCAGCCAGGCCGCGCTGGATGCCGAGGTGCCGCAGCAATTGGGGCTGAAAAAACAGATCGCGGTGGTCAAGGGTTGCCGCGATGTGCAAAAGAGCGACCTGATCCATAACGACTACCTGCCCAACATCGAAGTCGATCCGCAGACCTATCAGGTCAAGGCCGACGGCGTGCTGCTCTGGTGCGAACCGGCGGATGTGTTGCCGATGGCGCAGCGCTACTTCCTGTTCTAGAGCGTGGATCCAAACGGGCGTCCCTCCGGGCCGCCCAACGGTCAGCAAAACCGGGTCTCTTACCGTGTTGAACGGCTCAATCGCGACTAGAATTCGACAGGCCGTCCTCACTCTTGCTGCCTGACAAGGTTCCCGGCCATGCGTCTACCCGATTTCATCGTGCAACATGTCGAGCGCGTCGTTGATGAGTGGGAGCGGTTCGCCCGATCCATTGCCCCCGACACCGACTCCCTGACCCGCCTGCAATTGCGCGACCACGCCAAGTCCATCCTGCTGGCCGCCGCTCGCGACATGCGCACCGCCCAGACCGCCAGCGAACAGGCCGCCAAGGCGCGGGGCGAAGGCCCGGAAAAGACCCCGGGCCTCGACGAAGCCGCCGCCAACCATGGCGAATTGCGGCACAACGTGGGCTTCGACCTGGTGCAGATGACCTCGGAATTCCGACACCTGCGCGCCTGCGTGATCCGCCTCTGGGTCGCCAGCCTGGAAGTGCCGGAGCTGGACTATTTCCAGGACATGATCCGTTTCAACGAGGCCATCGACGAAGCGTTGGCCGAGTCCACCGCGGCCTATGCCGAACAGGTCAACCGTTCGCGGGATATCTTCCTGGCGATTCTCGGCCACGACCTGCGTACCCCCTTGCAGGCGGTGAGCATGTCCACCGAGATGCTGGCGCGCAAAGTCGCGCTGGACGCCGATGCGCAGGCCTACGTGTCGCGGATCAAGAGCAGTTCCCGGCACATGGCGACGATGGTCGGCGATCTGCTGGAGTTCGTCCGCAGCCGCCTGGGCAGCAGCCTGCCCATCGAGCCGGCGCCCATGGACATGGCCAGTGCCGCCAAGGCGGCCATGGACGAAGCCTGCGCCGGCTGGCCGGACTGCACGCCGACGCTGAATTTTCATGGCGACAGCCATGGCATCTGGGATCGCGGGCGCATCGAGCAGATGCTGCAGAACCTGATCGGCAACGCCCTGCAGCATGGCAGCAATAACCACACCGTGACCGTCACCCTCACCGGCGGCGCCGAGCAGGTGCTGCTGACCATCCACAACTACGGCCCGCCAATCCCCAAGGAAGCCTTGAGTACCCTCTTCGATCCGCTGGTGCGCAGCGCCAACGAAGAACTCGGCAGTTCCTCCACCAGCCTCGGCCTGGGCCTGTTCATCGTCAAGGAAGTGGTCACCGCCCACCAGGGCAGCATCGAGGTCAGCTCCAACGAAACCGACGGCACCACCTTCACCGTGATCCTGCCACGGGTGTCCCACGCCGAATCCCTCTAACCTCGCGCCTACGGCCATCATGATTTTGTCGCACGCCCACCCCGTAGGAGCGAGGCTTGCCCGCGAACAAAGCACCGCGTTCCTACAGGCTCACCGCATCATCATTTTTTGCGGGCGAGCCTCGCTCC
>NZ_FNPW01000005.1:120868-274601 GCF_900107395.1 Pseudomonas sp. NFIX28
TCATCGTTCTTCGCGGGCGAGCCTCGCTCCTACGGCCGTCGTGTTTTTTTGCACGCCCCCAGTCAGTCGGTGAGCAGGCGCCCCAGGCGCTGCTTGAGCATCTGGTTTTCCGTACGCAGTTCGCGCACTTCGTCGAGCAGTTCGAGCGCCAGGGCGACGCCTTCCCATTCCAGTTCCAGGTCACGCCGCAACTTGGCGGCGCGCTTGGCGATCGCCAGTTCGTAGTCGGTGAAACGCCAGTCCCGGGGCGTCGAGCCCTGCGGATCGACGATCCCGTGCTCGACGATTTCCATCACATAGGCAGCCGGCAGATCGGCCACTTCGCAGAACTCTTCCATATCCAGTTGAACGATCAGGGTGCTCATGGTCAGCGACTCCTATGTTCCGAATCAGAATGGGGTAGCGGATCAGAAATGCTCCCGCGGATTGAAAGCGGCCTTTTTCGCCAACTCCTGCCACAGCGCCTTGACGTCATCGCCGGAAGCCTTGGGCATCACGGCCTTGAGCTGCACAAACAGATAACCGCGGTGCCCGGCCTTGTTCAGCAGGCCATGGCCCTTGGCGCGCAGGCGCTGGCCGTTCTGGCTGCCGGCCGGGACCTTGAGGTGGATCTTACCGGTCAGGGTCGGCACCGCGACCTCGGCCCCCAGCGCCAACTCCCAAGGGGCCAGCGGCAAGGTGATGATCAGGTTCTCGCCTTCGATATCGAACTTCGGATGGGGGGCGAAACGAATGGTCAGGTACAGGTCGCCATTGGCCCCGCCACCAACACCCGGCGCGCCCTGGCCCTTGAGGCGGATGCGCTCGCCGTCGGCGACGCCAGCCGGGATCTTCACGTTCAGGCTCTTGCTGGTGTTGCTGACGTGCTGGCCGGCGGCGTTGTAGTGCGGCACCTGGAAGCTGACCTTCTTCGACTCGGCCGACAGGGTTTCTTCCAGGAAGATCGGTAGTTCCATTTCCACGTCTTGCCCTCGGCGCCCTGTGCTACGCGAATGTCCGCCACCAAAACCCGGCCCGCGGTTGCCGAAGATCGAACTGAAGAAGTCCGAAAAATCCCCGCCATCGCCGAAACCGCCGGCATCCGCGCGCCCTTTCCAGCCCGGTGGGCCCTGGAACGGCTGGCCGTGCTGGCCATAACGCCGCAGGTCGTCGTATTCGGCCCGCTTGTCCGCGCTTTTCAGCGCCTCGTAGGCTTCCGACGCGTCCTTGAACTTGGCTTCGGCGTCTTTTTCCTTGCTGACATCCGGGTGGTATTTGCGCGCCAGCTTGCGATAGGCGGCCTTGATCGCCTTGTCGTCCGCCGTCGGCTCCACCCCGAGAATCTTGTAATAGTCTTTGAAGTCCATCTAAGGATCACCATCCGTTATCAATGTGGCGCGGCGCGACGTACAGCATGCGCTCATGAACAGCGTCAGGGCTGATCGATCTCAATACTGTGACTCACGCGGCGCGGCAGAAGTTTATCGGCAGCTGGCGGCGGTTCTTGCGACCGCCCATTGGCTGCCCGGCCCATGCCTGCAAGTTTGGGGTGAAGAATAGTCTTTCAAGGCTTGCCGGTTGTGATTTAGCGGATGGTCGGCCTTCGATTCTGCGAACGACTGGCATACACTGCGCGGCCGTTTTTTAACCGGAACTCGAAAGACATGAAAAACGCATCTGCGGCCCGTGCCTGCGGTATCGACTTCGGCACGTCCAACTCCACCGTCGGCTGGCTGCGCCCCGGCATGGAAACGCTGATTGCGCTGGAAGACGACAAGATCACCCTGCCGTCGGTGGTCTTCTTCAACATCGAAGAGCGCCGTCCGGTATATGGCCGCCTGGCGCTGCACGAGTATCTGGAAGGCTACGAAGGCCGGCTGATGCGCTCGCTGAAAAGCCTGCTGGGCTCCAAGCTGATCAAGCACGACACCAGCGTGCTGGGCACGGCGATGCCGTTCAAGGACCTGCTGGGCCTGTTCATCGGCCAGCTCAAGAGCCGCGCCGAAGCCGCCGCCGGCCGGGAGTTCGAGGAAGTGGTGCTGGGCCGCCCGGTGTTTTTCGTCGATGACGACGCCGCCGCCGACCAGGAAGCCCAGGACACCCTGGTGGAAGTGGCGCGCAAGCTGGGCTTCAAGGAGGTCTCGTTCCAGTACGAACCGATTGCCGCGGCCTTCGACTACGAGTCGACCATCGAGCGCGAAGAGCTGGTGCTGATCGTCGACATCGGCGGTGGTACCTCCGACTTCTCCCTGGTGCGCCTGTCGCCCGAGCGCCGTGGCCTGGACAACCGCCACGAGGACATCCTGGCCACCGGCGGCGTGCATATCGGCGGGACCGACTTCGACAAGCAGTTGAGCCTGCAAGGGCTGATGCCACTGTTCGGCTACGGCAGCCGGATGAAGAGCGGCGCCTACATGCCCACCAGCACCCACATGAACCTGGCGACCTGGCACACCATCAACTCGGTGTATTCGCAGAAGTCCCAGCTGGCCTTGGGCAGCATGCGCTACGACATCGAGGACACCGGCGGCATCGACCGCCTGTTCAAGCTGATCGAGCAGCGCGCCGGGCACTGGCTGGCCATGGAAGTGGAAGAAACCAAGATCCAGTTGACCCACGCCGACAACCGCGTGGTGCCCCTGGACCGCATCGAGGCGGGCCTGAGCGTGGACCTGAGCCGCGCGCTGTTCGAGTCGTCCATCGACAGCCTGCTGGAACGCATCCGCGGCAGCGTCACGCAATTGCTGGGCGATGCCAATGTCGGCGTCGGCCAGGTCGACACGGTGTTCTTCACCGGCGGTTCCAGCGGCATCCCGGCGCTGCGCCAGAGCGTCGCGGACATGCTGCCCAACGCGCGCCACGTCGAAGGCAACATCTTCGGCAGCATCGGCAGCGGCTTGGCGATCGAAGCGAAGAAACGCTACGGCTGATCCGGAAGCGGGGCGCGCCCATCGCGGGCAAGCCTCGCTCCTACCCAGGAACAAGGCCTGCCCGCACCCCGTAGGAGCGAGGCTTGCCCGCGAAAGCCCCAACGTTTTCCGTAGGAGCGAGGCTTGCCCGCGATAGCGTCAAATCGGCCTTACCCGATCAAACCAACCCCGCCAGCTTCAATTCGCTCTTCAGGTAGGCGTAATAAATCGGCCCCGCCACCACCCCCGGCAGGCCGAACGCCGCCTCGAACACCAGCATCGCCAACAGCAACTCCCAGGACTTGGCACTGATCTGCCCGCCGACGATCCGCGCGTTGAGGAAGTATTCCAGCTTGTGGATAACGATCAGGTAGCCCAGCGCCGCCGCGGCCACCCAGACCGACAGCGACAGGCCGACGATGGTGATCAGGGTGTTGGAGATCAGGTTGCCGATCACCGGCAACAGCCCCAGCAGGAAGGTCAGCACGATCAGGGTCTTGGTCAGCGGCAGCTTGACGCCGAACATCGGCAGGATCAGCGCGAGGAAGATCCCGGTAAAGAAGGTGTTGAGCAGCGAGATCTTGATCTGCGCGAAGACAATGTTGCGAAAGGCCTGGACCAGCAGGTGCAGGCGGTCGAACAGCGCGGCCGCCAGCGGCTTGCGCTTGGTCAGGTCGGGCACGCGCTGCAGGGCGATGATGGCCCCCAGCACCATGCCGATCAGCAAGGTCACGAACATGTGCGCCGCGTCCTTGCCCACCAGTTGCAACTCGCTCAGGTGTTTGCTGGCCCAGGCGCCGATGGCCACCTGGAACTCCGCCGCGCTGGCCGGCAGATAGGAATCGAGGAACGGCGGCAATTGCCCGCGCGCCTTGTCCACCACCAGCATGAATTTGTCCAGGGAGGCCCCCGGGTTCTCCGCCTCGTGCAGCAGGAAGCTGATGGCGCCGGCGAACAGCAGCGTCAGCACGCTGACGACGAGGGTGCCGAGCAAGGCCACCGCCAGCCAGCGCGCCCGCCGTCCTTCGATCAGCCGTTGCAGTTGCGGGGTGAGCATATTGACCAGTTCGAACACCAGCAGCCCCGCCAGCAGGCTCGGCAGCAACCGCAGCGGTATCACCAGCAACAGGCCGCCGAAGATGATCACCCAACTGAACAACAACAACAGATGACGCTGAGAAAACGTTGGCATACAGCCTCAAACAAACAGCGTGAAAGGATGGGAAGTCTGCCAGCGTTGCACTGACGATGCGAGAGGCGTCGAGGCCGACAGGCGCGGCTTTGCTGGCGATCAACGATACAGGGTATGTCAGGCAAACCGCCGTGACCGGATCGTGAACAAGCCCGCGCCTGCGAGGGAGAAGGTTATTTGCTCTTCAGGCACGAGCTCATGAAGGCCTTGCGTTCGTCGCCCTTGAGGGCTTTGGCAGTGGCGTCGGCGTTGCAGGTCTTCATCCGTTCCTGCGGCGTGGACGGGGTGGGCTCGGCAGCCGGCGTGGCTTTCAGGCAGTTGCTCATAAAGGCTTTGCGTTCATCGCCCTTGAGGGCTTTGGCGGTGGCGTCGGCGTTGCAGGTGGTCATCTTGGTCTGCTGGGCGGTGGCGGCAAATCCTTGCGAGCAGAGCAGCAGGCCAACCATCAACAAAGGGATACGCAGCATCTTCATGGAGTTTTCTCCTTGTTACCGCACCGACGGGCGCGGCCTCCCGCGCAGTGTAGACAAACCCTGTTACAGGTTCACCTGTTCTGTAGGCTGGTGCGCCGGTACTGCTCGGGCGTGCAGCCGGCCTGGCGCTGGAACATGGCGATGAACGCCGAGGCGCTGCTGTAGCCCATGTCGAACGCCACTTCCTGGACACTGCGCGGGCTGTCCAGCGCCTCGATGGAGGCGAGAAAGCGCAGGCGCTGGCGCCATTCGCCGAAACTCATGCCCAGCTCGCGCACGAACTGCCGGGCCAGGGTGCGTTCGCTGACATGGATCTGCCGCGCCCAGTCGGCCAGCGCGCGGTTATCCCCCGGGGCGGCCTGCAATGCCTCCAGCACAC
Source organism: Pseudomonas sp. NFIX28 (assembly GCF_900107395.1). Taxonomy (GTDB): domain Bacteria; phylum Pseudomonadota; class Gammaproteobacteria; order Pseudomonadales; family Pseudomonadaceae; genus Aquipseudomonas. The sequence goes on from NZ_FNPW01000005.1 coordinate 125,801, forward strand.
CGAGCAAGGAGGGGCTGCTGGCATAAGGCAGATAACCGTCATGCACTGGCGCCTGTTGCAACTGGTCGAGCATCACCTGGGCCAGGCGGCTGTCCGCTTCATGCTCGGGGATCTGCACATCGCGCGCAGCGAAGTCCTTGAGGATCGCCTTGAGAATATCGCTGATGGCCAAGGTGCAGGCCTGCTGCGGCAGCGCCCGGCACAGCTCCGGGGCCAGGCACACGGCGCGGTACACGATCGGCTGCGGGCTGTAGAAACTATGCTCGGTGCCCGGCGGTATCCAGATCGCGTACTGCGGCGGCGCCATGAAGCGCTGGCCGGCGATCTCCATGTGCATCACGCCATGGGCCGAATATTCCAGGCAGCCCCAGGGGTGGCGATGTTCCAGCGCGTGGCTGTGGGCATCGAAATCGGCATAGCGGAAGTACACCGGCGCCGGCAGGCCGCTGAAGGACAGCAGGTCGATGTGTTTTTTGCTCATGCTGTCCGGATTCCAGGGCGGGTTGTCTGGATCGAAGTATAGGCGCGGATCCAGACAGGCGGATAATTCCCCTTCATCAACGTTCTGGTTTTTCTCATGCAATACGCTTATCCGTTACTGGCCATCTTTATCTGGGCCGGCAATACCGTTATCAACAAGCTGGCGGTCGGGGCGATCTTTCCCGCGGAGATCGGTTTCTATCGCTGGCTGCTGGCCGGCTTGCTGTTCACGCCCTTCATGCTCAAGCCGGTGATTGCCCACTGGGCGGTGGTCCGCCCGAACCTGGGCAAGATCTTCATCCTCGGCGTGCTGGGCATGGCGGTGTATCAGAGCCTGGCCTACTTCGCCGCGACCCTGACCTCGGCCACCAACATGGGCATCATCCTTTCGCTGATGCCGCTGATGTCGCTGGCCATGGCCATCGCCAGCCTCGGCCAGCGCCTGACGGCCGGCGCCCTGGCCGGTGCGGTGCTGTCGTTTGCCGGGGTGCTGGTGGTGGTGTCGTCCGGCAGCCTCGGCGTGCTGCTGGAACATGGCGTGAACCTGGGCGACGCGATGATGCTGATCGCCACCCTGGCCTATGCGGTCTACAGCACCCTGCTGAAAAAATGGCAGCTGCGCCTGCCGCCGCTGGTGCTGCTGTATCTGCAGGTGCTGGTGGCGGTGGTGGTGCTGTTTCCGTTGTTCCTGGCCTCGCCGAAAACCGGCCTGACCCTGCACAACATTCCCCTGGTGCTGTATGCCTGCCTGCTGGCCTCGATGCTCGCGCCGCTGGCGTGGATGCAGGCGGTGGTGCGCCTGGGGCCGAGCCGCACCACGCTGTTCTTCAACCTGCTGCCGCTGATTACCGCACTGATTGCCGCCGTGGTGCTGCATGAACAGCTGGCGCTGTATCACCTGGTGGGCGGGGTGCTGACCCTCGGCGGGGTCATCCTTTCGGAACGCTGGACCACCGTGCTGGGGCGCAAGGCCAGCGCCTGACCGATCGTCATCGCGGCAGGAGCAAGGCTGCCCGCGATCAACGACGACCCGACCTCGCCGTTTACACCCCCGCCGCCTTCAGCCGCCGGGCATGTTCGACAAACAGCCGGACCGGCTCGGCGCCCCGCCCCACCAGCCCCAGCGACTGGTTGACGATATCGAAATGGTCGAGGGGGTAATCGTCGCCAATCACCGTGCCCAGGTGCGAGCTGTAGCGGCCGACCATGCCGTCGCACTGTCCGGCCTCGCGAACAAAGGTCCTGGCGAACAGCCGGCAGGTGCGGTTGGTGCCGTCGAACAGGTTGCGCCCACGATTGGTCTTGCCCGGCTGCAAGGTGCCGGACCAGGAGTAATAGCGCACCCCGTTGACCACTTCCGGCCCCTGCCCACCCCAGCTCTGCGGCAGGCCCTGGGGATACTCGCGGTTGAACAGCGCCACGCCCTCGCAGGTCAGCGAGCGATGCGCGGCATGGATGTCCGCCGGCAGCTTCGGCCCGCGATAGCCGGTGTCCAGCCAGCACATCAGCACGGCGATCACCCGCAGGATAAAACTCAGCAGGCGCCCGCGCAGGGTGTCGATGGAATGATGCCGCTCGATGTAGTCGGCCAGTTCAGAACCGTGGTTGGGCCCGGCCACCGAAGTCACCGAGGCCACCCAGTCCGGCCGTTTGGCCGCGGCATACCGGGCAGTGAGCGCGCCCTGGCTGTGGCCGATCAGGTTGACCTTGTCGGCGCCGGTTTCGCGGCGTATTTCCTCGATCCGCAGCAACAGCTGCTCGCCCCGCACCTGGGTCGAATGCAGCGGCGAAACCTGCACCGCAATTACCGTGGCGCCGCCGCGACGCAGCGCCGATTCGATGCCGAACCAGTACGAATACAGCACCAGCCGGATAAACCCCAGCATGCCGGGAACCAGGACCAACGGGTAACGCGTGGCGAGCTCTTGGGACATGTGAACATCCTTGTGACCGGGCCTATGTCAGGGAAACGACGCCCAAAGGCTGGATACAAGACAGCAGCCCAGAGCATCGACAGCCAAGATGACAGCTTCGCGACCACTGTATGACATTCCCTCAAGGCTAACGCGAGCAAGCTCGCTACAGGGGATTGGCTGTAAATGGATCGCCCCGGGTCTGCAGGAGCAAAGCTTGCTCGCGATAGCTCCGGTTCAGGCAATGGATTTCTTCCAGTAGAACCTGAGCGGGTTTGGGGCTGCTACGCAGCCCAGCGCGAGCAAGCTTCGCTCCTACAAGGGATACGCTATTTCAGCCCCACCACTCCCGCCACGATCAGCCCCACCGACAGCAGCTTGACCAGCGTCAGGCTCTCGCCCAGCAAGGCAAAACCGAGGAACACCGTGCCCAGGGAACCGATGGCGGTCCAGATCGGGTAGGCGATGCTCACCGGCAGCTCACGCATCGCCAGGGTCAGGAAGTAGATGCCGCCCACCGCGGCCAGCACCGTCAGCAGCGACGGCCACAAGCGGGTAAAACCGTCGGCGTACTTCATGGCCATGGCGAAGGTGACTTCGAAGGCCGCGGCGACCAGCAAGAACAGCCAGGCCATGTCGCCTCCTCAGAAGGTCCGCGCCAGCGCCAGCAAGCGCTGCTCGGCCTCGGCGCAGGACACCTGGAAGGTGCGCTCGGCCGACTCCTCGCCTTCGGCCGCGACCACCGTGACGTCCTCGATGCCGATAAAGCCCAGCGCCGTGCGCAACCATGGGTCGGCGTGGTTCATCCACTCCAGCTCGCCGCCCGGGCCAAAGCCGAAGCCGCCGCGACTGGTGACGATCAGCGCTTTCTTGCCCCGTACCAACGGCTCGTATTGGGCGATGCCGTTGTCCTGCACGGTGTTGAAGGTCAGGCCCAGGCGCACGATCTGGTCGACCCAGGCCTTGAGGCCGCTGGGCACGCTGAAGTTGTACATCGGCGCCGAGATCACCAACAGATCATGCTCCAGCACTTCGCTGACCAGCTCGTCGCTCAGGGCCAGGTCGGCCTGCATCGACAAGGGCCGCGCCTGGGGTTCGGGGTAGAACGCCGCCGCCACGAAGGCCTCGCTGGCATGGGGCAGCGAGGCCCGGCCGACTTCCCGACGGGTCAACCGGCCCTGGGGGTGGGCTTCGAGCCAAGCCTTGAGAAAAACCTCCGTCAGCCGCCGCGAGTGGGAGCGCTCGCCACGGGGGCTGCCATGTACTGCTAGAATCCTGCTCATCTGTCTTTCCTCATCCTGGATAATTGCGGAAGACCTCGAAAGCCTTCCTGGGCGAGGAATAAAGCTATTGATGCGGGCCCCCGGGAACAAATGAGCAATAGTTGATCAGGATGAATCCATTTCATCCATAAGGTGACGTTTATGTTTGCCAACCTGCCGCTGACCGCGCTGCGCGCCTTTGAATCGGCGTCCCGGCTGCTGAGTTTCAAGGCCGCCGCCGAAGAACTGTCGGTCACGCCCACCGCGATTTCCCATCAGATCCGCTCCCTGGAAAGCTGGCTCGGCGTGCCGCTGTTCGAGCGCCTGCCACGCCAGGTACGCCTGACCGAATGCGGCGAACGGCTGTTCCACAGCCTGCACGGCGCCTTGCTGGAAGTGGCGCAAAGCGTCGACAGCCTGCGCCCGCAACGCAGCGGCGCGAACCTGATGATCTCCACCACGCCGGCCTTCGCCGCGCTGTGGCTGGTGCCGCGCCTGGGGCGTTTTTATAGCCGGCATCCGAACATCAACCTGCGCCTGGACACCAATTGCGAGGTCATCGACCTGCATCAGGATGCGAGCATCGACCTGGTGATCCGCTACAGCCTGGACGACTACCCCACTCTCTACGGGCTGTGCCTGTTCGACGAATGTTTCGCGGTCTACGGCTCGCCGGAGCAGGTGGCGCAGGCTCGCGAGCACACGCCGACGCTGATCAGCGTGCGCTGGCACAACTCCAAGCTCTACGCCCATGGCTGGGAGGCCTGGTGCAACAAGGCGGGGGAAACCTGGATGCAGGGCCGCCCGGTGTTTCGTGAATACGACGAGGAGCACTACGCACTGCAGGCGGCCATTGCCGGCCAGGGCCTGGTGCTGGCCAGCAATATCCTGGTGTCGGAGAGCGTGACCAGCGGCCTGCTGGTGCCGTATCGCCCCGGGGTTCACGTCGACGGCGCGGGCTACAGCGCCTTGTGCGTGCCCGGGCGCGAACGGCATCCGCCGGTGCGGGCGTTTTTCCAATGGTTGCGCGAAGAAGCCCAGGCCGCCGGCCACCCGATGCTCGCCGCCGGCTGACACCCCAGGTAGGAGCGAGGCTTGCCCGCGAAAAAAGCACCGCGGTTATGCAGATGCACCGCGTCGGGTTCTTCGCGAGCAAGCTGCGCTCCTACGGACGCGGGAAGTTCGCGAGCCAGCATGCTCAACCGTAGGAGCGAGGCTTGCCCGCGAAAAAAGCGCCGCGGTTATGCAGATGCACCGCGCCGGGTTCTTCGCGAGCAAGCTGCGCTCCTACGGACGCGGGAAGTTCGCGAGCCAGCATGCTCAACCGTAGGAGCGAGGCTTGCCCGCGAAAAAAGCGCCGCGGTTATGCAGATGCACCGCGCCGGGTTCTTCGCGAGCAAGCTGCGCTCCTACGGACGCGGGCAGTTCGCGAGCCAGGATGCTCAACCGTAGGAGCGAGGCTTGCCCGCGAAAAAAGCGCCGCGGTTATACAGATGCACCGCGTCGGGTTCTTCGCGAGCAAGCTTCGCTCCTACGGACGCGAAAGGCGCGTGGGCTTAACGGGTTGGCTTGACCGCCACCGGTGCCTTGCCCGCGCGCATCTGCTCAAGTAGCGGCGCGCATTGGTTGGGCTCGCCGCCGCTCGGCGCCACCAGCGCCAGCAACCCGGCCGCCGGCCCGGCGACCACGCCCAACGCGACCATGCCGGCGCCGCGCAGCATCAGCGGCACAGCCTTGACCCCGGCCTCAGGCTTGATGAACTTGCCTTGCACATAGAGCGGCGAACGCAGGGAGAACAGGCGCAGCCCCTTGGATTCCGGGCTGATGGTCAGGTCCAGTTGCTCGCTGGCCATGTTCGCGGTGCCGTCGATGTAGACGATCGCGTTCTCGGTATCGAACACGAACAGGCGAGTGGTGGCCAGGCCGGTCTTGATGCCGAAGTCGGCGGCGGCGCAATTGATCTTCACTTCCTTGTCGCCAAATATCCTGCCGATCAGGTAGTTACCCACGTTGAGCCCGGCGATCTCCATCAGGCCGCGGCTGATGGCCCCGTCGTTGATCAGCATCTTCAGCTCGCCGTTGGCGCTGCCGAGCAAGGCCGCCACCGAATTGCCGCGCCCGGCGATATCGGCATCGCCGTTGAGTTCGCCGAAGCTGGTTTTCATCGGCTCGAAGGTCGGGAACAGTTGCTTGAGCTTGAAGTTGCGCGCGGTCAATTTGGCCCGGCCTTCCAGCGGCGTGGTCTGGCCATTGAGGCGAACCTGCGCGTCCAGCTTGCCGCCAGCCACGCCGAAACGCAGCGGTTCCAGGCTCAGGTGCCCGTCATCGAGCACCAGGTGGGTGTACAGGTCGGTGAAAGGCAGTTCGGCGCTGTGGACGATGCGCTTGCCGGTGAATTCGACATCGGCGTCCATGTCGCGCCAGCGCTCGGTGCGGAACTCTTCCACCGGCAGCACCTTGTCCGCCGGCTGCTTGCTGTCGCCACCGCGCGCCTTCTGCTCGGCATTGGAATCGGCGCCGATCAGCGGCGCCAGGTCGCTGAGCAGCAGCTGGTTGGACACCAGCGCGCCGGTCAGCTTGGGCCGCGGCTGGCTGGCGAGGTAGGTCAGGTTGCCGTGGATGTCGCTGTCGCCGATCTTGCCGTTGAAATCCTGGTACTGGAACTTCGCCCCGGCCGGGTCGCGCAGCTGCGCGGTCAGGTGGCCATCGGTGGCATAGGCCGGCGAGTCCGGCAGGGTCACGCCAGTCAGCGGGTAGAGATGGCTCAGGCTGGTGCCGGCGAGCTTCATGCGCAGGTCCAGCGCACCGAGGTTCAGCGGGTCGGTCAGGGTGCCGGCCAGTTCAACACGGGTATCGCCGATCGTTGCCTGAACCTGCAGCGGGAACGGCTTGCTCGCATCCTGCAGCGCCAGCAGGCCGCCGATCTTGCCGGAGCCGACCAGCGCCTGGCCGTGATACTGCCCCGTGGCCTTGAAGGCAAAGGCATAGGATTGCGGCGCGGCGCCTTTCTCCTCGACTTTCTTCGCCGCCTTGTCGCCGACAATGTCGCTGAACGGAATCGGCTTGCCCAGCGGGTCGATCAGCAGGTCGAGGCGGGTTTTCAGGCTTTGGTCATTAAGGGTGACATGGCCTTTGTCGAAGCCGATGGCGCCGATGTCCAGCACCCAGCTGGAAGGCTCGGCATCCGGGTCTTTCGGGTCGAACTGGAAGGTCCAGTTGGCGCGGCCGTCGGCCAGGCGTTCGAGGGCGGCATTCGGCTCGGTGACGTCGATGCGCGGGATGCGCACGCGCTGCACCAGCAACGCCAGAGGCGAAATGCGCAATTCGACACGCTTGAGGCTGACCATCTGCGGCGCCTTGGACCACTCGGGATTGCCCAGGGACAGGTCTTCGGCCACCACGTGCGGCCACGGCACCCAGGCCCGCCAGCCGCCTTCGTCGGGCTCGCGCTGCCACATCACCGCCAGGTTGCCGTTGATGGCGAAGGGGCGATGCAGTTCTTCGGAGACTTTGGCATTGAGCGGCGGCTTGATCCGGTTCCAATCGAAGAACGCGATGACCAATACCAGTACGGCCAGCAGCAGAAAAAGGCTACCGACTGTCCAGGCGAGAATTTTACGAGTGCGCGTCATGCACAGGGCTCCTGACTACTGACGGGCGTCGGGATAGCGACGCCCCTGTGAACTGCCGGGGTTGAAATCCACCGGTCATGAAAACTAGGACTGACAAAGGGCACGCAGGTTTAACCCAAGACGGCGAATCAGCCCCGAAAGTATGAGTTTTTCTGACCGAAGCGCCAGGTTGGCGTTACCGTCGCCGCACTTTTGCGAGGCGCGGATGAGTCGAAAATACCCACCCCGGTGCAAAACCACTCTTCGAAAACGCCCGTTCTAGAGCCTTCGAGCAGAACAATCAATTCTGTTGATTACTACCATTGCCTTTATGAACTTTTATATCGATTTTGCGCGCGTAACATTGGCTCCGTACCCACTTTATCGCCCTCCCAAGGAGCAACTCATCATGAAACGCCAATTATTGCTTAGCCTGACTCTCTCGATCCTGGCAGCCAATGCTTTCGCCTTGCCAGCCGCCGAACAGGCTACCCCACAAGTCAAGGCCAGCACCTCGGTATTCACCCAGACCCTGGCTTCCGACGGCGGCGACCGCACTCCACAAGGCCAAACCCTGGCGTCCGATGGCGGCGACCGCACCCCACAAGGCCAAACCCTGGCTTCCGACGGCAGCGACCGTACCCCACAAGGCCAAACCCTGGCTTCCGATGGCAGCGACCGCACTCCACAAGGCCAAACCCTGGCTTCCGACGGCAGCGACCGCACTCCACAAGGCCAGACCCTGGCTGAAGATGGCTTCGATCGCACTCCCCTGGGCCAAGCTGTAGCTGAAGGCGGCCGCGATCGCCTGGAAGAGAAAGGTCTGGTGTAAGACGGCAACGACCGTTTGGCCTAATGCAACCCAGCTGTGAGTCAAGCCTATGAAGCCTCTGCAAAAAAGCCCGGTCCCTGGATCGGGCTTTGTTTTTCCCTGAGCAGCACCGCGTTCTTTATCCGCCGCACCCCTTCGATCCATGCTTCGCCTTCAACCTACCGTTTCCTCCAGGTTCGACGCCGGCAAAGTTGATTTGCTAGAGTGCGCCGCTCTCTTGATCAGAAAACCCGCCAGCCGATGCTGCCCCGCGCCGAACAGAAACAACAGACTCGCAACGCTCTGATGGACGCTGCCCGCCACCTGATGGAATGCGGCCGCGGATTCGGCAGCCTGAGCCTGCGCGAAGTGGCGAAAACCGCCGGCATCGTGCCGACCGGGTTCTATCGGCATTTCGCCGATATGGACCAGCTGGGCCTGGAACTGGTCAGCGAAGTCGGCCAGACCTTCCGTGAAACCATCCGCCTGGTGCGCCATAACGAATTTGTCATGGGCGGCATCATCGACGCCTCGGTGCGGATCTTCCTCGACGTGGTGGCGGCCAACCGCTCGCAATTCCTGTTTCTCGCCCGCGAGCAATACGGCGGTTCGCTGCCGGTGCGCCAGGCGATCGCCAGCCTGCGGGAAAACATCAGCGCCGACCTGGCGGCCGACCTGACCCTGATGCCCAAGCTGCAACACCTGAACATCGCCGACCTGACGGTGATGGCCGACCTGATCGTCAAAAGTGTGTTCGCCACCTTGCCGGACATCATCGACCCGCCCGCCGAAGCCCTGCCCGAGCACCTCACGCCCCAGGCGAAAATCACCCAGCAGCTGCGCTTCATCTTTATCGGTCTCAAGCATTGGCAGGGCCTGGGCAGCACGGAATGACCCCGTCGCGCCGCTAAGCCCACAACTTCCCGATCGCCTCGTTTGCCCGCGCCAGAGCGGCGCTTTATCGCGCATCAAAAAACAGCACGGCGCACCAAGTCAGTGCTATAAATCAGCGCACACCCTAAATTTGTAACAAAATAAAACAGAAGCCTGCCCCATTTTCAGGCGCTTTCCACCTGTTTCCAATCAGACCGGGCGATTGGCAAGGCACTTGCTCTACACCCTGCATCGCTCATAGCTGGAAGCCTTCAAATGCTGGTGATTCATCGCAGAATCGCGCCGCAACCCGACTGGTCCGCCGAGTTGCACCTGACTTTCGAAGCCCGCAGCAAAAGCCGCTTGCGCTGTTTTAGTGCCGACGGCGAAGACGTCGGGCTGTTTCTGGAGCGTGGCCAGCCGCCGCTGCATGACGGCGAATGCCTGCAAGCCGAGGATGGCCGTATCGTGCGGGTCTGCGCGCGCCCGGAAACCCTGCTGCATGTCACCTGCCGCAATGCCTTCGAACTGACCCGCGCCGCCTATCACCTGGGCAACCGCCATGTCGCCCTGCAAGTCGGCGATGGCTGGCTGCGCCTGCTCGACGACTATGTGCTCAAGGCCATGCTCGAGCAGCTCGGCGCCAATACCGCAACCATCGAGGCTCCGTTCCAGCCGGAACATGGCGCCTACGGCGGCGGCCATCATCATTCCCGCCACGGCGACGAGGACTTCAACTACGCGCCGCGGCTGCACCAGTTCGGCGTCCGCCCATGAACCCGGCCTGGGCCCTGCTGCGCCTGGCCAGCCCGCAGCTGCCGATTGGCGGCTACAGCTATTCCCAGGGCCTGGAAATGGCCGTGGAGCAAGCCACGGTCAACGACCCGCCCAGCGCCCGGCGCTGGATCGGCGACCAGTTGCTGCTCAACCTGGCGCGCTTCGAGGCGCCGCTGTTGCTGGCCCATTGCCGGGCGGCGGCGGACGCGGACTGGGCGCAGTTGCTGCAACTGAGCCAGGAGCACCGCGCCAGCCGCGAAACCCGTGAATTGCATCAGGAAAGCCGGCAGATGGGCTATTCCCTGCAACAGCTGCTGAACGGCCTGCCGGAGCTGGACGCGCCGGCCCGGGCCTTTCTCGCGCAGATCGCCGAGCCGCACCTGGCCCTGGGCTGGGCCCTGGCGGCGCGGGCCTGGCGGATCAGCCCGCAGGACGCCCTGGCCGCCTGGCTGTGGAGCTGGCTGGAAAACCAGCTGGCGGTGCTGATGAAAACCCTGCCCCTGGGCCAGCAGGCCGCCCAGCGCCTGACCAGCGAACTGTTGCCGCTGCTGCAACAGGCCCAGCACGACGCTTCGAGCCTCGACCCCGAACATTACGGCAGCGCCGCCTTCGGCCTGTCCCTGGCGTGCATGGCCCATGAGCGCCAGTACAGCCGCCTGTTCCGTTCCTAGGTCCTTTTAGTTTGGCGCCTTTCACTTGGCGCCTTTAATTGTGGAGAAGCACATGAACGCACAACCTCTGCGCGTCGGCATCGGCGGCCCGGTGGGCTCCGGCAAGACCGCCCTGACCCTGGCCCTGTGCCTGGCCCTGCGCGAGCGCTACAACCTGGCGGTGGTGACCAACGATATCTACACCCGCGAAGACGCCGATTTCCTGGTGCGCAACCAGGCCCTGGCGCCCGAACGCATCATCGGCGTGGAAACCGGCGGCTGCCCGCACACGGCAATTCGCGAAGACGCCTCGATCAACCTCGAAGCGGTGGACCAGCTGAACCGGCGTTTTCCCGGCCTCGACCTGATTCTGGTGGAGTCCGGCGGCGACAACCTCTCGGCGACTTTCAGCCCGGAACTGTCCGACCTGACCATCTACGTGATCGACGTGTCGGCGGGCGACAAGCTGCCGCGCAAGGGCGGCCCGGGCATCTGCAAGTCCGACCTGCTGGTGATCAACAAGATCGACCTGGCGCCCCTGGTCGGCGCCTCGCTGGAGATGATGGACGGCGATACCCGGCGCATGCGCGGCGGCAAGCCGTTCGTCTTCAGCAACCAGAAGACCGGCCAGGGCCTGGAAGAAATCATCGCCTTTATCGAACGCCAGGGACTGCTGACCGCGGCCTGATCGCCCTTTTCCAAAAGCTCAACAAGGAAGCCTGCCCATGACACTCAAACGCATCCTCGGCACCCTCGCCCTGCTGCTGACTCCGGCCCTGGCCTTCGCCCATCCGGGCCATGGCGACAACGGCCTGATGGCCGGCATCAGCCACCCGATCGGCGGCCTCGACCATTTGCTGGCGATGGTTGCGGTCGGCCTGTGGGCCGCGCAGCAGCAGGGCGCGGCACGCTGGGCCCTGCCCTGCACTTTCGTCGGCACCATGCTGCTCGGCGGCGTGCTGGGCTTTGCGGGGCTGAACCTGCCGGCCCTGGAAAGCGGGATCGCCGCCTCGGTCCTGGCCCTCGGCCTGGCCGTGGCCCTGGCGGTGCGTCCGCCGCTGAGCCTGGCAGTGGCCGCCACCGCGCTGTTCGCCCTGTTCCACGGCGTGGCCCATGGCCTGGAGCTGCCGGACATGTCCAGCCCCTGGACCTACGCCGCCGGCTTCGTCGCTGCCACCGCGGCGCTGCACGCGGCCGGTTATGCGGTGGTGCGCGTCCTGCCACAGGCCGCGGCGCCGCTGGTGCGCCTGGCGGGTGCGGCATCCGCCGCCACGGGCGTGTGGCTGCTGGCAGGCTGAACCGCCCTATGGCGCTGCCCCTCCCGTAGGAGCGAAGCTTGCTCGCGATCCAGCCGACGCGATGTATCGGCGCCATGCATCGCGAGCAAGCCCCGCCCCGCAACCACGATCCCCGGGACCTTCTCTGCTACCATGTCGCGCATTCCACCCTGCCGTGACGACGCCAGCCAATGCCCGATGTTTCCAGCCCCACTTTCCCCTCTGAATCGACCGCCCTGTTTGCGGCCGTGCAGCAGCATTTCCACAGTGTGATCGTGCCGCTCTGGCAGGGGCCGGGCTGGAATCCGGAACTGGCGCTGCCTTTCGAGGCGCTGGATGCCGAGCACGCGCCGCTGCCGCCGCAACGTTATCGGGCGATGGCCTGCGCGCGGCAGCTGTACCTGTTTTCCAGCCTGATCGGCGACGGCCTTACGCCGCTTGCCGAAGAGCGCGCCGCGGCGCTGTTCCGTTCCCTGCAACGGCACTTCCACGATGCCGAGCACGGCGGCTGGTTCTACAGCATCGATGCCCAGGGCGCACCGCTGGACCGGCGCAAAGACCTTTACACCCACGCGTTCATCATCTTTGCCTGCGCCCATTACTGGGCCAAAGTCCGCGAGCCGCTGGTGGAGTCGGTGCTCAACGCTGCGCTGAAGGTGGTGGCCGAGCGTTTTGCCAGCGGCGATGGCTTGTACGAAGCGGTCCTCGCCGAGGACTGGTCGTCCCTGGCTTGCGGCCCCTTGCAGAACCCGCTGATGCACCTCGCCGAAGCCTTCCTCGCGACCCTGGCCGTGCGTGACGACGCCGCCGTGCAAAACGCGCTGCTGGCCCTGTGTACGGCCATGCAGAAGCGCTTCATCGAGCCACGGCATGGGCTGATGATGGAGAAACCGCTGGGGGCTGTGGATAACTGGTTCGAGCCGGGGCATCAGTTCGAATGGTTCTTCCTGCTGCAATCCTCGGCCTTGCTCCGTGGTTGCGCTTTGCACGCTTCGCTGGAGCGAGCCTTTGCCTATGCCGAGCAAACGGGTGTGGATAACTCCAGCGGCGCGGTGAGCGGAATGCTGAGCATCGATGGCGATGTGCTCGACCCGACCCAACGCATCTGGGCCCAGGCCGAATACCTGCGTGCCCTGACCTTGCGCCAGGGCAGCGCCGAACGCCTGCAGCAGCAGTTGCTGGCGCTGCAACAACACTTCCTGCATGCCAAGGGCTGGAACGAATGCCTGGATGCCCATGGCGTACTCAGCCGCCGGGACATGCCGTCGACCACGCCTTATCACCTGGCGACCTGCTATCTCGGCCTGGCTGAATACTTCGGCTGATCTTTACCGCGCTATCGCGAGCAAGCTTCGCTCCTACAGAAAAACGGGCATGCCTGTGTAGGAGCGAAGCTTGCTCGCGATTGAGCGCCTGCGTTCAGGAAGGCCTCAGGCAATCCACTTGCGGTCGCCGGTAAAGCTGATGGTCAGCCAGCGCGCGGCATCGGCCTTGCCGAGCTGTGTGGATATCTCCTCGCGCAGCTTGTCCAGCGTCGCCACGCCCTGCAATGGATAGTCCTGCGGCAGCACGATGTGAATCTCGATGAACCGCGCCCGTCCGTGCTTCTGCACATACGAGATGTAGTCGGCAAAGCCGTGCTCGACTTTCGCCTCGTCCATCACTTGGCGAACCTTGTCATCCAGTTGGTCCGGGACAATTCCCAGTACATCGCGTAACGCTGGCTTGAGGATATTGAAGGCCGGCGCCAGCATGCTCAGGGCCAGCAGGATCAGGATTGACGGGTCGACGTAAGCGGCCCACTGGCCATAACCCTGGGTCTTGAGCAGCAACGCGATGAGAAAGCTCACCAGCAAGCCGACCGAGAGCATCGCGTCCACCAGCCAGCTGATGTTGTCGAACTGGATCAACGAGGATTTCAACGTGCGATTGCGATAACGGACGTAGAAGAAATAGGCGAAACAGACGACGCTAAGCACCATCGCAAAAGGAATCACCAGGCCCAGTTCGATCTCGCGGCCACCGTTGATGATGCCGAACATACCGCTGAGAAAGGCGTAGATCGCAATCAGCAACAAAAAGCTGCCTTCGATCAGCAGCACCATCGGCTCCAGGTGCCAGAAGCCGAACTGAAAGCGCTGGTTACTTTCCTTGGCGATGAGCTTGGCGGTGATCAGCATCAAGACCTTGATGACGGTCGCGATCAGCGAAAAAAAACCATCGAACAGAATCGATTGGGAGCCGGAAAAAAAACCCGTGACGATAGCGGCGATCGCCACGGCGAACATCAGGATGGTCGATTGTTTGAGCAGTACCTGCTCACCTCGGTTACTCACATTTCCTCCTCGAGAACCTTTGAAATCGCCGCCTTGTTGCAAGGCGGCGGTAAATTGCGGAGCGCGAGTTTACCTTGTGCGAGCTGTTAGCCGCCTGAACGACAGTACGTGGATGTTCGCTGCCGGACCTCAGCGCCCGAAAAAGCGGCGCCTGCTGCGCAGTCGTTCACAGCCTCGCGGGCTCAGCAGCGGCTACGGGGGATCAGGCTACGTCTGCAAGGCTTCGCGACGGTGGCAAGAATTGTAGACGCCCCTGTAGCCGCTGCCGCAGGCTGCGATAGGTCCGCAGGACCTCCGCGCCCGAAAGAGCGGCGCCTGCTGCGCAGTCGATCGCAGCCTCGCGGGCTCGGCAGCGGCTACGGGGGATCATGCTATGTGCGCAAGACCTTGCGACAGTGGCAAGAGTTGTAGACGCCCCCTGTAGCCGCTGCCGCAGGCTGCGATAGGTCCGCAGGACCTCAGCGCCCGAAAGAGCGGCGCCTGCTGCGCAGTCGTTCGCAGCCTCGCGGGCTCGGCAGCGGCTACAGGGGATTCCAGCCTAGGGGCGGATCAGTTTTTGTTGCGTTCGATGGCGAAACCGGCCCAGGTCTGGCTCACCGGCATCAGCTCCAGGCTGTTGATATTGACGTGGGCCGGGGTGTTGAGCACCCAGAAGATGGTGTCGGCGATGTCCTGCGGCTGGATCGGCTCGGCGCCGGCGTAGGTGGCGTCGTAGCGCTCCTGGTCGCCTTTGAAACGCACCAGGGAGAACTCGCTTTCGCACAGGCCCGGCTCGATGTTGGTGACCCGCACACCAGTGCCTTGCAGGTCGCAACGCAGGTTCAGCGAGAACTGTTTGACGAACGCCTTGCTTGCGCCATACACGTGGCTGCCCGGGTACGGGTAGTTGCCGGCGATGGAGCCGAGGTTGACGATGCCGGCGCCGCGGCCATGGGCGATCAGCCGTGGCAGCAGCAAGCGGGTGCTGTACATCAGGCCCTTGATGTTGGTGTCGACCATGGTGTCCCAGTCATCCAGGTCGCACTTGGGCGCCGGGTCGACGCCCAGGGCCAGGCCGGCGTTGTTGATCAGCCCGCGCAACTTGGCGAACGACGGCGGCAGGTTGGCAATCGCCTCCTCCATGGCCTTGCGGTCCCGCACATCGAGCACCAGGCCGTGCACTTCGGTCTGCTTCGACAGTTCGGCGCACAGGGCGTTGAGGCGTTCTTCACGGCGACCGGTCAGCACCAGCGACCAGCCGGCCTCGGCAAAACGACGGGCACAGGCTTCGCCAAAACCGGAGGTCGCGCCGGTAATAAACAGGGTGGAAGTCATGGTGTTCTCCTTGCTGGGGCGTCGGACCGCCGTGGAAATGAAAAATCGTGTCGCAGCATGCCCGGCCTGAATCGCAGCAGCAACCGGAGGTTGTGCGAGCCAGGCGATCAGCCTCCCCTGTAGCCGCTGCCGAAGGCTGCGTCTGGGCGGCATTCCGTTCGAAGAGGGCGTGCTCTTCAAGATCGTTGAAAGGACCTCCGGGCTTTATCGCAGCCTTCGGCAGCGGCTACAGAGACACAACTGTACAAAAAACAACCAACCACCGCCAAGCCAGGCAGGTCGTGGCCCGCAGCCATATGCACGCACCTTATCCACAGGACGCTCCACAGTCTTTGGGGGCAAGTGCAAAAGTCCGCAAGCCGCTATCCACAGGGGCTGCAGGCGGTTTTAGAAAGTTTTTTGCTTGACCCGGGCATGGCGTCCATGCAGCCCTGGGCAAAAAAGGCGACCGGACAGTCAGACGAGGGATGGCTTGGAGCCAGCAACGACGCTGCCTTGGCGACTCTTTCCAGAGTTTAATCACAGACTTATCCACAGGCTTATCCAGGCTGTTCCAGCCCTTTGCCTGCGACAATAAAAAGGTTGACAACGGCGGCTCGAGGTTCGGCGAAAACGCCTGATCAAAAAACGACCACACGCCTGGAGGCCACGCCGTTCAAGGTGTACAGCCAGCTACTCCCACGTTACCCACAGCCAGTTCCACAGCAAACGGGGACAAGTCAAAAGCGTGGCAAAACAACTATTTGCAGCGTCTTTATGCCGCGCTTTGCCAGCTTGCGAATAATGTTTTCCACAATTTCCGGCTTCTGCTGTGGACAAAGGTTTTTCGATCATGCAGGGGTGGCGGCGCGGCGATGTTTGATTGGCAGGCGGCGAGGCGGTTTGGGCTTGGTAGGCCGCGTCATCGTTTGTCGCGGGCAAGCCTCGCTCCTACGGGGATGGGCGCAGGGTGTGGATAAAAATGCCCCGGCGGCGCGAGCCGGCGGGGCAGTTTTTTTACCCGACAGGCAGGCTCAGTGGCCGCCCAGATAGGCGTTGCGCACCTCCTCGTTGGCCAGCAGTTCGTGGCCGCTGCCGCTCAGGCGGATCTCACCGTTGACCATCACATAGGCCCGGTCCGACAGCTTCAGCGCGTGGTTGGCGTTCTGCTCGACCAGGAAGATGGTCATGCCGGTGGACGCCAGCTCGCGCAGGGTGGCGAAGATCTGCTTCACCACGATCGGCGCCAGCCCCAGGCTCGGTTCGTCGAGCAACAGCAGCTTGGGACGGCTCATCAGCGCGCGGGCGATGGCGAGCATCTGCTGTTCGCCGCCGGACATGGTCATGGCCCGCTGGGTCCGCCGTTCCTTGAGCCGCGGGAACAGTTCGAACATGCGCTGCATGTCTTCGGCGGCGTACTTGTCGCCGATGGGGATGGTGCCCATCAGCAGGTTCTCCTCCACCGTCATGTCGGGAAATACCCGGCGCCCTTCCGGCGACTGGGCGATGCCGTTGGAGGCGATGTAGTGCGAGGACTTGTGGGTGATGTCCACGCCGCGATAGATGATCTGCCCGGACTCGGCCCGCGGCTGGCCGAAAATCGACATCAGCAGCGTCGACTTGCCGGCACCGTTGGAGCCGATCAGGCTCACGGTTTCACCTTCGTTGATGTGCAGCGAGACTTTTTTCAGGGCCTGGATCGGCCCGTAATACACATCCAGGTCCTTGAGTTCGAGGATAGGTGCAGTCGTCATACCAGCTCCTCTTCGTCCGCACCCAGGTAGGCGGCAATCACTTTCGGATCGTTGCGGATCGCTTCAGGCCCGCCCTCGGCGATCACGTTGCCGTGGTCGAGCACCACGATATGGTCGGAAATACTCATCACCATGCCCATGTCATGTTCAATCAGCACCACGGTCAGGTCGTGCTCGTCACGCAGCAGCCGGATCATCGCGCTGAGCGCTTCGGTTTCCTGGGGGTTGAGGCCGGCGGCCGGTTCGTCGAGGCAGATGATCTGCGGCCGGGTGCACATGGCGCGGGCGATTTCCAGGCGGCGTTGCTGGCCGTAGGAGAGTTCGCCGGCCAGGCGGTTGGCGCAGTCCACCAGGTCCACCACTTCCAGCCAGTAGAAGGCATGGTCCAGGGCGTCGCTTTCGGCCTTGCGGTAAGCCTTGGTATTGAGGACGCCGGACACCAGGCTGCGATTGACCCACATGTGCTGGGCCACCAGCAGGTTCTCCACCACGGACATTTCCCTGAACAGGCGAATGTTCTGGAAAGTCCGCGCCAGGCCCGCGCGGTTCACCAGGTGGGTACCGCCGAACATCTTGTAGAACAGCCGGCTGGCAAAGCGCTTGGGCGAGACGAAGTCGGTCGCCCGGAACGGCTCGCCCAACAGCTTGATGACGTTGGTCGGCGTGCCCCGGGTATTGAGGGCGATATGCCCGCCCGTGGCTTTGTAGAAGCCGGTCAGGCAGTTGAACACTGTGGTCTTGCCGGCGCCGTTGGGGCCGATCAGGGCGAAGATCGAATTGCGCTTGACCTCCAGGCTGACATCGCTCAGGGCCTTGATGCCACCGAAGTGCATCATCAGGTTCTCTACCTTGAGAATGATTTCATCGCTCATGGCGCGCTCCTCTCGACCAAGGCCCCTTTACGCGGCATCACCCCGGTACGGCTGATACGAATCAGGCCGCGTGGCCGCCAGATCATCATCAACACCATGAGAATGCCGAACAGCAACACCCGGTACTCGGAGAAGCTGCGCAGCAGCTCCGGCGCCACGGTGAGCACGAACGCCGCGATCACCACGCCCACGGTCGAACCCATGCCGCCCAGGACCACGATGGCCAGGATCAGCGCCGACTCGAAGAAGGTGAAGGAAGACGGGTTCACAAAGCCCTGGTAGCTGGCGAAGAACACCCCGGCCAGGCCGGCGGTGGAAGCGCCGATGGTAAAGGCCGAGAGTTTCACCAACACGTGGTTCAGGCCCATGGCGCGGCAGGCGATCTCGTCTTCGCGCAAGGCTTCCCAGGCCCGGCCGACCGGCATGCGGGTCAGGCGGTGCTTGATGTAGAGCACCAGCAGCACAACGATGAACAGCACGATGTAGATGAACAGGAACTTCAGGTTGGGGTTGTATTCCAGGCCGAAGAACTCATGGAACGGCACCCCGCCATCCTTCGCCCGCCGAGTGAATTCCAGGCCGAAAATGCTCGGTGACGGAACCGGCATGCCGTTCGGGCCGCCAGTGAAGGACAGCCAGTTGTTGAGCACCAGGCGGATGATCTCGCCGAACCCCAGGGTCACGATAGCCAGGTAGTCACCGTGCATGCGCAACACCGGGAAGCCGAGTATGCAGCCCGCCATCGCCGCGGCGATGGCCGCCAGCGGCAGCACCGTCCAGAAGCCCAGGCCGAGGTACTGGTAACCCAGCGCCAGGCCGTAGGCACCGATGGCGTAGAACGCCACGTACCCCAGGTCGAGCAACCCGGCCAGGCCCACCACGATGTTCAGCCCCAGGCCGAGCAGCACGTAGATCAGCCCGAGAATGACCACGGTCAGCAGGTACTTGTTGGCGAAGAACGGGAAGACGATGGCGATCACGATCAGCGCCGGGATGATCCAGCGCAGCCGCGACTTGTAGTCCGGCGCGTGCACATGCACGCCCGAGCTGCTGCTTTCGAAGCCCTGGAGGATCTTCAGCCCCTTGGGTGTCTGCAAAAACAGGCTCAAGGCGAAACGGCCGACCATCACGATCGCCACCAGCCAGCCGACGCGGGCCGGTTGCAGGTTGAAGCTGTAGCCTTCGAGCACCACGCCCACGATAGGGCCGAACACGATCAGCGAGATCAGCCCGGCCAGCACGGCGTCGATAAGGCTCTTTTTGATATCAATCGGTTTATTGGCAGCAGACATACTTATACCTTCGCCACGAGTGGGCGACCCAGCAGGCCTTGGGGACGGAAGATCAGAATCAGCACCAGCAGCGAGAAACTGAACACGTCTTTGTAGTCGGAGTTGATCAGACCGGAGAACAGCGACTCGGAGATCCCGAGGATGATCCCGCCGAGCATCGCCCCGGGCAGCGAGCCGATGCCGCCGAGGACCGCCGCGGTGAACGCCTTGATGCCGATGATGAAGCCGGCATAGAAGTCGAACGTGCCGTAGTTCATGGTGATCAGTACGCCCGCCAGCGCCGCCATGGCGGCGCCGATGATGAACACGTAGGAAATCACCCGGTCGGTGTTGATCCCGAGGATCGAGGCCATCTTGCGGTCTTGCTGGGTGGCGCGGCACATGCGGCCGAGCTTGGTGTACTTGATGATGTAGGTGAGCAGGGCCATGCCGACGAATGCCGCCACCAGGATGAAGATCTTGGTGTAGGTGAGCTGGACGAAACCGGTGCCGATCTCGACCTTCCAGGCGCCGGCCAGCAGCGTCGGCACACCTTGTTGCTTGGCGCCCTGGCTGATCTGCGCGTAGTTCTGCAGGATCAGCGAGATACCGATGGCGCTGATCAGCGGCGCCAGTCGGGTGGAGTTGCGCAGGGGCTTGTAGGCGACGCGCTCGATCACCCAGCCATAAATCCCCGTCACGACGACGGTGAAGACCAGGGTACCGAGAATGAGCAGCGGGAAGGATTCGATGCCGAAGTAGGCCAGCAGAGCCAGACTGATTGCCGCGAGGTAAGCGGAAATCATGTAAACCTCGCCGTGGGCGAAGTTGATCATGCCGATGATGCCATAGACCATTGTGTAGCCGATGGCGATCAGACCATAGACAGACCCGAGGGTCAGTCCATTGATCAGTTGCTGCAGGAAAATACCATCCATAACGCAATCTCACGCATTTGAGAGACTGCACACAGCGGATACGACGGCCTGGCGTTCAACCACCCGCGCAACACGACAGTTGTGCAGCTCTACGAGAAAAGACAGGTACTGCACGGACACGCTTGCGGCAGGCCGGCCCATGCCTTGAAGGCACAAGGTCCGGCCCGCCCGGGCGCTCATGTCACTTCTGTTTTTCCAGCTGGTGGTATTTGCCGTCCTTGTCCCACTGGTAAACCACGTAGTCGGAGACTTTCAGGTCGCCCTTGGCGTCCCAGGTCTTCTCGCCCATCACGGTTTTCACCGGGTTGGCCTTGAGCCACTTGGCGGCGTCTTCGCCCTTGTTGGATTTGGCGCCGTTGAAGCCGGCAGCCAGGGCCTGGACCGACGCGTAGGCATACAGTGTGTAGCCTTCAGGCTCGGTGCCGGCCTTGCGGAAAGCGTCGACCACGGTCTTGCTGTCCGGCAGCAGGCGCGGGTCGGCGCCGAAGGTCATGTACACACCGTCGACGTACTGTGGGCCGCCAGCGGTGGTCACCAGTTCGTCGGTGACGATACCGTCGTCGGACATGAACTTGACGTCTTTGAGGCCCTGCTCGCGCATCTGGCGCACCAGCGGGCCGGCTTCCGGGTGCAGGCCGCCGAAGTAGACGACATCGGCACCGGCGGCGCGGATCTTGGTGACCACGGCGCTGAAGTCTTTCTCGCCGCGGGTCAGGCCTTCGTACAGCACCGGCGTCACGCCGCGCTTGGCCAGTTGCGCCTTGGTGGCGTCCGCCAGGCCCTGGCCGTAGGTGTCCTTGTCATGCAGGACCACGACTTTCTTGCCCTTGAGCACGTCGACGATGTAGTCGCCGGCGACGATGCCCTGCTGGTCGTCACGCCCGCACATGCGGAACATGGCGGAGAGGCCGCGCTCGGTGACCTGCGGGTTGGTGGAGCCCGGGGTGATGGCGATCACGCCAGCTTCGTCGTACACCTCGGAAGCGGGGATGGTGTTGGAGGAGCAGAAGTGCCCGACCACGCCGATCACCTTGTCCTGGTCGACCAGGCGGTTGGCTACGGCCACGGCCTGTTTCGGTTCGCAGGCGTCGTCGCCCTTGATCAGGACGATCTTCTCGCCGTTGACGCCGCCCTTGGCGTTGATTTCGTCAGCCGCTGCTTGTGCACCCTTCATGTACTGCTCGCCAAATGCCGCGTTGGCGCCTGTCATGGGACCCGCTACGCCGATCTTGAGGTCGGCCTGAGCAAACGCAGAAACACCCAACGCAGCTGCCACTGCGAGGGCCAGAAAGCCTTTCTTGTAAAACGTCTGGGACATGAGGTGGTGCTCCAAGGTTTTTTTAGTTGGCACTGCGACTTCACCGAATGCTCAGAGCAAGGGCCGTGCCATTGGTTTTTTATTCTTAAAAAAGTCGCTCTTTTATTGTTATTTCGACTGTTTCGAGCCCTTTTTTATTGGGCGTGCAACCGTCTAAACCGCGGAAGGTAAAACCGTATAAAACACAGGGCGCAACCCGCCTGCGCCATCATTGCAACCGCGGGACAAATCAACGTGCAACCAGCCTGTAACAGCCTGCGTAACCTAACTGCACACTGCTGGTGCGGGACTGCTACGCCCCGCACCATTACAGGCTAGTCGCTGCGCCGAAAAGCGCCGCACCGCGCAACATATTTCCTCAATCAGATAACGATCCGCAGGCACTGGCCCGCGTGATACAGCGAAAACCCGGCCTCGTACAGGCAACTGCGCAAGCCCGCGCCGGCCAGGGGCTGCATGGGCGCGAAGGGAATCGGCAGGGCCTGGGGGTTTCCGTTACACAGATAATCGGCGAACGCCTTGCCGACCACGGTGCCGGTGGTCACGCCCCGGCCGTTATAGCCGGTGACTGCCACTAAACCGGGCGCCGGCTCGAACAGGCGCATCAGATGGTCGGGAGTGAAGGCGATACAGCCGGTCCAGGTGCATTCCCATTCCACCGTTTTCAGGTAGGGGAAATAGTGCTGCTGCACCCGGTCGGCCCAGGCCTTGAGGAACCAGGCCGGCTTCTGGTTGCCATTGCCCAGGCTGCCCAGCAGCAGGCGGCCGTCGGCGTCCCGGCGAATGCTGCTGAGCACCTGGCGGGTGTCCCAGGAACCCTGGCCACCCGGCAGGATCCGCTGCGCGGCGTCTTCGGTCAGCGGCCTGGAAGCGACCTGGTAGTAATAACCGGGGAAGAAGTTGCGCCGCAATTCGGTCCAGTCGCCCTCGGTGTAGGCGTTGGAGGCGATCACCACCTGCTCGGCCAGCACCGAGCCCTGGGCGGTCTGCACCGACCAGCGCTGGCCCTGGCGTTCGAGCCGGGTCACCGGCGAATGGTCGAACAGCTGGCCACCCAAGTCGAGCGCGGCCTTGGCCAGGCCACTGACATAGGCCATGGGGTTGACCGTGCCGGCCCGGCGATCGAGCAAGGCAGCGGCAATCTTTTGGGTGCCGGTGGCGCTCTCACAGGCCGCGCCGGTCAACAGCTCGACCGGTGCGCCGCGACGTTTCCATTGTTCCTCGCGGCTGCGCAGGTCGGCCTCACCCCGGGCGTTGTGCGCCATGTGCAAGGTGCCTTCGCGGCGCAGCTGGCAATCGATGCGGTATTTGTCGATCAGGCTGAACACCAGGGACGGCGCCGCCCCCAGCATGCGGTTGAGCTGACTGCCGACCGCCTCGCCGAAACCGGCTTCGATCTCGTCCGGCGGGATCCACATCCCGGCATTCACCAGCCCGACGTTGCGCCCCGAACCACCGTGCCCGGTGCGATGGGCTTCCAGTACACAGACCCTTTTGCCCTGCTCCAGCAGGTGCACGGCGGCCGACAGGCCGGTAAAACCCGCACCGATCACGCAGACATCCACCGTGACCTCGCCCTTGAGCGCGGCATTGTCAGGCCTTTGCGGCGTCAGTTTTTCCCACAGGCATTCTTCGCGTAACGGCATTGCCAGACTCCGAAATCAACGAACTACAGACCATGAACCAGCACCTCCCTGTAGCCACTGCCGCAGGCTGCGATCGACCGGTACGGTCGCGGCGACCTGAAGACCGCCATAGGCCCGACAGGAGATTGGCAACCAAGCTCCTTCGGAGCCTATCGCAGCCTTCGGCAGCGGCTACAGCGCCCGGCGAGCGGGCGCGATTGGGGTCGGTCAATCGAAGGTAATACCCTGCGCCAATGGCAGCTCCAGCGAATAGTTCACGGTGTTGGTCTGCCGGCGCATATAGGCGCGCCAGGCATCGGAGCCGGATTCGCGGCCGCCGCCGGTTTCTTTCTCGCCCCCGAAGGCGCCGCCGATTTCCGCGCCGCTCGGGCCGATATTGACGTTGGCGATGCCGCAGTCGCTGCCCACCGCCGACATGAACTGTTCGGCCTCGCGCACATCGGTGGTGAAGATGCAGGACGACAAGCCTTGCGGCACGGCGTTGTTCAGGCGCAGCGCTTCGTCGAAATCGCTGTAGCCCACCACGTAGAGAATCGGCGCGAAGGTTTCGCTGCACACCACATCGCTCTGCTCCGGCATCTCGACGATCGCTGGCGACACGTAATACGCGTTGGGGAACTGCTCCTCGAGCTGGCGCTTGCCGCCGAATACCCGACCGCCTTCGCTCAGCGCCTGCTCCAGCGCATCCTGCATATTGTCGAAGCTGTGCTTGTCGATCAGCGGGCCGATCAGGTTGCCTTGCAGCGGATGGCCGATGCGCACCTTGGCATAGGCGGCCTTGAGGCGGGTGACGATTTCGTCCTTCACCGATTCGTGGGCGATCAGCCGGCGCAACGTCGTGCAGCGCTGGCCAGCGGTACCGACGGCGCTGAACAGGATGGCGCGCACGGCCATGTCCAGGTCGGCGCTCGGGGCGAGGATCATCGCGTTGTTGCCGCCCAGTTCGAGGATGCTGCGGGCGAAACGCGCGGCGATCTTCGGTGCCACTTCGCGGCCCATGCGGGTGCTGCCGGTGGCGCTGATCAGGGCCACGCGGGGGTCGTCCACCAGCGCTTCGCCGGCGTCGCGCCCGCCGATGACCACCTGGCTCAGGTATTCGGGGGCGTCGTTGAAGTTTTTCAGCACGCGCTCGAACAGCGCCTGGCAGGCCAGGGCGGTCAAGGGTGTTTTTTCCGAGGGTTTCCAGATCACCGGGTTGCCGCAGACCAGCGCCAGGGTGGTGTTCCAGGCCCAGACCGCGACCGGGAAGTTGAACGCGCTGATCACCCCGACGATGCCCAGCGGGTGCCAGGTCTCGCGCATATGGTGGCCAGGACGCTCGGAAGCGATGGTCAGGCCGTACAGCTGGCGCGACAGGCCGACCGCGAAGTCGCAGATGTCGATCATTTCCTGCACTTCGCCCAAGCCTTCCTGGGTGATCTTGCCGGCTTCCCAGGACACCAGCTCGCCCAGGTCGGCCTTGTATTCGCGCAGCACTTCGCCGAACTGGCGCACCAGCTCGCCGCGACGCGGCGCCGGCACCTTGCGCCACAGTTCGAAGGCATGCTCGGCGCGACTGACCTGCTGCTCCACTTCGGCTGCGCCCTGCCAGTTCACCGAGGCGATGCGGCTGCCGTCGATCGGCGAATGCACGGGCTGCTTGCCCGATTGGTACAGGGCCGGGTTCACACCAAGACGATCAAGCAATGCGGCAACCATGGGTCACTCCTTACAAATGGAAAGCAAAAAGTCGTAGCCGTTGAAACAGCTATTCAGGACTCTAGTTGTAGCCGGCCCGAGACTTGCCAACAAACGACGATTAGGCGAGATATCATTCCGTTTATTCATGCTGCGCAGCCGGGACAAGAACAAGGAACCCTCGATGCTGAACAAACGCTACCTGCCCTCGATCACCGCCCTGCAGTGTTTCGAGGCCGTCACCCGGCACCTGAGCTTCACCCGCGCAGCGGAGGAGCTGAACCTGACCCAGAGCGCGGTCAGCAAGCAGGTCGCGCAGCTCGAGGAACTCCTGCAGCACCTGCTGTTTCGCCGGGTTCGCCGGCGCCTGCAACTGACCCCGGCCGGCGACCTGTACCTGGTGGAAGTGCGCAAGATCCTTTCGCAGATCGAGATGTCGACCCATTACCTGCGCTCCTATGGCGGCGAAACCGAGGTCCTGCGGGTGTCCACGCCATCGACCTTCGGCGCGCGCTGGCTAGTGCCGCGCCTCAAGGGCTGGCGCCTGCGCCATCCGCAAATCCACCTCGACCTGTGCAACGAGCAGGAAGCCGACGACCTGCTGCAGGGCCGCAGCGACATGGCGTTCTATTTCGGCCAGGGTTCGCGCCCCGGCACCGAGTGCCTGAAGCTGTTCGGCGAAGAACTGGTGGCGGTCTGTGCCCCGGGCAGCCTGCCGGACAAGCCCTTCACCGACCCGACGCAACTGGCCGAGCTGGTGCTGCTGCAACTGGCCTCGCGGCCGCAGGCCTGGCATGACTGGTTCGACAGCCAGGGTTACCACACCGAGCACAGCTATCACGGCCCGCGCTTCGAAACCTTCTATATGTGCATCCGGGCCGCCCAGGTCGGCTGCGGCGTGGCCCTGCTGCCGCGGTTCCTGGTCGAGGAAGAGCTGGCCGAGGGCAAGCTGGTGCTGGCCTGGGACTACGCCATGCCCAGCCACGATGCCTATTACCTGGCCTACCCGGAACACGCGGCCGAAGTGCCCAAGGTGCGGGATTTCGTGCGCTGGATGCTGGAGCAGATCGACAGCACGGGCCCGACCTGATCCGGGATCGGTGCGAGCCGCACGGCCTTATCGCGGGCAAGCCTCGCTCCTACAAGAGCAGCGCCGTACCTGTAGGAGCGAGGCTTGCCCGCGATGAGTCCATCAGCCTCGACATCGTCCCCAAGCAAAAAACACTGGCACAACCCACGGCGGATATGCGCCACTACTGCCTTTATTGAAAAGCTGAAAAGCCGCGCCCTTCGCGGCCAGCATGGAGATTTCCGTTATGAGCGAGAGTGTGTTTGCCGATCGCATCGTGCAGAACCTGCTCGACACCGATTTCTACAAACTGACCATGATGCAGGCGGTGCTGCACAACTACCCCAATGTGGAAGTCGAATGGGAATTCCGCTGCCGCAACAGCGAGGACCTGCGCCCTTACCTGGCGGAGATCCGCTATCAGTTCGAGCGCCTGGCCGACCTGAGCCTGAGCGCCGACCAGTTGAGCTTTCTCGAGCGCATCAGCTTCCTGAAGCCGGATTTCCTGCGTTTTCTCGGACTGTTTCGCTTCAACCTGCGTTATGTCCACACCGGCATCGAGAACGGCGAGCTGTTCATCCGCCTGCGCGGGCCCTGGCTGCATGTGATCCTGTTCGAAGTGCCGATGCTGGCGATCGTCAGCGAGGTGCGTAACCGCTATCGCTACCGCGAAGTTGTCCTGGAACAGGCGCGCGAACAGCTGTATCGCAAGTTCGACTGGCTGAGCGCCAACGCCAGCGCCGATGAGCTGGCGCACCTGCAAGTGGCCGACTTCGGCACCCGCCGGCGCTTCTCGTACCGGGTCCAGGAAGAAGTGGTGAATGTGCTCAAGCACGATTTCCCCGGGCGTTTCGTCGGTACCAGCAACGTGCACCTGTCCCGCGAGTTGGACATGAAACCCCTGGGCACCATGGCCCACGAATGGATCATGGCCCACCAGCAGCTGGGGCCGCGGCTGATCGACAGCCAGATTGCCGCCCTCGATTGCTGGGTCCGCGAATACCGCGGCCTGCTGGGGATCGCCCTGACCGACTGCATCACCACCGACGCCTTCCTCAGCGATTTCGATCTGTATTTCGCCAAGCTGTTCGACGGTTTGCGCCACGACTCGGGCGACCCGATCGCCTGGGCGGAAAAAGCCATCGCCCATTACCTGAAACTGGGGATCGAGCCGATGAGCAAGACCCTGGTGTTCTCCGACAGCCTGACGCTGCCCAAGTCGCTGGAGATTTTTCGCGCGTTGCGTGGTCGGATCAATGTCAGCTTCGGTATCGGCACCAACCTGACGTGCGATATTCCCGGTGTCGAGCCGATGAGCATCGTGCTTAAAATGGCCGCCTGCAATGGCCAGCCCGTCGCCAAGATTTCCGACGAAGCGGGCAAGACTCATTGCAAGGATCCCAACTTCGTCGCTTATTTGCGCCACGTTTTCCAAGTACCTGCCGCCCTTTCTGGCACATCAAGCAAGGAGTGAATCATGCAAGCCGTACAGCGTGAAATTGCTGAACAGCTCAAGGTCCAACCCCCTTTCAAGGACCAGGCCGATCTCGAGGCAGAAGTCGCCCGGCGGGTCGCCTTCATCCAGCAATGCCTGGTCAATTCCGGGCTCAAGACCCTGGTGCTAGGCATCAGCGGTGGCGTCGACTCCCTGGCCGCAGGCCTGCTGGCCCAGCGGGCGATGCGCGAACTGCGCGCAAGCAGCGGCGACCAGAGCTATCGCTTCATCGCCGTGCGCCTGCCGTACGACGTGCAGTTCGATGAGCACGATGCCCAGGCTTCGGTGGATTTCATCGAGCCCGACGAACGCCATACCGTGAACATCGGCCCGGCGGTCAAGTCCCTGGCCAACGAAGTGGCGGCCTTCGAAGGCCATCAGGCGGTAGCGCGGGACTTCGTGCTCGGCAACACCAAGGCGCGCATGCGCATGGTCGCGCAATACACCATCGCCGGCGCCGCCCAGGGCCTGGTGATCGGCACCGACCATGCCGCCGAGGCCGTGATGGGCTTCTTCACCAAGTTCGGCGACGGCGCCTGTGACCTGGCCCCGCTGAGCGGCCTGGTGAAGAACCAGGTGCGGGCGATTGCCCGGTATTTCGGCGCGCCGGAGTCGCTGGTGGAAAAAATCCCTACCGCAGACCTCGAGGACCTGTCTCCCGGCAAGCCGGACGAGGCCTCCCACGGCGTGACCTACGCCGAGATCGACGCCTTCCTGCATGGCCAGCCGGTGCGCGAGGAAGCCTTCAAGATCATCTGCAATACCTACAACAAGACCCATCACAAACGCGTGATGCCATTCGCGCCATAAATAAACAGCCGTAGCCGCTGCCGAGCCCGCGAGGCTGCGTACAAGGACGCAGTCCTCGCAAAACCTGCCCGCGCGGTCCATGGGACGTATGCGGCGCCTGATTTTGCGAGCGCTCTGCGGCCGTACGCAGCCTCGCAGGCTCGGCAGCGGCTACAAGATGCGCGCACAAAAAAACGCCGTGTTCTCCTCAAGAGAACACGGTGTTTTTTGTGGCGGTCTGGCGCCCCGCCGGGGCGCCTTCTCAGTAATGCCGGATCACTTCAGCACCACGGCGCCTTTCATCATCGAGTTGTGGCCCGGGAACGAGCAGAAGAACTCATAGCTTTCGCCAGCGGTCAGCTTCGATACGTCGAAGGTTACCGAGTCCTTTTCGCCGCCACCGATGATCTTGGTGTGGGCGATGATGCGGCTGTCGCCTTCCTTCAGGTAGTTCTTGTCGATGCCGGCAGCCATGCCGTCGGTAGCGATACCGGCCATGTCCGCGGTTTTGCTCAATACCCAGTTATGGCCCATGACGTTTTTCGGCAGGCTGCCGGAATGGGTCAGGTTCACGGTGAAGGTCTTGCAACTTTTATCGATGGTGATTTCCTTCGTGTTGAAGGACATCTGGTCGGTGGAATCGACATCGACCTTGCATTCGGCGGCCATCAGCTGGCTGCTGGCCAGTGTCAACAGGGATACCGCAACGAGTTTGGCAAACATGGTGAATCTCCAAGGCAGGGTTAACAAAATCCATCTGAATCCATGGAAGTGAAGACTGCCTGAATTTTTCACAAGTTCCTATGATTTGCATCAAGAAATTGTATACAACTTTGCGCTATCGGCCTGATCGAGAGAATCAAACAGCCAGCCGGCAACCGCGGGGCCTATGCTCGGCGCACATCACCCATCGGAGTGTCCGCCATGCACCTCAACAGCCTGTTCCGCAGCCTGCTCGCCGCCTACGCCTGTGGCGCCAGCGGCACCTATGAAAGCGCCCGTCGCGAGGATTGATCCTTGGAGCGAGGCCTGCCTGCCATTACTCTGTGGCCCTCACCGATCATGGAGTAAGGCATGTCTTTAGCGTCTGTATGTGTGTTCTGCGGGGCCAGCACCGGTAGCAACCCGGCCTACCGCGAGGCCGCCGAAGCCCTCGGCCGGCAGTTGGCCGAGCGCCGGCTGACCCTGGTCTATGGCGGTGGCGCCGTCGGCCTGATGGGCATCGTCGCCGATGCGGCCCTGGCCGCCGGTGGCGAAGTCATCGGCATCATTCCCCAGAGCCTCAAGGACAAGGAGATCGGTCATCCGGGCCTGACGCGCCTGGAGGTGGTCGACGGCATGCACGCGCGCAAGGCGCGCATGGCCGAACTGAGCGATGCCTTTATCGCGCTGCCGGGCGGCCTGGGCACCCTGGAAGAATTGTTCGAAGTCTGGACCTGGGGCCAGCTGGGTTATCACGCCAAGCCGCTGGGGTTGCTGGAAGTGAACGGTTTCTACGAGAAACTCACCGGTTTTCTCGATCATATCGTCGGCGAAGGCTTCGTTCGCACCCCGCACCGTGACATGCTGCAAGTGAGCGAATCGCCGCGCACGCTGCTCGACGCCCTGGAAACCTGGCAACCCACGGTAGCCCCCAAATGGGCCGAGCAAAAACCCGACTAACCGCCGGGCTCCGATACAAGGCAGAATACGCGCCGCTCAAACCTCACCTTCGACCCCAGAGGATCGCCCATGGCCAAACCCAATTACTCCTTCGCCAAACGTCAGCGAGACCTGGCAAAGGAGCAGAAGAAAGAGGAAAAGCTGCAACGCAAGAAAGCTGCCGCCGAAGAAGCCGGCGCAGCGGGCCCGGATACAGAAGACCAAGCGGCCGTCGATGACGCCGATGCCGCAGACGACCAGGCCCCCCAGGCCTGAGCCCCGCCAGGCCCGATACCTCTATCGGGCCCTCGGGATCCGGGGTCGGCCATCCGTTGCCGACCTTGGGATACCCAACGCTTAGACAATCGAATCGCGATAACCCCCAGGCAAGTTGGTCGGTAACTGGTCCGGCGCGTAGCGGCCGTATGTTCGAGGCTGCAGGAAGGTTTTGCGAACCTTGTCGCAGCCTGCGCCAGCGACTACAGGGAGATCCGTTCATTGAGCGGCATCACCGTCACCCGCACTTCCGGGTCATGGCTGCCGCCGCCGAGAATCACCCCGCGCAATGGCGAGACATCGGAAAAATCCCGGCCCCAGGCCAGGGTGATGTGCTCCAGCGCGGGCTGGACGTTGTTGGTCGGGTCGAAATCGACCCAGCCGAGCACCGGGCAGAATACCGAGACCCAGGCATGGGAAGCGTCCGCGCCGATCAGCCGTGGCTGCCCCGGTGGCGGCTGGGTCAGCAGGTAGCCGCTGACATAACGCGCCGCCAGGCCACGGGAACGCAGGCACGCCAGCATCAGGTGGGCGAAGTCCTGGCAGACCCCGCGCCGCCGCTCCAGCACCTCGACCAGCGGCGTCGCCACCTGGGTGGCCTCGGCATCGAAGGTGAACTCGCTGAAGATCTTTTCCATCAGCGCCTGTACTCCCAGCAGCAACGGACGCCCCGCGGGGAAACAGCTTTCGGAGAATTCGACGAAGCTTTTCTTCAGGTGTACGTAAGGCGACTCGAAGCGGTAACGGCACGCCTCCATCAACGACGCGGACAACGGCTGGCTGCTGTAGGTCAGCGCGTTGCGGGTGGCGTCCCAGGGCAACGACCGGGTGAAGTCCAGCGCGGGCCTGGCCAGCACCTCCACCGTTAACTGGGCATTGACCAGCAGCTCGTCATGGGGACGCTCGAACGCCAGGCGGGTCAGCGGGTTGCCGAACACGTCCAGCTCGTCGCGGCGAGTGGTCGGTTCGGGGCTGATCAGCAGCTCCTGCTGGCTGCAGAGCTGCCAGGCGCAGGCGCGCGGCCACAGGTGCGCCAGTTGCTGGGCCAGGGACACCGGGCTGTCGTAGTGGTAATGGGTATCGTGGAAGATTTGGTAATGGGCGCTCATCAGACGGACACCGTTTGTTGGCTGACATCGTCGACATGGGCGAAATGCCGCAGCGCCAGGCGATCGGAGACTTGCCCGCTGGCATCGGCGATTTCCTGCAACAGGTCGGCCAGGCCTTCGAGCGCCGCACGCACGCTGGCCTCGCCGAACAGCGGGTTTTCCAGGCAGCCCAGGTCGAAGCGCGACAGGCGCCCCACCAGCCTGGGCAAACCAGACTCACGCGGCACGCCGAACTCGTCGTTCAGGCGATTGAGGGTGCGGGTCACCAGCTTCAGCTGGAACAGCACCGCGTGCGGGTTCTGCTCGTCGAGCAGCAACAGGTCGAGCACCGGGATCAACTGCGCCACCGCCAGGTAGCGCGAGCGGTAGGTGATGCTGCTGTTGCCCAGCTCCAGCAGCCATTCCAGCCCGGCCTGGTCGAACGCACTGGAGCCGCGCAGGAAGGCCGCCAGGCTGCTGCTGAGAAACTGCAAACGCTCGATGCGCCGGCCGATCATCAGGAAGCGCCAGCCTTCGTCGCGGGTCATGTCGTCCAGGGCGAAGCCCGACAGCGCCGCCAGGGACATCACCAGGCGGTTGAGAAAATCCAGCAGTTCGCCAAAGGCCGGCTCGCGAGCCTCCAGCTCCAGGGCTTCGCGCTGCAACTCCACCAGCGCCTGCCAGTTTTCCCGCGAAAGCTTGCCGCGCACCTGGGAGGCCGCCCACTGCAGGCGCTGCAGGTTGGAGCGCAGGCTGAAGGACCAGTCGTCCCCCTGCAGGGCCGCCAGCAGGCGCTCCGGCAACTCGCCTTCGTCTGGCAGCAACATCAG
Organism: Pseudomonas sp. NFIX28; assembly: GCF_900107395.1. Taxonomy (GTDB): domain Bacteria; phylum Pseudomonadota; class Gammaproteobacteria; order Pseudomonadales; family Pseudomonadaceae; genus Aquipseudomonas. Next base: position 157,748 of record NZ_FNPW01000005.1, read on the forward strand.
GCTTTCGCCCAGGTCGACCGCCGCCTGCAGGGCCTGCGGGTCATCGCCGTCGACATAGCGCGCCAGCATGATCCGCAGCAACCGCGCGCTGCCATCACAACGTTCGCAGTAACGGCCGAACCAGAACAGGTTTTCCACCACCCGCGACGGCAGGTACGGATCGCGCCGCACCAGGTCATGCACGCCAATGGTCCGCTGGCCCTTCCACTGTTCGCCGCTGGGCGCGCGTTCGCCCAGCACCCAGGTGTCCTTGCTGGCGCCGCCGCGCTGCATCGACACCACCTCGGCATCGGCCTCGGCGGCCACCCGCGTCAAGCCGCCCGGCAATACCCGGTAACCGTCGTGGCTGGCCACGGCATACACCCGCATGCCGATGGCTCGCGGTTGCAACTGGCTGTCTTCGGCCTGCCAGACCGGCGCCTGGGACAGCTGCGCCAGTTCCTGGGCAACATAGGCATAAGGCCGTGCCCGCATGCGCTCGGCCAGGGCCTGGCGCTCTTTCTCGCAGAGGTCGCGGCCGAACAACGGGGCAAAGCTCTGGGACGGGAACGCCGGCTTGATCAGCAGCTCCGGGAGTTTTTCCAGGGCCTGGGCCAGCACCGGCGCCTCGCCGCACCACCAGGTGGCGATGGACGGCAGGATCAGTTCTTCGCCAAACAGGTGCTCGCTGATTTTCGGCAGGAAACCCAGCAGGCCCGGCGACTCCAGCACGCCGCTGCCCAGGGCATTGGCCACCAGCACCCGCCCCCGCCGCACCGCCTCCAGCAGCCCCGGCACGCCGAGGGCCGAGTCGGTGCGCAGTTCCAGCGGATCGCAGAAGTCGTCGTCGAGCCGGCGCATGATCGCGTGCACCCGCCGCAGGCCGCTCAGGGTCTTGAGGTAGACCGTGGCGTCGCGCACCGTCAGGTCGCCGCCTTCCACCAGCGGATAACCGAGCTGGCGCGCCAGGTACAGGTGCTCGAAATAGCTCTCGTTGAAACGCCCCGGGGTCAGCAGCACGATCAGGGGCGCCTCGTCGTCCCGCGGCGCCTGGCGGGCCAGGGTTTCCTGCAGGGTGCGGAAGAACCCGGCCAGGTGCTGCACTTGCAGATCGCGGTACAGGTCCGGAAAGGCCCGGGACACGATCATGCGGTTTTCCAGGGCGTAGCCGGCACCGGAGGGCGCCTGGGTACGGTCGGCGGTGACCCACCAGCGCCCGTCCGGGGAGCGCGCCAGATCGACCGCGTACAGGTGCAGGAAGGCGCCGTCCGGCGGCTGGATACCCTGGCACGGCCAGAGAAAGTTGTTATGCCCGAACACCAGTTCGGCCGGCAGCAGGCCCTCGCTGATCAGCCGCTGCGGGCCGTACAGGTCGGCCAGCACCGCGTTGAGCAAGCGCGCCCGCTGCGCGATTCCGGCGGACAGTTGCTGCCATTCGTCGGCGGCGATCACATGGGGCAGCAGGTCCAGCTCCCAAGGCCGGTCGGCGCCCTTGGGGTCGGCGTAAACGTTGTAGGTGACGCCGTTTTCCTGAATCTGCCGGGTCAGCAAGGCCTGGCGCTGCATCAACTGCGCCGGCGTGCTGCGCTGCAATTGGTCGAACAGCCGGCGCCAGTGCGGGCGCACCGCGCCGCTGGCGTCGAGCAGTTCGTGGTAGGTACCCGCCGTCAGCGGGTAGTGGTCAAGCAGATCAGGCATGGAGAGCTCGGCAGACGGCAAGGCAAGTCAGATTAACGCAGTCACATGACGCCCGGGTATGCGAAACAGCCGGGCGTCGCGTCTGCTTTAGAAACGTCGCAAATCGAGTGTCATCGGCAACTCGTCGTTGATCGCAAGGCTCGGCACCGACAAGGTCCCGGGGCTATGCCCAAGGCGGAAGAAGCGCGCCATGCGCCGGCTTTCGGCCTCGTTGGCATTCACCGGCAGGCTGTCGTAATTGCGCCCGCCTGGATGCGCCACGTGGTATTGGCAACCGCCCAGGGAGCGCTGCATCCAGGTGTCGAGCAGGTCGAACACCAGCGGCGCATGCACCGGGATGGTCGGCTGCAGGCAGTTGAAGGGTTGCCAGGCCCGGTAGCGCACGCCGGCGACAAACTCCCCGACGCGCCCGGTGGGCTGCAACGGCACCGCGACACCGTTGCAGGTCAGCAGGTAGCGCTGCGGCGCCAGCCCGGTGAGCTTGACTTGCAGGCGCTCCAGCGACGAATCGACGTAGCGCACCGTACCGCCGGCGGAGCCTTCCTCCCCCAGCACATGCCAGGGCTCCAGGGCCTGGCGCAGCTCCAGCTCGACCCCGCCGACCGCGTAATCGCCGATCTTGGGGAAACGGAATTCCAGGTGCGCGGCGAACCATTCGGCCCGCAGCGGGTAGCCGGCGGCGTTGAGCTCGACGATGACGTCGGCGAAGTCCTGCTCGATGAAGTGCGGCAACAGGAAGCGGTCGTGCAGCTCAGTGCCCCAGCGCGCCAGCTTGGCCGGTGCGTAAGGCTCGCGCCAGAAGCGCGCCACCAAGGCCCGCAGCAACAATTGCTGGGCCAGGCTCATGCGCGCATGGGGCGGCATTTCAAAGGCGCGCAGCTCGAGCAGGCCCAGGCGCCCGGTGGCGCCGTCCGGCGAGTACAGCTTGTCGATGCAGAACTCGGCGCGGTGGGTGTTGCCGGTGACATCGATCAGCAGGTTGCGCAGCAGCCGGTCGACCAGCCACGGCGGGCATTCCTCACCCGGTTCGGGCATTTGCGCGAAGGCGATTTCCAGCTCGTACAACGCATCGTTGCGCGCCTCGTCGACCCGCGGCGCCTGGGAGGTCGGGCCGATGAACAAACCGGAGAACAGATAGGACAACGAAGGGTGGTTGTGCCAGTAGCTGATCAGGCTGCGCAACAGGTCCGGCCGGCGCAGGAACGGCGAGTCCGCCGGTGTCGCGCCGCCCAGCACGAAGTGGTTGCCGCCGCCGGTGCCGGTGTGGCGCCCGTCGATCATGAATTTCTCGGTGGTCAGGCGGGTCTGCCGGGCTTCTTCGTAGAGGAATTCGGTGCGCTCCACCAGCTCGTCCCAACTGGCGGACGGTTGCACGTTGACCTCGATCACGCCTGGGTCCGGCGTGACGCGGAAGTTGCTCAGGCGCGGGTCGCTCGGTGGCTCGTAGCCCTCCAGCAACACCGGGCAATGCAGCTCCTCGGCGGTGGCCTCGATGGCGCTGACCAGTTCCAGGTAATCCTCCAGGCGTTCCAGGGGCGGCATGAACAGGTACAGCCGCCCTTCCCGCGCCTCGGCGCAGAATGCGGTGCGGGTCAGCCAGTCGGCGGACTGGTCAATCTGCGGCACCCGCTCATCGGCCTCGGCCGCTGCGCCGTGCTCGCGCAACTGCGCGCTGTCCGGCAGCTCGGGCAGGTCCTGGTTCGGGTCGGTGGGGTGCACATAGGGATACTCCGCCGCCGTCACCCAGGGCTGCGATGCCAGCGGCAGGCGATAACCCAGGGGCGAATCCCCCGGGATCAACCGGCAATGGGTGTCGCGCAGGTACCAGCGGCCGCTCTGCCACTGGTCGCCCTTGGCGGTGCGGGCCAGCGGCAGGACTTGGCCGATGACCTTGCCCAGGCCCTGGCTGAAGACTTTACGCAGGCGCGCCCGCTCCAGCTCGTCCGCCAGCCGCGAGTCCTCGGCCGTGACGTTCTGCGGCAAGCTGCCTTCGCGCCACAGGTAGTAGAAGTTGTCTTCGTAGGCCGGGAACACGAAGCGCGACGGCAGCTTCAGGCGCTCGGCGACGCTGGCCAGGAAACGCCCGGCCAGTTCGCTGTCGGCGCCGTAGTCTTCATGCTCGTCGGCAATCAGCGCGGCGTTGTGCCAGATCGGCACGCCGTCGCGGCGCCAGTAGCAGTTCAGCGACCAGCGCGGCAACTGCTCGCCCGGGTACCACTTGCCCTGGCCGAAATGCACCAGGCCCTTGGGCGCGTAGTGTTGGCGCAGGCGCTGGAACAGCTCGGCGGACAGCCGGCGCTTGTTCGGCCCGAGGGCCGCGGTGTTCCATTCGGCGCCATCGGGATCGTCGATCGAGACGAACGTCGGCTCGCCGCCCATGGTCAGGCGCACGTCGCCCTCCAGCAGGTCGGCATCGATCTGCCGGCCCAGGGCCTGGATCGCCAGCCATTGCTCCTCGGTGTAGGGCTTGGTGACCCGCGGCGCCTCCCAGACCCGCTCCACTGACATCTCATGGCTGAACTGGCATTCGCAAGGTTCCACCAGGCCGCTGATCGGCGCCGCCGAGGATGGATCGGGGCTGCACGCCAGCGGTATGTGCCCTTCCCCGGCAAACAACCCGGAAGTGGCATCCAGGCCAATCCAGCCGGCGCCGGGCAGGTACACCTCGCACCAGGCGTGCAGGTCGGTGAAGTCGACCTCGGTGCCGGACGGGCCGTCGAGGGATTTGACGTCGGCGGTCAGCTGGATCAGGTAGCCGGAAACAAACCGCGCGGCCAGCCCCAAGTGGCGCAGCAGCTGCACCAGCAGCCAGGCGGAATCGCGGCAGGAGCCGCACGCCTTGTCCAGGGTCTGTTCGGGCGTCTGCACGCCGGGCTCCATGCGGATCAGGTAGTCGATGTCTTCGCTCAGGCGCTGGTTCAGCGCCACCAGGAAGTCCACCGCCGGTATTGGCGTGCAGTCGATCCTTTCGAGGTACGCCTTGAACTTGGGCGTCGGTTCCAGGGTTTCCAGGTAAGGCGCCAGCTCCCTTTGCTCATCGGCGGTATAGGCGAAGGGGATTTGCTCGGCATAAGGCTCGAGGAAGAAGTCGAACGGATTGAAGACGGCCATCTCGGCCAGCAGGTCGACTTCGATCCGCAGCTCGTCGGTCTTTTCCGGGAAGACCAGGCGCGCCAGGTAGTTGCCCTGGGGGTCCTGCTGCCAGTTGATGAAATGCTGCTCCGGCTCGACCTTCAGCGCATAGGAGAGAATCCGCGTGCGGCTATGGGCCGCCGGGCGCAGGCGGACGATCTGTGGGCCGAGTTCGACCGCGCGGTCGTAGCGGTAATGCGTGACATGGTGCAATGCGACATGGATCGACACGGCGTGCCTCCTGCGGGCCTGAACGTACGCCAAAGCGCGCAAGACTTATGCCAGGGCGCCAGTCCCGGGGCTTTACTCGACGGCGGCGGGCAGCGCGGCACCAAAAGCGAGCGGCGCGTGCCTGGACGTGCACAGGGTTGCACATAAATGTGGCGACAGGATGTAACCGGCGGTCAGCGCCCCTGCTTCAGGCCGGCTTCCAGTCGCTGCAGGCGCCGGCGTTTGCGCGCCGCCACTTGCAGCACCTTGAGCCCGCGCTGGTAGCGCCGGGTGCTCATCAGGTATAGCCCGGCCAGGGGGATGCACAGGACAAAGGCCGGGAACAGGCGCTGGCGGGAATCCAGCAGGACCAGCACCGCGCACCCCAGGCAGAACACCAGCGCGCCGAACAAGGCCCAGGCCCCACGTGGGTAGCCGCGGATCACCAGCATGAAACACAGGCTCATCAGCAGGCCGGCGCCCAGCATGCCCATCGCGGCGTAGTTGGCGACCTGGAAGTCGCGGGGGAAATACAGGTGAGGCACCTGCGCGGCAGTCAGCGAGATGCTGAAGACGGTCGTCATCATCACCGCGATATGAATCATCCCGAAGCGCCGAACATAGGGCTGCCAGGCGAGCCACTCGGCGGTCTTGAGACGCAGCAGCTGGTTTTCGATCCGCTGTTGTTGCGGGGTTTTGCGGCGAGGTAACACGCGGCTCTTCCTTGAGTTGATGCCAATCCTGGGGCGCACCTTAGCAAACCCGAACGGCGAAATGCACAACGCCAACCCTGGGGTTGGCGTTGTGTCTTTACAGCAGTGGCCTTAGCGGGGCACGACCGGTTTGCGGGTCGGCTTCTTGCCTTTGCCCTTGGCTGCATCCGTGCGTTCCTTGGCGGCCTGCTTATTGCGGGCCATCGCGGCGGCCTTGGCCTGTTCACGCTTGTCCCACGGGTTGCCGCCGTCGCTGCCACGGGGTGGCAGGCCGGTGTGCTGGGTAAGGATCCTGGTGGTTTCCTTGGCCACTTTGTGGCTGCCAGCCGGCGTCGAGTTCTTGCGACGGGCGCTCTGGTAGCTGTCGGTCGACGGCTGATACAAAGGAATCAACTGGTTCTTGCCCGGCCCGATCAGGTCGGCGCGGCCCATGCGGGTCAGCGCTTCACGCAGCATCGGCCAGCCTTTGGGGTCGTGGTAACGCAGGAACGCCTTGTGCAGGCGACGCTGCTCCTCGCTCTTGACGATAGTCACCCCGTCACTCTTGTAGGTGACCTTGCGCAGCGGGTTCTTGCCCGAGTGATACATCGCAGTGGCGGTGGCCATCGGCGACGGGTAGAACGCCTGCACCTGGTCGGCGCGGAAGCCGTTGCCCTTGAGCCACAGGGCCAGGTTCATCATGTCTTCGTCGGTGGTGCCCGGGTGCGCGGCGATGAAGTACGGAATCAGGTACTGCTCCTTGCCTGCCTCCTTGGAGTACTTCTCGAACATCCGCTTGAACCGGTCGTAGGACCCGATACCCGGCTTCATCATCTGGTTGAGCGGACCTTCCTCGGTGTGTTCCGGGGCGATCTTCAAGTAGCCACCGACGTGGTGGGTCACCAGTTCCTTGACGTACTCCGGCGACTCGACCGCGAGGTCGTAGCGCAGGCCGGAAGCGATCAGGATCTTCTTCACCCCCGGCAAGGCACGGGCGCTGCGGTACAGCTGGATCAGCGAAGAGTGGTCGGTGTTCAGGTTCGGGCAGATGCCAGGGAACACGCAGGACGGCTTGCGGCACGCGGATTCGATTTCCGGGCTCTTGCAGGCGATGCGGTACATGTTCGCGGTCGGGCCGCCAAGGTCGGAAATGACCCCGGTAAAACCTGGGACCTTGTCGCGGATCTCTTCGATCTCGCGAATGATCGACTCTTCGGAACGGTTCTGGATGATCCGCCCTTCGTGCTCGGTAATCGAGCAGAAGGTGCAGCCGCCAAAGCAGCCGCGCATGATGTTCACCGAGAAGCGGATCATTTCGTAGGCCGGGATCTTGTCCTTGCCGTACGCCGGGTGCGGGATGCGCTGATAAGGCATGCCGAACACGTAGTCCATCTCTTCGGTGGTCATCGGAATGGGTGGCGGGTTGAACCAGACATCCACCTCGCCATGCTTCTGCACCAGCGCACGGGCGTTGCCCGGGTTGGTTTCCAGGTGCAGCACGCGGTTGGCGTGGGCGTAGAGCACCGGATCGTTGCGCACCTTTTCCATGGACGGCAGGCGGATCACAGTCTTGTCGCGGGTCATCTTCGGGCTGGCCAGGATCTGCACGACCTTGGCTTCCTGGGGATCTTCGACCGGGCCTTTTTCCTGCTCGATGGCGCAGGCCTGGGTGTCCTGGGTATTGACGTAGGGGTTGATGATCTTGTCGATCTTGCCCGGGCGGTCGATACGCGTGGAGTCCACTTCGTACCAGCCCTGCGGCGTGTCACGGCGAATGAACGCAGTGCCGCGCACGTCAGTGATGTCTTCGATCTTGTGCCCGTAGGACAGGCGCTGGGCGACTTCGACAATCGCCCGCTCGGCGTTGCCGTAAAGCAGGATGTCGGCGCTGGCGTCGATCAGGATCGAGTTGCGCACCCGGTCCTGCCAGTAGTCATAGTGCGCGATGCGGCGCAGGGAGGCTTCGATACCGCCAAGGACGATCGGCACGTGCTTGTAAGCTTCCTTGCAGCGCTGGCTGTAGACCAGACTGGCGCGGTCCGGACGCTTGCCCGCCAGGCCACCCGGGGTGTAGGCGTCGTCGGAACGGATTTTCTTGTCCGCGGTGTAGCGGTTGATCATCGAGTCCATGTTGCCGGCCGCGACGCCGAAGAACAGGTTCGGCTCGCCGAGCTTCATGAAGTCGTCTTTGGACTGCCAGTTCGGCTGGGCGATGATCCCGACGCGAAAGCCCTGGGACTCCAGCAGCCGGCCGATGATCGCCATGCCGAACGACGGGTGATCGACGTAGGCATCCCCGGTGACGATGATGATGTCGCAGGAGTCCCAGCCGAGCTGATCCATCTCCGCCCTGCTCATCGGCAGGAACGGCGCCGGCCCGAAACATTCGGCCCAGTACTTGGGATAGTCAAATAACGGCTTGGCTGCTTGCATGTCGATGACCGGTATAGGTGTAGATGAGGGCGCGTTTATTTACAGAGAAATTCGCGGGCGCGGAATATAGCACAAAAAATGACCAATTCCGACGACCATGGTCGGAAATCGGTGAGGCGCTTATCGCGGGCAAGCCTCGCTCCCAGGAACACGATGACCTTGGAGGCTTGCCTGCGATCGAGAGGCCGGGCCTTACTCGTCGTCGTCGAAGTTGTAGCTGCCCGGCGCGAGGTTCTCGAAGCGGGTGTACTTGCCGATGAACGCCAGGCGGATAAAGCCGATGGGGCCGTTCCGCTGCTTGCCGATGATGATCTCGGCAATGCCCTTGTGCTCGGTCTCGGGGTGATACACCTCGTCCCGGTACACGAACATGATGACGTCGGCGTCCTGCTCGATCGCTCCGGATTCGCGCAAGTCGGAGTTCACCGGGCGCTTGTTCGGGCGCTGCTCGAGGGAGCGGTTGAGCTGGGACAGGGCCACCACCGGGCAGTTGAATTCCTTGGCCAGGGCCTTGAGGGAACGGGAGATCTCGGAAATCTCGTTGGTCCGGTTGTCACCGCTGGAACCCGGGATCTGCATCAGCTGCAGGTAGTCGATCATGATCAGCGCGATGTCGCCGTGCTCACGCACCAGGCGGCGGGTCCGCGCACGCATTTCCGAGGGGCTGATACCGGCGGTGTCGTCGATGAACAGCTTGCGGTCGTTGAGCAGGTTGACCGCCGAGGTCAGGCGCGGCCAGTCGTCGTCTTCCAGTTGGCCGGAACGCACCTTGGTCTGGTCGATACGGCCGAGGGACGACAGCATACGCATGATCAGCGATTCGCCTGGCATCTCGAGGGAATACACCAGCACCGCCTTGTCGCTGCGCAGCACGGCGTTTTCCACCAGGTTCATGGCAAAGGTGGTCTTACCCATGGATGGACGGCCGGCGACGATGATCAAGTCGGCTGGCTGCAGGCCGCTGGTCTTCTCGTCGAGGTCGGTGTAGCCGGTGGACAGGCCGGTGATGGCGTTGTCGGTGTTGAACAGGGTGTCGATGCGGTCGATGGCCTTGGTCAGCAACTCGTTGACGCCCACCGGACCGCCGGTCTTCGGACGCGCTTCGGCGATCTGGAAGATCTGCCGCTCGGCTTCGTCGAGGATCTCTTCGGCGGTGCGGCCTTCGGGGTTGAAGGCGCTGTCGGCGATCTCGGTGCTGATGCCGATCAGCTGGCGCAGGGTGGCGCGCTGGCGAACGATCTGCGCATAGGCCTTGATGTTGGCCACCGACGGTGTGTTCTTCGCCAGCTCGCCAAGGTAACCGAGGCCGCCGACCTGGGAGGTCTGGCCTTCCTTGTCCAGTTGCTCGGACAGGGTCACCACGTCGATCGGCATGTTCTGATCGGCCAGCTTGGCGATCGCACGGAAGATCAAGCGGTGGTCATGTCGATAGAAGTCACCGTCGGAGACTTGATCGAGCACCCGCTCCCAGGCGTTGTTGTCCAGCATCAGACCACCGAGCACGGCCTGTTCGGCCTCGATGGAATGTGGCGGCACCTTCAGGGCAGCGGTTTGCAGATCGTATTGCTCGGGAGCGGAGATATCGTTCATGGCCACTTGGTTTTTTAGGAAAAGCTGGGGTTTGAAAACTGAGGGTACAGAAAGACAAAGGGCACGACCTGTAAACAGGATCGTGCCCGATGTTACCGGCTAGCTCCCAAGGGTGCCAGCCGACAAGTACTGCTTAAGCTGCTACCACGACAACGCGTACGGTGGCTTCAACTTCGGCGTGCAGGTGCACGGCCACGTCGAATTCACCCACGTTGCGGATGGTGCCGTTCGGCAGACGAACTTCGCTTTTTGCAACTTCAACGCCGGAGGCGGTCAGTGCATCAGCGATGTCGTGGGTGCCGATCGAACCGAACAGCTTGCCTTCGTCACCAGCGGTGGCAGTGATAGTCACTTCCAGCTCAGCCAGTTGGGCAGCGCGAGTTTCGGCAGAAGCCTTTTTCTCTGCAGCCAGTTTTTCCAGCTCGGCACGACGCGCTTCGAACGCAGCCAGGTTGGCAGCGGTAGCAGCGGTGGCTTTGCCGAAAGGCAGCAGGTAGTTACGGCCGTAACCAGCCTTAACGTTTACCTTATCGCCCAGGTTGCCCAGGTTGGCGATTTTTTCCAGCAGGATCAGTTCCATTTGGTAATAACCTCTTAACTTTTAACCTTCACCGTTCGCAGGACCGTTATCAGCGTCTTTCGGCGCCGAACGACCGCGAAAATCAATCAGGCTGTCGACAATGGCCAACACCACGAGCAACGGATAGATCAGTTGCATAAACAGCAACAGCGTTACGTACAACCCCACCAGCCAGAACCTGGCCAGTCGCCCTTGTGCCACCAGCCCGTGAATCAGGGCCAGCCCGGCAAATACCAGCGGTACGCTGCACAACGGCGTCAGCATTGCCATCTGTGGACCGAGGTTCGGTCCCAGCAGCATGCAGGCCAGCAGCAACATCGCCAGTCCCAGCGGGAGCTTGATAGCGCGAAACTCGCGCCCAAAACCACCCGGGTTGTACAACAACGCCTGCCAGTAGCGCCCGACAATCAGGCTCAGCACACTGACGATCTGCAACAAGGCCGCAATCAGGCCGGTCAGGACCGGTGCAATCAGCGAGGCAAGACGGGCTCGCTCTTCAACCGATAGCTGCTGGTAGAGATCACCGAGGGCCAATGGCAGGATTTTTACCAACTCCTGCGAGAGCATCTCGATCTGGGGGCGGTAAGCCACACCCAACACTCCAGCAAACACCAGGCCCAGCGCTATGCTGACCAGCAGCACACGGTTCCAGGATTCGCTTGCGCGCAAAACCAACGCAAGGCCCGAAGATCCAAGCAACACCATGAGTGCGCGTGGATCGCCGGAATACAGCCACCAGAACAATGCCGGTAGCAATCCCAGGGCGAGGACGCCAAGAGCGTCACTCAAACCGCGCCGCAGGAGCACCAGGCTCCCCGCGGCAGCACCCAACCAATACAACAACGGCAATGCCGCACATCCGGCCACTACCAGAGTGGCCTGCATACGGCCGCGCATGATGAACTCAGCTAAGGCGCGCATGCATTCAATCCCTTACTACTTATCGACTGCCCGGTCTCAGCGGCCGTGGCTGTCGGTGTAGGCCAGCAGGGCCAGGAAGCGGGCGCGCTTGATAGCGGTGGCCAGCTGACGCTGATAACGAGCTTTGGTACCGGTGATACGGCTTGGAACGATTTTGCCGGTCTCAGATACGTAGGCTTTCAGAGTGTTGAGATCTTTGTAATCGATCTCTTTCACGTCTTCAGCGGTGAAGCGGCAGAATTTACGACGACGGAAGAAACGTGCCATGTAATTGGCTCCTCAAAAGGTCCGTGGATTACTCGTCAGCGTTATCGCTGGCGTCGCTGTTATCGCTGTCATCGCCATCGGCGCTGTCAGAATGCTCAGGACGGTCACGACGCTCACGGCGCTCACTGCGGTTCTCTTCAGCCTTGAGCATCTCGGATTGGCCAGTGATGGCTTCTTCGCGACGGATGACCAGGTTACGGATCACAGCATCGTTGTAACGGAAGTTGTCTTCCAGCTCAGCCAGGGCTTTACCGGTGCACTCAACGTTCAGCATCACGTAGTGAGCCTTGTGAACATTGTTGATTGCGTAGGCCAGTTGACGACGGCCCCAGTCTTCCAGACGGTGGATTTTGCCGCCGTCTTCTTCGATCAGCTTGGTGTAACGCTCAACCATGCCGCCGACTTGCTCGCTCTGGTCAGGGTGGACCAGAAAGATGATTTCGTAATGACGCATGAATGCTCCTTACGGGTTGTAGCCTGCCGCTCAAAAGCGGTCAGACAAGGAGTGAATGACACTTGTGTGTCTTGCCAGAGATAGGCACATATGCGCCTGCCGCAACGGCAAGGGGCGCAATTGTAGAGAAGGGGGAACAGCGGCGCAAGGCAATTGGTGATTATTTGAACAATTCAACGCAGGGCTTGCCGAAGCTGTCGGTAGAACCCGCCCACGATGGCGGCACCTCACCGGGGCCGCTGTCGCGAGCACGTTCGCACCTGCATGAAAGTAAGAGACTCAGGCCTTTTTGGCCGCGCCCTTGGCTTTGGCCGCGCGCTGGCGCGTGGCTTCGAACAGGCACACGCCGGTAGCCACGGAAACGTTGAGACTGCTGACGCTACCGGCCATCGGCAGGCGCACCAGGAAATCACAATGCTCGCGGGTGAGGCGACGCATGCCCTTGCCTTCAGCACCCATGATCAGGATGGTCGGCCCAGTCAGGTCCTGGTCATACAGTTCCTGCTCGGCTTCGCCAGCCGTGCCGACGACCCACAGGCCACGCTGCTGGAGCTTTTCCAGGGTGCGCGCCAGGTTGGTCACGGCCACCAGGGGGATGACTTCCGCGGCACCGCACGCCACTTTGCGCACGGTCGGGGTCAGGGTCGCCGATTTGTCTTTCGGCACCAGCACCGCCAGCGCACCGGCCGCATCGGCGGTACGCAGGCAGGCGCCAAGGTTGTGCGGGTCGGTCACACCGTCCAGCACGAGGAGCAACGGCGCACCTTCGGTACGGTCGAGCAGCTCATCGAGCATCGCCTCGCCCCAGACCTGGCTCGGGCTCACTTCAGCCACGACGCCCTGGTGAACGCCTTCGACCCAGGCGTCCATTTCACGACGCTCGGCCTGACCGACCGCCACGCGATTCTGCCCGGCCAGGTCCACCAGCACCTGAACCCGCGGATCGCTGCGGCCTTCGGCCAGCCAGATCTGCTTGACGCGCTTGGGGTGGTGACGCAGCAATGCTTCCACAGCGTGCACGCCGTAGATTTTTTCCAACTGACTCATGACTTGGCCTTGGGTTTACGCGCCCCGCCGCTTTTCGCCGCAGGACCTGCGCCCGCTTTTGGCGGACCTTTACGATGTTTGCTCGGTTTGCTGGACGCCGGCTTTCCGGACTTTCCCCCAGGCGCCGCTTTACCGCCGCTCTTGGCTTCGGCCAGCAACGCCTGTTTCATTTCACGACTCTTGCGCACTTCGGCGTTTTTCGCCGCCGCATCGCTGGAGCGATAAGCCTCGACCGGCTTTTCCTTGGCCGGGCCACGACGCCCAGCCTTGGCTGGAGCAGGCTCGGCAGCGGTCTTGGCCGGAGGCACGTCGGCAGCGCCGCGTTTTTTGCGACCGATCGGCGCGCTGATGGTTTTTTCCGCCATCTCGAAGTCGATCTTGCGCTCGTCCAGATCGACACGCATGACCCGCACTTCCACGCTGTCACCCAGGCGGAAGCTGCGACCGGTACGCTCGCCGGCCAGGCGGTGATGCACAGGATCGAAGTGGTAGTAGTCGCCCGGCAGAGCCGTGACATGCACCAGACCTTCGACATAGATATCGGTCAACTCGACGAACAAGCCAAACCCGGTCACCGCGGTGATCACGCCCGGGAAAGACTCGCCGACGCGGTCTTTCATGTATTCGCACTTGAGCCAGTTCACCACGTCGCGAGTCGCTTCGTCGGCACGCCGCTCGCTCATCGAGCACTGCTCGCCGAGTTGCTCGAGAATCGCCTCGTCGTAGGGATAGATGCGCGCCTTCGGAATGGTCATCGCACCGGCACGACGCACGTGAGGCGTGTTCTGCTTGGAGTGGATGACACTGCGAATCGCCCGGTGCGTCAGCAGGTCCGGGTAACGACGAATCGGCGAGGTGAAGTGGGTATAGGCTTCATAGTTCAGGCCGAAGTGGCCCTGGTTGTCAGCGCTGTACACCGCCTGGCTCAACGAGCGCAGCATCACGGTCTGGATCAGATGGAAATCCGGACGATCCTTGATGCTTTCCAGCAATGCCTGATAGTCCTTCGGCGTCGGGCCGTCCTTGCCTTTATGCAGGGACAGGCCGAGCTCGCCGAGGAAGGCTCGCAGCTTTTCCAGGCGCTCTGGCGGCGGACCGTCGTGAACACGATAAAGCGCGGGGATTTCGTGCTTCTTGAGAAATTCCGCGGTGGCCACGTTGGCCGCCAGCATGCACTCCTCGATCAGCTTGTGCGCGTCGTTGCGGGTAGTCGGACGAATTTCGGCGATCTTGCGCTCGGAACCGAAGATGATCCGGGTTTCCTGGGTTTCGAAGTCGATGGCGCCACGGGTATGACGGGCACCGAGCAAAACCTTGTACAGCGCGTACAACTGCTTGAGGTGCGGCACGACATCGGCGTACTCGCCGCGCAGCTGCTTGGCCTCGCTGGTTTTCGGTTGCTCGAGGATGGTGCTGACCTTGTTGTAGGTCAGGCGCGCCTTGGAGTGGATCACCGCTTCGTAGAACTGGTAGTCGGTCATCTCGCCGGACTTGGAGATGGTCATCTCGCACACCATGGCCAGACGATCGACTTTCGGGTTCAGCGAGCACAGGCCGTTGGACAGTTGCTCCGGCAACATCGGCACCACGCGCTCGGGGAAGTACACCGAGTTGCCACGCACCTGCGCCTCGTTATCCAGCGCCGAACCAATCTTCACGTAACTGGAAACGTCGGCAATCGCCACGTACAGCTTCCAGCCGCCGCCAAACAGGCGCAGCTTGCCAGGCTTGGCTTCGCAATAGACCGCATCGTCGAAGTCACGAGCGTCTTCGCCGTCGATGGTCACGAACGGCAAGTCGCGCAAATCGATGCGCTTCTCTTTGTCCTTCTCTTCGACTTCCGGCTTGAGCTTGCCAGCTTCCTTAAGCACCGCTTCCGGCCAGACATGAGGAATATCGTAGGTGCGCAAGGCAACATCGATTTCCATGCCTGGGGCCATGTAGTTGCCCACGACCTCGACCACGTCGCCTTGCGGCTGGAAGCGCGGCGTCGGCCAGTGGGTGATTTTCACTTCGACAAACTGGCCAATCTTGGCGCCGGCATTGCGCCCCGGGGTTACCAGCACTTCTTGCTGGATCTTCGGATTGTCTGCCACTACAAAACCGATGCCGCCTTCTTCGAAGTAACGGCCGACGATGCTCTCATGAGCACGGGACACCACTTCGACGATCATGCCTTCACGGCGACCGCGGCGATCCAGCCCCGAAACCCGGGCCAGTGCACGGTCACCGTCGAACACCAGACGCATCTGCGCCGGGCTCATGAACAGGTCGTCGCTGCCGTCATCGGGAACCAGGAAGCCGAAGCCGTCACGATGCCCGCTGATGCGGCCGAGGATCAGGTCGAGCTTGTCCACCGGCGCATAAGTGCCGCGACGGGTATAAATCAGTTGAGCATCGCGCTCCATGGCGCGCAGGCGGCGACGCAGCGCTTCTATCTGGTCTTCGGTGGTCAGACCGAACTCTTCGACCAACTGCTCGCGGTTAGCAGGCGAACCCCGATCAGCAAGGTGCTGAAGGATCAGTTCGCGGCTAGGGATAGGGTTTTCATATTTTTCCGCTTCACGAGCGGCCTCGGGATCGAGGGACTGCCAATCGGCCATTAGATAAATTTCACCTTGTCTATATGCGGGTTAGTTTGGCATACGCGTATTGAAACGGGAAATTTCAGGCTAAGTCAGGCTCTGAAAAGTCCTTTAGTCGCCTCAGAATCAGCCAGCAAAAGCCGCTGGCGCATTTTTTTCAATATTTTCAAGAACAGGGGTTTACAGCTCAAAAAGTGGTCCGTATAGTGCGCGCCATCGACGACGGAGACGCTGTCGATACTGCCCAGATGGTGAAATTGGTAGACACGCCAGCTTCAGGTGCTGGTGGCCGCAAGGCCGTGGAAGTTCGAGTCTTCTTCTGGGCACCAATTCAGAGCTGCAGATCATTTGAATCTTCAGACTCCCTCAAAAAACCCGCGAAAGCGGGTTTTTTGCATTCTAAGTGTTTGATTTATTGAGTCTAAGTCAAAACAGGGCTTTACAGATCCGAAGGTGCTCCGTATAGTTCGCCCCATCAACAGCGGCAACGTTGCTGATACTGCCCAGATGGTGAAATTGGTAGACACGCCAGCTTCAGGTGCTGGTGGCCGCAAGGCCGTGGAAGTTCGAGTCTTCTTCTGGGCACCACATTCAAGTTTCACAGCATAGCTGTGAAACATCACAAAAACCCGCGAAAGCGGGTTTTTGCGTTTCTGATCCAGAACAATTATCTCCCCCACCAAACCACCCCTCCTCCTTGGCGATCCAGCCTTGTCAAGCCGCACATGAGAAACAATATCGTTTATGATTGTTACAAGTTTTTGCGGCACCACAGTGAGGAAACCTGCGAATGATGTTTAGAAACACCGCCCTTCCAACATCCCTTCTGCGTGGCTTGACCATCACTTTGCTGGGCCTGGCCCTGGCATCTCCACTCACTCAAGCAGCCGACCCGGTTTCCCTGACTCTCTACAACGGCCAACACAAGGAAGTCGGTGACGCTATCGCCAAGGCTTTCGAAGCCAAGACCGGCATTCACGTCAATGTGCGCAAAGGCAGCAGCAACCAGCTCGCCAGCCAAGTCGTGGAAGAGGGCGAGCGCTCCCCCGCCGACGTGATCTACACCGAAGAATCGCCGCCACTGAACAAACTTGGCGAGCAAGGCCTGCTGGCCAAAACCGACGCAGCGACCCTTGAAGCCCTGCCCAAGGCTTACGTCGCCAGCAATGACACCTGGATCGGTATCACCGCCCGCGTTCGCGTGGTGGCCTTCAACCCGAAGCTGATCGATGAAAAAGACCTGCCAACATCGGTGATGGAATTTTCCCAGCCACAATGGCAAGGCAAAGTGGGCTTCGTCCCCACCAGCGGCGCATTCCAGGAACAGGCCGTGGCGATCATCAAGCTGCACGGGATGGACGCCGCCGAAGAATGGCTGACTGGCCTGCGCGCCTTTGGCAAGACGTATAGCAACAACATGGTGGCGTTGAAGGCCGTGGAAAATGGCGAAATCGCCACCGTGCTGGTGAACAATTACTACTGGTTCGCCCTGCAACGCGAGAAAGGCCAACTGGATTCGAAGCTGCACTATTTCACTGGCGGCGATGCTGGCGGGCTGATCACCGTATCCAGCGCCGCAGTGCTCAAATCCAGCAAGCACCCCAAAGAAGCCCAGCAATTCCTCGCCTATATGGCCAGCGAAGAAGGTCAGCGGGTGATCACCCAGACCACCGCCGAGTACCCGCTGCGCAAGGGCCTGGAGTCAGATCGCGGCCTCAAGCCATTCAATGAGTTGGAAGCGCCGAAAGTCACTCCGGCCGATCTTGGCAACGCTGAAGAAGCCTTGGAGCTGGAACGCGAAGTCGGCCTGAACTGATGAGCGCATCGTTGCCTGCCCCTGCCTCGCGTACAAACTACATACCGAGGCGCAAGGGACCATCGATCTGGCTGTTGTTGCCGGTTCTGCTGCTGGTCGGCCTCAGCCTGTTGCCATTGCTCTACGTCGGACTCAAGGCCTGGCAGGCCGGCTGGGCCGAAGCCCTGCATCTGCTGTGGCGACCCTACGTATTCGGCCTGCTGCGCAATACCCTGCTGCTACTGATCGGCGTAACCATTACCTGCGCCATAGTCGGGCTGTCCCTGGCCTGGCTGCTGGAACGCAGCGATTTGGCGGGGCGGCGCCTGTGGGGCGTGATTTTGTGCCTGCCCTTCGCCGTACCCGCCTTTGTCAGCAGCTTTACCTGGGTGTCCCTCAGCGCCAGCTTCGAAGGCCTGGGTGGAGCCATCCTAGTGATGAGCCTGTCCAAGTACCCGCTGGTGTTCCTGCCTGTCGCGGCCACCCTGCGCAATCTCGATCCGTCCCTGGAGGAGTCGGCCCGCACCCTCGGGCAAAATCGCTGGGGCGTGTTCTTCAGGATCACCCTGCCCTTGCTTTGGCCGTCATTGCTGGCCGGTTCGCTGCTGATCGCCCTGCACATGCTTGTGGAGTTCGGCGCACTGTCGATCATTGGCCTGCAAACCTTTACCACCGCGATTTATCAACAATTCGAACTGGAATTCAGCAACGCCAACGCGGCGATGCTTTCCGCCGTGTTGCTGGCGCTGTGCATGGCTCTGCTGTGGCTGGAGTTGCGGGTTCGCGGTAAAGGCCGCCATGTACGAACCGGCCAGGGCGCGGCGCGACATGCCGAGCAAGTGCGCCTCGGCAAGTGGGCGATTGGCGGGCAACTGTACTGCGCGCTGCTGACCCTGATCGGCAGCGGTATTCCGCTGGGCATGCTGGCGTATTGGCTGGCCGTCGGTTCATCAGCCGCTTTCCCGGTGGCGGCCATCGGCGAAGCCTTGCTGTCTTCCCTCGCGCTGTCGCTGGGCGGCGCGGCGCTGTGCCTGGTGCTAGCGGTACCGGTCGGGTTGCTGGTGGTACGCCACAAGGGTCGCCTGGCGCTCTGGGCCGAGCGTCTGCCCTACCTGCTGCATGCTCTGCCAGGCCTGGTGATCGCCCTGACACTGGTGTTCTTTGCCTTGCACTATGTACCGGCGCTGTATCAAACCTCGACCCTGCTGCTGATCGCCTATGCCCTGCTGTTCCTGCCCCTGGCGCAGGCGCCGATCCGCACTGCCCTGAACAAGGCGGCACCGCAACTCGAAGAAGCCGCCCGCACCCTGGGCGCCTCCTCATTTACGGCCTTCTGCCGCGTGACCCTGCCAATCATTTTCCCGGCATTGGGTGCCGCCTTTGCCCTGGTATTCCTGGATGCCATGAAGGAACTGACGGCTACCCTGCTGCTCAGCCCAACCGGACTGAATACACTGGCAACGGAAGTCTGGGCGCACACGGCGAATGTGGAATTTGCTGCCGCAGCGCCTTATGCGGCGCTGCTGATCCTGGTGTCGGGATTACCGGTCTATCTGCTGACGACACGAATGTATCTGAGCCGCTGAGCCCGCTCCTGCAGAAAGCGCAAAGGCCCTCTGCAGGAGCCTGCAACCCGCATTCAACCCTCGCGAAAACTCAAGCCCGGAACTGCCCCAGGCTGGCCTTCAACTGTGCCGCCAAGCTATCCAGCACCTTGCCGCTGGCCGTGGTTTCCACCACCGCCTGCGCCGCACGTTCGGCCTGGGCATGAATGGTTTCGACCCGGCCGCGCACCGCTTGCGCACCCTGGGCCTGATGAGCAGCCGCCTGGGTCGCCAGGCCGATCGCTGCATGCACCTGTTCCACCGACGATTGCACCGACTGCTGCAATCGCGCACTGTCGCGCAATACCAGTAACCCTTCATTGGCCTGCCTTCCAGCCTGGCCGATCGCCGCGACCGCCTCGCGCGCGCCCTGCTGCAGAGCGCCAATGTGCGCCTGGATATCCCCGGTGGAGCTTTGCGTCTTGCTCGCCAATGCCCTCACCTCGTCGGCCACCACCGCAAAGCCGCGCCCGGTCTCCCCGGCCCGTGCCGCTTCGATGGCCGCATTCAAGGCCAGTAGATTGGTCTGTTCGGCAATCCCATGAATCACCGTCAACACCACCTCGATCTGTTCACTCTGCTGCGCCAGACGCTCGATGACCTTGGCCCCCGTGTCGACCTGCCCCGCCAGGGCCTCGATCAGGCTGCCCACCTGGGCCGAAGTCCGGGTGTTTTCGTCGGTCGCCTGACGGATCTCCACCACCTGCTGCAAGGCCGCCTGCATTGCCTGGCTCTCCGCCTGCGCCTCATCGGCCATCTGCGACAGCGCCCGCAAACTCTCCGCCACCTCGTCGCGCTGAGCCTCGGCCGCAGCGTCCGCGCCGGCGTTACGCAGGCTCATCGCGCCGATTTCGACACCAGTACGCTGCGCCACATCGCCCGCTTCGCGCACGATCGGCTGCAACTTGTCGACAAAGCGGTTGACCGCCGACGCCATGTCGCCAATCTCGTCATTGCTGTTGAGCTGGACCCGCTTGGTCAAATCGCCCTCGCCGGCCGCCAGGTCGTTCAGTGCCGCAATCAGCAGATGCAGCTTGCTGACCACCCGCCGCCCCAGTACCACCGCCAGCAACAGCAAGACCCCGCCGCCGACCAGCGCCAGGCCCACGCCAATGCGCCAGCGCAGGGTGGCCGCCGCGTCCTGAACAGTGGCAGCAGTGTTGGCCTGCATGTCCGAAGCACTGGCTTGCGCCGATTGCAGGCGCGCGCGCATGGCCGCCGAGCTGTCTGCCGAAGCGCCCTTGAGGCTATCGCCGACCAACTGATCGCTGCTGGCGATCAAGGCGGCGAAGCGCTTGTCCAGAGCCACCACATCGGCCTCGACCGACGCCGTGGAAACGCCCATCAACACCTTGCCGATTTCCACGCCATTAGGGCTGATGGAGGCCTCCAGGTAATACACCGAGGGATCGTTCTTGGCCGCATCCAGCACCTTGTCCAGCGCGCGGTCGCCCTGGCCCTTTTCCAGCAGCGCCTTGTTGATCGGATTCTCCCGATTCAGGTAACGGGTCAAGTGCTCGCCATTGGCGTCGTCATACACCACGAACAGCACATTGGGATTGCGCTGGGCGCGCCGGGCGAATTCGGAAAGGGTCGGAACGTCGCTGTCCCACATGGCCCGCGGCGCCACCGATGCAAGCAGCTGGGCCATATCGTTGGCCGAATCCTTGAGATCCTTCTCCAGCGTCATCCGCAATTGCGCCTGCTCTTCTTCAAGACGCGAGGACAGCCCCGCGGTCAAGCGCTGCCGGGTGCTGCTGGAAAGGCTTTCCAGGCTGGACGTGACTTCGCGAGCCGCTTGCTCCAACTCGCCGGACAGCTTCTGGCTATCAACGCCCAGGCGAGCGGCCAGGTCAGCCTCCAGCGCCGTCACCGTGCTCCGGGTCAGGGCAACGGCAACCAGTACCTGCACCAAAAGGGCGATACCAAGGGTAACGAACACAGGCCGCAACAAACGGCTTTGTAACAGTGAGAGAACAGCCGACACAGGAAATCCCTCTACTTGGACGCCATTAAAGTGATGGCACTCTGAAAGGGGAAATCACAGCAAGGGTCGTGCCGCCTGGCAGGCAGAAACGACAAAGGCCCCTCGAGAGGGGCCTTTGTTTTTTACATCAACGACTTATCAAGCAAACGGATGACGCAGAACGATGGTCTCGTTGCGGTCCGGGCCCGTCGAAATAATGTCGATCGGCGCGCCGACCAGCTCTTCGATGCGCTTGATGTAGGCACGGGCAGCAGCCGGCAACTCTTCCAGGG
The DNA here is from genome assembly GCF_900107395.1 of Pseudomonas sp. NFIX28. Taxonomy (GTDB): domain Bacteria; phylum Pseudomonadota; class Gammaproteobacteria; order Pseudomonadales; family Pseudomonadaceae; genus Aquipseudomonas. Next base: position 178,994 of record NZ_FNPW01000005.1, read on the forward strand.
TCTTGGCACCCAGGGTCGACTCGCTCCAGCCTGGCATCTGCTCGTACACCGGCTCCAGGCCGATGTAGCTGTCGGCGTCGGTTGGCGCGTCGATGACCGCACCATCCTGGTTCTTGTAGCCCACGCAGATATTGATGGTTTCCAGGCCGTCCAGCACGTCCAGCTTGGTCAGGCACAGGCCCGAGATGCTGTTGACGTCGATGGCGCGACGCAGGATGACGGCGTCGAACCAACCGCAACGACGTGCACGGCCGGTGGTTGCACCGAACTCATGGCCACGCTTGGCCAGGAATGCGCCGACGTCGTCGAACAGTTCGGTCGGGAACGGGCCCGAGCCTACGCGAGTGGTGTAAGCCTTGGTGATGCCCAGGATGTAGTCCAGGTACATCGGGCCAACGCCCGAACCGGTGGCGATGCCGCCGGCGGTGGTGTTGGAGCTGGTGACGTACGGGTAGGTACCGTGGTCGATGTCCAGCAGCGAGCCCTGGGCGCCTTCGAACATGATGTCCTTGCCCGCGCGACGCAGCTGGTGCAGCTCGGCGGTCACGTCCAGCATCATCGGCTTGAGCAGCTCGGCGTATTCCATGCACTCGTCGAGCGTCTTCTGGAAGTCGATGGCCGGCTCTTTGTAGTAATTGACCAGCACGAAGTTGTGGTAGTCCAGCAACTCGCCCAGCTTCGCGGCGAAACGCTCGCGGTGGAACAGGTCGCCAATACGCAGGCCGCGACGAGCGACCTTGTCTTCGTAAGCCGGGCCGATGCCGCGACCGGTGGTACCGATCTTCTGCTCGCCACGGGCTTTTTCACGCGCCTGGTCCAGTGCTACGTGGTAGGACAGGATCAGCGGGCAGGATGGGCTGATACGCAGGCGCTCACGCACCGGTACACCCTTCTCTTCCAGCTTGACGATCTCACGCAGCAAGGCGTCCGGTGCTACCACCACGCCGTTGCCGATCAGGCACTGGACGCCTTCGCGCAGCACACCCGAAGGGATCAGGTGCAAGACGGTTTTCTCGCCGTCGATCACCAGGGTGTGGCCAGCGTTGTGGCCACCTTGGTAGCGCACTACGGCGGCAGCATGTTCGGTCAGCAGATCAACGATCTTGCCTTTGCCCTCATCACCCCACTGGGTGCCCAGGACTACGACATTCTTACCCATAACACTTGTCCTCATTCGCGCAAACTTGGTGCCGGCAACGGCCGGCGGGAAAACTCAAGAAGCCAGCGGCAATACTTGCCAAAGCCCGTTCTGCTGAATCAATTGCCGGTCGCAGTCCGCTTCACGGGCGGCGGCCAATGGTTGTCCAGGCAAGGCCTGAACCACGCGCTGACCCTCACTGCGCAACTGGCAAACCCGCTGCCAGAGGGCTGCATCCGTACTGTCCGGCATCCAGATACCGCCAGACGGTAGCTCGATCTCAGCACGCCCCAGGGTCACCAGGGTTTTCAAATCGGTAGAGAAGCCGGTTGCCGGACGGGCGCGACCGAAGTCGGCGCCGATGTCGTCGTAACGACCGCCCTGGGCAATGGACTGGCCAACGCCCGGCACGAACACTGCGAACACCACACCGGTGTGGTAGTGGTAACCGCGCAGCTCGCCCAGGTCGAAGTACAGCGGCAATTCAGGGAAACGCACGGAAAGACGCTCGGCGATCGCCAACAGGTCGTCCAGGGCCGCCAGCACCGCCGCCGGTGCATGGGCCAGGCGTTCGCGGGCCGCAGCCAGCACTTCACGGCCGCCGCACAGGTCGACCAACGCGCGCAGCATGCCGGACAGATCGGCCGGCAGGCCTTCGGTCAAGGTAATGACCTCGTCGATGGCCTTGCGTTGCAGGGCATCGAACAGCTGCTGCTCGACTTCGCCGGAGAGGCCGGCCGCACGGGCCAGGCCGCGGTAGATACCGACATGCCCCAGATCCATGTGCACATCCGGCACATCGGCCAATTGCAGCATCGCCAGCATCAGGCTGATGACTTCGACGTCGCTGCTCGGGCTCGCATCGCCGTACAACTCGGCGCCCAGTTGAATCGGGCTGCGCGAGGACGACAAGGCACGCGGCTGCGCATGCAGCACGCTACCGGCGTAACACAGGCGGCTCGGGCCTTCGCGACGCAGGGTATGCGCGTCGATGCGGGCCACTTGCGGCGTAATGTCGGCACGGAAACCCATCTGCCGGCCCGATTGCGGGTCGATGACCTTGAAAGTACGCAGGTCGAGGTCCTGGCCCGCGCCAGTCAGCAAGGATTCCAGGTACTCGATATGAGGGGTCACGACGAACTCGTAACCCCAGCTCTGGAACAGATCCAACACCTGGCGACGCGCAACTTCAATGCGCGCCGCCTCAGGTGGCAGTACTTCTTCGATGCCATCTGGCAGCAGCCAGCGGTCTACCGTTGCCATTACGCCATTCCCCTGTGATCCAGGCGGCCAACCTATGGGCGGGCCTTGAGTGAAGCAGAAAATGATCGGCTCATGCGCAAACCACGCGCATGGGCGACGGGGCGAAAAGCCTGGAACCGGCTTCGCCACTCACTTTCCTCGAAAAAAACTGTCGAGTCGTTCAACTCGCCGTCTTGCACCAGTAACCACAATCAAACGTGCAGACGCAAAAAAGCCGGGAATTTCCCGGCTGCCGCATCATACACTCGTTTTCCCAAAGGAGCACCCCGCCAGACACTTTAGCCGCCGGGCGGGGCGATTCAGGTCAACGTCGCATCAAGGCTTGGCCTTTTCCAGGTAACGGAAAAAATCGCTGCTTGGGTCGAGGACCATGACGTCGGATTTGTTCGCGAAGCTTTCACGATAGGCGCGCAGGCTACGGTAGAAGCCGTAGAACTCCTGGTCCTGGCCGTAGGCCTTGGAGTAGATGGCTGCAGCCTGGGCGTCGCCGTCACCGCGAATCTCTTCGGATTCACGATAGGCTTCAGCCAGCAGAACACGGCGCTGACGATCGGCGTCGGCACGAATACCTTCCGCCAGTTCGTTACCCTTGGCGCGATGCTCGCGGGCTTCACGTTCACGCTCGGTGCTCATGCGCTCGAAGACGCTGCGGTTCACTTCCTTCGGCAAGTCGATGGTCTTGACCCGGACATCGACCACTTCGATGCCCAGTTCTTTCTCGGCCATCTTGTTGAGCGAAGCCGTGATATCCGCCATCAGCGCATCACGCTCACCGGAAACCACTTCATGCAGGGTGCGCTTACCGAACTGGTCACGCAGGCCCGACTCCAGACGACGGGAAAGACGCTCGTCGGCGATCTGCTTGAGGCCGGAAGTCGCGGTGTAGAAACGCTCCGCATCCTTCACGCGCCATTTGGCATAGGCATCGACCATCACGGCTTTCTTTTCCAGCGTCAGGAAACGCTGGGTCGGTGCATCCAGGGTCATCAGGCGGGCGTCGAACTTACGCACCTGATTCACATAGGGCACTTTCACATGCAGGCCCGGCTGCACGTCAGCCTGGACCACACGACCGAACTGCAGCAACACCGCGCGCTCGGTCTGAGCGACGATGTAGAAGCAGTTCCAGGCAGCGATCGCCACGACGACGCCGACGATAAGGGCGATCAGCGATTTATTGCTCATCAGCGACTCTCCCTGGTACGCGCTTGCTGTTGCTGCAGATCAGCTGCCGAACGCACATTCGCTTCGTTGCTGCTGGCTGCTGCGCCAGTCACCGGAGCGCTGGTGTTACGGCCACTTTCGACCATTTTGTCCAGCGGCAGGTACAGCAGATTGCTCTGGCCGTTCTTGTTGCCGGTCACGAGAACCTTGCTGGTATTGCTGAAGACTTCCTGCATGGTGTCCAGGTACAGACGCTCGCGGGTGACTTCAGGCGCCTTGCGGTACTCAGCCACCAACTTGGTAAAGCGATCGGCCTCACCCTTGGCGCGAGAAACCACTTCATCGCGATAACCGTTGGCATCCTCGAGGATGCGCTGGGCCTGACCACGGGCTTCCGGTACGACACCGTTGGCGTAGGTTTCAGCCTGGTTGCGCGAACGCTGCTCATCTTCACGGGCACGGATCACGTCATCGAAGGCTTCCTGCACTTCACGCGGTGCCGCTGCGCTCTGTACGTTCACCTGGGTAACGGTGATACCGGTGCGATAGGTATCGAGGAAACGTTGCAGACGCTCCTTGATCTCGCTAGCCATCAACTCACGGCCTTCGGTCAGCACCTGGTCCATAGCGGTAGAACCCACTACGTGGCGCAGGGCACTGTCGGTGGCGTGCTGCAGGCTGATTTCCGGCTGATCGACATTCAGCACGAAGTCCTGCAGGTTGCTGATCTTGTACTGCACGGTCAGCGGCACTTCGACGATGTTTTCGTCTTCAGTCAGCATTTGACCCTGCTTGGTATAGGCACGCTCACGCGTGACGTTCTCCATGTACTTGCGATCGATCGGCGGGAAGTAGATGTTCAGGCCCGGGCCGACGGTTTCGTAGTACTTGCCGAAGCGCAGCACCACGGCCTGCTCCTGCTCGTCCACGACATATACCGCGCTGTACAGCCAAACAGCCGCCAGCACGACCAGGCCGATACCGAGCAGGCCGAAACCGCCGCCCTTACCGGAGCTGCCACCATCGTCACCACGTTTCTTACCACCACCGAACAACCCATTCAGGCTTTCCTGCAGCTTGCGGAAGGCCTCGTCGAGATCCGGTGGCCCCTTGCGGTCGCCATTGTTGCGGCGTTTACCACCCCAAGGATCCTGATTATTCGAGTTGCCACCCGGCTCATTCCAAGCCATAGCGCTCTCCATCTGATAAAGCAAAGACGCACCCACGGCGCGCCGACCAATGCTACAGAATGCCTGCTACAGCGGCACAACCGCTTTTTCAGGCTTTTATTGCAAAGTGTGTTGCTCGATGAATTCCAGCGGCTGCATGCCTTCGCGGCTTACCAGTCGATTCAGCTCGACCCGTGGCAAGCGGACAGCCAGCAGGCTGACACCTTCCTCGTCGTGATCTTCTTTCTGCACTGCGCCCAGCTCGAAGAACTGCGCTCGCAGTCGAGCAAAACGCTGCGGCAAGCGCAAGGTGCCTACGAACAAATCTTCGCCGAGCAGTTCGGCGATGGCCTGCTTGAGCAGGTCCAGCCCTTGCCCTTCGCGAGCCGACAACCAGACCCGCTGCGGCTTGCCATCGGCATCGCGCTGGATCTGCGGGTCTACTCCCTCGAGCAAATCGAGTTTGTTATAGACCTCCAGTATCGGCAAGTCCTGGGCCCCGATCTCGCCGAGCACCACCATGACCTGTTCGATCTGGGCCATGCGCTCAGGCTCATGGGCATCGATCACATGCAGCAGCAGGTCGGAGTTGCTCGACTCTTCGAGCGTAGCCCGAAACGCCTCGACCAGTTTGTGCGGCAGGTGACGAATGAAGCCCACAGTGTCAGCGAGCACGATCGGGCCGAGATCGTCCAGCTCGAGCCGGCGCAAAGTCGGATCGAGGGTGGCGAACAGTTGGTCGGCCGCGAATACATCGGACTCGGTAACGGAGTTGAACAAGGTGGATTTGCCGGCGTTGGTGTAGCCCACCAACGATACCGAAGGAATATCGGCACGCTTGCGCCCACGACGAGCTTGCTCGCGCTGGCTGCGGACCTTCTCCAACCGGGCCTTGATCTGCCGCAGGCGAACCCGCAGAAGTCGCCGGTCGGTCTCGAGTTGGGTTTCACCCGGGCCGCGCAGGCCGATACCGCCCTTCTGCCGCTCAAGGTGAGTCCAGCCACGCACCAAACGCGTACTCATATGCTCAAGCTGGGCCAGTTCTACCTGGAGCTTGCCTTCGTGAGTGCGGGCGCGCTGGGCGAAGATGTCGAGAATCAGACCCGTGCGGTCAATCACGCGACACTCGAAAGCACGTTCGAGGTTACGTTCCTGACTGGGTGTGAGGATGTGATTGAAAATCACCAGATCGACCTGTTCGGCTTTGACCAGGTCGCGTAATTCTTCGACCTTGCCACTGCCAACCAGGTATTTGGCGGTTGGCCGATGACGCGGCACGTTAACAAACGCGACGGTCTCGGCGCCGGCCGATATTGCCAACTCCTGAAACTCCTGCGGATCTTCGCGCGCCTCAGGGTCCTGACCATCCAAGTGAACGAGGATTGCACGTTCACCACCACCGTGGCGCTCAAAGAACAAAGGAGACTCCTATCAGGCGTTACCTGGCTCAGCGTCACCTTGCTCGGATTCGGATGCGCTAGGCAGACGAATTGGACGAACCGGCACCACTGTCGAGATAGCGTGCTTGTAAACCATTTGGCTGACGGTGTTTTTCAGCAGGATGACGAACTGGTCGAAAGACTCGATCGTACCTTGCAGCTTGATCCCGTTGACCAGATAGATGGAAACCCCAACTTTCTCTTTACGTAAAGTATTCAAGTAAGGGTCTTGTAGCGAATGCCCTTTTGACATGTGCCGCACTCCTTTAAGGATCAATAATAAAAAATCGGAAAACAGATGGCTAAAACCGCCCCACCCCCAAGGATAGACGGCAATTGCAAGGACTCAGCTCAATATGGAGACCGTTCCCAGGTATTTCAAGGCGCGTGGCAGATTGTCGCAATCCAGGCTGTCCAGCCAGTGTAAATCAGCCCAGCTGCGTAACCAGGTGAACTGGCGCTTCGCCAATTGGCGCGTGGCGATGATGCCGCGCTCCTGCATCTCGGCGAATGTCAGCTTGCCATCCAGATGATCCCAGACCTGTCGGTAGCCTACAGCACGTATAGACGGCAACCCGGCATGCAGGTCACTTCTAGAACGCAGAGCTACGACCTCGTCGACGAATCCCTGTTCCAACATAATTGTGAATCTTTGTGCAATACGCTGATGCAATACCTGGCGGTTTGCCGGGGCAATGGCCAAGTTCGCGACAGTATAGGGCAATTGTCCCCGTCCCGAAGCGGCTGCTTCAGTACTTTGCGCAGATTGTCGCAGTCTGTGGGCGGTCATGCTCAGGCCGCTGACTCGATAGACTTCCAGCGCCCGGGTCAGGCGTTGCGGATCATTGGGGTGGATCCGCGCCGCCGATTCCGGGTCGATGACCGCCAGTTGGTCATGCAAGGCTTGCCAGCCAAGGCGTGCAGCCTCTTCTTCGAGCTCGGCGCGAACCTGTGGATCGGCCGGCGGCATATCCGCCAGGCCTTCGAGCAAAGCCTTGTAATAGAGCATCGTGCCGCCTACCAGCAACGGAATCTTGCCTCGCGCGGTGATGTCGGCCATCGCTGCCAGGGCATCGGTGCGGAAGTCCGCCGCCGAATAGCTCTCGGAGGGGTCGCGAATATCGATCAGACGGTGCGGAAACTCGGCCAGGATATCCTTGGACGGCTTGGCGGTGCCTATGTCCATGCCGCGGTAGACCAGCGCCGAATCGACGCTGATCAGCTCGCAAGGCAGGACTTTGGTGAGTTCGATGGCCAGGTCGGTCTTGCCAGCGGCAGTCGGGCCCATCAGGAAAATCGCTGGAGGGAGCTGGCTCATCAACGACCGCGCAGGAATAGTTTGTCCAGATCGTCCAGGCCCAACTGGGTCCAGGTCGGTCGGCCATGGTTGCATTGGCCGCTGCGCTCGGTGTTTTCCATGTCGCGCAACAAACCGTTCATTTCCGGCAGGGCCAGCCGGCGATTGGCCCGAATCGCGCCGTGGCAGGCCATGGTGCCCAGCAATTCGTTGAGGTGCGCCTGGATACGGTCGCTGGTGCCGTACTCCATCAGGTCGGCCAGCACGTCATGCACCAGGCGGTTGGCTTCCGCCTGCTTGAGCAAGGCTGGAATCTGGCGGATCGCCAGCGATTCCGGGCCCAGGCGCTGCAACTCGAAGCCCAGGCGCTGGAACCAGCTGGCATGTTCTTCGGCACAATCCGCTTCGCGCTGGCTGACCGCGATCGACTCCGGTACCAGCAGCGGCTGGCCACTCAGGCCTTCGCTGGCCATTGCCACCTTCAGGCGCTCATACATGATCCGCTCGTGGGCCGCATGCATATCCACCAACACCAGGCCCTGGGCGTTCTCCGCGAGAATATAGATGCCCTTGAGCTGCGCCAGCGCGTAGCCCAGCGGCGGGATATCGCCTTGAGCATCCGGCAAGGCCGCAGCCCCGGACTCCGGCAGCGGAGCGAAAAACTCGCGATAGGCGCTTTGCGCCTCGGCCGCTGGCAGCACGGGCTGCGGACGTGGCGTGTACTGGTACTGATAACCCGCACCCGAGCCGCCTCCCGGCGAGTTGAAGGCCGGCTGCGCCTGCGGCTGTTCCAGCGTCATGTTCGCCGCCAGGCGCATTTCGCCCTGGGGACCGAATTCGCCGGCCTCGATCCCGCTCGGCCGCACTATGCCAGCGACCGCGGCCGGTGCGGCCAACTGATCTTCCGGACGCACATCGCCCAGGGCGCGGTGCAGGGTGCCATAGAGGAAGTCATGGACCATGCGTCCGTCACGGAAGCGCACTTCATGCTTGGTCGGGTGCACGTTGACGTCGACCACCGACGGGTCGACTTCGAAAAACAGGACAAAGGTCGGATGCCGACCATTGAACAGCACGTCACGGTAAGCCTGGCGCACCGCGTGGGCCACCAGCTTGTCGCGCACCGCGCGACCGTTGACGTAGAAATATTGCAGGTCCGCCTGGCTGCGGGAAAAGGTCGGCAAGCCTACCCAGCCCCACAGATGCAGACCGTTGCGCTCGACTTCGATCGGCAGGGCCTGCTCGAGGAACCCCGAACCGCACACCGCCGCCACTCGCCGGGCACGCGCCACATCGTCATTGGCTTCGTGCAGGCTGAGAACGCTTTTACCGTTGTGACGCAGGTGGAAAGCCACATCGAAACGCGCCAGGGCCAGGCGCTTGATCACTTCCTGCAGGTGATCGAACTCGGTTTTCTCGGCCTTGAGAAATTTGCGCCGGGCCGGGGTATTGAAGAACAGATCGCGGACTTCCACCGAAGTGCCGACCGGATGGGCCGCCGGCTGCACCCGGGGTGCCATGTCGCGACCTTCGGTTTCGACCTGCCAGGCCTGATCGGCATCGCGAGTGCGGGAGGTCAGGGTCAAGCGCGCCACCGAGCTGATGGAGGCCAGTGCTTCACCACGAAAGCCCAGGCTCATGACCTGTTCCAGGTCCTCGAGGTTGCGGATCTTGCTGGTGGCGTGACGCGCCAGGGCCAGCGGCAAGTCGTCCGCGGAAATTCCGCTGCCGTCATCGCGCACCCGCAGCAGTTTGACCCCCGCCTGTTCGACATCCACGTCGATGCGCTTGGCCCCCGAGTCCAGGCTGTTTTCCAGCAACTCCTTGATCACCGAGGCCGGACGTTCGACCACCTCGCCGGCGGCGATCTGGTTCGCCAGGCGCGGGCTGAGCAGCTCGATGCGGGCGCTGCTGATCACTGCGTCGTTCATTCCTTGGCCGCCAGTTCTGTACCCGGGATGGTGAGGGTCTGACCGATTTTCAGCTCATCGCTGCTCAGGTTGTTGGCGCTGCGCAAGGTGGCGGCGGAAACCTGATAACGCACGGCGATCATCGCCAGGGTTTCCCCCGGGCTCACGCGGTGATCACGAGGCCCCTGGGCAATCTTCCCGGAGTCGCGCAGCCAGGCAATGTAGGTGCCCGGTGGCGGGTTCTGCTGGAAGAACTGCCGTACGCCGCTGCTGATGGAACGCGCCAATGCCTGCTGGTGGCTGACAGTGGCCAGCTTGGAGGCTTCGTTGGCGTTGGAGATAAAGCCGGTTTCCACCAGGATCGACGGAATGTCCGGAGACTTGAGCACCATGAACCCCGCTTGTTCGACGCGCTGCTTGTGCAGCGGGGTGACCCGGCCGATGTTGCTGAGTACCTTCTGGCCGACGTTGAGGCTGGAGGTCAGCGAGGCGGTCATGGACAAATCGAGCAATACGCCGGCAAGCATCCGGTCCTTGTCATCGAGGCTGACGTTGCCGGCCCCGCCAATCAGGTCGGAACGGTTTTCGCTGTCGGCCAGCCAACGGGCCGTCTCGGAGGTGGCGCCACGGTCGGAAAGGGCAAACACCGAGGCACCGAAGGCCGCGCGCGAAGGCGCTGCGTCGGCATGGATCGAGACGAACAGGTCGGCGCCTTTCTTGCGGGCGATCTCGGTGCGCCCGCGCAGAGGGATGAAGTAGTCGCCGGTACGGGTCAGCTCGGCGCGGAAGCCCTTGATGCCGTTGATCTGGCGCTGCAGCTCACGGGCGATGGCCAATACCACGTCTTTTTCATGCTGGCCACGAGAGCCTGAGGCGCCCGGGTCTTCGCCGCCGTGACCGGCATCGATGACCACGACGATATCGCGCTTGCCGGCCGGAGCCGGTGGCAGCTTGATCTCGGGCTTGGTCGGCGTTACCGGCACCGCCGGCACGGTCGCGACATTCGGCGCGGGCGCCGGCGTTGGCGCGGCGTCGGCCGGGTTATCGAACAGGTCGACCACCAGGCGATTGCCGTATTGGGCATTGGGCGTGAGGGTAAAGCTCTTGGGGGTAACGGCTTTTTTCAGGTCGACGACCACCCGCAGGTCGGTAGGCGTGCGCTGGGCCGAACGCATGGCGGTAATCGGCGTATTGGCCGTAGAGACATTCAGCGGCCCGCCGAGGGTCGCACCGTTGATATCGATCACCAGACGATCAGGGGCCGTCAGGGTGAAGACGCTGTGCTGCACCGGACCGGACAAGTCAAATACCAGTCGAGTGTTATCCGGTGCCCGCCACAGGCGAACACTGCGGACCTGTGTAGCAGCCAGAGCGTCGACGGCCAATGCCGTAAGCAACAGTCCTACGACAGCAACCAACGCGCGAATGCGCATACCTAACCCCATCAATTATTGAATTCCAACGCCAAAGCGGCACACCAGGCCTCGCCACGCGAGCCTTGCGACAACAAATGCAGGGAACGCCCGCTGTTATGCGGGCTAATGGTAATGGTCAGGTCCGGCTTTGGCAAAAAGCCCGCACCACGCTGGGGCCACTCGATCAGACACAGTGCATCGCCCTCGAGGTAATCGCGAATGCCGAGAAACTCCAGCTCTTCCGGATCGACCAACCGATAAAGATCGAAGTGAAAAGCCCGCACATCGCCGATTTCGTAAGGCTCGACCAGGGTAAAAGTCGGGCTTTTCACCGCGCCGGTGTGCCCCAGGCCACGAATGAGGCCCCGGGACAAGGTAGTCTTCCCCGCCCCCAGGTCGCCCTCCAGAAAGATCACACCCACCCCTTGAGTGACCTGAGCCAGGCGCGCGCCAAAGGCGATCATGGCGTCTTCGTCTGCCAGATACAGGGTTATTTCAGACACGGTGATTGCTCCTCCAGCAACTGACGAATGGCCGGGATCAGATCGCTGGCCGCCAGCCCCCGGCCCAACTTACCTTGATGCTCGCCCGCGACGGCATGCAGCCACACCGCCAGGCAAGCGCTATCGAACGCCGGCAGTCCCTGGGCCAGCAAGGCCCCGACCAGGCCGGCCAGCACATCCCCCAGGCCTGCGGTGGCCATGGCTGGATGCCCCCGGTCGCAACGGGATAGGCGCCCATCAGGGCTGGCAATCAGGCTTCCAGCGCCCTTCAGGACGGCGACAACTGTGTATTTTTTGCTCAGAGCCCGAACGGCGGCCGGGCGATCCGCCTGTACTTGCGCAGTGGAAATACCCAACAACCGTGCGGCTTCCCCAGGATGCGGGGTGATTACGCTGCCCGAAGGCAAGCTCAAACCACCTTTGGCCAGCAGATTGAGGGCATCGGCATCCCAGACCTGCGGCCGAGGCGCATTGGCGGCGGCAGACAACAGACTGCGCCCCCAGGCCGCCTGGCCCAGGCCGGGCCCGGCGACAATGACCGACGCCTGCTCCAGCAAGCCCATCAACTGGTTGGCCGAGTCCGTGCCCAGCGCCATGACCTCCGGGACCCGCGCCAGGGCCGCTGGCACGTGCTCGCGACGAGTCGCCAGGGAAACCATCCCGGCACCGCTGCGCAGGGCGCTCTCGGCGCAAAGCAGCGCCGCGCCGCCAAAACCGCGATCGCCGCCGATCAGCAACAGGTGCCCGAACTGGCCTTTGTGGGCACTCGGCGAGCGGGCAGTCAGCCGCGACAACGTACCGGGCGTCAGTAACTGCGTGTCGGGTAAAGGGTGTTTTGTCTGCGGCATGCGTCTTCGGGCTCCGATGTCTGGCAGAATTATACGCACCTCAGCCCCGGTTTCTCTCGCCTCATGCCTGCCATCACCACCGATCTGCCCGCCCTCGCCCAATCGATCAAGGATTGGGGCCGCGAGCTCGGCTTTCAGCAAGTCGGCATCAGCGGCCTCGACCTGGCCGAGCATGAGCAGCACCTGGAACGCTGGCTCGAGGCCGGCTACCACGGCGAAATGGACTACATGGGCGCCCACGGCAGCAAACGCTCGCATCCGGAGGAACTGGTACCCGGCACCCTGCGCGTGGTGTCCCTGCGCATGGATTACCTGCCCGGCGACACCCAGATGGCGCAACGCCTGGCCCAGCCGGAAAAAGCCTACGTCTCGCGCTACGCCCTGGGCCGCGACTATCACAAGCTGATCCGCAAACGGGTGCAGCAACTGGCCGAGCGCATCCAGAAAGAGATCGGCCCGTTCGGCTATCGCGCCTTCGTCGACAGCGCCCCTGTGCTGGAAAAAGCCATCGCCGAACAGGCCGGGCTCGGCTGGATCGGTAAAAACACCCTGGTGCTCAACCGCAAGGCCGGCAGTTATTTCTTTCTCAGCGAATTGTTCGTCGACCTGCCCTTGCCGGTGGACGAGCCACACGCCACCGAGCACTGCGGTCGCTGCAGCGCGTGCCTGGACATCTGCCCGACCAAGGCCTTCGTCGGCCCTTACGTACTGGACGCCCGGCGCTGTATTTCGTACCTGACCATCGAGCTGAAAAACGCCATCCCCGAGGACCTGCGCCCACTGATCGGCAACCGGGTATTCGGCTGCGACGATTGCCAGATCGTCTGCCCGTGGAACCGCTTCGCCCGCCCGTCCGGCGAGGGCGACTTCAAGCCCCGCCACAACCTCGACAATGCCGAACTGGCCGAACTGTTCATGTGGGATGAGGAAAAGTTTCTCAGCAGCACCGAAGGCTCGCCGCTGCGCCGCGCCGGTTATGAGCGCTGGTTGCGCAACCTGGCGGTCGGGCTGGGCAACGCGCCATCGAGCATTCCCGTGCTGGAAGCCCTGAAAGCCCGTCGGGACTACCCGTCAGAACTGGTGCGCGAACACGTGGAATGGGCGCTGAAGCAGCACGCCAGCCGTCATTGCTCGTCGTTGTAGACGAACTTGGGCATTTCCCAGTGAAAACGGATCGCCAGCAAACGCAGTAGGAAACCGCCGAACAGGGTAATGAGGATCGACTGCTCGCCGGGCAATTGCAGATAGATGCAGAGCAGGTAGCACCAGGCCGCGGCGAACGAGACGCTGGCATACAGCTCACGACGGAAGATCAGCGGGATATCGTTGCAGAAAATGTCCCGCAGGATGCCGCCGAATACCCCGGTAATCACCCCGCTGACCGATGCCACAACCATGCCGTGGCCCATTTCCAGGGCGGTCATGCAACCGATCAGGGTGAACGCCACCAGCCCCACGGCGTCGAGTACCAGGAACAGCGAACGCAAGTGGCGCATCAAGGGCGCGATAAAGATCGTCACCAGGGCCGCGACCGATGTCAGTACCAGGTATTCCGGGTGTTTGACCCATGTCAGCGGGTAATGCCCCAGCAGCACGTCACGCACCGAACCGCCGCCCAGGGCCGTGACGCAGGCGATCAACACCACGCCGAACCAGTCCATGCCACGACGGCCGGCGGACAACGCGCCAGTCATGGCTTCAGCGGTAATGGCGATCAGGTAAAGCATCAGCAGCATGATGGCGGTCCTTGCAGGAAGGCGCGCAGTCTACTCAGTTGCTGCTGGCACCAAAAGGGGGCGCCAGCTGGAATTACTGGAGAGCGCAAGGCGCCTATCGCGGGCAAGCCTCGCGCCTACGGATCACGCGGACTTGTAGGAACGAGGCTTGCCCGCGATGACGTCAGAGCCGACGCCCCCCCCCCCCGGACCATCAAAGCTTGATGAAGTGCTTGCGGTAATGCTGCAGCTCGGCGATGGACTCGCGAATGTCGTCCAGGGCCAGGTGGGTGCTGCCTTTCTTGAAGCTGTCGCGCACGTCCGGGGCCCAGCGGGCGGCCAGTTCCTTAAGGGTGGAAACATCAAGGTTGCGGTAGTGGAAATAGCTTTCCAGGGCTTTCATATGGCGGTACAGGAAGCGCCGGTCCTGGCAGATGCTGTTGCCACAGATCGGCGACTTGCCCTTGGGCACCCACTGCTCCAGGAAAGCGATGGTCTGCGCTTCCGCTTCAGCCATGCTGATGCGGCTTTCGCGCACGCGCTGGGTCAGCCCGGAACCGCCGTGCTGGCGGGTATTCCACTCGTCCATGCCGGCGAGAATTTCATCGCTCTGGTGGATGGCGATGACCGGTCCTTCAGCCAAGGTATTGAGGTTGCTATCGGTGACGATGGTCGCCATCTCGATGATGACATCGGTATCAGGGTTCAGACCGGTCATTTCCAGATCGATCCAGATCAGATTCTGCGGGTTTTGCATGTGGGGGCTCCTCGGCGTAGTTGCGCAGTTTAGCCTAGAGGGACCTGCCGGCGTGCTAAACTCGCGGCCGTTTTACCTAACCGCCGCATTATCGACACGGAACACCAATGGCCAAACGCCAGCTCAATCGTCGCCAAAACTGGCGCATCGAAAAGATTCAAGGCGAACGCGCCGCCCGCGCCGCCAAACGCGAGTCCTCTGCCGTGGAAGCGCTGGAAGGCGGCGATCTCGGCCCCGAACAGACCGGCCTGGTGATTGCTCACTTCGGCGTGCAGGTCGAGGTCGAGGCGCGCGAAGGCGAGCTGGCCGGCCAGGTGTTCCGCTGCCACTTGCGCGCCAACCTGCCGGCGCTGGTGACCGGCGACCAGGTGGTCTGGCGCCCGGGCAACCAGGGCATTGGCGTGATCGTCGCGCAACTGCCGCGGCACACCGAGCTGTGCCGCCCGGACAGCCGCGGCCAGCTCAAGCCGGTCGCCGCCAACGTCGACATGATCGTGATCGTCTTCGCCCCGCTGCCCGAGCCCCATGCCAACCTGATCGACCGTTACCTGGTGGCGGCCGAACATGCCGGCATCCGCCCGCTGTTGCTGCTCAACAAGTTCGACCTGATCGACGAGCAGAATGCCCCGGCGCTGAACGCCTTGCTGGCGGTCTATCGGCAATTGGGCTATCCGGTGCTGGAAGTCTCGGCCCACCACGGCAATGGCATGGAACAGCTGCAAGCCCAGTTGGATGGGCGGATCAGCGTATTCGTCGGCCAGTCGGGCGTGGGCAAGTCGTCGCTGGTGAACAGCCTGCTGCCGGAAGTCGAGACCCGTGTCGGGCCCTTGTCGGAACTGTCCGGCCAGGGCACCCACACCACCACCACCGCGCGCCTGTTCCACTTCCCGGGCGGCGGCGAATTGATCGACTCCCCCGGCATTCGCGAGTTCGGCCTGGGCCACGTCAGCCGCGCCGATGTCGAGGCGGGTTTCATCGAGTTCAACGACCTGCTGGGCACCTGCCGTTTCCGCGACTGCAAGCATGACCGCGAACCGGGCTGTGCCTTGCTCAAGGCCCTGGAAGACGGGCGGATCCAGCAGCAGCGGATGAACAGCTATCGCTCGATCATCGCCAGCCTGCCGGACAGCAGCTATTAATAGGCAGCGCCAAGCAGAAACAAAAAAGGCCGCGATGATCGCGGCCTTTTTCATGGGCCCTCTTTTATAGAGGCCCGTTGCTAGCGGTTACTGCGCAGCTGGAGGCGTAGCGGCGGGTGCAGCCGCGCCTTCGGTCTTCGGTGCTGCGTCTTCGAAGATATTCAATCGCTCGCGCAGTTCATGGGCCGGCAAAGGCTCCTGCTCTGGCGGCAAGGCGTTCGGGTCGACCGGCACTTCGCCCGGGGCACCCTGGCCCTGGGTTGGCGCCGCAGCCTCGGGGGCAACTTCGCCTTCGATCGCGCGCTGGGCCTTCTTGGTCAGCACCACGATGTCGATACGCCGGTTGATCGGGTTGAACGGATCCTTGCGATCGAACAGCGACGAAGAGGCGTAACCCACCACGCGCGCCACCTGGCCATCCGGATAGCTGCCTGCCACCAGCGCGCGACGCGCGGCGTTGGCACGGTTGGCCGAAAGCTCCCAGTTGCCGAAGTCGCCAGTGCCCGAATATGGCTTGGCATCGGTGTGCCCGCTGATGCTGATCTTGTTCGGCACCGCCTTGATGGTGTCGGCCATGGCCAGCAGGATGTCCTCGAAGTACGGCTTGAGGCGCGCACTGCCGGAGTCGAACATCGGCCGGTTTTCCGAATCGATGATCTGGATGCGCAAGCCGTCCGGAGTGATCTCGAACAGGATCTGGTCCTTGAACTTCTGCAACTGCGGGTTTTCCTCGACCTTGTTCTGCAGCTCCTGCAGCAACAGTTCCAGGCGCTCCCTTTCAACCTGCTCGGCCATGCTTTCGACCTGGTCGGTGTCGACCGTGACCTTGTCCGGCTGTGGCTGCGACTTGATCTCGGGGTTGAGGGTGTTTTCCGGTGCCAGCTCGGGAGAACCGCCCAGGTCGATAATGTAGGGCGTGCCGCTTTCCGAGAAGCCGATCGGGTCCTTGAAGTAACCGGCGATGGCGATCTTCTGTTCCGGGGTGGCGGTGGACAACAGCCACAGCACCAGGAAGAACGCCATCATTGCCGTGGCGAAGTCGGCGAAGGCGATCTTCCACGCCCCGCCGTGATGCCCGCCGGCAAAGCGCTTGACGCGCTTGATGATAATCGGCTGATTGTTTTCCATGGCTTAGCGACCGCGAACCGCTTGTTCCAGCTCGGCGAAGCTCGGACGGTGCGCCGGGTACAGAACCTTGCGCCCGAACTCCACGGCCAGCGATGGCGGCATGCCGGAAGCCGAGGCCACCAGGGAAGCCTTGATGGCCTCGTAGACGTTCAGCTCTTCCTTGGCATCGTGTGCCAGGGAATGGGCCAGCGGGCCGAAGAAGCCGTAGGCCGCGAGAATACCGAAGAAGGTACCGACCAGCGCCGCACCTACGTGCAGGCCGATGGATTTCTGGTCGCCATCGCCCAGGGAGGCCATGGTCACCACGATACCCAGTACCGCCGCAACGATACCGAAGCCCGGCATGCCGTCGGCGATGCCGTTGACCGCATGGGACGGATGCTCGAGATCTTCCTTGAGGCTGAACAGCTCCATGTCGAACAGGCCTTCCAGCTCGTGGGGAGCCATGTTGCCGGAAGACATGATGCGCAGGTAATCGCAGATGAACGCGGTCATGCGTTCGTCCTTGAGCACCGACGGGTACTTGGCGAAAATCGGGCTGGCGGCGGCGTCTTCGATATCGCCCTCGATCGCCATCATGCCTTCGCGGCGGCTCTTGTTGAGGATCTCGTAGATCAGGCCCAGCACTTCCAGGTAGAAGGTCTGGGAAAAGCGCGAACCGAACATCCCCAAGGACTTCTTGAGTACATGCATGGTCATGTAGCCAGGGTTCGCCTGCAGGAACGCCCCCAGAGCGGCGCCGCCGATAATCAGGACCTCGAAAGGCTGGATCAGGGCGGCAATTTTGCCGTGAGAAAGCACGTATCCGCCGAGCACGCTCGCGAACACGACGATGATGCCGATAATTTTAGCCATAGGTAGGAAAGTACTTATTGAGTCGGGTTCAAGGTCATATTCGGAAGTTCTTAAAACTCTTCTTCTACTTATCGGCAAAACTGCGCCAGACTATAGGCCGTTAAGGCGAAAAGCCAGTTTGGCCCGCTCTGGGCGTGTTTACAGCAGACGATGATTGCGCCCAGCCATGTCTAATGAAACGACAGTCCCAACTACCGCCCCCCACTCCCTCGAATCCTGGATAAAGCTGCTCGACGCGGTTCGCTTGCCAGTGCCGCAAGCCAGCCATGACCGGGTCTGCAAAGCCATCAGGGACAATCGCAGCTCATTGCGCGACATTGCCGACCTGATGCAGGACAGCCCCGCGCTGGCCTTGAGCGTGATTCGCGAAGCCAACCGTCACACTCACGGCAGCATGGGCGAGCCGGCCGAGAACCTCGAGATCGCGCTCAACCGCCTGGGCCTTACGCGCACCGAAGAGTTGCTCGCCCGCCTGCCCGCCCAGCCCGAACAGGAAATTCCGCTCGGGCTGCGCCAGCTGCAATTGGTCAGCCAGCACGCGACCCAACAGGCCAACGGCTTTTTCGCCGGGCGCCTGGCCAGGCTCTGGCAGGACATTCACTGGGGCAGCCTGCTGTTTCTTTCGCCGTTGTGGCCGTTGGCGCTGACCTATCCAAAACTGCTCGAAGAATGGGAGCTGCGCGTCGTCCACAAGGCCGAACCAGTCCAGCAGGTCGAGCAGGAATTGTTCGGCGTCGGCCTGCTTCAGCTGTGCCAGGCACTGGTCGAGGTCTGGCATCTGCCGATCTGGGTGCTGCAAGGCTACCGCCTGCTGATCGACGAGCAGGACCAATTGGTCAAGGCCCTGCATATCGCCCGGGACAACGCCCATCCGCTGCACCAGCGCCAATGCCTGGATGCCGACCCGGCCCTGCAGCGCTGGCTGAACCAGCCGGCCAACAGTGTGTTGCTGGCCAATGCCCTGGCCCTCTCGGCGCAGGAGTCCTGGAACGGCCCGCACTGCATGCGCTGGCAATACCTGACCAGCCTGTACCTGCAAATGCCGATGGATGAGCTGCAACAACAGCTGCACCAGCAAGCCGTGCAGAGCGCCCGGCATCACCACATGCCCGACCTCTGGCACCCGGCCGAGGCTTTGCTTTGGCCTTGGGAAGCCCGGCGCGTGCATCGCGGCGAGCTCCCGGTTTCCGCGCCAACCGCCGAAGACCTGGCCAGATGGCGCAAGCAGTGCAGCGAGCTGCTGGCGGAACCCAGCCGCTTCAGCAATGCCATGCACCTGACCACCTTTGCCCGCGACGCGCTGGTAGCCTGCGGCATGCGGCGGGTGATGCTGCTGATGGTCGATCGCACGCGGACCCAGTTGCGCGTGCATCAAACCGCCGGGCTGCCCGCGCCCGCCATGAACCTGGCTTTGACGATCGACCAGAGCAGCGTATTGCAAAGACTGCTGGAGGCCCCGGCGCAAGTGCGCCTGACGCCGGCCAACAACGCCCAGTTCTCCTCCCGCCTGCCCGCGAGCCTGCGCACATTGTTTCGTGGCGAACACCTGCTGATGCGCTCGGTGCCGAGCAATGGCCGCGTGATCATGCTGATCGTCGCCGACCAGGGCGGCCAGCCGTTCTCGGAAGTCTCTGTGCAAGCGTTCGGCAAAACCGCGCAATGCATCGAAAAGGCCCTGCACAGCTTTACCAACCGCAGCCGCTGACGCTTGCGCTACAATCCTTCCCTTTGTGCCCTGGAGACCTCACATGCCTGACTTCTCTGGCTTGCCGCTGGTGATCGAGCCGAGCGACCTGCTCCCTCGCCTGGACGCCCGCGAACTGATCCTGGTGGACCTGACCAGCGCCGCTCGCTATGCCGCGGGCCATATTCCCGGCGCGCATTTCGTCGACCCCAAGCGTACCCAGCTCGGTCAGGCACCGACTCCCGGGCTGATGCCGCCACAGGCAGCCCTCGAAACCCTGTTCGGCGAGCTGGGGCATAACCCGGATGCGGTCTACGTGGTCTATGACGACGAAGGCGGCGGCTGGGCCGGGCGCTTCATCTGGTTGCTGGATGTCATCGGCCACTCCCGCTACCACTACCTGGACGGCGGGCTGCTGGCCTGGCTGGCCGACGGCCTGCCGGTCTCGATCGAAGTCCCGGCGGCCGTCGGCGGCCCTGTCGCCCTGACCCTGCACGATGAGCCGACCGCCACCCGCGAATACCTGCAAAGCCGTCTTGGCGCGGCCGACCTGGCAATCTGGGATGCTCGTGGCCCGCTGGAATATTCGGGGGAAAAAGTCCTCGCGGCCAAGGGTGGGCACATTCCCGGCGCGATCAACTTCGAGTGGACGGCGGGCATGGACCCGGCGCGCAGCTTGCGGATCCGCAGCGACATGCCGCAGATCCTGGAACAACTCGGCATCAGCAAAGACAAAGAAGTGATTACCCACTGCCAGACTCACCACCGCTCTGGCTTCACCTATCTGGTGGCCAAGGCGCTCGGTTATCCGAGAGTCAAAGGCTATGCCGGTTCCTGGGGCGAATGGGGCAACCACCCCGACACTCCCGTAGAGATTTAAGGTTTTAAGGACAGTTAATGAAAAAGCGTTTGTTTATCCTCAGCCAGTACCTGCTGCCTCACCACCTGCTGTCGCGCCTGGCCGGCTGCATCGCCGAATGCCGCGTGCGCTGGTTCAAGAATGCCTTCACCGCCTGGTTCGCCAAGCGCTATCAGGTAGACATGTCGCAAGCACTGGTGGAAGACCTCACCGCTTACGAGCACTTCAATGCCTTCTTCACCCGCGCCCTGAAAGACGGTGCCCGCCCGCTGGACCAGACCCCGGGCGCTATCCTCAGCCCGGCCGACGGCGCAGTCAGCCAGCTCGGCCCGATCGAACATGGTCGGGTATTCCAGGCCAAGGGCCACAGCTTCAGCGTGCTTGAACTGCTGGGTGGCGATTCGGCCCTGGCCGCACCGTTCATGGGCGGCGACTTCGCCACCATCTACCTGTCGCCGAAGGACTACCACCGCGTGCACATGCCGCTGGCCGGCACCCTGCGGGAAATGGTCTATGTGCCGGGGCGAATCTTCTCGGTCAACCAGACCACCGCGGAAAATGTTCCGGAACTGTTCGCCCGCAACGAGCGCGTGGTGTGCATTTTCGACACCGAACGCGGCCCGATGGCCGTGGTACTGGTAGGCGCGATGATCGTGGCGTCGATCGAAACCGTCTGGGCTGGCCTGGTGACTCCGCCGAAGCGCGAACTGAAGACCGTGCGCTACGACGAAGCCGCTCGTGCGCCGATCCACCTGGAAAAAGGCGCCGAACTGGGCCGCTTCAAACTGGGCTCCACCGCGATCGTGCTATTCGGTCCGAACCAAGTGCAGTGGGCCGAAACACTGGCCGCCGGCTCGCCGGTCCAGATGGGCCAGAGCCTGACCTCGGCAAACGCCTGAGGCGGTTGACCGCGCACTGAAGAGCGAGCAGCTCCAGGCGCGATGAAGCCCCGCCAGTTCGGGGAGTGCCCGAAAAAAGCCGCCGGTCTTTCGACAGGCGGCTTTTTTTTGCCCGTCGCAGGCTCCCGACGCAGTACCACTGGGGCCACTAGAACAACAAGCTCAGCATCTCGCTCAGGGCACGATCCGTCGGGTGCGACGAACGGCTTTTCTGCTTCAGGCTCTGTTGCAGGCAGTCGATAAAACACATCGCGGCATAACTGTGGGTATGCCCCTGATGACTGATGATGCCCATGGCCTGTCCATCCATCTCCTCGCGCAGCGACAAGGCTTGCACATGGGGCTGGAAGCCATGGCACAGCAACAATGGCTCCGGGCCGAAGCTCAACATGCCGGCTTGCAGCACCATGCTCGACAGCAGGGTCATCGAATGGGCACAGATCAATCGCTCGGGACCGATGCCTAATCCATGCCGACCGAACAACGAGTGCATCACCTGCTCATAAGTGACCGGGCTGTAGTTGACCACCCAGTCCTGCTCCAGCAACTCCTCCAGGGAACTGGCCCGCAACGCCGGATGGCCATGGCGGGCGAAGACCCGACAAGGGTGGGTCAACAACGGCTGGCAATGGAACTCCTGGGCGGAAATGCTGCTGAACAGCGGGCCGATGGCGAAGTCCATTTGACCATCCCGTAGCAGGGGCAAGGCTACCGCCAGCAATCCCTCGAACAATTCCAGGCGAATCTCCGGCATGCGCTGGCGAAACAACCGCACCACATCCGGCAACAGCGTTTCAGCCAGCCAGGGCGTGACCCCGACGCAAAGGCGCGCCGCGTGCTGGCCGCGCAAAGCGGCCAGTTCATCCTCGGCTCGCTCCAGTTGCCTGAGCACCTGCCGGGCATGCTTGAGCAGTACCCGTCCGGCATCGTTCAGCCGCGTACCGCCGGCATGGCGTTGTAGCAAGGGCAACTGCTGTTCAGCCTCCAGTTCGCGCAAGGTCTTGCTGACCGCGGCTTGCGACAGGGCCAGCGCCTTGGCAGCGGCGCGGATGCTGCCGTGCTCCGCCATGGCGATCAATGCCTGCAACTGATGGATCTTCATTGTTCCTCTCCCACCATCAACCAGAAGTGCTACTGACAACTTTTTTGCGCCTTCCCGGTGTTCTGGGTTGCTTCTAGTATCCCCAGGCCTAGGTCATAACCCCAACAATAAAAAGGAGACATCGTCATGGACGCGTCCGCCATCTTGCCCGGTATCCGTGAAATCACCCCATCCATGATCGCCCTGCGCCATGAGATCCATGCCCATCCCGAATTGGGATTCGAAGAGTTCGAGACCCGCGCCCAGGTGATTCGCTGCCTGCAGAATTGGGGCTACGACATTCACGAAGGGCTGGGGGAAACCGGCGTGGTCGGCACACTCCGCAATGGAGAAGGGCCCGCTATCGGCCTGCGCGCCGACATGGATGCCCTGCCGATCCAGGAAACCACCGGCCTGCCCTGGGCCAGCCGGGTCGAGGGCAAGATGCACGCCTGCGGCCACGACGGCCATACCGCCATGCTGCTGGCCGCGGCCTGGGACCTGGCCAAGCGCCGGCCTTTTCGTGGCACCCTGCACCTGTTCTTTCAGCCGGCCGAAGAAGGTCATGGCGGCTCCGGGGCCAAGCGCATGCTGGAGGATGGCCTGTTCGATCTGTTCCCCTGCCAGGCGATTTTCGCTATGCACAATATGCCGGGGGTGCCCCTGGGCAAGCTGGGCTTCCTGCCTGGGCCATTCATGGCCTCCACCGATACCGCCACCATCCGCATCCAGGCCACCGGCGGCCACGGTGCGATGCCGCACAAGGCCGTGGACCCGATCGTGGTCTGTGCCTCTCTGGTGATGGCCCTGCAAAGCATTGTGTCGCGCAACGTGCCTCCACTGGAGACGGCCGTAATCACTGTGGGGGCGATCATGGCCGGCGAGGCCCCCAACGTGATTCCGGATACCGCGCAAATGCGCCTGAGCATACGTGCCTTGTGCCCGAACATCCGCGAGCTGTTGCGTCAACGCATCGTGGCCCTGGCCGAGGCCCAGGCCGCGGGATTTGGCGCCCGTGCCGAGGTGGATTACGAGTATGGCTATCCGATGCTGGTCAATGATGTCGCGGCGACCCGGCTGGCCGAGGCAGTGGCGCGAGACTGGCTCGGGGAGGAAGGATTGGCGACGAACATGCAGCCGCTGACCGGCAGCGAGGACTTCGCCTTCTGGTTGGAGCAGGTACCAGGCTGCTACCTGATTATCGGCAATGGCGACGGCGAAGGCGGCTGCATGGTGCATAACCCAGGTTATGACTTCAACGACCAGGCCCTGCCGATCGGGGCAAGTTACTGGGTCAAGCTGGTAGAACGCTATCTGGCCTGACTCCGGGAGCACTTGCCATGACCGCTTTACAGGAAGCGCCGGCGCTCAATGCGTCGGCTCCCAGTCGGCGCGCAATTATCGCCATCACACTGGGCAACGCCCTGGAGTTCTACGACTTCATCGTCTACAGCGCCCTGGCCACCTTGATGGGGCGCCTGTTCTTTCCATTCACCGATGAACCCTTGTTGCAATTGATGCTGTCGCTGGCGGTATTTGGCACCGGTTTTATCAGTCGGCCCATCGGCGGCATCCTGATTGGCCTGTATGCCGACCGTCGAGGCCGCAAACCGGCGTTGCGACTAAGCCTTTGGCTGATGGCCATTGGTTCGCTGCTGTTAGTGATCGCCCCCACTTACGCCCAGGCCGGCCTGCTGGGCCCGTTGCTGGTGCTGCTGGCGCGCCTGGTACAAGGCTTTGCCGTGGGTGGCCAGGTCGGTGCGGCCACCTCCATGCTGATGGAGTACGCCAACGACCGAACACGCGGCTATTACTGTAGCTGGCAGCTGTTGAGCCAGGGCCTGGGGGTACTCTGCGGCACATTGGTGGTGGCGTTGCTGGGCGCAGTCCTGTCACCGGAAGCCATGGACAGTTGGGGCTGGCGGATGGTGTTCGCGGTCGGCGTGCTGACGATCCCGGTAGGTGAATACATTCGCCACCGGCTGGATGAAACTGCCGCCGTTAGCACCAGCTCGCCCCAAGGTGAGCCTGCGCCAGACCAGGAGCCGGCGGGGCCGTTGCTGCGCCAGCATTCGCGGCAGATTATCGCCGGAGTGTTAGTGGCGGTGGGAGCAACGGCACCGACCTTTATCATTAGCCACTACCAGGCCAACCACGCCGTGACCTTGCTCGGCATGCCCCTGTCGGTGGCGATCTGGGCGGCCTCGGCGTCGGCGCTGCTGACGGTGCTGCTGTCGGTCCCGGCGGGGCGACTGAGCGACCGGATCGGCCGGCGCCGATCGATCCTGCTGCCGCGGCTGGCGTTGCTGGCGCTGATCTACCCTGGCTTCCTGCTGCTGCATGCCATGCCTGGCTTGCCAATGCTGCTATTGGTAGTCAGCCTGCTGAGCGTGCCTTTGGTATATACCTCGGTACCCTCCCTTGCAGTGTTGCCGGAGCTGTTTCCACGCCGCATCCGTGCCAGCGGCATGTCCATCGTCTATTGCCTGGGAGTCATGGTGTTCGGCGGTTTTGCGCAGTTCTTCGCCTCCGGCCTGATCAAGCTCACGGGCGACCCCAGCTCGCCGGCCTGGTATGTGATGGCCTGCATTCTGTTGTCGCTGATCGGCCTGGCCATGGTGCCGGAAACCGCGGGCAAAGCCTTGGACTAAACCTCCCGCTGCCGGCCTGGAGAGCATCGGGCCGGCAGCGGACTCAGGTTCCGCGGTGCGCAGCCTGGCGACGGCGCACCTCCTACTAGATCAGCTTTGGCCGTCGCGATCGCGGAAGCCCAGCAGATACAGCACGCCATCCAGGCCCAGGGTGGAGATCGCCTGTTTGGCCGACTGCTTGACCAGCGGCTTGGCGCGGAAGGCCACGCCCAGGCCGGCGATCGCCAGCATCGGCAAGTCGTTCGCGCCGTCGCCCACCGCGATGGTCTGCTCCAGGCGCAAACCTTCCTTGGCGGCCAGCTCGCGCAGCAGATCGGCCTTGCGCTGTGCATCGACAATCGGCTCGACCGCCACACCGGTCACTTTGCCGTCGACCACTTCCAGCTCGTTGGCGAATACGTAGTCGATCCCCAGCTTGGCCTGCAACTGCTTGGCAAAGTAGGTGAAGCCACCCGAAAGAATCGCGGTCTTGTAACCCAGGCGCTTGAGTTCGGCGAACAGCGTCTCGGCACCTTCGGTCAGGCGCAGCGATGCGCCGATGGAGTCCAGCACCTTGATATCCAGGCCCTGGAGCAAGGCCAGGCGCTCCTTGAAGCTGGCACGGAAATCCAGTTCGCCGGCCATCGCCCGCTCGGTGATTTCCGCCACCCGGTCACCCACGCCGGCCGCCTTGGCCAACTCGTCAATGACTTCCGCCTCGATCAGCGTCGAATCCATGTCGAACACCGCCAGGCGGCGATTGCGACGGAACAGCGAGTCTTCCTGGAAGGCGATATCGACGTTCAGTTCCTGGGCCACGCTGAGGAACTCGGCACGCAAGGCCTGCGGATCGGCAGTTTCGCCGCGCACGGAAAATTCAATGCAGCCCTTGCCCTTGTCGGCCGGGGTGTCCAGCGGCATGCGCCCGGAGAGACGATCGATGTGGTCGATGTTCAAACCGTACTTGGCAGTGATCGAACTGACGCGCTGCAGTTGCTCGGCGGTGACCTTGCGGGTCAGCAAGGTGACGATATGGCGCTTCTTGCCCTGGCCACCGACCCATTGCTGGTAATCCTCTTCGGAAACCGGCGTGAAACGGACCTGCTGGTCCAGCTCATAGGCGGTGAACAGGATGTCCTTGAGCACCGACGAACTCTGCTCGTTATCCGGAATTTCAACCAGGATGCCGAACGACAGAGTGTCGTGAATCACCGCCTGACCGATGTCGAGAATATTCACACCACCCTGGGCCAGAACCCCGGTAATAGCCGCAGTGAGACCCGGACGGTCTTCACCGGTGATGTTTATCAGGACGATTTCACGCAAGGCGCACCCCCGCAGGTGGAAAAAAACCGCATTCTACCCACTTTCAGTGACCATCGGGCACAGCCAGCGCTTTGCCGGTCTAGGGCCTGTCGCTATACTGCGCCTCAACTTCACGGACAAAAGAGCCGAGCTCAGTGAACCGGCCCACGCCAGTTAAAACCGATAACTTCTTCCTGCTGATCTTCCGTGCGCTGCGCCACCGCCGCGTACCGATTGCATTGCGCATTGCCAGCCATAACGTGATCCTGGTCGCCCTGGCCCTGGTGATCTATGCCTGCGTGATGGGGCTGCAATTCAAGCAGGCCATGCACGAACAAGCCGACGCCCTGGGCCAGAGCCTGACCACCCAGACCGCGACCTCGGCCACCGAGCTTCTGGTGTCCAACGACATCCTCAGCCTCAACGTGCTGCTGAATAACCTGACCAAGAACCCGCTGGTTGCCCACGCGGCGATCTACAGCGTGGACAACCGCATCCTCGCCGAAGCCGGCCAGCGCCCGAAAAGCAGCCTGCTGGGCGAAACCGAAGGCGTCTACCAGACCAAGATCACCTTCCAGGACGTGACCGCGGGCAACCTGCGCATCAGCCTGGACATGGAACAGTTCCAGCAGCCGATGACCATCAGCCTGCAGAGCATGGGCATTCTCAGCGCCATCCTGCTGGCCCTGGCCCTGGCCTTGAGCCTGCGCCTGGGGCGGCACATCTCCACTCCGCTGATGCAACTGCGGGTCTGGCTGCGGGACATCGACGAACACACCCCGGCCACTCAGCGCCAGGACGAGATCGGCGACCTTGCGCGCCAGCTGCACGCCAGCTTCGCACCGGAGAAGGTCGAGCCGGAACCGGAACCGCAAGCCGAGATCGACGATAGCGACTACGACGACAGCGAAGACGCCGAGCCGACCTTCGAGGTGCGCAACCTGCGCGACCCGAGCTTCGATGAAAGCGCTCCGGTGGCTGGCCTCAAGCCCGCGCCACGGCACGTAGTCAGCGCCGAAGAAGACCTGGCCGACGATGAAGACCCGTTCGCCGACCTGCGCGACAGCTCGTCCACCGCGACCGCTACCAAGCCGATCGTCAAGACCGCCGTCCCGGCGCAGCCGCAACACAGCGCGGTGTTGGCAGTGCAACTGGGCGCCCAGGAACAACTGCGCCGCCTGCCGCGCGCGCGCCTGACGGAGTTGCTGGAACGTTATCGCGATTGCCTCGACCAGGCCGCCTCGCTGTACCAGAGCGAACTGCACACCCTGAACGACGGCAGCACGCTGATGCTGTTCCACAGCGAAGACAGCGGCGACGATTACCTGACCAACGCCATCTGCTGCGGTGAATTGTTGCGTGCCTTGGGGCATGCCCTGCAAATCGAAGTGGCCGACAGCGGCATCACCTTGCAGCTGCAACTGGGCCTGACTTTGGGCGATGAGCTGTTCGGCCTGAGCCAGATCGACCTGCTGCTGACCGAGACCGCCCAGGACGCCCTGGCACTGTCCCAGCACAGCCGCAACCTGCTGCTGGTCGAGCGCAAGATCAATGACGACGCCCTGATTCGCCAGCGCGCGCGCATTCGTCCGATCGCCAGCCCGGAAGGTGCCTGCTGCGTCGAACGCCTGATGGAGCCCTACCCGTCGATGCTCGAGCGGCAACTGGCGCGGATGCATGAGACCCGCGCCAAGCTGTAAGCCAGTCGCCCAACAAAAAAGCCCGCAGCGATGCGGGCTTTTTGTTGGGTGTTGATCGGCTGACGCCATCGCGGGTAAGCCTCGCACCTATCTGCTTCTGTAGGAGCGGCCGGTCGACGCTCGATTGCCCGCGATAGCAATCTGCAGAACACCGCAGAGCGCCCGAGCCACCGAACAACTCCCCAGAAACGACAAAGCCCGCTGATCAGCGGGCTTTGTCCTGGAACCACAACACTCAGAAGCGGAACACTTCCATATCCGTGCGGATAGGCGTGGCCATCGGAATCTTCGGCTTCTCCTGCTCGGCCGGCTTTGCCGCCGGTGCCGGCGCCGCCTTACGCGGTACCTCGGCTACCGTAGGCTGGTTGGCCAGTGGCTTGAGCGCTCCCGACAATTGCTCGGCCAAGCGCTGCAGCAATACGCCCTGGGCCTGGACCTGAGACGCGGTGGTGCCGGCATGCTGCTCTTGCAGATGAACGATACGGTTGTCGCGAACCTGCCCACGACGATCGATCAGGCGCCATTGCGCGTCCAGCACTGCCGGTTGCGAGGCACCCGAATCCAAGCGAGTGATCGACAGCAGCACCTGGACATCCGGGGTGAAGCCAGCACTCGCCGGCGCCAGCACGACCCGCTGGCTATCCAGCTGGCCGGCGACCTGGCGCAACAGCAATTGATCGATATCGGAAGACAGGCTGCCGGCCCAGCGACCATCGGTCGAAGCCTGCAGGCTGCCGTCGTTCTGGCGTTGCAGCAAGGTTTCACGTTGCAGATAGTCGGCAACCAGTACCGGCCCCAGCAATACGGCCATACCGGCACTTTGTGCCGGTTGAGCTGGACTTCCGCTGTCCAGCTGATACAGCGACACCGGCTGGTGCACGCTGCAGCCCGCCAGGCCAAGAACGCCAGCGAGCAAGAAAACAAGAGGAAGGCGCAGAGCAGTCATCATCCCATCCAGGTGGCGGCCACAAGGCTAGCCACAGTGTAAATACTCAAAATAACCCTGAATAACGCTCAGCCACGCCGGCGCTTGAAAGCGCATATCATCCGTGAATATGCGCCGTGACTCCAGTGCTGTAGCGTCGATCTACCGGTTAAATCGCAGATCGGACGCTCTACCCCGCATCAATTGAGAGTTTCTACCAACAACGCATCCACTCGCTGGAAGCCTCGCGGCAGTTTGTTACCCCGGCGACCACGTTCGCCCTTGTAATGCTCGAGATCATCGGCCTTGAGCGACAGGGTGCGTTTTCCGGCCTGCAACACCAATGTCGCGCCCTCGGGCAGCACCGCGATATCGGTCACGTATTCCTCGCGGCTGGCGACGCGCTCACCCGGAATCCCGATGATCTTGTTGCCCTTGCCTTTACCCAGCTGCGGCAGGTCGCTGATCTTGAACACCAGCAAGCGCCCTTCGGTGGTCACCGAAGCCAGCCAGTTCTGTTCGCGATCGCTCACCGGCCGAGGCAACAACACCTTGGCGTTGTTCGGCAGGCTCAACAATGCCTTGCCGGCCTTGTTCTTGGCTTGCAGATCCTCGCCCTTGACCACAAAGCCGTAACCCGCATCGGACGCAATCACGTACAGCGCCTCGTCGTCCGGCAACAGCACGCATTCGAAACTGGCGCCAGGTGGCGGCGTCAGGCGTCCGGTCAACGGCTCGCCCTGGCCGCGGGCCGATGGCAGCGTATGCGCCGCCACCGAATAACTGCGTCCGGTGGAGTCGATGAACACCGCAAACTGGTTGGAACGACCGATTGCCGAGGTCTTGAAACCGTCGCCGGCCTTGTAGGACAGGCCCGTGGCGTCGATATCATGCCCTTTGGCGCAACGTACCCAACCTTTTTCCGACAGAACGATGGTGACCGGTTCGGTCGGCATCAGCTCGTTTTCCGACAGAGCCTTGGCCTCGGCGCGCTCGACGATTGGCGAGCGGCGATCGTCGCCATAGGTTTCAGCATCCTGCAGCAATTCGGTGCGCACCAGCTTCTTCAGCTTGGCTTCGCTGTTGAGCAGGGCTTGCAGCTTGGCCTGCTCCTTGAGCAGCTCATCCTGCTCGGCGCGCAGCTTCATCTCTTCCAGGCGCGCCAATTGGCGCAGTCGGGTATCGAGGATGTAGTCGGCCTGCACTTCGCTCAGGGCAAAACGCTCGATCAACTTGGCCCGCGGCTGCTCCTCGGTACGAATGATGTGGATCACTTCATCCAGGTTGAGGTAGGCGATCAGCAAGCCGTCCAACAGGTGCAGGCGACGCTCGACCTTGTCCAGGCGGAACTGCAGGCGGCGGCGCACCGTCAGGACGCGGAACTCCAGCCACTCCACCAGCAAGGCGCGCAGGTTCTTCAGCTGCGGCTTGCCATCCAGGCCGATGATGTTGACGTTGACCCGGTAGCTGGATTCCAGCTCGGTGGTAGCGAACAGATGCTGCATCAGCTCGTCGGGGTCGACCCGGTTGGAGCGTGGAATGATCACGATCCGGCATGGGTGCTCGTGGTCCGACTCATCACGCAGGTCGGCGACCATCGGCAGCTTCTTGGCCTGCATCTGCGCGGCGATCTGTTCCAGCACCTTGGCGCCGGATACCTGGTGCGGCAGCGCGGTGACGATGATGTCGCCATCCTCGATGCGATAGACGGCACGCATGCGCACCGAACCGCGACCGGTTTCGTAGATTTTCAGCAGGTCCGCGCGCGGCGTGATGATTTCCGCCTCGGTCGGGTAGTCCGGGCCCTGGATATGCTCGCAGAGCTGTTCGACCGTGGCCTTGGGCTCGTCCAGCAGGCGCACGCAGGCGGTGGCGACTTCGCGCAGGTTGTGCGGCGGCACATCAGTGGCCATGCCCACGGCGATGCCAGTGGTGCCGTTGAGCAGGATGTTCGGCAAACGTGCCGGCAATACCAGGGGTTCCTGCAGGGTACCGTCGAAGTTCGGCCCCCAGTCCGCGGTGCCCTGGCCCAGTTCGCTGAGCAGCACTTCGGAATAACGCGACAGGCGCGCTTCGGTATAACGCATGGCGGCGAAGGACTTGGGATCGTCCGGCGCACCCCAGTTACCCTGGCCGTCCACCAGCGTGTAGCGATAGCTGAAAGGCTGCGCCATCAGCACCATGGCTTCGTAGCAGGCCGAGTCGCCGTGGGGGTGGAACTTACCCAGCACGTCACCGACCGTACGGGCGGACTTCTTGTGCTTGGAATCGGCATCCAGCCCCAGCTCACTCATGGCGTAGACGATACGCCGCTGTACCGGTTTCAGGCCGTCGCCGATATGCGGCAAAGCACGGTCCATGATCACGTACATGGAGTAGTTGAGGTAGGCATTTTCGGTGAAGTCAGCCAGCGATCGGCGTTCTACGCCATCCAGGCTGAGATCCAGGGAGTCGCTCATGCGGGCCTCATCAGTTCGTTGTCTGGCGCAACAGCAAGGTGCCGCCGCGCTGGGTAAATTCAAGTTTTTTCAAAGCGCTCATGCCCAGCAACACCTGCTCGCCGCCCAGGCCCGGCGCAACCAGCGCACGGACATCGCGCAGGACGATGTCGCCCAGTTGCAGGCGGTCGAGACGGGTTCGATAACCCTCGCTACGACCGTTGGCGGTACTCAGGATCACCGGTGCGCCCTTCTCCAGGCCAAGACGCTCGGCCAGCCCGGACGGGATCGACACGTCGGTCGCTCCGGTATCGAGCATGAAATCCACCGGCTGGCCGTTGATCCGGCCGCTGGCGACGAAATGCCCCTGGCCGTTGTCGACCAGTTTCACTTCGATGTAACCCTCATGTTGTTGCGAAGTGACGACAGCATTGGGGTTCTCCTGACGCTGCTCCCACTCGCCGAAAAACCGGGTCGCCAGGAACAGCCCGGCGCCCCAGGCCAGCACCAGCAGCACGCGCCCGGCACGTTTGCCCGGTGGTTGCTGGCTCATGGCTTGGCACTCCAACCGCCTTCGGGCGCGGCGAAGCGCCAGACGATCGGGCGTTTTTCACCGTCGGCACGGGCGCCGGTGTTGTTATCCACACCGATCCAGGCGCCGTCGGCATCCACCACCAGCGCCTCGGTCAGGCCATAGGCCTGAGAATAACGTCGGTTGTCCTGCAACGCCTCGGCGGCAAACGACCAGCAACGCTCGACCTTGGCGGTCGATGCATCCCGGCGACAGATCTGAAACGCATTGCGCTCGAGGGTGAACAACTTGTCCTCGAACAGCGACAGGTCGGCAAAATCCCGGGATACCGCCTTGGCCTTGGGCATCTGCGACGGCTGCATTTCCAGCCCCGCTTCGCTGAGCAGCACGCAACCGCCGTCGCAGTCCCAGACGCTCTGCTGACGCTTGATCAACAGCAGCCCGCGACGCTCGCGCTCGGCCGCCAGCCAGATCCTGTCGCCGGCCGGGTTGACCGCCAGGCCTTCGAACAAGGCATTGAAGTGCAGCAACATACCGCTGGCCCGGGCCTCGCGCACCATGATCGGCGAAATCTTCAGCCAGGCCGCCGAGCCCGTCGGCGGCAACTGCAACACCGCCGCGTGGGACTCGCTGACCACATACTTGTTGCCGGCGCTGTCGCAGCTAATGCCTTCGAAATCCAGGTCGCCACCGCGCACGAACGAAGCCGCCCAGTTGCGCGAGCTCAAGCCCCACGGCAAACCGCTGTCCGGCACCGGCGGCACCTCGATGCGCACGGTTTCGGCCTGCCACACGCGGTCGCTGGTATCGAGCCGGTAGATCTGGTCATCGTCGCGATCGGAGACGGTCCACAGTTCCTTGCCGCATACCGCCAGCCCCGAAAGGTTGCCGCCGCGCATGCCGTCTACCGGATGCTCGGCCAGCAGCCGCAACTCGGGCGCAGTGCCGGCCATCGCCGAGGTTGCCAATAGCAGTAACGCCAGGGCAAAGCCTCTGCGCATCAGGCCAGAACCTCGGCCAGGTTGCCCTTGGACTCCAGCCAGCTCTTGCGATCGCCGGCGCGTTTCTTCGCCAGCAGCATGTCCATCATTTCCGAGGTCGCGGCGAAATCTTCACCAAGGGTCAACTGCACCAGGCGCCGGGTGTTCGGGTCCATGGTGGTTTCACGCAGCTGCGGCGGGTTCATTTCACCCAGGCCTTTGAATCGGGTGACCTGCGGCTTGCCACGCTTCTTCTCGGCCACCAGGCGATCGAGAATGCCGTCGCGCTCGGCTTCGTCGAGGGCGTAGTAAATCTCCTTGCCCAGGTCGATGCGGTACAGCGGCGGCATCGCCACATAGACGTGGCCGGCATCCACCAGCGGGCGGAAATGCTGGACGAACAGCGCGCAGAGCAGCGTGGCGATGTGCAAGCCGTCGGAGTCGGCGTCCGCGAGGATGCAGATCTTGCCGTAGCGCAGCTGGCTCATGTCCTCGGCGCCCGGGTCGACCCCGATGGCCACGGCAATGTTGTGCACTTCCTGGCTGGCCAGGACTTCGCTGCCATCGACTTCCCAGGTGTTGAGGATCTTGCCGCGCAGCGGCAGGATCGCCTGGAACTCCTTGTCCCGCGCCTGCTTGGCCGAACCGCCGGCGGAGTCACCTTCCACCAGGAACAGCTCGGAACGCATCGGGTCCTGGCCGGCGCAGTCCGCCAGCTTGCCTGGCAGCGCCGGGCCCTGGGTAATGCGTTTGCGCTCGACCTTCTTGCTGGCCTTGAGGCGACGGCCGGCGTTGCTGATGGCCAGTTCCGCCAGTTGCATGCCCAATTCGGGGTTGGCGTTGAGCCACAGGCTGAACGCATCCTTGACCACACCCGAAACGAAAGCGGCCGCCTCGCGGGACGACAGGCGCTCCTTGGTCTGGCCGGAGAATTGCGCGTCCTGCATCTTCATCGACAGAACGAAGGCAATGCGCTCCCAGACGTCTTCCGGCGCCAGTTTCAGGCCGCGCGGCAGTAGGTTGCGAAACTCGCAGAACTCGCGCATGGCATCCAGCAGGCCCTGGCGCAAACCGTTGACGTGGGTGCCGCCCTGGGCGGTCGGGATCAGGTTGACGTAGCTTTCCTGCACGCTGTCGCCGCCTTCCGGCAGCCACAGCAGGGCCCAGTCCACCGCTTCCTTGTTGCCGGCCAGGCTGCCGCAGAAGGGTTCGGCCGGCAGGCGTTCGAATTCGCTGACCGCATCCACCAGGTAAGAGCGCAGGCCGTCTTCGTAATGCCACTCGACCTTTTCACCGGTGCCTTTGTCTTCGAAACTGACCAGCAGCCCCGGGCACAACACGGCCTTGGCCTTGAGCACGTGCTTGAGGCGGCTGACGGAGAATTTTGGCGAATCGAAGTATTTCGGATCCGGGGCGAAGTACACGCTGGTCCCGGTATTGCGCTTGCCGACGCTGCCGACCACTTCCAGTTCGGTGGCCTTGAAGCCGTCGGCGAAGGTCATCTGGTATTCGTTGCCGTCACGCTTGACCCGCACCCGCACCTGGTTCGACAAGGCGTTGACCACGGAAATACCCACCCCGTGCAAACCGCCGGAGAACTGGTAGTTCTTGTTGGAAAACTTGCCGCCCGCATGGAGCTTGGTGAGGATCAGCTCGACACCGGACACACCCTCTTCCGGGTGAATGTCCACCGGCATGCCGCGGCCGTCATCGGATACTTCCAGGGAGTGGTCGGCATGCAGGATGACCTGGATCGACTTCGCGTGCCCCGCCAGGGCTTCGTCGACGCTGTTGTCGATGACTTCCTGGGCGAGGTGGTTCGGCCGGGTGGTGTCGGTGTACATGCCCGGGCGTTTGCGCACCGGGTCGAGGCCCGAGAGGACTTCGATGGCGTCTGCGTTATAAGAGCTAGCGCTGGGAGTGGCCATGGGGTCTCGTCGTTAGTCGTTCAATGAAATAGAAGCGAGGGTTCACAGCGAGGTGAAATCGATCGCCTGGTACTGATCCGGGCCGATGCCGGCAAAATTCAACAACGCCGGCAATTGTCCGGCAAAACCCTGGAAACTATGGTCGCCGCCGGCCTGGATGCGCAAGGCACAGGCTCGGTAATACAGCTGGGCGCTGCGATAGTCCAGCGTCTCGTCACCTGTCTGCAGCCAGACCTGGAACCGCTGCGGGTCCTGGGGCGCCGGCACTTCCAGCTCGGCCAGGGCCGTCACGTGGTCGTGGGTCAGTTCCCAGGTTTCCCCGGTATAGAGGTTGGTCTGCGTGCCCAGAAAACCGTCGAACATCCGGTGCGGACTGACCGCGGGGTTGATCAGCAAGGCTTTCAGGCCATGGCGCTCGGCAAGGTGAGTCGCATAGTAGCCGCCGAGAGAGCTGCCGACCAGCAGTGGCCGCCCGAGTTCGGCAATCGCCTGCTCCAACTGGCCAATGGCCTCGCGCGGATGATGATGCAAGGCCGGCACGCGCAACTGCTCAGCGCGGCCGATCGCTGCCATGACAGCCGCCAGCTGGCTGGCTTTCTTCGACGCCGGTGCGCTGTTGAAGCCGTGGATATACAGGATCGAACCGGACATGCGCACTCCCTTTGCATCGTGCAAAAAGGCGCAGTTTACAGGGTGTATCGCTGCTTGACTTGTGTTCAGGTGTATCCCTTTGTCCCGTCGCCACAGGCTGCGGCCCTGGGCGAAGTCAGTAGCCGTTGCTGCCGTAGTCGACCTGGAAGTCGAAGCCGTTGACCCGCTCGACACCGGTTTCCAGTCGCCCATCGGGCAGCAGGCGCAGCCAGCGATACCCCGGCGCGGCCGTACCGACCTTGAAATCTTCGCTGCCCGGCTCGAACTGGATGCAGGTCGAGGGCGATGCCAACAGGCGCAAAGGCCCTTGCTGACGGTCGATTTCCTGATGCACATGCCCCCAGAGCACCGCGCGCGCCTGCGGAAACCGCTCCAGCACGGCGAACAGCGCATGCGGATTGCGCAGCCCGATGGGCTCCATCCAGGCACACCCGATGGAGACCGGATGATGATGCAGGCATATCAGGTGATGGCGTTCGGGGGCTTCGCTCAAGGCGCTGGCGAGCAATTGCAGCTGCTCGTCCTGCAAGTAGCCCGGCACCGAGCCGGGTACGGCGGAGTCGAGCAAAGTGATCCGCCAGTTGCCAATGTCCACCACCGGCGCCAGCAACGAACTCTGCACCGCCGCCTGCGCCATGATTTGCGGCTCGTCGTGGTTACCGGGGATCCAGCGCGCCGGCGCCGGAATCCGTCGAGTCATGTCACGGAACAGTTGATAGGACTCCAGCGTACCGTCCTGGGACAGATCGCCCGTGGCCAGCATCAGGTCGATCCGTGGTTGCTGCTCCAGCACCAGGTCGATCACCCGCTGCAGGCTGTCGCGGGTATTCATGCCCAGCAACGTACCGTCCGCTTCGGCGAACAGATGGCTGTCGGACAGCTGCACCAGCAACACGGGATCATCGGTGGTCAGAGTGGATACGCTCGGCAAGGCGGTCTCCCAGGGCGTGTCACGGGAAGTGAGGAATGGGAGCAATTATGCTGGGGGAAATTCAAAAGGGGAAACCGGCGAACCGGACGCAGTTCACATCTACCGCACGGCCTCGAACTCATGGCCGCAGGCCAGGCAATGGCTCAGCCATTCACCGAGAAATACATTGAGCTGGGCCTTCTCGTCCGGCTGGTGCATGAAGGCGTTCGGATACGGATAGATGCCACGAAAGCGCCGGGCGTGCTCGGCGCTGATGACCTCGGCCATGCGCGCATCGTGGTAGACCTGGACCTCCAGCTGCGGCACCGGCAGCCAGGGCAGGCTATGTTCCTGGCGCACCTGCAGGGTGGTGGTGTAGGGACAGGCCAGCAGCACCTCCAGCGCCAGCACGCCGAGCATCTGGTCGCCCTGGGTCACCGCGATCCGCCGCGCCACAGGCTGGTTGCGCATATCGGGCAACAGGCGCATCAGCCGGGCATAGTTCGCCTCGCAGGACGCTTGCAGCCCCACGAGATCGACCCGGTAGCGATCGCGCGCTTTGTTTACGACCATAACCCCCTCACTTCAACGCGGTTCAAAGCCAGCCATTGCAAGGCAATAATGCTCGCCGCGTTGGAAATCCGCCCATCCCTTACCGCCTGCAGCGCGTCTTCGAAAGCCCAGACCGACACACGGATGTCCTCCGCCTCTTCCACCAGCCCGTGCAGGCCGCCGGCACCGCCGCTGTCGCAGCGTCCCAGGTACAGATGCACAAACTCGGTACTGCCCCCCGGCGACGGAAAATACTTGGTCATCGGCCACAGCGCGGAGAATGTCAGTCCAGCTTCCTCCTGCGCCTCGCGGTGAGCAACTTCTTCCGGATGCTCCTCCTTGTCGATCAGACCGGCGACCAGCTCGATCAACCAGGGAGTCGCGGTTTTCCCCATGGCACCGACGCGAAACTGCTCGATCAGCACCACTTCATCGCGCTGCGGATCGTACGGCAGTACGCAGACAGCATCGTGACGCACAAAGATTTCACGACTGATCTCGCGCCCCATGCCACCGGCAAACAGCTCGTGGCGCAGGTGCACACGGTCGAGCTGATAAAAACCCTGGAAGCATTTTTCGCGCCGAACGATATCGACCGTGGTCGGCGTGGTGTTGGCAAAGTCCGTCATAGCAATCCTCGTTTCTTGCTGTCCGATCCGAGGCTCCCCCTCGATATCGCGCCATCCTAACGCGCCGATGACCGATGATGCAGCCCCTTTACCATCAGCGGGATAGACGGCAAGGGGGCAAACCTAATCTAATTGCTTCTATTGAGCTTAGTGGCGAACTGATTGCCCCGCAGGCAGTCGAAGCCGGTAACTTTTGCCTACCTCTGGTTTATCAAGGACGCACATGTCGCTTCTTAAAATCGCCTCCGTGGCTTGCCTGGCCCTGACCCTGGGCGCTTGCCAAAGCCTGTTTCAACCCAGCCACCAAAAGCCCCTGCAAAGCACCAGCGACAAGTCGGAACAGCTCAAGCCCGGCTGCAGCAGCCAGGATTGCCCGCTGGTGAACATCGACACCGTGCACTTCGCCGACGAACCGCAGTTGGATGCGCTGATTGAAAAACGCCTGCTGCAAATGACTCGCACCACGGCGGACCAGGCCGTTCCAGCGACGCTGAGCGCCTATCGCGAGAAATTCCTGCGCGAGGCCGACAGCCGCAACAGCATGTACTTGCAAGCCAAGGTACGCGAACAGCATGACGGCCTGGTGATCATCGAACTGGCCAGCTACCTGGACACCGGTGGCGCCCACGGCACGCCCGGTCGCGGTTTCATCAACTACTCCCGCGAGCTGCACAAGGAACTGACCCTGTCCGACATGCTGCGCCCGGGCCAGGAAGCCGCGTTCTGGAAGGCCGCCCAGGTGGCCCACAACAGCTGGCTGATCAGCACCAAGCTGGACCAGGAGCCAGAGTTCATCAAGACCTGGCCGTTCCAGAAAACCCCGAACGTGGCCCTGACCTACGGCGGCGTGATCCTCAAATACAACGTGTCGGTGATCGCGCCTTACGCGCTGGGCCACATCGAACTGAAGATCCCTTACAACCGCCTCAACGGCATCCTCAAACCCGAGCTGTTTCCTGGTCGTAGCTGAGCCTCGGCAGTCCTGCCAGGACCACTGACGGCAGGGTTGCACCAACACTCGGATAAAAGTTGGCCAGCAGGCGATAGCCGCTGGCCGGTCAAGCCCCAGACCTGGCGCCGCCAGCGCGCCGGCCAGCAGCACCATCAGGCTGGCGCCAGGAAAACCATCCGCAAAAAAGAGCGAGGCTTGCCCGCGATAGCGGCGTGTCAGTTACGACGCCATCGCGAGCAAGCCGGACGCTGCCCGCTCGCTCCTACGGGTGATGAGTGATCGCTTCTGGCGAAGCGATCATCAACGCAGGATCAAACCTTCTTGTACAACTGGCTGCCTTCCTGCTTGAAGCGCTCGGCCTGTTCCGCCAGCCCCTTGGCGACATCCACGTCCACCGCTTCGATGCGCTGGTTGGCCGCGTATTCGCGGACCTCCTGGGTGATTTTCATCGAGCAGAATTTCGGCCCGCACATGGAGCAGAAGTGCGCGACCTTGGCCGAATCCTTGGGCAGGGTTTCGTCGTGGTAGGCACGCGCGGTATCCGGGTCGAGGCCGAGGTTGAACTGGTCTTCCCAACGGAATTCGAAACGCGCCTTGGACAGCGCGTTGTCGCGGATCTGCGCGCCCGGATGGCCCTTGGCAAGGTCGGCGGCATGCGCGGCGATCTTGTAGGTAATGATCCCGGTCTTCACGTCGTCCTTGTTCGGCAGGCCCAGGTGCTCTTTCGGCGTCACGTAGCAGAGCATGGCGCAGCCGAACCAGCCGATCATCGCCGCGCCGATGCCGGAGGTGATGTGGTCGTAGCCCGGCGCGATGTCGGTGGTCAGCGGGCCGAGGGTGTAGAACGGCGCCTCGTCGCAGCATTCCAGCTGCTTGTCCATGTTCTCTTTGATCAACTGCATCGGCACGTGGCCGGGGCCTTCGATCATGCACTGCACGTCATGCTTCCAGGCGATCTTGGTCAGCTCGCCGAGAGTCTCCAGTTCGCCGAACTGCGCTTCGTCGTTGGCGTCGGCGATCGAGCCCGGACGCAGGCCGTCGCCCAGCGAGAAGCTGACGTCGTAGGCCTTCATGATTTCGCAGATTTCGTCGAAGTGGGTGTAGAGGAAGTTCTCTTTATGATGCGCCAGGCACCACTTGGCCATGATCGAGCCGCCACGGGAAACGATGCCGGTCACGCGCTTGGCGGTCAGTGGCACATAGCGCAGCAGCACGCCGGCGTGGATGGTGAAGTAGTCGACGCCCTGCTCCGCCTGCTCGATCAGCGTGTCGCGGAACAGCTCCCAGGTCAGGTCTTCGGCCACGCCGTTGACCTTCTCCAGCGCCTGGTAGATCGGCACGGTACCGATCGGCACCGGCGAGTTGCGGATGATCCACTCGCGGGTTTCGTGGATGTGCTTGCCAGTGGACAAGTCCATGACCGTGTCCGAACCCCAGCGGATGCCCCAGGTCAGTTTCGCCACTTCTTCTTCGATGGACGAACCCAGGGCGCTGTTGCCGATGTTGCCGTTGATCTTCACCAGGAAGTTGCGGCCGATGATCATCGGTTCCAGTTCGACGTGGTTGATGTTGGCTGGAATGATCGCGCGGCCGCGGGCGATTTCCTCGCGGACGAACTCGGGGGTAATTTCTTTCGGGATGCTCGCGCCGAAGCTGTGGCCGGCGTGCTGCTGATCGAGCAAACCCGCCGCGCGGGCCTCTTGCAGCTTCATGTTTTCGCGGATGGCGACGTATTCCATCTCAGCGGTGATGATGCCTTTGCGCGCGTAGTGCATCTGGCTGACGTTGACTCCGGCCTTGGCGCGGCGCGGGTTGTTGACGTGAGCGAAGCGCAGCTTGGTCAGCTCGGGATCGGCGAGGCGTTGCTGGCCGAAGTTGGAGCTCAGGCCCGGCAGGCGCTCAGTGTCGCCACGGTCGTCGATCCAGGCCGAGCGCACGTCGCCCAGGCCCTTGCGCACATCGATCACCACGTTGGGGTCGGTGTAAGGGCCGGAGGTGTCATAGACGGTGACCGGTGCGTTGATCTCGCCGCCGAAGTCGGTCGGGGTCACGTCGAGGCTGATTTCGCGCATCGGCACGCGGATGTCCGGGCGCGAACCCTGGACATAGATTTTTTGCGAGCGGGTAAAGGGCTGAACCGACTGCTCATCGACCTTGGCCGATTCGCTAAGGTGGGTAGCGTTTTTTAATTTTGTAGTCATCACGGGCTCTCCAGACGGCATCCAGGCAGTGGATTTTTGTCGGAGCGAACCTGTAACGAACGGACGCAGCCATAGCTGGAGCCAGAGGCGAAAACCAGCTGGTGCAGTGCTTGGTGCTCGAGGGGTGTTCGATTGTCGAACAACATCCCGGACGAAGCACAAGAGGACTCGCCGGGTGACGAGAAATCTTGTTCCCTACGCAGGCGCTAACCTGATCAGGTTCAACGGGATCCGGATTATCCGATCTCAGCCTCATAGCAAGGCACCCCGACAAGAACCCGGCCAGTCTAGACAAAGCCGGCACAGAACGCCAACCCCACGGCAAACAGCGGGATGAATGGCGTAAATGCAGGATTGTTGCCCTTCGCAGGCGCATCTACACTCGCTGAGTTGCGTCCAACCTTGACGCTGCATAGGCCGAGACTTAGCCTTGGCGCCAGAATTATCCTTGTAATATCAACTCTAGGGATCGCCGAATGCTGCGCAAACTCTCACTGGCCATCGCCGTGTCTTGTGCGTCCAATGGAATGGCCTGGGCAGCAGAAGCGCCCTTGACCACCAAAACCGACCTGGTCAGCGTCTATCAGGAGGCGGTGGACAACAACGCCGACCTCGCCGCCGCCCGTGCCGATTACGACGCCCGCAAAGAAGTGGTACCGCAGGCGCGCGCCGGGTTGCTGCCCAATCTCTCGGCCGGCGCCGAGCTGAGCAATACCCGGACCAAGTTCGACGAGCCGTCGATGACCGCCAGCCGCAGCGGCAACGTGTACCAGGCGACCCTGGCCCAGCCGATTTTTCGTGCCGACCGCTGGTTCCAGTTGCAAGCGGCCAAGGACGTCAACGAGCAAGCCGCGCTGGAACTCTCGGCCACCGAGCAGAACCTGATCCTGCAAAGCGCCGAGAGCTACTTCTCGGTCCTGCGCGCCCAGGACAACCTGGCCTCGACCAAGGCCGAAGAAGCCGCCTTCAAGCGCCAGCTCGACCAATCCAACGAACGCTTCGACGTCGGCCTGTCGGACAAGACCGACGTCCTGCAATCCCAGGCCAGCTACGACACTGCGCGAGCCAACCGGATCCTCGCCCAGCGCCAGGTAGATGACGCGTTCGAAGCGCTGATTACCCTGACCAACCGCCAGTACAACTCGATCCAGGGCATCGTCCACAGCCTGCCGGTGCTGGCGCCGACTCCGAATGACGCCAAGGCCTGGGTCGATACCGCGGCCAAGCAAAACCTCAACCTGCTGGCCAGCAACTACGCGGTCAGCGCCGCCGAGGAAACCCTCAAGCAACGCAAGGCCGGCCACGCCCCGACCCTCGATGCGGTGGCGCAATACAAGAAAGGCGACAACGACGCCCTCGGCTTCAGCAACCCCGGCCCGCTGGGCCAGCGTTATGGCAGCGATGTGGAACAACGCACCGTGGGCTTGCAACTGAACATTCCGATCTTCAGCGGTGGCCTGACCAGCTCCCAGGTCCGCGAGTCCTACTCGCGCCTGACCCAGAGCGAGCAACAGCGTGAAGCCCTGCGCCGCCAGGTGGTGGAAAACACCCGTAACCTGCACCGTGCGGTGAACACCGATGTCGAGCAGGTCCAGGCCCGGCGCCAGTCGATCATCTCCAACCAGAGCGCGGTGGAAGCCACGGAAATCGGTTATCAGGTTGGCACGCGCAATATCGTCGACGTGCTCGACGCCCAGCGCCAGCTGTACACCTCGGTGCGCAACTACAACAACAGCCGCTACGACTACATCCTCGACAACCTGCGCCTCAAGCAAGCCGCCGGCACCCTCAACCCCGGCGACCTACAAGACCTGTCGCGCTACCTGAAAGCCGACTACAACCCGGACCGCGACTTCCTGCCGCCAGACCTGGCCAAGGCCGCGGCGGAACAGCTCAAGGCTCGCCCAGGCCAATAACCTGTAGCCGCTGCCGCAGGCTGCGATCGACCGGAACGGTCGTAAAAAAGGCCACCGCCATTCAACAGAATCGCGGTGGCCTTTTTGCCTGTCCTTCGGCCAGGATCGCAGCCTGCGGCAGCGGCTACAGCAAGCGGTCCAACCCGTCGAGCAGGCGCTGCAGGGCGCCCTGGTTGCTGCGCATCACTTGCAGCCCGGCGTCGGCCATCTTTTGTGCATCCCGTGGCAACTCGAACAGGCGCTGCACCGCCACCGCCAGGCCATGAGCATCGTCCACTTCCTGCAAGGCGCCCGCCTCGCGCAGCATCGCCGCGATCTCCAGGAAGTTGAACAAATGCGGTCCGCTCAGCACCGGCTTGGCCAGGGCCGCCGGCTCCAGCAGGTTGTGGCCGCCGTTGGGCACCAGGCTGCCACCGACAAAGGCGCTGTCCGCCAAGGCATAGAGAAACAGCAGCTCGCCCATGGTGTCGCCCAGCAGCACCGAAGTGCCGGCGGTGACCGGCTCGGCGCTCGAGCGGCGAATAGTCGCGAAACCTTGCTGCCGGCACAGCTCGAACACCGAGTTGAATCGCTCCGGATGACGCGGCACCAGGATCAGCAAGGCATCCGGGTGGCTGGCCAGCAATTGGCGATGGGCATCCAGCACCACGGCATCTTCGCCTTCATGGGTGCTGGCGGCGATCCACACCGGGCGCTCGCCGGCTTGCCATTGCTGGCGCAGCTCGCTGGCGCGCACCAGCAGTTGCGGGTCGATGCTCAGGTCGAACTTGATCGAGCCCGTCACCTCGACTGTTTCCGGGCGTGCGCCCAACTGGCGAAAACGTTCGGCTTCGGCTTCGGTCTGCACCGCGAACAGGCTCATTTGCGCGAGCATCGGTGCGGTCAGCTTGGCAAAGCGCCCATAACCCCGGGCCGAGCGCTCCGACAACCGCCCATTGGCCAGCGCCACCGGAATCCCGCGCTTGGCGCACTGGTGAATGTGGTTGGGCCACAGTTCGGTTTCCATGATCACCGCCAGCTTCGGCCGCACCCGCTCGAGAAAACGCGCGGCGGCGCACGGCAGGTCGTAGGGCAGGTAGCAATGCTGGATGCGCGGCTCGTTGGCGAACAGCGCCTGGATACGCTCCGAGCCCGTCGGCGTCATGCAGGTGACCGTGATCGGCAGCTGTGGATAGCGCGCCAGCAAGGCGCGGATCATCGGCGCGGCGGCGATGCTTTCCCCTACCGACACGGCGTGCACCCAGATCCCGCCCGGCTGCATCGCCGGCAGGCCCCAGGAAAAACGTTCGCCAACCCGCCTGGCATAAGCCGGCGCCTTGCGCGCCCGCAGCCACAGACGAATCGCCACCAATGGCAGCCCCAAGTAAAACAGTGCGGTGTAGAGAGTTCTATTCATGGCGGCGGAGTTTATCGGCTTTTTCAGCCAATCGCCCGCAGGTGCACGGCAAAACGCTCCGCCAGCCACTGCGCCGCCAGGCCCAGGGGTTCATCGCGGCGCCAGACCAGCTCCACCACCAGCGCCGGCGGGGTCCACTCGCTGGTCAATTCGACCATCTGGTTCTGATAGGCCGGATACTGCACCACATGCCGCGGCAGCCAGGCCCAGCCCAGGCCGC
This sequence comes from Pseudomonas sp. NFIX28, assembly GCF_900107395.1. GTDB lineage: Bacteria > Pseudomonadota > Gammaproteobacteria > Pseudomonadales > Pseudomonadaceae > Aquipseudomonas. Next base: position 223,122 of record NZ_FNPW01000005.1, read on the forward strand.
GCATCAGCAACTCGGCCATCGCGTAGAAGCTGTCGGCGCGCCAGACCTGCGGGCTGATCTGCTCGCCACTGGGGTAAGCGCTCAATTGCGGGGAGATCAGCAACTGGCGATGCCGCGCCAGTTGCTGGCGGTCCACCTGTCGCTCGCCGGCCAACGGGTGGCCGACCGCACACACCGTGACCATCTCGACACTGCCCAGGGCCCGGCGCTCAAGGGTCTCGGACATCTGTTCATGGTGAAACAGCAAGCCGAGGTCGGCCCGGCGCTCCACCAGCTTGCGCGCCACATCACCCTGGGCGCTGCTGGCCAGCTGGACTTCAAGGCTGGGGAACTGCTCGGACAAGGCCTCGAGGCTATCGAGCACCGGCTGGAACGGCATCGCCTCGTCCAGGGCCAGGCGCAAGCGCGCCTCCTGGCCCCGCATCAACGCCAGCGCTCGCCCGTTCAGGCGCTCGCATTGGCGCAGCACTTCCCGCGCCTCCGCGAGCAAGGCGCTGCCCGCCTCCGTGAGCTTCGGCTGACGACCGCTGCTGCGCTCGAACAATGTCACGCCGAGGTCGGCCTCCAGCAGCGCGATCGAACTGCTGACCGCCGATTGCGCCTTGCGCTGGTCGCGAGCCACAGCCGAAAACGAGCGCTGCTCGGCGACGCTGACGAACAGCCGCATCTGCTCCAGATTCCATTGCACATTCATGAGCCAACCCATCTTCAGAACAGATAGGTAATGACTTTACCCCATCTGCTCAATCTCTAGAATGCCGACCTCATCAAGCAAGCCCAAACACGAGGACTCTCCCATGAACGCTTACACCTACCTGGCCATCGCCATCTGCGCCGAAGTGATCGCCACTGTTTCGATGAAAGCGGTCAAGGGCCTGAGCACTCCGCTGCCATTGCTGCTGATCATCGTCGGCTATGGCGTGGCTTTCTGGATGCTGACCCTGGTGGTGCGCACCGTGCCGGTGGGCGTGGCTTACGCGGTCTGGGCCGGCATGGGCATTGTCATGGTCAGCGTGGCCGCGCTGTTCCTCTACGGGCAGAAGCTGGATATCCCGGCGATGCTCGGCATGGCCCTGATCGTCCTGGGCGTGGTGGTAATCCAGCTGTTTTCCAAGACCGCCGGGCACTGATCCGTACCGCTGCCTTAGGCCCTTCAAGAGCACGACCGTTTCGCGCTCGATCGCAGCCTTCGGCAGCGACAACACAAAGCGCTCCGCCAAGCGCGCCCCTGCCAGTTTGATCGCCAACAAAGCCTGTGCGGCTCGAGCCTGTATACTGCGCGCCTAGTCTTGAACACCGAGGTCGCTGCATGCCATCCGTTATTTCCACCGACGTGCTGATTGTCGGCGCCGGAGTCGCCGGCCTCTGGCTGAACGCGCGCCTGCGTCGCCAGGGCTTTTCCACTGTGCTGGTGGAGAGCGCCAGCCTCGGCGGCGGACAAAGCGTCAAGTCTCAGGGAATCATTCACGGCGGCGCCAAATATGCCCTGCATGGCGCCCTGACCGGCGCTTCGGAAGCCATCGCCGACATGCCGCGCCGCTGGCGCGAAGCCCTGGCCGGCAGCGGCGAGCTGGACCTGTCCGGTGTGCGCCTGCTGTCCGAGGCCCATTACCTGTGGTCCCCCGGCACCCTGGCCGGCAACCTCACCAGCTTTTTCGCCAGCAAGGCGGTGCGCGGCCGCGTCGACCAGGTCAAGGGCGACCAGTTGCCACCGGCCCTGCAGGACCGTCGCTTCAAGGGCAAGGTCTATCGCCTGGCCGAATTGGTGGTCGATGTGCCAAGCCTGATCGGGCGCCTGGCCGAACTGGGCGGCGACAGCCTGCTGGCCGCGCAGAAGATCGAACCCCTGCTGGAAAACGGGCAATTGGCGGGCCTGCGGGTCGATGATCGGGAAATCCGCGCGCAACGCGTCGTGCTCAGCGCCGGAGCCGGCAACGCCGAGCTGTTGAGCCGCCTCGGCCTGAGCCAGCCGGCCATGCAACGCCGGCCGTTGCACATGGTGATCGTCAAGGGCCCGAGCCTGAAACCGCTGTACGCCCATTGCCTGGGTGGCGGGCCCAAGCCACGCATCACCGTGACCACCCACCCGGCGGCCGACGGCCAATGGGTCTGGTACCTCGGCGGCGACATTGCCGAAGCCGAAGGCGTGGCTCGCGAGCCGGCGGCGCAGATTGCCGCCGCCCAGAAAGAACTCGGCAACCTGTTGCCATGGGTCGATCTCAGCCAGGCGCAATGGGCCACCCTGCGGGTTGACCGCGCCGAACCCGCGCAATCGGGCCTGACCCGCCCGGACAATGCCTTCCTCGCCGAACAGGACCGTCTGCTGGTCGGCTGGCCGACCAAGCTGGCCCTGGCCCCTGACTTCGCCGACCGGGTGTTCGCCGCCCTCGAGCGCGACGGCATCAAGCCGGGCCCCGCGACTCCGTTACCGGAGCTACCGAAACCCGCCATCGCGCAACCGGCATGGGAGCAACTGCTGCCATGAGCCAGGCGACCCTGCACGACCTGCATCGCCCCTTCGGCAGCACCGGGCTGCTGGTGTCTCCGCTGGGCCTGGGCACCGTGAAACTCGGACGCGACCAAGGGGTGAAATACCCCAACGGCTTTCAGATTCCGGATGACGCCGAAGCCCGCATGCTGCTCAAGCTGACCCGCGACCTGGGCATCAACCTGATCGACACCGCGCCGGCCTATGGCCGCAGCGAGGAGCGCCTGGGCCCGCTGCTGCGCGGACAACGCCAGGACTGGGTGATTGTCAGCAAGGTCGGCGAAGAGTTCGAAAACGGCCTGTCGCGGCACGATTTCAGTGCTGCGCATACCCGGTTTTCGGTGGAACGCAGCCTGCAGCGCCTGGAAACCGACTTCATCGACCTGGTGCTGGTGCATTCCGACGGCAATGACCTGCACATCCTCGAGCAGTGCGAGGTCTACCAGACGCTGGCCGAGCTCAAGCAGGAAGGCAAGATCCGTGGTTTCGGGTTTTCCGGGAAAACCGTCGAGGGCGGCCTCAAGGCCCTGGAACAGGGCGACTGCGCGATGGTCACCTACAATTTGAACGAACAGAACGAAAGAGCGGTCATCGATTACGCCGCAGCCCACGGCAAGGGCATCCTGGTGAAAAAAGCCCTGGCCAGTGGCCATGTGTGCCTGAGCCCCGGTGTCGACCCGGTTCGCGCCAGCTTCGAATTGCTGTTCGACCAGCCGGGCGTCGCCAGTGCTATTGTCGGGACCATCAATCCGTTGCACCTGGCCCATAATGTCGCCACTGTCGCGCAGGTACTGCGCAAGAACTGATGCCGCCCACGCGGCCGACCCCGACGCAAGAAGGAGCCGACATGCCGCGTACGCTCATTAGAAAGAACCCCAGCAACTTCAAGACCCTGCCCCTGTTCGTCGAAGCGACTCCCGAAGGCCTCAGCTACCAGAGCGTCGGCATGCCGCTGAACTTTGCGCAGACCCTGCAGCGTAGGCGCCCGGTCGCGGTGGCCGACGCCGAGCGCTTTGCCCTGGAACTGGCCAACCTGGGCGTCTCGGTACGCCTGACCCTGCATTGGCAGAACCGCGATTATTGGGTGCTGGTGCGCCAGCGCCGGCAAGACCGCGGCGACGTGGTGCTCAAGCTGATTTCCGGTTACGTCCCGGCTCACGAGCTGAACCTGCCGCTGCATACCGCCATCCAGGAAATCGCCGAGGAATGCCTGCTGGAAACCCCGGAAGGCTGGCTCGGCGGGCGTTTCAACGACACCTGGCTGCCGGCGCCCTATTCGGCGGCCCTGCATTATCGCGAGGCCCTGCCCTTTCGCCTGACGCCGCTTTCTGGCGCGGCACGCCCGGTGCGCTGCGCCAACCTGCAGCTGCTGGAACGGCCGCGGGCTTATGTGCACCTGCCTACCGCTTCGCTGCAGCTGATTTATGACCTGCGGCTGGACGTGCCCAAAGAAGCCAAATCCCTGAGCCTGTTCCATGTCGACGAACGCCTGGAAGGCGATCAACTGGTGGCACGCCTGGATCGCAAGCGCCCGGACTTGTACCTGATGCCGCTCAAGGACGGGCAGCCCTGCGCCGAGCTCTATACGTTGAAGAAGGATCAGTTGCACCCGGCGAGCACTCGCGGCCTGTATCTGGCCGAAAGCTTCGCCCAGCAGCAAGGCTGGTTGGTGCGCGAGGAGCGGATTCGCTGGAAGGACTGGCTGAAGCAGCAGGGCTTGAGCGCCCCGGAGAAAGACTCCAAGCTCCAGCGTTTTACCGGCAAGGCGCGGCAGATATTGCGCAAGATGGTACCGACCAAGACCAGCCGGCAACGTTGAGCGCCGCCCCGCCCACTCCAGCTTTCGCGAGAGTGGGCGGATTGGCGGCAAGCCTCATTCGGTCTTGCGGATCTTCTCGACTATGGCCGTGGTGGAACTGTTCTCCACCAGCCCCAGCACCTTCACGGTGCCTCCATAAGCCTTGACGATGTCGGCGCCGACCACCTGATCGACCGAGTAATCGCCACCCTTGACCAGCACGTCCGGCTTGACCTGGGCCAGCAGGTTTTCCGGCGTGCCTTCAGGGAAGCTGATGACCCAGTCCACCGCGCCCAGGCCCGCCAGGACCGCCATGCGCCGGTCGACGCTGTTGATCGGACGGCCCGGCCCTTTCAGGCGGCTGACCGACGCATCGTCGTTGATCGCCACGATCAGGCGATCGCCTTGCGCCCGCGCCTGCTCGAGGTAGGTCACATGGCCGGCGTGGAGGATGTCGAAGCAGCCGTTGGTGAAGACGATCTTCTCTTTGTGCGCACGCGCATCGTCGATCGCCAACAGCAATTGGTCGAGGCTCAGCACGCCGCGCTCGGAACCTTCCTCACGCTGGATCGCGCGACGCAGTTCCGGGGCGCTGATCGCCGCGGTACCCAGCTTGCCGACCACGATGCCGGCAGCCAGGTTGGCCAGGGCCACCGCGTGCGGCAGCTCTTCACCCGCCGCGATTGCCGCCGCCAGGGTGGAAATCACGGTATCGCCGGCACCGGTGACATCGAACACTTCACGGGCCCGGGCCGGCAGATGCAGCGCCGGGTGATCGGGACGCAGCAGGGTCATGCCGTGCTCGCCACGGGTCACCAGCAGGGCGCCCAGCTCAAGGTCGTGCATCAGCTTCGCGCCTTTGCTGACCAGGTCGTGCTCGTCGACACAACCGCCGACGATGGTTTCGAATTCGCTGAGGTTCGGGGTAATCAGGCTGGCGCCACGATAAATCGAGAAATCCTTGCCTTTCGGGTCCGCCAGCACCGGGATGCCACGGGCACGCGCGGCCTGGATCAGCGCCTGATGGTTCTTCAGGGCACCTTTGCCGTAGTCGGACAACACCAGCACCTTGATGCCGTCCAGCAACTGGTCGACTTCGGCGCCCAAGGCCAGGGCATCCGTGGCGAAGGGTTGTTCGAAATCGATACGCAGCAATTGCTGGTGCCGGCTCATGACCCGCAGCTTGACGATGGTCGGCTGGTGGGCAATGCGCTGGAACAGGGCGCGCACGCCCGCGCCTTCCAGGCTGTTGGAGAGGCTATTGGCAGCCTCATCGTCGCCGGTGACGCCGACCAGCGAGGCCGGCGCGCCGAGCGCGGCAATGTTCAAGGCAACGTTCGCGGCACCGCCCGGGCGATCCTCGATTTGCTCGACCTTGACCACCGGTACCGGCGCCTCAGGGGAAATCCGTGAGGTACCACCATGCCAGTAACGGTCGAGCATGACATCGCCGACCACCAAGACAGGGGCTTGATCGAATCGCGGCATGGACAACTTCATGGAGCAACCCACATACAAAATGAACAGGGGCGCGATATTAACACAGGGTGAACGCTGCCTAGTTCTACCGCTGCACGAGTATTCGCGATCGATGCAAACTGTTCATTTATTGAGCAAAAGCTCCGTCAACCGGCTTGTCGCAAGGGCCAGCCCGGGTGGTCGGCACCGGTCTCGCAACCCTGATCCAACGCTGTTTCAAAGAATTATTCAGTCTTGGACAAGGCTGTAACAGGCGGGATAAAAAATCAGCCGGCGCATTGCACGCCGGGAAACCGTTCCAGGGTGGGCATTGCCCACCCTGGAGTCGGGTCAGGCAATACCTTCGGACGCAGGCTCGTCCAGGCCCATGGCATGCAGGCGCGAGTAGTAGCCATTCTGCGCCAACAGATCGACATGGGTGCCGCGCTCGACAATTCGTCCCTGATCCATGACCAAAATCAGGTCGGCTTTCTCGATGGTCGACAGGCGATGCGCGATCACCAGGGTGGTGCGCCCTTTCATGACCTTGTCCAGGGCCGCCTGGATATGCCGCTCCGACTCGGTATCCAGGGCCGACGTGGCCTCGTCGAGAATCAGCAGCGGCGCATTCTTCAACAGCGCCCGGGCAATCGCCAGACGCTGGCGCTGGCCGCCGGAGAGCAGTACACCGTTCTCGCCAACCTGGGTGTCCAGGCCTTCGGGCAACTGGGAAATGAAATCCATGGCATAGGCATCCGCCGCCGCCTTCTCGATATCTTCCCGCGGTGCCCCTGCCAGGTCGCCATAGGCGATGTTGGCGGCCACGCTGTCGTTGAACAGGGTCACGTGCTGCGTCACCTGGGCCACATGCCGACGCAGATTGCGCAGGCGGTAATCCTCGATCTCTACGTCATCGAGAAGAATCTGCCCCGTTTCGTGGTGATAGAAGCGCGGAATCAGGCTGGCCAGGGTCGACTTGCCGCTGCCGGAACGGCCGACCAGGGCGATCATCTGCCCCGGAGCCGCGGAGAAACTGATGTCCTTCAGCACTTCACGGTCGGTGCCTGGATAGGTAAAGCTCAGGTTGCGCACATCCAGGCGCCCCTCGATACGCTCACGCTCGACCTGGCCCAGGTCGACTTCAGGCTCGACGTCCAGCTGTTCGAAGATGCTTTCCGCGCCCGCCACGCCTTTCTGGATGGTCGAGCTGACTTCCGAAAGCTGGCGAATCGGCTTGGGCAACAGGCCCGCCGCGGTGATATAGGCCACCAGGTCGCCCGCCGTGGCATCGCCACGCAGGAACAGCACCAGGAACATCAACACTGCCATGGCCGAGTAGATCACCAGTTGCAGCATCGGCGTATAGACCGCACCGGTCTTGGTCATGCGCAGTTGCTTGTCGGTGTTGCTCTGGCTGGCGTCGACGAAACGTTGCTGCTCATAGCTTTCGCCACCGAAGCTGCGAACCACGCGATAGCCTTGAATGGTCTCGGAGGCCACGTGGGTCACATCGCCCATCGCCACCTGGATCTTCTTGCTCTGCTTGCGGAATTTCTTGCTGGTGCTGCCAACCATGACCGCAATCAACGGCAGGATCGCCAGCATCACCAGGGTCAGCTTCCAGTTCATCCACAACAGGTAAACGAACAGGAACACCACCGTCAGGCCTTCACGAATCACCACTTTGATGGCATCGGTAGCAGCGCCGGTGACCATGGTGACGTTGAAAGTGATGCGGGAAATCAGGTGCCCGGAGTTGTGGGTATCGAAATAACGGTTGGGCAGGACCAGCAGCTTGTTGAACAGCTCGACCCGCAGGTCATGCACCAGCCCCAGGGAAACCTTCGCCAGGTAGTAGTTGCCGAGGAAAGAGCCAAGCCCCTGCCAGGCCGCGATCAGGATGATCAGCAGCGGCACGGCCATCAATAGCTGCAAGTCGCGCAGATAAGGGACATTGGGAAAGAGCACCGCTTCGGGATTGCTCAAGCCATCGACGAAATATTTGAGAATGCCTGCCAGCATCGGCTGGGTGGATGCAAATATCACGAAGCCCACGATACTCAGCAGGAAAATGCCAATGTAGGGTTTTACATACCCCAACAGCCGGAAATAGATTTTCAGGCTGGAATCCTGTTCCGCTTTGAGCGGTGCATCACTCATCGTCGAGCTCACTGTTTAGGAGGAACGCGGGATTTTATCACAGCCTGTGTGACCACCCCGCGCCCAGACCAAAACAGTGGCCAAACCGATCGGCAGCCAGCTGATGAACCATTCGGCGCGGGGAGTTCCGGTCAGGCTGGCGGCATCGAACTGCATGGCCAGGAAAGAAAACAGCCAGATGCCGATAACGCCCCGGCCATAAAGTGTTTCGCGGGCGCGCCAGGCTTCGCGCAACGCCACAAACCAGACCGCCCCCCACAGCAGCAGCCCGGGAATACCCAGCTCGAGAGCGATATGGGTGAACAGATTGTGGGCGTGATCGAACTGCTGCCCTTCAGCGAATACCTTATAACCCGCACCCAGGCCAAGACCTGTCCATGGATGCTCAGCAATCATCTGCAGGCTGGCCATGAGGATTTGTGGACGATAAGACACCCCACGGGCCAGAACCAAGGGTTCGAGAAACCAGAACGCCAACATCGCCAGCAGCAGCGCCGCAGCCGCAAACATCCGGCTGAGCCGGTCACGGCACCAGATAGGCATTGCCAGCACCGTCAGGAACAGCGCCAGGGCAGCGCCACGGCTCTGGCACAGCACGACAAACCCGCCGAGCAACGCCAGCGCCACCAGCCACACTGCTTGAAGGCCGCGAGTGCGCGGCACCCAGTGCAGCATCCAGATGGCGCTCAGTCCGATGACATAACCACCGAGGATCGGATGAGCCAGTTCACCCAACCCCTCGAGACGTGCCCACCAGACATTGCCGTTGATCCAGTAGAACTGGATGATGGCCAGCAATGCAGTCACCGCCAGCCCCACCCCGCCCCACTGCATGACGCGGATCACCCGTTCAGGCCGGGCATTGGCGAAAATCGGGAAAAACAACAGGAATACCGCGATATACAGCAGGCGCTTGGCCTCGCGAGACGGGTCTGCCGCCTGCGTCCACAGCAAGCTGATCAGCCCCCATACCGCCAACCCCAGCAATGCCAGGCCAAGCCAGCGCTGGGCATGCCACCACTCGATCAGGCGCTCGCGCGCAGACCAAGCCAGAATCATCGCCGGCAGCCATAGGAAAGCCACTAGCCCCTGTTGATAAATCTTGTTGGTGGGCGCCAGTGCAATGGCCAGCAAAAACCATAGCAACCCGATTGTCATCCATACTTGCGCCCAGCGTGTGGCCTGCATCTATTCGCTCCTGAATGGTCCACCCGCCAACCCGGCATGGTGAAAACAACAACTTTTCGGCATCATTGCCCGCCACTGTGCCCGCCACTTCGACAAGGCTTCCTACGATGCAATGCTCCCGGCTTCCCCAAGCCACTTTGAATCAGATGATTGAAGGCGCCAGAATTCTGGAGGCCGACAGCTACGGCCCGAAAGTCTACCTGTTGCAGGATGGGAATATTCTGAAACTGTTTCGCCGCAAGCGTCTTTTTTCATCCGCCCTGTTTCGGCCCTACTCGAGGCGCTTCATCGACAACGCAGCACGCCTGGAACGACTCGGCGTTCCCACGCTGCAGGTCCTGGAGTTCTATCGTCTGGAACAACCCGGCATGACCGCAGTGCTATACCGACCGCTGCCCGGTGAAACCCTGCGCCAGGTCTCCAGCAAGGAAGGCTTCGACTGGCAGCAGACCTTGCCAGCCCTGATCGAACTGATTCGCAGCCTGCACGGCTCGGGAATCTACTTTCGCTCACTGCACCTGGGCAATATCGTCATCACTCCGGACAATCGCTTCGGCCTGATCGATGTGGCGGACATGCGTTTCTTCCGCGGGCCACTTCCCCCTCATCTGATCAAACGCAACCTGCAACACTTCGCCCGTTATATTGCCCGGGAGAAGCTGAACGGCAGCTTTCCCATGCAAGCATTGGAACAGGCGCTAATTTCGGCATGACAACAGGGTGGCGGCGGTCTGGCTGAAGCGCTGCCAGGCCTGGTCGGGCGCCAAGGCGGCGTACTGATCGGCGGCGACCTCCTGTGCCGGCAGGTTGAAGGCCTGGAAAATGGCCTCCCGCCAGGCATCGACATCATTCACCGGCGCATAGCGTCCGGTATCAGCCAACTGTTCGCGAAATACCGGCAGGTCGCTGGTCAATACCGGCACGCCGGACATCACGGCCTCTTGCAGCGTCAAGCCGAGGCCCTCCTCCAGCGATGGAATGGCTACCCAGTCGAACGCCTTGAACAGGGTCGCGGCATGCTTCAGATGCCCGGGCAGCATGACCTTGTCACCCAGGCCCAGCTGCTTGATACGGGCCTCGAGTTCAGGCCGGGCCTGCCCCTCGCCGACGATCACCAGACGCAGGTTGGGTCGGCTGTCGAGCATTTTGGCGAAAGCTTCCAGCAAACAGGCAAACCCCTTGTCCGCTACCAGCCGTCCGATTGCGCCCAGTACCGGGGCGTCATCAACGGGTAGGCCCAGACTTGCGCGCGCCTGGTCGCGTGGCAGAAGCCTGGCGCTGAAAGCCTGGGGATCAAACGCCGTGCGCAGGGTGATCACCGGCTTTTGCAGGTCGCGCTCCAAGGACGCCGCCAGGGTCTGCGAAACCGCGGCCAGGGTCAGTTGCGAAGCCGGGAACTGCTGGAACAAGGCCTGATCCGACTGATGCAGCCGCGTAGCGCCATGGATGACCACCACCACACGCAGCTGCGACAACGATTTGAGAACCGGCAGCATCACTCGCGCCACGCCGATCCCGTCGATCAGCAGCACACGTGCGCCACTCGCCTGCAGCGCCCGATGAAAACGCATCCGCATCCAGGGCTGCACCAGCCGCCAGAAATGCTTGGCTTTCAAGCGGGACGAAGACAGGTTCCATTCCCGACATTCACCGACATTCGCCACGCAGCCGGTGGCTGCCCCCTGCAGCAGCCAGGTCTTGACCACCGTATCGGTCTCGGCCTGGGACAGGATCTGTTGATGAACCTTGTGCACAGAAGCGAATGCGGGGCCTGCCGCCCACATGATGTTGAGAATGTTCATAGGGCACACCGCCCTTTCACGGTTTTGGCAACCCTGATACCGACGCAACTAATTGATAAACCAGCCAATACCGACTCCAAGCAAGAGAACCAGAACGAGCTTTACCTGCTCGCGACGACTGCGTCTGGCCTTGCGTTCACGCTCGGCCGCCGTCTCCACATGCAAACCGAAACCGGTGTGCAGCACCGCATCACCTTCCAGGCTGACAGCCGTCAGGTTCAGCTCAGCATAGCGCTTGGACAATGCTTTCTCTCCGCCGTGCCCGGCAAAAGGCGCGCACAGACGATATTCAGTAATACGACGCAAGCCAGGGTTGAGCGAGAAGCTCTGCCATTCAGGCTTGTCGGAAATCAGTGGGTAGCATGGCACCCCACCGATTACCTCACGCGGGCCCAGATGGATGTACGGGCTATGCACGCGCAAGTCGTGCGCATAGCTGCGTAACCAGACCTGCAGGATGTCCGGGCGCTGCTCGAGAATCGCCTTCGAGTCCTCGACAAAACCCGGACGGTAGAATTCCCAGTCGTCTTCACAATGAAAGATATAAGGAGTCTTGACCTGCTCGTAGGCGAGGTCGATCGACGCCAGCTGCCCGAGCTTCGGTCGGTTGACGAAGAAGGTACAGTGATCCTTCCAATGGGCGGGCACAGCGCTGCGCACTCGCTCGTCGCCAGCATCTTCGGTGATGAAGACTTCACGGATCGGGGCAGTGTTGAAGCGGTCGAAACTCTCCAGCGTCAGCTTGAGCAGATCCAGACGGCCGCAACTGGTGACCACCAGGGTGATGTCACTCTCTTGGCTAAACTGCACTTGATTCTCACCTACAGCAAAAATGCGATCACTATTGATGGGTTAGTGATAGCTGTCAAACACCCAGTTTCGAGCGCATACGCTCGATAAAGCTCAAGGGTGCACGCGGCCGCAATGCGGGTTGAAGCTCATTGACAATACGCTCACCGATACGGGCGAAGCTGAACTGGGAAACCGCCAGATCGCGCCCGTTTCGCGCAATGTTCTGCGCCAATGCCGGATCGGCACGCAGCATGACAAGCTTTTCCTGCAATTGCGGAATGTTCTGATAAAAGACTACGTTGTGCATATCCTGCAAACCCAGTGCGCGATTTTCCGCCTCACCCTGGTCGAATGCCAGCAACACGCAGCCGCAGGCCATGGCCTCGAAATTCTTGATCATGTATTCGCCCATGCCGACATCGGCACTGACGAAAAAGCGGATACGGTTGAGCGTGTCGCAATACTCTTCGCCCGACTTGGTCCGCGTCACCACCAGGGGTTCGACCTGGCCGAGCTCGTCCAGCAGTGCTTTGCGGCCGCTATAGGCCACGCTGTTGGTGCTGCCGACGAATGCCAGCTCGATATCCCGCTCACGGCCCTGGTCCTGCAGCAGGGTCTGGTCATAGCCCTTGGGCACGAATACCGCGTCGAAACCTTCCTGGCGCAGGCGCTCGCTGACCATGAACCCCGAGCTGATTACCCGCGCCCAAGGCAGACGCCGGTAATGCGCGCTGAATTTGCCGGTGTACTTGCAGGGGATGTAGTTCTGGTAGGCGTCGTGCTCGAGGATCACCAGGTTGGGAATAGTGCGAATAAAGCTCGCCTGACGGATTTCCTGCTTGAACCGCAGGAAGAACACGATGCGATCGTACCGCGAGACATCCACCTCACGGCGGAAATAGCCACGCAGGTTACGCTGCTCATCGCTGCTCAACCACCGCAGGTCGCATTCGCAATGAGCGGCAACGCCTTCGTACAGGCGGTCCAGAATGGCCCGCTGTTCTTTCTGCACCAGAAATAGAACCTTCATCATCTTCCTTGCAGCCGTGAGCAACCCGACAAAAGAGCGAAACTACCCTGGCCGACCGGCAAAAGGGTGTCGTGCAATATCAATTTACAAACGCCAGAACAGCTCATGCCGGCGCACCGCCTTGCGGAAAAACTCGTTCTCGCCATAAGGCGAACCGGCGCGGCCAGCCAGCATCCGCTGCAAGCCACGACGCAGGCGGCGCTTGAACGGCGCTCGCGGCTGCAGGTCATGCATCATGCCCAAAGCCATCGCCTTGTCACGTTGCTGCTCGATCGACAGCGGCAAGCTGCAAGGCCTGAGCACCTGGGCCGGATCGAACACCGGCGGCAGGGCGATGCCCGCCCCCGAATCGCCCATCGGCCAACGGTCGTTGTCATGCAGGTGGTTGGCGTAACCGAGCAACGTGGTCGGCTGCCATTCCAGCCCCTGCAGCGCTTCCAGTACCGCCTGCTGAGCGCAAATGTGGTCCGGGTGCGGATCGAGTGTCGGGTGCGGTAGCACGATCACTTCGGGACGAGCCTTGAGCAGCACCGCCCGCAGGTCGGCCAGGAGATTGTTCCAGGTCGGCGCGCCATCGGCATCCGCCGGCAACGGGAACGGATTGAACTGGCGGAACAGGCGGATATCCGACAGCTCGGCCTCGCGGGACGCCGCAGGCCGGTTCGGCGCCGCCTGCATGGCCGGCAGTTGCAGGCAGAAATACCCCAGCTGCACACAACGTTCCTCGGCGACCCCGGCCCAACGCGGCACCGCGATGCTGTCCCAGGCCCGCAGACGCCCCTTGATCCGTGCCGCATCGGCATCGTTCATGCCCATCCGCCGGTAATGCTCGGCCTCGATCTCGCCCGCGGTCAGTGTGACGATCCAGGCTTCGTCAGCCTGGCTGTACAGGCCGAAAGCGGCCAGCTCGGCATCGTCGGCGTGGGGGGCGATGACCATCACCCGCTGGTGGCGATAGTCCGGCTCACGGAACACCGACAACAACGGCTCGCCGTGCACCCGGCAGAAACGTCCGCGCAGTTGCAGCTCGCCACTCGCCAGTGGCCGTGCCAGCCCGCTGAGATTGAGATAGCGCAAGCCGTTCACGCCGCGCTCGAAGGTCTGTCGATCCTGCCCCGCCAAAGAGACGGAAGGATCGAAAAAGCGCCCCAGCCAACTGCTGCTGACCTTTACCGCAAGGATCAGGGTTTCATCCCCCGCCAGGTCGATCGCCTGATCCAGCACCAGGCGCTCCTTGTCCAGATGGACCTTGGGCTGCTCGGTGCCGAACGGGAAGCTGTACTGATAATCGTCGCGTGGCGAATAAAACAAATGATCGGCAAACCAGGCCTCATGGGCCACCCACGCCAGCACCGCGAGCAGCAGCGGCAGCCACCAGGCCACCAGCACACCGATAGCCACCAGCACCAGCAGGCCGATCAGCAGGCCAAGGCGCTTCTGCCGGCGATGGCGCTTGAGCAACTGTTGCTTGCGGCTCGGTGGCTGACTCATACGGTGAACACCGGAACGGGGTTGCACCAGCGATCCTTGTATTCGCGATCGGCGCGACCGAAGGAGAAACGCAGCGGTTTGTCGATGGCCCGCGCTTGCTCCCAGGCGCTTTGCGTATTGAGGAAACTCAACACGCTGCCTGGGCTGAACTCGCGGGTTTGCGGATCGACGCCGCCATTGATGTATTCGACGCTGATCCACTCCGGCGCTTCGACCCGGTACACCAGCTGAATGGCGATCGGCGCATCGTTGAGGAAAATCACCGAACCAATCAGCAGCTCACGCAGCAGCTCGATAACCTCGGCCATGCGCTCGGCACCGGTGGCCGGGAACCCCCAGCGGCGCTGGAACAGATCGCAGTAAATGGCTGCCAGCTCCTGGCTGGAGAACTCGCTGACCGGGCGCACCACGCCACCCGCCTCTTCCAGCAGGCGCAGTTCGCGGCGTTGGTTGTAGCGAAATTTCTTCGACAGTTCTTCCGGCGTGCGGGCCATGGCCAACTGCTCGGCCTGGGGCTTGAGGGTGCTGAACCGCCCCTGGTTCAAGACCGACAGGTAACGGCCGCGATGGCGCAGCGGTGCCTCGGTGTCTGGCGCGGCCGGCAGGATCAACTCGGCGTTGCCCAGGTCGAACAAGCCTTTCTTACCGCTGCGCTTGAGTACGTCCTTGGACAATGCCAGGTCGCGCCCCCAGGTCGGAATCGCCGCCCGCAGTTCGCCGGCCTGTTCCCAGGCCAGGTAGCGGACCGGGATGCCCGCCAGGTTCGCCAGGCGCTCCACCACCAGCGGATGGGTGGCGACGCTGCCACCAAAACGCTGCCAGGCGGCGGCATAAGTCGAGGCGTCGACGACCGACCAGCCACGCTCGCGCCAGCCTTGGAATCGATTGAGCATCAGTGCCTCGCGGTCAGGTCGGTAACTTGCGGCAAACGCCAGAAGGCGTCGCGTACAGCGCGGTCGGAGAAACGCTCGCGCAGGCGCTCGAACATCAGTTCGGCGCACAACAGGCGCTGGTTTTCGTCCATCCCGGCCAGGTGTTGCAGGCCCTGGGCCATATGCTCGGCGTCGCCCAGCGGAAACAGGATGCCGACGCCTTCGACCACTTCCTTGGCCCCGCCACACGCCGTTGCCAGCAGGGGCACGCCGGCGGCCATGGCCTCCAGCAGCACCATGCCGAATGGCTCATGGTCGGAGCTCAAGGCGAAAGCGTCGAAAGCGCCGAAGAAACGCCGGGCTTCAGCCACCTGGCCAAGGAACAGCACGCGGTCGGCAATGCCCAACTCGCGGGAAAGATCCTTGAGGTTCTGCTCCAGGCGCCCGCTACCGAGAATCGCCAGCTGGCTTTCCCGAGGCAGCCCCGGCAATGCCAAGGCAAAGCCGCGCAGCAGGGTCGCCTGATCCTTGTCCGGGTGCAGGCGCCCGACATTGCCGACGATCCAGGCAGAAGGCGACAGCCCCAACTCCTGGCGCGCTTGGGCCTTTGGCAGCTGGGCAGCCTGCAAGGCTTCGACGTCGATCCGGTTGTACAGCGTCTGGATCCGCTCCGCCGGCCACTGCGGCAGGCAACTGCGCATGTCGTCGCGCACCGCATCGGACACGCCGAGCAGGCTCAGGCGCTTGCGGAACAGGTTGGCGAACAGGCGACGGCTGCCGCGCTGGTAATCGCCAAAAGCGTGATGTACGCCGATCACCGGCAACGCGGTGCCCAGCAATGCGATGTAGATCGGCTTGAAACGGTGGGCGATGCAGAAGCTGAAGTTGCGTGACGCGGTGATCTTGCGCAGGTCGCGGATCGCCCCCAGCTTCAGGCCACGAATGGCCTTGGAGCTGTATTCCATGAACAGCACTTCGTCGCTGGCACAGGCGTCGGCCACCTCGGCATCGGCAACCCCGGTGAGGAACACCGTGGTCACGCGATAGCCGCTGCCCGCGAACAGGCTGGCGTATTGCCGGGCACAGTCCAGGAACGGCCCGTCATAGCCGTGGCAGAACTGCAGGACGCGGCGCTCAGCCGAGCGTGTCATAAGGATCCACGCCGTCTTTGACCACCAGAATGTCTTCCATGATCAGGTACTGCAGATCGGAGCCGAAGAACATGTTCAGGGCGTCGGTCGGCGAGCAGATCATCGGTTCGCCACGACGATTGAGCGAAGTGTTCAACGACACGCCATTGCCGGTCAGTGCTTCCAGGGCCTTCATCATGTCGTAGTAGCGCGGGTTGTATTCGCGCTTGAGCACCTGGGCCCGGGAAGTGCCGTCTTCGTGGACCACTTCCGGCACGCGAGTCTTCCACTCTTCCGCCACTTCGAAAGTGAAGGTCATGAACGGCGCCGGGTGATCGACCTTGATCATCTGCGGGCCGACGGTGTCGAGCATCGACGGGCAGAAAGGCCTCCAACGCTCGCGGAACTTGATCTGCTCGTTGATGCGGTCGGCCACGCCGGTAGCGCTCGGGCAACCGATGATCGAACGACCGCCCAGGGCGCGCGGACCGAACTCCATGCGGCCCTGGAACCAGGCCACCGGGTTGCCGTCGACCATGATCTTGGCGATACGCTCGGGGGTGTTGTCGATCTGGCGCCAGGCCGGCTTGTTCGGGTGACGGGCGCAGGCGGCAATCACGTCTTCGTTGCTGTAGGACGGGCCGAGATAGACGTGTTCCATCTTCTCCACCGGCACGCCGCGCGCATGGGAAACATAGGCCGCCGCGCCGACCGCGGTACCGGCATCGCCGGACGCCGGCTGCACGAACAGCTCCTTGACTTCCGGACGGGCGATGATCTTCTGGTTCAGCTTGACGTTCAGCGCACAGCCGCCGGCGAAGGCCAGCTTGCCGGTTTCCTTGAGGATGTCGCCCAGGTAGTGGTCGATCATCTGCAGCGCCAGCTTCTCGAACAGCGCCTGCATACTGGCCGCGTAATGAATGTACGGCTCGTCGGCGATATCGCCTTCGCGCTTCGGCCCCAGCCACTCGATCAGCTTCGGCGAGAAGTAGAAGCCCTTGCCCTTCTCTTTATAACGGCGCAGGCCGATGACGTTGGCGTAGTCGGTGTTGATCACCAGTTCGCCGTTTTCAAAGCTGGCCAGGCGCGAGAAATCGTATTTGCTGGCATCGCCGTACGGCGCCATGCCCATGACCTTGAATTCGCCGTCGAGCATTTCGAAGCCGAGGAACTCGGTGATCGCGCCGTACAGGCCGCCCAGGGAGTCCGGATCGAAGAATTCCTTGATCTTGTGGATCTTGCCGTTTTCGCCGTAGCCGAAGAAGGTCGTGGCGTACTCGCCCTTGCCGTCGATCCCCAGGATCGCGGTTTTCTCCTTGAAGCCGGAGCAGTGGTAGGCGCTGGAAGCGTGGGCCAGGTGGTGCTCGACCGGCTCGATCTTGATTTTCTTCGGATCGAAGCCCAGTTGCTCCAGGCACCAGACGATCTTGTTGCGATAGCGCTTGTAGCGACGGTTGCCCATCAGGATCGCATCGAGGGCGCGGTCCGGGGCGTACCAGTAGCGCTTGGCGTAGTGCCAGCGGGCCTTGCCGAACAGGCTGATCGGCGCGAACGGAATCGCCACCACATCAACGTCGGAAGGCTTGATGCCGGCCTGTTCCAGACAGAACTTCGCCGATTCGTAGGGCATGCGGTTCTTTGCATGTTTATCGCGTACGAAGCGCTCTTCTTCCGCAGCCGCCACCAGCTTGCCGTCGATATACAGCGCTGCGGAAGGATCATGGCTAAGGGCGCCGGACAGGCCAAGAATCGTCAATGCCACAGGGGTCTAGCCTCTTAAGTCTGCATGCAGGCGACATGCGCCTGGAATTAATGTGCTCCCGCCAGAGGGGCAAGAAACAGCTAAAGGGCGGGATTATAACGTAAACCTGCCGCGGGATGATCCTTGACGTTTCAGCACCGGCCACTGGCGCCCAATATGACTTGCAAGGGATCTGTAGCCGCTGCCGCAGGCTGCGATAAGGCTCGAAGAGCCTTTCTGCGATCTCAAGAGCACGACCGCTTCGCGCTCGATCGCAGCCTGCGGCAGCGGCTACAGACGTCAGCCGGCGAAAGGTTCGGCGGTTTTAGGCAAGCGCTGATCGATGACCTGGTACAGCGCGCTGGCCTGCGGCCAGTTACGCATGAAGCGCGCACGGTCGCGGGCGTAAGCCGGGGCAAAGCTGCCAAGACTATGGTGCTGGCACATGGAATCCAGGTCGATCAGGGCCCAGCGGTCCTGTTGCCAGAACAGGTTATGCCCCTTGAAGTCGCCATGGCTGATGCGCTCGCGAATCAACTCGGCGAACAATCGGTCCAGCGCTTGCAACTCCGCCTCTGGCGCCGCGCCACTATCGATATAAGGCGCGAAGCGCTCGATGATGTCCGGCCCCGCCAGGTATTCGGTCACCAGATAAGCCCGGCTGCGCAGCCAGAGGAAACGCTTCTCCAGCAACGCCAGCGGCTTGGGCGTGGCGATACCGAGGAACGCCAGGCGATTGCCCTCTTGCCACGAATGCCAGGCCCGGCTGGGCCGCCAGAAGCGCTTGAACCAATGGGCAACGCCCTTGATGTTGTAGCGCTTGACCACCAGGGTGCGGCCCGCCACCTCGACCCGGCCGACGCTGGCGGCGCCACCGGTCTTGTACAGATGCCCCTGCTCGAGCAGCGCGTCGGCCTGCCCCAGCACCGGCAGCATCGCGGCCTCTTCCTCGCGGCGAATCGCCCGCAAGGCGAAAGGCCCGCGCTCTACGCTGAACAGGCTGCACTCGCGACCGACCTTGTTGAGAAAGTCCTTCAAGCGCCAACTGCGCACCTTGTCCACTTGCTTCTGCAAGGCTTCCAGCGGCAAGGCATGCTCGGCGTTGTTCAGCAGGTAATGCACCAGCAGCTCTTCGGTGAAGGGCTCCAGGCTCTTGGGCAACTGGGCGAAAAACACCCCGAGGTTTTCCAGGACCTTCTGCCGGGACAGGGGCTTGCCCGCCTGTTCCACGCAGATTCCGGCGCCGTCGATCAGGTACAGCTTGCCCTGATGGCGCAGCAAATTGTCCAGATGCAGGTCTTCCTGCCACAGGCCCTTGCTGTGCAATTCGGCGATGGCAGCCAGGGCCTCGGCGAGCACCGCCTGCTGCTCGTCGGCCAATGCGGGCAACGACTCCACCTGTTTCCAGGCATCGCCCAGGCTCTCGGAACCTTCCAGGAATTCGAACAGCAGCCAGCCGCCCTCGCCTTCCTTCAAGCCGTCAGCCAGCAACAACGGCGTGGTCAGGCCCTGCTTTTCAAGCAGGCGCACACCCTGCAGTTCACGCTGGAAATGCCGCGCCGCCTTGGCACCGACCAGCAATTTGGCCAGTACCGGACGCCCACGCCAGACACCGGCACCCACGTAGCGCTGCCCCGGCAGTACCCGCAGCAGGCTGAGCAATTGCAGGGTGGCCGGCCCGGCGGCATCGGCCAGCTCCAGGCTCAACGGCAGGCCTGGCGCGCGGCCGGCCTGCTTGAGTTCGGACAGGCGCATCAGCGAGTCTCCTTATGGCTGCGACGGGCGCTCAAACGGTCCAGCCAGGCATCGACCAGCGAGCTGTCCTGGGGTTGATCCAGATAAGTCGCGAGCAGCGCGCGCACTTCACCGCGTCCCCAGGCGGGAGCGCGACGCAACAGCGGCTCCAGGTCCTTGACCCGGTCACGCTGACCGAACAACAACGGACGGGTCTTTTCCAGGTCGATCAATTGCGCCTGGTAACCGTCGCCGGTAGCCCGCAAAAAAATATGCTTGGGATAAAAGCAGCCGTGCACCTGGCGCACCGCGTGCAGCTGGCGTGCCAGCAGGCCACAGGCCCGCAGGATCGCCGCATGTTGATCCTGGCTGAGCTGTGCCCATTGCTGCAGCAGCGAGTCCAGGTCGTTCCAGCCATCCAGCGCCCGGGTCAACAGGATCGCCCGGGTTTCGCCAGCCACCTTGCGCTCGCCAAAAAAGGCCGCCTGCAACGCTGGAATGCCCAACCGCTGATAACGGCTGATATTGCGAAACTCGCGGGCGAAGCTCGGCTCGCCGAACGGCCGGTGCAGGGTCCGCGTCAGGTAATTGCTCTGGCGCTTGAGGTAATAGCCGTGGCCTTCCAGGTCGAGGCGATACACGCTGCTCCAGCCACCGCCATCGGTATTGGGCTCGTCCACCGCTTCCAGTTGCTTGGCCCACAACGCGTCGAAGCTGTCGAGGCCGTGGCGCTCCAGCAGCGCACGGTCCTGAGCCGCCAGGAAATCGGTCATTCGCGTCCCTCGAAAAATCTCAGCACATGCCGGATGCGACGCTTGTCGGCGGCATTGAGCCGGGTGCGCTGGCGGTACTGCAAGTAGAAGCGCAGGCGCTGGGTGGCGGACAAATGATATTTGGCCACCTTGTCCAGGCACGCCAGGTCCTTGGTGATGCGGTACTTGAGCCAGAAACCGCGCCAGAAATCGCCATTCGGGCAATCGATCAGGTACAGCCGGGTCTCATCGTCGATCAGCAGGTTGCGCCACTTCAGGTCGTTATGGGTGAAGCGGTGGTCATGCATGATCCGGGTATAGCGCGCCAACTGCTGGCTGACCTGGTCCACCCAGGCACTATCGGCCAGCAGCGGATCGTTGCGTTCGGCCAGGGCCGACAGGTCTTCGGTGCGCGGCAATTCGCGGGTGATCATCGCCCCACGGTTGTAAGCCAGGCCACGGCGCTCCAGGCCCCAGGCCACCACTTGCGCGGTAGGAATGCCCCACTTGGCGAAACGCTTGAGGTTCTGCCACTCGGACTTGACCCGAGGCTTGCCCAGATAACGCCGCAGGTTCTTGCCGGCGCCGGTGTAGCGCTTGACGTAATAGTTGATGCCGTTGCGTTCGACACGGATGACCTCCGACAGCGGATCGCGGGTCAGGTGCTCGCCCTCAAGGGCAAATACCGCATCCAGGCTGCCGAAGTCCTGCGCCAGCTCCTGATATCCAGGTTCAAGATTCCAACCCGCCATCAGAGCGCATCTCCATACCGCTGCTTGCGTGCGTACAGCTTGTTGGCCTTGCCCTCCAGCCAGGCCAGCAGGGAGGCCTCGTCGCTGAGGATCTGGCGCAGCGGCCGCTGGAAATAGCCCTTGAGGAAGCGCAGCTTGTCGCGCCGGGTCAGGCCGATATCCAGTGCCGAGAAATACAGCGCCGCCAGGTCCTTGTCGCGCCAGCGCCGGGTGATGGCTGGGCGCGTCTGGGCGCGGTGCAGATCGATTACCGAAAGCTTGAAATCGTCCGCCGTCACCGGTTTGTCGGTGTGCAGCAGGAAGTGGCAGATGTAGCAGTCGCGATGGTTGACCCCCGCGCGATGCATCGCGCCGGTCATGCGTGCCACCTCGGCGATCAGCGCGCGCTTGAGCCTGGGCTGCGGCGGTTGCTTGGCCCAGTCGATGCTGAAATCTTCAAGGCTGATGGTCGGCGCCAGTTCTTCGGTGACGATGAACGAATGCTGGTTGGCCGGGTTGCTGCCCCGCTCGCCATAGGCCACGGCGGTCATGGTCGGCACGCCGGCTTCATGCAGGCGCTGGATGGCCTGCCACTCCTGGCCCGCGCCGAGCACGGGCAGCTTGGCGGTCAGCAGATTCTTGAAAATCTCGCCCCAACCAATACCGCGGTGAATCTTTACAAAGAACCCTTCGCCCGCCACCTCGGTACGCAAGGTACGGCGAGCTTCCAGTTCACGGTAGACCTGGCCGTCCAGACGCTCGACTTCGGCGAACGCATCGCGTCCGGCCCAGAGGGTCTTGAACGGTTCGGCAAGAATCAACTTCATCAGTGTTGCTCCGCCAGAATCACATCCGCAGCGTGCTGCGGCATGCTATAGAGGTCGGCCGTCTCGGCGAACGCCAGGCCATTACGGCTCCAGGTCGCGCGTGCAGCGTCGTCGGTCAACATGGTGTTCAGGTATTGATTGAGCTGCGCCTGCTCCAACGGCTCGTCCAGCACCAGGCCGCTGTCGGCCTCGGCGATGTAATGGGCATAGCCACAGACCGCGCTGACCAGCACCGGCAAGCCGGCCACCAGCGCCTCCAGCAGCACGGTGCCGGTGTTTTCGTTGTATGCCGGGTGGATCAACAGGTCGGCACCCAGCAGGAAACGCGGGATATCGCTGCGTCCCTTGAGGAACTGCACATGCTCGCCCAGGCCCAATGCCGCGCTCTGCAGTTGGAATACCTTGGGGTCGTCCTGGCCAATTACAAATAGCCGGGTGCGCTTCTTCAACTCCGCAGGCAATGCGGCAACGGCCTTGAGGCTGCGATCCACGCCCTTGGTCTTGAACCCGGAACCGATCTGCACCAGCAGCAGATCATCGTCTTTCAGGGCGAACTCGCGACGGAACTCGGCACGGATCTCCGCCGCGTTGGCTGGCGCGCGACGGTCCTGGGCGATGCCTGGCGGCAGCAGGTGGAAGCGCTCCACCGGCGTGCCGTAATGCTTGATGAACAGCGGCTGCTGGACTTCGGAAATCATCAGCACTTCGGTCTTGGCGTCCCGGGCGAACACCGCGCGCTCATACTCGGCGAAATGCCGGTAGCGGCCCCAGCGGCGGTACAGCGAATGACGCAGGTTCTGCGCCTTGTCTTCGAAGCAGCCGTCGGCGGCGTAGTAGACGTCCAGCCCGGGCATTTTGTTGAAGCCGATCAGGCGGTCTACCGGGCGCTTGGCCAGGTCGGCTTCCATCCAGGCGCTGAGTTTCTCGTTACGGCGATGGTTGAAGAACGCCTTGACCGGCGCCACCAGCACCTCGAAGCCCGGCGGCACATCGCCTTCCCAGATCAGCGTATAGACGCGGATCTGGTGCCCGCGCTTCTGGCATTCCAGGGCGATGCGCATGAAATCCCGCTGCAGGCCGCCGAACGGGAAGTATTTATAAAGGACAAAAGCCAATTGCATCAGCGCAGCTCCTCAGCCAGTAACAACCTGCTCAGCCGGCTGGCGACACGCTCAGGATTCAGACGCGTGAAGCACAGCGGCCACTCGCGTTTCAGGTCGAACCGCCGCTGATCTTCGGCAGTCGGTTGGTAGGTGCATTTCTTCTGCAGGCACGGCGCGCAGGGGAAGTCGCTGGCCATGTGGATCTGCGCCTTGCCATAGGCACCAGTCAGGCCTGGATTGGTCGGGCCGAACAGGGAAATGGTCGGCACATCCAGCGCCGCGGCCAGATGGCCAAGCCCGGTATCCACCGCGACACAGGCCTGGGCTTGCGCCAGCACCTTGGCGACCCCCGCCAGGTTGAGCTTCGGCAGCACCGTGGCGTTGCTCAAGCCCTTGGCAATACGCTCGGCCCGGGCCTTTTCCAACGGGTTGCCCCAAGGCAGTTTGACCTCGACGCCCAACTGGCCCATGCGCTCGGCCAATTCACGCCAATAGGCTTCCGGCCAATGTTTGGTGTCCCAGGTGGTGCCGTGCAGGAACAGCACGAACGGCTTGGGCCGCGGCAACTCCACCAGCTTCTCGACGTTCAGGCCGTAATCGCCCAGGCCCTGGGGCAAGTCATAACCCAGCGCCACGGCAAACAGCTGGCGCACCCGCTCCACGGCATGCTGGCCGCGGGCGACGGCCAGGCGCCGCGAGTAGAAATGCGCCGCCAGGGGCTCACGCGCCGACTGCTTGTCCAGGCCAGCCACCGGCGCCTTGACGTAGCGCGTCAGCCAGGCGCTTTTCAGCAGGCCCTGGGCGTCGATCACCAGATCGTACCGAGTGGCGCGCACGCTCTGCTTGAAGCGTCGCCACTCGCCACTCTTGATGGTCTGCCAGATGTTCTTGCGCCAGCGGCGAATCGCCACCGGAATCACTTTGTCCACGGCCGGATGCCAGGTCGGGATTTCCGCGAAACCCTCTTCCACCACCCAGTCGAACTTGATCCCCGGGATCGCCCGCGCCGCATCGGTCAGCGCCGGCAGCGCGTGGATCACGTCGCCCAGGGAGGAGGTCTTGATCAACAGTACCCGCACTTACCGGACCTCGACCGCGGTGCCCTGCAACCGCTGCAAAGCCTGCTCCACCGAGTCGGGCAGCAACTGGCGCAGGCAGTTGTAATGGCCAAAGCGGCAGGTGCGGTCGAAGCATGGGCTGCATTCGATGCCCAGGCGCACGACTTCGACCTGGTCGGCCAGCGGCGGGGTGAAACCCGGCGATGTCGAGCCGTACACCGCCACCAGCGGGCGATTCAGCGCCGCCGCCACGTGCATCAGCCCGGAGTCGTTGGACACCACGGAATCGGCGCAGGACAGCAGGTCGATGGCCTCGGCCAGGGAGGTGCCGCCGCAGAGGTTGACCGACTCTTCGCGCAGCCCCGGAATCAGCCGGGCGCGAATGTCTTCGCCGACCACGTGATCGTTCTTCGAACCGAACAGCCAGACCTGCCAACCCTCGCGGATCTTCAGCTCCGCGACCTTGGCGTAGTGCTCGGACGGCCAGCGCTTGGCCTCGCCGAATTCGGCTCCCGGACACAGCGCCAGCACCGGGCGGTCCAGGGTCAGGCCAAACTTGGCCAGCGCCGCGTCGCGGCTGGCCGGGTCGATCTGCAGGTCTGGGCGCGGATACGGCTTGGGCAGCTCGGCACCCGGTTCGTAGGCCAGCGCCATGAAGCGCTCGATCATCAGCGGATAGCGCTCTTTGTCGAGCGTGCGCACATCGTTGAGCAGGCCGTAGCGGAACTCGCCACGCCAGCCGGTGCGCTTGGCAATACCGGCAAAAAACGGCACCAGCGCGGACTTCAGCGAATTGGGCAGCAGGATGGCCTGGTCGTACTGGCCAGCCAGGGACTTGCCGATGCGTCGGCGGGTCGCCAGTTCCAGCACGCCGTGGCCGAGCGGGAAGCTCAAGGCCTGCCGCACTTGCGGCATGCGCTCCAGGATCGGCCGGCTCCACTCGGGGGCCAGCACGTCGATCTCGCATTGAGGATGGCGCTGTTTCAGGCACTGGAAGAGTGTCTGCGCCATCACCATGTCACCGACCCAACTGGGCCCAACGATCAGAATATTCATGTGGTTTCCAAAAACGAACCGGGGAGGCTTACGCCTCCCCGCCTCGAGAATCCAGCCCTGCGGCATTCACCGCCGGCTCATTGTGGACGAGCCGCACAGGGCTCGCCGGATACATTTGTGGCAACACGACGCACGCTGCCTAGCTTAGCCCCAGCTCGCGCCAAATCCGCAATACCTCCCGTCGTTCGCTGGCGAACTGGTCGCCGGCGACGATCCCGGCCTCGTTCTGCAAGGCCTGGCGATGAGCCGCGGAGCGGTAGGCCTTGTAGACCTCGCGCAACAGGCTGGCGTCGCTCGCGGGCATCAGCCCGGCTTCCTCCAGACCTTCCAGAATGCGGATATTGTCGGTGTAGCGCAGCAATGACGGGTGCTCTTGCGACCACGCCAGGGCCGCGTATTGCACCATAAATTCGATGTCGACGATACCTCCGGCGTCCTGCTTGAGGTCGAACGGCGCCGTGGCCTCGAAGGCATTTGCCGCGGTTCCGGCAGCCGTTGCCTTGGTCCCCAGGTTGTCGCGCATCTTGGCCCGCATCTCGCTGACCTCCTGCTGCAACTTGGGCAAGTCACGGGCACGACCCAGCACCGCCGCCCGCACTTTCTCGAAAGCCCGGCCGACATCCTGGCTGCCCACCAGCACCCGCGCGCGCACCAGCGCCTGGTGTTCCCAGGTCCAGGCCTCGTTCTCCTGATAACGGGCGAAGGCCCCCAGCGAACTCACCAGCAACCCCGACGCGCCGGACGGCCGCAGACGCATGTCCACTTCATACAGCTGGCCCGAGTTGGTCTGGGTGGTCAGCAAGTGAATGATCCGCTGGCCCAGGCGAGTGAAGAACTGCGCGCCGTCGATCGGTTTCGGCCCATCGGTTTCCGCCTGCGGATCGCCGTCATGGATAAACACCAGGTCCAGGTCGGAACCATGCCCGAGTTCCAGGCCGCCGACTTTCCCGTAACCGACAATAATGAAGCCCGGATCGCACAAGGTGCCATCGGTGCGCTGCGGAACCCCGTATTTGGCCACCGTCTGGCGCCAGGCCAGGGCTAGCACCTGTTCGAGGATCGCCTCGGCCAGCCAGGTCAGGTAATCGCTGACTTTCATCAACGGCAGGCTGCCGGCGATTTCCGAGGCTGCCACCCGCAGGCGGTGGGCCAGTTTGAAGTGGCGCAGCGCCTCCATCTGCTGCTCCAGGTCGTCCTCAGGGATGCGCGTCAGGCGCTCGCGCAACTCGGCGGCCAGTTCCGGCGCCAGTGGCGGCTTGAACAGCCGGCCTTCGTTGAGCAACTCATCGAGCAGCAGCGGAAAGCGAGTGATCTGCTCGGCGATCCACGGGCTGGCGGCGCACAAGGTCAGCAGGCGGCGCAAGGCCCCGGGGTTTTCGGTGAGCAACACCAGGTAGGCGGAGCGCCGCGCCACCGCTTCGACCAACGGCAACACGCGCTCCAGCACCAGGTCCGGATCGGCGTGCTCCACCGCCTGGGCCAACAGGCGCGGAATAAAGGCATCGAGGCGCTCGCGCCCCAAACGCTGCATGGCCCGCAATTGCGGGCTGCCACGCAGGCCGGCCAGCGCCCTGAGCGCCTTGGGCGCGTCATTGAAGCCGCCTTCCTGCAATTGCCGGCAGGCAGCCTCTTCGTCCTGGGCTTCTTCCCACAATGGCAGCCATTCGCCGCCGACCACCACTTCGCACTCGCGGCCTTCGTCTTCGTCCGGGTCGGCGATCACCTGGCGGAAGTGCCATTCCACTCGACCGCGCCAATACATCAGCCGCTCATGGAATGCCGCCCAGTCGGCAAAACCCAGCATGAAGGCGATCCGCGCCTGGTCCTGTGGATTGTCCGGCAGCATCTGCGTCTGCCGGTCGGCGATCGCCTGGATCGCATGTTCGGTGTAACGCAGGAACTCATAACCTTCGCGCAGCTCGGCGACCACCGCCGGCGGCAAGTAACCCTGCCCTTCCAGCGTGGTCAGCACCTTTAATAGAGGACGCTGCTGCAGGCTCAGGTCGCGCCCGCCGTGGATCAGCTGAAACGCCTGGGCGATGAACTCGACTTCGCGAATCCCGCCGGAGCCCAGCTTGATGTTGTCGGCCATGCCCTTGCGCCGCACTTCCTGCTGGATCAACTGCTTCATGGTGCGCAGTGCTTCGATCGCCGAGAAGTCCAGGTAACGCCGGTAGACAAACGGCCGCAGCAAGTCGAGCAGCTGCGCGCCGGCGACCTGGTCGCCCGCCACCACCCGCGCCTTGATCATCGCGTAACGCTCCCAGTCACGGCCCTGATCCTGGTAGTACTGCTCCAGTGCATTGAAACTCAGTACCAGGGCGCCCGCCGAACCGTAGGGCCGCAGGCGCATGTCGACACGGAACACAAAGCCGTCGACGGTCATCGGGTCCAGCGCCTTGATCAGGCGCTGCCCCAGGCGGATGAAAAACTCCTGGTTATCCAGCGCGCGCTTGACGCCCACCGTCTCCCCGCCTTCGGGGTAGGCGAAGATCAGGTCGATGTCGGACGACAGGTTCAGCTCGACGGCGCCCAGCTTGCCCATGCCGAGAATGACCATCTGCTGCGGCTCGCCACTGCGCCGGCCGGTGGGGACACCGAACTGCTCGCAGTGGCGCTGGTACAACCATTGATAAGCCTGGTCGATGCAGGCATCAGCCATGTCCGACAAGTCGCGACAGGTCTGCACCAGGTCCGCCTGGCGCGTCAGGTCGCGCCAGATGATGCGCACCTGATGACGATTGCGTTGACGGCGCAGCACCCGCCCCAGTTCGTCTTCGCTGGCGGCCTGCTGGACGGCCGAGGCGATCTGCGCGCACAGCTCGCCCGGACCGAAGCCGCGGTCGAGCTCACCGCCGCGCACCAGCTCCAGCAACATCAAAGGGTCACGAAGGCTCTGTTCAATGAAGAAGTCGCTGGCCGCGCTCACCCGGGCGAATTCGGCCCAGCGCTCGGGGGGCCAGGTGGCGAGCCCGTGATCATCCTCCAGGGCCGCCACCGCGCTACGGAACGACTGCTCCGAACGGCTGACAAAAGGCTGGAGAATCGCTGGAAGTTCGGCAAGCGCGGGCAGGCTCATGGGCTATCCTTGATCGGCGTAGAAAAGGGCGGTCGGGGCAAATTCTGCGGGCGAGGCCCTTGAAGGACTGTCGAACAAAAGTTAGAAATAGCTGAAATTTTTATTATTTTGGCAGCCAGCATCAAATTCTTACCTATTGGTGTTGGATATCGACCAACAGTAACGATTATTCTCACAACGCAGCAGGAGGCCACAAGCCAATCTTCTGTAGTTTTACTACTCGTCTATACATTCGAAAGGCTGAAATGGCCGACGATTTGTAGTAAAACTACACGCCGCCGAATCAACCTCCGGCAATCCAAGAATTTTATCGTCTGCCCACAAGGCCAGTCGCAAACTCAGGCAACCGATTCTGGAAGCCTTTCCGCCCTGGAGCAAGCCATGCAAGACCTCGATCCCGTCGAAACCCAGGAATGGCTGGACGCCCTGGAATCGGTTCTCGACAAAGAAGGCGAAGACCGTGCTCACTATCTGATGACCCGTATGGGCGAACTCGCGACCCGCAGCGGCTCGCAACTGCCCTACGCCATCACCACGCCTTACCGCAACACGATCCCCGTCACCCACGAAGCACGCATGCCTGGCGACCTGTTCATGGAACGCCGCATTCGCTCGCTGGTGCGCTGGAACGCGATGGCCATGGTAATGCGTACGAACCTGAAAGATTCTGACCTGGGCGGTCACATCTCCAGCTTCGCCTCCAGTGCGACCCTGTATGACATCGGCTTCAACTACTTCTTCCAGGCCCCGACCGACGAACACGGCGGCGACCTGATCTACTTCCAGGGCCACACCTCCCCAGGCGTTTACGCCCGTGCGTTCATGGAAGGCCGCATCACCGAAGACCAGATGAACAACTTCCGCCAGGAAGTCGACGGCCAGGGCCTGTCGTCCTACCCGCACCCTTGGCTGATGCCTGACTTCTGGCAGTTCCCGACCGTATCCATGGGTCTGGGCCCGATCCAGGCGATCTACCAGGCTCGCTTCATGAAGTACCTGGAACACCGCGGCTTCATCCAGCCGGGCAAACAGAAAGTCTGGTGCTTCCTGGGCGACGGCGAGTGCGACGAGCCGGAATCCCTGGGCGCCATCTCCCTGGCCGGCCGCGAGAAGCTGGACAACCTGATCTTCGTCATCAACTGCAACCTGCAGCGCCTCGACGGCCCGGTTCGCGGCAACGGCAAGATCATCCAGGAACTCGAAGGCGTGTTCCGCGGCGCCCAGTGGAACGTGACCAAAGTCATCTGGGGCCGTTTCTGGGACCCACTGCTGGCCAAGGACACCGACGGTATCCTGCAGCGCCGCATGGACGAAGTCATCGACGGCGAGTACCAGAACTACAAAGCCAAAGACGGCGCGTTCGTTCGCGAGCACTTCTTCAACACGCCTGAACTCAAGGCGATGGTTGCCGATCTGTCCGACGACGAGATCTGGAAACTCAACCGTGGCGGCCACGACCCGTACAAGGTCTATGCGGCATACCACGAAGCGGTCAACCACAAGGAACAACCGACCGTCATCCTGGCCAAGACCATCAAGGGTTATGGCACCGGTGCCGGCGAAGCGAAAAACACCGCGCACAACACCAAGAAAGTCGATGTCGACAGCCTGAAGCTGTTCCGCGATCGCTTCGACATTCCGGTCAAGGACGAAGAGCTGGAGAACCTGCCGTTCTTCAAGCCGGAGCCAAACAGCGCCGAAGCCCGCTACCTGAGCGAGCGTCGTGCCGCACTGGGCGGTTTCGTACCGCAGCGCCGCGCGCAGAGCTTCAGCGTACCGACTCCGGACCTGGATACCCTCAAGGCAATCCTGGACGGCTCGGGCGACCGTGAAATCTCCACCACCATGGCCTTCGTGCGGATCCTCGCGCAGCTGGTCAAGGACAAGGAAATCGGCCCGCGCATCGTTCCGATCATCCCGGACGAAGCCCGTACCTTCGGTATGGAAGGCATGTTCCGCCAGCTGGGCATCTACTCTTCCGTCGGCCAGCTCTACGAGCCAGTCGATAAAGACCAGGTGATGTTCTACAAGGAAGACCAGAAAGGTCAGATCCTCGAAGAAGGCATCAACGAAGCTGGCGCCATGAGCTCCTTCATCGCGGCCGGTACTTCGTACTCCAGCCACAACCAGCCGATGCTGCCGTTCTACATCTTCTACTCGATGTTCGGCTTCCAGCGCATTGGCGACCTGGCCTGGGCCGCTGGCGACAGCCGCACCCGTGGCTTCCTGATCGGCGGCACCGCCGGCCGCACCACCCTGAACGGTGAAGGCCTGCAGCACGAAGACGGCCACAGCCACTTGCTGGCTGCCACCATCCCGAACTGCCGCACCTATGATCCGACCTACGGCTACGAGCTGGCGGTGATCATTCAGGACGGCATGAAGAAGATGACCGAAGAGCAACAGGACATCTTCTATTACATCACCGTGATGAACGAGTCCTACCAGCAGCCAGCCATGCCGGCCGGTGCCGAAGAAGGCATCAAGAAAGGCATGTACCTGCTGGAAGAAGACACCCGCGAAGCGGCGCACCACGTCCAGCTGATGGGCTCCGGCACCATCCTGCGCGAAGTGCGTGAAGCGGCGAAGATCCTGCGTGAAGAGTTCAACATCGGCGCCGACGTATGGAGCGTTACCAGCTTCAACGAACTGCGCCGCGATGGCCTGGCAGTCGAGCGCAGCAACCGCCTGCACCCGGGCCAGAAGCCAAAACTGAGCTATGTCGAAGAATGCCTGAACGGCCGCAAAGGTCCGGTCATCGCATCTACCGACTACATGAAGCTGTTCGCCGAACAGATTCGTCAGTGGGTCCCGTCCAAGGAATTCAAAGTCCTGGGCACCGACGGTTTCGGCCGCAGTGACAGCCGCAAGAAGCTGCGTCACTTCTTCGAAGTCGACCGTCATTTCGTGGTGTTGGCAGCCCTGGAAGCCTTGGCTGACCGTGGTGATATCGAACCTAAGGTCGTGGCCGAAGCCATCGCCAAGTTCGGCATCAACCCGGAAAAACGCAACCCACTGGACTGCTGAGGAGATTTTTTGTGAGCGAACTCATTCGCGTACCTGACATCGGCAGCGGTGAAGGTGAAGTAATCGAACTGTTTGTGAAGGTCGGCGATCGTATCGAAGCCGACCAGAGCATCCTGACGCTGGAATCGGACAAGGCCAGCATGGAAGTGCCGGCACCGAAGGCCGGCGTGATCAAGAGCCTGAAAGTGAAGCTGGGCGACCGCCTGAAAGAAGGCGACGAGTTGCTGGAACTGGAAGTCGAGGGTGCCGCTGCCGCGGCGCCAGCGGCCGCCGCTCCGACTGCCAAGGCAGCTGAAAAACCAGCCGCCGCACCGGCTCCGGTTGCTGCGCCTGCCGCAGCGCCTGCCACTGCCTCGGTCCAGCAGGTCCACGTGCCGGATATCGGCTCGTCGGGCAAGGCCCAGATCATCGAGATCCAGGTCAAGGTCGGCGACACGGTCGAAGCCGACCAATCGCTGATCACCCTGGAGTCCGACAAGGCCAGCATGGAAATCCCATCGCCAGCCGCTGGCGTGGTCAAGGCCATCAGCGTCAAGCTCAACGACGAAGTCGGAACCGGCGACCTGATTCTGGACTTGGAAGTGGCGGGTGCTGCGGCACCGGCTGCTGCCGCGCCAGCCCAGGCCGCTGCACCTGCCGCCGCTGCTCCGGCGCCAGCCGCTGCCGCTCCGGCCGCACCGGTAGCCGACAGCGTCCAGGACATTCACGTTCCGGACATCGGCTCGGCCGGCAAGGCCAAGATCATCGAAGTCCTGGTCAAGGCTGGCGACAGCGTCGAGGCCGACCAATCGCTGATCACCCTCGAGTCCGACAAGGCCAGCATGGAAATCCCATCGCCAGCCGCCGGCATCGTGGAAAGCGTGGCGATCAAGCTGGACGACGAAGTCGGCACCGGCGACCTGATCCTCAAGCTGAAGGTCAAAGGCGCGGCACCTGCTGCCGCCCCGGCTCCAGCTGCCGCGGCTGCGCCAAGCGCTCCGGCACCTGCCGCTGCTGCTCCGGCTGCCGCTGCACCTGCTGCCGCACCGGCCGCCGCACCTGCCAAGCCTGGCGCCAAAGTTCATGCAGGTCCTGCAGTGCGCCAACTGGCCCGTGAGTTCGGCGTTGAGCTGAGCGCTGTTGGCGCCAGCGGCCCGCACGGCCGCATCCTCAAAGAGGACGTGCAGGTTTACGTCAAGGCCATGATGCAGAAGGCCAAGGAAGCTCCGGCAGCTGCCGGCGCAACCGGTGGCGCGGGCATTCCGCCGATTCCAGTGGTGGACTTCAGCCGCTTCGGCGAGATCGAAGAAGTACCGATGACCCGCCTGATGCAGGCTGGCGCATCGAACCTGCACCGCAGCTGGCTGAACGTGCCTCACGTCACCCAGTTTGACTCGGCCGACATCACCGAGCTGGAAGCCTTCCGGATCGCCCAGAAAGCCGTCGCAGAGAAGGCCGGCGTCAAGCTGACCATCCTGCCGCTGCTGCTGAAATCCTGTGCGCACCTGCTCAAGGAACTGCCGGACTTCAACAGTTCGCTGGCGCCTAGCGGCAAAGCGATCATCCGCAAGAAGTACGTGAACATCGGCTTCGCGGTCGACACTCCGGATGGCCTGCTGGTACCGGTGATCAAGAACGTCGATCAGAAGAGCTTGCTGCAACTGGCTGCCGAAGCCGCTTCCCTGGCCGAGAAAGCCCGGACCAAGAAGCTCTCGGCGGACGACATGCAGGGCGCCTGCTTCACTATTTCCAGCCTCGGTCACATTGGCGGCACCGGCTTCACGCCGATCGTCAACGCACCGGAAGTGGCGATCCTCGGCGTTTCCAAGGCAACCATCCAGCCAGTCTGGGACGGCAAAGCCTTCCAGCCGAAACTGATGCTGCCGCTGTCGCTGTCCTACGATCACCGCGTAATCAACGGCGCCGCTGCTGCACGCTTCACCAAGCGTCTGAGCGATCTGCTGGCGGATATCCGCACCATCCTGCTGTAAGGCCCCGGCCGGCTCCCTTGCTGGGGGCCGGCCGTTGCACCCTTTTCGAGCGCCACGCTCGTACCTCAACCCCGCCGATCTGGCGGGGCTTTTTTTGCCGGAAAATCGCTGCAACCAGCAGCCAAAGCCCGGTAAATCGCCCGCAAATATAGTTTTCAGAAATCTCGCTTTCTGCCGATAAATTCTTATAGCACTTAGCCTTCATCTCACTTGTCAGTCAGTGCGGCATGATGCAACCTTGCCGCAGGCAACAGTAAAGAGGGCGTGAGCCCGGCGCGATCAGCATTTACCAAGCGAGTTTCCCCATGAAAAGCCAACCCGATGCCGCCAGCCGTATGGTGGCCGAGGTAGTGACGCAGTTGCCCGTGCCCTCGCGGCTGGGCATGCTGCGTTTCGAACGGCTGAATGAAGCTAGCTGGGCCCTGCTATTTCTCGACCCCAATTGTGAACGCCAATTCGGCCTGCCCGCCGTCGAGCTCTGCGCCCTGGTCGGTTCGCCCTATGCCAGCCTGATGGAACCGGAAGCCCGCTATCAGTTGCACGATGCGATCCAGCAACAGCTGACCCACAGTTCGCACTATCTGATTCGCTATACCCTGCACACCGCCAAAGGCTCACTCAGCTTGCTGGAGCTCGGCGAAGCCTACAAACAGCACAACCGCCACCTGCTGCGTGGCTATTTCCTGGTGGTCGACGGCCTGTTCGACAACGAGCAACAACTCCCGGCCCCCGACCTGGAAACCCAGAACAGCCGCCTGCAAATTGCCCTGGAGCTCAACCAGCGCGCCCAGCAGGAACAACTCCAGCACCTCGAACGAGTGCGCGCCCAGCAAGACCTGATCCTGCTCCTGGCCCGCCAGCGCTACAGCGCCAACAACTCCTTGCTGGAAGCCGCCGAGCTGATCACCCGCAGCGCCTGCGACATCTATGAGATCGACTACGCCAGCATCTGGAACCTGGAAGACCAGTCGCTGGTGCCCATCTGCGTGTATCACCGCGACCGGCAGGAATACATCCTGCCGGAGACGATCGACGCCAGCGAATTTCCCGATTACCTCGAGGCCCTGCACACCAGCCGGGCCATCGACGCGCACAACGCCATGCGCGACCCGCGCACCCGGGAAATGGCCGAAAGCCTGCGCCCGCGCAATATCAACGCCATGCTCGACGCCAGCATCCGCATCGACGGCCAGGTGGTCGGCGTGCTGTGCCTGGAACAAGTGGGCACCACCCGCGCCTGGCAATCCGATGAAATCGCCTTTGCCGGCGAGTTGGCGGACCAGTTCGCCCAGGTCATCAACAACCACAACCGCCGCACCGCCACCAGCGCCCTGCACCTGTTCCAGCGCGCGGTCGAGCAAAGCGCCAACGCCTTCCTGCTGGTCAACTGCGACGGCGTGGTGGAGTACGTCAACCCCAGCTTCACCGCGATCACCCAATACAGCACCGAGGAAGTCCACGGCCATCGGCTGGCGGAACTGCCGGCGCTGGAGAACCTCAGCGAGCTGCTGTTCGATGCGCCCTCCAGCCTGGCCAAGAGCAACAGCTGGCAGGGCGAGTTCAAGAGCCGGCGCAAGAACCTCGAGCCGTACTGGGGCCAGTTGTCGATTTCCAAGGTCTACGGCGACAACCGCGAACTGACCCACTACATCGGCATCTACGAAGACATCACCCAGACCAAGCTCGCCCAGCAGCGCATCGAACGCCTGGCCTACACCGACAACCTGACCAACCTGGGCAACCGTCCCGCCTTCATCCGCAACCTCGACGAGCGCTTCGCCCGCGACAGCGACAGCCCCATCAGCCTGCTGCTGGTGGACATCGACAATTTCAAGCGGATCAACGACAGCCTCGGCCACCAGACCGGCGACAAACTGCTGATCAGCCTGGCACGGCGCCTGCGCAACAGCCTGAGCCCGAGCGGCAGCCTGGCGCGCTTCGCCAGTAACGAGTTCGCCGTGCTGCTGGACGACACCGACCTGGAAGCCGGCCAACAGATCGCCAGCCAGCTGCTGATGACCCTCGACAAACCGATGTTCGTCGACAACCAGCTCATCAGCGTCACCGGCTCCGTAGGCCTGGCCTGCGCCCCGCTGCACGGCCGCGATCCGCAGACCTTGATGCGCAACGCCGGCCTGGCGCTGCACAAGGCCAAGGCCAACGGCAAACATCAGGTGCAGGTATTTACCGAAGCCCTGAACGCCGAGGCCAGCTACAAGCTGTTCGTGGAAAACAACCTGCGCCGCGCCCTGACCCAGAACGAGCTGGACGTGTTCTACCAGCCCAAGCTGTGCCTACGCAGCGGGCGCCTGTTGGGCATGGAAGCGCTGCTGCGCTGGAATCATCCGGAGAAAGGGATGATCCGTCCGGACCAATTCATCAGCGTCGCCGAAGAAACCGGCCTGATCATTCCAATCGGCAAATGGATCGCGCGCCAGGCCTGTCGCATGAGCAAACAGCTCACCGCCGCCGGCCTGGGCAATCTGCAGGTGGCGATCAACCTCTCGCCCAAGCAGTTTTCCGACCCGGACCTGGTGGCGTCCATCGCCAGCATCCTCAAGGAAGAACAACTGCCCGCCTCGCTGCTCGAACTGGAACTGACCGAAGGCCTGCTGCTGGAAGCCACCGAAGACACCCACCAACAGCTCGATCAACTGAAAAAGCTCGGCCTGACCCTGGCCATGGACGATTTCGGCACCGGCTATTCGTCGCTGAGCTACCTGAAGAAATTCCCGATCGACATCATCAAGATCGATCGCAGCTTCATCCATGAAATCCCCGCCAACCAGGACGACATGGAAATCACCTCGGCGGTGATCGCCATGGCCCACAACCTGAAAATCCAGGTGGTCGCCGAAGGCATCGAAACCGCGGAACAGCTGTCGTTCCTGCGTCGGCACCACTGCGACGTCGGCCAGGGCTACCTGTTCGACCGTCCTATCCCCGGCTCGGAGCTGATCGACAAGCTCAAACGCTATCCGCGCGGCCCAATCGCCTGACAGCGCCGTAACAGTCGGGCAAACTGCATGTCTACTTACTGACTCCCAACCTGACTGAGAGGACTGATCATGGTTCTGCGCTCGGAAATCCTGGTGAACAAAAACGTGCTTCCTACCAAAGAACAAGCTCTACCTGGCCGCGAAACCCCGATGACCGTGCCAGCCGAACACTTCGTCAATGGCAACCCGCTGCTGGGCCCATTCCCGGGCAACGTGGAATTCGCCATTTTCGGCCTGGGTTGCTTCTGGGGTGCGGAACGCAAGTTCTGGCAGCGCGAGGGCGTGTTCAGCACGTCGGTGGGCTATGCCGGCGGCTTTACCCCGAACCCGACCTACGAAGAAGTCTGCTCGGGCCTGACCGGCCACACCGAAGTGGTGCTGGTGGTCTACGAGCCGGAGAAAGTCAG
Source organism: Pseudomonas sp. NFIX28 (assembly GCF_900107395.1). GTDB lineage: Bacteria > Pseudomonadota > Gammaproteobacteria > Pseudomonadales > Pseudomonadaceae > Aquipseudomonas. The sequence continues at coordinate 259,815 of NZ_FNPW01000005.1, forward strand.
CTATCAGGAATTGCTGGCGATGTTCTGGGAACTGCATAACCCGACCCAGGGCATGCGCCAGGGCAACGACATCGGTACCCAGTACCGCTCGGTGATCTATGCCACCAACCCGACCCAGCTGGAGCAGGCCAAGGCCAGCAAGCAAGTGTTCCAGGCCGAGCTGACCAAGGCCGGGCTTGGCAGCATCACCACGGAAATCGAAGAGGCCCCGACCTTCTACTACGCCGAGGCCTATCACCAGCAGTACCTGGCGAAAAACCCGGAAGGCTACTGCGGGATCGGCGGCACTGGCGTGACCTGCCCGATCTGACCGGTAGCCGCTGACGAGGCACGAGGCTGCGACGCGTTCCGCAGGAGCGCCCTCGGGGGCCGCTTCGCTGCCCATCGCAGCCTCGTACCTCGGCAGCGGCTACGACCTCACATTATTCGGCGATCAGCCAATCCATCTGCCAGCCGCCCTGGGTCTGGCCCAATTTCTGCGCCAGCCATGGCAGCAACTCGCGCAATTCCTCTTCCAGCCCCCACGGCGGGTTGGCAATCGCCAGGCCCGAGCCGTTCAGGCTATTGGGGGTGTCCAGCGGGTGCACCAGCAATTCCACACGCAACAGCTTCGGCGCGCCGGTACCGGCCAAGTCCTGGTAGAAGCGGCGTAGCGCCCGCTGATCCTTGACCGGGTACCAGATGGCCGCCACGGTCTGGCGCATCCGGCCGATGGCCTCTTTCAACGACGCGGCGCAACGCTGCATCTCGTCGAGCTGTTCGAACGGCGGATCGATCAGCATCACCGCGCGCTTTTCGGCCACCGGCAACAATGCCCGCGCCACATGCCAGCCCTCGCCCAGATGCACCGCCACCCGGCGATCGCCCTTCATGTTTTCCTTGAGCAACAGCCCGTCTTCGGGATGCTTCTCGTTGAGCAACACACGGTCCTGGGGACGGGTCAGGCGGCGCGCCAGCTCGGGCGAACCCGGGTAGTAACGCAGCTCGCCATCGGGGTTCATCTTGTGCAGCACAGCCATGTAGTCGGCGGTCAGCGCAGGCAGGTCCTGCTCGCCCCACAGGCGCGCGATGCCTTCCAGGTATTCGCCGGTGCGGTTGGCCTGATCGCCCTGGAGGTCATAGAGGCCGATGCCGGCATGACTGTCGAGGTAGGCGAACGGCTGCTCCTTGCGCGACATCAGGGCGATGAGGCGGGTCAGGGTCAGGTGTTTGAAGACGTCGGCGTGGTTGCCGGCGTGGAAGGCGTGACGATAGTTCATGGTTGCTCCTGCGCAGGGGCGCAAGTTTACCTTGTAGCGGCCCCGTCGTCAGGTCAGGGCGGCGCCGTACCCGGCGCAGGCGACGACGGGTACGGGGCCTGGATAGCCTAGAGGAATTCCTTGCTAACCTCCGACCACAGGCTGACACGACGCCCGGAGGACTCGAACACCTCGATTTCCCGCTTGATCCCACCACTGTCCTTCCAGCCCGGCAGGTCCAGCACGATCAACTCGTCCATCATCGCCATGTACAGCGCATCCACCGGCGCCCAGAGCTTGCCGATGCTGGCGCTGTCCTTGCCGTTGAAGCACAGGTTGATCGGATGGGACATGCTGACCTGGCTGAACACCGCGTGTCCGGCCTCGAGGATTTGAGCGGCGACCTGGTTGCACTGTTCGAAGCGCTGGCTGACGACCGCAGGTTCGGGGTGGCTGTAGGGGCAGGCGAGAAAAATCTTGCGCATGGTGACCTCTGTTGATAGGAAAGGGTGCGAACCGTTTCAGGTTCGCGCAGGTTGCAGGGTAAATGCCGCGGCTTGTTGCAGTTCCTGCGCTTCGTAGCGCTGGGCGGCCGGGACGGATATACGGGTGGCGATAGCCACGGCCAGCAGGCCACCGAACAGCTTGCCGATGAGAATCGGCAGGATCAGGCTGGGCTGGAAGTTGGCGGTGAAGGCCAGGTGATCACCGATCAATGCCTGGGCGCAGACACCCAGGGCCACGCACAGCACCTTGTCCCGGGCATTCATCTGCTTGAACAGGTGGAAGGTGGCAATGATGTTGGCAAATACCATGATGAAACCGGCAGCCCCGGCGCTGGACAGGTTCAGCTGGCGCCCGAGGAATTGCATGGGCTTTTTGCAGTAGCGCTGGAACAGGTAACAGATCGGAAAGGTACCGGCGAGCATGATGCCGATGTAGCCGGCGATCTCGATCGCGCGAAACAACTCTTTCTCGTCGGCGAACATCGGGTCGAACCCCCAGCCGCCAAAGGTCAGGCTGAAAAACTTGGTGAAGTGCTCGACGATGCTCAGGGCCAGGATCAGCTTGATCGCCGCATCCATGATCTTGCCGAACACCAGGAAGCCATTGACCATCATCTGCGGCCGATAACGCAGGCCGGCCGCCAGCAGAAAGCAGAAGACGAACAGCGGCGCCAGCAGCTTGAGCATGTCGACGACCCCCAGGGAGAGGTAATAGAGGGCTTCGGCGTTGGTCGAGACGATGTCGCGCACCGGCAGTTGGGTGGCCGTTATGATCATCAGCGACGCCAGCACCGCGAACGGGATGCTGATCAGCCCGGCCATGGCCCCCAGTGCCAGGTATTTGTGGTCCTTACGTTCGAGCATGGTCAGGCCGACCGGGATCAGGTAGACGATGGTCGCGCCGGAGGTGTAGCCCACCAGCATCGCGGTGATCCACAGGTCACGGTTGGCGGTCAGGGCGTTGGCCAGCTGGTAGCCGCCCATGTCCACGGCAATGATCGACAGGGCGGCGATCGACACGTCCGAACCCATGGCCTGGAAAAACGGACCCAGGCCGTGGGAGATGCCTTGGGATAGATAAGGAATGGCCACCATGATTCCGGCCTGCGCCAGGAATACCGGACCGATGGAATGAATGCCGTTGACGAATTCCTTACCCAGGCCGCTCTCCGGCTTGATGATCGAAGCCAGGGCGCCGACCACAGCCCCGAGCATGATCAGGTAAATGACGTAGTTTCCAAATTCAGCCATGTTCGCTCATCTCTCTGCGCATCACTCATGGGGGGCCCCGCCATGGACTGGGGCTAATGCCGGTTTGCCCTCGATAGTCCTGACGGCAAACCTCTAACCAAGGACATGGCATTTCCTGTGCCACAATGTGTATTAGTTGTGGTTTTTACCGACAAACCAACCTGATTCAGTCATATTGATTTCCACGAAAATCTCCATCACCAATAGGAACCGGGACAGATCCATGACTGATTGATTTGTTAAATCTGCACCTGAATGTTTAAATCGCCCCTCATACCTGCCCGAATTGTCACCCATATGGAACAAAGGTGTGTGTAAGTAACAAAACCTGCCCATTTGTGTGGCGAAGTAGCACTGAATGGAACATCGACATGCGCCCCAACGAACGACGACAGCACATCCTGGAACTCCTGCGCCAACGCGAGCGGGTATCGGTGGAAGAACTGGCGCGGATTACCGCCACATCCCAGGAAACCATCCGCCGCGACCTCAGCGAACTGGCGGAAAACGGCCTGGTCACCAAGTTCCACGGCGGCGCCGCACTGCCACCCTCGGGCGAACATGAGAACACCTTCCAGACCCGCATGAACGAACACGCCCAGGAGAAACGCAGCATCGCCCGCTATGCCGCGGGGCTGTTCAACCCGGGCGACAGCATCTTCATCGATACCGGCACTACCACCCTGTTCTTCGCCCGCGAACTGGTGCAGCAGACGCGAGTGACGGTGATCACCAATTCACTGCCGATTGCCGGCTGCATTGGTGAATCCGGTAATCGGGTCTTCATGATTGGCGGCGAGTTCCGCCCCGATTCGACTCAGAACGTCGGCACCCTGGCCCTGGAGCAGATCACCCGGTTCAATGCCGAACACGCGGTCATCACCATCGGCGCCCTGAATGAAGATGGCGCCATGGATTTCTCCATCGAGGAGGCCGAGATCGCCCGCGCCATGGTGGCCCAGGCCCGGCAACTGACGGTGATCGCCGACTCGTCGAAACTCGAGCGACGCGGCCTGTTCAAGGTCTTTCCCCTGGAGCGAATCGATCGCCTGGTAATCGATCGCCAACCAGGCCCGGAACTCGCGGCCGCGCTGCACAAGGCCCAGGTCGAGGTGCATGTGGTGCCCGCGCCCTGAGCAAGGCGTCGTTGTTTCGCCCCAAAACACTCCCACAACAAACTCACAATTACAGACCGATTTATGACCGAATAATAACACAAACAACATTTCTGGCATATATTGTGCTCTGGCATCTGCACCGGCAGTTCGGTGTTACCGCAGAAAACAGGCCTTTATATGACCGAGAATGATCCGAGCAATGAAACATACGACGTCGCCATCGTCGGTGGCGGTGTCGTGGGTTGCGCCATGGCACGGCGTTTTGCCCTGGAGGGCGCACGGACGGTGCTGCTGGAGAAGAGCAGCGACATCCTGTCCGGTGCCAGCAAAGCCAACAGCGCGATCCTGCATACCGGCTTCGATGCCCCCAGCGGCAGCCTGGAGCTGCAATGCATGCAGGCCGGCTACCGGGAATACCTGGAGATCCACGGCCGCATGAACCTGCCGCTGCTCAGGACCGGCGCCATGGTGGTGGCCTGGAATGCCGAGGACCAGCACAAGCTGGCCGGCATCCTCGCCCAGGCCAAGGCCAATGGCGTGGACGACGTGGAAATGCTCGACCCCGGGCAGATCCGCGCCATGGAGCCGCACCTGTCCCGCGCAGCCCTCGGCGCCGTGCTGGTGCCGGGCGAACACCTGATCGATCCCTGGTCGGCGCCGCTGGCCTATCTGCAACAGGCCATGGCCCACGGGGCCCAGGTGCGTCTGCGGGCGGAGGTCCGGCAAGGGCGGTTCGACGGCCAGGCCTGGACCTTGCTGACCACCCAGGGGCGCCTACGAGCCCGCCAGGTAATCAACTGCGCCGGGCTGTTCGGCGATCTGCTGGAACAGAATCTACTGGGCCAGAGCAGCTTTCGCATCATGCCGCGCAAGGGCCAGTTCGTAGTCTTCGACAAGGCCGCCGCCAGCCTGCTGGGCAGCATCGTGCTGCCGGTGCCGAACGAGCGCACCAAAGGCATAGTCCTGACCCGCACGGTCTACGGCAATCTGCTGGTGGGGCCAACCGCCGAGGAACAGGAGGACCGCGTCCACGCAGGCCTCGACGGTGCCACCCTGCAAAGCCTGATCGACGCCGCCGTCGAGCGCATCCCGGCACTGGCCGGCATGCCGGTGACCGCCACCTATGCCGGTCTGCGCCCGGCCAGCGAAAAGAAGGAATACCGCATCCAGGCCGATCCGGAGCGTCACTGGATCACGGTCGGAGGCATCCGCTCCACAGGCCTTACCGCAGCCCTGGGCATCGCCCGGCATGTTTACAGCCTGTACAGCCAGCAGCATCAGCACGTGGCGGTCAGTGCGCCAACCTGGCCTCAGGTGCCCAACCTGGCCGAACACCTGCCCCGCGATTGGCAGACCCCAGGTTATGGCGAGATTGTCTGTCACTGCGAACTAGTCACTCGCCGGGAAATCCAGGCGGCGCTGGCCAGCCCCCTGCCGCCCGGCGATATCGGCGGCCTGAAGCGTCGCACCCGTGCCTGCATGGGGCGCTGCCAGGGCTTCTATTGCGGCGCCCAGGTCGCCGAACTCAGCGCCAGCCAGCTAGCCGTCCCACTTGCCACAGGTCGTTGCCATGAACAGCACTGAACAGCTCTACGCCGACGTAGCCATTATCGGTAGCGGCCCGGCCGGCCTGGCGGCAGCCATCGAACTGCGTCGCCAGGGCATCGAGCGGGTCGTGGTCATCGAACGGGAAAGCACGGCCGGCGGCATTCCGCGCCACTGCGGGCACCCGCCCTTCGGTATGCGCGAATACGGACGAATCCTCAGCGGCCCGGCCTACGCCAGGCGCAATGTGGCCACAGCGCTGGCCGCCGGGGTGGAGATCCGTCTGCGCCACAGCGTGCTCAGCCTGGCCCCCCATGGCCAGTTGCGGCTGGCCAGCCCCGAGGGCGCGGTGGAGCTGCACGCTCATCGCGTCCTGGTCGCCACCGGCGCCCGCGAAACACCGCGTTCGGCGCGCCTGTTGTCCGGCGATCGGCCAGTGGGGGTGATCAACACTGGAGCGCTGCAGAACTACCTGTACCTGCAGCATCTGAAACCCTTCGAGCGGCCCCTGATCGTCGGCACCGAACTGGTCAGCCTGTCGGCTGTGCTCAGTTGCCGCCGCGCCGGCATTCGCCCGGTGGCGATGCTGGAAGCCAACCCGCGGCCTACCGCCCGCTGGCCGTTGGCGCTGTTCCCGCGGCTGTGCGGGGTGCCCATGCATTTCGGCGCGCAACTGCTGGAAATCCACGGCACAGGGCGAGTCGAATCGGCGCAGGTGCGCCTGGCCGACGGCCAGCTCAAGACTTTCGAGTGTGACGGCGTGCTGCTCACCGGACAATTCACCCCGGAGTCGAGCCTGATCCGCAACAGCCACCTGCAGCTCGATAGCGGCAGCGGCGGCCCCGTGGTGGACCAGTTCGGGCGCTGCTCGGACCCCAGCTACTTTGCCGCCGGCAACCTGCTGCGACCGATTGAAACCGCCGGTTGGTCCTACCGCGAGGGACGGCAGATCGGCCGCCTTGTCGGCGCCGACCTGCGCGGCGAACTGCCCCCCGCCCTCGGCCATATCCACCTCGACTGCAACGCGCCGATCAAGCTCTGCGTGCCCCGCCAGCTGGTGCGCAGCCATATGGCAGGACTGGAACATATTCAGCTGCGGGTCAGCCAGGCCGTCAGCGGCACCCTGCGCGTGCGCACGAGCAATGGCCAGGAACTCTGGAGCCACCAGGTCTCGAGCCTGCCGGAGCGACGCCTGCTGATCCCGCTCAAGGCCCTGGCCATCCCGCTCGACGCCGAGCGACTGGACATCTCCATTGACTAGGCCGCAGGCCCTCCACCACGAGAACAGACCATGCGAATAGCCGCACTCGATCAAGGCACCACCAGCACCCGCGTGCTGGTGGTGGATATGCAAGGCCGCGCCGATATCCAGCTCGCGCTACGCCACCAGCAACATCACCCGCAACCAGGCTGGGTCGAACACGATCCGCTGGAATTGCTGGCCAACCTGCAGCGCTGCCTGGAAGCCACCGGCCGCGTCGACGCCATCGGCCTGGCCAACCAGGGGGAAAGCTGCCTGGCCTGGGACGCGATCAGCGGCGCGCCGCTGTCACCGGTAATCGTCTGGCAGGACAACCGCACCACCGCGCGCATCGAGCAACTGCGCGGCGAAGGCGCCGAAGCCCTGACCCTGGAACGCGCCGGCCTCCCCCTGGACGCCTATTTTTCCGCGAGCAAGCTGGCCTGGATCCTCGAACACCTGCCCGCCGCGCAGGCTGCACTCAAGGCCGGACGCCTGCGCCTGGGCACCACCGACGCCTATTTCCTCGACCGCCTGGCCGGGGTCTACGCCACCGACGTCACCACCGCCTCGCGTACTTCATTGATGAACCTCGCCACCGGCCAATGGGACCCAGAGCTGTGCGCGCTGTTTGGCATCCCGCTACAGGCCCTGCCGGAAATCCGTCCCACGATCGGGCACTTCGGCAGCATCGGCCAGACGCCGATCAGCGCCTCGGTGGTCGACCAGCAGGCCTCCCTGTATGGCCACGGCTGCCGGCAACCGGGCGACGCCAAGATCACTTTCGGCACAGGCGCCTTTGCCCTGACCGTCACCGGCGAGCAGATCATCCGCTCGCCGGAAAACGGCCTGTTGGCGACCGTGGCCTGGCACATCGACGGCAAGCCCGTATACGCCATGGATGGAGGGGTCTACGACGCCAGCGCCGCGGTGGAATGGGCCGGACGCCTGGGGTTGTTCAGCGACTTTTCGGAGCTGGCGAGCTTCAGCAGCCCGGCGGCGATCTCCCGGGAGCTGGCCTTCGTCCCGGCGCTGTCCGGCCTGGCCTGCCCGCACTGGGACAGGAGCGCCGGGGCGCTATGGGTCGGCATGAACGCCGGCACCACGCGCCAGGACATGTGCCAGGCCGTGCTCGAAGGCGTGGCCCTGCGCAGCGCCGAGGTGATCGCGGTGATGGACGGCCACCTCAATGTGACCGATCGCCTGTCGATCGACGGCGGCCTGGCCCGCAGCCCCTACTTCGCACAGTTTCTCGCCGACATCCTGCAACGCACCATTGTCACCCAGCGCTTCGACGAACTGACCGCCCTGGGCTGCGCCGGCCTCGCCGCCCGCGGCCTGGGCCAGACGCTGCCGACACCGGACAACACCAGTACCGAATTCCAGCCATTGGTCGACAGACAAACCGCCGAGGCCTGGCGGCAGACTTTTAGCCAGGCGGTAGGTCGCTCCCAGGGCTGGCGTCAGGCCAGCTAAAAAAAAACGGCCCGCAACCAGAAGGTTGCGGGCCGTTTTTCATATCACCAAGGTCGGACCTCGGCTCATACCGATCAGTGGTTGAGCTTGTAGTCTTTCTCGGCCGCTTCGAAACGCTGGACCATGCCGGCGCTCGGTGCGCTCATCTTGCTCACCAGCAGGATGGCCAGGCTGGCGAAGATGAAGCCCGGGATGATTTCGTACAGGCCCAGCAGGTTGAAGTGTTTCCACAGGATCACGGTCACCGCACCGACGATGATGCCGGCCAGCGCGCCGTCGCGGGTCATGCCTTTCCACAGTACCGAGATCAGTACCACAGGGCCGAAGGCCGCGCCGAAACCGGCCCAGGCGTAGCTGACCAGGCCCAGTACACGGTTTTCCGGGTTGGCGGCCATGGCGATGGCGATCAGGGCAACCACCAGCACCATTGCACGACCGACCCAGACCAGTTCCGCCTGGGAGGCATGCTTGCGCAGGAAGGCTTTATAGAAGTCTTCGGTCAGGGCGCTGGAGCACACCAGCAGCTGGCAGCTCAGGGTGCTCATGACTGCCGCGAGGATGGCCGACAGCAGCACACCGGCGATCCATGGGTTGAACAGGATCTTGGCCAGCTCGATGAACACGCGCTCGTGGTTCTCGGTCACGGGACCGGCCACTTCCGGGTGCGCCGAGAAGTAGGCGATACCGAAGAAGCCCACCGCCACGGTGCCGCCCAGGCACAGGATCATCCAGGTCATGGAGATACGGCGGGCATTGGCGATCGACTTGACCGAATCCGCGGCCATGAAGCGCGCCAGGATGTGCGGCTGGCCGAAGTAGCCCAAGCCCCAGCCCATCAGCGAGATGATGCCGATGAAGGTGGTGTTCTTCAGCATGTCGAAGTTGCTTGGGTCCTGGGCTTCGATCGCCAGGAAGGTGGTGTCGACACCACCGGTGGCCAGCAGCACGATGATCGGCGTCAGCAGCAGGGCGAAGATCATCAGGGTGGCCTGCACGGTGTCGGTCCAGCTCACCGCCAGGAAACCACCGACGAAGGTGTAGGCGATGGTTGCCGCGGCGCCGGCCCACAGGGCGGTCTCGTAAGGCATGCCGAAGGTGCTTTCGAACAGACGGGCACCGGCGACGATGCCGGAGGCGCAATAAATGGTGAAGAACACCAGGATCACGATCGCGGAGATGATCCGCAGCAGCCCGCTCTTATCCTCAAAGCGGCTGGAGAAATAGTCCGGCAGCGTCAATGCATCGCCGTTGTGTTCGGTTTGTACTCGCAGACGACCGGCAACGAACAGCCAGTTCAGGTAGGCGCCGACGACCAGGCCAATGGCGATCCAGCTCTCGGACAGGCCAGACATATAGATGGCGCCCGGCAGGCCCATCAACAACCAGCCACTCATGTCGGAAGCACCGGCGGAAAGCGCGGTTACCACGCTGCCCAGGCTGCGACCGCCAAGGATGTAGTCAGAAAGGTTGTTGGTAGAGCGATAGGCCATGAAGCCGATCAGCACCATAGCTGCGATGTAGATCACGAACGTGATCAAGGTTGGATTGCTTGCACTCATTGAGTTACGCCCTGGCTTTGTTTTTATGTAGCGGCGGTCAGCACCACTGCTTTCAAACGGCTACGTTTGAGAGACGGTTGGGTACTCCGCGCATTTATGACTGATGTTTCCCCAGGAAAGCCACCAGCCGATGAACCGGTCTCGAAGACTGGTTGCACCTTGGGCGCGAATGCTATTCAACAATTCGAAGAAGGTGCAACCTGTTTCGAGCGAATAAGTTGCACCTGAAGGATATTTCCGGCGAACGCCCGGTTTTTGCTCCTTTTTGGAGCAAAAAACACCCTCGACCGAATTAAAAGCACCAAGCAGAAGCGCCGCCCAGGCAGCGCAAAACAATTCCTGATGAGCTGTCTATCATTCCGATAAAAAACAGGTTGCACCCGGTTGCACCTCGATCGGCTCGCGGCTAATCTTGCCGCCAGCTGATGCCACGCCACGTGGTAAACATGAGGATAAAAATATGGCTACCACCACCCTTGGGGTCAAACTCGACGACCCGACCCGCGAACGCCTAAAGGCCGCCGCGACCTCGATTGATCGCACGCCGCACTGGTTGATCAAGCAGGCAATTTTCAATTACCTGGAAAAACTCGAGGGTGGTGCAACCCTGACCGAGCTGAGCGGTTCGACCCGCGCCGACAGCGATGACGCCGGCGAACTGCAGACCGACCATGCTCACCAGTGCTTCCTCGAATTCGCCGAAAGCATCCTGCCGCAATCGGTGCTGCGCGCCTCGATCACCGCCGCCTACCGCCGTCCGGAACCGGAAGTGGTGCCGATGCTGCTGGAGCAGGCGCGCCTGCCGGCGACCATGGCCGAAGCCACCAACAAGCTGGCCGCGACCATCGCCGAAAAACTGCGCAACCAGAAGAGCGCCGGCGGCCGCGCCGGTATCGTCCAGGGCCTGCTGCAGGAATTCTCCCTGTCGTCCCAGGAAGGCGTGGCGCTGATGTGCCTGGCCGAAGCCCTGCTGCGGATTCCGGACAAAGGCACCCGTGACGCGCTGATCCGCGACAAGATCAGCACCGGCAACTGGCAGCCGCACTTGGGCAACAGCCCGTCGCTGTTCGTCAACGCCGCCACCTGGGGTCTGCTGCTGACCGGCAAGCTTGTGTCTACGCACAATGAGGCCGGCCTGACCTCGTCCCTGAGCCGCATCATCGGCAAGAGCGGCGAGCCGATGATCCGCAAGGGCGTCGACATGGCCATGCGCCTGATGGGCGAGCAGTTCGTCACCGGCGAAACCATCGCCGAAGCCCTGGCCAACGCCAGCAAGTTCGAAGCCAAGGGCTTCCGCTATTCCTACGACATGCTCGGCGAAGCGGCACTGACCGAGCACGACGCGCAGAAGTACCTGGCGTCCTACGAGCAGGCCATCCACTCGATCGGCAAGGCGTCCCACGGCCGCGGCATCTATGAAGGCCCGGGCATCTCGATCAAGCTCTCGGCCCTGCACCCGCGCTACAGCCGCGCCCAGTACGAGCGCGTGATGGACGAGCTGTACCCGCGCCTGCTGTCGCTGACCCTGCTGGCCAAGCAATACGACATCGGCCTGAACATCGACGCCGAAGAAGCCGACCGCCTGGAGCTGTCGCTGGATCTGCTCGAGCGCCTGTGCTTCGAACCGCAGCTGACCGGCTGGAACGGTATCGGCTTCGTGATCCAGGCCTACCAGAAGCGCTGCCCGTACGTGATCGACTACGTGATCGACCTGGCGCGCCGCAGCCGTCACCGCCTGATGATCCGCCTGGTGAAAGGCGCCTACTGGGACAGCGAGATCAAGCGCGCCCAGGTCGAAGGCCTGGAAGGCTATCCGGTCTACACCCGCAAGGTGTACACCGACGTTTCCTACATCGCCTGCGCCCGCAAGCTGCTGTCGGTACCGGAAGTCATCTACCCGCAGTTCGCCACGCACAACGCCCACACCCTGTCGGCTATCTACCACATCGCCGGTCAGAACTATTACCCGGGCCAGTACGAATTCCAGTGCCTGCACGGCATGGGCGAACCGCTGTACGAACAAGTTGTAGGCAAGGTTGCCGAAGGCAAGCTGAACCGTCCGTGCCGCGTGTACGCTCCGGTCGGCACCCACGAAACCCTGCTGGCCTACCTGGTTCGCCGCTTGCTGGAAAACGGCGCCAACACCTCGTTCGTCAACCGCATTGCCGACCAGTCGATCTCCATCCAGGAACTGGTGGCCGACCCGGTCAGCCAGATCGAGCAGATGGCGACCCTGGAAGGCGGTTTCGGCCTGCCGCACCCGCGCATTCCATTGCCGCGTGACCTGTACGGCAGCGAGCGCGCCAACTCCGCCGGCATCGACATGGCCAACGAACACCGCCTGGCGTCGTTGTCCTGCGCCCTGCTGGCCACTGCCCACAACAACTGGAAAGCCGCGCCGATGCTCGGTTGCGCCTCCAGCAGCGAAACCCCGGCCCCGGTGCTCAACCCGTCCGACCATCGCGACGTGGTCGGCCATGTGCAGGAAGCCACCGTCGAAGACGTCGACAACGCCATCCAGTGCGCGTTGAATGCCGCGCCGATCTGGCAGGCTACGCCGCCGGCCGAGCGCGCCGCGATCCTCGAGCGTGCCGCCGACCTGATGGAAGCCGAGATCCAGCCGCTGATGGGCCTGCTGGCCCGCGAAGCCGGCAAGACCTTCGCCAACGCCATCGCCGAAGTGCGTGAAGCCGTGGACTTCCTGCGCTATTACGCGGTGCAGGCACGCAACGATTTCAGCAACGACGCGCATCGCCCACTGGGCCCGGTGGTCTGCATCAGCCCGTGGAACTTCCCGCTGGCAATCTTCAGCGGCCAGGTCGCCGCCGCCTTGGCCGCCGGTAACCCGGTCCTGGCCAAGCCTGCCGAACAGACGCCGCTGGTCGCCGCGCAGGCCGTGCGCCTGATGCTCGAAGCTGGCATCCCCGAAGGCGTGCTGCAACTGCTGCCGGGCCGTGGCGAAACCGTCGGTGCCCGCCTGGTCGGCGACGATCGGGTCAAGGGCGTGATGTTCACCGGCTCCACCGAAGTCGCGCGCCTGCTGCAACGCAACGTCGCCGGCCGCCTGGACGCCCAGGGCCGGCCGATCCCGCTGATCGCCGAGACCGGCGGCCAGAACGCGATGATCGTCGACTCCTCGGCGCTCACCGAACAAGTGGTGATCGACGTCGTCTCCTCGGCCTTCGACAGCGCCGGCCAGCGTTGCTCGGCCCTGCGCGTGCTGTGCCTGCAGGAAGACTCCGCCGACCGCGTGATCGAAATGCTCAAGGGCGCCATGGCCGAAAGCCGCCTGGGCAACCCCGAGCGCCTGTCCGTGGACATTGGCCCGGTGATCGACGCCGAAGCCAAGGCCGGCATCGAGAAGCACATCCAGGGCATGCGCGACAAAGGTCGCAACGTGTATCAGGTGGCGATCGCCGACGGCGAGGAAATCAAGCGCGGCACCTTCGTGATGCCAACCCTGATCGAACTGGAAAGCTTCGACGAGCTGCAGCGTGAGATCTTCGGTCCGGTGCTGCACGTGGTGCGCTACAAGCGCAAGGACATCGACCAGTTGATCGCGCAGATCAACGCCTCCGGCTACGGCCTGACCCTGGGCGTGCACACCCGCATCGACGAGACCATCGCCAAGGTGATCGACAACGTCAACGCCGGTAACGTCTACGTCAACCGCAACATCGTCGGTGCCGTGGTCGGCGTGCAGCCATTCGGCGGCGAAGGCCTGTCGGGCACGGGTCCGAAAGCCGGTGGCCCGCTGTACCTGTACCGCCTGCTGTCGACGCGCCCTACCGACGCCATCGAGCAGTCGTTCGCCCGTGGCGATGCCCTGAACGCACCAGACGTGCGCCTGCGCGAGGCCATGAGCAAGCCGCTCGGCGCCCTGCGCGCATGGGCTGAAAGCAACAAGCTGGCGGACCTCGGCGCCCTCTGCGCGCAGTTCGCGGCACAGTCGCAAAGCGGCGTCACTCGCGTCCTGGCCGGCCCGACCGGCGAACGCAACAGCTACGCCATCCTGCCGCGCGAACACGTGCTGTGCCTGGCGGAAGTCGAAGGCGACCTGCTGACCCAACTGGCTGCGGTCCTGGCCGTGGGTGGCTCGGCGGTATGGCCGGAAGGCGAACCGGGCAAGACGCTCTACGCCCGCCTGCCGAAAGAAGTGCAAGCGCGCATCCAGCGCGTGGCCGACTGGACCAAGGACGAAGTGGTGTTCGATGCAGTCCTGCATCACGGCGACTCCGACCAGTTGCGCGCGGTCTGCCAGCAAGTGGCCAAGCGTGCCGGCGCCATCGTCGGGGTTCATGGCCTGTCGCAAGGCGAAACCTCGATTGCCCTGGAACGCCTGGTGATCGAACGCGCCTTGAGCGTCAACACCGCGGCGGCCGGCGGCAACGCCAGCCTGATGACCATCGGCTGAAGCCGATCGTCAGCTGCATGAAAAAGGGCGCCCTTACCGGCGCCCTTTTTTTTGCCCAACGCAAACCCGATGGCCGCTGCCGCAGACTGCGATAAGTCCCGCAGGGGCTTTGGCGCCAGTGAAATCGCCACGGCCGTTCCGGCCGATCGCAGCCTTCGGCAGCGGCTACAAGGGTGCGGCAGGTATGCCTTTATCATCCTGAGGACTCACCGCTTCTCTATAAAGAATCGGCGCCCTTCTTTGCCCGACGCGATCCCTGTAGTCGCTGCCGCAGGCTGCGATAAGTCCCGCAGGGACTTCGACGCCAATGAAATCGCTGCGGCCGTTCCGGCCGATCGCAGCCTGCGGCAGCGGCTACAAGGGCATGGCAGGTATGCCTTTATCATCCTGGGGACTCGCCCCTTCTCTATAAAAAATCGACGTCCTTTTTGGCCCGACGC
>NZ_FNPW01000005.1:275006-437947 GCF_900107395.1 Pseudomonas sp. NFIX28
CCCGCAGGGGCTTCGGCGGCAATGAAATCGCTGCGGCCGTTCCGGCCGATCGCAGCCTTCGGCAGCGGCTACAGGGGCTGTGCCTGTTTGGCGCCTTTATCACCCTTATCAATCTTGCTGTTCAGGGTTTATTCACCCGCCTAGACTCGGTTCATTCCCTATAAAGCAGGTAGGCCGCCATGTCCGAGACGTTGCTCAGTTCCCGCAATCTGGCTTTCGAGCTGTATGAAGTCCTCGACGCCGAGGGCCTGACCCAGCGCGAGCGGTTTGCCGAGCACAACCGGGAAACCTTCGACGCCGCCCTTGGCACCGCGCGCAGCATCGCCGAGAAGTTCTTTGCCCCGCACAACCGCAAGGGCGATGAAAACGAACCGCGCTATGAAGACGGCCAGGCGATCCTGATTCCGGAAGTCAAACCCGCGGTCGACGCCTTTCTCGAAGCCGGCTTCCTCAATGCCGCGCGCAGCTTCGAGGCCGGCGGCATGCAGCTGCCGACGCTGTTGTCCCAGGCCTGCTTCGCGCACTTCCAGGCAGCCAACGCGGCTTCCACTTCGTACCCGTTCCTGACCATGGGCGCGGCCAACCTGATCGAAAGCTTCGGTACCGACGAGCAGAAACAACGCTTTTTACAGCCAATGATCGACGGGCGCTTCTTCGGCACCATGGCCCTGACCGAGCCCCATGCCGGCTCGTCGCTGGCGGACATCCGTACCCGCGCCGAACCGGCGGCGGACGGCACCTACCGGCTCAAGGGCAACAAGATCTTCATCTCCGGCGGCGATCACTCGCTGTCGGAAAACATCGTGCACATGGTGCTGGCCAAGCTGCCGGACGCACCGGCCGGCGTGAAAGGCATCTCGCTGTTCATCGTGCCCAAGTTCCTGATCAACGACGACGGCAGCCTCGGCCGGCGCAACGACGTGCTGCTGGCCGGGCTGTTCCACAAGATGGGCTGGCGCGGTACCACCTCCACGGCGTTGAACTTCGGCGATAACGGCGACTGTGTCGGCTATCTGGTGGGCAAGCCGCACCATGGCCTGAGCTACATGTTCCAAATGATGAACGAGGCGCGGATCGGCGTCGGCATGGGCGCGGTGATGCTCGGCTATGCCGGCTACCTGTACTCCCTGGAATACGCTCGCGAACGTCCGCAAGGCCGCCTGCCGGACAGCAAGGACCCGCATACCGCACCGGTATCGATCATCCAGCACGCGGACGTCAGGCGCATGCTGCTGACCCAGAAAGCCTACGTCGAAGGCGCTTTCGACCTGGGCCTGTACGCCGCGCGGCTGTTCGACGACACCACCACCCTGGCCAGCGAGGACCAGCGCAAGCAGGCCCACGAACTGCTGGATTTGCTGACGCCCATCGTCAAATCCTGGCCATCGGAGTTCTGCCTGAAGGCCAACGAACTGGCGATCCAGATCCTCGGCGGCCATGGCTACACCCGCGAATATCCGGTGGAACAGTATTACCGCGACAACCGCCTGAACCCGATCCATGAAGGCACCCACGGCATCCAGTCACTGGACCTGCTGGGGCGCAAGCTGGCGCAGAACGGCGGCGCGGGCCTCAAGCAACTGATCCGCCTGATCGCCGATACCAGCGAGCGAGCCCAAGCCCACGACGCCTTGACGGCGCTGCGCCAACCGCTGGAAAAACTGGTGGCGCGCCTGCAAGGCGTGACCATCGGCCTGCTCACCGACCTGGCCCAGGGCAAGGTCACCAGCAGCCTGGCCAATTCGGCGCTGTACCTGAAAGCCTTCGGACATACGGTGATCGGCTGGCGCTGGCTGGAACAGGCGGTTCGCGCGCAGGAAGGCCTGGCCAAAGGCAACGCGGCGGATGTGGGTTTCTACAAGGGCAAGCTGCAGGCGGCGCGTTACTTCCTGACCTGGGAAGTGCCGGCCTGCCACCACGAGCTGGCCTTGCTGGAAGCACGCGACGATACCTGCCTGGGCATGCAGGACGAGTGGTTCTGAAGGGCTGGGAACATCGCGAGCCAGCTCGCTCCCGCAGGCTCGATGCAACCCTTGCAGGAGCGAGTTTGCTCGCGATAACGATGCCTCTGGCCCAACCGCAACCGGTTGCAGGCCAGCCCGTCAGTTCTGGCTGATGGTCTTGGAGATCACTTCGACCGTGGCGCTGACTTGCTCTTGGTAACGGTCGAGTTCCTGCTGATGGCGCTTTTGCATTTCGAGCTGCTGGGAACACAGGTTCATCGCCGCCAGCACCAGCAAGCGGTCACCGATCAGCGTCGGGTATTTCTTCTTGGTCTCGGCCAGGGTGGCCTTGAGCATCAACGCGGCATCCAGCAGGGTCTGCTCTTCCCCGGCCGGCGCCTTGATCGAGTAGTCCTCGCCGAGAATCGAGACGACCTTTACCCCGTCGGCACCCTGCCTCATGCGCTGACAGGGCCGGCGCTGACGCGCTCGACCAGGGCCTGGATACGGGCCGCGGTGGCGCCTTGCTTCTCTTCCTGTTCCATCAGGCTCAGTTGCAGGCTTTCGTTCTCATCCTTGGCCTGGGCCAGTTCTGCCTTCAGGGTTTCGTTCGTGCCCGCCAGCTCCTGGTTCTGTTGCACCAGGTCACTGACAAGCTGTTCCAATTGGCTTAGGGATGCTTCCAACATTTTGATTTTCCGAGCATTTTTCAAAGGGCGCGTACGATAAAGAAAAGTCACCCCGGATGCCAGGGATTATCCCGGCGCAACGCCTTGATTTACCTGGCGGGTGACCTTGCCTGCGAACCTTAGAGACTGCCATTCATCCGTCTGGTTCCTGACACTTCGTCGCCCATCAGATCTTTCTGAAATTCTCCCCGCCGCATCAAGAATCCATTTTTCCGCGCGATAGGTCAGGCAAGCCCTATCAACCACCGCGGTTTGAATTGCGCATCCCTGAGGTAGATCCCATGTCTCTACGCAACATGAACATTGCCCCGAGGGCATTTCTCGGCTTTGCACTGATCGGCAGCCTGATGTTGTTCCTGGGCATCTTCGCCTTGAACCAGATGGGCAAGATTCGCGCGGCAACCGTCACCATCTCCACCGACAACATTCCCAGCATCCAGAGCATCAGCGAGTTCACCCAACAGATGTTGCGCCTGCAAGTGCTGTCCTACCGCCTGGTGGTCAACCGGGGCCCCGAGGTACAGGCCAAGACCCGCGAGTCACTCGAGCTGAGCAACCAGCAGATTGAAAGAATCCGCGGCACCTACGAAAAGCTGGTCAGCAGCCCGCAGGAACGCGAGGCCTATGAGCATTACCTCAAGCTGCTCGCCGAGTACCGCCAGCTCGAGGAACGCCTCAAGGAACTGTCGCGCAACAACCGGCTCGACGAGCTGCAGGCGATGCTGAACAACGAACTGATGAGCAACTCGCAGCAGATCAACAAAGTCCTCAACCTGCTGGTACAGATCAATAGCCAGCGCTCCAGGGAAGCCAACCAGCAAGCTGCCGAGGAATACGCTTCGGCGTTCAACCTGGCGGTCGCCCTGCTGGCCCTGTCCACCACCCTGACCATGGTGTTCGCCTGGCTGCTGACCCGCAGCATCACCCGACCGATCGCCAACGCCTTGCATGCCGCGGAACACATTGCCGAGGGCGACCTCACCCAGGCCATCCAGGTCGACGGTCGCGACGAGCCCGGGCGGCTGTTGCAAGCCATGGCGAGCATGCAGGAAAAACTGCGCCAGACCCTGCTGCATATTTCCGGCTCCGCCAGCCAATTGGCCTCGGCCGCGGAAGAACTGAACAGCGTCACCGACGAAAGCGCCCGCGGCCTGACCCAGCAGAACAACGAAATCGAGCAGGCGGCCACCGCCGTGAACGAAATGACCTGCGCGGTCGAGGAAGTGGCACGCAACGCCGTGAGCACCGCCGGGGCCTCGAACGACGCCACCCGATCGGCCAGCGAAGGCCGCAATCTGGTGCGCGAGACCGTCAGCGCCATAGAACTGATGAGCCGCGAAGTGCAGAGCTCGGCCAACCGGATCAGCGAGCTGGCCGAGGAATCGCGCGACATCGGCAAGGTGCTGGACGTGATCCGCGGCCTGGCCGACCAGACCAACCTGCTGGCCCTGAACGCGGCGATTGAGGCCGCCCGGGCCGGCGATGCCGGGCGCGGGTTCGCCGTGGTCGCCGACGAGGTGCGCGCCCTGGCCCACCGCACCCAGCAATCCACCAGCGAAATCGAAAGCATGATCGACAGCATCCAGAATGGCACCGAGCATGCCGTCGAATCGATGCGCACCAGCACCGAGCGCGCCGAATCGACCTTGACCATCGCCCGTGGCGCCGATGACGCCCTGGACACCATCAATACCGCAGTCAATGAAATCAACGAGCGCAACCTGGTGATTGCCAGCGCTGCCGAGGAACAGGCCCAGGTGGCCCGCGAAGTCGACCGCAACCTGGTGAATATCCGCGACCTGTCGGTGCAATCGGCCACCGGCGCCAACCAGACCAGCGACGCCAGCCACGAATTGGCGCGCCTGGCCGTGGACCTCAACAGCATGGTGGCGCGCTTCACCCTGTAGCGCCCCGCACCCGCCGCCGGCACCGCTGATCGCCGCCCGCAACCCTCGCTGCAGGCGGCATGAGGCCTGCCGGGGGCAGCCGCCGGGCGACAGTTTTATGCCGCCTGTAAACAGGCGCAAAAGCTTTTTGACAGCATCGTATTTCAACAGGTTAGAATCGCTGGCACGCAGACTGCATGGTCAGTTTGCGCCCGCCTTTCCGCCTCTGGAGTACTGCCTTTGAATGCAACGACCATCAACAGCCTGTTTTTGATCGGCGCGTTGCTGGTAGGTGCGAGCATTCTGGTGAGTTCTCTTTCGTCCCGCCTCGGTATCCCGATCCTGGTGATTATCCTGGCCGTGGGCATGGCCGCCGGCGTCGACGGTGGCGGCATCATTTTCAACAATTACCCAACCGCCTACCTGGTGGGCAACCTCGCCCTTGCGGTGATCCTCCTCGACGGCGGCCTGCGCACGCGGGTCTCGAGTTTCCGCGTGGCCTTGTGGCCGGCCTTGTCGCTGGCCACCATCGGCGTGCTGATCACCACCGGCCTGACCGGCATGGCGGCCGCCTGGCTGTTCGACCTGAACCTGATCCAGGGCCTGCTGATCGGCGCCATCGTTGGCTCCACCGACGCCGCGGCGGTGTTCTCGCTGCTCGGCGGCAAGGGCCTGAACGAACGGGTCAGCGCCAGCCTGGAGATCGAGTCGGGCAGCAACGACCCGATGGCGGTGTTCCTCACCGTGACCCTGATCGACATGCTCGCCAGCGGCCAGACCGGCCTGCACTGGAGCCTGCTGGGGCATCTGGTGCGCGAATTCGGCATCGGCGGCCTGATCGGCCTGGGCGGCGGCTGGTTGATGCTGCAATTGGTAAACCGCATCAACCTGGCAACCGGCTTGTACCCCATCCTGGTGATCGCCGGCGGCCTGGTGATCTTTGCCCTGACCAACGCCTTGCATGGCAGCGGCTTCCTCGCGGTGTACCTGTGCGGCCTGGTGATCGGCAACCGTCCGGTGCGCAGCCGGCACGGCATCCTGCATATGCTCGACGGCATGGCCTGGCTGGCCCAGATCGGCATGTTCCTGGTGCTTGGCCTGCTGGTCACGCCCCACGACCTGCTGCCCATCGCCCTGCCCGCGCTGGGCCTGGCGCTGTGGATGATCCTGTTCGCCCGCCCGCTGTCGGTGATGGTCGGCCTGCTGCCGTTCAAGGCCTTCCATGGGCGCGAGAAAGCCTTTATTTCCTGGGTCGGCCTGCGCGGCGCGGTGCCGATCATTCTGGCGGTGTTCCCGCTGATGGCCGGGTTGCCCGAAGCCCAGCTGTATTTCAACCTGGCCTTCTTTATTGTGCTGGTGTCGCTGCTGCTGCAAGGCACCAGCCTGCCGTGGATCGCCAAGCTGCTGAAAGTCACGGTGCCGCCGGAGCCGCTGCCGATTTCCCGTTCCGCCCTGGAAGTGCATGTCACCAGCGAATGGGAGCTGTTCGTCTACCGCCTCGGCGCCGAGAAATGGTGCATCGGCGCGGCGTTGCGCGAGCTGAAAATGCCCGAAGGCACCCGTATCGCTGCCCTGTTTCGTGGCCAGCAACTGCTCCATCCGTCGGGTAGTACGGTGTTGGAAGCCGATGATTTGCTCTGTGTAATCGGCCATGAACACAACCTGCCGGCCCTCGGAAAACTCTTCAGCCAGGCACCGCAACGAGGCCTCGATCTGCGCTTCTTCGGCGACTTCGTTCTGGAAGGCGACGCCCAGCTGGGCGCGGTTTCGGCGCTGTATGGACTGAAGCTCGAAGGGCTCGATCCGGACATGCCGCTGAGCCGCTTCATCACCCAGAAAGTGGGGGGTGCTCCGGTGGTCGGCGACCAGGTGGAATGGAACAACACCATCTGGACCGTTGCCGTGATGGACGGGAACAAGATCAGCAAAGTGGGCGTCAGATTCCCCGAAGGAAGTCGCCCAGGCCCTGGACTCTTCCTCTAAACTGCCAACTTCTCATCCAGCTTGACCGGTCTCTATGCCAACCCTGCGTATTCTTTTCGCCACTGCCCTGCTGGGCTTGAGTCTTTCTGTCGGCCCACTGCAAGCGGCCGAGCCGCCCAGTGCCGAGTCCGTCCAGAAAAGCCTGGATAAAATCGCCGAGCGCAAATTGCCGGAGGCCGATCAAAAGGCCCTGCAAGCGGTGCTGCAACAGACGCTGACCCAGCTGTCGAACAAGCAGGATTACGAGCAGCGCCTGAACGACCTCAAGCAGCAGCTGAGCAATGCACCGCGCCAGACCAGCGAAAACCAGCGCGAGCTGGCCCGCCTGAAGGCCACCAAGGTGGTGCCGGTGGCCCAGCGCTACGCCAATCTGCCGGTGGCGCAGCTCGAAGAACTGCTGACCGAGCGCACCACCCAGCAGGGCGACATGCAAAAAGCCCTGGCCGAGGCCAACAGCCTGGCCATTACCGCGCAAACCCGCCCCGAACGCGCCCAGGCCGAGATCAGCAGCAGCCAGACCCGTATCCAGCAGATCAATACGATCCTCAAGAACGGCAAGGATGCCGGCAAGCCGATCAACGCCGACCAGCGCAACCAGCTCAATGCCGAACTGGCCGCCATCAATGCACTGATCCCGCTGCGCCGCCAGGAACTGGCCGGCAACAGCCAGCTGCAGGACCTGGGCAATAGCCAGCACGACCTGCTGATGGAAAAAACCGCGCGCCTGGAGCAGGAAATCCAGGACCTGCAAACCCTGATCAACCAGAAGCGCCTGGCCCAGTCCCAGGAGACCGTCACCCAGCAATCGATCGAAGCGCAAAAGGCCGGCAGCAGCAGCCTCCTGGCGACCGAAAGCGCGGCCAACCTGAAGCTCTCCGACTACCTGCTCAAAAGCACCGACCGCCTCAACGAGCTGACCCAGCAGAACCTGCAGACCAAGCAGCAACTCGACAGCGTGACCCAGAGCGATGCCGCGCTGGACGAGCAGATCAGCGTTCTCAAGGGCAGCCTGCTGCTGTCGAAAATTCTCTACAAACAGAAGCAGGCCCTGCCGCACCTGCGGCTCGACCGTGACCTGGCCGACCAGATCGCCGACATTCGCCTGTATCAGTTCGAGGTCAACCAGCAACGCGAGCTGATTACCAGCCCCAGCAGCTATGTCGAAAACCTGCTGGCCACCCAGCCGTCCGAACAAGTCACCCCGCAACTGCGCAAAACCCTGCTGGACCTGGCCATCACCCGCGCCGACCTGCTGGAGCGCCTGAACCGCGAGCTGAGCGCCCTGCTCAACGAATCCATCACCCTGCAGCTCAATCAGAAGCAACTGCTGAGTACCTCGCAAAGCCTGCGCGCAACCCTCGACGAGCAGATGTTCTGGATCCCCAGCAACAAGCCGCTGGACACCGAGTGGCTGCAAACCGTGCCGCTGCGCCTGGAAAAACAGGTCACCACCCTGCCCTGGTCGTCCAGCCTGAGCGAACTGGCCGACGGCCTGGCGCAACGGCCGCTGCTGTTCCTGCCGCTGTTGCTGCTGATCGCCGCCCTGCTGTGGCGGCGCAAGAACCTGTACCTGCGCCTGAACAAGGTTCACCAGGACATCGGCCACTTCAAGCGCGACAGCCAATGGCACACGCCGCAGGCGATCCTGGTCAACATCCTGCTGGCGATGCCGGTCGCCCTCGGCCTGGCGCTGTGCGGCCTGGCCTTGCAGTTCGACGCCCGCGGGCAGAACGCCAACCTCGGCGCGGCGCTGTTGCAGATGGCCCAGGCCTGGCTGGTGTTCTACACCGCCTACCGGATCCTCGCCCCCGGCGGCGTGGCCGAGCTGCACTTTCGCTGGGAAAAACCCCAGGTCGAGTTCCTCCAGGGCTGGATCCGCCGCCTCGGGCTGGTGGTCATGGCCTTGGTGGCGGTGGTCGCCGTGGCCGAACATCAACCGGCGGCGCTGGCCGATGACGTGCTCGGCATCGGCGTGGTCCTGACCTGCTACGCCCTGATGGCCTGGCTGCTCAGCCGCCTGCTGCTGAGCAGTCCGACGCACCAGAACGCCTCGCTGTTCCGCAAGGCGGTGGCGGTGCTGTTCACCGCGCTGCCGATCGCCTTGTTCATCGCCGTGTGCTTCGGCTACTACTACACCGCGCTGAAGCTCAGCGACCGCCTGATCAACACCCTGTACCTGCTGATGTTCTGGCTGGTGATCGAAGCCACTTTCGTCCGCGGGCTGAGCGTCGCCGCCCGACGCCTGGCCTACCAGCGGGCCCTGGCCAAACGCCAGGCCGCCAAGGAAGCCGGTGACGGCGAAGCGGTGGTCGAAGAGCCGACCCTGGACATCGAGAAGGTCAACGAACAGTCCCTGCGCCTGATCCGCCTGGCCCTGCTCGGCGGCTTCATGGCCGGGCTGTACTGGGTCTGGTCGGACCTGATCAGCGTGTTCTCCTACCTGGACAACATCACCCTCTACGAATACACCAGCGGCACCGGCGCCAACATGAGCATGGTGCCCATCAGCATCGGCGACATGCTCGGCGCGCTGATCATCGTCGGCATCACCTTCGCCCTGGCGCGCAACCTGCCGGGACTGCTGGAGGTGCTGGTGCTGTCCAGGCTGAACCTGGCCCAGGGCAGCGCCTACGCGACCACCACGCTGCTGTCCTATGTGATTGCCGGCATCGGCTTCGTCTCGACCCTGTCGACCCTCGGCGTCAGCTGGGACAAATTGCAATGGCTGGTGGCGGCCTTGTCCGTGGGCCTGGGTTTCGGCATGCAGGCGATCTTCGCCAACTTCATCTCCGGCATCATCATCCTGTTCGAACGGCCGGTGCGCATCGGCGACACCATCACCATCGGCAACCTGTCGGGCACGGTGAGCAGGATCCGCATCCGCGCCACCACCATCACCGACTTCGACCGCAAGGACATCATCGTCCCGAACCAGACCTTCATCACCGGGCAGCTGATCAACTGGTCGCTGACCGATACCGTTACCCGGGTGACCTTGAAGCTCGGCGTCGACTACGGTTCGGACCTGGACCTGGTCAAGGAGCTGCTGCTCAAGGCGGCCCGCGATAACCCGCGGGTCCTCAAAGAACCCGAGCCGCATGTGTACTTCCTCAACTTCGGCGAAAGCACCCTGGACCATGAACTGCGCATGCACGTGCGCGAGCTGGGGGACCGCAACCCGGTGCTCGATGAGGTCAACCGCTTCATCAACCGCGAGTTCAAGAAACAGCACATCAACATCTCGTTCCGCCAGATGGAGATCTACCTGAAAAACCTCCATGGCCAGGAATACAAAATGGTGCCCATCGAGCCGGAGGCCAAGACCATCGTGCCGATCCCCGATGGCAAACCGCTGCGGGAACCGCCCGCCAGCAGGCTCGACTAAGGGCGCTATCCCTAGCAGAATGCTCGGACATTCTGCTGGAGATGGCCGTTGAAAGCCCTCGACGAACTGACCTTCGACAATCGCTTCGCCCGCCTGGGCGATGCATTCTCAACCCATGTGCTGCCCGAGCCGATCGACCACCCACGCCTGGTGGTGGCCAGCCCGGCGGCCATGGCGTTGCTGGACCTGGACCCCAAAGCCGCCGAAAGCCCGGTGTTCGCCGAGCTGTTCGGCGGGCACAAGCTGTGGGCCGAAGCGGAACCGCGGGCGATGGTCTATTCCGGGCATCAGTTCGGCTCCTATAACCCGCAGTTGGGCGATGGTCGCGGCTTGCTGTTGGGCGAGGTGTACAACGCCGCCGGCGAGCATTGGGACCTGCACCTCAAGGGTGCCGGCCAGACGCCCTACTCGCGCATGGGCGATGGCCGTGCCGTCCTGCGTTCGTCGATCCGCGAATTCCTCGCCTCCGAGGCACTGCACGCCCTGGGCATCCCAACCACCCGGGCACTGTGCGTGATCGGCTCCGACACCCCGGTCTGGCGCGAAAAGCAGGAACGCGCGGCGATGTTGCTGCGCTTGTCGCCCAGCCATATCCGCTTCGGCCACTTCGAATACTTCTATTACACAAAACGCCCCGAACAGCAGAAACAACTGGGCGAACATGTGCTGGCCATGCACTTTCCCGAATGCCTGGAGCAGCCGGAACCCTACCTGGCGATGTTCCGCGAAGTGGTCGAGCGCAATGCCGAACTGATCGCCAAATGGCAGGCCTACGGGTTCTGCCACGGGGTGATGAACACCGACAACATGTCGATCCTGGGCATCACCTTCGACTTCGGGCCGTTCGCCTTCCTCGACGACTTCGATGCGCATTTCATCTGCAACCATTCCGACGACCAGGGGCGCTACTCGTTCAGCAATCAGGTGCCGATCGGCCAGTGGAACCTCAGCGCCCTGGCCCAGGCGCTGACGCCTTTCATCAGCGTCGAGGCCCTGCGTGAAAGCCTCGGCCTGTTCCTGCCGCTGTTCCAGGCCCACTACCTGGACCTGATGCGCCGCCGCCTCGGCCTGACCACCGCCGAAGACGAAGATCAAAAGCTGGTGGAGCGCCTGCTGCAACTGATGCAGGGCAGCGGCGTGGACTACAGCCTGTTCTTGCGCCGCCTGGGGGACGAACCTGCGGAACTGGCCGTGGCCCGGCTGCGCGACGATTTCGTCGACCGCCAAGGCTTCGATGCCTGGGCCGACCTGTACAAGGCCCGGGTCGCCCGCGACCCGGTCCAGGGCCAGACGCTGCGCCGGGAACGCATGCACGCCGTCAACCCGCTGTACATCCTGCGCAACTACCTGGCGCAGAAGGCCATCGATGCCGCCGAGCAAGGCGACTACACCGAAGTTCGCCGCCTGCATTCAGTGTTGAGCAAGCCGTTCGAGCACCAGCCCGGCATGGACAGCTACGCCGAACGCCCACCCGAATGGGGCAAGCACCTGGAAATCAGTTGCTCTTCCTGAGGGCTCAGATAAAGGTTTCCACCGAGACCTTGAAACGTTCGGCCAGCCAGCGGATCTGCCGCAGGTTGAGCTGACGCTTGCCGCTCAGGATCTCCGAGACCACCGACTGCGCGCCGACGCCGGGCAGGTCGCTCTGGGTCAGGCCGTGTTCGCGCATCAGGTAGCGCAACACATCGACCCCGCTGGCGACAGGTATCGGGCGATGCTCCAGATCGTAGGCTTCGATCCAGTCCCCGATGATCTCCACCAGGCTGTTGAGAGGGTGGGTCTCGTCTTCCCCGGTCAGGTCCAGCAACTCGTCAAGGGCCTGGACCAGCCTGTCGTAGTCGGCCTCGGTTTTCGGCTTGCGCAGCAATGGCGCCACGAACTGCCAGTGTTCGGCCACTTGTTCGATCAACACACTCATCCTCGATCCTCCTTCCACTTGCCCCGGTCATATTCACGATGGTCCAACACGTGGCGGATATAGAGCTTTTGCGTCGTATAACGGACCACCGCGATCAGCCGGATCTTGTTGCCACCGATATCGAACACATGCAGCGGCCCGACCTTGTCCACCGCGGGAAACATCGCCTTCATCGCGGCAAAATCCGCAAGCCGATTGCGCTTGAGCGCGCGATACCAGGCATCCAGCGCCTGGGCCGAGTGCGGCCATTTCTCCTTGGCATCCCAAATGCGTTTAGCGGTGATTACGCGCATGCAAACATCCTTATCGCATACTGCTATAGCAGCCTAGAGGGTGGGGCAACTTATCGCAAGTTGCTATACATGCTCCCGGACCAACGGTACGGTGCATCGCCCTCAAGCCTAGAAGCGGGCAGGCAGCGGCCGCGCAAAGATGTATGAGCATATGCAACAGCTTGATAAACCGGCCCGCAGACTCCAGATCGAGACTATCGAGCACTTACCTGGAGCCCCCGTCATGTCCGAGCCACTGTTGATCCCTTGCCCCCATTGCAACGGCTTGAACCGCATCCCCGCCGAGCGCCTGGCCGACCTGCCCAAATGCGGGCGCTGCAAGGGCCAGGTGCTGTTGAGCCAGCCTTTCGAATTGAAACAAGGCGACTACGCCAGCCAGATCAAGGGCGACCTGCCGTTGCTGGTGGATGTCTGGGCGGATTGGTGTGGGCCGTGCAAATCGTTCGCCCCGGTTTTCCAGCAGGCGGCAGCGCAACTGGCGGGCAAATGCCGGCTGGCCAAGCTCGACAGCGAGGCCAATCAGCAATTGTCGGCGCAGTTGGGGATCCGCTCGATCCCGAGCCTGATCCTGTTCAGGAACGGTCGGGAAGTGGCACGCCAGAGTGGCGCCTTCCCGTTACCGCAGTTGCTGAGCTGGTTGCGCAGCCAGGGAATTTAACCCCCCCACAAACCGTAGGAGCGAGGCTTGCCCGCGAAACGCCCCGACAGCCGACGACAATGTTGAATCTCAGATACTCATCGCGGGCCAGCCTCGCTCCTACGGAGGGTCAGGCGCTTTCCAGCAGGTTGTGCAGGTCGACGAATTGTTGGGTCAGTTTGTGCCGTGGGTCGAGGTGGATCAGCGGCATGCTGGCCTGGTGCGACTCGCGCATGCGCACCGAGCTGCCCAGGTACACCGGCAACACCGGCAAACCTTCGGCGATCAGTTCATCGAGCATTTGCTGGGGCAGGCTGGCGCGGGCCTGGAACTGGTTGACCACGATGCCTTCGACCTGCAAATCCTCGTTGTGGTCGTCCTTGAGCTCTTCGATTTCCGCCAGCAGGCCGTACAGGGCCTGACGGGAGAAGCTGTCGCAGTCGAAGGGAATCAATACCCGATCGGCGGCTATCAGCGCCGAAACCGCATAGAAGTTCAAGGCCGGCGGAGTGTCCAGGTAGATCCGGTCGTAGTCTTCGGCCAACTCGTCCAGCAGTTTGCGCAGCTTGTTGATCTTGTGCTTCGCCTCGAGCTTGGGCTGCAGGTCCGCCAGCTCGGCGGTGGCCGTCACCACATGCAGGTTGTCGAACGGCGTTTCGTAGATATCGACCTGGTTCTTCTTCGAGAACGGCCCGGAAGACAAGGTCTGCTTGAAGAAATCGGCGATCCCCATGGGGATATCGTCGCCGGTCAGCCCGGTGAGGTATTGAGTGGAGTTGGCCTGGGCATCCAGGTCCACCAGCAACGTGCGATAACCTTCGCTGGCGCTCACCGCCGCCAGATTGCAGGCAATGCTCGACTTGCCGACTCCGCCTTTCTGATTGAACACCACGCGCCGCATGTCAGAACCTCCCTGCATCAAAGATCACCGAGTGTAGTAGCGAGCGCCGCTGCTTCGCTACCTCGCCGACGGCAGGCCGCCCAGTCAGCTCCAATGGCCGGAAACAGCCTAGACTTTTTGAACGTGTTCGCATCCTCGCCTCGCTCCTTCCGATAATGGCAAAATGACACTTTTCACCTGTCAGATTTGTCGTTTTTTACTGTGCAAAACGTAACCAGTGTTTGCTACAAGCCAGTCACACCGGGATAATGCGCGCCACTCGGCTGTAGCTTCGTGCAAGGTGAGTCAGCGATCGAAACACCTGTGCACGTCAAGGAAGCCCGCAGGGGCGGGATGAATTTTCAAGTGATCAACTTCAATATCGCCCGATGGCGCGCGTGGGCCCCTGGGCTCGAAAGCGTGGACGATTGGCAGGCCTGGAGCCGACAGCCGGTCGTGCTTGAGAGCAGTGAGGCCGCCCCCGACGTGTCGTTCCTTCCGGCCATGCAACGCCGACGTCTCGGCCGCATGGCCCGCATGGCATTCAGCGTGGGCTGGCCGCTGGCCGAAGGCCTGCAGCAGCTACCGTTGGTCTTTATTTCCCGGCATGGCGAAACACCACGGACTTTCGAGATTCTCAGCGACCTGGCGGCCGAGCAGCCTTTGTCCCCGACCCAATTCAGCCTCTCGGTGCACAACGCGGTGATCGGCCTGTGGTCAATCATGCGTGGCGAAACCAGCGAAATGACCGCCCTCGCCGCCGCTGGCGACGGCCTTGAGCACGGCTTGCTAGAGGCCGCGTCGCTGCTTGAGGAAGGCGCGCCGGCGGTGCTGCTGATCGTCACCGAAGAGCAACCGCCCCAAGCCTATGCCAGCTGGATTGACGACGTGCCTTTCCCCTATGCGGTGGGCCTGTTGCTGACACCCGGCGAGCAGTGGCAACTGACGCTCGGGACCGCCACCGGCGAAGAGCCGCGCAGCGAGTGGCCCCATGCCTTGAATCTGTTGCGTACCCTGCTCGGCGAGCAGATCTCCTGCCAACATGCCTGGAAGAACCGTGTATGGAACTGGCAACGCAACCTGTAAACACAAAACCCCGCGACGCCTACTACTGGCGCCTGGTCGCCACCGCGGCGAGCTTTGCCTTGTTCGGCCTGGGCTGCCTGTGCCTGCGCCTGGTGGTTTTCCCGCTGCTTGCCCGCCTGCCCGGCAACGCCGAGGCGCATCGCCAGCGCGCGCGTCGCACCATTGGCCGGTTGTTCTGGCTGTTTATCCGTTTCATGGCCCGCACCGGCGTGCTGACCTACGAAGTCCAGGGCGCGGAAAAACTCGGCCGTCCGGGGCAAATGATCATCGCCAATCACCCGTCGCTGATCGACGTGGTATTCCTCATCGGCCTGGTGCGCAATGCCAACTGCGTGGTCAAGCAGAGCCTGTGGCAGAACCCCTTTACCCGCGGCCCGATTCGCAAAGCCGAATACATCAGCAACGACGGCAGCATGGACATGCTCGACGCCGCCGGCGAAGCCCTGCGCAACGGCCAGACCCTGGTGATTTTCCCCGAGGGCACACGCACCCTGCCGGGCAAGGCGCCGGCCTTTCATCGGGGGGGCGCGGCAATCGCCCTGCGGGGTGCGAGAATCATCACCCCGGTGGTCATCAAGGTCAGCCCGACCACCCTGACCAAGGCCGAACCCTGGTATCGCATCCCGATGCGCCGCGTGCACTTCAGTTTTCGCGTCGGCGCCGATATAGACCCGAACACCTTTGCCGCCCAGGGCCCCGCGCCGCAGGCCTCGCGCAAGCTCAACGATTTTTTGCACCACTACTTCATTAAGGAGCTCGCCGAAGATGAGCGATCTGCACCAGGAAATTAAAATGTTGATCATCGATGCCCTGGGCCTCGAAGACATCAGCGTGCAAGACATCGGCAACGAGCTGACGCTCTTCGGTGAAGGCCTGGGCCTGGATTCCGTCGACGCCCTGGAACTGGGCCTGGCGATCCAGAAACGCTACGGCATCAAGATCGACGCCGACGCCAAGGACACCCGCAACCACTTCACCAATGTGGCGAGCCTTGCGGCGTTCGTCACTGCAAAACAGGCAGCTTGAGACCGGACCATGCAAACTCGCGACGACATCTTCAACACCCTGCGTGATGCCCTGGTGGAACTCTTCGAACTGGAACCGGAACGCGTAAGCCTGGAATCCAACCTGTATCAGGACCTGGAAATCGACAGCATCGATGCCGTCGACCTGATCGATCACATCAAGCGCAAGACCGGCAAGAAAATCGCCGCCGAGGAATTCAAGGCGGTGCGTACCGTCAACGACGTGGTCGAGGCGGTCTATCGTCTGGTCCAGCCGGCCGCATGAGCCGTCTGGTCGGCCTTGGCCTGCTGCTGGCGGGCCTGTTGTATCCCTTTGCGGTGTATTTCGGCATGGAGCATTTCGCTCCCTGGCAGTTCGGCCTGCTGCTCGGCGGCCTGTGGCTGGCCCGGGCGCTGACCGGCCGACGGCGCCCTGGCAGCCGCTGGATGGCAGGGGCCGCGCTGGTTTTCTGCGTGCTGCTGGCGCTGTTCGATAACCCGCTGCTGCTGCGCTGGTACCCGGTGCTGATCAGCGGCTTCATGCTCATGCTGTTCGGGCTGAGCCTGAAATATGGCCCGCCGATCGTCGAACGCCTGGCCCGCCTCAGCGAGCCGCAACTGCCGGAAAAGGCCATTCGCTATACCCGCCAGGTGACCATCGCCTGGAGTGTGTTTTTCCTCTTTAACGGATTGCTCGCCGCGGCCCTGACCCTGTGGGCGCCGCTGAGCTGGTGGACGTTGTACAACGGCCTGATCGCCTACGGGTTGATGGGCTTGCTGTTTGCCATTGAATGGCTGCTACGACAACGCGTACGAGGCCGCGCATGAATTGGATAAAACTTGAGCACTTGCTGCTCAAGTCGCTGCCGGAGCGGGCCGTCGCGCTCGACCCGGCACTCGATCACAGCCACCTGCGGCACCAGGCCCTGAGCCTGGCCGCGGGCTTGCAGGCCAAGGGCGTACAGCGCCTGGCCGTGCACCTGGAAGATGCCGCCGAACTGGCCATTGCCCTGCTCGGTGCCTGGCGCGCCGGGGTCGGCGTGCTGCTGCCCGCCGACCTGCAACCCCAGACCCGCCAACGCTGGTCGACGCAAGTCGACCTGTGGCTGACCGACCAACCCGGCGATGCCCGCCTGAGCGATTTCGAGCAGCCGCCCTTGCCCGCAGCCGAACTCGACCTCGACGCCTGCCGCCTGAGCCTGTGCACCTCCGGCTCCAGCGGCGAGCCCAAGCGCATCGACAAATCCCTGCGCCAGCTGGCCAACGAAATCCAGGCCCTGGAGCAGCTGTGGGGCGCTGGCCTGGGCCAGGCCTGCATTATCGGCAGCGTGGCCACGCAACATATCTACGGCCTGCTGTTCCGCGTGCTCTGGCCGCTGTGCGCCGGGCGCACCTTCGTCCGGCGGCAGTTGCCGTTCCCGGAAGACCTACAACGCGCCAGCCGCGAACACCCGGCCTTTGCCTGGGTCGCAAGCCCGGCGTTGCTCAAGCGCATGGGCGACAACCTCGACTGGCCGGCGCTGAGCCCGGTGCGCCGGGTGTTTTCCTCCGGCGGCGCGCTGCCCGCCGACGCCGCGCAAGCACTGCATCAACGCTTGCAACAATGGCCGACGGAAATCCTCGGCAGCTCGGAAACCGGCGGTATCGCCTGGCGCCAGGGCGACAGCCTGTGGCAAGCCTTCGCCGGCGTCGAACTGAGCCAGGACAGCGACGGCGCCCTGCTGGTCGCCTCGCCCTACCTGCCGGCCGGGCATGTCGAACACACCGCCGATGCCGCGCGCATTGCCGCCGATGGGCGTTTCGAACTGCTCGGGCGCCTGGACCGGATCGTCAAGCTGGAAGAAAAACGCATTTCCCTGCCAATGCTGGAACAGGCCCTGGCCGAGCATGCCTGGGTCGCCGAAACGCGCCTTGGAGTGGTCCGGGAAAACCGTGCCTCCCTCGGCGCGCTGCTGGTGCTCAGCGAACAAGGCCTGCACGCCTTGCGCAACCAGGGCCGCCGGGCACTCACCCACGCGCTGCGCCAACACCTGAGCCAGCATTGCGAGCCCCTGGCGCTGCCCCGCCGCTGGCGCCTGCTGCGCCAGTTGCCCCTGAACAGCCAGGGCAAGCTGCCCCAGGCCGAGGTCGAGGCCCTGCTGCTGGCCCCACGGCCACAGGCGCCGGAGGTGCTGGAACAGCTCGAGGTCGATGGCGAATGGAACCTGCAATTGGCGGTCCCGCCGGACCTCGCCTACTTCAGCGGCCACTTTCCCCAGGCCCCGGTGCTGCCGGGCGTGGTGCAGGTCGACTGGGCATTGGCGCTGGGCCAGCAATTGCTCAACCTGCCGGGGCGCTTTGCCGGCATGGAAGTGTTGAAGTTCCAGCAATTGGTACGGCCTGGAGACCGGGTGAAACTGCACCTGCGCTTCGATCAAGAGCGCGGCAAGCTGTACTTTGCCTATCGCAGTCGCAGCGCCGCCTGCTCCAGCGGCCGCATCCTGCTGGAGAACGCCTGTGGATAAGTTATTGGCCCCAGGCAAGCGCAGCCCCCAGCGGCTTCCTGTAGCCGCTGCCGAAGGCTGCGATCGGCCGCGCAGCGGACGCCCGGGAGGCAACCCCCATGCATAACCCCTGCGCCGTGATCCCGGTCTACAACCACGAAACCGCCGTGCCCGCGGTGGTCGAGGCCCTGCTCGCCAGCGGCCTGCCCTGCGTGCTGGTGGACGACGCCAGCAGCCCGGCCTGCGCCGCCGTGCTGGAACGGCTGGCCGAGCGCGAACGGGTGTTCCTGGTCAAGCTCGCGGTCAACCAGGGCAAGGGCGGCGCGGTCATGGCCGGGTTGCGCGAAGCCTCGCGCCTGGGTTTCAGCCACGCCTTGCAAGTGGATGCCGACGGCCAGCATGACCTGCGGGATGTCGAAACCTTCATCGACCACTCGCGAACCCATCCCGAGGCCCTGATCTGCGGTTATCCACAGTACGACGAGAGCGTGCCCAAGGGCCGCCTGTACGCGCGCTACCTGACCCACGTCTGGGTCTGGATCAACAGCCTGTCGTTGCAGATCCCCGATTCCATGTGCGGCTTCCGCGTCTACCCCTTGCCGCCGACCTTGGCCCTGATCGACTCGGTGCGCCTGGGCAAACGCATGGACTTCGACCCGGAGATCCTCGTGCGCCTGGCCTGGCGCAACCAGCCGATGCGCTGGCTGCCGACTAAGGTCCATTACCCCCAGGACGGCCTGTCGCACTTTCGCCTGTTCCATGACAACGCGCTGATTTCCAGCATGCACACCCGGCTGTTCTTCGGCATGTTGCTGCGCGCGCCGCTGATTCTCTGGCGACGGTGGCAAGCATGACGCAGCTCTCCGACAAACAGCCGGGCAAGCAACATTGGGCCGCGCACGAAGAACGCGGCAGCTTCTGGCTGATGAAGCTCACCGCCTTCGGCGTGCGCGTGCTCGGGCGCCGGGTGTTGAGCCCGGTGCTGTACGCGATCGTGTTCTATTTCTTTCTGTTCGGCCGCCGTGCCCGCCACAGCGCCTGGCTGTACCAGCGGCGCCTGGCCGAGTGGAGCGGCAAGGCCGAACTGCGCCCCAACCACTGGCGGGTATTCGGCCAGTTCATGGCCTTCGCCGACGCCCTGCTGGACAAGCTCGACGTGTGGAACGGCAAGCTGCGCCTGGAACAGATCGAGATCGTCGACCCGGCCCGCCTGCGCGATCAGTTTCGCGGCACCCGCGGGCAGATGCTGGTGGGCGCCCACCTGGGCAACCTCGAAGTCTGCCGGGCCCTGGCCGAGCTGGGCGAGAAGGTCACCATGAATGTGCTGGTGCACACCAAGCACGCCGAACGCTTCAACCGCCTGCTGGGCGAGGCCGGGGCCACCAACCTGCGGCTGATCCAGGTCAGCGAGCTGGACCCGGCGATCATGCTGCAACTCAGCCAGCGCCTGGACCGCGGCGAATGGCTGGCGATCGCCGGCGACCGCGTGCCGCTGCATGGCGGACGCAACGTGCAGGTGGACTTCCTCGGCCATCCGGCGCCTTTTCCCCAGGGGCCGTGGCTGCTGGCGGGCCTGCTGAAATGCCCGGTCAACCTGCTGCTTTGCCTGAAAAACCATGGCCGCTACCGGGTCATCCTCGAACCCTTTACCGAGGCCGTGGTGTGGAAGCGCAGCGACCGCGAGCACGTCATCGCCCAGTGGACCGCCCGCTATGCCGAGCGCCTGGGCCAGTACTGTCTCGAAGCGCCCCAACAATGGTTCAACTTTTACCCTTTCTGGAAGACCGATGACGACGCATCCGCTTGAGCCGGTAACCTTCGGCGAACTCCCTTTGCGCATCGAAGACGTGCTGGCCCTGGCCAACCGTCGGGCGCCGGCTCGACTGCAGGGCGACAGTGCCTTCCGC
The DNA here is from genome assembly GCF_900107395.1 of Pseudomonas sp. NFIX28. GTDB lineage: Bacteria > Pseudomonadota > Gammaproteobacteria > Pseudomonadales > Pseudomonadaceae > Aquipseudomonas. The sequence goes on from NZ_FNPW01000005.1 coordinate 295,101, forward strand.
CAGCGCATCGCCAAGGGCGCGCAATTCCTCGATTCGCTGCTGGACAAGGAAGGCGTGATCTACGGCGTGACCACCGGCTACGGCGACTCCTGCGTGGTCGCCGTGCCGCTGCAGCACGTCGAGGCGCTGCCCCGTCATCTGTATACCTTCCACGGCTGCGGCCTGGGCAAGCTGCTGGACCCGCAGGCCACCCGCGCGGTGCTGGCGGCGCGCTTGCAGTCGCTGTGCCACGGCGTGTCCGGGGTGCGCGTGGAACTGCTGGAGCGCCTGCAGGCCTTCCTCGAGCACGACATCCTGCCGCTGATTCCCGAAGAAGGCTCGGTGGGCGCCAGCGGCGACCTGACGCCGTTGTCCTACGTGGCCGCGACCCTGTCCGGCGAGCGCGAGGTGATGTTCCGCGGCGAGCGCCGGACCTCGGCCCAAGTGCATGGCGAGCTGGGCTGGGAGCCGCTGGTGCTGCGCCCCAAGGAAGCCCTGGCGCTGATGAACGGCACCGCGGTGATGACCGGCCTGGCCTGCTTGGCCTTCGCCCGCGCCGATTACCTGCTCAAGCTCGCCACGCGCATCACCGCGCTGAACGTGGTCGCCCTGCAAGGCAATCCGGAGCATTTCGACGAGCGCCTGTTCGCCGCCAAGCCGCACCCGGGGCAGATGCAAGTCGCCGCCTGGCTACGCCAGGACCTGGCCATCGACGCCCCAACCGCGCCGCTGCACCGCCTCCAGGACCGCTACTCGCTGCGCTGCGCGCCCCATGTGCTGGGCGTGCTGGCCGACAGCCTGGGCTGGCTGCGCGGTTTTATCGAGACCGAGCTGAACAGCGCCAACGACAACCCGATCATCGACGCCGAGGCCGAACGCGTGCTGCACGGCGGGCACTTCTACGGCGGCCATATCGCCTTCGCCATGGACAGCCTGAAAAACCTGGTGGCCAACGTCGCCGACCTGCTGGACCGCCAGCTCGCGCTGCTGGTGGACGAGCGCTACAACCATGGCCTGCCGAGCAACCTGTCCGGCGCCCCGGCGGACCGCGCGATGATCAACCACGGCTTCAAGGCCGTGCAGATCGGCACCAGCGCCTGGACCGCCGAAGCGCTGAAAAACACCATGCCGGCCAGCGTGTTCTCGCGTTCCACCGAATGCCACAACCAGGACAAGGTAAGCATGGGCACCATCGCCGCGCGCGATGCGATCCGCGTGCTGGAGCTGACCGAGCAGGTTGCCGCCGCCACTTTGCTGGCCGCCAATCAAGGCGTCTGGCTGCGTGGCCAGGCCGAGGATGCGCGGCCGTTGCCGCCGGCCCTGGCGGCCATGCACCGCGAGCTGGCCGAGGACTTCGCGCCGGTGATCGAAGACCGTGCCCTGGAAGGCGAGCTGCGCCTGTGCCTCCAACGCATCGCCGAGCAACACTGGAGGCTGCATGCGTAGTCAGGGAGTACTGCACGCGGACACCGAGATCCTGGTGCCGTTTTTCGACGTCGACAGCATGCACGTGGTCTGGCACGGGCACTACGTGAAGTACCTGGAAGTGGCCCGCTGCGCCCTGCTCGACAAGCTCGGCCACAACTACCAGCAGATGCGCGATTCCGGCTACGCCTGGCCGGTGATCGACCTGCAGCTGCGCTACGTACGCGGCGCGGTATTCGGCCAGAAGCTCAACGTGCGCGCGAGCCTGGTGGAGTGGGAAAACCGCCTGAAGATCAATTACCTGATCAGCGACCTGGAAACCGGCGAACGCCTGACCCGCGCCAGCTCGGTGCAGGTCGCGGTAGAAATCGCCAGCCGCGAGATGCAACTGGCCTCGCCCAAGGTGTTTGTCGACGCTGTTACGCAGGTTCTGTCATGAGCCCGATCTCGTGCCTTCGTAACCTCTGTAGCCGCTGGCGCAGCCTGCGATCGGCCGCGCAGCAGCCGCAAAACCCGAGCCCACGATGCCAGGCCGATAACGCCGGGCGCCCGCTGCACAATCGATCGCAGCCAGGCGGCAGCGGCTACAGGCTGTTGGGCCTGTTGTTAGCGCTCGGCTTCAGCCCGCTGGCCAACGCCTTCGACCTGCAACAGCTCAGCGACCAGCTGGCCAAGCCCGAGGTGATCCACGGCAGTTTCGTCCAGGAAAAACACCTGCGCGCCCTGCCCCAGCCTCTGACCAGCAAGGGCTGCTTCGTCCTGGCCAAAGGCCACGGCCTGCTGTGGCTGCTGAAGACGCCGCTGCAACAGGACTACCGCATCACCGGCCAAGGCATTGCCCGCCGCGACCCCAGCGGCTGGCAGATGCTGCCGAACAAGAGCGCCGGGGCCGAGCAGAACCGGCTGTTCCTCGCCGTGCTGCAAGGCGACAGCAGCGGCCTGCAACGCGACTTCGAGCTGGCCCTGGCCGGCGACGCCCAGGCCTGGAAACTGACCCTGACCCCACGCTCGCTGCTGCTCAAGCAAGTGTTCAACCAAATCAATATCGACGGCGGCGAACTGGTGCAGCGCATCGAGCTGCTGGAAACCCAGGGCGACAGCACCGTGCTGAAGCTGCACGACAGCATCAGCAGCCAGCCCTTGAGCGAAGCGGAGCAACATGACTTTGCCCAGTGAACGCGCCTGGCCGCGGCTGTTCCTGCTCCTGCTGGTGGCCGTGCTGGCCCTGGCCGGCTGGCAATGGCGCCATGGCGCGCCGCTGACGGCCAACCTCATGGAACTGGTGCCGGGCACCGAGCCCGATGCCCTGGAGCTCAAGGCCGAGCAACGCATGCAGGAGCCGCTGAACCGCGAAATGCTGGTGCTGGTGGGCCACGTCGAGCGCCAGCAGGCGATCGCCATGGCCCAGCGCCTGGGCGAACAATGGCAAGCCAGCGGGCTGTTCGAAACGGTCCAATGGAGCCTGCAGGCCGACCTGCCGGCGCTGCGCGCGCAATTGCTGCAAGGGCGCCTGGCGATGCTTGGCGCCGCCGACCGCCAGCAATTGATCGAGCACCCCGGCGCTTTTATCCAGCAGCGCGTACAGACGCTGTTCGACCCCTTCGGCGGGTTCAGCCTGGTGCCGAGCCAGGACGATTGGCTGGGCCTGACCGGGCGCATCCAGAACAGCCAGCCGCAACGCGGCGCGGTGCAACTGGACATCGGCAGCGGCGCGCTGATCGCCGACGCCGACGGCAAGAGCTGGGTGCTGCTGCGAGCCCGCACCAGCGGCGACGCCTTCGACATGCGGCTGCCGTTGCAGGTGGCCGACCTGCTGGAAAACAGCCGCGAACAGGCTGCCCGGGCCGACGTCCAGCTGCTGGCCGCCAGCGGCCTGCTCTACGCCGCCAGCGGCCAGCAGCAAGCCTCGCGCGAGATCACCTGGGTTGGCGGCGGCGCGACCGTCGGCATCCTCCTGCTGCTGTTGCTGGCCTTCCGTCGCTGGCGGGTTTTGCTGGCCTTCGTGCCGGTGCTGGTGGGCATGCTGTTTGGCGCGGTGGCGTGCGTCGCGTTCTTCGGCCAGATGCACGTAATGACCCTGGTGCTGGGCTCGAGCCTGATCGGCGTCGCCGTCGACTACCCGCTGCACTACCTGTCCAAGAGCTGGAGCCTGCGCCCGTGGCGCAGCTGGCCGGCGCTGCGCCTGACCCTGCCGGGGCTGACCCTGAGCCTGGCCACCAGTTGCATCGGCTACCTGGCATTGGCCTGGACGCCCTTCCCGGCGCTGACCCAGATCGCCGTGTTCTCCGCCGCCGGGTTGCTGGGCGCCTACCTGAGCGCGGTCTGCCTGTTGCCGGCGCTGCTGCGCGGCGTCGAGCTGCAACCGGCGCAATGGCCGCTGCGGGTAGCCGAGTGGCTGCTGAACCTGCGCTCCCAGCTGCTGCAACGCGTGTCCGGCGCCTGGCTGCTGGCGCTGTTGATCGCCTTCTGCGCCGCCGGCCTGTGGCAGCTCGAGAGCAAAAACGACATTCGCCAATGGGTCGGCACGCCGCCGCAACTGCTCGACGAAGCCCAGGCCATCGCGCGGATCACCGGCTACCAGCCCACCAGCCAGTTCTTCCTGGTGCGCGGCGCCGACCAGCCACAGCTGCTCGAACGCCTCGACGCCCTGAGCGAGCGCCTGGACCAACTGGTCAACCTGGAAAAACTCCAGGGCTACCTGTCGCTCAACCAGCTGGTGAGCCTGCCCGGCACACAACAGCGGCTACGCCAGGCCCTGGATGAACTGCCGCGGCACTGGCAGCCGCTGCTGGAGCTCGGCGTGCCGGTCGCGGCGCTGGACGCGGAACTCGCGCAATTGCGCGCGCTGCCCAGCGTAGACATCGACACCGCCTTGCAGGGCCCGCTGGCCGAGCCTTACCGCACCCTGTGGCTGGGGCCCACCGAGCACGGCGTGGCGGCCATGGTCAGCCTGCAGGGGCTGAACAACCCGCAACTACTGCGGATACAGGCGCAGGACTTGCCTGGGGTGCAACTGGTGGACCGTCTGGGCGATTTGAACAAGGTCTTCGCCGCCACCCAGATCAGCGCCGCCGAGCTCAAGCTCGCCTCCTGCGTGTTGATCGTCTTGCTGCTGATCCTGCCGTTCGGCCTTGGCGGCGCCCTGCGCATCGTCGCCCTGCCGCTGCTGGCGGCCCTGTGCAGCCTCGCCAGCCTGGGTTGGCTTGGGCAGCCGCTGACCCTGTTCAGCCTGTTCGGCCTGTTGCTGGTGACCGCCATCAGCGTCGACTACGCCATCCTCATGCGCGAGCAGATCGGCGGCGCCGCGGTGAGCCTGCTGGGCACCTTGCTCGCGGCGCTGACCACCTGGCTGTCGTTCGGCCTGCTGGCAATCTCCAGCACCCCGGCGGTCAGTAACTTCGGCCTGTCGGTGAGCCTGGGCCTGGCCTTCAGCTTCCTCCTCGCGCCCTGGGCCGGCCACCAGGCCCATCGCCATCCCGCTGTGGAGGCCGTGCCGTGATGGTTGCCCTGTTCTGGCTCATGGCGCTGCTGCTGTTCGCGCTCGCTACCCGTATCGGCAGTCGCTTCGGCCTGATCCCGATCGTCAGCCAGTTGCTGCTGGCCACCTTCGGCTTGCCGCTGCTGATGCTGTTCTGGATCGAACCGCACTGGCAGCTCAGTGGCGCCCAACTGGTCTCGCCGGCCTGGCTGAAAAACCTCTACGGCTTGAGTTTCGCCCTGCTTTTGGGGCACATCCTCAGCGACGTGATCGACCTGCGCCTGGACCGCCAGAGCCTGAAGATCGCCCTGCCGAGCTTCGGGGTTCCCTTCGCCTGCGGGCTGGCCACGGCGGTCTGGCTGCTGCCGGCGCAACCCTGGCTGAGCTCCCTGGCGGTCGGCCTGCTGTTCGCCATCACCGCGATCCCCGTGCTGTACCTGTACCTGCGGCATATCGACTACCCGCCACAGGCCACCCGGCGCCTGGTGCAGACCGCGATCCTCATCGACCTCGGCTGCTGGACCCTGTTCGGCGTCGCCCAAGGCAGCCTGCACCTGAGCAGCCTGCTGCTGCCGCTGGCCGGGGCCTGCCTGCCGCTGCTCCTGCGTGGCCTCGGCCTGCGCCAGCCGCTGCTGCACAGCCTGGGCTTCTTCGGCCTGCTGGCGGTGGCCGAGCATTACAAGCTCAACGCGCTGGTTCTCGGCATCGGCTACGTGCTGTGCATGGCCGCCCTCAAGGTGCCGCTGGTGCTGCCGTTAAAGGCAGCCTGGATGGGCCGCTTGCAGAGCGGTATCGCGATCCCGCTGATCCTCACGTTCGGCATCGTGCAGATCAACGTGCACAACGCCCTGGACAGCCTAGGCTGGGTGCAGCTGGGGGCGTTGCTGCTATTGCCGATCGCCAGCAAGTTGCTCGGCAACTGGCTCGGCCTGAGTTGGGCCGGCGCCTCCTTCGAAGGCGCCAGCCGCTGGCGGGAAAGCCTGCTGCTGAACATTCGCGGGCTGAGCGAGATCGTTTTTCTCAACCTGTTGCTGCAACAACAGCTGATCAGCCCGGCGCTGTATTTCGCGCTGATGCTCATGGGCCTGGTCGCGACCCTGATGCCGGCCCTGGCCGGGCTGCACCGAAAACCTTTGGTCCCTTTGAACCTGAACATCGCCGAACCGGCAAGGAGCCCCAGTGCCAACAGTTGAAATGGAACGCCGCCAGATCCTGGTGATTGGCGCTGGCCCATCGGGCGCCATTGCCGCCGCGCTGCTCAAGGGCAAGGGCCACGACGTGCTGATCGTCGAGCGCCAGCATTTCCCGCGGTTTTCGATTGGCGAAAGCCTGCTGTCCCATTGCCTGGATTTCGTCGAGGAAGCCGGCATGCTCGATGCGGTCAACGCCGCGGGCTTCCAGCTCAAGAACGGCGCCGCCTTCGCTTGGGGCGAGCGCTACAGCGCCTTCGACTTCGGCGACACCTTCAGCGGCGGCAAGCCCACCACCTTTCAGGTGCAGCGCGCCGACTTCGACAAGCTGCTGGCCGACCAGGCCGCCCTGCAAGGCGTTGAAGTGCGTTACGGCGAGGCCATCGTCAGCGCCGATTTCAGCCTGGCCAAACCGCAGTTGCAGGTCCTGCGCGAAGACGGCAGCGAATACCGCGTGGAAGCCGATTTCGTCCTCGACGCCAGCGGCTACGGCCGTGTGCTGCCGCGCCTGCTGGACCTGGAGGCGCCCTCGAACTTCCCGGTGCGCCAGGCGGTGTTCACCCACATCGAAGACCGTATCGACAGCCCGGCCTTCGAGCGGGAAAAGATCCTCATCACCACACATCCGAGCAAGCGCGACGTATGGTTCTGGACCATCCCGTTCAGCAACGGCCGTTGCTCGATCGGCGTCGTCGCGGCCAAGGAGCACTTCGACGGCCGGGACGACGACCTGGACCTGTGCCTGCGCGGCTTCATCGATGAAACCCCAAGCCTGGCCAAGCTCCTGCCCAAGGCCGTCTGGGACACCCCGGCGCGGGCCATCGGCGGCTACTCGGCCAACGTCAAGACGCTGCACGGCCCGGGCTTCGCGCTGCTGGGCAACGCCGCGGAGTTCCTCGACCCGGTGTTCTCCTCCGGGGTGACCATCGCCATGCGTTCGGCGAGCATGGCCGCCGCCGTGCTGCATCGGCAATTGCAAGGCGAGCGCGTCGATTGGCAAAACGAGTTCGCCATCCCCCTCAAGCGCGGCGTCGACACCTTCCGCTGCTACGTCGAGGGCTGGTACGCCGGGACCTTCCAGGACGTGATTTTCCACCGCGGCAGCGCGCCGGAAATTCGCCGGATGATCAGCTCGATCCTCGCCGGTTATGCCTGGGACGAGCGCAACCCGTTCGTCAGCGAACCCAAGCGCCGGCTGCGCATGCTCTCGGAAATCTGCGCCGCGGAGGCTCCATGAGCGACGCCCAGCCGCAGTACTTGAGCGCCAGCTACGTCGAGGAAACCCGTTTCGGCTTCTGGTTCCTGCGCAGCCATACCTGGCAGCACCATGTGCTGCGCGTGGCGATCAACGACCTGCGCAGCCTGTTCGACAGCCCGCCGCCGGCCAACCCGGTGCTGCTCGATGCCGGCTGCGGCCAGGGCAAGTCGTTCCAGCACCTGCGCCAGGTGTTCGCCCCGCGACGCCTGATCGGCCTGGACGCCGACCCGCACAGCCTCGGGCTCAGCCGTGAAGAAGCCGCGCGCCAGGGCCTGCAGGTCGAGCTGATCGGCAGCGACTGCGCGACCCTGGACGTCGCCAGCGCCAGTGTCGACTTGCTGTTCTGCCACCAGACCTTTCATCACCTGGTGGAACAGGAAAAGGCCCTCGCCGAGTTCTATCGCGTGCTCAAGCCAGGCGGTTACCTGCTGTTCGCCGAGTCCACCGAGGCCTATATCGACACCTGGGTGATCCGCTGGCTGTTCCGCCACCCGATGCACGTGCAGAAAAGCGCGGCGCAGTACCTGGAAATGATCCGACGACAGGGCTTTGAATTCGCCCCGCGGAACGTGTCATATCCTTACTTGTGGTGGAGCCGCGCCAAGGATTTCGGGCTGCTCGAACGCTTCGGCCTGCGCCGCCCGAAACCCTTTGGCCAGCGGCAAGAAACCCTGGTCAATGTGGTTGCCCGCAAACCTCTACACGAAGGTACCGCTGGATGATCCGTGCCCTGCTCGTCAGCTGCCTGCTGTTGCTGAGCGCCTGCGCCGGCCAGCCGCCGCTGCCCGAGAAAACCCCGAGCCTGGCCCTGCCGTTGCAGCTGCATATCGAGCGCCAGCAGGCCGAGCAGCGCCAGGACTGGCTGCTGGTGATCCAGGCCGAAGGGCCGGGCATCCGCTGGTCGCTGATCGACCCGCTGGGCATTCCCCTGGCGCGCCAGCAATTGATCGAAGGCCGCTGGCAGGCCGACGGCCTGCTACCGCCGAACCCGGAGGCGCGCGAGCTGTTCGCCGCGCTGCTGTTTGCCCTGACTCCCACGGGCGAGCTGCGCGACAACTATCCGTCCGCCCGGCAGCAGGGCGCACAACGCGAGCTCGACCCGCGCTGGCGCATCCGCTACCACCAGGCCCTGGATTTTCGCCTGGAACTGCCCCGGGGCCTGCATTACCACATCAGCCCGCTGACCGCCGAGAACGCCTCATGACGGCCTACCTGAATGCCCTGGGGGTAATCTGCGCCCTCGGGCGTGACAAGCAACACGTGGCCCGCAACCTGTTTGCCGGCGACTGCTCCGGCATGCGCGTCGAAAGCGGCTGGGTGCCGGAGCGCAGCATACCGGTGGCCGCCGTCCAGGGACCGCTGGCGAGCATACCGCCAGGGCTGGCGCAGCACGGCAGCCGCAACAACCAATTGCTGCTGGAAGCCGCCCTGCAGATCCGTGGCGACATCGACCTGGCCATCGCCCGCTATGGCCGCAGCCGCATCGGTATCGTCCTCGGCACCAGCACCTCGGGCATCGACGAAGCCAGCCATGGCATCGCCCACTACATGCGCGAGGGGCACTTCCCGGCCGATTACGACTATCGCCAGCAAGAGCTGGGCGCCCCGGCGAATTTCCTCGCCGACTGGCTCGAGCTCAGCGGCCCGGCCTATGTGATTTCCACCGCCTGCACCTCCAGCGCCCGGGCGCTGATGAGCGCCCGCCGCCTGCTCGACCTGGGCCTGTGCGACGCGGTGCTGTGCGGCGGCGTCGACAGCCTGTGCAAGCTGACCCTCAACGGCTTCTCGGCCCTGGAAGCGGTGTCCGCGCAGCGCTGCAACCCGTTTTCGCTCAACCGCGACGGCATCAACATCGGCGAAGCGGCGGTGCTGTTCCTGATGAGCAAGGAACACCTCGGCGGGCAACCGATCGCCTTGCTCGGCGCCGGCGCCAGCTCCGACGCGCACCATATTTCCGCGCCGGAGCCGAGCGGTCGCGGTGCCCTGCAAGCCATGCAGAAAGCCTTGCACAACGCCGGCCTGCAAGCCGCACAGATCGGTTACCTGAACCTGCACGGCACGGCCACCCAGCACAACGACGCCATGGAAAGCCTGGCGGTGGAGCAATTGTTCCCGGCCGGCGTGCCCTGTTCGTCGACCAAGCCCATGAGCGGCCACACCCTGGGCGCCGCTGGTGCCCTGGAAGCGGCGTTCTGCTGGCTGAGCCTGTCCAGCGACAACGCCACGCACGCCCTGCCGCCCCATGTCTGGGACGCCCTGGCCGACCCGCAATTGCCGTCGCTGCAATGGGCCACCACCGCCACCCGTCTGGAACAGGACGCGCCACGCTGCCTGATGAGCAACTCCTTCGCCTTTGGCGGCAACAACGTCAGCCTGATTCTCGGAGACGCCCCATGATTGACTGGCCGCTCGCCGAACTGCTGCCCCACGCTGGCGACATGATCCTGATCGACCGGGTCCTGGCGTTCGATGAAGAGCAGATCCGCACCTGCCTCACGGTCCGCCCCCAAGGCCTGTTCAACCGCGCCGACGGCAGCCTGCCGGCCTGGGTCGGCATCGAACTGATGGCCCAGAGCGTCGCCGCCTATGCCGGTTGCCACGCACGCCGCAAAGGCCGGCCCGTCGAGCTGGGGTTCCTGCTCGGCACGCGCAAGTTCGAATGCAATGTGGAACACTTCCCGGTCGGCAGCGAGCTGCACATTCACGCCGTGCGCTCCCTGCAGGACGACAACGGCATGGGCGTGTTCGAATGCCACCTGAGTGCCCCCGGCATTCAGGCCAGCGCCCGCCTCAACGTGTTCTGTCCGCCACAGGCCGACAGCTACCTGAACGAATCATCCGCCTTATCAACAGGAGTCCAGCCATGACTGAATCCATCCTGGTCACCGGCTCCAGCCGTGGTATCGGCCGTGCCATCGCCCTGCGCCTGGCCCAGGCCGGCTATGACCTGATCCTGCATTGCCGCAGTGGCCGCGCCGAAGCCGAGGCCGTGCAGGCCGAGGTCGAGGCCCTGGGGCGCCAGGCGCGCATCCTGCAATTCGATGTGACCGACCGCGCCAGCTGCAAGGCCATTCTCGAAGCCGACGTCGAAGCCCATGGCGCCTATTACGGCGTGGTGCTCAACGCCGGCCTGACCCGCGATGGCGCGTTCCCGGCGCTGAGCGAAGACGATTGGGACACCGTGCTGCGCACCAACCTCGACGGTTTCTACAACGTGCTGCACCCGCTGATAATGCCGATGATCCGCCGCCGCGCGGCCGGGCGCATCGTCTGCATCGCCTCGGTGTCCGGGCAGGTCGGCAACCGCGGCCAGGTCAACTACAGCGCCTCCAAGGCCGGCCTGATTGGCGCGGCCAAGGCCCTGGCCATCGAACTGGGCAAACGCAAGATCACCGTCAACTGCGTGGCGCCGGGCTTGATCGACACCGCCATGCTCGACGAGAACGTGCCGGTGGACGAGCTGCTGAAGATGATCCCGGCCCAGCGCATGGGCACCCCGGAAGAAGTCGCCGGCGCGGTGAACTTCCTGATGTCCGCCGAGGCCGGCTACATCACCCGCCAGGTGCTGGCGGTCAACGGAGGCCTGGTCTGATGAAACGCGTGGTCGTCACCGGCATGGCCGGCATCACCTCGCTGGGCAGCGACTGGGCAACCATCGCCGCCAACTTCAGCGCCAACCGCAGCGGCATTCGCCGCATGGACGAGTGGGATCGCTTCAGCGAGCTCAACACGCGCCTGGCCGCCCCCATCGACGACTTCAAGGTGCCGGGCCACTGGACGCGCAAGCAGCTGCGCAGCATGGGCCGGGTGTCGCGGCTCGCCGTGGGTGCCGCCGAGCAAGCCTTGGCCGATGCCGGCCTGCTGGGCGACGAATCGATCAAGGACGGGCGCATGGGCGTGGCCTGTGGCTCGTCCACCGGCAGCACCGACGAGATCAAGGCGTTCGGCAACATGCTGCTGAACTCGGTGGCCGAAGGCCTCAATGCCAACTCCTACGTGCGCATGATGCCGCACACCACCGCGGCCAATATCAGCATCTTCTTCGGCCTCACCGGCCGGCTGATCCCCACCTCCAGCGCCTGCACCAGCGGCAGCCAGGGCATCGGCTACGCCTACGAGGCGATCAAGTTCGGCCGCCTGCCGCTGATGCTTGCCGGCGGCGCCGAAGAGCTGTGCCCGACCGAAGCCATGGTCTTCGACGCGCTCTACGCCACCAGCCTGAAGAACGATGCCCCGCAATCCAGCCCGCGGCCCTACGATTGCGACCGCGACGGCCTGGTGATCGGCGAAGGCGGCGGCATGCTGGTGCTCGAAGAGCTGGAGCACGCGCTGGCTCGTGGCGCGCGCATCCACGCCGAGATCGTCGGCTTTGGCAGCAACGCCGACGGCCAGCACACCACCCGTCCGGAGCAGGTGACCATGCGCCGGGCCATGGAGCTGGCGCTGGAAGACGCCGGCCTGGAGCCCTCGGCCATTGGTTATGTCAACGGCCACGGCACCGCTACAGAACAAGGCGACATTGCCGAAACACTGGCTACCAGCAGCCTGTTCGGCAGCCGGATGCCCATCAGTTCGCAGAAGAGCTTCCTCGGCCACACCCTGGGCGCCTGCGGCGCGCTGGAATCCTGGTTCTGCATCGAGATGCTCAACCGCGACCTCTACGTGCACACCTTCAACCTCGACACGGTGGACCCGCGCTGCGGCGAGCTGGATTACCTGCGCGGCGAATTCCGGCAGATGCACCACGAATATGTGATGAACAACAATTTTGCTTTTGGTGGCGTCAACACCTCGCTGATTTTCCGCCGCTGGCCTTGACCGCACGACATTTGGAGTAAAGGGAATGACTCAGTTTCACCGCATCGCCGCCTTGCTGGCCCTGGTTTTCGTACTCGGCGGCTGCACCAGCAAACCGGTCTACAACGCCAAGGAAGAGTTTTCCCCCAACCTGGGCTTTACCCAAGCGCAAATGAGCCGCGCCATCGTCACCGCGCTCATCGACCGCCAATGGGTCGTGCAGTCGGTGCGCCCGGGCATGATCAAGGCAGCCATCACCGTGCGGGGCCGCCACCATGCCGAAGTCGACATCCCGTTCACCGCGACCTCCTTCGAAATCGACTATCGCAGCAGCTATGGCCTGGATGCCAAGGACGGCAAGATCCACAGAAACTACAACCGCTGGGTTAACCGCCTGCGCGGCAACGTGCTCAAGGAGTTGTCGATCAACCCGGACATCGAATTCGTCAACGATCTGGGCATCGTCAAGCAAGGCGCCGAAGAGCCGACCTACCTGAGCTTTCGCGAAGGCGTCAAACGCGCCACCGAAGCCGGCCTGCTCGACGGCAGCGTGAAGTTCTACCTGGCCGGCGAAACCTTGCCCAAACAAGTGCGCAAGCTCGACACCGTCAGCAGCAGCCGCAAGACCAACGGCTCGAACAAAACCGATGAGGAAGCGTGCTTCTGGGCCCTGCAGTCCGCCCTCGCGACCCTGCAGAACGCCGCGAAGAAAGCCGACGCCAACGCCGTAATCAACATTGCCAGCGTCGACCAGCGGGACCTGTACAAAGACTCCGAAAAATTCCAGTGCCATGCGGGCATGGTGGTGTCGAGCGTGGCACTGCGCGGGGACCTGGCGCACGTTGACTGACTGAACGGCAGGAACGCAAAAGGGCGCCTTCGGGCGCCCTTTTTCACAAACAGGCCGGCTTGTCATCACGCCTGGCAGGCTACAGCTCGGCCTTGCGGGTCAGCAATTCGACAAAGGCCTTGGCCATCGGCGAGCGCTGATCGGTGCGTTGCGCCAGCCACACCGCCGAGACCGCCTCGGGATCGAGCAGCGGTCGATAGACCACGCCGTCGATGCGCATGCGCTGGTAGGACGCCGGCAACACCGAGACACCCAGCCCCGCCGCCACCAGGCCGATGATGGTCATGGCCTCGCCCGCTTCCTGGGCAAAGTGCGGGGTGAAGCCGGCATCCCGGGCCAGCGACAGCAGCTGCGCATACAGGCCGCTGCCATAGCTGCGCGGGAAAAACACGAAAGGCTCGTGGGCCAGGGCCGACAGCGCCAGCCCGGCTTCGCTGCCCGCTACCAGCGGGTGCTTGGAGCCCAGCACCGCCACCAGCGGTTCGCGCAGCAACTCCACCACGCCCAGCTCATCCGGCAGCGGCAACGGCCGCATGATGCCGACCTGGATCGACTCATCCATCAGCGCCTCGGCCACTTGGGTGCTGCTCATTTCCCGCAGCATCAGGCGCACCTCGGGAAAACGCTGGCGAAAGGTGAAGATCGCCTGGGGAATGTTCGAGTTGAAGGGCGCCGACGAGGTGAAGCCGATCTTCAGTTCGCCCAACTCCCCCCGTTGCGCGCGGCGGGCCACATCCGCGGCCTTGTCGACCTGGGCCAGTACCTGCCGGGCTTCATCGAGGAACAGCCGCCCCGCTTCGCTGAGTTCGACCCGACGGTTGGTCCGCTCGAACAGGCGCGCGCCAATTTCCTGCTCCAGCACCTGGATCTGCTGGCTCAGGGGCGGCTGGGAGATGCCCAGGGCCTGCGCGGCGCGGCCGAAGTGCAGCTCTTCGGCCACCGCGATGAAATAACGCAAGTGACGCAATTCCATGGACACCTCATTAGGTCGCTAAACATATCAATCAGGTCGAACAATATATTGGAAAGAAACATTAGCCAGCTATATGCTTTTTTCCAATGCCTGACCGGGCTGCGCTCCCCCGAGGTCCATCGTGAAAACCGCTGTCGCTCCGCTCGCCCATGAACTTCCTCCCACCGCTCTCGATGAGGTGGTCGCGCAACTGAACGAGGCCTACATCGAAAAAGGCACGCCCATGTTCATGCGCACGGTATTGGCGCTGTTCTGCGGCGGTTTTGCCACCTTCGCCCTGCTCTACTGCGTGCAACCGATGATGCCGCTGCTGTCCCGGGAATTTTCCATCAACGCGGCGCAGAGCAGCCTGATTCTCTCGGTGGCTACCGGCCTGCTGGCCATCGGCCTGTTGGTCACCGGGCCGATTTCCGACTGCATCGGCCGCAAGCCGGTGATGGTTGCCGCATTGTTCGCCGCGGCGCTGTGCACCCTCGCCAGCGCCCTGATGCCGACCTGGCAAGGGGTGCTACTGATGCGCGCGCTGGTGGGGCTGTCGCTGAGCGGCCTGGCGGCGGTGGCGATGACTTACCTGAGCGAAGAGATCCATCCGCAGCACATCGGCCTGGCCATGGGCCTGTACATCGCCGGCAATGCCATTGGCGGCATGAGCGGACGGCTGATTACCGGGGTGCTGATCGACTTCGTCAGCTGGCACACGGCAATGCTGGTGATCGGTGGCCTGGCGCTGATCGCGGCGGCGGTGTTCTGGAAAATCCTTCCCGAATCGCGCAACTTCCGCCCCCGCTCGCTGCACCCGCGCAGCCTGCTGGACGGCTTTGCCATGCACTTTCGCGATGCCGGCCTGCCGCTGCTGTTCCTCGAAGCCTTCGTGCTGATGGGCGCGTTCGTCACGCTGTTCAACTACATCGGCTATCGCCTGCTGGCCGCGCCGTATCACATGGACCAGGCTTTCGTCGGCCTGCTGTCGGTGGTGTACCTGTCGGGGATCTACAGCTCGGCCAAAATCGGCGCCCTGGCCGACCGCCTGGGACGGCGCAAAATGCTCTGGGCCACCATTTCGCTGATGCTCGCCGGCCTTGCCCTGACCATGCTCGCCTCACTGGCGGTGGTGATCGTTGGCATGCTGGTGTTCACTTTCGGCTTCTTCGGCGCCCACTCGGTCGCCAGCAGCTGGATCGGTCGCCGCGCCCTCAAGGCCAAGGGGCAGGCCTCATCGCTGTATCTGTTCAGCTATTACGCCGGGTCGAGCATCGCCGGGACGGCGGGTGGGGTGTTCTGGCACATGGCCGGGTGGAATGGCATCGGCCTGTTTATCGGCGCCTTGCTGGTGGTGGCGCTGCTGGTGGCATTGAAGCTGGCCAAGCTGCCGCCGCTGGCCACTCGGTAATCCCTGAACGGCCATGCCGGCGACCAGCCTGCGCGATGCATACGCGGAGCCCGGTCGCCGGCATGGGCGACAGTTGAAAGCGGACGATCGGCTTACTTGACGACTTCCACCAGGTCGACATCGATTTCGCGCTTCATCAGCCCCTTCTCGACTTCACCGGTCAGCCTGACCTGGGTCTTCTCGTTGAACGCCACTGGTGGCAAGTCCTCGTCGTCGATCTCGACGGTGATAGTGCCGCTGGCGTCCTTGAACTCGTACTTGTCGTCGTTGTTCAGCTTCTTGACCACGTGGCCCAGCAGCACCACCGGCGTATCGTCCGAAGCGTCGTTGGCCGCCGCAACGCTGGTGACGGACTGGGCGCCCGGGCCGGTGTAGCCAACCGCCAGGGCGGCCGAGCTGAACAACGGGGCAAGCAACAGAACGAGATAACGGGTTTTCATGGCAGTGATCCAATGTGGGTTTCGATGGAGCCAGGTTAACCAGCCAGGCTGAATTGAAACTTAATCGGCCGGGCCCTTTTCCAGGACCGCATGGAGAGGCAAAAAAAAGCCCGGCGAATGCCGGGCCTGGTTATCGGTTCGCGATCACTGGTGATACTGCGCCGACAGCTCGTGCACCGCGCGCAGGAAGGCACCGGCGTGCTCCGGGTCGACTTCCGGGGTGATGCCGTGGCCGAGGTTGAACACGTGGCCGCTACCCTTGCCGTAGCTGGCGAGGATGCGCGCGACTTCGGCGCGGATCGCTTCCGGCTTGGCGTAGAGCACGGTCGGGTCCATGTTGCCTTGCAGGGCGACCTTGCCGCCGACCCGCTGGCGCGCTTCGCCGATATCGCAGGTCCAGTCCAGGCCCAGCGCGTCGGCACCGGCATCGGCAATGCTTTCCAGCCACAGGCCGCCGTTCTTGGTGAACAGGATCACCGGCACCTTGCGCCCTTCGTGCTCGCGGATCAGGCCGCTGACGATTTTCTTCATGTAGGCCAGGGAGAATTCCTGGTACGCCGCCGCCGACAGGTTGCCGCCCCAGGTGTCGAAAATCTGCACCGCTTGCGCGCCGGCCTTGATCTGGCCGTTGAGGTAGCTGGTGACCGACTGCGCCAGCTTGTCCAGCAGCAGGTGCATGGCTTGCGGGTTGTCGTAGAGCATCGCCTTGGTCTTGTGGAAGTCTTTCGACGAGCCGCCTTCGACCATGTAGGTGGCCAGGGTCCAGGGGCTGCCGGAGAAGCCGATCAGCGGCACGCGGCCGTTGAGTTCGCGGCGGATGGTGCTGACCGCGTCCATCACGTAGCCCAGGTCCTTGTGCGGATCGGGGATCGGCAGGGCCTCGATGTCGGCCAGGGTGCTGACGACCTTCTTGAAACGCGGACCTTCGCCGGTTTCAAAGTACAGGCCCTGGCCCATGGCGTCGGGGATGGTCAGGATGTCGGAAAACAGGATCGCCGCGTCCAGCTGCGGGTAGCGATCCAGCGGTTGCAACGTGACTTCGCAAGCGAACTCCGGGTTCATGCACAGGCTCATGAAGTCGCCGGCCTTGGCACGGCTGGCGCGGTATTCAGGCAGGTAGCGCCCAGCCTGACGCATCATCCACACCGGGGTGACGTCTACGGGTTGCTTGAGCAGGGCACGAAGGAAACGGTCGTTCTTCAGGGCAGTCATGTCGGCATCCGGAAAAAAAGTGCGGGCATTTTCTCAGAGCGCGACGCAAAAGGCACGGCGAGAGCCGTGCCTTTTATCTATCGGGTCAATTTGTCGCGGACTACATCGACTAATTCCGCGTTGATTCGGCCGGCCTCTTCGCGAGCAAGCCTCGCTCCTACAGGATCATGCAGCTTCTGTAGGAGCGAGGCTTGCCCGCGAATGGAGCGACGCCGATCAAGCAGATTTACACGCCCAGGTAATCCAGGATCCCTTCAGCCGCATTGCGGCCTTCGAAGATCGCCGTCACCACCAGGTCAGAACCGCGCACCATGTCGCCACCGGCGAAAATCTTCGGGTTGCTGGTCTGGTGCTTGTACTGGCCTTGCTCCGGTGCCACGACACGGCCCTGGCTGTCGGTCTGGATCTCGAACTGCTCGAACCATGGCGCCGGGCTCGGGCGGAAACCGAAGGCGATGACCACGGCGTCGGCCGGGATGACCTCTTCGGAGCCCGGGATCGGCTCGGGGCTGCGGCGGCCGCGGGCGTCCGGTTCGCCGAGACGGGTCTCGACCACCTTCACGCCTTCGACCTTGTCCTCGCCGACAATGGCGATCGGCTGGCGGTTGTAGAGGAACTTCACGCCTTCTTCCTTGGCGTTCTTCACCTCTTTGCGCGAGCCCGGCATGTTCGCTTCGTCACGACGATAGGCACAGGTCACCGACTTGGCGCCCTGGCGGATCGACGTGCGGTTGCAGTCCATCGCCGTGTCGCCGCCACCGAGGACCACGACCTTCTTGCCCTTCATGTCGATGAAGTCTTCCGGCGACTTTTCAAAGCCCAGGTTGCGGTTGACGTTGGCGACCAGGAAGTCCAGCGCGTCGTAGACGCCCGGCAGGTCCTCACCGGCAAAGCCGCCCTTCATGTAGGTGTAGGTGCCCATGCCCATGAATACCGCGTCGTATTCTGCGAGCAGTTGCTCCATGGTCACGTCCTTGCCGACCTCGGTGTTGAGGCGGAACTCGATGCCCATGCCGCTGAAGACTTCGCGACGATTGCTCAGCACGGTCTTCTCAAGCTTGAACTCGGGGATGCCGAAGGTCAGCAGGCCGCCGATTTCCGGGTTCTTGTCGAACACCACCGGGGTCACGCCGCCGCGTACCAGCACGTCGGCACAGCCCAGGCCCGCCGGGCCCGCGCCGATGATCGCGACGCGCTTGCCGGTCGGCTTGACCTTGGACATGTCCGGGCGCCAGCCCATGGCGAAGGCGGTGTCGGTGATGTACTTCTCCACCGAACCGATGGTCACCGCGCCGAAGCCGTCGTTGAGGGTGCAGGCACCCTCGCACAGGCGGTCCTGCGGACACACCCGGCCGCAGACTTCCGGCAGGGTGTTGGTCTGGTGCGACAGCTCGGCGGCGGCGAGGATGTTGCCCTCGGCCACCAGCTTGAGCCAGTTGGGAATGAAGTTGTGCACCGGGCACTTCCATTCGCAGTACGGGTTACCGCAACCCAGGCAGCGGTGGGCCTGGTCGGCCGACTGCTGGGGTTTGAAGGGCTCGTAGATCTCCACGAACTCTTTCTTGCGCTGACGCAACAGTTTCTTCTTCGGATCCTTGCGCCCGACCTCGATGAACTGGAAGTCATTATTCAGACGTTCAGCCATTGTTAAAACCTCATCAAACTCTTCAGGCGCATATCACTGCGGGTTGGCACGGGTGCTGGAAAGCAACGATTTCAAGCTGGCAGCCTTCGGCTTGACCAGCCAGAAGCGGCGCAGGTAGTCATCGAGGTTCTCGGCCAGGTTACGGCCCCACTCGCTACCGGTTTCCTCGACGTATTCGTCCAGCACGCGCTGCAGGTGGCTGCGATAGGCTTCCATCGCTTCGCCGCTGATCCGCTGGATTTCCACCAGCTCGTGGTTGACCCGGTCAACGAAGGTGTTGTCCTGGTCGAGCACGTAGGCGAAACCGCCGGTCATGCCTGAGCCGAAGTTGTAACCGGTCTTGCCCAGCACGCAGACAAAACCACCGGTCATGTATTCGCAGCAGTGATCGCCGGTGCCTTCCACCACGGTGTGGGCACCGGAGTTGCGCACGGCGAAACGCTCGCCCGCGGTGCCGGCGGCGAACAGCTTGCCGCCGGTAGCGCCGTACAGGCAGGTGTTGCCGATAATCGCGCTGTCCTGAGTCTTGTAGGCGCTGCCCTTGGGCGGAACGATCACCAGCTTGCCGCCGGTCATGCCCTTGCCCACGTAGTCGTTGGCGTCGCCTTCGAGGTAGAGGTTCAGGCCGCCGGCGTTCCACACGCCGAAGCTCTGACCGGCCGTGCCCTTGAAGCGGAAGGTGATCGGCGCCTTGGCCATGCCCTGGTTGCCGTGGAGCCTGGCGATTTCGCCGGAGATCCGTGCACCGATGGAACGATCGCAGTTGCAGATGTCGAGCGCGAACTCGGCACCGCTCTTGTCGTTGATCGCCGAGCGCGCCATATCGACCATCTTCTCGGCCAGCAGGCCCTGGTCGAACGGTGGGTTGCGATCGACCTGGCAGAACTGCGGCTTGTCCGCCGGGATATGGTCGCTGCCCAGCAACGGGGTCAGGTCCAGGTGATGCTGCTTGGCGGTCTGGCCTTCGAGCACTTCCAGCAGATCGGTGCGACCGATCAGCTCTTCCAGCGAACGCACGCCCAGCCTGGCCAGCCACTCACGGGTTTCCTCGGCGACATAGGTGAAGAAATTCACCACCATGTCGACAGTGCCGATGTAGTGATCCTTGCGCAGCTTCTCGTTCTGGGTCGCGACGCCGGTGGCGCAGTTGTTCAGGTGGCAGATGCGCAGGTATTTGCAGCCCAGGGCGATCATCGGTGCGGTGCCGAAGCCGAAGCTTTCGGCGCCGAGGATCGCCGCCTTGATCACATCGAGGCCGGTTTTCAGGCCGCCGTCGGTCTGCACCCGGACCTTGCCGCGCAGGTCGTTGCCGCGCAGGGTCTGGTGGGTTTCCGCCAGGCCCAGTTCCCACGGCGCGCCGGCGTACTTGATCGAGGTCAGCGGCGAGGCGCCGGTGCCACCGTCGTAGCCGGAGATGGTGATCAGGTCGGCATAGGCCTTGGCCACGCCAGCGGCGATGGTGCCGACACCGGCTTCCGCCACCAGCTTCACCGAGACCAGCGCCTGCGGGTTGACCTGTTTCAGGTCGAAGATCAGCTGCGACAAGTCTTCGATGGAATAGATGTCGTGGTGCGGCGGAGGCGAAATCAGGGTCACGCCCGGTACCGCGTAACGCAGCTTGGCGATCAGCCCATTGACCTTGCCGCCCGGCAGCTGGCCGCCTTCGCCGGGCTTGGCGCCCTGGGCCACCTTGATCTGCAGCACTTCGGCGTTGACCAGGTATTCCGGGGTCACGCCGAAACGGCCGGTGGCCACCTGTTTGATCTTCGAGCTCTTGATGGTGCCGTAGCGGGCCGGGTCTTCGCCGCCCTCACCCGAGTTGGAACGCGCGCCCAGGCGGTTCATGGCTTCGGCCAGGGCTTCGTGGGCTTCCGGCGACAGCGCGCCCAGGGAGATACCGGCGGAGTCGAAACGCTTGAGGATTTGCTCCAGCGGCTCGACTTCGCTGATGTCCATCGGCGTGTCCAGGGTCTTCACCTTGAACAGGTCGCGGATCATCGACACCGGGCGGTTATCCACCAGCGCGGTGTACTCCTTGAACTTGGCGTAGTCGCCCTGCTGCACGGCGGCTTGCAGGGTGTTGACCACGTCCGGGTTGTAGGCGTGGTATTCGCCACCGTGGACGAACTTCAGCAGGCCGCCTTGCTGGATCGGCTTGCGCGGGCTCCAGGCTTCGGCGGCCAGGGCTTTCTGCTCGGCCTCGATGTCGACGAAGCGCGCACCCTTGATGCGGCTCGGCACGCCACGGAAGCTCAGGTCGCAGACTTCCTCGGACAGGCCGATGGCCTCGAACAGCTGCGCCCCGCGGTAGGACGCAATGGTCGAGATGCCCATCTTCGACAGGATCTTCAGCAGGCCCTTGGTGATGCCCTTGCGGTAGTTCTTGAACACCTCGTAGAGGTCGCCCAGCACTTCACCGGTGCGGATCAGGTCGCCCAGCACTTCATAGGCCAGGAACGGATAGACCGCCGAGGCGCCGAAACCGATCAGCACCGCGAAATGGTGCGGATCGCGCGCGGTGGCGGTTTCCACCAGGATGTTGGAGTCGCAGCGCAGGCCCTTCTCGGTCAGGCGGTGGTGCACCGCGCCGGTGGCCAGGGAAGCGTGGATCGGCAACTTGCCCGGAGCGATATGGCGGTCGCTGAGGACGATCTGGGTACGACCGGCGCGCACGGCTTCTTCGGCCTGGTCGGCGACGTTGCGGATCGCCGCTTCCAGGCCGAGGCTTTCCTCGTAGTTCAGGTCGATGACCTGACGCTCGAAGCCCGGACGGTCGAGGTTCATCAGCGAGCGCCACTTGGCCGGCGAGATCACCGGCGAGCTGAGGATCACGCGCGAGGCGTGCTCAGGCGATTCCTGGAAGATGTTGCGCTCGGCACCGAGGCAGATCTCCAGCGACATGACGATGGCTTCGCGCAGCGGGTCGATCGGCGGGTTGGTCACCTGGGCGAACTGCTGGCGGAAGTAGTCGTATGGCGTGCGCACGCGCTGGGACAGCACGGCCATCGGCGTGTCGTCGCCCATGGAGCCGACCGCTTCATAGCCTTGCTCGCCCAAAGGACGCAGCACCTGGTCGCGCTCCTCGAAGGTGACCTGGTACATCTTCATGTACTGCTTGAGCTGGTCGACGTCGTAGAACGCCGAACCGTGGTCGTTGTCTTCCATGGTCGCCTGGATGCGCAGGGCGTTCTTGCGCAGCCATTGCTTGTACGGATGACGGGACTTCAGGCGGTTGTCGATGGCGTCGGTGTCGAGGATCTGCCCGGTTTCGGTGTCCACGGCGAAGATCTGCCCCGGGCCGACACGGCCCTTGGCGATCACGTCTTCGGGCTGGTAGTTCCAGACGCCGATTTCCGAAGCCAGGGTGATGAAACCGTTCTTGGTGGTGACCCAGCGCGCCGGGCGCAGGCCGTTACGGTCGAGCAGGCAGACGGCGTAGCGGCCGTCGGTCATGACCACGCCCGCAGGGCCGTCCCACGGTTCCATGTGCATGGAGTTGTATTCGTAGAACGCACGCAGGTCGGCGTCCATGGTCTCGACGTTCTGCCACGCTGGCGGAATGATCATCCGCACGCCACGGAACAGGTCGATGCCGCCGGTGACCATCAGTTCGAGCATGTTGTCCATGCTCGAGGAGTCGGAGCCCACGCGGTTGACCAGCGGGCCGAGCTCTTCCAGGTCCATCAGGTCGTTGGTGAACTTGGTCCGCCGCGCCTGGGCCCAGTTGCGGTTGCCGGTGATGGTGTTGATCTCGCCGTTGTGGGCGAGGAAGCGGAATGGCTGCGCCAGCGGCCATTTCGGCAGGGTGTTGGTGGAGAAGCGCTGGTGGAACACGCAGATCGCGGTTTGCAGGCGTGGGTCGCCCAGGTCCGGATAGAAGGCGGCCAGGTCCGCCGGCATCATCAGGCCTTTATAGATGATGGTCTTGTGGGAAAAGCTGCAGATGTAGTGATCGGTGTCAGCGGCGTTGGCCACCGACGAACGACGGCGGGCGCTGAACAGCTTGACCGCCATGTCCTGGTCGCTCAGGCCTTCGCCGCCGATGTAGACCTGTTCGATCTGCGGCAGGCGTTCAAGGGCCAGGCGGCCAAGGACGCTGGTATCGATTGGCACTTTGCGCCAGCCGATCAGTTGCAGGCCTTCGGCGAGGATCTCGCGGTTCATGTTCTCGCGAGCGGCTTCGGCCTTGGCCGGATCCTGGTTGAAGAAGACCATGCCCACGGCATATTGCTTGGGCATTTCGACACTGAAGGTTTCCTGGGCAATGGCTCGCAGGAACGCGTCAGGCTTTTGAATCAGCAGACCGCAACCGTCGCCGGTCTTGCCGTCCGCGTTGATCCCACCGCGGTGGGTCATGCAGGTCAGGGCCTCAATGGCCGTTTGCAAAAGGGTATGACTGGGTTCGCCCTGCATATGGGCTATCAAACCGAAACCGCAGTTATCCTTGAATTCATCTGGTTGGTACAGACCTGCTTTCATAGACACTTTCTCACCAGGCTGCCTCTTATCGAGACAAATTTCTTTTCAATTCAACCAGTTACCTTCCACGCCGAACGTACGCCGGCTTTGCGGGGGCAAAAGGGAGGTCATTGTACACACCGACACAGACGCTCACAAATTTGACGACGAAATGTCGCAAATCCATGTCGCATTTATGAAAGGTTTAAAGCGATATGCTGTGCTAGTCAAAACTTTTTTAGTTTGGACCGCGACGACTCAAAAGCTACTGTGACGCAGACACCACAAGGCACGCGGCCTTGAAGGCAGCATGCGCATGCGGATTTTTTTGAGGTGCTGGGAGAGGCGGCCTGGGTAAGGCCGCCGAATCTTCAGCGAGTTGCTGCCAGTTCCTGTTGGACGCTGGCGACAGTGCGAGGCCAAGGTTTACCAGCCTGAACCTTCGCTGGCAAGGCCTTGATAGCGGTAACGGCTGCATCACGGCTGCTGAAGCTGCCATAAGTGATTACATACAGCGGTTTGCCGTTGAGGACTTTCTTGAAATAACGGTACTGAGCGCCCTGCTCCTTGACGAAGCTCTGCGCCGCGGCTTCGGAACTGGTGCCCAGGATCTGCACGACGTAGTTGCCTGGCGCCTGGCCGGCGTACCAGCTACCGCCAGTGGCGGCCTTGGCTACGGTGACAGGCTTCTCGGCCGGCTTGGCGGCCGGTGCGGCCGGCTTGCTGACCGGAGCAGGAGCAGGCTTGACCACCGGCGCCGGCTTGGCGGCAGCGACCTGGGTCGGTGCCGGGGTCGGACGGGCCTCAGGCGTCGGCGCGGGGCCGGCCGGCACGCCAGCTGGCGGTGCGACGGTGGTTACGGTCGGCGGTGTGGCGCTGGAACCTTCCACTGGAACGCCATCATCACCCTCGGTGATCTCACCGGCGGCTTCGGCCAGCGGACCGCGCATGACCGGTTGCGACTGGCCAACCAACGGCAGCGGCATGGGCTGGGACGAACCGGCGAACTCGACAGCCGGGCTGCCATTGCTGTTCGGTTGCGGCGTCTGCCCCAGCGGCAGCTGTGCCTGTTCGTTGGCTGGCGCGCCGGTGGTAGCTGGCGCCTTGCTGCGACCCGGCATCAGCCAGGCAGCGGCAACGGCCACCACGACCACTGCGGATATCGCCAATACGTGTTTCTTCGGCATATTGAACCCCATACTTGGACGCTTGACCGCTGAGCGGCTGGCAATCATGGCTTCGATCATTGCATCCCGGGCGACCTGGTTGATGTTGCCAGGCCAGCCATCGGAGCCTTCGTGAATATCACTGATCTGATCCGCGGAGAAAAGTTCGATACCTCGGCCAGCGCCTTCGAGACGCTGCGCCAGATATTCGCGGGTTTCTTCTTCGGTGTAGGGCTGCAGCTCGATGACATGGAAGCGCTCTTCGTCCGCGCTCAGCAGCTCCAGGCCGGCAATCAGCGACGACTCGCCGAACAGGAACACATGCGGACGACCCTCCGGTGCACCGGCGGCGAGCGCCAGCAGCGCCTCAAGCGCCGACTCGTCGAGTTGCTCGGCGTCATCCACCAGCAGATAGACTTCCTGGCCGGTCAGCGCCAGCTGCACTATTTGCGCCAGGATCGGGCCGATCTCGGCCTGCTCGACATTCAGCGCCTGGGCCACCTGGCGCAGAACGCCCGCCGCATCACCGGCGCCACGGGCGGAAACCACCACGCTCTGGACCGACTGCTTGTTGGTACTGGCTACCAGCGCCTGGCGCAGCAGCGTCTTGCCGCTGCCCTGCGGGCCGGTCACGACCAGCAGCAGTTGGCTGTAGCGCGCCAGGTGGTGCAACTGCCCCAGCACCGGCTTGCGCTGGGCAGGGAAAAACTTGAAACCAGGCACCCGTGGAGCGAAAGGGTCATGGCTCAACTGATAGTGGCCGAGGAAGGCCTCGTCGGCGTGCAAACTAGTCATGGGGATCTTATTAACCTTTAAGCTGAGCCAGGGCGCGGTAATCCGCTCCCAGCGTGGCCTGTAAAACCTCTTTCGGATAATCGTCGGTCACTACGGCTTCGCCCATGTGGCGCAATAGCACCAGACGCAAACGACCATCGATCACTTTTTTGTCAATTGCCATGTGTTCGAGAAAATCCGCCTCGGTCATTTCCTCAGGCGGAATGACCGGCAAGCCCGCGCGCTGGAACAAGCGAATACCGCGATCACGCTCCTCGGCGGAGATCCAGCCAAGGCGCGCGGACATCTCCAGCGCCATTACGGTGCCAGCAGCGACCGCTTCACCATGCAACCAGACACCGTAGCCCATATGGGTTTCGATGGCATGGCCAAAGGTATGCCCCAGGTTCAGCGTGGCGCGCACGCCAGACTCACGCTCGTCGGCACCGACCACGGCCGCCTTGGCCGCGCAGGAGCGTTCGATGGCGTAGGTCAGCGCTTGCTGGTCCAGGGCTCGCAAACGGTCGACGTTGTCTTCAAGCCAGGTAAGGAACGGCTCGTCGCAGATCAGACCGTATTTGATGATTTCCGCCAGGCCGGCCGACAGCTCGCGAGCCGGCAGGGTATTGAGCGAGGCGGTATCGATCAGCACCACGTTCGGCTGGTAGAAGGCGCCGACCATGTTCTTGCCCAGCGGATGGTTGATACCGGTCTTGCCGCCCACCGACGAGTCGACCTGGGAGAGCAAGGTGGTAGGAATCTGGATGAAATCGACGCCGCGCTGGTAGCAGGCGGCGGCAAAACCGGCCATGTCGCCGATTACACCGCCACCAAGGGCGATGATCGTGGTCCGGCGGTCGTGCCGTGCGGTCAGCAGGCCATCGAAAATAAGCTGCAGGGTTTCCCAGTTCTTGAACGCCTCGCCGTCAGGCAAGACCACCGAGATCACCGAGAACTGCGCAAGACTGTGCTTCAGACGCTCAAGGTACAGCGGCGCTACGGTTTCATTGGAAATGATCGCCACTTGCCGCCCGGCGATGTGCGGAACCAGCAACTCGGGCCGGTCCAACAAACCTTCGCCAATATGAATCGGGTAGCTGCGCTCGCCTAGATCGACCTTAAGTGTCTGCATGTGTCCCCACAGTGAAGATGGAAGCTGGTGTCCTGCCTTACATTAACGACTGGCATCGCCTGGTTTTCTGACGTTGCGCAATAGCCATGCGCCACAATCCGAAGCGATCATGGCAAGGCGCCGAGGATAGCGCATTTCACGCTGCGCATTAACGGGGAGGCAGTTGCTGCAGGCGGTCCAGTATGTCCAGCACCACCAGGCGCGGTGGCCGTTCATCGGTTTCAACCACCAGGTCGGCGATCTCCCGATAAAGCGGATCACGAATCGCCAACAGGTCCCGCAGGGTCTTCGCCGGATCGGCCGTGCGCAGCAGCGGTCGATTGCGATCCCGGGCGGTGCGACCGACCTGCTGTTCGACCGAGGCATGCAGGTAGACCACGCGGCCACCGGCATGCAGGGCCCGACGGTTGGCTTCACGCATCACCGCACCGCCGCCGGTCGCCAGAACCACGCCATCGGCGGCGCACAGCTCGGCGATCATGGCCTGCTCTCGATCACGAAAGCCCGGCTCACCTTCTTTATCGAAGATCCATGGGATATTGGCGCCCGTGCGCAACTCAATTTCCTTATCGGAATCTTTGAATGGCAGGCGCAGCTCTTTGGCCAGCAAGCGACCAATGGTGCTTTTGCCAGCCCCCATTGGCCCAACAAGAATCAAATTTCGCACAGAATCAACGACTCACAGCAATCGCCTGGTTGTTCATGATACGCGGAGTGAGAAATACCAGCAGCTCGGATTTTTTCTCCGACACCACGTCACGCCGGAAAAGGCGGCCAAGATACGGCACATCGCCGAGAAATGGCACTTTATCTACAACCTTGCTTTGCGTATTGGAGAAAACCCCGCCGATGACGATGGTTTCTCCGTCGTTGATCAACACCTTGGCGTTGACCTCGTTCTTCTTGATCGGCGGTACGTCCTGGACCTTGTTCAGGTAGTCCGGTTCGTCCTTGGTGACCTTGACCTCCATGATGATGCGGTTGTCGGGGGTGATCTGCGGGGTCACCTCCAGCGACAGCGATGCTTCCTTGAACGACACCGAAGTCGCTCCGCTGGAGGCGGCTTCCTGATAGGGAATTTCCGTGCCCTTGAGGATCTTCGCCGTCTCCTTGTCGGACGTGACCACCTTGGGCTGGGAGACGATTTCCCCGTTACCGGTTTTTTCCATGGCCGTCAGTTCCAGGTCCAGCAACACGTTATCGGTGATGAACGCGATGCCGAGGCCGGACGTGTTGGCGGTGGTGCCCAGATCGACGAACGGCGAGTTGCTGCTGGTGCTGCCCGGCGTGCCGATGGTGGAAGAACCGTTAGCGCCGTTGCTGACTCCCGAGGCATTCCAGTTGCCCTGGTTCTGGATCGAACCGCCCCAGCGCACGCCCAGGCTTTTGTCGTAGTCGACATTGGCCTCGACGATCCGCGCCTCGATCATTACCTGGCGCACCGGGATATCCAGCTGGCTGACAATCCGCCGCAGCTCGTCGAGGCGCTCCCGGGTCTGGTAGGCAATGATGTTGTTGGTCCGCTCATCGACCGTGATCGAACCCCGTTCGTCGGACTTGTCCTCGGCACGGGTGACCGACTGGAACAACTTGGCGATCTCCGCGGCCTTGGCGTAGTTGACCTGCAACAGTTCGCGCCGCAGCGGCTCCAGGTCGGCTATCTGTTTCTGCGATTCCAGCTCCTGGCGTTCGCGCGCGGCGATTTCGTCGGCCGGCGCCACCAGCAACACATTGCCCACCTTGCGCTTGTCCAGACCCTTGGTTTTGAGCACCAGATCGAGGGCCTGATCCCACGGCACGTTCTGCAGACGCAGGGTGATGCCGCCCTGCACCGTATCGCTGGCCACCAGGTTGAGGTTGGTGAAGTCGGCGATCAGTTGCAGCACCGAGCGGACCTCGATGTCCTGGAAATTCAGCGAAAGCTTTTCGCCGTTGTACGCCGAGCGCTCGGCATTGCGTTGCGGCAGATCGTCCGAGGCTATCGGCCTGACGCTTACCGTGAGCTTGTTGTCCGTCTGGTAGGTCGAGTAGTCGAAGGGGCCGCCAGGCTCGATGGTGATGACGGCCTTGCCGGAGTCCGCACGGGCACTGACGAACTGCACGGGCGTGGCGAAATCCTTGACGTCCAGCCTGACCCGCAAGGGCTCCGGCAGGCGGGCCTTGGCGAAGGTCAGGACAAGCTTGCCGTCGCGCTCCTGTATATCCGGGCTCATGCCCGAGTCGGAGAGGTCAATCAGCACATTGCCTTCACCCTGCTCGCCACGCTGAAAATCCACGCTGCGAATCGCCCGGCCGGCAGAAGCCGCGGCCTTGGCCTTGCCGGATGAAGCAACAGGCAGCCCCGGCGCATTCTGCGGCGCTGCCCCTTGGCCGATGACCACGAACAACTGGTTGCCGGCCACGCGCGTGCTGTAGGGCGCCAGCGCGTTCAGGTTGACGACCACCCGGGTACGCTGCCCCGACTCGACCACCGTCACGCTGCGGGCATTGCCATTGCCCAGGTCACGGCTCTTGTCCGTCAGCTGGCTGACGACACCGGGCAGATCGAGGGCAATCCGCGCCGGTTGGTCGGTGGTGTAGCCGCGCGGCTCGGGCACCGGCCCATCGAAGGTCAGCTTCAATTCCAGGCGATCCCCTGGCAGTGCCGCGACATCCAGGGCCTTGAGGCTGGCCGCCGTGGCCATCGGTGAAAGCAGCGCCATCCCTAGCGCAATACCGAAGGCTGAAAAGATCCTGTTCATGATGCGAGTTCCACTATGAATGTTCTTTTAATGGAATGGTCCGTGGGCGCTCCAGCCACCCTCCCGCTCCATCGGGAACAATCTCGACCACGTCGACCTGTGAGTCGCTGATCGCAACAATCCGCCCATCGTTACGCCCCAGGTAGTCGCCGACCTTCAGCCGATGCACGCCACCGGCACCGCGCAACAGCGCAAAGAAGCCGGATGCATTGGAAAGCGTACCCACCATCTCGAATTGCTCGATGCTGAAACCCTCGAGATAGTGCTTGGCTCGGTTCGGGTCCGGCTTGACCCCGGGCGAGCCTGCCCGGCGTCCTGCCAGGTCCACCCGGACCGCGGGTTGAAACGGGCTGCGCAAGGGTGCGGCGTTATAGGTGAACGTTGGGTAAGACCCGAATGCCGGCATTGGTTCAATCTCACCGGGCGGCCTTAACCGCATCTCGTTCATATAGGCATCCAGGTCGCTGAAATCGTCAGCGCCGCCACACGCGGCCAGTTCGACGCAGGTCAGTGCCAGCAACACGCAGTGAAGGCGCTTCATGGGCGTGGCACCTTGTAGCGGTATGTCCTGGCCAGAATGTTCATGCGCAGCTTCGAACCGAGCTCCGGCGTAACCGGCCTGACCTGGAAATCATGCAGGGTGACAATCCGCGGCAAGCCGGCCACGCCGCTGACAAAAGTCGCCAGCTCGTGATAGCCGCCGGTGACGGTGATCTGGATCGGCAACTCGACGTAGAACGGCTGGACCACCTCTGGCAGCAACTTGATTTCTTCGAACTCCAGCCCGCTGCCAAGCCCGGTGCGGCTGATGTCTTCAAGCAGGCCCGGAACCTCGGTATCGCTGGGCAGCTGGCGCAGCATGAGGTCAAAGGCGGCCTCCATGGCCTTCATCTGTTCGGTGTAGGGGCCCAGGTTGGCCACCAGCCGCGCCTTGCTGGCGAACTGCTGCTTGAGCACGGTTTCATCCGCCCGTCGCTGGTCGAGCTGCAGCAACAGGTCCTTGAGATACAGGTTGTAGCCGAGCAGCAGCACCAGCAGCATCGCCAACGCCACGACCACGCCTTTGAGCGGGGCAGGCCACGCCCCCATGTTGCTTACTTCCAGCTCGCCGAGGTCGATACGACGCAATTGCGCCCAGCTACCGGACAGACTCATTGCCCAGCCTCATCCGTAGCAGGCCGGGTCTGATGGACGGTCAGCTGAAACACGTTGACCTGGTCGGCATTGTCCGCCCCGGCGGCCTTGACCTCCGTGAGACTTGGCGCGTCGAACCAGGCGGAGGCGTCCAGGTTGCGCATCAAGTCCGAAACCCGATGGTTCGACTCGGCCGCCCCGGTGATGGAGAGGGTCTGGCCGCTCATCCTGACATCGGTGAAGTACACCCCGTCCGGCAGGGTGCGGGCCAACTGGTCGAACACCCGCGCGCTGGTAGAACGATTGCCTTGCAGGTCCTGGATGATCTTCATCCGCTCCACCAACTGCTCGCGATGCAGCTTCAACTCGCCGATCTTGGCGATCCGCTGATCGAGCAAGGTGATCTGCGCGCCGACGTGATTGTTGCGCGCCACCTGCCTGTCGATGGCCCGATCGATGACCCGGTCACCCGCGAACACCGCCCCCAGGGCTATCGCCGCAGCCGCGGCCAGGGCCAGGAAAAACTGGCGGCGCCGCTGTTCACGCCGCGCTTCGCGCCAGGGAAGAAGATTGATCCGCGCCATCAGTCGAAACTCCGCAAGGCCAGCCCGCAGGCGATCATCAAGGCGGGGGCCTGGCTGGCCAGCGCCGCGGCATCGACCCTGGCGCCAAGGCTCATGCCAGCGAAGGGGTTGGCGATCAGCACAGGCAGGCCCAGGCGCTGCTCGATCAACGGCGCAAGCCCGGGAACCGAGGCACTTCCGCCCGCCAGCAGGACGGAATCGACCTGACGCTGTGGGCCAGAGGCCTGGAAGAATTGCAACGAACGCGAAACCTGCTGCACGACCGCCTCCTGAAAGGGTTGCAGCACTTCACTGGCGTAGCCGTCCGGCAGGCCACCCTGTTTTTTCGCCAGCTCGGCCTCGTCTTTCGACAGGCCATAACGACGCTGGATGTGCTCGGTCAACTGGTGCCCGCCAAACAACTGCTCGCGGGAATAAATGATCTGCCCTTCATGCACGACACTCAGGGTGGTCAAGGTGGCGCCGATATCGACCAGCGCCACCGTCCGCGCCGCCGGCGATCCGGCCGCCAGGGCAAACGAACGCTCCAGTGCGCAGGTCTCCAGGTCCACTACCCGCGCCGTCAGCCCCGCGAGCTCGAGGGCCGCCTCGCGAATTTCGATGTGCTCCTTGCGACAGGCGGCCAACAACACATCGACGCGCTCGGGATTACGGGCCGAATAGCCAAGCACATCGAAATCGATGGCGGCCTCGTCCAGCGGGTAAGGAATGTACTGGTCGGCGTCGACCTTGAGCTGGCTTTCCCGATCGTCGTCGCAAAGCCCGGCCTCCATCTCGATGACCTTGCTGATCACCGCCGAGCCGGCCATTGCCAGCGCCGCGTGCTTCGCGCCCGGCCGGGCCCTGGTCAGCAGGCGGGACAAGGCATGCCCCACCCCTTCGGGCTCGACGATGTTTTTTTCCACCACGGCATTGGCCGGCAATGGCTCCACGCCATGAGCCTCGACCCGAAAGCGGTTGCCGACACGGCTCAATTCAAGAAGCTTGACCGAGGTGGAGCTGATATCGATCCCCAGGAGGGAACTCGCCTTTTTACTGAAGAGTCCTAGCACTACCAATTCCCTATGACTATCCGTGACTTACGGACTCTGGAATGTCCATTGCGTTCAATCACGACGTCTTGACAGACGGGCAAATGACGCCTCCTACGGAAAAATGCTTATAATGCCCAGCGTTTTTTCCGCGATTTATCTGCTGCGTGAGCCGATTCCTGACTGTGAATACCTGACGCCTAATTCATTCCTTTCTCTGGAAATCCAAAAGCCTTGATTCGTCTGCTGAAGTTTTTCGGGTGGTCCATCGTCGCTGTGTTCTGCGGGCTGCTCCTCGCTCTCTCCGGCGCGTTTCTCTATCTTAGCCCTGGGTTACCGTCGGTAGAGGCGCTCAGAAGTATCCAGTTGCAGATTCCCCTGCGGGTGTACAGCAGCGACGGCAAGTTGATCGCAGAATTCGGCGAAATGCGCCGCACTCCCATCCGTTTCGCCGACATTCCCCCCAACTTCATTAATGCGTTACTAAGTGCTGAAGACGACAATTTCGCCAACCATTACGGCGTCGATCCCAGCAGCCTGATGCGGGCCGCGACCCAGCTGATCAAAAGCGGACACATCCAGTCCGGCGGCAGCACCATCACCATGCAGGTGGCGAAGAACTTCTTCCTGAGCAGCGAACGCAGTTTCTCGCGCAAGACCACCGAGATCCTCCTGGCCCTGCAAATCGAGCGCCAACTGACCAAGGACGAGATCCTCGAGCTGTACGTCAACAAGATCTACCTGGGTAACCGCGCCTACGGCATCGAGGCTGCGGCGCAGGTCTACTACGGCAAGTCGATCCGCGATGTCAGCCTGGCGCAGATGGCCATGATCGCCGGCCTGCCCAAGGCACCGTCGCGCTTCAACCCGCTGGCCAACCCGGCGCGCAGCAAGGAGCGCCGCGACTGGATCCTCGGGCGCATGTACAAGCTCGGCAAGATCAGCGAGGCGGACTACACCGCCGCTATCAACGAGCCGCTGAACGCCAGCTATCACGTACCGACGCCGGAAGTGAACGCACCGTACATCGCCGAAATGGCCCGCGCCGAGATGGTCGGCCGCTACGGCAGCGACGCCTACACCGAAGGTTTCCGCGTGACCACCACGGTACCGAGCGACCTGCAGGAACTGGCCAACACCGCCGTCCATGAAGGCCTGATCACCTACGACCAACGCCATGGCTATCGCGGCCCGGAATCGCGCCTGCCCGGCAAGACCCACGCCGCCTGGGCCCAAGAGCTGACCAAGCAACGCAGCATCAGCGGCCTGGAGCCGGCGATCGTCACCCAGGTCGACAAGAATGGCCTGCAAGTCCTGACCCGCACCGGCGAAGAGCACGTGAGCTGGGACAGCATGAAATGGGCGCGGCCGTTCCTGAACACCAACAGCATGGGCGCCGCACCCAAGCAGCCGAGCGATGTCGCGCAGGTCGGCGACCTGATTCGCGTGCAGCGCCAGGCGGACAATTCGCTCAAGTTCCGCCAGGTCCCGGTCGTTCAGGGTGCGCTGGTGTCCCTCGATCCGCAAAACGGCGCCATTCGTTCGCTGGTGGGCGGCTTCGCCTTCGAGCAAAGCAACTACAACCGGGCGCTGCAGGCCAAGCGCCAACCCGGTTCCAGTTTCAAGCCGTTCGTCTATAGCGCCGCGCTGGACAATGGCTACACCGCCGCCAGCCTGGTGAACGATGCGCCGATCGTGTTCGTCGACGAATACCTGGACAAGGTCTGGCGTCCGAAAAACGACACCAATACCTTCCTCGGTCCAATCCGCATGCGCGAGGCGCTGTACAAGTCGCGCAACCTGGTTTCGATCCGCCTCCTGCAAAGCCTGGGCGTGGATCGCACCATCGACTACATCAGCAAGTTCGGCTTCAACAAACAGGACCTGCCGCGCAACCTGTCGCTGGCCCTGGGCACCGCGACCCTGACACCGATGGAAATCGCCACCGGCTGGAGCGTATTCGCCAACGGCGGCTACAAGGTCACGCCGTACATCATCGACAAGATCGAAAGCCGCAACGGCGAAACCCTGTTTACCGCCAACCCGCCGAGCGTACCGACCGGCGATATCGCCAGCAGCGGAATCGCCGCACCGGAGCCGCAGAGTTTCACGGTGAGCAACGTCCCTGGCGAGACCCCGAGTCAGGCGCCTGTGCAGGCGCCCGCGGTGGCCGAGCGCATCATCGACGGTCGCACCACCTACATCCTCAACAGCATGCTGGAAGACGTGATCAAGCTCGGTACCGGGCGTCGCGCCCTGGCCCTGGGCCGCACCGACCTGGCCGGCAAGACCGGGACCACCAACGAATCCAAGGACGCCTGGTTCTCCGGCTACAACGCCGATTACGTGACCACGGTCTGGACCGGTTTCGACCAGCCGGAAAGCCTCGGCCGTCGCGAGTACGGCGGCACCGTGGCCCTGCCAATCTGGATGAACTACATGGGCGCCGCCCTCAAGGACAAGCCGGCCCACACCCAGCCCGAGCCGGAAGGCATTCTCAGCCTGCGGGTCGACCCGGTCAGCGGCCGCGCCGCGACACCGGGCACGCCAAACGCCTATTTCGAACTGTTCAAGAGCGAAGACACACCGCCGTCGGTCAACGAACTGGGCAATGGCTACGCCCCTGGCAGCCCGCTGCCGGCAGACGAGGCAGCGCCGATCGACCTGTTCTGATCGCGCGCCAGCGCAGCCAGGCCCCGCGCCCCGTACCGCAGCGAGGCTTGCCTGCAACGGGGCCGCTCCAGGCCACGCAACCCAAAGCAACAGCCACAAAAAAGCCCCGACTCTCGCGAGCCGGGGCTTTTTTGTTCAACGCGTCTGCGGCTTAGCCGTTGAACACGTCATCCACGCTTTTCAGCGGGTAGTTCTTCGGATACGGCAGGGTCGCCACACCAGTCTCGATCGCGGCCTTGGCCACGGCATCGGAAACCACGGTGATCAGACGGGCATCCATCGGCTTCGGAATGATGTACTCACGGCCGAATTCCAGCGCGTCGACGCCGTAGGCTGCGCAGACTTCCTTCGGCACTGGCAGCTTGGCCAGGTCTTTCAGGGCGTTGGCCGCAGCGATCTTCATTTCTTCGTTGATGCGCTTGGCGCGAACGTCCAGGGCACCACGGAAGATGAACGGGAAGCCCAGCACGTTGTTGACCTGGTTCGGGTAGTCCGAACGGCCAGTGGCCATGATCACATCGCTGCGAGTGGCGTGTGCCAGTTCCGGGGCGATTTCCGGATCAGGGTTCGAGCAAGCGAACACGATCGGGTTGGCAGCCATGGAGCTCAGGCCTTCGGCGCTAAGCAGGTTCGGGCCGGACAGGCCGACGAACACGTCCGCGCCTTTCAGGGCGTCGGCCAGGGTGCGCTTGTCGGTAGCGTGGGCGAAGACCGCCTTGTACTGGTTCAGGTCGTCGCGCTCGGAATGGATCACGCCGGTACGGTCGACCATGAAGATGTTTTCGATGCGCGCGCCCATGCTCACCAGCAGCTTCATGCAGGAGATAGCGGCGGCGCCGGCGCCCAGGCAGACGATCTTCGCGTCCGACAGGGTTTTGCCAGCGATTTCCAGGGCGTTGATCATGCCGGCTGCGGTAACGATAGCGGTGCCGTGCTGGTCATCGTGGAATACCGGAATATCGCACTGTTCGATCAGGGCGCGCTCGATCTCGAAGCACTCAGGCGCCTTGATGTCTTCCAGGTTGATGCCACCGAAGGTGATGGAGATGCGCTTGACGGTGTCGATGAAGGCTTGCGGGCTTTCGGAATCGACTTCGATGTCGAATACGTCGATGCCGGCGAAGCGCTTGAACAGCACGCCCTTGCCTTCCATTACTGGCTTGGAAGCGAGTGGGCCGAGGTTACCCAGGCCGAGAATCGCGGTGCCATCGGAAATGACTGCAACCAGGTTGCCCTTGCCGGTGTACTTGTAGGCCAGCTCAGGATCGCGGGCGATTTCGCGTACTGGTTCGGCTACGCCGGGGCTGTAGGCCAGCGACAGGTCGCGGGCGGTAGCGGTGGCCTTGGTGAGCTCGACACTCAGTTTCCCTGGACGGGGATTGGCGTGATATTCGAGAGCGGCAGTTTTCAAATCAGACATGTGGGCATTCCGCTTTTTACTGTTGGACAGACGGACCGCCGAGGATACGCGTGTCGCAAAGTCCCCACAAGACTGACCAGTCACCCCTGTCAAGGCCCGCAGGCTACGACTTTGGGCCAAGAGCCACGGAACACAAGGGGTAGACTGTTCACAATCAGAATAAAAAATGTCTACAATTTTTTATTTATTGAACCAGTTGGAACATTCCCGGATGGGTCAGCGGCAACATCCAGCGCGCCTGACCCGCCTGCAAACCAGCGTTGCGCGAGCGGTCGAGCACCCAGCCGCGCGCCTCGATCTGCCGCCCCTGCAGGCGGTCCAGCGGCACGGCAGTGAATTGTCCAAGCAGATTGGGTGCAATGCGCAATACAACCGAATCCTGCAATTCGATCCAGACACCGCCTCGATTACGTTGCACCTTGCTCACCCGGCCACTGAGCAGGGCAAAGCCGGATGCCTTGATCTGCTCCGCTTTCAGTACAGAGGATTTACGCCACAGCCCTAGCCGGGCCTGGCGCGCGCTGCGCTCGGCGGCTTGCTGGCAGTTGAACAAATCGACGTTCGGCGCTATCGCCACCTGGTATCCCAGCCCTTCGGCAAGCAGCTGCGCTTCAAGATTGGCGCCATCGGCACCATAGACATGGGCAAGGGTTCGCCCATAACGGTCTTTGCTTTCCCGTCCGGGGAGCAAGCCGACCCGGCCGTTGCTGGCCGCAACCAATGCCTGCAGGCGCTGGCGGGCGGCAACTGCGAAGGGTTCGTCGGTGCGGCCTTTCTTGCCCAGCTCCGGCGCATTGAGGCCGATCATGCGCACGCTGCGGCCATCGGCAAGGCGCAAGGTGTCGCCATCGACCACTCGCTGGACCTGCGCGGACGCCAACCCGCCCGGCGTCGGGCAGAACGCCTGGGCGCTGGAGAGCCAAATCGCGGACACAAAAAAGGCGCCCGCAAGGGACGCCTTTTTCACCAGCGTGGAAAAGCCGAGGTAGCTTTCCAGACCGATCAGCCTTAGGCCTTTTTCGCGCCGAAAGCACCGAAACGATCGGCGAACTTCTGAACGCGGCCGCCGGTATCCAGAGTCTTCTGCTTACCGGTGTAGAACGGGTGGCATTCGTTGCAAACGTCGATCGCCAGCGGCTTAGCGTAGGTCGAACGAGTTTCGAACTTGTTGCCGCAGCTGCAAGTTACGGCAACTGCTGGGTATTCCGGATGGATATCGGCTTTCATGGTGTTTTCCTCAGGCTAGCGTGCCGCCACCCAACACTATTGTTGAATACCGCACGTAATTAGGCCGCGGATTCTACCAGACCTTTGCGATCACGCAAGCTGTCCCTCGCACCGACCGTCTGCTAGGCTCCGGGCCTTCTTTACCGCCTGTTCAATGAGATTTCCCCGCGTGCCCGACGCCATTTTGCGCCTCGCCCTGCCCTCCCCGCTGCGCCGCTTGTTCGACTACCGGGCCCCTGCCGGCGTGCGGCGTGCCCAGTTGCATCCCGGCATGCGCCTGCGAGTGCCGTTCGGGCGCAGGGAAATGATCGGCATTCTGGTCGAGGTCGCGGACAGCAGCGACGTCCCGGCGGACAAACTCAAGCCGGCCCTGGCCCTGCTGGATGCCACCCCTCCGCTGCCGCCGACGTTGTTCAAGCTGTGCCTGTGGACCGCGCAGTATTACCAGCACAGCCTCGGCGATACCTTGAGCTGGGCGCTGCCTGTGCTGCTGCGCCAGGGCGAACCGGCCGAAGCGCGACAGGAACGCTTCTGGTCGGCCAGCCCCGGCGCCAGCCTCGACGACCCACGCATCGCCCGCGCCCCGCGCCAGCGCGAAGCCCTGGCGACCCTGGCCCAGCACCCGCACGGCGTCGCCCACGCCTTGCTGAGCAAGCTGATGCTCAGCAAGGACAGCCTGGACCTGTTGCTGGCCAAGGACCTGGTGCAGGTGGAAGTCCGCCGGCACGCCCCCGGTGCACGCCATGAACATTGGCTGGCCCAGCCGGAACTGCCGCTCAACAGCGAACAGCGCGCCGCCTATGAGGCCATCCGCTCCGGTTTCGACAGTTACCACGCCTTCCTGCTGGCTGGGGTCACCGGCAGCGGCAAGACCGAAGTCTATCTGCAGCTGATCCGCGAAACCCTGGAAGCCGGCAAGCAGGCGCTAGTGCTGATCCCGGAAATCAACCTCGGCCCGCAGACCCTGGCGCGCTTCGAACAACGCTTCAATGCCCGCATCGCCCTGCTGCACTCGGCGGTCAACGACCGCGAGCGCCTGGACGCCTGGCTGGCGGCCCGCGACGGCGAGGCCGACATTATTATCGGCACCCGCTCGGCGCTGTTCACGCCGATGAAAAACCCCGGGCTGATCATCATCGACGAAGAGCACGACGGCTCCTATAAACAGCAGGAAGGCCTGCGCTACCACGCCCGCGACCTGGCCCTGGTCCGCGCACGCCAGGAAAACATTCCGATCGTGCTGGGCTCCGCCACGCCGTCGATGGAAAGCCTGCACAATGCTTACACCGGCCGTTACGGCCTGTTGCGCCTGAACGAACGAGCCGGTGGCGCCAAGCAGCCGCGCTTTTTGCGCCTGGACGTGAAGAGCCGGCCGCTGGACAGCGGCATTTCCGGCCCCATGCAGCAAGCCATCGGCCAGACCCTGGCCGCAGGGCAGCAGGTGCTGGTATTTCTCAATCGCCGCGGTTTTGCGCCGACCCTGCTGTGCCACGACTGCGGCTGGATGTCCGAATGCGAACGCTGCGACGCGCGGATGACGGTGCACCAGCGCTACGGCGAGCTGCGCTGCCACCATTGCGGCCACTCCGAACGCGTGCCCCGGCACTGCCCGAAATGCGGCAAGGTCGACTTGCGCCCGGTCGGTGCCGGCACCGAGCGCGCCGAAGAGCGGCTGTCGATCCTGTTTCCCGACTACCCGGTCCTGCGGGTCGACCGCGACAGCACTTCGCGCAAGGATGCGATGAACCAGTTGTTCGCCACCATCCAGAAAGGCCACCCCTGCATCCTGGTCGGCACCCAGATGCTCGCCAAAGGGCACCACTTCCCACGGGTGACCCTGGTATCGATCCTCGATGCCGACGGCGGCCTGTTTTCCGGCGACTTCCGCGCCAGCGAACGCATGGCGCAACTGATCGTCCAGGTTGCCGGCCGGGCCGGGCGGGCCGAAGAGCCGGGCAAGGTGATCATCCAGACCCACCTGGCCGACCATCCGCTGCTGGTGCAACTGACCGAGCAGGGTTACTTCGCCTTTGCCGAACAAGCCTTGAGCGAACGCCGCACCGCCGGCCTGCCGCCATTCGCCCACCTGGCCCTGCTGCGCGCCGAGGCGCACAAGCCCGGGCAGGCCGAAGGTTTCCTCGACGAAGCCTGCAGCGAGGCCGAACGCCTGCTGGCAGACATGAACCTGGGCGGTATCGAGCTCCTGGGGCCGGTACCGGCGCCCATGGAACGCCGCGCCGGGCGCTATCGCGCGCAACTGTTATTACAGGCCAACGCCCGGGCACCGCTGCACAAGCTGCTGAGCCACTGGTTGCTGGTCCTGGAGCAGATGCCCAGCGGGCGCCAGGTTCGCTGGTCGCTGGATGTTGACCCTGTGGACCTGTATTGATAGAAAAACCGCCATCTTGGACAGGCACGCTTCTGTAGGAGCGAGCGGGCGGCGATCCGGCTTGCCCGCGATAAGGCCCGAACAGCCACCGCACAGCCGGCTATAGTTGGCAAGCCCGTCTTCGCAACGGATAATGCCCAGTTTTTCCACCTGCGCATCGAAGCGCCGCCGCGCCAGCGGTTGAAAGAGAAGACCATGAAAGACACCATTCGCCAGCTCATCCAGCAAGCCATCACCCAACTCGTCACCGAAGGTGTGTTGCCAGAAGGCCTGACGCCGGCGATCCAGGTAGAAAACTCCCGCGACAAGACCCATGGCGACTTCGCCAGCAACATCGCCATGATGCTGGCCAAGCCAGCCGGCATGAAGCCCCGCGACCTGGCGGAAAAAATCATCGCCGCCCTGCCCGCCGACGAGCAGGTCAGCAAGGCCGAGATCGCCGGCCCGGGCTTTATCAATTTCTTCCAGAACACCCAGGCCCTGGCCACCCGCCTGGACGCCGCCCTGGCCGATGCGCGCCTGGGCGTGCGCAAGGCCGGCGCGCAGCAGCGCACCGTGGTCGACCTGTCGGCACCGAACCTGGCCAAGGAGATGCACGTCGGCCACCTGCGCTCGACCATCATTGGCGACGGCGTGGCGCGGGTCCTGGAATTCCTCGGTGACGAAGTGATCCGTCAGAACCATGTGGGCGACTGGGGCACCCAGTTCGGCATGCTGATGGCCTACCTGCAGGAAAACCCGATTACCAGCGACGAGCTGTCGGACCTGGAGAACTTCTACCGCGCCGCCAAGCAGCGCTTCGACGAATCCGAAGAGTTCGCCGACCGCGCCCGCGGCCTGGTGGTCAAGCTGCAGGCCGGCGACGCGGATTGCCTGGAGCTGTGGACGAAGTTCAAGGACATTTCCCTGTCCCACTGCCAGAAGATCTACGAACTGCTGAACGTCAAGCTGACCATGGCCGACGTGATGGGCGAAAGCGCCTACAACGACGACCTGATCAACGTGGTCAACGACCTCAAGGCCAAGGGCATGCTGGTCGAGAGCAACGGCGCCCAGTGCGTGTTCCTCGACGAGTTCAAGAACGCCGAAGGCGAGCCGCTGCCGGTGATTATCGTCAAGGCCGATGGCGGCTATCTGTACGCCACCACCGACCTGGCGGCCGTGCGCTACCGCAGCGGCAAGCTCAAGGCCGACCGCGCCCTGTATTTCGTCGACCAGCGCCAGGCCCTGCACTTCCAGCAGGTGTTCGCGGTGGCCCGCAAGGCTGGCTTCGTGACCCATCCGATGGAAATGGAGCACATGGGCTTCGGCACCATGAACGGCGCCGACGGCCGTCCATTCAAGACTCGCGACGGCGGCACCGTGAAGCTGATCGACCTGCTGACCGAAGCCGAAGAACGCGCCTACAGCCTGGTGAAGGAAAAGAACCCGGAGCTGGCCGAGGCCGAACTGCGCAACATCGCCAAGGTAGTGGGCATCGACTCGGTGAAATACGCCGACCTGTCCAAGCACCGCACCAGCGACTACAGCTTCAACTTCGACCTGATGCTGAACTTCGAAGGCAACACCGCGCCTTACCTGCTCTACGCCTACACCCGCGCCGCCGGCGTGTTCCGCAAGCTGGGCAAGGACTTCAGCGAAGTACAGGGCCAGATCAGCCTGCAAGCCGCCCAGGAACTGGAGCTGGCGGCCAAGCTGGCGCAGTTCGGCGAAGTGCTGAACAACGTGGCCGACAAGGGCACGCCACACATTCTGTGCACCTACCTGTACGACGTGGCCGGGCTGTTCTCCAGCTTCTACGAAAACTGCCCGATCCTCAGTGCCGAATCGCCGACGCAGATGCAGAGCCGCTTGCGCCTCACCGAGCTGACCCGTCGTACCCTCAAGCAAGGTCTGGAATTGCTGGGCCTGAAAGTTCTGGAGCAAATGTAAGTTGGCTGCCAAGAAGAAACCTGCACCCAAGCGTGGCGC
The DNA here is from genome assembly GCF_900107395.1 of Pseudomonas sp. NFIX28. GTDB lineage: Bacteria > Pseudomonadota > Gammaproteobacteria > Pseudomonadales > Pseudomonadaceae > Aquipseudomonas. The sequence goes on from NZ_FNPW01000005.1 coordinate 336,438, forward strand.
CAGCCGTTACCAAGCTCCAGCAAAACAACCGATCCCGGGCTGGTTGTGGATGGTCATCGGCTTGGCCGTGGGCGCCTTCATCGTGTTCCTGATGAAGCTGGAGCCGGGCAAGGGCGGCGACAGCGTCAAGCGCGAACGGCTTGAGCAGCAGAAGAACACCAAGATCGCCGAGGCCAACAAGACCCCGCCGAGCCCGCAGCAGCCGGTGAAACCGAAGTACGACTTCTACACCCTGCTGCCGGAGTCGGAAGTGATAGTGCCGCCCGAAGCCGTGCCGGAAAAAACCCTGCCGACGCCACAGACCGCGCCCGTGGTCCCGACTACCCCGGTGACCCCGGCGGAAGCGGCGAAGATCGACACCGCGCGGGCCCAGGCCGCCCTGGCCGGCATCACCCCGCCGCCCGCACCACCGGTGGCGCAGGTGGCGAAGGCCGCGCCGGTGACCCGGTTCTTCCTGCAGGCCGGTTCGTTCCGCAAACAGGCCGATGCCGACAAGGTCCGCGCGCAGATCATCCTGCTGGGGCAATCGGTGTCCGTCGAGTCCGGCACCGTCAAGGACGAGACCTGGTACCGCGTGCTGGTCGGCCCATTCAGCAACCGCGAACAGCTGACCACCGCGCAGAAGCAACTGTCCGGCGCCGGCTTCAGCAACCTGTTGTTACAACAGCGCCAGAGCCGCTGATGCGGCTGATCGCGAGCCAGCTCGCTCCTGCAAGGCATATGTGAGCCCTGCAGGCGCGGGCTCGCTTGCGATAGCGGCCTCATTGATATCCCTCCCGCCCGCAACAAAGACCGCTCGTCCCGCAACCCGCGCCGCAGTTGAAAAACCTCTCGCCACCCCCATATGAGTTCCCATCAGGGCATTTTCGCCCCGCAGCGTGGAGACTCTCCCCTTGACCACCATCGTTTCAGTCCGCCGCCACGGCAAAGTCGTCATGGGCGGCGACGGCCAGGTTTCCCTCGGCAACACCGTGATGAAAGGCAACGCAAAAAAAGTTCGTCGCCTGTATCACGGCCAGGTTATCGCCGGCTTCGCCGGGGCCACGGCTGACGCCTTCACCCTGTTCGAACGCTTCGAAGGCCAGCTTGAGAAACATCAGGGGCATCTGGTACGCGCCGCCGTCGAACTTGCCAAGGAATGGCGCACCGACCGTTCCCTGAGCCGCCTCGAAGCCATGCTCGCGGTCGCCAACAAGGACGCCTCGTTGATCATCACCGGCAACGGTGACGTGGTCGAACCGGAAGATGGCCTGATCGCCATGGGCTCCGGCGGCGCTTACGCCCAGGCCGCAGCCAGCGCCCTGCTGAAGAAAACCGACCTGTCAGCCCGCGAAATCGTCGAAACCGCCCTGGGCATCGCCGGCGACATCTGCGTATTCACCAACCACACCCAGACCATTGAGGAGCAGGATCTCGCGGAATAAGCCTGTTTCGGCCATCGCGCCACGGCATTCATTCTTGCTTGAGGACCGCCAATTACTATGCCCATGACTCCCCGCGAAATCGTCCACGAACTCAACCGCCACATCATCGGCCAGGACGATGCCAAGCGCGCCGTCGCTATCGCGCTGCGTAACCGCTGGCGCCGCATGCAGCTGCCTGAAGAGCTGCGTGTCGAAGTGACCCCGAAGAATATCCTGATGATCGGCCCGACCGGCGTCGGTAAGACCGAGATCGCCCGGCGCCTGGCCAAGCTGGCCAACGCTCCGTTCATCAAGGTCGAAGCGACCAAGTTCACCGAAGTCGGTTACGTCGGTCGCGACGTCGAATCGATCATCCGCGACCTGGCCGATGCCGCGATCAAACTGTTCCGCGAACAGGAAATGACCCGCGTCCGCCACCGCGCCGAAGACGCCGCCGAAGAACGCATCCTCGACGCCCTGCTGCCACCGGCGCGCATGGGCTTCAGCAACGAGGACGCCGCCCCGGCCCAGGACTCCAACACCCGCCAGCTGTTCCGCAAGCGCCTGCGCGAAGGCCAGCTGGACGACAAGGAAATCGAGATCGAAGTGGCTGAAGTCAGCGGCGTCGACATTTCCGCGCCACCGGGCATGGAAGAGATGACCAACCAGCTGCAGAGCCTTTTCGCCAACATGGGCAAGGGCCAGCGCAAGAACCGCAAGCTCAAGATCAAGGACGCGCTCAAGCTGATCCGCGACGAAGAAGCCAGCCGCCTGGTCAACGATGAAGAGCTCAAGGCCAAGGCCCTGGAAGCCGTCGAACAGCACGGCATCGTGTTCATCGACGAAATCGACAAGGTTGCCAAGCGCGGTAACTCCGGTGGCGTCGACGTCTCTCGCGAAGGCGTGCAGCGCGACCTGTTGCCGCTGATCGAAGGCTGCACCGTCAACACCAAGCTGGGCATGGTCAAGACCGACCACATCTTGTTCATCGCTTCCGGCGCGTTCCACCTGAGCAAGCCGAGCGACCTGGTGCCCGAGCTGCAAGGTCGCCTGCCGATCCGTGTCGAACTCAAGGCGCTGTCGCCGGAAGACTTCGAGCGCATCCTCAGCGAGCCTCACGCCTCCCTGACCGAGCAATACCGCGAGCTGCTGAAAACCGAAGGCCTGACCATCGAGTTCCAGCCGGACGGTATCAAGCGCCTGGCGGAGATCGCCTGGCAGGTCAACGAGAAAACCGAGAACATCGGTGCCCGTCGCCTACACACCCTGCTCGAGCGCTTGCTCGAAGAGGTGTCGTTCAGCGCCGGCGACCTGGCCAGCGCCCACAGCGAAGAGCCGATCCGCATCGACGCCGCCTACGTCAACAGCCACTTGGGCGAATTGGCGCAGAACGAAGACCTGTCCCGTTATATCCTGTAACGAGCACGTCCCCCTGCAGGAGCGAGCTTGCTCGCGATAGGCATCACCGACAACGCCGGACCTCTGAAGAGGTGCGGCGTTTCTGAATCCATCGCGAGCCGGCCGGCTCCCGCAGCTGGGATTTCTCGTACAGACGGACCGCAGGCTGCCCCATGACCACTCGACTCCCTACCGCCATCAACCTGCACAAAGCCTCGAAGACCCTGACGCTGACCTACGCGCCAGACGAGGTCTATCACCTGCCCGCCGAATTCCTGCGGGTGCACTCCCCCTCCGCCGAGGTCCAGGGCCACGGCAAACCCATCCTGCAATTTGGCAAGATCGGCGTCGGCCTGACCAAGGTCGAACCGGCCGGCCAGTACGCACTGAAACTGACCTTCGACGACGGGCATGACAGTGGCCTGTTCACCTGGGATTACCTGTACCAGCTGGCGGTGCGTCAGGACGACCTGTGGAAGGATTATCTTGCTGAGCTCCAGGCCGCCGGCAAGTCTCGCGACCCGAATGAGTCAATCGTCAAGCTGATGCTCTAGAGCGGACCTCTGACGCTTTAGAGGGCATTTTCTAAATTCATCTGTTTGAATGCTGGGCTGCATGGCCAACGATTGGCCTGCTTGCGAAAAAAATTAAACTCGGGTAACCAATGGAGCTGGCAAGTTCCCTGCAGTGTTCTCTGAACAAAAAAGCAGTAATGCAGAATCAACGGTCACCCGAGCAGTAGTACCTGGCATCTTTGCTGTGTGACTACACAGCAGGTCCGGTACTCGTCTCAGGACAATGGAGCGTCGTAGATGAGTAACAAGAACAACGATGACCTGAAACGCCAAGCCTCGGAAAACACTCTGGGCCTGAATCCTGTCATCGGTTTACGTCGGAAAGATCTGCTTAGTTCTGCTCGCATGGTGCTGACCCAGGCCATCAAACAACCGCTGCACAGCGCCAAACATGTGGCTCATTTCGGCGTCGAATTGAAGAACGTGATGTTCGGCAAATCGACGCTGCAGCCGGAGGGCGATGACCGTCGCTTCAATGATCCGGCCTGGAGCCAGAACCCGCTGTACAAACGCTATCTGCAAACCTACCTGGCGTGGCGCAAGGAGCTTCACGACTGGATCGGCGAGAGCAATCTCTCCGAACAGGACATCAGTCGCGGCCACTTCGTCATCAACCTGATGACCGAAGCCATGGCGCCGACCAACACTGCCGCCAACCCGGCAGCGGTCAAGCGCTTCTTCGAGACCGGCGGCAAAAGCCTGCTCGACGGTCTTTCCCACCTGGCCAAGGATCTGGTGCACAACGGCGGCATGCCGAGCCAGGTCAATATGGACGCCTTCGAGATCGGCAAGAACCTGGGCACCAGTGAAGGCGCGGTGGTGTTTCGCAACGACGTGCTGGAGCTGATCCAGTACCGCCCGGTGACCGAACAGGTGCACGAGCGCCCGTTGCTGGTGGTCCCACCTCAAATCAACAAGTTCTACGTCTTCGACCTCAGCCCGGACAAGAGCCTGGCGCGCTTCTGCCTGCGCAACGGCGTGCAGACCTTTATCGTCAGCTGGCGCAACCCGACCAAGGCACAGCGCGAGTGGGGCCTGTCGACCTATATCGAAGCGCTGAAAGAAGCGGTCGATGTGGTCATCGCCATCACCGGCAGCAAGGACGTGAACATCCTCGGCGCCTGCTCCGGCGGCATTACCTGCACCGCGCTGCTGGGCCATTACGCGGCCCTGGGCGAGAAAAAGGTCAATGCCATGACGCTGCTGGTCAGCGTGCTCGACACCACCCTGGATACCCAGGTGGCGTTGTTCGTCGACGAGCAGACCCTGGAGGCCGCCAAGCGCCACTCCTACCAGGCCGGCGTACTGGAAGGTCGAGACATGGCCAAGGTCTTCGCCTGGATGCGGCCCAACGACCTGATCTGGAATTATTGGGTGAACAACTACCTGCTGGGCAACGAGCCGCCGGTGTTCGACATCCTGTTCTGGAACAACGACACCACCCGGTTGCCCGCGGCCTTCCATGGCGACCTGATCGAAATGTTCAAAAACAATCCACTGGTCCGCCCCAATGCACTGGAAGTGTGCGGCACGCCAATCGACCTGAAGCAGGTCACCGCCGATATTTTCTCCCTGGCGGGCACCAACGACCACATTACGCCATGGAAGTCCTGCTATAAGTCGGCACAACTGTTTGGCGGCAAGGTCGAATTCGTACTGTCCAGCAGCGGGCATATCCAGAGCATCCTCAACCCGCCGGGCAACCCCAAGTCGCGCTACATGACCAGCGAAGAGATGCCGGCCAGCGCCGACGTCTGGCAGGAAAACTCGACCAAGCACACCGACTCCTGGTGGCTGCACTGGCAGGCCTGGCAGGCGGAGCGTTCGGGCAAACTGAAAAAGACGCCGAGTATTCTCGGCAACAAGGCGTATCCAGCGGCCGAGGCGGCGCCGGGTACTTATGTCCATGAACGCTGACCGATAGCACCCCTGCAGGGGCGAGCGTGCTTGCGATAACGCTCTGCCGGCCTCAGGCAAAGGGTCGGCAGGACGATTTTTTTCGCGAGCAGGCTCGCTCCTGCAGGATATTGATTCCACCAATAGGGCCAAGGCATGCCTCAACCGTTCGTCTTCCGTACCGTCGATCTGGATGGCCAGACCATTCGTACCGCGGTACGTCCCGGCAAGCCTCACTTGACACCCTTGCTGATCTTTAACGGTATCGGCGCCAACCTGGAGTTGGTGTTTCCGTTCGTCCAGGCTCTGGACCCGGACCTGGAAGTCATCGCTTTCGACGTACCGGGCGTTGGCGGCTCCTCGACACCGAGCCGACCCTACCGTTTTCCCGGCCTGGCCAAGCTGACCGCGCGCATGCTCGATTACCTCGACTATGGGCAGGTCAATGCGGTGGGTGTGTCCTGGGGCGGTGCGCTGGCCCAGCAATTCGCCTACGACTACCCCGAACGCTGCAAGAAACTGGTGCTGGCCGCCACTGCCGCGGGCGCCTTCATGGTGCCGGGCAAACCCAAGGTGCTGTGGATGATGGCCAGCCCGCGGCGCTACATCCAGCCCTCCCACGTGATCCGCATCGCCCCGCTGATCTACGGCGGTTCGTTCCGTCGTGACCCCAACCTGGCCGCCGAGCATGCCAGCAAGGTCCGTTCGGCCGGCAAGCTGGGCTACTACTGGCAGCTGTTCGCCGGTCTCGGCTGGACCAGCATCCACTGGCTGCACAAGATCCACCAGCCGACCCTGATACTGGCCGGCGACGACGACCCGCTGATCCCGTTGATCAATATGCGCATGCTGGCGTGGCGCATTCCCAACGCCCAGTTACACATCATCGATGATGGCCATCTGTTCCTGATTACCCGGGCCGAGGCCGTCGCACCGATCGTCATGAAATTTCTCGAGGAGGAACGGCAAAGGGCAGTGATGCACCCGCATCCAACACCATTTAGCGGTACGTAGCAAAAAGCGTCTGTCGACAGGATCGTCGCGAACGCAGGATGGTCCAGGACCTACTATGGTGATAGGTCTTGGTGTGCTTGTTGATAGCTTGACGAAGGAGTGTTGAAGCATGCGAGACAAACCAACGGCGGGCTCGTTGCCCACACCCGCTACCTACATCACCGCCCAGAGTGCCATCACCGGCCTGCGCGGCCGTGACTTGCTTTCCACTCTACGCAGCGTGGCCACTTACGGCCTGCGCAACCCGGTGCACAGCGCCCGCCACGCCTTGGCGCTGGGTGGCCAATTGGGCCGTGTACTGCTGGGTGAAACGCTGCACAAGCCCAACCCCCAGGACAACCGGTTCGCCGATCCGACCTGGAGCCTGAACCCCTTTTACCGACGCGGCCTGCAGGCTTATCTCAGCTGGCAGAAACAGATCAAGAGCTGGATCGACGACAGCAACATGAGCGAGGACGACCGGGCCCGCGCACACTTTGCCTTCAACTTGCTCAACGATGCGGTGTCCCCCTCCAACACCTTGCTTAATCCGCTGGCGATCAAGGAAATCTTCAACTCCGGTGGCAACAGCGTGATCCGCGGCATCAGTCATCTGGTCGACGACTTGCTGCACAACAATGGCCTACCCAGCCAGGTCACCAAACAGGCCTTCGAGGTGGGCAGGAACCTGGCCACCACACCTGGCTCGGTGGTGTTTCGCAACGAGCTGCTGGAACTGATCCAGTACAAGCCGATGAGCGAAAAACAGTACGCGCGGCCCTTGCTGATAGTGCCGCCGCAGATCAACAAGTTCTATATCTTCGACCTCAGCCCCACCAACAGCTTCGTGCAGTTCGCCCTGAAGAACGGCCTGCAGACCTTCATCATCAGCTGGCGCAACCCCGATGTGCGGCATCGTGAATGGGGCCTGTCGAGCTATGTCGAAGCCGTGGAAGAAGCCATGAATGCCTGCCGGGCGATCACCGGCAGTCGCGATGTCAACCTGCTGGGTGCCTGTGCCGGCGGCCTGACCATTGCCGCCCTGCAAGGCCATCTGCAAGCCAAGCGGCAACTGCGTCGGGTCTCCAGCTCCACCTATCTGGTCAGCCTGCTGGATAGCCAGCTGGACAGCCCGGCGACACTGTTCGCCGACGAGCAGACCCTGGAGGCGGCCAAGCGCCGCTCCTATCAAAGGGGCGTGCTCGACGGTCGCGACATGGCCAAGGTATTCGCCTGGATGCGGCCCAACGACCTGATCTGGAATTACTGGGTCAACAATTACCTGCTGGGCAAGGAGCCACCGGCGTTCGACATTCTCTACTGGAACAACGACAACACTCGGCTACCCGCGGCCTTTCATGGCGACCTGCTGGACTTCTTCAAGCACAACCCGATGACTCACCCTGGCGGCCTGGAAGTGTGCGGCACGCCGATCGACCTGCAAAAAGTCACGATCGACAGCTTCAGCGTTGCCGGAATCAACGACCACATCACCCCTTGGGATGCGGTGTATCGCTCGACCCTGCTACTGGGCGGCGACAAGCGCTTCGTACTGTCCAACAGCGGGCATGTGCAGAGCATCCTCAACCCACCGGGCAATCCCAAGGCCAACTACGTCGAGAACGGCAAGCTCAGCAGCGACCCGCGGGCCTGGTATTACGACGCCAAGAGCGTCGAAGGCAGTTGGTGGACGCTATGGCTGGACTGGATCCAGAAACGCTCCGGCGTCCAGCGCGAAACCCTGATGACCCTGGGCAATCAGAACTATCCACCGATGGAAGCGGCGCCCGGCACCTACGTGCGCGTACGCTGAACTTCCCCACGTCGCGGCCCCAGGGTCGCGGCCAGACTGAATAACCAAGAAGACTGGATGAAAACCCGCGACCGCATACTTGAATGTGCCCTGCAGTTGTTCAATCACAAGGGCGAGCCCAATGTCTCGACCATGGAAGTGGCCAATGAAATGGGGATCAGCCCCGGCAATCTCTACTACCACTTTCACGGCAAGGAACCGTTGGTCCTCGGCCTGTTCGAGCGCTTTCAAAATGAGCTGACGCCCCTGCTCGACCCGCCCGCCGATGTACACCTGGCCCCCGAAGACCATTGGCTGTTCCTGCACCTGATCGTCGAGCGCCTGGCGCACTACCGCTTCCTGTTCCAGGACTTGTCCAACCTGGCCGGGCGCCTGCCGAAACTGGCCAAGGGTATTCGCAACCTGCTCAACGCCCTGAAGCGCACCCTGGCCTCGCTGCTGGCCAGGCTCAAGGCGTCGGGCCAACTGGTCAGCGATACCCAGGCATTGGGGCAACTGGTGGAGCAGATCACCATGACCCTGCTGTTCTCGCTGGACTATCAGCGCATTCTCGATCGCGAGGGCGAAGTGCGGGTGGTGGTCTACCAGATCATGATGCTGGTGGCGCCGCACCTGCTGCCACCAGCGAAGCTGGCTACCGAGCAGATGGCCCTGCGCTGCCTTGACGAGCACCGTTGATCGGCACCACAACAAGCCCACAAACAAAAACGCCCGGCCTTACCAGGCCGGGCGTTTTTGTATATCCCGAAAAATTCAGGACTGACTGGTTGGCGTCGCTGGTGCTGGCGCGGCAGTCGGGGTAACGGCAGGCGTTGGCGGCACTGCGGAGTTCGCAGGGCTGGCCGCCGCTGCCGGCTTGGCGGCAACCGCAGGCTTCGGTGCAGCGGCCTTGGGTGCTGCCGGTTTCTTCACTGCTGGTTTTTTCGCTGCCGGTTTCGCGGCGGGTTTGGCAGCAGGTTTTGCTGCTGGCTTGGCGGCAGGTTTTGCAGCCGGCTTGGCCGCCGCAGTTTTGGCTGCCGGTTTCGCGGCAGGTTTGGCTGCTGCCTTGGCCGGAGCCTTGGCTGCCGGCTTGGCTGCGGTTTTAGCCAGAGGCTTGGCCGCTGCAGTCTTGGTCGCGATCGGAGCCACCTTGGCCCCGGTGAGTTTTTCAATCTGTTTGGTCAGGGTGTCGACCTTGCTGTGCAGCGCCTTGACTTCATTGCGGCTAGGCACGCCCAGACGCGAAATGGCGCTGTTCAAGCGCTTGTCGAATGCACCTTCCAGCTCGTCCCACTTGCCCAGCGCGCGGTCCTTGACGCCACTGATGCGCGATTTTGCCGAGCTTGCGGAGTCCTTGGCGGCGTCGACTTTCTTGCCGACAGCGCTTTTGGTGAGCTTCTCGGCTTTCTCGCCATCCTTGACCAGCGACTCGAAAAGCTTGCTGCCGTCAGTGTCGATTTTCGAGTACACGCCTAAACCAGCAAGCCAGATTTTACGGGAGTAGTCTTCGACCTTCCCGATCCACGAGCTGCCTTCTTTTTCAGTATTCTTTTTACCAGCCATCCCGTTCTCCTTAATGTTTACGCGCGACACGTTCGAGCAATGCCGTTAGCTCATCGAGCTTAGCAGAGAGTGTCTCAACGTCATGTTTAGACGGAATGCCGATGCGATTCAAGGCACTTGCGACACGCGAGTCAAAAGCCCTTTCGACTTTATCCAGCTGCGCTTCGACCTTGCCTCTGATGCTATTGACATCCCCTTTCACGTCTTCGATCTGACTGTTAGCGGCATCCAGTTGTTCAGCCACAACTTTTTTGCCTTTTTTTTCAACAGTTTGGCCAGCCTTCACGAGCTCTTGAAAGTACTCGCTGCCCTCCTGGCCGACCTTGGTGTAGGCACCCAGGCCTGCCAGCCAGATCTTGCGGGCATAGGATCTGACTTCACTCAGAGTGGTTGATGCGGCATCAACTTTTTTCTTCAGAATTACTTTGGCCATGGTGCACCTCACGCGCAGAAGGTTTGAGGAACTGCCCGCAGGAAAGTGGGCTCAGGCACAAAGTAGTGAGAAAAATTAGAATCGGCACCCTAACCAATGTCATGAAAAAGGTGGCAGCCATCAGGTGAAACAGGCTTGCCAGCGATGCGTTTGCGGGCGTCATTGCAACACCCGGAATCGCCGGCAAACCAACTTCGGCGCAGCGGTTCAGACCAGGGCTTTATCCAGCGCCCTTTCGATTTCCGACTTGATCATGCCGCTCATGGCGGACATCAGCAGGCCCAGTTCGACATCGACTCGGATCGAATCGTCGCCCACCAGCACCGCACCTTTGACCCCCGAACGCTTGAGGTTCAGGGTATCGCCCGACCACTGCGGCTCCAGGCCATATTGTTCGGCCAGTTTCTGCGCCAACTGGTCAGCCTTTTCACGGGCTGCCTCCTTACCCAGGCCGTGGGCACGCTCAACACTTATACGGGCCATTGAATGACTCCTGTTTTATCGGGACTTGCCTTGAGCGTCTTGAGCTGCACTGCGTCAAAACGCCCCGGCGCTTCACTATCTTACATTCAGCCTTGCCAAGACAAAGACCGCCACCGGGATTAGAATGTCCCGCATTCTTTTTTGGTGACAGCGATATGACCGATCAGCGCAAAGGCAGCGATGCCGAACCCACCACTCACTTCGGTTTCAAAAACGTTCCGGAAAGCCAGAAGGCGGAAAAAGTCGCTGAGGTGTTCCACTCGGTGGCCGCCAAGTACGACCTGATGAACGACGTACTGTCCGGTGGCATGCATCGCCTGTGGAAACGCTTCACGATCGAACTGTCCGGCGTTCGCCCGGGCAATCGCGTGCTGGACATCGCCGGCGGCACCGGTGACCTGACCCGCAAGTTTTCCCATCTGGTGGGCCCTACCGGCCAGGTGGTGCTGGCCGACATCAACGCCTCCATGCTCAAGGTCGGTCGCGACCGCCTGCTCGACAAGGGCGTGGCCGGCAACATCGAATTCGTCCAGGCGGACGCGGAAAAACTGCCGTTCCCGGACAACCATTTCGACGTCGTGACCATCGCCTTCGGCCTGCGCAACGTGACCCACAAGGAAGATGCCCTGCGCTCGATGCTGCGGGTGCTCAAGCCCGGCGGCCGCCTGCTGGTGCTGGAGTTCTCCAAGCCGACCAACGCGCTGATGTCCAAGGTCTACGACGCCTACTCGTTCGCCTTCATGCCGCTGGCCGGCAAGCTGATCACCAACGACTCGGAAAGCTACCGCTACCTGGCCGAATCGATCCGCATGCACCCGAACCAGGAAACCCTGAAATCGATGATGGTCGACGCCGGCTTCGATCGAGTGACCTATCACAACATGACCGCGGGCATCGTTGCCCTGCACCGCGGCATCAAACCCTGATGTTGCTCAGCGGCCTGCTCGCCAGCGTCGAACACGGCCTCAACCGTGTACTGCGTCTCGACAGCACGGCTTTGCCACGCTTGCAGCATTTGAACGGCAAGGTCATCGCCGTCGATTGCCGCAGCCCTAGCCTGCAGCTGTTCGTCATTCCCGGCGACGAGGGCCTGACCCTCGCCGCGCATTGGGCCGCCGAGGCCGACTGCACCCTGCGTGCGCCGGCGTCGAGCCTGGTGCGCCTGGCCCTGAGCCAGGACAAGACTTCGGTGCTGCACGGCCCCGAAGTCGAGCTGGAAGGCGACAGCGGCGTCCTGCTGGAGCTGTCCGCCATCCTCCAGGACCTGGAGCTGGACTGGGAATACGAACTCTCGCGCTGGCTCGGCCCGGTGGCCACCCAGCTGTTCAGCGGCCATCTGCGCAGCCGCGCGCGCTGGTATCGCCAGGGTTTCGCCAGCCTGAACCAGAACCTCGCCGAATACCTGGCCGAAGAATCGCGCACCCTGGTGGGCCAGCGCGAAGCCGAGGCCCGCTTCAGTGAACTGGACCGGGTCAAGCTCGACCTGGAACGCCTCGAGGCGCGCTTCGAGCGCCTTTCCCGATCCCTTGACCCAAGCGATAACGCATGAAGCTGCTTGCCGTCCGCCGTTTGTTGCGCATCCAGCGCGTCGTGATCCGCTACCGCCTCGATGACCTGCTGTTCGCCCTGCCGCTGCCCTGGTTCCTCCTGGCGCTGCGCTACGCCTTGCCCTGGCGCTGGTTTCCACGCAAGCAGCTGGAGCTGAGCCGCGGCGCGCGCCTGCGCCTGGCTTTGCAGGACCTGGGGCCGATCTTCATCAAGTTCGGGCAGATTCTCTCGACCCGCCGCGACCTGCTGCCCGAAGACATCGCCGACGAGCTGATGCTGCTGCAGGACCGCGTGCCGCCATTCGACTCGAAGAAGTCGGTGGCGCTGATCGAAGAGCAACTGGGCAAGAAAATCAGCGAGGTGTTCAGCCGCTTCGATATCGAGCCCCTGGCCTCCGCCTCGGTGGCGCAAGTCCACGCCGCCCAGCTCAAGAGCGGCGAAGAAGTGGTAGTCAAGGTTATCCGCCCGGGCCTCAAGCCGGTCATCGCGCAGGACCTGGCCTGGCTGTTCATCCTTGCCCGCGCCGCCGAGAAGGTCTCGGCCGACGCCCGCCTGCTGCACCCGGTAGACGTGGTCAGCGACTACGAAAAGACCATCTACGACGAACTCGACCTGTTGCGCGAGGCCGCCAACGCCAGCCAGCTCAAGCGAAACTTCGAAGGTTCGCCGCTGCTCTATGTGCCGCAGGTGTACTGGGACTGGTGCCGGCCGAAAGTGCTGGTCATGGAGCGCATCTATGGGATCCAGGTGACCGACCTGGCGACCCTGGCCGACCAGCGCACCGACATGAAAATGCTCGCCGAGCGCGGCGTGGAGATCTTCTTCACCCAGGTGTTCCGCGACAGTTTCTTCCACGCCGACATGCACCCGGGCAACATCTTCGTCAGCACCGTGCAACCCTGGAGCCCGCAGTACATTGCCATCGACTGCGGCATCGTCGGCAGCCTGACCCCGCAAGACCAGGATTACCTGGCGCGCAACCTGTTTGCCTTCTTCAAGCGCGATTACCGGCGCGTGGCGCAGTTGCACATCGATTCGGGCTGGGTGCCGGCAGAGACCAAGCTCAACGAATTCGAAGCGGCGATCCGTACCGTGTGCGAGCCGATCTTCGAAAAACCGTTAAAAGATATTTCCTTCGGCCAGGTGCTGATGCGCCTGTTCCAGACCGCTCGCCGCTTCAACATGGAAGTGCAGCCACAGCTGGTCCTGCTGCAAAAGACCCTGCTGAACATCGAAGGCCTGGGCCGCCAGCTGTACCCGGAGCTGGACCTGTGGAACACCGCCCAACCGTTCCTGGAGCGCTGGATGCGCGAGCGCGTCAGCCCCAAAGCCTTGCTGGGCAACCTGCACAGCCAGGTCGAGCAACTGCCGCACCTGGCCAACATGACCCGCGACCTGCTCGAGCGCATGTCCCAGCCCCATGCCCAGGACCCTTCGCCACCCTGGCACCGACGCAAGGACGACTGGTTTCTGCGTCTACTCGGCGCGGCACACCTGGGCGGTGGCGCGATCCTCGCCGCCGGCGGGCCGCTGAACGAATTGGGTCATTGGCCGGCCGGCATCATGATTGCGGTGGGCTTGTATCTGGTCGTGCGCCGATAGCCAGCCAGGCTAGCGGCTGGCACACTGTTTTGCATTGCCGAGGCTCGACGAGCACGTCGAACCCCGTTGTCGGAGTCGAAGATGAAAGATTGGCTGGACGAGATCAAATGGGACGCTGACGGCCTGGTGCCGGCCATCGCCCAGGATCACAAGACCGGGCGCGTGCTGATGATGGCCTGGATGAACCGCGAGGCGCTGAGCCTGACCGCTGCCGAAAACCGTGCCATCTACTGGTCACGTTCGCGTGGCAAGCTGTGGCGCAAGGGAGAAGAGTCCGGGCATGTGCAAAAGCTCCATGAAATGCGCCTGGACTGCGATGCCGACGTCATCATCCTGATGGTCGAACAGATCGGAGACATTGCCTGCCATACAGGCCGCCAGAGCTGCTTCTACCGCGTTTATGAAAACGGCGACTGGAAAACGGTCGATCCGGTACTCAAAGACCCGCACGCGATCTATCAAGCAGGACACTGAACATGAGCGATACCCTGACCCGTCTGGCCCAGGTGCTGGAAGAGCGCAAAGGCGCCGCCGCCGACACCTCCTATGTCGCCAGCCTGTACCACAAGGGCCTGAACAAGATTCTGGAAAAAGTCGGCGAGGAGTCGGTGGAAACCATCATTGCCGCCAAGGATGCCGCCCACAGCGGCGACTGCAGCGATGTAATCTACGAAACCGCCGACTTGTGGTTCCACACCATGGTCATGCTGGCCCAGCTCGGGCAGCATCCGCAGGCCGTTCTCGATGAACTGGACCGGCGCTTCGGTTTGTCCGGACACGCCGAGAAAGCTTCGCGCCCGTCCGCCTGAACATTATTTAGAGAGGAAACGCAGCATGGGCATTTTTGACTGGAAACACTGGGTCGTCATCCTGATTGTCGTGGTGCTGGTGTTCGGTACCAAAAAGCTGAAAAACCTCGGCACCGATGTCGGCGAATCGATCAAGGGCTTTCGCAAGGCCATGAACGACGACGAAAAACCTGCCGAGCCCGGCGTGCCACCGACCGCGCAGCCTGCTCCACCGGTCCAGCCGCAAAGCGCTCCGCTGAACCAGCCGCACACCATCGACGTGCAGGCGCAGAAAGTCGAAGAGCCGACCCGCAAAGACTCGTGAGCACTGACTAATGTTTGGTATCAGCTTCTCTGAACTGCTGCTCGTCGGCCTGGTGGCCCTGCTGGTGCTCGGCCCCGAGCGTTTGCCGGGCGCCGCGCGCACGGCTGGCCTGTGGGTCGGCCGCTTGAAGCGCAGCTTCAATGCGATCAAACAGGAAGTTGAACGGGAAATCGGTGCCGATGAAATTCGTCGACAACTGCACAACGAACACATTCTGTCGCTGGAGCAGGAAGCGCGGAAAATCCTCAATCCGGTCCAGCAACAACCAACGCCGGTCGAGCCCGTGGCCGAGCAGAGCATTCATGCGCCCGCCGCGGCGCCTGGAACGCCAGCCAATGCGACCACCGCAAGCCCCGCCGCTGCGGCAACTGCACCGGCCGAACCGGCTGCGCCCGTGACGGCACCCGTCACGCCAGCCCCCCACGACCCTACTTTGCCGCCGCGAGCCCCATGAGCGATATTCCGGAAAACGACCAACATATGCCGCTGGTGTCGCACCTCACCGAGTTGCGCACCCGGTTGCTGCGCTGCGTGGCGGCGATCTTCCTGATCTTCGGCGGGCTGTTCGCCTTTACCCAGCAGATCTACACCATCGTTTCCACACCGCTGCGCCAGTATCTGCCGGAAGGCGCAACGATGATCGCCACCGACGTGGCATCGCCGTTCCTGACGCCGCTCAAGCTGACGATGATGGTCTCGCTGTTCCTGGCGATCCCGGTGATCCTGCACCAGATCTGGGGTTTCATCGCCCCCGGCCTGTACAAGCACGAAAAGCGCATCGCCGTACCGCTGCTGGTGTCGAGCATCCTGCTGTTCTACATCGGCATGGCTTTCGCGTATTTCCTGGTGTTCCCGTTGATCTTCAAATTCTTCGCCGCGGCCACTCCGGCCGGCGTGGAAATGATGACCGACATCACCAGCTACCTCGATTTCGTCATGACCCTGTTCTTCGCCTTCGGCGTGGCGTTCGAGATCCCGGTGGCGGTGGTGCTGCTGGTATGGATCGGCGTGGTCAACGTCGCCTACCTGAAGAAAATCCGCCCGTACGTGATCATCGGCTGCTTCGTGGTCGGCATGATCCTGACCCCGCCGGACATTTTCTCCCAGACCTTGCTGGCAGTACCGATGTGGCTGCTGTTCGAGATCGGCATCCTGTTCGGCAGCCTGATCAGCAAGCGCGGCGACCATCCGGACGACCAGCCGGCGGAAGATCACAACGACCAGCCGCCAGCGACCCAAGCGTGAACCTGCTGTTGCTCGAGGAGGCCGACTTCATCGCGGCCGACCGGGTGATCCTGCGCGATCGCCGCCTGACCCACATGCAGGAAGTCCATCGCGCCGCGGTGGGCGACAGCCTGCGGGTCGGCCGTATCGGCGGCCTGATGGGTACGGCCGAGCTGCTGCGCCTGGAGCCGCAGGAGGCCGAGCTGCAAGTCAGCCTCGACCTGCCGCCACCGGCCAAGCTGCCCCTGACCCTGGTGCTGGCCCTGCCACGGCCGAAAATGCTCCGCCGGGTGCTGCAAACCGTCGCCGCCATGGGCGTGCCGCGGCTGGTGCTGGTGAACAGCTACCGGGTCGAGAAAAGCTTCTGGCAAACGCCGTTCCTCGAACCCGAGGCGATTCGCGAGCAACTGATCCTCGGCCTGGAACAGGCCCGCGACAGCGTGCTGCCGGAAGTGGTCATCGAGAAACGCTTCAAGCCTTTCGTCGAAGACCGCCTGCCAGCGCTGGTCGAAGGCACCCTCGGGCTGGTCGGTCATCCCGGCCAGTACCCGGCCTGCCCGCGCGGCCTGGATGAGCCGGTAACCCTGGCCATCGGTCCGGAAGGCGGCTGGATCCCTTACGAAATCGACCTGCTGGGCAAATCGGGCCTGCAACCGGTGCAGCTCGGCGAGCGCATCCTGCGGGTCGAAACCGCCGTGACCGCCCTTCTCGCCCGTCTCTTCTAACCCCCTCAATCCCCCCACCTCACTCCCCCGTAGGAGCGAGGCTTGCCCGCGATAGCGATGCGCCTGACACGGCGCCATCGCCGGCAAGCCTTATTCCTTGGCTTCAGATTAATCTGGCGCAGCCGATAGCCTTGGTACAAAACCTATTAATGGCCCAAGGGAGTTCGCAGCATGTACCGTTGGTTAGCCCAGAGTCTGGGAAATGTGAGCGTCAACCTCAAACTCGGCGTTGGCTTCGGCCTGGTGCTGCTACTGACCCTGCTGATCACCGCGACCGGCTGGCTGGGCCTGGGCAATGTGATCGAGCGTGGCGACAAGCTGGGCTACATCTCCACCCTCAACGAGCTGACCAAGGACCTGCGCATCGCGCGCCTGGACTATGAAATGCGCCGTGGCGAGCAAGGCCCGGGGCCGGTCAGCGACCTGCTGAACAAGCTCGACGAAGGCTTGCAGACCGCACGCAGAATGTTGGCCATGCCTGAAAGCATCGCCATGCTCGACCAGCAGCTTGCCGCCGTCGGCGAATACAAGCTGGCCTTCGCCGACATGACCCGCGCCACCGCCAACCGCGAAGCCGCCCGCGCCAAGCTGGGCGCCACCGCCGACAACGCCGTGGCCCGGGTGGCCGAAGTGGAGAAATCCATGCTGCAGGGCGACAGCGTGGCGCAATTCAACAGCGTCATCGACCTGAGCAAACTGATCCAGCAGGCACGCTTTCAGGTCCGCGGCTACACCTACAGCGGCAAGGCCGAGGCCGAACAACCGGCCCTGGACGCCATCGACAACGCCCTGAACAACCTCGCCGGCCTGCCAGCCAAATTGCCGGAGCAGCACCTGGCCAACCTGCAGCAGGCCACCGACGCGCTCAAGAGCTACCGCTCGGCGGTCAGCGAGTTTCGCGACTCCCAGTTGGCCAGCGCCGCCGCCCTCAAACGCATGGCGGCCCAGGGCGATCGCCTGATGGAAGTCAGCAAACAGCTGACCATCGCGCAAACCCACAAACGCGACAGCGACGCCGCCCAAGCCAGAAGCACCCTGGCCATCGTCACCGCGCTGGCCCTGCTGTTCGGCCTGGTCGCCGCCTGGAGCATCACCCGCCA
Organism: Pseudomonas sp. NFIX28; assembly: GCF_900107395.1. Classification (GTDB taxonomy): domain Bacteria; phylum Pseudomonadota; class Gammaproteobacteria; order Pseudomonadales; family Pseudomonadaceae; genus Aquipseudomonas. The sequence continues at coordinate 354,286 of NZ_FNPW01000005.1, forward strand.
GATCGTCATTCCGCTGCGCCAGACCCTCAGGGTGGTCGAGCGTGTCGCCTCGGGCGATCTCAGCGAGAACCTGCATGTCGAGCGGCGCGACGAACTCGGCCAGCTGCAACAGGCCATGCAACGCATGACCCTGAGCCTGCGCGAGCTGATCGGCGGCATCAGCGATGGCGTCACGCAAATTGCCAGCGCCGCCGAACAGCTGTCGGCCGTGACCGAACAGACCAGCGCCGGGGTCAACAGCCAGAAAGTCGAGACCGACCAGGTGGCTACCGCCATGAATGAAATGGCCGCCACGGTCCAGGAAGTCGCGCGCAACGCCGAGGAGGCCTCGGAAGCCGCGGTCGCCGCCGACCAGCAGGCCCGCGAAGGCGACAAGGTGGTTGGCGAGGCGATCGCGCAGATCGAACGCCTGGCGGCCGAAGTCGGCAACTCCACCGCCGCCATGGGCCACTTGAAACAGGAAAGCGACAAGATCGGCAGCGTGCTCGACGTGATCAAGTCGGTGGCCCAGCAGACCAACCTGCTGGCCCTCAACGCCGCCATCGAGGCCGCCCGCGCGGGTGAAGCCGGACGCGGTTTCGCCGTGGTCGCCGACGAGGTGCGCAGCCTGGCGCAGCGCACCCAGAAGTCCACCGAAGAGATCGAGGAGCTGATCGTCGGCCTGCAGAACGGCACCCAGGAAGTGGCCAACATCATGGACAACAGCCGCAGCCTGACCGACAGCAGCGTCGAATTGACCCGTCGCGCCGGCGGTTCGCTGGAAAACATCACCCGCACCGTCTCGGCGATCCAGGCGATGAACCAGCAGATCGCCGCCGCGGCCGAGCAGCAGAGCGCGGTAGCCGAGGAAATCAACAGGAGCGTGCTGAACGTGCGCGATGTGTCCGAGCAGACCTCGGCAGCCAGTGAGGAGACAGCGGCCTCCAGCGTCGAGCTGGCGCGCCTGGGGACCCATCTGCAGGCCCTGGTCGGGCGCTTCCGGGTTTGATCCGAGCCGGTTTCGTTTGATATCGGGGTGAAACAATCGCGGGCAAGCCTCGCTCCTACAGATGAGCGTTATCTGTAGGAGCGAGGCTTGCCCGCGATAGGTTCAGGCTAACGAAAAACCTACAGCACCTGGCGCAGAAACGCCTGGGCCCGCGGGTCCTGGGGCGCGTCGAAGAACGCCGCTGGCGAGGCGTCTTCCAGCAGTTTGCCGTGATCGAAGAACAGCACCCGGTCCGCCACTTCCCGGGCAAAGCCCATTTCGTGGGTCACGCAGACCATGGTCATGCCTTCCAGGGCCAGGGTTTTCATCACATCCAGCACTTCGCCGACCATTTCCGGGTCCAGCGCCGACGTCGGCTCGTCGAACAGCATGACCTTTGGCTCCATGGCCAGCGCCCGGGCAATGGCCACGCGCTGCTGCTGGCCGCCGGAAAGCCGCGACGGGAACTCGTTGGCCTTCTGCGCGATACCGACCTTCTCCAGCAAGGCCAGGGCCTTGGCCTCGCGCTCCTGCTTGCCGCGCTTGCGCACGACCTTCTGCGCCAGGCAGAGGTTTTCCAGCACGGTCATGTGCGGGAACAGGTTGAAGTGCTGGAACACCATGCCGACTTCGCGGCGATAGGCATTCACATCGGTCTTGGGATCGGCCAGTTGCAGGCCATCGATGCTCACCGAGCCGGAATCGAACTGCTCCAGGCCGTTGAGGCAGCGCAGGAAGGTCGACTTGCCGGAGCCGGACGGGCCGATCACCACCAGCACTTCGCCCTTGGCCACCTGGGTGGTGACGTTATCCACCGCGCGGACCACCTGGCCCCGGGTGTCGAAGACTTTTACCAGATCGCGGACTTCAATCACTTTGCGCGAGCCTCCGCTCAAGCCGGCTGGCCATTTTCGACAGCGGCAGGTTGATCAACAGGTACAGGCCCGCCACGCAGAACAGGATCTCGAACGGCGAGAACGAGGTGGTGATGACTTCGCGGCCGCTCTTGAGCAGCTCGGTAATGGCGATCACCGACACCAGCGAGGTGTCCTTGACCAGGCTGATGAATTGCCCGGCCAGCGGCGGCAGCACGCGCTTGAACGCTTGCGGCAGCACCACATGGCGCATCGATTGGCTGGCATTCAGGCCCAGGGAGCGGGCCGCTTCGTTCTGGCCACGGGCAATCGACTGCACGCCGGCACGGACGATTTCCGCCACATAGGCGCCGGTGAACAGCGACAGCGCGGCGATCCCGGCGAACTCGCGGGACAGGTTCAGCACCGTGCCGATGAAGAAATAGAAAATGAAGATCTGCACCAACAGCGGCGTACCGCGTACCAGTTCGACATAGATGGTCGATAGGTCGCGCAGGGTCGGGTTGTTCGACAGTCGGCAAAGCCCGGTCGCCAGGCCGATGAACAGGCCCAGCACCCCGGACACCACCGACAGCCACAAGGTGGTCCACAGGCCCAGCAGCAGCGGCCCGGCCGCCCAGTGACGGGTTACGCCGATCACATCGCCTTCGGCCACATCGTCGCCACGGGCGACTTGCAGGCTGTTTTCGTCGACCGTCAGCAACTGCTCGTTGCCCGCGTCGTTGCGCAGCGTGACCTCGGCCTTGCCGCCTTTGCGTACCACTTCGCTGACGCTGGAGATGTCCGCCGCCCGCTGCGATTCCTCGGCCTGATAGGCGAAATACTGCGGTACGCGGTTCCAGCGCCATTCGTAAGACATCAGCGAGGTGGCGTAATACAGCGCGCCGGCCAGGCCGATCAGCACCAGCACGGTCAATGCGTGCCAGGGCCATTGGGCTTTTTTATGTTTGATCACTGTGCAGGGTTCCAGATTTTATGGCGCCAGGGACGCGGCCTTCGCGGGCAAGCCTCGCTCCTACAGGGATTGCGTGAATCCGTAGGAGCGAGGCTTGCCCGCGAATGGGGGCGACTCGGTCTGTCTGACCGAGTGTTACTCCATGTCCTTGAGCCACTCGGTGCTCTTGAACCACTTGTCATGGATACGATCGTAGGTGCCGTCTTCGTGGATCTGGTGCAGGAAGTTGTTGATGAAGTTCAGGCTGTCGAAGTCGCCCTTCTTCAGGCCGAACGCCAGGGGCTCGTAGGTGAACGGCTTGTCGAGGAACGTAAGCTTGCCGTTGCCGACCTTGCTCAGCGCCACCACGTTGTACGGGGCGTCGTAGATAAAGGCGTCGGCCTTGCCGTTGACCACGTCGAGCACGGCTTCCTGCTCGTTGTCGTAGCCGTGGTACTTGGCCTTGGATATCAGCTTCTTGGCGACCATTTCGCCGGTGGTGCCCAGTTTGGAGGTGATGCGGTAGTCGGCGGTGTTCAGGTCTTTATAAGACTTGATGGTGCCTTCCAGCTCCTTGCGGATCAGCAGGGTCTGGCCGACCACGATGAAGGGGTCGCTGAAGTTCAGGCGCAGGTTGCGCTCCTGGGTCAGGGTCATGCCGCTGCCGATCATGTCGAACTTGTCGGTCAAAAGGGCCGGGATGATGCCGTCGTAGCCGGTGGAGACCAATTCCAGCTTGACGCCCATGGCCTTGGTCATGGCCTTGAGGAGGTCGACTTCGAAGCCGATGATCTCGCCGCGCTTGTTGGTCATTTCAAACGGCATGTAGGTCGGATCCATGCCGACTTTCAACGTACCGCGCTTGACCGCATCGTCGATGGCGCCAGCCTGGGCTGCATTGACCGCCACCATTGCCGTGACGCCGAGCAGCAGCATCGAGAGATACTTCTTCATCTTAAGTCCCCTGAACCCATTTTATTGTGAGGCGAACCCGCGGCCGATTTTCCTTGGAAAACCGGCAGATACGGGCACCAGAAACGGCCCGTTCGCGGCAATTCGGGGTGCGATGCTAACTCACCCGTTCGTTTGCACAAGGGTTTGACCAGGATTTGTTGTTACACAGGGGACGACAAACTCCATGTCGCCGCTGCCGCAGGTTCGGGCCGCGTTCGGACGATCGACGCGAAGCCGCGCAGCGCTGTCGATCGCTGGAAGGCCCTGGGGGCCTTATCGCAGCCTCGCGGGCTCGGCAGCGGCTACGGGGCCCACAAACAACAACGCCCTTGAGTGTGGGCTCAAGGGCGTTGTCGTCAGGCCGGTTGGGCGACTGCCGCCAGCGGTCGCAACGGCAGCAGCGGTGCATGAGGGTCTTCATCCACCGATTGCCGCCAGGCGCTCAGCCAGTCGGCATGGCCTTCGCTCCAGACCTGCTCGTGCAGGCGGGCCAGGGCCACCGGATCGCTCAGCAGCGCCAGGCGCTCGCTGTTGTTCAGCGCGGCCGGCCCGACCTTCAGGGCATGGCGGACACGCTCGATACGCAGCCATTCGATCGGCTCGGCCAGACCGTGCCGGGACGTCGCCAGGGCACAGGCCAGGGCGTTCTGCTGCGGATCGACCACCGCCCGGATGAAACCGTCGTTCAGCGCATGCCAACGGTTTTCATGGGTGTACTGGTCGGTAGACACCAGCTCCTGGGGCGGTGCGTATTCCTCGGGAATCAGGAACAGGCTTTCGTCACGGGACTTCAGGCCCAGGCCGACGCGGCTGGAAATCACCGACACCGGGATCGACAGCATCAGCGAACCGACGATCGGCACCAGCCACCAGAGGAAGCTCGGGTTCAGCCAGATCACCAGCAATGCCCAGCAGAAGCCCAGCAGGGTCTGCGGGCCATGGCGTTTTACCGCTTCGCTCCACGGCGTGGAGTCGTCGTCACGCTGCGGCGAATTCCAGGTCGCGGCCCAACCCAGGAACGCGGCGAGCACGAAACGGGTGTGGAAAATCATCCGCACCGGCGCCAGCAGCATGGAGAACAGCATCTCCAGCAGCATCGACAGGGTCACCTTGAACTTGCCGCCGAACTCTTTCGCGCCCTTGGCCCAGATCAGGATGATGCTCAACAGCTTCGGCAGGAACAGCAGCACGATAGTGGTCGAGAACAGCGCGATCGCCTTGTCCGGGTGCCATTGCGGCCACAGCGGATAGAGCTGGCGCGGTTCCAGGAAGTACTGCGGCTCCATCAGGGTGTTGACCGCCAGCAGGGCCGTCGACAGCACCAGGAAGAAGAACCACAGCGGCGCCGACAGGTAGGACATCACCCCGGTGAGGAACACCGCACGGTGCACCGGGTGCATGCCCTTGACCAGGAACAGGCGGAAGTTCATCAGGTTGCCGTGGCACCAGCGACGGTCACGCTTGAGTTCGTCCAGCAGGTTCGGCGGCAACTCTTCATAGCTGCCCGGCAGGTCGTAGGCAATCCATACGCCCCAGCCGGCACGACGCATCAGCGCCGCTTCGACGAAGTCGTGGGACAGGATCGCACCGGCGAAGGCACCTTTACCGGGCAACGGCGCCAGGGCGCAGTGCTCGATGAACGGCTTCATGCGGATGATCGCGTTGTGGCCCCAGTAGTGGGATTCGCCCAATTGCCAGAAGTGCAGGCCGGCGGTGAACAGCGGGCCGTAGACGCGGGTCGCGAACTGCTGCATGCGCGCATACAGGGTGTCCATGCCCGAGGCTTTCGGCGCAGTCTGGATAATGCCCGCATCCGGCGTGGCTTCCATCAGGCGCACCAGGCTGGTCAGGCATTCGCCGCTCATCACGCTGTCGGCGTCGAGCACCACCATGTACTTGTAGTCGCTGCCCCAACGGCGGCAGAAGTCGTCGAGGTTGCCGCTCTTGCGCTTCACGCGACGGCGGCGACGGCGATAGAAGATCTTGCCGAAGCCCTTGGTTTCGCGGCAGACGTCCAGCCAGGCCTGTTGTTCGGCCACGCAGATATCGGTGTCGTTACTGTCGCTGAGCACGAAGAAGTCGAAACGGTCCAGGTCGCCGGTGGCCGCCACCGACTCGAAGGTCGCCCGCAGGCCGGCGAACACCCGCGGCACGTCTTCGTTGCAGATCGGCATCACCAGGGCGGTGCGCGCGTCCTTCGGGATCGGCTCGTTGCCGGCGCTCTTGCCGGAAATACGGTACTTGTCGTGACCGGTGAGCAGCTCGAGGAAGCCCATCAGCGCGGTCCAGAAACCGGCCGAAACCCAGCAGAACAGGATCCCGAACAGAATCAGGATGCTGGTTTGCAGCGCATACGGCAGCACCTGGGTAGCGGTTTGCAGCAGCGGCTGGTGCAGCACTTCTTCCAGATCGACGAACGACCAGCCCTGGTACGGCATGATGCCTTTCATGTACCAGCCGGCGACGATGGTCTGGCCAAGCATCAGCAGCAACAGGATGTAGCGACGGATCGAACCGACGGTGCGCCAGCGGGCGGCCGGCAGCACGTTCTGATCTTTCGGTGGCGGCGGCGGATTGGTCCGGCCGGTCAGGCGCCGCCAGCCGCGCACCAGGATATTGGTGCGCCATGGCTCGGGAACGACCTTGGTCCGGCGGATCGGCGGCGTGGCCTTGAGGCACACGCGACCGCTGGCGTCGAGCACCAGCATCTCGGCATCGATCAGCTCCTCGGCGGAACTCAAGGTCAATCGGCGGCCCACCGAGGCCTGGGAGGCATCGGCAGGCGCATCGAACGTCGACGACGACAGGCGTTCGTGCAGTTCACTGAAAGACTTGCAGCCCGCGAGTTCCGCGCGCTGCTCATCGGTCATCGGCAGGTGCGCCAGATACTCGGCAAGAGTCTCTGGCTGTACTTGAGAGTTACTCATCGGCAGGCAACTGGTAGCTCCAGGTCTCGGTCAGGACTTGCTCGGTCGGGACAGATTCCGGTGTGGCTGGGGCCGCCTCGGCAGCAGCAGGCTGCTTGGCGTCTTTGTGGTTCTTGGCGTCCTTGGCAGGCTTGGCTTCGGCTTGCTTGGCATCCGCTTCCTTCTGCTTGGCGGCGACTTTGTCGGCCTTGGCGATCGAGGAAGTGGAAGCCGGTTGCACGGCCTTGGCCGGCTCGACAGGGGTGGCGTTCTTGACCAGGGCCGCGCGCATCTCGGTGGATTTGCTCGGGTCCTTGATCTTCATCCGCAGGGTCAGGCGCCAGCCCTTGGTCTCAGGGTTGTAGCGCACGCTGTTTTCCACCAGCTCGGCGTTGTCGCCGACGCTGACCTGGCTGCGCACCTCGGTGTCTTCCGGCAATGCCGCCAGGGACGGGCCTTCGAAGTCCACCAGGTAGGCCACGCTGCCGTCCGGTTGGCGGATCAGGTTCGATTGCTTGACGTCACCGGTGGAACGCAGGGTCTGCTGGACCCAGGCGCTGTCCGGCGAATGCAGGGACGCTTCGTCCAGGGTCCAGTGCAGGCGGTAGGCGAAGTCGAACGGCTGGCCAGGCTCAGGCTGCTTTTCCGGGCTCCAGAACGCCACGATGTTGTCGTTGGTTTCGTCCGCGGTCGGGATTTCCACCAGGTCGACAGTGCCTTTGCCCCAGTCGCCCTTCGGCTCGATCCAGGCGCTTGGGCGCTTGTCGTAGCGGTCGTCGAGGTCTTCGTAGTGGCTGAAGTCGCGGCCACGCTGCAGCAGGCCGAAACCACGCGGGTTCTCTACCGAGAAGTTGCTCACCGCCAGGTGTTTCGGGTTGTTCAGCGGACGCCAGATCCACTCGCCGTTGCCGGCATGGATCGACAGGCCGCTGGAGTCGTGCAGCTCGCGACGGTAGTTGAGGACTTTCGACGGCTGGTTGGCGCCGAACAGGAACATGCTGGTCAGCGGGGCGATGCCCAGCTTGCCGACCTTGTCACGCAGGAACATCCGCGCCTTGACGTCGACGATGGTATCGCTGCCCGGGCGCAGGGTCAGGCGATAGGCGCCCGTGGCACGCGGCGAATCCAGCAGGGCGAAGATCACCAAATGCTTGTCAGTCGGCTTGGGTTGCTGGATCCAGAATTCGGTAAAGCGCGGGAATTCCTCACCGGACGGCAACGCCGTGTCGATGGCCAGGCCACGGGCCGACAGACCATAGACGTGACCCTTGCCGATGACGCGGAAGTAGCTCGCGCCAAGCATGGTCATGATTTCGTCTTGCTTGTCCGCCTTGTTGATCGGGTACAAGACACGGAAGCCGGCATAACCGAGCTGCTCGGTGGCCTTGGGATCGAACTTGAGGTCGCCGAAATCGAAACGCGTCGAGTCATATTTGATCTCTTCGACGGTGTTCGTGGTGATTTCGTTGATTTTCACCGGCGTATCGAAATGCATGCCCTGGTGATAGAAGGACAGCTTGAATGGGGTCTTCTGCTTGGCCCATTCGGCTTTTTCGGGCAGGAAGCGGATTTTCTGATAGTCCGCGAATTTCATCTCGCGAAATTCGTTCGGCAGGTTACTGCGCGGAGCCTCGTACTTTTGCCCAGCCAGGTCCTTGGCCTTGGCCGATACATCATCCAGATTGAATGCCCAGAGTTGGCCGGCGCTAAGCAGGCAGAGCAGTGCAGAGCCCGTCACCAGTGCGTTTCGTAACCGATTGGCAGACAATTTTGGTGCATTACAGGGACTAACAATCACGAGCAACCCTCGCCGAAAACAGATCAAAAAACCAACTGCCAGCTATCTATATGCCAGGTTGGCGAGCATTGTTCCGACTCCGATGGGGCTAAATGATTCCCCAAACGGTTCCGAACAAGTCTCTACCTAAGTCAAAAACGGACCAACGAACGCTGATCCCCGTAGCGCGCGATTATCTAGTAGCCCGCGTTACAACGCATCAGGGGCAACCAAGTATTTATCGCGAAAAACGCCTGTTTTCGGCCGGTTTCGGCCGAAAAAGATGTTTCAAGCACTTTCAGGTCTGTAACAGGAAGGTTACCGGGCCATCGTTGACCAGATGGACCTGCATATCCGCTCCGAAACGCCCTGATGCTACTTTGCCATGCAACTGTTGCGCCTTGCATAGCAGATAGTCAAAAAGTTCTTCGCCAAGGGCTGGCGGCGCCGCCGTGGAAAAGCTCGGACGCAGGCCATTCTTGGTGTCCGCGGCCAGGGTGAACTGCGAAACCAGCAGCAAACCACCCTCCACATCGGCCAGGGACAGGTTCATCTTGCCTTCGGTATCACTGAAGACCCGATAGTTAAGCAATTTGTGCAACAGCTTGTCGGCGCTGGCCCGGGTGTCCTCGGGCTCCACCGCGACCAGCACCAGCAACCCCCGGTCCACCGCCCCGACGACTTCGCCCGCCACTTCGACCCGCGCGCCACGCACGCGCTGCAACAGCCCCTTCATGCTTCTTCGAGCGGCAGGTCGAGCAGGCGCCGGGCCATCTGATCGGCGGCACGCACCAGGGCATCGGTAATGCCCGGTTCGGACGCGGCGTGACCGGCATCGCGAATCACCTGCAGTTCGCTGTTCGGCCAGGCCTGGTGTAATTCCCAGGCATTGTCCAGCGGGCAGATCACATCGTAGCGACCATGCACGATCACGCCGGGCAGGTGGGCGATCTTGCCCATGTCGCGAATCAGCTGGTTCGGTTCAAGGAACGCATTATGAGTGAAGTAATGACATTCGATCCGGGCAATCGACAAAGCGCGCTGCGGCTCGGAGAAACGATCGACCACCAGCGGGTTCGGCCGCAGCGTGGCGGTGCGCCCTTCCCAGATCGACCAGGCCTTGGCCGCATGCATCTGGGCGATCTGGTCGTTGCCGATGAGGCGCTTGTGGAAAGCGTTGAGCAGATCGTCGCGCTCGTCCAGCGGGATCGGCGCCACGTAGTCCTGCCAGTAATCGGGGAACAGGCGGCTGGCGCCGGCCTGGTAGAACCATTCGATTTCCTGCGGGCGGCACAGGAAGATCCCGCGCAGGATCAGGCCATGGACACGCTCAGGATGGGTTTGCGCGTAAGCCAGGGCCAGGGTCGACCCCCAGGAGCCGCCGAACAGCACCCATTTCTCGATACCCAGGTGCACGCGGATTCGCTCGAGGTCGGCGACCAGGTCCCAGGTGGTGTTGTTTTCCAGGCTGGCGTGCGGGGTGGAGCGCCCGCAACCGCGCTGGTCGAAAGTGATGATGCGGTACAGGTTCGGATCGAAGTAGCGGCGACTCTGGGCATCGCACCCGGCTCCCGGGCCACCGTGGATGAACACCACCGGCAAGCCTTCCGGGGAACCGCTCTCATCGACATACAGCACATGGGGTTCGTCGACAGCCAGATCGTGCCGGGCATAGGGTTTGATCTGCGGGTACAAAGTCTGCATTGCGCGCTCCGTAAGGGGTCGAGGTCATCCCTGGGGGGACTTCAATTATTCTGCCGTCCGGCATCATAAACCCGAATTACGGAATGAGCATGTCCTTGGAAAAAATGCGGTTGTTCCCCCCGCAAAGCCAGGCGCACCCGTAGCCGCTGCCGCAGGCTGCGCTCGACTGCGCAGCAGACGCAGGATCTTGAGATCGCTGAAGGCCTTTGGCCTTATCGCAGCCTGCGGCAGCGGCTACCGGGTTTTGCTGTCGGCCTCAGCGCCCGTAACGCTCCTGTCCCCAGGCCAGCAGCCCTTGCAGCAGCTGCTTGAGCACCACCTGGGTCGGCGCCGCCAGATCGTCGCGGTAGCGGAACGGCTCGAACTCTTCCATGTAGGTGCTCTGCGCCAGCTCCAGTTGCACGGCATGGATGTTCTCGGCTGGGTTACCGTAGTGCCGGGTGATATGCCCTCCCTTGAAACGCCCGTTGAGCACATGGCTGTAGTCGGCATGGCGGGCGCAGATCGTTTCCAGCTGGCTGGCCAGCTCGGCATCGCAGCTGGCGCCATTGAAGGTGCCCAGGTTGAAGTCCGGCAGCTTGCCTTCAAACAGGTGTGGAATCAGCGAGCGGATCGAGTGCGCGTCGAACAGCAAGGCATAACCGAACTCGGCCTTCAGCCGCGCCAGCTCCTGCTGCAGGGTGCGGTGATAAGGCGTCCAGACCTTTTCCAGGTAAGTCGCCCGCTCCTGCTTCGACGGCTCCAGCCCCTCGCGGAACAGCGGCACGCCATCGAACAGCGTGGCCGGGTACAACCCGGTGGTGGCGCCGACATATAAAGGCTTGTCGTCGGACGGACGATTGAGGTCGATGACAAAACGCGAGTATTCGGCCGCCAGGGTGCTGGCGCCCAGCTCCTCGGCGAACGCGTAGAGCCGAGGGATGTGCCAGTCGGTGTCTGGCAGGCTTTGTGCCTCGGCAATCAGCCCGGCCTCGACCGCGGGGGTCAGGCGCAGGCCGGCATGGGGCATGCTGATCAGCAGTGGCACCCGGCCTTGTTTGAAGTTCAGAACCTTATCCACAGCCGCTCTCCTATAAATCCACTTCAACGCCGTGGCGCACCACGCGCTTTTCCAGGTCGCCGCCCAGCCAGTAGGCCAGGTCGGCGGGACGATCGATCTGCCAGGCGACGAAGTCCGCCACCTTGCCGATCTCCAGCGAACCGTGGGTCTGCTCCATGCCCAGCGCACTGGCGGCGTGCAGAGTCACGCCGGCCAGGGCTTCTTCCGGGGTCATGCGGAAACAGGTGCAGGCCATGTTCAGCATCAGGCGCAGGGACAGCGCTGGCGAGGTGCCGGGGTTGAGGTCGCTGGCCACGGCGATCTTCACCCCGTGCTTGCGCAGCGCGTCCATCGGCGGCAACTGGGTTTCGCGCAGGAAATAGAACGCTCCCGGCAACAAAACGGCGACGGTGCCGGCCTTGGCCATGGCGATGGCGTCGTCCTCGGTCATGAACTCCAGGTGGTCGGCCGACAACGCGTGGTAACGCGCCGCCAGGCTGGAGCCATGCAGCGACGACAGCTGCTCGGCATGCAGCTTCACCGGCAGGCCGAGCTTCTGCGCGGCGACGAATACCCGCTCCACCTGTTCCGGCGAGAACGCCAGGTATTCGCAGAATGCATCCACCGCGTCCACCAGGCCCTCGGCGGCCAGGGCCTGGAGCATTTCGGCGCAGATGTGCTCGATATAGTCGTCCGCGCGCCCGGCGTATTCCGGCGGCAAGGCGTGGGCCGCCAGGCAGGTGCTGCGCACGCTGACCGGCAGCTCGGCGCCCAGGCGACGGATCACCCGCAAGATCTTGCGCTCGCTGGCCAGGTCCAGGCCGTAGCCGGACTTGATCTCGACGCTGGTCACGCCGTCGCGCAGCAGGCTGTTCAAGCGCTTGCGGGCGCTGTCGAACAGTTCGTCCTCGCTGGCCGCGCGGGTGGCCCGCACGGTGCTGGCGATACCGCCACCGGCGGCGGCGATTTCGGCGTAGCTCACCCCTTGCAGGCGTTGCTCGAATTCGCCGCTGCGGTTGCCGCCGAACACCGTGTGGGTGTGGCAGTCGATCAGGCCCGGGGTGACCCAGGCCCCCGCCAGGTCATGCAACTCGGCATAGTTGCCGGCCGGGACCTGGTCGCGCGGGCCGATCCACTCTATGAGCGCTCCTGACGTCACGATGGCGGCATCCTCGATGATCGAGTAAACGCCTTGCGCCATGCTTGCGACGTGGCAGTGTTGCCAGAGAGTTTTCATCCAAGGCCTCCGTTAGTTATCGATGGGACAAAGAAGGGTCGTGGTGCACCAAGACAGCCTTGCCGGCCGCCGGCCTGACCCATAGCAGATAGGCAATCACCAGCAGCACGATCCACACCGCGCCCACCGCCAGCGCGGCTTGGGTTTGCGGGAAGTAACCCAGCACGCCGAAGACGAACAGCATGAACACGATGGCGGCTGCCGGCGCCCAGGGCCAGAACGGCACCGGGAATTTCAGTTCGGCGACCTGTTCGGCGCTCATCGAGCGGCGCATGGCCACCTGGGTGATCAGGATCATCAGCCAGACCCAGACCGTGGCAAACGTAGCGATCGAGGCAATCAGCAGGAACACGTTCTCCGGAATCAGATAGTTCAGCAGCACACCGCCCAGCAACGCGGCGGCCATCACCACCACGGTCATCCACGGCACGCCCTGCTTCGACAGCTGGGCAAACCCCTTGGGCGCCTGCCCTTGCTGCGCCAGGCCGTACATCATGCGCCCGGCACCGAAGATGTCGCTGTTGATCGCCGACACCGCCGCCGAGATCACCACGATATTGAGGATGGTCGCCGCCGAGCTGATGCCCAGGTTGTCGAAAATCTGCACGAACGGGCTGCCCTGGCTGCCGATCTGCGGCCATGGATAGATGGCCATCAGCACGAACAGGGTCAGCACGTAGAACAGCAGGATGCGCATCGGCACCGCGTTGATCGCCTTGGGGAGCACCCGCTGCGGGTCCTTGGCCTCGCCGGCGGTGATGCCGATGATCTCGATGCCGCCAAAGGCGAACATCACCACCGCGAACGAAGCGATCAGGCCGCCGATACCGTTGGGCATGAAACCGCCGTGGGCCCAGAGGTTGGCCATCCCGGTGGCCTGTTCGTTGCTGGCCGTGCCGATGCCGAACAGCATGATGCCGAAGCCGGCGAGGATCATCGCGACAATCGCGCCGACTTTCAGCAGCGACAGCCAGAACTCCATCTCGCCGAAGACCTTGACGTTGCACAGGTTGAGGCCACCGATCAGGAACACGATGCCGAGCACCCAGATCCAGCGCGCCACTTCCGGAAACCAGAAGCCCATATAGATGCCGAAGGCCGTGACGTCGGCCAGGCAGACGATGATCATTTCAAAGGCATAGGTCCAGCCGAGGATGAAGCCCGGCAGTGGCCCCAGGTAATTGCTGGCGTACTGGCCGAACGAGCCGGACACCGGGTTGTGCACGGCCATCTCGCCGAGCGCGCGCATCACCATGAACACCGCGGCGCCACCGATCAGGTAGGCCAGGAGTACCGCGGGGCCGGCCATCTGGATGGCCGAGGCAGAACCGTAGAACAGCCCGGTGCCGATCGCCGACCCCAGGGCCATGAAGCGAATATGCCGGGCAGACAGCCCGCGTTTTAATCCTTGAGCTTGCTGTTGCATTTCTCGTCCCTAATTATTTTTATCGGAGAAAACCGGAACCACCCGTAGCCGCTGCCGAGGCACGAGGCTGCGAAGCGCTCCGCAGGAGCGCCCTCGGGGGCTGCTGCGCAGCCCATCGCAGCCTCGTGCCTCGTCAGCGGCTACAGGCATGGTCGTTACAGGCTCGGCAGCAGCTTGGCCGGCAGCAACTCGTTCAGGCAGCGGGAAGCCAGCAGTTCGCTCGCGGCGTTGATGTCCGGGGCGAAGAAGCGGTCTTTTTCGTAGAACGGCACTTTGCTGCGCAGGGTGGCGCGGGCCTTCTCCAGCTTGGTCGAGGTCTTCAGGCCGTCACGCAGGTCCAGGCCCTGGCAGGCCGCCAGCCATTCCACGGCGAGGATGCCACGGGTGTTTTCGGCCATTTCCCACAGGCGCTTGCCGGCGGCCGGGGCCATGGACACGTGATCTTCCTGGTTGGCGGAAGTCGGCAGGCTGTCCACCGAGTGCGGGTGGGCCAGCGCCTTGTTTTCGCTGGCCAGTGCCGCGGCGGTGACCTGGGCGATCATGAAGCCGGAGTTGACCCCGCCGTTGGCCACCAGGAACGGCGGCAGCTGGGACATGTGCTTGTCCATCATCAGCGAAATGCGGCGCTCGCTCAGGGAGCCGATCTCGGCGATGGCCAAGGCCATGTTGTCGGCGGCCATGGCCACCGGCTCGGCGTGGAAGTTGCCACCGGAAATCACGTCGCCCTCGGCGGCGAACACCAGCGGGTTATCCGACACGGCGTTGGCTTCGACCACCAGCACCTCGGCGGCCTGGCGGAACTGGGTCAGGCAGGCGCCCATGACCTGCGGCTGGCAGCGCAGGGAATACGGGTCCTGCACCTTGTCGCAGTTCTGGTGCGACTTGGAGACTTCGCTGCTGTCGCCCAGCAGGTCGCGGTACGCCGCGGCGGCGTCGATCTGGCCTTTCTGGCCGCGAGCGGCATGAATCCGCGCATCGAACGGCGAACGCGAACCCAGCACCGCCTCGACCGTCAGGCCGCCACAGGCCAGGGCGCCGGCGAACAGGTCTTCGCCTTCGAACAGGCCGCGCAGGGCAAAGGCGGTGGACACCTGGGTGCCGTTGAGCAGCGCCAGGCCTTCCTTGGCCGCCAGGGTCAGCGGCTTGAGGCCGGCCACGCTCAGGGCTTCGGTGGCGTCCAGCCATTGGCCTTTATAACGGGCCTTGCCTTCGCCCAGCAGCACCAGGGACATATGGGCCAGCGGCGCGAGGTCACCGGAAGCGCCCACCGAACCCTTAAGCGGGATATGCGGGTAGACCTCGGCATTGACCAGGGCGATCAGCGCGTCGATCACCTGGCGGCGGATACCGGAGAAACCACGGCTCAGGCTGTTGACCTTGAGCACCATGACCAGGCGCACCAGGGCATCGCTGATCGGTTCGCCGACACCGGCGGCGTGGGACAGCACCAGCGAGCGCTGGAGGTTTTCCAGGTCTTCGCTGGCGATACGGGTCGAGGCCAGCAGGCCGAAACCGGTGTTGATGCCATAGGCGGTGCGGTTCTCGGCAAGGATCTGCTCGACACACGCGACGCTGGCATCGATCTGCGCCGAGGCGCTGTTATCGAGGCTGAGGGTTACCGGCTGCTGGTAGACGGTCCGCAGTTGGGCCAGGGTCAGTTGGCCTGGAATCAGATTTAGCGCAGTCACATTCATGCTCCTTTTGAGAGTTTTTTATTAACTACCAGTCGCTCCGGAAGCTTCCGTTATCCGTCGCAGCTCGCCTTTATGAGCGAGTGGCGCCTTGGCACGCTGGTTTTGTGGAAACGTCGTCGTATGGATCCTGTCGTTGCGGAGCGCGCTTCACTGCACGCCCGGTAAAACCTCTTGCAGCAAGGCCGGGGCCTTGAGCAGCGCCGCCGCGCTGGCGATATCCGGGGCCAGCCAGCGGTCCTGGTCATAGGCCGGAACCTTCTGGCGCAGCAGCTTCCAGGCCGCATCGGTGCCGGCACCAAAACGCTGTTGCTTGAGAAATTCGAAGGCCTGGGCCGCCAGCAGGTATTCGATGGCGAGGATCTGCGTGCAGTTTTCCAGCGCGCGGGAAAGCTTCAGCGCGGCATTGGTGCCCAGGCTCAGGTGGTCTTCCTGCAGGCCGGAGGTGACGTAGTTGTCGAGCACCGCCGGTTGCGCCAGTTGGCGGTTTTCCGCGCACAGCGAGGCGGCCACGTACTGGACGATCATCATTCCGGAGTTGACCCCGGGGTTGCTCACCAGGAACGCCGGCAAACCGCTGACATGAGGGTTGATCAGACGGTCCAGGCGGCGCTCGGCAATCGAGCCGACCTCGGCCATGGCGATCGCCAGCAGGTCCGCCGCCAATGCCACCGACTGGCCGTGGGGGTTGGCCTGGGACATCACCCGGAAGTTGTCCGGGGTGCCCAGCAGCATCGGGTTGTCGGTGACGGAGTTGAGCTCGGTCTCGACCTGCCGCGTGGCATGCGCCAGCTGATCGCGGGCGGCGCCGTGAACCTGCGGGATGGAACGGATGCTCAGGGCATCCTGGGTACGGATGCCTTTGCTGGCGGCGATCACTTCGCTGCCCTCGAGCAAGGCACGCAGGTTGCTCCCCACCTGCTGCATGCCCGGGTGCGGCTTGAGCGCGATGATCTCGGCATCGAACGCGGCGATCTGCCCGCGCTGCGCCTCGAAGCTCATGGCGCCGATCACATCGGCCCATTGCAGCAGGCGCGTGGCATCGGCCAGGGCCAGGCAGGCCAGGCCGGTCATGCACGGCGTGCCGTTGACCAGGCACAGGCCGTCCTTGGCGCCCAGCTGCACCGGCGCCAGGCCTTCTGCCGCCAGCGCCTGCTCGGCCGACACGACCTGCCCGCGATAGCTGACCTGGCCGACGCCGAGCAAGGCAATGCTGATATGGGCCATGTGGGTCAGGTAACCCACCGAGCCCTGGGACGGCACTTGCGGGGTGATGCCGCGGTTGAGCAGCGCCAGCAGCGCCTCGACCACCCGGCGATGTACGCCGGACTTGCCGTGGCTGTAGTTGACGATGGCTGCGCAGATGATCGCCCGGGTCTGCTCGTCGGCCAGCGGCGCGCCCACGCCACAGGCATGGCTGAGCAGGGTATTGCGCGACAGCTGGGCCAGCTGTTCGTCCTGCAGCGAAACGTTGCACAGCGCGCCAAGGCCAGTGTTCACGCCATAGGCGCGCTCACCGCTGGCGACAATCCGCTGGACGATGGCCTGGGCGTTCTCGATGCGGGCCCAGACCTGGGCCGACAGCTCCAGCTGCGCGCCCTGCCGCGCCACTGCGACCACATCCTGCCAACGCAATGGGGCGTCGGCGATAACGATTTTTTCAGCCTGCGACATCTTCGACCTCACGGGTACAACCTGAACATTGATGCAGCTTTATCGCTGCCTTCGCGGGCAAGCCTCGCTCCTACGGGGGAAGAGGCCCGCCCCAAGCCTTCAAACCACTGCCGCGCGCCGCTGCACGAAGCGGTCGACGTACTCGTCCGCCGGCGAATGCAGGATCTCTTTCGGGGTACCGACCTGGATCAGCCGGCCGTCCTTGAGAATCGCGATGCGGTTGCCGATGCGCACGGCCTCGTCGAGGTCGTGGGTAATGAAGACGATGGTCTTGTGCAGGGTCTTTTGCAGTTCCAGCAACTGGTCCTGCATCTCGGCGCGGATCAGCGGGTCGAGGGCGCTGAAGGCCTCGTCCATCAGGATGATGTCGGTATCCGCCGCCAGGGCCCGGGCCAGGCCGACGCGCTGGCGCATGCCGCCGGACAACTGGTGCGGGTACTTGTTCTCATAGCCCTTGAGGCCCACGGTGTTGATCCAGTGCAGCGCGCGCTCGGTGCAGACGGCTTTGCTCTCGCCACGTACCTTGAGGCCGTAGGCGGTGTTTTCCAGCACGGTCTTGTGCGGCAACAGGCCGAAGCTCTGGAACACCATGCTGATCTTGTGCCGGCGAAATTCGCGCAGGGCTTCCATGTCGTATTGCAGGATGTCCACGCCGTCCACCAGGATCGCGCCGCTGGTCGGGTCGATCAGGCGGTTGAAGTGGCGCACCAGGGTCGACTTGCCGGAGCCCGACAGGCCCATGATCACGAAGATCTCGCCGGTGCCGATGCTCAGCGACAGGTCGTTGACCCCGACCACGCAGCCGGTCTCGGCCAGCACCTGGTCCTTGGTCTTGTTCTGGCGAATCATGTTCAGCGCGTCGGCCGAACGGTTGCCGAAAATCTTGAAGACGTTCTTGACTTCGATCTTGCTCACGATTGCATCGTTCATTTGCTCACCTCATGGCGTGGACGACCATAGGCTTGGGTAATACGGTCGATGACCACGGCCAGAATCACGATCGCCAGGCCGGCTTCCAGGCCACGGCCGACGTTGAGGGTCTGGATGCCCACCAGTACGTCTTCGCCCAGGCCACGGGCACCGATCATCGAGGCGATCACCACCATCGACAGGGCCATCATGGTGGTCTGGTTGATCCCGGCCATGATGCTCGGCAGGGCCAGCGGCAGTTGCACGCCGAACAGTTGCTGCCAGCGGTTGGCGCCGAAGGCGTTGATCGCCTCCATGACTTCGCCGTCGACCTGGCGGATGCCCAGGTCGGTCAGGCGGATCAGCGGCGGCGCGGCGTAGATCACGGTGGCGAAGATCGCCGGCACCTTGCCCAGGCCGAACAGCATCAGCACCGGGATCAGGTACACGAAGCTCGGCATGGTCTGCATGATGTCCAAGAGCGGCATCAGCACCGAACGCAGGCGGTTACTGCGCGCCGAAAGAATGCCCAGCGGAATGCCAATCAGCACCGAAATGAAGGTCGCCACCAGCATCAGCGCCAGGGTTTGCATCAGCTTGTCCCAGAGACCGACCGCGCCGACCAGGAACAGCAGGCCGACGATCACCGAGGTGGTCACCAGCTTGCGCGTCGAGTGCCAGGCGATGCCGCCGACAATCGCCAGCATCAGCCACCAGGGCGCCATGCGCAGCAGGCCTTCGAGGTTGACGATGGCCCACAGCAGGGTGTCGGAGATGTGGCGGAACACATCGCCGTAGTTGGTCACCAGCGAATCGACCCAACTGTTGACCCAGTCGGCGATGGAAAAAGTGAAGCTTTCAGGAAACATAAGAGACTCTCGATCAAGTGGGTTGCGGCAAGGCTCCCGGCTGCCTTTCAAACAGCCGGGAAGGCTCTACCTACAAGGCCGCGTCGATTTTCTTGGCTGCGTCATCACTCACCCATGCGTGCCAGACTTCAGGATGTTCCTTGAGGAAAATTTTCGCCAGCTTCGGTGATTCGATGCGCTCTTTGGTCATGCGCGCCAGGTTCTGATTGAGCAGGTCGATCGGCAGGTTGACCTTTTCCAGCACGGCCACCAGCTCGGGCGCCTCTTCGTGGAAGGTCTTGGACAGGCCGACCTTGATGGTCACGCTCTTGTCCACGCCGGGCTTCTCTTCCAGCTTCACCAGGTCGACCTGGCCCATCAGCGGGGTCGGGGTCCAGTAGTAGAACAGGATCGGCTCGCCACGCTTGTAGCTCGACAGCACCGCGGCATCCAGCGCCGGGCCGGTGCCTGGGCGGAAGTTGGTGTAGCTGCTTTCCAGGCCGTAGCTTTTCAGCATTTCGCTGTTGTCCAGCTCGCAGGTCCAGCCGGCCGGGCAGTTGTAGAAACGGCCTTTGCTCGGCTCTTCCGGGTCCTTGAACACGGCGGAGTATTTGCCCAGGTCGGCAACATTCTTCAGGTCCGGGGCCTTGGCTTCGAGCTTGCGCTTGGCATCGCCTTCGATCACGTAGCGCGGCACATACCAGCCTTCGACGGCGCCCACGACCGGGGCGCCGACGCCGACCACCTTGCCGGCCTTCTCGGCCTTTTTCCAAACCTCGCTGCGGCCGACCCATTCCTCGGCGAAGACCTGGATGTCATTGCTGCTCAAGGCGTTTTCCATGGTGATGGAGTTGCCTGGCAGGCTGTCGGTCTTGCAGCCGTAGCCTTTTTCCAGGACCACTTGCATCACGTCGGTCAGCAACATGCCGCTTTCCCAGTTCAGGCCGGCGAATTTCACCGGTTTGCCGGACTCGCACCAGCCGGCCGCCTGGGTGGCACCGGCGCCGGCCAGCAGGCCCGCGGAAAGCAAAGTGGTCAGCAGGGTCTTATGCATTTTCATTGTGTGACGCTCCCAATCATTGAAATGGATTACGGCAGTTAAGAGGCATCCAGCCCGTCCACGTCCAATCAGGTTTAGACCGCAGATGCGCGGCCTGCCCCACTCAGCTTTTGTTCTGTGATCGAATCCTGCTCTACCGGCAGGATCAGGCGATCGGGTACAGCGCCATGCCATTTTTTCGCGCAGACGTAATACAACGCCGCGGGAACCACCAGGCCGACGATCCAGGAGATATCCACACCTCCCAGGACCTCCACCAGCGGGCCGGTATAGAACTTGGTGGCAATGAACGGCAGCTGCACCAGCACCCCGATCACATAGACGCTGATACCCAGGATGTTCCAGCGGCCGTAGCGACCGTTCGGATCGGCCAGGGCCGGCACGTCATAGTTCTCGCGGGTGATGCAGTAGTAATCCACCAGGTTGACCGCGCTCCATGGGGTGAAGAAGGCCAGCAGGAACAGGATGAAAGCCTTGAACGCACCGAGGAACGAGTGCTGGCCGAGCAACGCGATCAGGGTCGCGGTACCGACGATGGCCAGCACAAAGGCCAGGCGTTGCAGGCGTGTCACTTCCAGGTGACCGCGAAAGCCACTGATGATGGTGGCGATGCACATGAAGCTCCCGTAGGAGTTAAGCGTCGAGATGGTGACCTTGCCGAAGGCGATGCTGAAGTACAGCAACGCAGCGGTGGCACCGCTGCCGCCCAGGCCGACGATGTAGGCCACTTCATGGCCGGCGAACTGCCCGTTGGCCATGGCCGCGGCGAATACACCGAGGATCATCGCCACCTGCGCGCCGATCACCGAACCGGCACCGGCGGCGAGGAAGGTTTTCACCGAGGAGGTCTTGCTTGGCAGGTAGCGCGAATAGTCCGCCACGTAAGGGCCGAAGGCGATCTGCCAGGATGCCGCGAGCGACACCGCCAGCAGTAAGCTGCTCCAGCTGAAATGGCGGATTTCCAGGAGGGCGCCGACGTCGGTCTGGCTCATCAGGCGGCTGAACAGGTAAACGAAGGCGATCACCCCGATGACGCTGGCAACACGGCCGATGAAATGGATCACCCGGTAGCCGAGCACCGTGACCAGCACGATGACGCTGGCGAAGATCAGGATGCCGACACTGTCACTGACGCCGAACAGCTGGCCCAGGGCCTGGCCGGAAAGCACAGTGCCCGTGGCGGTGAAGCCCAGGTACATGAGGCAAACCAGCACGATCGGAATGGCCGCGCCATAGACGCCGAACTGCACCCGGCTGGAGATCATCTGCGGCAGGCCAAGCTTGGGCCCTTGCGCCGCGTGCAATGCCATCACGCCGCCGCCCAGCAACTGGCCGATCAGCAGGCCGATCAGCGACCAGAACACATCGCCGCCCAGCACCACGGCCAGGGCGCCCGTGACGATGGCAGTGATCTGCAGGTTAGCGCCCAACCACAGGGTGAACTGGCTGTAGAGCTTGCCGTGGCGTTCAGCCTCGGGAATGTAGTTGATCGACCGCTTCTCGATTAACGGCTTACTGCTTGCACGATCATCATTGACAGCCATGGTCCAACCTCTGTGGATTGTTCTTGTTCTGGAGACTCGATCGCCGCCCCTGAGGAGCGAGCCTGCTCGCGATGGGATCGTCCGACGCAGAAATGGCGCTGGACGTATCCGTGTTCGCGAGCGAGCCCGCCCCTGCCGAGGTCTTGCCGCCTGTTACTTGCCGGTGATCATCGGCAGGTTCAGGCCCTGCTCCTTGGCGCAGTCGATAGCGATCTGATAACCGGCATCGGCGTGACGCATGACACCGGTGCCCGGGTCGTTATGCAGCACACGGGCGATACGCTCGGCCGCTTCGTCGGTACCGTCGCAGACGATCACCATCCCGGAATGCTGGGAGAAGCCCATGCCGACGCCGCCGCCGTGGTGCAGGGAAACCCAGGTCGCGCCGCTGGCGGTGTTCAGCAGGGCGTTGAGCAGCGGCCAGTCGGACACGGCGTCGGAACCGTCCTGCATCGATTCGGTTTCGCGGTTCGGGCTGGATACCGAGCCGGAGTCCAGGTGGTCGCGACCGATGACGATCGGCGCCGACAGCTCGCCGCTGCGCACCATTTCGTTGAACGCCAGGCCGAGCTTGGCGCGCAGGCCCAGTCCAACCCAGCAGATACGCGCCGGCAGGCCCTGGAAGCTGATGCGCTCGCGCGCCATGTCCAGCCAGTTGTGCAGGTGAGCGTCGTCCGGGATCAGTTCCTTGACCTTGGCGTCGGTCTTGTAGATGTCCTGCGGATCACCCGACAGCGCGGCCCAGCGGAACGGACCGATGCCGCGGCAGAACAGCGGACGGATATAAGCCGGTACGAAACCCGGGAAGTCGAAAGCGTTCTCGACGCCCTCTTCCTGGGCCATCTGCCGGATGTTGTTGCCGTAGTCGAAGGTCGGGATGCCCTGCTTCTGGAAGTCGAGCATGGCCTTGACGTGCACGGCCATCGATTGCTTGGCCGCCTTGACCACCGCCGCCGGCTCGGTCTTGGCGCGTTCGCGGTACTGCTCCCAGGTCCAGCCGGCCGGCAGGTAGCCATTGAGCGGGTCGTGGGCGCTGGTCTGGTCGGTGACCATGTCAGGACGCACGCCGCGACGGACCATTTCCGGCAGGATTTCCGCCGCGTTGCCGCACAGGGCGATGGAGATCGCCTTGCCTTCGGCGGTGTACTTGGCGATACGCGCCAGGGCGTCGTCCAGGTCTGTGGCCTGCTCGTCGACATAGCGGGTCTTCAGGCGGAAATCGATGCTGGTCTGCTGGCATTCAATGTTCAGCGAGCAGGCACCGGCCAGGGTCGCGGCCAGTGGCTGGGCGCCGCCCATGCCGCCGAGGCCGGCGGTCAGGACCCAGCGGCCCTTGAGGTCGTCGTTGTAGTGCTGGCGACCGGCTTCGACGAAGGTTTCGTAGGTGCCCTGGACGATGCCCTGGCTGCCGATGTAGATCCAGCTGCCGGCGGTCATCTGGCCGTACATGGCCAGGCCCTTGGCATCCAGCTCGTTGAAGTGCTCCCAGGTAGCCCAGTGCGGTACCAGGTTGGAGTTGGCGATCAGCACGCGCGGTGCGTTGCTGTGGGTCTTGAACACGCCGACCGGCTTGCCGGATTGCACCAGCAGGGTCTCGTCGTCATTCAGGTTGGTCAGGCTCTCGACGATCTTGTCGTAGCACTCCCAGTTGCGCGCGGCGCGGCCGATACCACCGTAAACCACCAGTTCTTTCGGGTTCTCGGCGACTTCCGGGTCGAGGTTGTTCATCAGCATGCGCAGCGGCGCTTCTGTCAGCCAGCTCTTGGCGGTCAGCTTGTTGCCGCGGGCAGCGCGAATTTCGACGTTCCGGTATTTCGTAGGTTTATTCTCAGTCACGAAAAAACTCCTCAGCGATCAATCCAAACCAACCCAGGCAGTGGGCGAGCAAGCCTGCGCGCAGGGCGCTGCGCAGCAAGCGAATCAGGGGACGCTGCGAAGAGTCTTCAGTGACTCATACGCATACGTCTTTACTTGTACATACAAGCATATGCAATCGATCGGCCAACTCGCTGAACGTGCCTTCGAGAAAAACCCTGGAAAGGCTGGAGAAGCCCTGGGACCAAGGGTTTCAGCGGCGATTATTTTTTTGCGAAGGATCTGGCAGGCAGGCTGTTGGCTGTTACTTCGCCAGGGCGTTGCGCCATGCTGGGGCGTTCGGTAACAAATGAGTGCGCGAGGGGAAACAACATCAGGAAGGGAGAGAAGCAAGCCTTGTGTAGCCGCTGCCGAAGGCTGCGATCGGCTCCGAAGGAGACACGCTCTTGCAGGCCCCGGAGGCTCTTCGAGTCGAGCGCGACCCCGGCCTATCGCAGCCTGCGGCAACGGTTACAGGTCAGATGGCAGTCAGTTCGATCACGCAGCACGCGCCGCTGACGGTGACTTCCCGCAAGCCTGGGTTTTCCAGCAGTTGCAGGCAGTCATGGCGTTCAAGCAAGGCGACGACGCCACCGCCCAGGTCAGCGCGCATTTGCTCGGCCACGCTGAATATCAGCACCGTGCCGGCCTGGGTGAAGAAGCGCTGCACGCCCTGCAGCCACTGCAAGCGAGCGCTGTAGCGGTCCGGCGCGTAGATCAGGTTGAAGTCGCGGATCGGCCCGTCGATCAGGCTGCAAGTCACCTGGCTCGCGCCGCTGAAGGCAAAGGGGTCCAGCGGTAACAGCGCCCGGGTGTCCTGGCCATCCACGTTCAAGACCATGCCCGCGCCTTGCAGCACGGTGATGACCCGCTGGTAACCGGCAAAGCTGGAGAAGCCGCCGGACTCGCCGATGTCGGCAATCGACAGCCGCCAGCCGAAACCTTCCAGGCCGACCCCGGCGTCGCGGGTGATTTCTTCGGTGCTGCCGCCGCCGTTCTTCCACGGCATGCGCGGATAGCTGGCCGCGCGCAAAACGTTCAACTGTGTCATCTATGCCCCTTACTTATGAAACCGCCCTTCCAGGCTGTGACGGGAACCCGGGTGGATCAGGCGTGCGGCGGTCACCGGCTGACGGCCGGACCAGGTCCGGCGACGAATCAGCAGGCACGGCTCGCCACGCTCGATCTGCAGCAACTTGCATTCTTCCGGCTCGGCCAGAATCGCCTCGACCACATGCTCGCCCTCGGTCAGCGGCGCGACCTGGCTCAGGTAGGCGTAGGGCGTCTGCAGGGTGAAGTCCTGCTTCAGGTAATCCGGCGCCACCAGCGCGTTGACGAAACGATCTTCGATCTGCACCGGGATGTCGTTCTCGAAATGCACGATCAGCGAGTGGAAGACCCGCTGCCCTTCACGCATTTCCAGGGCCACGGCGCGCTCGGAGCCGGCCGCCTCTTCGCCCAGGGTAATGACCTTGCAGGTGTGGCGATGACCGCGCGAGGCGATCTCGTCGGCAATGTTGTGCACTTCGAACAGCGCCGACTGGCTCTTGGGCTCTGCGACGAAGGTCCCCACGCCCTGCATGCGCACCAGCATGCCTTCGGCGGTCATCTCGCGCAGGGCGCGGTTGATGGTCATGCGGCTGAAACCCAGCTGGCTGACCAGTTCGCTTTCCGAGGGCACACGGTAGTGCGGCGGCCAGTTTCCACTCTCGATCTGCTGAGTGATCATCTGCTTGACGCGGACATACAGGGGCGCCGGACTATCGCCCAGATGGGCGGCCAGCGGGGAGTTGGCGGGCGGAGTCGGCACGGGAAATCCTTGTTTGTCAGTAAAGGGGGTGGTGGCCTGGGTGGCCAGTTCCGGCGAACTGGCCGTACGGCCCACTAGCTTGCCGGAGTTTACCGAGCAGGCAAACGTCTGTATATGTATATACAAATAACACACGACGGGGTGCTTGAACCATGTCCGCCTTCTTTGCCGAACGCGCACTGCTGCCTAACGGATGGGCCAATAATGTACGTCTCGAGGTCAGTGCCGACGGCCTGCTGACCCACATCCAGGCCGATGCCAGCGCAGAAGGCGCCGAGCGGCTACAAGGCCCGCTGCTACCGGGCATGCCCAACCTGCACTCCCACGCCTTTCAGCGAGCCATGGCCGGGCTGGCGGAAGTGGCCGGCAACCCCAACGATAGTTTCTGGACCTGGCGCGACCTGATGTACCGCCTGGTCGGCAAGATCAGCCCGGACCAGCTGGGCATCATCGCCCGCCAGCTGTATATCGAAATGCTCAAGGCCGGCTACACCTCGGTCGCCGAATTCCATTACGTGCATCACGACACCAGCGGCCAGCCCTACGCCGACCCGGCCGAGCTGTCCCTGCGCATCAGCCAGGCCGCCAGCGCCGCCGGCATCGGCCTGACCCTGCTGCCGGTGCTGTACAGCCACTCCGGTTTCGGCGGCCAGGCGCCCAATGAAGGCCAGCGCCGCTTCATCAACAGCACGGAAAACTACCTCAAGCTGCAAAGCCGCCTGCAACCGCTGCTGGCGCAGCAACCGGCCCAGCAGCTGGGGCTGTGCTTCCACTCGTTGCGCGCGGTCACCCCGCAGCAGATCAGCGAAGTGCTGGCCGCCGGCGACAAGCACTGCCCGGTGCATATCCACATCGCCGAACAGCAGAAGGAAGTCGACGACTGCCTGATCTGGAGTGGGCGCCGGCCGTTGCAATGGCTGTACGAAAATACCGAGGTCGACCAACGCTGGTGCCTGGTCCATGCCACCCACGCGAACGCCGAAGAAGTCAGCCTCATGGCGCAAAGCCGGGCGATTGCCGGCCTGTGCCTGACCACCGAGGCCAACCTCGGCGACGGGATTTTCCCCGCAGTGGATTTCCTCGCCCAGGGCGGCCGCATGGGCATCGGTTCCGACAGCCATGTGTCGCTGAGCGTGGTGGAGGAATTGCGTTGGCTGGAATACGGCCAGCGCCTGCGCGACCAGCGCCGCAACCGGCTGTATCGCAGCGACCAGCCGATGGTCGGCCGCACCTTGTACGACGCCGCGCTGGACGGCGGCGCCCAGGCCCTGGGGCAGCCGATCGGCGCCCTGGAAGTGGGCAAGCGCGCCGACTGGCTGGTGCTCGACGGCAACGATCCTTACCTGGCCACTGCCGATGGTGACAGCATTCTCAACCGCTGGCTGTTCGCTGGCGGCGATCGCCAGGTGCGCGATGTGCTGGTCAATGGCCAGTGGGTGGTGCGTGACGGCCGCCACACGGGCGAAGAAGAAAGTAACCGGGCCTTTACTCAGGTACTGCGCGAACTGCTCGGCTAAAGCCCATCACCGCAGGAGCCAGCCTGCTGGCTCCTTGATGGATTCACTTCGAGGTCTTGGCCATTGCCGAGTCCGACACTCGCCAGATCAGGCGGGTGGTGTCATACCCCTGCTGACGCGCCCTGCTCAGCAGGTCCTCGCGAACGGCCTCGCTGACATTCGGCCGGCGCGACAACAACCACAGGTATCGACGATCCGGATTGCCGACAATGGCGGTCTTGTAGTCGTCGCTCACATACAGCACCCAGTAATCGCCCTTGGCCAGGCCCGGAATCAGCCGGGAAAACCAGGTATCGAATTCGACCCATAGCTTGTCGGTTTTATCCGGCGCCTGCGGCGTTGCCGTGCCCCGCACTTCTTCCCATTGCCAGTTGGCGGTCAGGCAGCGGTTGAGTACCGCCATGTTGCCTTCGGGCAGCAGGGTGTAGCGGGCTTCGGATTGCGCGCAATTGCGCTGGAAATACATCGGCAAACGCGCCAACTCGTACCAGGTCCCTTGGTAACGCTTGAGATCGACGTGATTAACGGTCTTGGGCGCCAGCGAATCGTCCCGGGACGTGGCGCAGCCGGCCAACAACAAGCCGGCCAGAAGAGTGACTAGCAAACGCATCATTATTTTTCTCCCGTGGGCACGTGGCCCCGGTTTTTTTACTTCAGGCCTTGCCCGGAAAACATCAGCACTTTGTCACCGGCGTACTGCACGCTGATAAAGCTGTTCTTGTCGCCCCACGTGCAGCTGGACATCCCCAGCGCGCCGGAACAATCAGTCGGTTTGCCCAGCAGTTTTTCAACTTCGGCCTTGGGCATGCCAGCCGACAGCTTGGAATAATTTTCCTGATTGACCTTGCTGCACGCAGCCAACAGCACGCAGAACGACAACAGAGCGAGAGAACGCAGGGACATGGTGAAACTCCTGGACGGACGGGGGATGGCATGCTGCCAACCAGAAGCTTAGAAGAGAAAAGCCCCGTCTGGTTCCCCAGCCAGACGGCTATTTATTGTGACCCAGCGCCCAGCATTTGCTCTGCGATCAGCCACTTTGCGCAAGCAAAAAGCATTTCGTCGGACAAGCCTCGGCGCGCCTCATCTTTCATGATGGCCAGTCGACATAAACGCAGCGCCAACGCCGCCGTTATGGAAATTGACGCCCCGTCGCTGACCACGTTTTCGCGGTAGTTGATCTGGAAAAGCTTCGCGGGCAAGCCTCGCTCCTACGCAACCGCAGGAGCGAGGCTTGCCCGCGATACAAAATGCAGAAGAACTAGAAGCTGGAACCCGGCTCGCGCAGGAATGCCAGTTCCTCCGGCGTCGATTCACGCCCGAGAAGCCGGTTGCGATGGGGGAAGCGCCCGAACCGGGCGATGATTTTCTGATGCCGCTCGGCGTAGTCCAGCAGATCGGCGAAGACCGGTTGGTCAGCCAGCGGCTGCTCGTCGTGCAAGGCGGCGAACCTGGAAATCGCTTCGTTCTGCACCGCCAGATTCTCGCAATGCTCGAACACCAGGTAGATGAAGCTGCGCTGCATCGGCGATAGCTGCCGGTCGAAATCCGCGGCGATACCCTGGGCCACCAGCGCCTGGGCACGCAGGTCACCGGCGAAGCTCTTGGGGGTTTCGCGATAGAGCATGCGCGGCAGCTGGTCGAGCAACAGCACCAGGGCCAGCCAGCCGTGCGGGTATTGCGCCCACTCGCTCAAGCCGCCGGCCAGCGCCTGCTCCACCAGGTCCCCGAAACGCTCGCGCGCCTCAAGGTCCTGGCTGTCGCGCTTGCCGAACCAGAGCTTGCCCTTTGCCGCCACGATGTCCGCCGGTTTCTCGGCAGAACCGAACCACCAGTCGAGCAGGGGCTGCCAGGGCGCGGTCATGATTTACGCCTTGTGGTAGGAGGTAACGCGGGCGACTTCTTCCTTCGAGCCGAGGAACACCGCTACGCGCTGGTGCAGGCCTTCAGGCTGGATGTCGAGAATGCGCTGGTGACCGTCGGTGGAAGCGCCGCCCGCCTGTTCGATCAGGAAGGACATCGGGTTGGCCTCGTACATCAAGCGCAGCTTGCCCGGCTTCTCCGGCTCGCGGCTGTCGCGTGGGTACATGAACAGGCCGCCACGGGTCAGGATGCGGTGCACGTCCGCGACCATCGAGGCGATCCAGCGCATGTTGTAGTTCTTTTTCAGCGGACCGGTCTCGCCTTCCAGCAACTCGCCGACGTAGCGCTTGACCGGGGCTTCCCAGTGACGCTGGTTGGACATGTTGATGGCGAATTCCTGAGTGGTTTCAGGAATGGTGATGTTTTCGTGGGTCAGCACGAAGCTGCCCATTTCACGGTCGAGGGTGAAGCCCTTGACGCCGTCGCCCAGGGTCAGGATCAGCATGGTCTGCGGGCCATAGATCGCGTAACCGGCGGCGACCTGCTGGGTGCCTGGCTGCAGGAAGGCTTTTTCGTTGAGGCTTTCGTTCTGGCTCAGGTGCTCGTTAGGGCAACGCAGTACCGAGAAGATGGTGCCGACCGACACGTTGACGTCGATGTTCGACGAACCGTCCAGCGGGTCGAATACCAGCAGGTAGGCGCCTTTCGGGTACTTGCCCGGGATCTGGTAGGCATTGTCCATTTCCTCGGACGCCATGCCGGCCAGGTGGCCGCCCCATTCGTTGGCTTCGAGCAGGATCTCGTTGGAGATCACGTCGAGTTTCTTCTGCACTTCGCCTTGCACGTTTTCAGTGCCCATGCTGCCCAGGACACCGCCCAGGGCGCCTTTGGACACGGCGTGGCTGATCTCCTTGCAGGCACGCGCCACCACTTCGATCAGGAAGCGCAGATCGGCAGGAGTGTTGTTGCTGCGGGTCTGCTCAATCAAATAGCGACTCAGGGTAACGCGGGACATGGAAGGCTCCGGAGGAATGGGGGGGGCTAAAAAACCCGCGCAGTTTAACGCGAGTCGGGGCGCATTTCCTCCTATGAGACGAGATCCGCCCCAGAGAGTTCATGTGTGGGATTTAGCGTAGACCGAAATCCGCCCTGTAGCCGCCCGGGAAAGCGCCCTGGCGGGGCTCCCAGGCGGCGCGCGAAATTCCGCATCAGCCCCGCGAGCGCCCTATTCCAGAGCCTTCCAGATTTCCGTGGCGTATTCGCGAATGGTCCGGTCCGAAGAGAACCACCCCATGCGCGCGCAGTTGAGCACCGCCGAACGCCACCATTGATTGCTATCGCGCCAGCGCTCTTCGACATGCAGCTGGGCGCTCCAGTAGGAGTCGAAGTCGGCACACACGTGGAAGCGGTCATAGTCGATCAGCGAATCGATAAACCCGGTGTAGCGGGCCGGATCGTCGGGCGAGAACACCCCGCCGCGAATCGCGTGCAGCACATCGTTGAGACGATGCGAGGCGGCGATGTCCGGCATCGCACTGAACTCGCCATTGCGTTTGCGCGCCTCCACCTGCTGGGCGCTGAGGCCGAAGATGAACATGTGCTCGGCGCCGACCCGCTCGCACATCTCGACGTTGGCGCCGTCCAGGGTGCCGACGGTCAGGGCGCCGTTGAGGCCGAACTTCATATTGCTGGTGCCCGAGGCTTCGAAGCCGGCGGTGGAAATCTGCTCCGACAGGTCCGCCGCCGGGATGATGCTCTCGGCCAGGCTGACGTTGTAGTTGGGCAGGAACACCACTTTGAGCAGGCCTCGCACGGTCGGGTCGTTGTTCACCGTGCGGGCGATGTCGTTGCTCAGCTTGATGATCAGCTTGGCCTGGTGATAGCTGGCCGCGGCCTTGCCGGCGAAAATCTTCACCCGCGGTACCCAGTCGATTTCCGGCTCGGCGCGAATCGCCTGGTACAACGCCACGGTGTGCATCAGGTTGAGCAACTGGCGCTTGTACTCGTGGATCCGCTTGACCTGCACGTCGAACAGCGCCGCCGGATTGACCGCAATGCCCAGGCGCTCATGGATGATCGCCGCCAGCGCGCGCTTGCTGTGCAGGCGCTGCTCGGCGAACCGCTTGCGAAAGGCCGGCTTGTCGGCGAAGGGTTCGAGCTTGATCAACAACTCCTCGGGGTTATCCAGCACTTCCGAGCCGACCGCCTCGACCAGCATCGCCGTCAACTGGGGATTGGCCTGGTACAGCCAGCGGCGGAAGGTAATGCCGTTGGTCTTGTTGTTGATCCGCTCCGGATACAGCTTGTGCAGCTCGAAGAACACCGTGCTGCGCATCAGCTGCGTATGCAGGCCGGACACGCCGTTGATGCTGTGGGAACCAAGGAACGCCAGGTTGCCCATGCGCACGCGGCGGCCGTTGTCTTCCTCGATCAGCGACACCGCGCGCAGTACGTCGAAGTCATGGATGCCTTTGGCGCGCAGCGAATCGATGTGCTGGGCGTTGATCAGGTAAATGATCTGCATGTGCCGCGGCAGCATGCGTTCCATCAGGCCCACCGGCCAGGTTTCCAGGGCTTCGGGCAGCAACGTGTGGTTGGTGTAGGCGAGAGTTTCGACGGTGATCTGCCAGGCCGCGTCCCAGGCGATGCCATGCAGGTCCACCAGTTGGCGCATCAGCTCGGCCACGGCGATCGACGGGTGGGTGTCGTTGAGCTGGATCGCCGCATGCTCGCCAAGGCTGAGCACCGAGTCGTGCATGTTCTTATGCCGGCGCAGCAGGTCCTGCAGTGACGCGGAGACGAAAAAGTATTCCTGGCGCAGGCGCAATTCCTGCCCCGCTTCGGTGCTGTCCGCCGGATAAAGCACTCGCGAGATGCTCTCGGCCCGGGCCACCTCGGCCACCGCGCCGAGGTGGTCGCCGGCGTTGAAGCGTTCCAGGTGCAAATCTTCCATGGCCCGCGCGCGCCACAGGCGCAGGGTGTTGACGCTGGCGCCGCGCCAGCCGACGACCGGCGTGTCGTAGGCCACCGCACGCACGGTTTCCGCCGGCCACCAGACCTGCCGGGTGTGGCCGGCCTCGTCGGTGACGGTCTCGACCCCGCCACCGAAACCGATCGAGTAGATCACTTCGGGGCGCTCGAACTCCCAGGGGTTGCCGAAGTCCAGCCAGTGCTCGGTCTGCTCCTGCTGCCAGCCGTCGACCACGGCCTGGCGGAACAAGCCGTGTTCATAACGGATGCCGTAGCCGTGGCCGGCGATGCCCAGGGTCGACATGCTTTCCATGAAGCACGCCGCCAGGCGACCGAGGCCGCCGTTGCCCAGTGCCGCGTCCGGCTCCAGCAAGCGAATGCGTTCCAGGTCGACGCCGAGGTCGCTCAGGGCATCGCGCGCCACGTCCAGCAACCCGAGATTGCTCAGGCTGTCGTACAGCAGGCGGCCGATGAGGAATTCCAGGGAGAGGTAATAAACGCGCTTCTGGCCTTTGCGGTAGATCTGCCGCGTATGGTCCATCCAGTGCTCGACCATGTGATCGCGCGCCGCCAGGGCGATGGCTTCGAACCAGTCATGGTCGAAGGCGTGGTCCGGGTCTTTGCCCACCGCGTAGGTGAGTTTGGTCAGGACGGCGTCGCGAAAAGCGGCCACCTCAGCGTCACGAACCTGCAGTTCCTGAGTCATGAATACGACCTCGAGCGAGATAGACAGTGAGCAAGGAATTGTCTGAGCCTAGTCGGTCTGACAGAAGGCAAAGGCTCTGGTTCGGCGCGCCCTGCAATTGCCCGAACGGAGACGATGCCGCCTGCGGCAGCTGGCAAACATGATGCAGATGCCGTGCCGACCCTCGCAATCCCCCAGGGCACGGGTAAATTCCGTTAAATGGTTGTTCAAAAATTCACCCGTCCCGGTATGATCGCGCGCCCTGATACACACGCTGGAAACACGCATGATGAAGTCCAACCTGATCGCCGCCGCGGAAATCGACCGACTCGATACCTGGGCCAAGTATTCCGCGCCCATGTGCGGCTCCTGCATGTCCAGCTGCTGCACCCTGCCGGTGGAGGTCAAGATCAAGGATCTGATCCGCATCGGCATCGTCGACGAGTTCGAGCGCGGCGAGCCGGCGAAGAACATCGCCAAGCGCCTGCAGAAGGAAGGCATCGTCGAGCGCTACAACCAGAAGTCCGAGATCTTCACCCTGCAGCGCATGAGCAACAACGACTGCCTGTATCTGGATCGTAAAAGCCGCCTGTGCACCATTTATGACAAGCGCCCGGACACCTGCCGCAACCACCCGAAGATCGGCCCGCGCCCAGGCTATTGCGCGTACAAGCCCAAGCCGGTGGAACGCAGCACCAGCAGCAGCCGAACCCTTGAGCGCTTCTAAAGACCTGCCCCGGCAGCCCTGCCACCTGGCCCTGTAGCCGCTGCCGAGCGCCAGCGAGGCTGCGATCGGCTGCAAAGCAGCCGCCCCTCCCAAGCCACGCCGCATCCATGACACACCGAGTCTGCCTGTTTTACGACCGCTACGCGGTCGATCGCAGCCTCGCTGGGGCTCGGCAGCGGCTACGGGACCCGGTCTTTTTCGCAGGCATAAAAAAACGCCCCCGGCCTTTCGACCGGGGGCGTTTTTATTCAGCCTGAACTAAAAGATCAGTTCTTGGCTTTCTTGGCAGCGCGGGTACGCTCGCCTTCGTCCAGGATCTTCTTGCGAAGACGGATGGACTTAGGAGTCACTTCGCACAATTCATCGTCCTGGATGAATTCCAGAGCCTGTTCCAGGGTGAAACGAACCGGCGGAACCAGGGCGATGGTTTCGTCCTTGCCCGAAGCACGCATGTTGTCGAGCTTCTTGCCTTTGGTTGGGTTCACGCCCAGGTCGTTGTCACGGCTGTTCAGACCAACGATCTGACCGTTGTAGATTTCCTGGCCGTGCTCGACG
The DNA here is from genome assembly GCF_900107395.1 of Pseudomonas sp. NFIX28. Taxonomy (GTDB): domain Bacteria; phylum Pseudomonadota; class Gammaproteobacteria; order Pseudomonadales; family Pseudomonadaceae; genus Aquipseudomonas. The sequence continues at coordinate 387,812 of NZ_FNPW01000005.1, forward strand.
AACAGCTTGCCGCGCGCCTGCAGGGTTTCCAGGGAGTAGGTCAGCGCCTTGCCGGTTTCGACCGAAACCAGTACGCCGTTCTGACGACCGGACATGTGGCCGGACTTCATCGGAGCGTAGCGATCGAAGATCGAGGTCAGGATGCCTGCGCCGTTGGTCAGGGTCAGGAACTGGTTACGGAAACCGATCAGGCCACGGGCCGGGATGTTGTATTCCAGGCGTACACGGCCCTTGCCATCCGGAACCATGTTGCTCAGGTCGCCCTTACGCAGGCCCATTTCTTCCATGACCTTGCCCTGGGATTCTTCAGGGATGTCGATGGTGACGTTTTCGAACGGTTCCTGCTTCACGCCGTCGACTTCACGGATGATTACTTCAGGACGGCCAACGCCCATTTCGAAACCTTCGCGACGCATGGTCTCGATCAGTACCGACAGGTGCAGCTCACCACGGCCGGAAACCTTGAACTTGTCAGCCGAGTCGCCTTCTTCAACGCGCAGTGCAACGTTGTACAGCAGCTCTTTGTCCAGACGTTCCTTGATGTTACGGCTGGTCACGAACTTGCCTTCTTTACCGCAGAATGGCGAGTCGTTGACCTGGAAGGTCATGGAAACGGTTGGCTCGTCGACTGTCAGCGGCTTCATCGCTTCAACAGCGGTCGGGTCGCACAGGGTGTCGGAGATGAACAGCTCGTCGAAACCGCTGATGCAGACGATGTCGCCGGCAGCGGCTTCTTCAACGTCCACACGGTGCAGACCGTGGTGACCCATCAGCTTCAGGATACGGCCGTTGCGCTTCTTGCCTTCGGTGTCGATAGCGACGACCGGAGTGTTCGGCTTGACGCGACCGCGAGCGATACGGCCAACGCCGATAACACCCAGGAAGCTGTTGTAGTCCAGAGCCGAGATCTGCATCTGGAACGGACCGTCACGGTCAACGGCCGGAGCCGGAACGTTGTCGACGATCGACTGGTACAGCGGGGTCATGTCTTCAGCCATGTCGGTGTGGTCCAGACCGGCAATACCGTTCAGGGCCGAGGCGTAGACGACTTTGAAGTCCAGCTGTTCTTCGGTGGCACCCAGGTTGTCGAACAGATCGAAGATCTGGTCCAGAACCCAGTCAGGACGCGCGCCTGGACGGTCGACCTTGTTGATGACCACGATCGGACGCAGGCCGGCTTCGAAAGCCTTCTTGGTCACGAAACGGGTTTGCGGCATAGGGCCGTCTTGAGCGTCGACCAGCAGCAGAACGGAGTCGACCATCGACATTACGCGTTCAACTTCGCCGCCGAAGTCGGCGTGGCCCGGAGTATCCACGATGTTGATGTGGTAGCCGTTCCAGTTGATGGCGGTGTTTTTGGCCAGGATGGTAATACCACGCTCTTTTTCCTGGTCGTTGGAGTCCATCACGCGCTCGTCGTTGAGCTCGTTGCGCTCCAGGGTGCCGGATTGACGCAGGAGTTTGTCTACCAGGGTGGTTTTACCGTGGTCAACGTGAGCAATGATGGCGATGTTGCGTAGATTTTCGATCACTTGTGTATCTCGATCAGAGGATTCGGTGTGCTGACAACTGCTGGCAGCGATTAACAATAGAGTCCGGCAAGGCCGTTACAGCTTGACGGTGGCGTCGGGGGGCCGGTGACGCAAGCCACAGGCAAACAGCCCCGGGCACTTAGCTCGGTCTATAAACGCGCACATTGGCATGTCCCTCACTGAGCAGATGGTGAGCATGCAGGCGACTCATGACGCCTTTGTCGCAATACAGCAGGTACTGGCGAGTAGGGTCCAGTTCCTTGAAGCGTGCATTCAATGCATAGAACGGCAACGCTTTTATCTCGATGCCAGAAAGTGTCAGCGGGTCGTCTTCCTGAGCATCCGGGTGACGGATGTCGATCACGATCTGACCGGCCAGCGCCTCGCTGACTTCTTCGATCTGCAAATCCTGGCCCAGTTCGTCGATCACCCGATCGATCGGCACCAGTTTGGCCCGCTCGATCGCACGCTCGAGCACCGCCATGTCGAATTCTTTCTCTTCATGCTCCACGCGATGGCGCTTGGCGTGGGTCTTGGGATTCACCGAAATGACCCCGCAGTACTCCGGCATGTGCTTGGCGAAGTCGGCGGTGCCGATTTCGTTGGCCAGGTCGATGATGTCCTGCTTGTGGCTGGCGATCAGCGGGCGCAGCACCAGCTTGTCGGTCACGCAGTCGATCACCGAGAGGTTCGGCAGGGTCTGGCTCGACACCTGGGAAATCGCCTCGCCGGTGACCAGCGCGTCGATGTGCAGGCGGTCGGCGATGCTCGACGCGGCACGCAACATCATACGCTTCAAAATGACGCCCATATGACTGTTGTCGACTTTGCCGAGGATTTCGCCGAGCACTTCCTCGAACGGCACGCTGACGAACAGCACGCGCTGGGAGCTGCCGTACTTCTTCCAGATATAGTGCGCGACTTCCATCACGCCCAATTCGTGGGCACGCCCGCCCAGGTTGAAGAAGCAGAAGTGGCTCATCAGGCCGCGGCGCATGATCTGGTAGGCCGCCACCGTGGAATCGAAACCGCCGGACATCAGCACCAGGGTCTGTTCCAGGGCGCCCAGCGGGTAGCCGCCGATGCTGTTGTGCTGGCTGTGGATCACGAACAACCGTTTGTCGCGAATTTCCATCCGCACTTCGATTTCCGGCTCTTTCAGGGAAATCCCGGCGGCGCCGCACTGCCGGCGCAGCTGGCTGCCGACGTATTTCTCCACGTCCATGGAGCTGAATTCATGCTTGCCGGCGCGCTTGCAGCGCACGGCGAAAACTTTCCCCGCCAGGGCTTCGCCAAAGTGCTGCTTGCACTTGGCGACGATGTCGTCGAAGTCGCCCAGCGGGTACTCATCGACCTGCAGGAAATGCGCGATACCGGGCATGCAGCTCAGGCGCTCGGTCATCTCCTTCAAGGCTTTCGGCTCGCTGATGGCGGTTTCCAGCTCGAGGTTGTCCCACACACCATTGACCACCAGGGCCGGGTCCAGATCGCGGAGCACGGCACGGATGTTCTTCGCCAACTGACGGATGAAACGCGTCCGTACCGGGCGGCTCTTGATGGTGATTTCCGGGAAAACTTTAACGATTAGTTTCATGAAAACAGCGCGCGCTGGGCCAGCCGAAAAAGGGGGGCGCGGATTATAGCGGAAATTGCTCAAGGTTTAACCAATTAATGTGCACTGGGTTTTTCGCGCACCAAAACAGGTCACTGCCTTGAAAAAGCGCAACATTGCGGTGCGCATTTTTGCCAATCTGGGGCAAATGGCCTCGGGAATGCGTGAGTTTGGGGCAAAAAACCCAACTCGGAGCACTGGCATGCAATTTGCTCCCTTGTGAGGCAGGTTGCCTTGGCAGAGTATCTGCGCCGGCATCACCCACATTCTAAGGGCACACCAACACTCGCCCGAAGCCACCCGGAGGACACTATGTCGAAGTCGGTTCAACTCATCAAAGATCATGACGTCAAATGGATTGATCTGCGCTTCACTGACACCAAAGGCACTCAGCACCACGTGACCATGCCGGCCCGTGATGCGCTGGATGACGATTTCTTCGAAATCGGCAAGATGTTCGACGGTTCCTCCATCGCTGGCTGGAAAGGCATCGAAGCCTCCGACATGATCCTGATGCCGGTTGACGAAACCGCCGTCCTGGACCCGTTCACCGAAGAGCCGACCCTGATCCTGGTCTGCGACATCATCGAACCTTCGACCATGCAGGGCTACGATCGCGACCCACGCGCCATCGCCAAGCGCGCCGAGGAATACCTGAAGTCCACCGGCATCGGCGACACCGTATTCGTAGGTCCGGAGCCTGAGTTCTTCATCTTCGACGAAGTGAAGTTCAAGTCCGACATCTCCGGCTCCATGTTCAAGATCTTCTCCGAGCAAGGCTCGTGGATGTCCGACCAGGACGTGGAAGGCGGCAACAAAGGCCACCGTCCAGGCGTCAAGGGCGGCTACTTCCCGGTTCCGCCGTTCGACCACGACCACGAAATCCGTACCTCCATGTGTAATGCCATGGAAGAAATGGGCCTGGTCATCGAAGTTCACCACCACGAAGTGGCGACTGCCGGCCAGAACGAAATCGGCGTGAAGTTCAACACCCTGGTCAACAAGGGCGACGAAGTTCAGACCCTCAAGTACTGCGTACACAACGTAGCCGACGCCTACGGCCGCACCGCTACCTTCATGCCTAAGCCTCTGTACGGCGACAACGGCTCGGGCATGCACGTGCACATGTCCATCTCCAAAGATGGCAAGAACACCTTTGCTGGCGAAGGTTATGCCGGCCTGTCCGATACCGCCCTGTACTTCATCGGCGGCATCATCAAGCACGGTAAGGCCCTGAACGGCTTCACCAACCCTTCGACCAACTCCTACAAGCGTCTGGTACCAGGCTTCGAAGCCCCGGTAATGCTGGCCTACTCGGCTCGCAACCGTTCCGCTTCGATCCGCATCCCTTACGTGTCGAGCCCTAAAGCCCGCCGTATCGAAGCACGCTTCCCGGATCCGGCTGCCAACCCATACCTGGCCTTCGCTGCCCTGCTGATGGCCGGCCTGGACGGTATCCAGAACAAGATTCACCCTGGCGACGCGGCTGACAAAAACCTGTACGACCTGCCGCCTGAAGAGGCGAAAGAGATCCCACAAGTTTGCGGCAGCCTGAAAGAAGCCCTGGAAGAGCTGGACAAAGGTCGCGCGTTCCTGACCAAAGGCGGCGTTTTCAGCGACGACTTCATCGACGCCTACATCGCCCTGAAGAGCGAAGAAGAAATCAAGGTCCGTACCTTCGTACACCCACTGGAATACGAGCTGTACTACAGCTGCTGATCCAGTAGCGCCGCCACGCACGGCGCGACATGCTACGTAACAAGAAAAAAGGCCTCCCTCGGGAGGCCTTTTTTATTGCCCGGCCATCGCCGCGGAGCATTCCCCCAGGCGAGCCATCCATGGATAATCCGCGCCTTTCGCGCCCTCTGTCCGGCGCCTCGACGACGAAGGGATTCGTATGCAGTGGACTCGTTCTCTCGGCCTGATCGCCTGCCTGGCGTTCGGCAGCACCCAGGCGGCGCCTTTCTATGCCGACAAGTCACTGGCCCACCCGCTGATCGTCGGCCTGGCGGAAAGCTCGGCGACCCTGGCCTTTATCAAGCAGGGTGGCGGCGTCAAAGGTTATTACTCGACCGACCCGGACGAGAGCCAGCCGCAGCTGCTGGACGACTTTGGCGATGCAACCATCGAGTCCGTGTTCAACGTCGCCCTGGACGATGAATCCCTGACCCGCCTGGTGCTGTTCAAACAGCGCGGCCAGTACCGTGTACACGCCTATCGCTATAACGAAGACGACCGCCTCTACCAGCGCCTGGAAAATCTGCAACCCGCCCTGGACCGCATCGCCAAAGACCGCAAGAAACTCGATGCCCCGACGGTGAAACAGGCCCTGCGCCAGCTGACACCGCTGAATTACAGCTACTTCTACGAAGACTCGGGTTTCGACGAGTTCAACCAGCTCGACCATTCGGCCGGCACCCTGGTGGGTTACTTCGACCAGAACGGACAGCCCATCACCGCCAATCCGCCCGGAGCCGAGCAGTACAGCTACAAAAAGACCTTCGCCGAAAAGGACGGGCGCTTTCTCACCGCCACCTACTGGCGCGGCGAAACGCCTGCGCTGGAGGGCGAGCCCCTGCTGTACAACTACCGGGCCAGCCGCATCGCCTGGGAAACCGAGCCGCAGCGCTTCACTGGCAGCGAGGACGGGGCCTGCGTGGAATACTCCGATTCCAGCCGTGCCGTCGCCGCCCAGGGTACCTATGCCCACGGCCAACGCACCGGCGAATGGGGTATTGGCGGCCCGCACAATAGCTGGTCCCAGGGTCGCTATATCGATGGCAAACGCCAGGGCCAGTGGAGCCTGTCCAATGAGAGCGAAGGCTACTTCATGACCGGCGAATATCGTGACAACCTGCGCGAGGGCCGCTGGACCATCAACCTGGTGGAGTCCGAAATACCTGAGAGCGGTGGTTTTGTCACTTACGCCCGGGACCTGCGCAACGGCCCCAGCGAAGTGCGTGAAGGCGGCGTGGTGGTCGAACGCGGCGACTATCTCGACGACCTGCGCCAGGGCCCCTGGCTAACCAGGGAAGGCACCGGCAATTTCGACCAGGGTTTGCGTAGCGGCCCATGGCAACTCAAGACCGCCGAAGGCCATACCCACAGCGTCGGGTTTGTCGCCGACAAAATGGAAGGCGAACTGCGCGATACCGACACCAAGGGGGTATTGCGGGTGATTGAGCACTATCGCGGCGGCATTCTCTGGGGCACCCAGGAGGGCTACAACGACGCCGGCCAACTGATGTACTCCTACAACTACGAGAACGGCCAGCGCGAGGGCCGTTCGCTGGTCTACAGCGCCGATGGCAAGGTGCTGCTGTCGGACATGAGTTATCACAATGGCAACCAGCAAGGGCCCTACCTGACCTTCCTCGCCGACGGTTCGCCCGCCACGGTCGGTCGCGTCGAAGGCAGCGATTTCATCGGCCTGATGACCCAGCTGGACGAGCATGGGCAGATATTCTCCGCCACACCCCGCTGCCGCTTCGAAAGCTACAGGAGCGAAGTGCGGAACTGCGGCATGGCCCGTGAATTCAGGCAAGGCCGGGTCACCAGGGAGCGCGACTACCTGTTCGGCGAGTTGCAGGAATACCGCGAATACGATGCCCGGACCGGCCGCAAGACCCGCGAGCGCGTCATCGGCGAGGACGACAAGGTCAGCGAAATCACCTACTACGACAACGGCCAGATCGATTGCCAGGTGAACAAGGTCGGCTTCGAGTGGATGACCGTCAACCAACAGCGGCTCAAGAACCATGGCCAGGCCAAGTTGGCCGGCGAACAGCTGTGCTATCACCGCAACGGCGCGATCAAGAGCCGCGAGTTGATCGACAACGGCTTGAGCGCCTGCCGGATCGTCTATGACGAAAGCGGCAAGCAGCTGTCTTCCAGCCCAACCGGTTGCGGGGCGGCCGGCCAATGACTCGCCTTGCGCCCGATGCTTGCCAGGCACCGCGGCTTTGCGTGCATCATGGCCGCCACATTGCCCCCGAAAAGCCGAGACCGCTTATGCCTTCACGATTCTGCCTCGCCCTGTTGACCCTGTTGCTGGCCGGCAACGCCTGCGCCGCTCCCGCCGCCCTTGGCCCGCTGCTGGCCACCATCGAAGAACGCCTGGCCATCGCCGACCAGGTGGCCCTGAGCAAGTGGGACAGCCACAAACCGGTGGAAGACCGCCCGCGCGAGCGCGAAGTGATTGCCGGCGCGGTGGCCCAGGCGCCCGCCTACAAACTCGATAGCGCGGCGGTGGAACAGTTCTTTGCCGCGCAGATCGAGGCCAACAAGCTGGTGCAGTACGCCCGGCTGTCCGACTGGACGTTGCAAGGCCAGGCACCGGACACCCCGCGCCCGGACCTGGTGGGGCAGATTCGCCCGCAACTTGATCAGTTACAAAAGCGCCTGTTGCAACAACTGGCCGATTTCAGCCCCCATCGCAACGACCCGCGGTGCCCGCAATGGCTGGCCCAGGCCACCCACGACGGCGACCGCCCGGCACTGCGCCAACTGGCGCTGGTTCGCGCCACCGCCGAGCTTTGTGTGTTCAAAGGTTAAAGCGGCGAACCTGGGCCCGGTCTGCGGCTCTATGCTGAAGGCACTTTCATCATTGAAGTCGCCGACCCAAGCCCCCAGGAAAGCCGCCATGCGTGTGCACTGCCTTTATCTGCTGTTGCTGGCCGCCCTGCCGGCCGCCGCGCAGATCTACCGCTACACCGACAGCCACGGCAATACCGCCTACAGCGACCAACCGCCGGCCGGCGTTTCCAGCCAGGCCGTCGAGCTGGCGCCGCTGAACCGCATCGAGGCGCCCCCGCCGCTCATGCTTCCCGGTGTCGAACCCGCGCAGGCGCCCCCCACCCGCGCATCGGCCTACACCACCCTGCAATTGAGCGGCGTGCCGAACGGCGGCGTGGTGCGCGCCAACAACGGCACCTTCAACGTCGAAGTCCAGCTGCAACCGCCCCTGCGCAACGAGCATCGCCTGCGCCTGCTGCTAGACGGCCAGCCCTATGGCCAACCCGGCAACCAGCCAAGCCTGCAACTGGTGAATATCGATCGCGGCGAGCACCGCCTGGCGGTGCAGGTGCTCGATGGCGAGCGGGTGATCCAGCAAAGCCCGGCGCTGACCTTCACCCTGCAACGGGTTCATCGGCCCTGAGGTTCTGGCGCGCCGAAAGCTGCGCGTACAGGCGCCGCTCATGCTCAAGTAACCAGCGTTTGCGCCAGAGCCCGCCGCCATAACCGGTGAGCGAACCGTCGGAACCTATCACCCGGTGACAGGCAATCACGATGGCGATCTGGTTGGCGCCATTGGCCCGAGCCACGGCCCGCACGGCGGAGGCCGAGCCGATGCTGCTCGCCACCTCGGCATAACTGCGGGTAACGCCTGGAGGTATCGCCCTGAGGGCCTGCCAGACCGTGCGGGTAAAGGCCGAAGCGCTCAGCGCCAGCGGCGTGGCAAAGCTTGCTGACTCACCGGTAAAAAAACGCCGCAACTCGCTCTCGATCTGGTCGATGGGTGCAAAACGCCCAAAGCCGATGGTCGAGCCGGTGTTCTTTTGCAGACGCTTGAGCTCAGTGGCCAGGGCCGGGCGATCGAAGAATTCCAACAGATGCAGGGCCTGCGCATCGGCCACTGCCAGCATCACGCCGATCGGGGTTTGCAGCCAGTCGGCCTTGAGCAGTTCGCGACCGCGCAGGTTCGACGGTGGCTGGCCGAGCAGCCGGGCGAAGGCACTGCGAAAGCCGCTGTCGGAATCGAAACTGGCGCTGATCTGCGCATCGATCACGCTGGCGCCGCCCGCCAGCTGTTGCATGCCCTCGCCGATCCGCCGCAGCCGGGCCATTTCCAGGAAGGTCACGCCAAAGTGGCGCTTGAAAGCCCGGCGCACCGTGGAAGGGTCGAAGCCGAGCTCGATCAGGTCGCCTTCATACCAGCGCTTGTCCGCGTTGCTTTCCAGCAAAGTCAGCAGCTGCTTGACCAGGGGTTCCTGGGCGCCTGTCTGCTCCAGCGGGCGGCAGCGCAAGCAGGCGCGAAAACCAGCCTCGACGCAGGCCTTGATCGAACTGAAGAACACCGTGTTTTCGCGCTTGGGCTTGCGCGCCGCACAGCTCAGCCGACAGAACACCCCCGTGCTCTTGACCCCGACGAAAGCGAACCCGTCATAGGCCGGGTCGCGCTCGAGCAAGGCGCGGTACAGGGTATCGTCGTCGGGCAGTTGAAACAGCAAGGGGGCGTTGTCCATGGCCGTCTCCAGCACCAGGGGGAAATGTCTGTGCACTGTAGAGCAGCGCCACAGCGGATGCCGCCGCAAATCAGGCGTCGATTCGCCAGCGCTACCCCAAGCCCGCGCCACGCTAAACAGCCTGGCCAAAGGACCTGTCGTCGTTCCGGCATCAATAATCCAGGCCAAGGCAGCTTGCAAATCCTGGCCTGCGGGCAGCCGGCTATTCTCTAGCGCAGCCCAGAACAAATCGCACTATATTGGTGCACCAAACTGCACCTGCCTCCATCCGCATCCCATTTTGGTTCGAAAGTACCCAGCGCAGCCGGCAAAACGCTGCGAAAGAGAACTTCATACGTCTGTTTCAGGGCTTGAACGCTTCTTTTCGGAGCCTTGGTTTGGTTTTTGCATTTTCTCCATATCAGCGCGTTATCCGCGCGCGCAATCCGGGATCAGGCCTGGGTTGCCTTGCTTCAAAAGAGGTCAACATTTACCCATGACCATCAGCGACCAATTGCACCGCTTGCTACTCGACAACCTGACCACCGCGACCATCCTGCTCAACGCCGACCTGCGCCTTGAGTACATGAACCCGGCGGCGGAAATGTTGCTGGCCATCAGCGGCCAGCGCAGCCATGGGCAATTCATCAGCGAACTGTTCACCGAATCGGCCGAAGCCTTGAGCTCCCTGCGCCAGGCGGTGGAACAGGCGCATCCGTTCACCAAGCGCGAAGCCATGCTCACCGCGCTGACCGGCCAGACCCTGACCGTGGACTACGCCGTGACGCCGATCCTGAGCAATGGCGACACCCTGCTGTTGCTGGAGGTCCACCCTCGCGACCGCCTGCTGCGGATCACCAAGGAAGAGGCCCAGCTGTCCAAGCAGGAAACCAGCAAGATGCTGGTGCGCGGCCTGGCCCACGAGATCAAGAACCCCCTCGGCGGGATTCGCGGCGCCGCCCAGTTGCTGGCCCGCGAACTGCCGGACGAGAACCTCAAGGACTACACCAACGTCATCATCGAAGAGGCCGACCGCCTGCGGAACCTGGTGGATCGCATGCTCGGCTCCAACAAGCTGCCGTCGCTGGCCATGTGCAACGTGCACGAAGTGCTGGAGCGCGTGAGCAGCCTGGTGGAAGCCGAAAGCCAGGGCTGCATCACTCTGGTGCGGGACTACGACCCAAGCATTCCCGATGTGCTGATCGACCGCGAACAGATGATCCAGGCGGTGCTGAACATCGTGCGCAACGCCATGCAGGCCATCAGCAGCCAGAACGAGCTGCGCCTGGGCCGCATCTGCCTGCGCACCCGCACCATGCGCCAGTTCACCATCGGCCACGTGCGCCACCGCCTGGTGACCAAGATCGAGATCATCGACAACGGCCCGGGCATCCCCGCCGAACTGCAGGAAACCATTTTCTTCCCCATGGTCAGCGGCCGCCCTGACGGCACCGGGCTGGGCCTGGCCATTACCCAGAACATCATCAGCCAGCACCAGGGCCTGATCGAGTGTGACAGCCATCCCGGCCACACCACCTTCTCGATCTTTCTGCCACTGGAACAAGGAGCCCCATCGACATGAGCCGTAGTGAAACCGTGTGGATCGTCGATGACGACCGTTCTATCCGTTGGGTTCTGGAGAAGGCCTTGCAGCAGGAAGGCATGACCACCCAGAGTTTCGATAGCGCCGATGGTGTGATGAGTCGCCTGGCCCGCCAGCAGCCGGACGTGATCATTTCCGACATCCGCATGCCCGGCGCCAGCGGCCTGGATTTGTTGGCGCGGATCCGCGAACAGCACCCGCGCCTGCCGGTGATCATCATGACCGCGCACTCCGACCTGGACAGCGCTGTCGCCTCCTATCAGGGCGGCGCCTTCGAGTACCTGCCCAAGCCGTTCGATGTCGACGAAGCGGTGTCGCTGGTCAAGCGCGCCAACCAGCACGCCCAGGAGCAGCAAGGCCTGGAAGTGATCCCGGCGCTGGCCCGCACCCCGGAAATCATCGGCGAAGCACCGGCGATGCAGGAGGTGTTTCGCGCCATCGGTCGCCTCAGCCACTCCAACATCACCGTGCTGATCAACGGGGAGTCCGGTACCGGTAAAGAGCTGGTGGCCCATGCCCTGCACCGTCACAGCCCGCGGGCGGCCTCGCCGTTCATCGCGCTGAATATGGCGGCGATTCCCAAGGACCTGATGGAATCCGAGCTGTTCGGCCATGAAAAAGGCGCCTTCACCGGCGCGGCCAACCTGCGGCGCGGGCGCTTCGAGCAAGCCGACGGCGGCACCCTGTTCCTCGACGAGATCGGCGACATGCCGGCCGACACCCAGACCCGCCTGCTGCGGGTGCTGGCCGACGGCGAGTTCTACCGGGTCGGCGGGCATACGCCGGTCAAGGTCGATGTGCGGATCATCGCCGCGACCCACCAGAACCTGGAAACCCTGGTGCACGCCGGCAAGTTCCGGGAAGACTTGTTCCACCGCCTGAACGTGATCCGCATTCATATTCCGCGCCTGTCGGACCGTCGCGAAGACATCCCGACCCTGGCCAAGCACTTTCTCAGCCGTGCCGCCCAGGAGCTGGCCGTCGAGCCCAAGCTGCTGAAAAGCGAGACCGAGGAATACCTGAAGAACCTGCCGTGGCCCGGCAACGTGCGCCAGCTGGAGAACACTTGCCGCTGGATCACCGTGATGGCTTCGGGTCGCGAAGTGCATATCAGCGACCTGCCGCCGGAGCTGCTGAGCCTGCCACAGGACTCGGCGCCAGTGACCAACTGGGAGCAGGCGCTGCGCCAATGGGCCGACCAGGCCCTGGCACGCGGCCAGTCGAGCCTGCTGGACAGCGCGGTGCCGAGCTTCGAGCGGATCATGATCGAGACGGCCCTCAAGCACACCGCCGGCCGCCGTCGCGACGCCGCCGTGCTGCTGGGCTGGGGCCGCAACACCCTGACGCGCAAGATCAAAGAGTTGGGGATGAAGGTCGATGGCGGGGATGACGACGACACCGACGAGGGCTGAGCTGTGTACCCCCCTGTAGCCGCTGCCGCAGGCTGCGATAAGGCCGAAGGCCTTCAGCGATCTTGAGATCCTGCGCGCCCTTCGGCAGCGACTACGGCGCAAGACGTTCATGTTGTGCCGGATGACAGGGCCAATCGCGGGCAAGCCTCGCTCCTACAGATGAAGGTGTTCTGTAGGAGCGAGGCTTGCCCGCGAAGCTTTTTGTGCACCGCAATGGTGAGCCTGCACTACCCGAATGCGCGGCTGGACGTGGGATTTTCCTTTGGGCAATCCCGACTTTTCTCGAAAAAAATCTCTGCATAACGGCGAAACCCCCGTAAACCGGGGCTTTGAGCTTTTCTCAAAAAATGGCTTAACCGTTTAAGCCGAAATTGGCACGCCCCCTGCAAAGCAAGTCATCAAGATTGAATGCAATCAGTCACCCGTTTTGGGGACCTTGGTACAGGCAGGCCGAGACTCCCCCTCTTTACACCCGGAACCCATACCGCTCGCAGCGACGGGTTCCACCGTTTAGGGACCCCTGGTACAGGCAGGCCGGGGCTTCCCTCTTTAACACCGGGCTCTCCGCGTTCACAGCGACGAGCCCCACCCGTTTCGGGAACCTTGGTACAGGCAGGCCGGGGATTCCCCTCTTTACACCGGGCCCGACGCGATCGGCGCGGCCCTCACGCTTTTGGGGACCTTGGTACAGGCAGGCCGGGAATCCCCTCTTTTATTCCTCGCGCAGCTGGATCTCCAGGCGCCAGCGCCCGTCGACCTCGCTGCCCGACCACTCGCCGTGCAGCGCCCGTGCTGCGACCACATTCAGCAACAACCCTTTCTCGGTCGACCGCACCCGCCAGTTGGCGTCCTTGTCGTTGATCTTCAACTGGCCCTTCTGCGCTCGCCCCTCGGCCTCGAACAGCAGCGCCACGGCCCCGTCGATGTGCTCGCCATGGACCTTGGGCTCGTTGTTGAACCACACCACCAGCGCATTGGGCTGGACCTGCACTTGCTGCAGCTCGGTGGGGTCCGGCGTGGTGAGGCGACCGATCATCAGCCCGACCATCAAGCCGAATATCGCCAGCGAGCCGAACACCCGCAGCATTAGCTTCGGCCGGACGTCCGCTTCAGGCGTAGAATGCGGCCTGTCTTTTTCTTCGGAGCCGTGCATGTTTCACGTCATCCTTTTTCAACCAGAAATTCCGCCGAATACCGGCAACGTAATCAGGCTGTGCGCCAACAGTGGCTGCCACCTGCATTTGATCGAGCCGCTGGGTTTCGAAATGGACGACAAGCGCCTGCGCCGGGCCGGCCTCGACTACCACGAGTACGCCACCCTGCAGCGCCATGCCGACCTCGCCAGCTGTCTTGAAAGCCTAGGCCATCCGCGCCTGTTCGCCTTCACCACCAAGGGCTCGCGACCTTTCCACGACGCCAGCTTCGCCGAGGGCGATGCCTTCCTGTTCGGCCCGGAAAGCCGCGGCCTGCCCGCCGAGGTGCTGGATGCCCTGCCCGCCGAACAGCGCCTGCGCCTGCCGATGCGCGAAGGCTGCCGCAGCCTGAACCTGTCCAACACCGTGGCGGTGGCCGTCTACGAAGCCTGGCGCCAGCTGGGGTTCAAGTAGGAGCGAAGCTTGCTCGCGATGAACGATAACGCAGTGCTTCGGACGTTTCGCGTCGACCCCTTCGCGGGCACGCCTCGCTCCTACCCGAATGTTTTGCCCGAGCATGAAAAAAGCGCCTTTAACGGCGCTTTTTTCATGCTCGGGCAAAGCGCTTACTGAACGCTGCCTTCACCGGCTGCCTGCAGGCGTTGCAGCTCTTGCGCGTACAGCGCGTCGAAGTTCACCGGAGCCAGCATCAGGGCCGGGAACGAACCGCGGGTCACCAGGCTGTCCAGCGCTTCGCGAGCGTACGGGAACAGGATGTTCGGGCAGAACGCGCCCAGGGTGTGGCTCATCGAAGCGTCGTCCAGGTTCTTGATCAGGAAGATACCGGCCTGTTGCACTTCGGCGATGAACGCCACTTCGTCGCCATTCTTCACGGTGACCGACAGGGTCAGCACGACTTCGTGGAAACCCTCTTCCAGGGCTTTCTGACGAGTGTTCAGGTCCAGGCCGACGCTCGGCTCCCACTGCTGGCGGAAGATCGCCGGGCTTTTCGGAGCTTCGAAAGACAGGTCACGTACATAGATACGCTGCAGCGAGAATTGCGGTGCGGATTCGTCTTCGGTCGCAGCGGTGTTCTGTTGGTCAGTCATCTCAGATCCTTCTTGATCTCGGGTCATGTAGGGTTTGCTGAACTTGGGTGGTCAGTCAGGCCGCGAGCAGCGCGTCGAGCTTGCCGGCGCGCTCCAGGGCGAACAAATCGTCACAACCGCCCACATGGGTGCTGCCGATCCAGATCTGCGGCACGGACGTACGCCCGGCCTTCTGGGCCATTTCGGCGCGAACCTGCGGCTTGCCGTCGACCTTGATCTCTTCGAAGGCTACGCCTTTGTTCTCGAGCAGGTACTTGGCCCGCGAGCAGTAGGGGCAGTAATCGCTGGAATAGACGACGACGTTAGCCATATCACTTCACCAGCGGCAGGTTGTCGGCTTTCCAGCTGCCAACGCCGCCGGACAGCTTGGCGGCGGTGAAGCCGGATTTCATCAGCTCGCGGGCGTGGGTGCCGGCGTGCTGACCCAGGGCGTCGACCAGGATAATGGTCTTGGCCTTGTGCTTTTCCAGCTCGCCCACGCGGGCGGCCAGTTTGTCCTGGGGAATGTTCAACGCGCCGACGATGTGGCCCGCGGCGAAGTCCTTGGTCGGACGGATATCGATCACCACGCCCTGCTCGCTGTTGACCAGCGCGGTCAGTTCACGGGTGCTGAGGCTGCGGCCGCCGCGGCTCAGTTCGTGAGCGATCAACAGAGCCAGCAAGATGACGAAGGCGCCGACGAGCAAATAGTGTTCAGTGGCGAATTGAATCAGGTGAGCAACCATCAAGGAGGTTCCAGGGCGTTAAAATGTCGGCCAGTATACACAGCCCTCCGGGCCGGCCAAACCCCGCCCGGCGGTGACGCCACCGGAACTTCTCTTTAAACTGCCACTCCCTTTTTCCAACTTCTCCCAATCCAGCCACGAGTGGAATCTATGACTACCACGCCTAAACCTTTGGTCCTGATGATTCTGGATGGCTTCGGTCACAGCGAGAGCCAGGAGTCCAACGCTATCTATGCGGCCAAGAAGCCGGTCCTCGACCGCCTGTACGCCAGCGTGCCGCATGGCCTGATCTCGGGTTCGGG
The DNA here is from genome assembly GCF_900107395.1 of Pseudomonas sp. NFIX28. Classification (GTDB taxonomy): domain Bacteria; phylum Pseudomonadota; class Gammaproteobacteria; order Pseudomonadales; family Pseudomonadaceae; genus Aquipseudomonas. The sequence goes on from NZ_FNPW01000005.1 coordinate 403,464, forward strand.
CATGGATGTCGGCCTGCCGGACGGCCAGATGGGCAACTCCGAGGTCGGCCACATGAACCTCGGCGCCGGCCGTGTGGTGTACCAGGACTTCACCCGTGTCACCAAGGCCATCCGCGACGGCGAGTTCTTCGAGAACCCGACCATCTGCGCCGCCGTGGATAAAGCCGTGGCCGCCGGCAAGGCCGTGCACATCCTCGGCCTGCTGTCCGATGGCGGCGTGCACAGCCACCAGGACCATCTGGTGGCCATGGCCGAACTGGCGTTCAAGCGCGGCGCCGAGAAGATCTACCTGCATGCCTTCCTCGACGGTCGCGACACCCCGCCAAAAAGCGCTGCCTCGTCGATCGAACTGCTGGATGAAACCTTCAAGACCCTGGGCAAGGGCCGCATCGCCAGCCTGATCGGCCGTTACTTCGCCATGGACCGCGACAACCGCTGGGACCGCGTGGCCCAGGCCTACAACCTGATCGTCGACGGCAATGGCGAATTCAACGCCGCCACCGCCCAGGAAGGCCTGCAAGCGGCCTATGAACGTGGCGAAAGCGACGAATTCGTCAAGGCCACCACCCTCGGCGAGCCGGTGAAGGTCGAAGACGGCGACGCTGTGGTGTTCATGAACTTCCGCGCCGACCGCGCCCGCGAGCTGAGCCGGGTGTTCGTCGAAGACGATTTCAAGGAATTCGAACGCGCCCGCCAGCCGAAACTGGCCGGCTTCGTCATGCTGACCCAATACGCGGCGAGCATTCCGGCCCCTGCGGCCTTTGCCCCGGGCAGCCTGGAAAACGTGCTGGGCGATTACCTGGCGAAAAACGGCAAGACCCAGCTGCGCATCGCCGAAACCGAGAAATACGCCCACGTGACGTTCTTCTTCTCCGGCGGCCGCGAAGAGCCGTTCCCGGGTGAAGAACGCATCCTGATCCCGTCGCCGAAAGTCGCCACCTACGACCTGCAGCCGGAAATGAGCGCGCCGGAAGTCACCGACCGGATCGTCGACGCCATCGAAAACCAGCGCTACGACGTGATCGTGGTCAACTACGCCAACGGCGACATGGTCGGCCACAGCGGCGTGTTCGACGCCGCGGTCAAGGCCGTTGAGTGCCTGGACCAGTGTGTCGGCCGGATCGTCGAGGCCCTGGAAAAGGTCGGCGGCGAAGCCCTGATCACTGCCGACCACGGCAACGTCGAGCAGATGTCCGACGCCTCCACCGGCCAGGCCCACACCGCCCATACCAGCGAGCCGGTTCCCTTCATCTATGTGGGCAAGCGCAACCTGAAAGTCCGCGACGGCGGCGTGCTGGCTGACGTGGCGCCCACCATGCTCAAGCTGCTGGGCCTGCCGCAGCCTGCGGAAATGACTGGCACTTCAATACTGGTCTGATATCAAAAAGGCCCAATAATTGGCCGGAAACGGCTTTTTATGACGAACGCCTCAAAGCAGTTGGCTTTGAGGCGTTTTTTTTGCAGCGAGGGGCGGGCATACTAGGCCGTCCCTTTCCCTGGTGTCGCCCGCCTCTATGCTTCGCGCCCTGATTACCCTTGCTCTGATCTGCCTGCTCCAACCGGCCTTCGCCGACGAGCGCGCGCAAACCCAACAACAGTTGGACGCTACGCGTCAGGACATTGCCGAGCTGAAGAAGCTGCTGGGCAAGTTGCAGGAAGAAAAGTCCGGCGTGCAGAAAGACCTGCGCGGCACCGAAACCGAGATGGGCAAGCTGGAAAAACAGGTCGAGGCCCTGCAAAAAGAGCTGAAGAAAAGCGAATCCGAGCTGCAGCGGCTCGATGAGGAGAAAAAAAAACTCCAGAGCGCGCGCATTGAACAGCAACGACTGATCGCCATCCAGGCCCGCGCGGCCTACCAGAACGGCCGCCAGGAGTACCTCAAGCTGCTGCTCAACCAGCAGAACCCGGAAAAATTCGCCCGCACCCTGACCTATTACGACTACCTGAGCCAGGCCCGCCTGGAACAACTGAAGAATTTCAACGAGACCCTGCGCCAGCTGGCCAATGTCGAGAAGGAAATCTCCCTGCAGCAAGCCCAGCTGCTGGTGCAGAAAAGCAGCCTCGACACTCAGCGTGAAGAGCTCGACAAGGTCCGCAAGGAGCGCCAGCTGGCCCTGGCCAAGCTCAATGACGACGTGAAGGCCCGTGGCGACAAGCTCAAGGCCCGCGAGCAGGACCAGGCCGACCTGGGCAAGGTGCTCAAAACCATCGAGGAAACCCTGGCCCGCCAGGCCCGGGAGGCGGAGCAAGCGCGGCAGAAAGCGCTGCTCGCCCAGCAGGAAGCCGAAAAAAAGCGTTTGCGTGAGGCCCAGGCCGATGCCGACGACAGCCCGCGCAAGCCGCCCCGAGCGACGCCCGGCCCCTTGGTTTCCAGCGCAGGCGCCTCCTATGGAGGCCCTTTTGCTTCATCCCGGGGAAAACTTCCATGGCCGGTTGATGGTCGACTGCTGGCGCGCTTCGGCGAAAGCCGCGGCGACGATGCCCGGACCAAGTGGGACGGGGTGATGATCAGCGCCTCGGCCGGCAGCCAGGTGCATGCCGTCCATGGCGGCCGCGTCGTGTTCGCCGACTGGCTGCGCGGCGCCGGCCTGCTGGTGATCCTCGACCATGGCAACGGCTATTTGAGCCTCTACGGGCACAACCAGACGCTGCTTAAAGAAGCGGGCGATATCGTCAAGGCCGGCGAATCCATCTCCACTGTGGGTAGCAGTGGCGGACAGGGCGCGCCTGCACTGTACTTCGCTATTCGCCAGCAGGGTCGCCCAAGCGACCCGGCACAATGGTGCCGCGCACAAGGATAAGTGCGCCATCTCATTCAGGAGTTCGTTCGACATGCTGCATTTGTCCCGCCTCACCTCGCTGGCCCTGACGATCGCTCTGGTGATCGGTGCGCCCCTGGCGTTTGCCGCCGAAACCGCCCAATCGACAGCCGCCACGACCACCAAGGCGCCACTGCCGCTCGAAGAGTTGCGCACCTTCGCCGAGGTCATGGACCGGATCAAGGCCGCTTATGTCGAACCCGTCGACGACAAGACCCTGCTGGAAAACGCGATCAAGGGCATGCTCAGCAACCTCGACCCGCATTCGGCCTACCTTGGCCCTGAAGACTTCGCCGAGCTGCAGGAAAGCACCAGCGGCGAATTCGGCGGCCTGGGCATCGAAGTCGGCGCCGAGGACGGCATCATCAAGGTGGTGTCGCCGATCGACGATACCCCGGCGTCCCGGGCCGGCATCCAGGCCGGCGACCTGATCGTCAAGATCAACGGCCAGCCGACCCGCGGCCAGAGCATGACCGAAGCCGTGGACAAGATGCGCGGCAAGATCGGCCAGAAAATCACCCTGACCCTGGTACGTGACGGCGGTGCGCCGTTCGACGTGACCCTGGCCCGCGCCATCATCCAGGTGAAAAGCGTGAAGAGCCAGCTGCTGGAGTCGGGCTACGGCTATATCCGCATCACCCAGTTCCAGGTCAAGACCGGCGAAGAAGTGTCCAAAGCCCTGGCCAAGCTGCGCAAGGACAACGGCAAGAAGCTCAACGGCATCGTCCTCGACCTGCGCAACAACCCGGGCGGCGTATTGCAGGCGGCGGTGGAAGTGGTCGACCACTTCATCACCAAGGGCCTGATCGTCTACACCAAGGGCCGCATCGCCAACTCCGAGCTGCGCTTCTCCGCCACCGGCAAGGACGAAAGCGAAGCGGTACCAATGGTGGTGCTGATCAACGGCGGCAGCGCCTCGGCTTCGGAGATCGTCGCCGGCGCCCTGCAGGACCAGAAACGCGCCGTGGTGATGGGCACGCCAAGCTTCGGCAAGGGCTCGGTGCAAACCGTGCTGCCGCTGAACAACGACCGCGCGCTGAAGATCACCACCGCGCTGTACTTCACGCCGAACGGCCGCTCGATCCAGGCCCAGGGCATCGTGCCGGACATCGAGGTGCGTCGCGCCAAGATCACCAGCGAAGCGCAGGACAATGAATACTTCAAGGAAGCCGACCTGCAAGGCCACCTGGGCAATGGCAATGGCGGCGCCGACAAGCCGACTGCTTCCGGCAGCAAGCCCAAGCCGATGCCGCAGGACGACGATTACCAGCTGGCCCAGGCCCTCAGCCTGCTCAAGGGCCTGAGCATCACCCGCAGCAAGTGATGGAACCCATCGCGAGCAAGCCCGCCGCCTCCTCCGCAGGAGCGAAGCTTGCTCGCGATAGCCTCATCATGGCCGCCACACCCCGCCAAGGCTTTACCCGAACCCTATGTTGCAAATCCCCATGACCAAACGCCAACCCCATTCAAGGTGGCTGTCGGGGCTCATGGCCGGGCTCCTGTGCCTTCTCCCCTGCACCTCGCCCCAGGCCGCCGAGCCCGCTCCGCGCAAGGCCTACCTGAGCCTGATCATCGACGACCTGGGGCAGAACCTGCCGCGCGATCGCCGCGTGCTGGCCCTGCCGGGCCCGGTGACCACGGCGATCATGCCCGACACGCCGCACGCCACCGAGTTCGCCCGCGAAGCCCACCGCGCCGGCAAGATCGTCATCCTGCACATGCCCATGGACCCGGCCACCGGGCCCTTCGCCTGGCACCCCGAGCTGCCCGTCGCAGAGCTGCAAAAGCGCCTCGACGCCGCCTTCAAGGCCGTGCCCTACACCAGCGGCATCAATAACCACATGGGCAGCCGCATGACCTCCCAGCCCCAGGCCATGGCCTGGCTGATGGCGGAGTTGCAGCGCCGCCACAAGTTCTTTGTCGACAGCCGCACCAGCGCCAGGACCGTGGCCGCCGCCGAGGCCCAGAAGATCGGCCTGGCCAGCGTATCCCGCGATGTGTTCCTCGACGACGAACGCACCGAAGAGGCCATCAGCCATCAATTGCAGACCGCGATCGACCTGGCGCGCAAGCAGGGCTCGGCGGTGATGATCGGCCATCCCTACCCGCAGACCCTGGCCGTGCTCGAGCGCGAACTGCCCAGGCTCAAGGCCCAGGGCATCGACTGGATCGATATCAAGTTGATGATCAGCGTGCGCAGCAACAGGGCCATGGCTGGGCACGGCAAGGATGGGGTTTACCGCTGAGGTTGGGTGGCGTCGGGCTGGACGCATCGCGGGCAAGCCTCGCTCCTACATGGCGCGATTGCCACAAACGCCCTGAATCCGTAGGAGCGAGGCTTGCCCGCGATACTCAACTGCACTTTGCCTACAGATAACGCCCCATGATTTCTTCCACCAGCCCTTCCTGGCGCAGCTGATCCAGCGCGGCTTGCAGCTGGACGACGGTCTCGTCCGGCACCTCTTTGTTCAGCGCCAGGTACAGCTGGGCACTGTGAAAGCGCAGCACGGTCTTGAGCCCGGTCACGCCCTCCTGCCGGGCCAGATAGCGCCCGGCGGGGTCGCCGGTGGCCCACAGGTCGATCTGGCCGCCGACCAGCTTCCTGGCGTTGTCCTGGTCCCTCAACACCACCAGCGGCTTGAGCCCTTGCTTGGCCAGGGTCTCGGCGATGGCGTCGCCCTTGTAGGCGCCGATCCGGTAGTTGCGCGCCTGCTCCAGCGATTGCAGGGCGATCTTGCTGTCGCCCCGGGCCAGCATGATCCAGTCATCCGGGCCGATGGGGCCGACCCATTTGAACAGCGCTTCGCGCTCCGGCAGCCGCGCCATGACAAACACGCCATAGCCGGGCTGTTCCAGGGCCAGCTTGTAGATGCGCTCCCAGGGAAAGCGCAGGGTCAGGCTGTAATTGATCCCGGCACGCTTGAACATTTCGCGGACGATATCCACGGCAATGCCGTGGATATTCTCGCCCTGGGCGAAGTTCTTGCCATTGGTGGCCATGTTGTAGGGAGGGAAGTTTTCCGTCAGCAGCACCAGGGAGGTGCCGGATGTTTGCGCTGCGCGAGCGCCTGCGGCGAAGAATACCGAAGCGCTGACAAGAACAAGAAAAAGACGTTTGAACATGACGGGCTACCGGAATCCATGGCGTGCCCAAGAGTGCCGCGAGCCCGCCATGCTGTCCAGTGGCTAGGCTCCGTACGCAAGCTCGCCCGGTGGCGACCAGGCGATTTACGTACAAGGCCTAGCGCACGACGATGCCGCGATGCGCCATATAAGCCTTGGCTTCGGGAACGGTGTATTCGCCGAAGTGGAAAATGCTCGCTGCCAGCACCGCACTGGCGTGGCCTTCGAGGATGCCGTCGGCCAGGTGCTGCAGGTTGCCGACGCCGCCCGACGCAATCACCGGAATGCCCAGGGCATCGCTGATGGCGCGGGTCACGCCCAGGTCGAAACCGTTTTTCATGCCGTCCTGATCCATGCTGGTCAGCAGGATTTCGCCGGCGCCCAGGCCTTCCATCTTCTTCGCCCACTCCACCGCGTCCAGCCCGGTAGGCTTGCGCCCGCCGTGGGTGAAGATCTCCCAGCGCGGGGTTTCGCCCGGCGCGGAAACCTTCTTCGCATCGATGGCGACGACGATGCATTGCGAGCCGAAATGCTGCGCCGCTTCGCCGACGAATTCCGGGTTGAACACCGCCGCGGTGTTGATCGAGACCTTGTCCGCGCCGGCATTGAGCAGGTTGCGGATGTCTTGCACGGTGCGCACGCCACCGCCGACGGTCAGCGGGATGAACACCTGGCTGGCCATGCGCTCGACGGTATGCAGCGTGGTGTCGCGGCCATCGACGCTGGCGGTGATGTCGAGAAAGGTAATTTCGTCCGCGCCCTGCTCGTCATAGCGACGGGCGATTTCCACCGGGTCGCCGGCATCGCGGATGTTCTCGAACTTGACACCCTTGACCACCCGGCCGTTGTCCACGTCCAGGCAAGGGATGATGCGTTTAGCCAGCGCCATGGTGAGTCCTCAGCCTTGGTACGAATCGCAGAAGGCTTGCGCCTCGGCGACATCGAGGGTGCCTTCGTAGATCGCCCGGCCGGTGATCGCGCCGATGATCCCCGGGGCCTTGGCATCCAGCAGGGCCTTGATGTCGCCCAGGTTGTGGATACCGCCGGAAGCGATCACCGGGATCTTGGTGGCAGCGGCCAGGGCAGCGGTGAAGGGCACGTTGCAGCCCTGCATCATGCCGTCTTTGGCGATGTCGGTATAAACGATGGCGGACACGCCGTCGGCTTCGAAGCGCTTGGCCAGGTCGATGACCTGCACGCTACTGACCTCGGCCCAGCCGTCGGTGGCGACGAAGCCGTCCTTGGCGTCGAGGCCGACGATTACTTTGCCCGGGAAGGCGCGGCAGGCCTCGGCGACGAATTCGGGTTCCTTCACCGCCTTGGTGCCGATAATCACGTAGCTCACGCCGGCCTTGACGTAGTGCTCGATGGTTTCCAGCGAGCGGATGCCGCCACCGATCTGGATCGGCAGGTTCGGGTAGCGCTTGGCGATGGCGGTGACCACTTCGCCATTGACCGGCTGGCCTTCGAAGGCGCCGTTCAGGTCGACCAGATGCAGACGGCGGCAACCGCCCTCCACCCACTTGGCAGCCATGCTCACCGGGTCATCGGAGAACACCGTGGAATCTTCCATGCGGCCTTGGCGCAGACGTACACAGGCACCGTCTTTGAGATCGATAGCGGGGATAATCAGCATCTGGCAAACCTTCAAATTCGATTGTTCAGCTTCACTCGGGAATCAGTTTTTCTCGAGCGCCCACAAGTCGCTTTCGATGCTTTCAAACCGCTCTTTGAGGTGGGTCTGCACATCGAAAATCGCCCTGTTGTAATAGTGCGGAGCAATTTCGCGGGTAAACAGTTCAAGAATCTCGGCCGCCTCGAACGAGCCCAGGTCGAGCTCGAAGCGATCTTCCATGAAACGCTGGATCTTCTGATTGGCCTCACTTTCCTGCTCGGGCGTGAGGCTCAGGATCGGCGGTTTGGACTTCTTGATAGCCATTTACCAGCGACCGTCCCACGCCGCGAAGTTCTGCAGCAGTTGCAGGCCGTGGGTATGGCTTTTTTCCGGGTGGAACTGCACGGCAAAGCGCGAACCTTCAGCCAGCGCCGCGGCGAAATCGACGCCGTAGTGACCGCCACCGACCACCTGCCGCGCGTTGCCGGCGGCGATGTAGTAGCTGTGCACGAAGTAGAAGCGCGCCAGGTCCGGGATGTCGTGCCACAGCGGGTGGCTGACCTTCTGCTGCACTTCGTTCCAGCCCATGTGCGGGACTTTCAGGTGCTCGCCGTCTTCATGCAGGTCCTTGCCGAAGAACTTCACCTGGCCGGGAAACAGGCCGATGCAGTCGACGCCGTCGTTCTCTTCGCTGCGGTCGAGCAAGGCTTGCATGCCCACGCAGATGCCGAGGAATGGACGGTCCTGACTGACTTCACGCACCAGCGCGTCGAAGCCCAGGCGACGGATCTCCGCCATGCAGTCGCGAATCGCGCCGACACCGGGAAATACCACCCGGTCGGCTTCGCGAATCACAGCGGCATCGCTGGTGATCAAAACCTTGCCGGCGCCGACGTGCTCGAGGGCCTTGGCCACCGAGTGCAGGTTGCCCATGCCGTAATCGATAACCGCGACCGTCTGCATTACAGCACGCCCTTGGTCGAAGGCATCTGCCCGGCCATGCGGTCATCCAGCTCCACGGCCATGCGCAGGGCGCGGCCGAAAGCCTTGAACACGGTTTCGATCTGGTGGTGGGTGTTGTGCCCGCGCAGGTTGTCGATGTGCAGGGTGACGTTGGCGTGGTTGACGAAGCCCTGGAAGAATTCCTGGAACAGGTCGACATCGAAGCCGCCCACGGTGGCGCGGGTGTAAGGCACGTGCATCTGCAGGCCGGGACGGCCGGAGAAGTCGATCACCACGCGCGACAGCGCTTCATCGAGCGGCACGTAGGCGTGGCCGTAGCGGCGGATGCCCTTCTTGTCGCCGATGGCTTTGGTGAAGGCCTGGCCCAGGGTGATACCGACATCCTCCACGGTGTGGTGGTCGTCGATATGCAAGTCGCCTTTGCTTTCGATATCCAGGTCGATCAGCCCGTGACGGGCGATCTGGTCCAGCATGTGCTCAAGGAAGGGAACCCCGATATCGAATCGGGCCTTTCCGGTGCCATCCAGGTTGATCGAGGCTTTGATCTGGGTTTCCAGAGTGTCGCGCTCGACGGACGCCTTACGTTCGGCCATCACCAGCTCCGCAAAATCATTGGGCGAAAAAGGCGAACATTATAGGCCGGACGGCGGCTAAACAGGAACACGCAGGACAAGATCCTGACGGGCTGGAGCCAATAAAGCCGGGGCTGTACCTGTCATGACAAGCAATATGGCCACGGCCAATCACAAATCCTCCGTAGGAGCGAGGCTTGCCCGCGAACAGGATCGCGCGGTGCGCCAGGCATGTCCCGCTATCGTTCGCTCATCGCGGGCAAGCCTCGCTCCTACGGGAAGGTGGTGCGCCTGGCTGTCGCGCCAGGCGCAAGGTGCTTAGTGGAACAGCACCGCCGTTTTCTGCAGGGTGACCCACACGCCCCACGCCAGCGGAATACCCACCACCAGCCAGGCGGCGACCGCCAGCGGCACGCTGCCGGACGAAGCCTTCCACTCCAGCACGGTGCTGCTGTCCGCGCCTTTGTCATGGCCCAGCGCCTGTTCGGCGGCCAGCTCGGCGTCGGTCATGAAGTACTTGTCGGCCACCGGGCGCACCAGCAGGTTGCACAGGAAGCCCAGCACCAGCAGGCCGGCGAGGATGTACAGGGTGATGTCGTAGGCCGCGGCGCGCTCGACGCCAAGGCTCAACTGATATTCACGCAGGTAGTTCACCAGCACCGGGCCCAGCACGCCCGCCGCCGCCCAGGCGGTCAGCAGCCGACCGTGGATCGCGCCCACCATCTGGGTGCCGAACAGGTCCGCCAGGTAGGCCGGAACCGTGGCGAAACCGCCGCCGTACATCGACAGGATGATGCAGAACGCCGCCACGAACAGCGCGACGTTGCCCAGGTGGCCCAGGTTGGGAATCAGCGCGTACAAGGCAAAGCCCAGGGCGAAGAACACGAAGTAAGTGTTCTTGCGCCCCAGGTAGTCGGAGAACGACGCCCAGAAGAAGCGGCCACCGATATTGAACAGGCTCAGCAGGCCGGTGAAGCCGGCGGCGATCGCCGCGATCGACGCCAGTTGCGAGGCATCCAACTGACCGAAGGCCAGTTCGTTGCCCAGCAGCTTGCCGGCGAAGACTTCCTGCAACAGCGGCGAAGCCATGCCGAGAATGCCGATACCCGCGGAAACGTTCAGGCACAGCACCAGCCAGACCAGGCGGAACTGCGGGGTTTTCCAGGCCACGTTCACATGCACGTGACGGTGGGTGATCATCGCGTTCGCGGCTTTTTTCGCCGGCGGGGTCCAGCCTTCAGGCTTCCAGCCGGTCGGCGGTACGCGATACGACAGCGCACCACCGATCATGAACACGAAGTAGATCGCCGCCATCACCAAAAAGCTCTGCCAGACGCCGACGCCGGTTGGCGAAGCGAAGTGGCCCATCAGCGCCGCCGCCAGCGGCGCACCGACCATCGCGCCACCGCCGAAGCCCATGATCGCCATGCCGGTGGCCATGCCGCGCTTGTCCGGGAACCATTTGATCAGGGTCGACACCGGCGAGATGTAGCCCAGGCCCAGGCCGATACCGCCGATCACGCCGGAGCCCAGCCACATCAGCCAGATCTGGTGGGTATAGATGCCCAGCGCCGAAATCAGCAGGCCACCGCACCAGCACAGCGCCGACACCACGCCAGCCTTGCGCGGGCCGGCGTGTTCCAGCCAGCCGCCCCAGATCGCCGCGGAGCAGCCCAGGAAAATGAAGAACAGGGTGTAGATCCAGCCGAGCATCGAGATCGGCCAGTCGCACTGGGACGAAAAGACCTGGGCGATGAAGCTCATGTCCGGGGCACAGGCGACCGGCGCGGTCACGCCCAGGGCCTTGGACAGTGGCAACCAGAACACCGAGAAGCCATAGGCCATGCCAATGCACAGGTGAATGGCCAGGGCGGCCGGTGGAACCAGCCAACGGTTGAAACCGGGCTTGGCGATGATGCGCTCTTTGGACAAGAACGCCGGCTGGGCGGCAATGACGCCCGCCTCGGTGCTAGTGCTCATGAGTGGTTTTCCCCCAATTATTGGAATTATTCGCCGGCCACTCTTCACCCACGACCTTTGCACGCAGGCTGGCCGTTTTATTGAGTGAAGCTCCATAGAGTGCGACTTTTGGTCGCAGAAGGGCAGACGAACTGCGAGAGATTACCATTTGCTCGCGACAGAAAAAGCAAACTGCCATCATCTTTTCCGCATCACCTGCACCGAACGACGGTGTAGGAGCCAGGCTTGCCGGCGATGGGCGTTATGCGGTGGATGGGTGTGTGTCAGGCAATACGCTTCGCGGGCAAGCCTCGCTCCTACAGATGCCTGCCCCTCGCCAGCCCATGCGCGGCTGTCGATAATGGCCAGCCCTTCGCTCTGCACAGGATTTTCCATGCCCATCGTTGTCGAGTCGCTGAAAGAAGCCAGTTATCAGGATCAGCAGGACCTGCAGAAGATCTACCGCGATGCTCCGCCATGGCTGTTCGCGCCGCAGCACAACGACCTGGAATTGATCGAGGCCGCCCTGGGCGACGGCAGCCTGATCGCCGGGCGCTTCAACGACCGCCTGCTGGGCGCCGCCCGCCTGCAACGGCACCAAGACGTCTGGCACCTGTCCCACTTGTGTGTGCGCCTGGTCACCCGGCGGCGCGGCGTGGCGGAGCGACTGGTGAGCGAAGCCCGGAACATGGCCGCCCGGCACGGCGCCACCCTGCGTCTGCTGGCCCCCGCCGGGCACCTCGAAGCCCGGGCGCTGGCGGCCAAGCTGCGGATACCGCTGGACGTGCTGCAAAACGATCAGTGACCAGCCGCCAGGCCCGGAGCGTTATACTCTGCGGCTAAATTCGAATTCGACACTACAAGGACTCGCCCATGAAAGCGTTCGGCAAAATCCTGGGTCTGGTACTTCTCGGGCTGTTGCTGATCATCGTGGCTCTGGGTTTCGCCCTGACCCACCTGTTTGATCCCAACGACTACAAAGAAGAAATTCGCCAGATAGCCCGCGACAAGGCCCATATCGAGCTGACGCTCAATGGCGATATCGGCTGGAGCCTGTTTCCCTGGCTGGGCCTGGAGCTGCACGAAGCCGGCGTAGCCACCCTGGCCAACCCGACCCAGCCGTTCGCCGACCTGCAAATGCTCGGCCTGTCGGTCCGCGTGTTGCCGCTGCTGCGCCGCGAAGTGCAAATGAGCGATGTACGTGTCGAAGGCCTGAACCTGCGCCTGACCCGCAACAAGGACGGCCACGGCAACTGGGAAGACATCGGCAAGGTCGCCCCCGCCGACAAGCAGGCCGCAACCCCGGCCACCAGCACTGGCGAAACCGCCGAAGCGCCCCCCGCCACCGCAGAAAAACCGGCGCAGCCGATCCGCCTGGATATCGACAGCCTGACCGTGAACAACGCCCGGGTCGAATACAACGACGAACAGAGCGGCAAGCAGTTCACCGCCGAAAGCATCCAGCTGAGCACCGGGCCGATCCATGAGGCGACCAATACTCCGGTCAAGCTCACCGCCTTCCTCGCCAGCACCCAGCCGGCGGTGCGTGTGCGCACCGAGCTCAATGGCCAGATGCGCTTCGAGCCCGCCTTGCAACGCTACCAGTTCGAAGACATGAAGCTCTCCGGCGAGGCCGCCGGCGACCCGCTGCAAGGCAAGACCCTGACCTTCTCCGCCCAGGGCCAGTTGCTGCTGGACAAGGCCGCCAACGTTGCCGAATGGAACAGCCTGAAACTCTCGCTCAACCAACTGCGCGCCATCGGCGAACTGAAGGTCAACGACCTGGACAAGACCCCGCAGCTCAGCGGCGGTATTTCCATCGCCCAGTTCGACCTGGCCAAGTTCGTCGACAGCATCGGCCAGACCCTGCCAGCCATGGCCGAAGGCAGCCTGAGCAAGGTCGAGCTGGTCAGCCGCCTGTCCGCCACGCCGAACAGCATCGCCTTTGAAAACATCAACCTGAAACTCGACGACAGCAGCTTCAGCGGCCGCCTGGCGATCGAGGACCTGGCCAAGCAATCGTTGCGCGCGCAGCTCAAGGCCGACACCTTCAACGTCGACCGCTACCTGCCGCCGAAATCCGCCGAAGCCAACAGCGCCGCGGTGGCGCGCAAGGCCGAAGTGCAGAGCAGCGAAGCCAGCGCTATCGCCGGGGCCGGCAACTCGCCGCTGCCGGACGCGCCGACCAAGGCCGCCTGGAGCACCGAGCGCCTGCTGCCGGTGGAGCGCCTGAGCAAGCTGGATGTGAATGCCGACCTGAGCTTCGGCCTGCTGACCCTGGACAAGCTGCCGATTCAGAACGCCACGCTCAAGGCCAACGGCCAGGGCGGCCTGCTGAAACTCGAGGGCCTGCGCGGCGAGCTGTACGACGGCAGCTTCGAAGCCAACGGCAACCTCGACGTGCGCCAGCCGACGCCGCTGATGAGCCTGCAGACCAAAATCAGCCGCGTACCGGTGGAACGCATCCTCGAAAGCCAGGGGCAGAACCCGCCGGTCAAGGGCCTGGTGACCCTCGACAGCAACCTGACCAGCAGCGGCAATAGCCAGAAGGCGCTGGTCGACGGCCTCAACGGCAATGCCAGCTTCGTCATCAACAACGGCGTGCTGCTCAACGCCAACCTCGAACAGCAACTGTGCCAGGGCATCGCCACGCTGAATCGCAAGACCTTGAGCAGCGAGCCACGGGGCAAGGACACGCCCTTCCAGGAGCTCAAGGGCAACCTGACCCTGCGTAACGGCGTGGCCAGCAACCCGGACCTGAAAGTGCGCATCCCCGGCATGAGCGTCAAAGGCAATGGCGACATCGACCTGCGCGTACTGGGCATGGATTACCGCGTCGGCATCATCGTCGAAGGCGACAAACGCGACATGCCGGACCCGGCCTGCCAGGTCGGCGAGCGTTTTGTCGGCATCGAATTGCCGCTGCGCTGCCGTGGCCCGCTGGAGCTGGGCGCCAAGGCCTGCCGCCTGGACCGCGACGGCCTGGGCCAGATCGCGGCCAAGCTGGCCGGCGATCGCCTCAGCGAGAAACTCGATGAAAAACTCGGCGACAAGGTCAGCCCGGAATTGAAAAACGCGCTCAAAGGGCTGTTCAACCGATGAGAGCCGAGCAGTTCGCCCCGGCGGTCCTGGATTGGTACGACCGCCATGGCCGCCATGACTTGCCCTGGCAGCAGGAAATCAATCCGTACCGGGTATGGGTTTCGGAAATCATGCTGCAGCAGACCCAGGTCAGCACCGTGCTCAATTACTTCGACCGGTTCATGGCCTCGCTGCCGACGGTCCAGGCCCTGGCCGCCGCGCCGGAAGACGAAGTGCTGCACCTGTGGACCGGCCTGGGTTACTACACCCGCGCCCGCAACCTGCAAAAGACCGCGAAGATCGTGGTCGCCGAGCATGGCGGCGAGTTTCCCCGCGATGTGGAGAAACTCACCGAGCTGCCGGGCATCGGCCTGTCCACCGCCGGCGCGATCGCGAGCATCAGCATGGGCCTGCGCGCGCCGATCCTCGACGGCAACGTCAAGCGCGTACTGGCGCGCTTTACCGCGCAAGAGGGCTACCCGGGCGAACCCAAGGTGGCCAAGCAGCTGTGGGCCGCGGCCGAGCGCTTTACCCCGCAGAGCCGGGTAAACCACTACACCCAGGCGATGATGGACCTGGGCGCCACCCTCTGTACCCGGAGCAAACCCAGCTGCCTGCTGTGCCCTCTGGAGCGCGGCTGCGAAGCGCACATGCTGGGCCTGGAAACCCGCTACCCGATCCCCAAGCCACGCAAGGCCGTCCCGCAGAAGCGCACGCTGATGCCGATGCTGGCCAACCACGAGGGCGCCATCCTGCTGTACCGGCGGCCCTCCACTGGCCTGTGGGGCGGTTTGTGGAGCCTGCCGGAGCTGGACGACCTGGCGGACCTCGAACACCTGGCTTCGCAGCACTCGCTGGAGCTGGGCAAGCAGCATGAAATGCCCGGGCTGGTGCACACTTTCAGCCACTTCCAGCTGGCCATCGAGCCCTGGCTGGTGCAGGTCCAGGCCGCCGCCCATCACGTGGCCGAGGCCGACTGGCTCTGGTATAACCTCGCCACCCCGCCGCGCCTGGGCCTCGCCGCCCCGGTTAAAAAACTGCTTAAGCGCGCGGCCGACGTATTGAACGCAGGAGAGTTGCAATGACCCGCACCGTAATGTGCCGCAAGTACAAAGAACAATTGCCGGGCCTGGAGCGTCCTCCGTATCCGGGCGCCAAGGGCCAGGAGATTTTCGAGCACGTGTCCGCCAAGGCCTGGGCCGACTGGCAGAAACACCAGACCCTGCTGATCAACGAAAAACGCCTGAACATGATGAACGCCGAAGACCGCAAATATTTGCAGGGCGAGATGGACAAGTTCTTCTCCGGCGAGGAATACGCCAAGGCCGACGGCTACGTGCCGCCGTCCGAATAATTCCAGCCAAATCGGGGTGGGAACGTAAGCGGCGGTAATAATTAAACTTTTTTTCAAAACTTGCTTGACGCCCCCCCGAAAAACCCGTTTAATGCGCCCCGTTGCCCAGATAGCTCAGTCGGTAGAGCAGGGGATTGAAAATCCCCGTGTCGGCGGTTCGATTCCGTCTCTGGGCACCACCTTTCGTTTTCAGGTGATGCCAAGCACACCAGAAAGCACACAAGAAGCCCGCCTAGTGCGGGCTTTTTGCTTTCTACGGTTCCCAACCGTTCCCTTGTAAGCCCAAACATATGTGAGTAGATTCGTGAGTAGATCCAGTTCGGTCTAGAAATCTACTCACACCAGAGCGGCAAGATGCCCGCCTGGTGCGGCCTGCAAGGAGGCTGCGTGCCACTCTCAGATACCACCATCCGTACCGCCAAGCCGAAGGACAAGCTGTACCGGCTGACCGACGCCAATGGCCTGTGCCTAGAGGTGACCCCGACCGGCTCCAAGCTGTGGCGCTATCGGTATCGCTTCAACGGCAGCGCGAAGATGTTGGCGCTCGGCCCATACCCAGCGGTCACCCTACTGAAAGCTCGTCAACTTCGCGATACGGCACGCCAGCTACTGATTGAAGGCACCGACCCCGGCGAGCAGAAAAAAACCGCCAAACAAGCACAGAAGGTCGAGGGGCTGACTTTCGAGACGTTGGCGCGAGAGTGGTTTGCCTACAACGCCCCCCGCTGGGCAGAGAGCACAACCTACAAAGCCAAGCTGTACCTGGAGAATGATTTGATTCCGGGTATCGGTGCCCGACCGGTGAAAGCGATCACTCGGCCCGATCTGGTGGAGTTGGTGCGCAAGGTTGAAGCTCGGGGCACGCTAAATGCCGCCGGTAAGATCAGACAATGGCTACACCAGATATTTCGGTATGGGCTGGCCAAGGGCGTCGTTGACGCCAACCCAGCCACGGATCTGAGTGTGGTAGCAGCACCACCCAAAGCTGCCCGCCATCATCCGCACGTCACCTTTGCTGAACTCCCAGAACTGTTGGCCAAGAGCGAGGCCGCGAATATCCACTCGCTTACCCGGCACGCCATCCGCCTGCTGACACTGACGGCCGTTCGCCCGGGCGAGCTTCGCCAAGCCCCCTGGGCTGAGTTCGACTTGGAGCGCGCAACCTGGACAATTCCGGCCGAGCGCATGAAAGCCCGCCGCCCTCACATCGTCCCCCTGCCCCGCCAGGCCGTCGCCATCCTGCGCCTGCTCCAAGAGATCACTGGGCGCTACGCACTGGTCTTTGCTGGCGCCAATCCCGAGCGCCCCATGAGCGAGAATACAGTGAACAAAGCGTTGCGGATGATGGGCTACGAAGGTAAGCAGACCGGCCACGGTTTCCGTCACCTACTCAGCACAGAACTGAACGGTCGCGGGTACAACAAGGATTGGATCGAACGTCAATTGGCCCACGGTGACAGCGACGAGATACGCGGCACCTACAACCATGCCGCCTACGTCGAGCAGCGCCGGGAAATGATGCAAGCCTGGGCAGATTCAATCGACGCACTGTGCGCTGGCGCTAACGTGGTGAGCATCAAACGAAAGGCATAAACAATTTTGGCTGGCCTAGCTCGACGGAGCGAAAAGCGGACTTCCCACCCGCCTGACTGGCAGACCTATTCAGCAGTGGGAGCGCTTGGAAGGGTGACGTGATGAATGACGGAATAATACGTGGCATAGACAAAACCCAATTATTGGGACATTGCAGCACGGAAGATGAATTAGTAGAAAAACACATCACTGACGTAATTCATCAACATCACACCCTTGGTGATAGCCTGGTTGAACTGGAAAACTTTGGCGCTTGGATGATGACCCTCCAGGAAGCTGCTGAGCTAATCGCCTGCGATCAATGGGCTGCCGGGAATGTAAACATACCTGAGCTTACTGCATACACTGGCCACCTACTGTCATACGAGGCAACCTCCAAACTCGTAAATATCACGGAGATATTCCTACCAAAACTGATTAACGCCGTTGAGATAGGTCGCCTTAAAGCCGCGAGAACCCTACGTGATTTTGATGAGATTATTGTTCCCGACCTGACCTTCGTTGATTACAGCGCGTTATGTGAGTGGCTGACTGGAAGAGGATATACCCCTGGGGAGGCATTTGAGGAATGGTATGACCGGGCTATTAATATTTCGGACAGACTCGTCGAAGAGGTAATCTGGCTGCGAAGGGCCGCTAGAGATGAAATAAAAGCAATGCCTGTAACAATCGGCTACTCGAGCGTTCAGGTGATTGACAATGAAGCAGGCGTCGAGGTCTTAAGTAGCCAACTAAAGTCAGCTCTTTTAGAAAATCAGCACTTACGAGAAAGGTTGGCGAAAGCTGAGTTAACGCGACAAGAAACAGCACACAATACATCTAAGAGGTCACATTTGCTGGCCACTGCTGCGCTGTTAAAACTATTAGAGTCGCCAATTGATCGCCCAAGACCTCAAGGAATGAAACAGTCCGCCATCAAGTCAGCTATTTTGGAGCGTTTCTCTTTTCGTGGCTTGAAAGAGCGCAATCTTGACGAAATATTTTCTGCCGCAAACAAGGCTATAGCAGAAGAGAAATAACCTCACCCAGCGATTTATACGATCACCGCAATTGCGGAACGAAAAACCGCAATTGCGGTTACACCTACCGTAATCCGCCCCAGCATAAGCCCATGTTCTCAACGCCACCCAAGGAGGCGCTAGCATGGCAAACACAACCCACCCAATCCGCAAGCAAACCGAACAATCCCCAGTCCAGCCTGAGCGGCCACTTCGCTTCATCAAGCTGGGCGAAGTCAAAACTCTGACCACCCTCTCCACCTCTGAGATTTACCGCCGTATTGCCGCAGGGCGCTTCCCTAAGCAAGTAATGCTGGGGCCGAAGTCCGCCGTCTGGATCGAGGCAGAAGTTATTGCTTGGTGCGACTCGTTGGTCGCTCTGCGAGTGGAGGCTGCATAAGTGGCCGACCAAAAAAAAGGCCAACCCAATAAGGCCAGCCCAGAAAAAACTCACGTAGAGAATACCAGCGGAACGGCACAGCGCGCTCGCCTTCTGGAGCGACTGCAAGCAGGCCCAATTGATACCTTCACCGCCATTCGCGAGCTGAACATCGTTCGCCCAGGAGCCCGCATCAACGAGCTGCGCGACATGGGCCACAGGATCATGACGGAGCGCCTCACGCTGACCGACGATCAAGGTCGTACCCACCGCGGCATGGCTTTGTACTACCTCAGCACCAACCCGCCGGTCAGGGGGACACCATGAAGGCTCGCATCATTCCCTTCGACTACCAGGGCCAGGCCGTCACCTTCAACGCCGACGGCTGGCTTCATGCAACCGTGATCGCAGAACGCTTCGGCAAGCGCCTCGATCACTGGCTCGATAATGCTGAGACACTCGACTACATCCGCGCCCTGGATGAGATTCAGCATCCCGCTGCGGGGCCGTCCACAATCTTGAATACCCGGAAATCCGGGTATTTGAAATCTCGCCGCGGTAACGCTGGTGGTACATGGCTCCATCCCAAGCTGGCAGTGGCCTTCGCCCGTTGGTGTGATGCCAAGTTCTCTGTCTGGTGTGACATGCAGATTGAGGCGCTGATCCACGGTGACCACGCCAATTGGCAGCAAGCCCGCCAGCAATCCGCCGTCGGCTATCGCGGCCTGTGTGACGCTCTGGCAATCGCTTACGAGGAGAGCGGCAAGACTCCCCAACGCCACCACTTCATCAACGAAGCCAAGTTGATCAACCAGGTAATCACCGGCCAATTTGCTGGACGTAATCGCGACGAACTCACCGCACATGAGCTGCTGCTGGTGACGCTGATCGAGATCCGCGACGTGTTGCTGATCGGCCAGGGAAAAGACTTCGCAGCCCGTAAAGCATCTCTCCTGCGCTACGTCCAGAGCCTGACCGCCAAGCACCTTCGGAGTGATGCCGCATGAACACCACATTCATGATCGGCGATGAAAGGTCGATAACTTTTCTTGCCAGCAATCATGCTCGCCGGTATGGTTTACCCGTCGCTGCAAATTCAGCGATCGGGTTTGGTCGCCCGGTAAGCAAAAGGCGCAACAGCGCCCCCATTTCGATTGCAGGCGCTTTTTTTGCGCTCGCAGTTTCGTTTTATGGCGGCTGTGTGCGGGAGGCCTTCGGGCCTGCTGGGTTCCTTTTGCCCCAGTCGACCAACCCGCGCACAGCTGCCACCCAAATTCGCTTGGTCGCGAACGGTGGTAGCTCCCCAGCAAAAGGAGCTACACCCATGAAACACGCCCTCATTCCGTCCGCAATTCGCGCCTTTGTTCACCGCCGCATGGCCCTGAGTGCTCTCCGCGCAAACTCGTCCCTCTCCGTTCGCCTCGCCCGCTACAACATCCACATGGCCATCGTTCGCACCCTGGAAGCACAAGGGGGTGTGCAATGAATCTGCAGACATTGCCTGCCATAGCAACCATCGAGGGCGAGGTGCTGCGTGAAGCGGTTCTGGATGCCAACGAAATGTGCTCAATGAACTTCGCCAGGGAGGAATGTGCAGAGCTGGAGAAAATCCTGCTGACGTTCGTGATACCCGCCATGGGCGGCTACAACAATGAACTGGCTTGTGATATCGCACGGCACCTTGAGCAAATCCGCACCTTCAGCGGCAATTTCTGCTGGCGGCATCGTCACCTGGGCGCCTCCTATGGCGTGGTTGGTAAGCGGAGTGGCATAGACAACGGGGGTGCGCAATGAGCCAGACCACTGCCAGCATCGCCGACGATGCTCTCGACCTGCTCCGCGCCACTCACGAACGCATCAATCACATGCGCGTGCTGTTCAACTCCATCAACAAGGACATGAAACACGGCAAATCTCGCGATATTGAGGAGCTGGCCAACCTCGGCAGCTTCTTGGGTTACGACTGGGCGAACTACGTCGACTGTGAAGTCGAGAAGATGCAGAAAGCGCTGGTCGCTGCGGAGGTGGCTAAATGAATGCCATCCAAACGCGGGACGATCTGAGCTTTACCAGACGCGACTCCGAAGGCCGTTTGGTTAACTGGCCTCGGAACAATCCGGGTGTGGCTTCTGACTGGAAGAAGGGTGTCGGTTTCTTCGAGTGCGAGGTTTACGAGCTCGCCGCCCACGATGAAACCGAAGCATTTCACGCCATCGAGTTCGCGATCACCAGCATGGGTGGTCGCTACACAAGTCTGGAGATCGGCTTTGCAGAGTCGGTAGCGCGGGCAGCAGTCCTGGGCTTGCGTGCGATGCGCGACGGCGCAGCACGGTTCGAACCAACAGCCTCCGAAGAGACTTAAACCATGAAAATTCAAAACGGCGCATCAGCGTCGACGGGATCGGCTTGCCCGAAAAAAGCCATCGAGATGTTTTACGTCACCCACCCGAAGATGCCCAGGGCGTTGCTGGGACCGTTTTTGACCGAGGCCGACGCCGAGTGCGGGCGCGTAGTTATGCGTAGTGCTGGCGCCCAGGTGACAGCCTGTCTAGTTGATGCAATCGATGACATTACCCACTGGCACGGCGTGAATAACGGCCAGGTCTGCCGGGCCTTTGCTGGTGCTGATCGCCGGGAGGTCGGCCATGAGTAACGTGACTCCGCTCAAGCGCAAAGGTAGCGGCGGTCCGCCCAGCACAGGCGCGCACATCGACAGCGCCAGCTATGCGCTGCTGGTGGAAACCCTGATTGGCTTCCTGGAGCTGCGCATCTCGGAAGGCGACCAAGGCCGTCACTGCGATGAACTGGAGCGGCTCACGCTGCAACTGGAGAGTCTGGCCAAGCGGTTTACCCCGCCGAAGGGGGCCGCATGACTGACGCAACGATCCTATTCCGTGATGCACTCCAGGCCGTCTACGGGCCGCTCGATTGGCTTCCCTTGCCCGACGGTACCATTCACCGGTTCCGCGTCCCGGACGACAAGCCGGGCACCCTCAACGGCTGGTACGTGCTGTACCTGGACGGCATCGCCTCTGGCGCGTTCGGCAGTTGGAAAGCCGGCGGCGCCAGCACCTGGTGTAGTCGTGAGCCGGTGGACCAGGCCCGGCACCAGCGCGAGGCCGAGCAGCACCAGCGCCAGCAGCAGACCACCAAGTTGGTCAACCGCTGGTGGCGGAATGCGCGCCGCGCCGCCCCGGATCATCCGTACCTGGTCGCCAAAGGAGTTCGCTCCTACGGCTTGCGCCAGCGTGGCGCTGACCTCCTTGTCCCGCTGTACCTGGATGGGCGCTTGGTCAACCTGCAACGAATTGCCCCGGACGGCGCCAAACGCTTCTTGCCTGGTGGTCGCGTGAAGGGCACCTATTCGCCGCTGGGCATCATCGAGCCCAGCTCTGTGCTTTGCATCTGCGAGGGGTGGGCGACGGCCGCCAGCCTCCACCAGCACGGGGGCTACGTCGTCGCTGCCGCCATGAACGCGGGCAACCTGATCCCCGCGGCGATGGGCCTTCGCTCTCGCTACCCAGGGCAGGCAATCGTGATCGCTGGCGACGACGATCGGCTCACCGACGGTAACCCCGGGCGCAAAGCGGCGAACGCCGCGGCGGCGGCCGTAGGCGGCCAAGTGGCCTTTCCGGAATGGCCAGAGGGCGCCCCTGACGACCTCACCGACTTCAACGACCTCGCCAACTGGAAGCTCGCCAATGTCCAAGCCTGAGACGAACGTGATCAACCTTCGACCTGATGTGGCCACCATTGCGCCTGATCGTCCCTGCTGGGCCGTGTACGAGCACTGGGTAACCAACGAGAAAGGACGCAAGCTGCGCCCAGGCGTTTACTGGCACAACTTTAAGCGTGCCGCCGTCGACCAAGACGACGCCGAGGGCGATACCGGCGACCGTCCTATCACGGATGAGTGGATTGCAAGCCCCGTCACGGTGGTGGCCCGCACCACCAACAGCGACGACGGCAGCGAGGGCCGGCTGCTGCGCCTGGTGACCGACAGCGGGATCAAGGAATGGATCATCGCCATGGAGGTGTTCGGCGGCAGCGGTGAGGACGCCCGGCGCGCACTGTTCGGCATGGGCGTCATTATCGCCCTCAAGAAACGTGGCACGTTCATGGAGTACCTGCTCGACCAGCGCCCCGCCGAGGTGTTCGCCACCACCAGCCGGCCGGGTTGGCACGAGTCGGGGGCGTTCGTACTACCTGGGCGCACGATCGGCAGCGAAAAGGTGCGGTACCAGGCCAGCAACAAAGCTCAGGTTCTTTTCAGTCGCCGCGGCGAGTTGGCGCTATGGCAAACGGAAGTGGCCGCGAAGTGCGCCGGCAACCCGGTACTGACGCTGGCGATCGGCTGTTCGCTGGCCGGGCCGCTGCTAAGCCTGGTCGGTGTGTTGGGCGGTGGTGTTCACCTGGTGGGCGACAGCTCGAGCGGCAAGTCGCTGGCGCAGTTGATCGGCTCGTCGGTGTGGGGTGACCCGGGGGGGTTCGCCGCCAGTTGGGACATGACCAAGGGCGGCCTGGAGATCGAGGCGTCGAGCCGTAACGACACGATCTTGCCCCTGGACGAGATCAAGCGCGCCGACCCCAAGCGCGTCCAGGAAATGGCCTACTCACTCGCCAACGGTCAGGGCAAAGGCACCATGACCCGAGAGCGTGAAGGTCGCGCCAAATTGAGCTGGCGCTTGCTAACGCTCTCCAGCGGCGAGCGCTCCCTCTCCGAGCACGCCGCCATATCCGGCAATGCTGCCCACGCTGGCGCCGAGTTGCGCATGGTCGACGTGAACGCTGGCACCCGCACGCATCGGGCCTTTGATGAGTTGCACGGCCTGGAGGGCGCAGATTTTCACCGCCAACTCACCGTGGCGGTCGGCGCCCACCATGGCCACCTCGGACCAGCGTTCGTCGAGAAGCTGCTCGCCAGCGACGACCAGGCCGGGCTGCTCGAGGACTTCGCCGGTGTGCGCGCCACCTTCGTCGAAGACAACGCCCAGACCGGCCGAGTGGCTGACCGTTTCGCGGTGATCGCGCTGGCGGGCGAGATGGCCACCGCCTACGGGCTGCTGCCCTGGGAGCCGGGCGCCGCCCTCGCCGACTGTCGCTTGCTCTACGGCGAATGGCTCAGCCGGGTCGGTAGCGGCAATGCCGAAGACCGCCAGATCCTGGCCGGCATCCTCGACTTTATCGATCGCCACGGCAGCAGCCGCTTTTCCGATGTCGACGACACGACGCCCGACACGAAGGTATTCAACCGGGCCGGCTATTGGGAGCTCGTGGGCAACAACCGTCTGTATCTGTTCAACAAGCCAGCACTGATCGAAGCTGCCCATGGCTACGGCCTGTCTCGCATCATCAAGGCGTTGGAGGCCGCGAACGCTCTCGCCCGCCGCGACAGCGAACGCAAAACCAAAAACTACCGTCTCCCGGGTGGTGGCCAGGCTCGCCTGTACGTGGTCGATCCAGAGGTAATAGATCGCGAAGGGGGTGGCGCATGAACGGTCCCCAAACACCACTTGCCCGGATTGCCAGAGTTCACAGGAACCTAGAATCACTGGCAACAGTGGCAACACCGGCAACGGCCTTGTGGGGCGGGGCTTACAGCCGTTGCCAGCCTATAAAAAAAGTGGCAACAACTGGCAACACACACCTCATTTTCAACATAAGTAAGCGGTTCTACCCATCTGCTTGGTTATCACTGTTGCCGGTAAAAAACCGGTGGCAACGAAATGGCAGCATCCGCAACGCCTGGAGGCCACAGTTTACGGGGCTGTTGCCATTGTTGCCGCTGTTGCCGGTGTTTTTGAAATCACAGGAACATTGGATTACGAACAATCGGGGCGAGGTGACGCTGTGAGCCTCCTTTCCGCCCTGCTCAATCACATGCCCCCAACCATCGCGAGCAACAACAAGACGAATCTGGCAAGCCGTGATCCGGAGCGCCCGCGTCTGATGCTGGCCAACCGCATCGAGCGGCCGGCGCTGCTCTACAGCAGCCCGCACGCTAGCGCCGCCACAGCCACAACTGAGTGGCGCCGTGCCCGCGACCAATACCTCAACCACATCATGGCTTGCCGGGGCTGCTACGCGCCCACCGGCCGTCATTGCACGACTGGCGCCCATCTGCGCGCCAGCTACGACAACACACCTATGGAGGCTCGTCCATGAGCACCAGTCTCGTTATCACCCTGGTGGACATTGCCAAAAAACCGGGCGCCAGCATGAGCACCAGCTTGATCACCACTCGGCGGATCTGCCGCATCTTCGGAGAGCGGCTTGATTCGATCCGCGGAGAGCGTCGGGCCATGCGCCGCAAGGCCAGCAAACTGCGCCAGTACCTGCCATTCACCGCCAGCGCCATCGCCGAGATTGAGCAGGCGGCCACCGACCACCGCGGGTCGGAGTGGCAAGACCTGCGCACAGTGCTTTCTGGTTTCGGTCGCTCTCTGGTGCTGGACACCGAGGGACTAGCCGAAGGACTTGGATTCGATCGGCTGTGCGACCTGCTGGCGATCAACACCGTGGAGCGGGAGACGGCACGGAAGGATGGCTTGGCCAGCCTGGCCGATCTGGTGTTCGCCTACGCGCTCGAGGACAGCGCCGCCCGCCGTGGCCAAGAGTGGAACGACGCGCCGCTGTTCAACGCCTGCCAGCTCGCGACTGCGCAATTCATCAGGGAATGCCCGGAGCACCTGCTGCCCGACCCGTTTGCACCTGGTGCGCCGTTCGGCCCGAAGCTGCCGCCAGACCTGCGCCTCGTCGGCAAATAACTCTTTCGGTACGCCACACGTTTTGGTCACTCGCAAAACGTGTCGCGACACACAGAGCACCACCACCGGGCATCAGCCCATGACCAGCGCCAGCGGCGCACCAGAGGTATACATGACGGAACAGGACAGTAACGCGGCGAGCCGACCGCCTACTCATCAAGAGCGCTTCGAGGAGGCGTGCAAGACCAATCGTTTTGAATCGTACCCTCTGAAACAGGGCCCGGATTCTGGCTATTTGGTTTGGGACGTTCAGCACGTCCGCGATGGCCAGAAGGTGACCATTGACGGGCCATTTTTCACCGAAGAGGAGGCCCGAATTTCGGCCGATCTACTGCGAGGAACGTTCCGGGGTGCAAGGGCATACAAGGCGATCTACGACCGGATCTGGAACTACGACCCTCAACGCGAGCAGGTGACATTCGATCAGGCGCGCATGTCGCGATCCCTGCTCGCCATTCGCCTGGGCACCACGGCCCCAGCCATCAATCCATAGGAGAACGAAAATGACCGCATTAGCAATTGAGTACACCCCGCGAACCAAAATCACCTTGTGCGGATCGCTCGGTAAGAAGTTCGGAAAAGAGCACACCTTTCTCCTTGATCGCGGGGATACTCGGGAAGCAATGAGAGCTATCGATGTGAACCATCCAGGGTTCTTTCGGGAATTGGCTAACGCCAAAGCGAAAGGGCTGGAGTTCACCGTCTACCGCAATGGAAAGAATGTCGGAGAGGAAGAGTTTGAACTGGGTGGTTGTCGCGAGATCAAGATTGTTCCAGTGATCTGCGGGAGCAAGCGTGCCGGCCTGCTGCAAACAGTCCTAGGCATTGCGCTGGTCATAGTTGGAGCATTCTCGTTCGGCTCTACCACCCCGCTCGGCGCTAGCCTTATCGCGGCTGGGGTGGCTTCTACAGCCGGTGGCGTAATCCAGATGCTCAGCCCCCAAGCAAAAGGCCTTAAGACCAGCGCCGCTCCGGAAAATCAACCCGGATATGCGTTTGGCAGCGCCCGAAACACCACTGCATCCGGCAACCCGGTGCCGCTCTGCATCGGCTACCGTCGATGGGGTGGCGCAATCATCAGTGCCGGGATTTATGCGGAGGATCAGGTCTGATCCAGTCAGTGCTACATTCACCCTTTTGATGGAGAGAGAGTTATGCGAAGGATTTTGATGATGGGATTGGTCAGTTTTTTATTGTCGGGGTGCTCGACTTCCCCTATTTCCGCCAGCAATGCCGATCCTGTCCCACCATCAAGGTTCTTTGCTTTCAGCTCCAATGGAAGTTCCCAGTTGGTTGTGACACGGGACAGCGGAATGTTTGGAGCTGGCTGTAACCATCGCTTCTATATCGATGGAACATTGGCCGCCGAGTTTGCTGCCGGTGAGGTTGCCCGGTTCGGGCTAGCACCGGGCAAGCACGTTATCGGCGCCAAACCGAGCGCGGCTTGTGGCGGCGGCGGGCTAGTAGAAACCGAAGTTGATTTGAAGGTTGGCGAATCGGTCAGACGACGCCTTTCGGTCACTCCTGGCGGCATCACTATTACGCCCACAGCCTACTAGGCAAACAGGCGATATAGTCCCACTGAGATCATATCGTCTCTCACTGGCGGCCTTGCTGGAGAGTGGGGAACCACACCGGTAACCACCAAAAGTAACCACCACGCCTGGTTACCATCCATCACAGGGATCTCCGTCACGGAGCCGCCCGGCTCCAACATAAGCCCATTCTAAATTGAGGTTCTGCCTATGAAGGAATCTGGCACGCTAACCAAGAGCGTCACTGAATGGCTAAATAAAACCGGCTTCCCGTTGGAAATGGAAGCGGCGGCGGCATTTCGCGAGGCAGGGTTCGATGTTAGACAATCTGCCACCTTTGCCGACCCCCAAGCCGATAAAGGACGAGAAATAGATGTGCTTGCGCAAGATCCGGACTGGATTGGAATATTGGACATTTCCTTTGTCGTTGAATGCAAGTCAGCCCAAAAGCCCTGGGTAGTATTCATGTCCGATGACGTACTCAAAACCTCAAATAGATTAGATGCTTTTGGCGTTAAATCTGGTGTTGCCCGCGCCGTATTGGCAAAACGTATATCGATGGGAATACAGCGCGAACTTCCTCTACTGGCTGCATATATACAACGCCCTAACCGTGGAGGTTATGGTTTCCGCCAGGCCATGGGAGGTAATCACGATGAGGCCTTCGGCGCAGCTATAGCGGCATTAAAAGCTTGCCACGGAGTATCTCAAGATAGAGGAGAGGGAAAGCTACCGCGTTTGGCATTCGCCTTTCCGATCATCGTCGTAGATTCACCCATATTCGAATGCGAGAGGAACCTCGAGGGTGAGCTAGTGCTAACAGAGGTTCAGAAAAGCGAATTTCTATTCTCGGCACACATACCCAGCCAGGTTGGATGTTGCATTAGAGTCGTGAGACGAGAGTATCTGTCCGAGGTTGCACGAGAATCAAAAGAACTGGCAGACGCACTACGGAACAACTTGGCAAGGGATGAAAGCAAAATTCTCGCAGAAGCTCTGTGACATGAATTATTGCGATTAGCCAAACCTCTCACTGGACTAACTTTTGCTAACAGGCCGCATGCGTTGTCATCGGCTCCAGGCCGATCCGATGTCAACATTTGTCAACATCACGGTAGGCTTGCGCACTCGACTCGATGTCAGGTTTTGTCAGGTTCCCGCGCCGTCCGATGTCAAGTTTTGACAAGTCGTTGGCGCTGACCAGGTTGGGCGGTATCCACTCTGATATCCACGGTTTCGCCCATCTTCCAACCAAGAGGCAAATACATGCTCTACAGAGGCGTCTCGCTCGCAATCCACACCGCATCAGCAGGCTTGATCAAGGTGAACGGCGATAAAGGGGAAGTTACTCCCTTACATGATGGCAAAGCACGCTATGACGGAACCTTCACGTATGGGAGCTCTGAGGAAAATGCAGTAAATGCTCAACAGATCGAGACAGGGACATGGGGCTCTGCGTTCATCTCGACCACTCGAGATAAGAAGACAGCAGAGTGTTTCGCTACCCATGATAGAGACGGCAATAGCATCCCAGGAGTCGTCTACTGGATCGACGACACACTGTTCAAACAGCACGGCGTGGTAGCCATCGAATCTCAACAGCCGAAGTACCCTGAAGAACGCGAAGTTTCAATCCGCCCCAGCTCAGGCCGAATAATCCCAAGCGAGGTTATCATCAGGATTGAGCACATTGACTCGTAGCCAACCCTATTGCGAAATACTCCGTGAAAGGCTGGCGCCCAGTTCCGGCCGGCGTATTTCGCGCAGTCTTTCACCCACGTCCGTCGCGCACCTGGTGAATGCGCGAAGCCCACCCCTCTGCAAGTTTTCACGCACCCTTCACGCAGTTTCTTCGCGCACTTGGAGTGCGCGAATGCTCCTTGGGAGCGAGCTTTGTGCCGATGGTACGCAGCCAGGTACGCACGATCGGTACGCGCCTGCCGATGCGTACCGGCAGCAAGTTCGCACCTAAGGTTCGCGCACTTGGTTCGCACCCTCTTACGCGATGCGGGCGCGAACCTTGGCGGCCTGCCTGTTGAGAAATGTTGAGGTTTCCAGGCGCGAGATTTCCACGGTGGTTCCCACCAAAAGCAGGTGTTTCGACTGGAAACCTCGAAACTTGCAGAGTAAACGTTCTGACAGTGGAGTATTGAGTGTCCCACGTCATGAACAGAACACTCCCCGCTCTCAACGGTTTACTCACTCGAGCAGAAGGGTTATGTCGATTCTTTATGGTGCTGGACGTGCGTGGGTGCCCAGGGAGTGCTATAGCTAACGCAAGCAGCGTGCACCGTTCGCCGGAGAGGTCGATACCGTTGGGCTGAACCTGTGGGCAGGCCTATTGACTAACCTGTAGGTCGGTTGATAATTCGCGACCATTTGTATGCTGGACCACCCCAAGGAGTGGGGAAGAGAGGTAACACGTGATTTTCAGTGAACAGAAGGTAGCGCAGATTGCGGCTTTCTTCTTGGCCCGCGCCGAAGGTTCGCTGCCAAATCTGAAGCTCATCAAGCTGATGTATTTGGCTGATAGAGAGTCGATGAATAGGTTTGACGTTCCAATGTCAGAGGATCGAGCAGTTTCGATGCCTCATGGCCCCGTTTTGTCTGCGACCTTAGATTTAATCAAAGGTAAGCGCGGATCGGCTGAGTGGAGTTCATGGATTTCTCCGCCATCTGATAACGAAGTGAAATTGGCTAGAGAGCTGCAAAACTTCGACGACCTTGATGAACTGAGCCGTTCGGACTTTTCGGTACTTGACTCCGTTTGGCATCAATTTGGGCACATGAACAAATACCAGCTTCGGGACTACACTCATAAGCACATCCCCGAATGGCACGACCCGCACGGCACCTCGGTAGATATTGATCCGAAATCTACCTTCATAGCCCTCGGCGTTGGTGAAGATCTTGCTGAAAGCAAAGCGCAGGATCTCCGCGAGCGGCGGGCCCTTGCTAGGAAAATATCTGAGTTCATTTGATGCCAGGGACAATACTTCAGAAAGGAACTTTGTTGATTCCTACTGGCGGCTCTGATCATTTACACATAGTGATCAACGACCCAGTTTATTGTCCGTTTCACGCTGATAACGTTGTTTTGCTCGTGAACATCTCCTCCGTTTATTCGGGCAAATACGCAGATACGACATGCATTCTTTCGCTGGGCTCACACCGATTCGTTAAACATGATAGCTGGGTCGTTTACCGTGACGCGGTGATAAGAAGAGCAGACGCCCTCGAGACTGGCGTGGCGCAAAAACAGATCAGAACTCACGATCCATTCCTCCCCGACGAGTTCCTGCGTATTCGAGAAGGCTTTGACGCTTCCCCCGACGTAAAACCAAAGATCGCCAGATTTCTAAAGCAGCACGGCCTATAACGACCAACGCCCCCTTATGGCCGACCATAAAAGCTGTTAATCATCAACCTTCACTTTGACGGAATGTAAGACAGACATAAGACGGAATCCGCGCAACGTGGGCGTCTAAGGCCTATCCATGCGGCGGCCGTCAAAGAACCTGGCTTTCGCCGTCTCATACCCCTGACAGACCTCAGACGGATTCTGGACAGGCTCTGGACACCCGGAGAGGCCGCAGATTATCCAACTCGGGCTGGGAGCCAAAGCCAGCACGGGCTGGCGGCAGATCGGGTAGGCAGCCGGACAGCCACCATGTCCAGAAACAGTGAGGGACCGCGACAGTCACTTACGGGACAAGTGGCCCACGGTCGAACCAAGCAAACGCGGCCATAATCCTTGACCAGCCTTGACGGAGCCTTGACGAAATTCTTTACAGGTCTTGACGGATTTATCTGGCGCCACCAGCAGTTGGAACGCTGAAAGCCATACAGGACAACGCTCTGCGGGCATTCGCGCAGATTGTCCAGCACCAGCCGCGTCTAAAATCCGAGAGGTCGCCGTCAAGGTAAATGCTCGATCAATCGCTAGGCCAAAAGCGGCGAGATGAGGTAGTGAAATACCGGGCCAGATAAATCCTTAGCGCGCCAAGCAATACTTGACAGGGCCTTGACGGGTTTCCTGCCACAGACAAGGGCCAATTTGGCCGCAGCCCAATCGCTGCGTGCCTTTCAGCTCGATAGGTGCTCTGCTGGCGCCGGAGCCCGTCAAGAGTTTATACAAGTGATTCGCCTGCCCTGACAGCAGGTTGGAGCAGGTGTTGCGATGACAGCAACACCTTCAAGCAAATGTGATCCTGGCTCACCTTTAAATCATGGGGGCGTTAAGTGAGCCCCCCTTCAATTCTGGCCAAGGTGTGGTGATATTCACCATGTCCCTCAAAGCAGGATTCCCTGCTTTGCCCCTTTCTGCCACGTGGCTCCTACCCTGGTCTTGCCGCTGTAGCCCTCTCAAACAAAAAGCTCCATTACCGCTTTGAAAGCTGCGTGGCTCATATGGCTACGCAGCTTCAGGGCGGCGTCCTAAATGCTCCATGCTTGAGTACGCGACACGTTTTCGAAATTCACAAAACGTGTCGCACACCCCGTTTCTTAGCGAATTTTTCTTGCGTAACCTTTCCTGACAACACGCCCAATGTAGCTATTCAGTCCTCTACCGGCCCTAGCCAGCCGATGCATTTCCGCAATAGACCCAGGCCCCGCACTCTGATCGGTGTACAGGTACTGCGACCGGTCATTAAACTCGACCGTGATAGATCCATTCCCTATCTCAAATGCAGCCACATTTGAGTCTCCTCCTAAGTTCCTATAGCGCTCCATTATCTTTCCTTTGAACAAGTGGTTCATGGGCAGGCCAACTGTTTGACCTGTACTCATGACGCTAGCCTAGGATCGTCGCCCGTCCATAAAATGGGCCTCAGTATCGGCATGGATAGACCGAGTAAAGCTGGTCAGTTGCACACCTGACAGCAGGCTAAAGCAGGCACGAACCGAGCCGACGGCTTACATTTGAGCCATCCGGACCAAAGTGGGATTCCGTCACTTTGGCTCTGCCGGGTAATCTGTCCAGATGATGGATGGTGTTTAAATACCCCTGATCAGGGGTATTTCACCCGCGGCGGAAGATCATCCAGCTTTGGTTCATAGCGCAAATATGCGCCATCATTACCGCGACACGTTTCACGAATAATGAAAGCGTGTCGCGGCACCTGCCCTACCGAAATGGGAGCTCAGCCAGCCTTGCTGGATCGCGCCGCAGGAAGATGCGTAGAGAATTTCCGGCATCTACTAGCCATAGGCGCTTAAACCCATCATGGGAGTTAGATATAGACAACCTTCCCATCGAAGCAAGAAGCACAATCCTAAAGGGCAATAGCCGAGTGCCACTAGACCCGGTATAAGGGCTCAGTGTGACGCCGAAGACCTCGGATAACCCAGCACTCCAGGGCATCTGGGTGCAGGACAAGTCACCTTATCGCCACGAGGGGAACAAAATGGTTCAAATGGATTTGCCGGTTATTCCGCACGAGATGGAAGGCAACCTAATTCACCAGCGCGCCGTAGATGGATACATCAACGCCACAGCTATGTGCCAAGCGGCTGATAAAAAATTTAGCCACTATCATACTACAAAGACAAATAGTGATTTTCTTGAGGCTTTGTCTAAGTCGCTCAAGCTACCGATTGCGGTCTTGGTACAGTCAGTAAAAGGTGGCAATTACCAAGGTACCTGGGTACATCCCCAGGTAGCTCTCCACCTTGCTCAGTGGCTATCGGCAGATTTCGCTGTCCAGGTGACCGCTTGGATTACCGAATGGATGGCTGGAGGGGTATCTCCAAAAAATGCCGCGCGTGTCCCTGTACATCTCCAGCGGTATATCGCAAACAGAGCGAAGATTCCCCACACACACTTCTCGATGCTCAATGAAATTGTTCTGGCTCTGATTGCACCGTTAGAGGCTGATGGTTATGTTCTGCCCGAAAATATGATCCCTGACATCTCTAGCGGGAGAATGTTTTCTGGTTGGCTGCGTAAAGAAAAAGGCATCGAGCCAAAAAATTTTCCGAACTATCAACATCAGTATCTGGATGGGCGTGTTGTCGACGCCCGACTTTACCCCATAGAGCTTTTAAGCGATTTCCGACTGTACTTCTACGATACGTGGATTCCACAACGATGCCGGGCATACTTTCAGGAAAAAGACCCGGTGGCGCTACAGTACCTGCCGGCACTACTGGAAAAGCTAGCGTAACCTGTTGATTTAAAACCGATGCCGAGATACCGGCATCGGTCGACTTGATGGAGCCCACTCTCTCTAGGGGCCGGCCATCGGTGAGATGGCACAATCCAGGGTAGCCACCAACACTCCCCCCATGAATGACCACTACCCTGATACGGGGTAGCGCTGATGCGAGGCAATGGCAAGAACACCTCAGTGTGTAAGTGCCAAACAACGCCAGCACCATCACTGCAAAAGTGTGGCAATGCGGGCTTACCACTCGTCGGGCTCATACAGAGGAAATCAGCACCGTTTCGCCCGTCGTCGGCAGGATCAAAACAGAGCCGCATTTCAGAAAGAGAGTAGATTTGTGAGTAGATTTATATATCAATCAAAGCAAAACCCTTTAAAATAAAGGCCTACAGCCAACTATTCGATTCCGTCTCTGGCACCACTAATACCGAAACCCCTGAATCGAAAGATTCAGGGGTTTTTTATTGCCTGCGATTTGACGATACCTCTGCTACGGCTATCGCTCCCTTCCTCAGGCCTGCATCGCCTTGCCCTGCGCAGCATCAAGCAAGGCCACTCCATCGCTCAGCAGCAGCGCGGCGATATCGGCGATCTGGAACAGATCACTTTCATCTGCCGTTTTGGCGGTCATGCAGGACAGACGGGTCATCAGTTTGTGGATGGCACGTACGCGCTGGTCGGCGCAGGCCAGCAAATCCGTCAGCGCTGCATTGCTATCAATCAGCAGGACGGGATTCTCGGTGGGGGTTTGTAGAGGGATATATCCGTTCATTGATGAAGCTCCGTGTAGATATTTAGGAACCATCACCAAGCCTTCCTACAGGCCGGGTGGCAGCTGTACGCAGGGTAGGAACCGGCTACACGATCCGGTCACGCCAAAGCGTGCCTACGTACAGCCGCCATAACAGACAGGCGGCGAAAAGCGGCCGATTCTACTCGGAAGCTGTACGTATCGTAAGGCGGGTTCCTACACCCGGCCGCTGATTTGGCAGCGACCGACCCAGGGTAAGCAGGCCTCCCCATTCAGCACAATCCTCAGTCAGTGACCGGACGTAACAGCAATCAGGGAGCTGACAGTACTTATCCACAAGGCGTTATCGACTCTAAGTAAGACGGACCGGAAAAGGCCTGTAGGAACCATCTGATTTATTTGCCCATAGCGAATTCAAGCCCTCTACTGACTTGAGCCCGTTAGTTGATTGCGCCACCATCCGCCCCCCCCCTGCTTATTCAATGGATGGATTTCACGGCATGCTGGATGCTAACGCTACCCATATTTCCCTGACGATCGAAGGCGCCTCGGTCGACCTTCAGGTCCTCGGTTTCGTTGGCCGCGAAGCCCTCAACCAGCCCTTCTGCTTCGATATCGAACTGGTCAGCGCGCGTCCCGACCTCAAGCTCGAAGAATTGCTGCACAAGCCGGCCTGCCTGACCTTCGGCAGTACGGGCAAAGGCCTGATCCACGGCCTGGTATACCGCATCGCCCAGGGCGATTCCGGGCGCAAGCTGACCCGCTACAGCATCAGCCTGACCCCGCAGCTCAACTACCTGCGCCACAA
>NZ_FNPW01000003.1:0-10604 GCF_900107395.1 Pseudomonas sp. NFIX28
GATGACCTTGAGCAGTTCGTTGAGCTGGCTGACGCCCAGGCACTGGCCGATATAGGGCTCCAGCAGGCGCGCCTGTTCGGCGGCGGACAGGCTGTCGGCGCCCTTGAGCTCGATGTCCTTGATCGGGAAACAGCGGGTGTCGGCCGGCGCGGTCGGCGCCGTGGGAGCGGCCTCTTTACCGGGCAGATCCTTGAGCTCTTCCAGGCGCCGGCGCTGCTCTTCGAGCAGGCGGTCCTGGCGTTCGCGTATCAGGTCGGTGTCACCGGGGGTGGGGGCAGCATGAACAAGGTGCAGCGGAGTCAGGCACAGCAAAGCCAGGCACAACCTCCCCGCGAGGGCGGGTGAGTACATGTTCGATCCCTTGAGACAGCTTGATATCAAAATAATGGCGCGATGTTAATTAGCCATCATATTGACGTCAATCGTTCATCCCGCCCAGTCAATGGAGTGCCTTGCGATGGGCTCTCGGAAAAAGAAGGTAAACCGCCAAAAGGCCGAGCCCAATAAGACGCTTCTGAATCTGCTCCCGGCTTGGTCCCGCCCGGTTTATCACTGAACTTTTCACCCCCCCGCCCTCTCAACCGCATACCCATGTCATGCCCGAGGGGCCCGCCATGAAAACTTTTTTCGCCATCGCCGCCACGCTGTTTTTTGCCTTGCCCGCCTGGGCGGGTTGCACCCTTGATGAAGCCACGGTCAAGCGTGAACAACTGGCCAAGGAAG
The DNA here is from genome assembly GCF_900107395.1 of Pseudomonas sp. NFIX28. Classification (GTDB taxonomy): domain Bacteria; phylum Pseudomonadota; class Gammaproteobacteria; order Pseudomonadales; family Pseudomonadaceae; genus Aquipseudomonas. The sequence continues at coordinate 724 of NZ_FNPW01000003.1, forward strand.
TGGCCAGGCTCACCGAGCAGGACCCGACCAAGGCCAAGGAAATCAACGACGAATTGCGCGGGATGGACCTGAGCACAGCCAGCAAGGATCTGCCGGACAAGTGCCAGTTGATCGACCAGCGCCTGAAGGAGTTGGGCGCGGCCGAGAAGAAGGCCGACAGCTGAGCGCCGGCCAATAAAAAGCCCGGACGGGGTCCGGGCTTTTTCTGTTGCGCTACGGCTTATTCGGCAGCCGGTGCTGGCTTGCGGCGCTTGAGCGGCGCCATGCCGTCCTGGCTGACCAGGGCGTCGCTTTTCGGCCGGTTGGCGGTCTTGCGCTTGGTCGGGGCCTTGGCTGCGGCTTTTTTCTTGTCGCCCTTGGCGTCGGTCTTTTTCTTCTTCACGCCCGCGGCCTTGCCGGAGGCCTTGACCTTCTTCGGCCCGCCGTAGGTGCCTTTGACTTCCTTGATGGTGCGGCGCTCGAAGTTCTGCTTGAGGTAGCGCTCGATGCTCGACATCAGGTTCCAGTCGCCGTGGCAGATCAGCGAGATGGCCAGGCCGTCGTTACCGGCACGCCCGGTACGGCCGATGCGGTGCACGTATTCGTCGCCGCTGCGCGGCATGTCGAAGTTGATCACCAGGTCCAGGCCGTCGACGTCCAGGCCGCGAGCGGCGACGTCGGTGGCGACGAGGATTTTCACCCCGCCCTGCTTCAAGCGGTCGATGGCCAGCTTGCGGTCTTTCTGGTCTTTCTCACCGTGCAGGACGAACGCCTTGTACTCCTGGGCCACCAGGCGGCCGTAGATGCGGTCGGCCATGGCGCGGGTGTTGGTGAAGACGATGGCCTTCTGGTAGGTCTCGTTGGCCAGCAGCCAGTTGACGATCTGCTCTTTGTGCTGGTTGTGGTCGGCGGTGATGATCTGCTGGCGGGTGGTGTCGTTCAGCTGGCTGACTGCGTTGAGCTGCAGGTGCTCGGGGTTGTTCAGGACCTTGGCGACCATCTCGCGCAGGCCCGAGCCGCCGGTGGTGGCGGAGAACAGCATGGTCTGCTGCCGGTTCGGGCATTCGTCCACCAAGCGCTGCACGTCGTCGGCGAAGCCCATGTCGAGCATGCGGTCGGCTTCGTCGAGGACCAGCACTTCCACTTCCTTGAGGTCGAGGTTGCCGGCGTTCAATTGCTCGATCAGGCGCCCCGGAGTGCCGATCAGGATGTCCGGCACCTTGCGCAGCATCGCGGCCTGGACCTTGAAGTCTTCGCCGCCGGTGATCAGGCCGGCCTTGATGAAGGTGAACTGCGAGAAGCGTTCGACTTCCTTCAGGGTCTGCTGCGCCAGCTCGCGGGTCGGCAGCAGGATCAGGGTCTTGATGCTGACGCGGATCTTCGCCGGGCCGATCAGGCGATTGAGGATCGGCAGGACGAAAGCGGCGGTCTTGCCGCTGCCAGTCTGTGCCGTCACCCGCAGGTCACGCCCTTGGAGCGCGAGCGGAATGGCCGCTGCCTGCACAGGCGTAGGCTCGACAAATTTAAGCTCGGCCACGGCTTTGAGCAGGCGTTCGTGCAGGGCGAATTGGGAAAACACGGGTGCTACCTCGAAGATATGCAAAAAAACAGCTGCATAGGGTAACGGTTTCGGGCGCGAAGGCCGAGTTTCTTTATGCAAACAGCCGCAAACAGCTGGTTTTTTGTTAGCCGGTTTGTCCTCAACGGTAACTTTCAACGGGTTAAATGTTCTAATCGATCCATCTTGTCTCATAGAGGAAGCTTCTGCCCCCATGGATTTCAAACAGCTCTGGCTCAACGTTCAAGACCTCTGGGGGGCGCTCGATCAGCACCCGCTCCTGCATTCCAGCCTGGCCCTGATGGTGCTGCTGGTGGTGGCGCTGTTCGTCGGACGAGTGGCGCGCTACCTGATCCTGCATGCGGTCAAGCTGCTCGGTCGCCAGCCGTCCCTGCACTGGCTCAACGACCTGCGCCAGAACAAGGTGTTCCACCGCCTGGCGCAGATGACCCCATCGCTGGTGGTCCAGTTCGGCCTGCACCTGGTGCCGGAGCTGAGCAAGACCAGCCTGGTGTTCCTCGGCAACCTGGCCCTGGCCTTCACCATCCTGTTCCAGGTGCTGGCCATCAGCGCCCTGCTCAATGCCCTGCTGGACATCTACGCCCGCACCGAACACGCGCGTACCCGCTCGATCAAGGGCTATGTGCAACTGGCGAAGATGGTGCTGTTCGTGTTCGGCGCGATCATCATCGTCGCCACCCTGATCGACCGCTCGCCGCTGCTGCTGTTGTCCGGTCTTGGCGCCATGTCGGCGGTGATCCTGTTGGTCTACAAGGACACGCTGCTGTCGTTCGTCGCCAGCGTGCAGTTGACCAGCAACGACATGCTGCGGGTCGGCGACTGGATCGAAATGCCGCAGGTCGGTGCCGACGGCGATGTGGTCGACATCACCCTGCACACGGTCAAGGTGCAGAACTTCGACAAGACCATCGTCTCGATCCCGACCTGGCGCCTGATGTCCGAGTCGTTCAAGAACTGGCGCGGCATGCAGCAATCCGGCGGCCGGCGGATCAAGCGCAGCCTGTACATCGACGCCAGCGGCGTACGTTTCATTAACGATGACGAGGAGGCGCGCCTGAGCAAGGTCCACCTGCTCACCGACTACATCAGTCGCAAGCAGGCCGAGCTCAAGAGCTGGAACGAAGCCCAGGGCAATGTCGCCGCCATGTCGGCCAACCGCCGGCGCATGACCAATATCGGCACTTTCCGCGCCTATGCCCTGGCCTATCTGAAGAGCCACGCCGAAATCCAGCCGAACATGACCTGCATGGTCCGCCAGATGCAGACCACCGCCCAGGGCATTCCGCTGGAGATCTACTGCTTCACCCGCACCACGGCGTGGGCCGACTACGAGCGTATCCAGGGCGATATCTTCGATTACCTGCTGGCGGTGATGCCGGAGTTCGGCCTGAGCCTGTATCAGCAGCCGAGCGGCAACGACCTGCGTGCCGGCCTGCTGCCGGCGGTGCTGGGCGCCAGCCATATCCCCGAGCCGGAAAAGCAAGCGGTGTAATCGCGCCTGATCGCCCCGCCCGCGGGGCGATCACTCCCTCTATCTGCTCAATCTGGAGCAGCAGCCGGTCGACGCTCGATTGCTCGCGATCCCCGCAGCGGCCTGACCCCGCGGTGTCTGCCAGATCGCTATCGCGGGCAAGCCTCGCTCCTACAAGGCAGTGGCGGTAGTCGCGGCTTTTGTGCCGCGACGGCTGATCCACACCGCTCCCAGGATCACCAGCGCGCCGAGGAACAGGCGCCCCAGTTCTTCATGCTGGTTCCAGATCAACAGATTGATCAGCAGCCCCACCGGCACATGCAGGTTGTTCATCACCGCCAGGGTCGCGCCAGTGACCAGGCAAGCGCCCTTGTTCCACCAGTACAGCCCCAGCGCCGTGGACACCAGCCCGAGAAACAGCAGCACCGCCCATTGCAACGGCGCTTCGGGCAGGAAATTCGCCTTGCCGAATAGCAGGAAGGCCGGCAACACCACCGCCAGCGCCCCCAGGTAGAAGTAGCCGAAACGCCGGTAGTGCGGCAGGTCGCTCGGATGGCGCGCCACCAAGTGCTTGTACAGCACCTGCCCGGCGGCGTAGGTGAAGTTGGCCAGTTGCAGCAGCAAGAAGCCCATGAAGAAATCCGGGCTGATGCGGTCGTAGCGGATCACCGCCGCCCCGGCCACCGCCACCAGCGCCGCCAGCAGGCCCCAGGGGTTGAAGCGGCGGTTCAGCGCATCCTCGATCAGCGTCACATGCAGCGGCGTGAGGATGGTAAACAGCAGCACCTCCGGCACCGTCAGCACACGGAAACTCAGGTACAGGCAGACGTAGGTCACGCCGAACTGCAAGGCGCCGATCAGCAGCATGCCGCGCATGAACGCCGGCTCCACCTGGCGCCAGCGGGTCAGCGGGATAAACACCAGCCCGGCCAGCAGCACCCGCACCAGCACCGCAAAATAACTGTCGACATGCCCCGCCAGGTATTCGCCGATCAGGCTGAAGGAAATCGCCTGGATCAGCGTGACAAAAAGTAGATAGCCCATTGCTCGCCTCGTCTTGAAGAGGCGGCGACGATAGCGGTTTTGCCGCGCACAATAAAACACCTTCCGTAGGAGCGAGGCTTGCCCGCGATCCGCGCAGCGGCCTGGTTTCTCAGTACCTGTCGGATCGCTATCGCGGGCAAGCCTCGCTCCTACGGGGGGTTGATAAATCGCGGGCAAAAAAAAGCCCGATCTCGCAAAGCGTTCAATCGGGCAGGAGCACTCAGGAGCAACAAGTGCAAAGGGAGGTTCGATGCGCAAACAAGCTTGAAGGGGAGCGCAGGGCCTACTAGACCACTGCGCGATTATCTGGCGATTAACGGATCAGGCGACCTGGGCCAGTTTGGCGTTGGCCTGGTTCAGGCCCTTTTCCTGGAAGTCGCCGCCCAGGTTCATGCCTTCGGCGTGGATGAACTCGACGTCGTGGATCCCGATGAAACCCATGACCTGGCGCAGGTAAGGTTCCTGGTGGTCCGCGGTGCTGCCGGCGTAGATGCCGCCACGGGCGGTCAGTACGTAGGCACGCTTGCCGTTGAGCAGGCCCTGGGGACCGGTTTCGGTGTACTTGAAGGTCACACCGGCGCGCAGCACGTGGTCCAGCCAGGCTTTCAGGGTGCTCGGGATGGCGAAGTTGTACATCGGCGCGGCCATCACCAGCACGTCGGCGGCCAGCAGTTCATCGGTCAGTTCGTTGGAGCGCTGCAGCGAGGCCTCTTCGATCTCGTTGCGCTGCCCGGCGGGTTTCATCCAGCCGCCCAGCAGGTTGCTGTCCAGGTGCGGCACCGGGGTTACCGCCAGGTCACGCACGCTGATCTGGTCGCCTGGGTGGGCCGCTTGCCATTGCTTGATGAAGGTCTGGGTCAGCTGGCGGGAAATGGAATCCTGCTGACGGGCACTGCTTTCGATGATCAGAACGCGGGACATGGATGTAGCCTCCATCGGGGAATGCTGTAGGTCGATGGAGCGCAGATTAAACAGAGTCATATCGATGAAAAAGCGCAAATAACTGCTATAACCAATCAATAAATTCGTTTATAAGCGGAGCAGATCGCGCACCCTGCTCCGCTTTGCGCTTATTTGGCGGTACAGGTCAGGTCGATGCGCAGCTTGATGATGCTGCGGTTGAACTTGGCCGTGGCGTTCTTGAACTTGCCGGCCGCGACTTCCAGCTTGCGCGTGCGCGGAGCTTCGGGACCGTTGCGAAAGACCACCGTGCAGGCGGCGTCGGTGGTGCCGTAGTTGTTCACCTGGATCGAACCAATGTCGGCATCGGTGTCGTAGGCGGTGTAGTCGATACTCACGCCTTCGAGGTGCTTCTTCACGTCGATGGGATAGGCGAACGCACTGAGCGGCAGCAGGGCCAGCAACACACAACAGAATTTTCTCATTCGGCAGTCTCCAGTAAGGAGCGCCAGCTTAGGACAAGAGGAGCTCCTCATGAAAGCGCCCCGCGTTACCCTCGATCAATGGCGAACGCTGCAGGCCGTGGTCGACCATGGCGGCTTCGCCCAGGCGGCCGAAGCGCTGCACCGTTCGCAATCCTCGGTCAGTTACACCGTGGCGCGCATGCAGGACCAACTGGGCGTGCCGCTGCTGCGTATCGATGGACGCAAGGCCGTGCTCACCGAAGCCGGTGGCGTGTTGCTGCGGCGCTCGCGGCAACTGGTGAAGCAGGCCAGCCAGCTGGAAGACCTGGCCCACCACATGGAACAGGGCTGGGAAGCCGAAGTGCGCCTGGTGGTGGACGCTGCCTACCCCAGCGCGCGCCTGGTCCGCGCCCTGACTGCCTTCATGCCGCAAAGCCGCGGCTGCCGGGTTCGCCTGCGCGAGGAAGTGCTGTCCGGGGTCGAGGAAGTGCTGCTTGAGGGCGTGGCCGACCTGGCCATCAGCGGCTTTAATATCCCCGGCTACCTGGGCACGGAAATGAGTTCGGTGGAGTTCGTCGCCGTGGCCCACCCGGAACACGCCCTGCACCGCCTGAACCGCGAGCTGAACTTCCAGGACCTGGAAAGCCAGCTGCAAGTGGTGATCCGCGACTCCGGCCGCCAGCAGCCGCGGGACGTCGGCTGGCTCGGCGCCGAACAGCGCTGGACCGTCGGTAGCCTGGCCACCGCCGCCACTTTCGTCGGCAGCGGCCTGGGCTTTGCCTGGCTGCCACGACACATGATCGAGCGCGAACTCAAGGAAGGCCTGCTCAAGGTGCTACCGTTGGATCAGGGCGGCAGCCGGCACCCGACCTTCTTCCTGTATTCGAACAAGGACAAGCCTCTGGGGCCGGCCACGCAGATCCTCGTCGAGCTGCTGCGCACTTTCGACACCGCGCCGCTGGACGCGCCATTCGCCGCACCGGAACAAGCCTGAACGAACATTTGAACCCTCCACGAGCCTGAACAGGAATTCAGCCATGGCCTATTTCGAACACGAAGGATGCACCCTGCACTATGAGGAATACGGCCATGGCGAACCGCTGGTGCTGGTCCACGGGCTCGGCTCCAGCACCCAGGACTGGGAAAAGCAGATTGCCGAGCTGTCGGCCCATTACCGCGTGATCCTGCCCGACATGCGCGGCCACGGTCGCTCCGACAAGCCCCGCGGGCCCTACAGCATCGCCGGCTTCAGCGCCGACCTGGTCGCCCTGCTGGAACACCTGAACCTGGCGCGGGTGCATCTGGTGGGCCTGTCCATGGGCGGCATGATCGCCTTCCAGGTCGCGGTGGATCAGCCCGAGCTGCTGAAAAGCCTGTGCATCGTCAACAGCGCGCCCGAGGTCAAGATCCGCAGCGCCAACGATGCCTGGCAATGGTTCAAGCGCTGGAGCCTGATGCGCTTGCTCAGCCTGGAAGCCATCGGCATCGCCCTGGCCGGCAAACTGTTCCCCAAGCCGGAACAGGCCGAGCTGCGGCAAAAGATGGCCGAGCGCTGGGCAAAAAACGACAAACGTGCTTATCTCGCAAGCTTCGACGCCATCGTTGGCTGGGGGGTCCAGGAACGACTTTCGCAAGTCGCCTGTCCAACCCTGGTCATCAGCGCCGACCGTGACTACACACCGGTCGCACTGAAAGAAAGCTATGTGAAACTGCTGCCCGACGGGCGCCTGGTGGTGATCGCCGATTCGCGTCACGCCACGCCGCTGGACCAGCCGCAACGCTTCAACCAAACCCTGCTCAAGTTTTTAACCGCAGTCGACACCACCACCCAGGATCACTGACCCATGCTGAAAAAAATCGCCCTCGTCGCCGGCTCCGTTCTGTTCGCTGCCAACCTGATGGCCGCCCAGCCGGCCAAGGCGCCTCATGTAGTGCTGGACACCAGCTTCGGTAAGATCGAAGTCGAACTGGACCCGGTCAAGGCCCCGATCTCCAGCAAGAACTTCCTCGACTACGTCGACAGTGGCTTCTACACCAACACCATCTTTCACCGGGTGATCCCGGGCTTCATGGTCCAGGGCGGCGGCTTCACCCCGCAAATGGTGCAAAAGGAAACCCGCGACCCGATCAAGAACGAAGCCAGCAACGGCCTGCACAACGTGCGTGGTACCCTGTCCATGGCCCGCACCTCGAACCCGAACTCGGCCACCAGCCAGTTCTTCATCAACGTCGCCGACAACGCCTTCCTCGACCCGGGCCGCGATGCCGGTTACGCAGTATTCGCCAAAGTAGTGAGCGGCATGGACGTAGTCGACCAGATCGTCAACTCGCAGACCACCACCAAACAAGGCATGCAAAACGTGCCGATCGACCCCGTGCTGATCAAGTCGGCCAAGCGCATCGACTAAGGTTTCGTAGGGAAAGCGGCCAAGCTCGCCGGCTTTCCGTACAGAGCCCAAAGTGTCACCGGGAGTCCCGGCGCAGCGCCGATACGGCGCTGCGCCTGCCTACTGATAAGGAGAGCCCGCCACGCGGGCGTCAGATCCCATGCTCTATCGTCGTTTTGAACAGCTGATCGATATTTTCCGCGACGCTCCCACTGCCGCTCCCCCCAACCGCGTACTGCCCTTCTACCTTTATTACATCAAGCAAGTCTGGCCGAGCTTCGTCGCCCTGCTGGTGGTAGGCCTGTTCGTCGCGCTGATCGAAGTCTCGCTGTTCAGCTACCTGAGCACGATCATCGACCTGGCCCAGGGCACTCCCAATATCGAGATCTTCAAGACCCACGGCCTGGAGCTGGCGTGGATGGCGGTGGTCGCGCTGATCTTCCGCCCGCTGTTCGTCGCCCTGCACGACTTGCTGGTGCACCAGACCATCAGCCCGGGCATGACCAGCCTGATTCGCTGGCAGAACCACAGCTATGTACTCAAGCAGAGCCTGAACTTCTTCCAGAACGACTTCGCCGGGCGCATCGCCCAGCGCATCATGCAGACCGGCAATTCGCTGCGCGATTCCGCGGTGCAGGCGGTGGACGCGCTGTGGCACGTGCTGATCTACGCGCTCAGCTCGCTGGTGCTGTTCGCCGAAGCCGACTGGCGCCTCATGATCCCGCTGCTGCTGTGGATCGCCAGCTACATCGGCGCGCTCTGGTACTTCGTGCCACGGGTCAAGGAGCGTTCGGTGATTTCCTCGGACGCCAACTCCAAGCTGGTCGGCAGGATCGTCGACGGCTACACCAACATCACCACCCTCAAGCTGTTCGCCCATACCCACTTCGAGCAGAACTACGCGCGCGAAGCCATCGGCGAGCAGACCGAGAAAAGCCAGCTGGCCGGGCGCGTCATCACCAGCATGGACGTGGTGATCACCGCCATGAACGGCCTGCTGATCGTCTCCACCACGGGCCTGGCCCTGTGGCTCTGGACCCAGTCGCTGATCTCGGTCGGCGCCATCGCCCTGGCCACGGGCCTGGTGATCCGCATCGTCAACATGTCCGGCTGGATCATGTGGGTGGTCAACGGCATCTTCGAAAACATCGGCATGGTCCAGGACGGCCTGCAGACCATTGCCCAACCCATCAGCGTGCGCGATCGCGAGCAGGCGCCACGCCTGGCGGTGGCCAGCGGCGAAGTGCGTTTCGAGCATGTGGATTTCCACTACGGGAAGAAGGCCGGGATCATCAGCGACCTCAACCTGACCATCAGGCCCGGGGAAAAGATCGGCCTGATCGGCCCGTCCGGCGCCGGCAAGTCGACCCTGGTCAACCTGTTGCTGCGGCTTTACGACCTGGAGAGCGGTCGCATCCTGGTCGATAACCAGAACATCGCCGACGTGACCCAGGAAAGCCTGCGCGAACGGATCGGCATGATCACCCAGGACACCTCGCTGCTGCACCGCTCGATCCGCGACAACTTGCTGTACGGCAAGCCGGATGCCACCGACGAGGAACTCTGGGAAGCGGTGCGCAAGGCCCGCGCCGATGAGTTCATCCCATTGCTCTCCGACGCCCAGGGCCGCACCGGCTTCGATGCCCATGTCGGCGAACGCGGGGTGAAACTGTCCGGCGGCCAGCGCCAGCGTATCGCCATAGCCCGGGTGCTGCTCAAGGACGCGCCGATCCTGATCATGGACGAAGCCACTTCGGCGCTCGACTCGGAGGTCGAGGCGGCGATCCAGGAAAGCCTGGAGACCCTGATGCAGGGCAAGACCGTGATCGCCATCGCCCACCGGCTCTCGACCATCGCCCGCATGGACCGTCTCGTGGTCCTGGAAAAAGGCCGCATCGCCGAGACCGGCAGCCACGCCGAGCTGCTGGCCCACGGCGGGCTGTACGCGCGCCTGTGGCAGCACCAGACCGGCGGGTTCGTCGGTATCGACTGATCCGCCACGCCCCGCCCAAAAACGCCAGCACCCTTCGGGGCCCTGGCGTTTTTTTGCGCCGCCC
>NZ_FNPW01000003.1:11398-27546 GCF_900107395.1 Pseudomonas sp. NFIX28
CCCTTTACATGCGGGTCCTGGGGCCTTTTTGGGGAACTGGCTTTCTAAAAAAAGCCTGCTGTACTGAGCCTAGGTTCTGGAGCAGGGCCTGTAGCCAGACTGCACGGCTGCATAACGGCTTTATCGGATCGATAAGGAATAACTTCTATGTCGCTGTTCAAACGTTCAGTCACTGAGTTGTTAGGTACCTTCTGGCTGGTATTGGGTGGTTGTGGCAGCGCCGTGCTGGCGGCCGCGTTTCCGGAGGTCGGGATCGGCCTGCTGGGCGTCTCGTTGGCCTTCGGTCTCACTGTCCTGACGATGGCTTTCGCCATCGGCCATATCTCCGGCTGTCATCTCAACCCCGCGGTGTCTGTCGGGCTGGTGGTCGGCGGGCGTTTTCCGCTCAAGGAACTGCCCGCCTATGTGATCGCGCAAGTGATAGGCGCAGTGATCGCCGCGGCGCTGCTGTACTTCATCGCCAGCGGCAAGCCCGGCTTCGAGCTGGCCAGCGGGCTGGCCTCCAACGGCTATGGCGAACATTCGCCGGGAGGCTATTCACTGGCGGCAGGTTTTGTCAGCGAACTGGTGATGACCGGGATGTTCGTGGTGATCATCCTCGGCGCCACCGATAAACGTGCGCCGGTGGGTTTCGCGCCGATCGCCATCGGCCTGGCGCTGACGCTGATCCACCTGATCTCGATTCCAGTGACCAACACCTCGGTCAACCCGGCGCGCAGCACCGGCCCGGCCTTGATCGTCGGCGGCTGGGCAATCCAGCAACTGTGGCTGTTCTGGCTGGCACCGATTCTCGGCGCGGTGGTTGGCGGCGGGCTCTATCGCTGGCTGGGCAAGGAAGACAGCTGACAGCAACCCCGAGGGTCACGCTTGCCGATACGGCAACGCGACCCTCGCCTCTTCGGCGTACGCCAGCACGCCGCCCCGCTCCTGCTCGAGGAAATCCGCCACCGCCGCTTTCAAGCCGGGGTGTCGCAAGTAGTGCCAGGACCGGGTAATCACCGGCTCGAAACCGCGGATCAACTTGTGCTCACCCTGCGCCCCGGCATCGAAGCGCTGCATGCCCTGGGCGATGGCGTAATCCATGCCCTGGTAGAAACAGGTTTCGAAATGCAGGCGATCGAACTCCGCCAGGCAGCCCCAGTAACGCCCGTAGAAACTGTCGCCGCCGATCAAACTGAAAGCCATGGCCACCGGCCTGGCATTCTGCTTGGCCAGCACCACGCGGATGGCCTCGGGCATGCGTTCGGCCAGCAGGCTGAAAAAGGCCCGGGTCAGGTAGGGTGACTGGCGCCGCACCGCATAGGTGTTGGCGTAACAGGCATAGACAAAATCCCACTGCGCCTCGCTGAGTTGCCGGCCTTCGAGCCATTCGAACTCGATGCCCTGCCCCGCCACCTGTTCGCGCTCCTTGCGCATCTGCTTGCGCTTGCGCGAACTGAGGGTATCGAGAAAATCCTGGAAGTCGCGGTAACCGCGGTTCTGCCAATGAAACTGGCAGCCCAGGCGCTCAAGCCAGCCGTCTTGCCCGGCCAGGGCGGCATCGGTAAAGGCGTCGGTGAAGTTGATGTGGGCGCTGGAAAGCCCTTCGATCTCCAGGTAACCGGGCAGGCTTCGCAACAGTTCGCAGCCGTCTTCCAGGCTTGCCGCCAGCAGCCGCGCGCCGCTGACCGGGCTGAAAGGCACGGCGGTCAGCAGCTTGGGGTAATACTCGATGCCGGCCCGGGCGCAAGCGTCGGCCCAGCCATGGTCGAACACGTACTCGCCGTAGGAATGCCACTTGCGGTAGCTGGGCAGCGCCGCGATCAAGCGCCCGTCCTGCACATGCAGCAGGTGCTCGGCCTGCCAGCCGGAACGCGGGCCGAGGCTGCCGCTGTCTTCCAGGGTGCCGAGAAAGGCGTGGCGCAGAAACGGCTGGCCGTCGCTGAGCAGGCCGTCCCACTGCTGCGGGTCGACGTCGGCCAGGCTGGTCAAGGATTGCAACGGCATTGGGTTCCCCGCGAGTGTGGTCCACGAACGCGCCGAGTATCGCCGATCACTGGCCCAGGTGCAGCAACAGGAAATCGATGAACGCCCGCGACTTGTGCGGCAGGTGCGAACTGTTGGGAAACACCACGTTCACCGACTGCGAAGGCAAGGCATAGTCGGGCAGCAGGCGCGCCAGACGGCCACTGGCGAGGTCGTCCTCGACCACCCAGCCGGGCAACACCGACACCCCCAGCGACGACAGGGTCATGGCGCGGATGGCAGTGGAAGAATTGGATTCGAAATGATTCGGCCCGCTGACCTCGACCTGGCCCAGCTGCGGATGGCTCAGGGTCCATTGGGTCGGCCCTTGCAGGTTGCTGTTGGCAATCCACGGCACGCTGTTCAGGTCTTGCGGCTCGGCCACTGGATGCCGCGCGAGAAAGTCCGGGGTGGCCACCAGGACGATGTCGTAATCGGCCAGCTTGCGGCTCTTGAACGCCGAGTCGGCGAGGTTGCCCAGGCGGATCACCAGGTCGAGTTTTTCCGCCACCAGATCATTCAACGAAGAGTTGAAGTTATAACAAAGGCGGATCTCAGGATAACGCTCGGTGAACTTGGAAATGATCGGCAGTATATAGCGCTCGCCATATTCACTAGTTGAACTGAAACGCAACTTTCCGGAAATACGATTATGCCCATGCAGGACATTATCGAAGGCATTGTCGATATCCGCGACAATGCCCTTGAACTCGTTATAAAAGTCCTGGCCTATTTCGGTAAGGGATATATTGCGGGTATTGCGGATCAACAGGGTCGCCGACAAAACTTCCTCGAGCGCCTTGACATGCAGGCTGGCCATGGCTTTGCTGATACACAGGTAATTGGCTGCCTTGGTGTAGGAACCGAAATCGACAACCGCGAGAAATGTCTGGACGCGATTTAAATGCGTGTGCATGTTGAGCTCGCTGCTTTGCAAATCATTGTTAAATTCCATCAAACAATGTTTCAAGTATAGGCGTATCGACACCCTCGGTCTATCGCTCCTATGATCCCGCCGCAAAAGGGAGATCATATGACTTATCGCTACAAAGTGGCTCTTATATTCCTCATCGGGTTCTTTATCGACTGTATAAACATATTCATGTCGGCAGTGGCTTTACCGAGCATTGCCCATGATATGCATGTCTCGACTTCATCCGTGGCCTGGGTGGCCAATGCCTATATTCTCGGCCTGACCCTGATCATTCCGGTAAGTACCTGGCTGGCCGGACGCTTCGGCAGCCGCGAGACTCTCACCGCCTCGATGCTGGTGTTCAGCAGCGCCGTATGGATGTGCGGGATGGCCGGCAGCTTCCATGAACTGGTGATCTGGCGCTTTATCCAGGGCATCGGCGGCGGCCTGCTGATCCCGGTGGGCCAGGCCCTGACCTTCAACCTGTTCCAGGGCCCGCAACGGGCCAAGATCTCCACCCTGGTGATGGCCGTCGCGCTGATCGCCCCGGCCATTTCGCCGACCATCGGCGGCGTGATCGTCGACAGCAGCTCCTGGCGCTGGGTGTTTTACAGCAATATTCCGTTCTCGCTGATCGCCGCCGGCCTGTCCTGGCTGTGGATCAAGGAAGCCCGGCCCACCAGCCTGGCGCGCCCGGACATCAAGGGCCTGCTGCTGGTCAGCGCGGCGCTGGGCAGCCTGCTGATGGGCATGTCGCTGTACGGCGGCGACTACCCGCCACTGGCCGCCCTGAGCTGCCTGATGCTGGGCGTCACCTGCGTGGTGCTGTACGTCCTGCACTACCGCCGCTGCGACAACGCCATCGTCGAGCTGAGCCTGCTCAAGAGCAAGAAGCTCAGCACCTCGATCTTCATCTATTACGCGATTCCCGGAGTGTTCACCGGGGTCAACCTGCTGAGCATCTTCTTCCTGCAGAACAGCCTGAACTTCAGCGCCAAGCTGACCGGCATGTTCATGATCCTCTACGCCAGCGGCGCCTTCGTCGCCATGCTGGTCTGCGGCCGGGTCTACAACCGCTTCGGCGCCCGGCGCCTGTTCACCCTCGGCATGCTGCTGCACAGCGCCGGCATCGCCACCCTGTACCTGGTCGACAACGCCGCCGACCTGCCGATCATCGTCATCGCCTACTGCCTGATGGGCATCGGCGGCGGCATCGGCGCCAACACCGCGCAAACCACTTCGCTGATGGACTTCGAAGGCGCCGATACCCACAAGGGCAGCGTGATCTGGAACATCAACCGGCAGATGTCGTTCAGCATCGGCGCCGCGCTGTTCCTGATGATCTACAACCTGCTGCTCGCCAGCCTGGCGTCTACCCCGGCCTATCACCTGACCTTCATCATCGCGGCGGTGATGGGGCTGCTACCCCTGTTGCAGATGAGCAACCTGAGCACAAAAAAGGAATGTCATGCACAACACAATCGTTGAACAGGCCAAGCACAGCATCCATGCGGTCCATGAGCTGATCCACGCGGTCTTCACCGACCAGGACGGCAACGGCGCCGCCGCCATCGACCAACTGCTGCCGGCCTTCGCCGAGCACTTCAGCATGGTCACCACCGCGGGCGCCATCGTCAGCCGCGAACAGGTCGAACAGATGTTCCGCGGTGCCGTCGGTGCCCGCCGCGGCCTGGAAATCCTCGTGAGCGACCTGCACACCGTGTGGCACGAAGGCCACAGCGCGGCGATCCGCTACAAGGAAACCCATCGCCTGGACCAAAAGGAAACCTCGCGCCTCTCGGTGGTGGTGATCCGCATCCATGAGCACTCGGCCCAGTGGCTGTACCTGCATGAAACACCGTTAAGCTGACAGCGAGTCACCCCATGAATTACCAGATCACCCAGTGCCTGATGCTCTCGCCGAGCATCAAGGAAATCACCCTGGCTCCTCTCGCCCAACCCACGCTTGCGCCCTGCGAAACCGCCGGGGCGCACTTCAAATGGTGGATTCCCACGCTCGAGCAATGGCGCCATTACTCCCGGGTCGAGCTGGCCGAACATGACCTGCCACCGGGCAGCCTGGTGTTCGCCATTCGCCTGAACCCCGACTCGCCCAGCAGCGCTTATATCCGCCAACTGAGCGTTGGCGATCAGGTACGGCTCGACGGCCCGTTCAATGCCTTCGACTACTGCCTGGACGACGGCGACGGCGCCGACATCGCCCTCGCCGGCGGCATCGGCATCACCCCGTTGACCGGCATCCTCAGCCATCTGCGAGCCCGGCAGCGCCCGGCGCGGCTGCACTATTTCGCCAAGAGCGCGGGCGACGCCGCCTATGCCGCGCAGATGCGCGAACTGTTGCAGGACAGCCTGAGCCTGCACTGCTCCGACTCAGCCGCAGGGCGCCCGTCGGTGGCCGCGGTGCTGGGCCAACTGCAACCTGGGGACCGCCTCTACGTATGCGGCCCGCAAGCCATGCTCAACGACGTGTTCAGCCATGCCCAGAGCCTGGGCTTTCCCCGCGAGCGCATCCATTTCGAAATCTTCAACACCAGCCTGGCCGAGGATGATCCCGGCTTCGCCGTGCATGCCGCGGACTCCGGCGTCGATTTGCGGGTACAGCCCGGCCAGTCGTTGCTCGACGCCCTCGAAGAGGCCGGCCTGGAGCCCCTCTACGACTGCCGTCGCGGCGAATGCGGGGTGTGCGAACTGGAGGTGCTGGAAGGTGAAGTCGAGCACCGCGATTTCATCATGAGCCCGCAACAGGCGGCCTGCAGCAACAAGATCTACCCCTGCGTATCCCGGGCCAAAAGCCCAAGCCTGAAATTGGTCATCTAAAGAGAGAACCTCGTTGGACAACTACTTCAACGGCAAGGAAGTGCATCGCACGCTGTTCCTTGATCCGTCGCTCTTCGAGCGAGAACAACAACAGGTATTCGCCGCCAGCTGGTGCTACCTGGGCCATGAAAGCCTGGTACCGGAAACCGGCGACTTCTTCACCGGCGAGATCGCCGGCCAACCGCTGGCCATGGTCCGGCAGAAGAACGGCGAGATCGTCGTGCTGCACAATCGCTGCCCGCACAAGGGCGTGAAAGTGCTGGCCGAGCCGCAAGGCAATGTCGGCCGGTTCATCCGCTGTCCGTACCACGCCTGGACCTTCAAGACCGACGGCCAGCTGCTGAGCATCCCGGTAAAAAAGGAATACGACGACTGCGACCTCAGCAGCTGCGCCGCCCACAAGGGCATGCAGCCGGTGACCGCGGTGGAGAACTACCGGGGCTTCGTGTTCGTGCGCCTCAAGGAACACGGCGTCGGCTTCGACGAGTTCTTCGGCGACGCGCTGTCGACCCTGGACAACATGGTCCTGCGCTCGCCCCAGGGGCAATTGCGCGCCATCGGCCAGCCCTTGCTGCACCGCCATCGCTGCAACTGGAAGATGGTGGTCGACAACCAGACCGACACCTGCCACCCGATGGTCGCCCACGAATCCTCGGCCGGCGAAGCCATTCGCCTGTGGAAGGAAACCGGGCACGACGGCCCGCCGCCAATGGCCGTCGAGCTGTTCTCGCCGTTCATGGCCTCCTACGAATTCTTCAGCGCCATGGGCATCCGCACCTGGCCCAACGGCCACGGTCACACCGGCGTCAGCAATTCGATCCACAAGGCCTATTCGAGCATTCCCGGCTACTGGGAGCTGATGGTCGAGAGCTACGGCGAAACCCAGGCCGCGGCGATCCTCGACGATACCCGGCACAACACCGTGTATTTCCCCAACCTGATGGTCAAGGGGCCGATCCAGACCCTGCGGGTGATCCGCCCGATCTCGGCCAGCGAAACCGTGGTCGAGTCGTGGATTTTCGAACTGGTGGGCGCGCCGTCGCAGTTGCTGGAAAGAACCGTGCAGTACAACAACCTGATCAACTCGCCGTGCTCGATGGTCGCCCACGACGACGTGGAGATGTACGAGCGGGCCATGGACGGGCTGCGCAGCCAGGCCAACGACTGGGTGAATGTCGCTCGCCTGTTTGAGCCAGGCGAAACCCACGGGCAAACCCAGGTGGTGTCCGGCACCAGCGAACGGGCCATGCGCAACTTCTACAACACCTGGCAGCAACTGATGCAGGCCCCAGACGGATCGACCGCCCATGGATAATTCGCCCCTCGAACAGCTGATCTACCAAGAGATCGCGCTTCTCGACCAACAGGATTTCGACGCCTGGCAACAGCTGCTGTGCGACGACTTCCACTACTGGATTCCGCTGCGCCACGACCAGCCCTGCCCATTGCGCGAATCCTCCCTGCTGTATGAAGACCGCTTCCTCACCACCTTGCGCATCAACCGCCTGGCCAGTGCCCGCAACTTCTCGCAGCAGCCCAGGAGCCGCAGCCTGCACATTGCCCAGCGGCCGGCGATCAGCCTCGAGGCGGACGGCCTGAGTGCCCATTGCCGCACCCCGATGCTGTATTGCGAAGCCCGCGGCGATAGCGAATGGCACTACCCGGTCACCGTGGAACACCAGCTGCTGTGCCTCGCCGGCCAGTGGAAAATCCAGCGCAAGAAGATCCTCCTGCTCAACCCTTCCCGCGCGTTTGAAAGCCTGCAGCTCATCATCTGATTTCCGAGACCCTTACCTGTGAACTCCTCCCACTCCGGTTTCGAAGAAACCCAAGGCACCCGCTCGTTTCCCAACATCGACCTGTTGTACGACTACGGGCAGTTCCTGCGTCGTGCCACCCAGGCCATCGGACACCTGCCGCCGGCGATCGCCGACAAGCACATTGGCATCGTCGGCGCCGGCCTCAGCGGCCTGATCGCGGCCTATGAACTGCTGCGCGCCGGCGCCACCCGCATCACCCTGTTCGAAGCTTCGAAAGACCACCTCGGCGGGCGCTTCCTGACCCAGTGTTTCGACGACAGCCAGCCGCAGTTCATCGCCGAGATGGGCGCCATGCGCTTCCCGCCCAGCGAAGTTGGCCTGTTTCATTACCTGGACCGTTTCGGCATCGGCACCACCGAGGCCTTCCCCGACCCCGGCGTGGTCGATACCGAAATCCACTACCGCGGCGAAACCCACCACTGGCCGGCCGGGGAAAACCCGCCACCGATCTTCAACACCGTGCACCGTGGCTGGAACGCCTTTCTCAAGGAAGGCGTGCACCTGGACGACGGCACCTTCCTGGCGCCGCCGCTGCTGCTCACCGACCTGCTGGAAAAGCAGCAATACGCCGAAGTGCAGCCGGAGTGGCAACGCTACCTGGACTGCTTTGGCGACCATTCCTTCTACTCGGCGATGGTGCAGATCTTCACCTCGAAAAACCCGCCGGGCGGCAAGCGCTGGCGCAAGCCGGAAGACTTCCACCTGTTCGGTTCGCTGGGCATCGGCTCCGGCGGTTTCCAGTCGGTGTACCGCGCCTCGTTCACCGAGATCCTGCGGCTGGTGATCAACGCCTTCGAAGTCAACCAGCGGCTGGTGCCCAATGGCATTTCCAGCCTTTCGGAGCGCATCGCCGATGTAGAATTCCATGGCATCGCCCTGCGCGACCGGATCTGCCGCACGCGTATCGAGTCCATCAGCAAGAGCGCCGACGGGCAGATCCTCCTGCAGGGCTGCAACGGTGAAACCTACGGCTGCGACCGGGTAATCACCACCGCCACCACCCGCGCCCTGCAAGTCAACATGCGCCTCACCCAGGCCGAGCAGTTCGTCAGTCGCGACGTGGCCCGGGCGATCAACGAAACCCACATGGTCGGCTCGTCCAAGCTGTTCATCCTGACGCGCGACAAGTTCTGGCTCAAACACGGCCTGGCGCACAACATCCAGACCGACACCCTGGTCAAGGGCGTCTACTGCCTGGACTACGCCCCGCAGGACCCGGACTCCTGGGGCGTGGTGCTGATCAGTTACACCTGGGAAGACGACTCGCACAAAATGGTTTCGATGACCGACAAGGTCCAGCGCTGCAAGCGCCTGGTGGACGAGCTGGCGATGAGCGCGCCGCAGTTCGCTAGCCACCTGGTGCCGCTGGACGGCGACTACCAGCGTTACGTACTGGAATACGACTGGCTCACCGACAAGCAGGCCCTAGGCGCCTTCAAGCTGAACTTCCCCGGCGACGACCTGTACTCCCAGCGCCTGTTCTATCAGTTCAAGACCGCCCTCGACCCGCAGCAGGACACCGGCCTGTACCTGGCCGGCTGCGGCAGTTCGTTTACCGGCGGCTGGGCCGAAGGCGCGGTGCAGACCGCGCTGAACGGCGCCTGCGCGGTGATCGCCAGCCTCGGCGGCGAATTGCTCGAAGGCAACCCGCTGTTCGATCTGCAATCGCACTTCCGCTATTGCTGAGCCCAGGCCCCCACCGACTTTCGTTGAGACTTTTTCATGTACAGCCAGCTTTCGATCGAAGCGCTCGTTGACGGGTTTCGCCAGGGCACGCTCTGCCTGGATTCCTGGCACCGTTCGCTGCTCGAGCAATACGCCGACGCCGGACACCTGAACAGCTTCATCAGCTTCGCCGCCCAGGCGTTCAGCGGCGACACCGGCACGCCGGAGCAACGCCAGGCGCCGCTCTATGGCATTCCGGTTTCGTTCAAGGACAACATCAATGCCCACGGCCTGCCGACCACCGCCGGCACGCCAGGCCTTGCCGACTACCACCCGGCCACGGACGCCGGCATCGTCCAGCGCTTCAAGGCGCTGGGCGCGCGGGTCGCCGGCAAGAACAACATGCACGAGCTGTCGTTCGGCGTGACCTCGGCCAACCTCAGCTACGGCGCGGTGGTCAACCCGCGCCACCTGCAACACAGCGCCGGCGGCAGCAGCGGCGGTTGTGCCGCGGCCGTGGCCGCCGGCCTGGTGCCGTGCGCGGTGGGTACCGACACCGGCGGCTCGGTGCGGATCCCCGCGGCCTTCTGCGGCGTGGTGGGGTTTCGCCCGAGCACCGGTGCCTACCCCGGCGACG
Organism: Pseudomonas sp. NFIX28; assembly: GCF_900107395.1. Classification (GTDB taxonomy): domain Bacteria; phylum Pseudomonadota; class Gammaproteobacteria; order Pseudomonadales; family Pseudomonadaceae; genus Aquipseudomonas. The sequence continues at coordinate 21,276 of NZ_FNPW01000003.1, forward strand.
GTATTGTCCCGGTGTCGCAGACCAAGGACTCGCCGGGCCTGCTAACCCGCAGCCTGGAAGACGCGCTGTTCGTCCACCGGCACCTGACCGGCACGCCGCCGACCGCGCCGACGGCGTCCAGGCGCCTGCGCATCGGCATTCCCCAGCAGTTCTTCTGGTCCGAGCTGGAGGCCAAGGTCCACGGCGACTGCCGCGCGGCCATCGATTGCCTGGCCGACCAGGGCGTGGAAATGGTGCCGGTGGATGACCGGCTGATCGGCGAGATCAACGAAAGCATCCAGTTCCCACTGCCGATCTTCGAGTTCTTCATCGACTTCCCGCGCTTTTTGCTGAAGGCCGGCTGCGGCGAGCGGTTCTTCGAGATCCTGGGGCAGATCCGCGACCCACAGATCAAGAAGCCCCTTATGGCGCAGTTGGAAAGCCCGGCCATTTCCTATGAGGACTACGTGCAGGCCTTGATGAGCAAGATCCGCCTGGATCGCGAATACGCCGGGCTGTTCCAGCAGCACCGACTCGACCTGATCGCCTACCCGACCGTCAGTTGCACCGCGCCGTTGCTGAGCGACTGCGACGCCCAGGAGCATTTCGAACGGTTCGTGCGCAACACCGACCCGGCCAGCAACCTGGCCGCGCCCAGCGTCAGCGTGCCGGTGGCCGCCCCGGGCAGCCTGCCGGTGGGGCTGTCGTTCGATGCCTTGCCCGGGCAGGACCACCAGTTGCTACAGATGGCGCAGCAACTGAGCCGCCTGCTGGCTCTGCGCTGAACCTCCGCCCGGGTGCGCGGGAGCCGGCCTGCCGGTTTTCCGCACACCCGAGGCGCACCCTCGCTACCTCCAATAACAATTTCATTGCAGGCCTTGCCATGCGCGGTACGTCCATCGCTTCATCCCCTTCAACCTCCCACTGCACGGTCGCCGAACGCCGGCCTTCGGTCATCGGCGGCGCCATGATCATCGGCGGCACCATTGTCGGGGCGGGCATGTTCTCGCTGCCGGTGATGATGTCGGGGCTGTGGTTCCAAGGCTCCCTCGCGGTGCTGGCGCTGTCGTGGTTCTGCACCCTGCACTCGGGGCTGATGATCCTCGAGGCCAACCTCAACTACCGGCCGGGGGCGAGCTTCTCGACCATCACCCGCGACCTGATTGGCCGGCGCTGGAGCCTGTTCAACGGCGCCACCCTGGTGTTCGTCCTGTACATCCTGACCTACGCCTATATCTCGGCCAGCGGCTCGGTGATCCGCCACACCGCGCACAACCTGGGCCTGGAGATTTCCGCGCGCGACGGCGGCCTGCTGTTCGCCCTGGCGGTGGCCCTGGTGGTCTGGCTCAGCACCGCGGCGGTCAGCCGCATCACCACCCTGGTGTTCGGCGCCAAGATCCTCGCTTTCTTCCTGACCTTCGGCGGTCTGCTCGGCCATGTGCAGCCGCAGGTCCTGCTCGATCGCGGCAACCCGCAACCGGACTACCTGCCCTATTTGTTCATGACCCTGCCGTTCTGCCTGACCTCGTTCGGCTTTCACGGCAACGTGCCGAGCCTGGTGAAGCATTACGGCAAGGACCCGCAACGCATCCGCAACTGCCTGCTGATCGGCACCCTGATCGCCCTGGTCCTGTACACGGTGTGGATGATCTGCACCATGGGCACCCTGCCGCGCGAGCAGTTCAAGGACATCGCCCGCCAGGGCGGCACCATCGATGTGCTGATCAGCGCCCTGGGCAGCATGCTCGACAGCGCCCGGGTCGACCTGCTGCTGACCCTGTTCTCCAACTTTGCCGTGGCCTGCTCGTTCCTCGGCGTCACCCTCGGGTTGTTCGACTACATCGCCGACTCCCTGGGCTTCGACGACAGCCCCGGTGGCCGCCTGAAAAGCGCGCTGGCCACCTTCGTCCCGCCCAGTCTCTGCGCGCTGATCTGGCCGGAAGGCTTCATCCTCGCCATCGGCTTCGCCGGCCTGGCGGCCACCGTCTGGGCGGTGATCACCCCGGCCCTGCTCGCCCATGCCTCGCGCAAACGCTTCGCCAGCCCGCTGTACCGGGTCTGGGGCGGCACGCCGATGATCGTCCTGGTGCTGCTGTTCGGCGTGGCCAACGCCCTGGCTCATCTGCTGTTCAGCTTCGACCTGCTACCGGTCTGGCGTTAGCCGCCGGCCTCGGCCCAGGCAAAAAAAGGGGGCTCCTCGTCAAGGTGCCCCCCTATTTCACATATAAGGCGTTATGGGTAACGCGGCGTCACCCTACACGCGGAGCATTCGGAGTCCGCAAAATCGTGCCCATCCGACGTTAGGCTCCGGAAAGTGAAATTTCGATATTTTTTACTGTATCCAGCCCGTGTCTGCCCAAGCTTTTTTGGCAATTAACTGGCCCGGCGAGGTGTTCACGGGGAAATCCCCAATGCCTTTACTGTGGAACAGGACAGCTCTTGGCGGCGGTCTGGAGTGCCTTGGCGTAGTCCATGTAGGTTTGGGGATCGTATGGCTCCGCAGTTACTTTGAAGCTGGATTTGCCGCTGTAATCTACGTTCTGGCGCACTCTCAAGGCCCACTCCCGGCCATCATGTTTAGCGAGCAAGTCAAAAACATGAGTGTTGAGATCACTATATTCATCCAAGCTGGAGTAAAGATAACGCAGACTCTTGTACCAATCTCGTATGCCCGTTATGGCCCTCAGCGCCTCCTTCGCTGGCTCCTTGTCCGAGTCCTTCAAAAAGAACATGTTGCCGATGGTGAGTTTTCCAGCGTTCTCCAACTCAGATAGCGGTACAGGCAGCGGCTCTCGACTGATCAACCGTGAGTATTCACAGTCAAACACCCAGCGACCGGTTTTTACATAATCGTCGGCATAGATCACCACACCGTTGCCAAAATCCGTCTTGTATATGCTCGTCATCAATTTGAACCCGTAGTAACTCGCAACCAGTAGTAGCGGTGAGAAAATGGCTATTGCAATCCAGAAGGGCTTACTTCGGTAGAAACTCAAAATGACCTCCTGGTATGCCAATGGGCGTGTCGCCTGAAATTACAGGGTTGATGGCCCCCATGGTTTGATAGGTGAACTTCAGTATGTCCTGGCTTTCCTTTCGTTCATCTTTCAGTGTCCCCCACCTCCTGCACCACTCTTCCCCAGGTGCGGCGTTACTGCTGATGCCACACAGCTTGCCCAACTGCCGCTCCTCGAACGAACCCCAGGTGTTCTTGTAGTCCGAGCGTCGAACAAAGGCGTGCACCTTGACCTGCAGGTGATTGGCCAGCAACTGCGCCAGGCTCTCGTTCGTCTGCGGAAAGAACTGGATACCATCTTCGACGGGGAAGTCCGAGCGATTGCCCATGCCGGTCCTGCAGGCGTAGCTGTCGATCTGCGCCGAACTGGCAAACGCCGAAGGTGAAATCTTGTCGTAGCTCAGTACGTCCAGGGACATTTGGAAGTCCCCGGCAAGCTGATAGCCGAAGGCGATCCGATGCGGCACGCCGTGGCTGAACAGCGATAAGTGTTCGATGGGTGATTGCTTGCGATCCTTGCCCTGGTTCATGTAGTCGATCAGTTCCTGAACGTTGGTTACGCCAATAAAGCCAGCATCATAGGCATCAGCGGATTCACGTGCAGCACTGAGCATTGCGTCGCTGTATGACGGGGTGAACACCACCAGCGTCCGGGCCAGGGCAGGCTTGCTGCGTTTGAATTCGGCCAGTTCGCGCACGGCCTGGCCGATGAACATCATTTGGTTACCCGAGCTTGTGTCGTGCTGGCTGCCGGCGACTGCGATTAGTTCGGGAGTCAATGGCTCCTTGGGGGCTGTTGAGGACGAACTGCCAGGTTTCACCAGAGCGCCCGAGAGCAAGGCGCGCTGCTCCAGTTGTGGATCGGCCAGCAACTCAGACATCAGTTGATCATTCACTGAGCCGTCCGCGCGCACGGCACCGAGCTTGGCGAAGTCAACGATAGCCTGGATTGCCGTACCACCGAACTGGAAGCCACCGAAGGTATCGGGGCTGCCCGAGATGATCGTCCCGCCGTGACTGGTAGGGCTCCCTAAGTGGGCCATAGGGCGACCATTCAGGATGATCGAGGGAAACCCCGTGGTAATAACCGCACCACAACCGCAGATGTCACCGACTCGGGCGGCACCCATGAAGTTGATGTTTATATCACCGGAAGCGGAGGCAATTGGAGTGGTGCCATGACCGGGAAGTGGGCAGACGTGTTTGTCACCCAGGCGAGCAGAAGAGAGCATTCATCATCCTTGCGCTGCTGATCCATAGAGAACCATGGCCCTTTCTAGGGCGTTGCGAGGCTATCAAAGTGCCGCAATCAGGACTGCAGGACGATTCTGAAACTATTGCTCCGTGGCTGTTGTGGTGGATCATCGACTGTAGACATGACCTCCGTATTTGCTCTTACGTGGCATGGTCTGACTTTCTGCTCGACAGGCCAGATAAGCTTCAGGCCTGCATCCGCTTGAATCGACATTCACTCCTGCACGGTCTAGGGAACAGGCAAAAAAAACCCCGCCGGAGCGGGGCTGAAACGAAAGGAGCTTAACGGATGAGAAAGAGCTCTCTACAGCAAATGCATCGGCATCAGAACACGTACTGGGCGCGAACGATGAAGCCGTCGCCGTCGTCGTCGCCAGTGCGCGCAGCCGGGGTGCCGCCGCTGGCAGCCGTGGCGTTGGTGACCTTGTCAGTCTTGGCCTTGACGTAGGTAGCGGAGATTTTCACCGCTTCGTTGGCGTACCAGTTCACACCCAGGTTGTGCACCTTGACTTCAGCATCGCCAACGTCGCGGGTCAGGCTGGCGGTGGTGATGTTGTCGTCTTCGACGGTCATGCTGTCGTAACGATAGAACAATTCCCAGGCGCCGAAGGCCTTATTTGCCGGTTTGATGGCGTCGAACTTGCCGACTTTATAGCCGCGAGATTCGCCAGTCAGGGTGTAAGCGCCCTGCACGTAGAACCCGTGGCCCTTGATGTCTTCGTAGGCGCTGGAGTCAGCCTTGGTCTTGCGGGTGATGTATTCACCCTGGATCGAGGCCGGGCCCATGGCGAACGCGGCTTCCAGGCCAAAAGCGGTGTCACGGTCGTAGGAGCCGGCCGGCGAACTGGAACTGCCGCCCAGCACCGGACGGTTGCCGTTAGTGCCGGCATCGTTGCCGCCCAGGGTCTCGACGCCGCGCATGCCCATCCGGGTGCGATAGCGCGAGTCGAAGGTGGTGTCGGAAACATCGCGCGAAGCCACATTCACACCGAAGTGCAGGACGTTGCCGGCATCGTGCATCGGGGCGAAGACGAAGCGACCGTTGGCCTGCTTGATGCTGTCGCCGTCGGTGTCGTCGGTGTCCTTGCTGAACACGCCGGCCGAGGCATAGAAGGAATCGGCGAAGGTGCTCGAAGCCTGCAGGCCCAGGCCGTTCTGGTGGGTGTTGGCCCAGTCGACCATGTCGTAGGCGATGTTGCGTTCCGGCGCGGTGACCCACTTGGAGCTGGTGGCTTTTTCCAGGCCGAAGTCCGGGTCGAAGCGACCGACCTTGATCGACACCGGCTTGAAGCCGTTGTAGGCCAGCGAGGCCTCGTCGAAGTAGCCGTTATCGGAATCGCCGGTATTGTGGGAGAAGTCGTAGTTGATGGTGTAGGCCCAGTCGGTATACAGCACGCCGGACAGTTCGAGGAACGCGCGACGGAAGTAAGCGGCGTCGGCGGTGTCACCGTTCTTGGTGTAGACACCGTCGAAGCGGCTGTAGTCGGCTTGCAAGCGACCACCGAGTTTGAAGCTGAACTCTTTGTCTGTGGTGGCGACCTCAAGGCCGCCCTTGGTCTTGACTACGATATCGGCGCCATCGGTGGTGACGGTGCCAGCGAAAGCCTGGGCGGTAACTGCCATGGCCAGGGCGCTGGCGGCAAAACCGGCGAAGTGCTTACGGATCATCGAAGATTTCCCCTAATTGGTGGTCTGTAGCGCTGGAAAAAACACGCGAGTCAGGCCCGCTTGTGTTGGGAGGGAATCTTGGCGGCGGGTTATTTCAGGGGAGTTGCTGATAGATAAAGATTTGATGACAGCGGAACTTTTTTACTTCCAAACGAAATAAGGCAAAAAGCCTGCACTAGAGCGGTCGGCGGGGTATTTGGGAAAAACGAAACCCTGTAGCGGCAAGCGGCGATCGGCCGATTGGCCGTAGCGACTTCAGGATCGCTGAAGGCCTTCGGCCTTATCGCAGCCTGCGGCAGCGGTTACAGGAATTCGTAAGCCTTGCAGGCGTTGGTGTAGCCGCTGGCGAAGCCT
>NZ_FNPW01000003.1:27891-50348 GCF_900107395.1 Pseudomonas sp. NFIX28
CGGCAGCGGCTACAGGAATTCGTACGCCTTGCAGGCGTTGGTGTAGCCGCTGGCGAAGCCTGCGATCGAGCGCGAAGCGGTCGCGCTCGTGAGGACCTTGAGGCTTCAGCGGCTACGGGAGGATTGTCGGGTGAGTCAGGCGTTGCTCTTGCGCTCGGCGGCCAGGCGTTCGGCCAGGGCGTCGATGTCGGTGACCGGTGGCAACGGCGGTTCCGGCATCTTGCGCAAGGTGGCTTGCATCAGCCGCATCTGCCGCAGGAAACGCCGGCAATTGGGACAGAACAACAGGTGATGGCGCTGGATCAGGCGCTGGCGAAAGCTCAGCTGACCATCGAGATAGTCGCTGGAGCGTGCCACTTGTTCCTTGCAGGTCAGCATTGGCCGGTCTCCTCGAAGTGCTCCACCGTGGCAAAAATCTTCAGTCGCGCCCGGTGCAGCAGCACCCGGACATTGGAGAGGGAAATGTCCAGAAGATTACAGATCTCCTCCAATTCCAGGCCCTGGCGCTCACGCAGGGTCAACACGCTGCCTTGCAGTTGCGACAGGCTGAGCAAGGTATGTTCCAGGCACTCGCGCAATTCGGCCTCGGTCAGCAGGGCTTCCGGGGTATCGGCATGCCAGGCGAACGGGGCCACCAGCCAGTGACCGTCAGTGGAGGAGAAACGCTCATCGCCGATACTGCCGTGGGGTGAAGGCAAGTCGTCCAGGAGGACTTCCCGGCGGTTCTGTTTATAGCGGTTTTTCGCCGAGTTGGCGGTGATGGTCAGCAACCAGGTCTTGAGGCTGGAACGCCCCTGAAAACCGGCCAGGTTGCGCACCACCGACAGCCAGGCATCCTGCACCACTTCGTCGGCATGGCGCTGCCCGACAATGGCGTAGGCTACCGCGCGCATGGCGCTCTGGTAGGTGCTCACCAGTTCCTTGTAGGCCTTTTGTTCGCCGGCCAGCAGGCGTTCTAGCAGTTGCGTGTCGTCAGCTGCGGACATTCATGCCTCGTAATCGGAATCCGGAATCGCAACCGCCGAATTCAGCGGCCGCGATCCATAAGACTGTCAACGCTTGCGCAGAAGCACACTGCCAATCGAATAACCGGCGCCGAACGAGCTGAGTACCGCCAGCGCGCCGCTGGTCAGGTCGTCCTGATGCTTGTGGAATGCAATCACCGAACCGGCCGAACTGGTGTTGGCGTAGGTGTCGAGAATCACCGGCGCTTCTTCCTCGGTGGCCTCGCGGCCCAGCAGCTTCTTGACGATCAGGTGGTTCATGCTGAGGTTGGCCTGGTGCAGCCAGAAACGCTTCACGTCGCTGACGTTCAGCTGGTTTTCCTGCAGGTGCTCGGCGATCAGTTCCGCCACCATCGGGCAGACGTCGCGGAACACCTTGCGGCCTTCCTGCACGAAGAGTTTGTCTGGCGCGCCGATGCCCTCTTCCGCGGCGCGGTTGAGGAAGCCGAAGTTGTTGCGGATGTTGTTGGAGAACTTGGTCAGCAGCTTGGTGCTGATGATGTCGAACTGGTACGGCGAGGTGGCCAGGTCGGCCCGCTCGATGATCACCGCGGTAGCCGCGTCGCCGAAGATGAAGTGGCTGTCGCGGTCACGGAAGTTCAGGTGGCCGGTGCAGACTTCCGGGTTGACCATCAGGATCGCCCGAGCCTGGCCCAGTTGCACGCTGTTGCAGGCGGCCTGGATGCCGAAGGTGGCCGAGGAGCAGGCGACGTTCATGTCGAAGCCGAAACCTTCGATGCCCAGGGCTTCCTGGACTTCGATGGCGATGGCCGGGTAGGCGCGTTGCAGGTTGGAACAGGCGACGATCACCCCGTCGATGTCGGCGGCGGTCTTGCCGGCGCGTTGCAGGGCCTGTTCGGCAGCGCCGATGGCCATCTGGCAGAGTACCGACCATTCGTCGTTGGAACGCTCGGGCAAGCGCGGGGCCATGCGTTGCGGGTCGAGGATGCCGTCCTTGTCCATGACAAAGCGGCTTTTGATGCCAGAGGCTTTTTCGATGAAGGCCGCGCTGGATTCGGTCAGGGCCTGAACGTCGCCACGCTCGATCGCTTGCGCGTTGTCGGCGTTGAACTGATGCACGTAAGTATTGAAAGACTGCACCAGCTCTTCGTTGGAAATGCTGTTGGCCGGGGTGTACAGGCCAGTGCCGCTGATGACGACGTTATGCACGGTCGTTCCTCTATTCTGTTCAGGCAGAAGGTATTGGTACCGTCGTACCAAACCGTAAATGGTCTATCCCGACGGGCGGAATCGGACCTGATATCGCTTGATTCCGCTTTGCCCGGGCGGCGAAGGCTCAAAACCGCGGGGCCGGCATTTATAACGGCGAAGTTTGCCATAAACGCTGGCGTTTGGCCCCATCGGCAAGCGTAGCCGACGCAACATCGCCGCTCCCTTGTCGCCGCTGCCGCAGGCTGCGATCGACCTCGAAGGGGGCGTGCTCCCAGAGATCGCGGGAAGGTCCTTCGGACCTTATCGCAGCCTGCGGCAGCGGCTACAGCGCGTCAGGCTTCCACCTGGCTCCACTGCTTGTTCAGGCGCTTGTCGGAAATCGGCACCTTGGTGCCCAATTGCTGGGCGAACAGCGACACCCGGTATTCCTCCAGCCACCAGCGGTACAGCTCCAGCTGCGGGTCGCGCTTGCCTTCCTGGGCATGTTTGCTGGCACGCGCCTGGTACTGGCTCCACAGGCCGGCCAGTTCGGTACTCCAGACCCGATCCTTCTGCACCTGGCTGCCGAGTTTCTCGAAGCGCAGCTCGACGGCCTTGAGGTAACGCGGCAGTTCCTTGAGCCACTGCGCCGGGGTTTCGCGGACAAAACCCGGGTACACCAGGTGGCCGAGCTGCGACTTGATATCGTTCAGCGCCACCGCCTGCGCCAGGTCGATCTTGCCTTTGAAGCGCTTTTGCAGGCCGTGCCAGAGCTTGAGGATTTCCAGGGTCAGGCGCGCCAGGCGCTCGGCGTGCTCGGTCCAGCTGCCGCGCTTGCGCTCGGCCAGCGAGGCCAGGCCGGCGCCATCGCGCGGCAGGCTGTCCTCGCCGTCCAGCACGCAACTGTCGAGGCTGGCCAGCAGAATGTCTTCCACCAGCGCATCGACGCGCCCCAGCTCGCGATACAGCAGGCCCAGCTCGGTCAGCCCCGGCAGCTTGTTGCGCAGGAACTTGGCCGGCTCGGCCAGCTGTTGCAGCAACAGGCGCTGCAAGGCGCGGCGATGCTGGAACTCGGCCTCGGCCGGGGTGGAGAAACGCCCCTCCTTGACGGTTCCACCTTCTTCTACCAGCGCCGGATACACCGTCATCGACAGCCCGGCGATCTTCTGCTGGGTTTTTTCCGCCACCGCGGCGAATACCTTGGCCTCCACCGGCTGCTGGCTTTTCGCGGTTTGCGGCACGGCCAGGGCGGCCTGGCTGGCTTCGGCGAAACGCGCGGTCAGCTCGGCCAGGTCACGGCCTTCGCCGAGGAACTTGCCCTGGGCGTCGACAATTTCCAGGTTCATCCGCAGGTGGCTTTCCACCTGTTGTGCCGACTCGGCCCAGGCCTCGTCGCTGACCCGCGCGCCGGTCATGCGCAGCAGTTCGCGGCCCAGGGCCTGGGGCAGCGAGCCCTGGGCGAAATCGATACGTGCCAGGGCCGCCTTGACGAAGTCCGGCACCGGCACGAAGTTCTTGCGCAGCGCCTTGGGCAGGTTGCGCACCAGGGCGATGCACTTGGCTTCCACCAGCCCCGGCACCAGCCATTCCAGGCGCTCGGTGGGCAAGGCCGGCAGCAGCGGCGCCGGCACACGCAGGGTCACGCCGTCCCGGGGGTGGTTGGGCTCGAAGTGGTAACTCAGGGCCAGTTCCAGGTCGCCGATCTGCAGGGTGTCCGGGTACTGCATGGCGGTGACTTCGCTGGCCTCGCGGGCCAGCACATCTTCCTCGCGCATGATCAGCAGTTGCGGGTCTTTCTGGCTGTTGACCCGGTACCAGCTGTCGAAGGTCGCGGTCTGGTGGATCTCCGCCGGCAGGCGCGCGTCGTAGAAGGCGAACAGGGTCTCTTCGTCGGCCAGGATGTCGCGGCGCCGGGCCTTGGCTTCCAGCTCGTCGAGCTGCTCGAGCAGCCGCGTATTGGCGCTCAGGCATTTGGCTTTGGACTGGATTTCGCCACGCACCAGGCCTTCGCGGATAAACAGCTCGCGCGATACCACCGGGTCCACCGGGCCGTAATGCACCGGACGACGGCCGACCACGATCAGGCCGAACAGGGTGATCTGCTCGTAGGCCACCACCTGCCCGCGCTTCTTCTCCCAGTGCGGTTCGAAGTGGTTTTTCTTGATCAGGTGCCCGGCCAGCGGCTCGATCCAGTCGGCGTCGATCTTGGCCACCATGCGCGCGTAGAGCTTGGTGGTTTCCACCAGTTCGGCGGTCATCAGCCATTGCGGGCGCTTCTTGCCGATCCCCGACGAAGGGTGAATCCAGAAGCGTCGCTGGCGGGCACCGAGGTAGTCGCCCTCCTCGGTCTTCTGGCCGATCTGGCTCAGCAGGCCAACCAGCACCGCCTTGTGCAGTTTCGGGTAATCGGCCGGTTCTTTGTTCAGGCTCAATTGCATGTCGCGGCAGATCAGGCTCAGCTGGCGATGGGAATCCCGCCATTCGCGCAGGCGCAGGTAATTGAGGAAATTCTTGCGGCACCAGTTGCGCAATGGGTTCGAGCCCAGCGCCTGGCGCTGCTCTTCGAAACCGCGCCACAGATTGACCAGCCCGGCGAAATCCGAGTCGGCGTCCTTCCATTGCGCGTGGGCCTGGTCGGCCGCCTGCTGGCGCTCCGGCGGCCGCTCGCGCGGGTCCTGGATCGACATGGCGCTGGCGACGATCAGCACTTCCTGCAGGCTGCCGAGTTTCGCCGCCTCCAGCAGCATGCGGCCCATGCGCGGGTCCACCGGCAAGCGTGCGAGTTGGCGCCCCAGCGGCGTCAGCTGGCTGTTGCGGTCCACCGCCGAGAGCTCTTGCAGCAGGTTGAAACCGTCGCTGATGGCCTTGCCATCCGGCGGTTCGATAAAAGGGAACGCAGTGATTTCGCCGAGACGCAGATGAAGCATCTGCAAGATCACGGCGGCGAGGTTGGTGCGCAGGATCTCCGGGTCGGTAAATTCCGGACGCGCTAGGAAATCCTCCTCGCTGTACAAGCGCACGCAAATCCCCGGTTCGACCCGGCCGCAGCGACCTTTACGCTGGTTGGCGCTGGCCTGGGAAATCGCCTCGATGGGCAGGCGCTGGACCTTGGCCCGGTAGCTGTAGCGGCTGATGCGCGCGGTGCCGCTGTCGATCACGTAGCGGATGCCCGGCACGGTCAGCGAGGTCTCGGCGACGTTGGTCGCCAGCACTACCCGGCGGCCCGGATGCGACTGGAAAATCCGCTGCTGCTCGGCCGGCGACAGGCGCGCGTACAGCGGCAGGATCTCGGTGTGCTTGAGCTGGGCCTTGCGCAGCATTTCGGCGGCATCGCGAATTTCCCGCTCGCCCGGCAGGAACACCAGCACGTCGCCGGGGCTGCGGCGTTCGCTGCGCTCATGGGCGGCGATTTCATCGAGGGTAGCGAGGATCGCCTGGTCCACCGTCAGGTCGTCCTCGACCCGGTTGCCCTCTTCGTCCTGCTCCAGGGTCAGCGGCCGGTACCAGGTTTCCACCGGGAAGGTGCGCCCGGACACCTCGACGATCGGCGCGTCGTCGAAATGCTTGGAGAAGCGCTCCAGGTCGATGGTCGCCGAGGTAATGATGACCTTGAGGTCCGGGCGCCGTGGCAGCAGGGTCTTCAGGTAGCCCAGCAGGAAGTCGATGTTGAGGCTGCGTTCGTGGGCTTCGTCGACGATGATCGTGTCGTAGCGTTCCAGGTAGCGGTCGTTCTGGGTCTCCGCCAGCAGGATGCCGTCGGTCATCAGCTTGATCAGGGTGTTCGAGTCGCTCTGGTCCTCGAAGCGCACCTGATAACCCACCAGGGCACCCAGGGGCGTCGCCAGTTCCTCGGCGACCCGGCTGGCGACGCTGCGCGCGGCGATCCGCCGAGGCTGGGTGTGGCCGATCAGGCCGTGCTGGCCGCGACCGATTTCCAGGCAGATCTTCGGCAGCTGGGTAGTCTTACCCGAGCCGGTTTCGCCGGCGATGATCAGCACCTGGTGCTTTTGCAGCGCGACCTTGATTTCGTCGCGCTTGGCGGCGATCGGCAGGCTGTCGTCGTAGCGAATCGACGGCACGCTGGCGCGCCGCGTCAGCACCTGGGCGCAGGACGCCTGCATGCGCTCGACCCACTGCGCAAGCTTGGCCTGGTCGGGCTTCTTGCGCAGCTCAAGCAGCTGCCGGCGCAACCGGTGGCGGTCGGCAAGCATGGCGTGGTCGAGGTTTTTCAGCAGTTGGTCGATTGCAGGCGATTCGTCAGTCATCGGGTACGCAAGGGTCGTCTTATTTATGCAGGGGGCGGATTGTCGCAGATTTAACGAGCGAACGAGATCCTTGCGGCCGCTGGCGTAGCCTGGGTTCGGCCGCAAAGCAGACATAAAACCTGCTTGCCGAGGATTGCTGATGTACCGCGAGCACCCGTTTTGCCAGGACTTAGTCCTCAGACGCAGGCTTTGCCCGCGGCTACAGGGGCGCGCGGTGCAGGGCTATTCGTTGTCGCGGTCCTTGCGCCGGTATGGGAACACGTCGATCACCTTGCCGGCGCGAATCGCCTCTTGCAGGCCCTTCCAGTAATCGGCGTTGTACAACTCGCCGTGCAACTGGTCGAACAGCTTGCGCTGCCCGGCGTCGGCGAACAGGAACGGCGGGAACTCCTCGGGGAACACGTCCAGCGGGCCGATGGAATACCAGGGTTCGGAGGCCATTTCGTCCTCGGGGGTGCGCGGTGCCGGGATATGGCGGAAGTTGGCCTCGGTGAGGAAGCAGATCTCATCGTAGTCGTAGAACACCACCCGGCCATGGCGGGTGACGCCGAAGTTTTTCAGCAGCATGTCGCCAGGGAAAATATTGGCCGCGGCCAGTTGCTTGATCGCCAGGCCGTAGTCCTCCAGCGCCTCGCGCACCTGGGCCGGGTTGGCGTTGTCCAGGTAGAGGTTGAGCGGGGTCATGCGCCGCTCGGTCCAGCAGTGGCGGATCAGCACCGTGTCGCCTTCCACCGACACCGTGGACGGCGCCACTTCCAGCAGCTCCGCCAGACACGCGGGGTCGAACTTGCCCAGGGGAAAACGGAAGTCGGCGAACTCCTGGGTATCGGCCATGCGCCCTACCCGGTCGACGCTTTTTACCAGGCGGTATTTCTCGATCACCGTGGCGCGGTCGACGTTTTTCGACGGCGAGAAACGGTCCTTGATGATCTTGAACACGGTGTTGAAGCCCGGCAGGGTGAACACGCTCATGACCATGCCGCGCACGCCCGGAGCCATGATGAACTGGTCGTCGGTATTGGCCAGGTGGTTGATCAGCGCCCGGTAGAACTCGGACTTGCCGTGCTTGTAGAAACCGATGGAGGTGTACAGCTCGGCGATGTGCTTGCCCGGCAGGATGCGCTTGAGGAAGCCGATGAACTCCGCCGGCACCGGCACGTCGACCATGAAATAGGAACGGGTGAAGGAAAAGATGATCGACACGTCGGCTTCGTCGGTGATCAGCGCATCGATCTGGATGCCCCGCCCTTCGCGGTGCAGCAGCGGGATTACCAGCGGCCATTGCTCGTCATGGGTAAAGATGCGCCCCACCAGGTAGGCGCCCTTGTTGCGGTACAGCACCGAGGAAAACAGCTCCACCGCCAGCTCCGGGTCCTTGCACACCCAGTCCGGCAGGTTTTCCCGCAGTTGCGCCTCCAGGCGCCGCAGGTCGCCAGGCAGGTCGGCATAGGGCTCGCTGAAGCTGTAGTCGATGAAGATCTGTTCGAGCATCGTCGACAGGTGCCCTTGCGGCCGGTAGGTGCGGGTCTGCGCGGCCCGGGCGCGGCGCAGGCTCGGCCGCGTGGTGTGGATGAACATGCAGCCATCGCTGATCAGGTCGTGGCTGAACAGGCCGCAAAAGGCCGAGTTGTACCAGGTCTCGGACAGCTCATCGTCGAAGCGCAGGTCGATCAGGCTGATATAGGCGCTTTTCACCAGCGGCCACTGATTGACGTCGAGCAGGGTTTCCGGATCGAAGGTGGTGCGCAGCCGCTGCACGGTCTCGCCGACCTTTTCCTCGTACAGGTTGATCCGTGCCGCCGAAGCCGCCTGTGCTTCCTGCCATTGCGCCTGCTCGAAGCGCGCCCGGGCACCGTCGGTGATCTGGCGAAAATGCTCGCGGTAATCGTCGAAGCCATCGAGGATCGTTCGAGCGATTTCGGCGGCGGGCCATTTCTGCGGCATAGTGAGACCTCTGCGGGAATTCGGAAAAGCCTGAGCTTAGCCAGTGAAGCAGGTGCAGGAGAAGTGCAATTTTTCGCGGATGGCAACGCTGGCCGCCAATTCCAGCGCAAGATAGCGATTGCCCGCGCCCCGTCTCTCGGCAACACTCTCGACCTGCTGAAAAAAGGGCTGTTGAACGGTCCATAAAAGGAGTTGCACCGTGAGACTTGTCGATACCCTGCGTTTGTTGTCCCTGGCCGCGATCTGGGGTGCAAGTTTTCTGTTCATGCGCATCATCGCGCCGGTGATCGGCAGCATTCCCACCGCATTCTTTCGCGTCTCCATCGCCGCCACCGGCCTGCTGGTGATCCTTGCGCTGATGCGCATCAGCTGGGATTTCCAGGGCAAGTTCAAGACCGTGCTGCTGCTCGGGGTAATCAACTCCGGCATCCCCGCCACCATGTATTCCGTGGCGGCCCTGGTGCTGCCGGCCGGCTATTCGGCGATCTTCAATGCCACCACGCCATTGATGGGCGTGCTGATCGGCGGGCTGTTCTTCCATGAAAGACTGACCCCGGCAAAAATCGCCGGGGTCAGCCTGGGCCTGTTCGGCGTGGGCATCCTGACCCGCGCCGGCCCCATGGCGTTCGACCTGGAACTGCTGCTGGGGGCGCTGGCCTGCCTGCTTGCCACCACTTGCTACGGTTTTGCCGGCTTTCTCGCGCGACGCTGGCTGGACCAGGCCGGCGGCCTCGACAGTCGCCTCTCGGCCCTGGGCAGCATGCTCGGCGCCAGCCTGTTCCTGCTGCCCGTGTTCGCCTACAGCGCCATCAGCCAACCGCCCGCCAGCTGGGGCGACTGGAGTGTCTGGCTGTCGTTGCTGGGCCTGGGGCTGGCCTGCACGGCGTTTGCCTACATTCTGTATTTCCGCCTGCTGAGCTCGATCGGCCCGGTCAAGTCCATGACCGTGACCTTCATGATCCCGCCGTTCGGTGTGCTGTGGGGCGCGTTGCTGCTGGACGAGCCGCTGTCCATGGCTCACCTGTATGGCGGCATGCTGATCGCCGCGGCCTTGTGGCTGGTGTTGAAACCGACGGCGTTGAGGCAAGCCTGAGGGCTTGCCCGCCCAGCGCCGCGTGGCTCAGGGCGACGTCAGGGTAATCAGATAGGTTCCCGACGTGACGGGTTTGCCGGCGCCATCGACCAGCGCGTATTGCTGGTCGTAGTAACGCCCGGCCTTGCCGCTGTCGGTGACCAGCTTGACGTTGACTGGCGACTGGCCGATAGCCGTCACCGTGCTCGACGGGCCGATACCCTGCACCCGAATGTCGTTACCGCGGGAAAACTGCGGGCATTGATTGAGGTGCAACGCCGCTGCGCCATTGCCAGTCGAGCTTGGCGTGCAAGGTTCCTCGACGATACTGCCGTGAAAATAGATCGTTCCCTGAACTCCTTGAGGGGCTGCAGAACAGACTCCGCTCAAGCCCAAGAACATGCCGACACCTGCCAAAACCAGCTGGGTTTTCATTCTGACTTTCTCCATTGGGCCTGAAGAGTATGTCGTCAGTTTAGAACCAATCTTTAAGGTTTTTCCTATTCCAAATAGGATAAAAATACGGTATTGGCGATCGCGCTTTGGTTGGATCAGCTCTCTATCCGTTTATCGACGCGCCAGCCCCAGGCTGAATCTTCCAGGCCAAAAAAAGGCGCAGCCCTCCAATCGAAAGCTGCGCCCGGCGCCGATATGAATCAGGCGCTTTTGCGGAACACAAACACCAGCCCGACGATAATCAACAGCATGCCGAGCACGCTCAGCGGTGCCAGCCGGTTACCGAAGAACAGGTAGTCCATCACGGCCGTCACCGCCGGCACCAGGTAGAACAGGCTGGTGACATTCACCAGGTTGCCGCGGGCGATCAGCCGGTACAGCAGCAAGGTCGCCAGCACCGAGACCACCAGCCCCATCCACAGCGCCGGGACGATAAAGCCGACGCTGTACTCGAAGTGAAACGGCTGGAACGGCACGAACAGCGCGCACAACAGCAGCCCGGCCAGGTACTGCACCGGCAGGGTGCCCAGCGGATTCTCGCTGATGCGTTTCTGCATGATCGAGCCCAGGGTCATGCTCAGCAGGGCTAGCAGGCCGAAGAGCATCCCGGCCAGCGACATGCCGGCCAGGCCGATGCCCTGATAGACCACCATGACCAGCCCGGCCAGGCCCAGCGCCAGGCCGGAGATCCGGCTCCAGGAACGCTGACGCTCCATGATCGCCACGGTGAGAATCGGTTGCACCCCCATGATGGTGGCCATCATTCCGGGGGTGACCTTCAGGTCCAGGGCCAGCAGGTAGAAGATCTGGTACGCCCCCAGCAACACCAGCCCGGTCGCCACGGCGTACAGCATCGGCTTGCGCCCGCGCGGCAAACGCAGCTTGAACAGCGGGACCAGCAGCGCCAGCCCGCACAGGGCGATGACGAAACGGAACAACAGGAAGGCAAAGGGCGAGGCATGGGCCAGCCCCCATTTGGAGAAGATCGCGCCACTGCTCCAGAGCAGGACGAACAGGCTCGTGGAAGCCGCCGCAAGCGCGGACTTTTTCGATATGAGCAACATGAATACCACCTGTAATCAGGCAAATAGCCAATTCAGCCGAGGCTGAAATTCAGTAGTGTTTTCCGGCGGGCACGGGAACAGCAGCGATGGCTGATCAGCCCCGTACGACAACGCCCGGCGGCGATACGACGGCGTACACCGGCGTGCTACTGACAGGTGGGGGGTAATGACCGATCTGCGCAGGCTGCTGTTTCCCGCACGGCACGACGCCAGCGTTGACCGCTGAATCGACTACCGCGTTGATGAGGGAATGAGGCATGTGCTGATCTTTCTGAAGAGGAAGGTGAATCTTCTGATGCACCGGGCGCCGACTATAACCAGCGCCCGATATTCATTGCAACGCTTTATCCGAACAGCCAGTAACCCAGGGCGGTCAGGACGATTACCGCCAGCACCGGGCGCATGACGCGGTACAGCTTGGGGTTGCGGCGCTTCCACTGCTTGACCGCGCCACTGATGCGGTCGCTGAAACGCTTGCTCCAGGCATAGGCCTGGTTGATTCCGCCGACGCGCTCGTCGTCGAGGTTCTGCGGCGCGGTGGCACGCCCCAGCCAGGTGCTGATCCAGCGGTTGACGCGGGCCATCAGCGGGTTGCTCAACGGACGCTCGACGTCGCAGAACAGAATGACCCGGGTCTTGTCGGTTTCGTTCTTCACCCAGTGCACATAGGTTTCGTCGAACATCACGTCTTCGCCATCGCGCCAGGCGTAGACCTGGCCGTCGACGAAAATCCGGCAGGCGTCGGAATTCGGCGTGGACAGGCCCAGGTGATAACGCAGCGAACCGGCGAACGGATCGCGGTGCGGGTTCAGGTGGCTGCCGCCTGGCAGCAGGGCGAACATCGCGCCCTTGACGTTGGGAATGCGGCTGACCAGCTCAACGGTCCTGGGGCACAACAGGTCGGCCGAGGGCAGCGGCTTGTCGTACCACTTGAGGTAGAAACGCTTCCAGCCCTTCTTGAAGAACGAACCGAAACCGGCGTCGTTGTTCTTCTCGGCGGCGCGGATGTAACCCTCGTCGAACAGGTGCATGGCTTCGTCGCGGATGGCTTCCCAGTTGTCCTTGAGCACGTCCAGCTCGGGGAATTTGCTGCGGTCCAGGTAAGGCTTGGAAGGCACCCCGGAAAACAGATACATCAGGGCGTTATAAGGGGCGAACAGCGCTGAATGATTGACGAACTGGCGCAACATTGGAAGCCGCGCCTTGCCGCGTAGATGTACGTAGAGAATGCTGCCGACAAATAGCAGCAGCACCGCGAACTTGGCGGCAAACGATAGGCTCATGCAAACAACTCCTTGAAAAAATCACCGGCGAGGCAGCGTCCATCCGGCATGGCAGTAAGCCATGATAAACATTCCTGATCCCTGGAAAAACCTGCACAACCTGACAAGCAGTGTTTACGGTTGTGCAACAAAGCGCCTAATTAGCACACGCCAGCTGAACGGCAGCTGACGCAAAACACACAGACCAGCAAGCAAGGTGGCGAGGGAGCGAGCTCCCCCGCCACCGCGTTTATTGCTGGTTTTCCTGTTCGGTAAACAGGTCGCTGAACAACATGCTCGACAGATAACGCTCACCCGAATCCGGCAGCACCACCACGATAGTCTTGCCTTGCATTTCGGGGGTTTCCGCCAGGCGTACCGCCACCGCCATCGCCGCGCCACAGGAGATACCGCACAGAATCCCCTCCTCCTGCATCAGGCGCAGGGCCATGGCCTTGGACTCCTCGTCGCTCACCAGCTCGACCCGGTCGACCATCGACAGGTCAAGGTTGCTCGGCACGAAGCCGGCGCCGATCCCCTGGATCTTGTGCGGGCTGGGCTTGAGCTCCTCACCGGCCAGTTTCTGGGTAATCACCGGCGAAGCGCTCGGTTCCACGGCCACCGAGAGGATCGGTTTGCCCTGGGTTTTCTTGATGTAGCGGGAAACCCCGGTAATGGTGCCGCCGGTGCCGACGCCAGCCACCAGCACGTCCACGGCGCCATCGGTGTCGTTCCAGATTTCCGGGCCGGTGGTCTTTTCGTGGATCGCCGGGTTGGCCGGGTTATCGAACTGCTGGGGCATGAAGTACTTGTCAGGGTCGCTGGCGAGAATTTGCGCGGCCTTCTCGATTGCCCCTTTCATGCCCTTGGCCGGTTCGGTCAGCACCAGCTCGGCGCCCAGGGCCTTGAGCACCTTGCGCCGCTCGATGCTCATGGACGCCGGCATGGTCAGCAGCAATTTGTAGCCCCGGGCCGCGGCGACGAATGCCAGGCCGATGCCGGTGTTACCCGAAGTCGGCTCGATGATGGTCATGCCCGGCTTGAGTTTGCCGCTGCTTTCGGCGTCCCAGATCATGTTCGCGCCGATCCGGCATTTCACCGAATAACCCGGGTTGCGCCCTTCGATCTTGGCCAGGATGGTGACGCCACGTGGCGCGATGCGGTTGATCTGCACCAGCGGCGTATTGCCGATGGAGTGGGCGTTGTCAGCGAAAATACGACTCATGGCTGGATCCCTGAACAGCGTGGAAGGAAGTCTTTAAGGGTATGCCTCGCTCCCATGAGCGTCCAGTCGGGACGAACGACTGCGATACCGCAGAGTCAATCGCTTATACGGCATACAGCGGGAGGCTCACGCTCATGAAACGTCGCTACGGTTGGCTGCTGTGGACCCTTGCCGGGGTGCTGGTGCTGCTGGTCGCCCTGCACATCGCCCTGCCCTACCTGGTGCGCGACTACCTCAACGAAAAGCTTGTCGACATGGGCGACTACAGCGGCCAGGTCACCGATGTCGATTTGGCCCTGTGGCGCGGCGCCTACCGGATCAACGGCCTGAAGATCGTCAAGGTCGATGGCAAGGTGCCGGTACCGTTCGTCAATGCACCGCTGATCGACCTCTCGGTGAACTGGCGCTCGCTGTGGTACGACCACGCGGTGGTGGCCGAAGTGCAATTTGACGAGCCGGAGATCAATTTCGTCGACGGCGGCGCCAACAAACGGGCCTCGCAGACCGGTGAAGGCACCGACTGGCGGGCGCAACTGAGCAAATTGCTGCCCATTACCCTCAACGAAGTCCGGGTCAATGACGGCAAGATCACCTTTCGCAACTTCAACTCCAAACCGCCGGTGAACATGAGCGCCACCCAGGTCAACGTCAGCGCCTACAACCTGACCAACGTCGTCGACACCGAAGGCAAGCGCGACGCTCGCCTGGACGGCAAGGCCCTGCTGCTGGGCCACGCGCCCCTGGAAACCACCGCCACCTTCGACCCGCTGAGCGACTTCCAGGACTTCGAATTCCGCCTGCGCGTGCGGGATATCGAACTCAAGCGCATGAATGACTTCGCCGCCGCCTACGGCAAGTTCGACTTCAATGCCGGCCACGGCGACGTGGTGATCGAGGCCGAAGCCAACAAGGGCCAGCTTTCCGGCTATATCAAGCCGCTGCTGCGCAATGTCGACGTGTTCAATTGGCAGCAGGATGTCGAGGACAAGGACAAGGGGATATTCCGTTCGATCTGGGAAGCCCTGGTGGGCAGCAGCGAAAACGTGCTGAAGAACCAGCGGAAAAACCAGTTCGCCACCCGCGTCGAACTCAGAGGCAGCGTACATAAGCGTAATGTCAGCGCGTTCGAGGCTTTTTTACAGATTTTGCGCAATGGCTTCATCGAAGCCTTCAGCGCCCGCTATGAAAGACCCGCGCCATCCACTGACTGACCGAGTCAGCATGTGACGCCCCATTCAGAGACTGAATGGGGCGTCTGCGTTCACAGTCGGCAGGACGGCGCGTTATAGTCGGCCATCGTTTTTTTATTCTTCCGGCCTGCTCGATGCGGGTTGGCGTTACCGTCCGAGGAATTGCAGATGAAGTTCGAAGGCACCAGCGCGTACGTCGCCACCGATGACCTGAAGCTGGCAGTCAACGCTGCCATCACCCTGGAGCGGCCGCTGCTGGTCAAGGGCGAACCGGGCACTGGCAAGACCATGCTCGCCGAGCAACTGGCCGAGTCCTTCGGTGCCAAGTTGATCACCTGGCACATCAAATCCACCACCAAGGCCCACCAGGGCCTGTACGAGTACGACGCGGTGAGCCGCCTGCGCGACTCGCAACTGGGCGTGGACAAGGTGCACGAGATCCGCAACTACCTGAAAAAGGGCAAGCTGTGGGAGGCCTTCGAATCCGAGGAGCGGGTGATCCTGCTGATCGACGAAATCGACAAGGCCGACATCGAGTTCCCCAACGACCTGTTGCAGGAACTCGACAAGATGGAGTTCTACGTCTACGAAATCGACGAGACCATCAAGGCCAAGCAGCGACCGATCATCATCATTACCTCCAACAACGAGAAAGAGCTGCCGGACGCCTTCCTGCGCCGCTGCTTCTTCCATTACATCGCCTTCCCCGACCGCACCACGCTGCAGAAAATCGTCGACGTGCATTACCCGGACATCAAGAAAGACCTGGTCAGCGAAGCGCTGGACGTGTTCTTCGACGTGCGCAAGGTGCCGGGCCTGAAGAAAAAGCCTTCCACCTCCGAACTGGTGGACTGGCTCAAGCTGCTGATGGCCGACAACATCGGCGAGGCGGTGCTGCGCGAACGCGATCCGACCAAGGCCATCCCGCCGCTGGCCGGTGCTTTGGTGAAGAACGAGCAGGACGTACAGCTGCTCGAGCGCCTGGCGTTCATGAGCCGTCGTGGCACCCGCTAGGCTCTGCCCAGAAGCTGCCTGCGCGTCGATCATGCTGCGTTAAAAACAGGCTCGGAATGCTCATTTAGGCCCCTAAACTCCGCTTCCTCGCCTGTTTTTGCCTTGCCTGATCGCCGCTCGGCGAGCTTCTGAACAGACCCAAAGATTATTGGAGGGCATTGTCATGCTGCTCAACCTGTTCAATGAAATGCGCGCGGCCAAGGTCCCGGTGTCGGTGCGCGAGTTGCTCGACCTGATCAATGCGCTCAAGCAGCGCGTGACCTTCGCCGACATGGACGAGTTCTATTACCTGTCCCGGGCGATCCTGGTGAAGGACGAACGGCACTTCGACAAGTTCGACCGCGCCTTCAGCGCCTACTTCAACGGCCTTGAAAAACTCGACGACCACTTGCAGGCGCTGATTCCCGAGGACTGGCTGCGCAAGGAGTTCGAGCGCTCGCTGAGCGACGAGGAACGGGCGCAGATCCAGTCCCTCGGCGGCCTGGACAAGCTGATCGAAGAGTTCAAGAAACGCCTGGAAGAACAGAAGGAACGCCACGCCGGCGGCAACAAGTGGATCGGCACCGGCGGCACCAGCCCCTTCGGCTCCGGCGGCTTCAACCCGGAAGGCATTCGCGTCGGCGATGCCGGCAAGCGCCAGGGCAAGGCGGTGAAAGTCTGGGACCAGCGCGAGTACAAGAACCTCGACGACCAGGTGGAACTGGGCACCCGCAACATCAAGGTGGCCCTGCGCCGCCTGCGCAAGTTCGCCCGCCAGGGCGCGGCGGACGAGCTGGATATCGATGGCACCATCGACCACACCGCCCGCGACGCCGGCCTGCTGAACATTCAGATGCGCCCGGAACGGCGCAACAGCATCAAGCTGCTGTTGCTGTTCGATATCGGCGGTTCGATGGATGCCCACGTGAAGATCTGCGAGGAGCTGTTCTCCGCCTGCAAGACCGAGTTCAAGCACCTGGAGTACTTCTACTTCCACAATTTCATCTATGAATCGGTGTGGAAGAACAACCTGCGCCGCGGCTCGGAACGCACCTCGACCCAGGACGTGCTGCACAAGTACGGCGCCGACTACAAAGTGATCTTCGTCGGCGACGCCGCCATGGCGCCCTACGAAATCACCCAGGCCGGCGGCAGCGTCGAGCACTGGAACGAAGAAGCCGGCTACGTGTGGATGCAGCGCTTCATGGAGAAGTACAAGAAGCTCATCTGGATCAACCCCTACCCGAAAGACACCTGGGGCTACACCGCCTCGACCAACATCGTGCGCGAGTTGATCGAAGACCAGATGTACCCGCTGACCTTGCGCGGCCTGGAAGAAGGGATGCGCTTTCTCTCGAAATGATTGGCGCTGGCCAATCTGGCGTTTCGCGGGCAAGCCCCGCTCCTACAGGTTCGCGCCAACCTGTAGGAGCGGGGCTTGCCCGCGATGCTTTTGACGCCTTACACGAACCGTTGCAGAAACTCGATCTGCTGCCGATACGCCGTCTCCTGCACCACCGGCGCCAGGCGCACCTCGCTGCCTGGCAGGCATTGCGCCAGCCGCGCCAGAGCCAAGGGCGTCAAGGCCCCCAGGCGTGGATAGCCGCCAATGGTCTGCCGGTCGTTGAGCAAGACAATCGGCTGGCCGTCCGGGGGCACCTGGATCGCGCCCAGGGGAATGCCTTCGGAAATCATCGGCGCGCCCTGATAGCGCAACTGCGGCCCCAGCAGGCGCATGCCCATGCGGTCGGCGCGGCTGTCCAGGGTCCAGGTGCTGTTGAAGGCATCAAACAGGCTCTGGCCGCTGAACTGGCCGATCTGCGCGCCAAGAATCACCTCCAGCGGCGCCTTCGATTGCAGGTCCGGCAATTGCTTGCCCGACAGCACCTTGAGGTTGCTCCCCGCCCCCGAATACTCCAGCCTCGCGCCCGCGGCCAGCGGCCGGCCGAAACCGTCGAGCCCGCCCAGTTCCTCGCGGGCCACGCTGGCGCAACTGCCCAGCACCTTCGGCGCGTTGAAGCCGCCGGGCGCCGCCAGGTAGGCCCGCGCCCCCGAGATGGGCTGGGTGAAACGCAGCCGCTGGCCTTTTTGCAGGATAAAACTGCGCCCCGGGCCGAGCGGACGTTCGTCGATACAGGCCCCCAGGTCGGCGCCCGCCAGCGCCAGCAGGCACAGCTCCTCGGCAACCACACTGAAACCGCCCAGGGTGATTTCGAGCACCGGCGCATCCAGGGCATTGCCCAGCAGCCAGTTGGCCCAGGACATCGACACCCAGTCCAGGGCACCGCCCTGGGTCACGCCCAGGTGCCGCACGCCAAAGCGCCCGGCGTCCTGCAGCAGGCACAGGGGCGTGCTGGCTTCGATCGTCAGGCGGCTCATGCCCGTGCCTCCAGCAGTGGCGTGTCGTCCCCGCCCAGGCGAATGAACTCGGCGCGGTCGACCGCGGCGAAACGCACGCTGTCGCCCGGCCGCATCAGGCTGTAGCCATCGCGCTCGCGATCGAACAAGCGGCTCGGCGTGCGCCCGATCAGGTTCCAGCCCCCCGGCGAGACCACCGGATAAGCCGCGGTCTGCCGCTCGGCAATGCCGACGCTGCCCGTCGCCACGCGCTTGCGCGGCGTGTCCAGGCGCGGCGCGGCCAGCACTTCGTCCACCAGCCCCATAAAGGCGAAACCGGGGGCGAAGCCCAGGGCGAACACCTGGTATTCACGCTCGCTGTGGCAACGGATCACCTCGTTCACCGACAGGCCGCTGCGCCGCGACAACAGGCTCAGCTCCGGGCCGACGCTGAGGTCGTACCACACCGGCAGCACATGGCGCTGGCCGCCAGTACGCGAATCGGGGGTCAGGCCGGTGAGGGCCACATCGATCAATTCCCGAGCCTGGGACGGGCTCAGAGCCGTCAGCTCGTAATGCACCATCAGCGTGGTGTAGGACGGCACCAGATCGATCAATCGCTCGCCAAAAGCCTCCCGCAGGCGTTCGCTGGCCGCGAGCATCCACGGCATGTTGCTCTCGGCGATGGCATCGAACAGGCGCACCATCAAGCAGTCGATGGCCACCACTTCAAGGCGTATTTTCATGCTGGCAACTGCTGAAGGGCCGCGCGGATACGCTGCACGGCGGCCACCGAACTGGCGTTGTCGCCGTGCACGCACAGGGTATTGGCTCGCAGGTGCAAGGCGCTGCCGTCGCTGGCCAGCAGCGCGTCGCCGCGGGCGATGGTCAACGCCTGGGCGATGATCTTTTCCGGGTCGTGATGCACCGCCCCCGGCAGTTGCCGCGAAACCAGGTGACCGGCGTTGTCGTAGGCGCGGTCGGCGAAGGCTTCGAACCACAGGGTCACGCCGAACTCGTCGCCCAGCGCCTGGGCCGCGCTGTTGTCGCGGGTGGCCATCAGCATCAGCGGCAGCGTCTTGTCGTAGGCCGCCACGGCCTGGATCACCGCGCGCAGCTGCGCCGGGTTGGCCATCATGTCGTTGTACATGGCGCCATGGGGTTTGACGTAGCTCACCCGAGCACCCTGGGCCCGGCAGATGCCGTCGAGGGCGCCGATCTGGTAATGCAGCAGGTCTTGCAATTCCTGGGCGCCGTAGGCCATGGAGCGGCGGCCGAAACCGGCCAGGTCCTGGTACGCCGGATGCGCGCCGATGCGCACGCCATTGGCCAGCGCCAGGCTGACGGTCTTGCGCATGATG
The DNA here is from genome assembly GCF_900107395.1 of Pseudomonas sp. NFIX28. GTDB lineage: Bacteria > Pseudomonadota > Gammaproteobacteria > Pseudomonadales > Pseudomonadaceae > Aquipseudomonas. The sequence goes on from NZ_FNPW01000003.1 coordinate 47,217, forward strand.
CTCGGGTCGCCGGCGTGGAAACCGCAGGCGATGTTGGCGCAATCGATGAACGGCATCACCTCGGCATCCAGGCCCATGGTCCAGTTGCCAAAGCTTTCGCCGATGTCGCAATTCAATAACAGGCGGCTCACGGTCGGTGCTCCTGTAGCGTTTGTCATGTTGGCTGCGGGGATCGCGCGGGATGCCCACAGATTATCAGTTAGCGCGCTTCGAGTTGCTTGCCACGGGTTTCCGGCAGGCTCAGGGCCGCCAGCACCACGATGCCGTAGGACACGGCGGCGAAGGTGCCGATGGCCGCGCCCAGGGCAATGTGCTGGCTGAGCATGCCGATCAGCAGCGGGAACAGGGCCGCCAGCGCCCGGCCGCTGTTGTAGCAGAAGCCCTGGCCCGAACCGCGGATCCGCGTGGGGAACAGCTCCGTCAGGAAGGCGCCCATGCCGCTGAAGATCCCCGAAGCGAAAAAGCCGAGGGGAAAGCCCAGCCACAGCATCACCGCGTTGCTCACCGGCATTTGCGTGTACAGCAGGACGATGGTGAACGAGCCGGCGGCGAACAGGACGAAGTTCTTCTTGCGCCCGAGAATGTCGGTCAGATAGGCGCTGATCACATAACCCACATAGGAGCCGAAGATCACCATCGCCAGGTAGCCGCCGGTGCTCAGCACGCTCAAGCCGCGCTCGGTCTTGAGGAAGGTTGGCAGCCAGAACGTGATGGCGTAGTAGCCGCCCTGGGCGCCGGCCGCAAGCAGCGACGCGCGCAGGGTGGTGCTGAGAATGCCGGGGGCGAAAATCTCGTAGAAGCGCGAGGGGTTGTCGGGTACTTCCCGGGCCCGAGTTTGCCGGTAGACCTCAGGGTCCTTGACCAGGCGGCGGACGAAAATCACGAAGATCGCCGGCAGGATGCCCAGCAGGAACAAGGCGCGCCAGGCGTCTTCCGGCGGCAGCAGGGAATACATCAGCGCATAGAGCAGTGCCGTGATGCCCCAGCCCAGGGCCCAGCCGGACTGCACCATGCCCACTGCCTTGCCGCGGTTTTCCGCGCGGATCACTTCGCCGATCAACACCGCGCCGGCGGTCCACTCGCCACCGAAACCGAAGCCCATCAGGGTCCGGGCGATCAGCAGTTGCTCGTAGTTCTGCGCCAGGCCACAGAGGAAGGTGAAGAAGGCGAACCAGAGCACGGTCAGTTGCAGGGTGCGCACCCGGCCGATGCGATCGGACAGGATGCCGGCGATCCAGCCGCCCAGGGCGGAAGCCAGCAAGGTGCTGGTGTGGATCAGGCCGGCCTCGGCGGAGCTGATGCCCCACAGCGCAATCAGGGTCGGGATGACGAAGCTGAGCATCTGGGTGTCCATGCCATCCAGGCCGTAACCGGCCTTGCAGCTCCAGAACGTGCGGCGTTCCTGCTGGTTGATGTCGCGGTACCAGTCGAAGGGGCCGGCGCGGCCTTTGGCCTTGCTGGCGGCGAGCGTGTCGGGCGCACTCATGGCAAATCTCCACCTTGGTTTTATTGGTATTGTTCTGGGCCCCGACGACGCTTATCGTGAGACGCAGCGATTTTTGGCGCCCGCGCCCTGCCCCGTCCAACTAATAAAAACCGCCTCCAGACATAAGAAAAGTTGATCGCATGAACCTCAAGTTTCTCGAAACCTTTGTCTGGGTGGCGCGCCTGAAAAGCTTTCGCCTGACCGCCGACAAACTCTTCACCACCCAGGCATCGATCTCCAGCCGCATCGCCGTGCTTGAGGGCGAACTGGGGGTGAAGCTGTTCCTGCGCGACTCTCGCGGCGTGAGCCTGACCCCGGAAGGCCTCAAGGTGCTCGACTATGCCGAGCAGATGATGGACACCATGCAGGCGCTCAAGCAGTCGATCGAGACCCGTTCGAGCAAGGTCGGGCGGATTCGCATCGGTGTCATGGACACAGTGATCCACACCTGGCTCAGCCCCCTGGTGGCGCGGATGATGGACAGCTATCCCCAGGTGGAAATCGAGCTGGTGGCCGACACCTCGCTGAATCTCTGCGATCAGCTGCAAAAAGGCTTTCTCGACCTGGTCCTGCAAACCGACCTGCTGCGCCAGGAATCCATTCGCAGCCTGGAACTGGCCAGCCACCCCATGGGCTGGATAGTCGCCAGCAACTCGATCTACAACCGCGAGTACGCCAACCTGGCCGAGCTGGCCCGGGAGCGCATCATCACCTACTCGAAAAACTCCCTGCCGCACCAGGAAGTGCTGAGCCTGATGCAGGCCAACGGCGTCAGCGCGCCACGCCTCAATTGCGTGAATTCGGTGTCGGCCATCACCCGCCTGCTGCGCGATGGCTTCGGCATCGGCGCCTTGCCGCCGGTGCTGGTCAGCGAAGAATTGGCGCGCGGCGAACTGACCCTGCTGGCCATCGACCAGCGCCCGCCGAACCTGCAGGTAGTGGTGTCGTGGCGGGTGGGCGTCGACCTGGTGGACGAAGTGGTGGTGCTGTGCCAGCAGGTGCTGGAGCGTTATGCGCAGAAAGTGGGCGAAAACTACATCGTCCTGGCGGGCTGACTTGCCGTGAAGGCCTTTGTAGCCGCTGCCGAGCCTGCGAGGCTGCGAACGGCAACGCAGTTGCCGCACAACCTGCATCCGCGATCTGCCTGGAAAAACGCGTCGGCTGGTTTACGACGGCTGCGCCGTCGATCGCAGCCTGCGGCAGCGGCTACAGGGATCGCGGCGTCCGTACAGCCGCTGCCGAGCCTGCGAGGCTGCGAACGACAACGCAGTTGCCGCACAACCTGCATCCGCGATCTGCCTGGAAAAACGCGTCGGCCGGTTCACGACGGCTGCGCCGTCGATCGCAGCCTGCGGCAGCGGCTACAGGGATCGCGGTGTCCGTGTAGCCGCTGCCGAGCCTGCGAGGCTGCGGAACGGCAACGCAGTTGCCGCACAACCTGCCTCCGCAATCTGCCTGGAAAAACGCGTCGGCCGGTTTACGACGGCTGCTCTGTCGATCGCAGCCTGCGGCAGCGGCTACAGGGATCGCGGTGTCCGTGTAGCCGCTGCCGAGCCTGCGAGGCTGCGGAACGGCAACGCAGTTGCCGCACAACCTGCCTCCGCAATCTGCCTGGAAAAACGCGTCGGCCGGTTTACGACGGCTGC
>NZ_FNPW01000003.1:50631-519715 GCF_900107395.1 Pseudomonas sp. NFIX28
GCTGCCGAGCCTGCGAGGCTGCGAACGGCAACGCAGTTGCCGCACAACCTGCATCCGCAATCTGACTGGAAAAACGCGTCGGCTGGTGTACGACGGCTACGCCGTCGATCGCAGCCTGCGGCTGCGGCTACGGTCACAAGCCCTTCAGGTCGCGCTCTTCAATGGGCCGGCTCTGGCGCAGGCGCTTGCCGCCGAGCACCACCCAGTCGATCAGGCGATACAGGCATTCCAGCCCGAACGACAGCAGCAAGGCGCCGCTCATCGCCCAGATCATCGCTTGCGGGGTCAGCAGGATCTGGTAGCTGTAGCCGTTCCAGGTTTCCTTGCGGATATCCGGGTCGGCGGCCAGCACCACTTGCAGCAGGCGGATGTACCACGGGCCCTGCATGGCCTGGAACTGCTTGTCCAGCGCGCGCTGGCGATCGAGCAGGTTGCCCAGGCTATCGGCGTCGCTGCGGAACACCGGGTCGTCGCTGGCCCGGTAGTGGGCGACCAGCGCCTGCAAATCGCCCTTGAAGAACTGGTTGGCGGTGCCCTGGAAGCCTTGCAGGCCGGCCTGGGCCTCGATCAGGTGAGCCTCGACCCGCTTGGCGTAATCGCTGATGAAACCCGGCACTTGCACGCCGACCAACAGGCCGGCCGCAAACAACACCAGCCGCAGATAACTGAGCAACATAGGGGATGTCCTTATTCGGTCTGGCCGTGCATGACGCATTCACCGCGCCGCCACAGGCTCCATTGGCCCGGCTCGTAGCGGGTCCAGGTTTCGTTTTCGGTCAAGGGTTCGGTGGCGATCACCGTCACCACGTCGTTGGGCGTGGTTTCGGCCTGGAAGTCGACGATCACATCGACGTCCTTCAGGCGGGCCGGGCCAAAGGGCGCGCGACGGGTGATCTGCGCCAGTTTGGTCGAGCAATAGCAGAACAGCCAGTCGCCGTCGCTGAGCAGGCAGTTGAACACGCCCTTGCTGCGGTATTCGGCGCAGGCGGCCACCAACGACGGCAACAATTGCTCGACGTCCACGGGTTCGGGAAAGGCTTCGCGCACCCGGTTGAGCAGGTCGCAGAAAGCCGCCTCGCTGTCGGTATCGCCCACCGGCCGGTAGAAGCTGGCGACGGCTTGCAGGTCCGCCAGCTGGCCGTTGTGGGCGAAACACCAGTTGCGCCCCCATAGCTCACGCACGAACGGATGGGTATTGGACAGGCAGACCTTGCCGACGTTGGCCTGGCGAATGTGGCCGATCACCACTTCGCTCTTGATCGGGTACCGCTGCACCAGGTTGGCCACTTCCGACTCGCTGCTCGCCGCCGGGTCCTGGAACAGGCGCAGGCCACGGCCCTCGTAGAAAGCGATGCCCCAGCCGTCGCGATGCGGACCGGTGCGCCCGCCGCGCTGCATCAGCCCGGTAAAGCTGAACACGATATCGGTCGGTACATTGGCGCTCATGCCCAATAACTCACACATGCTCGGACTCTCGCTTCAATGCGTGTTACAGGCGCGGTTCGATCCGCGAACGCTGGGGGTTGCTGGGCACGGGTGGGCGGCCATAACGATCGTCGCCGGCACCGCCGAAGGGCTGGTCGTCCGGCTCTTCGGCGCGGGCCGCGGCCCTGGCGGCTTCGGCCTGCTCCTTGCGGGCCTGGGCGGCACGCTCGATCGGCCAGCGGATCAGGACGAACACCAGGTAGATGCCGAAGGCGATCACGCCATACATGAACAGGTCGGAGACCGCGCGCCAGGCGTTGTTGCCGACCTTGAACAGCATGTCCAGGGCGGTGATGGCCACGGCCGGGGCGAACATTTCCTTGGCCGGGTCGACGACGGTCGGGCTGAACAGCAGCACCGCCACCAGAATCCGCAGCGGCTCGCGCAGCCAGCGCCACATCCAGCGGGTCAGGCGCATCCACACCAGCAGGCAGCCCAGGGCGGCGAAGGCGTAGAGCCCCCAAGCGATCAGATAGTCGTTCTCGGTCATGGTGTCCATGGCAAGGCAGGCAAAGAGGCGCTTATGATAACGGCTTTTCGCATGCCCGGCTGCACCGCTGTCTGCCGCGCCCTTAATTGTCACCGCCCCGAGAGCCCTTCATGCCCGTATCCGCCCCCGTCACCAGCGCCCCGATCGCCCGCAAGGCCGAAGGCCCGGACCCGTACGCCTGGCTCCAGGAGCGCGACACCGATGCCGTGCTCGATTACCTGAAGGCCGAGAACAGTTATCAAGAGGCCGCCCTCGCCGACCAGGCGGCGCTGCGTGAAACCCTGTTCCAGGAAATCAAGGGCCGGATCCTCGAGACCGACCTGTCCCTGCCCTCGCCCTGGGGCCCGTACCTGTATTACACGCGCACCACCGCCGGCGACGAATATGCCCGGCACTACCGCTGCCCGCGCCCGGCCGACGACAGCCTGAGCGTCGACGAAAGCCAGGAACAGCTGCTGCTGGACCCCAACGAGCTGGCCAAGGGCGGTTTCTTTTCCCTCGGCGCCTTCAGCATCAGCCCCGACCACCAGCGCCTGGCCTACAGCCTCGATACCAGCGGCGAAGAGGTCTACACGCTGTTCGTCAAGGAGCTGTCCAGCGGCAAGATCAGCGAACTGGAGTTCGTCGATTGCGACGGCAGCATGACCTGGGCCAACGACAGCCTGACCCTGTTCTTCGCCGAGCTGGACGACACCCACCGCCCGCACAAGCTACTGCGCTATCGCCTGGACGGCACCGCCGCCGAAGAAGTGTTCCATGAGCCGGACGGGCGCTTTTTCCTCCATTGCTACCGCTCGAGCTCCGAGAAACAGCTGCTGCTGTCGCTGGGCAGCAAGACCACCAGCGAGGTCTGGGTACTCGACGCGGCGCAGCCGCAGCAAGCCTTCACCTGCCTGGCGCCACGGGTCGAGCACCATGAATACGACGTCGACCACGGCCTGCTCGATGGCCAGTGGACCTGGTTTATCCGCAGCAACCGCGACGGCATCAACTTCGCCCTCTACCAGGCGCCGGACCTGGGCACGCCGCCAAGCGCAGCCGACTGGCAGAACCTGATCCCGCACAGCGCCAGCGTGATGCTCGAAGGCCTGAGCCTGAACGCCTCGGCCATGACCCTGAGCCTGCGCGAAGGCGGCCTGCCGATCATCGAGGTGCACCCCGAGGGCCTGCCGGCTTACCGCGTGCAACTGCCGGATGCGGCCTACAGCCTGCATGTGCAGAACAGCCTGGAGTTCGTCAGCCAGCGCATCCGCCTGCGCTACGAAGCGCTGAACCGCCCGGCGCAGATCCGCCAGCTGGATCTGGCCGGCGGCGAACAGAAAGTGCTCAAGGAAACCCCGGTGCTCGGCGTATTCGACCCGGATGCCTATGTCAGCCAGCGCCTGTGGGCGACCGCGGCCGACGGCACCCAGGTGCCGATCAGCCTGGTGATCAAGCGTGCAGCCCTGGGCCGGCCGGCGCCGCTGTACCTGTATGGCTACGGCGCCTACGGCGAAAGCCTCGACCCGTGGTTTTCCCATGCGCGCCTGAGCCTGCTGGAGCGCGGCGTGGCCTTCGCCATCGCCCACGTTCGCGGTGGCGGCGAGCTGGGCGAAGCCTGGTACCGCGCCGGCAAGCAGGAACACAAGCAGAACACCTTCAGCGACTTTATCGCCTGCGCCGAACACCTGATCGCCGAGGGCCTGACCACTTCCGAGCAACTGGCCATCAGCGGCGGCAGCGCCGGCGGCCTGCTGATCGGCGCGGTGCTCAACCAGCGTCCAGAGCTGTTCAAGGCGGCGATCGCCGAGGTGCCGTTCGTCGATGTGCTCAACACCATGCTCGACCCCGACCTGCCGCTGACCGTCACCGAATACGACGAATGGGGCAACCCACAGGAGCCGGAGGTGTATGCACGGATCAAGGCCTATGCGCCCTACGAGAATGTCGAGGCCAAGGCCTATCCGGCGACCCTGGTGATCGCCGGCTATAACGACAGCCGCGTGCAGTACTGGGAAGCGGCCAAGTGGGTGGCCCGCCTGCGCGCCACCAAGACCGACGACAACTTGCTGCTGCTCAAGACCGAGCTGGGCGCCGGCCATGGCGGCATGAGCGGGCGTTACCAGGGATTGCGTGACGTAGCGCTCGAATATGCATTTGTTTTCAAGATTCTGGGCATTGCCTGAGGAACTCCGGCCGGCGCTCCTGTCTTAAGGACAGCGCCGCCGGTCCCAGGCCATACCGCACCTGCCCGGGACTGCCACAGACACAAGAAAAAGACCGTGACGACATGCCAGAACCTACCTTGTTGAACAATGAAATTCGCGACTGGCTGATGGACTGCGGATTGTTCGATCAGCTCTTGCCGGCCGACTTCAATGCCGCCGCCGGCTACTTCAGCATCAGCAGCATCGCCCAGGGCCAGGAAATCTTCCGCGAGGGCGATGCCGGCAGCTTCATGTGCATCATCCATTCCGGCCAGGTGGCGGTGCAGAAGACCAACAGCGAAGGGGTGCGCGTGACCATCGCCACCCTGCGCAGCGGCCGGGCCTTCGGCGAGATGGCGGTGCTCGACGGCGAGCGGCGCTCGGCCAGTTGCGTGGCCGCCAGCGATTGCCGGCTGCTCAACCTGGGCAAGGACTCGCTGGAGAAAATGCTCAACGAGGCGCCGAAGATCGCCGCCAAGATTATCCGCGCCCTCGCCATCTCACTGTCCAAGCGCCTGCGCATGGCCGACGGGCAGTTGCTTTCGCAACAGGTCTAGCCACCCGGGGCCCTGGTTTTCGTCTCGTTGTGCTCCAGCCCTGGCAAAGGCTGGTCTTTCGGCGGCTTGGGCCGGTCGATCGGCGGCAGCAATGGCGCGCCGCCATGGGCCGCGGCCTTGGGTGTGCTGGGCGGCGTGATCTGCGGATACGGGGTTGGGGTCGCGGTGCCGGGCGAGCCGGCGGCAGGCATCGGTGTCACGGGCACGGCCTGCAGCTCCTGGGCGTGCACGGCGGTCATCGCCAGCGCCGCACTTAGCAAGAGCGCTGTGCGGGCAATGACCGTTAGAATAGTGCGCTTCATCAATGGCTCCCTCGCTATTGTCAGCCCTCAGGCTACTCCCAACCGGGGCGGTTTGCCTTTCTCATTGAGACCTTCATGAAACGTTTCGTTCTGCTGGACACCACCCCGATTCCCGAAAATGGCGGTGCCTTGTGCCTGTTCGAATACGGCGAGGATTTTGTCATCAAGATCCAGGGCGGCGACGGCGGGCAACTGATGAACACCCGCATGCACGGCTCCGAAGACGCCCTGGCGGAAATCCCCTGCCGCAAGGTCGCCGGACGCCCCCACTCGCGGGTACTGATCGGCGGCCTGGGCATGGGCTTCACCCTCGCCTCGGCCCTCAAGCACCTGGGCAAGAGCGCCGAAGTGGTGGTCGCCGAGCTGGTGCCGGGGGTGGTCGAATGGAACCGCGGACCGCTGGGAGAGAAGTCCGGCCGGCCGTTGCTCGACCCGCGCACGACGATCCGCATGGAAGACGTGGCCAAGGTCCTGCAGGCCGAACCCCAGGGGTTCGACGCGATCATGCTCGACGTCGACAACGGCCCCGAAGGCCTGACCCAAAAGGCCAACAGCTGGCTCTATTCCTCCGCCGGGCTGGCGGCCTGTGCCAGGGCCCTGCGGCCCAAGGGCGTGCTGGCGGTGTGGTCGGCGAGCGCCGACAGGCAGTATTCCGACAAGCTGCGCAAGGCCGGCTTCAAGGCCGAGGAAGTGCAGGTCTTCGCCCATGGCAACAAGGGCACCCGCCACACCATCTGGATTGCCGAGAAGCTCAAGGCCTGAGCTAAACTCAGGCTCATTACCGTCATTAGTCTTTGCATAAAGGTGAACCCATGAGTTCGACCAACACTTCCAAGCTCGACCGCATCCTCGCCGACGCCCAGCGCGACCGCGAGATGGGCTACCGCGACAAGGCCCTGAAGATGTATCCGCACGTTTGCGGGCGCTGCGCCCGCGAGTTCTCCGGCAAGCGCTTGAGCGAGCTGACCGTGCACCACCGCGACCACAATCACGACAACAACCCGCAGGACGGTTCCAACTGGGAACTGCTGTGCCTGTACTGCCACGACAACGAACACTCGCGCTACACCGACCAGCAGTATTTCGGCGAGGGTTCCCTGAGCACGCCGAAAGTCGCCAAGGCCACCCACAACCCCTTCGCCGCGCTGGCGGGGTTGATGAAGAAAGACGAAGAGTAACCTTCGCCCTCCCCGGTCCAACTGGACCGGCCTCTCGCGGGCAAGCGGCGCACCGGCAGACACTGATCCTGCAGATGTGCCGCTTGCCCGCGATGCATTTGCCGGATCCAACCGCCGGCCGACAATCCCCGTATAATCGCGGTTTTTCTCGAAGGCACCCCGCTCGTGGCAAACAAAAGGTACAGCTGCATTGGTTTGTATAACCCCAAGTCGCCGGAGAACGTCGGTTCGGTGATGCGCGCCGCCGGCTGCTATGGCGTCGCGTCGGTGTTCTACACCGGCAAGCGCTATGAACGGGCCCGCGACTTCGTCACCGACACCAAGAAGGTCCACCAGGACATCCCGCTGATCGGCATCGACGACCTGAAGAAAATCCTGCCCCTGGGCTGCGTGCCGGTGGCGGTGGAACTGGTGGAAGGCGCCCGTTCGCTGCCGGAATACACCCACCCGGACCGCGCGCTGTACATCTTCGGCCCGGAAGACGGCTCCCTGGACAAGGACATCCGCGACTGGTGCGAAGACGTGGTCTACATCCCGACCACCGGTTGCATGAACCTCGCCGCCACCGTCAACGTGGTGCTCTACGACCGCCTGGCCAAGGGCAACAACACCCGCTCCGGCCCCAAGTTTTGAGCACTGCGCCGAGCGCTTTTCCTGGCTCGTCGACGATTCGATGGAACAAGCGACGCACCCGCGCAGTCAGCTTTATATCCATCACCCCAGGAGACAGATCATGAGCGACAGCAAACAACTGGACCCCATCGAAACCACTCCCCTACAGAGCCAGCCAGACCAGAACGTGCAAGGCTGGGAGCGCATCGGCTCGCTGGCCGGCGGCGTGGTCATGGTCGGCAAGGGCCTGCGCCGTGGCGGTGTGTTCGGCCTGATTCAGGTCGCCATCGGCGGAGTCGCCCTGGCCCGGGGCATCACCGGCCACAGTTCGGCGAAAAGCCTGCTGGAGAAGAGCCGCCAGGATATGCAGAACGTACGGGCGAAGATCGAGCGTGCCGGCGCGGAGCTCAAGACGCTCAAGGCCAATGCCGAGGCGGCGACCCGTACCGCGACCGTGACCGGCAACGATTCAGTGCAATCGCCCAAGGCCGGGGTTTGACCGGCGGCCGCGAAAGCCGCGTCGAAGAACGAACGCCATTGCTGCCGCAACAGCCTTGCTGGCGATTGAGCGCATAGCGCTCAGCGCAACAAATCGCTATCGAGCACCTTCGACGCCCCGCCCAGCACGCTCTCGCTGAGCTTCACGAACTCGTCGGTGCTGACGCTTTCCAGGCGCATCACCGACCGGGTCACGTCATCCAGCGAACGCTTGTTGCGGGTCTTGAGGCGGATTTCCCGGTCCAGTTCCTGCAATAGCAGCACGGCCCTGGCCACCACCGGCGCGTCCACCTGCTCGCCGCGCAGGCTGTCGACGCCCTGGCCGCTCTTGGCCAGGCGGGCCTCCAGGGTTTGATAACGCTCATCGCTCATGCCGCCGGCGCGACGCATCAATTCAATGGCGTAATACTCCGCCAGCCCCTCGCCGATCCAGTCGCTGCGCTCGCTGTCGTTGATCCGCGCAAAGACCTGGATCGCCTCGCGCAGCAGCGGGCTGGTGCCGCTCTCGCTGACCAGCGGCAGGCGGCTGTGCAGGTACAGCGAATCGTGCCCGGCCAGGCTGCCGCGCCACATCGGGTCGGCCGCGCCGACAATCAGCAATTTGTCTGGATGGCGGGGAAAGGTCGCCTGGATCTGCGGCCAGACAAAGGTCAGCAGCGTCAGCACATCCATGCGCCGCATGCCCTGCCCTTGCGGCGAGGCCACCGTGACTTCGGTTTCCCCCAGCCGGGTGCGGCGGCTGCCCAGGGCACCGGCCAGCATCCAGCCGGTAGGCCGGTCGAACAGACGGGCGGGGTTATCGATACGAAAACGGTTCTTGCCGATTCGCGGCCAGGCGGTTTCCACGCTTTTCCAGCCGGCGGGCAACTCGAATTCCAGGCGTGCCACCAGTTCGACGCCGTCCTGCTGGTCGAGCTTCGCCGGCGGCACCAGCGCATCGCCGCGCAACAAGGCCCAGTTGGGTGTCATGCGGCTGTCGAAACTGTCTTTTCTCAGGCTGTGGCTGATCCGCACCCGATAGCTCAGGCTGGCCTTGCCGCTGGCCGGGCGCCATACGCCGCGCTGTGCCGCGGGCTGCCATTGGCCATCGGCCTTGAAGTCGCTGTAATCGCCTGGCTGGCCCAGGTCGAAATCCAGGCTGCGCACCGCCGCGCCGTCGGCCAGGGTCAGGCGCACTTGCGCTTGATCGCTCTGCGGCAACAGGCGCACGTGGTAATCCAGATCGACTTTTCTTGCCGCCCACCCCGGCGCACTGAGCACCAGCAACCAGCCGGCCAGCGCCAGCCTTGCCCCCACAGCCATACACACTCCTTCGTGAACAAACCTTGAACGCGCGCGCGGCGTAACCTCAGCCGGCGCGGAAAATCAGATGATCTTCCCAGTCTTCCTCGGCCACGCTGCCTTCGGCGAGCATGCGCCCGGACTGGGAAATACGCTCGTGGTGCACCGCGTCGCGGTCACCGCACACCAGATGGTGCCAGAGCGGCAGGTCCTTGCCCTCGCTGACCAGGCGATAGCCGCAGGTCGGCGGCAGCCACTTGAACTCGTCGGCCTTGCCCGGGGTGAGCTGGATACAGTCCGGCACCGAGGCGCGACGGTTGGCGTAGTCGCTGCACTGGCAGGTCTTCAGGTCCAGCAGTTTGCAGGCGATGCGGGTGTAATAGACGCTGTTGTCTTCTTCATCCTCGAGCTTCTGCAGGCAGCACAGGCCACAACCGTCGCACAACGACTCCCATTCCTCCTGATCGAGTTGTTCGAGGGTTTTGCGGATCCAGAAGGGTTCAACTTTGGCGGCCATGGCTCAGGTAATCGGTATCGGACAGGGAAAAGGCCGCCAGTCTAGTGCCCAAGGTCCCGCGGGCCAAGCGCTGGCGACTGTCGGTAACGCACTACTTGTCAGGCCGCATGCCCGCGCAGTAGCTTTGCCACTCGGACAGCCCCCCGTCCGCATGCCATTAACGCTCGACCGCGTCGCACCCGGTGATTCGCCAAGGATCAGGAAAACCCCACCGCCCAGTCCAACTGCGCTCGCCGGTTTACCCCATTTTTTCTCAAACGTAGCCAGGAGTCTCTTTCATGAGCGCCAACCCCCGCGTTGCCGAGTACGCCATCCACCCGCAATTCATCGAGCGCTGGTCGCCACGCGCCTTCACCGGCGAAGCCATCCCCGAGGAAACCCTGCTGAGCTTCTTCGAAGCCGCCCGCTGGGCGCCGTCGGCCTATAACTCGCAGCCGTGGCGCTTCCTGTATGCGCGCCGCGACACGCCGAACTGGGAACGTTTCCTCGGCCTGCTCAACGAATTCAACCGTGGCTGGGCGCAGCACGCCTCGGCGCTGGTGATCGTGATCTCGAAAACCACCTTCACCGCGCCTGGCGCCAGCGAAGAAACCCCGGCCCTGTGGCACACCTTCGACACCGGTTCGGCCTGGGGCCACCTGGCGTTGCAGGCCAGCATCAGCGGCTGGCACACCCACGGCATGGCCGGGTTCGACCAGGAGCTGACGCGCAAGGAGCTGAAGATTCCGCAGGGTTATGCCCTGCATGCCGCCGTGGCCGTCGGCAAACTGGGCGACAAGGCGAGCCTGGCCGAATACCTGCAAGCCCGCGAAGAGCCGAGCCCGCGTCGGCCATTGAGCGAGACCGTGGCCGAAGGCGACTTCAGCCTGTAAGCCCGCTGCAATCCCTGTAGCCGCTGCCGCAGGCTGCGATCGCCCACAACGTGGGCGCAGTATCTTGAGATCGCTGAAGTCCTTCGGACTTATCGCAGCCTGCGGCAGCGGCTACAGAGTCTGTGTTTCCCTCAGTAACCCCGAGAGAAATCCACTTCGCCACGCAACGCCTCATTAGCTTGATAGGCCCGCAAGTTGTCGATGAACAGCTGAAGTCCTAGCCGAATACCTACAGGCCCGCGAAGAACCAAGCCCGCGTCGGCCATTGAGCGAGACCGTGGCCGAAGGCGATTTCAGCCTGTAAGCCTGCTGCAATCCCTGTAGCCGCTGCCGCAGGCTGCGATCGCCCACAACGTGGGCGCAGGATCTTGAGATCGCTGAAGTCCTTCGGACTTATCGCAGCCTGCGGCAGCGGCTACAGAGTCTGTGTTTCCCCTCAATAACCCCGCGCGAAATCCACTTCGCCACGCAACGCCTCATTGGCTTGATAGGCCCGCAAGTTGTCGATGAACAGCTGCGCCATCAGCGTCGGCGAGGTCGGCGCCGAGCTGTGGCCAGTCAGCAGCAGGCCCCAGGCGGTCCAGAATGGATGGCGCTGCGGCAGCGGCTCCTGGCGGCAGACGTCGATCACCGCGCCCGCCAGATGGCCTTCCTTCAATGCTTCCACCAGGTCCGCATCGACCACCGCGACACCGCGGCCGGTGTTGATGAACAGGCCGGTCGGCTTGAAGCGCTTGAACAGCGCCGCGTCATACAGGTCATGGGTGTGCGGCGTGTTGGGCAGCAGGTTGACCACATAATCGACCTCGCCCACCAGGCGCCCCAGCTCCGACAAGCCCGCCACTTCGATAAACGGCGCCTGCTCCCGGGCTTCGCTGGCGATGCCGTACAGCTCGACGCCGAATGGCAGCAGGAACTGCGCCACGCTCTGGCCGATATCGCCGGCGCCGACGATCAGCACCTTGCGCCCGGCCAGGCTCTGGCCGGTGCGGTTATCCCACTTGCGCTCGACCTGGCTGACCAGGCGCGCCAGCACTTCGCGCTCGTGGCCGAGCATGTAGGTGAGCACGTATTCGGCCATGACCTGGCCGAAGATCCCCACGGCGCGGGTCAGCCGGTAATGCCGTGGCAGGCCGTCGGCGAGCAACGGCGTGATACCGGCCCAGGTCGATTGCAGCCACTGCGGCTGGTGGCCCTGGCGCAACAGGGTGGCCAGCAGGTCCGGCTGGCCGAGCCAGACCGGGCAGTCCGCGGCCAGCTTGGACAGCTCGGCGGAATCGCCACTGGTGAGCACTTCCAGGTCAGGTGCCAGCTGACGCAACAAACGGGCATAAATAGCGTGATCGTGTTCGGCAATCAGAACGCGCATGGTTCAAACCTTACAAAGCGGTGCAGGCGACCGCCGATGGAGTATCGCTCCATCGATCGCGGCCGCCGCCAATAGACTCAGTTCCATTTTCAACGATGCCCCGGACAGGGCATCTACAGGTGTCCGTCAGACCGGATCATTACGGCGCAGCAGTTCTTCGGGCAAGTGCTCAATGTACTCGTCCTCGGCCGGCGGCATCTGCAGGTGGTAACCCTGCTTGTCGAGGTTCTCCAGCACCTGGTGGATGTCCTCGCGCGACAGCTTGCGCTCCGGGCTCAGCACCAGGTCGAAGGCGTGCTGCGGCTTGCCGAACGCCAGCAGCAGGTTTTCCGGCACGCGCTCCAGGGCATCGCTCTTGAGCACGTAGAGGTACATCTCGTTCTTGCGCGGGCTTTTGTAGATCGAGCAGATACGTTTCATGGCTGTTCTCCGGCGGTGGCCAGGCTGTCGAGCAGCGCCTGGCCCATCAATTCGCGGCGCCAGCCACGCAGCGAATCGGGCAATTGGTAGGGTCCGTTGGGGAAGCCGCTCTTGAGCAGGCTTTCCAGGGTTTTCTTGCGCAGCATCAGTTCCGGGGCGATGCCCAGGCGCTCGGCTTCGGCCTGGCCCACGGCGCGCAGGCGCTTGAGCAGGGTCGAGGCTTCCATCGGCAGCGGCTCGGGGACTGCCGGCGGCCACTGGTCGGGGCTGACGCTGGCGGCACGCTTGATCAGGTCCAGCAGGAACTCGCCGTCCTGGCGCACGGTGCGCGGGTGCATGTCTTCGATTTTCGCCAGGGCGCCGAGGCTGTCCGGCTGGCTCTTGGCCAATGGCCACAGCGAATGCTCGCGCACGATCCGGTTGCGCGGCAGATCCCGCGCCCGCGCCTCGCGCTCGCGCCAGGCGCAGAGTTCGCGCAGTACCGCCAGCTGCGCGCGGGACAGCTTCCAGGCCAGTTTGGCGTCGCGGTAGACCTCGTAGGGGTCGACTTCGCGGCGCAGGTTGGCCACCAGCTCGGCGCCGTCTTCCAGCACCCAGTTGTATTTGTCATCGGACAGCTTCGGCCGCAGCTGGGTGTAGACCTCGGCCAGGTGCACGGCGTCTTCGGCGGCGTAGCTGATCTGGGTTTCCGACAACGGCCGCTGCAGCCAGTCGGAGCGGGTTTCGCCCTTGGGCAATTCGATGCCCAGCACTTCCTGGACCAACCGCGAATAGCCCATGGAGAAACCCAGGTTCAGGTAGGCGGCGGCCAGTTGCGTGTCGAACAGCGGCGCCGGCAGGCTGCCGGTCAGGCGTAGCAGGACCTCAAGGTCCTCGCTGCAGGCATGCACCACCTTGACCACCGCGCTGTTCTCCAGCAAGGCCGCCAGCGGCTGCCAGTTGTCGATGGTCAAGGGGTCGATGAGGTAAGCGCGCTGGCCATCGCCGACCTGCAACAGGCCTGCGATTGGATAGAAGGTGTCGACCCGCATGAATTCGGTATCGAGGGCGACGAATGGCAGCTTCTGCCACTCGGTGCAGAATTGACCGAGGCTATCGTTGTCGCGAATCCAGTGAATATCGATGCCCACACGGCTCTCCCTTGAAGAATGGCGCGCAGTATATATCGCCCTCGGAGATTTCTGAGCATTCACTCGACAAGTGCCTGCGCGAAATCGCTACCGGGGCCGCAAGAATGGTGCGAACCCCGTCGGCTAGCTGCGTTTGCGCAGTACATAGACCCGCCAGGCGGCACAACCGGGAATGAAGTCCTGGTGGCTGAGCACGTCGAAACCCGCGCCCTTGAACTCGGCCTCGACCCGCGCCCTGCTGGCCTGCGCCCACGCCGCGCACGTGCGGCGCCCCCGCAGTCGTTGCTGCAGCGCCTTGAAGCGACTGGCGATGCGTACCGCGAGGATTACCGAGTCGCGGCTGACCCGGTGAAATTCGCCCAGCAAGGCCCGGCGCGCCTCGCTGCTGGCGACATGGGGGAACAGTTGCAGGCAGGCGATGCAGTCCACCGCATTGGCCGACAAGCCGATGCTGAACGACGAACTGTGGAAGGTCTTGACCCGCCTGAGCAGGCTCGCCGGATGGTGGGTCTGGGCGTGGTTGAGCATGTCCTGGGACGAGTCCGCCGCCAGGATCACCCGGTTGCCGTGCTCGCCCAGCACCGGCCAGAAGCGCCCCGCGCCACAGGCCAGGTCGAGAATCAGGCCCGGCTCGCCCGCCACTTTCAGCGCACGGCGCACCAGGCGCTCGTCACGCCATAACGCCAGGCGCCGCCCCAGCCCCGGCGGACGCTCGTCGCCGCAGACGCGCGCGTGCGCCTGGTCGTAGCGCCTGGCGAACTCAAGCTCGATGGGAGATGACGGGTGCACGGGCATGGATCTGCTGGCTCTGGTAAGTCCTGGATGAAAAACAGGTTACAGGCCCGATCGTGAAAAAAAGGTCGAACGCGGTTCCAGGCGTCATTGCCGCGCCAGCACCGCGTCGACCACGCTGCCCCGGCAACCGGCGAACAGATCCAGGTCGCGCTGATAGACCTGGCTGTCGACCTCCAGCAAACCCAGCATCGAGTGGAACAGGTTGTCCTGGCTCAGCGGTTTTTCCCGGCTCAGTTGCAGGCAATGGGTGTCCACCGAGAAGGCCTTCTGGTAGCTGTCCGAGAACCAGGCCAGCATCGCCACCTGCTTTTGCTGCGGCGGCGCGAGCATGTAGGGCGTGCCATGCAGGAACAGGTTGTATTCGCCCAGCGACTCGCCGTGGTCCGACAGGTAGAGCATGGCGGTATCGACCTTGTCCTGATTGTCGCGCAGCAAGTCGATCAGGGTCGCCAGCACGTGGTCGGTGTAGAGCAGCGTGTTGTCGTAGCCGTTGACGATGCTCTGGCGGCTGCAATTGTCCAGGGCGTTGCTGCGGCACACCGGGGTGAAGCGCTCGTATTCCCTGGGGTAGCGCTTGAAGTATTCCGGCCCGTGGCTGCCCATCTGGTGCAGGACCAGCACGGTGTCCTTGTCCAGGGTGTCGATGAAGTGCTGCAGGCCCTGGAGCAGGATCTCGTCGCGGCATTCGCTGTTGGCGCACAGCGCCGGGTCCTTGAGATTGCTGACGTCGTCGAGGGTCACCCGGTCGCAGGTGCCCTTGCAGCCGGACTGGTTGTCCCGCCAGATCACCTCGAGCCCGGCGCGCTTGAGCACGTCCAGCAGCCCTTCCTCGTTCTTCGCCTTGCTGGCGTCGTAGTTCTTGCGCCCCATGTTGGAGAACATGCAGGGCACCGAGACCGCCGTCTCGGTGCCGCAGGACGACACGTCGGTGAAGGCGATCAGGCCGCTTTCCTGGCTGAGCTTCGGTGTGGTGTCGCGCTCGTAGCCCAGCACGCCAAAGTTCTCGGCCCGGGCACTTTCGCCGACCACCAGCACCGTCAGCGATTTACGCGCATGCCCCTGCCAGGTCGCATTGCGCCGGGCGTCCTCGCCGATCCTGACGAAGGGCTGGCGCGCCGAAACCACTTGCTCACGCAAGTAACCGATGGAGGCGCCCACGTAGTTGCTCGGCACCAGCATCAGGCGCAACTCATGGTGATTGCGAAACAGCGAGGCCAGGCCTTGATAGTTGGCCAGCGCGACCCCGCCAATGGCCGCCGCGCACATGCCGGAAACCAGCAACTTGCTTAATAACTCACGGTGCCAGCGCCGATAATTGATCGGGGTCTTCCATAACAACCAGGAAGGCAACACGCCCAGCAACAAGATATAAACCAGCAACTTCGGCGAGAGTAAGCCACGCACTTCCGTCACATTGGTTTCGGCAAAGTTGCGAAACATTCCGGCATCGATCAGCACGCCGTACTGGTTCATGAAATAAGCCACGCCGGCACTGACCATAAACAACAGGACCAGCGCCGGCTTCAGCACCCGGCGAAACGCCAGCCAGGTCAGGATGAGGTTGAAGGCACAGAAGATCATCACCCCAAAGGCCACGCGCAAGGCGATGCCGCGGCTGTCCGAAGCGGTAATGCCAAACAGGTGCTGCCAGAGCACGAAGTTGCAGCCAAGCAATAAAAAGGCGCAGGCAATCAGCGTCACCCACTCGGGACGCAGGGGTCTGATATTCAGCATGGCGGTTGGCGTGTTCCTTGAGAGAAGTGCGTCGTCAGGCCGTTTATTAATGACTGCCCACGACAGCACAAACTCTAGGTAGCCGACCATCAAGGTTTCGTGAAAAAGAAGCCAACAAATAGTTGGCATGGCCTTTTGCCAAAACTTTCCCGCACAAGCCTCGCGCAACGCGCGCTAAACGATGTGCCTTGCCCCGTTGCGGGCAGGCGCAAATAATGAGCCGCCCTCGGCCTCTTCCCTTTTGTCATCAAGGATCGACCGCATGAAAGCACGCCTTCTGCTCTGTTCGCTGCTGACCCTCAGCGCCCCGGCATTTGCCGCAGCAAGCGCCTCGCACCTGGACCAGGTCATCGAACGCGGACACCTGAACGTCTGCACCACCGGCGACTACAAGCCCTACACCTACCTGCGCCCGGACGGTGCCTACGAAGGCATCGACATCTCGATGGCGCAGTCTTTGGCGCAAAGCCTGGGGGTGGAGGTGAAGTGGGTGAAAACCACCTGGAAAACCCTGATGCCGGACTTCCTGGCGAACCAGTGCGACATCGCCGTGGGCGGTATTTCCGTGTCCCTGGAGCGGCAGAAGAAAGCCTTCTTCAGCAACACCCTGGGCGTCGACGGGAAGATCCCGCTGGTGCGTTGCGCCGACAAGCAGCGCTACCAGACCGTGGAGCAGATCAACCAGCCTTCGGTGCGCCTGATCGAACCGCCGGGAGGCACCAACGAAGTCTTCGCCCGGGCGCATTTACCCAAGGCCAACCTGACGTTGTTTGCCGACAACGTGACCATCTTCGAGCAACTGCTGGCGAACAAGGCCGACGTGATGATCACCGACGCATCCGAAGCGCGCTACCAGCAAAAACTCAAGCCGGGGCTGTGCGCGGTGAACCCCGAGCAGTACCTGCAATACAGCGAGAAAGCCTTCCTGCTGCCCCGCGACGATGTCGCCTGGAAAAGCTACGTCGACCAGTGGCTGCACCTGAGCAAGGCCACCGGTTTCTACAACGGCGTGGTCGATCAGTGGCTGGCGGCGCCCTCGCCCTGAGCCGTCAGCTGCTCGCGAAAAGCAGCCGTCAGCCGCTTGCGAAAGCAGCCGTCAGCAACTCGCGAAAAGCCTGGCACGCGGCGCTGCGATAGGCGCCCTTGCGCCCCAGCAGCACCACGCTGCGTGGCGCCAGGGGCGGCTGCAGGTTCACCGACCGCAGGCCCGGCTGCTCCTGGGTGATGGCCAGCGGCAGGATGGTCGCCAACTGCCCGCGACGGACGATTTCGACAATCGCGCCGATGGAGTTGGCTTCGATGGCGATGCGCGGCGTTATGCCCTGCTCGCGGCAATAACGGTCGATATGCTGGCGGGTGGCGAAATCGCCGCTGAGCAGCACCAGCGGCTGTAGCTCCAGCCCAGCCGCCGTCACGTTGTGCGCCAACGCGGGCTGCTGCTCGCGGCTGACCATCAGGCCCAGGTTTTCCTCGAACAGCCACTGGCTCTCGATGTCCGGCAGGTGCTGGCCGGCAAAGGCGATGCCCAGGTCCAGGCGGTCTTCGGCCAGGGCGGCTTCCAGCTGGTCCTGGCTCATCTCTTCAAGGCTCAGGCCGATCCCCGGATAGCGCTGGTTGAACGAGGTCAGCAGCGGCCCCGCCAGGTAGGTGCTGAAGGTCGGGGTCATGGCCAGGCGCAACGAGCCGCGCCGCAAATCCTGCACGTCATGCATGGCGCGCCTGGCGGCCTCCAGGTCTTGCAGGGCCAGCCGCGCATACCGCACATAGGCCTCGCCGGCGTCGGTCAGGCGCACCGTGCGCCCCGAGCGGTCGAACAGCGGCGCGCCCAGGCTGTCGTCCAGTTGCTTGATTTGTTGCGACAGCGTCGGCTGGGACACGTGCAAGGCTTCGGCGGCGCGGGTGAAGTTGCCGTGCTCGGCGACGGCCAAGAGGTAACGGATATGGCGTAGCAGCATGATTGCTCCAGGCTAGGGTCGCCAACTATAGGCTGTACTTATGGAAAGCATAACAAGCCAGTCTTGGACGCTATAGCTGAAATTTCCCATCCTTGCGCCATCAGCGATGCAAGGAGAACCACCATGCAGCACATCATCGACGGCTTTCTCAAGTTCCAGCGCGAAGCCTTCCCGAAACGCAGCGAGTTGTTCCAGCAACTGGCCACCACCCAGAACCCCAGCGCCCTGTTCGTCACCTGCTCCGACAGCCGGGTGGTGCCGGAACTGCTGACCCAGCAGGAACCGGGCGACCTGTTCGTGATCCGCAACGCCGGCAATATCGTGCCCTCCTACGGGCCGGAGCCGGGCGGCGTGTCGGCCACCGTGGAATATGCGGTGGCGGTGCTCGGGGTCAGCGATATCGTGATCTGCGGGCATTCGGACTGCGGCGCCATGACCGCCATTTCCACCTGCAAATGCCTGGACCACCTGCCGGCCGTGGCCAACTGGCTGCGCCATGCCGAGTCGGCCAAGGTGGTCAATGCCGCCCGCAGCCATGCCTCGGACGCCGACCGCCTGGATGCCCTGGTGCGGGAAAACGTGATCGCCCAGCTGGCTAACCTGAAGACCCATCCCGCGGTCGCCCTGGCCCTGGAACAGGGCCGGCTGAACCTGCACGGCTGGGTGTATGACATCGCCAGCGGCGCGATTGCCGCGCTGGACGGCCCCAGCCAGGGCTTCGTTTCCCTGGCCGATCACCCCCAAGCCTGTGCCTTGGTCGGCAAACCGCGCCGCACGGCTTGAGCACTGCCTTTTCACCCGCCTTCATTCAACAGCCGTTTCAACATCACCCAAGAGGAACTCGACATGCTGCAATCTCAATTCGCCCAAGCCCCACGCCTGGCCCTGGCCGACACCATCATCGATGCCAAGGCGCGCAAGAACCTGTCGTGGCAACAGCTTACCGACGGCACCGGCCTGAGCCTGGCGTTCGTCACCGCCGCCCTGCTCGGCCAGCACGCCTTGCCGGCCGCCGCCGCCGACCTGGTCTGCAGCAAACTCGACCTCGACCAGGACGCCAGCCGCCTGCTGCAAAGCATCCCGTTGCGCGGCAGCATCGCCGGCGGCATCCCCACCGACCCGACCGTGTACCGCTTCTACGAAATGCTCCAGGTCTACGGTTCGACCCTCAAGGCGCTGGTCCACGAGCAGTTTGGCGACGGCATCATCAGCGCCATCAACTTCAAGCTCGACATTAAGAAAGTCGAAGACCCGGAGGGCGGTTCCCGCGCGGTCATCACCCTGGACGGCAAATACCTGCCGACCAAACCGTTCTGACCCGCCGATGCCCGCGCACCGTCGCGGGCTTCTGTAGCCGCTGCCGCAGGCTGCGATCCAGGCCGCAGGACTGGCCCGGGCAACGTGGTGCTTCCGGCAGACCGCGTGTGCAGGTTTGGGGGCTGCTTCGCAGCCCAGCGCAGCCTGCGGCAGCGGCTACGGGTGTTATTTAATTTTTAAATACTGCCGACCACTTTCTGATTTGCCGGCCTTGCGCCGGCCATCGCCTAATCAGCGCCTGAATTGTTCAAGGTCTGGTTATGGAAAACGTTCGTGCGACAACCCGCCCCGCCTTCTGGCTGATGATCAGCGTGATTCTGGTGGCCCTGAACCTGCGGCCGTCGATGGCTGCCGTCGGCCCCTTGCTGTCGGGCATTCGTGGCGATATCGCCCTGAGTTTCAGCGGCGCCGCGCTGCTGACCATGCTGCCGGTCATGACCATGGGCCTGGCGATGTTCTTCGGCGTGCGCATCGGCCAGCGCCTGGGCGAGCACCGCAGCGTGGTGATTTCGCTGCTGGTCATTGGCCTGGCCACCCTGTCGCGGCTGTTCCTCGATTCGGCCGCCGAACTGATCCTCAGCGCCGTGCTCGCCGGCCTGGGCATCGCCCTGATCCAGTCGCTGATGCCGGCGCTGATCAAGTCGCGCTTTGCCGACAACGTCTCGCTGTTCATGGGCCTGTACGTCACTTCGATCATGGGCGGCGCGGCGGTCGCGGCCTCCTTCGCCCCGCTGGTGATGACCCGCACCGGCAGCTGGCGGCTGGGCCTGGCGATCTGGGCGGCGCTGGCGGTACTGGCGCTGCTGTTCTGGTACGCGCAACGAGCGGCCATGCCGCAGTTGCCGGGCACCGCGAGCCACCACGAATCCTTTGCCGGCAACCGCCGCGCCTGGCTGCTGGCAATCTTCTTCGGCCTGGGCACGGCGTCCTACACCTGCGTCCTGGCGTGGCTGGCGCCCTATTACGTGGAACAAGGCTGGAGCGAACAGAACGCCGGCCTGCTGCTGGGGTTTCTCACCGCCATGGAAGTGGTCTCGGGCCTGGTGACGCCGGCCATCGCCAACCGCAGCCAGGACCGCCGCCGGGTGCTGGTGGCACTGCTGGTGCTGATCATCGCCGGCTTCTGCGGGCTGATCCTCAGCCCGGGCCAGCTGAGCCTGCTCTGGCCATGCCTGCTTGGCCTGGGCATCGGCGGGTTGTTTCCCATGAGCCTCATCGTGTCCCTGGACCACCTGGACAATCCGCGCCGTGCCGGCGGCCTGACGGCCTTCGTGCAAGGCATCGGCTACCTGATCGCCGGCCTGTCGCCGCTGCTCGCCGGGGTGATCCGCGACCGCCTGGGCAGTTTCGAATGGGCCTGGTGGTCGCTCGCCGTGGTCATGGCGCTGATGATCCTGATGGTCCTGCGCTTCGATCCGCGACATTACCACCGTCACTTCCAGTGACTCCGGGAACGCTCCGATGAAACCCGTCAGCTTCCTCAACGCCCACTTCGGCATGCTGCTGTGGGCCGTGCTGATCGCCGCCTCGTTCTTCGCCGCGGCCCAGGTCAGCCAGGCCGTCGACCCGCTTTTGCTGACCGGCTTGCGCCTGCTGTTGTCGGCCCTGATGTTCGTGCCGGCGCTGTGGCTCAACGGCGCGTTCCGCATCGACCGCGCCGGGTTGCAGGCGCATGCCGTGCTCGGGTTGTTGCTGGCGGTCTATTTCGCTTCGCTGTTCGAGGCGCTGCGGCATACCTCGGCGGTCAACACCGGCCTGCTGTTCGCCCTGGTGCCGCTGCTGACCTTGCTGTTCGAGGGCCTCCTGCTGAGCGGCGCCCCTGGGAAAAACCGCCTGTTGCCAATGCTGCTGGCGGCTGCCGGGGCCATGCTGCTGACCTTCAGGGGCTCGGGCGCCGATGGCATGCCATCGCTCTACGCCGTCGGCGTGTATGGGGCCGGCTGCCTGGCCATGGCCGGTTATTCGCCGCTGAGCCAACGGCTGCAAGCCAGCCGCCTGAAAAATCGTAGCCCGGCCGCCATGACCTTCTGGAACATGCTGTTCGGCGCGCTGTTCCTGTTCGCCTTCTGCCTGCCGGGCGGTGGCTGGCGCAGCGCCGTGCTGCTCACGCTCAACGACGGCCTGTGGCTGCTGTACCTGGCCTTGTTCGCCACCCTGGCGACCTTCTGGCTGCTGCACCGGGCCATCGGGACGATCGCGCCAGCCACGGTCATTTCCTACATCTACCTGAGCACCCTGTTCATCACCCTCTTCCACTGGTTCGGGCTGGGCCGGCAACCCTTGCCGGTCGAGTTGCTCGGCGCGCTGCTGGTGGGCCTGGGCATGTTCACGCTGATCCGTGGCAGCCGCCGGCCGGCCGCCGCGCTCGGCTGAACGTACCAACCCGAAGGGACAAGCCGCTACGCGCTGCGCCACACTATGCAGGTCGTGTTATCGGAATTAATTGTCCCCTCGCTATCCGTGAAACCCCGCGGCAAGGATTCAATTAGGACGATCGTTCCGTTAGCATCAGGCGAGTTTGCGCGCGACCGGCGCGAGGTGCTTAACGAGACGGAACTGATGCTGAACAGCAATTTGCTTAGAAAACTCGACATGCAGGACCTGATGGTGTTCGTCGCCGTGTACGAGCAAAGCAGCGTGACCGGGGTTTCCGAAACCCTGTGCGTCAGTCAGTCCACCGTCAGTTACTGCCTGAAGAAACTGCGCACCGGCTTCGAGGACGAGCTGTTCATCAACACCCGCACCGGCATGCGTCCGACCTACAAAGCCACCACCATGTACAGCCACGTGCTGAAGATTCTCGAAAGCATCAACCTGTGCCATTCCGGGGCCCCGGCCTTCGACCCGACCCGCCAGGCCGTCACCTTCAATGTCTGCGCGCCGGAATATTTCGAACTGCTGATCCTGCCGCGGCTGCTCAAGGGTTTCGACTTCGCCGACCTGCCGGTGTCGGTCAATGTGCACAAGCTGGAAACCGATATTCCCGCCGAGGAGCTGCGCGACGGCAGCCTGGACCTGGTGATCTGCTTCGGGCCGAACTTTCACCACAAGCACCCCGACCTCAAGTCGCAGATGCTGCTCGAGGACGACCTGGTGTGCGTCTTCGACAAACGCGCGACGCCGCCGCTGGAGCCGCGCTTCAGCCTGCAGTCGTTCGTCGAGCGCCGGCATGTCTACCCCACGCCCTGGACGTCGACCACCAACATGGTCGACGGCTGGCTGGCCCGCCAGGCGCACCGGCGGCAGATCGTCGCGCGTGCCAACAGCTACAGCGCGGCGCTGAAAATGATCACCGGCACCGACTTCATCCTGACCCTGCCGCGGCGCATCCAGGCGCTGCTGGCCAACGAAGCGGTGTTCAGCCATTGCGAAGCGCCCAACGGCCTGCCGGGCTTTACCCTGGACATGCAATGGAGCGCGCACACCGACCACGACAGCGCCAATACCTGGTTTCGCGAGCAGGTGGTCAAGGTCTGCGCGCAGCAGGGCCTATTGTAGGTCCAGGCCCTGGCGCATTCCGGCTCAGTGCCCGATGCTGAGCTTGGCGTAGGAATCGCGGTCGATATCCAGGATCTCCACCGCCAGTTGCAACTCGACTCCGGCCGGCCATTCGCAGAGCTCCTGCAGCACCGCCAGCAGGCTTTGCGAAAGCTGCTTCTTGATTTCCGGCGAACGCCCGCTGAGCAATGACAGTTTCACG
Organism: Pseudomonas sp. NFIX28; assembly: GCF_900107395.1. Classification (GTDB taxonomy): domain Bacteria; phylum Pseudomonadota; class Gammaproteobacteria; order Pseudomonadales; family Pseudomonadaceae; genus Aquipseudomonas. Next base: position 73,030 of record NZ_FNPW01000003.1, read on the forward strand.
TGCACGAACGCCCGCTCGCCGAGGCCGGTGCCGACGCGAAACGTCTCGACCTGCCGCGCGCGGCTCTTGATGTCGTATTCAGCGAACTGCCCGGACGCCACCAGCGCATGGTTGAACCGCAGCAAGGCCTTGTCGGCGTCCAGTTGCGGCAGGTTGGCGGTGTATTCCATATGGAGATGAGGCATGGCGGAGCTCCCTGAGGCGAAGAAAAAAGGCGCTCCATACTACACGCCTCGCAACCGCCGGGGCCCGCCACGAAGGGACAAAAAGCTCACTGCGCCTTGAGCGGTTCCAGCCCGGCCAGGTCGCGGTCGCTCATGAACGCCTCCAGCCGCGAACGCAACCAGCGCTCGGCCGGGTCGTTGTCGACATGGCTGAGCCAGACCATGGACAGGTCCAGGTTCGGGGTCTTGAACGGGAACGGTTCCTGGAACAGTTGCCCCGAGGCGGCCATGGCCGCCGCTGCGTAGTCCGACAGGCTGGCGATCATGTCGGTCCCTGCGAGCAATGCCGGCAGCGCGCTGTACTGCGGCACCGACAACACCACATGGCGCTGGCGGCCGATCTCCGCTAACCAGTCGTCGGCAAAACCACGGACATTGGCCGTGGGCGACACCAGCACATGGGGGCGGGAACAGTATTCGTCGAGAGTCAGCGGCGTGTCACTGGCATCGGCGCGCAATACGCTGGGCCGGATATGCCGCAGCAGCTTGCGCTTGGCATTGGCCGGCAGCCCGCGGGTCTGGCTGATGCCCACGGTGATGTCGCCCGCGGCCAGCAGGTCCGGCACCCGCCAGTAATCGACATGCTGCACCACGAACACCACCTGCGGCGCCTCCTGGCGCAAGGCCCGCAGCAGCGGCGGCAACAGGCCGAACTCGACGTCGTCGGACAGGCCGATGCGAAAAGTCATGGTGCTGCTGGCGGGGTCGAAATCGTGGGTCAGGCTCAGGGCCGAGGACAAGGCGTCCAGCGCCGGCGACAGGTGCTGGATCAACTCCTCGGCGCGGGCGGTCGGCTCCATCCGGTGCCCCACGCGAATGAACAGCGGATCGTTGAAGATCGCTCGCAAGCGATTGAGCGCCGAACTGATGGTCGGCTGGCCGAGAAACAGTTTCTCCGCCGCGCGGGTGACATTGCGCTCGAGCATCAGGGTTTCGAACACCACCATCAGGTTGATATCGGCCTTGCGCAATTCGTTGCGATTCATCCGCGAGTTCTCCATCCCCAGGTCGGAGCCCAGTGTAGAAAGGCTCCGCAATGGCGTCCATCGCAGGTGCGCGCAGCGTCTCGCGTTCAGGGGAAGGTAAAGGTGAACTCCGCCGCGCCGTCGGCATCGCCGACCTTGACCTCGGCATCGCTGCCGGTGCGGATGTAACCGGCCCGCAGGGCAATGCTCGCGCTGTCGCCTGCGCGTTGCATGTCGTAGGGGGTGCCGTCGTACCTGATTCGCTGTCCGTTCAGCTCGTTGAGCATGATGATGCCGAAGCCCTTGGCGCTGCTCGGCGAAACCGTCAGGTTGAGCACCGACGGGTCGGTGTGGCCGGGCACCTTGTCGGTGAAGGTGATCTGCGGCTTGGCATTCAACGCGCACTGGCTCAGCTGGATACGGAACGGCACCGACGACGAGGTGGAGCCCACCTTGGGAAAATTGGTCAGGGAGAAACGCCCGAGCTTCACCGGGATGGTCTTGTACGACTCCACCACACAGGTGTTGGGAACGGTGACCCCGCCTCCGCCGCCCATGTCGATGATCGCCGGGCCCATCAACGAGTAAGGCTTGCGGCAGATGCCGATGGGCATGTTGTCGGTCGGGATGGTCACCTCTGCCCCCAGGCTGGCGACGCCCTTGAGCAGGTCGACCGCATACAGCTTCAGCCCCGCGCTGCCGTCGATCCGGTTGATCACCAGCTCGCCGCTGGGCAACTGGCTGGGAGGAACCGTCAGGATCAGCGACTGCAGGTAGTTGGTCACCATCACCGAGCGCTGGTTCTGTCCGGCACCCGGGTCATAGCGAACCAGCTCCTTTTCCAGCGCGACGGGCCTGGGAGTCTGGGTAATGTCCCGGAGGACACCGTCGGAGGAGCTCACCGCAATCTTGAAACCGATGCCGCTGATGTTGGTGGGGGCGATGGCGTCGGGCAGCGGCGTACCCGCGCTCCAGTACCCGGCGGACACCAGCTCGTGGGTCTTGTTGCCCACAGAACCGCCAAATTTGTAGTTGGTCATCAAGGCCACCGGTCGTTGCCACAGCACGGAGCCTACCGGCGTGTTGCTGGTCAACGGGGTCACTTCCACCCAGGGCCGGCCGTTGCCATTGCTGAACGTGCAATCGATCGCCTGGCTGTCCACCGTGGCGGCCTGCGCCATCGCGCCGCTCAACCCCGCGAGCAAACATGCCAATGCCTGGAGCGGGGCCAGCCGACACCTGCGCCGGGCAGGCCTGAATGCCAATAGGTGGCTCATGGGAGCGTTCTCCGTGTGCTTGAACCCGGCCATTGGCCCGGGCTCGGTTGTGCATGGACGCCCCGCGTCGCGGGTCGTCCTGGAAAGCTGGGATGAATCCTGGAATGGCCGATGCGCCATGCCAGGGCACGGCGCATCGGGAACCGCTGATACCTGAGTATCAGCGGGCATCGCTCAGGGTTATTGAATGACTCCGTAGTTGAGGCCGGCGAGAGGCACCTGGGCGGCTTCACCCAATACCGAGTTGAATCTCATCTCGCCGTAGTTGACGCCCACCAGCCCACCGTAGGTCTGGCCGAAACGAGGGTTGTAATTCATCTTGCCGAGGGCTGCCGATTGACGAACGCTGCCCTTGTTCAGCCCAATCAGGCCGCCGAGCTTCGTGTAATAACCGCCGCTCACCGCGCCCAGGGCCAGGGAGTTGAGGATCTGACCGTGGTTTTGCCCCACCAGCCCACCGACACTGCTGCGCAGATCACCAAAGACCGGCCCCTTGGCGGTAGCGGTCTCGATGTTGGCGCCCAGGGTGCGACCGTTGCTGCCCACCAGGCCGCCGACGAAGCTGTTGCCCCCGGCCCTGACTTCGCCACTGGCTTCGACCGAACTCAGGTCGGCGTCGTTGCTGCCGATCAATCCGCCGACATGGCTGTTGGTACCGGCGATGACCCTGCCGCGGGCGACGACGTGACCGATGGCACCGCCATAGTTGTTGCCCACCAGGCCGCCGGTGTTGCTGTTGGCGCCCGCGGTGACATTGCCCAGTGCTTCGGCGGTGTCGATCTGGCTGTAGTAGCTGCGGCCGACCAGGCCGCCCACATTGGCGCCGCTGTTGTCGGAGACCGCACCGGAAGCCTTGACGTCATTGAGGGTGCTGTTCTGGTTGTAGCCCACCAGGCCCCCTGCCGACGCACTGCCGAAGCCGGTTACCACGCTGCTGGAGCTGGATTGCGTGATCGCGCTGTTGGTGTTGAACCCGACCAGGCCGCCGATGTTGCTGGTGGCGTTGCCGCGTACCGAAGACGAGGAGCTCGCGCGCTCGACGGTACCGTTCTGGTTGTAGCCGATCAGGCCGCCGATATTCAGGCCGCCGTAAGTGCTGGTGATGGTGCCGCTACTCGAGGAGTCGGCGATGTAGCCACCTTTGTTGCTCCCCACCAGCCCGCCGACGCCACCTGCCGAATTGCGCTGCATGTAGCCCGAGATACTGGCCAGGGTCTTGCTGTTGGTGATGCTACCGATGCCGCTCAAACCTGCAATGTTTTCACCGACCAGGCCACCGATCGATGACGTGAAGGCATTGCCCGCAATGTAGGAGGTAGGCCCCAGCGATGCGCGATCGATGGCGCCACCGGCGTTGAGCCCGACCAGGCCGCCCACGACGTTGGTGTTCGCCGCGACGCCGTTGACACGCAGGCCGGTGCCGCTGACGTTGTTCAGGGTGCCAGTGTTCATCCCGACCAAGCCGCCGATGTAGCTGAAGCCGACCCCGGAGGTGGTGCCATTCACGGTCATGTAGGCCAGTTTCAGGTTGCTGATGCTGCCCGTGTTGGCAGCAAACAGGCCGACCGAAGGCCCGGTATTGGTCACGGTGATATTGCTGATGGTGTTACCCAGGCCATCGAAGACCCCGGAGAACGCGCTATTGCCGCCAATGGACTTGAAGGCGCCGGTGCCTCTGATGTTGCTCCCCAGGACGTACAGGCCATTGAGGTTATTGCTGACTGCCTGCAATTGCGTGGCGTTTTGAACGACGCCATATTGCGCACCGTTCGAATCGAATGCCGCGCCCACGCCGGACAGGGTGACCGTTGCGCTCTGCCCCAGGGCATAGCCGTCGCCATGGTTCAGCCCAAGGCTGGCGTTGGCCCCGGTGAGGGCCATGTTGCCGTTGACGCGGAGCGCTTTGTCGGCGTTCATTTCGACCCGGGCATTGGCCCCGGTGGCAGTCAGCCCGCCATTGAGCTCGATATCGCCCTTGGAAGACAGCTTCAGGCGATTGCCGCTCTGCCACGCGACAGGCCCACCCACCACTACGTCGCCGGCGCTGCTGGCCAACTCGATATGGGTCTTGGCCAGGTTGTTCGACAGGGTGTCGGCGTAGGCCGTGTCGCTGCCCGAGGCCGCGGTCGGGTTGACCTTGACCGCGTTCGAAGTGATTTTCCAGTTACCCGTCTGGCCATTGCTGGCGTGGGTATCGACCCGGGTCGCCAGTTGCACTTCGGTATTCGCGCCTTTGGTCTCGATCACGCCACCGTTGCCCAGGGTGCCGACAGCGCTGGCCGTCAGCACTCCGCCCACCTGCACCTTGCCCATGTCGCCACCGTCGAGGGTGATCTTGCCGGCGGTGCCGCGCAGGGTATTGGCCTCGATAGTGCCCTGGTTGTTGACCACGGTCTGCAACATGTCGCCGGCACTCTTGGCGGTCATCAGCACCTGCCCGCCGTCGGCCTTGAGCAGGCCGCCGTTTTTCACCATGGCGTCCACCGCCGCGCCGTCGACTTGCAGGTTGAGCAAGTTATTGCCGTCGAAGTTGACGGTGAACTTGTCGCCCGCGGCCAACGCTACCCGGCCCATTTGCGCCTGGATCACCCCATCGTTGCGAATGCTGGTGCCCAGCAGCGCCACGCTGCCGCCCTGGTTGGCGGTAATGCTGCCGTTGTTGATGATTTCGGCCGGCGAATTGCCCGAGAACTTGTAGTTGCCGGCGTTGAAGTCGGCATCGGTAATGTTGCGGGTCGAAGCCACCAGGCCACCCACGTTGACCTGTGCGCCCTGGCCGAAGACTACGCCGTTGGGGTTGACCAGGAACACTTGGCCGTTGGCATTGATCCGGCCCTGGATGTTACTGGCATTGGTGCCGACCACCCGGTTCAGCGCCACCGAGTCCTTGCCGGGCTGGTTGAAGGTGACCTTCTGGCCGGTAGCGACGCTGAAGTCGTTCCAGTTGGTGACCAGTTTGTTGCTGTGCTGGTTGATCGACATTTCCTGGCCGTTGTTGAAGGTCAGGATATCGCCGGTGCCGGACACCACCTTGCCCCCCGTCGGCAGCGCGAATGCCGACGACATGGCGCCCATTCCCAACAGGCTGACAGCCGCCACGACCATGCCCTTGCGGGCACCTGACTTGCGTCGCCGACGCGCCCCTTCGTGGGCCACGTTCCAGCACGACAGGGCCTGGTTCCAGACCAATGCATACATTTTATTCACGGTAACTCCCTCTTCACTGAAACGCTCTGCAAACCATTTACAGAGCGGCACTACTCCTGCTACGAGCAGGCACTAAAAATATTGCGTCGCGTTGAGCCACAGCCGGGGGCGGCGCTCCGGCTTCTCGTTCTTGCCGTTGTCGTTCAAGGGCCAGGCGAGCGTCAGGTTGAGTTGCTGGGCCGGCCCGCCCCAGGCGGCGCCGATACCGGTCGCCGAAAGGCGGCGGGTGTTGTCTTCGGTGGTCCAGGGGTGGCGGTTGACCTGGACCATGCCGTGGTCGGCGAAGGCGCTGAGCTGCCAGCGCGGGGCCAGGGCGTAGCGCAGCTCGGCGCTGGCCTGCCAGCCCTGGTCGCCGCTGCCGGCGCCCAACGGATAGGCGCGCACGCCGTAGGGACCGCCCAGGCTGAATTGCTCCGAGGCATCGAGGTTGTTGTTCGCCCATTGCCCGCTCAGCCGGGTATAGAGCTGGAAGCGATCGCTCAGGCGCTGCAGGCGCGCAGCGTTGACATTGAGCCGCGCAAAGCCACCCGAAGTGCCCGCGGTGCGCGCATCCTGGAAGGCTTCGTCGCGGTCGCCGAGGCGCAGCCGACCGCTGCCCAAGGACAGGTCGAAGAAGTTCTGGCCAGCGCCGAGCAACCGATCCTGGCTATTGCCGCTGAGGCTCAGGGTCCACAGGTCGATCTGTTTGCGACTGCTGAGCTGGAACAGGTCCTTGTCGTCGCGCAGTCGCTTGTCTTCGTATTGCAGTTGCAGGGTGAGGTCGAAGGTCCGGCTGCGCACCAGCGGCTGGGCAACGAAGAGGCTGCGGAAGCTGGCGGTGCCGTGGTAGTCGAGCACCTTGAAATCGCGGCCCACGCGGTAGCTCATTTGCGAATACGCACCGCCGATGCGGGTCGACCAGGGACCGACCGGCACCTGGTAGGCCGCCCGGTAATAACGCTGCGACTCGTCGCTGCGCATCGCCCGCAGGCTGAGCTGGTCGCCAATGCGCAACGGGTTGTTGAGGTTGAGGCTGCCACCCAGGCGGTATTCGCCGGTGTAATAGCCACCGAAGTTGTCCGCCTCCAGGGTGCCGTTCAGCAGCGGCCCGGGCGCGGTGTCGATCACCAGGTCGGTGGTCCCGTACTCCTGGCCAGGGCGCAAGGTGCCTCGGGCCTGCACCCCGGGCAGGTCGCTCAACAGCAAGAGGCTGCGCTCCAGGTCGGCGTCGTATACCGCCTCGCCGCTGTTCAACGCCGACAGCGGTGCCCGCACCACCTGGTCCAGGGCACGCGAGCGGTTCTGCACTTCGATGCGCCCGTAGCGCCCCTCGACTACGGCGATCCGCACCAAGCCGTTTTCAATGTCCTGGGGCGGCAGGAAAGCCCGGGCCAAGACATAACCCTGCTTCTGGTAGTAATCGGTAATGCGCTGCGCGGCAGCGCGCAAACCGGCCAGGTCCAGCTCCTGGCCTTGCAGGTCGGCCAGCAGCGGCTGCAAACGCTCGGTGGCGAAAACCCGGTTGCCCTCGAGGGCAAACGCCTGGACCTGCACGCGAATCCCCGAGGTGTCCGGGGCCGCTGGCGCGACCGGTGCGTCGGGCTTGGGCAGGTTCAGTTCGAGCTCCGTCGGCGCCGGCTGAACCGGTTGGACCGACTCGATGTCGCGCATCGCCTGGCCGGCGCTCGGCACCTGCAACGCCAGGGCGACATCGGGCATTGCCAGCGGCAACAGCGCCGCCAGGGCAAAGCAGCAACCCGGCAGCCCCAGGCTGATGCCCACCGCTTGCGCACCGTCAGGCGCCGGGTCCTGGCCGCCTAGCGACGCCCGTGTCCCGACGCTGCCTGTCGCCAAATTAGTCTTGTAAGCGCGCACTTCCACTCAGCGTCTCCCCGCTGTCTATCGCAACCTGGTAATGAACGACCGTCGCCTGGGCGGCGGCCCCTTTTGCCGCGGGCAGGGCGATACGCGTCGTGCCCAAAGGCTCGAGCACGATTCCTTGCCAACGGATTGATTGAGCCCCGCTGCCCAGCTCGAGCTGCGGGATGGATATGTAATAAGGCGCCTGGCTGGTGGCCTGCAGCGCCACCTGGCCATCCGCGCCGGGGGCCTTGTCGAGGCGCCAGGTCACCTGGCGGATCGCCTCGTCAGCCTTGCCGGCAAGGCCCGCCGGGCGATACAGCAACTTCATGCGCATGCGATAGGCCAGGCGCAGCACATTGCTGTCGGTGCTGGTCAGCGGTGGCACTTCGAGGAAGTTGATCCAGAACACCGACTCGCGATCGCCGGGCAGTAGTTCGCCGGTGTAACGCACCATCAGGGCGCTGCGCTGATGGGGTTCCAGCCGGGAAAGCGGTGGCGAAAGCACGAAAGGCACCGCCAGCCGGCTCGGGTCGGCATGGGTGTCGCCCCGGTCCAGCCAGGCTTGCAGGAGGATGGGCTGTTCGCCGCTGTTGCCGACCCTGACCGTCACCCCCGGGGCATTGGCCGGGTAGATAAAACGCGTGCCGGTGATCGACAGGGCCGCCTGCGCGCCGGTACAGAGCGACGCCAGCAGCAGGGCCGATATCAGGCGCCGGGCCAGGAGCGACAGGCCGCGCAAATCGCGTATCCGCTGCATCAGTTGCGCCCTGCCTGGCCCGTCGCCCTGGCGGCGCCGGGAAGCACCGAGCGGCAAGGCAGGTCGAGCACTTCATAGCCCTGGGCCCGAGCCGGGTCGCGCTTGGGCAGGCGATAGTCGATCAGGCATTGCTGGCCAGGCTCGTCGCCCCATTCGACACGGATCGTGCCGTGGTCCTTTTCGCTGCGCAGCACCAGGCGGCTGCCCTGGCCGACCGCGCCCATTTCCACACCGCTCTGGGCATCGCTCGCGCTGGCGGCAAACGGCAGCAGCGCGCCATTGGGTTGCAGGCTGTTGATCAGCAATGAGCGCGCCTTGCGGGTCGGGTAAGACAGCATCACCACGGCGCCCGCCACCGGTGCGGTATTACGCGAACTGACCTGCAGCTCGACGTCGTCGGGCATGCCCTGCGGGTCGATATCCACGGTGTTGAGCTGGAACGGCGTCAGGCTGGGCACCACCGCATAGCCGCTGCCATTCACCCGTGCACCGCTGTAGCCGACGCTGGCCCCCTGGGCATGAGGGGCGTAGACCAGGCCGCTGGTCTCGCTCAGGGTCTGGGCGAATGTCAGGCCGCCGGGGTGCAGGATCATGCCGCCGGAAGCGCCGATGGACGCCTGGCGGTAATCGCTGCCCTGGGAATAGCTGGAGTTGAGGGACACCTCGGGCAGGAAATAATTGAGGCTGGCGTTGCGAGTGGTTTCGCGCTGTTGCTCATCGTGGGAAAGGGCGACGGAATAGGACGCCTTGCCCGCTTCGTCCAAGGTGCCGGAGACGCCGCTGGTCAGGTGGCTGCCCGTTTGCCGATCATGGCTGAAATAGCTGTTGAGCACCGTCGCGCCACGCGTCTCGCGGCCCAGCGGAATGCTGAGGGTGAAGCTAAAGACCGTATTGTTGTTATCCGCCGCGCGCCGGGAATCGCCATTGCCCTGCATCCGCTGAACCGCGAAGGAATAGCTGGTGCCACGCCACTGGTCGCTGTAGCCCATGGCAAAGTTCAATGCCTGGCTCTTCTGGTTCCAGTACTTGAGCGAAGACCCCGTGGCATAGAGATGCCCGCCCGTGGCGCTGAGCCGCTGGCTGATGTTCACGTCCAGCCTGTCGCGCACCCGGGCGAACGACTCCACCCGTTCGCCGCTGTCGACGAAATCCTGCAACGCCACCGCGTCATGCAAGCCCAGGTAACCGCTGGTCGAATAGCGGTACGCCAGCAACGAGAAGTTGGTGCCGCTATCGGGCAGGTTCTTGCTGTAGGAAAGGCGCAGGCTCGAGCCCTGCAGGCTGCCGCCGTTGGGCACATCGGTTCGGGCCTGGGTCAGGTCGACGGCAAAACCACCCACGGCGGTATTGATCGCGCTCCCCATCAGCGCCGACATATAGCTGCCGGTGACAGAGCTGCCGACGTAACCGGTGATGTCGTTACCCAGGCCGCGCTGGGCGGTGCCCTGCAACACATACTGGTTATCGCCGCTGAGCCCGGGATCGATGATCTGGCCGGCGGTGAAGCTGTAGCGGGAGTTGCCCGGGCGCAGCAACTGGACGGTGGTGGCAAAGGGCACGGTAAAGCTGCTGCTCTTTCCGTTGGCCTCGGTCACGGTGACGCTCAGGTCGCCGCCGAAACTGGCGGCCTGCAGGTCGCTGATCTCGAACGGCCCCGGCGCAACCGAGGTTTCGGAAATCAGATAGCCGCGCTGATAAACCGACACCTTGGCGTTCGAACTGGCGCTACCGCGCACCACCGGCGCGTAGAAACGCTCGGTGTCAGGCAGCATCCGGTCATCGCTGCTCAGCTGTACCCCGCGAAACGATACCGAGTCGAACAGGTCGGCATCGGTGACGCTCTCGCCCATCAGCAGTTGCGAACGCCAGGCCGGCAGTTCGGTCTGCGCATAGACCTGCCCGCGCTGATATTGGCCGCCCGCTTGCGGCGACCAGGTCAGGGTGCCGTTGTGCCGCAAGCGCACCGAGCCAACGTTGAGCCCCATGTTCAGGCCGGCATAGCCGTTGGTCATGGTGCGGCCGCTGTTCTGCACGCTGAACAGGTTGGTGTTGTAGTTGAGCAACCCGGCGGAGACGCCATGATCCCAGTTCGCCGGATCGACATAGGTTTTCGACAGGTTCTTCTGCAGGAAATATTGCGGAACCGAAAGATCGATCGTCTGCGCCTTGAGGTCGATTTTTGTCGTGACGCCAGGAATGTAGCGAGCCAGATCGGCGCAATAGAGGCCTTCGGGCATAGGTTCGGAGCCTGGCTGCGCAGCCGCCGCTTTTTCCAGATCGATACCGGCACGGACCAGCAGCGAACGCTCATAACAAGGCCGGCCCCCATGCGGCCCACCCGTATCGCGAAACTCGATGTTCTGCGTGGCACGCCACTGGCCGCTGACCAGCAGGTCGATGCGGTAATGACCCGGAATCAGAAAACCCTGGCGCTCGAAACGACGGGTATCGATGGGCGCGCCTTCGGTCTGAAACAACATCTGCGAATCGAACACCACACCCTGCCCTGCGGGCTCGGCAGCAGAAGTTTGACCCCATGTTCCAGTCGCCATAAAAAGAGCCGCCGTAGAAACAAGACAATAAAAAAAACGACCTGAATTCAAACCGTACGAAACTAACGCACAAGCAAAAACAACCAGAGAACTACGCTGGACGTTCAACATATTCGGTACCGGCATGCAGTCGGGCCATACAAATGACAAACACTGCAAGATGAAGAAAGTTACATGGACAGCGGTTTTTCAAGCATGCGCCGACCACCAAAGTCATTAATGACTTCGTAATGAACAGACGCTTTGCGATATACCTGGATAGTCTGTTCAGGCAAGGGGAAGAATCCCTGACTGAAAGGCGCAAGCATTTCATCTTTAACAGCAACCCGCCGGCCATCCAGATCAACTTCGATCTTGCCGAAGGAAACGTAATAGGGCGTCGGATTGGTTACTTTAATGCCAGGATGATTTTCGACTTTCCCTTTGCCATCCGCATAACCGGATTTTTTAAATTGCCAATCAAGTTTGTTCGCTACCAAGTCCACATCGGACTTCAAGTTCCGTGGTCGAAAGAACACTTTGATTCGGGTTCTGAAGGTGAACTGCAGAACGTTTTCATCGACTTCCTTGCGCGGCGGAGTTTCCAGCACATTGAGCCAGAATATGGATTCTCGATCTTGCGCAAGTTTCTCACCGGTGTAAGAAATACGCAGCGATGCAGAACTGTCGGGATCCAGGCGAATAACCGCAGGCGACACCAGGAATGGAACTTTTATCTGTTCAGGGCCTTTAGTTGGATCACCTTCATCAATCCAGCTTTGCGCCAATGAAGCAGATGCACCGTTATTGTCCATCTTTATTGTAACTTCCCGAGCATCCGACGGATAAACCAGTCGAGTCCCCTGGATGACTACCGACGCCTGAACGATGCCGGAACATACGCCCAAAAACATGACGCCGAGAACGAAAGAAAAAGAAGTACGCGCTTTCGGCGTCATGAGTCACTCCTCGGGCGCTGGCCTTACTTATACGACAGGGTGTACCGAACGAAAGAGTTACCCGAACCCGCCCCCACGCTAGCCGCGGTGGCTACATAGTTCGCCTTGAACTTGAGAGTTGCCGTGTTGCTGGCAACCGTGGCGACCTGCGGCGTGGCTTCCGGCTGGCCAAGCGGTACTTTCGTGCCCGCCGCGACATTGTCGTTGTAGATCTGGATTTGCACGCCGGTTGCCGGCGCTGAGCCGATCAGCTTGAGGTTGCCGGTCGCCGCGTCAACGTTCCCGACCTGGTCAAAATCGACCACGACTTTGGTCCCGTCGGCACATTGCGCGCCCGACAGCTCCAACTGGAAACCCTTGAACGGAGAAGCGTCGCCAATGGCCTTGAAGATCGTGGGAGAAATACGCCCCAGTTCCACATTGGTAATGTTGTTTTCACCGGGTGCCTTGCCGTTAATATTGCAAGTCACGTCAGTGATGCTGCCAGAGAAGTTAACCACACCATCAGTGGCATGGGACAACGAAGGAACAAGTGCGGCAAGCATCAAGCTTGAAGTTGCCATGGATATTAAAGATTTACGTTTCATGTGATTTCCTTGTTCACGTTGATCGACAGAAAAAGTGCGATCTATTTGATCGCCGCCTTTCCGGTTCAACCATGGCCCATCACGCCAGCCACAGCAGCCCCCCCGCCGTTCATTCAAAGTTTAAGTCAATTGGTCGATAACAATACCAAGCTCCTTTGGCGCCCAACGATGGGTACCGAAAGGAGGTCATAGCTTACCGATCAGCCTTTGAATTTGAATTGAGAGATGGCCGAAGCGCCCATCAGAAAAATCTTAATAAACCACTCACTGAATTAGCCTTTACTTATGAGACAAGACTGTGTACTTCTTCAAAAACGTTGCACTTGGCTGAACTCGGCCAATACTCGTATCGCTGGAGTTCGAAACTGGTCAACTAACCCCTCAATAAAAAATGAAAGGAGTCTGCCCCGCCGGCCAGCGCAATAAGCGCCCCAAAAAGGCCTAACCTCAATGAGCAAGATTGAATATAGAGAGTAAAAATATAAAACCTGCATACACAACTTATACAGAGAGAGAGCACTATGGGATCCATAGTAATAGTCGACGACCACCCCCTCGTCAGGATTGCGCTGAAAGTCATACTGGAACGTAATGGGCACCATATCTCCGCCGAGGCGGACAATGGCGTGGATGCTATTCAAGCTGTTCGCATCCATAAGCCGGACCTGGTGATACTTGATCTCGATTTACCGCAACTGGATGGGCTATCCGTACTCACTCACCTCAAGGCAAACAACCTCCAGGTAAAAACACTGATATTGACGTCCAGTGACTCGAATAACTTTGCCGTACGTTGCCTGCACGGTGGCGCCGCAGGATTCCTTTGCAAGAATGAAGCATTGGAAGAAGTGGGCGATGCGGTAAAAGCACTGCTCTCAGGGCATACCTATTTCCCTGAGAGTTCTCTGATGTTGTTGCAGGAAAGCATTCATACCAACCAGATGCAAAGTGTGGTTGCCTCTCAGCTGACCAATAGGGAAATCACCACATTGAGGTTATTGGCACAGGGCCTTAACAACAGGGAGATTGCGGCGACTCTGCTTATCAGCCACAAGACGGTCAGTACTTACAAAGTCAGGCTCTTGAAGAAGTTCAACACCACCAACCTTCTGGCGCTGATTGAAATAGCCAGGCAGAAAGGAATCCTATAGGCCTCTTGCGAACCGGCGGTGCAGGGACATCTGTCTGTTTCAGAATCGATGCTCATTGTTTGCGGAGCATCGAGCTACGCTCTTGCGCATTACTACCCGCGGGGCAGTTGTTCCAGATTGATGGAGCCGTCGTCCTGCATGGCTACAAAACAGATGTCCTTGAGGCTGAGCAAGGCATGCTCGACCCTCTGCGCTCTTTCCAGCAGCAGTGGCCAGGGCCCAGCCATGCAGATTTCCCTCAACTGCTGGCAACTGGAGATCAATGACTGGTACTTCAACACGCAAGCCGCCCCCGCCACCTTGTGGCATAACTTGGCAATCGCCTGTCGATCATGCTGCTCGCAATACATCCGCAACAGTTCAAGGTCTTTGATCTGGTAAGTCATCACATCGTCGATGAGCCGCCGTGCGACCTGCTTGTTGCCGTCGGCAAAGTCCATGAGCCTGCCAAGTACTTGCAACAACGGGATTGCGAAATCGCCCTGGGCAGCGTGACCCGCACTTGCGTCGGCATTGAAGCCAACCGCCTCCAAGGTTGCGCCAGCCTGCAAACCCTGCCTGTCCATACCTTCCCCCAACCTTGCCGAATATGGCGCGATCCATTGAATACCGGTCAGGCTAGGCAAAAGTTGTGGGGGCGAATATCAGACACTTCTCAAAGGACTGAAAAAGAACGGCGTTGCTCGCGCATCGAAACAGCGACGTGCCAAGACACCAGCACCGCCCTGCTTAGAAGCAAGGCCCAAGGCCAGGGCACAATCTGCCCCCAAACAAAAAAGCCCCGTAGCTTTTCAGCTACGGGGCTTTCATTTGTATGGCGGAGAGATAGGGATTCGAACCCTAGGTACCCGCGAAGGTACAACGGATTTCGAATCCGTCCCATTCGGCCACTCTGGCATCTCTCCAACGGCGCGCATCATAACAGCACCTTTGCCCGAAGCGAAGCCCCTCGGGCAAATTTTTTCCGTGCTATCAGTCGGTTGCGTCGATTACAGCGGTACACCCAGACGATTGGCGACTTCTTCGTAAGCTTCGATCACATCACCGAGGCCCTGGCGGAAGCGGTCCTTGTCCATCTTCTTGCGGGTTTCCTTGTCCCACAGGCGGCAGCCATCCGGGCTGAACTCGTCACCCAGGACGATCTGGCCGTGGAATACGCCGAACTCGAGCTTGAAGTCCACCAGCAGCAGGCCGGCATCGTCGAACAGCTTGCTCAGGACTTCGTTGACCTTGAGCGACAGTTCTTTCATGCGCGCCAGTTGCTCGGCGGTGCCCCAGCCAAAGGCTACGACGTGGGATTCGTTGATGAACGGGTCGCCCTTGGCGTCGTCCTTCAGGAACAGTTCGAAGGTGTATGGATTGAGCTTCAGGCCCTCTTCCACACCCAGGCGCTTGACCAGGCTGCCGGCGGCGTAGTTACGCACGACGCATTCGACCGGGATCATGTCCAGCTTCTTCACCAGACACTCGTTGTCGCCCAGCAGCTTGTCGAATTGAGTCGGCACGCCGGCCTCTTCGAGCTTCTGCATGATGAAGGCGTTGAACTTGTTGTTCACCATGCCTTTGCGATCGAGCTGCTCGATACGCTTGCCGTCGAACGCCGAGGTGTCGTTGCGAAACAGCAGGACCAGGCGGTCGGCGTCGTCGGTCTTGTAAACCGATTTGGCCTTGCCACGGTAGAGTTCTTCACGTTTTTCCATGATGGGCTCCGCTTGCTAAGTAGGTGGGCTAGGCGATGTGTCGCCAGTCGAGCCCTGAATCTTGATCGGCCAGTTGCAGCCAGTCCGGGTCGCACCCAAGGGTGTCGACAAAACATTGCCGGGCCAGCTGCGGCAGGTTGTTCTTGCTGCTGAGATGGGCCAGGACCAGATGCTGCAGGTCCTGCCAGCCCAACTCGGCCACCAGGCTTGCGGCCTGATGGTTGTTCAAATGTCCCAGTTCCCCGCCGACTCGCTGCTTGAGGAAATACGGGTAGTAACCTCGGGCCAGCATGTCGCGGCAGTGATTGGCCTCGATCATCAAGGCATCCAGCCCGCGATAGCGGTCGATCACCCTGTCGCAGTAGGAACCCAGATCGGTCAACAGGCCGAAACGCCGCTGGCCGTCACTGAATACGTACTGCACTGGTTCCAACGCATCGTGGGCGACGCAGGTCACGTCGATGCTCAAGGCACCGACCTGAAGCGTCTCGCCGCCGGCAAGAAAACCTGCGGCTTCCAGCGGTTTGCGCATCCCGCGCAATGTGCCGCGACTGAGGTAGACCGGTAAATTGTAGCGCCGAGACAGCAAACCCACGCCATGCACGTGGTCGGCATGTTCGTGGGTTACCAGAATCGCGCTCAGCTGCGCGGGGTCGACCCCCAGGCGCAGCAGGCGCCGCTCGGTTTCGCGCAAGGAGAAACCACAATCCACCAGGACGTAGGTGTCGTCACTGGCTATCAGCGTGCCATTCCCTTGGCTTCCACTGCCGAGAACGGCGAAACGCATCGGATCAGCCCAGGTTGTCCTGAATCACGCCCAAGACCTTGCGCGCCACTTCAGGCGGGGCAACGGTATTGATGTCTTTTTCGACGGTAACCTGGACGTTGTCGCCCACCTTGCTCAGGCGAACCTGATAACGCTCGGCGCGGGCTTCGATTTCTTCCTTGGCCGGTGCGCTGCCGAACAACTTGCCGAAGAAGCCCGGCTCGTCGTCTTTCTTCTCGGCCTTTTCCGCCAGGTTGATGTAGTACAGGCCCAGGCTGCGGTTGATGTCTTCAACACGCCATTCGCCCTGCTCCAGGGCGCGGCCGACGCTCGACCAGGCGCGATCGAGGTCTTCGCCGAGGTTGAGCACCACGTTGCCGCTGCCGTCTTCGGTGAGGCTGACACGGCTAGGGGTATCGAAATCACGCGCAGCCAACAGGGAAACCGAACCGCCCTTCTCGGCGCTGCGGCTCATGCTGGCAAGCATTTCGTCGACCAGCGCGGCATCCAGGCTGGTGTTGACCGAGCGGTTGGTGAAATCGACATTGGAAGTGCTGCCGACAGGACGCTCGGCGCTGACCACGTAGACTTCACTGGTATTGCGCTGCACGCCGGGTTCGATACGCACCCGCACGCGGGTTTCGTTATCGGCCGAACCTACGCTGCCCAGGCGCTTGGCCATGGACGCGGAGAGCTCGTCGGAACGCTGCCAGCTGGTGGTGAACTCACCGGTTTGCGGACGTTGTTCGTCAATACGGAAACCATTGTCCTGGAAGAACTGCATGGCCACCGGCCAGACTTCGGCAGGGGCGTGCTGGGCCATGACCCAACGCGAATCACCGCTCTTCTGCAGGGTGTAGTCGCTGGCATCGGCCACCGAGCCCAACGGCTGCGGACGCGGCACGACGTATTCGCCCTTGACGGTGTCGTCGGCCACGTTGCGCGGGATCGGCAACAGCGGATCAAGGCGTTTGGAAGTGTTGACATCCGACGGCAGTTGCATCGGTGCGGTCTGTTGCGCTTGCAGGTAATCGCTGCCGCGGTCACGGAAGTAGCCTTCCGGCCCCCAAATCCAACCGCAGCCACTGGTGCTGGAGATAATCAAGGCAAGTGCGGAAAGTCCGGCCAATCGCTTCATGCGTAGTACTTCCTCAATTAAACCAATACGCCGGACTGGCGCATGGCCTGCCGCAGCGGTTCGTGACAGGCAGCACTGAGCCAGGTGAGCGGCAGACGGATACCGTTTGCCATCAAGCCCATCTCGCACAGGGCCCATTTCACGGGAATAGGGTTGGATTCGATAAACAGAGTCTTGTTGAGCGGCATCAGCTTCTCGTGGATCGCCCGAGCGGTGGCGGCATCGCCACGCATCGCGGCGGCGCACATCTCGCTCATGGCTTTTGGCGCCACGTTGGCGGTCACCGAAATATTGCCCTTGCCACCCAGCAGGATCAGTTCGACGGCGGTTGCGTCGTCGCCGGAGTACACCAGGAAATCGCTGCTGACGCCGGCCAGGATGTCCTTGGCGCGCTGCAGGTCGCCAGTGGCTTCCTTGATGCCGATGATGTTCGGCACGGTCGACAGGCGGATCACAGTCTCGGCCTGCATGTCGCAAGCGGTGCGGCCAGGCACGTTATAGAGGATCTGCGGGATGTCGACGGCTTCGGCAATAGCGCGGAAATGCTGATACAGGCCTTCTTGCGTCGGCTTGTTGTAATAAGGGGTTACCAGCAGGCACGCGTCGGCACCGGCAATCTTGGCGTTGGTGGTCAGCTCGATCGCTTCGCGTGTCGAGTTCGCGCCGGTACCGGCGATCACCGGGATGCGCCCTGCAACCTGAGCGACCACGCGACGAATCACTTCGATGTGTTCGTTCACATCGAGGGTCGCCGACTCACCTGTAGTGCCGACCGCCACAATGGCGTTGGTGCCCTCTTGCAGGTGGAAGTCCACCAGTTTGCTCAGGCTGTCCCAGTCGAGACGACCCTGTGCATCCATGGGTGTGACCAGTGCCACCATACTGCCCGCAATCATGCAACCGCTCCTGCCGGAAAAAGAGAGCGGTAATGGTACTGGCGCCAAGATGCTTGTACAAGCGAAGTACCGCGCTGCGAGCATTCCCCTGAGCGATGTATTTCGCTACCCTTCAGGCTTTGATCGGTACTGATAAGCTTGTACGTCGGGTTCCAGCCTCCCTTTTCGGCATCCGAAGCCTCAATCCTGCGTTGCCGCCCCTCGCTCTCGCCTTACCGGAGCTCGTCGCAACCTGGCGATTCAGGGCTTCTGGAACCGCATCTGGACGCTTACCCAGTATTCGAGCCCGCAAAAGTATCGACCGCTCATCGCTTTAGGAATGCTGCATGTCCACCCCCACAGTTCGCGAACAATTCCTTGTCATCAGTGCCCTCGGCGCCAACCCCATGGAGCTGACCAACGTCCTGTGCCGCGCCAGCCATGAAAATCGCTGCGCCGTGGTGACCTCTCGCCTGACCCGCCATGGCGAGTGCAGTGCGCTGGTCCTGGAGGTTTCCGGCAGCTGGGATGCCCTGGCGCGCCTGGAGACAGGCCTGCCGTCGCTGGCGAAGAAATACGCCTTCACCGTCAACGTGGTACGCAGCGCTGCCCTGGAAAACCGTCCACAGGCCCTGCCTTATGTGGCTTATGTCAGCGCCGCCTATCGTCCGGACATCGTCAACGAACTGTGCCAGTTCTTCATCGATCACCACGTCGAGCTGGAGAACCTGACCTGCGATACCTATCAGGCACCACAGACCGGCGGCAGCATGCTCAACGCCACCTTCACCGTGACCTTGCCGGCCGGCACCCAGATCAGCTGGCTGCGCGATCAGTTTCTGGACTTCGCCGACGCCATGAATCTCGACGCATTGATCGAGCCATGGCGCCCACAGAACCCAATGTAAGGAAGCCCTAATGGCCGTTGCCATCGACCAACCCGTTGCCCACTTCGAAGCCCCCGCCACCAGCGGCCAGACCGTCAGCCTTGCGGCGCTCAAAGGCAAGCAGGTGGTGATCTACTTCTATCCGAAGGACAGCACGCCAGGCTGCACCACCGAAGGCCAGGGCTTTCGCGATCAATATGCGGCGTTCAAGGCTGCCAACACCGAAGTGTTCGGCATTTCCCGCGATGGCCTGAAGTCCCACGAGAACTTCAAGTGCAAGCAGGAGTTCCCCTTCGAGCTGATCAGCGACAAGGACGAAGCCGTCTGCCAGCTGTTCGACGTGATCAAGCTGAAGAAGCTCTACGGCAAGGAATACATGGGCGTCGACCGCAGCACGTTCCTGATCGACAAGAATGGTGTGCTGCGTCAGGAATGGCGTGGCGTAAAAGTGCCAGGCCACGTGGATGCGGTACTGGCTGCCGCTCAGGCGCTGAACAAGGCCTGAGCCTGTAACTGAATGGATAAGGGGCGGCTGATTCAGCCGCCCCTTTTCATTTCCGCAGCGGCGTGACCTTTAGAGCAGTGGCGCCACAACCGGCTCTTTACGTGGCCAGGCATCCAGTACCGCCTTGAACAAGGTGGCCAGGGGAATCGCGAAAAACACCCCCCAGAAGCCCCACAGCCCGCCAAACAACAGTACTGCACAGATGATCGCCACCGGATGCAGGTTTACCGCCTCGGAGAACAGCAGCGGCACCAGTACGTTGCCGTCCAGGGTCTGAATGATCCCGTAGACCGCCATCAGATAAATGAACTGGTCGCTCCAGCCCCACTGGAACAAGGCAATCAGCGCTACCGGCACGGTCACCACCACCGCCCCGACGTAGGGCACCACCACCGAAATCCCCACCAGCAACGCCAGCAGCGCCGCATAGTTCAGCCCCAAGGCAACGAAGGCGATGTATGTGACCCCGCCGCAAATGACGATCTCGATCACCTTGCCACGAATGTAGTTGGCGATCTGCCGGTTCATTTCCTGGGCCACCCGGGTAATCAGGGCCCGCTCGCGCGGCAGATAGCCGCGCACCCACTGGCTGATCATCGCCCGGTCCTTGAGGAAGAAAAACACCAGGATCGGCACCAGCACCAGGTAGATCATGATGTTGACCAGCAGCGGCAGGCTGGACAGCGAGAAAGTCAGCGCCCATTGGCCGAATTTACCGATTTCGCCACGCGCCACCTCGATCGCCTGCAATACCTGCTCGTCGGACACCAGGTGCGGATAACGCTCCGGCAACAGCAAAAGCAGCGATTGCCACTTGGCGAGCATGCCCGGCAACTCGTTGAACAAGGTGATCAGCTGGTGCCAGAGCAGCGGCACGACGACCACAATGAATACCAGCAGCAGCCCCATGAACAAGGCAAAGACCAGGCCCACCGCGGCCCCGCCGGGCAAGCGCCAGCGCTCCAGCGTGAGCACCAGGCCCTGCATCAGGTAGGCCAGCACCATCCCCGCCAACACCGGTGCGAGCATGCCCCCCAGGGTCAGCACGGCAGTGAAGGCCAGGAATAACAGAACGGCCAGCACCACAGCCTCTTCGTCAGAGAAGTAGCGCTGAATCCAGTCGCGTAACACTTTGAACATCAATGATCCTTAGACAGAGCGCGGTGATTTCCGGGACTGCTCAGGCCTTTTTCAGCCAGTAACGATAAACCCCCGCTTCGTCTTCCTCGCGAAGCAGGGTATGACCGGCCAAACGGGCAAAGGTGCGAAAGTCGCGCTGGGAACCGGCATCGGTGGCGATCACCTTGAGCACCGCGCCGCTGGCCAGGCGATTGAGTTCCATCTTGGCCTTGAGCAGCGGCAGCGGGCAGTTCAGCCCGCTGGCATCGAGCTCGGCGTCGTGGGCTACAGCATCAGTCATTGCGTCACTCCGGGCAGGTCGTCGAGGTGCCTAGAATATCTGGTCCACGGCCCGGTGTCCGGCTACAGTAGACTCTTTGTCGACTAAGGCTTTGTGCATGACTTTTTTGCGCCCTACCCTGCTGACGCTCGCTTGCCTGCTCGCCTCACCAGGCTTCGCCGACGACCTGCCATCACTCGGTGACGCCAGTTCTGCCATTGTCTCGCCCCAACAGGAACACCAATTGGGTCGCGCCTGGCTGGCGTTGCTGCGCAGCCAGGTTTCGCAGCTCAATGACCCGCAGCTCAAGGATTACGTCGAGACCAGCGTCTACAAACTGGTCGAGACCAGCCAGGTCAACGACCGGCGTCTCGAATTCATTCTGATCAACAGCCCGCAACTCAACGCCTTTGCCGCTCCAGGCGGAATTGTCGGGGTCAACGGCGGCCTGTTCCTCAATGCCCAGACCGAAGGCGAATATGCCTCGGTGCTGGCTCACGAATTGGCCCACTTGTCGCAACGCCACTTCGCCCGCGGCGTCGAAGCCTCGCAACGCATGCAGGTGCCAATGATGGCTGCCCTGCTGGCCGGTATCGTGATCGCCGCGGCGGGCGGTGGCGACGCCGGGATCGCCGCCATTGCCGGCACCCAGGCCGCGGCCATCCAGGAACAACGGCGCTTCTCCCGGCAGAACGAGCAGGAAGCCGACCGCATCGGCATCCTCAACCTGGAAAAGGCCGGTTATGACCCACGCTCCATGCCGACCATGTTCGAGCGCCTGATGCGCCAGTACCGTTTCGACGCCAAGCCGCCGGAGTTCCTGCTGACTCACCCGGTCACCGAATCGCGGATCGCCGACACCCGCAACCGCGCCGAACAGGCCAAGGCCGGCGGCAAGGAAGACAGCCTGCGTTACCAACTGATTCGCGCACGGGTGCAATTGATCTACGAAGAGTCTCCTGGCATCGGCGCCAAGCGCTTTCGCGCCCAGCTAGACGAAAACCCGAAAAACGATATCGCCCGCTATGGCCTCGCCATCGCCCAGATCAAGGGCAGCCAATTCAACGATGCCCGGGAAAACCTGAAGCAGCTGCTGGCCAAGCAGCCCAACGACATCACTTACAACCTGGCTCAGATCGACCTGGATACTGCCACTAGCCGCTTTTCGGATGCCCAGGCCCGGGTGGATAAAATGCTTGCGCAATATCCGGGCAACTATCCATTGAACCAGGTCAGGGTCGACCTGCTGCTCAAGCAGAATCGCCCGGCGGACGCCGAAAAGGCCCTGGAAAACCTGCTCAAGACCCGCTCCGACGACCCGGACGTCTGGTACTCGGTGGCGGAAACCCGCGGCCTGTCTGGCAATATCATCGGTTTGCATCAGGCACGGGCCGAATATTTCGCCCTGGTCGGCGACTATCGCCAGGCGATCCAGCAACTGGATTTCGCCAAACGTCGCGCCGGCAGCAACTTCCCCTTGTCTTCGCGGATCGATGCACGTCAGCGTGAGCTCATGGACCAGGAGCAGATGGTCAAGGACATGATGCGCTGAGCCCAAACAGCGCCAACAAAAAAGCCCGCCTCTTTCGAGGCGGGCTTTTTTTAATTGCGCAATCAACCCGCTACACGGATTACTCGGCCAGTTTGAAGGTAATGAAGCTGGCACGTCCCTGACGCAGAACCCGCATCGATACCGAACGGTTCTTCGGCAGCGCCTGGGCGATTTCAGTGAAGTTCTTGGTCGAAGTGATCGCCTGATTGTTCAGGTGAGTGATCACGTCGCCCGGCTGCAGGCCGATCAAGGCGGCTGGGCCGTCCTGGACTTCCTTGATCACCACGCCACTCCTGAGGTCGTAGGCTTTCTTTTGCTCATCGGTCAGTTCGACCACCGCAACACCCAGACGGTTGCTGCTGCGCTCAGCGCCGGACTTGCCAATGACATCCAGGGTTTTGTCTTCATCCGGAATCGCACCTACGGTCAATTCGACGTTCTTGCGCTTGCCGTCACGAATCACTTCAAGATTGGCTTTTGCACCCGCCTTGAGGGCACCCACCAGATGCGGCAGGTCCGCCGACATGACGATCGGCTGGCCATTCATGCTCAGGATCACATCGCCTACCTGCAGGCCACCCTTGGCCGCCGGGCCGTCGTCCTGGATTTGTGCCACCAGTGCACCGGCCGGTTTTTCCAGGCCGAACGATTCAGCCAGGTCCTTGTTCACTTCCTGGATGACCACGCCCAGCCAGCCGCGGCTGACTTTCCCACCGGCTTTCAGCTGGTTGGAAACGTCCATGGCAACGTCGATCGGGATAGCGAAGGACACGCCCATGAAACCACCGGAACGGGTGTAAATCTGCGAGTTGATACCCACGACCTCACCAGCCAGGTTGAACAGCGGACCACCGGAGTTGCCCGGGTTGATCGGCACGTCGGTCTGGATGAACGGTACGTAGTTTTCATTCGGCAGGCTGCGGCCGACGGCACTGACGATGCCCTGGGTCACGGTATGGTCGAAACCGAACGGCGAACCGATGGCCACAACCCACTGACCGGCTTTCAAGTCCTGGGATTTGCCCAGTTTAAGCACCGGCAGGTCCTTGCCTTCGATTTTCAGCAACGCCACGTCGGACCGTGGATCGGTGCCGATCAGCTTGGCCTTCAGTTCGCTGCGGTCGGCCAGACGCACAAGAATTTCATCCGCATCGGCAATCACATGGTTGTTGGTGAGGATGTAACCGTCCGACGAAATGATGAAGCCCGAGCCCAGGGATTGGGCCTCACGCTGGCGATCGCCACGCGGCGAGCTTGGCGGCGGCATGCCGCGCTCGAAAAACTCGCGCAACATCGGCGGCAGGCCTTCGAGGTCCGGCATCTGGGCGGAAACCTTGCGGTCCGGGAGTTTCTGCGTAGTACTGATGTTGACCACGGCAGGCGATGCCTGCTCGACCAGCTGCGTGAAGTCAGGCAAGTCCGCTGCCTGCGCGGCAACGGCCTGACCGAGCACTAGCACAGTAGCGAAAATGGAAAGATAGGATTTCAAACGTGGTATCGACATACGGCTCCCATTACAACGAGCGTGGTTAAGCGATAAGGGAACAAGCCGTACCAGGCGATTCGCGCGGTACTTTTGTCCCGGAAACGACAAACAAGGCCAGAACCTAGTGGCTCTGACCTATAAGAAAAAACAGGAGGTTTTGCAAATGAAAATGTTCACCGAATATTTAGATGTCTCGATTGCAAAGCTGCATTGCAGACTTCTTATACAACCAACATTAACGCTCGATGAACACCTCCGGGAGACATTCACTGCACCTTGGCCGGAGCGGCGTCGGTACGCATCGACAAGGCAATCCGCTCGGCAGTACCGATAGGTATCTCGCCCACCACCGTAACCATCATTTCGCCATTAGGCGTGGTCAGGCGACGGGAAACCGCCACGGTCGGGCCCAATTGAGTACGGGTATCGGTTACCGTCGCACCATTGAGCGGTTCAAGGAACACCGAAAAACGGGCCAGGCCATCGCCATACATCAGGCTGTTGACCATGATCTTGGTGTCGGGATCTTTGCGCACACTGCTGCTGGTCAGCTCGAAGCCTGGCGGCAACCAATCCGAATGCCAGGTCTGTGCAGCTTTCACCGCAGCGGCCTTGTCGCTGTCCACGGCGATAGCCTTGCATTCGGCACTGGCCTGAAGCTCGTTGTCTTTTGGCACATCCGCCGTGTCCAGGCGGGTGAACTGGAAGCGTTCGAGCAACTGCCCCTTATCGTTCAACAGCAACGATTTCAGCGGCAGGCCCGTCTCGCGGTCCAGATGCAATTCAAAACCATAACGGTGCTGGTCCCGCGGGGTCAGGGAAACAATGACCGCTGAGCGCCCAGCCACACGCGACTTGCCGATGACAGCAAGGTCGTACCAATTCTTGAGTTTTTCTGGATCAAGTGAGTGGGCCGAAGAGTTGGGAGAATCCCCCAATCCAGCCACCAGCGTACCGCTGACACACTGGGTACGCCCATCAACACGCACAACCTCTTGAGCGGAACCGTCGAGCTGAATCAATCGCTCGCGGACCTGACCATCCTGGACACGATGCCAGATGTTATGGGTAGAAAAACTACCGTTACGCTCGTAGACGAAAGTACCCTGGAAGCTTTGCTGCTGCTCGGCTTGCCCAAGACGTTTCAACCAATCCTGAGCTTCGTCGGCGTGGGCTGGAACAATGAACCAGCCACTGAGCAGAAGCGAGAGTAGAGGGATGGCGCGCATGATCCTCCTTAACGGTTTTCCAGGCTCGCCGCACGAGCATAAGGCAGAGCGCTTTCAGTGCCCTTCAGTGCAGCTTCTTGAGCATGCTGACGCAAGTAGCCTGGCAGACGCTGATCGTGCCAGCCTGGCTGACCTTGCAATACACCGTTGGCCATAGGGCCAGTGGCTTCGGAACTCTCATTGTAGCCGGCCAATACCGCAGGACCTTTTACTTGAGGAGCAGCAAGGGTTGCCTGATTGGATTGCTGTGCCAGCTCGACGCCGGCGATCTCGTCCTGGTTGTACAGGCGAACACCCGCCAATACGGCAACGGTTACCGATGCGGCAACGGCCAGGCGACCCAGGCTGCGCCATGGACCACGAGCGGCCTTGGCCGGTACGGCTTCGTCAGCCAGCGCAGCAGAAACGGCCGCGGCGATATCCAGACGCGGAAGCAGCAACTCCTTGTGCATGGCTGCCCGGGCGATCTGGTAACGAGCCCAGGTCTCACGGGTTTCCACTTCGTCGACGGCATTCAATACCCGACGTAATTCCAGTTCGTCCGCTTCGTTATCCATCACCGCGGACAGCGATTCCTGCAGGGCTTCACGACTCATGGCGGTTCCTCTCTTGGCTGTCGCCGCTGTCTCAGGTTTCCTGCAACAACGGCTGCAGGGCTTTATCGATGGCCTCCCGAGCGCGGAAAATCCGGGAGCGCACGGTACCCACCGGACATTGCATGACACTGGCAATGTCCTCGTAACTCAGACCATCGAATTCACGTAAAGTTAAAGCCGTACGCAAATCTTCTGGCAGTTGCTGAATGGTTCGATGGACGGTGCCTTCGATCTCATCCCGCAGCAATGCGCGCTCCGGCGATTCGAGATCCTTGAGGCCATGATCGCCATCGTAGAACTCCGCATCCTCGGAACTGACATCGCTATCCGGCGGCCGGCGGCCGCGTGAAACCAGATAGTTTTTCGCCGTGTTGATGGCGATACGATACAGCCACGTATAAAACGCACTGTCACCGCGGAAATTACCAAGCGCACGGTAAGCCTTGATAAAGGCTTCTTGTGCAACATCCTGGGCTTCATGGGTGTCGTGCACAAAACGCACGATCAACCCGAGAATTTTGTGCTGGTATTTCAGCACTAGCAGATCGAAAGCTCGCTTGTCGCCGCGCTGAACGCGCTCGACCAGCTGCTGATCCTCTTCCTGGGTTAGCATGAACACTCCTCGATAAGCTCGGAGGAGGCTTGCATAACTGAACGATCAGGCTTGCAAACATAGACTCGGGCTTTTCGCAAAAGTTCTCCCCCTCCAAGCAAGTTTCCTGCGGGCTCTGATTTGGCACGCACGAAAAACGCAGCGCGGGCAAGGCCGGCTGCGCGAATAATCCTGTCGTCGAATTGAGTTGCACGACCACAACACAAGTCCTGCATAAAAACCGACGCTGTCCCTTCTATCAGGCAACCTTCTATTGAGTTTGGGGCCGTATTAAAAGTTCCCAATCTTTATAGCCGTGCAGAGCGAACATTGTGTAACCATGAAGAGAAAAAGGTTGCTACATCTTCGATACAGTTGCCAGCTCCTCGATTTGACAAAAAAAATCGAGCCTCTCGCCACCGCTTCGCGATACCGCTTCTCCCGCATTCATAATTTCATAATGCCACGAAGGCACCGCTATTGTGCCGATCCCCCCCTCTATATACTAGTGGGCTGCATGGCTGCTTTGACTCGCCGATCCAGGCGTCTTGCGCCAACCCCGACCCGGGTCGCTTTTTGAGCGGAATCTTCCAATGAGCCAACAGTTTCAACACGATGTTCTGGTGATAGGCAGCGGCGCTGCCGGTTTGAGCCTTGCGCTGACCTTGCCCGGTCACCTGCGCATCGCCGTATTGAGCAAAGGCGATCTTGCCAATGGCTCGACCTACTGGGCTCAGGGCGGCGTCGCCGCGGTGCTGGACGACACCGACACCGTCGAATCCCACGTCGATGACACCCTCAACGCCGGTGGCGGCCTATGCCATGAAGACGCGGTGCGGTTTACCGTCGAGCACAGCCGCGAGGCCATTCAATGGCTGATCGATCAAGGCGTCCCCTTTACCCGCGACGAACAATCGAACACCGAAGACGGTGGTTTCGAATTCCACCTGACCCGCGAAGGCGGCCACAGCCATCGCCGTATCATCCATGCCGCCGACGCCACCGGCGCGGCCATCTTCAAGACTTTGCTGAACCAGGCCCGGCAGCGCCCGAATATCGAGTTGCTGGAACAGCGGGTCGCCGTCGATCTGATTACCGAAAAACGCCTGGGGCTGGCAGGGGATCGCTGCCTTGGCGCCTATGTGCTCAATCGTGCCACCGGCCAAGTCGATACCTACGGCGCACGTTTTGTCATCCTCGCTTCCGGCGGTGCCGCCAAGGTCTACCTCTATACCAGCAACCCGGATGGCGCCTGTGGCGATGGCATCGCCATGGCCTGGCGTTCGGGCTGCCGGGTGGCCAACCTGGAGTTCAATCAGTTCCACCCGACCTGCCTCTATCATCCGCAGGCCAAGAGTTTCCTGATTACCGAAGCCCTGCGCGGCGAGGGCGCGCACCTGAAGCTGCCCAACGGTGAACGCTTCATGCAACGTTTCGACCCGCGTGCCGAACTGGCGCCGCGGGATATCGTCGCCCGGGCCATCGACCATGAAATGAAGCGCCTGGGTATCGATTGCGTATACCTGGACATCAGCCACAAGCCGGAAGCCTTCATCAAGAGTCATTTCCCGACCGTCTACGAGCGCTGCCTGGAATTCTCCATCGACATCACCAAGCAGCCGATCCCGGTGGTACCGGCCGCGCACTACACCTGCGGCGGAGTGATGGTCGACCAGCAAGGCCGCACCGACGTCCCGGGCCTGTATGCCATTGGCGAAACCAGCTTCACCGGCCTGCACGGCGCCAACCGCATGGCCAGCAATTCCTTGCTGGAATGTTTCGTCTATGCCCGTTCCGCCGCGGCCGACATTCTCGAGCAACTGCCGCAGGTCGCCATTCCGATCACCCTGCCCGCCTGGGATGCCAGCCAGGTCACCGACTCCGACGAAGACGTGATCATTGCGCACAACTGGGACGAACTGCGGCGGTTCATGTGGGACTACGTTGGCATCGTGCGCACCAACAAGCGCCTGCAACGGGCTCAGCATCGGGTGCGCCTGCTGCTGGACGAAATCGACGAGTTCTACAGCAATTACAAGGTCAGCCGCGACCTCATCGAACTGCGCAACCTGGCCCAGGTCGCCGAACTGATGATTCGCTCAGCCATGGCACGCAAGGAAAGCCGGGGCCTGCATTACACCCTCGACTACCCGAACCTGCTGCCCGAAGCGCTGGACACTATTCTGGTGCCGCCCACCTACGGCGACTGAACTTGAGCCGCACGCGCAGGCGCCGATGCACATCGGCCGCCTGCGCATCCCGCGGCACACAGACCGACCTCACCCAGCGCTCGCCCGGCAAGCGAAAACGCAGCACCACCAGCATGGGCAGCGCCAGGCTGTCAGGACGCAGTTGCACCGGCCGCCAGCCGTGCCCGGCACACCACAGCTGCCAGCCATCGACATCGCGACGCAGGCCACTAAAGGCCGAGGGATGATTCAGCAGGATCTGGCGCGGCAATGCCCAGACCGCATGGCCCACGCACAACAAAACCCCGAGCAGACAGGCCCACAACGGAATGTCGAGCACCAGCAAGGCGCCCAGCGCGAACAGCTGGGCCAGGAGATAGGCCGCCAGCAATCGCCTGGAAGGCTGCCAGCGGCATTCGAAGGTGTTACTTGGGTTGAACACGATCCAGGATCATGCGGACCATGCGTTGCAGTTCGGGGTCTTCGGACTCGGAGCGTTCCATGAACCAGCCGAACATATCCTGATCTTCGCATTCGAGCAGCCTGACGTAGCAGGCACGATCAACATCGTTCAGATGCGGATAGACTTCTTTCACGAATGGCACCAGCAACACGTCCAGTTCCAGCATGCCGCGGCGGCTGTGCCAGTAGAGGCGGTTCAGTTCAACATCTTCGACCATGGAGCGCTCCTCAAATAGAGCGCAAGTATACAGCCCGACGGACATCGGAACAGTCGGCTTTGGTCGGCCACCACCCATCCTTTGTGAACTACCCATTTCAAGGGCGTCACCTTATGATGTTCGCCAGACTTTTTACCCTGCGATGACCCATGGCTGATTCCGCTTTTTTCTGCTCCCTGTCCCACGAAGGCGTTCTCGCCGTCCGCGGCCCTGATGCCAGCAAGTTCCTTCAGGGCCAGCTGACCTGCAATCTCAACTATCTCAGCGAAAACCAATCCAGCCTGGGCGCCCGTTGCACCCAGAAAGGCCGCATGCAATCGAGCTTTCGCATCGTGCTCGAAGGCGATGGCTGCCTGCTGGCCATGGCTACCGAGTTGCTGGAACCGCAACTGGCGGACCTGAAGAAATACGCAGTGTTTTCCAAGGCCAAGCTCAGCGATGAAAGCGCGCTATGGGCGCGCTTCGGCTTGGGCGATGCCGATGCAGTGCTGGCCGGCCTCGGCCTTGAGCCAGCACAGGAAGACGGCGCGGTCGCTCGCCACGATGGCCTGATCGCCATTCGCGTTTCAGCGGGACGGACCGAGCTCTGGGTCAAGGCGGATCAAGCTGCCAGCCTGCGCGAAAAACTGTCCGCGCAACTGCCCGAGGGCGATCTGAATCAATGGTTGCTGGGCCAGATCCGTGCTGGCATCGGCCAGGTCATGCCGGCCACCCGTGAGCTGTTCATCCCGCAAATGCTCAATTTGCAGGCCATCGGCGGCGTCAGCTTCAAGAAAGGCTGCTACACCGGCCAGGAAATCGTCGCGCGCATGCAGTACCTGGGCAAACTCAAGCGTCGCCTCTACCGCCTGGCCCTGAACGCCGAAGCCTTGCCACAGCCCGGCACCCCGCTGTTTTCTCCGACCCACGGCAGTTCCATCGGCGAGGTGGTGATTGCCGCGCACGCCGGACAAAACATTGAACTCCTGGCCGTACTGCAAGCCGAAGCTGCAGAAGATGGCAATCTCCACCTTGGCGCGCTCGAAGGTCCCGGGCTGCACCTGCTGGAGCTGCCTTACCAGCTGGATCGCGACCGAGAAATCCAGCGCTGATCGCAGCAACTTCCTGCAATACCCTAGAGAACAGAAATGAGTGAGCTGGCGGAAAAGGTCCAACAGGATTTGGTTGAGGCCATCGATAACGATGACCTGGTTCTGCCAACGTTACCGGAAGTGGCCCTGCAGATTCGCCGGGCCGCTGAAGATCCGGAAATCAGCGTCAGCACCCTGAGCAAAGTGATTGGCCGTGATACGGCGCTGTCGGCGCGCCTGATCAAAGTGGTCAACAGCCCCCTGCTGCGCGCCACCCAGGAAGTCACCGACCTGCACACCGCGATTACCCGGCTGGGCGTCAACTACAGCAGCAACCTGGCCATCGGCCTGGTCATGGAGCAGATTTTCCATGCCCGTTCGGAGGTGGTCGCGCAGAAGATGCGCGACGTCTGGCGCAAAAGCCTGGAAGTGGCGGGTGTCAGCTACGCCCTGTGCCGCAGCCATACCCAGCTGAAACCGGACCAGGCGGCATTGGGCGGGCTGGTGCATCAGATCGGCGTGCTGCCGATCCTGACCTATGCGGAAGATCACTATGAATTGCTGTCCGACCCGGTCAGCCTCAACCATGTGATCGAGCACATCCATCCCTTGCTGGGCGACAAGTTGCTGCAGGTCTGGGAGTTTCCGGAACAGTTGGCCAAGTTGCCGGGGCAATACCTGGACTTCCAGCGCCAGTCGACGCAGCTGGATTATGTCGATCTGGTGCAAGTCGCCAGCCTGTATTGCCACAAGGGCAGCGACCATCCGCTGGCGAAGATCGATGCCCTTAGCGTCCCGGCCTTCAAGAAGCTTGGCATCGACCCCGAGAACAAGGCGATGTGCAGCGACCTGGCCGAGTCGCGATCAATGTTCTACTGAAGGTTCTTGCCCAGGCCCTAGCCCGCGTTAAAACTCACCCGAACCTTCAGCCCGGCCTGGGCGCCGTCGTGCAGGCTGATCTGCGCCAGATGGGCACGGCAGATCTCGCCGACGATGGCCAAGCCCAGGCCGGACCCGGCGACATGGGGATTGCGCCGGTAGAAACGCTCGAACACCCGGTCGCGGTCTTCCAGGGGAATTCCCGGGCCGTCATCCTCCACTTCCAGCACCGCCGGTGCGCTGACCCGCAAAATGACATTTCCACCTGGCTTGGTATGGGCCAGGGCATTGTCCACCAGGTTGCTCAGCAGCTCGTTCAACAGGGTCGGCTCGCCGCGCAGCCAGACCGGCTCATCGGCCTCCAGGGCCAGGGCGATGCCCCGGGCGTGGGCCAGGGGCGCCATGGCCATGCCCAATTCGCGGGCCAGCTGGCTGAGATCGAGCAATTGCGCACCACCCTCGGCGATCGCCCGGGCGCCGTTTTCGATGCGCGCCAACGACAGCAGCTGATTGGCCAGATGGGTCAGGCGATCGGTACCCTGGGCGGCGCTTTCCAGGGTCGAGCGCCAGGTCTCGGGCTCCGAGGCCCGCAACCCCAGCTCCAGGCGGGCCTTGAGCGCCGCCAGCGGAGTCCGCAATTCATGGGCGGCGTCGGCAATGAACTGTGCCTGGCGCTCGAACTGCCCCCGCAGCCGTTCGGTGAAGTGGTTGAGCGCCCGCACCAGCGGCCACAATTCGCGCTGCACTTCGACCAGTGGCAATGGCCGCAAGTCGTCGGACTGACGTTCTTCCACCGCGCTGCGTAAACGCTCCAGCGGGCGCAACGCGGCGCTGACCGCGAACCACACCAGCAGCAACGCACCGATGGCCAGCATGCCCAGGCGCAGCAAGGTGTCGGCCATCAGGCTGCGGGCCATGCGGACCCGCGCCTCGTCGGTCTCCGCCACGCGAATTTCTGCCATGCCATTCATGTTCGGCTCGCTGACCGCCTTGAGCAGGCTCACCACCCGGACGTTCTGCCCTTGATAAGTGGCATCGTAAAACCGCGCCAGGGCCGGGTAATCGTCGGTGCGCGGCGTGCCCGGCGGCGGGCCGGGAAGGTTTTCGTAACCGGAAATCAGCTTCTGGTGAATGTCGTTGACCTGGTAATAGATCCGCCCGGCGCTGTCGTAGGCAAAGGTATCGAGGGCGACATAAGGCACATCCGCGCTCAGGCCGCCGTCGCGCTGGGACAGGCCGGCGGCGATGGTCCGGGCCGAAGCCAGCAAGGTACGGTCGTAGGCCGTGTCCGCCGCCTCCCGGCCGTTCCAGTAGGCACTCAGGCCGCTGGCCAGCATCAACACCACCAGCAGCAGCGCCAGGTTCCATAGCAGGCGCCAGCGCAGGCTGCTGGGCCTATGCATCACGGCTTTCCAGCAGGTAACCCAGGCCGCGGAAGGTGACAATGGCCACCGGCTGGCCGTCGAGTTTCTTGCGCAAGCGATGGACATAGATTTCGATGGCGTCCGGGCTGGCCTCTTCATCCAGGCCGAAAACCTGGGAAGCCAGTTGTTCCTTGCTCATGACCCGCCCCGGCCGGGCGATCAGCGCCTCGAGCACGGCCTGCTCGCGGGAGGTCAAGGTCAGCAACTCTTCGCCGAGGGTAAAGCGCCGAGTATCGAGGTCGTAGGCCAGCACGCCGCAGCGCTGCACCCGTTCGCCGCCGAGCACGCTGCGCCGCAGCAGGGCCTTGACCCGTGCTTCCAGCTCGGTCAGCTCGAAGGGTTTGGCCAGGTAGTCATCCGCGCCCAGGTTGAGGCCATGGACCCGGTCCTTCACATCGCTGCGCGCGGTCAGCATCAGCACCGGGAGGTTCTTGCCGCGTGCGCGCAGGCGCGCCAGCACCTCGAAACCATCCATGCGCGGCAGGCCCACATCAAGGATCGCCACGGCGTAATCCTCACTGCCCAGGGCCAGGTCCGCAGCGACTCCATCGTGCAGCACGTCCACGGTCAAACCCGTGCTCTTGAGCGCCTGGGCGACACTTTCAGCCAGCTGCAGATGGTCTTCGACGAGAAGCACGCGCATGGATTTCCTACCTCGTTCAGGGGATCGACGGCACTTTTTATTGCCGCGGAGTTTACAGCCGGGACCGCTGCTGTGAAGCCCGAAAACCGGGAAAGTCTACTGAAAGGTTAGCGAAAGGTTGGCCCTTTAAAGTCCTGTTACGGATTGTTTCGACTTCCGTGGCTACCCCCGGTAGCGCCCGAAAAACGCCTCGAAGCGTTTTCGCCAATAAGAACAATAACGGAGTACAACACGATGCTGTCCATGCAGCCTCAGGCCTGCCAGCCTGTTCGTTTTTCCCGTCTCAGCCACACCGCCCTCGCCAGCGCCGCCGCCCTTGCCGGTTTCTCACCGATCAGCCAGGCCGCCTTCTTCGAAGACAGCAGCGCCACCCTCGAAACCCGCAACATGTACTTCAACCGCGACTTCCGCAGCGGCACCAGTGCCCAGCAATCCAAACGCGACGAATGGGCCCAGGGTTTCATGCTCAACCTGCAATCGGGCTACACCGAAGGCACCGTGGGCTTTGGCGTCGACGCGCTGGGCATGCTCGGCATCAAGCTCGACTCCAGCCCCGACCGCTCCGGCACCGGCCTGCTGCCGGCCGACGATAACGGGCACGCCGCCGACGAGTACTCCAAGCTCGGCCTGACCGGCAAGATGAAGATCTCCGCCACCGAACTGAAGATCGGCAGCCTGATCCCGGAACTGCCGACCATCAAGGCCAACGACGGGCGCATCCTGCCGCAGACGTTCGAAGGCGGCCTGCTGACCTCCAAGGAAATCAAGAACCTGACATTCACCGGGGGCCGCCTGGAGAAAGCCAAGGATCGCGACAGCACCGACTTCGAGGACATCGCGCTCAACAACAAGAACAGCCGCTTCGCCGGCACCGTTGCCGGCAAGCACTTCGACTTCGGCGGCCTGGACTACAAGTTCACCGACAAGATCACCGGCAGCTACCACTTCGCCCAACTCGCCGAAGTCTACAACCAGCATTTCTTCGGCTTGCTCGCCTCGCGGCCGATGGGCCCGGGCACTTTCGCCACGGACCTGCGCTTCGCCGTCAGCGACGACCAGGGCCAGGCCCGCGGCGGCAAGATCGACAACCGCTCCCTCAACGGCCTGGTGAGCTATGCCCTCAGCGGGCATAAATTCAGTGCCGGCTACCAGCACATGTCTGGCGACAGCGCTTTCCCCTACGTCGATGGCTCCGACCCGTACCTGGTCAACTTCGTGCAGATCAACGACTTCGCCGGTGCCCAAGAGCGCTCCTGGCAAGCCCGCTACGATTACGACTTCGGCAAGCTCGGCATTCCCGGCCTGAGCTTCATGACCCGCTACCTGAGCGGTGACAATATCGCCCTGAAAAACGGCGACACCGGCAAGGAATGGGAACGCAACACCGAGATCAAGTACGTGGTGCAAAGCGGCACCTTCAAGGATGTCGCGGTGCGCCTGCGCAACGCCACCTACCGTTCCAACTACTCGGCCCGCGATGCGGATGAAGTACGCCTGCTGGTGAGCTACAGCCTGGCGCTCTGGTAATGAATCAACCTCTGGCAGGCGCCGCGCCTGCCAAAGAACCTGGCATGCAATACACAACAACAACTCCTGTGGAGACAAGCATGAACCCATCACTGCGTAAATTGGCCCTCGCCGCCGGCTGTATGCTGTTCGCCGGCCAACTGCTCGCCGCCGCCGGCGCCGAACCCAAGCGCCCGGAATGCATCGCGCCGGCCTCCCCCGGCGGCGGTTTCGACCTGACCTGCAAACTGGCGCAGAGCGCGCTGGTCAACGAAAAGCTGCTGACCAAACCAATGCGCGTGACCTACATGCCTGGCGGTGTCGGCGCGGTGGCCTACAACGCGGTGGTGGCCCAGCGCCCTGCCGACGCCGGCACGCTGGTGGCCTGGTCCAGCGGTTCGCTGCTGAACCTGGCCCAGGGCAAGTTCGGTCGTTTCGATGAAAGCGCGGTGCGCTGGCTGGCCGCGGTCGGCACCAGCTATGGCGCCATCGCAGTCAAGAGCGACTCGCC
This sequence comes from Pseudomonas sp. NFIX28, assembly GCF_900107395.1. Lineage (GTDB taxonomy): Bacteria > Pseudomonadota > Gammaproteobacteria > Pseudomonadales > Pseudomonadaceae > Aquipseudomonas. The sequence continues at coordinate 108,157 of NZ_FNPW01000003.1, forward strand.
GTACAAGACCCTCGACGATCTGGTCAAGGCCCTGAAAAAAGACCCAAGCTCGGTGGTGATCGGCTCCGGCGGCACCGTCGGCAGCCAGGACTGGATGCAGACCGCGCTGATCGCCAAGGCCGCCGGGATCAACCCGCGCGACCTGCGCTACGTGGCCCTGGAAGGCGGTGGCGAAATCGCCACCGCGCTGCTGGGCGGGCATATCCAGGTCGGCAGTACCGACATCTCCGACTCCATGCCGCACATCCAGAGCGGTGACATGCGCCTGCTCGCGGTGTTCTCCGACAAGCGCCTGGACGAGCCGGAAATGAAGGACATCCCGACCGCCAAGGAGCAAGGCTACGACATCGTCTGGCCAGTGGTGCGCGGCTTCTACCTCGGGCCAAAGGTCAGCGACGAAGACTACGCCTGGTGGAAGGACGCCTTCGACAAGCTGCTGGCTTCCGAAGAGTTCGCCAAGCTGCGCGACCAGCGCGAGCTCTTCCCGTTCGCCATGACCGGGCCGGAGCTGGACACCTACGTGAAGAAGCAGGTGGCCGACTACAAGACCCTGGCCAAAGAGTTCGGCCTGATCCAGTGATCGCCCCTGTCTAGCGGCCCTGCCCCTTTCGCGGGGGCGGGGCCCAGGAGTTCCCCATGCTCTTACAACGCATTTTCGCCTCGGTGCTGCTCCTGGTCTGCCTGGGCCTGGCACTGATGGCCTGGCCCTACCAGGCCGCTTTTTCCTACGAGCCGGTCGGCCCGCGCGCCTTTCCCCTGCTGATGCTCGGCCTGATGGGCCTGGCGCTGCTGTACATGGTGTTCCGCCCGGCGCCGATCAAGCACAGCGAAGACGAGCCGCCGCTGGACCGTGAAACCCTGACCAAAATCAGCATCTGCGTCAGCCTACTACTGATTTTCGCCGGCCTGTTCGAACCCCTGGGTTTCATTCTCAGCAGCATGCTGATCGGCATTCCGATGGCTCGCCTGTACGGCGGCCGCTGGGTAGCCAGCAGCGTGATCATCACGCTGATGGCCATCGGTCTGTACGTGCTCTTCGACCGGGTGATGGACGTGCCACTGCCCCTGGGCCTGCTCGACGTTCTGGAGAACTGATATGGATACGCTTGGCTATTTGGGCCAGGGTTTCGGCGTCGCGCTGACCCCCTATAACCTGGTCACCGCCCTGACCGGCACCCTGATCGGCACCGTGGTCGGCCTGCTCCCGGGCCTGGGCCCGATCAACGGCGTGGCACTGCTGATCCCGATCGCCTTCGCCCTCGGCCTGCCACCGGAGTCGGCACTGATCCTGCTGGCGGCGGTGTACCTGGGTTGCGAATACGGCGGCCGGATCAGTTCGATCCTGCTGAACATCCCGGGCGAAGCCTCCACCGTGATGACCACCCTCGACGGCTACCCGATGGCCCGCAAAGGCCTGGCCGGCGTGGCCCTGTCGCTGTCGGCCTGGAGCTCGTTCATCGGCGCCTTGATCGCCACCTGCGGCATGGTGATGTTCGCCCCGCTGCTGGCGAAATGGGCGATTGCCTTCGGCCCGGCGGAATACTTCGTGCTGATGGTGTTCGCCATTGTCTGCCTCGGCGGCATGGCCGGAGATCGTCCGATCAAGACCTTTATCGCCGCGCTGATCGGGCTGTTCCTGTCGTCGGTCGGCATCGATGCCAACAGCGGTGTGTACCGCTTCACCGGCGACAACATCCATCTCACCGACGGCATCCAGTTCGTGGTGCTGGTGCTGGGCCTGTTCTCCATCAGCGAGATCCTGTTGCTGCTGGAAAAAACCCATCGCGGCCAGGAAGCGGTGAAAGCCACCGGGCGGATGATGTTCAACTTCAAGGAAGCGGCGTCGGTGTTCGTGGTGAACATCCGTTGCGGCCTGCTGGGCTTCATCATGGGCGTGCTGCCCGGTGCCGGTGCGACCCTGGCCAGCGCCGTGGCCTACATGACCGAGAAGCGCATCGCCGGTGCCAGCGGCACATTCGGCCAGGGCGACAAGCGCGGCCTGGCGGCACCGGAAACCGCGATCGGCGCTTCGGCCTGCGGTGCCCTGGTTCCAATGCTGACCCTCGGCGTCCCGGGCTCGGGCACCACCGCGGTGATGATCGGCGCCCTGTCGCTGTACAACATCACCCCGGGCCCGCTGCTGTTCCAACAGCAACCGGACATCGTCTGGGGCCTGATCGCCTCGTTGTTCATCGCCAACATCATGCTGGTGGTGCTCAACATCCCGATGATCCGCGTCTTCACCCGCATCCTCGCCGTGCCGAACTGGGCCCTGGTGCCGGTCATCGCGATCATCACCGGGATCGGCGTCTACGCGGTGCATGCCACCACCTTCGACCTGTTCCTGATGGTCGGCATCGGCATCTTCGGCTACATCCTGCGCAAGCTGGATTTCCCGCTGTCGCCGGTGCTGCTGGGCTTTATCCTCGGCGGGCTGATGGAGCAGAACCTGCGTCGTGCGCTGTCGATCTCCAACGGCGCGATGGAAATCCTCTGGTCCAGCCCGATCACCGTCGGCGTCTGGGTACTGACCGTGATCATGCTGCTGATGCCGATGATCCGCATCTGGCGCAAGCGTTCGGCACTGCAACGCGCCGTGGCCGATGTCTGAGACCCGCTTCAAACAATGGTGGGGGACGCCGCTGGTCGGTCTGGCCGGCGGTTACCTGGCCAGCCAGATCGGCTGGCCGCTGCCGTGGATGGTCGGCTCGTTGCTGGCGATCATCCTGGTGCGCTGCCTGACGCCCTGGCAGCTGGGGGAAATCCCCGGCGGTCGCAAATGCGGGCAATGGGTGGTGGGCATCGGCATTGGCCTGCACTTCACCCCGGCGGTGATGGAACAGGTCATGAGCCATTTCGGCCTGATCTTCTTCGGTGCCCTGGTCACCAGCCTGTCCAGCGTGGTCGGGGTCTGGTTGCTGCGGCGCACCGGTGAAGACCGGGCCACCGCGTTCTTCTCCAGCATGCCGGGCGGCTCCGGCGAGATGGTCAACCTCGGCGCGCGCAACGGTGCGGTGCTCAGCCGCGTCGCGGCCGGGCAAAGCCTGCGGGTGCTGGTGGTGGTCTTGTGTGTACCGGCGGCCTTCAAGTATTTGCTGGGCGAAGGCGTGCCGCAATTGCATCCGGCCAGCGTCGATTGGCGCTGGCTGGCCGTATTGTTCCCGGCGGGCGCCCTGCTCGCCTGGCTCTGGCAGCGTCTGCGCCAGCCCAACCCCTGGCTGTTCGGGCCGCTGCTGCTCAGCGCCGCGGTCAGTATCGGCTGGGACCTGCATATCGGCCTGCCGGACGGCGGCAGCCAGATCGGCCAGTGGCTGATCGGCAGCGGCCTGGGTTGTCACTTCAATCGCCAGTTCTTCCGCCGCGCGCCCTCGTTCATGGGCCGCACCCTGGTCGGCACGGCGCTGACCATGCTGATCGCCAGCCTCGCGGCCGTGGCCTTGAGCGCCCTGACCCATCTGGACCTGCGCTCGCTGACGTTGGGCATGATGCCCGGCGGTATCGCGGAAATGAGCCTGACGGCCGAGACCCTGCAACTGTCGGTACCGCTGGTGACGGCGATGCAGGTGATGCGCTTGTTGTTCGTGCTGTTTCTGGCCGAGCCGCTGTTCCGGCATTGGGACAAGAAACCGGACTAAAGCCGGTCCCCTGTAGCCGCTGCCGCAGGCTGCGATCGTCCCCGAAGGGGGCGCGATGTTCAGAGTTGCCGAGGTCCTTCGGACCTATCGCAGCCTGCGGCAGCGGCTACAGGGTTTTGCGTTGCTTGTGTAGGAGCGAGGCTTGCCCGCGATGACGCTCGTCAAACCGGCGGCAACCGCCATTCGATCGGCGTCTCGCCATTCTGCTCGAGGTATTTGTTGGTCCGGCTGAAATGGCCACAACCGATAAAACCGCGATACGCCGACAGAGGCGATGGGTGCACCGAAGTCAGCACCAGGTGCTTGGTGGCATCGATCAGTTTCTGCTTGCTCTGGGCGTGGGCGCCCCACAGCAGGAACACCAGGTGTGGCTGGTGCTGGCTCACCACCTCGATGATCCGGTCGGTGAAATACTGCCAGCCCTTGCCCGCGTGCGAAGCGGCATTGGCGCGCTGCACGGTCATGGTGGTGTTGAGCATCAGCACGCCCTGGTCGGCCCAGCTCTGCAGGTAACCGTGGCTGGGCATGTCGATGTTCAGGTCGCGCTTGAGCTCTTTGTAGATGTTCACCAGGGACGGCGGCGCCGGTACGCCCGGTTGCACCGAGAAGCACAGGCCGTGGGCCTGGCCCGGCCCGTGGTAAGGGTCTTGGCCGAGGATCACCACCTTGACCTTGTCCAGCGGTGTCGAATTCAGCGCATTGAAGATCAGCGGCCCCGGCGGGTAGATCTCCTTGCCCGCGGCATGTTCCTGCCGCAGGAACTCGCGCAGCTCCGCCATGTAGGGCTGTTCGAACTCGGCACGCAGCGCCTGCTTCCAGCTCGGTTCGAGTTTGATACGGTCGTCATCGGTCATGGTTGCACCCGGCAAAATCAATGGGCGCACCCTAGGAAAGCCCATCACGCTTGTCAATTGATCTGACACAAACCGGCACTTTGGCCTATAGCGATCATACTGAACGCTCAAATTCCCGATCGAGGTCACGATGAATCTGCACTTCGAAGAACTTACCGGCACCGATGGCGCGCGCCTCGGTATCGCCACCCTGGATGCCGAACAGTCCCTCAACGCCTTGACCCTGCCGATGATCCGCCTGCTGAGCGACCAGATGCACGCCTGGGCCAAGGACCCGCAGGTGGTCTGCGTGCTACTGCGCGGCAACGGCGCCAAGGCCTTTTGCGCCGGCGGCGAAGTACGCAGCCTGGTCCAGGAATGCCGGGCGCACCCCGGCGAAGTCCCACCCTTGGCCGCGCAGTTCTTCGCCGCGGAATACCGTCTCGACTACCAGTTGCACACTTACCCCAAACCACTGATCTGCTGGGGCCACGGCTATGTGCTCGGTGGCGGCATGGGCCTGCTGCAGGGCGCCAGCATCCGCATCGTCACGCCGGGCAGCCGCCTGGCAATGCCGGAAATCAGCATCGGCCTGTACCCGGACGTCGGCGCCAGCTGGTTCCTCTCGCGCCTGCCGGGCAAGCTCGGCCTGTTCCTCGGCCTGACCGGCGCGCACATGAACGCCCGCGATGCCCTCGACCTGGACCTGGCCGACCGTTTCCTGCGGGACGACCAGCAGCCAGCGCTGATCGACGGGCTGTTGCAGCTCAACTGGCAGGAACAGACGCCGATGCAACTCAACAGCCTGCTCAAGGCCCTGCAGCAGGAAGCCGTGGAGCAAATGCCCGAGGCCCAGTGGTTACCGCGGCGCCAGCAGATCGACGAATGGCTGGACGTCAGCGACATACGCTGCGCCTGGCGCACTATTGGCCAGTTACACAATCACCCGGATGCCCTGCTGGCACGGGCGGCGAAAACCCTCCGCGACGGCTGCCCGCTGACCGCCTGCCTGGTCTGGGAACAGATCCAGCGCGCCCGGCATCTGTCCCTGGCCCAGGTGTTCCAGATGGAATACACCCTGAGCCTGAACTGCTGCCGACACCCTGAATTCAGCGAAGGGGTACGGGCGCGGCTGATCGACAAGGACCACAAGCCCCATTGGCACTGGCCGGACATCACGAGCATTCCCGAGGCCGTGGTGCAGGCGCATTTCCACAAAGTCTGGGAGGGTCGTCACCCCTTGGCGGACTTGTCGGACCTGTGAGAATCGGCAATGAAAAAGCGGCGCTCCAGGCGCCGCTTATTGGTTGCGAGCAGATCAGCGGTTGTGATGACGGTCACGACGGTGATCGTCGCGACCGCGATCGCTCCAATCTCGATCGCCGCGCCGGCCATCATGATCGCGGCGACCTTCGTGGCGCCGATAGTCATTGCTCCAACCATGGCGCTGGCCATCCCAGCCACGGTTCGGATAGGCGCGGTAAACGGCCCGCGGTGCCGACTGGTAGTAACGCGGCGCCGGTTGGTAATGCCGCGGCTGGTAATACCGCGGAGTTGGTTGGTAATACCGCGGAGCTGAATGGTAATACCGCGGCGCAGGCTGGTAATAACGCGGCGCGTAATAGCCACGGCCGGAGGAATAATAGGAGCCGCTGTAGTAGACCGGCGCCGGTGCCGTATAGACCTCGGAGCGGTAGTAGCCGTCGTAATAGGGGACGCAGGCAGAAAGAGTCAAACCCAGGAATGCAATGAGAAGAATTCGACGATACATGGCGGCCTCCTGGACCGCTGATAGGCCATGCCAGCGACGCTGGCCGGCGGCAGCCAAGGTTGTTCTGGCTGCCGGAATATCTGACCGCGGAAACCGGGCCTGGTGCGATTTCCGTTACACCTTGATACAAGTCGCCAGGCAAGTATTTTGGATCCGATAAGCGCCGGTTTTCGCTGGCTGCAGCGTGGCTGGCCAGCTGGCAAATGACGCAGCTATTGGCCGGCACTGCCACTAGAATGCTCGCATCGGGTCACTGCCACGGAGCCCTCCATGCCGCGTCGTTCTCCCCTGTATTCGCAACGCTCGCTGGTCATGACGCTCATCGCATTGCTGGGCTGCGGCTTTCTCGCCACCTCCTTGCTCAGCTATTACGCCTCGCGAAGTTCGATCCGCGACAACATCGTCAACACCGAGCTGCCGCTGACCTCCGACACCGTGTACTCGGAGATCCAGAAAGACCTGGTTCGACCGATCCTGATTTCTTCGATGATGTCCCGCGATACCTTCATGCGCGACTGGGTACTGGACGGCGAACGCGACCCCGAGCAGATAACCCGCTACCTCAACGAAGTGATGACCCATTACGGCGCCTACACCGCCTTCTTCGTCTCCAACAACACCCTGACCTACTACCACGCCAAGGGCGTGCTGAAAAAAATCGCCCCCGACAACCCGCTCGACGCCTGGTATTTCCGCGTGCGCGACATGGCCGCGCCGTATGAGATCAACGTCGATCCGGACCAGGCCAACCAGAACAACCTGACGTTTTTCATCAACTACAAGGTCTACGACTATCAGGACAATTTCATCGGCACCGCCGGTGTCGGCCTGACGGTAGACGCGGTGATCAAGCTGATCGACCGCTACCAGCAGCGTTATCAGCGCAATGTGTATTTCGTCGATACCCAGGGCCGCATCGTCCTTACCGGGACCGAAGGCGGCCCCCAGGGCGCGCGGGCCGGCCAGTCGCTGGTCGAACTGGAAAACCTGCGCGACCTGCAGGCCAGGCTGCCCAAGCCCCACGGCGGCAGCTACGAATACAGCGCCCAGGGCCAGCAGCACTTTCTCAACGTGCGTTTCATTCCCGAGCTGAACTGGTACCTGTTCGTCGACAAACGCGAGGACAGCGCCCTGGGCGATATTCGCCGCTCGCTGTATCTCAACCTGCTGATCTGCCTGGTCGTGACCCTGATCGTGCTGGCCCTGCTCAACGGTGTCGTCAGGCGCTTCCAGCGCAAGATCGAGACCCAGGCCACCCTCGACAGCCTCACCGGCCTGCCCAACCGTCGTGGCTTCGACCTGCTGGCCGCCCAGGCCATGCACGAGGCCCAGCGCGAACCCAAGCCGCTGACCGCCCTGCTGCTGGACCTGGACCATTTCAAACGCCTTAACGACACCTACGGCCATCTCGCCGGCGACCAGGTGCTGAGCGGCTTCGCACGGCATCTGGAGAGCTGCCTGCGCCAGTCCGATATCGTTTGCCGCTGGGGCGGCGAGGAATTCATCGTGCTGCTCAAGGACACCGACAGCGCCACGGCGCTGAAGATTGCAGAGAAGATCCGCCTGCTGATCGAGCAACAGCGCTACGCCTATGAAGGCAAGAGCCTGCAACTGACCGTCAGCATCGGCGTGACCACATTGCAGGCGGACGATACTCTGCACAGCCTGCTGTCGCGCGCCGATCATGCGATGTACCGTGCCAAGCAGACCGGCCGTAACCGAACCTGCGTGGAAATGCCTCACTCCAGTTATGAATGAACCGACCCCGAACAGCCCCAGCCTCTGCCCGGCCTGCGGCGCCCGCAACGATTGCAGCCTGGCCGATCCACGGACCGCCGCCCAGGCCTGCTGGTGCTACGGCGTGAGCATCGACCCGGCAGTGCTCCAAGCCTTGCCGCCGGAGCTGCGCGATCGCGCCTGCCTGTGCCCGCGCTGCGCCCAGGTCGAGGCGCAGCTGCAAGCGGCTGCCCGGCCGATCCCGTAAGATGCGCAGCCTTTTGCCAGCCTGCCGATAGCCATGCGCGTTGATCGTTTCCTCAGTAACCTGCCCCGCTTCAACCGCCAGCAGGTGCGCCTGTTGCTGGTGGCAAAGCGCATCCGCATCGACGGCCAGGTGGTCAGCGATCCCCATGCCGAGGTGCGCGAGTTCAGCCGGGTCGAGCTGGATGACGAAGTGCTGCAGGCGGGCAAGCCGCCGCGCTATTTCATGCTGCACAAGCCCATGGGCTGCGTCAGCGCCACCCGCGACCCCGAACACCGCACCGTGCTCGACCTGCTGGACGAGCCGGACAAGCACGAGCTGCACATCGCCGGGCGCCTGGACTACAACACCACGGGCTTGCTGATCCTCACCAACGACGGCAGCTGGTCGCGGCGCCTGACCCAGCCGCAGACCAAATTGCCGAAGCGTTATTACGTCGAGACCGAACAAGACATAGGCGCGGAATACGCCGAGATGTTCGCCCGGGGCCTGTATTTCGCCTTCGAAGACCTCACCACCCTGCCCGCCGAATTGCAGATCCTCGGCCCCCGGTGCGCGCGGCTGAGCATCGTCGAAGGCCGCTACCACCAGGTCAAACGCATGTTCGGCCATTTCGACAACAAGGTCCTGCGCCTGCACCGCGAGTGCATGGGAGCGTTGCTCCTCGACGAAAACCTGGCGCCTGGCGAGTACCGGCCGCTGACCGATGACGAAATCCGCCTGATCTGAGCGCCTACAATTTCCGTAGCCGCTGTAAGCCATCGACGATGCCATGACCATTCAGCCGAAGTTGTCGAACAATTTACCAACGGCACTTGCGAGACGGCGTTCTCCCTGCTTGAATCAGTCCGTCGGCCGAAATGTGACCGATGAGTCACCAAGATACTTCTAAGAAATCCCTTGCCGTCCGAGCCTCCTGTGCTCACCCCGCATTCCGGCAATTGCCCGCCTATAACAACAAGCCGTCGACCATCTGTTACGGATCGACATGGGCTAAAAAATTCCAGGCGTATGCCTACCTGTCACAAATCTCGTGCACCCTCGGTTGCGCGCATACCCGCTTGCCAGGAGTCTTATGACATGAGGCCAGAAATCGCTGTGCTGGATATACAAGGTCAGTATCGGGTTTACACGGAGTTCTATCGCGCAGATGCCGCAGAGAAGACCATTATTTTGGTCAACGGCTCATTGGCCACTACTGCGTCTTTTGCGCAGACCGTGAAGAATCTGCATCCGCAGTTCAACGTGGTGCTCTACGACCAGCCCTACGCCGGCCGTTCGAAAGCCCACAACCGACACGAAAAAATGCTCACCAAGGAGATCGAAGGGCAGATCCTGCTGGAGCTCATCGATCATTTCGCCGCCGAGCATGTGATGTCGTTTTCCTGGGGCGGCGCGCCGACGCTGATCGCCTTGGCACAACGCCCACGACGTATCGAAAAGGCGGTGATCAGCTCGTTCTCGCCAGTGATCAACGAGCCGATGCGCGACTACCTCGAACGCGGTGTCGATTACCTCGGCAGCCTGGACGGCGACCGAGTCGGGCACCTGGTCAACGAGACCATCGGCAAGCACCTGCCGTCGCTGTTCAAGCGTTTCAACTATCGCCACGTCAGCACCCTGGCCGAGCATGAATACGGGCAGATGCACTTTCACATCAGCCATGTCCTCAACAGCGACCGCCAGTGCTACCTGAAAGCGGCGAAGAACATCGACGTACCGGTGCTGTTCATGAACGGCGAATGGGACGAATACACCGCAGCCAACGATGCCAAGCTGTTCGGCAACCATGTCCGGCACTGCACGTTCAGCACCATCCAGGCCGCCGGGCACTTCCTCGACATGGAACACAAGGCGGCCTGCCGGGACAGCCGCAATGCGTTGATGGGGTTCCTCAAGCCGACCCAGCACACCAGCCGACCGCGTTATCACTATCTGCAGGGCAATCATGCACTGGCTATCTGAAGTGGCGTCATCGCGAGCAACTCGCCCTCTTACGCAGGAACGAGCGCGCTCGCGACAGACCGCAAGACGGCCTTCGCTCCATCAGCAGGTGATGGCGGGACAACTGCCTGTCCGCCTCTCCTGTCGCCTCGCAAACACAGGCCCGGCAAAGAAAAACTTCAAATCCGTGCACAGTTCTGGTACAAAGTCAGCCGCTCCGAGCGGGTGTCGTATAATGGCATTACTCCAGCTTCCCAAGCTGATAACGAGGGTTCGATTCCCTTCACCCGCTCCACTTCATTCATGTCCAGCGTCAGGCCCAGCCGACGAGGGATGCAGAAACCAGAAAACCGGTCCTTGAGGCCGGTTTTTTTATGGGCGCTTTTCAGCTCGGGAGGATCCTGCAACACAGCCGGCACTCTTCTGCACTAACTAGACGCCAGGTTGCAACGGAAAGCGCTGCGCGCCGCTCCAGGCCACGAACCGCTCCTGCGGCATTGGCCTGGCGAGGAAATATCCTTGGGCTTCATCGCAGCCGAATGCACATAGCATCTGCAGGCATTTGAAACTCTCGATGCCCTCGGCCACGGTGCGATAGCCCAGTTCGCGGGCTAGGCCGATGATCGAGCGGGTGATCTTCTGGTGCTGGGTGTTGTGCTCCAGGTCGGTGATCATCGACTTGTCGAGTTTCACCACGTTGGCCGGGATCTGATGCAGGTAGGCGAAATTGCTGTAGCCGGTGCCAAAGTCATCGATGGCCACGTCCATGCCCAGCTCGCGGATGCGCGTCAGCTGCGCCAGCACATTCGGATTGGAGCGCAACCACTCACCCTCGGTGATTTCCACCTCGAGCCGCCACGGGTCAATGCCGTGCCGCAGGCAAGCGCAGCGGATCAGCTCGGCGATGTCCTGGTCCTCGAAATCCTTGGGCGACAGATTGATCGACAGCTTGCAGTCCTCAGGCAGGCGCCAGGTGCGCATCTTGCTCAGCACCGTATCGATAACCCAGCGGGTCACCTGATGAATCAGCCCGTTGCGCTCCATCACCGGGATGAACTCGACCGGCGAGATCGGCCCCAGCCAGGGATGTTCCCAGCGCAGCAAGGCTTCGGCGCTGACCTGCGCCCCATCGAGAAAGGCAAAGCGTGGCTGGAACATCAGGTAGATCTGGCCGCTGTGCAAGGCATCGTTGAGGTCCGAGGCCAGGTTGAATGCGCGGCGCTGGGCGTGATCGCGCCCGGCATCGTAATGCGCCCAGAAACTGCGCCGGGCCATAGCCAGTTCCAGGGCGAACATGGCCTTGCGCAAGGCATCGTCCACCGACTGGCAATCGATCTCGAATTCCACGGTTCCGGCGCAGACCGTGGGGGTCATGGGAAACCCCAGCCCGGGCGGCTGGCGGCGCAGGCGACTGACCAAGGCATCGAGCAATTTATCGAGGCCCTGGGCCGGCGCCGGCAGCAGGAAACCGAAGCGCTTGACCGAGACGTGGTAGACCCGCACATGCCGCCCCAGGTACTCCTGCAGGCGCAGGGCAAGAAAACGAATGATCGTCTCGAAGGGCGCCAGCCCCAGGGCCAGGGTCAGCTCGTGCGCCACTTTCATGTCCAGGGCATCGATCAGGACCAGCACGCGCCTTTCGCCAAGATGGTGCTCGGCCAGGTCACGCAGGTCGCTCTGGAACTGCTCGCGATTGGCCAGGCCGCTGACCGGATCGCGACGACGCAGGCGCTGGCGCTGCTCGATCTGCTCCATGACCATCGCCGCCATGTCCCGCAGGTGCTGCCGCTCGACGATGCTCAACTGCTGCTCGACCTTGTCGATGATGCACAGGCTGCCAATGGCGTAACCGGAGGCGGTCAACAACGGCGCCCCGGCATAAAAACGAATGCCCTGGTCGCGGCTCACCAACGGATTATCCTGGAAGCGCGGGTCCAGCGCCGCGTTGTGCACCTCCAGCACCTCGCGGCCTTGCACGGTAAAAGCGCAGAACGACTGGCTGATCGGTATCTGCGGCTCATCGAAACCGACCCGCGCCTTGAACCATTGGCGATCGCGGTCCACCAGGCTGATCAAGGCGGTAGGCACCTTGAAATACTCGGCCGCCATGCGGCAGATCCGGTCGAAATTCTCGCAACTGGCGGTGTCCAGCAACTCCAGGGCATGCAGGGCGGCCAGGCGCCGCTCCTCGGCAATCGCCTTATCGGGCATACACAACCTCGGGCCGGGATAACGCGATCATCACAATAAACAACCTGTTCGCAGGGCTGGAAAGACTCGACGAGCATGAATGCGATAGTGGCACTAAGACATCTAGCCCAGCAGGATGACTGACCGGCAGGCGCTTGCCAAACCCATCCGTCGGACGAACGGTATCGGTTACAAAAAAGTGCGCCCTTCAAGACCTTTGGTCTAGAGCGCTTTGCCGGTTTCGGGCGCTGATTCAGGCGCCGAAACGAGCAATCGCCGCATCGATGAAGTGCCGCAGCTTGGCAGTCATCCGCCGGTCCGGCCGGTACAGCAGGTGCATGGCACGGCTCGGTGCCTGGTATTCGGGCAACAGCTGCACCAACTCCCCCGCCGCCCGCGCCGGCTCGAGAAAATCCGCCGGCCCCAGGACGATGCCGAAGCCGTCCACGGCCGCCGACAGCAGGGCCTTGCTCTCGTTGACCTGCAAGCGGCTGCGCACCTGGACCTCATGCACCTGGCCCTCGCGGCGGAACTGCCATTGGTGGTCCGCCGGCCGCGACCAGTAGGCGTACCCCAGGCACTCATGCTGCGCCAGGTCGGCCGGCACCCGCGGCGTGCCCCGGACGGCGAGGTAGGCAGGCGCCGCGCAGGCGATCAGCCGATAGGGCGCCAGCGGCCTGGCGGTGAGACTGGAATCGGCCAGCGGCCCGATACGAAAGGCCGCCTCGTAGCCCTCCTCCACCAGGTCGATGTAGCGATCGGTGAGGTGCAGGTCGATTTCCACCTCCGGATGCTCACGCAAAAATGCCGTCACGAATGGCATGAGGCTGTAGGAACCGAACGTCACCGGCGCGCTGATGCGCAGCTTGCCACGGGGCGTGGCGTTCATGATCTGCGCCAGGGAATCGGCGGCCCGGGCTTCGTCGAGGATGTGCTTGCAACGCTCGAGGTAGGCACCGCCCAGCTCGGTCAGGCTTTGCCGACGCGTGGTGCGGTTGAGCAGGCGCGCGCCCAAGCGCTGCTCCAGCGCCGCGACATGCTTGGCGACCATCTGCGGCGAGAGCCCCAGGCGAGTCGCCGCGCGAGCGTAGGAACCGCTTTCGGCGGCCACGACAAAGGCTTCCATGCTGGTCAGACGATCCACCATTCAACACTCCCAGTAAAAAGACCCAGCACCAGAGGCTTATTTATCGCCATTGAGTGGCGAATCATCATAGCCGCTCGACCCTTTCAACGGAGCATGGGCATGCGTATTGGCATTATCGGAGCAGGTTTTATCGGGCGCGCCGTGGCGCAACTGGCCTTGGCAGCGGGGCATGAGGTGATGCTCAGCAATTCCCGTGGACCGCAGACCATGAGCAGCGTGGCCAGTGGCATTCGCGGCAGCCGCATCGGCAGCGTCGAAGACGCCGTGCGGTTTGGCGAGCACGTGCTGGTGGCCATTCCACTGGCTCATTACCGCAGCCTCCTCGCGGCCTTGCTGGCCGGCAAGACGGTAATGGACGCCAACAACTATTACCCGGATCGCGACGGCCATATCGAGGCCCTGGACCGCTTTGAAACCACCACCAGCCAATTGCTCGCCGAGCATCTCGAAGGCGCCCGGGTGGTGAAGGTGTTCAACGCCATCCTCGCCCAGGACCTGCTGACCGACGGCCGCCCCAGCGCTGCCCCTGATCGCCGCGCCCTGCCCATTGCCGGCGACGATCCGCAGGCCAAGGCGCAAGTCGTGCAGTTACTCGACGAGCTGGGTTTCGACACTGTCGATGGCGGCGGCCTAGCGGACAGCTGGCGCTTCGAACGGGCCAAACCGGCCTACTGCATCCCGCTGGATAAACCGGGGCTGCGTGCCGCCCTGGCGGCAGCGCAGCGGCAAGTCGAACTGCCCGAAGGCTCCTGGCGCTCCTGAGGCCAGGGCAAAGCAACCGCTCTGCCGAGCTAAAAAAAACGACCCGTTGGGGTCGTTTGCATAGCCTGGCCTGGGTGTCGGTGCGCTATCGCTCAACGGGGCCCAGCCCCTTGCGAGCAACTGGCTTACGCCAGCACCGCAGGCACAGGGTGGCAGCAAGGTGACGACAAGCGGCCAGGCAGCGGCGGCGGATCAATGCCCGCGGGCGTCGAAATCCGCGCGGGTCATTTCGAAAAACTTGCTCGGCAAGCCTTCGAACTCGCCGTCGCGCACAAATCGAAAACCCAGCTTGCGCGCCACCCCCAGCGAGGCCTCGTTCAAGGCATGGGCATCGGCGACGATGCGCTCGACTCCAGCCCCGAGAAAAGCATGCTCGACGATGCGCCCCGCCGCCTCGGATGCGATCCCCTTGCCCCACGCCCGCCGCACCAGGCGCCAGCCCATTTCCAGTTCCGGGCCGACGGCCTCGTAGGGAATGAACGACACCCAGCCGAGAAATTCATCCGGCGCGGACTTGGCAAAGATCGCCCAATAGCCGCAGTGCTCGCCAAAATCACGCTCCATACGCGAACGCACAAAATCGCGGTGCTCCTCGCCACCGTCCCAGGGGCCGGGAAGGTAACGGGTGACTTGCGGATCGAGGTCCATGGCGATGCACGCCTCGAAGTGCTCGAAGGTACGCGGGCGCAGCAGCAGGTTGGGAGTTTCAAAGTGGAGGTTCATCAGCTGGATATCCATATCGGCATTGCCGGATACCCTAGCAGAACTTTCTCCTGACACACCGACACCTGTAGGGAACGAAGCTTGCTCGCGACAAGGCCATCACAGGCAGCCACCCTGTTCCAGGCGACAACTCCTGGATGAGATCCTTGACGCCATCGCGGGCAAGCCTCGCTCCTACAGAAACCGCGGCTACTGCTCCAACAGCGCCCGGATATCGTTGAACAACGCGCGAGGGATTTGAACGCCGTGCTGCGCGCTGCGGGCCCTGGCCTCGAAGCGCCGCTGCGACGGCAGCCGCGCGCCTTGCCCAGTGATGGCGGCGAATAGCCCTTCGGCGCGCTCCAGGCCTTGCTGGTAGCCCTCGCCCAAAAACACTTGGGGATCGAACGCCAGGATCAGCTCGCCATGGCAGGGCGCTGCGCCGACGCCAGCGTCGAAGGCCATGGACTCGGCGCTGGTGAGGTCGCCGATCAGGGCGCCGGCCAGCAGTTCGATCATCGCCGCCAGGGCTGAGCCCTTGTGCCCGCCGAAGGTTTGCATGGCGCCTTGCAGGGCCGCCTTGGCATCTGTGGTCGGCTGGCCCTGGGCGTCGATGGCCCAGTGCTCGGGAATGGCTTTGCCTTGGCGCGCGTGCAGCTCGATATCGCCGCGGGCAATGGCGCTTGTGGCGAAGTCGAACACGAACGGCTGGCCGCCCGGTCGTGGCCAGGCGAAGGCCAGGGGGTTGGTGCCGAACACCGGCTTGCTCCCGCCGGCCGGCGCTACCCAGCTATGGCTGGGGTTCATGGCGATGCCCACCAGCCCGGCGGCGGCGATGGCCTCGACCTCCGGCCACAAAGCGGAGAAGTGAAAACACCGCTTGATCGCCATGGCCGCCAGCCCCTGGCTGCGGGCCTTTTCCGCCAGCAGCGGCAGGCCGGTCTGGAACGCCAGCAGGGAATAGCCGTAGTGCGCATCGACTTCCAGCACGCCGGCAGAGATATGCCGCAGGCTCGGCTCGGCCAGCGGGTCGACCTTGCCTTCGCGCACGGAACGCACGCAGCCCAGCAGGCGATACAGGCCATGGGAATGGCATTCGTCGCGCTGCCCCTGGGTGATCACCTCGGCAATGGCCCGGGCATGGGCGTCGGACAGGCCGTGGCGGGTCAGCACCGTGAAGGACAGGTCCTGGACTTCGGCGAGGGAAAGGGTGACGAGTTCGGACATGAGGCTTTTGCTCCGATAAAAACCTTGGGGCCGGAAAGCCCGGCCCTATGGGTTGAAGGTGAGAACGCCGCAGGCCTGCGGCCTGATCGCAGCCTGCGGCAGCGGCTACAACGGGCGCTCGCCATTGAGGCGCTGCGGAACGTGCCAGGGGTTGTCGCTGCGCAAGGCCTGCGGCAACAGCGCTTGCGGCAAATCCTGATAAGACACCGGGCGCAGGAAACGCTGGATCGCCAGGCTGCCCACCGACGTGGTGCGCGTATCGGAAGTGGCCGGGAACGGCCCGCCATGGACCATGGCATGGCCGACTTCGACCCCGGTGCCGAAACCATTGACCAGCAGACGGCCGGCCTTTCGCTCCAGCAACGGCAGCCATTCCCGGGCTTGCGGATGGTCGGCGTCGCTCAGGTGCAGGGCGATGGTCAGTTGGCCTTCCAGGCTCGCCAGCAGCGCTTTCATCTGCGCGGCATCCGTGCAACGCACGATCAACGAGGCCGGGCCGAAGATTTCTTCACGCAGCTCAGCGCGGGCCATGAAGGCCTCGGCCGACGTCGCGAACAGCGCGGCACGGGCCTGGTAACGTTCGCCATCGGCACCCTGCCCCACAGTGTCCACCTCGGCATGCTGCCCAAGCCGCTCGACGCCCTGGCAATAGCTGGCATGGATGCCCGGCGTCAGCATGGTCTGCGCGGGTGCCAGCTTGAGCGCGGCTGCCGCTGCGGTTTCGAATCCGCGCAACGCCGGGCTGTCGATGGCCAGGATCAACCCCGGGTTGGTGCAGAACTGCCCGGCGCCCAGGACCAGGGAGCCGACAAAGGCCTTGGCGATGTCTTCGCCGCGCTCGGCCAGCGCATGGGCCAACAGCAGCACCGGGTTGATCGAGCTCATTTCGGCATACACCGGAATCGGCTCTTCACGGGCCTGGGCGATCTTCATCAACGCCACGCCGCCACTGCGCGAGCCGGTAAAGCCCACGGCCTTGATCCGAGCATCCGCCACCAGCCCCTGGCCGATGCGGCGGCCGGAATCGAACAGCAGCGAGAACACGCCTTCCGGCAATCCCTGGCTGTGCACCGCCTGCTGGATCGCCTGGCCTACCAGTTCCGAAGTGCCGGGGTGCGCCGAATGCGCCTTGACCACCACCGGGCAACCGGCGGCCAGCGCCGAAGCGGTGTCGCCGCCGGCCACGGAGAACGCCAGGGGAAAATTCGAGGCGCCGAACACCGCCACCGGCCCGATAGCGATGTGGCGCAGGCGCAGATCGACCTTGGGCAAGGGCTGGCGCTCGGGCTGCGCCGGATCGATGCGCGCCTCCAGGAAACCGCCGTCGCGCACCACCGCCGCGAACAAGCGCAACTGGCCGACCGTGCGCCCCCGCTCGCCTTCCAGGCGGGCACGCGGCAGGCCGGTCTCGCTCATGCAGCGCTCGATCAGCTCATCGCCCAGGGCGAGGATGTTGCTGGCGATGTTCTCGAGAAAAGCCGCGCGCTGCTCCAGGCTGGTTTCCCGATAGCGGTCCAATGCCGCCTCGGCCAGGGCGCAGGCCCGCTCCAGCTCGTTCGGGCCGGCGCCGCCGAACCCCGGCGCCAGGGCCTCGCCGCTGGCGGCGGCCAGCGCACGCACTTCGCCATGGCTACCGCGCACGCGGGTTTGGCCGATCAGCAGTTGTCCTGTTACAGGCATGGGTTACCTCTCTGGATAAATGGCGTGAGCGAAATGAAGGACCTGGGCCGAATGGAAGGCCGGACAGCAATCATTCGTCTTCCCCTTCGAGCACCAGCTTGCTGGCCGGCACGCCGGTATTGGCTCCCCAGTAGTAGATGCACAGGGCCATGGCGGTGACGACCAGGGTGTCGTAAGGGTGGGTCAGGGTGCCGATACCGCCGAAGCTGCCCAGGTAGGAAATGACGATGGTCAGGGCGTAAAAAGCGATCAGCCACAGGGACGAGCGCACCTGTTCGGTCAGGCTCAGGTGGTCGGTGGGCACCAGGCGCTTGCAGCACAGATAGATGACGAACATCAGGATCTGCAGGCCCAGCAGCCAGGACACCGTGCTCCAACCCGACCAGTAGACGATCAGCGCGGCGATGACAAAGGACACCGGCCCCAACACGCCGAAACCGC
The DNA here is from genome assembly GCF_900107395.1 of Pseudomonas sp. NFIX28. Lineage (GTDB taxonomy): Bacteria > Pseudomonadota > Gammaproteobacteria > Pseudomonadales > Pseudomonadaceae > Aquipseudomonas. The sequence continues at coordinate 126,470 of NZ_FNPW01000003.1, forward strand.
TGACCCGGAATGGCCGCCGCAGGTCCGGCGCGCTCTTGCGCAGCGCCGCCACGCTGATCGGGGCAATCGCATAACTCAGCACCAGGGCCGCCGACACTACGTTGATCAACGCCTCCCAGGACGGGAACGGCAAGGTCCAGAACACCGACAAGCCGAAGGTCAGCCACAGCGCCGGGCGCGGAATGCCGGATTCCTCGTCGATGCGGGTGAAGATCTTGAAGAAGGTCCCGGTCTTCGCCCAGCCATACACCACCCGCGGCGTGGCGTTCATGTAGATGTTGCCGCAGCCGCTGGGGGAGATGACCGCGTCCGCCACCACCAGATAGGCCAGCCAGCCGACGCCCAGGGTCAGGGCGATATCGCGATACGGCAGGGAGAACTCCTTGCTGATGCTGCTCCAGCCGTTGGCCAGCATGTCGGTGGGAATACTGCCGAGGAACGCCAATTGCAGCAGGCCGTAAATCAGGGTCGAGAGCAGCACCGAAAGGATCAGCGCGATGGGAATGGTGCGCTGCGGATTGCGCACTTCGCTGGCCACCGAAATGATCGGCGTCAGGCCCAGGTAGGCGAAGATGATGCCGCCGGCGGACACCGCCATTTCGATACCGGACAGGCCGAAAGGGGCAAAGCCCTGGATATAGAAATTCTCCGGCTTGAAGAAGGTAAACAGCACGCCGATGACCAGCAGCGGCACGACGAATTTGAACAGGCTGATGAAATTGTTGGATTTGGCGAAGGTCTTGACGCTGGAGTAGTTGAGCCAGAAGAACAGGCACAACAGGGCGAGCTGCACCAGCCAGCCGATGATGGTCGGGTTGCTGGTGCCGGCATGGGTCAGCCCCGGAAACCAGGCCGCCGCGTATTGCCGCGCCGCGACCACTTCGATCGCCACCAGGCTGGAAAACGCGATCAGCGTGATAAAGCCCATCAGGTAGCCCAGCAACGGGCCGTGGGAGAACACCGGATAGCGCACCACCCCGCCCGCTCGTGGCAGCGCCGCGCCCAGTTCGCAGTAGACAATGCCCAGCAGCAGGACGGCGAAGCCGCCGAGCAGCCAGGAGAAGATCCCCGCCGGCCCGGCAATCGCCGAGACATGGCTGGCGGCGAACAACCAGCCGGAGCCGAAGATCGCCCCCAGGCCGATGAAAGTGAGGTCAACCAGAGAGAGCTGTTTCTTGAATTTGCCTTGGCCTGACATAGGCGCGCCTTCTTATTGAGTTATTGGAGTAGGCAGATCGAATGTCACGTCGCCCCCTGAAGATCGACGTGGTGAAACATGGCACCGCACCAGTGCCCGATTGTTCTTCTCATGGACCAGGACACCCCACGACGCATGGCGCGGGGGCGTCCCGTCGGCGGGTTTACAGGCCCACGTCCGGCAGCTGCGGACGCTCGGCCAGGGCCTTGGCGACTATCGCCTTGACCTCGGCCAGGGTTTCGCCTTGCAGGGGCAGGCGCGGTGGGCGGGTGATCGAGGAGCCGCGACCGACCAGCTCCTCACAGAGCTTGATGCACTGCACCAGGTCCGGGCGCGCATCCAGGTGCAGCAGCGGCATGAACCAGCGGTACAGCGCCAGGGCCTCTTCGAAGCGTTTTTCCTTGGCCAGGCGGAACAGGGTCTCGCCCTCTTTCGGGAAGGCGGTGGACATCCCGGAGATCCAGCCTTCGGCGCCGACGGCGATGCTTTCCACCACCACGTCATCCAGGCCGGCGAACAGCACGAAACGGTCGCCCACGGCATTGCGCAGGTCGATGAAGCGCCGAGTGTCGCCGGAGGAGTCCTTGAAGCAGACGATGTTTTCGCAGTCCTGCAGGGCGATCAGCACGTCCGGGGTAACGTCGTTTTTGTAGATCGGCGGGTTGTTGTAGACCATCACCGGCAAGTCGGTACCGGTGGCGATCGCGCGAAAGTGCGCGGCGGTCTCATGGGACTTGGCCGAGTACACCAGGGCCGGCATGACCATCACCCCGTCGACGCCGACCTTGGCCGCTTCACGCACGGTGTTGCGGGCGAAGTCGGTGGTGAACTCGGCGATCCCGGCGATCACCGGCACACGGCCGGCGGCGGCATCCTTGGCGACTTCGATCACCGAGAGTTTTTCCGCGGTGCTCAGCGAGGTGTTTTCGCCCACGGTGCCACACACCACCAGGCCCGACACCCCGTCGGCCACCAGGTTGCGCATGACCCTGTGGGTGGCCTCCAGGTCCAGGGAAAAGTCAGGTTTGAACTGGGTGCTGACGGCAGGAAACACACCGCTCCAGTGGATGGCTTTACGGCTCATGGTCTTGTCCTTGTGGTTGAGTCGGTCGGACCGACAGGCGTTGGAAACGAAAAACAGATTCCGCCTTTCACCGCTTCGCAGCTTGAGGTTTTTCCCGCCTAAGCAAGACGAAATCGGCACACTCACCCAATCGCCCACTGCCCTTTTCCGTCCATTGCGCCTGCGCACTACCCTCCTTCGACCCGCCTGAAACCCCCTGCACCAGCAGCCGCATTGCACACCTGTAGCCGCTGCCGAGGTACGAAGCTGCGATCGGCTGCGCAGCAGTCGTAAACCCGGCAATTCGGTTTGTCAGAGAGACCGAGGACACAAGGCTGGCGGCCGCTTCGTCGGAATGCCGCCCAACCCGATCGCAGCCTCGTACCTCGGCTGCGGCTACAGGATGGGCGAGCCCCGGCACTGTGCCAATTTCGTCATCCGCGACAGAGAAAACCCACAAGCGATACCGCCCTTCCTCGCGCCACTCTGTAGGCCTTTTCCGACAGGTGCTGCCATGAAAAAAATATCCGTCATCGATTCACATACGGGGGGCGAACCGACTCGCCTGGTTATCGACGGCTTTCCCGACCTGGGCGGCGGTTCGATGGCCCAGCGGCTGGCCGTCCTGCAAGAGCGCCACGACCATTGGCGCACGGCCTGCGTGCTGGAACCGCGGGGCAGCGATGTGCTGGTGGGGGCATTGCTGTGCGAGCCGCAGGCGGCGGATGCCTGTGCCGGGGTGATCTTCTTCAATAACAGCGGCTACCTGGGTATGTGCGGCCACGGCACCATCGGCCTGGTGCGCTCGCTGCATCACCTGGGGCGCATCGAACCAGGCGTGCACCGCATCGAAACCCCGGTCGGCACCGTCAGCGCGACCCTGCACGACGACCTGTCGGTCAGTGTGCGCAACGTGCCGGCCTACCGTCATCGCAGCGGCGTCGAACTGCAACTGCCCGGCCACGGCACAGTCCGCGGCGACATTGCCTGGGGCGGCAACTGGTTCTTCCTGATCAGCGAGCATGGCCAGCGCATCGCCCTGGACAACGTCGAAGCCCTGACCCACTACACCTGGGCCGTGCGCGAAGCCCTGGAGGCCGCCGGCATCAGCGGCGCCGACGGTGGCGTGATCGACCATATCGAGCTGTTCGCCGACGACGAGCAGGCCGACAGCCGCAACTTCGTGCTGTGCCCCGGCAAAGCCTACGACCGCTCCCCCTGCGGCACCGGCACCAGCGCCAAGCTGGCTTGCCTGGCCGCCGACGGCAAGCTGGCGCCCGGTGCGACCTGGCGCCAGGCCAGCGTGATCGGCAGCCAGTTCAGCGCCCGCTACGAGCAGGCCGGCGAACAAATCATCCCGACCATTCGCGGCACCGCCCATATCAGCGCCGAGGCCTGCCTGCTGATCGAAGACAACGACCCCTTCGGCTGGGGCATCGTCTCGTGAGCGAGCCGGCCGAAGCCGACGTCCTGGTGATCGGCGGCGGCATAGTCGGGGCCGCCTGCGCCCATGAAATGGCGCGCCGCGGCCTGCGGGTCCGGGTGCTCGACAACGCCAGCGGCGGCGCCACCGGCGCGGGCATGGGCCACTTGGTGGCAATGGACGACAACCCCGCCGAACTGGCGCTGAGTCACTACTCCATCGGCCTGTGGAACCAGCTGCGAAGCCAGCTGCCAGGCGCCTGCGCCTACCGCAATTGCGGCACCCTGTGGCTGGCCGCCGACCATGCGGAAATGGACCTGGCCCGGGCCAAGCAGGCCACCCTGGCCGAACATGGGGTAGCTGGCGAGTTGCTCGACAGCACCGCCCTGGCCGAGCTCGAACCCTTGTTGCGCAAAGGGCTTGGCGGCGCCTTGAAGATTCCCGGCGACGGCATTCTCTACGCCCCGGCCACCGCCCACTGGCTGTTGCATGACACCCCCGGGGTCAGCTTCGAGCGCGCTACGGTCAGCGCCATCGCCGCCCATCGCGTCGAGCTGGATGACGGCCGCGTGCTGCGCGCCGAGTATGTGGTGCTGGCCAATGGGCTGGCGGCTGCAACGCTGCTGCCGGAATTGCCGCTGCGGCCGAAAAAGGGCCATCTGCTGATCACCGATCGTTACCCGCAACAGGTGTCGCACCAACTGGTGGAGCTGGGCTACGCCGCCAGCGCCCACGCCAGCAACGGCACCTCGGTGGCGTTCAATGTGCAGCCACGGCCGACCGGGCAATTGCTGATCGGTTCGTCCCGGCAATTCGACACCCTCGACCCGGCCATCGAACCCGCGGTGCTGGCGCCCATGTTGCGCCGCGCCGTGGATTATCTGCCGGGCCTCGCGCGATGGAACGGGATCCGCGCCTGGACCGGGTTTCGCGCCGCCAGCCCGGATGGCCTGCCGATACTGGGCGAACATCCCCGTCACCCAGGCCTGTGGCTGGCGGTCGGGCATGAAGGCCTGGGCGTCACCACCGCCCCCGGCAGCGGCCGCCTGCTGACCAGCCTGATGCTCGGCGAACGGCCGGATATCAACCCCCATCCCTATCGACCCGAGCGCTTCGCCGCCCTCACCGCCGCCCTGCCTGGAGCCCCCTCATGATCATCTACCTGGACCGTCAGGCGCTGGCCGTGCGCGAGGGCCTGAGCGTGGCCGCCGCGATCGCCGACAGCGGCGACCCACGCACCCGAACCTCCTGCACCGGCCAGCCGCGGGCGCCATTTTGCGGCATGGGCATCTGCCAGGAGTGCCGCATGACCATCGACGGCCGGCGCCAGTTGGCCTGCCAGACCCTGTGCCGCGAAGGCATGCACGTGGAGCGCACGCCATGAGCGAACGGCGCCTGAATTGCGACATCCTCATCGTCGGCAGTGGCCCGGCCGGCCTCGCGGCAGCCCGGGCGGCGAGCCGCAGCGACCTTTCCATCATCCTGCTCGACGACAACCCGCGCCCCGGCGGGCAGATCTGGCGCAACGGGCCGGGCGTGGCGCTCGCCGGTATCGCCCGCACAGCCTTGCAGGTGCTGGAGCATCCGCGGTTGCGTTACCTGCCGGGCACCCGCGTGGTGGCCGGTGCCGGCGCCAATACCCTGCTGCTGGAGGACGCTGGGCAGGCGTTGCTGGTGCAGTACCAGCGCCTGATCCTGTGCTGCGGCGCCCGGGAACTGCTGCTGCCCTTCCCTGGCTGGACCTTGCCGGGGGTGACGGGCGCCGGGGCCTTGCAGGCCCTGTTGAAAAACGGCCTGGCGATGGCCGGCGAACGCGTGGTCATTGCCGGTAGCGGGCCGCTGCTGCTGGCCAGCGCCGCCACCGCGCGCCAGGCCGGCGCCCGGGTCGAAGCGGTCCTGGAACAAGCCCCGCTGGCCGCGCTGGGAAAATTCGCCGCTGGCCTCTGGCGCTGGCCGGCCAAGCTCGGCCAGGCTGCCGGGCTGGCCACCACGGCCTATCGCTGGAATGCCCATGTGCTTGAAGCCCTGGGCGAAGATCGCCTGGAGGCGGTACGCATCCGGCAGGGCACGCAGGTGCGGGAAGTGCCGTGCGAACGCCTCGCCTGCGGCTTCGGGCTGGTGCCCAACACCACCCTCGCCAGCCACCTGGGCTGCCAGTTGCAGGCCAATGCCATTGCCGTGGATCGCTACCAGGCCACCAGCCTCGCGCAGGTCTATGCGGCCGGCGAATGCACCGGGGTCGGCGGCAGCGAACTGGCGAGGGTCGAAGGCGAGATCGCCGGGCTGGCCGCCAGCGGGCAGGTCCTGGAGGCCCTCAAGCAGGCCCAGCGCCGGGCCCATTGGCAGGCGTTCGCCGAGCGGGTGCACGAAGCGTTCACGCTCCAACCCGGGCTTCTGCGCCTGGCGCGACCTGATACGCTGCTGTGCCGCTGCGAGGATGTGCCGTACGCCGACGTAGCTGGCAAAGCGAGCTGGACTGAGGCCAAACTGCACAGCCGCTGCGGCATGGGCGCCTGCCAGGGACGGGTCTGTGCCACGGCCGCGCAAGCCTTGTTCGGCTGGGCCGCGCCGACGCCACGAGCGCCCCTGGTGCCCGCCAGGATCGAGACACTGTTGGTGGATTCGTCGACGCCCGGCGTACAGTGACAAGCCGTCCGTTGCCGCCGGCGCATCCACAGGAACGCCACGGCCCGGCGGCCGGGTAGCCCAGGGGTTCAAGGATGCCTCCCTGGAGCCGCCACGGGGCGCGCCCGGCCCCATGAAAAGAGCAGCCCCTGATGATCGATACCGTTCAGCTGCACCGTCTGCCCGAAGCCATCGCCAACCAGGCGCCCGAGGATATTCACAGCCTCCTGGGCAGCATGGCCCTGGTCATCCCGCTGCTCGACACCCTGTCCAACGCGGTGTTTTTCATCAAGGACCTGCAGGCCCGCTACCTGGCCGCCAACCTGACCCTGGCCCAGCGTTGCGGCTTCAAGAACGTCACGCCGCTGCTGGGCAAGACTTCGGCCGAGGTGTTTCCCGCCGTGCTCGGCCCGGTCTATACCGAGCAGGACCAACGCGTGCTACGCCAGGGCATCACCATCAAGGGCCAGTTGGAACTGCACCTGTACGGCAGCCGCGAGCCCGGCTGGTGCCTGACCCACAAGCTGCCGCTGCAAGGGCGCGACGGGCAGATCATCGGCATGGCCGGCATCTCCCTCGACCTGCAGGCCGCGCGCGACACGCACCCGGCCTACGAACGCCTGGCCGCGGTGGACCGGCATATCCGCGAGCACTACAACGAGGCCATTCGCCTCGACGACCTGACGCATATCGCCGACCTGTCCATCGCCCAGCTGGAGCGCTACTGCAAACGCATCTTCCACCTCACCCCGCGGCAGATGATCCACAAAGTGCGCCTGGAACATGCCTCGCGCCTGCTGCTCGGCGAGCTGCCGATCACCGACGTCGCCCTGCAATGCGGCTACACCGACCACAGCGCCTTCAGCCGCCAGTTCAAGGCCCTGACCGGCGTCAGCCCACGGCAGTTTCGGCAGAATGCGCTGGGCGCAGGCGCGGCCGTGCCGACCTAAATTTCGTCGGTTCCCGGCCTCGCCATGCCTTATGATGCGCGACCTTTTCGGCAGGCCATCGCAAACCTGCCCAGCGTTTGCCATCGATTGCCAGGAGCCACGCATGCGTCACCTCAGGAACCTCACCCGGACGCTGCATCGGCAGCGGATCGATGGCGTGACCTTCCATATCGAGCCGTCCCACCAGCCAGAACTGGACAGGCTGATCCGCGGTTTCCTGGCGACGCCTGAGCAACACCCCACGCTGGATATTCCTGAAGACAGTCGTGGTGTATTCCTGCTCGAAGGCGAACGCCAATGGGTGCTCAAGCGCAACCGCCTGACCCATTGGAAAAAGCAATTGCAGAACTTCCTCGGGCTCAAGCGCAGCTTCGGCTTGCACGACCTGACCAATGAATTCATCAATTTGTCGCGGGTTTCGGCCAAGTCTGGCCTCACGCCCCAAGTCTCGGCGTTCGGCTACAAGGGGCGCTTCCCGTTCCTGCGCGAAGAATATTTGGTGGTGGGTTTCTGGGCCAATCATTGCGACGTCGACACCCGCCTGATCGCCCATCCGGAACAGGTGCAAACCCTGCTACCGGATATTTTTCGCCTGTTCGGCCAGATGCTCGACGACGACTTCGTGCACATGGACCCACACCCGAAAAACATCCTTATCGGCGCCGACGGCCGCCTGCGCCTGATCGACTTCGAATGCTGCGCCCACACAGTGCTCGACCGCGACTTCAGCCTGGGTTTCCTGCTGGGTTATTTCTACCGTTTCTGGTTCCGCCGATTCATCTCGCAAGAAGATTACGACCGACTCTGCGAGGCCTACCTGAACGCGCAACAGCCAAACCTGGACCGACGGATTTTCCAGCCGGTGTACCAGCGCTTTCGCGACGAAAAAGTCTCCCGCACCACGCGCTACAGCATCCTCACCTGCGCCAGGGCACAAGCAGCCTTCATGCGAGCGATAAGCGCCTGACGCCCATCCGATCCTTCTTCATAAACCGCTCTTGATGAGCGGTTTTTTTATTGCCAATCGCGGGTATTTCAAGCGGGGATTGAGGTAATACCGACAGAGTAAGCCGGATATAAAAAACCGGCGTGCCGCGCCGGTTTTGAACTCGATCTCGTACAAGTTTCCTAATCGTAATATCCGACGGTTTTTTTCAGGTGATCAGAGTACTCGTAGATTTCGTCGACAGAACTAATCGGATGACGGGTTTCATTTTTTTCCTCGTCAAAAATCCCGATGTACTTTTGTGAGCGATTGAAGTGCAGGCGGCAAATCGGTTTTCGGTTGTTGTCGTCAAGCAAGATACCGAAGTAACTCTGAGTGTCCCGTTGAACGATTCGCTTGGCATCAACCACGGAGCGAACCACAGCCCGTACGATGTGATACCCCTCGAGCTCCTCCAGCGTCGTCAGCACTTTATCGTCTGCCGTATCTGCATCATCGTTATCGGCACTCCCCGCTCCGGAAGCTGAGGTAACCGCAAGAGATGGCTGGATAGCACCACTCATTGCAGACTTGAGACGATCGTTGATTTGATCATTGAGGAACTGCCCCACCGCTTTTCGCGTCAGCTCATAAAATTGCTCACGGACTTTTTGAGTAATCACTCCGTCGTACACCCGCGAGGCGAAAACTTTGACGAAGTCATCGTCTGGCTTACTGACCTGAGAAGCGATGACTTTCTTGATCTGGCTTACGTACTTCAGCTCACCTGCCGCACTGATAATCGACTCGACATCAAAAGACGACTTAGTCAGCTTGGTCAGTTCTGGCACCGAATACTCATCGATATCGAGCAAGTCCAGTTCAAGGAAGGGTTTTTCATCCATCTTGTTGGGAGCATCCAAGTCAGTGAAAAACTTATAAACCTGGCCATTAGTGAGAATGGAAATCCGCGCGCTGGTGACATGGAAGTAACGAAACAATTGCGACGCATGATTGATCTGCAACGACTCGCCGATCTTCTTGCATTCGATAAGTATCTGAACCTCACCTTCCTTCATGATCGCGTAATCGATCTTTTCGCCCTTCTTGGTCCCTATATCGCAAACGAATTCTGGCGTCACCTCCGTCGGATCGAATACGTCGTAACCCAACACCGTACTAATGAAAGGCATGACGAAGGCATTTTTTGTCGCTTCTTCCGTCTGAATGGCGGCTCCCTGCAAACGTACCTTGGCAGCAAGACTGGTTAACTTCTCGAAAAATTCCATGAGTGGCCTCTTACCTGTCCGATCCGTGTATGAGCGTGGTGGCAAATTGACTGCCATTGATACTAGACACAAACCGCCACAAAGAAAGATTCCCTCCATTTTGGATAGAACACCGGGACGAAATTTCTTCCAGCCGAGCAAATTCAGCCCTTAACCGCAGCCGAAGGGACAATCTAAAAAAGAATTTTCCCAGCGCCGTCACTGTCTGAATTTCAGATACAGCCGCACAGGGGTGACCACGATGAAATTCGCCAAATTCTCACAGAAGCTGTCGCTGTGGGCCGGCAGTCCGGGGACCTTTATGATCGCGCTGGCGCTGATTGCGCTCTGGGGCATAAGTGGGCCGATCTTCGACTTTGACGACACCTGGCAGCTGATCATCAATACCTCCACCACCATCATCACCTTCCTGATGGTGTTCGTGATCCAGAACACCCAGAACCGCGACAACGACATCCTGCATTTGAAGATCGACGAATTGGTGCGCGCCACCAAGGATGCCCACAACGCCTTGCTGAGCCTGGATGGGTTGGATCTTCCCCAGTTGGAAAAGCTGCGCCAGGAATACAAGAAGATCGGGGAAGGCGAATCCTTGAAGCTGGATGAAATACTGCCCACGCAAGAGCAGAAACCGAGTTGAATCGCCGCCGGCAAATGCCTGGCAGGCAAGAGCCAAGCGCTGGCGCCGATGTGCCTTCAGGCCGAGCCCGAAGGCGCATCGGCACCAGGACGGCATTCAGCCATCCAGTTGGTCCAGGGGCCTGCCAGCCTTGAGGGCCCTGGCCATTTGCAGGTGGTTCTGCAGTTTCGGCAGGGTTTCTTCGGCGAAGGCCTTGAGCTCGGGTACCGAGGTGGTTTCGGCCTGTTGCTGGATCTGCTCGATGGCCTCTTCGGTGGCCTTGACCTGGCTCTCGGCATAGGCGGCGTCGAAAGCCTCGCCTTCCGGAACCTCAGGGATCAACGCCTTGGCCCGGTTGATCACTTCTTCCCGGGGCGCTACGGGCAGGTCGAGTTTCTTGGCGATTTTCGCCAGGTGCTGGTTGGCGGTGGTGCGGTCGTTGATGACCACGATGGTGTAGTCCTTGACTGCCTTGGAGGATGTCTTCTGGTGAGCCAGACGACTGGCTTCGATGTCTGCCATGCCCTTGACCGAGGCGTCATCGATAAATTCCGCGGGGGATTGGGCGAACGCCGCGGTGGCGCTCAGGCCGAGCAGCAGCGCGAGGCAGGTGCGGGACAGATGGGTGGCCCTGAAACTCATGGTATCGGCCTCCTTTGATCAGGTAACGGCGCACGGCGCCTGCACAGAATGAGAGCTTTCAGGCCATCAAAGGTTTGAAAAAGTTGCATCGGCCACGACGAACGGTTGCCGGGGAAATCATCAGTAACCCGCCTCGCGCCAGCGCTTGCTTCAGGCGCGGGACGGGCTGCGCTGGGCGCGTTTGGCGGTGTACATCGCTTCGTCGGCGTGCTTGAACAACTGCTTTTCGTCATGGCCGTGGTCGGGAAACAGGCCAATGCCGATGCTCGGCAGAATGCTCAGCTGATGGCCGTCCAGGCGCAGCGGCTCATTGAGCGCCTGGCGAATCTTCCCGGCGACGATGCCCGCGTCTTCCGCCTGCTGGATACAGCCGAGCAGCACCACGAATTCGTCGCCACCGATCCGCGCCACGGTGTCGCTCTCGCGCACGCAGGCCTTGAGCCGGTTGGCCACGGCCTGCAGCAACATATCGCCGACGGCGTGGCCAAAGGTGTCGTTGACCTGCTTGAAGCGGTCCAGGTCGACGTAGAGCAAAGCCATGCGCCCGGCCTCGCGACGGGCCAGGGCCAACGCGCTGCGCAGGCGCTCGCGGAGCAATTCGCGGTTGGGCAGTTGGGTCAACTGGTCGTACTGGGCCATGTACTGCAGGCGCGTATGCAACTGCTTGCGCTCGATGGCGGTGGCGAGCTGGGCACAGACGTATTGCAACAGCTCCTTGTCCTGCTCGGTGTAGCGCTCGTCACCCGGCGCGCTCTTGACGATCAGCGCGCCGATGGTGCCTTTCTGCGAGTTCAGCGGCGCGCCAAGCCAGCACGGCGAATGCTGCTCGGAAACGGCATCCGGCAGCTGCGGTAACGGCCCGTAATTGTCGGGGGTCAGCAACAACGGCTGGCCACTGCGGATCACCTCGGCGCACAGGCTGCCGGTCAGCGTGCCCGGTTGCTCCGGGCAACGCTCGCGGTCGTCGACGTGATAGGGAAAGCTCAGCGCCTGGCATTGCTCGTCATACAGCGCCACCGAGAAATTCAGCGCCGGCAGCCATTCCCCAATGATCCGGTGCACGCGCCCGAACAGCGCCAGCAGGTCCTCGGCGGCATGGGCCGCTTCGGAAATCGCATACAGCGCCGCCTGCCGCGATTCGGCCTGCTTGCGTTCGGTGATGTCGCGGGCCACGGCGATGCGCAGTTGATCGACTTCGGACCAGCGCGCCGACCAGAGGATATGCGCGACCTGCCCGTCCTTGCGCAGGTAGCGGTTCTCGAAATTGGGCATGGGTTCGCCGCTCATGATCCGATCGGCGGCCTGCAGGGTCCGCGCGCGATCCGCGGGGTGCACCAGCTCGATCATGCGCCGGCCGACCAACTCGTCCGGCGTGTAACCGAAAATGCGCTCGCAGGCGGCGCTGACGAAGACGAAACGGCCTTCGATATCCACCGCGCAGACAGCGTCCAGCAGAAGGTCGATGAAACTGGCCAGGGGCGCGGAGTTGTTGGTTGCCATCAGGGAACGACACTGCCTGTGAAGATAAAGCGCCGAGTATCAATCCCTGGGTTCTGGCAGCGGCGCGGGGCCGCTGCCTGTCCGTGACTGTCGCAACCTTGCAGACAGTTTTTATGCCTTGTTCGCCAGCAACCCCGGAACGGCATGCAGCAAGGCGTTGATGGCGAACCCGATGAACATCACGCCGCAAAGCCGGGTGATCGCCAGTTCATGACGCTGATAGAGGGTCCGAACCTGCCGCGCACCGACGATGCCAATCAGAATAGCGTATGCGCCGATACCGCCGAGGAAACTGAGGAAGATCAACCAGGGCAGCATCGACCAATTGAGCAATTCGGCGCGGCTGGACAACAGCGCGGTAAAAGTCGCCACGGCCACCGGGTACGCCTTGGGGTTGGTCAGGCCGAACAGGATGCCGTGCCAGAACGGCTGACGCGCCGGGCCCTGGGGTTCCTGCCCGTTGCTGCGCTGGCTGCGGATCGCCCGCAGGCCGAGCCAGAACAGGTACAGGCCGCTGAGCACACCCAGCACATCGAAGGCCGTGCTGCCGATCTCCCGCGCGCCGACGATGGCGATCAGCGCGGTACTGCACCAGACCACATCGCCCAGCAGGTGCCCGCAGAGAAAGCCGGCCCCGGCCCGCCGCCCGCGCGCCGCGCCAATGCCGAAGACCGCCAGCACGCCGGGGCCAGGGGTAATGCCGTAAATAAAACCCGAGGCGAGAACGGCCAGTAACAGCGAAGAAGTCATGCCACACTCCGAAGCGCCGAAGGTGGCGCGGTTTTGATCGCAGGATTCTGCCGACTTGTGCGCCCCCGCACCACCCCACCATGGTCGCCATAGCGACAGCCAGCCGTCTTGAAGCGGCGGTGATCGGTCATTCGTCGGTAAAGATCGTCATCCCGGCATAGGGCTGCCGCCGACAGGCGCGCAAACGCGAGGCCAGATCGCCGACATGGGCTTCCAGCTGATGGCCGTCGGGGTCGAGGAAATAGAACGATGCGCCTTCGCTGCGGTTGTCGCGCCACTCCCGCACGCCAGCCGCCCGCAAGCGCTGGACGAACGTCAGGAAATGCCCGGCCTCGATACTGAAAGCGTAATGGGTGTAGTCCGGCACTTCGGCCAAGCGCCGCGACGGGTCCAGCGACAGGCACAACCACAGGCCGGGCAGCGACAGGTAGGCGCCGCCGTCCCAACTGGCATCCAGGCGCAGGCCGAGCAGTTCGCGGTAGAACGCCAGGCTGCGGTTCAGGTCGGTGACGGCGAGGGTCAGGTGGTTGAGGCCGGTGAGCATGGTTCGGATTCCTTTGAGTCCTTCGACCACCCTGTGTCCCTGGCCAGAGGCCAACTCGGGGCTTGGGTAATACATTAGAACTGGCGGCCTTGCAGACTTTCCGGCACCGCATATTGCTTTCCGTCGTAACGCAAGGTGGTCACTGCTGTCTTCTTGGCACTGGATACGGATACGCACTCTTCGCCCTTGCGAATATTGGTCGACCCGCTCGACTGGGTTTTGACGATCAGATCAGCATAACCATGACTGCTGGTGCTGGCCATCTGGAGAGTACGTTTGGTCTCATGGAACTCGCCTTCGCAGTTGGTATCCCACTCACCGCCATTGGACTCGACGATCAATGACTCCAGCACCGGACGCAGGGTCTTGCCCTCTTTGACGTAGAGCGACAGCCAGGTTTCACCGAAAGGGTTGGCCCGTGAAGAACCCCTGAAGGCAGCACGAACCCCGAATGCGCGCAACTGCGGCGTGAGAATATAGCGAGCGGTATCGATGCTCAGCCAGTCGAAGCCGATCGCATCGGAACTGAATGACGAGGCGTGAAAATAAGTGGCCAGGGGAGCACCACCATTGCTGGCAACCAGCGCCAACCGTAGATCATAGGTTCCCTCATAAGGGTCTTCAGCGCGCGGCGGCCCCTCTCGCTGCGAGCTCACGGTAATGTTCACTCCGGGATAGGCTGGCCACTCCTTGCATTCCGAGTATCCCACCACGCCATCCTTGAATTCGGGCGCAGTACATTGGGCATAAACATGGGTGATGTTCAGCGACAGCCCAATCATCGCCAAGCCACATAATCCAGCAAACTTCGATGTCATTTTTCTGCTCCTTGCATCAATCAACATCCATAGCATTTCAGCTACGCACTATCACCCGCTCGATCCGCCCTTTCAACTCTTGGCGACCGCCACCAGGCACCGCTGTCCCAGCGGGCGTCCAGCCGTAGTTGCAGCACCCCTGGCTGCGACCGGTGAGCATGTAGAGCCCCTGTTATGAATCGTCTTGAACCAAAGCAGTGCTCACACTGCACGAATGGCTCTGGCACCAAGTCCTGGGTAGCGATGTAGCATGTTGTATTACAAACCACTACATCGAGATCGCCATGTCCGCCGTCATGCCCTTGCGCCTGCCCGACGATGTTGCCGATACCCTGGCTCACCTGGCAAAGACGACAGGCCGCAGCAAGTCATTCCTCGCTGTGGATGCGCTGAGAGAATATCTGGCCCGCGAAGCCTGGCAAATCAATGAGATCCAAAAAGCCCTGACAGAAGCAGAAGCAGGCGACTTCGCCAGCGCCGAAGAGCTGCACGGCGTGCTCGATAAATGGATTGGCAATGCGCGTTGAGTGGTTGCGTACCGCCCTCAGAACCTTGATGACGAAGCCATCTACATTGCCCAGGACAATCCTCAGGCCGCCACGGAATTTGTCAAAAGCCGTTTTCCCGCCAGTGGCCGCGAAGGCCGCTTGCCCGGTACCCGTGAATGGGCGGTACCCAATCGCCCTTACCTGATCCCCTACCGCGTCCGCCAGGGACGCCTGCAGATCCTGCGGATTTTCCATACCCGGCGTTTACCGCCTGCCTGCTGGCAAGACAAACACCCGTAGCTTGTGCTCGGCGTCAGCCTGCCGTTTACCCTGGGTTCCGCACGGCATGCCGTCAGGCGCCCCCAACGCTCGGACGCAAGCTGCGCTGATTGCCGCTTCTTTGATATTCGCCTTGGCCCCACCATGCCGGCCATTGCCAGCATGGCCTTGCTCGATGCTGGTCAGCCTATTGGCACACCCAGGCCAGCAAGGGCCTGAGCGCGCTATTGGACATGGGCCGGTATCAGAACGCGCTACGGAAAATCTCTTCGATCTGGCGCTGGTCGGCGGTGCGGGGGTTGGTCAGGCCGCAGGCGTCTTTCAGGGCGTTGGCGGCCAGGACCGGGATGTCTGTCAGCTTGGCGCCCAGCTCACGCAGGCCGTTGGGAATCTCGACGTCCCGGGCCAGGCCGCGAATGGCGCTGATGGCGGCCTGCGCGCCCTCTTCCGGGCTGAAGCCACGGATATCCGCGCCCAAGGCGTGTGCCACGTCGGTCAGGCGCCCGGCGCAGACCATGGCGTTGAAGCTCTGCACATGGGGCAGCAGCACGGCGTTGCATACGCCGTGGGGCAAATCGTAAAAACCGCCCAGCTGGTGCGCCATCGCATGCACGAAACCCAGCGACGCGTTGTTGAAAGCCATGCCGGCGAGGAATTGCGCGTAGGCCATGTTTTCCCGGGCAACCAGGTCGCTGCCGTCGTGCACCGCCTGGCGCAGGTTCTGGCTGATCATGGTTATGGCTTTCAGGGCGCAGGCATCGGTGATCGGGTTGGCCGCGGTGGACACATAGGCTTCGATCGCATGGGTCAGCGCGTCCATGCCGGTGGCGGCGGTCAGGCCCTTGGGCATGGCGACCATCAGCGCCGGGTCGTTGACCGACAGCAGCGGCGTGACGTTGCGGTCGACGATGGCCATTTTCACGTGGCGCTGCTCGTCGGTGATGATGCAGAAACGGGTCATTTCGCTGGCGGTGCCGGCGGTGGTGTTGATCGCGATCAGCGGCAGTTGCGGCTTGGTCGAACGGTCGACGCCCTCGTAGTCGCTGATGTGCCCGCCATTGGTGGCGCACAGGGCAATGCCCTTGGCGCAGTCATGGGGCGAACCGCCGCCGAGGGAAACCACGAAATCGCAAGCGCTGCGCTGCAATTGCGCCAGGCCTTTTTCCACGTTGTCGATGCTCGGGTTCGGCTTGGCGCCGTCGAAAATCACCGAGTCGATATCCTGCATCGCCAGTTTCTCGCTGATCATGCCGGCCACTCCGGCCTTGGCCAGGCCAGCGTCGGTGACGATCAGCGCCTTGCGAAAGCCGTAGTTGCGAATCGCGACCATGGCCTCGTCGAGGCAGTCGATACCCATGATGTTCACGGCGGGAATGAAAAAAGTGCTGCTCATGGCGCGTCCTCCAGGCTGGCGCCGGATCAGCCGTGCCGATCCGGCAAATGCCCACAGGATTGACCGATAGGTCACGCGCGTTGTTGATCTGGCTCAAGGGTCGGTCGTGATAAAGTCGGCGCCCTGTATACCTTCTGCCTTGAGACGACGAACCGCGATGATGGACTTCCACGAATTTGATACCGACCTTGAAGACTGGAACGCCTTGCGCGCCAGCACGCCGATCGCCGGCCTGCTGATCGGCAACGGCGCCAGCCGCGCGGTGTGGGAAGACTTCGCCTACGACTCGCTGTTCGAGAACGCCCGCACCGTCGAAGAAAAGCCCCTGAGCCCCTCCGAGCTGAGCGTGTTCGAAGCCCTGCAGACCCGCAGTTTCGAGCAGGTGCTGGCCGCCCTGAAAACCACCAGCCGGGTCAACAAGGCCCTGGCCGTCAGCTCCGCGGCGCCGCGCAATCGGTATTACGCAATCAAGGAAGCGCTGATCAACACCGTGCACGCGGTGCACATTCCATGGCGCCTGGTGCAGCCGGCGACGCTGGCGCAGATCAACCAGGAGCTGCGCCGCTATCGCACGGTGTTCACCAGCAACTACGACCTGCTCAACTACTGGGCGATCCAGCACGATGCCCAGGGCCTCGACGACCTGTTCCAGGGCGCCGAGCCGAGCTTCGACATCAGCCACACCGCCAGCAAGCAGACCCGCGTGCTGTACCTGCACGGCGGCCTGCACCTGGTGCGCAACCAGGACGGCACCGCGCGCAAGCTGGGCTCCACCGAAGGCACGCTGCTGGGCAATTTCGCCATCAACAACACCCTCAAGACCCTCGACGATGTGCCGCTGTTCGTCAGCGAAGGCCCGGTGGCGGACAAGCTCAAGACCATCCGCAGCAGCGACTACCTGTCGTTCTGCTACCAGCAGTTGCTCAACCACAGCGATGCGCTGTGCATCTTCGGCCATGACCTGGGCTCGCAGGACAGCCACCTGGTGAGCGCAATCCGCCAAGCCAAAATGCAGATCCTGGCGATCTCGATCTACCCGCGCAGCAAAGCCTTCATCCAGAACCAGAAGCGGCGCTACGCCCAGCTGTTCGCGGGGATGGACGTGACGTTGCGGTTCTTCGATGCGAAGAGCCATGCGCTGGGCGATCCTGCGCTGTCAGTGCCGGTCGAACGCTGACAGCGAAGCGGGCGATCCTCCGTAGGAGCGAGGCTTGCCCGCGATCCAGACACCGCGGTCTACCTGCAATGACGCCATCGCGAGCAAGCTTCGCTCCTACCAATAGCGCAGCGGCTCACTCTTCGCCGCTGTGCACCACCACCAGCAACTGCGCCTGCACCTCGCCCACCGAGCGCAGGCGGTGGGGCTTTTGCGCATTGAAGTGCAGCGCGTCGCCGCGGTTGAGGATCACCCGTTCGTTCATGAAGTCCACTTCCACCTGCCCTTCGTGGACAAACAGAAACTCCTCCCCCAGGTGCTCCTTGAAGCTCTTGTCGGTGAACTCGCTGGGCGGGTAGATGATGAAGGGCAACAGGCTGCGCTCGCTGACCTGATGCGCCAGCACCGCATAACCCGGCGCCTGGTCGTTGGCCGCCAGCGACTGGCGTTCGTCGCTGCGCACCAGGCTGTAGCTGTCGAGGCTGACGTTGTCTTCGGCGAACAGCTCCTCGACTTTCACGTTCAATGCCTTGGCCAGTTTCAACGCGGCGGCAATCGAGGGCGTGTTCAGGCCGCGCTCGACTTTCGACAGGTAGCTCTTGGTCATGCCGGATTTCTCGGCCAGGGCCTCCAGCGTCACGCCAAGTTTTTTTCTCAATAATTTCAAACGGATAGACATGTAGAACGGTTAACCCATCAAGGAGGCGACGATTTGTCCTTGCCAATGACACAGCGTGTCATATAGCCTCTTTAGTGTCATTTGCTTTCACCCAACGACCTTGCGAGCAGCGGGAGCTGGCAAATCCGACGTCCATTGCAACCACCAAAGGACACCCGATATGGCCAAGACATTAGCACTACCCAAAGAGCAGCTGGTCAGGCAGGCCCTGACCCAGATGCAAAACACCCTGGCGGATAATACGTGGACCGACCGGCAAAAGCTGGCCCTGACCTGCCGCATCCTGTTCGAGAACGGGCACGACTCCGGCCTGGCCGGGCAGATCACCGCCCGTGGCCCGCAACCGGGCACTTACTACACCCAGCAACTGGGCCTGGGTTTTGATGAAATCACCGCGGGCAACCTGCTGCTGGTCAACGAAGACCTGGAGGTGCTCGAAGGCCACGGCATGCCCAACCCGGCCAACCGTTTCCACAGCTGGGTGTACCGCGCCCGCCCCGACGTGAACTGCATCATCCACACGCACCCGACCCACGTCGCCGCGTTGTCGATGATCGAAGTGCCGCTGGAAATCTCCCACATGGACCTGTGCCCGCTGTATGACGACTGCGCCTTTCTCAAGGCCTGGCCAGGCGTGCCGGTGGGTAACGAAGAAGGCGAGATCATCTCCGCGGCCCTGGGCGACAAGCGCGCCATCCTGCTTTCGCACCACGGCCAGCTGTCCACCGGCGCCAGCATCGAGGAAGCCTGCGTGATCGCCCAATTGATCGAGCGCGCCGCCAAGCTGCAGCTGCTGGCCATGGCCGCCGGCACCATCAAGCCGATCCTGCCGGAGCTCGGCCGCGAGGCCCATGACTGGATCTCCAAGCCCAAGCGCCACGCCGCGGCCTTCAACTACTACGCTCGGCAGAACCTCAAGCAACACGCCGATTGCCTGAACTGAACCCCCTCATTATTTAAAGGAGCGTCGCCATGTCGAACGCCAATATTCACGGCATCATCGGCTACACCATCACCCCGTTCACCGCCAACGGCGAGCAACTGGACCTGGACACCCTCGGCCGTTCCATCGATCGCCTGATCGACAGCGGCGTGCATGCCATCGCGCCCCTGGGCAGCACCGGCGAAGGCGCCTACCTGAGCGACGCCGAGTGGGACCAGGTCGCCGAATTCAGCATCCGCCGCGTGGCCAAGCGCGTGCCGACCATCGTCAGCGTTTCCGACCTGACCACCGCCAAGGCCGTGCGCCGCGCGCGTTTTGCCGAGGCCAAGGGCGCCGATGCGGTGATGGTCCTGCCGACGTCCTACTGGAAGCTCAGCGAAGCCGAGATCCTCGCCCACTACCAGGCCATCGGCGCCAGCATCGGCGTGCCGATCATGCTCTACAACAACCCGGCCACCAGCGGCACCGACATGTCGGTGGAGCTGATCCTGCGGATCTTCCACGCCGTGGAAAACGTGACCATGGTCAAAGAGAGCACCGGCGACATCCAGCGCATGCACAAGCTGCAATTGCTGGGCGAAGACCAGGTGCCGTTCTACAACGGTTGCAACCCGCTGGCCCTGGAAGCCTTCGCCGCCGGCGCCAAGGGCTGGTGCACCGCCGCGGCGAACCTGATCCCGCAGCTCAACCTGGACCTGTACCAGGCGGTGCTGGGCAACGACCTGGGCCGTGCGCGCGAGTTGTTCTACCGCCAGTTGCCGGTGCTCGACTTCATCCTCAAGGGCGGCCTGCCGACCACCATCAAGGCCGGGTTGAACATGACCGGCCTGCAGGTCGGCGAGCCACGCCGCCCGGTGTTCCCGTTGGGTGAAGCCGGACGCGACCAGTTGCAGGCCATGTTGAACGCAGTGCGCTGATCGGGCCCTGGCTGTAGGGGCGAGCTTGCGGGCCTCATCGCCGGCAAAGCCTGGCTCCTACAGATTCGCGCGCCCAGGCTTGCGTAGGAGCGAGGCTTGCCCGCGATAGCGCTGCATCAGGCACAACACACATTGCCTGGCTCCCACAAAATCACCGCCCAACAAAAAGCCCGACAGGTTGTCCTGTCGGGCTTTTTTGTTTCAGTGCAGAACGTCAGGCGGTCTTGTCTTTGATGGTCGTGCTCGGGCCGTTGCTCTGCACGCTGGCAATGCCCGCGTCGCGCGCCGCCTCGGACGAATAGCGCTGGCTATTGCCGATGATCTGGTGGTTCGCGGCCTTGAGGTTGAAGTAAGGCTTGCCGTCCTTGGAAACTTCCTTGGCGTAGCGGGCCTCGTTGGGACTGTTGGTCTGCACCGAAGCGATGCCGTTTTCGGCGGCGCTGCGGGAGGCGTACAACTCACTCGTCAAAATGGTTTCAGCATTGCCAGCCTTGAGAACGAAGCGGAACTGCCCGTCACTGCTTTTGCTTAATTCATACCATCCAGCCATGGTCCTGCTCCTGAGTGTCCAAAGATGCGAATGCACTTCGGATTAAAGCCTGTCTTTGCCGGTTTACCAGCGTTTTGGGGTGTGTTGCTGAGGCACGCACCATCAGACAGGAAAAACCGCATCCGGTTCATGGACGCAAACTCATGCAGACAAATAGTAATAATTCTCGATATCATTCGCGCCTTTTTCTGCCCGGCAGCCTTCGCGAAGGATCTTCATGTCTCGCTTCAAGCCCGACCCCACCTCGGCGGACCCCGTCCGCGGGTTCTATGCGGACATCCTGCATTACCTGCGTAAACGCACGGACAACGCCAGCGATGCGGCGGACATGACCCAGGACGTCTTCACCCAATGGCTCGATTACCGCGACCGGGCCAAGGTCGAACAACCCCGCGCCTTTCTGTTCCAGATGGCGCGCAACCTGCTGCGCGACCACTGGCGCCGGCAGAAGGTCAGGCACAAGGTGCACCACGAACCGCATGCAGCAGAACCCGAGCCGCTGGCCGACGAACATCACGAACCGCTGTCCGCGGCCCAGCGCCTGCAACGCCTGGAACATCTGAAAAGCGTGCTCGCCGAACTCTCGCCGCGCCGCCGTGAAGCCCTTATGCTGCACCGCTTCGAAGGCCTGAGCCAGGCGCAGATCGCCGAACGCATGGGCATCTCCCTGAGCATGGTGGAAAAACACATCGCCTTTGCCCTGCTGCACTGCAAGCAGCGCCTGGAACGGGAACACGGCAAGGAGCACGCCCAATGACCCGCCACAGCGACACCGAGCACGAGATCGACAGCATCGACGCCCAGGCGGCCGTCTGGTTCACCCGCAATCGCGACGATCGCAGCCAGGCCACGCGCGAAGCCTTTGCGGCCTGGGCCCGCGAGCCGGCCCACGCCCGGGCCTATGCCGAGTTCGAGCGCTTGTGGGCCGACCTGGCCGAACTCGACCAGTTGAACCGGCCGACGCCGCTGCCGCTGCGTAAAAAGCCTCGCTGGCGCCCGGCCCTGGCGGCCGCCGCCGCATTGGTCTGCGCGCTGCTGGCCATCGAGCTGGGCGCTCCGCCGGCGATCCATTCGCAGCAAATCACCGCCCAGAGCACCGGCATGCGCAGCTTCAACCTGCCCGACGGCAGCACCCTGTACGTCAACGCCAACACCCGCCTGCGCATCGACTTCAGCGCACAGCAACGCAACCTCTATCTGGACCAGGGCCAGCTGTACCTGGAAGTCGCCGCCGACAAGGAACGGCCGCTGTGGGTGCATGCAGGCAACGCCCGGGTGCGGGTGGTCGGCACCGGCTTCGATGTGCGGCGCGGTGAGAAACAACTGGTGGTCAGCGTCGCCCATGGCCAGGTGGCGTTCGCTCCCGACGCGCAGAAGCCCGATTCGCTGCTGCTCGGCGCCCGCCAGCGCGGCATCTATGACTACGCCAGCGGCACCCTGCGGGAACAGGCGGTGAGCGTCGACGAGGTCGCCGACTGGCGCGGCGGCCACCTGGCCTTTCGCAATCGCGACCTGGCCAGCCTGGTGGACGAGTTGAACCTCTATCGCCGCCAGCCGGTGTTGCTGGCCGATGGCGCGCTGGGCAACTTCAAGGTTTCGGGCAACCTCGATGTGCGAGACCCGGACGCGCTGATCAAGGCCCTGCCGGCGCTGATCCCGGTAAAGACCGTGGCCCTGGCCGACGGCCGCGTGCGTATCGAAGCCCGACGCTGAAACTCATATGCGAATATTTTGCATTCGCATATGAGGTTTTATTTTGCTGACGCGTCTTCCTCCGGTCTGCGTTGTTTACGCACACCTTTTTTGGCCTTTGTCGCCGCTCCGGGGGATTTCATGTTTCGCGCGTCTTATCACTTGCAGCTCATCTGTTCGCGTCCGACCTTGCTCGCCGCCTGCCTGGCGTTCAGCCTGCAGGCCCAGGCACAGCTTGAGGTCGAATCGTTCACCTTCGCCCTGCCCGCCCAGCCGCTGGCGGCCTCGCTGAGCCAGGTGGCGCAGCAGGCGAAGATCCAGTTGCTGTTCGACGAAGAGGTGCTGCGCAACGTAAAGGCCCCGGCGCTCAAGGGCGATTTCAGCCCCGAGGCGGCGATCCAGCAATTGCTGGGCGGCAGCGAGTTCAGCCTGGTCAAGGTCGACAAGACCTACGTGGTGCGCCCCGCGGAAAACAGCAGCACCCGCAGTTCGGCGCTGCAACTGGGGGCCATGAGCGTGATCGGCAGCGGCCTGGAAGTGGACTCCGCGACAGTCGGCCGCTCGACCCTGAACCAGGCCGAGATCGACCGCCACCAGGCCACCAACATCCCCAGCCTGATCGCCACCCTGCCCGGCGTCAGCCTCGGCGGCTCGCTCAAGCCCGGCGGCCAGACCATCAACATCTGGGGCCTGGGCGACGCCGAAGACGTGCCGATGAGCGTCGATGGCGCGACCAAGAGCGGCTTCGAACGCTACCAGCAGGGCTCGATCTTCATCGAGCCGGAATTGATCAAACGCATCGAAGTGGAAAAGGGCCCGCACTCGCCCGAGACCGGCAACGGCGGTTTCGGCGGCACCGTGCACATGGAGACCAAGGACGCCCCGGACCTGCTGCAGGAAGGCCGCGACACCGGCGCCATGCTCAAGTACGGCTACAGCAGCAACAGCCATGAACAGGCCTACACCGGCGCGGTCTACGGGCGCACCGAGGACCGGCGCTTCGATGCCCTGGCCTACTGGACCAAGCGCGACGGCGACGACATGAAACTGGCCAGCGCCCAGCCGGACCCGCGCAACGCCTACCCGATCAACCCCAAGCGCCTGCCCAATACCGCCCAGGACCTGGACGGCGAGCTGTTCAAGCTGAACATGCAACTGACCGACGAACACCGCCTGGGCTTTAGCTACATGCGTTCCAACAGCGATATCTGGGCGCCCTTCTCGGCCAAGAGCTACCCGGCGCCACCGAGCCAGCGCGATATCGACAAGTACGGCTACGAGGGCGCCACCCGGCGCTTCCTGGCGCAGCGCAACACCATCGACACCACCTGGCAGGCCAAGTACCAGTACACGCCGCTGGACAACCCGTGGATCGATTTCGAGGCCCGCTATTCCGATTCCAAGACCGACCAGACCGACGAGCGCGGCCCGGACGCCTACTTCCAGCCCGCCTCCGGCGGACGCAAGATCACCGTGGGTTACGAGGACAAGATCCTCTCGCTGAAAAACACCAGCCGCTTCAACACCGGCCCGCTGGAGCATGCCTTGACCCAGGGCATCCAGATCCGCAAGCACACCCGTGAGGTGGACATGTGGATGCCGGGCAAGACCTACGAGGTGCCCAAGTACAACAACGGGCATTACCAGCCGGGCTTCATGCCCCATGGCAAGGTCGACAACAATGCCTTCTATATCCAGGACGCGATCACCCTGGGCAACTTCACCCTGACCCCGTCCCTGCGCTACGACCATGTGCGCAACCGTGGGCAGAAGAACGACGCGCCGATCTACAACAGCCCCGACCCGGTGGTCGGCCACGACTATGGCGACAAGACCTACACCGGCTGGTCGCCACGGCTGTCGGCGTTCTGGACAGTCACCCCGCAATTCGCCCTGTTCGCCGACTACAGCAAGACCTGGCGCGCGCCGGTGATCGACGAGCAATACGAAGTCCAGGCCGCCGGCACCACCCGCTCGGCCACCAGCCGCGACCTCGACCCGGAGCGCATCACCGCGTTGCGCGCCGGTAACATCACCAGCTTCGCCAATGTGTTCACCGACGCCGATAGCGTGCAGGTGCGCACCACGGTGTTCCGCAACCAGATCAAAGACGAAATCATGAAGAACCTCGGCATCGGCTGCCCCGAGCAGTTGAGCGGCGGCAAGAGCATCGGCCAGGTGTGCAACCAGCCGACGATCGGGGTTTATCGCAATATCGGCGACCTGACGATCAAGGGCTTCGAGGTTGAGAGTTTCTACGATTCGACCTACCTGTTCGGCTCGCTGTCCTACTCCTGGATTACCGGCAAGCACGAAGGGGCCTACACCAACCCTTGGGGGCCGAACGTCTGGGCGCGTGACATTCCGCCGCGCAAATGGGTCGCCACCCTGGGGGTGAAAATCCCGCAGTGGGATGCGCAAGTGGGCTGGCAGGGCCAATGGGTGCGCCAGACCGACCGGGTGCCGAGCGATATCTACCCGAGCGGCCCGGCCAGCGCCGCGGGCGACTCCTACTGGGACCAGTACGAGAACGACCGTTACAACGTGCAAGGCCTGTTCGCCAACTGGAAACCGCAGCAGCCGTACCTCAAGGGCACCGAAGTCAACTTCACCCTGGACAACATGTTCAACCGCGATTACCGCCCACCCCTGAGCGGCGAAAACGCCTCCAGCCTGGGGCGCAACGCCAAGATCAGCGTGACCCGGTTCTTCTGAACCGGGGCGCTGCCCCTGTAACCCCTGTAACCCCTGCAACCGCTGCAACCGCTGCAACCGCTCTAACCCCTGTAGCCGCTGCCGAGCCCTGGCGAGGCTGCGATCGACCCGAAGGGGCGCGGCGATCTTGCGACCGTCTGAGGTCCTGCGGACCTATCGCAGCCTCGCAGGCTCGGCAGCGGCTACAGGTCGTGTTTTGTCAGGGGATGCTGGTGAGAAGCGAAGAGGTTTCGCTTTGTTTTGTAAGGTATTTCCTAGAAAATCCCCAACGCCTTTGAGCGCCTTGTACCCCTCAAACCGATCAGGCAGTCTGCCTGGGTCGCTGCAAAAACAGCGGCCCGGATGTGGAAGTTCGGTTCTGGAGAACGTGCAATTCGTCTCATACGAAAACATCAGTGACCTTCAGTCCTGGTGAGTTCGTTTTATGGCGGCTGTACGTGGGGCACCCTCGGGTGCGCCGGTGGCTCCAGACCGGTCTTCCACACCTACGTACGGCTGCCACCTCTCATGTGGAAGTGAGATCCGGCGGTTCCTTGAACGACTGGAGAAATTACCTCATGAAAAAGCTCGTCCCCGATCCGCCCCTGCAATCCCCTCGCAAACTGCGCGACCCGGAACTGGATCGCGCCAACGCCAGCCTGATCGCCGCCCTGCAAGGCACGCGCCGCCGCCCCTTTGGCCTGCGCGACGGCCAGGGCCATCCGCTGTTCGCCGTGCAGCCCGGGGTCAATGCCGAAGACGCGCTGATGCACGTGTCCCTGCTGCTCAAATGCGCCGAGGAGGTGTCCGATGAAATCACCGAACGCGCCAGCGGCATCGAGCGCGGGCTGATCTGGTCCATGGTGCATTCGGTGGAAATGGCCCGCGCAGTGGTGGACGCCCTGCTCGACAGCACCCACCCCACCACCTGAGCCACCAACTGCCCCACCTGTAGCCGCTGCCGAGCCCCGGCGAGGCTGCGATCGGGGCACAGCCCCGCAAAACCTGGCGACGCGGTATGCCAGGAAAGATGCCGCCTGTTCAGTGGCTCACGCGGCGCTCTCGGGTCCATCGCGAGCAAGCTTCGCTCCTACGGGTAGGTAGCCTGATGGGCAATATATGTCCGGCACACCTGCCCCTGTAGCCGCTGCCGAGCCTGCGAGGCTGCGATCGGGGCACAGCCCCGCAAAACCTGGCGACGCGGTATGCCAGGAAAGATGCCGCCAGTTCAGTGGCTCACATGGCGCTCTCGGGTCCATCGCGAGCAAGCTTCGCTCCTACGGGTAGGGTGTTGTCTGGTTTGACGCCCGCTGCGCGGGCGATCGCAGCCTCGCAGGCTCGGCAGCGGCTACAGGGTTGCGGGGTTATTTGGTGGCGTTGCGCACCACGCTGAGCTCCGGCGTGGCGTTGCGGCGCTGGCTCAGGTAGCGGGTGCAACTGACCCGCAGGAACGAGGCGAAATTCACCACTTCGCCGCGGTAGTCCATCACTTCTTCGTAGAGCTTGGCGATCAGCTGGTTGGTGGTCATGCCATCGACCTCGGCGATTTCGCTGAGGATGTCCCAGAACTGGTTTTCCAGGCGCAGGGTGGTGACCACCCCGCAGATGCGCAGCGAGCGCGAGCGGGACTCGTAGAGGATCGGGTCGGCTTTGACGTAGAGCTCGCACATGCTGGGCGCTCCTCGGTTGGAGGTAGGACGATGGCGCTGCTTCCTGACAGAAAAGCAGCGCCGGCAAGTCATCCGTTTACAGCGTGATTGTGGTGCCCAGCAGGCCGAGGAAACCAGCCAGCCAGCTGGGGTGCGCCGGCCAGGCCGGGGCCGTCGTCAGATTGCCCTGGACGTGGCTGTCCGTCACGGGGATATCGATGTAGGTACCGCCGGCCAGGCGCACTTCCGGGGCACAGGCCGGGTAGGCGCTGCACTCGCGGCCTTCGAGGATGCCTGCCGCCGCCAGCAGCTGGGCGCCGTGGCAGACGGCGGCGATCGGTTTGCCGGCCTGGTCGAACGCCTGCACCAGTTGCAGGACTTTTTCATTCAACCGCAGATATTCCGGAGCGCGACCGCCGGGGATCAGCAGCGCGTCGTAATCGGCGGCCTCGACCTTGGCGAAGTCGAAATTCAGGGCGAACTGATGGCCCGGTTTTTCGCTGTAAGTCTGGTCGCCTTCGAAGTCATGGATCGCGGTGCGCACGGTCTGCCCGGCCTTTTTGTCCGGGCACACCGCATGCACGGTGTGGCCGACCATCAGCAGCGCCTGGAACGGCACCATCACTTCGTAGTCTTCGACGTAATCGCCGACCAGCATGAGGATTTTTTTCGCGGCCATGGAGATGACTCCTCTTCAAGGGAAAACAGGAGTATTCAAGGTAGTCCTTATCCGCGGGGCCGGGTAATAACCCGGTACTACGCCAGCAATGCTGCCGGGTATTGCGTCATCGTTCTTCGCGAGCAAGCCTCGCTCCTACGGCAGCGGGGACCCGAATGGCCGTGGGGTGTCCGTAGGAGCGAGGCTTGCCCGCGATCCAGGCGCCACGGATTGCCTGATACACCGCGTTTTCGTTCTTCGCGAGCAAGCTTCGCTCCTACGGCAGCGGGTGCGGGGGTAAATGGCCACCGTAGGAGCGAGGCTTGCCCGCGATCAAGGCGCCACGGATTGCCTGATACACCGCGTTTTCGTTTTTCGCGGGCAAGCCTCGCTCCTACGGCAATCCTCAGCCCAGGTAGCCGTCGGCGCGCAGCAGGGTTTCCAGGCAGTGCTCGCTGATGTGGTAGAACGCCTTGAGTTCGCCGATCTTCGCCAGCAGCTGGGTCGGGTCCTGGGGTTCGGCGCGTTTGACCGCGAGGATCATCTTGTTCTTGTTGGTGTGTTCCAGGGAGATGAATTCGAAGACCTTGGTCTCGTAGCCGCAGGCTTCGAGGAACAGCGCGCGCAAGCTGTCGGTGACCATCTCCGCCTGCTGGCCCAGGTGCAGGCCGTATTGCAGCATCGGCTTGAGCAGCGCCGGGCTCTGCATCTGCGGGCGGATCTGTTTGTGGCAGCACGGCGAGCACATGATGATCGCCGCGCCGGAGCGAATACCGGTGTGGATCGCGTAGTCGGTGGCGATATCGCAGGCATGCAGGGCGATCATCACGTCCAGCTCGCTCGGCGCCACGCTGCGCACGTCGCCACATTTGAATTCCAGGCCCGGGTAGTCCAGGCGCGCCGCCGCGGCGTTGCACAGGGTCACCATGTCTTCGCGCAGCTCCACGCCGGTCACCTGCCCTTGCGCCTGCAAGGTGTTGCACAGGTAATCGTGGATGGCGAAGGTCAGGTAGCCCTTGCCGGAGCCGAAATCCGCCACCCGCACCGGCTGCTGCAGGTCGATCGGCGAGGAGCTCAGCGCGTGGCTGAAGACCTCGATGAACTTGTTGATCTGCTTCCACTTGCGCGACATCGCCGGGATCAGCTCATGCTGCTTGTTGGTCACCCCCAGGTCGGTGAGGAAGGGCCGGCTCAGCTCCAGGTAGCGGTTCTTCTCGCGGTTATGCTCGGCCGACGGCACTTCGCGCTGCTGCTGGGCCTTGCCCTTGAACAGCGAGCTTTTGCCCTTCTTGCTGTATTCAAGCTGCACTTCGTCGGTGAGCGACAGCAGGTGCGCGTTCTTGAACGACGCCGGCAGCAGCCCGGCGATCAGCGCCACGCCTTCGTCCAGGGGGAAATTCTTGGTGATGTCGCGGGTCTTGTAGCGGTAGACGAAGGACAGGCACGGCTGCTCCTTGACCGTCAGCTGCTTGATGATCAGCCGCTGCAAGTCCGCCTCGGCCCCCACGTGCTTGGCCAGCACCAGCTTGATAAAGGCGTTCTGCGCCAGGCTGGTTTCCAGCAATTGAAGAAACTGGGCGTGATGATCCGGCGCGAGGCTGGCGGGGGTTGCGGTTGCGGACATGTAAAAGGTGCCTCGGGCGGTGCGGGGTGTGGATCGGGGAATGGCGGGTATTTTAGGGGGGATGGCCCGCCGGGGCACGGAGTTATTTACCGGCGGCGCAGATTCTGCAGGATTTGCCCTGTAGCCGCTGCCGAAGGCTGCGCAAGGTCCGCAGGACCTCCAGCGATCTTCAGAACGCCACGGCCTTCGGCCGATCGCAGCCTGCGGCAGCGGCTACAGGGGTGTGGGAGAGTCAGGCCAGGACCACCAGGCGGTTGGGCAGTTCGTTGCGCACATGGGTCACCGGCACATGCACCTTGAGCAGTTCGCCGCAGGCCTCGATGCAATTGATGAAGCCTTGCAGGGTCTGGCCCTGCTTCACCTGCTGGGTGAAGGCCTGGACGATGGCGTCCCAGGTCTTGTCATCGAGGCGCTTGGATATGCCCTCGTCCACCAGGATCTCCACATACCGCTCGGCCTCGCAGACGAAGATCAGCATCCCGGTGCTGCCGACGGTGTGGTGCAGGTTCTGTTCGAGGAACTGGCGGCGAGCCAGGTTCGAGGCACGCCAGTGGCGTACCGAGCGCGGAATCAGGCAAGTGGTGATCCGCGGGATGCGAAACACCAGGCACAGCACGATAAAGGTCAGCCATTGCACCAGCAGCAACAGGTGCATGCCCATCCAGCCGGTGGCGTAATGCACCACGCCCGGCACGATCAGCGCCAGCAGGCTGGCCCAGAGCAACGGAATGTAGGCGTAATCGTCGGCGCGGGCGGCCAGCACGGTGACCAGCTCGGCATCGGTCTGCTGCTCGACCCGGGTGATTGCCTCGGCGACCTGCCGTTGTTCGTACTCACTCAGTAGTGCCATGTCTTCGCATACTCATCGATATTTTTTAATCACCAGCCGCCTGACGATCCGCCGCCGCCAAAACTACCACCGCCGCCACTGAAGCCCCCGCCGCCTCCGCCGCCAAAACCGCCCCCGCCAAAACCTCCGGAACCGCCACGCCCGCCGCCACCACTGGGCAGGATGCCAAGCAACTGGCAGACGAAGATCGTCACGATAAACAGCAGCACCAGGAACACCAGGGCGCCGGGGTGCCGGTCGAAGAACTCATTGCCGCCCTCGCCGCCCGCATAGGCAGCGCTCGGCTCGTCCAGTGGATTGCCGCCCAGCACCAGCAACATGGCCGACACGCCATCGCTGATGCCCTTGCTGAAATGGCCGGCCTTGAAGGCCGGGGTGATGACCTGATGGATGATCACCGAACTTTGCGCGTCGGTCAGGCGGTCTTCCAGGCCGTAACCGACTTCGATGCGCAGCTTGCGATCGTCGCGGGCGACGATCAACAAGGCGCCGTTGTTCTTGTCCTTCTGGCCGATGCCCCAATAGCGCCCCAGCTGGTAGCCGAAATCCTCGATGCTGGTGCCTTGCAGGTCCGGCAGGGTCACGACCACCACCTGCTCGCCGGTGGACTGCTCGTGGGAGGCCAGCTCCTGGGTCAGTTGCTGGCGCACCGCCGGCTCGATCATCTGGGCGTTGTCCACCACCCGCCCGCTCAGGGCCGGGAACTTCAGCTCGGCCTGGACCGCCATCGCAAACACCCAGAGCCACAGCACCAGGCCAACTCTCAACACGTGCATTGGAACCTCATCCGTGGGAATGCCGGGCCAGCCCCCGCGGCCGCTCGCGCGCTCCGCGGGCAGCCGCTGTTGATCAGAACTTCACTTGCGGCGCTTTTTCGGCGTCGGGGCTGGTGGCCTCGAAGGTCTCGCGCACCGGCAGGTCGCTGTACATCAGGCTGTGCCAGAGGCGGCCGGGAAAGGTCCGCAACTCGGTGTTGTACTTCTGCACCGCGAGGATGAAATCGCGACGGGCCACGGCGATGCGGTTCTCGGTGCCTTCAAGCTGTGATTGCAGGGCCAGGAAATTCTGGTTGGCCTTGAGGTCCGGATAGCGCTCGGACACCACCATCAAACGGCTCAAGGCGCCGGTCAGCTGGTCCTGGGCCTGCTGGAACTGCTTGAGCTTTTCCGGATCGTCCAGGGTGTTGGCGTCGACCTGGATCGACGTGGCCTTGGCCCGCGCCTCGATCACCGCGGTCAGCGTCTCCTGCTCGTGCCTGGCGTAGCCCTTGACCGTTTCCACCAGGTTGGGGATCAGGTCGGCGCGACGCTGGTACTGGTTCTGGACCTGGCCCCAGGCCGCCTTGGCCTGTTCGTCGAGGGTCGGGATGGTGTTGATCCCGCAGCCGCTGAGCAGGCTGCCAAGCAGCAGCAATGCGACAACCGGCCAGCTTGAATGAAGGCTCTGTCGTACGTTCATGGTAGTGACGCTCCTTGCAACCTATGGGAAGAAACCTGCAACCCTTCGAATCAAGTGCATCGGGCATAATCTGCCGCAACCACTGGAATGCATCGGGCCAATCGGCTAAAAGATGCCCAGCGCGAAAACGAGTTCAGAAAGTGTGCTGCATTTGTCCGAACAACAATAGTCGTTCCGTAATTAGCCGCTCTCCCATTTTCGGCCGCCCGGGCGCGTAACGCTCGCGCCTGTTTTAGGCCCTAGAGAACAATATTCATGAAGAAGCTGTGTTTGCTGGGCTTGTTGATCAGCCTGGCCAGTCACCCTGCCCTGGCCACTACCACGCCGGTATCGACCCCGGAAAAACCCTTTTCCGATGCGGTCCTGCAGAACAAGGACGCATTCATCGACAACCTGCTCAAGCAGATGACCCTCGATGAAAAGATCGGCCAGTTGCGCCTGATCAGCATCGGCCCGGAAATGCCCCGCGAGATGATCCGCAAGGAAATCGCCGCCGGGCGTATCGGCGGCACCTTCAACTCCATCACCCGCCCGGAAAACCGGCCGATGCAGGACGCGGCCATGCGCAGCCGGCTGAAGATCCCGATGTTCTTCGCCTATGACGTGATCCACGGCCACCGCACGATCTTCCCGATTCCCCTGGCCCTGGCGTCGAGCTGGGACATGGACGCCATCGGCCGCTCCGGGCGCATCGCCGCACGGGAGGCCAGCGCCGACAGCCTGGACATCACCTTCGCGCCCATGGTCGATATCTCCCGCGACCCACGCTGGGGCCGCACCTCCGAAGGCTTCGGCGAAGACACCTACCTGGTCTCGCGCATCGCCAAAGTCATGGTCAAGGCCTATCAGGGCGACAGCCCCAAGAACGCCGACAGCATCATGGCCAGCGTCAAGCACTTCGCCCTGTATGGCGCGGTGGAAGGCGGTCGCGACTACAACATCGTCGACATGAGCCCGGTGAAGATGTACCAGGACTACCTGCCGCCCTACCGCGCGGCGATCGACGCCGGTGCCGGCGGGGTAATGGTGGCGTTGAACTCGATCAACGGCGTGCCGGCCACCTCCAACACCTGGCTGATGAACGACCTGCTGCGCAAGGAGTGGGGCTTCAAGGGCCTGGCGGTGAGCGACCACGGCGCCATCGTCGAGTTGATGCGCCACGGCGTCGCCAAGGACGGCCGCGAAGCCGCCAAGCTGGCGATCAAGGCCGGCATCGACATGAGCATGAACGACTCGCTGTACGCCAAGGAGCTGCCGGGGCTACTCAAGTCCGGCGACGTCAGCCAGCGCGACCTGGACAACGCCGTGCGTGAAGTACTGGCCGCCAAGTACGACATGGGCCTGTTCGCCGACCCGTACCTGCGCATCGGCAAGGCCGAGCAGGACCCGGCCGACACCAACGCCGAGAGCCGCCTGCACCGCAGCGACGCCCGCGACGTGGCGCGCCGCAGCCTGGTGCTGCTGAAGAACGCCAATGAAACCCTGCCGCTGAAAAAGGCCGGCAAGATCGCCCTGGTCGGCCCGCTGGCCAAGGCACCGATCGACATGATGGGCAGTTGGGCCGCCGCCGGCGTGCCGGCGCAATCGGTGACCCTGTTCGACGGCATGCACAACGCCCTGGGCGACAAGGCACAGCTGATCTATGCCCGGGGCTCGAACATCACCGCCGACAAGGCGGTGGTCGACTACCTGAACTTCCTCAATTTCGATGCCCCGGAAGTGGTGGACGACCCGCGCCCGGCCCAGGTGTTGATCGACGAAGCGGTGAAGGCCGCGCAGCAGGCTGACGTGGTGGTGGCGGCCGTGGGCGAATCGCGGGGCATGTCCCACGAATCCTCGAGCCGCACCGACCTGCACATCCCGGCCAGCCAGCGCGAGCTGATCAAGGCCCTCAAGGCCACTGGCAAGCCGCTGGTGCTGGTGCTGATGAACGGCCGGCCACTGGCGCTGCTCGAAGAGAACGAACAGGCCGACGCGATCCTGGAAACCTGGTTCAGCGGCACCGAGGGCGGCAACGCCATCGCCGACGTGCTGTTCGGCGACTACAACCCGTCGGGCAAGCTGCCGATCACCTTCCCGCGTTCGGTGGGGCAGATCCCGACCTACTACAACCACCTGACCATTGGCCGGCCGTTCACGCCGGGCAAGCCGGGCAACTACACCTCGCAGTATTTCGACGACATCACCGGCCCGCTGTTTCCGTTCGGTTATGGCTTGAGCTACACCACGTTCAGCCTGTCGGACATGGCCCTGTCGTCGACCACCCTGAACAAGAGCGGCAAGCTCGATGCCAGCGTGACCCTGAAAAACACCGGCAAGCGCGACGGTGAAAC
Organism: Pseudomonas sp. NFIX28; assembly: GCF_900107395.1. Taxonomy (GTDB): domain Bacteria; phylum Pseudomonadota; class Gammaproteobacteria; order Pseudomonadales; family Pseudomonadaceae; genus Aquipseudomonas. Next base: position 160,179 of record NZ_FNPW01000003.1, read on the forward strand.
CGTGGTGCAGCTGTATATCCAGGACGTTGCCGGCTCCATGATCCGTCCGATCAAGGAACTGAAAAACTTCCAGAAAGTGTCGCTCAAGGCCGGCGAACAGAAGGTGATCCACTTCAGCATCAGCGAAGACGACCTGAAGTTCTACAACGCCCAGCTCAAATACGCCGCGGAACCGGGCGAGTTCAAAGTCGAGATCGGCCTGGACTCGCGAGACGTCAAGCAACAGAGCTTCGAACTGCTGTAACCCTCCCTCAACCTCGCTCCTCCCGTAGGAGCGAGGCTTGCCCGCGAAGCGATCCACCTGACCCACCTCATCGCCCATTTCGCCAGCAAGCTTGGCTCCTACAAAAACCAAAGCCAAAGCAAAACGCAGGCGGCGTAGGAGCGAGGCTTGCCCGCGAAAGCGATTCTCCTGATACACCGCGTTGCCTGGATCGCCAGCAAGCTTGGCTCCTACAGAAGCCAAAGCCGCGCGGGGCCGGATCAGTCGCGGCGAATCAGCAGGTTGACCACCAGGCGGTCCACCCAGCCCCAGATCCGTTGCTTGATCCGCCGCCACAGCGGGCGGTTTTTCCAGGCTTCGAGGCTGACTTCCTGGCTCTGGTCGAAGTCGGCGAGAAAGCTCGCGACCACCGCATCGGTCAGCGGCAGGTCGAGGGCCTCGAGGTTGGCCTCAAGGTTGAAGCGCAGGTTCCAGTGATCGAAATTGCATGAGCCAATGCTCACCCAATCGTCGATCAGCACCATCTTCAGGTGCAGGAAACGTGGCTGGTATTCGAAGATTTTCACCCCGGCGCGCAGCAGGCGTGGGTAATAGCGGTGGCCGGCATAACGCACCGACGGGTGATCGGTGCGCGGCCCGGTCAGCAGCAGGCGCACATCCACCCCGCGCCCGGCCGCGCGGCGCAGGGAACGCCGGACCTTCCAGGTCGGCAGGAAATACGGGGTCGCCAGCCAGATCCGCCGTTGCCCGCTGTTCAAGGCGCGCACCAGCGATTGCAGGATGTCCCGATGTTGCCGGGCGTCGGCATACGCCACCCGGCCCATGCCTTCGCCCTGGGCCGGCACGCGCGGCAGGCGTGGCAAGCCGAAGTTCGACGCAGGCTTCCAGGCGGTGCGATAGCGGTTGGCGATCCACTGCCGGTCGAACAGCATCTGCCAGTCGAGCACCAGCGGGCCGCTGATCTCCACCATGACTTCATGCCAGTCGCAGCTGTCCTGCAGCGGGTTCCAGAATTCATCGGTTACGCCAGTGCCGCCGACCACCGCCAGTTCCTGATCCACCAGCAGCAATTTGCGGTGGTCGCGATACAGGTTGCGCACCCCGCGGCGCCAGCTCAGGCGATTGTAGAAACGCAGCTCGACCCCGGCGCCCATCAGGCGCTGGCGCAAGCCCAGGGTAAACGCCAGGCTGCCGTAATCGTCGAACAGGCAGCGCACCCGCACCCCACGCTCGGCGGCCTGGGTCAGGGCCTGGACCATGGCCTCGGCGCAGGCGCCCGCTTCTACCAGGTACAGCTCCAGCTCCACCTGTTCGCGAGCTCGGGCAATCGCCACCAGCATCCGCGGGAAAAAGCTCGGACCGTCGATCAGCAGTTCGAAGCGATTGCCTTCACGCCAGGGAAAGACCGCACCCGCCATATCAGCGCGCCGTGAAGATCAGCACCGCACCCACCGGCACCGACAAGCTGATCGCCGACAGGCCGGCGGCCTTGCGCAAGGTCTCGAGCCCCGGCAGCAGGTCGAAATCGGCGGCGTTGAGCACCAGCGGCTCCAGGGTCACCACCTGGAACCGCCGATCGTCCAGGCGTGTGGCGAGGATTTCGGCGGTGTATTCGTGCTGCTTGCCGTGCAAGGTGACGTTGACCGGCAACCGCAGTTCGATCTGCGCGCCAGACGCCAGGTCATTGATCGGGCGCAGGTTGATCTGCGCGTTGATCAACGCATTCGGGTACTGGCCGACTTCGAACAGCTCCTTGCGCATGCGCTCGTCGCGCAGCGGAATTCCGCTGTTGATCGAGTCCAGCTCGACTTCCAGCTGCGCCATGCCCTTGGCGTCGACCTTGCCGTGCAGGACCAGAAAGCGATGGACTTCGGAGACATTGGCGTTTTTGCTGGTGACGAACGACAGGCGCGAGGACTCGTTGTCCAGGTACCAGTTGGCCTGCGCCGGCCAGGCCGCGCAGGCCAGCAGCAAAGCGGCCAGGGCTTTGGGGAAAGAGGTGTTGAACATTCAAGACTCGTGGGGTCGATAAACCTGAGCGGAACCTTAACCGGCCCGCGTGCGCTTGCAAACAGCGACAGGGCCGTGAACGGCGAATACTCGGAGCGCATAAAGACGAAAAAGATCCCTGTAGCCGCTGCCGCAGGCTGCGCTGGGGCGCGCAGCGGCCCCAAAAAGCCCCCTCGATATTCCAAATACCCCACCAGGCCCGAATCGCCCAACCCGATCGCCCTCACAGCCGCTACATCAGACTGCGCTCAACATCCTGGACAGTCGCCGCAAGGCTGGCCAGATGCAAACTCAACACCCGCTCCACCGGGGCCTGGTCCATTGGCCAATGCAAGGCCATGCTGCCCACCAGCCGGCCCTGGTTTCGAATCGGCAAGGCCACGGCGCGGATCAGGAACGGCAGCCGCACCGGGTATTCCCAATACCCCTCGGTGCGCTGGCCGAAACCCTGATGCTGGGATTGTTCGCAGGCGCGGTATTGATCCTCCTGGGGCACCCGCTCGCGGAGCGCCAGGCGCTGGACCTGTTCGTGGTCCAGTTCGGCCAGGCAAGCCTTGCCCATCGCCGAATGGAACAGGCTCGAATAGTGGCCGACGATCTGGCAGTTATGCGGATAGCGCTTGCGCAACACCGCCGGGATCGAACTTTCCATGACCTCCAGGCGTTCGCCGTCGAAACACGACAGGTCGACCACCAGCCCGGTGCGCTCGCTCAGCGTCTGCAACCAGGGCGCGGCGCGCTCCACCAACTGCCGCTTGAAACGTTGCTGCTGGTCGCCGAACAGCCGTTTGGCGCACAACCGGTAACGCCGATCGCTCAGGCCGCGATAGACCCAACCCTGCTCCTGCAGCGTCAAGAGCATGCGCGATACCGTGGCCTTGGGCAGCGCCGTGAGGTAATGCAGCTCCTCCAGGCCCAGAGCCTGGTGCTGGCCCAGCAGCTCGACAATCGCCAACGCCCGCTCGACCGAACGCACGCTGCCGCTTTCCACCTTGCTGGCCATATGCCGACCTCCCTGATAAGCGGATGGATGAGCGTTTCACGCAGCAAGATGCGGGCCCGATAAACCCGCACGCTTCGGTTCGAGGGTTACAACGCATGTCCCGGCGGCCGGCGCCTGACCCACTGCGTCAGTTGCTCATGCGCATGACCGAGCTGCAGCACCGCCCGGTCGGCCTGGGCCGGGCCGATGATCTGCAGGCCCATGGGCAAGCCCGCCGGATTGAAGCCGACCGGCACGCTGAGGCTCGGCAGGCCGGCCAGGGTCGGGCCGATCACCACCTCCATCCAGCGATGGTAGGTGTCCATTGCCCGCCCTCCGACAACGCGCGGCCAAGGCACCCCTGCATCGAAAGGGAACACTTGGGCGCTGGGCAACAGCAGGAAATCGTAACGTTCGAACAAGCGCTCCAGGGCCCGGTACCAGTCGCTGCGGATCTGCGAGGCCTGGTAGACATCCGCCGCGCTCAAACGCAGCCCGCCCTCCACCTCCCACTGTGCCTCGGGCTTGAGCAGCTGGCGCTTTTGCGGATCGGCATACAGCGGTCCCAGGCTGCCCTGGACCAGCCAATGCCGATGCACCAGCCAGCACTGCCACAGCGCCGCCATGGAAAACGCCGGCTGGCAGGCCTCGACCTCGCAGCCCAGCTGGCGAAAATCCCCCAGCGCCGCCTCGCATAGCGCCAGCACGCCATCGTCCATGGCCAGATAGCCGTCGTAGTCGCCCAGCCAGCCCAGGCGCGCGCCGCGAAAATCCCGCGGCAAGGGCTCGCCGAAGATCGCCGGGTCGTCCTTGAGCGACAGCGGCACCCGCCGGTCATACCCGGCCTGGGTGGCCAGCAGGCGCGCGATATCGGCCACGCTGCGGCCCATCGGGCCCTCGGTGGCCAGTTGCTGGACGAACAATTCCGCGGCCGGGCCGTGGGGTACCCGGCCCTGGGACGGGCGCAAGCCAAAGACATTGTTGAAGGCCGCCGGGTTGCGCAACGAGCCCATCATGTCGCTGCCATCGGCCACTGGCAGCATGCGCAACGCCAGGGCCACCGCTGCCCCGCCACTGCTGCCACCGGCATTGCGCGTCGGGTCGTAGGCATTGCCGGTGGTGCCGAACACCTTGTTGTAGGTCTGCGAGCCCAGGCCGAACTCCGGCACGTTGCTCTTGCCGACGATGATCGCCCCGCTGGCCCGGACCCGCGCCACGCAGATGGCGTCGTGGGCCGGTATCTGTTCGGCGAACAGCGGCGAACCCAGGGTGGTACGCAGCCCGGCGGTGGCCGCCAGGTCCTTGATCGCCTGGGGCATGCCGTGCATCCAGCCCAGGGATTGGCCTCGGTCCAGCTGGCGGTCGCGCTCCTCGGCCTCGACCAGCAATACCTGGCGCTCGCGCAGCGACACCAGGGCATTGACCTGTGGGTTGCAGCGCTCGATCCGGTCCAGATAGGCCGACATCACTTCGCGACAGGAAAACCTGCGGGCATGAATCGCCCGGGACAGTTCGACGGCGCCCAGCTCAACGATGGGCCCTGGGTCGTGTGCGGCGATATCCATCAAGGCTTCACCCCGAAATTCAGCGCGCCGGGTTTCTTCTCTTTGGGTGACTCATGCAGGCAGTAAGTGCCCAACAGCGTCAGCACGCAGGCGAACAACACATAGAACGCCGGGGCCACCGGGGTACCCAGCACCTTGCTGAGCCAGGTCACGATCAGCGGGGCAAAACCGCCGAAGACCATGACCGACACGTTATAGGCCACCGACACCCCGGTGGAGCGCACCTGCACCGGGAACTGTTCGGCCAGCGCGGTCGGCGCCGGGCCGAAGAAGCCGCCGATGGCGCTGCACAGCAACACCTGCATCACCAGCAGGCGCTCGATCGAGGGCGCCGCGGCGACCCAGACGTACAGCGGGTAGACCATGACAAAAAATGCCAGGGTGAAGGCCAGCAACACCGGGCGCCGCCCCAGCCGGTCCGACAACGCGCCGGACAACGGAATCACCAGCGTCATCAGCGCCACCGCGAACATCTGCACCAGCAACACCTGGTCCAGCGGCAAGCCGAGGTTCTTGTGGGCAAAGGTCGGCATGTTCACCAGCACCACGTAGAACGATACCGTCGCGCCGCAGGCCAGGCCCATGGACACCAGAATGCTGCGCCGGTGCTCGCGTACTACCTGCAGCAACCCCGGGCCGTTGCCGCGCACCTGCTTGCGGGCCTCGACGAAGGCTTCCGGCTCCTCCATGTACTTGCGGATCCACAGGCCCACCGGGCCGATCAGCAAGCCGATCACGAAAGGCAGGCGCCAGCCCCACAGGTCGAGGTCCTCGGGCGAGAACAGATGGGTGACCAACGCCACCATCGCCGCCCCGGAGAACACCGCCAGGCATTGCCCCACCAGTTGCCAGGAACCGTACAGGCCCTTGCGGTGCGCCGGCGCGCTTTCCACCAGGAAGGCCGTGGCGCTGGCGTATTCGCCGCCGGTGGCGAAGCCTTGCAGCATGCGCGCGACCACGATCATCAGCGGCGCGCCCATGCCGATGGCCGCGTAGTTGGGGGCAAAGGCGATCAGGGCGATGGACACCGTCATCAGGCGGATGATCAGCTGCATGGCGGCCTTGCGGCCTTTGCGGTCCGAATACATGCCCAGCAGGATGCCGCCCACCGGGCGCATGAAGAAGCCCACGCCGAAGGTGGCCAGGGCCATCAGTAGCGAGGCGTACTCGTCGTCGGAGGGGAAAAACTGCCGGGCGATGATGCTGGCCAGAAAGCCGTAGACGATGAAGTCGTACCACTCCAGGGCGTTGCCGATCACGGCGGCGACCACTTGGCGGGTACGCGAAACACTGGATCTCGAGGCGTGCATGAGCGCTGTCCTTCTATTCTTGTCGGGTCTCGGGAGCGTCTCGCGTGGAGAGCCGAGCCCTTATGGGAAGTGCCGGGCGCCACAGGCGCCCGATTCAGCGGCAGAAGAAAGGAAAAACTCAGGCCGGCTCGAGCCAGCTCTCGGCCAGCGCGGCCCAATAGGCGGCGCCGGTCAGCAGGATGTCGTCGTTGAAGTCGTAGCCGGGGTTGTGGACCATCGGCCGGGACAGGCCGTTGCCGATGAACAGGTAGCTGCCGGGGCAACGCTGGAGCATCCAGGCGAAGTCTTCGCTGCCCATGAGCTTGCGCGTGTTGCCGTCGACCGCCTGCTCGCCCAGCAGCGCCACCCCGACCTGGCGGGCGAACTCGGTCTGCTCCGGGCTATTGACCAGCACCGGATAGGCCGGGCGGTGTTCGATGCTGGCCGAACAGCCGAAGCTCTGGGCCTGGGTGTGGATGATCGCCTTGACCCGTTCGAGCATCTGCTCGCGCACTGGCGCGTTCAGCGCTCGCAGGCTCAGGCGCAGCAGCGCCTGCTGCGCAATGACGTTGGCCGCCTCGCCGGCCTGCAGCGCCCCGACCGTCACCACCGCCGCCTCCTGGGCATCGATGTTGCGCGCCACCACGGTCTGCAAGGCCATGACCACGCTGGCCGCGGCCACCAGTGGATCGACCGTCAGGTGCGGCATCGAACCATGCCCGCCCACGCCTTCGAGGGTCACGGTGAGCAGGTCCTGGGAAGCCATCATCGGCCCTTCGCGAAAGCCCAGGTGGCCGGCCGGCAGCCCCGGCATGTTGTGCATGCCGAACAGCGCGTCACAGGGAAAACGCTCCAGCAGGCCGTCGGCGAGCATCGCTTCGGCGCCGCCCTGGCCCTCTTCGGCCGGCTGGAAAATCAGCGTCAGGGTGCCCTCGAACTGGCGCGTGGCCGCCAGGTAGCGCGCCGCGCCGAGGAGCATGGCGGTGTGGCCGTCATGCCCGCAGGCATGCATGCAACCGCTGTGGCGGCTGCTGTAGGCCACGCCGGTATTCTCGAGGATCGGCAAGGCGTCCATGTCGGCGCGCAGGCCCAGCCTGCGCGGGCTGTTGCCGTTGCGCAGGACGCCGACCACGCCGGTCTTGCCGACCCCGGTGTGCACTTCGTAGCCCCACTCCTGCAGGGCGCGGGCGACCAGCGCCGAGGTGCGGTTCTCCTCGAAGCCGAGCTCGGGGTGGGCGTGGATGTCCTGGCGAACGGCGCGCAAGTCGCTGGCGACGTCGTCGAGCCAGGCAAAGATATGCGGGAAGCGGGTCATGACGTATCTCCTCGGGCCGGGTGTAATCCCGTTCTTTTTTTCGGAGCGTCTCACGGTGCAGCAAGGCGTGATCGCGGCGTGCCCTCAGATAACCGCGAGCCGTCGCCTGCGACAATCAAATGTGGTTCCACAGGGTGGAACCTGGTCCCCCCAGCCCGCCAGCTGGGGCCTGGCAGCCTCGGCAAAGGATTGCCAATCGTTGCGTGGCGCCGTTCAGGGCGCCAGCCGGCAGCCCTGGCGCTCGCCCAGCCAGACAGCGCTGTGGCTGCGCCCCAGGCCACTGGCGCTGACCCGCTTGTGCTCGGCATCGTCGCGCAAGGCCTCCAGCGGCAGGTACTGCTGCACATAACCTTCACAGTACTCGGCGGTGTTGTGCATCACGTACCGGCACGAGCAGTACTCCTTGGCGCTGTAGGCGCTGAGGATGTCCGGAAAGGCTTGCAGGGCGCCCCGCTCGCTCCAGCCCCAGACGAGCAAGGCCAGCAGCGCCAGCAACAGCAGGCTGGCGAAGGGATGGCGCGCGACCCACGGACGTCGGTTCATGGCTGCACCTGCCGGGCGAAGGCCGCCAGCGCGAGCTTGAGCAATGTGTTGTGGCTATAGCTGCCGTCGCGGTCGTCGGCATAGCGCACGATCACCAGCCCGGCGCTGGGAATCACGTACAACGCCTGCCCCCAATGGCCCAGCGCCGCGAAGGTGTCGGCCGGTGCGTCCACCCAGGGCGACGGGCTGCCCGCGACGGCGCGATTGAGCCACCAATGCCCGCCCGGCACCAGTTCGTCCTGGTTCGCCTGATAGCCGGCGAACGGCGTGCGATTGAATTCGACCCAGTCCCTGGGCAGCAGTTGGCGCTCGCCCCAGCGCCCGTCACGCAGCATCAACAGCCCGACCCGCGCCAGATCGCGGGCGGTGAGGTAGGCGTAGGACGAACCGACGAAGGTGCCGCTGGCGTCGCTTTCCCACACGGCCTGGGTAATGCCCAACGGCTCGAACAGCGCCTGCCACGGGTAGTCGGCATATCGCTGGGGGCCCAGCAGGTTTTTCAGGGCCGCCGACAGCAGGTTGGTGTCGCCGCTGGAATAGCGAAACACCTGCCCTGGTGCGCTGAAGGCCGGGTGCGCGGCGGTAAAGCTCGCCATATCGTCGTGGCCGCGGGTGTAGAGCATGGCCACCACCGAAGACTTCAGCGGCGCGTACTCGTAATCTTCCTGCCAGTCCAGGCCCGAGGCCCAATGCAGCAGGTCGGCCATGCGGATATCCGGGTGCTGGCGCAACGCGGGAAGGAAACGGGCAGCCTTGTCCTGCAACTGGAAACGCCCCTCGCCATAGGCCACGCCCAGCACCGCGGCGAGCAGGCTTTTGCTGATGGACCAGGTCAGGTGTGGGGTTTGGGCGCTGGTCGGGCCGGCGTAGCGCTCATAGATCAACTGGCCGTCGCGGATCACCAGCAAGGCGTCGCTGCGGATGCCCAGGCGGGTCGCCTCGTTGCGCGGGGCGAAGGCATATGCCTCCAGCGCCGCGAGGGCCGGGCCGCTAGCGGCGGGGCCCTGGCTCCATTGCGCGCCGGGCCAGTTTTCGGCCCGGGCCGGGGAACATATGAGCAGCAGCAACGCGAGCAGCAGGATCGGGCCTTTGAACATGGCGGGAACTCGGACTGGGCAACCTGCTGAGGGTAGACCAGGGACATGACAGTTTTTGTCCAGCCGGCGCTCCCGCGACTCCCTTCTATTTAATAGCCAGCGCCTTGGCCAGGCGTTTGCTCCGCGCCCCCGCCGCCAGGTCCAGCACCGCCCGGTCGCGCTTCCACAATTCGGCCCACTCCGGCGGGCCATCGGCAAAGGCTTGCTCAATGGCCGGCTTGAGCCCGTCGAACTGGGCGAACAGGCCACCCAGCAACACATGCCCGCTGCCCAGCGATGGGTTCTGCCGGCTGACCTCGGCGCAACCGGCAAGCAAGGCCAGCAATTGCAGAAGCAGGGCCTGCGGCCAGTCGTTGTCCTGGCCGACGCCGTACAGCCAGGCCGTCATGGCGCTGAGCACATAAATGTCTTCCAGGGTGCGAAAGGGTTTGACGTAGGCATCCCAACCGTCGCCCGCCAGCAGTTCGCACAGGGCGTTGTCGAGTTGCAGGCGGCCGTGGCTGATGTCCGGCATCAGCGGGATCGCCGGCAACTTGTCGACCTTGACCCCGGGCTCGCCGGCATAGACCACCGCCAGGCTCAGGCGCGGCGGTTCGCCTTGGTCTTCGCAGCGGGCGGCGATCAGCAGCCAGTCGGCGGCATCGCCGGCGGTAACGAAATCCTTGTGCCCGCTCAAGTGCAGGTTGTGCAGCCGGGTCTGCATATCGGCCGGGCGCAGGCTGCGCTGCTCGGTGGCGCACAGGGCGCCGAGGCTCAACGGCGCGCTGGGCCAGAGCATGCGCAGCGCCGCCTGGTAGCCCACCAGGAACGCCAGCCCCGGAGTGGCCATCAGCCGTCCGCCGCGCACGGCCAGTTCGAAGGGCGTCACCGATCCCAGCTCCTGTAACAACACGGCATAACCTTCGGCCAGGTCCGGGTGGGCGGGCAGTCGTCGACGGCTGTGCAGCAAGGCTTGCCAGGGCATAAGCGGGTCCTCAGGGGCTGTCATATAAGCATCACCAAAGCTTCATGGCGATGACACCGGGGCTACATAGCCTGACTTTGCACAACAAAGTCGATTGGCTGCAACCCAAGGCGGGTCAGTGGCCCGCACGGAGATTCACAATGACTCAGATCGCCCGCATCAGCGACACCGGCAATGAACGCCGCCTGCAAGCCGAGCGCCTGGTGGGCGCCGCGGCCCTGCAAGAAGCCCAGGCCCTGCGCTTCAACGTCTTCAGCGGCGAGTTCAACGCCAAACTGAAAGGCGCCGAGCTGGGTCTGGACATGGATGACTATGATGTTCACTGCAGCCACATCGGCGTACGCGACTTGAACAGCGGCCGCCTGGTCGCCACCACCCGCCTGCTCGACCACCAGGCCGCCAGCAGCCTGGGGCGTTTCTACAGCGAAGAAGAATTCAGCCTGCACGGCCTGGTCCAGCTCAAGGGCCCGATCCTCGAGATCGGCCGTACCTGCGTCGACCCGGCCTACCGCAATGGCGGCACCATCGCCGTGCTCTGGGGCGAACTGGCCGAAGTGCTCAACCAGGGCGGCTACAGCTACCTGATGGGCTGCGCCAGCATCCCGATGCAGGACGGCGGCGTACAGGCCCACGCGATCATGCAGCGCCTGCGCGAACGCTACCTGTGCACTGAACATCTGCGCGCCGAACCGAAGCACCCGCTGCCCAACCTCGACATTCCGTCCAATGTCATCGCCGAAATGCCGCCGCTGCTCAAGGCCTACATGCGCCTGGGCGCGAAGATCTGCGGCGAACCGTGCTGGGACCAGGACTTCCAGGTGGCCGATGTATTCATCCTGCTCAAGCGCGACGAGCTGTGCCCGCGCTACGCCCGTCACTTCAAGGCGGCCGTGTGATGCGCCGGCTGCGGGTCTACGGGCGCATCGCCCGCGTGCTGCTGGTGGTGGCGCTGGGCATGGGCATGGCCTGTGTATTCGGCGTGTTCGAACGCTTGGGCATCGCCAATTCCATGGTCCGGCGCCAGCGCTGGTCGCGTTTTTTCATGGCACGCCTGAGCAACGCCCTGCCCTTCGGCGTGACGGTGCACGGCGAGGTGCCGAAGCAACCGATGCTGTGGGTCAGCAATCACGTGTCCTGGACCGATATCCCGCTGCTCGGCGCGCTGACGCCGCTATCGTTCCTGTCCAAGGCCGAAGTGCGTACCTGGCCGGTCGCCGGCTGGCTGGCCGCCAAGGCAGGCAGCCTGTTTATCCGCCGCGGCTCGGGCGACAGCCAATTGATCCGCAAGCAGATGACCCGCCATTTGCAGCAGACTCACCCGCTGCTGATGTTCCCCGAGGGCACCACCACCGACGGCCGCAGCCTGCGCACCTTCCACGGCCGCCTGCTGGCCAGCGCCATCGAGGCCGATGTGGCGTTGCAACCGGTGGCCATTCGTTACCTGCGCGATGGCGATATCGACCCGCTGGCGCCATTCATCGGCGACGACGATCTGCTGTCGCACCTGATGCGCCTGTTCGCCAACGATCGGGGCCGGGTGGAAATCCATCTGCTCAAGCCGATTGCCTGCCAGGGCCAGGAACGCGCGGCGTTGGCCTTCCAGGCACAACAGGCGGTGCAGAAAGTGCTGTTTGGCGATATCGCCCAGCCTGCGCAGCCACGGCGTGCCGGTGAACTGATCGCTGCCTGAGCCTCGGGGAGCCGGCGTGCCGGCTCCTAACGCGGCCGCATATGTTGCGCGGCGAATGCCTGCAACTGCGGGTAGAACACCCGGAAGTCCTCGCTCAACGGCTGATACAGCCGCTCCAGCTCGCCCATCGCCGCCGCCAGCTCTTCCGGGCGTGACAGGCGCCGGGCAATTCCCCGCAACACCTGCTCCAGCACCTCGAACTCGCGGTAGGAACCCAGCCAGTCATGGGCGGCCATGTGCGGCGCAATCTGCGCCAGGCGCCCGGGCAAGCTGGGCTCGGCCGCCAGCACCCGGTACACATCCGAAGTGAACAGCGCCAACGGCCGGTCGGCATACAGCGCCCAGTCGCGGGCCAGGCAATGGTCGAAAAACACGTCCAGCACGATGCCGGCATAACGTCGGCGAGTCAGGGAAAAACGCGACAGCGCTGCGTCCACCAACGGATGGCGGTCGGTGAACATGTCGATGCTGCGATGCAGCTGGATTGCCGCCTCGATCTCCGGGGTGAACTGGCCCTGCAGGCGCCCTTTGACGAAGTCGCCATACAAACTGCCGAGTAATTGACCGGGGCGCTGGCCGCCGAGGTGCAGATGTGCGAGATAATTCATTCGCGCAGCTTAGCACTGCCCCTCACATATCGTTATAACCCGATATATCGATTCGAGCTGATCTCAGATCAAAATCATATTGGTATATCGCGAAATACCGATTTAAAGTTCGCTTCATCGCGATATAACGTTTTACGGAAAACGAGCACCGCCATGTCCATCGACCTCGACGAAATAATAAAAGCCCTGGCGCACCCAGTACGACGAGACATCCTTATCTGGCTCAAGGATCCGAAGGTCCAGTTCCCCGATCAGACCCACAACCACGAATACGGCATCTGCGCCGGACAGATCGACCAACGCTGCGGCCTGTCGCAGTCGACCGTCTCCGCGCACCTGGCGACCTTGCAGCGGGCGGGCCTGATCAGCAGCCAGAAAGCCGGCCAGTGGCATTTTTTCAAACGCAACGAAGATGTGATCCAGGCCTTCCTCGAGCAGTTGATCGCCGAACTTCGCATCAAAGACTGACAAGGAACCGACAATGCCCCTCTCGCTTCTCATCCTGGCCTTGAGCGCCTTCGCCATCGGCACCACCGAGTTCGTCATCATGGGCCTGCTGCCCGATGTGGCGAACGACCTGGGTGTGTCGATCCCGGGCGCCGGCTGGCTGGTGACCGGCTACGCCCTGGGCGTGGCGATCGGCGCGCCGTTCATGGCCCTGGCCACCGCCAGGCTGCCACGCAAGGCCGCCCTGGTTGCGTTGATGGGGATTTTCATTGTCGGCAACCTGCTGTGTGCGCTGGCCAGTGACTACAACGTGCTGATGTTCGCCCGTGTGGTTACCGCCCTGTGCCATGGCGCCTTCTTTGGTATCGGTTCGGTGGTCGCGGCCGGCCTGGTGCCCGCCAACAAACGTGCCTCCGCCGTGGCCCTGATGTTCACCGGCCTGACCCTGGCCAACGTGCTCGGCGTACCGCTGGGCACCGCGCTGGGTCAACAGGCCGGCTGGCGCTCGACCTTCTGGGCGGTGACGGTGATCGGTGTGATTGCCCTGATCGGCCTGATCCGCTTCCTGCCCGCCAAGCGCGATGAAGAGAAGCTCGACATGCGCTCGGAACTGATCGCCCTCAAGGGGGCCGGGATCTGGTTGTCGCTGAGCATGACCGCGCTGTTCGCCGCCTCGGTGTTCACCCTGTTCACCTATGTCGCCCCGCTGCTGGGCGAGGTGACCGGCGTCTCGCCCCACGGCGTGACCTGGACCCTGGTGCTGATCGGCCTGGGCCTGACCCTGGGCAACATCATCGGCGGCAAGATGGCCGACAAGAGCCTGTCGGGAACCCTGGTCGGCGTGCTGATCGCCATGGCCGTGACCAGCTCGGTGCTGACCTGGACCAGCGTCGCGCTGATTCCTACCGAAATCACCCTGTTCCTCTGGGCCACCGCCTGCTTCGCCGCAGTGCCGGCCCTGCAGGTCAACGTGGTGACCTTCGGCCAGGCCGCGCCCAACCTGGTGTCCACGCTGAACATCGGCGCCTTCAACATCGGCAACGCGCTGGGTGCCTGGGTCGGCGGCAGCGTCATCGCCCACGGCTACGGCCTGACCAGCGTGCCGCTGGCAGCTGCCGCGCTGGCGGTCCTGGCCCTGCTGGTCACGCTGATTACCTTTCGCCAGGGCGGCAATGCCGAACTGGCTCCTGCCACCAACTGATACGTTCATCTAAAGAAGGGTGTATTCCATGACGACTATTTTCGATCCGATCAAACTCGGCGACCTCGAGCTGGCCAACCGCATCATCATGGCGCCGCTGACCCGCTGCCGCGCTGATGAAGGCCGCGTACCGAACGCGCTGATGGCCGAATATTACGTACAACGCGCCTCCGCTGGCCTGATCCTCAGCGAGGCCACCTCGGTGACCCCGCTGGGCGTCGGCTACCCGGATACCCCGGGCATCTGGTCCAACGATCAGGTGCGTGGCTGGAGCAACGTGACCAAGGCCGTTCACGGCGCGGGCGGCAAGATCTTCCTGCAACTGTGGCACGTGGGCCGTATTTCCCACCCGAGTTACCTGAACGGCGAAACGCCGGTCGCGCCCAGCGCGATCCAGCCCAAGGGCCATGTCAGCCTGGTGCGTCCGCTGGCCGACTTCCCGACCCCACGCGCCCTGGAAACCGCTGAAATCGCCGATATCGTCGACGCCTACCGCGTCGGCGCCGAGAACGCCAAGGCCGCCGGCTTCGACGGCGTGGAAATCCACGGCGCCAACGGCTACCTGCTCGACCAGTTCCTGCAAAGCTCCACCAACCAGCGCACCGACCAATATGGCGGTTCCGTGGAAAACCGTGCGCGGCTGATGCTGGAAGTGACTGACGCGGCGATTGAAGTCTGGGGCGCCGGCCGTGTGGGCATGCACTTGTCCCCCCGTGCCGACCTGCACGACATGGGCGATGAGAACCTCTCGGAGACCTTCACCTACCTCGCTCGCGAGCTGGGCAAACGCGGTGTCGCCTTTATCTGCTCCCGCGAGAAAGAAGGCGCCGACAGCCTCGGCCCACAACTGAAAGAAGCCTTCGGCGGCCCCTACATCGCCAACGAACGTTTCACCAAGGACAGCGCCAACGCCTGGCTGGCCAGCGGCAAGGCCGATGCCGTGGCCTTCGGTGTGCCCTTCATCGCCAACCCGGACCTGCCGGCCCGCCTGAAAGCCGATGCGCCACTGAACGAAGCGCGTCCCGAGCTGTTCTACGCCAAGGGCCCGGTCGGCTATATCGACTACCCGACGCTGTAACCGGCCTCAATAAAAAGCCCCGGACTCGCAACAGCCGGGGCTTTTTCATGGGCATTCACCTGTAGGAGCGAAGCTTGCTCGCGATAAACCCAAGGGCAACGGGTAGCTTCAGGCATACCGCGTTATCGTTGACCACCATCGCGAGCAAGCTTCGCTCCTACAGAAGGTGGGGCGATCAGCTGCGTTTGCGCTGCCCCCAGGCCACGGCCAGGCCGCTGAGGCAGATAACCGCGATGCCGACGATGCCGAAGCTGTCCGGGGTGTGATCGAAGATCAGGTAGCCGTACATGCCGGCGAACAGGATCTGCCCGTAACTGAACGGTGCCAGCATCGCCGGCGCGGCATGGCGAAAAGCCTGGGTCAACAACAGGTGGCCGAGCATGCCGCAGGTGCCGAGGCCAATCATGAACAGGCCGTGCCACAGGGTCGGCGTACTCCAGAAGAACGGCAGCGCCGCGCTCATGATCAGGCTGTTGAGAATCCCGGTGAGGAAGTTGCTGGTGGTGGGGCTGTCGACACCGCTGAGCTTGCGGGTAAGCAGCTGATAGAAGCCAAAGCACAACGCCGAGCATAGCGGCAGCAGGATCGCCGGGGTGAACAAGGCGCCGCCCGGTCGAATCACGATCAGTACCCCGACAAAACCGGCCAGCACCGCCAGCCACTGGCTGCGGGTCACCCGCTCGCCCAGCAACGGCACGGACAAGGCGGTGACCAGCAAAGGCGCGAGGAAGTTGACCGCAGTGGCTTCGGCCAGGGGGATATAGCGCAGGCCGGTGGTAAAAAACAGGCTGGTGCCGATCAGGCACAAGGCGCGCAACAATTGCAGGCCCGGCCGCTTGGTACGCACCACGGCGGAAAAACCGCTGCGCGGCACGAACACCACCAGCATCAACAGCGTGTGCACCACATACCGGGCCCAGACCACCATGACGATGGGATAGAACCCGGACAGGTATTTGGAAAGGGTGTCATGACTGGCGAACAGCAAAACCGCCAGGCAAATCAGTGCGATACCTTTTGCAGGTTGCTCGGTGCCCTTGTAAGCGGAGGTACTCACACTCATTCACACACCTGCAACAATTTCCCTACAAAATACATAGCTCGCTATCTATCAAGATAAAGGCGGCCCGTATATAAAGGCATCCCGGTGAGCCATGACGAATGAAACATCCAGCTTTATAGCGGGCAAATGTTGACATCTGCTGGCGTAATTCCGCATTTTGTCTCAATTACGCAGGCTGGGACTCAGGCGCAGCATCTCCAATCCGGTATCGATCCAGCGCTCCGCTTCCTTATAGAGCTCGAAACTGTCCGGCGCCAACAGCCACTGATAAAGAATGCCATCAATATAGGCGTGGATACTGATGGCCGCGCGAGCAGCATCCAGGTTGTCGGGGAGTTGCCCCCGCCGCATGGCATTGCGCAGCACCAGTTCGATACGCAGGTTGCAATCCAGGCTGGCCGCGCGACGCTGGCGTCGCAAGTCGCACATTTCATCGGTGAATTCGCACTTGTGAAACAAAATCTCATTAATGCGTCGGGTTTTCGGGTCCAGGGCAATTTGATGAAACAAATGAATCAGCAGTTTGCGCATGCACCCCAGCGGATCGACTTCTTCTTCGTCTTCACTCGCCCTGGACATTTCATCCAGTGGCTCGCGCAAGGTATCGAGCATGGCCTGAACCAGATCCGCCTTGTTGCTGAAATGCCAATAGATAGCGCCACGCGTGACACCGGCCAACGCCGCGATATCAGCCAGCGTGGTGCGAGCTACACCGCGCTCGTAGAAAGCTTTTTCGGCCGCTTCGAGTATCTGTTTGCGGGTTTCTTGAGCTTCCTCTTTGGTACGACGGACCATGGCAGTAAACCTCGATCAGGATGCTTCAGTGATGCAAAAAGCTCATCTGAATAAATATGGAACGGCCTCTTGGGTGCCGTTTGTCCGGCCTACAATTCGACACTTGCAACGGCTTTTGTAACCGATTGGATACGCCGCCAAGGTATTTACAAACAACCATGAACGTAAGTATATTCCTTAGCAAGCTACTTATCCACTCAGCACTCGTTTTTTACCCTTCCACTTTTCGAGTGCGCATTCTGCGCGCCTGACCCGAGGATCTTCATGCAACTCAAGCCAGCTGTTACCGCTCTGGTCACTGCCGTCGCCCTGGCATCGCTGCTCAGCGGATGTAAAAAGGAAGAGGCGGCTCCAGCTCCACAAGCCCCTCAGGTCGGCGTGGTCACCCTGCAACCTCAAGCCTTTACCCTGACGTCCGAGCTTCCGGGGCGCACCACTGCGTTCCGGATCGCCGAGGTCCGTCCGCAGGTCAATGGCATCATTCTCAAGCGCCTGTTCAAGGAAGGCGGCGACGTCAAGGAAGGTCAGCAGCTCTATCAGATCGATCCGTCGGTCTATGAGTCGACCCTCAAGAGCGCCCAGGCCAACCTGCAATCGACCAAGTCGATCTCCGATCGCTACAAGCAACTGGTCGACGAACAAGCCGTGAGCCGCCAGGAATACGACACCGCCGTCGCCAACCGCCTGCAATCGGAAGCCTCGCTGCAGAGCGCCCAGATCGACCTGCGCTACACCAAGGTGCTGGCGCCGATCTCCGGCCGTATCGGCCGTTCCTCGGTCACCGAGGGCGCGCTGGTCAGCAACGGCCAGTCCAATGCGATGGCGGTGATCCAGCAACTCGACCCGATCTACGTCGACGTGACCCAGTCGTCGGTTGAACTGCTCGAGCTGCGCCGCGAGCTGGAAAGCGGTCGCCTGCAAAGGGCTGGCGACAATGCCGCCAAGGTCAAGCTGACCCTGGAAGACGGTAGCCAGTACAAGCTTGACGGCAAGCTGGAATTCTCCGAAGTGTCGGTCGACGAAACCACCGGTTCCGTGACCCTGCGCGCGGTGTTCCCGAACCCGGAACACACCCTGCTGCCAGGCATGTTCGTGCATGCGCAACTGCAGGCCGGGGTGAATGCCGCGGCGATTCTCGCTCCGCAACAAGGCGTGACCCGTGACCTCAAGGGCACACCGACCGCCCTGGTAGTTGGCCCGGACAACAAGGTTGAACTGCGCCAGCTCAAGGCCAGCCGCACCGTCGGCAGCCAGTGGCTGATCGAGGACGGCCTGAAGGCGGGCGATCGCCTGATCACCGAAGGGCTGCAATTCGTCCGACCTGGCGTCGAAGTCAAAGCCAGCGAAGCGACCAACGTTCCCGCGAAAAACCCGGCCACTGCACAGGCGACTAATAACGCTGCAGGCGGCAAAGGGGAGTAAACCATGTCGAAATTTTTTATCGACCGTCCGATTTTCGCCTGGGTAATCGCCCTGGTGATCATGCTGGTCGGGGCTTTATCGATCCTCAAGTTGCCGATCAACCAATACCCGAGCATCGCGCCACCGGCGATCGCCATCTCCGTGACCTACCCAGGCGCTTCCGCACAGACCGTGCAGGACACCGTGGTCCAGGTCATCGAGCAGCAGCTCAACGGTATCGATAACCTGCGTTATGTGTCTTCGGAAAGTAACTCCGACGGCAGCATGACCATTACCGCGACCTTCGAGCAGGGCACCAACTCGGATACCGCGCAGGTCCAGGTACAGAACAAGCTGAACCTGGCCACCCCGCTGCTGCCGCAAGAAGTGCAGCAACAGGGTATCCGCGTGACCAAGGCGGTGAAGAACTTCCTGTTGGTGATCGGTGTGGTTTCCGAGGACGGCAGCATGTCCAAGGACGACCTCTCGAACTACATCGTGTCCAACATGCAGGACCCGATCTCGCGGACCGCGGGCGTGGGTGACTTCCAGGTGTTCGGTGCCCAGTACGCCATGCGTATCTGGCTCGACCCGGCCAAGCTGAACAACTTCAACCTGACTCCGGTCGACGTGAAGAACGCCGTGGCGGCGCAGAACGTCCAGGTGTCGTCCGGCCAGATCGGTGGTTTGCCTGCCCTGCCGGGCCAGCAACTGAACGCCACCATCATCGGCAAGACCCGCCTGCAGACTGCCGAGCAGTTCAAGGCCATCCTGCTGAAGGTCAACGCCGACGGTTCGCAAGTGCGCCTGGGCGACGTCGCCGATGTCGGCCTGGGTGGTGAAAACTATTCCGTCAGCGCCCAGTTCAACGGTGCCCCGGCTTCCGGCCTGGCAGTGAAACTGGCCAACGGCGCCAACGCCCTGGACACCGCCAAGGCCCTGCGCAAGACCATCAATGACCTGGAACCGTTCTTCCCCGAAGGGATGAAAGTGGTATTCCCGTACGACACCACCCCGGTGGTGACCGAGTCGATCAAGGGTGTGGTTGAAACCCTGGTCGAAGCGATCGTGCTGGTGTTCCTGGTGATGTTCCTGTTCCTGCAGAACTTCCGCGCCACCGTCATCACCACCATGACTGTACCGGTGGTATTGCTGGGTACCTTCGGGATCCTCGCGGCCGCCGGCTTCAGCATCAACACCCTGACCATGTTCGGCATGGTGCTGGCCATCGGCTTGCTGGTGGACGATGCCATCGTCGTGGTGGAAAACGTCGAGCGGGTAATGGCCGAGGAAGGCCTGTCGCCCAAGGAAGCTACCAAGAAGTCCATGGGCCAGATCCAGGGCGCGCTGGTGGGTATTGCCCTGGTACTGTCGGCGGTACTGCTGCCGATGGCGTTCTTCAGCGGCTCCACCGGTGTGATCTACAAGCAGTTCTCGATCACCGTGGTCTCGGCCATGGCCCTGTCGGTACTGGTTGCCCTGATCTTCACCCCGGCCCTGTGCGCCACCATGCTCAAGGCCATTCCCCATGGCGAGCACGGTGCGCCGAAAAAAGGCTTCTTCGGCTGGTTCAACCGTACCTTCGACCGCAGCGTCAAAAGCTACGAGCGTGGCGTGGGCAACATCCTGCGGCACAAGGCGCCTTACCTGTTGGCCTACGTGCTGATCGTGGTCGGCATGATCTGGCTGTTCACTCGCATTCCAACTGCGTTCCTGCCTGAAGAAGACCAGGGCGTCCTGTTCGCCCAGGTTCAGACTCCAGCCGGCTCCAGTGCCGAGCGGACCCAGGTGGTGATCGATGAAATGCGCGCCTACCTGCTCAAGGACGAAGCGGATACCGTGGCTTCGGTGTTTACCGTGAACGGCTTCAACTTCGCCGGTCGTGGCCAGAGCTCGGGCATGGCATTCATCATGCTCAAGCCATGGGACGAGCGGTCCGTGGAAAACAACGTGTTCAACCTGGCCGCTCGCGCCCAGCAGCACTTCTTCACCTTCCGCGACGCGATGGTGTTCGCCTTCGCTCCCCCGGCGGTACTGGAGTTGGGTAACGCCACCGGTTTCGACGTGTTCCTGCAGGACCGCGCCGGTATCGGCCACGAGAAACTGATGGAAGCCCGCAACCAGTTCCTCGGCATGGCGGCGCAGAGCAAGATCCTCAGCCAGGTACGTCCGAACGGCCTGAACGACGAACCGCAGTACCAACTGGAAATCGACGACGAGAAGGCCAGCGCCCTGGGCGTGACCATCTCCGACATCAACAACACCCTGTCGATCGCCCTGGGCAGTAGCTACGTCAACGACTTCATCGACCGCGGTCGAGTGAAGAAGGTGTACATCCAGGGTCAACCCGGCGCTCGCATGAGCCCGGAAGACATGAAGAAGTGGTACGTACGCAACAGCGCCGGGACCATGGTGCCGTTCTCCTCCTTCGCCAAGGGCGAGTGGATCTACGGTTCGCCGAAGCTGGCCCGCTACAACGGCGTCGAGGCGATGGAAATCCTGGGTGCTCCGGCCCCGGGCTACAGCACCGGTGAAGCCATGGCCGAAGTCGAAGCCATTGCCAAGAAGCTGCCGGCCGGTGTCGGTATTTCCTGGACCGGCCTGTCCTACGAGGAACGCCTGTCGGGCTCGCAAGCGCCTGCGTTGTACGCCTTGTCGCTGCTGATGGTGTTCCTGTGCCTGGCGGCGCTGTATGAAAGCTGGTCGATTCCGATCGCGGTCATGCTGGTGGTACCGCTGGGGATCATCGGTGCACTGCTGGCGACCAGCCTGCGCGGCCTGTCCAACGACGTGTACTTCCAGGTGGGGCTGTTGGTGACTATCGGTCTGGCGGCGAAAAACGCCATTCTGATCGTCGAGTTCGCCAAGGAACTGCACGAGCAGGGCCGCAGCCTGATCGACGCGGCAGTTGAAGCCTGCCGCATGCGTCTGCGTCCGATCATCATGACGTCCCTGGCCTTCGTGCTCGGTGTGGTACCGCTGGCAATCTCCACCGGCGCAGGCTCGGGTAGCCAGCATGCGATCGGTACCGGGGTAATTGGCGGCATGCTCACCGCGACTGTCCTGGCGATATTCTGGGTGCCTTTGTTCTTCGTCACCGTGTCCGCGATGGGCCGCCGCAAGGCAGACAAAGCAGAAACTACTGAAACTCCTGAAGAGGCTGGCCAATGAGCAAGTCGCTACTCTCCCTCGCAATCACCGCCGCCGTGCTGAGTGGTTGCTCGCTGATACCGGATTATCAGCAGCCGGAAGCGCCGGTCGCGGCGCAATACCCGCAAGGGCCGGCCTATTCGCCTGCGGAGGCTGCCAACCAGGCAGCCGCCGAACAGGGCTGGCGGCAGTTCTTCCATGACCCGGCGCTGCAGCAACTGATCCAGACCGCGCTGGTGAACAACCGCGACCTGCGGGTCGCGGCGCTGAACATCGACGCCTATGCCGCGCAGTACCAGATCCAGCGCGCGGACCTGTTCCCGGCGATTTCGGCCAACGGCAGCGGCAGCCGGCAACGCACCCCGGCGCGGATGTCGCAGACCGGTGAAGCAGCCATCTCCAGCCAATACTCGGCAACCCTGGGTGTCAGCGCTTATGAGCTGGACCTGTTCGGTCGCGTTCGCAGCTTGAGCGAGCAGGCCTTGCAGACCTACTTCTCCAGCGAAGAAGCCCGGCGCAGTACGCAGATCAGCCTGGTGGCCAGCGTGGCCAACGCCTACCTGACCTGGCAGGCCGACAAGGAACTGCTGAAGCTGACCCAGGACACCCTGGCGGCCTACGAGGAGAGCTACCGGCTCACCTCGCGCAGCAACGAAGTCGGCGTGGCCTCTGCCCTGGACCTGAGCCAGTCGCGGACCTCGGTGGAAAACGCCCGGGTGCAACTGGCGCGTTATACCCGCCAGGTGGCCCAGGACGAAAACAGCCTGACCCTGCTGCTGGGTACCGCGATTCCGGCCAACCTGCCGAGCCCGCAGCCGTTGTCGGCTGACCTGCTCAGCGAGTTGCCGGCCGGCCTGCCGTCGGAACTGCTGCAACGCCGTCCGGACATCCTCGCCGCCGAGCACAACCTGAAAGCGGCCAACGCCAATATCGGCGCGGCACGCGCAGCGTTCTTCCCGAGCATCAGCCTGACCGCCAATGCCGGGACCTTGAGCCCCGATGTGGGCGGCCTGTTCAAGGGCGGCTCGGGCACCTGGTCGTTCGCGCCGCAGATCAACATCCCGATCTTCAACGCAGGCAGCCTGCGCGCCAGCCTGGATTACTCGAAGATCCAGAAAGACATCAACGTGGCGCAATACGAGAAGTCCATCCAGACCGCCTTCCAGGAAGTCTCCGATGGCCTGGCCGCACGC
Organism: Pseudomonas sp. NFIX28; assembly: GCF_900107395.1. GTDB lineage: Bacteria > Pseudomonadota > Gammaproteobacteria > Pseudomonadales > Pseudomonadaceae > Aquipseudomonas. The sequence continues at coordinate 182,793 of NZ_FNPW01000003.1, forward strand.
CAGACCTACAACCAGCAGTTGCAGGCCCAGCGTGACTTCGTCAACGCCAACCAGGACTACTACCGTCTGGCCGAGCGTCGCTACCGCATCGGTGTCGACAGCAACCTGACCTTCCTCGATGCCCAGCGCTCGCTGTTCAGCGCGCAGCAAGCATTGATCACCGACCGCCTTGCGCAGCTGACCAGCGAGGTCAACCTGTACAAGGCCCTGGGCGGCGGTTGGAACGAGCAAAGTTCGCAGAACGCCGCAGTGAGCAAAGAGGCACCGCCACTGAAGCTGTTCTGAGTGCCTGACGCTTGAAAAAAGCCCACCTTGCGGTGGGCTTTTTTATGGGCCGAAAACCGCCATCAGTTGTGTTCGCTAATCGCCCAGAACCCGCCCGGGCCAATTGAACAGGGCCGTTGATCCAACGCACCATTCCCCGCACCTACAAAAACCAATAACAACAGGTTCGTCATCATGACCCCGCGCCCTGCCCGCTCCGGCTAACGCCATTCCGTTCGCCCTCCGATTTCAAATTTTGTCTGCAACCTGACGTTGCGGCAGCGCCCAGCCTCATCCCTAATAATTAGAGAGCCCGATCCATGAAGCCATCCACTCGCATTCCCTGTTCCCTGCTGCCCAGCCTGCTGGCCGTCGGCATCGCCGGCACGGCCCTGCCGGTCATGGCCGAGGAGTCCGGTTTTCTCGAAGATGCCAAGGCCAACCTGACCCTGCGCAACTTCTACATCAACCGCAACTTCACCAACCCGGCCAAGAGCCAGGGCAAGGCTGAAGAGTGGACCCAGAGCTTCATCCTCGACGCCAAGTCCGGGTTCACCCAGGGCACGGTCGGCTTCGGCATTGACGTGCTGGGGCTGTACTCGCTGAAACTCGATGGCGGCAAGGGCACCGGCGGCACCCAGCTGTTGCCGCTGGATCACGACGGGCGGCCGGCCGACAACTTCGGCCGCATGGGCGTGGCGTTCAAGGCCCGGCTGTCGCAGACCGAGCTCAAGGTCGGCGAATGGATGCCGGTGCTGCCGATCCTGCGCTCGGACGACGGTCGCTCCCTGCCCCAGACCTTCCGCGGCGGCCAGGTCACCTCGAAGGAAATCGACGGCCTGACCCTCTATGGCGGCCAGTTCCGCGCCAACAGCCCGCGTGACGACAGCAGCATGAGCGACATGTCGATGACCGGCAAAGCGGCCTTCACCTCCGACCGCTTCAACTTCCAGGGCGGCGAATACAGCTTCAACGACAAGCGCACCCAGGTCGGGGTGTGGAACGCCCAGCTCAAGGACATCTACAGCCAGCAATACCTCAACCTGATCCACAGCCAGCCGCTGGGCGACTGGACCCTGGGCGCCAACATCGGCTTCTTCTACGGCAAGGAGGATGGCAGCGCCCGCGCCGGCGACCTGGACAACAAGACCTGGTCAGGCCTGTTCTCGGCCAAGTACGGCGGCCACACCTTCTACGTCGGCCTGCAGAAACTCACCGGCGACAGCGCCTGGATGCGCGTCTACGGCACCAGCGGCGGCACCCTGGCCAACGACAGCTACAACGCCAGCTACGACAACGCCCAGGAAAGATCCTGGCAGCTGCGTCATGACTACAATTTCGCCGCCGCCGGCATTCCCGGCCTGACCCTGATGAACCGCTACATCAAGGGCGACAACGTGCACACCGGCACCATCACCGACGGCAAGGAATGGGGACGCGAGAGCGAACTGGCCTACACCGTGCAAAGCGGCACACTGAAGAACCTCAACGTCAAATGGCGCAACTCGACGATGCGTCGCGACTTCAGTACCAACGAATTCGACGAGAACCGCTTGATCATCAGCTACCCGATCAGCCTGCTGTAAACACCCGTCTTGTTTTCGTAGGAGCGAAGCTTGCTCGCGATAATCCTCAACGATGACGCGTACTGACTGGCTAAACGCGGCGCTCTCAGGTTCATCGCAAGCAAGCTCGCTCCGACAGCGAAAACGCAGCGGCGCCGAGTTGCTCGGCGCCGCGTTTGTTTGCAGGTCGTGGGTTATCAGCCGCGGGATTCGACGCCCAGCTCGTCCCACACCGACTCGGCCAGGTGGAAGGTCGCATTGGCCGCCGGAATACCGCAGTAGATTGCGCTCTGCATGATCACTTCCTTGATCTCACCGCGGCTCACGCCGTTGTTGGCGGCGGCGCGCAGGTGCAGCTTGAGCTCTTCGTTGCGGTTCATGCCGATCAGCATGGCGATGGTGATCAGGCTGCGGGTATGGAGCGGCAGGCCCGGACGCGTCCAGATATCGCCCCAGGCATGCCGGGTGATCATTTCCTGGAACTCCGAGTTGAACTCGGTGAGGGTGTTCAGGCTGCGATCGACATGGGCATCGCCCAGCACCGCGCGACGCACTTGCATGCCTTCGGCGTAACGTTGTTTCTCGTCCATCGGGGCTTCCTCAAATATTCTGGCCGGCCAGCAGAAAGGCCACGACCCGCTCGCTGAACGCAGCGCCAGCCTGGACGTTGGACAGGTGCGCCGCATGGAACTCGGCGTATTCGGCGCCGCGTACGCGCTCCTGAATGAAGTGCCCGCCCGAGGGCGGCGTGACTGCGTCTTCAGTACCGGACACCACCAGCGTCGGCGCCTCGATCGCCGCCAGTTGTTCGCGGAAATCCGCATCGCGCACCGCCGCGCAGTTGGCGGCATAACCTTCGGGCGAGGTGGCCGCCAGCATGTCGGTGATCAGCTTGGCCTGGTCCGGGTGCGCCGCGGCAAAGTCCGGGGTGAACCAGCGGGCGATCGACGCATCGCGCAGCGCCACCATCGCCGCCTGGCCGTCGCGCAGCACGGTTTCGATGCGCGGATTCCACACCGACGGATCGCCGATCTTCGCCGCGGTGTTGCACACCACCAGTTTGTTCAGGCGCTCGCCGGCACGGATGCCCAGCCACTGGCCGATCAACCCGCCCATGGATAGCCCGCAGAAATGCGCGCGCTGGATATGCAGCGCATCCAGCAGCGCCAGCACATCGCGGCCCAACTGCTCGATGCTGTAGGGGCCTTCGGTGACCAGGGACTTGCCATGGCCGCGAGTGTCGAATCGCAGCACCCGGAAGTGCTCGGTAAAGGCCGGAACCTGGATATCCCACATGTGCAGGTCGGTACCCAGGGAGTTGGACAGGACCAGCACCGGCGCGTTGTCCGGGCCGTCCAGTTGGTAATGCAGTTCGCCATCGGCGAGTTGTACGAATGCCACGGCAGTCTCCTTCAGGCGTTCAAGGCAAAATGTTCGGCCACGGCGCGCTCGACCCAGGCTTGCGCCTGGCCGAGGTAATGCGCCGGGTCCAGCAGGTGATCCAGTTCCGCCGCCGACAGTTCGGCGGTCACTTGCGGCTCATCCCCCAGCACCGCGCGCAGATGCCGCTGTTCGGCCACCGCGCGCTTGCAGCATTGCTCCAGCAGATGATGCGCGGTCTCGCGTCCAAGGCGCTGGGCCAGGGCGATGCTCACGGCTTCCGCCAGCACCAGCCCCTGGGTCAGGTCGAGGTTTTGGCCCATGCGCGCGGCATCGACTTCCAGCCCGTCGGCCACCAGCCGCGCCTGTTGCAAGGCACCGGACACCAGGCAGCAGATTTCCGGCAGGGTTTCCCATTCGGCGTGCCACAGGCCCAGGCTGCGTTCATGTTCCTGGGGCATGGCGCTGAACATGGTCGCCAGCAGCCCGGGAACCCGGGTCGCCGCGCCGATCAGGACCGCCGCGCCCACCGGGTTGCGCTTGTGCGGCATGGTCGAGGAACCGCCCTTGCCCGGCGCCGACGGCTCGAAGACTTCTGCCGCCTCGGTCTGCATCAGCAGGCTGATGTCGCGGCCCAGCTTGCCGAGGCTGCCGGCGATCAGGCCGAGCACCGCGGCGAACTCCACCAGCCGGTCGCGCTGGGTATGCCAGGGCTGTTCCGGCAGGCTCAGTTGCAACTCCTCGGCCAGCGCCTGGGCAATCGGCAGGGCCTGCTCGCCCAGGGCCGCGAGGGTGCCGGAGGCGCCGCCGAACTGCAGCACCAGCAGGCGCGGCTGGAGCTGCGCCAAGCGCTCGCGGCTGCGAGTCAGCGCGCCCAGCCAGCCGGCGATTTTCATGCCGAGGGTGACCGGCGTGGCATGTTGCAGCCAGGTCCGGCCAGCCATCGGAGTGTCCGCATAACGCTGGGCCTGCGCGGCCAGGATGCCGCCCAGGCGCGCCAGGTCGTTGTCGATCAGGGCCAATGCCTGCCGCAGTTGCAGAACCAGCCCGCTGTCCATCACATCCTGGCTGGTGGCGCCTAAATGCACATAGCGCTCGGCACTGGGATCGGCCTTGGCGATCTGTTTGCCCAGGGCCTTGACCAGCGGGATCGCCGAATTGCCTGCCGTGGCGATGGCCTGGCCCAGGGCGCAAAAGTCATAGAGCCCGGCCTGGCAAGCCGCCTCGATCGGCGCCACCGCGGCGGCCGGAATCACGCCCACCCGCGCCTGCGCCCGGGCCAGCGCGGCCTCGAAGTCGAGCATGGCCTGGACCCGGCCCTGGTCGCAGAACACCTCGCGCATATCGCGGGTGGTGAAGTAGGCATCGAACAGTTGGTTGCTCGCCGGTGTGCTCATAAACAATCCTTAGGAGCGCGCGCCCGCAACGGGCGCACGCAGGCAGGTCACAGGTCGTGGTGCAGGTACGCCGCCTGTTTGGGCAGACGCAGGCTGAACAGGAAGGCGATCGCCATCATCGCCGTCACGTACCAGTAGAAAGTATTTTCCATGCCCAGGGATTTCAGGCCCAGGGCCACGTATTCCGCCGAACCGCCGAATAGCGCGTTGGCCACCGCATAGGCCAGGCCTACCCCCAGCGCGCGCACTTGCGGCGGGAACATTTCGGCTTTTACCAGGCCGCTGATCGAGGTGTAGAAACTGACGATCGCCAGGGCCAGGGTGATCAGCACGAAAGCCAGGAACGGGCTGGTGACGGTTTTCAGGGTCAGCAGAATAGGCACGGTGCATAGCGTGCCCAGCGCGCCGAACCAGAGCATCGAGCGACGCCGGCCGATCTTGTCCGCCAGCATGCCGAACAGCGGCTGCATGCACATATAAAGGAACAGCGCGCCGGTCATGATGTAGCTGGCGGTCTTGGCGTGCATCCCGGCGGTGTTCACCAGGTATTTCTGCATATAGGTGGTGAAGGTGTAGAAAATCAGCGAACCGCCGGCGGTGTAGCCGAGCACGGTGACAAAAGCCTTCGAATGATGCTTGAACAGCGCGGCCACGCTGCCGGCATCCTTGTCTTCACGAATTTCCTTGCTGGAGGTTTCTTTCAGCGAGCGCCGCAGCAACAGCGAGATCAAGGCCGCGATGGCGCCGATCACGAACGGAATCCGCCAGCCCCAGGCCTTGAGCTCCGCCTCGTCGAGAAACTGCTGCAGGATCACCACCACCAGCACCGCCAGCAGTTGCCCGCCGATCAGGGTCACGTACTGGAAGGAGGCGAAAAACCCACGCTGGCCCTTGAGCGCGACTTCGCTCATATAGGTCGCGGTGGTGCCGTACTCCCCGCCCACCGACAGCCCCTGGAACAGCCGCGCCAACAGCAGCAGCGCCGGCGCCCAGGCGCCGATGCTGGCGTAGGTCGGCAGGAAGGCGATGACCAGGGAGCCTGCGCACATCATCAGCACCGAGATCATCATGGAATTCTTGCGCCCGTGCTTGTCGGCCACCCGACCGAACAGCCAGCCACCAATAGGTCGCATCAGGAACCCGGCGGCGAACACGCCAGCGGTATTGAGCAGTTGCACCGTGGGATCGTCGGAGGGGAAAAACGCCGGGGCGAAATAGATCGCGCAGAAGGCGTAGACATAGAAATCGAACCATTCGACCAGGTTGCCGGAGGAGGCGCCGACGATCGCGAAGATCCTCTTGCTGCGTTCCTCGGTCGTGTAGTGACTGGTTAACGTTGTCATGGATTCTCACTCTTTGGGGACGTTGTGGAGTCTAGACATACTTTGTAACAGTCCCGTTCCACAAGACGACCTTGGGGGAATGGCCGCTCCGGCCCTGTCGCTAACCAGCTCGCGGCCCCTCCCCCAGGCACACTCAGTAATCGAAGAACACGGTTTCCGCCTCGGTCCCCTGCAGGATCACGTTCCACTGGTAGTGGCCCGTCGCATCGGCCTTGGCCAACAAGGTGGCGCGACGTTCTTCAGGCACGCGGGCCAGCAGTGGATCAGCGGCGTTGGCCGGCTCGCCGTCGAAATAGATGCGCGTCAGCAGGTGCTTGACCAGGCCCCGTGCAAACACCAGCACCACCAGGTGCGGCGCCTGGGTCGAACCCTGCAGGCCCGGCACGCTGCCCGGCTTGATGGTGGTGAAGCGAAAGCGCCCTTCTCCATCCACCGGCACCCGGCCGAAACCCTGGAAGTTGGGGTCCAGGGCCTTGGCCTGATCGTCTTCGGGGTGGTCGTATTTACCGGCGGCATTGGCCTGCCAGATTTCCAGCATGGCGTCGTTGACGAAATCGCCGTTGCCGTCCACTACCTGGCCGGTGATTGCCACACGCTCGCCGAGGGTCTCGGCCTGGGTCAGGTCTTCGCGGTTCAGCCAGGTCAGGCCGATGTGGTAGTACGGGCCGACGGTGTGGGATGTGGTCGCGGTCAGCGTCATCTTATTTCTCCATCGGCGTGGCATCGCGGCCGCGCAAGACGATGTCCCAACGGTAGCCGAGGGCGTAGGACGGAATGGTTTTCTCCAGGTCGAAGCTGGCGATCAGGCGTTCCTTGGCGCGGGTGTCCGGCACGCAGTTGTAGATCGGGTCGTAGGCCAGCAGCGGGTCGCCCGGGAAATACATCTGGGTCACCAGGCGCGTGAGGACGCTCGGGCCGAACAGCGAGAAGTGGATATGCGCCGGACGCCACGCGTTGTGGTGGTTACCCCAGGGGTAGGCGCCGGGCTTGATGGTCTGGAACTGGTACCAGCCATCGGCGTCGGTGACGGTGCGCCCGGTGCCGGTGAAATTCGGGTCCAGCGGCGCGTCGTGCAGGTCGCGCTCATGGTTGTAGCGGCCGGCGGCGTTGGCCTGCCAGATCTCCACCAGGATCCCCGGCACCGGCAGGCCGTTCTCGTCCAGCACCCGGCCGTGGATGATGATGCGCTCGCCCTGGGGCTCGCCGGCATGCTGGGCGGTCAGGTCGTTGTCCTTGTCCTGCAGGTAATCGGCGCCGATGGTCGGGCCGGTGATTTCCGACAGCGAATGCGGCAGGAACACCAGCGGCTTGGACGGCGAGCGGGTGTTGGTGGATTTGTAGGCCGGGTGCAGGTAATCAGGCTGAGTACCTGATTGCGGGCGCCGGTAACCGGGCTTGTCGGTCATGCTCGATCCTCGTTCTTATAAGAAGCGCGTCACACGCGCTCGATGGCCAGTGCCAGGCCCTGGCCGACACCGACGCACATGGTTGCCAGGCCCTTCTTGCCACCGGTTTTTTCCAAGTGGTGCAGCGCGGTCAATACCAGGCGCGCGCCGCTCATGCCCAGCGGATGGCCAAGGGCGATGGCGCCGCCGTTGGGGTTGACCTGGGGCGCATCGTCCGCCAGGCCCAGTTCGCGCAACACCGCCAGGCCCTGGCTGGCGAAGGCTTCGTTGAGTTCGATCACATCGAAATCGCTGACCGCCACGCCCAGGCGCTCGGTCAACTTGCGCACCGCCGGCACCGGGCCGATGCCCATCACCCGTGGCGCGACGCCGGCGCTGGCCATGCCCAACACCCGGGCCCGGGCAGTCAGGCCGTGTTTTTTCACCGCCTCGGCCGACGCCAGGATCAGCGCCGCCGCCCCGTCGTTGACGCCCGAGGCGTTGCCGGCGGTGACCGTCTTGTCCGGGCCGTTGACCGGCTTGAGCTTGCCCAGGGTTTCCAGCGAGGTGTCGGCCCGCGGATGCTCGTCCTGCTCGACAACGGTCTCGCCCTTCTTGTGGACGATGCGCACCGGCACGATCTCCTCGGCGAAGAACCCGGCGGCCTGCGCCGCGGCCGTGCGCTGCTGGCTGCGCAGGGCGAACGCATCCTGGTCGGCGCGCGACACCCGGTAGTCATCGGCGACGTTGTCGGCGGTCTGCGGCATGGCATCCACGCCGTACTGGGCCTTCATCAGCGGGTTGATGAAGCGCCAGCCGATGGTGGTGTCTTCGAGTTTCATGTTGCGCGAAAAGGCCGTGTCGGCCTTGCCCATGACAAAGGGCGCACGGGACATCGACTCGACGCCGCCGGCGATGGCCAGCTCCATCTCGCCACTGGCAATGGCGCGGAAGGCCGTGCCGATGGCATCCATGCCCGAAGCGCACAGGCGGTTGAGGGTCACGCCCGGAATGCTTTCCGGCAGGCCGGCCAGCAGCAGCGCCATGCGCGCCACGTTGCGATTGTCTTCGCCGGCCTGGTTGGCGCAGCCGAGGAACACCTCGTCCACCGCGTTCCAGTCCACCGATGGGTTGCGCTCGATCAGCGCCTTGATCGGCGCGGCGGCCAGATCGTCGGCCCGCACCGTCGACAGGCCGCCGCCAAAGCGGCCGATAGGGGTACGAATGGCGTCACAGATAAACACGTCGCGCATCAGGCTTCTCCCGGGGTCTGGCCATGGGCCGCGGCGGTGCGGGCCTCGAGGTCACGCAGGACGGTCAATTCGATTTCGGTCGGCGCGGCGGTCTCTGCAACCTGCTCGGCGAAACGGATCGGCCAACCGGTGGCGGCCACCACCTGTTCGCGGGTCACGCCCGGGTGCAGCGAGGTGACGACGAATTCATGGCTGCCGGCTTCCGGCTCCATGATGCACAGGTCGGTGATGATCCCCACCGGCCCGGCCCCTGGCAGGCCCAGGCGCTTGCGCGAATCGCCGCCTTCGCCGTGACCGACCGAGGTAATGAAGTCGAGCTTGTCGACAAACGAACGCGACGACTGCTTGAGGATGATCAGCACGCTCTTGGCCGAACCGGCGATCTCCGGCGCACCGCCGGCGCCCGGCAAGCGGACTTTCGGCTGGCGGTAGTCGCCGACCACGGTGGTGTTGATGTTGCCGAAACGGTCGACCTGGGCGGCGCCGAGGAAGCCGACGTCGATGCGCCCGCCTTGCAGCCAGTAGCGGAAGATCTCGCCGGTCGGCACCACGGTGTCGGCGGTCTCGGCCAGCTCGCCGTCACCGATGGACAGCGGCAACACGCTGGGCTTGGCGCCGATCGGGCCGGATTCGTAGATCAGCACCACGTCCGGCGACGAGGTCAGGCGCGCCAGGTTGGCGGCCTTGGACGGCAGGCCGATGCCGACAAAACACACCGAGCCGTTCTGCAGGCGGCGGGCGGCGGCAACGGTCATCATTTCATTGGTGGAGTAAGTCATTATTTGGCCCCCGTTGCGGCGGCCAGCTTGGCCTGGAATTCGCTGAAATCAGCGCTGCCGCGGATGTATTCGTTGATCCAGGCGGTGAAGGTCTCACGGTCGCGGGCGATCGGGTCCCAGGCCTGGTAGAAGATGTTGTCGCGCTCGGTGTAGCCGTGGGCGTAGGACGGATGAGCACCGCCCGGCACATGGCAGACCGCGCTCAGGGCCCAGGTCGGCAGCACGCAGGCGTTCATCGGCGCGTTCAGGTCGTCGACGATCTCTTCCACGGTGACGATGCAGCGCTTGGCAGCCAGAGCCGCTTCCTTCTGCACGCCGAGAATGCCCCACAGCAGCACGTTGCCCTTGCGATCGGCTTTCTGCGCGTGGATCACGGTGACGTCGGGGCGCACCGACGGCACGGCCGCCAGCACTTCGCCGGTGAATGGGCAGGTCACGCTCTTGATCAACGGGTTGACCTTCGGCAGGTCGGAGCCGGCATACGCACGCAACACCGCGAACGGCAGGCCCGAGGCGCCCGCCACATAGGCGTTGGCCAGGTCGGCGTGGCTGTGTTCTTCGATTTCCAGGGCATGGGGCCATTGCTTCTCGACCGCGTCACGCAGGCGATGCAGGGAACCCACGCCCGGGTTGCCGCCCCAGGAGAAAATCAGCTTGCGGGCACAACCGGCACCGATCAACTGGTCGTAGATCAGGTCAGGGGTCATTCGTACCAGGGTCAGGTCTTTTTTGCCCTGACGAATGATTTCATGACCCGCGGCCGTCGGGATCAGGTGGGTGAAGCCTTCGAGCGCGACGGTATCGCCGTCGTTGACGAACTGCTTCACCGCGTCGTGCAGCGAAAGGATTTCAGCCATGGGGATCTCCCGATTGTTATTGAGCGATTGGAAGAAAAAGGCGCCGGAGGATGCGCCGGAGTGACTGAAGATTAAGCCGGGGGAAAAACCCAAACAATCCGATAATCGACTGAGTGTTCGTTTATCGAACAGATTGTTGTCTGACTATCGATTGTGTTGTGGCCGCTGCCGCAGGCTGCGATCGACCCGGGCCGCGTTCGGAGAACGGTCGCGAATATCTCAGGATCGCTGAAGGCCTTCGGCCTTATCGCAGCCTGCGGCAGTGGCTACAGGTATTCAGCGCTCCCTTCAGGGAGCGCTTTGCTCATTCGCTCAGGTCGCATCCGCATGGCTGACCATGCCTTTGATCACCACCGCCGTGGTTGCCAGCGCCGCCGGGATCACCAGCGCGGTCAGCACCTGCTCGAAGTTCCAGCCCAGCCCCAGCAGCGTAGCGCCCATCCAGGCACCGAGGATCGCACCGAAGCGACCGATGCCGAGCATCCACGACACGCCAGTGGCGCGGCCCTGGGTCGGGTAGAAACGCGCGGCCAGGGACGGCATCGCCGATTGCGCACCGTTGACGCACATGCCGGCGACCAGCACCAGGGTCGCCAGCAAGGCGATGTTGCCCAGGCTTTGCCCTACCGCGTAGGCAAAGACGCCCGCCAGCAGGTAAAAGGTGCCAATGACCTTGTGCGGGTTGAAGCGGTCCATGGCCCAGCCCACCCCCACGGCGCTAAGCACGCCACCGAACTGGAACAACGCGCCGATAAAGGCCGCCTGCTCCATGCTCGCGCCGCTGTCGCGCATCAGGGTCGGCAGCCAGCTGGTCAGCAGGTAGACAATCACCAACCCCATGAAATAGGTCAGCCACAACAGCAAGGTGCCGACGCTGTAGGTGCCGGAGAAAATCACCGCAAACACGTTGCGCGCCTTCACGGTCTTCTGTTCCGGCACGCTGAAGCTCGACGCCTGGTTGACCGTGCCCGGCTCGATTGGCGCCAGGGCCTTGCGCACCTTGTCCGTGCCCCGATTGCGCACCACCAGGTAACGCGCCGACTCCGGCAGCCAGACCAGCAGCACCAGCGCCAGGATCAGCGGCAAGACCCCGCCGATCAGCAGCAAACTGTGCCAGCCGAATGCCGGGATCAGCTTGGCGGAAATGAAACCGCCACCGGCCATGCCCAAGTTGAAGCCACAGAACATGCTGGTCACCAGCAACGACTTGTGGCGCTCGGGGGTGTATTCGGACAGCAGCGTGGTGGCATTGGGCATGCCGGCGCCCAGGCCCAGGCCGGTGAGAAAACGCAGTACCAGCAACTGGTCGACATTGGTGCTGTAGGCCGACGCCAGGCTGAAGGCGCCGAACAGCAGCACCGCGCCCACCAGCACCACTTTGCGCCCGAAGCGGTCAGCCAGCGGGCCGGAGCCCAGCGCGCCAAAGACCATGCCGATCAACGCGGCGCTCATCACCGGGCCGAGGCTGGCGCGGTCGATGCCCCAATCCTGGGACAGCGCCGGCGCAATGAAACCCATGGCCGCGGTATCCAGGCCATCGAGGAAAACAATCAGGAAACACAGGATCACTACTCGCCACTGATAGCGCGACAGCGGCTGGGCATTGATAAAGGACTGCACGTCGAGGCAGTTCCCTACAGCGGATTGAGGCTGGTTCATTATTTTTATTCCACGCGAAAAAACGCAGGCGAACAGGTGCCAGCTGGGCTGGGCGGTTCAACTCGAAAAGGGTCTTGGCAGATCAGGCCTTCGGCAGGCGAAGGCAGGACAAAGGGACACGGCTGGGCGCGCGGGCGATGCTCATGGGGGTTGGCCTCTTCATTATTATGGGGTCGCCACGCAGCCATCGGAGGTGATGCTCCAATGGCCGGATGACGCTGCCGCGACATTAATGAGGCAAGGGAAAGAGCGTCAATTCAGCAAGCGCGGATCTGTGCGTTTATCGAACAGCTTAAGCAGGCAGCCCTCAAGCGAACAATTGGGCGCTGAGGTCGCGACTGGCGCTGAGCAGCCCCGGCAAAAAGCGTTGCTCCAGCTCGGCGCGGCTGACGCGGCCGGCGTGGGTACTGACGTTCAGCGCGGCCAAAACCTGGCCCGAAGCGTCGTATACCGGGACGGCAATGGAGCGCAGGCCTTGCTCCAGTTCCTGATCGACAATGCACCAGCCTTGCTGCCTGACTTGCTGCAGGCATTCGAGCAGCGCCTGCGGGGTGTGCAGGGTTCGACTGGTCTTGGCTTGCAGGTCGGCATGCTCGAGGTATTCGCGCAGCGAGGCGTCGTCCAGCGCCGCTAGCAGGATCCGCCCCATGGACGTGCAATACGCCGGCAGGCGGCCACCGACCGAAAGATCGACCGAAATCAGGCGCTGGGTGGTGGCCGATCGGGCGATGTAGAGGATGTCGTCGCCCTCCAGGGTGGCCATGTTGCAGGCTTCGTGCAGCTGTTCGCTCATGCGGTCCAGGTAAGGCTGGGCCGACACGGCCAGCGGCGTGGAAGACAGGTAGGCGTGGCCCAGGGTCAGCACCTTGGGCAGCAGCGAATAGGTACGGCCATCGGTGGTCGCATAGCCAAGCTTGATCAAGGTATGCAGGCAGCGGCGCACCGCCGCGCGAGGGATTTCCGTGCGATGGCTGATCTGCGCGATGGTCAGATGGCGCTTGCGCTCCTGAAAGGCCTGGACCACCGCCAGGCCGCGAGCCAGAGAAGTCATGAAATCCGGATCACCGGTCAGCGCCTGGATCCGCTTGGCCGGCGAAGCGACAATCGGAGGCGCCACGGAAGCGAAGGAATTACGCAATTGATCGTTCATTTCAGGTTCTCTACGACGGAAGTCCGGCTTATTACAAGCCGTACTGAAGAGGATGCACAAGCCTGCACGGCCAACATTGGGCGATTATCGAACCGTCGACCGATAATCGCAATCGATCGCACCTCAGGGCCGTGCCGCGGCCATGACTGTTTTCCGCCGCCAATAAAGTCTCGCTTTGCGGGTTTAATCCATGCAACTTGTCAGGCCTTGTTACAGAACTGCGTGGGAACACTCTGTCATCCGGATTAAAACTTTCGTGTAACAAAACCCTGATATTTAGTTGATGATTTTTAACTTATTGCCGATAGAGTTATTCATGGCCGCCGCTATAATGAGTAAAGTGATCACCGGCGTTTTCTTGCGTTCGGCAGTATCACCAGGTTGCGTATCGGTAAATGACGCCTCCTGCTGCAAGCGCTTGACGCTCATCTGAATATGCCCGGCCAGTGCGCTTGCCAAAAAGTAACTGTTGCTACGACAGCTGTTCTTGTCCGATGCCGTGGCCGCATGCAACAAGAAGCGGTTTTTGCAAACCCATCGCCACCTGGCTTCAATAAGCGAGCCGAGTACGAAGGCGGTTTGATAAAGCCGATCGAGGCAATGCGTATCATCGGAATTATCTCAACTCAGTTAGGTAACACTGTGACGAAAGACGAACTGCGCGCTGAACTTGAGCGCCAGGAACAACGTTACAAGGAAGTTTACGGAGGCGAAGTCACCACTTACGCCGCCCAGCCCGAACCAGAACGCAAACCTTGGCGCAAGCGTGCCAGCATTCTTGATCAGGCCTTTACCCAAGAACTGCAAAAGATGGAAAAAGAACTCAAGGCCGAACAGCCGTGACGCTGCTCTCCCCCAGGTTCGTCCCGCTGGGTAGCCTTGCGGGTAAAAGCTGATCGCCAGGCTGGCAGGTGCCTTCCGGGGCTGCGGCGAATAGCCACAAAAGAGCTCAAAAACCGTCATGAAATTGAAATTTCATACACGTGTTTGAGACGTTTGGCTGAACGTTGCATCCCTGCCCCCGAAGATCAGCCCCAATAAAATCAATGGCTTGCCCATGCCCCGAAAAACGGCATGGCCATTGGCCTGCCTCCAGCTTTTTCGTTGAAGAATGTTACCAACCAGCACCTAGTGCATCGATTACCAGGGTTTTCTGGCATAATCGCGCCCCCTTATGACCGGGTCAGAAAACCTTCATGATCGATTTATTCAGCGGACTGGATGCTTGGGTGCTTGTGAGCCTCTTGCTCGCCCTGGCTTTTGTCCTCGCCTACGAGTTCATCAACGGCTTTCATGACACCGCAAATGCGGTTGCCACTGTTATCTACACCAAAGCCATGCCGCCGCACCTGGCCGTATTCTTTTCCGGTGTATTCAATTTCCTCGGTGTGCTGCTGGGCGGTGTCGGCGTGGCCTATGCCATCGTCCACCTGCTGCCGGTCGAGCTGCTGATCAATGTCAACACCGGTCACGGCCTGGCCATGGTCTTCTCGTTGCTGGCCGCGGCCATCACCTGGAACCTGGGCACCTGGTACTTCGGTATTCCTGCTTCCAGTTCGCACACCCTGATCGGTTCGATCCTCGGCGTCGGCCTGGCCAATACCCTGCTCAACGACATCCCACTGCGCGATGGCGTGAACTGGCAGAAAGCGTTCGATATCGGGGCTTCCCTGGTGTTCTCGCCCATGGCCGGCTTCCTGATTGCCGCTCTGGTGCTGATCGGCCTGAAGTGGTGGCGCCCGATCTCGAAGATGCACAAGACCCCGGAACAACGCCGCAAGGTCGACGACAAGAAACACCCGCCTTTCTGGAACCGCCTGGTGCTGGTCATCTCGGCCATGGCCGTCAGCTTCGTGCACGGCTCCAACGACGGCCAGAAAGGTATCGGCCTGATCATGCTGGTATTGATCGGTATCGTTCCGGCGCAGTTCGTGCTCGACCTTAATAGCACCACCTACCAGATCGAACGCACCCGCGACGCCACCCTGCACCTGAGCCAGTTCTACCAGCGCAACCAGGATTCCCTGGGCGAGTTCCTGGCCCTGGGCAAAAGCGTGAAAGACGACCTGCCGGGCAAGTTCCGCTGCAACCCGCAGCAGACCGAACCGACCATCGCCGCGCTGCTGGGCACCCTCAAGGGCGTCGCCGACTATCACTCGCTGCCGGCCGAAAGCCGCATCGAAGTGCGTCGCTACCTGCTCTGCCTGGACGATACCGCGAAGAAAGTCGGCAAGTTGCCGCACCTCGCGGCCCGTGAAAAGGCTGACCTGGACAAGTTGCGCAAAGACCTGACCGCCACCACCGAATACGCACCGTTCTGGGTGATCCTGGCCGTGGCCCTGGCCCTTGGCCTGGGTACCATGATCGGCTGGAAACGCGTGGTGCAGACCATCGGTGAAAAGATCGGCAAGCAAGGCATGACTTACGCCCAGGGCATGTCGGCACAGATCACCGCCGCCGGCCTGATCGGCATGGCCAACATCTTCAGCCTGCCGGTATCGACCACCCATGTGCTGTCTTCGGGTGTTGCCGGGACCATGGTTGCGAACAAGAGCGGCCTGCAAGGCGGCACCGTACGGACCATCCTGCTGGCCTGGGTGCTGACCCTGCCAGCGACCGTGGCGCTGTCGGGCGGCCTGT
Source organism: Pseudomonas sp. NFIX28 (assembly GCF_900107395.1). Classification (GTDB taxonomy): domain Bacteria; phylum Pseudomonadota; class Gammaproteobacteria; order Pseudomonadales; family Pseudomonadaceae; genus Aquipseudomonas. The sequence goes on from NZ_FNPW01000003.1 coordinate 198,465, forward strand.
TCTGGCTGGCGTCGAAAGCCCTCGCGAGCTGATTCGTTCAGCCCCAGCAAAAAGGTGCGCCCCCAGGGGTCGCACCTTTTTTTATGCCTGAAATAAATGATCGACCTCTGTAGGAGCGAAGCTTGCTCGCGATGGGCTGCAAGGCAGTCTTGAAAGCTGATTCCGCGTTCTACCTGGAGACCTGTATCGCGCAAAGCGGACGCCATCGCGGGCAAGCCTCGCGCCTACAAAACACACAGGCAAAAAAAAGGGCAACCGAAGTTGCCCAAAATGCCTTGCGTGCTCGTTACCGGAAAGACTTAAGGTTTTTTGCGTTTATGCGCATCTTTCCAGATGAAAAATCCAAACCCGGCGAAAAACAGAACCATGAGGCCGACAGTCAGCACTCCGGCGATCACCACATTGTCGAAAAACATGACTGGCCTCCTGCTCTTGCCCGGTTGTTGATGGGGCTAAGTTAACCAAAGAGGCGGCGGGGAAAATTGACCGGGGTCAATGTCGCCCAAGACCGGGCGACGAGGAGGGGGAATAACTGATTTACATCAACGGATCGCGCCCATTTCAGCGCTTTTTCGGTTTTTTCGGCTTCTTCTTCGGCTTGCCCAGGGGCATTGCCTGTTCGAACGCCTGGCGCACTTCATTCAGGCGCTTTTCCTTCAGGTCATGCACACGCTTGGCACGTTCGGCATTCAGGTCGATCAGATTGTCGTCTTGGCTCATGGCGTTGGCTTGCATCATTCAGGTCAATGTCGACCGAAGCTTCTATATAGAAGAGCTGCGGCCTTTGCGGGTTTGCCAATAATGCGGCGTGACGCGGCGACTGAACAGTGATCGGCCGACATTGAGTGCAATTAAAACCGACAGGCTGGCGATCCCGCCGCCCCCAGAGGATCAGCCGACTCCGCGATCGCCAGTATTGAAGCCGCGACCTCTAAACCTCGACGTCGACCCACAGCCCCTGGCGTGGCGCATCCTCGATCAGCGGCACCACGGGCACGGTGTTGTCGGCATTCAGCTCGTCCCCAGGCACGGCCAGGTGCAGTTCGGGATCCTCCTCGGCCTCGCGCTGGCGCTGGCGTTTTTGCTGTTGGCGCTGCTGCTCTTCGCGCAGCAGCAGTGCCGACTGTTCGGCATCGCGCTTCTGCAAGTCGATGGTGCTTTCGTTGGAACTTTGTTGCACCGACACCACCGGCGGGATATCCGGGCGCGGCCGGATGGGGTCCTGCTGGGAGGTCACTGGCACGGCACTCAAGGGCAGCATCGGGGGCAGCATATTATTTGGTCTCCTGTCGGCAGGCTGTCGGCTGCTGTGGGGGCGACTTGAGCCATCGGTCGCAAAGTTGTGACCCAGTCGTCACCCGATCGTGCCCAAGCCCGACAAATACGCCCGATACGCTACCGTCCAGCGTAGTTGTTTTTGTTAGAGTCCTTTGGCCTGAGGGCGCCGATCCGTTAACATAGTCGGCTTTTTCAAGGCGGGAGTCAGGCAGCATGGCGCAGCAGTATCAACCGGGGCAACGCTGGATTAGTGACAGCGAAGCCGAGCTAGGTCTAGGCACCGTTCTGGCACAGGACGGCCGCTTGCTGACCGTGCTCTATCCGGCCACTGGCGACACTCGCCAGTATGCGCTACGGAATGCGCCCCTCACTCGCGTGAGGTTTTCCCCGGGTGACACCATCACCCACTTCGAAGGCTGGAAAATGACCGTGCGCGAAGTCGACGACGTCGACGGCCTGCTGGTCTACCACGGCCTCAACGGGCAGAACGAAGTCGTCACCCTGCCGGAAACCCAACTCTCGAACTTCATCCAGTTCCGTCTGGCCAGCGACCGTCTGTTCGCCGGGCAGATCGACCCGCTGGCCTGGTTCTCCCTGCGCTACCACACCCTGGAACACACCAGCCGCCAGCTGCAATCGTCGCTGTGGGGCCTGGGTGGCGTACGCGCCCAGCCTATCGCCCACCAGCTGCACATTGCCCGTGAAGTCGCCGACCGTATCGCGCCGCGGGTTCTGCTGGCGGACGAAGTGGGCCTGGGCAAGACCATCGAAGCCGGCCTGGTGATCCACCGCCAACTGCTGTCGGGCCGCGCCAGCCGCGTGCTGATCCTGGTGCCGGAAAACCTGCAGCACCAATGGCTGGTGGAGATGCGCCGGCGCTTCAACCTGCAGGTCGCACTGTTCGACGAAGAACGTTTTATCGAAAGCGATGCCGCCAACCCCTTCGAGGACACCCAGCTCGCCCTGGTGGCCCTGGAATGGCTGGTGGACGACGAGAAAGCCCAGGACGCGCTGTTCGCCGCCGGCTGGGACCTGATGGTGGTCGACGAAGCTCACCACCTGGTGTGGCACGAAGACCAGGTCAGCCCGGAATACGCGCTGGTGGAACAACTGGCCGAAGTGATCCCCGGCGTCCTGCTGCTCACCGCTACCCCGGAACAGCTGGGCCAGGACAGCCACTTCGCCCGTCTGCGCCTGCTCGACCCGAACCGTTTCCACGACCTGGCCGCCTTCCGTGCCGAGAGCGAAAACTATCGCCCGGTGGCCGAAGCCGTGCAGGAGCTGCTGGATAAGGGCCGCCTGTCGCCCGAAGCGCACCAGACCATCCATGGTTTCCTCGGCAACGAAGGCGAAGCCTTGTTGACCGCCGTCAACGATGGCGACAGCGAGGCCAGCGCGCGCCTGGTGCGCGAGCTGCTCGACCGCCACGGCACCGGCCGCGTGCTGTTTCGCAACACCCGCGCCGCGGTGCAAGGCTTCCCGGAACGCAAGCTGCACCCGTACCCGCTGCCATGCCCGGACGAATACCTGGAACTGCCACTGGGCGAGCACGCCGAGCTGTACCCGGAAGTCAGCTTCCAGGCCCAGCCGGACGCCGGCGAAGAAGAACGCTGGTGGAAATTCGACCCACGCGTCGAGTGGCTGATCGACCAACTGAAGATGCTCAAGCGCACCAAGGTCCTGGTGATCTGTGCCCACGCCGAAACCGCCATGGACCTGGAAGACGCCCTGCGCGTGCGCTCCGGCATTCCGGCCACGGTGTTCCACGAAGGCATGAACATCCTCGAGCGCGACCGCGCCGCCGCCTACTTCGCCGACGAAGAGTTCGGCGCCCAGGTGCTGATCTGCTCGGAAATCGGCAGTGAAGGCCGCAACTTCCAGTTCGCTCACCACCTGGTGCTGTTCGACCTGCCGTCGCACCCAGACCTGTTGGAACAGCGGATCGGCCGTCTCGACCGGATCGGCCAGAAACACGTGATCGAGCTGCATGTGCCGTACCTGGAAACCAGCCCGCAAGAGCGCCTGTTCCAGTGGTACCACGAAGCGTTGAACGCCTTCCTCAACACCTGCCCGACCGGTAACGCCCTGCAGCATCAGTTCGGCCCGCGCCTGCTGCCGCTGCTGGAAGAAGCCGACGATGGCGAGTGGCAAGCGCTGATCGACGAGGCGCGCACCGAGCGCGAGCGTCTTGAAGCCGAGCTGCACACCGGTCGCGACCGTCTGCTGGAGCTCAACTCCGGCGGCGCTGGCGAAGGCGATGCGCTGGTGGAGGCGATCCTCGAGCAGGACGACCAGTTCGCCCTGCCGATCTACATGGAAACCCTGTTCGACGCCTTCGGCATCGACAGCGAAGACCATTCGGACAACGCGCTGATCCTCAAGCCGAGCGAAAAAATGCTCGACGCCAGCTTCCCGCTGGGCGACGACGAAGGCGTGACCATCACCTACGACCGCAACCAGGCGCTGTCGCGCGAAGACATGCAGTTCATCACCTGGGAACACCCGATGGTGCAAGGCGGCATGGACTTGGTGCTGTCCGGCTCCATGGGCAACACCGCCGTGGCGCTGATCAAGAACAAGGCGCTGAAACCCGGCACCGTGCTGCTTGAGCTGCTGTATGTCAGCGAGGTGGTAGCCCCGCGCTCGCTGCAACTGGGCCGCTACCTGCCACCGGCCGCCCTGCGCTGCCTGCTGGACGCCAACGGCAACGACCTGTCGGCGCGCGTCGCCTTCGAGACCCTCAACGACCAGCTGGAAAGCGTGCCACGGGCCAGCGCCAACAAGTTCATCCAGGCCCAGCGCGACCAGCTGACGCCGAAGATCAACGCCGGCGAAGCGAAGATCGCCCCGCGTCACGCCGAGCGCGTGGCCGAGGCACAACGTCGCCTGGCCGCCGATACCGACGAAGAACTGGCGCGCCTGACCGCGTTGCAGGCGGTCAACCCGACCGTGCGCGACAGCGAGCTGGTGGCCCTGCGCCAACAACGCGAACAAGGCCTGGCGATGCTTGAGAAAGCGGCGCTGCGCCTGGAAGCGATCCGGGTCCTGGTGGCGGGCTGATCCCCCTGCCCTTCCGGTAAATAAAAAGGCCCGCACAATGCGGGCCTTTTTTTATCTGCGTCTGTAGGAGCGAGGCTTGCCCGCGATGGTCGCAACGCGTTCTACAGCTTTACCGCGTCATCGTTCATCGCGGGCAAGCCTCGCTCCTACAAAGCACTGTTCAAGCCGCCACCGCAGCCGCTGCCGGTTCGCCCGGCACCAGCCCGTCCTTCATCCGCTGCGCATCGCGCACGAAGCAGCGCGAGGCCAGGAACAGGAACAGCATGGTCAGCAGCAACGCCACTGGAATCAGGTACATGGCGTCGTGCAGGCCGACTGCCTTGAACGCCTCGGTCATCTGCCCCGCCCCGGCGGCGTACATCGCCGAATGGGCGAAGTGGTCGGACAATGCCCCCACCACCACCGGCCCCAGGCCACCGCCCAACAGATACAGGCCGGCAAAGAACAGCGCCATGGCCGTGGCCCGCAGGCGCGGTTCGACCACGTCCTGGATCGCCGTGTAGACGCAGGTATAGAAGTTGTAGGCAAACAGCCAGCCGAGGCTGAACACCGCGACGAACACCCCGATTTCAATGCGCCCGGCATGCAGGGCCCAGGCGGTGCACAGCGTCGAGACCAGCATGCTGAAGGCCGCGAACAGCAACCGGCCATTGGCGACGCGCTGGTGAATCTTGTCGGCGACCCAGCCGCCCAGCGTCAGGCCAACCAGGCCGGTGACCCCGACTATCACCCCGGTCGCCACCGCGGCCTCCTGCAGCGGCATCAGGAAATAACGCTGCAGCATCGGCACCAGGAACGAGTTGCAGGCGTAGGTCGCGAAGTTGAAGGTCAGCCCCGCCAGCACCAGCCAGAGAAAGGTCGGGATCGCCAGCACCCGGCGGATCGGCCGGTCGACGCGCTCCTGGGACACCGCGACGGTTTCCGCCGCCCCGCGCTTGGGCTCCTTGATGAAAAACATGAACACCGCCAGCAACAGCCCCGGCACCGCGGCGATAAAAAACGGCGCGCGCCAGCTGTCGAACGCCTTGACCATCGCGCCGATGGTGAAGAACGCCAGCAACAGGCCCAGCGGCAGGCCCAGCATGAAGATGCCCATGGCCCGGGCCCGGCGATGCGCCGGGAACAGGTCGCCGATCAGCGAGTTGGCCGCCGGCGCATAGCTGGCTTCGCCGATACCGACGCCCATGCGCACGACAAGGAAACTCCAGAAACTGCCCACCAGGCCGTTGACCGCGGTCAGCCCGCTCCACGCCGCCAGGCCCCAGCCCATGAGTTTGCTGCGCGAACCGGTATCGGCCATGCGCCCAAGGGGCAGACCGGCAATGGCGTAGACGATGGTGAAGGCGGTACCGATGATGCCGATCTGGAAATCGCTCAGGTGCCATTCCATACGGATCGGCTCGATGATGATGGCCGGAATGGTGCGATCGAAGAAGTTGAACAGGTTAGCCAGGAACAACAGGAACAGAATGCGCCAGGCATTCGCCGCTTGGGTCGAGTTCTGCATGGGTCGGTCTCTTTATTGTTATTCGGCCAGACGCAACCGAGCCTGGAACTTGCAATCTAGTCAGCCCCGTCGCGCTTGTCTGTAATGATTCGTAAGGCTGATATCGGGCAATCCGCAACGCCGCTCGTGGGCCACGTCCAGCATCCGACCAGCGGCTGCAATCGCCTCCCGCCGAACACCGCGCAAGCCCCCGGATACCGGGGCTAAAACCCGATTTTTCAAGGGCTTGCGCAGGGCCTGAAAAATACCTCGCGCGCCCCCTTCCCAAGGCCGTTGCGAAGCCTAGAATAGCGGCCTTGCTGCCCCCCTCATCAAACTCCTCCCCTTTGAATACGCCCATGTCCGAAGCCAGTCCGTGTCTGAATTGCGGTGCCTGCTGTTCACACTTTCGTGTGTCTTTTTTTTGGGGTGAATGCGCCTCTTCCGGCGGAACGGTCCCTGACGACCTGGTGGCCTCCATCAGCCCCAGCCGGGTCGCCATGCTCGGTACCGATTGCAAGCCGACCCGCTGCACCGCGCTGACCGGCGAAGTCGGCAAAGAAGTGAGTTGTTCGATCTATCACCAGCGCTCCAGCACTTGCCGCGAGTTCGAGGCGTCCTGGGAAAATGGCCAGCAGAACGTCGATTGCGACGCGGCGCGTGCGGCATTCGGGCTGGCGCCCCTGGAACCGACGCTGTACTTCGAACAGAGCGCTTAGTTCTATTGGCTATTGGCTGAATTACAAAATCATTTAAGTCAATTTGCCAGCACCGCTCCCGGCCTTGCCTCGGCTTTCTATACTCAACCCCATTGGTCAGCCAGGGCTGGCTCAGGATGACTCTAGAAACGGAGCCTGCGATGGAATGGCTTGGTCTGCATTTTTTTACCGAGCTCCCCGCAGGCGGGCAGGTATTGCTCACCTGCAACCACAACCCCGTGCTGGTGCTCCTCGCATACCTGGTGGCCTGCGCCGGCAGTTTCGCCACCCTGGACATGGCCGAGCGGGTGCGTCATGTCGACGTTCCCGAGGCCCAGCAACGCTGGCGCTGGGTCGGTGCCTTCTGCCTGGCCGGCGGCATCTGGGCCATGCATTTCATTGGCATGCTGGCGTTGCAGATACCCATCAAAACCCATTACGACCTGCCGATGACCCTGCTGTCGCTGTTGATCGCGGTGATTGCATCCTGGCTGGCGATGAAAACCCTCAGCCATCCCCGGCTGCAGTTGTGGCGCTATCTGCTGGCGTCGGTCTGGATCGGCCTGGGCATCTCTACCATGCATTACGTCGGCATGGCGGCCATGCGCTCGCAGGCCACGGCCTATTACCAGCCCGACCTCTTCGGCTTGTCCGTTGCCATCGCCATCAGCGCGAGCCTGGTCGCGCTGCTGTTGTCGCGCTACCTGAGCAATGGCAGCGGCATGTTCCATCAGTTGCTCAAATATGCCTCCAGCCTGCTCCTGGGAGGCGGCATAGTCGCCATGCATTTCACCGGCATGTGGTCGTTGAAACTGGTGATGCCGGCGGCGGGCACGCCCCCCGTAGCGGTGGACAACAACCCCTTGCAACTGGGCCTGACCATCGCCGTGATTGCCCTGTTGATCATCGGCAGCAGCATCAGCGCGGCCCTGGCGGACAAGAAGCTGCAATACAAGGAACAGGACCTGCGCCGGGTCAACACGCTGCTGAGCCAACTCGACCAGGCCCGGGTGGCGCTGCAGCAGGTGGCGCATTACGACGCCCTGACCAACCTGATCAATCGCCGCGGCTTCAACCAGCTGTTCGCCGAAAAACTCATCGAAAAGACCGTGCAGGGCGGCATGTTGGCGGTGATGTTCCTCGACATCGACCACTTCAAGCGGATCAACGACAGCCTCGGCCACGATGCTGGCGACGAACTGCTGAAGGTGATTGCCGGCCATATCAAAAGCTCCACCCGCAGCCATGAAGACGTGGTGGCGCGCTTCGGCGGCGACGAGTTCTGCATCCTCATGAGCTTGAGCGAGCGCGACGAGGCCCAGCACATGGCGCAGCGCATCATGAACAAGATGAAGGAACCCATCGAGCTGGCAGGAAGGCGCATGGTGATGACCACCAGCATCGGCATCAGCGTCTTTCCCGACGATGGCAGGACCAGCGAAGAGCTGCTCAAGCATGCCGACCTGGCGCTCTATCAATCCAAGGGCAGCGGTCGCAACAGCCTGCATTTCTTCAGTACCAACCTGAAAACCCGCGCGAGCCTGGAGCTGCAACTGGAGGAAGAACTGCGCAACGCCCTGCGCACCGAAGCCGGGCTGGCCCTGTATTACCAACCCATCTACGACCTGGGCAGCCGCAAGGTCAGCAAGCTCGAAGCCCTGGTGCGCTGGCGGCATCCGTTGCACGGGCTGCTGGCCCCGGACCGCTTCATCGGGATCGCCGAGGCCAACGGGCTGATCGCCGAACTGGACAACTGGGTGCTGCGCAAGGCCTGCGAGGACTTGGCTGCGCTGTCCCGCCACGGTTTTGCCGAGCTGAAAATCGCCGTCAACTGCTCGGCGTTGAACCTGGCGCGGGAGGAGCTGGCCGAGGAGATCGCCAACGCCCTGGACAGCGCCGGTGTCGCGCCGCAGCGCCTGGAGCTGGAGGTCACGGAAAACGCCCTGATGGGCAATATCGACAGCACCGTGACCCTGTTGCGGCAGATCCGCAATCTTGGCGTGTCGCTGTCGATCGACGACTTCGGCACCGGCTATTCGTCCCTCGCCTACCTCAAGCGCCTGCCGCTCAACACCCTGAAGATCGACCGCTCGTTCATTCAGGACGTGCCCCAGTCGACCCAGGACAAGGAAATCGTCCAGGCGATCATCGTCATGGCCCATACCCTGCACCTGCAGGTGGTGACCGAAGGCGTCGAAAGCCTGCAGCAGTACGAGTTTCTCGCCCAGTACGGCTGCGACTTCATCCAGGGTTACCTGCTCAGCCGGGCGATGCCCCTGGAGGAACTGCCCGGGGTGATCGACGAAATCGAGCAGCGCATGCTGCCTATCTTCCCCGCGCTCAGCCCTCTGACGCCGGTTCGCGATACAGGCGGACCAGGGTCGCGGGATCCTGCTCCAGATAGCCCTGGCCGCCATGCAGGCGCATCAGTTGTGCAGCCAATCCGCTAATCGGCGTGGCCGAGCCCTGCTCGCGGGAAAATTTCACCGCCCCGTCCAGATCCTTGAGCAACGTGCGCACGTGCCACTTGATCGGCTCGAAGCGGCTTTGCGCCATCTGCGGGGCGAGGATCTGCAACGGCCTGGAATCGGCGAAGCCACCGGCCAGCGCCTCGGCCAGCAATGAGGCATCGACCCCGGAACGTTCGGCCAGCGCCACCACTTCGGCAATCACCAGCGCATTGCAGGCGACGATCATCTGGTTGCAGGCCTTGGTCACCTGGCCGGCACCGACACCGCCCATGTGAGTCACCCGCTGCCCCAAATGCAGCAACACCGGCCGGACCCGCTCGATATCCGCCGCCTCGCCGCCGACCATGATCGCCAGGCTGCCGGCCTCGGCACCGGGCGTGCCGCCGGACACCGGGGCATCGACCCAGCCCATGCCGGTGCTGCTGGCCAATTGCGCGGCCATTTCCCGGGTGGCGGTCGGCTCCAGGCTGGAAAGGTCCACCAGCAATTGGCCGGTCCGGGCGCCCTGGGCGATGCCTTGGGCACCGAACACCACCTCGCGCACCACCTCGGTATTGGCCAGGCACAGCAACACCAGGTCCGCGGATTCACACAGTTGGGCCGGGGTTTCGGCCAGTGTCGCGCCTGCCGCCAGCAGCGGCGCGCATTTTTCCCGGTTGCGGTTCCACACCACCAGCGGGTAACCCGCCGCCAGCAGGCGACGACACATGGGCAAGCCCATCAGGCCAATACCGGCGAACCCAAGGGTGGGTAGCATTGCCATCATTTTGCCTCCTTTTGATTAAAGAACACCGAAAACTGGCCGATTTATCTGAACTTAGGAAAGGATTCCCCCTAGCGTCCATCAGACTTATCCCTCGCTGGGGCCAATAGCGCACTGTAAAGTCGCGAAATCCCACTTGATGGCTCTTTGACATCCGATCACCGAGCCGACCAGTCCAGGCACACGGCGCACAATGACTTCTAAAAACAATTCTGCCAACGCAGTATCCGAACTGACGCTGACCGCGGGCAGCCAGAGCTTTTCAGATTCGAAGCCATTGTCCAGTTCGCGCCCGCAGGCGCCCCAGCAATACCTTTATTTCACCGAGACCAATACCGACCGCATCCTCGACAACCTCGACGGCCTGCGCGATTCGGTGTTCCCCCGCGCGCCGCATCTGGAAGACGAGCTCGACGCGCGCCGCGAGCAGGAGTTTCCTTCGGTCTGCCTGATCGGCCTGGGCCGCTGCGGCTCGAACATCGCCCTGGATGTTGCGGAGCTGGTGTACAACGCCCGCAAGTTCTACCTCAACGAATTCAACAACGACGACAAGGCCTATGCCGACAAGGGCTACAGCCCCGGCCAGTGGATCCGCCACAACCTGCGCCTGGGCCAGGGCAAGGCCAGCAAGCCGGTATTCCTGGTCGAACCGCTGGTGATGCTGGGCGACCTGGACAAGGACATCGCCGGGCGCATCCGCTTTTCGCGCAAGGGTGAGAAAAGCGGCTTTATCCGCGACTACAGCAAGATGAAGATCATGGACCTTTCGGAAGTCCATGCCGGCGGCGCCGGTAACGCGCCGATCCTCGGCCAGTACCTGGCCAAGATCATCCTCAACAAGGACACCCAGCGCTTCTCCAGCCCCGACTGGAAAATGATCCACTCGTACCTGATCGACTCCTGCGGCATCAAGGCCAACCAGTCGCGCCTGTATTTCTCGATCTTCAGCGCCGGCGGCGGCACCGGCTCGGGGATGGCCTCGGAGTTCGGCCTGGCCCAGCAATACTCGTACATGAACAAGACGTTCGACACCAAGCCGGTCGACGAGCACGACAGCAAGAGCGGCCACTCCTTCGTCTTCGAGCCGATCTTCACCAGCGGCATCTGCGTACTGCCGAACATCTCCGATCACCGCAGCGAGATGTCCGAAGCCTTGCACATCAATGCCGGACGCCTGCTGTGCAAATACCTGTCGGAGGAATGGGACTTCTCCTACAACTTCGCCAACGAAGACAGCAGCGAAGCCAGCGTCATGGGGCGCATCCGCCCATGGAACGCGATGATGCTGATCTCCAACGACATCATGCGTTACGCCGAAGAAAGCGATGACGGCAACATCCAGAACATCGACGTCAACGCCATGGAGAAGCACGCCAACCAGTACATCTCCCAGCAGATCTTCAACATCCTGACGGCCCAGGCGGTAACCACCGACTACGACCAGAACTATTTCCGGCGTGCCGGCATCGACATCGGCGAGACCATCCGCCTGGATGCCAACGACCTGTTCATGAGCCTGGCCGGCCCGGTGGCGATCGCCTACGCCGAGTCCGTGGTCCCGGAAACCCCGGTACCGACCGGCGACAAGTTCAAGGTGTTCGAGAAAGAGCCGCAGCGCCTGAACATCGACGACCTGTTTTTCCGCTCCATCGACCTGCCGCACTTCAACAAGGTGACCCAGGCCATCGAGGGCATCAGCCTGCTGCCGATCGAATCCAAGCGTTATCGCGCGGCGCTGGAGCAATACAAGGCTTCCGGCTACGACGCGGCCGCCCTGCACGACCTGCATTTCTTCAAGAACTGCTCGTCGGTGGTGTCGATCGTCTCCCTGCCGAAGGACTACAAGCTGTCTTACATGGACCTGAACCGGCTCAAGACCCACCTCAACAGCCTGTTCCCCAACACCACCCTCAAGCGTTACGCCCTGGTGATCGGCGCCTCGGCCAACCTCTCGCTGACCACCCTGATCGCCAAGAGCCCATGCCTGTCGGATGACTTCCTGACCCTGATCGTGGCCTTTATCAAGCGCTGCTTCGCCCGCAACCCGTACCGCTTCGACGAAACCCTGGACAACTCGATCCTCGATTTCATCGTCAGCGAGGACTTCGATGAAAGCCGCATCGACGAGCTGCTCAACGAGTTCGAGAACCCGGCGAAGATCCTCGACACCAACTGGTACGCGATCAAGCCGATGTATGAGAAGAAGTACCGCGAGCTGATCAACGACAAGGAGAAGTTCGTCTCGATCAATGACATCCGCCTGTCTCGCGATTGCGTGAAGAAGGCCATCAAGTACCTGCGCGAGATTTACCGCCACCGCATCGGCAAGACCAAGGTCATCTCGCTGAACAACCACACGGGCAGGACGGCTTACTGACAGCTGCCCCCTCACCTGTAGGAGCAGCCGGTCGACGCTCGATTGCTTGCGATCAGCGGCACCTGGCTGAAGCGATGTCGACTGGCTGGACGCCATCGCGAGCAAGCTTCGCTCCTACAGGGAATGGCGTTTAGTGGCGTTTATCCAGGAACAATCAGGCAGCCCTCAGGCTGCCTTGCAAACTGTTCCCATTCCGCTTACGTCACCGTCAGCCTGAATCGGTGGGGCCTTTCTCCACGGGCAACTTGCCATCACCGTGGACGCGGTTACTCGGCTACACACTTTTGCCCGGGAAAACCAGGCACTCTTTTGGTGCTCAATCTTCGGTCGATGCCCTTTCCTGGACCAGGATCCACGGCGAAACCACCACCGCCCACAACAGCGGATCGCGCTCCACCAAATCCAGCGCCCGCGTCGCAGACACTTTCCCAACCTTCTCGGCGGCCAGCCAGGCAGAGACTTTCTCGGCCTGGTTCTCGGCCATGGCCTCGGCTGCCTCGATCAAATCCAGGTCGGCGTCGACCCACAATAGGGCACCCTTGGCGAAGAACGGCTCCAGCTCCTTCCAGGTAATAGATGCGGTTTCGCCAAGCAGCTTGGCATAGAGGGTGCTAGGTTCTTGAGTCATGGGCCTGTCCCGAAAAGAAATCGGCGCAATCATAACGTCGGTGCTCTGGCAGACAAACCCGGTTGCAAATGCGTCAACGATAGAGAAGTGCAGGAAAGCCAAGGATTGCTCGGTAAATACGGTCAAACCCCCGCCGCGATTCTGTCTTTTTCTTTCAATAAAGCGACACCCCCTGATTTTGCCCCCTGGCGCCAGCTTCCCAGGCTGACAATCGGCGCTCTACACTGTACCGGTACAGTTGCCGGGGGCATTTTCCGGGGGTATCCCAAGAGATATCTGACCCGGTTCTGCTGCTACGGCGCCAGGACTATAAAAATTACAACAGTAAGAGTGGAGCACTATGAATAAGGCTACTAAGCAGATTTCCAAACTGTTTGCCGCTATGGTTCTGGCCGGAGTCGCCAGCCATTCGTTCGCAGCTGACACCATCAAGATCGGCATCGCCGGCCCCAAGACCGGCCCTGTAGCCCAGTACGGCGACATGCAGTTCAGTGGCGCCAAAATGGCTATCGAGCAAATCAACGCCAAGGGCGGCGTCGATGGCAAGAAACTCCAGGCTGTCGAATACGATGATGCCTGCGATCCGAAACAAGCCGTGGCCGTAGCCAACAAAGTCGTCAACGACGGCGTCAAGTTCGTGGTCGGTCACCTGTGCTCCAGCTCCACTCAACCGGCTTCGGACATCTACGAAGACGAAGGCGTGGTCATGATCACCCCCGCCGCCACCAGCCCGGACATCACCACCCGCGGTTACAAGATGGTGTTCCGCACCATCGGCCTGGACAGCGCCCAGGGCCCTGCCGCCGGCAATTACATCGCCGACCACGTGAAACCGAAAATCGTTGCCGTGCTGCACGACAAGCAGCAATACGGTGAAGGTATCGCCACTGCCGTGAAGCAGACCCTCGAGAAGAAAGGCACCAAGGTTGCCGTGTTCGAAGGCATCAACGCCGGCGACAAAGACTTCTCCTCGATGATCGCCAAGCTCAAGCAAGCCAACGTCGATTTCGTCTACTACGGCGGCTACCACCCGGAGCTGGGCCTGATCCTGCGCCAAGCCCAGGAAAAAGGCCTGAAGGCCAAGTTCATGGGTCCGGAAGGCGTGGGTAACGACTCCATTTCGCAGATCGCCAAGGACGCTTCCGAAGGCCTGCTGGTGACCCTGCCGAAATCCTTCGACCAGGACCCGGCCAACATTGCCCTGGCGGATGCGTTCAAGGCCAAGAAAGAAGACCCGAGCGGTCCGTTCGTATTCCCTTCCTACTCCGCAGTTGAAGTCATCGCCGGCGGTATCACTGCCGCCAAGAGCGAAGACCCGGTCAAAGTGGCCGAAGCCATCCACGCCGGTACTTTCAAGACCCCTACCGGCGACTTGAGCTTCGACGCCAAGGGCGACCTGAAAGACTTCAAATTTGTGGTCTACGAGTGGCACTTCGGCAAACCTAAAACCGAAGTCTCGCCTCAATAAGGCCCTGCCTGACTGACTGCCAATAAAGCCCACGGCGTGCCGTGGGCTTTGTTTTACGAACGTATTGGGCCTGTTTTCCGTGATCCGGAAGCCCGCCCACCTGAAAATCTCAAAACCGTCATCAGCGGTTCGCTGGCAAAACCTGACCCGAAGTGGATGCAGATCCACGGGGCGCAGGCGGGAAAATGACTCCACCAGTGAAATGCGTATCAGGTTTTTAGGAGCGCTGTAATGCCTGACCTCTATCACTTTTTCCAACAGCTGGTTAACGGTCTTACCGTTGGCAGCACGTATGCCCTGATCGCCATCGGCTACACGATGGTCTACGGCATCATTGGAATGATCAACTTCGCCCACGGCGAGGTATACATGATCGGTTCCTATGTGGCGTTCATCGCCATCGCTGGGCTGACCATGATGGGACTCGACAGTGTCCCGTTGTTGATGACCGCAGCCTTCATCGCGAGCATCGTCGTGACAAGTTCCTACGGTTACAGCATCGAACGGATCGCCTACCGCCCCCTGCGCGGCAGCAACCGTCTGATCCCGCTGATTTCCGCAATCGGTATGTCGATCTTCCTGCAGAACACGGTTCTGCTATCGCAGGACTCCAAGGACAAATCCATCCCCAACCTGATCCCGGGCAACTTCTCCATCGGGCCAGGTGGCGCACATGAAGTGCTGATTTCCTACATGCAAATCGTGGTGTTCGTGGTGACCCTGGTCGCCATGCTCGGCCTCACGCTGTTCATCTCCCGCTCTCGCCTGGGTCGCGCCTGCCGTGCCTGCGCCGAGGACATCAAGATGGCCAACCTGCTGGGCATCAACACCAACAACATCATCGCCCTGACCTTCGTCATCGGTGCCGCGCTGGCGGCCATCGCGGCCGTGCTGCTGAGCATGCAATACGGCGTGATCAACCCCAATGCCGGCTTCCTGGTCGGTCTCAAGGCCTTCACCGCCGCGGTACTGGGCGGGATCGGCAGCATCCCCGGCGCCATGCTCGGCGGGTTGGTGCTTGGGGTGGCGGAAGCCTTTGGCGCCGATATCTTCGGCGACCAGTACAAGGACGTCGTGGCTTTCGGCTTGTTGGTTCTGGTGCTGTTGTTCCGTCCGACCGGCATTCTGGGCCGTCCGGAGGTTGAGAAAGTATGACTAGGAATCTTAAACAGGCGCTGTTCAGCGCCTTGCTGGTGTGGGCCGTGGCCTACCCGGTACTCGGTCTGAAACTGACCATCGTCGGCATCAACCTGGAAGTGCATGGCACGAGCCCCGCCATCCTGGCGACCATCGCCGTGTGTTCGGTGCTGATGTTCCTGCGGGTGCTGTTCAACCAGCAGATCAGCAAGGCGTGGAAATCCTCGCCGGGCATGCCGCTGATCCCAGCCAAGGCCAGCAACTTCCTGACCCTGCCGACCACCCAGCGCTACGTCATCATCGCGCTGATCCTCGGCGCGCTGGTCTGGCCGTTCTTCGGCTCTCGTGGCGCGGTGGACATCGCAACGCTGATCCTGATCTACGTGATGCTCGGCCTCGGCCTGAACATCGTCGTCGGCCTGGCCGGCCTGCTCGACCTCGGTTACGTCGGCTTCTATGCCGTCGGCGCCTACAGCTACGCGCTGCTGTCGCACTACTACGGCCTGAGCTTCTGGATCTGCCTGCCGATTGCCGGCCTGATGGCGGCCACCTTCGGCTTCCTGCTCGGCTTCCCGGTATTGCGCCTGCGCGGTGACTACCTGGCGATCGTGACCCTGGGCTTCGGCGAGATCATCCGCTTGTTCCTGCGCAACCTGACCGACCTCACCGGCGGCCCGAACGGCATCAGCAACATCGAGAAACCGACGTTCTTCGGCCTGTCCTTCGAACGCCGGGCCGCCGAGGGCTTGCAGACCTTCCACGAGTACTTCGGCATCGAATACAACTCCATCAACAAGGTGATCTTCCTTTACCTGGTGGCCCTGTTGCTGGCGCTCGGCGCGCTGTTCATCATCAACCGCCTGCTGCGCATGCCGATCGGCCGTGCATGGGAAGCGCTGCGTGAAGACGAAATCGCCTGCCGCGCGCTGGGCCTGAACCCGACCGTGATCAAGCTCTCCGCCTTCACCCTCGGTGCGAGCTTCGCCGGTTTCGCCGGCAGCTTCTTCGCCGCCCGCCAGGGCCTGGTGACGCCGGAGTCGTTCACCTTCATCGAGTCGGCAATCATCCTCGCCATCGTCGTCCTCGGCGGCATGGGCTCGCAGCTGGGAGTGATCCTGGCGGCCGTGGTGATGATCCTGCTGCCGGAAATGATGCGTGAGTTCAGTGAATACCGCATGTTGATGTTCGGCGCCCTGATGGTGCTGATGATGATCTGGCGTCCACAAGGTCTGCTGCCGATGCAACGCCCACACATGGAGCTGCGCAAATGAGCCGCGAGATCCTTAAAGTCGAAAACTTGAGCATGCGCTTCGGCGGCTTGCTGGCGGTCAACGGCGTGGCCCTGACCGTGAAAGAAAAGCAGGTGGTTGCACTGATCGGGCCGAACGGCGCCGGCAAGACCACCGTGTTCAACTGCCTGACCGGTTTCTATCAGCCAACCGGCGGCAGCATTCTGCTCGACGGAGAGCCGATCCAGGGCCTGCCGGGCCACAAGATCGCCCTCAAGGGCGTGGTGCGCACCTTCCAGAACGTGCGGTTGTTCAAGGACATGACGGCGGTCGAGAACTTGCTGATCGCCCAGCATCGCCACCTGAACACCAACTTCCTGTCCGGCCTGTTCAAGACCCCGTCGTTCCGCAAGAGCGAGCGCGAGGCGATGGAATTTGCCGAATACTGGCTGGAAAAGGTCAACCTGAAAGAGTTCGCCAACCGCACCGCCGGCACCCTGGCCTACGGCCAGCAACGGCGCCTGGAAATCGCCCGCTGCATGATGACCCGTCCGCGGATCCTCATGCTCGACGAACCGGCCGCCGGCCTCAACCCCAGGGAAACCGAAGACCTCAAGGCGCTGATCGGCGTGCTGCGTGAAGAGCACAACGTCACCGTGCTGCTGATCGAACACGACATGAAACTGGTCATGAGCATTTCCGACCACATCGTCGTGATCAACCAGGGCACGCCCCTGGCCGACGGCACACCGGAGCAGATCCGCGACAATCCTGAAGTGATCAAAGCCTACCTGGGGGAAGCGTAAATGCTGCAGTTCGAAAACGTTTCCACCTTCTACGGCAAGATCCAGGCCCTGCACAGCGTCAACGTCGAAGTCCGTCAGGGCGAGATCGTGACGCTGATCGGCGCCAACGGTGCCGGCAAGTCCACGCTGCTGATGACGCTGTGCGGCTCGCCGCAAGCCCATAGCGGCAGCATCCGCTACATGGGTGAAGAACTGGTCGGCCAGGACTCGTCGCATATCATGCGCAAAAGCATTGCCGTGGTACCGGAAGGTCGTCGGGTGTTTGCCCGCCTGACCGTGGAGGAAAACCTGGCCATGGGCGGGTTCTTCACCGACAAGGGCGATTACCAGGAGCAGATGGACAAGGTCCTGGCGCTGTTCCCGCGCCTCAAGGAGCGCTTCAACCAGCGCGGCGGCACCATGTCCGGCGGCGAACAGCAAATGCTCGCCATCGGCCGTGCGCTGATGAGCAAGCCCAAGCTGTTGCTGCTCGACGAACCGTCCCTGGGCCTGGCGCCGATCATCATCCAGCAGATCTTCGACATCATCGAACAGCTGCGCCGCGACGGCGTGACGGTGTTCCTGGTGGAGCAGAACGCCAACCAGGCGCTGAAGATCGCCGACCGTGCCTATGTGCTGGAAAACGGCCGGGTGGTGATGGAGGGCACTGGTGAAGCCCTGCTGACCGACCCCAAGGTGCGCGAAGCCTATCTGGGCGGCTGAGCATCCGCTGCAACAAAGAACGGCCCTTCGGGGCCGTTTTTTTTGCCTGGAAATCGACCTGTAGCCGCTGCCGCAGGCTGCGATAAGGTCCGCAGGACCTTGCGGCGGCCTCAAGAACGGCGCCCGCTGCGCGGTCGATCGCAGCCTGCGGCAGCGGCTACAACTGGATTTTTTTCGCCTGGGCTGTAACAAACCCCAGCGACCTTTCTCTAGAGGGGTAAGCAGGCACGAAAGCCTGCCTTTCCAACCAATTTTCTGGAGAAACACCATGACCGCTACCACTCGCACCCTGTCCGCCGCCGCCCTGGCCCTGGCCCTCGGTTCTGCCTTGAGCATCGCCGCCCTGCCGACCACCGCCCAGGCTGCCGACGATATGGAGAAATGCTTTGGCGTCGCCATGAAAGGCAAGAACGATTGCGCCGCGGGCGCAGGCACCACCTGTGCCGGCACCAGCAAAGTCGATCATCAGGCCAACGCCTGGAAGCTGGTCCCTAAAGGTACTTGCGAGAAAACCGCCAGCAGCACCTCGCCTACCGGTTTCGGCCAGCTGCAAGCCTACAAAGCCAAGTCGTAAAACAGCCGTCTGCCTGAGTGTCGATGATGAACATGGCCGTACCACTTCCCCTCCATCCCGCCACTCGGGCGACCGCCCCCAGCCTGCCGCAACGCGCCGGGCTGGGGCTCAAGACCGAGCATTTTCGCCAGGTCCTGGGCGAACAGCCCGATATCGGTTTCTTTGAAGTCCATGCGGAAAACTACATGGTCGCCGGCGGGCCGTTCCATCACTACCTGGGGTTGATCCGCGAGCAGTACCCGCTGTCGCTGCATGGCGTCGGCCTGTCGATCGGCGCCGAAGGTCCGCTGGATTCGCAGCACCTGAAACGCCTGTCCCAGCTGATCGAGCGTTATCAACCCCAATCCTTTTCCGAACACCTGGCCTGGTCCAGCCATGGCCCGGTGTTTCTCAATGACCTGCTGCCCCTGGCCTATGACCAGCCGACGCTGAACCGCGTCTGCGAGCACATCGACCAGGTGCAGAACACCCTGCGTCGCCCGATGCTGCTGGAAAACCCGGCGACCTACCTGGAGTTTCGCCAATCGAGCATGGATGAGGCCGAGTTCATCCGTGAGGTGATAAGCCGCACCGGCTGCGGCCTGTTGCTGGACGTGAACAACGTCTATGTGTCGTGCATCAACCACCAGCGCGACCCGCTGGCCTACATCGATGCCCTGCCGTTGCACGCGGTGGGCGAGATTCACCTGGCCGGTTTTGCCGAAGACACCGACAGCCTGGGCGACCGCCTGCTGATCGACGATCACGGCGCGCCGATCGACTACGCCGTGTGGGCGCTGTACCTGCGGCTGCTGGAGCGGATCGGGCCGACCGCGACCCTGATCGAGCGCGACAACCAGGTGCCGGCGTTTTCCGTGCTGCAGGCCGAGGTGCGCCAGGCGGACGCGTTGCTGCAATGCACCAGGAGGCTGTCATGAGCACGCAAGCCATCTTCGCCAGTGCCCTGCTCGACTCCGGGCAACCCTGCCCTGCCGGCCTCTATAGCGGCAACGGCGCGGACCCGGCCAGCCGCTTCGCGGTGTACCGCAACAATGTGCAGAGTTCGTTGATCAATGCCCTGGCCGATGCCTATCCGGTCGTGGCGCAACTGGTGGGCGACGAATTCTTCCGAGCCATGGCCGCGCTCTATGTCAGGCGCTGCCCGCCCGCCAGCGCCGTGCTCAGCGACTATGGCCATGACTTCGGCGATTTCATCGACGGCTTCGCTCCTGCCGCCAGCGTGCCGTACCTGGCGGATGTCGCACGCCTGGAACGCCTGCGGGTCATGGCTTATCACGCCGCCGACGCCTGCCCGGTAGCCCCCCGGCAAATCGCCGCGCTCATGGCCGAGCCTGCGATCCTCGAGCAACTGCGCCTGGAACTGCACCCTTCGCTCGGTCTCCTGGCATCGCCCCACCCGGTGGTCGCGCTGTGGGCGGCGCACCAGGGCGATGAGCGGCCGGACAATCCGCTACAAAGCAGCGACCCGATCAGCATCGATCTGGCGCATATCGACCTGCAGCAAGGGCAAAACGCCCTGGTACTGCGCCACGAGCTGGAGGTCGAGGTGTTCGCTATCGACGCCGGCGTCGCCAGCTTCATCCAATGCCTGCATCACTCACAGCCGCTGCCAGTCGCCGTGGCCAGTGCCTTCGCTGTCGACCCTGGTTTCGACCCGAGCCAGGGCCTGGCGCTGTTGATCAGTCGCGGCGCCATTACTCGCCTGTCCCACCCTTCCGAGACCTGAACATGGATACCCACTGCCCGCTCAACCGCCTGATGAACCCGCTCATCCAACTGCTGGAGAAGATTCCCCACAGCCTGATCGCCTTCGTCGGACGCTTTTCCATCGCCGCGGTGTTCTGGAAGTCCGGCCAGACCAAGGTCGAAGGCCTGGCCATCGATTTGTTCGACGGCACGTTCGAACTCGGCATGCCGCGCCTGGCCGACTCGACCATTCCTCTGTTCCAGAGCGAGTACCAGGTACCGCTGCTTTCTCCGGAACTGGCCGCGTATCTGGCGGCATTCGCCGAGCACCTGTTCCCGTTGCTGCTGCTGGTCGGTTTCGCCACGCGCTTCTCGGCCCTGGCGCTGCTGGGCATGACCCTGACCATCCAGCTCTTCGTCTACCCCGACGCCTACCCGACCCACGGCACCTGGGCAGCGGTGCTGCTGTACCTGATGGCCCGCGGCCCGGGCAGGCTGTCCATCGACCACCTGATCGCCCGCCGCTGCCAGCGCGCCCCGTAGGAGCGCAGCTGGCGCGCGATGGCCGCCGCGGATTGCCTGGAAAATCGCGTTGATCTTTTCGCGAGCAAGCTTCGCTCCTACGGACCTGGGGGGCGGCAAGCTGGCGGTTACAGGCGATCCAGCGCTTCGCCACTGCGCTTGAACCAGCCGACCAGGTAATCGGCCAGGACCTGGGTGCGCCTGAGCAACCCGCCCTGATACGGATGCACCAGGTACATCGGCATGCTGCGGGTCTGGTAATCACGCAGCAGCCCGCGCAAACGCCCGTCGGCCAGTTCCGCCTGCAGCAGGTAGGACGGCAGCCGGGCGATTCCCGCGCCCACCAGCGCGGCCTTTTTCAGCAGGTTGTAATGATTGCTGGCGAAAGGCCCGGACACCCGTACCCGCAACAACTCGTGCTGCTGGTGATAGAGCCATTCCTCACGGCCGCTGTAATGGCTGTTGAGCAGGCAGCGATGCTCGGCCAGCTCCCTGGGCGTCCGAGGTTCGCCATATTGCTCCAGGTAGGCCGGGCTGGCGCAGGTCATCTCGTGCCAGGCCAGCAGCGGCCTGGCCACCAGTCGCTGGTCATTGGCCACTTCCGAGCGGATCCCCAAATCGAAACCGTCCCGGGACAGGTCGCGATAGTTGTTGTTCAGCTCCAGCTCGATCTGCACCTCGGGGTACTGCCGGGAAAACTCCAGCAACAGGCCTTCGAAGAAGGTCTCGCCCAACGACACCGGCACCGTCAGCCGCACCGGCCCGGCCATGTCGTCCTTGAGCCGCGCCAGCGCCTGGCGCGCCCGCTCGACCTGCGCCAGCAGCGCCTGGGCCTGGGGCAGCAAGGCCGCGCCCGCGGCGGTCAGGCTCAAGCGGCGCGTGGTGCGCTGCAACAACACCACCGCAAACCGCTCCTCCAGCGCGCTGATGCGCTTGGACAACTGCCCCTTGCTGCACCCCAACTGCTGGGCAGCCAGGGTGAAACTGCCCGCCTCGATCAGCACGGCGAACGCCGCGAGGTCATCCATCTCGCTCATGGATTGTTTCCATTTGAAAACCAAAGGTTGCCTATTAGCGCGCTAATCAACAGGAAAAACCAGCACTAGACTGCAACCTCATTCACCCCACTCGAGGAACCGTCCCATGAAAATCCTGCTGATTGGCGCCCACGGCACCCTAGGTTCGGCCGTCGACAAAGAGCTGTCGCAACGTCACGAAATCGTTCGTATCGGCCGCACCAGCGGCGAATTCCAGGTGGATATCAGCGACAGCGCCTCGATTCGCGCACTCTTCGAGAAAACCGGCCGCTTCGATGCGTTGGTCTGCGCGGCGGGCAATGTCACCTTCGCAGCGCTGGGCGAGATGAACGAACAGCACTTCGCCCTCGGCCTGCAGGACAAGCTGATGGGCCAGGTCAACCTGCTGCTGATCGGCCGCGAGTTCGCCAACGACGGCGCCTCGTTCACCTTCACATCCGGGATCCTCAACCGCGACCCGATCCGCAGCGGCGCCTCGGCGGCCCTGGTCAACGGCGCCATCGATGGCTTCGTGCGTGCCGCCGCCATTGAATTGCCCCGCGGCTTGCGGGTGAACTCGGTGAGCCCGACCGTGCTGGAAGAAGCCATGGACAGCTATGCCCCGTATTTCCGCGGCTACAAGCCGGTTCCCGGCGCCGATGTGGCGCTGGCCTACGCCAAGAGCGTGGAAGGCCTGCAGACCGGTCAGACTTATATCGTCGGCTGACCCACATGCCTGCGTAGGAGCGAAGCTTGCTCGCGATAACGTTGCACCCGGCATACCGCAGCGCCTGGATCGCCGGCAAGCCTGGCTCCTCCAGTGAGGTGATTGGATCCAGGGTTGTGATGAGCGGTCAGGCTGCGTAACGTGGCGGCACTTGATTGGAGACCCGACGATGCGTGCCGCCCGTTCCCTTGTTTGTATTGCCCTGCTCCCCCTGTTTGCCGGTTGCCAGATGCTGTCGGTGTTCGACGGCCAGCCCCGGGCGCAATCCCCGGCCGGCCAGACCCGCATGCAGGGCACGCTGACCGCCGCCGACGGCCAGTTGCTGTTCAAGCCCTGCGTCGGCGAACAGCGTTATGTGGTCAAGGACAACGGCGGCACCAGCATCCTCCAGGAAGCCGCCGCGCTGGCGGACAAGCAGGGCACGCTGTTCGCCGACCTGCG
The DNA here is from genome assembly GCF_900107395.1 of Pseudomonas sp. NFIX28. Lineage (GTDB taxonomy): Bacteria > Pseudomonadota > Gammaproteobacteria > Pseudomonadales > Pseudomonadaceae > Aquipseudomonas. The sequence continues at coordinate 221,534 of NZ_FNPW01000003.1, forward strand.
CGGGCATTTCTCCCCGAGCAAGTCCGGCGGCGCCGACAGTGAAGTCGCGCTCAGCCAGCTGTATCGCATCGAGCGTTCGAGCGACGCCTGCGCCGATCCCGATTTCCCGCGCCTAATCCTGCGGGCCAGCGGCCAGGCCCCGGGCTGGAATGTCGATGTCAGCGCCAAGGGCATGCGCATCGAACGCACCGGCCAGCCAGCGCTGGCGCTGCCCTACCTGGAAGAGCAACTGGGCGACGGCCGCTTCAACCTCAGCAGCGAAGCCAACAACCGCCGGGTCGAACTCTGGGTCGCGCCGCAGCGCTGCGTGGATAGCCAGACCGGCAGCGTGCAGCACCTGAGCGCGGAATTGCGGGTCGATGGCCAGGTCGAGCGCGGTTGCGCCTATTTCGGTGGCTCGCGCAGCGACTGAGGCGACGGACAACCGTTTTAACCTCACGGAGTCCGGGCTTTGCGGCTTATAATCGCCGGTTTGTAAAACCGCCCTGACGCATTGGTGCGTCCCGCGAACCGGACCCTGTCATGTTACGAATCACCGAACTCAAGCTGCCGATCGACCATCCCGATGAAGACCTGCGCCCTGCCATCCTGCAGCGCCTGGGCATCGCCAGCGAGGACCTGCTCGACTTCACCCTGTTCAAGCGCAGCTACGACGCGCGCAAGAAGTCGTCCGAGCTCTGCTTCATCTACACCCTCGATCTGAACGTGCGCGACGAGGCCAGGCTGCTGCACAAGTTCGCCGACGACCGTAACGTCAACCCGGCGCCGGATGTCAGCTACAAGGTCGTCGGCCAGGCGCCCGCCGACCTGCAACAGCGCCCGATCGTGGTGGGTTTCGGCCCCTGCGGGATTTTCGCCGGCCTGCTGCTGGCGCAGATGGGCTTCAAGCCGATCATCCTCGAGCGCGGCAAGGAAGTGCGCCAGCGCACCAAGGACACTTGGGGCCTGTGGCGCAAAAGCGTGCTCAACCCGGAATCCAACGTGCAGTTCGGCGAAGGCGGCGCGGGGACTTTCTCCGACGGCAAGCTGTACAGCCAGATCAAGGACCCGAAACACCACGGCCGCAAGGTCCTGCACGAGTTCGTCAAGGCCGGCGCGCCGGAAGAGATCCTCTACGTCAGCAAGCCGCACATCGGTACCTTCCGCCTGACCGGCGTGGTCGAAAACATGCGCCAGCAGATCATCGCCCTGGGCGGTGAAGTGCGTTTCGAGCAGCGGGTGACCGACGTATTGATCGAAGACGGCCAATTGGTCGGCGTCGAACTCAACAGCGGCGAACAGCTGCATTCCAAGCATGTGATCCTGGCCCTGGGCCATAGCGCCCGCGACACTTTCCGCATGCTTCACGCCCGCGGCGTGTACATGGAGGCCAAGCCGTTCTCCGTGGGTTTCCGCATCGAGCACCCGCAGTCGCTGATCGACAGCGCGCGCCTGGGCAAGTACGCCGGTCATCCGAAGCTCGGCGCCGCCGACTACAAGCTGGTGCACCACGCCAAGAATGGCCGTTCGGTCTACAGCTTCTGCATGTGCCCGGGCGGCACCGTGGTGGCGGCGACTTCCGAGCCGAACCGCGTCGTCACCAACGGCATGAGCCAATATTCGCGTAACGAGCGCAATGCCAACTCCGGCATCGTGGTCGGCATCACCCCGGAAGTGGATTACCCGGGCGGCCCGCTGGCCGGCATCGAGCTGCAGGAACGCCTGGAATCCCACGCCTTCGTGCTCGGCGGCAGCAACTACGAAGCCCCGGCGCAACTGGTCGGCGACTTTATCGCCGGCAAGCCGTCCACCGCCCTGGGCAGCGTCGAGCCGTCCTACAAGCCGGGCGTCGCCCTCGGTGACCTGGCCCTGGCCCTGCCGGACTTCGCCATCGAGGCGATCCGCGAAGCGCTGCCGGCCTTCGAGCGGCAGATCAAGGGTTATTCCTTGCACGACGCGGTACTGACCGGGATCGAGACCCGCACCTCGTCGCCGCTGCGCATTACCCGCAACGAATCGATGCAGAGCCTGAACGTGAAGGGCCTGTATCCGGCCGGCGAAGGCGCCGGTTATGCCGGCGGCATCCTGTCGGCCGGGGTCGACGGGATCCGCATCGCCGAAGCGGTGGCGCGCAACATCCTCGGGATCGAGGCGTAAAAAAAAGGCCCCTGCTACAGGGGCCTTTTCACAGGTAGGCGCGCTCCGGTGAGCGCGCCTGCGATCTCAGATGCCGGCGCGCAATACGCTGGCCGGCAACGCCTCGCCACGCTCCACACTCGCCGCCACCGCCTCGATCAAGGCCGTCAGCTGATAACCCTGAGCGCTCAACCAGTCCTGATCGTAATAGGTGGTCGCGTAACGCTCGCCGCCGTCACACAGGATCGCCACGATCGAACCGCTCTCCCCGGCCTGCTTCATTTGCTGCGCCGCCATCAGCGCGCCGATCAGGTTGGTGCCGCTGGAACCGCCCACCCGCCGTCCCAGGCGCTGCGCCAGGTAATGCATGGCCGCCAGCGACAACGCGTCCGGCACCTTGACCATCGCATCGATCACTTTGGGCAGGAACGACGCTTCGACCCGTGGCCGGCCGATCCCCTCGATGCGCGAACCGCAATCCAGGCGCAGGCTGGCGTCGCCGCTCTGGTAGTAATCGAAGAACACCGAACGCTCGGCGTCGGCGCACAGCACGCGGGTGCAATGCTGGCGATAACGCACATAACGCCCCAGGGTCGCGGTGGTGCCGCCGGTGCCCGGGCTGGAGATCAGCCATGCGGGCTCCGGGTAACGTTCGAAGCGCAGTTGCTGGAAGATCGACTCGGCGATGTTGTTGTTCGCCCGCCAGTCGGTGGCGCGTTCGGCGTAGGTGAACTGGTCCATGAAATGCCCGCCGCTCTCGCGGGCCAGGCGCTCCGACTCGGCGTAGATCTGCGTCGGGTCCTGCACCAGATGGCTCTTGCCGCCATAGAAGGCGATCTGCGCGATCTTTTCCTGGGAGGTGCTGGCCGGCATCACCGCAATGAAGGGCAAGCCCAGCAAGCGTGCGAAATAGGCTTCGGAAATCGCCGTCGAACCACTGGACGCCTCGATCACCGGCGCCTCGGGCTTGAGCCAGCCGTTGCACAGCGCGTAGAGGAACAGCGAACGCGCCAGGCGATGCTTGAGGCTGCCGGTGGGGTGGCTGGACTCATCCTTGAAGTACAACTCGATGCCTGGCAGGCCCGGCAGGGGCAAAGGGATCAAGTGGGTGTCGGCGCTGCGCTGGAAGTCGGCTTCGATGATCCGGATGGCCTCGCGGGCCCACTGACGGTTGTCGCTCATGGTGTTTTCTCGTTGGCTCGACGCCACACAGGACGCGGAGAAGATGAAGTGCACCCAGCATAGGCGATCCAGGCACAAGGAAAATCAGACGCTGCAACAGGCAAAACTCCCCGGCCCGTGGGGCTGGGGCCAGACATGTTAGGAAACAACTCCAGCCCCTCAAAGGTACAGTTGTGAATCAATTGGAAACACAACTGCTAGGCTGAGTTTTTCAGCAGGCCGCTGTTCTTCTGCATATAACAAAAAAGAATATAACTTTTGTTTTAACAACCAAGACTACCGGTTAGGGTGTGCCACCTTTTTCGTTTTTTGATGGAGAGCGACCTTGCCTCTGCGTAGCACTTTCACGCGTTTCTTTCAGTTGGAAGCTGCCAGCGGTCTGTTATTGATTGCCGCTGCCGTGCTTGCCTTGATCATCAACAACTCACCGCTGTCCTGGCTGTACAACGGCCTGCTGGACACTCCCGTGGTCGCCCAGATCGGCGCCCTGAAAATCGCCAAGCCCCTGCTGCTGTGGATCAACGACGGCCTGATGGCCATGTTCTTCCTGCTGATCGGCCTGGAGGTCAAGCGCGAGCTCCTCGAAGGCCACCTGTCCAAGCCTTCGCAGATCGTCCTGCCAGGCGCCGCCGCCATCGGCGGCATGGTGGTGCCCGCGTTGATCTACTGGTTCCTCAACAAGGACAATCCACCCGCGCTCAACGGCTGGGCGATCCCCATGGCCACCGACATCGCTTTCGCCCTCGGCGTGCTGGCCCTGCTGGGCAAGCGGATTCCGGTGTCGCTGAAGCTGTTCCTGATGACCCTGGCGATCATCGATGACCTGGGGGCCATCATCGTCATTGCGATTTTCTACTCCGGCGCCCTCTCGACCCTGTCGCTGATGCTTGCCGCGGCGTGCCTGGTGGCGCTGGTGGCGATGAACCGGCTGGGGGTGGTCAAGCTTGGGCCGTACATGATCATCGGCCTGATCCTCTGGGTCTGCGTGCTCAAGAGCGGGGTCCACGCGACCCTGGCCGGCGTGACCCTGGCGTTCTGCATCCCGCTGCGCACCCGCAATGCCGAGCCTTCACCGCTGCTGAGCCTGGAGCATGCGCTGCATCCGTGGGTCGCCTACGGCATCCTGCCGCTGTTCGCCTTTGCCAACGCCGGCCTGTCGCTGCAAGGCATCACCGTGGAAAGCTTCACCCACCACGTGCCCATGGGCATCGCCACTGGCTTGTTGCTGGGCAAGACCGTCGGCGTATTCGGCCTGACCTGGCTGGCAGTGAAGATGGGCATGGCCGCCCTGCCTTCCGGCGCTAACTGGGGCCAGATACTCGGCGTGGCGATCCTCTGCGGGATCGGCTTCACCATGAGCCTCTTTGTCGGTTCCCTGGCCTTTATACCCGGCAGCAGCGAATACGCCGGCATGGACCGCATGGGCATCCTCACCGGCTCGCTCTTCGCCGCCCTGATCGGCTACGCCGTAACCGCCGCCGCCAGCCGCAAGAACCCACAACTGCCGGCATAACCGCCGGCATTGCCCAGGCTGAAAACACAAAACCCCGACCAGTTACCTGGCCGGGGTTTTGTTTTGTAGCGGCTAACGCTTAGTGGGCAACACGGCTGGTGCCGTTGACGCTCATGATGCGCACGCGCTCGCCAACGCGGAACACTTCATTTTCCTGAACCTCTTGCACATAGGCACGCATGCTGCCGTCGTCTTCACGCACGGTGATTTCCACGCCCTGGGCACGGGTCAGGCCTTCCTCGGTGGCGGAACCGATCAGGCCGCCAGCCACTGCACCGATGACCGCTGCCACGATGCTGCCTTTGCCGCCGCCGATGGCGCTGCCGCCAACGCCGCCGACCGCAGCACCGGCGAGGCCGCCGATCGGGGTCTTGGTGCCTTCGATTTTCACCGGACGCAGGGATTCGATGGTGCCCATGCGAACGGTCTGTACGCGACGCGCCTCGTCACGGGAGTAAGAGTCACCGGTCAGGTTGGATTGGCAACCGGTGAGCAACATGGCCATCGTGGAAAAGGAAGCAACCAGCAAAACAGACTTACGCATAGGATCAACTCCAAAGGACAGATAATCATTAAACTCCGCAGCTTGACGCCTGTCACGGCATCGCCCGGATAAAATGTGTTCCATTCAGCAGCCGTACAGACTGCATATGTATAAAAAACTCTTCACACGGTAGCGCTTATTTCCCAAGTTGCGCCACCGGCCAAAGGATTTGCCATGGATTACTTCATCATCGTCGTGACCACCGTTGCCGGCCTGTATTTCCATTGGTGGCTGTATGTACGCATCAAACGCTGGATGGACCGGGACCTGGCGCTGTCGCTGGCCGGCGGGGACGAGAAGAAGAAATCCTTCATGCTGCAACAACTGGAAAATGCCCATCGGCAGAAAGTAAAACGCCGGGACCTGCCACAGTGGCTTGAAGCCGCCGCGGCCGGTTATCCCGGCGAATGAGTTGGTTGCAGGCTCAGGGGGCCAGGCGCTCGCGCACCCAGCTGGCGCCTTGCAGGCGGTAGTTCAAGCGATCGTGCAGACGGCTCGCGCGTCCTTGCCAGAACTCGATGCGCTCCGGTAACAGGCGATAGCCTCCCCAATGCTCGGGGCAGTGGGGCTGGGTATCGCTGAAGCGCTGCTCGGTGTTCTTGAGCAAGGCTTCCAGTTCCTCGCGATCGGCGATTACCTGGCTCTGCGGCGATGCCCAGGCGCCCAGGCGGCTGCCCAGCGGGCGCACCTGGAAGTAGGCATCGGATTCCTCGGCGGTGACCTTGACCACCCGCCCCTCGATACGCACCTGACGCTCCAGGGCCGGCCAGAAGAAAGTCATGGCGGCAAAAGGCCGTGCGGCCAGCTGTTGCCCCTTGGCGCTGTCGTAGTTGGTGAAGAAGGTGAAACCCTGCGCATCCAGCCCCTTGAGCAGCAGGATGCGGCAGTGCGGACGCCCTTCTTCGTCAACAGTCGCCAGGGTCATGGCATTGGCCTCGACCGGTGGCTGCTCGGTTTTCACCGCCTCCGCGAACCAGCGGTGAAACAACTCGAAGGGCTCGACCGGAGCCTGGGCTTCGGTCAGCCCGTCACGGGTGTAGTCGCGGCGCATGTCCGCCAATCCCTGGGTCATTGCAGGTTCCTTTTGCCCAATGCCTGGTGAATCAGTTCTTCGCCTGTTCGGCCACGGCCTTGGCCGGAGCCTTGGCAGTGGTGGTTTTCTTGGCGACGGGTTTCTTCGCCACAGGCTTCTTGGCCGGGGTCTTTTTCGCCGGAGCGGCTTTCTTCGCGGCGGTGGCCTTCTTCGAGGAGGCAGCAGGAACAACCGGCTTCACGTCCTGTACGGCAACCAGTTCCGCCTCGGATGGAGTCGGCTGGTTGTACTTGCTCAGCAGGGCCAGCATGGTGCTGCGCTGGGTGACGATGATTTCCACGCGACGATTCAGCGCGCGACCTTCGACGCTGTCGTTGGCAGCACGTGGCATGACCGAACCCATGCCGCGCAGCATCAGGCGATCACGCTTGAGGCCGGTAAGGCTGAAGATCGCGGCGACGGACTGCGCACGGTCGCGGCTCAGCTTCTGGTTGGCAGCCGCGGCGCCGGTGGTGTCGGCATGGCCCAGCACCAGTACGGAAGTCTTGGCATCGGTGCCCACGGCCTTGGCCACGCGAGTGAACGGGCTCAGGGTGACCGGCAGCAGCATGGCCGGGCGGTCAGGGTTGAACGAACCGTCGACCGGAGCGATGACCACCAGGGTGTTCTCGCGGCGTTCCAGTTGCAGGCGGCTGTCCTTGATCGCTTCGCGCAGGCGCGGCTCGTAGTCGTCCAGCCAGGCCTGGGTGACTTTTGGATCCGGCATCGGGATGTCTTTCACATCGGCCTTGGTCGGCGACTTGGGCTGTTGGTTGAAAGGCCACCACCAGTTGCCGGTCTCGGCCTTGGCAACCTTAGGAGCAGCGGTCGCGGCATCCGCCTTGGCCTTGGCGTCGGCTACCGGTTCCTTGGCGGCATCCTTGGCGGCGTCTTTGCCCGCGTCCTTGGAAGGGAATGGCCACCACCAGTTGGTGGTTTCCGCCTTGGCGGCCGGAGCGGCAGAGGCGGTCGCGGCGGAGGCGGAAGCAGTGGCGGCTTCGACCTTAGCCGCAGCAGGTGCGGTTGCCGATTTGGCAGTGGATGTTGCGGTGGATGTGGCGGCGGACTTGGCCGCGGAAACTTCGTTGGCAGCTGCGTTTGCTGCCGGTTGCACCGCTTCCTTGCTGGCGGCCTTATCGGAACCGAAAGACCACCAGTGCCCACCTTCTGCGTCATTTTGTGGAGTTTGTGCACAACCGGTAACAGTGAGGCAAAGAGCCAAGGCTAAAGACTTGTTTGACGACATGGGATATCCACAAAATGAGATCAAATATTACGGTCTCTACGAACCGTACAAACACACGCTTTGAAAGTATAAAAGCCCCAGGGTTCCTTGCTGCTGCTTTTACTCATGTTTAAGCAAAAAAAACCCTGCCAGCAACTTTTTTACAGACAATCCGACAAAACTCTCACCAACTTCTGCGCTCTTGGATCCATAAGTACGTAAGGGCCCAAGGTATTAGTGACAAAACCGAAAGCCACATCGTATTCGGGGTCGGCAAAACCGACGGAGCCGCCGGCTCCCGGATGGCCGAACGCCCGTGGACCGAGGCCGAACGTGGCGTTGGCCACCTGCGGCTGGTCAAGCATGCATCCCAGGCCGAAACGGGTCTGGGTCAACAACGTCTTGTCCATGCCGACGCTGTGCTCGCGAGTCAACTCTTCGAGCATGTCCGCTTCCAGCAAGCTGCCATCGAGCAGGCCGCTGTAGAACCCGGCCAGGCTGCGGGCATTGCCATGGCCGTTGGCCGCAGGCTGTTGCATGCGCCGCCATTCCGGCTTGTTGGTGCTGGTCATGATCGATGGCGGGTTGGTGAATGCGCGGGTGGTCATGGCGGTGGGCTCGCGCATGGTCACTTGCAACAGGCGCTGCGCGGCCGCATCGCCGACATTGCCCTTGCCCCGGGCGATATGTGCCACGCGGTAAAACTCCTCGTCGGCCAGGCCGACATGGAAGTCCAGCCCCAGCGGTCTGGCGACGCGCGCCACGATCGACTCGCCGGGACCGCGGCCATCGGCCCGGCGCAGCAGTTCGCCCACCAGCCAGCCGTAGGTAATAGCGGCATAACCGTGCCCCTCGCCCGGCGTCCACCAAGGAGCCTCTGCCGCCAGGGCATCGACCATGGTTTGCCAGTCGTAGAGCGCTTCCGGCGCCAGCAGCTCACGCAACGCCGGCAGCCCGGCCTGATGGCAGAGCAACTGACGCAGGGTGATCGCTTCCTTGCCGGCCGCGGCAAACTCAGGCCAATACCGGGCCACCGGCGCGTCCAATTGCAGTTTGCCTTCGGCCACCAATTGCAGGGCGGTGACCGCGGTGAAGGTCTTGGTGCAGGAAAACAGGTTGGCAATGGTATCGCTGTGCCAGGCCTCGCTGCCGTCCTTGTCGGCGGTGCCGCCCCAGAGATCGAGCACGGTTTCGCCGCCGACCTGGATGCACAACGCCGCGCCACGCTCTTGGGGATCGTCGAAGAGTGCTGCGAAAGCTTCGCGCACCGCCTCGAATTTAAGTTCGTAATGACCCTGAATCTGCACCCGTAACTCCCCCGGACCATGCTCTACAAAGTGGTGCGCATTGTTCCAGCCCTTGAGGGTTTTGGGAACAGAAGCACGTCCGGCGATACAGCACCGGAAGAATTGTTCAGAAATCGCCGGAGTTGCTTACGGCGCGGGCAGGCCGCCCCCGATGCGTGAGAGCGGAGACCGGGGCGCGACTAGCCGCCTAAAGGCCTGATCCTGCGATCAGTGGCCATTTCCCGAATGGTCGCCCGCAGCGCCGTTGCCCTGCCCCGCGCCTTCGTCGTCATGGCCCGACTTGCCAGCGTCGGCGGCCTTGTCGGCCTCTGCCTGGGCCTTGTCGGCTTCCTTGGCCAACCGGTCGAGGGCCTGCAAGTTGCTCTTGCGCACGCTGTCGACAAAACCCTGGAACGGCACGTCGGTGATGCCCACCAGGCCGAAATGGCCGTTCTCGCCGTCCAGCAGACGCCCGGTGACCGGTTGATCGAGGTACTGGAACCAGTGCACGCCGACAATCGACGGCTCGTTCAGCGCCTGCTTGAGGAACTGGCCATAGGCCGGGCCGCGATCTTCCTCCCGCGCCAGCTCGGTCACACCGCCCCAGAACGGGCCGCGATCGCGCGAGCCGAAGTTGAACTCGGTAATCAGCACCGGTTTGTCCAGCGCGCTCAGGCCGGCGAAGTCATAACCGTCCTGCGGCTTGAGGGTGTACAGGTTGAAACTCAACACATCGCAATACTGTGCACAGGAAGCCACGGCCTCGGGGGTGCTGATGGCGAAGCGCCCGCCCAGCAGCAGGTGGTTCGGCGCGTGCCATTTCAGCGAATCGGAAATGGTCTTGAAGTAAGTGTCGGCAAATACCTTCTGGAAGTACTTGAAGTCGGCTTCGATCTCCGGATGTTCCGGGCTGGGCAACGGCGGCTCGAAGCCCGGGTCTTCCATCAGTTCCCAGGCCGTCAGGTCGATGCCCCAGGCCTTCGACAGGCCCGCCTGGTTTCGGTACTTGTCGCGCAGCTGCTTGAGGAATGCGCGCTTGGCCGGCACGTCGGTGGTCATGCGCAACGTGCCGTAGGCCAGGGCGTAACGCGCCTTGGGGTCCTCGCCGGGGCCAGCCCAGGCCAGTTCGTTGTCGGCGAAGTAGCCGATCAGCCATGGGTCGTCGCGATGATCGCGGGCGGCAATGGCCACGGCGCGCTCGGTGGCCATGGCGAAACGCGGATCGAACGGGTCGGGCATGCCGCCCCACCAGTCGGTGCCGGTACTGATGCTCGCGTAGTCGCCGACGATCGACAGCGGCAAGGTGTAGGGCACGCGGTCGTTCAGGCCCAGTGCCGGCGCGCTCCAGTTGCCTAGGGTGTTGAAGCCCCAGGCTTGCAGGCGATCCAGGGTATGGGTGGCCCAGCGTTGCTGGTCCAGGGCTACGGCCGGGCACGTTGCCGCGGCTGACGGCTCGGCGTCCTGCGCGGCCTGGGCCTGGGCCTGGGCGGCATCAGCCTTGGCGGCGTCCGCCACGCCAGCCCGGGTTTCGCTGCCCGGCAGGCAGGGCACGCCATAGGTGCGCTGCAGGTTGGCGCCATAGAAGTCATACCAGCGACCGGCGTTGTAGGCGCGGCCCCGGTCAGCGCCATTGCCGCCACGGTTGTCGCCCTCGCCGTAATAGCCCGCCAGCGGCTCGTCGGCGCTGGGCAATGCGGAAAACATCCACTCACGGCCGGCGACATAGGTCTGGCTGCTATCCGCCGCGACCGCATTGACCCCCAGGGAATAAAACGGATGCCCTTGCGGCGTCACCAGGTACCAGCGACCGTGGCGTTTCTCGGTGCGAAAGAAACCGCTGGCCTTGAAGGTTGGCCCCTTGCTCCAGCCTCCGTAGGTATCCAGGGAGGCACGCTCGCGCTCGGCCAGCCAGTTTTTCAGTTGTTGCTGTTCCTTGGCCGCGGCGGCCTTGAGCTGTTCGTCGTTGGTGACTTTCTCCGGCCAGTTGGCTCGGGTCGACTGGCCGTAGGCATCCACCAGGCCACCGTAGGCCGCCTTGAGCGCCATTTCGCCGTCCTGCACGCCAAAACGCTCGAGCAGGATGCTCTGGGCGGCTTTCGGCTGGTCCATGGACAACGTCACCGAGACCACCTGGCTGCGGTCCAGCTCGCCTTCGCTGCTGGCCAGCAGCACGCGCTGGCCTTCGAAGGTTATGGGCATCGGCGGGCCGGCCTTCATGCCCTGGCTCAGCGGCGAACTGGCGACCAGCGGCACCAGCAGGGTCTGTGCCGGGCCGGCCGGCAGATCGATACGGCTGACCAGGGTCTTGCCGTTATTGCTCTGGATCTTCACGTACAGGGTCAGGGCCCAGTTCATCGCACTCTGGATACGCAGGCTCATGACGCCGGACTGCGACCAGTCCCAGGCACCGCTCTGCGGGGTCAGGCGCAAGCTGGGGTGAAGCGCTGGATTGAAGGTCACCCGGCGCAGTACTTCGCCTTCGGCTGTCTGCTCTGCGTTGGATTGCGGCAGGCTGGCATCCACTGTCGTCACCTGCACCACATCGGCAGGCCGGACAAAGTTGAACAGCGTCTGCTGCCCTGCCGGCGCGGCGAACAACGGCGTGGCGAACAACAGGGCGAAGACAGCGGGTAACGAACGGCGAATCATAGGGACCGGGTGCTCCTTAACGACCGATGAGCGGCCTGTGTGCAGTCAGGGACATGAAAAATAGACAACGCGACCGGCCCACTGGCCGGTCGCATTCAGGAAATTTCCCGACGAAATGGCGGCAAGGCGTTGAGGATAGCCTTGCCATAACGCTGGGTGACCAGGCGCCGGTCCAGCAGGGTGATGGTGCCGCGGTCCTGTTCGGTACGCAGCAGGCGACCGCAGGCCTGGACCAGCTTGAGCGAGGCGTCCGGCACCGAGATTTCCATGAACGGGTTGCCGCCCCTGGCTTCGATCCACTCAGCCAGCGCAGCTTCCACCGGATCGTCCGGCACCGAGAACGGGATCTTGGCGATCACCACGTGCTCGCAGTAGGCGCCGGGCAGGTCCACGCCCTCGGCGAAGCTGGCCAGGCCGAACAGCACGCTGGAGTCGCCGCCATCGACCCGCGCCTTGTGCTTGTTCAGGGTTTCCTGTTTCGACAGGTTGCCTTGAATGAACACCTGCTTGCGCCAGTCGCGATCGAGGCCGTCGAACACGTCCTGCATCTGTTTGCGCGACGAGAACAGCACCAGGGTGCCGCGCGAACCTTCCACCAGTTCCGGCAGGTCGCGGATGATCGCCGCGGTATGGGCCGGCGCGTCCCGCGGGTCGGCGCGCAAGTCGGGAACCCGCAGCACCCCGGCATCGGCGTGATGGAAGGGGCTGGGCACCACCGCCGTCACGGCCTTTTTCGGCAGCCCGGCACGCATGCGGAAACGGTCGAAAGTGCCCAGGGCGGTCAGGGTGGCGGAGGTCACGAGCGCGCCATAGGCCACGTTCCACAGGTTGCGACGCAGCATTTCGGCAGCGAGGATCGGGCTGGCGTTGACCTCGATGTCGAACAGCGAACCGCTTTCCGCCAGGGTCAGCCAACGCGCCATCGGCGGGTTGTCCTCCGGGTCTTCGGTGGTGAAGGCGGTCCACAGTTCCCAGTTGCCCGACGCGCGGGACAACAGGCTGCCGAACAGCGGGTACCACTCTTCGGCCTGGTTGCTGGCGATGCCGATGTTGACCTCGCCGTCCATGCCTTCCTTGAGCAGGTCGGTCAGGCGGGTGAACAGGTCGGTCAGGCGCGAGAAGCCTTTTTTCAGCTCGATGCCCATCTCCCGCATATGGTCGGGGATCACCCCGCCGACGAAACGATGGCGCGGCCGCTCGCGGCCCTCCATGTCTTCGCCGGTCTTGAAGTCGGCCAGTTGCTCGCAGGCGGTGAACATGAACTGTTGCTGGGTCTTGATCTCGCGCGCCAGCTCCGGCACTTGCTCGATCAGCTTGCCCAGGTCGCCCGGCAGCGGGTGCTGAGCCAGCAGTTTGGTGAGGTTCTTGGCGGTCTGCTCCAGCCAGTCGGCGGTGGAGCGCAGGCGAGTGTAATGGGCGAAGTGGCCGATGGCCTTGTCCGGCAGGTGGTGGCCTTCGTCGAACACATAGAGGGTGTCGCGCGGGTCAGGCAGCACCGCGCCACCGCCCAGGGCCAGGTCGGCCAGGACCATGTCATGGTTGGTGACAATCACGTCGACCTTGCCCATGCCTTCGCGGGCCTTGTAGAAGGCGCACTGGCCGAAGTTCGGGCAATGACGGTTGGTGCACTGGCTGTGGTCGGTGGTCAGGCGCGCCCAGTCGGCGTCTTCCAGGGCGGTGGGCCAGCTGTCGCGATCGCCGTCCCATTTATTGCCGGCGAGCTTCTCGATCATGCTGGTGAACAGCTTCTGGCTGGCCTCATCGACCTCGATCTTGAAGCCTTCTTCTTCGAACAGCTGGGCGGTGGCGGTTTGCGCATGGCCTTCCTGCAGCAGCATGTCGAGCTTGGACAGGCACATGTAGCGGCCCCGGCCCTTGGCCAGGGAGAAGGTGAAGTTCAGCCCGCTGTTGCGCATCAGGTCGGGCAGGTCCTTGTAGACGATCTGTTCCTGCAGGGCGACGGTGGCGGTGGCGATCACCAGGCGCTTGCCGGCGGCCTTGGCGGTCGGAATCGCGGCCAGGCTGTAGGCCACTGTCTTGCCGGTACCGGTGCCGGCTTCCACGGCCACCACGGCCGGGTCGCCGGAACGCCGGCCTTCGTCGTCGGTATCGATATCACCCAGTACCTTGGCGACTTCGGCGATCATCAGGCGCTGGCCGTAACGCGGCTTCAGGCTCTTGGCTTCGAGAAAACGCGAGTAAGCGCCCTGGATCGTGGTTTTGAGTTCGTTGCTGATCATGGTTCTTCGGGCGCGAGAAACGCTGGATAAATTTTCAGTGGTTCGGATCGGCCGCTATCATACCCCGCTAATTCATCCCGCGCAGAACGGAGTACCCGAATGACAGCCTTTGCCCTTGCCTACACCCTGCATGTCCTGGCCGCCCTGGTCTGGGTCGGCGGCATGTTTTTCGCCTGGATGGTGCTGCGCCCGGCGGCGGTGGCAGCCCTGGAGGGGCCGGCACGCTTGAAGCTGTGGGCAGAAGTCTTCCCACGGTTTTTCGTCTGGGTCTGGGTCGCGGTGGTGCTGTTGCCGATCAGCGGCGTCGGCCTGATCCACCTGCGCTTCAGCGGCTTCGAGACCGCGCCGCGCTATGTGCAGGTGATGATGGGCCTGTATGTGGTGATGACCGCGCTGTTTATCCGGATCCAGTCGTTGCAACTGCCAGCGCTGCGCCAGGCGGTGGCAGCCGAAGACTGGCCGACAGGGGCCGCGACCCTGGGCAATATTCGGAAACTGGTTGGGATCAATCTGATCATCGGCCTGTTGCTGGTGGCCGTGGCGGCGGCCAGGCCGATGTTCTGAGGCGAATAGCGGAAAGGGCTTCGCGGGCAAGCCTCGCTCCTACAAGGTTGTGCTGTCCGTAGGAGCGAGGCTTGCCCGCGATAGCGTCAGAATCAGCACCGCCTGTTCGAAGACCGCCTACAGGCGTTGCACGGTTACCGAACCCGCGGGGCCTGCCGGCCCTGGATGGCCTTCGGCGCCAGGTCGGCCGCTCTTGCCGCCGTCGGCACGGTAAACCAGGCAACCCTTGGATTTGCCCCCTGCCCCGGGTTTTCCACCGGCGCCGGCCAGACCGCCGGCCCCGCCATCGACCCAGACCTTGATCTGCTCTGCCGGGTAATCGCGCGGCAACTCGACCCGCACCTGGGCGCCCGCCGCCCCCGGCTGGCCGTCACCACCGTTGTCACCGTCGGCGCCACGCCCGGCCTGGCCCCAGGTGCAGCCCGGCTCCTCGCCGTTGGCGCCATCGAGGCCGACATAACCCGGCGCACCGCTGCCGCCGCGCGCATCCACCGAAAGCTCCGCGGCCTGCAGCGAGGCGATGCGCAGGTTGAGGTTGCGCCCCGGCCGGGCCGCCTTCTGGTAAGTCCCGGGAGCCCCGCGGGAGGTGATCTGGCTGCCGGCATCCAGGTCGGCACGATCGACGTTCAATTGCAGGCCTTGTTCACCCGGCACGATCGTGATCCGCGCCTCGCGCCCCAGGCGCAACTCGCCGACCTTGACCTCGGTGACATTCGACGGAATCAGCAAGGTGCCGTAGTCGGCCACCTCCAGGCGTTCCAGTTGCAGGTTGCTGGTGGTGTTGGGCAGGCGCATCAGGGAGTTGGTCTCGACCGTCACCACCTGGGCCTGGGCCAGTGGGCTGCACAATGCCGCGAGCAGGCAGAGCTTACGCATGAGCGGCCTCCACAGGCTTCGCCGCCTTGAAGGTTTGCAAGTGGAAAATGCCGGTCAGGAGAATTTGCAGGCGGTCTCGCCAAGGGTGGGCGCGGCCCTTGAGACTGCCGTTGAACAACAGCAGCTCCATCAGGTGGGTCAGCAGCAACAGGCTGCCTGCCAGGTTGATCAACAGATGGATCGGATTGATCAGCGGGCTGACCAGATTGATCAGCACCAACACCCAGAACAACAGCGTCAACAACTTGCCCAGCCCCCAAAACACCTTCATATGCCCCCCTTTGCGAGTTTTTCTTTGCGCGCACAGTAACGACTTCGGCGAGGGATAAGCCAGAGGGCGGCGAAAATTCTCCCGCCGCCCCTGCCATGCCGTCGCCTCGGCGATCCGGCGTCGGTGCATCAGCGCTGAATGTGCAGCTCCACCCGACGGTTCTGCGCCCGCCCTTCTTCGGTGGCGTTATCGGCGACCGGCTCGCTCTCGCCCTTGCCCTGGCTGGTCAGCTTGTCCGGCGCCAGGCCCTGGCTCAGGAGAAAGGCGGCAACGCTGCTGGCGCGGCGTTCGGACAGCCGCTGGTTGTATTCATCGGTGCCTTGGCTGTCGGTGTGGCCGATGACCTTGATGCTCATCACATCGGCGCCCTGCAACTTGGCCAGCAACCCCTGCAACTGGCTTTGCGCTTGCGGGGTCAGCTCCGCCGAGTCGAAGGCAAACATCACATCGCCCTGGTCGCTGAGGGTGATGACCTCCGATTGCGGCATGGGCTCGACCGCGGGCGCGGCGGGGTATTGCGGCAAAGGGCAGCCACGGTTGTCGACCGGGGTATTGGCCGGAGTATCCGCGCAGCGGTCACGGCGGTCGAATACGCCGTCATCGTCCTCGTCGCCATCCTGGGCGTAGCAGATCAAACCACCGGTCACCAGGCCGAGTGCCGCGCCACCCGCAGCCCAGCCACTGCTTTCAATGGCGCCCAGGCCACCGCCCACCAGGCCGCCGAGCAGGCTGCAGATTGGCCACGTACGCTGGTTGAGGGGGGCGGTGCCGTCGCTGTGGGTAGCGCAGCCTGTGAGCAGGCTGCCGAGCAGTAGAACCGGCAAGGCGGCTCGCGAGAGAAGACTCATCATGAATGCTCCTGTGTCACCGGCCCATACCGGTCACACAGGAGTAAAGACCCGCATGGGCGGCTGCACAAGCCGCCCATACCAGGCAATCACGCCGGGCAATCAGCGGTTGATTTTGATTTCCGTGCGCCGGTTCATCGCGCGGCCGTCGGCCGTCTTGTTATCGGCGACCGGTTGGCTCTCGCCGGCACCGACCACCGAGACGAAACTGCTGCGCGGTACGCCTGCGCTGATCAGGTATTCGGTCACCGATTGCGCGCGTTTTTCCGAGAGCCGCTGGTTGTAGGCATCGCTGCCCACGCTGTCGGTGTGCCCGGTCACCTGCAGTTGCGCGCTCGGCGCTTCCTGCTTCAGGCGGGTGGCGATGGTGTCGAGCTTGGCCTTGTCGGCGGCGGTCAGCCTGGCCGAGTCGAATTCGAAATGCACATCGCGGATGACGATGGTTTCCTCCTTGACCACCATTACCTCCTCGACCACGGCCACCGGCTCCGGTGGGCAACCGTTGGCGTCCACCTGCACGCCTTTAGGCGTGCCCGGGCACTTGTCGCGACTGTCCGGCACGCCGTCGCCGTCCTCGTCGCCATCGCCGTGCACCCAGCAATAACCGGCCGCGACACCCGCTCCCAGCAAGGCGCCGTATCCCGCCCAGGATGAGCTTTCAATCGCGCCCAATGCAGCCCCACCGACACCCCCGAAAGCCGCGCAGGTCGGCCAATCGGTTTTCTGCAAACCTGCGCAACCAGTCAACACACTGGTTAGCAGAACCAAAGGTAATGCTGTCCGAACTATGCTCATCTAGTTTTCTCCTGAGGGAATCGGCTTAGAACCGATTGGGGGAGTAAAGACCCGGCTTTAAATCTCCGCCAGCCCGGCGCCGGCACGCGGCGCTGGCGGATGGGCCCGGGAGCGCCTGTCATTTCAGACAAAACGGCTCTAGGCCCGCGGGTCCGGGCAGGCTAGTCTTGGCCACTTCAAGAGTGAGGAACTTCGATGACCGTAGCCATTTCTTCGCGCACGCCCCAGCAGGCCCTGGCCGCCTTGCTCGACCGCTACGCCCCGCAACAACTGCTGCTGATCGGTGCCAGCGGGTTTCCGGCCCTGGAAGCGTTTCGCCAGGCACACCCCGAGACCGTCATTGCCCAGGCCGCGCCCGGCCCATTGCCGACGGAGCTGGCGGCGCGCCGTTTCGACCTGGCGCTGGCGGTCGACTGCCTGGAGCATCTGCCCAAGCGCGACGGCCTGAACCTGCTCGGCGGGATCCGCAACCTCAACGCCAGCCGCATCGCGGTGCTGGCCGACCTGGATGCCTGCGACTGGAAGGAGACCGACTTTTTCTCCCTGGCCCTGCAAGCCAGCGAACGCTTCCAGCGTGACGAACAGGTCCTGACCCTGTTCACCTACGATCTGCTTGAATACAAACAAGTGCCCGACTGGCTCAACTCCAGGTTCTGGGCGAATCCGGAAAACTTCGGAAAGTATTGGTGGTAATGCAATGAGTACTTCTATTTGTCCCTGCGGCAGCGGCAACCTGCTGGACGCCTGCTGCGGCCACTACCACGCCGGCCACCCCGCGCCTTGCGCCGAGGCGCTGATGCGCTCGCGCTACAGCGCCTACGTGCTGGGCCTGGTGGATTATCTGGTGGCCACCACGCTGCCAGCGCAACAGGCCGGGCTGGACCGTCAGTCCATCAGCGACTGGAGCGCGCAAAGCACCTGGCTGGGCCTGGAAGTCGAAAGCTCGGAAGTCTTCGGCGGCCAGCCGGAGCACGCCTTCGTCACCTTTACCGCGCGCTGGCATGACAGCAACGGCGAGCACAGCCATCGCGAACGCTCGTCCTTTGTGCAAAACAACGGGCACTGGTATTTCATCGACCCGACCGTGCAGCTCAAGGCCGGCCGCAACGACGCTTGCCCCTGCGCCAGCGGGCAGAAATTCAAGAAGTGCTGCGCCAGCTACTTCGCCAGCTGACTCCCCGCGCCTGAGCCCTCCATCGCCTGCGCTCCAGCGTTGCTAGACTGGAGTTCAAACGGAGGAACGCCATGGTCGTTCAGCTGCGCGCACTACGAACCCTCGGACTGCTTACGGCGCTGGCGCTTTCGGGCTGCGCCTCATGGTTCGCCGACGACACCCTCGACCCGCAGGTGCACCTGGTCAAGGTCGAGGTGATCAAGGCCAATATGCTGGAGCAGCGCCTGCGCCTGCATTTTCGGATCGACAATCCCAACGATGCCGACCTGACCGTCCGCGCCCTGGAATACCGGGTGCATCTGGGCGACCAGTTGCTGGCGGAGGGCGAGCACGAGCATTGGTTCACCATCGGCCCCAAGCACAGCGCCTATTTCAAGGTTCCCGTGCGCACCAACCTGTGGCCGCAAGTGCGCCAGGTGATGAAATGGCTGAAGGAACCGCAGCGACCGATTCCCTATCGCCTGGAAGGTTTGCTGGAAACCGGATTATTCATCGGCCATGACGTGCACCAGGCGCGCAAAGGCGAGATAATTCCCGCCGATTTTATTCCGGAGCAACTTCAATGACCCAGCAACCCCATGTCCATGGCCCTGACTGCAACCACGATCATGACCACCACGATCACGACCACGGCCATGTTCACGGTCCGCATTGCAACCACGCTCACCAGGAGCCGGTGCGCAACGCCCTGAAAGACGTCGGCCGCAACGACCCTTGCCCATGCGGCAGCAGCAAGAAATTCAAGAAGTGCCACGGCGCCTGATGCCGTAAAGCCCTGCCTTTATCTTCTGTAGGAGCGAAGCTTGCTCGCGATGCAGGCGCCTCGGACCTTGCGGTGCCAAGACGTTCTGATCGCGAGCAAGCTTCGCTCCTACGGGGCTTTGGGCAGAATCTGTTTGCTCGTGGTCACCGTCGCGTACTCGCCATGCAGATTGCCCAGCGACATGGCATGCACCTCCTCGGCGCTGCGGGGCTGGCCAAAAAAGTCGGCCTTGTCGAAGGTGTAGCAGGCGTCTTCCACCACCCAGGTGTCGAACCCCAGGTTGCCGGCGGTGCGCGCCGTCGACTCCACCGAGTTGTGGGTCGCCACGCCGACGATCACCAACTGGCCGATCCCGGCCTTGCGCAAGTCGGCCTCCAGGGTCGTGGCGCAAAAGGCATCCGGCACTTGCTTGTGGATCACCGCCTCGCCGTCCTGCGGCATGAACCGCTGCTGAAACTCCACTCCCGATTGCCCCGGCCAGAACACCGACTGCTCGCTGCGCGACAGGTGCTGCACATGCACCCGCGGCCGCGCCGTCTGGCGCCAGTAAGCCAGCAATTGGGCGATACGCTCCTCGGCCTCGGGGTTGTTACGCCGCCCGAGCCTGGGGTGCAGGATGCCCTTTTGCTGGTCGATCAGGATCAGCGCCGCATTTGCCTGAAGCTCCATGCTGACATTTCTCATATCGGGTCATTGAATGGTGCGCACTTCAACATTCCCTCTGTCGACAGGCAAGCCGCAGAACATGACCGAATACGCGGCTTCAAGCACATTCTCGATCGCCCGGCGCCCGCGCGCGCCCATGCCCGGCTGGCGCAGGTCAACCCGCCGAAATCCCGAGGCGCCGATGGCCCGGCGCGGCTTTCAAGGCCGCTGAAGGTCCTGCGAACCCTGGCGCAGCCTGCAGGGGCCTGGGGCGATTTATCCGCCGATGGAGAAATACTCTCGGCCCCGCTTGCGCGGCACTCGCCTGCTCACTAACGTAGCGCCTTTATCGACGCTACCCCCCGCAGGAGCTTTGCCA
Source organism: Pseudomonas sp. NFIX28 (assembly GCF_900107395.1). Classification (GTDB taxonomy): domain Bacteria; phylum Pseudomonadota; class Gammaproteobacteria; order Pseudomonadales; family Pseudomonadaceae; genus Aquipseudomonas. Next base: position 241,675 of record NZ_FNPW01000003.1, read on the forward strand.
TGGCCTCGCCAGCCCTCTCACATTTTCTTCCCCGGTTCGGCGTTGCCGCGGCAGTGGCCGGCGTTCTCAGCCTGGCCGGTTGCCAGTCATGGAACACCCAGGACAGCCTGCCGCCGACGTCCGGCGTGCAGCCGCTCAAGGGCCTGGCCCAGAACGTTTCGGTGCGGCGCAATGCCATGGGCATGCCGCTGATCGAAAGCAGCACCTTCCACGATGCGCTGTTCGCCTTGGGTTATGTGCACGCCAGCGACCGGATCAACCAGATGGTGACCCTGCGCCTGCTGGCCCAGGGCCGTCTGGCCGAGATGTCCGGCGCCGAGGCCCTGGACGTCGACCGCTACATGCGCGCGGTCAACCTGAAGAACAACGCCGGCGAGCTGTACAAGGCCTCGTCCCCGCGAATCAAGCGCTTCTTCGAGGTCTACGCCCGCGGGGTCAACGCCTACCTGTTCCGCTACCGCGACAAGCTGCCGCCGGACCTGGCCGCCACCGGCTACAAGCCCGAATACTGGAAGCCGGAAGATTCGGCGCTGATCTTCTGCCTGCTGAACTTCAGCCAGTCGGCCAACCTGCCGGAAGAAATCAACGCCTTGGTGCTGGCGCAGAAAGTCGGCGCCGACAAACTGGCCTGGCTGACCCCGAGCTACCCGGGCGAAGCGCTGCCGCCGGCCGAGAGCGACAAGCTCAAGGGTCTCAACCTCAACATCCCGGGCCTGGGCGAACTCAGCAGCGCCGCCAGCAAGCTCGGCGAGCTCAACCCGCTGAGCGTGGCCGGCGCCAGCAACTGGGCCATCGCGCCACAACGCAGCCGCGGCGGCAGGAGCCTGATGGCCGCCGACAGCCATTCGCCGGCGTGGAACCTGGTGCAGATCCGCGCGCCCAAATACCAGGCCGCGGGCGCGTCGATCGCCGGCCTGCCGATGATCGTCCAGGGGTTCAACGGCAAGGTGGCGTGGAGCATGACCTCGGTCGCCGGCGACAATCAGGACCTGTTCCTGGAAAAACTCAAACGCCAGGGCAATGCGCTGTATTACGAAGCCAACGGCAAATGGCTGCCGGTGGTGGTGCGCAACGAAACCTACTTCGTCAAAGGCCAGCGGCCGATTCGCGAGGCGGTCTATGAAACCCGCCACGGCGCCTTGCTCAACAGCGCCAGCAACCTCAGCGCCGGCTACGGCCTGGCCCTGCAGCAGCCGGACCTCAAGGACGACAAGAGCCTGGACGCGCTCTTCGACCTGTCGCGGGCGCAGACCGTGGAGCGAGCCTCCGATGCCAGCCGCGAGATCCGCGCCATTGGCCTGAACATGCTGTTCGCCGACGCCAGCCATATCGGCTGGCAAGTCACCGGCCGCTTCCCCAACCGCCGTGAAGGCGAAGGCCTGCTGCCGTCGCCGGGCTGGGAAGGCCGTTACGACTGGGACGGTTACGCCGACCCGATGCTCCACCCGTATGACCAGGACCCGGCCCAGGGCTGGCTGGGCACCGCCAACCAGCGGATCATCCCCCAAGGCTACGGCATGCAGCTGTCCAATTCCTGGTACTACCCCGAGCGTGGCGAGCGCCTCGCCGAGCTGGCCGGCAGCGGCAAGCACGACGGCCGCAGCATGATCGCCATGCAGTACGACCAGACCACCCCCTTCGCTGCCAAGCTGAAGAAAATGTTCGAAGCCCCCGGCATGTCGCAGCCGCTGAAGAAAGCCATCGATGCCCTGCCCGAGGCGGAGCGCAGCAAGGCGCGCGAGGCCTACAGCCGCCTGATGGCGTTCGACGGCAAGCTCAGCCCGGTCTCGGCCGACGCGGCGATCTATGAACTGTTCCTGCAGCAAAGCGCCCGGCAAATCTTCCTCGACAAACTGGGCCAGGACGACAGCCCGGCCTGGAAAGCCCTGGTCGCCAATGGCGCGCTGTCTTATTCGGCCCAGGCCGATCACCTGCTGGGCCAGGAAGACAGCCCGTTCTGGGATGACAGCCGCACCCCGCAGAAAGAAGACAAGCCGGCGATCCTCGCCCGCAGCCTGGCCGCGGCCATCAGCGCCGGTGAAAGCCAGTTGGGTGGCGACCGCCGGGCCTGGCAGTGGGGCAAGCTGCACAGCTACCGCTGGAAGAACGCCAGCGGCCAGGTCGTTCGCGGCCCCCTGCAGGCCGGCGGCGACCACAGCACCCTGAACAGTTCGCCGTACGCCTGGGGCCAGGACTTCAATGTGACCCAGGCCCCGGCGCTGCGCCTGGTCGTCGACTTCAGCCAGAGCGAACCGCTGAGCGTCATGAACAGCAGCGGCCAGTCCGGCAACCCGGCCAGCCCGAACTACCTGAACGGCATCGACGCCTGGCTCAAGGGCCAATACCTGGGCTTGCCGCTGCAACCGCAGAACTTCGACCGCCTCTATGGCAAGACTCGCCTGACCCTGGTGCCCGGCAAGTAACCCCGGCCAGCCCGCCCCCTCCAAGGCGGGCTTAGCCCGCTACTCCCCTTTCCTTCTCGCCGATTCCGCGCTGGCCCTGGGCTGGTGTGTTCCTCGCTGGGCGAAATCTTCTTGCGCGCTCTTGATGCAGGGCCTGGCGCACGCTCCGTTTTGGGGCGCGGCCGACGTACGGCAGGTTCGTGCCCCACCTTTTAAAACACTTGTTCGGGACTCTGGTTCGGAAATTGCTACTTTCATTAAGTCTGACGCTTTGCAGTAACAGTACTAATGCGCCACAAGCGCTCATATTGGCTTTCAGGGATTAAATAATGAAAAAAGCATTGCTGACCCTTTCTGCACTGGCTCTCTGCATGGCCGCCGGTTCCGCGCTGGCCAAGGAATACAAGGAGTTGCGCTTCGGCGTCGACCCGTCCTACGCACCTTTTGAATCCAAGGCCGCCGACGGCAGCCTGGTCGGTTTCGACATCGATCTGGGCAATGCCATCTGTGCCGAACTGAAAGTGAAGTGCAAATGGGTCGAAAGCGATTTCGACGGCATGATCCCGGGCCTCAAAGCCAACAAGTTCGACGGCGTGATCTCCTCCATGACCGTCACTCCGGCCCGTGAGAAAGTCATCGATTTCTCCGACGAGCTGTTCTCCGGCCCGACGTCCTTCGTGTTCAAGAAAGGCTCCGGCCTGACCGAAGACACCGCATCGCTCAAAGGCAAGACCGTCGGCTACGAGCAGGGCACCATTCAGGAGGCCTATGCCAAGGCCGTGCTGGACAAGGCCGGAGTGAAAACCCAGGCCTACCAGAACCAGGACCAGGTTTATGCCGACCTGGTTTCCGGGCGCCTGGACGCGTCGATCCAGGACATGCTGCAAGCCGAGCTGGGCTTCCTGAAATCGCCCCAAGGCGCCAACTATGAAGTGAGCAAACCGGTGGACAGCCCTCTGCTGCCGTCCAAGACAGCGATCGGTATCGCGAAAGGTAACAAAGAGCTCAAGGAGCTTTTGAACAAAGGTATCAAAGCGTTACACGAGGACGGCACCTACGCCGCCATTCAGAAAAAGCACTTTGGCGATCTGAATCTCTACAGCGGTAAATAAGTTCCTGGCGCCCATCCTCGATGGGCGCCTTTTTTATCGCCACAGGTCTCTGATTTATGTTCGAAGAACTTTTGCAAACCCTTGGGCTTTCCGCCTTCAGCCTCAAGGGGTTCGGTCCGTTGCTGATGGAAGGCACCTGGATGACCATCAAACTCTCGGTGTTGTCGCTGCTTCTGAGTGTCCTGCTCGGCCTGATCGGCGCCAGCGCCAAACTCTCCCCGCTGGGCCTGCTGCGCCTGCCGGCCCAGCTCTACACCACGCTGATCCGCGGCGTACCTGACCTGGTGTTGATGCTGCTGATTTTCTACAGCCTGCAAACCTGGCTGACCACCTTCACCAATTTCATGGAATGGGAATACATCGAGATCGACCCGTTCAGCGCCGGGGTCATCACCCTGGGCTTCATTTATGGTGCGTATTTCACTGAAACCTTCCGTGGCGCCATTCTCGCCGTGCCGCGCGGCCAGATAGAGGCCGCCACCGCCTATGGCCTCAAGCGCGGCCAGCGGTTTCGCCTGGTGGTATTCCCGCAGATGATGCGTTTTGCCCTGCCGGGCATCGGCAATAACTGGATGGTGATGCTCAAGGCCACCGCGCTGGTGTCGATCATCGGCCTGGCCGATCTGGTCAAGGCGGCCCAGGATGCCGGCAAGAGCACCTATCAGCTGTTCTACTTCCTGGTGCTGGCAGCGTTGATCTACCTGGTCATCACCAGCGCCTCCAACATCGTCCTGCGCTGGCTCGAACGCCGTTACGCCGCGGGCGCGCGGGAGGCCGTGCGATGATCGAGCTCCTGCAGGAATACTGGCGCCCCTTCCTCTACAGCGACGGCTACAACATCACCGGCCTGGCCATGACCATGTGGCTGCTCAGCGCCTCGATCACCATTGGCTTTTTGGTGTCGATCCCGTTGTCCATCGCGCGGGTCTCGCCCAAGTTCTACATCCGCTGGCCGGTGCAGTTCTACACCTACCTGTTTCGTGGCACACCGCTCTATATCCAGCTGCTGATCTGCTACACCGGGATCTACAGCATCGCCGCGGTCCGCAACCAGCCGGTGCTCGATGCGTTCTTTCGCGACGCAATGAACTGCACCATCCTCGCGTTCGCCCTGAACACCTGTGCCTACACCACAGAGATTTTCGCCGGGGCGATCCGCAGCATGGCCCACGGCGAGGTCGAGGCGGCCAAGGCCTACGGCCTCAGCGGCTGGAAGCTGTACGCCTATGTGATCATGCCGTCGGCCCTGCGCCGCTCGCTGCCCTACTACAGCAACGAAGTGATCCTGATGCTGCACTCGACCACCGTGGCCTTCACCGCGACCATCCCGGATGTGCTGAAAGTCGCCCGCGACGCCAACTCGGCGACCTTCATGACGTTCGAGTCCTTCGGCATCGCCGCGCTGATCTACCTCACCGTGACCTTCGCGCTGGTCGGCCTGTTCCGTCTCGCCGAGCGCCGCTGGCTGGCCTTCCTCGGGCCGATCCACTAGAACAAGGCAAACACTTATCCATGCACCAACAGACTCATGATCTGCTCGCCCCGGTGCCGGGGACCACGCGCCAGATCCATAGCTTTCACTTCGGCCCCGAGCAGGCCGCAGGCAAGATCTACATCCAGTCGTCGCTGCACGCCGACGAACTGCCGGGCATGCTCGTGGCCTGGCACCTCAAGGCGCGCCTGGCGGAACTCGAGGCCCAGGGCCGACTGCGCAGTGAAATCGTCCTGGTGCCGGTGGCCAACCCGGTCGGCCTGGAACAGGTCTTGATGGACGTGCCGCTGGGCCGCTACGAGCTGGAGAGCGGGCAGAACTTCAATCGCTGGTTTCTCGACCTCGGCGAAGAGGTCGGCAACGACATCGAAGATCAACTCAATGACGATCCTCGGCATAACCGCGAAGTCATCCGCGCCAGCCTGCGCAATGCCTTGGCGCGGCAGACTGCCGGCACCCAGTTGCAGTCGCTGCGCCTGACCCTGCAACGCCTGGCCTGCGACGCGGACATGGTGCTGGACCTGCACTGCGATTTCGAAGCCGTGGCCCACCTCTACACCACGCCCGAGGCCTGGCCGCAGGTCGAGCCGCTGGCTCGCTATATCGGTTCGCAAGCCAACCTGCTGGCCACCGATTCGGGCGGCCAGTCGTTCGACGAATGCTTCACCCTGCTCTGGTGGCAAATGCAGCAGCGTTTCGGCGACCGGTTCGCCATTCCCCAGGGCAGCTTCTCGGTCACCGTCGAGCTGCGCGGCCAGGGCGACGTCAATCACGACCTGGCCAGCCGGGACTGCCAGGCAATCCTGGATTACCTGACCCATTTCGGCGCCATCGTCGGCGAGGCGCCGGCCCAGCCCGAGCTGCCCTACCCGGCCACTCCGCTGGCCGGCGTGGAACCTGTGGCCACGCCCGTTGGCGGCTTGCTGGTCTTTACTGCCCTGCCGGGGCAATACCTGGAGGCCGGGCAACAGGTGGCACAAGTCATCGACCCGATCAACGACCGCGTCACCGCCATTCACTGCAGCTGCGCCGGCCTGCTCTACGCCCGCTCGCTGCGCCGCATGGCCACCGCCGGCATGGTGATCGCCCATGTCGCCGGCCGCGAAGCCTATCGCAGCGGCTACCTACTTTCGCCTTGAGGATGCATGCCCCATGTACAAACTGACCATTGAAGGCCTGCATAAATGCTACGGCGACAATGAAGTGCTCAAAGGCGTTTCGCTCAAGGCGAAGACCGGCGACGTCATCAGCCTGATCGGTGCCAGTGGCTCGGGCAAAAGTACCTTCCTGCGCTGCATCAACTTTTTGGAAACCCCGGACGACGGCGCCATGAGCCTGGACGGCCAGCCGATCCGCATGGTCAAGGATCGCCACGGCATGCACGTGGCCGACGCCGACGAGCTGCAACGGATTCGCACGCGCCTGGCCATGGTGTTCCAGCACTTCAACCTGTGGAGCCACATGACGGTGCTGGAGAACATCACCATGGCGCCGCGCCGGGTGCTGGGCGTCAGCAAGAAGGACGCCGAGGAGCGTGCCCGGCGCTACCTGGACAAGGTCGGCCTGCCCGATCGGGTAGCCGGCCAGTACCCGGCCTTTCTCTCCGGCGGCCAGCAACAGCGGGTAGCGATTGCCCGGGCGCTGGCGATGGAGCCGGAAGTGATGCTGTTCGACGAACCCACCTCGGCCCTCGACCCGGAACTGGTGGGCGAAGTGCTCAAGGTGATCCAGGGCCTGGCCGAGGAAGGCCGGACCATGATCATGGTCACCCATGAGATGAGTTTCGCCCGCAAGGTGTCGAGCCAGGTGCTGTTCCTGCACAAAGGCCTGGTGGAAGAAGAAGGCGCGCCGGAAGAAGTGCTGGGCAACCCGAAGAGCGAGCGGCTGCAGCAATTTCTCAGCGGCAACCTGAAATAAGGCCCGGCCTGGATAGACGAAGGCCAGCCCACCGAAGCCGGTGGGCTGGCCTTTTTTATCAACGCGCGTCAATCAAGCGACAGGAGCGGGAGGGGGCTCGTCCGGCAAGGTCGGCTCGCCAGGTTCGGTCGGCTCGGCGGGTTGTGGAGTGTCCGGGTCGGGTTGACCGGGAATACCGCCTGCGACGCAGGGATGCGCCAGCAGTGACCAGGCCAGGATGCCAACCTGATTGGGTTCAAGTCTGGCAAGTGTGGCGCTTATAAGCGGATCGATCTTCATGGGGTACTCCTGAGCTAAGCACGGTCCGCTGTGCGCAAACCGGGGGCAGTCTCTAATTAGAGTATCTGCCCGCCCGGGAATTCCCGCTATTTGTCAGATGAACGACTCAGGTACGCGGCAGGGTCACGCCACGCTGGCCCTGGTATTTGCCGCCGCGGTCCTTGTAGGACACTTCGCACTCTTCGTCGGATTCCAGGAACAACATCTGCGCCACGCCTTCGTTGGCGTAGATTTTCGCCGGCAAGGTGGTGGTGTTGGAGAATTCCAGGGTCACGTGGCCTTCCCACTCAGGCTCGAGGGGGGTGACGTTGACGATGATGCCGCACCGGGCGTAGGTGCTTTTACCCAGGCAGATGGTCAGCACGTTGCGCGGAATACGGAAGTATTCGACGGTGCGGGCCAGGGCAAAGGAGTTGGGAGGAATGATGCACACGTCGCTCTTGATGTCGACGAAGCTGCCGGCGTCGAAGTTTTTCGGATCGACGGTGGCCGAATTGATGTTGGTGAACACCTTGAACTCATCGGCGCAACGCACATCGTAGCCGTAGCTCGAGACACCGAAGGAAATCAGCCGCTCCGAGCCTTCGCCACGCATCTGGCGCTCCACGAAAGGTTCGATCATGCCGTGCTCTTGCGCCATGCGGCGAATCCACTTGTCCGATTTGATGCTCATGGCGGGTGTCCTGAAAATAGCGAGGTGGAAAAATTCTGTCCGGCATCTTACCGGGGTGCGCCTGCGGGTTCAAAGTCTGGGCCACTTTTCTCGCTGCAAGCCGCAATACTTGCGGGCTGGAGCACCTATGCAGCACCGCCAGTCATTAAAAGCGCGAATCCTTCGCAAAGAACATTGGCAGGTTCCAGAAAAAGGGTTAAGGTGGCGCCACTGTGCTGCTTGTGTCACTGAGAATCTCTACACGATGTTGAATTTCGATCCAACCATCTCCAAGAATTTTTCCTGCTCTTTGCACTCAGTCTCGGCCAGGGCTTTTCCTGAGTCGCAGTTAACTTTGTCCAAGGAGATACACCATGTCTAATCGCCAAACCGGTACCGTTAAGTGGTTCAACGATGAAAAAGGCTTCGGCTTCATCACTCCACAATCCGGTGACGACCTGTTCGTACACTTCAAAGCTATCCAGTCCGACGGCTTCAAAAGCCTGAAAGAAGGCCAGCAGGTTTCTTTCATCGCTACCCGCGGTCAGAAAGGCATGCAAGCTGAAGAAGTTCAAGTTATCTAACTTGTACTGATCAGTAAAAAGCCCCGCCCTCAAAGCGGGGCTTTTTTGTGCGCGGATGTTTTTGCTTAATGGCGCCCCCGCTATATGATCCGCCGCTTCGGACAATCATATGGAAACAGCAGGATGCCGCTCAAACACTGGAAGTTATTAAGCACAGCGGTGCTTACGCTCGCCTTCCCTCTCGCCCTCAACGCAACGCCTCGCGCCGACCACCCAACGATCATCGTCGGTATGGATATTAGCGCCAGCTATATTGGCAAGGACTCCCAACAACAACCCGAATTGCGCCGCGCAGTGCTACTGGAGCTGTCCAACGCCCATCGCTGCGGAAGCAACGAGGTTTACCTCACGCCTGAATCCGCGGGAATCCCCACCGAGTCGTTCAGCCAGGCCCTGGAAGAGTTCCAGCAACTGATCGATGAACAGACCCCGCTCTTGCTGACACTATCGGACTGCGACGGAAAACGCGCCTTTTTCGAAAAAGTCCGGGCCTGCACCGCCCAGGAGTGCGGCGAACTGACAGCCTCCCTGGTCGACGGCAAACTCTACCTCGACGAACGCTATGCTCCGACAGGCAAAGGCCAGGCCGCGTATTTCCTGTCGATGCCCATGAACTACGACGATGGGCAAAAAGCCTGGAACGCGAAAATCTTCTACGCCGAATCAGGCACCCTGCGCCGGGACTACTTCGTCAACGCCAAGGATTTCGTTTCGGGCAAGGCGGTTCATGCCTCGAAAACCTTCTATCCAGACGGCCAGGTTCGCCACAGCGTTCGCTACGACAGCAACGGCAAACGCCAGGGCGAGGCGCTGACCTATTCTGAAGGCGGTGTCGTGATTAAACGCTCGAACTATCTGGACGATCTTCTCGAGGACCGGCAAAGCACTTACCACAACAATGGCAAACTCGCGCAATCCTACGATTGGCACCAAGGCCAACGAGTCGACGGCGAATACCTGGAATATGACGAGGACGGCAAGCTGGCCGGCCGCATCACCTATCGCGCGAACCTGCCGGACGGCCCGATTGTCAGCTACTACCCTGACGGCCGGATCAAGGACCGTGGACAGTTCGTGGCTGGCAAGAAAGTCGGACCCAGCCCGTCCTATTACCCTGACGGCACACTGGAAAGCACTGTCGATTACGTCGACAACCAGCCCCAGGGCTGGCAAGTGCAGTACCACCCCAACGGCAAGGTAAAACAGAAGCAATTCAACGACGAACACGGAACCCAGCGCAGCTATGCCCTGTGGAACGAACAGGGCGTGCACACGCTTCAGTGGCAATGGGACGAACAGCACCGCGAGCAGGGTGATTTCAAGGAGTGGTACGACAACGGCCAGCTCAAGGACCACAAGATTTATAAGGACGCGAAACTGGAAGGGCCCGTCGTTACCTGGTACGAAAACGGTCAGATGGAGTCATCGACGGATTACCAGGATGGCAAAGAGCACGGCTGGATGCGTCTCTGGAACAAGGACGGCAGCCTGCAAAGCGAATGCCGGTACCAGGCAGGCGCTCGCCAGGGTGCATGCAGTTGAACCGGGCGTGACGCCTCGTTGATCGTTGCTAGCGCCAAAATAGCCCGACAGGTCAACCTGCCGGGCTTACCTGACTCCCGCGCAAATCACCAAGCCACGCCAAACCCCGCGGTATAACGGGTCTTGTTGACGTCGCTGTCCTGGGTGCCGCTGATGATGTCCCGTTCGGCCTTGAGGTTGAGCGATGCCCACTCCGTGACCTTGTAGCGCAAGCCGATCTCGGCATCCAGGGCGTAATCGGCAATATTGGACAGCGGCCGCCCCACCTCGCCATTGGTAAACAACTCGACCCGCTTGCCAATCAGGTAACGGTTGTAGTCCCACTTCATGGCCAGGGAATAGAAGTTGTCTTTGCCGCCATCCTTGTACTCGTAGTCGGTGCGGTTGAGCAGCGACCCCAGGGAGAACGCACCCAATTCGTTATCCCAGAACTGGTAACCCGGACCGGTACCCACCACGCGCTGGCGCGCCAGCTCCTCGACCTTGTCACGCTTGTAATTCAACCGCCCCTGCCAGAACCATTTATCGGTGAGGAAGCGGTCCAGTGCGTATTCGCCGCGCCAGTTGTCGGTGGTGACGACATCGTTCTGGAATTCGCGGTTGTACTCGCCTTCCGCCGTGTGCCGCCATTTGCCGTGGCGCGCCGAGGTCTTGAAGTCGATGTCGTAGTCGTCGGTGTCCTTGTCCGCCCGCTGATAATCCAGCGCCATATCGACATTGCCCTTCCAGACCAGATCCTCGACCACCGGCTGAGGCTTCATGATCTGCTGGATACTCGCCAACTCGACAGTTTTCGGGGTCTCGCCATTGGCCAGGGTGACCTTGCCATCTTCCGCCGCGTGCAGGGACTTGGCCTTCTCGCCGGTATAGGCATCCTGCTTGACCAGCAGCTCCTGATCGCTCTCCAGAGTCTTGACCTGCTCCCAGTCGATCGGGATGGACCCGGCATACGCGGTCTGGATCAATAATTTGCCACCGTCGAAGACTTTGATCTTGCCGCTTAGGCGGTCACCGTTCTTCAGCCAGACGGTATCGGCGAGCAAAGGCGTGGAGGTACTGAAAACGGCAAGGCACAGCAGGGTTCTGGACAACATAAACAGATACGGGGCTCGAGTTTGCGAAAAAAACCGGCATTATCCACCGAGATAAGGCGTCAGGTAGGACTGACTCGACTATTTATAGTGAGTTCAATTCTCAATTGTTAATAAACCCTTTGTCCTACAGACGGTTTACAGGCCCTCACCCCAGGAACCCCGAACGTGACCGAACCGCTAGCCCCCCAGCAAAGCCCTGCCGAAATCCGACGCACGGCGCTCTACCTGACCCTGGCCCAGGTCCCTGAAGGCAAGGTGGTCAGTTATGGAGAACTGGCGCAAATGGCTGGCCTGGGCCGCGCGGCGCGCTGGGTGGGGCGCACCCTCAGCCAACTGCCGGCCGACACCACCCTGCCCTGGCATCGGGTGCTGGGCGCTGGCGGGCGCATCAGCCTGCCAGCGGGCAGCGCATCGGGCGATGAGCAGCGCGCGCGACTGCGCATGGAAGGTGTCTCGATCCTGAACAATCGTGTGGATATTCAGCGCCATGGCTGGCGCCCGGTAGAGCACAGCGGTTAGAGTGCGCGCTTTGTTTCCGTAATTCTTGAGGCAGACTCCAGCCCATGCCCCGTAAAACCTGGCGCGCCGCGCTCGCCGCCTATGCCAGCCCCTCGACGCTCGTGCTGTTGCTGCTTGGTTTCGCCGCCGGCCTGCCCTACATGCTGGTGTTTTCAACACTTTCAGTCTGGTTGCGCGAAGCCGGCGTGGCCCGCGAAACCATCGGCTACGCCAGCCTGATCGGCCTGGCCTACGCCTTCAAATGGGTCTGGTCGCCCTTGCTCGACCAATGGCGCCTGCCCCTTTTGGGCAAACTCGGGCGCCGCCGCTCCTGGCTGGTCCTGTCGCAATCGCTGGTGCTGCTCGGGCTGATCGGCATGGGCTTCTGCGATCCACAAAAGCACTTGTCATGGCTGATCGCCATTGCCGTAATCGTCGCCTTCGCCTCCGCCACCCAAGACATCGCGGTGGACGCCTACCGCCTGGAAATCGCCGAGGACAGCCGCCAGGCCGCCCTCGCCGCCAGCTATATGTCCGGTTATCGGGTTGCAGCGCTACTGGCCACCGCCGGTGCCCTGTTCTTCGCCGAAGGCTTTGGCTCCACCGGCTTCAGCTACAAACATTCGGCCTGGACCGGCACCTATGTGCTGTTCGGCGTGCTGATGATTCCAGCCCTGCTGACCACCCTGTTCATGCGCGAACCGCCCGTGCCGCTGCGTACCCAGCTGTCCGCCGGACGCTACAGCTTCATGCACCAGCTGGTGTCGGTGTTCGTGCTGATCGTGCTGCTGGTCTCCGTGCCGGCCATGTTTACCCAGCTGTACAACACCGACTTCGCCAGCGTGCTGTTTGAGGGCGTCAGCCTGTTGGACCTGCTGCTGGAAGACCGGGCATTCCTGCGCGCCATTCTCTACATCATCCTGACGGCGCTGTGCCTGTCGGCCATGGGGCGCCGCGGCCTGGCCCCGGTCCTGACCCCGGTCAACGACTTCATCCTGCGCTACCGCTGGCAAGCCCTGTTGCTGCTGGGCCTGATCGCCACCTACCGAATGTCGGACACCGTGATGGGCGTGATGGCCAACGTGTTCTACATCGATCAAGGCTTCACCAAGGACCAGATCGCCAGCGTCAGCAAGATTTTCGGCCTGATCATGACCCTGGTCGGCGCCGGCATGGGCGGCCTGCTAATCGTGCGTTTCGGCATCCTGCCGATCCTGTTCATCGGCGGCGCCGCCTCCGCCGGGACCAACCTGCTGTTCCTGATGCTCGCCGACATGGGCCCCAACCTGCAGATGCTGGTGGCGACCATCTCCCTGGACAACTTCAGCTCGGGGCTGGCCACTTCGGCCTTCGTCGCCTACCTGTCGAGCCTGACCAACCTGAAATTCTCGGCGACCCAGTACGCCCTGCTCAGCTCGATCATGCTGCTGTTGCCACGGCTGATCGGCGGTTATTCAGGGGTGATGGTGGAGAAGTTCGGCTATCACGACTTTTTCCTCATTACTGCCCTGCTCGGCGTACCGACCCTGATCCTGATCGCCCTGCACTGGTTCCAGGAAAGCCGCCGCGCCGAACCGCCGGCAGAGCCCGAAGCGGCTCCGCCCACCACGCCGCCGGCCACCATCAGCGAAGATCCTTAGGAAACTCCGGGGCGCGCCGGCATTCATCCGGCGCCCCGACCTCCCCCGGCCGCAATCCTGTACGCCAACGGATCTCGCCCGTACAATGCTCCGTCACTTCCAGTCTTCAGCAACCGACAACGGCCTACCATGCGCACCAGTCAATTTTTGCTCGCCACACAGAAAGAAACGCCTTCCGACGCGGTCGTGATCAGCCATCAGCTGATGCTGCGCGCCGGCATGATCCGTAAACTGGCCTCGGGCCTGTACACCTGGCTCCCGATGGGCCTGCGGGTGATGCGCAAGGTCGAAGCCATCGTTCGTGAAGAAATGAACGCCGCCGGCTCGCTTGAAGTGTTGATGCCGAGCACGCAGCCGGCTGAACTGTGGCAGGAATCCGGTCGCTGGGAAGAGTACGGCCCTGAACTGCTGCGCTTCAAGGATCGCCACGGCCGCGACTTCTGCGCCGGCCCGACCCACGAAGAAGTGATCACCGATCTGGCCCGCAACGAGCTGAGCAGCTACAAGCAGCTGCCGATCAACCTGTACCAGATCCAGACCAAATTCCGCGATGAAATCCGCCCACGCTTCGGCCTGATGCGCGGTCGCGAGTTCATCATGAAGGACGCCTACTCCTTCCACGCCGACCAGGCATCGCTGCAGGTCACCTATGACCGCATGCACCAGGCCTACTGCAACGTATTCACCCGCCTGGGCCTGAAATTCCGTCCGGTCGAAGCGGACAACGGCTCGATTGGCGGCGCCGGCTCCCACGAATTCCACGTACTGGCCGAATCCGGCGAAGACGACATCGTTTTCAGCAACGGTTCCGACTACGCGGCAAACATCGAGAAAGCCGAAGCCGTGCCACGGGAAACCTCGCGTCCGGCGCCGAGCGAAGAGCTGCGCCTGGTCGACACCCCCGACGCGAAAACCATCGCGCAGCTGGTGGAAGGCTACAACCTGCCGATCGAAAAGACCGTCAAGACCCTGGTGGTGCACGCCGAGGAAGCCGGCAAGCTGATCGCCCTGATCGTCCGTGGCGACCACGAGCTGAACGAAATCAAGGCCGCCAACCAGCCTGGCGTCGCCAGCCCGCTGGTCATGGCCTCGGAAAGCGAACTGCGTGACGCCATCGGCGCCGGCGCCGGCTCCCTTGGCCCGCTGAACCTGCCGCTGCCCATCATCGTCGACCGCTCGGTGGCCATGATGAGCGACTTCGGTATCGGCGCGAACATCGACGACAAGCACTACTTCGGCTTCAACTGGGAACGCGACATGCCGGTCCCGACCGTGGCCGATCTGCGCAACGTCGTCGCCGGCGACCCAAGCCCGGACGGCAAGGGCACCCTGGAAATCAAGCGCGGCATCGAAGTCGGGCACATCTTCCAGCTGGGCAACAAGTACAGCAAGGCGATGAAGTGCGAAGTGCTGGGCGAGAACGGCAAGCCGGTCACCCTGGAAATGGGTTGCTACGGCATCGGCGTGTCCCGCGTGGTGGCTGCGGCCATCGAGCAGAACAACGACGAGAACGGCATCATCTGGAGCGACACCCTGGCGCCATTCCAGATCGCCCTGGTACCGCTGCGCTATGAAACCGAGCAGGTTCGCGAAGCCACCGACAAGCTATACGCGGAACTGACCGCCGCCGGCTTCGAAGTGCTGCTGGACGACCGCGACAAGAAGACCAGCCCGGGCATCAAGTTCGCGGACATGGAGCTGATCGGCATTCCGCACCGGATCGTGGTCAGCGACCGCGGCCTCGCCGAAGGCAACCTGGAATACAAGAGCCGTACCGAAGCCCAGGCGCAAGCGCTGCCAGTGGCTGACGTGCTGTCCTTCCTCCAAGCCCGTATCCGTCGCTGAAACCAGATAGAGAAGTCATGTTCGAGCGAAACACCTTAAGCCTCGGTGGCGCCGCCTTGTGCGGCGCCCTGTTGCTCAGCGGCTGTGCCAACCAGATGTCGCAACGCAGCGAGCACGAGGAACGTGTCGAGCGTAAATTGCTCGATCACAGCCTGCAGATCGATGTCGGTGAGCCTAAGGTGCTCGAGCTGCCGCAACGCCGGGTGCGCATCCACGAGCAGAAGACCTTCGAAGTCACCGAATTCGAAGTCACGCGCCGCTATGATCGCTACACGCCCTACCAACCCTGGCGGGAGATCTACGAGATCCCGCTGGGCGCGGTAGCCGTGGTCGCCGGCGTTGGCGCCAACGTGGTCAATGTATTCGCCCTGGGCAACCTGCCGGACAGCGTCACCAAGGACTGGCTCAGCTACGGCGTGGCCGGGCTCAACCCGTTCATGAACGTGCAGTCCCACGGCCGGGCGCAGCAGAACCTGGCGGGCATCGATGAAGTCCAGCGCGACAAGCGCGTGGAGTATTCGAGCCTGCCCTGGAGCGAACGCCCGGTGCAGGTCAAGGCCGGCAAGGAAACCCACGAGCTGAGCACCGACCGCAACGGCGTACTGCGCCTGAACCTGTTGGACAGCCCGTTTTCCGAACAGGACCTGAACCACATCGGCAAGCTGCAGATCAGCGTCGCGGATGCCCATGACGACGTGCATTCAGATTCCTCGCTGGCCATCAGCAACACCCTGCGCGGCAAGCTGCTGGAAGCACACAACCTGATCTACGACGACCTCGAAGATGACGAAGTGAGCCAGTGGGTGCACCGGGTCAAGCGTCTCTCCGAACTGGGCCTGGAAGAAGAAGCCAGCGAACTGGAACAGAGCCTGATCGAACTGACCCGCAACGATCCGGAACTGCAAAGCGAGTTTCTCAAGTCGCTGACCAAGAACGCCGGCCGCCTGGTCGCCGACCCTGGCGCCCATTGATTTAGCGCGATTTGGCCTGCCCTCTCTGTAACCGCTGCCGAGCTTGTCAGGCGGCGGCTACAGGATATGGGTGTCGCAACGCACTTCAGGAGCGGTTGAACAGCTCCAGCTGTTCATGCCCGCCACGCAAGTCCTGCAGGCGCACGCCAATCCCCAATAGCCGCACCGGCCTGTCCCCGCGCTTGAACGCCTGGGTCAAAAGCTGCCGATAACTCTCCAGATCCCGCCCTGCCCCCGCCTGCTCGAGGGTGGTCTGGGTAAAGTCGTGAAACTTCACTTTGACGAAGGGCTTGCCCGGGCGATAACTGCTGTCGATTCGCTCGATCCGGCCGGCCAGGGTCTGCATCAGCTCCGGGAGTTTGTCCAGGCAGCTCTGCAAGTCGGGCAGGTCGACGTCGTAGGTGTTTTCCACGCTGATGGACTGCCGGCGGCTGTCGTTCTGCACCGGCCGCTCATCGATGCCCCGGGCCAGGTTCCACAGGCGCTCGCCAAAACTGCCGAACTCGCGCACCAGCGCCAGCCTGCCCCATTCGCGCAACGCCTCGCAGTTGACGATGCCCAGGCGCCCCAGCTTGTCGGCCGTGACCTTGCCCACCCCATGCAGCTTGTTGACCGGCAAGGCCGAAACGAAGTCCTCGACCTGGTCTGGAGTGATGACGAACAGGCCGTTGGGCTTTTTCCAGTCGCTGGCGATCTTGGCCAGGAACTTGTTTGGTGCAACCCCGGCCGACACCGTGATATGCAGCTGATTGGAGACCCGGCGCCGAATATCCTGGGCAATGCGCGTAGCGCTGCCGGCAAAATTGGCGCTGTCGGATACGTCCAGGTAAGCCTCATCCAGGGATAAAGGCTCGATCAGGTCGGTGTAGTCGCGAAAGATCGTATGGATCTCCTTCGAGGCTTCCCGATAGGCCTCCATCCGCGGCTTGACGATCAGCAGGTCGGGGCACAGCGCCAGCGCATGCCGCGAAGACATGGCCGAACGCACCCCAAAAGCGCGGGCTTCGTAGTTGCAGGTGGCGATCACCCCGCGTCGCTCCGCCGAACCGCCCACCGCCATCGGCCTGCCGGCCAATTGCGGGTCGTCGCGCATTTCGATGGCGGCGTAGAAGCAATCGCAGTCGATATGAATGATTTTGCGCTGCGTCATATAAAGGCAGGGTTCATGGCGGCAAAAGGTCGATCACCAAACAGGGGCGACAGTATCTCACCGAGAACTGTATATAGCACCAGTAGTTTGATTTCTCCTGCGAGCCATTGGAAAAATCGCAAAATGAATTTATTTCTTCAATCGGTCAAAGCCCGCCAATAGAGCTGAGAGCCTTGTGCAGCATGCCCTCAAGGCCGATCCAAAGGGCACTCCTGCTCGCTAAGCGATTGAAGGAGAACAGTTTTTCCAGCCAAACCAGTTGACAGCCCAGCGTTCCTCTGTAGAATGCCGCCACACAGACGCGGGATGGAGCAGTCTGGTAGCTCGTCGGGCTCATAACCCGAAGGTCGTCGGTTCAAATCCGGCTCCCGCAACCAAACATCAAAAAAGGCTACTCGAAAGAGTGGCCTTTTTTGTGCGCGTCGGTTTTATCGCCCTGCCCTGCTCGACGTCGGGCCAAAAACAAAACCCTTGCGCCACCGAGACTTAACCCGCCTTGCGCGTCATTCACCATTTATTTGACTCAATGAACCATTAACGGTTGACACTCTGGCGTTCGCCTGTAGAATGCCGCCACACAGACGCGGGATGGAGCAGTCTGGTAGCTCGTCGGGCTCATAACCCGAAGGTCGTCGGTTCAAATCCGGCTCCCGCAACCAAACATCAAAAAAGGCTACTCGAAAGAGTGGCCTTTTTTGTATCCGTCGAAAAAATCTTTTCGCAACAATGACCTGGCAATCTTTCACGAGCGTCAGTCACCTCCCCATTCTTTCCAACCCACTGTGCTCATTGCCTGACCGCCGCTTGCAAACGCTGGCCGTCCGGGCTCGCAGGGCCATGGTGAGACGCGTTAATATTTGTAACTATTTTTTTTTGCAGGGATTGGTAACTTGGCTGGATACCCCCATCCTGTCGCGCACAATCCACGAGGTGATTGATGCGCGCCAACTCGTCTGACTCACAAGACACCGATACCGTTACAGCGAACCAACCGGTTGCAGCCACCCGCTTGCGCTGGCTGGAACTGTTGAGCAAATACCGCCAACCCATTGGCCTGGCCGTCACCCTGCTGTTATTCGGCATTGCCCTGATTGCTTGTCGCCATTTGCTCAGCGAGCTGGACCTGTATGCCCTGCACGACTCGATCCTCGACGTGCCCAGGCCGGCCCTGCTCGGCGCCCTGGCCGCGACCGTGGTCGGCTTCGTCATCCTGCTCGGCTATGAATGGTCCGCCAGTCGTTACGCTGGGGTGAGCCTGCCGCCACGCACCTTGGCCCTGGGGGGCTTCAGCGCTTTTGCCATTGGTAATGCCATCGGTTTGTCGCTGCTTTCCGGCGGCTCGGTGCGTTACCGACTCTACGCCCGGCATGGCGTGGGAGCCGGCGACGTCGCCCATATGACCCTGTTCGCCAGCCTGTCCCTTGGCTGTGCCCTGCCACCGCTCGCGGCCTTGGCGACCCTGAGCAACTTGCCTGCCGCCTCCGCCGCGCTGCGTCTGTCCGAAGGCCTGCTGGCCGGCATTGCCGGTGCCGTACTGCTGCTCTGCGCGATCCTGGTTGTCGGCATCTACCGTCGTCGCCTGCCCGAGCAGCCACTGCCGGACAACCTGCTGGTCAAGGCCGGGCGCCGCACCCTGCGCCTGCCCGGGCGTCGCCTGACGCTCCTGCAACTGCTGATCACCGCCCTCGACGTCGCCACCGCAGCCACCGTGCTTTATTTGCTGCTGCCCGAAGCTCCGCCCTTCGGCGCCTTCCTGCTGGTCTACCTGCTGGCCCTGGCCGCCGGTGTGCTCAGCCACGTGCCGGGTGGCGTCGGGGTGTTCGAAGCCATCTTACTGGCCGCCTTCGCCGACAAGCTCGGTGCGGCGCCACTGGCGGCCGCCCTGCTGCTGTACCGGCTGATCTACGTGATCCTGCCGATGCTGGTGGCCTGCGTGCTGCTGCTGATCAATGAAGCCCAGCGCCTGTTCCAGACCCGTCAATCGCTGCGGGTGGCCTCGGGCCTGGCGGCACCGATCCTCGCGGTGCTGGTATTCGCCTCTGGCGTGGTGCTGCTGTTTTCCGGCGTCACCCCGGAAATCGACACCCGCCTGCAACACATCGGTTTTCTGATTCCACACCGCCTGGTGGATGCCTCGCACTTCGGCGCCAGCCTGGTCGGCGTACTCTGCCTGCTGCTGGCCCAGGGCCTGCGCCGGCGTCTTTCGGCGGCCTGGATCCTCACCACCATCCTGCTGCTGGTTGGCGCCGTACTTTCGCTGCTCAAGGGTTTCGACTGGGAAGAAGCCTGCCTGATGACCCTGACCGCCAGCCTGCTGGCGATCTTCCGGCGCTCCTTCTACCGGCCGAGCCGCCTCACCGAATTGCCGTTCTCGCCGCTGTACCTGGTGGCCAGCGTCTGCGTGCTGGGCGCCTCGATCTGGCTACTGCTGTTCGCCTATCAGGACGTGCCCTACAGCCATCAGCTGTGGTGGCAGTTCACCCTCGATGCCGACGCCCCGCGGGGCCTGCGCTCGTTGCTGGGGGCCGCGGTGCTGCTGGTGGTGGTGTCCCTGACCTGGCTGCTACGCACCGCGCGCCCAGTGATCCACCTGCCCAACAGCGAGGAGCTGGACCGCGCGGCGAAGATCCTCATGGCCTCTTCCCAGCCCGACGGCGGCCTGGCCCTGACCGGCGACAAGGCATTGCTGTTCCACCCCAACGACGACGCCTTCCTCATGTATGCCCGGCGCGGGCGCAGCCTGGTGGCCCTGTACGACCCGATCGGCCCCACCCAGCAACGGGCCGAGATGATCTGGCAATTCCGCGACCTGTGCGATCTCCACCACGCCCGCCCGGTGTTCTACCAGGTGCGCGCGGAAAACCTGCCGTACTACATGGACATCGGCCTGACCGCGATCAAGCTCGGCGAAGAGGCCCGCGTCGACCTGAACCGCTTCGACCTCGAAGCCAAGGGCAAGGAGATGAAGGACCTGCGCTACACCTGGAACCGTGGCACCCGGGATGGCCTGTCGCTGGAAATCCACGAGGCCGGGCAAGCGCCGATGGATGAGCTGAAAGTCATCTCGGACGCTTGGCTGACCGGCAAGAATGTCCGTGAGAAAGGCTTCTCCCTCGGCCGCTTCAGCGAGGATTACCTCAAGCATTTCCGCATCGCGATCATCCGTTTTGAAGGACGTCCGGTGGCCTTCGCCAACCTGCTCGAGACCTACAGCCACGACCTGGCCAGCCTCGACCTGATGCGCGCCCACCCGGAGGCTCCCAAGCTGACCATGGAATTCATGATGGTCGGCCTGATCCAGCATTATAAAAACCATGGGTATGCCCGCTTCAGCCTGGGCATGGTGCCGTTGTCGGGCTTGCAGCCCCGGCGCGGCGCGCCACTTACCCAGCGCCTTGGATCGATGGTTTTCCGTCGGGGTGAGCAGCTGTACAACTTCCAAGGGTTGCGCCGTTTCAAAGACAAATTCCAGCCTGACTGGGAACCTCGTTACATGGCCGTGCCCGCCGGACTCGATCCGCTGGTGGCACTGGCCGATACCGCCGCCCTGATTGCGGGCGGCCTGACTGGATTGGTGAAACGCTGATGATTCAACGCTCCTGGCGGTATGTTTTAGCCACCTTGGTGGTGTTTGCCCTGATAGCGGGAGGCGGCTACTGGTTCTGGAACCGTCCGGCGCCGCAACCGACCCTGGAACACTTGGCCCAGGCCGACGGCTCGACCCTGACCCGTGTTACCCCGGCCACCCAGGCCAAGGCCCGGGTGGCCGTCGCCGTGCTCGCCGACGAAGCCCTGACCGACAGCCAACTCCTGGCCCTGAGCCGTGGCGGCGCGGCGCAGATCGTCCAGGTAATCCTGCCCAAGGATGACTGCAAGCTGCAGGAGCAAGTCCTGCAGAACGCATTGGGCCAACTCAAGGGCGCGGCGACCCTGGTCAGCGGCATCGGCCCTGGCGCCGCCCTGGCCTGGCGCTGGATCGCCACGCAGAACGACGACCAGGCCCAGGCCGTGTCGGTGGGCTTTACCATCAACCCGGCCCCGGGCTGCACCGATCCATTGCCCAAGACCCTGGCCCATGGCCACTGGCTGGTAGCCTGGAACGACAACCCGGATGACGAGAGCGCCGGTTTCGTGCGTGACACGCCCAACGCCACCACCAGCATCAGCGACTACGACATTCACCTGCCGCAGGTGCTGAACAACGAACTGCGCAAGCTGCTGGTGGGTTCGGACAATGGCGGCCTGAACATCCCGGTGGTCGAAGTACCGGCCGGCCAGGCCAAGGACACCGTGACCCTGTTCCTCTCCGGCGACGGCGGCTGGCGCGACCTGGACCGCGACGTGGCCGGCGAGATGGCGAAGATCGGCTATCCGGTGGTCGGCATCGACACCCTGCGCTACTACTGGCAGCACAAGACCCCGGAACAGAGCGCCACCGACCTGAGCGAACTGATGCAGCACTACCGGCAGAAATGGGGCACCAAGCGCTTCGTGCTGACCGGCTACTCATTCGGCGCCGACGTGTTGCCAGCCATCTACAACCGCCTGCCGGAAGCCGAGCAGCAGCGGGTCGACGCGATTATCCTGCTGGCCTTCGCCCGCACCGGCAGCTTCGAGATCGAAGTCGAAGGCTGGCTGGGCAACGCCGGCAAGGAAGCCGCCACCGGCCCGGAAATGGCCAAGCTGCCCGCCGCCAAGGTGGTGTGCATCTACGGCGAGGAAGAAGTCGACGAAAGCGGTTGCACCGACAAGACCGCCGTGGGCGAAGCCATGAAACTGCCGGGCGGCCACCACTTCGACGAAAACTACCCGGCCCTGGCCCAGCGCCTGGTCAACATCATCGAGAAACACCAGGGCAAGGCCAAGGTCGCCGAAGAGTGATCTGAGCGGCCCAGACAAGGCCCCCGCTGCCCATCGGCACCGGGGGCTTTTTATGGCAGGCCGTTTTGTAGGGGAATCTCCAACAGAAAAGCCCCCGTCACTGGTGAAGTAACGGGAACCTTTGTTTTCGCGTAGGCGAAAAAAGTCGTGACATCGGATGACTCCCGCTGAGGGGGTAGGCAAACTCCGAATATTGCGTAAGGGGATGCGCTAGAGCGCGTTGCCGCCTTGTTGGCCTTCACTTCGGCGGGATAGGCTCCAGACGTCGCTGACCAATCAGTGACCGGGCTTGGAAACCCGAAGAGTCTGGGCAACTAGCACCCCATAGTGATTGCAGGCGAATTTAGCGCCTGCAATCCATCAGTTATGGCGGCTGTGCGTGGGAGACCTTCGGGTCTGCCGGTTTCCTGGATTCCCGGTTTTCCAACCTGCGTACAGCTGCCACCCATTCGCTTGGAAACGAACGTGGTAGCTCCTCAAATTCAGGAGTTGGACCATGAACAATGCAGACCCGCCTCAACTTTCAAACCTGAAAACCGTAGGCGTCACCCCTTTCCTCTACCGCGCAGACCAGCCGCTGTTCCAGGTCAGCGCCGACGTGCCGATTGGCGAGGCCTTGGCCCAAGCCTCCGACCTGTTGTCCCTGGCCAAGGCCTTTGCCGAGGACGCCGCCTACAGCAAAGACACCGACCGCCATGCCTGGGCCGCGTATTTTCTGACGGCCATGGGCAAGGCGGTGATTGATGATGTGGTGCAGGTGCTGCCCCCTCAGGCTGAAAAGCACTAAAAGCCCTGAAACGAAAAAGCCCCCGCTACCACAAGGCAACGGGGGCTTTTCGCTTTTGATCGGGCCTACATCTCGATCTGGGTACCCAGCTCGATCACCCGGTTCACCGGCAGCTTGAAGAAGCGCAGGTTGCCGTTGGCGTTCTTGAGCATGAAGGCGAACAGCGCCTCGCGCCAACGCGCCATGCCGACGAGTTTGGAGGTGATGACCGTCTCGCGGCTGAGGAAGTAGGTGGTGCGCATCGGGCTGAAGTCCAGCTCGTCCAGATGGCAGAGTTTCAGCGCTTCGGGCACGTCCGGCTCGTCGGTGAAACCGAAGTGCAGGATCACCCGGAAGAAGCCTTCGCCATAGGAGTCCACCTCGAAGCGGCGCTGGGTCGGCACCCGTGGAATATCTTCATAGACCACGGTGAGCAACACCACTTGCTCGTGCAGCACCTGGTTATGCAGCAGGTTATGCAACAAAGCGTGAGGCACGGCATCGGGGCGCGCGGTGAGGAATATCGCCGTGCCCTGGACCCGATGCGGCGGTTGCAGGCGGATGCTGCTGATGAAGATCGGCAGCGGCAGCGCGCCCTCGTCGATGCGCTCCACCAACAGCTCCTTGCCGCGCTTCCAGGTGGTCATCAGCACGAACAGCGCAATCCCCGCCAATACCGGGAACGCGCCGCCCTGGAAGATCTTCGGCACGTTGGCGGCGAAGAACAGGCCGTCCACCAGCAAAAAGCCCAGCAGGATCGGCACCGTCAGCACCGGCGACCACTTCCACAGCAACAGCATGACCGCCGACACCAGGATGCTGGTGATCAGCATGGTGCCGGTCACCGCCACGCCGTAGGCCGAAGCCAGCGCGCCGGAAGACTCGAAGCCCAGTACCAGGAGAATCACCCCGACCATCAGCGCCCAGTTCACCGCGCCAATGTAGATCTGCCCCTGCTCCGCGCTGGAGGTGTGCTGGATGTGCATGCGCGGGATATAGCCCAGCTGGATCGCCTGGCGGGTCAGGGAGAACGCGCCGGAGATCACCGCCTGCGAGGCGATCACGGTGGCCAGGGTCGCCAGCACCACCAGCGGGATCAGCGCCCAGCTCGGCGCCAGCAGATAGAACGGGTTGCGCGCCGCTTCCGGGTTCTCCAGGAGCAAGGCGCCCTGGCCGAAATAGTTGAGCACCAGCGCTGGCAGCACCAGGGCGAACCAGGCGCGGGCGATCGGCTTGCGCCCGAAGTGGCCCATGTCGGCGTACAGCGCTTCGGCGCCGGTCAACGCCAGGACCACGGCGCCGAGAATGGCCACGCCCATGCCCGGGTGCACGATGAAAAAGCGCACGCCCCAGACCGGGTTCAGCGCCTGCAGCACTTCCGGGTGCTGGGCGATGCCGTAGATCCCCAGGCCGCCCAGGGTGACGAACCACAAGACCATCACCGGCCCGAACAACTTGCCGATGCGATCGGTGCCGTGTTTCTGGATCAGGAACAGCGCCACCAGCACGATCAGCGCCAGCGGCACGACCCAATGCTCGAGCCCGTCGAAGGCGATCTCCAGGCCTTCTACCGCCGACAACACGGAAATCGCCGGGGTGATCATGCTGTCGCCATAGAACAAGGCCGCGCCGATCAGGCCCAGGATGACCAGCACCGTCCGCAGCTTCGGATAGGGCGTCGACGCCCGCCGGGCCAGGGCGGTCAAGGCCATGATGCCGCCCTCGCCCTGGTTGTCGGCCCGCAGGATAAACAACACGTATTTGATCGAGACCACCCAGATCAGCGACCAGAAGATCAATGCAAGAATGCCGAATACACCGTCGTGGTTGACCGGAACCCCGTAATGCCCCGCGAATACCTCCTTCAAGGTATACAGCGGGCTGGTGCCGATATCGCCATAAACCACCCCGACCGCCGCCACCAGCATCCCCAGGGGCCTGGCCCCGGAATGCTCGACGCCCACCGCCTGACTACTTGCCTGATCCATCCACCACTCCTACTACCCAGACCGGGGCTTCTTATAAAAGGCATGACATTCAAGACAACGCCAAGCTTGCAAGACTCTCGTGAATGCCAATGCAGCATGCGCCCTTTTACTTACAGTTACAGACGTTCTCTTGACTATAAGAATTCGCATGGGCGCAACGGCGCGAAGCATAGCGCAGCACTCGTCGTATTTCCCTGCATAAAGCTGGTCAAGTGCGTCGCCCATCGCTAGAATTGCGCACTTTTTGATCAGAGGCGCGCCAAGCGCCCGTCCGTCGCCAGCGGTTTTACCCAGACCGCCGAGCGACCCGACACCTATGCCGAGGTTAGACATGTCCACCCCTACCGCGCCAGCCAACCCCAAGGTCGGCTTCGTTTCCCTGGGCTGCCCGAAAGCGCTGGTCGATTCCGAGCGCATCCTCACGCAATTGCGTATGGAAGGTTATGACGTGGTGTCCACCTACCAGGACGCCGACGTCGTGGTGGTCAACACCTGCGGCTTCATCGACTCGGCCAAGGCCGAATCCCTGGAAGTGATCGGCGAAGCCATCAAGGAAAACGGCAAGGTCATCGTCACCGGCTGCATGGGCGTGGAAGAAGGCAACATCCGCGACGTGCACCCGAGCGTGCTGGCCGTGACCGGCCCGCAGCAGTACGAGCAAGTGGTCAGCGCGGTGCACGAAGTGGTTCCGCCGAAACAGGACCACAACCCGCTGATCGACCTGGTGCCGCCACAAGGCATCAAGCTGACGCCTCGGCACTACGCGTACCTGAAGATTTCCGAAGGCTGCAACCACAGCTGCAGCTTCTGCATCATCCCGTCGATGCGCGGCAAGCTGGTCAGCCGCCCGGTCGGCGACGTGCTGGACGAGGCCCAGCGCCTGGTCAAGTCCGGGGTCAAGGAACTACTGGTGATCTCCCAGGACACCAGCGCCTACGGCGTCGACGTCAAGTACCGCACCGGCTTCTGGAACGGCGCGCCGGTGAAAACCCGCATGACCGAGCTGTGCGAAGCCCTCAGCACCCTGGGCGTCTGGGTCCGCCTGCACTACGTCTACCCGTACCCGCACGTCGACGAGCTGATCCCGCTGATGGCCGCCGGCAAGATCCTGCCGTACCTGGACATCCCGTTCCAGCACGCCAGCCCGAAAGTGCTCAAGGCCATGAAACGCCCGGCCTTCGAAGACAAGACCCTGGCCCGGATCAAGAACTGGCGCCAGATCTGCCCCGAGCTGATCATCCGCTCGACCTTTATCGTCGGCTTCCCCGGCGAAACCGAAGAAGACTTCCAGTACCTGCTCGACTGGCTGACCGAAGCCCAGCTCGACCGCGTCGGTTGCTTCCAGTACTCGCCGGTAGAAGGTGCGCCAGCCAACGACCTGGACCTGGAAGTGGTGCCGGACGAGGTCAAGCAGGACCGTTGGGAGCGCTTCATGGCGCACCAGCAGGCAATCAGTTCGGCGCGCCTGCAACAGCGCATCGGCAAGGAAATCGAAGTGCTGATCGATGAAGTCGACGAACAGGGCGCCGTGGGCCGCTGCTTCTTCGACGCCCCGGAAATCGACGGCAACGTGTTCATCGACGGTGCCGGCGACCTGAAGCCAGGCGACAAGGTCTGGTGCCGGGTGACCGACGCCGACGAATACGACCTGTGGGCTGAAACCCTGTAAGGCGTAAAAAACCGCACAGCCCCGCTCTCTTCGCGAGATGCGGGGCTTTTTTACGTCTATCGTTTGCTCAGGACCCGATGCGTCACAGCAAAGGAGCAGTTGGCATGCGCCATCATTCGGTCATTCATACCCCGAAACACAGCGACTACCCGGAGCTGACCCGGGTCTGGGAAGCCTCGGTACGCGCGACCCACGACTTCCTGCCGGACAGCTACATCGAACTGCTGAAGAACCTGGTGCTCAACCGCTACCTGGATGCGGTGATGCTGATCTGCACCCGGGACCAGCGCCAGAACATCACCGGCTTTGCCGGGATTGCCGCCGGCAAGATCGAAATGCTGTTCATCGATCCCGCCCATCGCGGCCAGGGCCTGGGCAAGCAATTGCTCAGGTACGCCATCGAACACCTGCACGCCGACGAACTCGACGTCAACGAGCAGAACCCGCAAGCCCTGGGTTTCTACTTCAAGCAGGGCTTCGAGATCATCGGCCGTTCCGAGCACGACGGCATGGGCCAGCCTTATCCGCTGCTGCACATGCGCCTGAAACAGCCCCGGCAGCAGGCGCTGCGCGGCTAAAAGCCACAGCGGGCAAATGGACCCGCGATTAACCGGCGCCGGGCAGGTACAATGCCTGCCCCCTTTTGTTACGGCCCCTGTCATGACTGACCCGATTCGTCTCTCCAAACGCCTCATCGAACTCGTCGGCTGCTCCCGCCGGGAGGCTGAGCTGTTCATCGAGGGCGGCTGGGTCACCGTGGACGGCGAGGTCATCGACGAGCCGCAGTTCAAGGTCGACACCCAGAAAGTCGAGCTCGACCCGCAGGCCAAGGCCACCGCGCCCGAGCCGGTGACCCTGCTGCTGAACGTGCCGGCCGGCCAGGACGTCGACAGCGCCATGCAGTCGCTGAGCGCCGCCAGCCTGTCCGAGGAACACCGCTTCGGCAAACGGCCACTCAAGGGCCACTTCCTGCGCCTGACCGCCAGCGCCGACCTGCAAGCCAACGCCAGCGGCCTGCTGGTGTTCACCCAGGATTGGAAGATCCTGCGCAAGCTGACCGCCGACGCGGCCAAGATCGAGCAGGAATACGTCGTCGAGGTGGAAGGCGAGATGGTCGCCCACGGCCTCAACCGCCTGAACCACGGCCTGACTTACAAGGGGCGGGAACTGCCGCCGGTCAAGGCCAGCTGGCAAAACGAAAACCGCCTGCGCTTCGCCATGAAGAACCCGCAACCGGGCGTGATCGCCCAGCTCTGCGAAGCAGTAGGCCTGAAGGTCGTGGCCATTCGCCGCATCCGTATCGGTGGAGTTTCCATCGGCAAGGTGCCGGTCGGGCAATGGCGCTACCTGTCCGCCAAAGAGAAATTCTAGGCCGACACCCATTCAGACGCCGCGCTTGCCCGCGGCGCTCAACATGAACAGACCAGGACTGTAGACATGATTCATAACGATGTACTGCGCAGCGTGCGCTACATGCTCGACATCAGCGACAAGAAAGTCGTCGAGATCATCAAACTGACCGGCTTCGACGTGAGCCTGAGCGACGTCGTCAGCTACCTGAAAAAGGACGAGGAAGAAGGTTTCGTGCATTGCCCGGACGAGGTCATGGCGCACTTCCTCGATGGCCTGGTGATCTACAAGCGTGGCAAGGACGAAAGCCGTCCGCCGCTGCCGATCGAATTGCCGGTGACCAACAACATCATCCTGAAGAAGCTGCGGGTTGCCTTTGAGCTCAAGGAAGACGACATGCACGCCATCCTCAAGGCCGCCGACTTCCCGGTGTCCAAGCCCGAGCTGAGCGCGCTGTTCCGCAAGTTCGGCCACACCAACTATCGCCCGTGCGGCGACCAGTTGCTGCGCAACTTCCTCAAGGGCCTGACCCTGCGCATTCGCGGCTGATACCCGGCCGATCCGCGGTGGCCACTCTCGGCCACCGCCATGCATGACCACTCATTCCCCCGCGCAATAATGGCTCCGCTCCCGGCGACTGACGACTAGGGTATGCACTGACCCTCAGCCCTCAGGATTCGCCATGCATCCCTACTTTTCCCTGCAAGGCCGCACTGCCCTGGTGACCGGTGGCACCCGTGGCATCGGCAAGATGATCGCCAAGGCTTTTGTCGAGGCCGGCGCCACGGTCTATATCTGCGCTCGCGATGCCGAGGCCTGCCAACAAACCGCCACGGAGCTCGGGGCACTCGGGCACTGCCATGCCCTGGCCGCCAACCTGGCAAGCGAAGACGGCATCCAGCAGCTCGCCGCGCACCTTCAAGCCCGGATCGGCCAATTGGACATCCTGGTGAACAACGCCGGTACCACCTGGGGCGCGCCGCTGGAAAGCTACCCGGTGAAAGGCTGGGAAAAAGTCCTGCAATTGAACGTGACCTCGGTGTTCAGCTGCATCCAGCAAATGCTGCCGCTGCTGCGCAAGGCTGGCTCCGCGGCCAACCCGGCGCGCATCATCAATATCGGCTCGGTGGCCGGGATTTCTTCCTTCGGCGAACAGGCCTATGCCTACGGCCCGAGCAAGGCCGCGCTGCACCAACTGTCGCGAATCCTCGCCCGCGAACTGGTCAGCCAGCACATCAACGTCAACGTGATCGCCCCTGGGCGCTTTCCAAGCAAGATGACCCAGCATATCGGTAACGATGAACAGGCCCTGGCCGAGGACACGGCGCTGATCCCAATGAAACGCTGGGGCCGCGAGGAGGAAATGGCCGCCCTGGCCATCAGCCTGGCAAGCACCGCCGGCGCCTATATGACCGGGAACATCATTGCGCTGGACGGCGGGTTCAGCCTCTGAACCCGCAGCCTGCGGCAGCGGCTGCAGGTCCGCCCGGGTTATCATGGCGGCCCCTACCCCGTCTCGACTCCAGACCATGACCTACAGCGTTTCCCCCATCGGCTTCGTGCGCTCCTGCTTCAAGGAAAAGTTCGCCATCCCGCGCCAGCCGCAGCTGGCCCCGGCGGCCCGTGGCGTGCTGGAGTTGGTGGCGCCCTTCGATCAGGGCGACGCGGTGCAGGGCCTGGAACAGGTGAGTCACGTCTGGCTGCTGTTCCTGTTTCACCAGGCGCTGGAAGACAAGCCACGGCTCAAGGTCCGCCCGCCGCGCCTGGGCGGCAACAAGTCCATGGGCGTATTCGCGACCCGCGCCACCCACAGGCCCAACGGCATCGGCCAGTCGGTGGTCAAGCTGGACAAGGTAGAGGCCAATCGCCTGTGGATTTCCGGCATCGACCTGCTGGACGGCACCCCGGTTCTCGATATCAAGCCCTACGTGCCCTACGCCGACATCATCGACAGCGCCAGCAACAGCATCGCCAGCGCAGCGCCGGAGCTGATCCCGGTGCGCTGGAACGATAACGCCCTGCAACAGGCCCATACACAGGCTCAGCGCCTGCAAGAGCCGCTGGTGGAGCTGATCGAACAATGCCTGGCCCAGGACCCGCGCCCGGCCTACCAGACGCCCACGCCGGAGCGCGAATACGGCGCGCAGTTCTGGGACCTGGATGTGCGCTGGCACTACCCGCAGCCGGGCCAGATCCTCGTGCTGGAAGTGGTTCCGGCGCGCTGACCGGCAACCGGAAACGAAAAAGCCCGCGCTGCCTTCTCAGGCAACGCGGGCTTTCTTGGGCCTTCAGCAGCGAGCTTGCTCGCCCCTACGTCGCTTACTTCTCGACGAAAGCGCGCTCGATCAGGTAGTCGCCCGGCTCGCGCATGCGTGGCGAAACGGTCAGGCCGAAGCTGTTGAGCACTTCGCTGGTCTCGTCGAGCATGCTTGGGCTGCCGCACAGCATGGCGCGGTCGTCCTGCGGGTTGATCGGCGGCAGGCCGATATCGCTGAACAGCTTGCCGCTGCGCATCAGGTCGGTCAGGCGGCCTTCGTTCTCGAACGGCTCGCGAGTCACGGTTGGGTAATAAATCAGTTTTTCACGCAGCGCCTCGCCGAAGAACTCGTTCTGTGGCAGGTGCTCGGTGATGAACTCACGGTAGGCAACTTCGTTGACGTAGCGCACGCCGTGGCACAGGATCACTTTCTCGAAACGCTCGTAGGTTTCCGGATCCTGGATGACGCTCATGAACGGCGCCAGGCCGGTGCCGGTGCTGAGCAGATACAGATGCTTGCCAGGCTTCAGGTCGTCCAGTACCAGGGTACCGGTAGGCTTCTTGCTGATGATGATCTCGTCGCCTTCCTTCAGATGCTGGAGCTGGGAAGTCAACGGGCCATCAGGCACCTTGATGCTGAAGAACTCGAGATGCTCTTCCCAGTTCGGGCTGGCAATCGAGTAAGCGCGCATAAGCGGGCGGCCATTGGGTTGTTGCAGGCCGATCATCACGAACTGACCGTTCTCGAAGCGCAGGCCCGGATCGCGGGTGCACTTGAAGCTGAACAGAGTGTCGTTCCAGTGATGAACACTGAGGACACGCTCGTGGTTCATGTTGCTCATGTACGGGGGACTCCTGGAAAGTTGTCGGCGCACGCTCTGCGGCAGGCGAGCCGAGCGCAATTGCACAGCATTCTAATGGCGGCGACAATATCTGTTAACTGGATTATTAAGATAAGGGTTATCGGTTATATCGATATGCGATTTACTCTCCGTCAACTGCAAGTATTCGTCGCCGTCGCCCAGCAAGAGAGCGTTTCTCGTGCTGCCGGCCTGCTGGCCCTTTCCCAATCGGCGGCGAGCACTTCGATCACCGAGCTCGAACGGCAATCGAGTTGCCAATTGTTCGATCGCGCCGGCAAACGCCTGAGCCTCAACGCCCTGGGAAAACAGCTGCTGCCCCAGGCGGTGGCGTTGCTGGACCAGGCCAAGGAAATCGAAGACCTGCTCAACGGCAAGTCCGGCTTCGGTTCATTGTCGGTGGGCGCGACCCTGACCATCGGCAACTACCTGGCGACCTTGCTGATCGGCAGCTTCATGCAGGTCCACCCGGAGAGCCAGGTCAAACTGCATGTGCAGAACACCGCGCATATCGTGCAGCAGGTCGCCCATTACGAAATTGACCTGGGTCTAATCGAAGGCGACTGCAGCCACCCGGACATCGAAGTACAGACCTGGGTCGAGGATGAGCTGGTGGTGTTCTGCGCCCCGCAGCATCCCTTGGCCAAGCGCGGCCACGCGAGCATGGAGGAGTTGACCCACGAAGCCTGGATTCTGCGGGAACAGGGTTCCGGCACGCGCCTGACCTTCGACCAGGCCATGCGCCATCACCGCAGCGCGCTGAATATCCGGCTCGAACTGGAACACACCGAAGCGATCAAGCGCGCGGTGGAATCGGGGTTGGGGATTGGCTGCATTTCCAGGCTGGCCCTGCGCGACGCTTTCCGGCGTGGCAGCCTGGTCCCGGTGGAAACGCCGGACCTGGACCTGGCCCGGCAGTTTTATTTCATCTGGCACAAGCAGAAGTACCAGACCTCCGCGATGCGCGAATTTCTCGACCTCTGCCGCGCCTTTACCGCCGGGGTGCAGCGCAGCGACGAGATCGTGCTGCCGAGCATTCCTTAAATAAGGATCACGGCCCAGACCACGGCAATCATGCTCAAGGCCACGAATTGCGCGGCGCTGCCCATGTCCTTGGCATTTTTCGAGAGCGGGTGGCGATCCAGGGAGATCCGGTCGATTGCCGCCTCGACCGCCGAATTGAGCAATTCGACAATCAGCGCCAGCAGGCAGACCGCGATCAGCAATGCCCGCTCGACCCGGCTGACAGTCAGCAGGAAAGACACAGGAATCAGAACGACGTTGAGCAGCACCAACTGCCGGAACGCTGCTTCGCCAGTGAAGGCCGCACGCAGGCCATCGAAGGAATAGCCCGAGGCATTGAGGATGCGTTTAAGACCGGTTTGACCTTTGAAAGGCGACATAAATAGGCAACTAGAACAATAAGGAATGGGAAAGCTAGTTCAACAAAAGTCAAAAAAGCGTGAAGAAAGAGCCAGTTACTGGCTGGAAATTGACTCAAGTTGTTGCAGGAGCAGCGCCGCCTGAGTGCGGGTCCGCACCCCCAGCTTACGGAAGATTGCCGTCACATGGGCCTTGATGGTGGCTTCCGAAACGCTCAATTCATAAGCGATCTGCTTGTTCAACAAACCCTCGCAGACCATGGTCAGCACCCGGAACTGTTGTGGCGTCAGGCTCGCCAAGCCTTCGCTGGCCGCCTTGGCCTCGGCGGAGACGCTGACCTGTTCGAAAGCCTGTGGCGGCCACCAGACATCGCCGTCGAGCACGCTACGCACGGCTTGTTGAATGACTTCGAGAGAACTGGACTTGGGAATGAAGCCGCTGGCACCAAATTCACGTGAACGCACCATCACTGATGCTTCTTCCTGGGCCGACACCATCACCACCGGAATCTGCGGGTATTGACCGCGCAACAGCACCAGGCCGGAAAAACCGTAGGCCCCAGGCATGTTCAGGTCCAGCAGCACCAGGTCCCAATCGGCCTTTTCGGTCAGTCGAGCTTCCAGTTCGGCAATGCTCGCCACTTCCACCAGGCGGACATCCGGGCCGAGGCCCAGGGTCACTGCTTGATGCAGTGCGCTACGAAAGAGGGGGTGGTCATCGGCAATCAGGATTTCGTATGTGGCCATTTTTCAAATGATCCTGTTTTTTATGGGAAAACCGATGCATTCGGTCCTCGCCAAGGCAACACAGGTGCCAGCCAGAATGCTGCACCCAGAGAGCACGATCAACGCCAAGAGCCCGGAAATGCGGCGTTTCAAAGATCGGTCGCGCCCTAATCGGCGCCAAGCATGCCCAGCGAAGCCGGGGTGGTCAAGCTTCGGGCTGTACGGCATCTTAGCTTGCTAACTAATAACAGTGCCATCATGCAAAGCCACGCCCGCGCGGCTGCGCCTTGATGCTTCCAGTCCCTTGCCTCAGGTCTTACAGAAAAGGCTTGAGGCGCGTGTGCGTCTCATCATCAGGATCGATCTCAAGCTGGAACTTGGCCGACAGATAATGGGTGCTGAACACATCCAGATAAGCATCCAGCACTTCGCCGGCCTGCCGGTCCGCGGCCAACTCCAGGCACAGCGCCGCAACCTCCGCAGTACAGAAATGGTCATCGCGCTTGGAGCGCCGCAGCTTGTAGCGCGACAACTGCTCGGGCTCCAGGCTCAATACCGGCAAGTGTTCAAGATAAGGGCTTTTGCGAAACATCTTGCGCGCTTCGCTCCAGGTCGCATCCAGCAGGATAAACAGCGGGCGCTTGCCCGCCTCCAGGCGGACTTCGTTCACCACTCGCTGTGGCGCGACGAACTCTCCGGGGAACACCACATAAGGCTGCCACTGGGGATCGGCCAGCAAGGCCAGCAATTGTGGGTCGACTTCCGTCCGTGACCAGGGGAACGCCATGGTGTCTTCTATGACATCGGCGATCAGCCAGCCGGTATTGCTCGGCTTCATGGGTTCGACGTCATGCATGATCAGGCACATCGCCGATTGCGCGGAAACCTTGGGACGCCAGGCACACATGCAGTGGCTGGGAATCACCCGACAGCCCGGGCAGCGCTCCGCCCGGGAACCCCGTGCGGTAAAAGGCCTGACGGCGCGCGCAAGACGTTGGGCGCGCAGGCGGGAAACGGCGTGACTCATTAAAAGCCGCCCTGGCAAAAAGAAGGAATCGACACGAAAGGAACTCGGAAAGCTGAAAAGTCGCACAAGTTTATCAGAGCTCTCTGCTCAAACCTGTACCGCCTCCCCCTGCTCCCCTATAATTCGCCGCCACTGAACGCACAGTCGCGTGACTGGTCGAAGCATCAGTCACTGAACCAGGAGAGTTTCATGTTGCGCTTTATCGTTCCCACCGCCGCCCTTCTGCTGGCCTTGCCGTTCAGTGCTCAGGCTGCATCGCTGCAAGACTTCGAACTGAACAAGACCCTGCAGAAAACTGCCGAGGAAAGTAACGTCGGCACGCCTCGGGAAGTCAACGAGAACATCCTCGACCAGGGGTACACCGTCCAAGGCAAAGAGCTGATCAACCACCTCAGCGTCCAGGCCGAACACGCTGAAAAAATGCGCGCCAACCCCAAGGCCGTGTACCTGCAGCTGGGCGCCAGCGTTTGCCGTGACCCGAACTACCGCAAGCTGATGGCCAAGGGCGCGATCATGCGCTACGAATTCACCGAAAACCGGACCAACCGCCCGGTCGCCTCGGCGCGCTTCCAGGAGTCGGACTGCCCGGCCCCGGCGAAGAAGAAGTAATTCGAAAAAAGCAATTCAATGCCCAGCTGCGCGTCGCTGTTGATCATCGGCCCGCAGCTCCGCCAACAGAGCCTGCAAATAGCTCGAACGGCGCTCCCCACCTTCAAGCCGGCGTCGGCATTCCTCTTCAAGCGTCAGGTGATTGGCGTCCGCCGCTGACTTGAGCAGTTGGTACAACTGCACATCTATATCCAGCACGACTTTGTGCATTCCCAGCCTCCATGCCTCCACTGGCCATGAGCTGCGCGACATTCCCGGCCTGCGCATCCTGCCTTTGACGCCAAGCTGTCTTGCTGGCGTTGTAACTTAGTAAATCAGAGCATCCGACGGTCGGTACGCGTTCGGACAGGCGGTGCAACACTCCGCGCCACCGGCAATAAGTGATTGCCAGCACCAACTTTCAAGGCCCATGATCAAGTCAGCGCGATTCATCATGAAGGTCTAGATTTCAAGATGCCCATGCTGAATTTCCCTGGGTGGATCCGGAGGCCGCCCAAGCGCGTCTTGCAGTGCAAATGCTTTCTAAATCAAGGAATAGCAGAACCTGTATGGCTGGCCCACTGGCCACGGCAGGGTTTTTCCACCCTGGCCAATCAGCCGTTGAAGTCGGGCTGACAGCGACACAGGCAGTGTCGTGATGCCAACGAATGCTTCGTTCGTGTCAAAGGTTCTGTGCAGAAGGAGAAGTTGAATGCCTTACGAACCGAATGACCTCCTCAGTCGTCATTTTCAGAGCAACGGTATCGACCTCACCAAGGTCGAAGAACAACTCAACCTGATCGCTCCCAACAGCC
Organism: Pseudomonas sp. NFIX28; assembly: GCF_900107395.1. Taxonomy (GTDB): domain Bacteria; phylum Pseudomonadota; class Gammaproteobacteria; order Pseudomonadales; family Pseudomonadaceae; genus Aquipseudomonas. The sequence continues at coordinate 277,162 of NZ_FNPW01000003.1, forward strand.
CAAACATTCCTCTTTATCGCGACATGATTCTTACCGTCCTGCGCATGGCCCAGGACGATCTCAACCGCTGGAACGCAAAAATCACCCTGCAGGCCCTGCGCGAACTGGAACATGCCTTCCGCGTATTGGAGCAGTTCAAAGGACGACGCAAGGTGACCGTATTCGGCTCCGCGCGTACGCCGATCGAACATCCGCTGTACGGCCTGGCACGAGAACTCGGCGCAGCCCTGGCACGCTCCGACCTGATGGTCATCACCGGCGCCGGCGGCGGCATCATGGCCGCGGCCCACGAAGGTGCCGGCCGCGATCACAGCCTGGGGTTCAACATCACCCTGCCCTTCGAGCAGCATGCCAACCCGACGGTGGACGGCACCGAGAACCTGCTGTCCTTCCACTTCTTCTTTACCCGCAAGCTGTTCTTCGTCAAGGAAGCCGATGCCCTGGTGTTATGCCCGGGCGGCTTTGGCACGCTGGATGAGGCGCTGGAAGTACTGACCCTGATCCAGACCGGCAAGAGCCCGCTAGTACCCGTCGTGCTGCTGGATGTTCCGGGAGGAACCTTCTGGCAAGGGGCCCTGGACTTTATTCACAACCAACTCGAGAGCAACCGCTACATCCTGCCAACCGACATGAAGCTGATGCGCCTGGTGCACAACACCGAGGAGGCGGTGAAGGAAATCAACCAGTTCTACAGCAACTTCCACTCCAGTCGCTGGCTGAAACATCAGTTTGTCATTCGCATGAATCACAAGCTCAGCGAACCGGCGCTCGAGCAGATGCAGACGGCATTCGCCGATCTGTGCCTGAGCGATCGCTTCCATCAACATGCCTACAATGTCGAAGAACACAACGAACCGGAGTTCAGCCATCTGGCACGCCTGTCGTTCACTTTCAACGCCCGCGACAATGGTCGCCTGCGTGAACTGATCGACTTCATCAACCTGCCGGAAAACTGGGCGGTGCATCAGGCCAGAACGCCACAACGCAACAGAGAGCCGATCAAGGTCACTTGAGCGGAAAAGCGGCGGCCCGCGCATTCGATTCGCGGGCCCTACAGGTCAGTCGTCCACCGTTCGGCCGCTCAACAAGCGGCCGATCATGTCCATCGAATATCCCCGATACCCCAGAAAGCGCCCTTGTTTGGCACGCTCCTTGGCGTCTATCGGAAAATGCCCGGCAAACTTGCGCCGCCAGACATCCTCCAGCTGGGCTTGCCAGTCGATGCCGCTCTCACGCAAGGCGAGTTCGATATCGGCACGCTGCAAACCGCGCTGGCTGAGTTCTTCACGAATACGCAGGGGACCGTAGCCGGAACGGGCACGGTAGGAAACGAAACTTTCGAGATAGCGGGATTCGGATAGCAGCCCCTCTTCCGTCAAACGGTCCAGGGCTGTTTCGATCATCTCGGGAGAGGCGCCGCGCTGACGCAGTTTACGCGTCAGCTCGACTCGACCGTGCTCGCGTCGCGCGAGCAGGTCCATTGCAGTTCGCCGCACCGCGACGAGGGTATCGAGTACGGCGGTCATCGGCTCGATCAGATATCCGCGTCAGCCATGTCATCGATGGTCTCGTTGACCGGCGAAGCTTTGACATCAGCCGTTGGAGACAGCAGCTTGTCGCGAATCTGCTTCTCGAGGGCATTACCGATTTCCGGATTGTCCTGCAGGAACTTGGCCGAGTTGGCCTTGCCCTGACCGATCTTGTTGCCCTGGTAGCTGTACCAGGCACCGGACTTCTCGAGGAAACCGTGCAGCACGCCCAGATCGATGATCTCGCCGTTCAGGTAGATACCCTTGCCGTACAGGATCTGGAATTCAGCCTGGCGGAACGGTGGAGCCACCTTGTTCTTGACGATCTTGACCCGGGTTTCGCTACCCACGACTTCGTCACCTTCCTTCACCGCGCCAGTACGGCGGATATCCAGACGGACCGAAGCGTAGAACTTCAGGGCGTTACCACCGGTGGTGGTTTCCGGGCTGCCGAACATCACGCCGATCTTCATACGGATCTGGTTGATGAAGATCACCAGGCAGTTGGCGTTCTTGATGTTGCCGGTGATCTTGCGCAGCGCCTGGGACATCAGGCGGGCCTGCAGGCCCACGTGCATGTCGCCCATTTCGCCTTCGATCTCGGCCTTGGGCACCAGTGCCGCCACGGAGTCGATCACGATCACGTCGATGGCATTGGAGCGCACCAGCATGTCGGTGATTTCCAGCGCCTGTTCACCGGTATCCGGTTGGGAAACCAGCAGGTCGTCAACGTTGACCCCCAGCTTGCCGGCATATTCCGGGTCCAGTGCGTGCTCGGCGTCGACGAAGGCGCAAGTGGCGCCCATCTTCTGTGCCTGGGCAATCACGGACAGGGTCAGGGTGGTTTTACCGGACGATTCCGGACCGTAGATTTCAACAATACGGCCTTTTGGCAGGCCGCCGATGCCGAGTGCGATGTCCAGACCCAGAGAGCCCGTGGAAATGGCCGGGATCGCCTGGCGGTCGTGATCGCCCATACGCATTACGGCACCCTTGCCGAATTGACGTTCGATCTGACCCAGGGCCGCAGCCAAGGCTTTCTTCTTGTTGTCGTCCATTAAAGTCCTCACGTAATCAATAAGGCCTGACGGCCAACACCTGTATAAGTAGCCAGTATTATTCCACAGCGTTCGTGGATCGCCTACCCCTGTTTTGAGATTTCTGCGGCGGCATGTTGCAGCAAGCCCTCTAGCGCGGCCTTCACCGTTTGTCGGCGGACTTCGTCTCGATTCCCGGGAAAGTGCCGGCACTCGGCCGTTACCGTCTCTGCAACGCCCCAGGCCAGCCATACGGTACCCACCGGCTTCTGCGGCGAGCCGCCATCCGGGCCGGCCACCCCGCTGACCGCCACGGCAAAACGCGCCCGGCTTTTGTCTTGCGCGCCTCGGGCCATCGCCTCGACCACTTCGCGGCTGACCGCGCCGACGGAGGTGAACAGCGCCTCCGGCACCCCCAACTGCTGACTCTTCTGACGATTGGAATAGGTCACATAGCCCGCCTCGAACCAGGCCGAACTCCCCGGAATACGGGTGATTGCTTCGGCAATCCCGCCGCCGGTACAGGATTCGGCCGTGGTGACGTGGGCATTCAGAACCTGCAAGCGCCTGCCAAGTTCAGCGGCAAGCTGGGTGATTTCGTTCACGGTCCTCTCCTGATGGGGCTGGCGGTTGCCTTACCGTACACGAGCACAACGCGCTTGCAAGGCGCAGACCGGATCAAAATGTTTTAACGCCCGAGGGCCCTGATATAGGCCTGGCAAGCCCGCAGGGCGATCAGTCCCCGGTCGCCGGCATCGGTGATGCCGACAATTCGTTGAGCATGCGCCGGGTCAAGTCGGGCTCGCGGGGCTCCATGAACCAGGCCGCCGGTGGCGGCGGTGGCAGGCACTGCGCAGCCGACGGCGCGGTCCTGGGCATCGAGGAGGACTGACAAGCGCAGATCAGCAGTGGCAAGACGGTCGCGCAGGCGACCTTGATCACGTTGGGCATCATTCAGGGCTCGGTAATGGGTTTGGTCGCTGGCCTGCAGTTGCTGCTCCAGGGCCAGGCGTTTGTCCTGCTCGTCCCGCTGCCGGGCAGCGGCCGCCTGGTTCAGCTGATTCAGCGCTTCGCCGTGCAGCCTGGCCTGCTCCGCCAGTTGCCGGCCAAAGCGCCACTCCTGAACCTGCCAGGCCAAGCCCCCCGAGACACCCGCCACCAGGGCCAGCAGCACGAGGACAGCGAGCGCCCGGGCAGACAGGGGCATCAGGCTGAAGGCTGGCATAGCACCTCCCGCGCCCGCGCCCAGAGCTGCAAGCGGTCCTCCAGCCCGTTCAAACCGCCGTTGATCCGCCGGGTAATGCTGTTGAACTGGTCACGGTCGGCCAGTTCGTTAAGGCCGTTCTGCTGCCAGAACCAGGTGGCCGACTCGGCGGCCCACTGCGGCTGCTCCAGCAATTCCGGCAAGGCCAGCAAACGCTCGTCGCCGAACAGCCCGAGGCTGCATTGTCGGTAGTTATCGCGACCGGTGACCTGGATCAGTCCGCGGCCACGGTATTTCTGGCCGTCGCCATCGGCCTCCGGGGTATTCCCCAGGCGGGCCGCCAGGCTGCCGGTGTCGTATTTGCTCAGGTACTGGTCATTGCCCAGCTCCCGCACATACCGCAGTTGCCCCGACTCATGACCGACCTGCGCAAGGAAAGCGGCCATGCGTTTGGGTGTGTTGATATGACGGTGCGCCATGGCAGTGTTAAGCGCAGAAACAAAAACGCCCGCTTGGGAGCGGGCGTTGGGCATTATTTTGAGGAGTTGTCCCTCGGTCACAGACATTAGTGTCCCCCTGACTTGGGTTTATTTAGCGCGGAAGAAAGATCGCAAGGCATTCAATCGTCCACGGGGGGCATCTAGAGTTAGCACTGGCCACTCAACTTCAAGCGGATAACCTGGCTGCTGCTCGATACGGTTCAAGGCAACGCAATAGCGCTTCCACTCCAGTAAGGCAGATTGTTCCTCGGATGAGGCTTCTCCCAGTTCAAGGGCGTATTGAAGGGGCGCCATGCGCAACGACGCCTCACCCAATAGTTTGTCCCGTTCACTTTGAGCGGCGAGTGTTGCTGCTGCCTGTTGTGCTTTTACATCAAGCTGCCAGGAACCCTCGTGCCAACTGAAGTACGGTCCCGGTGGCGCCGTTTTCGTAAATCCTTCTGGCAGGTCACCCACCTCGGACCACTCCACGGATTCACCTGTATCGGTGCTATAGACCACACCACGCAAATCAAGAACTTGTTGAGGCCAGCCTCCAATAAGGGCCCATACATGACCAGACATTGGCTCATCGAGCTGCTGGTCCAGAGTTACAGCATTATTTGGTAACTGAATGCCCAAACCAGGAATAAGGGGAAACTCGACAGGGCCGATCAGAGCCCCCGATACATCAATCAGGTAGTTCATCATTTCGTCTCAGATCAGTTTCAACCGGCCAGGGTAGGCAACGTTATGGGGACGCGCCTCTGCGCCTCCTTCGTTGGATAAACCGGTACCCACAGGTGTGGTCCCAACCAACTGGTAGGGAAGCGTGTACCTCAGAGACCAGACCGACGTCTGGAAGACCGCTCCATTCGCAGCCCCTTCCCCCACCGCCACCGCCGTCGGCGTATGGATGTGCGCCCGATTCTGGTCTCGTTGGACAACGCCAGGATTACGACCCGGATCGATTCCTCGCCCTTCGTCCAGAACCCGCAGGAACTCACCCCGCCCTTCGGGCCCTCGAAACGTCAGCGCGCCATCACCACTAGTCCAGCCTCCTTCCGCGCCGACTCGCGTAGCCTCGGTCCACATCATTCCCGACACCTTGGCGTGATCCCACAGCCAGGGCCATTCGGCGCGACTGAGAATCGCCCCGTTCAAGGCGCCATAACCACCGGGGCTGAAAGCGGTCGTCGTTTCAAAGACCGGACGCCCCAGAGGCGTACTATCGAACCGACCTACCGGCCACCAACTTCCAGCACCATCGCTGCGCAGATGCCACCAATCCCCTGCGCCCATAAGCACCAGGAAGGGATAACCAGCAGGACGTAAATGAGTGTGGAACTTGATGTTGTCGGTTCCCGAACATTGCACTACCAAGCGGTTACCGCTGTTGTCGACGCGGCGCACGATAACATCACGCACTCCCAGGCCTGCATTGCTGGGAGGAAGCGTTATCGATACCGAATCTGCCGCACCGTTGATGAGTAACAAACCCAGTTCGTCAGGCTCCAGCAATCTGGAAACCGCAACATTTTTCACCACTGAAAGCATCGGGCTTGCTTTACCAACAATAACTTGCAATGCCTTCAGCAACTGACCGTTATCGTTTTCATCCGGTGCTATTCCTGCGTTCTTTATTACTGCCAATATTTCTTGAGTTATACCATTGCCCCAAGCTGCTGGAATCAATGATCCTGGTGCACCAGAAATCGCATTTTCATCGACAAACCGACCACCGACCAAACCAACACTTGGAACACTATTCGGATAATCCATCACCTAACCTCTTCAATTACATCACTCAGCAGGAATCTCGGGCCATTCGATAACCGTTGGAAACCCCTCTTGCTCCTGCACCCGCGATAGCAGCACCCGGTACTTTTTCCAGGTACTCAAAGAGATCTTCTTCGTGGCCAAGGCCGCGATCTCCTTATCCGTGGCAATTTCAAGTTCCACGGAGTCTTGCAGGATATTCACGTCGGCCTGCAACTTCTCGATCATGGAGTTGGCGACAGCCGTCAGTTCGGCGCGTTGTAGCAACATATTGCTCTTAATCACATCAACCCCCGGCTCGGCGATATCACCAAATTCCAAAGCCACTGCACGATCAAACAATTCACGACCATGTAATTCCGGGTCATCGGGAGAAGCAGTAAATATGATTTCGCCAAGCGACTCCCTGCTCTCTTCGAAAGTCACATACAAATTAAGCGTTGTATGAGCCAGGTCGTTCCAGCACGGCGTACGAGCACTCAATACCTTCATCATATTAAGAGATCCTCAAGCATAGAGTTGTAGAGTCGGGGCTCGCGCCATCGGTGTTCCGGACGGCACCCATGATCCGCCAAGTGCCCGCGGGCGCACCGCCCCAGGCAGAACCGTCGGTGGCGGTAAACCGGCAATTCACGCCGGCTACCAGCTCGCCGGGCCCGGTACCACCGCCACCGCCAACAACGAGCAAGGCATAAGACCCGACCGCGCCGGCACCTGCCGTGGCCTGCGCAGTTACCGCCTTCCAGTTACCGATATGGTCGGTCCAGACGGTTCCAAGATCGGTAGCATCGACTTGCACCCTGAGTCCCGAGCCATCGGCCGCCCATCCCACCATGACCTGATTGTTGCTCTGCCCATTCCCGCCACCCTGGCGTACCGGAGTAAAGCTAAGCCGTGGCTGAAGATAATAAACGCCATTATCGGAAGCCCTTCTGAAGTAAGGGGAGTTGGGGTCATTACCTGCAAACCCCGCATAAGTAATCGAATCTCTTAAAATCCGGTCGCCTAAAAAGGAATTAACCTGAGTCGCGGTATACGCATCGGTAATGCCATACCCACCCAAAGTAGTCGCAGCCCTGGCCAGACCCACATATTCGTTGTTGTTTTTATTGCGCATATACGGCGATGCTGAATTGCCGCTGGCAAAACCAGCAATAGAGCAAGCATCGGAACTGATCTTGGCATCCAGCAACCCATTGGTCGCCGTCTTGTTGTACACCTCGGAAACATCGGCCTTTTTCGAAGGATCGAAGTTTCGCGAACACCACAGGCTGCCGAAGTTGGTGGCATCGACCTGGATAAGAACGTTTTGCCCATCCCAGCCGATATAGACCGAGTTGGTTAATTGGGTACCGACCCCACCCTGCTTGACGAAGGCATTGTTCGCCGCCGTTTTGCTGTAAGCATCAGTAATCGCATAACCATCCAGGGTCGTCGGGTTCGATCCCGAAGTCACCTGGCCGCGCGCATTGACCACTACTTTCCGATATTCCCCGGCAGCCACGCCGGTGGCCCCAGCCATCAGTTCAAAAACCAGGGGCGTGGCCCCGACGGTAATCGGTCCTGTGGTGGTCATTTGCCAGATACGCGACTTGTTAACCTGCCCTTCGTCCGTCCCGACAATAAAGTTGGACGTCACCTGATAATCCAGCGCCGCATCCGGCGCTCGCGACCAGGAATCGGCCGAAACGATATAAAGCCCGTTCTGCGCCGCATTAGCCTGATCCTTGACCAGCACACGATCGGAGGTCGTGAGCTGCACGCCATCAATGGCTTGCAGTCCGCTCAAAGCAACGGAACCGGTGGTGGCGACACGTACGGAATCCTTGAAATCCCGGGCAGCGAAACTCTGGATCGCCTGCAGCAACTGCGTGGTCGATTCCTCGTCGGGGACCAGACCGGCCGATTTGATGACATTCAGGATCTCCTGTGTCACCGCATTGCCCCAGCTAGCGGGAATCAATGATCCCGGGGTCCCGGCCATCGGGTTTTCGTCGACAAACTTCCCATTCACCAGCCCGACACCGGGCACCCTCGTTGGATAATCCATTGCTCTAATCTCTACTCATAGTTGATGTTCACCAGACCATGGGCTGGTCGAACTGTGTTGAATCGGGTGTTGCGAAGCCCTGCCGGAACATGTCCTGCAGCGCCGGCAATACCTGCCGTTGTCGGGGGAAAAGTGAATGACTCTTTCCTGCTGGCGAAATGATCGAACGTGCCCTGCTAGGCACATGGCTTCGATAAAAGAGGCGCAGGGGGCTTCCAGGCAGCAGGCTATTTCGATGAGGTGCGTCGCGAGCCGATTGCCCATGGTGAGCAGGCGCCGCCGCACTGAAGCTCATCAAATCACTGACTGCCTTGGCGGCTGTGAGAGGGCGGCCTGAAAAAGCCGCGCAAGGATTCAGCTCAGCTGTCGACGACCTGGCGAATCGCCTGGATCGCCGCCTCACAGGCATCTTGCGCAGCGTCCTGCTTACCCTTGGCGGCCTGCGCTCGGATGCGCTCCTTTGCCTGCAGTCGCAGGGTGCGAATGGCAAGCAGTTTGCTGTCGGACTCGGCCGCTTTTTCGAGCATCTCGTCTGCGGCCTGCTTTGCCGTCCGGCCTTTGGCCACCCAGGCACTGACCGCAGGAGGCACGACCTTTTTTGGATAACCCGACTCCTTGAACAGCCGAGCCTCGGCAGCGGCCTGGGCATACTCCATGACACGCAGCGGATCGCCGAACAGGACCTGGCGAACGCTGTCGGCCTCTGCATCGACCCTGGAACAAAGATGTTCCACTTTCTCTTGCTCCAGCATCACGACCTGGCTGGCATCGGCTGTCCATTGACTGCCATCCCATTCGTGAACCGCTGATGGCTGGGGCGTCTCGACCCTGCTCAGGGCCCCTCCAAACACATAGTGCAGTGCCTCTTTACACTTCCACTGCTCAGCCGTGACCGGCAAAACACCCAGGGCGCTGGAAGGGGCCGCATAGGCAAATTGCTCAGTGTCTTGCCACTCGACAACGACTCCGGTCGCCAGGCAATAAAGAACTTGCTTCGTCATGTTTTCACCACTCGATCAGCATGAAACCGGGCACGCCATTGCCGCCAGGCTGGGCAAGCCCGACACCCGCAATGTAATAGCCACCCGCGCCGCTACCGCCAGCGCCATAACCAAAGGCTGGCTTACCTGGGACCCCGGAGGACGTACCCGATCTCGCGATGCCTCCACCCGCACCGAATGGCCCGCTAGCCCCTGCCCCTCCTATACCGGCAACAGTATTGGGCGAGACATCCGTAGCATCACCTCCTGCCGGAAAACCATTGCCTCCTGGAGGACCTGGCACATAACCAGAGAGATTGACCCCAGGGGGACCTCCATTCCCACCAGACAGCGACAACAGGGAGCCGGCTGTGCCGACCAATGTATTGCCCCCACTGGTCGCCAATACCGCGCCATTGCCACCCACCCCGGCCGCCCCGATCACCACAGGAATGACCTGCCCCGGCGTCACGGTGACAGGAAAGCGGATAACCGGCTGCCCGGCACCACCGCCGCCGCCACCGGAAGCAGTCGCGCTCGTGCCTCCCGGACATGCCCCCCCACCACCCCCACCCGCACACCCACTCAGCCAGATCTTCGTCACGCCCTCCGGCACGGTGAAGCTGCCGTTGGCGGTGAAGCGCTGAATGCCGAGCCCTGCGCTCTTGCGGCTGATGCTGCGAATCGCGCTCAGCAGCTGCGTCAGGTTTGCCTCGCTGGGGGTCAGTTCGGCGGCCGTGATCACGGCCAGCAGTTCCTGGGTCACCCCATTGCCCCAATCCGCCGGAATCAACGATCCCGGCGTGCCGGTCAGCGGGTTCTCATCGACGAACCTGCCGTTGACCAGGCCCGCGCTGGGCACGCTTTTCGGATAATCCATCGGTCTATCCCCTAGTCATAATTGATGTGCACCCGCGTATGGGCCGGTGCGCTGCGGTGGATCTGGCATTCCAGGGCCGAGCCCGGGTTCATGCCGAAACGTTCGCCCCAGTAACTGGCGTTGAAACGACGCCCCAGGAGCAGCCGTCCGCCGGTGTTGAGGGTCCACATGAATTGCGCCTGCCAGGTGCCGAAATGTGCCTGGCCAAACCGCGCGCGGCCCATGCGGGGGGCTTCGTGCTCGGTGATGGTGGCATTCGGGTAACCCTGGCTGCGGGCGATCTCGATGTAATAGGCGATCGCCTGGCTGCCGACGGCCAGCAGCCGCCGGCGCACGGCCAGACGGCGGTCGTCGAACAGCGGGGTCGGGCCCAGGCAGGGATCGGGCAGGTTCATCACCCGTTCCCAATCCGGGACCAGTTCGCTGGCACCGGCCGGGTCCATTTCGTTGAGCAGGTCGGCCGCGCGAGCGTCGAGGCGCGCCAGCTCCTGGGAAATGCCCTCAAGCACCTCCTCAAGCTCCGGCACCCGCTCCGGGTCCCAGGCCGGGCCGCTGGGCAGCAGGCTGCGCAGCTGGCTCTGGTATTGCGCGGCGGTTCTTACTCCAGCCATACGCAACCTCCGAACGTCAGCAACTGGTTACTGGCGGCGGGAACATCCGCGGCCGGCGCGCTGAGCCGGTGATCGTTCTCACCGGCGGCACTGCTGATGGCCTCGCGAATATGGCTGATCAGCAAGGTGTCGCCCAGGCCGGCCTCGCGGTTGTGCAGATCGCGCAGCTGGGCCTCGACCGCCGCACGCACCGCGCTGGTGTCCGGCGACAAGCGCAGGCTGTAGGTCACGGGCGCCTGCTGCGGCGCCAGCACATGCAGCTCGGCCGTCACCGGGCGCAGCGGTTCGATGTAGGCCTGGACCTCCGCCAGTTGCTCGGGGTTCGGGATCGGTTGCGCATCGTCGTCGCGCATCACAAACAGCCCCACGGTCCCCGGCCCCAGATAGCTGCCACGGCACCACGCCCGGGTGATTCCCGGGCATTCCAGTGCCCAGGTCTCATAGTCCTGGGCCGAGCCGCCGTGGGGGATGATGCGGTAGGAGCGAATTACCCGGGCGCGCAGCGATTCCAGGCTTTCCGCGGCCACACCGCCGCTCAGGCCCGGGGCGAGCACGGTGAAGGTGTTGCCGATACCCTGGATCGGTTGCACCGGGATCAGGTTCAGGCCGGCCTCGGCATTGCCCAGGGTGCCGGCATCGAGGGCCTGGACGGTGGTGCTGTTGTTGCCGGCGCTGGTGGTGCGGGCGGCGGTGACTTTGTAAGTGCGCCCGTCACTGGCCTGCAGCAGGGTATCGACATCCAGCACCGCGCCAGCCGCCGCGGTGAAGCTCACCGAACCGCTGGCCGCCTGGGCGGCCTTGCGCGGCTGGTTGAGGCGCAGCGCGGCGATGCGTTCCAAGGTCGACTCGTCGGCCTTGTCCGGCAGGATCTGATCGGCGATCCAGTCCAGGTAGCCATACAGGCCATAGGCGGCGCCACCGAGGGCGCGGGCCAGCACTTGCGCATCGGACTGGCGCAGCGCATCGCTGGCCAGGTCGCTTTGGGTGCGCTTGATCAGCACCGGCAGCGAAGGGGTTTCAAAGGGCATAGGTCACCTGCCAACTGTTATCGGGGTTGATGTCCAGGCGTTCGCCGTTGGCCAGGACCAGCGTGGTGCGCAGGTTCAGCCGCTGGTCGTCGAGACGTTCGCTGATGATCTCGATCGCGCTGCAATGGCCATCGTCGATCAGCCATTGCAGGGCTTCGCGGGCATAGAACTCGGCGTCGAGCTGGGTCTGGCGCGTGAGCTTGACCCGGCGCAGCAGCCACAGCCGCGAACCGATGCGGTCGTCGGCCACCGTGGGGAAGCTGTCGCCCCACCAGCCGAAGCGCTCCTCGTCGTCCAGCGGGTCGTCGTCCGCGGCGCGGCGCCAGGTGAACAGGCTGATCAGCACCGCGCGGGTCAGGGCGCGGTGCAGGTCTTGGCTGACAAACATCATTGGCCTCCCGCCGGCGCGCCGGTCTGCCCGCTGCCTGGCTGCACGCCGGCATGCACGTGCTGGATCTGGCTGATGCCGCCAGCGACCTGGTCGCCCTGGGAGACGATCTTGCCGGTCTGGGTCAGGGTCGGGGTGTCGATGTGCACCGCACTGCTGGCGCGGATATTGAGCGTGGCGGTCTCGATGTCGATGATCCGCCCGCGCTTGAAATGAATCTTGTCGCCTTCGTCGGTGTAGATCGCCACTTCGCCGGGGGCCAGGGCCTTGAGGCGAAAACGGCGGTCGGCGACCACCAGCACCACGGCATGGGAGCGGTCGCCGCCAAGAAAGGTGGCGATGCCTTCGGCGCCGGCCAGCGGATTGCTGGTGAAGCCATAAGGCTCGAAGTGCTCCATGTCGTCGTTCACTTCGCCGGCGGTCAGGCGCATTTGCAGCGATTGCAGTTTGTTGGCCGAGTTGGCGAGCACGACGGTGCCTCGCGCCAACAGGCGTGTCAGTAGGCTCATGGAAATGTCCTTGGCGGCGAAGCCTGCGCTTGGTGCAGGAGCGACTCCTGCGCAAAGCGCGGCATCAGGTTTTAGGTGGCACCGGGCTGGCGTCGAAGGTATGCGGCGGCGCCACCTGCAGGGTGGTGATCGAGCCCTGCTCGGAGAGCGAGTAGGTGACTTTGGAAATCAGCAGGTCCTGGTCGAAACCCAGCACCGGGTCGATCACCCGGACCAGGGTGTTGTGGCGCCACAGCTCGCCGTTGCTCTGGCGCCAGCCCTGCACCTTGTAGGTGCTGGTCAGGGCCTTGCCGGTGCGGATCGCGCTTTCCCAGTCGGCCCGTTGCTGGGCCAGTTCCGGGGTCAGCTGGGCCGGCTCGTTGATCACCGTGACCCGCTTGCGCCTGGCCGTGCTGTCGCTGGCCACGCCCGACACTTCGCTGACCGCGGCGCCGCTTTTCTGGTCGTTGCCCTTGTGCTGGCCGATCACCCGGTATTCGGAAAACACCTGGCTGAAGTCCATCGGCGCGCTGGCCGAGAGGATGTTCTTGCCCAGCTCCAGCGCATCCACCGCGCGCCCGCCGCTACCTGGCCGGGCCAGCAGCACCCGGCCTTCGGCGTCGTCGGTGGAGAACACCCGGAACAGCGTCAGCAGGCGGTCGATGGACTGGAACACGGTTTCCCCGGGCACGATGCTGTGGCTGCTCAAGCGCGTGGTCTCGGCGATCTCGCTGACCACGCCGACGCCGTAGGGCGCGGCCAGGGCCTGGACGATTTTCAGCAGGCTCTGTTCGCGCCATTGGCCGGGCTGGTTGATGGCTGCGCAATCCACCAGGTCCTGGGTCAGGGAACTGCCTTCGATGCTCAGGCCGATCTGCCGGCCGTCGTAGCTGATCGGCGCCTTGAACACATGGCCGCTGAGCAACAGGTCGGCGCCGATGCGCACCTGGCACTTGGCGCCGGGACGGATGCGCTGGTCCAGGGTCTGCCCGGGCCATTGCCAAGTCACGTCGAGCTTGAAGGTGCGAAACTGGCGCTCCAGGTCGGCACTGATTTCGACGCTTTTCCAGCCGCCGTAATCCTGGCCGTCCACCGTCAGCAGCACCCGGTTATCGAAGTTGCCCATGGCTCACTCCCCCGCCACTTTGACGTTGGTCGGCGGCAGGAAACCGGGGTGGGCCACGCCGTTGCGCTGCTGCACTTCCGCCGCCCGGGTGGCATCGCCAAACAGCCGATAGGCCAGGACCACCGTCGGCAGGCTCTGCATCGGGTTCTTCACCACCAGCCGCACACCGGACGAGGCCACGGCGGTGAGGTGGCCGTAGACCAACTGGCGCAGGCCGTTGAGCACCTCGTAATGCAGGGCGTCGGCTTTTTCCGCGGCCTGCCAGATCGCCTCGTTGATGCTGTTGCGCAGCGCCAGCACTTCGTCGGCCACCGGCACTTCCGCGCGGGTCACCGGCTGGATCGCCTGCTTGGCCAAAGGCGGCGTGCCGCTCAGCTTGACCGCCGGCGTCGCCACCGGCAGCGAGGCCACGGCCTGGGCGATCCGCACCAATACGGCGTCCTGCACCAGGTCGGCCATGGCTTGCGCCGCGGCGGTGGTGTCCTTGCCGGTGGTGAGTTTGGGCGTGTCGATCTTCTTCACCGCCTCCACCTGCTGCGAAACGTTGGCCAGCACGCCGCGATAGCCGTTGCGCGCATAGTCCTTGAGGTCCTTGACGTCTCCCAGCAAGCCCTTGAACTCGGCGCTCACTTCCTTGGGCAAGTCCTTGATCGCCCGCACCAGCAGGTTGAGGTCGCGGTAGGTGTCGATCAGCGGCTTGAGCTCCTGCTCGATGGTCTGGTAGACCTCCTTGAGGCTGTTGCGCAGGTCGGCGATGCCGATGCGCGCGGCCTTGACCAGGGTCATGGCCTCCTCGAAGCGGCGCACCGCCGAACCGATCAGGCTGTCGGTCGACACCAGCAGCAACTGGCGGGTGTTGACCGTGGCACTGGGGAACTGCAACGGCTGGTCGGGGTAGAACTTCAGGGTGAAGGTCACCAGGCCGCCGTCCTGGCGGCTCTGGGTCATTTCGCACTCGCCGACCTTGACCTGCAACCGCCCCAGCCACGGGTGCACCAGCTCGCCGCTGCCCTCCTCCAATGCCTTGAGCAGCTTGTCGCGCTGCTCCAGGCAATCGGCGCCGACGATAAAGGCCGTCAGGTCGTGGGTCCGCGCCTGCCGCCCCAGGCTTTCGTAGAACGGCAGGTCGCGCTGCGGATACTCGTGCAACTGGCCCTTGTGGCCGACCGGGGTTTTCGCCTGGTCGACCCAGAACCCGACGCCACGAAAAGACGCCGGCAACAAACGATCACGCCAGCTCATTGGAACCTCCTAGCGAAAGTGAGCGATAGCCGACACGCGACGACAGCGCCACGCCGGGTTGGTTGATTTGCGGCGCGCTGGTGCGCAGGCCCGGCGGAGCGTTCTCGAAGCTCACCGTCAGCCCGCCCTGCAATTGCGTACGGTTGTTGGCCGCGCTCTGTTGCAGCAGCGAGGCGGAGCTTTGCGGCAGGCCGGTGGAAAGCGCCGAAGAACCCGGCGCCGGCTGGCCGGCCCCGAAAAACGCCGGCGCCAGCGCGCCTTTGCCTTGGGCATTGGTTTGCTGCTGCGCCTCGGTCAGGCTTTCGACCTTGCCGGTGACGCGGGCGACGAAGCCGGCGAAACCGCCGTCGAACAGTTCCCTGATCGGCGCGATCACCGCCTGCAAGCGTTGCCACAGGCCACTGAACCATTCAGTGATCGGCTCCCAGTTCTTGACGATCTGCTCCAGCGGCGACCATTCGAACACCCCGCGCATAAACTCGATGGCCGGCGCCGCCAGGGCTTTCAACACCTCCCAGAGCGCCGCGAACACTTCGCTGATGGGCTGCCAGTTGGCGATGATCTGCCCCACGGGCGACCACTCGAACAGGGTGACAAAAAAGTCCTTGATGACCTGTGCCGCGCTTTTCAGCGTGGCCCAGAGCGAATCGAAGTACGCGCTGATAGCGCCCCAGTTATTGATCACCAGCCCCAGTGGCGAGCTGTCGAACAGCGTGACGAAGAAGCCCTTCACCTGTTGCGCCGGGCCTTGCAGGCTGGCCCAGAGCGCGGCGAAATAGGCGCTGATCGCCCCCCAGTTGTTGATCACCTGCCCCAGCGGCGAGCTGTCGAACAGCCCGATAAAGAACGCCTTGAGCCGTTGCGCCGGACCTTGCAGGCCGGCCCAGAGCGCGGCGAAGTAGGCGCTGATCGCGCCCCAGTTGTTGATCACCTGCCCCAGCGGCGAGCTGTCGAACAGCCCGATGAAGAAGGCCTTGAGCCGTTGCGCCGGGCCTTGCAGGTCGGCCCAGAGCGAGGCGAAGAAACCGCCGATCGCGCCCCAGTTATTGAGCACCAGCCCCAGCGGCGTCCAGTCGAACAGGCCCTTGAGAAAGCTCATCGCCGGCACCGCCAGCGCCTTGAGCAACTCCCACAACGCGGAAAACAGGCCGCTCAGCGGCGTCCAGTTTTCAATCACCAGCCCCAGCGGCGTCCAGGAAAACACCTGCTTGAAGAAGTCGACCACTGACGCGGCCATCGTCTTGAGCTGCTCCCAGAGACCGGCAAAAAAGCCGGTGATCGCTCCCCAATGGGTAATCACCAGCCCCAGCGGGGTCCAGCCGAAGACCTGCTTCAGCCCTTGCCACAACTGCATGGCGGCGTCCTTGATGCCTGCCCAGAGCGTGACGAAGAACGCCGACAGCGGTTCCCAGTTGGCCACGATCAGGCCGGCCGCGACCGCGATCCCCAGGGCGATCAGGCCGATGGGCGAGGCCAGCAGGCCGCTGCTGAACAGGGTCACGGCGGACGTGGCCAGGGTCATGGCGCCGCGGATCGCGGTGAACGCCAAGGCGCCGGCGGCCAGCCCCTGGACCAGCTGCGGGTTGCTTTCAATGACCTTGGCCACAAAGCCCAGCAGCGGTTGCACGGCGGTCACCACCGAGTTGACCGCGGGCAGCAGCGCGCTGCCGAACTTCTGCGAGATGTTGTCGACGCTATCGCTGAATGCCTTCAGGTTGGTGCCGGTCTCGCCCAGTACATCCTTGGGCGGCTCGATGCCCTGCGCCACCAGCTTGGCCCGCGCGGCCTGGTTCTCGAATTCGATGGCGGAATTGACCCCCGCCACGAACGGCGCGGCCAGGCCGCCGCCCTTGATCAGGCCGGAAAAATCCAGCCCGCCCAGGCCGCTGTCTTCGATGCTTTTCTTGAAGCCGCTGACTTTCGAACGCACCTCGCCCAGCTCGGCGTCCAGTTTCTGCATGCCTTGCATGACCACCAGCATGTTCACCGTGCTCTGCACATTGGTCACGCTCAGGCGCTGTTTGATGCTCGTCTGATTCAAGCTTTGATTGATGTTCGCCATCACTGCACCTGCTGCATCGCATTGATCCGTTGCGCGTGCTCCAGGGATTCCCGGAGCACATCCAGTGGCCTGGCCATCATCTGTTCGGGGTCAACCTTCCAGAACCAGGCCAGGTCATAGGCAACCGCGATCAGGTCGCTGATGGCTCCGATGCCGCACTCATGAAAAAACTCGCGACTGCCCAGCTCAGGGCGTTGAGGTCGGCCAGGTCCAGCTGGTTGACCGAGGACGGAGGAATGCCGGCACAGACCGCGATGTACTTGGCCGCGACGTCCATGTCGAGGCTGACTTCTTCGCTCTTGTCGATCTTGTACGGCAGCGCCTTGATCGCCCGCACTTCCTGCACCGTCGGGCGGCGCAGGGTCAGTTCGGCCAGCGGTTCGCCGTGGGCTTCGATGGCCACACGCAGCTTTACGCTATCGCTCATTGCCAGGTCCCCTTGATGCCTTCGAATTTGAGTTCGATGGTCGCGTCGTCACCCTTGGCGACCGGCTCTTCCACCAGGTAGGCGCCGGCCAGGACGTAGACCTTGCCATTGTTGAATTCGCAGGTGACGGTCATGTCGGAACCGGCCACCAGCTGCTTGAGCGGGAAGTCCGGGGTGTGCAGCGCCGTGACCTTGAAGGACGGGGCAATGTCGGTTTCCTTGTAGAAACCCGGCACGATGGTTTCGCGTTTCACGGACATCAGCGGCGCTTCGCAGCCGCCGTTGATGGTCAGTTGGGCGCCGTCCACTTTGACGTAGCAGGTGCCCGCAATCAGTTGACCCATGGTGTTTCTCCCAAAAAATGAGCCCGCGCGAGGCGGGCTGGAAAAGCGCAGTGAAAGAGGCTCGGCTTAAGCCGCCGCGTCGTACTGCAGGCGGAATTGGTTGAGCAGCGCGAACACGCGCAGGCCGTTGATGTAGTCCGGCGGGAACAGCACGTTGACGCGGCTCGGGTCCTGGCTGTCGCGCTCGACGATCAGGTGCTCGGCGAACAGCTCGGCGTTCTCCACGTGGCCTTCCAGTTCCAGCTTGGCGTACTGGGCGATCAGCTCGCCGCGGATGGTGCTCGGGGTCACGATCGGCTGGCCGGCGCCGAAGCGGGTGCCGTCGGCGGCCAGCTTGTGGCGCCCGTATTTGCTGGTGATCACGCTTTGCAGGCGGCGCACGATAAAGGCCGACTGGTGCATGGTTTCGCTGTCCAGGTAGGAGTTGTCGGCCTGGCCGTAGGCGTTCTTCTGGTAGGTGGTGATCGAACGCTGGATGCGCACGTAACCGCCTTCGTAGTAGGCCGTGGCGATGCCGTAGTTGAGCAGCGACTGACGCTCGGTCAGGGTGAAACGCTCGCTGGCCGGCGCCGGGTCGACGCCTGGCAGGCTGCCGCTCTGGGTCGGACGGCTGGCATCGGCGGAGATGAACACCGAGGTGCGCGCGGCCAGCGCGGCGGCCTGCACCCAGAACGGTTGCGGTACGCCCGGCTCCAGGGCCTGGATGGTGATGTGCTGGTCGTTGCGTGCTTGCCCTGCCGCCACCAGGGTGCCGACGGTGCCGCGCTTGGCGCTGTAGACATGGCCAAACAGCTGCTTGGCCCAGGACCAGCGACCGGTGCTGTCATCCATGACGGCTTGCCAGGCGTTGAGGGTCGCGGTGTCGGTCCACGGCATGCAGATGAACTCGAAAGGCTCATCGCCCAGGGCCGCCAGCGCGGCGACCTGATCCGGCACGCCGGCGCCGCCGGCCATTTTGCCGAGGGCCACGCTCAGGCCGGCCGGGGTTTCTTCGCCGTTGCTCTTGCCCAGGCGGTTGAGCTGCAGGCTGATGTCGTTGCCGCTGTCGCCGGTCCACTTGGCGGTCAGGGTCAGGGTGCCTTCAACGGCGGCGGCGCTGACCGGCAGGTCGGCGGCAGCGTTGATTTTCAGTGCCAGCGCGCTGGCGGCCTGGGCCGCGGTGGCGGCATTGACGATAGCGGCCTGGACCCGCACACCGCCGACATACAGGTTGAGTACGCCGCTTTCGCTGGCGACGCCGGTGAACTTCAGCTCGGCCTTGGCCACGCTGCCTTCGACGTTGTGCAGCGGCAGGCACCAGATTTCACCGATCGGGTCGGTCTTGCGCCAGGTCTCGTACATCGAGGCGAGCATCGAGCCCTGGCCGCCAATGCTCTTGGCCAGCGCAACGCTGGAGACCAGCACCAGCTTGCCGGTTTCGGCCGGCGCGATGCTGTCGTTGACCTGGGCCACGATCAGTCGACGCATGGCCGACGACGCGCTATTGGCCGCCGAGTTGTCCATCTCGGCGTAGAACAGCGGCACACGAATGTCCGCCGGAATATTGCTGAATCCGATCGCCATTATTTGGCTCCTTGTGGTTTGGCCGCCTTCGCGGCCTTGAGGGTGATATCGCCATCGGCCAGACGCCGGCGCCACCAGGCGTTGTCGTTGACTTCACGGCCTTCCAGCGGCAACAGGTCGCCGGCTTCGGGGTCCGGCACGGCGCGGCCCGCGGCCGGCAGCACAGTGATGCGTTTGCTCATTGCGTTACGTCTCCTGAAAAAGTCATCTCCAGGCGCCCGTCGGGCCCTGGGCGTTTCAAATTGGGGTCCGCCGGGTCGATGGCATCGACCCGCACCGTGACCCCGGTAAAGGACGGCAAGCCATCCAGTTCACGCTCACGCCAGGTTTCCGCCGGCTGGCTGGCCAGGTTGCGTCCCAGCTGGAACTCGGCGAAAAAGCGCAGCTGATAGAACAACCGCGTGGCGCTGAGCGAAACCAGCTCGCCACCGTCGTATTCGATCGGGTTGTAATGCGCGTCCGGCTTGAACCCCACCAGCGCCCGCCACAGTTCGGCACGCAGGCTTTCAAGTTGCTCCAGGGCCTGCCGGCCATCGCTGGCATCCAGCACCAGGGTGATTACCAGGCGGTCGCGGATGGCCTGGCGGGTAACGTTCTGCCCGGTGCCCGGGCTGGCCAGGTCGGCAATCGGCGCCACATGGGCGCTGGGCGTGGGCAAGGCGGTATTGCTTTGTAAAAGCGCGAGATCGACACCGACGGCCACCTGATTGGCCAGGCCGGGGCACTGCTCGCGCAGTTGCGTGAGGATCGGAGTGATCTTCATCAAGAAGCTCCACAACGGGGTGAATGGGAAACCTTCAGGCGCGGCCACAAGCGATCGCCCAGGCAGCGGGCGCCCGGGCAACAGGATGGAGTCGTGGAAACAACGGCGCGCAAGATCAGAACGGCCGGGCAAGGCCCGGTAACTAGGGCTGTTGCTCCAGGCAGGTAGCCTCGATCAGGCAGCGATAATTTTTTTCGCGATTGCCGCTGGCGGTCACCTTGTCGATCGACCAGGTGCCCTGCATGAACCCGGGCCAGCTGTTGTCCAGCGACACCAGCCCCTCGGCCGACAGCGCCGGATCACCGGGGCAGTCGATCTTCAACTTGATCGCTTCGCGCTCGATGCGGCGCATGGCGCCCTGGGCTGCGCCGCGGGCCTCGCCCTCTGCCGGGTAACGCTGGCGCAGGACCTGGAAAGGAGCCTGCCCCAGGCTGACCACACGCTCCTTGCCGGCCGCCGAATCCCACCAGGTAGCCTTGCAGCCCTTGTGCTTGGCCCGGCCGTTTTCATCGATGCTGGCCGAGATGAACGCCGTATCCCCCGGGCGGTTATCCCGGGTCACGCTCAAACGCACCGGCGAAAGGATCTTTCCGGAGAGCGACTTCGCCTGCCCGCGCAGCGCCAGTACATACATCTCGTTGAATGGTTTGGTGACGGCATCGTGCGGGCGGGCAATACGCGTCAGAAAGCCCATGTCGGTCTCGTTGCACTGATCGACATGCGGGATCGGGATCGAGTCCAGTTCAGGCGCCACCCGCGGTGAAAAACCGTGGCGCGAGGTCAGCTGGCGAAACAGCGCGCCGAGGGTCGTGGGGCCATGGCTGGCGGAGCGGCGCTGCTTGAAGCCGGTCGCATCCGCCACCTTGAAGGGAGCTGCGGTAGCCACCAGGGTCAGGCGCGGCGGGAACAGGTTGGGCGTGCGGCGGGTGATGACGAACTCGCCACGATCCACCAGCCCCGACTCCAGATAGCCCACCCGCAGGCCGACCTTCCCGCCCAGCTCGGGGAGCCCCTCCAGGCCTTCGATATCGAGGGTCAGCGAGAGTTGGTCGGACTCGATGCCCGCGGCGTCGATGTGTGTCCAGCTGATCAGCCGTTCGTTGAGGCGTGCGGCATTGGCGCCGTAGAGCTCAATGCTCGGGGTGAATCCCAGGCTCATGACGCCTCCTTAGTCCCAGGCCGAAACGGGCATTGCAGCCACCGGCCGCGACTCGATCTCGGGCACTATCACCCAGACACCCGCCGGCAGCACCGGGCCTTTCTCGGCCAGCAGCGGATTGAGGCGCCAGAGCGCTTCCTCGACCGCATCGTCGCAACGCCCCACCTCGCGGTAGAGCAGCAGGTTGACCGAATCGCCGGCAATACTTCGAACCCTACGCATTGACGAACTCCTCGAGGTTGATGGTCCAGTTGATCACCAGCGCCGTGCCGTCATCGATGATGGAGGTCTGCACCTCCGTCACCAGGTTGACCCGCCAGCGCCCCCAGTTGCGGCCGATACCATCCACCAGCGGCAAGGGCACACGGGCGGCCTGCAACTCGCGCAGCTGGTCCAGGCGCGCCATGCCCGTGGCGTACATCGACTTGCCACTGATCTGCAGCGTTTCCAGCTTCTGCCCCACCTGCTGCGACTTCGGCTTGCTGGTAACGATGTCGATACTGGCCCAGCCACCGTCCGTCTTGCGCTCAAGCCGCTCGTAGGCGAACCCGGCGGACAGGCCAAAAATGAAATTGCCCAATGCCATCTGCTGTCGCATCACATCACTCCATCGGTCAGGGCCGCGTCGCGCCGTACCGCGAGCGGGTTGCTCATCATCAGGGGCATGACCTGCATCTGCATTTGCTGGATCACCATGTCCACCAGTTGCCTGGAGGTGGCCTGATCCTGGCCATAGATATTGACGACCGGGGCGAAAGTGACCTGCTGGCTGGAAGCCGAATTGGCCACCAGGTTCTTGCTCACTTCATCCGGAGACTTCAGGCGGTTCCCCGCCTCGCCGCCGAGCCGGCCGAGCGCCTCGCCGCCCAGCCATCCGCCAATGGCGCCGCCGACCAACCCGCCGACAGCCGTGCCGAGGATCGGCACGACGCTGCCCAGGGCCGCGCCCAGCGCGGCGCCGGATGCACCTCCGGCCCAGGAGCCACCCAAGGTGCCCAAGCCGGAACCAATGGCCCCGGGGTCGCGGTTACGCACACCCCTGAACACATTCAGGCCGGCCCTGAGCAGTTTCAGCGGCCGACTGGCCACCCGGCCGGACACGGAACGCACGACGGCGAAACTGCCTCTCAACCCACGGCCAATGCGCGACATCAGCCCGGCGCGTGGCGCGGTTGCAGAGGTGTTTTTGGGGGCGGGTTTTGCCGCATTGGCTTGTTTCTTTTGCTGCTCTTTCTTTGCTTGCCTCTCCTGTCGCCTTCGCTCTTGTCTGTTCTGGCCGCGGGTTCCACCGCCGCCTGGAGGGCCACCACAGCAGGCCCCGCCCTCGCCGAACAGCTTGCCAATACTCGATGGCAGGCTCGGAGCCGCCAGGCTCAACAGCTTTTTCGCCACCTGGGTAAAGACTTCGTCCAGCACCGACTTGAGCAGGCGGCCCACCACCGGTGCGATGGCAGCACCCGCCAAGGCCAGGCCGGCAGCGATCTTCGGAAACTCCGTAGCCAGGCTGCTCAAACCATCGACCACCCCACCGATAGGCACCATCGCCCCTTCCGCCACCGGCGCGAGGGCGGAACCGAACGTGGTGTTCATCCGGTTCAAGCGGGCGTCGAAGGTATTCGCCTGGGCCGATGCGGACTGGCGTACCGAGCCTTTGTCGCCCAGCTCCGAGGTGGCGTACTGCTGCTTGTCGGCGACCTGCGCCAAGGCCTTTTGAACTTCAGGCAGTTGTTGCGCCAGGCGCAACGCCGCTTCATCCGCGCTGCCGAACAGCGCGCCGGCCAGCGTGGAGCGCTCCCGGCTCGACAAATCGGGCGCTTGCAGCGCCTTGAGCAGGTCGGTCAGGGCGCCAGCCCCCTCCAGCTTCAGCGGGTCGATATTCAACCGTTGCAAGGCCGCTTGCTGCGCCTGGGACTTCGGTTCGCCCTTGCCCAGCACGGCAGTGATGCCTTTCAGTGCGGCTCCAGCATCGGCCTTTTGTGTGCCGGTGTTGAGCAAGGCCGCCGTCAGTGCCGCCGCCTGCTCCGGGGCAAGCCCCGCCGTCGTGGCGGCAGCGCCATGCCGTTGCAGGATCACCCCGATATCGGCCGCCTCGGCGTCTCCCGGACGCTTGCCGAGGTGGTTGGTCGCATCCGCCAGATCGAGGGCCTGATTGCGGTCCAGCTTCATCGAGGTGCGCCAACCGGCCAGCATGTCCCCGGCATCCTTGCCCGGCATCTTGAACGCGGTTGCCATGAGCGCGGCATCACCGCCGAATGCCGTCAGGGTCTGCCGTCGGGACGCGCCTTTATCGTTCTCGATCCCTGCCTTGGCAGCGGCGTATTCAAGCTTCGCCAGATCAACCGCCGTGGTTCCACCCGCGGCGATGCCTGGATAACTGGCCATGCGGTAGTTGTCTTGCGCAAGTTCCTCACGCTCATTGCCGGGGAGAGAAACCACTCTCCCCAGATCGGCCAGCACCGCATCCATCGCCATCGCCGACTTGAACAGGTCAGGTGCTTGAAGCCCGCCAGCGGCCTTGTCGGGGGCTTTAGCCTCGGCCTTGGCGCTGCCGGCGAATGCCAGCGGCAACGAACGTTGCGACGACAGCGTCAACTTCAACGAGTCGATGGCCGTGGTCAGCAAGCGAATGTCCACGCTGGCGGCATTCAGGGCCAGGACGAAGCTGCTGGATGACAGGCCGGCATCCGCCGGGCTCGCCACAGGGGCACCTGGCTGCATGACGCCGGCGGGCGCCAGCCCGTGCTGTTGCACGGTGGCGTTCTTGAGCGAAAACTGATTGTTCGCCATTCGCTCTACTCCTCTTTCACGCCAAGGCGAGTGATCGCGATGTCGTAGCGGCGCAAGGCCTTGCCAGCGTCCCACTCCAGGATTTCCGCCTCACTTACCGAGTAAATGAGCGGCACCACATCGAGAATCACTTCGATGTCGCGTTCCGAAAGAAGGCCGCCGGTTTGTTTAAAAAATCGTCGATGCGCTCTTGCAGCTGCGTCCAGTCAGGCACGCTGAGCAGCGCCAGGTCGGGCAGCATCAGGCCGGTACAATGCGCGGTGATGAACTCGGCGCGCTCCTTGGTGGTCTTGAGCTTCTTCATCACCTTGGTCGCTCGCAACGCGGGCATTTCCAGGGTCAGGGACGTCAGGCGCTGGCCCGCCACTTCAAGTGGCAACAGCAGGTTCACCTGGTCCAGGTCGCCCTGCGCCGAGGTATCGCCAGGGGTGTCGCTGGCCGTTTCAGGCTCGGCGCCCTGCTGGAGGAAGTACGCAGCCGGGCGTGTCGACATGTCATGGACGTACTGCGCGATGCTCACGTAGTCCGGCCGCTTGAGCTGGTCGAGTTCATTGGCCGACAACCCGGTGGCCAGCTTCGCCAGCTCGAAGAACTGATCGTCCTCATCATCGCCGGCGCGGGCCAGCGCTTCTTTCTGCGCGGCGTAGAACAATGGCTTGAGCTGAATCTGCGCGATCTGCGACTCATCGTCAGCGGTAATCGGGCACAGCAGGACATGGATCGGAGGCGTCCAGGACATGAATGAATTCCTTGATAAAGGGGGTAGCAGCGAGTTGCTCGCGATGGGGGATTGAGCGACGACTGTGATGTAGTTGTTGCATTGCCATCGCGAGCAAGCTCGCTCCTACAAGAGTGTTGCAGGGGGTATTGCAAAGGGTGTTGCGAGGGTTACGGCATCAGCACCGCGCGACGGGCGTCGCCGAGGATGTCGACGCCGCTGAGCACGAACTTCTGGGTCCGCACATCGATGTCGATCACCGGTACGCCGTTCTCGATGCGGTTGTAGGTACGGCAGGCGAGTTCCAGGGTGGTGGTGGGTTTTTCATTCATCTTCATGGCCGTTTCGGCCAGGGATTTCAGCTTGCCACCCACGGTGTGGTAGGTGAACCAGGTCTTGCCATCCTGGTCCTGGCCCGCCTCGCGGACATTGAGCAGGATGTCGTCACCCAGCTTCACGCCCAGCGCCAGCATGATTTCCGGCCCCAGGCCCTGCAGCTTGAGGGTGGCGGTGAGTGCCTTGCCGCTCTTGGCCATTTCTTCGGCGATAAAGCGCCCACCGGTCATCGCTTCCATTTCGAATTCGATCTTCGGCGGGGTGAACTCTTCCACGGTCGCCGACAACGGCAGGCCTTGCAGGGTGGCCGCGATGGCCTGTCTTACGCGGTTGGTAAACATTAGAGAACGTCCTCCAGGAACTGCTCGATGATTTCATCGCGGGCGTTGAGCTGATACACCATGTGCTCGTTCGGCGCGTAGCGGCCGTAGTCGATAACCACGTACCAGGTACCGTTTTTGTATTTCTCGACGCTGTTCAGCTCGGGGTGCAGGTACACACTGCCGCCCGGGATGGTTTCGTCGGCGACCAGGGTTTGCAGCCAGTCGTTGATGCGCTTGACCTCCTGGTCCATGAAGGACTTGGTCAGGTTCTTGGCCATGGCTTTCTGCCCGGCCTTGACCAGCTTGCGGCTGATGGCGTCTTCCAGGCCGACATAGCTGATGAACTTGCCGGTGATCGAGCGGTTACCCAGCAGCGAGAAGCCGCCGAGCACGGTGCGGGCGTAGTAGCTGACGCCGTAGCGGTTGAGCAGGTCGCCCTCGGTCGAGGTGTCGAGGATGTTGTATTCCACAGTGCGCGAGACGTCTTCGGCGAAGGTCACCTGGTTGCCCGGGCTCTCCCACTGCTTGACCTTGGCCAGTGCGGCGATGGCCAGGCTCGACGGCGCCAGGAACACGTTCTTCTTCGCCGCCTTGGAGTACACGGCCGGCATGTTGTGCACCACCAGGCAGCGGTCGAAACCCAGGTCCGCGCCGCCCAGTTCCTTGCTGTAAGTCACCTGGTCGGCGACCGCGGCATCCTTGCCGTCGAGCACCACACGGGCCTTGATGCGCTTGCCGAAGGCAGCGAACTCACCGGCCACCGCCTTGGTGCCGGTAAAGCCCGGCGCGCCGATGATGGTCAGGTCTTCCGGGACACTGCCCAGGGCAGCCAGGCCGAGCTTGCGGCCAGTGGTTGGATCGACGCCGCCGATCACATTGTTGACGGTGTCGGCCGGGGTCGCGCCCTCTTCGACGATCACCACATAGACCGGGACCTTGACCACTTTGAGGATCTGGTACACCGCCTGGAACAGGGTGCCCGACTCGGCGCCGGTAGGGTCCAGCAGGGCCTGGGTGGTGAAGCTGTTGATGCGGAACGGCGCATTGCGCGGAATCAGCGGGTCGGCCTTCGGCGCGGTGCCGACCAGGCCGATGACGTTGTCACCCAGGCCACCCATGGCCTCGGGGGATTCGGTGGCATTGACGGTAATGCCGTTGTGCTCGAAGTTCAGAACCTCAGCCATGGTTATTCAGCCTTCTTGGCAGCAGCTTTTTTAGCCGCGGTGGATGGGGTGGCCGCTTCGGCCGATTGGCGCGCCGCAAGGACGCTGGTCAGTTCCAGCCGGCCGGCGGCACGCAAGGCACTGGCCTCGACGTCGAGCAGGTCGAGCTGCTGGTCGATCTTCGACCAGTGGCCGCCGCCGGTGGGGAATGGCACGAGGACGGTGTAGGTTTGGCGGTTAGCCATTTCAGTCTCTCCAGATACGAAAAAGCCCCAGGTGAGTGGGGCTGTTGGGTGTT
This sequence comes from Pseudomonas sp. NFIX28, assembly GCF_900107395.1. Taxonomy (GTDB): domain Bacteria; phylum Pseudomonadota; class Gammaproteobacteria; order Pseudomonadales; family Pseudomonadaceae; genus Aquipseudomonas. The sequence goes on from NZ_FNPW01000003.1 coordinate 303,926, forward strand.
ATGTATTGCTTTGCAGATAAGAAAACGCCCCGTCGGTGCGGGGCGTTTATTGGAGTTGTTCAGCCAGCCAATCGGGCACGCTAGGGCGGTGTTCACTTAGCGGGAATTGTCCCGACTCCGGCCAGTTGCGAAGGGCTCGACGGTACGCCTGTAGTTCGATGTACTGCGAAAGAGTTAATGTGGTTTCCATGCTCTCTTCTTGCTCATCACGATGGCGCGAAACAACACCGTCGGTAGCTGCAAGTTGGGCGTCCCGCCAAGCTCGCTCAATCCCCGCAAAAAACTCTGGGGATTGCAGAGGAGGATCGATAAGGACTGGATATCCTTGATCATTTGCCACCAACCATTTGCCTTGCTCTTGGCCAGCCGTTAACGCCTGATAATCCTCATCAGAGACTTCAACAGATCCGGCCGGAATAAATCCGTGAAATTTCAAGTTGTAAAACCCACCATCCGCTGCACAGTAATGATTCATAACTACCCCTTAGTTACCTTTGGCCAGCCAGAAATGTTGAGAGGCGCTACTACTGCCCGAGTGGGAATAGCTAAAACCCGTATTCGTGAAGCTACCAACTTGTACCGGACCACCGCGTGTTGCAGGTGATTGCACACCGCTATCGACGTAGGTCATCTGGATATTCCAACAACGATTGGGAAACGCTTGCGGGAATGTTATCGGCGTCACAGCACCCGGTGCTGACCCACCCGTCAGCCCCCACATTTCAATTGCGCCATTAGGGGCCTTTGAATATCCAGTTATGCCGAATGAGGAAGCAAAGAGCGGAGACGTTCGCAGAGTTTCACTGCCTGAGTGGCAACGCCAAACATTCGCCTCTCGTATCGCAATGAAGTCCCCGCCAGGCGACAACGTGTAGGGAACTGTCACAGCTAGGTTGTTCATTGCCAGTTGATCCCCGGCGGCGACAGTCACCCGCGAGCTTGTGGACTGCGGCCCCGCCGATATCAACATCGCAGCCCCATCAGGTACAGTTGAAGTTGCAGGCAATGCTACCGTGACACCGCCGGCCAATTCCAAACGCTTACCGAGATCATCGCCAGTCAATGTCCGGCTTGCTGAAATGCCGGTACCTCCTCTGAAGTTCCCGAGCGCACGCGTAACGAATTCCGTAGTGGCGAGTGCTTTTGAATTGTCGAACTGCGGCGCGGTATTCGCCGTTGGGTTGGTCAGCACCGGTGAGTTGAGTGGCGCAAATCCTTTGGTGATGTTCTGGAAGGTCAGGGCCGTGGTGTCCAGAACGATAGAGCCGTCTGTAACCAGTTGCCAGATAGTGTCCGCCAACAAGGCTCCTTCCTCGACGGAAACGATTAGCCCAGACGTAACCTTGACACTTGCATCAGCGTCGTTTGAACGGGTCCAGGCACCGTTGGCAACAACATAAATGCCATTGTCCTTGGCTAGCGATTGCGCCTTCACCAGCACACGGTCCCCGGTAACCACGGCGACGCCATCGATCGTTTGAGCTCCGTTTAACACGATATTGGCCGTAGTAGCTGCCCGCACCGATTGTTTACTGTCGAGCTTCGCCAATTCATCAGCGACATAACCCGCCACCCAAGCCCTCGTCGCTTTTACCACCGTATCGTCAATCAACAACGTCACCAGCGACGCATTGCTGGTCTCGAAAATCGAGCGGATGTAGAACTCTTTCCCCGACCCGGAAGTCGCCAGCACCGGCTTGAACGACTCCGGGTACTTGACGATGGCGTAAAGGATTCCTGTATCGGTCCACAGCCCGGCCTCGCGCACATACCAGCCGCCGACCTCGGGCGGGATAGTCACTTCGGCCAACAGCCAGCTGGGGTTTTTCTCGTCCTGGAACAGGGCATTCAACGGGCCACGCCAGACTTCGCGCTTGAGTGCGGTGGCGGTCGCCGCCGGGTTGTAAACCGCGCCACCGCCGTCACCGACGGAAATCTGCGACAGCTTGATCGGTACGCCTGCCGCCTTGCAGGCAGTTTCGTAGGCGATCCCCGCATTGGTGAGCAGGGTGTAATAGTCGGCCATTTAGGACCCCTGAGGATAAATAGTGGATGTTTCGACGCTGTACAGCCCGGCGGCCATGAAGGCCTGGCCCGAGGCTTCGAGCCCCTCGACAACGATCGGATAGATAGTGGTCAACTCACCGCAGACGGTCGCAGCCGCGATGGAGTGGGAACCGAATGCGCTCAGGCCCACGGATATTGCCAAGGTGTCGCGTTCACTTTTGGCATCCGCCAGGCGCCGATCGAGGCGCGCGTCGATCTCTTCGCTATAAGGCTGCTCGGTAAAGGCCTTGACCGAAAAGCTGTAAGGCGCCCCCTGCGGACTCTGCTCGTACCAGGCGCGAACCTCGGGCCGCAATTGCAGGCCCTTGGCGGCATTTTCCAGCGCCTTGCGTGTACCGGCCTGACGGGCGGTGGGCCAGGCCAGTTCGACCGTCAAGCGTTTTTCGGCCTCGGGCGCTTCGGAGCGCCACTCGCCAACGCCACGATCAGCCGCGAGATAAGGCAAGAACTCCACCGGCGTTGCAGCGGGACTCATCAGCTGCGGAAACGGCGGCGCGACACGTTCGAGCAAGCGGGCAAAACCCAGGTCGAGCGCTCTTTCCAGAGGCGAGCTGTTGACCGGTAGGAGGCTCAGGTGAACGGCTTCATCCTTCATAGCGTCTGCACCTCAACCTCGACACCCGTGCAATACGGTGCCTGGAAAGCCGTGGTCACGATCGGTTGCAACGGTTCGAGAATTTCCAGCTGTACCGCTCCTGCCGTATGCAACGTGTAATCGATCCAGCTCGGATCCACCCGTCCTTCCAGGCGATGGCAGCTGTCCGCATAAGCCTGCAGTTGCTGCTGCGTAGCGACCTGGGTCAGTCCCGAATCGGGCCCCGGGTTGATCTTGGCCACCACGCGGATCTTGTAGGGTTTGATCTGCGCCGCCTGTACCGTCACCCGATCCGTTTCCGGCTTCACATCCGGTCGCGCAAAGTGCTGGCGCACGCCTTCGAGCAAGTCTTCGGACGGCGTGCCGTCGCCTTCCCGCGAGAGCACGGTGACCTGGACTTCGCCCGGCGCAGTACGCCGCCCGTTGCCATCCTTGATCCGCGCCGCGTAGCCGTCCGGGTCGAAGGTGTAGGTGACGGTCACCACGCCTGCGTCGGTGGAATCCACCTTTACTGTCGGCCGCTCGCCGAGGGTGAACACTTCGCGGCGGTACTGCATGCGCGAACCGGCGGCCGGCGCGTGAGGCGCCAGGTAGTAGCGCAGCCGGGCATCCTCGTCGCTTTCGTAGACCGCGGGGACTGGCGGAAAAGCCGCCGGATCGCCCGGGTCGAGCAACTGCCGTTCCAGGCCCATGTCCGCCAGGCGCGCATCGAGATTGCTGCCGGTGGCCCACCAGGCCAGCATCTGCTTGATGCGGGCGTTGTACTTGCGCTCGTGGGTTTGCAGGCGCAGGCAGAACGCTTCCAGCGCCAGGGTCAGCAACTCGCTTTCATTGGCCAGGCTGGCCTGGAGTTTCTGCGCGTTGGCGGGGGAACGCTGGGCCACGTAGTCGATGACGAAGGCCTTGAACTCGGCCAGCAGCGGCTCGAACTCTTCGACGGTGACAATGGCCGGCTCGGCCAACTGGTGTTCACCGGGTATCAGCATGCTCATGTCACGACCTCGAACGTCTGTTGGCGGTTTTTCCAGGTGCCGGCGAAGCGCAGCAGCAGCCCGGCGCCGCGGCGGCTGGCGACTATGACTTGCGGTTCGAAATCGCCGATGCCGTTCTGCTCGTTGTAGAACGCCTGCGCGGCATGGCTCTGGGCGAGGATCAGCAGGTCATCGCCGAGGTTCTGGCCCAGCAGGTCGGGAATCAGCGAACCGTATAAAGGACGCTTCTGCCGCGTGCCCAGCGGCGTGGTCAGGGCGCGGGTCGCGCGCTGCACGAACTGCAGCCAGTCATCGACCGCGGCGCCGGTGTTTCTATCGACTCCAATCATGGGAAGCCTCTTAATCAAGGGCTGATAACGCGGCCCTGGTGTTCCACCAAGGGGCCGCTGAAGTGGATGCCGGCGCTGTCGAGCAAGATGCCGACCGCGCCCAGCCGCAGCTCGATCGCCTCGGGCCTCATCGCCAGCCGGGCGGGACCGATGCTCAACTCGACCGCCTCGCGGGAGGCGGTCAGCGCGGTCGGGCCGTTGCTCCAGCTCAAGACATGGCCGGCATCGTCGTAACTGCTTTGGGTGCCATCGGCGTATTGGCGGCGGGTCAGCGCGGCCAGGGTCGACACCGGTGGAAAGCGGTCGCAGTTGAGGCCGAACAGCGCCACCGACTGCGCACCGCCGTCGCCGCCACCGTAATTGAGCAGCAGGCATTGCTCGCCCACCGAAGGAATGCGCGATTCGCTTTGCGCCCCGGCGCTGGGGTTGAAGAAGGGGATCGCCGGCGTCAGCAGCTCTCCGTGGCTGACCCGGCAGGTATTGCTGGCCGCATCGACGGCCTGGCACACACCGATCCGGCAATGGTTTTCCGCGCGCCGGTGCAAGTCATCGAGTTCGGTTTCCATTTCGGCCAGCCGCTCGATGATCGGACCCAGCTGCAGGCGCAGCAGCTCGTCAAACATGGCTCAGCCCTCCAGTGCTTGGTATTGGTCGGGATCGTCGATATTCGACACTTCCCAGGTGCGGGCGAACTTCGGTATGCCGGTCGGGTCGTCGAGCAATGGCGGCCCCAGATACAGCGTCTGGGTAAACGACAGGGTCCAGGCGGCGTACCGCTGCTCGCCGCGAATCAGCGTCGAGGGCAAGCCCTCGAGGTTCATCGGCAGATCGCATTGCGCTGCCGGCAGGCCCCAGCGGTTATCCGTGGCCAGGTCTTTCAGCGCGCTGGCCAAATCACAGGCCTCGAACCCGGAACGCTCGGTCCCCACGGCCGCCACGCCTTGCAGCGAGACTGTCAGGACATGGGCAATACGCCCTTCCTGGCTGCGCATGCCCGGGGCATCGCGTTCGATCGCAATCAGCACCCAGGGCTGGTCGAGCGCAGCATCGAAGTCCTGCTGACTGCCGACCTTGAGGCCCAGGCCCGCCCCTCGCAGGGTCTCGGCAATGGCGGAAAACAGCTGCGACGGCTTGTCGATGACAGCAGGCATAGGGGGGCTTCCTGTTCAGGTATCAGGGCTTGGAATAGCCGAGGGGACAGTGCGCTTGAGCAGTGCTTTTGCTCGCCGCGAAGGGTCAACCGATCGCTCTGGATCAGGCGTATTTCTCGTTCAGCGCATACAGAATCGCGCAGGTTTCCACATCCAGTTTCCCGGCGTAGTTCTTCGGCCGGAAGTGCATCTGGAATGCCCGTACCAGCGACTGGAAGAAGTCATCCGTCACCTCGGCCGGCACGCCATAGCCGTAGGTGGCGAAAGCCTTGAGCACTTCGGCACGTTCGGGCAGCCCTGCGGCGCGGAATTGCTGGGCGTATTTCTTTTTGGTCGGTTCGTCGTACCAGGCGCCAATACCGGCCTTGTAAAGTTCTTTCCACGGCAGCTTGGGACCCGGATCGGATTTGCGGCCCACGGCGATATCGGCGTGGCCCACCACGTTTTTCGGCGACAGGTCCGGATAACGCTGGAGAATGTTCAAGGCCAACTGCTTGAGCGCCTCGACCTGCGAGCGTTGGTATTCCGGGAAGGTGAAGACGCCATTGACGTCGGTGGCCTCGTTGACGATCTCGATGCCGATGGAAGTGTCGTTCAAGCCGCTGCGGCCGGCCCAGTCACTGACGCCGGCATGCCAGGCGCGGTCTTCCTCGGCCACCAGGTTGAAAATCCTCTGCTCCTGGAAACCCGCCGCCTGGTACGTAGGGTCCTGTACCGCGGGGATCAGGTAATGGGCACTCGCCGCGCCAGTGGTCAGGGCCTTGACCGATGCCTCGAAGTTCAAGGCGGTGTAATGCAGCACCAGGAACCGCACCCGCTTGTTGTAGGGCGCGAGGGTGCGATAGCTGTTGTAGTCGATTGGGATCATGGCTTGCCTCTCTTTGCAGCGAATTGGCGTACGACGCTGGGCCGTACCTGGCTCCTCCTCGGCGGAAGGATTGATGAGGTGTCGTGGCGCACGAGTCGGTGGCCTGCCTCGGGCAGGTAGCTACAGGGCGCAAAGGGCGACGCAGTGGGTTGGCGAATGCGTGTGGCAGTTGCTCAGGCGTCCGAGCGGGGATCCTTGGGCGGAACCTCGCAGACGCCAAGCCGCTTGGCGGCCCAGCGTTCGTAAAGGCCGATGGCCACATCGGCGCCGGCCATGGCGGTCAGGCAACCGAACGCGCCGGCGGTCCAGATCGACACGCCAGCGGCGTACAGCAGCATGATGGTCGAGACCCCGCAGATCACGCAGGCCCCGGAGCGCAGAGCCAGACGCCGTATCAGCAACCAGCCGCGAGCGCCCTCCTTGTCGGCGCGCCACATTTCGCCGGACACCCCACCCACCAGGGCAAGGACGATGACAAGCCAGATGGGCATGTCCAGCAACGCTTGTTGCTCGTTTGTCATGTCACTCCTCCTGAGTGGAAAAGGCCAATGGGCTGGCCTGGTATTCAATTGGCTTGTGTATCAATCGTGCATATCCCGGTGTGACCCACGATAGGTAGGCATTCCAAAAAGCCCGGTTGCCCGGGCTTTTCAGTAATGCGGTCCTTCGCTTTCCTTTAAGTGGCTACACAAAAAGGAAACTGACTTTTCGGCGCTACTGGCGCGGTACGAGTCCATTCAAATTGTTCCTCCGACCGCGGTCCCTGCCCGCCGGATAACTGTTCACGGTGCTTTACGCTGCACACCCGGGTCAGTTGCCAACCCTCTGAACCGTCGAGGCCGGTTCATCGCTGCCTTTGCTTTTGCCACTAAAGAGCGGTGTTGCTCGCCGCTGTCGGGCGGCTTGGAACGAATAATATGCATGGATGCATATACAGTCAATGCACAAATGCATTTATTTATGCATGAGAAATGCGCGTGCGCATGGAAGCCGCATAAACAAAGGCGCGGGAGTTTTTCGTGGGGCACAAAAAAGCCCGCTCGATGGCGGGCTTTGCTGTTATGGGGCGCGGTTATCGGGCGTACATGCCCCACCAGAAGACGTGGCCGAGGATGACGATCTGTTCTTCCTGCATTTCCTGGAAGCTGTAGTCCTCATCCGGATGTTCGTCGCGGTTGAAACTGCGCAGGCGAATACCGGACGGCAGGCGATAGAGCTGCTTCACCCGCAGTTGACCGTTATGGTTGATGGCATACAAGTCGCCGTCGATGATGTCGCCAATACCGCACTTGCCGGCATTGACCCCCACCGTGGCACCGTCGCGCAGCACCGGCAGCATGCTGTTGCCGCGTACCGTCACGCATTTGGCCTGGTCGAACTGCACACCGTTGTGCCGCAGGCTGCGCTTGCCGAAGCGCAGGCTGGAGCGCTCGCTTTCCTCGATGACGAATCTTCCTGATCCCGCAGCCAATTCAACCTCGCGAAGAAAGGGGACCGACACCTCGTCGTCATCGACGGGCGTATCGTCGTCCCACAGGCTTATGTCCTTGAGTTGCGAATGCGGATCGTCGTGCACGGCAACTGACCGGGCAGGCGTGACAACCGCGCGCCCGCGCAGTTGATCGGTGCTCACCTGGAAGTACTCGGCGATCCGCGAGATGTGTTTGTCCGAAGGATCGACAATCTTGCCGCTGAGGATCCGCGAAAGGGTGGATTGAGGCACGCCGGTACGCCGATGGAGTTCCGTGGGGGAAATGCCATCGCGATCGAGCAGCTCTCTTAAGACGGTAGAAACGTTGCGCTTTTGCATAACGCGCATATTGCGGGTTATTTTCGCCGATGACAAATGCTAAAATGCATATCAATGCATAAAGCACCTAAAATCCGCCTGGGTTCATCCCTGCGAAGGTCGGACCGCCCATGTTAACCTTGCGCCCATCGCGAAAAAGCCGGGCCCATGCCCTCTGCTTTTGCTCACCCTTTCAACGAATCAATCTGACGACCCGATGAATAAAGCGCTCACCGATCTGTCCTCCCACACGCCGATGATGCAGCAATACTGGCGCCTCAAGAACCAGCACCCCGATCAGCTGATGTTCTATCGCATGGGCGACTTCTACGAAATCTTCTATGAAGACGCGAAGAAGGCCGCCAAATTGCTGGACATCACCCTGACCGCGCGCGGGCAGTCGGCGGGCCAGGCGATTCCGATGTGCGGGATTCCCTATCACGCCGCCGAAGGCTACCTGGCCAAGCTGGTGAAGCTCGGCGAATCGGTGGTGATCTGTGAACAGGTCGGCGACCCGGCCACCAGCAAAGGCCCGGTGGAGCGCCAGGTGGTGCGCATCATCACCCCGGGCACCGTCAGCGACGAAGCGCTGCTCGACGAACGTCGGGATAACCTGATTGCGGCAGTGCTGGGCGACGAGCGCCTGTTCGGCCTCGCGGTGCTAGACATCACCAGTGGCAATTTCACGGTCCTGGAAATCAAGGGCTGGGAAAACCTGCTGGCCGAGCTGGAACGCATCAACCCGGTGGAACTGTTGATCCCGGATGACTGGCCACAAGGCCTGCCGGCGGAAAAACGCCGTGGCGTACGCCGTCGCGCGCCCTGGGACTTCGAACGCGACTCGGCCCACAAGAGTCTGTGCCAGCAGTTCTCTACCCAGGACCTCAAGGGTTTCGGCTGCGAGAACCTGACCCTGGCCATCGGCGCCGCGGGCTGCCTGCTGAGCTATGCCAAGGAAACCCAGCGCACCGCCCTGCCCCACTTGCGCAGCCTGCGCCACGAACGCCTGGACGACACCGTGGTGCTCGACGGTGCTAGCCGGCGTAACCTGGAACTGGACACCAACCTCGCCGGTGGCCGCGACAATACCCTGCAATCGGTGGTCGACCGTTGCCAAACCGCAATGGGCAGCCGCCTGTTGACCCGCTGGCTGAACCGCCCGCTGCGCGACTTGAAGGTCCTGCAGGCGCGGCAGACTTCGATTGGCTGCCTGCTGGACGGTTACCGCTTCGAAAGGCTGCAACCGCAGCTCAAGGAAATCGGCGATATCGAGCGGATCCTTGCCCGTATCGGCCTGCGCAACGCTCGTCCCCGAGACTTGGCGCGCCTGCGCGATGCCCTGGCGGCGCTGCCGGAACTGCAAGTGGCAATGACCGAGCTCGAGGCCGAGCACCTGGCTCAACTGGCGGTGACCACCAGTACCTACCCGGAACTGGCCGCGCTGCTGGAAAAAGCCATCATCGATAACCCGCCAGCAGTGATCCGCGACGGCGGCGTGCTGAAGACCGGTTACGACGCCGAGCTGGACGAGTTGCAATCGCTGAGCGAAAACGCCGGCCAGTTCCTGATCGACCTGGAAGCCCGGGAAAAAGCCCGTACCGGCCTGGCCAACCTGAAAGTCGGCTACAACCGGATTCACGGCTACTTCATCGAATTGCCGAGCAAGCAGGCCGAACAGGCCCCGGCGGACTACATCCGGCGCCAGACCCTTAAAGGTGCCGAACGCTTTATCACCCCGGAGCTCAAGGCTTTCGAGGACAAGGCGCTGTCCGCCAAGAGCCGCGCCCTGGCTCGCGAAAAGATGCTCTACGAAGCCCTGCTGGAAACCCTGATCGGCCACCTGCCACCGCTGCAGGACACCGCCGGAGCGCTGGCCGAGCTGGATGTATTGAGCAACCTGGCCGAGCGCGCACTGAACCTCGACCTCAATTGCCCACGTTTCGTCAGCGAACCGTGCATGCGTATCACCCAGGGCCGTCACCCGGTGGTCGAGCAGGTCCTGACCACGCCGTTCGTGGCCAACGACCTGAGCCTGGACGATCACACCCGGATGCTGGTGATTACCGGACCGAACATGGGCGGTAAATCCACCTATATGCGGCAAACAGCGTTGATCGTGCTGCTGGCCCATATCGGCAGCTTCGTCCCGGCGGCCAGCTGCGAGCTGTCGCTGGTCGACCGCATCTTTACCCGGATCGGCTCCAGCGATGACCTGGCCGGCGGCCGTTCCACCTTCATGGTGGAAATGAGCGAAACCGCCAACATCCTGCATAACGCCACGGACCGCAGCCTGGTGCTGATGGATGAAGTGGGCCGCGGCACCAGTACTTTCGACGGTTTGTCCCTGGCCTGGGCTGCGGCAGAACGTCTCGCCCAACTGCGCGCCTACACCCTGTTCGCCACCCATTACTTTGAGCTTACTGTCCTGCCGGAAAGCGAACCTCTGGTGGCCAACGTCCACCTCAACGCCACCGAGCACAATGAGCGCATCGTGTTCTTGCACCATGTGCTGCCGGGTCCTGCCAGCCAGAGCTATGGCCTGGCCGTGGCCCAGCTGGCGGGGGTTCCAAGCAATGTGATCGTCCGTGCTCGCGAGCACCTGAGTCGCCTGGAGACCACCAGCCTGCCCCATGAAGCGCCGTCTCCGGTAGCGGGCAAGCCATCGGTTCCCCAGCAAAGCGACATGTTCGCCAGCCTGCCGCACCCGGTGCTCGACGACCTGGCCAAGCTCGACCTGGATGACATGACCCCGCGCAAGGCACTGGAAATGCTCTATACATTGAAGACACGCATCTAACGCTGATGCTTTCAAGCTGTTAGAATCTCGCGCGGTTTGGGATGCTGCGGACTATTAGCCTGGTTCGCAGATTATCGCTCCCGAACCTGGCGACCCCGTCGTGAAGGGGCTCCGCTGCCGCCGCCTGAGGAGAGAATTAGAAATGACCTTCGTCGTCACCGACAACTGCATCAAGTGCAAGTACACCGACTGCGTAGAAGTCTGTCCGGTGGACTGCTTTTACGAAGGCCCGAACTTCCTGGTGATTCACCCGGATGAGTGCATTGACTGCGCGCTGTGCGAGCCTGAATGCCCCGCTGTAGCGATTTTCTCCGAGGACGAAGTTCCGGAAGAGATGCAGGAGTTCATTCAGTTGAACGTTGAGCTGGCCGAAATCTGGCCCAACATCACTGAGAAGAAAGATCCCCTGCCCGACGCAGAAGAGTGGGATGGCGTCAAAGGCAAGATCAAGGATCTCGAACGCTGATTACCCCGCGTTCCCAAAAAAGGCCCGTTACGGGCCTTTTTGCTGTTCCGGATTCGCTTTTGCGCAGGCAAAAAAAAGGGGCGGTATGACCCGCCCACCTTTTTTCCCTAGTCCCTGTGTTCCTTTTCATCGTCCTGATGAATCGCGTCCTGCGATGTCCTGACCATCATCCTTGATGGCTGTGTCTATCCGTCGACACAGGGCTGATATTAGAGAGTTTCCATGACAGAGCAATGGCACTGACAGCCAGGAAAACTGTCGTACATTGCGTTCCGCCTTGGAATAAACCCTTATTAATCAATAGGATGATTAAAATCTTAGGGCCAAGCAGACAACTTTCATACAGTATAAAAACCGAACACTTACGAAAGAGTAAGCCTTTACTTACACGCTCTTTCAGCTATTGAGCGTTCACTGGAAAACTTCACTCACTTTCTTATTGATCACCCAATAAAAAGCCCCGAACTTGTCGGGGCTCTTCACGGCAGGATTGCTCGTGCCGTTACTGGAACAGCGACTCGCTGGAAAGGCCGTTCTTTTCGAGGATCTCGCGCAGGCGCTTGAGACCTTCGACCTGGATCTGGCGTACCCGCTCTCGGGTAAGCCCGATCTCCAGGCCCACATCTTCCAGGGTGCTGCTTTCATGGCCGCGCAAGCCGAAGCGGCGAACCACTACTTCACGCTGCTTGTCGGTCAGTTCGGAAAGCCACTGATCGATGCTTTGCGACAGGTCGTCATCCTGCAGCAGCTCGCACGGATCGGTTGGGCGATCGTCGGTGAGGGTGTCCAGCAGGGTTTTATCCGAATCCGGACCCAGCGAGACGTCGACTGAAGACACCCGCTCATTGAGACCCAGCATGCGCTTGACCTCACCTACCGGTTTCTCCAGCAGGTTGGCGATTTCTTCAGGGGAAGGTTCATGGTCGAGTTTCTGAGTCAGCTCACGTGCTGCCCGCAGGTAGACGTTGAGCTCTTTGACCACATGAATCGGCAGCCGGATAGTCCGGGTCTGGTTCATGATTGCCCGTTCGATGGTTTGACGGATCCACCAGGTGGCATAGGTCGAGAAGCGGAAACCGCGCTCCGGGTCGAACTTCTCCACCGCCCGGATCAAACCGAGGTTGCCCTCTTCGATGAGGTCCAGCAGCGAAAGCCCGCGATTGACATAGCGTCGGGCGATTTTCACCACCAGACGCAGGTTGCTTTCAATCATGCGCTTGCGCCCGGCCGGATCGCCACTTTGCGAAAGACGCGCAAAATGAACTTCTTCTTCCGGAGAGAGCAATGGGGAAAAGCCGATTTCATTGAGATACAGCTGCGTCGCGTCAAGCGCCCGCGTGTAATCAATGTATTTATGTTGTTTCAATGAAGCGGAGTGTTTGGATTTGGCACGAACTGAAGGTACAGCAGATCCCTCATTCGACATCGAATCAGCGGCGATATCCGTCTCCATAAGGAGAACTTCATCGTCGATGTCAAACTCCGGCACTTCTTTACTGAGAGCCATTGTTATAGTCCTTTGGTGAGTTCGACCTCAGGCTCAAGCGACGCCTTTATCCTTGGCAGCGCTGGAACCTGTTCCCTCTACGTGACGGAACAGGCTTGGTAACGGATCAACGACGTGGCAGGAATTGCAGCGGATCTACAGGTTTACCTTGTCGGCGAATCTCAAAGTGCAGTTTCACCCGGTCTGTACCAGTTGACCCCATTTCGGCAATTGTCTGTCCGACTTTGACCTGCTGCCCCTCCCGAACCAACAGCCTACGGTTGTGGCCGTAAGCACTTACGTAGGTATCGCTGTGTTTGATGATGACTAATTCGCCGTAGCCCCTTAAGCCACTCCCGGCGTAAACCACCGTCCCATCAGACGCAGCTAAAACAGGCTGTCCCAAATCCCCGGCGATATCAACGCCTTTATTCAAACTACCGTTTGAAGAGAATTTTCCAATCAGAATACCGTTCGCAGGCCAGCCCCAGCCCTTTGGCGCGGGGCCTGCAGGCGGTAATGGAGCTGGCGCGGGCTGGCTCGCAATCGTTGGCGTGGCCCCTGCCGGACGACGAATTACCGTGGTTTTACTTGAGGAAGATGCACTGGAAACCGACTTTGTAACCACGGCTGTCGGGGCCGAACCCGAGCGACCGTCGAAGCGGATGGTTTGCCCCGGATGGATGGTGTAGGGCTCGGCGATATTGTTGCGTGCGGCCAGGGCCTTGTAGTCCCAGCCATAACGGAAGGCGATCGAAAACAGGGTGTCGCCGCGACGAACCGTGTATTGCCCCGTGGTCACAGTCGGACGCTGCGGCACCGCGGTATTGCGATCGACGACCCGGGCACTGCTGGACTTGTTGCTGGAACACGCGACCAACAGGGAACTCAAGACAAGGCCAATCACCAGTCGCTGAAAGCTTTTTGTACCCATACGCTGCGCAATGACTGTGAGACTCACCCGCCGCTCCCTTTGTGGTGGTTGAAAATAAATAGTGCCTGGCTCAGGCATGAAATGTCGCAAGTATAACCGGCCACCCGCGCTTTACTCCCGGCAAAGCGAAATCGGCAGGCATTGGAGTATCGATCAGAAGTTCAACGTTACTTAACCGATTGATCAGCTGTAAGACCAGGCCGATCAAACAGAATTCACCCGCCCCAAACAAATGCTCAGGCCAACGGCCCGTTGAGCAAAGGAACGAAGCGAACCGCCCCGAGAACATGTCGCGAGAACCCTTGTTCTTCACGAATGATCAACATCAGTTGCTGTACTTCGCCGGAACCGACCGGAATCACCATCCGGCCACCTGGCGCCAATTGGTCCAGCAGGGCCTGAGGTATGTCGGTAGCGACCGCCGTCACGATAATCCCGTTGTACGGCGCCAGTGCCGGCCAGCCTTCCCAGCCATCGCCCCAGCGGAATACCACGTTACGCAGGTTCAGCTCGACCAGGCGCTCCTTGGCCCGGTCCTGTAGCACCTTGATCCGCTCGACCGAAAACACCCGCTCCACCAGTTGCGACAATACCGCCGTCTGATAACCCGACCCGGTGCCGATCTCCAGCACCTTGTCCAACGGGCCCGCCGCCAGCAGCAACTCGCTCATGCGCGCCACCATATAAGGCTGCGAGATCGTCTGGTTGTGGCCGATCGGCAAGGCCGTGTCTTCATAGGCGCGATGCGCCAGGGCCTCGTCGACAAACAGATGCCGCGGCGTGCGCCGAATGACTTCCAGCACCTGGGCGTTGGACAGGCCTTCGTCGTAAAGACGCTGGATCAAGCGTTCGCGGGTCCGCTGGGAAGTCATCCCGATGCCGCGGCGCAACAAATCGTCCTGCTCGCGAGCCATCAGCGCAGCCCCTCCAGCCAGCCATCCAGACTTCTGAAGGCGTCATTGAAGGTGCGATCGAGCTGCAACGGCGTAATCGAGACATAGCCCTGCATGATGGCGTGGAAATCCGTACCTGGGCCGCCGTCCTCGGCGTCCCCGGCCGCAGCGATCCAATAACCGGCCTTGCCGCGCGGATCGACCATCTTCGTCGGCGCCGATGCCCGGGCGCGATGGCCCAGGCGGGTCAGCTGAATGCCGCGGATATGCTCGAGGGGCAGGTTGGGAATATTCACGTTCAGCACGGTACGGGGGGGCAGATCCAGCTGCCCGTGGGCCTCGACCAGTTTGCGGGCGAAATAGGCAGCGGTCGGCAAATTGTCCACTTGGCGCGAAACGAAGGAAAAGGCAAACGCCGGCAGATTCAGAAAACGCCCTTCCAGGGCTGCGGCGACGGTGCCGGAATACAGCACGTCGTCCCCCAGGTTCGCCCCGAGATTGATACCGGACACCACCATGTCCGGGTCGCGCTCCAGCAACCCGTTGAGGCCCAGGTGCACGCAATCGGTGGGAGTGCCATTGATACTGATGAACCCGTTATTCAGGGTATGCGGATGCAACGGCCGGTCGAGCGTCAGCGAGCTGCTGGCGCCGCTTTTGTCCTGGTCCGGGGCGATCACCACACACTCGGCATAATCCGCCAGCGCAGCATGAAGCGCAGCGAGACCGGGTGCTGTTACACCATCGTCGTTAGAAATCAGAATACGCATGGGCTGTCCGTCTGCCCCACCGGCACCAGATCGACGAGTTCACGCACCAATACGGTGGCGAAACATCCGGCCGGCAGGACGAATTCCAGTTGCAGAATGTCAGGCTCGGGATAATGCCACGTCAACCCGCCAATGGGCAGCCGCAGGATGCGACGTTCGTGGTTCATTCCGGCTTTAATCAACCAATCGCGCAGATCCGCTTCGTCGGCAGCCACCTGCTGTTCGAGCAACTGAGTCGCACCGGAGGCAGGCGATTCGCCTTCGCCCCACTGTGGGCCGGTCGGGTGCAAATCGAGGATGGCCAGGCGCGGATCACTGCATTCGGCTTCGCCGGCGGGAAAGAAACTGCGGCTGTCGGTGAAAGCCAGCAAGTCGCCAACCTGGGCCCGCTGCCAACTGCCGTCGACCACACGCGCCGCCAGCACTCGGTTGAACAGATAGCTGCGGGCGGTCGAGAGTAGCCGCGAACGCACGTTGCGCTGCTCCGGCAGGGCCTTGCGGGCGGCCCAATCGCGGGCATCGGCCAGGTTGCCGCCGTTATGGCCAAAACGCTGGGCGCCGAAATAATTGGGGATGCCCTGTTTGGCGATCAATTGCAGGCGCTCTTCGAGCCCCGCCTTGTCTGCCTTCAATTCGGTCAGGCGCAGGGTGAAGCCATTGGCTGCATGGGCGCCGCGTTGCAGCTTGCGCTTGTGCCGGGTCAGCTTGATGATCTTCAAGGTGTCATTTTCGGCGGCCGACAGGTCGGGGTCGGCCTTGCCGGGCAATTGCACGCTGAACCATTGCCGGGTCAGCGCCTGGCGATCCTTCAAGCCGGCATAGCTGACGGTGCGCAACGGCACGCCCGCGGCCTTGGCAATCCGCCGCGCCGCTTCTTCGGTGTTCAGGCCGCGCTTTTCCACCCACAACCACAGGTGCTCGCCTTCGCCGGTCAGCGGAATATCCAGTACTTCGTCAACCTGGAAGTCTTCGGCCGTGGCCTTCAGTACCGCGCTGCCCAGGGCTTCGCCATAGGCCCGTGGGCCCAACAGTTGCAGTTCGTTCATGCGCGCAGCAACAAGGCAACGGAATGTACGGCGATGCCTTCTTCGCGCCCGACAAAACCGAGCTTTTCGGTGGTGGTGGCCTTGACGTTCACTTGATCGAGCTCGACTTGCAGATCCGCGGCAATCAGCGCGCGCATCATTTCAATATGGGGAGCCATCTTCGGCGCCTGGGCCACGATGGTGTTATCGACATTGCCGACTTTCCAGCCCTTGGCATGGATCAGTGCGACGACATGACGCAACAGCGCACGGCTGTCGGCGCCCTTGAACTGCGGATCGGTGTCGGGAAAATGTTTGCCGATGTCGCCCAGTGCGGCAGCACCCAGCAAGGCATCGCTCAGAGCATGCAACAGCACGTCGCCGTCGGAGTGGGCGAGCAGCCCGAAACTGTGTGCAATACGCACGCCGCCCAGAGTGATGAAATCGCCTTCAGCGAAACGGTGCACATCATAGCCGTGGCCAATACGCATAAAAAAACGCCCTGATTGAGTCAGGGCGTGATTCTACCTGCTTTGGCGGACATTAGGCGCTCAGCGCGCGTGCATGATGTTGCAGGTGGTCGCCAATGAAGCTGGCGATGAAGAAATAGCTGTGGTCGTAGCCGGGTTGCAGGCGCAACGTCAGCGGGTGAGCCGCGGCTTTCGCCGCCTGTTGCAGCACTTCGGGCTTGAGCTGATTGGCCAGGAAATCATCCCGATCGCCCTGGTCCACCAGCAACGGCAGTTTTTCGCTGGCTTCCTGGATCAGCACGCTGGCATCCCATTCGCGCCACCGGGAACGCTCTTCGCCCAGGTAGCGGGAAAAGGCTTTCTGGCCCCAGGGACAATCCATCGGGTTGCTGATCGGCGCGAAGGCCGACACCGACTGATAGTGCCCCGGATTGCGCAGCGCGCAGACCAGGGCACCGTGACCGCCCATGGAATGTCCGC
This sequence comes from Pseudomonas sp. NFIX28, assembly GCF_900107395.1. Classification (GTDB taxonomy): domain Bacteria; phylum Pseudomonadota; class Gammaproteobacteria; order Pseudomonadales; family Pseudomonadaceae; genus Aquipseudomonas. The sequence goes on from NZ_FNPW01000003.1 coordinate 321,038, forward strand.
TGATGCCGCGCTTGTCCGAGGCCGGGAAATGCGCCTCGACCAATGCCGGCAACTCCTGCACCACGTAGTCATGCATGCGGTAATGCTCGGCCCAGGGCTGCTGGGTGGCGTTCAGGTAGAACCCGGCCCCCAGGCCGAAATCCCAGGCGCCATCCGGGTCGCCCGGCACGCCAGGACCGCGCGGGCTGGTATCCGGTGCGACAATGATCAACCCCAGTTCGGCGGCCAGGCGCTGGGCGCCGGCCTTTTGCATGAAGTTCTCGTCGGTGCAGGTCAGGCCGGACAACCAGTACAGCACCGGCAGCTTGCCGCCCTGCTCCGCCTGCGGCGGCAGGTACACGGCAAACACCATGTCGCAGCCCAGCACCTCGGAATGATGCTTGTAGCGTTTGTGCCAGCCGCCGAAGCTTTTCTGGCAGGACAGGTTTTCCAGACTCATGGCCGACCTCAGAAGTGGATGACGCTGCGGATGCTCTTGCCTTCGTGCATCAGGTCGAAGGCCTTGTTGATATCCTCCAGGCCCATGGTGTGGGTAATGAAGGTATCCAGCGGGATTTCGCCGGTCTGGGCCATTTCCACGTAGCTTGGCAGTTCGGAACGGCCACGTACGCCACCGAACGCCGAACCGCGCCAGACGCGGCCGGTAACCAGCTGGAACGGACGGGTGGAGATTTCCTGGCCGGCACCGGCGACACCGATGATGACCGACTCGCCCCAACCCTTGTGGCAGCACTCCAGCGCGGCACGCATCAATTGCACGTTACCGATGCATTCGAAGGAGAAGTCCACGCCACCGTCGGTCATGTCGACAATGACTTCCTGGATCGGCCGGTCGAAGTCTTTCGGGTTCACGCAATCGGTGGCGCCCAGCTGTTTGGCGATTTCAAACTTGGCCGGGTTGATGTCGATGGCGATGATCCGGCCGGCCTTGGCTTTCACGGCGCCAATCACCGCCGACAGGCCAATGCCGCCCAGGCCGAAGATCGCCACGGTATCGCCGGCCTTGACCTTGGCGGTGTTGATCACCGCGCCGATCCCGGTAGTGACGCCGCAACCGAGCAGGCAGACTTTCTCCAGCGGCGCTTCCTTCTGGATCTTGGCAACCGAGATTTCCGGCAGCACGGTGTACTCGGAAAAGGTCGAGGTGCCCATGTAGTGGAAAATCGGCTGGCCTTTATAGGAGAAACGGGTAGTGCCGTCCGGCATCAGGCCCTTGCCCTGGGTGGCGCGGATCGCCTGGCACAGGTTGGTCTTGCCCGACAGGCAGAATTTGCACTTGCCGCATTCCGGGGTGTACAGCGGGATCACATGATCGTCCACGGCCACCGAGGTCACGCCCTCGCCAATGGCCTCGACCACGGCGCCACCTTCATGGCCGAGGATCGATGGAAAGATACCTTCCGGATCCGCCCCGGACAGGGTGTAGGCGTCGGTATGGCAAACGCCGGAAGCAACGACCCGCAACAACACCTCGCCGGCCTTGGGCATGGCGACATCGACTTCAACGATCTCAAGGGGTTTCTTGGCCTCGAAGGCAACGGCAGCGCGCGACTTGATCATCCTGGGTCTCCAGCGAATAAAAACGAGACAGGGAGTGTAAAACAGCGCCCAGCGATAAATAATCCGGACAAAAGCAAAACATTATTGCTGCACAGGGATAATCGCCATGAACGAAAACCGCTGGGAAGGCATCGATGAGTTCGTCGCCGTGGCCGAGTGCAGCCAATTCACTGCCGCCGCGGAACGCCTCGGCGTGTCGTCTTCGCATATCAGCCGGCAGATCGTACGCCTGGAAGAGCGGCTGCAAACCCGCCTGCTGTACCGCAGTACCCGCCGGGTGACCCTGACCGAAGCCGGACAGACCTTCTTGCAGCATTGCCAGCGCCTGCAGGACGGACGCGAGGAAGCGCTGCGCGCCGTCGGCGACTTGACCAGCGAACCCAAGGGCATGCTGCGCATGACCTGCGCGGTGGCCTATGGGGAGCGTTTTATCGTGCCGCTGGTCACCAGCTTCATGGGGCTTTACCCGCAGCTGCGGGTGGATATCGAACTGAGCAACCGGCCCCTGGACCTGGTGCACGAAGGGCTGGACCTGGCCATCCGCCTTGGCCGCCTGCAAGACTCGCGGCTAGTGGCGACCCGCCTGGCGCCAAGGCGCATGTACCTCTGCGCCTCGCCGTCCTACCTGGAACGCTACGGCCGCCCCCACAGCCTGTCGGAGCTGAGCCGACACAACTGCCTGATCGGCAGTTCGGACATCTGGCAACTGGAGCAGGACGGGCGCGAGTTTTCCCAGCGAGTGCAAGGCAACTGGCGCTGCAACAGCGGGCAAGCCGTGCTGGATGCCGCGTTACAGGGCGTTGGCCTGTGCCAGCTACCGGATTACTACGTGCTGGAGCATTTACATCAGGGCACGCTGATTTCCCTGCTCGAGGCACACCAACCGCCAAATACAGCGGTGTGGGCGCTGTATCCGCAACAACGGCATCTGTCGCCCAAGGTGCGCAAGCTGGTGGACTATCTCAAGGAGGGGTTGGCCAAGCGGCCGGAATACAAGGATTGATCCGTAGCCGCTGCGGCAGGCTGCGATCGGCTATGCAGTAGCCGTCATAGCGGACAACGCGGTCGATCGATTTGAAGTACAGGACGACTGCAAAAAGCGCGTCCCGTTCCGGGCCGTTCGCAGCCTGCGGCAGCGGCTGCAGGGGGCCGCGAAAAGCTATGCTCAGCGGCGATTGGCCCAGCGCTGGCGCAACCACTCCAGGTCTTCCGGACGGGTCACCTTGAGGTTATCCGAACGCCCTTCGATCAGGCGTGGCGCCTGGCCGGCCCATTCCATCGCCGAGGCCTCATCGGTAATCGCCACATCCGCCACCAGGCTGTCGGCCAGGGCGCGGTGCAAGGCGCCAAGACGGAACATCTGCGGCGTATAAGCTTGCCAGATCAGACTGCGGTCGACGGTTTCCAACACCCGCCCGCGCTTGTCGATGCGCTTCAGGGTGTCCCGCGCCGGCACCGCGAGCAGACCGCCCACGGGGTCATCCGCCAGCTCGTCCAGCAACTTGTCCAGGTCATCCCGGGACAGGTTCGGCCGCGCGGCGTCGTGGACCAGCACCCAGTCTTCATCGGCAGCGCCCTGGGCGTGCAGATGGAGCAAGGCATTGAGGACCGATCCGGAACGCTCTGCGCCACCTTCGACCCGCTGGATCCGCGGATCGTGGGCACAGGCCAGGGTCGGCCAGTAAGGATCGTCAAGCGCCAGGCTGACCACCAGCCCCTTCAGGGAAGGATGGTCGAGGAAACAGCCGAGGCTGTGTTCGAGAATAGTGCGTCCGCCCAGTTGCAAATACTGCTTGGGACGGTCCGCGGCCATGCGGGCACCGACGCCCGCGGCAGGAATAACGGCCCAGAAGGCCGGCAGCGACTGGATCATTGGGCCAACTGGTAGAGGGTTTCACCCTCCTTGACCATGCCCAGTTCATGACGAGCCCGCTCTTCCACGGTCTCCATGCCTTTCTTCAATTCCATGACTTCCGCATCGAGTACACGATTGCGCTCCAGCAGGCGCTCGTTTTCAGCGCGCTGATCGGCAATTTGCTGAGTCAGGTCGGTTACCTGCGCCAAGCTGCCATTCCCCACCCACAGGCGGTACTGCAGGCCAGCCAGCAGCAAGAGCAAGACGAGGAACAACCAATTGGGACTGCGCATCGAATATCGGGTATCCAGTGAAAAAAGACAGCCATGCCAACAAACTTCGGTCCTACTGACAGCACGAAGCCTGGAAGAACCAGGCTTGTGCTCTTAAGGCATCAGATTAGTGGCAAAAACATCGCTGATGCGATTTTTCTGACCCAATCCGGTGTCTTTGTACCATCTGCCGCTTAGCCGCGGAACTCGCTGCGACCGTTGTACTTGGCCTTGCCATTCAACTGCTCTTCGATACGCAGCAGTTGGTTGTACTTGGAAACGCGGTCGGAACGGCACAGCGAACCGGTCTTGATCTGGCCAGCCGAAGTGCCCACGGCCAGGTCGGCAATGGTCGAATCTTCGGTTTCGCCGGAACGGTGCGAAATCACCGCGGTGTAGCCGGCGGCCTTGGCCATCTGGATGGCTTCCAGGGTTTCGGTCAAGGTGCCGATCTGGTTGAACTTGATCAGGATCGAGTTGGCGATCTTCTTGTCGATGCCTTCTTTCAGGATCTTGGTGTTGGTCACGAACAGGTCGTCGCCCACCAGCTGGGTCTTCTCGCCGATCTTGTCAGTGAGGATCTTCCAGCCAGCCCAGTCGGACTCGTCCAGGCCGTCTTCGATGGAGATGATCGGGTAACGCTCGGTCAGCCCCTTGAGATAGTCGGCGAAACCTTCAGCGGTGAACACCTGGCCTTCGCCGGACAGGTTGTACTTGCCGTCTTCGAAAAACTCGCTGGCCGCGCAGTCCAGAGCCAGGGTCACGTCGGTGCCCAGCTTGTAACCGGCGTTGGCCACGGCTTCGGAGATCACTTTCAGGGCGTCTTCGTTGGAAGCCAGGTTCGGCGCGAAACCACCTTCGTCACCCACGGCGGTGCTCAGGCCACGGGCCTTCAGCACGGCTTTGAGGTGATGGAAAATCTCGGTGCCCATGCGCAGGCCTTCGGAGAAGGACTTGGCGCCAACCGGCTGCACCATGAATTCCTGGATATCGACGTTGTTATCGGCGTGTTCGCCACCGTTGATGATGTTCATCATCGGCACCGGCATCGAATAGACACCCGGGGTACCGTTCAGGTTGGCGATGTGCGCGTACAGCGGCAGGTCCTGGTCCTGTGCAGCCGCCTTGGCCGCGGCCAGGGAAACAGCGAGGATCGCGTTGGCGCCCAGGGTTGCCTTGTTGTCGGTACCGTCCAGCTTGATCATCGCCTGATCGAGGGCTTTCTGGTCGCTTGGGTCTTTGCCCAGCAGCAGGTCACGGATCGGACCGTTGATGTTGGCTACTGCCTTCAGTACGCCCTTGCCCAGGTAACGGCTCTTGTCGCCATCACGCAGCTCCAGCGCTTCACGCGAGCCGGTGGAGGCACCGGACGGCGCGCAGGCGCTGCCGATGATGCCGTTATCGAGAAGCACGTCCGCTTCGACGGTGGGGTTGCCACGGGAGTCGAGAACTTCACGACCTTTGATGTCGACGATTTTTGCCATTGTTGTAAACACTCCAAAGTTGACGAAAACGACGCAGCTGAAGGGAATCTCTTTATCGCCGGCAAGCAGGGAACAAGGGGCAGACTTGCGGACGAAAAGGCTCAGGCCCAAGGGCCCGAGCAATTAATCGTGCGGTACTTTACCGGAGAAATCGGCTTTACGCGGTCTCTACCGTCGGAAAACTCTTAACCAGTTCGTCCAGGGCCTTGAGCTGGGCCAGGAAAGGTTCGAGCTTGTCCAGGCGCAAGGCACATGGACCGTCGCATTTGGCGTTGTCCGGATCCGGATGGGCTTCCAGGAACAGGCCAGCCAGGGACTGGCTCATGCCGGCCTTGGCCAGGTCGGTGACCTGGGCGCGGCGACCGCCGGCCGAATCGGCACGACCACCGGGCATTTGCAGCGCGTGGGTCACGTCGAAGAATACCGGGTATTCGAACTGCTTCATGATGCCGAAGCCGAGCATGTCCACCACCAGGTTGTTGTAGCCGAAGCTCGAACCACGCTCGCAGAGGATCAACTGATCGTTGCCCGCTTCTTCGCATTTACTCAGGATGTGCTTCATTTCCTGGGGTGCGAGGAACTGGGCTTTCTTGATATTGATCACTGCGCCGGTCTTGGCCATCGCGACCACCAGGTCGGTCTGGCGCGACAGGAAGGCCGGCAGTTGAATGATTTCGCAGACCTCGGCGACGACCGCGGCCTGGTGCGGCTCGTGGACGTCGGTGATGACCGGCACACCGAAGGCTTGCTTGATGTCCTGGAAGATGCGCATGCCCTCTTCCAGGCCAGGACCGCGATAAGAGGTCACAGAAGACCGGTTGGCCTTGTCGAAACTGGCCTTGAACACATAAGGGATACCGAGTTTTTCGGTGACCTTCACGTACTCTTCGCAGACCTGCATGGCCATGTCACGGCTTTCCAGCACGTTCATGCCGCCGAACAGCACCATGGGCTTGTCGTTGGCAATCTCGATGTCGCCGACGCGGATGATCTTCTGTGCCATCGGGGTTACGCCTTCTTCTGGTGTTGAGCCAAAGCTGCCTTGACGAAGCCACTGAACAGCGGATGGCCGTCACGCGGGGTCGAGGTGAACTCAGGGTGGAACTGGCAAGCGACGAACCATGGATGATCCTGCGCCTCGACCACTTCAACCAGCGCGCCATCGCCGGAGCGACCGGAAATCTTCAGGCCGGCGTCGATCAGTTGTGGCAGCAGGTTGTTGTTCACTTCGTAGCGGTGACGGTGACGCTCGACGATCACGTCCTTGGCGTAGCAGTCGTGCACCTTGGAGCCGGCTTCGAGCAGGCATTCCTGAGCGCCGAGACGCATGGTGCCGCCCAGGTCGGAGGCCTCGGTACGGGTTTCGACGGCGCCGGTGGCATCAGCCCACTCGGTGATCAGGCCGACAACCGGATGACCGCTGGCGCGATCGAACTCGGTGGAGTTGGCATCTTTCCAGCCCATGACGTTACGAGCGAACTCGATCACGGCCACTTGCATACCCAGGCAGATACCCAGGTAAGGCACCTTGTTTTCGCGAGCGTACTGAACGGCGGTGATCTTGCCTTCCACGCCACGTAGACCAAAGCCGCCTGGAACCAGGATCGCATCGACGCCTTCGAGCAACGCGGTGCCCTGGTTCTCGATGTCTTCGGAATCGATGTAGCGCAGGTTGACCTTGGTGCGGTTGGTGATGCCGGCGTGACTCATCGCTTCGATCAGCGACTTGTAGGCGTCCAACAATTCCATGTACTTGCCGACCATGGCGATGGTGACTTCGTGCTCGGGGTTGAGCTTGGCGTCGACCACCTTTTCCCACTCGGACAGATCGGCACCGTTGCATTGCAGGCCGAAACGCTCGACGACGAAATCGTCCAGGCCCTGGGCGTGCAGCACGGCCGGGATCTTGTAGATGGTGTCAACGTCTTCCAGGGAGATCACCGCGCGCTCTTCAACGTTGGTGAACAACGCGATCTTGCGACGCGAGGAAACGTCTACCGGGTGGTCGGAACGGCAGATCAGCACGTCTGGCTGCAGGCCGATGGAGCGCAGTTCCTTCACGGAGTGCTGGGTCGGCTTGGTCTTGGTCTCGCCAGCGGTAGCGATGTACGGAACCAGGGTCAGGTGCATCAGCATCGCGCGCTTGGAACCGACTTCGACGCGCAACTGGCGGATAGCCTCGAGGAACGGTTGCGACTCGATGTCGCCAACGGTGCCGCCGATTTCCACCAGGGCCACGTCGGCATCGCCGGCGCCCTTGATGATGCGACGCTTGATTTCGTCGGTGATGTGCGGAATCACCTGGATGGTGGCGCCCAGGTAGTCACCACGGCGCTCTTTGCGCAGCACGTGCTCGTAGACACGGCCGGTGGTGAAGTTGTTGTTCTGGGTCATGGTCGTGCGGATGAACCGCTCGTAGTGGCCCAGGTCCAGGTCGGTCTCGGCGCCGTCGTGGGTGACGAACACCTCACCGTGCTGGAACGGGCTCATGGTGCCCGGGTCGACGTTGATGTACGGGTCCAGCTTGAGCATGGTGACCTTAAGTCCCCGCGCCTCCAGGATGGCCGCCAATGAAGCCGAGGCAATGCCTTTCCCCAATGAAGAAACAACACCGCCCGTGACGAATATGTAGCGCGTCATGAAAAACCCTAGAAGTCTGCGTTAAAGCGGTCCGAGCCGCCGGGGAAAGCGAAGGAAGGCCGAAGCCCCCGATCACCTGCATTAATCACAGTGCACCTTTCAAAAAAACCGCCGCGTTGGGACAGACCGGAAGAGAAAACACCGGTACGTTGCTCGCTACACATTTTTTGGAATCGCCCAGCAAAGACTGCTTGGTAATCGGCAACTCCTGCAATTCAGGCGAATCCACAGAAGTTGTATCAAGAAGGGAGCGTAGTCTACCGGAAAGGGACTTTCAGCTCAAACCTTGATCGCTCGAAGGCGGCTGCCAATGCAATTGCCACCCTTCCTGGGCATTTGCGTCAAGGCCTGGCAGATTCGCCACTGCAAGCAATTGCTCGCCTCGATACAGCAGCGGCAATCTGCCACGGACGAAGGCTGGCAGGCCGGCCTCGTTGAGCAGGCGCTTGAGGTCTCGGTGGCCGCGCCCTGGCAATTGCATCACCTCTCCCCCCTGACGGTAACGCACCTGCAACGGCCCTTGCGGCGCACGACCGCTGAATTGCAATTGACCATTGCCGGGTAACTGCAAAGGCCCAGCGGTATCGGCCCAACTTGGCGTCGATAGCGGGGGTTGCAGCCAGCTACCCGCCAACCACCAGACACGCCCCGCCGCCCGCTGCAACTCGCCCTGCCCCAACCGCCATACCGGATGGCTGTCGCCCGCCGCGTCGCGCAGCGTCTGCCAACCCACCCAGTGCTCGCTGTCGGGCAGCGGCGTGAACCGGCTCAGCCAGTGGCTCAGGGCATTGCGCTGGCGCGCTTCCGACAAATCGAGCAAAGGCGCCAGGGCGAGGGATGGCAAGCCCAGCCATTCAAACTCAACGCCCTTGGCGGCCTCTTGCAGGTCGATAGCCGCCAACTCATCCAGCAACTCTCGCGCCTCGCGCAGGTGCGCCGCGCTACGCGCCATGCTATTGGCCGCCTGTGGCCAGCGCGCAGTCAACAACGGGAACACTTGATGGCGCAGGTAATTGCGGGAGAACTGCCGATCCTGGTTGGAAGGATCGTCGATCCAGTGCAACTGATGATCCCGGGCATAACGCTCCAGCTCGTCGCGGGAGACGTCGAGCAAGGGCCGCAGCAAATCCCCCTGCCCCAGCGCCCGCGACGCCGGCATGGCGGAAAGGCCCCTGACCCCCGCCCCGCGCAGCAATCGGAACAACAGGGTTTCCGCCTGATCGTCACGGTGCTGGGCCGTCAGCAACAATTCATTGCTGCCGGTTACCGCCTCGAATGCGGCATAACGCGCTTCCCGCGCCGCCCGCTCGAGACTGGCCCCGGGTTGCACCTGCACCGTCATTATCTGCAGCGGGATCCCCAGCGCTTTGCATTGCGCCTGGCAATGCGCCGGCCAAGCGTCAGCCGCAGCCTGAAGGCCATGATGCACATGGATCGCGGTCACGGGGGGAAGCGTGTGTCGCTGCCTGAGTTCGGCAAGCAGGTGAAGCAGGACGGTGGAATCAAGGCCACCAGAGAATGCGATGCGCCAGGCCGATCGATCCAGCCAGGGCAGAAGGCGTTGCAGCAGTTTTTGCGTGAGGGATGTATCGAATGAGCTCATGACTGGACTGAATCCTGAGTAGAGACCGAGCTTGCTCGCAATGCCTGAAAAGCCTCGACCTGAATGGCCAAGGCATCCATCTCGCGAGCAAGCCCGCCCCTACACGGAGCGTCGATCTATCAGAGACCGTAGCTCATCAGGCGATCGTAACGACGAGCCAGCAGGGTGTCGTTATCCATCTTCTTGAGCATCGCCAGCTGGGAAGTCAGCTCGGCGCGGATCAGTGCGGCAGCGGCAGCCGGATCACGGTGCGCGCCACCCAGCGGCTCGCTGATGACTTTGTCGACGATGCCCAGGCCTTTCAGGCGCTCGGCGGTGATGCCCATGGCTTCGGCGGCATCCGGCGCTTTTTCGGCGGTTTTCCACAGAATCGAAGCGCAGCCTTCCGGCGAGATCACCGCGTAAGTGGAGTACTGCAGCATGTTCAGTTGATCGCACACACCGATGGCCAGCGCACCGCCCGAACCACCTTCACCGATCACGGTAGCGATGATCGGGGTTTTCAGGCGCGCCATGACCCGCAGGTTCCAGGCAATCGCCTCGCTCTGGTTACGCTCTTCGGCGTCGATGCCCGGGTAGGCGCCTGGGGTGTCGATAAAGGTCAGGATCGGCATCTTGAAGCGCTCGGCCATTTCCATCAGGCGGCAGGCCTTGCGATAGCCTTCAGGACGCGGCATACCGAAGTTGCGACGGACTTTCTCGCGCACTTCGCGGCCTTTCTGGTGACCGATGATCATTACCGGCTGGTCGTCCAGGCGAGCAACACCGCCAACGATCGCGGCGTCGTCGGAGAAATGACGGTCGCCATGCAGTTCGTCGAACTCGGTGAAGATGTGCTCGATGTAGTCCAGGGTGTACGGACGACGCGGGTGACGCGCCAGGCGAGCGATCTGCCAGCTGGTCAGCTTGCCGAAGATGTCTTCGGTCAGGGTGCTGCTCTTGTCTTGCAGGCGGGAGATCTCATCGCCGATATTCAGCGAATTGTCATTACCGACCAAGCGCAACTCTTCGATCTTGGCTTGCAGGTCGGCGATCGGCTGTTCGAAATCAAGAAAATTCGGGTTCATAGGCGTCCGTCTTGGGTCGACGTCCAAGAGAGCTTGGGCCGGCCGGTTGTCTATTCGCGCCCTACCTTAAGGGAGAGGCGCGTTCAGGTCGAGATTAAAAATTTGGGTCGAGGTCGGCGCCTTTAATGGCGCCTGACCGTCAACGGTATTGGAGGAAGACGTTGTCTCGCCCGAACTGGTCACGCAGGGCTTGAATCAAGGCATCCGCCGGGTCGATCCGCCAGGCTTCGCCGAACTGCAGCAAGGCCTTGGCGTCCTCCCTGGTGTACTCCATGGAGATCGGGCAAGCGCCGCGATGGCGTTTGCACAATTCCCCCAGCCAGCGTAGCTGATCGCCCTTGAGCGCTTCGGTATGCACCTTCAAGCGCAGGCTTTCCGCCAGGTTGGTGCGGGCATCTTCCATGCTCATCACCCGCTTGACCCGCAGGCGCAGGCCGCCGGAGAAGTCGTCGTTGCTGACCTCGCCTTCGACCACCACCATCGCGTCGGTCTGCAGCAGGGACTGCGCCGAATGGAAGGCATCGGCAAACAGCGACGCCTCGATCCGCCCCGAACGATCGTCAAGGGTAATGAACCCCATCTTGTCGCCCTTTTTGTTCTTCATCACCCGCAGGGCAATGATCATGCCCGCGACAGTCTGGGTATCGCGCGCCGGCTTCAGGTCGACAATGCGCTGACGGGCGAAACGGCGGATCTCGCCTTCGTATTCGTCGATTGGGTGCCCGGTCAGGTACAGGCCCAGGGTTTCTTTTTCCCCACGCAGGCGATCCTTGAGTGTCAGCTCCTTGGCCTTGCGATGGCTGGCGTAGACGTCGGCATCCTCTTCGACAAACAGGCCGCCAAACAGGTCCGCGTGCCCACTGTCATGGGTGCGGGCGGTCTGTTCCGCCGCCTTGATCGCTTCTTCCATGGCCGCCAGCAGCACTGCACGGTTCTGGTCGATGCTCGCCTGATAGGCTTTCGGTTCGTCGTGGAAATACGGGCCCAGGCGATCCAGGGCGCCGCTTCGAATCAAGCCGTCCAGGGTGCGCTTGTTGATGCGCTTGAGGTCCACCCGGGCGCAGAAATCGAACAGATCCTTGAACGGACCGTCCTCGCGCGCCTCGGTGATCGCCTCCACCGGGCCCTCGCCTACGCCCTTGATTGCGCCAAGACCGTACACGATGCGGCCTTCGTCGTTCACCGTGAACTTGAACTCGGAAGTATTCACGTCCGGGGCATCCAGACGCAGCTTCATGGTCCGCACTTCCTCGATCAAGGTCACGACCTTGTCGGTGTTGTGCATATCCGCCGAGAGTACCGCGGCCATGAAAGGCGCCGGGTAGTGAGCCTTGAGCCAGGCGGTCTGGTAGGAAACCAGGCCGTAGGCGGCGGAGTGGGACTTGTTGAAGCCGTAACCGGCGAATTTTTCCACCAGGTCGAAAATGTTACCGGCCAGGTCGGCATCGATGCCATTGCCGGCGCAGCCTTCAATAAAGCCGCCACGCTGCTTGGCCATTTCCTCGGGTTTCTTTTTACCCATGGCGCGACGCAGCATGTCCGCACCGCCAAGGGTGTAGCCGGCCATGACCTGGGCGATCTGCATCACCTGTTCCTGGTACAGGATGATGCCGTAGGTCGGCGCCAATACTGGCTGCAGGCCTTCGTATTGATAGTCCGGGTGTGGGTAAGCCAGCTCGGCCCGCCCGTGCTTGCGGTTGATGAAGTCATCCACCATGCCCGATTGCAGCGGCCCCGGACGGAACAGGGCCACCAGTGCGATCAAGTCTTCCAGGCAGTCGGGCTTGAGCTTCTTGATCAGCTCCTTCATACCGCGGGATTCAAGTTGGAACACCGCAGTGGTTTCAGCTTTTTGCAGCAGGCTGTACGTCGGCTTGTCGTCGAGCGGGATAAAGGCGATATCCAGCGGCTCTTCGCCCACCTTGGCGCGATCGCGATTGATGGTCTTGAGCGCCCAGTCGATGATCGTCAGGGTCCGCAGACCGAGGAAGTCGAACTTCACCAGGCCGGCGGCCTCAACATCGTCCTTGTCGAACTGGGTTACCAGGCCATCGCCTTCTTCGTCGCAATAGATCGGCGAGAAGTCAGTCAGTTTGGTCGGCGCAATAACCACACCACCGGCGTGCTTGCCCACGTTACGCACCACGCCTTCGAGCTTGCGCGCCATTTCCCAGATTTCCGCCGCTTCTTCATCGACCTTGATGAAGTCGCGCAGGATTTCTTCCTGCTCGTAGGCTTTTTCCAGGGTCATGCCGACTTCGAAGGGGATCATCTTCGACAGACGGTCAGCCAGGCCGTAAGACTTGCCCTGCACGCGCGCCACGTCCCGGACCACAGCCTTCGCCGCCATGGAACCGAAAGTGATGATCTGGCTTACCGCGTTGCGGCCATATTTTTCGGCCACATAGTCGATGACGCGGTCACGACCGTCCATGCAGAAGTCGACGTCGAAGTCGGGCATGGAAACCCGTTCCGGGTTGAGGAAACGTTCGAACAGCAGGTCATATTCCAGCGGATCGAGGTCGGTGATCTTCTGCACATAGGCCACCAGCGACCCGGCACCCGATCCACGGCCGGGGCCTACAGGCACGCCGTTGTTCTTGGCCCACTGGATAAAGTCCATAACGATCAGGAAGTAACCGGGGAACCCCATCTGGATAATGATATCCAGCTCGAAATTCAACCGGTCGACATACACCTGGCGCTTGGCTTCGTAGTCTTCGGTGGTGTCCTTGGGCAGCAGCACGCTGAGGCGCTCTTCCAACCCGTCGAACGACACCTTGCGGAAATACTCGTCGATGGTCATGCCATCGGGAATCGGGTAGTCCGGCAGGAAGTGCTTGCCCAACTTCACTTCGATATTGCAGCGTTTGGCGATCTCGACCGTGTTTTCCAGGGCTTCAGGCAGGTCGCTGAACAACTCGGCCATTTCCTCGGCGCTTTTCAGGTATTGCTGATCGCTGTAGTTCTTGGAGCGGCGCGGGTCGTCGAGGGCGCGGCCTTCACCAATGCAGACCCGGGTTTCATGGGCCTCGAAGTCCTCTCGCTTGATGAAGCGCACATCGTTGGTCGCCACCAGCGGCGCGCCGATCTTGTCCGCCAGCGCCACAGCGGCGTGCAACTGCTCTTCATCGTTAGGACGGTTGGTGCGCTGGACTTCCAGGTAGAAACGGTCCGGGAAGACTGCCATCCACTCTCGAGCCAGGGTTTCCGCTTCTTGCAGATCACCTGAGATCAGGGCGATACCAATCTCGCCCTCCTTCGCGGCCGAGAGCATGATCAGGCCTTCGGCGGCCTCGGCCACCCACTCGCGCTCGATAATGATCTGGCCGTTGCGCTGACCGTCGATGAAGCCTCGGGAAATCAGCTCAGTCAGGTTGCGATAGCCAACGGCATTCATTGCCAGCAGGCTGATGCGGCTCAGCGGGTTATCGGGATCCTTGTTCGACAGCCACAGGTCGGCACCACAGATCGGCTTGATCCCGGCGCCCATGGCGGCCTTGTAGAACTTGACCAGCGAACACATGTTGTTCTGGTCGGTAACCGCCACCGCGGGCATGCCCATGCCGGCCAACGTCTTGACCAGCGGCTTGATCCGCACCAGACCGTCAACCAGGGAATATTCAGTGTGCAGGCGTAGATGAACGAATGAAGCCGGCATAGTGATCCTGTAATGAGCGCAAAAACAACAAGGCCCGGATTGTACCGGGCCTTGGCTAAAACATCAGCCTCAGGACTGAACCTCGCCCGCACTCTCACGCGCTTCGTAGGCTTCGCGCACCGGCGCGAACGAACGTCGGTGAATCGGTGTCGGCCCCAGGCGGGCCAGCGCTTCCAGATGCACCGGCGTCGCGTAGCCCTTGTGCCCGCCAATGCCATAACCGGGATAGATCAGCTCGAACGCCGCCATCTCGCGATCCCGGCTGACCTTGGCCAGAATCGACGCCGCGGCGATCGCCGGAACCTTGCCATCGCCCTGGATCACGGCTTCGGCAGGCATCGACAGTTTCGGGCAACGATTTCCATCGATCATCGCCAGTTTCGGGGTCACGCTCAGCCCTTCCACGGCGCGCTGCATAGCCAGCATGGTGGCATGCAGGATATTCAACTCGTCGATTTCCTCGACTTCGGCGCGGCCGATGCACCAGCTCAGGGCTTTTTCGCAAATTTCATCGTAGAGCTTTTCGCGCCGGGCCTCGGTGAGCTTCTTCGAATCGTCCAGGCCGAGAATCGGCCGCTTCGGATCGAGAATGACCGCAGCGGTGACTACCGCGCCACACAAGGGGCCGCGTCCTACTTCGTCGACGCCGGCAACCAGGTCTTCAGCATCAGCTACCAGCGAGAAATCCAGTCCCAACTGCATCTTTTCGTTACTCATACCGGTTTGCCAATCAGGTTCAACACCGCTTCAGCCGCCTGGTTGGAGGCATCCCGGCGCAGGGTGCGATGAATTTCGTCAAACCCGCGCGTCTGCTCCTGGCCGTCTTCGATCAGGGGCGACAAGGTCTGGGCCAGGGCTTGTGCAGTAGCATCGTCCTGCAGCAGCTCGGGAACCAGCAGGCGTTGAGCCAGCAGGTTCGGCAGGGAAATATAAGGGCTCTTGACCATGCGCTTGAGAATCCAGAAGGTCAGCGGCGCCAGGCGATAGGCGACAACCATCGGCCGCTTGTACAACAGCGCCTCGAGGGTTGCAGTGCCGGACGCGATCAATACCGCATCGCAAGCCGCCAACGCCTGGTGCGACTGGCCGTTGAGCAGGGTCAGCGGCAGGTCGCGACCGGCCAGCAGTTCTTCCAGCTGAATACGCCGCTCAGGGCTGGCGCAAGGCATGACGAAACGCACCCCGGGACGCAAGGCGCGCAGGCGCTGCGCGGCATCGAGGAACAAGCCCCCCAGGCGCCCGACTTCGCCGCCACGGCTACCCGGCATCAGAGCTACCAGCGGGCCATCGGGCAAGCCCAGCTCGGCGCGAGCCGCGGCCCGATCAGCCTCCAGCGGAATGGCATCGGCCAGGGAGTGCCCGACGAACCGTACCGGCACACCTTTCTCTTCATAGAATCTGGCTTCGAACGGAAACAGCGTCAGCATCAGATCGCAACCTTCGCGGATCTTCAGGACACGCTTCTGCCGCCAGGCCCAGACCGAAGGGCTGACGTAGTGCACGGTCTTGATGCCGGCCTGGCGCAGCTTGAGCTCGATGTTCAGGTTGAAATCGGGGGCATCGATGCCGATGAATACATCCGGCTTCTCGGCAATCAGCGTCTGAACCAGCTTCTTGCGCCGGGCCAGCAGTTCACGCAAGCGCCCAAGGACTTCCACCAGTCCCATGACCGCCAGGCGTTCCATGGGGAAATAGGAGGTCAGCCCCTCGGCCTGCATCAGCGGGCCACCGACACCGATAAATTCAACGGCGGGATGCTGGGCCTTGAGCGCGCGCATCAAACCGGCGCCAAGAATGTCGCCGGAAGCTTCGCCAGCCACCAGCGCAATACGCAGTTTGTCCATGATTAACGGGTGATGCCGCGAGTCGAAGACTGGATCGAGTCACGAAATACCGCGACTTCGGGAAATTGTGCAGCAGCTTCTACCAGCTCGGCGAGCGCCTGATCGACGGTCAAGCCTTGGCGGTATACCACCTTGTAGGCTCGACGCAGGGCGTGAATCGCGTCTTCGCTGAAACCACGACGGCGCATGCCCTCGAAGTTCATGCTGCGTGCCTCGGCCGGGTTGCCGAACACTGTGACAAAGGCCGGCACATCCTTGCCGATCGCCGTCCCCATGCCGGAGAAGCTGTGGGCGCCGATATGGCAATACTGGTGAACCAGGGTGAAGCCGGACAGGATGGCCCAGTCGTCCACATGCACATGGCCGGCCAACGCCGTGTTGTTGACCAGGATGCAATGGTTGCCGATTACACTGTCGTGACCGATATGGGCATATGCCATGATCAGGTTGTGATCGCCAAGGGTGGTTTCGGAGCGATCCTGGACAGTGCCACGATGAATGGTCACGCCTTCACGAATGACGTTGTGGTCACCAATCACCAGGCGGGTTTCCTCGCCTTTGTATTTCAGATCGGGAGTGTCTTCGCCTACCGAGGAGAACTGGTAGATACGATTATGCTTACCGATCCGGGTCGGGCCTTTGAGAACCACATGAGGCCCGATCACCGTACCCTCGCCGATTTCCACACCGGCGCCAACGATCGACCACGGGCCAACCTCAACGTCGTCGGCCAGGATGGCCGTCGGATCGATGATTGCGCGAGGGTCAATCAAACTCATAGTTTGCGTTCCGCACAGATGATTTCAGCAGAGCAGACTGGCTTGCCGTCGACCGAAGCCTGGCATTCGAATTTCCAGATCTGGCGCTTGCAACTGATGAACTTGGCTTCCAGGATCAACTGGTCACCTGGCAGTACCGGCTGGCGGAAGCGCAGCTTGTCGGAACCGACGAAGTAATAAAGGGTGCCATCAGCCGGCTTCACGTCCAGCATCTTGAAACCAAGAATGCCCGCAGCCTGAGCCATGGCTTCGATGATCAGCACGCCCGGCATGATTGGATGCGCGGGGAAGTGACCATTGAAGAAAGGTTCGTTGATGCTGACATTCTTGTAGGCACGAATGCACTTGCCCTCAACATCCAGGTCCACTACCCGGTCCACCAACAGGAACGGGTAACGGTGAGGCAGGTATTCGCGAATCTCGTTGATGTCCATCATTTCGGGGGGAAGCCTGTAGTAAAGATTGGGAGCATGCGACTAACGCACACTCCTCTAGCAAATCAAGGAGGCAGTCTAACGGCTGTGCACACTTGATATGGAAATGGTATCAGCCATCTGATGAAGCTTTACCGTCGGGGGTCACGTCCCCTACGCGCTTTTCCAGCTGTCGCAGGCGTCGCGCGAGATCATCGAGCTGACGGATGCGTGCCGCGCTTTTGCGCCACTCGGCTGCAGGCTGCATGGCTGTACCGGAAGAGTAGGAACCCGG
Source organism: Pseudomonas sp. NFIX28 (assembly GCF_900107395.1). Taxonomy (GTDB): domain Bacteria; phylum Pseudomonadota; class Gammaproteobacteria; order Pseudomonadales; family Pseudomonadaceae; genus Aquipseudomonas. The sequence continues at coordinate 338,511 of NZ_FNPW01000003.1, forward strand.
CTCGGTAATCGAGTGGGTCACCATGGTCATCCCGGTCAGGAAAACGTTGTCGCAAATATCGATGTGGCCAACCAGCCCGACACCACCAGCGAGCATGCAATGCTTGCCGATCCGGGTGCTGCCGGAAATACCCACGCAGGCGGCCATGGCGGTGTGATCACCGACCTGGACGTTGTGGGCAATTTGAATCTGGTTGTCCAGCTTCACGCCATTGCCAATAACGGTATCGGCCAGTGCCCCGCGATCAATAGCGGTATTCACGCCAATCTCGACATCGTCGCCAATGGTGACGCCACCAATCTGCGCGATTTTCTGCCAGATGCCCTTCTCGTTGGCAAAACCGAAACCTTCGCCACCAAGTACCGCACCGGACTGAATCACCACACGCTTGCCGATGCGCACATCGTGGTAAAGCGTCACGCGTGGAGCGAGCCAGCCACCCTCGCCGATCTGGCAGCGGGCGCCGATGAAACAATGAGCACCGATAGTGACACCGGCAGCAATCTGCGCACCGCTCTCGATGACCGCAAAGGCACCAATGCTGGCCGCCGCATCGACCTGTGCATCCTCGGCGATAACTGCGGTCGGATGAATACCGGCCACGGCCTTGGGCTTGGGATCGAACAGGTGGGAAATCCGCGCATACGACAGGTAGGGATCGGCCACTACCAAGGCATCGCCGGCATAACCTTCGGCATCCGCCGCCTTCAGCAGCACGGCTCCAGCCTGGCTGTCAGCCAGATACTTGCGGTATTGGGGATTTGCCAAAAAGCTCAACTGAGCTGGGCCAGCCTCCTGCAAGGTGGCTAGCCCAGTGATTTCCTTCTCTGCGGAACCACGCAAGGTGGCTCCGAGGAACTCGGCCAGCTGGCCGAGCTTTATAGTCGCTGTCATGGGTTACTTCAGCTGATTCATGCGCTCGATAACCTGGCGAGTGATGTCGTACTGAGGCTTGACATCAATCACTGCACCACGCTCGAACACCAGGTCAAAACCACCTTTCTTGATGACTTCTTCCACTGCGCTGTCGAGCTTTGGCTTCAGTTGCTTGAGCATTTCACGATCGGCAACGGCCTTGGCTTCGTTCAGCTCCTTGGATTGGAACTGGAAGTCGCGGGCTTTCTGCTTGAACTCAAGCTCCAGGCGCTCACGTTCGCCTTGCTGCATCTTGTCGCCACCGGCAACCAGACGATCCTGGATGCCCTTGGCGCTGCTTTCCAGGGTTTTCAGCTTGTTCAACTGCGGGCCGAACTTCTTCTCCGCATCCACTGCGTACTTCTTCGCAGCATCGGATTCCAGCAGAGCCATCTGATAGTTCAGTACGGCAATTTTCATGTCGGCGAAGGCAGGGCCTGCTACCAGGACAGTCGCCAGGAGAACCAATTGAGTCAACTTACGCACGATGCACTCCTACAAAATCCATTGTCGTTATCTTGGGTCAGGCTATTAGAAAGTCTGACCGAGGGAGAATTGGAACACCTGGGTTTCAGCGTCGTCAGGTTTCTTGATCGGCATCGCCAGAGCGAAACTCAGCGGACCCAGAGCGGTTACCCACGTCACGCCGACACCCACGGAACTGGCCAGATTGCTCAGGCTGACGTCGTTACACTGCGTGTTGGACGAGGAGCCATTGGTATTGATGGTCTTCTCGCACTTGGAGTCGAACACGTTACCCACATCCCAGAACACGGAAGTGCGCAGCGAACGCTGGTCCTTGACGAACGGCATCGGGAACAGCACTTCGACACCGCCCTGGATCAGCACGTTGCCACCGAATGGCAGCGGATCCTGGTCCGGGTCAGCCGAAGTACCGGCGTTACCGGTCTCAAGCACACCACGACTCGGAGTACTGCGAGGACCCAAAGTGCTGTCCTTGAAACCACGAACCGAGTTGAAGCCACCAGCATAGTAGTTTTCATAGAACGGCAAGCCGTCGGTCGAACCGTAACCGTCGCCATAACCCAGCTCGGTGTGCAGGCGCATGGTGTAGGTATCGGTCAGCGGCTGGAACAACTGGCCGCGGTAGTCGAGCTTGAAGAACGACAGGTCGCTACCTGGAGTAGTGGCTTCCAGCACCAGGCTTTGCGAGTGACCACGAGTCGCCAGGACACCTTTGTTCAGGGTCGACTCGGACCAACCGGCCGAAGCCTTGAAGTTCAGATAGTTGTCACCTTCGCGATTCACGAAGTCGAAGATCTCGTCGACGGTATAACGACCGGTCTTGATCTTGTCTTGTTGCGCGGTCAGGCCGAAGGTCAGACGCGAAGTCTCGCTGATCGGGTAGCCAACGCTCACGCCGGCACCGAGGCTGTCTACCGCATAGCTCGCCACGTCGACATCGAGGTCGTCGTAGTCAGTGGTGCGATAGAAGGCGTTGTAGCCCAGGCTCACGCCATCGGCAGTCCAGTAGGGGTCGACATAACCGAAGTTGTAGCGGCTCTGGTATTCGCTTCGGGTCAGACCGATGCTGACCTTGTTACCGGTACCCAGGAAGTTGTTCTGGGTGATCGAACCACCGAGGATCAGACCAGCGCTCTGGGCGAAACCGACGCTGGCGGTAATCGAACCGGAAGCCTGCTCTTCTACTGCGTAGTTGACGTCTACCTGGTCGTCCACACCTGGCACGGCCGGGGTTTCGACGTTGACTTCCTTGAAGAAGCCGAGACGCTCCAGGCGGGTCTTGGACTGATCGATCAGGTAGGTCGAAGCCCAGCCACCTTCCATCTGACGCATTTCACGGCGCAGCACTTCGTCTTCGGACTTGGTGTTGCCACGGAAGTTGATGCGATTCACGTAGGCACGCTTGCCAGGATCGACCACGAAAGTGATATCGACGGTGTGATCTTCATCGTGAGGCTGTGGAACGCCGTTGACGTTGGCGAAGGTATAGCCTTCGTTACCCAGACGACGAGTGATCAGCTCGGAAGTGGTGGTCATCAATTTACGCGAGAACACCTGGCCCTTCTCGACCAGCAACAGCGACTTGACCTGCTCCTCAGGCACCTTGAGGTCACCGCTGAGTTTCACGTCACGAACGCTGTACTTCTCGCCTTCGTTGACGTTCACAGTGATGTAGACATGCTTCTTGTCTGGAGTGATCGAAACCTGGGTCGAAGCGATATCCATATTGATATAGCCACGATCCAGGTAGTAGGAACGCAGGCGCTCCAAGTCACCGGAGAGTTTTTCACGGGCATACTTGTCGTCGTTCTTGAAGAACGACAACCAGTTGGTGGTCTTGAGTTCGAACAGTTCGACCAGGTCTTCGTCCGGGAATACGGTATTGCCCACGACGTTGATGTGCTGGATGGCCGCTACGGTGCCTTCGTTGATATTGACCTTCAACGCCACACGGTTGCGCGGCTGCGGGACCACTTCGGTATCGACGGTGGCCGAATAACGACCCTGTGCCACGTACTGGCGCTGCAGTTCGTTACGAACACCTTCAAGGGTCGCACGCTGGAAGATTTCGCCTTCCGCGAGACCGGATTGCTTGAGGCCTTTCATCAGGTCTTCAGTGGAAATCGCCTTGTTGCCTTCGATTTCGATACTGGCGACGGATGGACGCTCGACTACCGTGATGACCAGGACATTGCCATCGCGGCCCAGCTGGATATCTTGAAAGAAGCCGGTTTTGAACAGCGCACGAGTGGATTCCACCAGACGACGATCGTCCGCCTGCTCACCGACGTTCAACGGCAAGGCACCAAAGACGCTACCCGCGGAGACCCGCTGGAGGCCGTTGACGCGGATATCGGAGATAGTGAAGGACTCGGCGTGAACTTCGGCGATCATCAATACGGAGAGAACCGCAGTTAGCAGCAGACGTTTCATGAAGTCCTTTCTTATTCCAACTGGCAATAAAGAAACTGCCGCAAAATGCGGCAGATTCGCAATTCAGCGAAGCGTTACAGACGACCCAAATCGTTGACCAAGGCAAGCAACATCACCCCGACCACCAAACTGATACCGATCTGTATCCCCCAACCTTGCACCCGATCCGACAAGGGACGACCACGCGCCCACTCGATCAGATAAAACAACAGATGCCCCCCATCCAATACAGGAATGGGCAGCAAGTTCAGAACCCCTAGGCTAATACTCAGATAAGCAAGGAAATTCAAGAAATCAGCAACGCCCGACTGGGCAGAAGCGCCCGCCACTTTAGCAATGGTTATCGGTCCACTCAAGTTTTTTACCGAGAGCTCGCCGAACAACATTTTCTTCAGTGAATCGAGGGTCAGCACGCTCATGGTCCAAGTACGCCGGGCACCCTCGCCAATGGCAGCCAGCGGACCATAACTGACTTCGCGCAGCATTTCCGGCGGCCAATCGACCGCCTTCACCCCAGCCCCCAGATAACCACTGGCGACCTTCTCTTTGCCGCGTGCGGCCAGGGTCACCGGGACGTCGATTTGAGCACCATCACGCTCGATGCGCAGCACAATTTTGGTATCAGGACGTACACGTACCCAGTCGACGACCTGCTGCCAATCGGTCAGCGCCTGACCATCGAGCGCCAGCAACCGATCGCCGGTCTTCAGGCCAGCCGCCTGGGCCGGACCTTTCGGGTCGAGCTCGGCCAGAACAGGAACCAGCGCAGGGCGCCAAGGGCGAATACCCAGGGAACGAATAGGATCAGGCTCATCGGTGCCCTTGAGCCAGTTATCGAGCACCAGTTCACGGGGCGAATCGGCAGTCGAACCCTGCTCGCGCACCAACAACTGCAAGGTACCGCTTTCGCCCAGGCGCCGAACCAACTGCAAATTGACCGCTGACCATCCCACGGTCGGCTCGCCGTCGATTGCGACGATCTCCTGGCCGGAACTCAGGCCAGCCTTGGCGGCAATGCTTCCAGCCTCGACACCACCAATGACCGGACGCACCTGCTCGGTACCAATCATCGCCAGGGCCCAGAAGAACACCAGTGCCAGCAGGAAGTTGGCGACAGGCCCGGCAGCGACGATGGCGATACGCTGGCGCACCGACTTGCGGTTGAATGACTGATCGAGCTGATCGACCGGCACTTCGCCTTCACGCTCGTCGAGCATCTTCACGTAGCCACCCAGAGGAATGGCGGCAATCACGAATTCGGTACCTTGCCGGTCATGCCAACGCAGCAGCGGCATGCCGAAGCCCACGGAGAAACGCAGAACCTTGACGCCGCAACGACGAGCCACCCAGAAGTGACCGAATTCATGGAAGGTGACCAGCACACCCAGGGCAATCAGGGTGCCGACAATCATATAGAGCGCGCTCATCTACTTTCTCCGCAATCCTATCCAGTACCGATACGCTCGGGCTTGTCGCAATTTACCGTCTATTGCGACCCAGCCACTGCTCAGCCAGGGCACGGGCTTTGGCGTCCGCCGCGAACACGGCGCTCAGTTCATCGACTGCAACAACCGGCTCAAGGTTTAAAACTTCTTCGATGATACTCGCGATCTCGGGATAGCGGATGCGCCGTTCGAGAAACGCGGCAACAGCCACCTCGTTGGCGGCATTCAACATGGCCGGAGCACTGTTGCCAGCCTCGGCAGCCTGACGCGCCAGGCGCAAGCAGGGGAACCGCTCTTCGTCGGGCGCCTGGAAATCCAGGCGCGCCACGGCAAACAGGTCCAGCGGTGGCACTCCCGAGTCGATCCGCTCCGGCCAGGCCAGGGCGTTGGCGATAGGCGTGCGCATATCCGGATTACCCAGTTGGGCCAGCACCGAACCGTCCACATAATCGACCAGCGAGTGAATCACGCTTTGCGGATGAATCACCACCTCGACCTGGGCAGGCTTGGCATCGAACAGCCAACAGGCCTCGATCAACTCGAGCCCTTTATTCATCATGCTGGCCGAGTCGACCGAAATCTTGCGCCCCATGGACCAGTTGGGATGGGCACATGCCTGCTCGGGCGTCACCTGCTCCAGGTCAGCCAGCGGGGTTTGCCGGAATGGGCCACCGGAAGCGGTCAGCAGAATGCGCCGCACACCCACACTGCTCAAGCCGCGGGAGAAGTCCGTGGGCATGCACTGGAATATGGCGTTGTGTTCGCTGTCGATGGGCAGCAGCACTGAACCGCTCCTGCCGACCGCCTGCATAAACAAGGCGCCGGACATGACCAGCGCTTCTTTATTGGCCAAAAGGATTTTCTTGCCAGCCTCGACGGCAGCCAGGGTCGGACGCAGGCCGGCGGCGCCGACAATGGCCGCCATGACTGCATCGACCTCAGGATCGGAAGCGACTTCACACAAGCCCTCCTCGCCCACCAGCACCCGGGTGCGCGAGCCGGCGTTACGCAAATCTTCCTGCAGGCTGCGCGCGGCGGAGATATGCGGGACGACGGCAAAACGCGGAGCGTGACGAATGCACAGGGCCAGGAGTTCGGCCAGACGGCTGAAGCCGCTCAAGGCGAAGACTTGATAGCGCTCGGGATGACGGGCAATAACGTCCAGGGTACTGAGGCCGATGGAGCCGGTAGCCCCCAGGACGGTTATCTGTTGTGGGCGGCTCACAATGCGGCCATCCACAACAGCACGGCGAATACCGGAATGGCCGCGGTCAGGCTGTCGATACGGTCGAGCACACCTCCATGGCCCGGCAGCAGGTTACTGCTGTCCTTGATCCCGGCCTGGCGCTTGAACATGCTTTCGGTCAGGTCGCCAACCACCGAGATGAATACCACGACAGCCGCTCCGAGCAGGCCAAGGATGATCTGTCCTGCCGACCAGTCCGTAACCAGACCAACCACGGCCGTGATCAGCAGGCTCAACAGCAGGCCGCCGTACACCCCTTCCCAGCTTTTGCCCGGACTGACCTGCGGCGCCAGCTTGCGCTTGCCGAAAGCCTTGCCGGAGAAATAGGCACCGATATCAGCCCCCCAGACCAGCACCATCACCGCCATGATCAACCAGTTGCCCAAAGGCTGCTGCTTGATGAAGACCAGGCCTTGCCAGGCCGGCAGCAGAATCAGCAGGCCGATGACCAGCTTGGCCGCGGCCCCGGCCCAATGTTCGCTGGTACGCGGATAGGTGAGCACCAGGAAAGTCGCCAGCCCCCACCAGAGCACTGCTGCACCGAGCACCCAAGGCGCGATACCCGGGAGCAGATGCATCAGGAACAACAGCGCAGCGACCACTACCGCATAGGCAATACGGGTCGGCTGAGCCTCGAAACCCGCCAGGCGCGCCCATTCCCAGGCCCCAAGGGTCACCACCAGCCCGATAAACAGGGCGAAGGCGGAACCTTCGAGCAGGAAAAAACCGCACAAGGCGATCGGCAGCAGGATCAGCGCAGTAATGATTCGTTGTTTGAGCATTAAACCCGGGCTCCAGCCTCGACCTGCTCGCTCGTTTTACCGAAGCGGCGCTGGCGAGAAGCGTAATCGGCCAGCGCAGCGCGCATGGCATCGTGTTTGAAGTCCGGCCAGAACAGGTCGGAGAAATACAGCTCGGCATAAGCCAGCTGCCAAAGCAGGAAATTGCTGATGCGATGCTCGCCCCCCGTACGGATACAGAGGTCCGGCAATGGCAAATCGCCCGTCGCCAGGCAGGTTTGCAACAGCTCCGGGGTAATGTCGTCAGGACGCAGGTGCCCTGCCTGGACTTCCCGCGCCAGGCGCTGAGCGGCCTGGGCAATATCCCACTGGCCGCCATAGTTGGCAGCGATCTGCAGGATGAAACGCTCGCTGCCCGCCGTCATCGACTCCGCTTCGCGCATCGCCGCCTGCAACTCGGGATGAAAGCGCGAGCGGTCGCCGATGATGCGCAGGCTGATGTTGTTTTCATTGAGGCGCTTGGCCTCGCGGCGCAACGCCTTGAAGAACAGGTCCATCAAGGCACTGACTTCATCGGCCGGTCGCTGCCAGTTTTCACTGGAGAAGGCGAACAGCGTCAGCACCTCGACCTTGGCCTCGGCACACACCTCGATGACCGCGCGAACAGCATCGACACCCGCTTTATGCCCGGCAACACCCGGCATAAAGCGTTTTTTTGCCCAGCGATTGTTCCCATCCATGATGATCGCGACATGGCGCGGCACCGAAGACGGTACAGGTTGCTTGGTCTTGTCCATGAAAACGTCCTGACCCTTATACGGCCATCAGGTCCGCTTCTTTTTGCTTCACAGCGACTTCGATTTCCGCCACGAACTTGTCAGTCAGTTTCTGGATCTCATCGGCTGCGCGACGCTCGTCGTCTTCGCTGATTTCTTTCTCTTTGACCAAGTCCTTTAACTGGCTCAGCGCGTCACGACGCACGTTGCGCACGGCAATACGAGCATCTTCGGCCGCTTCGCGAGCCTGCTTGGTGAAGCCCTTGCGGGTTTCTTCGGTCAGTGCCGGCATGCTGATCAGCAGCAGCTCACCCAGGTTGGTCGGGTTGAAGCCCAGGCCGGAGCTCTGGATCGCCTTGTCCACAGCCGCCAGCATGTTGCGCTCGAAAGCAACGACCTGCAGGGTGCGAGCGTCTTTTACCGTGACGTTGGCCACCTGGTTGATCGGGGTATCAGCGCCGTAGTAAGGCACCATCACACCCGCCAGGATGCTTGGGTGAGCCTGGCCGGTACGGATGCGGCTGAATGCATGCGCCAGGGATTCCAGGGACTTCTTCATGCGCTCTTGAGCGTCTTTTTTGATTTCGTTGATCATTGTTCGCCTTCCTCGATCAGGGTTCCTTCAGCGCCGCCATGCACGATGTTCAGCAGGGCGCCGGGCTTGTTCATATTGAATACGCGCAACGGCATTTTATGGTCACGGCACAGGCAGATCGCCGTCAGATCCATCACACCCAGCTTGCGATCCAGTACTTCATCGTAGGTCAGATGATCGAACTTCTCGGCATGCGGGTCTTTGAATGGGTCCGCGGTGTACACACCGTCAACCTTGGTTGCCTTGAGCACTACGTCGGCATCGATCTCGATCGCCCGCAAACATGCCGCGGAATCGGTGGTAAAGAACGGGTTGCCGGTACCGGCAGCGAAGATCACCACTTCCTTGGAGTTCAGGTGACGCATCGCCTTGCGACGGTCGTAGTGATCGGTCACACCCACCATGGAAATGGCCGACATGACGATAGCGGAGATATTCGCACGTTCCAGCGCGTCGCGCATGGCCAGGCCGTTCATCACAGTGGCCAGCATGCCCATGTGGTCGCCCGTTACCCGATCCATGCCGGCCGCACTGAGCGCCGCGCCACGGAACAGGTTGCCACCGCCGATGACCAGGCCGACCTGAACACCGATGCCAACCAACTGGCCGACTTCCAGCGCCATGCGATCGAGGACCTTAGGGTCGATGCCGAACTCTTCCGAGCCCATCAGGGCCTCGCCGCTAAGCTTGAGTAGAATGCGTTTATAGCGAGCCTGATAACCACTGCCCTGCTGAGCCATTGCGAATCTCTCCTGCGGCGTATTTTAAAAATTCTTTGCAAGCTGTTTACAGCCTGCGTTCACTCTAGCTTGACGCTGTCACAGCGCCATCAGAACACGACTTTGTAAACCGGTTCCGAAGGCAACCCAATAAATTGGTTACCCCATTTGAAAAGAGGCTGCGCGCGTGAGCGGGCAGCCTCTTTCGGGCGACAGTTGAAAAACCGTCTTACTGTTGCTTGGCAGCAGCCAGTTGTGCGGCAACTTCTTCAGCGAAGTTGTCTTCTTTCTTCTCGATGCCTTCACCTACCGCGAAGCGGGTGAACGAAACGATTTCTGCGCCGCCTTTCTTGGCCAGGGCACCTACGGTGACTTCTGGATCCTTGACGAAAGCTTGCTCAACCAGGCTGGCTTCGGCCAGGAACTTGCTGATACGGCCAGCGATCATTTTTTCAACGATTTCAGCTGGCTTGCCTTTCATCTTGTCTTCGTTCAGCTGCAGGAACACGGCTTTCTCGCGTTCGATGGCTTCAGCGGAAACTTGCGATGGCAGCAGGAACTCTGGGTTGCTTGCAGCAACGTGCATGGCAATGTCTTTGGCCAGTTCTACGGAACCGCCTTTCAGGACAACCGCAACACCGATCTTGTTACCGTGCAGGTAAGTACCGACCACGTCACCTTCAACGCGAGCCAGACGACGGATGTTGACGTTCTCGCCAGTCTTGCCAACCAGAACCAGACGATCGGCTTCTTGAGCTTCGATCAGCGGAGCGGCGTCGGTCAGCTTGTCAGCGAAAGCTTTTTCCACGCTGGCAGCAACGAATGCCTTGAAGTCGTCCTGCAGAGCCAGGAAGTCGGTCTGCGAGTTGACTTCCAGCAGAACGGCGGCTTTACCGTCGTCCTTGATGGCGATGGCGCCTTCAGCAGCGATGTTGCCTGCTTTTTTGGCAGCCTTGATGGCGCCCGAAGCACGCATGTCATCAATGGCTTTCTCGATGTCGCCGCCAGCCTTGGTCAAGGCTTTCTTGCAGTCCATCATGCCTTCGCCGGTACGCTCGCGCAGTTCTTTAACCAACGCTGCAGTAATCTCTGCCATTTTCAAATTCCTCTTGGATAGGTTTTCAACCATTCCACCCGACTCAACGGGCGATCAATTCTTGAGCTGCGCTCTCGAAAACCCTTGATAGCCGCCACACATGACAAGAACTACTGGGGCGCCATCGGCAAATGATTTTCGAGGTGGCAAAAAGGGGGCCAAGCCCCCTTTTTGCGTACTGAGTAAACGCTAAGCGTTAGCTACTCAGGCTTCAGCTGCCGGCGCTGGAGCGTCTTCAGCGAATACTTCGGTGCCGCCAGCAACGTTGTTGCGGCCACGGATCACGGCGTCAGCCATCGAACCCATGTACAGCTGGATGGCGCGAATGGCGTCATCGTTGCCTGGGATGATGTAGTCAACGCCTTCCGGGCTGCTGTTGGTATCGACAACGCCGATGACCGGGATGCCCAGCTTGTTGGCTTCGGTGATTGCGATGCGCTCGTGGTCAACGTCGATCACGAACAGCGCGTCAGGCAGACCGCCCATGTCCTTGATACCACCCAGGCTACGATCCAGCTTTTCCAGATCGCGAGTGCGCATCAGCGCCTCTTTCTTGGTCAGCTTGGCGAAAGTGCCGTCTTCCGACTGAACTTCCAGGTCGCGCAGACGCTTGATGGAAGCACGGATGGTCTTGTAGTTGGTCAGCATGCCACCCAACCAGCGGTGATCGACGTACGGCGAACCGCAACGTGCTGCTTCTTCAGCAACGATCTTGCCAGCGGAACGCTTGGTGCCGACGAACAGAATCTTGTTTTTGCCCTGGGCCAGACGCTCTACGAAGGTCAGAGCTTCGTTGAACATTGGCAGGGTTTTTTCAAGGTTGATGATGTGAATCTTGTTGCGCGCGCCGAAAATGTACTTGCCCATTTTCGGATTCCAGTAACGGGTTTGGTGACCGAAGTGCACACCGGCCTTCAGCATATCGCGCATGTTGACTTGGGACATGATAGTTCCTTAATAAGTCGGGTTAGGCCTCCACGTATCCCAATGACCAACCAACAGCTTGTGCTGAGGGCACCCAGGTCATCGTGTCGACACGTGTGTGGGTTTAGGCTTTTCGGGGCATCCCCGGAAAGCGGCGCATTTTATACCACAAGGAGGGCAAAAACGGAACCCGGATTCTCATTTCCCCCGGAGCGCTTTTTTACTCCCCCCTTGGAATCGGGCCAGAATGCGCCACTGTTATAGAAAGAAGCGATGCACAGAGCCTCAGATTTACCCCGGGCCTCTGTTAGAATCGCACTTTTGAGGCATTTTGAATGCGCGGCGACCCCCAAAGCGGGTTCAGCCTTCGATACGCCGTATTCAAGCCATTCCGTGTTTATCCGCGCCACTGAGCGTCAAGAGAGCCTGTATGACCGTCACCCTCAAAACTCCCGAGGACATCGCAAAAATGCGTGTCGCCGGCAAACTGGCCGCCGAAGTGCTGGAAATGATTGCCGAGCATGTCAAACCCGGCGTGACCACCGAAGAGCTGGACCGCATCTGCCACGACTACATCGTCAATGTGCAGCATGCGATTCCTGCGCCCTTGAATTACAAGGGGTTCCCAAAGTCCATCTGCACCTCGATCAACCATGTGGTTTGCCACGGCATCCCGAACGAGAAGCCGCTGAAGGATGGCGACACCCTGAACATCGACGTGACCGTCATCAAGGACGGCTACCACGGCGACACCAGCCGCATGTTCCATGTCGGCACCGTGCCGGTCTGGGCCGAGCGCCTGTCGCAGATCACCCAGGAATGCATGTACAAGGCGATTGAACTGGTCAAGCCGGGCTGCCGCCTGGGCGACATCGGCGAAGTCATCCAGAAGCATGCCGAGAAGAACGGTTTCTCGGTGGTTCGCGAGTTCTGCGGCCACGGTATCGGCAAGGTGTTCCATGAAGAGCCGCAGATCCTGCACTACGGCCGCGCCGGCACCGGCATGGAACTGAAAGCCGGCATGACCTTCACCATCGAGCCGATGATCAACCAGGGCAAGGCCGACACCAAGGTGCTGGGCGATGGCTGGACCGCGATCACCAAGGATCGCAAGCTTTCCGCGCAGTGGGAGCACACCCTGCTGGTCACCGAGACCGGCTACGAGATCTTCACCCTGCGCAGCGATGACACCATCGCGCGCGTTTCGGCCTGACCCACGCAGCTGCGCCCTGACCTTATAGATAGAAAGGAAAGCCAATCGATGCCGCAGGTGGATCCCGAATTGTTCGACCGCGGCCAGTTCCAGGCGGAACTGGCCCTGAAGGCAAGCCCTATCGCCGCCTTCAAGAAAGCTATCCGCCAGGCACGTGAAGTGCTCGACGCACGCTTTCGCAGCGGACGGGACATCCGCCGGCTCATCGAGGACCGCGCCTGGTTCATCGATAACATCCTGCAAAAGGCCTGGGACCAGTTCGACTGGAGCGAAGACGCCGACATCGCCCTGGTGGCGGTCGGCGGCTACGGTCGCGGCGAGCTGCACCCCTACTCGGACATCGACCTGCTGATCCTGCTCGACAGCGCCGACCACGAGATTTTTCGCGATTCCATCGAACGCTTCCTGACCCTGCTCTGGGACATTGGCCTGGAAGTCGGGCAAAGCGTGCGCTCGGTGGAGGAATGCGCCGAAGAGGCGCGCGCCGACCTGACGGTGGTCACCAACCTGATGGAAAGCCGCACCATCTGCGGCCCCGAGCGCCTGCGCCAGCGCATGCTGGATGTCACCAGCACGGCGCACATGTGGCCGAGCAAGGACTTCTTCCTGGCCAAGCGCGCGGAACAGAAAGCGCGGCATCACAAGTACAACGACACCGAGTACAACCTGGAACCCAACGTCAAAGGCTCGCCCGGCGGCCTGCGGGATATCCAGACCATTCTCTGGGTCGCCCGTCGCCAGTACGGCACGCTGAACCTGCGAGCCCTGGCCGGCGAAGGTTTCCTGGTGGAAAGCGAAAACTCGCTGCTGGCCTCTTCCCAGGAGTTCCTGTGGAGAGTCCGCTACGCCCTGCACATGCTGGCCGGGCGCGCCGAAGACCGCCTGCTGTTCGATCACCAGCGCTCGATCGCCAAGTTGCTGGGCTTCGAAGGCAATGACGCCAAGCAGGCCATCGAAAGCTTCATGCAGCAGTATTACCGGGTGGTGATGAGCATCGCCCAGCTTAGCGACCTGATCATCCAGCACTTCGAGGAAGTCATCCTCGCTCCGGAAGACGAAGCGCCGCCGCAGCCGATCAACTCGCGCTTCCAGCTGCACGACGGCTATATCGAGGCGATCAACGCCAATGTGTTCCGCCGCACGCCATTCGCCATGCTGGAAATCTTCGTGCTCATGGCCCAGCACCCGGAGATCAAGGGCGTACGCGCCGACACCATCCGCCTGTTACGCGAGAATCGTTACCTGATCGACGACGATTTCCGCAATGACATCCGCAATACCAGCCTGTTCATCGAACTGTTCAAGTGCGAAATCGGCATCCACCGCAACCTGCGGCGCATGAACCGCTACGGTATTCTCGGGCTTTATCTGCCGGAGTTCGGGCATATCGTCGGGCAGATGCAACATGACCTGTTCCACATCTACACGGTCGACGCCCACACCCTGAACCTGATCAAGCACCTGCGCAAACTGCAGTACACCCAGGTGTCGGAAAAATTCCCGCTGGCCAGCAAGCTCATGGCCAAGCTGCCCAAGCCCGAGCTGATCTACCTGGCCGGGCTCTATCACGACATTGGCAAGGGCCGGCACGGCGACCACTCGGATATCGGCGCCGTGGACGCGGAAGCCTTCTGCATCCGCCACCAGTTGCCGCTGTGGGACACCCGCCTGATCGTCTGGCTGGTGCAGAACCACTTGGTGATGTCGACCACCGCCCAGCGCAAGGACTTGTCCGACCCGCAGGTCATCCATGACTTCGCCCAGATCGTGGTCGACCAGACCCGCCTGGACTATCTCTATGTACTGACGGTTTCCGACATCAACGCGACCAATCCGACGCTGTGGAACTCCTGGCGCGCCAGCCTGTTGCGCCAGCTCTACACCGAGACCAAGCGCGCCCTGCGCCGCGGCCTGGAAAACCCGGTGGACCGCGAAGAGCAGATCCGCCAGACCCAAAGCGCGGCCCTGGACATCCTGGTCCGCGCCGGCACCGATCCGGACGACGTCGAGCAGCTCTGGGCACAGCTGGGTGACGACTATTTCCTGCGCCACACCGCTGGCGACGTCGCCTGGCACAGTGACGCGATCCTCCAGCAACCGGCCGACGGCGGCCCGCTGGTGCTGATCAAGGAAACCACCCAGCGCGAGTTCGAGGGCGGTACGCAGATCTTCATCTACGCTCCGGACCAGCACGACTTCTTCGCCGTGACCGTGGCCGCGATGGACCAGCTGAACCTGAACATCCACGACGCCCGGATCATCACCTCGAGCAGCCAGTTCACCCTCGACACCTACATCGTGCTCGACAATGACGGCGGCTCCATCGGCAATAACCCGGAACGCGTCAAGCAAATCCGCGACGGCCTTACCGAGGCCCTGCGCAACCCTGACGACTACCCGACCATCATCCAGCGTCGGGTACCGCGTCAGCTCAAGCACTTTGCCTTCCCACCGCAAGTGACTATCCACAACGACGCCCAGCGCCCGGTCACCGTGCTCGAACTGAGCGCACCCGATCGCCCCGGCTTGCTGGCGCGCATCGGCAAGATCTTCCTGGAATTCGACCTGTCGCTGCAAAATGCCAAGATCGCCACCCTGGGCGAACGCGTGGAAGACGTGTTCTTCATTACCGACGCGAACAACCAGCAGCTGTCCGATCCCCAGCTGTGCAGCCGACTGCAGGACGCCATCGTCGAACAGCTGAGCGTCAGCCACGAACCGCCTACCGCCTTGACGCGCCTGAGCATCTGACCACGCGCCACGACCCGCTTTGAGTGAGACACCGCACCGATGAACAACGCCCTGAACCAGCTGCAGCCCTACCCGTTCGAGAAACTTCGCGCCCTGCTCGGTAGCGTCCAGCCCAACCCCGCCAAGCGCCCTATCGCGCTGTCCATTGGCGAACCCAAGCACCGCTCGCCAAGCTTCGTCGCCGAAGCCCTGGCCAATAACCTCGACCAGATGGCGGTATATCCGACCACCCTGGGCCTGCCAGCCCTGCGCGAGGCCATCGCCAGCTGGTGCGAACGGCGCTTTAGCGTGCCCGCAGGCTGGATCGACCCGGCGCGCAATGTGTTGCCGGTCAACGGCACTCGCGAAGCGCTGTTCGCCTTCACCCAGACCGTGGTCAACCGTGGCGACGACGCGCTGGTAGTCAGCCCGAATCCCTTCTATCAAATCTACGAAGGCGCGGCCTTCCTTGCCGGGGCCAAGCCGCACTACCTGCCCTGCCTGGATGAAAACGGCTTCAACCCGGACTTCGACGCGGTACCGGCCGACATCTGGCAGCGTTGCCAAATTTTGTTCCTGTGCTCCCCGGGCAACCCGACCGGCGCGCTGATTCCGATCGAAACCCTGAAAAAACTCATTGCCCTGGCCGACGAACATGACTTCGTGATCGCCGCCGACGAGTGCTACAGCGAGCTGTATTTCGACGAACAGACTCCACCCCCCGGCCTGCTCAGCGCCTGCGCCGAGCTGGGCCGCCGGGACTTCAAGCGTTGCGTGGTGTTCCACAGCCTGTCCAAGCGCTCCAACCTGCCGGGCCTGCGCTCCGGTTTCGTCGCCGGCGACGCGGAGATCCTCAAGGGTTTCCTGCTGTACCGCACCTACCACGGCTGCGCCATGCCGGTGCAGACCCAGCTGGCCAGCATCGCCGCCTGGAACGACGAAGTGCATGTGCGGGCCAACCGTGCGCTGTATCGCGAGAAGTTCGATGCGGTGCTGCAGATCCTCGCTCCGGTGCTCGACGTGCAGCGCCCGGACGGCAGCTTCTACCTGTGGCCGAACGTGGCGGGCGACGATACGGCGTTCTGCCGCGACCTGTACGAAGAGGAGCACGTGACCGTGGTACCGGGCTCCTACCTGTCACGCGACGTCGACGGCAGCAACCCGGGCGCCGGTCGGGTGCGCATGGCCCTGGTGGCGCCATTGGCCGAATGCGTGGAAGCGGCCGAGCGGATTCGCGATTTCGTTCAGCGCCGCAAATAACTCACGCCCCGTAGGAGCGAGGCTTGCCCGCGATAAAGACAACGCCGTACAACTGATACACCGCGTTATCGTTCATCGCGAGCAAGCTTCGCTCCTACAAAGCTGGGGTCATTTCACCTGCCCCAGATTGGCCTCGCTGAGGTCCAGTTCGCCCAATACCTCGCGCAGCACGTCGTCGCCGATCTGGTGGTGGCGGCTCAACCGATACAACTCCAACCGCTGCGCCCGCAGCGCCTTCAAACGCAACTTGCGCTCCAGCAAGTCCATCTGAAACGCCAGCGCCTGGGCTTCGGCGGAATCGTTGAACACCTCCAGTTGATGGCGATATTCCGACATCAGCCGGCCCTTGAGCTCGGTGGCCAGCGCAGCCTGGGCGGCGTCCGCTGAGTTGGCGCCATCGGCCACTTCCTCGGCCTCCAGGGCATGGATCGCCGCCTCGGCGGTTTTGCGCCAGGCATCGCGCACTTCGGCATGCCGCTTCTCGTCAGGGCTCTTCTGGATGCCGCGCAGCAACAGCGGCAAGGCGATACAGGCAGCCACCAGCGACAACAGGATCACCCCGGCGGCAATGAAGATCAGCAGATCGCGCTCGGGGAAGGCCTCGCCCGCCCCCAGCAACAGCGGCACCGACATGACGCCGGCCAGGGTCACCGCGCCGCGTACCCCGCCCACCGTCAGCAACCAGCAAGAACGCGCGGTCGGCACCAGGGTCAGTTCGCCCTTGCCGCGCCAGCGCCGCAACAGCCCGGACAGGCGCCAGATGCTTTGCACCCAGATAAAACGCAGCACCAGCAGGACCAGGAAGATAGCCCCTACATCCAGGCAGCGATAAAAAAGCGTCGGCCACAACGTGGTTTCGTGACTGACCACGGCCTTGACGATGTCGGGCAGTTGCAGGCCCAGCAACAGAAAGATCAACCCGTTGAAGGCGAACTCCAGCAGCGACCACACGCTGCGGTTGAGCAAGCGGGTACTGGTCTGCCGGGGCAACAGATCGAGCCAGCTCTGCATCATCCCCGCCGCCACCGCCGAGAGAATGCCCGAGGCCCCCAGGCGCTCGGCCAATACATAGGCGGCAAACGGCAGCAACAGCATGAACACCACATGGGTCGCCGGGTCATCCCAGCCACGGGCGATCATCCAGGCCCGCAAGCGCCCCACCAGCCAACTCAGGGCCACGCCGACCGCCAGGCCGCCCACGGCCACCAGGACGAAGGTCAGGCTGGCATTGGCCAGGGAAAATACTCCGGTCACGGCGGCCGCCAGGGCGAACTTGAAGGTCACCAGGCCGGAGGCGTCGTTCATCAGCGCCTCGCCCTGGAGCATATGCATCAGGGGCGTCGGCAGACGGTTCTGGGAAATCGCCGAGACCGCCACGGCGTCGGTCGGCGACAGCACTGCCGCCAGGGCGAAGGCCACCGGCAAGGGAATAGTCGGCAGCAACCAGTGAATGAAGTAACCGGCGCCTACCACGGTGAACAACACCAGGCCCACGGCCAGGGTCAGGATCGGGCCACGCAGGCGCCACAGCTCGCGCTTGGGCATGCGCCAGCCGTCGGAGAACAGCAGCGGCGGCAGGAACAGAAACAGAAACAATTCCGGGTCCAGGGCCACGTGCAGCCCCAGCGTGGGCCAGGCCAGCAAGGCTCCGGCGGCGATCTGCAGCAGCGGCAACGGCAGCGGAATCACCCGTCCGACCAGCCGCGATAGACTCACCAGCATCAGCAGGATAAGGACGGTATAAGCGGTTTGCATAAAGCGGTTTTCCCCATCGATCAACAGCAGGCTTCAGGCAACAGGTTACCGTCGAAGTGCCATATTAGCCGCTTAAGCTGGCGCCCTGCCGCTGCACAAAAGTCGCAAGCGACCCAAGCTGCTGTCACACAAAGCTACAAAGCCGGGCCTTCGCCGACGCCGAACCGGCGCGGGCATGGCATAATCCGTGACCTTTGACTTCAGCATCTCAAAAGGGGGCAATTCCTTGACCGCTTCAAGCAAAACGTTGCACCTTTTCGGCATCAAAGCCTGCGACACCATGAAAAAGGCGCGCACCTGGCTCGATGAACACGCTGTCAGCTATGACTTCCATGACTACAAAGCGGCCGGAATCGACCGTGAACACCTGGCCCAGTGGTGCAACGAGCACGGTTGGCAGGTGGTGTTGAACCGTGCGGGCACGACCTTTCGCAAACTCGACGACGAACGCAAAGCCGATCTCGACCAGGCGAAAGCAATCGAACTGATGCTCGCACAACCTTCGATGATCAAGCGCCCGGTGCTCGATCTCGGCGACCGAACCCTGATTGGCTTCAAGCCCGATATCTACGCGGCAGAAATCAAATAACGCCTGCCCGTTCAATTTTTGTAAGAGGTAACAGCATGTCCACTACCCTGTTCAGCCTGGCCTTTGGTGTCGGCACTCAAAACCGTCAAGGCGCATGGCTGGAAGTGTTTTACGCCGCGCCACTGCTCAAGCCATCGGCCGAGATCGTTGCCGCCATCGCTCCGCTGCTGGGTTACAGCGAAGGCAACCAGGCCATCGCCTTCACCACCACCCAGGCCTCGCAACTGGCCGATGCACTGAAAAGCATCGACGCCACCCAGGCCGCGCTGCTGACCCGCCTGGCCGAGAGCCACAAGCCACTGGTCGCCACCTTGCTGGCCGAGGACGCGCAACTGACCTCCACGCCGGAGGCCTACCTGAAGCTGCACCTGCTGTCCCACCGCCTGGTCAAGCCGCACGGCCTGAACCTGGCCGGGATCTTCCCGCTGCTGCCGAACGTGGCCTGGACCAACCAGGGCGCGGTCGACCTTGCCGAGCTGGCCGAACGCCAACTGGAAGCGCGCCTGCGCGGCGAGTTGCTGGAAGTGTTCTCGGTGGACAAGTTCCCGAAAATGACCGACTACGTGGTGCCGGCTGGCGTGCGTATCGCTGACGCCGCGCGTATCCGCCTGGGCGCCTATGTGGGCGAAGGCACCACCGTGATGCACGAAGGTTTCGTCAACTTCAACGCCGGCACCGAAGGCCCGGGAATGATCGAAGGCCGGGTTTCCGCTGGCGTATTCGTCGGCAAGGGTTCCGACCTGGGCGGCGGCTGCTCGACCATGGGCACCCTGTCGGGCGGCGGCAACATCGTGATCAAGGTCGGCGAAGGCTGCCTGATCGGCGCCAACGCCGGTATCGGTATCCCGCTGGGCGACCGCAATACCGTGGAGTCGGGCCTGTACGTGACCGCCGGGACCAAGGTGGCACTGCTCGACGAGAACAACCAGCTGGTCAAGGTGGTCAAGGCTCGCGAGCTGGCCGGCCAGCCTGACCTGCTGTTCCGTCGCAATTCGGAGACCGGTGCCGTGGAATGCAAGACCCACAAATCGGCCATCGAACTGAACGCAGCGCTGCACGCTCACAACTAAGCGTCACGTACCTATATCGGCAGGAGCGAGGCTTGCCCGCGAAACCTTGGGCTGCCTCAAGGCCCCCTTCAGGGCCAGCCTCGCTTCTTCCGGTTACAGGTCCGGCGTATACCCGCCCAAGTTCACCAGGGCCCGACAGCATGATGATTCCTTCTCCCTGGCGTGCCGACTTCCCGGCCATCGCCGCCCTGCAACGGCAGGACCAGACTTACCTGGACAACGCCGCCACCACGCAGAAACCCCAAGCCCTGCTAGACGCCCTGGCGTACTACTACGCCAATGGCGCGGCCAATGTGCATCGCGCGCAGCACCTGCCCGGCGCCCACGCCACCCAGGCGTTCGAGAACAGCCGGCACAAGGTGGCGCAGTGGCTCAATAGCGGTGACAGCGGGCAGATCATCTTTACCCACGGCGCGACCTCCGCGCTGAACCTCCTGGCCTATGGCCTGGAACACCAATTCAACCCGGGCGACGACATCGTCATCAGCGCCCTGGAACACCACGCCAACCTGCTGCCCTGGCAGCAACTGGCGCAACGGCGCGGCCTCAACCTGGTGGTCCTACCCCTGGACGACGACGGCCTGATCGATCTGGACGCTGCAGCTGGCCTGATCGGACCGCGCACCCGCCTGCTGGCGGTCAGCCAGCTGTCCAACGTGCTCGGTGCCTGGCAGCCCTTGCCGCAACTGCTGGCCCTGGCCAAGGCACATGACGCCTTGAGCGTGATCGACGGCGCCCAGGGCGTGGTCCATGGTCGCCACGATGTACAGGCGCTGGGCTGCGACTTTTATGTGTTCTCCAGCCACAAGCTCTACGGCCCGGACGGCCTCGGCGTGCTCTATGGGCGCAATGAGCCGCTGCGCGGCCTGCGTCACTGGCAGTTTGGTGGCGAGATGGTCCAGCAGGCCGATTACCAGCACGCCAGTTTCCGCCCTGCCCCCCTGGGTTTCGAAGCCGGCACGCCACCGATCGCCAGCGTGATTGGCCTGGGCGCGACCCTCGACTACCTCAGCGGCCTGGATCAGGACGCCGTCAACGCCCACGAAGCCGCGCTGCATGACTACCTGCTGCACGGCCTGCTGGCGCGCAAAGGCTTGCGCTTGCTGGGCAAGCCGCAGCTGGCGCTGGTCAGTTTCGTGGTCGATGGCGTGCACAATGCCGACCTGGCGCACCTGCTGACCGAACAAGGCATCGCCGTGCGCGCCGGTCACCACTGCGCCATGCCGCTGCTGAAAAGCTTCGGCCTGGCGGGTGCGATCCGCGTGTCGCTGGCGCTGTACAACGACTCCGAGGACCTGGAGCGCTTCTTCGACGCCCTCGACCAAGCCCTGGAGCTGTTGCGATGAGCCTGCCCGCCGAAGCCCTGGCCGCCCTCGAGAGTTTTCAGGACGCTCCCGGCTGGGAACAGCGCGCACGCTTGCTGATGCAATGGGGCGAGCGCCTGGCGCCGCTGGCGGAAGCCGACAAGGTCGAGGCCAACCGGGTGCATGGCTGTGAAAGCCAGGTCTGGCTGGTGGGCACTTTGCAGGATGGTCACTGGCAATTTGCCGCCAGCAGCGATGCACGCCTGATCCGTGGCCTGGTGGCCCTGCTGCTGGCGCGGGTCAACGGCTTGTCCGCCGAGGAGTTGCAACGGGTGGATTTGCCGGACTGGTTCAATCAGCTGGGCCTGTCGCGCCAGCTGTCGCCATCGCGCAGCAATGGCCTGAATGCGGTATTGCAACGGATGCGCCAGCTGGCCAGCCCCCCGTAGGAGCGAGGCTTGCCCGCGATAGCGGTGTGCCTGACCCACAGCTTTCGCGGGCAAGCCTCGCTCCTACGGTATCAGCCTGCGGGCTTGGCCCGGTCCGCGGGGCGCCGCACGCCAGCCACCAGCTTGTCCACCGCCTTGGTCGCGGCGACCATGCCGAAGGTCGCGGTCACCATCATCACCGCGCCAAAACCGCCGGCGCAGTCGAGCTTCACGCCATCGCCGACAAAACTCTTCTGCAGGCAGATGCTGCCGTCCGGTTTCGGGTAGCGCAGTTGCTCGGTGGAAAACACGCAAGGCACGCTGTAATGACGGGTCACGGTGCGGGAAAAACCGTAGTCGCGACGCAGGGTCGAACGCACTTTCGAGGCCAGCGGGTCATTGAAGGTCCGGTTCAGGTCGCAGACCTGGATCAGCGTCGGGTCGATCTGCCCGCCCGCGCCGCCGGTGGTAATGATCTGGATCTTGCGCCGCTTGCACCAGGCAATCAGCGCCGCCTTGGCATTGACGCTGTCGATGCAGTCGATCACGCAGTCGATGTTCGGCGTGATGTATTCGGCCATGGTTTCACGGGTGACGAAGTCCGCTACCGCATGCACGGTGCAATCCGGGTTGATACCGCGCAGGCGCTCGGCCATAACCTCGACCTTGGCCTTGCCGACCGTGCTGTCCAGAGCATGCAACTGCCGATTGCTGTTGCTGACGCAGACGTCGTCCAGGTCGAACAGCGAGATCTCGCCCACGCCACAGCGGGCGATGGCTTCCGCCGCCCAGGAACCGACGCCGCCGACGCCGACGATCGCCACATGGGCGGCGCGCAAGCGTTCCAGCCCCTCGATGCCATACAAACGGGCGACGCCAGCAAACCGCGGATCTTCTGTACTCATGACCATTACCCCAAAAACCGGCGCGCATTATAGGGCCGATGCCCGCCAAGAGCATCTTTGCCTGTGAACGGCAGTCAGGCTGCTTTAATGAGAGAACAATCTGAAAGTTTCGTCGCCGAGAACTTAAACCGAGTTGAATTGCCCAACCTGCGGCTTTTCCCTGTCCGCTATACGCTCAGTCGAAGGCCAGTGTAGGATGCGCGCCGCTTGGCGCATGCCGACCGTTCCCCCGTTCCACACCCTTTGGAACCCGAAATAGCTATGTCATCGCGTAAATTTGGACTCAACCTGGTGGTGGTTCTGGCAATCGCCGCCCTGTTCACCGGTTTCTGGGCACTGGTCAACCGCCCGGTTTCCGCCCCTAATTGGCCCGCACAAATCTCCGGCTTTTCCTACTCGCCTTTCCAGCTGGGCCAGTTCCCGCAGAAAGACCAGTTCCCGACCGACGATGAAATGCGTCGCGACCTGGAGATCATGAGCAAGCTGACCGACAACATTCGGACCTACTCGGTCGACGGCGCACTGGAGAACATCCCCAAGCTGGCGGAAGAGTTCGGCTTGCGCGTGACCCTGGGGATCTGGATCAGCCCGGACCTGGAGCGCAACGAGCGTGAAATCACCCGCGCCATCGATATCGCCAACAATTCGCGCAGTGTCGTGCGCGTGGTGGTCGGTAACGAAGCGATCTTCCGCAAGGAAATCACCGCCGACCAATTGAGCGTCCTGCTCGATCGCGTGCGGGCCGCGGTCAAGGTACCGGTCACCACCTCCGAGCAGTGGCACGTCTGGCAGGAACACCCGGAACTGGCCCAGCACGTCGACCTGATCGCCGCCCACGTCCTGCCCTACTGGGAATTCATCCCGATGAACGAGGCCGGGCAGTTCGTCCTCGACCGCGCCCGCGACCTGAAAAAAATGTTCCCGAAAAAACCGCTGCTGCTGTCCGAAGTCGGCTGGCCGAGCAACGGCCGCATGCGTGGCGGTGCCGACGCGAGCCCGGCGGACCAGGCGATCTACCTGCGTACCCTGGTCAACAAACTCAACCGCCAGGGCTACAACTACTTCGTGATCGAAGCCTTCGACCAGCCGTGGAAGGCCAGCGACGAAGGTTCGGTGGGCGCCTACTGGGGCGTGTTCAACGCGGCGCGCCAGCAGAAATTCAACTTCGAAGGCCCGGTGGTGGCAATCCCGCAATGGCGCGTACTGGCCATTGGCTCGGTGGTCCTGGCGCTGCTGTCGTTGACCTTGCTGATGATCGACGGCTCGGCCCTGCGCCAGCGTGGCCGGACCTTCCTGACCTTCATCGCCTTCCTCTGCGGCTCGGTGCTGGTGTGGATCGGCTACGACTACAGCCAGCAATACAGCACCTGGTTCAGCCTGACGGTGGGCTTCCTGCTCGCCCTGGGTGCACTCGGGGTGTTCATCGTGTTGCTCACTGAAGCCCATGAGCTGGCCGAGGCGGTCTGGGTCAAGAAGCGCCGGCGCGAGTTCCTGCCGGTCGAGGGCGATTCCAGCTATCGGCCGAAAGTCTCGATCCACGTGCCGTGCTACAACGAGCCGCCGGAGATGGTCAAACAGACCCTCAATGCCCTGGCCAACCTCGATTATCCGGACTTCGAAGTCCTGATCATCGACAACAACACCAAGGACCCGGCGGTCTGGGAGCCGGTGCAGGCCTATTGCGAAACCCTCGGCCCGCGCTTCAAGTTCTTCCACGTCGCGCCCCTGGCCGGCTTCAAGGGCGGCGCGCTGAACTACCTGATCCCGCATACCGCCAAGGACGCCGAAGTGATTGCGGTGATCGACTCGGATTACTGCGTCGACCGCAACTGGCTCAAGCACATGGTGCCGCACTTCGCCGACCCGAAAATCGCCGTGGTGCAATCGCCGCAGGATTACCGCGACCAGAACGAAAGCACCTTCAAGAAGCTCTGCTACGCGGAATACAAAGGCTTCTTCCATATCGGCATGGTCACCCGCAACGACCGTGACGCGATCATCCAGCATGGCACCATGACCATGACCCGTCGTTCGGTCCTGGAAGAACTGGGCTGGGCCGACTGGTGCATCTGCGAAGACGCCGAGCTGGGCCTGCGGGTGTTCGAGAAAGGCCTGTCGGCAGCGTATTACCACACCAGCTACGGCAAAGGCCTGATGCCGGATACCTTCATCGACTTCAAGAAACAGCGTTTCCGCTGGGCCTATGGGGCGATCCAGATCATCAAGCGCCACACCGCCAGCCTGCTGCGCGGCAAGGACACCGAGCTGACCCGTGGCCAGCGCTACCACTTCCTCGCGGGCTGGCTGCCGTGGGTGGCGGACGGCATGAATATCTTCTTCACCCTCGGCGCCCTGCTCTGGTCGGCGGCGATGATCATCGTGCCGCAGCGCGTCGATCCGCCGTTGCTGATCTTCGCGATCCCGCCTTTGGCGCTGTTCGTGTTCAAGGTCGGCAAGATCATCTTCCTCTACCGCCGGGCGGTCGGGGTCAACCTCAAGGACGCGTTCTGCGCGGCCGTGGCGGGCCTGGCGCTGTCCCATACCATCGCCAAGGCAGTGCTGTACGGCTTCTTCACCAGCAGCATTCCATTCTTCCGCACACCGAAGAACGCCGACAACCACGGTTTCTGGGTGGCGATTTCGGAAGCTCGGGAAGAGTTGTTCATCATGCTGCTGTTGTGGGGCGCTGCGCTGGGCATCTACCTGGTGCAAGGCGGCCTGCCGAGCAACGACATGCGCTTCTGGGTGGCCATGCTGCTGGTGCAGTCGCTGCCATATGTGGCGGCGCTGGTCATGGCGTTCCTGTCATCCTTGCCAAAACCTGCTGCCCAAAGCGAGCCGGTGGCGGCGGCATAAATCGCTGCAAAGCACTAAACGGCGGCCTCTGGCCGCCGTTTTGCTTTAAGATATCCGCCATTTTGCGCGCCTTGCCCATTACCGTAGGAGCGAGGCTTGCCCGCGATGGAAATCCTGCGCTGCCACAGGCAAACCGTGTCGCGGCCATCGCGGGCAAGCCTCGCTCCTACCTATAACGCCTTGCACCGGAGTTTCCCCATGACGGCCCACGCCGACCTTTCGCCGACCCTGCAACTCGCCTGTGATTTGATTCGCCGTCCGTCGGTGACGCCAGTCGACGCCGACTGCCAGAAGCTGATGATGCAGCGCCTGGGCGATGCCGGCTTCAAGCTGGAGCCGATGCGCATCGAGGATGTGGATAACTTCTGGGCCAGCCACGGCAAGCACGAAGGCCCGGTGCTGTGTTTCGCCGGCCATACCGACGTGGTACCGACCGGTCCGGTGAGCGCCTGGCAGATCGACCCGTTCAATGCCGTGATCGACGAGCACGGCATGCTCTGCGGGCGTGGCGCGGCAGACATGAAAGGCAGCCTGGCGGCAATGCTGGTGGCCGCCGAGCGTTTCGTCGCCGATTACCCGGACCACAAAGGCTCGGTGGCCTTCCTCATCACCAGTGACGAAGAAGGCCCGGCCCACCACGGCACCAAGGCCGTGGTCGAGCGCCTGGCAGCGCGCAAGGAGCGCCTGGACTGGTGCATCGTCGGCGAACCGTCGAGCACCAGCCTGGTCGGTGACGTGGTCAAGAACGGCCGTCGCGGCTCCCTCGGCGCCAAGCTCACGGTGCGCGGCGTGCAGGGCCACGTGGCCTACCCGCACCTGGCCAAGAACCCGATCCACCTGGCCGCCCCGGCCCTGGCCGAACTGGCCGCGGAACATTGGGACGATGGCAATGCCTTCTTCCCGCCGACCAGCTTCCAGATCTCCAACCTGAACTCCGGCACCGGCGCCACCAACGTGATCCCCGGCGAGCTGGTGGCCGTGTTCAATTTCCGTTTCTCCACCGAATCCACGGTCGAAGGCCTGCAGCAACGCGTGGCCACCATCCTCGACAAGCACGGCCTGGACTGGCACGTGGAGTGGGCGCTGTCGGGCCTGCCGTTCCTCACCGAACCGGGCGCCCTGCTCGACGCGGTGTCGGCCAGCATCAAGGACGTCACCGGCCGCGAGACCAAGGCTTCCACCAGCGGCGGCACTTCCGACGGGCGTTTCATCGCCACCCTGGGCACCCAGGTGGTCGAGCTGGGCCCGGTCAACGCCACCATTCACCAGGTCAACGAGCGAGTGCTGGCCAGCGACCTCGATGTGCTGACCGAAATCTACTACCAGACCCTGATCAAGTTGCTCGCCTGATGCTTGCCTGCCCTATCTGCGCGGCGCCTTTGAGCGCCGTCGACAACGGCGTAGCCTGCCCGGCCGGGCACCGCTTCGACCGCGCCCGCCAGGGTTACCTGAACCTGCTGCCGGTGCAGCACAAGAACAGCCGCGACCCGGGCGACAACCAGGCCATGGTCGAAGCCCGCCGCGACTTTCTCAATGCCGGCCATTACGCACCGGTGGCCAAGCGCCTGGCCGAGCTGGCCGCCGAGCGCGCCCCGCAGCGTTGGGTCGATATCGGTTGCGGCGAGGGTTACTACACCGCGCAGATCGCCCAGGCCCTGCCCCAGGCGGACGGTTACGCCCTGGACATCTCCCGCGAAGCGGTCAAGCGCGCCTGTCGCCGCGCCCCGCAGCTGACCTGGCTGATCGCCAGCATGGCCCGGGTGCCCTTGGCCGACGCCAGTTGCCAGTTCCTCGCCAGTGTCTTCAGCCCGCTGGACTGGCAGGAAGCCAAGCGCCTGCTCAGCCCGGGCGGCGGCCTGATGAAAGTCGGGCCGACCAGCGGCCACCTGATGGAATTGCGCGAACGCCTGTACGACGAGGTTCGCCAATACACCGACGACAAACACCTGGCGCTGGTGCCTGAAGGCATGGCCCTGCAACACAGCGAAACCCTGGACTTCAAGCTGACGTTGAGCAATCCGCAAGATCGCGCCAACTTGCTGGCCATGACGCCCCACGGCTGGCGCGCCAGCGCCGAACGCCGGGCCAGCGTGATCGAGCAGGCCGAGCCCTTCGAGGTCAGCGTGTCGATGCGCTACGATTACTTCGTATTGCAATAACCCATTAATCCACGGCCTCGAACACCGATCCGAGGCCGAATAAATCCGCGAATGGATTTTTCAGACCCGCAGTGAGGACATCCATGCGCCAACCGGATATCGAGATTTACCTGAAAGACGCCGACGTCGACCACAAAGCCATTGCTGCCTGGCTCGGCGCGGCCCTGGGCCCATGCAGCGACTGGGTGCAGAAAGGCCAGACCTACAAATGCAAGGCCGGCAACGTGCCCGTGACCTGGTTGCCCAAAGCCGTGGGCAAGTGGAACAGCCTGTACCTGGAAAGCGACCAGACGCCGTGGGACGACGACATCGCCTGTGCCCGCGCCGCCTTCGCCGCGCTGAATGTCGAGGTGCGCTGCGCACCGGGCAGTTGGGTCGAGGAAGAAGGTGAGGAATCGGCCGACCGCTGGATTCGCATCAGCGCCGACGGCGAAGAAGAGATTACCTGGCGTACCGCCTGACTCGGATTACTGTAGGAGCGAAGCTTGCTCGCGATAGCGTTTTACCTGATACCACGCGATCGCGGGCAAGCCTCGCTCCTACAAGGCGCAGCGCTTACAAGCCGACTACATCCTCTGCCTGCAAACCTTTCTGCCCCTCTACCACGGCGTATTCAACTTGCTGCCCTTCGGTCAGCGAGCGGTGGCCTTCACCACGAATAGCACGGTAGTGGACAAACACATCGGCACCACCTTCACGCTGAATGAAGCCGTAGCCCTTGGCGTCGTTGAACCACTTCACGCTGCCGGTCTCGCGAGTTGCCATCAATCCATCCTCCGTCTTTTTATTATCAGTCGGCTTACTGAAACGAAGCCGTGAGAACTTTCACCTGGGCCTGGGTCTATTGAGGGACCCTGCATGCCCATGCGTCAGTCGGCCGAGTATATGACAGGCGCAAAAACTCTCAACTCAATCTTGTTTGCTGCTTTTTTGCCGATTTTCGGCGAATCCGGCACACTAGCCGCCCCGAGCAACTGCTCGGTTTTTTCCACTAAAGCAGAAGCCGTATGACCCGCTCCCCGTTCCGCCGTCTTGTGTTTGGCACCTTGCGCCGACTGTTGTACCTCTGGGTTCGCTCCGAGACGATCAACCAGTCGTCCTTCACCCTCAACCTCGACCGCAGCCGTCCGGTGTTCTACGTCCTGCAAAATCCTTCCCTCACCGACCTCGCCGTGGTCGATACCGAATGCACCAAGGCCGGGCTGCCGCGCCCGGTGCTGCCCGTCTCGGTGGGCAACCTGCTGGAGCCGGCCGCGTTCTTCTACCTGACCCCAGCGCCGGACTGGCTCGGTCGCCAGGACAAGCGCGGCGCGCCCCCCACCTTGACCCGCCTGGTCAGCGCTCTGAGCCAGAATGCCGCCGAAGACGCGCAGATCATTCCGGTCAGCGTGTTCTGGGGCCAATCGCCCGACAGCGAATCGAGCCCCTGGAAGCTGCTGTTCGCCGACAGCTGGGCAGTCACCGGGCGCCTGCGCCGGCTGCTGAGCATCATGATCCTGGGCCGCAAGACCCGGGTGCAATTCTCCGCGCCGATCCACCTGCGCGAACTGATCGAACACAACAAGGGCCACGAGCGCACCGTGCGCATGGCCCAGCGCATCCTGCGGGTGCACTTTCGCAACCTGAAGGCCGCGGTGATCGGCCCGGACATTTCCCACCGGCGCAATCTGGTCAAGGGCCTGCTGAACCAGCCGCTGGTCAAGCAGGCGATCCTCGACGAAGCCGAACGGGAAAAGATCTCCCCGGAAAAAGCCAAGGCCGTGGCCCTGCGCTACGGCAACGAGATCGCCTCGGACTACACCTACACCGCGATCCGCTTCCTCGAAGTGGTGCTGAGCTGGTTCTGGAACAAGATCTACGACGGGATCAAGGTCAACCACATCGAAGGCGTGCAGAAAGTCGCCCAGGGCCACGAAGTGATCTACGTGCCCTGCCACCGCAGCCACATCGACTACCTGCTGCTGTCCTACCTGCTGTTCCGCAATGGCCTGACCCCGCCGCACATCGCCGCCGGGATCAACCTGAACATGCCGGTGATCGGCAGCCTGCTGCGAAGGGGGGGAGCGTTCTTCATGCGCCGCACCTTCAAGGGCAACCCGCTGTACACCTCGGTGTTCAATGAATACCTGCACACCCTGTTCACCAAGGGGTTCCCGGTGGAGTACTTCGTCGAGGGCGGGCGCTCGCGCACCGGGCGCATGCTGCAACCGAAAACCGGGATGCTGGCCATCACCCTGCGCAGCTTCCTGCGCTCCTCGCGCATGCCGATCGTCTTCGTGCCGGTGTACATCGGCTACGAACGCGTGCTGGAAGGCCGTACCTACCTGGGCGAACTGCGCGGCGCGAGCAAGAAGAAAGAGTCGATCTTCGACATCTTCAAGGTCATCGGCGCCCTCAAGCAGCGCTTCGGCCAGGTGGCGGTGAACTTCGGCGAACCGATCAAGCTGGCCGAGTTCCTCGACCAGGAACAGCCAGGCTGGCGCGCCCAGGAACTGGGCCCGCAGTTCAAGCCGGCGTGGCTCAACGAGACCACCAACCGCCTGGGTGAAAAAGTCGCCCAGCACCTGAACGAGGCGGCAGCGATCAACCCGGTCAACCTGGTGGCCCTGGCGCTGCTGTCCACCAGCCGCCTGGCCCTCGACGATCGCGCCATGGCCCGGGTCCTGGACCTGTACCTGGCGCTGCTGCGCAAGGTCCCCTACTCGCCCCACACCACCCTGCCGGAAGGCGACGGCCGGGCCTTGATCGAGCATGTGAAGGACATGGACCTGCTGTCCGAGCAGAGCGATGCCCTGGGCAAGATCCTCTATCTGGACGAGCAGAACGCCGTCCTGATGACTTACTACCGCAACAACGTGCTGCACATCTTCGCCCTGCCGGCGTTGCTGGCGAGCTTCTTCCAGAGCTCGTCGCGCATGAGCCGCGAACAGATCCTGCGCTACACCCGGGCGCTGTATCCCTACCTGCAGTCGGAGCTGTTCATCCGCTGGCCGCTGGAAGAACTGGACGCGGTGATCGACCAATGGCTAGAGGCCTTCGTCGAGCAAGGCCTGCTGCGCTTCGAAAAGGACATGTACCTGCGCCCGGCGCCGAGTTCGCGGCACTTCGTGCTGTTGACCCTGCTGTCCAAGAGCATCGCCCAGACCCTGCAGCGCTTCTACATGGCCATCTCGCTGCTGCTCAACAGCGGCCAGCGCAGCATCAGCGCCGAAGAGCTGGAAGACCTGTGCACGGTCATGGCCCAGCGCCTGTCGATCCTGCATGGCCTGAATGCCCCGGAGTTCTTCGACAAGAGCCTGTTCCGCCACTTCATCCAGACCCTGCTCGACCTCGACGTGCTGCGCCGCGACGAGGCCGGCAAGCTGAGCTACCACGAATTGCTCGGCGAACTGGCCGAGGGCGCGGCCAAGCGCGTGCTGCCGGCGGAGATTCGCCTGTCGATCCGCCAGGTGGCCCTGCATCGCAGCGAAGATGCCGCCGAACAAGTCGCTGCCCCGTTGCAAAGCGACTAAATTCTTATCGGCGCCAGGTGGTTTCTGGCGCCCCCGATACGGAGATCCCTCATGAAAAAGCTCACCCTGCTCGCCCTCACCACCCTGCTCGGGGCCTGTAACAGCATGCAACCTGCCAGCAAAGCCAGCCTCGATGGCGAAGTCTTCTATCTGCAGCGCATCGCCCTGCCACCGGCCGCCACTCTGAGCGTCAGCCTGCAGGATGTGTCGCTGGCCGACGCCCCCGCGGTGGTCCTGGCCGAACAGAAGGGCCCGGTCAAAGGCCAGGTGCCACTGCCCTTCCATCTCAACTACGACCCGGCCCAGGTCAAGCCCGGGCACCGGTACTCGGTCAGCGCGCGGATCGAAATGGCCGGCAAGCTGCTGTTCACCACCACCGAACACCACGGGGTGAAGCTGGACGGCAGCGATCCGCAACCACTGAAAATCCGTGTCGACGCGGTTCGTTAATCCCTTTTCTTGAACAAGGAAGCTGCCATGCTCCGTTCTTCCCTTCGCTTTACCAGCCTGTGCGCTGGCCTGCTGATCTCCGCCAGCGCCCTGGCGCTGTCCCTCGGCGACCTGTCGCAGCAAGACGCCACCGGCGGCCTCAAGGACGCCCTGACCCAGAGTGCCCAGGTCGCGGTCAAACAGCTGGGCACCGCGGGCGGTTTCAGCAACAACCCGGACGTGCGCATCGGCCTGCCGGGCAACCTCGGCAAAGTGGCGAAGAAAATGAAGCAGTTCGGCATGGGCGCCCAGGTCGAGGAACTCGAGACCAGCATGAACAAGGCCGCCGAGGCCGCCGTGCCGCAGGCCCAGGCGCTGCTGGTGGATGCCGTGAAGAAGATGAGCGTGGATGACGCCAAGGGCATCCTCAGCGGTGGCAAGGACTCCGCCACCCAGTACCTGAGCAAAACCAGCCGCGAGCAGATCCGCGTGAAGTTCCTGCCGATCGTCAAACAGGCCACCGACCAGGTGGGCCTGGCCCAGCAATACAACGCCTTCGCCAGCCAGGCCGCGACCCTGGGCGTACTGGATACGAAGAACGCGAACATTGAAGGCTACGTGACCGAGCAGGCGCTCAACGGCCTGTTCGAAATGATCGGCAAGCAGGAAGCGACCATCCGCGAGAACCCGGCGGCGGCAGCCACCGGCCTGGCGAAGAAGGTTTTCGGCACCCTGTAACCCCTACCCGTAGGAGCGGCCGGTCGACGCTCGATTGCCCGCGATGGCCTCGCTGCGGTGTGCCTGACACACCGCGGTGTCTAAATCGCGGGCAAGCCTCGCTCCTACAGGCGAATCAGGTTTTCCTGACCCGGAACCACGCCGCATACAGCGCCGGCAAGAACAGCAGGGTCAGCGCCGTCGCCACAATCAGCCCGCCCATGATCGCCACCGCCATCGGCCCGAAGAACACGCTGCGTGACAGCGGGATCATCGCCAACACCGCCGCCAGGGCGGTCAGCACGATCGGCCGGAAGCGCCTTACCGTCGCCTCGATGATCGCCTGCCACGGCTTGAGCCCGGCGGCGATGTCCTGCTCGATCTGATCCACCAGGATCACCGAGTTGCGCATGATCATCCCCGACAGCGCGATGGTGCCCAGCATTGCCACGAAGCCGAACGGCTGGCGGAACACCATCAGGAACAGCGTCACCCCGATCAGCCCCAGTGGCGCGGTGAGGAACACCATCACCGTGCGCGAGAAGCTGCGCAGTTGCAGCATCAGCAGGGTCAGCACCACCACGATGAACAGCGGCACACCGGTCTTCACCGAATTCTGCCCGCGCGCCGAGTCTTCCACGGTGCCGCCGACGTCGAGCAAGTAACCGTCCGGCAGTTCGGCGCGGATCGGCTCCAGGGTCGGCAGGATCTGCTGCACCAGGGTCGCCGGTTGTTCCTTGCCATAAATGTCGGCGCGCACGGTGACGTTGGGCAGGCGGTTGCGGTGCCAGATAATGCCCTCCTCGAAGCCGTACTCCAGGGTCGCGACCTGCGACAGCGCCACGCTCGTGCCGTTGTCGGTGGGCACCGCCAGGCTCGACAGCAGCGACAGCTCGGTCCGCTCATGCAAGGTGCCGCGCAGCAGGATCTCGATCAACTCGTTGTCTTCGCGGTACTGGCTGACGCTGGAACCGGTCAGCGAGCTTTGCAGGAACTTCGCCAGGTTGGCCGTGCTCACGCCCAGTGCCCGCGCTCGGTCCTGGTCGATATTGAGATAAACCACCTTGCTCGGCTCTTCCCAATCCAGGTGCACGTTGGCCACATGAGGGTTCTCGCGAACCTTGGCCGCCACCTTGCGCGCCAGGGCCCGCACCTCCTCGATGTGCTCGCCGGTGACACGGAACTGCACCGGGTAGCCCACGGGCGGGCCGTTTTCCAGGCGGGTGACCCGCGAGCGCAGGGTCGGGAACTCTTCATCGAGGGTTGCGATCAGCCAGCTGCGCAGGCTTTCACGCTCTTCGATGGTCTTGGCCAGCACCACGAACTGGGCAAAACTCGCCGCGGGCAATTGCTGGTCCAGCGGCAGGTAGAAGCGCGGCGAACCGGTGCCGACGTAGGCCACGTAGTTATCGATGCCGGCGTGATCCTTGAGCATGGCCTCCAGGCGCTTGACCTGGTCGGCGGTGTTGCTCAGGGAAGCGCCCTCGGCCAGCTTCAGGTCGACCATCAGCTCCAGGCGCCCGGAAGCCGGGAAGAACTGCTGCGGCACGAAGCGGAACAGCAACACCGAGGCGATAAACAGCAACACGGTCAGGGCGATCACGGTTTTACGCCGGCGCACGCACCACTCCACCATCCGCCGTACCCGCTGATAGAACGGCGTGCCGTACGGATCGGTCTGGCCGTCGGCGGTGCCGTGCTTGGCCGCGTGCAGCTTGGCCAGGTCCGGCAGCAGCTTCTCGCCCAGGTAGGGCACGAACACCACCGCGGCGATCCATGAAGCCAACAAGGCGATGGTCACCACCTGGAAGATCGAGCGGGTGTATTCGCCGGTACCGGACTGCGCCGTGGCGATCGGCAGGAAGCCCGCGGCGGTGATCAGGGTACCGGTGAGCATCGGAAAGGCGGTGCTGGTCCAGGCGTAGCTGGCGGCCTTGAGCCGGTCGTAGCCCTGCTCCATCTTGATGGCCATCATCTCCACCGCGATGATCGCATCGTCCACCAGCAGGCCCAGCGCCAACACCAGCGCGCCGAGGGAAATCTTGTGCAGGCCGATCCCCAGGTAATACATGGTGGCGAAGGTCATCGCCAGCACCAGCGGAATCGCCAGGGCCACCACCATGCCAGTGCGCACGCCCAGGGAAAAGAAGCTCACCAGCAGCACGATCGCCAGGGCTTCCACCAGCACCCGGACGAACTCGCCGACACCGGTCTTCACCGCGGCCGGCTGGTCGGAAACCTTGCGCAACTCCATGCCGGCGGGGAGGTTTTTCTGGATCCGGGCGAACTCCAGTTCCAGCGCCTTGCCCAGCACCAGGATGTCGCCACCGTCCTTCATCGCTACCGCCAGGCCAATCGCGTCCTGGCCCATGAAGCGCATGCGCGGCGCCGGTGGATCGTTGAAGCCGCGACGTACGTCCGCCACATCGCCGATACGGAACGTGCGGTCGGCCACCCGGATCGGGAAATTGCTGATCTGCTCGACGCTCTGGAAGTTACCCGACACCCGCAGTTGCAGACGCTCGCTGCTGGTCTCGAAGAACCCCGCGGTGGACACCGCGTTCTGTTCCTCCAGGGCCTGCTGCACCGCCGCCAGCGGCAAGCCGAGGGTCGCCAGCTTGACGTTCGACAGCTCGATCCAGACCTTCTCGTCCTGCAAACCCAGCAGGTCGACCTTGCCTACGTCCTTGACCCGTTGCAGCTGGATCTGGATGCGGTCGGCGTAATCCTTGAGCACGGCGTAGTCGAAACCGTCGCCGGTCAGCGCGTAGATATTGCCGAAGGTGGTGCCGAACTCGTCATTGAAGAACGGGCCCTGGATGCCCGGCGGCAAGGTATGGCGAATATCGCTGATCTTCTTGCGCACCTGATACCAGAGTTCGGGGATCTGGTCCGAATGCATCGAATCGCGCGCCATGAACGTCACCTGGGACTCGCCCGGGCGGGAAAACGAGACGATGCGCTCGTACTCGCCGGTTTCCATCAGCTTCTTTTCAATGCGTTCGGTGACCTGCCGGGAAACTTCCTGGGCCGTGGCGCCCGGCCAGTTGGTGCGGATCACCATGGCCTTGAAGGTAAAGGGCGGGTCTTCGCTCTGGCCCAGCTTGGTGTAGGACAGCGCCCCGACTATGGCCAGCAGCAACATCAGGAACAGCACGATCTGGCGATTGCGCAACGCCCATTCGGAAAGATTGAAACCCATCGGGGATTACTCCTTGGCCGCCAGATTGACCACGCGGTTGGAGCGATCCACCGGGCGTACCTGCTGCCCCTCATGGAGCACATGCACACCCGCCGCCACCACCCAGTCATTGGCCCCTAGGCCCTCGAGCACCGGCACGTTCTTCTCGCCGAAGGCGCCGAGGCGCACCGGGGTCTTTTTCAGGGTGTTGTTGGCATCGACCCGCCAGACATAGGCGGCGCCGTTTTCCGCGGTCACCGCCGACAGCGGCACCGACAACGGCACGTGGGCCGCGGCTTGAATGAACACCCGGGCGCTCTGCCCCAGCTCGGCCGGGACCTTGCCGGCGGTAAAGGCGATGCGCGCGGCGAAGGTGCGCGAGCGGGGGTCGGCGGCCGGCGACAGCTCGCGGATCTGCCCGGCGAAACGCTGGTCGGGCTGGCTCCACAACTCCACCGACACCGGCTGGCCGATGCGGAAACGGCCGAAACCCTGCTCCGGCAGGCTGATCAGCACTTCACGCTCGCCGTCG
Source organism: Pseudomonas sp. NFIX28 (assembly GCF_900107395.1). Classification (GTDB taxonomy): domain Bacteria; phylum Pseudomonadota; class Gammaproteobacteria; order Pseudomonadales; family Pseudomonadaceae; genus Aquipseudomonas. Next base: position 374,526 of record NZ_FNPW01000003.1, read on the forward strand.
GTGGCCAGGGTGAAGACGGTCTGGCCGGCGGCGACCACCTGGCCGACCTCGACCGTACGCCGGGCCACCACACCATCCTGGGGCGCGCGCAGCACCGCGTAGCCGGCCTGGTTGCTGGCCACGTCGAACTCGGCCTTGATCTGCTTGAGCCGGGCCAGGCCCGAGCGATACAGGTTTTCGGCGTTGTCGTATTGGGAGCGGCTGACCAGTTGCCGCTCCATCAGGGTCTTGTAGCGGTCGCGCTCGGAACGCACCAGGTTCAGGTTGGCCTCGGCCGCCGCCACCTGGGCGCGGGTAGCCTCCAGTTGCAGCCGCACGTCCTGCGGATCGAGCTCGGCCAACGGCTGGTCGGCTTTCACTCGCTGCCCCTCTTCGACCAGTCGTCGGCTGACCTTGCCCCCAATCCGGAAAGCCAGGTCCGGTTCGTAACGCGCGCGAACTTCGCCGGGGTAGCTGTCTACTGACTGTGCCGCGGGTTCTGGCTGTACCACCATGGCCGGGCGAACGGTGGTCTGCGCCGCTTCTTCATGCCCGCACGCGGACAGCAGAACGGCCAGGCTGACTGGCAACGCGAGGGGTAAGGCATAGCGGAACATGGTGAGGGACCTTTCGCTAAGGGTGCTTCAAATAATTATACTGGCGGGTATGTTATTAATAGCAAACTCACCAGTCCAGTATTAAAAGCGAAGAATGTCCGACAATCTTTCCACCTCAAACGGCCCCGGCCGCCCCAAGGACCTGGCAAAACGCCAGGCCATCCTCGAAGCCGCGAAAGCGCTGTTTCTGAGCAATGGCTACGCCAATACCAGCATGGATGCGGTGGCTACCGAAGCCGGTGTTTCCAAGCTGACCGTGTACAGCCATTTCAACGACAAGGAGACGCTCTTCTCCGCCGCGGTGATGGCCAAATGCGAAGAACAGTTGCCGACGCTGATCTTCGAACTGCCGGCCGGCATGCCGATCGAAAGCGTGCTGCTGAACATCGCCCGGGGCTTTCATTTGCTGATCAATAGCGAGGAGTCTTTGAACCTGCACCGCCTGATCATGGCCCTGGGCAGCCAGGATCCGAAGCTATCGCAGATTTTCTTCGAGGCGGGACCGCAGCGCATGCTGCAAGGCATGGAGCGGTTGCTGGCCAGGATCGACCAGAGCGGCGCCCTGAGCATCGACAAACCGCGCAATGCCGCCGAGCACTTCTTCTGCCTGCTCAAGGGCGCGGCGAACTTTCGCCTGCTCTACGGCTACGGCGAGCCATTGAGCGACGAAGCCGCCGAGGCGCATGTGCAGGAAGTGGTGGGGTTGTTCATGCGCGCCTACCGGCCGGAGCCGGCCTGAGCCGGGCGCGCTCAGGGCCTCAGCCCTTGAGCGCCTTTTTCGGATAGATGTCGTAACGGCTGGATTTGCCGTCCAGCGCGTGGCTCGGCTTGGGGCCGGCGATACAGGGCGCCTTGCGCGGACGCTTGACCACCACCCGATGGCTGGCCAGTGCCAGAGCGGCCTCGAGCAGCGCCGGGGCGTCCGGATCGTCGCCCACCAGCGGTCGGAACAGGCGCATTTCCTTCTTCACCAGCGCGGTCTTTTCCCGATGCGGGAACATCGGGTCCAGGTAAATCACCTGGGGCGGCTCGCCTTCCCAATTGCGCATGACCTCGATCGAATTGCCCTTGAGCAGGCGCATGCGCGCCACGATCGGCGCCACGTCGAAATCCTCTCCCGCCCGGGCCAAGCCGTCTTCGAGCAAGGCGCCGATCAGCGGCTGGCGTTCGATCAGGCTCATCTCGCAGCCCAGGCTAGCCAGGACGAACGCATCCTTGCCGAGCCCCGCCGTGGCATCCAGGATCCGCGGACGCACGCCCTGGGCGATGCCCACCGCCTTGGCGATCATCTGCCCGCTGCCGCCGCCGTACAGCCGCCGGTGCGCCGCGCCGCCCTCGACAAAGTCAACGCGCACCGGCCCTGGCGCATCCGCGCCGAGCTGCTGCAACTGCAAGCCCTGCTCGCCGACCTGCAGGGCGAACTCCGCCTCGTCGATCCGCAACGGCAACCCCAGTCGCTCGGCCCAGTGCGCCGCCTGCGGCTGGAATGCCTCGGCCAAGGCCTCGACTTTGATGCGGCAGGCCGCTGGTTGCTCACTCATCTGAAAACACGCTCAAAAAATTAATGATCGGCAAAAACTGCCGATAAAAGAACTATCCGGCATTTTGCCAGAGCTGAGCGTCGACCCGAGAGAAATGTCAGACATTCGAAGCCTATCCATTGGCGTCATATCGCCCCACGGCGATTACGGCCTCAAAAATTCCCAGGCACTGAGCGGCGTCAGCCATCTGTGGCAGGATTTTTTTGCCCAGGCGCTGGCCGAGCAACGCGGCGATGGCACGCAGGTCACTGACGACAGCGCCCCGGTGGCGGTGGACGGCCCGATCGAACCCCACGGTGGCAGCGACCTGCTGGCGCAAATCGTGACCCAGCGTCACTGCGACGTCCAGGACACAGAGATCCGCCCACCGGAGCCGTTGTTCCTGCCGATCGCCGAATTCGAGACCGAGCTGCTGGACAAGCCGGCCCCGCCTTTCCCCGTGGAAGAGATCGTCGCCCAGCAACGCCAGCAAGACTTCGAAAGCGACTGGGTGCGGCCCATCGTCCTGAATGCCGGCCACCCTCAGCCCGAACCGGGCCCGGCGCCGCAACCACGGCCGCTGCACCTGCCGATCGCCGAGTTCGAGCTGGACCTGCTGGACAAACCCTTTCCGCCCTTCCCGCCAGAAGAACTCATCGAGCAGCAGAAACAGTTCGATTTCGATACTGGCTGGGCGCGCCCGCTGATCCTGCAGAACCTGCGGATCGCCGCCTAAGCCTCAAGCCCGACTCAACGACAGATCCACCAGGGCCCCACATCCAGATGGAAATGGTTGCGATGGGCGGCGTTGTAATCCGGGCTCAGCACCACATTGAACGCATCGCAGGCCCCGTCCCGGGCCAGGCGCAGAAAACGCGCATCCGCATCGTCTCCCGACCAATCCTTAAGCACGCTGATACGGCGCCCGTCGGCCAGGCGAAAAGCCGAAATATCCAGGGCACTGGCCGTAGCATGCTGGCTGCGGGAACCGTTCTCGCGGCTGTACATGTTGCGGCAGGCGAAGCTGCCCAAATGCTCGATACGGCTTACCGCTTGCCCATACACGGCCTGGGCCGCGGGCTGCAGTCCATGGCGCTGGTACAGGGCAAAAGCCACGGCCAGCGGGCAGCTGGCAACAAAGCTGCTGCTCAGGGCGATATCCCCGCCCTGCACGCGCAGCACATTGCACAAGGGGCAGGCCGCGTCTGGAGGGCTGTCCTGCTGGCGGCTCACCCGCAAGCCTGAATTCCTCAGCACCTGGTCGCATAACTGCGGGTCATCGCGCAGGCGCATGAGCTTGAAGCGCGTCAACAGGTTGGGCGGGTCGCTGACCTGCAACGGCGCCCAGGGATTCAATGCAGCAGGCAGCGGCAGCCAGCCGCGCCAGACACTCACCAGCCCGGCCGCGACCAGCAGCAACAACAGCGCCCCTACTTTGCCCGCCCGCACAGCGCCTCCCCTGCTCAGCCCTTGAACAAATCGTTGATCTGCCCGAACGGCAAGGCCCGGTCGGCAAAGTCGAAGCTGCCGTGGTCACGGATTTCCCGGGCCGCCTGGTAAAAGGCGCCGTAGGCCGCTCGCGCCAGGGCCGAACCAACGCTGATCCGCTTCACCCCCAGCTCGCTCAGCTGTGCCAGGGTCAGTTTCAAGCCGCCGGACATCAGCACGTTGACCGGCTTGGGCGCCACCGCACGAACCACCGCGACGATCTCCTCGGCCGAGCGCAGCCCGGGCGCATACAGCACATCGGCACCGGCCTCGGCGTAGGCTTGCAGGCGGCGAATAGTGTCCGGCAGATCCTGCCGGCCATGCAGCAGGTTCTCCGCCCGCGCCGTGAGCACAAAGGGAAAAGGCAATTGCCGGACCGCGGCGACCGAAGCCTCGATACGCTCGACCGCCAGGGTGAAGTCATAGATAGGATCGTCGGCCCGGCCCGTGGCATCTTCGATGGAGCCGCCCACCGCGCCGCAGGCAGCCGCTTGGCGCAGGGTGTTGGCACAACCTGCCGGGCTGTCGGAAAAACCGTTTTCCAGGTCGACCGCCACCGGCAGGCTGCTGGCCCCGACGATGGCGCGCACATTGCCCAGGGTGTCGTCCAGGGACAAGGCGCCTTCAGCGTCGGGGCGTGCCAGGGAAAAAGCGAAACCGGCGCTGGTGGTCGCCAGGGCCTCGAAGCCGAGGCTCGCCAGCATCTTGGCGGAGCCTGCATCCCAGGGATTGGGAATCACGAAAGCCCGATCACGTTCATGCAGGGCCTTGAAGGTGTGGGCACGAAGGGTTTGCGCATCCATTGGCGGACTCCTGGGCAGGGAAATGATCCCGCTCAGAGCAAGCCGAGTTGCTCCGCAGCGGGCTCTCTGTATAGCTCAGGCAAGGCTGGCAATCCAGGCAGGCGCGCCATCAGGCGCGTGTGAAAACGCCGCGCCAGCTCAGCGGCCAGGCGGTTATCGGCGGTGTGCAGGAAGATGTAGGGCGTTCGCCCTTCCTCGATCCAGCTGGCAACCTTGTCGATCCAGGGCACCAGGAACGGGTCGTTGGCCTCGAGCTGCGGATGGCCGATAAAGCGCACCTGGGGAAACCGGGTAAACGCCGCCGGACGCGGCGGCACCTTGGGCTTCTTCGATTGCGCATGGAGCACCGAAGGCTCGCTGGAAGTGCAACTGAACAAGGCGCGCGGGTCGAGACAGATGCGCTCCACGCCACGCTCCAGCAACAGGCGATTGAGCATGCGCTCGGCATCGCCCTTGGCGAAGAAATCCCGATGCCGGACTTCCACCGCCAGCGGCCGCTCCAGGGCGTCGATAAAGCCCGCCAGCTCCGCCAAGCGTTGCGGCGTGAAACTCGCGGGCAGTTGCAGCCACAGCGGCGACACACGCTCGCCCAGCGGGCTGAGCAACTGCAGGAAGCTCTGCGCCGCGCTCAGTTGCTCGCGCAGGTCGCCGCCGTGGCTGATGTCGCCGGGAAACTTGGCCGTGAAGCGAAAATGTTCGGGCATGGTCTGCGCCCAGCGCTGCACCGTGGCCGGCGCGGGGCGCGCGTAGAAGGTGGTATTGCCTTCCACCGCATTGAAGACCTGGCAATACAGGCCGAGGAAATCCGTCGGGCGCGCGCTTTCCGGGTACAGGTACTCACGCCAGGCGTTTTCGCTCCAGGAAGGACAACCGAGGTAATAAGGCAGCACCATCAGATGTGCAGGTCGAGACCCACCACTTCCATATCCCAATCGACGAAACCGGCGGTGGTCAGGTAGCTGGCCAAGGCATTGGCCACGCTTCTTTTCATGGCGCGCTGGAAGATCATGTCCTGCGGACGGGCTGGCAGGTTGCTGGTGCGCCCGGCCGAAGCCTGGGAACGCGACTGGGCTGGCGTGTCGGGTTGGACTTCGACGGCATCTGCATCCTCGAGGGAGTCGTCCAGCAGCACGCTGCCTTTGCGAGGCTTGCGCTTGATGGGGTAGGACTGAGAGGAAATGCCGTCTATGCGCATAATCACATGCTCGATATCGATGATGGCAATTTAGCGGCACCTCGCCGACTACGCAAATGCCGAGTGATAACTAGAACACAGAAAATGCGAAAGGTTTAAAAGCTGCCGGAAACTGGCACGAAAACCTGACGATTGACACGCTCGCCACGCGCGCTGGCAGTGGCGAACAGCTCTGCAACGGCCTGTCAGCGCGCTTTCGGCGTGGCCACCTTGTCCCGCAGATACACCGGCTGCGCCTGGTCCGCGGGGATTGCCTCGCCGCGTTCCCAGGCAAAACGCGCCAGGGCCAGCAAATCTTCGGCATGGGGCAGCATGCCCGCGTCCTGGCCGCTGGTCTGCACCCCGATACGCTCGGCATACCCCCAGCCGGTGCCCGCGCCGAACCAGTCGCCGCTGGCGTCCGCCGGCAATGCGGCGGCTTCCGGCGGCAGCACCGCTTCAACGCCTGCCAGGCGCATTTCACCCGCGACTTCGCGGTAGCAGCCCCAGTAAACCTCATCCATCCGCGCATCGATGGCGGCAGCCACCTGGGTCGCGCCGTGCTCGCGCAATGCGCGCTGCGCCAGCACCGCCAGGTTCGACACCGGCAGCACCGGGCGCTCCAGGGCGAAGGCCAGGCCCTGCACCACGCCGATGGCGATGCGCACACCGGTAAAGGCCCCCGGCCCGCGCCCGAAGGCAATGGCGTCGACGGCCTGCAGGCTGGTGCCGGCATCGGCCAGCAGTTTCTGGATCATCGGCAGCAGCTTTTGCGCATGCAGGCGCGGGATCACCTCGTAATGGCTCGTCACCTTGCCGTCGTGCAGCAAGGCAACGGAGCAAGCTTCAGTCGCGGTGTCCAGGGCCAGCAAGGTGCTCATCGATGTATCCATAAGGCAGAGGGAGTTGAAAAAAGTGACGCATTATAAACAGCAACGGCCCGCAAGCGGGCCGTTGAAGATGAAGCCGGTACGACTTGTCAGCTCAGCGCTTCAAGCACCTTGCCGGTGATCGACTCAACCGAACCGACGCCCGCGATGTGGCTGTACTTCGGCTTGCCCTGGGTAGCGGCCAGGTTCTGGTAGAACTCCACCAGCGGCTTGGTCTGGGAGTGGTAGACCGACAGGCGATGACGCACGGTTTCTTCGGTGTCGTCTTTACGCTGGACCAGGTCTTCACCGGTGACGTCGTCTTTACCGGCGACTTTCGGCGGATTGTAGACGGTGTGGTAAACGCGGCCAGAGGCCTCGTGCACGCGGCGACCGGCAATGCGCTGGACGATTTCTTCGTCGTCGACGGCGATCTCGACCACGTTGTCCAGCTCGACGCCGGCTTTGACCAGCGCTTCGGCCTGAGGAATGGTGCGTGGGAAGCCATCGAACAGGAAACCCTTGGCGCAATCCGCCTGGCTGATGCGTTCCTTGACCAGGTTGATGATCAGGTCATCGGAGACCAGGCCACCGGCGTCCATCACGCTCTTGGCCTTCAGGCCCAGCTCGGTGCCGGCCTTGACCGCTGCGCGAAGCATGTCGCCGGTGGAGATTTGCGGAATGCCGAATTTTTCGGTGATGAACTTTGCCTGAGTACCTTTACCGGCCCCGGGAGCTCCCAGCAGAATTACGCGCATCGATGTGCTCCTCAATTTTTTATTTAGAAACGCTCGGATTCGCCTCGTGGGGCCAATCTCGGAAATGGGATAGTGGCCGCCCAAACGGCCAAAGGCTGATCAAGATACACAGCCGACACAGCGCACACAAGCAGCCGAAAGTCGGAGCAACCCACCGCCTTTATGCCCTGGCGACAAGGTATTGCTGGTCGCAACCCCGTAACAAAGTGTCGCCTGGCGACGGTCGCCGAGCCTTTCGGGACAGCGACCGAAGTACCGCGCCAAACCACTGAAAAGCCCGGCAAATACCTTAGCCGGTGTTGCGCAAACCGGCGGCAATCCCTGCCACAGACACCAGCAGCGCCTGTTCCACCGGGCTGTCCTGGGCGCCATCCTGGCGTCGCGAACGGGCCAGCAGTTCAGCCTGCAATAGATGCAGCGGGTCGAGGTAGGTGTTGCGCAGGCGAATGAACTCCAGGGTGTCAGGGCTATGTGCCAGTAACTGCGACTGCCCGGTCAGCCCCAGCACCACCGAACACGCCTGCGACAATAAGTCGCGTAAATGCGCACCCAACGGCAGCAGTGCCGGCTCGACCAAGCGCTCGTCGTAGGAACGGGCGATATCCGCGTCGGCCTTGGCCAGCACCATCTCCAGCATATCGATGCGCGTGCGGAAAAACGGCCACTGCTCGCGCATCTGCCCCAGCAACTCGCCTTCCCCACGTTCCAGGGCCTTGCTCAAGGCGGTTTCCCAGCCCAGCCAGGCCGGCAACATCAGGCGGGTCTGGGTCCAGCCGAAAATCCACGGGATGGCCCGCAGGCTTTCGATGCCGCCGGCGCGGCGCTTGGCCGGCCGGCTGCCCAGGGGCAGGCGGCCGAGCTCCTGCTCTGGCGTGGACTGGCGGAAGTACTCGACGAACTGCGGGTTCTCCCGCACCACCGCGCGATAGGCCTTCACCCCATCGGCGGCCAGTTCGTCCATCAAGTCGCGCCAGGCTGGCTGCGGCAGGGGCGGAGGCAACAAGGTCGCCTCCAGCACCGCCGCCAGGTAGAGATTGAGGTTCTGCTCGGCAATGTCTGGCAGCCCGAATTTGAAACGAATCATTTCCCCTTGCTCGGTGGTGCGGAAGCGCCCCGCCACCGACCCCGGCGGCTGCGACAGGATCGCCGCATGAGCCGGACCGCCGCCGCGGCCCACGGTGCCGCCGCGACCGTGGAACAACAGCAGCTCGACCTGCTGCTCGCGGCAGATGTCCACCAGCTTTTCCTGGGCCCGGTACTGCGCCCAGGCGGCGGCCGTGGTGCCGGCGTCCTTGGCCGAGTCGGAATAGCCGATCATCACTTCCTGCGGGCCTTGCAAGCGCGCGCGATACCCCGGCAAAAGCAGCAACCGCTCGATCACCGGGCCGGCGTTGTCCAGGTCGGCCAGGGTTTCGAACAGCGGCACCACGCGCATCGGCCGCAGCACGCCCGCTTCCTTGAGCAGCAGCTGCACGGCAAGCACATCGGAAGCCGCGCCGGCCATGGAGATTACATAGGAGCCCAGCGAAGCCGCCGGGGCCGCGGCGATTTCCCGGCAGGTCGCCAGCACTTCGGCGGTGTCGGCCGATGGCTTGAAATAACCAGGCAGCAACGGCCGGCGGTTGCCCAGTTCACGCATCAGGAAATCGATGCGCTCTTGCTCGCTCCAGTCGCCGTAGCGCCCCAGGCCCAGGTAATCGGTGATTTCGGTCATGGCCGCGGTATGGCGCGTGGAGTCCTGGCGCACGTCCAGGCGCACCAGGAACAGGCCGAAGGTCACCGCGCGGCGCAGGCAGTCGAGCAGCGGACCGTCGGCGATCACGCCCATGCCGCATTCGTGCAGCGACTGATAGCAGAGCTCCAGCGGGTCCAGCAGCTCGCGGTTGTTCTGCAAGACCTGGGCAGTCGCCGGCGCGGTGCCGCTCAACGAGGCCTGCGCCCAATTGCGGGTGGCCCGCAGGCGCTCGCGCAACTGCTTGAGCACCGCGCGATACGGCTCGGCACTGTCGCCGGCCAGGGCCTGCAACGCCGCGTTGGCTTGTTGCATGGACAGGTCGGCAGCCAGCTGATCGACATCGCGCAGGTACAGGTCGGCGGCCATCCAGCGCGCCAGCAACAGCACCTCGCGGGTCACGGCCGCGGTGACATTGGGATTGCCGTCGCGGTCGCCGCCCATCCACGAAGCGAAGCGGATCGGCGCCGCCTCCAGCGGCAAGTGCATGCCGGTGGCGGCGTGCAAGGCCTGGTCGGCCTTGCGCAGGTAGTTGGGGATGGCCTGCCACAGCGAATGCTCGATCACCGCGAAGCCCCACTTGGCTTCGTCCACCGGCGTTGGCCGGGTCCGGCGGATTTCCTCGGTGTGCCAGGCTTCGGCGATCAGGCGCTGCAGGCGCGCCTGGATCTGCGCGCGCTCGGCCGAGGTCAGGTCGCGATGGTCCTGGGCGGCCAGTTGCGCGGCGATGGCATCGTATTTCTGGATCAGCGTGCGGCGGGCAACTTCGGTGGGGTGGGCAGTCAGCACCAGCTCGATTTCCAGCCGCCCCAACTGCCGCGCCAGCGCTTCGGCGCCATGGCCTTCGGCTCGCAGGCGCGCCAGCAGTTCCGGCAGCACCCGCGACTCGAACGGCGCCGGCTGCGACTCCTCGCGGCGGTGAATCAGCTGGTACTGCTCGGCGATGTTGGCCAGGTTGAGGAACTGGTTGAACGCCCGCGCCACCGGCAGCAATTCGTCCTCGCTGAGCTGATTGAGGCTGGCGCTGAGCTCGGCATCCAGCGAACCGCGCCGATCGGCCTTGGCGCCTTTGCGGATCTGTTCGATCTTGTCGAGGAAACCCTCGCCATACTGTTCACGAATGGTGTTGCCCAACAGTTCACCCAGCAGGTGAACATCTTCGCGCAAGCGCGCATCAATATCGGTCATCTACCTGTTCTCCAGCGGACTTGGGGCTCCTGATAAGCCCCAAGAGTGCCGCCAGCGCATGGTTCTTAGCAAGGGTTGTCCCAGCCAGGGCGCTGCTGGCGCAAAGCCGCGGACAAGGCCGGCGCACGACGAAGCGCCTTTAAACCTGGCGCGATGGAGCTAGTCTCAAGATTGAGCCGCACAACGGCTTAGCGCCGGCACTGGCCGGTCACTCACCAGGCCCTGCCACAAGCAGGTGTTCATTGAGGTTGCCATGAAAATCCGTGAGCTCGCGCAACACTGGGAAGAAAATGCCAAGGGTCGCCTGACCAAGACCGGCTACACGCTCTACCTGGATGTCGAAGCCGCTGCGCGCCTGGCGGCAATTGCCGAGATGTACCCCAAACGCCGGCCCGAGGAACTGCTGGGCGAACTGATCGGGGCGGCGCTGGAGGAACTCGAAACCAGCTTCCCTTACGTCCAGGGCCAGCACGTGGTCGCCGTTGACGAAGAAGGCGATCCGCTCTACGAAGATATCGGCCCCACCCCGCGTTTTCTCGCCCTGTCGCGGCGTTATCTGCACGATCTGTCGGCCCAGGCAGAAGAGCAGCAGCACTGATCCAAGCCGGTATTTCCCCTCGATAAAAAGCGTTATTCCTGACCCCGGATCGGGTCAGGAGTACCTCTGCGCCAGGCAAAAGTTCCCGGTCTAGAGCCTTGTCCATGCAGTCAGAAAATTTTCAGGCGATTGGCCATCTTCGCTGAACTATTCAAAAAAGCCTCGGGTCACAGCCAATAACCATCACTGGGACGGCCGTTTCAATATCAACGCCCTCAGCCAGTCGTCACTCAGCGTTACGGCGTCGGAACCGGGATGGATTTTGATGTTTTTCAGGAGTTATCCAATGGAGTTGAAGACCATGAAGATCAGCACTGCCAAATCCTCGTCCACCTCTCTGCGCGGGCTGAAACTGGCCGCGCTGGCCCTCGGTAGCAGCCTGGTTCTGGCCGGTTGCGCCGGTAATCCGCCAAGCGAGCAATACGCGGTGACGCAATCTGCGGTCAACAGCGCAGTCAGCGCAGGCGGTACCGAGTTTGCCGCCGTGGAAATGAAATCGGCACAGGACAAGCTCAAGCAAGCCGAACTCGCCATGCATGACAAGAATTACGACGAAGCCCGGCGCCTGGCCGAACAGGCCGAATGGGACGCCCGCGTTGCCGAGCGCAAGGCTCAGGCAGCCAAGGCCGAACAGACATTGAAGGACTCTCAGAAAGGGGTTCAGGAACTACGTCAGGAAGGCATGCGCAGCGTGCAATGAGCCGCTGACACCGATTCCCACGTATTCGCAATTGATAAAAGGACGAAACCATTATGCGTAAACAACTGATGATCCCTGCCCTGTTGGCCATGAGCGTGGCACTGGCGGCATGCTCCACCCCGCCGAACGCCAACCTGGAAAACGCCCGGACCAACTACTCGGCCCTGCAGGCCAATCCGCAATCCACCAAGGTCGCGGCCCTGGAAACCAAGGACGCCAGCGAATGGCTGGACAAGGCCGACAAGGCCTACTTGAACAAGGAAGACCAGGAGAAAGTCGACCAACTGGCCTACCTGACCAACCAGCGGATTGAAGTCGCCAAGCAGACCATCGCCCTGCGCACCGCGGAAACCCAGCTCAAGGACGCCGGCGACCAGCGCGCCAAGGCGCTTCTGGCTGCCCGTGACGCGCAGATCCAGCAGCTGCAATCCAGCCTCAACGCCAAGCAGACCGACCGCGGTACCCTGGTGACCTTCGGTGACGTGCTGTTCGCCACCAACAAGGCCGACCTGAAATCCAGCGGCCTGGTCAATATCAACAAGCTGGCGCAGTTCCTGCGCGACAACCCTGACCGCAAAGTGATTGTCGAAGGCTACACCGACAGCACCGGCAGCGCGGCCTACAATCAGTCGCTGTCCGAGCGTCGCGCCACCTCGGTACAGGTCGCCCTGATCAAGATGGGTGTCGATCCGGCACGCATCGTCGCCCAGGGGTACGGCAAGCAATACCCGGTTGCCGACAACACCAGCGTTTCCGGACGCGCCATGAACCGTCGCGTGGAAGTCACCATTTCCAACGACAACCAGCCAGTCGCGCCACGTTCGGCCATCAGCGCCAACTAAGCCCGGCCCCGCGCAATAAACCGCGCACCCCATGAAAAAGCCCCGCCTTTATCGGCGGGGCTTTTTTTATCCGGCAAACCGGCCGCGGCTTGCGCCAGCAACCTGGGCGCTCACTGCTCGAGCTGCGGGGTTTCCTGGCCCATGCAGCGCACGGCGCGCTTCTTGTTGTTGACCAGCACGCCCGTCAGGCCTTTCTGCTCGGTGTCGAACAGCACCAGCACGCCATCGATGCATTGCGCCACCTCGGCCGCCGGCTGCAGGGACACCTTGTAGTCCTCGCCAGGCACGGTCTTGAGCATGGTGAAATCGTTGAGCAGCAACGCATCCTCCGGCTTGGCGAAATGCAGGTAGCCGTAGTACCACAGGCACGCCACGGTGCCGAGGATGCTGCAGATACCGGTGATGATCAGGGGGATGGCGTTACGTTCTTCGCTCATTGCGGACTCTCTGGAGGTTCTACGACTGGATTCAAAGGAACAGGGTAATTCGGAATTTCGCCCAGGCGGCGCAGGCCGTTGAAATGCTGCGGGTCTTCAAGATACCGCAGCATCACCTGGCGCCAGACCGGGTCGGCGAAGGTCTGCACATGCCCGCCACGGGTCAATTGCAGCACCCTGGGCGGGGGCGCAGCTTGATACAGACTGATGCCGTTGGAAAGCGGCACGAGGGGATCGTCGATGCTGTGGTAGATCAGCTTGGGCACGCCATCCAGGCGCGCGATGGCCTTGATCGCGCTGTCGCCGTCCGGCACCAGCCACGACAGCGGCACCTGGAACGGCCAGGTCATCCAGGAGGTGCTCAGGGCAAAACGACCCACCTCGCGGTAACTGGCCGGGACGCCGTCGAAAATAATCGCCTTGAGCTGGCGCTGGCGTTCCGGATGCTGCTCCACCAGATAATGGATGGCCAGGGCGCCGCCCAGGCTCTGGCCCAAGACGATCAGCGGCTTGCCCTGGACTTCCGGCGCCCGGTCCAGCCACTGGAAGGCCGCGTCGACATCCTGGTAGATCGCCGGCAGGCTCGGCTTGCCTTGCGACACCCCATAGCCACGGTAATCCATCAGCAGCACCTGATAGCCCTGCTCCGGCAACCACCAGCTGCCACCGAGGTGGCCGGACAGGTTGCCGCCATTGCCATGCAGGTGCAGCACCGTGCCCTTGATCGGCACCCCGGCCTTGGCAGGCAGCCACCAGCCGCGCAAGCGCGTGCCGTCGGCGGTCGTCAGGGTGACGTCGCGGTAGTCGAGCCGGACTTTGTCCGGGGTGAACGGCAGGCCGCGTTCGGGATAGAACAGCAGCGAACTGCAACCGCTCAAGGTCAGTAGCAGGCAGACAATGCTGAGGACTCTCATCCGCTTGAAGCCTCGCGCCAGGGGTTGAAAAGGATACTTCTGTAGGAGCGAGGCTTGCCCGCGATAAAGGCACCGCGGTTTTTCTGCAGCACCGCGTCATGGCCTATCGCGGGCAAGCCTCGCTCCTACAGGTATGCGTCAGAGGATGTTGGAGTAGTCCGCCTCGATCCGGTCCAGGCTCAGGTGATTGAGGAAGTTGGAGAAACACATCCAGGCCGACAGCGCGTTCATGTCGCGGAACTGGTCCGGCAGGTACTTGGGCGGCACCACCAGGCCTTCGTCCACCAACTGCCGCAGGGTGCGCATGTCTTCCAGGGTGGTCTTGCCGCAGAACAGCAGAGGCACCTGCTCGAGCTTGCCCTTGCGCACGGCCAACTGAATGTAGTTGTAGACCATGATGAAGCCCTTGAGATAGGACAAGTCTTTGGTAAATGGCAGGCCGGTCGGCACCGAACCACGGAACACCCGGCTGGCGTTGCCATAACTCTCGGCCATTTCGAAACCCTGCTCGCGGAAGAACTCGAACACCTGCATGAAGTCCGCGCCCTCCTCCACCATGTGGATCGCGCGGGTGCGGTTGGTCAGTTTGCGCAGGCGGCTCGGGTAGGACGCGAAGGTGATGATTTCCATCAGGATCGCCAGGCCTTCCTGGGTCACGGTCGACGAGGGCGGGCCCTTGGACAGGAAGGTGCAGATCGGCTGGTTCAGGCCGTTGAGGGTAGTGCCCACGTGGACCAGGCCTTCGTGGACTTCCAGGGCCCGCACATCGCGGTCGTTGAACAGCGCATCGGCGCGGATCTTGATGTAGTCGGCGCCGGCCGCCGCGTCGGCGACTATGCCGTCGGACTCGAAGACCCGGATGGTTTCCTCGGCCTCGCCGAACACCTTGTTCAGCCGGCTTTGCAGCAGGCTCACCGCTTCCTTGGCGCTCAGGGTCTTGGGTTCGTCCTTGAGGTCGCCACGGCAGTCGATGTTGTTCAGGTAATCGGAAAGCATCAGGCCCAGGTCGGCCAGGGTCGGGTCGCCGGCATGGAAGGCATCGGAGGCGGCGCCGTAGAGTTCCTGGGAAATCAGCCCGAAATCCTCGGTGCCGCGGGCCTCGAGCATCCGCACCACCATGCGGTATTCCTTGCACATGCGCCGCATGATCTGCCCGACCGGGTTGAACTGGCCGAGTTGCCGGGTGATGTCGCGCTCGATGTTCTGGAACTCCAGCTTCACTGCGCTGGAATCGAAAGACAGCGGCCGGCCTTCGTAATAGGCACGGTCCACCGCCGGCATTTCCTTGCCCTTGGCCTTGAGGAAACCTTTGCGGATGTTGTCGTCCCACTTCACCGCATCCAGTACGCGGATCGGCGTCTGTGCCAGCACAATGCGATCGGACAAGGTGCGTATCGTCTGCTGGTAATCGTCCACCCCAAACTCCTGTTAAAACGTTGGTACCGCGTTTATTTGCCTGCCCGCTGGAAGCGCGCCGCCTCGACGAACACGTCGGAGTTGGCGGGATCGTCCAGATAGGCAAAAACCTGTGGCAGCGCGCTGTCGATCAGCACGCCGTCCCTGGTGTCGAACGGTTCGCCATGCAGGACGTTCTGTCCGCGGGCCTGATTGATCTGCTCCAGATCGAGCTGGTAGAGCACCAGCTCGTGTTCGTCGGTCAACTCGAAACCGGCGATGGTGAAATGCCCGCCGAACGCCTGGGGTACCGCCGCCGAGAGGTACCAGCGGCCGCCATGGCGGGAAACGGTGAACTCGTAAGTATCGTGCTGTTGCGGCTTGGCCTTGACGGTGGTGACGGCCTTGTAGCGGTTGTTGCCGATGCGGCTCAGTTGCAGGGTGAGCGGTTCGCCCCAGGCGTTCTTGCTGGTCCACTTGCCCAGCAACGCCGCGGGGGCTGCCTGGTCGGCCGGCAAGGGTTCCTTGAAGGACACCAGGCAGCCACTGAGCAGCAGGAACGACAAGGCGATCGCAACGCGCCAGGCTTTCATTCAACACTCCCTATCAACCGTCGAGCCGTAGCCACTGGCGAAGCCTGTATCCGGCCTGGACATCGCAGCGCCCATGGAACGCGGGAAAACCCTGCGGGCCTTATCGCAGCCTGCGCCAGCGGCTACCGGGACTGCATCACACCGAGGCCAGTACCAGGTGCATGTAGCGGGTCAGGATGCCCAGCATGTCTTCCTCGGCCAGAGGCTCTGCGTCGTTGAGCAGGCCCTGATATTCCATCCGTCCGATTATAGCCGTCAACACTTTGGCATCCTGTTGCGGCTCGCGTGAACCCAATACCTGGAAAAACTGGCAAGTGCCATGCAGCAGGATCTGCTGATGGGAGCGCACCAGCAGCGCCAGGCGCGGGTTGAGCAACGCCTCCTGGCGAAATGCCTGTTCGGCCATCAGGTGTTCGCGGCGGTTGTGCAGTTGGCGCTGCACGTAGTCGGCGGTCAGGCGGGCAATGTCGTCGGCCAGTTGCGCACGGGATTCGGGGCTGCCGTCGCCATAGGCGACCATTTCCCGCAGCAACCCCTCGTTGTTGGCCCACAGCTTGGCCATGAAGGCGGCGCTGCGCTCGACGTATTGGGCGAAGGTATCGGTGAGCAAGTCATCGATATCCTTGAAGTAATAAGTGGTGGCCGACAGCGGCACACCGGCTTCGGCGGCGACCGCACGATGGCGCACGGCGCGCACGCCATCGCGCACGACAATGCGCATGGCCGCGTCGAGAATATCCTGGCGACGTTGCTCACTGCCCTGTCGGCTGGCCTTGCGACCCTGGTACTGAACACTTTCAGCGACCGCAGTGGCGATGCCAGCTGCACCTTCTTGAGCAATTGCACGGTTCACGACAGGTATTCCTCTCACATAAAAAATGAAAAAAGCAGTACGTCAGTGCCACACAGACAATAAAAAGCCGCCTGTAAGCGGCGGCTTTTTATTCAACATATTTACGCTTGCGGCCGCATGTGCGGGAACAGGATCACGTCGCGGATCGACGGGGAGTTGGTCAGCAGCATCACCAGGCGGTCGATGCCGATACCTTCACCGGCGGTCGGCGGCATGCCGTACTCCAGGGCGCGAACGAAGTCGGCATCGTAGTGCATGGCTTCGTCGTCACCGGCGTCCTTGTCGGCCACCTGGGCCATGAAACGCTCGGCCTGGTCTTCCGCGTCGTTCAACTCGGAGTAGGCGTTGGCGATTTCGCGACCACCGATGAACAGCTCGAAACGGTCGGTGACGTTCGGGTTCTCGTCGTTGCGACGGGCCAGCGGCGAGACTTCGAACGGGTACTGGGTAATGAAGTGCGGCTGATCCAGCTTGTGCTCGACCAGCTCTTCGAAAATCATCACCTGCAGCTTGCCCAGGCCTTCGAAGCCCAGGACCTTGGCGCCGGCCTTCTTGGCGATGGCGCGGGCCTTGTCGATATCGTTCAGGTCGTCCGCGGTCAGCTCGGGGTTGTACTTGAGGATCGAGTCGAACACCGACAGACGCACGAACGGCTCGCCGAAGTGGAACACCTTGTCGCCGTACGGCACGTCGGTGCTACCCAGGACCAGCTGAGCCAGCTCGCGGAACAGTTCTTCGGTCAGGTCCATGTTGTCTTCGTAGTCGGCGTAGGCCTGGTAGAACTCCAACATGGTGAATTCAGGGTTGTGCCGGGTCGAGACGCCTTCGTTACGGAAGTTGCGGTTGATCTCGAAGACCTTCTCGAAACCACCGACCACCAGGCGCTTCAGATACAGCTCCGGCGCGATACGCAGGAACATTTCCATGTCCAGGGCGTTGTGGTGGGTCTCGAACGGCTTGGCCGCCGCACCGCCGGGAATGGTTTGCAGCATCGGCGTTTCCACTTCCAGGAAGTCACGCTTCATCAGGAAGCTGCGGATGTGGGCGATGACTTGCGAACGCACGCGGAAGGTCTCGCGCACGTCTTCGTTGACGATCAGGTCGACGTAGCGCTGGCGGTAGCGCTGCTCGGTGTCGGTCAGGCCGTGGTGCTTGTCCGGCAGCGGGCGCAGCGACTTGGTCAGCAGGCGCACGTTGGTCATTTCGACATACAGGTCGCCCTTGCCGGAACGGGCCAGGGTACCTTCGGCGGCGATGATGTCGCCCAGGTCCCAGGTCTTGACCGCGTCCAGGGTTTCTTCCGGCAGGGTCTTGCGGTTGACGTAGACCTGGATCCGCCCGGTCATGTCCTGGATCACCATGAACGAGCCACGGTTGAGCATGATGCGACCGGCAACCTTGACCGGAATCGCCGCCTCGGCCAGCTCTTCCTTGGTCTTGTCCGCGTACTGTTTCTGCAGGTCGTTGCAGTAGTTGTCGCGGCGGAAGTCGTTCGGGAAGGCGTTGCCCTTGGCGCGCTCGGCAGCAAGCTTTTCCTTACGCAGGGCGATCAGGGTGTTTTCTTCCTGTTGCAGGGCCTGGTCGAGTTGTAGGTCGCTCATGTCTTTAAAAATTCCATCACAGGTTCGTTGCCCCTTGCCTGTGGCAAGGGATCGCGGGCCAGCCTCGCTCCTACAGAAGCGCGCCGTGCCCGCGGCATGGGTGTCGCGGCTTACAGCCCCGATTTCAGGCTGGCCACCAGGTATTCGTCGATATCGCCGTCGAGCACCTTGTCGCAGTCACTGCGTTCGATGTTGGTCCGCAGATCCTTGATCCGCGAAGCGTCGAGCACGTAGGAGCGAATCTGATGACCCCAGCCGATGTCGGACTTGGTGTCTTCCAGCGCCTGGGAAGCGGCGTTGCGCTTCTGCATTTCCTGCTCGTACAACTTGGCCCGCAGCATTTTCATGGCGGTGTCCTTGTTGGCGTGCTGGGAACGCTCGTTCTGGCAGCTGACCACGGTGTTGGTCGGTACGTGGGTGATACGCACGGCCGAGTCGGTGGTGTTTACGTGCTGGCCACCGGCACCGGAGGAACGGTAGGTGTCGATGCGCAGGTCGGCCGGGTTGATCTCGATTTCCACCTTGTCATCGATCTCGGGCGACACGAATACCGCCGAGAACGAGGTGTGGCGGCGAGCGCCGGAGTCGAACGGGCTCTTGCGTACCAGGCGATGCACGCCGATTTCGGTGCGCAGCCAGCCAAAGGCATATTCGCCCTTGATGTGCACGGTGGCGCCCTTGATGCCGGCGACCTCGCCTTCGGACAGTTCCATGATGGTGGCGTCGAAGCCACGCTTGGAGGCCCAGCGCAGGTACATGCGCAGCAGGATGTTGGCCCAGTCCTGGGCTTCGGTGCCGCCGGAACCGGCCTGGATATCCAGGTAGGCGTTGTTCATGTCCATCTCGCCGCTGAACATGCGACGGAATTCCAGCTTGGCCAGGGCCTCGTCGAGACGGGTCAGTTCGGCGACCACATCGCCTACCGCGCCTTCGTCGTTCTCTTCGACGGCCATGTCCAGCAGGTCGCGGCAATCGGCCAGGCCGCCGGACAATTCGTCCAGGGTCTCGACGATCTGCGCCAGCGCAGCGCGCTCGCGGCCCAGTTCCTGGGCGTATTCAGGTTTGTTCCAGACGTTCGGATCTTCAAGCTCGCGATTGACTTCGGTCAGACGCTCATGCTTTTGATCGTAGTCAAAGATACCCCCGAATAGTTTCGGAGCGCTCGGACAGGTCCTTGATAGTGTTAAGGATCGGGTTGATTTCCATGGCAGGCAGCACTCGTTGGCGAACTTTTGAAAGCCGGCGAGTATAACGTAATCAAGCTGGAGCGGCAGCCCGCCTGGCGGCTTTAGGCCCCCGCGGCGAGGGTTTTTTTCACTCGATTCCCACCTGGTTGCGACCATTGTGCTTGGCCAGATACAGGCCTTTGTCGGCGGCCGAGATCAATTGCCGGCAACTGGTGCTCGGCTGCGGCGTCATGGTGGACAGGCCGATGCTGATGGTCAGGCTGGCGCCTTCGGTCGGCGCGATGTGCGGGATCTTCAGGGCGGCCACGGTCTGGCGCAGTTTCTCGGCCACCAACCGCGCCCCGCCAGGCGAAGTGCTTGGCAGCACCAGGGCAAATTCTTCGCCGCCGTATCGCGCCGGCAAATCCGACGGTCGGCTGCTGGCTTCGCGGATCGCCGTGGCCACCTTGCGCAGGGCTTCATCGCCCTCCAGGTGCCCGAAATTGTCGTTATAGGACTTGAAGTAGTCGACATCGATCATCAGCAGCGACAGCTGGGTCTGGTCGCGCATTGCCCGGCGCCACTCCAGCTCCAGGTACTCGTCGAAATGCCGGCGGTTGGACAAGCCGGTCAGGCCATCGGAGTTCATCAGGCGCTGCAGCACCAGGTTGGTGTCGAGCAATTGCTGCTGGCTGACCCGCAGCGCGCGATAGGCCGCATCGCGCTGCAACAGGGTCATGTAGGAGCGCGAGTGGTAGCGAATACGCGCCACCAGCTCGATATTGTCCGGCAGCTTGACCAGGTAATCGTTGGCCCCGGCGGCAAAGGCCGCGCTCTTGATCAGCGGGTCTTCCTTGGTCGAAAGCACAATGATCGGGATGTTCTGGGTCGCCGGGTGGTTGCGGTATTCGCGCACCAGCGTCAAGCCGTCCAGGCCGGGCATCACCAGGTCCTGGAGGATTACCGTCGGCTTGATGCGGATCGCCTGGGCAATGGCCTGGTGGGGGTCGGCACAAAAGTGGAAGTCGATGTTTTCTTCATTCGCCAACCCACGCCGCACAGCCTCACCGATCATTGCCTGGTCGTCGACCAGCAGCACCATCGCAGCATTTTCATCGGTTTTGAAATCGTCGAGCTGTAAATCATTCATGGGTTGTCACCTGAGTTGCTACCTGGCCAGGACAGCTGCGTTTGTCAGTCATTTGGCAAATATCTCCAGCAATCGTGGAGCGATCTTGTCCAGTGGGCGAATCTCTACGGCAGCGTCGATGGCAGCGGCCGCCTTGGGCATGCCGTACACCGCGCTACTACTCTGGTCCTGGGCGATGGTCAGGTAACCCTGATCGCGCATCAGTTTCAGGCCCTGGGCGCCGTCGCGACCCATGCCCGTCAGCAGTACGCCGACCGCATCGCCGTTCCAGTAATTGGCGACACTTTCAAAAAACACATCGATCGATGGCCGATAGATCTCGTTTACCGGCTCGGCGGTGTACGCCAGGGTGCCGTTCTTCAACAGCCGGATATGGTGGTTGGTCCCCGCCAGCAGCACCGTGCCGCTCTGCGGTGGCTCGCCTTCGCGGGCCAGGCGCACCTTCAGCCCGGAGGCGCTGCTGAGCCATTCGGCCATGCCCGCGGCGAACACCTGGTCGACGTGCTGCACCAGCACGATGGCGGCCGGGAAATGGGCGGGCAACCCCTTGAGCAGCACCTCCAGCGCCGCCGGCCCACCGGCGGACGAACCGATCGCCACCAGGCCCTGGCGCTGCGCCATGGTGCGCATCGGCACCGGCGCCGAACGCACCCGGTTGCCGCGCTGCTGGCCGATCAGCCAGCCAATATTGAGGATCTTGCGCAGCAAAGGCGCGGCCGCTTCCTGTGCATTGCCTGCCCCGAGCGCGGGGGTGTCGACCACATCCAGCGCGCCATGCCCCATGGCCTCGAAGACCCGGTGCACGTTCTGCTGGCGGTCCACCGTGACGATCACGATGGCGCAGGGGGTTTCGGCCATGATCCTGCGGGTCGCCTCCACCCCGTCCATCACCGGCATGATCAAGTCCATCAGGATCAGGTCGGGCGTCAGCTGCGCGCAGTATTCGACCGCCTCGGCGCCATTGGTCGCGACCCACACCACCTCGTGCGCGGGCTCGAAGGCCAGGGCCCGGCGCAGGGCCTCGACGGCCATGGGCATGTCGTTGACGATCGCGATTTTCATGCCCGAGCTCCTCCAATCAGCTCCACCACCGCATCCAGCAGGGCGTCGTCATGGAAACTGGCTTTGGCTAGATAATAGTCGGCCCCGGCATCCAGTCCACGGCGCCGGTCCTCTTCGCGATCCTTGTAGGAAACCACCATCACCGGCAACGATTGCAGGCGATTGTCACGGCGCAGAAGTGTGACCAATTCAATCCCATCCATTCGGGGCATATCGATGTCGGTGATCAGCAGGTCGAAGTCTTCCGAACGCAAGGCGTTCCAGCCATCCATGCCGTCGACGGCGACCGCTACGTCATAACCACGGTTGAGCAAAAGCTTGCGTTGCAGCTCACGCACGGTGAGCGAGTCATCGACCACCAGGATGCGCTTGCGCGCCGTCTCGGCCTGATGGCGGTTGTGCCGGGCGATGCGCTCCAGGCGGCCGGTATTGAGCAGCTTGTCCACCGAACGCAGCATGTCCTCGACGTCGACGATCAGCACCACCGAGCCGTCATCGAGCAAGGCGCCGGCGGAAATGTCCTGGACCTTGCCCAGGCGATCGTCCAGCGGCAGCACCACCAGGGTCCGCTCGCCGATAAAACGCTCGACCGCCACGCCGTAGACCGCGTCGCGCTCGCGAATCACCACCACCTTGAGCGTGGACTCACTGCTCTGCCCCGCCGGACGTTGCAGCAGCTGGCTGGCCGCGACCAGGCCGACATGGCGGCCTTCGTGCCAGAAATGCTGGCGCCCTTCCAGCTGGACAATATCGTCGGGCTCCAGGTCGCACATGCGCTCGATATGCGCCAGCGGGAAGGCATAGGCCTCTTCGCCGACCTCCACCACCAGGCTGCGCACCACCGACAGGGTCAGCGGCACCTCGAGGTGGAAACGACTGCCCTGCCCCGCCACCTGTTCCAACTGCACCGCGCCGCGCAGTTGGCGCACCATGTGCTGCACCGCGTCCAGGCCGACGCCGCGCCCGGAAACTTCGGTGACCTTGTCGCGCAGGCTGAAGCCCGGCAGGAACAGGAAAGTCAGCAGTTCTTCTTCGCTCAACTGGGCGGCGGTCTCGGCCGGGGACAGCTGGCGCTCGACAATGCTCTGGCGTACCCGCTCCAGGTCGACACCGTTGCCGTCATCGCTCAGCTCCAACACCAGCAGCCCGGCCTGGTGGGAAGCGCGCAGGCGAATCAGGCCCTCGGCCGGCTTGCCCGCCAGCCGCCGCTGCTCGGGGGTTTCGATGCCATGGTCGACCGCGTTGCGCAGCAGGTGGGTCAGCGGCGCCTCGAGTTTTTCCAGCACGTCGCGATCGACCTGGGTCTTCTCGCCCTCGACTTCCAGGCGGACCTGCTTGCCCAGGCTGCGCCCCAGGTCGCGAACCATCCGCACCTGGCCCACCAGCACGTCGGCGAAGGGCCGCATGCGACAGGCCAGCGCGGTGTCGTAGAGCACCTGTGCGCGCTGGCTGGCTTGCCAGCCGAACTCATCCAGCTCGGCGGTTTTCTCGGCCAGCAATTGCTGGGATTCAGCCAGCAGGCGCCGCGCATCTTCCAGGGCCTCGAGGGCTTCCAGGCCCAGCACCTGTTCCTTGAGATGCCCGTTGAGGTTTTCCAGGGCGCGCAAGCCGTTGCTCTGCATGCGCTTGAGGCGCTGCAGGGTCGCCAGGTAAGGCTTCAGGCGCTGGGTTTCCACCAGCGACTTGCTCGACAGGTCGAGCAGGCTGTTCAGGCGTTCGGCCGTGACCCGCAACACCCGTTCGCCGCCCTCGGCGAGCTTCTTGCCCTTCTGCGCCATCGCCGCGGGCGCCTCGTGCAGCGCTTCCTGCAATGCCTCTTGCGGCATTTCGAACGGCGGGACCGGCGGCACGGGTTCGGGCTCGACCAGCGGCGCCGGCAGTTGCAGCTCGGCCATCGGCGGCAGGCTCGGCTCGACCCGGGGCAGGACCAGGCCCGCCGTCGGCGCGCCGGTCGAATCGATCAACTGCTCCATGAGCGCCACGTAGGCCACGATGTCCTGCTCATCGACCTGGCTGCTGCCCGGCGTGGCGATGCGCATCAGCATATCGGTGCCCTGCAGCAGCGCATCGATATGCTCGGGACGCAGGTACAGCCGCCCTTCCTGGGCGCTGACCAGGCAATCCTCCATCACATGGGCCACGCTGACCCCGGCGTCGACCCCGACGATCCGCGCCGCGCCCTTGAGCGAGTGGGCGGCGCGCATGCAGGCTTCCAGCTGGTCGGCCTGGGTCGGGTTGCGCTCCAGCGCCAGCAGGCCGGCACTGAGCACCTGGGTCTGGGCCTCGGCCTCCAGGCTGAAGAGTTCGAGCAGCGAGGCGTCGCGCATTTGATCGGGGGTCATGTCAGGCTCCGGGTCACGGCAGACAGCAACTGCTCTTCATCCAGCCAACGCAGGCTGCGGCCCCGCCATTGCAGGACGCCACGGGTGTACTTGGCACTGGCCTGCTGGCTGGAGACCGCGGCGGCGTCCAGGGTGCGCTCGTCGATGGCATGGATGCCCTCCACCTCGTCCACCGGCACCACCACCGGGCCGCCCTGGGCGGCGATGATCAGCATGCGCGGCATGACCCGCGCGCCTGTGACGACCGCGCTGGTGGTGTCCAGCCCCAGCAGTTCCACCAGCGACAGGCAGGCCACCAGCGCGCCCCGCACGTTCGCCACGCCCAGCAAGGCCCGCGAGCGCTGGTGCGGCAAGGAATGGATCGGCTGCAGCGGCGCCACCTCCACCAGGCAGCGTGTGGCGATGCCCAGCCATTCCTCGCCCAGGCGAAACATCAACAACGAACGGGTGACGACATCCGTATCGGCCTCGACCGCCGTTACCTGGTCATGGTGTTCCTGCTGCAACGCATAGCGGTCGAGCAGGCGGGTGGCCGCGGCGGAATACACCGAACAATTGCGGCAATGCACATGCCCGGCCAGCAACGGGCAACTCTTGTCGCCGTGGATACCGATACGGTTCCAGCAATCGTCGATGGCTTGCGCATCTTCGTGGGTCACGTTCAACGAAACAGAGCCGCTCATGATTTACGCTCACTGTCTGCCGCACGGCCGCTGCGGGCCGCACGCTCCTGCAATCGACGGGCACCGGCGACATCGCCCTGGGACGCCAGCAAGGCGGCCAGGTGCACCAAGGCTTCGGCATGCTGCGGGTCCAGGTACAGGGCCTTGCGATAGAACCCCTGGGCTTGCAGGGCACTGCCCGCCACGTCGCTGAGCAGTCCCAGCCAGTAAAACACCTGGGCCACCGGCTCATGGCTGTCCAGATACTGCTCGCAAGCGGCCCGGGCGTCGGCGCTTTTGCCCTCGTTGGCCAGGGCCGCGATATGGGCCAGCAGGGTCGCGGCGTCGCTGGCCGGCCTGGCCGGGGCCAGATTCGGGTTCGGGTTCGCCACGGCACTGCTGAACGGCCGGCTGCGCACGGGCGGCGCGATGCTGCGCACCGGCTGGCGCAGCGGCAATGCACTGGGGACGAAAGCCGGCGCGGGCGCGGGTTCCGGCTCGTTATGCCGGCTGAAGGCAAAGGACTGGGCAATGCCGATCGAACGCATGCCCAGGCGGCCCAGCAGGCTGCCCTCGGCCGGGCCGATGAACAGCACGCCGTCGACATGGGTCAGGCGCTTGAGCACTTCAAATACCTGGCGCTGGGTCGGCTGGTCGAAATAGATCAGCAGGTTGCGACAGAAGACAAAATCGTAGGGCGGCTCATTGGCCAGCAAGGTTGGGTCCAGCAGGTTGCCGACCTGCAGGCGCACCTGCTCGCGCACCCGCTCGCTGAGGCTGTAGCGTTCGTCTTCGGCGGTGAAATGCCGCTCGCGAAAATCACTGTGCTGGCCGCGAAAGGAATTCTTGCCGTACACCGCCTGCCTGGCCCGCTCGACCGACAGCGGGCTGACATCAAAGCCATCGACCTTGAATTGATGAGGCGCAAGCCCGGCATCGAACAAGGCCATGGCGATTGAATACGGCTCTTCGCCGGTGGAGCACGGCAGGCTGAGGATGCGCAAGGCACGCATGCCCTTGAGTTCGGCAAGCCGCGAAAGGGCGAGCTTGGCCAGGGTCGCGAAGGATTCCGGGTAGCGGAAAAACCAGGTTTCCGGAACTATCACCGCCTCGATCAGGGCCTGTTGTTCCTCCCGCGAGCCTTGCAGGGTCTGCCAGTAATGGTCGGCGCTGAGCGCCTGCTGGGCGAGGCTGCGCTGGCGCACCGCGCGCTCGATGATCGCCGGCCCCACCGACGCCACGTCGAGGCCGATGCGCTCCTTGAGAAAGTCGAAAAATCGCTGGTCGCTGCTCATGACGATTCCCCGAGCAACGAAAGGTCCAGCGGCGGCGAGGGAAACAGCAGCGCGCGCACCTCGGCATCCAGCAGATCGTCGACCCGCACCCACTGCAGCAGGCCTTGGGCGTCTTCATAGACCGGCCCCAGGTACGGCGCGTTGCGGTTATCCAGGCCATAAGCCTTGAAGTCCTGCGGGTTGCACCGCAGGGTATCGGTGGCCTGCTCGAGGATCAGCCCGAGCAACCGCGCCGGCTGCGCCTGCGGGCGGTAATGGACCAGCACCAGGCGGGTGCTGGTGCGCTCCTGGGCCGGCTCGCCGAACGTCAGGGCGCTGAGGTCGAGCACCGGCACCACCGCGCCGCGATGGGCAAACACCCCGGCGACCCAGGACGGCGCCCGGGGAATCGGCTTGAGCTGCAGGCGCGGCAATACTTCGGCCACCTCGACGGCCTGCAAGGCATAGCGTTCGGCGCCAATGCGGAACACCAGGAACAGCGCATCCTGGGTGGCCGCTCCTGCGCCGCGTTTCGCTGCGAACTCGCTCATCAGACTTTGAAACGCGAGACGCCGCTACGCAGCCCCACCGCCACCTGGCTCAGTTCATCGATGGCGAAACTGGCCTGGCGCAGCGACTCGACGGTCTGGCTGCTGGCATCGCCCAGCTGCACCAGGGCGTGGTTGATCTGCTCGGCGCCGGTGGCCTGGGCCTGCATGCCTTCGTTGACCATCAACACCCGCGGCGCCAGGGCCTGGACCTGGTGGATGATCTGCGACAGCTGCTCGCCGACCTGCTGCACCTCGGCCATGCCGCGGCGTACTTCTTCGGAGAACTTGTCCATGCCCATGACCCCGGCCGAGACCGCCGACTGGATCTCGCGGACCATTTGCTCGATGTCGTAGGTGGCGACCGCGGTCTGGTCCGCCAGGCGCCGCACCTCGGTGGCCACCACGGCGAAACCGCGGCCGTATTCGCCGGCTTTCTCGGCCTCGATCGCGGCGTTGAGCGACAACAGGTTGGTCTGGTCGGCGACCTTGACGATGGTCACCACCACCTGGTTGATGTTGCCGGCCTTCTCATTGAGGATCGCCAGCTTGGCGTTGACCAGGTCGGCCGCGCCCATCACCGAATGCATGGTGTCTTCCATCCGCGCCAGGCCTTGCTGGCCGGAACCGGCCAGCACCGAAGCCTGGTCGGCGGCGGTGGACACTTCGGTCATGGTGCGCACCAGGTCCCGGGAAGTGGCGGCGATTTCCCGGGAAGTGGCGCCGATCTCGGTGGTGGTTGCCGCGGTTTCGGTGGCGGTCGCCTGCTGCTGCTTGGAGGTGGCGGCGATCTCGGTGACCGACGTGGTGACCTGGACCGAGGAGCGCTGCGCCTGGGACACCAGGGAATTGAGCTCGGTCATCATGTCGTTGAAGCCGGTTTCCACGGCGCCGAATTCATCCTTGCGGTCCAGGTTCAGGCGGCTGGTCAGGTCGCCCGTGCGCATGACGTCGAGGATCTTCACGATACGGTTCATCGGCGCCATGATCGCGCGCATCAGCAACAGGCCGCACAGGCCCGCCGCCAGCACCGCCACCAGCAGGGAAACGCCCATGGTGACTTTGGCTGCGGCCACCGCATTGTCGATCTGCAAGGCGGCCGAATCGGCCACCTCTTTGTTCTCGTCGATGATGTCGTTGAGTTTTGTCCGACCGGCCATCCAGGTCGGGGTCAGCTGTTCGTTGAACATGCGCACCGCTTCGTCTTCTTCGTTGCGCACATGCAGGTCGAGGACCGCGGCCTGGATCTTGATGAATTCCTGGTGCTGTTTCTCGAACGCCTCGAATTCGCTCTGGTCCTGGCGGGTGGTGATGGTGGTTTTATAGCTGTTCAGGTGTTCCAGCAGACGCTGCTCGAAGTTCTTGAAATCCGCCGCGTCCTGGGCGCTGAGGCCCTGGCCTTCCTTCAGGCCGATAATCTCCTGGGTATGCAGGTAACTGTCGACCCAGGCGCCGCGAACCATCGAACTGAAATAGACCCCGGGAATGGCATCGGAGCGCATGCGGTCTTCGCCGGCCTCGATCTTCAACAAGCGGGAATACGAGGCTACGACCATCAGCAGCATGATGGTGATAATCACCGCAAAGCTCGCCAAAATGCGTTGGCGCAACGTCCAGTTCTTCACAGTCAGTCCTCGGGGCCATTCAAATGGTGGGGAGTATAGCCGAGGGCGTGCCATCAATAATCAGCGTGTTGCGCACCACGTCTCACTCAGAGCGAAAAGCGGGGTCCGCTCTGGAGCGCTACTTTCCGTCAGGCGAGTCGCGTGCCGCCAGTGATGATCCAGCAGAAGCAGAGGGCATTTCAGCCATCAAAAAAGGCGCACGGGATTTTCTCCGCTGCGCGCCCGATCGAGGTCAAAGGCTGGCCTGGCGAACCTGTTTTTCCAGTTCGAGTTTCAACCCGGGCTCCAGCTTGAGCTGGCGCGACAGTTCATCCAGGTATGCCTTCTCCATGAAGTTTTCCTCGTCCACCAGCATCACGCTGGCGACGTACATTTCCGCGGCCATTTCCGGAGTGCCGGCGGCCCGCGCGACATCCGCCGGGTCCAGCGGTTTGTTGAGCTCGGCGTGCAACCAGTGCTGCAACTCCTGATCGTTGTCCAGCCGGGTGAATTCGCCTTCGATCAGCGCACGCTCGCGCTCGTCGATATGGCCATCGGCCTTGGCTGCCGCCACCAGCGCCTTGAGGATCGCCTGGCTATGTTGTTCGACCTGCTGCGCAGGCAGGCGGTCGAGGGTCTGCGGCTCGCTTTTCGGCGCACCGGCCTGCTGCGCCTGCCAGTTGCCGTAGGCCTTGTAGGCAATCACGCCCAACGCCGCCAGGCCGCCGTAGGTCAGTGCCTTGCCGCCGAACTTGCGGGCTTTTTTATTGCCCAGCAGCAAGCCCATGGCGCCGGCGGCCAAAGCCCCGCCGCCGGCACCGGACAACAGGCTGCCCAGCCCGCCGGAACTGCCGCCAAGCAACCCGCCCAGCGCGCCCTTGTCGGTTCCGGACGCCTTGTTCTGCTGCGTCCCGGCCTTGTTCTGCAACAGCTCCTGGCCAGATTTGAGCAATTGATCGAGCAATCCACGGGTGTTCATTCAGAGCCTCCAGAAACTTGAGTTGATCGAATCAATAAGGCCACCAGCCTAGATCGAAGTGCCGTGCCGCTGGGCTCGAGTGTGCTTCCAGATGTTGCTTCGGCGGCTCGCCAGATACCTGGCCGGCCCTTCGATTAAAAAGATATACACTCGAAAAAATCGATAAAACCGCCCGGTGACTGCCCATGATGACCCTGCGCCAGATCCGTCATTTCATCGCCGTGGCCGAGACCGGCTCGATCTCGGCCGCCGCCCAGGCGGTGTTCATTTCCCAGTCGACCCTGACCCTGGCGATCCAGCAGCTCGAGCAGGAAATCGGCGTCAGCCTGTTCAACCGCCATGCCAAGGGCATGATCCTGACCCACCAGGGCCATCAGTTCCTGCGCCAGGCGCACCTGATCCTGGCCACGGTCGACAATGCCAAGCGCAGCCTGCAACAGAGCACCGACCAGGTGGCCGGCCAGTTGATCGTCGGCGTGACCAGCCTGGTCGCCGGCTATTACCTGGCTGACTTGCTCACGCGTTTCCAGCGCGCCTATCCCAATGTGGCGATCCGCGTGATGGAGGACGAACGGCCGTACATCGAGCATTTGCTGGTCAGCGGCGAGATCGATGTCGGCGTGCTGATCCTCTCCAACCTCGAGGATCGCCACGCCCTGCAGACCGAAGTGCTGACCCACTCCCCTCACCGCCTGTGGCTACCCGCCCAGCATGCGCTGCTGGAACACGACAGCATCAGCCTGGCGGACGTCGCCCGCGAGCCGCTGATCCAGCTCAACGTCGATGAAATGGACCGCAACGCCCAGCGCCTGTGGTCCGGCGCCGGGCTGCAACCGCGCATCACCTTGCGCACCGCGTCCACCGAGGCGGTGCGCAGCCTGGTGGCGGCCGGGCTCGGGGTGTCGATCCAGCCGGACATGACCTACCGGCCCTGGTCGCTGGAAGGCGACATCATCGAAGCCCGGCCCATCGCCGACCTCAACCAGACCCTCGATGTCGGCCTGGCCTGGCGCCGCGGCACGGCGCGCCCGGCGCTGGTGGACCCGTTCCTGACCGTGGCCCGCGAGCAGCCCCACGGCGGGCGCAAGCCATCTATTTAATCGAACGGCGCATTCAGTATTTGATATTTGTCGAGCACCGGTCCCACCACTAGTCTCTGTCCATCCGTCCAGAGAAGGCCGGGGCCTCCGCGCAGGGGAGCAGCATGGCCATACAACAAAAGAGAACCCGGAACATGGCTGGCACGCAGACTCCGTTGTCCACCGCTTTGTTGATCGATGGCGAACTGGTCGCAGGCCAGGGGCTTGTCGAGCCGATCCTCAACCCGGCCACCGGCGCGGTGCTGACGCAGATCGCCGAGGCCAGCACCGAGCAGGTGGAAGCCGCGATCCTCGCCGCCCATCGCGCCTTCACCGACTGGTCGCGCACCACGCCGCAGCAACGTTCGAACCTCCTGCTGGCGATTGCCGATGCCATAGAAAAGCAAGCCGACCACCTGGCTCGCCTGGAATCGCTGAACTGCGGCAAGCCGCTGCACCTGGCGCGCCAGGACGACCTCAGCGCCACCGTCGACGTGTTCCGCTTTTTTGCCGGCGCGGTGCGTTGCCAGACCGGCCAGCTCGCCGGCGAATACCTGCCCGGCTACACCAGCATGGTGCGGCGCGACCCGATCGGCGTGGTGGCCTCCATCGCGCCATGGAACTACCCGATCATGATGGCCGCCTGGAAGATCGCCCCGGCCCTGGCCGCCGGCAACACCCTGGTGTTCAAGCCCTCGGAGCACACCCCGCTGTCGATCCTGGCCCTGGCGCCGACCCTGGCCGAGCTGCTGCCACGCGGCGTGCTGAACATCATCTGCGGTGGCGGCGAAGGCGTGGGCAGCCACTTGGTGAGCCACCCCAAGGTGCGGATGGTGTCGCTGACCGGCGATATCGTCACCGGGCAGAAGATCCTCCAGGCCGCCTCGAAAACCTTGAAACGCACGCACCTGGAGCTGGGCGGCAAGGCCCCGGTGATCGTCTGCAACGACGCCGACCTGCAGGCGGTGGTCGAGGGCGTGCGCAATTACGGCTACTACAACGCCGGCCAGGACTGCACCGCGGCCTGCCGGATCTACGCCCAGGGCGGGATCCACGACCGCCTGGTGGCCGAGCTGGGCGCCGCCGTGAGCAGCCTGCGCTTTGCCGGCAAACGCGATGCCGACAACGAGATCGGCCCGCTGATCAGCACCCGCCAGCGCGACCGCGTGGCCAGTTTCGTCGAACGCGCCCTGGGCCAGCCGCATATCGAACGGGTGACCGGCGCGGCGGTGCATTCCGGCGCCGGCTTCTATTACCAGCCGACCCTGCTGGCCTGCTGCCGGCAGCAGGATGAAATCGTCCAGCGCGAAGTGTTCGGCCCGGTGGTCACCGTCACCCGCTTCGACGAACTGGCGCAGGCGGTGGACTGGGCCAACGACTCGGAATACGGCCTGGCCTCGTCGGTCTGGACGCGCAACCTGGACAAGGCCATGCAGGTGGCGGCCCGCCTGCAATACGGCTGCACCTGGATCAACAGCCATTTCATGCTGGTCAGCGAAATGCCCCACGGCGGCCTGAAACGCTCCGGCTACGGCAAGGATTTGTCCAGCGATTCGCTGCAG
Organism: Pseudomonas sp. NFIX28; assembly: GCF_900107395.1. Classification (GTDB taxonomy): domain Bacteria; phylum Pseudomonadota; class Gammaproteobacteria; order Pseudomonadales; family Pseudomonadaceae; genus Aquipseudomonas. The sequence goes on from NZ_FNPW01000003.1 coordinate 406,015, forward strand.
GACTACAGCGTGGTGCGGCACATCATGGCGCGCCACGGCAATGACCTGGAATAACGGCACTAAGCTGATAACAAGCCCTTAGGGCGCGCTCCACCACGTTCACAACTGCCCCGACCATAATTTGAAAAAGAGGGTTTCCCCATGTTCGTGCACAAGACCGCACTGCTCAGTGCAATCACCACCGCCTTGCTGGCCAGCGCCAGCTTGCAGGCCGCCGAACCGCTCAAGGCCGTCGGTGCCGGCGAAGGCCTGCTGGATATCGTGGCCTGGCCCGGCTACATCGAACGTGGCGAAAGCGACAAGAATTACGACTGGGTGACCGGTTTCGAGAAGGCGACCGGTTGCAAGGTCAACGTCAAGACCGCCGGCACCTCCGACGAGATGGTCAGCCTGATGGCCAAGGGCGGCTACGACCTGGTCACCGCGTCCGGCGACGCCTCCCTGCGGCTGATCGCCGGCAAGCGGGTGCAGCCGATCAACACGGCGCTGATTCCCAACTGGAAAAACCTCGACCCGCGCCTCAAGGACGCGCCCTGGTACGTGGTCGCCAACCAGACCTACGGCACGCCCTACCAATGGGGCCCGAACGTGCTGATGTACAACACCAACGTCTTCAAGCAGCCACCGACCAGCTGGAGCGTGCTGTTCGAGGCCCAGACCCTGCCGGACGGCAAGCCCAACAAAGGCCGCGTGCAAGCCTACGACGGGCCGATCTACATCGCCGACGCCGCGCTGTACCTCAAGAGCGCAAAACCGGAACTGGGGATCCACAACCCTTATGAGCTGACCGAGGCCCAATACAAGGCGGTACTCGACCTGCTGCGTGCCCAGCAGCCGCTGATCCACCGCTACTGGCACGACACCACGGTGCAGATGAGCGACTTCAAGAACGAAGGCGTGGTCGCCGCCAGCTCCTGGCCGTATCAGGTCAACGGCCTGGTCAACGAGAAACAGCCGATCGCCTCGACCATTCCCAAGGAAGGCGCCACCGGCTGGGCCGACACCACCATGCTGCACAGCGAGGCCAAGCACCCCAACTGTGCCTACAAGTGGATGGATTGGTCGCTGACGCCGAAAGTCCAGGGCGACGTGGCCGCCTGGTTCGGCTCGCTGCCAGCCGTTCCCGCGGCCTGCCAGGAAAACCAGCTGCTGGGCGCCGACGGCTGCAAGACCAACGGCTTCGATCAGTTCGACAAGATCGCCTTCTGGAAAACCCCGCAGGCCGAGGGCGGCAAGTTCGTGCCGTACAGCCGCTGGACCCAGGACTACATCGCAATCATGGGCGGCAGATAACCCTGTAGCCGCTGCCGCAGGCTGCGATAAGGCCGAAGGCCTTCAGCGATCTCAAGATCCTGCGCCCCCTTCGGGGTCGATCGCAGCCTTCGGCAGCGGCTACAGGTTCCTGCACTCTTCGCCCAACCTGATTCCGCGCTTTCCCGGAGCACCGCACCATGACGCTTGCAGTCCAGTTCACCCATGTTTCCCGGCAGTTCGGCGAGGTGAAGGCCGTTGACCGGGTGTCCATCGATATCCAGGACGGCGAGTTCTTTTCCATGCTCGGCCCCTCCGGTTCGGGCAAGACCACCTGCCTGCGCCTGATCGCCGGCTTCGAACAGCCGAGCGCCGGCTCGATCCGCATCCACGGCGCCGAAGCCGCTGGCTTGCCGCCCTACCAACGCGACGTCAACACCGTGTTCCAGGACTACGCGCTGTTCCCCCACATGAACGTGCGCGACAACGTGGCCTACGGCCTGAAAGTCAAAGGCGTCGCCAAGGCCGAGCGCTTCAAGCGCGCCGAGGAAGCCCTGGCCATGGTCGCCCTGCAAGGCTACGGCGAGCGCAAGCCGGTGCAGCTGTCCGGCGGCCAGCGCCAGCGCGTGGCCCTGGCCCGGGCGCTGGTCAACCGGCCGCGGGTCCTGCTGCTGGACGAACCGCTGGGCGCGCTGGACCTGAAGCTGCGCGAGCAGATGCAGGGCGAGCTGAAGAAACTCCAGCGCCAGCTCGGCATCACCTTCATCTTCGTCACCCACGACCAGACCGAAGCCCTGTCGATGTCCGACCGCGTGGCGGTGTTCAACAACGGCCGCATCGAACAGGTCGACAGCCCGCGCAACCTGTACATGAAACCGGCCACCGTCTTCGTCGCCGAGTTCGTCGGCACCTCCAACGTGATTCGCGGCGCCCTGGCCGAACAACTGAGCGGCAGCCAACGGCCCTTCTCGATCCGCCCGGAACACGTGCGTTTCGCCGAGGGCCCGCTGCCCAGCCACGAGATCGAAGTCAGCGGCCTGCTGCACGATATCCAGTACCAGGGCAGCGCCACCCGCTACGAGTTGCGACTGGACAACGGCCAGACCCTCAGCATCAGCCAGGCCAACGACCAATGGCTGGACAGCGGCGCCCAGCACCAGGCCGGACAACGCCTCAGCGCGCGCTGGGCCCGCGCCGCGATGATCCCGCTGGCCGACACCGTGGCGAGCGGGGTGTGACATGAACACCCTGGCACTCACCTCCTCCAGCCCCGGCGGCTCGCCGCTGCGGCGTTTTTCCAACCTGCTGTACCGCCGGCCGAACCTGTACCTGTCGCTGCTGCTGGTGCCGCCGCTGCTCTGGTTCGGCGCGGTCTACCTGGGCTCGCTGCTGACCCTGCTCTGGCAGGGCTTCTACACCTTCGACGACTTCACCATGGCGGTCACTCCGGACCTGACCCTGGCCAACTTCGCCGCGCTGTTCCAGCCGTCGAACTTCGACATCATCCTGCGCACCCTGGGCATGGCCATCGCCGTATCGCTCGCCAGCGCCGTGATCGCCTTCCCCATCGCCTACTACATGGCGCGCTACACCAGCGGCAAAACCAAGGCGTTCTTCTATATCGCGGTGATGCTGCCGATGTGGGCCAGCTATATCGTCAAGGCCTACGCCTGGACCCTCCTGCTGGCCAAGGGCGGCGTCGCCCAATGGTTCGTCCAGCAGCTGGGGCTGGAGCCGCTGTTGCAGTTCGTGCTGGGGATTCCCGGCATCGGCGGCAGCACCTTGTCGACTTCGCACCTGGGCCGCTTCATGGTGTTCGTCTATATCTGGCTGCCGTTCATGATCCTGCCGGTCCAGGCCTCCCTGGAACGCCTGCCGCCGTCCTTGCTGCAAGCCTCCGCCGACCTCGGCGCCAAGCCGCGCCAGACTTTCATGCAGGTGATCCTGCCGCTGTCGGTGCCGGGCATCGCCGCCGGCTCGATCTTCACCTTCTCCCTGACCCTGGGAGATTTCATCGTGCCGCAGCTGGTGGGCCCGCCCGGCTACTTCGTCGGCAGCATGGTCTACGCCCAGCAAGGGGCGATCGGCAACATGCCGATGGCCGCCGCCTTCACCCTGGTGCCGATCGTGCTGATCGCCATTTACCTGTCCATCGTCAAACGCCTGGGGGCCTTCGATGCGCTCTGACTCAGCCAAGCATGGAGAACACGCCTCGTTGGGCCTGCGCATCGCCGCGTGGGGCGGGCTGCTGTTCCTGCACTTCCCGATCCTGATCATCTTCCTCTACGCCTTCAACACCGAAGACGCAGCCTTCAGCTTTCCGCCCCAGGGCTTCACCCTGAAGTGGTTCAGCGTGGCCTTCGCCCGCCCCGACGTGCTCGAAGCCATCAAGCTGTCGCTGCAGATCGCCGCCATCGCCACCCTGATCGCCCTGGTCCTCGGCACCCTGGCCTCGGCGGCGCTGTACCGACGGGACTTCTTCGGCAAGCAGGGGATTTCGCTGATGTTGATCCTGCCCATCGCCCTGCCGGGGATCATTACCGGCATCGCCCTGCTGGCGACTTTCAAGACGCTGGGGATCGAGCCGGGGATGTTCACCATCGTCGTCGGCCACGCGACCTTCTGCGTGGTGATCGTCTACAACAACGTGATCGCCCGCCTGCGCCGCACCTCCCACAGCCTGATCGAAGCCTCGATGGATCTAGGGGCCGACGGCTGGCAGACCTTCCGCTACATCATCCTGCCGAACCTCGGCTCTGCGTTGCTGGCCGGCGGCATGCTGGCGTTCGCCCTGTCGTTCGACGAAATCATCGTCACCACCTTCACCGCCGGCCATGAGCGCACCCTGCCGCTGTGGCTGCTCAACCAGCTCAGCCGGCCGCGGGACGTACCGGTGACCAACGTCGTCGCCATGCTGGTGATGCTGGTGACCATGCTGCCGATCCTCGGCGCCTATTACCTGACCCGCGGCGGCGAAAGCGTGGCGGGCAGCGGCGGCAAATAAAGCCGCCTTGGAACCCGGGTCTGTAGGAGCGAGGCTTGCCCGCGAAGAGGCCGCAACCTTCAACATTGACGTTGGCAGACCCCGCGAATTCGCGGGCAAGCCTCGCTCCTACGGTGGCTCGTTGAAAACCATAGATTCGAAGAGGAGATGACCATGCAGACCAAACTCTTGATCAACGGCCAACTGGTCGGCGGCGAAGGCCCTGCCCAGGCGGTATTCAACCCGGCATTGGGCCGCGTGCTGGTGGAAATCAACGAGGCCAGCCCGGCCCAGGTCGATGCCGCGGTGCGCGCCGCCGACAACGCCTTCGAAAGCTGGTCGCAAACCGTGCCGAAAGAACGCTCGCTATTGCTGCTCAAGCTGGCCGACAGCATCGAAGCCCACGGCGAGGAGCTGGCCAAGCTGGAGTCGGACAACTGCGGCAAGCCGCTGAGCGCGGCCCTGAACGACGAGATCCCGGCGATTGCCGACGTGTTCCGCTTCTTCGCCGGCGCCAGCCGTTGCCTCAGCGGTTCGGCCGGCGGCGAATACCTGCCGGGACACACCTCGATGATCCGTCGCGACCCGGTGGGGGTGATCGCCTCCATCGCGCCGTGGAACTACCCACTGATGATGGTCGCCTGGAAAATCGCCCCGGCCCTGGCCGCCGGCAATACCGTGGTGCTCAAGCCCTCGGAACAGACCCCGCTGACCGCCCTGCGCCTGGGCGAGCTGGCGGCGGCGATCTTTCCCGCCGGCGTGCTGAACCTGGTGTTCGGCCGTGGCGCCACGGTGGGCCAGCCGCTGGTGACCCATCCGAAGGTGCGCATGGTCTCGCTCACCGGCTCCATCGCCACCGGCTCGAACATCATTTCCAGCACCGCCGACAGCGTCAAACGCATGCACATGGAGCTGGGCGGCAAGGCGCCGGTGATCATTTTCGACGACGCCGACATAGACGCCGCGGTGGAAGGCATCCGTACCTTTGGTTTCTACAACGCCGGCCAGGACTGCACCGCCGCCTGCCGCATCTATGCCCAGGACGGCATCTACGAGCGCTTCGTCGAGAAACTCGGCGCGGCGGTCGCCAGCATCAAGCACGGCCTGCAAGGCGACCCGGACACCGAACTGGGCCCACTGATCAGCGCCCAGCACCGCGACCGCGTGGCCGGGTTCGTCGAGCGCGCCATCGCCCAGCCGCATATCCGCCTGGTCACTGGCGGCAAGGCGGTGGACGGCAACGGCTTCTTCTTCGAACCGACGGTGCTGGCCGACGCCCGGCAAGACGACGAAATCGTCCGCCGCGAAGTGTTCGGCCCGGTGGTCTCGGTCACCCGCTTTACCGACGAGGCCCAGGTCCTGGGCTGGGCCAACGACTCGGAGTACGGCCTGGCGTCCTCGGTGTGGACCGCCGATGTCGGCCGCGCCCACCGCCTCTCGGCGCGCCTGCAATACGGCTGCACCTGGGTCAATACGCACTTCATGCTGGTCAGCGAAATGCCCCACGGCGGGCAGAAACTCTCCGGCTATGGCAAGGACATGTCCCTGTACGGGCTGGAGGACTACACCGTCGTGCGCCATGTGATGTTCAAGCACTGACCTTTATCGCGGGCAAGCCTCGCTCCTACGAACCTGTCCCGTAGGAGCGAGGCTTGCCCGCGAACCAATGGCCCCCCGCCTGCCCGGCTAATAGCAATTGCCATCGGTTTCAGCACAGAACTCGTAGGGCGTGTTGCTGATGAACTTATCGAGCCAGTGGTGCTTCCAGTCCGGCCACTGAATGATGTAGGTCTTGGTGGCCTTGATGAACTCCAGGCCAAAGATGCTGATGCTGTTATCGTCCTCGAACATGCGCAGGTCCAGCGACCAGTCTTTGATCAAGGGTGTGCGATAGACCCGCTGCGGCTCCTTGAGGTCGATGATTTGCAAGTAGCCCTGGCCGCCGAAGGGCACCAGCAGGCCACCGGCCGAGGCATGCTGCAGCAGGTAACGGCCGGAAGGGCTGGTGCTCGAATAGGGCTTGCGCTCGAGCACGGTGTTCAACGCGCAGACGAACACCAGCGCGCAGGCGAACAGCAGCAAAACCAGCACCGTCAGGGTCTTCCTGTACTTCATCGTGCGCCCGCCGAAAAACTGCAATTCATTTGCCCGATCTCCTTGAAAGGCGGCTATTGAACGAGGTCTGGCCAAGCCGATCAAGTTGCGGCACCATCCGCCGCCACACAGCACCTGGCTCCCCAGCCCGCGGCGCTGAAACCTCTTCGGCTGCAAGGATGCGCCCATGCCCTCGCAAATCGTCAGCCTGATGCTGCAAGTGGCCGTCTGGCTGGTACTGCCGTTCGCCGCCCTGCAACTGGGCCTGGTACTGACCCGCGCCGTCGCCGCGCCCTTTGTCTCGGCGGTGGCGGTTCCCTCCGGCGTCCTGTCCCTGGTGCTGATCCAGATCACCCTGGTATACGCCGCCGCCAAAGGCTGGCACGCCTGCGGCATGCCAACCCACTATCGCTGGCTGGGCCTGTGGCTGGGGTGCGTGCTGGTGCTGTATGCCGTGCCGTGGTTGATGTCATTGAGTCAGTAGGAGCCCACGAATCACTGATGCCGTTCATCCAACCCGCCGACCTGGTGCCAACCCGCTGAAAATCAGGGCAACCTGAGGTACAGATGGATGTCCTCGGGCTCCAGGCGATACAGCTCTGGATCGGGGGCCGGCAACAGCTCGCAGCCCAGGCGGCGGTAGAAGTCCACGGTGTTGCGCGACGGCGTGGCCGAGACATACAGGCCTTCGCCGCCCATGCGCTGCGCCTGTTCGGCGGCCAGGCCGAACAGCCGCTGGCCCAGGCCGCGCCCGCGATACGCCCGGCTGACATGCAGGAACTTCAGTTGCCGCAGCCGCAGGCCGGCGTTGTGGATCACCAGGCAATCGACCACCGCGGCGGCCACCAGCCGATGTTCGTCGAACACCCCATACAGCCAGCCGCCACGCTGTTCACACGCCTGCAAGAGCAGCGCGTCATGCTCGGCCTCGCCAGGCGGCCAGCCGCTCACCACCTCGCGCCGGGGATAACCCAGCAGTTGCCCGTCCTGCAGGCGGTAGAACGCCTCGATCAGTTCCGCGCGGTCAATAAGTTTGAACAGCGGGATGTCCCGCGAGGTCAGAAGACGTTCATCGAGCATGGGGGGTTCCTCAAGCCATCCGTGGTTTTACGTATCGATAGTTGGGCATTTTGTGCCTCGGGCGAACCGATTATTCTATCCGCCAGTTGTTAAAAGTCCGTTGTGTTTGGCCGAAGGCATGACCGAACCTCCATTTCCGATCCAGCGCAGCCAGGAAGGCTCGGGATCTCCTGACAAGGTTCACTTATGCATCGCAGGCATCTACTGAAAGCATCCATGGCGCTGGCAGCCTACACCGGCCTGTCGGCCACAGGTCTGTTGGCCACCCGGGCCTGGGCTGGCGCCGCCGACGGCGAAGCGCAAGCCTTCGATTTCGAGATTCTCAAGGCCCAGGCCAAGCAATTGGCCGGCAAGCCATACGTGAACACCAAGCAGGTGCTGCCGCCGACCCTGGCGACCATGACCCCGCAGAACTTCAACGCGATCCGCTACGACGGCAACCATTCGCTGTGGAAGGAACTGAACGGCCAGCTGGACGTGCAGTTCTTCCACGTCGGCATGGGCTTCAAGCAGCCGGTGCGCATGTACAGCGTCGACGCCAAGACCCGCCAGGCGCGGGAAGTGCATTTCCGCCCCTCGCTGTTCAACTACCAGAACACCAGCGTCGATACCGCGCAGCTCAAGGGCGACCTGGGCTTTGCCGGCTTCAAGCTGTTCAAGGCGCCGGAACTGGACAAGCACGACGTGGTGTCCTTCCTCGGCGCCAGCTATTTCCGCGCAGTGGACAAGACCGGCCAGTACGGCCTGTCGGCACGCGGCCTGGCGATCGACACCTACGCCAAGAAGCGCGAAGAGTTCCCCGACTTCACCAAGTTCTGGTTCGAGACCCCGGGCAAGGACAGCACCCGCTTCGTGGTCTATGCCCTGCTCGACTCGCCGAGCGCCACCGGCGCCTACCGCTTCGACATCGATTGCCAGGCCGAGCGCGTGGTGATGGACGTCGATGCACACGTCAACGCCCGCACCGCCATCGAGCAGCTGGGCATTGCGCCGATGACCAGCATGTTCAGCTGCGGCACCCATGAGCGGCGCATGTGCGACACCATCCATCCGCAGATCCACGACTCGGACCGCCTGGCCATGTGGCGCGGCAACGGCGAGTGGATCTGCCGCCCGCTGAACAACCCGGCGACCCTGCAGTTCAACGCCTTCGCCGACAAGGACCCGAAAGGTTTCGGCCTGGTGCAGACCGACCACGAGTTCGCCAACTACCAGGACACCGTGGACTGGTACAGCCGGCGCCCGAGCCTGTGGGTCGAGCCGACCACTGCCTGGGGCGAAGGCTCGGTCGACCTGCTGGAGATCCCGACCACCGGCGAGACCCTGGACAACATCGTGGCCTTCTGGACCCCGAAAAAGCCGCTGGCTGCCGGCGACTCGCTGAACTACGGCTACAAACTGTACTGGAGTGCCCTGCCGCCGGTAGGCACGCCGCTGGCGCGGGTCAACGCCACCCGTTCGGGCATGGGCGGCTTCGTCGAAGGCTGGGCTCCGGGCGAGCATTACCCGCCGGTCTGGGCCCGGCGCTTTGCCGTGGACTTCAACGGCGGCGGCCTGGAACGGTTACCGGAAGGCACCGGCATCGAGCCGGTGGTCACCGCGTCGAACGGCCAGGTCAAGGATTTCCACGTGCTCAAGCTGGACGAGATCCAGGGCTATCGCGTGCTGTTCGACTGGTACCCGACCAACGACAGCGTCGACCCGGTGGAACTGCGGCTGTTTATCCGCAGCAACGATCGCACCCTGAGCGAAACCTGGCTGTACCAGTACTTCCCGCCGGCACCGGACAAGCGCAAGTACAGCTGATGCAGCACTATCTGTAGCCGCTGCCGCAGGCTGCGATGGGCCGCGCAGCGGACCCAGGCTCTTCAGTCGATCCGCGTCGCCTGATTTGCGACCGGTTCCCGGTCGATCGCAGCCTGCGGCAGCGGCTACAGGTTGCCCGCCAGCAAAAAAAAAACCGGCCCTCACAGGCCGGTTTTTTTATGCCCCCGCTCAGCTCACTCGCGCAGATCCGACTCGTGAATCGGCTGGTCGCGATGGGTCGCGCGCTGGTACTGCGCCGGCCAGATCGCCTTGTGCCCGCTCAGGTCGTCGTCGGCATGCAGCGGCCAGTACGGGTCGCGCAGCAGCTCCCGGGCAAGGAAGATGATGTCGGCCTGGCAGGTGCGCAGAATGTGCTCGGCCTGGGCTGGCTCGGTGATCATGCCCACGGTGCCGGTGGCGATTCCCGACTCCTTGCGCACCCGTTCGGCAAAACGGGTCTGATAGCCCGGGCCGGTGGGGATCTCGGCATTGACCGCGGTACCGCCCGACGAGACGTCGATCAGGTCCACGCCCAGGGCTTTCAGGCGGCATGCCAGCTCGACGGTTTCATCCGGGTTCCAGCCGTCCTCCACCCAGTCGGTGGCCGACACCCGGACGAACAACGGCAATTCTTCCGGCCAGACCGCCCGCACCGCCTCGCTCACCTGCAGCACCAGGCGAATGCGGTTATCGAAGGAACCGCCGTACTGGTCACGGCGCTGATTGCTCAGCGGCGACAGAAATTGATGCAACAGGTAGCCATGGGCGGCATGCACCTCGACCACTTTGAAACCGGCGATGAGGGCACGTTTGGCCGAGTCGACGAAGGCCTGGACGATGGCGGCGATCTGCCCTTCGTCGAGCTGGGTCGGCGGCGTATGTTGCGGGTCGAAGGCGATCGGCGAGGGGCCGACCGGAACCCAGCCACCGTCCTCGGGCTTGACGCTGCCATGCTTGCCCAGCCATGGCCGATGGGTGCTGGCCTTGCGCCCGGCATGAGCCAGCTGGATACCGGCGACCGCGCCCTGGGCGGCGATGAACCGGGTGATGCGTTGCAAGGGTGCGATCTGTTCGTCGTTCCACAGGCCGAGGTCCTGGGCGGTGATGCGCCCGTCGGCGGTGACCGCCGTGGCCTCGGTAAAAATCAGTCCGGCGCCGCCCACGGCACGGCTGCCGAGGTGCACCAGGTGCCAGTCATTGGCCAGTCCATCTACGCTGGAGTACTGGCACATGGGCGATACCGCGATGCGGTTGAGTAAGGTCAATTGACGAAGGGTATAGGGCTCAAGCAGCAGACTCATGGGGCACCTCTCGATCAGTGGTCAGGCTCCAGGGTTCTGTTTGAAAAGTCGACGAGTGACTGGAAAGGAACAGCGCCCGCCCCCGCGGGAGAAAAAGGACAAAGACGTCACAAGGCCAATCAAGCAGTGCTTAGAGCCTAGTCGACAACGGCGCGACCAGCAGGGTTCCGACACACTTTGTCAGCGCCTGGCCTGATCCACCGCGGCGTCTTCTTCGCCGGCAAGCCTGGCTCCTACAGAAGCAGCACCCGCAGTCCGTAGGAGCGAGGCTTGCCCGCGAAAGCGTCTGGCCAGGTACACCGCGGCGTCTTCTTCGCCGGCAAGCCTGGCTCCTACAAAGCAACGTCCACCGTCCGTAGGAGCGAGGCTTGCCCGCGAAGGCGTCCGACCAGGTACACCGCGGCGCTTTCTTCGCCGGCAAGCCTGGCTCCTACAGAAGCAGCGCCACCATTCGTAGGAGCGAGGCTTGCCCGCGAAGGCGTCCGGCCAGGTACACCGCGGCGCCTTCTTCGCCGGCAAGCCTGGCTCCTACAAAAGCAACGCCCACCGTCCGTAGGAGCGAGGCTTGCCCGCGAAGGCGTCCGGCCAGGTACACCGCGGCGTCCTCTTCGCCGGCAAGCCTGGCTCCTACAGAAGCAGCACCCACCGTCCGTAGGAGCGAGGCTTGCCCGCGAAAGCGTCCGGCCTGACACTCCGCGGCGCCTTCTTCGCCGGCAAGCCTGGCTCCTACAAAAGCAGCACCCGCCTTGCGTAGGAGCGAGGCTTGCCCGCGAAGGCGTCAGCGCGGTTCGATATGGGCGATCATCAGTTGCACCGTTTCCTGGCCGCGGAACTCGTTGAGGTCCAGCTTGTAGGCCAGCTCCACCCAGCGGATGGTCGGGTTCGGCCAGATGTCGCGGTCGATGCCGAAGGCGATGCCATCGAGCTTCACCGAGCCGCATTCGCTGCGCAGCACCACCTTGAGGTGCCGCTCGCCGACCACGCGCTGCTCCACCAGCTGGAACACGCCATGGAACAACGGCTCGGGAAAATGCTGGCCCCAGGGCCCGGCATGGCGCAGGGCGCGGGCCAGTTCGAGGTGGAACTCTTCCACCGCCAGGGTGCCGTCCGACAACAGGCGCCCGGTCAGGTCTTCCTCGCGCAGCTGGCGCCGCACCTCGACATCGAAGGCCTCGGCGAAGGCCGGGAAATTCTGCTCCGGCAGCGACAGGCCGGCGGCCATGGCGTGACCGCCGAACTTGCTGATCAGGTCCGGGTGCCTGGCCGCCACCGCGTCCAGGGCATCGCGGATATGAAAGCCCGGCACCGAGCGCGCCGAACCTTTGAGCATGCCTTCGCCGGCGTCGGCAAAGGCGATGGTCGGCCGGTGGTAGCGCTCTTTCATCCGCGAGGCGAGAATCCCGATCACGCCCTGGTGCCAGTCGGGTTCGAACAGGCACAGGCCGAACGGCATCGATTCCACCGGCAAGTCCTTGAGCTGGGCCAGGGCCTCGCGCTGCATGCCCTGCTCGATGGATTTGCGGTCCTGGTTCAGCTCATCCAGCTGGCTGGCCATTTCCCGCGCCTGGGCCATGTCGTGGCTGAGCAGGCATTCGATGCCCAGGCTCATATCGTCCAGGCGGCCGGCGGCATTCAGCCGTGGGCCAAGGATGAACCCCAGGTCGGTGGACGTGATGCGCGAAGCCTCGCGCTTGGCCACTTCGAGGATTGCCTTGATGCCCGGTCGCGCGCGCCCGGCGCGAATCCGCTCCAGGCCCTGGTGCACCAGGATGCGGTTGTTGGCGTCCAGCGGCACCACGTCGGCGACGCTGCCCAGCGCCACCAGGTCCAGCAGCTCGCCGATGTTCGGCTGTGGCTGGGTTTCGTACCGGCCAAGGCTGCGCAACCGGGCGCGCAACGCCATCAGCACGTAGAAGATCACCCCGACCCCGGCCAGCGCCTTGCTCGGAAACTCGCAGCCGGGCTGGTTCGGGTTGACGATGGCGTCGGCCGCCGGCAACTCGTGGCCGGGCAAGTGGTGGTCGGTGACCAGCACTTTCAGCCCGGCCGCCTTGGCCGCCGCCACGCCCTCGACGCTGGAGATGCCGTTGTCCACGGTAATCAGCAGCTGGGGCTTGCGCTCCAGGGCCACGGCAACGATCTCCGGGGTCAGGCCGTAGCCATACTCGAAACGATTCGGCACCAGGTAATCGACGTGGGCCGCGCCCAGCAGGCGCAGGCCGAGCAGCCCCACGGTGCTGGCGGTGGCGCCGTCGGCATCGAAGTCGCCGACGATCAGGATGCGCTCGCGCTGCTCCAGGGCGATCACCAGCAAGTCGACCGCCGCCTCGATGCCCTTGAGCTGCTGAAACGGGATCAGCCGCGCCAGGCTCTTGTCCAGCTCGGCCTCGGACTGCACGCCACGGGCGGCGTACAGGCGGGTCAGCAGGGGTGGCAGATCGCCGAGAAACGGCAGGGTAGCGGGCAACTCACGAGGTTCGATACGCATGGGGCGGCAGAGGCTTCTCTTCGATACGGGGGATACGGCAAAACAGCGCGCAGCGCGGCGAACTCAGCGTTCGCCCAACAGCCATTCCAGCTGGACTTCGTGCTGGCCGCGATCGTCGGTGACGAAGATCGTGCCTTCGCTGATCATCACGTCCCACTTGATAACGCGCGGCATGTCCTTGGCGAGGACTTCCAGGACGTCCTGGGGCACGCCGGCGATATTGAGGTTCTTCAGGTTTTTCACCGCGTCCACTACGCGGGTCTGCCACACGCGCAGGCTGCCGTAGGCCAGCAGGCTGGTGCGCTCGGTACGGCGCGAGCACCAGGTCAGGCGCTCGGCGTCCGGCTGGCCGACTTCGATCCAGTGCAGCACGCGGTCGTCCAGGCTCTTTTCCCACAGGGCCGGCTCATCCACTTCCGACAGGCCACGACCGAACGACAGGTGCTCGTTGTACCAAAGGGCGTAGGCCAGCAGACGCACGGTCATGCGCTCTTCGGTTTCCGACGGATGGCGGGCGATGGTTTGCTTGACGCTTTCATACACCCCGCGATCGAGGTCAGTCAGGTTCAATTCAAACTTGTAGGTGGTAGACGGCTGGGCCATGGACGGGGCTTCTTGATACGAGGAAAGGCGGCAAGTCTAACCGATGCATGGGCCAATCCACGAATCGCGCACCATCATCCTTTGGCGAGGGAGCGCCGGCCTATGTTAAAACGCTCTACCGCCCAGTCTCTGTCCTACAGGATCCGCCATGCCGCTTACTGCCAAACCCCTTGCCGGGCTGAAAGTCGTCGAACTCGGCACCCTGATCGCCGGCCCGTTCGCCTCGCGCATCTGCGCCGAATTCGGCGCCGAGGTCATCAAGGTCGAATCGCCGGATGGCGGCGACCCGTTGCGCAAGTGGCGCAAGCTGTACGAAGGCACGTCGCTGTGGTGGTTCGTCCAGGCGCGCAATAAAAAGTCCCTGACCCTGAACCTCAAGCACCCGGACGGCCTGCAAGTACTGAAAAAGCTGTTGGCCGAGGCCGACATCCTGATCGAGAACTTCCGCCCCGGGGTCCTGGAGAAACTCGGCCTGGGCTGGGACACCCTGCACGCCCTGAACCCCAAGCTGGTGATGGTGCGCCTGTCCGGCTTCGGCCAGACCGGGCCGATGAAGGACCAGCCCGGTTTTGGCGCGGTCGGCGAGTCCATGGGCGGGCTGCGCTACATCACCGGTTTCGAAGACCGGCCGCCGGTGCGCACGGGCATTTCCATCGGCGATTCGATTGCCGCCCTGTGGGGCGTGATCGGTGCCCTGATGGCGCTGCGGCACCGCGAGGTCAATGGCGGCCAGGGCCAGGTGGTGGACGTGGCGCTGTACGAAGCGATCTTCGCCATGATGGAAAGCATGGTCCCGGAGTTCGACGTCTTCGGGTTCATCCGCGAACGCACCGGCAACATCATGCCCGGCATCACGCCCTCCTCCATCCACACTAGCGCCGATGGCAAGCACGTGCAGATCGGCGCCAACGGCGATGCGATCTTCAAGCGCTTCATGCAGATCATCGGCCGTGACGACCTGGCCAACGACCCGGCCCTGGCCAGCAACGACGGCCGCGACAGCCGGCGCGACGAGCTGTACGGGGTCATCGATCGCTGGGTCAACTCGCTGCCGCTGGAGCGTGTGCTCGAATTGCTGAACCAGGCAGAAGTCCCCGCCAGCCGTATCTTCAGCGCCGAGGACATGTTCAGCGATCCGCAGTTTCTCGCCCGGGAAATGTTCCTCCAGGCCAAGCTGCCGGACGGCAAGGCGTTCAAGATGCCCGGCATAGTGCCGAAACTCTCGGACACGCCGGGTTCGGCCGAATGGGTCGGCCCCGCGCTGGGCGAACACAATGCCCAGGTGCTGGCCGAGCTGGGTTACGACGCCTCGCAGATCCAGGCGCTGCGCAACGCCGGCGCGATCTAGGAGCGGGCACGATTTCGCGGTAATGAATGTTTTATCGACAAGGATCAGCAGCCTGATGAACCCATGCAGTAGCGGGCGAATGATCCGTGGGATGCGCTTGTTGGGGGTGTTGCTGATGCTCGGCATCTGCCCCCAGGTCAGCCAGGCCAGGGACACCCTGATCTGGGTTTTGCGCGATTTGCCGCCAACGACCATTTTCGAGGGGCCGCAAAAAGGCCAGGGCGTGATCGACCAGGCCTTGCCGGCACTGATGGCCAGCCTGCCGGAGTACGACCATCAAGTCGTGCACGTCAACCGCGCGCGGGGCATGCAAATGCTTCGGGAACAACCCTTCGTCTGCGACCCGGCGCTGATGTTCAGCCCGCAGCGGGCGCAGTGGGTGGCGTTTTCCATCACCAGTTTTCGCGTGTTCAGCAATGGCCTGGCGGTGCTGCGCCGGGACCGTGACGGCCTGCTGCCGTTTATCCATGACGGCCGCGTCGACTTGCGCGCGCTGCTGGCCAGCGCCCCGCACACCGTTGGCGTGGTGGCCGAGCGGAGTTATGGCGAGCAAATCGACACCCTGCTCGACCAGGCGCCGCCCGAAACCTTGATAGCCCACTACGGCAACAACGCCATCGGCAACCTGCTGCAGATGCAACGGCGCGGACGCCTGAAGGGCCTGATCGGCTACCAGCCGGAGATCCGTTTCCAGGCGCAGCAGCAAGGGCTCGACCCGAACGACCTGGAGTTCTACCCGATCCAGGGCATGCCCACCTACCAATCGGTGAACGTCGGCTGCTCGAACACGGCGCGGGGCCGGCAGGCGGTGGAGCGCATCAACCAGGCGCTGCTCGAACTGCGCCAGCACAAGCTGCTGGAGTTATATGCCCAGTGGCTGGAGCCGTCGCTGCGCGCGCAATACCGCAACGACGCCCTGGCGTTTTTCCACGACATGCCGCGGCGCTAGAAACCGCGGGCAAAAAGAAACCCCGAGAAGTGGGGAGACGACTCGGGGTTAAACGTGGTCTGACACCAGACCCGTGCAACAGGCGACAAGCACCGGAGCACAATGCTCGCTCCTGTTGCCAAGGGTCTGACTGATGGCCGATGGCGAAGGTTCCGCGAATGTTCCGATCAGCGCGCGGTATCGAACGCCTTCTCCCGGGCCACGTTACGCAAGGCCGCGATGACACAGGGTTCCAGGCGGCCTTCAGCAATCAATACGTCGCGATGCAGGCCGTCGACGACATCGGTCAACTGGCGTTTGTCGGTCAACTGGGCCTGGCTGAACTCGCGCTCGACCACAATGGCTCCCAAGGCATTCTTCAGGGTCACCAGGCATTCCCCCGGCGCGCGCGGAGTCAGAGTTACCTGATACGGGCTCAAAGCTTCACCCAACAATAGGCTGATACTTTCCATCTCGATCACCACTCAATAGCTCTAGTTAAGGCTCGAATTCACGAATGCCGGTCGCTTTCTGGCATTCAAGTGACCATCGCCCAGAGAAGAAAGTTCGCAACCGACAAGGGTTGCCGACCTGAGTCGATCCAGCATGCCCGCAAAAGATGACAGATAAAAAACACCCCGTATCAGACTAGAATCAGCACGTCAGACCAGAAACGAACGTGACGGCGCCGGCTGTTCGATCAGCGCCTCGACCTTCTTGTAGCCCGCTACCGCCTGGCGGCAGGAGTAGCGGCAAGGGTGGATTCGCACCGGCATCGCGACCTGTACCCGGGGCGGGGCTTCAGGCCTGGTGCAGGTCTTTCTGGCAGATGGGGGTGTGGCCATGGGGCCCTCTCCTCGAGTGGTTGGCAAAGCCCGGCGGCGCAGCGACGATTGTTGCCCGGCTGTTGGGTTTGTCCGAAATACTGCCTTCTCACCGGAGCGAGTCTTGAATCAAACGTCCAGTAAAAAACTGCGAATCGTCCTGGCCGACGATCACCCGATTTTCCTT
Organism: Pseudomonas sp. NFIX28; assembly: GCF_900107395.1. Classification (GTDB taxonomy): domain Bacteria; phylum Pseudomonadota; class Gammaproteobacteria; order Pseudomonadales; family Pseudomonadaceae; genus Aquipseudomonas. The sequence goes on from NZ_FNPW01000003.1 coordinate 422,908, forward strand.
ATCGGGCTGCGGGCTGTCCTGGAGCGCGACGAACGCCTGGCGATCGTCGGCGAAGCCAGCTCGCCGACCGCGCTCGGCGAGCTGCTGCAAAGCTGTCCCTGCGACCTGCTGGTCACCGATTTCATGATGCCGGGGGAACAGCAGAACGACGGCCTGCGCCTGATCGAGCAGGTGCGCCGGCATCACCCGCAACTGCCGATCGTGGTGGTGACCATGCTCAACAATGCCGGGCTGTTCCGCTCGATTCTCGACCTGGGCGTCATGGGCCTGCTGAGCAAGGCCAGCCTGGCCGATGAACTGCCGGCGGCGATCAGCCATGTGCGCCGCGACAAGGTCTTCGTTGCCCAGGCCATCCGGCAGCTTCTCAGCCTGGCGGGCGAAGTCGGGCCGGACCGCTTGTTGTCCGGGGAACAGTTGTCGCCCCGCGAGCTCGAAGTCATCCGCCTGCTGGCGGCCGGGCTGACGGTCGGGGAAATCGCCGCCCAGCTCAACCGCAGCAAAAAGACCGTCAGCACCCAGAAAGTCAGCGCCATGCGCAAGCTCGGCCTGTCCAGCGCCGCGGCGCTGTACATCTACGTGCAGGAGCACGGGCTCGCCTGAGCAGCGGCTCAGACCTCCCCGTCGAGGTCGTCCTTCAGGCGCCGGACGATCCACTGCCGCACGGCGACCGCGCTCATGGGCTCGGCAATGAAGCAACCTTGCAGGCGCGCCTGCCCCAGCTTGTTGGCCGCCTCGTAGTCGGCGGCGCTCTCGATGCCGGCCAGCACCAGGCCCAACGACATACGCCGGGCCATGCTCATGGCCCCGGCCACCACCGCCGACTTGCGCTCATCGGCCGCCAGCCCGCAGACAAAGGCCGGCGGAATCTTCAACTCGGTGAACGGCAGTTCCAGCAAACGCTGCAGGCTGGTGCCACCGGTGCCGAAGTCGCCAATCGACAGCTTGCAGCCGATCATGCGCAAGCGCAGCAAGGCCTCCACATGCGCGGTATCGGTTTCCAGCTCGGTGGTCTCGACGATTTCCAGGGTCAGCAGCTGGGCCGGCACCTCGAAACGGCGCAGCTGGGCTTCCAGCTGCCGGGCGAAGTTCGGCAGCTCCAGCATGCCCACCGGGATATTCACCGAGATCGCCAGCGAGCGGCCCATGACCAGGCGCACCCCGGCCGACAGCTGCATCGCCTGTTCCAGCATGAGCCAGGTGAAGGCCTCCTCCAGCCCGGCGAACTCGATCACCGGGAGGAAGTCGGCGGGCAGCATCAAGCCATGCTCCGGGTGCTGCCAGCGCGCCAGGGCTTCGACGCCCTGGATCGCGCCGTCCTGGCTGACCACCGGCTGGAAATGGGCGACCCCATGGCGCAGCACCGCGGCCTGCCCTTCTTCGGCGGTCGGGGCCTGCGGCTGGAACATGTCCAGCACCAGGATGTCGCGCACCTGGGCCAGCGACAAGGCCTGCGGGCCCGGCTCGAAACATTGCTGGTAGAGGCTCAGCAGCTCATTGACCAAAGTGACCGAAGCCGGCTTGGGCAGGCAGCCCAGCACGTTCAGGCCCTGCTGCCTGGCCATGGCCGCGGCGCCCTCGCGGACATCGGCTTGCGCATCGCTAAGAATGATCAGCGCCTTTGCCCGTTGCTGCTCTGCCAGGTAACGAATCAGCTCCAGCCCGTCGGCCTGCTCCAGGTACAGATCGCAGATGGCGATGTCCACCGGCCCCTTGTTGTCCAGGGATTGCCGGGCGGCGGCAACGCTTTCGGCATTCAGCACGTTGAACACGCCATTGGCGTTGAGCATCTGGTGCAGGGCCATCAATTGAAACGAATTGTCTTCAAGAACGAGCACTTTCAACCTGTGCATGGAACGACCTCCGATACGGCAAGAGCGGCGAGAATCCGCAGCGGGCCGGTACGTTAATCGCAGAGGTCAGAGCGCCCTATAAGACAAGTCTTAATCGGCCCCCAGATACGGTTCGATGTCGCTGCGCAAGCAGTTGATGGCCTCCTTGAGAAGCGGCCAATGCTGCGCCAACTGCGACGTCGAGCAGGCCCGGGTCACTGCTTCCAGGTCGATGCAGGCCTGGGCCAGCGGCAGCGCATCGATCAGGCAGCACACCCCTTTCAGGCGGTGCGTGGCCATGCCGATCCGCGCCCAGTCCTGCTCCTGCACCGCCAGTTCCAGGGCCGCATGCTCCTGCGCCAGGTTGCTCCACAGCTCGCGCAGCATGCGTTGCAGGACCGGCTCGTCGGCCTGGGTCATGGTGCGCAGGGTCTGGATGTCGAACGACGGCGACGGCAAAAAGCGCGCAAGCATCTGCGCCAGTCGGTCCAGGGTCACCGGCTTGACCAGCAGTTCGTCCATGCCGGCCTGCGCGCAGCGCTGCTGTTCATCTTCGAAGGCATTGGCCGTGCAGCCGATCAGCGGGCAGGCCTCACGTCCTTCCTCGGCCTCGACCCGGCGTATCGCTTCGCTCAACTGATAGCCGTTCATGCCCGGCATGTGGCAATCGGTCATGACCAGGTCGAACGCTTCGCTTCGCCAGCGCGCCAGTGCCGCCTCGGCGCTATCGAGCGCCACCACCTTGTGCCCGAGGAACATCAGTTGCTGGCTGAGCACCATGCGATTGGCGCGCACGTCGTCGACCACCAGCACCGACATGCGACGGCTTTGCGGGCGCTCGCCGGCCACCGCTGGCGCCTGGCTGAAATCCTCGACCACCTGCTCCGGGTAGAGTTCGAGGGTCACGGTGGTTCCCTCGCCGGGCTGGCTGTGCAGCAGGATGCGGCCGCCCATCAGCTCCACCAGTTGCTTGCAGATGCTCAGGCCCAGGCCGGTCCCGCCTTGCCCCAGCGCCGTCTGCACATGGGCCTGGGTGAACGGATCGAACAGGCTCGCCTGCTTCTCGGGGCTGATGCCCAGCCCGGTGTCGGCCACGCTGATACACAGGCGATCAGCGCCATGCTCATCGACCTGGCGCTCGACCGACACCCGCACTTCGCCAACCTGGGTGAATTTCAGGGCATTGCTCAACAGATTGTGCAGCACTTGGCGCAGGCGCAACGGATCGAGCCAGTAGCAACCCTCAGCCGCCTTGTCGAAAGCCAGCGTCAGGTTCAGCCCCTTATTGCGCGCGGTGGCCTCGAACAGTTGCCGGATGTCTTCGAAGAAGCCGCGAAGGGCCACGGTCTGCGGCGCCAACTGCATGTGCCCGGCCTCGATCTTGGCCAGGTCGAGGTTGTTGCCCATCAGGCCGATCAGCTCCTGCGCCGATTGGTAGGCCACGCGCAAGGCATCGGAAAACGGCATGCCGCGCAGGCGCGCCTGTTCCTTCTCCAGTTCCAGCAAACCGATGATGGCGTTCATCGGCGTGCGGATCTCGTGGCTCATGGTCGAGAGAAAAGCGCTCTTGGCGTAGTTCGCCTGGTCCGCCGCGCGACGCGCTTGCAGCAGTTCTTCCTCCAGGCGCTTGCGCTCGGTGATGTCGATCCAGCCCCCCAGCAGCCCCTGCAATTCACCCTGGGCGCTGTAGAACGGCACGGTCCATTGATAGATCTGCACCGGGCCGTTTTTGGACTCGATCTGGCGGTCGACGAACACCGATTCCTGGGATTCCAGCTGCTGCAGGAACTCCTGGTGCAACTGCTGGGCCGTGGCCTCGGGCAGGGCATCGAGCTCGGCCAGGCACAGCCCCTTGATCTGTTCCAGGCGCATGCCGGTGTGGATTTCGTAGCTTTTGTTGCAGGTGATCATGCGCCCGGCCAGGTCACGGACGAAGATCGGGCTGGGGATGCCGTCGAGCAAGGCGCGCTTGAACGCCAACTGGTCGTTGAGGCGTTGCTCGGCTTGCAGGCGCTGGCGGATCTGCACTTTGAGCCGGCTGCTCCAGGCCAGGGAAAGCAGGCCGAACAGGATCGCGGTGAAGGTGGCCCAGTAGATCCACATCGGCACGCGCTGCCAGACCGGCACCGGCACCGGCGTCACCCCCAGCCATTTCAGGCGGATCGCGCTGAGTTCGGCCACCGGGAAGGCTTCCAGGGCCTTGTTCAGGATGCTCAAAAGCTCGGGCTGGTCCCTGCGCACCGAAAACTGGTCGGCCGACCACTTGCCCTCGACGCTACGGCCGATGCGCAGCCCGTTCGCCGGGTAGCCCTGCACCTCGACTTCGTTCTGGATGGTTGCATCGGCCTCACCATTGGCCACCAGGGCCCGCGCCTCTTGATAGGTCTTGACCGAGCGCAGGTGGACTTTCGGGTAGCTCTGGCGAACGTAGCTCTCCAGCGCATGCTTGGCCGGCAGCGCCAATACCCGACCTTCCAGCTGGGAGAGCGTATTGAGCTGGAGGTCTTCGGAGCGGACCACGAACACCCAGGCCGAACCGCCAAAGGGATGGGTGAAGTCGAGAAAGCCGCAGCGCTCGTCGTTGGCCGCCAAGGTGGTATTCATCTGCGCCCGGCCCTTGAGCAACAGGTCCAGGGTATGGCTGGTGGAAAAACTTTCCTCCTGAACGAACTGCAGGCCGGTCATTCTCGAGATCCGGTTGAGCAGGTCGATATTCAGCCCCGTCCACTGGCCGTCCTTGTCCTTGAACACATAGGGCGGGTATTGCTGGGAAGCCACCACCACATGCTGATGCTCGAGCAGCCAGGCGCGCTCGGCCTTGCTCAGCTTGATCCGCTCGTCGCTGACGCTGGCGCCCAGCCCGGTGGTCCAGCGAGCGAGGATTTCCCGTTGCGTGGAGTCGTCGATGCTCTTCAGCGCCTGTTCGATCAGGCGGCTCAACAGCGGGTCGCTCTGGCGCGTGGCGAAGGCAAAGCCGATCGGTGGCAGCCGGCTGCCGGTGCGGATCTGCAGCCCCAGGTAAGGACGCAGCGCCTTATAGGCGCGGACAATCACCTCGTTGCCGATAAAAGCGTCCACATCCCCCTGCTCCAGGGCTTCCAGGCCGCTATAGAGATTGGGCGAGAGGATGATCTGGCTATTGGGATAAGCCGCGTGGGCGACTTTTGCGTCCGCATAACCTTCGAGCAGCACTATTTTCTTGCCGGCCAAGTCCTCGGGGATCTCGGCCTCGTTTCGGCGCACGACCACCACCGCCCGATCGGGCATGTAGTCGCTGGAAAAGTGCAGCCCCATGATCCCGCGCTCGTAACCATTGGCGCTGGTCAGGATATCGATCGTGCCATTGCGCAGCGCCTCGACCGCCTGATCGCGCTCGGCGAACCCCAGGACCTGCATCGGCATGCCCAGGCGCTCGCCGACCAGGCTCAGGTAGTCGGCACTGATGCCCTGGTAGCGATTGCGGTCGCGGGTGATGTCGATCGGCTGATAGTCATCGATCGAAATGCCCACCTTCAAGGTGCCCTGCTTCGCCAGCCATTGCCGCTCGGCCGGCGCCAGGGTCAGCGGCTCCAGCTCGACGAAGGCCGGCACCAGCTTGAAGGGCAGGCTCTGCGCCGCCATCAGGCACGGAGCCAGGGACAGCATCGTCAACACCATCAATGTGCGCAAAAAGGGGTGCAGCAACATAACCATCCTGTGCGTGATCTGCGGCGTGTTGTCCTGTCCTTGTCCTTGTGCCTTGTCCTTGTGCTCCGTCCCTGAAGACGCGCCGCCATAAACAGCCGGTGTAAAAAAGCAAAGCCCGTCAGAGACGGGCCTTGTTGACGATCGATGTCAATCGATCAGAGCGGTTTGCCGCGGTTGCCGTGCTGGCTGACGAAGGCTTGTACGGCCTTCAGGTCGTTGGCCAGGACGGTGCAACGCTCTTCGCGCTCGAACAGGTCGGACAGGTGCGCCGGCAATTGCAGGGCCTTGCCGATCCCGGCCTGCTCCACCGCTTCCGGGAACTTCACCGGGTGCGCGGTGCCCAGCACCACCATCGGGATATCCAGGCTGCGACGGCACTCACGGGCGGCCTTCACGCCGATCGCGGTATGCGGGTCGAGCACTTCGCCGGTCTGGGCGAAGACTTCGGCGATGGTCTCGCAGGTCTGGGCATCGTCCACGGCCAGGGAATCGAACAGCTTGCGCGCTTCGGTCCAGCGCTCCTGCTCGACGCTGAAACCGCCGCCTTGCTTGAAGGAGTCCATCAGCGCGGCCAGGGCGGCGCCGTTGCGGCCGTGCAGGTCGAACAGCAGGCGCTCGAAGTTCGAGGAGACCATGATGTCCATCGACGGCGACAGGGTCGCGTGCAGGGTTTCCTTGACGTACTGGTTGCCGCTCATGAAGCGGTGCAGGATGTCGTTGCGGTTGGTGGCGACGATCAACTGGTTGATCGGCAGGCCCATGTTGCGGGCCAGGTAACCGGCGAAGATGTCGCCGAAGTTGCCGGTCGGCACCGAGAACGCCACCGAGCGCGCCGGGCCACCCAGCTGCAGGGCCGCGTGGAAGTAGTAGACGATCTGGGCCATGATCCGCGCCCAGTTGATCGAGTTCACCGCCACCAGGCGGGTGCCCTTGAGGAAACCCTGGTCGGCGAAGCTGGCCTTGACCATTTCCTGGCAGTCGTCGAAGTTGCCTTCGATGGCGATGTTGTGGATGTTCTCGCCGAGGATGGTGGTCATCTGCCGGCGCTGCACTTCGGACACACGGTTGTGCGGGTGCAGGATGAAGATGTCGACGTTGTCGCAACGCTTGCAACCTTCGATGGCGGCCGAACCGGTATCGCCGGAAGTGGCGCCGATGATCACCACGCGCTCGCCACGTTTTTCCAGCACGTAGTCCAGCAGGCGACCCAGCAGTTGCAGGGCGAAGTCCTTGAACGCCAGGGTCGGGCCGTGGAACAGCTCCATGACCCATTCGTTGCCGTTCAGTTGACGCAACGGCGCGACCGCGCTGTGCGCGAACACACCGTAGGTTTCCTCGAGGATTTTCTTGAAGACGGAATCGGGAATGCTACCGGTGACGAACGGGCGCATCACCCGGAACGCCAGCTCGTGGTACGGCAGGCCGGCCCAGGAAGCGATTTCTTCCTGGGTAAAGCGTGGCAGGTTTTCCGGCACGTACAGGCCGCCATCGCTCGCCAGGCCGGCCAGCAGGACGTCTTCGAAATTCAGGGCCGGTGCCTGGCCGCGGGTGCTGATGTAACGCATGACTGGCTCCTCTAAAAAGAGTTTTCAAGCGGGAGCCGCAGGGGCTCGCGCAACGAAACGGATTAGTTCAGGTGCTCGACGCGGATCCGCACGACGGGACCGACCACGCCCTGCAGGGCTTCCAGCGCGGTGATCGCATCGTTGATGCGCTGCTCCTGCACCCGGTGGGTCAGCAGGATCATCGGCACCAGGCCATCATGCTCCTCGACCTCTTTCTGCATGATCGACTCGATGTTGATACCGCGCTCGGACAGGATGCTCGCCACCTGGGCCAGCACGCCCGGGTGATCCTTGGCCTGGATCCGCAGGTAGTAGGCGCTTTCGCAGGCCTCGATCGGCAGGATCGGGTGCGCCGACAGCGAGTCCGGCTGGAAGGCCAGGTGCGGCACGCGGTTTTCCGGGTCGCTGGTCATGGCACGCACCACGTCCACCAGGTCGGCGATCACCGACGAAGCAGTCGGCTCCATGCCGGCGCCGGCGCCGTAATACAAGGTGGAACCAACGGCGTCGCCATTGACCATCACCGCGTTGAACACGCCATTGACGTTGGCGATCAGGCGGTCGGCCGGGATCAGCGTCGGGTGCACGCGCAGCTCGATGCCGGCATCGGTGCGACGGGCCACGCCCAGGTGCTTGATGCGATAGCCCAGGGCCTCGGCATAGTTCACGTCGGCGGTGGTCAGCTTGGTGATGCCTTCGGTGTAGGCCTTGTCGAACTGCAGCGGGATACCAAAGGCGATGGACGCCAGGATGGTCAGCTTGTGCGCAGCGTCGATGCCTTCGACATCGAAGGTCGGGTCGGCTTCGGCGTAACCCAGGGCCTGGGCCTCGACCAGCACGTCTTCGAAGGTACGCCCCTTCTCGCGCATTTCGGTGAGGATGAAGTTGCCAGTGCCGTTGATGATCCCGGCCACCCAGTTGATGCGGTTGGCCGACAGGCCTTCGCGGATCGCCTTGATGACAGGAATACCCCCCGCCACCGCGGCTTCGAAGGCCACGATTACGCCCTTCTCACGGGCCTTGGCGAAAATTTCGTTACCGTGTACGGCGATAAGCGCCTTGTTGGCGGTGACCACATGTTTACCATGCTCGATGGCCTTGAGTACCAGCTCGCGGGCAACGGTATAGCCGCCCATCAGCTCTATGACGATGTCGATCTCAGGGTTCGTGGCCACTTCGAACACATCGTTGGTAATCGCAATACCGGTCGTTTGGAACTGAGGCTTTGGCGTGCGCATGGCAATTTGTGCCACTTCGATTCCACGCCCGGCACGACGAGCAATTTCCTCGGCGTTACGCTGAAGTACATTGAAGGTACCGCCACCGACGGTACCCAGCCCACAGATGCCCACTTTGACCGGATTCACTCTGAACTCCCCATGAAACGGCCGACGCTAGGTCGGCCGTGGAAAACAGCCGCAAACCGCACGGCTCTCTATTAATGACGCGCCAGCCACAACCGTCGCGTCATGATCGTCAAAGGCTCGACGACGCAGGATTATTTCGCGCCCAGCGCCAGTTTGGCGACTTGTGGCGCAGGCTGGTAGCCCGGAATCACTTGGCCGTCAGCCAAAACGATGGCCGGCGTGCCGTTCACGCCAATCGACTGGCCCAGGGCGAACTGCTTGGAAACCGGATTGGCGCACTTGGCGGCCTTGATTTCCTTGCCGTCGACCATCTTGTCCATGGCCGCTTTCTTGTCGGCCGAGCACCAGACCGCCTGCAACTGCTCGTCGCCCGGCGAACCCAGGCCCTGGCGCGGGAAGGCGACATAACGCACTTCCACGCCCATCTTGTTCAGCTCGGGCACTTCGGCGTGCAGCTTGTGGCAATAAGGGCAGGTGGTGTCGGTGAAGACGGTGATATGGGTCTTGGTTTCACCGATGGCCGGGTAGACCACGGTTTCAGCGACCGGAATGCCGTTGATCAACTTGGCGACGCCCAGGCGCTCGGTTTTTTCGGTCAGGTTGACCGGCTTGCCGTCCTTGAGCTGGAACAGGTAGCCCTGCATCACGAACTGGCCGTCGGCGCTGGCGTACAGCACGCGGCTGCCCTTGAGCTTGACTTCATACAGGCCGGGCAACGGGCTGGCGCTGATGCTTTCTACCGGGACTTCGAGTTGCAGGCTCTGGAGGCTTTTACGAATCGCTTTTTCGGCGGCGTCATCGGCCATGACAAAGGTGCTGGCCAGCGCAATGGCTGCGGCGGCAATAATTCGGGTCACGCGCATGGGAACTCCTGAAGGCGGACAAATGGGACGGTCATAACGCCCGTACTGGAACACCGGGTCACAACGGCCCACTTTGTAAACCGGCAAAGCCTATCACATAAGGCCCGCCTGGCGGGCTCCGGGTCGTGCAAGCCGGTCATTTGCCGATCAGCGCGGCCTGCCCCGTGTAGCCGCTGCCGAGCCCACGAGGCTGCGTTCGGTGGCGCAGCCGTCGTAAAAACGGGCACTGCGGTGTTTCAATTAAAACCCGAACATAGGATTGGCGTCTGCCACGCAGCCGATTGCAGCCTGCGGCAGCGGCTACACATCAACCGCGGGGGTGATGCTTGGCATGCAGGTCCTGCAATCGGGCCCGGGCGACATGGGTGTAGATCTGGGTGGTCGACAGGTCGCTGTGGCCCAGCAGCATCTGCACCACCCGCAGGTCGGCACCGTGGTTGAGCAGATGGGTCGCGAAGGCATGGCGCAAGGTGTGCGGCGACAGCGACTTGCCGATCCCGGCCACCTTGGCTTGATGCTTGATCCGGTGCCAGAAGGTCTGGCGAGTCATCTGCTCGCCGCGCTGGCTGGGGAACAGCACATCGCTGGGGCGCCCGCCGAGCAGCTCGCCACGGGCATCGCGCATATAGCGCTCGACCCAGACAATCGCTTCCTCACCCATCGGCACCAGGCGCTCCTTGCTGCCCTTGCCCATCACCCGCAATACGCCCTGGCGCAGGTTGACCTGCTCCAGGGTCAGGCTGATCAGCTCGGTGACCCGCAGGCCGCAGGCATACAGGACTTCGAGCATGGCACGATCGCGCTGGCCGATGGCCTCGCTCAAGTCGGGCGCGGCCAGCAGGGCTTCGACATCGGCTTCCGACAGGGACTTGGGCAACGGCCGCCCTAGCTGCGGCATGTCGACTTGCAGCGTGGGGTCCACGGCGATCAGCTTTTCGCGCAGCAGGTAACGATAGAAACCGCGTACCCCGGAAAGAAAACGCGCCGTCGAACGCGGCTTGTAGGCTTGCTCCACCCGCCAGGCGAGGTGGTCGAGAATCAGCTCGCGGCCGGCATTCGCCAGCTCCAGCCCTTTCTCCTGCAACCAGCCGTTGAACAATGCCAGGTCGCTGCGATACGCCTCCCGGGTGTTGTCCGAGAGGCCTTTTTCCAGCCATAGCGCATCGAGGAAACGGTCTATCAGGGGATGGTCGACGGCAGGCATAAATACTCGAAAGGCGCGGCCCCGGGGCCAGTGCAAATAAATAGTGAACTGTGCAGAGGGTCGCTAGTCTTTCATAGCCCGCTATTTCAAGGAACAGGGAGCTTCAATGAACGAACAACAGATTCTGTTGGCCTTTGGCGGCATCGGCGTGGCGGCAGTGGGCTGCCAATGGCTGGCCTGGCGCCTGAAACTACCGGCCATTCTGTTCCTGCTGTTGAGCGGCATTCTCGCCGGCCCGGTCCTGGGCTGGCTCGACCCGCAGGAACTGTTCGGACCGCTATTGATGCCCCTGGTATCGCTGGCGGTGGCCTTGATCCTGTTTGAGGGCAGCCTGACCCTGCACCTGTCGGAATGGCGCGAGATCGGCAAGGTGGTGCATCGGCTGGTGACCATCGGCGCGCTCTCGACCTGGGCGGTGATTACCCTGGCCACCCACTGGCTGCTGGGCTTCGACTGGCTGCTGGCGCTGCTGTTCGGCACCCTGACCCTGGTCACCGGCCCCACGGTGATCGTACCCATGCTGCGCGTGGTCCGGCCCAAGGCGTCGATCGCCAATATCCTGCGCTGGGAAGGTATCGTCATCGACCCGATCGGCGCCCTGCTGGCCGTGGTGGTCTACAGCTTCATCATCGCCAGCGCCGAAGGCCAGGGCTTGCAGCATAGCCTGCTGACCTTCGGCGGGGTGATCCTCTGCGGCAGCCTGTTCGGCATCGTCGGCGGCTGGGTCCTGGGTACCGTCATGCGGCGCCAGTGGCTGCCGGAGTACCTGCATAACCTGGCCACGCTGGCGGCGGTGCTGGGTATTTTCATCGGCGCCAACCAGGTGATGCACGAGTCCGGCCTGCTGGCGGTGACCCTGATGGGCATGTGGATGGCCAACATGAAGGACGTCGACGTCCGGCACATCCTGCACTTCAAGGAAAACCTCAGCGTGCTGCTGATTTCCGGGCTGTTCATCCTGTTGGCGGCGCGCCTGGACCTCAACGCCCTGATCGCCCTGGGGCCGCTGGTGTTGATCCTGCTGCTGATCATCCAGTTCATCGCCCGCCCCTTGAACGTGCTGCTGTCCACGGCCGGCTCGAATCTGGGCTGGCGCGAGCGGGCCTTGCTGGCCTGGATCGCGCCACGGGGTATTGTCGCCGCGGCCGTCTCGGCGATTTTCGCCATTCGCCTGGACCAGGCCGGCCATGAAGGCGCGCTGCTGCTGGTGCCGCTGACCTTTGCGGTGATCATCGGCACCGTGGTGCTGCAGAGCGCCACCGCACGACCACTGGCACGCCTGCTGAAGGTCGCGGAGCCGGCGCCGAGCGGCTTCCTGATCGTCGGCGCGAACGCCCCGGCGCGGACCATCGGCAAGGCCCTGCAGCAACTGGGCAGCCGCGTGCTGCTGACCGACTCGAGCTGGGAGAACATCCGCGCCGCGCGCATGGACGGCCTGCCGACCTATTTCGGCAACCCGGCATCGCAACATGCCGATGCCCATCTGGACCTGGTGGGGCTTGGCCACTTGCTGGCGCTGTCGCCCTCCGGCGAACTGAACACCCTGGCGTCCATGCGCTTTCGCCACGATTTCGGCCATCAGCGCCTGTTCGGCCTGGCCAACAGCCAGGAAAGCCGGCGCACCGACAAGCACCGGGCCAGTCATGAACATCGCGGGCATCTGCTGGGCAGCGAGGCGTTGTCCTACAGCAAGCTGGCCAGCCTGCTGGGACAGGGTGCGGAGTTGTACAGCACCAACCTGACCGAGGGCTTTGGCTGGGAGGACTACCGGGCGCTGCACGGGGAACGGGCGACCCTGCTGTTCGCTCGCGACAACAACGGCTGGGTGCATGTGGCAACGCCAGACAGCGTCCTCAAACCCGCTGCGGGCTGGACGCTGGTGGCGTTGATTCAGAAGGATACGACGGCCTGATAGCCCATCGCAGGCAAGCCTCGCTCCTACAGAACGGTGAAATCCCGCAAGATCTAGGCTTGCTCGCGATCAGTCGACAAACCCCGGCAGCACCGGCACCGGGCGCTTGTCATCATCGATGGCAACAAAGCTGAACAGGCCATGGATGGCCTTCTCCCGCCCATCGCAGCTCATGCTCTCAACGAAGACTTCAACCTCGACCTTGAGGCTGGTGTTGCCAACCTTCACTACCCTTCCTACCAGCTCGACGATGGAGCCCGCGGCGATCGGGTGATTGAAATCGATGCGGTCGGTGGACACGGTGACCAGCGGCAGCCGGCAAAAACGGGTCGCGGCGATGAACGACACTTCGTCCATCCAGGCCAGCGCCGTACCGCCGAACAGGGTGTTGTGGTGGTTGGTTGTCGACGGGAACACCGCCTTGGTCACGCGGGTAACCGACAATTCGGTCCGGCGTTGAATCTCTTGCTCGCGGGGGCTCATGGTTCTACTGCCTGAAACACAATTCGGGGAAAAATGACGGGCAACAAAAAAGCAGCCCGTAGGCTGCTTTTTTCTGCATCGGAAGCTGGACTTAAGCCAGTTTTTCCTTGATGCGAGCTGCTTTACCCGACAGGTCGCGCAGGTAGTACAGCTTGGCTTTACGTACGTCACCGCGACGCTTGACAGCCATGCTGTCGATTTGCGGGCTGTAGGTCTGGAAAGTACGCTCTACGCCAACACCGTTGGAGATTTTACGAACGGTGAATGCACTGTTCACGCCGCGGTTACGCTTGGCGATTACAACGCCTTCGAACGCTTGCAGACGGGAACGATCGCCTTCCTTCACTTTCACCTGAACGACAATGGTGTCGCCCGGGGCAAAGGCTGGGATCTCTTTGGTCATCTGCTCTGCTTCGAGTGCAAGAATGATTTTGTTGGTCATGCTGTGCTCCTAAGGTAAATCGTCGGATCTACCATCGATACGTTGTTAACTATCGTCCCGCTCGCGGATGTATTCCTCGAGCAGCTTCTTCTCTTCTCCAGAAAGCGAGCGGCTTTCCAGAAGATCGGCGCGTCGTTCATAGGTCCGACCAAGGGACTGCTGTAAACGCCAACGCCGGATGTGTGCGTGGTTGCCACTTAGCAACACGTCGGGAACACGCTGATCCGCATACACCTCCGGTCGGGTGTAGTGCGGGCAATCCAGCAGACCATCCGTGAAGGAATCTTCCTCCGCGGAATCCGCATGCCCTAAAGCTCCGGGCAGCAGTCGCGTAACCGCATCAATCAGGACCATCGCCGGCAGCTCGCCACCGGAGAGTACATAGTCACCAATCGACCACTCTTCATCGACATGAGCTTCAATAAAACGCTCGTCAATGCCTTCATAACGACCGGCAATCAGGATCAATGCATCCTCATTCGCCAGTTCGCGTACCGCCGACTGAGTCAGTTTGCGGCCTTGGGGCGACAGGTAAATCACCTTCGCGCCCTCCCCGGCTGCCTGCCTGGCCTGAACCAGAGCATCTTCCAGGGGCTTGATCTTCATCACCATGCCCGGGCCACCGCCAAATGGGCGATCGTCCACAGTGTGATGTCGATCCGTGGTGTAGTCTCGCGGATTCCAACAGGTCAGCTGCAAGAGCCCCTGTTTCACCGCGCGGCTGGTTATGCCGTAGTCGCTGATGGCGGAAAACATCTCGGGAAACAAACTGATCACTTCTACGCGCAGGCTAGCCACGTTCAGAAGTCCGCGTCCCAATCCACCTTCATCTCGCCCGCTGCCAGGTCGACGGCCAACACGCATTGCTCGGTATAGGGCAACAGGCGTTCGCGATCATCCAGGCTGCCAGCGCAAGGCTTGACCACCATTACATCGTTCGAGCCGGTCTCCAGCAGGTGATCGATCTTCCCGAACAGTTGTCCGTGAGTGTCGATGACCTTGAGACCTTGCAGCTGGTACCAGTAGTACTCGCCGTCGGTCAGTTCAGGGAACAGGTTGCGCGGCACGCAGATCTCATAACCGGCCAGAAGACGTGCTTCTTCACGATCGTCGAGACCCTTGAGCTTTGCGACCAGGAATTTTTCATTCCCGCGTCCGCTGACCAGCTCAACCTGTTTCACGCTACCTTCGCGCTTGAGCGTCCAGGTTTTGTAATCCAACAGGTTTTTAATCGGATCAGTAAAGGAATAAACCTTCACTTCGCCGCGAACGCCGTGAACAGAATAGATTTTGCCGATAACGATCAAATCATCAGCAGGAGCAGGCGTCGCGTTCATAGGGTTCAGGCTGCAGCCTTAGCCGATTCCTTCAACAGCTGAGCAACACGCTCAGACGGTTGTGCACCAACGCTCAGCCAGTAGGCTACGCGCTCTTGGTTCACGGACAGGCGGACTTCTTGACCACGAGCGATCGGGTTGAAGAAGCCAACTTGTTCTTTGTGCGAACCGTCGCGTGGGTTGCGGCTGTCGGTCACGGTCAAGTGGTAAAACGGGCGCTTTTTGGAGCCGCCAAGGGCAAGACGGATTGTTAGCATGTGAACATCGTTCCTGTAGTCGGTGCTGCAAATCTAAATGCACAGCGGGCATGGGTGCCCGAAAGGCCGCATATTCTAAGGAATATCCGGACTTTTGCAAATGACTTTTTCCGGCGCCTACCGGCTGCCATCCAGATTTGCTATAGGGCCGTTGGCAACAACGGCGAGTCAGCTCCCGCCAAACGCGGGTTTGCTGGAGGTCCCGCGTCCCCGCGGGAAACGCCGACAAGGTTGCCGGCGCGGATTCTTCAGATCTTCGGCATGCCGCCGCCGGGCAACATTCCGCCCATGCCGCGCATCATTTTCGCCATCCCGCCCTTGGCGGAGAATTTCTTCATCATCTTCTGCATCTGCTTGTGCTGCTTGATCAAGCGACCGATGTCTTGCACCTGGGTGCCGGAGCCCATGGCGATCCGGCGCTTGCGCGAACCGCTGATCAGCTCGGGGTCGCGACGCTCGGCCGGGGTCATGGAGTTGATGATGGCTTCCATCTGCTTGAACTGCTTCTCGGCCGCGCCCTGGGCATTGCCCATCTGCGCCAGGTTCACGCCACCGATATTCGGCAGCTTGTCCATCAGGCCACCGAGGCCGCCCATGTTCTTCATCTGCTGCAGCTGGTCGCGGAAGTCTTCGAGGTCGAAGCCTTTGCCTTTTTTCAGCTTCTTGGCCAGCTTGTCGGCCTTTTCCTTGTCGAGGGTCTGTTCGGCCTGCTCGATAAGGCTGAGCACGTCGCCCATGCCAAGGATGCGCGAAGCGATACGCTCGGGGTGGAACGGCTCGAGCGCTTCGCTCTTCTCGCCCATACCGATGAACTTGATCGGCTTGCCGGTGATCGCACGCACCGACAGTGCGGCACCGCCACGGGCATCGCCGTCGACCTTGGTCAGGACCACGCCGGTCAGCGGCAACGCGTCGCCAAAGGCCTTGGCCGTGTTGGCGGCATCCTGGCCGGTCATGGCGTCGACCACGAACAGGGTTTCCACCGGCTTGACCGCCGCGTGCAACGCCTGGATCTCTTCCATCATGTCGGTGTCGATGTGCAGACGACCGGCGGTATCGACGATGACCACGTCGATGAACTTGAGCTTGGCTTCTTTAATAGCCGCTTCGGCGATCGCGACCGGCTTCTGGCTCAGGTCGGACGGGAAGAAGGTCACGCCAATGTCATTGGCCAGGGTTTCGAGCTGCTTGATCGCCGCCGGACGGTAAACGTCGGCCGACACCACCATCACGCTCTTTTTCTTGCGTTCTTTAAGGAAGCGCGCGAGCTTGCCGGCGGTGGTGGTCTTACCGGCACCCTGCAAACCGGCCATCAACACGACGGCAGGCGGCACAGCGCTCAGGTTCAAATCTTCGTTGGCCGCGCCCATCAGGCTTTCGAGTTCGGCCTGGACGATCTTCACGAACGCCTGGCCCGGGGTCAGGCTGCGCGACACTTCTGTGCCGACCGCACGTTCCTTCACCGAGTTGACGAAGTCCTTCACCACCGGCAGGGCGACGTCGGCTTCGAGCAACGCCATGCGCACTTCGCGCAGGGTGTCTTTGATGTTGTCCTCGGTCAGCTTGGCCTTGCCGGTGACATGGCGCAGCGTCTGCGAGAGACGGTCGGTTAGGTTTTCAAACATGCGCGATCCTTTCAGGCCCTAAGTAGACCGAGGTAATGGCGGCTCGGGGCCCCTATATAAAGAGGTGCTCCGTGGGCAGGTCGCGGATTATAGCGAAGACTGCGCGCGACGCACAGCCGCCGTCTGGTTGCGCGGTCTTTCGTGTAGTGGCGGTTCTATGCCAAACTCAACGACTTTCGGGCTTGCCTAACAGGATTTATGCTCCCCTTGTCACCCAGCTTGCTAACCACCCTCGCCGCCGCCTGTCTCTATGCCGCTGCGACCCTCTATCAAGGCACTCGTCTGGCCCAAGCCGCCAAGACGAACAAGCGCCTGCTGGTCTCGCTCGGCATCCTCGCCCTGCTCGCCCACAGCGCCAGCCTCCTGACCCACCTGATGACGCCCGTGGGCCTGGGCCTGGATTTTTTCAGCGCCGCCAGCCTGATCGCCGCCGCCGTGATCGCCTTGACCCTGCTGGCCTGCTCGCGCATTCCGGTGGAGAACCTGCTGGTCCTGCTGTTTCCGCTGGGAGCGCTGACCGTGCTGCTGGCGCAGTTCGTGCCCACCGGCACGGTGCCGGTCATCGACGAAGAACCGGGCATCCTCGCCCACATCCTGCTGTCGATCCTCGCCTACGGCATGTTCACCATCGCCGTGTTCCAGGCCCTGCTACTGCTGGTGCAGGACCACCAGCTCAAGCACAAGCACCCGTCCGGGCTGATCAAGAACTTCCCGCCGCTGCAAACCATGGAAAGCCTGCTGTTCGGCTTCCTCTGGGCCGGCTGGACCCTGCTCTCGCTGTCGTTGATCTCCGGCTGGCTGTTCGTCGAGAACCTGTTCGCCCAGCACCTGGTGCACAAGACCCTGCTGGCCTGCCTGGCCTGGGTGGTGTTCAGCGTGCTGCTGTGGGGCCGCAACCGCCTCGGCTGGCGCGGGCACAAGGCAATTCGCTGGACCCTGGCCGGTTTCTGCCTGCTGATGCTGGCGTACTTCGGCAGCAAGCTGGTCCGTGAATACATCCTGCATATCTGACGAGCGGCGATAATGGACAACCTGCCCATAGAGCCGATGCTCGTGGTCCTGGCCTTGCTGGTGTTGTGGTCGGGGCTGTTCACCGCCATCGAAGCCGCCCAACAGCATCTGCTGACCCTGCGCACCGCCACGCGCTCGGGCGACAAACCGCTGGCGCGCCTGAGCTTTCCGCGCGACAGCCTGATTCTTTGCAATACCCTGTGCCGGGTTCTGGCAGTCATTATCAGCACCTTGCTGGCGCTGCAGCAGTGGGCTGAAAACGGCCCCTGGCTGGCCTGCCTGATCGCTACCAGCGCGTTGCTGGTACTCGCCGACTATCTGCCGCGCACCCTGGCCATACGTTATCCGGATGCGATTCTTGGGCTGGGCAATACCCTCTTGGGCGTGCCGCTGAAAATCATTTACCCCGCGGCCTGGCTGCTCGACAGCATCAGCCAGCTGTTGCTGCGCCCCTTCACTCGCAAGGCCGGCGCTGTCAAGCAGAGCGAAGATGAGCAAGCCACCGCCCCGAACGGCGCCGAAGAACATGCCAACGGCCGCCCACATCCGGTATCGGGCATCCACGCCCTGGACAACATCACCGTCAACGACATCCTGGTGCCGCGCAGCGAAGTCGACGGGATCAACCTCGACGAGCCCATCGGCGACATCATCGAACAGTTGCGGCTGTCCAAGCGCACCCGCCTGCCGGTGTTCCACAGCGATATCAATCAGGTCGAGGCGGTCCTCAACACCCGGCAGATCCGCCATTTGCTGCCGGATGCCAGCCTGACCAAAGAAGCGCTCCTGGCAGCCTGCCACGAACCGTACTTCGTGCCGGAAAGCACCCCGCTGCAGCTGCAACTGCTGAATTTCCACAAACAGCAGCGCCGCCTGGGGATGGTGGTGGACGAATACGGCGAAGTGCTGGGCATCGTCACCCTGGAAGACATCCTCGAAGAAATCGTCGGAGAATTCGAAAGCGAGCACAGCCTCGACAACCCGCATATCCACCCTCAGGCCGACGGACGCTTTGTAATCGAAGGCGCCGCCTCGATTCGCGAGCTGAACAAGAGCCTGGGCTGGCACCTGCCCTGCGACGGCCCGAAAACCCTCAACGGCCTGGTCACCGAAGCGCTGGAGACCATTCCCGACAGCGCCGTGTGCCTGAAGATCGGCCGCTACCGCCTGGAAATCCTCGAAACCGAGGACAACCGGGTCAGTCGCGTGCTGATCTGGCACACCAAGCCGCTCACTGCGCCAGCCCTGTAATCGTGCCCCTGTAATCGTGACCCTGTAGCCGCTGCCGAGCCCGCGAGGCTGCGATCGACCGCGAAGCGGTCGCAAACCCTGCATCCACCTTCTGCCTGACACACCGCGCAGGCAGACTTTGCGCCGGCTGCACCGTCGATCGCAGGCTGCGCCAGCGGCTACAGAGCGGCAAGTCCTGCTTGTTCGATCGTTAGGGGCCTTCCTATAATCGATCCGCTTACCCAAGCCCCGCAGAACCCAGGTGCTACCCGCACCCAGCGGTTCCTGCCCTGCTCTGCCCGCTTCTGGCAGGCTTCGCTCCCACCCCGAGCCGCGCCCGCGCCAAACCCACATCCCTGGGTGTTCGACCATAATAATTCGCTCCCATGGAGCTCATGACTGTCAGGGATAACCGCATGACGACCAGTACCACCTACAGCGCCTCCGCGCCTGCCCAGCCGACCAACTCCGCCAGCCGTGTGGCCACCGCCAGCTTTATCGGCACCGCCATCGAGTTCTACGACTTCTACGTCTACGCCACCGCCGCCGCACTGGTGATCGGCCCGGTGTTCTTTCCGCAGACCTCCGGCACCGCCCAGATGCTCTCGGCGTTCCTGACCTTCGGCATCGCCTTCCTCGCCCGCCCCTTGGGCTCAGCCCTGTTCGGCCACTTCGGCGACCGGATCGGCCGCAAGTCGACCCTGGTGGCATCGCTGCTGCTGATGGGTGTGTGCACCACGCTGATCGGCGTGCTGCCGGGCTATGACAGCATTGGCGCCTGGGCCCCGATCCTGCTGTGCCTGCTGCGTTTCGGCCAAGGCCTGGGGCTGGGCGGCGAATGGGGCGGAGCCGCGCTGCTCGCCACTGAAAACGCGCCGAAAGGCAAACGCGCCTGGTTCGGCATGTTTCCGCAATTGGGGCCGTCGATCGGCTTTCTCGCGGCCAACGGCCTGTTCCTGACCCTGGCCATGAGCCTGAGCGACGAACAGTTCCGTTCCTGGGGCTGGCGGATTCCGTTCCTGCTCAGTGCGGCGTTGGTGCTGGTCGGCCTGTATGTGCGCCTGAAACTGCATGAAACCCCGGTATTCGCCAACGCTGTCGCCCGCCAGGAGCGGGTCAAGATGCCGCTGGTCGAGCTGTTCAGCCAATACTGGATGCCGGTGCTGCTGGGCGCCTCGGCGATGGTGGTGTGCTACGCGCTGTTTTACATCTCGACGGTGTTCTCGCTGAGCTATGGCGTCGCGACGCTCGGCTACAGCCGTGAAACCTTCCTCGGCCTGCTGTGTTTCGCGGTGCTGTTCATGGCCGCGGCCACGCCGCTGTCGGCCTGGGCCAGCGACCGCTATGGACGCAAGCCGGTGCTGCTCATCGGCGGCCTGCTGGCGGTTCTCTCCGGCTTCACCATGGAACCGCTGCTGACCCAGGGTTCGACCTGGGGCGTGGCGCTGTTCCTGTGCATCGAGCTGTTTCTGATGGGCGTGACCTTCGCCCCGATGGGCGCCCTGCTGCCAGAGCTGTTCCCGACCCACGTGCGTTATACCGGTGCATCGGCGGCCTACAACCTGGGCGGCATCGTCGGCGCCTCGGCGGCACCGTTCTTCGCCCAGAAGCTGGTGGCGATGGGAGGGTTGAGCTGGGTTGGCGGGTATGTATCGGCGGCAGCGGTGCTCAGCCTGATCGCTGTGCTGTGCCTGAAGGAAACGCGCAATAACGACCTGAACCAGGTCGCCTGAGAGATTGTTATCGCGGGCAAGCCTCGCTCCTACAGAAGAAGATCGCGCTCTTCTGTAGGAGCGAGCGGGCGGCGATCCGACTTGCCGCGATGCTTTTTACAGCTCGACAACGACCGCCTGGGAAGCGCGGGTCGCCTTGGCCCGTGCGGCCTCGATCGACTCGTCGCGCGCCAGGGCCACGCCCATGCGGCGCTGGCCATTGACTTCAGGCTTGCCGAACAGGCGCAGGGCGGTATCCGGCTCGCTCAGGGCCGCGCCCAGGTTGGCGAAAGCGGTCTGGGTCGACTGGCCTTCCACCAGGATCACCGCCGAAGCCGATGGGCCGAACTGACGGATCAACGGGATCGGCAAGCCGAGAATCGCCCGGGCATGCAGGGCAAACTGCGACAGGTCCTGGGAAATCAGGGTCACCAGGCCGGTGTCGTGGGGACGCGGCGAGACTTCGCTGAACCAGACCTGATCGCCCTTGACGAACAGTTCGACGCCAAACAGGCCTCGACCGCCCAGGGCCTCGGTCACGGCCTTGGCCACGCGCTCGGACTCGGCCAGGGCTTTGGGGCTCATGGCCTGGGGCTGCCAGGACTCCTGGTAGTCGCCTTTCTCCTGGCGATGGCCGACCGGCGCGCAGAAGGTGGTGCCGCCGACGTGGCGCACGGTCAGCAGGGTGATTTCGTAATCGAAATCGATGAAACCTTCGATGATCACCCGGCCCTTGCCGGCACGCCCGCCTTCCTGGGCGTATTCCCAGGCCTTCTGTACGTCATCGACGCTGCGCAGCAGGCTCTGCCCCTTGCCCGAGGAACTCATCACCGGCTTGACCACGCATGGGAAACCCAGGTCGTCCACCGCCTTGCGGTAGTCTTCGAAGGTATCGGCGAAATGATAAGGCGAGGTCGGCAGGTCCAGCTCTTCGGCGGCCAGGCGACGAATGCCTTCGCGGTTCATGGTCAGCTGGGCGGCACGGGCAGTCGGGATCACGGTGAACCCCTCGGCCTCCAGCTCCACCAGGGTGGCGGTGGCGATGGCTTCGATCTCCGGCACGATGAAGTGCGGTTTCTCCGCCTCGATCACCGCACGCAGCGCCGCGCCGTCGAGCATGTTGATCACATGGCTGCGATGGGCCACCTGCATCGCCGGCGCGTTGGCGTAGCGATCCACGGCAATCACTTCAACGCCCAGGCGTTGCAGCTCGATCACCACTTCCTTGCCCAACTCACCACAGCCACACAGCAAAACGCGGGTCGCGGTTGGCGACAATGGAGTTCCGATACGGGTCATCTGAAGGTCCTCAAAAGGAGCAGATTATCGAGGGTCGCGCACCAGGCGGGCGGCCCATGGGGAAGAAAGCGCGGCATTTTACATGAACCGCGCACTTTGGCCTCAGCTCGCGCACGCCGCCTTGCGCAAACGCCAGGCCATGGCCAGCCAGACCACGGTCACGCCGGCGAACTTGGAACCCAGCGCCGTGAGGATCACGCCCGGGGTCAGCGCGTCGATCAGGCCGAAAAAGATAAAGGTGTCCAGGGGAATGCTCAACGCCGAACTTATCCACAGGCGATCGTGCAACGGGCGCCTGGTGATGCTGAACACCAGCCAGTCGATGCATTCGGAAACCGCGAACGCCGTGGCGCTGGCCAGGGCAATGGCCGGCTCGGAAGTCACGTAGGACAGCACCAGCGCCACCAGCATGGCGAGGATCGCGCCATGGCCGAAACGGGTCTGCACCATATCGCGCAGGACGAATACCAGCCCGCCCCAGGCCGACCAGATGATGTCCAGGTGCGGAGCGGTGGAAAAGGCGTAGTTGATCAGTACGACACTGCCGATATAGGCAATCAGGAAGAGCATGGCGCGGGGAAGTCCCTGTGGGTCGGGCGCACAGGGTACTTCAGGTGGGTGTGTTGAGCCAGAAACCGCTATCGCGAGCCAGCTGGCTCCTACAAGGATTACGCCGAACGTGCAGGCGCGAGCTTGTTTGCGACAAGCCTCAACTGCCGGCCTGGGTGCCGACCATCCACAACACCCCGCTGGACTTGGCGCGCTCATGACACAGCGCCAGCACCGCGCGGCGCTCGGCGTTGTCCATGCGGCTCCAGCGGGTAATCTCGCTCACCGTGCGCTGGCAGCCGGTGCAGATATCGTCATCGTCCAGCGCGCAAATGCTCACACAGGGCGAACGAACGGGTTTTTCGGTTTCGGTCATTGTTCTTGCTCGATCAGGTCGCGGGCATAACGCTGGGAATTGTGCACATAGTGCGCGGCGCTGGCCTCGAGCATCTTCTTCTGCTGCTCGGTCAGTTCGCGCACCACTTTGCCCGGCGAGCCCATCACCAGCGAGCCATCAGGAATCTCCTTGCCCTCGCCGATCAGCGAGTTGGCGCCGATGATGCAGTTCTTGCCAATCTTCGCGCCGTTGAGAATCACCGCGTTGATGCCGATCAGGCTGTAATCGCCGACAGTGCAGCCATGCAGCATGGCGTTGTGGCCGATGGTCACGCCGGTGCCGATGGTCAGCGGAAAGCCCATGTCGGTATGCATCACCGTGCCGTCCTGCACGTTGCTGTTCCTGCCGATCAGGATCAGCTCGTTGTCGCCGCGCAGCACCGCGTTGAACCACACGTTGGCGCCCTCCTCCAGCTTGACCTTGCCCACCAGCGTGGCATTGGGCGCGACCCAGCTTTGCGGGTGGGTTTCGACGCGGGCGTCGCCCAGGCGGTATTTCATATTGTCATCCTCAAGGCCAGGCAGGCTCAGGTGCACAGCAGGGTTCGCGCCATGCGAAACGATGGCTTCAAATATTGATAAAGCTTTTTGGCGGTTGGTGCAGGCTGATCTTGGCGTCATACAGCAGGTTGATCAGCTCGACGATCATGATCGCCGTCAGGCCCCAGATCTTGTATTCGCCGAAGCGGTAGCTCGGCACATACCAACTGCGGCCCTGATAATCTATGCGGTGGGTATGCTCGCGCGGGTCCTGGCGGAAAAACTCCAGCGGCACGCTGAATACCGCGGAAATCTCGGCATCATTGGCCAGGTATTCGACGTAGTCGGGAATCACCCCGACATAGGGCGTGACCTTGATCCCGTGCAGGGAAATCAGCGGGCTCAAAGGGCCGATCACTTCCACCAGGCCCGGCGGCAGGCCGATTTCCTCTTCGGCTTCGCGCAGCGCGGTAAAAACCAGGTCGGGATCTTCCGGGTCGCGGCGGCCTCCGGGGAACGCCACTTCGCCACCGTGGGTGGACAAGCCCTTGGCTCGCAGGGTCAGCACCAGCTCGGGCTCGTCACTGCGGGTAATCGGTACCAGCACGGCGGCCTCGGGGAAACGTCGATCCGTCTCCAGCGTTAGCGGCGTATGGTTGCTTACCCGGTGCAGTAGCTCGTCCAGCATGAGTCTTCTCGATCTGTCGACTATTAGGGTCTGCTGACCTTTGGTGACGACCGCGACAGGAGCCCACTTGGCCCAGCAACGCGGCTCGCCAGCAAAGGTCAACAGACCTTATGCATCATGCACCAAACAAACCGACCGCCCAACCCCCGAACCGCGCCATGTCGCGTAACGACAACTTGCCGACAAAGCCCCGCGCACGCCAAGATAGGCGCAGCCTTTTCGGATACCCAGCATGAAATTCTGCAGCCAGTGCGGTCACCCGGTCACCCAGCGCATTCCCGAAGGCGATTCACGCCTGCGATTTGTCTGCGACAACTGCCAGACCATCCATTACCAGAACCCGAATATAGTCGCCGGCTGCCTGCCTACCTGGGGCACCCAGGTGCTACTTTGCCGACGCGCGATCGAACCGCGCCGGGGTTACTGGACGCTGCCAGCAGGCTTCATGGAAAACGGCGAGACTGTCGAACAGGCGGCCATTCGCGAAACCTTCGAGGAAGCCTGCGCGCGGGTCCGCAACCTGAGCATCTACACCCTGATCGACGTCCCGCACATCAGCCAGGTGCATGTATTTTTCCGCGCCGAACTGGCGGACCTGGATTTCGCCGCCGGCGAGGAAAGCCTGGAGGTCCGGCTTTTCGAAGAAGCCGACATCCCTTGGTCCGAGCTGGCTTTTCGCACGGTCGGGCGTACCTTAGAATGTTTCTTCGCTGACCGGCGGAACGAGCAATACCCCGTGCGTTCGGAGTCCATTCCGCCCCTGGCTCAGCCGGCCCTCACTTAAACAACAAAACGTACGCGGCACCTGTGTACTCTTAGGGATATCGTTTCATGCGCTGGTTGCTCGCTCTTTTCTGCTGCTCGGTTATCGCGGTCTCCCACGCCTCCGCGACGGATACCCTGAACGGCAAGGTCATCGAAAAAGTCCTGGTCCTCAAGTCGGCCCATCAGTTGCAACTGATCAACGACGGCAAACCCATCAAGACCTACCGCATTTCCCTGGGTAAACGACCCAAGGGGCCGAAGCTCATGGAAGGCGACAAGCGCACTCCGGAAGGCTTCTACTGGCTGGACTGGCGCAAGACCAGCGACCGCTTCAACCTGGCCATGCATATTTCCTACCCGAACATCAGCGATTCCGCGCGTTCGCGTCGCGAAGGCGTGGAGCCCGGCGGCATGATCATGATCCACGGCACCCCGGACAGCGAAGACTACCCGGAGCAGTACTTCCATACCCTGGACTGGACCGACGGTTGCATCGCCATGCGCAACATCGACATGCGCGAAGTCTGGGGCCTGGTCCCGGACGGCACGATGATTGAAATCCGCCCCTGATTCATCGTCCAGAACGCCGCTAAACACTCCCGTTACAAAAAAGATCGCAGGCCGCGCCGGCTTCGAAAGGTGAATACCAATTCGTCCCTCGAAGAACAGCCGCCCCTGCGATTTTCGCATTTACGGCCAGACCGCCCTAATACCACTTACCCCTCCACCTCCTAACAAAGCCCATAAACCGCCCGATTACAGGTGTTTTATCGAAAATACCGGCATTGACATGGTATTTAAGTGGTATTAGTTTTTGCCACATTACCGGGCGACAACAAACCAATAACGCATCGGAACCTCGACAGATGAACCACATCCTGGCCCTGCGCCCCGACGAAACCCAGCCGACCCCGCTGTACCTGCAACTGGCGCGCAATCTGGAAGCCGCCATCCATGCCGGCCAGTGGAAAGCCGAACAGGCCCTGCCCTCGGAACGCAACCTGAGCGAGATGCTCAACATTTCCCGCGTGACCGCGCGCAAGGCCCTGGAAGTGCTGTTCGAACAAGGCCTGATCCGCCGCAGCCAGGGCTCCGGCACCTTTATCACCCCACGCCTGGAACAACCGCTGTCGCGCCTGTCCGGCTTCAGCGAAATGCTGCGCCTCAAGGGCTTCGTGCCCGGCTCCCAATGGCTGGAACGGGAGATCACCACGCCGACCCACGAAGAACTGATCCGCCTCGGCCTGTCGCCGAACGACAAGGTCGCGCGCCTCAAGCGCCTGCGCAAAGCCGACGACACGGTGATGGCGATCGAAATGAGCACCCTGCCGGCCTCGATCATTGCCCAGCCGCACACCGTGGGCGACTCGCTCTATGCCTACCTCGACGGCATCGGCCGCCCGGTGGTCCGTGCCCTGCAGCACATCCAGGCGATCAATGCCTCCGACGAGTTCGCCGCGCTGGTGGGCATCGCCCCCGGCACCGCGATGCTGCTGATGACCCGTGTCGGCTATCTCGAAGACAACACCCCGATCGAACTCACCGACACCTATTGCCGCAACGACTACTACGACTTCGTCGCCGAGCTACGTCGCTAAACCAGGCCGCCGAACCAAGTCGCCAAGCACCCGTCCCAGAGAGCTGCCTAATGTCCGAACACAACATCCTCACCCCACAAGGCTGGATTCGCGGCCACCTGAACCACCGGGACGGCAAGGTCACCGGCATCGAAGGCAGCCCCTGCGACCCGGCGGACAACGACCTGCCCTACCTGCTGCCAGGCTTTATCGACCTGCATGTGCACGGCGGCGGCGGCAAGGACATCATGGAAGGCGCCCCGGCGTTCGAGACCATCACCCGCACCCACGTGCGCTTTGGCACCACCTCGCTGCTGGCCACCACCATGACCGCGCCCACCGAGGAGATCACCCGAGTCCTGGGCGCCATCGGCGCATACTGCGAACAACGCCCCAGCGGCAGCGCCCGGGTACTCGGCGTGCACCTGGAAGGCCCCTACATCAACCCGGGCAAACTCGGCGCCCAGCCCAATTTCGCCCATACCGCGCTGATGGCCGAAGTCGAGGCGTACCTGCGCCTGGCGCCGATCCGGGTAATTACCATCGCCCCGGAAATCGCCGGCCATGACCAGCTGATCCGCGCCCTCAGCGCCCGCGGCATCCGCATGCAGATCGGCCACACCCTGGGCAGCTACGAGGAAGGCGTGGCCGCGCTCGACGCCGGGGCCACCAGCTTCACCCACCTGTACAACGCCATGAGCCCGCTGCATCACCGCGAGCCGGGCATCGTCGGCGCCGCCCTGGCCCACGCCCAGTACGCGGAACTGATTCCCGACCTGCTGCACGTGCACCCCGGCGCCATGCGCGTGGCCTTGCGCTCGATCCCCTGCCTGTACTGCGTGACCGACTCCACCGCGGCCGCCGGCATGCCGGACGGCGAATACAAGCTCGGCAGCCACACCGTGACCAAATGCCTGGGCGGCGTGCGCCTGCCGGACGGCACCCTGGCCGGCAGCACCCTGACCATGGATCAGGCCTTGCGCAACCTGGTGAAGATCGGCCTGCCCTTGGCCGAGGCCTCGCAACGTTTGTCACAGTTTCCCGCCGATTATCTCGGCGTGGCCGAACGCGGGCGCTTGCAGGTCGGCAGCTGGGCCGACTGCGTATGCCTGGACCGCTCACTCACACTGACCGCCGTGATGGTCGAAGGAGAAGACATTGACTTCAAAAATGCTTGAAGAGGCGCTGTCCTCTGCCGTGGCCGTCGAAGGCCAATTGCAACACCTGGACCCGCAACTGATCGAAGTCGCCGGGCGCCTGAACCGCCAGCCGCCGCAAGTGGTGATGACCGTCGCCCGTGGCAGCTCCGACCATGCCGCCAGCTACTTCGCCTACCTGACCATGCAGCAACTGGGCTTCCCGGTCGCGTCCTTGCCGATGTCGGTGGTGACCATGCAACAGGCGCCGCTGCGGGTCAGCGGCCAGGCGGCATTCGCCTTTTCCCAGTCCGGGCAGAGCCCCGACCTGGTCAACAGCATGCGCCTGCTGCGTAAACGCGGGGCCTTGAGCGTGGCCATGGTCAATGCCCAGGACACTCCGCTGGAAGCCGCCAGCGAATTCTGCCTGCCGCTGCACGCCGGCGCCGAACGCAGCGTGGCGGCGACCAAGAGCTTTATCGCCACCCTCAGCGCCAGCGCCCGGCTGATCGCCCACTGGAAACAGGACGCACAACTGCTGGAAGCCGGTCTCGCCCTGCCCCAGGGCCTGCGCGAAGCCGCGACCCAGGACTGGAGCCCTGCCGTCGAGGCCTTGCGCGATAGCCAACGGTTGATGGTGATCGGCCGTGGCGCCGGTTTCGCCATCGCCCAGGAAGCGGCGCTGAAACTCAAGGAAACCTCGGCGATCCAGGCCGAAGCCTTCAGCAGCGCGGAGGTCCGCCACGGCCCGATGGCGCTGATCGGCGACAACTACCCGCTGCTGGTATTCGCCCCACGGGGAGCGGAACAGGCCGGCCTGATCAGCCTCGCCGCCGACATGCGCCAGCACGGTGCCCGGGTGCTGCTGGCCGCGCCGGACGACATTGCCGAGCGCGACCTGACCCTGAGCCGGGCCGAACACCCGGTGCTCGATCCGATCCTGGCGATCCAGAGTTTCTACGGCATGGCCGCAAGCCTTGCCGAGGCCCGCGGCATGGACCCGGACCAGCCACGGCACCTGAGCAAAGTGACCCGCACCCACTGAGCCTTTCCTTCAACGGATGAGTACTGCGCCATGCACAACAACAATAAAGACCTGACGCTCGGCGCTCCCTTGAGCGGCCCGGTGCTCACCCTCGCCAAGGTTCCCGACCTGGTGTTTTCCAGCGGCGCCATGGGCGACGGGATCGCCATTGACCCGCTGAACAACACCCTGCACGCCCCTTGCGCCGGCGTGGTGGTGCATGCCGCCCGCACCGGCCACGCGGTGACCCTGCGCGCCGACAACGGCGCCGAACTGCTGCTGCACCTCGGCCTGGACACCGTCCAGCTGCAAGGCGAGGGTTTCTCCATGCTGGTGCAGGAAGGTGCCCGGGTCAGCAGCGGCCAGGCCCTGCTGCGCTTTGACCTCGACCAGGTCGCGCGCAACAGCAAAAGCCTGATCAGCCTGATGATCCTGACCAACGGCGAACAGTTCCAGACCCTGCCCATCACCCTGAAATCGGTGAAAGTCGGCGAACCGCTGCTGCATATCGTTCCGCGCGCCGCCAATGGCGCCCAGGCCGAAGAGCGCGACAACTCCACCGAAGAGGTCGACGGGCTGACCCGGGTCAATCATCGCGGAGGCCTGCACGCCCGGCCCGCCGCGCTGATACGCCAGACCGCCCAGGGCTTCAGCAGCAAGGCGCAGTTGCATTTCAACGGCAAGTCGGCACCATGCGACAGCCTGGTCAGCCTGATGGGGCTGGGGGTCGGCGAGCAGGACGAAGTGCGGGTCAGTTGCCAGGGCAAGGACTGCAAGGCCGCCCTGCTGGCGCTGCTGGACGCCCTCGCCACCCCGCTGGCCGAAGACGCCCATGCCGCGGCGCCAGCGGTGAAGACCGTCACACCCCGCCGCCCCGCCGAGGCCGGGGTGATCCAGGGTGTCTGCGCTGCCCCGGGGCTGGTTTGCGGGCCGCTGTTCCACCTGGCCGCCATGACCTTGCCCGAAGACAAGGGCGATCACTCGCCACCGGAGCAATTGCAGGCGCTCGACCAGGCCCTGGACAAGGTGCGCAGCGACATTCGCGGCACCCTGGACCACGCCCGGCTACGCAAGGACCATCAGGAAGAAGCGATCTTCGCCGCCCACCTGGCCCTGCTCGAAGACCCGGCGCTACTGGACGCCGCGCGCCACAGCATCGCCCAGGGACGCGCCGCGACCCACGCCTGGAGCGATGCCATCGGCGAACAGTGCGAAATCCTGCTGCAACTGGGCAATGCCCTGCTCGCCGAGCGCGCCAATGACCTGCGCGACTTGCAACAACGGGTCTTGCGCGCCCTGCTCGGCGAGGCCTGGCATTACCAGTTGCCGGCCGGCGCCATAGTCGCGGCCCACGAGCTGACCCCGTCCGACCTGCTGCAACTGAGCGAGCAAGGCGCTGCCGGCCTGTGCATGGCCGCTGGCGGCGCCACCTCCCACGTGGCGATCCTGGCCCGCGGCAAGGGCCTGCCCTGCCTGGTGGCCCTGGGCTCGGAGCTTCTCGATGCGCCGCAAGGCCAGCAGGTGGTGCTGAATGCCGATCACGGTCGCCTGGAGTTGACGCCGGACAGCGCCCGCCTCGAACAAGTCCGGCAAAGCCATCTGCTCCGCCAGCAGCGCCGCGAACAACAACGGCAGCAGGCCCAGTTGCCGGCCAGGACCCTCGACGGCCAGGCGATCGAAGTCGCCGCCAATGTCGCCTCCAGCCAGGAAGCCCAGGACGCCCACGCCAACGGCGCCGACGGTGTCGGCCTGCTGCGTACCGAGTTTCTGTTTGTCGACCGGCATACCGCCCCCGATGAGCAGGAGCAGCGCCAGGCGTATCAGGCCGTGCTCGATGCCATGGGCGACAAGTCGGTAATCATCCGCACCATAGACGTCGGCGGCGACAAGCAACTGGACTACCTGCCGCTGCCGGTGGAGGCCAACCCGGTGCTGGGCTTGCGCGGCATTCGCCTGGCCCAGGCGCGCCCGGAATTGCTGGACCAGCAACTGCGGGCGCTGCTGCAAGTCAGCCCGCTGCAACGCTGCCGCATCCTGCTGCCGATGGTCAGCGAGCTCGACGAGCTGTTGCATATCCGCGAACGCATCGATTGCCTGTGCGCCGAGCTGGGCATCGACCAGCGCCCGGAATTGGGAGTGATGATCGAAGTCCCGGCCGCCGCCTTGCTCGCCGAGCAACTGGCCGAATACGCCGATTTCCTGTCCATCGGTACCAACGACCTGTCGCAATACACCCTGGCCATGGACCGCGACCACGCCGGCCTGGCCGCGCGGGTCGATGCACTGCACCCGGCGCTGCTGCGGCTGATCGCCCAGACCTGCGCCGGCGCGGCCAGGCATGGGCGCTGGGTCGGCGTATGCGGCGCCCTGGCTTCCGATCCGCTGGCGACGCCGGTGCTGATCGGCCTGGGGGTCAGCGAACTGTCGGTGAGCCCGCCACAAGTGGGTGAAATCAAGGAGCGGGTCCGCCAACTGGACGCCGCGCAATGCCGGCGCCTCGGCCAGGACCTGCTGAACCTGAGCAGCGCCTCGGCGGTGCGCCATGCCTGCCACCAACACTGGCCCCTGAGCTGAATAACAAGAACACCGGGAGACACGCCATGTACCAACTCTTCATCGAAGGCCTGCAGCGCCTGGGCCGCGCCCTGATGCTGCCGATCGCGATCCTGCCGATCGCCGGGCTGCTGCTGCGCCTGGGCGACACCGACCTGCTGAACATCGCGATCATCCACGATGCCGGCCAGACCATCTTCGCCAACCTGGCGCTGATCTTCGCCATCGGCATCGCCGTGGGCTTCGCCAAGGACAACAACGGCACTGCCGGCCTGGCCGGGGCCATTGGCTACCTGGTGATGGTCGCGACCCTCAAGGTGCTCGATGCCAGCATCAACATGGGCATGCTCGCCGGGATCATCAGCGGCTTGCTGGCCGGTGCCCTGTACAACCGCTTCAAGGACATCAAGCTGCCGGAATACCTGGCGTTCTTTGGCGGACGGCGCTTTGTGCCGATCGTCACCGGCTTCAGCGCCGTCGGCCTGGGGGTGGTGTTCGGCCTGATCTGGCCGCCGATCCAGCACGGCATCAACAGCTTCGGTGCTTTGCTGCTCGACAGCGGCAGCTTCGGCGCCTTCGTGTTCGGGGTGTTCAACCGTTTGCTGATCGTCACCGGCCTGCACCACATCCTCAACAACATGGCCTGGTTCGTCTTCGGCAACTTCACCGACCCGACCACCGGTGCCCTGGTCACCGGGGATATCTCGCGCTACTTCGCCGGCGATCCCAAGGGCGGCCAGTTCATGACCGGCATGTTCCCGATGATGATCTTCGGCCTGCCCGCCGCCTGCCTGGCGATGTATCGCAACGCCTTGCCGGAGCGGCGCAAGGTGATGGGCGGGATCCTGCTGTCGATGGCCCTGACCTCGGCCCTCACCGGGGTGACCGAGCCGGTGGAATTCGCCTTTATGTTCCTCGCTCCCTTCCTCTACCTGGTACACGCCCTGCTGACCGGCCTCGCCATGGGCCTGACCAACTTCCTCAATATTCACCTGGGCTTCACTTTCTCCGGTGGCGCCATCGACATGGCCCTGGGCTGGGGCAGGTCCACCAACGGCTGGCTGATATTTCCCGTAGGCCTGCTCTATGCGGTGATCTACTACACGGTCTTCGACTTCTGTATCCGTCGCTTCAACCTGAAGACCCCGGGTCGCGAAGACACCCCGGGCACCGAAAAGGCCGCCATGACCAACAATCAGCGGGCTGGGGCCTATATCCAGGCCCTGGGAGGCGCGGCCAACCTGATAACCGTCGGCGCCTGCACCACCCGCCTGCGCCTGGAGCTGGCCGACCGTAACAAGGCCTCGGACAGCGAGCTCAAGGCCCTGGGCGCCATGGCGGTGGTGCGCCCCGGCAAGGGCGGCAGCCTGCAGGTGGTGGTCGGCCCGCTGGCCGACAGCATCGCCGATGAAATTCGCCTGGCCATGCCCACCGGCGGCAAGCCTCTGGAGCAGCCAGGCCTTGCCGTCGCGCCCAGCGAAACACCGCCGGCGGTGAACATTGCGCCCCAGGAAGCGCTGAAATGGCTGGAGGCCTTCGGGGGCAGCGACAATGTGCTGCAACTGGACTGCGTCGCCATGACCCGCCTGCGGATTCAGCTGGGCGACAACAAGGCGCTTGCGGAATGCCAGCTGAAGAACCTCGGCTGCCAGGGTTACAGCCAGCTCGACGATGGCGTCTGGCACCTGCTGATCGGGGAAAAAGCCGCGAGCCTGGGCCAGGCGCTGGATACCCTGATCAACCGCAGCGAGGTCAGCGCAAAGGTCTGAGGGGCGAGCCTGCTCGCAAATCGGACTCAACAACCAATGCACAAAAAAAGCCCGCTGACCGTTACCGGTTCAGCGGGCTTTTTCATGGGCGGGGCCTTAGAAATCTTCCAGGCGCCAGACTTCATAAGCAGGCGTCTCGTAGGGATGGCTCTGCTTGAGGGCCATCACCACGCTGCGGATCAAATCGTCGGCCACCACCAGCTCAACCTTCCATTCCTGCACCTGCTCGACCTGGCCAGTCTGCCCGAGAAACGGCTGGCTGCCGTCCAACGGGCGAAACTGACCTTGGCCCAACACCTGCCACGCGCAATGGTCATAAGCGCCGATCCGTCCGCCACCGGCGGCGAAAACAGCGTTCTTGACCACATCCACGTGGCTGGGCGGGACGAAAAAACTGAGCTTGTACACAGGCTTTAGTTCACCCACACACGAGCGTTACGGAACATGCGCATCCACGCCGCATCTTCGTTCCACTCTTCCGGACGCCAGGAGTTCTGCACCGCGCGGAACACCCGCTCAGGGTGCGGCATCATGATGGTCACGCGACCATCGCGACTGGTCAGGCCAGTGATACCGCGCGGCGAGCCGTTCGGGTTGGCCGGGTAGCTTTCGGTGACCTTGCCGTGGTTGTCGATAAAGCGCAGGGCCACGCAACCGGACAGGTCGGCTTCGAGCAGGGCTTCCTCGCTTTCGAATTCCGCATGGCCTTCGCCGTGGGCGATGGCGATCGGCATACGCGAACCGGCCATGCCCTGCAGGAAGATCGAGTTCGACTCCTGGACCTGGACCATTGCCACACGGGCCTCGAACTGCTCGGAACGGTTACGCACGAAGTGCGGCCAGAACTCGCTGCCCGGGATCAGCTCGTGCAGGTTGGACATCATCTGGCAACCGTTGCACACGCCCAGGGTGAAGGTGTCGTTGCGCTCGAAGAAGCCCTGGAAGGCGTCGCGGGCGCGGCTGTTGAACAGAGCCGACTTGGCCCAGCCCTCGCCGGCGCCGAGTACGTCGCCGTAGGAGAAGCCACCGCAGGCAACCATGCCCTTGAAGTCGTTCAGGTCGACACGACCGGCGAGGATGTCGCTCATGTGCACGTCGATTGCGTTGAAGCCGGCACGGTCGAACGCCGCGGCCATTTCCACCTGGCCGTTGACGCCCTGCTCACGCAGCACGGCAACCTGGGGACGCACGCCTTTCTTGATGTAAGGCGCGGCGATGTCCTGGTTGACGTCGAAGCTCAGCTTGACGCTCAGGCCCGGGTTGTCTTCTTCCAGCAGGACGTCGAATTCCTGCTCGGCGCAGTCGGCGTTGTCGCGCAGGCGCTGGATCTGGTAGCTGGTTTCAGCCCACTGGCGCTGCAACAGGCGACGCTCACCGGCGAAGACGTTCTCGCCGTTGAAAGCAATGTTGATCTGGCCGTTGTTGACCGGCTGGCCAATCACCGCCACGCAGTCGCCCAGGCCGGCGGCGCTGAACTGTGCCAGCACGTCCGGGGTGGCGTCCTGGCGCACCTGGATCACCGCACCCAGTTCTTCGTTGAACAGGATGGCGGCGATATCGGCCGAGGTCTCGGCCAGGGCGTCGAGGTTCAGGTTCAGGCCGCAATGACCGGCGAAGGCCATTTCCACCACGCTGGCCAGCAGGCCGCCGTCGGAACGGTCGTGGTAAGCCAGCAGGTGACCGTCGGCGTTGAGGCCCTGGATCACCGCGAAGAAGGCCTTGAGGTCTTCGGCGTCATCGACGTCCGGAGCCTGCTTGCCGAGCTTGCCGTGCACCTGGGCGAGGATCGAGGCGCCCATACGGTTCTGGCCGCGACCGAGGTCGATCAGCACCAGGTCGGTGGTGCCCTTGTCCATGCGCAGTTGCGGGGTCAGGGTCTGGCGAATGTCCGCCACAGGCGCAAAACCGGTCACGATCAGCGACATCGGCGAGGTCACGGTTTTTTCTTCGCCGTTGTCGTTCCAGCGCGTGGCCATGGACATCGAGTCCTTGCCCACCGGAATGGTGATGCCCAGCTCAGGGCACAGCTCCATGCCGACCGCTTTCACGGTGTCGTACAGACGCGCGTCTTCGCCCGGGTGGCCGGCTGCGGACATCCAGTTCGCCGACAGCTTGATGTCGGAGATCTTGTTGATGCGCGAAGCGGCAATGTTGGTCAGGGTTTCGCCGATGGCCATGCGGCCCGACGCCGGGGCGTCCAGCAGAGCCAGCGGAGTGCGCTCGCCCATGGCCATGGCTTCACCGGTGTAGACGTCGAAGCTGGTGGCGGTGACGGCCACGTCGGCCACCGGAACCTGCCATGGGCCGACCATCTGGTCACGAGCCACCAGGCCGGTGATGGTGCGGTCGCCGATGGTGATCAGGAAGCTCTTGCTCGCGACGGCCGGGTGATGCAGGACGCGCTCGATGCTTTCGGCGAGGTCGAGGTTCGACGGATCGAAATCGTCGCCCAGCTCGGCTTCGCGAACCACCGAACGGTGCATGCGTGGCGCCTTGCCCAGCAACACTTCCAGTGGCATGTCCACCGGGTTGTTGCCGAAGTGGCTGTCGGTCACGGTCAGTTGCGGCTCGGCGGTGGCTTCACCGACGACGGCAAACGGGCAGCGCTCACGTTCGCAGATCGCCTTGAAGCGCTCGAAGTCGGCCGGGCCGACGGCCAGAACGTAGCGTTCCTGGGATTCGTTGCTCCAGATTTCGTGCGGGGCCATGCCCGGCTCGTCGTTTGGAATGTTGCGCAGTTCGAAACGGCCACCGCGGTCGCCGTCGTTGACCAGTTCCGGGAAGGCGTTGGACAGACCGCCCGCGCCGACGTCGTGGATGAAGCTGATCGGGTTCTTGTCGCCCAGCTGCCAGCAACGGTCGATGACTTCCTGGCAACGACGTTCCATTTCCGGGTTTTCACGCTGAACGGAAGCGAAGTCCAGATCCGCCGAGCTGGTGCCGGTGGCCATGGAGGAAGCGGCGCCGCCGCCCAGGCCGATGAGCATCGCCGGGCCGCCGAGCACGATCAGCTTGGAGCCGACGACGATCTCGCCTTTCTTGACGTGTTCTTCGCGGATGTTGCCCATGCCGCCGGCCAGCATGATCGGCTTGTGGTAGCCACGAACCTCATCGCCGTGCGGGGTGGCAATCGACTGTTCGAAGGTACGGAAATAACCGGTCAGGGCCGGACGACCGAACTCGTTGTTGAACGCGGCGCCGCCCAGTGGGCCTTCGATCATGATGTCCAGCGCGGTGACAATGCGCTCAGGCTTGCCGTAAGGCACTTCCCACGGTTGTTCGAAGCCCGGGATCTGCAGGTTGGATACGGTGAAGCCGGTCAGGCCGGCCTTTGGCTTGGCGCCACGACCGGTGGCGCCTTCGTCGCGGATCTCGCCGCCGGAACCAGTGGATGCGCCCGGGAACGGGGCGATCGCGGTCGGGTGGTTGTGCGTCTCGACCTTCATCAGGATATGCACCGGCTCCTGCACCGCGCCGTACTGGCGGGTTTCAGGGTTCGGGAAGAAGCGGCCGGCAACGTTGCCGACGATCACCGAGGCGTTGTCCTTGTAAGCCGACAGCACGCCTTCGTTGTGCATCTGATAGGTATTCTTGATCATGCCGAACAGGCTTTTTTCCTGGCTCTGGCCGTCGATATCCCAACTGGCGTTGAAGATCTTGTGGCGGCAGTGCTCGGAGTTGGCCTGGGCGAACATCATCAGTTCGATGTCGTGCGGGTTGCGCTTGAGGCCGTTGAAGGCGTTGACCAGGTAGTCGATCTCGTCTTCGGCCAGGGCCAGGCCCAGCTCGGTGTTGGCCTTTTCCAGCGCGGCACGGCCGCCACCGAGGATATCGATGGCAGTCAGCGGCTTCGGCTCGGCGTGGCTGAACAGGCCGGCAGCCTGCTCCAGGTTGCCCAGCACGATCTGGGTCATGCGGTCATGCAGCGCATCGGCGATCAGTTGCGCTTCGACGTCGCTGAATTCACCGGCTACGTAGAAGGCGATGCCGCGCTCCAGGCGCTGGATCTTGGCCAGGCCACAGTTGCGGGCGATATCGCTGGCCTTGCTCGACCATGGCGAGATGGTGCCGAAACGCGGCAGCACCAGGAACAGACGGCCGGTAGGTTCTTGCACCGGTACGCTTGGGCCGTACTTCAGAAGGCGCGCAAGCACCTGCTGTTCGTCGCCGGTCAGGACGCCGGTAACTTCGGCGAAGTGAGCGAATTCAGCATACAGGCCACTGACAGCTGGAACCTTCTGGCTCAGTTGCTCAAGGAGTTTGCTGTGGCGAAAGGCAGAAAGGGCAGGAGCGCCGCGCAGGATCAACATCTTCGGGACAGCCTCGGGAAGGGGTGTGCTTTGAGGCCGTGCATTCTAGCCTAAACCGCCCGCGACGGCACCCGAAACGGCACGCCCGACCACGGCCAGACGTCGGCCCGTGCCCGGCCCCTTCTGACAACGGTTCGCGCGGGCCTTTCGGAGGGCTGGTTTCCACCCTCTTTGCACGCCGCAAAGGCCCGTTCCCAGGCGCTTTGGCCGGGGGTTCCGAGCTCTAGCAGACAAGCCCTTCGCTGTCGAGATATGGCGGTCGTTGTCCTTTGCGTATACTGCGCAGATGTTTTCCCCTATGGCTTTACGTCCGCGCTGTGCCAGATGGCTCATCGCAACCGGACTCTTCCTGATGCTCAGTGCCTGCGTTGAGAAACCCAGCACACTCGAGCGAGTAAAGGAGGATGGTGTGCTGCGGGTGGTCACCCGTAACAGCCCGGCCACCTACTTTCAGGATCGCAACGGTGAAACCGGCTTCGAATACGAGCTGGTGAAACGTTTCGCCGACGATCTGGGAGTTACGCTGAAGATCGAAACCGCGGACAACCTCGACGATCTCTTCGACCAGCTGGGTAAACCTAACGGCCCGGTGCTGGCTGCTGCCGGCCTGGTCAGCAGCGAGAAACGCAAGCAACAAGCCAGGTTTTCCCATCCTTATCTGGAAGTCACCCCGCAGATCATCTACCGCAACGGCCAGTCCCGCCCCACCGATGCGGGCGACCTGGTCGGCAAGAAGATCATGGTGCTCAAGGGCAGCATCCACGCCGAGCAACTGGCGCAGCTCAAGCTGAAACATCCCGCCATTGAATATGAAGAGTCCGACGAGGTCGAGGTGGTCGACCTGTTGCGCATGGTCGACGAGGGGCAGATCGACCTGACCCTGGTGGATTCCAATGAAGTGGCGATGAACCAGGTGTATTTCGCCAATATCCGCGTCGCCTTCGACCTTGGCGACGCCAGCAACCAGAGCTGGGCGGTGGCCGCCGGCGAAGACAACAGCCTGCTCAACGAAATCAACGACTTCCTCGACAAGGTGCAAAAGAACGGCACCCTGCAGCGCCTGAAAGACCGTTATTACGGGCATGTGGACGTACTGGGCTACGTCGGCGCCTACACCTTCGCCCAGCACCTGCAGCAGCGCCTGCCCAAATACGAGAAGTACTTCAAGACCTCGGCCAAGGAAGAGAAAGTCGACTGGCGCCTGCTGGCCGCCATCGGCTACCAGGAATCCCTGTGGCAACCGAGCGTCACCTCCAAGACCGGCGTGCGCGGCTTGATGATGCTGACCCAGAACACCGCCCAGGCCATGGGCGTGTCCAACCGCCTGGATGCCAAGCAAAGCATCAAGGGCGGCGCCAAGTACCTGGCGTACATGAAGGATCAGCTGGACGACAAGATCGAAGAGCCGGACCGCACCTGGTTCGCCCTCGCCGCCTACAACGTCGGTAGCGGCCATCTGGACGACGC
This sequence comes from Pseudomonas sp. NFIX28, assembly GCF_900107395.1. Lineage (GTDB taxonomy): Bacteria > Pseudomonadota > Gammaproteobacteria > Pseudomonadales > Pseudomonadaceae > Aquipseudomonas. The sequence goes on from NZ_FNPW01000003.1 coordinate 461,445, forward strand.
ACGCAAGCTGGCGCAAAAGGAAGGGCTGAACCCGAACAAGTGGCTGGACGTGAAGAAGATGCTGCCGCGTCTCTCGCAGAAGCAGTGGTACAGCAAGACCCGCTATGGCTACGCCCGGGGCGGCGAGCCGGTGCATTTCGTTGCCAACATCCGTCGCTACTACGACATCCTCACCTGGGTCACTCAGCCGCAGCTGGAAGGCGACCAGGTGGCCGAGGGCAACCTGCATGTGCCGGGCGTGGACAAGACCAAGCCCACCCAGGAAGCCCCGCCGCTTTAAACCGCCTGTAGCCGCTGCCGCAGGCTGCGATCGACCGGAGGTCGTGGCGATTCCAAGAACGCCGAAGCTCCTTCGGAGCTTGTCGCAGCCTTCGGCAGCGGCTACAGGGTCAAGCCTTGGCCGCCGCCAGGATCAGCGCCTTCATCTCTGCCACCGCGCCCTTGAAGCCGACGAACAGCGCGTGGGCCACCAGCGCATGGCCGATGTTCAACTCGTTGATGCCCTTGATCGCCGCGACCGCCTCGACGTTGTGGTAATGCAAGCCGTGGCCGGCATTGACGATCAGGCCCTGGCCCAGGCCGAAAGCCACGCCGTCGGCCACGCGCCGCAGTTCCTCGGCCACTTCGCTCGGGGTTTCGGCGTCGGCATAACGCCCGGTGTGCAGCTCGATGGCCGGTGCGCCCACGCGCCGGGAAGCAGCGATCTGCCGCTCATCGGCATCGATGAACAGCGACACTTCGGCGCCGATCTTCGACAGCCGTTCTACCGCCGCCCTGATCCGCGCCTCTTGCCCGGCGACATCCAGGCCGCCTTCGGTGGTCAGCTCCTGGCGGGTTTCCGGAACCAGGCAGATATGCGCCGGACGAATGCGCTCGGCGAACGCCATCATCTCCTCGGTGACGCCCATCTCGAAATTCATCCGGGTTTGCAGCACATCCTTGAGCAGCAGCACGTCGCGCTCCTGGATATGCCGGCGGTCTTCGCGCAGGTGCACGGTGATACCGTCGGCCCCCGCCTCTTCCGCGTCCAGCGCCGCCTTGACCGGATCAGGGTAACGAGTGCCCCGGGCCTGACGCAGGGTGGCTACGTGGTCGATATTCACGCCAAGAAGAATGCGATTGCTGGTGGTCACGGAAGCGCTCCTGAGGAGTTAGAGATTCGGTGCACAGCATATAGTGTCCGCTGGCGAAAATAACTGCCGGCTTTCGTCCGCATGGCCCCCAGGGTCATGGCGGACTGGGCCAGGGTTCCAGCGTATTTCCGAAAGGGATCGGCTAAGGCTTGCGAAACAACTCGCGACTGACCAACGGCCGACCACCCAGGTGCACCGCCAACGCCTGGCGCATCAGGCGCTTGGCCGCCGCCAGCGCGCCGGGGGCGCTCCAGTCGGCCTGCGCCATGGCCAGCAGCTCGCTGCCGTTGAACAGGCCAGGCTGCAACAGGTGAACCTGCTCCAGGCCAGCATCCACTTGCAGGCGATACATGCCCTGCGCCTCAATCGGTGCACCGTGGATATCCGTGTCCAGGGCGAAGCCATAGCCCAGGTCGTCCAGCAGGCGCCATTCGAAGGCACGCAGCAAGGGCTCGAGGGCACGGCCTTCGGCCAGGGCCAGCAAGGTCGCCGCATAGTGGTCGAAAATCGCCGGATGCGGATCTTCGGCAGGCAGCAGGCGGATCAGCAGTTCGTTGAGGTACAGGCCGCTGAACAGCGCCTCGCCGTTGAGCCAGGTGGAAGTGCCCGCGCTTTCCATGCGCCCGACGTTTTTCAGCTCGCCGCGCCCGCGAAACTCCACTTCCAGCGGTACGAACGGTCGCGCCAAGGTCCCGGCCTTGCCCCGCGCGCCACGCAACACCGCGCGCAGCCGCCCTTGGGGCGTGAGGAAGTCCACCAACGCGCTGCTCTCGCGATAGGCGCGACTGTGCAGGACATAAGCGGGCTGGCCGATGGGAGCGTTACTGGACATAGGTGTCGGCGGATCTCAAGGCTTGAGAAAGTGACAGGTCCACGGGAAGGTTCGTTGAACCTTTATCGCCAGCGGCTCGCTCCCTACACATTGCAGGAACGAGGCGCCGGCGAGGGGCAGGATTACAGGTCGCCGTAGCCCAGCGAACGCAGAGCGCGCTCGTCGTCGGACCAACCGCCTTTGACCTTGACCCACAAGTTGAGCATGACTTTGGAGTCGAACAGCAGCTCCATGTCCTTGCGCGCTTCCATGCCGATGCGCTTGATGCGCTCGCCCTTGTCGCCAATGATGATTTTCTTCTGGCCATCACGTTCGACGAGGATCAACGCATGAATATGCAGGGTTTTCCCCTGTTGCTTGAACTCTTCGATTTCCACGGTGATCTGGTAAGGCAGCTCGGCACCCAGCTGACGCATGATTTTCTCGCGCACCAGTTCGGCGGCGAGAAAACGGCTGCTGCGGTCGGTGATCTGGTCTTCCGGGAAGAAGTGATCGTTTTCCGGCAAGTGCTTGGCGATCAGGCCCTCCAGGGCCTCCAGGTTGTGGCCCTGCTGGGCCGACACCGGAACGATCTCGGCATTCGGCAACTGTTCCTGCAACCAGGTCAGGTGCGGCATCAGCTCGGCCTTGTCCTCGATGCGGTCGGTCTTGTTGATTGCCAGGATCACCGGGCCCTGCACGTACTGGACACGCTCCAGCACCAGCTGGTCTTCGTCGGTCCACTTGGTGCGGTCAACGACAAAGATCACCACGTCGACGTCTTTCAAGGCCGCCGAAGCAGTCTTGTTCATGTAGCGGTTAAGGGCTTTCTCGTTGCTCTTGTGCATGCCGGGGGTGTCGACGTAGATCGCCTGGATGGCGCCTTCGGTCTTGATGCCGAGCATGTTGTGCCGAGTGGTTTGCGGCTTGCGCGAGGTGATGGCCAGCTTCTGTCCCAGGATATGGTTCAGCAGCGTGGACTTGCCCACGTTCGGACGGCCGACGATGGCAACATAGCCACAGCGTGTTGCGGTTGTATCAGTCATGGCCATTCTCCACGCCCAGGGCAATCAGTGCTGCGGCGGCCGCTACCTGTTCGGCAATACGACGGCTCACGCCCTGACCTCGGCTTTTTTCGTTCAGTAGGGTGATTTCACATTCGACGAAGAACGTCCGGCAATGGGGCTCACCCTGGATATCCACCACTTCGTAGCGGGGCAGCTCACAGGCACGCGACTGCAGAAACTCCTGCAGGCGGGTCTTGGGGTCCTTGTTGGTGTCGACCAGCGTCAGGCTGTCGAACTCCGACGTCAGCCAGGACAACACACGCTCACGCGCGGTTTCCATGCCGGCATCCAGGTAGATCGCACCTATCAGCGCTTCCAGGGCATCGGCGAGGATCGACTCGCGGCGGAAACCACCGCTTTTCAACTCGCCGGAACCCAGGCGCAGGTATTCGCCCAGATCGAAGCCACGGGCCAGTACGGCCAGGGTTTCACCCTTTACCAGGCGCGCGCGCAGACGCGACAACTGGCCTTCGCGGGCCTGGGGAAAGCGCTCGAACAGCGCTTCGCCGGCGACGAAGTTGAGAATGGCATCACCCAGGAATTCCAGGCGTTCGTTGTTGCGCCCGGCAAAACTGCGGTGAGTGAGGGCCAGGACCATCAGTTCCTGGTCCTTGAAGGTATAACCGAGCTGACGCTCGAGACGGCTCAAAGAAACGCTCACGGTTTACCCACGCTGAGTTCGTGGTTGAATTTCACCACCTTGGAGACGAGGCACGAAGTGCCTGTGGCAATTAACGCTGTGTTCAAATCCACATCCTGAATATCGTTGACTGCTGCTTCTGGTGACACCTGCGAGGCTGCCGTGCCTGGCCGGCCGGGTTCTACAAGATCCAGAAAAGCATTCGGCGCTGTATTCAACAGCGCCGTGTGTGATTACTTGATCAGGCCAACCCGCGAGAAATTCGGCAGGTGGCTGAGTTTCGGTTCGGGCCAGCTCATCCAGACTGCAAAGGCCTTGCCGACGATATTCTTGTCGGGAACCATGCCCAGCAGGTTCTTGGGAATGCTCGGGTCATCCCAGTAGCGACTGTCGTTGGAGTTGTCGCGGTTGTCGCCCATCATGAAATAGTGCCCGGCAGGCACGGTCCACTGACGGTCGGGAGTGGCTCGGTAGCGGCTCATTTCCTTGCGGATCAGGTGCTCGGCGGCGCCGAGTTTTTCCTTGTAGAGCTCCGCGCTGCCCAGGGTGCCTGGCTCGGCGCCGACCAATTGTTCGGCGACCGACTGGCCGTTGACCAGCAGGCGCTTGTCGCTGGTGTAGCGCACTTCATCGCCCGGCAGGCCAACCACACGCTTGATGTAGTTGACGTTCGGGTCGCTCGGGTAGCGGAACACCATCACATCGCCGCGCTGCGGATCACCAATCTCGATGATTTTCTTGTCGATCACCGGCAGGCGGATCCCGTAAGAAAACTTGTTCACCAGGATGAAGTCGCCCACATCCAGGGTCGGCTTCATCGATCCCGAAGGAATCTGAAACGGTTCCACCAGGAATGAACGCAGCACCAGCACGATGAACAGCACCGGAAAGAACGATTTGCCGTACTCGACCAGCATCGGCTCCTTGTTCAGCTTCTCGATGACCAGCCCATCCGGCTGGCTGACGCTGCCCTCATAGTTGGTAATGGCGGCACGTCGACGCGGCGCCAGGAAAACCAGATCGAGCAACGCCAGCAAACCGCAGACGGCGACGGCGATGACCAGCAACAGCGGGAAATTTAGCGACATAGGACCTAACTATCCAACCTGAGCACAGCAAGGAAGGCTTCTTGTGGAATTTCCACGTTGCCCACTTGCTTCATGCGTTTCTTACCGGCCTTCTGCTTTTCCAACAGCTTGCGCTTACGGCTAACGTCACCACCGTAGCATTTGGCCAGTACGTTCTTTCTGAGCGCCTTGACGGTTGTCCGCGCCACAATCTGCCCGCCAATGGCGGCCTGGATTGCCACGTCGAACATCTGCCGAGGAATCAGTTCCTTCATCTTCTCGGTCAACGCACGCCCTTTGTAGTGCGCGTTGTCACGGTGCACGATCAATGCCAGGGCGTCGACTTTCTCACCGTTGATCAGCACATCCAGCTTGACCAGATTAGCCGATTGGTAACGATCGAAATGATAATCCAGCGAAGCATAGCCACGACTGGTGGATTTGAGGCGGTCGAAGAAGTCCAGGACCACTTCGTTCATCGGCAGGTCGTAGGTCACCTGGACCTGGCTGCCAAGGAACAGCATGTCGTGCTGCACGCCACGCTTCTCGATGCACAGGGTAATGACGTTACCCAGGTGCTCTTGCGGCACAAGAATATTCGCCCGCACGATCGGCTCGCGCATGTCTTCGATGGCCGACAGATCCGGCAACTTCGATGGGTTATCGACGTAGATCGTCTCACCGTTCTTCAGTTGCAGCTCGAAAATCACCGTCGGCGCCGTGGTGATCAGGTCCAGGTCGTATTCGCGCTCCAGGCGCTCCTGGATGATTTCCATGTGCAGCATGCCGAGGAAGCCGCAACGGAAGCCGAAGCCCAGTGCGTCGGAGCTTTCCGGGGTGTATTGCAGCGACGAGTCGTTCAGCGTGAGCTTTTGCAGGGCTTCGCGGAAGTCTTCGAAGTCGTCGGAACTGACCGGGAACAGGCCAGCATAGACCTGCGGCTGAATGCGCTTGAAGCCAGGCAGCACTTCGACATCGGGGGTCGAACTCAGGGTCAGGGTGTCACCGACCGGCGCACCATGAATGTCCTTGATACCGGCGATGATGAAGCCTACTTCACCGGCCTTCAGGTCAGCGGTAGCGGTGTGTTTCGGGTTGAATACACCGACGCTGTCCACCAGATGGATCTTGCCGGTGGACTTCACCAGGATCTTGTCACCCTTCTTCACGCGGCCATGGCGCACGCGAACCAGGGACACGACGCCCAGGTAATTGTCGAACCAGGAGTCGATGATCAACGCTTGCAGCGGATCCTCGATGTTGCCGGTCGGCGCAGGAATGGTGGTGACCAGGCGCTCCAGCACCTCGTCGACACCCAGGCCGGTCTTGGCGCTGCAGGTCACGGCGTCGGTAGCATCGATACCGATGATCTTCTCGATCTCTTCCTTGACCCGATCCGGATCGGCCTGCGGCAGGTCGATCTTGTTCAGCACCGGCATGACTTCCAGGCCTTGCTCGATGGCGGTGTAGCAGTTGGCGACCGACTGCGCTTCCACGCCCTGGCCGGCGTCGACCACCAGCAGGGCACCTTCACAGGCAGCCAGCGACCGGCTGACTTCGTAGGTGAAGTCCACGTGGCCTGGGGTGTCGATGAAGTTCAGCTGGTAGTTGATACCGTCGCGGGCTTTGTAATAGAGGGTAACGCTGTGGGCCTTGATGGTGATCCCGCGTTCACGCTCAAGGTCCATGGAGTCCAGAACCTGGGCTTCCATTTCGCGCTCGGCCAGGCCGCCGCACATCTGGATGAAGCGATCGGCCAGAGTCGACTTGCCATGGTCAATGTGGGCGATGATGGAGAAATTGCGGATATGACTCAAATCACTCACGGGTCAACACTCAAAAAGGCTGCAGGCATAGCCCGCCGAAAAATAGCCGGGAATTGTACCTGATAGACGACGCAAGCGTCACGTTCGCCTGTCAGTGGCGCCTAAACGCAAAACGCCCCGGTCTTTCGACAGGGGCGTTTCTCATACGGGCGGCGTCGTTGGCGCCTGTCAGCCGGCCCGACGCAGCAGCCAGAACCCGGCCAGCGCACAGAAAGCGGCCGGCACCAGCACCGCGAACAGCGGCGAGAAGCCGAATACCAGGCTCGATGGGCCCAGCAGGTCCTGGGCGATGCGGAAGGTGAACCCTACCAGCACGCCAGTGAACACCCGCTGGCCGAGCGTCACGGAACGCAACGGACCAAAAATGAACGAGATCGCCATCAATACCAGGGCTGCGGTGACCAGCGGCTGCAGCACCTTGACCCAGAACGCCAGCCAGTAGCGACCGTTGTTCAGGCCCTGATCGGCCAGGTAATGGATGTATCCCCACAGGCCGCTGATCGACAACGATTCCGGCGCCATCACCACCGTGCTCAGCAATTGCGGGCTCAACGCCACATCCCAACGCTCTTGAGGGCTGCTGACGACTTCGGTGTGGCCTTCGCGGAAATAGGTGGTGGTCACGTCGCTCAGCTGCCAGAAGTTCTCTTCGAAGCGAGCCTGGCGGGCAAAGCTCGAGGACAGCATGTGTCGCTGATCGTCGAAGCGATAACGGGTCACGCCATACAGCAAACCGTTGGGTTGCACGGCGTTGATGTGGATGAATTCCTCACCCTGGCGGTGCCACAGGCCGCGCTTGGAGCTTTGCGCGTCGCCCGAACCCTGGGCCAGCGCACGGCTGGCCTGCGCCTGGCTTTCAGTGGCCGGAGCGACGTATTCGCCAATCAGCACGCCGGCCACCATCAGGAACAGCATCGGCTTCATGACCGCCCAGACGATCCGCCCGACGGACACGCCGGCGGCCCGCATGATGGTCAGCTCACTGTTGCTGGCCAGGCTGCCCAGGCCGATCAGGCAGCCAATCAGGGCCGCCATCGGCAGCATTTCGTAGAGCCGGCGAGGCGCCGTCATGACCACGAAGCTCAGCACGTCCATCACGGTGTAGCTGTCGCTGACGCTACCCATCTCGTCGATGAAGGCAAACAGCGACGCCAGGCCGAGAATGATCCCCAATACCGCCAGGATGGCCAGCAGGACACTGTTACCGATGTAGCGATCGAGCTTAACCACGAGCCACCTCCTTCATGCTGCGGCGGCTCGCCAGCTTCAGACGCAAAGGCTCCCAGTACAGCAATCCGAGGCCAATCAATAGGAATATTCCGTGCACCCACCACAGGCCCAGCGATTGCGGCAGCTTGCCTTTCTCCAGCGAGCCACGGGCCGCGATCAGGATGGTCAGGTACGCCATATAAAGAAGAATCGCCGGCAACAGCTTGAGGAAGCGGCCCTGCCGTGGGTTCACCCGGGACAGCGGCACCGCCATCAGGGTCACGATGAACACCAGCAGCGGCAGGGAAAGACGCCATTGCAGCTCGGCATTGGCGCGCATGTCCTGGCTGCCGATCAGATCGCGGGTTGGCATGGCGTCGCGATCCGTGACCTCGTCGCTGACGTCCGGCTTGGCCAGCAATACGCCATAGGTGTCGTACTTGATGATCCGGTAATCGGCCTGGCCCGGATTACCGTCGTAGCGATAACCGTTTTCCAGAATCAGATAGCGGTTGCCGTCAGGACGAATGTCCTGGTGCCCCTTCTCCGCCACCAACACCGAAATACCCTGGTCCTTCTTGTCCTTGCTCTGGCGTTTTTCCGAAATGAACACGCCGCCCAGGTTGGCGCGGTCATCGGACAAATGCTCGGTATAGGTAACCCGCGTACCGTCGTTGAGCGCCTGGAAACGCCCCGGCACCAGGGTGTCGAACTCGGTCATGGCGTCCTGCTTGTTCAGCAGCAACTGGAACTGATTGGCCCCCTGCGGCGCCAGGCTCAGGCTCAGCCACGCCACCAGCAGCGCCACCAGCGCAGCCGGGATCATGGTCATGCCCAGCAGGCGCTGCTGGCTCATGCCGGTAGCCGAGAGCACGGTCATTTCGCTTTCGAGGTACAGGCGGCCGTAGGCCAGGAGAATGCCGAGGAACAACCCCAGCGGCAGGATCAGTTGCAAAAAGCCCGGCAGGCGAAAGCCCATGATCAAGAACAGCGAGCCCGGGTCCAATGCGCCCGAGGCCGCTTGCGCGAGGTATTTGACGAAACGTCCGCTCATGATGATGACCAGCAGAACGGCACTCACGGCGCTCAGGGTCAGCAAGACTTCACGGGATAGATAACGGAAGACGATCAAACCAGACACTCCAGGGTTGTCAGGCTAAGGCGGCCAAACAAGCAAACACGGCCCATGCAGCCGAGCCGCCGAAAAAAGATGGCGCATTATCCTGTGATTGCATGCGCCTGTCACTGCGCATGCTCAGGCAGCTCTCCAAAGCGGCGAAGTTCGCTCATGCGAGGGTTGTCAGCCTCGACCGCCCGGGTTCAAACTGGCGACCCTGTCGTCGGCTGCCGCCGGCGCCTCTCCTTATAAAAAGCTACAGACATGACAAGCCTGGCGCACGGCATCGGCCCTGCGCTCTTTGACCATTAATTCAGGGACCCGGACATGGAACTGGTTGTAAAAAGCGTTAGCCCGGAAACGTTGAAGACCGCCACCCTGGTGGTCGCCGTCAGCGAAGGCCGCAAGCTCGGTAGCGTTGCCAAACAACTCGACGAGCTCAGTGGCGGCGCCATCAGCGCAGTACTCAAGCGCGGCGACCTGGAAGGCAAGGTCGGCCAAAGCCTGCTGTTGCACGCCCTGCCGAACCTGAAGGCCGAACGCGTCCTGCTGGTTGGGACCGGCAAGGATGCCGAACTGGGCGACCGTCCGTTCCGCAAGATCATCAGCGGCATCCTCAATACCCTCAAGGGCCTGGGCGGCAGCGATGCCGTGCTGGCGCTGGATGAAGTCGTGGTCAAGGGCCGCGACAGCTACGGCAAGACCCGCCTGCTGGCCGAAACCCTGGTGGACGGCGAATACAGCTTCGACCAGTTCAAGAGCCAGAAGACCGAACCGCGCGCCCTGAAGAAAGTCACCCTGCTGACCATCAAGGCCGCGCAGTCCGAAGTCGAGCGCGCCGTGGCCCACGCCAGGGCGATCGCCAATGGCATGGCGTTCACCCGCAACCTGGGCAACCTGCCGCCGAACATCTGCCACCCGACCTTCCTCGGCGAACAGGCCAAGGCCCTGGGTAAAGAATTCAAGACACTGAAAGTCGAAGTCCTGGACGAGAAGAAGATCAAGGAACTGGGCATGGGCTCGTTCTATGCCGTAGGCCAGGGCAGCGCCCAGCCGCCACGCCTGATCGTCATGCAATACAACGGCGGCAAGAAATCCGAGAAACCGTACACCCTGGTGGGCAAGGGCATCACCTTCGACACCGGCGGCATCAGCCTCAAACCCGGCGCCGGCATGGATGAAATGAAGTACGACATGGGTGGCGCCGCCAGCGTGTTCGGCACCCTGCGTGCCGTGCTGGAACTCAAGCTGCCGATCAATCTGGTATGCATCCTGGCCTGTGCCGAGAACATGCCGAGCGGCACCGCTTCGCGCCCGGGCGACATCGTCACCACCATGAGCGGCCAGACCGTGGAAATCCTCAACACCGACGCCGAAGGCCGCCTGGTGCTGTGCGATGCCCTGACCTACGCCGAGCGCTTCAAGCCACAGGCGGTGATCGACATCGCCACCCTGACCGGCGCCTGCGTGGTCGCCCTCGGTTCCCATACCTCGGGCCTCCTGGGCAACAACGACGAACTGATCGGCCAATTGCTCAGCGCTGGCGTTCAGGCGGACGACCGTGCCTGGCAACTGCCGCTGTTCGATGAATACCAGGAACAGCTGGACAGCCCGTTCGCCGACATCGCCAACATCGGCGGCCCGAAAGCCGGCACCATCACCGCTGCCTGCTTCCTGTCGCGCTTCACCAAGCAGTACAACTGGGCGCACCTGGATATCGCCGGTACCGCCTGGACCAGCGGCGGCAAGGACAAGGGCGCCACTGGCCGTCCGGTGCCCCTGCTGACCCAGTACCTGCTGGACCGCGCCAAAGCCTGAAACCTATGACCTCGGGGTGCGCCGCCCACACGCGGCGCACTCCCGAGTCCAGGAACCGCAATGACCAAAGTCGACTTCTATATTCTTCCCAGCGCGGATCCTTCGGCGCGTCTGGACTTCGCCTGCAAGCTCACCGACAAAGCCTGGCGCATGGGACACCGCATCTACCTGCATTGCAGCGACGCGGCCCAGCGCGATGAGCTCGATGCCCGCCTGTGGCGCTTCAAGGGCGAAACCTTCGTCCCGCACGGCCCTGCCGAAAGCGAGCCGGATGGCGTGATCGTTCTCGGCCTGGGCGATGATCCCGGCGAGCACCATGACCTGCTGGTCAACCTGGACCTGAAAGTCCCGGCCTTTGCCCAGCGCTTTGCGCGCATTGCCGAAGTGGTGGTGGAAGACCCGACTATTCGTCAGGCTGCTCGCGAGAGTTTCCGTTTCTACCGCGAACAGGGATATCCTCTGCAAGATCACCGTTTACAGCGACTCTGAGCCATCGATGGACACTCCCAAACCGCTGCAAAAGTCCGCGCACCTGCTGGATGACCTCGAGTCCATCCGCCAACTGCTCGGCGATGACAACCTGCAACCTCCGCTGCTGACCGAGACCGTCGACGGCGAAGTGCAAATTCCACTGCTGTTCGACATGGTCGGCGGCAAACCTGCCACCGCCCCCCGCGAAGAGGCACCGGCAGAACCGCACTCCGCCCCCGCGCCCGTGGCCCAGCCGCAACCTGCTCCCGTGGCTGCCGCTCCAGCCGTCGCGCCGGCACCGGCGCCCGCGCCGAAAAGCCAGGATGCCCTGCTGCACCTGGACAGCGAACTGCGCGCCGCCGCGCAACTGATCATGCAGGACGTGATCGACGACTTCGCCCCGCACATCGAAACCGAAATCAAGCGCCGCCTCGATGCACGAATGGATCGCTTGCTGAGCCAGTACGACGCCTGACCCCCACCTTATTTAGCGAACAAACCTCGCAGCCACAGGCCACCAGGCGTCCGTGGCAGCGAGGCTTGGTCGCGACGACGCCTGGCAACAGGCAGAAATCCCCGCTCATTGGGCAATTTTCGCCCTCCCGCTGTCAGCCCGCTCTACGCGCATCGGCTCATCCCCGCTATACTTCCCGGCTTTTCCTGAATAAATGCCAATAGGGTCCCGCCGCGCATGGATAAGACCTACCAGCCGCACGCCATTGAAACTTCCTGGTACCAGACCTGGGAGTCAGAGAATTACTTCGCCCCGCAAGGCGCGGGCGACTCGTACACCATCATGATTCCGCCACCGAACGTCACTGGCAGCCTGCACATGGGCCATGGCTTCAACAACGCGATCATGGATGCCTTGATCCGCTTCCGCCGCATGCAGGGCCGCAACACCCTGTGGCAGCCGGGTACCGACCACGCCGGTATCGCCACGCAGATGCTGGTGGAGCGCCAGATCGAAGCCCAGGGCCAGAATCGCCACGATCTGGGCCGGGAGAAATTCCTCGAGAAAGTCTGGGAATGGAAAGACCAATCCGGCGGCAACATCAGCCGTCAGATCCGCCGCCTGGGCTCGTCCGTGGACTGGAGCCGCGAGCGCTTCACCATGGACGACGGCCTCTCCGAAGCCGTCAAGGAAGCCTTCGTACGCCTGCACGAAGACGGCCTGATCTACCGCGGCAAGCGCCTGGTCAACTGGGACACCAAGCTGCACACGGCGATTTCCGACCTCGAAGTGGAAAACCACGACGAAAAAGGCTCGCTGTGGAACCTGCGCTACCCGCTGGCCGATGGCGCCAAGACCGCTGAAGGCCTGGACTACCTGATCGTCGCCACCACTCGCCCGGAAACCATGCTCGGCGACTCCGCCGTGGCCGTTAACCCGGAAGACGAGCGCTACAAGGCACTGATCGGCAAATTCGTCGAACTGCCGCTGGTGGGCCGCCGCATCCCGATCATCGCCGACGATTACTGCGACCCTGAATTCGGCACCGGTTGCGTGAAAATCACCCCGGCCCACGATTTCAACGACTACGAAGTCGGCAAGCGCCACAACCTGCCGCTGCTGAACATCTTCGACAAGAACGCCAACGTGCTGCCGGCTGCCCAGGTGTTCAACCTGGACGGCACGCTGAACGACAGCATCGACGGCAAGATCCCGGCTGAATACGCCGGTCTCGACCGTTTCGAAGCACGCAAGCAGATCGTCGCCGCGTTCGACGCCGCCGGCCTGCTGGTCAGCGTCGACGACCACGCCTTGAAAGTGCCGAAAGGCGACCGCTCCGGCACCATCATCGAGCCGTGGCTGACCGACCAGTGGTACGTCTCCACCAAGCCCCTGGCCGAGCCGGCCATTGCCGCCGTGGAAGACGGCCGCATCGCGTTCGTGCCCAAGCAGTACGAAAACATGTACTTCTCCTGGATGCGCGATATCCAGGACTGGTGCATCAGCCGCCAGCTGTGGTGGGGCCACCGCATCCCGGCCTGGTACGACGAGTCGGGCAAGGTCTATGTAGGCCGCGACGAAGCCGAAGTGCGCGCCAAGCACAACCTCGGCCCCGACGTCGCCCTGCAACAGGACAACGACGTCCTCGACACCTGGTTCAGTTCGGGCCTGTGGACCTTCTCCACCCTGGGCTGGCCGGAGCAGACCGAGTTCCTCAAGACCTTCCACCCGACCGACGTGCTGGTGACCGGTTTCGACATCATTTTCTTCTGGGTCGCCCGGATGATCATGCTCACCATGCACCTGGTGAAGAACGAGGACGGCACGCCGCAGGTTCCGTTCAAGACCGTGTACGTTCACGGCCTGGTTCGCGACGGCCAGGGCCAGAAGATGTCCAAGTCCAAGGGCAACGTCCTTGACCCGCTGGACATCATCGACGGCATCGACCTGGAAACCCTGGTGCAGAAACGCACCACCGGCATGATGCAGCCGCAACTGGCGAAGAAGATCGAGAAGCAGACCCGCCAGGAATTCGCCGACGGCATCGCCAGCTACGGCACCGACGCCCTGCGCTTTACCTTCTGCTCGCTGGCTTCCACCGGTCGCGACATCAAGTTCGACATGGGCCGCGTCGAAGGCTATCGCAACTTCTGCAACAAGATCTGGAACGCCGCGCGCTACGTACTGGACAAGGGCGAAGACTGCGGCCAGAACGGCGAAGCCTACGAGCTGTCGCTGGCCGATCGCTGGATCATCTCCCAGCTGCAACGCACCGAAGCCGAAGTGACCCGCCAGCTGGACCAGTTCCGCTTCGACCTCGCGGCCCAGGCGCTGTACGAGTTCATCTGGAACCAGTACTGCGACTGGTACCTGGAGCTGTCCAAGCCAGTGCTGTGGGACGAGAACGCGCCGGTCGAGCGCCAGCGCGGCACCCGTCGCACCCTTGTGCGCGTACTGGAAGTGGCGCTGCGCCTGGCCCACCCGTTCATGCCATTCATCACCGAAGAAATCTGGCAGCGCCTGGCGCCGCTGGCCGGTATCCAGGGCAAGACCATCATGCTGCAGCCGTGGCCGGTGGCCGTTGAGGCGCGCATCGACCCGGCCGCCGAAGACGACATCGAATGGCTCAAGGGCCTGATGCTCGGCACCCGTAACATCCGCGCCGAAATGAACATCGGCCCGGGCAAGCCACTGGCCTTGTTCCTGAAGAACACCAGCGCCGAAGACCAGCGCCGCCTGAGCGAAAACGAGACCCTGCTGAAGAAGCTGGCCAAACTCGAATCGATCACCGTGCTGAAGGCCGGCGACGAAGCACCGCTGTCCGCCACCGCCCTGGTCGGCGAAATGGAAGTGCTGGTGCCGATGGCCGGCCTGATCGACAAGGGTGCCGAACTGGCGCGCCTGGACAAGGAAATCCAGCGCCTGCAAGGCGAAGTGCAGCGGGTCGGCGGCAAGCTGTCCAACGCCGCCTTCGTCGACAAGGCCCCTGCCGAAGTCATCGACAAGGAACGCGCCAAACTGGCCGAGGCCGAACAGGCCCTGGGCAAGCTGGCCGAGCAGCACGCACGGATTTCCAGCCTGTAACGGCAATTCGAGCGGTAATAAAAAGGGAGCCCCGCAAAGGGCTCCCTTTTTTGTGCCCGACCGACAGGCTTGGCGCTTCTGTAGGAGCACAGCTTGCTGGCGATAAAGGTAACGCGGTGTGCCAGGAATAACGCTTCGCGGGCAAGCCTCGCTCCTACAGAGGCCACGCGGCCTGGGTAGATATGGGACAATGCCCGCCACTTTGAGCCATACCCGAACCGATTTCGCCCATGACCGCCCCCCGCCCTCCCAAAGCTCCGCGTAAAAAGCCTCAACCTGCTGCTCCGGCCAAGGCCGTCGCGCCGCGGGAAAAGGCCAGCCTGCACCCGCGCAATCGCCATCAAGGCCGCTATGACTTCCCGCAATTGATCAAGAGCACGCCGGAGCTGGGGGCCTTCGTGATCCTCAACCCTTACGGCAAGGAGAGCATCGACTTCGCCAACCCGGCAGCGGTGCGCGTGTTCAACCGGGCGTTGCTCAAGGCGTTCTACGGCATCGCCCATTGGGATATTCCAGCTGACTTTCTTTGCCCTCCGGTCCCCGGTCGCGCCGATTACGTGCACTTTTTGGCCGACCTGCTGGCCGCGCACAACGAAGGCGTGATTCCCCGTGGCGCGGCGGTGCGGGTGCTGGACATCGGCGTCGGCGCCAACTGCATCTATCCGCTGCTCGGCCATTCTGACTATCGCTGGCAGTTCCTCGGTTCCGACATCGATACCACCGCCCTCGCCGCCGCCAAGGCGATCGTCCAGGCCAATGGTCTGGACAAGGCCATTGGCCTGCGCCAGCAAGCCAACCGCAAGCAGATCCTGCTGGGGCTGCTGGAGAGCGGCGAACGCTTCGACCTGACCCTGTGCAATCCACCGTTCCACGCGTCCCTGGAGGAAGCCACCCGCGGCAGCCAGCGCAAATGGCGAGCCCTGGGCAAGGCCGACCCCAAGCGCAAATTGCCGGTGCTGAACTTTGGCGGCCAGGCCGCGGAGTTGTGGTGCGAAGGTGGCGAAGCACGTTTCGTGACCCAGTTGATCGGCGAAAGCGCCCAGGTGGCGCAACAGGTGTTGTGGTTCAGCACCCTGGTGTCGAAAGCCTCGAACCTGCCGGCCATTCAAGCCGCGCTGAAAAAAGCCGGGGCGCTGGAAAGCCAGGTGGTGGAAATGTCACAGGGGCAGAAACAGAGCCGCTTCGTCGCCTGGACCTTCAAGGACAAGGCACAGCAACAGGCCTGGCGCCAGGAGCGTTGGGTTCGCAAGGGTTAGCTAGAAGGGGAAAAACGCCGATTTACATTGCGTAAATCGTTGCGGCCCAAGGCCGGCAAACCGTGCCCGGAAGTTCTTCCTGGGCACGGTCTTACTGCAGTCTTACTTGTTGATCGAGTCGGTCAGGCCTTTAGCCACAACCAGCTTGATAACTTTCTTGGCAGCGATTTCGATGGCAGCGCCAGTCGATGGGTTACGGCCAGTACGGGCAGGACGCTCAGTCACTTTCAGCTTGCCGATACCTGGCAGAGTGATTTCGCCGCCATTTTCCAATTGATCAGCAACGATCTGGGCCAGCTGGTCCAGAGCGTTACGCGCGGTGGTTTTCGGCGCGTCGATAGCTTCAGCGATATCAGCGATCAGTTGGTCTTTAGTAATAGCCATTGTGGTGTTCCTTCCCTATCAAATTCATTTGGATTGCAGAGTGCAGTGTCAGCCATCGAGCCAGATCTTGTGGATCTGGCACCCCGGTCACAACCACGAAAGATCGGGGTTATAGATACCGAAATCAGGGTTTGGTTCGACCTGACAAATGCTGAATGCACGCTTAACGCCGAGACATCGCGTAAGACGGGGCAAAACTAGCACAGAGACGGGGAAATATCCGCCTCTACCTAGCCATTTGGTCAGCTTTATTGCTCTAAATTCGCAAAAAAATACATAAGCTTGACCCAAGCCGCCTTCCACCCCCTTCAAACAGCGCCAAAACCAGCGGGTGCGGTACACTGGGCACTTTTTCGGGGAGCTACGCCCTCTCCCGCCAACCAGCCGAGAAGCCCATGCCGATCCGCCATTGCATCGTCCACCTGATCGACAAAAAACCCGACGGCACACCCGCAGTTCTTCACGCCCGCGACTCCGAACTGGCTGAGTCCGCGGCCATCGAGAACATGCTTGCCGATCTCAACGAAAGCTATAACGCCAAACAAGGCAAAGCCTGGGGCCTGTTCCATCCGGAGTCGGGCGCGTTCCCCTTCAGCGGCTGGCTGAAGGAATACCTCGACGGCGCCCAGGACTTCACCGCCTTCAGCCGCGTCGCGGTCGAGCATCTGCAGAAGCTGATGGAAGAGTCCAACCTGTCGGTCGGCGGCCACGTGCTGTTCGCCCACTACCAGCAAGGCATGACCGACTACCTGGCCATCGCCCTGCTGCACCACAGCGAAGGCGTGGCGGTGACCGACGAGCTGGACGTGACCCCGTCGCGCCACCTAGACCTGGGCCAATTGCACCTGGCGGCGCGAATCAACGTCTCCGAGTGGCAGAACAACAAGCAGTCCAAGCAGTACATCTCGTTCATCAAGGGCAAGAACGGCAAGAAGGTCTCGGAATACTTCCGCGACTTCATCGGCTGCCAGGAAGGCGTCGATGGCCCGGGCGAAACCCGCACCCTGCTCAAGGCGTTCAGCGACTTCGTCGAAAGCGAAGACCTGCCCGAAGACTCGGCCCGCGAGAAAACCAAGACCCTGGTGGATTACGCCAGCAGCCAGGCCAAGCTGGGCGAACCCGTGGGCCTGGAAGAGCTCTCGGAACTGATCGACGAAGACCGCCCCAAGGCGTTCTACGACCACATCCGCAACAAGGACTATGGCCTGTCCCCGGAAATTCCCGCGGACAAGCGCACCCTCAACCAGTTCCGCCGCTTCACCGGTCGCGCCGAAGGCTTGTCCATCAGCTTCGAGGCGCACCTGCTGGGCTCGAAGATCGAGTATGACGAAGAAGCCGGCACCCTGATCATCAAGGGCCTGCCGACCCAACTGACCGACCAGCTCAAGCGCCGCAACTGATGCTGCACGGCGTGTTGAAGAAATTCCTGCTGATCCTGCTGGTGGTTGTGGCGTACCAGAACTGGGGCAAGGTCGAACGGCTGTTCAACCCATCGGAAATGGCCCCGGAGCAAGTCCGGGCCAACGCCCGGGTGGTGCTCTACGCCACCGACTGGTGCGGCTACTGCAAGGCCACCCGGCGCTTTCTCGATCAGAAGGGCATTGCCTTTCGCGAGTTCGATATCGAGAAAGATGCCGAGGCGCGCAAGGCGTATGAAGCCTTGGGTGGACGAGGAATCCCGATCCTCGATGTGAACGGCACACTGATCCGCAATTACGATCCCGACGCGATCATGGCGGCGTTGTAGCCGCTGCGGCCGGTCTACGCGACCTATCAACGAAGCAGGCGGCCGAAGCCTGAGGTTGCCGAAGGCCTGCGGCCTTATCGCAGCCTTCGGCAGCGGCTAGGGTCGCATGAAGTCACACAGCCTCGATACGGAACCCCAGGCGCGGGAAGTGCACATGCACCAACCCGCCACGCGGGTCTTCGCGGCGCAGGATCAACTCTTCGCGCCCGGCAAACAGCAACTCCCCCGCCACTGGATCGACGCCATAGTCGGTCGCCGCAATCTGCACCGGCTGGCCAGCCTGGAAACCGTTTGGATCAGTGAAGGCCTCGTCCGGCAAGGCTGCGGGTGTAGCGCCACGTGCCACTTCGAGCGCCTCTTCGGAGGTCATCGCACTCGAAGCGCCATGGCCAAAACCCAGTACCCGCGCCAGCCATGCCGACACGGCCGGATAGGCGTCCACCAGCGGCGCCGTCACCGGCGTGCCCTTGAGGAACCACAGGGGATGGGCCAGGGCGAAGTCGGCAATCGACGGATCGCCGAACAGAAAGTCGCCCTCCTCGCGCTGCAACTGCAACTCCAGGCGCGCCATGAGCGTCGGCCATTGATGCTTGGCCAATTCCAGCGGCACACGGGTGGAGCTGCCGCCGCTGAACAGCCCGGCACGGTCGGCCATGAACGCCTTGACCGCTTCCGGCGGCAAGTGGCCGAAACGCACGGCCGCCGACTCGGGTTGAAACACCAGGCTCACCGCATGCTGGAACACCACCGAATCAGCCCAGGCCGCGAAAGTCGCGCAGATCATCTCGCGGCCTTCGGGGAACAGCGCAGGCAAAGCCTTTTCCTGCTCCAGCCGCCGCGCGATCAATGCCGTATCGCAGTAGATATCGGCACCGACCTGCAACACCGGGGTCTTGCGATAACCACCAGTGAGCGCCGTGAGATCGGGTTTGGGCATCACCGGCGAGATCTTCACCGAACGCCAGGACAAACCCTTGAAGCCGAGCAACAACCGCGCTTTTTCCGCGAAAGGCGAGGTCGGGTAATGGTGCAGAATCAACTCTGACATGCTGGGGTCCACCGGATAAGTAGGAAGAACCAGCTTAGCGTGCAAATTACTGGCAGCCCACCGTTCTGCCTGATGGCCACGTATCAGTCGGCTTGATAAGCCACGGCCGCCGAAGCCACCAGGCACTCCTTGGCGCTTTTCTTGAGTTTCTTGATCAGCCGCTCCTGGCGCAGGGCTTCGCTTTTGTCGCGGCAGGCTTCGGTGTAGACCAGCGCGACGGCCGGGCTGGAGAGGAAGAACCGTGCGCCCTTGCCGCTCTGGTGCTTGGCGAAGCGCTTGACCGGGTCGTCGCTGATGCCGCAATACAAGGCGCCGTTGGCGGCGCGCACCAGGTAGACAAACCAGGGTTTGCTCGCCGCGGGCAAGGGTTCGGAGTCGTTGGCGGGGGATGGGTTGGGGCGGGTCACGGTGATCGCGGCGTGTGGAAACAAGCCGCGATCTTACCAGAGGCGAGGATTCAGCGGCCGGCCTGGAAGGCTTTCAGGCCTTTGCGGGCCTGGGCGCGCACGGCGTTTTTCAGCAGCGGGGTCCAGCCGAGGAGCAGGCCCTTGGTGCCCAGGGCCTGGCGGGCCCAGCGCCACATATTGAAATGATCGTGGTGTTCACAGATCTTGCCGTCGCGAAACACGAAGCGTGCCTGGATATCGTTGACCACGGTATTGCCGGTCTGGCTGAACAGATAGGTCGCCACCCAATGGGCGCCGCCGCTGCGCTCATCGGCACGCACGGTGTCGAAGGTCAGCGAGAAGTCCTTGGCCCGGGTGGTGAGCATGCGCCACATGTCACCGGCGTCGCGGCCGCGCAGCTCGCCGAACGCCGGATCACTGAACAGCACGTCCTCGGTGTAGCAGGCGGCCATGGCCTCGGCATCCAGGCGCTGGAAGGCGCTGTAGAACTCAGTGATCAAGGCGCGGTGGGCATCACTCATGAACAGGCTCCGACTCAGCAAGAAGATGCCTGCACGATAGTCCGCAAACCCGGGAAACACTATCGGCATTCGCCGCGCAAATACCGACAGTGAGCGAGTTCAGATTTTTTCGCTTTCGACCTGCACATAGAGCGAACGCCCGGCGCCCAGGCCGGCGGCGATGGCTCCCAGGCCGATCACCGCGAAAATCCAGCCCAGGGCCGTCCAGCCCCCGGTCCAGTCATGCACCAGGCCGACCGCGAACGGGCCCATCGAGGCCAGGGTGTAGCCGATCCCCTGGGCCATGCTCGAGAGATTGGCCGCTACATGCGCGTCCCTCGAACGCAATACGATCAGCGTCAGCGCCAGGCTGAAGGTACCGCCCTGCCCCACGCCCAGCAGGATCGCCCAGCCCCACAGGCCGTCGACCGGCGCATACAGGCAGCCGAACAGGCCGCCCAAGGTGAGCAGCATCACCACCACGATCGCCAGGCGCTGATCCTTGCCCCGCGTCGCCAGCCAGGGCGCGGCCAGCGAACTGGCGAGCTGGACGATCACCGAACCGGACAGCACCAGCCCGGCCTGGGTCGGACTCAGGCCACGGCCGATAAGGATCGACGGCAGCCAGCCAAAGACGATGTAGGCCAGCGAGGATTGCAGGCCCATGTACAGCGTCACTTGCCAGGCGAGAGGGTCGCGCAGCAAACCGCGCACCCGGTACGCCGCCTGGTGCGCGCCCTGCCGCTTGCCGACCTGGGGCAACCAGAACAGCGCCGCCGCCAGCGCCGGCAGTGCCCAGAACCCGAGGCCCAGCGCCCAGCTGTTATCGAAGTGCTGGCTCAACGGCACGGTCGCCCCCGCCGCCATCGCCGCGCCCAGGCACAGGGCCATGGTGTAGACGCCGGTCATGGTGCCCGCATGTTTGGCGAAATCGCGCTTGACGATGCCCGGCAGCAATACTCCGATCACGCCGATGCTGGCGCCGCCTAGGATGCTGCCGGCGAATAGGCCGACTTCCCCCAAAGAGCTGCGTAGGATGATCCCGCACGCCAGCGCCAGCAGGATGCCGAGCACCACGCGCTCGGCGCCGAAGCGCCGCGCCAGCACCGGGGCCAGAGGCGCGAACAGCCCCAGGCACAGCACCGGCAAGGTGGTCAGCAAGCCGGCCTGGGCTGCCGACAATCCGAGGCTGCGCGACACCTCGCTGAGCAGCGGCGCCATGCTCGACAAGGCCGGGCGCAGGTTCAGCGCCACCAGGATCAGCCCCAGCAGCAACAGCCATGGGCGGCGCAGCACCGGATGACTGTGCTGGACCTCGGCATCGTCGGCCTCGGCGTCGATCAGCAGTTCTTCGAGTTCGGCCTCGCGGCGGGGGGCCGCGACAGGTGGCGGGTTATTGGCCTGGTGGCTGGACATGGCGTTCTCGGTCTCAAGGTTCATTGATCAACTGCCGCGAAAGAGCCTTGGCTCGCTCGGGGTCGCGCTGCTCGACGGCATCCAGCAAGTCGATGTGCAGATCGAACACGGCCTGGCGCCGAGGGTGGATGTTCAGGGTCTGGCGCAGTTGCGCGCCGACCACGCTGGAGAAATAGCGGTACAGCTCGCTGAGGGTGGGGTTATGCGCCGCATCCACCAGGCGCCCGTGAAACGCCAGGTCGCAGGCGATGTAGCTTTCCAGGTCGCCGTGATAGTGATTGCCGCTGAGGGCCAGGGCCTCGCGCAGCTCCAGCAGGTCCAGCTCGGTACGGCGCAGGGCCGCCAGGCCGATGGCCTCCGTCTCGATGATCTGCCGGGTCTCGCGCGCCTGCTCCAGGGAACATTGGGACAGGGCCTTGAGGGTATCCAGCGGATCGACCACCGCACGCAGGTAGCTGCCATCGCCCTGGCGAATTTCCACCAGCCCGGAAAACGCCAGGACCCGCATGGCTTCGCGCACGGTATTGCGGCTGATGCCCAGTTCCGCCGCCAGTTCCGGCTCGGTCGGCAGGCGCTGGCCAATGCTCCAGGCACCGTCGTTGATGCGCTGGCGCAATTGCTCCAGGGCCTGATCGACCAGGGAACGCTTAATCAAAGGAGAGATTTCTGTCATATGCCGTCGCCTTTTCATCCAATCATCGGATGAATTTTCCTGGCATGGTAGTCAGCTTTTTACGCGGGAACAACCAGGCCTGACGTGGAAAGATCGCAATCGCAAAGGCAAACCCGGCAGCGGGCGCGTGAAAACCCAGGCAAAAATAAACCCGGCGCCAGGCCGGGTTTATTTTCAGGCCAATGCCTGGATCAGTGCAGGATCTGGCTCAGGAACAACTTGGTCCGCTCGTTCTGCGGGTTATCGAAGAAGTCGTTCGGCGCCGCCTGTTCGACGATTTCACCCTTGTCCATGAAGATCACCCGGTTGGCCACGGTGCGGGCGAAGCCCATCTCATGGGTCACGCAGAGCATGGTCATGCCGTCTTCGGCCAGGCCGATCATGGTGTCCAGAACCTCTTTCACCATTTCCGGGTCGAGGGCCGACGTCGGCTCGTCGAACAGCATGATCTTGGGCTTCATGCACAGCGCCCGGGCAATCGCCACGCGCTGCTGCTGGCCGCCGGAGAGCTGGCCGGGGTATTTGTTCGCCTGCTCCGGAATGCGCACGCGTTCCAGGTAATGCATGGCGATTTCCTCGGCCTTGCGCTTGGGCATCTTGCGGACCCACATCGGCGCCAGGGTGCAGTTCTGCAGGATGGTCAGGTGCGGGAACAGGTTGAAGTGCTGGAACACCATGCCGACTTCACGGCGGATCGCCTCGATCTGCTTGAGGTCGTTGGTCAGTTCCACGCCATCGACCACGATGCGGCCCTGCTGGTGTTCTTCCAGGCGGTTCAGGCAGCGGATGGTGGTCGACTTGCCCGAGCCCGAAGGCCCGCACAGCACGATCCGCTCGCCCTGCTTGACGTTGAGGTTGATGTCCTTGAGCACGTGGAACTGGCCGTACCACTTGTTCACGCCCTGCATCTGAATAATGCCTTCAGGGCCCACAGGCTTTTTGATCGCTTCACTCATGGAGATACTCCTAACGCTTGTGGCCTGTGTCCAACTTACGCTCCAGATGCATGGAGTAGCGGGACATACCAAAACAGAAAATCCAGAACACCAGGGCCGCGAAGACATAGCCTTCGGTGGCCATACCCAGCCATTTCGGGTCGGCGGCGGCTTGTTTCACGCTGTTGAGCAGGTCGAACAGGCCGATGATGATCACCAGGCTAGTGTCCTTGAACAGGGCGATGAAGGTGTTGACGATGCCGGGAATCACCAGCTTCAGGGCTTGCGGCAGGATCACCAGGCCCATGCTGCGCCAGTAACCGAGGCCCATCGCGGCTGCGGCTTCGTACTGCCCCTTGGGAATCGCCTGCAGGCCGCCGCGCACCACTTCGGCGATATACGCCGACTGGAACAGGATCACCCCGATCAGCGCCCGCAGCAGCTTGTCGAAGTTCATGCCTTCGGGCAGGAACAGCGGCAGCATCACCGACGACATGAACAGCACGGTAATCAGCGGCACGCCACGCCAGAACTCGATGAAGGTCACGCAGACCACACGAATCGCCGGCATGTTCGAACGCCGTCCCAATGCCAGCACGATGCCCAGCGGCAAGGCGCCGGCGATGCCGACGGTGGCGATCACCAGGGTCAGCATCAGGCCGCCCCACTGGCTGGTGGCGACGTTGGCCATGCCGAACAGGCCGCCATGCAGCAGGAAGTAGGCAATGATCGGGTACAACACCAGGAAGCCCAGGCCGTAGATCGCCTTGCGCGGCACGCGCGGGATGAACAGTGGCGCCACGCCGATCACCGCCAGCCACACGGTCAGGTCCACGCGCCAGCGCAGGTCCGCCGGGTAGTAGCCGTACATGAACTGGCCGAAGCGCTGCTGGATGAACACCCAGCAGGCGCCTTCCTTGGTGCAGTCGGCGCGGGTGGTGCCGACCCAGTTGGCGTCGAAGATCGCCCAGCTGAGGATCGGCGGTACCACCAGGTAGATCAGGTAGAAGGCAAACAGGGTCAGCAGGGTGTTGATCCAGCTGGAGAACATGTGTTCCCGCATCCACGCCACGACCCCGATGCTGCTGGAAGGAGGTGGCATGTCGGGTTTGAAAGTATGAGTGCTCATGCGCGTTTCCTCACCGCTCGATCAGCGCAATGCGCTTGTTGTACCAGTTCATCAGCAGGGAAATGCTGATGCTGATCGCCAGGTACACGCTCATGGTGATGGCAATGACTTCGATGGCCTGGCCGGTCTGGTTCAGCACCGTGCCGGCAAACAGCGAAACCATTTCCGGGTAGCCGATACCGGCCGCCAGGGACGAGTTCTTCGCCAGGTTCAGGTATTGGCTGGTCAGCGGCGGAATGATCACTCGCAAGGCCTGCGGGATGATGACCTTGCGCAGCGTCGGGCCATTGCGCAGGCCGAGGGAACGAGCCGCTTCGGTCTGGCCGTGGCTGACCGACTTGATCCCCGAACGCACGATCTCGGCGATGAACGCCGCGGTGTAGACGGTCAGGGCCAGGGTCAAAGCCAGCAGTTCCGGGATCAGCACCCAGCCACCGACAAAGTTGAAGCCCTTGAGCTCCGGCATTTGCCAATGCACCGGGGCGCCGAAAACCAGCGTGCACAACGCCGGAATCGCCAGGAACAGCGCCAGGCCGGTCCAGAACTTGTGGAACGGCACGCCGGTTTCTTCGAAACGCTTGTTGGCCCAGCGGCACATCAGCACGATCGCCACGATGGCGACCACAACGCTCGTCACAAAGGGCCAGAAGCCGTCGGCCATCAGGGCCGCGGGCATGTTCAGGCCACGGCTGCTGACAAAGAAGGTGTCACCGAAGTTGTGGCTGTTGCGCGGCCCCGGCATGGTCAGGAATACCGCGAAATACCAGAACAGGATTTGCAGCAGCGGCGGGATGTTGCGGAACACTTCCACATACACGGTCGCCAGTTTGCTGATGATCCAGTTCTGCGACAGGCGCGCCACACCGACGATGAAACCGAGGATGGTCGCCAGGATCACGCCGATGAACGTCACCAGCAGGGTGTTGAGCAGGCCGATCACGAACACCCGGGCGTAGCTGTCCGCCTCGGTGTAGGAGATCAGGTGCTGAGCGATGCCGAAGCCGGCGCTGCGCTCGAGAAAGTCGAAGCCGGAAGTAATCCCCCGGTGCTGAAGGTTGGTTTGAGTGTTATCGAACAGGTACCAGCCAAGCGAGATCACGGCCACGACGGTAATGATCTGGAATAGCCACGCACGCACTCGTGGATCGCTGAGGCTGAGCCTCTGCTTTGGTGCGCCGATTGAATTTTGCATGAAGTGCCCCGGAAGAAATGGAACAAGAACATCACCCGGCGGTTGGCCCGCCGGGTGATAGAACCATTAGCGCACTGGTGGTGCGTACTGAATGCCGCCGTTGTTCCACAGGGCGTTCAAACCGCGGTCGATTTCCAGAGGAGTGCTCTTGCCGAGGTTTTTCTCGAAGATTTCGCCGTAGTTGCCGACTTGCTTGACGATCTGCACGACCCAGTCCTTCGGCAGTTTCAGGTCTTTGCCGTACTCGCCGTCGGCGCCGAGCATACGGGCAACATCAGGGTTCTTGGTCGACTTGGCTTCGGCTTCGACGTTCTTCGAAGTGATGCCCGCTTCTTCGGCATTGAGCAGCGCGTAGCCGGTCCAGCGGACGATGGCCAGCCACTCGTCGTCGCCGTTACGCACCACCGGGCCCAGCGGCTCCTTGGAAATGGTTTCCGGCAGAACCACGTAGTCCTTCGGCGAGGCCAGCTTGCTGCGCTGGGCGAACAGCTGGGACTTGTCGGAGGTCAGCACGTCGCAACGACCGGACTCCAGCGACTTGGCGCTTTCGTCGGAGGTGTCGAAGGTGATCGGGGTGTATTTCAGGCCGTTGCCGCGGAAGTAGTCGGAAACGTTCAGCTCGGTGGTGGTGCCGGCCTGGATGCAGATGGTCGCGCCGTCCAGCTCCTTGGCGCTCTTGACGCCCAGCTTGTTATTCACCAGGAAACCGATGCCGTCGTAATAAGTGATGAAGCCCGGGAATTTCAGGCCCATGCCCGCATCGCGGGAGCTGGTCATGGTGGTGTTGCGCGACAGGATGTCGATTTCGCCCGATTGCAGCGCGGTGAAACGCTCCTTGGCGTTCAACTGGCTGAATTTCACCTTGGTCGCATCGCCGAATACCGCGGCGGCCACGGCGCGGCAGAAGTCGGCGTCGATGCCGAGGATCTTGCCGGTGGCGTCCGGTACCGAGAAGCCCGGCAGACCGTCGCTCACACCGCACTGCACGAAGCCTTTCTTCTGCACCGCATCCAGGGTCGCACCGGCCTGCGCGAAGCCGCTCATGCCCAGTACCGCGGCGGTCGTGACGACAGCCAGGGTGGATTTCAACATCTTCATTCAAACCTCCAGTTTTGCTCTTGTTGTGTCGGAGCTTGAGCCTTGCCGCACCCTTATGAGGCGCTGTTG
Source organism: Pseudomonas sp. NFIX28 (assembly GCF_900107395.1). GTDB lineage: Bacteria > Pseudomonadota > Gammaproteobacteria > Pseudomonadales > Pseudomonadaceae > Aquipseudomonas. The sequence goes on from NZ_FNPW01000003.1 coordinate 487,996, forward strand.
ACCCTTGTTGGCTTTTTTTGGGGTCAAGCGGCGTAAGACTTTAGCTATGAGTCTAGTAGGAGAAAATCCATTTAAGAGAAAACCCATACTCACCAAGCGACCGAACGGGCTGTAGCCCCATACCATGTTCGCGAAGCCCGTAGCGGCCACTGGCGAACGTTCATCACCGGATCATTGCTATCCCACACCCATCGGTAGCCTGATAGTGTTACCGCCAGGGTGAGTGCAATCACGTCACTGAACGGCTATAGCAAAGCCCGTACCAGAGTGCTGGCCAAGGCAGTTCAGGCAGGGGTCAAGAGCAAAACTTGCAGCCTTGCGACATCTTTTTCACTGATCAACCAAGCGCGCACCGCTATCACGCACCGCCAAGGCGCGCGCGCACCTATATGGAGCAACCATGACCGAGCCCTTGATTCTTCAGCCCAGCAAGCCCGTCGATGCCTGCGTGATCTGGCTTCATGGCCTGGGCGCCGACCGCTACGACTTCCTGCCGGTGGCCGAGGCGCTGCAGGAAAGCCTGCTGACCACCCGCTTCGTCCTGCCCCAGGCACCGACCCGCGCCGTGACCATCAATGGCGGTTATGCCATGCCCAGCTGGTACGACATCCTGGCCATGAGCCCGGCACGGGCAATCAACCGCGAACAGCTGGACGAGTCGGCAAAACGCCTGACCGACCTGATCGAAGAACAGCGCGCCAGCGGAATAGACCCTTCGCGGATTTTCCTCGCCGGTTTCTCCCAGGGTGGCGCGGTCGTGCTGCATACCGCCTTCCTTAAATGGCAGGGCCCGCTGGGTGGCGTGCTTGCCCTCTCCACCTATGCCCCGACATTCAGCGATGACCTCGAGCTGTCGGCCAGCCAGCAGCGGATTCCGACCTTGTGCCTGCACGGCCAGTACGACGAGGTGGTGCAGAACTCCATGGGCCGCACCGCCTACGAGTACCTGAAACACCATGGTGTCACCGTGACATGGCAGGAATACCCAATGGGCCACGAAGTGTTACCCGAAGAAATTCGTGACATCGGCGCCTGGCTCAGCGAGCGTTTGCGCTGAATCGATAAGTTTGGTAGCCCGTTGAGCAATCCACTACGCCGCGCCCGATTCTTGCATTACACTGCCCGGCGTACATTCCTTAACCAATTGATGAGATGACCGTGCTCAAAGCACTCAAGAAAATCTTCGGTAAAAGCGAGGCTGAGCAGCTCGCGCCAGGCTCCAGCCCATCTTCCTCCAGCCCCAGCAGCCGTACCGACGGCCATCAGCCGGAACGGACCGCGCCTGCCGCCATAGTCAAGCAAGAGCCGGTGGCCCCAGCCGCTCCGACGGCCCAGCCGGCGCCGTACAGCGACAAGCCCAAGGCCGAACAGCCGCGCCGCCCGCGCGCACCAAAACCACCGGTGAGCACCTGGAAACTGGAAGACTTCGTCGTCGAACCGCAGGAAGGCAAGACCCGCTTCCATGACTTCAAGCTCGCGCCGGAACTGATGCACGCCATCCACGACCTGGGCTTCCCTTACTGCACGCCGATCCAGGCCCAGGTACTGGGTTTCACCCTGGCCGGCAAAGACGCCATCGGCCGCGCCCAGACCGGTACCGGCAAGACCGCCGCGTTCCTGATCTCGATCATCACCCAGCTGTTGCAGACCCCACCGCCCAAAGAGCGCTACATGGGCGAGCCACGGGCGCTGATCATCGCGCCGACCCGCGAACTGGTGGTACAGATCGCCAAGGATGCGGCCAGCCTGACCAAATACACCGGCCTCAACGTGATGACCTTCGTCGGCGGCATGGACTTCGACAAACAGCTCAAGCACCTCGAAGCCCGCCATTGCGACATCCTGGTAGCCACCCCGGGCCGCCTGCTGGACTTCAACCAGCGCGGCGACGTGCACCTGGACATGGTCGAAGTGATGGTGCTGGACGAAGCCGACCGCATGCTCGACATGGGCTTCATCCCCCAGGTGCGCCAGATCATTCGCCAGACCCCGCCGAAAAGCGAACGCCAGACCCTGCTGTTCTCCGCCACCTTCACCGACGACGTGATGAACCTGGCCAAGCAGTGGACCACCGACCCGGCGATCGTCGAGATCGAAGCCGAGAACGTGGCCAGCGCCAACGTCGAACAGCACATCTATGCGGTGGCCGGCGCCGACAAGTACAAGCTGCTGTACAACCTGGTCAACGACAACGGCTGGGAACGGGTCATGGTCTTCGCCAATCGCAAGGATGAAGTGCGGCGCATCGAGGAACGCCTGGTACGCGATGGCGTGAACGCCGCCCAGCTGTCCGGCGACGTGCCGCAGCACAAGCGCATCAAGACCCTGGAAGGTTTCCGCGAAGGCAAGATCCGCGTGCTGGTAGCCACCGACGTTGCCGGTCGCGGCATCCACATCGACGGCATCAGCCACGTGATCAACTTCACCCTGCCGGAAGTGCCGGACGACTACGTGCACCGCATCGGCCGTACCGGCCGGGCTGGCGCCGACGGCGTATCCATCAGCTTCGCCGGCGAGGACGACTCCTATCAGCTGCCGTCGATCGAGGCGCTGCTGGGTCGCAAGATCAGCTGTGAAATGCCGCCAACCGAGCTGTTGCGCCCGGTGGAGCGCAAACGCCCGAAAGCCTGAGCAACATCGTTGTAGGAGCGAAGCTTGCTCGCGATGAACGATAACGCGCAGTGTCAGAAATGACGCCTCGCTTCTACAGATACAAGCCTGACCGCAAAAAAACGCAGCCCGACCACAGGCTGCGTTTTTTTTCGCCTGGATATTGCCCAGCAAAACTAAAAGTCCATAATAGACAAATTAGTTTGTTTCTTGGGAGCACCCGCATGTCCAGCACGCCTTGCGTGATTACCCAGCCTCAGGCCCGCCAGTTGCTGGCGCAGGTCGACGTACCGCAGATCCTGCGCAAGCTGTTCCACGACCTGGCCGCCGGGCTTGCCGTGCAGCCGGCGCAGCAGCTGGTGGAATTTCCCCAGGGCGCCGGGGATTTCATCAACTACCTGGGCGTGCTGGCCGAAGACCGGGTCTATGGGGTCAAGACCTCGCCCTACATCGTCCGCGCCGAAGGCCCGCTGGTGACCGCCTGGACCCTGCTGATGTCCATGGACAGCGGCCAGCCCCTGCTGCTGTGCGACGCTGGCGAACTGACCACCGCGCGCACCGCGGCCACCACCGCCGTGGCCGTCGATGCCCTGGCGCCGGCAAACGCCCGGCACCTGGCGATCGTCGGTAGCGGCCCAGTGGCCCAGGCCCATCTGCATTACGTGAAAACCCTGCGCGAATGGCAATCGATCCGCCTGTACTCCCCGAGCCTGGCCGGCAAGCCCGCCGAAGACATCGCACGGCTCAAGGCTCTCGACCCGCGCCTGCAGATCGCCAGCCAGCTCGACGACGCCCTGGAAGATGCCGATGTCATCATGCTCTGCACCTCTTCTGCCGGCCCGGTGATCGACCCGCGCACCTTGCACAAACCGGCGCTGATCACCTCCATCAGCACCAACGCGCCACGAGCCCACGAAGTGCCGCCCGCCGCGCTGAACGACATGCAGGTGTATTGCGACTATCGTCAGACCACCCCCGGCTCGGCCGGTGAGATGCTGATCGCCGGCGAACGGCATGGCTGGGACAAGGCGGCGATTCTCGGCGACCTGCCCGAACTGCTCAGCGACCTGGCCCAACGACCGGAGCCGGGGCGCCACGTGTTCTTCCGCTCCATCGGCCTGGGCCTGGAAGACATCGCCCTGGCCAATGCCCTGTACCACCTGCAGTGCACTCGCTGAATACCAATGGAACACCCGCTGGCTCGCGATCGACGGCCCGAGCGAAGCACGGTGACAGGCTCAGGATCGATCGCGGGCAAGCCTCGCTCCTACGGACGCGCGTTATCCCCTTTTTACGGAGGCTCGAATGACCCAGGCAGACTTCATCATCATCGGCGGCGGCATTGCCGGGGCGTCCACCGGCTACTGGCTGTCGCGCCACGGCCGGGTGCTGGTGCTGGAACGTGAATCGCACCCGGCCTATCACTCCACCGGGCGCTCCGCGGCGCTCTACACCGCGGCCTACGGCACGCCCCAGGTGCGCGCCCTGACCCTGGCCAGCCGGGAATTTTTCGATGCCCCGCCCCAGGGTTTCTGCGAACACCCGCTGCTGACCCCGCGCGGCGAAATGACCGTGGATTTCATCGGCGACCCCGCCGAGCTGAACAACCAGTACCTGAGCGCCAAGGCCACGGTGCCGGAAATGCAGTTGCTGAACGCCGACGAAGCCTGCGCGCGCCTGCCGATCCTGCGCCGCGAGAAGGTCCACGGCGCCCTCTACGACCCGAGCGCCAGCGACATCGACACCGATGCCCTGCACCAGGGATACCTGCGCGGTATCCGGCGCAACCAGGGCGAAGTGCGCACCGACTGCGAAGTGTTGGGGCTGAGCCGCGACGACCAGGGCCAGTGGCAGGTGCGGACCGCCGGCCAGACGTTCAGCGCGCCCGTCCTGATCAATGCCGCCGGCGCCTGGGCCGACCAGGTCGGCGCGCTGGCCGGCGCCCAGCCGCTGGGCCTGCAGCCGAAACGCCGCGCGGCCTTCATCTTCGCCGGCCCCGAAGGCGTCGACAGCCATCACTGGCCGATGCTGGTGAGCCTGGACGAATCCTTCTACATGAAGCCCGACGCCGGCATGTTCCTCGGTTCGCCGGCCAATGCCGACCCGGTGGAACCCCACGACGTGCAACCGGAAGAGCTGGACATCGCCATGGGCATCTACCAGATCGAAGAGGCCACGACCCTGACCATTCGCCGTCCGACCCGGACCTGGGCCGGCCTGCGCAGTTTTGTCAGCGACGGCGACCTGCTGGCCGGCTTCGACACCCACGTGCCGGGCCTGTTCTGGGTCGCCGCGCAAGGTGGCTACGGCATCCAGACCTCGCCGGCCATGGGCCAGGCCAGTGCCGCCCTGGTGCGTGGCGAAGCCCTGCCGGAGCAGTTGGCGCGCTTTGGCCTGGACGCCGCTATGCTCTCCCCCGCCCGTCTCGGCTGACCCGTTCAGGTGACGCGCCCCAACGATTGCGGCACACTCGCAGCGCCCTGCCATGCAGGGCGCTGACACCGCCTGGAGACCCCCTCATGACCTCAGCCGCGCAGGACCCTGTCCTGGATAACTTCCGGGCGATCGCCGATGCCATCGCCACGCTGTTTTTCCCCCATGCCGAGGTGGTCATCCACGACCTGCGCACGCAGAAGATCGACTACATCGCCAACAATATTTCCAAGCGCGAAGTGGGCGACGACTCCGCCCTCGAAGACATGCTTGGCGAGGACGCCGACGAGCGGAATATCGGCCCCTATGAAAAGCTCAACTGGGACGGCCAGAAGATCCGCAGCCTCAGCAGCGTGCTGCGCGACGGCAATGGCCAGCCGCTGGCGGTGCTGTGCATCAACCTGAATATTTCGCTGTTCGAGAATGCCAAGGCGGCGCTGGACCTGTTCCTCTCGCCAAGCAAACTGATCCCGCAACCGGACTCGCTGTTCCGCGATGACTGGCAGGAGCGCATCAACACCTTCCTGCACAACTGGCTGCGCGAACGGCAGCTGGGCCTGAACCTGCTGACCCGCGAACACAAGCGCGAGCTGGTGTTGGCGCTGCATGCCGAAGGCGCGTTCAAGGGCAAAAGCGCCGCCAACTATGTGGCCAACGTGCTGAACATGGGGCGGGCGACGGTGTACAAGCACCTGAAGGAATTGAAGGGCTGACAGCGCCCATAAAAGCGTCGCGGGCAAGCCTCGCTCCTACAAAACCGTAGGAGCGAGGCTTGCCCGCGACGGCGTCCTCACGAACGCCGCACGACATCAGTCGCCGTAGATGTCGGACTTGAAGTACTTCTCGGAAATCTTCTGATATTCGCCACTGGCGCGAATGCCATCGATGGCGGTATTCAACTGGCTCACCAGCTCGGCATTGCCTTTGCGCACCGCGATCCCCGCGCCCTCACCCACGTATTTCGGGTCTTTCAGCTCCGGCCCGACAAACGCATAGCCCTTGCCGCGCGGCATCGACAGGAAGTCGTTCAGCGGAATGGTGTCAGCGAAAATCGCATCGAGGCGGCCGGCCGCCAGGTCCATGTAGATCTCTTCGTTGTTGCTATAGCGCTTGACGTTGATGCCCTTGGGCTCGAACACCTCGGTGGCGTAGCGGTCGGTGGTGGTCGCCCGTTGCACACCGATGTTCTTGCCCTTGAGGCTGGCGTACTGGTCATCGACCGTGGCGCCTTCCTTCATTACCAGCCGCGAGGAGGTGAAGTAATACTTGTGGGTAAAATCGACCGACTTCTTACGGTCTTCATTGATGGTCATCGACGACAGCGCCATGTCGATCTTCTTCACTTTCAACGAAGGGATCAGGCCGTCGAATTCACCCTCGACCCATATGCACTTGACCTGCATCTGCGCGCACAGGGCATTGCCGATGTCGTAGTCGAAACCGACGATCTCGCCCTTGTCGGTTTTCGAGGCGAACGGTGGATAAGCCGCCTCGATGCCAATGCGCAGGGTTTTCTCGGCGGCGAACAAGCTGCTGCACGCCAACAGGCTCAGGGCCAGGCCACTGATGAGGGGGAGTTTCTTCATATTCGTTCTCTCGCGAGTTGTTGTTGGTTTGGCAAGACAGAAGAAAAGAGTGAAACGGTGGAGCCTTGTTTGTACTTGTAAATCCATACTGGACTTTTACGTATATTCCGTCAACGCAGCGGATGCGGTTCGGTTGGCCTTTGGTCGACAAGCAGAAATGGCAAAAACAGGGAAATGGAGGGTGCAGCTGAGGGCCTATCGCGGGCAAGCCTCGCTCCTACAGACCTGGTGCTTCTGTAGGAGCGAGGCTTGCCCGCGATGAGGACTTGCGGTCAATACGGATGAATCAGGCAATCATTCTTTCCAGCGCTCCGCCGCCGCATGATCGCTGTCGCGCCCTTCCACCCAGCGCGGGCCGTCGGCGGTGGTTTCTTTCTTCCAGAACGGCGCGCGGGTTTTCAGGTAGTCCATGACAAAGGCACAGGCATCGAAAGCGGCCTGACGGTGGGCGCTGGCAGCGCCGACGAAAACGATCGGCTCGCCCGGCTCCAGGGCACCGATGCGATGCAGCACTTCCAGCTTGAGCAGCGGCCAGCGCTGCTCGGCTTCGGCGGCGATCTTGCCGAGGGCCTTTTCGGTCATGCCCGGGTAATGCTCGAGAAACATCCCGGCCACGTCCTGGCCATCGTTGAAATCACGCACGTAGCCGACAAAGCTCACCACCGCGCCGACGCCGACATTCGCCGCGTGCATCGCATTGACTTCCGCACCCGGATCGAAGGCGCCCGCTTGCACGCGAATCGCCATGTCAGCCTCCAGTCACGGTAGGGAAAAACGCCACTTCGTCGCCGTCGCTCACCGGCTCGTCGAGCTGGCAGAGGTCTTCGTTGCGGGCGCACATCAGGTTCTGTTCGTTGAGCACTTCGGCGCCCTCGCGCAGGGCCAGCAGGGCGCGCACATCGTCGATCGTGGCGAAATCGCCGGCGATCCGCAGCGAATCCACGCCCAGCGCCTCACGGTAGCGGGCGAAAAACTTCACGGTCAGGTTCATTGTTCGTCCGCCTGGTAATGGCCGCTCTTGCCGCCGAGTTTCTCCAGCAGGCGCACGCCTTCGATGGTCATGCCGCGGTCCACGGCCTTGCACATGTCATAGATGGTCAGCGCGGCGACGCTGGCGGCGGTCAGGGCTTCCATTTCCACCCCGGTCTGCCCGGCCAGCTTGCAACGGGCCAGGATGCGCACCGTGTCTTCGCCTTCGGCGCTGAGCTCGACCTTGACGCTGGTGAGCATCAACGGGTGGCACAGAGGGATCAGATCGCTGGTCTTTTTCGCCGCCTGGATGCCGGCGATGCGCGCCACGGCGAACACGTCGCCCTTGGGGTGACCGCCGCTGACGATCATTTGCAGGGTTTGCGGGAGCATGCGCACCCGCGCTTCGGCCGTGGCTTCGCGGGACGTCACGGCTTTGTCGGTGACGTCGACCATATTGGCGCGACCTTGGGAATCGAGATGAGTCAGCACAGCCTTACTCCTGATCAGGAGAGGCGATTGTAAACCCGAGGGTCAATTTTCCGCACGCCTGATTATCCGCGCGCCCCTCCCCCGTAGGAGCGAGGCTTGCCCGCGAAGGCATCACCGCGCTTGACCTGCTGCACCGCGTTGCCTGGATCGCGGGCAAGCCTCGCTCCTACGGAGGTGGGTGGGTTTGCGCAGAAAAAAACGGGCGGCCTCGCGGCCGCCCGTTTGGCGAGGGTTACAGATGGGATTCGGCGTATTCGGCCAGAATCGAGCGTGGAACCCCTTGCAGGGTGATATGCACCCCGTTGGGGAAGTCCTTGAAGCGTTCAGTCAGGTAGGTCAGCCCGGAGCTGGTCGCGGACAGGTAAGGGGTATCGATCTGCGCCAGGTTGCCCAGGCACACCACTTTGGAACCGGCGCCGGCACGGGTGATGATGGTTTTCATCTGGTGCGGGGTGAGGTTCTGGCATTCGTCGATCAAAATCAGGCTCTGCTGGAAGCTGCGGCCTCGGATGTAGTTGAGGGATTTGAACTGCAACGGCACCTTGCTGAGGATGTAGTCGACGCTGCCATGGGTGCTTTCGTCATCCATGTGCAGGGCTTCGAGGTTGTCGGTGATAGCGCCGAGCCAGGGCTCCATCTTTTCCGCTTCGGTGCCCGGCAGGAAGCCGATCTCCTGGTCCAGCCCCTGCACGCTGCGGGTGGCGATGATGCGCCGGTAACGCTTGCTGACCATGGTCTGTTCGATGGCCGCGGCCAGGGCCAGGATGGTCTTGCCCGAGCCGGCGGCGCCAGACAGGTTGACCAGGTGGATGTCCGGGTCGAGCAAGGCGAACAGCGCCAGGCCTTGATAGATGTCACGCGGTTTCAGGCCCCAGGCTTCCTGGTGCAACAGGGGTTCCTGATGCAGGTCGAGAATCAGCAGCACATCGGCGCGAATTTCCTTGATCCAGCCGACAAAACCCTGTTCATCGATGATGAATTCGTTGATATGCACCGCCGGCAGGTTGTCGGTGAGTTGCACCTGGTGCCAGGTACGGCCGTGATCCTGGCGGGTTTCCACCTTGCTCACGCGGTCCCAGAAGGAGCCGGTCATGTTGTGGAAGCCGTTGGGCAGCAACGCCACGTCGTCGACCAACTGGTCGGTGCTGTAGTCCTCGGCGGCGATCCCGCAGGCGCGCGCCTTGAGGCGCATGTTGATGTCTTTGGTCACCAGCACCACGCGCAGCTCCTTGTTGCGCGCATGCAGGTCGATCAGCTGGTTGATGATGATGTTGTCGTTGAGGTTTTCCGGCAGCAGGCTGTTGGGCTCCGAGCGCTTGCTCATGAGGATCGACAGCAGGCCTTTGGGGCCGCTCTTGCCCCGCTGGATAGGCACGCCCAGCTCAACATCTTCAGGCGAGGCCTCGCCCAGGGTCTTGTCGATCAGGCGAATGGCCTGGCGACATTCCGCTGCAACGCTGTGATGGCCGCTCTTGAGCTTGTCGAGTTCCTCCAGGACGATCATCGGGATCGCGACATGGTGTTCTTCGAAGTTCAGCAGGGCATTTGGATCGTGAATCAATACATTGGTATCGAGTACATAAAGGATTGGCTGGGTGGAGGAAGGGCTACGTCCGTGGTCATCCATACTCGGTCACCTTATGTGGGGGCCAGTCGACGCAATACCTTGGCGGTGCTGCGCCTCGAATTGACCGTCGAATTCACCCGCTGGGGTTCGAGTGAAGTGCACACAAAAGGAGTCTTGGGAGACGCCACCTGTGTTGCAGGTTTCGGCGGTCTGACTTCGTAATACTCCAAAACCTGTGACAGGAAAAAGCACTTTGACGCTTTTTTTAAGTTTATTTTGCAGAGTGACGAATAGCCCTTGGCGCGCCGCCCGGGCACCGTTAAAGTCGGAAGTCCGCCTGCATCGAATTCCCCGCCAAATCCGCCAACCCTGCACTTTCGTCCCGCAAATACGGGCCTTTCGTCGTTTCTAGCGAAAAGCGTCCTGGCAATCTTCCCAACCGATCCCGCTCTGCGCCGTCTGCGTCAGCAACCAGGGCAATGCCGTCTTCACCGCGTCCTGCCGGGCGTTGAAGTTGATCACCCCGTGCCGCCACAACAGCATCAGCGTCAGCACCCGCTGGCCGCTCTGCTCGCCGTTGAGCTTGCCGGCGCCGTCCTGCGGGTCGATGTCCCACAACGCCACCTGCAAGCCCTGTGCATTAAAGAAGGCCTGGGCGTCCGCGCGGCGCTGGCCGTAAGGCGGGCGGAACAGCGGCACGTAGTTTTCCGGCAGCTTGCCCTTGGCCAGTTCGACGCTGCGCTCGATCGAGTCCTGCCAGTCCTGCCAGTGGCTGTGGGAACGGTATTCCCAGCCCAGCACGCCCACGCACTGCTGGGAGTACAAGGCCTGCAGGCTGGCCACCGAACGCTGTTGCAGGCGGCTCTGCAGCTCGCTGCCGAGCACGAAGAAGGTGCCGTTCATGTTCGATTTGCGCAGGTATTCGGCCAGCCAGGGCGCGTTGTCCGGGGCGAGATTGGCGGCGCTGTCGAACGTCAGCAAGAACAGCCGGTCATTGAGCTCGTCGCCGTTGCGCTCATAGTCGCCAAAACGCTCGATTTCGCTGGCGGTCTGGGGGAACAACGCGGCCTTGCGCAGCAACTCGTCCAGATACTGTTCATGGAAGGCCCGGCTCGGCTCGGCCCAGCGGGCGTAATAGGAGTCGGCGCCCAGCTGGAACTTGCCGGCCTGCTCGCGCAGGGTCTCCAGGTCCTCCACCAGGAAACAGAAGGACGCGTCCTGATCGCAGCTCTGCTGGGCGAAGTTGTAGTTGGCCAGCAATTGCCGCCAGAGGCGCTGGCGAACGGCATCGATCGACGCCATGTTGATGATCCGCAAGCCCAGGCGCTGCTTCAACGAGGCTTCGTCCCAGGCCTCGCTGACCAGCAGGGCGCGGGCGAACGTAAGGATCTCCGCCCGCGACGCCACGTCGAACAGGGTCGGGTTGCCGAGCTGTTCCGGCCAGGTGCTGCGATCCAGGGTCGCCACGTCGTTCGGCGCTGCCAGGGCACCGAAGCTCAATAACCAGATCGAAAGAAAAAAAGCGCTGCGCAAAGGGATGTCTCCATAACAAAACCCGCGCGGCACTATAGCCGATCTGCCCCCACCCGCCCTCTCCCTCCCGGCGCGAGCCTGCTCGCGACCGGCAGGGCAATGAATGCCGGTGCGACCGGCACCTCGGGCCAGCTCGCGCCGGCCAAAGAACAGCAAGCGATCGACGGCAGCGCCTATGGCCTTCATAGGTGGAGTCAAAGCGCCCAAGCCCCTAGAATCCCCCGACGCTTACAGGAGACGACTTCATGCTGATGGTGATTTCACCCGCCAAGACCCTCGATTTCGAGACCCCGCCCGTCACTCAACGCTTCACCCAGCCGCAGTACCTGGACCACTCCCAGGAATTGATCCTGCAATTGCGCGAACTGAGCCCGGCGCAAATCAGCGAACTGATGCATGTTTCCGACAAGATCGGCGGCCTCAATGCCGCGCGTTTCGGCAGCTGGACCCCGGCCTTCACCCCGGCCAACGCCAAGCAGGCGCTGCTGGCCTTCAAGGGCGATGTGTACACCGGCCTGAATGCCGAAACCCTCGGCGAAGCCGACTTCGACTACGCCCAGCAGCATTTGCGCATGCTTTCTGGCTTGTACGGCCTGCTGCGCCCGCTGGACCTGATGCAGCCTTACCGCCTGGAGATGGGCACCAAGCTGGCCAATGCCCGCGGCAAGGATCTGTATGCGTTCTGGGGCACGCGCATCAGCGAATGGCTGAACGAAGCCCTGGCCGAACAGGGCGACGACCTGCTGCTCAACCTGGCGTCCAACGAGTACTTCTCGGCGGTCAAGCGCCCGGCCCTGAACGCGCGGATCATCAATACCGAGTTCAAGGACCTGAAGAACGGCCAGTACAAGATCATCAGTTTCTACGCCAAGAAGGCCCGGGGCATGATGAGCCGCTTCGTTATAGAAGAACGCATCAACGACCCGGCGGCCCTCAAGCAATTCGATGTTCAGGGTTACCGCTACAGCGCCGAACAGTCGAAACCGGACAATCTGGTTTTCCTGCGCGACCACGCACCGGAATAACGCAGGCGATCGACGCACTGGTTTCGCGCAAACGAGTGCGTCGACGAGCGGTCGCTTTTTTCTGATTTGCGGCAAAATGACAAACTATTGGCGTCAATTAATTTTCTTTCGTTTTTTATGACTTTTGTTTCACTCGACAGAGGTCACTTTTTTCAGTAGTGGCACACAAAATTTTTATGTGTACTGGCATAAAAATATCCCTCCGCTTTATCTCCCCATAACTAAAGGCCGAAATGGTAAGTGCTATCAATATGAAAGCAGTGCCATCTTTTGCAATATTTCAAGAAATTTCCGAAAACAGGATGAGCGGGCTGGAACTATGTCCTGAACCACCGCTCATACCACCGGTAACGATTCTCAACGAGTTTGTAGGAGATGACTTACATGGAGTCCAGAGATAGTAGCGAAGTTGTCATACTCCTCTGACCTACTGCTCGGGAACTCGCATTTAGAGTCAACGCACAGGAGATAATGCACCATTACTATCCCCTACAAGGCCATGGCATAGCCCGCCTTAAAACGCTTCCGGGAGCGTGTAACTACCTGATTATCATGGGCTTAGCCCTATAAACCAGGATTATCGCCAACCTCGGAGCTGCCTTCCAACAGGAAGGACGGCGACATTCAAGGGCAGCCCCTACAACAAGGCCAAGTTGCGCACAACTTGAGTGCACTTATTTAGACACTCGGAACTTAGTCTGCCTGCACTGGATATCTCAACGCCTGTTCGTTGAACTTCCGAGTGCGTAACTACAGCTGGCAAACATTAACTCCGGCCATCTAATGGCGTGAATAACACAGAGGTAAATGCGATGCGCATCAGCATATTTGGTTTGGGTTACGTCGGTGCAGTATGTGCCGGTTGCCTGTCTGCACGGGGCCATGAGGTCGTTGGCGTCGATGTTGCCAAGGACAAGATCGATATGATCAACGCAGGCAAATCGCCGATCGTTGAACCGGGTCTGGGTGAACTTCTGGCGCAAGGTATTCAAACCGGTCGTCTGCGCGGAACCACCAACTTCGCCGAGGCGATTCGCGACACCGACTTGTCGATGATCTGTGTCGGCACGCCAAGCAAGAAGAACGGCGACCTGGAACTCAACTACATCGAGGCGGTATGCCGCGAGATCGGTTTTGTCCTGCGTGACAAGACTTCCCGCCACACCATCGTAGTGCGCAGTACCGTACTGCCGGGCACCGTCGCCAACGTGGTAATCCCGATTCTCGAAGACTGCTCCGGCAAGAAGGCCGGCGTCGACTTCGGCGTCGCGGTCAACCCCGAGTTCCTGCGTGAAAGCACCGCGATCAAGGACTACGACTTCCCGCCGATGACCGTGATCGGCGAGTTCGACAAGGCTTCGGGCGACGTCCTGCAGTCGCTGTACGAAGAGCTCGACGCACCGATCATCCGCAAAGACATCGCCGTCGCCGAGATGATCAAGTACACCTGCAACGTGTGGCACGCCACCAAGGTCACCTTCGCCAACGAGATCGGCAACATCGCCAAGGCGGTCGGCGTCGACGGTCGTGAAGTGATGGACGTGGTCTGCCAGGACAAGACCCTCAACCTGTCCCAGTACTACATGCGCCCGGGCTTCGCCTTCGGCGGCTCCTGCCTGCCCAAGGACGTGCGCGCCCTGACCTTCCGCGCCGGCTCCCTGGACATCGAAGCGCCGCTGCTCAACTCGCTGATGCGCAGCAACGAGTCCCAGGTGCAGAACGCCTTCGACATCGTCTCCAGCCATGAAAAACGCAAAGTCGCCCTGCTCGGCCTGAGCTTCAAGGCCGGTACCGACGATCTGCGCGAAAGCCCGCTGGTGGAGCTGGCGGAAATGCTGATCGGCAAGGGCTTCGACCTGAGCATCTACGACAGCAACGTCGAGTACGCCCGCGTCCACGGTGCCAACAAGGATTACATCGAGTCCAAGATCCCTCACGTCTCGTCCCTGCTCAACGCGGACTTCGACTCGGTGATCGACAACTCCGACGTGATCATCCTCGGCAACCGCGACGAGAAGTTCCGCGCCCTGGCCGAAGACGTGCCGCACGGCAAGCAGGTCATCGACCTGGTCGGGTTCATGTCCAAGGCCACCAGCGCGAGTGGCCGGACCGAAGGTATCTGCTGGTAACCAGCGGTATCGGGGGCGGTTCGCCGTTCCCGTAGCCGCCGTCGCAGGCTGCGATCGAACCCGAAAGGGCCACGACGCACCTGCGATCGCCGCAGGTGCCGCGGACCTAGCGCAGCCTCCGGCAGCGGCTACGGGAATGCCCCCTTGGCTTTTTCGCCTGCCTTAACCCCTTCGGGCCACCCCACAGGCTCGCCCGAGATCGAGACGGATGCAGATTATGCACAGGCTAAAGCACGGCCTACTCCAGGCCGCAGGTTGGCTGTTTTTCTTGAGTTTACTGATGGGTCTCGCCCTGGCGTTGCCCGCGTCCACATTCGACTCCGAATCGAAGGACTTCATCTTCCTGATTGGCGCCGTGGGTATCTGGCGCTACTCGATGGGTGCCACGCATTTCGTGCGCGGCATGATTTTTCTCTACATCGTCTACCCACACCTGCGCCGCAAGGTGCGCAAGCTGGGCAAGGCCGCCGATCCATCGCACGTGTTCCTGATGGTCACCAGTTTCCGGATCGACGCCCTGACCACCGCCCAGGTCTATGGCTCGGTGATCCGTGAGGCCATCGACTGCGGCTTCCCCACCACCGTGGTTTGCTCGATCGTGGAAATGTCCGACGAGCTGTTGGTGAAAAGCCTCTGGGCCCGCATGAACCCGCCGGCCCACGTCAAGCTCGACTTCGTGCGCATCCCCGGCACCGGCAAGCGCGACGGCCTGGCCTTCGGCTTCCGCGCCATCTCCCGTCACCTGCCGGACGACCGCGCAGTCGTGGCGGTGATCGACGGCGACACCGTTCTCGGCGAAGGCGTGGTGCGCAAGACCGTGCCCTGGTTCCAGCTGTTCGGCAACGTCGGCGGCCTGACCACCAACGAGTTCTGCGAAGTGCGCGGCGGCTACATCATGAGCGAGTGGCACAAGCTGCGTTTCGCCCAGCGCCACATCAACATGTGCTCGATGGCCCTGTCCAAGCGCGTGCTGACCATGACCGGGCGCATGTCGGTGTTCCGCGCCACCGTGGTCACCAACCCGGACTTCATCGCCGACGTGGAAAGCGACTCGCTGCAGCACTGGCGCCTGGGCCGCTTCAAGTTCCTCACCGGAGACGACAAGTCCAGCTGGTTCAGCCTGATGCGCCTGGGCTACGACACCTTCTACGTGCCCGACGCCGCGATCAACACCGTGGAACACCCGCCGGAAAAGAGTTTCATCAAGGCCAGCCGCAAGCTGATGTTCCGCTGGTACGGCAACAACCTGCGGCAGAACTCCCGGGCCCTGGGCCTGGGCGTCAAGCGCCTGGGGCTGTTCACCAGCGTGGTGCTGTTCGACCAGCGCGTGTCGATGTGGACCTCGCTGCTGGGCCTGACCGTAGCGCTGATCGCCAGCTTCAAGTACGGCACCGCCTTCATCCTGGTGTACCTGCTGTGGATCGGCATCACCCGCCTGATCCTGACCCTGCTGCTGTCCTGCTCCGGCCACCGGATCGGCCCGGCCTACCCGGCGATTCTCTATTACAACCAGATCGTCGGTGCGCTGGTGAAGATCTACGTGTTCTTCCGCCTCGACCAACAGTCCTGGACTCGCCAGCCCACTTCCCTGACCCGTGATCTCGCCAGCTTTCAACGTTGGTTCAACACCTGGTCGTCTCGGACCATGACCTTCTCCGCCGGCAGCATCTTCGTCGCCGCGCTGCTGATGATGGTCTGACCCGCCTTGCCTGAATTAACTAGGAAATCGCCCCTATGAACACCGCCGTGAACGTCAACGTAGTGCATGAATCCGAAGCCCAACGCCAACACGCCCGGGTAAAAATCCCGGCCAAGCTGCGCTTCTTCGGCCCCGACCGGACCCCGGTCGAAGCGCGGGTCATCGACCTCTCCGCCGGCGGCCTGAGCTACAACTGCGGGCAGTTGCCGATCAAGGTCGGCGACGTGCACAAGGGTCGCCTGCAATTCATCATCGACAACCTCGGGCTGGCCATGGACGTGGAGCTGCAGGTGCGCTCCATGGATCGCCAGACCGGCCGGGTCGGTTGCCAGTTCCAGAACCTCGAGCCCCAGGACATCTCGACCCTGCGCCAGTTGATCACCTCGCACCTGGCCGGCGACATCGTGACCATGGGCGACGTGCTCGCCACCCTGCAGCGCGACAATTTCACCAAGGCGCGCAAGACCAAGGACACCGGCCACGGCATGAGCGCCCTGGGCCGCCTGCGCGCGGTGACCTTCAGCGCGGGGATCTTCGTGGTTGGCCTGGCGGCCTTCGGTTTCATCCTCAAGTCGGTGTACGGCATGTACTTCGTCAGCCACGCCCAGGCCGGCCTGGTCAGCGCGCCGGCGATGAACGTCACCATGCCGCGCGACGGCACCGTGCAGAGCCTGATCCAGGCCGACGGCGTGGCCGCCAAGGGCGCCCCGCTGGCGACCTTCAGCACCAGCATGCTCGACGTGCTCAAGGGCCACCTCAACGAAGACCAACTGCAACCGGCCAAGGTCGAGGAGCTGTTCGGCAAGCAGATGACCGGCACCCTGACCTCGCCCTGCGACTGCACCGTGGCCCAGCAGATGGTTGCCGACGGCCAGTACGCCAGCAAGGGCGACGTGATCTTCCAGCTGGTTCCGCGCGGCAGCCAGGCCAACATCGAAGCGCGCTTCTCCTATCGCCAGTTCGCCGACGTGCGCCCGGGCGCCAAGGTCAACTTCCAGATCGCCGGCGAAGACGAAGTGCGCACCGGCACCATCGTCAGCAGCACCAGCCTCAACGGCAGCGACCTGTCCTCGGACATTCGCGTACAGATCAAGCCCGACACCCCGCTGAACAGCGCTTTCGCCGGCCGTCCTGTGGAAGTCAGCAGTAACCGCGGCCCTTCCATGAACTGGCTGATCGACAAAGCCATGGCTGCCGGTCTCTAACCATGAATATTCATACCCCACTCCCGATGACGAAAACGGCCCCCGTAGCCGCTGCCGCAGGCTGCGACCGAGTGCAACGCACTCGTGAAGGGGATGAATGCGCACTGGCGAAGAACCCGCGCCGCCCACAATCCGCCCGCTACGCGGCCGATCGCAGCCTGCGGCAGTGGCTACCGGGTTCGGCGTTGCTGTTGCCGCTGGTGGCCGCCATGGCCCTGGCCGGTTGCGCCGGCCTGCCCGACCAGCGCCTGGCCAACGAAGCGCTGAAACGCGGCGACACCGTGCTCGCGGAACAGAACTTCCGGCAACTGGCAGACCTGGGCTACAGCGAAGCCCAGGTCGGCCTGGCCGATATCCAGATGGAGACCCGCGACCCGGCGAAGATCAAACAAGCCGAGGCGACCTACCGCGCCGCGGCCGACACCTCGCCACGGGCCCAGGCGCGCCTGGGTCGCCTGCTGGTGGCCAAGCCCGGCTCCACCGAGGCCGAGCACCGCGAAGCCGAAGGCCTGTTGAAAAAGGCCTTCGCCAACGGTGAAGGCAACACCCTGATCCCGCTGGCGATGCTCTACCTGCAATACCCGCAGAGCTTCCCCAAGGTCAACGCGCAGCAGCAGATCAGCCAGTGGCGCAGCGCCGGCTACCCGGAAGCCGGCCTGGCCCAGGTGCTGCTGTATCGCACCCAGGGCACCTACGACCAGCACCTGGCCGAGGTGGAAACCGTGTGCAAGGCGGCCCTGAACGTCACCGACATCTGCTACGTCGAACTGGCCACCGTCTACCAGAAACGCAACCAGCCCGAGCAACAGGCCGAGCTGTTGAAGCAGCTGCAGGCCGGCTACGCCCGTGGCGCCATCAGCGCGCAGCGGGTCGACAGCGTGGCGCGGGTGCTGGGCGATGCCAGCCTGGGCCAGACCGACGAGAAAACCGCGCAGGCCCTGCTGGAGCCTATCGCGCCCGGCTACCCGGCCTCCTGGGTCACCCTGGCGCAACTGCTCTACGACTTCCCCGAGCTGGGCGACGTCGACAAGATGATGCAATACCTGGACAACGGTCGCGCCGCCGACCAGCCCCGCGCCGAACTGCTGCTGGGCAAGCTCTACTACGAAGGCAAGATGGTCCCGGCCGACGCCAAGGTCGCCGAAGAACACTTCAAGAAGGCCCAGGGCAAGGAAGTCGCCGCCGATTACTACCTCGGCCAGATCTACCGCCGTGGCTACCTGGGCCAGGTCTATCCGCAAAAGGCCCTGGACCACCTGCTGACCGCTGCGCGCAACGGCCAGAACAGCGCGGACTTCGCCATTGCCCAACTGTTTTCCCAAGGCAAGGGCACCAAGCCCGACCCGCTCAACGCCTATGTCTTCAGCCAGCTGGCCAAGACCCAGGACACCCCGCAAGCCAACGAGCTTGCGCAACAACTCGAAGCCCAACTGCCGCCAGGCCAACGCGCCGAGGCCCAGCGCCTGCTGCAACAGGAGCAGGCCGTGCGTGGCGCCTTGAGCCAGAACACGTTGGAACTGCACGCGCTGCAAGAAGAAGACGGTGAGGAATCCCTATGAAACTCAAGCCCATTCCCCAGGCCGATATCGTTCGCGACGACGCCGCCCCTGTAGCCGCTGCCGCAGGCTGCGATCGAGCGCGCAGCGCTCGTCAACCAGGCGCCCGAGATCTGTCAGCCGCACCGCGCGCGCAGGTTTTGCGGCTGCTGCGCAGCCGATCGCAGCCTGCCGCAGCGGCTACGGGGACATTGTTCAGCCTGTCGAAGCTGGGTGTGGCCCTGGGTTTTGCCCTGCTCTGGTCCAACCCGACGCTGGCAGCCGTTACCGACACCAAGAACTTCGGCCTGGACGTGAAAATCACCGGCCAGTCCGAGGACGACCGTGACCTGGGCACCCTGGATGGCGGCGACGTCAACGGCGTCGGCCTCGACCTGCGGCCCTGGGTGTATGGCGAAAGCGGCAACTGGAGCGCCTACGCCATGGGCCAGGCGGTGACCTCCACCGACATCATCGAGACCGACACCCTGCAGCAGTCCGATGGCGCCAGCACCGAAAGCAGCAACAACAGCGACCGCAAGAGCAAGAAGAACTACCTGGCGCTGCGCGAGTTCTGGATCGGCTACAGCGGCCTCACCCCCTACCCGGGCGAGCAGTTGAAGTTCGGTCGCCAGCGCCTGCGCAACGACGACGGCCAGTGGCGCGACACCAACATCGAAGCCCTCAACTGGACCTTCGACACCACCCTGCTGCGCGCCAACGCCGGTATCGCCGAACGCTTCAGCGAATACCGCACCGACCTCAAGGAGCTGGCGCCGGAAGACAAGGATCGCCTGCACGTCTACGGCGACGTGGCCTATCAGTGGAACCCTGGCCATTGGGCCGGCATCCGCGCGCACCACAGCCACGACGACGGCAAGCTCGACTATCCGGTCCCGGGCGAAGCCACCGACTCCCTGGACAAGCGCCAGAATGGCGACCTGACCTGGCTCGGCCTGGAAGCCAACAGCGACGCCTATAACTGGCGCAACACCAACACCGTCAACTACTGGGCGAGTGTCACCGGCATGAGCGGCGACCGCGACAAGGTCAACGCGCTGAACGCCGACGGCACCCGCCCGGCCCAGGCCAAGAGCGGCGAGAGCCTCGACGGCTGGGCCACCGACCTCGGCGTGCGCCTGCGCCTGGACCCGAAATGGCAAGTCGGCGCGGCCTACGCCCGCGCCAGCGGCGACTACGAGCAGAGCGGCCTGGAAAGCAACCGTTCGAACTACACCGGCACCCGCTCGCGGGTGCACCGTTTCGGCGAAGCCTTCCGCGGCGAAATGAACAACATGCAGACCGCCACCCTGTTCGGTTCCTGGATGCTCGCCGACGAATACGACGCCAGCCTGATCTACCACAAGTTCTGGCGCGTGGACGGCAAAAAGCCGGTGGGCAGCAATGGCATCAACGCCGTGGAAAACAACTACGACGACGCCACCGGCGCCCTGCTCTCCAGCTCGTCGCTGCCGCTGCGCGATGGCGAGAAAGACCTCGGCCAGGAAGTCGACCTGGTGGTCACCAAGTACTTCAAGCAAGGCCTGCTGCCGGCCGCGCTCAGCCAGTCGATCGACGAGCCTTCGGCGCTGGTGCGCTTCCGCGGCGGCGTGTTCAAGCCGGGCGACGCCTACGGCAAGAACGTCGACTCGTACATGCACCGCGCCTTTGTCGACGTGATCTGGCGCTTCTGATGCGAGCCGCCAAAGGAGTGCCTGAGATGAACAGCCCGATGAACAGCCCAGCGTTGAGAGGTTCGATCAGCCTGTTGGCCGGCGCCATGCTGCTGGCCAGCAGCGCCGCCTTCGCCACCATCGAACCGGCCCCGGCCGCCGCGCCGGGCAAGCAGCCGACCATGGCCAAGGAGCTGCAACAGGCCAAGACCTACACCGTCAGCAGCGCGCCCACCGCGCCGCTGGACCTGGCCAAGCCAACCCTGCCCGACCTCTCCGGCTACACCGCCGAAGCGGCGGCGGCGAAGATCGTGCGCAGCAAGCCGGGCAAGGTCAGCGTGCGCCGCATGATGCAGGAAAACGCGCTGAAGGACTTTATCGGCGGCGACAACAAGATGGCCGAATGGGTGGTGCGCCAGCACGGCATTCCCCAGGCAATCTTCATCGACGACGGTTACATCAACCTCAAGGACCTGGCCAAGAAGCTGCCCAAGCAATACCTCAGCGAAACCTCGCCGGGCGTGTACCTGGCGCGGCTGCCGATCGTGGTCGGGAACAAGGGCATCCTGGAAATCGACAAGCAGACCCAGGAACTGCGCCTGTCCCAGGAGGCCGGCTCGTTCCTGGTCAACGACGGCCAGCTGTTCGTGCGCGACACCAAGGTCACCGGCTGGCGCGAGAAGGACAACGGCCCGGCGACCTTCAACTCGCCCAAGGAGTTCCGCCCGTTCCTGCTGGCCTGGGGCGGCACCGAGACCTACATCGTCAACAGCAAGATGGCCAGCTTCGGCTACGCCAACAGTAAGTCCTACGGCGTGAGTATTTCCCAGTACACGCCCAACATGGCCAAGGTGCTCAAGCGCCCCGAACCCACCGGCTGGATCATCGGCTCGGAGTTCTCGGACATGTGGTACGGCTTCTACTGCTACGAGACCCGCGACTTCGTGGTCAAGGGCAATACCTACAAGGACAACATCGTCTACGGCATCGACCCCCACGACCGTTCGCACCGGCTGATCATCGCCGACAACACCGTCTACGGGACCAAGAAGAAGCACGGGATCATTATTTCCCGGGAAGTGAACGACAGCTTCATCTTCAACAACCGCAGCTACGAGAACAAACTCTCGGGCCTGGTGATCGACCGTAACAGCGTGAACAACCTGATCGCCGACAACGAGATCTACCGCAACCACACCGACGGCATCACCCTCTACGAGAGTGCCGACAACCTGCTGTGGGGCAACAAGGTCATCAGCAACCGACGCCACGGCATCCGCATCCGCAACAGCGTGAACATCCGCCTGTACGAGAACGTCGCCATGGCCAACGGCCTGACCGGCGTCTACGGCCACATCAAGGACCTCTCCGATACCGACCGCGACATCAAGCTCGACCCGTTCGACGCCCAGGTGTCGCTGATCGTGGTCGGCGGCGAGCTGGCGGCCAACGGCAGCGGCCCGATGTCCATCGACTCGCCGCTGAGCGTCGAGCTGTACCGCGTGTCCATGCTCGCCCCGACCAAGAGCAGCGGCATCAGCTTCTCGGGGATCCTCGGCGAGCGCCAGGACGAAATTCTTGACCTGCTGGTGCGCCAGCAGAAAGCCGTGCTGATCGACCCTGTCGAACGCCAGACCGAAATGCGCGATTGAGGATGACTGTTATGCGCCCACACCTGATCAAACTCCTGAGCCTCTCGGCGCTGGCCGCAGGCATTCTCGCCGCCGGCAACAGCGCCCGCGCCGCTGATTCGCAAGCGCCAAAATTCACCGCCGAGCCGTGCTGCAACCTGTGCCCGGCGGCCCACGACGCGAAGAACTACACCACCCGCTACCAGCAGAACTTCACCACCCTGGTGCAAGCCCAGGGCGACTGGCTGTTCCGTACCCAGGAAGACCTGCGCACCGAATTCACCACCACGCCGGAAGGTTATCGCCGCCTGCAACAGCTGCACGACGCCTTCAAGAGCAAGGGCGTGGAGCTGGTGCTGGTCTACCAGCCGACCCGCGGCCTGGTGAACCGCAACAAGCTCAACCCGCAGGAAAAGGCCAGCTTCGACTACGACAAGGCGCTGAAAAACTACCAGGGCATGCTCGGCCGCTTCGCCCAGATGGGCTACGTGGTGCCGGACCTGTCGCCGCTGACCAACGAGCAGTTGCCGGAGACCCTGCCGGCCCACGACTTCTACTTCCGCGGCGACCAGCACTGGACGCCATACGGCGCCCAGCGCACGGCCAAGATCGTGGCGCAGAAGGTCAAGCAACTGCCGGCCTTCGCCGACATTCCCAAGCGTGAGTTCGAGACCCACAAGTCCGGGCGCATGGGCAAGACCGGCACCCTGCACAACATGGCCGGGCAGTTGTGCGGCACCAGCTACGCGATCCAGTACATGGACCAGTTCACCACCGAACCCAAGGGCGAGGCTGGCGACGGCGACCTGTTCGGCGATTCCGGCAACCCGCAGATCACCCTGGTCGGCACCAGCCACAGCGGCAAGAACTACAACTTCGCCGGCTTCCTGCAGGAAGAGATCGGCGCCGACATCCTCAACGTCGCCTTCCCCGGCGGTGGCTTCGAGGGCTCGATGCTGCAGTACCTGGGCAGCGAGGAATTCCAGAACACGCCGCCGAAGATCCTGATCTGGGAATTCTCGCCGCTGTACCGCCTGGACCAGGAAACCATCTACCGGCAAATGATGGCCCTGCTCGACAACGGTTGCGAAGGCAAGCCGACGCAGATGAGCGCCAGCGCCACCCTCAAGCCCGGCAAGAACGAGCTGATGGTCAACAGCAAGAACATGGACCTGCGCAACAGCAGCCACCAGGTCGATATCCGCTTCGCCGACACCTCGGTGAAAACCCTGCAAGCCACCCTCTGGTACATGAACGGGCGCCACGAGGACATCAAGATCGACAAACCGGAAACAGCCGACACCGACGGGCGTTTCGCCTTTGAACTGCGCACCGACGAAGACTGGGCCTCGCAGAACCTGCTGGCGGTCGAAGTCCAGGGTCCGGAAGCGGGCGCAGCCGCGCAAAAAGTCGAAGCGAAAATTTGCAAACGCAACGTATTCCCGAGCGCCGCACAACGCACCGCGCAAATCGGGCAATGAGGTTCCTATGCAAACGAAAACGCTGAAACAAATACTGGCGCCGAGCCTGTTGAGCCTGGCGCTGTTCGCAGGCGCAACCCAGGCCGCGGCCCCGCTGCGCCCGCCCCAGGGCTATTACGCGCCAGTGGAAAAATTCAAGAGCGGCGACCGCAGCGAAAGCTGCGACGCGATGCCCACGCCCTACACCGGCTCGCTGCAATTTCGCAGCAAGTACGAAGGTTCGGACAAGGCCCGCGCGACCCTCAACGTGAAATCGGAAAAGGCCTTTCGCGACAGCACCGCCGACATCACAAAGATCGAGCGCGGCACCAGCAAGCAGGTGATGCAGTTCATGCGCGACGGCCGTCCGGAACAGCTGGACTGCACCCTGGCCTGGCTGACGTCCTGGGCCCAGGCCGATGCCTTGATGTCCAAGGACTTCAACCACACCGGCAAGTCCATGCGCAAATGGGCCCTGGGCAGCATGGCCTCGGCCTACCTGCGCCTGAAGTTCTCCGACTCCCGGCCGCTGGCGACCCACCAGCAGCAAGCGCAACAGATCGAGGCCTGGTTCAGCAAGATGGCCGACCAGGTGGTCAGCGACTGGGACAACCTGCCGCTGGACAAGACCAACAACCATTCCTACTGGGCCGCCTGGTCGGTGATGGCCACCGCCGTGGCGACCAACCGCCGCGACCTGTTCGACTGGGCCGTGAAGGAATACAAGGTCGGCGCCAACCAGGTCGACGCCGATGGCTTCCTGCCCAATGAACTCAAGCGCCAGCAACGCGCCCTGGCCTATCACAACTACGCCCTGCCGCCGCTGGCGATGATCGCCAGCTTCGCCCAGGTCAACGGCGTCGACCTGCGCCAGGAAAACAACGGCGCGCTCAAGCGCCTCGGCGAGCGAGTGCTGGCCGGGGTCAAGGACCCGGACGCGTTCGAGGAAAAGAACGGCAAGGAACAGGACATGAGCGACCTCAAGGTCGACTCGAAATTCGCCTGGCTCGAACCCTTCTGCAGCCTCTACACCTGCGCGCCGGACGTGCTCGAGCGCAAGCACAAGATGCAGCCGTTCAAGACCTTCCGCCTGGGCGGCGACCTGACCAAGGTCTACGACCCCGCCTTCGAGAAGGGCAGCAAAGGCTCATAACACACGTATCCGTAGGAGCGAGGCTTGCCCGCGAATGAGGCACCTCGGTCCAACTGCCAGTCCGCGTCATCGTTCATCGCGGGCAAGCCTCGCTCCTACGGGGCGTGGCGACAGCCGATACGGAATGCAATACACCTCCCCCCGTTTTTCACGGGGGGGGTTGGGGGGGCTCTGGCCCTTTACTGTTGGTCAAACATGGAGAGATCGGGATGGTTTTCTCATCCAACGTGTTCCTGTTCCTGTTCTTGCCGATCTTTCTCGGCTTGTACTACCTGAGCGGGCAACGCTATCGCAACCTGCTGCTGCTGATCGCCAGCTATGTGTTTTATGCCTGGTGGCGGGTGGACTTCCTGGCGCTGTTCGCCGGCGTCACCCTGTGGAACTACTGGATCGGCCTGAAAGTCGGCGCCGCCGGCGTGCGCACCAAACCGGCCCAGCGCTGGTTGCTGCTCGGCGTGGGCGTGGACCTGGCCATCCTCGGCTATTTCAAATACGCCAACTTCGGCGTGGACAGCCTCAACGCGATCATCACCAGCTTTGGTCTGAACCCGTTCATCCTGACCCACGTGCTGTTGCCGATCGGCATCTCGTTCTACATCTTCGAGTCCATCAGCTACATCATCGACGTCTACCGCGGCGACACCCCGGCGACCCGCAACCTGATCGACTTCGCGGCGTTCGTGGCGATCTTCCCGCACCTGATCGCAGGTCCCGTGCTGCGTTTTCGCGACCTGGCCGACCAGTTCAACAACCGCACCCACACCCTCGACAAGTTCTCCGAGGGCTGCACGCGGTTCATGCAGGGCTTCATCAAGAAAGTGTTCATCGCCGACACCCTGGCGGTGGTCGCCGACCATTGCTTCGCCCTGCAGAACCCGACCACGGGCGACGCCTGGCTCGGCGCCCTGGCCTACACCGCGCAGCTGTACTTCGACTTCTCCGGCTACAGCGACATGGCAATCGGCCTGGGCTTGATGATGGGTTTCCGCTTCATGGAAAACTTCAAGCAGCCGTACATCAGCCAATCGATCACCGAGTTCTGGCGGCGCTGGCACATCAGCCTGTCGACCTGGCTGCGCGACTACCTGTACATCACCCTGGGCGGCAACCGCAAAGGCACGCTGATGACCTACCGCAACCTGTTCCTGACCATGCTGCTCGGTGGCCTGTGGCACGGTGCGAACATCACCTACGTGATCTGGGGCGCCTGGCACGGCATGTGGCTGGCGATCGAGAAAATGCTCGGCATCAACACTTCGCCGCGCAGCCTGAACCCGATCCGCTGGGCGCTGACTTTCCTGCTGGTGGTAATGGGCTGGGTGATCTTCCGCGCCGAGAACCTGCACGTCGCCGGTCGCATGTACGGCGCCATGTTCAGCTTCGGCGACTGGTCGCTGTCGGAACTCAACCGCGCCAGCCTCACCGGCCTGCAAGTGGCGACCCTGGTCGTGGCCTACGCCACCCTGGCGTTCTTCGGCCTGCGCGACCTGTATCGCAACCCGACGCCGGTCAAGAGCAAGCCCGAATTCAACACTGAGGCCGACGGCCCGGCCACCGCCCAGCCTGGCCTGATCAAGGCGGTACCGGGAGACAAGCCGGACAGCATCCACCAGCCGGGCTACACCGTGGGCGTCGAAGCCCAGGTCCAGCCGGCCTACTGGGTCGCCGACTGGCCGCGTTATGTGATGCGCGCCCTGGTGCTGCTGCTGTTCATCGCCTCGATTCTCAAACTCTCGGCGCAAAGCTTCTCGCCGTTCCTTTACTTCCAGTTCTGAGGGATCTGACCATGACCCGCTCATTACGCGTCTTCTATATCGCCCTGTTCCTGGTGACCCTGATGGTCCTGGGCCTGTGGTCGGTGCGCAGCTTCTTCGGCTTCAGCACCAACAACGACGCCACCGTGCTCAACGGTCGCTGGGCCAAGGCCGTGGAAACCCACTACGACGACGAGTTCCCGATCAAGCGCCTGGGTACCAACCTGTGGGCGGCCCTGGACTTCAAGCTGTTCAACGAAGGTCGTCCGGGCGTGGTGCTCGGCCGCGACCAGTGGCTGTACAGCGATGAAGAGTTCCACCCGATCGTCAACGAAGAACTCAACCTGCAAGGCAACTACGCGCTGGTCGAAGGCGTGCGCCAGACCCTGAAAGAGAAAGGCGTGAAACTGGTGATGGCGATCATCCCGGCCAAGGTGCGCCTGTACCCGGAACACCTGGGCGACGTGCAGCCGGCCAGCATCCACGCCAACCTCTACCAGGACTTCCACGCCCGCGTGGCGGCCGACAAGATCCTTGCCCCCGACCTGCTGGGCCCGCTGCAACAGGCCAAGCAGAACGGCCAGCAAGTGTTCCTGCGCACCGACACCCACTGGACCCCGGCCGGCGCCGAAATCGCCGCCAACCAGTTGGCCAAGGCGATTGCCGAAAAGGCGCCGCTGATGGGCCAGCCGCAACGTTTCGTCACCGAAGCCGAGCAGACCGTGGTGCACAAGGGCGACCTGCGCCTGTTCCTGCCCCTGGACCCGCTGTTCGAAAACCTGATGCCGGCCAAGGAGCCGCTGCAAAAACGCGTGACCCGTGCCGCCGACGACCAGCCGGCCGCCGACGACGCGCTGTTCGCCGACAACGAAGTGCCGGTGACCCTGGTGGGCACCAGCTACAGCGCCAACCCCAACTGGAACTTTGTCGGCGCGCTCAAGCAGGCCCTGCACAGCGACGTGGTCAGCTACGCCGAGGACGGCCACGGCCCGGTGCTGCCGATGCTCAGCTACCTGAAAAGCGATGCCTTCAAGAACAGCCCGCCCCAGGTGCTGATCTGGGAGTTCCCCGAACGATATCTGCCGGTCAACAACGAAATCGGCGACGCCGACCCGCAGTGGGTCGCAGAGCTCAAACAAGCCGGCGCTCGCCAACAGAACCTAGCCGTTAACAGCAAATCCGAGACGCCCGATCGGGCGCAAAACTGAAAGAGAGGTACACCATGACTTTCACTACAACTCCGCGTCGTCTCGCCAAGTCCCTTGCACTGGTAGCCGGTGTCAGCCTGTTGTCGATGCAAGCCTTCGCCGGCGATGCCGCCCTCTACGGCCCGACCGCGCCCAAAGGCTCGTCCTTCGTGCGTATCTACAACGCCAGCAACCAGGAAGTCAGCGCCACCGTCGGCAGCACCAACCTCAGTGAAGTCGCGCCGCTGGCCAGCAGCGACTTCAGCTTCATGCCCGGCGGCGACTACACCGCCAAGGTCGGCAGCCAGAGCGTGCCGGTGAAACTCGCCGCCGACCACTATTACACCCTGGTCAACAACGCCAGCGGCCAGCCGCAACTGATCGAAGAGCCGCCGTTCAAGAACAAGCAGAAGTCCCTGGTCCGCGTGCAGAACCTGAGCGACAAGGCCCTGACCTTGAAGACCGCCGACGGCAAGACCGCCGTGGTCCAGTCGGTGGCCGCCAAGGGCCGTGGCGAACGCGAAATCAACCCGGTCAAAGTCAGCTTCGCGCTGTACGAGGGCGACAAAAAAGTCAGCGACTTGAAGCCGGTCGCCCTGGAGCGCGGTGAAGCCGCGGTGCTCTACGTCACCGGCAACGGCAGCAGCCTGTCGCCAGTCTGGGTCAAGCGCCCGGTCTCGACCCGCTGATATGAATTTTCCGGATTGACGCTCCCCTGTAGGAGCCAGGCTCGCCGGCGATGAGGCCCTTGAGAACGCCATCGCCGGCAAGCCTGGCTCCTACGGAGGACCGGTTGGCCAATCCGGGCAGGAACAAAAACAAGAGAGTGAAACGACAGAACTTTCGTGGCTCTAACCCAAACGATTTTTGAAGGAGTAACAACATGATTCCGGTGATCTTGTCAGGTGGTAGCGGCTCACGTCTTTGGCCGCTTTCGCGCAAGCAATTCCCCAAGCAATTCCTCGCCCTGACCGGCGAACACACGCTGTTCCAGCAAACCCTCGAGCGCCTGGTGTTCGAAGGCATGGACACGCCGATCGTGGTCTGCAACAAGGACCACCGGTTCATCGTCAACGAGCAGCTGGCGGCACGCAAACTCGAGGCCCAGCGCATCCTGATGGAGCCGTTCGGGCGCAACACCGCGCCGGCCGTGGCCCTGACCGCGATGATGCTGGTCAATGAAGGTCGCGACGAGCTGATGCTGGTGCTGCCGGCCGACCACGTTCTGGAAGACCAGAAAGCCCTGCAACGCGCCCTGGCCCTGGCCACCGTGGCCGCCGAGCGTGGCGAGATGGTGCTGTTCGGCGTGCCGGCCTCCAAGCCGGAAACCGGTTATGGCTACATCAAGTCGACCAACGACGCGCTGCTGCCCGAAGGCGTGAGCCGCGTCTCGCACTTCGTCGAAAAACCCGACGTCAAGCGCGCCACCGAGTTCGTCGAGGCCGGTGGCTACTTCTGGAACAGCGGCATGTTCCTGTTCCGCGCCAGCCGCTTCCTCGAAGAGCTGAAAAAGCACGACCCGGACATCTACGACACCTGCCTGCTGGCCCTGGAGCGCAGTGCCCAGGACGCCGACACCGTGGACATCGACCCGGCCACCTTCGCCTGCTGCCCGGACAACTCCATCGACTACGCCGTGATGGAAAAGACCCAGCGCGCCTGCGTGGTGCCGCTGAGCGCCGGCTGGAGCGACGTGGGCTGCTGGTCGTCGCTGTGGGACGTGCATGAAAAAGACGCCAACGGCAACGTCAGCAAGGGCGACGTGGTAATCCAGGACAGCCGCAACTGCATGATCCACGGCAACGGCAAGCTGGTGTCGGTGATCGGCCTGGAAAACATCGTGGTGGTGGAAACCAAGGACGCCATGATGATCGCCCACAAGGACAAGGTCCAAGGCGTCAAGCAACTGGTCAACACCCTCAACGAACAGGGCCGCAGCGAAACCCAGAACCACTGCGAGGTCTACCGTCCCTGGGGCTCCTACGACTCGGTGGACATGGGCGGGCGCTTCCAGGTCAAGCACATCTCGGTCAAGCCGGGCGCGTGCCTGTCCCTGCAGATGCACCACCACCGCGCCGAACACTGGATCGTGGTCAGCGGCACCGCCGAAGTCACCTGCGACGAGAACGTGTTCCTGCTCACCGAAAACCAGTCCACCTACATCCCGATCGCCTCGGTGCACCGCCTGCGCAACCCGGGCAAGATCCCCTTGGAGATCATCGAAGTGCAATCGGGCAGCTACCTGGGCGAAGACGACATCGAACGCTTCGAAGACATCTACGGCCGCTCCACCCCGGTGGAACGCGGTATCTCGGTGAAAACCATCGCCCAGTAACCCGCCAGAACAAGAAGCCCCCGTCCAGCCGACTGCGTCCCCTATCCGCAGCCGGTTGGGCGGGGGCTTTTTTATGCCCACGCACCTAACGAGCCCCCGTAGCCGCTGCCGAGCCCGCGAGGCTGCGATCGACTGAGTAGTAGGCGCAGGGTCTTGAGATCGCTGGAAGGCCTTCGGCCTTATCGCAGCCTGCGGCAGCGGCTACAGAGGGGGCTCTCCCCATTCCTACGCGACATTTAGAAAGCGCCAGCGGGCGTTTCAGATAGCTCTCAACGACTTCATCCATACCGCTCATTAGTGTTTCGCGAGGCTCAAACACACAGCGAACACAGCGATGGCCGAGCAACCCTCCGGCAACCAATACACCACTGACGCCCGTGGCGAACCGACCCCGATGCCGCGCGTGCTGCGCCCGGCCAACCCCAACCCGCCGCTGCCCGGAGCGCGGCCGAAGAGCACCGCGATACTGGGCACGCCTCCAAGTTCTCCTCCCCCTACGGAGCCGGTTCGCCCATCCGCCCCAGCGGCGCCCGGCTTCTACGTCGTGCCCCACAGCATGCCGCTGGCCGAACTGCAACGCCGCCTGTTCGACAGCCCCGCGCCTGGTGTCCTGGCCAAATACCTGGCCCTCAATCCGGGCCTGGGCGATACGGTCAAGGCCGGCAGTCTGATCGTGCTCAGCGATCCGGCCAACCACGCCTGCACCTACGAGGAAGCGCAACTCATGCAGGCCGCCGAACAGGTTAAGATCGCCCTCGAACCGCTGACGCCCGACGAAGCCGACTTTATGGTCCGCCATCAGGCCGAGATCGCCGACTTCACCAGCCAGGCCTCGACCTGGCTGGGCATCGGCACCGCGACGATGGGCAAACACCTGGACAAACTGCGCGAGACCCTGCACGACATGGAACGTCTGCATCAAGACAGCTACCGCCAACACGGCCACCTCAAATCCCCCGAGTTCTTCGCCCGGCGCCAGCAACTGCTCAGGCAACTGGACGCGCAACTGCTGAACTCCACCCGCCTGCGCGGCTACACCACCCTGGGCGACCACCCCAAACTGAAAACCGCCCTCGGCCTCTCCAGCCGCAGCCTGGTGCACCACTGGAACAAAGCCGGCGCCCCCGGCCAGATACCGGGCTATGTCGCCCACGTAAAATCGGTCAGCCGCGCGGCGAAGTACATGCAGATGGGTGGGTATGTGGGGATTGCGCTGGGTGGGGTTTCGTCGGTGTTGAAGGTTCAGGAGGTTTGTCAGGCGGGGTCGGGGGAGGAGAGTTGCAGGAAGGTTATGTTTACTGAGACGGGGAAGTTTGCAGGTTCAACAATGGGAGGAAGCCTGGGAGCTTATGTCGGGTACGCCAGTACTTCCATCTGTGCGGTAATTGGAGCGTCTATGAACTGGTCAAGTAATCCTGGACACCGATTACGGTCTACGCCGCCCGTTTCTCCCTCGCGATCGGCGACCAATAGTCGTTGTAACTGTGAGGCCTGATCGTGTTGTAGCGCGTGACGTAACGCTGCACATCCACGCGGGCCTCATGCTCCGAGTCGTAGCCTGTTTCAGGCACCCACTCCGATTTCAAACTGCCAAAGAAACGCTCCATCGGGGCGTTGTCCCAGCATTCGCCTTTACGACTCATGCTTTGCCGGTGTCCATGTTCCAGCAGCTCATTTCTGAACTTATGGCTGGTGTACTGGCAACCTTGATCGGAGTGAAACAGCACGTCTTTGGGATGTCCCC
>NZ_FNPW01000031.1 GCF_900107395.1 Pseudomonas sp. NFIX28
TCGCCGAACGTGCAGCTGGAAACCCTGGTCCCGGACTACCGTGGCCGCATGGACGTGGCGCTGGAAATTACCGCGGCCGAGCCGCCGGATGTGTTCAACCACAACCTGGAAACCGTGCCGCGCCTGTACAAGGCCGCGCGCCCGGGTTCGGACTACCAGTGGTCGCTGACCCTGCTGCAGAAGTTCAAGCAGCTGGTGCCGCACGTACCGACCAAGTCCGGCCTGATGCTGGGCCTGGGCGAGACCGACGACGAAGTCATCGAGGTCATGAAGCGCATGCGCGAGCACGACATCGACATGCTGACCCTCGGCCAGTACCTGCAGCCGTCCCGCAGCCACTTGCCGGTGCAGCGTTTCGTGCACCCGGATACCTTCGCCTGGTTCGCTGAGGAAGGTTACAAGATGGGCTTCAAGAACGTCGCTTCCGGCCCGTTGGTACGTTCCTCCTACCACGCCGAACAACAGGTCGAAGGCACCAAGAAACCCTGGGAAGGCCACGCGTAGCAGCGACTTGAAGGGGTGCCGTAAACACTCAACCCGACGCTTGGGCATCGCTACCCGAGCAAGGCATTCAGAAAACGACACGCCTGGCGGAAACACGCCAGGACCAAACCGAACTGATTTACAATGCCACTCTTTTTTCTGGCTGAGAGGCTGGCGATTCGTGGACGTCCTGTCGCTTGTCTACAAGCACCTGAACGAATGGGTGATCGCCCCTGTCAGCGCGCAGTTTCTCGGCATTTTCAACCTGAACGGCCGCCTCGGCGTGCTGTTCCTCTGCATTTCCTATGGCGTGGCTTATGGCCTGTTCCGCTTCAGAAAGCAGCGCGGCCTGAGCGATGCCGATTCGTTCTGGCAGTTCATTGGCGGCGGCCGGGTGCACCTGCATCGCTCGGCGCTGCTGGATTACCGCTACTACTTCGTGCGTGCCATCCTCAAGGTCGCGCTGGTGCTGCCCATCGTCCACCTGGTCGACCCTTATATCCTGCGCTCCGGGGATTACCTGGCGTTTTTCAGCAACCTGTGGGGGGCGCGCCCGCGCCTGGGGGAGAACCTCGCGCTGGCCTTGCTGTACGGGCTGGGGGTGTTCCTGATCAAGGACTTCATCCATTACTGGGGGCACCGGGCATTCCATTCGCGCTGGCTCTGGGCCTTTCACAAGGTCCACCATTCGGCGCCGGTGCTGGTGCCGGCGACGGCGAGCCGGGTGCATTTCGTGGAAAAGATCGTCGAGAAGCTCAGCGTCACCGCCGGCCTCGGCCTTTATGCCGGCTGCTTCTGGTACGCCTGCGGCGGCGAGATCGGCCGCTATACCCTGTTCGGCGTGACGTACCTGGTGTTCATTTTCAATAGCCTGGCGGCCAACCTGCGGCACAGCCACGTCTGGCTATCGTTCGGCCCGGTGCTCGAACATGTGTTGAACAGCCCGGCCCAGCACCAGATCCATCACAGCGACGCGCCCCGCCACTTCAACCGCAACTTCGGCACCAACCTGTCGCTCTGGGACTGGATGTTCGGCACGCTCTACGTCACCTCCTCGACCCCCGAGCCCCTGCGCTTCGGCACCGGGGAGCAGGACCGGCAACGTTACCTGACGGTCTACAGCCTGATCGTCACGCCCTTCGTCGACACCGCGCGCAAGCTCCAGGCGAAACGCCCGCCCCGGGTCACGCCGCAAACGCCCTATTCATAAGCCGGGCAAACAGCACAGCCGCCGCAAGAGCAAAACCGCCGGCGGCTGGCGGGGATGGCTCGGCAATAACGGCGTCTATTCCTCGAAACGGCTCGAGGCATCCCGGTCGCGCTCGTAGTGCCTGAGCCATGGCAACGCCGGCAACCAGGATTCGCGACGCACCGTCCAGCTTTCGTAGGTCGGTTTCAGCTGGTCGGGGGCGTCCAGGGAGCCCAGGTTGACCTCGATTTCGTCGGCGGTGCGGGCAAACACCGACGAGCCACAACGCGGGCAGAAATGCCGCCCGGCGTAGTCGCGGGTTTCGCCCTCGATGGTCACCACGTCCTCGGGGAATATCGCCGAGGCATGAAACAGCGCCCCATGGTGCTTGCGACAGTCCAGGCAGTGACACAGGCCAACCCGGTAAGGCCGCCCCGACGCCACGAGCCGCACATTGCCGCACAGGCAACCGCCAGTGAATCGATCCACCCTGCACCTCCTTTTGAATCAAGCCTTGGTGGTAGCCAGCCCGGGCCGCGTCCAGTCATGGCGCCGGCTTGGCGGACGCCTGCGGGATGCCGGCCCGGGGCTGCTCTTTCTGTGCCTCGCGCTGCAACTGATTGCGCCAGATCCGATAAGCGCGGATGCCGGCGCGTACCGAGGGGAACAGCAACCCCTGCTCCAGCTCGCGTGCCAGGCCCGAACGCACCAGCATCCGCAGGAATGCCCCGTGCGGCCGGGCAATGCCCAAAACGATGCCGCGCGCCAGCAGGGTGTCGCGCAGCTCGCGGAGGGCCACGATGCCGCTGACATCGATCGAGGTCACGGCCTCGGCGACCAACAGCACCGCGCGGGGCTCGGGCTCGCGCTCGACCGCTTCGAGCAGGCGCGCCTTGAAGTAATCGGCATTGAAAAACAGGATCGCGTCATCGAAGCGATACACCACCAGCCCCGCCAGCGTGCGCGCCTCGGGGTATTGGCTGATATCGACCTGGCCTTCGATCCCGCGCACCCAGCCCAGCACCGCATCGGTGGGCTGATAGATGCTTTTGAGCAGCCGCAGGATCGCCAGCATCACCGCGATGATGATGCCCGGCAGCACTCCTACGCCGATCACGCCCAGGGTGGTCAGCACACACAGCCAGAATTCGAAACGGCTGAGCTTGTAGATGACCCGCATCGCCTGGATGTCGATCAGCCCCCAGCCGGCCATCAACAGCACCGCCCCCAGCGCCGCCTGGGGAATCCAGGCCATGGGCGCGGTGAAGAACATCAGGATCAGGGCAATCACCAGGGCGGCGATAATCCCCACCAGCTGGCTCTTGCCGCCCACCATGTTGTTGACCGCCGTGCGCGAATCGGCGCCGCTGATGGCGAAACCGCTGGAGGCCCCGGCAGCGATATTCGACACGCCCAGCGCCAGGAACTCATGGTTGGCGTTGACCGTGTAACCGTTCTTGGCGGCGAAACTGCGGGCCGTCAGCATCGCACTGCAAAAACTCACCGTGGCGATCGCCAGCGCGTCGCGCAGCAGCTGTTTCAGCTCGCCGAGGTTGGTCTCGGGCCAGCTCAACTGCGGCATGCCCGACGGTATCGGGCCCAGCACGGACACCCCGTGGCTGTCCAGGCGCAGCAGCCCGGCGCACAGGGTGGCGATGGCCACCGTCACCAGCGCCGCAGGCAGCCTTTCGAAACGCCGCGGCAGCCAGATCAGCAGCGCCAGGGCGCCCACCCCGATGGCCAGGGTCGGCCAATGGGTTTCGCCCAGCCGTTGCAGCATGTTCAGCAGGCTGAAGATGAAGCCGTCGCCTTCGATCCGATAGCCCAGCACCTTGCCCAATTGCCCGACCAGCAGGCTCAGGCCGATGCCGTTCAGGTAGCCGATGAGGATCGGGCGCGAGAAGAAACTGGCAATGAACCCCGCCCGGGCGATGCCGGCGCCGATCAGCATCAGCCCCACCAGCACCGTGACGATCACCGCCAATTGCACCAGGCGCTCGGGATCGCCCATCGCCAGGGGGGCGATCGCGCCGGCGACCATGGCGCAGGTGGCCGCATCCGGCCCGACCATCAGTTGCCGCGAGCTGCCCACCAACGCATAGACCATCATCGGCAGGACGCAGGCGTACAAGCCGTACTGGGGCGGTAGCCCGACAATCTGGGCGTAGGCGATGGCAATCGGGATCTGCACGGCGGCCACCGACAACCCGGCCTGCAGGTCGTACCTGAACCATTCGCGGCGGTATTGCAGGAGGTTGGCCAAGCCTGGCAGCCAGCGGGCAAGCAGCATGGAGGCACCTTTGTTCGAGGATTTTGACGAAGGATGATGGCGGGCGCGAAACCGCGCGCCCTGAATCAGAGATAAGCAGAGTCGGTTTTCTTTGCATGCTTTTCAACAAAATAACCGCGGGGCCATCGCTCCGGGCTGGGTAGGCGCCGCCAGCCCTCCCCCGGCGACAGCGCAGCCAGCGGCCTGGCGGCCGTGCCTTGGCGCAATCCGGGCGGGGTATTGGCCAGCCGGTTTAGCCCAGGCCCGGGCTGACAACCAGCTGGCCACCAGGTTTACGCGGCCGGGCCCGATGGCTTCGCTGCCTGGGCCTGCGCGTTACTTTTTGCTGTTCCTGGGGTCGTCCGCCGGGTTCAGGTAGGTAATCCCCCAAGGGCCCGTGCCATGCAGCTGGAGCACGGTTTCCTGTTTTTGAGTGGCGGCGTACATCGGCGTACCCACGGGGATGATCAGCGTGTCGCCCGGGTGATAGGCCTTGGCCTTGGCCTCATCGAAGGTGTCGCCGGTGGCGAAGTAGAAAACTCCCGACATCACCGTGACCCGCTCCGTCACGGGGTGGGTATGCACGCCGATTTTCGTCTCGGGCGGCAACTTCAGGCGCAGGGTGAAGGGCTCCGCGGCTTTCAGGTCCCCCTCGATCACCGAAATCATCACGCCGGGCCCGACCGAAGGCGCGGCGGTCCATTTCAGTTCGGAGGGGGTGGCGGTAATCAGGTCCGTGCCCGCGGCCAGCGTGGCAGGTGCCAGCAAGGCCGAACCGAGCAAGGCCAGGGAGACAGCGAGTGCTTTGTGGGTGCCCATCATGATGTCCTCGTGCTTAAGGGCTGTGAGTCACAGCAGCGGCCGGCAGGCGTCGCAGAGGTACAGCGGCGGCGCGATCGGGCCATCTATCGTGACGATAGCCGAACGCCAATGCGCCGATATATCCATTGTGAACAGCGTTATAGCGCCGGGGCATGGCCGCTGGCGGCGGACTGTGCGCGCTGTTCGGGCGGGCAAAATTGCCATGTGTTTCCTTCGTCCTTTCCTGCGTCGCAGTTTCTTACCGCACCTCTTACCGCCCCGCTTACCCGTTCCTGTCTGCCTGGAGTTCCTCGATGCCCTCGCCCAAATCCCTGCCCACCGCGCTGTTGGGCCTGGCCCTTGTCTGTCCGGCCATGGCCAAGGGCCTGCAGGCGGGCCCGGGCCTGGAACTGGGGCAAGTGCTGATCGGCGCCGAAGACCGCAGCGATGAAGACGCCTCGATCGAGGAGGCCGAGGCGCGGCTGGCCCAGGTGCCCGGCGGCGGCAATGTGGTGGACCTGCGCCGCCCGCTGCAGGGCCGCGTGGCCAGCAACCAGGATGTGCTGGCCTACCAGCCGGGGGTCTATGCCCAGTCGGCAGGCAACGAGGGAGTGAAGATCTCGATCCGCGGTTCGGGGATCAACCGCGCCCCGGGCGCCCATGCCTCGGGGCTGTACGCGATGCTCGACGGCCTGCCGCTGAGCGGCCCGGGCGGCACGCCTTATGAGCTGCTCGAGCCGCTGTGGCTCGAACGGGTGGAAGTGCTGCGCGGCGCCAACGGTTTCGACCGCGGCGCCCTGGCCCTGGGCGGTGCCATCGACTACATCAGCCACACCGGCTACGACGCCGCCAAGTTGCAGGTGCGCTACGCCACGGGCAGCCACGGTTACCAGCAGCGCCAGGTCAGCTCCGGGCAGGTGCTGGGCGACTTCGACTATTACCTGTCCATGACCGACGCCCATGCCGATGGCTACCAGGACCACAGCGCCAGCCAGAGCCAGGGCGTGATCGCCAACTTCGGCTATCGCTTCAACCCGAACCTGGAAACGCGCTTCTATATTCGCCATCGCCAGACCGACAACGACCTCGCCGGACGGGTTACCAAGCATTCCATCGAACACGACCCACGGGCGGCCAACCCGGCCTACGTGAAGCGCGACGACCGCCGTGACCAGCCGGGCAGCACTTTTATCGGCAACAAGACCACCTGGTACCTCGATGACGATTCGAGCATCCAGACCGGCCTGGTCTACCACGACTACCCCATGGACCTGCGCGAAGGCCCCAACCGCCTGAAGGTGGCCTACACCGACGTCAGCGGCACCTTCGACTACAAGCGCCGCGACACCCTCTGGGGCCTGGAAAGCCACAGCACCCTGGGTCTGCGGGTGACCAAGCACCTGCCCAACTCAGGGGCCAGCGAATTGGTGCGCATCCCCGGCGGCAACACCGCCGGCTACGCGCCGGGCACCCACATGCGCAACTTCACCTACCAGGGTTCGGACAGCGTGCTGCATGTCGGCAACGACCTGGAGATTGCCGACGACCTGTGGCTGACCACCGGCCTGGCCGCCATCTACACCCGCCGCGAAAGCGCCGTGACCTACCCCGACGGCGGTGGCAAGACCAGCCTCGGCGACTGGGACTACGCCCCGCGCCTGGGCCTGCGCTACCAGCTGAGCCCCGGCCTGCAACTGTTCGGCAACCTCAGCCGCTCGGTCGAGGCGCCGCACCCCTGGTCGCTGATTTACAGCTCCAACATTCGCTTCCCGGCCGGCAGCGGCGCGGCCACCGGCACCCAGCGCGACCCGATCAAGCTGCAAAACCAGACCGCCACCACCCTGGAACTCGGCGGCCGCGGCGACAGCGCGCTCGGCCAGTGGAGCCTGGCCTGGTACTACGCCCAGGTGCGCCACGAACTGCTTTCGGTACTGCCCGACGCCAACGCCACCACGCCCTACGAGCTCAATGCCAGCCCCACCGTGCACCAGGGCGTGGAAGCCAGCCTGCAAAGCAAGCTGTGGTCGCGGGACGACGGCGGCCAGCTGAGCCTGCGCCAGAGCTATACCTTCAGCGATTTCCACTACCGCGACGACGAACGCTTCGGCGACAACCGCCTGCCCGGCCTGCCGATGCACTATTACCAGGGCGAACTGCGCTATGACTGGCCCCTGGGCTTCTTCGCCGCGCTCAACACGCAACTGGTGTCCAAGGTGGCGGTGGACTACGCCAACAGCTATTACGCCGATCCCTACGCGCTGTTCGGCGCCACCCTGGGCTACAACACGCCCAAGGGCGACTGGCAGGCCTGGCTAGACATGCGCAACCTGACCGACAAGCACTACGCCGCCACCGTCACCCCGGGCTACGACGACAAAGGCCTGGACGCCGCGCGATCGACGCCGGGCGAAGGCATGGCGATGTATGTCGGGGTGTCGTGGAGTTTGCGCTGAGGCGCTCGAAGGTCGAATCCGGGCGGTTTCCGCCCTATCCCCAGGCGCGTTCAGGACGTCGCGCCCACCCATATTGATCAGACCAATGTGATA
The DNA here is from genome assembly GCF_900107395.1 of Pseudomonas sp. NFIX28. Taxonomy (GTDB): domain Bacteria; phylum Pseudomonadota; class Gammaproteobacteria; order Pseudomonadales; family Pseudomonadaceae; genus Aquipseudomonas. The sequence goes on from NZ_FNPW01000031.1 coordinate 7,289, forward strand.
GGGATGACCGTTACCGAATGGGCCGCGGCCGGCCAACAGCCGGTACTCTGCCCAGAGCGTTCAATCGATCGCATTGATGATTATTATCGAGAGGCTCGCCTGTCGGCCTGGCAAAACCGACTCCTATAATCGCCTCGAATTTTTCCCCGCTCCCCCCGTCTGCCTCAGGCGACATCCCCCCTGGAACCCAGCACCATGCCAAGCGCAAGCCAGGCCCCTCACGGCCTCCTCGAACATAGTCAACAGAGTGTCAAACAACAGTGGCTGGCGATTCTCTCGGTCGCCGTGGGTGCCTTCGCCCTGGTGACCAGTGAGTTTCTTCCGGTGGGCGTGCTCAACGATGTCGCCAGTGACCTGGGCATCACCGCAGGCCACGCCGGCCTGATGGTTACTCTGCCCGGCATCATGGCCGCCCTCGCCGCCCCCTTGCTGTCTGTGGGCATCGGTGCGCTGGACCGTCGCTATCTGCTTATCGGCCTGACGCTGATCATGATCATCGCCAACTCGGTCGTGGCCTACGCCAGCGACTTCAACCTGCTGCTGTTCGGGCGCGTGCTGCTGGGGGTCAGCATCGGCGGTTTCTGGGCTACCGCCATTGCCCTTAGCGGCCGCCTGGCCCCCAAAGGAGTGGGCGTAGCCCAGGCCACCTCGATCATCATGGTCGGAGTGACCTTGGCCACCGTGCTGGGCGTGCCCGTAGGCACCTGGCTGAGTGGCCTGATGGGTTGGCGCATGACTTTCCTGGTCACTGCGCTGTTGGGTGTACCGGTGCTGCTGGCGCAGATCTTCCTGCTTCCGCGGCTCACCCCGGACAAGGCCATTCGCATCAGTGACCTGCCGGCCTTGTTCATCAACCCACAAGCTCGTGTCGGACTGATCGCAGTGTTGCTGATCGGCCTGGCGCACTTTGCCGCGTACACCTATGTCGCCCCCTTCTTCAAACAGAGTGCCGGCTTCGATGGGCCGACTATTGGCTCATTTCTGCTGCTGTATGGCGTGGCCGGGGTCGTGGGGAATATTTTCGCCGGTTTCGCCGCCAACCGGAGCGTGCGTCACACCCTGTTGCTGGTCGCACTGATGATCGGCACCAGCACTGCCCTGTTCCCCTACTTCGCCACCGGCATGACTGGCGCTGCGATGTTGATCGCGCTCTGGGGCTTCGCCTTCGGCGCCTTCCCGGCCTGCGCCAGTATCTGGATGTTTGTCGTAGCGCCCAAGGATGTCGAACGCGGCATGCCACTATTCGTCGCCTTGTTCCAGGTGATTATTGCGTTGGGCTCGTTCTTCGGCGGGCGGATCGTCGACCAACTGGGCAGCTCGGTGCTGTTGAGCCTGGCCACGGTCCTGGTGGGCTGCGGTTTTGTCACGGTACTGGTGCTGGGACGCAACGTCAGTAATAGCCTGGCGGCCCAACCCTGCTGATGTAAATAGCCGAGCCTTGTAGAAGCAATGACCGCTCAAGCGCCATGGATCAGCTCTCGGAGGAAACCACGGACTCGGGGCTGGACTCGGCTTCCAGCTTCAGTCGGTCGGCCTTGCTGATGTATTTGGGCTTGCGCGGTGCCAGCTTGGCACTGGCCTTTTTCGCGTGAGCCTTCAACAGCTGATTGATTTTCTTACGACGGTTCATGGTCTTCTACTCGGTTTGTGAATGCTTGAATGATAGGGGATTCAAAGCGCCCCCTCTTGTACAAACCCTGGACCGGACTCAAGCCAGCAATTCGCTGATCCATTGGGCCTGCCGGGCGATGTCCTGCGCCTTCTCCTCGGGCACGGCCTGGGCCAGGGTCTTCTGCTTGAGATGCAGCATGCGCTGCCACTTGGCCAGGAAGGCCGGGCTGCGGGCCTGCAGCTGCAAGGGGCCGAAGTACAGCTCCTCAGGGGTGTAGGTCACCGGCCCGGTGCGCTCGGCGACGATGATTTCGTAGTAAAAGCGGTTTTCCCGCAGCACTTCCTCGCCGAGGATGCGGTAGCCGTTTTCCATCAGCCATTGGCGCAGCGGCTGCTCGCCGCCGTTGGGCTGCAGGACCAGGCGTTCCCGGCCGCTCAGGCGCGCCTTGCCGCTGTCGAGGATGTCGCGGATGGTCTCGCCGCCCATGCCGCAAATGCTGATCGCCGTGATCCCGTCTTCCGGCTCGATCGCCGCCAGGCCGTCGGCCAGGCGCACGGTGATGGCCGAGCCAAGGGCGTTTTCGCGCACGCTGCGCTGGGCGGCGTGAAATGGCGTCAACGCCACCTCGCCAGCCACCGCCGCGGCAATCAGGCCACGGCGCAACAACGCCACCGGCAGGTAGCCGTGATCCGAGCCGATATCGGCCAGGCGCGCACCCACTGGCACATGCGCCGCCACACGCTCCAGGCGCATGGACAATGTCTGTTGGTTCAACTGCTGCCCCTTTTCACCACGAACCTCCGGCGCCTTTGGCCGGATCGGGGCGCGATTCTGTCGGGCAACGCCGGGTATTTCAAATTTATGCGACCGCGACCTCGGCTCGCCCAGCCCTGCCGCTCGCGTATCGCCCCCCACCAAGCCGGGACCTGAGCCGCTCCCGCCTCGAGCTTTGCGCAGCCCGGGAGGCGCCAAGGGGCGCGGCAGCCCTTCTGCCCCCCTTTTGTATCGCCGTGTATCTACCTGACCTGCCGGTACATGAGCTTGCATCCGCCCCGGGGTTCGGACACAGGCCAGATACGTCGCTACCTTCAAATGACCCCCAGGTTGAAGGGGATCCCGCCCCGGCTTGCAATCAATGGAGAGACCAGCATGAAGATGACATTGCGTACCCACGGAACCGGCAAAATCGGCGCGTCGATTCTCGCCCTCGCCCTGTTCGGCGTCCTCGGCACGGCCCAGGCGCAGACGAGCACGGCGGCGCAGCCAGCGGCAAGCAGCGCCGGCACTACTTATGCGGCGCCCTCGCCCTTCGGCCCGCTGAAACACGTCAAGGCCGGGCTGCTGGACGTGGCGTATGCCGAAACAGGCCCCGCCGATGGCCCGGTGGTGATTCTGCTGCACGGCTGGCCCTACGACATTCACAGCTATGACGAGGTCGCGCCGCTGCTGGCCGCCGAGGGTTATCGGGTGCTGATGCCCTATGCCCGCGGTTATGGCGATACCCGTTTCCTGTCCGAGAAAACCCTGCGCAATGGCCAGCCGGCCGCGCTGGCCAGCGATGTCATCGACTTCATGGATGCGCTGCAGATCAAGCAAGCGGTGCTCGGCGGCTATGACTGGGGCGCGCGCTCGGCGGACATTGTCTCGGCGCTGTGGCCGGAGCGGGTCAAGGCGCTGGTGTCGGTCAGCGGCTACCTGATCGGCAACCAGGCGGCCGGGCAGAACCCGCTGCCGCCCAAGGCCGAATTGCAGTGGTGGTACCAGTTCTACTTCGCCACCGATCGCGGTCGCGCCGGCTATGCGAAAAACACCCACGACTTCGCCAAGCTGATCTGGCAACTGGCGTCGCCGCAATGGAAGTTCGACGACAGCACCTTCGAGCGCAGCGCCAAGGCCCTGGACAACCCCGACCATGTCGACATCACGGTGTTCAACTACCGCTGGCGCCTGGGGCTGGTCCAGGGCGAGAGCCGCTACGCCGCGCTGGAGCAGAAACTGGCCACGGCCCCCGCGATCAGCGTGCCGACCATCACCCTGGAAGGCGATGCCAACGGCGCGCCGCACCCCAACCCCGCGGACTACGCCAAGCGCTTCACCGGCAAATACCAGTTCCGCCTGATCAGCGGCGGCATCGGCCACAACCTGCCGCAGGAAGACCCGCGGGCGTTCGCCCAGGCGGTGATCGATGCGGATCGTCTTTGAACTCGAGCTGGAAAACCGGGGCATGCCCCGCACAGAAACACCGGCGCCAGGAAGCTTCCTTCCTGGCAGCGGTGCGGCGGTCAAACCGAGAAGATCATGCAGCCGATCGCGCCGGACTCGTGGTAGATGGCATGGGCGTTGTTCTCCACGGTAAAGCCGTGCAACGAGCGTTTGGCCACGTCGCTGTAGGCCAGCGACACCACCCAGCGGGCATCGACCGGCTCGGTGTATTTGGCAATTTTCGCGATGTCCTTGCGGGTTTCCGCCAACAGCTTGTTGCCGGCGTTGGTGGCGCTTTCGACTTTCACTTCGATGGCATAGGTCTCCAGGTCATGGCGAGCCAGCACGTCGAGGTGCAAGGCCTGGTTCGGCGGCGGGTACGGCACTTCGCGCGCGACTCCCAGATGGGCCGCGCGCAGCAGCATGAGAAACTCGACCTGGAACCAGACCTCCCAGGCCGCGCCCGTGCTGATGGCGGCCTCGATGCGCGAGTGGTCGCTCAAAATCAAATGGCTGAGTTCGACGTTGTTCATGGTGCGTTCCTTCTGCTGGATGGTAGACAGAGGAACGAACCGACAGCGCCGCTGTGAACGCCGAGGGCGAATCTGGATCGACGGCATAAACCGCCAGGCGGAAAATCCCGGATGGGCGGGATATCGGCAGCCCGCATCAAGCCAGGATCAGCCCACGAAAAAAACGCTACAAGGACCGCTTGAACACCCCGTCTCTTCCAGCATCTCCCGCCAGTGCCCCTTCCTTGTGCAGGAAGCGGAACAGCAGGACCTTTCGCGAAGGGTTGATGCCCCGCAATCTTGCCGATTTTCGTTCACGCATCGGCATCTCCCTGAAGTGTTGTTCTGATGTATGCGTCGACGCGTCTCACAGCGGCAGCGAGCGGTCCTGAATCACCCGTTTCATCACCAGGGTCGAGGTCAGGCGCTGGACGTTGGGAAGCTTGGACAGGCGGTCATCGTAAAGCTGCTGGAAGGCCGGCAGGTCGCGGGTGATGACGTGCAGCAGGTAATCCGGCTCGCCAAACAGCCGTTGCGCCTCGACGACCTGCGGGATCGGCAGCAGCGCCGCTTCGAAGGCGGCCACCGCCTGGTGATCGCCCTCGCGCAGCGTGGCAAAGACCATCGCCGAAAACGTCAGGCCCAGGGCGCTGGGCGACAACTGGGCGCGATAGCCCTGGATCACCCCCGACTCCTCCAGTGCCCGCACGCGACGATGGCATGGCGACAGGCTGAGGCCGACCCGCTCCGCCAGCTCGGTCACCGACAAACGCCCGTCCGCCTGCAGCTCGGCAAGAATCTTCTGATCAACTCTGTCCATATGGAAGGATCTACCCCAAAGCCTTATTCGGACTGGAATAATAGAGAAAATATTCTCACCGCACTCCATTAATCTTTCCGCAAACCTGATCTTTGCGAGAAAGAAGCATGCCCTCCCCGATTAAAACCACCGTCGACAGCCCAGAAACGGCATTCGCCCAGCAGCACAAGGCAAGACGGCCATGAGCCTGAGTATTTTCGCGACGTTCTGGGCGGTGTCGTTTCTATTTGTGATCACCCCCGGGGCGGATTGGGCCTACGCGATATCGGCCGGCCTGTTCGGGCGGGTGGTGATACCCGCGGTGGCCGGCCTGTTGATCGGGCATCTGCTGGCGACGCTGATAGTGGCCGCCGGGGTCGGCGGGCTGATCGCCAGCAATCCCCTGGCCCTCTTGCTGCTGACCCTTGGCGGGGCTGGCTATCTGCTCTGGCTGGGGATCAATATGCTGCGCAACCCGTCCGTGCCCCGCGCCGGGGAGGCCCAGCCTTCCGCGTCCTGGGCTCGCTGGACCCTCAAGGGCGCCTGCGTCAGCGGCCTCAACCCCAAGGTGTTCCTGCTGTTCCTGGCCTTGCTGCCACAATTCACCGACCCGCTGGCCGCCTGGCCGGTGCCGCTGCAAATCGTCGCGCTGGGGCTACTGCATGCCTTCAGCTGCGCGGTGATCTACCTGCTGGTGGGCTTTGCTTCCCGCGCCGTGTTGCAGACGCGCCCGGTGGCCGCGCAAGCGGTCAGCCGACTCTCGGGGGCGCTGATGATCATCATCGCCGTGCTGCTGTTCGTCGAGCAGATCCTGCGCTGAACCGGTACGTTCCACGGGTATCCAAAAGGCCCGAATACCGCACTCCCCCAAATACGCAAAAGGACCAGAAACCGCAATGAAAAGCTTCCGACAGCGTGCCGCCGAAGGGCTTCAGGCAGGCGATCGCTTCACCCTCTCCCGCTGTTTTTCAGAGGCGGATATCCAGGGCTTCGCCACGCTGTCCCGCGACTACAACCCGGTGCATTTCGATGCCGAGTTCGCCGCGGCCCGGCGCTTCAGGGCACCGGTTTCCCATGGCCTGCTGACCGCCAGCCTGCTCACCGAAATCGGCGGACAGATCGGCTGGCTGGCCTCGGCCATGAGCTTCCAGTTCAAGCAGCCGGTATATGCCGGCGACACCATCACTTGCCACTGGGTCATCCAGGCGCTGGACGAACAAGGCCGGGCTACGGCAGCCATCAGCATGACCAACGAAGACGGCATCATCGTCCTGGAAGGCCAGACCAGCGGCCTGGTGCCAGGGCCGAAGGAGCGGGAAATCCTGATGCGCATGCTGGCCGAGGGCGACCCGACCAATGGCGCGGCGGGTGCGGGGGAATGATGGGCGTTGGGCGAACCGCGCGCCTGGCTCGCCCGTATCGATGTGCAGCCCGGCTTACTCTTGCCAGACTATATCGACCGAGATCTCCCGCGCCGGAATCGGCCCTCTGTTCTCAAGCCAGTGCGTGGTGTCCCGGTCCTCGGGCCACCCTACTCCCGGGCCATAGTCCGTGTCGCCGCCATCGCGATGGTCAGTGATGGTGCCTTCCAGTATGTAGACGACCCCCGGCCGGTCTTTATGGTTGTGGATCGGCCCGAATACGCCTCCAGGATCGATGGTCACCAGGCGCATTCTGAGTTGGCGCCCGGCCATGCCCTCGATTTCGGGACCCAGGTCAATGGTTGCCAGTACCTGCACGGCAACCCCTTTGGTTTCCGGTGCCACCTGTTCATTGCTCATGCTGCTCTCCTCCCTGTACCTACAGGACCTGATTAGCAGTAGACACCCCTGAAAGACGAGCGCTGCCAACAGGCGACAAAGGGTCGGAAGCAGGCGATCAGCGGAAACACGGATGGAACGGCATACCGCTCTCGGCTTCGGGCTTCATAATTTCATTCCGGTGCGGTGGCTTCTGCTATCGGCCTTTGATTAGCGATGCAAAACCTGCACAATCGCCGGCTTTTTTCGCAACAGGAAGCGCCCATGCAACGGATTGTCATTCTGGGTAATGCCGGGAGCGGGAAATCCACCCTCGCCCGTGCCCTCGGCAAACGCCGGAACCTGCCCGTGGTCCACCTGGACACGCTGTTCTGGGAGCCTGGCTGGGTCGAACCCGACGCTGAGCAGTTCCGCGAACGGGTCCGCGCGGCAGTCGCACCGGCTGCCTGGGTGTGTGAAGGCAACTATGCCCGGCGCACCTTCGACCTTCGCCTGCCCCGCGCCGACCTGATCATCTGGCTCGATACGCCGCGACTCACCTGTTTCACCCGGGTGATCATACGCAGCCTCCTGAACCGTCCCCGGCCTGACTTGGCCATGGGCTGCACAGAAAAGCTCAACCGGGCGTTCCTGACCTTCCTGCGTTTCGTCTGGACTTTCGATCGCGGCTACCGCCCGGGTATCGAAGCGGTGCGCCTGGCCATAGGCCCGCAGATTCCCACGCTGCACTTGCGCGGCCCCCGGCAGATTGCCGCGTTCCTCGATAGCTTGCCGGCGAGGCCTGAAGCCTGCCTTGATTGAATGCAGGGCGGCCATCCCGACATAACATTCACTTTGAGCTATCAACCCAAAGCGAAGTAGCGGTATCCCGATAGCAGACGTTGAGAAAGGCTGTCGACTCGACAGTGGCAAACGCGTCCGTGCCTGTGCCGGACGCTCTGTTTTCGCCAGACATTGAAGGCGGTGATTCCGCCTTTTCAGGCGAGCCGCCTAGAGGGGGCAGTATGTTCGTAGCCTGGCTAGCTCTTGCGCTAATGCACACAACTCTTTATTGAACGCGGCCAACTCCGTAAGGCTGTATTCAAAGCATTTCTGCGTGCCGCAGGGATGTCCAATGACATTGACGATCTTGTGACGGCGTGCCTCGACGCCCCACCGACCGTGGACCATCTGGTTGCGCCGCCCCCGAGCGGCATGCACATGCTTAATCCAGTGTTCATAGTCAGCACGGTGTTTGGAGCCGGCCGGTAACTTCTCCGCGACTCGGGCCGATAGCGTTTTGAGTTTCGTATAGATGCTCTGCCCTTTGATCAAATTCGATAAGGTTTTCAATTTTGTGCCGTTATCCAACGACGCCAAACAGAGCCCTAAATTCAGATCGATGTTCGAGAACGCGAAGAGCATCTGTCCGAGCAACGATGCTGCCTCAGCTTGCATTGCCTCTTGACGTGCCATCAGTTGTCCAACCGTTTCGAGCGGATCAGGCGTTGAATTAGGTTCCATGGCTTTCTCCTATTCGTAGACTGGGTAATCCAGAGTTCAGCACATCATTCCGTAGGTCTGCTCCTGGCCGACAGCCAACGCTAACAAGCAGCAGTAATCCACCAATAACAGCTGTTCGACATCCCCGATACCGACTGCTTAAATGGGCGCCCTTCCGTTCAAGGTGCGCCCTTAAATGACCGACACCTTCCAGGGCAGCTGCCTGTGCGGCGCCGTCGAGTACCAGCTCTCGTCGCGCCCCAAAGCGCTTTCCCACTGCCATTGCAGCCAGTGCCGCAAAAGCCATGGGGCGGCATTCGCCAGCTATGGCAGTGTGTTGCGCAGCGACCTGCGCATCGTTCAGGGTGCCGAGAGCCTCCAGTCCTATCGATCGTCCGAATCGGTGCTGCGCCAGTTTTGCGGCCAGTGCGGTTCGTCGCTGTTCTGGTCCAGGGACCGGGGCGAACACGCCGACTGGATCTCGATCGCCCTGGGCAGCCTGGATACGCCCTTCACCGCGGAAAAACAGAAACATATTCAGGTGGCGTTCAAGGCTTCGTGGTACGAAATCCAGGATCATTGGCCGCAACACCCCTGATCGCAACGAGGCAACAACGGATGACCACCGACGCAGGGCTCACCCCGCTGCATCCAGTCCGCCCAACGGTTCCCAGGCCGGGCGCGATACCCCCTACGCTCAATAGAGCACCGCGACACAAACGCCTCTACCGCCTGGATACAGGGGAACCGGGATGACCAGAACAACAGCCTGCCACTATGCGTCTTGGATCCTGTTTTCCCTGCTGGCCATCAACCTGGCGCTGATCGCGGGATGTTCAAGCAAAGCCGCCAAGTATCGTTATTCGACCGCCAGCATCGGCTCGAACTGTTATGCCAAAGCACTGCCCACTTCCGGCGAGGGCGGCCTGGCCTGGGGCTCCACCTTGAGCATGGCGCGCCAGAAATCCCTGAATAACTGCATCCGTTATGCCGGTCGCTCCGGCGGCACGCCCGGCACCTGCAAAGTGGTGTTGGCGGAGTGCAAAAAATAGCGGTGCGCAAGAAATAACCCAGAGCCAGCGAAGCAGGCCGCTCGGTGCTCAGGGTATTCGTTCACCCGGATGCCCTACCCTCATCAGGTCGACAACATGGAGGTTGATATGGGGAGCGCGGTAAACAAACGCGTCATGGTCATTGGCGCGGGCATAGTGGGCGCGTCCCTGGCCTATCACCTGGCGGGCAGAGGCGCGCAGGTCATTCTGCTGGAGGCTGAAGACATAGCGTCCGGGGTGACGGGACGCTCATTCGCCTGGATCAACACCACCCACGACGGGCCCGACCCCATCGCGTCATTGCGCGGTGCGGCGATCCAGGAATACCGCCGGCTCGAAACCGAGCTGCCTGGCCTGAAGGTGCGCTGGACTGGCGCCCTGTCCTACGGCGCAAGCCCAGGGGAAGCGCAGCAAGCCTCAGGCAATCCGACTTCGGCAAACTTGGTGTCGCGCTCGCAGATCCTCGACCTCGAGCCAAACCTCAAGCATCCCCCGCAGCAGGCCATGTACGCCGCTGAAGAAGGCGCGCTGGACGCCGTGCAAGCCACCTATGCCTTGATCGCCGGTGCCCAGGCTCATGGCGCCCAGGTGCTCACCCAGACGCGGGTGCTCGGCTTTACCACTCAGGGTACGCGGGTGACGGGCGTCGAAACCGCAAGGGGCCGTATCGAGGCCGACGTTGTCGTGCTGGCCGCCGGGACGGGCATCAAGCAGTTGACCGAGCTGCTGAACCTGCCCCTGCCAATAGCGGCCTCCCCAGCCATATTGATCCGCTACGCCTCACAACCCGAGCTCGTGCGCACCCTTATCTCCAGCCCGGAAATGGAAGTGCGGCAAGGCCCGGACGGCACGCTGCTGGCGGCGGAAGACTACCTGGACGACGCGTTGGAAAACCAGCCAGCCGCGATAGCGCTGCGCACCGCCCAGGCCATCCGGAACGAACTCCACGGCGTTGCGTCCATCGAGCTGGAATCGGCCTGTGTCGGGCTCAGGCCCATGCCGGTCGATGGCACGCCTATCGTCGGCTATCTGCCGGATATCGGCGGCGTATACGTTTGCTCGATGCACCCTGGCGTCACGCTGGCGGCGATAGTCGGCCGTCTGGCCAGCGAGGAGATTATCGACGGCCAGGACGCTCCCGCCCTTGCTCCCTGCCGCCCCAAGCGATTCTTCCAGGCGTAGGGACCATGACCGACCGCGAGCAACTCCATCGACAGGGTTACGTAATGCTGCGCCAAGCGATCCCGGCCGAGTGGCTGGGGGGCTTGCGCGCCACGTTCGACGCGGGCGTGATGCCGTCGAGCCAATGGCCTGTGCCCCGTGGCATGGACTGGCGCCATTCGCTGCTGGACGCGGATTCGACGGTTCAGGCGGTGTGTCGCCTGCCGCAGGTGCTGGCCGCGGTAGGCGAGTTGATCGGGGAGCGTTTCTTTCTCTCCCAGGTGGAGGGCCGTGAACCCCTTGCCGGTGGCGGTCACCAGCAGCTGCACCGCGACTTGTCGGCCCAACGGCCAGGCGACATCGCCAACGCCCTGGCTTTTTTCGACGACTATGGCCCCGAGAACGGCGCCACCCGCATTGTTCCCGGCAGCCATCGCCCCAGGCCGGGAGAGCCGCCACTGGACTTCACCGACGAGTCGCGGTCGGTGCAGCTTTCAGGCTCCGCCGGGGACATCCTGGTGTTCGATGTCGACCTGGTGCACGCAGGCAGCCTGAACCCGAGCGGCGCACGCCGGCGCTCGCTGCTGATCAGCTATTTCTCCGAGTGCCTCTACGTATCGCACCTGGAAACCCTGGGCCTGCGCAATATCCGGATGGACACCACCGAGCGTTTCGATCCGGCGGACTTTGCTTTCGATCGGGTCTAGTTCGCTCGCTGCAACACCTATAAACACTCTGCCATCAGTCATCGGCGAAAGTCCGCCTACAATCCAGAACGGGTTGTGTGTCGATGCCTCTCGACGCGGTAGTTTCCCCCCCAGCGAAACTGTCCCGACTCAGCCCCGCGAGCAGCGCCTCAGGCACCGTATGGAAACCCGATGACGCCTGCATTTCCCAGGTTGTGCTTGTTCAATGGACGGAATCAAAAGCATGCTGGACGCTAACGCTACCCATATTTCCCTGACGATCGAAGGCGCCTCGGTCGACCTTCAGGTCCTCAGTTTCGTTGGCCGCGAAGCCCTCAACCAGCCCTTCTGCTTCGATATCGAACTGGTCAGCGCGCGTCCCGACCTCAAGCTCGAGGAACTGCTGCACAAGCCGGCCAGCCTGACCTTTGGCGCGACCGGCAAAGGCCTGATCCACGGCCTGGTGTACCGCATCGCCCAAGGCGATTCCGGGCGCAAGCTGACCCGCTACAGCATCAGCCTGACCCCGCAGCTCAACTACCTGCGCCACAA
>NZ_FNPW01000015.1:0-128869 GCF_900107395.1 Pseudomonas sp. NFIX28
ACGGCTGCGCCGCCGATCGCAGCCTGCGGCAGCGGCTACAGGGACCGCGATGCCTGTGTAGCCGCTGCCAAGCTTGCGAGGCTGCGAACGGCAACGCAGTTGCCGCAAAACCTCAGTCCGCGATCTGCCTGGAAAACCACATCGCCTGGTTTTACAACGGCTGCGCCGCCGATCGCAGCCTGCGGCAGCGGCTACAGGGATCGCGCTGTCCGCGAGGCAAAAAAATGCCCGCACGAGGGCGGGCATTCGTTTGCGGCAGCCGTGCAGCGCGGCTTACTTGGCGGTCAGCGCCGAGTAGCTGTTCATCAGGTTGCGATAGTTGGGAATGCGCTGGGACAGCAGGTTGCCCAGGCCTTCGATGTCGTTGCGCCAGTCGCGGTGCAGCTCACAGGCCACCGAGAACCAGTTCATCATTTGCGCGCCGGCTTCGGTCATGCGCACCCAGGCCGCCTGCTGCACGGTCTCGTTGAAGGTACCGGAAGCGTCGGTCACCACGAACACGTCGAAGCCTTCGGCCAGCGCCGACAGGGTTGGGAACGCCACGCACACGTCGGTCACCACACCGGCGATGATCAGCTGCTTGCGGCCGGTCGCCTTGATCGCCTTGACGAAGTCTTCGTTGTCCCAGGCGTTGATCTGGCCCGGACGCGGAATGTAGGGCGCATCCGGGAACATTTCTTTCAGCTCGGGCACCAGCGGGCCGTTCGGGCCGGATTCGAAACTGGTGGTGAGGATGGTCGGCAGCTCGAAGAACTTGGCCAGGTCCGCCAGGGCCAGGACGTTGTTCTTGAATTCGTTGGGCGAGAAATCCTGCACCAGCGAAATCAGGCCGGTCTGGTGGTCGACCAGCAGCACCACGGCGTCGTCTTTGTTCAAACGGTTGTAAGTCTTGCTCATGGGATGACTCCTTGTTTAGGGATAAGGCTTAGGCGCCGACACCGGCGCCTGGACAGGAAATTCACGTGACTCAGAAGGCGAAGCAGGAGCAGCCGAACGCCCCCCAGAAACCCTGGAAGTCGCTGACCGGCACGTTCGACAGGCGCGCCCGCTCATGGCTGTGCGAATGCACCGCACAGGGGCCGCTGCACTGGTGCACCTGGGCCGCCAAGGGCGAGGTCGGGCGCCAGTGGCCCGGCACCTTGACCACCGGCGACCAGTCGGGCATCACCGGCAGGCTGGCCGGGCCGAGCTTGGAGAAATCGCCGGCGGCATACACCACCTTGCCGTCGACCACCGTCAGCACCGACTCGATCCACTTGATCGCCTCTTCCTCGACGCTGAAGAAGTCCGCGGACAAGGCCGCCAGGTCCGCCAGCTGGCCGACCTTGATCTGGCCCTTCTTGCCCTGCTCCGAGGAAAACCAGGCGCTGCCATGGGTGAACAGCTCCAGCGCGGTCTGCCGTGGCAGGCCCTCGGCGTGCAGCTCCATGCCGCCCACGGTCTTGCCGCTGACCATCCAGTACAGCGAGGTCCAGGGGTTGTAGCTGGAGACGCGGGTGGCGTCGGTGCCGGCGCCCACCGGCACGCCTTCGGCGAGCATGCGCTTGATCGGCGGGGTCTGTTCGGCGGCCTTGGCGCCGTAGCGGTCGACGAAGTATTCGCCCTGGAACGCCATGCGGTCCTGGATCGCGATGCCGCCGCCCAGCGCCCTCACCCGCTCGATGTTCTTCGGAGTGATGGTTTCGGCGTGGTCGAAGAACCACGGCAGGCCATTGAACGGAATGTCGCGGTTGACCTTCTCGAACACGTCGAGCATGCGCGAGATCGATTCGTCGTAGGTGGCGTGCAGGCGGAACGGCCAGCGCTGCTCCACCAGGTGGCGCACCACCGGCTCCAGCTCCTGCTCCATGGTCTGCGGCAGGTCCGGGCGCGGCTCGAGGAAGTCCTCGAAGTCCGCCGCGGAGAACACCAGCATTTCCCCGGCGCCGTTATGCCGCAGGAAGTCGTCGCCCTGGTGCAGCTTGACGCTGCCGGTCCAGTTCTTGAAGTCGGTGAGTTCTTCCTTGGGTTTCTGGGTGAACAGGTTATAGGCGATGCGCACCGTCAACTGCTGCTCGCGGGCCAGTTGCTCGATCACCGCGTAATCGTCCGGGTAGTTCTGGAAACCGCCGCCGGCATCGATGGCGCTGGTCAGGCCCAGGCGATTGAGTTCGCGCATGAACTGGCGCGTCGAGTTGACCTGGTATTCCAGCGGCAGCTTCGGCCCCTTGGCCAGGGTCGAGTACAGGATCATCGCATTCGGCCGCGCCACCAGCATGCCGGTGGGGTTGCCATTGGCATCGCGGACGATTTCGCCGCCCGGCGGGTTCGGCGTGTCGCGGGTGTAGCCGGCCACGCGCAGCGCGGCGCGGTTGAGCAGCGCGCGGTCGTACAGGTGCAGCACGAACACCGGGGTGTCCGGCGCGGCCTGGTTGAGTTCTTCCAGGGTCGGCATGCGCTTCTCGGCGAACTGGAATTCGTTCCAGCCGCCCACCACCCGCACCCATTGCGGCGCTGGCGTGCGTTCGGCCTGGTCCTTGAGCATGCGCAGCGCGTCGGCCAGCGACGGCACGCCTTCCCAGCGCAGTTCCAGGTTGTAGTTCAGGCCGCCGCGGATCAGGTGCAGGTGCGAGTCGTTGAGGCCGGGAATCACCGTGCGGCCCTTGAGGTCGATGACCTGGGTGCCGCTGCCACGCAAGGCCATGGCCTCGGCATCGGTGCCCACTGCGACAAAGCGTCCCTGGCTGATGGCTACCGCACTGGCGCGGGGTTTCTCGCGGTCGACGGTATGGAATTGACCATTGAACAGAATCAGATCGGCGTTCATCGGATGTCCTTCTGAATGGGAAGAGGCAAGGGACAGCCGCGGCCAGAAAGCCGCCGCGGCGCTGAGCAAGGATCCGGCCGCGAGCAAGTGGCGGCGCAGCGGATCGGTCGGTTCGTCGTTATTGGCCATGGCCGGGCTCCAGGTGTCGATCGGCGACAGAGGCTTGCAACCAGGGGGCGAACAGCCGGGTCGCCAGGGGCATGCACAGGTAGACCACCGACAGCACGATGGTCAGGGTGATCAGAAAGGTCGCGACCACGTAGTTGGCAAGCAAGGGGTTGAGTTGCAGCACAGGCCCCCAGATCAGCGGCACCAGCAGGGTGTGCGGCAGAATCACCAGCATAGTCAACAGCGCCTGCTTCCAGCGTGGCGGTGCCGAGGCGCCATCGTCCTGGGCGGTAAACCAGAACTCGTGGACCGGGTGGACTTCGGTCTGGTCGCCGTCGGCCAGCATCGGCGCGGCCTCGGCCACCAGCGCCTGGCGCTGCGGCGAGTCGAGCCAGCGCTGCATCGCCGCGGTGGAGCAGAAACGCAGCACGCAGGTGAACAACGCGAGGCCGCCGCTCTTGCCGCGGATCACGTCCACGCCCAGGTGCCCCTCGTACTGCCCGGCGACCCCGACGATGCGCCGCAACCAGGCTTCATAGGGCGCCTCGGCACCGGCCTTGACCCGGTGCTTGACGATCAGGGTCACGACCTCGTCGGCACCCGGCAGCGCGCTTGCCGCGTCGCGGCGATTGGCATCAGACATAACGCAAGGCTCCAGCAAAACGATCATTGAGGGCCAGCCGTCCAGGGCCGGCGATAAGGATGCTGCCGAACAGGATCAACAGCAGCCAGGCGAACTGCCCTTCGGCCAGGCTCCACTGCGGATGCACCACCAGCAGCGCCACCAGCAGCACCGCCAGGATCGGCAGGCACGCCAGGCGCACCGCGACCCCGGCGACGATCAGCAAGGGGCACAGCACCTCGGCGAAGATCGCCAGCAGCAGCGTCGGCTGCGCGCCCAGCTGGAACGGGTCTTCGATGCGCTGCAGTTCGGCGTGGTAATCCAGCAGCTTCGGCAGGCCGTGCACCCAGAGCAGGAACAGCCCGGCACTGACTCGCAGAAACAGCAGCCCGAGGTCCCGGGCCCGGTCATCCCATGGTGAAGCGATCATTGGCGCCCCCGCTCAACGTGAAGAATCTTCGGCGTCTACACCGAGATTGCATGGTGCCGCCCCAGGGGCGGGAAAAATTGAATGGATGTGCTCTCTTCGCCAGCGGCAACGCCTAGGCGTTGTGGCCAGCCAAGGGCTCGGACATGAACCGGGCGATTCGCGAGCGCAGCCAGCGCTCGGCCGGATCGTTGTCGTGCACCCCGCTCCAGGCCATGGACAGCTGCGCCGCTTCGATCGGGAACGGCGGGTCCTCGGCACGCAAGGCGCAGCCTTCGACCAGCGCGCAGGCCGCGTAGTCCGGCACGGTGGCGATCATCTCGGTGCCGGCGAGCAAGGCCCGCAAGCCACTGAATTGCGGCACCCCGAGCACCACGCGGCGGCTGCGCCCGACCTTGGCCAGGTCGAGGTCGATGTTGCCGCTCAGGTCGCCGGAGAACGACACCATGGCGTGGGGTCGCCGGCAGTATTCATCGAGCGTCAGCGGCTCGGGCCGGGTGTCGCCGCGCAGCACCTTGCAGCCGATATCCCGCAGCTTCTTGCGCTTGGCGTTGGCCGGCAGTTCGGTGGTGTAGCTGACCCCGACGGAAATCTCGCCGGAGGCCAGCAAGGCCGGCATCAACAGGTAATTGGCCCGGCGCACCACCACCACGATGCCCGGGGCCTCCTCGCGCAACTGGCTCAACAGCGGCGGAAACAGACCGAACTCGGCATCGTCCGACAGGCCGATGCGAAACAGGTCGCAGCTGCTCGCTGGGTCGAATGCCTTGGCCCGGCTGACCGCGCCGGAAATGGCATCCATCGCCGGTTGCAGCTCCTTGAGGATCACCAGCGCGCGGGCCGTCGGCTCCATACCGCGGCCGTTGCGCAACAGCAGCGGATCGTCGAACAGGTCGCGCAGGCGCCCCAGCGCGGCACTCACCGCGGGCTGGCCCATGAACAGTTTCTCGGCGACCCGGGTCAGGTTTCTCTCGAACATCAGGGCCTCGAAAATCACCAGCAGGTTCATGTCGATGCGGCGCAGGTCGTTACGGTTCATGGGGCAGTCCCTTTGTGGTTGCGGCCAGGGGCGGGTCGGGCGGGCGTTACTCGATCAGTGGCACCTTGGCCGCCCGCTGGTACGGCCCGTACTCACCCGGCACCCACTGGAAATGCCCGTCCTGCGCGGCGATATGGCCCACGCCCGGAAACGGCAGGTGCGCCGCCGCGACCCAGGTCTTGCTGCTGGCCGCCTCGCTGAAGACCTCGGCCCGGCTCTTGATCGCCTGCTGGTTGTCGACGTCGAAGCGGATCGACACTTCGGGATGCTCGAACTGCACCGCCAGGTTATGCACCAGGTCGCCCATGAACAGGATGCTCTGGCCCTGGGACGTAAAGCGGTAGGTGCTGCTGCCCGGGGTATGCCCGGCCTCCAGCCGCGCCTCGATGCCCGGCAGCGGCGACTGACCGCCGGCGAAGGTCTTGAAGCGCCCGGCGGCGCGGTAAGGCGCGGTGGAGTCCTGGGCGATCTTGAAGTATTCGCGGGCACCGGCCGGCGCCTTGGCCAGCGCCTGCGGATCGAGCCAGTAATCGGCTTCGGCCTGCGCCGCGTAGACCGTGGCGTTGGCGAACAGCGGCTGTTGCTTGCCGTCCACCAGCCCGCACACGTGGTCCAGGTGCAGGTGCGTGAGCAGGATCGCGTCGACCTGCTCCGGGCGATAGCCGGCGGCCTGCATGTTCGCCGTGAGCATGCCGGCCGTGGCGCCGATGCACTGGCCGGCGCCGCTGTCCACCAGGATCAGTTGCTTGCCGGTGTTGACCAGGAAGGCATTGAAGGCGGTCTGTACCCCCGGCGCCTCGAGCGCACGGCGGGCCAGCAAGGCGCGGATCTGGCCCTGGCTCAGGCCTTCGAGCAGCTTCGGCGACAGGTCGTTGTAGCCATCGAACAACGCCGTCACTTCGTAATCCCCCACCGCCAGCCGGTAATAACCGGGGACCTGGGTGGCCTGGAGCGGCGCCTGCGCCTGGGCGCCAAGCGACGTCAGGGCCAATGCCAGGGCTGCTGCGCGCAGCGTGCAAACCAGAGAATGCTTCATGCCTTCACCTTTGATCGAATCAGTAAAAAACGGCCACAGCAGCACTGGCCGGACGAGTTCGATCATGCACCGGCCCTCTCCTTGAGAATTGCAAGCATGTGCTGAGTTGGCGCCCGCCCCGCCTGGCAGCGCGCCCCCCCCCGCGTGACCGGGAGTCGCCGACCATCTTGGCAGGCATCGATGACGGCACAACCGCCCTGGAGGGAGCGCAGCGGCCAACGCGCTGCGCCAGACGGACAAGCGGGCTTTAGCTGAACTGTTCGCGGTATTGGCTGGGGGTCAGGCCGAGTTTTTCGCCGAACAGGAAACGCATGTGCCGCACGCTGCCGAACCCGCTTTTGTAGGCCACGGTCTTGAGCGGCAGGTCGCTGGTCTCCAGCAGGTGCCTGGCGCGGT
This sequence comes from Pseudomonas sp. NFIX28, assembly GCF_900107395.1. Lineage (GTDB taxonomy): Bacteria > Pseudomonadota > Gammaproteobacteria > Pseudomonadales > Pseudomonadaceae > Aquipseudomonas. The sequence continues at coordinate 6,435 of NZ_FNPW01000015.1, forward strand.
CGATGCGCGCGCTTTGCAGGAACTCCATGGGCGTCATCTTCACTTCACGGGCAAACACCCGGGCGAAATGCCGCGCGCTCATGTTCGCCAGGCTGGCCATGCGTTCGATGCCGAAGGCTTCGTCCAGGTGTTCGAGCACATAGTTCTGCACCCGCGTCACGGGCGTTTCCTGCGGCGCCACCTCGGCCATCAGCGGGCTGAACTGCGCCTGCCCGCCCTGGCGCTTCATCACCACCAGCAGCACCTTGGCCACGTCCTGGGCGACCTGCTTGCCGTGGTCCCGGGCGACCACCGCCAGGGCCAGGTCGATGCCGGCGGTGACCCCGCCCGAGGTGATCAGGTTGCGGTCCTCGACGTAGATCTGGTCGGTCTCCACCGTCGCCTTGGGGAAGGCCCGGATCAAGCGTTCCGTGTAATGCCAGTGCGTCGTCACCCGATAGCCATCGAGCAAACCGGCATGCCCGAGGATGAACGCCCCGGTGCAGATCGAGCCATACACGGCCGAGCGCTCCACGGCCCCCGGCAGCCAGTCGAGCAACGACGGATATTTTTCGTTGTAGGCCCCCGGGCCGCCCGGCACCAGCAACAAGTCATAGCGCTCGCACGCCTGGTCCAGGTGCACATCGGCCTGGACACTGACGCCGTTGGAAGCGCGCAACGCGCCGTGCTCGGTGCCGATGGTCGACAGCCGATAATGCGCGTCCGGCGGCAGGTAGCGATTGGCGATGGAAAACACCTCCATGGGCCCGGCCATATCGAGCAGGAGAAAGTCTGGAAACAGCACCATTGCCACGGTTTTCATGGGTTGGACATCACTGGAATCAAGAGGATGGAAGGTCTACGCCGACGCGGCACAGTATGCCCGGACGAGGTCTGGACTTCGGGCAAGAATACGTGATTCGGCGCACAAAATTGTCAACCAGCGAGGGACAGTCTTTCGCTTTCCAGCCACTTATTGCGCCGCTGGGTAAACATTAACCTTCTCCCCAAACGGGCCCATCAAAGCGCCACCCTGCACCTCGCCCCCCAGCGCTCCGCCTATGTGCACATGGCCCGCGGCTCGGTCGAGCTCAATGGCCTGCTCTTGCAGGAAGGCGATGGCGTGCGGGCCGCGAGGAACAGGCGCTGACCTTGAGCAACGGCGTGGATGCCGAAGTGCTGGTGTTCGACCTGCGGGCGCAGGAACTGCCGGAAATGCCTTGACCGGCAGCGGCCCGGGGGCTTGGGGCCCCCGGGGCTTTTTTCCCCTGCCCCGCTGCGGCCGTTCGGCGGGCGGGCGATGCTCCCTTCTCAAGACGTCTGCGCGTCTCCCTGCCTTCGCGCGCCATCGAGCAACGCATCCACCACCGCTCGCGCCATCTCCACCGAATGGATCATCGACCAGATCAAGCCCCGCTCGATCCCGCTGGCACTGGTGATCTCATCCGCCGTTTCCTCGGCGCACTTGAGCAACAACGACACATGCAACAACGCCTCCTCGGCACTGACGCCGGGGCGAACGGCGAATAGCGGACGGCCGTTGCCGTCGCGACAGCCGAAAGAGCTGCTGCCGGTTTCCTGCAAGCTACGGTGCAACGGCTCGCCGCCATCGCTGCGTTCCAGCGCCTGACGCAGGGTTTGATTGGGGATTTCCAGTTGGACGATCCGCTCGCGGCTGGGCGAAAGCATGGGCGGATCGGGGACGATCTTTTTCATGACGCAGCTCCTTCTTTGATGAAGACCGCCAGCATCACTTGCAGATGATGGGTGGCGGCTACGTGCAGGTCTGCAAGACCGGGAAGAAGAAGCAAACCCGGCAGACCCGAAAGTCTCCCGCACGCAGCCACCATAAATCGAGCTGATATCTCAACGATTCTGGGTGTGCGTCTAGCGCTTCTTGCTTGTTCGGGCTTGCAGTCCCGGTCGCTGATTTTGCAGCGACCGGGGCAGCCTAGCCCCGAACATTCAACAGGCACAAGACGCCAAAACCGCAGAAATGTAACCCCGCGATTCTCTCGGAAATACCTTACAAATCAAAGAGAAAAACCGTACAAGCCGCGAGCTTTTTTCCGCAAAAAATCGAGCATCGACCGCCTGCTCAAAGGACAAATGCACAACCTGAAAACGCCATCCCTGTAGCCGCTGCCGCAGGCTGCGATAGGACCGAAGGTCCTCCAGCGCTCTCAAGCCCCAGCGCCCGCCACCCGGGCAAATGCACAACCTGAGAACGCCATCCCTGTAGCCGCTGCCGCAGGCTGCGATAAGGCCGAAGGTCTTCAACGATCTCAAGATCCAACGCGCGCGACGTTGGTCCCGACGCTGCTCAAGGCGATGGCCGCGGGCAATTCAGCGGCGGGCACCCGTTCCGGGGTCCAACCGCCGAAGGCAGCACAGCCGTACAAGCCGCGCGCCCTGGAATACGCAACCATGCCTGGCCTCGATCCGATGGCCACGCCGAGCGGACGCGGGCAGACCGAAGGCGTGCCGACAGCCGCCGGAAACCAAGCCACGCGCGTTCCGGGCCGCCCACTTTGACGCGGGAACCAAGCATGCCGCTTGCATCGAAACACTGCACTGCGCCGGGCGCTGCGGGCTCCTGCCTGAAGCCGCTCTGGCTGCTGGCCGCGCTCACCGCCAGCGCCACGCCGGCATGGGCAACAGAGCCCGGGCAAAGCACGCCCGGCTTTCTCGAGGGAGCGCGGCTCGACGTGCTCGGCCGCAACTTCTACCTCAACACCGACTATCGCTCCCCGCCCCCGGGCGGCAAGAGCTACCAGCAGGAATGGGCCCAGGGTTTTATCGCTTCGTTCGAGTCCGGCTTTACGCCGGGCACGCTGGGCGTGGGCGTCGATGCCCACGGCTTTTTGGGCTTGAAACTGGACGGCGGCAAGGGGCATTCCGGGACCGGGCTGCTGCCGCTGGACCACGACGGGCGCAGCGAAAGCAGCTATTCCAGCGCCGGCGGCGCGCTGAAGTTCAAGGCCTCGCGCACCACCCTGGCGCTAGGGGAAATGACCGTGGCGACCCCGGTGTTCGACACCGCCGACAAACGCCTGCAACCGGAATACGCCAGCGGCCTGCTGCTCTCCAGCAAGGAAATCGAGGGGCTCGACTTGCAGGCCGGTCACTTCAGCGCCTTCAAGAACCAGGACGCCTCGACCGCCAGGGGCGATTTTTCCGGCTACGGGGCCACCACCCGCCACGCCAGCATCGACTTCATCGGCGCCGACCTGTTCGCCGGCCAAGCCGTGGGCGGCGCGCTCTACGCTTCGGCGCTGAGCGACACCTGGCGCCAGTACTACGCCAACCTGCACGCCAGCCTGGGTGCGCTGTTGCTGGACGGCAACCTGTACCGCAGCCGCGACCAGGGCCAGGCCAAGGCCGGCGCCATCGACACCACCGCCTACAGCCTCAGCGGCCAATACCGGCTCGGGGCCCAGGCGTTCACCCTGGCCTATCAGAAAATCCATGGCGACACGCCGTTCGATTTCGTCGGCGGCGACTCCATCTACCTCGCCAACTCGATCAAATACGCCGACTTCAACGGCCCGGGCGAACGCTCCTGGCAAGCGCGCTACGACCTCGACCTGGGCGCCCTGGGCGTTCCCGGCCTGAGCTTCATGAGCCGTTATGTGAGCGGCCGCGGCATCGACGGCAGCCATGCGCCCCAGGGCGGCGCCTACAACCTCTTCGATAGCCAGCGCGGCGCCTATAGCCCGCAACAGGGGCGCGGCGGACGCCATTGGGAACGCGACCTGGACCTGCGCTACATCGTGCAATCGGGCCCGGCCAAGGGCCTGTCGCTGCAGCTGTCCCATGTCAGTCACCGGGCCAACGCCGCCCAGGCCGGCGACGACATCGACCGGCTGTACCTGGTCATCCAGTACCCGCTCAAGTTCGGGCCTTTCTAAAACCGCGCGGGGCTGCGCGGCCTGCGGGCCGGGGGCGGCGCGGGTTCAACGCCCTTCAGGCGAAGCGCGCGCCTAGCCGTTGTCCTGCGGCTCGCCGGCCGTGGCCGCTGGCAATGCGGCCATGATCCGCGCCCGGCAAACGTCGAGAATCTCATCCGCCAAGGGCGAATCATCCGGGCAGGCACGCGACAGGATGAGCGCCCCGACGGCCTGCGCGAGCAGGTCGATCATGTCGGCCCGCACACCGGATTGCCCGCCGTCCTGCCCTGCCTCGTAGGGTTTGCCGAGTGCGGCCAGGGTGTGTTCCATGCCGCTGGCGAAGGTCGCCTTGAGGTCCGCGGGCTGACGCGCCGCGTCGCCGCACAGGGCCGCCATGGTGCAACCGCTGCCCCGGGCGTCGCGGTGTTCCCGCGACATATACCGATTGAAGAACTCCGGCACGCCAACGTCCGCGTGGTTGTGCAGCGATTGCGCAAGGCTGTGCGCGGCCGCTTCGGCCATCAGGTCGGCCTTGGACCCGAAATGCTTGTAGAAACCGCCATGGGTAAAGCCGGCGGCCGCCATCAGATCCGCCACGCCTACACCGTCGAAGCCTCGCTCGCGAAACAGCACTGAAGCCGTCTCGACGATGTGTTCCCGGTTTGCCTGTGCCTGGGCTTTGCTCACGCGCATTTTCCATCCCTCCGTACCGCGCTGAAATCTGCCGCCATGATACATAGATGTCGACCATAATCAAAACCGTTGACAGTTTAGATTTCGATCATCATCCTAATGAAAAGCAGGTGAATCCCCCGTCCAATCCTCAAGAGAATGAGCCCATGAACACTCGCCCAACGGTCCTTATCACTGGCGCCTCCACCGGCATAGGCGCCACTTACGCCGAGCGCTTTGCGCAACGCGGGCATGACCTGATCCTGGTTGCCCGCGACCAGGCGCGGCTGGAGGCGCTGGCAGCGCGGCTGCGCGACGCGCACAAGGTAGCGATCGAGGTGCTGCAGGCCGACCTGACGCGGATCGACGACCTGGCAGCCGTCGAGGCCCGCCTGCGCGATGACGCGCGTATCGGCATCCTGGTGAACAATGCGGGCACCGCGCAGGCCGGCAGCTTTATCGAGCAGACGCCCGACAGCGCCGCCCATCTGGTCTCGCTCAACACCACCGCCCTGGTACGGCTCGCCAGCGCCATTGCCCCGCGCCTGGCGCAGGCGGGTGACGGCGCGATCATCAATATCGGCTCGGTGGTCGGCCTCGCGCCGGAGTTCGGCATGTCGATCTACGGCGCGACCAAGGCGTTCGTGCTGTTTCTCTCGCAAGGCATGAGCCTGGAACTGGCGCCCCGCGGCGTCTACGTGCAAGCCGTCCTGCCGGCCGCGACCCGCACCGAAATCTGGGAACGCGCGGGCATCGATATCAATACCCTGACCGACATCATGGAGGTGGGCGACCTGGTCGACGCCGCGCTGGCCGGTTTCGATCGTCGCGAGCCGGTGACCATTCCACCCCTGCACGACGGCGCCCGCTGGGATGCGCTGCAGGCCGCCCGCCAGGGGCTGCTCGGGGAGATCAGGCAGTCCGAGGTCGCCGCGCGGTACCTGGCAGACGCCTGAATAGCCAGGCGCCTGCGGGGCGAGGGTTGATCCCCGCTGCAGGCGCCTGCTCCAAAGCCTTCCATGGGCATTCGCACTTCGCATCAGGGGCACGCAACAGACATGACGACCACAGACCAACACTCAGGCCCCGGATCGCCGTTCGCAGCGGCGGTGAATCGCTCGATCACGGTCGACGGCAGCGCCTTCGCCTACCGCGACATCGGGCCCCAGGGCGGCGTGCCGCTGGTGCTGCTGAACCATTGGGGCGCGGTTCTGGACCATTTCGACCCGCGGCTGGTCGACGGCCTGGCACGCACGCGGCGCGTCATCGCCACCGACTACCGGGGCATCGGCGCATCGGCGGGCACGGCGCCCACGACGGTCGCTGAAATGGCCGACGATGCGCTCCGGGTGATGCACGCGCTGGGCCTGGAGCAGGTCGACCTGCTGGGCTTTTCGCTCGGCGGTTTCGTGGCCCAGGAGATTGCGCTGAAAGCCCCGGAGCGGGTGCGCAAGCTGATCCTGACCGGCACCGGGCCGGCCGGCGGCGCAGGCATCGAGCGGGTCTGGTCGGTGGCGTGGCCATTGATGCTCAAGGGTCTGCTGACCCTGCGCGATCCCAAGTTCTATCTATTCTTCACGCCTACGGCCCAGGGCCGACAAGCCGCCACGGCGTTCCTGCAGCGGCTTAAGGAAAGAAAACGACAGCGTGACAAAGGCCCGACGCCCCGCGCCTTCCTGCGCCAGCTGCGAGCCATTGGCGCCTGGGGCCGGCAAGCGCCCCAGGACCTCGGGCGCCTGCGGATGCCGACGCTGATCGCCAATGGCGACAGCGACATCATGGTGCCCACCGCGAACTCCATTGAACTGGCGAAGCGGATCGCCCATTCGCAACTGATCATTTATGAAGACGCCGGGCATGGCGGCATCTTCCAGTACCACGCCGACTTCGTGGCCAAGGCCCAAGCCTTCCTCGATGCCTGACGAGGCGACCCGGCCGTTGGCCCATGCCGCGTCTTGACCGCCCCGCCACCGCCACTTGAAACCACAGAGCCTCTCAACATGAAAGCATTCTTCATCGACCGCTACGGCAAGGACACCGGACGCATTGGCGAGGTCCCCGACCCGCAGGTGGGGCCCAACGATGTCCTGGTCCAGGTCCACGCCGCCAGCGTCAACCTGCTCGATTCGAAAATAAGGGCCGGCGAATTCAAGGCGATCCTGCCGTATTCCCTGCCGCTGATACTGGGCAACGACCTGGCCGGCGTGGTGCTGCGCGTGGGTTCGGCGGTACGCCGCTTCCAGCCGGGCGACGAGGTCTACGGGCGCCCGCCCCAGGCGCGCATCGGCACCTTCGCCGAGCTCGTTTGCGTAAACGAACAGGCGCTTGCCTTGAAGCCGAGAAACATCGGCATGCAGGCCGCCGCGTCCATCCCGCTGGTCGCGCTGACGTCCTGGCAGGTACTGGTCGAGACCGCCCGCCTGCAAAAAGGCCAGAAGGTGCTGATCCATGCCGGTTCTGGCGGCGTCGGCAGCCTTGCCATCCAGCTGGCCAAGCATCTGGGCGCCTTCGTTGCGACCACCACCAGCACCGACAATGTCGAGTGGGTAAAGGCGCTCGGCGCGGACGTGGTCATCGACTACCGCAAGCAAGACTTTGCACAAGTGCTGCAGGGCTATGACGTGGTGTTGAACAGCCTGGGGGCCGATGTGCTGGAAAAATCGCTCAAGGTCCTGAGGCCGGGCGGCCAGCTCATTTCCATCTCGGGCCCGCCGACCCCGCAGTTCGCCGAAGAGCAGGGATTGTCCTGGGTGCTCAGGCAGGCCGTGCGCCTGTTGAGTAGCGGTATCCGAAGGAAAGCGCGCAGCAGGAATCTGCGCTACGCCTTTGTGTTCATGCGGGCGCAAGGTGCCCAGCTGGGTGAAATCACCAGCCTTGTCGAGGCCGGCGTGATCAGGCCGGTGGTCGACCGGTCTTTTCCACTGGAGGCCACGGCCGATGCGCTGGCCTATGTCGAACAGGGACGGGCCAAAGGCAAGGTGGTGATTGAAGTCAGGTAGCTGCCCGCCCCGGCCAGCCATTGGGCATATCGCCGGAACAACTGCCCATGCCCGGCGTCGCTATAGATACGTGGTTGCGACAAAAGCAGCCCGCCTGGCCAGCGCCCGTCAGGCAACCTGGCCATTGAGCAGCCCATGAACGCCCGTCGAAACCCCACAGGTGAACTCATGAACAGCCGGCATAAAAACCCGGGCAAAGACCACTTACCCAAGCCGCCGCCGCAGCTTGAGACCGAGGATCGCGGCGTTGGCTTGACCGACGATCAACGCGTGAGCCGCGAAACAGCGAAGGCGCAACAAGGCCCGCGGGTGCTGCCGGGGCCCGCCGACCTCGAGCGGCAGAAAAAGCCCTGAGCCTGTTCATGTCGCTCGGCCATTGCGCCCACCTTTGAGCCTGCGTCGCGAGGATCGGGCTTCATGGCAGTCACCTCCTCGGCCAAAGCCCGCCGCTGGCGGTGCCACGGGCTTATCAGGATGGACGTTGCGCAAGGGACGACAGTTCGGTTTTTTTGCCGCGCGCCCTGCAGATGGCACGCCCGCGGCGCGGCAGGCGCACGAAGGCGGCCGCCAATGCGAGGCGGATGGTTCTACACCAGCGCCAACAGCCGGTGGCCATTCATGCCACCGGCGCTATGCAAGACGGCTTTCAGCGCTCCTTGCCGTCGCGGTTGCCTCCATGGCTGTGCTGCCCACCGATACGCGCCTTTTCAGCGCGGTCGGTCTTGATCTCGGGCGCCGGATCGATTTTCTTGTCGGCGTTCTTCACTTTCTCGGGGTCGTCGGCAAAGGAATGGTCACTTCCAGGCTTGTCGTTCTTGTTCATTGGGGTTTCCTCTTTCAAGGCCGCCTCGCCTGATGCCTCGCGGAACAACACTACGCTCTATGCAATTCCTTGACGGCAGCCAGCGATAACACAAGGTTAACATCGCCGTTACGCCAGGCTTCACACGACACTAACAGACTCGACGAAAGGCAACTTTGCCAACGATCGCGAGAAGGCTTCGCAGGCAGGTAGAAAAGGCGGTCAGGCATGTTTCGCCTTAAACACATCAGGCGCGACAAACTTAAATAGCTGCAAACTGGATTTCATAAACCCGACTTTACACACCCCATAAAACCACCCATAACCCTTCAAATAATTCAGACAAATAATCACATCATGCTTTCCAACTAACCATACACTTTCAACCCACATCCAAACCTAAAACCAAAGTGCTTCCTAATCTTCAAAGCTATAACTTTGAAGAGCAGATAACGGCGCTATTATGCCGCCCCTTCATAAACACCGTTTATTCCCATCCGCTGCGACTTCGTTCCCCGGGCAAGACCATTCGTCAGGGCGATCGGATCTGGAAAAAACCTCTGCCGCTCGGCTCTTTCAAAGGATTAAGCGGCTGCAGATTTCTGCATCTGCCGATTGGATCTTCGGAGGAAACATGTCGACTTCCAGCCCCGGCCAACATTGCGCCTGTCCCGGCTGCTCCTGCCTCTGCCCTGAAGACCAGCCTTACCAGCGCGACGGAAAATACTATTGCAGCCAGGCTTGCGCGGACCTGCACCCGCAGGGCCAGCCTTGCCCCGCCGAAGATTGCCACTGCGAACAAGGCGTCAAGCTGCAAGAGCGCACCATCAGCGATTCGAAGCTGGATTCGGCGGTCGAGGAAACCTTCCCCGCCAGCGATCCCATCTCACCCTGAGCGATGGGCTCGCCTGCGCGGTGAGTGGCGCAGCTGCCCGCAAGGCCAGCAGCCAAGAACAGGAGGCAGTCGAAACGCTTATTGCAGACCGTCTTCGATGCCGCCTCGGGCAAGCCCGGGGCACCGCCGGGGCGCAACCTGCGGAGCAGGAGACAGATTATGAAAGCCGTTGCGCAACAGCCTTTTTCCGGACGCCTGCTGATGATCGGTTACGGCAGCATCGGACGAGGCGTATTACCGCTCCTGCTGCGTCATATCGCGCTCGAACCGGCGCGGGTGTGCATTATCTGCCCCTCCCCGGCCGCCCGCGAGGCGGCGCGTGAATATGGCGTCCAGGTGCAGGAGGAGGCGTTGACCGAAGAGAACTTCCATCAATGCCTGGAGCCGTGGCTGCAACCCGGCGACTTCTTGCTCAACCTCTCCGTGCAGGTATCCAGCCAGGCGTTGCTCGCGTTTTGCCAGGCACGCCAGGTGCTGTACCTGGACACCTGCACCGAACCGTGGGTCGGTGGCTACGACAGTGACGAGTTGCAACCGCAGGAGCGCACCAACTATGCCTTGCGCCATGCCTTGCTGGCGTTGCGCGGCAGCACCGATACCGCGACGGCGATCATCACCCACGGCGCCAACCCCGGCCTGGTCTCGCACCTGGTCAAGCAGGCTTTGGAGAATATCGCCCGCGACCTCGGCCAGACGCGCCCCTCGCCCACCCGCCGCGAGGAATGGGCGCAATTGGCCCGCTCGCTGGGGGTCAAGGTCATCCACATTGCCGAGTACGACTCGCAATATGCCGAGCGCCGCAAGGAGCCGGGGGAATTCGTCAACACCTGGTCGGTGGAAGGCTTTATCGCCGAGGCACGGCAACCCGCCGAACTGGGCTGGGGCAGCCACGAACGGGGCCTGCCGCCCGATGCGCGCCGACACCCTTACGGCAGCCATGCGGCGATTTACCTGCAACGACCGGGCGCCGCCACGCCCGTGCATACCTGGACACCGGGCGTGGGGCCGACCCTGGGGTTCCTGGTCACCCACAGCGAGGCCATTTCCATCGCCCAGTACCTGACAGTCGGTGAAGGCCCGCATCCGGTTTACCGGCCCACGGTGCATTACGCTTATCGGCCGTGCGATGACGCGCTGCTTTCGCTTCACGAGCTGGCAAGCCGTCACTGGCGGCCGCAACCGCGCCAGCGACTGCTGGACGACGATATTGTCGGCGGCCGCGACGAACTCGGCGTGCTGTTAATGGGGCACGCCCGCAACGCTTACTGGTACGGCTCCCGGCTGGCAATCGAAGAAGCCCGCGCGCTGTGCCCGCACAACAGCGCCACCAGCCTGCAGGTCACCGCCGGGGTGATGGCAGGCGTGATCTGGAGCCTGCGCAACCCGCAACGCGGCATCCTCGAGCCGGATGAACTGCCGCACCGGGAAATCCTCGACCTGTGCGCGCCCTACCTCGGCAAGCTCGAAGGTTTCTACAGCGACTGGACGCCTCTCGCGCAACGCCCGCCGCTGTTCCCCGAACCCGGCCTTTGTGAGGACGATCCCTGGCAATTTCGCAATTTCCGTGGCGGCTGACCGCTGGCGTTGGGCTTGGGCTTGGAGCTGGAGCTGGAGCTGGAGCTGGAGCTGGAGCGAGGCAAGCTGCGCGGCGGCGCTTGGCAAAGCCCCTCAGGCGTCTTTTTCGCCCCTGGGCGGCGTGTCGACGGCCGGCTGCTGGTCGTTATCCTGGGGCGGCCGGACGGCGGGCGGCGCCCGGTCGTCAGCAGGCCGTGGCGAAGAGCCGGAGGAGCCCTGGGCGTTTGCCCCTGGCTGGCGAGCGTCCGCGCTGGCGCCCTTCTTGCCCCAGTCGGTGGTGGCGTTGGGATCTTCGTCACGACCCGCCGTACCCAGCACGCAACCGTCGTCGTTGGGGTTGCTCAGATCCTCGGCGGGTTGCTCCTTGATGCTCGATGGATGCCGTTTCATGGAAGCCTCCAAGGCACGAGTGGGCTTCGCGGTTGAATGACGCCAGGGCCCGACGCAACGCCGGGCCCTGGTATTGGCCATTGGCTGGCCTCAGGCCTGCCGACACATCGGGCTGGCACTCGCATGCCGGGCCCTGGCTTCCTCTTTCAGCTCGGCGACGAAGTTGGCAATGGCGTGCGCAGTGCACAGTGTGGAGGCATCGATACCGGTCACCGTAAGTTCTTCGCGCGTATCGGCGTCGAGCAGTTGAACGGTCATGGAGTTGTCAGCGCTGATATGGCAGATGCACTTCATCGGCAGGAACGCCGCTTCGATAATATGTCGCAACTCTAGATGCGAAATCATGGAAGACTCCTTATCCAGTTTTGATACAGGCGCACCGCCTCCAAGATTGATACAGGCACACCGCTGGTATCCGTTGGTAGGCCTGTCAATTATAGGTCGGCGTCGGCCATGTTTTGTGCTGTTCGTCAGCCAGTAATGCGGGGGCTGGCCCGGTTTTCAAGGCCCTTTCGCGGCCTGCGCACGGGCAACGATCGCAACGCCTTCGCGGGCCTTGCTGGCTTGCGGGCCAGGGCTCTTTTTCGACCGACGGCGGGTGCCGCGCGAGCCTTGCCAAGCCGTTCTCGCCTTCGACCACTCGTCTTCCCAAGCCTGCTCCGGATTGAACAGAAGGCTGCCGGCGTGCTTCGAAAAACCATGGCGACCCTGTATTCAGCAGGTTTTATGGCCGTATGCCAGGCGTCGCTGGCGTCGTTTTTTTCGACAGGACGCAAGCCTTATGAAACGAAACAGACAGCGCGCGACAATCATTTGCTGCCAGGGACGCCATTGGCTGTATGTCCGCAAACCCAACGCTAGCTGGACCTTGCCCGGCGGCAAGATCGAAGACGGCGAATCTCCCGCGCAGGCGGCCTGGCGCGAACTGCGCGAAGAAACCGGCATGCACGCCGAAGACCTGAGGTTCCTCATGCTGTATCAGGTCGGCGACTCGGTGCACTACGTGTTCCAGGCTCGACTTGGCGATTGGGAGGCCGCCGCGCCCAATAACGAGATTGCCGACTGCCAGTGGGAAAAGGTCGACCGCCAGCCCTACGTGAAGCGGCGCATTCGCAAGCTGATCGATTCGGTGCTGGTGCAATACCCCGAGCTGCCGTCGGAATGAAGGCACGCTGCCGCCCCATGTGCGTTAACGGCGCGGGCGCGATCGAGCATGCGCCGGCCCGCCTTATCTCGATCACAGGAGGTACGTAACGATGTTCAGCCCCACGTCAATGGGCGCCACCCGGGAGGCGCCATGAACAGCCTGTTATCACGCGGATTGCTGCTCGGGCTGCTGAGCCTCGGCCTCCTGGCCGCCAGCCACGCGGTCACCCTGAACGCCTTTGTCGAAGCGGCGGCGCAACAGAACATCGCCGAAATGCAGAACGCCAGGATCGCCCTGGATAAAAGCCACGATGAGCAAGTCAAGACCTTGGCGCAGCAGATGCTCGACGAGCATGCCAAGGACCTGGCGGCGCTGAAGGCCCTGGCGAAAAAACTGAAGATGGACGTGCCCACCGAGGCCTCCCTGCTTGCCAAGGCGAATACCCTGAGGCTGGAAAGCCGCGACGAGTCGTTCGAGCGGATCTACCTCGACAATCTGGCCAACGGGCTTGAACAAAGGCTTGCATTGTTCAAGAAAGAGGCCAATTCCTCGGAAAACCCCGAGCTCAAGGGCTTCGCCCAACAGGCCCTGCCGCATATTTCCGCACAACTGGAGAAGGCCCGGCGGCAACATGCGCGCTTCAAGGCGTCCGCCAAGCAGCTGAGCCCGCCCTGAGGCGGGCTCGCTGGTCGAGCGACAGCCTCGGGCGCTCCAGGAGGCTTTGGTTGTGAACCCTGGCCAGGGCGAAAGTTGGGGAAAAACCCCGCGCCGCGTGACGAGCGGTCAGGCCTTCCGGCAAGCGGTAGGTGCGGGCAAAAAACCCTGGAAAAAAGTTAAACCTTTGGCCGCAGCCTTCTATCAACAGTCAGGCGACAACATGATCGCGTCACTCGGAGAAACGACATGAACAACCTGCTGATGAAACGATTGGGGCTGTTTTTCCTGCTGAGCGCGGGGAGCCTTTCGGGCGCCCTGGCGGCAACGTCCAGCGAGTTTGTCGAAGACGCCGCGCAGGGCGGCATCAACGAGGTCGAAAGCAGCAAGCTGGCCCTGGAAAAAAGCGCTTCGGCGGACATCAAGGCCTTTGCCACGCAGATGGTCAACGACCACACGCAGGCCAACCAGGAATTGATGGCGCTGGCCAAGAAGCTCGATATCCAGGTGCCGGACGAGGCTTCGCTGACGGCCAAGGCGAAGAAAATGATCCTGGAAATGCGCGATGAGTCCTTCGACAAAGCGTATATCGATAACCAGGTCCTGGCCCATGAGCACACCGTGGAGTTGTTCAAGAAAGAGGTGGCCTCCTCGGACAAGCCGGAACTCAAGGCCTTTGCCGAAAAGACCCTGCCCAAGCTGACCCATCACCTGGAGATGGCGAAGCAGTTGCAGGCGAAAACCAAGTGACGCAGCACAGCGATTGCTGCCATCAAGCCCCGCCTTGCGCGGGGTTTTTCGTTTGTCGCGCGCGGTGGTGCCTGAGGTTTTAGCCTGCGGCTCGATCGCCCGCCAGCCATTCAGCTGGCCGTCCGGCTACCCGCCGACAAAGGCCGCCACCGGCCAACCACTCGTCAGTCCGTGGAACATTGCAATAAACCTTTGCCGACTGTCCTCCTCCACCGTTGTATAACGAGCGGCATAGGACTGCTGCCAAAGCGCGCGAGCATATTTACCCTGGATGGCGTTATCCTGATTTATCCTTGCCGCCTCATCTGGAACTCCCATTTTGATGCGGCAACGTCCGATCCTTGCGTTGCTCCAAGGCCCTTACTATGAAGTCCTCCGTCAAGCGCTCCGCCAACGTCCCTCAACGCAGGGAACTGACGCCCAATACCATCCCGTTTCCTGTGGTGGGTATCGGTGCCTCGGCCGGCGGCCTGCAGGCCGTGAAGGCCTTTTTCGAGCATATGCCCAACGATAACGGCATGGCCTTCGTGGTTGTCCTGCATTTGTCTCCCGACCACCAGAGCGTCGCCGACCGGATCATCCAGGAATCCACCCGGATGCCGGTGCAGCAGGTGGAAGACACGACCCGCATCGAAAAGAACCGGGTGTACGTCATTTCACCGGGCCGGAACCTGACGATGAACGACGGTTACCTGGCCGTTACGCCCTACGTGCGTGAAGCCGGGCCGCACACGGCGATCGACCTGTTTTTCCGCGACCTGGGGGATGTGCACAAGGAGCGGGCATTCTGCCTGGTGCTGTCGGGCACTGGCTCCGACGGGGCGGTCGGTCTCTCGCGAATCAAGGAGCAAGGCGGCATTACCCTGGCGCAGGCCCCTGAAGACGCCGAATTCGATGACATGCCGCGCGCGGCCATCGACACGCAAATGGTCGACCTGGTGCTGCCGGTGGTCGAAATGCCGCAGAAGCTGCTGGAGCTGTGGCGCAACTCTCAGCTCATCACCCTGCCGACCGCCAACGATCCGCAAATCAAGGTCTCGGCGCCGGTGTCCAAACGCGATGCCGCGGCGGCGGAACAGCAGCTGCAAGACATCCTGATGCTGTTGCGCACCGGCACCGGCCACGACTTCAAGCATTACAAGCGCGCCACGGTGCTGCGGCGGATCGAGCGCCGCCTGCAGGTCACCGCCCAGCCGGACCTCGCCGCCTATCACGATTACCTGCAGATGCACCCTGAAGAAACCAAGGCGCTGCTGGGCGACATGCTGATCGGCGTGACCAATTTCTTTCGCGACCGCGAGGCCTTCGAAGCCCTGGAGCGCAATGTCATTCCCGCCCTGGTGAAGTCCTTGCAGGACAGCCAACCGCACCGTGAAGAGCTGCGCATCTGGTCCGCCGGCTGCTCCACGGGTGAAGAGGCCTATAGCCTGGCAATGCTCGCCAGCGAGCAGATGACCCTGGAGACCTGCAACGCCAAGCTGCAGGTATTCGCGACCGATATCGACGATCGTGCCATCGCCCAGGGACGCAAGGGGGTCTATCCCGAAGCGATCGTTACCGATGTGCCTCCGCAGCGCATGCGCCAGTACTTTTCCCGGGAAAACCAGCATTACCGGGTGCGCAAGGAGATTCGCGAAAAGGTGCTGTTCGCCAAGCACAGCCTGCTGGCGGATCCGCCGTTTTCGCAGATCGACTTGATCGTCTGCCGTAACCTGCTGATCTACCTGGACCGCGACGTGCAACGGGAGATCCTGCAGATGTTCCACTTCGCCCTGCGTCCTGGAGGCTACCTGTTCCTCGGTTCCTCCGAATCCGCGGACGGCTGCCAGGATCTGTTCATGCCGGTCGACAAGCGCAACCGCATTTTCCGGGTACGGCCCAACTCGGCCACGGTTCGCCGCGCGCCCACCATGCCGCGAGGCGGCTACATGCGCACCATCGGCAACCCCCACCCCGTGGAAACCAAGGTCTCGCGCAAAACCTCGTTCGCCGACATCCACCTTCGCGCCCTGGAAAAGTGCGCGCCGCCGAGCATGATCGTCGATGCCAACGCCGACATCCTGCATATGAGCGAAGGCGCCGGCCGGTTCCTGCGCTATGTCGCGGGGGAAATCACCCGCAACCTGCTGACCCTGATCCAGCCCGAGCTGCGCCTTGAACTGCGCACCACGCTGTTCCAGGTGCAACAGTCCGGTGTTGCGGTGACCGCGCGCCGGGTGCGCATCGAGCGGGAAAAGAAGCCTTGTTTCATCGACCTCACAGCCCGCCCCTTCAAGGACGAGGAAACCGACAACGAATATGTGCTGGTGGTGTTCGAGGAGACCGAGGCCGACCCACGGGAGCTGCGCGAGACCAGCGCCAGCCAGACGGAAAACCAGATGCTGGCCAACCTCGAGCGGGAGTTGCAGCGGACCAAATTGCATCTGCAGGACACCATCGAGCAATCGGAAGTCTCCAGCGAGGAGCTCAAGGCGTCGAACGAAGAAATGCAGGCGCTCAACGAAGAGCTGCGCTCGGCCACCGAAGAGCTGGAAACCAGCAAGGAAGAGTTGCAGTCGATCAATGAAGAGCTGCTGACGGTCAATTACGAGCTGAAAACCAAGGTCGAGGAAACCGACAAGATCAACGACTACCTGACCAACCTGATCGCCTCCACCGACATCGCCACGGTGTTCGTCGACCGCAACATGCGCATCCGCTGGTTCACCCCGCGCGCCACCGACATTTTCAGCATGCTGCCGGTGGACACCGGACGCTCGTTGCTGGACATCACCCACCGCCTGAACTACCCGGAAATGGCCGAGGACGCCGCGACCGTGTTCGAGTCGTTGAGCATGATCGAGCGTGAAGTCAACAGCGACGATCAGCGCTGGTACATCGCACGCCTGTTGCCCTATCGCTCCAGCGAAGACCATATCGACGGCACCGTGCTGACCTTCATCGATATCACCAAGCGCCGGCTGGCCGAGGAAGAATTGCGCCTGGGCGAAGAACGCATGCGCCTGGTCGCCGAAAGCACCCATGATTTCGCCATCATCATCCTCGACAACCAGGGCCTCATCACCGACTGGAACACCGGGGCGCAACTGATCTTCGGCTACACCAAGGACGAAGTGCTGGGCGCCTATTACGACCTGATTTTCGCGCCTGAGGACCGAGCCGGCGGCGTGCCGGAAAGCGAGCTGCTCACCGCCCGCGAACACGGCCGCAGCGACGATGAACGCTGGCATGTACGCAAGGACGGCGAGCGCTTTTTCTGCAGCGGCGAAGTCACGCGGCTCAAGGGTGACAGCCTGCAAGGCTACGTGAAAATAGCCCGCGACCTGACGGGCCACAAACGCATGCAGGACGAGCAGAACCAGAAGCTGATGGAGACCCAGACCCACAGCCACCTCAAGGATGAGTTTTTCGCGGTGATGTCCCATGAACTCAAGCATCCGCTCAACCTGATCCAGCTCAACGCCGAGTTGCTGCGTCGCCTGCCGACGACCAAGGCGGCCGCCCCTGCCCTCAAGGCGGTCAATACCATTTGCGAGGCTGTCTCCAGCCAGGCGCGGATCATCGACGACCTGCTGGATGTGGCGCGTTTGCGCACCGGCAAGCTCAAGCTGAAGAAACAGCCGGTGGATCTTGGCCGGATCCTGCAGGACATCCATACCGTGGTGCTCAGCGAAGGGCATCGCTGCCAGGTGACGCTGCAAGTGCCGTTGCCACCGCAACCGCCGTTAATGATCGATGCCGATGCGACGCGGCTGGAGCAGGTGATCTGGAACCTGGTGAACAACGCCCTGAAATTCACCCCGGCCAATGGCCTGGTCCAGTTGATCGCCCAGCGGGTCGAGGATAAGGCGCAGCTGGATGTCATCGACAGCGGCGTGGGCCTGGCCGAGGAAGACCAGAACAAGGTGTTCGACCTTTTCGGCCAGGCGGCCAACCAGCACGGCACTCATCAGCGCGACGGGCTGGGCATCGGCCTGTCACTGGTGCGCCAGCTGGTGGAAGCCCACGGCGGCTCGGTCAGCGTGCAGTCGAAGGGGCTGGGCCAGGGATGCACCTTTACCGTGCTCTTGCCCCTGAGCCACCCCAACGACAGCGCTCCCAAACAGCCCGCGCCGGGCGGTGTCGAACGCCTTGCCGGCATCAAGGTGCTGCTGGTGGACGACTCGCGGGAAGTCATGGAGGTCCTGCAACTGCTGCTGGAGATGGAGGGCGCGCAAGTCGAGGCCTTCCATGACCCGCTGCAGGCCTTGGGCAATGCCAGGAACAACAGTTACGACCTGATCATTTCAGACATCGGCATGCCGATTATGAACGGCTACGAACTGATGCAGAACCTGCGCCAGATCGCCCACTTGCACCATACGCCAGCGATTGCGCTGACCGGTTACGGCGCCAGCAGCGACCAGAAGAAGTCCCAGCATGCGGGATTCGATCGGCATGTGAGCAAACCCGTCGCTCAGGACCCGCTGATCGACCTGATCAGGGAGCTGTGCAGCTCGGGCTTGCGCTCGGCTGAGCACTGATGGTCTAGACCCGGCGAACCCACCTCGTCGCGCCTTGAGCGCGGCGAGCGCCATCGCCTGCTGGGCAGCTATTCACGCTTGCGGATCGTCGCGCCTGCGGGCCACCGCCTCTTTGATGGCTTGCTCATAGGCGGCGTTGGCCTGGTCCTTGAGCTTGAGCCAATCGTCCCAGTCGATCACGCCATTGCGCAGCAACTCCTCGGCCGCGCTTAACAGCGCCTGATGCCAGGCGTCCGGCGAGCCGGAACGGTAGTCACGGTCTTCCAGCAGGCCCCGCCAGGCGTCCAGTTCCGGTGTCTTGCGTTCATTGACCATGGCAGCCACGGCCTTCGTTCATTGCCGATAAATCGGCGAGTGGGTGGTGGGTTTCTCGGATATGCGCCCTGTCCTGCTCGAGAACGGCCAGGCCGCGACATTGCTCAACGGTCGGCGACCGGATGGAGCTCGAGCGGCATGCCATCGACCAGCGTCAAGGTCAGGTTCTCGATGGTGCCGGCGATCCGGTCCTTGAATACGGGTTCGCCGTCCGGATCCAACTCATCGTAGAAAAAGCGCGTGCCTTCGAGCCAGCCAATGGTCGTTTGCAGGTCCGGCCCAAGGTAATACTTGCCGTCAAGGAAAAACCCGGTAAAGGGCTCCACCCGCTCGCGATTCTCGATGACATAACGTATTCCAGCGTGCATACCTGTCGATTTATCGAGCATGGCGTCGATCTCCCAGCAGATGAATCCGGTAGACCGCGTGGCTTTTTCACTGTTCCTTTTGATTGCCCGCCCGACGCTGACGTCCTTGCTCACGCGTCCTGGCCGCATTGCGCGGCGAATGGGCGACGTCGAATCCGATCTGCAAGTGCCCAGCTAGCGGCCCGGCCAAGGCAATACGGGCTTCAGGTACGGCTTAGAAAGAAGAATGACGATTGGCTCGACATTATTTTTACGCAAAAAAATGGACCTCTTTTCAGAGGTCCATTTTTTAATATTTGGAGCGGGAAACGAGACTCGAACTCGCGACCCCGACCTTGGCAAGGTCGTGCTCTACCAACTGAGCTATTCCCGCGTCTTGGTGGTGTGCATTCTATAGAAATTCGAAACTGCGTCAACCCCTTGATTCAAAAAAGTTTTATTTCTTTTCTACATCGGTCTTCAGGTGCGGCCAGGCAGCGCGCAGGTACTGCAACATCGACCACAGGGTCAGCCCTCCGGCGATCAGCAGCAAGGCATAACCCAACAGCACCCAGAAGGTGAAGGCCGGCGGATTGGCCAGCAGGATCACCAGCGCCAGCATCTGCGCGGCAGTTTTCCATTTGCCCATGTTGGACACCGCCACCTGGGCGCGTGCACCGAGCTCGGCCATCCACTCGCGAAGGGCGGACACCACGATTTCACGCCCGATGATCACCGCTGCCGGCAGGGTCAGCCACAGGTTGCCGTGCTCTTGCACCAGCAGCACCAGGGCCACCGCCACCATCAACTTGTCGGCCACCGGATCGAGGAAGGCCCCGAACGGCGTGCTCTGCTCCAGACGCCGCGCCAGGTAGCCATCGAGCCAGTCGGTGGCCGCGGCGAACGCAAAGACGGAACTGGCGGCCATGTAGCTCCAGTTGTAAGGCAGGTAAAACAGCAAAATGAAGATCGGGATGAGCAGAACGCGTAGAACGGTGATCAGATTAGGGATATTCATCGGCACAACTGGCTACGAGGTGAGTTGGCAATCTACTCGGAAAAGACAGCAGATGAGGTAGGCACGGCCATTCTACGGGCTTCTCGCACAGCGTGTCTAACACTGTTCCAAGACTTCGGGCCGCTCGAAAGAGCAACTTCAGAAGGTCTACACGCGCAAAATAAGACATTCAGTTCTTCTGTAAGTACCGTGTAGATCGGAATCTATCAGCGGTGCCCCGCCAAAAAGGAAGCCTTGAAGCTTCCTTGGGCGCTCCCCTACTCGCTATGCAAGTTTGCATAAATCAGCTCAGCGAGCTTTTTACTGATCCCCGGCGCTTTGGCGATTTCCTCGATACTGGCGCGAGACAGTTCCTGCAACCCACCAAAGTGTTTAAGCAAGTCGCGGCGGCGTTTGGGGCCGACGCCGGCCACGCCTTCCAGCGTCGAGGTGCGGCGGGTCTTGCCGCGACGGGCGCGGTGGCCGGTGATGGCGAAGCGGTGAGCCTCGTCGCGGATCTGCTGGATCAGGTGCAGCGCCGGCGAGTCGCCCTTGAGGGTGAACTCATGGGCGGCATCGTTGAGGTAGAGGGTCTCGAAACCGGCCTTGCGTGTCGCACCCTTGGCCACACCCAGGAGGATCAGGTCAGGCACCGCCAACTCGTTGAGCACGTCGCGGGCCATGGACAGCTGGCCCTTGCCGCCGTCCACCAGCAGGATGTCCGGCAACTTGCCCTCGCCGTCCTTCAGTTTGCTGAAGCGCCGTGTCAGGGCCTGGTGCATCGCCGCATAATCATCGCCGGCGGTGACGCCTTCGATGTTGTAGCGCCGATAGTCGGACTTCAGCGGCCCTTCCGGACCGAACACCACGCAGGACGCCACGGTCGCCTCGCCGCTGGAGTGGCTGATGTCATAGCACTCCAGGCGTTGCGGCGGCTCGTCCAGGTTCAGCACTTCGGCCAGGGCCTCGAAACGCGCCGCCACATGCTGCCGGTTGGCCAGGCGTGCACTCAGCGCCTGTTCGGCGTTGGTCACTGCCAATTGCTGCCAGCGCGCCCGCGTGCCGCGCACCCGGTGGCTGATGCTCAGCTCGCGGCCACGCAGCTCCTGGATCGCCGCGATCAGGGCCGGGAAATCCTCATGGACCACGTTGACGATCAGCTCGCTGGGCAGGTCGCGCTCCGGGCTGCTGAGAAAGTACTGACCGAGGAAGGCCGACATGACTTCGGCCACCTCTTCCTCGATGCCCACCTGGGGAAAGAAATTCTTGCTGCCCAGCACCCGCCCGCCCCGCACGCTGATCAGGTGCACACAGGCGCCGCCCGGGTTGACGAAAGCGGCGACCACGTCGACGTCGCCGCTGCCGCCTTCCATGCTCTGCTGGTCCTGGACCCGTCGCAGCAGGGAAATCTGGTCGCGCAGCTCGGCGGCCTTTTCGAAGTCCAGGGTGCTGGCAGCCTGCTCCATGCCGGCCGACAGTTCGTCGGTCAGGGCATTGCTGCGGCCTTCGAGGAACATCACCGAGTGGCGCACATCCTCGGCGTACACCTCGGCCTCCACCAGGCCGACGCACGGCGCCTTGCAGCGCTTGATCTGATATTGCAGGCACGGCCGGGTGCGGTTCTTGTAGTAGCTGTCCTCGCACTGGCGGACCATGAAGGTCTTTTGCAGCAGGCTTAGGCTCTCGCGAATGGCTCCGGCGCTGGGGTACGGGCCGAAATACTTGCCCTTCTGCTTCTTCGCCCCACGATGGATGCTGAAACGCGGAAACTCGCCGTCCGAGAGAAACACATAGGGATAGGACTTATCGTCGCGCAGCAGGATGTTGTACGGCGGCCGCCATTCCTTGATCAGCGTCTGCTCGAGCAGCAGGGCTTCGGTCTCGTTGGCGGTGATGGTGGTTTCGATCTGCGCGATGCGCCCCACCAGGGCAGCGGTCTTGGGCGCCAGGCCGGTCTTGCGAAAGTAGCTGGCCAGGCGGCTCTTCAGATTCTTGGCTTTACCGACGTACAGCAGACGCGTATCGCTGTCGAACATGCGATACACGCCAGGACGGCCACTGCAGGTGGAAAGAAAAGCACTGGGATCAAACGGGTCGGTCATTGTCAGGCACTGGCATCGACCATGCCGTGGCGAACCGCCAGCAATGTCAGTTCAACATCGCTGCTGATCGAGAGCTTTTCGAAGATGCGGTAACGGTAGGTATTAACGGTTTTCGGAGACAGGCACAGCTTGTCGGAGATGATCTGCACTTTCTGGCAGCCGACAATCATCAGCGCAATCTGGATTTCCCGCTCGGACAAGGCGTCGAACGGTGAATCACTGGAAGGCTGGAATGACTTGAACACCAACTGCTGGGCAATTTGCGGGCTGATGTAACGCTGGCCGGCAAACACCAGGCGAATGGCCTGCACCATTTCATTGAGGCCCGCACCTTTGGTCAGGTAACCCGCCGCACCGGCTTGCAGCAAGCGGGTCGGGAACGGATCTTCTTCACACACGGTGACGGCCACGACTTTGATATCCGGGTGACTGCGCAACAATTTGCGCGTGGCTTCAAGACCGCCGATCCCGGGCATCTTGACGTCCATGAGGACCACATCGGGTTTCAACTCCCGGGCCTTGAGCAGGGATTCCTCCCCTGACTCGGCCTGGCCGACCACTTGCAGGCCATCGATGTCAGCCAGCATTCGTGTAATACCTGTACGAACGAGATCATGGTCATCGACTACTAGCACCCTAATCAAGCAGACACCTCGCGATTTGGTCTTATAGGTTGCCGGACACCTTAGCAAAAAAGCAGCGTGCTGACCTAATGACAAACACCATATAAAAAGCACTTGTTCATCAGGGGTATCCGGTGGATGGTTGATGCGCTGCGAACGCCCTGCCCTAAGGCTCTCGGGCGTCCGCCTTTCTTTTCATGAGGCTGGAAACCGAAAGCTCGGCAAGGGTATGGGTCAGGTGCCGGATCGCGTCCTGATCTTCCTTGTACAAGGCCCGATAACTGACGAGGATTTTCTCTTCGCTCTGGCTGAGGTTCTCAGCCCTGGTCGGGGTCCGCCTGCCGGTCACTATATAAAGGACATCGACCCCTTTTGCCGCCACCCGGGACAAGTAATCCGCCTTGGGCACACGGTCTCCACTTTCATATCTGCCTTGGGCATTGGCTTCCACGCCGCCAACTTCACCAAATTTTTTCTGCGACAACCCCAGGCGTTCCCTTTCCTGTCTCAACCGCGAACCGATTCCACTCATTTGGATGTATGATCCTTTTTTATGCACCCCTAGGGGTGTTACACCCTTCAAGCATTGAACAAATTTGAACGGTTTTGAACTATGCCCGGTATCCGCACTGCCGCACAAGCCAAGGCCTGGCTTGAACATCAAGGTAAATCGGTTCAACAGTTCGCTCGGGAACACGGGGTCGATCCAGCCACCACTTATCAGGTATTGGCTGGCCGCAAGAAAGGACGGCGCGGCGAGGCGCACAAGGTGGCCGTATTGCTGGGCATGAAAGACGGCGTCATCCTGGCCGAACCCGAGGGTCCCGACCAGACGCCCGCCTGATCTTCGAATGCCATCATCCTGCCGGGAAGAATCAACTGGCGGCTACGCCTCCACGGCGCTGCTTCGCTCCATCCGCAGAAAACACTCGTCTTCCCCGACCACTCTCAGCCCCATCCGCCCATAAAGCGCCTGCGCCGGATTGTCCTTGAACACCGTCAGCCGCAGCAGCCCACGCCGCTCGTCATGCGCCATCGCACGCACCTGTTCGATGGTCCAGGCCCCGACGCCTTGCCCGCGCGACGCCTCGAGCACATGCAATTCACGAATGTACAAAGCCTTGGCATCGCGACTCAGGCTGACGAATCCCAGCACCCTGGCGCCCTGGCAGATCAACAGGTTCTGCCGACCGGCCCAGGCCACATCGAAGGCCTCATCCAGCCACAACAGGTCGTGACAAATGTGATAACCCAGCATGGTGCTGCGGGTCAGGTCGCGGGCGAACACCAGATCCTCGTGGCTGCCGGCCGGACGTAGCTGCAGGCCGTTCAAGGCGCGTCAACCGGCAATGACTGGCCGCTCCAGCGCCCGGCATTGCGCCGGGCAATCAGCAGTTCGTCGCCTGTACCGGCCGAAGCCACGATCAGCCCGCCGTCGGCGCCCCAGATCGCGCTACGCCCCGCCGACACCCAGCCACCGGTCGGCCCACCGTGGTTGGCCATCAGCACCAGCATTGCATGCTCGGCGGCATACCCCTGCAACAAGGCACTGTCCGCGGCATAGCCTGCTTCGCCGATCAAAACGCCAGCGGCATAGATGCCGGCACCGGACTGCGCCGCCGCACGCGCGTGGCTGGCCTGGGAGAAGTCGGCGCACACCGCCAGGGCTACCTGGTCTTCGGCGAACCTCAGGTTTGCGCCACCGGTGCCGGGGCTGAATACCCGCTCCTCGCCGGCATGCAGATGCTGCTTGCTGTACACCGCCAGCGAACCATCGGCGGCCAGCACCAGGGCGCCGATCAACAGCGGCCCCTCGGCCGACAGGCGAATGGGCATGCCCACCACCGTTGTCACACCCAGCTCCCGGGCCAGGTCGCGCAACGGTTGCAACAGCGGGCTCTGCGGCAGTATCGCCAGCTCGACCGCCAGCGTGGGCTCATAACCGGTCAGGGACAGCTCGGGAAATACCAGCAATTGCACGCCCTGCTCCGCCGCGACGCGGATAAAGGCCTGGTGCCGGGCGATATTGCCCGGCAGGTCTCCGGCAACGGAAATCGACTGGGCGGCGGCAAGGGTCCGCATGGTCATGGTTCAACCTGAATCGGCATTCGGGAGGGCGTGGCGAGTGTGTCATAAAAAACTCAAAGCGCTTCACTCATAGACAGCGACTGAAAACGCAATAGGATTTTCTGATTGAACCGCGCCCCCGGCCTCTAGTAAGCTCGGCCCACTTCACGGAGAAACAGCATGTCGTCCCTCACCCTTACCATGCATCGTCACACTGCCAGCGCCGCGCGCTCCGGTGCGGCTGCCTGGGTGAAAAACGCCTGCGCTCCGGCGAGCTTTTATTTTGGGTATTGGTTTAGCCACTGGCGCGCCTGATACCCAAACGGCGCCCACTTGAACGGGTCGCCTACCAGAGAAAATCTCACCCCCGGTCGGCCTCCCGACCGGGGGTTTTGTTTTTCTGGGCCGAAGATTTTTAACCGCAATTTTTTAAGCAACACACCGAACTTACCGAGGATTGAACCATGAACTACGCCACCTATTACCGTTACGACACTTGCACCACCTGGCGATTTAGCAGCCTCCGTTCGGGACAGCCTGCCGCCTCCGATCGGTCACCTACTGGTGGCAAACATACCTGCACAGCCAATCCGGCCAATTGTCGAACACCCCAGTAGGGCCGCGCGCGGGAAATCACCCGCCGCCTGCCCAGGAAGCCTTGAACATGAATTCGTCCGTATCCGCCCTGCCGCTGTCCACCCGCAACTGCGCCAATGAATCCCTGACCCAGCGCCTGCCCAGCTCGCTGGAGCTCAAGCAGCAACTGCCGATCAGCCTGGCCCTCGGCCAGCAAGTCGCCGCCCATCGCCAAGCGGTGCGCGCCATCCTCAACGGTGAAGACTCCCGTTTGCTGGTCGTCGTCGGCCCCTGCTCGATCCACGATCCCCAATCCGCCCTGGAATACGCCAGCCACCTGGCCAGCCTGGCCACCGAGCTCAGTGACGAGCTGCTGCTGGTGATGCGTGCCTACGTCGAAAAACCGCGCACCACCGTCGGCTGGAAAGGCCTGGCCTACGACCCGCGCCTGGATGGCAGCGACGACATGGCCGGCGGCCTGACCCTGTCCCGTGAGCTGATGCGGGAAATGCTCCGCCTGGGCCTGCCGATCGCCACCGAGCTGCTGCAACCCATGGCCGCCGGCTATTTCGACGACCTGCTGAGCTGGGTCGCCATCGGCGCGCGCACCACCGAATCGCAGATCCACCGCGAGCTGGCCAGTGGCCTGGGCATGCCTGTGGGCTTCAAGAACGGCACCGACGGCGGCGTCGGCATTGCCTGCGACGCGATGCGCTCGGCGGCGCACCCGCACCGCCACTTCGGCATCGACAGCCAGGGCCATCCGGCGGTGATCCAGACCCCGGGCAACCCCGACACGCACCTGGTGCTGCGCGGCGGCCATCGCGGCCCGAACTACGATCGCCAGAGCGTGGCCCAGGTGCAGCACGACCTGCAGAAGCTGAAGATCCCCGCGCGGATCATGGTCGATTGCAGCCATGCCAACAGCGGCAAGGACCCGTTGCGCCAACCGGCGGTGTTCGACGAGGTCCTGGCGCAGCGCCTGCAAGGCGATTCGTCCCTGGTCGGGGTGATGTTGGAAAGCCATCTGTTCGAAGGCTGCCAGCCCCTGAGCCCGACGCTGCGCTACGGGGTTTCGGTGACGGACGGTTGCCTGGGCTGGGACGCCACCGAACAGCTGCTGCGCAATGCCGCCCGGCAGCTGCACAGTGCCCGCCAGAGCGCTCCGGCCTCCGCCTGACCCCGGCACGTAGGAGCGAGGCTTGCCCGCGATCCAGGCGACGCGAAAGATCAGTTACAGCGCGTCACCGTTCATCGCGGGCAAGCCTCGCTCCTACAGAATAAATGCCATCGACCGGCCATCTCTTGCGGCAACGTCTTGACGGAACTTTGGCGAGAAATAGGTCACACAATCCGGTAGGCTCACCACTTTCTTGAAAGGAGCAACCCCCATGGCCAAAGCCACCGCCCGTCATATCCTCGTTGCCAGCGAAGCCAAGTGCAACGAACTGAAAGCCGAGATCGAAGCCGGCGCCGACTTCGCCGAAGTCGCCAAGAAGCACTCCACCTGCCCATCCAGCCGTGACGGCGGCAACCTCGGCTCGTTCGGCCCAGGCCAGATGGTCAAGGAATTCGACACCGTGGTGTTCAGCGCCCCGGTCAACGTCGTGCAAGGCCCGGTGAAGACCCAGTTCGGCTATCACCTGCTGGAAGTGACCAGCCGCCAGGACTGATCCTGTCGCGATTCGCATGAACGACGGCCCACCCTTTGGTGGGCCGTTGTGTTTGGGCTACGGCCCGCGCTGGTCAGCAGCGCGCCGGTAGCGTACAAATCGTGATCATCGATCACCCGGCTCTTAAGGCTGACAATGCGACTGCTTTTCCCCTCCCTGATCTTCACCACCCTGGCCCTGCTGCTGGGGGCCGCGAGTGCCGGCGCCGCACCGCAACACGCCTTGACCGTCTATGGCGAACCGGCCAAATACCCCGCCGGCTTCAGCCACTTCACCTACACCAACCCACGGGCGCCCAAGGGCGGGAGCATGCGCCGCTCGGCCATCGAGATCGGCCGCTTCGACCATGTATTGCCTTATATCGACAAAGGCATCGGCGTCTCGCAACTCGACGGCTATATCTACTCGCCCCTGGCCCAGCGCTCGCTGGACGAGCCCTACACCGTCTACGGCCTGGTGGCAGAGAAAATGGAGCGCGCCGAGGACGGCCTGTGGCTGCGTTTCTACCTCAACCCCAAGGCCCGCTTCGCCGACGGCCAGCCCATCAGCGCCGAAGACGTGCGCTACACCTACAACTTGCTGATGACCCAGGGCAGCCTGCGCTATCGCACCCAGTTCGCCGACGTCAAAGGTGTCGAAGTCGAGTCGCCGCAGGTCATCCGCTTCGATTTCAAGAGCAACGAAAACCGCACCCTGCCCCTGGATATCGCGACCCTGCCGGTGCTTCCCGAGCACTGGTGGAAGAGTCGCGACTTCGCCGGCGGCGGTGGCTATGAAGCGCCCCTGGGCAGCGGCCCGTACAAGGTGAGCAAGGTCGACAACGGCAACAGCATCACCTTCACCCGCGATGCCGACTGGTGGGGCAAGGACCTGCCGGTCAGCCGCGGCCTGTACAACTTCGACCGCTTCAGCATCGAGTACTTCGGCGACACCGACGTGGCGCGCCAGGTGCTGCGCGGCGGCGCCTACGATTACAACCGCGAGTTCTCCGCCACCGGCTTCTCCATCGGCTACGACGGCCCGGCCCTGGCCGACGGCCGCCTGCAAAAGGCCCACCTGGCCAAGCAGGCGCCGCAATCGGCCCAGGGCTTTGTGTTCAACCTGCAAAAGCCGATGTTCCAGGACCGCCGCGTGCGCCAGGCCCTGGCCATGCTCTGGGACTTCGAGTGGAGCAACCGGCAGATGATGCGCGACATGTATATCCGCCAGCAGAGCTTCTTCTCCAACAGCGCCCTGGCCGCCCGGGCACTGCCGGATGCCGAGGAGCTGAAAATCCTCGAGCCGTTGCGCGGGCAGGTTCCCGACGAAGTCTTCAGCAAGGTCTTCGAAGCGCCGAAAACCGACGGCAGCGGCCTGATCCGCGATAAACAGCTGCAAGCCCTGGCCCTGCTCGAAGCGGCCGGCTGGAAGCCCGACGGCGACCAACTGGTCAATGCCGACGGCGAGCCGCTGCGCTTCACCTTCCTCAACAGCCAGAACGGCATCGAGCGCCTGCTGCTGCCCTACAAGCGCAACCTGGCGCAGATCGGCATCACCCTGGAGATCCGCCGCATCGACGCCTCGCAATACGTCAACCGACTGATGGCCCGCGACTACGACATGATCGTCACCGGCTACCCGGTGACCACCTCGCCGGGGCTGGAGCTGTACAATTACTTCGGCTCGGCGGCGGCCAACGACCCCGGCTCCAGCAACCTGATGGTGCTGAAAAACCCGGCGGTCGACAGCCTGATCACCGGCCTGGTCAAGGCCACCACCCAGCCGCAGATGCTGCGCTACGCCCACGCCCTGGACCGGGTGCTGCAATGGAATTACTACTGGATTCCCAATTACTACCCGCCGGGCACCTCCACCGTGTGGTGGAACCGCTTCGGCATGCCGGCCATTCCCGCCAGCAATGACGAAGCCATCGAAAGCTGGTGGGAAGTCAGCCGCACGCCCCTGACCAACGAACAAATGGCTGCCGAACGCATCCGGCGCGGCAAGCCCGGAGGGCCGCACTGATGCTGGCGTATATCCTGCGGCGCCTGCTGCTGATCATCCCGACCCTGCTGATCATCCTGCTGGTCAACTTCGCCATCGTCCAGGCCGCCCCCGGCGGCCCGGTGGAACAGGCCATCGCCCGCCTGCAAGGCATAGGGGGCGGCGGCAACCTCGGCGGTTCCAGCGACGCCGTCAGCGGCAACTCGCGGGCCAGCCGTGGCCTCGACCCGCAGCTGATCAAGGACATCGAGAAACAGTACGGCTTCGACAAACCGGCCCACGAGCGCCTGTGGCTGATGCTCAAGAGCTACGCGCAGCTGGACTTCGGCAAGAGCTTCTTCCGCGGCGCCACGGTCACCGAGCTGATCCTGCAGAAGATGCCGGTCACCCTTTCCCTCGGCCTCTGGGCGACGCTGATCACCTACCTGGTGTCGATCCCCCTGGGAATCCGCAAGGCGGTGCACCACGGCAGCCATTTCGATATCTGGAGCAGCACCGCGATCATCATCGGCTACGCCATGCCGGCCTTCCTGTTCGCCATGTTCCTGATCGTGATGTTCGCCGGCGGCACCTCGCTGAACTGGTTCCCGGTGCGCGGGCTGGTCTCGGAGAACTTCGAGCAACTGAGCACCGTCGGCAAGATCGCCGACTATTTCTGGCACCTGGTGCTGCCGGTGACCTCCCTGGTGATCGGCGGCTTCGCCACCCTGACCATCCTCACCAAGAACTCGTTCCTCAACGAGATCACCCGCCAGTACGTGGTCACCGCCCGGGCCAAGGGCCTGAGCGAACGCCGGGTGCTCTACGGCCATGTGTTCCGCAACGCCATGCTGCTGGTGGTCTCGGGCATTCCCCAGGCCTTTATCAGCGTGTTCTTCGCCGGCTCCCTGCTGATCGAGGTGATCTTCTCCCTCGACGGCCTCGGGCGCATGAGCTACGAGGCCGCGGTGTCGCGGGACTACCCGGTGGTGTTCGGCTCGCTGTTCATCTTCACCCTGTTCGGCCTGCTGATAAAACTCATCGGCGACCTCTGCTACACCCTGGTCGACCCGCGTATCGACTTCGCCGCGAGGAACGCCTGATGCTCAACCTCTCCCCGCTGGCGCGCCGGCGCTTCGAACGTTTCAAGAAAAACCGCCGTGGCTGGTGGTCGCTGTGGCTGTTTATCGGCCTGTTCGGCCTGACCCTGGGTGGTGAGCTGATCGCCAACGACAAACCGCTGGTGGTCAGCTACCAGGGCTCGCTGTATTTCCCGGTGTTCAAGCGCTACACCGAGCAGGAGTTCGGCGGACAGTTGCCATTCCAGGCCGACTACCGCAGCGACTACGTGCAGCAACTGATCCGCCGGGACGGCGGCTGGCTGCTGTTCCCGCCGATCCCGTTCAGCGAAGACACGCCCAACTACGACCTCAGCCGTCCGGCCCCGAGCCCGCCGAGCGCGGTCAACTGGCTGGGCACCGACGACCAGGCGCGCGACGTGCTGGCCCGGGTGATCTATGGCGCCCGGGTGTCGATCCTGTTCGCCCTGGCGCTGACCTTTATCAGCGCCCTGATCGGCATCGCCGCCGGTGCCCTGCAGGGCTATTACGGCGGCTGGGTCGACCTGCTGGGCCAGCGCTTGCTGGAAGTCTGGTCGGGGCTGCCGGTGCTGTACCTGCTGATTATCCTTTCCGGTTTCGTCGAGCCGAACTTCTGGTGGCTGCTGGGGATCATGGCGCTGTTTTCCTGGCTGGCCCTGGTCGATGTGGTGCGCGCCGAGTTCCTCCGTGGGCGCAACCTGGAATACGTCAAGGCCGCCCGCGCCCTGGGCCTCAACGACCGCAAGGTGATCGTGCGGCACATCCTGCCCAACGCCATGAACGCCACCCTGAGCTACCTGCCGTTCATTCTCACCGGGGCGATCTCCACCCTCACCGCGCTGGACTTCCTCGGCTTCGGCATGCCCGCCGGTAGCGCCTCGCTGGGCGAGCTGATCGGCCAGGGCAAACAGAACCTGCAAGCGCCCTGGCTGGGCCTCACGGCGTTTTTCACCCTGGCGCTGATCCTCTCGCTGCTGGTGTTTATCGGCGAGGCGCTGCGCGATGCCTTCGATCCACGATCTTGAATGAAGCGGCCCCTGAAATGACTGACAACCTGATCGAAATCCGCGACCTCAACGTGGCCTTCAACGGCCAGAAGGTGGTGCGCGACCTGTGCCTGGACATCCGCCCCGGCGAGTGC
Organism: Pseudomonas sp. NFIX28; assembly: GCF_900107395.1. Classification (GTDB taxonomy): domain Bacteria; phylum Pseudomonadota; class Gammaproteobacteria; order Pseudomonadales; family Pseudomonadaceae; genus Aquipseudomonas. The sequence goes on from NZ_FNPW01000015.1 coordinate 37,614, forward strand.
CTGGCCCTGGTTGGCGAGTCCGGTTCGGGCAAGTCGGTGACCGCCCACTCGATCCTGCAACTGCTGCCCGACTGCGATACCCAGAGCAGCGGCAGCATTCGCTATCGAGGCCAGGAATTGCTCGGCGCCGACGCGCGGACCTTGCAGAAGCTGCGCGGCGACCGCATCGCCATGATCTTCCAGGAGCCGATGACCTCGCTGAACCCGCTGCACAGCATCGAAAAGCAGATCGGCGAAACCCTGCTGCTGCACAAAGGGCTGGGTGGCAAGGCGGCCCAGGCGCGGATCCTCGAGCTGCTGCGCCTGGTGGGCATCCAGAAACCCGAGGAACGGCTCAAGGCCTATCCGCACCAGCTTTCCGGCGGCCAGCGCCAGCGGGTGATGATCGCCATGGCCCTGGCCTGCGAGCCGGAACTGCTGATCGCCGACGAACCCACCACCGCCCTCGACGTGACGGTGCAGCGCAAGATCCTGCTGTTGCTCAAGTCCTTGCAACAGCGCCTGGGCATGTCGCTGCTGCTGATCAGCCACGACCTCAACCTGGTGCGCAGCATCGCCCAGCGCGTGTGCGTGATGAAGGCCGGGCAGATTGTCGAGCAGGCGCCCTGCGAAACCCTGTTCACTGCGCCTAAACATCCCTACAGCTGCGTGCTGCTCAACGCCGAGCCCGAAGGCGAAGCCCTACCCCGGGACGAGCGCGAAGTGGTGCTGCAGGTGGACGACCTCAACGTGCAGTTCCAGATCGGCGGCGGGCTGTTCCGCCGCAAGCAATACCTGCGGGCGGTCGACGGCATCAGCCTGAGCCTGCAGCGCGGCAAGACCCTGGGCATCGTCGGCGAGTCCGGCTCGGGCAAGTCGACCCTTGGCCAGGCGATCCTGCGTTTGCTCGACTCCGAAGGCAGCATCCGCTTCCAGGGCGAGGCGCTCGACGGCCTCAACCAGAAGCAGTTGCGGCCCTGGCGCAAACAGATGCAGGTGGTGTTCCAGGACCCGTTCGGCAGCCTCAGCCCACGGATGTCGGTGCAACAGATCATCAGCGAAGGGCTGGAGGTGCACAGCCAGTCCACCGCCCAGCAATGCGAGCAGCAGGTGATCCAGGTGCTGGAGGAAGTCGGCCTCGACCCGGCCAGCCGCCACCGCTACCCCCACGAGTTCTCCGGTGGCCAGCGCCAGCGCATCGCCATTGCCCGTGCCCTGGTGCTCAAGCCGGCGCTGATTTTGCTGGACGAACCGACCTCGGCCCTCGACCGCACCGTGCAGAAACAGGTGGTGGCGCTGCTGCGCCAGCTCCAGGAACGCCACGGCCTGACCTACCTGTTTATCAGCCACGACCTGGCCGTGGTCCGCGCCCTGGCCCACGACATGCTCGTGATCAAGGACGGCAAAGTGGTCGAACGCGGCCCCAGCCACGAAGTGTTCGAAGCGCCGCAGCATCCCTACACCCGCGAACTGCTGGCCGCCGCCCACCCCGCCTGACCCCAACCGTAGGAGCGAGGCTTGCCCGCGATTCAGACATCGCGGTATTGCAGGCCCACCGCGTCAAGCCTATCGCGGGCAAGCCTCGCTCCTACAGAATCCCACCTGTAGCCGCTGCCGCAGGCTGCGATCGACCGGAACGGTCGTGGCGATATCACTGACGCCGGAAGACCCTGCGGGTCTTATCGCAGCCTGCCGCAGCGGCTACAAGGCAAGAGCCAGCCGTGAGGATTCCCGGCATAATCGGCGCCGCGCTCCCTCAAGGACCTAGCCCATGAACGACACCGAAAGCCTCAAGGATTACCAGCGGGTCCGCCAACTGGCGATCCGTTCGCTGTTCGAGATCATCGAGCAATCCAGCGAGGGCACGGTGATCGTCGACCGCGACGCCAATATCGTCTGGATGAACGAGCGCTATGCCCGGCGCTTTGGCCTGGAGTCGGCGGCGTTCGCCATCGGCAAGGCCTGCGAAAGCGTGATCCCCGGCAGCCTGTTGCGCGAAGTGGTGCGCACCGGGCGGCCGATCCTGCTGGACATGCAAGACACCCCCAAGGACCCGCTGGTGGTGATGCGCCTGCCGATCCACGACGACGCCGGGGCGGTAATCGGCGCCATCGGCTTTGCCCTGTTCGACGAGCTGCGCAGCCTGTCGCCGATGCTCAAGCGCTACCTGAGCATGCAGGAAGAGCTTGCTTCCACGCGCTCGCTGCTGCGGGCGCGGCAGGCCAAATACAACTTCGCCCACTTCATCGGCACCAGCGCCGCCAGCCTGGAGGTCAAACGCCGTGCCCGACGTAGCGCCAGCGCCGACTCGCCGGTGCTGCTGCAAGGCGAGACCGGCACCGGCAAGGAGCTGCTGGCCCAGGCCATCCACGCCTCGTCGCCACGGGCGCACAAGGCCTTTGTCAGCATCAACAGCGCGGCGATTCCGGAAGCCCTGCTGGAAGCCGAGTTCTTCGGCACCGCCCCCGGCGCCTTCACCGGCGCCGACCGCAAGGGCCGCGCCGGCAAACTGCAAATCGCCCAGGGCGGCACGCTGTTCCTCGACGAGATCGGCGACATGCCCCTACCCCTGCAAAGCAAGCTGCTGCGGGTGCTGCAAGAAAAAGAGTTCGAGCCGGTGGGCTCCAACGAGGTGATCCAGAGCGACGTGCGGGTAATCGCCGCCACCTCCACCAACCTCGAGGCGGCGATCAAGCGCGGCGAATTCCGCGCCGACCTGTATTACCGCCTCAACGTGCTGCCGATCCAGGTGCCGCCGCTGCGCGAACGCCTGGACGACCTGCCGGCGCTCAGCGAAGCCATTCTCGAAGAACTGCGCAGCCAGCACGAACTGGCCCCCGACGCCCTGGCCCTGCTCGGCCAGCACACCTGGCCGGGCAATATCCGCGAGCTGCGCAACGTCCTGGAACGCGCCGCCCTGCTCAGCGACGACCTGATGCTCAATGCCAGCGACCTGCGCGCGGCCATCGGCACCTTCAGCCCGGTGCCGCGCGCGGCCAGTGCCCAGGTCGTCGAGGTGCAAGCCAACGAAACCTTCGCCGCCGCGCGGGAGCGTTTCGACCGCCAGTTGATCGAGGCGACCCTGGCGCAATGCCGCGGCAAAGTGGTGGATGCCGCGGCACGCCTGGGGCTGGGGCGCTCGACTTTGTACAAGAAAATGGCGGCGCTGGGGATCGAAGAGTCTCAATAAAGAGACACGAATCCCCATACAGAGAAAGGCCCAGCGCTACGCGCTGATCGCGGGCAAGCCTCGCTCCTACAGACTCGTAGGAGCGAGGCTTGCCCGCGATAACGCCCTCCCAACCAACAAAAGTCTCAAAACAGAGACAAAACTCTATCTCCACTCTCCAGACCCATAAAAATATCGTTATTTATCAAACACTTACGTATATGGCACAAAACTCGCTATAGCCCCTCCCACACCCGCAACACCCTACAAAAATAACAATCCTGGAGAGACACACCATGAGTGTGATCATTGCCCTAGCAGCCCTCGCGCTGCTGATGTTGGCTGCTTACCGTGGCTACAGCGTTATTCTCTTTGCCCCCATCGCCGCCCTCGGCGCCGTCCTGCTCACCGACCCGTCCGCCGTGGCTCCAGCCTTCACCGGCGTGTTCATGGAGAAAATGGTCGGCTTCATCAAACTCTACTTCCCGGTGTTCCTGCTCGGCGCGGTGTTCGGCAAGCTGATCGAGTTGTCGGGCTTCTCCCGCTCGATCGTCGCGGCGGCCATCCGCCTGCTCGGCACCCGCCAGGCGATGCTGGTAATCGTGCTGGTCTGCGCCCTGCTGACCTACGGCGGCGTGTCGCTGTTCGTGGTGGTGTTCGCGGTCTATCCGTTCGCCGCGGAAATGTTCCGCCAGAGCAATATCCCCAAGCGGCTGATCCCGGCGACCATCGCCCTCGGCGCGTTCTCCTTCACCATGGACGCCCTGCCCGGCACGCCGCAGATCCAGAACATCATCCCCAGCACCTTCTTCAACACTACCGCCTGGGCCGCGCCCTGGCTGGGGGTGATCGGCACCGTCTTCGTGTTCTGCGCCGGCATGCTGTTTCTCCAGCACCAGCGCAACAAGGCGCACAAAGCCGGTGAAGGCTACGGCAGCGACCTGCGCAACGAGCCGGAAACCGCCGCCGACATCCAGCTGCCCAACCCCTGGATCGCCCTGTCGCCGCTGCTGCTGGTGGGCCTGATGAACCTGCTGTTCACCCACTGGATTCCGCAGTGGTACGGCAAGACCCACAGCCTGGCCCTGGCCGGCATGGCCGCTCCGGTGCAGACCGACGTCGCCAAGCTCACCGCCATCTGGGCGGTCCAGGCCGCCCTGCTGGTGGGCATCATCATGGTCCTGGTGTTCGGCTTCTCGGCCATTCGCGGCAGGCTCGCCGAGGGCAGCAAGAGCGCGGTCAGCGGCGCCCTGCTGGCGGCGATGAACACCGCTTCGGAATACGGCTTCGGCGCGGTGATCGCCTCCTTGCCGGGCTTCCTGGTGCTGTCGGACTGGCTGAAGAGCATCCCCAACCCGCTGGTCAACGAAGCCATCACCGTGACCCTGCTGGCCGGCATCACCGGCTCCGCCTCGGGCGGCATGAGCATCGCCCTGGCGGCCATGTCCGAGACTTTCATCAGCGCCGCCCACGCCGCCAACATCCCGCTGGAAGTGCTGCACCGCGTGGCCGCCATGGCCAGCGGCGGCATGGACACCCTGCCGCACAACGGCGCGGTGATCACCCTGCTGGCGGTCACCGGCCTGACCCACCGCCAGGCCTACAAGGACATTTTCTGCATTACGCTGATCAAGACCCTGGCCGTTTTCGTCGTGATCGCCACTTTCTACGCCACCGGCATTGTGTGAGGTATTCATGAGCAATCTTGCGGGCAAGACCGCCCTCGTCACCGGCTCCACCAGCGGCATCGGCCTGGGAATCGCCCTGAGCCTGGCCAAGGCCGGCGCCAACCTGATCCTCAACGGCTTCGGCGATGCCTCGACGGTGCTCGCCGAGGTCGCGCAACTCAATAAAGACAGCGGCGGCAAGGTCGGCCACCACCCGGCCGACGTCAGCGACCCGGCGCAGATCGCCGACATGCTGGCCTACGCCGAGCGCGAGTTCGGCGGCGTCGACATCCTGGTCAACAACGCCGGCATCCAGCATGTGGCGGCGGTCGAGGAATTCCCGGTGGAGCGCTGGGACTCGATCATCGCCATCAACCTGTCGTCGGTGTTCCACAGCACCCGCCTGAGCCTGCCCGGCATGCGCGCCAAGGGCTGGGGGCGGATCGTCAACATCGCTTCGGTGCATGGCCAGGTCGGCTCGGTGGGCAAGGCCGCCTATGTGGCGGCCAAGCACGGGGTGATCGGCCTGACCAAGGTGGTCGGCCTGGAAACCGCCACCAGCAACGTCACCTGCAACGCCATCTGCCCGGGCTGGGTCCTGACCCCGCTGGTGCAAAAACAGATCGACGACCGCATCGCCGCGGGGGTCGACCCGCAACAGGCGCAGCACGACCTGCTGGCGGAAAAACAACCGTCGCTGGAGTTCGTCACGCCTTCGCAGCTGGGCGAGTTGGTCCTATTCTTGTGCAGTGAGGCCGGCAGCCAGGTGCGAGGCGCGGCCTGGAATATCGACGGCGGCTGGCTGGCGCAGTAAACCGCTGTCGCCGCTGCCGCAGGCTGCGATCGGCTCCGCAGGAGACGTGCTCTTCAGGGCCCCGGAAGGCGCTGCGCGCCTTATCGCAGCCTTCGGCAGCGGCTACAGGGAGCTTCGTGCGGCATGGATATCGTCGGTGGCTGGCATGTGTAGCCGCTGCCGCAGGCTGCGATCGGCTCCGCAGGAGACGTGCTCTCGAGGCCCCGGAAGGCGCTGCGCGCCTTATCGCAGCCTTCGGCAGCGGCTACAGGGAGAGTTTGTGCAACGTGGATATCGACGGCAGCGGCTACAGGTAGAGTTTGAACAGTTTTGTGTGCATTAGAAAAACAAGAGGCCACCCATGTCCGAAATACTCTGGCAACCCAGTGCCGAGCGCATCAGCAAGAGCCGCATGGAAGCCTTCCGGCGCCTGATCAACCATCGTTACGACCTGGCCATCGACGACTACCCCGCCCTGCACCAATGGAGCATCGAGCGGCGCGAAGACTTCTGGCAGGCCATCGTCGATTTCTTCGACGTCGAATTTCATGCGCCCCCCAGCGCGGTGCTGATCGAAGGCCGCAGCATGCCCGCCGCGCAGTGGTTTCCCGACGCCACCCTGAACTTCGCCGAACACCTGCTCAAGCGGCGTGACGACGGCGTCGCGGTGGTGGCGATCAACGAGAACGGCCAGCGCGAACAGCTGACCTACAACCAGCTGGCGGCCCAGGTCGCCGGCATGCAATATAGCCTGCGGGCGGCCGGCGTCGGCCTTGGCGACCGGGTCGCCGCCTGCATGCCCAACACCTGGCAGACCCTGGTGGGCATGCTCGCCACCGCCAGCCTCGGGGCCATCTGGTCCAGTTCCTCGCCAGACTTCGGCACCCAGGGCGTGATCGACCGCTTCGGCCAGATCGAACCCAAGGTGCTGATCACCTGCGCCGGCTACCGCTACGCCGGCAAACAGATCGACCAGACGGCCAAGGTCAACGAAATCCTCGAGCGCCTGCCGTCCCTGCAACAACTGATCATCGTGCCGTACGCGCGCCCCGAGGCCCGCGTCGAAGACTTCCGCACGCCAGCCAGCGTCACCCTGTGGGACGACTTCTACCGCCCCGGCGGCGAGCCGGCGTTCGTCCCGGTGCCCTTTGCCCACCCGCTGTACATCCTCTATTCCAGCGGCACCACCGGCGTGCCCAAATGCATCATCCACAGCACCGGCGGGGTGCTCTTGCAGCACCTCAAGGAACACGGCCTGCACACCGACCTGCACGCCGGCGAGGTGCTGTTCTACTACACCACCTGCGGCTGGATGATGTGGAACTGGCTGGTCTCCGGGCTGGCGGTGGGCGCCACGGTGCTGCTGTACGACGGCTCGCCGTTCCACCCGGCGCCCGAACACTTGATCGACCTGATCGACCAGGAAGGCATCAGCGTCTTCGGCACCAGCCCCAAATACCTGGTGGCCCTGGAAAAAGCCGGCATCCAGCCGAGCAGCAGCCACTCCCTGGCCAGCCTCAAGACGATGCTCAGCACCGGCTCGCCGCTGTCGCCGCAGAGCTTCGACTACGTGTACCGCGCGTTCAAACAGGACCTGTGCCTGGCTTCGATGTCCGGCGGCACCGATATCGTGTCCTGCTTCATCATCGGCAACCCCATGCTGCCGGTGCGCCGCGGCGAAATGCAGGGCAAGGGCCTGGGCATGGCGGTCGAGGTGTGGAATGACCAGGGCCAGGCGGTGATCGGCGAAAAGGGCGAACTGGTCTGCACCCGCCACTTCCCGGCCATGCCCATCGGCCTGTGGCACGACCCGCGGCATCAGAAACTGCACGCCTCCTATTTCAGCCAGTTCCCCGGAGTCTGGGCCCAGGGCGACTACGCCGAGCAACTGGCCCATGGCAGCTGGCTGATTCACGGCCGCTCGGACGCCGTGCTCAACCCCGGCGGCGTGCGCATCGGCACCGCGGAAATCTACCGCCAGGTAGAGAAGCTCGAAGCGGTGCTGGAAAGCCTGGCCATCGGTCAGCAATGGGATAACGACGTGCGCGTGGTGCTGTTCGTGCGCCTGCAGGACGGCGTGCAGCTGGACGACGCCCTGCAGGAACAGATCCGCCAGGTCATCCGCGCCAACACCACGCCGCGCCATGTGCCGGCGAAAATCCTCGCGGTCAGCGACATCCCGCGCACCATCAGCGGCAAGATCGTCGAGCTGGCCGTGCGCAACGTGGTGCACGGCCTGCCGGTGAAAAACACCGACGCCCTGGCCAACCCCGAGGCGCTGGAGCAGTTTCGCGATCGCCTGGAATTGCGCGACTGACCCTTGCCCCGGTAGCCGCTGCCGCAGGCTGCGAGCGACCCGCAGGGGCGCGATCTCAGGACCGCTGAAGGCCCTGCGGGCCTTTACGCAGCCTCGCAGGCTCGGCAGCGGCTACAAGGGCTGGGCGCGGTGCCAGTTGTAGCCGCTGCCGCAGGGGCCGCAAAACCGGGCGACCCGGTCCACCTGCTGGGCCGGGGAGACCGCCCTCGCACGGTCTACGCCGTCGATCGCAGCCTGCGGCAGCGGCTACAATGCCGGCGTGATGCACGCTCAGGACACCCCGACATGAACGCCTCCCCCTCCGGCAGCGAAGCCGAAACCCTGATTGCCCGGCTGGACTGGGCCGCCACGCCGCTGGGCGCGGTCGACCACTGGCCGCAGAGCCTGCGCACCGCGGTGGACATCGTGATCCATTCGCCCATGCCGATGCTGCTGTTGTGGGGCGCGCAGCTGACGCAGATCTACAACGACGGTTTCGCCCTGCTGGCCGGCAACAAGCACCCTGGCGCCTTCGGCCAATCGACGCACCTGACCTGGCCGGAACTCGAGGACTTCACCGCGCCGATCTACCAAGCCGTGCTGCAAGGCCAGGTGCGTACCTTCAGCGAAAAACCCTTCACCCTGCAGCGCCACGGCCGCGAGTCGGACGTCTGGCTGGACCTGACCTACAGCCCGATCCGCGACGAGAGCGGCGAGGTCGCCGGGATCCTCGTCACCAGCATCGAAACCAACGAGCGCCGGCGCATCGCCCTGGAGCTGGAGCAGCGCTCGGCGGCCAGCCTCAAGGCCCAGCACGAAACCGAAGAGCGCCTGCAACTGGCCCTGGCGGCGACCGACGCGGTCGGCACCTGGGACTGGGACATCGGCGACGACCGCTTTATCGCCGACGCCCACTTCGCCCAGCTACACAGCATCGACCCGGCGCTGGCCGGGCAACTGCCCATCAGCGAATACCTCAAGGGCGTGCACCCGGAAGACCGCGGCATGGTGGCGCGCAGCATCAAGCACTGCATCACCCATGGCACCGAATACGCCGAGGAATACCGCCTGCAACAGCCCGATGGGCAGATCCGCTGGGTCTTCGCCCGCGGGCGCTGCTACAAGGATCACCACGGCCGGCCGGTGCGTTTTCTCGGCGCGGCCCTGGACCTGACCGACCGCAAGCAGATGGAACAGGCGCTGCGCCAGAGCCAGACCGAGCTGCAGCTGATCATCAACGCCATGCCGGTGCTGATCGGCTACGTCGACCACGAAGAGCGCTTTCGCCTGAACAACAGCGCCTACCTCGACTGGTACGGCCTGACCCCGCAGGAGCTGTACGGGCGGACCATCCGCGAGGTGGTGGGCGATGAAATCTACGCTACCCGCGCCGACAAGATCGCCGCCGCCCTGGCCGGCAAGCCTTGCAGCTTTGAAGCCAGCTCGCCGCACCGCGACGGGCGCGCGCGGCATGCGCTGATGAAGTACCTGCCGCGCTACGGCGCCGACGGCGCGATCAATGGTTTCTACATCTTCGTGATCGACGAAACCGAGCGCAAACAGACCGAGGAAGCCCTGCGCAACCTCAACGAAACCCTGGAAGAACGCGTGGCCGAGCGCACCCAGGCGCTGGCCGCCGCCAACCAGCGCCTGCAGAGCGAGATGTTCGAGCGCGAGCGCGCCGAAAACGCCCTACGCCATGCGCAGAAGATGGAAGCCGTGGGCCAGCTCACTGGCGGCATCGCCCACGACTTCAACAACATGCTCACCGGCATCATCGGCAGCCTGGAGCTGATGCAGCGCTACATCGACGCCGACCGCAGCGCGGAGATCGGCCGGTTCACTGAAGCCGCGATGTCCTCGGCCAAGCGCGCGGCGGCCCTCACCCACCGCCTGCTGGCGTTCTCCCGGCGCCAGTCGCTGGACCGCCAGCCGCTGGAGCCGAACCAGCTGGTGCGCTCGCTGCACGACCTGTTCAACCACACCAAGGGCGAACACATCGAGCTGAAGCTGGACCTGGACGCCAACGTCTGGCCGATCAACAGTGACGCCAGCCAGCTGGAAAACGCCCTGCTCAACCTGGTGATCAACGCCCGCGACGCCATGCCCGACGGCGGCGTGCTGACCATCGAGACCGCCAACAGCTACCTCAACGGCAGCGACCTGGGCACCCTGGAGCCGGTCAAGGCCGGCGACTACGTGATGCTCGGCGTGCGCGACAACGGCACCGGCATGACCCCGCGAGTGCTGGCCAAGGCCTTCGACCCGTTCTTCACCACCAAGCCCATCGGCCAGGGCACGGGCCTGGGGCTGTCGATGATCTACGGCTTTGCCCAGCAGTCCGGCGGCCACCTGACCATCACCAGCGAACCCGGCCAGGGCACCTGCGTGCGCCTGTACTTGCCGCGCCTGCACAGCACCGCGCCGATCGACAGCACCGGGCAAACCAGCCTGGCGGCGCCCTACGCGGTGGCCGGCGAATCGGTGATGCTGGTGGAGGACGACCCGGCGGTGCGCATGCTGGTGCTCAATGTGCTGGGCGAGTTGGGCTACGCCGCCTTCGAGGCCGAGGACGCCAAGAGCGCGCTGCCGCTGCTGGAGTCCGGGCGACGCATCGACCTGCTGGTAACCGACGTCGGCCTGCCGGGCATGAACGGCCGGCAACTGGCGGAAATCGCGCGCCAGCAGCGGCCAGGGCTCAAGGTGTTGTTCATGACTGGCTACGCGGAAAAGGCCGCCGAACGCCAGGGCTTTCTCGACGCCGGCATGGACCTGATCGCCAAGCCGTTTTCCATCGAGGCGCTGGCCCAGAAGATTCGCCAGATGATCGGCCGGCAGGGCTGATTTCAGGCATAATCCGCGCCCGCCGTCCGCACCGTTCCAAGGTAATTGCCCCATGAAAGCCCAAGCCCGCCACATCCTGGTGAAAACCGCCGAAGAGGCCGAACAGCTCAAGCAACGCATCGCCAAGGGCGAAGCCTTCGACGTGCTGGCGAAGAAATACTCCACCTGCCCCTCCGGCAAACGCGGCGGCGACCTGGGCGAAGTGCGCCCGGGGCAGATGGTCGGGGCCATCGACCAGGTGATCTTCAAAAAGCCCCTGCGCACCGTGCACGGGCCGATCAAGAGCAAGTTCGGCTACCACTTGGTGCAGGTGTTCTACCGCGACTGACCGCGTCGCTCACCACGCTTCGACCACGCCCCTGTAGCCGCTGCCGAGCCAAGGCGAGGCTGCGATCGACGGCGCAGCCGGCGCAAGGGCGGTATCCCCGATTTTTCAGCTAGGTCGCGTCGCCAGGTTTTGCGGCACCTGCGGTGCCGATCGCAGCCTCGCAGGCTCGGCAGCGGCTACAGGCTGGCGTCAGGGTCTTGGGATAAGGGCCCCCGGCACCTGGATCACCCGGCTCGCCAGGCGATGCCCGGCCTCTGCCGCTTGCTGCGGGCTGCCGCCCTTCAAGCGACACGCCAGATAGGCGGCGCTGAACGAATCCCCTGCCGCCGTGGTGTCCACCACCTGCTCCACCCGCTGCGCCGGCACCTCGAACAACTCGTCGCCACAACGGATCAGGCAAGGTTCGGCGCCACGTTTGAGCACCACTTCCGGCGTGTCTGCGTAGGCCGCCAATACCGCCTGGCTGTCGGCATAACCGAACAATGCCTGCTCGTCATCCTCCGTCAGCAACGCCAGATCGACATAGGCCAGCACCTGGCGATACGCGGCCTGTGCCTGCTCCAGCGAGGCCCAGAGCCGTGGCCGATAGTTGTTGTCGAAGACGATCCACGCCCCGCGCTTGCGTGCTTCAACCAAGGTCTCGACCAACTTTTTGCGACCCAGCTCGCCGAGCACCGCCAGGGTGATGCCGCTGAAATACAGCACCGCGTAATCCGGTAGCGCCGCGAGGATCGGCTCGGCCGCCGGCGTGGTGAAACAGTCGCGCACCGCCGCTTCGTTGCGCCAATAGAGAAAGCGCCGCTCGCCCCGGGCGTCGGTCTGGATGCAATACAACCCGGGCAAGCGCCCTGGCAGGCGCTGGACCAGGCCCAGGCCGATGCCTTCCTCGGCCCAGCTCTGGCACATCGCATCGCTGAAACTGTCGTCGCCCAGGGCGGTGACATAGTCGACATGGGCGCCCTCGCCCAATTCACGGGCCAGGTACACCGCGGTGTTCAGGGTGTCGCCGCCGAAGCTCTGTTGCAGGCTGCCGTCGGCGCGGTGTTGCAGTTCGATCATGCATTCGCCGATCAGGGCGATGCGTTTCCCGGTGGTGAAGGTGTTCATGGTGGAGGTGTCTCTGACGATTTTTTGTTGTTGGAAAGGACGTCTTCGCGGGCAAGCCTCGCGCCTACAAGGTTGGTGTCGTTTCCCATATCCGTAGGAGCGAGGCTTGCCCGCGATCACCTGCGCAGCAGGTGCCAGGCCTGCCTCAGAAACAGGTCTCCATGCTCTCCAGCACATCCAGCCGCTCATCCACCAGCAACCCGGTGCGCCACTTGTCGAAGGTCAAACACGGGTGCGAAGTGCCAAAAGAAATAATGTCCCCCACCCGCAACTCAACCCCCGGCGCCACCGTCATGAACGCATGCTGGTCCATCACCGCCGTGACCTTGCAGGCGCTCACATCATCGCCCTTGGCCGGCAGCACACCCGGCTTATAGCGCAACAACGGCACCGGCAAGCCGGCGTCGTAAGCCACGTCGCGCTTGCCCAGGGCGATCACCGCGAACCCCGGCTCCGGCAGGGACTGCACATGGGCCCAGACTTCCAGCGCCGGGCGCAGGCCTTCGTGCAGGTCGCTGCGGCGGTCGAGCACACAGCATTGCGCCTCTTTATAGATGCCATGGTCGTGGGCCACGTAACTGCCGGGGCGCAGCACGCTGAGGAAACGCCCCTGGGCGTTCTGCGCCTCGAAGGACTCGGCGATCAGGTCATACCAGGCCGACCCCGAGGCGGTGATGATCGGCCGGTCGATGGCGAACAGCCCGTCGTCCTGCAACTGCACCGCCAGGCGCACCAGGGACGCGGCAAACTCCCGAATGCCAGTCACCGCATGATCGCCATGGATCACCCCTTCGTAGCCCTCGATGCCGCACAAGGCCAGGGCCGGCTGCGCCTGGATCGCCTTTGCCAGCGCCAGCACTTCCTGCTCGCTGCGGCAACCGCAGCGGCCGCCGACCACGCCGTACTCGATCATCACGTTCAGGCGCACCCCGCGCGCGGCGAAGAACTGCCCGAGGTCGGCGACGTTGTCCGGGTGATCGACCATGCAATAGAAATCGAACGTCGGGTCGGCCAGCAGCTCGGCGATCAGCCCCATGTTCGGCGTGCCCACCAGCTGGTTGGCCATCAGCACCCGGCGCACGCCGTGGGCGTAGGCCGCGCGGGTCTGCACCGCGGTGGCCAGGGTGATGCCCCAGGCGCCCGCCTCCAACTGCCGGCGGAACAGCGCCGGGGTCATGCTGGTCTTGCCGTGGGGCGCCAGCTTGGCGCCGCTGTCGCTGACGAACTTTTGCATCCAGCGGATGTTGTGTTCCAGCGCCGCGCGGTGCAGCACCAGGGCCGGCAAGCTGACGTCGCGCACCAGGCTGACGCCGGGCTGGGCGGCGCCCTTTTCCACCAGCGCATGTTCCACCGCGGCATTGATCAAGGCAGAAGACATATTCGAACTCCTTATGGCGCAGCCACTGGGCCGGCGTTAATCGTTGATGCGACGGGCCAGGTTATTCGCGCTGTCGATCAGCACCCGGCGGTAGTCGGCGTAATTGTTCTGGGCATCGGCCCGTGGCGCGACGATGCACAGGGTGCAAATGCACACCCCGCGCTCGTCCCGCACCGGCGCGGCGAAGCAGTGGGTAAAGGTGTCGGCCACGCTGTCGAAGGAAAAGAAACCGTCCTCGGTGGCCTGGCGGATTTCCTTGAGGAAAGTCGCCACCGGCAGGCGCTCACCGTTGGGAAGAATGAAGTCGCGCTCGTCGATCAACTCGACAATCTGCTCATCGCTCAAATGCCCCAGCAGCAGCCGCCCGGAAGCGGTCCAGGGAATCGGCGCGTTCTCGCCGATATTCGAGGAAATGCGGAAATGCCGCTCGCCCTCCTTCATCAGCGCCACCGTGTATTTGCGCCCGTTGAGCAGGCACATCTGCGCGGTCTCGCGGGTCTGGCTGACGATCTCCTGCAAGGCCGAGTCGGCCTCGCGGGTCAGGTCGAAATGGCGCAGATGGGCCTGCCCCAGGAAGTACAACTGCCGGCCCAGGTACACATGCCCGTCCTGGCCCACCGGCTCGAGAACCCGCCGCTCCAGCAAGGACGCCACCAGCTCGTACACCGTGGACTTGGGGCTGCCGATGCCCTTGGCGATATCGTTGGGCCGCAGCGGCTGGCCGATCTCCTTGAGGAAATCGAGAATATCGAACGCCCGGTCCAACCCCTTGGCTCGGCGCTTGATGGTGTCTTCGGTCATATCTGTGCCATTTCCTACAAATCACGAAATTCCCGGCGCGCCCAAAATCCGGCATTGCCCCTATCCCTGTAGCCGCTGCCGAGCCTTAGCGAGGCTGCGATCGACCGCAACGCGGGCGCATGGATCTCAAAATCGCCGCGTCCCCTTCGGGACCGATCGCAGCCTCGCCAAAGCTCGGCAGCGGCTACAGGTCCGCGTCAGGCCTTCTTCTTGTAAGCCACGCAATCGATCTCCACCTTGCAATCCACCATCATGCTGGCCTGCACACAGGCCCGCGCCGGCGCATGCTCCGGCTTGAAATACTCCCCGAACACCTTGTTGAAACTCCAGAAATCCCGCGGATCCTCCAACCACACCCCAACCCGCACCACATCCTCCAGCCCGTACCCCGCCTCCTCCAGAATCGCCACCACATTGCGCATCGTCTGATGGGTCTGCTCAACGATCCCGCCATGAATAATTTCGCCATCCAGTGCCGGCACCTGGCCGGACACATACAACCAGCCATTGGCCTCAACGGCACGAGCGAAAGGACGAGGCTGGCCACCGCCGGCGGTGCTGCCGGTGCCGTAGCGAGTGATGCTCATGGGTGTTTCTCCTGATTGAAAAATGAATGGGTTGAAAACCTGGGTTTCTCTGAGACCGGACCAAATGCAGAGCCTAGCCTTCCAACAGCTACTGCTTGGCACCAGCGCTCTGCCAATTGCTATCCGCTCCCTGAAAATCCAGCAGTGCATAGGTACTGCTCCTGCCCAAAACCAAACTCCCGCACGGCAACACATCCTGAATAACATTCAGAACCGCCATCACAGAAACACACGCTCTTAACCAGAAAGATTCATGACTCATAACAAGCACTCTCGAATAACACTTTATCCGCTATAACGGAATAAAAAGCGTAGTAACAGAATAATTACTAAAGAGTGTGCCATGGGAAGTCGAGGAGAGAAATAGGAGGATGGGAAAAATCTTGGCCATCAAGGGAATTATGGTTGTATTCCGGAGGGGGATACGATAGGGACGGGATTTGTAGGGATCAACACAGTGCAATAGAGGCCCTGCTCGATAATACTCGCTCTTTTAGAATCTTAGATTTTAGATTAGAAAACACACCCGACCTAAGAACATTCACTCCTACTCCAGAAAGCAAGTACTCACTGCCTCATCTAATTTAATAGATCAAGGCAGCTCAACAGAAATTACGAAAAATAAAAACTCACCAACTACTCCCTCAAACCTCAAATATTTCATACCAAACAGAATCAGCCGCAGCTTTTTCTATTTCCATCGCACTGCTCTCGTATAACATCTTCACCGTAAAGCTTGTAGCCGGAACACCATGGCGTTCAAAAATTGACATCCCAACTCCTACTTGACAGACATGTTTATCAAATCTTAAATATCGATCATGAGCAAATCGCTTAAACTTTAACGTTTCCATAGACATCAACTTCAACCTTGATATCTTTTGCGCTAAAGGCGACGAGCCCATCACATATTTAGTAAAATAATTACAGACCTCATCATGCCTTGCACTGCCCTTAGCATCGCCATCCGAGAGAATTGTAATATTAAATTTCCTGCCAAGCGGGAGCATCTCTATAAATTTAACTATGCTGCTTTTACTATAGCCGCACTGCAGATCCCTAACAACACTTTCAAAAACATATCTATCAGAAATATATATCTTATTTTGACGCCTTACAAAGCCTTCAAATTTTTTCATCCAGACATCATTTATGTCTGCCCCATACCTGATATCCGTTATAGAACTTTCCCTAGATGCTTTGAAATTTTGCGACTCCGTAATAGAGCCAACACCAACCATTTCAAACAAAGTACTAGGACATTGCCTGAGCGTTTTATCATTATCGCAAATAACAGCACTCAAGGTGTCTTCCGCCACGGCCGTTTCAAAAAAACAGAAAAGCTCACATGCATTTTGAAAGGTAGAATATGAGTCGCACTGCCCCCAGCTATTTTCAGACTGATATTTAGAGTTGGCTGTAAAAGCCCCAACCCACCGCTGATGGAATTTTGGCGGGAGCTTCTTAATAGACTGAAGATAAGATGCTGCAGCACCGTCTGGCATTACTAAGACACCATACCTCTTCCAATAATCTATTATTGTGTCATGCACAGCACAAAATGACTCATCCTTCAATAAACCGGCTTCGAAAACACTTTCATCAAGATAAAAATCAGTCAACATGATTACAATCCAAAGGTTTCTTTAAAGCGCTCTTCAAAAAAACCCTCAGGCCATTCGACCAGAAAGTCCCCATCATCATCCATAGGAATCTCTATTATCTGAGCACCCGACTTAGTCGGCTGAACATATATCACCGAAACATCCGAAGGTGCTATTTCTTTCTGCCTAATCTTATTCTGCATTCTAAGCATTAAAGACTCACTATGAGTCTCTATAATCCATTGATTCGTTTTACTCGTCTCGATAAAAAAGTTCGCAAGGTGAGCTTGAAGCCTCGGATGCAAATGTATCTCAGGTTGTTCGACACATATAGTACTTTCACCCCTAACTATCCCTTCAACAATGATAGGCAACAGTTGGCCAATTCCAAAGCCGACATCCGAAGGCCCAACAACAACATCTGTCCTAAGGTCCTTTAACTGCAGACAAATTACTGAACCAGTAACAGCCGAACCAATGCTTTCCGCAGTCAACGTGTAAGGAATTTCAAAATTAGAAAACCACTCATTAATCTTCCCCGTTATATCCGGAGATTTTTCATATATAAATCTTGCTGTATTTTCACCCTGCTTACCTACAGAGCCACTCTGATCACCTTTCGGAGCATAAAATCTACTAGGATGACTTCTTAGAGGCCCCAAGTAAGTAATAGAATTAAATGCCTCCTGAATCTCCTTAGCAACTATAGTTACTAAATTATTCATTAGCGCGGCACCAAAGCCACTTTCAATTTTATCCTTTATCGTTACAGAAGATGGTGTAGCATAGTTAAGATCACTGCGAAAACTTACATCATTCAGACCTTTAACTATCTCTTTATGGTAGTCCTTAGATATACCCTTCATCCTAGAAAAAAAAGAGAAAATAGAGTCCCTACTTTCAGCAGTTGTAAAATGAAATCCTCGTGCGTGCTTCAGCCTTTGTGTTTTCTCTGCATTCTCCCTACTAATAAGATCCGACCGCAAATTTAGCTCAAAGGCATTATTTTTATCGTCACCATATGAGGTCTTTATATTACTTAAGTATGTAAATTCTTCATTCTTGCTTTTCTTACCCTTACCAGAAAGCATGTAAGTTAATTCATGAGTCGCTATCTGCCCTTTAGATCCTTTCGGTAGAGAAACTGATCCGGCGAACCAATCATGCCTGAACACATTTGACAAAGTGGAATAAGAATATGAGAACTTCATTTCACTATCAACGCTGTGATTATGCGCCATTGCTGCGTAATCACCCAAATCAACGTACTCACCATTTGAGACCAAACCACCTTGCTCACTTGGGCGAGTAAGCGACTGCTTCAACAACATCAAACTCTGTATCAGAGAGCTTTTACCTGATGAGTTAGGTCCATATATTAGAGTTATAGGCGCAAGCTTAACACTTTGTTTTGCCGAGAAACTTTTGAAATTCTCAACACTCAACATGTGAAACATGTCGAACTCCTGAATATCCTTAGAAAACACTATAAGCAACTAGACCAATTGGTCTATTGCTCTCGACTTCCTGATAAGCGACCAAGCAATCGAAAAAGCAAGAAATTGATAACCATCAGTCTTCTTGCATATCAACTCCAGACATTAGAACCAGAATTAGAAGCGAAGAAAACACGCGACATTCCGCAACAGCATATAGTGCACATATTCTGCATGATCAAAAATTCCCTTTTCATAACAGCATCCACTCAGGTGATGGCCAGTTGCCAAATGTGAATCCCTGTCCGCAACCTGTCAAGTGCAAGGGGGGAGCCATCCTGATACACACAATCATACTAATAACCATTTCATATGCACCTCAATCGTATTTATGCAGGCAATCCATCCACTTGCGCACGTCCCTCTCCCCCCCCTATAGTTCGCTAGTCGCTGCAAATTCAGCGACCTGACTTGGCCGTCAGCATTCCCGTAGCGCACAGGCGCTCACCATCCGAAAGGCAAGCGCTTTTTTTGCGCCTGCACGTTCGTGTTATGGCGACTGTGCGTGGGACACCTTCGGGTGTGCCGGGATGCTTCGGGCCCGGTCGGCCAACCCGCGTACAGTTGCCACCCTCCTTCGCTTGGCCGCGAACGGTGGTAACTCCCGAAGTTATGGAGTGTTACCCAATGGATTACCAAGCGTTTAGCTCCTCCAACACCACCGACCACCCTGTCGCCTTTATCAACCCTCAAGCTCCTTTGCTTGACCTGCTGACCTACGCCGGCCTGCGCATCCGTGCAGCCCGGGACATGCTGGACAGCGTGTCTGGCATGACCAGCCGCAACACCGACGACCTCGACCTGATGCGCTTCTCCAGCGTGGCAACCTTGTTGTTGCAGGACGGATGCGATGTGTTGCACGTGGTTGAACAACGGGCGATGGAGCTGCCAGAGCCTTAAACCACCGCGCCTAGCCTTTGCTCTTGCTGTGCTTTGGCTTTGGCTTTGGCTTTGGCTTTGGCTTTGGCTTTGGCTTTGGCTTTGGCTTTTTTTTTTGATCTTGATCCACCCGCCCCATCGGGAGGCCGAGTGGAGGTTCTGCGCAGTGGGCAACTCGGCAGGGATGCCGAGTTAGCCGCCCCAGGCCATGGATGGCCTGTGGCGGCGGCCCACGGAGCAGGACCGGAGCGAGGGAACCTGAGCGCAGCGAAGGCCGTACGCAGGGGCAAGCGTTTTTGCTTACTTTTTGCTGGGCCGGCATTCCGGCGTCTGAAAAAAGTGAGTCGCCGTAAGGGCGAAACCATAAGCCGCCATAACCGCAGGAATGGATATGTACCCCGTCCAAAAAAATACAGCGCCAGAGCGGGCGTCATCGCGGGCAATCGAGCGTCGACCGGCCGCTCCTACGGCAGCCGACAAAACGTGACTCGCCGTAAGGGCGAAACCGTAAGCCGCCGTGACCGCAGGAACGGATATGTACGCCGTCCGAAAAATGCAGCGCCAGCTAAGACGCCATCGCGGGCAAGCCTCGCTCCTACAAAACCGGCAAACCAAAACCGGGCTACCCTGCACGCTCTGAACCCACTCTCACCCAAGGAAGGACCACCCATGACCCGTGCCATTACCCTCATCAGCGAAAACTTCGCCGACTGGGAAACCGCCCTGATCAACGCCACCGGTCGTAGTTTTTACGGCTTCGATTGCCGTTACGCCGCCCCCCAAGGCGCCCCCGTCACCTCCATGGGCGGCCTGCGGGTCACCCCGGACCTGGGCCTGGAAAACCTCGACCTCGATGACGTCGATCTGTTGATGGTCTGTGGCGGCACGATCTGGCAGAGCCGCCAGGCGCCCGATATCAGCGATCTGCTGCAAGCGGCCCGGGAAAGAAACATCGTCCTCGCCGGCATCTGCGACGGCACCCGGGTGCTAGCCCAAGCCGGGGTGTTGGACCATGTGCGGCATACCTCCAACTCGGCGCAAAACCTGCTGGCGGTGAATTACCGCGGCGCCGCTCACTATCAGGATGTGCCTTATGCCGTGGCCAACCAGCGGGTGATCACCGCCCCCGGCAGCGCACCGGTCAGTTTTATGGCGGAGATTTTGCGCACCCTGGGCATCTGCGATGAAAACCTCACCGCCTATATCGGAATGCATGCGGCTGAGCACAGCAAGGCTGTGTGAACTGAGGGGCAACGAGGGGTCGGTCACCGGCCATCACGGGCGAGCGTCGACCGGCCACTCCTACAAGTCAGCGGTACAAGCCATCGCCCGACCCCATCAATCAGATCGCGGATTCAGGTCTGACGGGCGCAAGCGCCCGATCGCAGCCTGCGGCAGCGACTACAGGATTCGCGGTGTTACCTATGTGCTTGAACGAATCTGTTACCCCTGTGGGTGAACTCGGTAGGGTTTAGGGACTGGCATCAACGCTATCGCGAACAAAGCCCGCACCTGTCAGTGACAACCAATAAACAGTGCCAGCCCCTCTATCGCAGGCTCCCCCAACAAACGAGCAATAAGCCTTGCCTGGTTTGGCGTCAGCTCCGACTCACCCACCAGGCCCTCAAGAGAGGACCACCCCATGATCTCAAGCACGGAGGGCTCCAACTCTTTCTGGACCACTTTTTTATATTGCAACAAATCATCTTCGTTCGGTTCTGGGAAAAAGCCCGTAATTCGCAGGTACATGATGCTGGTGTCTCTCCCATTACTTGATCGTCTTTTTTCCTTGATTTGCTGGCTTGGCTTTTGGCTCATCGGGTACGTAGCCGCTCATCCATGCATGTCCTTTTCCGGGCTGATTCTGACCAGACAGCACGCTACTGAAAGCTGACGCTCCAGGCTTTAAGGCCATCGCCCTTCCCCACGCATTATTGCAATCCCCGCAACAGCTCATTTCAAATGATAGCTAGCTAACTATCTTCGCTTCTGATTACCCTTCTGACCTCCAGCCAAAAACTGTCCGAAGGCCCTAGGCCAGCCATTACGAGCCAACGGACAGCCCCCGACTCCCCCGATGAGGTCACCCATGGAACCAGGCAGTTATCAATTGAGCATGAGCGTGCTCATGACGCCCGACAAAGCCAATTTCTCCGGCAACGTGCACGGCGGCGCCCTGCTCAAGCTGCTCGACGAGGTGGCCTTCGCCTGTGCCAAGCGCTATGCCGGTCGCTATGTGGTCACGCTGTCGGTGGATCAGGTGATCTTCAAGGAGCCGATCCATGTCGGCGAATTGGTGACCTTCCTCGCCTCGGTCAATTACACCGGGCGTACCTCGATGGAGGTCGGGGTCAAGGTGATGACCGAGAACATTTACGAACGCACGGTGCGCCACACCAACAGCTGCTACTTCACCATGGTCGCCGTCGACCCCGACGGGCGTCCGCATCCGGTGCGCGCCTTCGTGCCGGAAACCGCCATCGAACAACGCCGCTACGCCCAGGGTTTGCTGCGCAAACAGCAGCGCCAGGAGCTGCAGGAGCGCTATCGGCAGATCCGCAACGCGGATTGAGCCCACCCTACCCGCCTGAACCCATGCCTCGCGATTTGCCCAAGGAACGACCATGAAGATATCGCTGCTCAGTCGCTACGCGACCCTGACCCTCTGCCTTGCCCTTACCTTGTTCGGCCTGCTGTTCTGGCCCGCCAGCCTCTGGGGCCAGGGGGTGATTATCCTGGCCGGGGTGCTCAGCCTGGTCGGCCTCAACGACCTGCTGCAAAGCCACCATGCGGTGCGCCGCAACTACCCGATCATCGGCAATATTCGCTACCTGATCGAGTCGATTCGCCCGGAGATCCGCCAGTACCTGCTGGAAGGCGACGACGAGAAGCTGCCCTTCTCTCGCTCGCAGCGTTCGATGGTCTACGCCCGCGCCAAGAACCAGCCCGCGGAAAAGGCCTTTGGCACCCTGGCCGACGTCTATCAGCCCGGCTTCGAGTTCATCAGCCACTCCATGGTCCCGGCCGATGCCTGCGACCCCAGCCAGTTCCGCGTGGTGGTCGGCGGGCCGGATTGCCTGCAGCCTTACAGCGCCTCGGTGTTCAACATTTCGGCCATGAGCTTCGGCGCACTGAGCGCCAACGCCATCCGCGCCCTGAACAAAGGCGCCCGGCTCGGCGGCTTCGCCCACGACACCGGGGAAGGCAGCATCAGCCCCTATCACCAGGAATTCGCCGGCGACTTGATCTGGGAAATCGGCAGCGGCTATTTCGGTTGCCGGACCCTGGACGGCCGTTTCGATGCCCAGCGCTTCTCCGAGCAGGCCAGCCATCCGCAAGTGAAGATGATCGAAATCAAGCTCAGCCAGGGCGCCAAGCCCGGCCATGGCGGCATCCTGCCCAAGCACAAGGTCACCGCCGAAATCGCCAAGACCCGTGGCGTGCAGATGGGCCATGACTGCGTGTCGCCGGCGCGGCACTCGGAGTTCAGCACGCCCATGCAACTGCTGGAGTTCATCGTCAAGCTGCGCAACCTGTCCGGCGGCAAGCCGGTGGGCTTCAAGTTCTGCGTGGGTCATCCCTGGGAGTTCATGGCCATCGTCAAGGCCATGCTCGAGACCGGCATCCAGCCAGACTTTATCGTGGTTGACGGCAAGGAAGGCGGCACCGGCGCCGCGCCTCGCGAGTTCACCGACAACATCGGCATGCCCATGCGCGAGGGCCTGCTGTTCGTGCATAACACCCTGGTCGGCGCCGGCCTGCGTTCGCAGATCAAGCTGGGCGCCAGCGGCAAAGTGGTCAGCGCGTTCGACATCGCCAGCGTGCTGACCATCGGCGCCGATTGGGTCAACGCCGCGCGCGGCTTCATGTTCGCCATCGGCTGCATCCAGTCGCAAAGCTGCCACACCAACAAATGTCCCACCGGCGTCGCCACCCAGGACCCGCTGCGCCAGAAAGCGTTGCAGGTCACGGACAAGGCCGAGCGGGTACACAACTTCCATCGCAACACCCTGGTCGCCCTCGGCGAGATGCTCAGCGCCGCCGGCCTCGACCACCCCGCGCAGCTGCAAGCCAAGCACCTGGTACGGCGCATGACCACCACCGAGGTCCGGTTGTTCTCGCAGATCCATGTGTTCCTCGAACCCGGCGAGCTGTTGCAACGCCCCATCAGTTCGGAGTTCTACGCACGCATGTGGAACATGGCCCAACCCCACAGCTTCGCGCCACTGGTTGTGGCTACGCCCGCCAGGATTGAGCGGCTGACGCCGGCTTAGTTTTTGAAGGACGCGGTGGCCGCTCGCGCTGGATGATGGGTATCAGGTCCAGGGTTGAAGGGTGGCGGCTGCCGGCGTCAGCGCATTCCAGAAGTCAGATCGTGACGGGCGCAAGCGCCCGATCGCAGCCTGCGGCAGCGGCTACAGGGGCCACAGACCATTGCGCGGATAGTTTGAGCTTCTCCTGGCTGACTAACGCTTCCTAGCTTGCTGATAGACACTCCCCCGCTCCCGCTTGCCCACGGCAATGACCGTCACCACCAACACCTCATCCACCACCCGATACACCAGGCGGTAGCCCGCCGTACGCAATTTGATTTTGTAGGCATTGCCCAAACCGCTCAGGCGATCAGCCGGAACATGGGGGTTGACGAGTCGTTCCTGCAGCTTCTTCTTGAATTGCTCTTTCAGCGTGGGGCCCAGCTTTTGCCATTCCTTCCAGGCTTTCTCGGAGAACTCCAGCTCATAAGTCATCGAGCGAAACCTTGATGGTCGGATCATTCTCTCGCTCACGGCACAAGGCGAGCAGCTCCATATCCTCCAGACGCTCCATCATCGCTTCATATTCCTTGGCCGGAACGCAATAAAACGCCGGTTCATTGCGATTGAGAATGGCCACGGAGGAACCACCACCGGCCGCAACGGTGCCCATGGGGTTTTTCTTGAGCTCGGAAATGCTCGCGACGACATTGGACAGAAGAACATGGGTCATGGAGTGCTCTCACGAGTGCTGTTAAGAGCACTCAAAATAGCACTTTTTCGTAGGCAAGTACCTTGAGAGCAGACGAGAAGTGTCAGGGAACGAGCGCTAGCGGAAGAATTCTCCAGGCGTGGCATCGAACTGCTGGCGGAACGCCGCGATAAAGGCCGAGGTCGAGTCGTAGCCGCAGGCCAGCGCCACGTCCGTCACCCGTTCGCCTTTCTCCAGCGGCGTCAGTGCGCCCAGCAGCCGCAGGCGCTGGCGCCAGGCGCGGAAGGTCAGGCCGGTGTCCTGCAGGAACAGGCGGCTCAGGGTTTTCTCCGCCACGCCCAGCTTCTCGCTCCACTGCCCCAGGGTGGTCGGCTGGTCCGGGTGCGCTTGCAGGCTGCGGTAGATCTGCCGCAGGCGCGGGTCCTGGGGCAGCGGCAGCATCAGGTCCAGCTGCGGAGCGGCGGCCAGCTGGTCCAGCAGGACCTGGGCCAGGCGCCCGTCGGCGCCGTCTTCGGCGTATTCCACCGGCAGCTCGCTGAAAGTGCGGATCAACTCGCGCAGCAGGTTACTCACCGCCAGCACCTGGCAGCTTTCGCCGGCCCAGGCGGTGACGCGGCAATCCAGGTACAGGCTGCGCATTTCGGTACGCGGCGAGCTGAACACCTTGTGCGGCATGCCGGCGGGAATCCACACCGCACGTTGTGGCGGGGCAATGAAACGCCCGGCGCTGGTCTGCACTTCCAGCACGCCCTGGATGGCGTAGGACAATTGCACCCAGGGGTGGCTGTGGCGCCGGGTCAGCGCCCGATTAGGCAGCGATTCGGTGCGGCCGTACACCGGTCGAGGCAGGCTCGGTAGACCGGGAATACTGCGTTGGACGATCTTTTCATGTCCTTTAGGCGGCATTTACTGGCTCATTGGCGTTAGTCGGCAGTCGATCATCACGTTAGAGTCGGCCAACCGCTCTGGCAACCCTTGGATGGTCCCATTATGAGTCGCTCACGTCTTTTGCCCGACAATTTCACCCTGACCCTGATTGGCGTAGTGGTGCTGGCCAGCTTTCTGCCCGTCAACGGCCAGGCGGCGCAGGGTTTTGGCTGGCTGACCAACGCCGCCATCGCCCTGCTGTTTTTCCTCCACGGCGCCAAGCTGTCGCGCGAGGCGATCATTGCCGGGGCCGGCCATTGGCGCCTGCACCTGCTGATCTTCAGCCTGACCTTCGTGCTGTTCCCGCTGCTGGGCCTGGCGCTCAAGCCGCTGCTGTCGCCGCTGATCGGTAACGATCTGTACCTGGGCATGCTCTACCTCTGCGCCTTACCCGCCACCGTACAGTCGGCGATTGCCTTCACCTCGCTGGCGCGGGGCAACGTGCCGGCGGCGATCTGTAGCGCCGCGGCGTCCAGCCTGTTCGGGATCTTCCTCACGCCGTTGCTGGTGACCCTGTTGCTGAATGTGCACGGCGACTCCGGCTCGACCATGGATGCCATCATCAAGATCAGCCTGCAATTGCTGTTGCCCTTCATTGTCGGGCAGATCGCCCGCCGCTGGATCGGCGCCTGGGTGGGCCGCAACAAGAACTGGCTGAAATTCGTCGACCAGGGCTCGATCCTGCTGGTGGTCTACGGCGCCTTCAGCAAGGCGGTGAACGAAGGCATCTGGCAACAGATTCCGTTGTGGAACCTGGGCGGGCTGGTGCTGGCCTGCGGCGTGCTGCTGGCGCTGGCACTGCTGACCTCCAGCCTGCTGAGCAAGCTCTTGGGCTTCAACCAGGAAGACCGCATCACCATCCTGTTCTGCGGCTCGAAGAAAAGCCTGGCCACCGGCGTGCCCATGGCCCAGGTGCTGTTCGCCGGCAGCACCATCGGCGTGCTGATCCTGCCACTGATGCTGTTCCACCAGATCCAGCTGATGGTCTGCGCCATGCTGGCCCAGCGTTACGCCAGACGCCCCGAGTCGGTGCCGGAGCTGATGGCGCAGGTCGATCCCTGAAGCACTGGAACACTTTCTGTAGAAGCGAGCCTGCTCGCGATCAGACAACCAGCCAGGCCCGGATGAAACATGACATCCGGGCTTTTGTTGGGGGCGGCAAATCGATAGCATAACGCCATCTTTTGCGTCGCCCGACGATCCTACATGGAAGTTTTTATGCGTTTTCTGCTCGAGCTTAGCTCTGCGCTTCTTTCTGCTGATTGCCACATCAAACAGCAACTTCCTACTGCGTTTTCCCTGCCATTAAAAATGGTCACCGCTGTCCTTGAGCCTGTTCAGGTGCGGACGCCATGACGATTACTGCAGACAGGAAACTTCAACACTACCTGCCATTAAGCTCCGTCGAGCAAAAACTGCTGGCCTACGGCACAACAGGAGCACGGTTCAGCATTGCTACCGAAAGGCCTGTAGCGGGCACGATTGAAAATACTATTCGTGCCCGTTTCCTGCGGTTCCTGATCCTTGGTGGCGACGATAAAAACCCGATCAATCTAAATGGCTTGCATGTCGAAGGCGCGTTTATTCAAGGCTCTTTGAACCTCAATTCAGCCGTGATCGCCACTAATGTCAGCTTGACCCACTGTTTATGCAACGAAGAGATACGCCTCGAAAATACGGTGATCGATGGCTGGCTTGATTTAAGCAGCAGCCAGTTTTCCGGTGTCGAGGCTCAATCTCTCTGCGTACATTCGTCGCTTCATATGAAAGCATTTCACTCCAAAGGCACCGTTTGCCTGATGGGGGCGAAAGTCGCGGGATCACTGGTATTCAGTGGGGCGCTGCTCGACGGCCAGGGAAAGAACGCGCTGGAGGCTGACCGTTGTGTGATTGACGCCAACATTGTCTTTGACAAGGACTTCAAGTCTTTGGGCGAAGTGCGATTAAACAGCGCGACGATGAAAGGCTTGAAGTGCTCTGATTGCACCTTTACCGCCACCACCGGCATTGCCTTGAACGCAGACAAAGCTCGTGTAAGAGGCAGTGTATTTTTTTCCAGTGGCTTCCACTCCATAGGCACGGTACGCCTCACAGCTGCCCGGATCGACGGGCAATTGAGCTTGAAAGGTTCGCATCATCTGGATGGCAACGGCGGCTTTTCCTTGCTCGCGCAAAACATGGTCGTCGGTAGAACCCTGATGCTCACAAATCTGCAAAATCCTTTGCAGAACGCCGCTTTCAGCGGCTCTCACGTCCGAACCTTGAGCGACGACTCAAAGACCTGGGGCAAGGAGCTGGGCCTTAACGGTTTTACCTATGATTTCTTGACCACCGACTCTCCCTTGAGGGCCAAGGAGCGTATCGCCTGGCTCGACTCACAGCTGCCAGCCAGTACCGGCGACGACGGCCTTAAAGGCTCCGAAAGTGGGTTCCTGCCGCAGCCCTGGCTCCAGCTCAAACACGTCTTTGAAAAGATGGGCCACTTCGAGGAGGCTCGGGAAGTAGGCATCGCTTTCGAGAAACGCCTACGCAAGGTCGGCATGGTTGGCCACCGCACGGCCAACTGGATATGGGGCACCCGCTGGCTCGGCAAAGTCCCCCACGTTCTCTACGGCGCCCTCACCGGCTACGGCTACCGCCCCATGCGCCTGCTGGCCTGGATCCTCGGCATCTGGTTGCTGTTCACCAGCGTCTACTGGTACGCCGCCGTCAATCACAAGGTTTTCGCCCCCAGCAACCCGCTGGTGTTCCAGAACGAGGCCTACGCCAGTTGTACCCCGGAGCATGGCGAGGCCTGGAAGGCGCAGCACCCTAAACAGGACCTGCCTTCCGATATTGGCAACTGGTACACCTGCAAGGCCCTGCGCGGCGAATACACCGGCTTCAGCCCCGGCGCCTACTCACTGGACATCCTGCTATCACTGGTCGACCTGCAGCAGGAGAAGGACTGGGGGCCGATCACACCCACGCCCTTCCCCGGCTATTGGGATGAACTGAAGAACCTTGAATGGGGCCACGGCATCCGTCTGCTGATCTGGCTGGAAACCCTCATCGGCTGGGGCATCAGCCTGTTGCTGGTGGCGATCGTCTCCGGCCTGACTCGGCGCAAGGAATAAGCGTCTATACCCGCACGGGCCTCGAACGGGGCCCCGTCCGACACCCTTCACCGTACAAACAAGGAAGCTTCACATGAGCGCCATCGGCAATTTTCTCTGGTTTATCCTCGGCGGTATTTTCATGGGCCTGTGCTGGTGGCTGTGGGGGCTGCTGGCCTTTATCAGCATCGTCGGCATTCCCTGGGGCCGGGCCTGTTTCGTCATCGGCAGCTTCTCGTTCTTTCCGTTCGGCAAGGAAGCGATCAGCCGTCGCGAGCTGAACAACAAGGACGATATCGGCACCAGCGGCCTGGGAGTGATCGGCAACGTGCTGTGGTTCGTATTCGGCGGGATCTGGCTGGCGCTGGGGCATGTGATGTCGGCGCTGCTGTGCTTTATCACCATTATCGGCATTCCCTTCGGCATCCAGCACCTGAAGCTGGCGGGCATCGCCCTGGCCCCGATCGGCAAGACCATCGTGCGCAAGGAAGTCGCCGCCGCGGCGCGCACCTTCAACGCCCAGGACGCGGCGCTGAAACAGCGTCAGCCTGGCTGAGCCAAGGCTGACAGGCCGCTGTAACAGGCACCCCCATACGGGTCAGGGTTCTGTACCGTTCCCCGTAACCCCGCCGTTCGACGATGCAGGCACTCAGGGTGCCAGCGCCTTGATCGGCGGGTCCTGGTAGCTCTCATCGATCTCGATTCCGGCGGCACGCAGCTGCTCTTCCACCCCTCGCCGTGTCTCCCGGTCCCTGGCCAGCTTGGCGGGCATTAGCTCCTTCCAGCGCGGTCGCTCGTTCTCCTCGAAACTGGACAACCAGAAATCGTATTCGCTCTGGAACTGCAGGGTGGTCAGGCAGGTGGCTCGCTCCATGGGCGCCTGCTGGTCATCCCAACACCAGGACCAGACATGCAGGTAGGCGTCGTCCCGATGGAAGTACCAACTGTAGAAAGACTTGTCGTGCAGCCAGCGCTCGAGCGGTATCGGGTAGTCCGGGTCGAGCCAGGGATGGTTGAGCATGGAGTGGCCCAGCACATTGTCGCCAGAAGGAATCTTGTCGGCCTGGGAGCCGGAAACCCGCGGGTTCGAAGGTAGGTAGTAACGCTTCCAGCCGGCGCTCTTGAGCTCGGCGATACGCTGGAGGATGAAGGCTTGTTGCTCGGCGTAGGAGCTTTTGTCCGGCAGGCCTCGCAGCTTGATGTCGATATTGCCGACCCTGTCTCCCAGGTCCTCGTCGATCACCGTACTGATGTCCGAGACCTGTTCGATCCTGAGCCCATGCTCGCCACCGCCGATCAGGACGACCGGCAGGTTCTTGTCGTTGCTGGAGCGCTCGATTTCGTACCAGCACATCCTCACGGGTTTCAGGCAGTCTTTGGAAAACGGCAGCGGGCTGCGGGCGAGCACCTGGGCGATGGGTTCATACAGGGCTATTTCCACCACCGGGTGCGCCACTGCGGGTGCCGCATCCTGGCCATCACAACCACCGAGCAACGCCAGGGTGAGCAGGCAGAAGCCACCCATGACAGCCCTGCCGCGTACAGCCCCCGTGCGAACCTTGCGCATACTTCTCTTCCATCCATTGAACAAGCGGGCGGCGATGGTGCAGGAATAGACGCAAGGCTTCAACAGCGGCGACCGCCCCCCAGGCAACTGGCCAACCTCGGCTATTCGCCCTCGGGCCTGAGCAACACCCGCGTCACCCGCCGCTCTTCCACCGCCACCACTTGCAGCGTCCAGCCCTGCCATTGCAGCTGGTCGCCAATGATCGGCAAGCGGTCCAGCAGGCTCATCACCAGCCCCGCCAGGGTTTGGTAATCGGCGGTGGGTTCGGCGTGAAAACCCATGCGCTGGCGAATCTGCGTCAGGTTCAAGGCTCCGCTGACCATGAAGCCGCCCTGCTCTTCGACAATGTCCGGGCCTTCGATTTCGCTGGCGTCGGGCAGCTCGCCAGCGATGGATTCGAGGATGTCGGTCATGCTCAGCACGCCGACGAAGTCGCCGAATTCGTTGATCACAAAGGCGATGTGGGTCGAAGCCTTGCGCATCTGTTCCAGGGCGTTGAGGATCGAGAAGCTGTCCAGCAGGTTGATCGCCGTGCGCGCCAGGTGCTCCAGGTTCGGCTCGTTGCCGGCCAGGTATTCCTTGAGCAGTTCCTTCTTGTGTACGAAGCCCAGCGGCTCCTCCACCGCGCCGTCGCGAATCAGCGGCAGGCGCGAGTAGGACGAATGCATCAGCTTGTTGCGGATGGCCTCGGCATCGGCGGCCAGGTCGATGTAGTCGACGTCGGCACGCACCGTCATCAGGCTGCGGATCGGTCGCTCGGCCAGTTGCAGCACGCCGCTGATCATCACCCGCTCACGGCGGTCGAACAGCTCGGTGCTTGGCGCCTCGCCATTGTCCAGCAGGTCGACGATCTCTTCGCCCACCTCCTCCACCGCCAGCTGGCGACCGCCCAGCAGGCGCATCACCGCGTGGGCCGTGCGTTCGCGTATCGGTCGCAGGCTCTGCACAGACTTTTTGCGCCGGGCCCGGGCGATCTGGTTGAACAGCTCGATCAGGATCGAGAAGCCAATGGCCGCGTACAGGTAGCCTTTCGGGATATGGAAGCCCAGGCCTTCGGCGGTCAGGGCAAAACCGATCATCATCAAGAAGCCCAGGCACAGCATGATGACCGTCGGGTGGGCGTTGACGAAGCGGGTCAGTGGCTTGCTGGCGACGATCATCAGGCCGATGGAAATGATCACCGCAATCATCATCACCGCCAGCTCGTCGACCATGCCCACGGCGGTGATCACCGCGTCCAGGGAGAACACCGCGTCGAGCACCACGATCTGCGCCACGATCGGCCAGAACAGCGCGTAAGCGGCATTGCCGGTGCGCTGGCTGACATGGCCCTCCAGGCGTTCATGCAACTCCATGGTGGCCTTGAACAACAGGAACACACCGCCAAACAGCATGATCAGGTCACGGCCGGAGAAGCTCTTGCCGAACACCTCGAACAGCGGCGCGGTCAGGGTCACCAACCAGGAAATGCTCGCCAGCAGGCCCAGGCGCATGATCAGCGCCAGGGACAGGCCGATGATCCGCGCGCGGTCGCGCTGGTGCGGCGGCAGCTTGTCCGCGAGGATCGCGATAAACACCAGGTTGTCGATCCCCAGCACCAGCTCCAGCACAATCAGGGTCAACAGGCCAAGCCAGGCCGTGGGGTCCATTATCCATTCCATAAAAACGACTCTATCTCTCCAGTGAATTCAGGCAGCCGGGCGCGGCAAGGCAAGGGCAACAGGCCGTTGAACGGCGAACACGGGCCAGCGCCCAACGGTCGTGAAGACCGGCGGCGAGCGGCGAAAAACAGCAAGTTCGGGGTAACGGCCGCGCCTTATGACTGATAGAAGGCGCCGCGAAGCGGATCGAGCGGGGAAAGGTCGAGACGTCCAGGAATAAGGACGACTGGGAGGCTCCGAGAGGGTGTTCATGCAAATCCTGTGAAGAAAAACGGACTTGAATCCTACAACCTCAACGGGAGTTTCCCATGGGGAAATCATTTCAAGATCTTATCGGGGTGCCTGGCCACCGCTATCGCAGACAAGCTCGCCCCAGCAAAAGCGAGCCTGCCCGTGCGACTCAATAACGCCCGGGCAAAAACCCGAGTTCCACCAGTTTGATATCGGTGTCACCCACCACCTGCACATGCTGGACGTTCTTCTCGTCCATGATGCCGGGGCAGGTAACGACGATGGTGCCCTTCGATTGAGTTGGACGCAGTTCGGCGACCTCCGGAAAATCGGCCGCCGACAGAGGGTGCGGGCAATAACCGATCCAGCCGATGGTCTGCCGGTCCTGGAACACCCGCTGCTTGCGAAAGTACTCGTTGGGAGCGGCCACGCCCCAATAGATCTCCGGCCAGAGATCGACCGCTGCGTTCATCAACTCGACAATGCCCTGTCGAGGGTCCGGCAGGCAACGGACCAGTGTCCCGGCTTCGGAAAACTCAATGCCCGCGGGCAGCGAACCGCCGCTTCGGGCGTGATAGGTGATCGAAAGCCCGCCCTTGAGCGGGTCGGATATCCCGTTCCACAACACAAAACTCATGTCGTTGACGTCGAAGTCCGAGTCTTTCCAGGAGGCTATTTCCCGCCGCAAGCTGCTCGGGTCGAGGAGCACATTGTGCGTCAGGCCATCATCCTTGCCTTCGGCGCACAAGAACCAGTTCTTGAGAATGGGGTCGATCTCGCCTATCGCCTTGAGAAAGGCCAGGCTCCTGTCGATTTGTTCCTGCTCGGTAACCTGGGCAATCTTCTGCTTATCAAAGCTCAGCTTGAAATTGAAACGCTTGAATGTGTCCATGAGTACTCCATACGGTCTCAGGCGATTAAGTCTGGGTTCTGCTTGTAGTACTCGTCCAGCGCCTTTTTTTCCTCGCGACGCATTTCCTGGTACTCCTCATCATCCTTGGTGCCAGGCATCGGGTTCCAGTAAGCCGTCAGGTTGGTGAGCCCACCTTCCTCGTACTTCTCGGAACAATACTCGTAGACCTCGCGCTGAAGAAAATGCCACTCGAGCCTCACCGGCGGGCTGGGTTTGGCCTTGTCTGCCTGCTTGAACGCCTTCACGATCAGGTCCTTCTCAAGGTTCTTGGCAAACTTAGGGTGCTTGAAACCGAGTATGAGCATGAATTTGTAGTTGGCCTTGGCCTCTTGCAAGGTACAGCGGTTTTTCACAAAACCGTCCCAATCCGTAGCACTCCACAGCCACTCCCAGGGAAACGGAAAGTTGGTCACCCAGTGTTGGTACCTGCTCGACAGGTCACTCATGCTGTGCCCTTTCCCGTTGACGGGAATATACATTTGCCCGTCTTCGGGAGGGCATTTCACACAGTCCTTCTTCTGGGTCTTGCAGTCTTTCTCGGCCTCCTTGGTCCGGTCCCGGGTGCTTGCGGGTGCATCCGTCTTGGGCAGTGCCTCAGGCTTGGTCCCGGGCAGCGGCAAAGGTTGCGGCACCGGCCTTGGGTTCGGTAGCGGCAATGGCCGGGGCACGACTTCCGGGGGCGGGATCGGCGATGGTCGGGGCGGCGGCATCGGCAATCGAGGCGGCGCGGGCATGGGCACCTCGAAGGGCAGCTTCGGCCCGCCGCGAGGTAATGGCATACGCAACGCGCCGGTCATGGGAGGCGCAAGTTGCGCGACGGCTCCGGAAATAAAACTGGTCATTCAGGCATCCCTGTCTTGAGTGCGGCCCGCCAGGCGCGTTGCCCCTGGACGAAATCCATGACGCTTTCGTAATCGCGAAAACGCT
Source organism: Pseudomonas sp. NFIX28 (assembly GCF_900107395.1). Taxonomy (GTDB): domain Bacteria; phylum Pseudomonadota; class Gammaproteobacteria; order Pseudomonadales; family Pseudomonadaceae; genus Aquipseudomonas. Next base: position 70,828 of record NZ_FNPW01000015.1, read on the forward strand.
GCTCCGGGGCGTCGTTTACCGGCCTTTTCATCCATCGGACAAACCCGGGTGTTTCTTCGAAATCAGGAAATTGCAGGCCAAAGCGCATGAAGCTTTCAACCGTATCAGGCTCTTCGATTTGCAGCGCCCAGGCTTTTTCCCGGTAGTCCTTGAGGTACTGGATCGTCTGCCACTGGCCCTTCTGCTCAAGCCATTGAGGATTGTGCTGACGTATCTCGAGCATGATCTTCTCGATCACCTCATTTTGCCGAACCTGCTCCAGCGCTTTCAGCTGGTCTGCCGTCAACTCAAGCATGGCGAGCCTCCTGCCCGACCCGGTAATACGTCTGGTACGCCAGGACCAATGGCTGCCAGATCTGCCAGCGATCGAGCGGCAACATCAGGGCCATTCGCTGTTCGCTGTCCAGGACAGCCTCCAGGCTGCGGCGGACGATCGGGTTGTAATAACGAAACAACGCCATCCGGCCGTCCGGCAGACGGCTGAACAAATGGGATTTGAGATGGTTGCTCAGCGCCTCAAAGGAGCGCTCGCTCCACAGCCATGAAACCAGCGGCGACTTCTGGTCGCGCTCGATCAGCCAGTCGAGCAGTTGCGAGGCCTCATCGCTATCTGTCATGAACTCCACCAGCGCCGGCCCGCCACGGCTGATTTCGTCCAGCTCGGTAGCGGCCAGCAACCACTCGACGCGGATCGCCGCCCCGGCCGCGTCCAGGCGGTTCTCCAGGGTCATGTACCGGGCGCCATCCACCAGCACATAGAGCCGGGTTTCAGGGTGCTGCTCCAGACAGTGGCGGATATGGGTACGAAATTGCAGAAAATTCGGATCAGGCCGGCGTCCATTGCCAGGAACACTCATGATCAGTTCCCCAGGCTTTGCAGCGGGACAAAGGCTTCATTGCGCTGCGCCGCCGCCAACAGGCACGGCAGGCAAAGCCCGGGAATCTTGATCACGGGAGCGACAGCCGCGGCACTGACCTGCTGCCCGATGATCACGCTTCCCGACCCGCTCACCACCACATTCCCGTGATTGCCGGTTGTGCCCAGGGTCGCGACCGGCAAGCCATTGATCAGCACATTGGCAACCACCCCACTGACCAAGGCACTGCCGCAGGCCGTGGTGTCGGTCATCCGCGCCGCGCTGAGCCCATCGAACAATACGTCGGGCGATCCCGAGACAATCGGGTTACTGGCGTGCCCGGGCAACGGGCAAGCGGTCATATCAGTGACACGTGCCGCAGGTTTTCCACTCATGGCAATCTCCTTTATCCGTTAGGTATTGCGTGTTGTCCCTAGGCCATCGATCTGGAAGAGACCAAAGCGCCAACAGGCATCCTCCACATCGAATAATGCGAGCTGGCTGGCCGTCGAGCCGGGGGCCTTGAACGGGGGCGACATCTGCAGTGCTTCGGCAACCGTCCGCTCCATGGCCGCTGGCGCCCAATCGTCCAGTTCGTTGAGCTGCCGGTTGTAGTCCGGTGCGCCAACACTTTTATAGACACTTAGCAGGTACTCGGGTAATTCCGTGTCCGACCATTGCAGGTAATAACCCTGATCATCCAGGACCGGCCGGGTCCAGGCCGTCAGCCCGACCGGAATCACTTCCTGTCGATCGATACTGAGGAGGCAGTCGTCCTGGGCGGCGAAACCCAGGCAGATATTGAGTTTCAACCAGCCATTAGCCTGATTGAGAAGCTGGGAAGGATCGAACGATCGAAGTGGCACCACACGATAGTTGCGCAGATGGGAAGCGCGCAGGTAGATCTCCGCATCCAGCCGGGAAATGAACACCCGGACGGTGGGTGCATCAAGGTCGCCGACGCAGCTTATCTGCACCGGATCCAGGGCAGGCTGATCGTGAATACCGGTGACCGTGACCAAGCCATAAAGACGAATTGAGGATCTCAGTCCTTGAAATCGAACCATCCCACTCCCTCCGAGCAGCGCGATCTGTCAGGCGCTTGTCAGTCGTTCCATTGAGCCCGCCACTCTAGCAACCATGTACTGCGCAAGAAGTTGCGCAGTTGCGCTCGAAGCCTTGTGTCTACAGGCCCCGAAGAATTTTTTACAAAATATTTCAGGCGCTGCTGACCGGCTTAGAGCAGAACTACCTCAGCGGCCGCATCGCCCCTACCCCCGCAATGGGCTTCTGACCTGCTCGATATAACGCGCCACCGCCGGCGCCTTCTCGAAGCGGCGGTGGATCAGCGACAGCCAGGAAGAAGCCGTGCTGCCCTGGATCGGCCGGTACAACACATTGGGCAGCCCCACGTGTCCGACCACCGATTCCGGAACCACCGCCACGCCCTGCCCCAGGGACACCAGGGCCAGCACCGCCACCAGGCCGCCGGGCTGCGGTCCGAGTGTCGGCGCATAGCCGCCCTCGGCGGCCACTTGCAGGGTGCCGCTGATCTGTTCCGGAAGGATGAAGGTCTCGTGTTGCAGATGCGCCGGGGCGATTTCCGCCAGGCGCCCCAGCCAGGACTCGGCGGGCAGCGCCAGGACAAAGCCTTCGGCATCCAGGCGGACCGCCTCGACCCCGTCCGGCAGGGGCATGGGCGAGCGAATGTAGCCGATGTCGAACCGTCCCTCGGCCACCAGGCCGGGCAGCGCCGCCATCGGGCTTTCGCGCACGCTGAGACTGACGTCCGGGCAATCCTGGCTGAAGCGCTGCACCTGCTTTTGCAACAGCCCCGAATACACCGCCGAGGCCACGTAGCCCAATTCGATATGGCCGATTTCGCCGCGCCCGGCCCGCTGGGCATTACGTTGCGCGAACTCGAACTGGCGCACCGTGGCCTCGGCCTCGCGCACCAGGGCCGCGCCGGCCTCGGTCAGGCTGACCTCGCGCTGCTGGCGCAAAAACAAGCGGGTGCCCAGCGCCTGCTCCATGTCCTGGATCTGCCGGCTCAAAGTCGGTGGCGCGATGCCCAGATGCTCGGCGGCGCGAGTGAAACTGCGTTGCCGCGCCACCGCCAGGAAATAACGGAAATGACGGATTTCCATAAGTGCGTTAGCTCAAAGGTAATGAAGTGCTTCAACTCGCCTAACAAAGCCCGCAGGGGCCCGGGCTAAGCTGGCCGGACCTTCACAGTAGAGAGCCCACGCCATGCACGTCAAACCTCTGTTTCTGGCGCTGATCACTTGCTGCAGCGTGTCCACGAGTTTCGCCGCCGACAAAAATGCTCACATTGCCCAGAAAGCAATCCTGAATTTCGCCACCGCCCAGCAACTGCTCAATGCCGCCCAGGCAACCGCCAGCGCCAAGGGCTGGCCCTGCGCCGTGGCGATCGTCGACGACGGCGGTTGGCCGATCCTCAGCGCGCGCATGGACGGTGCGCCGGTGGTGGCCGGCATCGAGCTGGCCCAGGGCAAGGCGCGGACCTCGGCGTTGTTCAAACGTCCTTCGGGCGATCTGGAAAACGCCATCAACGGCGGGCGCCAGGCGGCCATCACCTCGGGCTTGCTGATGATGAAAGGCGCGCAGCCAATCCGCGTCGACGGCCAGGTGATCGGCGCCATCGGCATCAGCGCCGACACCCCGGCCCACGACGATGAAATCGCCCAGGCCGCCCTCGCCGCGCTGGACCAGCGGGTGCGGCCATGAAGCCGGCCAGCCCGCGCCTGACCTTGCTCACCGCCTCCGGGGTCTGCTCGCTGATTGTGCTCGACACCAATATAGTCGCGGTGACCCTGCCGAGCATCGCCCGCGACCTGGGGGCCAACTTCGCCGATATCGAATGGGTAGTCAGCGCCTACATGCTGGCCTTCGCCGCCCTGCTGCTGCCAGCCGGCAGCCTGGCCGACCGCTTCGGCCGCAAGCGCACCCTGCTCTGCGGCCTTGGGCTGTTCATCCTCGCCTCGCTCGGCTGCGGCGCGGCGCCCAACGTGCTGCTGCTCGACATCGCCCGGGCGATCAAGGGTGTCGGCGCGGCGTTGCTGCTGACCTCGGCCCTGGCCACCATCGGCCATACCTTCCATGACGAGGCCGAACGGGCCAGGGCCTGGGCGTTCTGGGGAGCCTGCATGGGCGTGGCGATGACCGCCGCGCCAACCATCGGCGGCTTGATCACCGAATTCATTGGCTGGCGCTGGATTTTCTACCTCAACCTGCCGGTGGGCGGGTTGCTGGTGCTGATGGTGCTGCGCGCGATACCGGAGTCGCGCGACACCCAGGCCGCGCGCCTCGACCCTTGGGGCAGCCTGGCGTTCAGCGCCAGCCTGCTGTGCCTGATCTGGGGCCTGATCGAGGCCAATCGCATCGGCTGGAGCCACCCGCTGACCTACACCCGGCTGCTGGGCGGCGCGGCATTGCTCGGGCTGTTCTTGCTGATCGAAGGGGTGCAGCGCCGGCCCATGGTCGATTTGCAACTGTTCCGCCATCCGCGCTTCATCGGCGCCCTGCTGGGGATGTTCGCCTACGCCGGCTGTGCCCAGGTGATGATGACCCTGCTGCCGTTCTACCTGCAGAACGGCCTGGGCTTCTCGGCCATCGCTTCGGGGCTGGGCATGCTGCCGTTCGCCCTGACGATGTTGATCTGCCCACGCATCGGCGTGCGCCTGGCGACGCGCTATGCGCCGGCGACCTTGATGGCCGCCGGCCTGACCCTGGTCGGCTGCGGCAACCTGCTGAGCGCCTGGGCCCTGCACGGCGGCGGTTACCTGAATTTCGCCCTGGCAATCGCGGTGACGGGCGCCGGCGCCGGCCTGCTCAACGGCGACACGCAGAAAAACATCATGGCCTGCGTGCCCCGCGACCGCGCCGGCATGGCCTCGGGGCTGAGCACCACCATGCGCTTCAGCGCCATCATGCTGGCCATCGGCGTGTTCGGCGCCCTGCTCGGCAGCCATACCCAGCAACGGCTGCAAGCCAGCCTGGGTGAAAACGCCGCGCATTGGCTCGACCAGGCCCAGGCCATCGCCTCGCGGGTAGTGGCCGGCGACATGCCCGCCGCCCTGGCGTTGCTGCCCGACTCGGCGAAAACAATCGTCGAACCGCTGGCGCGCCAGGCCTTTGTCGACGGCTTCGGCATGGTGCTCTGGGTGGCCGGCCTCCTGGCGCTGCTGGCGGCGCTGACGGTCGGCACGCTGATGCGCAACCCCATCCCGCAGCCGCAACCTTTGACGCTGAGCGTGGATTAAAAGGAAGTTAGCCGTCCTTTCTTAAAGATGCGGCAGCCCTGTATTGGGTCGGTCGTGATCTTCACCTCTCAAAAATCTCGGAGTGCTCTACACATGGACACTCCATTTTTTGATGGCTACTGCAGGCTATTAAACACTCTGCTGTTTTGTGACCACGATGAACTTTCATATGGGAAATACGCCGTCTTGCTCTCGGAACAGCATGGACAATGGCGAATTATGAACGTACGGCTAAATTCATATATTTATCCTCCCGAGCATTCCTGTAATATTCGCTCACCTAACGTACTCATCATCTTCAATGGCAAAGGACCTACAAGAGTTAAGGATTACGTTAAATTGGCGCTCGGTATCAAAACAGCCATTTTTAGGCTTGCCTCGAAAATCGACCTGCCAAATACCTCCCACAAGAAAACAGCCCCCGTCGCATATTTTTTGGAAAAGAGAGTGCCCATCGGCATGGAGCCCCATCACGGAGGCGGCCCGGCACACATACACCATCAGGGTAGGGACGACGGGGTTAGGATTACATGAATTAGAGGGTGTGCTGATTTTGAATATTGTTCCCCGGCCTCAAATGAATGCTCATGCGGATGAAATTGACCTGTTTGCATTGTTCCAATCCGTTTGGCAGCAAAAGAAGCTAATAATTGGCTGTACCGTAGCCGTGACCCTGGGAGGGCTGGCTTATGCGTTATTGGCTCCGCGTATATATGAGGTCAGCAGCGTGTTACGCCCTGCTGCACTGAATGAACTCGACGCACTCAACCGTTCGGAAGTCTATAAGCTACCGCCTGCAGATGCCCTGTCCAAGGTTGGCGCCGCTCTTGAATCCTATGAAACACGGCTTGAGTTCTTCCGCTCACATCAAGATCTATTTCAGGCTTTTAAGCGCCCGGGACAAACCCTTGAACAGAGTTTCGAGGATTTCAACCGCAACTCGATCAATTTGATCCTTCCGGATCCCAAAGCCAGCAACACCCTGAGTAGTTACATCAAGTTGGAAATGCAGTACCCCAAGAATGTCGACGGAGTAGCGATCCTCAATGGTTTTGTCGAATACGCCATTGATGCCGAACGCGAGCGCATCGGCGCCGACCTCAAGGTCATCGTCAACAACCGGCTTAATGAACTCAAGGGCAAGATCGCCGCAGCGCGCTCCAACTATAAAACCGACAAGGAATCGAAAATCGCATCCTTGCTCGAAAGCGATAACATTCGCCGCGCCCAACTCGAAGACGAACTCAAAGCATTACGCCTGCAGTTAAAGGAACAACGCAAGGACCGCATGGCCGAGTTGACCGAGGCGATTTCCATTGCCAAGTCGATGGGCATTCGCACTCCAACCACCCCATCCTCGATGTCTGATGCCTCGCATGGCAGTTCGACCCAAGTCATACGCACTGAAGTCAATACGCAAGATATCCCGCTGTACTTCATGGGTTACGAAACCCTTGAGGCTGAGCGCACAGCCTTGCAGAAACGCACCACTGACGATTTCACCGAGAAACGCATCGCTGAAATTGGCAAGGAACTGCAGATGCTGCGGATCAATCGCCAGGTGCAGGAACTGAACAAGCGTTCCAACGAAGACATTTTCTTGAAGGATGTCTTCCCGCTCAGGGCTGAAGTTGCCCGACTGCGCAACCTGAACATCGATATGGACCGACTGAAACTGGTCACCATCGATCGCAAGGCGTTGCAGCCGGTGACCCCGATCAAGCCGAAGCCCGTATTGGTCGTCGTCCTGTCGTTGATGTTGGGCTTAACACTCGGTATGGCGGTCGCCTTGCTTCGTCATTTCATCCACTCGTATCGAGCATCACACGCCAAGGCTTTACTCGCGACTCCAGTATTGCTGGACCAGTCAGGCAAGGTTCGAGGCAAAGACGATGATACGACGCAGTAAGCCACCACTCGACTTACCAACCTGAACTCCTTTCTTTTGGGCGACCGCACGGTCGCCCAAGTTGTTTTCATAGCCTGTAAATCAGGGCACCCATATGTTGATCGCAACTTCGGCCAGGGCAGGAGCTGCTGGAGTTCGTCCAGGCTGAACCCAGCCTAACTGGGCACACGGTTTGCCCTTGCGCTCTTCCAGGCAAAGAACGGAACCCCGGCCCCGGCGCATCCGTCCGTCGGCTGGGGGGCTCAATTCGCGCGACGGGTCGCAAAAAAACACCTGCACGCCCGGCAAAAAAATGCGCCGCTGCTAGGATTTTTGGCGGACCTCACCCTAATAAAAGGAGTAACACATGAGAGTCGCCCACCTTACCCTGGCTTGCGCCCTCACCCTCGGACTGGCCGGTTGCAATTCCATCGCCGGCAAGACCAATACCCTGAGCGATGAACAGATCAAATCCCAGACCAGCGGCGCCCTGGGTTATGCGCCCTCGGACGTCAGTATCGTCAGCCGTCGCACCGAAGGCACCAATACCTACGTGGCCTTGAAAACCAACGACAACAAGGAGTTCAACTGCATCATCAACGGCGGCAACCTGCTTACCCTGGGCATGACCAACCCACCTTCCTGCGCCAGGAAAGGCGAAGCCATCCGTTCCGCTCCCTTCGGCGGCTAAACGCTGATCCGGGGCAGTCGCCAGCAGGCCAACAGGCTCAGGGGCGGACTGCCCTCACTCCGTCACAGCCCATCGATATGCCGGTACTGCGCATCCAGTAGCTGCGCCAGTTCACGAGCGCGGCCGAGGCGGATCGGCCCGCGTTCGATATCGATCAACAGGGTCGGGCAACCCAGGCCTGCCAGCGGCGGCAGGATTTTCAGCCGGCCATCGGTGAGCAGCAGCACCCGCTGCTGTTCGGCCGGATAGCGTTTCTGCCGGCAGACCAGCCAGCGCCCGGCCTCGGCCAAGGCCGCCAGCAACGGCGTGCCGCCCCCCGCCCCCAGGTCGTCGAGCCAGCCCCGCAGATCCTTGGTGGCTTTCAGCCCCTGCACCTGCCAGTTCGGCGCGCGACCGCTGGCGGTCAGCAGGGCCAGGCGCGCACGCTGGCGGTAAGCATCGTCGAACAGCTGGGCCAGCAGGCCCTTGGCATCGCTCAGCGCCTGATGGCGGCGGGTCGAGGCCGAGGCATCGACGATCACCAGCCACAGTTCATGGGGCGAACGGCTGCGCAGGTGCCATAACAGATCATCGCGCTGGCGTGGCCGGCCATTGAGCAAGGTGCCCGGCCAGTTGATCGAGCCGTGGACGGCCGCGCGCGCGCGGCCTTGCCTGCCCTTGTCCAATCGCCCGGCGCGGGGTTTGGCATTCGCCCCCGCGTCGGACCGGGGGCGAATGCCTAGGGCTTTTTTGGCCAGCTCGGCACTTCGCGTCGGGCCCCGGTAGGCAACGCCTGGGCCGGCAGTTCGCCCCATTGGCCCTGGCCTTCGGCGGGACGGGATTGGCCCGGCGATGGCGCGGAAGACGGCTGCGGCGCGGGCGCCGCGCTCGGTGGGTTGTCGCGACGACGATGGCGCAGGGCGAATTCGGCCACGGCGTCGATGTCCAGCTCATCGATAGCGTGGGCACCGCGCCAGGCCGCATGGGCCCGGGCGGCACGCAGCCAGACCAGGTCCGCGCGCAAGCCATCGACGCCGGCAGCGAAACAACGTTCAGTGATGCGCTCCAGCGCACGGTCGTCCAGGGCAATTTCCGCCAGCAACAGCCGGGCCCGCTGGCAGCGCTGGCGCAGCGCCTCCTGCTCGGCGGCCCACTGCTCACAGAAAGCCTGGGGGTCGCTGTCGAAATCCAGCCGGCGACGAATGATCTGCCCGCGCTCAGTGGGCGGCGTCTGCCCGCTCAGGGCGACATTCAGGCCAAAGCGATCCAGCAGTTGCGGGCGCAACTCGCCCTCTTCCGGGTTCATCGTGCCGATCAGCACGAAGCGGGCCGAATGCCGGTGGGAAATACCGTCGCGCTCGATCAGGTTGGTGCCGCTGGCGGCCACGTCCAGCAGCAAGTCCACCAGATGGTCCGGCAGCAGGTTCACCTCATCGACGTAGAGCACCCCGCCATCGGCCTTGGCCAGTACGCCCGGGGAAAACTGCGCCCGGCCCTCGCCCAGCGCCGCGTCCAGGTCCAGGGTGCCCACCAGGCGCTCCTCGGTCGCGCCCAGGGGCAAGGTGACGAACTGCCCGCTCGCCAGCAGGTCCGCCAGGCCACGGGCCAGGGTCGACTTGGCCATGCCACGCGGGCCTTCGATCAACACCCCGCCGATTTTCGGGTCGATGGCCGTCAGGCACAGCGCCAGTTTCAAGGCATCGGCGCCGACCACGGCGGACAGCGGGAAATGTGGGGTATCGCTCATGTCGGTTCTCGGTAAAGGGATGCACGAACATCAATCGGTGTAGCCGCTGCCGCAGGCTGCGATAAGGCCCGAAGGGCCTTCCAGCTGCCTCAAGAGCGCGTCCCCTGCGGGGCCGATCGCAGCCTTCGGCAGCGGCTACAGTCACGAATCTTCTTCTATATCCAGCAGCAGGTTTTCCAGGGCCTCGCGGTACTCGCCGGGCTCTTGCCACAGCCCGCGCTGCTGGGCCTCGAGCAGGCGCTCGGTCATGTCGCGCAACGCATGCGGGTTGTGCTGCCGGATGAATTCGCGGGTCGCCGGGTCCAGCAGATAGGCGTCGGCCAGCAAGGCGTACTGGTGATCGTCGATCAGTTGGGTGGTGGCGTCGAAGGCGAACAGATTGTCCACGGTGGCGGCCATTTCAAAGGCGCCCTTGTAGCCGTGGCGTTTCACCCCTTCGATCCACTTCGGATTGGCCGCGCGGGAGCGGATCACCCGGTTCAGCTCTTCCTTGAGGCTGCGGATTTTCGGCAGGTCCGGCTGGCTATGGTCGCCGTGGTAACTGGCGGCCGTATTGCCACTGAGGCTTTCCACGGCGGCGAGCATGCCGCCCTGGAACTGGTAGTAGTCGTTGGAATCCAGCAGGTCGTGTTCGCGGTTGTCCTGGTTCTGCAGCACGGCCTGCACCTGGCTCAGGCGCTGGGCGAACTGTTCCCGCGCCGCTGTGCCTTCGTCGGCGCCGCCATAGGCGTAGCCGCCCCAATTGAGGTAGACCTCGGCCAGGTCCTCGCGGCTCTGCCACAGGCGACCGTCGATGGCGCCCTGCACGCCCGCGCCATAGGCCCCGGGCTTGGCGCCGAAGATCCGCCAGCCGGCCTGGCGCCGCGCCGCATCGGCATCCAGGCCGGACTGCTCCAGCGCTTGGCGCTCGGCGCGGACCTTGGCCGCCAGGGGGTTGAGATCGTCCGGCTCGTCCAGCGCGGCCACCGCCTGCACCGCGGCGTCGAACAGCCGGATCAGGTTGGCGAAGGCATCACGAAAGAATCCGGACACGCGCAGGGTCACGTCCACCCGCGGGCGGTCCAGCAGGCTCAGCGGCAGGATCTCGAAGTCGTCGACCCGCTGGCTGCCGGTGGCCCATACCGGGCGCACGCCCATCAGCGCCATGGCCTGGGCGATATCGTCGCCGCCGGTGCGCATGGTGGCGGTGCCCCACACCGACAGGCCGAGCTGGCGCAGGTGATCGCCATGGTCCTGCAGGTGCCGCTCGAGGATCAGGTTGGCCGACTGGAAGCCGATGCGCCAGGCGGTAGTGGTCGGCAAGTTGCGCACGTCCACCGAATAGAAGTTGCGCCCGGTGGGCAGCACATCCAGGCGCCCGCGACTCGGTGCGCCGCTAGGCCCGGCCGGCACGAAACGCCCGCCGAGGGCGTCCAGCAAGCCGCGCATTTCCGCCGGGCCGCAGGCATCCAGGCGCGGCGCCACCACGTCGCGCAGGCTGTCGATGATCGCCTTGACCTCGCTCCAGCCGGGCTCGTCCAGTTGCGCGACTTCACCCGACAACGCTACTTCGATCAAATGCCCGGCGAACAGCTCCAGACGCTCCCGCGTATCGCCGGCGGTGCGCCACAGTTGCTCGCTGAGGTCCTGCAAGGCCTGTGGCCGGCGCCCGCTCCAGGGCTCGGCCAGGGCGCAATCGAGCGGGTCGAAACCCAGCTCGAAAGCCTTGGCCAGGGCCCGCAGCAAGCTCGACTGCGCGCCCCGGCCATCGCCACGGGGAATGCGCAGCAAGGCCAGCAAGGTATCGATGCGCAGGCGGCCGACAGGCGATTCGCCGAACACATGCAGGCCGTCGCGGATCTGCGACTCTTTCAGATCGCACAGGTAGGTATCCAGCCGTGGCAGCCAGAGCGCGGCATCGGCCTCGCCGTCGAGCTGCCCGTCCAGTTGCAGTTCGCGGTCGATATGGGTCACGCGCACCAGCTTGAGAATGTCTTTTTGCAGCTCGCGGGCGCGGCGCGGGTCGAGCAGCTGCGCTTCGTAGTATTCGTCGGCCAGCAGTTCCAGGTCGCGCAATGGGCCATAGGTTTCGGCGCGGGTCAGCGGCGGCATCAGATGGTCGATGATCACCGCCTGGGTCCGGCGCTTGGCCTGGGCGCCCTCGCCCGGGTCGTTGACGATGAATGGATAGATGTTCGGCAGCGGCCCCAGCAGCGCGTCCGGCCAGCAGTTCTCGGACAGGCCGACGCCCTTGCCCGGCAGCCATTCCAGGTTGCCGTGCTTGCCGACATGGATCAGCCCATGGGCGCCGCAGGTGTGGCGCAGCCAGAAATAGAACGCCAGGTAAGCATGCGGTGGGACCAGGTCCGGGTCGTGATAGACCGCGCTCGGATCGACCTGATAACCGCGCGCCGGCTGGATGCCGACAAAGGTCAGGCCAAAACGCAGGCCGGCGATCATCAGCCGCCCGCCGCGGAACATCGGGTCGTTTTCCGGGCCGCCCCAACGCTCGAGCACCGCCAGGCGGTTGGCTTCGGGCAGCGCGTCGAACATGGCCTGGTACTCGTCCAGCGCCAGGCTTTGCTGGCACGGGCGCAGGTCGAGGCTGTCCAGGTCGTTGCTGACGCCGCCCAGCAGTTGCTGGATCAGTGCCGTCCCGCTGTCCGGCAACTCGGCCGGCAGCGGATAACCCTCGGCGTGCAGCGCGCGCAGGATATTCAGCGCCGCCGCCGGCGTGTCCAGGCCCACGCCGTTGCCGATGCGGCCGTCGCGGGTCGGGTAGTTGGCGAGGATCAGGGCGATGCGTTTTTCGGCATTCGGCAGCCGCGCCAGATCGATCCAGCGCCGCGCCAGTTCGGCGACAAAGTCCATGCGCTCGGGGGCGGACCGGTAGCAGACCACGTCCGACTGGCTGCGCTCGCTGCGCCAGGCCAGGTCCTTGAAGCTGATGGGCCGGCTGATGATGCGCCCGTCCAGCTCCGGCAAGGCGATGTGCATCGCCAGGTCCCGCGGGCCCAGGCCCTGCTCGCTGGCGCGCCAGCCCGGTTCGTTGTCCTGGGCGCAGATGGCCTGGATCACCGGGATGTTGCGGCGAAACGGCCGCAGGTGCGGCGCCTCCGGGCTGGACTGAGCAAAGCCGGTGGTGTTGAGGATCACCCCGGCCTCGACTTCGTCCAGCAGGTCCTCGACCACCGCCAGGCAGCCGGGCTCCTTCAGGCTGGCCAGGGCAATCGGCAAGGGGTTGAGGCCCGCCGCCAGCAAGCGCTCACAGAACTCGTCGATAAAGGCCGTGTTGGCCGCCTGCAAATGCGAGCGGTAGAACAGCAGCGCCGCCACCGGCTGGCCGGTCCGCCAGTCGGCTTGCCAGTCGCCGAGGGCGGCGCTGCTTTGGTGTGGGTGGTAGATCGCCGTGCGCGGCAGGGTCTGCGGCTCCGACCAGGAGTAATCGCACCCCAGCCAGCCACTGGCCAGGCAGCGGTACAGGTTCAGCGCATTGCCCATGCCGCCCTGGCGCAGGAAGTGCCAGAGACGCTCGCGATCGGCGCTGGGCACCGTGCTCAGGTCGCTCAGCTCCGGGTCCGGGCGGTCGTCGCCCGGCACCAGGATCAGCTGCACGCCGCGCTGCGCCAGCTGCACCAATTGCTCGATGCCATAGCGCCAATAGGCGATGCCACCGTGCAGGGAAAGCAGGATCACCTTGGCGTGGCGCAGCACCTGGTCGACATACAGGTCGACCGAGGCGTGGTTCTGCACCTGCATCGGGTTGGCCAGGCGAAAGCTCGGGTAATCCTCCGGCAGTTGCTGCGCCGCTTCGGCCAGCAGCGCCAGGCTGGAATCGCCGCTGCACAGGATCACCAGCTCGGCGGGGGTTTGTCCAAGGTCGGCAATGTTGTCGTCCGACACGAAACCGCCGGGCTGGGTCCTGAGCAGGTGCATGGCTTACACGCTGAGCGCGGCGCGCAATTGCGCTTCGAGCAGTGCGGCGTCCAGCTCCTGGCCAATCAGCACCAGGCGCGTGGTACGCGCTTCGTCGGCGCCCCACTGGCGGTCGAAGTGTTTGTCGAAACGCGTGCCCACGCCCTGGATCAACAGGCGCATCGGCTTGTTGGGGATCGCCGCGAAACCCTTGACCCGCAGGATGCCGTGCTGCACCACCAGTTGGGTCAGGGCGTCCAGCAGCAGGCTTTCGTCAGCCTGCGGCAGCTCGATGGAGATGGAATCGAAAGCGTCGTGGTCATGATCATCATGATCGTCACCATCGTGGTGATGGTCGTGATGGCTGTGGCGGCCGTCGATGTGTTCTTCCGAGCCGTTGCCCAGGCCCAGCAGCACGTCCAGCGGCAGGCGCCCGCTGCTGGCTTCGATGACTTTCACCGCCGGCGGCAGCTCCTCGGCCACCTCCAGGCGCACCTTGGCCAGGCCTTCCGGGCTGATCAGGTCAGCCTTGTTGAGGATCACCAGGTCGGCGCTGGACAGTTGGTCGGCGAACAGCTCGTGCAGCGGCGACTCGTGGTCCAGGTTGGGGTCGAGCTTGCGCTGGGCATCGACCTGGTCCGGGTAGGCGGCGAAGGTGCCGGCGGCCACGGCCGGGCTGTCGACCACGGTAATCACCGCATCGACGGTGCAGGCGCTGCGGATTTCCGGCCACTGGAAAGCCTGTACCAAAGGTTTTGGCAGGGCCAGGCCAGAGGTTTCGATGAGGATATGGTCAAGGTCGCCGCGACGGGCCACCAGCTCGCGCATCACCGGGAAGAACTCTTCCTGCACGGTGCAGCACAGGCAGCCGTTGGCCAGCTCGTAGACGCGGCCGCTGGCTTCTTCCTCGGTGCAACCGATGGAACACTGCTTGAGGATCTCGCCGTCGATGCCCAGTTCGCCGAACTCGTTGACGATCACCGCGATGCGTCGGCCCTGGGCGTTGTCCAGCATGTGCCGCAGCAAGGTGGTTTTGCCCGAGCCGAGGAAGCCGGTAACGATGGTGACGGGAAGTTTGGCCAGTGTTTTCATCGGATGCCCTTTGGCAAGGTGGCGGGCATACGGGACGAGAACCGCGCAGGCAGGTGCACGGAAGAGTTCGCCACCGGATCACCCCGCCCGGTTGTAGTGAGAATCAGCTCCGAGGCAGGTCTCCTGGCTGACGGCGTGCCGGTCGTGGGACTGGCCAACGATGCGCCTTCCCGCCGTTTGGCAGTGGCCTTGCATCGTTTATCACCGTTTACAGTTGCGGGGGCAGCCGCGGCTTGGACCGCGTTCCCTTCTTAGCTTCGGCAGACGCCGAAGAACCTCGAGAGCGCAAGGCTACGCAGAGCGTGGGGGGCGGTCAATGTTCATGCAGCGCGAGGCGCCGCGAATCGCCAGCAAAAACGCGAACCATTGCCAATTGACGCCTCTCCCTTGCCCATGCTCTCCTACACAACTTGTTACGGGTGCCCTTCACAGGGTGAAACGGGAAACCGGTGCGTCATGGCCACACGCCTTGATCAGTCCGGTGCTGCCCCCGCAACGGTAAGCGAGCGAAGAATCAGATCCACTGTGCCAGCAGTCCGGCATGGGAAGGTGATTCTTGCAGGCCAGGCATCAGCCCCGCCCCTCGCGAGCCCGGAGACCGGCCCGCTACACAGTCATAACAAACCCGCGGTGGGCGGGCGCTGTTAAATCCCTGCGGGCCTGCCCGCGGGGTTTTGCTGCGCTCGATCCACCCGCTGACACACCAGAGGGAAGCGCCATGTCGATCATCAGCAGCACCAGCCATTCCAGCACCACTACCGCCACCCTGAGCCAACGCCTGGTCGTCGCCATCGGCGCCTCGATCCTCGGTGCCAGCCTTGTGTATTTCGCCGGTTTCTCCCATATCGAAGCGGTGCACAACGCCGCCCACGACACCCGTCACAGCGCTGCCTTCCCTTGCCACTGAGACCTGCCGAAATGATCAAGCGTATCGCGCAAACCGCGGGTTTCACCGGGTTGCTGGCGGCCCTGTTGCTGACCCTGCTGCAAAGCTTGTGGGTCGCGCCGCTGATCCTGCAGGCGGAAACCTACGAGCAGGCCCCAGCCGCCACCCAGGCGCACGAAGACGTGCATGAACACGCCGCCGGCACCGCCGCCCACAGCCACGACGCCGAAGCCTGGGCACCAGAAGACGGTTGGCAGCGCGTGCTCTCCACCACCGGCGGCAACCTGGTGGTCGCCGTCGGGTTCGCCCTGATGCTTGCCGGCCTCTACACCCTGCGCGCACCGAACCGTGCCTCCCAGGGCCTGCTCTGGGGCCTGGCCGGCTATGCGACTTTCTGCCTGGCGCCGACCCTCGGCCTGCCGCCTGAACTGCCCGGCACCGCTGCCGCGGACCTGGCGCAACGGCAGATCTGGTGGGTCAGTACCGCCGCCTCCACCGCGGCTGGCATTGCCCTGATCGTTTTCGCCCGGAACTGGCTGCTGAAGCTGCTGGGCGTGGCCATCCTCGCCGTGCCGCACCTCATCGGCGCGCCGCAGCCGCAAGTGCATTCGATGCTAGCGCCGCAGGAGCTGGAAACGCAGTTCAAGATCGCTTCGCAGCTGACCAATGCCGCGTTCTGGCTGGCCCTGGGCCTGATCAGCGCCTGGCTGTTCCGCCGCAAGAGCGACGACCAGTACTCGGCATGACGCAAACCAGCACAGCGCCGACCCTGGTGGTCGGCCTGGGCTGCCAGCGGGGTTGCCCGGTGGAGACTTTGCGTGCGCTGCTCGACCAGACCCTGGACGCCCAGCGCATCGACCTCGGGCAAATCCGGGCGCTGGCCAGTATCGACCTGAAACGCGACGAGCCCGGCCTGATGGCCCTGGCCGCGCAACTGGGCTTGCCCCTGATCTGTTTCAGCAGCCAGCAGCTGGCGCCCTACGCCCCGCAACTCAGCCATCGTTCGGCCATCGCCTACGAGCGCACCGGCTGCTACGGGGTCGCCGAAAGCGCCGCCCTGGCCCTGGCCGAACAGCTGGCGCGGCGTCCGCCAAGGTTGCTTGTACCGCGGCAGAAATACGCCCAGGTGACCCTCGCCTTGGCCTGCGCCGGGTAAATCTTCGATAATCGCCGCCGCTGATCATGAGCAATCTTCATCTGTGAGGTTGCCTCGCCCCTTTTTTTCACAGGAGAACGCCATGACCGTCTTTTTTATCGGCGCAGGTCCCGGCGACCCGGAATTGATCACCGTCAAGGGCCAGCGGCTGATCCACAGTTGCCCGGTCATTATCTATGCCGGCTCCCTGGTGCCCGAGGCCGTGCTCCAGGGGCACCGCGCCGAGCAGGTGGTCAACAGCGCCGAGCTGCATCTGGAGCAGATCATCGAACTGATCAAGGAAGCCCATGCCAAAGGCCAGGACGTGGCCCGTGTGCACTCCGGCGACCCCAGCCTGTACGGCGCCATCGGCGAGCAGATCCGCTGTCTGCGCGAACTGGGCATCCCCTTCGAGATCGTCCCCGGCGTGACCGCCACCGCGGCCTGCGCAGCCTTGCTGGGCGCCGAACTGACCCTGCCGGACATCGCCCAGAGCGTGATCCTGACCCGTTATGCCGACAAGACCTCGATGCCCGCCGGCGAGGAATTCGCCAGCCTGGCCGCCCATGGCACGACCATGGCGATCCACCTGGGGGTCAACCATCTGTCGAAGATCGTCGCCGAGCTGCTGCCCCACTACGGCGCCGACTGCCCGATTGCCGTGGTGCACCGGGCGACCTGGCCAGACCAGGACTGGGTGCTGGGCACGCTGGCGGACATTGTCGAAAAGGTCCAGGCCAAGGGCTTTCGGCGCACGGCGCTGATCCTGGTGGGCCGGGTGCTGGCCACCGACAGTTTCAGTGAATCGTCGTTGTATCGCGCCGGGCATGCGCATTTGTATCGACCTTGAAGAGCATGTCTCTGTAGGAGCGAACGGGCGGCGATCCGACTTGCTCGCGATCCGGGCAACACGGCGCACCTGAAACCCCAAGCATCAGGCATAAAAAAACGGCGCTCACGGGGCGCCGTTTTTTATGTCCGCAGCGAACGCCTTAGTAGTAGGCGTTTTCTTTCTGCGTGTGGTCGGTGACGTCACGTACACCCTTGAGCTCGGGAATGCGCTCGAGCAGGGTGCGCTCGATGCCTTCCTTCAAGGTCACGTCGGCCTGGCCGCAGCCCTGGCAACCACCGCCGAACTGCAGCACGGCAATGCCGTCCTCGACCACGTCGATCAGGCTGACCTGGCCGCCGTGGCTGGCCAGCCCCGGGTTGATCTCGGTCTGCAGGTAGTAGTTGATGCGCTCGTTGATCGGGCTGTCGGCATTGACCATCGGCACCTTGGCGTTGGGCGCCTTGATGGTCAGCTGGCCGCCCATGCGGTCGGTGGCGTAGTCGACCACCGCGTCATCGAGGAAGCCTTCGCTGAAGGCGTCGATGTAGGCAGTGAAGCTCTTGAGGCCCAGGGCCTTGTCTTCAGGTTTTTCTTCACCCGGCTTGCAATAGGCGATGCAGGTCTCGGCGTATTGAGTCCCAGGCTGGGTAATAAAGATGCGGATGCCGATGCCCGGGGTGTTCTGCTTGGAGAGCAGATCAGCCAGATAATCGTGGGCGGCGTCGGTAATGGTAATAGCGGTCATGGAAGTTCCTCGCAGGCGTGGGCGCAGTTTACGCCAATCGGCGTGCCGGACAAAGTCCTAGTATTTTTGTCGGGATAGACCTTGGTCGATAGGCCCGCGTTACGTGGTCGGCGCAACGCCAGGGATGTTTAACAAGGTTTTTCCGGGTGGGCCGGGCCGGAACCTGAGGGCTCCGGCCCGGAATTTCAAGCGCTTGGCGTCTTCAGAGGTTCTCGTAGCGGTTCATGTCCAGCACGCCCGCCTCTTTCGGATCGGTTTCGAGAATGTACCGGGTCTGGTCATGGAAGTACTGCCAGAACTGCGGATGGCTGCGACGGATGCCCCAACGCTCGACGATCTTCTCGAAACGATGAGCATCCTTGGCGTTTTCCATCTCGGCCACGAACTCCGGCACCTGCCCGGCGGGGATGTTGAACATGAAGTTCGGGTAGCTGCTGAGCACGCCCGGGTAGATGGTCAGGGTGTCCAGCCCCGGCTGGTAGCGCAGCGACTCGCCGAGCAGGAACGCCACGTTACTGTGGGCACGGTTACGCAGCATGCTGTAGAACACCCGCTTGCCGCTCGGCGCCTGGATGCGCAGCATGGTCGCCTCCGGCAGCAGGTCGATGACCCGCATGCCGGCCGCCGGGCGCGAAACCAGGTTGCTGAGGGCCTGCTCGGCGTCCTGCAGCGCCGGGTCGATATTCGGCCGCGAGCAGTAGGCGCCGTCACAGCGGTTGATCGGGTCGGGCTGGGCGTTGAGGTCGCCGTAACGGCTCAGCAACTGGTGGGCGAAATCGCGTTTCGGGTCCTTTTCGTCCAGGACCAGGGCGCTGTCCTTATCGTCGTCGATGGACTCGTAGTCCAGCCACATCTTGAACTTGCCGCTGTTCTGGTACCAATCGTCGAGGAAATCCTCACGGGTGCCGGCAGGCATCAGGCGCAGGAAGTTCTGCTCGGCGCCGTTGCGGATCAGGTCGAAATACAGCCGGGTCTGCGCCTGGTGCGAGACATTGCCGAACACGTCGAAGTTGACCGCCAGCTGGTAATAGGTGCGCTCCAGCAGTGGATAGTCGAACAGCCACAAGGTCTGCGGCACCTCGCCGATCAGGCCCTTGGTCACCGAGGCGCTGTCGAAATGGCGGAAAATGCTCAGCAGCGCATTGTCGTTGCCCGCCCACAGGGTCGACCAGCTCGGCGCCGGGGCGGCCGCGTAGGAGTCGCGGCGCAGGACTTCGTATTCGTTGCGCTTATCGCGATAGGCCAGCCACAGGCTCAGCACACTGCCGACATCATCGTTCTGCCCGGGCATGGCCAGCAGCGGCGTGGCCTGGCCACGGTAGGCCGGGTCGGTGATATAGAGATCGTGCTCCGGGGCCTGGAACAGCGCCCAGAAGTTGTCGCGAATCACGTCGGTGGCGATCTGCCCGCGACACACCGGACCGCGGATAAAGGTGCGCACGAAGTACTCGGCGTTATCCAGCATGAACTGGTAGCGGGCCTTGGCCGGAATCGCCTCGAAGGTCTCGAACGGGTTGGCGCGGCGGCCCGGGCCGTAACCCGGCAATGCGCTGACCTGATAGTCGCCGCTGTAGAACAGGGTCTTGATCCGCGCCATCTTCGCCGCGCTCAGCGGGTAGGTGATGTGGGTCTTGTGCACGATCACCCCCTGCACCGGCCATAGGCGGTAATACACCTGGGTGCCCGGGTCGTCGTTGGGCCGGCGGGTGTTGATCAGGTCGATCGGCTGGCCGCTCGGCGTGCGCGAACGTACCCACTGGAAGAAATGCCCCGGCTCGCCACCCTCGAAGTAGATATGGGCGAGGAACCAGTGCTCGAACAGCCAGCGGGCCACCAGGCTTTCCCGGGCGCCCGGGGCATTGAGCAGGTTTTCCCACTGCACGACCTGCATCGCTTCCCTGGCGCTCGGCGCCAGGCCCTGCTCGTCGATCGGCGCCCCGGACGCCAGCCAGCGTTGCAGGGTCTGGTATTGCTGATCGGTCAGGCCAGTCACCGCCAGCGGCATGCCTTCGCGTGGATGGGCGCCGGCATAAGCGTCGAATTCGGCCGGTTGCGCGCACATGTTCTCGCGGTTCAGGCCCAGGACGATGTGGTCCGGCACCTTGGCGTTGGGTTGCAGCGGCGTCTTGTGGCCTAGCTCCAGCATGCGCGCCATCAGCGCCGCCTGGCTGCCCTGGGCGTCGAGCACCGAATAGAAGCCCTTGCCCTGCCAGGCCTGTTTGCCAAAGGCGTCGTAGAACAGGCGGGTCGGCGCCTGCGCCTGGCTGCGGTCGCCGTCGTACACCGGGAGCTTCGAGGCTCCGCGGGCCGCGCCCTCGCCGCTGCCCAGGTTGAGCTGGCAAGCGGAGTCGTAGCAGGCATGGCAGGCCACGCACTTCTCGGTGAAGATCGGCTGGATATCGCGGGTATAGGAGATCGCCGGCGCGGGACCCTGGGCGCTGGCGAACGAACTTAAAAGCAGCAGCGCACTGCCGATCACAACGCGGTAAGACATATCCCTGGTCCAGTCCATTAAAAATCCGGCGATTCTACCGGGCCAGCACCCTTGCCAACATGAGCGATATTCATGCAAAAGCGCCGCATGCTCTAAAAGCGCACAGGTTTGTTATGATCCTCGCCCTTCGTAATCGCCCTCCCAGGTAGTCTTTCATGTCCGATCGCAGCACGCGCCTCCAAGCCCTTCAGCAAGCCCTCAAAGAGCGCATCCTGATTCTCGACGGCGGCATGGGCACCATGATCCAGAGCTACAAGCTCGAGGAGCAGGACTACCGTGGCAAGCGCTTCGCCGACTGGCCGAGCGACGTCAAGGGCAACAACGACCTGCTGGTGCTGACCCGTCCGGACGTGATCGGCGGCATCGAGAAAGCCTACCTGGATGCCGGCGCCGACATCCTCGAGACCAACACCTTCAACGCCACGCAGATTTCCATGGCCGACTACGGCATGGAAGCGCTGGTCTATGAACTCAACGTAGAAGGCGCGCGCCTGGCGCGCAAGGTGGCCGACGCCAAGACCCTGGAGACCCCGGACAAGCCGCGCTTCGTCGCCGGCGTGCTGGGCCCGACCAGCCGCACCTGCTCGCTGTCGCCGGACGTCAACAACCCCGGCTACCGCAACGTCACCTTCGACGAGCTGGTGGAAAACTACACCGAGGCCACCAAGGGCCTGATCGAGGGCGGCGCCGACCTGATCCTGATCGAAACCATCTTCGACACCCTCAACGCCAAGGCCGCGATCTTCGCCGTGCAAGGCGTATTCGAAGAGCTGGGCATCGAGCTGCCGATCATGATTTCCGGCACCATCACCGACGCCTCGGGCCGCACCCTGTCCGGCCAGACCACCGAAGCCTTCTGGAACTCGGTGGCCCACGCCAAGCCGATTTCCGTCGGCCTCAACTGCGCCCTCGGCGCCAGCGAACTGCGCCCTTACCTGGAGGAGCTGTCGAACAAGGCCAGCACCCACGTTTCCGCGCACCCCAACGCCGGCCTGCCCAACGAATTCGGCGAATACGACGAACTGCCGGCGCAAACCGCCAAGGTCATCGAAGAGTTCGCCCAAAGCGGCTTCCTGAACATCGTCGGCGGCTGCTGCGGCACTACCCCGGGGCACATCGAGGCCATCGCCAAGGCCGTGGCCGGTTATGCGCCGCGGCAGATTCCGGACATTCCCAAGGCCTGCCGCCTGTCGGGCCTGGAGCCGTTCACCATCGATCGCCAGTCGTTGTTCGTCAACGTCGGCGAGCGCACTAACATCACCGGTTCCGCCAAGTTCGCCCGCCTGATCCGTGAAGAGAACTACACCGAAGCCCTGGAAGTCGCCCTGCAGCAGGTCGAAGCCGGCGCCCAGGTGATCGACATCAACATGGACGAAGGCATGCTGGACTCGAAGAAGGCCATGGTGACCTTCCTCAACCTGATTGCCGGCGAGCCGGATATCTCGCGCGTGCCGATCATGATCGACTCCTCAAAGTGGGAAGTGATCGAAGCCGGCCTCAAGTGCATCCAGGGCAAGGGCATCGTCAACTCCATCAGCATGAAGGAAGGCGTCGAGCAGTTCGTTCACCACGCCAAGCTGTGCAAGCGCTACGGCGCCGCCGTGGTGGTGATGGCCTTCGACGAAGCCGGCCAGGCCGACACCGAGGCGCGCAAGAAGGAAATCTGCAAGCGTTCCTACGACATTCTGGTCAACGATGTCGGCTTCCCGCCGGAAGACATCATCTTCGACCCGAACATCTTCGCCGTGGCCACCGGTATCGAGGAACACAACAACTACGCGGTGGACTTCATCAACGCCTGCGCCTTTATCCGCGACGAGCTGCCCTATGCGCTGAGTTCCGGTGGCGTGTCCAACGTGTCGTTCTCCTTCCGCGGCAACAACCCGGTGCGCGAGGCGATCCACTCGGTGTTCCTGCTGTATGCGATCCGCAACGGCCTGACCATGGGCATCGTCAACGCCGGCCAGCTGGAGATCTACGACCAGATCCCGCAGGAGCTGCGCGACGCCGTCGAGGACGTGATCCTCAACCGCACCCCGGAAGGCACCGACGCCCTCCTCGCCATCGCCGACAAGTACAAGGGCGACGGCAGCGTCAAGGAAGCCGAGACCGAAGAGTGGCGCAACTGGGACGTCAACAAACGCCTGGAGCACGCCCTGGTCAAGGGCATCACCACCCATATTGTCGAGGACACCGAAGAGTCGCGGCTGTCCTTCGCGCGCCCGATCGAAGTGATCGAAGGCCCGCTGATGGCCGGCATGAACATCGTCGGCGACCTGTTCGGCGCCGGCAAAATGTTCCTACCCCAGGTGGTGAAATCCGCCCGGGTGATGAAGCAGGCCGTGGCCCACCTGATCCCGTTCATCGAGCTGGAAAAAGGCGACAAGCCGCAAGCCAAGGGCAAGATCCTCATGGCCACGGTCAAGGGCGACGTGCACGACATCGGCAAGAACATCGTCGGCGTGGTGCTGGGCTGTAACGGCTACGACATCGTCGACCTCGGCGTGATGGTGCCGGCGGAGAAGATCCTGCAGGTGGCCAAGGAACAGAAGTGCGACATCATCGGCCTGTCCGGCCTGATCACCCCGTCGCTGGACGAGATGGTCCACGTCGCCCGGGAAATGCAGCGCCAGGATTTCCACCTGCCGCTGATGATCGGTGGCG
Organism: Pseudomonas sp. NFIX28; assembly: GCF_900107395.1. Lineage (GTDB taxonomy): Bacteria > Pseudomonadota > Gammaproteobacteria > Pseudomonadales > Pseudomonadaceae > Aquipseudomonas. Next base: position 94,015 of record NZ_FNPW01000015.1, read on the forward strand.
CCACCACTTCCAAGGCGCACACCGCGGTGAAGATCGAGCCCAAGTACAGCAATGACGCGGTGGTCTACGTCACCGACGCCTCGCGCGCCGTCGGCGTGGCCACCCAGCTGCTGTCCAAGGAGCTCAAGGCCGGTTTCGTCGAGAAGACCCGCGAAGAATACGTGGAAGTACGCGAGCGCACCGCCAACCGCAGTGCCCGTACCGAGCGCCTGAGCTACCCGGCCGCCGTGGCCAAGAAGCCGCAGTTCGACTGGAGCAGCTACCAACCGACCGTGCCGACTTTCACCGGTGCCAAGGTGCTGGACAATATCGACCTGCGGGTCCTGGCCGAATACATCGACTGGACGCCGTTCTTCATCTCCTGGGATCTGGCCGGCAAGTTCCCACGCATCCTCGAGGACGAAGTGGTGGGCGAAGCCGCCACCGCACTGTACAAGGATGCCCGGGAAATGCTCGACAAGCTGATCGACGAGAAGTTGATCAGCGCCCGCGCGGTGTTCGGCTTCTGGCCGGCCAACCAGGTCCAGGACGACGACCTGGAAGTCTATGGCGACGACGGCCAGCCGCTGGCCAAGCTGCACCACTTGCGCCAGCAGATCATCAAGACCGACGGCAAGCCGAACTTCTCCCTGGCCGACTTCGTCGCGCCCAAGGACAGCGGCGTGACTGACTACGTGGGCGGCTTCATCACCACCGCCGGCATCGGCGCCGAGGAAGTGGCCAAGGCCTATCAGGACAAGGGCGACGATTACAACTCGATCATGGTCAAGGCCCTCGCCGACCGCCTGGCCGAGGCTTGCGCCGAGTGGCTGCACCAGCAAGTGCGTATAAACTACTGGGGTTATGCCAAGGATGAAGAGCTGGACAACGAGGCGCTGATCAAGGAGCAGTACAGCGGCATCCGCCCTGCCCCGGGTTATCCGGCCTGCCCGGACCATACCGAGAAGAGCACGCTGTTCGCCCTGCTCGACCCCGAGGCATCCGAAGGCAAGGCCGGGCGCAGCGGCGTGTTCCTCACCGAGCACTTCGCCATGTTCCCGGCGGCGGCGGTCAGCGGCTGGTACTTCGCCCATCCGCAGGCGCAATACTTCGCCGTGGGCAAGATCGACAAGGACCAGGTCAACAGCTACACCGCGCGCAAAGGCCAGGACCTGGCCGTGACCGAACGCTGGCTGGCACCGAACCTGGGTTACGACAACTGAATTGTAGGAGCGAGCTTGCTCGCGATAGACGTCAACGATGACGCGGTGAATCTGAAGAATCGCGCTGTCTTGACGTTTTGATCGCGAGCACGCTCGCTCCTACAGGGTGTGTGGGCGGGAGCTACGCGAAAATTGTCTATGCTTTCCCCACACCCACTTGTGTCGAGGGATTTATGGACGACCCCATCAACGACAAGCCGCCGACCCTTTGGCAGATGCTGCAAAGCGTCGCCGCTGCCGCCTTTGGCGTACAGAGCGGCAAGAACCGCAAGCGCGACTTCACCCACGGCAAACCCAGCCATTTCGTGATCCTGGGCATTCTGTTCACCGCGGTGTTCGCCTTGACCCTGTTCGGTATCGTCAAGCTGGTAGTGCACCTGGCGGGGCTTTGAACGCCTGTCAGTGCAGTAACAGATTCAGCGAGAAGGGATAACGGTAGCCGGCCGGCTTGCCCTCGGCCGTCATCGCGCGAAAGCCTACGCCGTATTGCTGTGCGCGCTGCAGCTCCAGCAGGCGCTGCGCCTGGGCCTTGTCCAGGAGCTGAAACACCTCCAGTTGCCAGCTCGGGCCGCCGTGGGCCGAAGGGTTCAGCCCCCGGGCGTCGTCGTTGAGCACCACCATCGCCCAGCCGCCGAGGGTGAAATGCCCGGCGATCAAGGCCGTCAAGCGCCCATCGATCAGCGCCTGCAAGGCCGGTTGCGAACTGTTCAAGGCACTGAACAGCACATCCCTGCCGGGTTGCCGTCCCTGCTGTTCCAGCGCCTCCATTGCTCCCAGCGCCATTTCATCGTTGGCCGACCAGACCAGCTGCGTCTGCGGATAGCGCTTGAGCAACTGCTGGGCCTGCTCAAAGGCGCGCTGGCGATTCCATTCGCCGTACACCAACTGCCGCAGCCGCACTTCAGGGTGCTCGGCCAGCGCTCGCTGCAAGCCTTGTTCGCGGGCTTGCGCCACCGGGGTGTTCTTCATGCCCGAGAACGCCAGCAGGTCGAGGTATTGCCCGGCAGGAAGCGGGCCGTGACGGCGAATCAGCTCCTTGAGCATCAGGTAGCCGGCTTCTTCGTCGTTGGCGATCATGCTGCCGATCCAGTCGGGGTAGCGGCCCTGGCGCTCTCCCAAAAGGCGCTGCTGATCGGCAGTCAGCGCATTGTTGACGACGAACAGCCTGACCCCGCTGCCCTGGGACAGGCGCAGGATCTCCGGCGCGACATATTGCTCGTTGACCACCACCAGGTAATCCGGCCGATCGGGGCCTTGCAGGGCTTCCCGAGCCTGGCGGATGGTGGTTTGCGCATCGCGCTGCGAATAGCGCACGCGCAAATCCAGGCCGAGGTCGGTGGCCGCGGCCTGCATGAATTGTGAATAACCGACCCAGAAGGTTTCAGTAGAGTTGCCCGGGTTCAAAAACACCACCGAGGTGGCATGGGCCGCGCCCCAGAACGGCGCACCCGCTACCAGCAGTAGCGCCAGCAGACACTTACCAAACACCTTCGACATTGCGACCAGAGCCCCGGATTATTGCCCCGCAGTATAACTGGCAAAATACTGGCCAATGTCGGCAAATCGTCATTTCCCGCTGACAATTCAGGCTCTGTTCATCGCTGGCTGCAACTATTGATGACTGACCCAGAACACCGCCGTTCCCACGACGAGAATGATCAGGAAGAGAATGGCCCAAGCATCGACAGCGCTGTCGCTTTTCCTTGCCTTGGTTGGATTGCTCATAGCATCGCCTCTTGTCGGTTTTATCGGTGATTGCATAAAGACTCGAGCACAGTTAAGTCGAGGATTGCCCTCATCACAAATGTGGGTTTGAACCGGGCGGATACCGTTAGTCGTTTTGGTTCTTTGCATATACTCAAACATCACTTTTGCGCATAACTGCAAACTGGTATCTTCGCCCCGCTCCGTTGGGAGTGCGCGGCCGTGCGCGCAGAATTTCTTGGGTGACATCCGCCTCTGCGTCACCTGATAAGCCTGAGAACAGGATCTATATGTACGTATACGACGAGTACGATCAGCGGATCATCGAGGACCGCGTCAAGCAGTTCCGTGATCAGACCCGGCGCTATCTGGCAGGCGAGCTGAGCGAAGAAGAATTCCGCCCTCTGCGCCTGCAGAATGGGCTTTATATCCAACGTTTTGCCCCGATGCTGCGGGTGGCGGTGCCTTATGGCCAGCTGACTTCGCGCCAAGCACGAATGATGGCCAAGATCGCTCGCGACTACGACAAGGGCTACGCCCACATCAGTACCCGGCAGAACGTGCAGTTCAACTGGCCGGCGCTGGAAGACATCCCGGACATCCTGGCTGAGCTGGCGACCGTGCAGATGCACGCCATCCAGACCAGCGGCAACTGCCTGCGCAACGTCACCACCGACCAGTTTGCCGGCGTCGCCGCCGACGAGCTGATCGACCCGCGCCCCTGGTGTGAAATCGTCCGTCAATGGACCACGTTCCACCCTGAATTCGCCTACCTGCCGCGCAAGTTCAAGATCGCCATCAACGGCTCGACCACGGACCGCGCGGCTATCGAAGTCCACGACATTGGCCTGGAGCCGGTGCACAACGCCGCTGGCGAGCTGGGCTTCCGGGTCCTGGTCGGTGGCGGCCTGGGCCGTACCCCGGTCGTTGGCGCTTTCATCAATGAGTTCCTGCCGTGGCAGGATCTATTGAGCTACCTCGACGCCATCCTGCGGGTGTACAACCGCTACGGCCGGCGTGACAACAAGTACAAGGCGCGGATCAAGATCCTGGTCAAGGCGCTGACCCCAGAGGTGTTCGCCGAGAAGGTCGAAGCGGAAATGGCCCACCTGCGCGGCGGCCAGACCACCTTGACCGAGGCCGAAGTGCATCGCGTGGCCAAGCACTTCGTCGATCCGGACTACAAGGCCCTGGCCAACCAGGACGCCGAACTGGCCGAGCTCGATCGGCAGCACCCGGGCTTCGCCCGCTGGCGCACGCGCAACACCCTGGCCCACAAGAAGCCGGGTTATGTCGCCGTGACCCTGTCGCTCAAACCCACTGGCGTGGCCCCGGGCGACGTCACCGACAAGCAGCTGGACGGCATCGCCGACCTGGCCGACCGCTACAGCTTCGGCCAGCTGCGCACTTCCCACGAGCAGAACGTGATTCTCGCCGACGTCGAGCAGAGCCAACTGTTCACCCTGTGGGGCGAGCTGCGCGAACAAGGTTTCGCCACGCCAAACATCGGCCTGCTGACCGACATCATCTGCTGCCCGGGCGGCGACTTCTGCTCCCTGGCCAACGCCAAGTCGATCCCGATCGCCGAATCCATCCAGCGCCGTTTCGACGACCTGGACTACCTGTTCGACATCGGCGAGCTGGACCTGAACATCTCCGGCTGCATGAACGCCTGCGGCCACCACCACGTGGGCCACATCGGCATCCTCGGCGTGGACAAGAAAGGCGAAGAGTTCTATCAGGTTTCCCTGGGTGGCAGCGCCAGCCGCGACGCCAGCCTGGGCAAGATCCTCGGCCCGTCCTTCGCCCAGGACGACATGCCCGATGTGATCTCGAAGCTGATCGACGTGTACGTCGAGCAACGTACCGAGGACGAGCGCTTTATCGACACCTACCAACGTATTGGCATCGACCTCTTCAAGGAGCGCGTCTATGCAGCGAATAATTAAAAACAACGAGGTCATCGACGAAACCTGGCACCTGCTGCCCAAGGACGCGACCCTCGACGGCATTTCCAACTGCGATGACCTGATCGTGCCGCTGGCCCTGTGGCGTGAGCACGCTCACGCCCTCAAGGCCCGCGACGGTGGTCTGGGCGTGTGGCTGGACGCCGATGAAGAAGCCGAAGAGATCGGCGATGACGTGCAGCACTTCCAGGTCATCGCCCTGAACTTCCCGGCGTTCACCGACGGTCGCAACTACTCCAACGCCCGCCTGCTGCGTGACCGCTACGGTTTCAAAGGCGAACTGCGGGCGATCGGCGATGTGCTGCGCGACCAACTGTTCTACCTGCGCCGCTGCGGGTTCGACGCCTACGCCCTGCGTGCCGACAAGGACCCGTACGAAGCCCTGGAAAGCCTCAAGGACTTCTCCGTGACCTACCAGGCCGCCACCGACGAACCGCTGCCGCTGTTCCGTCGCCGCTAAGGCCCGCACCAACAAAAAAAGCCCTGGATCGGGAAACCGGTCCAGGGCTTTTTTATGTCTGTCATCTTTAAATGCGGCATCTTTAAATGCCGCATCTTTAACGCGGCGCCCGCGATCGCGGGCAAGCCTCGCTCCTACAGAAAAACAGGTGGTGTCCCTTACCAGAAACGTTGCTGGGTCAGGCGGCTCCACCAAGTCAGCAGCACACGGTCGACAGAATTGCTCGCCGCCAACCCAACCCGCTCCTGCAGGCTTTTGCGCTCGGCATAGTGCAGATGGAACAGCTCGGCGCTCTTGGCGCGCTCGGCCAGGTATTCGTCGCTGGTCTTCAGCTCGTCGACCAGTCGTTTCTCCTGCGCCGCGACACCCAGCCAGACTTCACCGGTGGCCACTTCGTCGATGACCAGCTGCGGCCGGTAACGGGCAACGAAGTTCTTGAACAACTGATGCGTGACGTCCAGGTCTTCCTGGAACTTCTCCCGGCCCTTTTCGGTGTTTTCGCCAAACACGGTCAGGGTGCGCTTGTATTCGCCAGCGGTCAGCACCTCGAAATCGATGTCGTGCTTTTTTAGCAGGCGGTTGACGTTTGGCAGCTGCGCCACTACGCCGATCGAGCCGAGAATGGCGAACGGCGCGCTGATGATCTTCTCGCCGATGCACGCCATCATGTAGCCGCCGCTGGCCGCGACCTTGTCGATGCACACCGTCAAGGGCACGCCGGCCTGGCGAATCCGCGCCAGTTGCGACGAGGCCAGCCCGTAGCTGTGGACCATGCCGCCGGCGCTTTCCAGGCGCAGCACCACTTCGTCCTTGGGCGTGGCCAGGCTCAGCAGCGCGGTAATTTCATGACGCAGCCCCTCGGTGGCCGAGGCCTTGATGTCGCCGCTGAAATCCAGCACGAACACCCGAGGCTTTTCCTCGGGCTGCTTCTTGTGTTTTTTCTCGGCCTTGGCCTGCGACTTGCGCAAAGCCTTGAGCTGGTCCTTGTCGAGCAGGTTCTGTTCCAGGCGCTCGCGCAGGTCTTTGTAGAAATCGTTGAGCTTGCTCACATGCAACTGCCCGGCGCCCTTGCGCCGGCCTTTGCTGCGCAGCGAGGCAGCGGTGATCAGCACCACCAGGATGGCGATGACCAGAGTGACGGTTTTGGCCAGGAAACTGGCGTACTCGGAGAGAAACTCCATAAGACATCCAATGAGGCTTGAAAGCCCCATTCTATGGGCATCTCGAAGCCAATGTCTAACAGTGTTCTAACGGAGTTCTAACAGTTTGTGACACCTCGAAGGCCCACTTCCAGAGGCCTGCGCGAGCGCAATAAGGCCCCCTGCGGGCACGCGATAATGCTCAGGCGCGAGGGCCCACGGGGGGACCTGGCGCATATACGTATTAAGGTGATCCTGCAGATTCTTCCGTCAGGTTCTCGAAGAGCTTCTTTAAGTTCAGAGTTGTCCTACAGCCTTCCCCCTCGACACTTGGTAGCCTCGCGAAGCTCTAAAAGGACCTTTACACGCAAGGATGATGTTCAATGCTTTCCTCTGCTCGCCTGGGCGACAAACACGTCTGCCCGCTTCCCGGTCATGGCAGCACCCCGATTGCTTGCGCTTCTGGTGACATCAACATCAACTTCATGGGCGCGGCCCGAGTCGGTGACACTTGTGGCTGTGGCGCAGTCATCACCACGGGGTTTCCTTCGATCATGCTGAACGGTCGCCCGATGGCTCACTTAGGGAGCCCCACCAGCCACGGCGGGACCATCATCACCGGGTCAGGCGATACCTTCGGTGGCTTTGTCATGGCGCCCGCTCCAGGGGCTGCCATCATCAACTTCGCAGCGCTCGGAGTGTTCCGCTCAGATGGCTCTGTAGATGATGAAAAGATGGCAACCTTATTGGCTGACCCGAAGCTGACCGAGAAGGCCACCGCTGCGAATGCTTTGGTCGATCCCAATGGGGCCTCTAAGGCGCCTGAAGAGCAACCAGAGGAAAAGGTCTGTACCGACCCCGACCGCATGGAGGAACTGGCGAACTACATTGCTGGCGAGATGAATACCAATATCAACAGCCCGTCTGTGCGACAGATGAGGGATTTGAATAGATTTAGTCCTTCTGCGGAAACGCGGAAATACGCTGAGCTTCCGTTCTACATGCGACTCGGTCCTGCCCCAGACTTCTACAGTTTGGCGCTCGGAAAGAGAGCGAAGGCTTTTGCCATCTGGACCGAGCGAGTAGGTCAAAATCGGCCCTGGGACCACAAGCCAATACTGCAAAAACTCTTTGGTGAATACCCTTGGCATAAGCAAGGGACCTATGAATATTTCTACGATATCTGGTCGAACATCCACTACGGATATGTGGGTGTCGCAGGCGGGCTTTCTGAGAGTGTCTTATTGGACGGTGCCGGTGTAGAGCAAATCGGATCAGACACTTGGCGCTTCATCAAAAACCCTAAGAGATTTGATGGACCGCAAAGGACTGAGGGTGTTGAAGGTATGCGCGCATGGGATGATGTGCCCGATAGGGTCTCGATCATTATCGGGATGAACCTATACAAGGAATATCCAAATGGCGGCCTCACAGGGAAGATCATTATGGACAAAGTGTTGGCAGTACCCATAAGCGACTGGGCGAAAGGGGTTCAACCACATGTCTGCAAGTGAGAAAAAGCTCTACTTAGGGCGGTGGCTTACAGGGCTCGCTTGCCTCCTCATTGCATGCTGGTATTTGGCTTTGCCAAGGGTCGTCATTTACTACTCAGATGATGGCTCAAAAGAGTTCAAATACGTCTTCAATACGCAGCATTCAATATTTCGACGGGACTTGATGCCGGGTGAAACAACCGGCGATGCAGGGCATATTTTCCCCGATAAGGATTTTTTCATGATGTTCGATTGGTGGGCCGATACGACCCCGGCACGGTGCATCTACATCACACCAAAGCGGTGGAAGACAATGGACATTTACCTTGATCGGGGCGGTAAGATCGACATCACTAAAACAGACCCTGATGTTATTGCCCGCCTGAAACAGTGTCCCGGTCAACCCGACCCTTTCCGCCCTTAAAGTTCTCTACCAGTGCCGGTCATCGTGGGCCAGAGAACCTCACTTTTATGACAACGCAGCGGTGAAGATGGATCATCACAGGGCTGAATAGTTTGAGGTACATAGCATCACCGAAGTTACCCTCGATGATTACTTCATTGATCTTGATATTAGGGAGCCACTGCAAAGTCGTCAGCGCGGTATACCGGCGCCGGCCAGTCGCGAAACCTCCTGTTACCGTGCTCTAACGAGCATTTCAAACAAGCGTATGTTTTTTCATTGACAGCTCCCCGGCATCCTCATAACCTCGCAAAACTTTCAACGTACCGGGATGACGCGGACGTGGGCAGCATCTATCTGATTCGACATGGCCAGGCCTCCTTCGGTGCGGACGACTACGACGTCCTGTCGACTACTGGTATTCGCCAGGCCGAAGTGCTCGGTCAACACCTGGTCGAACTGGGCGTGAACTTCGACCGCTGCCTGGCGGGCGACCTGCGCCGCCAGCAACACACCGCCAATTGCGCCCTGCAACAGTTCAGCGCCGCGGGCCTGCCGACGCCGATCCTGGAAACCGACTCGGCCTTCAACGAATTCGATGCCGACGCGGTGATCCGCGCCTTGCTGCCCGATATGTTGTCCGAGGAGCCCGAGGCCCTGGACATCCTGCGCAATGCTGCGCAAAACCGCGCCGAATTCCAGCGCATCTTCGCCCTGATCATCGACCGCTGGCTGGCCGGCACCTTCGATCCGCCGGGCCTGGAAAGCTGGCTGGGGTTCGTCGAGCGAGTACAGGCCGGCCTGCAGCGCATCCTGGAACAGGCCGACAACACGCAGAAGATCGCCGTATTCACTTCCGGCGGCACCATCACCGCCCTGCTCCACCTGATTACCCGGATGCCTGCCGCCCAGGCCTTCGAACTGAATTGGCAAATCGTCAATACCTCGCTCAACCAGCTGAAGTTTCGCGGTCGCGAGGTCGCCCTGGCGTCCTTCAACAGCCATGCCCACCTGCAACTGCTGAAGGCCCCGGAACTCATCACTTTCCGCTGAGTCCGGATCACTACCCTTGCTGTAACAACCCATAAAGGAAACGAACCATGACCGTAGCTGACGCCGTACAAGCCATGAAAGCCAAGTTCAACCCAGCTGCCGCTGCCGGCCTGGACCTGGTTTTCGGTTTCCGTATCGATGACACCCAGAACTTCTCGCTGATCGTCAAAGACAGCACCTGCGAACTCAAGGAAGGCGAAAACCCGGACGCCCAGGTCACCCTGGTAATGGACGGCGAAACCCTGCAAGGCATCGTCAGCGGCGAAACCGACGGCATGCAGGCCTTCATGGGCGGCAAACTGCGCGCCGAAGGCGACATGATGCTGGCAATGAAGCTGAGCGAACTGTTCCCGGCCTAAACCGGCGCTTCCCCAGGGAAGCCCTGTTTTACCCCACAAATCCCGCCTGTTGGCGGGATTTGTCGTTTCAGCAGCGCTGTTCTGGCGCCTGCATCCTCATCGAAAACCACCTTCAATCCTCAAGCGGGCCATCCCGCGTCTTCAGAATCCACGCCGCACACTTGATTGATCTCGATCAGCAGACTGCACGCACAGCCCCACTACTCTGGCGCCTCCATCGGCCAGGGACGGCTTTTCGGAACGGCCGGCCCGCTTCATCTTCAAGGAAGAACCGCAATGCAATCGCTGAAGATCATTCTGCTGTCCACCGCTTTCAATGGCCTTACCCAACGCGCCTGGCTGGACCTGCGCCAATCCGGCCATCGCCCCAGCGTGGTGCTGTTCACCAATGAAGACGAAGTCTGCCGGCAGATCGAACAGGCCGGCGCCGACCTGGTGATCTGCCCCTTCCTCAAGGACCGGGTGCCCGAGCAACTGTGGCGTCACCCGACACGCCCGGTGATCATCATCCACCCGGGCATCGTCGGCGACCGCGGCGCCAGCGCGCTGGACTGGGCCATCAGCAACAACCTCGAGCGCTGGGGCGTCACTGCCCTGCAGGCGGTGGAAGAAATGGACGCCGGGCCGGTCTGGTCCACCTGGGAATTCAAGGTGCCGGCGCAGGTGCGCAAGTCCGAGCTGTACAACGGCCCGGTGGCCGATGCGGCGATCTATTGCATCCGCGACGTGGTGGAAAAGTTCGGCAGCGACTTCGTCCCAACGCCCCTGGACTACAGCCAGCCGCAGGTGCGCGGCCGTCTGCAACCGAACATGAAGCAGGACGACCGCAGCTTCAGCTGGCACGACAGCGCCGGCTTCATCAAGCGCTGCATCGACGCCGCCGATGGCCAGCCCGGCGTCCTGGCCAGCCTCGCCGGCGGCCAGTACTACCTGTATGACGCCCACCTGGATAACCGCAGCGGTATCCCCGGCGAGCTGCTGGCGGTGCATGACGATGCAGTGCTGGTGGCCTGCGGCGATCGCAGCCTGTGGATCGGCTCCCTCAAGCGCAAGGCCCGGCCGGGCACGGAACACTTCAAGTTGCCGGCGCGCCACGTGCTGGCCGGCCAGCTCGACGGCGTGCCCCGCCTGGATTGGTCGATCGCCAGCGATCCGTTCAGCGACGAGGCCTACCAGCCAATCCGCTACCGCGAGTCGGGCCGCGTCGGCGAGCTGACCTTCGAGTTCTACAACGGCGCCATGAGCACCGAACACTGCCAGCGCCTGGTCAGCGCGCTGCAATGGGCCAAGGCCCGGGACACCCAGGTACTGCTGGTCAAGGGCGGGCGTGGCGCGTTCTGCAACGGCGTGCACCTCAACGTGATCCAGGCCGCGCCGAGCCCGGGCCTGGAAGCCTGGGCCAACATCCAGGCCATCGACGATGTTTGCAAGGAGCTGCTCAGCGCCCGCCAGTTGGTGGTCAGCGGCCTGACCGGCAACGCCGGGGCCGGCGGCCTGATGCTGGCGCTGGCGGCCGATGTGGTGCTGGCCCGGGCCAATACCGTCTACAACCCGCATTACAAGAGCATGGGCCTGTATGGCTCGGAATACTGGACCTACAGCCTGCCCCGCGCCGTCGGCCACGCCATGGCGCACAAGCTCACCGACGAATGCCTGCCGATCAACGCCGCCCAGGCCCTGCAGATGGGCATGGTCCAGGAGGTCGGTCCGCGCTGCCCAGACGAATTCAGCCTGTGGCTGCTGCAACGGGCCAATGCCGTGCTGACCGAGCCGAAGTACCAGGCCCTGCGCGAGCGCAAGGCCAACGCCGACCCGCAACTGATGCAGCACTGCCGCAACGCCGAGCTGGAACAGATGCACCTGGACATGGTGCAGAACCGCCACGGCTTCGCCGAGAAATGCGCCAGCTTCGTCTACAAGCGCAAGACCTGCTGCACGCCGCAGCGCCTGATCGAAGATTGGGCGGTGCCCCAGCCGGAAACCTTGAGCGTCTGATCGGCCAGCAGTCCCTGTAGCCGCCAAGGCCGCAACAGCGCCATCCACCTCGGCCTGGTGGCTGGCGCTGCGGTTGCGCAGGCTTGCTCGTGCAGGCAGAAGCTTGGCTAGGCTATAAACCAAGCCCCGTGATGCCTGGGAGGTCCGATGAACCGCATGATCCTCAGCCCGCTGCTGGTCCTGGCCCTGCTGGCCGGCTGTTCCAGCCCGCCGGAAATTATCGACAAGGAAGCGGCGACTGTTGCCGAAGGCGTCCTGGCCTTTCGCGATATCTGCCTGAAATCCGCGCCCTCCTTTGCCGGGGCCGACAGCGCGGCCAAGGCCTACGGCATCGCCAGGCTGGACGATGCCGGCTATGCGCGAATGGGGCTCAGGCCGGACCACAGCCTTGGGGTCCAGGTGCAACGAGCTAAGCAATGCGCGGTGACCACGCCGTCACAACGGGACAAGACCCTGACCGCGCAATTTCTCAAGATCGCCGGGCAGTTCTCCAGCACCCCGGTGGCGCAGGACTTGCCGGTGAAAATCACCCTCGACCAGCAAGTCTTCCTGCTGATGCACGACCGGCGCGGCGGCGAGGCCTATGTGATGTTGAAGCAGCCCTGAAACGCAGCGCCTTCATTCGGGCGGCGCCAGGTGCGCATAACACACCGGAGAACTGCCGTCGCCCTGGCGGTCCAGCTCATCCTCCAGCCATTCGGCCAGCACTCGGGCATTGTTGTGTTGCTCATCATGGGCCGAATACACTAGGGTCAGGCGGCCCTTTTGCCCGCGCTCCAGCAGCGCCCACCAGTGTTCGGGGCGGGCCGCCAGCTCCTGGCGGTAACGGTTGCGAAAGGTGGCGAAGTCCAGCTCGCCGGACTTGAAGGCACGACGCAATCCGGTAGACGGCGCCAGGTCTTTCAGCCATTGGTCCAGCGACAACCGGTCCTTGCGACAGTTGCGCGGCCACAGGCGGTCCACCAGCACCCGATAACCGTCGTCGGGGCTCGCGGACTCGTAGGCGCGTTTGCACAGAATCATGGCTTCCTCCCTTCTATGGCGGCGCATGGCCTGCCATCAGCTTAGTGGCTGTGGATGGGCCCTTCCGCTCCCCCTTCAACCTCACCCAGCAACCGGGCGCATCGCTGCCGTGGGGTTTCGCCGAGGACGGCTTGCCGGTGGGCCTGCAGGGGGTGGGGGCACGGTTTGCCGACGATCAGGTGCTGCGCCTGTGCCTGGCTTTTGAGCAGGCGTTCGCGAGCCCGCATCCGCAGGCGCCGCGGATCAAGGACTGACAGCGCCTATGAGGGGCATCGCTAGCGATGCCCTTTTTGACTGCCGCTCGATGCCCTTGGGCCGCTGCCAAGCCGCGTTGGCTGGACAGCGGCCCAAGGGCATCGAAGGCTTACTTCGCCGCCCGCACCTGGGCGATCAACTGATCCGCCACGGCGAACAGGGCCTTGGCGCCGTCGCTGGTCATGCCGAAGCGGTACTTGCCGTCCACCACCAGCGAAGGCACACCGGTGACCTGATAGGCGGCAGTGCGTTTTTTCGCGTCCATGACCTTGGCCTGCACGGCGAAGGAGTTGTAGGTGGCGAGGAATTTCGCCGGCTCGATGCCCTGGCCTTTAAGCAGCTCGGCCATGGCCTCGGGGGTCTTCAGGCGGTTGCCGCCGTGGATCGCCTCGAATACCGCGTGGTGCACTTCGGGCTTGGCATCCATGGTCGCCAGGGTCAGGTACAGCTGGCCGTAGACGTCCCAGATCCCGCCAAACATGGCCGGCAGCTTGACGAAGTTCACATCCTCGGCGAGCTGGGCCGCCCAGGGGTTGATCGAGGTCTCGAGGGTGTAGCAGTGGCCGCAGCCATAGGAAAACAGTTCCACCACTTCGATCTTGCCGGGCACGACTTGCGGCACGGCATCCTTGAGTTCCACATACTGGCTGGCATCCACCGCTGCCACGGCGGCCTGCCCGGCCATACCAAAGAGGCAGCTGGCTGCCAGGGCAATGTTCAGAATCGAGTGACGCATGCAATCTCCAATCGGTTGGCGCCTCCGAGTCAGCGTTGCTGCTCATTAAGCGGACCCCGAAGGATACAGGCCGCTCGCGCCCGACCAATCGGACCCGTCTTAATCTTTTGTTGTTTTTTTGTGATCAGCGCTCGGCGCCCCCGGACAGCTGCGGCTGCCCGGCAAACCGCGCGGCCAGGGCGATGATTTCCTCGCGCAGCCAGCGATGCCCCGGCACCCGCTCCTGCTGGCGATGCCAGATCAGGCTGACTTGCACCGGCGGCGCCATCAAGGGCAGCTCGGCGATACGGATCGGCATCAGCGCAGCGAAATGCTCCGCCAGGCGCCGCGGCACCGTGCCCAGCAAGTCCGACTGGGCGACGATCAACGGAATGCTCAGGTAATGCGGGACGAACAACTGGACATGGCGCTGGACCTTGGCCGAGCCCAGGACAATCTCCAGGGGCGAGCCGCGCCCGCCCCGGTCCGGAAGCGCCACGTGGCGGCCCTGTTCATAGGCCTTGAGGCTAAGTTGCGCCTCGAACGCCGGGTGGTCGAGGCGGCCGATCACCACCAGTTGCTCCTCCAGCAGCGGCTGGTAGCAAAGATCAGGGTCGTCGAAGTACAGGTAATCCACCGCCAGGTCGAGCAGGCCGGTGGTCAGCCAGGCCGGCAAGGAGTCGGCGGCATCGCTGCGCACCGCCAGGCGGACCTTGGGCGCGCTGTTCTGCAAGCGCCGCGACAGCGCCGGCAACAGGCGCGCCTGGGCGTAGTCGTTCATCGACAGGCTGAAGGTCTGGTCGGCCGCCGTCGGGTCGAACTCGCCACCCGGGTCCAGGCCTTCCTGCAACAGGCGCAGGGCCTGGCGCACCGAACCGTGCAGCACATGGGCCCGCGGCGTCGGCTGCATGCCCCGGGCGGTGCGGATGAACAGCGGCTCGTCGAGCTGGCTGCGCAGGCGCGCCAGGGCATTGCTCACGGCCGGCTGGCTGAGGTTCAGGCGCACCGCCGCGCGGGACAGGTTCTGCTCCTGCATCAGCGCATCGAACACCAGCAGCAGGTTGAGATCCAGGTGCCGCAAATTCAGCTTCATGAATAATCCCCATTCCGAATATCCATTAGCTGGATAATTCGAGCAGGGCTAATCTTCTGTCAATAAGAACAACAAAACCAACCGGAGAGCGGCCTTGAGGCAAACCACCCTGGCATTTCGCGAGCGTTACCGCGCCGCGGTTCATCCGCGCTACAACCCGTGGCTGCACGGCGGCTTCGTGCTGGCCTACGGCCTGGCGTGCATCGCCCTGCTGTGGAGCACCCTGCATCAGGTGCGGCCGCTGGAATGGCTGGCGGTGCCGGTGGCGCTGCTGTTCTTCAACCTGTGCATCTATGTCGTGCACCGCTGGCTGGGCCACCACAAACAGGCCTTCGCGCGGATGTTCTACGCCCGCCACAGCGGCGACCACCACAGTTTTTTCGTCCCTGGGCACATGACCTACGACGGCCCCCGGGACTGGCGGGTGATCCTGTTTCCGGCCTGGCTGATCGTGGTCCACAGCCTGCTGTTCGCCCTGCCGCTGTGGTGGCTGCTGAAGTTCTGGAATGCCAATGTCGCGGCGCTGTTCGCCAGTTGCACGCTGATCGGCTACCTGGCCTACGAAGTGTTCCATGCCTGCGAACACCTGCCGGCCGGCCACCCGCTGGCGCGGCTGCCGTGGATCCGCCAGATGCGTCGCCTGCATGAGTTGCATCACCGTCGCGAGCTGATGCAGGAGCGCAATTTCAACATCGTCCTGCCGTTGATGGATTACCTGTTCGGCACCCTGTACTGGGAGCCGGAGCCCGCCACCGCTTCGCTATCAACAAGCGCCTCGACAAGGTCCTCGCCCATGACTCGCATGCAGCATCAGATCGATATCCCACGCAACCCGGTGGCCCTGCTCGACTACGCTTGCGCCTCCAGCCGCTGGCCGGAATGGCACCCCTCGTCGCTGAAGGTCCAGGGCCCGGCCGGCGCCTTGCCCGCTGGCGCGCGTTTCGAGGAAGACATCCATGCCGGCGGACGCAGCGGGCACCTGAGCTGGCGGGTCGACGAATACCTGCCGGGGCATCGCTGGAGTGCCGCGGCCAGGGGCGACCATGGCCTGGCGCTGGTGGTCACTTATGAATGCCAACCGCTGGATGCCCACCGCACACGGTTTATCCGCACCCTGGAGTACCGCTTCGACGGCCTGCTGATGCGCCTGGGCAATCGCCTGCTATTCAGAAGGCGGATAGAACGGGAGTCCGCCGACTCCCTGCTAGCCTTGTGCGAGATGGCGCAACGGGCGATTCCCCGGGGCGCCGACGTCGCGCCGCAGAGCGCGACCTGAACCCATCACCAGGAGCCGCCCTCGATGAAGCCCGTCACACCCCGTCGGATCAAGTTTCGCCATCTGCTGCTGGTGCTCGCCATCGCCATCGGCGCCTTTCTGCTGCTGATGCCGACCAAGGTGCAACCTGTCGCCTGGAGCCCGCCGCCGGCGCCTTCCCTGCAGGCCGGCCCCTACGCCGAAAACCAGAAGCTCAAGGGCGTGCAGGCGGTCGGCGCACTGAATATCGACGGCCCGGAAGCCCTGCTGCTGGAAGACGGCTCGCTGATCAGCGGCCTGCATGACGGGCGGGTGATCCGCACCGCCCTGGACGGCAGCGCCCTGCAGGAACTGGCCAATACCGGCGGGCGGCCCCTGGGCCTGGCCCGCCATCCGGATGGCCGGCTGATCATCGCCGACGCGGTCAAGGGTCTGCTGGCGCTGGACGCCAAGGGCCGGTTGAGCAGCCTGAGCACATCGGCCAACGGCCTGGCGTTCGGCTTTACCGACGACGTAACGGTGGACGCCGCCGGGCGTTATGCCTATTTCAGCGACGCCACCAGCCGCTGGGGCTACGGCCAGGACGGCGAGGCGGTGATCGAGCACGGCGGCGACGGTCGCCTGCTGCGCTATGACTTCCAGACCGGCCAGACCGAACAGTTGCTGGACGGCCTGGAGTTCGCCAACGGCGTCGCCCTCGGGCCTCAGGAAGCCTATGTGCTGGTCAACGAAACCGGCGCCTACCGGATCAGCCGCTACTGGCTCGACGGCGCCAAAGCCGGCACCCGCGACCTGTTCATCGACAACCTGCCGGGGCTGCCGGACAACCTCAGCTTCAACGGCCAGGGGCGCTTCTGGGTGGCGCTCTACGCGCCGCGCAATGCCCTGCTCGACGGTACGGCGCCTTACCCGGCGGTGCGCAAGATGATCGTGCGGGCCATGACCCTGCTGCCCAAGCCCGTGGAAAAACGCGGCTTCGTCCTCGGCCTGGATACCCAGGGCCAGGTCATCGCCAACCTGCAGGACGCCAGCGCCGGCAACTATGCGCCGATCACCACGGTGCGCGAATACGGCGACGCCCTGTACTTCGGCTCGCTCAAGGCCACGCATATGGCGCGCCTGCCGCTGAGCGTCGCCCTGTCAAAGGCGCCTTGATGCGATAACGGCATGGGCACCGGCATGCTCGCCAGATTCTGATCTAAGCTATCCCGCGCGGCGCCGTCACCGGCGCCCACCAAGGAAAGACAAACAATCGAATCCGATTGATTCCCATCACATTGAGAGTGGATCCCCCCATGAAAATCAAAATCCTCCTGGCTTCCCTACTGCTCACTTCATCCCTGTCGGCGCTGGCCGCGTGCCCGGTGTTCGGACCGTCCGAAGATCCCTGCGCAGGCCCGGTATTCGGCCCGAGCACCTGCGAGTGCCCTTGAGGCAGGCAGGCGCTGAAACAGGCGCGCCCCACTCGGGCGCGTCTCGTCAAGGGTGCGGGTCGATACAGGGGAGTAAACGGGCAAATAGCGGAAAGAGCAGCCAATGCTCTGGATTGCGTAAAACCTGGCGAGACGCCCCAAGCCTCGGGACATCTCGCTCAGGACAGGGTCGGGGTCAGAAGCGGGCAGTCAGCTTCTCGGAGATTTCATCCTTGATCAGCAGCCGCTTTTCCTTGAGTCGTTTCAGCTCCTCGTCAGCGGCCGCCGCGGCCTCCGCTTTGAGCACCTGATCATCAATGCTGGAGTATTTGTCGAACAAGGCATTCAAGTGCGGGTCACTGGCCCGGCGCTGTTGAATGTCTTCTTTGCTGCAGCTCAGGTCCTGATACAGGTCGTGGGGCACCGGCATGAAACACCTCCGTTTGTTGATCGGTAGCAAGCGCACTTACAGGCACTCGCCAGTTACCAGAATGACCTCCACCACCGCTGTCTGTCGACCGTCAATCAGACCACAGCGCTAACCGTTCGTCGCCTTCAGCGACATTTCCCGCGCCCCACCGCCCGCCTCACAACCCGCCACGAGCGAAGCCCCGCGGAGGGTGCCGCGATTCACCCCAGCGCCTGGGCCAGAAACGGTGCGGTGCGGCTCTTGCGGTGCCTGGCGACCTGTTGCGGCGTGCCGCTGACCACCACCTTGCCGCCCTGGTCGCCGGCGCCCGGGCCGATATCGATCACCCAGTCGGCCTGGGCCACCACGCGCATTTCATGCTCGACCACCACCACGCTGTGGCCGGCCCGCACCAGGTTGTCCAACTGCTCCAGCAGGCGATCGACATCGCTCGGGTGCAGGCCGGTGGTGGGTTCGTCGAGCACATACAGGGTCGCGCCACGCGGGTTGCGCTGCAGTTCGGTGGCCAGCTTGATCCGCTGCGCTTCGCCGCCGGACAGCTCGGTGGCGGGCTGGCCGAGGCGCAGGTAGCCCAGGCCGATATCGCGCAAGACTTCCAGGGAGCGGCGGATGCTCGCTTGCCCGGCGAACACCGCGACCGCCTCCTGCACCGTCAGTTGCAGGACCTGGGCGATGTCCAGGCCCTGCCACTGGATGGCCAGGGTCTGCGGGTTGTAGCGCGCGCCGTGGCAAGTGGGGCACGGCGCATAGACGCTGGGCATGAACAACAACTCGACGCTGACAAAACCTTCGCCCTCGCAGGCCGGGCAACGGCCCTTGGCGACGTTGAAGGAAAACTGCCCGGCGTCGTAGCCCAGCGCTCGCGCCTCGGGGGTGGCGGCGAACAGCTTGCGCACGTGATCGAACAGCCCGGTGTAGGTCGCCAGGTTCGAACGCGGGGTGCGGCCGATGGGTTTCTGGTCCACCTGCACCAGGCGCTTGATCCGCTCCAGCCCGGCGGTGACTTCGCCGCTGCTGGCTTGCGGGGCGTCGTCCTCCAGGTTCAGTTCCTCGGGTTCCTCGTTGCTCTGCGGCCGCCCGAGGTGCGCGCCCACCAGTTCCAGCAGCGCCTGGCTGACCAGGCTCGACTTGCCCGAACCGGAAACCCCGGTGACCGCGGTAAAGCAGCCCAGGGGAAACTCGGCGCTCAGGTCATTCAGGTTGTTGCGGCTGATGCCCTCCAGGCGCAGCCAGCCCTGGGCCTGGCGCGCGGTACGGCGGGCCGGCGCCTGTTCGGCGAACAGGTAGGCGCGGGTCTGCGACTGCGCGACCTGGGCCAGCCCCGCCGGCGGACCGCTGTACAGCACCTGGCCGCCCTGCTCGCCCGCCGCCGGGCCAACGTCGACCAGCCAGTCGGCGC
This sequence comes from Pseudomonas sp. NFIX28, assembly GCF_900107395.1. Taxonomy (GTDB): domain Bacteria; phylum Pseudomonadota; class Gammaproteobacteria; order Pseudomonadales; family Pseudomonadaceae; genus Aquipseudomonas. The sequence continues at coordinate 113,372 of NZ_FNPW01000015.1, forward strand.
GGCGCATGGTCTGCAGGTCGTGCTCGACCACGAACAGCGAATTGCCCGAAGCCTTGAGCTGCTGCAGGGCCTCGAACAACGCCTCGGCATCCGCCGGATGCAGGCCGGCCGAGGGCTCGTCAAGCACATAGATCACCCCGAACAGCTGCGAGCCCAGTTGGGTCGCCAGGCGCAAGCGCTGCAACTCGCCGGACGACAGGGTCGGCGTGCTGCGCTCCAGGGCCAGGTAACCCAGGCCCAGGCCGGTCAGGGTGCTGACCCGCTCCAGCAGGTCCTGGGCGATACGTTGCGCGGCCAGGCGCTTTTCCAGCGACAGGTTCGGCGTGTGCCGCACATCCGGCCCTCCGACATGCCCCGGCGCGCCCTGGGCGATCCGTTGTTGGCGCGCGGCCTGGGTCTGCTCATGGCTCCACACCTCGCCGGGCTCCTCGGCCTGTTCCAGGTAAGCCTGGGCGGCCACCGGCTTGAGCACCTCGGCCAGTTGCAGCAGGGGCATCTGCGACAGTTCGCCAATGTCGAGGCCGGCGAAAGTCACCGACAAGGCCTCGCGCTTCAGGCGCTTGCCCTCGCACAACGGGCACGGGCTGCCGAGCATGAACTGCGACACACGCTTCTTCATCAGCGCGCTTTGCGAGTGGGTAAAGGTGTGCAGCACGTAGCGCCGGGCGCCGCTGAAGGTGCCCATGTAGCTCGGCTCCTGCTTGCGCTTGAGGGCTTCGCGGGTCTGCTCCGGAGTCAGCCCGGCGTACACCGGCACGGTTGGGGTTTCCTCGGTGAACAGGATCCAGTCGCGCTGCGCTTGCGGCAGGTCGCGCCAGGGAATATCGACGTCGTAGCCCAGGGTCACGAGGATGTCGCGCTGGTTTTGCCCTTGCCAGGCCAGCGGCCAGGACGCCACCGCGCGCTGGCGGATAGTCAGCGAAGGGTCCGGGACCATGGACGCCTCGCTGACCTCGTAGACCCGACCCAGGCCGTGGCAGTCGGGGCAGGCGCCTTGCGGGGTGTTGGGCGAGAAGTCTTCGGCGTAGAGCATCGGCTGCCCCGGCGGGTAGCTGCCGGCGCGGGAATAGAGCATGCGGATCAGGCTGGACAAGGTGGTGACGCTGCCCACCGATGAGCGCGTGCTCGGCGTGCCGCGCTGCTGTTGCAGGGCCACCGCTGGCGGCAGGCCTTCGATGGCGTCGACGTCCGGCACCCCGACCTGGTCGATCAGGCGCCGGGCATAAGGCGCCACCGATTCGAAGTAGCGACGCTGGGCCTCGGCATACAGGGTCGAGAATGCCAGGGACGATTTGCCGGAGCCGGAGACGCCGGTGAACACCACCAGCGCATCGCGGGGAATATCCACGTCGACGTTGCGCAGGTTGTGTTCGCGGGCGCCGCGCACCCTGACGAAACCCGAGCTGTTGGCGGGCAAGGAAGACGAAACCTGGGGCAAAGGCGTATTGCGCGCTGAAGTCATGGGACAGCCTTGTATCGGGAGATGTCGGGCAGGAATACCAGGTCAGCGAGCCCCTTCGCGCGCACCGGCGCCGGCGGCTGGACGACCGTCATGCAGGGTGCATGGGCCCGGGGTTTTGAGCAACCGTGAATGACGCGCCTTGAATGCCGATCAACCGGCGGGGGGGGCCAGGCCCTTGTGGCTTCACGCCTCCAGCACCGCCCTGACCATGCTCGTCAGGGCGTCCGGGCTGTAGGGCTTGCTCAACAGGTGGGTGTCGGGGCTGAGCTGGTGATTGCTGGAGATGATGTCGCGGGTATGCCCCGAGGTGAACAGCACCGCCACGGCGGGCGACTGGGTCTTGGCCCACAGCGCCAGGTCGGTGCTTTTGATCAGCCCGGGCATCACCACATCGGTGAAGATCAACTCGACCCGGGCGCCGTTCAGCAGCAGTTGCATAGCCGCATCGCCATTAGCCGCCACCAGCACTTTGTAGCCGGCGCTTTCCAGCAGCTCGACCGCGGCGGCGCGCACGTCCTCGTTGTCTTCCACCACCAGGATGGTTTCCTGGCCGTGGCAAGGCCGCTGCGCACGCCGGGGCGCGGTGCCCGGCTCGGGTTCGGTGCTGCGCACGAAATACATGCGCACCGTGGTGCCCTGCCCCGGCGTGCTGAGCATCTCGATATGCCCGCCGCTCTGCTTGACGAAACCGAACACCATGCTCAGCCCCAGCCCGGTGCCCAGGCCGTCGCGCTTGGTGGTGAAGAACGGCTCGAACGCCTGCTTGAGCACCTCGGGGGCCATGCCGTCGCCGGTATCGGCCACCGACAGGCACAAGTAATCGCCGGCGGTAATGCCCTTGCCGGCGCAGAAATCGCCATCGAGCACCACATTCTCGCCACGGATGCCGATGGTGCCCTCGCCCTTCATCGCGTCGCGGGCATTGATCGCCAGGTTGAGCAAGGCGTTTTCCAGCTGGCTGCGGTCGACCTTGATGCACCAGGGCTGCGTGGGCAATTGCACGTCGATGTCGATGGTTTCGCCGAGGGCCCGTTGCAGCAGTTCGCTCAGGCTGTCGGGGATCCGACGCGGGTTGTAGACCTCGGGCGACAACGGCTGGCGCCGGGCGAACGCGAGCAGTTGCGCGGACAGCTTGGCCCCGCGCTCGACCGCGGTCAGGGCGGCGCCGACCCGGCGCTGCACATTGGCGTTGTCCGGTTCATGGCGCGCCAGCAGGTGCAGGTTGCCGGCGATCACTTGCAGCAGGTTGTTGAAGTCATGGGCCACGCCCCCGGTCATGCCGCCAATGGCCTCGAGCTTTTGCGACTGGCGCAACTGCTCCTCGGCCGAGACCCGTGCGTTGACCTCCTCGGCCACCCGCTGCTCGAGGTTGCGCGTCAGTTGCAACAGGGATTCTTCGGCCATCTTGCGTTCGTGGATATCGATCAGCACACCGGGAAAGCGCAAGGCCCGCCCCGCGTCGTCGAACTCGCAACGGCCGCAGCCCACGACCCACAGGTAACTGCCATCCGGGCGCCGGATACGGTATTCGGTGTTGTAGGGCGTGCCCTTTTGCAGGCTGTAGGCAACCTGCTCCTTGATCCGCGGCAGGTCATCGGGATGCACCCGGCTTTCGGCGACCTGGATCGACAGGTCGTCCAGCGGCTGCTCCGGCGGGTAGGAAAAGGTCCGGGCAAAACGCTCGTCGCCCGACAGCCGATTGGCCTTGATGTCCCAGACAAAGGAGCCCAGCAACGCCCCGGCGTTGAGCGCCAGTTGCACCCGTTCGTTTTCCGCCCGGTAGGCGTTCTCGACTTCCTGGCGGCGCTGCTCGGACAGCACGTGGGCGGTGGTCTCGACCACGATCGCCATGACCCCGGCCGGCGTATGGTCGTCACCGGGCACCGGGCTGTAGTAGAGATCCATCCAGACATTTTCCGGCTGGCCGTTGCGCAGCAGGACCAGCTCTTTATTACGGTACGACAGGGTCCCGCCCGCCAGGCAAGTGTCCAGCACATGGCGATTGAAATCCGCCACTTCCGGCCAGCCCTGCTCCACCTGGCAGCCGAGCAGATACGGATGCCGGCCGCCGGCGAATTCGGCGTAGGCATCGTTGTAGATCATGTACCCCGAGCGGCCCCAGAGCATGACCAGGGGCACCGGTGAGGCCAGCAGCAGTTGCACTGCGCTGCATAGGCTCGACGACCAACGATCCAGCGCACCCAGCTCGGTGAGGGACCAGTCGAACGCCTGGATGCGTCCGGCCATCTCGCCTTTCCAGCCCTGGCAACCATGAGGATCTGATAAGAACGGCATGAGAGAGCTCTACGAAAAACATGGCAAGCATGGGTTTTCAAGAAGCTGCGACGCCGCAACCTCCAGAGCCTTTGAACACCCTGCACACAGATGGTTTCAAGGTTTTGCGCGACGAGATGGAATCACTGCTGCCGCTGGTCGGCCATCTGCCTTCGGACACGCTGGGATAAACCGCACAGGCGCAACCGGAAAGCCCCAGGCGAACGCTCGCAAGCGTCGCCTGGCACGGGGCGGATTGCCCGCCCCGAAGACTTCAGTCGGTGCCGTATTTCGGCGAGCGCGGACCGTACAGCAAGCCGGCGTGTTGCCCGGCCGACAACAGGCGCTGGCTGGTGATGCCGGCGATCGGGTGGCCGGCGTCGGTGGAGGTGTTGATGATCTGCTTCACCGCGGCGGTGATCAGCATGCCCACCAGGCCGCCGGCATTGCTGTTGTTGCCCTCTTCGCTGGAGGCCCGGGCACTGCCGGTCCACAGTGTGGTGCCGGTCTTCAGGTCCACCAGGGTGGCACTGGCGGTGACCACCGTGGCACTGCTGATCAGCATGTAGCTGGTTCCGTATTCCTTGACGGTGATGTACAGGCCGGCGTCGGCACCGAATATCTCGTTGAGCTTGGCCGGCGACAAACCATGGATATCCGCCGGGTTGGTCAGGCCGTTGTTGCGGAAGGTTTCATCCACCAGCGCAATCGGCATCACGTAGTAACCGGCTTCGGCCAGGGGAAAGGTCACCTGCGACAGCATGCTGTAGGTGGCCTTGATGTCCGGCGACTCGTTGAGCGGCGGCAGCACCAGGATCGACTTGGGCCGAGCCTGCTTGTAGGCCGAGTAGTCCACGGTCTTGGGCGTGGCGCAGCCCACCAGCAGGCTTACGGCCAGCAGGCCAAGCAGGTTGCGCAGGGTCGCGAGGCTCATTGGGTGACTCCCTTCTTGGCGTTCTTCAGCAGAAAGTCCATGTACGACGCGGATTCGGGGAACAGCGCCTTCTCGGTATTGAACTGCTGCACCATCTGGTCGTCCTTGCCCAGGCCTGCATAGAGCATGCCCAGGTGAGCGTGGTAACCCGGCGGCACCGCCTTGCCGGTGGACTTGATCTTTTGCAGGTCGCGCTCCAGCGCTTCGACCTGGGCCTCCCTGGCCTCCTCGCCCTTGAAATACTCGTAGGTCTGGGCCTGGTAGGTTTCCCATTGGTAAAGCGTCTTCGGCCCGCTGCAACCGGCCAGCAATGCACTGCCCAGCAAAGCGGCGGCCAGCAGTGGCCGGTTCATCTTGGTGTTACGCATGCTTGCACTTCTCCCTGTCAGCAAGGTTTATCAGCGGCTGGGTTTCCAGGCTCCGGCGTCGATCGCCTCGACCATGCGGTTGACGGCCTCGCGCATGGCCAGGTCGAGGACCTTGCCGTTAAGCGTCGAGTCGTAGGAAGCCGTGCCGCCGAAGCCGATCACCTCACGGTTGGACAGGGCGTATTCGCCAGCACCCTGGGTCGAATACACCACTTCGGAAGTGCTGATGTTGACGATGTTCAACGCCACCTTGGCGTAGGCCACCTGGGTCTTGCCGCGGCCGAGAATGCCGAACAGCTGGTGATCGCCGGTTTCCTTGCGGCCGAACTCGGTGACATCGCCGGTCACCACGAAATCGGCGCCCTTGAGTTTCTGCGCCTGCCCCTTGATCTGCGCTTCCTGCTGGATCTCGCCCATATTGTCGCGATCCAGCACATTGAAGCGGTGGGTCTGCTGCAGGTGGGTAATGAGGATGGTCTTGGCCTGACCGCCGAGGCGGTCGATGCCGTCGGAGAAAATCCCGCGCATGTAGCTGGAGCGGTTATCGAACTTGCCCACCGCCATCGGTACCCGGACTCCGGTCCACACCTGGCTGGCGCTCTGGACCTTCTCCACGGGCAGCGCCCGGGAGCTTTCCGTGGCACAACCGCTCATGCCCGCCAGTACGGCCAACGCCACGGCCGACACCACCAACTTCGAGATCAGTCTCACTTGCGTTCCTTTTGAGTATTCATGAAAAGTGCCTTGGCCCTGCCACAGGCCTGCGAACCACGGCTTTTTGCGGGTTCGGGACTAGCGGTCAGGGCACGCTGAAACGTGACGCAGGAGGCGTCGGCGGCGGCGATTATGCCAAAGTGCCATCACCGCGGAAAGAAATAAAAAATCCCGGCGTCAATCGCTTGACTGGCGCACCCCGCGCCCTGCTCTCGCGCCAGCGCCCGGCACTGGCTGCGTCAACGAAAGTCCCGGCTGCGCACGCTGATACCGCTCAGCAGATCGCTGAGGTCGCTCAGGCGGCCGGCGATCAGGTGGCGCACTTCGCCTTCGGTCTCCAGGGTCCCGTCGACCTTGAGCAACTGCGCGCCGACCAGGACCCGGCGCTGGCGTTCGGCCAGGTCGCGCCAGACCACCACGTTGACGTTGCCGAACTCGTCTTCCAGGGTGACGAAGGTCACGCCGCTGGCCGTGCCCGGCCGCTGGCGCCCGGTGACCAGCCCGGCGATGCTGACCGGCCGCCCGTGCTCGACCTCCAGCAGCTCGCGGGAACTGCGGCAGCGCCGGGCCTTGAGTTCGCCCCGCAGCAAGGCCAGCGGATGCGGCCCGAGGGTGGTGCCGACGCTCAGGTAGTCGGCCTGCAGGTCTTCGCCGACCGTCGGTGCCGGCAAAGCCACCGACGCTTCCTCCTGGCGCGGCAAGCCGGCGAACAGGCCGAGCTGTTGCTGCACCCCCGCCACTTCCCAGCGCGCCCGATGCCGGTGCCCGGCCAGCCCGCGCAAGGCACCGGCATCGGCCAGCAGTTCCTGGGCGCGGTTGTCGAGCCGGGCGCGCAGCCCAAGGTCGGCGATGTCGACAAACGCGCCCTGGCCACGCGCGGTCTCGATACGTCGCGCGTCGTCTTCGCGAAAACCCTTGATCATCCGCAGCCCCAGGCGCAACGCCGGCTGCGCGCCGGCCAGCGGCTCCAGGCTGCAATCCCAGTCGCTGGCGCACACGTCCACGGGACGAATCAGCAGCCGATGCCGGCGCGCGTCCTGGAGGATCTGGTCGGGGCTGTAGAAACCCATGGGCCAGCTGTTGATCAGGGCACAGGCGAAGGCCGCCGGTTCGTGGCACTTGAGCCAGCAGCTGGCATAGGTCAGCAAGGCGAAACTGGCGGCGTGGGATTCGGGGAACCCATAATTGCCGAACCCCTTGATCTGCTCGAAGATCTGCGCGGCGAACTCGTCGCTATAGCCGTTGGCGCGCATGCCGTCGCGCAGGCGCAAGCGATGCGGCTCCAGGCCGCCGTGGCGTTTCCAGGCGGCCATGGAGCGGCGCAACTGGTCGGCCTCGCCGGGGGTGTAGTCGGCGGCGACAATCGCGATCTGCATCACCTGCTCCTGGAATAGCGGCACGCCCAGGGTTCGCTGCAGCACCTCTTTGAGCTCCGCCGAGGGATAGGTCACCTTCTCCTTTTTGTCACGCCGACGCAGGTACGGATGGACCATGCCGCCCTGGATCGGCCCCGGCCGGACAATCGCCACCTCGATCACCAGGTCGTAGAAATCCTTCGGCTTGAGCCGGGGCAGCATCGACATCTGCGCCCGCGACTCGATCTGGAATACGCCGATGGTGTCGGCGCGGCCGATCATTTCGTAGGTGGCCGGGTCATCCGGCGGAATGCTCGCCAGGGTCCACTGCTGGCCACGATAACCACGCACCAGGTCGAAGCAGCGGCGAATCGCGCTGAGCATGCCCAGCGCCAGCACATCCACCTTGAGCAGCCCCACCGCATCCAGGTCGTCCTTGTCCCACTGGATGATGGTGCGCTCGGCCATGGCCGCGTTTTCCACCGGCACCAGGGTGTCCAGCGGCTGTTCGGAAATCACGAAGCCGCCAGGGTGCTGGGACAGGTGCCGGGGAAAGCCGATCAGTTGCCCGGTCAGGCTCAGGACCCGGCGCAGCACCGGGCTGTCCGGGTCGAAGCCGGCCTCCAGCAGGCGCTCGACGGCAGGCGGTGTATCGCTCCAATGGCCGCAGCAATCGGCCAGGGCGTTGACCTGGTCCGGCGGCAAGCCCAGGGCCTTGGCCACATCGCGCACCGCACCGGCGCCGTGGTAGGTGCTGACCACCGCGGTCAGCGCGGCGCGGTGGCGGCCGTAACGCTGGAACACATACTGCAGGACTTCCTCGCGCCGCTCGTGCTCGAAATCCACGTCGATATCCGGCGGCTCGTTACGCTCGCGCGAGAGAAAACGCTCGAACAGCAGGGTCGAGCGGTCCGGGTCGATCTCGGTGATGCCCAGGGCGAAACACACCGCCGAGTTGGCCGCCGAGCCGCGTCCCTGGCAGAGGATCGACTGGCTGCGGGCATAACTGACGATGTCGTGCACCGTGAGGAAATAACTCTCGTAGCCCAGCTCGGCGATCAGCTTCAGTTCATTGTCGATCTGCTTGAGCACCTTGGGCGTGGCGCCCCCGGGCCAGCGCTTGGCGATGCCCTGCCCGGTCAGCTCGCGCAGCCAGCTGGCGGGTGTCTGGCCTTGCGGCACCAGCTCCCGCGGGTATTGGTAATGCAGCTGCCCGAGGTCGAAGCGGCAACGCTCGGCGATCTTCAGCGACTCCTCCAGCAGCGCCGCCGGATACAGCCCACGCAATGCCTCGAGGCTGCGCAAATGCCGCTCGCCATTGGGGTGCAGGCGCTGGCCGGCCTCGGCCACCCGCACGTGGTGGCGGATCGCGGTCATGGTGTCCTGCAGGGCCCGGCGCCCCCGCACATGCATATGCACATCGCCGCTGGCCACGGCGGCAATGCCCAGCTCCCGGGCCAACGCCAGGGACTCGCCCAGGCGCCGCTGATCGTCCTGCGCGCAGTGCAGTTCCACCGCCAGCCACAGCCGGTCGGCGAACACCTGTTGCAGCCAGCGCCCGGTTTCCCGCCGTGCAGCCTGTGGCTGCCCGGGCTCGTCCGCCAGCCACAGGGCCAACAGCCCCGGCAAGGGTTGCGCGAAGTCTTCGCGCAGCAGTTGGTACTGGCCCTTCTGCGCCCGGCGCCGGCCACGGGTAATCAGCCGGCACAGGCCCTGGTAGCCCTCCAGGCTCTCCACCAGCAGCACCAGTTTCGGGCCGTCGTCGAGGCGCACTTCACTGCCGACGATCAGCGCCAGGCCGCTGTCCTTCGAGGCCTGCCAGGCCCGGACGATGCCGGCCAGGCTGCATTCGTCGGTAATCGCCAGGGCCTGGTAGCTCTGGGCCGCTGCCCGTTCGAACAGCTCGCGGGCACTGGAGGCACCGCGCTGGAAACTGAAGTTCGACAGGCAGTGCAGTTCGGCATAGCCCGTCATGCGAACCAGCCCTGCAGCAACAAGGGCCCCGCCTCGCCCACCGGGCGATAGGCCCAGCCTTGCTGGCCGCTGCGGGTTTCGATCAGGTAATAGTCGCGGCGCACGTCGCCGCCGTCCCACCAGCCGGACTCGATGCGTTCCGGCCCCATGAGGAGGCGCGCCGTCCCCTCCGGCAGCGCCAGCGGCTCGCGCAACAGCCAGCCCGGGCGCCGGGGGCCGGGCAGCAACGGGCAGGCCTGGCTGTCGCCGACCGCTTGCCAGCTGCACTCAGGGCGGTGATCGGCCTGGAAACGCAAGCCATGCACCGCCTCGTCCCCCAGGCGGGCACGCAGGCGTTCGCGCAATTGCTCCCAAGGCAAGGACTGCTGCGGGCGCTCGTCGAACAGCTCGCGATGCTGCGGCACGAAGCGCGGCAGATCCTCGGCCACCAGGCGCACGCCACGCACCGGCGCCGGCACCTGGACCTGCTCCAGGCGCCCGCGCGCCAGTTCGAACAGCATCCCCGGCTCGCGTTCGGCACTGAGCAGGCCGACCTTGATCAGCGTGTCGGGCCGCTCGACATGCTCCAGGTGCAGGTCGAAGCACTGCACCCCGCTGTCGCGACCACAGAGAAACGCCGCCAGGTCGCTGCTCAGGCGGCGCAGGGGAAACAGCAGGGCCTGGTGCGACAGCACATCGAAATTCAATTCGATGCGCAGGTCGAAACGCTCCGGCGGCTGATAGAACGCCAGCGCCACGGAGCGCTCGCCCAACAGGCTGTCCAGGTGCTTGAGCAGGCCCGCTTCGAAACGCCGGGCCAGGGTTTCCCGCGGCAACCCGCGCACCTGGGCGAAGGTGCGCAGGCCCATGCGCGACAGGGCTGTGGCCGCGCCCGGTTGCAGGCCGAGACGCTCGACGGGCATGCGCCCCAGGGCCTGGCGCAACTGCTCCAGGTCGGTCACCGCCAGGCCGTCGTAGGCATTGGCCAGCACCCGGGCCGCCGCCGGATTCGGCGCGCTGACGATGCGGTGGCGAAAGCCCAGCTCCGTCAGTTCCTGGCGCAGGCGCGCCTCCAGCTGCGGCCAGGGGCCGAACAGGCCCAGGCTCGATTCGATCTCGAACACCAGGGTGCACGGGTAATGAACGCTGACCTGGGAGCTGAAGCGGTAGGCCCAGGCCGCGAGAAACTGCTGCCAGCGGTTGACTTCATCGGCATCGTATTCGGCGCTGGCGAAGTTCTTGCTCAGGGCCTGGGCGGCGGTCAGCGACTGCCCGGGGCGCAACCCCAGCTCGCGGGCGGCGGCATTCACCGCCTGGATCACCCGGCGCTGCGGCGTCCCGCTGAGCAGCGCCAACGCGGCGTCCGGCTCGGGGCGCTGGCGCAGCGCCGCGTCCAGCGCCAATTGCGGGAACAGGATACAAACCCAGCGCATGGCAACCTCAATGCCCCGGCATGAAGGCAATCGGTGCCGAATGGGCCAGGCCGCCACGGCACTTGAGCACCCGCAGCTGCGCCGGCCGCGCCTCCAGGGCAAGGCGCAGGGCCGCCGGCGAAGGGTTGATGGCTTCCTTGAGGGAGCGGTAGGCAAAGGCCAGGGTCTGGCCGGTCTCGGCCGCCACCTGCAACCGCCGCAAGGCGCGGTCGTCGGCCTGTTGCGGCCAGCACAGCACGGCCCCGCAGCTGCCCGAGCGCAGGCACTGTTCGGCCGCCCACAGGGCGTCCCGTTCACCGGCCTGGATCACCGACAGCTGGCGCAGGTCGACCCCGGCGTTCTGCCAGGCCTGGGGATACGGCACATGGGGCGGTGCCACCAGCACGATGCGCTCGCCGGCGGCCGAAAGCCGGGCCAGGGTCGGCCACACCAATTGCAGCTCGCCCACGCCCTGGGCGGCGATGAGGATTTCCGTCAGCGCCGCTTCCGGCCAGCCGCCGCTGGGCAAGGCCGCGTCCAGCATGGCGTGGCCAGTGGGTTGCGGGCTGGCGGCGGGCGCTGTCGGACGGCCCTTCCACACCCGGCCGGCATTGAACAGCGTCTCCAGAGCTACGACGGCGCCCATCAGCCTTGCCTCACCAGGCCACAGAACACGCCTTCGATGGCCAGGTCGCGGTCCTCGCCGATCAGGATCGGCGCATAGGCCGGGTTGCGCGGCAGCAGGCGCACGCCCTCGGCCAGGCGCTCGAAACGCTTGATGGTGACCTCGCCGTCCAGCCGCGCCACCACGATCTGGCCGTTGCGCACCTCGCTGTCGCGGCGCACCGCCACCAGGTCGCCGTCGAGGATGCCGTCCTCGATCATCGAATCGCCCTGGACCCGCAGCAGGTAATCGGGCGTCCGGGAAAACAGCGCCGGGTCGAGCAGCAAGCGCTTGTGCACTTCGGCATCGGCGCCGATCGGCAGGCCGGCGGCCACCCGGCCGAGCACCGGGATGTCCAGCAGTTCGGGGCGCGGCGGCTGGTTGAGCAGGCGAATGCCCCGGGCCTGGTTGGGGTTGACCTCGATGAAGCCGGCTTCGGTCAGGGCCACGACATGCTTGCGCGCCACACTGCGCGAGGCGAAGCCAAAGGCCTCGCTGATTTCAGCGAGGCTGGGGGGCTGGCCATGCTCGGCGATGCGCTCGCGGATAAAGGTCAGGATGGCACTGCGGCGGGGAGATAAAGTAGTCATGGAGTACATTTGTACTCCTCTGGGTTTTTCCTGACAAGAACCGCCAGTCAGCCCAGCCCGCGGCTCGCCAGGAAAGCGCTGATGTAATCGATGAACGCCAGCACCTTGGCCGTGGCCCGCCGGTGGCTGGGGTAGACCGCCAGGATGTGCGGGCCGAAGCTGTCCGGGTCGATGGCGTAGTCCGCCATCACTCGCACCAGGCGCCCGTCGGCCAGGTAAGGCGCGGCGCTCCACAGCGGCGTATGGAGCAGCCCGCGCCCGGCCAGGGCATTGGCCAGCAGCAGGTCGTAATTGTCGCTGCGCAGCCGTGGTGCCCGGGGTTGCGCCAGGCTCAGGCGCTGCCCGTCCCGCTCGGCCCACCAGAACTCGCGGCTGAGCAAGGGGTGGCGATAGTGCAGCCATTCGTGCTGGTCGAGGGTCTGCGGCGTCACCGCCACGCCCTTGCGCGCCAGGTAGGCCGGGCTGGCGCACAGGGCCAGGCAATTGCGCCCGATCACCCGGGCGATCAGCCCCGGCAAGTCGTCATGGCCTTCGCGCAGGGCCAGGTCGTAGCCGCTTTCCAGCAGGTTGACGAACTCGTCGCACAGGTCCACCTGCAGGTTGATCTGCGGATACTGCTCGAGAAAACCGCCGCACACCTGGTCGAGAAAGGCCTGCCCATAGGCCAGCGGCGCGGTGACCTTCAGGTTGCCGCGCAAGCCGTGCTGCAACTGCTCGATTTCCTCGCCGGCCTCCTCCAGCCGTTGCAGGACCTGGCGCGCGGTTTCCAGGTAGAGCCGCCCCACTTCGGTCAGCAGAATCCGCCGGGTGCTGCGCTCGAACAACCGAGCCCCCAGCTCGACCTCCAGGTGGTTGACCGCCTTGGTCAGGGCCGAGGGGGTCTTGCCCAATTGCTCGGCGGCGCGGCTGAAACTGCCGAGCTGCGCGGTGGCGACAAACATTTTCAGTGCACTCAACTTGTCCATGCTTTTTCCATTCAGGCAAAAACGTTTTTCGTCAGCGAGGCGTTCTGTCGGCTCTGGCAAGCCAATAAGCTGGCCATCAGACGCAATAACAAGGAAATACTCAATGAAAAGATTCATTCCGAATCTGCTGACGATTGCCGTGAGTTTTGCCTCGATGGAAGCCATGGCCGCCACCGATCTGGTGCTGTTCAACGGCCAGGTATTCACCGCCGACCGCGCCCAGCCCAAGGCCCAGGCCCTGGCGGTGGCTGACGGCAAGGTACTGCAAGTGGGCAGCGACGCGCAGATCAAGGCGCTGATCGAGGCCGGCACCCAAGTCATCGACCTGGGCGGCAAGACCCTGATGCCCGGCCTGATCGACAGCCATTCCCATGCGATCTTCGGCGGCCTGGAAATGACGTCGGCCAATATGCAGGACGAGGTGGTCAGCCTCGACGAACTGGAGAAAAAGCTGCGCGCCTGGCGCGACGACGGCAAGGCCCGGCATGGCGATGTGCTCAGCATCGCCGGCATGAGCTCGGCCTACTGGGCCCAGGCACAAGCCCTGGGCCAGCGCTTCAACGCCGGCGAATGGGCCGGGGTGCCGGTGGTGTTCACCGGCAGCGATCACCATACCGCCTGGGCCAACAATACGATGCTCGAGCGCGCCGGCATCGACGCCGCCCTGCTCGAGAGCCTGCCGGAGGCCGAGCGCGACACCATCGGCAAGCTCGCCGACGGCCGCCCCAACGGCTTCCTGGTGGACGCGGGCTGGGACCGGGTCGCGGCGAAAATGCCGGTACCCAGCTCCGCCGCCCTGCTCAACGCGGCGCAATCGGCGGTGCGCTACAACAACAGCCTGGGCATCACCGCCTGGATGGACCCGGCGGCCAACGCGGCCCCCGGCGAGGCGGTGTTCGCCCTCAAGCCCACGGCCAAGACCATCGGCGTATTGCCGGCCTACAAGGCGCTCGCCGAGAGCGGCGGGATGACCGCGCATGTCGCCGCGCTGCTGGTGGCCAACCCGAAAAGCCGTCCTGCCGACCTCGACGCGCTGGAGCAGGTGCGCCAGCAATTCCAGGGCATCCCCAACCTGACCCTGCCTGGCGTCAAGATCTTCGCCGATGGGGTGATCGAATACCCGGCGCAGAGCGCGGCGATGATCGATGCCTACAGCAACTCGCACAAACAGGGCGAACTGCTGATCGATCCCGAGCATTTCGGCGAACTGGTCAGCGCCATCGACCAGCGCGGCTGGCTGGTGCACATCCACGCCATCGGCGACCGCGCGGTGCGCGAATCCCTCAATGGCATCGCCCAGGCGCGCCAGGACCGCCAGAGCGGCATCGCCCATTCCGTCACCCACCTGCAGATGGTCAACCCGAAAGAGTTCGCCCGCTTCCAGCCGCTTGGGGTCATTGCCTCGATGCAGTTGCTCTGGGCCTCGGCCGACGATTACACCCTGGACATGATCAAGCCCTATGTCAGCGCCCTGGCCTTCCGTTACCAGTACCCGGCGCATTCCCTGCTCAAGCAGGGCGCGACGCTCGCCGGGGCCAGCGACTGGCCGGTGTCCTCGCCCAACCCGTGGAACGCCATCGCCCAGGCCACTACCCGCAAGGGCCCGCTGGGCGTGCTCAACGCCGACGAGCGCCTGGACCGCGAAACCATGTTCTACGCCTACACCCTCAACGCCGCCCGGGCCATCGGCCTGGAGCAGCAGATCGGCTCGCTGAGCCCCGGCAAGCAGGCCGACTTCATCGTGCTGGACCGTGACGTGTTCAAGGTCGACGAAAAGGCCCTGCACGAAACCCAGGTGTTGCAGACCTGGTTCGCCGGCCGCGAAGTCTACGCCCGGCCTCTCTAACCGGCCCTCTCGCTAAAAAGACCCTTGCTCCACTGCCCGCCCCCACGTCCTTGCGTACATGGGGCCGGCGCAGCCTTGCCCGAAACCTGTCCATAACAATCACAAAAACACGGGACGCCACCATGAAAGCCCTCACCCTGTTCGCCCTCGGTTCCTTGAGCCTGTTGCCCCTGGGCAGCCAGGCCATCCCCTTGACCGATGACCTTGCCGTGGAACTGGAACTGACCCTGGCCAGCGATTACCGCACCCGCGGCATTTCCCAGACCCAGAACGACCCCGCCGCGCAGGCCGCCGCGACCCTGCTGCACAGCAGTGGCCTGTACCTGGGCGCATGGACGTCCAACGTCGATTTCGGCGGCGGCCTGAAGACCCGCCAGGAAGTCGACTACTACGCCGGCTGGTTATGGCAGGCCAGCGACGCGGTCAGCCTCGACCTGGGCTACCTCAAGTACAGCTACCCCAGGGAAGGGCAATTCAACCAGAGCGAGGTCTACGGGATTTTCAGCGCCTATGGGGTCACGCTGGCGGCCTATTACTCCAGCGACTCGCCGGGCATCGACAGCCAGCAGAGCACCCTGTACCGCTACCTGGGCTACGAGACCGAATTGCCCCTGGGCCTGGGGCTGGCGCTGCGTTACGGCGAGATGGATTTCAAGGATCCCCGGTTGATCTCGGCCTCGGGCCAGGGCGAGGATGCCTACCACGAATGGGAGGCCAGGCTGACCCGCGAAGTGGCCGGCGTAGTGCTGGGCCTGAGCTATATCGATACCGACCTGTCGAAAAGCCAGTGCACCAGCAATTACGGGTTCAGCGACCTGTGCGGCGCAACCTGGGTCGCCAGCGCCAGGAAAACCTTCTGAGAAACGACCGCTCTGCGCCCGCGAAAGGCCACACCGCGCAGTGCCTGGCACACCGCGTCAGCGTTCTTCGCGCGCAAGCTGCGCTCCTACCAAAGCCCACC
>NZ_FNPW01000015.1:129244-190590 GCF_900107395.1 Pseudomonas sp. NFIX28
TCAGCGTTCTTCGCGCGCAAGCTGCGCTCCTACGCAGGTGGGTTTTGCTGTGTGCGCTGGCGATCAGGCCGCTTGCAGGGCGCGCAGGTCGAGGCGGCCGTCCAGCAGCGGCGGGCACCAGTAGTAGCCGCCGGTGATTGGCCGGCTCATGCGGTACAGGCCGTCGACTATGCCGTCTTCCAGGCCGCTCATGCGCCGCAGCTGGACTTCGAAAGCCTGAAGGCTATGGCCGAAGGCGAGGAACATCAGGCCGCCCTTGTCGCCTTCGATCCATGGCATCGAACGGCGCACCATAAAGGCTTCGGGGGTGAAGCTCTCTTGGGCGGTGCGCTTGACGTGGGCCGAGTCCGGCGCGTCGTCGAGTTCTTCGTTGTCGCTCAGGCGGCGACCGATGATGTTGTCGCGCTCTTGCTGATGCATCGCGGCAAAGCCCTTGAAATCGTGCTGCCACTGCTGGATCGCGGCAAAACTGCCCCCGCGCAGGCCCTCGCTGCCTTCGGCCAGGGCCGCGGCGAGCGCGGCTTCATCGTGGGGGTTTTCGGTGCCGTCCTCGTAACCGGTCAGGTCGTGGCCGGTCTTGTGGCGGAAGGCTTCGTTCATCTGCACCAGGCGCAGCGCCGGCGCCAGCGCGGCCTCCAGGTCATTGCTGCGGTGCAGCAGTTCGCCACGGTCTTCGCCATGCAGCCAGACCCACAGCGCATGCTGGGTCGAAGGGTTGTCGACGCCCACGCCGGTCAGCGCCGGGAAGGCCTTGAGCCCTTGCACACGGGCGCCCAGCGCCTTGACCAGCGATGCGCCAAAACCCGCTACCGCCGTTTTCCCGTCCACCAGCGTCAGCAGGCGATCGATCGCCGCCGGCAGCGCCTCGATGGATTCGAGGGCAAAAAACAGGTGGCGAGCCTGGCTCGGAACGGGGGTGGCAACAATGCCCGGCTGGTAGTAACTCATCGACGACTCCTTGAACAAAGCGCGAAGTTTACCCGGCGCACCACAATTTGTGGGGGTTTAGACACGCAGGACGTGACATGCGCCGCGAACGAAGGCCAGGTCAGGCGCAATCGCAATCAACGGCAAGCCGGCAGTGAATCAAAACAGACGCGGAACATCCGGTGTCGCGCCCGCCCCTAGACGAGCACCCGATCGAACTCGCGCCGCGCCTGCTGCCGCACAGCGCCTAGGCCTGCCCGCCCTCCTCCCGATAAGCGCTGGGGCTCAGCCCCGTCCAGCGCTTGAACGCCCGGCGAAAACTGCGCACGTCGCTGTAGCCGACCGCCTCGGTGATGCGCTCGATGGTCAGCTGCGGGTTGGCCAGCAGGCTCAGGGTGCGCGCCCGGCGCACCTGCTCCAGCAGCGTCTCGAAGGTCAGGTCGTGCTCGCTCAGGCGTCGGCGCAGGGTGCGCCCACTCATGTTCAGGTCGCTGGCGATCTGGTCGATGTGGCTGCCCTGGGTCAGGTCGCGGGAGATGGCGCGCTCCACGGCCTGGATCAGGTCCATCTTGCGGTGCACCTGGGCGCTTTCCAGTTCCAGCAGCTTGAGCGCCTGGCGCAAGGCCACGGCGTGGTGATTGGGCAGGCGCGTGTCCAGCCAGTGGCCGGCGATGACCATGCGGTTATGCAGGCAACCAAAGTGCACATCCGGGCCCAGCAGACGCAGGTATTCGTCCTGGTAAACCGGGGCGGCGTGCATGAACTCAACCCGCAGCGCCTTGAAGTCGGCACCGACCAGGGCGCGACCGTAGACCGGCAGGCTGGCGAAGAATTCTTCGACGGCGAAGATCTGCACGTTGCCGTAGGGCAACCGGCATTCGGCCTCGATGAAAAACTCATCGCCCTGCTGCTCGACCGTGCAACTGACGATGCCGCCCGAGGTGTGCTGATGGCGGATGCCGATATCGAAGGCATCGCGCAGGGTCTTGCACAGCGACAGCACATGGCCCAGCAGGCCCAGGGTGCCGAGCACGTTCTGGTGCCCGACCTTCAGGCCCAGGCCCTGCTGCGGCAACGCCTTGAGCGCGCGCTGGATCATCGCCACGGCCTGGCGATAGGAGATGCGTTGCGCGGGGTCCTGCAGGTCTTCGAGGTTAAAGCCCAGGCCGCGGCACAGGGCGTGCGGGTCGACGCCGTGGCTGCTCGCGACTTCGGCCAGGGTCTGCAACAGGAAGGGCGACACCAGGGCCAGTTGGTACTGTGGATCGACGGCTTTCATCTGCATGGGCATCGGGTCCCGAGCCGGTTCGGCTGCAATTCTTATTCTGGTTATGCGCCCCGTTCCCCTTCTCCCGGAGACGAGGCGAGCGCTGGCTGAGCATAGCGTTTTCCGCTCGCGCCCATCGAAGGATGTAACAAGTCATTGCAGGCTGGCCGCGAAAGTCCCCCTCGATGGCCGCCAATACCCTGCCTGGCCAGGCGCCGAAGGCTTATTCCTATGGTGCGGCCGGACACCGGCCGACTGTTCGCCCACTGACAATAATAATGAGCCCGAACATGCACCCGACCCGCACGCATCTTTCCCGGCGTCTCGCCGCCAGCCTGGCCTGCCTCGCCGCCCTGCCCGCGCTGGCACCGGCCACCGAATCCGGGGTCGACAACATCGGCGCCGGCACCGACGGTTTTTTCATCCTGCCGCTGGACGTCAACGCCCTGCCGGACCACATGTTCGCCTTCAACCTGTATTACAACCACTACGAAGCGCGGAAACTGAATATCAGCTCCCTGGGCGGCAAGGTGCCGGATGTGCGGATCGTCTCGGACGCGATCATTCCGCGCCTCGACTACCTGAGCCCGCTGCGGCTGTTCGGCGGTCGTCTGGGCGGCTACGTGGCACAACCCTATCTGCGCCAGCAGGTGCAGGCCTTCGGCCTGGAGGACCAGCGCGAGAGCATGGGCGACACCACCCTTGCGCCGATCATCCTGTGGGATCTGGGCAAGAACCTGACCCTGGGCGCCGCCGTGGAAATCACCATTCCCACCGGCAAGTACGACGCGACGCGCCTGGCCAACACCAGCAACAATTTCTACACCTACAAGCCGCTGGTTTCGGTGACCTGGCTGCCGACCCCGCGCACCGAGTTGTCGCTGAAGACCACCTACAGTTTCAACGAGGAAAACCACGCCACCGACTACAAGTCCGGGCAGATTTTCCACTTCGACTACTCCGCCAGCTACAAGGTGACCGACAACCTGAGCCTGGGGCTCAACGGCTATTACCTGAAGCAGACCAGCGACGACAAACAGTACGGCCGCACCGTGCAGTTCCTTGGCGAAGACGTGGACGACGGCGTGCGCGGCCAGGTGTTCGCCATCGGCCCGGCGCTGTACCTGACCTTCCTCAAATACGCCAGCGCCGAGATCCGCTGGGCCAAGGAGTTCGACGTGGAAAACCGACCCGAAGGCGAGATGCTGTGGGCCAAGCTGACCATTCCGTTCACCTTGTGACAGCGGCGCCGCAACCCTGTCGATAGCCCCGTCCCACCGCCACACCCCGTAGGAGCGAGGCTTGCCCGCGAAGGCCGCGACGCGAAATACCTGCCCCACCGCGTTATCGTTCTTCGCGCGCAAGCTGCGCTCCTACCAAAGCCCACCACGCCCGTAGGAGCGAGGCTTGCCCGCGAAGGCCACACCGCGAAATACCTGCCCCACCGCGTCATCGTTCTTCGCGCGCAAGCTGCGCTCCTACGAAAGCCCACCACGCCCCGTAGGAGCGAGGCTTGCCCGCAAAGGCCGCGCCGCGCAATGCCTGGTACACCGCGTTATCGTTCTTCGCGCGCAAGCTGCGCTCCTACGAAAGCCCACCACGCCCCGTAGGAGCGAGGCTTGCCCGCAAAGGCCGCGCCGCGCAATGCCTGGTACACCGCGTTATCGTTCTTCGCGCGCAAGCTGCGCTCCTACGAAAGCCCACCACGCCCCGTAGGAGCGAGGCTTGCCCGCGAAGGCCGCGACGCGCAATGCCTGCCCCACCGCGTTATCGTTTTTCGCGCGCAAGCTGCGCTCCTACGAAAGCCCACCACACCCCGCGAAGGCCGGCCGTGGATCAGCCGGCGGCCTGGAACTTCTTGCGGTAAGCCGCCGGCAGCAGGCCGACCCGCTGCTGGAACAACCGGCGAAACGAGTTGCTGTCTTCGTAGCCGACTTTGTAGGTGATGCTGTCCAGGCTCATGCGCGTGGATTCCAGCAGCTCCTTGGCCTTCTCCAGGCGCAGGGTCTGCAGATAGGCCAGGGGCGTGTAGCCCGTGGCGTCCTTGAAGCGCCGCTTGAAATTCCTCACCCCGAAGCCAAAACGCCGGGCCGTGTCGTCGATCAGCAGCGGCTGGTCGAAATGCTCCTCCAGCCAGTCCTGCACCCGCAGGATGTCGCCATCGCCATGGTTCTTGGGCAGCGACCACATGACATACACCGACTGCTCGCTGCGCACATTGTCGATCAGCAGGTACTTGCCGCACTTCTGCGCCAGCTCCAATGACGCGAAGCGCCGCACCAGGTGCAGCAGCAAGTCCATCGCCGCGCTCGCGCCGCCGCTGGTGATCAGGCCCTGGTCCTCGCAGAGCAGTTGCCCCGCGTCCAGCTCGACCCCGGCATAACGCCGCCGGAACAGCTCGGCAAACGCCCAGTGGGTGGTGGCGCGAGCGCCGTCCAGCAGGCCGGTTTCGGCCAGCATGAAGGCCGCCGTGCACATCGACGCCAGCACCGCTCCACGGGCGTGTTGCTGCCGCAGCCAGGGGCCATGCCCGGCAAATGCCGGCAAGGCTTCCTTCAGAGTGAAAAGAAACCCGGGGATCAGCACCAGGTCGGTCTCGGCGATCTCGGCCACCGGGCATTGCACCCGCAGCGTCTGCCCGCCCCAGGCGGCGACATCGGCGCCGTCCAGCGAGGCGACCACCACCTCGAACGGCGCGCTGGCGCTGTCGGCGAACAAATTGGCGGCGCTCAGCACTTCCAGGGCCAGGGTGGCGCTGGCGGCGGAACAGTGATCGACCAGGAGCAAGGTGACGTGCATAAAGAATCCCGTTGCGTTTTTCGCATGAAAAATGTCATTTGCGCACCTACCTTAGCCGATTCTTCTCCCCTAGAGTGCAGCCATCTTTTTTGCTCATCGGGGTACTCATGAATCTCTGGTTTCGCATGCTGCTCATGCTGCTTCGTCGCCCATGGCGCAAGCCGGTCGACGGCCTGGCCACTACCGTCGTGCGCATGCGCGTCTGGCCGTTCGACCTCGACCTCAACCGCCACGTCACCAACGGCCGCTATTTCACCCTCGCCGACCTCGGCCGCATGGATTTCGTCCTGCGCAGCGGCGCCTACCGCGTGGCGCTGCGCCATCGGGCGGTGCCGATCGTCGGCGATGTGTGGGGCAAATTCCGCCGGGAGTTGAGGCTGTTCGAAGCCTTCGAGATCCACAGCCGGATTCTCGGCTGGGACGAAAAATGGAGCTTTATGGAGCACCGTTTCGTGCGCCAGGGCCGAGTGGCGGGCGTGGTGGTGATGCGCGGGCTGTTCCGCTCGGCCAAAGGCACCATCGCACCGGGCGAGTTCGTCCACGAACTGGGCGTGGACATCTCCCCCGAATTGCCGCAATGGCTCAAAGACTGGTCGCAAAGCTGCGACGACCTGAGCGTTCAGTTGCGCACCGAGGAAGACCCGGCGCGCTGAGGCGGGCCGCCGCGAAGCTGAAACAACAACGCCATTGCCGACCTGGTCGGCAATGGCGTTGTTGTGACAGCCCGCGCTTGACCGAGCGAGCAAGCGCGACGCCGTGGCGCCGCGCTCGCCCGTCAATCAATGCGGGGCGCGGGGGATGGTCTTGAGCAGGTCTTCGGGGCTGATGTGACCAACCACGCTGCCCGGTTGCGGCATGTTGAGGATATGGCCTTTCATCTTGCCGATGATGTGCATCTCGCACGGCTTGCAGTCGAACTTCAGGGTCAGCACTTCGTCACCGTGAATCAGCTGCATCGGCGCGACCTTGGTGCGCACGCCAGTCACGCCCTTGGCCTGTTTCGGGCACAGGTTGAAGGAGAAACGCAGGCAGTGCTTGGTGATCATCACCGGCACTTCGCCCGCCTCTTCGTGGGCCTCGTAGGCCGCATCGATCAGCTTCACGCCATGGCGATGATAGAAGTCGCGAGCCTTCTGGTTGTACACGTTGGCCAGGAACGACAGGTGCGACTCCGGGTACACCGGCGGCGGGGTGGTTTCGGCCTTGCGGCTGCCGCGTGGGTGAGCGGCGACCCGCGCGGCGGTCAAGGCTTCGATCACTTCGCGGCGCAAGGCCTTGAGCTGCGAGTTGGGGATGAAGAATGCCTGCGGCGCATCGAGCTTGATGTCGATGGCGTGATACTGCGTGGTGCCGAGCTGGCCGAGCAGGTCGCGCAGTTGCTCCAGCGCCTGTTCCGGCTTGTTGGCGACGCCGAACGGGCCGTCCAGGGTCACGCTGGCGCTGATGCCTTCTTCGCTGGTCGCGGTCACTTCCAGTTGCTCTTCGCGCAGGCGCGCGACCCAGCTCAGGGCCACGCGACGCTCGGACGAAGTCTTCTGCAGCGCCTGCTGCCAGTTGTGATCGAGGTTGCGGTTCAACGGGTGGTTCGGCCGCAGCTTGTAAATGCCTTCCGGCATCTCGTTGGGCTCGACGCGATAGCGATAGCGTTTCTCGCCGTCTTCTTCGAACTCGCCCTTGGGCTCGGCGATGTTGGCGCGAAAACCCACCACTTCGCGCTTGACCAGCACGTTGAGGCCGTCACCGTTGGACAGCGGCTCGTGGGTCACCACCTGCAGGTCGCGCTTGGCGACTTTCTCGACCACGCCCACCGGCAGGCCGGTAAAGGTCGGAGAGTCGAAGGCGCCAATGTCGATCTTGCGATCGGTGACGAAATAATCGGTGCTGCCGCGGTGGAAGGTCTTCTCCGGGTCGGGCAGGAAGAAATGCACGGTGCGGCCGCTGGACGCGCGGGCCAGGTCGGGGCGGTCTTCGAGCACGTCATCCAGGCGCTGGCGGTAATAGGCAGTGATGTTCTTCACATAGCCCATGTCCTTGTAGCGCCCTTCGATCTTGAACGAACGCACGCCGGCCTCGACCAGGGCGCGGATGTTGGCGCTCTGGTTGTTGTCTTTCATCGACAGCAGGTGCTTTTCGTAGGCGATCACGCCGCCCTTTTCGTCCTTGAGGGTGTACGGCAGGCGGCAGGCCTGGGAGCAGTCGCCACGGTTGGCGCTGCGGCCGGTCTGGGCGTGGGAGATGTTGCACTGCCCGGAAAAGGCCACGCACAGCGCGCCGTGGATGAAGAATTCGATCGCCGCGTCGGTTTCGTCGGCGATGGCGCGGATTTCCTGCAGGTTCAGCTCGCGGGCCAGGACCAGTTGCGAGAAGCCGGCCTGGTCGAGGAACTTGGCTCGCGCCAGGGTACGGATATCGGTCTGGGTGCTGGCGTGCAGCTCGATCGGCGGAATGTCCAGCTCCATCACGCCCAGGTCCTGGACGATCAGCGCATCGACGCCGGCGTCGTACAACTGGTGGATCAGCTTGCGCGCCGGCTCCAGTTCGTTGTCGTGCAGGATGGTGTTGATGGTGGTGAAGATCCGCGCGTGGTAGCGACGGGCGAACTCCACCAGCTCGGCGATTTCGCTCACTTCGTTGCAGGCGTTGTGGCGCGCGCCGAAGCTTGGGCCGCCGATGTACACGGCGTCGGCGCCATGCAGGATGGCCTCGCGGGCGATGGCCACATCGCGGGCAGGGCTGAGCAATTCCAGGTGATGCTTGGGCAAGGACATATTTTTTTAGTCAGGCTTGTCACGGTCGAGGCGCGCATTGTAGCGGCGAAACGCCCGACCGGCACCCGTGTACTGCCCGGTGGCGGCCACTCGCCGAGCGGCGCCACCGGATAACGCCGCAAACTCAGCCCTTGGCCGCCATCGCGGTGACTTCCACGCGCATGCCTTCGACCGCCAGGGACGCCACGCCAACGGCGGCGCGCACCGGCCAGGGCTTGGCGAAGAAGCGCTGGTAGACCTCGTTGAACGCGGCGCGCTCGGCCATGTCGGTGAGGTAGATGGTCAGGTGCAGGACCCGGTCCATGGAGCTGCCGGCCTTTTCCAGGGCCACCTTGAGCGCCTGCAGGGTGCATTCGCTCTGCGCAGTGATGTCGCCCAGCTCCAGGCTGCCGTCGGCGCGGGTAGGGATCTGGGTGGAGACCAGGATGCCGGCGAAACCGGCAACGTCGGAAGAAATGGAGTCCGCGTCGGGATCGGGAATGAAATCGATATCGTGGTTGGCCATGGGGTTCTCTTGTTGAATAAAAAATGCGCGTAAAAAATGGCCGCCAGCCTCGCCGGGCAGCGGCTTTTGCGCCGCCAGTCTACAGCCCCGGCAGCGGGTCGTGCGGGAATCGGCAGAAAACCCGGCAGCCTGCCCTCCTCGTCCGCTGGACAGCCGGTCACCTTGCTGCCCCCGGGCCCCGGCTATTATCCCTGCCAGGAATACAGGCTCGGCCGGCCCTGAGCCGCGGCAACCAGGCCCTGCTGGCCACCTGGGCATCAACACGGAGGAGCTTGCATGAAGATCGTGATTACCAGCGTGATCGTCGACGACCAGGCCAAGGCCTTGGCCTTCTACCGGGACGTGCTGGGCTTTCAGCTCAAGCACGACATCGCCATGGGCGAGCATCGCTGGCTGACACTGACCTCCCCCGGCGACCCCGACGGCGTCGAATTGCTGCTGGAGCCCAACGCCCACCCGGCCGCCGAGCCGTTCACCTCGGCGCTCAAGCAGGACGGCATTCCCTTCACCTTCTTCGGCGTCGATGACGTGCACGCCGAATACGCGCGGCTGAGCGCCGCCGGTGTGCACTTCACCCGGGCACCGACCGTCGCGGGCCCGGTGACCCTCGCGGTCTTCGACGATACGTGCGGCAACCTGATCCAGATCGTGCAGCAAAATTGAAGGGGCAGCGGGCCCTTTGCCAGCGGCCCGCGTCTACCTAAACCCCCAACGTGCGCTGCTGCATGGAAAGAGCTGCGCCTGTTCCTGGACTAGCTCAGGTAGAAGTCTTTCAAGACTTCCTCGGTCACGCTTTCCCCCGCCAGCACGGAAACGATCTCGCCGACCCGCAGGGCATACACGCGAGTCGCCATCTGGATGGCCTCCACGGTGTTCTGCTCGACCAGCAGGATCGGCGTTTTGCGCGAGCGAATCTCTCGAAGGGTATCGAGTACCACCTCGATCATTTTCGGCGAAAGCCCCATGGTCGGCTCATCCAGAATCAATAGCTCCGGACGGGACATCATCGCCCGGGCAATGGCCAGCATTTGCTGCTCGCCGCCGGACATGGTGCCCGCCTGCTGCTTGCGTCGTTCCTTCAGGATCGGGAACAGCTGGTACATATCCTCGATGTCGTCGGCAATGGCTTTGCGATCATAGCGGGTGTAGCTGCCCAGCTTTATATTTTCCTCGATCGTCAATCCCGGGAATACGTGACGCCCCTCGGGCACATGGGCCAGCCTCATGCGCACTCGCGCATCAGGCGCAAGCGTGGTGATGTCCTTGCCCTGGAAGCTGACCTTGCCGCTCTTGCACGGCAAGAGGCCGGAAATGGCCCGCAGCGTCGTGGTCTTGCCGGCACCGTTGCTGCCAATCAGGCTCACAATTTCATCCTTGTCTATCGACAGGGATATGCCCTTCACCGCTTCGATACCGCCATACGCCACGCAGAGGCCGCTGACCTCAAGAAGCTGGTTCATGCTTTGGCCCTCCCCAGATAGGCAGCCTGGACTTCTGCGTGGCTCAGCACGTCATGGGTGGTCCCGCTGATCAATTTTTTCCCCTGGTAAAGAACGGTCGTGAAATTGGCAAGGCTTCGGATCACGTCCATATCGTGCTCGATCAGCAGGATCGCCACCCCGCTTTCCCGGACCTGGTCGATCAACTCGCTCAGAGCCGCCTTCTCCGACACGTTCATGCCCGCCAGCGGTTCGTCCAGAAGCAGCACCTTGGGCTTGGAGATCAACGCACGGGCGATTTCCACCCGCCGTTGATGGCCATAGGGCAATGAATTGGCTGGCACCGCTTCGACATTCGGCGGCAACCCGACAAACCGGATCAACGCCCTGGCCTCTTCCACTGTGTTGCGCTCGAATTCGACCGCCGACCTTGTCCGGAACAGGGCCGCGAACAACCCGCCGTGGAACCCCGCGTGACGGCCCACCAGGACGGTTTCCAGAACCGTCATCTCGCCGAACAGCCGGATATTCTGGAAGGTCCGCGCCAGGCCGGCCTTGGCGATGGCGTGGGCGGTCCAGTGACCCGAGGTCTTGTCGCCGATGGTGACATTTCCCGCATCGAGCACGGCAAAACCCGATAAGGCGTTGACCGCCGTGCTCTTGCCGGCGCCGTTCGGGCCTATGAGTGCATGAACCGAATGGCTGCGCACTTCGAGGTTCAAATTGCTGACCGCGCTCAGGCCACCAAAGCGCACGGTCAATTCGCTGGCTCGCAGGACGACGCTGGCTGCCGTATCGGCTCGGCTGACGGCTTTTTGCGCGGTCATCGGCTCGACCAGCAGGGGTGTGAAACGCTCATGATTGACTACAGGCATCATCGGGTTACCCCATTACAAGACGCTGGCGCGCCTTGGCGGCTAAACCACTGGGACGAAACAGCATCAATGCGATCAGCATGGCGCCCAGCAGGATGTATCGAGACTCGGGAAAGCTCTCGACAAAGGGAATGTTGAGGGAGGCTTGCAGGAACACGATCCATACCGCGGCGCCGACGAAGGGCCCGATCATGGTTCCCAGACCGCCGAGCACCACCAGCATCAGAATCACGATGTTCTCGAACAGCGTGAAGCTGATGGGGCTGATGTACTGCTGGAAGTGCGCGTAGAACACCCCGACCAGGCCACCGACAAATCCGCTGCACGCATAGGCCAGCAGTTTGTAGCGCGTGCCGTGGATGCCCATCGCCTCCGCCGCGTCGTCATCTTCGCGCAGCGCCACCCAGGCCCTGCCGACGAAGGAACGCACGACCCGGCCGATGCAGAACAGCAGCACGACGCTCAGTGCCAGGGCGAAGAAGTAAAGCGCCCGGGTCGAGCCAATCTCGTAGCCAAACAACATGGGCAACGGAATCCCGCGAATCCCCATCGGGCCATTGGTCACCGGGACCCAGTTGGTGACGACGACGCGCACGATTTCACCGAAACCCAGGGTCATGATCGCCAGGTAGTCGCCCCGCACCCGCAGCGTCGGATAGCCCAGGAATACCCCGAACAGGGCGGCAATCAGCCCGCCAATGATCAGGTTGGCATACAGCACCCACCAGGTGACGGAGATATCCAGGCCATAGACGCCCTGCAGCACGCTGACGAATATGATCGAGGTGTAGTACGCCCCGACGGCCCAGAACGCGACGAACCCCAGGTCCAGCAAGCCCGCGAAGCCGACCACGATGTTCAGCCCGCTGGCGAGCATGCCATAGAGTAGCACCATCACCAGGATGCCCAGCCAGTAGTCGGACTGGATACCAAAGCCGATGCCCACGGCTGCGGCAATGGCGACGAACTTGACCAGGTTGCTCGCCATCAGGCGTGAAGCGAACACACCATCGAGCAGGCGCAATGGCGCGGTGATCCACGAGCCTTTGTCGCTTCTGTCACTGGTCAGGCTTCCACGGGCATGGCTATTCATTTCCTTCCTGCCCAGCAGCCCCTGCGGACGGACCAGCAGGAGCAGCACCAGCAGGACAAAACTCAGGGCATCCTGATAGATCGCGCCGCCGGGGATATAGCCGGAACACAGCGATTCGACCAGGCCGAGCAACAACCCACCGACCGCGGCCCCGGGAATATTGCCGATCCCGCCGAGCACCGCCGCCGTCAACGCCTTCAAGCCAGGTGCGAAGCCCATGGTGGGACTGGCGAACGCGAAGGATTGCGCATAGAGAATGCCGGCAAACGCAGCGAACGCCGAACCGAGCACGAAGGCCAGGCCGATGATCCGGTTGACTGGAATACCCACCAGGTAAGCGGCCGTCGGGTCCTGAGCCGAGGCGCGCATGGCACGTCCCAGCGAGGTGTAGTGGACGAACAGCTGCAGGGCGATCATGGCCACCACCGCGCAAGCCACGACCAGCCATTCAACGCCGGTGACCGTGATTTCGCCGAGCTGGAGCGCCGGCAGATGCGTCAGGGGCGTCTCTGGAAAACTCAGCGAGCTGGGCCCCCAGATGGTCTGGGCCAGACTCTGCAAGAGTACCGAGACCGCAATCGAGGTAATCAGCGAGGCCATGCGCGGGGCATTGCGTAGCGGCCGATAGGCGATGCGGTCGATCAGGGCTCCCAGCGCCGCCACTGCCGCCATCGCGACCAGGGCCGCCAGGAAGAAGTTCAGGTTCGGCATCGCCACCAGATACCCGAACAGTGAAAGCTCGGGCAACATCAATGACAGGGTGATAAAGGCGCCCAGCATGAACAGCTCGCCAAATGCGAAATTCACCATTTTGACTACACCGTAAACCAGCGTGTAAGCCACCGCCGCCAGGGCATAAATGGACCCGAGCATCAGGCCATTTATCAGAAGCTGCTCAAAGTAAAGCATGAGGATCTCCAGCGGCTTTGCAGGGGCGGCAAACCGCCCCCGCACACCGCGATGTCATTACTGGTCGGCGAGAACGAACTTGCCACTTTTCACAGTGAAGTAATGCAGTGAACCCGATCGGTCTCCGCCAGCCTGGAAGGAGATGTCGCCGGTTGCGCCTGGCAGGCGCTCGGTGCTGCTGAGCGCATCGTTCATGGAGGTTCGGTTGAGCTCGCCGCGGGCGCGCGCAGCCTTCGCCGCCGCGCCCAGGGTCAACGCCGTGTCGTAGCCCAAGGCCGCCCAGCCATTGGGCTCTTGCTGGTATTTGGCAACGTATTGCTGGACGAACGCCGCGGTTTGCGGCGACGTCTGCGAGTGGCTATCGAACATGCCATACAGCGTCATGCCCTCGGTGGCGCTGCCGCCCAATTGCACAAGCTGCGACGACAGCGCGCCATCGGTGCCGATCAGGCGGGCGTTGATGCCCAGCGCTTTGGTCTGCTTGGCGATCATCGCCGCCTCGGTGTAGAAGCCGCCGATAAAAATCGCATCGGGTTTGCGCTGCTTGACGCCGGCGAGGATGGTCCGGAAATCCTTGGTCCCCAAGTTATAGCTGTTCTGCCCGGCCAGGGTGCCGCCCGCCGCCACGAAGGCATCGGCGAAAGCCTTGTTGATCCCGATGCCGTAATCGTCTTGCTGGTAGAGGATGTAGACCGACTTGACTCCCATCGTCCGGGCGACGTACTCGCCCATCATTGCGCCCTGGGCCGCGTCGGTCATGATCAGGCGCCGGAAGTACGGGCTGATGCCCGTCAGCTGCGGGCTGGTGATCGCCGAGGCGACGATCGGCATCTGGCACTTTTTCAGGATCGGTGCGGCAGCCAGGGCGACCGAACTGAAGGTGTAGCCGGCGACCGCCAGGGTGTCCTGGTCCTCGCAGAAACGCCCCGCCGCCAACACGCCATCGTTGGGCTGGCCGTGGTCATCGGACACCTTGACCTGGAGGTTCACGTCGTCCTCCAGCCTGACCTTCTCGACACCCAACTCAAAGCCTTTGCGCACATCCAGGCCGTAGGAAGCGAAATCACCGGTCAAGGTGGCGGTAAAACCGACCTGGACAGGTTCCGACGCACGCGAGACAACGGAACATAAGAGCACTGCGCTACATGCCGCAGTTGATACTATTTGTTTGAACATGCTGCACCTCTTTAAATATTGTTATTGTTGAATTCAAGGCGAAACATCCCTGTCGCGACCTCCTTTACAACCAAGGAGATCACGCTGAAACAAGTAACCTATTTAACTGGCGACTCTCGCCAGGTTATTAACTTACTAAAGTTACCAGTGCGGGAATCGTAGCTCTTACATGTTCTCGCACCACCGACTCTACCAACGCCTGATCGCCACTCTTGAGGGCTCGAATAATGCCCGCATGATCATCCCGCGAAGTCATCGGTTTATCCGCATGTTCAAGCCATATGCGCATATAAGGCTCCAGTGAGGAATGCAAGCCTACGAGCTGGGCATTGAGGCGTGGCATGCCGGCCAATCCCGTCAGGTACTCATGGAACTCACGATGTTTAGTGACCCATTCGGAATAATCCGAGTTGCACAGTTCCATCTGGTCGAGCAAATGTTCCAGAGTTGCAATGGATTGCGGCGTCAGCCTGGGCACCGCGAGACCGGCGGCCAGGGCTTCAAGGCTGGCGCGAATTTCGAATACTTCGCGCATTTCCTGGGCATTCAAGCCACGCACGATTGCCCCGCGGTTCGGCCTGATATGCAGCAGTCCTTCGGCGGAAAGCCTGCGGAAAGCTTCGCGCACCGGCATTCGGCTCATGCCGATTTCAGCGGCGATATCCTCGGCGACCAGCCGCTCTCCCGCGCGATAACGGCCCTGCCGGATTCCGCTTTCGATGAAGCGATATGCCTCACCTTCAGCCGAAAGTGCGAGTCCGTTAAATTCGATTTGCTCAGCCATGACACCCTCTGTATATGCTCAGGAAAACTCGACAGTCACCCAAGTTTCGA
Organism: Pseudomonas sp. NFIX28; assembly: GCF_900107395.1. Classification (GTDB taxonomy): domain Bacteria; phylum Pseudomonadota; class Gammaproteobacteria; order Pseudomonadales; family Pseudomonadaceae; genus Aquipseudomonas. The sequence continues at coordinate 143,837 of NZ_FNPW01000015.1, forward strand.
AACAGTAATCGTCCGCTAGCGACGTGACTCCGATGGTTGCCCTTGGGGCAATTCCTATTGTCTCCCCAAAGGCGTCCACCAGTAAATCGCTCATGGCGCTCGACACCAGATGCGGCTCGGTAAAATCAATGTCGCACGCTACAAAGTTAAGAACCCTGGCAATACCCACTACGCGATCCAGATCACCAATGGCATTCTTGATCGCGGCAATGCAATTAATAGCCGTCAACTTTGCCGCTTCACGCGCCTGCTCGACATCAATGGAACGCCCCACGCGACCGGGATATCTCGCCTCGCCCTGGGCATTCAACCCGGCGGTTTGCCCGGACAGAAACAACAAGTTTCCGCTGATATAGTGAGGCTTCATTTTTCCATATTTGGTGCCGTAGTAATTCTCGCCCACTTCGGCAAGGGGTAATTCAATGCCCATCTCTTTTAAACGTTGCTCAACTTTCATGCCGCCGTGCTCCTGTCTCGTGTTTCAACGACTGCCCTGGACTTCGGCAGTCACTTCGGCCAGCGCCTCTTCGTAACGGTCCAACAGGTCTGCAAGTTGCTCTTGAGTAATGATCAACGGCGGGCATAACGCAATGGCATCACCGATATTGCGCGTGATGACTTTACGGCGGAACAACGCAGCGGACATCATCGCCCCCAGATTCCCGGCGGCCAGGTATGGCGTCTTGTCATCCTTGTTGCCGACGAGCTCGATCGCACCGATCAAGCCCAGGGACCGCACCTCGCCCACCAGCGGGTGCGCAGCCAGCCCGGCCAGGCGCGTGGCCAGGTATTCGCCCAGGGCACAGGCCTTCGCCACCAATTCCCGCTCTTCGATGATCTTGATGTTCTCCAGCGCCACCGCCGCGGCCACTGGATGCCCGCCTGCCGTCAGGCCATGGCCAAAGGTGCCGCGACTGGCACTTTGCGCAGCGACGGCCGAGTAGACCTTTTCGTTGATCAGCAAAGCGGAAATCGGCAGATAGGAAGACGAAAGCTGCTTGGAGAGCACCATCATGTCCGGGGTGATGCCGAAGTGCTCGCTGCCGAACATCTTGCCGGTCCGCCCGAAGCCGCAGATCACCTCATCGGCAACCAGCAGAATGTCGTGCTTTTCAAGGACCGCCTGGATCAAGGTCCAGTAACCGGCCGGCGGCAGTATGACCCCGCCCGCGCCCATCAAGGGTTCAGCGAACATGGCGCCAATGGTCTGCGGCCCCTCGCGCAGAATCAGTGTTTCCAGCTCCTGCGCCAGGCGCCGGGAAAAATCCTCTTCGGACTCACCCGGCCGGCCTTCGCGGTAATAGTGCGGCGCGGTCAGATGGAAGAAACCCGGCAACGGCGCATTGAAACCACCCTGGACATGGGGCAGGCCGGTCAGGCTCGAGGCACCCAGCGTTACACCGTGGTAGGCACGATTGCGCGAGATGATCTTGGTCTTCTGTGGCTGGCCCAAGGCATTGGCGCGGTACCAGACCAGCTTGATCGCCGTGTCGTTGGCCTCGGAGCCGGAGTTGGTGAAGAAGGCCTTGCTCATCGGAACCGGCGCCAGGGCGATCAGCTTTTGCGCCAGCTCAACCAAGGGCTGGTTCGAGCGCTGGGTGAAGGTGTGGTAGAACGGCAGCTTCTTCATCTGCCGCATGGCCGCCTCGACCAAGCGCTGCTCGCTGAAGCCGACCGCCACGCTCCAGAGGCCGGACAGTGCCTCGATGTACTTCTCACCCTGCTCGTCAAAAACGTAGATGCCCTCCCCGCGCTCCATGATCAGCGAGCCTTCCTCGCGGTTCTTCACTGCGTTGCTGAACCCGTGCAAATGATGCTGTGCATCGAGGCGGGAAAGGTTCTGTTCGGTAGATGCGTGCATGTTTTTATTCTCTTGTAAGGGGTGGATCAGTAACCGACAGCCTGGCCGTCGCGACGCGAATCGGAGGCGGCAACGTAGCTGCCGTTTGCGCCGCACTGGATCAACTGGGCGCTGCCAAACTCCATGCTTCCGGGCTCGTGGACCTGCAGGCGGTGACCGCGGTTTTTCAGCGATTCAATGACATGGGCCGGGGTATGCGCCTCCAGGTGAACGACGGGCCCCGCCTCGACGCGAAAACGCGGGGCATCGCTCATGGCCTGCGGGTTCTGACCGAAGCAGGCCAGGCGCGCCACCATTTGCAGGTGACCTTGCGCCTGCATGCTGCCGCCCATCACGCCCATGGCCATGACCGGCTCGCCTCCCCGGCTGATGAAACCCGGGATGATGCTGTGCAAGGGCTTTTTCCCCGGGCTGACCTGGTTCACATGCCCAGGCTCCAGGACAAACCCCATGCCACGGTTGTGCAGGCTGATGCCGGTGCCGGGTACGACGACCCCGGAACCGAAGCCTTTGTAGTTGGACTGGATAAACGAAACCATCATCCCGTCGGCGTCCGCCGCGGCGAGGTAGACCGTGCCGCCCAGCGTTGGAGTACCGGCGACCACCGATGAAGCCTGGGGCTGAATGAGCTGTGCACGCTGGCGCAGATAGTCCTTGTCCAGCAGCGCCTCGGCCGAATGCTTCATGTGCGTGCGATCACCGACGTGCGCATGCAGGTCCGCAAAGGCGAGCTTCATGGCTTCGATCATCACGTGATAGGCGTCAGGGCTGTCGAGGCCCATGGCTTCGATATCGAAGGACTCGAGCATGCCCAGTGCCATGAGCGCGGCGATGCCTTGGCCGCTGGGCGGGATCTCGTGCAGGGTGTAGCCGCGAAAATCCTGGCTGATCGGTTTGACCCACTCCACTTCCATGGCCGCCAGGTCGTCGGCGCGCAGCGCGGCTCCGCACTGCCTGGCGAAAGCCAGGATCCGTTCGGCGAGCTCGCCGCGGTAGAAACTTTCGCCATGGCTTTGCGCGATGCTCCGAAGCGACGCCGCCTGCTCGGGAAAACGCCACCAGTCACCTGCCGCGGGCAACTTGCCGTCTCGGGTGAAGGCCTCGCGAAAACCCGGCTGCTCCATCAGTTCGGGGGCCTGGGCCTGCCACTGCCGGGCAATCTGCGGGCTGACAGCGAACCCCTCCTGCGCATACTCGAGCGCTGGCCCGAACAACTGCGAAAACGGCAACTTGCCAAAACGTCGCGACAGAGCCGCCCAACCCGCTACCTGCCCCGGCACGGTCACGCTGTCCCAACCTTTGGTCGGCATCTGTTGCTGGCCGGCAAAGTGTTCCAGGTCCCAAGCTGCGGGGGCCCGTCCGCAGGCATCGAGACCGTGCAGCTGGCCGTTGTCCCACACCAGGGCGAACAAGTCGCCGCCGATGCCGTTCATGACCGGCTCGACCACGGTCAGGGCGATTGCCGTGGCCAATGCCGCATCCACCGCATTACCGCCGGCCAGCAGCATCCGCACGCCGGCTTGCGCCGCCAGCGGCTGCGAAGTGCTGACGACGTTCTTCGCCAGCAGCGGCATCTTTTGCGATGGGTAGGGAAGATCCCAGTTGAATGTCTTGTGCATTATTTTTCACTCAGCATGGAAAGGGCTTAACTCAGACCTGGATACAAGCGAACTTGGTTTCCAGATATTCATTGATTCCTTCCCGGGCCCCTTCGCGGCCCAGTCCGGATTGTTTGACTCCGCCAAAAGGCGCGACTTCATTGGCGATCAAATGGCTGTTGACGCCGACCATGCCGTACTCCAACTGGCGCAGGACACGGAACACCTGCGCCATGTCCCGGCTGAAGAAGTAGGCAGCCAGGCCGTATTCGGTGGCATTGGCCATGGCGATGGCATCCTCCTCCGAAGAGAAGCGATACAAGGCGGCAACGGGCCCGAAGATCTCCTCACGGGCCATGCGCATCGAGGCATCCACTTCTGCCAGGACCGTCGGCTCAAAGAACGTGCCGCCCAGCGAGTGCCGGCTGCCGCCCAGCAACAGCCGCGCATTCCTGGCCACGGCATCGCCGATCAAGACATCGAGCTTATGCACGGCACGTCCATCGATCAGGGGGCCGACGTGAGTGCCCGGGTCCAGGCCATCGCCTACCTTCAGCGCCTTCACCGCGTCAATCAACCGCTCGAGGAATTCATCGTAAATGGCCGCATGCACCAGGACGCGGTTGGCACTGGTACACATCTGCCCGGCGTTGCGAAATTTGACCGCGACCAGGGATTTCACGGCGGCGTCCAGGTCCGCGTCCTCGAAGACGATAAAGGGTGCGTTGCCGCCCAGTTCCAGCGACAGCTTCTTGATGGACGGGGCACATTGCGCCATCAGCATGCGCCCCACCTGGGTAGAGCCGGTGAAGCTGATCTTTCTTACCTTGTCGCTCGCGCACAGCACGTCGCCAATCTCCTGCGGATCCCCGGTAATCACCGAGAAGACCCCTGCCGGCAAGCCAGCCTCTTGTGCCAGCGCAGCCAAGGCCAATGCCGACAACGGTGTCTGTTCCGCGGGCTTGAGAATCAGGGTGCAGCCCGCCGCCAGCGCGGGGGCGACTTTGCGAGCGATCATCGATGAGGGGAAATTCCACGGCGTGATCGCCGCGCACACGCCCACCGGTTCGCGAAAAACCAGGTAATGCTGATCCTCCGAGGGCGACGGCAGCACCTGCCCCTCGATACGGCGCGCCTCCTCGGCGAACCAGCGCAGGTAGGCCACCGTGGACCCCACTTCACCGCGCGCCTCGGCCAGCGGCTTGCCCTGCTCCGCCGTCAGGATGCGGGCCAGGTCTTCAGTCCGCGCCTCAACCAGGTCGGCCCATTGGAACAACAGCCTGGCCCGCTCCTTGGCGGGCTGCATCTTCCAGCTCTGCTGGGCCAGGGCGGCTCGCTCAATTGCATCCCGGGTCTGCGCAGCGCCCACACGGGGCACCGAGCCAATCGCCTGGCCGGTAGCCGGGTTGGTCACGCTGAAAGAACGCTTGTCTGGCGCCTCGATCCAGTGACCGGCGACGAAACACTGATCCTTGATGAGATCACAGGGTAGAGATTGCATTTTTGGCTACCTGGATAATTGGATACATTAATACATGAATCCATATAAGCACCTTTATCCATGGCCGACAATTTCCAAAAGCGACAGGACATGCCCCTGAGCGACGCGATTCGATGAACGGGTCGAGGCATGGTGATTGATCTGAATGAAGGAAAGCCCGTGGCAGAGCGGCGCCCGCTGCCTGGGAGCGTTGAACCACTGCGACTGGCTAGAGCGGACGCTCGGCTCGGCCGCTCGAGGATTGCTTTCGACGAGCTCGATGAGGTGAGCGTTAGCGTTTCGCCACGCACAATCACAGGCACAGCGATGCAACGGCTGCGCCCCTACGCCATCGATAAGCCTGGCCCGCCACCAAGGGCACGCCCTCCCCCTGGCGGGAGAGGACGTGCGCAGCTCAAGCGTGGTGAATGTCCCGGTCCTTGGTTTCCGGCAGGAAGAAGGTGCCCAGGATCGCCGTCATCACCGCGATGACGATCGGGTACCAGAGCCCGTAGTAGATGTCCCCGGTGGCCGCCACCATGGCGAACGCCACCGTCGGCAGGAAGCCGCCGAACCAGCCGTTGCCGATGTGATAAGGCAGCGACATCGAGGTGTAGCGGATGCGCGCCGGGAACAGCTCCACCAGCCAGGCGGCGATCGGCCCGTAGACCATGGTCACGTAGATCACCAGCAGGGTCAGCAGCGCCAGCACCGCCGGATAGTGGGTCTTGGCCGGGTCGGCTTTCTCGGGGTAGCCGGCGTCCTTGAGGGCGCTGCCCAGGGTGGCGACGAAGGCATCGTTCTGCGCCTTGAAATCGGCGGCCGGCATGCCGGTGCCTTCGAAGCTCGGCAGCACCTTGTCGCCGATACGGATCTGCGCGACGGTGCCGGGCTCGGCTTTCTCGTTCGCGTAAGGGATGGCTTTCTTCGCCAGCACGCTCTTGGCCAGGTCGCAGGAACTGGTGAATTTGGCCTTGCCCACCGGGTCGAACTGGAACGAGCACTGGGCAGGGTCGGCGATCACCGTGACCGGGTTGCGCTCCTGGGCACTGAACACCTCGGGGTTACCGTATTGGGTCAGTGCCTTGAAGATCGGAAAGTAGGTCAACGCCGCGAGGATGCAACCGGCCATGATGATGCCCTTGCGACCGATGCGGTCGCTCAGGCTGCCGAACAGAATGAAGAACGGCGTGCCGAGCAGCAGCGAGCCGGCGATCAGCAGGTTGGCGGTCTGCGGGTCGATCTTGAGCATCTGCAGCAGGAAGAACAGCGCGTAGAACTGCCCGGTGTACCAGACCACCGCCTGGCCGGCGGTGCCGCCGAGCAGCGCCATGATCACGATCTTCAGGTTGTCCCAACGGGCGAAGGACTCGGTCAGCGGCGCCTTGGACGACTTGCCCTCGGCCTTCATCTTCTGGAACACCGGCGACTCGCTCAATTGCAGGCGGATATACACCGAGACGATCAGCAGCAGGATCGACAGCAGGAAGGGAATCCGCCAGCCCCAGGCCTCGAAGGCCTCGGTGCCGAGAATGGTGCGGCAGGCCAGGATCACCAGCAGCGACATGAACAGGCCGAGCGTCGCCGTGGTCTGGATCCACGACGTGAAGTAGCCGCGCTTGCCCTTGGGGGCATGCTCGGCCACGTAGGTCGCCGCACCGCCATACTCGCCGCCCAGCGCCAGGCCTTGCAGCAGGCGCAAGGTGATCAGGATGATCGGCGCCGCCACGCCGATGGTCGCGTAGCTGGGCAGCAGGCCGACCACGGCGGTGGAGACGCCCATGATCACAATGGTGATGAGAAAGGTGTGCTTGCGCCCGATCATGTCGCCCAGGCGGCCGAACACGATGGCGCCGAACGGCCGCACGGCAAAGCCCGCGGCGAACGCCAGGAGGGCGAAGATAAAGGCGGTGGTTTCGTTGACGCCAGCAAAGAAGTGCTTGGCGATGATCGCGGCGAGGGAGCCGTAGAGGTAAAAGTCGTACCACTCGAATACGGTGCCCAGGGACGAGGCGAAAATGACCTTGCGTTCTTCCCTGGTGATCCCGCGGTTGGGCGCGCTGCCCGTGGTTGTACTGTCGATTGCCGGCATGAGGGTTCTCCGTCTTGTTCTTGTTATAGGCCGGAGTGCCTTGCTGCCTTCGTTGCACCCTGGCCCTGGGCTGATGTCATTAGGCTGATGTCATCGAACTGTCGAACTGATGTCGTCGAGCTGATGTTCGTCGAACTACGGATTGCGCAAAGCATGTAAACAGCTTGATTGCCCCGCATCGCAAGGCTTCCTGAAGCATAATCAGCTTCGCCCAGATATCCACTCGCCCACCGCCTGGCGGCCCTCACGCCCCTTCCGTGGTTAACCATCACCGCCGTCGATCATGCCAATCATGAAAGCGGATTTTTCATTTTCGGCCGATGCCTTCAGAATGGCGCCACCTTTAATACCGTCGGACCCGTACGTCATGAATATCAATTTTGCGGTCGCCTGCATGATCGTGGTTTCCTTTGCCATTGCCCTGTTCCACACCTGATCGGCAGCCCCGCCCGACACAGCACCCCGCCATCGGCGCGGGTGCTGGCCATTGACTTGCCGCGTTCCCAGCGCGGCATTTATGTTTAAAATGCCCGCCCTTTTATTGCCGGCCCTCCTTCGATGAACCCCGACGCCCTTTCCATCCTGCACCACCATCTGCTGACAGCCCTGGCGTCCGCTCCTGCGGAAACCCGGCGCCTGTTCCATGGCCGTGGGCGTTGCTGGCCGGGGCTGGAGCAATTGACTGTCGACTGGCTGCAGGGCGTGGTGCTGGTGGCGCTGTTCAAGGAGCCGGAGCCGCAGCAGCTGGATGCACTCAAGCAATTGCTGCTGGCGATCAGCACTTCGCCCGAATGGCAGGCTTGTGGCGCCCACACCCTACTGCTGCAACACCGTTATCAGCTGCAAAGCCCGGTGGACTGGCTGGTGGGCGAACCTATCGATGAATGGACCCTGCTCGAGGAAGGCCTGCGCTACCGCGTGGACCTGGGCCAGAAGCAGAACAACGGCCTGTTTCTCGACATGCGCTACGGCCGCAACTGGGTGCGCGCCAATGCCCGCGACAAGCGCGTGCTGAACCTGTTCGCCTACACCTGCGGCTTCTCGGTGGCGGCCATCGAAGGCGGCGCGACCCATGTGGTCAACCTCGACATGTCACGCGCGGCCCTGAGCCGTGGCCGCGACAATCACCGGCTCAACGGCCACGACCTGAGCCGGGTGAGCTTTCTCGGCCACGACCTGTTCAAGTCCTGGAGCAAGGTAAAAAGCGGCGGACCCTACGACCTGGTGATCATCGACCCGCCTTCGTTCCAGAAAGGCAGCTTCCTGCTGACCAAGGACTACGCCCGGGTGCTGCGCCGCCTGCCGGAATTGCTCACGGCCGACGGCTGCGTGCTGGCCTGCATGAACGACCCGGCCGTCGGTTCGGACTTCCTGATCGACGGCGTCACCCGCGAGGCCCCGGGCCTGCGCTTCGAGCAACGCCTGGACAACCCGCCGGAGTTTCCCGATACCGACATCGAGAGCGGCCTGAAGGCGCTGGTGTTCCGCCGGGTCGAGTAGGCCCGCCGCCGTCACACCGCGGCCTGCACCACCTCGATGCCCAGGCGCCGATAGTCTTCGACATTGCCCGAGGCCAGGTGCTGCTCGGTAATCAGCGTATGCAGGCGCTCGCACGGCGCCACGGCAAAGGGCTCCACCGCGCCGAGCTTGTCGGCGGTGGTCACCGCGATCACCTGGGAGGCGCTGTCGAGCAAGGCCTGCTTCAGCGGCACTTCGTCAAAATGCAGCGAGGTGATGCCGACCTCCGGATGAATCGCGCACACCCCGGTAAACAGCAGGTCGGCGCGGATACCCTGGATCAGGCGCACCGCCTCGTGGCCGCCCGAAGACAGGGTCGCCGGGTTGAGCCGGCCGCCGGCGAGAATCACCTGGCTGCGCGGGTATTCGGCCAGGGCGACGGCGATCAGCGGCGAGGCGGTAACCGCGGTGATGCCGATATCGGCAGGGAGCGACTGGGCGATCAGCAACGTGGTCGAACCCGAGTCGAACATCACGATCTGCCCTTCCTGCACCCGCTGCGCGCCGAGCCTGGCCAGGTGGCGCTTGACCTCGCTGCTTTCGCCCAGGCGGGTGAACACATCCTTGCCGGTGTCCTTGGGTCGTGGCAGCGCGCCGCCGTGGACCCGTTGCAGCAGCCCGGCATCGGCCAGCTCCGCCAGGTCGCGGCGAATGGTGTCTTCGGAAACCGCGAAATGCTGGCTCAGTTCGGACGCCATGACCTTGCCGTCGCGCTCGAGCAGCAGCAGGATTTTCTGCCGGCGCACATGGGGCAGTTCGGCGATGGCGTGTTGACCTTGCATGCTTATGCCTGTTTTTGCGTGTTTATGCGAGATTAGCCAAGGCGTGCTCCAAACACAACGTCGCCCCCGCGCATTGGCCGCCTGGGCCCAGGCTTGCTTTACTGATGCAACCGGGGTGAATTCGCTCCGCCCACAGGCCATGTGGCACCCGGACGCCCATGATTAAGGAGATAACGCACGATGCAACGTCTCAGTGCCAAAGACTTCGCCCCCGAGCTGCTCGAGCTCTACGACTACTACGCCCACGGCAAGATCAGCCGCCGCGAGTTTCTCGACCGGGCGGCGGCCTTCACCCTGGTCGGGCTGACCGCCAGCGCCACCCTCGCCGCCCTGACCCCGAACTACGCCCTGGCCGAACAGGTGTCGTTCACCGACCCGGCGATCATCGCCGAATACATCACCTACCCCTCGCCCAAGGGCCACGAACAGGTCCGGGGTTACCTGGTGCGCCCGGCGAAGGCCGAAGGCAAGCTGCCGGCGGTGGTGGTGGCCCATGAAAACCGTGGGCTCAACCCCTATATCGAGGACGTCGCGCGGCGCCTGGCCAAGGCCGGTTTCATCGCCCTGGCCCCCGACGGCCTGACGTCGGTTGGCGGCTACCCCGGCAACGACGACAAGGGCCGTGAGCTGCAGCTGAAGATCAACCCGGAAAAGCTGATGAACGACTTTTTCGCCGCCATCCAATGGCTGCTCGAGCACGACGCCAGCACCGGCAAGGTCGGCATCACCGGCTTCTGCTATGGCGGTGGCGTGGCCAACGCCGCGGCCGTGGCCTACCCGGAACTGGCGGCGGCCGTGCCCTTCTACGGGCGCCAGCCGGACAGCGCCGAAGTCGAACGGATCCACGCGCCGCTGCTGTTGCACTACGCCGAACTGGACACGCGCATCAACGAAGGCTGGCCAGCCTACGAGCAGGCGCTGAAAGCCGCGGGCAAGACCTACGAGGCCTACATCTACCCCGGGGTAAACCACGGTTTTCACAACGACTCGACACCCCGCTACGACGAAGCGGCGGCCAACCTGGCCTGGGACCGCACGCTGGCGTGGTTGCGCAAATACCTGGTGTAGGCGCACGCCCATGCGAACGCGACGGCGCGAGGGCGCCGTCGCTTGTGGCAGGGTTTACCCCTTGTTCAACAACGCCGTGGCAATCACCGTGCCCATGGGTGTCGGTTGCGGGTCGTTCTGGTGCGCGACCGCGTTCAGCGCCCAGTCTTCCAGCTGCACCCGGCCCTTCTGGAAGATCATCATGTGGGTCGAACCGCCGAACTCGAAATGCCCGATCTCGGTGCCACGGGTGATGTTCACCGGTGCCGCGCCCTCATCGACGATGAATGGCGGCTCGATCACGCAGGTCGAAACCTCGACCATGCCGATGCAGATCAGCGCGACATACCCGCAGGTCGGGTGCTCGAAGACAAAGATCGCCCGGGCGGCGACGTGCCCCAGGTAGGGCTGTGACTCGGTGCCCTCCCAGGTGCCCTCGCCTTCGCCCTGGGCCGGACGCTGGGCGAAATAGGTGCCCGGCTGCACCCAGGAGCGCACCAGCTTGCCGTCGAGCGGGGCGTTCCAGCGGTGATAGTGGGTCGCCGAGAGGAAACCCTGATAAGCCTGCCCGCCCTGGAACGGCACGGCCCACTGCTTCTGGCCGCCGAACAGGTCGAGCAGCGAGTAATTGACGTCCTTGATCCAGAACTCGGTTTCCAAGGCCACGTTGTTTTCGTACTGCCAGGGCGTGGTCTCGCAGCCGATGTTGACCTGGGTCGCCGCGTTGCCCAGGAACGGCCGCGCGCCGGGCACGAACCTGCGGATGAAGAACGCGTTCCAGGAGTCGAAGCCGTAGCCGGGCAGGTTCGGGTCGTGCTCCATCTGCGTCCACACCCCGGCCTCATGGGCCGCCTTGGAGATCCACGAGCCCTCTTTTTCCGGGTCGTTGATGTCCAGCTTGTCGAGGGAAGCGCTGCTCTTGAGGAAGCTGTTCCAGGCGTTGAGCACCTTCTTGAACTGCTGGTTGAAGGTCGTGTCATGAAACAGCGCGACACCCGCCTCGGTGCCCATTGACACCGCCAGGAAGGCGTTCATCGGCGTACCGACCTGGGCCGTGGCGTTGAACGACGAGGAGGTGCTGATGATCTCGTTGAGAATCTCGAAGAAGCTGTCGTAGCCGGCGATCCACAGCGCGTCGCCGTCCGAGTCCTTGATCTGCTCCTTGGTCGCCTCGTCCAGGGTCGCCACGTAGGCATTCGACTGCTCGATCATCGAATTGACCCACATGCGGTACACGCTGTTGTGGGTGACCCAGGCCTGGAACTCGATGATTTCCGGTCGCATCGGCGCCAGGGTTCCGGCCTTTTTCTTTTCCGCGATCAGGTTGCGCAGCGGCATCAGGAACTTGGCTGTGGCCCATACCCGGTTGGGCACCCAGAAGCCCATCTGGATCGGCCCGGCATTGGCCAGCGTCAGCCGCTCGGCGCCGGTGCTTTCCAGGCGGGCCTGGCGCGACGGCTGTTTGGGGTTGTTGAGCTGTTTGTCGTACTGAGTCATGTCTTTACTCCTTTAAAGAGGCGGCGCCGTGCGGCAATGGCACGGGCGCAACCAGACCGCGGTGAGGTACCGGCCAGCAAACGACCGCTCCAGCAGGCGTTCATGTCAGGGGCGACAAGGGTCCAGTACGGGGTTGAACGACACTCCGTGTCCTTCTCGCAATGCCAATCCCGGGCAGAATGCGGCGGCCGAACGGCCAACTACAGGCGTGACTTGCCTGGACAAGTAAAGCTGCTCTGGCGGGTTTCTGGGGGGCACCGGGAAAATTCACGGCGCAGGCGACCAAGAGTTGTTCGGGGTCACGCTTTACAACATTGATAGCCAACCGCCATCAGTCGATAATCCCGCCCCACCAATCCCCTCACGCAAGGAAATGCCGTGAAAAAATCCCTGCTGTTCGTTCCTCTGCTCGCGCTGTTGCTGCAAGGCTGTGGCATGACCATGACGCGCTATGAACCGAGTTACGACAACGTCCAACGACTCAAGCAGAACCCGCCTCTGCACACGATCAGCGATACACAGGTAACGGCGGCGGCCGGCCAGGGTTCGCTGTCGGTCCGCGCCAATCCGATCCGTTCGCCCAGCGGCAGCATCCCCTTGCATATTCAGGACGCCATCAACGAAGAGCTGCGCCGCGCCGGCCTGCTGGACCCGCAAGCACAACGACACCTGCAGGTACTAGTGCTGAAGAACGAACTGAGCGCCGGAGTGGCCAGCGGTCATGGCCAGCTTGCGGCGCGCTTCACCCTGCTCAAGGGCAGCGAGGTGGCATATGAGGCGACCCAGACCGTGAACAGCCAATGGAATAGCAGCTTCTTCGGGCCCATCGCTATCCCCAACGCCGCCAATGCCTACAACCCGCTGGTGCGTGATTTGCTGAAAGCCCTGTACAGCGACCCGCAGTTCATCCAGGCGCTGAAATAAAGACAAAAAAAGAGCCGCTCAAGCGGCTCTTTTTTATTCGGCTCAGACCCGGGGCACGCGGGAATCGAGCGCCGAATATTTCAGGCTGTTGCGCTCGACCATCTGCTTGAGCAGCGCATTGACCTGACGGCTGAAGGTGTCGCTCACCGCGTCCTTCGGGGTATTGCCCATCAGCGGCACGAACCAGATGCCCATCCAGGTATTGATCCCATCATGGTTGCTGGAGCTGCCGACAGCCTGGCCCTGCGGGTCCAGCGCCTCGAGACTCATGGTGTATTGATCGGTCGCCATCGCCGGAATGAGGGTGAAGGTCAAGCCGCTGATAAAGGCCATGACCGTCTGGCCGCCACTTGGCGGATGGTTGTAGACCTTCAGCCGCAGGTTGTAATCGCCCGGCTGCTTCTGGAATTCATCCAGGGTCACGCGACCGAAAAGGCCGGAGTCGCTCAAGACTTTTTGCAACTGCGGCTTGAGCATCTCGCGCGCCTGCGGCACTTCGACGGCCGAAGCGCTTTGGGGCTCGCCCTGATAGAAAGTGAAGCTGACATAGACGTTCGGCTTGTTGGCGTAGCCGGACATGGACGGCATATCCACCGCCGCCACTTCGTCCTTGGTGAAGCTGGCGCAACCGGTCAGCGCGAGCATCAGGGACAGGCCCAGAATCTTTCCAATCTTCATTGCGGTTTTCCTTAGGTTGGGTAGCAAGCGCCTCCATGGCTGGAGTGGCCGCGGCGATTCTAGAGAGTGGCGAGCAATATCAAAAGGCCATCAATGAAAAATTTCTTCCCGCCAGCCGCAATCCCCTCGCCGTAGCGCACCCGCCACCCGCACCCACAGCTGACCCAGCATCACCCATCTGCTGAGCAATGATCTTTTGTCAGCCCCGCGCGGCCGATAGTTAACTCTCGCCCCGCGAAGTCCTTTGACGGACCCCGTCACAAAATCAATAAGAGGGTTGGCCGATGCAAAGCAGTGGCGCGTTGCTATGGGTGTTGTTGGCCGCGATCGTGATGATCGTGGTGCTGATTGTCCGGTTCAGGGTGCATGCCTTCCTGGCGCTGATCGCCGCTTGCGGCCTGGTCGGGTTGGGCTCGGGGATGCCCTTGAATGCCATGCTCGACTCGTTCCAGAAGGGCCTGGGCGACACCCTGGGGTTTCTTGCCGCGATCATCGGGCTGGGCAGCATCCTGGGCAAGATGCTCGAGGAATCGGGGGGCGCCGAACGCATCGCCCGCACCCTGCTCGACACGCTGGGCGAGCGGCGCGCGTCCTGGGTGATGATGCTGGTGGGTTTCATCGCCGGCATTCCGGTGTTCTTCGAGGTCGGCTATATCCTGCTGATTCCGCTGGTGTACGTGGTGGCCAAGGCCACCCGGCTCAACCTGTTGCACCTCGGCGTGCCGCTGGCGGTGTCGCTGATGTGCGTGCACTGCATGCTGCCGCCGCATCCGGCGGCCATGGCCATCACCCACCTGCTGGGGGCCGACGTCGGCAAGGTAATCCTCTACGGCCTGATCGTCGGGCTGCCCACCGCCATCGTCGCCGGGCCGTTGTGGATCCCCCTGGTGGCGCGCAGCCAGGCCGAACCCTGGCAGGCGGCCTTCCTCGAGGAGCGCTGCGAGGCCCGGGGCGAGCGGGTGCTGCCGGGTTTCTGGCTGACGTTGCTGACCATCCTGCTGCCGCTGCTGCTGATGATCGGCAAGACCTTCGCCAGCACCCTGCCCGCCGGTTCGACGCTGTCCGCGCTGCTGTCGTTCTTCGGCAACCCGCTGGTGGCGCTGCTGATCGCCGTGGTGTTCGCCTACTGGTCCCTGGGCCTGCGCCGCGGCCTGCACATGCCGGACCTGCTGGGCCTCACGCAGAAAAGCCTGCCGCCGCTGGCCAGCATCCTGCTGATCATCGGTGCCGGCGGCGCCTTCAACGGCATCCTTATCGATAGTGGCGTGGGCAAGGTGCTGGCCGATTCCCTGACCCGGCTGGACATCAACCCGGTGGTGCTGGCCTGGCTGGTGGCGGGGCTGATGCATTTCGCGGTGGGCTCGGCGACCGTGGCCATGATGAGCGCCGCCGCCATCGTCCTGCCGACCCTGGGCGTGGACTCCGGCTACAGCAAGGAAATCATCGTGGTCGCCATCGGCGCCGGGGCCATCGGCTGGACCCACGTCACCGACTCGGCCTTCTGGGTGGTCAAGGAATACCTCGGCGTGTCGCTGGCCGATGCGCTCAAGACCTTTACCAGCGCCACGGTCCTGGCCTCGGCGGTGGCCTTGCTACTGACCCTGGCCCTCTCTCGTTTCGTTTAAACACCTTTGTCACAGGAGTCTTTCCCATGATCGCAGGCCAGCCACTCGCTACCTGGACCCATCGCTTCCCGCTGCTCGAAGAGCTGATGGCGTTGCGCGAAACCACCTGGTTCACCCCCACCCGCGCGCCCCTGGCCGATGGCCTCAGCGATCTTGCGCTGAGCGCCGCCGATGTGGCCGACGCCAGTGCGCGCCTGGAACGTTTCGCCGCGTATTTCCGCGTGGCCTTCCCCGAGACGTTGGCCAGCCACGGCATTCTCGAGTCGCCGATCCAACCGCTGCCGGCCCTGCAGGCGGTGCTGGCCAGCCGTTACGGACAGGCGCTGCCCGGCGCGCTGTGGATCAAGCAGGACAGCCACCTGCCGATTTCCGGGTCGATCAAGGCCCGCGGCGGTATCTACGAGGTGCTCAAGCACGCCGAACGCCTGGCCCTGGAAGCCGGCCTGCTGCGCCTGGACCAGGACTACAGCGTGCTCGACTCGGCCGCGGCCCGGGCGTTCTTCAGCCACTACCGCATCGCCGTGGGCTCCACCGGCAACCTCGGGCTGTCGATCGGGCTGATGGGCGCCCGCCTGGGCTTCCAGGTCACGGTGCACATGTCCGCCGACGCCCGCCAATGGAAGAAGGACAAGCTGCGCGCCCATGGCGTCAACGTCATGGAATACCAAAGCGACTACAGCGTCGCGGTGGCCGAGGGGCGCCAGCAGGCCAGCGGCGATCCGGCCTGCCATTTCGTCGATGACGAAAACTCCACCGACCTGTTCCTCGGCTATGCCGTGGCCGCCGAGCGCCTGGGCCGGCAACTGGCGCAGGCCGGGGTCCGGGTCGATGCCGAGCATCCGCTGTTCGTCTACCTGCCCTGCGGTGTCGGCGGTGGCCCCGGCGGCGTGGCGTTCGGCTTGAAGCTGGCGTTCGGCGACGCGGTTCACTGTATATTTGCCGAGCCCACCCATTCGCCGTGCATGCTGCTCGGGGTGCATACCGGGCTGCATGACGAGGTCTCGGTGCAGGACTTCGGCATCGACAACCTCACCGCCGCCGATGGCCTGGCCGTCGGCCGCGCCTCGGGCTTTGTCGGCCGCGCCATGCAGCGGTTGATCGAGGGTTACTACACAGTCAGCGACGACGAGCTGCATGCCCTGGTCTGGCTGATGGCCAAGCACCAACAGTTGCACCTGGAGCCCTCGGCGGTGGCTGGCGTCCCAGGCATCGCCCGGGTGCAGGCGCAGCGTGAGCAGTATCTGCAGCGCAGCGGCATGAGCGCCGCGGCCTACGCCCGGGCCACGCACCTGGTCTGGGCCACGGGCGGCAGCATGGTCCCGGACAGCGAGATGCAGGCTTACCTGGCGCAAGGCGCGCGGGTGCTGCAAGGCTCATAACCGACCCACAGGAGAAGCGCCGGCTTGTACAACCTACCGCCCAGACTGGATGCCAAGCTCAACAGCAGCCAGTTCTCGAACCTGTTCACCTTCCAGGTCGCGGCCCGCCACCTGAGCTTCAGCAAGGCCGCCGATGAGCTGTGCCTGACCGCCAGCGCGGTCAGCCATCGCATCGCCCGGCTGGAGGCGGAATTGTCGATCCAGCTGTTCCAGCGGTTGACCCGACGGGTGCAGTTGACCGAGGCCGGCGAACGGATCTTCGCCATTCTCCAGCAGACCCTGGGCGACCTGTCCGAAGTCCTGGCCCAGCCGGTGGATGCCGACCTGGCCGGGCCGCTGACGCTGTACGCGCACCCGTCCATCGCCCATTCCTGGCTGGTGCCGCGCCTGGCCGAGTTCGGCCAGCGCTTTCCCGGGGTCAAGCTGGATTTGCGCGTGGGCAACGACCGCATCGACTTTCGCAGCCGGCAGATCGACCTCGCGCTGTACTACGGCAATGGCGAGTTTCATGGGCTGGTGGCGCACAAGCTGATGCAGGAACGGGTCGCGCCGGTGTGCAGCGCGCAATACGCCGAGCGCCATGGATTGACCGGCGCAGTCGAACAATTGCAGCAGTGCACCCTGTTGCATGACTCGCTGGCCTGGGACCACGCCACCTTCGACTCCGAATGGGCGCTGTGGATGCGCCAGCACGGCGCTGGCCTGCCCATGCCCAAACGCGGGGTGACCTTCGATCGCTCGGACCTTTGCGTCACCGCCGCCATCCACCATGCCGGCGTGGCGATCGGGCGCGAGCATCTGGTCAGCGAAGCCATCGGGCAAGGCCGGCTGGTGCTGCCGTTCACCGGGTTTACCCGCAGCGGCGAATACGATTACTACATCGTCCATCCGACCGTGGAAGCGCTGCCGCGCCGGGTCTGGGCCTGTATTGCCTGGTTGCAGGAGTGTGCGGCGCAAACGCCGGGGGGCTGAATGCCGGCGCGCAGTGGCCGGCGGGGGGAGATCAGCGGCTGGCGGCAGCGCCCTTCTTGCGCAACGCCTTGAGGCGCTGGCTGGCCCGTTGCACCGCGGCCATTTTTTCCGGGCGCTTCATGCGCTTCCATTGGCGGATGTCGTCCTTGCTGCGCCCGCAACTCAGGCACAGGTCGCCGCTCAACTGGTAAACGGCGATGCAGGGGTTGTCGATTTCCTTGGCCATGCGTCAGCCCGGCCGCCGGTCATCGGCGCTGCCACGCACCATCAATGGTGCATCTTGCTGTGGTCAGGCATGTTCAGCGCGCGGGCCTGGGCCTCGACCTTGACCGACTCTTTCTCGCCCTTGGCGTTTTCCACCACCAGGGTCAGCGGCACCTTGTCGCCTTCCTTCACCTGGGCGACCAGGTCGATCAGCATCACATGGTAGCCATGAGAGTCCAGGGCGACGGCCTTGCCGGCCGGCAACGCGACGGCGTCCACCGGGCGCATGCTCATCACATCGTTGTGCATGCTCGACTGGTGAATCTGCACGATCTTCGCCACCGGCGACTCGACGCTGAGCAGCTTGCTGTCGTCGCTGGCGGTCAGGGTCATGAAGGCCCCGGTCGCTTGCTGCCCGGCGACGGTGGCGCGCACCCAGGCGTCGTCGACCTGGACCTGGGCCGCGGCCTGGCCTGCCAGGCCCAGCAGGGACAGGCCGATCAGGATGCGTTTGGCGCGTTGGCCGATAGCGGTTTGGTTCAGGGCCGGGTTCATCAGCAGACCTCCATGACGGTCAAAAGATCTTCCGTGCACTCTTGTGCAGAAAGCGATTGGGACAACCCCAGGCGCAGCGTGCCCCGGGAGTCGTAGACAAAACTGGTGGCGGTGTGGGACAGGGTGTAGGTCGAGCCGCTCGGGATCTTCTCGTAGAACACGTCGAATTCCTTGGCCGTGGCCGCGGTTTCCTCCAGCGTGCCGTACAGCGCGACGAACGACGGGTCGAAGGCCTTGACGTAGGCGTCCAGCACCTGCGGGGTATCCCGCTCAGGGTCCAGGGTGATGAAGATCACCTGCAGGCGATCGCCGTCGCGGCCCATCAGTTTCTTGGCTTGCGCCGCGCGCGCCAGCGTCGTGGGGCAGATCGCCGGGCACTGGGTGAAGCCGAAGAACACCATCGGCATCAGCCCGCGAAAACTCGACAGCGTCCTGACATTGCCCTCGGTGTCCTTCAGCTTGAAGGTTCGCCCGAGGATCTTGTCGCTCAAGTCCTTGCCGTATTTGTACGACAGCTGGCCACGGGTATCGCAACCGGCCAGCAGGCCGAGGCCCAACACCCCCATGCCTGCAATCACCTCGCGGCGACTCAACAACACACTCATTCGTTACCGCCCTTTTGAGGAGTCCGAAAGTCCAGACGATCGCGCCAGGCGGATCATCCGTAAAAGCGGCGCATGGTAGCAAAATGAGGCGGCCCGGTTCCTGCCAAATGGATGACAGGTTGTGTGCAACCTTGGTCGGGTGCGGCGTTTCGCCGCTATTGCCTGCGGTATTCAGCGCCGTTGCGGGTTCAGCCGCGCCAGGCGTTGCTGCCAGTTGCCGCCGTTGATGCACTAGCATTGCTCTTCGCTGTCGTACTGCACATGGGGCGCCAGCGGCTGCAGCTCCAGGCCGGCTTCGCCCAGGGCGATGGCCGTGAGTTCGAGCATGCGCTCGCCCAGGCCGCGGGCCAGGGCCTGGGCCTTGCTGGCCTGGGTGTCGAAAACCCACACCACCTTGAGGCTGGCGGGAAACGCCGCGTCATCGGCGACGTGGGTCAGCCAGGAAAAGCCGACGATTTCCGCCTTGGCGGTTTCGCAGGCGTCGGTGAGGCTGGCGACCAGGTGCCGCTCGATGCGGGCCTGCTCGCGTTTGCTTGACGGCATGGGATCTCCTTGCGCGCCCGGGGCCATTGTCGGGCTGGGCTGGTATGGCTGCGCAGTCTTGCCGCCGGCGTGGGCCAACACAAGCCCCATGGGTGGCTGGCGCGCAGGTAATTCCGTAACATTCGCGGTCTTTTCGACCCTCCTCCGCAACCCCGGCCGCTTGGCCGCCGTCTCTAGGTAAACCATGAAACCCGCTCGCCTTCGCGCCGACGTCCTGGCCGGACTCACCACCTCTTTCGCGCTGGTGCCCGAGTGCATCGCCTTCGCCCTGGTGGCCCATCTCAACCCGCTGATGGGCCTGTACGGGGCCTTTATCATCTGCACCCTGACCGCCCTGTTCGGCGGCCGCCCGGGGATGATTTCCGGCGCCGCCGGGTCGATGGCGGTGGTGATCGTCGCGCTGGTGGTGCAGCACGGCGTGCAATACCTGCTGGCCACGGTGCTGCTGGGCGGGCTGATCATGATCGCCTTCGGCCTGCTGCGCCTGGGCAAGCTGGTGCGGATCGTGCCGTACCCGGTGATGCTCGGCTTCGTCAACGGCCTGGCGATCATCATTGCCCTGGCCCAGCTGGAGCATTTCAAGGCCGACGAAAGCTGGCTCAGCGGCACCGCCCTGTGGCTGATGCTCGGGCTGGTGGCGCTGACCATGGCCATCGTCTACCTGCTGCCGCGCCTGAGCCGCGCGGTGCCGCCGGCGCTGGTGGCGATTCTCGGCGTCGGCCTGTTGGTCTACCTGCTGGGCCTGCCGACCCGCACCCTGGGCGACATGGCGCATATCGCCGGCGGCCTGCCGCGCCTGGTGCTGCCGGACATTGCGTGGAACCTGGAAACCCTCGGCATCATCGCCCCCTACGCCTTCCTGATGGCCATGGTCGGCCTGCTGGAAACCCTGCTGACCCTCAACCTCACCGATGAAATCACCGAGAGCCGCAGCTTCCCGGACCGCGAGTGCGTGGCCCTGGGCGCAGCCAATATCGCCTCGGGCCTGTTCGGCGGCATGGGCGGTTGCGCAATGATCGGCCAGACCGTGATCAACCTCAGCTCCGGTGGCCGTGGCCGCCTGTCCGGGGCGGTTGCCGGGATGATGATCCTGCTGTTCGTGCTGTTCCTCTCGCCCTTGATCGAGCGCATTCCGCTGGCGGCGCTGGTGGGCGTGATGTTCGTGGTGTCCCAGCAGACCTTCGCCTGGGGCTCGCTGCGGGTGCTGCACAAAGTGCCGCTGAACGACATGCTGGTGATCATCGCGGTGACCCTGATCACGGTATTCACCGACCTCGCCACCGCGGTGCTGTGCGGCATCGTCATCGCCGCCCTGAACTTCGCCTGGCAGCATTCGCGCGAGCTGTATGCCGACAGCCATGAAGAAGCCGACGGCAGCAAGCTGTACCGGGTCCACGGCACCCTGTTCTTCGCCTCGACCACGCCCTTTCTCAACCACTTCGACCCGGCGGGCGACCCGGCCCAGGTGACCCTCGACTGCCGCCACCTGAGCTTTGTCGACTACTCGGCCATCGCCGCCCTGAAAACCCTGCGCGAACGCTACAGCAAGGCCGGCAAGCACCTGCGGGTGACGCACCTGTCCGAGCGCTGCAAGCAGTTGCTCAAACGCGCGGGCATCCAGCACGGCTGAGGTCCGCCACGCAGCGCCTGTCCGAGCATTACCCCCCGGCCCGGCAAACACCCTGAAAAACCCAAGGCGAGCCACGGCTCGCCTTTTTCATCGGCCGGAAGCAGCCGGTTCCGGCCAAAAATGCGACATCATTGTGATATCATCACTCGCCTTTCCGGCCAGGGCCCGTGTGACCCCGCCATAGCAAAACTCCCCAAAAAGAAGGCGCCACGACGCGCCTCCCGCCTGCCTTGCCTGCAAGAACCGACGACGCCCCGGGAGCTTTCCGAGCGTGCGCCGCTTTGCCGCGAACCTGCCGGATGCCGCGCAGGTTGTGCCTTTTGCCGTCACAAGGAACACAGTCATGCTTTTACGATCGATGAACATTTCCCGCCGTGCAGGCCTCAGTTTTGCCCTGATTGCGCTGCTCGCGGTTGCCCTCGGGGCGTTCTCGCTGCTGGAAATGCGCCGCATGAACGAGCAGTCGCTCGAAGTCGACAAGAACTGGCTGCCGTCGATCGTCGCGGCCAACGCCGTGGCTCTGACCAGCACCCAGATCCGCACCCTGACCCTGCGCCTGCTGGTGGTCCGTGACAGCAACGATGTAGCCGAACTGTTGCCCCGGGTCGTGCAGCTCGACGAACAACTGTCGGCGCAACAGAAGGTCTACGAAACGCTGATCAGCGACCCCGCGGAAAAAGCCGCCTACGAGCGTTTTGTCCGGGTCAGGGCGTTGTACCTGCAAGACCAGCAGCGGGTCCTGGAGCTGATACGCGAAGGCCGCAAGGCCGAGGCCGTGGCCATTGTCGACGGCGGGCCGTTCCTGGCCAATGCCGACGCCATGCTCAAGGAGCTGCTGGCCGTGGTCGAGATCAACACCCATGGCGGCGAAGCCGCGGCCACGCGCAGCAACGAGGTGTTCCACAGCGCTGTCGGGCTGGTGCTGGCGATCCTGGCACTGGTGCTGGCGCTGACCGTGGGCCTGGCCATCGTGCTCACTCGCAGCATCGTGCGGCCGCTGGGCCAGGCCGTGGCAGTCGCCGAAACCATCGCCAGCGGCGACCTGTGCCACGCCATCAGCGTGACCGGCAACGATGAGCCGGCGCGCCTGCTGCACGCCCTGCAACGCATGCAGAACAGCCTGCGCGGCACCCTGCAGAAAATTGCCGACTCTTCCAGCCAGCTGGCTTCGGCCGCCGAGGAGCTGCATGCGGTGACCGAGGATTCCAGCAAGACCCTGCACCAGCAGAGCAACGAGCTGGAACAGGCCGCCACCGCGGTCAACCAGATGACCGCGGCGGTGGAAGAAGTGGCGCGCAACGCCGTCAGCACCTCCGAGGCCTCGCGGGAAACCGACGCCACCGCCCACCACGGCCGCCAGCAAGTGCAACACACCGTCGACTCCATCGGCGACCTGGCCGGCGAGGTGACCCGCACCTGCGAGCAGGTCGAGCACCTGGCGGTGGACGTGCGCAATATCGGCCAGGTCCTGGAGGTGATTCGCGCGATCGCCGAGCAGACCAACCTGCTGGCGCTCAACGCGGCCATCGAGGCCGCCCGGGCCGGTGACGCCGGGCGCGGTTTCGCCGTGGTCGCCGACGAGGTGCGGGCTCTCGCCCACCGCACCCAGCAGTCGACCCAGGAAATCGAAAGCATGATCAACACCATCGAAGAAGGCACCGAAGGCGCGGTCAGCGCCATGCGCCACAGCAACGAACGCGCCCACCTGACCCTGGAAGCCGCCCGCGCCTCGGGCCTGGCCCTGGACCAGATCACCCAGGCCATCACCTCGATCAACGAACGCAACCTGGTGATCGCCAGCGCCAGCGAAGAGCAGGCCCAGGTCGCCCGCGAAGTCGACCGCAACCTGGTGAACATTCGCGACCTGGCCACCCAGACCTCGGCCGGAGCCAACCAGAGCAACGCCGCCAGCCAGGACCTGTCGCGCCTGGCGGTGGAACTCAACGGCCTGGTGACCCAGTTCAAGGTCTGACGGCCAACGGGCTCCCGCGCCGTGTCGCGCGGGGCCTTCAGTAGGCGTATTGAGCAATCACCTTGCGCACCCTTTCCAGCGCCACCCGCAGTTGATCCATATCGACCGAGCCCAGCGCCAGACGGATCGCGTGGGGCACCGGCGCGGCGCTGACAAAGGGCTCGGCGGTGGACACCGAGACATTCTCCCGCAGCAAGGCCATGGCCACCTGATCGGCACGCACCTCCTCGGGCAGCGGCAGCCAGAGGAAATAGGACGCCGGATGCCCGATGTACGCCAGGCCGGCCAAGGTTTCCCTGGCCAACGCCTGACGGGCGCGCGCATCCTGGCGTTTCTCGGCCTCCAGGCGTGCCACCGTGCCGTCGTCGATCCAGTTGCACAGCAGTGCCGTCATCACCCCGGGGGTGTTCCAGGTGGTCGCGCGGATCACCCGCTCGATCAACGGCACCCAGGCCGGCGGCGCAACCACGAAACCGACCCGCAAGCCGGTGGCGACATTTTTCGAAAACCCCGACACATACACCGTCAGCTCCGGCGCCAGGGCCGCCAGCGGCGCGGGCGGGTCGTCGGCGAGAAAGGCATAGGCGGCGTCCTCGATGATCAGCAGCCGGTGTTGCCGGGCGATCCGCACCAGATGCTCGCGCCACGCCAGGTCCAGCACCCAGCCCATGGGATTGTGCAGGGTCGGCATGGCATACACCGCGCGCACCCGGCGGCTGCGGCACAGCTGCTCGAAGGCGGCCAGGTCGGGGCCGTGCTCGGTCAGGGCAATCGAGACCAACTCCACGCCATGGGCGTCGGCCACCACCTTGAACCCCGGGTAGGTCAAGGCATCGGTGGCGACCACGTCGCCAGGCTTGAGCAGCGCCATCACCGTGGTCGCCAGGCCATGCTGGGCACCGCTGACGATCGACACCTGCTCGGCCTCTACCTGCAACCCGCAAGAAGCCAGATACCGCGCCACCGCGGCCCGCTCGTGACTGCGGCCGCTGTGGGGCTGGTAACGCAGCAGCGCCTCCAGGTCACCGCTGGCCGCCAATTGGCGCAGGCCGCTGCGCAGCATGTCGGCCTGGCCGGGCAGCGCCGGATAGTTGAAATTCAGGTCCAGGGTGCCGGCCGCCGTCGCCTGTTGGTCGACGCCCTGCCCTGGCGGCAATGCGGTCTCACGGACAAAGGTGCCGCGCCCGGCTTCACCGCTGACCAGCCCCATCGCCTCCAGCTCGGCATACACCCGCGATGCTGTCACCAGGGCCAGGCCTTCCCTGGCGGCCAGCTCGCGGTGGGTCGGCAGGCGGGTGCCGGGTGGCAATACCCCGCCACGAATATCGGCGGCAAAACCATCGACCAGTTGTTTGTAGCGGGCACGGGCCATAGCGGAATGTATCCATGACAATATTTTGATTGTATTGATCAGCGCTCCTAGGATGGAGCCACAGCAGCCCGGGCGCAATCTCGCCCAGTGCGGCCTTCCCCCTTGAAAAGAGCTGAGCCCCTGAATGGAACGGATATCGCCCCTGCCCCACCCCACCACGCACAAGGCCGCGAGCGGCTGGCTCAACGGCTTTATCGGCGTGCTGATTTTCAGCGGCTCGCTGCCGGCCACCCGCGTGGCCGTGCTGGAATTCAACCCGCTGTTCCTGACCGTGGCCCGCGCGAGCATCGCCGGGGTCCTGGCCTTGTGCCTGTTGCTGCTGTTCAAGGAACGACGCCCGAGCAGAAGCCAACTGTGGCCCCTGGCGATAGTGGCGCTGGGCGTGGTGGTGGGCTTTCCGCTACTGACCGCCTTGGCCCTGCAATACGTGACCTCGGCTCACTCCATCGTCTTCCTCGGCCTGCTGCCCCTGGCCACCGCGGCGTTCGGCGTGCTGCGCGGCGGCGAGCGGCCGCGACCGGTGTTCTGGCTGTTCTCGGTGCTGGGCAGCCTGCTGGTGGTGGGCTTTGCGCTGTCCCAGGGGCTCAGCGCCGCGCCGGCCGGGGACTTGCTGATGTTGCTGGCAATCCTGATCTGCGGCCTGGGTTACGCCGAAGGCGCCAAGCTCTCCCGCACCCTGGGCGGCTGGCAGGTGATCTGCTGGGCGTTGGTGCTGGCGCTGCCGCTGATGGCACTGCTGACGCTGTTCCGCGCCCCGCCGTCGTTTAGCAACATCACCCTGCCCGCCTGGCTGAGCCTGGGGTACGTGGCGTTGTTCAGCATGCTGATCGGCTTTGTCTTCTGGTATCGCGGGCTGGCCCAGGGAGGGATCGCCGCCGTCGGCCAGTTGCAATTGCTGCAACCGTTCTTTGGCCTGGCCCTGGCCGCCACCCTGCTGCATGAACAGGTCAGCCTGGGCATGTTGGGAGTGACCATGGCGGTGATTTTGTGCGTGGCCGGGGCGAGGAAGTTTTCCAAATAAGAGCAATTGGCCCCAGGAGATTGGGGCTGGCCCGAGGTTTCCCTCAGACCGGAGAGATGGTCGCCAGCACACCGATCGCGATGGTCAGCGCCAAGAAACCAAACAAGAAAATCGCCATCTTCGCCATAAAGGCCTCCTGAACAATAGGTTTTCGCCAGCGCGAAAAGTAGAACTCCCCCCAGGCGTCCGACGGCTGGCCGGTGCTGCTGAGGGGGAGCCATTGTCAGGCCTGATCTGATCCCGATACAGGCGCAGGTGACGAAGAAAAATACGGATCAGATGACAGCGAATTCCGCCGCTTCACAAGCCAAAGGGCCGGTTACAGAAGGCAAGGCCGAGATACCCAAGCCCAGTGTCGCCAGCCCCCGCGCGAGCATGGCAGCCGGGCAAGCGGCTATTTCCCGACCTGCCGACGCCCGCCCTTCCAATACCTGCACCGGATTATTTGCGCGCCAGCTTGTAGCGCACGCAATCGTCGTAAAAACTCTGCCGCACCGTTGCCGGCTTGGCCCGCGACGGGCTGTCGTAGGTCTGCTCGGTTATGCCCAGGGCCAGCATGCGCATCCAGCCCTTGCTGAATTTGTAGGTCTGCAACTTCTGCCGCGCGGCATACAGCGAAACGCCCGACAGTTTCAGCTCTTGCGCCCGCGCCGCGGTGCCCGCGCCCCAGCTGCAGACATACCGATCGTTGGCCGCCAGTTCCTTGCCCTCGGCCGCGACAGCCACGCTGGCCAAGGCGAACGAGGTCAGCGTCATCCACATATTGCGCATTTTGCGATCCACCTAACCACCTGAAAATAAAGTGATTTTGGCGGCGATTCGCTAGCCGCGGGGCCAGCATCGCAGCCTCTTGGAGAAGGCAATGTGCCTTGCTTTTACTGGCCACTTGCTCATTAAAAGGCCCAGGCCCGGCTAAAGCCGTGGGGCCTGGCGCTTGAAGCCGACAGGCAGAAAATTCCCCCAGTCGGCGTCCGGCTGGTATCGTGCGGCCCTGTAAAAATACGCCGCATGATTTGAGGAAATGGACGTTGAGCACTGAACAAAAACTGACCGGGGATCTGTTCGAAGTCGACAAGCGCCTGGGCCTCAAGCCCGTGGTGGACTTCAACACCTATCTGCGCACGGCCTTCGGCGACGGCAAATGCGCCTGCGGTCGTTGTGTCGCCAGCGCGGGCGACGAAACCGGTTATGCCTACCAGCACAGCTTCGACTTCGACGGTAAAATCACCCATCGCCGCTTCGCCACCACCGCCGGCAGCGACGTGCTGCTGGTGCTGAAGAAGGCCTGGCTGTCGTACACCAAGGCCGAGCTGGATGCCAGCGGCCAGCTGGCGCTGGACACCGTCAAGGAGTTCGTCGAACCGCAACTGCACAAGCGCCTGCTGCCGCTGCTGCTGGCTAGCGGGCTGGTCAAGGAAGTCGACGGCGAACTGCAGATCCAGGCCCAGGCCGCGGCCTGAGGGCTTGGCCACCGTTCCAACAATAAGAAGGTAAGAGCCATGCCCCCACTTTCCCTGCAAGACAGCGCCGCGCCGGATGGCGTTTGCTTTGGCTGCGGCAGCCGCAACCCCCATGGCCTGCACATCAAGAGCCACTGGCATGAGGATGGGGTGCATGTCATGGCCGAGCACTTGCCGGACAGCCAGTATTGCGGCTGGCCCGAACTGGTGTATGGCGGCCTGATCGCCATGCTGGTGGATTGCCATTCGAACTGGACCGCCATGGCCTACCACGCCCGCGCCGAAAATCGCGCGCTGGACAGCCAGCCGCGGATCAACTGCGTGACCGGCAACCTCGGCATCAAATTCATCAAGCCGACGCCCATGGGCGTGCCCCTGACCTTGCGCGCCAAGGTCGAAGGCGAAGTCGGGCGCAAGAGCCGGGTGGTGTGCGAGGTCTACGCCGGCGATGTGCTGACGGCGCTTGGCGACTCGATCTTTGTGCGGGTCGATACCGAGCAACTGGCCGCGGCGGCCCATGGGCGGGAAGCCTGAGCCGGCCCGGGCCAGCCGGACATCCGCATCCAGGCCGCGCTGAACAGACCAGGACAGCGGCAACGTCAGCAGCAAGGTAGCCGCCAGCACCATCAGCGCGACGGGCACGCCAGTGACGTCCCCCAGGCTGCCAAACAGCACCGGCGCCAGCGCCCCGCCGCCGATGGTACCGGTATAGAAGATCGCGAACGCCTGTTCGCGCTTGCCCGTTCCCGCAGGTCCGGCACCGCGCCATAAAGCACCGACGAGGTGCCGTTCAATGCCAGCCCCAGCAGCGGCAAGACCGCCATCAAGCCAGACCGGGCATTCACACCAACCCAGTGGCTGGCCAGAATCGCCGGCCCACAAAAGTAAAGACTCGCCCTTCAAACCTTTCAGACTCCTCCCAGAGTAATGCCCCGCCCTACCCAATAGGGTTGATGCCATCCCGCCGCCGGCTGGAAAACCGCAAAGGATGGACAGGCAGAACGCTCGATGGCCCGCAACAGACTCCCCCCGATCAAGAATCCCCCTTCCGGCGACGGGCACCATGTCACCTACCGAGACATGACCGCCAGCGAACGAGCTGAGCAAGAGGCCAGGCAACACGCCTATGAACGGATGCTGGTTCGCCAACAAGCCTACGCCGACAGCCTCGCCAGCCCACCCCGCAAGCAACAGGCGATGGCCGGCTGCACATTCACCAAATCCTGCAAGCTACCCGACGGGGTCATGGACTACCTCAGCCCATCCGGGGCGATTCCCACTGACGCCATCAAGGACTATGGCGAGCTTGTCTTGCTGGGGGGCCGTGGAACCGACGCGACGGGGAATATCCCGCTCAAGAAAATCAGCGGCGCCCTTCCCGCCGCGCTGGGTAGCCTTGCGCTGGGTGGCGAGGCCGTGGCGTCCGCCGGGACCAGCGTGGCAACCGGCGGCGTCGTCGCCGGTGCCTTGGCTGGCGTGGTGGCCATGCTCTGGCCGTCGAGCCTGGGCGACAGCGCCTTGTACACGCCAGAGCAACTCGACGCGCTGAAAGAAGGCCGCACCCGCGTGCGCTTGCATATCGAACAACGGCCCGACGGCACGCTCAAGGGCTACGGCTACAACACGCAAAAGCAGCGTGGCTGGGAAATGGTCCCGGTGGTGCGTTTCGTTGCCAAAGGCCAGCAGCAAGTCGCCGACTTCGGCGACGGCATCACCCTGATCTGGACACCCGCGGTGGACCCGTCCAGCACCTCCGGCATCCCCCCACTGGAGGCCGCGCCCCAAGCGCCGCACATCTGGATCTTTCCGCCCACCGAACAGGCGGACACCCTCATCGTCAACCCGATCTACCCGCCGGAGTACAAGGACTTCATCCTGGTGTTTCCACCGGGGTCTGGGGTTCGGCCGCTCTATATCGTGCTGAGCGTGCGCAAGACGCCCGGTACGGTTACGGGTCGGGGGCAGGACATAGGTGGAAGCTGGCTTGCTGGGGCGGGCTCCGGGTTAGGCTCTCCGATACCTACAGGGATTGCTGATCAGTTGCGCGGTAGGGAGTTCAGAAGCTTTGATGCTTTTCGGGAAGCGTTGTGGAGGGCTGTAAGTGATGATCCTGAATTAGCCGCGCAGTTTAACAATAGCAACAAGGCTCGAGCGCGAGACGGCATGGCTCCACGCGCAAGAGCCTCTGATACCGTTGGCGGGCGACGCTCCTTTGAACTGCACCACAAGATACCTATTTCAGAAGGCGGTGAGGTTTACGATTTAGATAACCTTGGTGTCGTCACGCCAAGACACCACATCGACTTGCACAGGAACAACAAACGATGATCAAGCTTGCAAGCTCTTTGTCCGAATACACCGAAAGTGATTTTCTTGAGCTACTCGAAGAAATATGCAATGCGGTGGGTACAGAGAAATATCAGGATGAGCTGTTAGAGCACTTTATTAAAATAACTGGCAATCCCGCCGCATCTGACTGGATTTACTATCCAGAGGATGGTGAAGACGATTCGCCAAAGGGAATTTTGAAAACAGTCCAAGACTGGCGCAAGGCCAACGGATTGCCGGGTTTCAAGGAACCCTAAAATCAATGGCCTTGAAGCGCCACTCCACTAAACCCACCAAAGCTGAATCAAGGACGATATGAGTTTTTTCAACCGTATCGCAGGTCTTTTTGACCGCACGCCCAAAGAGCAAATTGCTGGCTATTCCCTGTCAGAACTCCAAGCGGTTTTCACCGAACCTCTGCCACACACTCCCGCCCTGTCCCTTCCACCGCGTGTGGTTTCTTTGGAAGACACAGGCGTGCCGGCTTATTACGGGGCCTTGCTGATCGATGGGAGCGACAGGGATGCCTTCCAGGCACTTATCGAAGCCAGCTTCACCTTGAGTCACGAGCGCAGCTTCAACGACCTTCCCGTCAGGCAGTATGAAAACGTCGAAAACCACCAGCGCCTGATCTGTTTTATATCCACCCGGGAATTCAACGCCGTCACGGTGCGCCTGGTCACGAACAGCACTGACTTTCTCGAAGCCATTAAGCGCCAGCGTTTCGCCGTTCCGCCGCCCTGGGTAGCCTTCGAGGGTTACGACCCTGCATGGTGGGGAACGCAGTTGCAAGGTGCCCAGGGCTACTACAACGACCAGTACTTCCTGCCGTTTTTTACCAGTTTGAGTAAGGCAGAGAAGTTGGCTTATTACATCCGCTACACGGCCACCCAAGAGTGGACCGAGAGCCTGACGTCAATCGGTGACGAGTGAGAGGAGCTTGCGGATTGGGACATACGCTGACTCCGGAGGAAAAGGCCGGTATCCAGGTCGCACTGGCTGAAGCCTTTGTGGACAGTGCCGTGGACTACGCCTATATCGCGGAGCAAATCAGTCGCTTTGATCTCGTAGCCGTAGAAGAGATTCTCTACTCGGAGGTGGCTTCGGTGTGCTTCTACAACCTTGAGGCGCCCGTCCCTCCTATCTGGACCGGGTTTGAGGATCAGTGGCTACTCAAGGAAATCGACAAGGAACTCAAAGCCCGGCAATCCAGCTGGCTACGCCGGCATTTCGACAAGGTTAAAGTCGCTTGGCTGCGTTACAGCTACGGCTATATCTGGAAAGAAATCATGAAACATTGTGATCCGCAGACAGCGAAATAACATTCAACGCCTGTGCCCCATACGATTCGGAACCCTGCCCCCAAGAGAACGCCGCAACACCTGGAACCACCTAGCCCGCTTGCCGAAAAGCGCAAGACTTCGCGCTGAAAAACCGGATAATGGCGGCCATTTCGTTTTGCTCGCTATTCTGGTGTCCCCATGGAAATCAAGGTCAACTTTCTCGACAACCTCCGACTTGAAGCCAAGTTCGATGACTTCACGGTGGTGGCCGACCAACCCATCCGCTACAAGGGCGATGGCTCGGCACCGGGTCCGTTCGACTATTTCCTGGCGTCATCGGCACTGTGCGCGGCGTACTTCGTGAAGTTGTACTGCGACACTCGCAATATCCCCACCGATAACATTCGCCTGTCGCAAAACAACATTGTCGATCCGGAAAACCGCTACAACCAGATCTTCAAGATCCAGGTCGAGCTGCCGGCGGATATTTCCGCCAAGGACCGCCAGGGCATCCTGCGTTCCATCGACCGTTGCACGGTAAAGAAAGTGGTGCAGACCGGCCCCGAGTTCGTGATCGAGGAAGTGGAAAACCTCGACGCCGATGCCCAGGCCCTGTTGATGCCAAACGCGGGTTCGCACAGCACCTATATCGTCGGCAAGGACCTGCCGCTGGAAAAGACCATCGCCAATATGTCGGCCATCCTGGCGGACCTGGGCATGAAGATCGAGATCGCTTCATGGCGCAATATCGTGCCCAACGTGTGGTCGCTGCATATCCGCGATGCGCAGTCGCCGATGTGTTTCACCAACGGC
Source organism: Pseudomonas sp. NFIX28 (assembly GCF_900107395.1). Taxonomy (GTDB): domain Bacteria; phylum Pseudomonadota; class Gammaproteobacteria; order Pseudomonadales; family Pseudomonadaceae; genus Aquipseudomonas. The sequence goes on from NZ_FNPW01000015.1 coordinate 175,076, forward strand.
AAGGGCGCGACCAAGGAAGGCGCGCTGGCCTCGGCCCTGGGCGAGTTCATCGAGCGCCTGAACTGCAACTTCTTCTACAACGACCAGTTCTGGGGAGAGGAGATCGCCAACGCGCCATTCGTGCATTACCCGGACGAGCGCTGGTTCCAGCCAGGCCCCAACGACGAGCTGCCGAGCGAAATCCTCGACCCCTACTGTCTGAAAATCTACAACCGCGAAGGCGAGCTGCGCGGTTCGCATCTGTTCGACACCAACTCCGGCAATGAAGAGCGCGGCATTGTTTCACTGCCGTTCGTGCGCCAGTCGGACGGCGAAGTGGTGTACTTCCCGTCCAACCTGATCGAGAACCTCTACCTGAGCAACGGCATGAGCGCCGGCAACACCCTGGCTGAAGCCCAGGTGCAGTGCCTGTCGGAAATCTTCGAGCGCGCCGTCAAGCGCGAAATCATCGAAGGCGAATTCGCCCTGCCGGACGTGCCCCAAGAGGTGCTGGCCAAGTACCCGGCGATCCTGGCCGGCATCCAGGGCCTGGAGGAGCAAGGCTTCCCGGTGCTGGTCAAGGATGCGTCGCTGGGCGGCGAATTCCCGGTGATGTGCGTGACCCTGATGAACCCGCGCACCGGCGGGGTGTTCGCCTCGTTCGGCGCGCACCCGAGCTTCGAAGTGGCGCTGGAGCGTAGCCTCACCGAGCTGCTGCAAGGCCGCAGTTTCGAGGGCTTGAACGATCTGCCGCAGCCGACGTTCGAAGGTCAGGCGGTCACCGAGCCGAACAACTTCGTCGAGCACTTCATCGACTCCAGCGGCGTGGTGTCGTGGCGCTTCTTCAGCGCCCAGTCGGATTACGAGTTCGTCGAGTGGGACTTCTCCGGCCAGGGTGAAGACTCTAATACCCAGGAAGCCGCGACCTTGTTCGGCATTCTCGAAGGCATGGGCAAAGAGTCCTACATGGCCGTGTACGAGCACCTGGGCGCCACCGCCTGCCGCATCCTGGTGCCGGACTATTCGGAAATCTACCCGGTGGACGACCTGATCTGGGACAACACCAACAAGGCGCTGTTCTTCCGCGAGGATATCCTCAACCTGCACAGCCTCAACGAGGAAGAATTGCAGGCGTTGCTCGAGCGCCTGATAGAAAGCGAGCTGGACGACTACACCGACATCACCACCCTGATCGGCATCGAGTTCGACGACAACACCGCCTGGGGCCAGCTGACCATCCTGGAGTTGAAGCTGCTGATCTTCCTGGCCTTGCAGCAATATGAAGAAGCCAAGGAGTGCGTGGAGATGTTCCTGCAATACAACGACAACACCGCCGAGCGCGGCCTGTTTTACCAGGCGATGAATGCGGTGCTGGAGATGGAGCTGGACGACGACCTGGACCTGGCGGATTACGAAACCAATTTCCGCCGCATGTTCGGCAACGAGCGGATGGATGCGGTGATTGGCTCGGTGAATGGCGATGTGCGCTTCTATGGCTTGACGCCCACCAGCATGAAGCTGGAAGGGCTCGACCGCCACCTGCGCCTGATCGACAGCTACAAGAAGCTGCATGCGGCGCGGGCCAAGGTCGCGGCACTTTCCAGCTGATGGCCAGGCCGGGGAACAGCGCCCGCCGTTGAATCGACAGGCGCTGGCCCCACAGGCAGAGGAAATGGCCCGGGCGATCAGCGGGCCAACCCGCCGGACCCGCCCCGCTGCCGGCTCGAACCAGCGACTTCAGAACGACTTTCCAACCCCTCCCAGCTAGCCCCCGGCGACACCTTCCTCCCCCGGCGCCGTATTGCCGGCAATGGAAGCCCCGAGGAAATACAGCATTCCGCCCGCGACGATAAACAGCATCAGCATGTAGAAGATGTATTGCGGCGGCTGCACCGCCAAGACCGCCCCGCACAATACCGGCCCCAATGCCGCGCCCAGGTTGCTCAGGTTCTGCGCCCCGTAATACATGCCCCGCAAATGGCTGGGGGCGATGTTGTCGATAAACATGTATTCGGCGGGAAACACGATGATTTCGCCGAGGGTGAAAATGGCCATGGCGATGACCCAGAACGCCAAGCTGTTCGACAATGCGAAGCCCGCCAGCCCCAGGACAAACATCGCCAGCCCGCCAGCGAGCCAGAGGCTCAAGTGTTCCTGGGTGATTCTTCTGCCGATCAGGTATTGCAGGCTGATCACCGTCAAGGCATTGGTCGCCACGATGCTGCTGATGATCCGGTAGGCGGTTTCGGCTGTGGTGGTCACCACCAGGTACTGCGAGAGGTAGGCGCTGAACTGGCCGAAGACCACGGCGCTGAGCAGCCCGCCGAGGGTGAAGCACACCAGTCGGCGATCGCGCAGCAGCAGTTTGCCCACGGCCAGGAACGGTGCGGATGGCTCGCGCCCCTCGACGCCGGCCAGCCCCCTGTCGCCCCACAGGCAATAGATCAGGAAAAACCCTGCGCCCAGCCCCGCGGACAGCAGAAAAGGCAGGCTGATATCCAGCCTGGCCACTGCCGCGCCGAGAAAGGGCCCCACCGCATAGCCGATATTGGTCAGGGTGTATTTGATCGAAAACACCTCGCCCCGGCCGGCAACGGGAAGCAGGCTGCCGAAGCCCGATTTCACGGCAATATCGATGACCGCGTAGGCCAGGTTGATCGACACCAGGCAGAGGTAGAACAGCCACAGATCGCGCGCGACGAAAGTACCGAGAAAACCCGCCGTGAACACGCCGCAGCAGACCAGGATCAGCCGGTAGCTGGACACCCGGTCCACCAGGAAACCGCCATACAGGCTCAACAGCGAGCCGATGATCAGCGTGCTGCCGATGACCAGGCCGATATCGGCGATGTTCAAGTGGAAATGGCTGGACAGATAAATAACCAGATAAGGCAGCGTGATCGCGCGGGCCAGGGTCAGCACCAGGGACGCTGAAAGCAGCAGGTTTACCGTCGTCGGATAGTTTTTTAGCGTGGCCAGCATCCTTGCCTCATCAACATTTTTATCGGGTTCGCGCCTGGGCATCGCTCGACGGCGACGCGGATCAAGCATACTGCTGAACCCATTTCTCATTGCTGACGGTTTTTACCGCATGCGCGGAATCAAATTCATGAATAAGGAATATTTATGTTTTCCTCCGAACGCTTGAAGGGCATCGACGTATTTGTCTGCGTGGCGCAGGCCGGCAGCTTTGCCGCCGCCGCCGAGAAACTGCACCTGACCGGCTCTGCCGTCAGCAAAAGCATCGCCCGCCTGGAAAGCCGCCTGGACACTCGGCTGCTGCATCGGACCACGCGACGGGTAGCGCTTACGGACGCGGGGTTGAGCTTCTATCGCGCCTGCACCGGTGTGCTGGCCGACCTGGAAGACGCCGAGCTGTCACTCAAGGCCGAGGCCAGCGAGGTCCGGGGCAGTGTGCGCATCGACCTGCCGGGGGCTTTTGGCCGCGCGCAGGTGCTGCCGGTCCTGCTGCGCCTGGCCCAGGACCATCCGGCCCTGGTGCCGCATGTTTCCTTTTCCGACGGCTTTATCGACCCGTTCAACGAGGGCGTCGACGTGGTCGTGCGCATCGGCGGCCCGGAGGCCTGGCCCGATACGCTGGGGCAGCGTTGCCTGGCTCGTGAGCGACATGTCTTTTGCGCCTCCCCCGCCTATCTGGCCAGGCAAGGCATGCCGCAGACCGAGCACGACCTGCAGCATCATCAGTGCATCGCCTATGGCTGGGTGGATGGCCGGATCAACCCCTGGAATTTCGCCGACGACCAGGGCACCACGACGCGCCGGCAGGTCGCCGCCCAGCTGGTGGTGGGCAACGGCGAAGGCATCGTCATGGCGGCCCTGGCGGGTTGCGGCATTGCGCAATTGCCGTCGTGGCTCATCCAGCAACAGCTGGACGACGGGACATTGGTCGAGGTGCTGGCTCATCGGGCCAGCGAGGGAATGCCGATCCACCTGGCCTGGGTCAAAAGCCGCGAGGCGCTGCCCAAGGTCAGGGTCTTGCTCGAGGCACTGGCCACGGGCCTGACACCGCTGGCGGACGGCGGCCGCTAAGCGCTCCTGCCGCTGGCCGCCCCACCTCAGCCAACCCTCAGAATTGAGTCAGCAGCCCCACCCGCAGGGTCCGTCCCGGCGCCGGCATGAAGCTTTGCGCCAGCGGGTCCAGGTAATAACGATCGGTCAAGTTCTGCAGCGATACGTTGAGCTGGGTGTGCTCCTTCAACTTGTAGTTGAGGAACAGATCGAACAACGCCACCTCGCGGTACACCAGCTGCGGCGTGGTGGCGCCGGTCTGCCAGTTCTCGTCGGCCTTGACCGTCGGGCCGGAGGTGTAGGTGGCGCGCCCGCCGACGGTCAGGGTCTCGTCAAAGAAGCGCAGGCCCGAGGTCAGGTTCGCCGAGAAGCGCGGTGGATTCTGGGTGTTGGAATACGAGCCCATGAAACTGCCCGGGGTGCAGTTCGGCGTGTTGCTCAAGTCCCGATAGCGATTGCTGCTGGCGCGCAGCCGCGCGGCGAAGGCCGAGTCGCAGGTTTCGGTCTTCAGGTAATAGGTGGAGGAAAAGTCCGCGAACACCCGGCCCGCGTCGTAGCGCGACTGCAGCTCCAGGCCGCTGGTCTTGAAGCTGTCGGTATTGCTGAAGCGCATCTGGCCCATCAGGCCCGGGCTCGGGTCGTAGTAGCGGGTGATGTAGTGCTTGATGCTGTTGTTGAAGTAGGCAATCTTGAGCGCCGCCGAGTCATTGTCCAGCAGCAGGCCTTTGCGCATTGTGCTGGCGCCGATTTCCCAGCTGCTGGAACGCTCGGGTTTCAGGCCTTTGCCCGGAGTGGTCTGCAACACGCCCTGGCTGGTTTCGAACAGCGAGGGCATGCGCAGGCCCTGGGTGTAGGACGCATAGACGAAGGTGTCTGGCAGCACCTCGACATTGATGCCGAAGGCCGGCGCAAAGGCGCCGCCGCTGTTGCTCTGCTTGCCGGAATAGTCATAACCGCTGACCACCTCGCCCACCTGCGACGGGTAGACCGTCGAGTCGATCGCGCCGAAATCGTTGTAGCGAATGCCCTCGAACGGAAAGTTGGTGTTGTTGAAGACAATGCCGTTGTTCAGGCGCGGGTCCGTGGCGTCGGTGTACTGCCCGTTCGAATCCGGGAACCACAGCATGTTGCCGGAGGTGTCCGCGCTCGAAACCCGCAGGTACCTCAAGTCGCGCTCCTCCCAGCGCGCCGTGGCATGGGCGACGTGGTCCTTGCTGCGGTAATAGGTATAACGACCGCCGCCCCACAGGGTCAGGCTGTCGACCGGCTGGTACTCCAGCTTGGCGTTCAGGCTGAACTCTTGCCGCTCGCCTTCGCGCAGCATGCGGTTGGCGTTGATGTCGTCCTGGGTGGTGACCACGCCCTTTTGCGGGCGCAAATCCTCGAGCTGGAACGAGCCGCCCAAATCCAGCTTGAAATCGCCATAGTCGCTCTGCAAGTGCGAGGTGTTGGCCAGGTCGCCGCCGATGCGGCGGTCGGCCTGTCGGCTCCAGCTGCGGTCCGAGCGATAGGCTTGCGAGGCCGGCGCCGCCACCGAGGTCAGCTGGCTGGTTTGCGCGTCGGTCATCCACAGGCTGGCCGTCAGGTCCACCAGCGGGTTGCCCTCCGGCAGGTAGTGGTAGCGCGCGGTGTAGGTGTCGATCTTGGTGTGGCCCAGCGGGTACTGATAAATGCCGCCGGTGCCGAAACGGAAAATATCCGACGGCATGATCTCGCCGATACGCCCGTCGTAGCGGCGGTAGCCGAGGTCGAAGGTGTGGTCGTCTGCTGGGCGCAGCGTGGTCTTGAGCAGGAAGGATTCAGTCTCGGAAGAGGAGTTGAGCACCTCCTCGCCAGCGTTGTAAGTGGTGGCCACCGTCATGTCTTCAGCGCCGTAGCGGTCATAGGTGCGGTAGCGGTCCTGGCCCTTCTTGCCAGCGAAATAGTTGCCCTGGTTGCGGTGGGCATAGGCTGCCACCACGTCGAACAACTCATGGCTATAGGCGAACGCGGCGCTGCCGGACTCGGCCTTCGAACCGAACAAACCGCCACGACTCTGGTGCGGTTCCGAGTACAGCTCCTCGGTCAACGAGTGGCCGTCGCGGGAGGCGGGAGCGACGCCGTTGTTCCACAGGTCGCCCTTCAAGCGCAGGCCGATGTTCTTGCCGTCCCGCAGGATGTCGTCGACGCCGAGGGTGCGCATCTTCACCGTGCCACCGATGGCGCTGGAGGTCAGGCTCGGGCCCTTGTCGATGGCGATGTCGCTGATCAGGTCCGGGTCGATGTAGCTGCGTTGCTGGGTGCCGGCATAGCCGCGATAGACATCCAGCGCCTGTTGCGAGCCATCCACCGTCACCGCCACCCGGCTCTGGCCCTGGATGCCGCGGATGTTCACATCCAGGCCGCCGCCGTTGCGGCTGTCGCCGACTTGCACCCCAGGCTGGCCCTTGAGCACGTCGCCGACCGAGATCACGCCAAAGCGCTGCATGTCCTCGCCGGAGATGTACAGCGACGAGCGCGGCGCCGAATACACCTCCTTCTGCTCCAGGTCTTCGCCGACGACTTTCTGCGACGGCAGCACCACCTCCGCGCCTGCGGCTTGATACAGCTCGAAGCTGCCGTCCGCCTGGCGCTGATAGCCCAGGCCGGTGCCCGCCAGCAACCGCGCCAGGCCGGCCTCCGTGCTGAAGTCGCCTTGCAGGCCCTTGCTGCGTTTGCCTGCCGTCAGCGTGGCGCTGCCCGCCATATTGATGCCCGCCTGCACGCCGAAACGCGACAGCGCCTGGTCCAGCGGGCCAGCGTCGATGCTGTAGTGCTGGCGCTCGCCAGCGGCCAAAAGCGCCGCGCCGCACAGCGGTTGCAGGCTGAGAAAAAGCAGGCCAAAGGTGCGGGCACACAAGGCTCGGGCGGGGAAGATCATGCAAGGCTCCTAGGGGTTGGCACCCACCTGTCCCGGTGGGTCATACCTGAAGGCCAAGCCAGATCGAAAAAACTGCGCCCCGGGGAAAAAATATTTTCAGGCCGGCACCACAGTCACCCAATAACGGGTTCGTCGCTCGATGCGCACCGGCAGCGTATTGGCCACCAACGCCAACGCGGCATCGGTGTCGTCCAGCTGGAAACTGCCGGTCACGCGCAAAGCCGCGACCGCTTCGCTGCAACGCAAAAAACCCGGGCGGTAACGCGAAAGTTCGGCCAGCAGCTGGTCCAGGCGCATGCGCTCGGCCGGCAAGATGCCGCGCAGCCAGGCCTGGGCCATAAACGGATCAACGCGGCTCGGCGCCGCGACGCCCTGGCGGTCGATCCGGGTTTGCCAACCGGCCTGCAGCGGCACCGGTAGCGAATGGCGCCGCGCACTGACCTGCGCCAAACCGCGCAGCACCGTGACCTGGGTGCCCAGCCGGTCATGGCGCACCAGCCAATGGGCGCCACGGCCGTACAACACCGCGTCCGGGGTCAGCAGTTGCAGCGACGCCGATTCCGCCGGCGTATCCAGCGCCAGCTCGCCCTCGACCAACTGCACACTGCGCCGCTGCGCGGTCAGTTCCAGGTTCACCGCACTGGCGGTGTTCAGCCACAGCGAACTGCCATCCGCCAGGGCCCAGCGCCGACGCTCGCCGATGTTCGTGCGGTAGGTCGCCAGGGCCGAACGCACCAGGGTCGAATCCGCGCCTTGCCAGGCAACCCCGCCGAACAGTCCCAGCGCCAGCAGGCACTTGAGCATCTGCCGACGCCGCTGCGGATCGACCCCGGCCGACTCCAGCGCGCGACGTGCCGTGGCATCGGCCAACAACTTGGCTCCCGGCTGCAGCCTCAGCGACAAACTGCTGACCCGCTGCCAGGCGTATTCATGCTCGGCGCTCGCCTGCCGCCACTGCTGCAAGGCCTGATGCTCGGCGGCACTCATCAGCCCGGACTGCGCGCGGACCATCCAGTCGATGGCGCTATCGCGCACCCGCGGGTCAACCATGCTGCCGCTCATTCAAAACGGCTCGCGTAACAGACGCTGAACGCCTTGCCCATGGCCCGCTGCACCTGGGCCACGCTCAGGCTCAACTGCGCGGCGATTTGCGGGTAGGTCAGGCCGTCGAGCTGGGACAAAAAGAAAATCTGCCGCACCCGCGACGACAACCCCACCAGCAGCGAATCCAGCTGCAACAGGGTTTCGATCATCAAGTGCCGCTCTTCCGGCGAAGGCTCCTCGGCCACCGGCCGCGCCGCCAGCGCTTCCAGGTAAGCCCGCTCGATCGCCTGGCGGCGCCAGCGGTTGATCAGCAAGCCATTGGCAATGGTCGCGAGAAACGCCATGGGCTGGCGCAGCTCGCACACATCCTCCTGCGAGCGCATCACGCGGACAAAGGTGTCGTGGGCCAGGTCCTCGGCATCGGCACTGTGCCCCAGCCGCCGATGCAACCAGCCGCGAAGCCAGCCGTGATGGTTCGCATACAACCGGGCGACGGGCGAGGCAAAGCTGTCGTCGTGCATGTCAGGTCCGCATTAATGATAATGCTTCTCATTTTATATTTTGACGACGGGCGTTGTACAGCGCAGAGGAAGTGGCACGGTTTTTTGCAGGGCCCTGAAATGCCCTCGGCATAGCACATTTGCCCTATATGCCCCCCTCCAACGCCATGCTGAAATAAATCCCTCTATTGAGTCAGATTTAACAGGGGCCGGCCGTGCCAGATTCCCTGACTCCACGTTTCTGACGTGCCCCGTTGAGGATCGCTGATAACCAGGGCGAAACACTATTAAGGAAAATATGCCATGAACAAAAACCACCTCTTTGCCCCCGCGTTACTGCTTCTGGCGGGTACCTTGGCCGGTTGCTCGACCAACCCCAATGTCTTGCAAATACACAAAGTTACCGCGGAAACCATCGGCCTGGCCTCCACCGACGAACTCACCATGGGCCCCGTCATCAAAGGCAAGGAAGACTTCCTCGGCGGCTCGGAACTGACCTTCAAAGCCACCACCGCCAAGGGCCGCGTCTTCAACTGCTCGACCTTCATGACCCCAGGGATTCTGCTCGATCCGCCGAAGTATTCACGGCTTACTTGCACCAACTGAGCTGGTGGCAGTGGCTTGAAGCAAAAGGCCCCGATTTGTCGGGGCCTTTGTTTTGATCGGTCAGTAGGATTTCACATAGCCTGATCTCAGGCACGACTGCGCGGCGACACCCCCACCAGCCACGCTGCCAGGGCTTCCAGGTAAGCCGCTCGGCTCCCCTTCCCTAACGCCTCTTAACCGTGTAACAAATCGAGGCGGTCGCAAGCTCGGCGCAGACGTAAACAAGCAGGCGTTGATGCTATGATTTGACGGCTAATGGAGGGTTATTCGATGAGCAAAACCGCCGTTTCTGGCGTTGCCAGTGAAGTTCGCAAGCTTGCCAAGGCTCACAAGGTCACCACTGAGCCTGACAGCATGAGTCGCATGGCCGTCACCATCACCCGCCTTGCCGGCGACTCGGTCGAGCTGGATAGCATTGAGCGATTACTGGTCAATCTCAAAAAGAAAGGCGTGCTGAGCAAGAGCCAAACCCTTGCATTTCAGGAGCGCTATCTCCAGGAAAAAAGGCAGGCCAAAAAGAAACTTAGCGCATGAGTTTCGATCCTTTCGGTGATTTCGAAACGGCCGGCTATCTTCGAAATCATCAACGCCTCAAAGACCCTATCGAAGTCAAAGAATCTGAGCACTTTGTCTTCGAACTGAGTATCGAGGAGGCGCTTTCACACTTGGCCCGAAAGAGGCGACCTGACTACAAAGCCATCCTTAAGGTTCACAAGATCCTGTTTGGCGGGTTTTATCCTTGGGCGGGCAAAGATCGAAATGAGCTAGTCCCGCATCTCGCCATATTCAAAGGCACATACAACGACCCGCACAGCACCATTTTCGAGCGCCCTGACTTCATCAAGAGGTCCGTCGACTATGCGCTCAAGCTGGCGGCAGACAAGAAAAAGTTCCAAGAAAAGCCAGGAGAGGTCATGGGCCAGTTGGCATTCGCCCACCCCTTCCTGGACGGCAACGGACGCACCCTCCTACTGGTTTTCATGGAACTCTGCTACCGGGCCAGATTTGCGATCAATTGGTCCAGAACGAACAAAGATGACTACCTGCGAGCACTGAGCAACGAAATTCGAGCGCCTTTCCAAGGGCACCTCGACAATTACCTGAAACCTTTCGTAACTGCCATATCAAGCCGTGACGAGTGGCCACAGATGATCGGTGGCATTCGTGGCCTGGATGGACTCGACAAAGAAGACATTACCTACGAGAGCCTGGATAACCTGGAAGTCCAGCAGCTCTACAAAACCTATCGGGCCCAGCTTCAAGACGCCCCGGTGGTGCCGGGGGCTGATGACTGAACCCGTTGCCCTCAAAACAATTCCGCTCTTCTCTCCTCCGCTTCATGGGTGCTTGCAAAAGCGTTCAGTGAGTCACGCAGCGTCCGAAGGTCACTCTTTGCAACCCTTCGAGGCCGCGGAAAACATCGTGTTACAGACCGTCTAGACTCCAGTATTCCAGGGCCGAAGGTTCCTGGCCCCCAATGGCAGTCATTCCCACCGAGTCGACCCGAGAACACAAAATCATGTGTGAATCATGTGATTCAAACTCCGCCGCAAACACCCACGATCGTCGTCGTTTTCTTCGCTTCGCCGGACTGGGGGCAGGCGCCCTGCTGATAGCCGGCGTACTGCCAGACAGGCTGGTCCATGCCGCCGAAAAAACCGCCGCGCCGCCCAAACCACAGAACGCCATCAGCCCCGACCAGGCACTGCAAAGACTGATCGAAGGTAATGAGCGTTATGTCAGCGGAAACTCAAAGACCCACGACTTCAAGGACGAGCGCGAAGCCCTGGTTTCCGGGCAGAACCCGTTCGTGGCGGTGCTCAGTTGCTCCGACTCGCGGATCGCCCCCGAATACGCTTTCGACACAGCCCGAGGCGATCTTTTCGCCATACGCGTTGCGGGCAACTTCGTAACCGGCGAAGGCCTGGCCAGCCTCGAATACGCCGTCGCGGTACTCGGCGCCCCGCTTATTCTCGTACTGGGGCATGAGAGCTGCGGCGCCATCGAGGCCGGCATAAAAGCCGTAAAAGACCACGCCGTTTTTCCTGGGCATATCCAGAAACTGACCGATGCACTCAAGCCTTCTATCGAGAAAGTGCTCAAGCAACCCGGGGCTCTTATGGAAAATGCCACGGCGCAAAACATCAAGGACTCGGTCGACAGCCTTAAACAGGCCACGCCACTGCTCACCGATGCGCTCGACAAAGGCAGGTTGAAAATCGTAGGCGGCATCTACCGCCTTGCCACCGGTAAAGTCGAGTTGATTGCCTGAACCGGACAGTGCGCATCGCCTACCGATAAGCCGAGAAAGAGCCCCGCACGCCGGCTGGGCTCTGCTGGTTTTCGCCGCCTGGATAAACGACCGGGCTTGCGCTGCAAGGATTGAAGCAAAGGAATAACCATTCACTAGTAGCCCCGCCCAACCCTACCTAAAGAAATCACATATCCTTGAGATCTATCGCATGGCAAAAGAACACCATATGATCAGCCTTCAAAACATATAATTTATTGTTTTCACACCAACCACAGAGACCAGCATAATTAAAAGCAACCCTCTTAAGGTCCACTGCAATACAAAGAATTTCCTCTTAAGTTGCTTCGGAAAGCTCGCTAAATCATCCACACTAACGCCTCCAAGCTTAAGGTACACACCTGGAAAGGTGACAATTGATGTTATTCCACCCATCAGCAACAGCCTTCCCCAGGGGACTCCCTGCTTTAGAGGAGAAAGACTTACTACAGCCGAGCAGTTTTTCAGCAACTCCAAGTATTCATCCACAGATGTGTACGCCAAACGCAGGCATACACAGATCCAAATCAACATACTCAGGATGACTACAACACATGAAATAGAAAAAATCTCATGTAAAAATTCAAAAAAACTCATTGGTTAACCCGAAAGAAGAACCTGCCAGTGCCAAATGGAAACATACGGCTTCGACCGGCTCGCTGCTCCATTTAACTTCGACCCGCGCCAATCATCGCTCCACTCTATCTTCATCACGCACCGTAAACTTTTATCAGTTTTATACCTGCCGCACAGGCCACTCCCCCTAGCAACAGTCCAATACCGCACCATTGCAATACTGCTAGTTTTTTCTTAAGTGACGCAGGAAACTCACTCAAGTCATCAGCACTGACTCCACCATGTTTAAGATAGATGCCTGGAAAGGTAACAATTCCTGATATACCCCCTACCAACAAGACCTTTCCCAAAGGGCCACCGTGCTTAAGTGGCGCTCGATTCATCACCGCTGAGCAATGCTTTAGACGCTCTAACATCTCGTCGAGACGGGTATACGCCAAATACAGACACACACCGATCCAGACGAATAAGCCAACAATGAGTACGCCCCCCAAAAGAGCCAGAAAATCATGCGTAGACTTAATCAAACTCATCGGCTTCTCTCGTAAATGACTTCACCAATGCTTTCTCCCAAAGCCCCAAAAGCCGCCCCGCCTGCATAAGAGCCGGCCCCAGCCACCACAAGTCCACAGATGACCGTAGCGGTCCCAACAGTAGGAACGCCCAGAGCTACGCAAATAGTCCCGGTAACAGCGCCCGTGAAAATGGAGCCCGCCACCACGCCACCGCCGACTGTCCCCATAAAATTCCCTGCCTCCGTCAACCTAACCCGTTCACAAGCCTCGCGATCCCCCGCCGTACACACATCCTGAACCTTCATATACGAAGCTCCCCCACCCAACCCGATACCCAGCCTCCCTGCGTACTTCACATACTTCGCCGCCTTAGCCACCCCCTGCATATGCGTCGCATACCCAGGTATCTGCCCCTGCGCGCCGGCCAACGTCCAGTGGTGCACAAGGCTGCGGCTGGAAATCCCCAAGGCCGTTTTCAGCTTCGGATGCTCGGGAAAACCGATCCCCGCCCGGGTAAAGGCTGTCAGCCGGGTATCCAGTTGAGCCAGCAGCCGCTTGCGTTCGACAAAGAAGTCAGCGGAGCGCAGGTGCCCATATTGCTGAAAACTGCGTTTATGCAGGCTCTCAATATCCCGCAGCGACGCTTTCATGTCCTCCAGGTTCTTGGCGAAGATCGCGCTGCCGACGCCCAGCGCGGTCGATCCCTGGGAGACAAAGGACTCCAGCAAATGCCGGTTACGCGCCAGAAAGCCAGCCTCTTCATCGCTCATCGGCTCCAGCGCGGCGTTGACCTTTTCCGCCGCTTCCATCAGCCAGGCCTCCTCGTGGGAACACTGTAAGTTGGCCGGGTCGCTGAGGACGATCAGTTGGCCGGGCTTGGCGTAATCGGTGAGCTGTGGGTTGAGGGTACGGAATTTCGCCAGCACTGCGCTATCAGGTTGGGCGAAGAGCATGGACTCCAGCGCCGAGCGAGACATGGGTTGTTCGACGATATGGAACCCCGGCTCGATGCCCTGTTGCAGGCTGGCCATGGGCGACTGGGTCGCTGAGTTGACCAGGGCGTTGGCGGCCTCGGCTTTTTCGACAAGGGCGGGATCGGCCAGCAGCGCAGCCATGCGTTGCTCGTCTACCGAGCCATCAGCACGGATGGCGCCCAGGGTGGCGAAGTTGATGATGGCCGCTCCGGGCGCAGGGGCGAAGGTAAAGCCGCCGAAAGTGTCACTGGAACCCGTGGTGATGCTGCCGCCATGGCTGGTGGGGCTGCCCAGATGGGCCATGGGCCGGCCGTTGATCAGGATCGAGGGGAAGCCAGTGGTAATGACCGCGCCGCAGCCACAGGTGTCGCCGACCCGGGCGGAGCCCATGCTGTTGATGTTGACATTGGAAGAGGCGGAAACGATGGAAGTGGTGCCATGCCCCGGGATCGGGCAGACATGGCTGTCGCCGAGGCGAGCTGAAGCAATCATGGAGAGTCCCTGCGCTATGGGTAAAGGCGCCTCCCTCCGGGGAGACAAGGGACGCTAGCGCAGGACCGGGGACCGAGACTTTAAGGCGATTCTTAAAAGAGGGTGAACGGCTGTGGCGAGCCGCCCTCTTCCAGGACATGGCCCAAAACTATTGCCACAGGCTCCTCCAACGGGCTCTTTGATAGTCTTGCCGCCACGCACAAAGACAACACCTGCGCCTGTGGCGGCACTCATGGCGACATTGGGCGGTTCGGGCACGATCATAATTGGTGATACACATACTCCTGTGCCCTTCCCCCGATCCCGCTTCTACTGCAAAAAACCTATGGCCATGCCTTCAGCAATGAAATCACTATTTATCATTTTCTCGATCTCTCTCATCGCAGCGCTCTACATCGGCTTCTACGAAAAAATGGAGGACGCCTACCTGGAAAAAGTGTTCTTCATCAAGAAAAGCCCGACCTTTCAAATAAAATTTGAAAATATTTTCGCGTACGAATCAGATGACAAAAAATTAAGTGAGCTAAGCGACACGGAACGGCAGCAGGTTATCCAATACTGCAAGTATCGATTAGGCATAACCACGACATTGAAAAGCCAGGACGAGCTTGAGGAGTGCAAGAAGAAGTAAAACCAACTTCCTCGGCCCCCAGGGAATGCTTGCTTCGACCCACCCAGGTTACGACCGGGTCTGCGCTACCCGGTCGTTGGTTGCCGGGATTAAGCGTTCAGCGCCTGAGACTTATCGCCCAAGGTACGCAGCAGATCGCAGCCGTCGCTGAGCAGCAGGCCGATGGCAAAACGGATCTGGGCGACATCTTGAGCGCCGGAAGCGCAGTCGAGGATTTCCAGCAGATTGCGAGCAGCGCCGATGCGTTGTTGGGCGCAGGTGTAGAGATCGGAGAGTGAGGCGTTGGTGTCCAGGTAGAGGACGGGGTGGTCGGTGTCGTTGCGGGTGAGTGGAACGAGGTTGCAAACTTCGGTGCGGGTCATTGGTGAAGCTCCATGAGTATTTAAGCCCTGCCTCATCATCCGACCGAACAGAGAATCGGTTGATGGATGAGGCGCTATGCACATAGTTTTTGGCCCGCGATGACCAGTCATCAGTCAGCAATGACGTGCTGAACTATAGAAGCGGTATTCGCTTGGGGACAGCCTTTAGGTGAAAGGCTGTTTGGTTTTTCGTTTCAAAAATATGCCGTGATCCGCTTGTGAATGGCTGCTTTCGGCTGTGGATTCAACCGGTCGATGCAACACAACTAAATTCTGTGTAAGCAGAAGGAGTGTTGCAGATGAAGCAGAGACCTCGGATCTATTACACCGAAAGCCAGAAAAAACTGATGTGGGATCACTGGCAGAAAGGCGACTCTCTCCAGCACATAGCCCAACTATTTGATCGAAACCATTCATCGATACAGCACATCTTGGCGGAAACAGGCGGTATCAGACCCGCTGTACGCCGCAGGTCCAGATTGGCGCTGACGTTGGCTGAGCGCGAAGAGATTTCGCGTGCAGTGGTGGCAGGTAACTCGATCCGTTCCATGGCCGCGCTGCTAGGGCGAGCAGCCTCTACGATCAGTCGTGAGATCAAACGCAACGGTGGCCAAGGAT
>NZ_FNPW01000001.1:0-57156 GCF_900107395.1 Pseudomonas sp. NFIX28
CTGCGTTGCCGTTCGCAGCCTCGCAAGCTCGGCAGCGGCTACACAGGCATCGCGGTCCCTGTAGCCGCTGCCGCAGGCTGCGATCGGCGGCGTAGTCGTCGTAAACCAGGTGATGTGGTTTTCCAGGTGGAATGAGGCGCCGGAACGCGAAAAAGCCGCTATAAAGCGTTCAGCTGTCAACCAGAGAGTGACAATGAATCCGTTCGAAGATATGCGCATTTTCTGCCAGGTCATGGACTCTGGCAGCTTCACCGCGGCGGCGGATCAGTTGGGCCTGTCCAAGCAGTTCGTCAGCCGGCGGCTGATGCAGCTGGAAGAGCGCCTGGGCGTGCGCTTGCTCAACCGCTCGACCCGGCGCCTGGACGTGACGCCCCTGGGGCAGAGTTACTACGAGTCGGCCTTGCGCCTGCTCGGCGAAGTCGAGCAGGTGGAGCAGGGCATCGCCGGGCAGACCGTCGAGCCCCGCGGCACCATTCGCCTGAGCGCGCCGCTGTCGTTCGCCATGGCCCATCTGGGGGACCTGCTGCCGGCGTTCCTGCAGCGCTATCGCGGGGTCTCGGTCGAGGTCGACCTCAGCGACCGTCCGGTGGACCTGCTCGGCGAAGGCTACGACCTGGCCCTGCGCATCGGCGTGCTGGAAGACTCGACGCTGATCGCCCGGCGCATCGCTTCGATCCAGCGGGTGTATTGCGCCAGCCCGGCCTACCTGGCCGAGCGCGGCACGCCGCTGCGCCCCGAAGAACTGCATGGGCACGACTGCCTGCCTTACGGCCATGGGCGCCAGGTGCAGTGGCGGTTCGAAGGGCAGGGCCACAAGCCCTTGCTGGTCAATGTCACCGGCCGCATGCGGGTCAACAACGGCGAATTGCTCAAGGACGCGGCCATCGCCGGCATGGGCATTACCTACCTGCCGACCTTTATTGTCGAGACGGCCCTGCGCGACGGGCGGCTGGTGTCGCTGCTGGACGCCTTCGAGCCTGCGCCCCTGGCCTTGTCGGCGGTCTATCCGCAGCACCGCCAGGGTTCGCGGCCGGTGCGGGTGTTTATCGAATACCTGCGCGAACAGTTGAATCGCGGCGTGGTGCCGGGAGCACGATAAGCGCTAGGGAGAATGCAGTGCGTTAGCGGGGGCAGTCCGGTGCAGCTGCCTGTTTATCGTCGCCCGAACGCCGCCGGCTCTCCCAACAATGCCTTTTGCCGCCAGGCGGGTGCGCTGGTGGGGAACAGCACTTCGGTCGGCCGCAAGCGCGCGATGCCGCATGCCGCGGCGATCCGCTGGCGTTGCTGGCCGCGGACAAGCGCTTGCCGATAACTGCTTTCGCTCTGTTGCAGCCCCAGCACATAGCCCACGCCCGCCTGGAAATCGCCTGCATGGGCTTGCCACCAGGCGGCGATCAACTGCGGGTCGGGCCAGGGCAGGTTCTCATCGGGGTCCATGACGACATTGGAGTCCTCAGGGTCGTCGTTCGGCCCGGCATCGAAATCCGGCAGATCCTGCAATTCCAGATCGAGCAGCGCCAGGTCCGCGCCGGTCATCAGGCTGAAGGCCTCGCCAGCGACGCGGGCATGCGGCAGGTCGCTCATCTGCTGGATCAGCCAGGGCACGCTGACCGGGTCGCCCAGCAGCCCGACGGCCTGAATGCCGATGCGCCGCTGTTCGGGGTTCTGCATCAACTGGCGGATCCAGGCGATGCTGTACTCGCGCTTTTGCCAGGCCAGCCATACGCAGAGCGCGCGGTACTGGAATTCGCCCGCTTGCTCGGCGAACTGGCGCAGCGGCTCCAGCGCTTCCTCGTCGCCCATCTGCGCGGTAGCCCAGTTGGCCCAGAAGCGGGTGGCTGCATCCTGATGCTGGCGATGGGCGTGAATCGCCGGCATCAGGTCGCGACGGCGCAGCTCGCCGGCAGTACGGGCGGCCCGCGCCAGCACGCTGGGGTCGGCATGGGACAGCCCGGCCAGCAGGGCGGGGCCGGGATCGTGGCGGTGCATGCCACAGGCGGCCAGGCCGAGGCGGCGGAACAAGGGCTCGGGGGAGGCGAGCATGCGCTCGATCCAGGGCGATACCCGCTCCCAGTCGAGCCAACCCAAGGCCGCGGCCATAAAGCGTTCACTGCCCGTATGCAGGCGTACATGCTCGACCAGGATGCCCATGGCTGTCGCATTGTTTGTCTCGAAGGACAACACCGTGGCGGCAAATACCTCGCCCCGTGCGTTGGGGCCCAGTTGCTGCGACAAGGCCTCCAGTCCGGGCAAATCCGCTATGCGCAGACCATCCAGATGGGCTTCGATGCGGTTGTCCAGGGTGGTCAAGTGCTTGAGGTCATAGTGGGGCGCTCGTACGGCATAGTCGCGCAGGCCGGCGAGGAAGGCGGCTTCTTCGGCATGTTGGTCTATAACCTGAGCGATAAACATATGATCGGTCAGCCTCTGAGGCTTGAGTAAGATGAGCAGAATTGGGTAAGCAGTCGAAGCATTAACTCATGATTGTTTGCCATTGATCGTTCTGAATGAGCCCAACAGTGCGCTCGGCAAATGACCATACGCCCCAGTCGCTGCTGCGCAGAACGGTAAATTGCAGATTCTTGCTGTTCGGTATTTTCAGCGCGATGAGGTCTTCCCCCGATACTTTGTCAATCCCCGCAAGATGAGCCGCGTAAATAGAACCGGCATGGGACGCTATACCCCAATAGTGTCGTTCTTCATCGTCATGGTTGAGGACTTGCCACTGGTCGCCCGAGCCAATCAGAACCACGCCATCGCCACCTGAAATTGCATAGTTCTGACCTGCAAGGGGGCAGATGCTGGTTAGGTCGGTATTGGTCGGAATATCCAGCGTTGCCCAGCGTTTGCCGTTGAAGTGTGCGGCATAGCCGTCGGATGTGACGGCAACGAAATCGTTTCTGCTGGTGCCGGCGATGTCTTCGATGGTGACGTAATTGCCCTCGACTCTGAGGGACGGTAGCGCTTCGATTTTCTCATTGTTCAACCAGTAAACTTGCCCGACTGAGCCTGCGCAGATCACATCGCTGCCAATGATGCGTATCCGCCGTAACGGTCCTTTGTCGTATACCGGCAGGTTTGGAAACAGCGTTCGGGACGCGCCCAACTCATCCTTGGTTGCAGGGCGCTTCCAATTGAAACGGACAATGGTGCCGTTCTCCCCTAATACATAGGCGAGGCCGTCGGCGCTCGCATCGATCGACAATATCGCTTCGCCGGCCAAGGAAAAGTCGAGCCAGAGGTCACCCTTCTTAACACCTACTCGGTTCTTGGGGTCGTCATAGTCATCGCCAACAGTGCAAGCGAGGATGAAAACATCGGGTGTGGGGCTTACGCCTTCCTGGATAAAGGCATCTTGGATGAATTCGGAGTCTGAAATGTCATTCATGGGCGGCTTCCTTTATTAAGAATCTGTCTCAAAGTTGCTGCGGTTTGGCGATCCTTCTGCGCTTTTATCCTTGCCTGCCTCGCGAGAGCCGAAACAGGTTCCGAGCATCAGGTTCGCATCGGTCGGCGCGGCTGTTTGGCTCGTGGTAGCGGGTCGTTGGGGCCTACGGTCAAACTCATCTTGGCGTGGCCTGTATCCAATTGTTTTTTCAAACACTTCTCATCACACCCTTCTGCTCCGCGTGGCACTTTCACTTTGCCCACCGCTGATTTGGCTCCCACAGCGCAGCCCACGGCCAAGGTGTAGGTTTTGTTTTGATTGGCAGGGTCGTTCAGCCAATTGTTTCGCTCGACGGTGTAGTTGCAGCCAACCTGGCCGTGTTCCGTGCGTTTTGAGTGGCTGGTTCCTTCCACGCACAGACAGGGCGCTTTGTTGGAAACGTAATTGGTTGCGGCATCCGGCGCTCCACGGCCTTCGTGAGCCACGAACTCTTTGGAGGGTAAGAGGTGATGCCCCGTCATTTGTTTTCCGTCGGAACCGTTGCAACAGCGATTCGGCTCCTTCGGCATGACCAAGCATTTGCGCGCCTTGCAGCATTTGGCGCTGTAGTCGGTGGCGCCCGTGCAGTCGCTTTTAATCTGTTTGGCCATCCCGCGGCAGGGGTGTCTGGCCTTATCCATGGCTATCGCGTCTGAGTAGGGCCAAGGCCCGGTGTTCGAGGTCGAGCCGTGGTTATGGGTGGTCAGGTCGAGATTACGGACCACGTTTTCGCCCTCGAACTTCACATTCATCGACCAAGCGGTGAAGTACACTTTTCCCTTGATTTTGCTGGTGATCACCCCCTTTTTCGGCGCGCATCCGGCCTCGTCGCCGTAACTGGTCTTGAAGTAACTCTTGTCCTTAAGCATCACCTCTTTTCCGGTAATTTTTACTGTACGCGTGCCGTTGGTGGTGTCCTTGGCCATGCCGGTATTGGGGTAGGGAATGGGCACTCCCGTCGGAGTCGGCGGCGTCTGAGGCGGGGTAAAGCAGACATCGGGGAAACAAGCGATGGATTTCCCATCCGCCGCCTTGCAGGAAACTTCCATATTGTTGGCATACACCTCGTTGCCCATCAGGCGGCCCTCACGGTCTGATAACTGAGCAGGGCGGCGGCGCGTTGGCCGGCGTCGTTGCCGAGGTGGCAGAAGATATTCGGGCCTTCGCCATAGCCCTTGCGGCTGGCGGCCAGGGCCACGGCGAGCATCGCCGGGCCGATGGCGGCGCCGGTTTCGCCGATGCAGTCGGCGGGGTGCCAGAGGTGGAAGAATTCCTTGCGCACCCGCAGGGTGCGGCTCAGGGCCAGGGAGGCTTCCTTGAAGTAGTACTGCTCGCCGGAGAGGTCGGTGAGCCGATAGTCCATCTGCTCCAGCCCGCAGCCGGCTTCGCTCAGGGCCGCGCGCACGGCCTGGGTCAGGCCGTCGGCGCGCAGCGGAAGGTCTTCGGCCTCCACCGTGGCTTTTTCCACGCCGAACCCCAGGCCGATGCAGGCCAGCTGCGGTGCTTCGCTGGCGGTCGGGGCGTTGACCAGCACGGCGGCGGCACCTTCGCCGGGGATAAAACCATTGGAGTTCTGGCTGGTGAGCAGGCGTTCGCGCTCTTCGAAAGCGGCCAGGGTCGGGCCGCTGAGGAAGGAGTCGACGCCGGCGATCAGCACGTGGCGATGGCCTTGCTGGTAAATCAGTTTGCGCGCATTGAGCAGGGCGACCGCGCCGCTGACCCGACCACGGGCAATGACATTGGAGCTGCCATGAAAACGCAGGCCCAACTCATGCTCAATGTCGTGCAGCAGGCCCAGGTCCAGGCCGTCGAGACGGCCGGGGCGGTCGGCCTCCGCCACCCCGAGCAGCAGCGGGGTGTTCTCCGGGTCGACGCCCGGCGTGCCCTGCAGCGCCTCGGCGATGGCCCGCGCCGCCATCTTGACCAGCTTGCTGCGCCCGCGCCAGGGCTGTTCCAGGGGCACGCTGGCAGCGATCAGCCATTCGCCGCCGCGGTCGATAAAGCGGGTTTCCTGGAAGTTGTCGATGGCGCAGCGGATCGCCGCGCAGCTCGCGGGGGCGCTCAGGCCTACGGCGCTGACCATGCCGGAGCCGATGATGCACAGCGCGGTCATCAGGGCGTCTCCTCGGGTGTGCGTTTGGCTTTCACCAGGGCCGACAGCGACGGGTAATAATCCTTGCCCAGTTCGCGGGCGCGCCACCAGCCCGTGGACATGCTACCCACCAGTACCTGGGCGATTTCGAACAGGTTGCGTTGTAGCGGACGGGAGACACGCCAGGTCAACTGCACCTGGCACGTGTCGGTGTCGATCAGCAAGGTGTCGATCACCGCCTGCACGGTTTCATGGCCGCCTTTTTTCAGGAAGAAGGTCACCGGCACCTCCATCTGGGGAATGCGAAAGCCCGCGCGCTCCTGGGGCGTGAGGTTGAGCAACAGCACATCCTCGCCACCGCGCAGGTAGTGGGTCTGCTGATCCTCGGGTGCCGCCTGAAAGTAGCGCTGGTCGAAATCTGCCGGCAGAAAGGGAAAGCAGTCGGCCAGCCAGGCCTCGTCGTAGGTGCCGGCGAAGCGGGCGCGTTGTGGCCAGCCACGGCCGAGGGGGCCGAGGGCCATGGGGCGGAAGTCGCCAGAGGGACTGTCGATCGGTTTGCCCAGCTCCTCGGTGCTCGGCATCGGCATGCCGACGATGTCGGCACTGTCGGCGCTGCGCGGATACCAGCCGCAACCGGTCGGGTTGTCCAGGTAGCAGTGACGCAATTGGGGGTCGTTGGCGATCGGATGGCTGCCGCCAAACGCCCGGGCGTAGGAGATGTCCTGCTCGGTAAACGGCTGCGGCAAGCCGGGAGCAACGCCCAGCAGCCCCGATTGCCATTGCCGTGGACCGAGGACGGAAAAAGCCTTGCTCATCCGCCCGACGCGAATGCCCGCGGTCAGCTGCGTCACGGGGCGCCCGCCGGGGGCGTAGGCCTTGCCGCGCACCAGGACATCGCAGCATGGTTTGACCGGGGCGAAGTCCATTTCCTGCAGCGGCGCGCTGAGGCCGGGCTCGCCGAGGAAGGTGTCGGCCATCAGCAGCGGTTGCTGGGTATCGGCGAGGGTGGCCGCGCGGCCGTCCAGGGGCAGGTTGAACGTGCCTTTGGCCACCACCACCAGGGATTCGCGGCCATCGGGCGCCAGGCCCTGGGTATAGGCCGCAAGCAGTTGGCTGGCGTTGAGCAGTTCCATAGGCCGGATACCTGTCTAGTTGATCTGCACCGAACCGCCCTTGATGCGGTTGACCCCGCTGGAGCGGCTGGACAGGTAGGCGCCCTGGATGATCACCTTGCCCGCGCGGGTCAGGGTGATGCTGGCCTTGCCGCAACGCAGCACGATCTCGCGTTCGGCGCTCAGTTCCAGGCACTGCTCGTCCAGCCGCACGTGGGCGACGGGCTCGGGCGCGGCATCCGCGCCGAGCAGGCGGCCGATCACCAATGGGCACGCCGGGTCGCCGCCTTCGAACATCAGCGCCACCTGGCCGCCGATATCCGCCGGCCCCAGCCGCGCGGTGCAACGGGCAACGACGCCGCTGGCATCCGGGCAACCCGGGTAAACGACCCTGGGCGCACTGGCGTGCGGCAGCTCGAGCAGGGTGCCGATGACGACAGCGTCGATGCGGGCCTGGGCGGGTAGCGGGTGTTGAACCGTCATATACATACCTCCACTGTGCTGGCTCTGTACGAAAAGTGGCTGCGCTCGGCCATGCTGCGTTAAAAACAGGCTCGGAATGCTCATTTAGGCCCCTAAACTCCGCTTCCTCGCCTGTTTTTGCCTTGCCTGACCTTCGCTCGCCGACTTTTCGTACAGACCCCTAGTTCTGCAGGATCTTCTGGCCTTTGACGACGACGTTCCTGTTGGCCTTGATGTTGATGGCGCCGGAGCCGTCGATGGTGATGTCCTTGCCGCGAATCATGATGGTGCCGTCCTTCTTCATGGTGATGCTGGCCGCGCCCGTGGTCAGGGTGATGGAGTCGCCGGCGGTGAGGGAGAAGTTCTTGCCGACGTCCAGGCTGTCGTCCTGCTGGATGTTGGTGGTGCGGTTCTGGGTGACGTCGCGGGATTCGTTCTGGCCGATCTGGGTGCTCTGGTTGCCGTTGATCTCGATACCTTCGTTGCCCTTGACCGTTTCGTTGCGGTTGCCGGTGATGTCGATGGTCTCGTTGCCGCCCACGTCCTCGGTGCGGTTGCTGACGATGGTGATGGTTTCGTTGGCACCGACCTTTTCCGTGCGGTCCGCGCCTATGGTGATGGTCTCGTTGTTGCCCACGTCCTCGGTGCGGTTGGCGCCGATGGTGATTTTCTCGTCGCTGCCGACATCTTCGGTACGGTTCACGCCGATGGAGATGGTCTCGTTATTGCCGACCTTTTCCTTGCGATCCACGCCGATGGTGATGGTTTCGTTGTTATCGACGGTTTCGGTGCGGTCGTGTTTGACGTGCACGGTTTCGTCGTTGTCGATGGTCTTGCTGCGGTCGTGGCCGACCCAGTGGGTCTCGTCGTTCTCGACCTCGATGTCCTGGTTCTTCTCGGCGTGGATGAACAACTGCTCCGCGCCTTTCTTGTCCTCCATGCGGATTTCATTGAAGTTGGCGGGCGAACCCTCCTTGCTCGAGCGGCTTTTCACCCCGCTCTGGGTGGCATTGGCCGGCAGTTCGTAGGGCACGGTCTGTTCGGCGTTATAGACGCGGCCGGTGATGATCGGGCGGTCCGGGTCGCCTTCGAGGAAACCGACTATCACTTCCTGGCCGATCCGCGGGATCTGCACCGACCCCCAGTTCTTGCCGGCCCAGGCCTGTGACACGCGCATCCAGCAGGAGCTGTTCTCGTTGGATTGGTCGTGGCGATCCCAATAGAAATGCACCTTGACCCGGCCATACTGGTCGGTCCAGATCTCCTCGCCAGCGGGGCCCACCACCCTGGCGGTCTGCGGCCCGCGGACAATCGGCAGGGGCGTCAGGGGCAGGGGGCGGAAGGCCTGGCTGGCATCCATGCAGTCCAGCTCGCTGGTGAACTGCTCGGCCAGGTCCAGTTGCCCGCTTTCATAAAGCTCCTGGCGGATCTGATAGCGGGCGACCACCACCAGGTATTCGCGATTCTGGTCGGCGCGCTCGTAGCCGGTCAGCTTGAACAGATGCCCGCAGCCCAGGCCACGCGCCCGACCGCGCAACTGCACGCGCTCGAACTGGCTGTGAATGGCCTGGATACGGGTGCGTGCGTAATGCTCGCCATCCTTGCTCTGGACGTATTCGCCCGGGTAGTCGTAGAGCGGATGGTCGCCGTTGCTGTGGCTGCGCGACACGCTGGAGCGCACTTCGAGGCTGGCGCCGGGGCGCTGGAAGTCGTAGTCGTTCAACGCCAGCGAGCCCGGCTGGACTTCCCGCGCCAGTTGCCAGTCGTAGAAGTGGTCGCGCTCGCGCATCTGCTGATCGGGCGGGTAGAAGGGCACCGAGGCGTAGTCGGCCACCGTCGAGTGGGCGCCGTAGGCGTCGGCCAGCACCAGGACATGCCGCGCTTTCTCATGGCGGAAGTAGTAGTAGATGCCTTCCTGCTCCATCAGCCGGCTGAGGAAGTCGAAGCTGGTTTCGCGGTATTGCACGCAGTATTCCCACTCGCGGTAAGTGCCGCTCAGGTTGTCTTCGAAATCGGAGAAACCGAGGTCGCGGAACACCTGCTTGATGATGTCCGGCACCGTCTTGTTCTGGAAAATCCGGCAGTCCGAGGTGCGCGTGAGCAGCCAGAACCAGGGCCGCAGGCTGACCCGATAACCGGCGAACTGGCCGTGGCCGGTCAGTTGCCGGCAGCCGCAGGCAATGCCATGGAAATAGCGTTTGCCGCCGCCGTGCAGCTCCAGGGTCAGGCCCATCGGCTTGCCCAGCAACTGGTCGAACTTGATCGCCCGGTCTTCGGACGTGAGGTCCAGTTCGTAATGGAACAACCGCCCCAGCTCCTCGCTGCCTTCCATGCCCTGCAGCAGCAGGACCTCGCCGCCGAGGGGGCTGTCGACCTGCACCAGGCGGGTGCTTTGCGTGATTGCCATAAACGGCTTCCTCCGGCTCGCGTTCGGGCGTCAGTCGGTATGCGGGTCGAATGCGTAATGCAGCGCATTGTCCCGCTGGCTGATGCGCACGCCCGCCAGCGGCTTGCCCTCGAGCATGCGGGTGAGAAACTCCCGGCTCATATCCGGCAACAGGGTATTGGTCAGGATGGCGTCGATCATCCGTCCGCCGCTCTCGATCTCGGTGCAGCGCGAGACGATCAGGTCGACCACGCTGTCGTCGTAGGCGAAGGGCACCTTGTGCCCGCTTTCCACGCGCTGCTTGATCCGTTCCAGTTGCAGGCGGGTGATGGCCTTGAGCATTTCGTCGCTCAGCGGGTAGTAGGGGACGGTCACCAGGCGCCCGAGCAGGGCCGGCGGGAACACCTGGAGCAACGGCTCGCGCAGCGCCTTGGCGATGGCATCGGGATCGGGCAGCCGTTGCGGGTCGCGGCACAGGCTGGCGATCATCTCGGTGCCGGCATTGGTGGTGAGCAGGATCAGGCAGTTCTTGAAATCGATCAGGCGGCCTTCGCCGTCCTCCATCACCCCCTTGTCGAACACCTGGAAGAAGATTTCGTGCACGTCCGGGTGGGCCTTTTCCACCTCGTCCAGCAACACCACGCTGTAGGGTTTGCGCCGCACCGCCTCGGTCAGCACGCCGCCTTCGCCATAACCGACATAGCCGGGCGGGGCGCCCTTGAGGGTGGAGACAGTGTGGGCCTCCTGGAACTCGCTCATGTTGATGGTGATGATGTTCTGCTCGCCGCCGTACAGCGCCTCGGCCAGGGCCAGGGCGGTTTCGGTCTTGCCCACGCCCGAGGTACCGGCGAGGAGGAACACGCCAATCGGCTTGCTGGGGTTGTCCAGCCCGGCGCGCGAGGTCTGGATGCGCTTGGCGATCATCGCCAGGGCGTGGTCCTGGCCGATGATGCGTTTTTTCATGTGCTCGTCGAGCCTGAGCACGGTGTCGATTTCGTTACGCGCCATGCGCCCGACCGGAATGCCGGTCCAGTCGGCGACCACCGCGGCCACCGCCTGGTAATCCACCGTGGGCAGGATCAACGGGCTTTCGCCCTGCAAGGTGGCGAGGCGGCTTTGCAGTTCGCCGAGCTTGTCGCGCAATGCCGTGCGTTCGGCTTCAGCCAGGCGCGGCGATGCAGCGCCGGCCTCGCCGCTGGTGTCGTCCAGCGGTTCGGCGGCGGCGCGCAGGGTGGCGCGGGTCGCCAGCAGTTCATCGACCAGGGCTTTCTCTTCGCTCCAGCGACCTTCCAGGGTCGCCAGGCGTTGGCGTTCCTCGCAGAGGGCCGCCTCGACCTCCTGCTGGCGAGTGCCGATGGCGATGCCAATGGCCTGCTCGCGGCCGATGATCGCCAGCTCGGTGCTCAGCGCCTCGATGCGTCGGCGGCTGTCGTCCACTTGCGCCGGTACCGCATGCAGGCTGATGGCGACCCGCGCGCAGGCGGTGTCGAGCAGGCTCACCGATTTGTCCGGCAACTGCCGGGCCGGAATATAACGGTGCGACAGCTTGACCGAGGCCTCCAGCGCCTCGTCGAGGATCTGCACCTTGTGGTGCTGCTCCATGGTCGAGGCAACGCCGCGCATCATCAGGATCGCCTTGGCCTCGGACGGCTCGTCGACCTGCACCACCTGGAAGCGCCGGGTCAGGGCCGGGTCCTTCTCGATGTGCTTTTTGTATTCGGCCCAGGTGGTTGCCGCCACGGTGCGCAGGGTGCCACGGGCCAGGGCCGGCTTGAGCAGGTTGGCGGCATCGCCGGTACCGGCCGCGCCGCCGGCGCCGACCAGGGTATGGGCCTCGTCGATAAACAGGATGATCGGCCTGGGCGAGGCCTGCACATCCTCGATGACCTGGCGCAGGCGCTGCTCGAACTCGCCCTTCATGCTCGCGCCGGCTTGCAGCAGGCCGACGTCCAGGGTGCGCAGTTCGACGTCCTTGAGGCTCGGCGGCACGTCGCCGGCGACGATACGCAGGGCGAAGCCCTCGACCACCGCGGTCTTGCCGACCCCGGCTTCGCCAGTGAGGATGGGGTTGTTCTGCCGGCGGCGCATGAGGATGTCGACCAGTTGGCGAATCTCCTCGTCGCGCCCGACTATCGGGTCGAGTTTGCCGCTGCGGGCCTGTTCGGTGAGGTCGACGGTAAAGCGCTTGAGCGCCTCCTGCTTGCCCAGCGCGCTGGGCGCCAGGGCGCCGCTCGCTTCGCCCGGCGCGGCGGTGGCGTTGAAACCGTCACTGGCGGCCAGGCCGTTTTCCGGCGAGTCGCCGAGGTATTCGTCGAAGCGCTCGATCAGGTGCTCTACCTTGATCTTGTCGAACTCGCGGGAGATGGCCGAGAGGGCGTGGCGCAGGCTCGGTGTCTTGAGCATGCCGACAATCAGATAGGCACTGCGCACCTGGCTCTCGCCGAACAGCAAACTGCCATAGACCCAGCCGCGCTCCGCGGCTTCCTCGACCTGCAAGGACAAGTCAGTGATCGAGGTCGAACCACGCGGCAGGCGGTCCAGGGCGTCGGTGATATCCCTGGACAGGCGCGCCGGGTCGAGGCTGAACTGGCGGACCAGGCGATGCAAATCAGAGTCCTGCAATTGCAGGAGCTGATGCAGCCAATGCACCAGTTCCACATAGGGGTTGCCGCGCAGTTTGCAGAACACGGTGGCGGCTTCGATGGCCTTGTAGGTCGGGCTGTTCAACTTGCCGAACAGCGCGGCGCGGCTGATCTCACTCATGATCGCTGCTCCTTGAGGGGGTGGTATGGCTGGCGTATTCGCGGGCCAGCAGCAGGTCGCCGGCATCCGTCGGCGGGCTGCCGAGCCAGGTGTCGAAGCCCAGGCGGGTCTGGCCGTCGAGATCGATGCGCGGCACTTCCTGGTGCCGCAGCAGCAGATTGACTTCCCAATCCAGCTCCTCGCCCTGGTACTCGGCGACCCAGGCGGCCAGTTCGCCGAAGCTTTCCTGGCCGGGCAGCAGGCGGCGGTATTGCTCCAGGCTCAAAGGCCCCAGGCGGATGCGGAATTTATGCTGGCGATCCCAGACGTGGGTGCCCAGGCTCAGGTCGCTGCCGAGCGAGCAGAGCGCCACGCCCAGCTGGCTGCGCTGCGGCAACTCCAGCCACTGGCCGACGTATTCCTCGATGCTCACCGGCACGCCGAAATAGTCTTCCAGGATCGCGCGCAAGCCGTCCGGGTAGCGGGTTTGCGCCGCCAGGTGGCCGGTGAAGTGGTAGCGCGCCGAGTCGGCGATCGGGCCCTGGCCGAGCAGGCTGCTCATGCCCCGCCCGGACAGCGCGGCCAGGCGCATCGACCAGTAGTCGTGGTCGGGGCGGTCATGGCTGACGGTCGGCCGCGCCTCGGCCCAGGCGCGGTAGAACAGGCATAACAGGCGGTGATTGAACACGTCGAGAAAGCGCGTGAAGCTGGCGTCGTCGTTGTTGCGCTGGCGATCGCGGGCGTATTCGGTCAGGTGCAGCGGCAGCGGGCCATTGGGCCCGGTGAGGCCGAAGAAGAACTGCTCGATGCGCGGCGCGGCGCCCTCGGGGCCGGTCTCGATGCTGGCCAGGGTCGAGGGGGCGAAGCCGCAGTCGGGTTTCTGCCCCAGGCGCAGCGGGTCGTCGTGCAAGCGCAAGGAGTGGCCGATGCGCGGCCAGTCGCTGGCCTCGCACTCGATGCGCCGTAGCGCCTGGAAGAAGTCGTAGGCCCAGGGCTCGTCGGTCATCCGCTCGATGCTGTGCAGCGGTTTCAGAGGTTCGGTCGACATCCGGGGTGCGCCTGCCATCGCATGATTTCGCCGCGCTCGGTGGTGCGCAGTACGGTTTCGGTGAAGCTGTTGATCGACACGTAACGGGCCAGGAAGCGCTCGAACACCGCGCCCAGCAGGTACACGCCGGTGCCGCGGAAGGCGTTTTCGTCGAACTCCATGCTGATCTCCAGGCCACGGCCAAACACGATCGGTCCCGGCATCGGCAACCGGCGGGTGCAGGGCGTGCTGCGCACCTGGCGCAGGCCTTCGATTTGCAACTGCAGCGCCGAATCGCCGGGGTCGCCGTACAGGCGCAGCAATTCGCGCAGCGCCGCGGCCCCCTGGCCCTGTTCGCTCAGCGACAGGTAGTTCAGCGACAGCTGGCTGATCAGCCGCCAGGCGCTGGCATCGTGCGCGCGGCTCGGCCGCGGCCGGCTTGGCCCGGCCAGGCAGCGCACGGCCAGCACCGGGGCGCTGTCTTCCAGGGTGAAATCGCTTTTGCCCGTCCCCACCGGCATCAGCAGCGGCAGGTCGCGGTTGGTGCACAGGGCGCCGAGACCGAGCTGGCGCAAGTCGTGGCGATAGGGCGCCTGGTTGACATCCACCAGCGAGACGAAGGTTTCGCTGCCGATATAGGTCGAGCGTGGCCCGCGTCGCCGTTGCTGGCTGGACAGGCGACGCGGCTCGCGGCGGAGGATGTAGTAGGCCTGCTCGCGGCCATAACGCAGCGGGTCGCGGATCGCATAGAACGGCTGGAACGGCTGCTCGGGGCCGCTGCCATGGCCGGTGACCTGGGTCAGGGAATGGATCTCGAAATCCAGCGGCCGGGTGCGGTCGGCGATCACCTGGTGCTCATGCACCCGCTCGCTCAGGTGAATGCGATCGGTGCGGCGTGGAAACAGGTTCACCGCCGGGGTGCAGAAGGGCAAGAACTGGGCCGCCGATACCGTGCCTTCCAGGGTGCTGTCGAGGCGATCGAACAGCACCACCAACTCCAGTTCCTGGCTGGTGCAGCGCTGCACACCGGCGCTCAGGCCGGTGAAGTCGACGAACAAAAAACGATTGGGCAGGGCGAAATATTCCTGCAGCAGGCGATACCCCTGGAAGGCCCGGGGCACCACGGGTAGCACCGCGTCCTGATCGTCGAAGCCGCGGGGTTTGAGGCTCTCCACGGGCAAGCGCTCGACCCAGTCGCCATCGACGCTCTTGATAAACACCGCGCAGGCGTTGCCGAGCAACTGCTCGTACAGACGAAAAGGTTGTTCGTCGGCGCCATTGAGGTAGAGCGGCAGGCTGTCCAGCGCCAGGGCGTTGAACGGCAACCCGGCACCACAGCGCAAGCGCAGGCGCAGCCCGGCCTTGGCCCTGGGTTCGCTGGCGGCCAGTTGGCCGAGGGTCGCGGCTGGGTTGCCGAAGTATTCGGCATGGCCGACCTGCAACGGCCACAGCGTCACGGCATGGGCGCTACGGTATTCGCAGGCGGTCTGCTCGCCATGGCCGAGCTGGCCGCGCAGGGCGGCCTGGCGTTCGACCGTGAAGCCGCTGGTCAGTGAGCCCTCGTTGGGGTCGGCGAGCAGTTGAACCACCACCACCGAAGGCGTCGGCGCCAGGTAGTGGGGGTAGGCGATTTCCAGCAGATTGTGGGTGAAGGTCGGGTACTCGGCGTCCAGCTTCAGGTGGACCCGCGCGCTCAGGTAGGCGAAGCCCTCCAGCAGGCGCTCGACATAAGGGTCGGCGCATTCGATGCCGGACAGGGTCAGGCGGCTGGCGATCTTGGGGAACTCATGGGCGAACTCGGCGGCGCTCTCGCGGATATGCTGCAGCTCCTGGTTGTAATACTCGAGCATGCGCGGGTTCATTGGCGTCTCCTGACGGGTTCGGCCGGCGTCACCTTGACGTGCCCGGTTTCCAGGTCCAGGGCGGTGCTGAGCAGCAAGCGCAGGGGCACCGGCTCGGCCCACAGATCGCCCTCGATCTCGAAGCTCAGGGCGTTGTGACTCATGTCATTGCCGTCGAGTCGCGCGCGAACCTTCAACGAGCCTTTGAGGATGCGCGGCTCGAAGGTGGCGATGGTGTCGCTGAACAAGGCTTCGATGGCCTGTACATCGACACTCGAGGCGGTATGTCCGGCCAGGGGCGGCAGGCCGAAATTCAGCACCGAGTTGCCCGCCGGCATCTGCGCGGCCTGCTCCGGATCGAACAGCACGCAGGTGTTGAACAGCCAGGCCAGATCGCGCAGCACGCAAGCTTTCAGCTGGGTCAGCGACATGACGCGGCGCTCGGCGGCTTCTTTCGGGTTGTGCGGATCATCGTCGGTCAGGCGATCGAGCAACGAGGGTTGCAGGCGTTCTTGCAGGGTCAGCTCGGCCATCTTCAGTTATCCCTGTCGGCGCAGCCGAGGCTGCGCAGTTGATCCCGCAGGGCCCGGAAGGCGCCGCCCAACTGACCTGCAGACATCGGCTGTTCGGCGTTCATGGCCATCTCCTTATTCGCAGGTTTAGTTCGCAGGCTTCGAGCCGAGCCCTGGCGTGCGGTCAAGCGTCGGGTTCGAACAGGCCGATAAACATTTTCTCGTCCCACTGGAAGGGCGGGCAGGCCGTCACCCGGCTCACCGCCGACGAGGCTTCCAGAGTCTGGTCGGAGCCGCTGCGTATCGCCTGGATCTCGGTGCGGCAGTCCCGACTGGGCGAGGGCAAGTGCTCGCTGCTTTCCACCAATATCACCTGGCGTGTCCCCACCTGCCTGGTGCGCAGGGTGCCGCTGGGGTCACGGTGGAACTGGCAAGGCCATTTCAGGCTCAGGTCGATGCCGGGCTGCTGCGGGACCAGCACGCGACAGTTGCCATTGCGCTCTTCCAGCAGCAGGTCCCGGGCCAGGAAGCGCGCCTGGGTGGCGTTATCGGCCGGGTTCTGCGCGCAGGCGGGCAAAATCAAACCCGCCAGGCCTGCGACGATAAGGCGAAGCAGGCGCTGACTCATGACAGCTCCCAGAACCACACCTGGGCGGAGTGGTTGGCCGGGTCGTCGTAGGTCTTGGTGAAACCGCGGCTCCACAGGTCGATATGATCGCCGACCGCGCGACTCTCGCCACTGCGGGTAAAGCAATCCTTGAAAAAAATGATCCCGTTCTTCTCATTGAGCTGCAGCTTGGCCTTGGCCGCGTCGGTAAAGATGCTTGGCCGGCCCAGATGCTGTCGCCACAGCCAGTTCGCCAGCGACTCGGCGCCGCGGGCGTGGCCGTGGCTGCAGCGCGGCTCCGAATAGGTGTGGCCATCCACAAGGATGCTTCGCTCGGCGTTGAGCGTAATGCTCAGGCGGATCGCGCATTGATTTTCCCAACCGCCATCGCAAGGCTGGCTTTCAGTCGGGTAGTTGTTCCACAGATTGATGAACGCGGGTCTGGCCATCATCGAACCTCCTGTTGCGCCGTGGCCCCTGGTACAAGCCGAGCACCCTGCGGCAGGGCTGCAGGGTGGCTGGCGTCACACCTTGACGTTTTGGCGGATGTTCCAGCCGTACTTGACCGGGCCGCCGTCCTTGGAACCGTCCTGCTTCTGCGGTTGGTAGTCGACCAGCACCTGGCCGAAATTCAGCGCGATGTTTTCGGTCAGGCGATCCGCGCCGCCGCTGCCGCCGGTGCCGATCGAAGACACCAGGACCTCCTTGAGGGTGATGGTCAGGTACTCGACCGGATCGTCGCCGCCGGCCTTGCGCACCGTCAGCTTGGCCTCGTCGTAATGCTTGCCGCTGGAGCAGGCCATCATCAGGTTGGGGGAGGATTTATCCACCCACTTGGTCAACGTCAGGTCATGGATATTGACCTTGCCGGCACCGCCGCCACCGCCCACATGCATGTTGCCGGACTGGGCCATGGCCCAGCTCCAGGAGAGCACGTCGATCTCCTCCTTGTGGTTCTTGTCCTGGGACTCGCCCTTGACGTCGCCGATCTTGATAAACATATCAACAGCCATCATGCCTCCTTGAGTGGTCTACACCACTGTGCTCCAGCGATTGGCCACGCTGTGTTGCAGTGCACCCGCCACCACGGCGAGTGCCACCGGGGATGGATCAAACCGCCTTGGCGGATGGAAGTTTGGATACCAGCCGCAGCGATACCGTGAGCCCTTCGAGTTGGTAGTGCGGGCGCAGGTAGAACTTCGAGCTGTAGTAACCGGGATTGCCCTCGACCTCTTCGACCACCACCTCCGCCGCGGCCAAGGGGTGTTGCGCCTTGGTGGTTTCGGTGGAGTGGGCCGGGTCGCCGTCCACGTAATTGAGAATCCAGTTCTGCAGCCAGCGCTGCATGTCGTCCTTTTCCTTGAACGAGCCGATCTTGTCGCGAACGATGCACTTCAGGTAATGGGCGAAGCGGCAGGTGGCGAACAGGTAGGGCAGGCGTGCCGCCAGGTTGGCGTTGGCGGTGGCGTCGGGGTCGTCATATTCGGCCGGCTTCTGCAGCGATTGCGCGCCGATGAAGGCGGCGAGGTCGGTGTTCTTCTTGTGCAGCAGCGGCATGAAACCGTTCTTCGCCAGCTCCGCCTCGCGCCGGTCGGCGATGGCGATTTCGGTCGGGCACTTCATGTCCACGCCACCGTCGTCGGTCGGGAAGGTGTGCGTCGGCAGGTTCGGCACCTCGCCGCCGGACTCCACGCCGCGAATCCGCGAGCACCAGCCATAGAGCTTGAACGAGCGGTTGATGTTCACCGCCATGGCATAGGCCGAGTTGGCCCAGGTGTACTTGGAGCTGTCGGCGCCGTTGGTTTCCTCCTCGAAGGCGAAGGCATCCACCGGGTCGGTCTTGGCGCCGTAGGGCAGGCGGGCGAGGAAGCGCGGCATGGTCAGGCCGATATAGCGCGAATCCTCGGAATCGCGCAGCGAACGCCAGGCAGCGTATTCCGGCGTGGTGAAGATCTTGGTCAGGTCGCGCGGGTTGGACAGCTCCTGCCAGGAGCCCATGCCCATCACCGTCGGCGAGGCCGCGCTGATGAAGGGCGCATGCATGGCCGCGCAGACCTTGGCCAGCTCGCCGAGCAGCTCGACGTCCGGCGACGACTGGTCGAAGTAGTAATCGCCCACCAGGCAGCCGAACGGCTCGCCGCCGAACTGGCCGTATTCCTCTTCGTACATTTTCTTGAAGATCGGGCTCTGGTCCCAGGCGGTGCCCTTGAACTTCTTCAGGGTCTTGTGCAGGTCGCCCTTGGCGATGCTCATCACGCGGATCTTCAGTTGCTCGTCGGTTTCCGTGTTGTTGACCAGGTAGTTGAGGCCGCGCCAGGCGCTTTCCAGTTGCTGGAAGTCGGCGTGATGCATGATCAGGTTGACCTGCGCGGTGAGCTTGGCGTCGATCGCGGCGATGATCGATTCGATGGATTTGATCGCGTCGTTGGAGATCAGCTCGGTCTTGCTCAGGACCTGCTCGGCCAGGGTGCGCACGGCGCTTTCCACCGCCTCGCGGGCGTGCTCGGTCTTGGGTTTGAACTCTTGCAGGAGCAGGGCGGCGAAGTCGCTCGGTGCGGTCGCGGCGTCTGCCTGGGCCTGCGGGTCTTTCATCAATTCGGCCATGGTCTGCATCCTCTGTCAGGCTTGCGGCTCGGGTTCGGTCGGTTTTGGCGCGCTGGCCAATGCCTGCAACAGCGCGGGGTCCTTGATCGCCTTCATGATCATGTCCTCGGCGCCGGTCTTGCCGTCCATGTAGGTCAGCAGATTGGCCAGCTGGGTGCGGGCTTCGAGCAGTTGGTTGAGGGCATCGACCTTGCGCGCCACCGCGGCCGGGCTGAAGTCGTCCATGCTCTCGAACGTGATGTCCAGGCTCAGGTTGCCTTCACCGGTCAGGGCATTGGGCACATTGAACGCCACCCGCGGTTTCATCGCCTTGAGCCGCGAGTCGAAGTTGTCGACATCGATCTCCAGGAACTTGCGGTCGGCCACCGCCGGCAGCGGTTCGGCGGGCTTGCCGACAAGGTCGGCCATCACCCCCATGACGAAGGGCAATTGCACCTTCTTCTCGGCACCGTAAAGCTCTACGTCGTACTCGATCTGCACCCGGGGAGCACGGTTACGGGCGATGAATTTCTGGCTGCTGGTGTTAGCCATTTTTCCTCCTGCGCTGCCTATGCGGCTGTGTTGGATGGGCGTCGGTTAAGCGTTCTCACTCGGACTGTTCACCTTCAGGCCCGCGCAATTTTTCGAACTGGGAAAAGCCGTCCGGAATCAGGTTGCTCACGATGGTGGCGAAATCCGCGCTGACCAGGCTTTTGGCGCGGCTCAAGAGCACTGGCACCGGGCTTGAGGGCTCGTGCCTGACGTAGTAACCGAGGATGCGGTCGAGGCTGCGCAGCACATCGTCGCGGCTGACGATTTCGCCAGCGATGCGCGGCGCGGCGGCGACGGGGGCAGTGGACATGGCTGTATCGACAGGCTCGCCGGCCTGCGCGGCAGCGCTGGAAACACCCGGTTGCGGGGCGTGCTCGGCGATGATTTGCACGGCATGCCGAAGCAGTTGCTTGATCGTGCCCAGGTCCGCGCCGCGCGCGGAGCCGACCCGTTCGTTGACCTCGCGCTCTATGGTCAACAGCGTGCCATGGGCATCGTTCAGGGCGGCGCGGCAGGCCTCGAGCTGTTCGCCCGCGCAGTCCTGAAAGGCCGCGCCGAGCTGGTCCGGGCTGAGGCTTTCACTGGCGAAGCGTTGCAAGCCGGCGGCATTCAGCGCGGCCCGCAGGCCGATGCTGCCAAATGCCCGCGAGCTGATCAGCGGCATGCTCCAGAGCAGGCGAATGACCGGCTCGGCGTTGAGGCCGGCGACGGCGTTGATCCGAAAAGTGGGGTCATTGCCGTCCTCTGCATCCAGCTTGGGATGCAGGTCGTCCCAATACTGCGCGAGCAACTGCTGGATCAGCTGCAACCCTTGCACCAGGCCGGGCAAGCCTTGCAGGGCAATGGCGCTTTGCAGGAAGTAGTTGGCGATGCGCAGGTCTTTGCTGCGCGTGAACAGCTCGACGCAGAGGTCGCGGACCTGGCGCCATTCCGGCGGCGTGGCGGGTAACACGGCATCGCCCATCTGCCGTTCGGGCTGGCCTTGCGCGGCGCGTTCAAGCTCGAGAAAGGCGGTGTCGTACTCGAGGTCGCCGCCACAGGGGGAGTCAGGGGAAATGGTTTCCAACAAACGCTGTACATCCATCACGGACGTGATCTCCATATCGGCCCGGCAATCGACGCCCGGTCAGGGTGAGCGCACGACTAAATCCCTTTTCCTGCGGATAAGTGTTCTATCCAGAGCCACTGTTTGGCGTCATTTCTGAATTCAACAATTGACCTGAAGTTTTAGCTCAGTTCAATTGTTGTCAAGAAACTCTCCGACCAGTGGGGAACATGTTTGAAGATAGGCGGTCGCAGGCCGGTTTTTTAGTTTCTTTTGTTATAGGGGTTATTTGAAAAAATCGAATATAAGCGCAGGAACTTTGGCGACACCGAAATCTTTTAGGGGGCTATACTCGGTTTGCACTCGCTGGCATACAAGCGGTTGTTATTGAGCAATACCGTACAAGGAGTTCTAATGCCGCTGCGTTTGACAATCACCAGTTATCACAAGCTGACTCCCGGCCAACGCGCGGAGTTCGAGCTTGATCGCGGTGAGCTGAAAATCGGCCGCAACCCCGAGAACGACTGGATACTTCCAGACCCGGAGCGCCTGGTGTCCGGCCAGCATTGCGTCATTCAACTGCGTGACGGCACCTACTACCTGACCGACACCAGCACCAATGGCGTACAGCTGGTGAATACCGGCGTGCGCATGCACCGCGGCAACAGCGAACCCTTGCGCGACGGCGAACTGTTGCGCGTCGGCGAGTACGACATCCTGGTGCAGATCAACGGCGCGCCACAGATCGTCAACGACGCACCCGGGATGAGCGATCCCTTTACCGGCTTCGATGCGCTGCTCAAGCGCCAGGCGGCCGGCGAGATTCCCGGCGCAGCGGCGGCGCCCCCCGGCAGGGTACAGATTCACGCGGGCGGTTCATCCCTGGACACCAAGCCCGACCTGTTCGATTTTCTCGCGTCCCCGGCCGTTCCCCCTCCGGCCCAGGCCGACCACGTGCCGCCCGAACGCCATGATTTTCGCCCGCCTGAGCCACAACGCCCGAGCGCGCCTGCGGCCAGCGAAACCGGCGCGGCACCGGCGATCCCGGCGGATTGGGACCCCTTCGCCGAGCTGGGCGCACGTCCGGCGCCGGTGGCGCCGGCCACTGTGCAAGCCACCACGCAGGCCCAGCCGCAACCATTGCCAGCGGCATCGGAGAATATTCCCGGCAGCGCACCCGAACCGGCCGTGCAACGGGCCGCGGTTGCGCCTGCGGCGCCGGCAAGCGGGGGCGACAATGAGCAGGTGCTGGAAGCCTTTCTCAGGGGCGCGGGGCTCGAACAATTGCGTATCGACAGAGGCGAAACCCGCGCGCAAATGGAGGCCATCGGCCGCAG
Source organism: Pseudomonas sp. NFIX28 (assembly GCF_900107395.1). GTDB lineage: Bacteria > Pseudomonadota > Gammaproteobacteria > Pseudomonadales > Pseudomonadaceae > Aquipseudomonas. Next base: position 21,726 of record NZ_FNPW01000001.1, read on the forward strand.
CTACCGGCATATGGTCGAGGGGTTGATCGAGGTGCTGCGCGCCCGTGCCAGCCTCAAGGGTGAGTTCCGCATGACCCAGACCATGATCCGCCCGGTGGAGAACAACCCCCTCAAATTCGCCCCCAATGTCGATGAGGCGCTGCTGTTATTGCTGCGTTCCGGCAACCAGGCCTTCATGCCGGCCGACCAGGCGATCAAGGAAAGCTTCGACGACCTGAAAGCGCATCAACTGGCGGTCATGGCGGGCGTGCAAGCCTCGATCAAACACCTGCTCGAGCGTTTTCAGCCAGCGGTACTGGAAGCGCGTTTAAGTCAACCTTCGGCTATTGGCGCTTTGCTGCCCGGTAGACGTCAAGCGCAATACTGGGAGTTGTTCACGGAACTCTATGCGAGCATTTCCAGGGAGGCCGAAGATGATTTCGAGGATTTGTTCGGGCGCGAATTCAGTCGTGCCTATGAAGAGCAAAATATCAAGTTGCGAAAAGGCTGAGCGCCATCGGTTAGTTGCATAAAGGCTAATGGCTACTAAATAGTGAGTTGATCTTGTTGGGCGATCGGTAGTTTCGATTTGGAATAATAAGCGTCATGGAGGACGACATGCCAAAGTTCTTGTTGTTCGCAACAGTACTACTGCTGACTGCCTGTGCTTCGAGTCCGCCGCCGCCTACTCCTACTGTCGTGGTCATGCATATCCAGGCCGCTGCCGATCTGAATCTTTCGGCGGGCGGCCAGGCGACGCCGGTGCGGGTGCGTTTGTATGAGTTGAAGAGCGGTGGAGCTTTCAGCCGCGCCGACTATTTCTCCCTGGTGAATGCCACCGGCGCGACCTTGTCCGCGGACCTGGTGGCGCAGGACGAATTGCTCATCCAGCCGGGTCAACGGCTGACCCTGGAGCGCACGCTCGACGAGCAGAGCCGTTTGCTCGGCCTGGTGGTGTCCTACCGTGAACTGGACAGCGCCGTGTGGCGCCAGATGGTCAATATCCCGAGCAATGAAACCACGCCATTGACGGTTTCCCTGAAGGCCAGGGCGATCAGCGCGGCAGCCACGAAACCTGCGAACTAGTCCTGTCGAGGAAGCCAGCCCATGTCCTGGAATAACCGTGTGGTGTGGTCCGAAGGAATGTTTCTGCGGCCGCAGCATCTCCAGCAGCATGATCGCTATATGGAAGCCCTGATCGATGGCCGTTGCCGCCCGTTGAGCGCCGGCGGCTGGGGGTTCTCCGAGCTGCGCATCGACGAGTCCCTGCTCGGCCAGGGCAAGGTGGCGATTGTCAGCGCGCGCGGGGTGCTACCCGATGGCACGCCTTTCGACATTCCCGGCGACGATCTGCCGCCGCCGCCACTGAACGTCAACGACAACCTGCGCGATGCGCAGGTCTTCCTCGGTTTGCCGCTCAAGCGTGCCGGCAGCCGCGACACCGTGGGGGAGGGCGAAGCTCCGGGCGGTGCGCGCTATATCAGCCAGGTGCGTGAGGTGCGCGATGACAACGCGGCCTTCGAGAGCCGGGCATCGCTGGCGATCGGCGGCAAAGCCCTGCGCCTGCTGACCGAGCGCGACGGCCTCGGCGAATATGCCTGCCTCGGTTTGCTCCGGGTCCTGGAAAAACGCGCGGACAATGCCGTGCAACTGGACGACGACTATATTGCGCCGCTGCTCGATGTGGCCGCCTCCAGCGTGCTGGCGGCCTTTCGTAGCGAGCTGCAAGGGTTGTTGCACCAGCGCGGCGAGGCCCTGGCCGGTCGGGTGGTGGCCTCGGGGGCCGGCGGCGCCTCGGAGATCGCCGACTTTCTGCTGCTGCAACTGGTCAATCGCGCCGAGCCCTTGCTCAGCCACCTGGCCCGGTTGAGTCCCTTGCACCCGCAGGACTTCTACCGCGAGGCGGTCTGCCTGGCGGGGGAGTTCGCCACCTTTTCCACTGCCGGGCGTCGCCCCAGCGACTACCCGGCCTATGCCCACGACGACCTGGCGAGCAGCTTCGCCCCGGTGATGCATGACCTGCGGCAAGCCTTGTCGATGGTCATCGATACCCGCGCCACGCCGATTCCCATCGTCGAGAAATCCTACGGCGTGCATGTGGCGATGCTGGCCGACAAGAGCTTGCTGGAAATGGCCAGCTTCATCCTGGTGGTGCGGGCCGAGGTACCGGCCGAAACCCTGCGCACGCATTTCCCCCAGCAGGCCAAGATCGGCTCGGTGGAACACATCCGCGACCTGGTCAATCTGCAGTTGCCCGGCATCGCCTTGCTGTCCATGCCGGTGGCGCCGCGGCAGATTCCCTATCACGCAGGTTCAAGCTACTTCGAACTGGACCGTGGCAGCGAACACTGGAAGCAGTTGACCCACTCAGGGGGATTCGCCTTTCACATTGCCGGCCAGTTCCCGGGCCTGAACCTGGCCTTTTGGGCCATCCGAGGATAGTTCGTCATGCACCCGATCGATGATCCCTTCGGCAGCTCTGGCATAGGCGGCACTTCAGGCGGCGCCTCGCCGGGCGGCAACGACCATACCCTGATCATGCCGCGGCCCGGCGGGCGCTCCGTCGATGCCTCTGGCCCAAGGAAGGATGGCGCCAGCGCCGCCGATCCGCACATTGCGATGCCGGGCGCGCCGGTGGCGAGCAGCCTGGCCCAGGGCCTCAACCCGCTGGAGCGGGCGGCCGGCCCGATACTGGCGTTGCTGACCCGCTTGCGCAGCACCCTCGCTCACCCGCAGCCGGCCAGCCTGCGCGCCCAGTTGCTGGCCTACCTGCGCCAGTTCGAGGAGCAGGCGCGCGCCGCCGGCGTGGCCCAGGATGAAGTGATGCTCAGCCGTTATGTGCTCTGTACCGCGCTGGACGAGGCGGTCCTCAGCACCCCCTGGGGCAGTACCAGCGACTGGGGCAAACAGAGCCTGCTGATCACCCTGCACAACGAAGCCTGGGGCGGTGAAAAAGTCTTCCAGCTGCTCGAACACTGTCTGCAGAACCCGCAGCAGCGCCTGCACATTCTCGAGTTGCTGTACCTCTGTATCTGCCTGGGCTTCGAGGGCCGTTACCGGGTCATGAATGACGGCCGCAGCCAGCTGGAGGCCTTGCGCGAACGCACCAGCGCGACCATTCGCAGCGTGCGCGGCGAATTCGAGCGCGAGCTGTCGCCGCATTGGCGGGGGCTCAGCGTGGTGCGCGATCGCTTGTCGCAGTTCCTGCCGCCCTGGGTTGGCGTGGCCATTTGCCTGGCCGTGCTGTTGCTGCTGCTGTTCGGCTTGCGCCTGAAGCTGGCGGCCGACGCCGAGCCGGTGTTTCGCAATATCCACGCCCTGGGCGAGATCCCGGTGCAAACCATCGACCGTCCACCGCAGCAGCCTAAATTGATCGAACGCCCGCGCCTGGCGCGCTTCCTCGCCGAGGACATCAAGGCCCAGCGCGTTGCCGTGGAGGATGCGCTGGATCGCTCGGTGGTGACCATCCGTGGCGACGAGTTGTTCGCCTCGGGCAGCGCGAGCATTTCCGAGCAGTTGCAGCCATTGCTGCTGCGCGTCGCCGATGCCCTGCGCCAGATCAAGGGCACGGTGCAGGTCACCGGGCACAGCGATAACCGACCGATCGCCACCTTGCGCTACCCCTCGAACTGGAAGCTGTCGCAGGATCGCGCGCAGCAAGTGATGGAGATCCTCGCCGCCCGCAGCGGGCAACCCGAGCGCTTCACCGCCGAAGGGCGCAGCGACGCCGAACCTGTCGCGTCCAATGACAGCGCCGCCGGACGCGCCAGGAACAGGCGCGTGGAGATCACCGTGCTAGCGGAGGGCAACCAGTGAAGGCCTTTATCAATTTCCTGGTGCGCTGGGTGGTGCCGCTGCTCGGCCTGCTCGCCCTGAGCCTGGTGGTCTGGTTCCTCGGCCCGCTGATCATCGTCGCTGGCTATGAACCCTTGGCCCCGGCGGCCGTACGCTGGGCACTGATCGGCCTGTTGTTCCTGGCCTGGATCGGTGTGCGCGTATTGCGCATCGTCCAGGCCCGGCGCAACGCCGCCAAGGTCATGCAGGGCCTGGCGGCGGTGGCGCCGGATGCGGCCAGCGTCGCCACCGCCGAAGAGTTGGCGGCCCTCAAGCAACGCATGGACGAAGCGCTGCAATTGCTCAAGCGCAGCAAGCTCGGCGGTAACGAGCGGCGCAACCTTTACGAGCTGCCCTGGTACGTGATCATCGGCCCACCGGGCTCGGGCAAGACCACCGCGCTGGTCAATTCCGGGATGCACTTTCCGCTGGCCGAACAGATGGGCAGCGGGGCGATCCGCGGAGTCGGCGGTACGCGCAACTGCGACTGGTGGTTCACCGACGAAGCGGTGCTGCTGGACACCGCCGGGCGCTACACCACCCAGGACAGCCATGCGGCGGTGGACAAGGCGGCCTGGCTGGGCTTTCTCGACCTGTTGAAGAACCAGCGCAAGCGCCGGCCGATCGATGGCGTCTTCGTCGCCATCAGCCTCTCCGACCTGCTATTGGGCAGCGAGGCCGAGCGCGGCGCCCATGCCCGGGCCATCCGCACGCGGGTGCAGGAGTTGTATAGCCAGCTCGGTGTGCGCTTCCCGATCTACGTGATGCTCACCAAGTTCGATCTGGTGCCGGGGTTCATGGAGTTCTTCGACGCGCTGAGCAAGGAAGAGCGCGCCCAGGTCTGGGGCGTCACCTTTGCCCTGGACGATGGCAAGAGTGCCCAAGGCCCGCTGGCCCGTTTCGACGAGGAATTCACCGCCCTCGAGGCGCGTCTTACCGAGCGCTTGGTCGAGCGCCTGCAACAGGAGCGCGACCCCAACCGACGCGATCTGATCTACGGCTTCATCCAGCAGTTCGCGGCGTTGCGTCATAACCTGTCGTCTTTCCTCGAAGGGGTATTCAAGCCCAATCCCTATGAAGAGCGTGCGCTGTTGCGCGGGCTGTACTTCACCAGCGGCACCCAGGAAGGCAGCCCCATCGACCGTCTGATCGGCAGCATGGCGCAAAGCATGAACCTGGATCGCCAGCACCTGGCGCGCCAGACCGGCACAGGTCGCAGTTACTTCATCACCCGCTTGTTCCGCGATGTCGCCTTCGGCGAGCGCGGCCTGGTCGGCAGCAACCCCAAGGTCGAGCGTCGGCATCGCTGGATCAACCGTGGCGTACTCGCCGCCAGTGCCTTGGTGTTGCTGACGGTGACGGCCATCTGGGTTGCCAGCTACCGCGCCAACCAGGCCTATATCGCCGAGGTGGACGCGCGCCTGGCGCCGCTCAAGGGGCAGGTCGAATCCCTCAGCCCGGCGCAGCGCGAGGTATTGGCCGTGCTGCCGCTGCTCAACGCCGTTCGCCATGTCGCCGACAATTCGCTGTCCTGGGCCGAAGGCTATGGCCTGTTCCAGGGCGACATGCTCGGCGCCGAAGCCGCCAGCGTGTACCGCAAGCTGCTGATCGCGGTGCTGGCGCCGCGTCTGCTGACGCGCATCGAGGAACAGTTGCGCAGCGGCGGCAACACCGAGTTTCTCTACGAAGGCCTCAAGGTCTACCTGATGCTGGCCAGCGCCGAGCACTATGACGCCGATGCCATCAAGACCTGGATCAACCTCGACTGGGACCGCAGCCTGCCACGCGACCTGGCCCCGGAACAGCGGCTGGCCCTGGCCGAGCATCTCAATGCGCTGTTCGCCCACAAGCCACCACCGGCGAGGCTGGACGAGGAGCTGTTGGCCGACCTGCGCCGACAGTTGCAACAGATGTCCGTGGCGCAGCGGGTCTACAGCCGGGTGAAACGCCAGAAGCTGCCCGAGGGCGTAGCGGATTTTCGCCTCAGCGAAGCGGCCGGGCGCGACGCCGCCCTGGTGTTCACGCGCAAGAGCGGCAAGCCGCTGAGTGATCCGTTATCCGGTTTCTATACCTACCGCGGCTACCGCCAGGCGTTCATGGTCGCCAGCCTCAGCCAGTCCGGCGCCCTGGCCGAGGAACAATGGGTACTCGGCCGGCCACTGAACGACAACCAGGATGTCGCCAGCCTGGCCCTGGAGGTGCGTGCCCTGTACTTCCAGGATTTCCTCAACCAATGGGAAACGCTGCTCGGCGATCTCGACTTCGTCGCGATCAACAGCATCGCCCAGGCCGCCGATGTGCTGCGGGTGCTCTCCGGGCCAAACTCGCCACTGAAGAAACTGCTCGCCGCGGTGGCCAGGGAAACCAACCTGCAACAAGAGGATCGCCTGCTGGCCGAGAAGCTCAAGGCCGCCGACGGCACCGTGGACAAACTCAAGCAGCAGCTCGGCTCGCTGGTCGGCCAATCGACCCAGGAAGATTCGCCGACAGCCTCGCAGGTCGATCCCATCACCGCACGCTTCGCCGAGCTCAATAGCCTGCTGGCCACCAGCGGGGAGGGGCCCGCGCCGATCGACGATCTGCTGGCCCAGCTCAACGAACTCTATGTGCAGGTCAGCGCCATGAGCGGCGCCAGCGGCGATGCCTTGCTCGGCGAGGCGAAGAACCAGGCGGTGGCCACGGCATCGCGGGTCAAGCTCGGCGCCGAACGTCAGCCGCCACTGGTGCAGAAGCTGGTCAACTCGGTGGTCAGCTCTACCACCAGCAGCATGATGGGCGGCATCCGCACCCAGCTGAACGCGGCCTGGGTCAGTGAGGTGGTGAATGTCTACCGCCAGTCCCTGGCTGGCCGTTACCCCATGGTCAGCTCCAGTTCGCGGGAGGCGACCCTGGAGGACTTCGGCAACTTCTTCGGCGTGGGCGGGGTGATGGACAACTACTTTCGCAAGTACCTGCAACCCTACGTCAACACCTCGACCAGCAACTGGCGCTGGCAGCCCGGCGCCGCGGAAAAGCTCGGCATAGGCCCGGGCGTGCTGCAAACCTTCCAGCGCGCCGCGGCCATTCGCGATGCCTACTTCCGCGCCGGAGGCACCCGGCCGACGGTTCGCTTCGAACTCAAGCCCGTGGCCATGGACGCCTCCATCAGCCAGTTCCTGCTCGACCTGGACGGCCAGCAGCTCAGCTACGACCATGGCCCCAGCCGGCCGATGGCGATGCAATGGCCGAGCCCCAACAGCCTGGGGGTGGTGCGCCTGTCTGTCACGCCGCCCACCAGCGCCGGTCGTTCGGGACTGACCCTGGAGGGGCCCTGGGCCTGGTTTCGCCTGCTGGAACAGTCCGACCTGACCCAGGGCAACGCCCCGGACCGCTTCACCCTGCGCATGCGCGTCGACAGCTCCAGCATCTCCTGCGAGCTGCGCGCCAGCAGCGCGTTCAACCCGTTCAAGGGCCGGCTGCTGTCCGGCTTCAGCCTGCCGGAGCGCTTGTGAGCAGCCCCGGTTTCTACGGCAAGCTGGCCGGCCGCGGGGACTTCATCCATCGCGGCCTGTCGCCGACCTTTGTCGAGCGCTGGGATGCCTGGCTCTCCGCCGGCATGGCCACCAGCCAGGCGGCGCTGGGGACGGCCTGGCTGGATGCCTACCTGGTCAGCCCGCTGTGGCGCTTTGCCGTGGCGGCGGGCCTGCTCGGCGGCGAGGCGGTGGTGGGGGTGATGATGCCCAGCGTCGACCGGGTCGGGCGCTACTTTCCGCTGACCATAGCGCTGTCGCTGGAGCCCGAGAGCGATCTGGGAGCGCTGGTGGCCGGCCCGGATGACTGGTTCGAGGCCGCCGAGGCCCTGTTGCTCTCGACCCTGGAGCCCGAGGCCGATGTCGAGGCCTTCGAGGCCGCGGTGCCGGCCCTCGGTAGCCCGGTCTGTAGCGCGCAGGTGCCGGGCATGCAGGCGCTGCCGGGGCAGATGCGCTTCGCCGCCACGACCGCGGCGGCGCGCGGGGCGGTGCTGATGCAGCACGCCTGCGAGGGCGCGAGCCTCTGGTGGGGCAAGGGCTCCGGACGGGTCGCCGCCGGCCTGCTGCGCTGCCAGGGGTTGCCGGCGGCGCAGGATTTCAGCGGTTTTCTGCTGGGCGAGGGCGGCTGCGCGTCGCTTGCGCAAACCGTGCAGTTCGATTTCGGGAGCTGATTTTGGGAGCCAGGGCATGTCATCAGCCGTAACGCGTTACGAATCCGCCAGCCACAGCCATGTCGGCATGGTGCGTCAGGTCAACGAGGATGCCTGTCTGGATGCGGTGCAAGCCGGCCTCTGGGTGGTGGCCGACGGCATGGGCGGGTATACGGCGGGCGATTTCGTCAGCAGCCTGATCGTCGATACGCTGCGCGCCATCCCGCCCGAGCCCTCCTTGCCGGCCTATGTCCAGGCGTTGGTGGCGGCGCTGGAGCAGGCCAACGCGGCGGTTCGCCAGGAAACCGCACAGCGTGGTGTCAGCATCATGGGCAGCACCCTGGTGCTGCTTGCCGCCCGAGGAGCCAACGCCACTTGCCTGTGGGCCGGCGACAGCCGCCTGTATCGCCTGCGCGAGGGCCAGCTGGAGGTCATCAGCCACGACCACAGTTATGTCCAGGAGTTGCTGGACAACAGGCTGCTCAACGAGGCCGAGGCGCGGGAGCATCCCATGGCCAACATCGTCACCCGTGCCGTGGGCACCCAGGACCAGCTGGAACTCTCGGCCGTGGACCTGGAGGTGCGTCCCGGCGACAGCTTCCTGCTGTGCAGCGACGGGCTGACCAAGACCGTCGAAGACCATGAACTGCGCGAGGTGCTGGGCAACGCGAGCCCCTATGAGGTGGTCCGCAGCCTGGTGCACCTGGGGCTGACCCGGGGCGCTCCCGACAACATCACGGCGGTAGTCGTCAATGCCCACTGAAAACGCATCAGCCGAAGAACGCTCGAGTCTGGACATGGACATTCCCGGCTATGCGATCGAGCGCGAGCTGGGCGAGGGCGCCATGGCCACGGTCTACCTGGCGACCCAGCGCTCGCTGGAGCGCAAGGTGGCGCTCAAGGTCATGGCCGCCGCGCTGGCCGCCGACCGCACCTTCTGTGAGCGCTTCCTGCGCGAGGGCAAGACCCTGGCGCGGCTCTCCCACCCGCACACCGTGACCATTTACGACATCGGCAATGTCGGCCACTTCTATTACATGGCCATGGAGTACCTGCCAAACGGGACGCTGAAGGAACGGATCGCCGAGGGGCTCAGCCCGCAGCAGGGCCTGGTCTACCTGCGCCAGATCGCCCTGGCCCTGGGGTATGCCCATGCCCAGGGCCTGGTGCACCGGGACGTCAAGCCGGCCAATATCCTGTTCCGCGCCAACGGTTCGGCGGTGCTCTCGGACTTCGGCATCGCCAAGTCCCTGGAGGACCATACCCAGTTCACCCAGGCCGGTTTCGCCGTGGGCACACCCAGCTACATGAGTCCCGAACAGGCCCGCGGCCGGCAGATCGACGGGCGCACCGACCTCTACGCCCTGGGGGTGGTGCTCTACGAGATACTCACCGGCAAGCTGCCCTATACCGGCAGCGACTCGCTGTCCACGGCCCTGGCCCACTTGACCGAGCCGCTGCCCGAACTGCCCATGACCCACGGCCGTTACCAGGGGATTCTGCGCAAGCTGCTGGCCAAGGACCCGGCCGAGCGTTTTGCCGATGCCGATGCCCTGATCGCCGCGCTGGACAACCTGCCGCCCGCCGGGCCGGCCGATGCCGAGGCGACGCAGTTGCGCCCATTGCCGTTGCCGCCCGCAGCGACCGCCGGCCAATCCGCGACGACCGGCCTGGGCGGGCTGACGCCGGTTTCCCTCGACATGCCGCCGCTCGCTGCGCCAGAGCCCGCACCTGAGCACGCACCCCAGCCAGCCGCCACGGCCACATCCACAGGGGCCGCAAGCCTCGGCGCGGAGCCGCCGACCGGGTCGCGCGGGCCGTCGTGGGCGCTGCTCGGTGTGGCCGTGGCCGGGGTACTGGCCTTGGCTGGCGGGGGCTACTGGTGGCTGCGCTCGGCGCCGCCGGTGGAACTGCAAAACGGCCAGGTCGAGGCCAGAAAAACGCCGGCTGGCGATGAGCAGGACTCGCCCGCCAAGACGGCCAGCGCAGCGCAACCGCCGCTGGCGACGAACGCCGACGGCGGCGACCGTCCGCTGTTGATGCCGGGCAAGAAGACCCTGTTCCAACGGGTGCTGAGCAAGCCCGGCGCACAGCTGTCCGGGCAGCCCGGAGCGGCGCCCAGCGGCGCAGCGCTGCCGGCGTTCTCGGTGCTGTATGTCTATCAGCGCCAGGCGGTGGCGGGTGGCACCTGGCTGGAGGTCGGCGCCGCCAGCGATGGCCAGCGCGATGGCTGGTTGCCGGCCGAGCAGGTCAGCGACTGGAAGCAGAGCCTGGTGCTGAAGTTCACCGAGCGCTCCGGCCGTTCGCCGGTCATGTTCCTGCGTGAAGCAAGCACCCTCGAACGGTTTCTGGCGGACACGGCCCAGGCCCGTAGTGCACTGCTCAAGGCGCAGAACGAAGGCGGCGTGGACCCGCAGATCGTCGCGCTGGAGCCTGCGGCCAGCGCCATTCCCCAGGACCAGTTCTACCTGCTGCCGATTTTCGAGGCCCGCGAGAGCTTCGATGCCAACGGTCTGCCGGTGCAACTGCTCAACGTGGCCTCCATCGACCCCGGCAATACGCCCCTGGGCAAGGCCGGGGGGGCGGCCAAGGCCGCCAGCGATGCCTTCCGCACGGCGATCGTGCTGGTGGTCGACACCTCGGTGTCGATGCAGCCCTACATCGACCGGGTGCGCCAGGTGGTGCAGGCGTTGCACCAGCAGATCGCCAGCCGTGGCGACCTGGACAGCGTCAGCTTCGGCATGGTGGGGTTTCGCAGCAACGTCGAGAAGACCCCGGGCCTGGAATATGTGGCGCAAACCCTGGTGAGCCTGGAGGAGGGCCGCGATCCACGGCGCTTCCTCGAGCTGGCTGGCCAGGTCAAGGCCGCCCAGGTGTCCAGCCACGCCTTCAATGAAGATGCCTTCGCCGGTGTGATGGCGGCGGTCGAGGGCATGGACTGGAGTGCCTATGCCGGGCGGCTGATCCTGCTGGTCACCGACGCTGGCGCCCTGCGCAAGAACGATCCGCTGGGGCGCACCCAGATGAACGAAGCCGAGGTGCGCGAAGCCGCCCTCAGCAAACAGGTCAAGATCTATGCGCTGCACTTGCGCACCGAGGCCGGCCGGAAAAACCATGACTTCGCCGAGCAGCAGTACCGCAGCCTGACGGCCGACGCCAACCCGCAGATCGGCGACCTGTATATCCCGGTGGCGGGCGGCGATGTCGGGCGCTTCGGCGATACGATCGCCGAGATCGGCTCGGTATTCGCCGAACAGGTGCATCAGGCGCGCAATAACCAGCTGCCGAGCCTGCCGCCGCTACAAGGGACACCGAGCATCGCGAGCAAGGCCACGGCCATCGGCTACGCCATGCAAATGGACTTCCTCGGCCGCCAGTCAGCGGTCCGTGCACCGCAGTTGATCACCGCCTGGACCTCCGACCACGACCTGACCAACCCCTCGCTGCCGGCGTTCCAGGTCTGCGTGCTGCTGACCAAGCTGCAGCTCAACGACCTGCAGCAGTCGCTGAAACTGATTGTCGACGCGGCCCGCCGCACCCAGACCTCGCCCAAGGATTTCTTCCAGGAAATCGCCAGCGCCAGCGCCCATATGAGCCGCGACCCGACGCGGTTGAAGCAGGGCGGCAACCTGGTCGAAGGCGGCGTTCTCGGCGAGTACCTGGACGGCCTGCCGTATCGCAGCAAATCGCTGACCATGACCCAGGATCTCTGGTTGTCCCTGAGCGTGGCCGAGCAGCAGGACTTCATCGACGAACTGGAATCGAAGATCCGCCTGTACGAGACCTTCCACAACGACATTGCCAACTGGGTCCGCTTCGGCGAGGCCCAGCCGGGCGATGCGCTGTACCGCGTGCCCCTGGCGACGCTGCCCTGATGCTCAAGCTCAGGGATATCCGCAAGACCCGCGGCGAGGGACCACAGCGCTACAGCCTGGTGGTGCCCCAGCTCGACCTGCGACCGGGCCAGCGCCTGGCCCTGGTAGGCCCCAGCGGCAGCGGCAAGAGCACCTTGCTGGACCTGCTGGCCCTGGTGCTGTCGCCGGACCCGGGCGGCGTCTTCGAATGCCGCGCCGACGACCGTACGCTGGATGTCGCCGGGCTCTGGCGCGGCGGCCGCCAGGATGTGCTGGCCGGGCTGCGCAGCCGGGTCATGGGCTATGTGCTGCAGACGGGCGGGTTGCTGGGGTTTCTCGACGTGCAGCGCAATATCGGCTTGTCGCGGGCGCTGCTCGGCCTGCCGGCCGATGCCACGGTCAGGCGCCTGGCCGAGCAGCTGGAAATCGCCGACCAGTTGCACAAGCTGCCGGCGGCACTGTCCGTGGGCCAGCGCCAGCGGGTCAGCATCGCCCGGGCCCTGGCCCATGGGCCGAGCATCGTGCTGGCGGACGAGCCCACCGCCTCGCTGGACCCGCTGAACGCCGAACGGGTCATGCAACTGTTGGTGGCCCAGGCCGAGGAGCGTGGCGTGTGCATCCTGGTCGCCACCCATGACGAGGCGCTGGCCCGGCGCGCCGGGCTGCAGCTGCATCCCTTGCAGGTGCAGCGCGGCGCGGATGGCGGGGTCACCGCGACCCTGGCGGGAGGTGGCTGATGCGCCTTGCCCTGATGGCCCTGCTGGCCTGGCACGACTACCGCGCCGAGGTGCGCCTGTCGGCTTGCGCGGTCCTGGCCCTGGTCGCCGTGCTCGCGCCCTTGCTGGTGCTGTTTGGCCTCAAGTTCGGCCTGGTCACTACCCTGACCGAACGCCTGGAGCGCGACCCCGCCGTGCGCGAAGTGGTGCCCATGGGCGGCGGGCGCTTCAGCGCCCAGGCCATCGCCGAGCTGGCCGCGCGTCCCGAGGTCGCCTTCGTCGTGCCGCGTACCCGACAGATCGCCGCGACCGCCGACCTCTACCCGGACGCGGCCGGCCAGGCGCTGACGGTGGAGATGATCCCCACCGCCGCGGGCGACCCGCTGGTGGCGCCGGCGCTGCTGCCCGATGCGCCGGACCAGGTTCTGCTCAGCCAGCGGGCGGCGGAGAAACTCGGGGTCCGGGGCGGCGACGTGCTGAGCGCCGCGTTCGGCCGTCAGGTCGGCGGGCGCCAGGAATACCAGCGCACCCGCCTGCGGGTGCAGGGGGTCTTGCCACTCGCGGCCTTCCCGCGCGATGCGCTGTTCGCGCCCCTGGCGCTGCTGGAAGCCGCCGAAGACTACCGCGACGGCCAGGCCTGGCCTGGGTATGAGCCACAGGTGAACACGGCGCGGGTGTATCCGGGGTTCCGTCTCTACGCCGCGGACCTGGACGGCGTGGAGCGCTTGCGCCGGTATTTCGCCGAGCGCCAGCTGGAAGTCGCGACCCAGGCCGGCGTCATCGCCCAGGTGCGCTCCCTCAGCCACAACCTGAGCCTGGTGTTCTGGATCATCGCCAGCCTGGCCCTGGCCGGGGCCTTCGCGGCGATGACCGCCAGCGCCCTGGCCACCGTCGAGCGCAAGCGCAGGGCCTTGTCGGTGTTGCGCCTGCTGGGGTTTTCGACCGGCGCCCTGGTCGCCTTCGTCGTCCTGCAGGCGCTGTACACCGGGGTGTTCGGCCTGCTGTTGGCCTGGGGCTTGTACGGCATGGCCGAAACCGGGCTGAACCGGCTGTTCGCACCGGCGGCGGGGGAGTACGCCTGCCGGCTGCTGCCGGTCCACTACCTGCTGGCCCTGCTGCTGACGCTGCTCTGCTGCCTGCTGGCGGCGGCCTCCGGTGGCTGGCGCGCGGCGCGGGTCGAAGCATCGGAAGGACTGCGCGATGTGTAACTGGCTGAGGGTTCTGGTCTGGCTGAAGGGCCTGGTCTGGCTGAGGGGCCTGGTCTGGCTGAGGGCTCTGGTCATGCTGGCGCTGGCCGGCGCGGCGCAGGCGCAGGACGCCCCGGCGGATAATCCGAAACCGCTGCCCGATGACCTCAGCCTGCCGCTGCCCTGCGAGGGCGAATTGGTGCTCCGCTACGTCTATGTCCTCGCCAAGGGCACCCTGGACGACCGTGAGGTCAATCTCGGCTATCCCTTCAGCGATGACGATCCGGGCTACCGGCAATCCTTCATCTCCGGTTACCGGCGCGACTACATCAACGGCCAGTTCGTCCTCGACGACCTGCCGGCCGACTGGCAAGCCAGGATCGCCCCGGCCCTACCCAAGAGCGGGGCCGACAGCCTGCTCAAGCCGATGTTCTATTTCGTCGGCAAGTACGAGGTCACCGAGCGCCAATACGCCCTGGTCATGGCCCAGGAGGCGGCCTTGGCGGGGCAGGGCGAGGCACCGGCCTGCGCCCCCATGAGCGACATGTCCGCGCGCTTGCCCAAGGTCAAGCTGTCGCGCCTCGAGGCCGAGCGCTTTGCCGCGGTGTACAGCGCCTGGTTGCTCAAGTACCACCGCGACCGGTTGCCGGTCAGCGGTCGCGGCAAAGCGGCCGAGGACGGCGGGATGGGCTTCGTCCGCCTGCCGACCGAAGTGGAATGGGAATTCGCCGCCCGCGGTGGCCATGCGGTCAGCCGCCAGGCGCTGGAGGCGCGGTTGTTTCCGCGCAAGGTGCAAGGCAGCGACAGCGATGGCCCGCTAGGGGACTGGGCGGTGTTCAGCCAGGTCGCCGGGGGCACGGGGCAGGGCGCGCGGCTGCTGCCGGTCGGGCTGAAAAAGCCCAATCCGTTGGGACTGTTCGACGTGATCGGCAATGCCGCGGAGATGGTCCAGGAGTCCTTCCAACTGGTCCACGCCGGTCGCCGCCAGGGCAGTTACGGCGGCTTTGTGGTCAAGGGCGGCAACTACCTGGAAGGCGAGCTGACGCTGTTCACCGGCATGCGCCGCGAATACCCGCTGTTCGCCGCCGACGGCAGCGAACAGCGCAACGCCACAACCGGTTTCCGGGTGGCCCTGGGCGCGTTGTCGGCACCGCGCTCACGCTATGAGGAGCTGTTCGAGCAGTGGCAGAAGGAGGGCCGTCTGGCGGGCCTGACCGATGAAATCGAGGCTGCCGAAGACCCGACCCAATTACTGGACAGTCTCATCGCCAGCAGCACCGACCCGAACCTGCAGGCCCGCCTGGCGCGGGTGAACGAAGAGCTCAAGCGCAATGTGTCGCTGATCGCCCGGCAGCGCGAGGAGGCCGCGGGCAACCTGATCCAGTCGGCGGCCCTGGTGGCCGAGACGGTCAACAACTACAACATTCGCCTGACCAACCTGAAGAAGGATCGCGATCAGGCGCGGGCCGCCCAGGACGAAGCCACCGCCAAGCTCTATGAAACGGCCATCGGCAATGGGCGCAGTGCGCTCGAGGG
Organism: Pseudomonas sp. NFIX28; assembly: GCF_900107395.1. GTDB lineage: Bacteria > Pseudomonadota > Gammaproteobacteria > Pseudomonadales > Pseudomonadaceae > Aquipseudomonas. The sequence continues at coordinate 36,991 of NZ_FNPW01000001.1, forward strand.
TGCCCTGGCGATCTACATCGACAACCTGGCGACCGGAACGCGCTACACCGATGAGGTGATCCAGACGCAGTTCCAGCGGACCCGGGAAGAGCTCAATCACAAACCTGTCCTGGGAAAAAGCCTGGTCACCCGTGCCACGCTTTTCGTCAGGCACGTGGGGCAGTTTCGCCAGCAGCAGCGAGCCGATCCGGAGACGATCCTGAAGGAGCTTCTTGGACCCTGAGCAGGGTGTCGGAACTGCCGTCGGTGGCGGCGAAGACCCGCTAGGCTGGATGTAGCGTCGGCAGGCTTGGCTCACGCTGGACGCAGCCCGCTCTGCGCGTAAGCCGAAACGCAATTGATACGCACAAAAAGGAGAGACATCACCATGGATACTTCACTCAAGAACTGCGCTTGCACCCTTGCTCGTACCCTGCCGTTGCCTACCGCGGTCTGCTGCGCAGTGCTGCTGAGCGGTTGCGCGAGCTTCGGGGCGCCAAGCTCGAAGGTCGCGGCCCAAACCAAGGTCGAGTACTACCCGCAATGCTATGAGCCGGTCAGCCAGCTGCGCAGTTCCGACAAGTCGATGACCAAGTCGGTGGCCACCGGCGCCATTGCCGGTGGCCTGCTCGGCGGCCTGACCGGGGCCCTGGTCGGCAATAGCGGCGATGCCGGCCGCAATGCCCTGATAGGCGCCGCCGCCGGGGCCCTGGTCGGGGGCGCGACCGGCTACTACAGCGAACGCCAGAAGCAGATCAGCGACGACCGTGCGCGCATTGCTTCCTACGCCAGCGACATCGGCCAGAGTACCGGCGAAATCGACCGCAGCATCAGCTACACCCGTACCGCGCAGAACTGCTACCAGCGTGAGTTCACCTCACTGCTCAATGCGCGCAAGGCGAAGAAGATCAGCGACAGCGAAGGGCGCCTGCGTCTGGCCGAGATCGTCAGCGGCCTGAAGGAAACCAACGAGCTGATGGCCGCCGTGGATGGGCGTGCCGGCGAGAGTATCGATGTCTACACCCAGGCCTATGAGAAAGACCTGCAGACGGTCGGTGTGCAACGCCAGGACGTTGCTCAGGTGGCCGCCGTGAAGCCTCCGGCCGCCACCGATAAGAAGGCGGCCAGCAAGAAGGCCAGCACCAAGACAACGACGAAGACGGATGTGCCCAAGGAAGCCGTCACCACCGAGCGCACCTTGCAGCAAGCCACGGCCAAGCGTGAGGAAGGCCAGAAAATCGCTGCCCGTGGCCAGACCATGGTCAACGACGTGTGCAGCAACCCCGACATGGGGGACTGGGCACCGCCGGCCTGCTCGAAAGCCTGATGCGAGAAAAGGGGGGCGGGATCCTGTGCCGATCATCAGCCCCGCCTACCTGATATCCGCCGCGAATGCACCGCTGGTCCTGGCAAGGCCGGCCGGCCAATCCAGCGGCTAGACTCATCGGGATACCCAGGCTCGGCGTGCACTGCACCTGTCGCTACCGACAATCGGATTTTCCAGGGCGTAGCGGGTGTGCGGCGAACCTTGTCGCGCACCTGCAAGGCCTGTCCCGGCATCCCGCGGCGCCCCCGCAGCAGCCACCTCCAATCCGCCCGAGACGGCGCCAGAAGCCCGTGCCAGAGCCATCCGCTCTCCAGCCCGCGGGGCTCTTGCGCATGCTTGCGCGCCGGGCCGTTGGGGGCATGCCGATTGTCCGAGGCGAACCGGCCGATAGCTGCGCGCAGCTGTCCGGCATGATCTAAGCTCCACAAAGGTTGGCTCTCCGCGTAGGAGTTTCAATGCAAAGCACATCTGAAAACAGTCTGAAAGTTGCGTTGAAGGCCTGTAGAGACAGCTTCATTTCTGTTGGTTTTTTCAGCTTCTTCATCAACGCACTGATGCTCGTCCCGACCTTCTACATGCTCCAGGTGTACGGGCGAGTCATGACTAGCGGAAGCCTGACGACCCTGGCCATGTTGACGCTGATCATGACCGGGCTGGTGATCACGCTGGGCTCATTGGAATGGGTACGTTCGCGCATCATGGTCCGGGTCAGCACCCGCCTGGATGTGTTGCTCAGCCGCCAGGTCTACAAGGCCAGTTTCAAACGCGCTCTGGAAAGCGGCGGCATGGACGCTTCGGCCCAGTCGCTCAACGACTTGACCGGGTTGCGGCAGTTTCTGTCCGGCAACGGCCTGTTCGCCTTTTTCGACGCGCCCTGGCTGCCGATCTATATCGCCGTGATGTTCCTCTTTCATCCCTGGTTTGGCTGGGTGGCGACGGGCAGCGCCCTGGTGCTGCTGGTGCTCGCGGTGATCAACGAGATGCTCACGGGTTCGGTGCTGGCCCAGGCCAACAAGGAGCACATCGGCGCCACGCTGCATACCACCAAGAACCTGCGCAATGCCGAAGTCATCGAATCCATGGGCATGCTCGAAACCCTGATGGATCGCTGGGGACGCCGGCAGGGCAGCATTCTGCAGCTGCAATCGCTGGCGAGCGACCGCGCGGCCATTATCAGCACCCTTTCGCGAACCTTCCGCCTGCTCGTGCAATCGCTGGTGCTGGGCCTGGGTGCGTACCTGGCGGTCGACAACCAGGTCGGGGCCGGCATGGTGTTTGCCGGTGCCGTGCTGCTGGGGCGCGCGCTGGCCCCTATCGACCTGATGATTGGCAGCTGGAAGGGCTTTATCGCGGCGCGCTCGCAGTACGGCCGGCTGAACGCCATTCTCGCCAAGCAACAGGCGCAACCCGAGCGCCTGTCCCTGCCGCCGCCCGAGGGGCATGTGCAGGTCGAGAACCTGGTCGTCAGCGCACCCGGTTCGCCCGTCCCGATCATCAAGAACATCAGCTTCAACGTGCCCGCCGGTTGCGTGGTCGGCATCATCGGCCCCAGCGCCTCGGGCAAGTCGACCCTGGCCAGGGCGCTGATGGGCGTATGGGCGCCGCAGCATGGGGTGGTCCGGCTCGACGGCGCGGACATCAGCACCTGGGACAAGCATGAGCTTGGCCCGTATATCGGCTACCTGCCGCAGGACATCGAGCTGTTCGAAGGCAGCGTCGGCGAGAATATCGCGCGCTTCGCCGAGGTCGACCCGGTGAAAGTCATCCAGGCGGCCAAGACCGCCGGCGTCCACGAAATGATCCTGCTGTTGCCCGATGGCTACGACACCATCATCGGCAGCGAGGGCGTCATGCTCTCCGGCGGACAGCGCCAGCGCATCGCGCTGGCCCGCGCGCTGTACGGCAACCCGCGGCTGATCATTCTCGACGAGCCCAATTCCAACCTCGACGAAGTCGGCGATCGCGCCCTGGCGGCGGCGATCCAGAGGATCAAGCAGACCGGCGCGACCCTGTTTGTCATCACCCACCGCACCAACATCGTCGCACAGCTCGATCGGCTCCTGGTGATGATCGCCGGCAGCATCAGTCTCTATGGGCCACGCGAACACGTGCTGGCCGAACTCAGCGCGCAGCAACAGGCGCAAAAACACGCCGTGCCGGCACCCGTGGGCGCCAGCGTGGCTTCGGTCGATACCCGTAAGGACCAAGGCGATGAACCCTGTGATGCTGCCCAGTCGGCAAATTGAAAGCTATATCGACGTGCCGGTATCGGACCACAAGGCGCGTCGCCTGGGTATCATCATCATCGCTCTGACATTCGGCCTGTTCGGCACCTGGGCGGCCCTCGCGCCCATCGACGGCGCGGCTTACGCGCCGGGGGTGGTCACCGTGCAGGCCTACCGCAAGACGGTCCAGCACCTTGAAGGGGGCATCGTCAAGGCCGTGCAGGCCCGCGACGGCGACATGGTCAAGCGCGACGATCCGCTGATCGTTCTTGACGATGCCCAGTTGCGTTTCGAATACGAAATGACCCGCGGCCAGCTGGTCGCGGCCCGGGCCATGGAGGCCAGGCTGATCGCCGAGCGTGACGGGTTGCCGGCCATCAATTTCGAGAAAATAGCCGGTACCGCCAGCCTGCGAGGCGATGAAGCGCGCCAGGGCGAGACCCAGGTGTTCAATGCCCGGCGCGGCTCGCGGCTGGGCCAGATCGCCGTGCTGCGCGAGCGCATCGGCCAGTTGCATCAACAGATCAAGGGGCTGGAGTCGATGGCCGCGGCCAAGGTCCAGCTGCAGGGTTCCTACAGCGGCGAAATCCGTGAGCTGAGCGACCTGCTCAAGCAGGGGTTCGTCGACAAGCAGCGCCTGCTCGAGCAGGAGCGCAAGCTGGGGATGCTCAAGTCGGAGGTGGCCGATCACCGCTCGACCATCAGCAGGACCCATTTGCAGATCAACGAAACGCAATTGCAGATCCTGCAGATCGACAAGGATTTCGATGCCGAAGTGGCCAAGCAACTGGCCGAGGTGCAGACCAAGATCTACGACCTGCAAGAGCGCACCTCGGCCCTGGAAGACCGGCTCAGCCGCATCGTCATCCGCGCCCCCGAGGCGGGCATGGTGATCGGCATGACCGTGCACACCATTGGCGGCGTGGTGCGTCCGGCGACGCCGCTGCTGGACATCGTCCCCTCGGTTTCCGAACTGGTCATAGAAGCCCAGGTGGCACCGGTGGATATCGATCGGGTCGCCATCGGCAAGCGTGCCGATATCCGTTTCGGCGCGTTCAACAGTTCGACCACGCCACCGATCGAAGGCGAGGTCAGCAGTGTCTCTGCCGACCGCCTGACCAATGAAAAAACCGGGGCGGGTTATTACCTGGCCCGGGTCCGGGTCACCGAGGATGGCGTACGCACCCTGGGCGATCGCAAATTGTTGCCAGGGATGCCGGCAGACGTGTTGATCATCACCGGGCAACGCACCTTGTTGCAGTACCTGCTGCAACCGGCGCGCGATGTCATGGCTCAATCAATGATCGAGGAATGACCCATGGGCGTCTCATCGGTTGTGCTGGGAGGGGCATTCATGCTGGCAGCGGGGGGCGTCCTGGCGCAGACCCCACCAGCGACCACGACGGGCGGGGTCAGTGCCTCGACCTTTTCCACGGACCTGTTGCAGTTGTATCGCGAGGCGCGCCTGGAGGATCCGCAGATCCTCGCGTCCCATGCGCAAGCACAGGCCGGCAAGGAGCATCAGCGCGAAGCCCTGGGATCGTTGCTGCCGCAACTGTCGCTCAATGCCGGGACGAACCGCATCCACCAGGAAAACGACCTGATCCAGGAACGCAGCTACGACAGCGAAAGCTACAGCCTGGTGTTGCGCCAGTTCCTCTACAACAAGGCCGCGTGGGAGAACTACCAGAAGTTCAAGAGCCTGGCCAAGCAGTCCGAATCGGAAGCGCTGGATGCCCAGGCCGAAGCCACGGTGGAGCTGGCGCGGCGCTACTTCACAGCGTTGGCGGCCGAGGATGAACTGGAGCTGGTGCGGGCCGAGCGCCGCACCACGCAAAAGAGCCTGGACCGGGTCAATGCGCTGTATGAAAAGCAGTTGGCCTTGATTACCGACCAGCTCGACCTCAAGGCCCGGGTGGACTTGCTCGCGGCGCAGGAGATGGACGCCCGCAACCAGGCCAGTATCAGCCGCGAGTCGCTGGCCGAGATCGTCGGCCGGCCGGTCAAGGAGCGGCTCAACCGGATTCGCAACGACGCGCAGCTGCGGGTCTCGGCGCTGAGCCTGGAGAGCTGGGTGCGCGAGGGTATGGCGCTGAACCCGACGCTCAAGGCAAGCGAAAGCGGGGTCGAGGCGGCGGAAGCGGCGTTGCGCGGCGGCAAGGGCGGGCACTATCCGACCGTGAGCCTGAACCTCAGCGCGCAACAGACCAACGAGGGCTACAACAACACCCTGACCCCGCGCACCGACAGTTACGTCGCCGGCATTGGCGTGCAGGTGCCGCTGTACAGCGGTGGCTCGACTTCGGCGCGGGTTCGCGGGCTCTACCAGGACCAACTGGTGGCCGAGCAGCAGCTGGAAGCGATCCGTCGCCGGGTGGTCAAGGAGATCACCAGCGCTTACCTGACCGCCAATTCGAACGGCGAGAAAATCGACGCCAGCCGCCTGGCCCTGGACTCGGCGCAGCTGTCCAGGGTCGCGGCGGAAAAGGCTTTGAGCTATGGCATGGTCAATGCCGTCGATGTGCTGAACAGCGTGCGCAATGAATTTCGCGTTCGGCGCGACCTGCTCAAGACGCAATACGAGTTCCTCACCAATGTCTTCACCCTTAACCGCTGGGCGGGAAAACCGCCGGTCGAAAGCGTCGAAAGCGTGAATGGCTGGTTGAGCCCCGGCAGTGCCGTCCAGGCCGTGGACGTTGGATCCGAATATTGAGGGGGCGGGATCCAGGCCACCGCCATGGCCCGCGACACAGCGGTTGGCATTGCGAAACCCTCGCCCTGGGCCTGGTAAAACAGGCCGTCGATAAATTGACGTATTAAAAACGCACCCCTCAAGATGCCCGCCATTCGTCTGTTAATTGACGATTTTGCTCGCGACCAGCGGCCTATATCGATTCTTCGTTTTACGTCTAACACCTTGATTTCCCTGAGCTAAAACACCTCGTCGGGAGCCGCGGCGGGGTGCGCGCGTGGGCCCGAGTCGACGACTGACAGATGGACAGGCAGGCAGCGCACCGGCCTGGCCTAGACTCAGTTGAGGGCTCGTGGATACCCAGCGCGCACGCAAGCTATTGATACCTGTTCTTATTTACCTGCTTCGATCGCTTTGCCGGCTTATTGGGAAACTTCCGCAACATCCGCCTGTGCCCGGGTCGCTGACCCGGGCAGGCGTTGTCAGGGCCTTTCGGCGCTCGCATCCGTCCTTCAAGAGCGGGTTGTCGATCATGGAAGGCCAACGCGTATGAAGGTCATGGTTCGTTTTAAAGGGGAGGCAGGAAGATCATGCCAGACCATAAAAAAACGATACGCGTGATGCTGATCGATTGCCGTCCTCTGGTGCTCATGGGGCTTCAGGACTTGATCAATGCGAGGAGGCCCCGGATGGAGGTGAGTGGCCAGGCCACCACCTACACCAATGCGCTGGACCTTGCCGATCGGCTGCGTCCCAATGTGATTTTTTTCAGTTTCTTTCCAGATGCACTGAACCCGCTGGAAGTGGTCGCGGGGCTCACCCACAGCAGCGAGATGAAACTGCTGGTGCTCAAGGGTTTGTACGAAGCGGTGCCGGTAGCCCAGGCGATAGAGGCGGGGGCGCGCGGCATCGTGCTGGCGGAGGACCCGACGGAATCGATCATCAGCGCCATCATCAAGGTCCACCATCACGACGCCGGGCTGGACCGGGCTTGGTCCGGCGGGCTTTCGGGCTATGCCGCGACCCGGCATATACCCTTGAGGTGCAACCTGGAACAGGCGAAACAGGCGCGGCTGACCCTGCGCGAGCGCGAGCTGATTCGCGCCATCGTCGGCGACCCGTCCGCCAAATACATGAGCATCGCCGAGCGCCTGGGCATCAGCGAGCACACCGTGCACAACCACCTGAGCAACATCTACCAGAAGCTCAATCTCATCAATCGCATCGACTTGCTGATGTACGCGCTCAAGCATGGGCTGGTCGACAATGAAGAACCGCCCGACTCGACGTGGGTGGAACTGGATTGAATGCCACCTCGGGACAGGCGGGGCTGCCAGCCCTGTCGCTGTCCTGGTCGCCGGCCGGCTACCCGGATCGAGGGTAATGCCGTAGCCGGCATTTTTTCTTCGATGACTGTGCGGGCAGGCCGTCGCGCCCGCCGAGCCTGGTGCTGCCCGGGTGTTCGCCGCGCGGGCGAACGAGGGTGTCGCCGGCCCGGCAAAAAAAATGCGAGGGTGGTTTCCAGGCCACCCTCGCATCGTTCTGCTTGCGCGATATATCAGACGCTGCTCATGACGATGTCGGTGTTGAGCAGGTCGACCCCGACCAGGGTAATGGTCGTTATCTGTCCGCCGGTCTCGGCCACCGTGACGATGCTGTCGGCGCCGGCGTTGTCGATCGACTGCACGACCGCGCCCGCATCACCGACCAGCACCACCGCATCGCGCTGGCCTGCTCCGGCATCGAAACCGCTGACCTGATACAGGTTATCGGTGCCCGCCAGATTGATGTTGAAGGCGTCCCGTTCCCCAGCCGTGCCCACCAGCCGGAAGTCGAAGAGATCGGCCGTGTCGTTGGCGAACAGGTTGGCGTCGAAGGTGCTCGTCGCCGTGTCGCCATCCCTGTCCGTCACCGTCGCGTTGAACGACAGCAGGACATCGCTGGCCAGGCTCTCGACCTCCTGGGCGAACTCGATCGTCGGGATCTTGATCTCGCCCCGGGCCATGACCAGCTGGACCGCATCGAGAAGCGACGTGGCCGACTGCTCGACGGTGAAGGACACCTGGCCCCCGGCTTCCGGAGTCAGGGTGTTGACTTCGATGAGGTCGGAGAAGGTGCCATCTTCATAGAAGGCCCTGTAGTACAGGTCCTCGGTTGCCGTGTTGTAGCCGCCCACGGAGTTGTCGATATAGACCTTGATGCTGGTCAACAGGCTTTGCGGGTTGATGACGAAGCTTTCATCGCCCGCGCCGATCGCCGCCTGGTTGTCTCCCTGGAACAGGTTGTTGGCGATGCCGATACCGGCCGTGCTGACGTTCATGGCCGCCGAGCCGATGAACGATGGCAGCGGCATGGTCTGCAACTGCGGTTCGGTCGGATCGGTTGCCCCGAGCCCGATGCCGGTCAGGATGCTGTTGTCACCGCTTGGCAAAGCCAGCGGGTTGGCGCCGAAGAAGACAATTTCCTCGGTGCCGATGGTCAGCGTGCGTACCGGGTCCGGGCCACCGGCATCCAGCGAGCCGTCGGCGCTGCTGAGGACGATGGTCGAGCGGAATCCTTCCTCCAGGTCCAGGGCATAGGTGCCGTTGGCATAGGCCGTCAGCGTGTAGTTGACGCTGGTATTCGCCGTGGCCGCATTGTTGTCGAAATCAGCGGTCAGGGTTCCGGCGAACTGGTAGGCGCCACTGCCATCCGGCGACGGCGACTGCTCGACGAGCGTGCCGGTGCCGATGCTGGTGGTGCTGTCCGGCCGGACCAGGGTGAACTGGCCGTTCACCAGGGAGATATCCAGGCCGGCCGCACCCAGGCCGTCGGCACCGGTGCCTGCGCTCCAGTAGCCTTGTTGCGCCAGTTCGGTGCCGGTGCCAATCAGGTTGCCGAACGCCAGGACCGGCGTGTCGTCATTGACGCCAATCACCAGCTTGTCGGCGGCCGCGGTCACCGTGTCGCCGTCCTTGTCGGTGGCTTGCAGCAGCGTGCCGAGGTTGAGGATGAGATTGTTCTCATCGTTGCCCGCCGGGTGGTCCAGCGCCTGCAGCAGGGTAAAGGTGTAGGCACCCGCGACCGTGAGGCTGAGAGTGAACACATCGGTGGTGCCGGCCTTGGCGGTCAGGGTATTGCCCACGACGCTGTAGACCAGCGCCACCCCGCCCGACGTCAGGGCTGGCAGGCCGCTGGTGTTACTCGACAAGGAATAGCTCAGCGGCACATCGGCCCCGGACTGGAAGATCCCCGTCACGTTGCCGGTGGCCACCGTGGCTTCGCCCGGCACGTCTCCAACGCCACCGGCGATGCCGTTCGGCAGGCCGTCTTCATCGACGATGCCGATCTCGGCGGTGCCATTGGCGGTAGGCGTGTCGTCATCAATGGTGATGACCAGCTTGTTGGCTGCGGCCGTCACCGTGTCGCCGTCCTTGTCGGTGGCCTGCAGCAGCGTGCCGAGGTTGAGGCTGATGTCGTTTTCATCGTTGCCGGCCGGGTGGTCCAGCGGTTGCAGCAGGGTGAAGCTGTAGTCACCCGCGGCGTTGAGGCTGAAGGTGAACACATCGGCGCCACCCGCGCCGGCCTTGGCGGTCAGGGTATCGCCGCTGACGCTGTAGACCAGCGCCACGCCGCCCGAACTCAAGGCTGGCAGGCCACTGGTGTCGGCGGCCAGGGCATAGCTCAGCGGTACGTCGGCACCCGATTGGAAGATGCCGGTGACGTTGCCGCTGACGGTGGTGGCTTCGCCCTCGACATCGCCGATACCGCCGGCGATGCCATTGGCCAGGCCGTCTTCATCGACGGTGCCGGCCGCGGCGGTTCCATTTGCCAATGGCGTGTCGTCGTCAACGGTGATGACCAGGCTCTCGGCCGCGGCGGTCACTGTGTCGCCATCCTTGTCGGTGGCTTGCAGCAGGCTGCCGAGGTTGATCTCCAGGTCGTTTTCATCGTCGCCCGCCGGATGATCCAGCGGCTGCAGCAGGGTAAAGGTGTAGGTCCCCGCGGCACTCAGGCTGAAGGTGAAGACGTCGGCGCCACCGGCGCCGGCCTTGGCGGTCAGGGTGTTGCCGACGACGCTGTAGACCAGCGCCACGCCGCCCGACGTCAGGGCTGGCAAGCCGCTGGTGTCGCTGGACACGGAATAGCTCAGCGGTACGTCGGCCCCCGATTGGAAGATGCCGCTGACGTCGCCGCTGGCGGTGGTGGCTTCGCCCTCGACATCGCCGATGCCGCCGGCAATGCCATTGGCCAGGCCGTCCTCATCGACCGTGCCGGTCACCACGTTGCCGGTCACCGCAGGCGTGTCGTCATCGACAGTAATGACCAGGCTTTCAGCGGCGGCCGTGACTGTGTCGCCATCCTTGTCGGTGGCTTGCAGCAGTGTGCCGAGGTTGATCGCCAGGTCGTTTTCCTCCTCGCCGGCCGGGTGGTCCAGCGGTTGCAGCAGGGTGAAGGTGTAGGCCCCTGCAGCGCTGAGGCTGAAGGTAAAGACGTCGGCACCACCGGCGCCGGCCTTGGCGGTCAGGGTGTCGCCGCTGACGCTGTAGACCAGCGCCACGCCGCCCGAACTCAGGGCGGGCAGGCCGCTGGTGTCGCTGGACACGGAATAGCTCAGCGGTACGTCGGCCCCGGACTGGAAGATGCCGGTGACGTTGCCGCTGGCGGTGGTGGCTTCGCCGTCGACGTCGCCGATACCGCCGGCGATGCCGTTCTCCAGGCCATCTTCGTCGACGGTGCCAGCCTCGGCATCGCCGGTGGCGGTCGGCGTATCGTCATCGACGGTAATCACCAGGCTTTCAGCCGCGGCGGTCACTGTGTCGCCATCCTTGTCGGTGGCTTGCAGCAAGGTGCCGAGGTTGATCGCCAGGTCGTTCTCGTCGTCGCCCTCTGGGTGATCCAGCGGTTGCAGCAGGGTGAAGGTATAGGCCCCCGCGGCGCTGAGGCTAAAGGTGAAGACGTCGGCGCCGCCTGCGCCGGCCTTGGCGGTCAGGGTGTCACCGGAAACGCTATACACCAGGGCCACGCCACCGGAGCTCAGGGCTGGCAGGCCGCTGGTGTCGGTGGACAAGGCATAGCTCAGCGGTACATCGGCACCGGATTGGAAGATATCGGTGACGTCGCCGCTGGCGGTGGTGGCTTCACCTTCCACGTCGCCGACCCCGCCGGCAATGCCGTTCTCCAGGCCGTCTTCGTCGACCGTGCCGACTTCGGCATCGCCGGTGGCGGTCGGCGTGTCGTCATCGACGGTAATCACCAGCTTATTGGCGGCCGCGGTCACTGTGTCGCCGTCCTTGTCGGTGGCTTGCAGCAAGGTGCCGAGGTTGATGGCGATGTCGTTTTCGTCGTCGCCCTCTGGATGATCCAGCGGTTGCAGCAGGGTGAAGGTGTAGGCACCTGCGGCGCTGAGGCTGAAGGTGAACACGTCGGCGCCACCGGCGCCGGCTTTGGCCGTCAGGGTGTCGCCGGAGACGCTGTAGACCAGTGCCACGCCACCGGAGCTCAGCGCTGGCAAGCCGCTGGTGTCGGTGGACAAGGAGTAGCTCAGCGGTACGTCGGCGCCGGACTGGAAGATACCGGTGACGTTGCCGCTGGCCACCGTGGCTTCGCCTTCCACATCGCCAATTCCGCCAGGAATGCCATTGGCCAGGCCATCCTCGTCGACGGTGCCGCTTGCGGCGGTACCGGTGGCGGTTGGGGTGTCGTCGTCGACGGTAATCACCAGCTTGTCGGCTGCTGCGGTCACGGTGTCGCCGTCCTTGTCGGTGGCTTGCAGCAGGCTGCCGAGGTTGATGGCGAGGTCGTTTTCATCATCGCCGGCCGGGTGATCCAGCGGTTGCATCAGGGTGAAGCTATAGGCGCCCGCGGCGCTGAGGCTGAAGGTGAAGACATCGGCGCCACCCGCGCCGGCCTTGGCGGTCAGGGTGTCGCCCGCCACGCTGTAGACCAGGGCCACGCCGCCCGACGTCAGGGCTGGCAGGCCGCTGGTGTCGGTGGACAGGGCATAGCTCAGCGGCACGTCGGCGCCGGATTGGAAGATGCCGGTGACGTCGCCGCTGACCGTGGTGGCTTCGCCCTCGACATCGCCGATACCGCCGGCAATGCCATTGGCCAGGCCGTCTTCGTCGACGGTGCCAGCTTCGGCATCGCCGGTGGCGGTTGGCGTGTCGTCATCGACGGTAATCACCAGCTTGTCGGCTGCTGCGGTCACTGTGTCGCCGTCCTTGTCGGTGGCTTGCAGCAGGCTGCCGAGGTTGATCGCCAGGTCGTTCTCGTCATCGCCGGCGGGGTGATCCAGCGGTTGCAGCAGGGTAAAGCTGTAGTCACCCGCGGCACTGAGGCTGAAGGTGAAGACATCGGTGGTTCCCGCCTTGGCCGTCAGGGTGTCGCCGGCCACGCTGTACACCAGCGCCACGCCGCCGGAAGTCAGGGCGGGCAGGTTGCTGGTATCGCTGGACAGCGAATAGCTCAGCGGTACGTCGGCCCCGGACTGGAAGATGCCGGTGACGTTGCCGCTGGCGGTGGTGGCTTCGCCGTCGACGTCGCCGATACCGCCGGCGATGCCGTTCTCCAGGCCATCTTCGTCGACGGTGCCAGCCTCGGCATCGCCGGTGGCGGTCGGCGTATCGTCATCGACGGTAATCACCAGGCTTTCAGCCGCGGCGGTCACTGTGTCGCCATCCTTGTCGGTGGCTTGCAGCAAGGTGCCGAGGTTGATCGCCAGGTCGTTCTCGTCGTCGCCCTCTGGGTGATCCAGCGGTTGCAGCAGGGTGAAGGTATAGGCCCCCGCGGCGCTGAGGCTGAAGGTGAAGACGTCGGCACCACCGGCGCCGGCCTTGGCGGTCAGGGTATCGCCGGCGACGCTGTAGACCAGCGCCACGCCGCCCGACGTCAGGGCTGGCAAGCCGCTGGTATCGGTGGACAGGGCATAGCTCAACGGCACATCGGCTCCGGACTGGAAGATGGCCGTGACGTCGCCGCTGGCGGTGGTGGCTTCGCCCTCGACATCGCCGACGCCACCGGCAATGCCGTTGGCCAGGCCGTCCTCGTCGACCGTGGCGGGCTCGGCGGTGCCGGTCGCGGTAGGCGTGTCGTCATCGATGGTAATCACCAGTTTCTTGGCGGCCGCGGTCACCGTGTCGCCGTCCTTGTCGGTGGCTTGCAGCAGCGTGCCCAGCTTGAGGGTGATGTCGTTTTCATTGTTGCCCGCCGGATGATCCAGCGGTTGCAGCAGGGTGAAGGTGTAGGCCCCCGCGGCGCTGAGGCTGAAGGTGAACACGTCGGCGCCACCGGCGCCGGCTTTGGCGGTCAGGGTGTCGCCGGAGACGCTGTAGACCAGCGCCACGCCGCCCGAACTCAGGGCTGGCAGGCCGCTGGTATCGCTGGACAGCGAATAGCTCAGCGGCACATCGGCCCCGGACTGGAAGATACCGGTGACGTTGCCGCTGGCCACCGTGGCTTCGCCTTCCACATCGCCAATTCCGCCGGGAATGCCGTTCTCCAGGCCGTCCTCATCGACGGTGCCGGTCACGGCGGTGCCAGTGGCGGTTGGGGTGTCGTCGTCGACGGTAATCACCAGGCTTTCAGCGGCGGCGGTGACCGTATCGCCATCCTTGTCCGTGGCCTCCAACAGCGCGCCCAGGTTGAGGGTGATGTCGTTTTCATCGTCACCGGCCGGGTGATCCAGCGGCTGCATCAGGGTGAAGCTATAGGCGCCCGCGGCGCTGAGGCTGAAGGTGAAGACATCGGTGGTTCCCGCCTTGGCCGTCAGGGTGTCGCCGGAGACGCTGTACACCAGCGCCACGCCGCCTGAAGCCAGGGCTGGCAGGCCGCTGGTATCGCTGGACAGCGAATAGGTCAGCGGTACGTCGGCGCCGGACTGGAAGATGCCCGTGACATCGCCGCTGACCGTGGTGGCTTCGCCTTCCACATCGCCAACCCCGCCGGGAATGCCATTGGCCAGGCCGTCTTCATCGACGGTGCCGGTCACTGGGGTGCCGGTGGCGGTAGGGGTGTCGTCATCGACGGTAATCACCAGGCTTTCGGCCGCGGCGGTGACGGTGTCGCCATCCTTGTCGGTGGCTTGCAGCAGGCTGCCGAGGTTGATCGCCAGGTCGTTCTCGTCGTCGCCGACGGGATGGTCCAGCGGTTGCAGCAGGGTAAAGCTGTAGGCCCCTGCGGCGCTGAGGGTGAAGGTAAACACATCGGTGGTGCCGGCTTTGGCCGTCAGGGTATCGCCGGACACGCTATACACCACCGCCACGCCAGCCGAATTCAGGGCGGGCAGGCCGCTGGTGTCGGTGGCCAGGGCATAACTCAGCGGTACGTCGGCGCCGGACTGGAAGATGCCGGTGACATCGCCGCTGACCGTGGTGGCTTCGCCTTCCACGTCACCCACGCCGCCGGGAATACCGTTCTCCAGGCCGTCCTCGTCGACGGTGCCGGTCACGGCATCGCCGGTGGCGGTTGGGGTGTCGTCATCGACGGTGATGACCAGGCTCTCGGCGGCGGCCGTGACCGTATCGCCGTCCTTGTCGGTGGCTTGCAGCAAGGTGCCGAGGTTGATGGCGAGGTCGTTCTCGTCGTCGCCGGCTGGGTGATCCAGCGGCTGCATCAGGGTAAAGCTGTAGGCCCCCGCAGCGCTGAGGGTGAAGGTGAAGACATCGGCGCCACCGGCGCCGGCCTTGGCCGTCAGGGTGTCGCCCGCGACGCTGTACACCAGGGCCACGCCGCCCGAGGTCAGGGCGGGCAGGTTGCTGGTATCGCTGGACAGGGCATAGCTCAGCGGCACGTCGGCGCCGGACTGGAAGATACCGCTGACCTCGCCGCTGACGGTGGTGGCTTCGCCTTCCACATCGCCGACGCCGCCGGCAATACCGTTCTCCAGGCCATCCTCGTCGACGGTGCCGGTCACGGCGGTGCCAGTGGCGGTAGGCGTGTCGTCATCGACGGTAATCACCAGGCTTTCGGCCGCGGCGGTCACTGTGTCGCCATCCTTGTCGGTGGCCTGCAGCAGGCTGCCGAGGTTGATGGCGAGGTCGTTCTCGTCGTCGCCCGCCGGGTGATCCAGCGGTTGCATCAGGGTAAAGCTGTAGGCGCCTGCGGCGCTCAGGGTAAAGGTGAACACGTCGGCGCCACCGGCGCCGGCCTTGGCGGTCAGGGTGTCACCGGAAACGCTGTAGACCAGGGCCACGCCACCGGAGCTCAGGGCTGGCAGGCCGCTGGTGTCGGTGGCCAGGGCATAGCTCAGCGGCACATCGGCGCCGGACTGGAAGACCGCGCTGACGTTGCCGTTGACGGTGGTGGCTTCGCCTTCCACATCGCCCACCCCGCCGGCGATGCCGTTGGGCAGGCCGTCTTCGTCGACGGTACCGGTCACGGCGGTGCCGCTCGCGGTAGGCGTGTCGTCATCGACGGTAATCACCAGGCTTTCGGCCGCAGCGGTGACCGTGTCGCCATCCTTGTCGGTGGCTTGCAGCAGCGTGCCGAGGTTAATCGCCAGGTCGTTTTCATCGTCACCGGCCGGGTGATCCAGCGGTTGCAGCAAGGTGAAGGTATAGGCCCCGGCAGCGCTGAGGCTGAAGGTGAAGACATCGGCGCCGCCGGCGCCGGCCTTGGCTGTCAGGGTATCGCCGGAAACGCTGTACACCAGGGCCACGCCGCCGGAAGTCAGGGCGGGCAGGCCGCTGGTATCGCTGGACAGCGAATAGCTCAGCGGTACATCGGCACCCGATTGGAAGATGCCGGTGACATCGCCGCTGGCAGTGGTGGCTTCGCCTTCCACATCGCCCACGCCGCCGGGAATGCCGTTGGCCAGGCCGTCTTCATCGACCGTGCCGGCCACGGCGGTGCCGCTCGCGGTTGGGGTGTCGTCGTCGACGGTGATGACCAGGCTTTCGGCCGGGGCGGTCACGCTGTCGCCATCCTTGTCGGTGACTTTCAGCAGCGTGCCAAGGTTGATGACCAGGTCGTTCTCGTCATCGCCGGCCGGGTGATCCAGCGGTTGCAGCAGGGTGAAGGTGTAGGCCCCGGCAGCGCTGAGGCTGAAGGTGAAGACGTCGGCACCACCGGCGCCGGCCTTGGCCGTCAGGGTGTCGCCGGAAACGCTGTACACCAGCGCGACGCCGCCGGAAGTCAGGGCGGGCAGGCCGCTGGTGTCGGTGGACAGGGCATAGCTCAGCGGCACGTCGGCGCCGGACAGGAAGATGCCGGTGATGTCGCCGCTGACCGTGGTGGCTTCGCCCGCCACATCGCCGACCCCGCCGGGAATGCCGTTGGCCAGGCCGTCTTCATCGACGGTGCCGAGCGCGGCAGTGCCGGTGGCCGACGGTCCATCGTCCTCGAAGATCATCTTCGAGCCGATTTCGGTAATGGACGTCGAGGCATGGCGCAGGGTGAAGCCACCGATGTCGAAGTCGGCGTGGTCATCGCCCCTGGCATCGACGGCAGCGCCGTTCTCGACCAGCACGCGGTTGTGATCCGCCGTGGTGGTGTATTCGATCTGGTAGCCGGCCTTGACGCCGGTGACGGTGGCAACCCCGTCGGCAAAGCTGATGACAAGGCCGGGATCATTCACCGAGCCGTCGGAGTTCTCGATCACCAGCCCGGTGCTGGTGTCGATGACCCGAACCTGGGTGATGGCCACCAACGTATCGTTCGCATAGCCGTTGATGAAGTTCACCCCGGGCTCGGCCGCGGTGTTGTAGGCACTGATTTCCACTACGGCAGTCTTGCCGCCTTGCAGCTGCACGACATCGAAGCTGGCGCTCTTGGTATTGAACACCGCGGTGAAGTCGATGTTGGCTTCCACATCCGCTTCGTTCTGGTCCAGGTTAGGCACGGTCACGCTCTGCCGGGCGCCGGTGACGAAGGTAATGCGAATGCCTTCCTGTTCCGTGATCATCTGGTTGTTGGTGCCCAGGGTGGTCGGGCCGCCGCCCTGGCTGGTGTTGACGGTATCGCCGGTGTTGATTTTCGCGCCGCTGGACTGGTCCGCCGGGTCTTTACCGGTCGCGACGAGCGTGGGGCTGCTGATGCGCAGGACACCGTCCTCGTTGACCACCGTCGGGTTGACCGCGGTGAACATCAGGAACAGGTTCTGCCCGGACGGTGCGTTGGCCAGGCTGAACCCCGCGTCGTGGACGGTACCGATAAATACCTTGTCCAGCAGGTTGAGGGCGTCGTCCGGGTTGCTGGCGTCCGGATGCATGAGCGGCTGGTATTCCACGGTCCAGAGCTTGCCGCCGCTGACCGGATCGCCGGTTTCCTCGATATAGGCGGCGAACACGATCGCGCCGTCGGGCCCGCCGGCCCGGCCCAGCAGGATGTTGTTGTCGGTATCGGTGTACAGCAGGATGGCGGTGCCATCGAGGGTGTCCAGGCCGCTGTCGAGGCCATCGAGCGGTGCACCGAGGCTGTCGGTGAACTTGATGTCGCCCGCGATCGTGCCGGGTGCCAGGGTAAAGGCATTGCTGCCGGTGTCGCCTTCGGCGCCGGTATACCCACTCAGGGCGGCATTCGTCGCGGTACCTGCGCCCAGGGCCGTCAGGCGGGTGGCGAAGGCCTCGGGCAGGGCCGACAGCAGGATGTCGTTGTCGTCAGCGTCTCCCGCAGGGCTTGGCGTCGCCGTGGCGTTCTGCAAGCCGGCTGTCTCGTCCAGGGTCACGCTCGCCCCGGTCGTTACGACCGGCGGTGGGGTCTGTGTCGGGGCGCTGCTGAGGCTCAGCGTGTCGTCGGTGGGGAAGACGGGATAAAGGTTGGTGGTGCTGTCAGTGGTCAGGTCGTTCGTGGGTGATGCGGTTTTTTTTGTGGTAATCATGACGTTCTCCTGTGCAATTCCAGTCGTAGTCGTCGAGGCCGCAGAGGGCCCTCTGCTGGCAGATGCAACAACTATGGGGATGCACCGCGGATTGCGCATTGGCCGATACTCCCAGGCGAAATGGGAGTTTCAGCCTATCGGGAAGGGCAAGCAGGCGAGGGCGGGAACAGCGATTGCGCCAAGGGCGTGGGGCGCGTTTTTAAGGGCGCACGACAGGGCATTCCCTGGCCAGCGGACGGGAATCTGGCGGTCGCGAAGAGCGGCGCGGCAATGGCCAGGCGGCGCATGTTCGAGCGACCACTGTGGTCAGGGCGATCAACCCTCGACGCCAGGCGCTACCTGGCCCGGCGCAATGAATGACGACACCGTGAAAAAGCGAGGGTGGTCTCCAGGCCACCCTCGCATCCGCTCGCATCGGCGATGGTTCAGACGCTGCCCAGGACGATGTCGGTGTTAAGCAGGTCGACCCCGACCAGGGTAATGGTCGTCAGTTGCCCGCCGGTCTCGGCCACCGTGACGATGCTGTCGGCGCCGGCGTTGTCGATCGACTGCACCACGGCTCCCGCATCGCCGATCAGCACCACCGCATCGCGTTGGCCCGGGCCGGTATCGAAGCCGCTGACCTGGTACTGGTTCTCGGCGGCCGCCAGGTCGATGTTGAAGGCATCCCGTTCACCGCCCGTGCCCAGCAGTCGGAAGTCGAAGAGCGCGTCGGCGGGGTCGTTGGCGAACAGGTTGGCGTCGAATGTGCTCGTCGCCGTGTCGCCGTCCTTGTCGGTTATCGTCGCGTTGAACGACAGCAGGATATCGCTGGCCAGGCTCTGGGTCTGGTGAATGAACTCGATGGTCGGGATCTTGATCGTGCCCTTGCCCATCGTCAGCTGGACCGCGTCGATCAGGCGGGAGCCGTCCCACTCGACGAGGAAGGAGGTCTGGCCTCCCGCTTCCGCCTGCAAGTCGGCGGCCTGCACCTTGATGGGCGCGCCCGAGGTGGTGCCGTCTTCGTAGTAGATCGTGTAGTACAGCTCTTCCGTGGCCGGGTTGTAGCCTTGCACCGAGTTGTCGATGAAGACTTTCATGGCCGTCAGCAGGGTTTCGGGGTTGATCACGAAACTCTCGTCACCGGCATTGATGCCCGCCGTGTTGTTGCCCTCCAGGTTGTTGTTGGCGATACCGATGCCGGAGGTGCTGACGTTCATCGCCGCCGAGCCGATGAAGGACGGCAGCGGGTTGGTCTGCAACTGGCCTTCGGTAGGGTCGGACACGCCGAGCCCGATGCCGGTCAGGATGCTGTTGGCGCCGGTTTGCGGCGCCAGCGGATTGGCGCCGAAGAACACCACTTCCTCGGTGCCAATGGTCAGCGTGCGTACCGGGTCCGGGCCACCGGCGTCCAGCGAGCCGTCGGCGCTGCTGAGGACCACGGTCGAGCGGAAGCCTTCTTCCAGGTCCAGGGCGTAGGTGCCATTGGCGTAGGCGGTCAGCGTGTAGTGGACGGTGGTATCCGCCGTGGCCGCGTTGTTGTCGAAGTCACCGGTCAGGGCCCCGGCGAACTGGTAGGCGCCACTGCCATCCGGCGACGGCGACTGCTCGACGAGCGTACCGGTGCCGATGCTGGTGGTGTTGTCCGGCCGGACCAGGGTGAATTGGCCGTTCGCCAGCGAGATATCCAGGCCATCCGCATCCAGCCCGTCGGCGCCGGCCCCCATGTCCCAGTAGCCTTGTTGCGCCAGTTGGGTACCGGTGCCGATCAGGTTGCCGAATGCCAGGGTCGGCGTGTCGTCGTCGACGGTGATGACCAGCTTGTCGGCGGCGGCCGTGACGGTGTCGCCGTCCTTGTCGGTGGCTTGCAGCAGCGCTCCGAGGTTGAGGGTGAGGTCGTTCTCATCGTTGCCCGCCGCGTGGTCCAGCGGCTGCAGCAGGGTGAAGGTGTAGGCACCGGCAACCGTGAGGCTGAGGGTGAACACGTCAGTGGTGCCGGCCTTGGCGGTCAGGGTATTGCCCGTGACGCTGTAGACCAGCGCCACGCCGCCGGAACTCAGGGACGGCAGGCTGCTGGTGTCGCTGGACAGCGAATAGCTCAGCGGCACATCGGCCCCCGATTGGAAGATGCCCGCGACACTGCCGCTGGCCGTGGTGAGCTCGCCTG
>NZ_FNPW01000001.1:58126-111848 GCF_900107395.1 Pseudomonas sp. NFIX28
TAGGCACCCGCGGCGCTGAGGCTGAAGGTGAATACGTCGGTGGTGCCGGCCTTGGCCGTCAGGGTGTCGCCGACCACGCTATAGACCAGCGCCACACCGCCCGAACTCAGGGCCGGCAGGCCGCTGGTGTCGCTGGACAGCGAATAGCTCAGCGGCACATCGACCCCCGATTGGAAGATGCCCGCGACGCTGCCGCTGGCGGTGGTGAGCTCGCCTGGTACGTCGCCGACCCCGCCGGCAATGCCGTTGGCCAGGCCGTCTTCATCGACGGTGCCCGCTTCGGCGGTGCCGGCCGCTGCCGGTCCATCGTCCTCGAAGACCATCTTCGAGCCGATTTCCGCGGTCGCGGTGGAGACCTCGCGCAGGGTGAAGCCGCCGATGTCGAAGTCGGCGTGGTCATTGCCCTTGGCGTCGAGTGCGGCGCCATTCTCGATCAGTACGCGGTTGTGGTCCGCGGCCGTGGTGTATTCGATCTGGTAGCCGGCCGTGACCCCGGTAATGGTGGCGACGCCGCCATCGAAGCTGATGGCAATGTTCGCGTTATCCACCGAGCCGTCCGAGTTTTCGATCACCAGCCCGGTGCTCTTGTCGATGACCAGCACCTGGGTGATGGCCACCGGCGTATCGTCCGCGTAGCCGTTGATGAAATCGTCGCCGGCTTCGACCTCGGTGCTAAAGGCACTGATCTCGACTACGGCGCTCTTGCCGCTTTGCAGCTGCACGACATCGAATCTGGCCGTCCTGGCATTGAACATCGCGGTGTAGTCGATATTGGATTCTTCGTCCGCTTCGTTCTGGTCCAGGTTGGGCACGGTCACGTCTTGCCGGGCACCGGTGACGAAGGTAAAGCGAATGCCTTCCTGCTCCGTGATCATCTGGTTATTGGTGCCGAAGGTCGCCGGGCCGCCCGCCTGGCTGGTGTTGATGGTGTCGCCGGTGTTGATGTTGACGCCGCTGGACTCGTCGGCGGGGTCCTTGCCGGTGGCGATGATCGTTGGATCGGTGATGCGCGAGGTGCCATTGTCATCGACCACCGTTGGGTTGGCCGTGGTGAACATCAGGAACAGGTTCTGCCCGGACGGTGCGTTGGTCAGGCTGAACGCCAGGTCCTGGCTGGCGCCGATAAACACCTTGTCCAGCAGGCTGAGGGCATCGTCCGGGTTGCTGCCGTCCGGATGCTTGAGCGGCTGGTATTCCACGGTCCAGAGCTTGCCGCCGCTGACCGGATCGCCGGTTTCCTCGATATAGGCGGCGAACACGATCGCGCCGTCGGGCCCGCCGGCGCGGCCCAGCAGGATGTTGTTGTCGGTATCGGTGTACAGCAGGATGGCGGTGCCATCGAGGGTGTCCAGCCCACTGTCCAGGCCATCGAGCGGCGCGCCAAGGCTGTCGGTAAAGCCGATATCGGTGATGGTCGCGCCGGGCGCCAGGTTGAGGGTGAAGGCATTGCTGCCGGTGTCGTCCACGGCCCCGGTATAGCCACTCAAGGCGGCATCGGTTGCGGTACCGGCGCCGAGTGCCGTCAGGCGGGTGGCGAAGGCCGAGGGCAGGGCGGCCAGCAGAATGTCATTGTCGTCGGCATCTCCCGCGGGAGCTGGCGTGGCGGTGGCGTTCTGCAAGCCGGCGGTTTCGTCCAGCGTGACGTTGACGCCGGTCGCGACAATGAGTGGAACGTCATTGAGCAGGTCGCTCGTGAGGGATGTGTTCTCTTGCAGGGTGGTCATGACATTCTCCTAGGCAGTTCCAGCCACGGGGCCGCATTCGGGCCCTCTGCTGGCAGATACAACAACTATGGGGACACACCGCTGATTGCACATTGGCCGATACTCCCAGGCGGCCTGGGAGTTTCAGCCTATGGGGAGCTATGGGAGGGCAGGTAGATAGGGGGGCTAAACGAGGGGCTAAACAGGAGAGAGCAGGGGCCCGTCGTTCAAGCGGCCCGCATGGCCGCTGCGGCTGTTGGCGCTGCAAAAAAAGCGAGGGTGGTTTCCAGGCCACCCTCGCATTGGCGATGGTTCAGACGCTGCCCAGGACGATGTCGGTGTTAAGCAGGTCGACCCCGACCAGGGTAATGGTCGTCAGCTGTCCGCCGGTCTCGGCGACCGTGACGACGCTGTCGGCGCCGGCGTTGTCGATCGACTGCACCACGGCCCCCGCATCGCCGATCAGCACCACCGCATCGCGTTGGCCTGCTCCCACATCGAAGCCGCTGATCTGGTACTGGCTCTCGACGGCCGCCAGGTCGATGTTGAAGGCATCCCGCTCACCACCCGTGCCCACCAGCCGGAAGTCGAAGAGGGCGTCGGCGGGGTCGTTGGCGAACAGGTTGGCGTCGAACGCGCTTGTTGCCGTATCCCCATCCTTGTCGGTTGTCGTCGCGTTGAACGACAGCAGGATGTCGCTGGCCAGGCTCTGGGTTTCCTGGATGAACTGGATCACCGGGATCTTGATCGTCCCGGTGCCCATCGTCAGCTGGACCGCGTCGATCATGTGGGAGCCGTCCCACTCGATGAGGAAGGATTTCTGGCCTTTGGCTTCCGCCTGCAAGTCGGCGGCCTGCACCTTGATGGGCGCGCCCGAAGTGGTGCCGTTGTCGTAGTAGATCGTGTAGTACAGCTCTTCCGTGGCCGGGTCGTAGCCCTGCACCGAGTTGTCGATGAAGACCTTCATGGCCGTCAGCAGGGTTTCGGGGTTGATCACGAAACTCTCGTCACCGGCGTTGATGCCGGCGGTGGTGTTGCCCTCCAGGTTGTTGTTGGCAATGCCGATGCCGGAAGTGCTGACGTTCATCGCCGCCGAGCCGATGAACGACGGCAGCGGGTTGGTCTGCAACTGGCCTTCGGTGGGGTCGGACGCGCCGAGCCCGATGCCGGTCAGGATGCTGTTGTCGCCGGTTTGCGGCGCCAGCGGGTTTGCCCCGAAGAACACCACTTCCTCGGTGCCAATGGTCAGCGTGCGTACCGGGTCTGGCCCGCCGGCGTCTAGCGAGCCGTCGGCGCTGCTGAGGACGATGGTCGAGCGGAAGCCTTCCAGCAAGTCCAGGGCGTAGGTGCCGTTGGCGTAGGCGGTCAGCGTGTAATTGACGGTGGTATCCGCCGTGGCCGCGTTGTTGTCGAAGTCACCGGTCAGGGCCCCGGCGAACTGGTAGGCGCCACTGCCATCCGGCGAAGGCGACTGCTCGACGAGCGTGCCGCTGCCGATGGTGGTGGTGTTGTCCGGCCGGACCAGGGTGAACTGGCCATTCACCAGCGAGATATCCAGGCCATCCGCATCCAGCCCGTCGGCGCCAGCCCCCATGTTCCAGTAGCCCTGTTGCGCCAGCTGGGTGCCGGTGCCGATCAGGTTGCCGAAGGCCAGGGTCGGTCCATCGTCCTCGAAGATCATGTGCGAGCCGATTTCGGCGGTGGTGGTGGAGGCCTGGCGCAGGGTAAAGCCGCCGATGTCGAAGTCGGCGTGGTCATTGCCCTTGGCATCGAGCGCCGCGCCGTTCTCGATCAGTACGCGGTTGTGGTCCGCGGCCGTGGTGTATTCGATCTGATAGCCGGCCTTGACGCCGGTGACGGTGGCCACGTCGCCAGTAAAGCTGATGCCGATGCTTGGATCATTCACCGAGCCGTCCGAATTTTCGATCACCAGCCCGGTGGCGATGTTGATCACGCGAACATTGGTGATCGCCACCGGCGTATCGTTCGCATAGCCATTGACGAAGTTCGCGCCACTTTCAACCGCGGTGTTGAAGGCACTGATCTTGACCACCGCGCTCTTGCCGCTTTGCAGTTGCACGATATCGAAATTGGCCGCCTTGGCATTGAACATCGCGGTGAAGTCGATGTTGGACTCCTCGTCCGCTTCGTTCTGATCGAGATTGGGAATGGTCACGTCCTGCCGAGCGCCGGTGACGAAGGTAAAGCGGATGCCTTCCTGTTCCGTGATCATCTGGCTGTTGGTGCCGAAGGTGGTCGGGCCGCCTGCCTGGCTGGTGTTGATGGTGTCGCCGGTGCTGATGTTGACGCCGCTGGACTCGTCGGCGGGGTCCTTGCCGGTGGCGATGATCGTCGGGTCGGTGATGCGCAAGGTGCCATTGTCATCGACCACCGTCGGGTTGGCCTTGGTGAACATCAGGAACAGGTTCTGCCCGGACGGCGCGTTGGTCAGGCTGAACGTCAGGTCCTGGCTGGCGCCGATATATACCTTGTCCAGCAGGTTGAGGGCATCGTCCGGGTCGCTGCCGTCCGTATGCTTGAGCGGCTGGTATTCCACGGTCCAGAGCTTGCCGCCGCTGAGCGGATCGCCGGTCTCCTCGATGTAGGCGGCGAACACGATCGCACCGTCGGGCCCGCCGGCCCGGCCCAGCAAGACGTTGTTGTTGGTATCGGTGTACAGCAGGATGGCGGTGCCATCGAGGGTGTCCAGCCCGCTGTCCAGGCCGTTGAGCGGTGCGCCGGAACTGTCGGTGAAGCTGACATCGACATTGATCGCCCCGGGCGCCAGGTTGAGGGTGAAGGCATTGCTGCCGGTGTCCCCCACGACACCGGTATAGCCACTCAAGGCCGCGCCCGTCGCGGTACCGGCGCCGAGTGCGGTCAGGCGGGTGGCGAAGGCCTCGGGCAGGGCGCTCAGCAGGATGTCATTGTCGTCGGCATCTCCCGCGGGGGCTGGCGTGGCCGTGGCGTTCTGCAGCCCGGTCGTTTCGTCCAGGGTGACGTTTGCGCCCGTCGCCACCACCAGCTGAGCGCTGTCGGCCAGGGCGTTGACGGCCAGCGTGTCGTCGGTGGGAAAAACGGGATACAGGTCGGTACTGCTGTTGGTGCTCAGGTCACTGGTGGGTGACAGGGTCGGTTGGCGGATAGTCATGACGCTCTCCTGGGTGAACCAGTCTGAAGAGGCCACGACGTGGCCCTTTGCTGGCAGGTGCGACAACTATGGAGAGGCGCCGAAGGCGGCGCATTGCCCGATACTCCCAGGCGACCTAGGAGTTTCAGCCTATGCGGCAGGAGAAACGCGAGAGCGCTGGTGCCTTACCTGTCCTCGGCGAATGCTTCCTCGATGAAGGCCTCCAGCTCCGCCTCTTCAAGCAGTTCGATGGAGAAATGCCCGAAGTGCTTGGGCAGCCAGAGGATGCGGGTGCCGCTGGGGGACTGGAGATTGTCCCGCGACAGGGGCTTGCCGTTCTCGTCTTCCGGCTGCACACCCTTGGCCACCAGCACGTCTACGTGGCTGAATTTCAGTTGCAATGGCTTCTCTTTTTTTCCGGGTGCGGCTCGTTGGCCGCAGGTCCGGCCAGGCTACCCATTTACCGCCTCGGGATGCACAAAAAAGCCACTCGCTGGAGTGGCTTTTTTTATGCCCAAGGCTGGCCTCGCCGCCAAACGGCCTTGGCGCAGGACGCTCGCATCGGCTCAAGGTTTGGGCGGCGGGGGCATGGTGCCCGGGCAATAGGCGGCTGTCCCATAGTTCTGGCTTTTCTTGACGATTTCGCTGAGGTCCGCCGCGCTGTTGAAGTCGTAGGCATAGATCCCCAGCTCAGGGTCGAAGAAAAACAGGTTGGTGGTGTTCCTGTAGATGCCCATCGCATGTCCGCCGCCGGCCACGCTGTGGCCCTCGGCGGAGACGAAGATGAAGTTTCCGGCCTTGAGGGCCTTCAGCGAATCCGCAGTGGTCGGCACCGGGTTGAACGGGGCGAAACTTGAAGTGGGCAGCAGCAGGGGGGGCAACAGGAAGACGAATGTCTCTCCGTCTTCTACCTGGTCCTGCAGGTCGTCGCATTGCTTGGGTGTCAGCTTCATGGCCTGGGCCAGGCCGGCGTTGTCGATGGCCGCCAGCCACTTCATCACGGCCGCCTCACAGACACCCTGGGGGTGCCGGTCGGTCCTGTTGATCCATTTGACTAATAGTTTTCCGCTCATGACCGCTCCTTGGTGATGCCTCTGTCCAGTTGTCCGGTGCGTTGAATGCCTGGCTCGCCGCGGGCGCGGCGAAGTCCAGGTCGCTGCCACCGTTGCCGGCGGCCTGTTGAGGTATAGATCGGCTTTTTTGCCTTCACAAGAAGCTCACGGCGCTGGCGCGATGACCGGTGCAGTGGCCCGCTCGGCGGGCCCTTGTCAGGGCGTGTGCAGGGCCAGCGCCGGGTCCGGCGGCGGTTTGATGAACCACGGCAAAAGCCCGAGGCAGAGCGCTTTGCCTGTGCGCGGCGCGGGTGTCGAGCCATCGCTCCGCCGCCGGTTGTCGAGTCTATCCTTTTGAATGGAATCAAAGTGCCACTTTTTTTATGGCGGGCAGGCGCAAAGCGGCTCGCGCCAGCAGGGCGCCGCACGTTGGACTTTCAGCTCGGGGGAGGTGGATCGAAGGGTCGCCCATGCCGGCGCGACCCGATGTTGCGGTCGATGCGCGGACCCGCCAGGGCGGCGGGCCCGCTCGGGCTTAGAGTTTCGGTAGCTGGCCGATGCGGCCGAACATTTCCGTGACGATCTGCAGGTCCAGCTGGAACTGCTCGACGGTCTTGAACTCGTTGTCGTTGTGGCCGGTGTACTTGACCTCTGGGCGGGCCAGGCCGAATTGCACGCCGTTGGGCAGTTCATGCACCGAGGTGGCGCCGGCGGAGGTGCCGAACTCGTGCTTCATGCCGAGGTTTTCGCTGGCCACCGCCAGCAATGCCTTGACCCATTCACCCTCGGGGTTGCGGTACATCGGTTCGGCGATCTTGTAGTCGAAGTTCACCGCGACCCGGTTCTGCTTGCTCCAGGCGGCCAGCTTGTCGGCGATCTGCTTTTGCAGCACCTCGGGGGTCTTGCCCTTGGGCACGCGCAGGTTGACCGCCAGCTTGAAGGCCTTTTCGTCCTGGCCGACATAGGTCAGGGAGGTGGTCAGCGGGCCCATGAAGTCATCGGCGAAACCCACCCCGAGCTTGTTGCCCAGGTAGTCCAGGCCCCAGTTGTCGGCGGCGTAGCGGGCGGCGTCGGTGATCTGGTTGTGCTTGAGCGCGACCTTGCCTTCGAGGCTGTTGATGAAGTCGAGCATGCGCGCCACTGGGTTGACCCCGGACTCGGGCTCGGAGGAGTGGGCGGACACGCCGGTGACCGTCAGCTTGACGTCCTTGCCGTCGACCTTGGCGGCCACGCTGAAGTCGCCGCCATGGGCCTTGGCGTACTCGGCGCCGGCCTTTTGCAGGCTGGCGGCGAGTTTCGCGGGCTGGTCCGTCACCAGGGTGGCGACCGAGGCGCCCGGGATCTGGTTGGTGGCCAGGCCGCCGGTCATCGAGACGATTTGTGCGCCTTTGCCCTCGGCGGCACGCAACGGGAAGCTGGCCATGACGGTGCCGTAGCCCTTCTCGGCGATCACCACCGGGTAGCCGCCGTCCAGCGCCAGGTTGTAGTTCGGCGTGGGGTTGCGTTCGAAGTAGTAGGGAATCGCGTCGCCGCTGGTTTCCTCGGTGGTGTCCACCAGCAGCTTGAAGTTGCGCGCCAGGGGCAGCTTCTCTTCCTTGATGATCTTCATGGCGTACAGCGCCACGACTATGCCGTTCTTGTCGTCCTCGGTGCCGCGGCCGTACATGCGGTCGCCGACCAGGGTGACCTTGAACGGGTCGAGCTTGGTGCCGTCCTGCAGCACCCAGTTCTCCGGCGTTACCGGCACCACGTCGGCGTGGGCGTGGATGCCCACCACTTCATCGCCGCTGCCGGCCAGGGAGATCTCGTAGACGCGGTTGTCGATGTTGCGAAAGTTCAGGTCGAAGGCCTGGGCCAGGCTCTTGATCTTGTCGGCGATCTTGATGAACTCGGGGTTCTCGTGCTGCGGCACGCCGTCGACACGCACGGTGGGGATGGCCACCAGCTCGCGCAGGGTCTCGGTGGCGGCCTTGCCGTACTTCACCCGCGCATACAGGCCAAGCAGGCGATGGATCTCGTTCTGCTGTTCGGCGGAAAGCGTCTTGTTGGCGAGGAAGGCGTTGATGGCCGGGCCGAGGTTGGCTTCTTTGACCACCTCGCTTTTGGCCGCCTCATTTTTGCTCAAGGTGCCGAGGAACTGGCGGAAATCCTTGACCGAGGCATCGGCGAAGCTCTTGAGGATCGCCGCGTTCTGCTGCGGGGTGATGTTGGCGTGGGCAGGGGCGGTGAAGGCTGACAGGCTGGCCAGCACCAGGGTGGCCGCAGCCAGTTGCTTGAGGGAGAAATCCATTGCGGGAGGCGTTCCTTGCAGATTGTTAGGAAATGTCTGATCGAACTTCCGCAACCTAACACCACGAAGCAGCGGTGCGGGAGCCCCCGAAATGGGATCTGTCGCACAGAACGGCAAAAGCGACGCAGAAACGAAAAAAAACGGCCCCAGGGCGACTGGCAGATCGGCTGCTTGTTAGCCGGCACGCAAGGCTCAAGCTCGAGGCTTGGCGGCCGTTTTTTTAAGGCTGCGCCCTGGCCGATATTTTCTGCCCCTGTGGGCCTGCGGGGGCAGTAGAATCCCGTCGCCCGGTGACGCCTGCGAGGTTGACACGGCAGGCCACGGCGGCGTTGTTGGCGCTGGCGTCCGGGCAGGTTTTTTGGCGTGGGCAGTGCCGGGTTTCTCCGGTGATTTACACTGAAACCGCATTGGGTCGGGTAAGACAGGCGAGGGCGTATGGCGGTTGAACGACGGGATTTCAGTGGCGGCATGAAGGGCAAGAACCTGCGTTACCTGGAAGAGGCGCGGGTGGCGCCTGCGGCCCATGCGCGGGCGGGCTTCCTGCTGCTCGAGCACTTCTCGTTGCCGGCCTTCACCCAGGCCCTGGATACCATCGTCACCGCCAACCTGCTGCGTCCCGCCTTGTTCTCCTCGACGACCTTTGGCTTGCAGGACGGCGAAGTCACCAGCGACCTCGGGCTGGTGATCCGCCCCGATGCGCGCCTGGATGCGGCGGCGCTCAAGGACCTCGACCTGCTGGTGATCTGCGGCGGCTACCGCACGGAGCTCAAGCTCGACCCCCAGCTGACCGGCCTGCTAAAAAGCGCCGCCGAGCTGGGCATCGCCCTGGCCGGGTTGTGGAACGGGGCCTGGTTCCTCGGCGTCGCGGGGCTGCTCGAAGGCTACCGCTGTGCGATCCACCCGGAGCACCGCCCCGCGCTGGCGGAAATTGCCAAGGCCAGTTGTGTCACCAGCGAGGCCTTTGTGGTGGACCGCGACCGGCTCACGGCGTCCAGCCCCGCGGGCGCCTTCCATATGGCCCTGGAGTGGATCAAGGGGCTGCACGGCAAGGCGCTGGTCGAGGGCATCGAAGACATCCTGTCGTTCGAGGAATCGCGCTACCGGCGCATCAAGCCGACGATGCATGTGTCGTTGAGCGCGCCTTTGCGTGAGGTGGTCAACCTGATGGACGCCAACCTCGAGGAGCCGCTGCAAATGGACCAGCTGGCGGAGTACGCCGGGCGCTCCCGGCGGCAGATCGAGCGCTTGTTCAAGGAGCAGCTGGGCACCACCCCGCAGCGCTATTACCTGGAACTGCGCATCACCGAAGCGCGCCGATTGCTGCAGCACACTGAACTGTCCCAGGTCGAGGTGCTGGTGGCCTGTGGCTTCGTCTCGCCGAGCCATTTCAGCAAGTGCTACAGCTCGTATTTCGGCTATCGGCCTTCGAAGGAAAAGCGCCTGGTGAAATGATCGTGGACGTCGGTATCTTTCAGCTTTCGAGCCA
Source organism: Pseudomonas sp. NFIX28 (assembly GCF_900107395.1). Lineage (GTDB taxonomy): Bacteria > Pseudomonadota > Gammaproteobacteria > Pseudomonadales > Pseudomonadaceae > Aquipseudomonas. Next base: position 67,788 of record NZ_FNPW01000001.1, read on the forward strand.
CCAATCTAAAAGTGTCTCATCCTCGTCATCCGCCAGGTTTTTGTAGATGTTGGCGTAGTACCACTGGATCTCTGTTCTATCTCGGAACCTGTCAAAGAAGTCGTTGATCTTCTCCATCCCATTGCGCGCCGGAACCGCGAATGACAGGTTTCCCTCAAATACACCATCCAAGGTTCCGCCCAGCTCATGAACCACACCGTTTTCCAGCAAGGCCAGTTCTTCTTGAGGAATGGAGTCTGCATAGATCTGGATGCAGAAATTCCCACCCCGCTTCAAGACGACTGCCGGTGCTTCCCTGTCCTTGATTGAAACAATATCTCCTCGTGCCAGGTTCAGCGCGAGACCAGGAGAGGAGAGCAACTCGTAACTATCCTGGTCAATCTTGCGAGCAGGCAGCTCTTCAAAAAAAGGGCCGTCATCATCCGTTACATAAACGTGAATCAGAACAGGTGCTTCTTTAGTGTCCATGCACTGCTCCAGGGTTGTTCTGCTCAGCCTGCTGTTTTGTAGGAGGGGCATTTAAATCAATATTGTTCATTGGCGAAGTGCTCGTGAGAGGGCGACTGGCCGAGGATTATCGACTTTTTGAAATCACACTGTTCATGTATTGGTTTAAATCGCGCAGATCCTTAATGCTCCAGGCGTGCGGCGGTATCTTTACACCATTCTCGCGCAAGGTTCTGGGAATCAGGTCGCCATTGGGGCGAAGTATTATCGACGAGACAATAACGCCCGGATAATCATTGAGTCGTTTTTTGAACGCGGATGTTGTGAGGTCAGGTGTGGGAGGATTGCTTTTATGGGCCAGGGGGCCGGTTCCTTTGATATCGGCGCCGTGGCACACGGCACATCGCTGCGAATAGAGATTTTTCCCGTTGTTGTCGGCGAAGGACAGTGATGTTTGAGTTAGCGATAGAAATCCTAGCGAAGCGATGAACAATACATTTACTTTCAACTTTCATACGTCCTTGTTGTGTCAATCAGACCTGAATCGAGGGCAAACGCTGGTCAGCCTTCCATCCACACATCTTCGTAGCCTTGATTGTCGATAATGAACTTGGCGCCAGCGGGTAGGCAGAGGTAATTCATCACCTGTGGCAGCATTTCACTGAGATGCTCAGTGTGAACCGCTTGATAAAAATCATCAGCGTTCGAGTGTTCTCCACAGTGAATAAACCAACTGACATTGCCACCCTCCGGCAGCGAAATGCGTGCGCCATAAATAGGTGACTGGCCCAGAGTGGCAATCGCGATGGCGACCATTTCGTCTGGTGGAAGTACAGGTAGGCCGTATTTTTCACAAATATCATTCTGCATATCGGGCAGTGCCTCGAGGTACTTCGATCGGGTATGAGCAAGCGTTTGTGGGGTCATAACTTTTGAAAATGCTCAAAAAACGCCTGCGTCGCATCGGGGGCTACGTTCTTCAAGTAAAGATAAAAATAAAACAGTGGCGTTTCTTCGCCCGAACCATCTCGTAGCCAGTCGCTTTCATTGCCAAAGCAGCAAATAACAGTGCGGGCCAGGGCGGAGAGCGCTGGGTCCGACTCTCGATAGCTTTTTTCGATAGGCCATAGCTTGAGAAAGGATGCTTGCCTTAGGCTCTCATTGGATTCCAATGTTCCAGGGGCAATGGCTTGTTTCAAATAACAAGCCATTTCTTGAAGTTTCTCGTCAGAGATATTCTTTAGTTTTCTATTCTGGACAAGCTCAAGCAACAAATTTGCATAGTGACGTACCATGTCGTTAATTGAAATTTCATTGCCCAGCAATTGTGACTCAAGAGATTCAATGTCTTCGATTTCTTGATTGTCGATCATCTTGCTTTTTTGTGCCCGTAGTTGACATGGATCGAAGCGCTATCGAGAGGTCAGGCTTTTAAACCAAGCTAAAGGCAGTTGTCAAAGATTGCTCTTTATACGCAAAGCCGCCACCACGTTCGCTGCCGCGCAAGGCTTTACGGTGGCGGCGCGGGCGGCCAGTACCGCCAGCACGGCGGCTACTACCAACAGTGCCGCGCTCAGTTCGAAGGTCGCCCGATAACCGCTCAGGTCGAAGGCCAGGCCGCCCACCGTGGCGCCCGCGGCAATCGCCAGCTGGACGATCGCCACCATCAACCCGCCGCCGGCTTCCGCATCGTCCGGCAGCGCCCGGGTCAGCCAGGTCCACCAGGCGACCGGAGCGGCGGTCGCCACCAGGCCCCAGAGGCCCAGCAAGAGCGTGGTGACCGACACCGAGGCGCCAAACGCCACCAGGGCCAGGGCGATTGCCGCCATCATCAGCGGGATGATGATCAGCGTGCGATACAGGGCATTTTTCAGGAAGGCTTCGATCAGGAAGGTGCCCGCCAGGCCGGCCAGGCCGATCACCAGCAACATCAGCGACAGCGTGCTGACACTGACCTGGGTGACCGTCTCGAGGAAGGGCCGCAGGTAGGTGAACAGCATGAACTGGCCCATGAAAAACAGGCTGACCGCGAGCATGCCCAAGGCCACCGGCATTCTTTTCATCAGGCTGAAGGCATTGCCGGTGCCGGCGGCCGGCTGCGCTTTCAGGGTCGGCAGGCTGGCCAGCAGCCAGAGGGCGGCGAGGGCGGCCACCGGCACCACGCAGAAAAACGCCCCGCGCCAGCCGATGAGCGCGCCGAGGAAACTGCCCAGGGGCGCGGCGATCACGGTCGCCAGGGCGTTGCCGCCATTGACGATGGCCAGGGCGCGCGGCACCTGGTCCTCGGGTACCAGGCGCATGGCCGTGGCCGCCGACAACGACCAGAAACCGCCGATGGCCACGCCGATCAGCGCGCGGCCGGCCATGAAGGCCAGGTAGTTCGGGGCGAACGCCACCACGGTTCCGGAGACGATCATCAGCAGCGTCAGCGACAACAGCAGCCGCTTGCGCTCGACCCGGGCCGCCAAGGGGGCGATCAGCAGGCTGGTGAACAGGGCAAACAGCCCGGAGACGGCAATGCCCTGGCCGGCTTGCCCCTCGCTGACTTGCAGGTCGGCCGCGATCGGGGTCAGCAGGCTGACCGGCATGAATTCGGAGGCCACCAGGGCAAAGGCGGCGAGCGCCATGGCCAGCACGGCGCCCCAGGTGTGCCGGCGCTCGGGCGGCGCGGAGGGTATCGGTCATGGGGAGGGGTTCTCTATTTGTGCAAGCGCCCAGGCGGCCCGGCGATCATTGCCGGCCGGGCTACCGGGACGCTGGAGCAACGGTGGCGTTCAGCCCGCCAGGGTGGCGTTGTCGATGACGAAGCGGTACTTGACGTCGCCCTTGAGCATGCGTTCGTAGGACTCATTGATCTGGTCCGCGCGCACCAGCTCGATGTCGGCGACGATGCCGTGCTCGGCGCAGAAGTCGAGCATCTCCTGGGTCTCGGCAATGCCGCCGATCATCGAGCCGGCGAGGGTCCGGCGTTTCATGATCAGGTTGAACACATTGGGCGAGGCATGCGGAGTCGCCGGGGCGCCCACCAGGGTCATGCCGCCGTCGCGCTTGAGCAGCACCAGGAAGGCGTCGAGATCGTGGGGCGCGGCCACGGTGTTGAGGATCAGGTCGAAGCTCTTGGCATGGGCGGCCATTTCCTCGGCATTGCGCGACACCACCACTTCGTCGGCGCCCAGCTGGCGAGCGGCCTCGCGCTTGGCGTCGGAGGTGGTGAACGCCACCACGTGCGCGCCCAGGGCATGGGCCAGCTTGATGCCCATGTGGCCCAGGCCACCGATGCCGACCACGCCGACCTTCTTGCCGGGCCCGGCCTGCCAGTGGCGCAGCGGCGAATAGGTGGTGATGCCCGCGCACAGCAGCGGTGCGACGGCGGCCAGCTGTTCCTCGGGGTGGCGGATGCGCAGCACGTAGCGCTCGTGGACCACGATCTGTTGCGAGTAACCGCCCAGGGTCCAGCCCGGGGCGTCCGGCGTCGGGAAGTTGTAGGTGCCGATCATGCCGTCGCAGTAGTTCTCCAGGCCGTCCTCGCAGTCGGCGCAGTGCTTGCAGCTGTCGACGATGCAGCCGATGCCCACCAGGTCGCCCGGGTGGAAGCCGTGCACATGGGCGCCGACCGCCGCGACCCGGCCGACGATCTCGTGGCCGGGCACGCAGGGAAACTGCGTGCCATGCCACTCGGCGCGAACCTGGTGCAGGTCCGAGTGGCAGATGCCGCAGAAGGCGATGTCGATCTGCACGTCATGGGCGCCGGGGGCGCGACGGGCGATCTGCAGTGGTTGAAGAGGTTGGTCGCCCGCATGGGCGCCATAGGCGTTGACTAACATTGCACACTCCATCCTGCGTTACGTTAGATGATCATTCTCCCGGGCAGGCGCAGGCGGCCAGTAGTGCATTTCGCTGGAATTCTTGCCTGATTCTCTGGACTTTGGTTTTTTCGGTAGGAGCGGCACCGGGGCCGGGTTAACGTCTGGCAAGGAGGGTCCATACCGACATGACACGCCCACACGACACCCGCGCCCAGGCGCCCCAGGAAACCCTCGCGCGCCTCATTGGCGCCTGGATTAAACACTCGGGAGACTGCTCGACACCCATCCCCGGTCTGGGCTTCTTTCGCCGCGACATCCCTTCGCCGCCCTCCGTGTGCATGGTCGAGCCGAGCATCGTCCTCGTCGCCCAGGGAGCGAAACAGCTGTGGGTCGGCGGCGAAGCCTACCCGTACGACCCCTCGCGCTTTCTCGTGACCTCACTGGACCTGCCGGCCAATTCCGAGGTGACGGCGGCCAGCCTGGAACAACCCTGCCTGGGGCTGGGCTTCAAGCTCGACCCGCGCATGCTGGCGGAGCTGGCTGCCCAGGGCGGGTTGCTGCAACCTCGCGATCGAGGCGCAGGCAAGGGCGTGGGCATCGGCACCGCGACGCCGGCCATGCTGGCCTCGTTCGTGCGCCTGCTGCAGTTGCTGGACGAGCCCGAAGCCATCCCGGTGCTGGCGCCGCTGATCCAGCGCGAGATCCATTACCGCTTGCTGCTGAGCGACCAGTCGGCGCGGCTGCGGCAGATCGCCTCCGTCGACGGCCAGGGCCACCGGATCGCCCGGGCCATCGACTGGCTGAAGCTGAATTACACCGCGCAACTGCGGGTCGACGAACTCGCCGCCCGGGTGCAGATGAGCACGCCGACCTTTCACCACCATTTCCGCCAACTCACCGCCATGAGCCCGCTGCAATACCAGAAATGGCTACGCCTGACCGAAGCCAAACGCCTGATGATGAACGAACACCTGGATGTCTCCAGCGCCGCCTTCAGGGTCGGCTATGAAAGCCCCTCGCAGTTCAGCCGCGAATACGGCCGGCTGTTTGGCGCGCCGCCCAAGCGGGATATTGCGCAGTTGCGGGGAGTGTAGGAGGGGGTAGGAGTATTAGGGTTTAAGGAGTGCCTGAACTGAAAAAGGTGCGCGACCGTGACTAAGGCTTTTTTCGTCTGTGCAGGTCGCCTTTTCTGGTTTTTCTCTGGATATCCCCCGTACTGACGGCATTGAGCATTTTCTGAAACTTTGAGCATTCAATGTGACGAGCCGCAGGGCAGGACGCTACTCGACGAAGCTCGTCGCGTATGGCGCTGAGTCGCTCGATGGTGCGGTCCAGTTCGTCAGCCTTGTCGTTCAGCCGCTGGCGATCAATGTCAGGCTGGCCCTGCGCGTCCAGCATGGCGACGAGATCGTCCAGCGAAAACTCGGCCGACTGGCCGAGCGCAATCAAGGACAATCGCTGGAGTACATCGGCACGAAACACGCGACTCAGGCCCCGACGACCTATCGAACTGATAAGGCCTTTCTCTTCGTAGTAGCGCAGCGTTGAAGCCGGTAGACCGGAACGTCGCGCCACTTCACCAATATCCAGCTCTTTCATGCTTGACCTCAAGTCGACTTGAACTTGCAGACTGCTCGGATCAAACCGCCAAAACAGGTTCAAGGCAAGGAGCAATACCATGGGAACAGCCGAGACAGCACTGCGCATTCTGTTTGTTGGAATGGGGGCCACGCTGATCATGGACGTAGCGGCTTTTATTCAAGCGCGAGTGTTTGGCCTGGCGTCGCTTGACTATGGCCTGGTGGGTCGTTGGTTGGGCCACATGTTCCACGGGCGGTTTAGTCACTCCCCGATCATGACGGCGGCTCCTGTCAGGAATGAACGCCTGATGGGGTGGGTGTTCCATTACGTCACGGGCATTGTCTTCGCGATGGTGCTGATCGGTGCGAAAGGGCTTGCCTGGATCTGCAACCCGACGTTGGTGCCTGCGCTGGTGATGGGGTTGGTCAGTGTGATTGCGCCTTTCTTCATCATGCAGCCCGCGTTCGGTTTCGGCGTTGCTGCTTCGAAAACAGCGGCACCGAACGTGGCAAGGCGCAGAAGCGTTACTGCGCATCTGACGTTCGGACTGGGGCTTTTTGTGGCGGGATGGCTATTGATGCTGCTCTTTCCTGCATCGTCCTGTTCTGCAGTTTAAATCCGAGCGGTTACTCTCGAATCTTCCCTGTTCATAAAACCGTATATGGCGAAATTTTGATACTACACGTCGAGTTGGCGGGAGCGACGAGGTGCTAACGACGATTATTGTTTTCGCACAAAAGCCGGAAACAATAATCATGCTGCCGCTGACCGAAAGAATAGACAGTCACGTTCATTTTTATACGTCGGAAGATCTTCGTCGGGTGGCCGGTTCGTTGCCTTATACATTGCCTGAACCGCATCCGCTTACAGCCTATCTGGATATATTGATCGATGCCGGAATCACTCCGACGCTCCTCAATAATGTCCATCTAAGTATTCTGCCGGATTCCGAAAACGTATTTGCCTCATTTGACGAACTCAAGCAACTCCAGGCCATCAATCCTCAGCGTTATGGGAACGTCAAACTGGTGGGGACGATCAAGGCCGACCCGGCTTACGCCACCCAAGAGCGTCTCGCGCATCCCCAGGTGATTGGCGCTCGAATCGTTCTGCACGATGCAAGGCCTGAAACGGTTTCCGCTACATGCTTCAGCGATGAGTCGTGGTCGGCGTTGTATGCGCGCCTTTCGCCGCACCAGCACCTGCACATTTATGCGAAGGAAGCTGAGACCAATCTGCGTGTATTGCGCCAGATTCCTCGCGATGTGAGGGTGATCATCGATCATTTGGGCACTTGCCATTACGAGCGGGACGTCATCGAGCCGGCTTATATCGCGCTACTCGCCGAAGCGAGCGAGCGGGGCAACGTGTGGTTCAAGGGCCCTGGCTATCGAACCTCTGTTGATCCCGAGAAAACGGCTGGCTTCGTGAAACAGATTGTTGGCATGGTCGGGGCGGACAAGCTCATATTGGAAGCCACCGATGCTCCCCACGTCGGGACCGACAATCAGCGATCGCCATATTCCAAGTGTTTTGATTCAGGCAAGGCATTCAAATTTGTGGATGCCGTCGCCCAGCATGTTTCCAAACAAACAAAAATTCCTGTTGAACAACTTCTCCGAGGAGCAGTTGGCCAATTAGGCGCTTGATTTACTCCCACGCTTTAACTTCGAGATGATTAGCGATGACCAACATTACAACAAAAGAAATCAATTTTACCGTTAAGTACGGCGATGAAACCCTGAGCCTCAAAGGCACGGTTTTTCAGCCAGAACAACTTGACGCTACGTCGCAAAAACTGCCGCCGGTTATCTTCAACTCCGGTTTCACCGGCGGGGTGACGATGTACGGCCAACTATTCGGTCGCGCTCTCGCAGCCCGTGGTTATCGCGTGATGACCTACGACGTGGCGGGTTTCTTCTCCAACAAGCACATTCGCAACACCATTGTGTCGGGCGATAAAGTCATCACTAACGTCAACCTTGAAGACCAGAAAGACGAAGTCCTGGGTGCCGTTGAGTGGGCGCGAGAGCATTTTGGTGAGATGCCGGTAGTCGCGTCCTGGGCGATGGGCTCGGTGGCCAGCCTTGGCGCCGTGGCTGAATTGGCCGCGGCTGGTGGCGAGCAGATTCGCTTCTGGGTGCCGATGAGCTACACCAACATTCGCAAGCTGCAGGCCTTGCGTGCAGATGCCGTTGCGGCCGACGCAGCAATTGAGCAACTGGAAGATAATGCAGCGATCCCGCCGTTCGATACCGGCACCGATGCCACCCGTCTTGGCTACTATCCGCTGGATGCAGACACTCAGGCCTACGTTGATTCGCAATTGGGCGGCTACACCGAAGCTGGCGGCGCAGACCGCTGGCCTGGTTGCACCCACGTTACGGCGAAGTCCTACAAATCCTATGTGGTGTACGACCCGGAGCAATCCATCGAAGGTGCAAAAGGCTTCCCGCCTGCGCTGATCATTCATGGAGCCGACAACACTTTGCATATGCCCTCGGAGTCGGTGCGTCTGCATCAGAACTATCCTGGCGATGCCGGCTCAAGCGCGCTGATTATCCCGCACATGCAACACGGCCAGCAGAACCAGGTTGACAGCCTGGTGTTCAAGTCGATGATTCAGAGCATTGACGACGCCATCCGCGCGCGCGGCTGATTCGCTCGCCAATATCCCTGCGTGACCTTGGAGACCAGGTTGCGCGGGGGGTTCCAACATCTCCCCACCGGCATTGTTATCTGTCGCAATCCTCGGTCGGTTGCCTGGTCGTTCCATCGATTCAATCTGGCTGAATGAGTGCCTAACCCATAACATGGCGTGTCCAAAGCCACTCCTTCGGGCTGGCCTGAGCGGTTCAGCCGAACGTCTGGTACCTCCATGAAAGGATCCGGCGATGACAGCCTCAACAGAGTCACCGACACCTTCGATCGGCAATATCACCAAGCGAATCGGGCTGCTCATTCTGCCCGAGTTTTCCATGATGGCGCTGGCGGGTGCGAGCGAGCCATTGCGCTCTGCCAATCGGTTGTCCGGCAAAACGCTGTATGAGTGGACCTTGCTTACGGAGTCGGGTGGGCCGGTGAGTTCCAGCAGCGGCATCGAGATCCAGACCGTACCGGTCGATCAGGCGCCGGAACTGGATCGCGTGTTTGTTCTGGCGAGCCTGGACATCGAACATCAGAAACCGCCGAAAATATTGCGCTTTCTGCAGCGCGCAGCCGCTCGGGGAAAAACCGTTGGCGCCCTGAGCACCGGTACGTTCATTCTGGCGCGTGCGGGACTGCTGGACGGCAAGCGCTGCACGTTGCATTGGGAATGCATCGGCCAGTTTTCAGAAGAGTTCCCGGCAATCGAAGTCACCAAGGATTTGTACGTAAACGATGACAACCGTTGGACGTGCGGGGGAGGGACGGCGGCCATCGATTTGATGCTGGCGCAAATCGCCCTTGATTTCGGCAATCCGCTCGCGGCCAGTGTGGCCGAACAATTCCTGCATGCCAGGATAAGAGCCCCGGAAGAACATCAGCGGATGTCGATTCAGTGGCGATTTGGCATTCACGATCGACGGCTCACGGCCGCCATTGCCTTTATGGAGAATAATCTGGAGCGCGTCGTCGGCATCGAAGAGATCGCCGATCGGTGCAATCTGTCGCACCGTCAACTGGAGCGCTTGTGGCACCAGCACTTCGCGATGACCCCGAAAAAATTCTATCTGGAGTTGCGGCTGAACGAAGCGCGCCGTTTGTTGCGTGAAAGCACTCAGCCTATTGCCTCCATCGCCTACACCTGTGGCTTCGTGTCGGCCTCACATCTGGGCGCGGCGTATCGTCGAATCTGGGGCTGTACACCCGGGGAGGAGCGACGGAAATTTGATGATGCGCACTCCTGATCGCCGTCCCTGATCGCGATAAACCCAGGTAGAGGGGGCCTTCCATGCAACCGCTGGCATCTTCCACTTCGTAGAACCACATAGCTAGCTAATGACTTGGCTTCGCCGGGCGATGCGTTCGGCACGCCTGGGGTCCTGGACGATCCCGACACCTCTTTCTTCGTTTCACCCTTGATGGGGCATTGCCAGCTGGTGAAACGCGTGACGTCGGTTTTTTGATAGAAATCGTCGAACTCAAAGCTCAGGCTCCGTCCAGTAGCGCGGTAGTGTTTCTTTCATATCCGGCGTTCACTTCCAGATGCACGACCGAAAAACAACAACAATGACGTACAGAGGCATTACAACCATGGAAACCTTGAGTTTCATTCTGGAAAACGGCGGACTGATCAGTCTGTTGCTTGGGCAGCACCTGCTCATCGTGACGATAGCCGTGGGATTGGCAATTCTCACCGGTGTTCCAGTCGGGATCGCTATCTCCCAGCATCCCAGAACCCGCCGAGGGGTCCTGGCGTTCGCCGCTGTCTTGATGACCATTCCCTCCGCCGCGCTGTTTGGCCTGATGATTCCGGCCCTATCGCTGATTGGCTACGGAATCGGTGTTGTGCCGGCGGTCATTGCACTGTTTCTCTATTCCCAACTGCCCATTATCCGCAACACCACCACTGCGATCTCCAATATCGACCCCGCATTGCGCGAAGCGGCGATCGGCATGGGCATGTCGACCTGGCAGCGCCTGAGCAAGGTTGAGTTGCCCATCGCGGTGGGGCTGATCATGGCGGGTGTGAGGATGGCAACCGTGATCAACATCGGTATTGCGGCCATCGCGGCCTACATCGGCGCTGGGGGCTTGGGCAGCCTCATCATTCGCGGTATCGCCCAATCGGATACCCGACAGCTGGTGGCCGGCGCGATCGTCATCAGCGTGATCGCCATTGCCGCCGATTACGCGCTGTACGGCTTGCAGCGTGTCCTGACACCCAAAGGCCTGAACAAGAACAAAGTGGCCACTGGCCGAATGAAGGAAGCTACGACGTGATCCAGATCGAAAATTTAAACAAGAAATTCGGCTCAATCACTGCAGTAGAAGATGTCTCATTCAATGTTGAAGAGGGGCAGATCTGCGTACTGCTTGGGCCATCGGGCTGCGGTAAAACCACGACGCTGAAGATGATCAACCGACTGATCACGCCGACCTCGGGCACGATCCGGATCGGTGGTCGCGACACGTCCGAACTGGACAGCGTCACCCTCAAACGCTCCATCGGTTACGTGATCCAGCAAGTCGGGCTGTTCCCGAACATGACCGTCGAGGAAAACATCTGCGTCGTTCCCAATCTGTTGGGCTGGGACAAAACCAAGAGCCGCAAGCGTGCCGCGGAATTGCTCGAGGTTGTTGCGCTGGATCCGTCCAGATTCCTCAAGCGTTACCCGTGCGAACTTTCGGGAGGCCAGCAGCAACGCGTGGGCGTGGCCCGAGCCTTGGCCGCGGATCCACCGGTGATGCTGATGGATGAACCGTTCGGTGCGATCGACCCGATCAACCGGGAAGTGATCCAGGACGAGTTCATGCGCATTCAACGCCTCGTCAATAAAACCGTGCTGTTTGTCAGTCACGACATCGATGAGGCAGTGAAGATGGCGGACTGCGTCGCCTTGTTCCACAACGGCAAAATCCAGCAGTTCGGCAGCTCGGATGATTTGCTGGCGCGGCCCAACAGCGATTTCGTGGCCAACTTCATGGGTGGCGACCGGATCATGAAACGCCTGCGTCTGCTGCGGGCCGCGGACGTGGCCAGCAAGGTACCGCCGCGGGAGCATATGCAGGTAGTAGGCGGCACCAGCGGCGTAGCTTCGCACACGCATCTGGTCGTCAGGCCCGGGGATGATCTGCGCCAAGTGCTCTCGCAGTTGTTGGGGCGTGGCCAGGACTGGGCGCTGTGCAACGACAACGACGGCCGCTTTATCGGCTATGTCCACCAGGCCGACATCCTGGCGCGACTTGTTGAAAACATTACTCCGGTGGTGCATTGAAGATGTCTGACTTTCTGATCAGATTGTGGCAAGGGCTGCAGTTTTACTGGGGCGACATCAGCTACCTGACGGTCCAGCATCTGCAGATCGTGGCGGTCAGCGGGGCGCTGGCCCTGGCCATCGCTCTACCGTTGGGCGTCTGGATGAGCCGTCCGAAGAACCAGCGGTACGCCATGGCCAGCATGCAGATCCTGAATGTCGGCCAGGCGATCCCCAAACTCGCATTGCTGGCCTTGGCCATGAGTTTCATTGGCGTTGGCAGCGGCGCAGCGATCATCGGCTTGTTTGTCGCGACGTTGTTGCCGGTGGCCGTCAACACCTATGAGGGATTGCGCGCGGTCCCGCAGCACTTGGTTGAAGCGGCCGAAGCCATGGGCATGACGCCACGCGAAACGTTGTGGAAAGTCGAAATTCCCAATGCGATGAACGTGATTTTCGCCGGCATCCGCACGGCGCTGGCGATCAACGTCGGCACGGCGCCGCTGGCCTTCCTGGTCGGCGGCGGGGGATTGGGCGAGTTGATCTTTACCGGGATCGACCTGAATGACTTCGGCATGATGCTGGCCGGTGCCGCGGCGACCGCACTGTTGGCGATTGCGGTCGATCTGGGCTGCGGCTTGATTCAAAACATTGCTGTGTCACGGGGCTTGCGGTTGACCGGGCGCGAATGAATCTGAAGACCATATACAAAAATCAATAATATGAGGTGCGCGATGATTTATCGAATGCTGGCCAGTCTGATCTTTTCCCTGAGTCTTATTGCAAGTGGTATGGGCAGTGCTTCCGCCAACGCAACGATTGTGGTCGGTGGCAAAAAATTTACCGAGCAACAGCTGGTCGCCGAGATGACCACGCAACTCCTGCGCGCTAATGGTTACAACGTCGATAAACGACCGGACCTGGGTTCTTCCGTATTACGCGCGGCACAAGAGAATGGTCAGGTCGATGTGTACTGGGAGTACACCGGCACTTCGCTGATTACTTACAACAAAGTTACAGACAAGCTTGACGCTGACCAGACTTATAAGAAGATCAGCGAGCTTGACGCACAGAAGGGCATCACCTGGTTGAACCCTTCCAAGGCCAATAACACTTACGCTTTTGCCATGCGCAAGGACGAGGCCGAGAAAGATGGCGTGGCCTCGATCAGCGATCTTGCGAAAAAAATCGAGACAGGCAAGTCCTATAAGTTTGCGTCCAACGCCGAGTTCTTTTCCCGACCTGACGGTTTGCGTCCTCTGCAAGAGATGTACGGGTTTGAATTCGAGCGCAAGAACATCGTCCGCATGGACGGCGGGCTGACCTATCAGGCGCTCCGGGACGGTCAGGTCGATCTGGCTCTGGTTCTGTCGACGGATGGGCGGATTCCGGCGTTCGGCTTTGTGTTGCTGAAGGACGATAAACGCTTTTTCCCTAGTTACGCGCTGACACCCGTGATCCGTACGCAAGTGTTCAAAGACAATCCGAAGATCGGTGAATTGCTCAACGCGCTGTCCTCCAAGTTGGACGACGACACCATTGCGGGCCTCAACTCCCGAGTCGACATTGGTCGTGAATCCATCGAGAGCGTGTCCAAGGAGTTTCTGCAAAAGAACCAGTTGCTCTAATTAACCCGCGGTGCTGTCCAATCACGCGGTTTGCTCATGAGTGTCCGGGCCGGCTGAATATCGCTGGCCTCTTTTTATCCTGCCAAGTTGTGACGCTCATTCCACTCGCTTGGGGCATGGGCTCATTGCGTTCGTCTGTACTTATTAGGGGAAGAACCCGATGCAGTTGAATAAAAAGTTAGTTGCATGCTCGTTTTTGATATGGGCGGCAAGTGCCCAGGCGGATGACGGCATCGAGCGCATGACCCTTGCCGATATGCGCCATGCATTGGACACCGGGACCCTCACTTCCGAGCAACTGGTCCAGCACTATCTCAATAACATTCAGGCGAACAACCATCAGGGTCAGAACATCAATGCGCTGGTGACCGTCAATCAACAGGCGATCGATCAGGCCCGGGAATGGGATGCTCAACGGGCGAAAAATCCAACGGCCAGGTACGCTCCGCTCGCCGGCATTCCATTCGTGGTGAAGGATAATTTTGATACTGCCGGCATGGTCACTTCGGGTGGCTCCTACGTGCTGCGGTCTTCAGTGCCAAGCCAGGATGCTTTCGTCGTAAAGAAGCTGATCGACGGGCAAGCGATTCTGCTCGGCAAGGCCAATTTGTCGGAGCTGGCTGCGTCGTTTGGCTGGTTTGGCTACAGCTCGTTTGGTGGTCAGACATTGAACCCGAGAAACACCAAGCGCGATGCCTCCGGCTCGAGCAGCGGTTCTGCCGCCTCGGTAGCGGCGGCATTTGCACCTTTTGCCTTGGGCTCGGACACCAGCGGCTCGATCCGCGCGCCGGCCAGCGTTACTGGCACGGTCGGTCTGCGACCTTCGCTGGGGCTGATCAGCCGCAGCGGCATTATCCCGCTTTCGCTTGCGTTCGATACCGGTGGCGTCATCACCAACAGCGTGCTGGATCAGGCCATCGTGCTCGACGCGATCAAGGGCCAGGACGCCACCGATCCGGCGACCCTTGACATCGCCGCGGACAAAATACAGTTCGAATCCGCGCTAAGTGCTACCTCGCTGCAAGGCAAGACCATCGGGGTGGTCACCAACTTCAGAGGCGCGAATCCTGAAGTGGATGCGGTCTTCGAGTCTGCCCAGAAAACCCTCGCTAAACGCGGTGCGAAGGTCGTTACCATCGAACTGCCAAAAGCCTTTGAAACCTTATGGAGCGACGTTCTTGGCCCTGTGGGGGAGAGCGAATTCAAACCTCAGTTCGAACGCTACCTCGCCACGCTCAATCCAGGTCAGCCGCGCACGCTTGCGCAGTTTCTCGAGCTGGCCAGAAAAAACCAGGCTGAAAGCGGACCGCATGGCATGAATCCGGCGCGTCTGGCTGGACTGGAAACGGTAGCGAAAACCACCAGCACCGATTCGCCGCAATACATCTCCATCCTCTCGCGCAAGATTCCGCAATTGCGCGCACAACTGACAGACATCATGCACAAGAACAACGTCGATAGCCTGTTCTTCGCGACCATCAACTGCCCGGCTTCGGTGGTCCATGGCGTGACCGATGACAGTTATGTTTGCTCATCCGGAGATACATATGCGTCGTCCTACATTGCCTCGGCGACCGGATTCCCCGAGATCACCATTCCGGCGGGCACCATCAAGGGCAATCTGCCGGTCGGGGTGTCGTTCCTCGGTGGCTATGGCGAGGACGCCAAGGTTGTCAGTTTCGGCTACGCGTATCTCGGTCGGTAATCGTTCCGATACGGCTCCAATAGTGGTTTGATTTTTTCCGTGATTAGACCGATAAGAGAACAGCCTGCACTCCGCCTGCCTCAACTCGACCAACTATCGCCGCTCTCAAAAATGCCAGGAACACCAGGATGAAGACCCAACGGCCGCCAACGATGCCGCGCTCATGAAAACACTGCTGATCGCAACCACCCTGGCGTTATTGGCGGTGTTTTATGTCGGCTATTACCAGGCGCTCGAGGATGGCGATATCGAGACGATCGTCTTCATAAAGAAGCACCCGACGCTTCAAATGAAGTTCTACAACCTGCACGCCAACGATGGCGAGATCAGGAGAGTCGAGCGCCTTACCGAGCAGGAGCGGCGCTGGATCGTCGATTACTGCCGCTACCGGTTGGGCATCGACACCGCGTTTACCCGCCAGGACGAGGTGGAAACCTGTGGGAAAAAATAGCCATTAATAGGGCGTTCGGGATACTCCTCCGGCCACGGCCTAAACACCGCCGTATCGATATACCGTCGCACTCCAATAGCGGCTGCCACCGTTATGGGTTTGGCGGACCCACCCCTGTGTCTTCAGTTGTCGGGCGATCAGTCGATTCATGACGCCATGGCCGAGCAGCAGAACCGGTCCGTCGCTGGCGAGGGCTTGAAGGCGTTGCGCGGCGGTGCTGGCGCGGGTCCTTGCGGTGGCGGCGGATTCGACGCTGGGCGAGTAACCGCACAACCACAGGACCCGAAGGATAAATGCCCAGGTAAACGGCGATAGCCGTGGCCGTTTCCAGCGTCCGTAAGGTAGTTGCGCTTCAGAGAAAAGCGCATCGACCAGGGCCGGTTTCAGGCCCAGCGCCTGGACAGAGGCCAGCGCCCGCGGCGCGTTGCTGGAGACAATCACCCTGGCGGTGGCGGCGAGTTGCAGGCTGGCCCGCGGGACGGGCTGCTGGGTGATTTCGCAGCGGTTGTAGTGTTCGATCCAGCCCTTCATGTCGAGCGCGGACAGTTTGTCGGTGGCGGCCAGTTTTGGCTGGCCGTGGCGCATCAGGATGATTTCCCTGTTCACAGTCTTTTACGTCCTTGAGGTGAGTGTGGAGAGGGTACGCGAAGCGCGGTCGCGGGCACTCGAAGTATCTCTCGGGTGCCGGCGCGAAACCGCAGCAATGCGAGGCGAGCCCAGCGGCTTAGGGCTCGACGGTCACGCCATCGGCAACAAGTCAGTCTTCGGCCATGGCGCGGGCGTGTCTCGCACCCTGGGTTTCAAACCAGTCGCGGTCGCGGTACCACGCCACGGTGTCGGTGATCGTCAGCTCCAGCGCCCGAAAGTTCAGGCCCAGTTCTTGTTCGCTCTTGCGGTGGTTGAAACGGCTGCGGTCCTTCTCCCGTACCAACAGGCGCAAGGTGGCCAGGCTCAGCAGGATGGGCCTGCCGGTCAGGCGCGCGTAGACCTCCTGCACCGCCGCCAGGGTGTAGAGCAGGGGCAGCGGCACGTAGCGAGCAGGGGTCTTGACCCCGGCGATACGCCCGAGCACAGGCACCAGTTCGGCCATGGTCATATGCCGGCCCGCCGCCAGATAACGTTCGCCTCGCCGCCCGTGGCTGGCCGCGGCAATCTGCGCCAAGGCCACATCGCGGGCGTCGACGACGGAAAAGCTGCCGGGGATCAGCCCGGGCAACTTGCCGTGCAGGACATCGTCGACCAACTGCCCCGAGGAGGTCGGGCCCAGGTCGCCAGGGCCCCACATCCAGCCCGGCAGGACCATGCAGGCCTGCATCTCGGGATGGGCCTCGAGGAACGTCAGGACGGCACGGTCGGCGAGGATCTTGCTGCGGTAGTAGCCATCCGCGTTGGCGTCGGCGCGCAGGCAGGTTTCATCGATGGCGCTGCCAGGCGCGCCGTCGAGCACGGCAATCGAGGACGTATGGATGAACCGGCGGATACCGGCGCGGTAGGCCTGGTCGAGCAGTTCCCGGGTGCCGATGACATTGATCTTTTCCAGTTCCTGCCAGTGGCTGCCGCCCTTGTAGTTGTCGCGAAAGAACGCCGCGGTGTGAAACACCGTATCGCAGCCTCGCAGGGCCGCAGCGAAGGCCTCGACATCGCCCATGTCGCCAACGACCAGTTCCACGCCCGACAGGTTCTTGAACTGCTGTTCACCCTTGGCCCTCGAGCGCACCAGGGCCTTGACCGCGCAGCCACGCGCGAGCAATTCGCGCACCAGGTTGTTGCCCAGCAAACCGGTGGCGCCAGTCACGAATGCACAACGCATGGCTCAACCCTCGCTCGGTTCGGCTGACGGCATCAATATCGCGCTGTCGAAGAACACCTCTTCATGGATGGCCAGCCCGCCCTTGAAGGTGAAGTGCGCGGCGTAGTGCACGGCAATAAAGCGTCCATGGGGTGCAAGCACCCGGTCCGGCAGCACCAGGGGCGCTGCAAAGGTGCCGCTCAGCATGGCCGTCAGCGCCAGGCGATCGGTTCCGACGGCGAACGGGCTGAGGATAAGGTGGCCATCGGGAAAGGCTTCGAACAACGCGGTTTCTCGTTGGCGCATGGCTTCGCGGCCCACTTGTATTCCCATGCTATCGAGGTAGGTGAAGTCTTCGCTGACCAGCGCCAGCAGCGCCTCAATATCTCGGCGATTGAAGGCATTGGCGGCGCGTTGCGCATAGTCGTTGGGGCAAATCGGCATACAGTCCATTCCAGTCGTTTCCAGGGCCTGTAGATATACCGTCGAGCTCCCTCTCGAAAAACAGCGACTCCTGCATAATGGCTTTGCATATATGCAAATCAGGGAGCAGATGAAACATGGTGTCGGAAGCGAATTGGGACGATCTTCGCCTGCTGTTGGCCGTCTCGCGGCGTGGCAGTTTTCTGCAAGCGGGCCAGTCGCTGGGGATCGCGGCGTCTACCGTGTCCCGTCGGTTGACCCAGCTTGAGGAGGCCCTGGGCGAGCCGCTCGTCGAGCGCGGTGTCGAAGGATGCCGGTTGACCTCGCGGGGCCAGTCCCTGGTGGAGGTCGCCCAGGCGGCGGAAGCGGGCTTGAGGCGGCAAACCGTGACCGGTATGTCCGCGCTGGACAGCGAGCTGTCGGGCAGTGTCCTGGTCAGTGCGGGGGAGGGCTTTGCGTCGTGCGTGCTGGAGGCTGCGAGTCGCTTCACCGCGCTTCACCCGCGTTGCACGGTGGAATTGCTGGTGGCCGCCGACTTTCACAAGATCGTGCGCGGCGTGGCCGACATCGCGGTGCGCACTGCGCACCTGGGCGAGCCGTCATTGATTTATCGACCCATGGGCCGGCTCGCCTACGGGGTCTTCGCCGCTGCGGATTATCTGCGGCGGTTGCCACAGGTGACGCCGGCCACGGCCGTCAATATCGGCCTGCTGCCGCCGCTGGACATGTTGCCGCAAGTGCGCGCGGCCAAGGCCGCCGGCCTGGAGCGCGCGCAGATCAGCGTGAACTCGTTCGCCCTGCAGCTGGACGCGGTGAGGCGTGGCCTGGGGGTGGCAGTACTGCCGCGTGTGCTGGCGCAGGACTTGATTGAGTTGTTCCCGCAGCTCCAGCTTCCCGATATGGAGGTCTATCTGGTGACCCGGCCACAGGCCTTGAAGCAGGCTCATATCAGCTGTTTCTTTGCCATTCTGCAGCAGGTGCTGCTCGAAGCCCTTGCCCTGGAAACGGTTGAAAGTGACGCCTTGGGGGCGAGGCCTGAGGGGTGAAGCGATCCCGGTTTTCCTGTGTTATGCATGATCGGCAGAGCGCGGTCAGAAGCGGGCAGTCGGACACTCAACCCTGCACCAGGTAAGCTCCGGACGGAACCCGATCGCGCAGCTTCTTGCATTTGCCGGGTTTGGGTTGATGCCCCGGCGGGCGATCAGGAAACCAGATTCGACATTTACCCGGAGGCGGTCGATGGCCACGGGGAATTTCAACCTCGTCGTATGTGGGGGCTGGCTCGGCGGAAGTCATTCGCAGTCGCCCTTCGGGGCTTGGCCTGCCATCCGTCGGCCAGTCTGCTGCGCTCTGCGCCGCTTCGCGGGTGAAGTTCTCAGTGCGGCGCTCAGTGTCCGGAGTGGGCTGCTCAGCCGCGACAGTTTCTGCAGCACGGCGCCTTTTAACCTCTTCTTCCAGACCCTCCCGTACGGCAACCAGACGCTCGTCGGCGTTGGGTGGGTTATTCGACACCTGGGCCTTTTGCGCCGCCTGGATCAATTGGAGGTTGCGATTGCGTAACGCGAGGTTGCGACCAACCCGCATGTTGGAGCGCGTCGCGAGCGCTTCAGCCTGCTGATACTGCCCCTGCTGGAGACGCAACACGCCGAGGTAATGCAGCGTCGCGGGATTGTTCGGTTGGATATGCAGGGCACGCTCCAGCGTGGCGGCGGCCTGGTCCAACTGGCCATCTGCATACTGCTGCGAGGCGGATTCAATCAGGGTTGTTGAAGCGTTGTTACTTTGCTGAGAGGCTTTGCGCTCGGCAGCAACCGAACAATGCGACGCGGCTGCGCAGAGCGCCAGGATCAGACCCGGCAGAAAACTCTTGGTTGGCATCAGGGGGCAGACTCGGTTGATCATCGACGGCACTGGCATAAAACAGGCCTTCAGCGCTGCTTGGCTGGGGTTTGTTCACTGTCCCGCCATGCCCGATGAAGGGGCTCCTATCGACCTGGCCCGTACCCTGAAGTTCCTGCTGGAACGGCCAACAGGTGGGCAGGTCCATGCAATTACTCATGAGAAAAGCAGAGGTGTGTATGCCGCCATTCAAAATGCGCGAGCTAAGCCGTACCGATACGCAAGCGCTGCTGGCGTTCGAAACCCGGAACCGTGAGTGGTTCGAATCCCATATCGAGGCGCGCGCCCCGGCTTTTTATTCGTTGCAGGGCGTCGCCGAGCATATCGAGGGCTACCTGGCCGATTTCGCCGCTGGCACCTGGCATCCCTTGGTGATCGAGGATTGCAGCGGAAACATCATCGGCCGCGCCAACCTGAAAAACATCGATAAAGCGCAGCGTTCCGCCGAGGTCGGCTATCGGATTGCCCAAGACGCCTGCGGCCAGGGGCTTGCGACCCAGGCGCTGCGGCATCTGATCGAGCAAGCGCGGACGCGCTGGCACCTGACGCGGCTGGTGGCGTATGTCTACAAGGAAAATCTCGGCTCGACCAAGGTCGTGGAGCGTTGCGGGTTCTTGCCGGAGCAACCCGTAGAAGACGGCAAGGCGGGAGCCGAGCGCCGATTCGTGTTCCTGATCTAGATAGGGCTTGTGGCCGTTTACCGCGCTGCAACGGCTGGCTTTCAATCGCTACAGACCTTATCCGCGCCGCTCGGCCACCAGCAGCAACGACTGCGGCGCCGGGCTCTGCGGGTGCTGCGGTTCCTGCAGGCCGGCGAGCTGGAAGCCGGCCATGTC
The DNA here is from genome assembly GCF_900107395.1 of Pseudomonas sp. NFIX28. Classification (GTDB taxonomy): domain Bacteria; phylum Pseudomonadota; class Gammaproteobacteria; order Pseudomonadales; family Pseudomonadaceae; genus Aquipseudomonas. The sequence goes on from NZ_FNPW01000001.1 coordinate 88,253, forward strand.
CAGGGCGTTGAACCAGCTGGAGAGGGTGCGCAAATACCACGGCATGGGTTGCCACTGGCCCTTGAGCCCGGCGAAGGTCTCTTCGCGCCAGCCATCCTGATAGTCGCCCGCCGCTGCGGTCCAGGGGTGCAGCGTCTGGATCACCAGCGCGCCGCCGGGGGCGAGCAGGGCGTTCATGGCGGCCAGCAGCGGGATGATGTCCTGGTGCAGCAGGGCAAAGTTGGCGCAGATCAGCGGGTAGTCGTGGCCGATGTCTACTTGCGCGTCCACCAGCGCTTCATAGCTGGCCAGATGCACCGGCGCCGAGCCTGCTTGGCGCGCCGCTGCCACCAGCGTCGCGTCGCCATCCACCCCAACCGCCTCGATGCCCCGTTGCGCCAGGGCGCGCAACAGCCAGCCCTCGCCGCAACCGAGGTCGAGCACCCGCGCGGGCTGACGGCCCAGCACAGCCAGCAGGATCGCCTGGTCGGTGACCTCGCGGCGGCTTTCGATGGCGCCGCCGCGGACGGCCTCGATCCAGGCCTGGGCGTTGTGCTGCCAGCTTTGAAGAAGGGCGGATTCTGGGGCAAGCATGTCGGTGTCCGGAAGAGGCGAGCCTGCTGGGCGATAGCGCTGACGTTAGCAGGCAGGGCGCCGGCGTCCAATACTGGGTTCGCCGCTCAGGCGCGCCTAGAGGATTCGCATCCGATCCTCGTCAGGCGATTTGCTGCGACGGGTGACCAGGCTCAGCAGCACCGACGCCAGGATGATCCCGCCGACAACGGCCAGCGACCACTCGATCGGCAGGTGAAAATCGAGCCACGGCATCAGGGTCATCTTGCCGCCGATGAATACCAGCACGATCGCCAGGCCGTACTTGAGCAGGTGGAAGCGCTCGGCCATGTCGGCCAGCAGGAAGTACAGGGCTCGCAGGCCCATGATCGCGAAGATGTTCGAGGTGAACACGATGAACGGGTCGGTGGTGATGGCGAAGATCGCCGGGATGCTGTCGACCGCGAACATCAGGTCGCTGGCCTCGATCAGCACCAGCACCAGGAACAGCGGCGTGGCCCAGCGCTGACCGTTTTGCAGCACGAAAAAATGCTCGCCATGAAAGCTTTCGGTGATGCGCATATGGCCGCGTATCCAGCGCAACAAGGGGTTCTTGTCGAGGTCCGGTTGCTGATGGGCGAATATCAGCATCTTGATCCCGGTAATGATCAGGAACAGCCCGAACACATACAGCAGCCAGGCGAATTTCGACACCAGCCACACGCCGGCGAGAATCATTGCCCCGCGCATCACGATCGCTCCGAGCACGCCGTACAGCAGCAACCGGCGCTGCAACTCCGGCGGCACTGCGAAGTAGCGGAAAAACATCACGAAGATGAACATGTTGTCGATCGACAGTGACTGCTCGATCAAATAGCCAGTCAGGAATTCCAGGGTCTTGTGGTGCGCGACCCCGGCGCCGAACTCGCCCTCCAGGTACCACCAGAGCAAACCCGCGAACACCAGCGCCAGCGAAGCCCAGGCAATCACCCAGCACGACGCTTCGCGCACCGACACCCGATGCGCCTTGCGCCCGCCGAACACAAACAGGTCGACGGCGAGCATGGCAAGAACGAAGGCGATGAAGGCGAACCACATCCAGGGCTCACCGATGTGCATGGACTGCATGTCGTTCTCCCTGACTGAAGGTGTGTGGAGCCGACCAGGTCATGCTAGCGGGCAGGTTGCGGCGAAGAAAAATCGATTATTCCTCACCCATGATTCGGTAATGACGAAGTGTTGCGCTGGCGTTACAACCTTGGCTGCGTTCGGGGCAGCCGCTGGGCCTTGAAAACGCGCCTGGAACCATGGCCTGCAGGTATTTGTTGCAAGCTGCGATGGCGCACATGACAATGCGAGTCATTATCAGTCGCGAATTATTCCATTGTCATGCCCGCCAACGATTTGTCCTTACGCAGTGCTGTCAACGATCTGTATTGCGACCATCACGGTTGGCTCCAGGGCTGGCTGCGCAAGCGCCTGGGCAACGCTTTCGATGCCGCGGACCTGACGCAGGACACCTTCGTCCGGGTGATCAAGGCCCGCTCCGCGCTGGATATCCGCGAGCCGCGCTCGTACTTGTCGATGATCGCCAAGGGCCTGCTGATCGACCTGTTTCGGCGGCGCTCGCTGGAGCAGGCCTACCTCGAAGTACTCACCGCGATGCCCGAGGCCCTGCAGCCGTCGCCGGAGGAGCAGGCGATCCTGTTCCAGGCGCTGATGGAAATCGACCGCCTGCTGCAAGGGCTGGGGCCGCGGGTCAAGCAGGCCTTCATCCTGTCGCAGTTCAATGGCCTGACCTACCCGCAGGTTGCCGAGCAGATGGGCGTCAGCGTGCGCACGGTGAACAACCACATGGCCAAGGCCATGGAGCATTGCTGCCTGATGCAGATCCAGTTGCAACTCCCATGAGCCTGCCTGCCGAAGAAATGAAAGCCATCGGTGTCGCGGCGCGCTGGTATGCCCGCTTGCATTCCGGCACGGCGACCGACGCCGATCGGGCCGCCTGGGACAACTGGCTGGCGGCCGACCCGGTGAATCGCCAGGCCTGGCAACGAATGGCCGCGGTGGCCGAACAGATGGCCAGCGTGCCGGGCGCCCTGGCGGCGCCGACCTTGAGCAAGGCCGGCACTAGTTCACGGCGCCAGGTGCTGCGCAGCGCCTTGCTGTTGACCAGCGCCGGTTCCCTGGGCTGGCTGGGCTGGCGCAGCCAGGCCGCACAGAACCTGATGTGCGACTACCGCACCAGGGTGGGCGAGCGCCGGGAATTGCGCCTGGTGGACGGCAGCAGCCTGAGGCTCAACACCGACACCTCGGTCAACTTGCGTTTCGATGGGCGCCAGCGGGTGCTGGAATTGCTGTGGGGCGAGATCCTGGTGAGCACCGCGCCTGATCCATTGCTGCGACCCTTCAAGGTGGTTACCCGCCACGCCGAGGTGCTGGCGTTGGGCACGCGTTTTATCGTCCGCAGCCAGCCCGGCGGCGGCGAGGTGGCGGTGCTGGAAAAGGCGGTGGAGGTCAGTGTGCCGGGCGGCGGTTCGGCGATGCGGGTCGAGGCCGGCAAGCGGGTGGCGTTCAGCGAGCGGAGCCTGGGCATGCCACGCGGCAACGATGTCTCGGTGGGCGCCTGGCAGCAGGGCAGCATCATTGCCATCGACCGGCCATTGGCGGCGTTACTCACCGACCTGTCGCGCTATCGCCCCGGCGTGCTGCGTTGGGACCCGGCCATTGGCGACCTCAAGGTGTCCGGGGTCTTTCCCATCGACGACACCGATCTGGCCCTGGCGGCGCTGGAGAGTGGGTTTGCCTTGCGCGTGACCCGCTACAGCCGTTTCTGGGTCCAGGTCGCGCGGGCCGATTCGCGCTGAAACAGACGCCTTGGAAAAATTTTTGCGGCGCTTGCACTTTTCCGCCGCGCCGTTCGGCTCATCCCTCAGTGAGTTGTTATTGACCGTTTTGGGGGAGGGAGCATGTCTCGGGTGAACGCGCCAGGTCGTCTGGCGAACGCAGTGAAAGTCGCTTTGCTGGCAACCAGCATGGCCAGCGCCGCTTCGGTGAGCGCCGAGCAGGCAACAGGCGCCGCGGCGCAACAGAGCCAGGTCCGCGGCTATGACATCGGCGCCGGCAGCCTGGTGGATGTACTGACCCGATTCTCCAGCGCCGCCGGCGCGGCGATTTCCTTTGATGCGCGCCAGACCCAGGGCCGGCAATCGCCCGGGCTCAAGGGCCAGTTCGGGGTCGACGAAGGTTTTGCGCGGATTCTGCGCGGCAGCGGCCTGCGGGCCGAACCCCAGGCCAACGGCAGCTATGTGCTGCGTGCGGTGCCGGTGCTCGGTTCGGCGCTGGAACTGGGCGCCACCCAGATCGACGGCCAGTTGCTGGGCGCGACCACCGAGGGCAGCGGCTCCTACACCACCGGCGCGGTGACCATCGGCAAGGGCCAGCACTCGCTGCGCGAGACCCCGCAGTCGGTGACGGTGATGACCCGCAAGATGCTCGACGACCAGAACCTGAACAGTATCGACCAGGTCATGGAAAAGACCCCGGGCATCACCGTCTACGACTCGACCATGGGCGGCAAGTACTTCTACTCCCGGGGTTTTCGCATGTCGGGCCAGTATCAGTACGACGGCGTGCCGCTGGACATGGGCAACCTCTACGTCCAGGCCGACAGCTTCAGCGGTGACATGGCCTATTACGACCGGGTGGAGATCCTCCGTGGCGCCGCCGGCATGATGAAAGGCGCGGGCGGCACCGCCGGCGGGGTGAACTTCGTGCGCAAGCGTGGCCAGAGCACTCCGCAGACCGAAGTCACGCTGTCCGGTGGCAGCTGGGACAACTACCGCGGGCAGGTCGACACCGGCGGCCCGCTCAACGCGTCCGGCACGTTGCGCGGCCGCGCGGTGGTGGCCGAGCAGAGCCGCCATTACTTCATCGACGACGCCAGCCGCAAGGACCAGGTGTATTACGGCGCGCTCGACTTCGACCTGAGCCCCGACACCACCCTCGGCCTGGGCATCGCCTATGAAGACGTCGACGCCAACCCGTGCTGGGGCGGCCTGCCGCGCTACAAGGACGGCAGCGACCTGAAGCTCGGCCGCTCGACCTGCCTCGACCCTTCCTGGAACACCTGGCGCAGCAAGCGCACCACGGTGTTCAGCGACCTCAGGCACCAGCTCAACGACGACTGGGCGCTGAAGGTCGCCGGCGTCTACACCAAGAACACGCAGGACATCAAATACGCCTTCGCCTCCGGTTCGGTGACGCCCGGCATCGACACCACCGGCATGCTCGGCAGCATGTACGACTACGACCAGGTCGATTACGGCCTCGATGCCTACCTGGATGGCAAGTTCACCGCGTTCGGCCTGCAACATGAGCTGGTGGTGGGAGCCAACGGCAGTCGCGCGGACAAGGACGATTTCTACTCGGTGGCCTTCCTGCCGCAGCGGCAGAACGTGTTCAACCCGGACCGGCATATCCCGGAACCGGACGACAGCTATTTCATCGAGAAATCGACCCGCGGGGGCCCGGTGAAGACCGTCACCGAGCAGCGTGGCCTGTACTCGACCCTGCGCCTCAAGCTGGCGGAACCCCTGACCTTCGTCGTCGGTGGCCGGGTGAGCTGGTACCGCTCGAAAAGCGATTCGGTGTTCCTCAGTTCGGGCACCTCGGAGCACGCCAGGAGCACCGAGACCGGCCAGGTCACGCCCTTCGCCGGCCTGTTGCTGGACCTCAACGACAACCTGACGGCCTATGCCAGCTACGCGGAAATCTTCACGCCCCAGGGCAATTACCGCTCCGAAAGCGGCTCGGCGCTCAAACCGCTGGTAGGGGAGAGTTATGAGCTGGGGATCAAGGGCGAATGGTTCGAAGGGCGCCTGAACAGCTCCTTCAACCTGTTCCAGACCGTGCAAAAAGACCAGGCGCAGACCGACTACAACTCCAGCTGCGCTTCATCGGACGGCTACTGCTACCTGAACTCCGGCAAGGTCCGCGCCCAGGGCTTCGAAGCCGAAATCAGCGGCGAGGTCATCGAGCGCCTGCAACTGCTGGCCGGCTACACCTACACTCAGACCAAGACCCTCGACGACATCGACAGCGGCCTCAATGGCGCCGCGTTCAACAGCTATGTGCCGCGCCACGTCCTGCGCCTGTGGGGCGACTACGCCCTCGACGGCGCGTTCGAACGCTTCAACATCGGGGCCGGGGTCAACGCGCAAAGCGACAACTTCCGCGTTTCGCCGGCCACCGGGGAAAAAATCACCCAGGCCGGCTATGCGGTGTGGAACGGCCGTATCGGCTACCGCATCGACGACACCTGGTCGCTGGCGCTCAACGGCAACAACCTGTTCGACAAGCGCTACTACGCCACCATCGGCACCGAGACTTTCGGCAACTACTACGGCGACCCACGCAACTTCACCCTGACGCTCAAAGCGCAGTTCTGAGTCGGGCAGCCAATAAAAAACGCCACTCCAATGAGTGGCGTTTTTGTTTGTGGCTGGTTCAGCCGATCTCTACCCATCCCGGGGCAGCGCCAGCGCTTAGCAGGGCATCGACCGGCTGCACGACAATTCGCCCATCCACCGTGCCCAGCGCCAACCGCCCGTCGCGGGCGTCCATGGCGTGGATGAGGGTGGGCAAGCCATCGATCCGCGCCTTGGCGTTCAGGCGCAACCGACCGCTGCGGGCCTCGATCAGCATGAGCGTCCCGTCCAGGAAAGCCGCGGCCACCAGGCCGGCTTCGGGCAGGTGGACGATCGCGCTGGGCGAGGCCGGGGTGGAGTGCCGCCACACTTCCTGGCCACGCTCCAGATGCCGACGGTAGATGAAACCCTGGTACGAGGCGCTGATCGAGGAGGAGTAGTGCTGGCCGGCGATGACCACGCCCGTGCCCAGGGTATCCGCCACGTAAGCGCCGCGGCATTCCATGGCGTGGCTGGCCTGGGTGCGGTCCTGCTTGAGCAGCGGCCAGAGCCTTTGCAGCGTGCCGTCGGGCCGGACGATGCACAGGTATTTGTGTTCGTGGGAGCTGGCCGGCGTGCCCTGGAGTGCGAACAAATGAGGAGCGCCGTTGATGCCGATGTAATGGTTGAAGCAGTCGTAATGGCCGACATCCACCGGCTGGACGCTGTCGCGGGCAGGGTCCAGCAGTACGTCGACGGCCTTCGCGCCGAGGCCTTTCAGGCGGTTGCGTCGCCCCAGCAGGTGGCCGTCGCTGGATGCCGAAAAGGTGTATTCATCGTCGTAGTCCTGCACCAGGACCAGCTCATTGTCCGCCAGCCGATACAAACGGGAGTCGCGCCGATAGGCCTCGGGGCCGTCCTGCACCAGCACGGCGTGCACATGCACGCTGGCCCCGCGCAGGATCTCGGCGCCGTAGCCCGAACCAGTGTGGTGGGCGAGCCGGGTGCCGTCCGTGCTGAAGATGTCCAGCAGGCAGTCGTCGTGGGTGACGCCCAGGCGGTCCGGGCCAAGCCAGGCGATGTCGCGGATTGTGCCCCGGCACGCCAGCTCGGGCACACCCAGCCATTTGGCCAGGCGCGTGGCCGCCGGGCCCTGGTCGTCTGCGGCCAGGCCCGAGGCCTCGACGGTCGCGGCCGGGTCCAGTTCCAGCACCGCGGGCGCTTGCCCAGCCCAGGCTGCCTCGCTGTCATCGGCCGGCACCAGGAACAGGGTGTCGAGGATCACCGACCAGTCGCTGTCGTCCAGCCCGTCCCATTCTTCGTTCCACGGCCGCACCCAGGCTTCGATCCGCTCGCCGCTGGCGTCGTAGCGGCAGCGCACCACTTCGGGAATATCGGCAAAAGGGCGCCGGCTTTCGCCGGTCTGCCAGTTCCACACCGCCAGCTCGCCTTCGAACAGGTAGCCGCCGTCATAGCGGCCGGCGCCGATCACGATGCGCGGCAGGGTGGGGTGGAAACCCACATCGTTGATCGGCAGGCACAGTTCGTCGAAGATGGCGAACGGCACCGGCTCGCCACGTCGGTACAGGCCGAGTCGATGACGCAAGCCGGTGCCGCCATAGGCCGCGCGCGCGGGCGGATTGACCAGCAATGCAAACTCCGAGACCACGGCGGCGATATCCCCCGCCGGGTTGAAGAACGCGCCGGTGATCCTGCCGGTTCCGCGCAAGGTGGGGTCCATGATGCTGGTCATTGCTGCTCCCTGAGTGGTGCTGTATCGATGTGTCGTTTCATTTCCATGGAGGGAGAATGCTCATTCAAACAATCCTGTTTTTCGCCAATCCGGCTAGCAGAGCGACCCTGCGGCGCGCCATCGCGACCGCTGCATTGCTGGTGGCCTCGTCTGTTGCGCCCCTGCAAGCGGCGTCGCTGTCATTGGAGGTCGAACTGGCCGACAGCTCCATTGCCTACCTCGATGAATCGACCCAGGCGCGATTGTGGCCGCAAGTATGGACGGGGGCCGAGCTCGTTGCCTATTACTTCCCCTCTATCGGTAGCAAGGGCAAGACGCAGAAGACGCGGCCCAGCTTGCAACTGTTCACCTGCATGGTCGGTACCGTCTGTGTCCCGGCGCCTCGTTTCGAGATGGAAAGCTTGCCGGTGCGGCGCCAAGTGACGGTTCGCGCACAGGTGTTGCAGGGCAGTGCGGGGCAGCCGCTGAAGCTGCGCTTCGAGTTGCCCGAAACACCTGCCGAGCATTACAGCTTCAGCCATGCCGAATTGCGCGCACCGGCGGAGGCGCTGTGGCGCGAGCCCTTGTTTACAAACTGGGCCCGCGATTTGTCGTGGGAGGCACGGCGGGGGTTCTCCAAGCGACGCAAGCAACCCCTGAGTATTGCGCTGGTCTTCCCGAAGCAGGATGTACCCGGTTATCAGATGGTGGATCTCGCCGTCAGAACGCCAGGGGGAGATAGCCACCCTGGCGACCCTATGGCGGTGACGACCTTGCGTGCCAACCTGAAGGCGCCGGACGGCAGCGTGCGACAGATGGCATGGCCGGGGCACTTGAGCCTGGACCTGCAGGAACGGCTTGAGGCGTCGCCGGACTGGGCCAGGACCGGCCGCGTGCCGGCTGCCGTCAAGCTCAATCAGTTTCCCAGACGACTCTATTCGTATAGTGCCAAGGAACGCATCAGCACCGTCGTGATGCCGGATAGCACACCGCGCTGGTACGGCTTGAAGCACTACAACGCGCCCAAGGGCGTGTGGTTGCATCTGACCCAAAGCGGTCCCCTCGCGCAGGTGGAACTGCTGGCCGAAGCGGGCGCTGAGCGGGCGATCGAGGGGCACGTGCCGGTCAAGCGCGAAACCTGGCTGTTCTTCGCAGGCAAGCTGATGCGCTACCGCGGGCAATTGCATTACAACAATGAGCCCCCGCTGCCCGGCACTGAGTGGCGGATGGACTGGAGCAATGGCGAGCGACTGGAGGCGAGCGCCGCGAATGTGTCGTCCAATTCACTGAGCAAACAGCTGCCGGATTGCCGCTGGAATGGCTGCCGGAAAAACCTGGCCGAAGCTCGGGCCCAGTTGGCGGCGAGCGATGTGCAGTTGCAATCGGAAGGCGAACGTTACCTGCGGCTTGCGGGTTATCGCGATTGAAGCGGCGGATCATGGGTGCGGTCGCTCTTTAGGCCTTACACAGTGAATGGGGTGATTACGACCCTCTCGGGGACTTGTGGCTTTCTTGATTGACGTCAACCGCACCAGCGGGGCGGCGCAGTAGTCTCGCGGCAACGTGCGAGGCCGGGGCGATTCCGCCTGGTCCGAGCCCATCGAGGTGGCGTTCTTTCCCACGCTGACCGGCGGCTGAGGCGCTGGCCCAGGCCGCGCAACTCTGATTCGGAGGGCCCATGATCTATCCGCTGCTGCTCACCCTGCACCTGCTCGCCGCGCTGGTCTTCATCGGCACAGTGTTCTTCGAGGTGCTGTTCCTGGAACACATCCGCCAGCAACTGCCCGCCAAGCTCATGGTGCTGCTCGAACAGGGCACCGCCCGGCGTGCTCGCCAACTAATGCCTTGGGTGCTGCTGGTGCTGTTCGGCGCCGGGCTGGGCATGGTCTGGGTGCGTTACCTGCCGGTGCTGGCGGCGCCCTTGGCGTCGTCGTTCGGCACCTTGCTGATGCTCAAGATCCTGCTCGCCGCCAGCGTGCTCGGGCATTTCCTGATCGCCATGCTGCTGTTCAAGAGCGGGCGCATGAATGAGCGCTACTCGCGCTTCATCCATCACAGCCTGTTCGGCCATATGCTGCTGATCGTGCTGCTGGCCAAGGGCATGTTCTACCTGAGTTGGTAGGTCGGTACCGTCCCCCGCTTGATGCATGTCAAGGAGCCTTCGGCGTTAACCCCGGACACTGGCCATCCACCGCCACCGGAGCCCTGTCATGGCTGATCTACTCCCGCACCGCAGCGAGCCGATCGTGCGACGCGATCAAGGCGTGCTCGATCCCAACTGCCATGCCGACACCCGCCGTTTTCACTCCGGCGTCGGCTCCCTGGACCTGTTGCGGGCGTTGCGCAGCAGCCGGCAGAAGCGGCGGCCACTGTCCCTGAACGTGCAGTTTCCGGCGCGCCTGGCGGGCCTGGCCGCTGGCGCTGGTGAAGATTATCTGCGCCGCCTGGAGCGCGAGATCGACCTGGTGGGCTGCCACCTGGCCCCGGAGCAGCGCATCGAGCAGTTCCACCTGGGTGGCGCCACTCCGCAGGCGGCGCAGTTGCAACGGCTGATGAAGCATTTGCGCCAGCGCTTCAACTTCCTCGAGCACGATTGCGGCGACTACAGCATCGACGTTGACCTGCACCACACCGACTGGGCGACCATGGGCCTGCTGCGCGACCAGGGCTTCAACCAGGTCAGCATCGGCGTGCCGGATATCGGCGGCGACAGCCAGCTGTCGGTGGCTCGCTACCAGGACCCGGCGCCCATCCATTCGCTGATCGACGCCGCGCGCACCTTTGGCTATCGCTCGGTGAGTGTCGACCTCGGCTATGGCCACGCCTGGCAGACCCCGTCGAGCTTCGCGCGCAAGCTGGGCACGCTGATCGAACTGGAGCCCGACCGCCTGCAGGTGTTCGACTACGCCCAGCCGCCCGCGCGCTACCGGCACCAGGGCCAGGAGCAGGCCGGGGCGGCGTGCAGCCAGGACGCCAAGGAGGCGATGCGGCGGATCTGCTTCGAGCGCCTGTTGGCCGCGGGTTACCAATACATTGGCCTGGGGCAGTTCGTGCGCCCCGACGACGACCTGATGATGGCCCAGGAGCGCGGCCGGCTGCGCCGCAACTGCCAGGGGTTTACCTGCCATGGCTACTGCGACCATGTGGGGTTCGGGCTGGGCGCCATCAGCCAGTTCGACGAGCTGTATACGCAGAACCACGAGGGCCTCGAGGACTATCTGCAGCAGCTGGACCTGGGCCAGCTGGCGACCTGCCGCGGCTGGCGCTGCGAGGCGGGCGATTAGGTCCGGCAACTGGTCGTGGAGCGCCTGGCGTGCGACCTGGAGCTGGATATCCTGGCCATCGAAAGCCGCTACGGGCTGATCTTTCGCCAATACTTCGCGGCCGCCTGGCTGCGCCTGCAACAGCTGAGCTGGAACGGGCTGGTGGAGCTTTCGGAGCGTTTCATCAGCATCCTGCCGGCCGGCCGCCTGGAGGTGGACAGCATCTGCCAGCTGTTCCAGCAGGAACCGGGCAGCCCGGGGCTGGCCTGCGCTGGCGAGTGCATCGAGCCTGACGGCGAGCGCTGATCCGGGCTTGTTCCCGGCCGCCGATTGCCGCCCGGCGCGGTGCGCTTGACGGCGATCAAGTTTGCCGGCCGGGTCGCTTGCCGGTCAGGGCGGGCAGCCTTAGCGTGGTCCTCGAACCCCGCTGTTGAATCAGGTAGCCCATGGATCTCGGAACGGCTTGCGAACCCTTCTATCAACCCTTGAACAATGAACAGGCGCTGTTCGAGCAGGCCTGGCGGCACGGCATGCCGGTGCTGATTAAAGGCCCCACGGGCTGCGGCAAGACCCGTTTTGTCCAGCACATGGCGCACCGGCTGAACCTGCCGCTGCACACCGTGGCTTGCCACGACGACCTCAGCGCCGCCGACCTGATCGGCCGGCACCTGATCGGCGCCCAGGGCACCTGGTGGCAGGACGGCCCCTTGACCCGGGCGGTGCGCGAAGGCGGCATCTGCTACCTCGACGAAGTGGTCGAGGCCCGCCAGGACACGGTGGTGGTCCTGCACCCCCTGGCCGACGACCGCCGCGAGCTGTTCCTGGAGCGCACCGGCGAAGTCCTGCGGGCACCGCCGTCCTTCATGCTGGTGGTGTCCTACAACCCCGGCTACCAGAACCTGCTCAAGGGCATGAAGCCCAGCACCCGCCAGCGTTTCGTGGCGATGCGCTTCGACTATCCGCCGCCGGCCGAGGAGGAACGCATTGTCCAGCGCGAGGCGCAAGTGGATGCTGCGCTGGCGCGGCAGATTGTCGGGCTGGGGCAGGCCCTGCGCCGCCTGGAGCAGCATGACCTGGAGGAGGTGGCGTCCACCCGGCTGTTGATTTTCACCGCGCGCATGATCGGCGCCGGCATGCCGCCGCGCGAAGCCTGCCTGGCGTGCCTGGCCGAACCCTTGAGCGACGACCCGGTGACGGTGGCGGCGCTAATGGACGTGGTCGATGTGCACTTCGGCTGAAACCGCTGGCGGAACCACGCGAACGCCCCGGCGGCACCTGCCGGGTGACCTGGCCATGTGGTTTTTCATTCTCGCCGAGCTGTCGGTGTTCGCCATCCTGATCCTGACCTTTGCGGTGACCCAGCAGCTCAAGCCGCAACTGTTCAGCGACAGCCGCCAGTGGCTCGACCGTTCCACCGGCCTGGCCATGACCCTGAGCCTGCTCGGCGCCGGGCTGCTGGCGGCGCTGGCCCAGGAGCGGGTGCGCCAGGCACGGCCGCGCCAGGCAGCGGCGCTGTTGCTGGCGGCCTTGCTGGTGGCCACGGTCTACCTGCTGCTCAAGCTCGACGAGTACCGGCACTTGCTGGGCCTGGGGCTGGACCTGGCGCACAACACCTTCTTCACCCTGTACTGGATTCTCAGCGGCTTTCATTTCCTCCATGTGCTGTTGGGCATGCTGATTTTGGCCTGGCTGGCGCGGGGCTGCCTGTGTGGCCGCCATGGCGCCGACAACCCCTCGGGCTTCGAATCGGGCGTGCTGTATTGGCACATGGTCGATCTGGTCTGGGTACTGCTGTTTCCACTGGTCTACGCTCTGGATTGACGAGGTGCGCATGTCCTCCGGCAGGTTTTTGCTGAGCTGTTGGGCCGCCCTGGCCAGCCTCAGCCTGGGCACGGTCTGGCTGGGCAGCTGGCTGGCGCCGGGGGCGTCGCGCGGGGTGGGGCTGCTGATCCTGCTGCTGGCGGTGGCCAAGGCCTGGCTGATCGTCGACGGCTTCATGGAACTGCGCCACGGGCCGCGCCTGTGGCGCTGGCTGCTGCTTGGCTGGCCGCTGGCGCTGGTCGTGCTGCTGGGGCTGATCCTGAACCTGAACCTGAACCTGGGCGGCTAATACCCGAGCAAGACCATCGGCGTTTCTTGATCGCCATCAAGCAGGTTTGCCACCCGCGCTTCCTATCATGGCCTGGCCAAGCAAAGAGGAAGCGAGCATGTCGCAGAACTTCACCAAAGGCATGGCCAGGAACATCTATTTCGGCGGAAGCGTGTTCTTCTTCCTGATCTTCCTGGCCTTGACCTATCACACCGAGCAGACCTTCCCCGAACGCAGCAACGACGCGCTATTGAGCGCAGCGGTGGTGCGCGGCAAGACGGTCTGGGAGCAAAACAATTGCATCGGCTGCCACACGCTGCTGGGCGAGGGCGCGTACTTTGCGCCGGAGCTGGGCAACGTGTTCCAGCGCCGCGGCGGCGAGGCGGGCTTCAAGCCTTTCCTGCAGGCCTGGATGAAGATGCAACCGCTGGGCGTGCCCGGGCGCCGGGCCATGCCGCAGTTCAACCTGAGCCAGCAGGAGGTCGACGACATCGCTGAGTTCCTCAAGTGGAGCTCGAACATCAATACCAATGGCTGGCCGCCAAACAAGGAGGGCTGAACGATGCGTCTTGCCAATCCACACCTGAAATTCGCCTCGCAGGCCGTGGCCAAACCTTACTTCGTGTTTGCCCTGATGCTGTTTCTCGGCCAGGTGCTGTTCGGTTTGATCATGGGCCTGCAATACGTGATCGGCGATTTCCTGTTCCCGATCATTCCCTTCAACGTGGCGCGGATGGTCCACACCAACCTGCTGATCGTCTGGCTGCTGTTCGGCTTCATGGGCGCGGCCTACTACCTGATCCCGGAAGAGGTCGACCGCGAACTGCACAGCCCGAAACTGGCGCTGCTGCTGTTCTGGGTGTTCGCCGCCGCCGGCGTGCTGACCATCCTCGGCTACCTGCTGGTGCCCTACGCGGGCCTGGCCCGGCTGACCCACAACGAGCTGTTGCCGACCATGGGCCGCGAGTTCCTCGAGCAGCCGACCATCACCAAGATGGGCATAGTCGTGGTCTGCCTGGGCTTTCTCTACAACATCGGCATGACCCTGCTCAAGGGCCGCAAGACCACCGTCAGCATGGTGATGATGACCGGGCTGATCGGCCTCGCGGTGTTCTTCCTGTTCTCTTTCTACAACCCGGCTAACCTGGCCCGTGACAAGTTCTACTGGTGGTGGGTGGTGCACCTGTGGGTGGAAGGCGTGTGGGAGCTGATCATGGGCGCGATGCTGGCCTTCGTGCTGATCAAGATCACCGGCGTGGACCGCGAAGTGGTGGAGAAATGGCTCTACGTGATCATCGCCATGGCGCTGATCAGCGGGATCATCGGCACCGGCCACCACTTCTTCTGGATCGGCGCGCCCGAGGTCTGGCTGTGGGTCGGTTCGATCTTCTCGGCGCTGGAACCACTGCCGTTCCTGGCCATGGTGGTCTTCGCCTTCAGCATGGTGAAGAACCGCCGCCGGCAACACCCCAACCGCGCCGCCACGCTGTGGGCCAAGGGCACCACGGTGACGGCGTTCTTCGGTGCCGGGGTCTGGGGTTTCCTGCATACCCTGGCGCCGGTCAACTACTACACCCACGGCACGCAACTGACCGCGGCCCACGGCCACCTGGCGTTCTACGGTGCCTACGCGATGATCGTCATGACCCTGATCAGCTACGCCATGCCGCGCCTGCGCGGGCTCGGCGAGGCGGCGGACGAGCGCTCGCAGACCCTGGAAGTCTGGGGCTTCTGGCTGATGACCCTGTCGATGGTGATGATCACCCTGTTGCTCACCGCCGCCGGCGTGGTCCAGGTGCTGCTGCAACGCTGGGCCGAGGACGGCACGGCGATGCCGTTCATGGCCACGGTCGAGCATCTCAGTGGGCTGTTCTGGGCGCGCCTGATCAGCGGGCTGGGGTTCTTCGCCGGGCTGCTGTGCTACCTGCTGAGCTTCCGCCAGCGCGGCCGCGCCGCCTTGCGCGTCGCCACCGTCATGACCCCCTGATGCGTACCCGCCCGTACCCGCAGCCTCGCGGGCTCGGCAGCGGCTACAGCATCATGTCGGTCCATGTAGCCGCTGTCGAGCGCAGCGAGGCTGCGATCGGTTTGGGCGGCATTCCGACGAAGCGGCCGCAAACCGGTCCATGCGGTCTTTCCGATACACCGCGTGCGCAGGTTTTGCGAGGACTACGTCCTCGGTCGCAGCCTCGCGGGCTCGGCAGCGGCTACAAGACCGCGCATGGCTCTGGTCTCTAGGTGTAGCCGCTGCCGAGCGCAGCGAGGCTGCGATCGGTTTGGGCGGCATTCCGACGTAGCGGCCGCAAGCCGGTCCATGCGGTTCTTCCGGCAAACCGCGTGCGCAGGTTTTGCGAGGACTCCGTCCTCGGTCGCAGCCTCGCAGGCTCGGCAGCGGCTACAGCATCACGTCGGTCCATGTAGCCGCTGTCGAGCGCAGCGAGGCTGCGATCGGTTTGGGCGGCATTCCGACGAAGCGGCCGCAAACCGGTCCATGCGGTCTTTCCGATACACCGCGTGCGCAGGTTTTGCGAGGACTCCGTCCTCGATCGCAGCCTCGCGGGCTCGGCAGCGGCTACGGACAACGCACGGTAGCGGCTACGGCCGCGGGCTGTTTTTCTTGCATTCGAAAAAGGAGGCTCCATGGCCTTCACCCTGGAACTGGAAGAGTGGGTCGGCAGTGTCTGGCATCGCTTTATCACCCGTCGCGCCAGCGTGGATTTTCCCGAGGCGCGGGTCGAGCTGGCGCCGCGCCAACGTTCCCTGGCCCTGCTGTTGCGGGCCATGGGCGGCGACGGTCGCGGCGTCGAGGCGGCCAGCGAGCGCGACCTGCTGTTGCGTCGCAGCCTGTTGCAGCAGCTCGCCGGCACCTGCCGGCAAACGCCCTTGGCCTGGTGCGACGCCGACAACCTGCGCCTGCCGGCCAGCCTCGCGGTGTTCCCCGAGGCCGCCTTGAATGAGGAGCTGTACCGCTGGCTGGCCCTGCTGGCGGCACAATCCGGGCCGATGCGCCATTGGGGCCGGGACAACCAGCGCTGGACCCGGCGCCTGCTACAGCGCTACCCGGCGCTGCGCGAGCGCTACCGGCGGTTGGTCGAGGCGCACCTGCAATTGCGCCCGGATCCGTCCTCGCTGAGCCATGCCGAAGCGGCGCTGGAGCGGGCCCTGTGCCAGGCCTTGCGCGAGCCCGGCAGCGTTGCCGAGTTTCCCCGCAGCGAGCGCGCGGCCTGGCCGGTGCCGCTTTGGCTGTATCCGCCGCTGCACCTGGCCAGCCCGCAGGCCGCCGACCTCCAGGACTCGCCCGAGGACCTGGCCACCGCTGTCGGCGAGCAACAGGGCGGGCGCAAGCGTGCCAGCCGGGTCGAGGACCATGGCCGCGACGGCGGCCTGCTGATCGTGCGCCTGGAAAACCTGTTCAGCTGGACCGAGCATGTGGACCTCGACCGCTGGGCCGACGACAGCGAAGACCCGGACGCCGCGCGGGTCGCCGACGACCTGGATGAGCTGACCCTGTCGCGCACCCGCCTGCGCAAGGGCGGCGGCCTCAAGCTGCACCTCGACCTGCCGCCGGCAGACGTCGACGACATCCCCCTGGGCGAGGGCCTTCGCCTGCCGGAGTGGGACTACCGCAAGGGCCGCCTGCAAGAAGACTTCGTCACCCTGCAGATGCTGCTGCCGCGCGATTGCCAGGCGCAGCCGCTGCCGTCGCGTCTGAAGGCCTCGGCGCAACTGTTGCGGCGGCAGTTCCAGCAGCTGCGCAATGACCGCCAATGGTTACGCCAGCAACCCCAGGGCGCGGAACTGGACATGCAGGCCTGGCTGGATTTTCACGTCGAGCGCGCCCATGGTGGCAGTGCCGAGCGCGGCCTGTTCATGGAACAGCGCCATACCCGGCGCGACCTGGCGTGCCTGCTGCTGGCGGATGTCTCGATGTCCACCGACGCGCACCTCAACGATGAACACCGGGTGATCGAGGTGATCCGCGACAGCCTGCTGCTGTTCGGCGAAACCCTGGCCGGCCTCGGCGATGACTTTGCCCTGTACGGGTTTTCCTCGTTGCGCCGCCAGCAGGTGCGCATGCAGGAACTCAAGGCTTTCGACCAGCGCTACGACGACCACACCCGTGGGCGTATCCAGGGGCTCAAGCCGGGTTTCTACACGCGCATGGGCGCGGCCATCCGCCAGGCCACGCGCCTGCTCGGCGGCTGCAAGCGCCAGCGCAAGCTGCTGCTGTTGCTGACCGACGGCAAACCCAACGACCTGGACCTCTACGAGGGCCGCTATGGCGTCGAGGACACCCGCGAGGCGGTCCTGGAAGCGCGGCGCCAGGGGCTGACGCCGTTCTGCATCACCATCGACCGCGAGGCCGCGGCTTACCTGCCGTACCTGTTCGGCGCCAATGGCTACACCCTGATCCGCCAGCCCGAGCAACTGCCCCTGCGTTTGCCGCAGCTGTATCGGCAACTGACCCAGCCCTGAGGCGCGACACCTTGACGGCAGGAGCCTGGCTCGCCAGCGCGAAGACCCTCGGCTGTTGCCCGCCGCCTGTGGCGCCTTCGCCGGCCAGGGCAGGCGAGGGGGAAGGGTTCAATGTTCCAGGCAAATCGGGTGCGCAGGCGTTGCGAGGACTGCGTCGCAATGCCGCCCACCAGACGATGTGTGGTTTCAGGTGGAGCCAGTGCACAGACCTTGCGAGGACTGCGTCCTCGATCGCAGCCTCGCTAACGCTTGGCAGCGGCTACACGTAGAGACCAGAGCTATGCGCGGTCTTGTAGCCGCTGCCGAGGCTGCGATCGGTATGGGCGGCATTCCGGCGTAGCGACCGCAACGGTGTTCCAGGCAAAAGCGTCCGCTAGGAACGTGGCAGCCAGAAGAACATCGCCACGCAGAACAGCGTCAGGCCGATGCAGAACCCGGTGAAGCGCCGCAGCCGGCGCCGTTCGGCGTGCGCCGCGGTGGCTGGCAGTGGCATGCCGCAGTGGCGGCAGGAGGCTTGCCGAGGCGGGTTGGGGCCTTGGCAATACAGGCAGACGGGCCCGGCGCTCATTCGAATTGCTCCAGGCGCGGACGGTCGAGAATGACGATCTGGCGGCCGTCCTGGCTGATGATCTTTTCATCGATCAGGCGGCGGATGATCCGCGAAAAGGTTTCCGGCTGGATCGCCAGGTGGCCGGCGATCAACTGCTTGGCCATCGGCAGTTCGAAGCGGCGCTCCACCGGTTGCAGCTGCATCAGCTGCGTCAACAGATAGCGCACCACCCTGTGGGTGGCGTTCTTCAGCGACAGCGTTTCGATTTCGTTGACCCGCTGGTGCAGGCGCACGCAGAGCTTGCCGAGCAGGGCGAAGGTCAGGCGGCTGTTGCCTTGCAGCAGGCGCAGGTAGATGTCGTTGGACAGGCGATAGAGCTGGGTCGGGCCGATGGCTTCGGCGCAGGCCACATAGTCCGGCGTGTCCATCAGCATCATCGCCTCGGCGAAGGTCTGGCGCGGGCCGATGACCTCGAACACTTTCTCCTGGCCGTCGGGGGTCAGGCGGTAGATTTTCACCGCGCCGGCAATCACGAAATAAAACGCCTCGGCCGGCTCGCCCTGGCGGAACAGCGGGTCGCCCTTGTCGAGGCTGAGCAACTGGCTGGCCGCCATCAATTCGTCCAGCTGTTCCTCATTCAAGGGTTCGAACAGGTGATGGCTGCGCAGGATCTGGTGATGGACGCGGTGGAGCACCATGAATATTCATCCTTATGGCTGGGGGAAAGGTGCTGCTGTGGCTCAGGCGAGGCCGAGGGCGACGCGGCTGGCGAGGGCGAGGATCGCGCCCAGGACGAAAAACCAGGTCAGTGGCTGGAGGGTTTTTTTCAGGGCAGCCCCGGCGGCTTTCAGGGTAGCCCCGGCGGTTTTCAGGGGGGCTTCGGCGGTATTCATGGTGGCTCCGGTCATTCGGCAGGGGTTGGGGGTGCGCTGTGCTCAGCAAGAGCTGGGCCAGGCGCCAGGCCCCCGGCGTGCGGGGCGATCGGTTGCGGCGTGGTCAAAAAGACCAGGCGATTTCGGGTTCAAATGACTAGCCAATAGTCATTTTGACCCTCTCGCCGGAAGCCGCCCGCCGGCGCCGCGCCGGCCG
Organism: Pseudomonas sp. NFIX28; assembly: GCF_900107395.1. Taxonomy (GTDB): domain Bacteria; phylum Pseudomonadota; class Gammaproteobacteria; order Pseudomonadales; family Pseudomonadaceae; genus Aquipseudomonas. Next base: position 107,391 of record NZ_FNPW01000001.1, read on the forward strand.
CGACCCCGGCCTGCCTGCCGATGGCCGCCGCAAGCGGCGACCTGGCCTTGGGGCACGGCCTTTGCACTGGCTGGCGGGACGGCGGGCAGATTGGCCCGCCGTACCCCGGGCAAGCTTGATTTGCGACAACGGCAAGGGCGAGCCAATGGCCGATCATGGCCGGGTTTTTCATTCGCCGCGTGCCGACCGTTTCCGGGTCGGCCGCTGGGTAAAGGAGTGGGCTTGATGCAAGTACTTGACCGTCGTGCCGCGATGGCAATCGTGCCGCTGTTACGGCTGGCCTTCCGGCCGTTTTTCCTCGCCGGTTGCGTCCTCGCGCTGCTGGCGGTGCCGCTGTGGCTGGCGGCCCTGCACGGCGCCCTGGGCGACTGGCAACCGGCGGGGGGCTGGCTGGGCTGGCACCGCCATGAACTGCTATTCGGTTTCGGCCTGGCGATCATCGCCGGGTTCCTGCTCACCGCGGTGCAGACCTGGACCGGCCAGCCGGGCCTGAGCGGCAAGCCGCTGGCGGCCCTGGCCGTGCTCTGGCTGGCCGCGCGCCTGGCCTGGTTGAGCAGCGCGCCATGGCCGCTGCTGGCGGTGCTGGAGCTGGGGTTTCCCGTGGCGCTGGCCGGGCTGATGGGCCGCATGCTGTGGAAGGTGCGGCAGCGACGCAATTACCCGATTGTGCTGGTGCTGCTGTTGCTCGCGGCGGCGGACGCCGTGTCGGTGGCCGGCCTGTTGCAAGGCCATGAAGGCTGGCAGCGCCAGGGCGTGCTGGGCGGCCTGTGGCTGGTGGCGGCGATGATGAGCCTGATCGGCGGGCGGGTGATTCCGTTTTTCACCCAGCGCGGCCTCGGCCGGGTCGAGGCCGTGGCGCCCTGGCCCTGGCTCGATTACCTGTTGCTGGCAGGCTCGGCGCTGGTGGCGCTGCTGTATGCCGCCGGGCCGGCGCTGGCGGCCAATGCCGGAGTCGGTGCGCTGTTCCTGCTGCTGGCGGCCGGGCATCTGCTGCGGTTGTGGCGCTGGCAGGATCGCGGCCTGTGGCGCGTGCCGCTGCTGTGGTCGCTGCACCTGGCCTACGCCTGGCTGGCGCTGGCGTGCCTGGGCATGGCGCTGTGGCATTTCGGCGCGCCGCTGAACCCTAGCCTGGCCGTGCACGGCCTGACCATCGGCGCCATGGCCGGGTTGATCCTGGCGATGATCGCCCGGGTCAGCCTGGGCCACACCGGCCGCCCATTGGAGCCGCCGGCGGGCATGACCCTGGCGTTCATCCTGCTCAATCTGGCCTGCCTCAGCCGGGTGCTGCTGGTGCTTTGGCTGCCGGTGGCGGCGTTGTGGCTGGCGGGGGCGTGCTGGGCCCTGGCCTTTGCCCTGTACGCCTGGCGCTACGGGCCGATGCTGCTGCGGGCGCGGGTCGACGGGCACCCGGGCTGAGCCCTGAATGCGGAGCAAGGAGATGGGCAATGATTTACCCCTGGTTACTGGTCACCCATTTGCTGGCGGCCATCGGCTTTATCGGCACGCTGTTCTTCGAGGTGTGCATCTGGCACACGGCGCGCCGGCAACTGGCGACCGGCGCCCTGGTGACGGCGGAGCAGGCCATCGCGGTGCGTTCGCGCAAGGTGCTGCACGGCGTGGTGCTGCTGTTGTATGGCGCCGGCATCGGCCTGGCCTGGCAGCACCGCGGGGCCTTGAGCCAACCGCTGGCCAGCAGTTTCGCCAGCTTGTTGAGCCTGAAAATCGTCCTGGCCCTGAGCATCATCGGCCATTACCTGTTGCTGGCGTACTGGCTGAAAACCTCGCGGCTGAGCGCCAGTCGCGCCTGCTGGATCCGCCGCAGCGTGCTGGGGCACATGCTGCTGATCGTGGTCCTGGCCAAGGCGATGTTCTATTGGCAGGGCTGAAGCTGGGGGGAGGTATCGCGCCAGCCGCTGGGCTGGCGCGCAAGGGCGGGGATCAAGCGTTCAGGGCATTGACGAACAGCACATTGTTTTCCAGGTGGATGTGCTGCATCAGGTCGTCGCGAAACTCGCTCAGCCCGCGATACAGCGCGCGCCAGGTGTTGCAGGCGTCGGCGGGCGGGGTGATGCGGTCGGTCAGCACCAGCAGTTTTTCCAGGGCTTCGCCATGTTGCTCGTGCTCCAGGCGCAGCACATGGATCGGCGGTGCGGCGCGGCGGCCCAGGCCTTGTTGCAACATCGGGAACAGCACCTGTTCTTCCTTGAGCATGTGGCCTTCGAGTTCCTGCTGCATGTCCCGCAGATGGTCGGCCAGGCCGTTGGGGCAGGCGGCGCGGGCACCGTGCACCTGCTCCACGCGGCAGGCCAGGCGGATCAGTTCCGGCAGCTGTTCGCGGTGGCGGGCGTGGTAGCGGGTGAGGATATGGGCGATCAGCGCCTCGCCCGGCTGCTCGCGCCAGTCGTGCTGGTCGGCATCGCCTTGCAGGTTATGCAGGGCCTCGGCGATTTGCGCGGGGTCCAGGCGTTTGTTCAAGGCGGCTTCGCGCAGGGTTTTCTGCCCGCCGCAGCAGAAGTCCAGGTTGAAGTCATGAAACACCCGCGTCGCGCCGGGGATGTCACAGGCCAGCTGGCCGAGGCTCTGCTCCAGCAGGTTTGGTTGTGAAGAATCGGGGCGCGCAGCGCTGGGTTGGGAAAGACCGGGTTGTTCCGGGAGTGACGGGTTCATCAGGGGGTTCCTTGTTGGAATGGCAACGGTTCCCCTGGGCCGTTGCATCCGCCATGCCATAGCTATCTGTTTGAAAGTAATGGACTAATTTTTTGTCGTGGTGCGGATGACCCTGGAACCTCGGGGTCAAAACCACCAGAAAGGGTGATGACTACCATGTTGCGTGAAAGTCTGGCGGCCGACCTGATTGTCGAGTTGCCCAATGCCGTGCGTTTGCAGCGTCTGGTGCAGACCCTGCGCGAATATTTCAAGGCCGGGGCCGTGGGCCTGCTGCGCCTGGACGACGACAGCCTGCGGCCGCTGGCCACCGTCGGCCTGGTGCATGAAGCCCTCGGGCGGCGCTTCGTGATTGCCCAGCACCCGCGCCTGGCGGCGATCATGGCATCGCGCGAGCCCACCTGGTTTGAGCCCGACAGCCGCCTGCCAGATCCGTATGACGGGCTGCTCGACCAACCGGACAGCGGGCCGCTGGCGGTGCACGACTGCATGGGCGTGAGCCTGTATGTGGAAGGGCGGGTCTGGGGCGCCATCACCCTCGACGCGCTGCAGGCCGGGACGTTCGACCGCCAGGCGCGGGACGAGCTCAAGCGTTGCAGCCTGCAGATCGAAGCCGCGCTGCGGGTCACCCGCCTGGAGCAGGAGAACCGCAGCCTACGCCTGTCGCGCAGCGAGCCGCAGGATCTGCGCCGGCCGCTCGAGGAAAGCGAGATCCTCGGCCAGAGCGAGGCCTTGCACCAATTGCTCAACGAGCTGGATGTGCTCGCCGATTCCGAGTTGCCGGTGTTGCTGCTGGGCGAGACCGGGGTTGGCAAGGAGCTGTTCGCCCGGCGCCTGCATCGGTTGTCCCGGCGCGCCCACAAGCCGCTGGTGCAGGTCAATTGCGCGGCGCTGCCGGAGTCCCTGGCCGAGAGCGAGCTGTTCGGCCACGTCAAGGGCGCCTTCTCCGGCGCCACCAGCGACCGCGCCGGGCGCTTCGATGCGGCGAACGGCGGCACGCTGTTTCTCGACGAGGTCGGCGAGCTGCCGTTGAGCGTGCAGGCCAAGTTGCTGCGTACCCTGCAGAACGGCGAGATCCAGCGCCTGGGGGCGGACAAGCCGCTGCATGTGGATGTGCGCATCATCGCCGCGACCAACCGGCACCTGCCGGACAGCATTCGCGACGGGCTGTTTCGCGCCGACCTTTACCACCGGCTGTCGGTGTACCCGGTGCCGATCCCGCCGTTGCGCGAACGCGGCCCGGATGTGTTGATGCTGGCCGGGCATTTCCTCGAGCTCAACCGCAGCCGCCTCGGCCTGCGTGGCCTGCGCCTGGCGCCGGCGGCCGAGCGCGCGCTGCTGGCTTACCCCTGGCCGGGCAATGTGCGGGAACTGGAACATGTGATCAGCCGCGCCGCGCTCAAGCAATTGAGCCGCGGCGGCAGTCGCAACCAGATCCTGACCCTGGAGCCGGAAGTCCTCGATCTGGACAGTTCGGTAAAGGCTGCGGAACCCTTCGAACCACGCTCCGAGGTTGCTGCCGATGGGCCGTTCCAGCCGCTGAGCGAAGCCGTCGACGATTGTCAGCGGCAGAAAATCCACCAGGCCCTGAGCCGCTGCCGCAACAACTGGGCCCGCGCCGCCCGGCTGCTGCAAGTCGACCCGAGCAACCTGCACAAACTGGCCCGACGCCTGCGGCTCAAATAGCGGATCTCCAAGGCTGACGTGGGTAGCCTGGAGTTCCGCGTCGTTCTCGGGGATTTTCGCGGGCAAGCCTCGCTCCTACGCAATCGCGCAGGCCCTGCTTTCGTAGGA
>NZ_FNPW01000001.1:112123-295040 GCF_900107395.1 Pseudomonas sp. NFIX28
ACGCGGATAGCCTGGCATTCTGCGTCGTTCTCGGGATTTTCGCGGGCAAGCCTCGCTCCTACGCGATTGCGCAGGCCCTGCTTTCGTAGGAGCGAAGCTTGCTCGCGAAGCTCTTCAAGGCTCACGCGGATAGCCTGGCATTCTGCGTCGTTCTCGGGATTTTTCGCGGGCAAGCCTCGCTCCTACGGGGAGGGGAGGCGTGTTGCGGGTAATCGGTGCGTGCCGTTGATGGCGATCAAGGTTGTGGGGCGCGCGGCCTCGCAGACTGCGCAAAACCTCAACGGAGATCACCGTCATGCCGCTTTCCCTGGCTCAGATGCGTCGTAACTACTGCCGCGATGGCTTGGCCGACGAGGCCGCGCCGGACGATCCGCTGCCGCTGTTTCGCCAGTGGTTGCAACAGGCCCGCGACACCGAGCAGGCGCCGGTGGAGGCCAACAGCATGTGCCTGGCCACCGTCGACGACCAGGGCCAGCCCCATTGCCGGGTGCTGCTGCTCAAGGGCGTGAGCGAGGACGGCTTGACCTTTTTCGGCAACTACCAGAGCGCCAAGGGCCTGGAACTGGCGGCCAATCCCCAAGCCGCCATGACCTTCTTCTGGCCGGCCCTGGAGCGCCAGGTGCGCATCGAGGGATCGGTGTCGCGGCTCGAGCCGCGGCTGTCGGATGTATATTTCGATTCGCGCTCCCTGGCCAGTCGCCTGGGTGCCTGGGCGTCGCCGCAGAGCCAGCCGCTGGCCGACCGCTTGCAGCTGGAATCCTTGCTGGCCAGCGTCACCAGCCGTTTCGACGGCCAGCCGGTGCCGCGCCCCGAACATTGGGGCGGCTACTGCCTGCGCCCGCAGCGCATGGAGTTCTGGCAGGGCCGCAGCGACCGCCTGCACGACCGCCTGGATTACCGCTTGCAACAAGGCGCCTGGCATCACGCCCGGCTGGCGCCCTGAGCCGGTGGTAGCCACGAGGTACCTCCTTGGAGGAATAGGTTCGCCGGCGGTTTCGGTTCAGGCTGGGGCCTATCTCATTCACGGGAAGGCTTGGATATGGCCCATCTGGCGCAACGTACGTTTCAACCCCTGAACATCGCCGTGCTGACCATCAGCGATACCCGCACCCTGCAGACCGACACCTCGGGGCAGACCCTCAGCGACCTGCTGCAGGCCGCCGGCCATGTGCTGGTCGATCGCGGCCTGGTGCCGGACGACATCTACCAGATCCGCGCCCGCGTCTCGCAGTGGATCGCCGACCCCGAGGTGCAGGTGGTGCTGATGACCGGCGGCACCGGCTTCACCGCGCGGGACAACACGCCGCAGGCGGTACTGCCGCTGCTGGACAAGCAGGTGGACGGTTTCGGCGAGCTGTTCCGCCAGGTGTCGCTGCAGGAAATCGGCATGTCCAGCCTGCAATCGCGGGCCCTGGCCGGGCTCAGCAACGGCGTGCTGGTGTGTTGCGTGCCGGGCTCGCCGGGCGCCTGCCGCACCGCCTGGAACAGCATCCTGCGCGAGCAACTGGATAGCCGCACCGGCCCCTGCAATTTCGCCCCGCACCTCAAACCGCAGCCCCATAAGGAGCCAGGGCAGCATATCGAGGCCTGTGGGGTGCGGCCGTGACCGGCTGTGGCTGCGACAGCGGCCAACTGATCCCGGTGGACCAGGCCATCGCCCATCTGCTGGACCAGGTGCCGCCACCGCCCACGACTCAGAGCATCGCGCTGGAGCAGGCCCTGGGCCGGGTGCTGGCGGTGGACATTCATTCGCCGCTGAACCTGCCCGGCTGGGACAACAGCGCCATGGACGGCTACGCCTTGCGCGCCGCCGACCTGCCGCCCAACGGTGGCTACCTGGGCCTGGGCGGGCGGATTGCCGCCGGGCAGGCGGCACAGGTTGCCTTGCCGCCAGGGCAGGTGGTGCGCATCTTCACCGGCGCGCCCTTGCCGCCGGGGGCCGATACGGTGGTGCCCCAGGAGAGCTGCCGGGTCGAGGGCGGGCAGGTCTGGTTGCCGCCGGCGACCGTGGGCGATCACGTGCGCAAGCAGGGCGAGGAGGTTGCTCGCGGCGCTCTGTTGCTCAAGGCCGGCAAGCGCCTGCGCGCCCAGGAATTGGGCTTGCTGGCCGCGGCCGGGATTGCCCGGGTCGAAGTCTACCGGCCGTTGCGCGTGTGCCTGCTGAGCAGCGGCGACGAGCTGCGCGAACCCGGCCAGCCCCTGGCGCCGGGGCAGATCTACAACAGCAACCGCTATTGCCTGTCGGCGCTGTTGCGCGGCTGGGGCGTCGAGGTGCACGACTACGGGGTCATGGCCGACGAGCTGGCGGCCAGCCGGCACGCCTTGAGCCTGGCCTCGTCGGAGTGCGACCTGCTGCTGACCTCGGGCGGGGTTTCGGTCGGCGAGGAAGACCACCTCAAGCAGGCGATCGAGGAACTCGGCCACGTGGATTTCTGGCGCCTGGCGATCCAGCCGGGCAAGCCCCTGGCCTTTGGCGCCGTGGCCGGCAAGCCGTGGCTCGGCATGCCCGGCAACCCCTCGGCGGCGCTGGTGACCGCGCTGGTGGTGGTGCGGCCGTTCCTGCTGCGGGCCCAGGGTGTGCTGGATGTGCTGCCGCGGCCCATGGCGTTGCCGGCGGGTTTCGAGTGGTTGCAGCGCAACCGTCGCCGCCAGTACCTGCGGGCCCGCCTGGTGCCCGGCGAGGACGGCCAGGTCTGCGTGCAACCGCACCCGCAGCAAAGCTCGGCGATGCTCAGCGCCGCCTGTTGGGCCGATGGCCTGGCGCTGGTGGAAGGCGAGCGCCGGGTGCAGCTGGGCGAGCCGGTGCCGTTCCTGTCGTTCGCCGAACTGATGCAATGAGCGCAATTGATTGCGGTCAAGGCCGTGGCTGCCGGCCTGGCTAGACTGGCAGCGCCTTTCCGATCGCTGCGCACTGGTTGGCGAGACGCAGCGCACGCGCCGTCCAGGCGCGCTCCCTGATGAGGATCCCCCATGCAACTGGTCTGTCCCGCAGGCAACCTGCCTGCGCTCAAAGCGGCGGTGCGCCAAGGCGCCGATGCCGTCTACGTGGGCTTTCGCGATGACACCAATGCCCGGCATTTCGCCGGCCTGAACATGGACGACAAGCAGTTCGACGCGGCGGTCGCGCACATTCGCCAGCACCAACGCAAACTCTATGTCGCGGTCAACACCTACCCCCAGCCCCAGGGCTGGGAGCGTTGGCAGCGGGCGGTGGACCGCGCCGCCGATCATGGCATCGATGCGCTGATCGCCGCCGATCCGGGTGTCCTGGCCTATGCCAGCCAGCGCCATCCGCAATTGAACCTGCACCTCTCAGTGCAGGGCTCGGCGACCAACGCCAGCGCCCTGGCGTTCTACGCCCAGCACTACAACATCCGCCGCGCCGTGCTGCCCCGGGTGTTGTCGCTGGCCCAGGTGCGCCAGGTGGCGGCCAGCAGCACGGTGCCGATCGAGGTGTTCGCCTTTGGCAGCCTGTGCATCATGGCCGAAGGGCGTTGCCACCTGTCTTCCTACATCACCGGCGAGTCGCCGAACCTGTGCGGCGTCTGCTCGCCGGCCAAGGCGGTGCGCTGGAGCGAGGATGCCGAAGGCTTGAGTGCGCGCCTCAGCGAAGTCTTGATCGACCGCTACACCGCTGACGAGGCGGCCGGCTACCCGACCCTGTGCAAGGGCCGGTTCCTGGTCGAGGGCAAGCGCTTCCATGCCCTGGAGGAACCCACCAGCCTCGACACCCTGGACCTGTTGCCGGAGCTTGCGGCCATTGGCGTCGAGGCGGTGAAGATCGAAGGCCGCCAGCGCAGCCCGGCCTATGTCGAGCAGGTCACCCGGGTCTGGCGCGCGGCGCTGGATGCCCATCGCGCCGCGCCGGCGAGCTTCGCGGTCAAGGCGCAGTGGCGCCAGGTGCTGGCCGGTTTGTCCGAGGGCAGCCAGACCACCCTGGGTGCCTACCACCGATCATGGCAATGAGGAATTAACGATGAAACTCAGCCTGGGCCCCGTCCTGTTCTATTGGGACAAAGAACAACTGGGGCGCTTTTATGCCGAGATGTCGGCCTTGCCCCTGGATGTGATTTACCTGGGGGAAACCGTGTGCTCCAAACGCCGGGCGCTGTCCCTGGACCAGTGGCTGGGCCTGGGGCGCGAATTGCAGGGCTGCACGTCGGCGCAGATCGTGCTCTCCAGCCTGACCCTGATCGAGGCCGCCTCGGAGCTGTCGAGCCTGCGCCGGCTGTGCGACAACGGCGAGCTGTTGGTGGAGGCCAACGACATGGGCGCGGTGCAGTTCCTCGCCGAGCGCAAGCTGCCCTTCGTGGCCGGCCCGGCCCTCAACCTGTACAACGGCCACGCCCTGGCGCAGCTGCAAGCCTGCGGAATGATCCGCTGGGTGCCGCCGGTGGAATGCTCGGCGGCGCTGATCCGCGCGGTGCTCGAACAGATGCGCGAACTGGGGCAGGCGCTGCCCGAGGTCGAAGTCTTTGCCTACGGGCATTTGCCCCTGGCCTATTCGGCGCGCTGCTTTACCGCCCGGGCGCAGAACCGGCCCAAGGACGACTGCCAGTTCTGCTGCATCCAGTACCCCGATGGCCTGGCGCTGAGCAGCCAGGAGGGCCAGGCGTTGTTCACCCTCAATGGCATCCAGACCTTGTCGGCGGAGGTCACCAACCTGCTGGCGGACTATGCCGGGCTGGTGGCCTGCGGCGCCGACCTGTTGCGCCTGAGCCCGCGGGCCCAGGGCATGGGCGAGGTGATCGAGGCCTATCAGCGGGTGCGCCAGGGCGCGACGCCGCCGGTGTTCGTCGAGGGCTGCAACGGCTACTGGCATGGCCAGGCCGGCATGTTGCGAGTCGAGGAGGTGGGCCTGTGTTGAGTGGATCATCCCCGCGCCAATCGAGCCGCAAGGCGTGGCTGCTGCGCGGCGCCGACCGCGTGCTGCCGCTGCTGCGGCGGGTACCGTTCGGCGTGCAGCGCCTGGCCTTGCAGCAAGGGCTCAACCGCTGCCTGGCCGAGCCATTGCGCGCCGGCGAGTTCGACCTGTTGCGCCGGCGCTGGCTGTGCCTGCGGATTCCCGACCTGGGCCTGGCCTGGTACGTGACCCGCGAGCGCGACGGCCTGCGCATTGCCGAACGGGCCCGGGCCGACGTGACCATCAGCGGCAATTGGCGCGAGTTCCTGCTGTTGGCCAGCCGCCAGGAAGACCCGGACACGCTGTTCTTTCGCCGGCGCCTGGTGATCGAGGGCGACACCGAACTGGGCCTGACCCTGAAGAACCTGATCGACAGCCTCGACCCGGACGTGCTGCCGGCCTGGCTGTGGCGCAATCTGGAGCGGGCGGGGAAGGGGTTGGCGGCGGGCTGAAGCCGCTGGTGCCGACCGCCCAGGAACGGCGGTCGGCCCCAGCGGTGCCTAGAGTTGCAGCGACCAGAATTCCTGGTCGAAATTCTTGCCGTAGGCCTTCTGGCCTGGCGTCACCTCGGTCATTTGGAAGCCGAGGCGCGCATACAGCGCCCGTGCATCGACCAGGCAGCTGTAGGTTTCCAGCTGCACCTGGGCAAACGAGTGCGCGCGGGCATGCTCGAGGGCGAGTTCGAGCATTGCCCGCCCGGCGCCTAGACCCCGGTGCTGCGGCAAAACCAGCACGAAGTTGAGAAATGCCACGCCGCCGGGGCGCTCCGATATCGCGATCGAGGCCACGGGCCGGTCTTCTATCACGCCCACCCAGATGCGGTTGAATGGGCTTGGCCATTGGAGGAAGGCGCGCATCTTGTCGGCGATGTTGTCCTGGAAGCGCCTGTCAAAGCCGAACTCCGTGGCATAGACGTCGCCATGCGCGGCGACGATCCACGAATGATCGTCCTGTTGTGCGACACGCACCGTCAATTCTTTAGCCGTCACCCGGGCCCCCTGTTGGTCTGGTGTGGTTTTGTCGTTCTTTTCGGCGTGGCGCCGCCTCGACCGTGCGCTGCAACGCCGCTGGAGGGCGATTCAACCAGCCTGGCGGCGATTGTTCCAGCGGCTTTTTTCATCCGTGGTAGGCGGCCAGCTCGTCGACGCCGAGGATCCGGATGTTACGCCGCTGCATGGCGATCAGGCCGTTTTCCACCAGCCGGTGGAGGATGCGCGAGAAGGTCTCCGGCTGGATGCCCAGCTTGGAGGCCACCAGGCGCTTGGACACTTGCAACACCACCTCGCCGCTGTGCGGGTCGCGTTCCTGCAACAGGAAGTTGACCACCCGCCGGCTGGCGCTGCCCAGGGTCAGGGTGTCGATGTCCTTGAGGCGCTGGTGCAGGTGCACGCTCATGCTCGCCAGGATCGCCAGGCAGACCTGCGGCTGGTCCTCCAGGGCATGGCGGTAATGGTTGCCGTCGATGCTGATCAGCACGCTGTCTTTCAGGGCGGTGGCGTTCACCGGGTAGAAGCGTGCCTGGCTGAACAGCAGGGCCTCGGCGAAGGTCTGCCCGGGCTGGATGATTTCCACCAGGTTCTCCTGGCCCTCGCCGGTGATGCGGTACAGCTTGACCTGGCCGCTGACCAGCAGGAAAAAGCGCTTGGCCGGGTCGCCCTGGTGCATCAGGGTGCCGTGGCTGGCCAGGCGCCGGAGCATGGCTTGGGCACAGACTTCTTCGAAGACCTTGTCCGGCAATTGGCTGAACAGATGATGGCGACGCAGCAACAGGACGATGGAAGGGTGGGTCAGCATGGCGTACCTCCGCTGCCGGCCATGGTAGGGCGCCAGGCGCCCAGGGCCTATGCCTCCGGCGGCTTACCTCCAAAGAGGCAAGCCGGGCGAAGAGGCAAGCCGGGCGAAGAGGCAAGGGGCAGGGCGTCTTCAGCCGGCGTTGCGCAGGTGCTCCATGGCCCACACCGCGGCCTCGACCCGCGAGCGCAGGCCGAGCTTGTGCAGCAGGTTCTTCACATGGACCTTGACCGTGCCTTCGGTGATGCCCAGCTTGTGGCCGATGACCTTGTTGCTGTAGCCGCTGGCGATGGTCCGCAGCACCTGGCGCTCGCGTTCGGTGAGTTCCACTTCCGCCTGGCGCGGCGGCGAGCGCAGGGCCTGGGCCATGACCCGGGTCAGCCCCGGGCTGATGACCAGGGCGCCGTTCAGCGCGTCGCGCAGGTATTGGATCAGCAACTCGGGCTCCATGTCCTTGAGCAGGTAGCCGTCGGCATCCAGGCGCAGGGCGTCGCGAATGTCGTCCTCGGCATCGGACACGGTGAACAGCAGCACCTTGCCGCGGTAGTCCATGGCCCGCAGGCGACGCAGGGTCTCGATGCCGTTGAGTTGCGGCATGTTGTTGTCGAGCAGCACCAGGTCGGGCCGCAAGGGTTCGATCAGGCCCAGGGCTTCTTCGCCGTGGCCGGCTTCGCCGACGATCTGCAGGTCGTCCTCGAGCTCGAGCATCTGGCGAATGCCGCGACGCATCATCGGGTGGTCGTCGACCAGCAGGATCCGGTAAGGGGGGGGGGGGTTCATGCGACGCTACCTTGTGGGGGGACTGCGAGAAATTCCGGGCGGAATTCCATCTGCACCAGGGTGCCCTGGGGCGTCCTGGAAGAAATCTGCAACTGGCCATGCAGGCTGCGGGCCCGCTCATCCATGATGTTCAGGCCGTGGTGTTCGCGTTGATTGCCGCTGTTGTCGTGGCCGTCGCTGAAACCGCGGCCATCGTCCTCGATCGACAGGCGCAGGGTTTCGCCGTGCTGGCGCAGTTGCAGCCAGACATTTTCCGCGTGGGCGTGGCGCAGGCAGTTGGAGAGCGCCTCGCGGGTGATCTGCAACAGGTGGATCTGCTCGCTGGCCGACAGCTCGAAGGCGAAGCTGTCGACGTGCAGGTGCACCTGGAAATCGCCCCGGCGCGAGAACTCCTCGGTGGTCGCCTGCAGTTCCCGCACCAGCCCGGCATCGTGGATCTGCAGGCGGAAGGTGGTCAGCAGTTCGCGCAGCTGGCGGTAGGCGTTGTTCACCCCTTCGCGCAGTTCGGCGGTGACGTTCTCCAGGGTGCTCACCGGTTCGCCACGGCGCATCAGGGTCTGCATGCGGCTGACCTGCAGCTTCATGTAGGACAAGGCCTGGGCCAGCGAGTCGTGCAGCTCGCGGGCGATGATCGCGCGTTCTTCGAACAGCAGCAGGCGATGGTCCTGTTCGCGCTGGCGCTTGAGCGACAGCGAGGTGCCGATCAGGTTGGCCAGGGCCTGGATCAGCTCGGTTTCCCAGGCTTGCGGGGCGTGGCCGTCGACGAAGTGCGCCTTGAGCTCGCCCAGTTCGCTGCCCTGGTTGCTGATGCTGAAACTCTGCCGGCGGACCGGCTGGTGCCGCTGGCAGGTGGCGCAATCGCTGACCGCGCAGACGTCCCGACTGTTGGCGCCATGCAGCGCGATCAACTGCTGGGCCGGGGCCTGCAACTGGCCTTGCAGGCACAGCGACAGGCGCAACCCCGGCAGGCGTTGCTGGAAGCGCCGGATCAATTCGTCCAGGCCTTCGGCGTTGGCCAGCCGCGTGGCCAGGCTGCGACTGCTCTGGTACAGCAGTTCCAGGGCGGCATTGGCCTGTTGCAGGTTGTGGGTCTTTTGCCGCACCAGGGTTTCCAGGGTGCGGTGGGATTGCTCGATGGTCTCGGCCATGGCGTTGAAGCTGGTGGCCAGTTGGCCCAGTTCGTCCCGCGACTGGTGGTTGACCCGCACCTGGAAGTCGCCACGGCGAAAACGCTGGGTGGCCTGCACCAGTTCCTGCAACGGCGTGACCACGCTGTACTGCAGTTCGTACAGGCCCAGCAGCAGGACGAACAGGGTGGTGAACAGCGCCGCGCCCTGGATCAGTTGTTGCCAGGTCTGCTTATGTTCGCTCTGGCGTTGCAGCAGGCTGACGAACTGGTTCAGCTGTTCGACGAAGGGCAGGGCCAGGGCCTGGAACGTGGCGGCGTCCTGCTGTTGCAGGGCCGGCTGCAATTGCCCGGCCCAGCGCTGCTGGATCTGCCGGTAGCTGTCCACCAGCTCGGGGTCGGCGCCGTCTTCCAGCACTGCCTTGAGCGACTGGCTGTCGAGGCGCTGTTGCAGGCTGCGGCGGATGCGCTCGATTTCTTCGGCGCTGGCGCCCGCGGCCAGCTTCCAGCTCAGGTGATAGGTCTCCATGCGCACCGAACCCGCGGTGTTGATCGCCGCGGCGTCGCCCTGGCTGAACCAGGCGATCAGCCCGGCGCTCAGCGAGCTGGCCAGCGCCAGCACGGCAATCAGGATGACCGCCAGGCCGGCGCGCGCGGGCAGGGAGCTGCGTAGCCAGCGGATCATGGGCACGGGCCGCGGGTAGAGAAGGGGAACATGGGCATGCGGGGTGGCTCTCCAGGAGGTGCCGATGGTTTTGCCGCCGGTCCCTGGCGCTCTACCTCTAAAGAGTTGTTGTTCGTCGAAGCTGCGCGATTGCCGGGCGTGGCGAGCGCAAGAGCTTGATAAACAAAGGGTCAAGAGGTTTTCCAGCACTACCTCGTTGGAGGTAGGCGGCGCAAGCATATGCCCGCAGGGCTCCGGGCTTCGTTGATGGAGGTCAAGTTTTTGCCGGGTTTGCCTCTCTAGTCTGCCGCCATGAATCACTGACTGGAGAGCGAGATGAGCCAACCGCGTGTGCGACAAGGCCTGGTGCTGGGCATGAGTACGCTGGCCTTCACTGTGTGCTTTATGGTCTGGATGATGTTCGCGGTGCTCGGCGTGCCGATCAAGACACTGCTTGCGCTCAACGAGACCCAGTTCGGCCTGCTGGCCGCCACCCCGGTGTTGACCGGTTCGCTGGCGCGCCTGCCGCTGGGCCTGCTGACCGACCGCTTTGGCGGGCGCAGCGTGTTCTTCCTGCTGATGCTCTGCTGCGTATTGCCGCTGTACCTGATCAGCCACGCCACGGCGTACTGGCAGTTCCTGGTCCTGGGCCTGTTCGTCGGCCTGGCCGGCGGTTCGTTTTCGGTGGGCATCGCCTACGTCGCCAAATGGTTCGAGCAGGACAACCAGGGCTTCGCCATGGGCATTTTCGGTGCCGGCAACGCCGGGGCCGCGCTGACCAAGTTCCTCGCCCCGGCGCTGATCGCCGCCGGCAGCTGGCAGCTGGTGCCGAAAGTCTTCAGCGCCATCCTGTTCATCACCGCGCTGCTGTTCTGGTTCCTCAGCGCCGACAACAAGGCCCACCGCAGCGCTTGCGGCGCCAGCCTGCGCGAGCAGTTGAGCGCGCTGAAAGAGCCGGCGGTGTGGCGCTACTGCCAGTACTACTCGATCGTCTTTGGCGGCTACGTGGCCCTGGCGCTGTGGATGACCCAGTACTACGTGCAGGAATACGGTTTCAGCCTGCAAAGCGCGGCGCTGCTGGCCGCCTGCTTTTCCCTGCCGGGCGGCGTGCTGCGCGCCGTCGGCGGCTGGATGTCGGACCGCTGGGGCGCGCAGAGCGTGACCTGGTGGGTGCTCTGGGTCAGCTGGGTGTGCCTGTTCCTGCTGTCCTACCCGCAGACCCAGCTGCAAGTGCACACCGTCGACGGCACCCTGGATTTCCACATCGGCCTGAACCCTGCGCTGTTCACCGTGCTGCTGTTCGTCATGGGCATCGCCTTCGCCTTCGGCAAGGCCTCGGTGTTCAAGTACATCGCCAACGACTACCCGCAAAACATGGGCGCGGTGTCCGGCATCGTCGGCTTGGCCGGCGGCCTGGGCGGCTTCGTCCTGCCGATCCTGTTCGGCGCCCTGGTGGACCTCACCGGCGTGCGCTCCTCCTGCTTCATGTTGATGTACGGCGTGGTCTGGGTGTCGCTCACCTGGATGTACTTCAGCGAAGTCCGCAGGCGCCCGCTGCTGGGCAAACAGCCGCCGGCCACCTCGTCCCCGTTTTCCAGCATTGCCCAAGGAGAAGATCATGTCAGTGCTTAACAAGCCCGATTCAGGCCCGGTGATTCATGACTGGCGCCCGGAAGACCCCGCTTTCTGGGGGCGCAGCGGCAAGCAGACGGCGACCCGCAACCTGTGGATCTCGATTCCCGCGCTGCTGCTGGCCTTTGCCGTGTGGATGGTCTGGAGCACGGTGATCGTGCGCCTGAACGCCATCGGTTTCAGCTTCAGCACCGACCAGCTGTTCTGGCTGGCGGCGCTGCCGGGGCTGTCCGGCGCCACCTTGCGAGTGTTCTATTCGTTCATGGTGCCGATCTTCGGCGGCCGCCGCTGGACTGCCCTGAGCACGGCTTCGCTGCTGCTGCCGTCGCTGTGGATGGGCTTTGCCGTGCAGGACCCGAACACACCCTACAGCGTGTTCGTGCTGATCGCGCTGCTCTGCGGCTTCGGCGGCGGCAACTTTGCCTCGAGCATGTCCAACATCAGCTTCTTCTACCCCAAGTCGCAGCAGGGCACGGCCCTGGGCCTGAATGCCGGGCTGGGCAACCTCGGGGTGTCGGTGATGCAGTTCTGCGTGCCGCTGGTGATTACCTTCGGCCTGTTCGGCTGGCTCGGCGGGCAGCCCCAGGTGCTGGCCGACGGCAGCCAGCTGTGGCTGCAGAACGCCGGGTTTCTCTGGGTGCCGTTCATTGTCGCGGTGACCTTGCTGGCCTGGTTCGGCATGAATGACCTGTCCAGCGCCAAGGCCTCGTTCAGTGAGCAGGCGGTGATTTTCAAGCGCAAGCACAACTGGCTGATGTGCTGGCTGTACCTGGCCACCTTCGGCTCGTTCATCGGCTTCTCGGCGGCCTTCCCGCTGCTGATCAAGACCGCCTTTCCGGAGGTGGTCGCGCTGAAGTTCGCCTTCCTCGGCCCGCTGGTGGGCGCCCTGGTGCGGCCGCTGGGCGGCTGGCTGGCGGACAAGCTCGGCGGTGCGCGGGTGACCTTGTGGAACTTCGTGGCGATGATCCTGATGGTCTTCGGGGTTCTTCACTTTCTACCAGAGGCCAGCCACGGCGTTCTTCCGCACAACGGCGCCGGCGGCAACTTCTACGGCTTCCTCGGCCTGTTCATGCTGCTGTTCATCACCACCGGCATCGGCAACGGCTCCACCTTCCGCATGATCCCGGTGATCTTCCGCACCCTGCACGAAAAAGCCGCCGCCGGGCAAGGCGCCGCGGTGCGCGAGCAGGCGCTGAAAAACGCCGGCAAGGAGTCGGCCGCGGTGCTCGGCTTCAGCTCGGCGATGGGCGCCTTCGGCGCGTTCTTCATCCCCAAGTCCTTCGGCACTTCCATGGCCCAGACCGGTGGCCCGGAGATGGCCTTCTACATGTTCGTCGGCTTTTACCTGAGTTGCATCGTGGTGACCTGGTGGTGGTACGCGCGCAAAGGCGCGGCGACTCCCTGCTGACACGACCCGAATCCAAACCTTGCCCGCTCGGGGCATAGAACCCCGCGGCAAGCCTGAGAGGAAAGCACCATGAGTCATTTGTTGGATCAACTGCGGTTCTTCAACCGCAAGCAAAGCGAATTCGCCGAGGGCCACGGGGAGACCCGCAAGGAGTCGCGCGACTGGGAGAACGTCTACCGCTCGCGCTGGCAGTACGACAAGATCGTGCGCTCCACCCACGGGGTGAACTGCACCGGTTCCTGCTCGTGGAAGATCTACGTGAAGAACGGCCTGATCACCTGGGAAACCCAGCAGACCGACTACCCGCGCACCCGCAATGACTTGCCCAACCACGAGCCGCGCGGCTGCCCGCGGGGCGCCAGCTATAGCTGGTACATCTACAGCGCCAACCGCCTGAAGTACCCGAAGATTCGCAAGCCGCTGCTCAAGCTGTGGCGCCAGGCGCGCCAGAGCATGGCGCCGGTGGATGCCTGGGCGAGCATCGTCGAGGACCCGGCCAAGGCCGAGTCGTACAAGAGCAAGCGCGGCATGGGCGGCTTCATCCGTTCCAGCTGGGACGAGGTCAACGAGATCATCGCCGCGGCCAACGTCTACACCATCAAGCAATACGGCCCCGACCGGGTCGTCGGTTTCTCGCCGATCCCGGCCATGTCGATGGTCAGCTACGCCGCCGGCGCCCGCTACCTGTCGCTGATCGGCGGCGCCTGCCTGAGTTTCTATGACTGGTACTGCGACCTGCCGCCAGCCTCGCCGATGGTCTGGGGCGAGCAGACCGACGTGCCGGAGTCGGCCGACTGGTACAACTCCAACTACATCATCGCCTGGGGTTCCAACGTCCCGCAGACCCGTACCCCGGACGCGCACTTCTTCACCGAGGTGCGCTACAAGGGCACCAAGACCGTGGCCATCACCCCCGACTATTCGGAAGTGGCCAAGCTCACCGACCTCTGGCTCAACCCCAAGCAGGGCACCGACGCGGCGCTGGCCCAGGCCTTCAACCATGTGATCTTCAAAGAATTCCACCTGGACCGGCCGAGCGCCTATTTCACCGACTACGCCAAGCGCTACACCGACCTGCCGGTGCTGGTGCTGCTCAAGCCGATGCTCGGCACCGCGCCGGGCAACGGTTACCAGCCGGACCGCTTCCTGCGCGCCTCGGACCTGGCCGGCAACCTCGGCCAGGACAACAACCCGGAATGGAAAACCATCGCCATCGACGCCAGCGGCGAGCTGGTGTCGCCCCAGGGCTCTATCGGCTATCGCTGGGGCGAGCAGGGCAAGTGGAACATCCTCGCCCGTGAAGGCGGCGCGGGGCGCGAGATCGACCTGAGCTTGAGCCTGATCGGTGGCGATGTCGCCGAAGTGGCCTTCCCGTATTTCGCCGGGGAAATCCAGGAGCACTTCCAGCATGTGGCCGGCGATGCCGTGCAATACCGCCGCGTGCCGGTGCGCAGCCTGACCCTGGCCGACGGCAGCCAGGTCAAGGTGGCCACGGTGTTCGACCTGTCGGCGGCCAACCTGGCCATCGACCGTGGCCTCGGCGGCGCCAATGTGGCCCGCGACTACGACGACGCCAGCGTGCCCGGCACTCCGGCCTGGCAGGAGCAGATCACCGGCGTCAGCCGCGAGAAAGCCATCCAGATCGCCCGCGAGTTCGCCGACAACGCCGACAAGACCCGTGGCCGCTCGATGATCATCGTCGGCGCGGCGATGAACCACTGGTACCACATGGACATGAACTACCGCGGGCTGATCAACATGCTCATGCTCTGCGGTTGCGTCGGCCAGACCGGGGGCGGCTGGGCGCACTACGTGGGCCAGGAAAAACTGCGTCCGCAATGCGGCTGGCTGCCCCTGGCGTTCGGCCTGGACTGGAGCCGCCCGCCACGGCAGATGAACGGCACCAGCTTCTTCTATGCCCACAGCTCGCAATGGCGCCACGAGAAAATGAGCATGCACGACGTGCTCTCGCCATTGGCCGACAAGAGCCAGTTCCCCGAGCATGCGCTGGACTACAACATCCGCGCCGAGCGCGCCGGCTGGCTGCCCAGCGCGCCGCAGCTCAACACTAACCCGCTGCACATCTGCCGCGACGCCACAGCACTTGGCATGACGCCCAAGGACTATGTGGTCAAGTCGTTGCATGAGGGGTCGCTGCGTTTCGCCTGCGAACAGCCGGACAACCCGCAGAACTTCCCGCGCAACATGTTCATCTGGCGTTCCAACCTGCTGGGGTCCTCGGGCAAGGGCCACGAGTACATGCTCAAGTACCTGCTCGGCACCCGTAACGGGGTGATGAACGAGGACATCGGCCAGGTTGGCGACTGCAAGCCGCAGGAAGCCGAATGGGTCGACGAAGGCGCGATCGGCAAGCTCGACCTGGTCACCACCCTGGACTTCCGCATGTCCTCGACCTGCGTGTATTCCGACATCGTGCTGCCGACCGCGACCTGGTACGAAAAGGACGACATGAACACCTCGGACATGCACCCCTTTATCCACCCGCTGTCGGCGGCCATCGACCCGGCCTGGGAATCGCGCTCCGACTGGGAAATCTACAAGGGCATCGCCAAGGCATTCTCGGCCATGGCGGTGGGGCACCTGGGCGTGGAGCAGGACCTGGTCACCGTGCCGCTGCTGCATGACAGCGTCGGCGAGCTGGCCCAACCGTTCGGCGGCACCGACTGGAAGAGCGCCGGCGTGGCGCCGCAACCGGGCAAGAATGCGCCGAACCTGCAAGTGGTAGAGCGCGACTACCCGAACATCTACAAGCAGTTCACCTCCCTCGGGCCGCTGCTGGAAAAACTCGGCAACGGCGGCAAGGGCATCAACTGGAACACCGACCGGGAAGTGCAATTCCTCGGCGAGCTGAACTACCGCGAAGAGGCGGCGGGCATCAGCCAGGGCCGGCCGAAGATCGATACCGCCATCGACGCGGCCGAGGTGATCCTCTCGCTGGCCCCGGAAACCAACGGCCATGTGGCGGTCAAGGCCTGGGCGGCGCTGTCCGGCTTTACCGGCATCGACCACAGCCACCTGGCGCTGTCCAAGGCCCACGAGGCGATCCGCTTCCGCGATATCCAGGCGCAGCCGCGCAAGATCATCTCCAGCCCCACCTGGTCGGGCCTGGAGGACGAACACGTCAGCTACAACGCCGGCTACACCAACGTCCACGAGAACATCCCGTGGCGCACCATCACTGGTCGCCAGCAGTTCTACCAGGACCACCCGTGGATGCAGGCGTTCGGCGAACAACTGATGAGCTACCGGCCGCCGGTCAACACCCGGACCATCGAGGCGGTGAAGGGCAAGCGCGCCAACGGCCACCCGGAAATCGTCCTCAACTGGATCACCCCGCATCAGAAATGGGGCATCCACAGCACCTACAGCGACAACCTGCTGATGCTCACCCTGAGCCGCGGCGGGCCGATTGTCTGGCTCTCGGAGATCGACGCGAAACGCGCCGGCATCGAGGACAACGACTGGATCGAATGCTTCAACGCCAACGGCGCGGCGACCGCCCGGGCGGTGGTCAGCCAGCGGGTCAAGGAGGGCATGGTGATGATGTACCACGCCCAGGAACGGATCGTGAACGTGCCCGGCTCCGAGACCACCAAGACCCGCGGCGGCCACCACAACTCGGTCACCCGGGTGGTGCTCAAGCCGACCCACATGATCGGCGGCTATGCCCAGCAGGCCTACGGTTTCAACTATTACGGCACGGTCGGTTGCAACCGCGACGAATTCGTCGTGGTGCGCAAGATGGCCCGCGTCGACTGGCTTGACGGCTCGGACGGCGATGAGCTGCCACGCCCCCTGCCGACCGAGATGGATTGAGGAGTTGTCATGAAGATTCGTTCACAAATCGGCATGGTCCTGAACCTGGACAAATGCATCGGTTGCCATACCTGCTCGATCACCTGCAAGAACGTCTGGACCAGCCGCGAAGGCATGGAATACGCCTGGTTCAACAACGTCGAGACCAAGCCCGGGATCGGCTACCCGAAAGAATGGGAAAACCAGGACAAGTGGAAGGGCGGCTGGGTGCGCAACGCCAACGGCTCGATCAACCCGCGCATCGGCGGCAAGTTCCGGGTGCTGGCGAACATCTTCGCCAACCCCGACCTGCCGAGCCTCGACGACTATTACGAGCCGTTCGACTTCGACTACCAGCACCTGCACACCGCCCCCCTGGGCGACCACCAGCCGATCGCGCGGCCGCGTTCGGTGGTGTCCGGCAAGCGCATGGAAAAGATCGAGTGGGGGCCGAACTGGGAGGAAATCCTCGGCAGTGAATTCGCCAAGCGGCGCAAGGACCAGAACTTCGACCAGATCCAGGCGGACATCTACGGCGAGTACGAAAACACCTTCATGATGTACCTGCCGCGCCTGTGCGAGCACTGCCTGAACCCGGCGTGCGCGGCGTCCTGCCCGAGCGGGGCGATCTACAAGCGCGAGGAAGACGGGATCGTCCTGATCGACCAGGAGAAGTGCCGCGGCTGGCGCATGTGCATCAGCGGCTGCCCGTACAAAAAGATCTATTTCAACTGGAAGAGCGGCAAGTCCGAGAAGTGCATCTTCTGCTACCCACGGATCGAGGCGGGCATGCCCACGGTGTGCGCCGAGACCTGTGTCGGGCGTATCCGCTACCTCGGCGTGCTGCTGTACGACGCCGACCGCATCGCCGAGGTGGCGAGCACCGCCAGCGAGCAGGACCTGTACGAGAAGCAGCTGGAAATCTTCCTCGATCCGCATGACCCGGCAGTGATCCGCCAGGCCCTGGAGGACGGCGTGCCGCAGTCGGTGATCGACGCCGCGCAGCGCTCGCCGGTGTACAAGATGGCCGTCGACTGGAAGCTGGCGCTGCCGCTGCACCCGGAATACCGCACCTTGCCGATGGTCTGGTACGTGCCGCCGCTGTCGCCGATCCAGAACGCCGCGGCCGCCGGCACCGTGGGCATGAACGGGGTGATCCCGGATGTCGACAGCCTGCGCATTCCGTTGCGCTACCTGGCCAACCTGCTGACCGCCGGCGACGAAAAGCCGGTCAAGCGCGCCCTCAAGCGCTTGCTGGCGATGCGCGCCTTCAAGCGTTCGCAGCAGGTCGAAGGCGTGCAGGACCTGCAGGTGCTCGAGGACGTCGGCCTGAGCGTGAGCCAGGTCGAGGAAATGTACCGCTACCTGGCCATCGCCAACTACGAGGACCGCTACGTGGTGCCCAGCGCGCACCGCGAGGAAGCCATGAGCGATGCCTTCGCCGAGCGTTCCGGTTGCGGCTTCAGTTTCGGCAGCGGCTGCAGCGGCAGTTCCGACACCAATATGTTCGGGGCGAAGAAGGCCAACCGCCGCGACGTCCTGAAAACCGTACAGCTGTGGGAGGACTGAACATGCGCATCCTTAAAGTGATTTCGCTGTTGCTCGACTACCCGAGCCAGGCCCTGGTCGAGGGCCGCGACGAGCTGGAACAGGCGATTATCCAGGCCCGGGAAATCAGCCCGAAGCAGCGCGGTGCGCTGTTCGAGCTGCTGGAGCTGCTCTGCAACAACGACCTGATGGATGGCCAGGAGCATTACGGCGCGCTGTTCGGCCGTGGCCGCTCGCTGTCGCTGCTGCTGTTCGAGCATGTGCACGGCGAGTCCCGCGACCGTGGCCAGGCCATGGTCGACATGCTCGCGCAGTATGAAGCGGCGGGGTTTGCCATCGGCGTCAAGGAGCTGCCGGACTACCTCCCGCTGTACCTGGAGTTTCTCTCTACCCGCGACGACCTCGAGGCCCGCGAGGGCCTGGCCGATGTCGCGCACCTGCTGGCCCTGCTCGCGGCGCGCCTGGAGGAACGCGAAAGCGCCTACGCCAGTTGTTTGCGCGCCTTGCTGCAGATCGCCGGCGAGGAGCCGCACCAGGCGGTGGCCGACCTGCGCGAGCAGGTGGCGGCCGAGCGGCGCGACGACTCCCTCGAAGCCCTGGACCAGGTCTGGGAAGAGGAGGCGGTGGACTTTCTCAAGGCCGAGCAGCAGGACCGTTGCAGCGCCATGCCCAGCGCGCCGGGCAAGCCCCGGGAGGAAAGCGCGGTACCGCTGCACTGGGTGGATTTTCAGCATCAGGGGCTGGCCGCCGCGCCAGCCGGGGAGGTAGGCAATGTCTAAGTGGAATCTGTTGGTGTTCGGGATCTATCCCTACGTCGCCCTGGCGATCTGCCTGCTGGGCAGCTGGGCGCGCTTCGACCTGTCGCAGTACAGCTGGAAGGCCGGTTCCAGCCAGATGCTCGACAACCGCGGCATGCGCGTGGCCAGCAATCTGTTCCATGTCGGCGTGCTGTTCGTGCTGGCCGGGCACTTTGTCGGCCTGCTGACCCCGGCCTCGGTCTATCACCATGTGATCAGCACCGAGCACAAGCAATTGCTGGCGATGGTCTCCGGCGGCTTCTTCGGCCTGCTGTGCCTGGTCGGCCTGCTGATGCTGATCAAGCGCCGCCTGACCGACCCGAGGGTGCGCGCCACGTCCAGCCCTTCGGACATCCTGATCCTGCTGGTGCTGCTGGCGCAGTTGCTGCTGGGCCTTTTGACCATAGCTGCGTCCACCGCGCACATGGACGGCTCGGTGATGGTGATGCTCGCTAACTGGGCGCAGAACATCGTGCTGTTGCGGCCCATGGACGCGGCGGCGGCCATCGCCCCGGTCGGCCTGACCTACAAGCTGCACGTGTTCCTCGGCCTGAGCCTGTTCGTACTGTTCCCCTTTACCCGCCTGGTGCACATGGTCAGCGCGCCGGTCTGGTACCTGGGGCGGCGTTATCAAATCGTTCGGCAGAAAGTCTGAGGAGACGCTCATGTCAGGTGGATGTGGATGTGGCGGCGGTAAAGGTGGCAGCGGCGGTTGCGGGTCTTCGGCCCGCGAGGAGCCGGTGCTGGGGGAAAGCGAAATCAGCATCGAGGCCGCGGTTGAAGGCAAGGCCGAGAAGGCCGGCGTGCGTGAGTTCACGCCGCCGGGCCAGGCGCCGGTGAGCGATAACGAGGCGCCCGCGCAACTGATCGCCAGCAGCGAGCAGGAGTGGCCGATCATCAGCGTCAACCAGGTGCCGATCACTGCGCAGGCGCTGGCCCGGGAGCTGCAATATCACCCGGCGGCCAGCCGCGAGGAGGCGGTTTACCTGGCGTCCAGGGCGCTGGTGATCCGCGAGCTGTTGCAGCAGCGCATCGCCGAGCTCGAGCTGACGCTGGAGATCGGCGCCGGCGAGAACGAAGAGGAGGCGGCCACCCGTTTGTTGCTCGAACGCGAGGTGCAGGTGCCGGAGTGCGACGAGGCCACTTGCTGGCGTTACTACGACAACAACCGTGCGCGTTTTCACAGCGCGCCGTTGCTGGCGGTGCGGCACATTTTGCTCGAATGCGCGCCGGACGATGCCGGGGCGCGTAGCGCGGCCCGGGTCCAGGCGGAGATCGTGCTGCAACGCCTGGATGAGCAGCCCGGTAGTTTTGCCGAGCTGGCGTTGAAGTATTCGGCTTGCCCGTCGAAAGCCCAGGGCGGCTCCCTGGGGCAGATCAGCAAGGGCCAGACCGTGCCGGAGCTGGAGCGCCAGTTGTTTGGCCAGGGCCCGGGGTTGGTCGCCAAACCGCTGGAAAGCCGCTACGGCTGGCATGTGGTCAGCGTCGACCAGCGGGTCGAAGGCCAGGCCTTGCCCTATGAGGCGGTGGCGACGGCGATCCGCAACCAGCTGCAGCAGGGCGTCTGGCAAAAGGCCGTGGTGCAGTACCTGCAGACCCTGGTCGGCGCCGCCGATATTCGCGGCATCCAGCTGCAAGGCGCCGACTCGCCGCTGGTGCAGTGAACGGTGTGGCCAAGGGGAATGGAATGAACAAGCTGATGCGGGATGGCTTCGGGCGGCAGATCGATTATCTGCGGATGTCGGTGACGGACCGCTGCGATTTTCGCTGTGTGTATTGCATGGCCAAGAACATGACCTTCCTGCCGCGCCAGCAGGTGCTGACCCTGGAAGAGCTGCAGCGGCTGGCGGCGTTGTTCGTCGGCCAGGGCGTGCGCAAGATCCGCCTCACCGGCGGCGAGCCGCTGATTCGCCCGGGCATCGTCGAGCTGTGCCGCAATATCGCCGCCTTGCCGGGCCTGCGCGAACTGGTGATGACCAGCAACGGCTCACAACTGGCGCGCCTGGCCCGGCCGCTGGCGGAGGCTGGGGTCAAGCGCATGAACATCAGCCTCGATAGCCTGGACGCTCAGAAGTTTCGCGCCATCACCCGCAACGGCGATCTCGACCGGGTGCTGCGCGGCATCGAGGTGGCGCGCGGGGCGGGCTTCGAGCGGATCAAGCTCAACTGCGTGGTGATGAAGGGCCGCAACTTCGAGGAGGTGCCGCAGCTGGTGCAGTACGCCATCGAGCAGGGCATCGATATCAGCTTTATCGAGGAAATGCCCCTGGGTGACGTCGGTCGTTCGCGGGGCGAGTCTTTCTGTTCCAGCGACGAGGTGCGGGCGCTGATCGCCCGCCACCATGCCTTGCTCGACAGCACCGAGAACAGCGGCGGCCCGGCGCGCTACATGCGCCTGGAGCGTCACCCGCAGACGCGGATCGGCTTTATCTCGCCCAACAGCCACAATTTTTGCGGCAGTTGCAACCGGGTGCGCATGACCGTCGAAGGCAAGCTGTTGCTGTGCCTGGGCCAGGACGATGCCCTGGACCTGCGCGGCTTGCTGCGCCGTTATCCGCTGGGCGACCAGCCGCTGATCGAGGCCGTGCAGCAAGCGTTGCGGCGCAAGCCGTGGCGTCATGATTTCAACCCCGAAGGCACGGTGCAGGTGGTGCGGTTTATGAATATGAGTGGGGGGTGAGATTGGGGGGATATCCGTTGCTGCGGTAACGGCGGCTTAGGGTTCCGCCCTTACGGCGGGTCACTTTGGAAAAGCCCCAAAGTAACCAAAGGGCTCTTGCCCCACCACTCGGCGCCTCGCTTAGGCTCGGTGTGCCCGAACGCAGGCATTACGGAGCGGGCCGCCGCCACGGGCCATCCATGGCCCGGGGCGGCT
Organism: Pseudomonas sp. NFIX28; assembly: GCF_900107395.1. Taxonomy (GTDB): domain Bacteria; phylum Pseudomonadota; class Gammaproteobacteria; order Pseudomonadales; family Pseudomonadaceae; genus Aquipseudomonas. Next base: position 133,464 of record NZ_FNPW01000001.1, read on the forward strand.
AAACCGGCATCCCTGCCGGTTTACCCGCTCCGTAATACCTCCGTTCGGCCAGCGTGGTTAACGGGGCGCTAGAGATCAAGATCAAGATCAAAAGCAAAAGCAAAAGCCAAAGCCAAAGCCAAAGCCAAAGCCAAAGCCGGGCGGAGCTTGCTGTTTTTGCCACACTACGGCTCTTCTGCCGGACATGCTTTGTGTAGCCGCTGCCGAGCACAGCGAGGCTGCGATCGGCCCGCAGGGACGCTAAACCTGACGCCTCGCAGGATCTGGGGAAACGCGGTGCCCGCCTGACGAGTCCTTCGGCCTCGATCGCAGCCTCGCTGTGCTCGGCTACAGGGCCCGCGTTCTCAGCCAGGCCGGCCGGTAGGCCGCCGTCTTGCTTTTGATCTGAGCGCCCCGTTAACCACGCTGGCCGAACACAGGCATTGCTCCGGGGGGCACGCCGCCACAGGCCATCGTCACACTACGGCTCTTCTGCCGGACATGCTTTGTGTAGCCGCTGCCGAGCACAGCGAGGCTGCGAACGGCCCGCAGGGCCGCTAAACCTGACGCCTCGCAGGATCTGGGGAAACGCGGTGCCCGCCTGGCGAGTCCTTCGGCCTCGATCGCAGCCTCGCTGCGCTCGGCAGCGGCTACAGGGCCCGCGTTCTCAGCCAGGCCGGCCGGCAGGCCGCCGTCTTGCTTTTGATCTGAGCGCCCCGTTAACCGCGCTGGCCGAACGCAGGCATTGCTCCGGGGGCACGCCGCCACAGGCCATCGTCACGCTACGGCTCTTCTGCCGGACATGCTTTGTGTAGCCGCTGCCGAGCACAGCGAGGCTGCGATCGGCCCGCAGGGCCGCTAAACCTGACACCTCGCAGGATCTGGGGATATGCGGTGCCCGCCTGGCGAGTCCTTCGGCCTCGATCGCAGCCTCGCTGCGCTCGGCAGCGGCTACAGGGAGTGCATTCTCAGCCAGGCGGGCCGGTAGGCCGCCTCGCGTTGTTTTTGATCTGAGCGCCCCGTTAACCACGATGGCCGAACGCAGGCATTGAGCCGTGGGTAACCCGGCAGGGATGCCGGGTTAGCCGCCCCAGGCCATGGATCAATGCCGGAGGGAGGGCATGCCGAGCCTTAGCAAGGCACCGAGTGGTGGGGCAAGAGCGTTTTGCTTACTTTGGACTGGGCCGGCTTCCGGATCTTCCAAAGTGAGCCGCCGTAAGGGCGGAATCCTAAGTCGCCGTTACCAAAAAAATGGATATGTACACGACCCCAAAAAACTTGATCGCGATCAATGGCAATCCAACCGACTCTCCGTAATCTCCCCGCATCTTGTGTTTTCAGATTTAAAAACACCTATATGTAGTGTCTGGAGGTCAAATGCACAGCACGCTGATCAGGGTGGGCAACAATCGCCTGCACAAACGCGATGGCAGCCGGGTTGCCTTCGATGCGGACAAGATCCGCCAGGCGTTGATCGCCGCCGGCAAGGCCAGCGGCGAGTACGGCGCCGTCGAGGCCGAGGGCTTGCTCAAGGCGGTGCTGGCTCACCTTGAAGGGCATGCGCAGCTGCACGTCGAGCAGATCCAGGACCGGGTCGAGCGGGTGCTGATGGACGCCGGGTTCTTCTTGGCCATGCGTGCCTACATCGTCTATCGCGAACAGCACGGGCGCCTGCGCCGCGACCGCAAGACCCTGGTCGAAGTGGCGGCCTCGATGAACGAATACCTCGACCGCGAGGACTGGCGGGTGCAGGCCAACGCCAACCAGGGGTATTCCCTGGGCGGACTGGTGCTCAACGTGTCCGGCAAGGTCACCGCCAACTACTGGCTGGACGAGGTCTACAGCCAAGATATCGGCCGCGCCCACCGCGAGGCCGACCTGCATATCCACGACCTCGACATGCTTGCCGGCTACTGCGCCGGCTGGTCGTTGCGCACGCTGTTGCACGAAGGCCTCAATGGCGTGCCGGGGCGGGTCGAGGCCGGGCCGCCCAAGCACCTGAGCAGCGCCCTGGGGCAGATGGTGAATTTCCTCGGCACCCTGCAGAACGAATGGGCCGGGGCCCAGGCCTTCAGTTCGTTCGACACCTACCTGGCGCCCTATGTGCGCAAGGACCGCCTGAGCTACCCGCAGGTGCGCCAGGCGATCCAGGAGTTCATCTACAACCTCAACGTGCCGTCGCGCTGGGGCACCCAGACCCCCTTTACCAACCTGACCTTCGACTGGGTCTGCCCGGAGGATCTGCGCGAGCAGGTCCCGGTGATCGGCGGCGAGGAAATGCCTTTCGCCTACGGTGAACTGCAAGCCGAAATGGACCTGCTCAACCGCGCCTATATCGAAGTGATGCAGGCCGGCGACGCCAAGGGCCGGGTGTTCACTTTTCCGATCCCGACCTACAACATCACCCATGATTTCCCCTGGGACAGCGAGAACGCCGACCGCCTGTTCGAGATGACCGCCCGCTACGGGCTGCCGTATTTCCAGAACTTCCTCAATTCGGACATGCAACCCAACCAGGTGCGCTCCATGTGCTGCCGCCTGCAACTGGACGTGCGCGAGCTGCTCAAGCGCGGCGGCGGCCTGTTCGGCTCGGCGGAGCAGACCGGTTCCCTGGGGGTGGTGACGATCAACTGCGCGCGCCTGGGCTATTTGTTCAAGGGCAATACCAGCGGCCTGCTGCAGCGCCTGGACGCGCTGATGGAACTGGCGATGGAGAGCCTGGAGGTCAAGCGCAAGGTGATCCAGCACCATATGGACGCCGGCCTGTACCCCTACACCCAGCGTTACCTGGGCACGCTGCGCAATCACTTCTCGACCATCGGTCTCAATGGCCTGCACGAAATGCTGCGCAATTTCAGTGGCGACGAGCAGGGCATGCACACCGAGCAGGGGCGCCAGTTCGCCCTCCGCCTACTGGACCATGTGCGCGCCACCCTGGTGCGCTTCCAGGAAGACACCGGCCATCTGTACAACCTCGAGGCGACCCCGGCCGAAGGCACCACCTACCGCTTCGCCAGGGAAGACCTCAAGCGCTACCCCGGCATTCTCCAGGCCGGCAGCCGCGAGGCGCCGTACTACACCAACTCTTCGCAGCTGCCGGTGGGCTACACCGACGATCCGTTCGAGGCCCTGGAGCTGCAGGACGAACTGCAGTGCAAATACACCGGCGGCACCGTGCTGCACCTGTACATGGCCGAGCGGATTTCCTCGACCGCGGCCTGCAAGCAACTGGTGCGCAAGGCCCTGGGGCGTTTCCACCTGCCGTACCTGACGGTGACGCCGACCTTTTCCATCTGCCCGGTGCACGGCTACCTCGACGGCGAACACGAGTTCTGCCCCAAGTGCGACGAAGCCCTGCTGCAGGCCCAGCCTTCGGGCACCGTGCACTGATCCGCCTTTTCCCAACCGCAAGGAGTTCGACCATGAATGCACAGCACACACCGCCCCTGGCGCAACGCCAACGCTGCGAAGTCTGGACCCGGGTGATGGGCTATCACCGCCCGGTCTCGGCGTTCAACCCGGGCAAGCAGTCCGAGCACCGCGAGCGCGTGCATTTCACCGAGCAGGCGACGGCAGGGCGCCAATGAGCCGAAAGATGCGGGTTGGGGGCATGGTGCCCCTGACCACTCTCGACTACCCGGGCCTGCTGGCCTGCGTGCTGTTCTGCCAGGGCTGCGCCTGGCGATGCCGCTATTGCCACAACCCGCAACTGATCCCGCCGCGGGGCAGCGAGGAGCTGGACTGGTGCCGAGTCCTGAGTTTCCTGCAACGCCGCCAGGACCTGCTGGACGCAGTGGTGTTCAGTGGCGGCGAGCCGACCCTGCAGGACGGTTTGCCGGCGGCGATGGATGAGGTGCGGGCCATGGGTTTTCGCATCGGCCTGCACAGCGCCGGCATCAAGCCGGCGGCCTTTGCCCGGGCGCTGGCCGGCGCCGACTGGGTTGGCTTCGACGTCAAGGCCCTGGCCGAAGACGGCCCGATGATCACTGGCGTCCCGGGCAGCGGCAAGGCCAACTGGCGCAGCCTGGAGCTGCTGCTAGCCAGCGGCGTCGACTACGAATGCCGCACCACCGTGCACTGGCACCTGCTGCAGCCGGCCCGCCTGCTGCTCCTCGGCCAGCGCCTGCAAGCCCTGGGGGTCAAGCGTTTCGCGGTGCAGATGGTGCGTACCGCGCGCATGCTCGACCCGCAACTGACGACTGCGCCGCAACAGGTGCTGGTGCCCGACCTGTGGCAACACCTGCGCGAGATGTTCCCGGTGTTCGTGCTGCGCGGCTAAGGCGCTGGCGCGGATCGAACGGTCGCCGCCGGGGAGGGCAGGCGACCCCCTCGATCAATCGGCCTGCGGCTCGCCGGGGATCGTGATTTTCTGGTCCCCCAGCCAGCGCCGGGCGCCGCAGCCGTTGCGCGAATAAATGTCTTCGGGGTTGTTGAGCTGGCAATGCTCCAGCGACATGCAACCGCAGCCTATGCATTCCTCCAGGCTCATGTTCAGCCGCTCCAGTTCGGCGATGCGCTGCTGCACCCGGGTTTTCCAGGTGGCGGTCAGGCGCCGCCAGTCCGCGCCCGCCGGCGCCGTGTTGAGAGGCAGGCCGGTGAGTTGCTGGATGATTTCATCCAGCGAGAAACCGATGCGCTGGGCGAACACGATGTAGGCGATCCGTCTGAGGACCGAGCGCGGGTAGCGCCGGTGGCCGCTGCCCGCGCGGACCGCATGGAGCAGCCCGCGGGACTCGTAGAAACGCAGCGCCGAGGCCATGACGCCACTGCGCCGGGCGACTTCGGTGATGGTCAGGAGCGGCTCGTTGGGGTTTTTCATGGGCCCTCCGAAGGGGCTTTACTTAAAGTTGGCTTTAACTTTTATATTCCGCCTGCCTATAAATCAATATCTCTGATGCAGCGGGAGTCCACGTTCATGAATCGAATTCGCCGGGTGCTCGGTCGAGGCTGTTCTTCCATCCGCCAACTGGCAGGGCTGTGCCTGCTGTTGGCGATCGGCGGCTGTAACGAAAAGGCCCAGCCGGTCGCCACCACGGCGCCGGTGGTCGAGGTGATGACCGTGAGTGTGCAGGCGGTGCGAGAGTGGGACCTGTTCAATGGCCGCATCAGTGCGATCGATGCCGTCGACCTGCGGCCGCGAGTCAGCGGTTATGTCGACCGCGTGGCATTTCGCGAGGGCGACGAGGTGGAAAAGGGCCAGACACTGTTCGTCATCGATCCGCGTCCTTACCGCGAGGCGCTGGCCAGTGCCCAGGCCCGGCTGGCGCGCGCCCGGGCCGCGGTGCGCCTGGCCAGCGAGCAGGACCGTCGCGGCCAGGCGCTGGTCAGGCAGTCGGCGCTGTCGCGTGAGGAGGGCGATATTCGCAGCGCCACCCTGGCCCAGGGCGTGGCGGATGTGAACGCGGCCGTCGCCGAGGTGGCCACGGCCCAGCTCAACCTTGATTTCACCCAGGTCCGCGCGCCGTTTTCCGGGCGTGTCGGGCGGGCCATGCTGACCCTCGGCAACCTCGCCCAGGCCGACCAGAGCGTGTTGACCAGCATCGTTTCCCAGGACCCGATGTATGTCTATTTCGACGCCGACGAGCAGAGCCTGCTGCGCTACACCGAGCTGCTGGGCAAGGGCCAGCGGCCGGGCGTGAGCAATACCGTGCGGGTCGGCCTGGCCAACGATGTGGGGACCTTTCCCCTGACTGGCACCGTGGACTTTCTGGATAACCAGGTCGACCCGGCCACCGGCACCATCCGCGTGCGTGCGGTGCTGCCCAACCCCGAGCGGCGGCTGACCGCGGGCCTGTTTGCCCGGGTGCGGCTTGAGGGCGCCAGCGAGACCCGCGCCGTGCTGATCGACGACCGTGCGGTGCAAACCGACCAGGACCGCAAATACGTCTACGTCATCGGCCCGGACAACCAGGCCCTGCGCAAGGACGTCAGCCTGGGCCGCCAGTTGGACGGCCTGCGGATCATCAATGCCGGGCTGGCGGCCGGCGACCGGGTGGTGCTCAACGGCGCGCAGAAAATCTTCTTCTCGGGCATGCCGGTGCAGCCCCGGGAAATCGCCGCGCCGACGCAGCAGGCAGCCGCCGCTGCGCCCCAGCTGCCGTTGGCGAAATAAGGAGGCGCGGCCATGGATTTCTCCAAATTCTTCATCGACCGACCGATCTTCGCCATCGTGCTCTCGGTGATTATTTTCGCCCTCGGCCTGATCGCCATCCCGGTGCTGCCGTCCGGGGAATACCCCGAGGTGGTGCCGACCAGCGTGGTGGTGCGCGCCACTTACCCGGGGGCCAACCCCAAGGAGATCGCCGAGTCGGTCGCGGTGCCCCTGGAAGAGGCGCTCAACGGCGTCGAAGGGATCATGTACATGAAGTCGGTCGCCGGCTCCGACGGCAGCCTGGCGGTGAGCATCACCTTCGTTCCCGGCATCGACCCGGACACCGCCGCGGTGCGCGTGCAAAACCGCGTGAGCCAGGCACTGTCGCGGCTGCCCGAGGAGGTGCGGCAGTACGGCGTGACCACCCAGAAGCAGTCGCCGACGCCGCTGATGTACGTCAGCCTGCTGTCGCCGGACAACAGCTACGACTCGCTGTACCTGCGCAATTACCTGACCCTGCACGTCAAGGACGAGCTGTCGCGGCTGCCCGGCATCGGCGACGTCGGGGTCTACGGTTCGGGCGACTATGCGATGCGCATCTGGATGGACCCCAACAGCCTGTCCGCCCGCGGCCTGACCGCCGCCGACGTGGTGAACGCGATCCGCGAGCAGAACGTGCAGGTCTCGGCCGGCCAGCTGGGCGCCGAGCCTTCGCCCCAGGGCGCCGACTTCCTGGTGTCGATCAGCGTGCGCGGGCGTTTGCGCAGCGAGCAGGAATTTGCCGATATCGTCCTCAAGAGCGGGGCGGACGGGCAGTTGGTGAAGCTGTCGGACGTGGCGCGGGTCGAGCTCGGCGCGGGCGACTACACGCTGCGCGCGCACCTGGACGACCGCAACCAGGCGACGGTCGGGATCTTTCTGTCGCCGGGGGCCAATGCGTTGCAGGTCGCCGAGGCGGTCTACGGCAAGCTCGACGAGTTGTCCCGGCGTTTTCCCGAGGGCGTGGCCTACAAGGCGGTGTGGGACCCGACGGTGTTCGTCCGGGAATCGATCAGCGCGGTGCAGCACACGCTGATGGAGGCGGTGGTGCTGGTGGTCTTGGTGGTGATCCTGTTCTTGCAGACCTGGCGGGCCTCGATCATCCCGCTGATCGCGGTGCCGGTGTCGGTGATCGGCACCTTCGCCTGGCTGTACCTGCTGGGGTATTCGATCAACACCCTGACCCTGTTCGGCCTGGTGCTGGCGATCGGCATCGTGGTCGACGACGCGATCGTGGTGGTGGAAAACGTCGAGCGCTTCATCGCGAAGGGCTACGACCCGCGGGAGGCCGCGCACCGGGCGATGAAGGAGGTGTCCGGGCCGATCATCGCCATCGCCCTGGTGCTGTGCGCGGTGTTCATTCCCATGACCTTCCTGTCGGGCGTCACCGGCCAGTTCTACAAGCAGTTCGCGGTGACCATCGCGATTTCCACGGTGATCTCGGCGATCAACTCCCTGACCCTGTCGCCGGCCCTGGCGGCCAAGCTGTTCCGGCCCCACGGCGCGCCGCAGGACTGGCTGGAGCGCGGCATCCAGAAGGTGTTCGGGGGCTTTTTCCGCGCCTTCAATCGGATGTTCAAACGCCGCTCCGACGGTTATCACGGCCTGGTCGCGCATTCTCTGGGGCGGCGTGGCTCGGTGTTTCTGGTCTACGCCTTGCTGCTGGTCGGTACGGCCTGGATGTTCAACCTAGTGCCGGGCGGCTTTATCCCGACCCAGGACAAGCTCTATCTGTTCGCCGGCGCCAAATTGCCGGAAGGCGCGTCGCTGGCCCGCACCGATGCGGTGACCCGCGAGCTGATCGAGATGGCGCGCTCGGTGGAGGGCGTGGAAACGGTGCCGGCCTTCAGCGGCCTGAATGCCTTGCAGGCGGTCAACACGCCGAACGTCATGGCCGCCTACGTGATCCTCAAGCCGTTCGACCAGCGCCAGCGCGGCGCGCAGGAAATCAACGCCGAGCTCAACGCCAAGCTGGCGCAGGTCCATGAGGGCTTTGCCTATGCGCTGTTGCCGCCGCCGATCCAGGGGCTGGGCAACGGTTCGGGTTATTCGCTGTACCTGGAGGACCGCGCCGGGCTGGGCTACGGCGCCTTGCAGAATGCCTTGAGCGCCTTCCAGAACGCGGTGGCGCAGACCCCGGGCATGAGCTATCCGGTCAGTTCCTACCAGGCCAATATCCCGCAGCTGGAGGTGCAGGTGGACCGGGTCAAGGTCAAGGCGCAAGGGGTGTCGTTGAGCGATGTGTTCAACACCTTGCAGACCTACCTGGGCTCGGTCTACGTCAATGACTTCAACCTGTTCGGCCGGGTCTACCGGGTCATGGCCCAGGCCGACAGTTCCTACCGGCAGACCGCCGAGGACATCGCCAATCTGCGGGTGCGCAACGGTCGGGGCGAGATGGTGCCGCTCGGCGCGATGATCAGCGTGACGCCAAGCTACGGCCCCGACCCGGTGGTGCGCTACAACGGCTACCCGGCCGCCGACCTGATCGGCGACTCCGATCCCAAGCAGCTGTCGTCGGGCCAGGTGATCGCCAAGCTTGAAGAAATCGCCGCCCGGGTATTGCCCCGCGGCATCACCCTGGAATGGACCGACCTGAGCTACCAGCAGGTCACCCAAAGCCATGCCGCGGCGGTGGTCTTTCCGCTGGCGGTGATGCTGGTGTTCCTGGTCCTGGCGGCCCTGTACGAGAGCTGGACGCTGCCCCTGGCGGTGATCCTGATCGTGCCGGTGTGCATGCTCGCGGCCTTGTCGGGAGTGTGGCTCAGCGGCGGCGACAACAACGTCTTCGTCCAGGTGGGGCTGGTGGTGCTGATGGGGCTGGCCTGCAAGAACGCGATCCTGATCGTCGAGTTCGCCCGAGAGCTGGAGCTCCAGGGCCAGGGCATCGTCGAGGCGGCGCTGGAGGCTTGCCGCTTGCGCCTGCGGCCGATCGTCATGACCTCGGTGGCGTTTGTCGCAGGTTCCGTGCCGCTGCTGATCGGCAGCGGCGCCGGCAGCGAGATTCGCCGCGCCACGGGCGTGGCGGTGTTCTCCGGGATGCTCGGGGTGACGCTGTTCGGGCTGTTCCTGACCCCGGTGTTTTACGTGGCCTTGCGCAAGCTGGCGGTGCGCTTCGAGCCGGCGGCCACGGTGTAGCCGGCGGGCGCCGAGGGTTCTTGACCCTGGTCAAGGGCGGTTCGCCGCAGGCGTTGTAGCGTGCAAGCCACTCTCATCGACGCCTCGGGGAACGCCATGGCCAAGCCCTTTCCCATCAGCCCCAAGCACCCCGAACGCATCTGCTGGGGCTGCGACCGCTACTGCGCGGCCGACGCCCTGGCCTGCGGTAATGGCGCGGACCGCACCATGCACCCCGCCGAGATGCTTGGCGACGACTGGTACCTGCACGGCGACTGGGGCATCGAGCCGCCTATCGCGTCGGACAAGGCGCTGGACGAGGAGCGGTCCTGAGCCGGGAAGGCCGGCGCGCTCACAGCCCGCTGCGGAGCAGTTCCAGGAACCGCGGGCTCGCGTCTATCGAATTGTGCCCCGCGCCCGGGACGACCTCGAGCCTGGCCACGCCGGGGGCGAAATGCGCATAGAGCGTCTCGGTGCTTGAACGCGGGATGACTTCGTCGTGTTCGGCGGCGATCAGCAAAGTCGGCACGGCGATGTGCGGTGCGTATTTCCAGGATTCGAACTTGTCCCGCAGCAGCCACCTCACCGGAAGATAGGGAAACTGGCTGGCGGCGAACTCCTGCAGGCTATGGAACGGCGTGATCAGCACCAGGCGCGATGCCGGACGCTGGCTGGCCAGGCGCACGGCGACAGCCGAGCCGAGGCTGCGCCCGACCACCACGATACGCGGGTGGGCGGCTTGCACCTTGTCGAACAAGGCCATGGCATCGCGCGTGATGGCCGCCTCGGAGGGCGATCCGGAACTGCCGCCATAGCCTCGGTAGTGCAGCAGGTAGAGTGCATGCTCGGGAAAGGCTCGGGCAAACTCCGGCAGGTTGAGGGACACGTCCTCGGCGTTGCCGCCGAAGTAGAGCAACGCCTTCGGGCCGTCGTGGGGCCTCACGGAAACCAGCACCTCGGCGTCGGCGACCGGCAGCCTGAGCAGCGTGGCGGGGCTGGCGATGGCGCGGGGCTGGGGGAAGTAGATAAGCGAACGCTGCAACCCCCACGCCGCGACGCAGAGCGCCAGGTACAAGGCGCCGAGCAATGCCAGGAGCGAAACCATTCGTGACATGTGGCTCACCTCCGTTGGGCTATGAAACGCTGCTGAACGACTGCCGGCGGTCGCTTGCAGCGTCCCAGGATAGGCTCATATGCCGGCATTGCGCAGTCGCCGGCCAAGACGGCAGGCCTCGGCGCAGAAGGTCTTCGGCACGCTCTGAGCCTGGCCTGACGGCCCGACACGCCGGGGTTCGCCCAGCCAGGCGCAGCGCGAAACGCCAGGACGGCGGCAGATGGCGAGCCGGGAACTATCATAAAAGTTCCCCGCTCTTATTAATTGGAGACCCGATCCGACGGGTGACATTCGGCCCGACAGGCCGGGGTTCTGCCCAGCCAGGCGCAGTGCGAAGCGCCAGGACGGCAGCAGACGGCGAGCCGGGAACTATTGGAAAAGTTCCCCGCTCTTAATTGATTAGAGACCTGATCCGACGGGTGACATTCGCCCGACAGTATCGGCGATCCCCCAATCAGTGGCTGCGCAGGGATTCTTTCATGGACGAACGATTACCCGAGATACCCGGCTATAGCGTGCATAGCCGGCTTGGCCAAGGCGGGATGGCCGAAGTCTACCTGGCAACCCAGGAGTCGCTGCACCGTAAGGTGGCGGTGAAGGTACTGCTCAACGCCAATGACGAGGCGTTCAGCAAGCGCTTCATCCGCGAGGGGCATATCGTCGCCTCGTTGCACCACCCCACGATCATCACCATCCACGACATCAACAGACTGGCCGATGGCCGCTACTACCTGGCCATGGAGTTCGTCGGCGGCGGCGACCTGGCCCGGCACAAGGGCGAGGTGTTCGAGCCGAGGCGCGCCCTGGATATCGTCCGGCAGATCGCTACCGGCCTCGCCGTGGTGCATGAGCAGGGCCTGATCCACCGCGATATCAAGCCGGCGAACATCCTCTTCCGCGGCGACGGCACGGTGGTGATCACCGATTTCGGCATCGCCAAGGCGCTGGAGATGGACAGCGAGCTCACCGGGCTTGGCATCGCGGTCGGCAGCCCGGCCTATAGCAGCCCGGAACAGACGCAGTGCCAGCCGCTGGATATCCGCACCGACATCTACAGCCTGGGCGTGATCTTCCTGGAGATGCTCATCGGCACCAATCCGTTCCGCGGCGCCAGCTATACCCAGACCGTGATGAACCACGTGCAGATGCCGGCGCCGAGCTTGCCGGCGCACATCAGCCCGTACAAGGCGCTGCTCGAGCGGATGCTGGCGAAGGACCCCAACCAGCGCTTCGCCGACTGCCGGGCGCTGCTGCAGGCGCTCGATGAGCTGGACCAGCCAGAGCATCCGGACGAACCGGACGAACCGGACGAGCCCAGCGAGGTGGAGCTGGAATCTACCCGTTTCGCGCCGGCCCTGATCGATCCTGCGCCGCCCCAGGCGGAGGCCGAGCCCGAGCCCGCCCGCCGGCGCAGCCCGAACAGGCGCCTGGCGCTGTGGGCACTCGGCAGCCTGCTGCTGCTCGGCGCTGCCAGCGGCACCGGCCTGTACCTGCAGCAGCGGATCGAGATCACCGAGCTGCTGGCACGTGGCGAACAGCGCCTGGCGGCGGGCCAGCTGGTCGAGCCGGCGCAGGACAATGCCGAGTATTTCTTCAACCAGGCCTTGCAGCTCGACGAAGCCAACGCGCAGGCCCGACAAGGACTGCAACGGGTAGCCGCGGCGCGGATCGCCGGCTACCGGCAACTGGCCGAGCAGCGCATCGCCGAAGAACACCTGCTGGAGCCCGAGGATGACAGCGCGGTGTTCTATTACCGGCAGATACTCGGCCTGGAGCCGAGGAACGCCCAGGCGCTGGCCGGGTTGAACCAGGTGGCGCTGCTCTACGCCCAGATGAGCGAAAGCGCGTATGCCAAGGGCGATCGCGACCTGGCGCGGGCCTATATCAAGCATGGCCTGGAAGCCCATCCGGACAGCCCCGAACTACTCGCACTCCGGGACCAGCGTGAGCAGCGCAAACGCAGTGGCCAAGCGCCGCGCCCGTCCGCCGCGCCACCTTCCCCGCGGCCCTTGGCACCTCAATCGACCAGCGAGCGGGAGGAACAGCCGAATGCGCTCAAGCGCCTGTGGAACAGGCTCTTTTGATATGACGTGTTCTGCGCTGTCAGCAGCCGTATTTATTGGCGCTGTTTGCAGCCGGTGCGTGCGCCGCACCGGTGACGCTATGCCCCTCAATCCGTGATCAACCCCGGCGTCTGGGGCGGCACATCGCCGCGCAGATCCGGGTGGTCGCGTTCACGGAAGCGGCGCAGTCCTTCCAGGGTTTGCGGCTGATGGATGGAGCGGTTGAAACACTCGGCTTCGATGCGCAGGCCCTCGGTCAGGGGCTGGCCGTAGCCGCGGATGACCGCTTCCTTGTCCGAGCGTATGGCGGGCTGGGGCAGGGTACAGAGCAGGTGCGCCAGTTCCAGCGCGCGTTCCAGCGAGCGGCCCTTGGCGACGACCTCGTTGACCAGGCCGATAGCCAGCGCCTCGCTGGCGCAGATCACCTTGCCGGTGAGGATCAACTCCAGTGCCCGGCCCATGCCGACGATGCGTGGCAGGCGCTGGGTGCCGCCATCGCCCAGGCCGATGTTCCAGCGGCGGCAGGTCACGCCGAAGGTGGCGTGTTCCTCGGCGATGCGCATATCGGCGAAGCAGGCCCACTCCAGGCCACCGGCGTAGGCCACGCCATTCACCGCGGCGATCACCGGTTTGTAGATATCCGTCCAGCGGCTCGGGCCGATGATCCCGGGGCGCTCGCCGCGATTGTGCGCGGCGATCTCGTCCGGGGTGGTGGGCACCAGGTCGAGTGCCGCCTTGAGGTCGCCGCCGGCACAGAAGGCCTGGTCGCCGGCTCCGGTGATGATGGCCACGAGGGCGTGCGGATCGTCGCGAAAACGGCTCCAGGCCTCGATCAATTCCAGGTGGGTGGTGGGGCCGATGCAATTGCGTTGCTGCGGCCGGTTGAAGCGGATGATCCTGATCGGTCCCTGGGTTTCGTAGTCGATTTCGGTGAAGACCATGGCCGCCACACCTCCTGTGGTTGGCGAGGAATGTCCGGTACCCGGCCTGGCTTTCGGGCGCAGGCAAGGCACAACCTGCGAGTGTAGCTCCTGGGTTTTCCCGGCCTTCCCGGTCGGTACTTACCGATCGGAAGTCTGCAGGCGGCCTTTGGCCAGGGTGGATGGGGCGGGCCCGGTCCTGGCCAGGCGCCTGAGCAGCGGGGTGGTCATCAGGGTGGTGGCGATGGCCACCATCAGCAACAGGAAGAACGCGCTCTGGGAGATCAGCCCCATGTCCAGGCCCACGGAGAGCACGATGATCTCGATCAGGCCGCGGGTATTCATCAATATCGCGACGCTGCGCGAGACCTCCACGGGCAGGCCGGCCAGGCGCCCGGCGAGGTAGCAGCCGGCGGTCTTTCCCAGCACCGCGGCGACGAAGAACGCCAGCAGCCACAGCCAGCTGTCGAGCGGCGCCAGGGCGCCGAGGTCCATCTTCAGCCCGGTGGCGGCGAAGTAGAAGGGCACCAGCCCGATGTTGACGAAGCCTTCCATGTGGCGGTGCCAATGCTGGCGTTGCTCGCGCAGCAGCCAGCCGGCGATCAGCCCGCCCAGGGCGCTGTGCAGGCCGATCAGGGTGGTGATCCAGCCACACAGCAGGGCGGTCGCCAGCATCAGCGCCATGCTCATGTCGGCGGCGGGGGCCGCGCTGCGGGTTGCGGGCAGCCGCGTAAACAAGGTGTGCAACAACGGGCGCAAGCCCCAGCGGGCGAGGGTGAGGAACAGGGCGATGAACGTCAGCTGGCGCAACACCCCGAACAGCGAGCTGTCGCTGCTGGACAGGGCGACGATAAGGGTCAGCAGCACCCAGCCAATGATGTCGGTGATGGCGGCGGCCGCGATGCCCACCGTCCCGGCCAGCGAGTGCTCCAGCCCGAGGTCGCTGATGATGCGCACCAGCACCGGCAGGGCGGTGATCGACAGCGCGATGCCGCAGAACAGCACATAGCCGAGCCGGGGCTGGGCGGGCGCCAGGGCGTCGTGGGAAAGCAGCCCGACCATGGCCCCCAGGGCGAAGGCCAGGATCACCCCGCCGCCGGCCACCGCGAGGGCGCTGAAGCCGATCTTGTGGCTGCCCAGGTGGTTGCTGTCGAAGCGCAGGCCGATCTGGAACATCAGCAGGACCAGGCCGATATTGCCCAAGGTCTCGATGCCCAGGCGGATGGCCGCCGGAAAGACCGCGGCATGCCACTGCGCGCCGAGGACCAGCAGCAGGCAGGGGCCCAGCAGGATGCCCACGCAGATTTCGCCGATCACCCGCGACTGCCCCCAGCGGGCCAGCAGCGCGCCGCACAGCTGGCTGGCGACGATGATTACCGCCAACTGGAAAAACGGCAGGGCCGAGAACAGTTGCTGTAGCGTCGACATGGCGTCCTCCGCCTATTTTTCCGCGAGCGACTCCGCGCCAGTGGCCAGGGCGCTCAAGCGGCGCCGCGCTGTTTCGCCGAAGGGTTTCGAGCGCCGGCTCTGGGCATCGATCTGCACGATCACGGTGCTGGCCAGGGCCGCGCAGCGACCGTCCTGGAACAGCGCCTGTTCCAGGGTCATCGAGCTTTTGCCGAGGGTGGCGACCCGGGTGCCGATCTGCACCGTGCCGGGCCAGCGCAGTTCGGCGCGCAGGTCGAGCTCCAGGCGCGCGATGACAAATTCGCTGTCGGGCTCGGCGAGCGGCGCGTGCGGGTCGTAGATGATCTCCACCCGCCCGGTTTCGAGGAAGGTGGCGAACACCGCGTTGTTCACATGGCCCTGGCGGTCGGTATCGGCGTAGCGGATCTTGTCCGAGGAACGGACGGCGAAGTCGTGCAGGGCGGGATCATTGGACATGGCGTGCTCCAGTCTCGAGGGGGGTGGCCAGGGTTGCCGCGCGCGCCAGCCCGCCAAAGGCGTCCAGCAGGCGTTCGCGCCAGGCATGCAGGGCGTCGTTGGGGGCCAGCAGTTCCTCACGGCTGGTGCAGCGCGCCCACATGAACATGCCGAATACACAATAGTCGGCGTAGGCCGGGGCTTCGCCGGCCAGGAAGGGTTGGCCTTTGAGGGTCTGGCGAAGCGGGGTCAGGATCTGGCGCAGTTGTTCCAGGTGTCGGGCCTGGGGGGCCACCAGCTGTTCCAGCGAGGTGCCGAAGTGCGCTTCGCGGGAGCTGCGGAAATATTCCCGGTCCTCGGCGGCCAGTTGTTCGTAGACATCCAGCAGGATCACCCGGGCCACGGCGGGCAGCAGCATGCTGTCGGCCCAGCGGTTGACGAAAGCCGCTAGCGCGAGGGCGTCGCGGCCGCCGAACAGGGACGGGCGCTCGGGGTAACGCTGCTCCAGGTGCAGGGCGATGCGCCAGGAGTCGCTGATGCTCTGGTCGCCATCCACCAACACCGGAACCGCGCCCTGGCGGGAAAAGGCGATGCGCGCCTTGTCGCTGAAGCGCCAGGCGATGCGTTGGCTTTGCAGCCCCTTGTGGGCCAGGGCCATGCGGGTTTTCCAGCAGTGTGGGCTGAAGCGCAGGTCCGGGTCGGCGCCGGCCAGTTCGTAGAGGGTCAGTGAGGCGCTGCTCATGCTTGATTTTCCTTCGTTGTGGACAGTGGCCGCTGTCCGCTTATGCAGGTCGTTCATGGCGTGGGTCCTGGCGGCCGGGGTGTCGGCTGGCCGATGGCGCCCGGCAGCGGGCGCGGGCGTTGCGGCAGCAGGGTCAGGAGCATGCCGGCGGTCACCACCAGCAAGCCGGCGATGGCGGTGTTGTCCGCACGCTCGCCAAGCAGCAGGGCGGCTAGCACCATGGCCGTGCCCGGCACCAGCGCGGCGAAGGTGGAGCCGAGCGAAGCGCCGAGCAGCTGGACCGAGCGGCTGTAGAAGAACAAGGCCACGGTCGACACCAGCAGGCCCTGATAGACCACCTGGACGCCGATATCCCAGAGCGGCGCCTGGAGGATCCGCAGCCCGCGGCTGCCCAGGTAGACCGGCAGGTACAGGACCATCGAGCACACCGAGACGATCGCCGTGGCGTGCAGTGCGTCGCTGCCGGACCATTTCGACACCAGGGTGTAGATCGCCCATAGCAGGCCGCCGAGCAGGAACATCAGGTAGGCGTAGGGCGAGGCCTGGGCCCCGGCGAAACTGTGCCAGCCCACCAGCAGCACCCCGCCGATGATCAGCGCGGTACCGGCATTCGCCCGGGCGCCGAGGCGGGTGCCGAACAGCTGCGCGCTGATCAGGATCGACAGCAGGATCATGCTGCCTGGGGTCACCACCGCGAACAGCTCCACCGGGGCCAGGGCCAGCCCCTGGGCCACCACCAGCATGTACGGCGCGCCGATGCCGACGACCATCAAACCGATGGTTGTCCAGCTCAGGCCCCGGCGGCCATGGCGAAGCAGGTAGGGCAGCAGGATCAGCCCGGAGACGCTGTAGCGGATGCAGGTGATGTCGTAGGCATCCAGCGGCGTGCGGGTCAGCCCCAGCCGGGTGACCACCGGGAACGCGCCCCAGATCAGGGCCGCGGCGAGGCCGCACAGAATGCCGGCCCAGCGCTGTTCGGGACTGACGGTGAGCGTCATGAGCGGGTCCTCGCCGTGATGCCCCGGGGCTAGCGGTGGCCGATCTTCACCGAGCCGGCGTTGCCGCGCTTGCGCAGGTAGGCGTACTCGATGTCGTTGAGCAGCATCTGCGCCCGGTTGATGTGGCGCGAGGCGTAGTTGACGCTGGTGAGGAAGTGCGCCAGTTCCTCGGTCTCGGCGAAGTTGCCGTTGTCATGGGCGACCTTGGAGAGGTCCAGGTTGCGGCGGTTCTCCAGTTTGCTCAGGTAGTCGATGTCGATCACCCGGAATGCCGCGCCGATGCTCAGGCCGCGGGCATTGAGCACCTTGTGCCATTCGAAGGGTGGGTTGATCAGCACGTCGCCCGGCTCGACGTAGACGATGTCGGCCTCGTAGTCGCCGCCCGGCGCCTCGCGGCCGCTGCTGGTTTCGAACATCAGGTCGTAGTCGCGGAACTGGTCGCCCAGCTGCGGTGGGCGGGTGCTCCACTTCTTGGTGCCGGCGATCATCACGAAGATATTCAGGGTCGGGAAAATGTGCCAGTCGCTGCCCACCGCGCCGCGGGCCGGCTCGCCGTATTCCTGGGTGCTGTAGCCGAGGAACATGTGGCCGGTGACTTTCCAGGCGTCGACGTTGAACCAGGGTTTGCTGAAAACCTGCTGCTTGACCAGGTTGAAGGCATCCTTGCCCCACTCGTAGGGGTCGTTGTAGCTCGATGAAATGGTGCCCAGGTGCGAATAGACGTCGAGGTGGTGGGTGAAGATGTCGTCGAGGAATTCCTGCCCGGTGCCGACGCGGCCGGTGACGTAGTTGTAGTCCGAGGCGCCGTTCTCGTCGCGCATCGACACCGGCTGGTCGCCGGCCTTGACCCGCCATTGCAGGTTTTTCCCCGAACCGACCTGATCGAAGAACGATCGTTGCGAGAACTCCTCGCCGATGGGCGCGAGCCTGCGCAGCAGGGCCGGTTTGCTGAACCCCTCGGTGAAGCGCTCGACCTTGTCGCGGGTGAGCTCACCCTTGTGCTCGCAGGGCTCGATGACATTGATGTAGCCATACCGGATACGACTGTTCGAAACCATTTCGAAAACTCCTTTTTCCTGACGTAAAAAGAGAAAACCGCTCGCGCTCACGACCGCTGCTACCGGGCGTGGTTGCGCAGGTGAAGCCGACTTCCTTCCGTGGCACGGAGCGAAAGTCGTGGACCAGTACATCAAGCATGCTTACCGGGAAGCGCCTATCGGCTATTATTGACATGGCTGTCAAAGATAGCAGTGTTGGTATCTTTGACAACGTTGTCAATAACTATGTGAGCAGTGATTTTTATGGCGGGTGTCAGGCAGTTTGACGAAGAAAAAGTATTGTCGGCGGTCCTTGAGGTGTTCTGGCGCAAGGGCTGGCAGTCCACCTCCATGGCCGACCTGGCCGAGGCGGCCGAGGTCCAGCGCGGCTCGCTGTACCATGCCTACGGCGGCAAGGAAGCGTTGTTCCTGCTGGCATTCGAAGCCTACGCCACGCGCTTTTTGGGCAACGCCGCCAAGGCCCTCGAGGCCGCGGATGCCGAGACCGCGCTACGGCAGTTTTTCCAGGTGGCGATCAGCAACATGACCAGCGGCACGCCGCCCAAGGGCTGCCTGACCACCAAGACGGCCACTGAAGCCGATGCGATCGGCCCGCGCATCCAGCAACGTTTGCGCGACCTGCTGGACGCCCTGCAACTGACCATCGGCAGCGCGCTGTCGGCCGAGCAGATTCGGTGCGACCTGGCCCTGGCGCCGGCGGAAGCGGCGCAGGTCATGGTCACCTTCACCCGTGGGCTGGCGGTGATGGAACGCATCTACCAGGAGCCGGCGCGTTTGCGCAGTACGGCCGACTCCCTGGTGCGGATGCTGGTGCCGAGCGTCCAGGCGCGGGCCTGAGCCTCGCGCCGTTTTACCGGTTGTCGTGCCCGGGGGATTGCTTCGTGCATCTGCAAGATTCCTGGCGGCGCAGGTGCAAGGTCCTGGGCGCCGCTTGGCAGTGAGCCGGGCAGGGCGCTACAGCAGGTGGGCGGCAAAGCCCTGGCGGTTCGCGGTGATGTCCGGGTGCAGGGTGAGTTCCGGGATCTGGTAGGCGCCGGCGTTCTGCGGGCGGAAGGCGATGGGCGCGGTCTGCTGCAACTGGTCGAGGCGCTGCCCGAGTTGGTCGCAGAGCCTGGCGTAGCGCGCCTCGTCGATACGCCCGGTGCGGTAGATGACGAAGGGCGGCAGCACGTCGAAGCCGGGGTAATAGAGGATGCCGTGGTGGATCGGGAACAGCAGGTCGTCCATCGGTCCGTTGATCCCGCGCGGGCCGTAGTGCGACTCCCAGCCGCCGGCGGTGACGATCAGCATCGCGCGTTTGCCCGCCAGGGTGCCTTCGCCGTAGCGGTCGCCCCAGCGCGCATCCGAATGCTCGCCCACGCCATAGGCAAACCCATAGGCGTAGACCCGTTCCACCCAGCCCTTGAGAATCGCCGGCATGGAAAACCACCACAGTGGAAATTGCAGCAGCACGGTGTCGGCCCAGAGCAGCTTTTCCTGCTCGCGGGCGATGTCCGCCGACTGCAGGCCCTCTTCGAAGGCGCGCTTGGAGTCCAGGGATGGATCGAAGCGGGCGTCCTCCGCCCGGCCCAGGCTGTCGTCGGCGTCCAGCGGCGCCTTCCAGTTCATCGCGTACAGGTCCGAGACCTGGACCGCATGGCCGGCGGCTTCCAGGCGCTTGAGCGTGAAGTCCTTGAGCGAGCCGTTCAAGGAGCGGGGTTCGGGGTGGGCATACACCAGCAGTACATTCATCACAGGGTCTCCAATGTCGGGAGACCGCAGGATCGATGCTCGCCAGGTATATTGGAAATGAATATCCAATATCCCAGGTATTGTCGTGAATAATTTAAGACGCTTGGACATCAACCTGCTGCTGACCCTGGATGTGCTGCTCGCCGAGCACAACGTGACCCGCGCGGCGCAGCGCCTGAACCTGTCGCAGCCCTCGGTCAGCGTGCATCTGGCCAAGCTGCGGGAGATATTCGGCGACCCGTTGCTGCTGCCGGGGCCGCGCGGCATGCGGCCCACCGCCCGGGCCGACGCGTTGCGCGAACCTTTGCGCCGGGCCCTGGAGGCCCTGGAGCTGGCGGTGGCGCCGGCCAGCCCGTTCGACCCGGGCGCGGCGACCAATACCTGGAGCGTGTCGGCTTCCGACTACGGCGAGTCGACAGTGCTCCTGCCGGCGCTGGCCGGCTTGCGCGCGGCGGCCCCCGGAACCCGGCTGGCGGTCATCGAGCTGGAGCCCGGGCGCCTGGTGCGGCAGGCCGAGCAGGGCATCATCGACCTGGCCCTGCATACCCGTGACGATTCGCCACCCGGCCTGCGCCGCCGTGTGCTGTTCAGCGAGCGTTATGTGCTGGTGGGCCGCGCGGGCCATCCACGGCTGAAACGGCGCCCGAGCCTGGCGCAGTTCGCCAGGCTCGAGCACGTGGTGGTGTCGCCCGATGGCGGCGGCTTTCATGGCGTCACCGACAGCGCGCTGGCCGAGGTCGGCCTGACGCGCCGGGTGGTGCTGTCGGTGCCGCATTTTCTGTTTGTGCTTGCGGCGCTGGCGAGCACCGACCTGGTGGCGATGCTGCCGTCGCGCCTGGTGCGCGACAACCCGGCGCTGAAGGTGGTCGAGCCGCCGCTGGAAGTGCCGGGCTACGACATGGCCATGCTCTGGCCCGAACGCTGCCACCGCGACCCGGCCCACCAATGGCTGCGGGAGTTCATCGTCGCGTCGTTATGAGCGCGGTTACGGCTTGTCCCTGACCGTTTCCCACGGCGCGCCCTGGGCAAAACGCGCCTCGATCCACTGCTTGAAGGCCTGGGTGGTGGCGCTGCTGAAACGCGCGGACGGGCGCAGCAGGAAGATCCCCGAGTCGCTGTCCAGCTGCCACTGCGGCAGCACCCGGACCAGACGCCCGCTGGCCAGGTCCCGGTTCATCAGCCAGTCGCCGCCGGCAAGAATGCCGACGCCGGCCCGGGCCGCGGCCAGCAGCGCTTCGTTGTCGTTGCTCTGCAAGGTGCCATGGATACGCACGGTTTCCAGCCGGCCCTGGCGGGTCAGGCGCCAGTCGGGCCAGGAACGCAGGCCGGTAAAGCCCAGGCAGTTGTGGCTGGCGAGGTCGGCGGGCGCCTGCGGTTCGCCATGGCGTTGCAGGTAGTCGGGCGACGCGCAGAGGATACGTCGGTGCGCACAGAGTTTGCGCGCCACCAGCTGGCTGTCGGCCAGTTCGCCGATGCGGATCGCCGCGTCGAAACCTTCGCCGACGATGTCGACGAAACGGTCCGAATACTCGGTCTCCAGCGTCACCCCAGGATGGGCCAGGGCGAACTCGGCGAGAAGCGGGCTGAGCCAGCGCCGGCCCATGGCGGCCGGCAAGGCCAGGCGCAGGCGCCCGCGGACCTGCGCGGCGCCCTGGGAGGCTTCGTGTTCGGCTTCGCCGATCAGGCACGCCGCATGCCGCAAGCGCTCCACCAACCGCACGCCTTGATCGGTGAAGCGCAATTGCCGGGTAGTGCGTTGCACCAGGCGAATGCCCAGGCGGTTTTCCAGCGCCGCCAGGCGCTTGGACAGAACCGAGGGGTGGCGCTGCAAGGCCCGGCCGGCGGCGGCGAACGAGCCGTGCTCGAAAAGCGCCATCAAGGTGGCGAGTTCATCGGCCTGGCGGCTGTCGAACGGATCCATGTGCCTGGGCTGCCTCGTTGTGCGGCCAGAAGGCCGGAAGTGAAGGAAAGGACCGGCCTCAAGGTATCAGCACAATGGCGCCTTGCGCGCGGCCTTCTTGCAGGTCGGCGTGGGCCCGGGCCACGTCGGCCAAGGGGTAACGCTGCCAGATCCGTGGCTGGATGATACCCGCGGCGAAGGCGTCCAGCACATCGGCGGCGCGCATCTGGTATTCGCTGGCGCTGGCGGTGTGGGCGGCGAGGGACGGGCGGGTGAGAAACAGCGAGCCCTTGGCGTTGAGCGTGCCGACCTGCACCGCCTCCGGAGCGCCCGACGCCGCGCCGAAGGACACCAGCAGGCCGCGGGGACGCAGGCTGTCGAGGGAGGCTTCGAAGGACACCCGGCCGATCGGGTCGTACACCACATCGACCTTGTGTCCTTGAGTGACCTCGACGACCTGTCGGGCGAGGGTGGCGGCATCGAACACCAGCACCTCGTCGCAGCCGGCGGCCCGGGCTCGCTCGACGCTTTGCGCCTTGGACACCACGCCAATGACGCTGGCGCCCAGGTGCTTGGCCCAGGGCACCATCAACTGGCCCAGGGCCCCGGCGGCGCCATAGATCAGCACCCGGCTGCCGGGGCCGACGGGGTAGGTGGTCTTGAGCAGGTATTGCGCGGTGATGCCTTTGAACAGCAAGGCTGCGGCGGCATCCGAGGCCAGCTCCGGTGGCAGCTTGACCAGGCGCTCGGCCGGGTACAGGCGAGCGCTGGCATAGGCGCCGAGGGGCCCGGTGGCGTAGGCCACGCGATCGCCGACCTGGACCTGAGTGACCCCGGGACCGATTGCCTTGACCAGGCCCGCGCCTTCCAGGCCGAGCCCGCAGGGCAGGGCAACCGGTACGGCGCCGCTGCGCTGGCTGAGGTCCAGCGGATTGACGCCGATGGCCGTCTGCTCCAGCCAGACCTCGCCGACCCCGGGCGCCTGGGCTTGTGCCTGCTCGAACTGCAGGACCTGAGGGAGGCCAACTTCATGAAGGTGTACGCGGGTGATCATGCTCATTCTCCTGGGCGCTGCGCGCTAGCAAGCTGGGGAGAAACGAGGATAGGCTGCCGCTCCAGGGTCAACAATCCGGCCTGTTTGCATTTGACTGCTGCATGCAATGCAGCAATTGACGCCGCGTTTACCCGCCCGGTAAGAACCCGCATGATCATTGGGACCAGCCTGTCGATGCTCCGCGACAACACAAAAGAGGCGAGGAGGTGGCTTGCCCACGCCCCGATCAAGGCAGGCCCTCGGCATTGAATTATTTTATTCCTGTTCTTGACATGCCCGGCGAACAAGTCCAGAATTGCGTCCATTCCTGATTCAGGAACGCGAAAAACCCCTTAGAATTCAAAGGGTTGGAAGCTAGAGAAGTTTAAGTTTCCAGCTTCGAGTTGTATGCCTTTGATGCGGTTGCAATGCATCGAAAGTTTGGCCGAGTAGCAAAATGGTTATGCAGCGGATTGCAAATCCGCCTACGCCGGTTCGATTCCGACCTCGGCCTCCAAACTGAAAAGCCCGTAGATCAACGATCTACGGGCTTTTTTATTGGCTGGAGGAAAGCAGGCGTTCCATTACTTTTAATGGGGCGTTCCATTACTTTGATGGCTTTGCAATGGCGCCGATTCGGCGATACACCCGCTTTGTGATTTCCTGCTCCGAGTGACCCAGCAGCAGGCTGGCATCTGCAATATCGAGGATCTCGGATGCAGCTTTTGGACGAATATCCTTGAACTGAAATTGAGAGATTTTCTCCGCAATGTCAGGTTTTGCTTCGGCGATCGCCCGAAGTCGAGCCGCCTCCCGGGCATCGTCCCAGCGGTTGCGCAGCATTTGCTGCGACACTCGTTTCCCGCTCTTGTTGAGGATGAAGTGCTGGCCCCCGTGGTGCCTTGTCCTGCCGGTTATCCTTTGGATGAGTTCACCGAGGCTGTTTTTCTGACCTTCAACCTCCATCAAAATACGCAACCTCTTGTCCGTCTTCCCTTGGCGAACGAGAAGATAGGCCCCCTCAACATCTCCCTTCTGCATCGCCAGGACATCTGCAGGGCGCTGGCCGGTCAAGTAGGCCAGGTCCATTGCATCCTTCAATTCGGGTGGTGCTTCGGCGTAGACAGCCGCCCAGACCACGTCATTGGCGTAATAGTCCCTCGGCTTCTCCTTGTTCTTTCGAACGCCCTGACAGGGGTTCTCCCTGTCGGTGAATCCCCACTCTCTGGCCATGTTGAATACGTGCGATAAAAGCGCGATCTCTCGATTCGCCCTGGTCTTCGCAACCCTGGCGTCCCGATACTGGGCGATTAGCGATGGGGTAATGGCATCGATCGGGGCGGTGTCGAATCCTGCCCGAAGGTGCTTCATTTCAGCCTTGTTGTCCTTCTGGGTCCGTGGAGCTTTTTTCGGGACAATGTCCCGCATGTACCGATCAAACACCCCCTTCATTGTCATCAAGTCGAGCGGCTTGTCCTTCGCCTCAAGTTCAGCCCATTTCATTCTGGCCAGGTCCAGGTCTTTCCCGAGGGGGATATCTTTGCCGGTGGAGTCTCGGTAGTAGTAAGCCACCCAGACCTTTCCGTTTTTCCTGGTCCTGGATCGTTCGTACATTCTTGGGGGGAGGTGTCGGTTTTCGGTCTTGCGGGGGCGCATATCAATTCACTCGCGAAAAATCAGCAGTCCATGTTGAAGCGGCCGGCGGCGGGCTGGGGTCGATGATTGTTGGCGTGACCAGGCCGAGCTTCATTCGTGCGTACATTCGGCCAACCAGGGGGCGTTTCCCGCGGCTTTCGACGTATTGCCAGTTCCGGTCATCAAGCCAGCGGCGCTGGTAGGCCCTGGCCTTGTAACCAGTGATCTCGGCGAGTTCATCGTCCGAGAGGATTTCAGATGCCATGGTGTGCTCCATGCTGCCTGCGGCGGCAGAGAATGAGTTCAGGGCCTGGCCCGCTGGATGATGTAGACAGCTATGGAGGCAGTGGCTGAAAGCCAAAGCGCCGTGCCGAAGGTGCCGATGATGAAGGCAGCATCGGTTCCGCTCTCCCACATGGCCGGGACGGCGTAGAAGAACCAGAGGAGGGTGATCAGCATGTAGGCGAGTATGCCGACCAGGATCTCGAAGAGTTTTTTTGCAGACATGGGGATTCCTTGCCCGCCTGGCGGGCTTCTGAAAGTTGAGTGGGTTTTTCGGAAAGGTCTGATGGTCGCCGGCGTTGCGCGCGGCTATGTTTGAATCGTTCGCCCGGCCCGTTGTCCTGGCTATCCGTCGACTGCAATACGGGCTGTGGCGAACTCCTCCAAATTCAACTGCTTCGGTTTGTTTCGCTCATGCTCAATTCGTGCACGAGCGATCGCCATATACCCGAGACAGTTTCCGTGCTCGTCTTGGTCTCGCTCGATGCCGATGAAGCGGAAGCCCTCGCGCATCGCCGCCTTCCCAGTGCTACCGCTGCCCATGTACGGGTCAAGCACGGTACCGCCTGGCGGTGTGACAAGGCGCAGCAGGTAGGCCATCAGGTCTGTCGGCTTCACCGTTGGGTGGTTGTTTCCGGTGGTACCGACGTTCTCGACTTTGCGCAGGGTGGTGCCCCGCTGGAACTGCAGACCGGGATCGGTCAGGCCCTCGTGGCGGTCCTTGCGGCTGGTCTTGGCGCAGTAGAAGAACCTGGCTGCGCTGCCTTTGTCTGCGTGAAACTCCCCAGCCACCCGCGCACGCTTGCCGGTGACGTTGCCTGCGCTGGCTGCGCTAGCCTCAGTTCCGCGCACAGGCGCCGCCGCGCCAGCCTCAGACGGAAACGCCATCACCACCTCGTCGCTGCCGTCGTGAATCAGGTTGGCGGGCCAGCGGCCCATTCGTTCGCTATGATCAAGCCCTTCTCGCTGGTCGGAAATCCTCCCACTCTCCCCAACGGTCATTTCGCCTGGTCGTTTCGGAAAGGCCTCGTTTTTTCCGCGTGAGTGAGTGGATACGGTCTCTGTCCCGACACGACATCCGCCGATGTTCAGTGCCCCCGGTGCCGTACACCAACACGTTCTTTGATACTGTGCCAATCAGCGGTTTACGCGCTACGGTGATAGGCTCAAGCGCTGGCTTTAGGGCTGTGCCCCAGCCCTCCCAGTGCGCAGCCGCGTCGGTGGCTGGTGCGGTGATCGCTGATGTGTCGATGCGTGCGGATGGATTGCTTGCGTAGTTTCCGCCACGCATGTCGGTGATTGGCGTCGCAGCTCGCCCGGTTTTTCGACCGACTACCTCACGCTCAGCACCGGCCGCCTTGTCGATCGCCTTGCTCACGTCCATCGACTTCGGAAAGCCCGACCCATAGACCCAAGCGATCATGTCGCGGATCTCGAACCCAGCGTCCTCAATGCGGACCGCCATGCGGTGCTGAGTGCGGGTGCTGGCGAACGCGAGCAGGTGGCCGCCAGGCTTGAGCACGCGCAGGCACTCCGCCCATACCTCGACCGCCGGCACGTCGTGGTCCCATTTTTTTCCCATGAATGAAAGGCCGTAGGGCGGGTCAGTCACGATGCTGTCGACGGAGTTGTCTGGCATAAGCCGCAACTGCTCGAGGCAGTCGCCATGGTAGAGCTGGTATTCGCTCATCGCTTCGGCCCCGTGTAGATCAGCCAGGCCATGTAGAGGATGGGAAGGATCATGGCGCCACCCGCCGAGCCCACTGCACATGCGGGCCTTCCTCGGTATCGAAGATCCCCATCAGGAACCACTCGGGGCCTGGTGATTGCGGATCCCAGCCATTGCAGTGACAGCCGCCCTCAAAATACGGATGGCTCGCCAGATCGGCGTCCATGCCCCAGGTCTTCAGCTCAAGGCCCTGCTGTGCCACCCAGGCCTTGTAGGGCGCTGGATCTTCGCCACCGCCGAAGTCTGGGATGCCCGGGTGATGCCACCAGCCATCCTCGTCGCGCTTAACTTCCACCGGCCCGAAGGGGGTGGAGCTGTGCAAAGCGCAGGGCATCACGTAGAGCACGTCCGAGTACTCGCCACCGCCGGAGCTGAAATCCATTTGGCACCCGCACTTCGCCGGCGCGCCATTCACGAACGATATCTTTTCGGTAGGCATGACTTGTCCTTCCGGCCAGGCGGCCGAGTTGAGAGAGTTGAGTTAGGGGTAGTTCTTGCTGATGCGCTGGGCGATGTCTTCGAGCTCGCCGGCTATTTCAAACATTTGGTTGTTGTCTCGCCTAGATACAACGGGAGAGCGATGCACGTTGCGGCCGCTCAAAATCCAGGCGCACAGCAGGATCAGCCAGGCCTCGGCCTTCCGGTGGATGAAGCGCTTCATGCCTGCGCTACCGGGTGTGCTGCGTTCCAGAGCTCGAAGGCTTCTTGCGTGGTTGCCGCTTCGATCTTCTCGTCACACTGGTAGCAGTGCGCCACACCGCCGGCGGCGCCTACATCGCGGTGACCTTGTTTGCAGGGGCTCATGCGCCAGTCGTCATCCGCTGCCGGCGCGCCCTGGCTGAGTGCGGCCTGGGTTTCAGCCTCCAGCTCCTCAAGGCCCCTGTCGTCGTCGACCATGGGCAACCAACGAGCAAGAAGCGCATTACGTTCGGTCAACCGACCTTCCAGCTCATCCGCCCGCTGATCCTGCACGGTCAGGCGCTGCTGTAGGGCATCGCGCTCGGCAAGGACGCGGTCGAAGTCGGCAGCCATTACCAGATCGCCGTCCTTGTCTGCCACGTATCGCTGGTCATTCCAGTGAACCCAGTAGCGTTTCACTGTGGTGAGTTTGTTTTCTGTAGGCATAGGGAGTCCTCAATGGCCGCGTCACGACCAAAAGTGATGTCAAGGGGGGAGGAGTGAGAGAAAGTTTCGACCTGTAGCAAGGGCTGCTACAGGTTTCCGGTATACAAGCGAATTCGTCGTGACATCAGAATCAGTGGCACCTCAACTAAGTGGTGCCAAGCATGAAGCGACTGACAGAGTGGATAAACCTGATTGCCTCTATGATCCGTTTGGCTGACGTGATCCTCCGTACTGGGCTCATTGAGTGGATCAGTGATCGATTGCAGTGAGGTGCTACGATGGCGCCTTCATCAAATTGGGTCGGCCCATGACAAAGCACGATATCTATGACGAGCTGGAAGGATTTCAGCTCTGGAACTACATGGAGTGCGAGAAAGACGAGGAAGGCCGGGAGACTTGGCGTATCAACGTCGAGGTGAAGCGGGGCGGGGAAGTAGTGGTGCCGGTTGTCGCTGGCGATCGCACATTCCCCGACCGCGGTCTGGCCCAGGTCGCCGGCCGAGAGCTTGGGGCGAAGTTGCTGGCGGAGCGTGGTTAAGCTGCTCGCGACTGCTGCTCGGTCACTCGCCATGGGTCGTTGGCCCTGGCCAGCGCCGCCATTGGCGGAGGGCTGACGCTGTTGCCGCACATGTGCACCTGCTGAGTCTTGGTGAACGGCTTGCCGTCGGCGCCGCGGTTGATGATGTAGTCGGCCGGGAAGCCCTGGGCCTTGTACAGCTCTGACGGCTGCAGCATCCGCAGGCAGATATCGACGATCACGTAAGGGGTGCCCTTGATGGTCACGGTGACCAGGCCGAGGCGGTCCTTGGTGGTGATAGTTGGCGCCGGTGCGTCGGCCCCACTGATGTTCTCGGTGCCGTAGTAGCTGATCAGGAAGGCCGCGACGCGCAGGGCGCCGGCTTCGATCTCTGGCGATAACTGCAACTCGACCAGCGAGCTTTTGCCTCCGCCTCCTGCTGTGATGGTGGGGGCTGGTTCGTCCACGGCTTGGCCGATACTTGCGCCAAACTGGCGCTCCATGAAGGCTGTCATCAGGCCGTGGTGAGTACCGCCGGCGCTGATGGTGTGTAGCGGGTCCGCGGCGTCTCGCGCATCGCAGTTTCCGCGCAGGTGCACCAGGTTTGCCGTCACCAGCTGCTGCTGGCTGCCGGTGTTGGTTACAGTCGTCATCGGGTCCTCGATGCTCTTGGCCGCAATGGTGTTGAAACCTCCGTTCATCTGGGCCATGAACACTGTCGAGATGCCCATGGCGTGCGCGGTGCCGGCCGGGCGCTGGTAGTTGCCACCGCTGGTGATGGTCGGCAACGGATCGTCGAGCGCTTTGCCTTCATCCGCAAACCGGAACTTGACCAGGTGCGCCGCCGCGATCGCGCGGTGGTTCTGGGTCATCAGCGTCCCGGCCGGCAAATCCACGGAGACCGGCTTGCCGGAGTACTCGGGTCCACCAGCGCCAACCAGCACCGCGCCTGTAAGGGCGTGTTTTACCCCTCCAGCGACAACAGTGCCCAGAGGCTGGTCGAGTCCTGGCACGCGCGGTTCCTGTCCGGCGCGCTCGCCATATCCGGTCTGGATCAGGGTCGGGCTGATCAGCGTTAGCTCACCGCGATTCGCGCAGGTGACGGTCGGCAGCGGGGCAGCTGGGTCGTTGATCCGGTCGCTGCCCTGGTGCGTAGCTGGCGCGATGATCGGACTTGCCATGGCGAAAGATCCGCCGCGGGGCCAGGATGTCACAGTGCGCAGCGGCTCATGGGCTGACTGCACGCTATCGCCCGACCAGTTCGCAATCGGCACGATGAACGGGTCAGCGGCATCGAGGACGAACTTCTTCATGCCCTTGGCGATCCGGCGCAGGGTGGCCGGCGCCAGTGGCTTCGGACGGTCAAAGATGCTTTTGCTCGGGATGGTCCAATCGATGCACTCGGCAGCGGTGCGCCACTTCTTTTGGTCCTTGGCCGGATTCTTGGCGTGGGTCGGCTCGGGCCAGACGATTGGCTGGCCGTCACATCGGGCGATCATGAACAGGCGCTCCCGGCTGGTCGGCGCGCCGAAGTCGCAGGCTTTGATCACTCGCCATTCAACGGCGTAACCCAGACGCTGCAGCTCGGCGACGAAAACGGCCCAGGTCTGGCCGCGGCGTTTCGGGTTGGGCACCAGGAACTGCTGGTGGACCGGTACAACCTCGCCGGGGGCAGCTACTCCGCCGCCGAGCTTCACCACGCGGCCGGTGGTCTTGTCGCGCTTGGCCACCAGCGGCCCCCATTGCAGGATCTGCTTCACGTTTTCCAAGCTGATGACGCGGGGCTTTTTCTTGCCGGCCCACTTCAGACCGATCCACGACAGGTTCCGGATCTCGCGCTTGCGCGGCTGACCGCCGGCGGCCTGGCTGTGATGCGTGCAGTCCGGCGACATGTGGAACCAGCCCACGGCCTTGCCGTCGCACTCGGTATCCGGATCTCCGTCGAAAACGTCGGTGGTGTAGTGAACTGCACCAGGGTGATTGACGGTGTGCATGCTGATCGCGCTGGCGCTGTGGTTCTTCGCGACATTCACCGCGCGGCCCAGACCCATCTCCAGCCCGGTACCGGCGCCGCCACCACCGCAGAAGAAGTCGACAACGATCTCATCGTCCTGCGTGCTGAAACCAAGTCCGTATTGGGTTTTAAAATCGAAGGGGTGTTTCTTCTGTTGTGCGGACATAGGGGATCCTCGCCGGTATATTGCGGATTCGTAGGGAAGTCGGATGTGATGAAATGAAAATTTGGGATCGGTATCAGGAAGAGCGGAAGCACCGAAAAGATATTGAGGGGCAGATAAAGCGTATTGAACAACTCAGCAAAGTTGTTCCTGAGCAAAGTCTTGATATGGAGCTCTGGGGTTATGTTCCTGAGGAGGTCAAAACTCTTGAGCAAGCTGAGCAGTGGTTAGCCGTGCTGCAGACTGCGCAGCTTCGGCGCAGAGCCGAGCGGTATGGAATCGAAATGCCCGATACCTCTGCGGAAGACTTGGGCCGCCGGATGGAATGGGATGCGGATCAGAACGAACCTTACTATTTGACCAGCAAGGGCATGCGTCTCGTGAACCTCGCACTGCGAGAGGAAGAAAAGTATCGTTGGGATAAGTGGAATACGCGCATTTCCGTAACCATTGCGCCGCTCAGTTTGATCGTGGCGATCCTCGCACTTGTCTACGGTAAGTAGGGTGCCGGCTGGCGTGATTCGTTGAAGTGTGCGTAGGCGGCTAACAGCCAATCGAATTACTGGAGGACGGTACATGCCTAACAGTTTTGCTTCTAAAGGCTTCTTGTCCTCTGACATAGACGCCTTCAAATCCTCAATCAAAAAGCAATATTCGGAGGAGTTTGATAAGGCTTCAGCGTTGTCCGAGCGAGCCCATCAACAGCTGTTGAGTTTGCCCATGGAAGAGCAGACAGCGTGCATTCTAGCGGCCATTGTTTTTACTGAGCGCACCATACGGGGCTGCCAGGGGGCAATTCTGCTTTGCGAATCAGGCCTTATCCAAGAAGCCCAAGTGCTAGTTCGTACCGCTACTGAAACTTTGTTTGCAGCTTCAGCACTAGTTACAGATGACCGGGTTTACGACCGAATGGCTCGCGCTAGCGATCATGAGGATTTAGTTCAAGCGCGAGGGATGATGAAGTCTCCTTGCTCGGACTTTACGGATGATCATTTGGCTGCCCTCCAAGAGGTTGTTGGGCGTGCGGAAGAAAATGCTGCTAAATATCCGATTTATGAGGCTGCACAGGCGGCCGGGCTGCTTCCTATGTATGAAACCTTCTATCGAGGACTTTCCGCTTTAGCTAGTCATGCGACATTCCGGTCGCTCGACAGGTCTTTTGAGGGGGACGGGGAAAGCTTTACGTTCATCATGGGGCCCAGTGATAAGCAGCTAGCTTTTACATTAGGCACAGTCTGCTCGTGTCTTTCTGAAGCTATAAATTGCCTTAACAAAATATTGAATAAAGCAAATATGAAGGATTGATTGCCTTGCACCGCTAAACCTCGGCGCCAGTCTTGGCAAACTCTTCAAGCTGTCGCGACCACTTTTCAGTAACGACCATTTCAGGTCGTGACATGGTGGCGTAGCGGGCGGATTCTTCTGAGGGCGCTGCAGCCAAGTTGATCACTATCGTAGAGATCGTTTCCTGCCATTCCTCGAAGTCGTGGCGCTCGCCGAGGATCAGCAGGGCATCATCGAGCGCTTTCGAAACAATCAGCGAACGTTTCTCGGCGCCGATCCGCTCGAGCAGCGCCTTCTCCTTGGCGCGTTTGTCCTTCTGTAATTGGGCATTGCTCTTGGCCATGGCCTACCTCTTCAATTCCACTGGCCGGCAGTGCCAGCCAGGTCTGTCGTTTGCGTTGTTGGATGCGAAAGCGTCTCAAGCTGCCACCTTGACCAGTCTCACGCCGGCCATGCTGAACTTGGCACCCTGAGCTGCGACCATCGCGTCGAGTGCTTCCCAGTCCACCGTCAGCACCGAAATAGGGGCTTGGCCGTAGGCGACGGCCTTGATCAACGACTCCAGATCGAACACTTCAGCCTGCAGGTTCACCGGCGCCGCAGTGGTGGTCACTGGCTTCGTGGCGGACTGAGCCGGTGCGGTGGGTTTCACCGACGCTGGGCTGGCGACTGGTGCAGGCTCAACCGGCGCCCTGGCCTTCGCCTCGTCTTCGATTCGCTTCAGTTCCTGTTGGCGGATCTGCTCGCGCTGGGCTTCGGCTTTCTGCTCCTCGGCCTTCTGATGTTCGGAGATCCGCACCTTGATCAGCGCGATCAGGTCGTCGTTCGCCTTCATCACCAGCTGCTGAATGTCGTTGAACAGGAAGGCGTGATCGACTGCCAGCTCGGCCAGGCTGGCCAGATTGATGCGGATTGCGTCCGCGGTTTGGCTGGCAGCAATTTTCGCTCGAGCCAGCTCGGTATCGACGGCGTCCTGCAGGCTGGCGATCGTGCGCTTGTTCTTCATGGCTCCAGCGAAGTCAGCCGTCACCGCGGGCAACACAACCCGACCCAGGGTCTTGTTGATCGCTGCGACGTGATCCGCCAGAGCCTGCTCGGCCTTTTGCTTGATGTTGCTCTTCACCAGCAGCTCTTGGGCTTTCACCAGCTTGTCGACTTTCAGGCGAGTTTCCCGGGCGTGTGCGCAGATGCGATCGAGAGATGAAAACAGCTCGTCGATGGTCTGGGTTTGCGAGAGAGCCTGTTTCTTCGCAGTGTCGACTGCTTGCTCGACATCGCTGCACCACTTCACAGCCTTCTTGGCGTCGGCGAAGTCCTGGTCTGTAACCAGCGTGGTCTTCACCGAGTCGATGACAGCCAGCGCCGACTCCTCGAACACCTTTAGGTTGCTCGCAGTGACCATGCCGGTCAGCTCGATGCGCAGTGCGGGCAGTTCGTCCGGGGCCTTGCCGACAACGATCGACGGCGCCTCGGCCATTTCGAAGTTGGCCAGGTCGGCCTCGAACTGCTTCCAGCCTTCGACCAGTTGTGCGGCGCGGCCGGCGACAGGCCGGTATTCCATGTGCACGAAGTTCTCGGCGGTGCCGTCAGAGCAAACAAAAATCACGCGTTCGGCGCCGCTCACCAGCAGCTGCTGCTCAAGCTGCCAGAAGTAGTGCGGCTCCAGCTCCCCGGCCTTCACCTGGGCAACCAGCGACTCGTTCCACAGCTTGTGCTCGAACAGGGTCTCGCCAAGCATCGTGGCGCCGTCCATGGAGGCCAGCAGTTTGCCGTTGGTGCCCACGACAGGGTAGAGCTCTTCGCCGATCATGGCCTCGACAAGCGGGCGGGCCAGAGCTTCGGTGGCGTGACCCTTGTCGAAGATGTGTTGTTGAGCTGGGGTGATCTCCGGCGTGATGCCGGTTTTCTTCACGGTCAGCAGGTCAGTCCGGGTTTGGTATTTCGAGACGCCCATCATGGCGGGGGCCTCGGAGGCGGTGTCGTGCTGGGCGCGGAGGGCATTCCACTCGGCGGAGCCTTGGACTATGTTGTGAATTTTCATACCGGCTCACCTTCAATCGGCGCGAGGCCTTGGATGGTTTCGATCTGCTGATCGGTCAGGGTGTACTTGCTGGCGATGGTCGCGATGACTTTCTCGGGTGTTGACCGGCCCGCGTCGATCGCGGCGCGCCATTTCGGCAGGTTCTCGGCGAGCTTGTCGTCGGGGTAATCGGGGAGTTCGTCGGGAGAGGCTGTCGGGCGTGGTGAAACGTCGCGGACAGCTGGTGCGCTTTCTTCGAGCTCGTCTGGGCTGTATACGCCTAGGATCACGTCCGGGCAGTAGAGGCGCGACCAGCGTTTGGTGGCCAGGTAGGCCAGTTGCTGGCGAGGATCGTCCGCCCAGAGCGTGCTGTTGCGGGTGCGGGCCTGGGCCAGAAGCAGCTCAAGGACGCGCGGTTCGTCCTCGCCGCGGAAGGTGGCCCAGACCTTTACGCCTAGACCTTGCTCGTCCTCCAGCTTCCAGCCCGGGACGCGGTACTCGCCCTTGTCGCCGTTCTTGATGGTGAACTGTCCGATCACCTTCTCCCAGGCTCCGAACCACTCATAGTGCAGGCGATCCATCACCGGTGCGCAGGTGGTAATGACTGCGTTGACCAGCTGAGCCTCATAGCCAAGGACGCCGTTGACCAGGTGCGTTTTCTGGGCCACCGCAAATGGATTCATCTTCCACTGCATCGATTGCATGACGACCGCCAGACAGTCCGCAGGGTTTCCGTTGAAGTGCTTCGGTAATGTGGCGCGGCCGGTGGCCATGACTTCGGCCAGGCGCATCATCTTGTCCAGGCTGTCGCCGTCCAGTACCAGAGCACTGGTGCTGGTTGCTGCGTGAGGAAGGACGTGAAGATTTCGATCGTGCGCCACCGGCGCCACGCTTTGTGCGGACATGACTATTCCTTGCCGCGCCTAACGCAGCTATTGAGGAGTGGACTAAAAATGGATTGCCAACTTGCTGGCAATGGGTCTCAGTTGGTTGCTAGCATCGCCGGCCATTAACTCAGCAAAAGGACTTGTAATGGCTTCCAAAAAAAAGGCACCACCATCTTTCGTTATCAAATTTGAACCGATGCAGGTATCGATTGAGCGTCGTACGAAACAAAAAAAATGGGTGGATGCTGATTCCCTCTATTTCCGGACCAATGACGGGGTGACGCGTATCCAATACGCAGGAGAAATTGCCGAGGAGGCATATAACGAAATTCAGATGCCGAGTGATCCAGAGTTTTTGCGATATCTTGCAAAAAAACTCAAGGCTCTAGCAAAGAAGCTGGAAAAGTGACTACCAAGTGATTCGATCAGCGAGGGCGCCCAGCAGCATCAGGAAGGTGCAGAGGAGAAGGGTGAATGCAGAGCCGCGCCAGAAGCAGTAGCGCTTGGCGCGTTGGTAGGAAGTCATGGCCATGGCCTCAGTTGCTGAAGCACCAACTCATGAAGCGCCTTTCCGTCACGACTGATGCGTTGCCCACGAAGCTGCCACTTTTTCGTGCTGGGCCAGCAGTCGATCATTCGCCCGTCGGGAAGCGTCAGCACAACGTGGTAGCCGTTGTTGTGCTTCTTGTGGGCAATGCCAGTTCGGGATAGCCAGCCTTCAAAGCGCTGCATGGCTTCGGCCTTCATGCGCTTTTTATGACCTTCGGGGTTCGGTTCGCTGCCTTCGCCGCCACAATTCCGGCAGCAGCGCGGATAGCCAACATCCTCGCCGATGAGCTGGCAGCAGCTCATGCAGTGACTGCCGTCGGCCACGCTGTCTTCATAGAAGCTCACGGCCGAACCCTCACCGCTATCCGGCCGCCCTTCATCGTCGGCGCCAGGCGCTGGGGCAGGCTGGCCACGGCACGCTCGCGCGGCAGGCCGATCACTTCGTTGAAGGGGAGGCCGAAGCCCAGCATGATCAGCTTCGCTTCGATTTCATCGAGCTGTTCGTCGATCAAGGTTTTTACTGGTGGAGTACTCACGATGCCTCCTTGCGCCGCTGACAGGCTTCCATCAGGCGCTTGCAGTAGTGGTTGAACTCGTCGGTGGTGATCGCACCGTCAGTGTATAAACGGGTGATCAGCTCCTGAACCAGAAGGCCGATATCAGACTGGCTGCCCTGGTCGCTGACGCCTTCGAGGGCCTGGTCGATGAGGATGTGAGGGCTCACAAGCCACCATCCACGTCGTCTTCGCGCTCTTCTCGTTCGGCCGCCACCGCATCAACGGCGTATGGCCTGAGCATGTCGATGGCGATCTGTTCCAGGGTCTGGACAGGCCTTTCTGAACCGAGCAGGTCGCCGGCATGGCTGTGGGATTCGCTCTGGCTCCCAACGACCGCGGCCAGAACCAGGCGGGCGAACGAATCACGCTTGTCCTCGCCATCGATCTGCCGCTGATTCAGGTGGCCCTGGAGGTAGGTGGCGAACTGGCCAGCCGTGACGGTGATGGGTTTGCTGTAGCGCCGCTTCCACGACACGTCAGCACCGCGCACCAGCTGCTCCGCCGCATGCTCCAGCCATTCACGCTCGGCTTCGCTGTCGTCGGGTGCCTCAGCAGGCAACAAAGCGTCGAAGCGCTCCTGGCAAATCTTCAGTGCTGCGTTCATGGTTGTCTCCAGGGTGGAGGGGTGTTGATCCAACAAAACTCGGCTGCACTCGACTGCTCCACTGGTTGCCGTTGGGCGTGGAGGGGAGTGCATGCGGGTGGTGTCGGGGAGGGCGGTCAGGTTGCTGGCTGCTATATTTCAGCGAGTAGTTTTGTAAAAAGGAGAGGCAAATGGGCTGGGATGAAAGCCGGCACAAAGCAACTTGTGGTTCTTGTGGGCACGAGGGCGTCCAGGTCAGACGCTCAAATGACTATGGCGAATCGGATGATCGGTGGGAGGGTTTCGCTACTGTTCCGGCGAAGGAGTGCGATTACCATCGAAAACGCTCCGGTGCTCGCGTGCCTGTCTGCAATTGCAAGAGTCAGAACATCATCGTTGGTCCGCTAATACAGTAAAGATGCGGGCGCCCGGCGCTGCCCGGGATGCGTCAAGTCTGGCCAGCTGTTGCCCTCGGACTCGCCCGCGATGCCGGTTACTTGTTCGGCGCTGATGTCATCAGCAGATCCTCAGGGCTATGCCCGCTGCGGGGCGCTGACAAAGCGCGCTCTCCGGAACCGATATTCTCTCGTCGGTCCAAGCGCCCAGCACTGTAGTGGCTGGGAACACTGTTGCTCGGCAACCCAGGGTTAGCGCTTCATGGCGGTATCTCCTATTGCTTGCTCACTGGGCAGGCAGTGGCCACCTATTGAAGCTGCATTGGAATGTCGGTCCTGACCAAGATGCCTAACTACGTCCGCCCGTTCGCATACAAACAGTTGGCCTGGATCAGCTTTTTTTATGGGGCGCCGACATTCCAATACAGCCTCTTTCGAGGTGGTCGGGCCGCATGTGCGAGCACTGATCGCGGCGCGGGCCAATTCCTGAAAGCTGGCCATGCTTCGCCGGCAGTTTTCGTCAGGCTGACGTGGCGCTGGTTATCCTGCTTGCCGGGTCAGAGGCTGGTAGCATCAGTGCCTCTCCTCACAACATGGAGTCGCTATGCGCCAAGTTGTTGCTAGAGCGCTGGACGTGATCGCATTAGAAAGCGGTAGGCCGGAATACACAGAGGCTTTCAGGGCTGCCCAGGAAGTCGTGACTGAGTTCGGCGAGTTGGATTTGGCTGATCGGCTGTTTGCTGATATCCCAGAGTCGATCCCGTTTTTACTAGTGGCCAAACTCTTCGACCTGCTGGCCTGGCAAACAGACGACAACGGTTCGGCGATGACTCGCACTATTGAACGTTGGCTTGTTGAAGGCACGCATCTACGCAAGATTCAGATCGCTCTATATCTCGATATCTACCCGTTTCCGGATGAGCGCGAGATGTATCGCGTACTGTCCAATGTGGCGATATCCCACCCGGAGGTGGCTGATAAATGCCGGCAGCTAATCAGCTCTCGGCAAAATCGGTAGCACCTGGTAAACATCCCAAAGCCCGCTCAGTGAACGAGCTTCAGTGTTGTTTTCCATCGTGACCCGCGTATAGCGTCAGACTGACGTGGCGCTGGTTGGTCAGTCGTCAAAGCCGTAGGAAAAGTCGTCGGGGTCGCAGTCGATCACAAGAATGGCGTTGCCGAAGTACAGGGACGCCAGCATGCGCTCCCACTTCGAATACACCTGCATGTCGATCGCGATCTTCCTGTCATCCAGCTTGGCGCTGTAGACCTCACCAAACGCCAAGGTTGGTTTCCAGTGGTCGCCGGTTTCACGCTCGCCCTTGATACTGATGTGCAGCGCATGTTTCAGGCTGTAGTTGCTGCGCGAGGAAGATGAGTAGTGTCCGCTCCGGTAACTGTCTTCCGGCTCTGGATCGAAGTAGATGTGCATCGTCTTGTGGGAGTAGCTGCCGTCGCCTTCTTCAACGCGAATTTCCGGGCGCTCCCATCGGCCTTCGGCGGCACTCTCTTTGTGGTGCTCCACGAATTCGTCGAGCAGTTTCTTCAGCGAAACTTCGCCGGTCAGCAGGCCCTCACCGGTGAGCACATCAGCTATGGACTTTTCGGCGCGCTCCAAGATGAGCGAACCCATGGCCGCTTGTTCCCAGCGCTGGTTCAGGGCGTTGGCGACGAGGGCGTTGTAGCGCTGAAGCTCGAACATGTCGCTGACGTTGGCCGGCAGTGCAGCCTTGACGGCTTCCTTGATTGCTCCGCCGAAGTCGCCGTAGGAGCGGAAGGTATCGCTCACAACCTCTTTGAACAGCTTCTCGATGCCCTCGTCGATCAATTCGCGCGGACGGTCGGAGTGGGCGTATGCAGTGACGCGCTCGGCAAGCAGCGCTTGAAGGGTTTGTTCGCTCATTTGGTGCTCCGTGCTTGATCGGTTGATTTCCCGTCTTTCCTCGTGAGAGGCCGGGTGCTGCTTTGCGCAATTGAATTGCTAAGCCGCCTCTTTGGAAGCGCTTACGGCTTGTTGGAGTTTGATGAGCAGTATTGTGGGGAGGCTGACCTCTGGCCCCGAGCTATTCAGGCATCCCTCAGGCAACGCTTTGAAGATTTCCTGCGCCGCTGCGCGGATTGCTTCGAGCTGCTGG
Organism: Pseudomonas sp. NFIX28; assembly: GCF_900107395.1. Classification (GTDB taxonomy): domain Bacteria; phylum Pseudomonadota; class Gammaproteobacteria; order Pseudomonadales; family Pseudomonadaceae; genus Aquipseudomonas. The sequence continues at coordinate 171,987 of NZ_FNPW01000001.1, forward strand.
CGTGGTGTGGTCGGGCCGCGCATCGATCCCGCGGTCACCTTTGACTTCCCGGTGGCCTTGGCTTTTTGCAGTTCTCCACCGAGGACCTTGCCTGCGTTCTCGCCATGCTGGCGGACGACTTGAACAGCCGTTGTCGCAGAGACCTGGCCTGAGGCGACCAATTGCTGCACGTCGGTGTTTGCATTGCCGAGCGTCATCACCTGCTCAACATGCTGGCGGGTCTTGCCGACCTTTTTTGCGATCTGATCAGGTGTCCAGCCGAACGCCGTGAGCCGCTTGTAACCGTCGGCCAGCTCAAGAGGAGAGAGCTTCTTTCCTTCCTGGCTGGTGATGACCCTGGCGACACGTTCGGCGTCGTTACCCTCGAAGGGGACAATCGAGATCCAGGCCTCTAAGCGCTTTGGGTCATCTTTGCTCGGCACCCTTGGAAGTCGTCCCGCCTGGTCGAGCTTCAAGTAGGCGCGACGACGGCGATGGCCATCGACAACCCACATTCCACCCTCAGCGCGAGGTCGAACCTCCAGTGCCGGGATCTGGCCGCCGGCGAAGATGAACTCAGCCAGAGCATCAATACTTTCTTCCAGCTCTTCGCCTTCGGCTCGAAGGTTGAAGCCGGGTTCTTCGTAGAGATCCTCCAGGCGCGCCTTCATTGCGTCGGCACGTTTCAGATCCCCGTCCTTGATCATTTGCTTGAAAGACTTGGCCATGCAATTTATTTCCAAGTGGTTGTCATCCCAAGCAGCCCTCGCGAGAAGGCTGCTCAGTGATGCTTTCCGCCGTGACCCGCTACTGGCGTCGGTCACTGGCTCAATCAAGTTGTTCCTCCAGCCGCGGGCCTTTCGGCTTGTTCTCCCGCTGGATAACTGTTCTTGGCGCTTTACGCTGCACGCCCGGGTCAGTTGCCAACCCTCTGAACCGTTGAGGCCGGTTCATCGCTGCCTTTGAATCTGGGCCGGTGGTGATCCGGCAAGGGGTGTCGCTAAAGAGCGGCGCGGCTTTCGCTGCTAGGCCAGTGTTGTCTGGCTTGCGAATAAAAGTAGCAGTGCTGCTATTTAATGTAAATAGCGCTGCTAATAATATTTTTTGAGAGCGAAAAAAAGCCCGCTCAGTGGCGGGCTCTCGTGGACTGAATTAGCTAGCCCTAGCAAGGGGTCGGCACTAGGGACGGGATAGGCTGGCGCTGAGCGCGAGGCGGGCTGGGGTAGGGCCTCAGAATGAAAAGCATGGTGTCTGTCATGCCTGGGCGGGACACAGGCAACAAGAAAGCCCGCGCAGGGTGCTTCCCCGCTATGTCTCGCGAGCGGGGCGCTTCAGGTGTGAATTATGAGCGTCTGTAGATACCCGCTCTCATCGAATAGGACCGGGTATCTACCCCCATCAATCAGCGAGCGCAACTGTTGGGAATGACTGGATTGCCTAAATGCAATCTGGCACTCGGCAGCATCAAAGAATCGTCTCAGATGGGGTAAGGCAAGATAGAGTGCAGACTGGTCGACTCTCAACGAGAAACTAACTATATCCAGTTGATCGGTTAGATCTCGATACAGGTCCATGACTAGGAAGCTTTCATTTTCAGCGGACGGATAGATGTGGACGTCACCAGCACCAACAGGTGTGTCGTCGAAGTAGGTATCGTACAGCTCAGTAATGTTGAGCGCGATTCCCATAGCCTTCAAAGCTACTGCTAGATCAGCGTTGGGGATGTGCTCGTCCTCTGCCCATGTGACGAAGTCAGGCATTGAAACGCAGATGTCGAACTCATTGGCGCAGATGATAGGGGGCACTGAAGGCTTGTCCGGTCAGAGTTGTGGGCGCTGATCGTACCACCCCTGTGAGCCGTTTCTCTCATGGGGCGAATATGGTGTGGTTTGATGGATGAGTCACCAACTGGATTGGCAGGGAAGGGCGGAAAAAAAAGCCCGGCGCTGGACCGGGCTGACTGCGCATGAGTTCAGTTTGGTTTGCAGGTCGTTCGGTACTTTCCGTTTGGAAGGTTGTCAGCGAAAATATGGCAAGATTTTTGATACTCATTGTTTTTGTATACTTTAGCAGTAAGGTGCACAGATGAATTCTCAGCCTCTCCCCCTTTGTGCCAGAGATTACGCTTCAGATAAAGGTTTGTGTTCCCAATAGATTCGAAGCCATTTTTTATGGAGTCGTGACTCGAATTTTTAAGTGCAAAATCGACTGTAGGTCTTTTTTCAGGCAACGGTGTGATATCTCTCTGGGCTTGAGTGATTAGGGCATAATCATTACATTTATTTGTCTCGGGATCGTCTTTACACACATAAACATCTGCTGTTGAGTTTGTGGAAAAAGCTGTGAGCCATAGTACTGATGTTATTTTCAGTAGAGATTTAATTTGGTTCATTGGAGTCCATCCCAATTGCAGTGCGATAGATGATTAATGCTGGGCAAAGCCTACCTTGGATTTGCCAGCAATAACTCTAGCCCATGATCCAGGTATTCGCCTGTAAAATTCGTGTGATGTTGCGATTCTAATTAGTTAAGTACCTGCACGGCGCACAAAAAAGCCCGGCGCTGGCTTGCTTACCGAGACATAGACTTTTTGCAAATGCTAATTATTGCAAGGCTAATAAAAAGCACTTGAGCCATGCTGTTCATTGATAACACAAGTGCGCACCGCATGAATAAGTGTGCTGATGTTGCGGAGAGAGACATAATCGAGAAAATAAACGTGGCAGCCAGAGTGGCAATGCAATAGAAGTACATGGCGAAAAATACATCTAAATATTTGTTTTTCTTATAGTTCTGAAATGCCCTGGATTGAGAGAAATTGAGTAAAATGGCGATGACCGCAGCAAGGAAGCCGAGCATGGTAAATGCATAAGATGCAATTATTGCAGCCAGTTCCTTTCTGTTTGAATACAAACTAAATGATAAGTCAATATTGTAGGCTGTAAGTGCTTTGTAGCTCGCAAGCAAGATCGGACCAGGAGCTGACATTATTGAAATGTAAAAAACGACTAAAATCAGCCTTGTCAGTTTGTCCATCTTCAATAAACGCCTCTAACTGTTCCTTTAGTTTTGCATTCTCTCTGATTTTCGTTTCCATGATTTCAGAAATAACGCTTTCTTCGTAGTTGCCGAGATCGTCCGAGATGACCCCGCGTCCTACCACATAAAGGTCGAGCATAGCAGACTTCGCATCATTTTTCGCTTTCATTACCAGCTTTTCGACACCCTGGTCAGACGTCGCGCTCACCAGTCTCTGAACCACAGGCTTTATGCTTCGCCCCTTGATGGGTTTCAATGTTATCTCAAGTGAGTCTAGATCATCTATATCTCCTCCAGCGCTTATAACATTGAGGATGTTTTGAGCCAGAGAGTTTTCTTTTTTAACTTCAATTGTGGTTTTTCCAATGAAGTTCATTTTAACCGCTTCATCTCGTGTTGCTTGATGTATAAGCGGATGTATGCAGAATGACCAGCTCCCATTGTTTGTATAGGTTAGTAGCGTGTTAATCATTTCGCAAAATGTGTCAAACTTTGGAGAAAGAGAGGATGACGCGAAGCCGAAGAAGTTGTTCTTTATGATAAGGTAGGAGGCAAATCCGACCTTTTCATCTTGCCCAAGGAATTGCTTGAACTCTCCAATTGACATGCTTGAAGTATCAATTTTCTTAAATGTTTCCGCGTCCCGCGTCATTGCCAGTACGCAAACGTTTCCAGCTAACCTCTGCAAGTATATGTTTTCAGAGTTGTGCTTAAAGCTACCCTTTAGGGTGGGGTCTTGGCATTCCGCAAAAGAAAGTATAAATCTTGACAAGTCAAATAGATGTTTTCCGTAGTGTAGCTTGTGGCTTAGATAATATCCGTAATAACTAATTCTCATCGAATCCATTCCGTAATTTTGTAGGTGCCTGCCTGGGTTGCGTTATTTAGATAATCTACGAGATCACTATGCAGTCATTCCCCCGCAAATCCTTCCTGCCTCCAACTCATCCGCGCGCTGCATAGAACTGGTTCAGCGCTATCAGCTCAATAACAGCCACCATCACGCAGAATGCAACAAAGCCTCGAGTGAAGACCCTGCGAGGCTTTTCGTAAGGCTGGATGTTAGCGAGACCGCCGAGAAGGTCGGATAAAAAGTCGAGCAGCCCCATCACCCATCAGCCTCGCTGTTAATACGCCCAGCCTTCAGCTGGGGCGTGCACGTTTCAATGAAGAGCCCTGCGGCTTTCGCCAATCCTAATCCGATCCAGTGCCCGGTTTAGCGCGTCCAGGGCATCGAGAAGGGCTTTAGCCTCAGCCTCTCGTCCGTCACCTCAAAGTCGCTCAGCCATTTTGTTGAGGACCTGGATGGATCGCTCAATGTCAGCAGCAGTAGCTGCCTTGGTATCTGTCGGCTGCTTCTTCGTCATTCAATACTTCCGCGGCGCAGGGTGGTCAGCGCGAATACATCGCCCACCAGAACACATGACCCAGGATAGAAATGTGCTGCTCCTGGATTTGCTGGAAGGTGTAGTCCTCGTCCGGGTGCTCGTCACGGTTAAAGCTGCGCAGGCGAATCCCGATCGGGATGCGGTAGACCTGCTTCACGCGCAATTGGCCGTTGTGGTTGATGGCGTACATCTCACCGTCGACGATATCGCTCAGGGAGTTTTTCCCTACGTTCACGCCTACGGTGGCGCCGTCACGCAACACGGGCACCATGCTATTGCCGCCAACCCTCACACACTTCGCGTTGCTGAACTGAACGCCGTTGTGGCGCAGATCTTTTTTGTTGAAGCGCAGACGCGAGTTGGCGCTTTCCTCAATCGCAAACCTGCCAGATCCGGCTGCCAGTTCTACTTCATGGAGGAAGGGGACGTAGACCTCATCATCATCGAGCGGTGTTTCGTCGTCCCAAGTCTCGATACTTCCTAATTTTACGCTTGGCTGTATGCGGTCCTGCTGCACGCTGGCAACAGTGGATAACAGTCGAGAGCTGACCTCGCTTGCATCAAAGTTGAGCGCCTTTGCGAGCTTCAGCAGTGCTTCCACATTTAGTGGCACCTTCCCGGTGGCGTATTGGCTGAATGCACTTTGCCCAGACCATCCGCACGCTTCGGCAACGTCAGCCTGCGTCAGGTTACGCCCGGCAGCTTTTGCAGCTGATTTCCGCTGTTCGTAGATAGCTTTGAGCCTGGCGCTCTCGGCGACTTCTTCGGGGGTGAGGGGGCGACGTATTTTCATACGAATAAGAGTATTAGCAGAGCTGATATCCGAGCAAACAGCGCTGCTAGTATTTTATTGCTGATAAAAAACAGCGCTGCTACTATCAATGGCAGATATCAAGCCGTGGAAACTCCATGAAAAAGATCCCTTTGAGCAAATACCTAGAAGAGCACGGCACTCAAGCCGCGCTTGCCGCTGCTCTCGGCGTGAACCAGAGCGCGATCTCGCAAATGGTTCGAGCCGGCAGAAGCATCGAAATCACCCTTTATAACGACGGGCGTATTGAGGCGAATGAGATTCGTCCGATCCCGGCACGCCCCAAGCGCACAGCAGCCTGAGGCAGTCATTGCTTACTGCCTGAGCAAATGATCGCCCACGCACTGGCAGGGCGCCACGGAAACAGAATTGAGGTTTTACGAATGGAAGATTTTCTCCGGTCCTGCCAGAGCGCTGTGCTGGGCAACGAGGCCAAGGCCCTGGCTGCGAAGATGGGCGTTCCCCATGTCAGCCTGCTGCAGCGCGCCAACCCAGACAACGACGCTCACCACCTAACAGTCGAGCATCTGTTTGGGATTCTGCTGCACACCGGCGACATGCGGCCGCTGACGGCCTTGGCCAACGAGTTTGGCTTTGACCTGGTGGCGCGGACTCCCCCTAAACCCCAGGCCTTGACCAGGTCCCTGATCAATGTAGGCAAGGAAGTGGCTGATCTGACGATCGCGGTACACGAAGCCCTAGGCGACAACCACGTCAGTGCTTTCGAGAAATCCCTGATCCGCCAAGAGATCGACCATGTCCGACACAGCCTCGACGTGATGGATGCGTCGGTAAAGGCCGCTTGAAATGCAATTCACCATCACGATCAACCAGGTGAAGGCGCTCGAGTGGGGGCTGAATTCTCAGCAGGCCCTGCTGTTCGCCTTCATCTACGGCTGCCCGAGCTGGACCAAGCCGGTTAAGACCGACGATGGGATCTTCTTCGCGCTGAGCAAGGCCAAGATCGTCGAGGAGCTGCCGCTTCTCACTGACAAGCCGGACACTGCCTATCGCATGCTGAAGGTCCTGGACGAGGCCGGCTTAATTGAGCTTTCCAGTACTTCGAACATCACGCTTTTCCGGCTGACCGAGAAGGCCGTCGAGTGGAACCAGAAGCTTGATGGGTCGGAAAAATATCCGACCCCGCCAGAAAACAAAGGTCGGAAGAAAATCCGATCTACCTCGGAAAAATCTCCGAGCAAGATCGGAAGAAAATCCGAGCGAGGGTCGGAAAAAAATCCGACAAATCAGGATACCAATCATCAGGATACCAATCAGGGTACCAGTATCAGTTCTACGCCCCAGGCTGCCGCCAAGGTCGCGACGGGGCAAATCGTTGCATTCGCTCCCCAGCAACCACGGTGCGAGATTCCGGCCGACATGCCAGGGCCGAAAGACCAGGCCTGCAAGACCTTCAAGACCTGGGCGAACTACGCCATGGCCTACCGCAAGCGCTACAGCACCTGGCCGGTGTGGAACGGAACGGTCGGTGGCCAGATCGGAAAGCTCATTGATCGCCTCGGCATCGACGTTGCCCACCACGTCGCCGCGTACTACCTGACCATCGACGACTCGCGACTGATCAACGGTTGCCACAGCATCGGCGACCTGCTGGCCAAGGCCGAGGGCTACCACACCCAGTGGGCCACCAACCGCCGCATGAACTCGACCACTGCCCAGCAAATCGAGCGCAAGCAAGCGAACCTCACCGCGGGCCAGGACGCTGCCAATCGCATCATCCAGCGAGCAGGGGGGCAGCCAAATGAATTCCTCTGAACGCATGGCGCCGGAACAGGTAGCGCGGCTGGCATTGGCAATCACTGCGACTGCCGAGGTGCTGGGGCAGTCCCTGACCGCCGATGCAGCCGAGATGATGGCGGGTGACCTGGCCGAGTATCCGGCCGAGGTTGTGGCCGGTGCGCTGAAGGCATGTCGCCGGGAGCTGGTCGGCAAGTTGACTCTGGCTGCCATCCTGCAGCGCGTCCAGGCCGCCGACGGCCGCCCGGGAAAAGACGAGGCCTGGGCCATCGCCATGAACACTAACGATGAATTTGAAACCGTGGTGCTGACTGACGAGATCCAGCTGGCCCTGGCCGCGGCGAAGCCTGTACTGGACGCCGGCGACAAGGTCGGTGCCCGGATGGCTTTCATCAGCGCCTACGAGCGATTCGTTGGCCAGGCCCGGGAAGACGCCAAGCCGGTTAACTGGCACGTCTCTGTGGGCTTCGACGCCAGCCGCCGCATCCAGGCGGTTACCAAGGCCGTGGAGATGAAACGTATCCCGCAGGAGCGCGGGCGGTTGTACCTGGCCGACCTGAGCGTCACGCCAGTTACCGAAGACGGCCGGGCAGTCGTGGCGCTGCTCACGGGGGAGGTGGCCAGGCCATCGCCAAAGCTGCGCGCAAAGCTCGCTGCGGTGAAGACATCAATGCTGGAGATGCAGTCAGCATCAGCCAAAAGGAAGGACGAAATGCGGATTGAAGCGGCCAATGAACTGGCTGATCGCCGGGCGATGCTGGTTCAGCAGGCCAAGGAATTGGAAGCGATGAGGGCGGCGCAATGAACATCGACAAGACAAAACTTAAATCGCTGCTGTGGTCTGTAGTGGCCTCATGGAAGGCTGACGATGGCGACCTGCAGCGTCACACTACGGCGCTGGATGAAATCCTGGGCGACAAGACGGTGGAGGAGGTGGCGCTGCTGCTGATCGCGGAGAACGACAGGCTGGAGGTCGAGGGTGACAGCTCGAAGACGCTGCTAAGGGACGCAATTGCTCGCGAGGATCAGCTCAAGGCCGAGAACGAGACGCTGCGCACCGCGCTTGGCGACTTGCTTTCGCTCTACGAAGCCGACGATGGCTGCCGGAGCCTTCCTGAATACATCGCGGGTCGTGCCGCCATGGGCAAGGGAGAGCAGCCATGACCGACAAGATCAGCGTCAACTGCCAGGCCAAGCTCTCCGAAGCCATCACCTGCCTGACCACCATGTTCCGGGAGAAGAAGTTCGTGGTTGTCTCCCTGCGCCCGGGGAAGGACCGCACGCTGGACCAGAACGCCCTATGGTTCGCGATGTACAGGCGCATCGCCGAGATGACCCAGATCGGCGATGCAGGCGACGCGCGCCGGTACTGCAAGCTTCACTTCGGCGTTCAGATCCTACTGAACGAGGATGCCGGGTTTCAGGCTGAGTGGTACCGGGTCATGCGCCATCTTCCCTACGAGACGAAGCTCTCAATGATGGGTGGGTGCAAGTTGTTTGGCCCGGATGGTTTCCCGGTGACCAGCCTGTTCAATCGCGCCCAGGGCATCCAGTACACCGATCGCATGGCTGCGTACTTCACCGGCCATGGCGTGGTGTTCAGTGACCTGCTGAGCGAGGTGGCGGCATGAAGCGCACCCCACTACAGCGCAAAACCCCGCTCAAGTCAGGTGGACCGCGCCGTAAGCGCTGTCCTTCATGCCGCGTGATGTTCGTGCCTGCTCGAACCTCGCAAGCCGTGTGCGGGGAGATCGAATGCGCCATCGCTTACGGGCAGTCCGAGAAGGGCCAGGCGCGCGCCAAGAAAGCCTTAGCGGATGTAGGTCGCCGCGAGATCAAGGACCGCAAGGAGAAGCTGAAGAGCCGCGGCGATCACGTCCAGGACGCAGAGAAGGCGGTGCGGGATTGCCGGCGCACTTTCGAGCTGTGGATCGGCAGCGGCTGCATCAGCTGCGGGAAGACGCAAGAGGAAGTGCAGGCTGCCCAGGGCTGGAAGACTGGCGGGGCCTGGGACGCCGGCCATTTCCTCGGCAAAGGCGCCCGGCCAGAGCTCCGCCTGGAGCCGAACAACATATGGCTTCAGTGCAAAAGCTGTAATGCCGGCTCCTACAAGTACGCACGCAAGGGGCTGACTGTATCTCAGGGTTTCAGGGAGGGCCTGATTGCCCGTATTGGCCTTGAGGCGGTCGAGGCGCTCGAGGCCGACCACGAGCCGCGCAAGTACACCGTGGATGAACTCAAGGCGATCACTACCGAATACCGGGCCAAGACCCGAGAACTGAAGAGGACAGCAGCATGAAGCTGATCAATGCAAGACAAGTATGGACTGAGGCCCAGCATGAATCGAACACGTCGATCAGCGCTGTGGCAATTGAACGGGCGGAAGCGGCACCCGTGAAGACGGGCGGGCGCATCAGTAAGCGCGAGGCCAAATTCCCGGCGCTTGGTAGCGAGAAGGGCGAGGAGGCGGCGCGCTTTTCCGTGCCTGGGCAGCGGATCAGCATTAGCGAAACGCGCCGCACGCCGATTGGTCGGTCCACGGCCCGTGCCGCGCACCTGGCCACCATCGGGAAAGTCCTGCGCGCCATCGACACGCTTCCTTTCCAGGTGCAGCAGTTTGGGCACTACCTGTACCACCCATGCATGACCGTGGTGCACATGCTCAACGCTGAGAAGCTGATCTGGGCCGACACTGACTTTTCGGCGCTGACCGACGCCAAGGCCGCGAAGGTCCATTGCCTGGTCACCTGCGCTTTGCAGTCCTACAAGGCCGAGGCGAACGGCGGAAACCCATGGGGGCCTGCGCGGGTGGCTGAGGGGATGATGAAGCTCTACGGCATCGCCATCGAGCCCAAGGTCTGGGATCGGGACTGGAAGGCGATATGGGACTTCCTTCGTGCGGCCATCAAGGAAGTGGATGATCAGGCTCAACAGCCTATTTGGCAGGTTATTTACGCGGAAAGAGAAGAAAGTGCAGCGTAATTAGTTGACATGTTGGGGTTTTTAAGGTAATTTTTCTACATTGCGCAACGTGGCTCCAGCGCAAACTCCTTCGAAAGCCCGGCCATTGTGTCGGGCTTTTTGTTGCGTGTTTTCCGAGATGACGGCACATTGCTATCCTCATTGAGGAGGTTGGCTATGGTCAGAAGCAAGCGCAAAGCATTCGCTTTACTACAGATGGTAGAGCTCCACGGTGATTTAGGTGGGTTGTCTTTGCCAGCCATGCGCTCAGAAATTGAGCGGACAGAGTTTGTGTGGTCTGGTGCCGACAATTACCACCTTCAGCTGTTAGTTCAAGGCGGCTATCTTGCCAAGACAGAAATTACAGCTCACGAGCCGGCAACGGTGCAGCTCACATGGGCAGGGCACGACCTCCTAGATTCACTTCGGGAGGAGTTTGATGCGGATTGACCCGTGCGCTCCTTTGATGCCCCGCCCAGAGCGGGGTTTTTCTTGCCCGCAGGAAATCTGCGACGTACCTATTCAGGGCCTCAGCATTCGCTGGGGCTTTTTCGTTTCTGGAGCATAGCAATGCAGAGTGATGACTTCGTTGAAGGTGTATCAGGCTGGCGGATGAGCCGGGGCAAGATTGAGCTGTATGGCTGGAAATATCCGGTCATCCTCGGAAAACTCGACGAGCCGGAGCCTGAAGCGAGCGAAAAGTCGCCCAAGCCCTTCATCATCGTCGATGGCGTGACCTACATCAGGCAGGCCAAGCTCGATGCCAACTGGCAGGTGAAGATGGAGCCGCTGAATGGCAAGTACGTCGCCACTGGCGTCGGCGTTGGCCTTGAGTCGCAATTCCTGGTGGACGCTGATCGCTATGCGGTCGGCGGCTATGTTGGGAATGGTCCACAACCTGGCGATGCGCCGAAGGCTGGAAGCGCGACCTCAATGCTCGACGCCATGGCCAGCACGATCAGCGAAACATCGCTCGGCAAGGACCTGTTGAACGAGATCGGCAAGGGCCCAGCAATCGCCGATCAGGTCCGCGACGTTCTTCGCGCCGAGCTCAGGCCGGGCGGCATCCTGTACCGCGGTTTATCACATTCACAGGCCCCGCACTGAGCGGGGCTTTTTTGTTTTGGGCAATGCCCGGGCCAACGCAGGCCCTTTTTAATCCCCATGGAGACACCCAATGGCAGAACCAACGAGCACTGCCGCCAGCGTGCTGCTGGTTAAGTACGGCGTGGTCATGGCTGCATTCATTGGCTCGATACTGTCCCTCGGTTTTCTGAAGGACCTGACTCGGGGCCAGGCGGCCGCGGCTGTGGCTACTGGCTTCTTTTTCTCGGTGTACCTGACCCAGCCCGTTACCGCATGGCTCGCTACAAAGCTGAGCCTTGTGGTGGATGACAACCTCTTGTGCGGGGTGGCGTTCGTGCTGGGCCTGACCGCGATGAACATCATCCCGGCCATCAAGAAGGTCATCGGGTCGTTCCCTGCGACGCGAGGTGCCTGACATGAACAGTATCCTTGTATCGGCGCTCAGCGTGACCGATGCGGTTCTGTGCATCCTGGTCGCCCTGGCAGCCTGTGACTACCTACGCCGTGTTCGCCCGATCGACCAGCCCCTGCTAAGCATCGCCTTCTACCTGGTGGCCATCGGCGCGTTCGGTTCGTTCGTGACGACCATGCAAGGTCAATGGGTTAACCCCTTAGGCGTAATGCTGCATGGTGGTGTCGTGGCGTATGCCTGGGCCCGCCGCGGGCATGTGTTCGAGGTGAAGGGGTAGAGCAGTGGAGTACCTGATCGGCAACAACCAGTACGCGGCCAGCTACCAAGAGCTGCGCGAGGAGCGCGCCCGCTTCACCCAGATGACCGACAAGCGCTTCCTGAAGGAGCTTCCCGCGGCCCTGCACTTCGCAGTGTTCGTGTGCTGGTTCAAGGAGCTGCCGTCGAGCGTTGTCCTGTCGGATGAGGGGATCGTCCACCAGATGGCGCACTTGATCCACTTGAAGGACGAGCCGCTGGTTATGGCCAGGCTTGGCGAGATCCGCGAGCTGTTCAACAAGCAGCTGCAGCTTGCAGCGTAAGTCGCGACACGTTTCGCGAATCAGCAAATTGTGTCGCGACGCTTAGTTTATGAATTCTTTTTGAGGTAAGCCTCAAGGTTATGCAGTGCGTAAGAGAGCTCGAGCTCAACCTCATATAGTCCTCTGACCCAGGATTGGCTATGTGGGCTTGTGTCGGTTCGCATTCGGAAGTTCGCGGAAGTGCTCCTGACGGCTGGGCCAAAGAAGAACTGCTCAAGATCAGTCTTTGGTGTTTTACGGCGCGACAGTGTTTCGTACTTGGCAGCATCCTTAATCTCACCCTTCAGCTTGGTGAGTCGGGCCTTCAAGAGGTCAATGCTGTTCGAGGAGAGTCTTGATTTGTCGGCAGCATCGTTGACTAGGCTACGAGCTTCGTCATGCCATCTTTTCAGCTCGGAAACAATGGCCTGGGCCTCATTTTGGTCAAGTTCCATTTGGGCTTCCATTTATATGTGTAGTAGGTGTGCCGCAGGTGAGTGCGGCACGGATGCATCAATCTGCCGTTTTAAGAGCAGCTTGGATCTTGTCAGCATACTGCGACAGCTTGCCCATTTCAGTTTCAAGACTGGTTCCGGCGATAGCTGTGCCGATACGGCTTTGAATCAGCTCCAAGGCTGCACCAACGGCGACAGCACGCTGCGCTGCGGGAATCAATTGGCGGTAGGAGTTTTCACCAACTTTCGAGATCGCTTCGATAGACATCTTCTTTCCTTAAAACGGTTAATTGGGTACTGCGCCATTACTAATGGAGTCACGTGCTCTACCAATCAAGTGCCTGAGACAATTTATGACAACCAAGCAACCCGACTGGGAGGCGATCGAACGAGCCTACCGGGCTGGTGCGCTTTCCATAAGAACCATTGCTGAGCGTAACGGCATCAGCGACACCGCGATCCGCAAGAAGGCCAAGGCCTCTGGGTGGAATCGCGACCTTTCCGAGCAGGTGCGTAAAGAGGTTCGCAATAAGCTGGTTCGCGGTGAGGTTCGCGATGAGCAATGTGCGAACCCTGAGCATGACGCGGAGATCATCGAGGAAGCGGCAGAAGAGGGCGCGACGGTTGTTCGCAGCCATCGCCGAGACATTCGCAAGGCCACGAACCTTGCGAACCTGCTGATGGATGATCTGCTGATGACCATTCAGAAGCGCGAAGAGATCGAAGACGCGATTGTCGACGAGACGGCGGAGGACACCAACAGCATGCGCCGCGGCTCGATGCTCGCTGCGGTCGGCTTGCCGAGCAATGCCAAGACCCTGTTCCAGCTTTCGTCTGCCATGAAGAACCTGCAGGTGCTCGAACGCCAGGCTTTCGGTCTGGATGAGAAGGAGAAGACGGACGACGCGGACGAGCTGTCCAAGCTGATGGATGAATTGTCGAAGGAAGCCTGATCATGAAGCCCGGAGTTATCTACGTCATCGAGTGCGCTGGAAACGGTAAGCGCTATGTCGGTTCGACGTCCCGTAGGCCAAATCAGCGCCGGCTTGAGCATTTGCATCATCTGCGAGCAGGAAAGCACCACTCGAAGCGGTTGCAGCGGTGCTTCAACAAGTACGGCGAGGATGCGCTTTCATTCTCCGTCGTCGAAACAGTCGAAGACCTGAATATGCTGCTCCCACGAGAACAGTTCCACATCTGGCGTGCCGAAGGCGATTGCCTCAACAGCGCAGACGTCAGTGATTCAGTTCACTGCGCGAGGATTGCCAACACTGGTCGTATACAGGACGCTGATGAGAGAGCGCGTCGATCAGCCTCCTTGCTTGCGGCTGTCGCCTCTGGCACCAAAAAGCCAAGGGCTTGGACGGACGAGCAAAGGACTCAGCATTCGATAATCCTGACCGGTAGGAAGATGCCGGCGGTCAAAAATTCAACGAGAGAGAACATCAGCAAAGCGCTCAAAGGGAGAGCTCCTTCGATTGCCGGCAATACTAGATCAGTGGCCGTGAGAACCGAGTTCATTGCCGATGAGCTCGGCGGGTGGCTGGAGATGCGTGCCGCAGGCTTGAGCTACCGCGAAATTGAGCGGCGAACCGGCAGGTCGCGAAGAATGTTAGAGCGCGAATGCTCAAAGGCCGCCAATGAAGCCAGAACACCTGAAACTACTGAGAGACAAGAGATTCCGGCTCAATAATCTCTACTTCATCACCGACAAGCAGGGTAAGAAGATCCGCTTCCGGATGACGGACGAGCAGATCGAATATTTCGAGGGGATGCACACCAGGAACATTATCCTGAAGGCTCGCCAGCTCGGCTTCACCACCGAGTGCTGCATCATCCAGCTGGACGCTGCGCTGTTCGAGTCGGCCAAGTGCGCATTGATTGCCCATACCCTGAACGACGCCAAGCGCCTGTTCCGGGAGAAGGTGAAGTATGCCTACGACAACCTGCCGGCCGAGATCCGTGCCGCCAACCCGGCCAGGAACGATGCCGCCGGCGAGCTGGTGTTCAGCAAGGGCGGTTCGCTTTATGTATCCACCTCGTTCCGGGGTGGCACGCTGCGCTATCTGCACGTCTCCGAGTTCGGGAAGATCTGCGCCAAGTTCCCCCACAAGGCGCGTGAGATTGTCACTGGCGCCTTCGAGGCGGTGGCCACTGAGTGCTTTGTCACAATCGAGTCCACGGCTGAGGGCCGGGCCGGTTACTTCTTCGATTACTCACAGAGCGCCGAGAAGCAGCTGCTGTCCGGTACGCCGCTCGGTAAGCTGGACTGGAAGTTCTTCTTCTTCAGCTGGTGGAAGAACAAGGCCTACTGGCTCGATCCGGCTGAGGCGGTCATCCCGCAGCGCCTGACCGACTATTTCTACGAGCTATTCGCCAAGCATGGCATTGACACCAACCCGGGCCAGCGCGCCTGGTACGCCGCCAAGGAGAAGACCCTCGGCGACGATATGAAGCGGGAATACCCTTCTCTGCCGGCGGAAGCCTTTCAGCAGTCGATTGAGGGCGCCTACTACGCGAAGCAGTTCACGAAGCTGTACAGCGCGCAGAAGATCGGCCCGCTACCGGACAACAGTCATCTGCCGGTCCACACGATTTGGGATATCGGCGTCGGCGACTCCACGACCATCTGGTTCGTTCGGATCGTCGGCGAGGAATACCACGTCATCGACTTCTACGAGAACAGCGGCGAAGGCCTGCGGCACTACATGAAGGTGCTCAAGGATCGCAAATACACGTATGGCGATCACTGGGGCCCGCACGACATCGACAACCGCGAATTTGGTAGCGACGGCAAGACCCGCCGCGAACTGGCCCGTGAGGGTTACGAAATCGATGGGCAAAAATACAGCCTCAAGTTCAGCGTTGTTCCGAAGCTTGGCATCGACGAAGGCATTGAGCAGGTGCGGGAGATCCTTCCGGCCTGCGCCTTCGATGAGTCCAAGTGCGAGCTGGGTATCTCCTGTCTGGAGAACTATCGAAAGGAGTGGGACGACAAGCGGGGCTGCTGGAAAGACAAACCACTTCATGACTGGTCATCGCACGGCGCGGACGCCTTCCGCTACTTCGCCGTCTCGATGGGCCGACGCAAACGCACAGGCGGAACACGCCGAATAGGAGGCTTGGCCTGATGCCAGTGCAATCGACAAATCCGGACTACGACGTGCACATCGCCGAGTGGGAGATGATGGACGACGCGCTCGAAGGTGAGTGCGCCGTGAAGCGCAACGAACGTAATCTGCCCAAGCCGAGCGGTATGGTCGAAGCTGAAAAGATCGACGGCGCCGGCAACAAATACCTCTACGAGAATTACACGAACCGGGCTCAGTACGAGCACTGGGTGCGCGACTCGCTGCGTTCGATGATGGGCTTGGTGTCTCGGTTGATCCCGGAGATCGAACTGCCCGGCGGCCTGAAAGGGCTGGAGGACAACGCCACATCGGACGGCTTCGGCCTGAAGCAACTGTTCTTCCGCATGGTGCGCCAGGCTATCTCGCACGGCCGGGTGCCGCTGGTGGTGAACATCGATGAGCGCGGCGAGCCGTACTTCTCGACGTATGCCACGCGCAACGCCATCAACTGGGACACCGCTGATCAAGGCGGCCGGCAGGACCTGGTCCTCTCGGTGTTCCGTGAGTTCCGCAAGAAGGGCGGCGACCGATACAGCCATGACTGCGACACGGTGTTCCGTGAGTTCTTCATGCAGGACAGCGTCTGCCATACCGCTGTGCGGAACGAAGGCGGGGAGCTGGTCGGGAACGAAAAACCGTTAGGCACCACCGGTACGGACGACCGCTTGGTCAAAGGCCTGCCCTACCTGCCAGTGATCTACTGTGGCTCGACCGACAACTCGCCGGACGTCGACGAGGTACCACTGCTGACCATGGCGCGCGCCGCGTTGAAGTCCTACCAGCTGAGCGCTGACTACTTCACCGCGCTGCACCAGACCAGTCATCCTCAGCCGTGGGTGTCCGGCCTCGATGACTCTGTAGAGCTCAGCGTGACCGGGCCATCTGCTGCTTGGGATCTTGGCCCGAACGGCGAGTGTGGTTATCTGGAGTTCCAGGGGGCCGGCATCGAAGCCGTCCGCAAGGCCATGGATGACCAGAAGAATGCCGCGCTTGAAGCCGGCGCCAAGGTCATGGATGTGGGTGGCATTGAGTCAGGCGAGGCGCGCAAGACACGCCAGAACGACCAGCACGCCACGCTGCACAGCATCGTCGTCACGGTGGCAGAGGCGGTGGAGCAGGGGCTGCGATATGCAGCCGAGTGGAAGGGCTACGACCCCAAGCAGGTCAAGTTCAAGGTGAACCCTGAGTTCGTGACCCCGGTGGTCGACGCCCAGGTGCTCGCCGAGCTGCTGAAAGGTGTGATGTCCGGAACGATCAGCGCCGACACCTACTGGCAGTACCTCACCACCGGCAAGCTGCCGGATCGCCCATATGAAGATGAAGCCGACCTGATCAGCGATGAGCGCGAGTCGGCCGGCATCAACTTGGATAAAGAAGATGTCAACGACAAACCAGGCGCAGGCGGACAGCCAGCTGCTGGAGCAGACGACCCGTCACTCGGTAATGCTTGAGCGACTTAAGGCCGGCGAGGTCAAAAAGTTCGAAAAGTACCTGCGCCAGATCGACACGCTAGTGCGGGAGCAGTTGACCCGCAAGGAGCTGACGACCTACAGCCGGGACCGTCTTGAGCAGTTTCTGGCTCGAGTGGACGGCAAGCTGCTGGAGATCTACAAGGCCTATGGCGATCTGGTGCAGGCTGATCTGGTCGACATCGCGCTGTACGAGTCGACCTTCGAGGCCAACAGCCTGAGCAATGCGCTCTCCATCGACGCGGTGGTGCCGAGCAATACCGTGATCCGCGCGGCGGTGTTTTCCTATCCGCTGCAAGTGAAAGGCATCGACGGCGGCAAGCTGCTGAAGAGTTTCGTCAGCGGCTGGACGCGCACAGAGACGATGCGTGTGACGAACACCATCAGACTCGGCTTCGGCCAGGGCCAGACCAATGCCCAGATCATTCAAGCGATTCGCGGCACCGCAGCTCAGAACTTCACGGACGGCGTCTTGGCGGTGAGCAATCGCAATGCTGCATCCGTGGTGCAGACGGCAATCCAGCACGTGGCCACGACGGCACGAATGGAGACGCTGAAAGCCAACAGCGACGTGGTGCTGGGCTATCGCTGGGTGTCGACACTCGACCGCAAGACCTCGCAGCAATGCAAGGGCCTGGACGGGATGCGCTTCGACTTGGGCAAGGGGCCGTTGCCACCGGCGCACATCAACTGCCGCTCCACTACGGTGCCGACCACCAGACTATCGGAGATGTTCGCCAAGGACGCCACGCGCGCCTCGGTGGGCGACAACGGCGGGGCCCAGGTGGACGCCAGCCTGAACTATTACGAGTGGCTGGCGACCCAGCCGGCAAGCTTCCAGGATCATGCGCTGGGCCCGGTAAGGGGTAAGCTGTTCCGGAACGGCGGCCTGACGCCCGAGAAGTTCGCCAAACTGCAGCTCGACAAATCGTTCAGGCCACTGACCCTGGCCCAACTCAAAGAGATCGAGCCTGACATGTTCACCCGAGCAGGCGTTACACTCGGCGCTCCCGCAAGTTGAGATAGCCGATGCAGATCATCGTTGAGGACGGGCAGGGTAGGTCTGACGCCAACAGCTTTGTGCCGCTGGAAAAGCTGACCTTCTACCGCGACTACTACGGGTTTCGGATACCTGAGGCCGTGGATGAGCAGGTCGATCTGCTGTTGCGAGCGGCTGCCAACATCAACAGCCGCGACTGGAAGGGCAGGAAGGCCCATCCTGACCAGGCGATGGCCTGGCCCAGGCGTTACTGCAGGATTGAGTATCAGACGCTTTCCGAAACGTTCATACCCTTTGAGCTGGAATGGGGTCAGGTTCGGCTGGCGGTTGAGCTGTACGCCGCCGAGCAGGGCTTTGAGATCGAAGAGCCGACGCACTGCACGGAGCCAAACGGACGGCGGACACTCCTGCGCCGCGGCAATCCCGGGCGACGCATGCGACCACCGCCGTATGCGCCGAGTAGAACAC
This sequence comes from Pseudomonas sp. NFIX28, assembly GCF_900107395.1. GTDB lineage: Bacteria > Pseudomonadota > Gammaproteobacteria > Pseudomonadales > Pseudomonadaceae > Aquipseudomonas. The sequence goes on from NZ_FNPW01000001.1 coordinate 190,501, forward strand.
AATTCGCTGATTACCTCGTTTGGCGAGGCTTACAGCTCATTTATCCACAGTAGCGGCAGAGCTATTGTCGGGCGTTGGCTTGGGAAGCACGAATGGAAACTTCAAGGTTTTGCTTTCAAAAAGAGTGGATTGTTCGATGCACTTGCTTGAAATCGACTTATCAGCAGTCAAGGGAATTAACGCCGCTATCGTTTCAGGAATTTTAGTGTCGGTTTCTTGCCCGATACTCGTGATCATTCCGTTTGCTAAAGCGACGTTCAGTTTGGCTGACCCGAGTCCGCTTTTGAATTTCAAAGAACGTTTTTCTCCAGGCAGTGTGACTGCGGTTACGCTTTGCGAACAGTCTGCTTTGTTTGACACCAGCAAGTAAGGCACTGGGTCGTAGTAGGTGAGCCCTTCAGTTCCTAGATCGATGCCGGCACAGCCAATAAGAGCTGATGAGCCGACAAGTACCACGAATCCTTTTGTGATGATTTTCATGCTTATCTCCCTGCTTGAGCCAGAATGGCTACCAAGGGAGTGTAGTTAGAGTTTTGACAACGTTTCTGGTCGTTGTATCGCAACGAATCGGCACATCTATGGCCCATCCATAAACACTTTGCCTCGACTACGTCGGGGCTTTTTTATGCCCGTTAGGCGGGCCAACTAATCCCCAGGGGATACCCATGCCATTTGAATTTGACCCGGCCGCCGCTGGACTCACCCTCGACGCAACTCAGACCGCAGCCCTCCAGGAGGCGCTCGGCGGAAAGGTTCAGGAGTATCTGGACAAGGAAGTAAATGGGCTCAAGTCCAAGAATCAGGAATTGCTGGGTTCCAATCGGACCATCAAAACCGAACTGGACAAGCTGAAAGGTCAGTTTGAAGGCCTGGATATCGACGCGGTGAAAGGCTTGCTCGCCAAGGTCGGTCAGGACGAAGAAACGAAGCTGATTGCAGAGGGCAAGCTCGACGAAGTGATCAACCGTCGCACCGAGCGCCTGCGTACCGATTCCGAGAAGCAAATCAAGGCCGCCAACGAGCGTGCCGACAAGGCCGAAGCCTTCGCTGCCAAGTACAGCGACAAAGTACTGGCCGACTCCATCCGCGCTGCCGCCATCAAGGCCGGCGCGCTTCCCGAGGCTGCCGAGGACATCATCTTGCGCGCCCGGGGCACTTTCAAGCTCAGTGAAGACGGAGAGGCGATTGCCACCGATCGTAACGGCGAGGTCGTTTACGGGAAGGACGGTAAAACACCGCTGTCGCCGCTCGAATGGGCGGAATCGCTGCGTGAAACAGCAACACACCTGTGGCCAAGGGCTCAGGGCGCCGGGCAGATCGGCGACAACGGTGGCAAGGCCACGAAGAAATGGGGCGAGTACACCGAGCAGGAGCGCGCCGCGCTGGCCCGGGACAACCCCGACGCATTCAAAAAACTCCAGGCCACCAAAGGAACCTAATCCATGGCTACTACCCAACTGACCGACATCTTCGTCGGCGACTACTACGCCTCGCTGGCACCGGTTAACAGCCCGGAAAAGACCGCTGTTTACGAGTCGGGCATTGTGACTCGCTCGCCTGTGCTGGACGCGATCGCCTCCGGTAGTCAGGGCACCGCGGAGATCAGCTACTGGCAAGATCTCAACGCTGATGAAGCTCCGAACATCAGCAACGATGACCCGAACGACCAGGGTGAAGTCGGCAAGGTCGAGCAGGACAGCATGCGTGCCCGCGTCCTGTACCTCAACAAAGGCTACGGCGTAACCGATCTGACTGCGGAACTGGCCAACACCGAACCACAGCAGCAGATCCGCAACCGCTTCGGCACCTACTGGACCCGCCAGTGGCAGCGCTACACCCTCGGCGCCGCTCGCGGCATCATCGCCTCGAACATTGCCAATAACGGCGGTGACATGGTTATCGACGCGGGCGCGACCATCAACGCCAATGCCTTCCAAGACGCCGCGTTCACGGCGGGCGATGCTGCTGATCAGTTCGGCGCGATCGGCGTGCACTCGGTCGTGATGAACCAGATGGTCAAGCAAGACCTGATCGAGTACCTGCGCGACTCCGACGGCAAGATCATCCTGGCCACCTACCTGGGTAAACCGGTGTTCATGGATGACGGTCTGGTCTATGGCGCTGGCAAATACCTGTCTGTGTTCTTCGGCCAAGGTGCTTTCGGTTACGGCGAAGGCGCTCCGAAGGTGCCAGTCGAGCTGGAGCGTAAGCCGGGCGGCGGCAACGGCGGCGGTGCGGAAGTGCTGTGGGAGCGGAAGACTTACATCCTCCAACCTGCCGGCTTCAGCTGGAAGGGTTCCGAGGCTCAGAACCTCAGCCCGACCGCGACCCAGTACGCCGCTGCCGCCAACTGGCAGCGTGTGTTCAGCCGCAAGCAGGTTCCATTCGCCGCCGTGATCAGCGGTACCACCACGCCGTAACTCGGCCCACACAACCTGGCGCCCGTATGGCGCCGGGATGCTTTTGAGGTGACTCATGAAAGTGATCTACACGGAAAAGCCGGGCAATGAGCGCGGCGTCTGCTACCGCCTGTTGAGCGAATTCTTCGGTGTCATCGGCTCCGCTACCGAGGTAGTCGTCGATGGCGATGCCCCGGATATCGTCGATGCCTACCAATCGGCTGGCATCAAAGTATCCGACGGCAATGAGCAGGATTCCCCGGAAACCGACCCTCTGAAAATGAAGGTTCCCCAGCTGAAAGAATGGCTGACCGAAAAGGGCATCACCTTCGATTCGACCGCCAAGAAAGAAGACCTGCAGGCCTTGGTGCCGGCGGAATAAGGACAAGCACATGACTGACTTCATCACCGTCGCCGATGTTGACGCCCAGCTCGGTTCTGGCTGGGCCGGCACCGGTGATCCGGTCCTTGCCGTGACCATGGCCAATGCCTGGCTCACGACCAAGATTAAGCGGGCTGTTCAAGATCCGGTTCCGACTGAGATCAAAACAGCCGGCGCTCAGGTCGCCAAAGAGGCGGCGGCGGGCAAGCTGTACACGTCCACGCAGAAGGAAGTGCAGAGCAAGACCGTATCGGCTCAGTCCGGCACGTCAGTGAGCAAGACCTACGTGGCGGGCTCTACCGATCAGTCAGCGGGTGTGAATTTCGCTCTGGCGCTGCTCGATCCGTGGCTCAAGCGCTCCGCCGTAATGATGCTAAAAAGGACTTGATCATGGGCATGCGCAAAGAGATTCAGGCCGAAATGGCGGAAGCGTTCGATGATCCTGATGGCCTTGCCGATGCGGTGAAGCCAGTGACAGGTGTGCGCAAGGTTGCAGGCGAGTATGACCCCGACCTGGGCGGTGCGCCCGAGGTGACCACCACCTACGGCGGCCGTGGAGTCTTCGGCAGCTACCTGGCCAAAGAAATCGACGGCTCCTTGATCCAGACGACCGACGAAAAGCTGCTGGTACTCCAAAACGAGCTATTCATCACCGTGATGGGAGAGCCAACAGCAGAGGCTGCCACTCCAAAAATTGGCGACATCATTGGCGGCAAGCGCGCGCTCAACGTCGCTCAGGATCCTGCAAGTGCCACTTGGACCATCCAGTTGAGGATCTGACGTGAGTAAATACACGGGCCTCAACGGAAGCTTTGCCGAGAATATTCGCCAGTTTGCCGAGCAGGCCCAAGCCGGGCTCGACGCCACCTTCCGCGAAATCGTGATCGAGATTGGCAGTAGCGTTATTCGGATGTCACCCGTGGGCAACCCCGAGATCTGGGCTGCGAACGTCGCGTATCGCGCTACCAACACCCGTGCCGCTGATCACTACGATTTCAAGGTCGCCGTCCGCAACACCCTCATAAATCTTGAGGAGAACAACTTCAGCAAGGCCGGCAAACTGAAGCGCGGCGTGAAGTACGCCAAGCCGCTGACAAAGACCGAGCGCGACCAGAACTTCAACGTGAATGGACTGGTTGCCGGTAAGGATTACGTCGGCGGCCGATTCCGCGGTAACTGGCAATTCTCGATCGGGGCGCCGGCTGAAGGTGAGCTTGATCAGGTCGATCCGGCCGGCGGCGTCACGCTGGCGAAGCTCAGGCTTCAGGTCGAGCAACTGACGATAGGGCAAACGGCCTACATCGTGAACAACCTGCCATATGCGGTGCCGCTCGAGTACGGCCATTCCAAACAGGCACCGGGCGGCATGGTGCGCATCACGCTCGCGCGGTTTCAGCAGATCGTCGACGAAGCCATCAGGAACAATCAGGTATGAGCCACAACATCATCGCTTCGATCTACGAAGCCCGGCTGATCGCCTGGGCGAAGGCTTTGCCGACACCCATCAAGGTCGTCGTCGAGAACGAGGCCTATGAGCCCGGAAGCGGTGCCACCTACCTGCGAGCTTTCACTCTGCCGGGCGACACCGCGAGCAACACGCTTGCAGGCGATCACAAGCTGTACACCGGCGTGTTTCAGGTCAGCATTGTGACGCCATCGGGCAAATACCGTGGCGCCGCTGGCGCAATTGCTGATCAGATCACCGAATTGTTCCCGCTGTATGAGCGCAATACGAGGGGCGCGCTGACCGTGGTGACCATGTCGCCAGTCGATCAGGGGCCAGGTATTTCCGACGACACGACCTACACCGTACCGGTCTCGTTCATGTACCGGGCCGACACCAACTAACCCGCCCATTGGGCGCACCCAGAACCCGCCATTGAGCGGGTTTTGTCATTTCTGAGAGAGGAAGAACCCATGGCCGGCATTCAAATGCCCAACGGCGCAACGTTCGAAATTGCTTCCGCCTATGGCGTTGCAATCCCATTCACTGCCCTGACTAATGCAAACCCGGCAGTGGCCACGGCCGCGGCGCACGGACTGGCCGAAGGCGACATCATCGCCGTCAGTTCAGGCTGGACGCGCCTGGACGGCCGCGCTGTGCAAGTGGGTGAGATTGCCAGCGGCACTTTTGCGCTGGACGGCGTGAACACCACCAACATTCAGCAGTATCCGGCCGGTTCGGGCGTCGGTAGCGCACGAGAGGTGATGACCTTCACCGAGATCTCGAAAATTACCGAGCTCGGATCGAGCGGCGGCGATCAGCAGTTTCTCACCTTCGGCTTCCTGGCTGACGATGATGACCGCCAGATGCCGACCACCAAGAACCCGATCACGCTCACAATCACGGTCGCCGATGATCCGTCGCAGCCTTATGTTGATGTCTGCGAGGCGGCGGACGACGACAAGCAGGCCCGTGTTCTGCGCCTAAACCTGCCAGGCGGCAGCCGCATCATCTACAACGGCTACGTCTCGATCACTTCGACCCCGACCATGTCGCGCAACAACTTGATGACTCGCGTGATCAGCATCGCGCTGACCGGTCGCCCAACTCGTTATAGCGCCTCGGCGTAAGGAAGGCACATGGCAAAGTTCACACTCGCCCGGAACCCAACCTTCAATCACGTCGTGATGCTGCCAACAGTCGGCGGCGATCCGGTAGGCGTCGAGTTCGAGTTCAAGTATCGCGATCGAACCGAATTGGCCGGCCTCTATGCAGAGTGGGGTGAGCGTCATAAAGCCCTCAAAGAAAAAGCGGAAGAGACCGGCATTGAGCAGTTCACTGCTTTGCTAATCGATCTGCAGGTCGAGCAGTTGAAGGCGATCGTCGCCGGCTGGGATATCGCCGAAGAGTTCACCGACGAGAACCTACGCATCCTGGTCAAATCCATCGCCGCCACTCCTAGCGTGGTACTGGCTGCTTATTCCGATGCCTTCAGTAACGCACGCCTGGGAAACTCCTAAGCGTCTCCCGCAAGCTGTACGAGCCGGGGCCGTCAGTCGAATCGCTGGCGGCCTTCGGCCTTTCTCTTCGTGACATACCCGATGAAGTCTGTGAGGTCTGGCCTGATGTCTGGCAGTCCTTCAGGGTCTTCGAGGCCATGTACACCCAGTGGCGTACAGGCGCGTGCGGCGCTACCGGACTCGATTACACGTCAATTCGCCATGTCGCCGGCTTCCTCGGGCTTACCCGGTCGGAAGTCGTCGACGTCTTTCCAGATATCCGCGTCATGGAAGCCGAAGCCCTGCGGGTGATGGCGGAGCAGAGGGACAGTAAATGAGCACTACCTTCGCGTCCCTCGGTATCGAGGTGAATTCCTCGTCTGCCTCCAAAGCGGCTGATGATCTCGACAAGCTGGTGGATTCGGCAGTTGATGCTGAGAAAGCCATTGATGATCTCGGTAAGTCGGGCGAAGGCCTGGCCAACACCAGCAAGAAGATCAGCCAGGCCGAGACTGAGGCCGCTCAGGGTATCGACAAAGCCACGGGCGCCAAAGAGCGTCAAGTCAATGCCAGCCGCAAGGCTGGTGCAAGCGCTGCCAGCGAAATCGCGATCATCAGCCAACTCGACAAGGCAATGTCCGGCAACATCGGCAGCATTGAGCAGCTGATTCAGGCTGAAGGTTTGCTGGAGCGCGCCCGAAAGGGTGGTCTCGTCACCATCGAGCAGCAGGAGTCCTATCAGGATCGGCTCGGCAAGGCGTATGAGCGGATCGAGAAAGCCGAAGCCAAGGAGATGGCTCAGAAACAGCGGCTGATCGAGGCTGAAAATCGCCAGATCGAAGCGCTGAAGCGCACGGTCAACAACATTGATCCGGTCACCGCGAAGTTGGCCAAGCTCGAGGCCCAGGAGAAGGCGCTGGAGGCTGCGCATAAGGCGGGTGTGATCGATGCGAACCGCTACAACGAGGCGCTGGCCAAGATCGGCAAGGACCGTTCCGCGCTTACGACCACAGAGACGGCTTTCGACAAACTGAAGCTCGGTACCCGTCAGGCTCAGGAAAACGTTACCCAGCTGGGCAACGCTTTGGCCTCTGGCGACTTTGGTAGCGGCGCGCGGGCGATAGCGCAATTAGGGGTAGGGGCTGGGGCTTCGGCAAAGAGCATGGCCGCGCTGCTGCTTCCCGCGGGCGCCTTGACTGGCGTGATCGGGGGGGTGGCCTACGCCTACTTCGATGCGATGAAGCAGGCGCGCGAGTTCAACGCCGCGATCAATGGCGGCTCGAATGATGCAGGCCAGACTATCGGCAGCCTCAAGTCCATGAGCGAGTCGGCAGGCGCGCTTACTGGCAACTTGTCAGGCGCGCGGGAGGCCGTCATTGCCCTGGCGTCTGGTGCTGCCACCAGCGGCACCCAAATGCAGAACCTGGCACAAGCTGCAGCAGCCATCGGCGAGGTGACGGGGAAGGGCGCTGGCGACATCGCGAAATCGCTGGCCAATGCCGGGGACACCGCTACAGAAGCCGCGTCGAAGATCAGCGACCAGTATGGCCTGCTGACCTACGAGCAGTACCAGGTCATCAAGGCGATCGACGAGCAAGGAGATCATCAGCGCGCCCTGGACACCCTCAGTGAGAACCTGAACCAGTCGGCCCAGGAGCGCCTGAAGGCTTACCGGGCCTCCCTATCTGATATCGAGCGTGACTGGGATGACATCAAAGTCGCGATCAAGGGGGCTTATGCTGCGGTCCGATCCGAAGTCTTTCCTGACTTGGCCAAGCAGATCGAAATCACCCAGCGGGTACTGGACACCCGGAAAGGTGGCGGCGTTGCTGGCGCGGTATCGAACGGGCTCAGCTCGCTCAATTCCTTCCTGGGGCTGAACGATGGCGAGAACGACGACTCGACGCCGGCATTGGAGGCAAAACTGGCTTCGCTCAAGGCGCGCCAGGCTGCGAGTGAAGGGCTTACCGCTTCCACCGGTGAGACAACTCATGCGAACAAGGAGTTGATTGCGGTCCAGAAGGAACTGGATAAGCAGCTCGATAACTTGAACCCGCTGGCTAAGCGCCAAGAGGCCTACAAGAAGCTTGACGACCAGTTCACCAAGCTTTACCAAAATGCCGAAAAGACAGGGCAAAAGTCGGCGACCCTTGATGGTGTGCAGTTCGATGGAAAGAGGTTCTCCGGCGGTGCCTACGACAAGTTGCGCAAGGCAATCGACGATCAGAACAAGGATCCAAAGTCAGCAACTGGCTCCGTCGACCTGACCAGCTTCAACAACTCGAAAAACGCCCTCACTGGCATTCTCTCCGAGTACAAGAACGCCCAGAAGGAGCTGGAAGCGGCGCAGAAGGCCGGCCTGGTCTCCCAGGCGGATTACCTGCTCAAGCGTCAGGCAATGATCGGCAACGAGCGCGATGAGGTCATCGCGGCTTACGAGGCGGAGATCTCGGCGCTCGAAGCGACCAAGGGAAAGGCCGGCACCTCGGCGGCCCAGCGCATCCAGCTGGACCAGAAGATCGCCGACGCCCGCGCAGCGATGGTCAAGGCACAGAAGGATGCCGACTCGGAACTGGCTGTGTTGGCCGCGAACGAAGAGGGCAGGCTCAAGAAGCAGGCCCTGGCTGTCAGCACCTACACCGGAGCCCTGCAGCAGCAAGTCGACACTTTGCGCCGGCAGGGGCAGCGTGCGGCCGCCGGTCTTGGGCAGGGTGATCGGCAGCGCGGGCTGACCGACCAACAGAACGGCATCGACGACCGCATCAACCAGCAGCGTCTGACCTTGGCCGACCAGTATGGCGACGGCTCCCGTGGCATGAGCCTCGACGAGTACAACCAGAAACTGGCGGCCCTGGACAAGACTCAACGGGACCTGCAGGAAACGGCGATCTCCAACTACGACGAGATGACCGCTGCCCAGGGTAGCTGGAGCGCCGGCGCTACATCGGCCTGGCAGAACTACCTGGAGTCGGCTCGCGACATTGCTGACCAGACGAAAAGCTTGTTCACCAACGCCTTCAGCTCCATGGAGGACTCGGTCGTCAACTTCGCCATGACCGGGAAGTTCTCGTTTTCCGACTTCACCAAGTCGGTGCTGGCGGATATGGCACGGATTGCAACCCGCCAGGCCAGCTCAGCGTTGCTGGGCAGCTTGGTAGGGGCAGCAACCAGTTATTTCACCGGTAGTGGTAGCGGCGCTGGGGCGACCTCGGCTGGTAGTACACAGGCTGGTTATACCGGGGTCGATTTCTCTGGATATCGAGCCGCTGGCGGTCCTGTCGCGCCCAACTCTCTGTACGAGGTCAACGAACTGGGACCGGAGCTGTACAACGAGGGCGGTCGGTCATTCCTGATGACCGGGGCAAATGGAGGCAGCGTTACGCCCCTGAGCTCTGGAGGCGGGGTTGGAATAGCGGCTATGAGTGGTAACGGCGGGCCAAACATCCAGATCAACGCGCCGGTGAGCATCGTCACGCAGGACCGCAGCGGGGAGGGTATGCAGCTCGACCAGCAAGCTCTTCAACAAAGCCTTCAAGCCCAGATGAAAGCAGTCGCTGAAAAGGCTGTGGCGGATTCGTGGCGCGCCGGCGGTACCAGTTTCAGGAACACAAACGGGAGGGCCTGATGGCAATCGAGACATTCACTTGGCCAACGCAGAACGGGGACGCACCCGAGATCACCTATCGGGTGCGAACCGCGCAGTTCGGTGACGGCTACAAGCAAACCGCCGGCGACGGGCCGAACAACAAGGAAGACTCCTACCCGGTCACCTACACCGGTTCGAAGGCCCGGGTGCTTGAAATCATGGCCTTCTACGATCGGCACGCCGGCGCGAAGGCCTTCCTCTGGACTACTCCGCTCGGTGAGCTGGGCCTGTTCACCTGCGTCAATCCTGTTCCCACCCCGGTCGGGGGCGGGGTCTTCAAGATCACGGCCACGTTCAACCGGGCCTTTCATCCATAAGGGGCAATCATGCCGCTGATCAGTGATATCCAGGCGCTTGAGCCTGGTAGCGAAGTACTGCTCTTCGAATTGGACGGATCGGACTATGGGGCGGACGTATTGCGCTTCCACGGGCATGCGATCCCACACTCGCCCGAGGAGCTGCTGGCAGCAGGGCCAAACGCCGACCAACTGCCGGCAAAGTCCATCTGGTGGCAGGGCAACGAGTACGGCGCCTGGCCCATGCAGATCGACGGCATCGAGGCCAACGGCGACGGCACCGCGGTACGCCCGACGCTATCGGTCGGCAACGTCAACGGTCGCATCACAGCCCTATGCTTGGCCTTCGACGACCTGCTTGAGTTCAAGCTGACCATGCGGCACACGCTGGGCAGCTACCTGGACGCGCAGAATTTCCCGGTCGGCAACCCAACGGCCGACCCCACCCAGGAAACGATCGAGGTCTGGTACATCGACCAGAAGACCAACGAGGACGGGGAAACGGTCAACTGGGAGCTGGCCAGCCCGGGCGACGTTGGCGGTGAGTCCATCGGCAGGCAGGCGACCACGCTTTGCCACTGGTGCCTCACTGGCGGGTACCGCGGGCCGAACTGCGGTTACACCGGCGGCTATGTCGACAAGGACGGCCTGCCCACGAACGATCCGGAAAAGGATGAGTGCGATGCCACCCTGGGCCGGGGGTGCATCCCGCGCTTTGGCGAGGGCAACGAGCTGTCTTTCGGTGGTTTCCCCGCTATTTCCATCATTGCCCGGAGTTGACCATGCGCAAACACATCCTGAGCGCGATCCAGGCGCACGCGGCGGCCGAGTATCCGAAAGAGTGCTGCGGCCTGCTGTTGGCCGTTGGGCGCAAGCAACAGTACTTCCCGTGCCGCAACATCTCCACCGAGCCAAACGAGGAGTTCCGGCTGGATCCGGAGGAATACGCCGCGGCCGAGGACCAGGGCGAGGTGATCGGCATCGTGCATTCGCACCCAGACGCCACCAGCCGGCCGTCGCCGCGCGACCTGGCCATGTGCGAAGCCACAGCGCTGCCCTGGCACATCCTGAGCTGGCCTGAAGGGGATCTGCGCACCATCGCGCCGGCGGGCAGCACGCCGCTGCTCAAGCGATCATTCGTTCACGGCGCCTGGGACTGCTGGCAGGTCTGCGCGGACTGGTACAAGCGAGAGTGGGGGTTGGAGTTCGAAGCCTTCCAGCGCGCTGATGGCTGGTGGGAAGACCCGGCCGGGCCGAGCCTCTACGAGCAGGCCTATGAAGCGGCGGGATTCGTGCAGGTCGACAAGCCGCAACGTGGCGACATGATCGTCATGTCCGTGGGGCGCACGGCGCACCCGAACCACGCTGGGATTTACCTCGGCCCGGATCCTGAGTTGCCGGAGGAAGCTGCTGAGGTGTTCGGCCCTGGGCCTTTCCTGCTGCATCACCTGTATGGCCGACCAAGCGAAATCATCGTTTTCGGCGGGCCCTGGGCACAGCGCACACGTCTAATATTGCGTCATCTTGATGCTCGGGCCAATTCGCCAAGCGAGTAAATTGAAAATCCGCTTCTGGTCAGGTGATTGATCTGTACAGAGCCACCAATATACACACGGTCTACGGCTTTTTGATTTTCCTGCATTTCCTGGGCTTGCATGATTTCTACTGCGCAATCCGGGAACGAGCTCAAGTCTATGTCGGCATTGTCAGCAAGTGGTGGTTTTACCCCAAGGCCATATGCCAACCATTCGGACGCGAAGTTCGACTTTGATCGGTAGCTATAACCATGAATTTTTCCAGTCTTTTCGGAAAAACCGAAATGATAGATCGTTGCTGTCTGGTCACGGAGGGAGGGGAACTGGTTGTTCAATTCTTGCCAGAGGGATTGAAGGGGCTTGGGAGCATGAGCATCGACCGCATCTACATCGAGGGCAAAACCCTGTTCATTCACAAGGCCGATCCAGCGATTGAAAAGAGCAGCCGAACCGGTGCCAGCAACAATCATTCTGAGGTGAGGGATAGCAATAGCTTTACTCGAATACCCGGGAGCTGCCCCATCGGGATAATGTAAAAGCGTATCTGTTGCGATGATTACTTCTTGGGCGTCCGAATAAAATAGCAATGACGACATCTTGCTTCCTTGCAATACGAGCTGAACGCAGGAGGCTACTATCCGGCGGGAGAGGGGCGTTACTGGCTTTTCATCCATGTTGGATGGTGGACAGGCATCGCGTTAATGATTGGCTCTACCTCTCCAATGAGGCATGCTTTGCGCAAAATGGATCAGCACATCGCAAGGAGGGTTTATGTCGAACAAGTCGTATGAGAAAGGTCGCTGGAGCGTGCACGAGAGTCGCGGTCCTGGTGGTGCACTCGGATATATCGTCGACGGCGTAGGTGAAGAGAAGAGACCGGGGGAGGGTGCTTTTCAAATCAGAGATGGCGCGCTCTTTGATCCGACAGGGAAGCGTTTAGGCTATTTAGCAGCATTAGAAAGTAGCTGGGCAGTGAACTTGGGTGATCACATGATTGGTCACGTGCTCAGGCGCGTACCGGACTAACCTGACCTGTAGAGAAAGCCCAGCCCCGCGCTGGGCTTTTTCGTTTCTCCCCACCTTAGAACTACCAGCACGATTTGGCTGGCAGGTGCAGGAGCCTGGGAAGAGGGGCGTTACCGGCTTTCCCTCCAGGTTGGATGGGTGGAAAAGCTCGAGTTATCGTGTTCGTCACACCATCGGGCTTGGAGGCCTCGTGACTACCAGAAGCAGTGAAGAAATACTGGCGCACTATATCGAAACTATGGGCGAGCCACTCGGTCAGGCGTTTGGGCACCTCAATCAGCGAGTGCTTGAGTTGCATCTTGTATGGGAGCAATACACTCAGCTTTTCGGTGAGAGCGAGGAAACCGTTCACCTGTTGAACAAAACGGCTGGGCTTTTCTTCATGGTTGTGCAAGATGGGCTATGGGACAGCGTGCTTCTGGGAGTGTCAAAGCTGACCGACCCTGCGCAGACTGGAAAAAACAAAAACCTTTCCATACGCTGTTTGCCCGACTTGATTGCAGATGGCGCGCTACGTGGCCGTGTATTAGACCTCTGCGACGAGGCCTTGATAAAGGCAGAGCATGCGAGGGATCACCGAAATAAGCGCATAGCGCATCAGGATCAGCAGTATTTCTATGATCGAGAGGCGCAGCCATTGGGCGGAGTCAGTAGAGCTTTAGTCAAGGAGATGCTTCAAGCTATCACTGCGGTGATGAATGAGATAAACGTCTTCTACTGCGACACGACGATGTTCTACGACAGCATCAGCGCTGGTGGAGATGCTGCTTGGCTAGTGCACAAACTCAAGACGATTGCTAAATAATAAGTTGAATCCAGCTAGCAAAGCCCAGCTAACCCGCTGGGCTCTTTCGTTTCTGACACCCAGTGCTACATTGCAGGCCTTTCCACAGGAGTGAACTGCATGAGATTTTTCGTAGGAGCGGTAGCGGTGGCTTTGCTGGCTGGGTGTGTATCGCCCGGCGACCTTGAGTCGAAAGACCCCAGCATCTCGGCCAGCACCGCGAAAGACCCCAAGCGGTATGCCCTATGCGTATTACCTCGCTGGCAAGACGCCCGTAGCGATGTATCGATGTCGGAGACTGAGCACGGGTATCGCCTGATCGCGGCCAGCAGCAACATGACCGACGAACTGCTGAGTATACGTAAGACGTCCAAGGGCAGCGCTGTAAAGCTGTACCAGCGCATGGCCTGGGCCCCTGGTTATGGGCGGGGCGATATGGAGCAGGCAGTGAGAAGCTGCCTGTAAAACGAAATGACGTACACCTAGCCGCCTCCGGGCGGCTTTTTCATGCCCGGAGGAAACCGTGTCAGTGATCAATTGCAGTCATCAAACGATGACCACCATCCTTCTGTCTGGACCACTGATCAAGTTGTTTGGTCGGGTCCACCGCCGAGAGCTTGGAAGCAAGTCGGTCGGCGAGGCGTTCAAGGCCCTGAAGTGCACGCTCGAAGGCTTCGATGTGGCAATCAAAGATCTGGAGCGCCGAGGCATGCGGTTTGCGATCTTTCGCAACCGGAAGAATGTCACGGAGAAGGAATTCGCCCTGGGTGGCACCGAGGAAATTCGGATTGTTCCGGTGATCTCGGGTAGCAAGCGAGCAGGCTTGCTTCAGACAATTGTCGGGGCCGTGCTCATTGCTGCATCGTTCATCCCTGGATTCCAGGCTCTGGCACCGGTGGGCATTGCCCTCGTCGCCGGAGGCGTCATCCAGATGCTCAGCCCGCAGGCCTCGGGCCTCAAGCAGAGCGCATCCCCCGAAAACGCCCCGTCCTATGCCTTCGGCAGCGCCAAGAACACCACCGCCAGCGGCAACCCGGTTCCGATCTGCATCGGTGAACGGCGCTGGGGCGGGATGATCATTTCCGCATCAATTTACGCCGAAGACAAAACCTGAATTTTCATTGGCCTTATGCCATCATCCGAATCTTTAACTGGGTGGGCCAAAGGTAATGAGCAAAATCGTTCACTTCGTAAAAGTAGAAAATAAATTTGAAGAAACTTGGGAATATGAGTGCAAACCTATACCTGAGGTTTCAATCGATACTATTGCGTATTTGCTCTTTTCCGATGACTCAGGGTTCTGGCTGGGTAAAGTCAATCAATGGAATGATCTGCGGCAGATAAAAAACCAAAGTGTTTTCCAGAGTTGGGTTTTCAAATTCAGCGAAGGGAGGGGGTTTGGATCACACGCGACGGACCTCCTCAATCTGTGTAATCGATCTCTGTCGGAACCAGATATTTATAAAATTGAAGGCTATTTCGGCTCTGGTCATAAAGCGCCTCAAACCGCGAATATTAAGAACTCCATGGCTTTGGACCTTAATGATGGAAGAGAGGCGATAGCAAATTATTATCGAGTTGAGTCAAGACAAGTCGAAATTTTCATAAAAAGTAATTAGCAGTGCATCAACCCGCTTCGGCGGGTTTTTTATGCCTGGAGGAAAGCATGGGCGCAGCAGCACAGATCGATATCCACGGCGAGAAGGGCGGTAGCAGCAAGCCAAAGTCGCCCACCGAGGCCAACGACAGCCTGCGCTCGACCAACCTGGCCAAGATGCTGATCGCCGTGGGCGAGGGGGAATTCGACAGCATCCCGACTGACTACGACATTTACCTGGACAACACACCGATCAAGGATGCGAGCGGGAATATCAACTTCCCGAACGTGAAATGGGACTGGCGCTCGGGCTCCGTTGATCAGTCGTACATCCCGGGCATCCCCTCGGTCGAGAACGAGACCACCCTGAACATTGAGCTGCGCAGCGATACCCCGTGGGTGCGCTCGATCACCAACACCCAGCTGTCGGCCGCGCGCGTTCGTTTCGCCTGGCCGGCGCTGCAGCGCCAGGACAACGAAGGCAACGTCGGCGGCTACCGCATCGAGTATGCGATTGACGTGGCCACCGATGGCGGGGCCTATCAGCAGGTGCTGCTCGAGGCCGTGGACGGCAAGACGACCACCCGTTACGAGCGGTCCCGCCGGGTCGATCTGCCACCCGCCACCAGCGGCTGGCTGATTCGCGTGCGCCGCCTCACGTCCAATCAGAACAGCAACAAAGTCGCTGACACCATGCTGATTGCCGGCCTGACCGAGGTGATCGACGCCAAGTTGCGCTACCCGAACACTGCGCTGCTATACATCGAGTTCGACGCCGAGCAGTTCACCAACATCCCGGCGGTCACCGTGAAGTGCAAGGCGCGGCGCTGGATGGTGCCGAGCAACTACGACCCTGTCGCCCGCACCTACACCGGGACCTGGGACGGCACCATGAAGCAGGCCTGGACCAACAATCCGGCGTGGATAACCTACGGAATTTGCACCGAGGACCGCTTCGGCCTGGGCAAGCGCATCAAGCCGTATATGGTCGACAAGTGGGAGCTGTACCGGATCTCGCAGTATTGCGACCTACTGGTGCCGGACGGCCTGGGCGGCCAGGAGCCGCGCTTTCTCTGCGACATGAACCTGCAGGGCAAGGCCGATGCCTGGTCGCTGCTGCGCGATATCGCTGGCATCTACCGAGGCATGACCTACTGGGCTCAGGGCCAGCTGGTGATGCAGGCGGACATGCCGCGCGCCCAGGACTACGACTATGTCTTCACCCGGGCCAACGTCGTCGACGGGAAGTTTGCATATGGCAGCGCCTCGGCCAAAACCCGGTTTACCCGCGCCTTGGTCAGCTACGACAACCCGGCGAACAACTACGACACCGACGTCATTCCGTTCGCGGACCTGGAGCTGCAGCGCCGTTTCGGCGACAAGCCCACCGAGCTGGCGGCCATTGGCTGCACCCGTGCTTCTGAGGCCCAGCGCCGCGGGAAGTGGGCGATCCTGAGTAACAACCAGGACCGTACCATCAGCTTCAAGACCGGTATGGAAGGTGTGATTCCGCTGCCTGGCCACATCATCCCGGTGGCGGACTCTTTGCTGGCCGGCCGGCAAATTGGCGGCCGTATCTCGGAAGTGGCCGGGCGCGTGGTGACGCTCGACCGCGACACCCAGGCCAAGGCGGGCGATCGTCTGATCATCAACCTGCCGGGCGGCCGCGCCGAAGGCCGGACCGTGCAAAGCGTCACCGGGCGCGCTGTAACAGTGACCACGGCCTACAGCGAGCCGCCTTTGCCGCAGCTGCAGTGGGCGCTGGATGCTGACGATCTGGCAATTCCGCTTTACCGGGTGCTGAGCACCAAACGCACCACCGAGGGCGATTTCGAAATTTCCGCCCTGCAGTACGAGCCCGGCAAGTTCGCATTCATCGACACCGGCGCGCGCCTGGAGGAGCGGCCGATCAGCGTGATCCCGATCACCGTCGTTCCGCCGCCGGCGAGCGTAACCCTGACCTCGAACTACGCGGTCGACCAGGGCATCGCCGTCAGCACCATGAACATCTCCTGGCCGGCCGTGAATGGCGCGGTGGCCTACGACGTGGAGTGGCGTAAGGACAGCGGGAACTGGGTCAAGGTGCAGCGCACTGGCGCGACCAGCGTCGACGTGACCGGGATCTACGCTGGCGCCTATCTGGCCCGTGTACGGGCGGTGAGTGCCTTCGATATCTCCTCGATCTGGAAAAGCTCGAACCTGACCCAGCTCAAGGGCAAGGAGGGGTTGCCGCCGTCGGTGTCGTTCCTGACCGCGACGAGTCTGGTCTACGGCATCCGCCTGGACTGGGGCTTCCCTGTGGGTGCCGAGGACACCCAGCGCACCGAGATCTGGTACAGCAAGACCACGTCGCTGGCAGACGCGATCAAGCTGGGCGACTTCGCCTATCCGCAGGCCCGGCACGAAATGCAGGGCATCCTGGCGGGGGCATCGTTCTTCTTCTGGACGCGTCTGGTCGACCGCACCGGTAACGTCGGGCCGTGGTACCCGACAGGTGTCGGCGTCAACGGCCAGGCCAGTTCTGACCAGAGCGAATATGAGGAGTATTTCGAGGGTCGGATCGGTGAGTCTGCCCTCGGTCAGCACCTGGGCGATCGAATCAACCTGATCGATGGCCCGGCCGATTTACCTGGGTCGGTCAACAATCGCATCCAGGTGGTATCGGGTGAGGTGTCGGCGATCAGCGAGAAGGTCGACGGCGTGTTTGCCCAGGTGAACCCGCCGATGGCGGGCTCCACCGAGGATCTGGCCGGCTCGACGGAAAGCTTCGTTGGCGTATGGTCGGTGCAATCGGCTGTGATTGAGGGGGACGTGGCCACCGGCAAGCGTGTGGACGAAGTCCAGGTGCAGATGGGCCAGAACAGTGCCGCGATTCAGCAGGTCAGCCAGGCGCAAGTCGCGCTCGATGGCAAGGCCTCGACGATGTGGTCGGTGAAGATGCAGATCGATTCTGCGGGGCGCTACGTCGCCGCCGGTATCGGGCTCGGCATCGAGAACGGCCCGGCCGGCCTGCAGAGCCAGTTCCTGGTGAGTGCGGATCGCTTCGCCGTGGTGAATGGCATGGGCGGTGGCGCTCTTGCCGTGCCGTTTGTTGTCCAGGACGGTCAGGTCTTCATCAACCAGGCGTTTATCAACCAGGCCTTTATCAAGGAGCTGGTACTCGGTATGACGCTCAGGTCAGCGGCACTCAACAGCGAAGGCTTGCCATTGCTGGAAATTAACATACCGGCAGGGACGTTGACGCTTCGTGGCCAGTCGGCGGAAGGGTCTACGTTGCTGAACAACAATGGCATCTTCGTTTACGACCTGAACCATATCGAGCGGGCAGGGCTGGGGAGGCTTTCGTAATGGCGTTTTATGGAGCCAGAACAAGGAATGCCGCCGGCGTTGAAACGCTCAACACGTCAACCATGGGGATTCGCTCGATCGTGACCAAGAAGGTCACGGTCCCGCCGATCACCAGCGACTTCACCAGCTTCATCGATATGCCGGAGATCACCGCGGCTTCGTTCGTTTGCGTCACGCTTCAAGACGCTTCGAACAGCTCCTCGGCGCTCCCTGCTGTGTTCTGGTCTATCGGCCAGCTCAGGGTTCGCCGCGGCGCTGGCACCGCCTTGAACGTTTTCATCCTGACTTATCAATAAGGGGGAGGCATGGACTACGGATTCAGGTCGCGTAACGGTCTGAACTTTTTTCAGATCGACAGCGTGAACAGGGTTCTCGGGGTCGCTGCCAGTGGCAGCTACGTGATCGGTAAGCCGCCTGGCGTCTCGCGCACTATCACTTCAGCAACCATCACTTATCCAACGCCGATCACTACGCCCGATCCGCCCATGGTGTTCTTGAACCCGAACAACCAGGGCATGTATCACACTCTGGAGAACCTCGGCAGCTCGGGAAACTGGACTGGATTTCGTTTTCAACTGCAACTGATGCCACCCTTCAGCAGTTCCGACTGCAGCGGCAAGTGGCTAGTGGCGACGTTCCGTTCTGTTGGCCCGCCCAGCGAGTATGACATCAGGCTGAAAAACGCAGCCGGCGAGGTGATTTTTGTCGGGGCCGACAACCTGCTTTCGATGAGAGGGTTTCCTGTCAATGAGGGCTGGTCACTCGATAATCGTGGCGAGCAGGTCGGAGGAGTCTACTGGTCTGGCTGCCAGATGCCGTGGACTGGCGACTATGCGGACTACTTCCTAGCTTCGACCCTGATCGGCGGGAAGATCTACAACGGCAACTCGACGCTTGAAACGCCTTGTGGATTCCATGCTGGTGTGCGCTCAACCCTCAATGGCTACATAGGTGCGATGGTGAGTTCTGAGGGCGGCACTGCAAAGAACGGACGAACCACCTTTGCCGCCAGGCCAATGCGGCCCCTGTAATCAGGCACACATTCAACCGAGCCCTCTGCGTGAGGGCTTTCTTTTGGGAGTAGTAAATGGCTAAGCAGGTAATTCAATTAGGGACACCGCCTACAGGTGTCGGCGGGGATACGCCGCGTAGCGCCAACATCAAAATCAACAGCAACTTTGATGAGCTTTACGCGGCCGATCTCGTTAGCTACAAGCGCGCCAACATCCTTGGCGCCGTCAGTCAATCTGGCGGCACCCCAACGGGTGCAATTTTTGAGTACGGCAGTAATGGAACTGGAGAGTTTTGGAAATTCGCAAGCGGGTTAATGATCACTTCTCAGACCATTTCTGCACCGGCGCAGGCATGGTCATCAGCGGGCACCCATCGGTATGCGAACTTCACCGCTGGAACGCCGGCGACGTTCATCTCCAACCCGCGTCTTTCTACAAACTTGATGGATTCGGATGTTGCTGGTCGGGGCGCGTGGTTGATTTATGCGGGAGCAACGGGCGCCTCTTCGATGACTTTTTGGCTGGGGGCCCCGATCGGTACTACCGGATCCGGGATTGTAGCAATGACAGTCTTGGCCAATGGGAGGTGGTTCTAATGAGAGTTAATCTTTTCCCTCAGCGTCGTGATGACACGCTTTCAGTCGTGCGCGATGGAAGTATTCTGACATTGAATGGCGAGGTTTTCGACTTCTCAAGGATGTCCGATGGCGACACGCTGCCGATGAACGCATTCAATGATGGCTGGTTCATGGGCGATGTCGACAAGAAGGACGGCGAGCTGTCATTGACGTTGATATTGCCCCTGCCATACAACTACAGCCAGGCCCAGGCTTTCCCTTTGCCGCTTCTCAATGTGCCCGACGGCCCCGTGGTGTTGCCTCAGCCGCTGCCCAGCGACCAGCCAGAAGTCGAGCAGGAGCCATGGCCCGCCCGCCAGGGTGTTATCGACTGGACGAAGCTGATCACCCGGGCCGAGAAAGAGGCTCAGGCCGCGGCCGATCGCCTGGCCCTGGCAAAGGCGGAGCTTTCCGCTCGAAATGCAACAGCAGCGGCGCAGATCGACCGCATAACCGACCGCGTAGAAACGCTCGGTTATGGCATCGATGCTGGCGAGGCTACGGCCGAGGATGAAGCTGAACAAGCCACCTTGATCGTTAGCATGAAAGCCTGGAAGGCCTACAAGTTCGCCCTGGGCAAGGTCACCACCAAGGAAGGCTGGTATGACTCACCAGCGTGGCCTGTGGAGCCGCCCATTCCAGAGATTGTTGCCGATCCGATGCTTGTAGCCGACGAAACAACCTGACCCAAACCAAACGAAAACAGCCCGCCACTGAGCGGGCTTTTTATTGCCTGGAGAAAAGTATGCCGACCACCGAAACCCGCGGGGTGCGCAACCGCAACCCCGGGAACATCGACTACAACCCGGCCAACAAGTGGCAGGGCCAGCTCCCACCAAACCCAGCGCTTGAGAAGCGGTTCGCCCGTTTCGATACGCCAGAGAACGGAATCCGCGCCCTGGGCAAGCTGCTGCTGACCTACCAGCGCAAGCACGGGCTCAAGACGGTAAAGGCGATTATCAATCGCTGGGCGCCGGCGGTAGAGAATGACACAGCTGCCTACGTGCGGGCCGTAGAGGCAAACACCGGCACTCGGCCGGGGGCGGAGATTGACCTGGCCCAGGCCTCGGTCATGGCCGGGTTCGTCAAGGCGATCATCCATCACGAAAATGCAGGGTATGCCTACCCGGATGCGGTGCTGGCCGAAGGCGTGCGGCGGGCGCTGACATGACGCCGGTGCAGAAGCTGCTCGGCATGCTGGTCCTGGCCGGTCTGCTGATCGCCGCCGGCGCGGGCGGAGCATGGAGGGTGCAGGACTGGCGCTACGGCAAGAAACTGGCCGACCAGGGGCGGCTTCATCAGGATGACCTGGCCGCCATCAGCAGCGCGGCCTCTGCCCAGCAGCAGGCCGAGCAGGCCAAGCGCCTGACGCTCGAGCAGCGCCTGGCCACCGCCGACCAATCCCACCACCAGGAGCTGACCAATGCTCAGAAAGACCAAGCTCGCCTGCGCGATCGCCTTGCTACTGCTGACCTGCGGCTGTCAGTCCTTGTCGACGCCGCGGATACAGCCAGTTGCAGCAACCTGCCTGCCACCCCCGCCACCGGCGGCCTGGTTCATGGAGCCGCGCGCGCCCGACTTGACCCGGCGCATGCTCAACGAATTGTCGGAATCACCGACGACGGCGACCGGGGACTGATCGCCCTGGCAGCGTGCCAAGCGTATGTGAGGGGGCTGAATTTTTGAGGACTAAAGTGATGCATGTTAGACGAGTGCTGTTTCTATGTTGGTGATCTTTGCTACAGATTTTTCGACTGCTATAAATTTCATATGCTGTGGAGTGGGCTGCATATTGGGCATGCGTAGTTGGCCTTATACTGTTTAGGCAGTGCCCCCAGAGTAATTCAGATTGCTGGGGGCGTAAGTATGCTCAGGTTAGATTAGGTTACAGAGAAGGTTGCAATAATTTGATTGGCGTATATTACGGCGTCGTCATTGCCGTCTCTGACTGTCCCATTAAATACGACGCTGAAATACCCTGATTGAGGGATAAGTCGCACTGTAGCGCCATCTGAGATTGAAACGCCAACATACTTTACGTCTGTTAGTTCGCCAGTTGGAGACGTTACCTTTAGGTCTTTGGTGTATTTGTGCTGGTCAAAGATAGAGATTACGACCAAGGTTTTTTGAGTTTCCTGATCTGTAGATGCGTCATATGTGCATTCGACGAAGCAGTTGGGCGATAGGAGTGTTGTGTTCCGTATCGATTTGGTTTTGGCCATTGTTAAGTTCCTTCTTAAGTGTTTGTTGTGAATGAGATACTTGACTCAGTATCGAGTCTATTCATTGTTTTAATGTTTTATAGGTGCAGGTTGTAAGATAAAGAGCGGTGCAGATATTTGATGCTCATAAATAATTAGGCAACCATGGTGCACGCAGAGCCTCTAGCCTGCACATTGTGAAGCAGCTAACGTCCAGAAAAGTGAGTCAGAGAGAAAAGGACCGCTGGTCGGGTTTCTAGTACTAGAAGTATTCATAATTGGTTCGTGGGAGCGCGAGCGCCCAACTTGATCCAGCGCATGCTCAACGAATTGTTGCCATCACCGACGACGGCGACCGAGGGCTGATCGCCCTGCAGGCGTGCCAGGCGTATGTTCGAGCGCTTACGCGCTGATTGGGGCTATCAAATGAGACCCCTGGTTACGCGAGTTGCCCACGGCGCGGTCGACTTTGAACCACTCGAAGGTCTCAGACGGTTCACACTGATACAGCACCATCTGTTCGGCGCGCTCCAATGACGTCGCCGGATCCAGCCATTCCCTGGCCAGGTCCGGGGACAAGACCACCGGCCGCCGATCGTGAATGTCGACCATGCCGCCCTGGGCGTCGGCGGTGATGATCACGAACCCGTCGTGCTCGCCATAGCCCTCATCAGGATCCAAAAGCTGCCCAATGGAAGCACAGAGGCATGGAGCGCCGTCTTTGCGGCGGATGAAGTAGGGCTGCTTCCTTGGTTCGCCTTCGTCGACCCACTCAAACCAGCCGTCGATAGGGGTGATCGCTCGGCGCGGCCAAATTGCACGGAAGAAGGGCCCATGGGCGACCTTTTCGACCCGGGCATTTATCGGCGGTGCGCGATCCTTGGCCCAGTGCGGGCGCCATCCCCAGCGCACCAGGTCGGCGTGCAATCCGTCTTTAGTCTGGTGCAGTAGTGCGACCAACGTCGTAGGGGCCACGTTGTACCGGGCCAGCGGTTTGTTTTCGATCGACGAAAGCCATTTGCCATCGAGCCCGAGGACATCGCAGTAGTCATCGATGTACCGGTACTGCGCGATTCTTCCGCACATTTCCAGTCTCCGCACGTCGGAGGAGGTGAACGGCCAGGCCGCAGCCGGTTTCTACACTGTAGACCCCGGTAGTAGGTGTCATCATGGCTTTGGATATCAAGCAGATCGAAGAGCTGGAAAAGTGGTATGCGCTCTTCAATGACCCGGAATTCGCCAAGGCGTTGCCTGAGGATCGGTATGACGCCCGGCTCGAGCTTGCCGATGACATGCTGGAGCGAGGCGTAATAGATGAGGGCGAGTGGAGGGAGCTGATCGAAGAAGCTGCCGCCATCTTTGCAGACGAGCTTGGGTAGAGCTATCGCAAGCGCTTTATATTCTCGGGCCGTATGAGCTTCCGCAGATCCTCGTTTGTCCGATCTTTCGCCGTGCAGGCTCCGTTAAGGTTTGCTACCTCACGGCGTAGGCGGGCGGCTTCGCCAGCGCGCTCGCGAAGTCTGGCCCGCGCTTCGTCACGCTCTTTCTCGGTCTCTGCCAGCAGTTTCACAAGCTTGAATATCTTCTCCCTGGCTTCGCGCAGTTGGATGGTCAGTTCCTGGATTTCGTTCTCAAGCAGCTCTCCGTGCTGTGTTGCTATTTCGAGAGGCGTGGGGATGCCCAGCCAGTCGTCTGTGTCGTCGATATGCACGGTACTGCCTCACATGCTTTTGTTGCTGTATGTGCATACAGTAATCGAGGCGATGGCAGTGCGCGATTTGAGGCGACGAGATGTAGGGTGAGGGTGGGGGTATGTTCGGTCGGCAGAACGCCGGAGGAGGGGGTGAAAACAGTTCCATAACTCGAGCGGCACCCCCTTATAGAATGCGGTCTGTAGAGCACCGAAATCTTCTTAGTAATGGAACGCGAAACACGGCGCAGCCCAGGAAATACAAGGCTTTGCCTGTCGGATTGCAAATCCGCCTACGCCGGTTCGATTCCGACCTCGGCCTCCAAACTGAAAAGCCCGTAGATCAACGATCTACGGGCTTTTTTATTGGCTGAAATTTGCAATGTGTTCCGCAACTTTGGCAAGCGTTCCACAACCCTCCCTCTATTTTGTCGGTTTGACGACTTCCCCCAGTACGACGATAAACCCACTTGGTGATCTCTTCGCAGGTATGCCCAGCTTGCTGGCATGCGTCCAGACGTGCTGAGGATCCATGGCGTCTTTCAGTTTCAGGCCAAAGTACCGCGTATGGATCGCTTGGGGCGAGTCTGATTTCAACCTCATCACCCGCATCGCCAGGCAGTACAATTGCGCAGCGAAATTGGTGATTCTCCAGGCGGCCATTTCAGTCATGTCTCAATGGAAAGCCTCTATGTCTTTCACAAAGCCAAAGCTGCCCCGCATGCTGGCCAACATCTACTGCCAGGCAGGTGTTTTTGTTTCTGCCCTCAATGTCCGCAAGATCAACGGCGGCCTTAGCGGCTTGGCGGATCGCCTGGAGCTGTGGGGGCGAGCGAGGAGGGTCCTATGCGCCTGATCGAGCTGATCCCGGCCCATGTCCGGTTACTCGCTGCTGGTTTGGCCATGATCGCATTGCTCGGTGGCGTCGCCGTGGCGGTCTGGAAGGTTCAGGATTGGCGCTACGGCAAGCAACTGGCCGAGCAAGCCCATCTGCAGGCCGAAAGCCTCAATCAGATGATGCTGGCCGCAGCTGCCCGGCAGCGTGATGAGCAAGACAAGCGTCTGGCATTGGAGCAGCGGCTGCAGGCCAGTGATCAAAACCATTACCGAGCCTTAAGCAATGCACAACGTGATCAAGGTCGCCTGCGTGACCGCCTTGCTACTGCTGATCTGCGCCTGTCAGTCCTACTCGACGCCACTACCGTCGTCAGCAACGGATCGATGCCTGCCACCACCGCCACCGGCGGCATGGTTCATGGTTCCACAAGAGCCGAACTTGACTCGGCGCATGCTCAACGAATTATCGGCATCGCCGATGACGGCGACCGAGGATTGATTGCGCTGGCCGCGTGCCAAAATTACGCTAAAGAAATATCAAGCCTCGGTCGGTAATAATTGAATTTTGCGTTGTGTCGCTACTTAAACAGAAGGAGCTGATCTGGCGTCATAGTAGTTAATTACAAACGACATCTTGGCATTGGTCGTTCCTGCAGCAAGGTGAAAGTATAAGGGGGTTAGTGCTGATATAGTTTGATCTTGCATCAAAGATAGCTCATGACAAATGATATATCACTGTTGGCGGTTCCCGCGCTCATTCCTGTATCATGTTCGCCAAAGTTTCCAGTCGGAAGTGTTCTGAAATATCGCGCAGCCAACGGAATATTGAAATTTCCTCCTGTGGAGGAAAAGTTGCTGAAGGTGTAAGTCTTATTGAGTTCCACAGGTTGCTCGTTGCTATCAATTATCTGCAGTGCAATACCCTTTGCAGTTGAGTTGGCGTGCAGCTTGATAATGCCCATGCTGGCATTCCAGGCAGGAGCGGTTGTGTTTGGGGTCAGGCTATATGTTACTTTTTTTATTCCCGAGGGGCAGTTGTTAAGCTTTATATCGAAGTTGATCGATCTTGAATATGATCCGCTTTTGGAGAAAACATCTAAATCATGCTCTCCCATATCAACTTTTACGTCTGGTGTTTCGCACGATGCGGCCGTGATCGTGATGGGTTGGCTTGTACGTATAGTTGTAAGGAAAAGGGTGTCTGCCTTAATATACCCAACGTCTCCAGCTGCTATTGTCACGCCACTTTTAATGTCTCCAGTCTTGATTAAGCGCAGTGCGGTTGTGTAGTTTTCGAAGTGCCAAGTTCCGGCTGACTCAATGAACCCGCCATAACCAAACCTTGCTTTTCCATTTAATATATATTGCCACGAAATTCCAGTCCCGCCTATTGGAAAGGTATCGCTAGTTGTCGTATCAGTGCCGAGGTTGTTCTTGACTCCCCATGAGTGTGCGCTTGAGCAGTTGTATTTATTTGTTGTGCCATGTTGATAGGGTGTTGACTCGTAAAGTACCGTGCCGTTGGGAGTATCTCGCGGGATAGACATTGTCTGGCCAATATCGATAGTTATGATGTCTTGCTTGCCTCCCGTCAATGCATATTTGCATGAGTTTTCTGCCGCATTTGCAACAGCTCCGAACAGGGAAATTATAAAAATAATTTTTCTTGGCTTCATTTTGTAAGTGTTTTTCAAGAAGTTAAAGTTCTACTCTCTGTATTTTAATTTCGCAAGGCTTGTATCGTTTTGAGAGTATTTATCGGTAGGCGGGGGTGTAATAGATAGCGCGACTATACAAATAGCTGCGTTAGTTTTTTGTATTTGCGTGATGTGCGTAGACAATAAACTATTAAGGATCTGTACATGGGCTTCGCGTCGTTAGCTATTTATC
The DNA here is from genome assembly GCF_900107395.1 of Pseudomonas sp. NFIX28. Classification (GTDB taxonomy): domain Bacteria; phylum Pseudomonadota; class Gammaproteobacteria; order Pseudomonadales; family Pseudomonadaceae; genus Aquipseudomonas. The sequence goes on from NZ_FNPW01000001.1 coordinate 216,705, forward strand.
AGCTAGCTAGCATATGTATAGATGTTGTCACTTGGAATCAGACGATTCCTAGTCGTGTCAGGGAAGTGGCGGGCTATCTCGGATGCTTGAACCGAGGTCTTTAGAGAGAAATCTAGGCTTTATTCGCTCGGAGGCGCTACTCGCATGCTGGCTTCGCAACTGTGTCGCAGGAGTGACTAGCTCCGCTCGAGAGCGTCTATGCAGCCTGTGCAAAGAAGTAATAAGGACGTTACGTGTTTCGGAACGTGATTTTGCTGGTATTGATCGCCAGTTTGGGCGGGTGTATGGCCACTGCCATGCGCATGGATTACGACAAACATCGCTGCCCCTACATCGGATTGCGCTTCGACTGGTGGCTGGTGGGTACATCGAAAGGCAAGCTCATTCCTTTCTTGCTGATCGACGCGCCGTTTTCATTGGTGGTCGATACGGTATTTTTCCCCTTCGAATATCAGTACAGCTGCAACATTTAAACAGACTTGGATGGTCCGTCCCACCCATCACGGCCAGCCGGCGAAACCTGTCGAATAAGCAATTTCGCGATATTCAGGATTATTCAGAATTGTCTTGAGGACATCGGCGGCCGCCCTGGATAAAGTGGTCCCGCTCGCCCGGCCAGGTGTGTTTTCGATGGATTGCTGAACGGCCAACAGCTGGTCAGGGTGGGCACCCCATTCAAATTGAAACCGCTCGCCGGCGTTGCGCCTGCAAGCGGTTTTTCCGCTGTATGCCGTACGTCGTACACGACGAACCCGTCGAGACATGGGGCCCTCTACCGAACACAGTCCTGGAGAGTTGGCCATGTACGATGACGCGAAGGTGCAGGCATTTTCTGCCTTTCATGACTTGTTGGTGAGCCCTGAAGTCCGGATGGATGCGCAGGAGCAGTACGACGAGCTGCTGCGGCTTGTCGACAACTTTCGGGCGAAGGGGATTATCGACCAGCAAGAACGCAAGGCCTTGATAGAGGTGGCGACGGTAGCTTACGCGCGGGCCGTAGGCGCGGAAGGTGGCGCCTAGGGAAATCCGCCGCGGCGCTCGGCATGCTGCTGCAAGCCTTTTAAAATCAGATGGTTACGCCAATTTTTGTGTGCTAACCTATTGAAATATAAGGCTTTATCTTCGGGGTGCAGGCTCGTCTGCGCCGGTTCGACTGTGATCGCTATCCCCGTTTATCAAGAGAGTTCTGTAGATCGATGATTTATGGAGCTTTTTTGTTTGCGGGCAGGTTGGATATCCAGTCTCGAATTTGACGCCAATGAACTTGCTTCAAGGGGAGGGGATGTATATATTTCACCCCCTTGCCGCAAGGCACTGAAACGGCTCAAGCCTTTTCAGCGTGCAACACCGCGCTACCGCCCGAATGGCGAAACTGGTAGACGCATGGGACTTAAAATCCCCCGCTCGTAAGGGCGTGCCGGTTCGATTCCGGCTTCGGGCACCATGAATATCAAGGGCTTGCATGACTCCTCATGCAAGCCCTTTTTTTGTGCAATCAAAAATCCAATTCGCGACAGTCAGTCACTTCGTAGGGGGGGCGTCATGCCTTTCACATGCCGACGTTTTGGTGAAGCTGTGGCCAGGCTAATCGCAGCCCAAGATGCCTGTGAGGTATTTGGTGCCCGCCGTACCGAGCGTCTAGAAAGCTTGTGAGCGAGGCCCGGGTCGAAGGTGACAATATTCATATTGAGTCACAAGTTGTCAGTCCACGATAGGGTAAGTAAGCTGTTCCCATGAACCAGCCAACCAAATCTTCATCGTCCCCCAGCACGCGTGGCCCAGCCGATCATGACATTCGAGACCAGATTGTCGCGGCCGCCAACGAGCACTTCAGTCAGTATGGCTACGGTAAAACCACGGTTTCCGACTTGGCCAAGGCCATCGGTTTTTCCAAGGCCTACATCTATAAATTTTTTGATTCCAAGCAGGCGATCGGCGAAGCCATCTGCTCAAACTGTTTAGGTCAAATCGTTGCAGCAGTCGAACAGGCCGTTAAGGCAGAAGCTATTTCACCGACCGAGCGTTTCCGCAGGCTGGTGAAAACCGTGATTGCTACGGCTGTGAACCTGTTCTTCAATGATCGCAAGCTCTACGACATAGCGGCATTTGCTGCTTCGGAGCACTGGCCCAGCGCCCAGGTTTATGAAGCGCAGATCAAGCGCTTTATCTTCGACATTGTGCGTGAAGGGCGAGAGGTCGGAGAGTTCGAACGCAAGACCCCGCTGGACGAGACCGTCGAAGCGATCAATCTGGCGCTGCGACCTTTCGTCAACCCATTACTGCTGCAACACAATCTGGATTTGATTGAGGAAGCGCCCACGCTTACCGCCAACCTCATCTTGCGTAGCCTGATGCCTTGACTCTTCGCTGAGCAAAATACTCAGCTCATTGGAGTCAAGGCGACATCCCTCTCATCTGTTTCCTGTTTCCGCTACTCGAACACCGGGAAGGGCATTTCGTTTTACTGGTTGTGACCATTGACTGAAATGGTCACTAGAATAATATAGGGTTTCTGTTCTATTTCGTGACACCCCATAGAGTTCAAACAATGAAAAAAATAATGCTCAACAGTCCCGTTGGCCTGGCGGTCGTCATTGCGTCCGCCAATGTGTTTGCCGGTGGTTTCGCACTCAACGAACAAAGCATCAGCGGGATGGGAACCGGTTTTGCGGGGCGCTCTTCTTCTGCGGACGATGCCAGTACGGTTTTCGGCAATCCGGCTGGCATGGCGCGACTTAAAAGAGAGCAGATCAACCTGGGGGCGGCGACGTTGTTCGCGAAGTCTGACATTAGCCAGACTCGCAGCACGTTTGGGGGAGAGGAAGACGGGGATATGGTGCCCACAACCACCGTACCGATGGGGTATTACGTCAAGCCTATCGATGAGCATTGGGCATTCGGTGTCGGGTTTTATGTGCCTTTTGGCCTGATTACCGACTATGGCAGTGGTTTTGCCGGACGCTATTACGCCAACAAAAGCGAAGTCACGACACTGACTTTCCAGCCCACAGTCAGTTACGCCTTCAACGAGAAAGTCTCGATCGGCTTCGGTCCAACTATCAACCGTATCGGTGGCGAGATATCGGGGATGGTGGCCAACCCGCTAAGCCCTGGTCGCAATGACGGGAAACTTAAAAGTACGGGGGACGACACTGCACTTGGCTTTAACGTGGGTGTCCTGGTGCAGGCGACAGATCAGACCCGCCTGGGGCTGACCTACCACTCCAAAGTCAGTTATCACCTGGATGCCAAGACCAAGGTCACCGATGGCATCTTCAACTTGCTGGGTGTCAGCGGCCGTAGCTATGACGCGTCGCTGGATGTGGAGACTCCCGAGTCGCTGGACTTTTCGGTTACCCATCAACTCAATGGCGACTGGACGCTCTATGTGGGCAGTACCTGGACGCGCTGGAGCCGCTTCAAAGAGCTGACGATTGAGAACAGCGGTTTGCCGCCATTGCTGAGTGGCCAATTGGGGACGATTAGCGAAGAACAGAACTGGCGTGATACGTGGGCTCACGCGATCGGTACGACGTACCAACTAAATAACCAGTGGGTGCTTCGTGCTGGGTTTTCGGTTGATCAGTCGCCTGCCAACAATACCGACCGAGGGCCCCGTATTCCCACGGGCGACCGAAAGGTAATCAGCTTGGGTGCCGGCTGGACTCCAGCGAAAGATGTCACGATCGATGTCGCGTATTCCTATCTTTGGGAGGAAAGCGTGAAGATCAATGAGACCTCGGCGAGCAGGGGTGCCTACAGTGCCCAATACAGGAACAGTGCCAGCGGCCTTGGTACTTCTGTTAGTTACCGTTTCTAGTTGAGCGCGTTTTTTGGCTTGGCGCTTGCCGCAAATCCGCTGTCTGGGAATTTCCGGGCAAGCCCTCCTGTAGATTTGTTCATTGCCTTACGGCTGCGCCATCGCCAAGACGATGTAGGTTGAAGTTCCGACAGTGGAAACCTGGCCAGTTTTATCGCGCTGCAACAGGCTGGGTTTCGGGAGGTTGCCAGCCGCCACCGAGGGCCTTGAATGCCGCGACCGCCGCCCGTGCCGACTCCGTTTGCGCCTGCGCCCGGGCATCGGAAGCTTGCAGCATCGTTTCGTCGGCGTGCAGGACATCGATCAGGCTGGCCGTGCCTTTTTCGTATGCAATGAAGGACGATTGGCGAGCCTGTGTCAGAGATGCCTCGCCTCCCGTCAGAGTAGTTGCCTGGGCGTCCCGATTCACCAGTGCGGAGAAGGCATTCTCAACATCCTCGGTGGCGCGTAATACCGACTGACGATAGGCAGCCAGGGCTTCGGCTTCCTGTCCTTTGGCTTGGTCGATTTGCGCGTTGATGCGGCCAAAGTCGAAAAGTCTCCAGCGCAGTCCCAGTACGCCCGCCGACTGGTTGGCGCCGCCGGAGAACAGATTGCCGCCGGATACATTCGTGGCGCTACCCAGCAATGCGCTGAGGGAGAACTTGGGGTAGTACTCAGCAATCGCCACTCCGATGCGTGCATTGGAGGCGGCAAGGCGGCGCTCGGCGACGATGAGATCTGGCCGGCGGCGCAGCAGGTCGGCCGGCGTGCCCGTGGCCTTTATCTGTGGCGCAAGGGGAATGCTTCCTGCATTTGCCAGTTGCGTGCGATGAGTGCCAGGCGGCGTACCGAGCATGACATCCAGTGCGTTCATGGCGGCATCCAGGCCGGACTGCAGAACTGGCACTGTCGCTTGGACCTGCGATAGCGCTCCCTCGGCCTGCTGAACCTGATACTTGGCGGCGAGGCCCTTGCCGTGGAGCAAGCGGACTTTCTCTAGCAGTTCCTGCTGCGTTTTGACTTGTCGGTTCGCAATGTCCAGCCGGGCCTGCAATCCGCGGACAGCGATGTAGATATCGGCGGTTTGCGCGACGATAGCCAGTCGTGTGGCAGCGGCGCCCGCCTCGGAAGCCTGGTACTCGGCGAGTGCGGCTTGGCGTTCGCGTCGCAGGCCGCCAAAGACATCAAGCTCCCAGCCGGCACCGAAGTTCACCTCGTAGGAGCTTGCGTACCGATCATGGCCAGGCGTTGAGCTCAACACCTGGCCGAGTGGGGTCTCGATTGATTGGTAGGCACGCGCGGCCTGGCCACTGATATTTCCCGAGGGCAGCAAGGCGGCATTTGCGGTACCTAATCCTGCCCGTGCCTGTGTGACTCGCGCCGACGCCTGCGCCAGGTCCAGGTTCTGTTCAAGAGCCTTGGAGACGAAATCGGTTAGCACGGGATCGGCAAAACCTTCCCACCAGGTCACAAGACTGGCCGGCGCCGCTACAGGCCTCTGCTCGACAGCAGGCTGACCCAGGTAGCGATCCGAAAGAGGCGCATGCGGCCGCTGATAGTCCGGACCGACCGCGCAGCCTGCCATCAAGCTGGCGCTCACCAAGAGAGCAATGGGGCGAAGGGGAGGCATTGATGTTCCTTCAAATTGGAAGATTTGTGACCATATTACGTTATGGTCACAGTCTGTCAATCAATGCCATTGGGCCTGATTTCAAAGAATTTCCAGTAAATGCTGGATCCAATTGCAGTGGTGAAGGGAGTCTTTATTGATCATTGCTTGTGACCATTGACACAAATGGTCACTGTGCTGAAAATGTGGCGCATGTCCTATTGTTCAAGTAAGGGAACTTATGCGCCGGCCTCTACCTGTCGCTATTGCCGCTTGTGTGTTGCCTCTCGTCCTGACGGCGTGTGGCGACTCATCCGTCGTTGACGATCCACGCACGCATGCGCCTCTGGTGAGGTCATCTGCGGTTCAGGGGGCGTCCGAGGTTTCACGTTCTTTCACTGGCGTAGTGGCTGCCCGGGTCCAGGGTGACTTGGGCTTTCGGGTCTCGGGCAAGGTGCTAGAGCGTTTGGTTGACACAGGCCAGGCCGTCAAGCGGGGTCAGCCGCTCATGCGCCTCGACCCCATCGACCTGGGTTTGCAGGCGCGAGCACAGCAGGAGTCGGTCATGGCCGCTCGGGCCCGAGCCAAGCAGACAGCCGATGACGAGGCTCGATATCGCGATCTGGTCGCCGCAGGGGCTATTTCCGCATCGGCGTATGACCAGGTCAAAGCCGCGGCCGATACCGCAAAAGCTCAGCTCAGCGCTGCACAAGCGCAGGCTGACGTGGCTCGCAATGCTTCTGGTTATGCGGTGTTGTTTGCTGATTCCGACGGCGTTGTGGTGGAAACGCTCGCCGAGCCCGGGCAAGTCGTCAGCCCGGGGCAGCCCGTGGTTCGGCTGGCACGGGCCGGGCAGCGCGAAGCCATCGTGCACTTGCCCGAGACGCTGCGCCCGGCGGCAGGGTCCACTGCGCAGGCGACGCTTTATGGCAATACCGCTGGGGCTGTTACAGCGAAGCTGAGGCTGCTTTCCGACTCCGCCGACCGGATGACGCGCACCTTCGAAGCGCGGTATGTGCTTGAGGGCGCGCTGGCCAACGCGCCGTTAGGTTCGACGGTCACGCTGCGGATCGCCGAGGGCAGCGCACATGGACAGGTGTTGCAAGTGCCGATCGCTGCCGTTTATGACCCGGGCCAAGGCACTGGCGTGTGGGTCATTGCTGGCAAACCGGCGAAGGTGACCTGGCGACCTGTCCGGGTTTTGGGCCTGAGCGACGAGGCAGCGCGAGTTGCAGGCGATCTCGAGGTCGGCGAGCAGGTTGTAGCCTTGGGCGCGCATCTACTGCGCGAAGGCGAGGAGGTGAGACTGGCTCAGCAGGGCGCGGTCAGTGACGTCGCAGTTGCCGGGAGCCATCCATGAGCCAGGGGCGCTTCAATCTTTCGGCGATCGCCGTTCGCGAGCGCTCGATCACGGTGTTCCTGATCTTCCTGATCGGTGTTGCAGGGATCCTGTCGTTTTTCCAGCTGGGGCGTGCGGAAGACCCTCCGTTTACGGTCAAGCAACTGACAGTCATTACCGCGTGGCCGGGCGCTACGGCGCAGGAGATGCAGGACCAGGTAGCAGAGCCACTTGAAAAACGCCTGCAAGAACTGAAATGGTACGACCGCACGGAAACCTACACCCGTCCTGGTCTCGCCTTCACCATGGTGACACTGCTCGATCGCACACCGCCTTCCCAAGTGCAGGAGGAGTTCTATCAGGCGCGTAAGAAGCTCGACGACGAGTCCCGCAAACTCCCGGCGGGTGTGATTGGCCCGATGGTCAACGACGAGTTTTCAGATGTGACATTCGCGCTTTTCGCCTTGAAAGCCAAAGGCGAGCCGCAGCGGCTGCTGGTGCGTGACGCGGAGTCTTTACGCCAGCGCCTGTTGCATGTGCCGGGCGTGAAGAAGGTCAACATCATTGGGGAACAGGCCGAACGCATCTTTGTTTCCTTCTCCCATGATCGGTTGGCCACGCTGGGCGTATCTCCCCAGGATATTTTTGCCGCGCTGAACGATCAGAACGTGCTTACGCCTGCCGGCTCGATTGAAACCAATGGGCCGCAGGTCTTCCTCCGTCTCGACGGCGCCTTCGATAAGGTGCAGAAGATTCGTGACACACCTCTTGCAGTTCAAAGTCGAACACTGAAGCTCTCGGACGTGGCGACGGTCGAGCGTGGTTATGAAGATCCGGCGACCTTCCTGGTGCGCAATAACGGTGAGGAGGCCTTGTTGCTCGGGGTGGTGATGCGTGAGGGCTGGAACGGTCTCGACCTGGGCAAGGCATTGGACGCGGAGACGACCAGGATCAATCAAGGTATGCCGCTGGGCATGACGCTCACCAAGGTTACCGATCAGTCGGTGAATATCAGTTCGGCCGTCGACGAGTTCATGGTCAAGTTCTTCGTCGCCCTGCTGGTGGTGATGCTGGTGTGCTTTCTCAGCATGGGCTGGCATGTAGGTATTGTGGTGGCGGCGGCTGTGCCGCTGACGCTGGCCGTGGTGTTTGTGGTGATGGCGGCCACGGGCAAGAACTTTGACCGTATTACCCTCGGGTCGCTGATTCTGGCGCTCGGCCTGCTGGTGGACGACGCCATCATCGCCATCGAGATGATGGTGGTGAAAATGGAGGAGGGCTACGACCGTATCAAAGCCTGCGCGTATGCCTGGAGTCATACGGCCGCGCCGATGCTTTCCGGCACGCTTGTGACCGCTATCGGCTTTCTGCCCAACGGCTTCGCACAATCGACAGCCGGCGAGTACACCAGCAACATGTTCTGGATCGTGGGCGTTGCCCTGATTGCCTCATGGGTGGTTGCGGTGGCCTTTACCCCCTATCTGGGCGTGAAGATGTTGCCGAAGATCAAGAAGATCGAAGGTGGTCACGCGGCCATTTACAACACTCCCAACTACAACCGCTTCCGCCAGGTTTTGACGCGCGTCATCGCCCACAAATGGCTGGTGGCCGGTACTGTGATCGCTGCGTTTGTCCTGGCGATTCTCGGCATGAGCCTGGTCAAGAAGCAGTTTTTCCCCACCTCGGACCGTCCTGAAGTGCTGGTCGAAGTGCAAATGCCCTATGGAACCTCCATCGAGCAGACCAGCAGCACCACCGCCAAGATCGAGGCCTGGCTGCAAAAGCAGGATGAAGCAAAAATCGTCACGGCCTATATCGGACAGGGAGCGCCGCGCTTCTACCTGGCGATGGCACCGGAACTCCCTGACCCATCCTTCGCGAAGGTTGTGGTGTTGACCGAGAGTGAGGAGGCACGCGAGGCCCTCAAGTTCCGTATTCGTGAAGCAGTTGCTCAAGGGCTTGCCCCGCAAGCGCGTGTCAGGGTTACGCAGTTGGTGTTTGGCCCGTATTCACCTTTTCCTGTTGCCTATCGGGTGATGGGGCCTGACCCATCAAAATTGCGCGAGATCGCCGGCCAGGTACAGGAAGTGATGCAGGCGAGCCCGATGATGAGAACCGTCAACACTGACTGGGGCCCGTTAACGCCGACGCTGCATTTCACCCTCGATCAGGACCGCCTGCAGGCGGTGGGGCTGACGTCCAGTGCTGTCGCGCAGCAGCTGCAGTTCCTGCTCACGGGGGTGCCGATCACGGCAGTTCGTGAAGACATTCGCTCGGTGCAGGTGCTCGGGCGTGCTGCGGGTGATATCCGGCTCGACCCTGCGAAAATACAAGGCCTTACGCTCGTTGGCACCGCGGGCCAGCGGGTGCCGCTGTCCCAGGTAGGGGAAGTGGACGTGCGCATGGAAGATCCGATCCTTCGGCGTCGTGACCGCACGCCGACCATTACCGTACGCGGCGACATTGCCGAAGGCTTGCAGCCACCGGACGTCTCTAACGTGATCATGAAGGAGCTGCAGCCGGTCATCGACACGTTGCCCGATGGGTATCGTATCGAGCAGTCGGGGGCTATTGAGGAGTCGGGCAAGGCCGGCCAGGCGATATTGCCGCTGCTCCCGATCATGATTGCCATCACGCTGCTGATCATCATCCTGCAGGTACGTTCGGTCTCGGCGATGATCATGGTGTTTCTCACCTCGCCACTAGGGTTAATAGGGGTGGTGCCGACGCTGCTTATCTTCCAGCAGCCGTTTGGTATCAATGCCTTGGTCGGTCTAATCGCCCTGTCGGGCATTCTGATGCGTAATACGCTGATTCTGATCGGGCAAATCCGCCACAACGCTCAAGAAGGATTGGACCCGTTCCAGGCAGTGATCGAAGCGACAGTACAACGTGCTCGCCCGGTACTGTTGACCGCATTGGCGGCCATCCTGGCGTTCGTTCCCCTGACACACTCCGTCTTCTGGGGAACCCTGGCTTACACGCTGATCGGAGGTACGTTCGTCGGAACCATCGTGACGCTGGTGTTCCTGCCGGCGATGTACTCCATCTGGTTCAAGATCGGTCATGTCAGCCAGAGGCAAGCTGAAACAGCCGAACTGATGTAAGCAATCAAGGGTTACTTGCAGCCATTGCGTTTCAGCGAGATCTGCTCGTTCACTTGGGAATCTACCTTTGGTGCTGGAGCTGTGTGCGCAATGGTTGCATCGGAGGGCGTGACAGCGGTGTTGCGTCAGGGCGATGCCATTCGTCGTGCTCAACGAACCCCCTGAAGCGTGGTGGTCTCTACCGAACACCTCCCTCAGGAGAACTGATCATGTACGACGATGCGAAGGTACGTGCGTTTTCAGACTGGCATGAGCTGTTGGTGCGTTCAGAAGAACGAATGGACGCGCAGGAGCAATACAACGAATTGATTCGGCTTGCCGTGTACTTTCGAAAAGAAGGAATTATTGATCTGCAAGAGCGCCAGGCGTTGATAGCGGTGGCCACGGTGGCTTATGCGCGTGCGGTAGCAACCGAACCTTAGCGTGCTGCTTTGTGGCGGACCTTCGGCATTTGCGCGGCGATGAAGAGTTCTGCCCTGGTGGCGCGCTAAGACCATGGACAAATACGTCAACCAGCCTTTACCAGGAAGGCGCAGTCACGCTGCGCGGCCAAGACATTGAGGCGTTTGGAGCCGGGCGTGCAGGCCTCGGTTAACGTTGCGAACGAACTATCGGAGGGCTGTAGTACCCAAACGTTTCTGGGGTCGTTACAGGTAACTCATGATGAACGTTACTGAAGTATTGGCGGTGCCGGCTTCCAGTTGGCCGCCGGCCAGGCGGTAGTAAGCAGCGGACAGCGGTATGTTGAAGTCTGTATCGGTGGTGTTGAACCCGTTGAAGGTGTAGATGGTGTCCAGTGCGATAGATTGCCCCGCCTCATTCATGAGTTTCAGGCCGATGCCTTTGGCCGTCGAGCTGGAGTCCAGCGCCACGATCCCTTTCTGCTGGTCTATGACCTGGGTGTTGGCTTTGATTGAGTAGTTGACCTTCTTGATGCCGCTTTGGCATTCCTTGAGAGCAATGTTGAACTTTATGGTTCGAGGCGTATCTCCGACCCTGTCGAACTCAAACAGCTCGTAGTCGTCGCCCATCTGAACCGCAACTGCAGGCGTCTGGCAAGAAGCGGCGTTTAAAGTGATGGGTTTGGCAAGAGATACTTTTACGAGCTCAAGGCCGCCCCATTTAACACTGCCTAGTAGTCCGGCGGGTACTAGCTGTTGAGTTTGTATCTCTGAAGATTTATAGATGCGAATTCGGTATTTGATGGGTAAGGTGAAGCGCTCGTGCTGTGGGACGCTACTTGGGCGTTTTTCAGTAAATTCTGCACCATTAGATTGGTGACGAAAGAGATTGAATGACAGCCCGGTTTTTCCCAGGACGAAGCTATAATCCGTTGGTCCCCAGCTAACTAGATTGCTGTTGATGTAGAATCCTTTCATTTCAGATGATGTACAGGTAAGTATGGCCTCAGGTACATTGACCGTCTCGTCGTAGATGGTCGTGCCGATAGGTGCGTTGGCTGCAATTGATAGAGCCTCTTCGGACATGCTCACTCCAAAGCTTGCTGTTTGATTCGGTCGGTTGACAGTGCAGGCAGCAGTCGCGAGTGCGCTTTGTAGGCAACAAATAATGAATAATAGGGAGGGGTGAGTTTTAGTGATTTTTTCTGTGCAAAACTTGAACATGATGAACTTTACGCGGCTAATTGGCGAAAAAGTATTTTACGATTACATGGGGTTAGAGGGCATAAGGCAATCCTGAAAATGCTTGACGTGATCTCGGTTTTTGTCATGCAGGGACGTCGCCTAAGCCATGAGTCATTGCTCAGATATTTAGGTTTAATTTCAGCTTTGGGCGACTTTTATTGAAGGACACCTTGGCGAAAGCTGATTCCAGCCGCCGGGTTGCTACCTGGATAGAGGGAGTGGCTCTGGCTTCACATATAGCTCATCACAAACAACACTTCGGCATTGGCCGTTCCTGCCTTCATGCCTGTGTCATGCGCGCCGTACTTTCCGGTGGGAACCGTGCGGATAAAGCGTGCAGCCAGCGGGATACTGAAATTTCCACCCGTGGTGGAGTAGTCGTTGAATATATGAACCTGGTTTAACGCTAGCGGTTGTTGTTGGTCGTCAAGTATTTGCAGGGCAATACCTCTTGCTTCGGATGAGTTTTTATTAAGCTCGACAGTGCCCGTGGCTGCATTCGATACAGGGCTGGTTGGGCTGGGTATCAGTTGATAGGTTACTTTCTTGATTCCAGCTGGGCAGTTGTTGAGTTTGATGTCGAAGCGGGTAGCAGGTGAATAGGAGCCGTTTTCCTCGAAGATGCCCAAGTCATGTTCACCCATGTGGACCTTGATGTCTGGCGTTTCGCAGGACCAGGTGACGACCTTTGGAGCACTGGTTACATATATGCTTAGAGGGCTTATTCTACCTGCAGTAAAAAATGCATATCTGCCTGTCGGGACTTCTGCGTTGCTGCTGATATTCCCTGTTTTTATCAGATGGAATGTTATCTCGCCGTCATAACTATAGTAGCCGCCTCGCCCTATGGCGCCATACCCAGGTAGAGGTTTGTTGTTATAGATTATTTGCCAGGAAAGGCCGGTATTTCTTATGGGGAATGTAGTTGCGCCAGGTTTGGTTTCACCAACATGATTTTCTATGCCATATTTATGATTGGCGACGCAGTTGTAATAAAAGTAAACAAGTGGGACAGTTGTTTCGAGTAAAACTGTGCCGTTCGCAACGTCTCGAGGAAAAGATATGATATCTTGCAAGGCTATGTTTAGACGCGGCATTGAGCCGTAGCTACTGCAGTCGTTGGCTGCCGCGTTAAGAACAGTCCCAAGTAAAATAATAAGCAGTGCGGCCCGTTGTGTTTTCATTGTTAAGGCTGCCTTTCAAGGCGGAGTTATTTATGAGTGGCATGAGTTTTTGAATGATACTTGCTGCGAGCCTGGCTGCTCGGCTAGTAGTGGCATCTGCCTCAATGCGTTGAGTTTATTATATGTGTAGGGCTCGACTGCCATTAAGTTGGAGGTTGAAATTATGTAAACGGAGTATTTTACGATTGCGCGGCGGTGAGAAAACATAAGGTAATCCTGAAAGTGCTTGATGTGATCTCGATTTTTGTCATGCAGGGACGTCGCCTGAGCCATGAGTCATTGCTGAGGCGTTCAGGTTCAATCTCAGCTTTAGGCGACTTTTATTGACGGAAACCTTGGCGAAAGCTGATTCAAGCCGCCGTATTGCTGCCTGGGTAGAGGGGGGGCTGGCTTCACATATAGCTCATCACAAACAACACTTCGGCATTGGCCGTTCCTGCCTTCATGCCTGTGTCATGCGCGCCGTACTTTCCAGTGGGAACCGTGCGGATAAAGCGTGCAGCCAATGGGATACTGAAATTTCCACCTGTGGCGGAGTACTCGTTGAATGTGTAGGCCTGGTTTAGCGCTAGCGGTTGTTGTTGGTCGTCAAGTATTTGCAGGGCAATACCTCTTGCCTCGGATGAGTTCTTATTAAGCTCGACAGTGCCTGTGGCTGCATTCGATACAGGGCTGGTTGGGCTGGGTACCAATTGATAGGCCACTTTCTTAACGCCAACTGGGCAGTTGTTGAGTTTGATGTCGAAGCGGGTAGCAGGTGAATAGGCACCGTTTTCCGCGAAGATGCCCAAATCATGTTCGCCCATATGGACTTTGATATCTGGTGTTTCGCAGGACCAGGTGATGACCTTTGGAGCAGTGGTTACATATATGAACAGAGGGTGAGTTCTTTCTACCACAAAGGACCCAAATAGGCCGGTCGGGACTTCTGCGTTAGCGCTGATATTTCCTGTTTTTATCAGGCGAAATGTTGGGGCCTCATTGAAAATGTAGGTGTTGCGCCCTTTTGTACCACCATACCCCGGCAGGGGGTTGTTCCTATCGATTATCTGCCAGGAAAGGCCGGTGTTTTTTATGGGAAATGTAGTTGCGCCGGATGTGGTCCCGCCAACTTCGTTTTGTATGCCATATTTATGATTGTCGAAGCATGATATTGAGAAGGCTCCAGTGAGTGTGCCTACCTTCTCGAGCAGAACTGTGCCGTTCGCAACGTCTCGAGGGAAGTTAATAGAGTCTTGCAAGTCTATATTTAGGCGGGTTGCTGTGTTGTAGTAAGGGCAAATATTGGACGCCGCCGCGTTAAGGGCTGACCCAAGTAAAATAATAAGCAGTGCGGTCTGTGGTGCTTTCATTGTGAAGGCTGCCTTTCAAGGCGGAGTTATTTATGAGTGGCATGAGTTTTTGAATGATACTTGCTACGAACCTGGCTAGCTCGGCTAGTAGTGGTATCTGCCTCAATGCGTTGAGTTTATTATATGTGTAGGGCTCGACTGCCATTAAGTTGGAGGTTGAAATTATGTAAACGGAGTATTTTACGATTGCGCGGGGGTGAGAAAACATAAGGTAATCCTGAAAGTGCTTGATGTGATCTCGATTTTTGTCATGCAGGGACGTCGCCTGAGCCATGAGTCATTGCTGAGGCGTTCAGGTTCAATCTCAGCTTTAGGCGACTTTTATTGACGGAAACCTTGGCGAAAGCTGATTCAAGCCGCCGTATTGCTGCCTGGGTAGAGGGGGGGTCTGGCTTCACATATAGCTCATTACAAACAACACTTCGGCATTGGCCGTTCCTGCCTTCATGCCTGTGTCATGCGCGCCATACTTTCCGGTGGGAACCGTGCGGATAAAGCGTGCAGCCAATGGGATACTGAAATTTCCACCGGTGGCGGAGTACTCGTTGAATGTGTAGGCCTGGTTTAGCGCTAGCGGTTGTTGTTGGTCATCAAGTATTTGCAGGGCAATACCTCTTGCCTCGGATGAGTTCTTATTAAGCTCGACAGTGCCCGTGGCTGCATTCGATACAGGGCTGGTTGGGCTGGGTACCAATTGATAGGCTACTTTCTTAACGCCAACTGGGCAGTTGTTGAGCTTGATGTCGAAGCGGGTAGCAGGTGAATAGGCGCCGTTTTCCTCGAAGATGCCCAAGTCATGTTCGCCCATATGGACTTTGATATCTGGTGTTTCGCAGGACCAGGTGACCACCTTTGGAGCGGTGGTTACATATATGGACAGAGGTTGAACTCCATCTACCACAAAGCCCCCAAACACGCCGGTCGGGATTTCTGCGTTAGCGCTGATATTGCCTGTTTTTATCAGGCGAAATGTTGGGGGTTCATTGAAAATGTAGGTGTTGCGCCCTTTTGTACCACCATGTCCCGGCAGGGGGGTGTTATTACTGATTATTTGCCAGGAAAGGCCGGTGTTTTTTATGGGGAATGTAGTTGCACCGGATGTGGTCCCGCCAACTTGGTTTTGTATGCCATATTTATGATTGCCGTTGCATGTTATTGAGAGGGTTCTACTGAGTGTGCCTACCTTCTCGAGCAGAACTGTGCCGTTCGCAACGTCTCGAGGGAAGTTAATAGAGTCTTGCAAGACTAAATTTAGTCTGCCTGCTTCGTTAAAGTAAGGGCAAGTATCGGACGCCGCCGCGTTAAGGGTTGTCCCAAGTAAAATAATAAGCAGTGCGGTCTGTGGTGCTTTCATTGCGAAGACTGCCTTCCAAAGCGGAGTTTTTATGAAAGGGGGTACTTTTAATACTTGCTATGCTGTTCGGCAAGTATGCGGCATATGCCTGAGTATGCTGAGCTTGTTGTATCGTTTGCCATTAAATTTGAAGCTGATATTAATGTCGTCAGTCAGTGGTGGGTTGGTTATATAGATTAAGCGTGCAGGCGGGCACCGGAAATCAGACGATCCCTATTCTGACCGATGCACTTCAATGAGAACTAATGCTGATTGGCCATTAGCACAACCGCCCTAATCGTCTGCTGCTGGCACCGGGCTTATAGTGCGAATGACCATCCTTCATCGGGATGGTTCTCACAAGAAAGTGCCGATTCGAAAAAGGAGATTCACCATGTCATTCAAGAAAATCATCTACGCCTCCGCCGTGGTCCTGGCTCTCACCACCTCCAATGCCCATGCCTTCGCCAGAGACTGCAACGATTCGCTGTGGAAGTTCAGCGGTATCGAAGCCCTGACCTGCATCTTCTCGGGCCAATGGTAATCCGCTGTTTCCCGGGTTGAAGCTGTTCAAACGACAAGGCTGACCGCGAACCACTCCCCCCATTCCGGTCAGCCTTGTCGCTTTTGCATTTTTCAGGCGCGCCGCCGAGGGCGGCTGAAAGAAGACGCTTTGCCGGGAGGCAAAACTCGGTGTTCTGCTAGGCTTGCGGCTGCTTTTATGGGCCGGAAACAGCCGAAGCGCAATCGACTGGATCCGTGATGAGCAGGCGGTCCGGCGCCTTGCCCGGCAACCGCTGCCATCGCTGCAGACGCCTGCGAGCCTGGATGAAGCCAAGTCGCTGATCGAGCGTACATTGCAGAGCTTGTCTTCAGCGGACCGCGCGCAGGTGGATGAAGGCGCGGAACGCCAGCTATCCATCGAGCTGGCGAATGGCCTGGCCTTCGATATGACCGGTAATGAATACGCGGTGAACTGGGTTATCCCACAGTTCTATTTTCACCTCGTCACGGCCTACGACATCCTGCGTCATAACGGCGTGCCGCTCGGTAAAGCCGACTATGTGCAGCACATGTTCGGCTACTTGCGGCAATAGATGCCCAGTTGCTTGCTTGTTTCGCGGTCGTTACCCGGCGGGCGGTAAAACACCAGGCCGGGCCCTGCATCAGTGCCCGGTTTTATGGTGCCTGTCAGGCTGGTTTCTTCTGTTGAAGCGTGTCGCGATGTCTTGATAGGTCTCGTTATCGGTCGCGGCAAGCAGGGTCTGGCCATCCTTCAAGGTGGCCAGAAAGGTCACCTCGGTGTTGTGGCCTGCCAGAAGATAGCCCGCGACGGCCCCCACGGGGCCAAGAAACATGGCACCGACCATGCCAAGGCCTATGGCGCTCTTTATGTTCTTGTTCGAGTCGGTGTTTTCGACGGTTAGATCCTTGAACTCGGAGACGAGAAAGCTTTTCCCCATCAGGGGTTTATGAGGTGTTTTAAGTGTGATGGTGCCGCGCAGATACTCCGCGTCACCTTGGGGGAAGTCACCGGCCAGCACTATGATCTTTGCCATCTGCAAGGGCCCTGCGGCGATCATTTTTAGGGGGCCATTGCGCGCCCTAAGCAATAAGTGCGTCAACGACCCCACGACGACTGGCGACACCATTGGTCTATGGCAAAAGCGTGGCATGGCCAGGTGGGTTTGGATGCGCGCAGAACAGCGATACACTCGCTGCCAAGCCACTAGCTGGCTGCAAGGACATGACCCAAGGAAGAGCTCCAGTGATAACTGTTCAAAGCGCAGCACCGAAAATTTCTTATGCGGAACTGGCCAAGCTGGTTGAGCAGAAGAGGGCGGTAGAGCAGGTCAATCTGCTTGAAGCCAAATTGAACCCAGCCTTCGTGGCCGAGCTCGAGGCCGCCCGACAAAGCGCTGAGGCGCAGCAGGCTGCCCAGCCGGTTTTCCCTATCGAAGCTTGACCGCCGCGGCGTTTGTGGCGGCATTGCTCTGTTTCAAGACAAGGACGAATCATGCGAATTTTTAGAAATGAATGGGCTCGATGGCTGATGGCCGTCGGTATCGGTTTCGTGGCGGTGGCGGGGAGCGCACAGGCGCAAACCGCGCCTCAGGCTGCCCAGGAAATACAAGGGTTATTGGACTTTGTCGAACGCAGCGAATGCCGGTTTGTGCGTAATGGCACCGAATATCCGGCTCCCCAGGCCCGGGAGCACCTGGAGAAAAAGCTGAATTACCTTGAAGGCAAGAACCTGGTGAGCAGCGCAGAGGACTTTATCGACCTGGCCGCCACGAAAAGCAGCATGAGCGGCAAGGCTTACGAGGTGCGCTGCCCGGCAGGATCGCAACCGGCAAGCGCCTGGTTGAAGACGGAGCTACAGCGGCAACGCCAGTTTCATTGAGCCATTTTCAGTAGAAACCAGCCCAGCTTGCCTGCTGGGCTTTTTTGTTTCCAAGCCATGGCAATACTGGGTCCAGAGGCTCATCGGCTGTGGTTCGATAAGCGACCGGCTGACCCAGGGGGCAGCCGGTCGCGGCAGGGGTTGAAGTTCGATGCGAATCAATCAGGAGACCTCGGGGATCTCATCGATAAATGCGATTCGCTCACCATTCTGGAAGATTTCAATGGCGCTATAGAGCTCGGAGTTTGGCGGCATCACCCGGCGGAACCGGACTTGCGTGCAGGTGACTTTCTGGATCCAGTTCCCTGGCTTTTGGAACAAGTGCAGATCGAGCAAGAGTATTGCCGGGTTGATACCTTGCGGGACGCGTAACGTCAGAAAGGCCTCGATGCCAGGGTTGCCAACTTCAACGTCGCCAACTACATGAAGTTCGTCCGGTTTGGGGGGCATGGTGTCCAGCCAGGCATGCCAGTTTGTGCAGTTCGTGATCATTTTTCCGTTCCTTGAGAAATGAAACTCGAAGCTTGAGGTACTGCGGTTTCGCATGGCGCTTCGTGTGCCACGGAATCGAATGCCTGGCCTCGATCCTTCATGTCCTGCACGGACCCGCACGGCCAGCAATCTCATGTTTAGGTGTAGATGAGGAACGGTGGATGGCGCTCAGGCCTGGACGAATGGCACTGCAGACCGCTTTGCCGCGCGATCAGCGCGAATACTGTTTCGTCTTGTTTGCCGCATCCTCGATGGACACTCCGCGTTTACGCCGTTGCAGCCAACTGCAGAACGCGTGCACCGGGTGAATGACCATCGCCAATGCGCACAACAGCAGAACAATGAACAAGGACATCAGACCGAGACCTTCATGGGAAAACATCGTGGGTTACTCCTGTAGTTCACTTTGTCGGTCCCTGAAGGGTAGGCATTCCAATGCGTCGCTTGGTGAAAGTTACTTAAAGATAGTTTCATCTGCGCCGCGATCATGCCGGCAAGCATTGGCGCTAAAACTAAAAAGCCCGGCGCTGGGCCGGGCTCTTTTAAAACGGTTAGTGCTGCCAGCGAATGATTGTGCAATCGGTTCAGCGGGCAAGCACCAGGCTGGGACTATCGATCGTTCTTGCTGCTAGAGACGCCAGCTTTGCCCAGGCCTCCCGAGTTGTGGTCCCCAGGGGTAGTGCCCGAGATTGCACTGGCTTTTGACAACCCGCGGGTGTCTTTGGACTGGGCGACACCGGAGGTGGTCGAACCATGGCCCTTGCTGTCGTTACGAGTGCTGCCGTAGTGGTTGCCACTTTCTCCGAGATTGCGAACCGACTTGCCCGCGTTGTCGCTTTTCAAGCCGCCGTTATGGCCCTTGCTGCTACCCCCTCCAGAATGGCCACCCGCCTGGCCGCCGTGGCCGCCACTATTGCCACCGCCATGACCACCACCACCGCCATTACCGCCACCGTGGCCACCACCGTCTTTCGCATAAGCGGAAGTCAGGGGGAGTAAGGGAGCTGCTGCCAGCATCAGTACGCATGTCACGGCAGTCACGAGATTTTTTTTCTTTAAAAGCATGATTGCTTCCATAGATAAGGAGAGGATTGCGTGAACTAAGACGCCATCGGCTGTCTATAGTTCGGGTGTCATGACGAATGGCATTACGGCTGGATCCATGCAGAGGACTGCACAGATGACGACTCGTTCGGTTGTAGCTGTTTTAACAAGCGTCGCGTTTTTGTTCGGCTCGACTGCCTTGTATGCGGACCCGGGGAATGGCAAGGGAAATCCCCAGACCACTCAAGGTAATCAGGGCGGGCAAGGCAATCAGGGCAACAAAGGAAATCAGGGTAATCAGGGTAATAAAGGGAATCAGGCCAACAAAGGAAACCAGGGTGGGCAGGGCAACCAGGGCGGCCAGGGCAATAAAGGCAATCAATCCCAGAACTACACCCAGGGCGGACGGTATAACGGCCCGCAAGTCGATGTTGGCGGTATTCGAGTCATCATTGGTGACAGTCGCGACTACTGGTCACCTGGCCCGGCGCTGCCACCCGGCATTCAGAAGAACCTGGCCCGAGGCAAACCCCTGCCGCCAGGGATTGCGAAAAAACTCGATGGCCGGATGCTCGGCAGGCTGCCGCACTATGACGGTTATGAGTGGCAACAGGCCGGTACCGACCTGATCCTGGTCGCCATCGCGACGGGGATTATTTACGAAGTCCTGCACAACGCCCTGGACTGATTCAGCCCGGACCGAGTCGCAAGCAAAGCCCGGCGCAAGACCGGGCTTTGCCTGATCCACCTTTGCCTTGTGTACATCGCATGTCGAGCTGACGGTATCCGCCATCAAAGGCGCACGGCGCCTGCTTCGCCGAACCCAGCGCATGTTTGTTTTCAAACCACTCCAGCTTTTCCGAAGAAGGCTTTTTTACTGGCGTCAACAAGGTGACGATTCTGCCATTGCCTGAAAAAACATGTGGTTATTTAAGGGCTTAGGAAATAATTAGGGTAAAAATAACCTCAAAATATGTTGTTACAAGTTCCCATGGACGTTAAGATAGCCCCGCGTTCACCTACCACGGTTTATGCATTTTTAGCCCCAAGTGTCCATCAGCTACTTGGGCTTTTTTTTGCCTGGAATTTGTCCTGGGCCACCTTTTTCGTCGCCTGACGTCACTTTTTTCCTTTCGCTTGGGCCGCTCTGCAAGGCAAAAAAAAGCCCGCGGGGAGCGGGCCAACAGTTGAATGAGCAGGGTGGAATTTACCCTTCCTGCACTCGCCTTGCAGTGAAAGAAGTTTCATCTGGCCGGGCCCGCCGTAAGCGCTTTCATCTGGCTAACTCAATAGCCGCCCATCCCGTCCGTGTCGCTGCCTGGAGCCCTGGCTTTTTGCTGGGCGTGGCTCCATTCGGCGCATGTGAGGAAACTGCTGTGATCGACTTTGCCATTGCTATCGAAGCTGACATTGAACGGCTTTTTATAGCCGCCCTGGACCAGCACATAGTCGAAGCAGGTGCCGGGTACCACGGTGCGCGGGCTGACCGATAAAGGTTCGCCGCCGATCTGCCGGACTTGCTCCTGGGTCATGCCGGTCTCGACCTTCGCCACCAGCGGCTGATCGCGATAGACGAGGGTGTCGCTTGTGCAGCCGGCGACGGCAGACAGCAGGGTGATCATGACGATAAAGGTTTTGTTCATGACAGGGCTCCCGAAGGTACGTGTCGTTAAGAGACGCCTGGGTCCATCAATTGAAGTAAAGCCGAGTAACGAGCGTCGCGAACGGGATTCGCAAAGGGGGAGACGAGGGGAGAGGCCGATAGACAAAAAGCCCGCACGGGCGGGCTTTTTGCAGAGGGGGAGCTGATCCTTCAGCTGCGGCCAGTGTGCGCTTGCGCCGTAGCCCGAGCAATGACATGGCGACGAAACGCAGGCCTGGCGGCGGGTTGATAACAGGGCTCTCGACTCGGGGGGCGCCGGCCTGCAAAAACACCATAAGCACGGCGATAAGCGCGGGTGGGGATACCATTCGTCAGCTGTTTTGCACCCCGCGTGCGGATTGTTCTTTTATGGAGAGGTGCCTATCGATGTCAGGAGGTTTCCATGAATACGAACAGGCCCACAGGCCCGCGTTCATCCGAGCATGCCTCCGGCAAGGACGAACTGGGCTTCGACCCTGACTCCCCGGATCTGGCCGATCCGCAAGTGGACCCTATCGGCCCGGCGAAAGCGCCCAGGGACCCTAAGCCGCCCAAAGAACCCAAATCCAGGGCCTATGATCCCCTGGCCGATCTGAAACCCAAGTAGACCCTGCGTTGCAATGCCGGGCCGTGGCGATGGATGGAAGCCCCGCCCGCATTGGCCGGGTGTAAGGTGGTTGCGACAATCTCGGACGATTTCTACGGAAAGGGAGGTGATTATGAGCGTGCCAATGCTGAACAAAATGCACATGAACGGCTATGACGTGGTCAGCGTCAACAATGGCCCCTGGCGGGTCTGCACCAAGGGCGACCGCCTCGGCTCCTTTGGCACCCGGGAAGAGGCCCTGGCCTATGCCGCCGCCTTGCCAGCCTACAAGGTGAAAACCAAGGCCAAGCGAGCGGCCAATACCCGCTAACCCCATCGATGATCTTGCCCGACAGCTGGCTCTGCCCCTGTCGGGTTTTCTTTTGCCCGCAGGCCGACGATTCAACCTGGGTGTAACGCCCGATGGCGCAGCCGTTGCCGGATTACCCGTTTTACCTGACCCACCGCATGTCCCGGGTTTGCGGCTGCTTCGCAACCGATCGCAGGCTGCGCCAGCGGCTACAGGGATTGGGTATCGGCCTTTCTTTATTGGAATGCCAAAACTGCAACTTGAAGCAGCGGTTGCTTTGCCGCGCTTAGCGCAACAGATGCCGGCTGCAATCGTTGTCGATGTAGCCGCTGGCGCAGCCTGCGCTCGGCGGCGCAGCCGTCGTAAAACCGGATTGCACGTTCCGCCTGACCCACCGCGTGGCCTGGGTTTGCGGTTGCTTCGCAGCCGATCGCAGGCTGCGCCAGCGGCTACAGGGATTGGGTCGACCTTTCTTTATTGGAAAACACCAACGCCGCAACTCGAAGCTGCGACTGCTTTGCCGCGCTTAGCGCAACAGATGCCGGCTGCAATCGTTGTCGATGTAGCCGCTGGCGCAGCCTGCGATCGGCGGCGCAGCCGTCGTAAAACCTGATTGCACGTTCTGCCTGACCCACCGCATGTCCCGGGTTTGCGGTTGCTTCGCAACCGATCGCAGGCTGCGCCAGCGGCTACAGGGATTGGGTATCGGCCTTTCTTTATTGGAAATGCCAAAACCGCAACTTGAAGCAGCGGTTGCTTTGCCGCGCTCAGCGCAACAGATGCCGGCTGCAATCGTTGTCGATGTAGCCGCTGGCGCAGCCTGCGCTCGGCGGCGCAGCCGTCGTAAAACCTGATTGCACGTTCCGCCTGACCCACCGCATGGCCTGGTTTGCGGTTGCTTCGCAACCGATCGCAGGCTGCGCCAGCGGCTACAGGGGTGACATTCATGTGATGCCCGGTTGAAAAGGGGCCTTGTCTCGCACGGCATGCTTCGCCAAGGGTCTGTTACCATCGCGTTTTTTTGCGACCCGCCCGGTATCGGGGCGAGGATGTCGCGCCGGTCGAAGGAGAATGCCGTGATTGTCACTACCACCCACGCGATTGCAGGACGAGAGATCGCCGAATACCTGGATATCGTAAGCGCCGAGTCCGTGCAGGGGATCAACGTTGTACGCGACGTCTTCGCCGGGATGCGCGACTTTTTCGGCGGCCGTTCCCAAACCCTGGAGCGGGCGCTGAAAGAAGCCCGGGTGCAGGCGACCGATGAGATCAAGGAGCGTGCCCGCGACCTGCGCGCGGATGCGGTGCTCGGCCTGGACTACGAGATCAGCATGCCGAGCGGCCGTGGCGGCATGGTGGTGGTGTTTGTCACCGGCACCGCCGTCAGGCTCAAGTAACCGACGCCCATCCCGCGTCATCCGGCCCCGCCTGTGTGCGGGGCTTTTTTATGCCCAATAGGGTCCGCCAAGACGGCTCCCGCCCCTTGGCAGTCGCCCATAAAAAAGACCCACCGGGGGAAGCGGTGGGCCAGTCGGGAGTCTTCAATAAGCCTGAGCCACTCTAGCGAAGGCGCCGAAGGTTCACAGTGAAGGAAATTTCATCATTGTCGGCGAGTGGCTGCGCCACCCGGTGGCCCGTGGCTTCAGGCTCGGCGGCTGGCGGCATTGAGCCGACGGCATTCGCGCACGGCGTCCTCTTCCAGGTCATAGCCATCGCCGATGAAACCGTCGGTGCGGGTGTCGGCGATGCGGTACCAATGGGCGGCGATCGGCGCGCCATGGGCGGCTTCCCCGGCGCGGCGCCCCTGAATGATGATCTTGTTGCAGCGCTTTACGACAAAAATGTCTTCCATGGCGCTTCCCTGGTTGATAACTGCTCAGAGCAACTATAGAAGCAACTCCGAAACTCGTGCAAAAGCCTGGCGTTCCTCACCCAGCCTCCAGCCCGCGGCCGTCCATGGCAGCCGGTGGCTGGGTGCCATGGCGGTCGCGAAAAACTCAGGCCTGCTGCGTCAGCCGTTCGAGGAATATCGTCAGGGCCACTTCCTCGGTCTTCAGCCTTTTGTGTTTGCGCGGCCTGGGCAGCGCGGCCAGCTGGCCCAGCACGAAACCTTCGAGCAGGGCCGGATGGATGTAGCACTTGCGGTACACCGCGGGGGTATTGCCCAGTTGCCGGGCGACGTCCTTGACCGTCTCGACTATGTGTCTTTTCGCCTCGGCCTCGGGTTCCCAGTGCAGTTCGCGCAGCACCGCCAGGGCCAGGGTGCTGCCGGCCCAGGTGCGGTAGTCCTTGGCGGTGAAGTCGGCGCCGGTCAATTGCTGCAGGTAGGCGTTGACGTCGGAAGAGTTGACGCTGTGGCGCTCGCCGTTTTCGTCGAGGTACTGGAACAGGTTCTGCCCGGGCAACTCCAGGCAGCGCTTGAGAATCCGCGCCAGGCGCGGGTCCTTGATGCTGACCTGATGCTCGATGCCGCTCTTGCCGCGGAACTGGAAGAGGATCGAGCTGCCTTTGATTTCCACGTGCCGGTTGCGCAGGGTGGTCAGGCCGTAGGAGCGGTTGTCGCGGGCGTACTGGCTGTTGCCGACCCGAATCAGCGTGGCGTCGAGCAGGCTGATAACCGTGGCCATGACCTTGTCGCGGCTGAAGCCGGGCGCCGCCAGCAAGGTTTCCAGTTGCCGGCGCAGGCGCGGCAGGGCGCAACCGAACTCCAGCAGGCGCGAATACTTGTCGGCGTCGCGCACTTCCCGCCAGCGCGGGTGGTAGCGGTACTGCTTGCGCCCACGGGCGTCGCGGCCGGTGGCTTGCAGGTGGCCGCGCGGGTCGGCGCAGATCCACACCTGGGTATAGGCCGGAGGCACGGCCAGGGCGTTGATGCGCCGGATCTCGTCGGGCGCCCGGATACGCTGGCCTTGCGGGTCGAAATAGACGAACTTGCCGCGCACCTTCTTTCGACTGATCCCCGGCTGGCTGTCGTCGACGTAATGCAGGTCGGGCGGCAGGTCCGGGGGCAGGTCTTGGCGCAATGGGGCGTCGGGCATGGCGGAGTCCTTGGCAATCGATCAAGCCTGTCTGGGGATTGACCGCGGCGCGGCGCAAGGGTGCCAACGCATTTGCCGGGGACTTACGCGAGCACGGCCACCGCCTTGATCTGGGCCCAGAGTTGCTGGCCCGGGTGCAGTTGCAGCTGGTCGCGGGAGTAGCGGGTGATACGCGCCAGCAGCGGGCTGCCGGCCACGTCCAGGCGCACCAGGACATGCGCGGTGTTGTCGGCGGGGATTTCGCCGCTGACCGTCACCGGCAGGCGGTTGAGGATGCTGCTGTGCTCGCCCGCTTGCAGGCTGAGGCTGACGTCCCGCGCCTGGACCTTGAAGCGCAGGTGCGTGCCGATGGCCATCGGCGCATGGGCGACCCGCACCTGCAGCCGGCTGCCGGGCAATTGCAGGGCGAGCAGTTGATATTCGGCGTCGTAATGGCTGACCTGGCCTTCGACCACCACCCCGGCGTCGTCGCCCAGGGCCAGGGGCAGGTCGAGACGGGCGAGGGTTTCGCCGATCGGCCCGCTGGCCAGGGCGCGGCCGTTTTCCAGCAGGACGATATGGTCGGCCAGGCGCGCCACTTCATCCTGCGAGTGGCTGACGTACAGCACCGGGATTTCCAGTTCGTCATGCAGGCGTTCGAGATACGGCAGGATTTCGCCTTTGCGCTTGCTGTCGAGCGCGGCCAGCGGTTCGTCCATCAACAGCAGCCGCGGGCTGGTGAGCAGCGCGCGGGCAATGCCGACCCGCTGGCGCTCGCCGCCGGACAGGTTGTGCGGGTGGCGCTGCAGCAGGTGGCCGATGCCCAGCAGTTCGGTGGCCTGGGCCATGTCGACCCGGCGTTGCCCGCGCGGGATGCGCTTGAGGCCGAACGCCAGGTTGGCCTGCACCGACAGGTGGGCGAACAGGCTGGCTTCCTGGAACACGTAGCCCAGGGAACGCTTGTGCGGCGCCATGAACAGCTGGCGCTGGCTGTCCTGCCAGACTTCGTCGTTGATCCGCACCAGGCCTTGCTCGGCCTGCTCCAGGCCGGCGATACAACGCAGGCACGTGGTCTTGCCGGAACCGGAATGGCCGTACAGCGCGGTGACGCCACGGCCCGGCAATTCCAGGTCGAGGTCGAGGCTGAAATCTCTATAGGTGCGCTTGAGGCGCACATGGATCGATGCACTCACGGCTCAACTCCAGCCAGCACGGGTTTTGCGGCTGGAATACAGCGCCAGCAATACCAGGAACGAAAACACCAGCATGGCGCCGGCCAGCCAATGGGCCTGGGCGTATTCCAGGGCCTCGACGTGGTCGTAGATCTGCACCGAGACCACGCGGGTTTTCTCGGGAATATTGCCGCCGATCATCAGCACCACGCCGAACTCGCCGACGGTGTGGGCGAAACCGAGAATGGCCGCGGTGACGAACCCCGGCCTGGCCAGCGGCAGGATCACGCTGAAGAAGGTGTCCCAGGGACTGGCGCGCAAAGTCGCCGCCACTTCCAGCGGGCGCGTGCCGATCGCGGTAAAGGCGTTCTGCAGCGGCTGCACGACAAAGGGCATGGAATAGATCACCGAGCCAATCACCAGGCCGCTGAAACTGAAGGTCAGGGTGCCCAGGCCGAGGGCCTGGGTGAGCTGGCCGATAGCGCCGTTGGGGCCTAAGGCGAGCAGCAGGTAAAAGCCGATCACCGTCGGCGGCAGGACCAGGGGCAGGGCGACGATGGCGCCGATTGGCCCGCGCAGCCATGAGCGCGTGCGCGACAGCCACAAGGCAATCGGCGTCCCGATGACCAGCAGGATCAGGGTGGTCAGCGACGCCAGTTGCAGGGTCAGCCAGATGGCGGAAAGGTCGGCACTCGATAGCGGCATTTAGCGTTGGTAACCGTAGGACTGGATGACGGCAGCGGCCTTGGGCCCCTTGAGGTAGTCAACCAGCGCCTTGGCGGCCGGGTTGTCCTTGCCTTTATCGAGGATCACCGCGTCTTGTTTGATCGGGTCGTGCATCTCGGCCGGGACTATCCAGGCCGAGCCGCTGCTGACTTTGCCGTCTTTGTAGATCTGCGACAAGGCGACAAAGCCCAGCTCGGCATTGCCGGTGGAAACGAACTGATAGGCCTGGGTGATGTTCTGGCCTTCGACGATCTTGCCCTTGACCTGGTCGGTCAGGCCCAGCCTGGCCAGGACCTGGGTGGCGGCCAGGCCGTAGGGCGCGGCCTTCGGGTTGGCAATCGACAGGTGCTGGTACTGGTTGGCCTTGAGCACCTGGCCCTGGCTGTCGACGTAGGCCTGCCGGGCCGACCACAGCGCCAGGGTGCCGATGGCGTAGGTGAAGCGCGAGCCCTTGACGGTGGCGCCTTCGCTTTCAAGTTTCTGTGTGGTGCTGTCGTCGGCGGCGAGGAACACTTCGAACGGCGCGCCGTTCTTGATCTGGGTATAGAACTGCCCGGTAGCGCCATAGGCGGCCACCAGTTTGTGCCCGGTGTCTTTCTCGAAATCAGCGGCAATGGCCTGGATCGGCGCGGTGAAGTTGGCGGCGACCGCCACCTGGACTTCAGCGGCCTGGGCCGAGCCGAACGCGCAGGCGGCGAGCACGGCAGCAAGGCAGGTCGGGGCAAAACCTGAAAGGCGAAGGTTCATGGACAGCTCCATTGGCGAAGAGGCATTAGGCAGAAGGGAAATAGACTGCACCGGGGCGGGTGAAGCGCTGTATACGGAAATATATAGCGAATCGCCAGCGAACGGAACTGTAAAGGCCATGCGGTGTTGAGGGGCAAATGAAGGCTTGGGCCAAACGCCGCGACCGCAGTCGCGGCGTGTCGGGTTCAGCGGCCGGTGAGTTTGGCCAGGGCCTGGGCGGCCAGGGTGCGGGTCAGTTCCGCGGTGGGCAATTCGATTCCAAGGCGCAATGCCTGGCCGGACCAGAGGTTGGCGAAGTCGGCGTCATCCTTGGCGCGCAGCGGCATCAACGCACCGCCGGCGAGGGGGAAGGCTGGCGCCAGGGGACTGAT
This sequence comes from Pseudomonas sp. NFIX28, assembly GCF_900107395.1. Classification (GTDB taxonomy): domain Bacteria; phylum Pseudomonadota; class Gammaproteobacteria; order Pseudomonadales; family Pseudomonadaceae; genus Aquipseudomonas. Next base: position 244,588 of record NZ_FNPW01000001.1, read on the forward strand.
CGGGCCGATTTCGCGCATCACCCGGTTGAGAATGCCCCGTGCCGGGCGCCCGGTGAACAGGTTGGTCAGGGCGGTTTCGCTCTCCTTGGCGGTGCGCAACGCCTTGTGGTGGGCGGCGCTGACCTTGGCTTCCGGAGTGAACAGGTAGGCGGTGCCCAGTTGCACCGCCGAGGCGCCGAGGGCGAAGGCCGCGACTATGCCCCGGGCATCGCCGATCCCGCCGGCGGCAATCACCGGCACCTGCACCGCATCGACGATCTGCGGCACCAGGGCCATGGTGCCGACCTGGCTGTTGAGGTCTTCGCTGAGGAAGATCGCCCGGTGGCCACCGGCCTCGTAGCCCATGGCGATGATGGCGTCGCAGCCGTGCTGTTGCAGCCAGATCGCCTCGTCGACGGTGCTCGCCGAAGACAGGATCTTCGCCCCGGTGGCCTTGACCCGGGCCAGCAGCGCCGGCTCCGGCAGGCCGAAGTGAAAGCTGACGATTTCCGGACGCAGTTCTTCCACCAGTTCGCAACTGACGGTGTCGAAGGGCGCGCGGCTGCTGACCGGGGTTGGCGCATCGAAATCGGCGCCGAGCTCGCGGTAGTAGGGCTCCAGGGCGTTTTTCCAGCGGGCTTCCCGTTCCGGGTCGGGTGTCGGGTTCCGGTGGCAGAAGAAATTCAGGTTCAGCGGCGCGCGGGTTGCCTGGCGGATGCTCTGGACATCCTGGCGAATCTGCTCGGCACTCAGCATGGCGCAGGGCAGGGAACCCAGGCCACCCGCCTGGGCGGCGGCGATCACCATGGCGGTAGTGGTCGCGCCGGCCATCGGCGCCTGGATGATCGGCAGTTCGATGCCCAGCAGGTCGAGAATACGGGTGTCAGGCCATTGGCTCATGTTGAATGATTCTCCGACATCAAAAAAAGAAGGACGGTAGCCCGGGGTTTGTATCAGGAGATAGCTGACCAAGGCCAGTCGACTTTGGCCGTTGGCTGGGTTGCCGGTGATAACGCTATCGCGGGCAAGCCTCGCTCCTACAGTGCGGACAGGGGGAGCGTTCTACGACGAAAAGAGCGTGGATTTTTTGCGCTCGGGCTGGGAAGGTGGGGCGGCTTTGTCATCTGAAAACTCAAGTTCGCGGCCCGGTCCAGGGCCTGGTGGGAGGCAGTCATGTTCAAGGGAATTCTGATCGAGAAGGACGCCGCCGGTTATCGCGCGACGCTGCGCGAGATGGGCGAAGAGCAATTGCCCGAGGGCAACGTCACGGTGCGGGTGGCCTACAGCACCCTGAACTTCAAGGATGGCCTGGCCATCACCGGCAGCAGCCCGGTGGTGCGCAGGTTTCCCATGGTGCCGGGCATCGATCTGGCGGGCACGGTCGAGGCCAGCAGCCACCCGGACTATCAGCCCGGCGACCCGGTGCTGCTCAACGGCTGGGGCGTGGGCGAAGGGCATTGGGGCGGGCTGGCGCAAAAGGCCCGGCTCGACGGCGACTGGTTGATTCCCTTGCCCCAGGCGTTCAGCGCCGCCGAGGCCATGGCCATCGGCACCGCCGGGTACACGGCGATGCTTGCCATCCTGGCGCTGGAGCGCCACGGCCTGGCCCCGGCCCAGGGCGACGTGCTGGTCACCGGGGCCAATGGCGGGGTCGGCAGCTTTGCCATCGCCTTGCTGGCCCGGCTCGGTTACCGGGTGGTGGCGTCCACCGGGCGCATGGCGGAGCAGGATTACCTCCAGCGCCTGGGCGCCAGCGAGATCATCGACCGCGCCAGCCTGTCCGCGCCGGGCAAGCCGTTGGCCAAGGAGCGGTGGGCGGCGGTGATCGACTCGGTGGGCAGCCATACCCTGGCCAACGCCTGTGCCGGCACCCAGGCCAACGGCATCGTGGCCGCCTGCGGGCTGGCCCAGGGCATGGACTTCCCGGCGTCGGTGGCGCCCTTCATCCTGCGTGGCGTGACCCTGGCCGGGATCAATAGCGTGACCCAGCCCAAGGCCCGGCGAATCGAGGCCTGGCAGCGCCTGGCGCGGGATCTGGGCCCGGCCCTGCTGCCGCTGATCAGCCATGAGATCGGCCTCAGCGAAGCCATCGATGCCGCGCCGCGCCTGCTGGCCGGCGAATTGCGCGGGCGCGTGGTGGTGAATGTGAATCGCTGATACCGTGCGCGCCCGTCATCAGATAAATGCCACCAAGGAGTATCAGCATGGATGTCAAATTGCGTGAGGTTCGGCCTTTCAGCGTTTCGGGCTTGCAGGTGCGCACCTGCAATGCCGACGAGCAACGGCCGGACAGCGCGCGGATCGGGCCGATGTGGGAGCGGTTTTTTGTCGAAGGCCTGTTCGACAGCATCGGCCACCGGCAATCGGACTCGTTCATCTACGGCGTCTACTCCAACTACGAGTCCGACGCCTCGGGGCATTTCGATGTAACCGCTGGCGTGGCGGTGGGCGAAGGCGATGCCGACTATCCGTTGGTGCATGTGCAGGGCGGTGAGTACCTGGCGTTCTCCGCCAAGGGGCCGATGCCCGAGGCGGTGATCCAGACCTGGGGCCTGGTCTGGGCCTACTTCGAGGACAACCCGCAGGTTCGTCGGTGTTTCGCCACCGACTTCGAGGTGTACACCGGGCCGGAATCGGTGTCGGTGTACATCGGCATTCAGGCCTCGGACGGGGTCTCGCGTTCGAGCAACTGACGCTTGCGTTCCACGCCCCAGCGGTAGCCGGACAGGTTGCCGTCGCTGCGCACCACCCGGTGGCAAGGGATCGCCACCGCCAGGCTGTTGGCCCCGCAGGCCTGGGCCACGGCGCGAAAGGATTTGGGGGCGCCGATACGCTGGGCGATCTCGGCGTAGCTGGCGGTGCTGCCCAGCGGGATTTCCTTGAGGGCCAGCCAGACCCGCTCCTGGAACGCCGTGCCTTGCAGGTCCAGCGGCAGGTCCAGGCCAATCGCCGGCGCCTCGATAAACCCCACCACCTTGGCCACCAATTGCTCGAAGTCCTGGTCGGCGCCGATCAGGTTGGCCCGGGGGAATTTGTCTTGCAGGTCCTGCACCAGCGCATTGGGGTCATCGCCCAGCAGGATCGCGCAGACCCCGCGATGGCTCTGGGCGACCAGGATCGCGCCCAGGGTGCACTGGCCGACGGCGAAGCGGATATCGGTGTTCAGGCCACCGGCGCGGTAATCGCTGGGTTTCATGCCGAGCAACTGGTCGGCGGTTTCGTAGAAGCGGCTATTGGAATTGAAGCCTGCGTCATACAGCGCATCGGTTACCGAGTGGCCGTGTTCCAGCTGGCGCCGTACCCGCCGCGAGCGGTGGGCGCTGGCGTAGCCTTTGGGGGTCAAGCCGGTGGCGGCCTTGAATACCCGGTGAAAGTGGAAGCTGCTCATGCCGGCTTGTTCGGCCAGCTGTTTCAGGCTCGGCAGCGTTTCGGCCGACTCGATCTGCCGGCACGCGGCTGCCACCAGGCGGGCGTGATGGGCGGCGACCTGGGTCTGATCGCTGGCGCTGCGTTTACTCGGCCGGTAACCGGCGGCTTCGGCTTGCTCCGCAGTGTCGAAGAACTCGACGTTTTCCGGCCGCGGCAGGCGCGACAGGCTGCTGGGGCGGCAGTAGACGCCGGTGGTTTTCACTGCGTAGACGAACCGGCCGTCGGCGCTCGCATCACGGGCCAGGACGGCGAGCCAGCGTGGATCGCTGGCGGTGGTGGGCTTGGGCTGGACGGTGGTCATGGGCTCTACTCGGTGACGGATGTCGCTCAGCTTAACCAAGGGCAGGGGGCCTGGCACTCCGAGTCTTGCGCTGGAATTCCGCTGGCTTCAACCGGCGCGGCGAAAGGTGAAGTTGATGCGTCGTGGCCCCAGCAACGGGTGCGTGCCTTCCTTGAGCGGCAGTACGCCGTGATAACGCAGGCGGTCGACGCCGCCCCAGACCATCACGTCGCCATGCAGCAGCGGCACGCGCAACGGGCGGTCGCTGCGCCGATCGCCGCCCAGCTGGAACACCGCCGGCAAACCCAGCGAGACGGAAACGATCGGCGCGCTGTAGTCGCGTTCGTTCTTGTCCTGGTGCAGGGACATTCGGGCGCCGGGCACATAGTGATTGACCAGGCAGGCGTCCGGGTCGAAGCCGGCAAAACCGGCCTGGTTCGCGGCGGCCCGGGCCAGTTCGCGAAACACCTCGGGCATCGCCGGCCAGGGCTGGCCGCTCTGCGGGTCGATGGCGGTGTAGCGGTAGCCGCTGCGGTCGGTGGTCCAGCCCAACTGCCCGCAACTGCTCAGGCCGACCGACATGGTGAAACCGCCCGGCGTGACCATCTGCCGGAACGGCGCGGCGCGCAGCACGCCACGCAAGGCCGGCAGCAGGCGCTCGACCCAGGGCAAGGCAAAACCGCGCAGCACGAAGGACTGCGGGCCGATCTGTTCGGTACGGGGCGCCTGTTGCAATTCGGCTTCGCCGAACAGCTCGGCGCTAAAGCGACCGGGCATCAGGTTACTGGGCATCGTGGAAAATCACTCCTAACGTATGGCGGCGACCGCTGTGCACGCGGCTGACGCCATGGCGCAACATCACCCGGTAATGACCGCGCACGCCGGGTACCGGACGATGATGCACGGCGAAAACCAGCGCATCACCTTGCTTCAGACCGATGACCTGCGGCCGCGACTGCATGCGCGGCCGCTGCTCGGTGATGACGAATTCGCCGCCGGTGAAATCGATCCCCGGACGCGACAGCAGGATCGCCACCTGCAGCGGAAATACGTGGTCGCCATACAAGTCTTGGTGCAGGCAGTTGTAATCCTGCGGGCCGTATTGCAGCAACAAGGGCGTGGGCCGCTGCTGGCCGGCGGCGTGACAGCGCTGGAGGAAGTCCTCATGCCGCGGCGGATATTGCACGGGAATATTCATCAGCTGGTTCCAGCGATTGGCCAGGGGCACCAGGCGCGGATAGAACCGGTCGCGCAGTTCGGCGACCAGCGACGGCAAGGGGTAGGCGAAATACTGATACTCGCCGCGACCGAAACCGTGCCTGGCCATGACCACCCGTGAACGAAACAACTCGCCGCGGGGGTACAGGCTGCTGAGTTGCCGGCATTCGTCGGCGCTGAGCAGGCGGTCGATCACTGCGCTGCCATCCTGCTCGAGCTGCTGCTCGATCAAGGGCCAGTTCACGCCGGCCAGGCGATGTTCGAGGGAGAGGGCGGACATGCTGGCGATTCCCGAAGCAGAAGCTGATGCCTGCCAGTCTAGGAAGCGCGCGGGCCGCTCACACTCCGATGCTTGCGCTCGAACTCGTCAGCGGGGCCACAAGCCGAAGCCTTACAGCGCCTTGCTCACGCTGACGTCGCTGATGACGTCGTCGGTCTGGCCGTGCAGGGCTTCCAGCGCGGCCTTGGCTTCTTCCTGAGTGCCGCTTTCCAGCTGGGCGAACTCGAAACGGCGCTCGCCGTTGAGTTTGTATTTGATGACGTACTTGGTCGTTTGGGCCACGGTGATACCTGTCTGTCGCGGGCGGATGCGGGGTTCAGCGCAGTTTCGAGCTGGAACGGCGGATGATCTTGATCGAGTGGGTCAGGTTCGGCTTGCGAGTGACGCTGATGGGCCGACGGTTGACAGTATCGATGGTGATATTCCAGAAACCGGTGCTCGGCGCGGTGATCTTGGCCGGGAACTTGTCGAACGCGCCGCCATGATAGGTGTGACGCCCGCCGTTCTTGAAGCTTCGGAAGTTGGCGTCGCTCATCAGGCGGATGTTGCAGACCTGGGAGCATTCGATGACGACGATATCGTCTTCGTTGAGGTGCTCGCGCTGGTGGATAAATTTCATGGGCGCCTCCAGAAGGGCTTTTGCTACAAAATCAAAACGATGGCGCAGTTTATCAGGCCGCGGCAGGCGGCTTTGACAATTTAAAACAGTTATTTGCCGATTATTTGAGATAAATCTGACCGATCCGGAGAAAAATTCCATTTCTGCGGTCGGACGGTCTTTATCGGAGGAAATGTATGAAGTGGGGTGTGTTGATGCTGGCCTTGGCGATCAGTGGGTGTGCGACGGTCTCGGACATTAACCAGACCCTGCCGACCATGAATGTGATTTCAGGGAAAAAGCCGCAGGAATATGCCAAGTGCGTCAGCGACAAGCTCGCGGACAGCCGGGGCCAGTTACAAGTCGAGCCGCACAAGGACGGCATGCGCATTATCGTTCCGCAGAAAGTCTCGTCGGGACCGACCGCGGTGTTCGATATCGAGGAGCGTTCGGGCGGCAGCAGCATCAAGCTGCATGAAAGCATGTCCAACGTGCCCATGCGGCCGGGCGACATCCGCAAGGCGGCGGAGGACTGCATTTCCGGCTGATGGCCGAAGGTTTTCCAGGAGCCCGCCCCGGCCCGTATTTTCGCGGCAGGGGCGGGCTTTTTTGTGCCCGGTGACAAAGCAGGCTCGGCCGTTTCGCGTTGTAGCCCAAAGTCTATTGGCCTACTCTTTGTAGGCTTATATAAAATAGGCCTAAGAATATAACTAGAAAAATGGAGTTCGCCATGATTCCCATGGACCGAATACTGCTGGGCAGCCTGATGCTGTTTTCTGTCGCCAGTGCCCAAGCCGTGGATGGGCAGAAAGTGTTTACCCAGGGCGGCGCGCAACCCGGCGCCACCGCCTGCCTGGCCTGCCACGGCGGCGATGGCCTGGGCCTGGCGGCTGCCGGGTTTCCGCGCCTGGCGGGGTTGTCGGCGGGTTACTTGCGCAAACAGTTGGAAGATTTCCGCAGCGGCGCGCGCAGCAACCCGGTGATGCAACCTCTGGCCAAGGCCTTGAGCGATGACGAGATAAACGCGGTCAGCCAGACGCTGGCGGCCATGCCGGCACCAACGCCGATTGCGCTCAATCGCAGCGCCAAGGCCGAGGGCGTGGGGGCGCGGCTCGCCTTGCGCGGAGCCTGGGAGCGCCAGGTTCCGGAATGCGTGACCTGCCACGGGCCGGGTGGCGTCGGCGTGGGGGACGCCTTTCCGCCGTTGGCCGGGCAACCCGCGGCGTACCTCGCCGGGCAATTGAATGCCTGGCGCGACGGCTCGCGCCGCAACGACCCGAACGATCTGATGGGGCATATCGCCAAGGCCCTGAGCCCAGAGGAAATCACCGCAGTGGCCGATTACTTCGCCAAGGCCGATCACCAGGAGCCCAAGCCATGAGCCGCGATCTTCTAGTGGGCCTTTCCCTCGCTTTGTTGGCGGCCCAGGCCCATGGCGCCGTAGCCGTCATGGAAGACCAGACGCAGTTGCAAGAGCCGCCGGTGAGCGCTGCCCATCCGCAGTATTTCCAGCCCCCGGCGGAAAGCGAACTGCCCGACAATGCCTACGGCAAGATGGTCCGCGATGGTTATGCGCTGTTTGTCGACACCAAGCGCCTGGCGCCGCAGTTCGTCGGCAACGGGCTCAATTGCAGCAACTGCCACCTCGACCAGGGGCGGCTGGCCAACTCCGCGCCGCTGTGGGGCGCCTATCCGATGTACCCGGCCTATCGCAAGAAAAACGACAAGGTCAATACCTACGCCGAACGCTTGCAGGGCTGCTTCCAGTTCAGCATGAACGGCACGCCGCCGGCCGCCGACAGCTACGAGATCACCGCCTTGTCGGTGTATTCCTACTGGCTGGCGAGCAAGGCGCCGATCGCTGTCGAATTGCCTGGGCGTGGCTACCCCGAAGTGCCGCAGCCAAAGCAGGGCTACGACCTGGCTCGTGGCGAACAGGTATACCGGGCGCAATGCGCGGTCTGCCATGGCGATGGCGGCCAGGGCCAGAAGGTCGGCGCGGACTATGTCATGCCGCCGCTCTGGGGCAAGGACTCGTATAACTGGGGCGCCGGCATGCACCGGATCAACACCGCGGCATCCTTTATCAAATACAACATGCCCCTGGGCAAGGCCGGCAGCTTGAGCGACCAGCAGGCCTGGGATGTGGCGGCGTTCGTCAATCGGCACGAGCGGCCGCAAGACCCGCGCCTGGTGGAGGGTTCCATCGAGAAGACCCGGCTCAAGTTCCACGCCAACGACGGGGTCAATCTCTATGGCCAGACGGTAGATGGCGTGCTGATTGGCCAAGGCATCCGATAAACTGTCGGCCATTGTCAAAGATGCCGTCGAAATCCAGGTTTCGGCGGCATCGTTTTTTTGGGAGAAAGCATGAAGCGCGAACAAGTCCGGGAGAGGCATGCAGAGGGTCATATCTCTGCGACCCATGTGATTCAGAATCCGGCGAATTCCGGGGAATGGATCGTATTCTTCAAGAAAAGCGCGGGGCGCAGTTATTTTCTTGTGGATGACAACGATGAAGTCGAGTCATTCGGCCGGCTGGACGACCTGATCGAGACCATTCGCAACCTGGGCATCAAGTTTGCCGAGATTCATATGTAGCCAGGCGCTCGCCTGTTACTTGCAGACCACCACCACGCTGCGGCTTTTATAGTTGCCGACGTCTGCGCCCAGGGTCTTGTCGCGTTCCTCGAGCGACGGCGTGCCGTCGGTGCCGATGATCCGATAGCCGGTGCCGGCACAGGAGGCGTCGGCTTTTTCATAGCAACTGGCCCAGGAGCTGGCTTCGCCGGAACAGTCGATGCTCAGGCCTTGCTCGCCGTTCTCCAGGTAGGTGTCGGAAACGGTGGCGCAGCCAGTCAGGGCCAGTGCCGCGGTCAGTGCCAGAAGTTTGTGCATGGTGTGGTCGTCGTCGAGAAGTTGAGCCCCGGGGGAGGGCTGGACACCCTTGGCGGGCGTCTGGGGCGAAATGCTATAGCGAACCGCCACTGCGGTATAGATCGGCATGAAAAAGCCCTGCACGGGGCAGGGCTTTTCGGTGCAGGGCCTGTATCAGGACTTGGGGCTGCGACGCGCCGAAGCGTGGCCTGCAGAATCTTCGAACACCGATGCCACCTCGACCGCCATCGCCTCGCTGGCGAAGGGGCCGGCGACGTTTTCGCCCTGGGCACTGACCAGCCACCACTGGCCATCTTTCAATTGTTGGATCTGGTAACCGTTTACGCTTTTTGTAGCCGACATCTATCTGCCTCGTTGGCGGGGTTCAAGGGCGCCATGATAGCGATAAATCAGCGCTTATAAAGAGTGCCGGCAAGGGCTCGAGCACAGAAACATCAAGGCTTTGCGGCCGTGCGGCGGTTTACGGCGCAGGGTATCTGTACGATGCTGCACAGCTAACTGCGCAGCGGCCGCGGATTGGGTCTGCGGAACTATCGGCAGCAATATTCCTCTTAGATGGCAGCGGTTAGCCACCGCGGCCCATTGTAAGGTGCACGCGGCCTGATTAGACTGCGCCGAAATTCGTACGTACAGCCCTTTTAAGGACTCATATGATCAAGAAATGCTTGTTCCCAGCAGCCGGTTACGGTACTCGCTTCCTGCCAGCGACTAAAGCCATGCCCAAAGAAATGCTGCCGGTGGTGAACAAGCCACTGATCCAGTATGGCGTTGAAGAAGCACTGGACGCCGGCCTGAACGAAATCTCCATCGTCACCGGTCGCGGTAAGCGCGCGCTGGAAGACCATTTCGACATCAGCTATGAGCTGGAAAACCAGATCAAGGGCACCGACAAGGAAAAATACCTGGTCGGCATCCGTCGTCTGCTGGACGAGTGCTCGTTCTCCTACACCCGCCAGACCGAAATGAAAGGCCTGGGCCACGCGATCCTGACTGGCCGCCCGCTGATCGGTGACGAGCCGTTCGCCGTGGTCCTCGCGGACGACCTGTGCGTCAACCTCGAAGGTGACGGCGTGCTGAAGCAGATGGTCAAGCTGTACAAGCAGTACCGCTGCACCATCGTCGCGATCATGGAAGTCGACCCGCAAGAAACCAGCAAGTACGGCGTGATTGCCGGCGACCTGATCGGCGACGACCTGTACCGCGTACGTAACATGGTCGAGAAACCGAAGCCGGAAGATGCACCGTCGAACCTGGCGATCATCGGTCGCTACATCATGACTCCGGACATCTTCAAGCTGATCGAAGAAACCGAGCCGGGCAAGGGTGGCGAGATCCAGATCACCGATGCCCTGATGAAGCAGGCGCAGGACGGTTGCGTGATTGCCTACAAGTTCAAGGGCAAGCGTTTCGACTGCGGTGGCGCCGAAGGCTACATCGACGCGACCAACTTCTGCTTCGAGAACTTCTACAAGACTGGCAAGGCTTACTGATAGCCCGCTTCGCTCTTGTACTGGAAAGCCACCTACGGGTGGCTTTTTCGTTTTATACCCCTGTGTAAATCCTCTAGCGCTGACCGGATACGCATCTGCGGTTATGCTGTCAGCCTGCCTGGGAGAGTGAAATGGCCTACGATTTTGATCTTTATGTAATTGGCGCCGGTTCCGGCGGTGTGCGTTCGGCGCGGTTCGCCGCGGGTTTTGGCGCAAAAGTCGCGGTTGCCGAAAGCCGCTATCTGGGAGGCACCTGCGTCAACGTCGGTTGTGTGCCGAAAAAACTGCTGGTGTACGGCGCTCACTTCGCCGAAGACTTCGAGCAGTCCGCGGGTTTCGGCTGGACCCTGGGCGAGGCCGATTTCGATTGGGCCACGCTGATCGCCAACAAGGACCGCGAGATCAATCGCCTGAACGGCATTTATCGCAACCTGCTGGTCAACAGCGGCGTGACCCTGCACGAAGGTCACGCCAAGGTGATCGACCCGCATCAGGTGGAGGTCAATGGCCAGCGCTACAGCGCCAAGCATATTCTGATCGCCACCGGCGGCTGGCCGCAGATCCCGGATATTCCGGGGCGCGAACACGCCATCAGTTCCAACGAGGCGTTTTTCCTCAAGGAGCTGCCAAAGCGCGTCCTGGTGGTGGGTGGCGGTTATATCGCGGTGGAATTCGCCGGGATCTTCCACGGCCTGGGCGCGCAGACCCAGTTGTTGTATCGCGGCGATTTGTTCCTGCGTGGCTTCGATGGCGCGGTGCGCAAGCACCTGCAGGAAGAGCTGACCAAGCGAGGGCTCGACCTGCAGTTCAACAGCGATATCGAGCGTATCGACAAGCAGGCCGACGGCAGCCTGAAAGTTACCCTCAAGGACGGTCGCGAACTGGCCGCCGATTGCGTGTTCTACGCCACTGGCCGGCGGCCGATGCTCGACAACCTGGGGCTGGAAAATACCGGGGTGAAGTTTGACTCGCGCGGTTTCATCGAGGTCGATGAGCAGTACCAGAGCGCCGAGCCGTCGATCCTGGCGATTGGCGATGTGATTGGGCGCGTGCAGTTGACGCCGGTGGCCCTGGCTGAAGGCATGGCTGTGGCGCGCCGCTTGTTCAAGCCGGAGCAATATCGTCCGGTGGACTACAACATGATTCCTACCGCCGTGTTCAGCCTGCCGAACATCGGCACCGTCGGCCTGACTGAAGAGCAGGCGCGGGAAGCGGGCTATCAGGTGCAGATCTTCGAAAGCCGTTTCCGGCCGATGAAGCTGACCCTGACCGAATGCCAGGAGCGCACGCTGATGAAACTGGTGGTGGATGCCGAGACCGACAAGGTGCTGGGCTGCCATATGGTCGGCCCGGACGCCGGCGAAATCGTCCAGGGCCTGGCGATTGCCTTGAAGGCCGGCGCCACCAAGCGTGACTTCGACGAGACCATCGGGGTGCACCCGACAGCCGCCGAAGAGTTTGTCACCATGCGTACGCCGGTCGCCGGTTAAGCGTTCTCTGGCGGCTTTGGCCGCTGTTCTTCTGTCTCTGGCTCCGCCTCGGCCTTCGCGGCGGCAGCCAGTTGCAGGGCCTTCAGGCTGGCCTCGGCCTTGGCGGCGCGCAGTTCCATTTGCCGATTTTCCTGTAGCTGCTGCTCCAGGTTCTGCTTGAACTCATGATTGTCCAGCAGGGCAACGCGCAAGCGTTCCTGGAGGAGGGTGTGTTCGCTGTTCAGGCGGGCGGATTGCTCCAGCAACTGGCCAAGCTTGCCGTCCATTTTCTGCACCTGCTCCTGCGCCTGGCGCAATTCCTTCTGGGTGGCGCGCTGCTCGCTGGTCAGGCGCTCGTTGTCGCGATGCAACTGAGTGATCTCATCCTGGCGCACCAGCGCGCTTTGCTGGGCCTGGCGCAGTTCCTGCTGCACCTGTTGCAGCTGGCCTTCATGGCGGCGCTGGTCCTGTTCGCGCTGCTCCTTGACCGCGTTGCGGTAATGCTCGAGGGCGTCACGGGCATGCAGGTGTTTTTCTTCCAGGGAGCGAATCTGCTCGTCCTTGTCTTTCAGGCGCAGCTCGAAGTCGGCCAGGGCCTGGTTCAGCCCGGCATTGCGGGTCTGTTCGCTTTGCAGCATGGAGCGGGTTTCCTGCAGCAGCGCGCTCTCGCTGGCCAGGGCTGAAGCCTGGGTTTGCAGTTGCCGATGCAGTTGGGTTTCCACTTGCTCGGCGGTGGCTTGCTGCTCCGCCAGTTCCTGGTTCTTTTCCTTGAGTTGCGCCTGGGCCTTCTCGATAGGCTCCTGGGCATGTTCGCGCAGGCGCTGGGCCATGCGCCGGACCAGTTCCGTCAGCTCTTCTTCCAGGGCTTCCTGAGGGGCGGCGCGGCGGGCTTCGCTTTCGTCCAGCTCCTTGAGGTAGCGGTGAATGGTGGTTTTCGAGCCGGTATTGCCCATTTCGATGCGCACCGCATCGATGCTGGGGTGTTCGCCGCGGGCGAGGATTGCCGAACGGGCGATTTGCACCACCGCCTTGTTAACGCCGCCACGAGCCATGTTTTCTCCTAAGGATTACGTACTTTTTTACGTGGTATGTATAAGGTGTAATTGTACACCAGAAGAATATGAAGAAATTGGAAATTATTGATGCGGGATATATTAATATTACCCCGCGTGATAGGCGGTTTCTCCCGCTCCACGCCGTTATTTCCGTACAGCCACGAGTCGATAACCCATGAGTGAACTGGACCGCTATCTGCAGGCCGCGACGCGTGACAACACTCGGCGCAGCTACCGGGCGGCCATCGAGCATTTTGAGGTGACGTGGGGCGGGTTTCTGCCGGCCACCAGCGACAGCGTGGCGCGTTATCTGGTGGCGTATGCGGGGGAGCTGTCGATCAATACCCTGAAGTTGCGGCTTTCGGCCCTGGCGCAGTGGCACAACAGCCAAGGTTTCGCCGATCCGACCAAGGCCCCGGTGGTGCGTCAGGTATTCAAGGGTATTCGCGCGCTGCACCCAGCGCAGGAGAAACAGGCCGAGCCTTTGCAGTTGCAGCATCTGGAGCAAGTGGTCGCCTGGCTGGAACAGGAAGCCACTCAGGCGCAGCGCGACGGCAATCAGCCGGCGCTGCTGCGGGCGCGGCGTGACTGTGCGCTGATCCTCCTGGGGTTTTGGCGCGGCTTTCGCAGTGACGAATTGTGCCGGCTCCAGATCGAGCATATTCAGGCGGTGGCGGGTTCCGGCATCAGCCTGTACCTGCCTCGCAGCAAGGGCGATCGCGACAACCTCGGCAAGACCTGGCACACCCCGGCGCTACGGCGGCTATGCCCGGTCCAGGCCTATGTCGAGTGGGTCAATGCCGCTGCCCTGGTGCGCGGGCCGGTATTTCGCGGCATCGATCGCTGGGGGCACCTGAGCGAGGAGGGCCTGCATGCCAATAGCGTGATTCCGTTATTGCGCCAGGCGCTGGAGCGCGCTGGGGTCGCCGCCGAGCAGTACACCAGCCACTCCCTGCGCCGTGGCTTTGCCACCTGGGCCCATCGCAGCGGCTGGGACCTCAAGTCGCTGATGAGCTACGTCGGCTGGAAGGACATCAAGTCGGCCATGCGTTATGTCGAGGCCAGTCCGTTCCTCGGCATGGCCTTGATCCAGGAAAAGCCGGTCGAGGCGTCAATAAACAATTCTTCTATTAATACCGCTCGCTAATAGCCAAAGCTAATCAGCAGCATCAGCTTTGCCAATGAGCCTCGGCTGGGCTCATTGGTTAGGATTCTCCCCATCAAGTTTTCAACCCAAGTTTTTAACCACTGATGGAGAATCACCGATGCCTATCATCAACAGCCAAGTCAAACCGTTCAAAGCAACCGCCTTCAAGAATGGCGAGTTCATCGAAGTGTCGGACGCCACGCTGAAAGGCAAATGGTCCGTCGTGTTCTTCTACCCGGCCGACTTCACCTTCGTTTGCCCAACCGAGCTGGAAGACCTGGCGGACAACTACGCCGAATTCCAGAAACTGGGCGTGGAAATCTACAGCGTTTCGACCGACACCCACTTTGCCCACGCTGCCTGGCACAACACCTCGCCAGCCATCGGCAAGATCCGCTACACCATGATCGGCGACCCGACCCTGGCCATCTCCCGCAACTTCGACGTGCTGATCGAAGAAGCCGGTCTGGCTGACCGTGGCACCTTCGTGATCAACCCTGAAGGCCAGATCAAGATCGTTGAAATCAACGACGGCGGCGTCGGCCGTGACGCTTCCGAGCTGCTGCGCAAGATCAAGGCCGCTCAGTACGTCGCTGCCCACCCGGGCGAAGTCTGCCCAGCCAAGTGGAAAGAAGGCGAGGCTACCCTGGCTCCTTCCCTGGACCTGGTCGGCAAGATCTAAGCCTGTGACTCGCTACAGCAGGGCGGACCGCCGCACCTAAGTCAGCTGCACCGCCCTCAAGAACGCCCGGGCGAGATTCGCTCGGGCGTTTTTTTTCGATCTGAATAAAAGGAAATCGCCCGTATGTTGGACGCCAATCTTAAAGCCCAGTTGAAGTCATACCTGGAACGGGTCACCCAGCCGATCGAGATCGTTGCCTCTCTCGACGACGGTGCGAAATCCCAGGAAATGCTCGAATTGCTGAAAGACGTTGCCAATCTTTCCAGCCAGATTACCTTGCTCGACAACGGTAGCGACTTACGCAAGCCATCGTTCTCGATCAACCGCCCGGGGAGCGATATCAGCCTGCGTTTCGCCGGCATCCCCATGGGCCACGAATTCACTTCCCTGGTGCTGGCCTTGCTGCAAGTCGGCGGCCATCCCTCCAAAGCCAGTGTCGAAGTGATCGAACAGATCCGCGCCCTCAAGGGTGAGTTCAACTTCGAGACTTACTTCTCGCTGTCCTGCCAGAACTGCCCGGACGTGGTCCAGGCGCTGAACCTGATGGCGGTGCTGAACCCGAACATCCGCCACGTCGCCATCGACGGCGCGCTGTTCCAGGACGAGGTCAACGACCGCAAGATCATGGCCGTCCCCAGCGTCTACCTCAATGGCGTGAACTTCGGTCAGGGCCGCATGGGCCTGGAGGAAATCCTCGGCAAGCTGGACACCGGGGCCATCGAGAAGCAAGCGGAAAAAATCAGTGCCAAGGACGCCTTCGACGTCCTGGTGGTCGGCGGTGGCCCGGCCGGTGCCTCGGCGGCGATCTATGCGGCCCGCAAAGGCATCCGTACCGGTGTCGCGGCCGAGCGTTTCGGTGGCCAGGTGCTGGACACCATGGCGATCGAGAACTTTATCTCGGTCCAGGAAACCGAAGGGCCGAAACTGGCCAGCGCCCTGGAAGAACACGTTCGCCAGTACGACGTCGACATCATGAACCTGCAGCGTGCCAGCGCGCTGGTGCCGGCCAAGGAAGTCGGCGGCCTGCACGAAGTGCGTTTCGAAAGCGGCGCGGTGCTCAAGGCCAAGTCGCTGATCCTGGCCACCGGTGCCCGCTGGCGCGAGATGGGGGTGCCCGGCGAGCAGGAATACAAGGCCAAGGGCGTGTGCTTCTGCCCGCACTGCGACGGCCCGCTGTTCAAGGGCAAGCGCGTGGCGGTGATCGGCGGCGGTAACTCCGGCGTCGAAGCGGCCATCGATCTGGCGGGTATCGTCAGCCACGTGACCCTGCTCGAGTTCGACAGCAAGCTGCGCGCCGACGCCGTGCTGCAACGCAAGCTGTACAGCCTGCCGAACGTCAATGTCATCACCAGCGCGCTGACCAGCGAAGTGAAGGGCGACGGCCAGAAGGTCACCGGCCTGGCGTACAAGGACCGCGATTCGGGCGAGTTCCACACCGTCGACCTGGAAGGTATCTTCGTGCAGATCGGCCTGCTGCCCAACACCGACTGGCTCAAGGGCACCGTCGAGTTGTCGCCCCGTGGCGAGATCATTGTCGACGCGCGCGGCGAGACCTCGCTGCCGGGTGTGTTTGCCGCCGGTGACGTGACCACCGTGCCGTACAAGCAGATCGTCATCGCGGTAGGCGAGGGCGCCAAGGCCTCGCTGAGTGCCTTCGACCACCTGATCCGCACTTCCGCGCCGGCCTGAGTCGACAGCGGAAAAAACAAAACCCCATGAGCCTTGGCTCATGGGGTTTTTTGTTTCTCCCTCGCTTGCGTAGGAGCGAAGCTTGCTCGCGATCAACGGTGACGCGGTAGCTCAGTCAAACCACGTTATGTCCATCGCAAGCAATCGAGCATCGACCGGCCGCCCTGCATAAGAATCGGGTTACAGCGGAGCCGGCTGGATGATTTCAACCCAGTAGCCATCCGGGTCCTTGATAAACGCCAGGCTCTTCATGCGGCCGTCGTTCAGGCGCTTCTGGAAATCGCAGCCCAGGGCTTCGAAGCGCTCGCAGGCGGCGACGATATCCGGCACCGAAATGCAGATATGGCCAAAGCCGCGCGGGTCGGTGTTGCCGTTGTGGTAGGCAAAGTCCGCGTCGTTCTCGGTGCCGTGGTTGTGGGTCAGCTCGAGGATGCCGGGGATCGACTTCATCCACTCGGTACGCGCCGCGGCATCGGCCGGGATCTGTGCCTTGTCCACCAGGGCGAGGAAATACAGGCTGAATTCGGCTTCGGGGAAGTCGCGTTTTTCCACCAGCGAGAAACCCAGGACGCGGGTGTAGAAGTCCAGGGATTGGGTGATGTCCTTGACCCGCAGCATCGTGTGGTTGAACACGAAGTTGGCGGTGGCGGTGTCAGGCTGGGCGGTTACGCCGGGGAAAGTATTGAGTTCGTGCAGGCTCATGGGCCCTCCGGAAAAGAAGTGGGCAAGAATACTCATGCTAATGAGCCCCTGGCTTGCAGGGCGTCGGGCGTCCTTGCGGTCGGGCAATGATACGCAAGAGGGGCTGGGCGCACCAAACACAAAGCTACGAATCTGTTGCTCGATACTCGTGCCAGCCTCAGACTTCAGGGCCCGTCCCTTATGTGTTCATGACCATGCGCTCACCGTTCAAGACCCTGTTCATCCTGGCTCCCTGGCTGCTGGTTCCGGCCCTGGTCGAAGCGGCGGATCCGCAGATCACCTGGCCCAGCGGCTGGCAGATCGAAGCATTGCCACAGGCGTCAGAGCAGGAACCGGCCAAGGTATTCAGGCAGCGCGGGGTAAAGAACGATGCCGCAGGCACGCCGCTGATGGTCATGGAGTTGACCATGACTCAAGTGGAAAGCGGGCATCAGGTCAATCTGCAGGCGGTCTTGCTGGAGATGCGCAAGTCGGTGCAGAAGGACTTCGGGCGCGGCGGTTATCAAAGTGTGTGCACGCGTATTCATGACACGACACTGAGTCATCTGGCGGCGTTGGAAACCACTTGCACCATTACTGAAAATGGCCGTCATGTGTTGTCGCAAACACTGGTGACGGCGGTCGATGGCGATAAGGCCTATGTATTGTCTTATGCCGGGCAGGCCGCGGTTTATGCGCAAAGTCAGGAGGAAATCCGCGCGCTGCGAAGTAGTCTGAAACTTTAGCGGTAGCGCTTGTGCTGCGTCGACCGGGCGCCGCGTGCGCATATGAACTAACTACAAAGTTGTAGGAATCTAGCGGGAGGAGGGCGCAGGTGCAGTTTTGCTAGGGGGGCTTATTGCTGCACGGGCCATGTGCGCGCTGCAACTTATTCGATTTCGAAACAAACAGCTTTCGTTTAAAAATAAAGACCCTGCATTGGCAGGGTCTTTTATATACGTCGGTTGCTTAACTGCGCAGCCAGGAATCTACAGTGGCGGCGCCGTACTGTTCTTTCCAGGCTTTAAGGCCGCGATGATTGCCGCCCTTGGTTTCGATCAGCTCGCCGGTATGCGGGTTCTGATAAACCTTGACCACGCGTGCACGACGGGTTTTTGGTGCGCCCGACAGCGGCAAGGCGGACTTGCCCGGATGCGGATCGAGAATGGCGATAATGTCGCGCAGGCTTTTGCCGTAGGTCTTCATCAGGCCCTGGAGCTTTTCTTCGAACTCGATTTCCTTCTTGAGTCCGGCGTCGTTCTTCAGGGATTCCAGCTGGGCGAGCTGCTCTTGAAGGGCCTTTTCTGCTGCACGAAATTCAGCGAGTCTGGACAATATCTTTACTCCAATAGTGTATTTGGCTGATACCAACCGCAAACAAAGCTATAAGCCAAGAGCCTTAGAACGACTCGATTATAATGGCCCACCTGTGAATCTTGTACAGGCTTGAAAAATTGTAGTAGTTAATCTGGCGCAAGTAAATCACGTCGTTGTAGATGCTCGCGATTTGTCATCTTCTGATTCAAATTGGTGTGCGAAACTAATCCCGAGTTCAATAATTCTTCATTGAAAATGGCTATTTAGTGGCGCGGGCCAATGCCTGTAGGAATTCTTCCCCGGGCATTGGCCTGCCAAACAAGTAACCCTGCAGGAAGTCGACGCCATGCACGGCGAGATAATCCTGTTGTTCCGCTGTTTCCACGCCTTCGGCGACTATCCCCAGTTCGAGTTTTCCCGAGAGTTCGATGATGCTGTCGAGTATGTGGCGGGACAGCGCATCGACACCGATCATGGCCACGAAGCTCTGGTCGATCTTCAGGTAATCGACATTGAACTTGCGTAAGTAAGCCAGGCTGGAATGGCCGGTGCCGAAGTCGTCGATGGCGATCATCACCCCCAACTTGTGCAATTCCTCGAACAAACTGTGGGTGATCGCGGTCGGTTCCACCAGTTCGCGTTCGGTCAACTCCAGCACCAATATCACCTTGCCCGGCGGGAACATGCCGAGAAACTCCCGGCAATCCTCCAGCAGCTCCAGGTCCTGGCAATGGCTGGCGGTGATGTTGACGCCGATATGAAAGTTGTCGATGAAGGTATGCGCATGGGGCGCCAGCAGCAGGGCGGTCTGCCGCATCAGCGAGCGGGTCATGGGTACGATCAGGCCGGAGTGCTCGGCGAAGGGAATGAACAGGTCCGGGCGCACCAGGCCTTCCTGGGGGTGTTTCCAGCGCATCAGCACTTCGATGCCGGCCCATTGCTTGGTGTCGCCGCGCACCACCGGCTGGAAGTACGGAATGAACTCCGCCGCTTCCAGGGCGCGTTGCAGTTCATGGCTGGGGGACGAAGAGCGCTTTTGCAGCCAATGGCCAAGCCCGGCCGCCAAGACCCCGAAGAAGATCAGCAGGCTAAACAGGGCAGGGTACTCGGACTTCATGTAACGCCAGATATTGCCCTCGGCGAACCCCGCGCTGACGCTATAGGGATAGCGCGAGGATGCCAGCTGATAAGGCGCTACCGGTGCCGGCGGCACAATGGATTCGTGGACCTGGCCATCGTCGGACAGCCAATAGGGGCCCACTTGCAACTGCAGGTCGGCATAGCGGCTGATAATCAGCAAGGCATTGCTCAAGTGATAGCCATCGATGGTGGCCAGGACCGCGCGTTCGCCTTCTTCCAGGCGATAGACCAGCAGCGCTCGATCGGGCGTGACCGGGTTGCCGGCCATCAACCACAGCTTGCCGTCGACATAGTCCGCCGGGTCCAGGAGGAACGAGGACTGGCCGAGCAGCGAGCTGCAATAGTTGTCGTTGCGCCACACCAGATTGGTCGAGCGCACGAACGGGCGGCTTGTCACCTGCTCGCGCAAGGCCAGTTTGCGCACTTCGTCACAGGGCTGGCCCACGAGCGTCAGCAGCGCCCGGGCAGTGCTGTCGCTGTTATCGAGCATCAGGTCGAATTGGCGGATCGCTTCCTCGGCGGTCTCGCGGCTGCTTTGGAACAGCGCGCGTTCGGCTTGCAGATAAAGGATCGCCATGCCCAGCACCACCGGCAGCAAACCGATCAGCAAAGTCCACAAGTGGCGGGTGGAGCGTTTCAACGGACCTTTGGCGGTCAATGGCATTGATGAAATACCTGTGGCGAAGTAGGGGCCAGAGAACGCTCAAAAGCCGGTAGGGCGGTACGGCGGCAGGTCGGGCAGGATCCGGTTCCTGGGCATGATAGACGGTGCCTGTGGGTTGCGCTCAGTCATCGCGATACAAGTTGCGCGCCTGTTCGATAAAGGCCAGGGTCGCTGGCGACGCCTGCCGCCGGTCCAGCACGGCCAGGCCTACCTGGCGGCGAGCGGGAGGTGACAATGGCTTGACCCGGTAGCGCGGGTCGCCGGATCCGGGCAGCGACAATTGAGCGACCAGGGTCAGGGCATCGCCACGGGCCACGGTCTCCAGGGTGCTGAGCAATTGCGAGCTGCGATAGCGAATGTTGGGGCTGAGCCTGGCTGCGAGGAACAGCCGGGAGACCAGCTCGGCGGAGCCGGCCTCGGTGAGGATGAACGGGTCGTCGCACAGCTCGGCGAGGCTCACGGAGTCCTTGCTGGCCAGCCCATGCTGGCTGGGTATCAGCGCGACCATCTGGTCTTCCACCAGGGCGAAACAGTTGAAGCGTTCCTGGGGCAGCACCACGAACCCGACATCGATACGCCGTTCCTCCAGCCATTGCAGTACCTGGCGGTCGGGCCCTTCGTCGATGTGTACCTCGATACCGGGATGCGCCTGGCGGTAGCGCTGGAGTATCGCCGGCAACAATTTCATCGACGCGGTCGGGCCGAACGAGCCGATGCGTAAGGTGCCGCGCTTCATCCCGCGGGCATCGGCGGCTTCCTGTTCCATGGTGGCGGCCAGGCCGAGGATGGCGCGGGCTCGCAGCAGCAGTTGCTGGCCGATATCGGTGAGTTCCACCAATGACTGATGCCGGCGGATCAATTCGACCCCCAGTTCCTGCTCCAGCGACTTGAGCGCGTGCGATACCGCGGACTGGCTGATGCCCAGCCGGCCGGCGGCGCTGGTGAAACCGCGCAGCTCGGCCACCAGGGAAAAAATCTGCAATTGGCTGAGGGTCATGAGTAAAAGCTCATTTTACGATGATCTGGCATTAGCTGAAGAATACCCGAACCTTCCTCAACCGCGCTTCGGGAGCTTATGAATACTGTCGATCAAACCTGTGCCGCGCCTTCCGATAGGCCGGTGTATTACAAGCTGGCGGCGGTCACCATGATCTGGGGCGGTACCTTTGTCGCCGGGCGCTTGTTGGCAGGCACCCTCGAGCCGTTATTGGCCGCCAGCCTGCGGTTTCTCCTGGCCAGCCTGGCCTTGCTGCTATTCATGGCGCTCGCCCGCATTGCCCCGGTGCGCCCCAGCCTCAAGCAGTTCGGCCAGCTGGCGGTGCTGGGGTTTTTCGGGATCTTTTTCTACAACCTGTGTTTCTTCCAGGGCCTGGAGTCGATCAACGCATCGCGCGCCTCGTTGATCGTCGCCCTCAATCCGGCGGTGATCGCCCTGGCGTCCTGGGCGTTGTTCAAGGAGCGCTTGAACGGCGCCAAGCTGTTCGGCATTGCCTTGTGCCTGGGTGGCGCGGGGGTGGTGATCCTCAGCCGCGACTCAGAGGCCCTGGCGGGTGGGCCGGGCAGCCGCGGCGATCTGCTGATTTTCGGCTGCGTGCTGGGCTGGGGCGTCTATTCGTTGTTTTCGCGCAACCTGAACCAGGCCCTGGGCTCGTTGCAGACCGTGACCTATTCGATCCTGCTGGGCACTTTGATGCTTTGGAGCACCGCGGCCCTGCGTGGCGAGGTGCGCCTCGAGGCGCTGTCGGCGCTGAGCCTGGAGCAGGGCCTGAGCCTGCTGTACCTCGGGGTGCTGGGTTCGGCCCTGGCCTATATCTGGTATTACGACGGCCTGGGCAAGATCGGCGCAACGCGCTCGGGGGTGTTTATCGCGCTCAACCCGCTGACCGCGGTGATCCTTGGCGCGCTGCTGCTGGACGAGCGCCTGAGCCTGGCCATGTGCCTGGGCGGTGTATTGATCCTGTGGGGCATTTACCAGTGCAACAAACCCCTTGCGAGCCTGGAAAAAAAGCGGATTTTATAGAGAGTGCGGACAAACAGTTTTACGCTGTGTAGAATCTGGTTACGCATACAATAATAAAGTCTTCTGGCAGCAGAAGCCTCGCCCCCCAGCCGGTAAGACAAGGGTCGAAATGAAGATTCTCGGGTTTCAACTGATTTACGGTGATTTCCTCGCTCGCAGCGTGCGAGGCATTTCCTGCGCGCCACCTGCCTTCCTCAGCATTGCCAGCTACTGACGATCCGTTAATTCCAAAAGCAATGATGAGGCGCCAAACCATGGCAGATATCTTCGAAAACCCGATGGGCTTGATGGGCTTTGAATTCATCGAATTCGCATCGCCTACCCCCAATACCCTCGAGCCGATCTTCGAGATCATGGGTTTCAGCAAAGTCGCGACCCACCGTTCCAAAGACGTGCACCTGTATCGCCAGGGCGCGATCAACCTGATCCTCAATAACGAGCCGCACAGCGTTGCCTCGTACTTTGCCGCCGAGCACGGCCCGTCGGTGTGCGGCATGGCATTTCGCGTCAAGGATTCGCAAAAGGCCTACAAGCGCGCCCTGGAACTTGGCGCCCAGCCGATCCACATCGAAACCGGCCCGATGGAGCTGAACCTGCCGGCGATCAAGGGCATTGGCGGCGCGCCGCTGTACCTGATCGACCGCTTCGGCGAAGGCAGCTCGATCTATGACATCGACTTCGTATTCCTGGAAGGCGTCGACCGCCATCCAAAAGGCGCCGGCCTGAAGATCATCGACCACCTGACCCACAACGTGTATCGCGGCCGCATGGCCTACTGGGCCAGCTTCTACGAGAAACTGTTCAACTTCCGCGAGATCCGTTACTTCGACATCAAGGGCGAATACACCGGCCTGACCTCCAAGGCCATGACCGCACCCGATGGCATGATCCGCATCCCGCTGAACGAAGAGTCGTCCAAGGGCGCGGGGCAGATCGAAGAGTTCCTGATGCAGTTCAACGGCGAGGGCATCCAGCACGTGGCCTTCCTCACCGACGACCTGATCAAGACCTGGGATCAGTTGAAGAAGATCGGCATGCGCTTCATGACCGCGCCGCCGGATACCTACTACGAAATGCTCGAAGGCCGCCTACCGAACCACGGCGAGCCGGTGAACGAGCTGCAGTCGCGGGGCATCCTGCTGGACGGTTCCTCGGAAGAGGGCGACAAGCGCCTGCTGCTGCAGATCTTCTCGGAAACCCTTATGGGGCCGGTGTTCTTCGAATTCATCCAGCGTAAAGGCGACGATGGTTTCGGCGAAGGCAACTTCAAGGCACTGTTCGAATCGATCGAACGCGATCAAGTCCGTCGTGGCGTGCTGTCCACCGACTAAACCGCAGCCAGCCTGACGATAAAGCCCGGTCGGGAGATCCTCGGCCGGGCTTTGTTTTGCCTGTCGGTTGGCGATTGTGAATGTGTTAATGTTTTGCCTTTGTGGCGCTCGGCGTCACCATCCAGCCCTGTGAACGACTTGCCCATGACCAACCCAAGACCTTCTTTGACATTGACCCTGCTTCAGGCCCGCGAAGCGGCCATGGCGTTTTTTCGCCCGTCCCTCAACCAGCACGACCTGACCGAGCAGCAGTGGCGGGTGATCCGCATCCTGCGCCAGAACGGCGAGCTGGAAAGCCACCAGCTGGCAAAAATGGCCTGCATCCTGCCGCCCAGCATGACCGGCGTGCTCAGCCGCCTGGAGCGCGACGAATACGTCAGCCGGCGCAAGTCCCCCGAGGACCAGCGCCGCCTGTTCATCACCCTCACGGCCAAGGGCGAGGCCTGTTTCGAATCCATGAGCGGCGACATGGAAATCAACTACCAGCGCATCCAGCAGCAGTTTGGCGAAGAGAAGATGCAAGCCTTGCTGGCCCTGCTCAACGAGCTCAAGCAAATCAAGCCCTGACCCATCTTCCGTAGGAGCGAGGCTTGCCCGCGATGCCGACAACGCAGTGCAACAGGCGTCGCATTCATCGCGAGCAAGCTTCGCTCCTACCACCAGTTCTGGTTCAGCTTCTGCGCTGACGCATCAAGTGCTTGAAACCCTCGAACACCAGCACCAGCACCGCCAGCCAGATCGGCAGGTAGGTCAGCCATTCCCCGGCCTTGATGTGTTCTCCCAGCAGCAGCGCCACGGCCAGCAGCAAAACCGGTTCGACGTAGCTCAACAAGCCGAACAGGCTGAACGGCAGCAAGCGGCTGGCGATGATGTAGGCCACCAGCGCCGAGGCGCTGATCAACCCCAGCAGCGGAATCAGCAGGTACAGCCAGGGGTGTTGATCGACCACGGCAAAACCCTGCTCGCCGCTCTGCACGAACCACAGCGCGATCGGCAGCAACAGGGCCATGTCCAGCCATAGGCCGCCCAGGTTGTCGGCGGCCAGGCGCTTGCGCAGCACAAAATAGACTGGGTAACCGATAGCCACCAACAGCGTCGCCCAGGAAAAACTGCCCACCTGGTACAGCTCGTTGAGCACCCCCAGGGTCGCCAGGCCGGCGGCGATCTTCTGCAGCCGCGACAGCTGTTCGCCGTAGACGATGCGCCCGGTCAGGACCATGGTCAGCGGCAGCAGGAAATAGCCCAGCGACACATCCAGGCTGTAGCCATTCAACGGTGCCCACATGAACAGCCACAGCTGCACCCCGAGCAGCGCCGCGGACAGCGGCAACCCCAGCAGCAGGAGCGGTTGGCCCAGCAGCCTCTTGAGAATGGCGCCGACGTGCCGCCATTCGCCGCTCACCAGCATGAACACGGTCATGCACGGGGCGGTGAGCAGCATGCGCCAGCCGAAAATCTCCACCCCGGTCAGGGGCGCCATCAAGGAGGTGTAGAAGTACATGACGGCAAACAGCACCGACGCCAAGACCGATAGAGCAATACCTTTAGACAAGCTGTCCTCGTGTGACCTGAGCCAGGCAAATGGGATGGTGGGAAAACTGCGGGGAATATAGAGGGTTTGGCGCCAGACGTTTACTCGGATTTAGCAGCGCTTACGGGAAAAAGTCCCGTTTACCGCCATTCGACGGCGGCGCAGCGGCTGGCGGCCCTGGCGCGGGCCGCCAATGGTGACGGCATCAGCGCGGCGTGCGGCCGGAAACGAAGTGGCTGACGTCGTTGAAGCCCGGGGTCGAGGCATGGCCCGGAGTGACCAGCGAATCGATGAAGGCTTCATCCTCGGCGCTGATCTTTACGTCCAGCGCCTTGGTGTAGGCGTCCCACTGTGCCTCGGTGCGCGGGCCGACGATTGCCGAGCTGACCGCGGCATTGTTCAGCACCCAGGCGATGGCGAATTCGACCATGCCGACCCCGCGGCCCTGAGTGTACTGCTGGATCTGCTGGGCGATGCGCAGCGACTCGACGCGCCATTCGGTTTCCAGGATGCGCTTGTCCTGGCGCCCGGCGCGGCTGTTGCTGTCGGGGGCGACATCCGGCGCATATTTGCCGCTGAGCACGCCGCGAGCCAGCGGGCTGTAAGGCACCACGCCCAGCCCGTAGGCCTGGGCCGCGGTGATCTGTTCGGTCTCGGCCTGACGGTTGACGATGTTGTACAGCGGCTGGCTGATCACCGGGCGGTCGACGCCAAGCCGGTCGGCGATGCGGATCACCTCGGCGATGCGCCAGCCGCGGTAGTTGGACAGGCCCCAATAGCGGATCTTGCCCTGGCGCAGCAGGTCGCCGATCGCCGAGACCGTCACTTCCAGCGGCGTGTTGTGGTCTTCGCGGTGCAGGTAATAGATGTCGATGTAATCGGTGCCCAAGCGCGTCAGGCTGGCATCGATGCCATTGAACAGGTGCTTGCGGCTCAGGCCGCTGCGGTTGGGCACGCCATCGACGGGGCCGAAGCCGACCTTGGTCGCCAGCACCCATTGGTCACGCTGGCTGGCGATGGCCTCGCCGACGATTTCTTCGGAGCGGCCGTTGGTGTAGACGTCCGCGGTGTCGATGAAGTTGATGCCCTGGTCCCACGCCTTGTCGATGATGCGCAGAGAGTCCTCGGTGCTGGTCTGTTCGCCGAACATCATGGTGCCGAGGGTCAGGGGAGACACGTGTAGCCCGGAATGGCCGAGGATGCGGTAGCTCATGTACGAAATCCTTGTGCGTGAGGTAAGGCCGGTGCGACAGCGGCCAGCGACTGGTATGGGACGTCCATCAAATACCAGAACGGGCGCGCGGGGCAATCCGAATCATCCCGCCAGCGACTGGCAACGTTCCTGCAAAAAGCGTTGCAGCACTTTCACCCGCTGGGAAACCTGCAAGCGGTGCGGGCACAACAGAACGCTGGCTGCTCTTGTAGGAGCGCAGCTTGCGCGCGAAGAACGATGACGCGGTGGGGCAGGTATTTCGCGGTGTGGCCTTCGCGGGCAAGCCTCGCTCCTACGGGACGGTGGGCAGCTTGCGCGCGAAGAACGATGACGCGGTGGGGCAGGTGTTTCGCGGTGTGGCCTTCGCGGGCGAGCCTCGCTCCTACGGAACGGTGGGCAGCTTGCGCGCTCGATCGCAGCCTGCGGCAGCGGCCACAGGTGAACGCCTTGCAGCGCGGCGACCCCGATTGCCGGGGCCGCCGGCAATTCAGGCCGAATGTAACTGGTAGCGCACCGCATAACCGCTCAGGCGCTGCTCCAGGGCTGTGCGCCGGGCCGCATCCAGGTCGGGCACATGGATATCCACCCGCTGCCCGTGACGCTCGTCGCTCAGGACCTCGACCCGGATACCCTCGGCAACCTGGCGGACCTCGTCCTCGAACACCCGGCGAATAGCGTCCAGGCGCAGGGCCGGCTTGAACGTCTTGCCCACCGCCGTCAGCGGGATCTGCTCCAGCAGCCAGACGTTCTTGGGTAGCGCCGCCCGTTCATGGATATGCCGCGCGGCATGCTCCAGCAACTCGTCCGGCCCGGCGCTGGCGCCGGCCTTGAGCTGGATGTACACCACCGGCAGCTCGCCGGCCTTGATGTCCGGCTTGCCCACCGCCGCGGCCATGGCCACGGCCGGGTGGCGATGCAGGGCTTCTTCGATCATCTGCGGGTCGATGTTATGGCCGCCACGGATGATCAGGTCCTTGCTGCGCCCGGTCAGCCAGATGTAGCCGTCCCGGTCGATGCGCCCCAGGTCGCCGGTATTGAACCAGCCGCCGTCGAGCCACAGGCCCTGGTTCTTGTCAGCCTGCAGATAGCCCTTGAACACCGTCGGCCCGCGCAGGCAGACGTTGCCAGGCTCATCGGTGGTGGCGTCGCGCAGGTAGTGGCCGTCGCTGTCGAGCACGGCGATCTTGACCTCGCAATACGGCAGGCGCAGGCCGATGGAGCCGGAACGGCGTTCGCCATCCTGGGGGTTGCAGCTGGTGGCGCAGGTGCCTTCGGTGAGGCCGTAGCCTTCGATGATCTTGAGCCCCGAGCGCGCCTCGAATTGACGGATCAGCTCCACCGGCATCGGCGCCGCGCCGCACACGGCAAAGCGCAGGCTGGAGACATCGATGCCGTCGTTGGGCACTTGCAGCAAGGCGGCGTAGATGGTCGGCACGCCGCTGAAACAGCTGACCCGATAGCGCTCCACCAAGTGCCAGAAATCCTTGATCAGCGTCGGGTTGCGGTAGCCCTGGGGGCCGGCCAGCAGCACCCGGGCGCCGCGGTGGAAGGCCGACAGCCCGGTGACCATCACCCCGTTGACATGGAACAGCGGCAACCCGCAGAGCAACACGTCGCGGCTGTCGTAGTCGCCATGCAGGCCAATGATCTCGGCCATCGCCACTTCATTGAGGTGGCTGTGGGGCGCCAGTTTCGGTGTGCCGGTGGTGCCACCGGTGTGAAAGTACGAGGCCACGTCGTCCGGCTGGATCACCCGGCCGCTTTCCAGGTGGTCGGCGGGGCAGGCGGCGAGCAGGGTGTCGAAGTCCAGCACGTCTTCGGGCATCGCCGGGCGCTGGCTCTTGATCGCGCTGCGCTGTGGCTCGGGCAGCAGGTTGGCCAGGTCGACGGTGACGATCGCCTCCAGCTCCGGCAGGCGTTCGCGCAGGTGGGCGACCTTTTGCCAGAGGTCGGTGCCGGGGAAGGGCGCGAGGGTCACCAGCACCGTGGTGCGCGAGGCGCGGACCAGCTCGGCAATGTGCTCCGGTTCCAGCAGCGGGTTGATGGCGTTGACGATCCCGGCGGCCTCGCCGCCCCAGATCACGTAATGGGTTTGCGGCAGGTTGGGCAGCAGGAATGACACCGCCTTGCCCGGGCGGATCCCCAGGCGGTGCAGGGCGTTGGCGGTGCGGGTGACCTGGGCGAACAACTCGGCGTAGCTGATGTTCCAGGGCTGGTCCTGGATGCTGCCCTGGGGCAGGAAGGTCAGGGCCGTATGCTCGCCAAAACGGTTGGCCGAGCGTTGCAGCAGTTCATAGGTGCTGGCGGGAAGATTGCGCTGGGCCAGGGGCTGCTGTTGTTCGAGGGCTTGGATATCGCTCAGGCGGGCGAGGGAAATGGGCGCGGTCATGATCGTGTGGGTCTTCCTTCGGTAAGGTCTGCGAGGGAGTCATCAATCGATCCAGCCAATGGAAAACTGCCGCGGCCGGACGTCTGTCCGATATACCACGGGGGCGTTCAGAAAGGCTGTGGCTTTTTGTAGCAAGGCGGTGACAAACCCGCGGCTTGTCCCGGGAAGCCGGGCCCGCCGGAAGGCAGGCCCGGTGGAAGGCGTGGCTCAGCGCTTCAGGCTGCGGGTCATGCGCAGGGCCAGCAGGCTACCCGCGACGATGACACCGGCCAGCAGGTACAGCGCGGCATCGGTGGAGCCGGTGCTGTCCTTGACCCAGCCGACGATGTAGGGGCTGAGGAAACCGGCCATCTGCCCCATCGAGTTGATCAGCGCCAGGCCACCCGCGGCGGCGCCGGCGCTGAGCAGCGCGGTGGGCACCGGCCAGAACATCGGCAGGCCGGTGAGGGCGCCCATGGTGGCAATGGTCAGGCCGAGGATGGCGATGGTCGGGTTGGCGGCGAAGTTGACCGCGATCAGCAGGCCGATGGCGCCCATCAGCATCGGCACTACCAAATGCCAGCGGCGTTCCTGGCGCAGGTCGGCCGAGCGACCGACCATCAGCATGAACAGCGCCGCCAGCAGGTAGGGAATGGCGCTGAGCCAGCCGATCACCAGGTTGTCGCTGAAACCCAGGTTCTTGATGATCGACGGCAGCCAGAAGTTGATGGCGTACACGCCGCTCTGGATGCAGAAGTAGATCAGGCCGAAGGCCCAGATGGCCGGGTTCCTGAACACCGCCGCCAGGGAATCGCCAGTGGTGCGCGGCTTGCTCGCGGCGTCCTCGGCCTGGTCGGCTTCGAGCAGCGCACGCTCCTGCGGGCTCAGCCACTTGGCATGGGCGAAGTTGTCATTGAGCAGGAAGTACGCCAGGGCGCCGAGGATCACCGTGGGGATGCCCTGCAGCAGGAACATCCACTGCCAGCCGGCCATGCCGCCCTGGCCCGCGGCGAAGTGGTTGAGGATCCAGCCGGAGAACGGGCTGCCGAGCAGGCCGGACACCGGGATCGCCGACATGAACAGGGCCATGATGCGCCCGCGGCGAAAGCTCGGGAACCACTGCGAAAGGTACAGCACCACGCCGGGGAAGAAGCCGGCCTCGGCGGCGCCGGTGAACAGGCGCAGGGTGTAGAACTGGGTCGGGGTGGTGACGAACAGCAGGCAGGTCGACAGCGTGCCCCAGGCGATCATCATCAGCGCGATCCAGCGCCGCGGGCCGAACTTGTTCAGCGCCAGGTTGCTCGGCACGCCGCACAGCACGTAGCCGATGAAGAAGATCCCGGCGCCCAGGCCGTAGACGGTTTCGCTGAACTTCAGGGCATCGAGCATCTGCAGCTTGGCAAAGCCGACGTTGACCCGGTCCAGGTAGTTGAACAGGTAGCAGATGAAGATGAAGGGGATCAGGCGCAGGGTGATGCGCTTGTAGACGGCGTTTTTATCGTCATCGGTGGCCAGGGTGGCAGCGGCGCTCTGTGACATGGCGTGTCTCTCTTTATTATGATTTTTTGCGATGCGAGGGTAACGTTGATCGCCCAGAGAGTCTCGGTCACCCCATGGGCCGCTGTCTTTGTGCCGGCGCACAGGCTTTGCCGGCTTCCCCTGTGCCGGTGAACAAGCCTTCGCCATCGCCCCCGAGCCTGTTTTTAACCATGGCCCGCGTAGCGCCGAAGGCGCCCGGCATGCAGCCACTTTTCGTAGAGAGCCTAGGAACACGCCGCTATGTTCGAACTGGATCACGACCTGGCGCAGGATATCGTCGACCGCACGATGGCCATCCTGCCCTACAACGTCAACGTCATGGACAGCCAGGGCCTGATCCTCGGCAGCGGCGAGCCCGAGCGCATCAACACCCGCCATGAAGGCGCGCAGCTGGTGCTGGCCAACGGCCGGGTGGTGGAGATCGACGCGCAGACCGCCAAGCACCTCAAGGGCGTGCAGCCGGGGATCAACCTGCCGCTGCTGCACGACCAGCGGCTGATCGGCGTGCTGGGCATCACCGGCGAGCCGGAGCTGCTGCGCACCTATGCCGAACTGGTGCGCATGACCGCCGAAATGCTGGTGGGCCAGCGCCATCAGCAAGCCGAACAGCAATGGCGCCGCCAGCGTTGCGACGACTTGCTGGCGCTGCTGCTCAGCGACAGCGGGGATTCGCCGCGGCTGGTGGACGAGGCGCAGCAGATGGGCCTCAAGCCGCAGTTGCCGCGCACGCCCTATCTGTTCGAACTGGGCCAGCCCCAGGAGGGCGGGGCGCAGACCGTCGAGGCTCTGAGTGCCTGGCTGATGTCCCGTTACCCGGACAGCTGGTGCGTCAGCTCGGCCAAGTCCTCGCTGCTGTGGTGCCGGCCGGCAAGCTTGAGCGTCGACAACCCGCGATTGCTGGACAAGCTCGACAGCCTGGGCTGGAACATCCTGCGCATTGCCGTGGGCGGACAGGCCGACGGCCTGGCGGGGTTGCGCCGCTGCTACCGGCGGGTCGGCGACTTGCTCGCCTATGGCCGTGACCTGTTGCCGCAATCGCGCTTGCTGACCCTCAACCGTTTCCGCCTGCCGGTGATGCTCTGGCGCCACCGCAATGACGATGCCCTGGACGAGTTGCTCAGCCCGTTGCGCAAGGTCATCGCCAAGGACAGCAATGGCCAGCTGCTGGCGACCCTGCGCAGCTGGTGCGACCACGACGGCCAGAGCCAGGCCTGCGCCGACGCCCTGGGCATCCACCGCAACAGCCTGCGCTACCGCATGGAGCGCATCGCCGAACTCAGCGGCGTCGATCCGCTCAAGCTCGACGGCATGCTGGCGCTGTACCTGGGGGTGCAGCTGTTGCCGCAGACCGATGCACCCTGACCACGTAGGAGCGAGGCTTGCCCGCGATGGCCACACTGCAGTGAGCCTGATACGCCGCGGCGCCTTGATCGCGGGCAAGCCTCGCTCCTACAGGACTGCGTCTGGCTCCTATGATTGTGAAAATGAACAATAAAGCCGCCCCGTACTTGTGCAGCGGACCGGGGTCAAGGTCGCGGCCAACTGGCAGCATGGGCGCCATAAGAACCGGAGATAGCCCATGAAAATCATCATCGCCCCCGACTCCTTCAAGGACAGCCTGAGTGCCTGCGGCGTGGCCAGCGCCATCGCCGACGGGCTGGCGCGGGTGTGGCCGGACGCGCAGTTGATCCAGTGCCCGATGGCGGACGGCGGCGAGGGCACCGTGGAGTCGATCCTCGATGCCTGCCAGGGCCAGTTGCGCACCACCTGCGTCCAGGGCCCGCTGGGGGCGCCGGTGCAGGCGCGCTGGGGCTGGTTGCCGCAGAGCCACACCGCGATCATCGAAATGGCCGAGGCCAGCGGCCTGCAACTGGTGCCGCCGGGCCAGCGCGATGCTTGCACCAGCAGCACTTTCGGCACCGGCGAGTTGATCCGCGCGGCCCTGGATGCCGGTGCGCGACGGGTGATCCTGGCCATCGGCGGCAGCGCCACCAACGACGCCGGCAGTGGCGCCTTGCAGGCGCTGGGCGTGGGCCTGCTGGATGCTGCCGGCCAGGCCTTGCCCCCGGGCGGCCTGGCCCTGGAGCGGGTGGCGCGGGTCGACCTGAGCCACCTCGACCCTCGGCTGGCCACGGTGCGTTTCGAGATCGCCGCCGACGTCGACAACCCGCTGTGCGGGCCCCACGGCGCCTCGGCGATTTTCGGCCCGCAGAAGGGCGCGTCGCCGCAGCAGGTCGAACAGCTGGACCGCGCCCTTGGCCGGTTCGCCGACCAGGCCGCGCAGGTGCTGGACAAGGACGTGCGCGACGAGCCGGGCAGCGGCGCCGCCGGCGGCCTGGGGTTTGCCGCCAAGGCGTTCCTCAATGCCCGGTTCCGCCCTGGGGTGGAGGTGGTGGCCGAGCTGGTGGGGCTAGCCGAAGCCATGCAGGGCGCGGACCTGGTGATTACCGGCGAAGGTCGCTTCGACGCCCAGACCTTGCGCGGCAAGACGCCTTTTGGCGTGGCGCGCATCGCCAGGCAACACAATGTGCCGGTGATCGTGATCGCCGGGACCCTGGGCGACGGCTACGAGCAGATGTATGAGCACGGGGTGGATGCGGCCTTTGCCCTGGCAAGCGGCCCGATGACCCTGGAGCAGGCCTGTGCCGAGGCGCCGCGGCTGTTGCGCGACAGGGCCGCGGACATCGCCCGGGTCTGGCGCCTGGCGGCGCGCCATCGCGGGCAAGCCTCGCTCCTACAAGGCGCAGACCTGTAGCCGCTGCCGAGCCCGCGAGGCTGCGCACGGCCGCGCAGCGGCCGCAACGGGCCAACGCGGTTATCCAGAGCCAAAGCAATCTCATGTTTTGCGCCTGCTGCGCAGTCGTTCGCAGCCTCGCAAGCTCGGCAGCGGCTACGGGGTTAGTAAACCCCGCCAGGGGAGGTCGGCGCCGATACTTCCTTGTATTGCCCCAGCAAGCCCTGCAAGCCTTTCATCAGCACCGTGGTGTCCACCCCCACGGCGACGAAGTTTGCCCCCAGCTCGATATAACGCTGCGCCAGGGTCCGGTCGGCGCTGAGGATGCCGGCGGCCTTGCCGGCTTTGCGGATACGTGCGATGGCGTCCTCGATTGCCGCGACCACCTCGGGATGCCCCGGGTTGCCACGATGGCCCATGGCGGCCGAGAGGTCGGCCGGGCCGATAAACAGGCCGTCGACCCCGTCCAGGGCGGCGATGGCATCCAGGTTGGCCAGGCCTTCGAGGTTCTCGATCTGCAGCAGCAGGCACATCTGCGCATCGGCCTGGTCCAGGTAACCGGGGATGCTGTTCCAGCGCGACGCCCGGGCCAGGGCGCTGCCGACGCCGCGGATGCCCGCGGGCGGATAACGCATGGCGCGTACCAGTTGCCGGGCCTGCTCGACGCTTTCGACCATGGGGATCAGCAGCGTCTGCGCACCGATGTCCAGCAGTTGCTTGATCAGCGCGGTATCGCCCACCGGCGGGCGGATGATGCCTTGCACCGGGTAGGGCGCAATGGCCTGCAACTGGCCGAGCAGGCTGTTGAGGTCATTGGGCGCGTGTTCGCCGTCCAGCAGCAGCCAGTCGAAACCGGCATTGGCCGCCAGCTCCGCGCAATAGGCATTGGCCAGGCCTAGCCACAGGCCGATTTGCGGCGCGTCCTGGCGCAGGCGTTGCTTGAAATGATTGATCGGCAGTTGCATGGCAGCCCCCTCAGACAAAGCGGCAGGCAATGCTGCCGAGCTGGTCGTAGTCGACGTGGAAGGTATCCCCGGGGCGCGCGGCCACCGGGCGGGTGAAGGAGCCGCCGAGGATGATCTGCCCGGCTTCCAGGCCGACGTCGTAGGCCGCCAGTTTGTTGGCCAGCCAGGCCACGCCCTTGGCCGGATGGTTGAGCACCGCGGCGGAGACCCCGGATTCCTCGATCACGCCGTTGCGGTACAGCACCGCAGGCACCTTGCGCAAGTCGATATCGTTGGGGCGCACCGCGCGGCCGCCCATGACCACCCCGGCGTTGGCGGCGTTGTCGGAGATGGTGTCGAACACCTTGCGCGTGGCCTGGGTTTGCGGGTCGACCTGCTGGATGCGCGCGTCGATGATCTCCAGGGCCGGGATCACCCATTCGGTGGCATCGAGCACATCGAACAGCGTGCAGTTCGGGCCCTTGAGCGGCTTGCCGAGGATGAATGCCAGCTCCACCTCGACCCGCGGCACGATAAAGCGCTGGAACGGAATATCGCTGCCTTCCTCGAACAGCATGTCGTCCAGCAGCGCACCGAAGTCCGGTTCTGTGATGTTCGACGACACCTGCATGGCCCGCGAGGTCAGGCCGATCTTGTGCCCGACCAGCTTGCGCCCGGCGCGGATCTTGTGCTCCACCCAGCTGCGCTGGATGGCGTAGGCGTCCTCGATAGTGATGCCGGGAAACTCCAGCGACAGCTGGCCGATCTGCTCCCGGTTGCGCTCGGCGGCGTCGAGGCGGGCGGCCGCCTGCTGGATGTCCGAAAGGCTGAGCATGGTTATTTCTCCTGGGGATTGACGATAAGGGCCGGCACCCGCAGCACCAGCCAGGCGCCGAAGGCGATCAGCAGGGCCAGGGCATACAGGGCGAGGCTGGCGCTCTGGGTGGCGTCGCGGACCACGCCGATCAGGTAGGGCGCGAGGAAGGCGGCGATGCTGCCGAACGAGCTGATCAGGGCGATCCCTGCGGCCTGGGTGTTGCTGGCGAGAAAGGCCGGCGGCAGTTGCCAGAACATCGGCAGCGCGGCGCTGGCGCCCATGCCGGCCACCAGCAGCCCGGCCATCACCAGCCAGGCGTTGTCCGGGGCCAGGCCCGCGACGATCAGCCCGACGCTGGACATCAGCAGCGGCACGCCAAGGTGCCAGCGCCGTTCGCGCAGGCGGTCGGAAGAGCGGCCGACGCCGATCATGAACAGGCAGCCGGCCAGGTACGGCAGGGCGCTGAGCATGCCGACGCGGCTGTC
Organism: Pseudomonas sp. NFIX28; assembly: GCF_900107395.1. Lineage (GTDB taxonomy): Bacteria > Pseudomonadota > Gammaproteobacteria > Pseudomonadales > Pseudomonadaceae > Aquipseudomonas. The sequence continues at coordinate 279,586 of NZ_FNPW01000001.1, forward strand.
GCGGGCGATGCCGGCGTGGTGGATTAGGGTCGGCATCCAGAAGGCGATGGTGTTCACCGCCAGCATCACCGCGAAGTAGATGCACACCAGCAACCAGATGTGGCGGTCCTTGAGGATGCCGGCGAAGCGGGTGATCGGCTTGTGCTGTTCTTCCTGGCTCAGGGCGGCGTGCAATTGCCGCTTTTGCGCGTCGCTCAGCCAGGCGACGCTGTCGATGCTTTCCGGCAGCGCCTTGAGCACCACCAGGCCGAGCACCACCACCGGCAGGCCTTCGATCAGGAACATCCATTGCCAGCCGCGCATCCCGCCCAGGTCGTGAAAGCTTTCCAGGATCCAGCCCGATAGCGGCCCGCCGATCACCCCGGCCATGGGCACGGCGATGGCGAACAGCGCGGTCACCTGGCCGCGACGGCTGGCCGGGAACCAGCGGTTGAGCAGCACCAGGATGCCGGGGAAAAACCCGGCCTCGGCCACCCCCAGCAGAAAGCGCAACAGGTAGAAGCCGGCTGCGCTGTCTACCAGCAGCATGGCGCTGGACAGCAAGCCCCAGACCAGCATCAGGCTGGCGATCCAGCGGCGCGGCCCGACCCGGTCCAGGGCCAGGTTGCTGGGCACGCCGAACAAGGCGTAGGCGATGAAGAACAGCCCCGCGCCGAAGCCGTAGACGCTGTCGCTGAAGCCCAGGTCCTGGGTCATCTGCAGCTTGGCGAAGCCGATATTGATACGGTCCAGGTGGGCGAAGATGTAGCAGGTGAACAGCAGTGGCATCAGCCGCCAGGTGATCCGGCGATAGGTGTCGTGGGTCTCTGCGGCGCTGGGCAGCGCAAGGGTCGAGCTGGGCATGGGCGAGGCCTCTTTATTGTTCTTGTCGATAAGGGCGCGGACTCTGTAGCCGCTGCCGCAGGCTGCGATCGGCTTGGGCGGCACTTCCGACGAAGCAGTCGTGCTCTTGAGATTGCTGGAAGCCCCTTCGGGGCTTATCGCAGCCTGCGGCAGCGGCTACAGGTCACAGGTCACGATTGCTGCTTGAGAAACTCGTGCACGTTGTTGTGCTTGAAGTTCAGTTCGGCATCCAGCTCGCTCATCTCGAACGACAGCGCCAGCAGGCGCCGGGCCTGCAGTTCGGCGAAGTGCGCCTTGATGATCTCGAACAGCCCCTCGGCGACCTGGCGCCGGGTGGCCAGGTCGCGCCCGGCGCCGACTTGCAGGCGCATATGGACGAAGGCGTAGTCGTGCCTGCCGTCGGCCATGCGCCAGGTGTCCAGGCGCACGCCGCGGCTGCGGATGCCGCCGAGCGGGAACACGCCGCTGGCCCCCAAGTAGTCATGCACCTTGCCAAAGAGCCCGGGCAGGTCGGCGGCCTGCTCGATGTTGTCGGTGTATTCAGCGATGAAATGCGGCATGTGGTCCTCCTTGCGGGCGAGCCTTCGGCGGCCAGCCCTGGCAATGGCAGGGCTGGGGCGCGCGGCTGGCACGGCGTCTAGAGCGGGAAAATGGCGTTGATCTGGCCGGTGCCGGAACTGCCGAAAGGCGCGGTGATGATTTCCGCGGGCCGGTTGTAGTCGGGGCCGCCGAGCAGGCCCAGGAGCATCGCGGTGTCGTGCATCCGGCCTTCGCCGAAGCAATGCTCGGCGTAGTCGGGGAGCATCGAGCAGAACTCGCGAAAGCGTCCCTGTTGCCACAGCTCGACCACCCGCATGTCGACCTGCTTGTCGAATTCGCGGGTCCAGTCATGGATATTGGCTTCGGCCACGCGGTCGTCGGAGAAACGGTGCGACAGCGAGCCCGAGGCCAGCACCAGGACCTTGCGGTCGCTCTTTTCGATGGCCCGTCGCACCGCGGCGCCGAAGGCGAAGCTGTCCTCGAGGCGGTGCCAGGCACACCAGGCGGCGATGGAAACCACCTTGAAATGCTGCTCCGGCGCAACGCCCATGTGCATGTAGCGCATCGGCACCAGGGTGCCGTATTCCAGCTCCAGGCTGGGGATGTTGTGGGCCAGGGTGCGCACGTCGGCGGCGTTGGCTTCGGCGGCAATCAGCTCGCCCAGTTCAGGGCAGCCGTTGTAGTCGTAGTCCATGTTCTTGATGAAGTGCGGCAGTTCGTTGCTGGTGTAGGTGCCCTTGAACCGTTCGCCGCAATTGACGTGATAACCGCTGTTGACCAGCCAGTGCACGTCGAACACCACGGCGGTGTCGGCCCCCAGTTCGCGGGCGCGGTGGGCGATCAGCTTGTGCCCGGCGATCGCCGCTTCGCGACAGCCGTGGTGCTTGCCCGGCAGTTCGGACAGGTACATCGATGGAACGTGGCAGACCTTGGCGGCCATGACGACTTCGCCCATGGTGCTTCTCCTGAAACATCTTATTGTTCGGCCCGTAGCCGCTGCCGCAGGCTGCGATGCCTTCGGCAGCGGCTACAGGATTGCAAAACCTTACACGCCCCAGCGGGGGATGGGGTGGCTGCCCATGGAGATACAGACGTTCTTGATCTCGGCAAACACCTCGAAGCTGTACTCGCCGCCTTCGCGGCCGGTGCCGGAGCCCTTGACCCCGCCGAACGGCTGGCGCAGGTCGCGCACGTTCTGGCTGTTGATGAACACCATGCCGGCCTCGATGCCACGGGCCAGGCGATGGGCCTTGCCGATGTCCTGGGTCCAGATGTAGGAGGCCAGGCCATATTCGGTGTCGTTGGCCAGTTGCAGGGCCTCGGCTTCGTCCTTGAACGGGATCAGGCACACCACCGGGCCGAAGATCTCTTCCTGGGCGATGCGCATCCTGTTGTCGACGTCGGCGAACACCGTCGGCTGGATGAACTGGCCACGGCTCAGGTGCGCCGGCAGGTTGGCCGGGCGCTCCAGGCCGCCGGCGAGCAGGGTGGCGCCTTCTTCGAGGCCGATGCGGATATAGCCGGTGACCTTGTCGTAGTGGGCCTGGGTGATCATCGAGCCGACCTGGGTCTTGGGGTCGGTTGGGTCACCGACAACCAGGCGCTTGGCGCGGGCGGCGAACTCGGCGACGAACTGCGGGTAGACGCTTTGCTGGATGAAGATCCGGCTGCCGGCGGTGCAGCGTTCGCCATTGAGCGAGAAAATGGTGAACAGCGCGGCGTCCAGGGCGCGTTCCAGATCGGCGTCTTCGAAGATCAGCACCGGCGACTTGCCGCCCAGTTCCATGGAGTACTTTTTCAGCCCCGCGGTCTGCATGATCTTCTTGCCGGTGGCGGTGCCGCCGGTGAAGGAAATCGCCCGCACGTCCGGGTGGCGCACCAGGGCATCGCCGGCGGTGGCGCCGTAGCCCTGGACAATATTCAGCACCCCGGCCGGGATGCCGGCTTCGAGCGCCAGGCGCCCCAGCTCGTTGGCGGTCAGCGGCGACAGCTCGGACATCTTCAGCACCGCCGTGTTACCCAGCGCCAGGCATGGCGCGGTCTTCCAGGTGGCGGTCATGAACGGCACGTTCCACGGCGATACCAACGCGCACACGCCGACCGGCTGGTACAGGGTGTAGTTGAGCATCTGGTCGTCCACCGGATAGCTGTGGCCATCCATGCGGGTGCAGACCTCGGCGAAGAAGTCGAAATTGTGCGAGGCGCGGGGGATTAGCACGTTCCGGGTCTGGTGGATCGGCAGCCCGGTGTCGAGGGTTTCCAGCTCCGCCAGGTGCGGCACGTTCTGGTCGATCAACTCGCCCAGCTTGCGCATCAGCCGCGCGCGTTCCTTGGCCGGGGTGTTGGCCCATTTCGGAAAGGCTTGCTTGGCCGCCGCCACCGCCTGGGCGATTTCCCCGGCGCCGCCGCTGGCCACTTCGCCGATGGCTTCGCCAGTGGCCGGGTTGTAATTGGTGAAGGTGTCTTGGCTTTCGACCTCGCGGCCGTTGATCCAGTGTTTGATCATTCTATGCGTGCTCCTTGGCCGCCGGTTGCGTGTCGTGTTGCGCCTTGAGCCGGAAGAACTTGGCTTCGCTGACGATGCGGTTGACCAGCCGGCCGACGCCTTCGACTTCCACCACCACCTCATCGCCGGGCACCACGTCGGACAGGCCTTCCGGGGTGCCGGTGGCGATCATGTCGCCGGGTTGCAGGGTCATGAAACTGGACAGGTATTCGATCAGGTAGGGAATGTCGAAGATCATGTCGGCGGTACTGCCTTCCTGGCGCAGCTCACCGTTGACCCAGGTGCGCAGCTTCAGTTTGTTCGGCTCGGGCACGTCGGCGACATCGACTATCCACGGCCCGACCGGGGTGGTGGCGTCGCGGTTCTTCACCCGCAGGTTGGGCCGGTAATAGTTTTCCAGGTAGTCGCGGATCGCGTAGTCGTTGCACACCGTGTAGCCGGCCAGGTAGTCGAGGGCGTCCGCGCGCTTGACGTTGCGCGCGGTCTTGCCGATCACCGCCACCAGTTCGCACTCGTAGTGCATGTAGGCGACGTTGTCCGGGCGCCAGCTGACCTGGTTGTGGCCGGTGTAGGTGCCGGGCGACTTGATGAACGCCAGCGGCTCGGTCGGCGGCTTGAAGGCCAGTTCGGCGGCGTGGTCGGCGTAGTTCAGGCCCAGGGCGAACATGTTGCCGGTGGCCGGCGGCAGCCACTCGACCTGGTCCTCGGCGAGCACGCGGCCATCGGCCAGTTTCACGCTGTTGGGGGCGTTGACCACGACGTCGTGGACCTGGCCCTGATAACGGATGCGGGCGTGTTTCATGGCGGCTCCTTATTCGGCGGCAATTTCGGCGGCTATTTCTTCAGCGACAATGTGATTGGCGAGACGGCCCAGGCCGCTGATCTCCACTTCGATGCGGTCGCCGGGCTTGACGTCGACGCGGCCCTCGGGCGTGCCGGTGATCAGCACGTCGCCCTCATGCAGGGTCATGAATTCGCTGAGCTCGGCGATCAATTGGGGAATGCCGCGTACGAAATTGGCGGTGCTGTTGCGCTGCAGCAGTTCACCGTTGACCCACATTTTCAGTTCCAGGTCGTGGGGATCGCGGACCTGGGCCGCCGGCACCAATTCCGGGCCGAAGGCGCAGAAGCCGTCGCGGCATTTGGCCTTGACGGCGGGGCGGTAATAGCTGTCTTCCGGCAGGCTGAACTCGTTGACGATGGTGTAGCCGGCGACATGCGCCAGGGCATCCTGGACGCTGACGCGGCTGGCGTTCTTGCCGATCACCACGCCCAGCGCCGGGCCCGGTTGCAGGCGCTCGACCCCTTTCGGAAAGACCACCGCGCCGCCGTGGACATTGCGCGTATTGGGCGTCTTGATGAACAGCACCGGTTTGACCGGTGGTTGCTGGTAGGGCGGCTGGGTAAAGGATTCCAGGTGGCTGCGCAACAGGCCCTGGTAGTTCAGCGCGACGCCGAACAGGGTGCCGGTGGCGACTTCATGCAGTGCACGGCTCATTGTGGTTTTCTCCTGAGCATCGCGGAAGACGAGGTGAATTCGTTAATGTGTTAACGTTATATTTAATATGTTAACGATCGTCAAGCGCCGGCCTCCAGCCGACCCCGAACGGCCGCTCCGGCGCTGGTGCACAGGCCGCGAATCACGCAGGATGTGGGCGCCTGCCACGGCTCAAAAAAATAAAAATGCTGCGGCGAAAACCAGAAGCGCCGAGGCGAAAACAAGAGAAACGCCACCATGAGCGATCGCCAGCCGATCCCCAATATCAACATCGGCCAGGTCTACGACCAGCGCTACGCCGACTCGCAGGTGCATTACGACAAACTGAGCAACCTGGCCGGGTTCTTCGGCCGCAACATGCCGGTGCACCGCCACGACCGGTTTTTCCAGGTGCACTACGTGAAAAGCGGCGCGGTGCGGGTCTACCTCGACGACCAGCAGTTTCTGGAGTCGGGGCCGATGTTCTTCCTTACCCCGCCGACCATTGCCCATTCCTTCGTCACCGAGGCCGACAGCGAAGGTCACGTGCTGACCGTGCGCCAACAGCTGGTGTGGGAACTGATCGAAGCCGACAGCCGCCTGGCCAGCGGTCCCCAGGTGGCGCCGGCCTGCGTCGCGCTGGCGCATCTGGCCCCGGGCTTCGCCGCCGAGGCGCGGCGCCTGGAGTTGCTGTTCGATGAGTTGCAGGAAGAAGTCGCCGGGCAGGGCGTTGGGCATGCGCCGGCGCTGGAGGCCCTGACCCGGTTGATCCTGATCAGCCTGTTCAGGCTCTCGGCCAATTCCCTCAAGGCCCGCCCGGCACGCCACGAAGACCTGCACATCTTCCACCGCTTCAACGAGCTGATCGAAGCCCGGTATCTGGAACACTGGCCATTGGCGCGGTATGCCGGGCAGATCGGCGTCACCGAGGCGCGCCTGAATGACGTCTGCCGGCGCATTGCCGACCTGCCGTCGAAGCGCCTGGTGTACGAGCGCCTGATGCAGGAGTCCAAGCGCCTGCTGCTGTTCACCGCCAGTTCGGTGAACGAAATCTGCTATCAGCTGGGGTTCAAGGACCCGGCGTATTTCAGCCGGTTCTTCCAGCGCTACGCGAAGATGACGCCGGGCGAATACCGGGCGCGCCAGGGGGCAGCCAAACCCTGGTCCTGAGGGCAAAAAAGCTGGGAAGGGCGCGGAGCCGCGTGGGAGAATCGGCGCTTTTCGACAAGGACAGTCTTATGTTGCAGCGCACCCTGATGGTTCTTTTGCTGAGCGCCGGCGGCGCCCAGGCGCTGGCGCAGAATGCCGCGGAAAAGGTGCCCTTGCTGCGCCAGACCCAGGAATGGATCACCGGCTGCGACAACCTGCGCGGCTGCCACGCCCTCAGCGCGCCCAGCGGCGAGCACGGCGTGCAGTACAGCAGCCTGACCCTGCATATCCAGCGTCGCGCCGGCCCCGAGGGCCCCCTGGAAATACGCCTGGACCAGCGCGGCGACCCCGCCGAGCTGTCGCTCTTGCGCCTCGATGGCCAGCCACTGGAGCCGCAGCTGCTGGACGCCCTGGTGCTGCTGCCGGAAAAGAAGGGCGCGCAGAGCCAGGTCACCCGTTATGAAATCGCCGACCCGGCCCGGGCCCGCCAGTGGCTGGAGCGCCTGCGCAATGCTCAGGAATTGAAGCTGGCGGGGAACGACGAGGCCTGGGTGCCGTTGCGCGGCTTGTCGGCGGCATTGCTGCTGATGGACTCGGTGCAGGGCCGGGTTAATGGCGTGACGGCGTTGTGGCGCCCCGGCCAACGCCCGGCCAGCGAGGTGCCGGCGCGGCCGCTGCCGGCCCAGCTGCGGGCGTATCCGGGGGCGCCGCCGCTGACGGAGGCAGAGCGCACGCGCATCTCGGCGGCCGCGGTGACGCTCGCCGCGCCGGGCACGCCGAATGACGATGAAGACTATGTGGCCGAACCCCAGGTCGAGGTCTATCCGCTGACCGCGCAGCGTGCGTTGAGCGTGGTGCTGAGCGACTGCGCGGCCTACAACTGCGACTACCTGATCAGCAGCTGGTCGCGCGGCAATCCACCGAAGCTCCAGGAGCTGCGCCGGCAAAGCGTGCCCATCAATAACGCGGACGGCTCGGGCGGCGCCCACTACGACCCTAAGACCGGGGTACTGAGCACCTTTTATCTGGCACGCGGCATCGGCGACTGCGGCGAAACCGGGCGCTGGCTGTTCGACGGCGAAACCTTCCAGCTCAGCGATTACCGGCAGATGCCGATGTGCAATGGCCTGTCCTCCGAAGACTGGCCACGGCTGTGGAACATCGCGCCGCCCGCCACCCGCTGAGGCCGTCATGGATAGGTGCGGTGGGCTTGGGGGGCATCGCGGGCAAGCCTCGCTCCTACGGGTGGCGCGTGTGGTTGTGGGGATGGGTTTGATTGGATGAATGTGGTGGGCTTGGGCTCTATCGCGGGCAAGCCTCGCTCCTACGGGTGGCGTGTGTGTTTGTGGGGGCGGGTTTGATTGGATGAATGTGGTGGGCTTGGGGGCCATCGCGGGCAAGCCTCGCTCCTACGGGTGGCGGGTGTGTTTGTGGGGATGGGTTTGATTGGGTAAATGCGGTGGGCTTGGGGGTATCGCGGGCAAGCCTCGCTCCTACGGGGGCGGGGCTTTTGTAGGAGCGCAGCTTGCTCGCGATGAACGATGACGCGGTCGGGCTGGTGTTCGGCGTGCTGGTTTTCCGCTGTTCAGCCGCTGACCGATGAAGGCGCCGGTTGCTCCATCCGAACAGGGATCTGAATGCTCGGCGGCGCTTTACCCAGCAGCAAATCCGCGGCCTTTTCACCGATCATGATCGCCGCCGCGTTGGTATTGCCGGTGGTCAGGCTCGGCATGATCGACGCGTCGGCCACCCGTAGGCCCTGCAGGCCGTGGACCCGCAACTGGTCGTCGACCACTGCCTGGGCGTCGTGGCCCATCTTGCAGGTGCCGACCGGGTGGAACACGGTGCCCAGGCTGTCGCGGATCCACTGCTCGATCTGCGCCTGGCTTTCCACCCGTGGGCCCGGCACCAGCTCGCCCTTGAGGCGCCGGGCGAATGCCTGGCTCGCCGCCAGCTGGCGCACCAGGCGCACGCCCGCCACCAACTTGCGCAGGTCTTCCGGGTGGCTGAGGAAATTGCTGTCGATGATCGGCTTGTCATGGGGATCGGCGGAGTTGAGCCGGACCTGGCCACGGCTCTGCGGGTGCATCACGGCGATGTGCAGGCTGACCCCATGGCCCAGCGGCACCAGGCGCTGGGGCTGGTTCTTCAACGCCGGGGCGACGATCAGGCCCAGCTCCGGCGCGGCGTCCTCGGCTTGCAGGCGCAGGAAGGCGCCGGACTCCACGGTGTTGGAGGTCAGCGGGCCGCTGCGCCGCCCCAGGTACTGCCAGGGCGAACGGGCCAGGGGCAACAGGCCCTTGGCCGAGATTCCGTAGGTCAGCTCGCTGTCGCAGCGGTACATCAGCACCACGTCCTGATGGTCCTGCAGGTTGTGGCCGACTCCCGGCAGTTCATGGCGCTGGGCGATGCCATGGCGCGCCAGTTCCTCGGCCGGGCCGATGCCGGAGAGCAACAGCAACTGCGGCGAGTTGATTGCCCCGGCGCTGAGGATCACCTCGCGCCGGGCCTTGAGCTGGAACACCGCGCCATCCTGGCTGACCTCGACGCCGCAGGCGCGGTTGCCTTCCAGCAACACGCGGTGGCTCAGGGTCGAGCTCAGGACGGTGAGGTTGGGCCGCGCCAGCGCCGGGTACAGGAAGGCCCGCGCGGCGCTGCAACGCTCGCCGTTGATCTGGGTGACATGGAAGGGCCCGTAGCCTTCCTGCTCCTCGCCGTTGAAATCCGCGTTGTAGCGCCAGCCCAGTTCCTGGGCGGCCTGGTAGAACACCTGATTGATCGGGCTCGGGCTGCGTTGCGTGGCGACGTTGAGTTCGCCGTCTTGCCCATGCCAGGGCGAGGCGCCGGGCTCGAAGTGCTCCGAGCGCAGGAAGTACGGCAGCAGTTCGTCGTAGCTCCAGCCCCGGTTGCCGGCCGCGGCCCAGCGGTCGTAGTCGCTGCGGTGGCCGCGGATGTAGATCATGCCGTTGATTGCGCTCGAGCCGCCCCAGAGCCGGCCGCGCGGGCAGGGGATCGGGCGCTCGCCGCTGGCGGCCTGGGCGCTGAACTGATGCATCCAGTTCCACTTCGGGTTGGCGATCAGGCGGATGATGCCCGCCGGGGTGCGCACATTGGCGCCGGGCAACAGGCTGCGGTCGCTGGGGCCGGCTTCGATCAGGCAGACGCTGAGCCGCGGGTCGGCGGACAGCCGGTTGGCCAGCACGCACCCGGCCGAGCCGGCCCCGACCACGATGTAGTCGAATGAACGCGGGGCGGAGTCAGTCATGGGAAATACCTCGTTGGCAGTAAGAAGCAGGTTCACAACCCCAGCGCCGCGCCGACGTCGTACATGACTTGCAGGCCGACGACAAAACCGTTGCCGCTGAGCTCGCGAGCCTCGGGGTTGTAGAAATTGTCCGGGTTGATCAGGTATTGCACGCTGGGCTCGAGCGCCAGGTGCCGGGTCAGGGCGAAGTGGCCGTTGGCCTCGATGGCGTATACGTTGCGTTCGCCCAGGCGAGGGTCGCCGCCGTTGGCGATCCGTGCCCGTTGCTGGAAGCGCAGCTGATGGTCGTTGAGGCGCAGATAGCTGGCCTTGAGGTTGAGCTTGTCTTGCGCCCGGTCGAAGGGCGCGAGATAGCTCAGGCCGATTTCGGCGAAATGGCTGAAGGGCTGCTTGTCGTCGGCCGCCAGCGACAGCGAACCGAACGCCAGCAGTGCCTGGGGCGCGGTGCGCTGGCCGCCGTCGGCACGCCAGAAGCCTTGCTGGAACTTGAAGAAGGCGCCGCCGGTGCCGTGCTCGCTGGTACCGGTCAGCGGGTCGTACTGCTTGGAAGTGTTGTAGTAGCCATTGAGTTCGTAGCGGGCGCTGTAGGCCCCGTCGTCCTTGCTGCCGATGCCCAGCAGCAGGCTGGTGCCGCTGGCGTCGTCGGTGCTGAAGTCCAGGCCCTTGCGCTCTTTCAGGTAGTCCATCGGGTTCGACTCGAACGCGCCGCCATGCACGTAGAAGCCCGGCACCGGCTGGTACTTCAGGTAGCCGCCCCAGCTGCCGTAGGGTGGCGGCAGGATGCCGGTGGACGAATCGATGATCGGGTCGTTGCAGGTGACCACGGTTTCGCAGTTGTAGATATAGAAGTAGCGCCGCGCGTTGGTGCGCCCCAGGCTCATGTCCAGCTGGCCGTCGAGCCAGGTCTGCTGGTAGGTCAGCAGGCTCAGTTGGTTGCTGGTGATGTCGTTGTGGATCGGCGCACCGGCGAAATAGCTGCCGGCGGCGCCTTGCCAGTTGCGCGAGGTCGGCTGGCCGGTGGCGGTGTCGAGGATGAAGAAGGTTTCCTCGAAATGAACGGCCGCGCCTGTAAGGCCGGCGAGGGCATCGAGGTCGAAGTCGGCGCCGACGAACAGGTCGCCGCTGTTGCCGACGCTGTGTTCCCGCGGACCGGTGTCGAGGTTCTTCATCGACAGGCTCCAGAACTGCACATGGGGCTGGATGCCGTAGCCGGCCAGGTACTCGCCGAGCCCGGCCAGCGGGCCTTCGCGGCCGGGCGCCGGCGCCTCAGCCTGGCACAAAGGGGTGAACAGGACCGCCGCCAGCAGCGGGCACAGCAGGGGAATGCGTTTCATGGTCGGTACTCGTTTCTTGTTGTTTTTGTGATGAGCCGTTCAGGTCTGTAGCCGCTGCCGAAGGCTGCGATCGGCCCGCAGGGTCGTTGCGGTCTCCGGATCGCTGAAGGCCTTCGGCCTTATCGCAGCCTGCGGCAGCGGCTACAGGTCATGCCTTGGCCAGCGATGGGTTGGGGTTGACCAGCACCTTGATCTGGCTTTTGTCCCGCAGCAGCGTTTCGAAGCCATGCTCCACGGCCTGTTCCAGGGTCACGCAGCGGGTCACGGCGCGCGTCAGGTCCAGGCGGCCGCTGGCCAGCAACTCGATCAGCGGCGGGTAGGCGTTGCGATAACCGACGCTGCCGAGCAGGCGCAGTTCGTGGTTGACCAGCTGGAAGGCATCGACGCTGACCTCGCCCATCAAACCCACCAGCACTACTTCGCCGCCCTTGCGCAGCGAATGCAGGGCCAGGCTCAGGGTTTGCTGGCTGCCGGCGGCCTCGAAGGCCGTGTCGATGCCGCCGCCACTCAGTTCATGCAGGCGTTGCGGCAGGTTGGCGGCGTGGCCGTCGAGCACTTCCAGGGCGCCGAAATCCCGCGCCAGTTGCCGTCGCTCAGGGCTGATGTCCACGGCGAAAATCCGTTCCACGCCGCGCAGCCGCGCCAGCAAAATCAAGAGCAGGCCTATAGGACCGAGACCGAACACCACGCAGCTGTCGCCGGCCAGCAGGCGGCTCTGGTTCAGCGCGTGAAAGGCCACCGCCGCCGGCTCCAGCACCGCGGCCTGCTTGAAGCTCACCGAGTCCGGCAGCGGGTGCAGCATGTAGGCCGGCACCCGCACCTGCTCGGCGAAACCGCCGTCGCCCATCAGGCCGATAAAACCCATGGACTGGCAGAGGTTGTACTGGCCGGCGCGGCAGTACTGGCAATCGCCGCAGCGGTACTCCGGCTCCACCGCCACCCGGCTGCCGACCTGGACCCGCTCGACACCCGCGCCCACCGCCAGCACCAGGCCGCAGAATTCGTGGCCGAGGGTCAGCGGCGCGCGGCAACCGGACAGCGGGTGAGGTTCCTGTTGCGGGATCGAATGCGGGCCGTCGGCGTATTCGTGCAGGTCGCTGCCGCAGATGCCGCAGTAGGCCACCTGCACCAGCACCTCGCCCGGGCCGGGCTGTGGCGCTGGCAGATCGCTCAGGCGCAGGTCGCGGGCGGCATGCCAACGCAATGCTTTCATGGCTGGTTTCCTTGCAGGGGGGAAGAAAGGGACGGTTCGGCGCAGCGCCCGCGAGCCAGTACCGCCGGCGCGGTTTCCTTGAGGAACAGCGCCAGCAGCGCGGCCAGCAAGGCGCCGCCGCAGGAGATCCACATGACGATGGACAGGCCGAAGCGGTCGGCGGCGAACCCGGCGATGGTCGGCGAGACGAAGCCGCCCACCAGCTCGCCGATGCCCATGATCATGCCCAGGGCGGTGGCCATGACCTCCCGGGGCACGGTTTCCGCGGGGATGGTCGCCATGAACAGGGTGAAGCAGCCCAGGCCCGTGTAGGTCAGCAGCATCAGCGCGCCCATCAGCAACGGGCTGTTGGCGTAGAGCAGGGCGATCGGGCAGCAGGCGGCGATCAGCGAGAACAGCACCAGGGTCGGGCGGCGGCCGAAACGGTCGGAAATCGCCGCCACGCCGAAGCCCCACAGCACCCAGGCGCCGCCCAGGCAACTCATCACCGTGCCCATGCTCGCCGGGCTGTAGCCGCGGACCTTGACCAGAAAGGTCGGGGTGAAGGAAATCAGGATCACGAACCAGGTGAGGAACACGCAGCTGATCAGGGTGCAGAGCACGATGTTGCGGCTTTTCAGCAGCGCCAGGCGATTGACCGGCGCGCTGTGACTGTCGGCGGTGATCGGCGCCGGCGGCGTGTCGTTGCGCACGTAGCGCCAGATCAACAGGGCGATCAGCAGCCCGGGGATCAGCGAGACGATAAAGGCGTGGCGCCAACCGTAGGCCTCGGCCAGGGCGATCAGCACCGGCGGGCCGATCACCGCGCCCAGCAGCCCGGCCGCCGAGCCTTGCAGCAGGCCCATGTTCAGGCCCCGGCGATGGGGCGAGGAGGCCTCCACCATCAGCGATTGCGAGAGCGGCAGGATCGGCCCTTCGGCCAGGCCCATGATGCCGCGGAACAGCAGCAGGCTGAGAAACCCGGTGACCAGCCCGGACAGCGCTGAGCACAGGGAAAACAGCAGCACCGCGACGATCAGCAGCGGCTTGCGCTTGCCGCGCCGGTCCGACCAGGCGCCGACCAGCGCGCCGGACACCGCCCAGGCCAGGGCCAGCACCGACGACAGCATGCCCAGGTGGCTGTTGCTTAGCTGCAACTCGTCGGCCATGAAGGGAAACAGGAAGGACAGCGCCAGGCGATCGAAAAAGACGAAACCGAACGTCAGGAACAGCACGCCCAGCAGGATGTTCTCGTAACCGGCTTTATTGTTGTTGTAAGCCATGGTCGTTCTCCGCGGGAGGGGCAGGTGTAAGTTGCGAACTCAGCGAAACAGCGTGTCGATATAGGCCGCGCCGAGGCCGATCTTTTCGTAGTGCGCGCGGCACATGGCGATGTAGGAGTGCACGTCGAAGTAACCGTCCGGCTCGCCCTGTTCGTCGAGCCAGATCAGCGGGCCCTTGACGATGAAAAACGCGCGCATCGGTTGCTCGTGCTCATAGGCCACCAGGGTGTGGCCTTCGCCCGGGGTCTCGTAGACGAAGTCGCCGGCGGTGGCGGTCCAGTCGTGCTCCAGGTAGCCCCATTTGCCGGACAGGGTGTAGGCGAACACTTCGTGGGGGTGGTAATGCCGGTTCACCAGGCCGGCGCTGCTGGCCATGAGGATGTCGCACCAGCGGTTCTCGCTGGGCGAGATCCACAGCGGCCGCGAGGACACGGTCTCGGTGAAGGGCACATACAGCTTCAGGTCGTCGCTGGCGGCATTGGGCAGGTAGACCTCGGGCTTGGCGTCCGGCTTGAAGCAATTGGCGATCGGTTGCAGGTCTTTCCAGAATTCACGGCGGGCGGCTTCGGGCATGGTCGGCCTCTATTCGTTGTGGGAGTCGAGGCGACTTTAGGCGCGGCGCGCCCGTGGGGTTTTATCCAATCGGACGGGATTGTTGACTGGATCGGACGAGCGTTTTCCTACAGGTTTCTGGGACGCTGTTTACCCTGGCAATCGACTTGTAGCCACTGAGTTTCACGTTGACAGGGCATAAGCTTCATATGTTAATGAATCGCCGCGAGCGCCACCTGCCGCGGCCTCGGTATCCGGTCACTGCCTTGCCGACCGGAAATGCTCCCTTGCCCATGAGAAGAATAAAAATGACTCCATGCGCCTTGCTCGAAACCCGGCATGCCTGCACCCAAAGCATCGCCCTGGATCAACGGCTGGCCTTCTGGGAGGACTACAACGCCTCCACCCTGGTCGGCCTCAAATGCAGCTCCTTCTGTGAAAGCGGCTTTGCCGCCAGCCAGGACAACCTGCAGCTGGAGGGCATGCGCCTGGCGCGGATCGTGGGCAACGAACATGTGGTCGAGCGTGACACCTCAATGATCCGCGCGGTGCCCAAGGAGTCGGTGTTCGTGTCGTTCGTTACCGGCAGCGGCTCGTTTTTCTACCAGGACGGCGCCTGCCAGTTGCTCGAACCGGGCGAGCTGATCGTCTACCGCACCGACAAACCCTATCTGTTCGGGTTCTCCGGGCCGATGCGCCAGTTCATTTTCGACATTCCCCAGGCGCTGTTCGCCGAGCGTTGCCTCAAGCGTTTCGACCGCTCGCTGAAAATCGGCGGCCAAAGCGGCGTGCAGCGCCTGTTGCTGCGCACCCTGGGCGAGCGCACCCAAGGTTTTTTCCAGCAGCCGCTGAGCGAGGACGCCGAGAATTACCAGCACCAGGCGCTCGAGCTGTTGGGCAGCTTGATCGCCGGGCAAACCGGAGAGCGGCGGATCAACGCCCTGAGCGCTTCCTACCTGCTGGCGGCCAAACAGTGCATCAACGAGCAGTTGGCCGACCCGGAGCTGAGTTGCGAGCGGGTGGCCGCGCAGACCGGTATTTCAACCCGGCACCTGAGCCGCCTGTTCGCCCTGGAAGGCAGCCAGCCCAGCCGCTTTATCCTGGAACGACGCCTGCAACAGGCCCATGACCTGCTGGGCAGCCCACGGGGAACGGGCCTGGACATCGGCGAAATCGCCTACCGCCACGGCTTCGCCAGCCAGGCCCACTTCGCCCGCGCGTTCAAGGCCCATTACGGCCAGACCCCCAGCGAAGCGCGCAAAATCCTGTAGCCGCTGCCGCAGGCTGCGATAGGTCCGAAGGACCTCCAGCGTC
>NZ_FNPW01000001.1:295880-331565 GCF_900107395.1 Pseudomonas sp. NFIX28
CGATGCACAAACCCATGTAGCCGCTGCCGCAGGCTGCGATAGGTCCGAAGGACCTCCAGCGTCCGGAAGATCGCCACGCCCGTTCCGGTCGATCGCAGCCTTCGGCAGCGGCTACAGGGTCAGTGGTTGAAGAAGGTTTGCGCCAGGTCGTCGATCAGTTGGCGTTGAAAGGCCTGGAATTGGGGGTTGGGCTGTTGCATCTGCACGAACTCGAGCATCGGGTCGGTCACCGTGGTCCTGACGCCGGCCAGTTCCTCGAGGGTCGCCAGCCCGCAGAAGGGCACATAGGCTTCCGAATAACCACCTTCATGCACCAGCACCAGGCGGCCCTGGCACAGGCGTTCGGCGGCTTCGCGGACTTCGCGGGTCATGGCGCGGAACGAGTCGCTGTGCAGCAGCATCCGCGCCAGCGGGTCGACCGCATTGGCGTCGTAGCCGCAGGCAACGATGATCAGCTCCGGCTCGAAGCGCTCCAGGGCCGGGATCACGATGCGTTGCAGGGCATGCAGGTAGGCGTCGTGGCCGCTGCCGGGCAGCAGCGGGATATTGAAATTGGCCCCCAGCCCGGCGCCGCGGCCACGGTCCTGTTCGCCGCTGTAGCCGGGTGGGAAGCAGCCGTCCTGGTGCAGGGACAGGGTCAGCACGTCGCCGCGTTCCTCGAAGATCGATTGGGTGCCGTTGCCGTGGTGCACGTCCCAGTCGATCACCGCGACCTTGCCCAGGCCGTGCCTGGCCTTGGCCGCCTCGATGGCGATGGCGATATTGGCCAGGAAACAGAAACCCATGGCGCCGTCGGCCAGGCAATGGTGTCCCGGCGGGCGTGACAGCGAGTAGGCGTTGTCGACTTCGCCACTGAGCACGGCGTCTACCGCGGCCATGGCCAGGCCGGCGGAGAGCTTGGCGATTTCGTAGCTGCCCGGGCCGATCGGCGCTTGCGGGCCGAGTTCGCCGCCACCGGCCTCGCTCAGGGCCTTGAAGCGTTGCAGGTACTCGGCGCCGTGCACCCGCAACAAATCCTCTTCGCTGGCGGCCGTGGCGCTGCGCACCTGCAACTGGCGGGTCAGGCCGGAGACGTCGAGCAGGCTTTTCAGGCGGCGCTTGGTTTCCGGCGATTCGGCGTGCCCGGCCGCGGCGGGCGGTTGCACCCAGCCGCCGACGGGCAGGGTCAGCGCATGCGGCCCGGCACTGTGCCAGAGGCTGAGTTCATCGAAGAAAAACGCGGTTTTGCGGGTCATGGGCATATCCATCTAGGGGGCGAAAATTTGTCACCGCTGCCGAAGGCTGCGATAAGGCCGAAGGCCTTCAGCGATCTGGAAACCGCAACGGCCCTGCGGGCCGATCGCAGCCTTCGGCAGCGGCTACAGGGGGTCAGGGGATTCAGGGATTGCGCCGGCAGCCGAGGATCAGCGCCAGCGACAGCAGGGTCAGGCAGGCCGCGCCGATCAGCAGTGGCTGAAAGCCGCCGGTGCTTTCGATCAGTCGCCCGGCCACGCTGGGGCCGATGGCCAGGCCGCCGCCGATCACCAGGTTGGAGGCGTTCATCAACTTGCCGGAGCGGTCGAGGTCGGCCAGGCAGGCGAGGATCAGCGGCAGGATGAAGGTCCAGGTGAACTTGAAGGCCAGGGCGGCGAGGGCGAAGCGCGCCAGGGGCGGCACGCCCAGCAGCAACAGCACGGAACCGGCCATCAGGCCGTAGCCGAACAGCAGCAACAGCAGGCGCGGCAGGCGATTGCCGATCAGCGAGGCGCAGCCGGCGCCGACGATGCCCATGACCGTGGCGACGGCCAGCAGCTCGCCGCTGGCCTCGGCGGAAATACCGGCCCTGGCGCTGATCGCACCGATAAAGGTCCAGACCCCGCTGAGGCTGATATAGAAACCGAGGATGCCGAGAATGCCGCACGCCACCTTCCACCTCGGCGCGGCGGCCGGCCCCGCGGCTTTTTCCGGGACCGGCGCGCCTTGGGGAAAGTAGCGCGCCAGCGGCAGGCACAGGCCCATCAGCAGCGCCAGCAGCAGGTAGCAGGCGGCCAGGCCGTAATGTTCGAACAGCCGCGGCAGGAGGCCCAGCCCGAGCGCGCCGACCACCAGTTGCCCCATGACCCACAGGCCGTAGGCCCGGCTGGGGTTGGCGGTGGAGGCGGCGCTGGACAGGCAGATGATCATCAGCGAGCCGCCAGCCAGGGCGCTGCAAAAACGCAGGGCCAATAGCGCGCCGTAGCCCTGGGCCCCGATCGACAGCAGGTTGGCGACGATGAACAGCGCCCCGGCCAGCAGCGCCGCGCGGCGCCAGTCGACGCGCTTGAGCCACCAGAAGGCGGGCAGGGTGGCGAGGCTCATGGCCCCCAGTTCGGTAGAGAACAGGTCGCCGATCTGCGACGGGCTCAGTTGCCATTGGCTGGCCAATTGCGCGGCCACCGCCGGCGCGGTCATGAGGATGGTCGGGGTGATGGCGGCGAACAGCACGATGGCCGCCAGCAGGGCCAGGGATGAGGCGGTGCGCGGCTGCTCGCCGGCGAGCGTCTGTTGCGGGGTCGTCATGGCGGGATAGCTCCGGAAATGGCGGTTCAGAACAGATGGACCAGGCGCAGCAAGGCGTCGGCGCCGTGGTAGCCGTTGCGGGTGGCGACGTTTTGCGAGAGGCCGAACATCAGCTGGTTCTGCGGGTCGAGCCAGTGACCGACTTCGAAGCCGACCTGGGTGTAGCGCTTGTGGGTGTCGTCGATGCGCTGGTCGTTGATCCGCAACTCGCCACCGTCGGCGTGAATCAGCCGCAGGGCGCCGTAGGTGCTGGCGGTGAAGTCGTAGGAGGCGAAGGCTTGCAGGCGGTACAGCGGGTCCTGCTTGAGGTCGCTGCCGAAGTAGTCGTCGTTCTTGCCGTAGAACTGGGCTTCCAGGTTGGCTTCCAGCACCCACTTCTCGCCGACGCCCCGGGTGTAGTTGTAAACGAAGGTCGCGCCCCAGCGGTTGGCGCCCGGCGAGACATCCGGGTTGTCGCCGTGGTATTCGCCCACCGGCAGGGTGATCAGGGTCAGCAGGCCGCTGTAGGTGCGCGAGGCCGGCTCGTTGATGAAGAACAGCGTGCCGCCGACCTGCGGGTCGCCGAAGCCGCTTTCCCCGGTGTGGCGCTTGGCGCCCGGCAGGCGCGCGTCGATATCGGCGAAGGGCACGATGAATTGCGGGGTGCACAGGGTGCCGCAGATATCGCTGAAGAACACTTGGCGATAGGCCAGGGCGTTGACCTTCAGTTCGGCCTTGCCGGTGCTGTCGGCCGGGCCATGGAAATCGCCGGCCCGGCTCGCCGGCAGGTACAGCACGCCCAGGCGGGTGCCGGGGGGCGCGCCGAAGAAGTCGCGAGCGTTCAGGTCGGCGGCGCCGGCCTCAAGGCTCGACAGGGCGCAGGTGAAGGCCAGGGCGGTGTGGCGAGCAAGCGTTCTGGTCATGGGCGTAGCGTCTCTTCTTGAGTGGTTGAGCGGCGAAGGCTCGCCGGTACGCGGCAGTGGCAAAAAACGGGGCGACAGCGGCCCGTGGCCGTCAAGACGACAGCGAAAAAGTCAGTGCTGGGGGGCCGGGCCTGTACCAAGTCGGCGAACGCAGGGCTGGCGAGGTGCAACGACCTGCGTTCGCCTGTTGGCCTAGCGGGCCTGGGGAGGGTCAGTCGGGTGGGGCGTGCAGCAGGTGGGCGATGCGCGCTTTGTCCTTGACCCCGAGCTTGCAGTAGATGGCGCGAATGTGATGGCGCACGGTGTTCGGCGACAGGCCCAGCTCGCGGGCGATTTCCTTGTAGGTCTTGCCTTCGCCGAAGCCCAGGGCCACGTCGTTTTCCCGTGGGCTCAGTTGCGTCAGCAGCGTGCGGCCGCGGGCGGTGAGAAGGAACAGGTCGCCCACCGGCGAGGCCTCGAATTGCAGGTGCCGGCCTTCATAGCCGCCGTGGGGCATCGGCACCGGCAGGCACGGGCCGTTCCAGTCCGGCCATTCGCCGAGCAGCAGGTCGACGAAGCCGCGCTCGGCGCAATGCAGGGTGCCGCGCTGGTCGCACACCGCCAACGCCAGGTTGCGCGGGCTGGTGAGGGTTTCGCGCAAGGCCACCAGGGTGCGGATCTGGTTGGCCGACACCGCGGCCGCCAGGTGCAGCATCAGGTTGTTCAGCAGCAGGCAGTCGTCGGCGTTGAAGCGCGTGGCGCGGGGGGCGCGGTACAGCGCCAGGTGGTCGCTGAGGTGGGTTTGCGGGTCGATGTAGACCACGCAGAGCAGTTCGCCGATGCCGTAGGTCGTGCCCAGCCAGTTCAGGCCGGGACCGTTGACCGGGTCGCGCATGTCGACGATCACCGTCTGGCCGGGATGGGCATGGACCCGGCCGACAGTCACGTCGATGTGCTTGATCGACTGCCAGTCCTGCAGGTAGCGGGCGGGCAGGTGGTGGAGGTAGGAGCTGTGTTCTTCCGGCAAGCCGTCGATCAGCGCGGCGCGGCCCCACCAGGCGCTGTCGAAGGGCAGCAATTGGCCGATGCGGTCCAGCGCATGGCCATGGAAGTGTTCGATGTCCTTGTGCTGCGCCAGGCGCTGCAACTCCAGGGTCAGCGTGCTGAAGGCCTGCAGCAGGCTGGCGTGGCCATGTTCATGACGGTTCATCGGTATTCCCCTGTGCGACTTTCTTATTGTTTTCGTCACGGAGTCGGTAAGGACCGGAACGTCCAGGGACGTGGGCAGGGCCTGGGGAGGAGTATCGTTGGCCCGGTGGGCGATCGCTATCCTACAGATGCAGGATGAAGGCCGATGGCAAGGGATATGAAGAGCGACGAAATCCTGTAGGAGCGAGGCTTGCCCGCGATAGCCGCGCAGCGGCGATACACCAGCCAATGCGCGTTATCGTTGCGAATTTTTCGCGGGCAAGCCTCGCTCCTACATAACAGTGGAGGAATGATCAGGCCGCTTGGCCGGTGCGTGGCAAACGATGGAAGCCACGGCTGAAATACACCAGCGAATCGCCGTGTTCGCGCACGCAGATATCATCCAACTCCACCAGCATCACCGAATGGGTGCCGACTTCCTGCACTTCGGTGATGCGCCCCTGCAGGCTGGCCAGGGCGCCGTCGAGCACCGGCAGGGCGGCGTGGCCGTCGCGCCAGGGATGCAGGCTGAAGCGCTGTTCCATTTCCACCCCGGTCATGCCGGCGAAGTGCCGGGCGACCTCTTCGTGTTCGCCGCAGAGCACGTTGACGCAGAGTCGGCCGTTGCGCTTGAACACCGGGTTCAGCGCGCTGTTGCGGTTGACGCAGACCATCAGGCTGGGCGGGCTGTCGGTGACCGAGCAGACCGCGGTGGCGGTGATGCCGCAGCGCCCGGCCGGGCCGTTGCTGGTAATGACGTTGACCGCCGCGGTCATGTGCGCCATGGCATTGCGAAAGGCTTGTTGCTTGGGATCGAGATGAGTCATGACAGATTCCTCGGGGGTAACCCGCGACCGTTGCTTGATACCCGGCAGGGGCCGCCGGCCGGCGCTCGAGGGGCGGCGGTGCCCCTGTGGCACCGCGTCATCGTGGCCGCTCTATCGCCAGCAAGCTGGCCCCCTGCACGGGTTGCCATTTCGGCCCGTGGGCTTACTGGCGGATGCGGTCGAGCATGTTGATGTCGTCCGGATTGGTCAGGTGCGGCACCGTCCAGCCGTCGAGGTCGTAGTCGCCCAGGCATCGGTCCACCAGATCGGTCATGGCTTTCATCGAACCGCTGGCCTGGGCATGGCGCAGGCACTGCATGCGGATTTCGTCCTGGCTGCCGGCGTAGTTGATTTCATACAGCTCGTGGCGGCCGCCGAACTCGGTGCCGATGGCGTCCCACAGCAGCTTGAGGATCTTGATCCGCTCCTCGTGGCCCATGCCCGCCGAGCCCCGGCAATAGGTGCTCAGGTACTGGTTGAGCATCGGGTCCTTGAGGTCGCGAGAGCCGGACGGCAGGTAGATCAGGCCGCTGGCCACCACCTGCTCGATGATCTTCTTGATGTCGGTATAGGCCTGGGGCGCCAGCACCCGGTAGGCCTGCAAGGCCTGGGCACTGGGCAGGAAGGCGCCATTGAGCCATTCGCTGGCGTTGCCGTGCATGGCATCGGTCAGCGACCAGAACAGGTTGCGCCAGGCCACCACTTCGCCGACCTGCGCCTGCACCCCGCGAAACTCCAGGGAGCCGGTGCACTGCAAGGCCTTGACCAGCAGCCCGGTGATGAAGTCGAGCTTGACCGCCAGCCGGGTGCAGCCCTGCATCGGGAACAGGCGGCCGAAACCGCCTTGCGGGAACCACTGCCGGCAGCGCTCGAAATCGCGGTAGATCAGCACGTTTTCCCAGGGGATGAACACCTTGTCCATGATCAGTATCGCGTCGTTCTCGTCGAAGCGGCTGGACAGCGGGTAATCGAACGGCGAGCCGGTCATGCCGGCCTGCAGTTCGTAGGACGGGCGGCAGATCAGTTTCATGCCGCGGGTGTTCATGGGGGCGATGAACATCAGGGCGAAGTCGGTGTTGTCGCCCAAAAGCTGCGCCGAACCCTGGCCGACGAAGTTGTAGTGGGTCAGGGCCGAGTTGGTGGCCACCACCTTGGCGCCGCTGACGATGATCCCGCCTTCGACTTCCTCGTCCACCGAGATGAACACGTCCTTGACCTGGTCCACCGGTTTGTCGCGGTCGATCGGCGGGTTGACGATGGCGTGGTTGAGGTACAGGCAGGCTTCCTGGATGCGTTTGTACCAGGTGCGCGCGTTGCCTTCGAAACGGCCGTAGAACTCCGGGTTGGCGCCCAGGGCGCTACCGAAGGCGGCCTTGTAGTCCGGGCTGCGGCCCATCCAGCCGTAGGTCAGGCGCGACCACTCGGCGATGGCGTCGCGCTGCTGGCGCAGTTCGTCGGCACTTTTCGCCGAGCGGAAGAACTTGTGGGTGTAGCCGCCGTTGCCGGTGTCGGTGTCCCAGCACAGCTTGTCGCGGGTCTCGGGGTCGTGCAGGGCGTCGTAGAGGCGGGCCATGGAGGCGGCGGAGTTGCGGAACGCCGGGTGGCGGGTCACGTCCTTGACCCGGTCGCCATAAATGTAGATTTCGCGATCATCGCGCAGGCTGGCCAGGTATTCGGCGCCGGTCAGCGGGCGGTTGGTCTCGGCACGGAAGTCTTCGGGTTTCATCATCCACTCCAGTCTTGTTGTTATGCGTCGTCTGAGCTGAAGGCAATGATGGGCAGGACGGGGCGGCGACTGAATGGCTTTTCCGGCGAATGAATTGCACTTTTCATGGGCTGGTCATGTGGCAGGTCATGTGGCAGGTCATGTGGCTGGTCATGTGGCTGGTCATGTGGCTGGTCATGTGGCTGGTCATGAGCTGGGCCGGGCAGGTGGGCCTTACAGATGGCCAGCGCGGTGGCCTGCCCGGGCAGGCGACCTGGCAGCAATCGGTTTCACCATTGAAACAGCCACCAGGGGCGAAAAATATTTTCACCGCGGCCTGCAAAAAACCTAAAGCGCTGCCGATATCGCTATGAGGCCCACAGACCTATTACAACAGTGGCGCCCACCTGTCCGGCCGCCAGCCGCCGACGACAGGGTTCAGCGCATGGATGCCCGCAGTCCTCATTCCCGAGAGTCATCCTATGTCGCTACGTAATATGAATATCGCGCCTCGAGCCTTCCTCGGTTTTGCCTTCATCGCGTTGCTGGTCATCGCGCTGGGGGTGTTCGCCGTCAACCGCATGTCGCTTATCCGGCAGGCCTCCCTCGACATGGAAAGCAACCAACTGCCCAGCGTAGGGTTCCTCGGCAATGTCACCGAAAATGTGCTGCGCCTGCGGATTCTTTCGTTCCGGGTACTGGTCAATCGCGAACCGGCCGGCCTGCAGGAAGCGCAGGCGCGCATTGGCGTGCTGGTGGACAAGCTCAAGCAGGCCCAGGCCAGCTACGCCGCCTTGCCGGCCGGGGACGAGGAAGTGGCGCTGTACAAGACCTTCGCGGCCACCCTGGAAAAGTACCTGCAGGCGCAGAACGACATGCTGGAGCTGTCGCGACAGAACAAGCTCGAGGAGCTGCGCACCCTGATCAATACGCGGATCAAGGACGGCACCGACCAGATGGGTGAACAGTTGAACAAGCTGGTGGCGATCAACAAGGCCGGGGCCACCCAGGCCTCGGATAAGGCCGGCGAGCATTACCGCAACGCCATCACCGGCATCATCGCCGTGGCGGTGATCGCGGCCCTGCTCACGGTGGTGCTGGCCCTGCTGCTGACCCGCAGTATCGTCACCCCGTTGAACCGCGCGGTGCTGGCCGCGCAGGCCATTGCGGCGGGCAACCTGACCAAGGCCATCGAGATCGACGGCAAGGACGAGCCGGCCCGCCTGCTGGGCGCCCTGGCCGAGATGCAGGGCAACCTGCGCAAGACCATCGAACAGATTTCCGGCTCCGCGACCCAGCTGGCCTCGGCCTCGGAGGAACTCAGCGCGGTGACCGAGGAAGCCTCCCGTGGCTTGCAGCAGCAGAACAACGAAATCGAGCAGGCGGCCACCGCCGTCAACGAGATGACCGCCGCGGTGGAGGAGGTGGCGCGCAATGCCGTGTCGACCTCCGAAGCCTCGCACCAGTCGACCCAGGCCGCCCGCGAAGGCCGCGACCGGGTGGTGGAGACCGTCGACGCGATCCAGACCATGACCCACGACGTGCAAAGCACTTCGGTGATGATCGAAGGCCTGGCCACCCAGGGCCGCGACATCGGCAAGGTGCTGGACGTGATCCGCGCCATTGCCGAGCAGACCAACCTGCTGGCGCTCAATGCGGCCATCGAGGCGGCCCGCGCTGGCGAGGCCGGGCGCGGGTTCGCGGTGGTGGCCGACGAGGTGCGGGCGCTGGCCCATCGCACCGCGCAATCGACCCAGGAAATCGAAAAGATGGTCGCCGGCATCCAGAACGGCACCGGCGAGGCGGTGCAGTCGATGCAGCAGAGCAACCAGCGCACCCAGAGCACCCTGGAAATGGCCCGCGCCGCCGGTGTGGCGCTGGAGCAGATCGCTGAGTCGATCAACCTGATCAACGAGCGCAACCTGGTGATTGCCAGCGCCTCGGAAGAGCAGGCCCAGGTGTCGCGCGAGGTCGATCGCAACCTGGTGAACATCCGCGACCTGGCCACCCAATCGGCCGCCGGGGCCAACCAGACCAGCGCCGCCAGCCACGAACTGTCGCGCCTGGCGGTGGATTTGAATGCGATGGTGGCGCGCTTTGTGATTTGAGTTAGGGTTGTTTGAATGCGTGCCCAAGGAGAGCGAGATGCGCTATTCAGCCCTGACCCAACGGATCGCCGGCGAAGGTGCCGCGGCGTGGCAAATTCACTACCGGGCCCTGGAGTTGCGCGAACAAGGCGTCGATGTGCTGCTGTTGACCATCGGCGACCCGGATTTCGACACGCCGCGCCCGATTGTCCTGGCCGCCATCGATAGCCTGCTGGCCGGCGACACCCATTATTCGGAGGTGCGCGGCAACCGTTCGCTGCGCACCCGCATCGCCCGCCGTCACGCCGCCCGCAGCGGCCAGGCGGTGGACGCCGAGCATGTGGTGGTGCTGCCGGGGGCGCAATGCGCGGTGTTCTCCGTGGCCCAGTGCCTGCTCGACCCGGGCGACGAGGTGCTGGTGGCCGAGCCCATGTACGTGACTTATGAGGGCGTCTTCGGCGCCTGCGGGGCCAAGGTGCTGCCGATCCCGGTGCGTGCGGATAACGGCTTTCGCGTCGAGCCGGCCGAGGTTGCCGCGCGCATCACAGCGAAAACCCGCGCGCTGATGCTCAACAGCCCGAACAACCCCTCCGGCGCCAGCCTGTCCCGGGAAACCTGGCAGGCCCTGGCGCGGCTGTGCATCGAGCATGACCTGTGGCTGATTTCCGACGAGGTCTACAGCGAGCTGCTGTTCGATGGCGAGCACGTCAGCCCCGCCAGCCTGGCGGGCATGGCCGAGCGCACGGCGACCATCAACAGCTTGTCCAAGTCCCATGCCATGACCGGCTGGCGAGTCGGCTGGGTGGTGGCGCCGCACGCCCTGGCCGGGCACTTGAGCCATCTGGCGCTGTGCATGTTGTACGGGCTGCCGGATTTCGTGCAGAACGCCGCGGTGGTGGCGCTGGACGCCGACCTGCCGGAGCTGGAGCAGATGCGCGAGGAGTATCGCCAGCGTCGCGACCTGGTGTGCGAACGGCTCAGCCGGTGCCCGGGGTTGAAACCGGTCAAGCCCGATGGCGGCATGTTCGTCATGGTCGATGTACGGGAAACCGGCCTGGGCGCCCAGCAGTTCGCCGAGTTGCTGCTCGAAGGGCACGGCGTCTCGGTGCTCGCCGGCGAGGCCTTCGGCCCCAGCGCGGCGGGCCATATCCGCATCGGCCTGGTGGTGGACCAACAACGCCTGGCGGATGCCTGCCAGCGTATCGTGCGCTGCACCCAGGACCTGCTCGAAGGCCGCTCGTCGAAACGCCGCCGCAGCCCCTAGAGCCCCCATCCCCAACCCCGTAGGAGCGAGGCTTGCCCGCGAAAAGGCTTAAGCGCACCACGTCTACCCGCGAATACGCCTATTCGTTGACGACCATTCGCGGGCAAGCCTCGCTCCTACGGCGGGAATGGGCGCGGCGGGCGACAAATCACCCAGCCCCAGCCTCAACCCAGTAATTAAACCGCGGCCATGCGGCGTTCCCAGGCCGGGGGGTTGACCAGGTTGGCCGGGCGTTGTCCGGCCAGGGCCGCCAGCAGGTTGTCGACCGCGCAGCGGGCCATGGCCTCGCGGGTCTCCAGGGTCGCCGAGCCGATGTGCGGGGTGGCCACCACGTTGTTCAACTGCAACAGCGGCGAGTCGTGGCCCAGGGGCTCGCGCTCGAACACATCCAGCCCGGCCGCGCGGATCTGCCGTCGCTGCAAGGCCTCGATCAGCGCTTGCTCGTCCACCACCTTGCCCCGGGAAATATTGATGAAGATGCTCTCCGGGCGCATCAGCGCGAACTGTTCGCGGCCGATCAGGCCCTGGGTCTGCTCCGTCAGCGGCAGGGTCAGGCAGATGAAATCGGCCTGTCGCAGCAGCTCCGGCAGGCTGCAGTAACGCGCGCCGAAGCGCTGTTCCACCGCCGGCTTCGGGCTGTTGCTGTGGTAGATCACCGGCATGCCGAAGCCGAAATGGCCGCGCTGGGCCAGGGCTTCGCCGATCCGCCCCATGCCGATGATGCCCAGGGTCTTGCCGTGCACGTCGCTGCCGAAATGCAGCGGGCCGATATTGCGGTTCCACTGCCCGGCGCGCACCAGGTTGGCCAGTTCCACCACGCGCCGGGCGCTGGCCAGGATCAGCGCGAAACCGGTGTCGGCGGTGGTCTCGGTGAGCACGTCCGGGGTATTGCTGAGCAGGATCGCGCGCTGGGTCAGGTAGTCGATGTCGTAGTTGTCGACGCCCACCGAAACGCTGGCCACCGCTTCCAGGCGCGGCGCCAGGTCCAGCAGCTCGGCATCCAGGCGCAGGCTGGCGCCGAGCAGGCCATGGGCCGAGGGCAGGGCGCCGCGCAGTTTGGCCAGGCCCTGGGCGCCAAGGTCTTCGATCAGGGTCACCTGGGCCTGCTCATGCAGGCGAGCCATCAGCGGCGGCGAGAGTTTCTTGTACAGCACGACCTGTTTTTTCATCGGGTTCACCTTGTTCGATTCAGGAATGCGCCAGGCGGCGTACCGGCAGCGGGTTGCGGCTGCGGTCGCTGGCGCCCGGGTTGAGGAAGATGGTCAGCAGCACCGACAGCAGCAGCGCGCCGCTCATCAGCAGGTAGGAAGCGCCCGGCGAGCCGGTAGCGCTGTTCAGGTAGCCCACCAGGTAGGAGCCGCCGAACGAGCCCAGGGCGCCCATGCTGTTGATCAGCGCCATGGCGCCACCGGCGACGTTGGCCGGAAGGATCTCCGGGACGATGGCGAAGAACGGCCCGTAGGGCGCGTACATGCAGGCGCCGGCGATCACCAGCAGGGTGTAGGACCACCAGAAATGCTCGGCGCCCAGCAGGTAGGAGCCGTAGAAGGCGAAGGAGGCGACCAGCAGCGGCGGCCAGACGAAACGCTTGCGCTTCTGGACCCGGTCCGAGCCCCAGGACACCGCGAGCATGGCGATCACCGCGGCCAGGTAAGGCAGCGACGACAGCCAGCCGGCCTCGACCATGTCCATCTGCGCGCCGTGCTTGAGGATCGACGGCAGCCACAGCACGAAGCCGTAGACGCCGATGCTCCAGCAGAAAAATTGCAGGGCGAGAACGATCACCTTGGGCGAGCGGAAGGCTTCGGCGTAGTTCTTCACTGCCTTGATGCCCACCTGCTCGGCGGCCAGGGCGCTTTCCAGGTCGTGCTTTTCCCGCTCGCTGAGCCATTTCGCCGCGCTCGGCCGGTCATCGGCCAGGCGCCACCAGATAAAGGCCCAGAGCACCGCCGGCAAGCCTTCGATGATGAACATCCAGCGCCAGCTGAAGTGCTCCACCAGGTAGCCCGAGACCACCGACATCCAGAGCATGGTCACCGGGTTGCCGAGGATCAGGAAGGTGTTGGCCCGCGAACGTTCGGCGCGGGTGAACCAGTGGCACAGGTAGACCAGCATCGCCGGCATCACCGCGGCCTCGACCACGCCGAGCATGAAGCGGATCACGATCAGCCAATAGGCGTTGGACACCACGCCCGTGAGGGTCGCCAGGCTGCCCCAGAGGATCAGGCTGACGAAGATCAGTTTCTTCACGCTGTGTTTCTGCGCGTAGATCGCCCCCGGTACCTGGAAGAAAAAGTACCCGAGGAAGAACAAGGCGCCGAGCAGGGACGACAGCCCCGGCGTGATCATCAGGTCGGCGGCCATCCCGGAGGCGGCGGCAAACCCGTAGTTGGCGCGGTCCAGGTACGCCAGGCTGTAGGTGATGAACACGATGGGCATGATGTACCACCAGCGGCGGGTGGCGAGTTTGTGCGTTTGCATGAGGGTGCTCCTGAGCTTGTTGTTTTTGTCGCAACAGGTAGTGCAAGGGTTCAGCTTTTTTCACGGTGTCGTTGCCAGCCAGCTCGCGTCTACAGGGCTTGCGCGGCCTCTGCAGGAGCGGGCTTGCTGGCGATCGGCGGCGCAGCGGCCGCCGGCAATTCGTCGCGGGTCGGCAGACCTTCCATGTCGCCGCGGCTCTGCACCGCGCGGCTGCCGATCCAATTGGCGCGCTGCACGGCCTCGGCAACGCTGTGGTTTTCCAGCAGGGCGCTGACCAGGCCGACGGCAAAGCCATCGCCGGCGCCCACGGTGTCGACCACTTGGGTGACCGCTACCGCCTCGACGAAACCTTCGTGCAGCGGGGTGCGGTAATAGGCGCCATGGGCCCCGAGCTTGATCGCCACGATCTCGGCGCCCTGGTCCAGGTAAAACGCGGCGATGTCGGCCGGGTCTTCATAACCGCTCAGCAGGCGGCCTTCGCTCAAGCCCGGCAGCACCCAATGGGCGAGCGCGGCCAGGCGGTTGATTTCGTCGATCATCAGTTTTTCGCTGCCCCACAGGCTGGGCCGCAGGTTCGGGTCGAAGGACACGCTGCGCCCGGCCGCGCGCATCTTGTCCATCAGGGTGTGGGACAACTCCCGGGCCGAACTCGACAACGCAGGCGGAATGCCGGTGGCGTGCAGGTGCCGGGCGCGCAGCAGTTGCGGGGCGATGTCGGCGACGCTCAGGTGGCTGGCCGCCGAACCGCGGCGGAAATACTCGACCCGCGGATCGTCGCCATGTTCTTCCAGGGATTTGAGCTGGAAGCCGGTGGGGTGCTGGCTATCGCTGGTGACGTAGCGGCAATTGACGCCCTCGGCCTGCAGGCTGTCGACGACGAAGCGCCCCAGGGAATCGGCGCCGACCCGGCTCAGCCAGCCGACCTTGAAGCCCAGGCGCGACAAGCCGATGGCCACGTTGCTGTCGGCGCCGGCGATGCGTTTGTGGAAATGGCCGACGTGGGCCAGGTCGCCGCTCTGTTCGGCGACGAACATCGCCATGGTTTCACCGAACGACAGGATATCGAGCTCAGACATGGGCGTTCTCCAACCGGGACTGGCCCAGGCGGGCGAGAGTAGCGACGTGTTCGCGGGTCAATTGCACCAGGTCTTCGCCTTGCAGCGGGTACTCCACGGCCCGGGTCACGCCTTGGGTCATGTGCCGCAGCAATTGCTCCCACAGATGCAGGTCGGCCATGCCCGGCGGTATCGCCACCAGCTTGCCGTCGGCGCGCCGGGCCACGGCCTTGCAGTGCACGTAGCCGACATGCCGGCCAAGCAGGCGCGCGGCGACGGAGGCGGACTGGTCCTGCCATTGCCAGTTGCCGATGTCGAAGGTCATCTGCACCGGCAGGCGGTGGCGCTCGACCTCGGCGAAAAAGCGCTGGAAGGGCTCGATGCGCCCGCCATGCAGGGTCTGGTCGTTTTCCACCAGCAAGTGCACCGGCGATTGCGCCAACAGCAGGCCCAGGTGGGGCAGGTCGTTGTGTTCGGTGAAATAACCCAGGGATACCTTGAGGCTTTTCGCGCCGAAGGCCTCGGCCCGTTGCAGCGCCTGTTCCAGTTGCGGGTTGGCCCGCGAACGCCCGGCCACCCAGAGCTCCAGCGGCGAAGAAAACACGCTTTCCAGTTGCTGCTCGCGGGTGGCCTGGGCCAGTCGCGACGGCTCTTCGACGGTGAGTAATTCTTCGCGCCATTCGATACGCGAGGCCCCGGCGGCGGCCAGCACCTCGATGAAGCTGCCCTGGCCCTGCGCACGGACGCGGTCGGCGCCGTAGCTGGAAAGGCTGATGGAAACAGGCGATTTATTCATGGTTGTGACCTCTGAAACCGGTTTCATTTCTTTTCAAAAAAAAGCGCAAAAAAATTTGCTGCCAGCATTCCCGCGCTTGCCTCATTCCCTGTAGCCGCTGCCGCAGGCTGCGATCGGCGGCGTAGCCGTCGTCACCCGGCCGAAGCGTTTTCCAGGCAGATCGCGGACGCAGGTTTGCGGCAACTGCGTTGCCGATCGCAGCCTCGCAGGCTCGGCAGCGGCTACACCGGCACCACGACTCCCGAGTCGCCTCGTTGTCGGGTGGAGCCACGGACGATCAGCTCGGCCGGGAAATCCAGCACCCGCAGCGGCTCGACATCGCCGCGCAAACGCTTGAGCAGGCATTCGAAGGCGCTGGCGCCGATGCGCTCGGTGGGCTGGGCGAGGGCGGTGATGCCGGTGCCCACCAGCGGATACCAGTCGAGGTCGTCGAGGGCGATCAGACCGATGTCCTCGAACAGCGCGCAGCCCAACTCGCGCAAGGCCCGGGTCGCGACCAGGGCGGCGACGCCGTTGGCGCAGAACAGGGCTTTCGGGCCGGGGCCGGGGGCGGCGAGGAACTGTTGCAGTTGCTGGCTGAGCGTGGCGCCGGTTTCCACCACCTTGCCTTGCAAGGCCGGGCGCTGCTCGATCTGCGCCTTGAAACTGTGGCTGCGCTCGATCCGCGAGCTGGTGCCGTCGTGGGGTTCGCTGACCAGCAGCAGGTCGCGGTAACCGCGCTCCTGAAGATGCTCGATGGCGCAGCGCACGGCCTGCGGATTGTCCAGGCCGACCAGGTCGCTGTGCAGTTGCTCGACTTTGCGGTCCACCAGGACCATGGGCATTTCCCGATGCAGTTCGCGCAGTTCGTCCAGGTGATGGCCGAGGGTGTTCACGATCAGGCCTTCGATGTTGTACGAGCGCAGGTTGGCCAGGTGCTGGCGCTCCTGCTCGTCGTCGCGGTCGGTGTTGCACACCACCAGGCTGTAGCCGTGCTGGCGGCAGGCGGTTTCCACGCCATGCATCACGGCAATCGAATAGGGGTTGCGGATATCGGCCACCAGCATGCCGATCAGGCGCGTGCGCCCGCGTTTCAGGCCGCGGGCCATCTGGTTCGGGCGGTAGCCCAGTTCGGCTATCGCCTGTTCGATGCGCAGGGCGATGGCGTCGGAGAGCAGGGCGCGGTCTTCGCCGATAAAGCGCGACACGCTGGCCTTGGAGACCCCGGCGCGTTCGGCGACATCGAGCATGGTGACGCGGCTGCGCTGGGCGGCGGAAAAACTGTTCATGGGCTGCGACCTGATTATTGGAATTCTTGTTATGGGCGTTTTGCGGTTTCGGGTGCGACGTTCTGACGCATCGTTGAAACCGGTTTCAGGAAACAACAAAGCGCTTTCGTCGTCAAGCGCGATCAGCGCCAGCGGGATGAAAAAAATGTCATGCAATCGACCGGTGGCGGCCTTTTTCGGAAGAGGGAGGTGTCTGGCACCTGCGTTGCAGGTGATCGCGGGCAAGCCTCGCTCCTATGGGGAGGTGTTTTTTCGTAGGAGCGAGGCTTGCCCGCGAAAAAGCCCACACGATTTCGACTCGCTGGCTTCAGGCCCACAGGCTGGCCCAGGCCGAAGCCAGCAGCAACAGCGCCATGCCCCGGTTGAAACGCCGCAGCGCCGCCGGTGAGCGCAGCAGCCTGGCGGAGCCGGCGCCGAGCAGTGCCCAGGCGCCAAGACAAGGCAGGGACACGAAAAAGAACAGCAGCGACAGCAACAGCACCTGGCCCTGGCGTTCGCCGCCGTTGCCGGCGAACACGCTGACCACGGCCAGGGCCATCATCCAGGTCTTGGGGTTGACCAATTGCAGGCTGGCGGCGCCCAGCAGGCCCAGGCGCCTGTGTCGGGGATCGGCCGCTGGATCGAGTTCGGCGGCCGGCGCACGGAAGATCTGCCAGGCCAGGTAGCTCAGCCAGAACACCCCGGCCCAGCGCATGGCGCCCGGCAGGCCGGGCACTGCCATCAGCGTGCGGCCGAGGCCGCTGCCCACCAGCATGACGATGCCGGCGGCGGCCACGCAGGCGCCGAGAATGATCGGCAGCGCGGCCTTGAAGCCGTAGCGGGCGCTGTTGCTCAGCACCAGGATATTGGTCGGTCCCGGGGTGATCGAGGCGACGAAGGCGAACAGCAGGAAGGGCAGCAGGCTGGGCAGGGAAGACAAGGTTGCAGGCTCCGGAAAAGATCGAGGGAGGCGATCTTCGCCGGCGCTGGCTCAGGCGTCTGGAAGGTTTGAGCAGCGCTTGCGGTAGGCCGCCGGGGTCAGGCCGTAGGCACGGACGAACCAGCGCCCCATATGGCTCTGGTCGGCGAAACCGAGGGCCATGGCCACGTCGGCCGGCTGCTTGCCGCGAGCCAGCAGACGCCGGGCCTTGGCCAGGCGCAACTGCACCAGATAGGCGTGGGGCGGCAGGCCATAGGCGGCCTTGAAGGCGCGGGCCAGGCGGAAGCGGTCGACGCCGCAGGCCGCGCCCAGCTCGTCCAGGCTGATGTCCTGCTGGGCATGGGCGTGCAGGTAGTCGCGGGCCTTGTGCGCCACCAGCGGCAGGCGCGGGTCCTGGTGGTAGCGCTTGCGCCAGTGCAGGCGGCCGGTGAGCTGGTCGAGCAATTGGTCCATGGCGCTCTGGCGGACGATGCGCAGCTCGCCGTGGTGCAGGCTCTGGAAGGCATGGCTGGTGGCCTGGGCCAGGCGCGGGTCGCTGGCCAGGGTGGCGGCGAAGCTCAGCTGGCTGTCGGCCGGCGCCTCTTCGAACAGTGCGCTCAATTCACGCTTCAGCCAGTGCGGGTCGAGGTACAGCATGCGGTAGGTGAAGCCGCCTTCGGTGGGAGCATCGCCGTCGTGGATGTCCCCCGGTTCGAGCAGGAACACCTTGCCTGGGGTGCTGTGAAAGCGCTCGCGCCGGCAGTGGAACTGCTGCACGCCTTGTTCGGTCACGCCCACCAGGTAGCTGTCATGCCAGTGGGGGTCGTAGGCATGGCCGGTGAAATGGGCGCGCAGGGTCTCGATGCCGGTGTCGGCATCCTGGGCCAGATCGATCCAGTTGTGCGCGTTCATGAAAGGTCCGTGGCAAGGGCGGGAAGGGTAGTTAGCGCCGGCCGGCCCGGGCAGGTCTAGAAGATTTGTGCGGCCTCAACCGAACAGCCCGGCGGCGATATTGATGGAGAACCCGAGGATCGCGGTGTTGAACACGAACCCGATCAGCGACTGCGCCAGGACGATCTTGCGCAGCTCGCGGGTGGCGACGCCGACGTCGGAGGTCTGCACCGCCACGCCGACGGTGAAGGAGAAATACAGGAAGTCCCAGTAATTGGGCGTGGTCAGGCCCTCGGCGAAGCGCAGCGCCGGGTCCTTGCCGCCCCAGGTGTAGAACAGGCGGGCGTAGTGCACGCTGAAAATCACCCCGATCAGCAGCCAGGAGCCGATTACCGTGAGGCCGGTGAAAGCGTAGTGCAGCAGGCGCTGGCTGGTTTCCAGGTCCTTGCTGTCGGACAGCGAGAGGGTGATGGCGGCGAGGCTGGCGATGGCGGCGATGCTGACCATGAACAGCACCAGCCCGGCGTTTTCGTCCTCGATCTCGGCGATGCGTTTCACATCGTCGGCCCCGGACCGCGCGGTGAGCCAGACCATCATCGCCAGGTAGCTCCAGACCCCGGCATTCCAGCCAATGAGGATCTTGCTGATCAGGGTGTCGGCCGGAACCAGGATGCCTGTTGCCAGGCCGATAACGGCGCCGATGGTCAGGCGCGGGTGGGTACGCACAAGAAAGGACATGACGGCTCGCGATGGCGGGTTTTCGGCAAACCTTAGCATGCCACCGCAAGGGCAGTGGCCCCCGCGGTTACATGCCTCTTGCGTAGGAGCGAAGCTTGCTCGCGATAAGCCTTCAACGATGACGCGGTGCGTTGAAGACTCATCGCAGCATGACTATTCAGCGGCTCCTGGGGGCGTGACGCCTACCTGTTTTTTAGCGCCGCGCCGAATCAGCCTCATCACCACCACGAAAAACACCGGCACGAATACCACCGCCAGGGTCGCGGTAATCATCCCGCCGATCACCCCGGTGCCGATGGCTTGCTGGCTGGCCGAGCTGGCACCGCTGGCGATGGCCAGGGGCACCACGCCGAGGATGAACGCCAGCGAGGTCATGACGATCGGCCGCAGGCGCAGGCGCGCAGCCTGCACCGTGGCGTCCACCAGGTCGTGGCCTTCGTCGTACAGGCTCTTGGCGAACTCGATGATCAGGATCGCGTTCTTCGCCGACAGGCCAATGATGGTGATCAGCCCGACCTTGAAGAACACGTCGTTGGGCATGCCACGCAGGGTCACCGCCAGCACCGCGCCGAGCACGCCCAGCGGCACCACCAGCAGCACCGAGGTCGGAATCGACCAGCTTTCGTACAGCGCCGCCAGGCACAGGAACACGATCAGCAGCGACAGCGCCAGCAGCAGCGGCGCCTGGCTGCCGGACAGGCGTTCCTGCAGTGACAGGCCGGTCCATTCCTGGCCCAGGCCGGGCGGCAGCTGGCTGACCAGGCGCTCGATTTCGGCCATGGCCTCGCCGGTGCTGTGGCCCGGGGTCGGCTCGCCGGAAATGCTGATGGCCGGGTAGCCGTTGTAGCGGGTCAGCTGGGTCGGGCCCTGGGTCCAGCGCGCCTCGGCGAAGGCCGACAGCGGCACCATCTTGCCGAGGTTGTTGCGCACATGGATTTTCAGCAGGTCTTCGACCTGGCTGCGTCGATCGCCTTCGGCCTGGACCACCACGCGCTGCATGCGCCCCTGGTTGGGAAAGTCGTTGATATAGCTGGAACCCACCGCGGTGGACAGCACGTTGCCGATGTCGGCAAAGGACACGCCCAGGGCATTGGCCTGCTTGCGGTCGACTTCCAGGTGCACCTGCGGCGCTTCGGCCAGGGCGCTTTCGCGCACATTGGTCAGGATCGGGCTTTTCTCCGCGGCGGCCAGCAACTCGGTGCGGGCCTCCATCAGCGCGGCATGGCCGAGGCCGCCACGGTCCTGCAGGCGGAACTCGAAGCCGCTGGAGGTGCCCAGGCCATCCACCGGCGGCGGCAGCACAGCGTAGGAAATCGCATCCTTGAGGTCACTGAAAGCGATGTTGGCGCGATCGGCGATGGATTGCGCCGAATCGTCGCTGCCGCGTTGCGCCCAGTCCTTGAGCGTGGTGAAGGCCAGCGCGGCGTTCTGCCCGCTGCCGGAGAAGCTGAAGCCGAGAATCACCGTGCTGTCGCCCACCCCGGGCTCGCTGGCGTTGTGCGCTTCGATCTGCTCCACCACCTGCACCGTGCGGTTCTTGCTCGCGCCCGGTGGCAGCTGGATGTCGGTGATGGTGTAGCCCTGGTCTTCCACCGGCAGGAACGAAGAGGGCAGGCGGCTGAACAGCAGCCCCAGGCCCACCAGCAGCACGCCGTACACCAGCAGGTAGCGGCCGCAGCGTTTCAGTGCGTAGGCGACCCAGCGCTGGTAGCCGTCGCTGAGGTTCTCGAAACGCCGGTTGAACCAGCCGAAGAAGCCGCCTTTTTCATGGTGCTCGCCCTTGGCGATCGGCTTGAGCAGGGTGGCGCACAGGGCCGGGGTCAGGGTCAGGGCCAGGAACGCCGAGAACAGGATCGAGGTGGCCATCGACAGCGAGAACTGCTGGTAGATGACGCCCACCGAACCCGGCATGAAGGCCATCGGCAGGAACACCGCCACCAGCACCAGGGTGATGCCGACGATGGCGCCGGTGATCTGCTGCATGGCCTTGCGCGTCGCCTCCCTGGGCGGCAGGCCTTCGCTGGCCATGATCCGCTCGACGTTCTCCACCACCACAATGGCGTCGTCCACCAGGATGCCGATGGCCAGGACCATGCCGAACATGGTCAGCACGTTGATCGAGAAACCCAGCGCCAGCATGGTGGCGAAGGTTCCCATCAGCGCCACCGGCACCACCAGCGTCGGGATCAGCGTGTAGCGGATGTTCTGCAGGAACAGGAACATCACCGCGAACACCAGCAACATGGCTTCGCCCAGGGTGTAGACCACCTTGGTGATCGAGACCTTGACGAAGGGCGAGGTGTCGTAGGGGATCTTGTACTCCACGCCGGCCGGGAAGTAGCGCGCCAGCTCGTCCATCTTCGCCCGCACCAGGGTCGCGGTGTTCAGTGCGTTGGCCCCCGGCGACAGCTGCACGCCGACGGCGGTGGAAGGCTTGCCGTTGAGGCGGGTGGAGAACTGGTATTCCTGGCTGCCGACTTCTACCCGGGCGACGTCGCCGATGCGCACCGTGGAGCCGTCCGGATTGGCCCGCAGGACAATGTCGGCGAACTCTTCGGGGGTCGACAGCTGGCCCTTGACCAGCACCGTGGCGGTGATTTCCTGGGTCGAGCGGCTCGGCAGGTCGCCGATGCTGCCAGCCGAAACCTGGGCGTTCTGCGCGACGATCGCCGCGTTGACGTCGGCCGGGCTCAAGTTGAAGCCGATCAGCTTCTGCGGGTCGATCCACACCCGCATGGCCCGCTCGGCGCCGTACAGCTGGGCCTTGCCGACGCCGTCCAGGCGGCGGATCTCGTTCATCACGTTACGCGCCAGGTAATCGCTGAGCGCGGTGTCGTCGAGCTTGCCGTCGCTGGAGGTGAGGGTGATCAGCAGCAGGAAGCCGGCCGACACTTTCTCCACCTGCAGGCCTTGCTGGGTCACCGCTTGCGGCAGGCGTGGCTCCACCGCCTTGAGGCGGTTCTGCACGTCGACCTGGGCCATTTCCGGGTTGGTGCCCGGCTGGAAGGTGGCGGTGATGGTGGCGCTGCCCAGGCTGCTCTGGGACGAGAAATACAGCAGGTGATCGGCGCCGTTGAGCTCTTCCTCGATCAGGCTGACCACGCTTTCGTCCACGGTCTGCGCCGAGGCGCCCGGGTACACGGCGTAGATCTCGATGCTCGGCGGGGCGACGTTGGGGTACTGCGCCACCGGCAACTGCGGGATGGCGAGGGCGCCGGCCAGCAGGATAAACAGGGCGACCACCCAGGCGAACACCGGGCGGTCGATAAAGAATTGCGGCATGAGGATTCCTACCTACTGTCCAGTGGTCTGGGCAAGGGGAAGAGGGCTGTCGTCGACCTGCACCTTTTCGCCGGGACGGGCGTGCTGCAGGCCCTCGACGACGATACGGTCGCCGGCCTTGAGGCCTTCGCTGACGATCCAGCGGTCCTGTTGCGCGGCGCCCAGTTGCACCGACCGCTGCACCACGCGCTGCTCGGCATCCACCAGCAGCACTTGGGCGATGCCGGCGCTGTCGCGCTGGATGGCCCGCTGCGGCACGCTGATGCCCTGGCGGTTCACCGCCTGCTCCAGGCGCACGCGAATGAAGCTGCCGGGCAACAGGTCGAGGTCCGGGTTGGGAAACTCGCTGCGCAGGATGATCTGGCCGGTGCTCGGGTCGACGCTGAGGTCGGCGAACAGCAGCTTGCCCGGCAGCGGGTAGAGGCTGCCGTCGTCCTGGATCAGCGTGGCCTTGGCCTGGTCCTGGCCGACCTGCTGCAACTGGCCGGCGCGGAAGGCGCGGCGCAGGTCGTTGAGTTCGCGGGTCGATTGGGTGAGGTCGGCGTGGATCGGGTCCAGTTGCTGGATCAGCGCCAGCGGCGTGGTTTCGTTCTGGCCCACCAGCGCGCCTTCGGTGACCAGGGCGCGGCCGACGCGCCCGGAAATCGGCGCGGTGACGGTGGCGTAGCCCAGGTTCAGCCGGGCGCGCTGCACGGCGGCCTGGTTGGCGGCTACGTCGGCGGCGGTCTGGCGCGCGTTGGCCCGGGCATTGTCGTATTCCTGGGCGCTGATGGCCTGGTCATCGATCAACTGCGCATAGCGCTGTTCCTGCAGCCGGGCCTGGAAGGCGTTGGCCTCGGCCTTGCGCAGGCTGGCCAGGGCGCTGTCGAGGTCGGCCTTGAACGGCGCCGGGTCGATGCGAAACAGCACATCGCCCTGCTTGACGTCGGTGCCTTCGCGGAAAGTCCGCTGCAGCACCACACCGGCCACCCGTGCGCGCACCTCGGCGATGCGCGGCGCGGCGATGCGCCCGCTCAGCTCGCTGCTGATCGACAGCGGGCGAGTCTCGACGGTTTCGACACGGACCTTGGCCAACGGCGCCTGTTCTTCGGCGGTGGAGGCCTGGTCGCAAGCGCTCAGCGCGGCTGCCAGCAACAACAGGCAGAACGGCGCAAACAGGTTTTTCGACATGCTGATACCCCAATAATGACTGCGGCATGCTAAGGGCATGCCGCCAAAACCGCTGTGAAGCTGTGTAGGTGCTGTGTGAAAAAGTGTGAAGTGAACGCTCGCCTATCCGCGAGGTTGTATATCCTTTGCGAGCTCAACTTCGTCATCGCTGTCTGGTGAGCGTTGCTCGCGATCAACAATCATCAGTCACAACTGCCTTTTCTGGACTCTCCATGCCCAACATCCTTCTGGTCGAAGACGACCCCGCGCTCTCTGAACTGATTGCCAGCTATCTGGAGCGCAACGGCTATCAGGTCAATGTCATCAGCCGCGGCGACCAGGTGCGTGAACGGGCGCGGGTCAATCCACCGGACCTGGTGATCCTCGACCTGATGCTGCCCGGCCTCGACGGCCTGCAGGTCTGCCGCCTGCTGCGGGCCGACTCGGCGTCGCTGCCGATCCTGATGCTGACCGCCCGCGATGATAGCCACGATCAGGTGCTGGGGCTGGAAATGGGCGCCGACGATTATGTGACAAAGCCTTGCGAGCCCCGCGTGCTGCTGGCGCGGGTGCGCACCCTGTTGCGCCGCAGCAGCCTCGGCGAGCCGCAGACCGCCAGCGACCGGATTCTCATGGGCAACCTGTGCATCGACCTGTCGGAGCGCACCGTGAGCTGGCGCGACCAGTTGGTGGAGCTGTCCAGCGGCGAATACAACCTGCTGGTGGTGCTGGCCCGGCACGCCGGCGAGGTGCTGAGCCGCGACCAGATCCTGCAACGCTTGCGGGGCATCGAATTCAACGGCACCGATCGCTCGGTGGACGTGGCGATTTCCAAGCTGCGGCGCAAGTTCGACGACCACGCCGGCGAGGCGCGCAAGATCAAGACCGTGTGGGGCAAGGGGTACCTGTTCAGCCGTTCCGAATGGGAATGCTGAGCCGATGCTGAGAATCCTGATTCGCCTGTACCTGGTGACCATCGTCTCGTTCAGCGCGGCGATCTACCTGGTGCCGGAACTGGTGGTGAAGGTCTTCCACGAACGCTTTCTGACCTACAACCTGGATTACTCCCGCGGCCTGCAAACCCTGATCGTCAAGCAGTTTCACGGCGTACCCTCAGAGCAGTGGCCGGCCCTGGCCGCGGAAATGGACGAGGAATTCCAGCCGCTGCACATCGTGCTGACCCGCAACGACGACGCCGATTTCACCCTCTACGAGCGCGAACGCCTGCAACGCGGCGAGAACGTGGTGCGGGTCGGCGACTGGGGCTGGCGCACCCTCGCGGTGACGCCACTGAACGAACACATGGCGGTGCAGATGGTGGTGCCGCCGGACCCGATCGACGTCAGCCTGCTGTACTGGAGCATCAACGTGCTGATCGGCGCGACCATGCTCGCCTGCCTGCTGGTCTGGCTGCGGCCGCACTGGCGCGACCTGGAGCGCCTGAAACACGCCGCCGAGCGCTTCGGCAAGGGCTACTTGAGCGAGCGCACGCAGATCCCCTCGAGCTCCAACATCGGCAGCCTGGCCAAGGTCTTCGACACCATGGCCGGCGACATCGAAAACCTGCTGAACCAGCAACGCGACCTGCTCAACGCGGTGTCCCACGAGTTGCGCACGCCCTTGACCCGTCTCGACTTCGGCCTGGCGCTGGCGCTCTCCGACGACCTGCCGGCAACCAGCCGCGAACGCCTGCAAGGGCTGGTGGCGCATATCCGCGAGCTGGACGAGCTGGTGCTCGAGTTGCTGTCCTACAGCCGTTTGCAGAACCCGGCGCAATTGCCGGAACAGGTCGAAGTGTCGCTGGACGAGTTCATCGACAGCATCCTGGGCAGCGTCGACGACGAGCTGGAATCGCCGGACATCGTCATCGACGTGCTGCTGCACGGCCACCTGGAGCGCTTCACCCTCGACCCGCGGCTGACCGCCCGGGCGATCCAGAACTTGCTGCGCAACGCCACGCGCTATTGCGAAAAGCGTATCCAGGTGGGGGTGCGGGTCAGCGACCACGGCTGTGAAATCTGGGTCGACGACGACGGCATCGGCATTCCCGACGACGAACGCGAGCGGGTATTCGAGCCGTTCTACCGCCTGGACCGCAGCCGCGATCGCGCCACCGGCGGTTTCGGCCTCGGCCTGGCCATCAGCCGTCGGGCCCTGGAAGCCCAGGACGGGAGCCTGACCGTCGAAGCCTCGCCGCTGGGCGGCGCGCGCTTTCGCCTGTGGCTGCCGGCCCAGGCCTGAGCCTGGCCGGGCTGGGCATTCCCTGCGCCGGGCACGCCCGGCCAGGCGTTACACAACCTGTTGCTTCAGCACAGCGCGGTTGGCTGTAGCTCGCTGGCCTTGATCAGGTTCACCCCCGCCGCGCGCATCTGCCGGGTGGCCTTGTCCAGCGAACCGTCGTGGTCGATGGCCCGGCAGGCGTCGACGATCACGAAGGTGTTGAACCCCGCCGCCCGCGCATCCAGGGCCGACCAGGCCACGCAATAGTCCAGCGCCAGCCCCACCAGGTACACCGTATCGACGCCGCGCTGGCTCAGGTAGCCGGCCAGGCCGGTCGTGGTGGTGCGATCGGCCTCGACAAAGGCCGAGTAGCTGTCGATATCCGGATTACAGCCCTTGCGCAGGATCAACTGGGCATGCGGCAGGTTGAGCTTGGGGTGCAGCTCGGCGCCGCGGCTGGCCTGCACGCAATGGTCTGGCCAGAGCACCTGCGGGCCATAGGGCAGCTGGATGATGTCGTTGGGCGCGTGGCCTTCGTGGCTGGACGCGAAGGAAATATGCCCGGCCGGGTGCCAGTCCTGGGCAATCACCACCTGCTTGAAGTGGCCGCCCAGGCGATTGATCAAGGGCACGATCTGGTCGCCCTCCGGCACGGCCAGCGCGCCGCCGGGGATGAAGTCGTTCTGTACGTCGATGACCAGCAGCGCTTTGCGCGAGCGGCGGCTGCTCGAGGTTTTGGTAATAGCCATGTGCAAGCTCCCTGAGGTTGTGCGTTCAGTCCATTCTCCGAGAGCATAGCGCGCCCGGTCCAGGGCACCGCTCCGCCGGTCAGCGCGCAGGCACCGTCTGGCGTCAGGTCGTGCCGCTGGCCTTTGCCTCGCGGCCATGGCTGGCCAGGCTCCGGGCATATTCGGCGGGGCCGGCGTCGGGGAGCCAGGTGGTGCGCTGGCTGACGCAGCGCTGGTTCTTGCGGTCCCAGACCTGGCCGTCCGGGCAGTAGGGGGCGGCCGCCAGGCCGTTGCCCAGCAAGCAGCCGGCAAGCAGCAGCGGGGCGCCGAAGGCGAGGGGATGGATGTTCATCGCGCAATCTCCATGCGATAGCGGTCCCTCCATTAAAGGTCCATCGCCCTGGGCGCGCCGCCCAGACCGAGCGTTTTTTCCTGCCGTCAGTCGCCTGGCTGGGGCTATGCTGGGCAGCATTGGCCAACGATCTGGAGCCGACCGATGAAAGATCCGCAACCTTCGATCCATCATGCCGCCGCCGACGGCTACAAGGGTGCCGCCGAGGCTTATGCGCGGGGCCGCCCCGATTACCCGCCGGCCCTGGACCAATGGCTGCGTACCCGCCTGGGCTTGCAGGCTGGCCAGGTGGTGGTCGATCTGGGCGCCGGCACGGGCAAGTTCACCGGGCGCCTGCTGGCCACCGGGGCGCGGGTGATTGCCGTGGAGCCGGTGGCGCAGATGCTGGCCAAGCTGGTTGCCAG
Organism: Pseudomonas sp. NFIX28; assembly: GCF_900107395.1. Classification (GTDB taxonomy): domain Bacteria; phylum Pseudomonadota; class Gammaproteobacteria; order Pseudomonadales; family Pseudomonadaceae; genus Aquipseudomonas. The sequence goes on from NZ_FNPW01000001.1 coordinate 322,633, forward strand.
CCATCCGCAGGCCGAAGCCCTGAATGGCACCGCCACGTCCATTCCGCTGGCCGACGAGTCGGTGGATGCCGTGGTCTGCGCCCAGGCTTTCCATTGGTTCGCCAGCCATGAGGCGTTGAACGAAATCGCCCGGGTGCTCAAGCCCGGCGGCCGCCTGGGCCTGGTGTGGAACCAGCGCGATGTGCGGGTGCCTTGGGTACAGCGCCTGGACCGGATCGTCAACGCGCTGCAAGGCGATACGCCGCGCTATTACACCGGGGCCTGGCGCCAGGCCTTTCCCCATCCGCGGTTCACGCCCTTGCAGGAACAGCATTTCAGCAATAGCCACAGCGGCGCGCCGCAGAACGTGATTTTCGATCGGGTGCGCTCCACCAGCTTTATCGCCGCCTTGCCGGAGGCCGCACGGGCGGAAGTGGACCGGCAGATTGCCGCCTTGATTGCCGCCGAGCCGGAGCTGCGGGGCCAGTCCGTGGTCAACGTGCCTTACGAGACCGCGGCGTTCTGCACACAAAAAATTCGCTGATCGTGCGCGGCTTTTGCAATGGGCCGCGACGTTGCCAGTCCCGGTTTTGGCCGATGCGCTGCCTTACTGCGCAACACGGGCCCTTGCTATAGTTCGGGCCTCCATTTTTTTGCCCGGTAAGGATTACTGCCATGTCCGAATATCAAGCCTTTCGTGTCGAACTTGCTGACAACATCGCCCATGTGCAGATCAACCGGCCGGAAAAGATCAACTCGATGAATGCCGCGTTCTGGAGCGAAATCATCGAGATCTTCCGCTGGATCGACGACACCGACGCGGTCCGCGTGGTGGTCCTGAGCGGCGCCGGCAAACACTTTTCTTCCGGCATCGACCTGATGATGCTGGCCGGCGTGGCCAACGAGCTGGGCAAGGATGTCGGGCGCAACGCGCGCCTGCTGCGGCGCAAGATCCTCCAGCTGCAGGCGTCCTTCAATGCCGTCGACAGTTGCCGCAAGCCGGTGCTGGCGGCGATCCAGGGTTACTGCCTGGGCGGCGCCATCGACCTGATCGCCGCTTGCGACATGCGCTACGCCGCCGAGGACGCGCAATTCTCGATCAAGGAAATCGATATCGGCATGGCCGCCGATGTCGGCACTTTGCAACGTTTGCCGCGTATCATCGGCGACGGCATGCTGCGCGAACTGGCTTACACTGGACGCACTTTCGGCGCCGAGGAAGCGCGCGGCATCGGCCTGGTCAATCGCACCTACGCCGACAGCGCAAGCCTGCTCGACGGCGTGATGGGCATTGCCCGGGAAATCGCCAGCAAGTCGCCGATCGCCGTCAGCGGTACCAAGGAAATGATCAGCTACATGCGCGACCACCGCATCGACGACGGCCTGGAATACATCGCTACCTGGAACGCCGCCATGCTGCAATCCAACGACCTGCGCGTGGCCATGGCCGCCCATATGAGCAAACAGAAACCCGAATTTCTGGACTGATTGAACATGACTTCACGCTGGACCACCGCAGTACTGGATATCGACCTTCCCGGCGGCTGGGCCGTGGCCCGGGGCCCGCAAGGCTTTCTGTTCGACGACAACGGCGCGCTGTTCCCCCGCGAATGGCTCAAGCGCCAGGACCTGTCGGTCCTCGCCGAGCATGGCATCGGCCATCTCGATGGCGAGCCGGTCTACCTGCTGGAGCTCAAGAGCGTTTCCGAGGTGCCGGGCTGCAACTGGAAAGGCCTGCGGGCCTTCATGCTCGACGGCGACCATACCCTCTACAAACTCCTGGGCTATGCCGCGCAGATCGGCACCTGGGCCCGCGAACACCGTTTCTGCGGCAATTGCGGCCAGCCCATGACCCAGGTGGTGCGCGAGCGGGCGATGTACTGCGAGCCGTGCGACCTGCGCAGCTACCCGCGGATTTCGCCGAGCATGATCGTGCTGATCACCCGTGGCGACGAGGTGCTGCTGGCCCGTTCGCCGCGCTTTGTCCCCGGGGTCTACAGCACCCTGGCCGGGTTTGCCGAGCCGGGCGAGTCGGCCGAGGATTGCCTGGTGCGCGAGGTGCGCGAAGAGGTGCAGATCGAGGTCAAGAACATCCAGTACATCGGCAGCCAGTGCTGGCCGTTCCCGCATTCGATGATGCTGGGCTTTCATGCCGAGTACGCCAGCGGCGAGATCGTGCCGCAGGAAGACGAGATCGAGGATGCGCAGTGGTTCAACGTGCATGAGTTGCCGCCGCTGCCGGCGTCACGTTCGATCGCCCGTTACCTGATCGATCTGTACGTGGCCCGGCGCCTGGGGTTGGCGGAGCCTGTCTTGCCGGGTTGAGCGCCGGCCGCAAGGAGTTGGAAAAAAACAGCGGGCGAATCCATCGGGTTCGCCCGCTGTCGTTTCAGCGGCTCAAACGGCGCTGAACCAGTGCTGCCAGGCCAGGCGCACGGTCAGGCCCAGGACCACGGTGATGAACACCGGGCGAATGAATTTCGCGCCGCCGCTGATGGCGGTGCGGGCGCCGAAGAAGGCGCCGACCATCAACGACAGGCCCATGCTCAGGCCGATGGCCCAATCCACCTGGCCCGAGAAGATGAAGATCGACAGCGCCGCCGCGTTACTGACGAAGTTCATGCTGCGCGCCACGCCGCTGGCCTTGACCAGGTCGATGGGGTAGAGCAGCAGGCTGCTGACGGTCCAGAACGCGCCTGTGCCGGGGCCGGCCACGCCGTCGTAGAAGCCGAGGCTGAAGCCCTGGGTCGATTGCCAGGTTTTCTTGATCGGTGCTTCGCTGTCCAGCGGGGCCTTCGGCGTGCCGCCGAACAACAGGTACACGCCGCAGGCGAAGACGATCACCGGCAGCATCTTGTTCAGCCATTCGGCCGGCAGGTAATGGGCGACCACCGCGCCGGTCAGGGCGCCAACCAGGGTGCCGACTATGGCGTGGGTCCATTGCCGCGGGTGGAACAGCTTGCGCCGGTAGAAGGTGAAGCTGGCGGTGGCCGAGCCAAAGGTCGAACTCAGCTTGTTGGTGCCCAGCACCAGATGCGGGGGCAGGCCGGCGGTGAGCAATGCCGGTGTGGTGAGCAGGCCGCCGCCGCCGGCGATGGCATCGATAAAGCCGGCAACGAAGGCGACGAGGGCAAGAATGGCGAGGGTGGTCAAATCTACGCTGAGTTCGAAAGGCATGGGATCGGCTTATCGGCGGGGCGCAGAAGGGCTGCGCGAAGGGGCGATATCTTACCCATAACCTTTCACGCTCGCGACCGTCCCAATTCTGTAGGGGCGGCCGGTCGACGCTCGATTGCCCGCGATGAGGCCCTCACAAGCGCCACAACTCTTTCAGGATAGTGGCGCGGCCTTCGCGGGCAAGCCTCGCTCCTACGTTGAGGGCGCCGAGGCGGTTATTGGCGCTCCGGACCGTTGCCGATCTGCCACACAAATGGCGGTTCGCTGCCATTGATTGTCCAATCGCCGACGATGCGCGCCTTGTAGATCACCGGGTTGTGCGACGACACCGTGCGGGCGTTGCGCCAGTGGCGGTCGAGGGCGTTGCCCTGGCGGATAGCCGAAGCGCCCAGGGCGTTGAACAATTCGCTGGTGGCGCGCTGGATCAGTTCGCTGACCACCACCTGGGCTGTGGCGGACTGGATTTCCGCGGCGACATTGGCCGCCCGCTCAGCGGCGGCGTCACCGGCAAAACGCGCCAGGTAGGCCTGCTGCGCCGGTTCCGCCGCGCGCACCGCGCTGGCCTCGGCGGCGTAGACCAAGGCCGAGATTTCCCCAACGACCTGCTGCACCTGGGCGTCTTCGCTGACCCGCGGCGCATTGCCGTGGCTGTAGACGCGTTTGCGCGCGCGCACCTCCTGGGCCACGTCGCGCAGGGCGGCGCGGCCGATGCCCGCCAGCGTCGCCAGCAACACCAATTGATAGAACGCGGTCTGGTATTTGAAGCGGGTGGCGAAGTCGATCAGGTTCTCGGTCTGCACTTCGGCATCGACGAACCGCGAGGTGCCGCTGCCGGTGGTGCGCTGGCCGAAGCCGTCCCAGTCGTCGCTCTGCAAGATGCCCGGTTGGCGGCTGCGCACGGCGGCGATCACGTCGCCGCCGGTGTCGCTGCGCCGGGCATAGACATCGATCCAGTCGGCGAAAATGCTCCCGGTGCTGTAGAACTTCTCGCCATTGAGCCGCCATTTGTCGCCATCCGGCGAGACCTGGGTGATCACCTCGCCAATGGCCACGCTGCCGATCTCGGTCCAGGCGCAACCGACGATGTCGCCGTCGACGAAGCGCTTGAACCACAGGTCCCGTGCCGGCCCCGGGACGGCGTTGAGGCGGTCCTCGGCGAAGGCGAAATGCCCGCGCAAGGCTTGCGGCACGTTGGAATCGGCTTCGGCCAGTTCGATCAGCAGCTGGAACAACTGCGGCAGGGAGGCGCCGCCGCCACCGTATTCCACCGGCACCCGCACCGCGCCAAAGCCGGCTTGCTTGAGCCAGAGGATTTCCTCGTACGGCAGGCTGCGCGATTGCTCGCGGGCCACCGCGCCGGCGGCGATGCGCTTGAAGATCGGCCGGAAACGCTCGGCCAGGGCCTCGTAGTCGACGCCCACGGACAACGGGTTGATTACCTGGTGTTCGCTCATGACAGCTCCTTGAATCGATCGGCAGTGAAAAACGGGTTTCTGCAGAGGCGATTGCACAGTCCGTGCCGGCAGGCTGGCGCCCGTATTCAGCGACGCGGCAGCCGCTGGCGGACCGGCAACTGTTGCCCAGCCAACAGCGCATCAACAAATCGACCTGTTGATTGAGCAGACGACGGTCTATCTGTAGCCGCTGCCGCAGGCTGCGATCGGCTGCGCAGCAGACGCCGCTTTTGCCGACGCAGGAAGGCCCTGCGGGCCTTTGCGCAGCCTGCGGCAGCGGCAACAGGCATCCAGGTATCGGGCGCGTTGCGGCTGGCACGGTTGCTGCTCTGTTCCCCGGACACTTCAATCGCGAGGACGGGCCAATGACTCAACAAGCCATCAAATTTGCCTACTGGGTGCCGAATGTCAGCGGCGGGCTGGTGGTCAGCAAGATCGAACAGCGCACCCACTGGGGCATCGACTACAACCGCAAGTTGGCGCAACTGGCCGAAGCCGCCGGTTTCGAGTACGCCCTGACCCAGATCCGTTTCACCGCCGGCTACGGCGCCGAGTTCCAGCACGAATCCGTGGCGTTCAGCCATGCGTTGCTGGCCGCCACCGAGAAGCTCAAGGTAATCGCCGCGATCCTGCCCGGCCCCTGGCAGCCGGCGCTGGCGGCCAAGCAACTGGCGACCATCGACCAGCTGACCCAGGGCCGCATCGCGGTGAATATCGTCAGCGGCTGGTTCAAGGGCGAGTTCCAGGCCATCGGCGAGCACTGGCTGGAGCATGACGAGCGCTATCGGCGCTCCGAAGAGTTCATCCGCTCGCTCAAGGGCATCTGGAGCCAGGACAACTTCAGCTTTCGCGGCGATTTCTACCGTTTCGACAATTACAGCCTCAAGCCCAAGCCGCTGGGCCAGCCGGAAGTCTTCCAGGGCGGCAGTTCCCGCGCCGCGCGGGACATGGCGGCACGCGTTTCCGACTGGTATTTCACCAACGGCAACACGCTGGAGGGCATCAAGGCGCAGGTCGACGACATTCGCGCCAAGGCCGCGGCGAACAAGCATTCGGTGAAGGTCGGGGTCAATGCCTTCGTGATTGCCCGCGACACCGAGGAGGAAGCAAACGCGGTGCTGGCCGAGATCATCGACCAGGCCGATCCGGAAGCGGTGAACGCCTTTGGCGATGCGGCGAAGCAGGCCGGCAAAGCGTCGCCGGAAGGCGAGGGCAATTGGGCGAAATCGACCTTCGAGGACCTGGTGCAGTACAACGACGGGTTCAAGACCAACCTGATCGGTACGCCGCAGCAGATCGCCGAGCGTATCGTCGCCTTGAAAGCCGTGGGCGTGGACCTGGTGCTGGCGGGGTTCCTGCATTTCCAGGAGGAGGTGGAGTACTTCGGCCAGCGCGTATTGCCGCTGGTGCGCGAGCTGGAGGCCAAGGCGGCGCTGAAGCGCGAGGATGCCGCGGCTTGAGGTGGACTGTAGGAGCGCAGCTTGCTCGCGATAGCGGTTTGGCGGACACACCGCGTCGCCAGCATCGCGCGCAAGCTGCGCTCCTACAAGGTTACAGGCCCAGGTCGGACAGCCCCGGATGGTCATCCGGGCGCCGGCCCAGCGGCCAGTGGAACTTGCGCTCGCTTTCCTTGATCGGCATGTCGTTGATGCAGGCGTGACGGTTGGACATCAGGCCGTGCTCGTCGAACTCCCAGTTCTCGTTGCCGTAGGAACGGAACCAGTTACCCGAGTCGTCGTGCCATTCGTAGGCATAACGCACGGCGATGCGGTTGTCGGTAAAGGCCCAGAGTTCCTTGATCAGGCGATAGTCCAGTTCCTTGGCCCATTTGCGGGTCAGAAAGCCCTTGGCTTCTTCGCGGTTGTGGGCGAACTCGGCGCGGTTACGCCATTGGGTGTCCAGGGTGTAGGCCAGGGACACTCGCTGCGGGTCGCGGGAGTTCCAACCGTCTTCGGCCAGGCGGATCTTTTCAATCGCCGATTCGCGGGTGAAAGGGGGAAGTGGCGGACGAACTTCAGCGTTAGATGACATTTATAGTCTCCAATGAAAGTTGAGGTTCAGCAGGTGTCGAACTTGTTTTAAACGATTACAGGTCCAATAACTTTCGCGCCATGCATTGCGCATTATCGGCGGCACTGCGATCACCCATCACAAGTGCAACGGTAATGGCCCCGTCGATCAGGATCAGCAGCTGTCGGGCTTGCTCTCCGGGATCCGCGGTGCCAGGTTTTTCGCTCGCGTGTTCCTTGCAGAGTTCGAACACGTAATCGAGCAGTTTTTCTTTGTGCTGCCTGGCCACCAGGCGTACCGGGTCCTGCGGGTCGCCGGTTTCGCCGCTGGTATTGATGAAGGCGCAGCCGCGAAAGTCCTCCGAGGCGAACCAGTCGCCGAGCACGGTGAACAGGTTGAGCAGGCGCGCGGCCGGGGTCGGCGCCTTGTCCACGGCGCTCCGGAACCAGTGCATCCAGCGCAGGTCGCGGCGTTGCAGGGCTGCCACCACCAGTTCGTCCTTGGTGGTGAAGTAGCGGTAGATGCTTTTTCTGGAGACGCCGGCGGTTTTCACCAGAAGATCCATGCCCGTGGCGGCAATGCCACTTTTGTAGATCAACTTTTCGGTGACATCCAGAATGATGTCGCGTGTGTCGTTGCTAGTGATTTCGTTCATGTGGCGTACAGTAGAACGATCGTTCTCCTTGGTCAATATATTATTTTCAAGTTGCCGGTCGTCGCCGTGGCTCAGCCGTCGCGAGCCGTTTTGCGCCAAGTGGCAGCAGGCCTGGCGACAAATCTTCACAGCGACCCGCAAGACCCGAACCGGCACCTTGGTGTAAGCTCTTGCGCTCTTCCGGATTCGAACTTCTGCGAGCCCTATGCCGTCGCTTTTCAAACGTTCCCTGCTGCCCAAGTTGCGCAGCTTCCCGCTGGCTGCCGATGACCTGTCGATTCTCAATGGCGCCGCCGAATTCCGCCGTTGCCTGCTGGAGAAGATCGCCCAGGCCACCCGGCGCATCTATATCGTCGCGCTGTACCTGCAACAGGACGAGGCCGGCCAGGAGATTCTCGATGCCTTGCACGCCGCCAAGGCGGCGCGTCCGGAGCTGGACGTGGTGGTCGTGGTCGACTGGCTGCGCGCCCAGCGCGGGCTGATCGGCGCCGGCAAGCAGCCGGGCAACTCGGCCTGGTATCAGGAAATGACCCGCACCCACGCAAGCGTGGTGCCGGTGTACGGCGTGCCGGTGCAGACCCGCGAGCTGTTTGGCGTGCTGCACTTGAAGGGCTTCGTGATCGACGATTGCGTGATCTACAGCGGCGCCAGCCTGAACAATGTGTACCTGCACAAGTTCGACAAATACCGCTTCGACCGCTACCACCTGCTAAACAACAGCGCGCTGGCCGATTCCATGCAGCACCTGGTCCAGCATGGCCTGGTGGCGTCGCGGGCGGTGCATCGCCTGGACCTGCCGAACCTGCCGACCACCCGCAGCCTGCGCAACGATATCGGCGACCTGCGCAGCCGTCTCAAGCACGCGGCCTATGACACCAGTGCCGGCGGGGTGCTCAAGGATCAGTTGTCGGTCAGCCCGCTGCTCGGGGTGGGCAAGAACAACCCGCTGAGCCGGGTCATCTGCGAGCTGATCGCCAGCGCCCAGCAGCAACTGACGATCTGCACGCCGTACTTCAACCTGCCGCTGGCGGTGACCCGGGAAATCAACCGCGCCCTGGCGCGCGGAGTGAAGATCGACATCATCGTCGGCGACAAGACCTCCAACGACTTCTACATTCCGCCGAGCGAGCCGTTCAAGGTCATCGCGGCGCTGCCGTATCTCTACGAGATCAGCCTGCGGCGCTTCGCCAAGCGGCATCAGAAGGCCATCGACAGCGGCCGCCTGAACCTGCACCTGTGGCGCGATGGCGACAATACCTACCACCTCAAGGGCATGTGGGTGGACCAGCGCTACACCTTGCTCACCGGCAACAACCTCAACCCGCGGGCCTTCCGCCTCGACCTGGAAAACGCCTTGCTGCTCGACGACCCCAAGGGCGAGCTCCTGGAGCCACGGCGCTTGGAGCTGGAGACGATCTTTCGCCACACCCGGCGCATCGAGCACTTCCAGCACCTGGAAACCCTGGTGGACTACCCGCCGGCCGTCGGCAAATTCCTGCGCCGGGTCAGCCGGGTGCGGATCGAGCGCTTGCTGTACCGCATTCTTTGAATGCCGCGGCGGGGCTGGCCCCGTCTGGCGACCGCTGCGCGCTCGATCGCAGCCTCGCCGGGGCTCGGCAGCGGCTACAGGACTGTGTAGCCGCTGCCGCAGGCTGCGA
>NZ_FNPW01000001.1:332225-343515 GCF_900107395.1 Pseudomonas sp. NFIX28
CCGCTGCGCGCTCGATCGCAGCCTCGCCGGGGCTCGGCAGCGGCTACAGGGCTGTTGTAGCCGCTGCCGCAGGCTGCGATAGGCCCGCAGGGCCTTGGCGGTTTTGACGGTGAATCAATCCCTGAGGTTTTTCGCCGCCGGCCAACCCGCCACCAACAGCAGCAACAGCGCGGCAATCAGGTAGGGCAGGCGCGGTTCGACGGCATAGATCAGCGAGCCGGCCAGGGGGCCGATCACCACGCCGAAGCCCTGGGCTGCGCCTATCGAGCCGGCGGTGGCGCCTTGTTCGGAGGCGTCCACGGCATTGGCCGCCAGGGCGGAGAAGGAGGGGAAGACCGCGCCCATGCCCGCCGCCGAGACGAAGAACCCCAGCCACAAGCCCCAGGCACTCTCCACCAGCATGCAACCGGCAAAGCCGCTGGCGGCCAGCAGCGCGCCGGCGCGGATCATCCGCAGCGGCGGCCATTCGAGCTTGCGCACCACCAATTGCGAACAGATCAGCGCCACGCCGACCATGGCCAGGGCGATGCCGGCGGCCTGCGCGGCCTCGGCGCTGTCCAGGCCGAGGCGGTCGAGGGCGTAGAAGCTCACGGTGATCTGTGCGATGGACACGCAGAGCATGGCGACAAAGGCCACCGCCATCGGCCGGCGCAACCGGGGATCGCCCAGGCGCACCGAGCGTGGCGCCTGTTTGAGGTGCAGCTCCTGGCGCGGCAGCTTGTACAGCAGCACCAAAAACGCCACCAGCGGCAGCACGGCCATGGCGTACAGCGGCAGGCTCAGGCTGACGCGGGCGAGCAGCGCGGCCACCGCCGGCCCCAGCACCAGGCCGACGGCATTGGCGGCGCCCAGGGTGGCCATGGCGCGGGCCCGATGCTCGGGTTCGACGTTATCGGCGATCAGGGCAAAGCCGCCCACCGGGATGGCCGCGTAAAACACGCCGATCAGGCCGCGCCCGAGCATCAGGCCGATAAACGCCAGCCACATGCCCGGCAGCAGGTGCAGCGAGACATCGATGAACAGGCACAGCGCCCAGTAGGAAAGGGTGAAGCCGGCCGTGCCGACCAGCAGCACCCGACGGCGCCCGAAACGGTCGCTGGCCTGACCCCAGGGCCGCGCCAGGAGCATCCAGATCACCCCTGAGACTGTCACCGCCGCGCCAGCCTGCCAGGTGGCCAGGCCGAGTACGCGGACGATCGGGCCGATCAGCGAGACGAAGGCCATCATCGACATGGTGCAGGCCATGTAGGCGACCATCAGCGGCATCAGTTTGAACGGGGTGTCGGTCAGCGGCGGTTGGGCCGTTGCAGTGGTCATGCACAATCTTCCATGAGAATCGGGAATACGCGGACGTTATAGGCAAAACGCGCCCGCGCCCAGGCTTATTGGCGCGGCTGATGGGCGCGCAGGTGGCTTGCCCATGATGCAGGGGCGAAGCGTGCTCGCGAGAGCCGCGTCCAGTGCATCAGGCCAGGTTCTGTTCGGTCAGGCGCTGCACGGCCAGGCGCCGGTAGTGGGATGGGGTCATGCCCTTGAGTTGCTGGAAGCGCCGGTTGAAGTTGGAGATGTTGTTGAAGCCCGACTCGAAGCACACGTCGGTCACCGGCTTGTCGCCGTCGGCCAGCAGTTCGCAGGATTTGCTGATGCGCAGGCGGTTGACGAATTCGACGAAGCAGCGGCCGGTGGCCTGCTTGAACACCCGGGAGAAGTAGGTGGGTTTCATGCCCAGGTAGTCGGCGACTTCTTCCAGCGGCAGTTCACGGGCGTAGTGGGCAAAGATGTAATCCACCGCGCGGTTGGTGCGGTCCACGTTATGTTCGTCCGCCAGCTGCACCGTGGTGGCCCCGGACAGCAACTGATAGTCGTCACAGGCGGCCAGCAGCTCCAGCAGGATGAAGAAGTGTCCGAGGCGGGTGATGCCGCTGGAATCGGCGATGCGCTGCATCAGTTGCATGGCCTGGGCGATGGTGCGCTTGCAGCGAAACTCGATGCCGTATTGCGCGCGCTCCAGCAGCGGCGCCAGGCTCTTGAGTTCGGCGAACACCTGGTAGCCGCTTTCGAACAACTCGTCGGTGAAGTTCACCAGCATGTCACGCTTGGGCACCACTTCGTCCTCCGCCACCTGGCTGATCCAGTTGTGGGGCAGGTTGGGGCCGGTGAGAAACAGCGATTCGGGGTAGAAATTGCCGATGTAGTCGCCGATAAACACCTTGCCGGAACTGGCGACGATCAGGTGCAGCTCGTATTCCTTGTGGAAGTGCCAGCGCACCAGGGGGCAGGGAAAACCGTGCTGGCGATAGATGATCGACAGGCCGTTGTGGTCGTCCATCAATTCATAGGAAGGATCGGTGACTCTCGCTGGTCGGCTCATGGCGCTGCGCTTTTTATCGTTGTTGCGCCAGATCATGCCTCCTTCAAACCCTCAGCACCAGTGCCGGCCGTTACACCTGTAGCCGCTGGCGCAGCCTGCGACAAGGTCCGCAGGACCTTCAGGGCCCTCAAGAGCGGCGCCCCCTTCGGGGTCGATCGCAGCCTGCGGCAGCGGCTACAGGGTCGGGTGTCGCCTGGACGTCCGGGATCGGCGGACGCGCCTCAGGCCAGGCGGTTTTTCGCTTCGATCCACTGCGCCATGTACTGGGTGCTCTTGTGGTGATGGTGACGCAGCATGCCGCCGGTGAAATTATCGCGGCGCAATTGCGCCAGGTTCGCCCGGCAATGCTGCAGGCGCTCGATCAAGGCCGGGCCATGGACCTGTTGCCGATAACGTTCGAGCAACAATTTGCGCCCCTGTTCCTGGGCTTCGCTCCACAGCGCCTGGTCCTGGTACAAGCGCACCGCCGCCGCGGCGATGGCGCTGGCCGACTCGGCCACGGCACCTGGCCAGGGCGCATCGCCGTGCATGGCTTCGGCGCCGACCGGGGTGGTGACGCTCGGCGTGCCGCAGAGCATGGCGTCCAGCAGCTTGCCCTTGATGCCCGCGCCGAAGCGCAGCGGGGCCAGGCAGATCCGCGCGGCGGACATGACTTGCAGGGCATCTTCGGCCCAGTTCATCACCTGAAAACCCTGGGCCGGGTTGTGCAAGGCCGCGGCCTTGGGCGGTGTATAGGCGCCATAAATATGCAGCTGCGCGCCTGGCAACTGCTGGCGGATCAGCGGCCAGACGGTGTTTTTCATCCAGAGCACCGCGTCCCAGTTCGGCGCGTGGCGGAAGTTGCCGATGCTCAGGAAGTGCGCCCGTTCGGCGAAGGGCACATAGCGCTGTGGCAAGTGCTCGGGCATCAGCGGGCACCAGTGCAGCAGGGCCGGCGGCAGGCCGAATTGCCTGGTCAGCAACTCGATCTCGAACTCGGAAATCATCAGGCTCAGGTCGCAGCGGTACAGCGCGGCGATCTCGCGGCGGGCCAGGTCGGTGTCGGCCATGCCGGCGAATTCCTGCGCGGCGGCGGGGGCGAACAGGGCGCTGAAGTCATCGTTGTCGTCGCTGGCCTTCAGGCGCTCCTTGAGGCGCTGATGACGGGCGTGGCGCAAGCTCTGCAGGTCGGAGGTCTCCAGCACGCGCAGGGCGCCCGGGCACTGCTGTTCGACGCGCCAGCCGAATTGCTCCTCCATCATGAACTGGTCGAACAGCACGATATCCGGCGCGAGCTCGGCGATGAAACGGTCGAAGCTGCTGTTGTTCAGTTCGATCGGGCATTCGCGGATGCCCAGCACGCTCAGGTCTTCCTTATGCTCGCCGGGGTTGGCCGGGCTGCTGAAGGTGATGTCCCAGCCTTGCTGGAGAAACACCTGGAGGATCTGCATCAGGTGCCCGCTGGCCGCCGAGGAGCGGGGTTCGGGCCAGACGTAACCAATGACCAGGACTTTGGTGGCGGCGGTCGGACTCATGGGCGGGTATTCCTGAAAAGCGCGGGGGAGGTTGCGGGGGGCGCCATTAAACCACAGCAGGCCGCTGGCGCGAGCGCCCTGGCGCCCAAGGGACGGGCGGCCGCGGGGGCGGCCCGGGTTGCAAAGGCTTCAGCCGAGGATGGTGCGGACCTTGTCGCGCAACTGATCGATGGAAAAGGGCTTGCCGATCACCGCCATGCCGACGGGTACCTCGATGTTTTCCGCATAACCGCTGGCGAAGAGGATCGGCAGGTCCGGGCGCAGGGCGCGAGCCTGGGCCGCCAGTTCCTTGCCGTCCATGCCGGGCAGGCCGACGTCGGTCATCAACAGGTCGATGCGCAGCGCACCGTCCTGCAGCCGGGCCAGGGCTTCGTCGCTGCCCGCGGCTTCCACCACCGTGAATTCCAGCTCTTCCAGCACGTCGACAATCAGCATGCGGACGATGGCGTCGTCTTCGACGACCAGAATGGTGGAATCGGTGGGTGACATAGAAAGGGCTCTCGAAAAAAAGAAAAAAGGACGGCCGCGGGAAAAAATGCTTGCCTCTTTGCATCAGTAAATATCGCGTGATGACAAGTTCCCGAAGCTGTACAAAAAAGTAATCCTGTACAAGCTGTGCCAGAATAACCTGTCTGATCGAGGGCGGGCAGTGCAGGATGAAAAATTGCCACCAGGCTTGTCGGAACAATAGATACGGTGCCCGTCTTTGGGGCAAACTCCATGGTTTTGACACCTCACCAAGGCCTTTAAATGATCTCCCCGTCTTCGGTCGATGAACAGAGTTTTCGCAAGCTGCTAAGCCGCAACATCGCGCTTCCGCTGGGCGTGGGCGTGCTCAGCGCGGTGGTCTTCGTGTCCCTGATCAGCTATCTGCTCTCGACGATCCAGTGGGTCCAGCACAGCGACCGGGTGATCAACGGCATCAACCAGGCCGCCAAGCTGACGGTCGACCTGGAAACCGGCATGCGCGGCTTCCTGATCACTGGCGACGAGCATTTTCTCGACCCGTACGAGGTGGCCAAGCCGCAGATCTTCAGCGAGTTGCGCGGGCTGCGCGAGCTGGTGGCGGACAACCCGCAGCAGGTCGACCGCTTCAAGCGCCTGGAGGCGTTGCAGGAAGAGTGGGGCCTTCATGCGAAAAACATGATCGAACTGCGTCGCCAGAGCGGCGATTATCGCGGCGCGGTGCAGTCCGGCCGGGGCAAGCGCCTGACCGACCAGATGCGCAAGGAATACGACGAAGCGGTGACGATGGAGCAGCAATTGCGGGTCGATCGCAACCAGACCGTCACCCGAACCACGATCCTCAGCGTCGCCCTGTACCTGCTGTTCGTGGTGATTATCAGCGGCCTGCTGGCGTATATCGGCCGCCGCGACTTGCTCAACCTGTCGAGCAGCTACAGCGCCAACCTTGCCGCCCAGGACAAAAGTGCCCGGCGGCTGGCGCAGCAGGCCTGGCTGCGCAGCGGCCAGACCGAACTGGCCGAGCAGTTGCTGGGGCAACTGACGCTGAACCTGCTGGGGCGCAATATTTTGCAGTTCTGCGCGCAGTACCTGGGCAGCGTCGTGGCGGCGCTGTACGTGCGTGAAGAACACGGCGGCCTCAAGCGCGTGGCCGCTTATGGCTTCTCCCGCGAGCAGGAAGAACGCGACCAGTCGATTTTCATCGGCGAAGGCATTGTCGGCCAGGCGGCCCAGCAGGACCGGCTGATCCGTCTGGACGAAGTGCCCGCCGATTACTTCAAGGTCAGCTCCGGCCTTGGCGACGGCATGCCGCGCAGCGTGCTGGTGGTGCCCACCAGCGACGATGACCGGGTCAACGGGGTGATCGAGCTGGGTTTCCTGCGGTCCCTCGACGAGCGCGATGTCGAGCTGCTGGAGCTGATTGCCGGCAATATCGGCACGGCCATCGAGGCCGCGCGTTACCGCCAGCGCCTGCAGGAAGTGCTGGCCGAGACCCAGCAGCTCAACGAAGAGTTGCAAGTGCAGCAGGAAGAACTGAAGACCGCCAACGAAGAGCTCGAGGAGCAGTCGCGGGTGCTCAAGGAGTCCCAGGTGCACCTGGAAACCCAACAGGTGGAGCTGGAGCAGACCAACGAGCAACTGGCCGAGCAGGCCCTGGCGCTGGCGGAACAGCGCGATGCCATGGACCGCAAGAACGGCGAGCTGAACCAGGCCCAGGTGCAGTTGCAAGAGCGGGCCGAGGAGCTGCAGCGTTCGAGCAGGTACAAGTCCGAATTCCTCGCCAACATGTCCCACGAGCTGCGCACGCCGCTCAACAGCTCGCTGATCCTGGCCAAGCTGCTGGCGGAAAACGCCGAGGAGAACCTCAGCGCCGAACAGGTGCAGTTCGCCGAGTCGATTTATTCGGCGGGCAACGACTTGCTCAACCTGATCAACGACATTCTCGATATTTCCAAGGTAGAAGCCGGCAAGCTTGAAGTGCGTCCGGAAAACACCAGCGTCGCGCGCCTGGTCGAGGGCCTGCGCGGTTTGTTCCAGCCGCTGACGGCGGACAAAGGCCTGGAGTTCCGCGTCGAACTGCAGCCTGACGCGCCGCAGATGCTGTTCACCGACCGCCAGCGGGCGGAGCAGATTCTCAAGAACCTGCTGTCCAACGCGGTGAAGTTCACCGAAAAGGGTCAGGTCAGCCTGACCGTGTCGCGCCAGCCCGAGGCGGGCATTGCCTTTACCGTGCGCGATTCGGGCATCGGCATCGCGCCGGAGCAGCAGGAAAGCATCTTCGAAGCCTTCCGCCAGGCCGACGGCACCACCAATCGCCGCTACGGCGGCACCGGCCTGGGGTTGTCGATTTCCCGCGACCTGGCGGCATTGCTCGGCGGTTCGATCACGGTTGCCAGCAAGCCGGGGCAGGGCAGTGTCTTCACCCTGGTGCTGCCTGAACAGTACGTCGAGGACGCGCCAGAGCCGCAAGACGCGGCCAGGCCCGCCGTCGTGTGGGAAGTGCCGGCGCCGAGCAAGCCGGCGGCGGTGCCGGTGCCCCTGGTGGAGGAGGCGCCGATCCCGCGTTTCGCCGACGATCGCAACAAGGCGCCGTTTGCCACCCGTTGCATCCTGGTGGTGGAGGACGAGCCGAACTTTGCCCACATCCTCTATGACCTGGCCCATGAACTGGGCTACCAGTGCCTGGTGGCCCACGGCGCCGACGAGGGCTACAGCCTGGCCGAGCAGTTCGTGCCGGACGCGATTTTGCTGGACATGCGCCTGCCGGACCATTCCGGCCTGACAGTGCTGCAGCGCCTCAAGGCGCATGCCACCACCCGGCACATCCCGGTGCATGTGATTTCCGTGGAAGACCGCGTCGAGGCCGCCATGCACATGGGCGCCATCGGTTATGCGGTCAAGCCCACCACGCGCGAGGAGCTCAAGGACGTGTTCGGCCGCCTGGAAGCCAAGCTGACCCAGAAGGTCAAGCGCGTGCTGCTGGTGGAGGACGACGACCTGCAGCGCGACAGCATCGCCCGGCTGATCGGCGACGACGACATCGAAATCACCGCCGTCGGCCTGGCCCAGGAAGCCCTGGAGCTGCTGCGCAACAACCTCTACGACTGCATGGTCATCGACCTGAAGCTGCCGGACATGCTCGGCAACGACCTGCTCAAGCGCATGTCCACCGAGGACATCTGTTCGTTCCCGCCGGTGATCGTCTACACCGGGCGCAACCTGACCCGCGACGAAGAGGCGGAACTGCGCAAGTATTCGCGCTCGATCATCATCAAGGGCGCGCGTTCGCCCGAGCGCCTGCTGGACGAAGTGACGCTGTTCCTGCACAAGGTCGAGTCGCAGCTGTCCCATGAGCGGCAGAAGATGCTCAAGGCCGCGCGCAGCCGCGACAAGGTCTTCGAGGGGCGCAAGGTCCTGCTGGTGGATGACGATGTGCGCAATATCTTCGCCCTGACCAGCGCCCTGGAGCAGAAGGGCGCGATCGTGGTCATCGGCCGCAATGGCCATGAAGCCATCGCCAGGCTCAACGAAGTCGAGGACATCGACCTGGTGCTGATGGACGTGATGATGCCCGAGATGGATGGTTACGAAGCCACCCTCGAAATCCGCAAGGATCCGCGCTGGCGCAAGCTGCCGATCATCGCGGTGACCGCCAAGGCCATGAAGGACGATCAGGAGCGCTGCCTGCAGGCCGGCGCCAACGATTACCTGGCCAAGCCGATCGACCTCGACCGGCTGTTTTCCCTTATTCGAGTCTGGTTACCCAAGATGGAAAGAATCTAGTGGAGCGCAATGCCGAAATTGAACTGCGCCTGTTGATCGAAGCTATCTACCTCAAGTACAGCTACGACTTCCGCGATTACTCCGGTGCCTCGATCAAGCGCCGGATCAACCACGCGCTGCGCCAGTTCGAATGCAAGACCATTTCCGCCCTGCAGGAGCGGGTGCTGCACGATCCGGGCGCGTTCATGCAATTGCTGCAGCTGCTGACGATCCCGGTCAGCGAGATGTTTCGCGACCCGTCGCATTTTTTGGCGATTCGCCAGGAAGTGGTGCCGCTGCTCAAGACCTATCCCTCGATCAAGATCTGGATCGCCGGCTGCAGCACGGGCGAGGAGGTCTATTCGATGGCCATCCTGCTGCGCGAGGAAGGCTTGCTGGAACGCACCATCATCTATGCCACCGACATCAACCCCAGCTCCCTGGAGAAGGCCAAGCAGGGCATCTTTTCTTTGGAGAACATTCGCGCCTACACCCAGAACTACCAGCAGGCCGGCGGCTTGCGCTCCTTTGCCGACTACTACACGGCGGCCTACGATTACGCGATCTTCGACAAGAGCTTGCGCGAAAACGTGACCTTCGCCGACCACAGCCTGGCCACGGACAGCGTGTTCTCCGAAACCCAACTGGTGTCCTGCCGCAACGTGCTGATCTACTTCAACAAGAAGCTGCAGGACCGGGCCTTCGGCCTGTTCCACGAGTCGCTCTGCCACCGTGGCTTTTTGGTGCTGGGCAGCAAGGAAACCCTGGACTTTTCAGGCTATGGCAAACATTTCGAGCCACTGGTCAAGCAAGAACGGATCTATCGCAAATCATGAACGATGAAGCCTTCAGTCCATCCGCCTTGCCACGGGTCGAGGCCATAGTGATCGGCGCGTCTGCCGGCGGTGTCGAGGCGCTGCTGAAAATCTTCACGGCGTTGCCCGAAGGCTTCAGCCTGCCGATCATGGTGGTGCTGCACCTGCCCGACGAACGTCGCAGCCAGCTGGCCGAAGTATTCGGCCAGCGCCTGTCGCTGCCGGTAAAGGAGGCCCGCGACAAGCAGACCATCGATCCCGGCACCGTGTATTTCGCCGCGCCGGGTTATCACTTGTCGGTGGAGCAGGACCGCAGCCTGTCCCTGAGCCAGGAGGAGCGCGTGCATTATTCGCGTCCGGCGATCGATTACCTGTTCGACTCCGCCGCCGATGTCTATGGCCCGCGCCTGGCCGCGGTGTTGCTGACCGGCGCCAACCAGGACGGCGCGCGCGGCCTGGCCCAGGTCAAGCGGCGCGGCGGCCTGAGCATCGTCCAGGACCCGGCCGAGGCCCAGGTGGCCACCATGCCCGAGGCGGCCATCGCGCTGCTCCAACCGGATTACATCCTCCCTTTGCACGGCATCAGCCGTCTGCTTGTCGAGCTGGAACGAATCGCATGTTAAGTAATATTCAAGCCAAGCTGCTGATCGTCGACGATCTGCCGGAGAACCTGCTGGCCCTCGAAGCGCTGATCAAGCGCGAGGACCGCCAGGTGTACAGGGCACTGTCAGCGGACGAGGCGTTGTCGCTGTTGCTCCAGCATGAGTTCGCCATGGCCATTCTCGACGTGCAGATGCCCGGCATGAACGGCTTCGAGCTGGCCGAACTGATGCGCGGCACCGAGAAGACCAAGAACATCCCCATCGTGTTTGTCAGCGCCGCCGGGCGCGAGCTCAACTATGCCTTCAAGGGCTATGAAAGCGGCGCGGTGGATTTCCTCTACAAGCCGCTGGATATCCATGCGGTGAAGAGCAAGGTCAATGTGTTCGTCGACCTGTACCGGCAAAGCAAGGCCATGAAGCAGCAGGTCGAGGCCCTGGAACAGAGCCGGCGCGAGCAGGAGGCGCTGCTCGAGCAGCTGCAGGCGACCCAGAACGAACTGGAGCAGGCGGTGCGCATGCGTGACGATTTCATGTCGATCGTTGCCCATGAGGTGCGTACGCCGTTGAACGGGCTGATCCTGGAAACCCAGCTGCGCAAGATGCACCTGGCCCGCGACAACGCCGCCGCCTTCACCCTGGACAAGATGCACGCCATGGTCGACCGCGACGAGCGCCAGATCAAAAGCCTGATCCGCCTGATCGAGGACATGCTCGATATCTCCCGGATCCGTACCGGTAAACTGTCGATCCGGCCGAGCCAGGTCGATCTGGTGCAGTTGGTGCGCGGTTTGCTGGAGAGCTTCGCGCCCCAGGTCGAGGCCGCCGAATCGTCGCTTACATTGACTGCCCAGGACTCGGTGAACGGCCAGTGGGACGAGTTCCGTATCGAACAGGTGATTTCCAACCTGCTGACCAATGCCTTGCGCTATGGCGCCAAAAGTCCGATCGAAGTGCGTGTCTACAGCGCGCAGGGGCAGGCGCGGGTGGAAGTGCGCGATCACGGGATCGGCATCAGCGAGGACAACCAGGCACGTATCTTCCAGCAGTTCGAACGCGTCTCTGCTAATCATGCGGTGGCGGGGCTGGGGCTTGGGCTGTTCATTTCCGAGCAGATCGTCACCGCCCATGGCGGCACCATCGAAGTCGAAAGCAGGATCGGCGAAGGTGCCCTGTTTCGCGTTTGTCTGCCGCTTTAGGAAAACACCGGCCGCTACGCAACCTTCTGGATGACCACATGGTCGTATCAGCAGCTATTGACCGAACAAAGGCTTCTCATGAGTGAAGATGCACAAGACGTCGTACTGATCGTCGAAGATGAACCGGTAATTCTGATGTTGCTCGCCGACTATCTGTCGGGCCTGGGCTACCGGGTATTGCAGGCGGAAAACGGCGAACAGGCGTTCGAGATCCTTGCCAGCAAACCGCATCTGGATGTGATGATCACCGATTACCGCCTGCCAGGCGGGATTACCGGGGTGATGATCGCCGAACCTGCGGTGAAACTGCGCCCGGACCTCAAGGTGATTTTCATCAGCGGTTATCCCACCGAGATTCTCGAGTCCGGCAGCCCGATTGCGAAAAGCGCGCCGATCCTGGCCAAACCCTTCGACCTCAACAGCCTGCAAGAGCAGATCCAGCGCCTGCTGGCCTGACATCCCGTAGCCGTTGCCGAGCCCGCGAGGCTGCGATAAGGCCCGCAGGGCCTTCATGGTTCTTGATATCGCCACGTCCCTTCGGGCCGATCGCAGCCTGCGGCAGCGG
>NZ_FNPW01000001.1:344076-773402 GCF_900107395.1 Pseudomonas sp. NFIX28
CGCGAGGCTGCGATAAGGCCCGCAGGGCCTTCATGGATCTTGAATGGCGGGGATGCTTACAGGCCTTGCTGCAAGGCCGGGTCGTCGGGGTTTTGTTGTTCCAGCTGGGCCAGCAGGACCTGCACGTTCTGCAGCTGGCCGCTTTCCTTCCAGTATTTGATCAGCAGCACCCGGGCCTTGCGGTTGGCGGGTTGGCGCTGGACGATTTCCTCGAGTTGTTTCTGCGCCGCCTCCAGCTCTTCCTCGCTGTGCAGGGTGGTAGCCAGGTCGTAGCGGTAGTCGGCATTGTTCGGCTCCAGCTCCACGGCGCGGGACAGGCCGAGCAGGGCGAATTCGCTCTGGTCGTGGTGCAGCAGCCACATGCCCAGGGCGTGTTGCAGGTAGGCGGAATCCTGTTGCGCCTGCAGCTGCTTGGCCAGCAACTGGCGGGCGGCATCGCTCCGGCCCTGGCGGTCCAGCACCTCCAGTTGCAGGATCACCGCTTGCAGGTTGTCCGGTTGCAGGCTCAAGGCGTGCTCCAGCGTCTGCTGGGCTTGGTCCAGGTTGGCGTTGTGCAGGTACAGGCGCGCCAGCTGGTATTGCGCCTCGACGTTCTCCGGCTGGGCCTTGAGCACCTGGGTGTATTCGTCGATCACTTGCTGCAACGGCCCGAAATACAGGCCCTGTTCATCCGGCGACAAGCCGAGCAGGGCGGTGACGGCGGCGAAGCGCACGCTTTGCACTTCATCCTCCAGCAGCGGGCCGATCAGCAAACTGCGCTGGCGTGCCGGGACCAGGCCCAGCACGGCCTGGAGGGCGGCCTGGCGGACCTCGGGCGCGGCGTGGTGCAGGTCGGCATCGACCAGTTTCAGCGCTTGCGGGCTGGGGTAGTTGTGCAATTCGGCGAGCAGGCGGATGCGTCGGCTGTCCGACAGGTCGGGGCGCCCCAATTGCTGATACAGCACCCGCGCCGCCCCGGGCTGGCCGTTGCGCGCCTGCTCCAGCGCCTTGCCATAGCCGTGCTTGATCGCATCCGGCACCGCTGGCGGCGTGGTGCGCAGCAACAGCCACGCCAGGCCGAGGGCCAAGACGACGAGCAGGCTGATCAGCAGGGTACGGCGGGGCTTGGTCATGCGGGCATCCATGGCAGGGGCGATTTTACGAAGGCGCAAGCTTCTGTCAGGTTCCCTTTGGAGTCAACGACGGGCACACCCCGGGCGTGGTCGGTCGCTCGGCTTGACGAGGCAATCGAGACGATCGATAAACGGTTCGGGCATGATTGTCTTCCCGCAGGGAATGCCGGGACGATAAGCTTTCCCGGCCGCAGACCGACTTCGCCAGCCGCAGGTGCACCTTGTCCAGAACCCGCTCATGCAGCCACTGATCAACTATTTCAAGATCGTGTTCCACCCCGGGGCTGCGGTGCTGCGCTTCGCCTTGCGCACCATCGCCGCGGGCCTGCTGACCCTGTACCTGGCCTTCATCTTCGACCTCGACCAGCCCAAGTGGTCGCTGATGGCGGTGATCATCGTCAGCCAGCCACTGGCCGGCATGGCCCTGGCCCGCAGCTTCGGCCAGGTGATCGGCACCACCCTGGGGGCCGCGGTGGCGGTGCTGATCATGGCGATCTTTCCCCAGGCGCCCCTGCCGTTCCTGGTCACCCTCGGCCTGTGGCTGGCGCTGTGCACCGCCGGCGGCACCCTGTTGCGCTACACCAGTTCCCAGGCATTCGTGCTCAGCGGCTACACCGCGGTGGTGGTGGCGATGCTGGCGATCCCCGAACAGGGCAATACCCTGACGCTGGCGATCACCCGCGTCACCGAAACCTTGCTGGCGGTGGCCTGCGTCTGCGTGGTCAGCCTGCTGACGGCCCGCCCAGAGGCCGTGGCCCATGGCTACTTCGCCAAGATCGACCAGGTGCTCAAGCTGCTGGCGACCCACGCCGCGGCGGCGATCCGGACCGACGAAAGCGAGGCCGACTTCCACCGGCGGCAGATGCAGTTGCTGGGTGAGATCAGCGCTTTGGAAGGCCTGCGCCGGCACCTGTATTTCGATGCGCCACGCCTGCGCAGCGCCGACGGCCTGGTGCAATTGCTGGGTAACCAACTGGTGCTGCTGACCTCGCGCCTGACCGTGTTGCGCCATCAGCGCGAGTTGCTGCGGGCGCGCTGGGTCGGCGAGCTGCCGCCAGCGATCGAGCAACTGCGCGCCGACGAGTTGGCCTTTCTCGACGAACTGGCGCAGCACGGGCGCGCCTTGCCCGCCGCCTCGCGCCAGCAGTTCGCGCAATTGCAGCAGCGCTTCGACGAACAAGCGCGGCGGGCCGAACGCGAAGCCGATGCCTTGCCCGCCACCTTGCGCTCCCTGGCCTGGGCCCTGCGCTGGGAGCAGGCGCGGATGCTCAAGCAGCTCGAAGACATTCTCGAATTCAGCGACGCCATCCAGGACGGTCGCCAGGCCAGTTGCCTGTACCGCCAGGGTCGCTCAAACCCGCTGCACCTGGACTGGCCGCTGGCGGCGATGAATGCGCTGCGGGCCTTTACCGCGCTGCTGGTCGCCGGGCTGATCTGGATCGAAACCGCCTGGGACGGCGCGCGCTCGAGCATGGTCCTGGTGGGCATTCTCTGTTCGCTGATGGCGACGTTCCCACGGCCCTTGCTGGCCGCGCAAAGCTATATGCGCGGCCAGGCCCTGGCCCTGTTGATTTCGGCGGTCTATGTCTTCGCCCTGGTGCCGCTGATCGGCGACTTCGAGTGGCTGGCGCTGCTGCTGGTGCCGCTGCTGTATACGGTCGCGGTGGGCCTGGCCAGCCCGGCGACCGCCGGGATCGGCATGGGCCTGGGACTGTCGAGCCTGCTGATGATCGGCCCGCAGAACATCGGTGCCTGGCAGAACAGCGCCATCCAGTGGTTCGAGTTCGCCGGGGCCTATGTCAGCGGCGGGGTGCTGTCGTTGCTGGTGTACGCCTTCATTTTCCCGTTCAACCCGGTGTTGCGCATCCGCCGCTTGTTCCGCGATACCCGCGAACAGGTGTACGCCTTGCAGAAAGCCTCGGCCAATGACGAGGAGCAGTTTGTCTTCGAGAGCCGCATGGTCGACCGCCTGACCCAGATGCTCGGGCTGTTGCCTGCCGCGGGCGACCGCGCCAGCGCCGAGCGGTTCGAAACCAGCCTGGCTTGCATGACCCTGGGCGTGGCCATGCACCAGCTCAAGCAGCAGAGCCTGGACAACCCCTGGCTGAGCAGCGCCGCCAACGCCGATCTGCAACAGTTGCTGCGGCGGGTCGGGCGCTATGTGGCCGGGCGTCCGGGACTGGATGTGGACGAACTGCTGGCGCGGCTGCGGGAACTGGGCGATTACCTGGACCAGCTTCACACCGACGACCGGCCCCAGGCCCATGAACAGTTGTGGTCGGTGTTCCGCATGCGCGTCTCGCTGCTGATCGTCGGCGCCTTCCTCGAGCGCTATCGCCCCATGCTGCAACCCACGGAAACAGGAGAGCCGGCCCTTGCCCATTGATTTCGAAGTCGGCGGTGTCTACCTGCCGCCCATTGCCCAGGCGCTGTTGCTGGCCTTGCCGATTTTCCTGCTGCTCGACTGGGGCCTGCGCCGCCTCGGTGTACTGCGCTTCGTCTGGCACGAAGCCTTGTTCGAAGGGGCGCTGTATGCCTGCGTCTGCGCCACTGTGATCCTGCTGATGGGAAGCCTATGAATCTGAAAAATACCCTGGCCCGCACCATCACCCTGCTGGCGGTAGTGCTGGCGCTCGTGCTCGGCTGGTTCGCCTGGGAGCATTACACCCGCGCGCCCTGGACCCGTGATGCGCGGGTGCGGGCCGATGTGGTGACGCTGTCGGCGGACGTCGCCGGGCGCATTGTCAGCCTGCGGGTGCAGGACAACCAGCACGTGGACAAGGGCCAGCTGCTGCTGGAGATCGACCCGGCGCAATATGCCCTGGCCGTGGAACATGCCAAGCGCTCGGTGGAAGTGGCGGTCGCCACCCTCGGTCAGTCCGAAGCGGCGATTGCCGCCAGCGCCGCGCAGCTCAAGCAGCGGCAAAGCGAAGAGCGTCGGCGCCGCAGCTTGAAGCAGGGCTTCGCGATTTCCGGCGAGGAGTGGGAGAAGTCCAACACCGATGTGGCGGTGGCCCAGGCCGACCTGTTGCGCGACCAGGCCAACCTCGGCCTGGCCCAGGCCAACGTGCACCTGGCCCAGGCGGCGCTGAAACAGGCCGAGCTGGACCTGCAACGCACTCGGGTCGAAGCCCCGGTCAGCGGTTATGTGACCAACCTGCAGACCCGCCAGGGCGATTACGCCAGCGCCGGCGGCGCCTTGCTGGCCCTGGTGGACAGCGCTTCCTTTTATGTCAGTGGTTACTTCGAGGAGACCAAGTTGCCGCGGATCGAGGAGGGCAGCGCGGTGCGCATTCAATTGATGAGTGGCGAAACCTTCGGCGGCAAGGTGCAGAGCATCGCCTTCGCCATTACCGACCGCGAGAACTCCCAGGGCAGCCGACTGCTGGCCAACATCAACCCCAGCTACACCTGGGTCAAGCTGGCGCAGCGGGTGCCGGTGCGGATCGCCATCGACGCCGATTACCCGGGCAAGGACAGCTTGCGTGCGGGCACCACGGCGACGGTGACGGTGCTGGAGTAACGTGCGGCGGTGCCGGGAAGGACGCTTTCGCGGGCAAGCCTCGCTCCTACAGGTCAATGCGGTCCCGTAGGAGCGGTGAGTTGCCCGCAATGCTTTTTTGGGGGCAAAAAAAAGCCCCGCGACCGAATGAGAACACGGGGCAAAAAATTGGTTGGTTGCGGCCAACCAAAGGAGCTCGGTTGAAGCCTTACTTGCTGGCGATCGTCTCTGGCTGCCAGCCACCGCCCAGGGCCTTGTAGATGGCGACGATGCCGCGGTACAGGTCGACCTCGGCCTGGGCCTGGGAGTCTTCGGCGGCCAGGCGTTCGCGCTGGGCGTCGAGCAGCACCAGGAAGTCGACGGTGCCTTCGCGGTAGCGGATTTCCGCGAGGTCGGCCGCGGCGCGGCTCGACTCGCTCTGGCGAATCAGTGAGATCAGGCGTTGCTGGCGCTTGCCGTAGTCGCTGAAGGCGTTCTCCGACTCTTCCAGGGCCAGCAGCACTTGCTGCTCATAGGTCGCCAGGGCGCCGTCGGCGTCGGCATTGGCGCCCCGCAGGCGGGCGCGCACGCTACCCAGGTCGAAGGCGGCCCAGGTAATGCTCGGGCCCAGGGCCCAGGCATTGGCGGCCGAAGAGCCGATCTGCGAACCGCGGCCGGCGGTGAAGCCAAGGAAACCGCTGAGGCTGACCCGCGGGAACAGGTCGGCCTTGGCCACGCCGATCCGCGCGGTGGCGGCGGCCAGCTGGCGTTCGGCGCTGAGGATGTCCGGGCGCCGTTGCAGCAGTTCGCCCGGGTCGCCGATCGGCAGGGCCTTGGCAATCGCTGGCAGTTGCGCCGGCGCAAGATTGACGCTGAGCTTGTCCGGACGTTCGCCCAGCAGGGTGGCGATACGGTTGCGCTGGCGCACCTGTTCGGCCTGCAGTTGCGGCACGCTGGCCTCCACCGCGGCCAGGCGGGCATCGGCGCGGACCACGTCGAGTTGGTCGCCGACGCCGGCGTCACGCAGGCTTTCGGTGATCTTGCGCGACTCCTGCTGGTTCTTCAGGTTGGCCAGGGCGATCTTTTCCCGCAGTTGGGCGCCGCGCAGTTGGCCGTAGGCGTCCACCAGCTCGGCAATCATGGTGACTTGCAGCTGGTAGAGGTCGGCCTCGGCGGCCTGCTGGTCGGCTTCGCTGGCTTCCAGGTTGCGCTGGATGCGGCCAAACAGGTCCAGCTCCCAGGCCATGTCCAGGCCCAGGTCGTAGCGTTCGCTGTTGACCCGGCTAGTGGTCTGGCCAGGGATCTGGCCCTTGGCCAGGTCACTGCTGGCGCGGCTGGTGATGGTCGGCATCGCATCGTTGCTGGCATCGTCGCGGATCGCCCGCGCGGCCCGCAGGCGGGCGAAGGCCACGCGCAACTCACGGTTGCCCTGCAGGGACTGGGTCACCAGCTGGTTGAGCACCGGGTCGTCGAACTGCTGCCACCAGATACCTTCGAAGCGCGCACGGTCGAACTGCTTCTGGCCCGTGGCGCCATCGGCGGCGGCCGTGATATTGGCCGCCTCGGTGGTCGGGGCCTGGTAGTCCGGGCCGACGGCACAGGCACTCAGGGCCAGTGCCAGCAAACTCGGCAGGAAGACTTTCAAGCTCATTGTTGCGCCTCCAGTTTCAGGGCACGGGTCGCTTTGCGGGCTTCGCTGCGCTCCACATAGTTGCGGATCAGGACGTAGAACACCGGGGTCAGCAGCAGGCCGAAGAAGGTCACGCCGAGCATCCCGGAGAACACCGCGACACCCATGGCATGGCGCATTTCCGCACCGGCGCCGCTGGAGAACACCAGGGGCACCACACCCATGATGAAGGCGAACGAGGTCATCAGGATCGGCCGCAGGCGCAGGCGGCAGGCTTCCAGGACCGCGGCCAGCGGGTCGAGGCCTTCTTCCTGCTTGTCCTTGGCGAACTCGACGATCAGGATCGCGTTCTTGCACGCCAGGCCCACCAGTACGATCAGGCCGATCTGGGTAAAGATGTTGTTGTCGCCACCGGACAGGATCACCCCGGTAATGGCCGACAGCAGGGTCATCGGTACGATCAGGATCACCGCCAGCGGCAGGCTCCAGCTCTCGTATTGCGCGGCCAGTACCAGGAAGGCCAGCAGCACGCAGAGCGGGAAGACGAACAGCGCGGTGTTACCGGCCAGGATCTGCTGGTAGGTCAGCTCGGTCCATTCGTAGGTCATACCGTTGGGCAGTTCTTCCTTGAGCAGTTTCTCGATCGCCGCTTCCGCCTGGCCCGAGCTGTAGCCCGGTGCGGCCGCACCGTTGATTTCCGCGGTGACGAAGCCGTTGTAGTGCATCACGCGGTCGGGACCGGCGGTGTCGCTGACCTTGATGAAGGTCGCCAGCGGGATCATCTCGCCCTTGTTGTTGCGTACTTTCAACTGGCCGATCTGCTCGGCTTCGAGGCGGAACTGCTGCTCGGCCTGGACGTTGACCTGGTAGGTGCGACCAAAACGGTTGAAGTCGTTGGCATACAGCGAGCCCAGGTAAACCTGCAGGGTGTCGAAGATATCGCTGATGGCCACGCCGTGGGTCTTGGCCTTTTCCCGGTCGATGGCGGCATCGACCTGAGGCACGTTGACCTGGTAGCTGGTGAACAGCCCGGCCAGTTCCGGCACGCTGCGACTCTTGGTGATGACGTTCTGCACTTCCTTATACAGCTCTTCGTAGCCCATGCCGCCGCGGTCCTCGACCTGCAGGCGGAAGCCGCCAATGGTCCCCAGGCCCTGTACCGGCGGCGGTGGGAAGATCGCCATGTAGGCTTCCTGGATATCGGCGTACTTGCCGTTCAGGGCGCCGGCGATGGCCCCGGCGGACATGCTCGGGTCCTTGCGCTCGTCGAAGGGCTTGAGGGTCACGAACACGATGCCGTTGTTCGGGCTGTTGGTGAAACCGTTGATCGACAGGCCCGGGAAGGCCACCGCGCTTTCCACGCCGGGTTGCTTCAGGGCGATGTCGGACATGCGCTTGATCACGTCCTCGGTGCGGTCCAGGCTCGCGGCGTCCGGCAACTGGGCGAAGGCCACCAGGTATTGCTTGTCCTGGGCCGGGACGAAGCCCATCGGCGTGTGGGCGAAGCCGAACCAGGTCAGCACCATCAGGCCCGCGTAGAGGAACAGGGCGATGCCGCTGCCCCGGATTACCCGGCGCACGGTGCCGACATAACCATGGCTGGCACGGTCGAAGAAGCGGTTGAAAGGCTTGAACAGCCAGCCACCCAGCAGCTTGTCGAGGAACTTGGAGAAGCCGTCCTTCGGTGCGTGGTGGTCCTTGAGCAAGACCGCGGCCAGGGCCGGCGACAGGGTCAGGGAGTTGAAGGCCGAGATCACCGTGGAAATCGCGATGGTCAGGGCGAACTGCTTGTAGAACTGCCCGGTCAGGCCGCTGATGAAGGCCGCCGGCACGAACACCGCGCAGAGCACCAGGGCGGTGGCGATGATCGGCCCGGTCACTTCGCGCATGGCACGCTTGGTGGCTTCCACGGGGCTCAGGCCGAGGCCGATATTACGCTCGACGTTCTCCACCACCACGATGGCGTCGTCCACCACGATACCGATGGCCAGCACCAGCCCGAACAGCGACAGGGCGTTGAGCGAGAAGCCGAATAGATGCATCACGGCGAAGGTACCGATCAGCGAGACCGGCACCGCCACCAGCGGGATGATCGAGGCGCGCCAGGTCTGCAGGAACAGGATCACTACCAGGACCACCAGGATCAGCGCTTCGAACAGGGTATGCACCACTGCCTCGATGGAGCCGCGCACGAAAATGGTCGGGTCGTAGACGATGCTGAAATCCATGCCTTGCGGGAAGCTCTGCTTGAGCTCGGCCATCTTGGCCCGCACTTCGTTGGAGATCTCGATGGCGTTGGAGCCAGGGCGCTGGAAGATCGGGATCGCCACCGCCGGCTGGTTGTTCAGCAGCGAACGCAGGGCGTACTGGTTGGAACCCAGCTCGACCCGGGCGATGTCTTTCAGGCGAGTGATTTCACCGTTGTCGCCTGCGCGGATGATGATGTTCTCGAACTCTTCCTCGGTCACCAGGCGACCCTGGGTGTTGACCGACAGCTGGAAGCTGGTGGCGCTCGGCGCGGGAGGGGCGCCCAGGGTACCGGCGGCGACCTGGCGGTTCTGCTCGCGAATGGCGGTGACCACGTCGGTGGCGGTCAGGTTGCGCGAAGCGGTCTTGTTCGGGTCCAGCCAGACCCGCAGCGAGTAGTCGCCCATGCCGAACAGCTGCACGTCGCCGACGCCGCCCAGGCGTGCTAGCTCATCCTTGATATTGAGGATGGCGTAGTTGGACAGGTAGAGCATGTCGTAGCGTTTGTCCGGCGAGGTCAAGTGCACGACCATGGTCAGGTCGGGCGAGGCCTTGTCCACGGTGATACCGATGCGCGTCACTTCTTCGGGCAGCTTGGGCTCGGTCCGGGTCACGCGGTTCTGCACCTGCACCTGGGCGTTGTCCAGGTCGGTACCCAGGGCGAAGGTGATGGTCAGGGTGATCTTGCCGTCGGCGGTGGACTGCGAGGACATGTAGAGCATGTTCTCGACGCCGGTGATGGCCTGCTCCAGGGGCGCGGCCACGGTTTCGCCGATGACTTTCGGGTTGGCGCCGGGGAAGTTGGCGCGCACCACCACGGTCGGCGGTACCACTTCCGGGTATTCGCTGATCGGTAGCTGGAACAGCGAGATGGAGCCGGCGATCAGGATCAGCAGCGACAGCACCGCTGCGAAGATCGGCCGTGAAATGAAGAATTGGGAGAAATTCATCTTGAGTCTTTTCCCTTAACCGCGTGGAGTCGCAGCGCTGGCCAGTTTCGCAGCCGCTTCAGGCGCGCCCTTGGCGGGGGCGACTTGAGGCAGGTTGCTGGCTTCCAGGGCTTGTCGTTGTTGCGCCAGGGCGGCGAGGGTTTCCTTGCTGGCCATCGGCACTTCTTCAGGGCTGACCGGTGCGCCCGGACGGGCGCGCTGCAGGCCCTTGACGATGATGGTGTCGTCCTTGTTCAAGCCGTTGCGCACGATGCGCAGGCCTTCGATCTTCGGCCCCAGTTCGACGGCGCGGTACGCCGGTTTGTTGTCGGCATCCATCACCAGCACGAACTTCTTGCCCAGGTCGGTACCCACCGCTTCATCGGTGATCAGCACCGCGGAATAGGTGCCGCTGCCCACCAGCTTCAGGCGTGCATAGAGGCCCGGGGTGTAGCTGCCGTCGGCGTTGTCGAACACCGCGCGACCGCGGATGGTGCCGGTCTGCGGGTTGACCTGGTTGTCGACGAAGTTCATCTGGCCCAGGTGCGGGTGGCCATCCTCATTGGACAGGCCGAGGTAGACCGGGGTGGTCTGGCCACGCTGGCCCTGGCGGGCGAGTTGGGTGTACTTGAGGTACACACGCTCGTCGGCGTCGAAGTAGGCATAGACCTTGTCGGTGGAAACCACGCTGGTCAGTGGCGTGACATCGGCGGTCACCAGGTTGCCGGCGGTGATTTCTGCGCGGCTGACGCGACCGCTGATGGGCGCGACGACCCGGGTGAAGCTCAGGTTCAGGCGGGCCAGGTCCAGTTGTGCCTGGATCGCGGCTACGCCGGCGCGGGCTTCCTGGGCGGCGGTGGTGCGCGAGTCGGCCAGTTCGGCGGAAATGGCGTTGCTGGTGCGCAGGCGCTCGCCGCGCTGGGCTTCGTTTTCACTGCGGGTGGCGGTGGCGCGAGCCTGTTGCAGCTGGGCTTCGAGGCGGCGGACTTCGGACTGGAACGGCCGTGGGTCGATCTGGAACAGCAGGTCGCCTTTCTTCACCAGGGCGCCTTCGGTGAAGGCCACCTGATCGATCTGGCCGGAAACCCGTGGGCGGATCTGTACGGTTTCAGGCGCCTCGAGGCGCCCGGTGAATTCGTCCCATTCGTTGACCGGCTGCTGGAGCACCTTGGCCACACTGACTTTGGCCGCGGGCATGTTGGCGGCCGTTTCCGGCGCCTTGCCACAGGCGCTCATCACCAGCACGGCCAGGAGCGCGAGAGGGAAGCGTAAGTGTTTGAGTGACTGTTCCATGGATCATCCGCCAATGTATTTGAGATGGGCGGATGATGCTCGGCAGGGTTGTATCGCACGAATCGAATGAGACGAAGGTAACTATCATCCGGAATGATATAAGTGCGATGAAAGCCCTCTAGCATGCACCTTTCGTTAGGTGGCTATCAATTCCTTAAATGGAATTTCATTGTTTCCGCGATTGCAAGGGTCGGGCGGCGAGGGTGGTGGCGGTATAAGGGGTTAGCGCAAGGATTGTCGTCCTGGCGGGCTTCCCCGAGGTGAGTCCATTCATTACCAACTGCCATAGGGAATGCCAAATTTCTCTATGTAGCGTTTGGACTCTTCACTGATCTGGTAGGCGTAACGGCCATTGGTTTTGCCTTGGCTTGCTCCTAAAGGCTCGACTTCGGCTTGGACGCGAGCAACTTTGATCGGGTGATGACATTCATCTCTTACCCAGACCTGAACAATTCCGCCAGGAGCGAGCCCCAGATTGACCGAGGCCATGTAGCTGGCGGTTTGTCTCGGCGTTTCCGGGCAACGCCGGGCGGTGGTCTTGCGCATGATCTGCCGGGCCTCTTCCGGGATGTCGATCCATACCCGATAGGTTTGCGGTTCAACCACCGATTGCCAGCGCACGAAAATGCGTTTGGGCAGGTCGGCACCGACCACGGATTTGCCAGCGACCCCGACTCCAGTCCATCCCCTCGCAGACCCCGGTTGTCCTCAGGTTGTCCGCCTGCTGCAGTTCCGCCGCCGGTGTGGCGAAACAGTTTTCCGTTGATATCTTCTACCGCGCTGTCTTCAACCCAGACTTTCATGTAATTGGGCTCGGTGAAACCAAGATCCCACCAGGGACTTTTGGGGTCTTTTTTTCCGGATAGGGGATCGGTGGTCAGGCAGCCACTTAGTAGCAGTGTGCTCAGCAGGGCGATGAATACTCTCATTACCAACGGGTTCAGTCAGGTAGGTAGGGGGATATGTTCAGGTAGTAAAGTGTGTCGATACCAAGAGAGCTCTGCTTACCAACTGCCATAGGGAATTCCGTATTTCTCTATATAGCGTTTGGACTTCTCGCTGACCTTATAGGCGTAACGCCCATTGTTTTTGCCTTGACTCGGTCCTAATGGCTCAACTTCTGCTTGGGCGCGGGCGACTTTGATCGTGTTACGGCATTCATCTCTTACCCACACCTGAACAACTCCTCCCGGAGCCAAGCCTATATAGACAGATGCCATATAGCGGGCGGTTTGGTCTGGTGTTTCCGGGCAGCGGCGATGAGTCGAGGCAAGCATGATTTTTCGAGCCTCTTCGGGGATATCCACCCATGCCCGATAAGTCTGTGGCTCTACGATGGATTGCCAACGCACGTAAATACGCTTGGGAAGGTCTGCGCCAACCACCGATTTACCGTTACCTCCAACTCCGCCCCAGCCTCTGGCCCACTCCTTCTTGTAGCCAGGGTCGCCATCTGCGGCGGAGCCACCTCCAGTACGATTGAAGAGCTGGCCATTGATGTCTTCAACAGCACTGTCCTCGACCCAGACTTTCATGTAATACGGCTGGGTGAAGCCCATCTCCCACCAGGGATTTTTGGGGTCGTGTTTTCCGGATAGCGGGTCACTGGCTAGGCAGCCAGTTAGCAATAGTACGCCCAGCAGGGCGGTGAATACTCTCATTACCAAAGCGTCCAGTCAGGTACGTGAGGGTGTTGCACACGCACGGCATCCACCGTGGGGGCGTTTATGTAGACGACTTTAAGGCTGCCGCTATGCTGTTTGCCAAGGGGGTGGTTCCAGTGGGCCGAGAGATGGATGTAACGCAGCTTGAGCATGGTTTCCTCAGTTGGAGTCGTACTGTAGTCACCGGCGACAAATCTGTCACAAAGCGCTTGAAGCTCGGTCGGGATCTCATGTTCGGGTATGTCTGGGATGTCCTGAAAACGTACACCTTGCTGTTTAGCTAGCTCATACATGACTCGTAGACATACCCGCGACAGTTTGTTGCTTATTGGCCTCTTGAGCTGCACACCGACATACACCCGTTTTTGTCGTACGCCGAGGCGATCCTGTGGGTCCTGCGGTAGAACCATCGGCGCCGGTGTGACGATCTCCAGCCATTGTGCGGGCCAACCTTTGGCCAGCCAGCGCTTTCTCGTCTGTACCGCTTCCCGATAAATCGAGGTTTGGGTTACATCGGCATTGATCGGCACCTCCAGCGCTTGCATCGGACTGACCAGTACACACTCCTGCACCTCATCCAGATAACCGCCGCCGATATCCGAATGCGCGCCGGGCAGGGTGATCTCCACGTGGTCGGGCTTGACTCGGCTCAGGGCAAAGTTGGCGCGGTACTCGTCGCGGGCAACCAGTTGCACCACCGAGCGAAAGTAGCGGCGGTCGAGGTACAGCTTGATACCCGGGGCAATGGCGCTGCGCACGTTGCCCAGATTACTCACGCCGGCAACCGACGGCACCGTATCGAACAGACCAATAAAACCCATATCGACATCATTACCGTACTGTCGGTTGAAGCGGGGGCTGAAGGCATTGGAGTGATCGTGCAGAATCCGTTCAAGCGGCCCGAGCCAGCGCACGACCTCATTGGCAAAGTGCCGGGCTGCTGCCGCCCCTCGGCTAAAGCCGAAAGTATCGAAGATCAACGAAGTGATCTCACCCTCGGGGTTCTCCTTATGAACGTCATCGATACGTTCCTTGATTGCGCGGAAGGCCTTCTGCACACACCCTGATATTCCCGTATCGCCACGTCCTGTACCCGAGGTAATAAGGCTGTCCTTCTCGCCAGTCCGCGTTCCTATACCTTCGATATAAATTGAGAGAAAGGCGTACTTTTTCAGCTCCTCTCCCTCAGCTTTCTGGTTGGAAAAGTACAAATCACTCAACCGCTTAACATTGCTCACATCATTCCCATAACTACTCTCCGGATCCCTCATATACGGCTTGCAGCTGCCATCGATATCCCTGGCTTCAATGGCATGCTGCGCCCCGCAAAGCTGACCCATGGCCGAGTTGCTGGCGTTGTTGCCGGTGCCGTCGAAGAACACGCCGATGCGCAGCGCCACCTGGACCTTTTCGGGCGGTGGCGCAGGTTCCTTGGCGTACTTTTCGTACTGGGCCCAGAGCTGTTCGCCGTAGCTGGGCTGTTCGGTCTCGGCGGCGCGTTCAGCGGGGCTCTGGTTGGGGCTCTGGTTGGGATTGGCGGGCCGTAAAACACTGGGCATCGGCCCGGGTCCGTTGCTGGCCATGGCGGGTCCTGGTTCAGGCAAAAGGGTTGCTGAAAACCGTACCGGGAATGGCGGGGCAAGGATTTAGGAGGATTCTGCAAGAGGCTGGGCAGTGGCTGATTGGGTTGTAGGGCTGATGCAGAGCCCCCCGGATAGCCAGACAGTTTTTTACTCTCTAGCAAGCACAAAAATCATAATTTCGGCATTTCCCGCCTTCTCCCAGAATGCGTCCTACACCTCCCACGGCTGCCTACGTGGGATCACTCAGTAGGGCGCAGACATGACAACCAATAAAACCAAAATCGATACGCTTGTAGTGGGCGCCGGCCAGGCCGGCGTGGCCATGAGCGAACACCTGAGCCGTCTGGGCGTGCCGCACCTGGTGCTGGAGCGCAACCGCATCGCCGAAGCCTGGCGCACCGGACGCTGGGATTCGCTGGTGGCCAACGGCCCGGCCTGGCATGACCGTTTTCCAGGCCTGGAATTCGACATGGACCCCGATGCCTTCGCCGGCAAGGACCAGGTGGCCGACTACTTCGAAGCCTACGCCCGCAAGTTCAACGCGCCGATCCGCACCGGCGTCGAGGTCAGGAAGGTGGTGCGCAACGCCGACCGCCCGGGCTTTACCGTGGACACCAGCGACGGGGTGATCGAAGCCCGGCAAGTGGTGGTGGCCACCGGCCCTTTCCAGCGCCCGGTGATCCCGCCAATCGCCCCGCAGGACCCGCGCGTACTGCAGATGCACTCGGCGGCCTACCGCAACCCGCAACAATTGCCCGAAGGTGCGGTGCTGGTGGTGGGCGCCGGTTCGTCGGGGGTGCAGATCGCCGATGAGCTGCAACGTGCCGGCAAGCAGGTCTATCTCTCGGTCGGCGCCCATGACCGTCCGCCCCGGGCCTATCGCAACCGCGACTTCTGCTGGTGGCTGGGAGTGCTTGGCGAATGGGACGCCGAGACCATGCAGCCGGGCAAGGAGCACGTGACCATCGCTGTCAGCGGCGCCCGTGGCGGGCATACCGTGGACTTTCGACGCCTGGCCCACCAGGGCATGACCCTGGTCGGCCTGACCAAGGCCTTCGACAACGGCGTGGTCAGCTTCGAGGCCAACCTGGCCGATAACATTGCCCGTGGCGACGAGAACTACCTGGCGCTGCTCGATGCCGCCGATGCCTACATCGCCCGCAACGGCCTCGACCTGCCGGAAGAACCCGAAGCGCGGGTGATGCTCCCGGACCCGCCGTGCCTGACCCGGCCGATCCTCGAACTCGACCTGGTCAAGGCCAACGTCGCCACCATTATCTGGGCCACCGGTTATTCGGTGGACTACAGCTGGCTGCAGGTCGATGCCTTCAAGGACAACGGCAAGCCTCGGCATCAACGCGGCGTGTCCAGCGAGCCCGGGGTCTATTTCGTCGGCCTGCCGTGGCTGTCGCGGCGCGGCTCGGCGTTTATCTGGGGCGTGTGGCACGACGCCCGGCATATCGCCGAGCACATCGTCAAGCAACGCATCTATTTCGAATATCGCGACGCCGCGCAGCGCCAAGCTGACCGCGAAGCCGCCACTCAGTCCGCCAGCCTCATGGGAGCCCGTTGATGCCTACTCATACCCGCATCCGCATGTTCAACACCAAAGACACCTACCCGAACCAGACCCTGGACAACGACCTGTGCCAGGCGGTGCGCGCCGGCAACACCGTGTATGTGCGCGGCCAGGTCGGCACCGATTTCAATGGCCAGCTGGTCGGCCTCGGCGACCCGCGGGCCCAGGCCGAGCAGGCCATGCGCAACGTCAAGCAGTTGCTGGAGGAGGCTGGCAGCGACCTCAGCCATATCGTCAAGACCACCACCTACCTGATCGACCCGCGTTACCGCGAGCCGGTGTACCAGGAGGTCGGCAAATGGCTCAAGGGCGTGTTCCCGATCTCCACCGGACTGGTGGTCAGTGCCCTGGGCCAGCCGCAGTGGCTGATGGAAATCGACGTGATCGCGGTCATCCCCGAATAAGGAGTGCGCCATGACTTTCTCCATCGTCGGCCGCTGCGCCGAAACCGGCCAGCTGGGCATTGCCATCAGCTCCTCGAGCATCGCCGTCGGCGCCCGCTGCCCCTGGCTGCGCAGCGGCGTGGGCGCGGTGTCGAGCCAGAACATCACCTTGCCGGCGCTTGGCCCCCAGGTGCTCGACGGCCTGGGCGAGGGCCTGGCGCCGCAGCAAGCGCTGGACCAGGCGCTGACTCGCAATGGCTACAGCCAATACCGCCAGGTGGCGGTGGTCGATGCCCTGGGGCGCACGGCGGTATTCAGCGGCAATCATGCGCTGGGCATCCACAATGCCGTGGCCGGTGAGCAGTGTGTGGCGGCCGGCAACCTGCTGGCCAACAGCGCAGTGATCGAGCGCATGGTCGAGGCTTTCGAAAGCAGCGAAGGCTGCCTGGCGGCGCGCCTGCTCAGTGCCTTGCAGGCCGGGCAGGACGCCGGCGGCGAGGCGGGGGCGGTGCATTCGGCGGCGCTCTCGGTGGTCGGCGAGCTGGTTTGGCCGATCGTCGATTTGCGGGTGGACTGGGCCGAGGAAAATCCCATCGGCGAGCTGAGCGCACTGTGGGCCGCTTATGAGCCACAACTGCAGGACTACTTGACCCGCGCCCTCAATCCGACCCTGGCGCCGAGCTACGGAGTGCCGGGCGATGAGTGAGCTGCGCAGCCGTGCACTGCTGGCCAGGCTGATCGGCTTTGCCACGGTCAGCCGCGATTCGAACCTGGCCTTGATCGAGTTCGTCCGCGACTACCTGCACGGCCTGGGGGTCGGCTGCGAGCTGATCTACAACGCCGAGCGGACCAAGGCCAACCTGCTGGCCAGCATCGGCCCGGCGGTGGCGGGCGGCGTCGTGCTGTCCGGGCACACCGACGTGGTACCGGTGGACGGCCAGCCCTGGACGTTCGAGCCGTTCAGCCTGAGCGAGCGCGACGGCAAGCTCTACGGGCGCGGCACCGCCGACATGAAGGGGTTCCTGGCCTCGGTGCTGGCTGCGGTGCCGCTGTTTCTCGAAAGCCCGCTGCGCCGGCCGGTGCACCTGGCGTTCTCCTATGACGAGGAGGTCGGCTGCCTGGGCGTGCGCAGCCTGCTGCAGGTGCTGCCCCAGCGCATCCCGCAGCCGGCGCTGTGCCTGATCGGCGAGCCCACCGAGCTCAAGCCGGTGCTCGGCCACAAGGGCAAGCTGGCCATGCGTTGCCATGTGCACGGCGCGCCGTGCCATTCGGCTTATGCGCCTTACGGCGTCAATGCCATCGAGCAGGCGGCGCGGCTGATCGGCCGGCTCGGTGAAATCGGCCAGCGCCTGAGCGCGCCCGAGCATCAGGATGCGCGCTTCGACCCGGCGTTCTCCACCGTGCAGGTCGGGGTGATCCAGGGCGGCACGGCGCTGAATATCGTTCCGGCCGATTGCCGTTTTGATTTCGAAGTGCGCGCCTTGCCGGCCTTCGAGCCCCAGGTGGTGGTGGACGAGCTGCAAACCTATGCCGAGCGGGACCTGCTGCCCGCCATGCAGGCGATCAAGGCCGACACGGCGATTCGCTTCGAAGCGATCTCGGCCTATCCGGGCCTGGCCACCGCGCCGCAAAGCGCCGCCGCGCAACTGGTGGCGCAACTGTGCGGCAGCGACGCCTTCAGCACCGTGGCCTTTGGCACCGAAGGCGGGCTGTTCGACCAGGCCGGCATCCCGGCGGTGGTCTGCGGCCCCGGCAGCATGGACCAGGGCCACAAGCCGGACGAGTTCGTCAGTGTCGAGCAGATGGCCGCCTGCGACCGGCTGATGGACCGCCTGGCCGAATACCTTTGCAACCTTTAACGACAAGGAATCCGCGGTGAAAGATTTCAACGAGTGGACAGCGCTGGCGCAACGGCAACGCCTGATCGACAGCGCCTTTATCGACGGCCAGGCATGCCAGGCCGAAAGCGCCGCGCGTTTCGACGTGGTCAACCCGGCCACCCAGAAACTCTTGGCCCGGGTGGCCGCCTGTGGCGAGGTCGAAGTCGACCGCGCCGTGCGCAGCGCCCGCCAGGCGTTCGAACAGGGCCCATGGGCGAAGATGGCGCCGAGCGAACGCAAGGCCGTGCTGCTGCGCCTGTCGCAGCTGATGCTGGAGCACCGCGACGAACTGGCCCTGCTCGATTCCCTGAGCATGGGGAAGCCGGTGATGGATGCCTGGAACATCGACGTGCCGGGTGCCGCCCATGTATTTGCCTGGTACGGCGAAAGCCTCGACAAGCTCTACGACCAGGTGGCGCCGAGCGCCAGCAACGTGCTGGCGACCATCACCCGGGTGCCACTGGGGGTGATTGGCGCGGTGGTGCCGTGGAATTTCCCGCTGGACATGGCCGCCTGGAAGCTGGCCCCGGCCCTGGCCGCCGGCAATAGCGTGGTGCTCAAGCCGGCCGAGCAGTCGCCGTTCTCGGCCCTGCGCCTGGCCGAGCTGGCCATTGCGGCGGGCATGCCCAAGGGTGTGCTCAACGTGGTGCCGGGCCTGGGCGAGGAGGCCGGTCGCGCCCTCGGCCTGCACATGGACGTGGATGCCCTGGTGTTCACCGGCTCCACCGAGGTCGGCAAGTATTTCATGCAGTACGCCGCGCAATCGAACCTCAAGCAGGTGTGGCTGGAGTGCGGCGGCAAGAGCCCGAACCTGGTGTTCGCCGATTGCCGGGACCTGGACCTGGCGGCCGAGAAAGCCGCGTTCGGCATCTTCTTCAACCAGGGCGAAGTCTGCTCGGCCAACTCGCGTCTTTTGCTGCAGCGCGAGATCGCCGATGAGTTCATCGAGCGCCTGGTGGCCAAGGCGCGCCAGTGGCAGCCGGGCAATCCGCTGGACCCGGCGAGCCGCGCCGGAGCGATCGTCGATGCCCGGCAGGCCCGGCGGATCATGCAATACATCGAACAGGCCCAGGCCGAGGGCGCGCAACGGGTGTGCGGCGGCCGGCAACTGAGCTTCGACGGCTCGAGCAACTTTATCGAGCCGACCATCTTCACCGGCGTCACCGCCGACATGACCCTGGCCCGCGAAGAAGTGTTCGGCCCGGTGCTGGCGATCACGCTGTTCGATGACGAAGACCAGGCGGTCGCCCTGGCCAACGAGCACATCTATGGCCTGGCCGCTTCGCTGTGGACCGACGACCTCAACCGCGCGCACCGCGTGGCGCGGCGGCTGAATGCCGGGACGGTGTCGGTCAATACGGTCGACGCGCTGGATGTGACCGTGCCCTTTGGCGGCGGCAAGCAGTCGGGTTTCGGCCGCGACCTGTCGCTGCATTCGTTCGACAAGTACACCCAGCTCAAGACCACCTGGATTCAACTGCGCGGCTGAGGGCCCGGAGCGCGGCACCGATCTTTGAAAACAATAAAACAACAAGACGGAGCAACCGATGAACAGTAATGCAAGCGTGCAAACCGGCGCCCTGGCGCCATCTGCAAGTCGCAAGAAACTCGGCCTTACCGCGCTGTTGGCGGTGGCCATCGGCCTGGTGGTTTCCCAAGGCGTGATGGTGCTGATGCTGCAAGGCGTCGGCATCGCCGGCCTGGGCTTTATCGTGCCTTTGGGCCTGGCCTACCTGCTGGCCCTGAGCTACGCCTGTTCGTTCTCCGAGCTGGCGCTGATGATCCCCCGCGCCGGTAGCCTGAGCACCTACACCGAAGTCGCCATCGGCCAGTTCCCGGCAATCCTCGCGACCTTTTCCGGCTACGTGGTGGTGGCGATGTTCGCCCTGTCGGCCGAGCTGTTGCTGATGGAGTTCATCATCGACAAGGTCTATCCGCACTCGATGCCGCCCTTGACCGTGGCCGTGGGCGTACTGGCGTTGTTCACCGTGCTCAACCTGTTGAACATCGACATCTTCGCCCGCCTGCAGACGGTGCTGGCGGTGGTGATGACCGTGGTGCTGCTGGTGATGGGCCTGAGCGCGATGAACAGCGACATCGTCACGCCCAACCCGAGCCTGTTCGACAGCGCCCACTGGAACCCCCTGGGCCTGGGCGTGATTGCCCTGACGGCGATGGCGGTGTGGGGGTTCGTCGGCGCTGAATTCGTCTGCCCGCTGGTGGAAGAGACCCGTCGCCCGGAGCGCAATATCCCGGGTTCGATGATGCTTGGCCTGACCATCATCTTCATGATTATCAGCCTGTATGCCCTGGGGGCCTTGCTCACCGTGCCGCAGGCGGAACTGGCCAGCAACGGCCTGCCGCATTACCTGTTCGCCACCACGGTGTTCGGCGAGGCCGGCAAGGTGTTCCTGGTGACCGCGGCGATCACCGCTACCTGCAGCACCCTCAACAGTTCGCTGGCGGCGATCCCGCGCATGCTGTTCGGCATGGCCCGCAACGGC
Organism: Pseudomonas sp. NFIX28; assembly: GCF_900107395.1. Taxonomy (GTDB): domain Bacteria; phylum Pseudomonadota; class Gammaproteobacteria; order Pseudomonadales; family Pseudomonadaceae; genus Aquipseudomonas. The sequence continues at coordinate 364,362 of NZ_FNPW01000001.1, forward strand.
CAGGCCTTCGGCGTGTTCAAGCGCCAGGGCAAGCGCACCGGCGCCCCCTGGGTGGCGGTGCTGTTCATCGCCGCGGTCACCGGCCTGCCGTTGCTGCTGATGCACGACCATGCCGACGCGATCAACCAGCTGTTGCTCTCGGCGGCGCTGGCCTGGCTGCTGGCCTACATCGTCACCCATATCAATGTCATCGCCTTGCGCCGGCGCTACCCGCACCAGGCGCGGCCGTTCCGCACGCCGTTCTACCCGCTGCCGCAGGTGTTCGGCATCGTCGGCATGCTGTTTGCGATCTGGAATGTGTCGCCCAGCCCGGAGATGACCTTTTCGATTTTTGCCTACGCAGGTCTCGTGCTGCTGATCGTCTCGATCATTGCCGTGCTGTGGATCAAGGGCGTGATGGGCAAGCCACTGTTCAAGCCGGAGCCGCTGGCCAGCGTGCTCGGCACTCTCGATAAAAACCCGCAAGGAGACTCGCAATGACCGCTCAAGTGAAACCCGTCCGCAGCACCGGCGACTACCAGGCCGCGGATGCCGCGCACCACATCCATGCGTTCCTCGACCAGAAGGCGCTGAACGCCGAAGGTCCGCGGGTGATCGTGCGCGGCGAAGGCCTGGCGTTGTGGGACAACGACGGCAAGCGCTACCTGGACGGCATGTCGGGCCTGTGGTGCACCAACCTCGGCTACGGCCGCAAGGACCTGGCCGCGGCCGCCAGCCAGCAGCTCGAACAGCTGCCGTACTACAACATGTTCTTCCACACCACCCACCCGGCGGTGGTCGAGCTCTCGGAGCTGCTGTTCAGCCTGCTGCCTGCGCACTACAGCCACGCGATCTACACCAACTCCGGCTCCGAGGCCAACGAGGTGCTGATCCGCACCGTGCGCCGCTACTGGCAGATCCTCGGCAAGCCGCAGAAGAAAATCATGATCGGCCGCTGGAACGGCTACCACGGCTCGACCCTGGGCGCCACGGCGCTGGGCGGGATGAAGTTCATGCACGACATGGGCGGGGTGATCCCGGATGTCGCGCACATCGACGAGCCGTACTGGTTCGCCCACGAAGGCGACCTGACCCCGGCCGAGTTCGGCCTGCGCGCGGCGCGCCAGCTGGAAGAGAAGATCCTCGAGCTGGGCGCCGACAACGTCGCCGCCTTTGTCGCCGAACCCTTCCAGGGCGCTGGGGGCATGATCTTCCCGCCAGAAAGCTACTGGCCGGAAATCCAGCGCATCTGCCGCCAATACGACGTGCTGCTGTGCGCCGACGAAGTGATCGGCGGTTTCGGCCGGACCGGCGAGTGGTTCGCCCACCAGCATTTCGGTTTCGAGCCCGACACCCTGTCGATCGCCAAGGGCCTGACCAGCGGCTACATCCCCATGGGCGGGCTGGTCCTGTCCAAACGCATGGCCGAGGTGCTGGTGGAGCAGGGCGGGGTGTTCGCCCACGGCCTGACCTATTCCGGCCACCCGGTGGCGGCGGCAGTGGCCATCGCCAACCTCAAGGCGTTGCGCGACGAAGGCATCGTCAGCCGGGTCAAGCACGAGACTGGCCCGTACCTGCAGCGCTGCCTGCGCGAAGTCTTCGGCAACCACCCGCTGATTGGCGAAGTGCAGGGCACGGGATTGGTCGCGGCCTTGCAGTTCGCCGAAGACAAGGCCAGCCGCAAGCGCTTCGCCAACGAAAACGACATGGCCTGGCGTTGCCGCACCATCGGCTTCGAAGAGGGCCTGATCATTCGCTCGACCCTGGGCCGGATGATCATGGCCCCGGCCCTGGTGGCCAGCCACGCCGACATTGATGAACTGGTCGACAAGACCCGTGCCGCCGTAGATCGGACCGCCCGCGAATTCGGTCGCCTGTAAGCCCCAAGCGGCCGGTGCGCGCGGGCGCGCCGGCCTATTAGAGGAACCGCTTCATGTCCAGATCCTTGCGTTGCTGTGTTCCCTTCACCCTGGCTTTGCTGTGCAGCGCCGTATCGGCTGCGCCGCAGAACCTCACCGTCATTTCCTTTGGCGGTGCCACCAAGCAGGCCCAGGACAAGGCTTACTTCCAACCCTTCACCGCCAGCGGCGCAGGACGCGTGGTCGCCGGCGAATACAACGGTGAACTGTCGAAAATCAAGGCCATGGTCGATGTCGGCCATACCAGTTGGGACGTGGTCGAAGTCGAAAGCCCGGAGCTGTTGCGCGGCTGTGACGAAGGCCTGTTCGAACGCCTCGACCCGGCGCGTTTTGGCGACCCGGCACAGTTCGTGCCGGGCACCCTCAGCGAGTGCGGGGTGGCCACTTATGTGTGGTCGATGGTCATGGCCTACGACCAGGACAAGCTGGCCAAGGCGCCGACTTCCTGGGCGGACTTCTGGAACGTCGCCGACTTCCCCGGCAAGCGCGGTTTGCGCAAGGGCGCCAAGTACACCCTGGAAATCGCCTTGCTTGCCGACGGGGTCAAGCCGGACCAGCTGTACCAGGTGCTCGGGACTCCGGAGGGCGTGACCCGGGCGTTCGCCAAGCTCGACCAGATCAAGGGCAGCATCCAGTGGTGGGAGGCGGGCGCGCAGCCGCCGCAATGGCTGATCGCCGGCGACGTGGTGATGAGCGCGGCCTACAACGGCCGGATCGCCTCGGCGCAGAAGGAAGGCATGAAGCTCAGCATCGTCTGGCCGCAAAGCCTGTACGACCCGGAATACTGGGCGGTGGTCAAGGGCACGCCGAACAAGGCGCTGGCCGAGGATTTCATCGCGTTCGCCAGCCAGCCGCAGACCCAGAAGGTGTTCTCCGAGGAGATCCCCTACGGGCCGGTGCACCGTGACGCGCTGGCGCTGCTGCCGGCGGCGGTGCAGAAGCAACTGCCCACCGCTGCAGCCAACCTGGCAGGGGCACGGGCCGTGGACGCGGAGTTTTGGGTGGACCACGGCGAGGAACTGGAGCAGCGCTTCAACGCCTGGGCGGCGCGCTGAACCGGCGCTATCGCGAAACCGCAGGAGCGGGCAAACCCGCTCCTGCACACCTGACTCCCTTCAGGCCAGCCAGGCCTTGAACTGCTCCTTGCAGTAATCGACGAACAACTGCGCAGGCTTGGTCAGTTGCGCGCGTTTCAGCCAGCCGGCCACCAGCGCCGAGCCGGTGACATCCTCGGCAATTTCCACGCAAACCACTTCCTGGCCGTCATAGGTGCTGTTGCCATGGGGCCTGGTCACCAACAGGGCGAAGCCGAACCCCTGGCCGACCATGCCGCGCACCATCTCGATCGACGGCGAGCCGAAGACGATGTTCGGCGACAGTTGCAGCTCCTCGAAGATGCTCACGAAATAGGTACGGCTGGGTTGCACATCGAGCAGGATCATCGGCTCCAGGACCAGGTCGCGCAGCGACACCTGGGCCTGCCCGGCAAAACGGTGCCCGGCCGGCAGCAGGGCATACGGCCGTTGCGGCGCCATCAGCGCCTCGGTCTCGATGGTGCTGTCCAGGTCGTGCTGGTAGAAGATCGCCAGGTCGAAGCGCCCGCCGGTCAATCCCTGCACCAGCTCCTGCTGCTCGCCGTCCTGCAGGCGGATCTCCACCCCCGGGAAGCGCTGGCGAAAACCGGCGATCAGCCGCGGCAGGTAGAGCGGGGCGACGGTCTCGAAGCAGCCGATGTCGATATGCCCGCACACCACATCGTTGTCGGCCAGGGCGTTCTGCTCGAACTCATGGGCCATGCGCAGCAGTTCCTGGGCCTTGCGGTAGAACCGCGCGCCGCTGGGGGTCAGGGACACGCCCTGGGCGTGATGACGGATCAGCAACTGCACGCCGAAGCTGTCCTCCAGGCCCTTGACCGCCGTGGAAATCGACGGCTGGGCGATATACAGCTTGCGCGACGCCTCGGCGACGCTGCCACATTCGACGGTGGTGACGAAATACTTCAATTGACGCAAGGAATAGGACGCCACAGTGCACCTCTGGCTGATTGTTTTGCACCACGATACCCGCTCCGCAGGCCAGCGCTGCAGCGGATTTTGCTCGGCACTGGGGATATTTTTGTTGGCTTGGCGGTGAGCGCCGAAGTGGGCACTCGGGCAGGCTGCTTGCGAGGCGTTCAACTGATGAAAATGATCTTCGACACCAATTCCGCGCTGTTCTTGGCCTGGAGCTTTTTCATCAGCCGGGCGCGGTGGACTTCCACGGTGCGGTGGGAAATGCCCAGCTTGCGTGCCACTTCCTTGCAGGTCAGGCCATTGACGATATGCAGCGAGATCTCCCGTTCGCGCGGGGTCAACTGGATCGTCGGCGCCGGCTGGCGATCCAAACGCTCGAAATGCCAGACCATCAGCTTGAACGGGTCCTCGGCAGTCAGGGAAAACCCGTGGGCACGGGCCCAGAACACCTCGCCGTTACGATGCTGCATGAAGCGTTCGTCCGAGTAGAAGGTCCCGGGCCCGTTGCGCAGCCAATGCTCGCTACGTTCGCCGATGCTCTGGTAGTCGGCGTGGGAGGGGTACAACAGCAGGGTCAGCTGGCCTTGCATGTGTTCGCGCTCGTAGCCGAACAGGCGTACGAAGGCTTGGTTGCAGTCGAGCATCCGGCGATGCCCGGTGATCATCTGCGGTGCGGGGGAAACCTGAAAGGCCAGGCGCTCGAGGTCCTGGAGTGGCTGGGCGTGTAGGGTCATCAGGCATCCTGCCTCGGGTTTATTGGCGCGCACTTTTTGGGGGGGCGGCGGGGGCGGTCACTACTTACTGCCGTACGTAGTTGCCCCAACTAGCGTGAAATTCGGGTGCTGAATCATTGTATGGAATACCCGCTTCAAGGAAGAAAAAAATCACATGACCCACGATTCCGTATCTATCGTCGCTGCCGCCCATAGCCCTTTTGGCCGCCTGGACGGCCTGAACCTCGAGGACCTGATCGTCCAGGTGGTCCGCGAGGCCCTGGCAGATGCCGAGATCGACGCCGCACAAATCGATGCGCTGTTTCTCGGCCACTTCAACTCCGGCCTGGTGGCCGATGGTTTCCCTGCCTCGCTGATGCTCCAGGCCGACCCGCAACTGCGCTTCAAGCCCGCCACCCGCTGCGAGAACGCCTGTGCCTCCGGCTCGGCGGCGATCCAGGCCGGGATTCACGCGATACACAGCGGCGCTGCAGAACTGGTGCTGGTGGTCGGCGCGGAAAAAATGACCGGCAACAGCACTGTCGAAGTCACCCGGGCCCTGGCGGGCGCCGGCTACCAGAACGCCCTCCAGGACGCCGGCATGAGTTTCGCCCAGCTTTTTGGCCGGGTGGCGCAGCAGTACGCCGACCGCTACCACAGCCCATTGGCCTCGATGGCCATGATCGCGGTGAAAAACCATGCCAATGCCATGGCCAACCCCTTGGCGCAGATGCACCGGGTGATGGATTTTGAACACTGCAACAACGTTTCCCAGGCCAACCCGCTGATCGCCCAGCCACTGCGCCTGACCGACTGTTCGCTGATCAGTGACGGTGCGGCGGCGATTATCCTCGCCTCGCCCCAGCGCGCCCGTTCGATGCGACGCCAGGTGGCGATTCGTGCCATGACCCAGGTGAACGACTTCCTGCCCTTGTCGCGCCGCGACATGCTGGCCTTCGAGGGGCCGCGCCGGGCCATCCACGGCGCCCTGCACCAGGCCGGAGTGACTCTCGGCGACCTGAGTTTCGCCGAGGTACACGACTGCTTCACCATCGCTGAATTGCTGATCTACGAAGCCATGGGCCTGGCACCAAGGGGCGAGGGGCACCGGGCCCTCGATGAGGGCATCGTGCGCCACGGCGGACGCCTGCCAGTGAACCTGTCCGGCGGCCTCAAGGCCAAGGGGCACCCGGTGGGAGCTACCGGGGTATCGATGCATGCCCTGGGCTTTGCCCAGCTGACCGGCAAACCCATCGGCCTGGGTGTGCCCGGCGCCGAGTTCGGTTTGCTGTTCAACATGGGCGGCATGGCGGTGGCCAATTACGCCAGCGTTCTGCAAGCGGTCAGAGCCTGAGGATGAACATCGCCCATTGGCTGCGCGATGCGGCCCAGCGCTGGCCCCGGCGGGGGGCTCTGTTCGAGGGGCGCCGCCAGGTCGCCGACTACCAGGCGTTTGCCGCGCAGGCCCGGGCACGCGCCCTGCAACTGCGACACGAGTACGGCATTGTCCCTGGCGACCGAGTGGCACTGCTGATGAAGAACAGCTGTGGTTACCTGGAACTGTTGTATGCCATCTGGTGGAGCGGGGCGGTCGCGGTTCCGATCAACAGCAAGCTGCATGCGCTGGAAGCCGCCTGGATTGCCGGCAATGCCGGGGCTCGGCTCATCTACACCGATGAGGGCCAAAGCTTCGCCACCGCGGGCCTGCCTGCCGGCTGCCGTGAGTTGGCCGCCCCCGGGCTGGCCAGGCAAGGGGTGGTGCCGGACGATGAGCTGGTAGAGCCGCACCTGCGGAAGGACACCGACCTGGCCTGGCTGTTCTACACCTCCGGTACCACCGGGCGCCCCAAGGGGGTGATGTTGTCCCATGGCAACCTGGTCGCCATGTCCTTGTGTTATCCCCTGGACGTGGACCCGGTGGCCGCTGATGACGCAGTGCTTTATGCCGCGCCAATGTCTCACGGCGCCGGTCTCTACAACTTCATCCATGTGCGCTGTGGCGCCCGGCACGTGGTGCCGATGTCCCGGGGTTTCGACGCACCGGAGTTGTTCGAGCTGGCGCAGGAGCTGGGCCAGGCCAGCCTGTTTGCCGCACCGACCATGGTCAAGCGCATGGTGCAGCAGGCCCGGGAGCAAGGCTATTGCGGCGAAGGGATCAAGACCATCGTCTACGGCGGAGGCCCGATGTACCTGGCGGATCTCGCCCAGGCCCTGGACACCTTCGGCCCGCGCCTGGTGCAGATCTACGGCCAGGGCGAATGCCCCATGACCATCAGCGCCCTGTCCAGGCAGACCATTGCCGACCGTGGGCATGCTGACTGGCCGGCCCTTGCCGCTTCGGTAGGGCGTGCCCACGCCTGCGTTGAGGTGCGCGTGGTGGATGCTGCGGGCCAACCCCTGGGCAGCGCAGAGATGGGGATAATCGCCGTGCGCGGGGCGGCGGTGATGCAAGGTTACTGGGACAACCCGCAAGCCACCCGGGAGGCCCTGGTGGACGGCTGGCTACTTACCGGCGACATCGGTTTCCTCAACGAGCAGGGCTACCTGACCCTGACCGATCGCTGCAAGGATGTGATTATCTCCGGCGGCAGCAACATCTACCCGCGGGAAGTCGAGGAAGTGCTGATCCAGCACCCCGAGGTATTCGAAGTGTGCGTGGTGGGCGAGGCCGACCCGCATTGGGGCGAATCGGTGGTGGCTTTCGTGGTCCTGCGTTCGCCCGGCAACCTCGATGCGCAGGTGCTCAACCAGTGGTTCCTGGCGCGCATGGCCTCGTTCAAGAAGCCGAAGAAGTACTTGTTTTGCACCGAGCTGCCCAAGAACAGCTATGGCAAGATTCTCAAGACCCGCTTGCGCCAGTGGTTGCAGGACCCCACCGGGCCCTTGATCGACTGACGCTGCATTTCACGGATAGCACTATGACAGGAGTCCCCACAATGGGCGTGCCAGCTTCCAACCCCCAGCGCCAGCGGCGCCGGGCTTTTATCGGCGCCACTTCCGGCCACTTGATCGAGTGGTACGACTATGGCGTCTACGGTTTCCTGGCCTTGTATATCGGCAAGGCCTTCTTCGTTTCCGACGATCCCACCAGCAGCCTTCTGGCGAGTTTTGCGGCCTTTGCCCTGAGTTTCTTCATCCGTCCCCTGGGCGGCCTGTTCTTCGGCCCCCTGGCAGACAAGATCGGCCGCCGCAGGACCCTGATCACGGTGCTGGTGATGATGGCAGGCTCCACCTGCCTGCTAGGCCTGTTACCGACCTACGCCAGCATCGGCATCGCCGCGCCGGTGATCCTGGTGCTGATCCGTTGTGTGCAGGGTTTCTCTGCCGGTGGCGAGATCGGCACCATTACCAGCTTCATTTCCGAATACGCCAGCCCAGGGCGCCGGGGATTCGCTACCTGCTGGCTGATGGTCACCGCCGTGCTCGGCCTGCTCCTGGGCGGTGCCGTGGCCAACGGCATGACCTGGCTCCTGGGCGCCGAACTGATGCAGGAGTGGGGCTGGCGGATCCCGTTCCTGATCGCCGGTCCCCTGGGCTTCATCTCGCTGTACATCCGCCTGAAGCTGGAGGACAGCCCGGAGTTCCTGGCCCTGGTGCAGGCCGGGCAGACGTCCAAGGCGCCGCTGCGCGAGGTTTGGCAGTGGAAACGCTCGATCGCCCTGGTGTTCTTCATCATCACCCTGCACAGCTCGATCTTTTACCTGGTACTGACCTTCGCTTCGACCTACATGTCCAACACGCTCAAGTTCGACAGCGGCACTACCTTGCTCTATGTGTTCGTCGCCAGCCTCTCGGCGGCGGTGGTCATGCCCTTCGGCGGCGCCTTCACCGATCGCTACGGGCGCAAGCCGTTCCTGATCGTGATTGGTGCCCTGGCGACCCTGGCCATGTATTGGTTCTTCAAAACAGCGCCCAACGCCACCCCGGCCACCTTGTTCTGGCCGCTGATGGCGGTGGCGATCCTGTTCGGGCTCTATGCGTCCTCGACCTACGCCCTGATGAGCGAGTTGCTGCCAACCCGCATCCGCTCTACCGGCATCGCCGTGGCCTACAACATTCCGGTGGCCGTGTTCGGCGGCAGCGCGCCGTTGATTTCCACCTGGCTTATCAAGCTCACTGGCGACATCACCGCGCCCTGGTACTTCTACGTGGCCACCGGGGGCGTGTCGTTGCTGGCCCTGGTCGTTCTGCGTAAGGAGGATTTCGTTGCCTGTACCCAAGACGTCCGGCAGCAGGGCAGCGGGGCTCCACAACTGCTGGCCAATTCACAACCTTGAGCCGGCCTGTGGGCATCGGGTGGATTAATTCACGGTCGCTTAGCGCGCAGACCTGAGCCGTCGCCACTAGATGCTCCGGCTGACGCGGAACAGCACGGCAAACCGTGCTGTTCCCCTGTCACCTAGAAGTCCACGGATGCAGAAAGCTGCACGGTGCGGGGGGCGCCAAGCCCAAGCGTGGTCGTTAGCGGAATGCCCCAGTAATCCTTGTTCGTCACGTTGTTCACCGTGCCGCGCAATGTCACCGGATGGCTGGCGACCCGCATCGCGTAACGGGCGCCGACGTCATAGATGGTGTAGCCCGGAATGGATTTGGAGTTGTCGGCATTGATGTACTGCTTCGACACGGAAGTCGCGTTGGCGGTAAGGGTCAAACCATCCAGGATCGGGGTGTCCCACTCGACTCCCAGCTTGCCTTGCAGCTTCGGCTGGCCGGTGGCGAGCTTGCCTTCGTTGACGCCGCCGGCAGTCTTGGTGACCTTGGGGTCGACACGGGCAACACCGCCCATGAGGCGTACATCGGTCACCGGGGTGCCGAAGAAGCTCCACTCGACCCCACGGTTACGTTGCTCGCCGCCAAAGGAAAAGACGTTGGTGGCGGGGTCGGTATAGCTGTTGGGACGCTCGATCTGGTACAGGCTGAGGGTGTGGGCGAAATCACCCAGGTCAAGTTTTACCCCGACCTCCTTCTGCTTGGACTTGTAAGGCGCGAACACTTCGCCGGCGTTCGCCGCGGTCAGCGGCGCCGTGGCACCTTTACTCAGGCCTTCGATGTAGTTGGCATAGAGCGACACTTCATCGGTCACCTTGAGCAGCACCGCCGCGGCGGGTGTCGTGGCGCCCTCGTCATAACGCGAGGTGTGCGCGCCGGTAGTGACGCTGAACGTATCGGTCAATACCTGCTGGCGACGAACACCGAGGGTGATCTGCAGCCGCTCATCGAGGAACGACAAGGTATCTGCAAAACCGTAGCTGGTCAGGCGCGACTCGGTGTGCAGCACGGCAGGCCAGCTCTCCGGCGCCTCCGGCCCCCAAACCGGGTTATAGATGTTGGTAATCCAGTTCGCGCCCGGCACCGAGCGACGGCCATAGTCTTTTTCCTCGTCGGAGTAGTGCGTGGCGTTGATCGACCACTGGTGACCGATGCCGAAGGTGTCCATTTTCCCTCTAAGCCCGGCCTCGCCCGAAGTCTTCTTCAGGTCGATCTTCAGCTGGCCCATGGTGGTGGTGAGGTCACCGGCGGTATTGATCACCTGGGAAGAGATGGCGCCGTTGTAGGTGTAGTCGGTCTTGCTGGTGCCCGCTGCCGCATAGGCCGTGATGTTGTCGTTGAGATCGTATTCGCCGCGTACGATCACGCCCTTGTCCTTGGTCTCGACGTAGCCCCAGTCCGGGTTGAGCAGGGTGTCGGATTTAGGCGGCTTGGGGACCGGTACGCCCGCGGCAAGGCCAACACCCCGGTTCTGGCCTTTGACGCGATCTTCACTCTGATAGAGGTCGACCGACAGGCGCGTCCGCTCACCATTCCAATCCAGGCCCAGGGAGTTGAGCTGGACTTTCATTTGCTGGTGCTCGGTCGCGGTATCGCCGTCGCGGTAGACGCTGTTGAAGCGCACGCCGAACTGTTGCTCCTCGCCGAAGCGACGGCCGACATCCAGGTGCCCGCCAAACTGTGCATCCGACATGTAGGTCGTGGTCAACCGCGTCAGCGGCTCGGCGCCTGCGCGCTTGGGTACCAGGTTGATGGTGCCGGCGACCGAACCTCCCGGCGGCATGCCATTGAGCAGGGCGGAGGGGCCCTTGAGCACTTCGATGCGCTCGTACATTTCGGGGGAGATCCGATAGTAGGGCGCCATGCCATACAGCCCGCCGAAGCTCACGTCGCTGATATTGGAAGCGAAACCGCGGATGGAGTAGTTCTCGCTGTGGGTCCCGGTCAATCCGTTGCTGAACACCGCGGGGTCGGTGGCGGCGATCACATCGGTGATGTTCTGGGCCTGGACGTCCTCGATGTACTTTTCGGTGTAGCTGATGGTGCTGAACGGGGTCTCCATGAAGTCCTTGTTGCCCAGCAAGCCGACGCGGCCGCCCGAGGCAACCTGGCCGCCGGCATAGACGGGAGGCAATGCGCCGGGGGCAACCGTTTTGCCTTCGATCATGGTTTCGGACAGCTCCAGCTTGCCGCTGGCCGAAGCCTGCTGCTGCACCTTTTCAGCCGGTTCAGGCGCGTCGGCCTGTTCGCTGGATTGAGCAGCGGCCACCGTCATGCTTGCACTGCCCAAGCTGAGCACCAGGGCCATGTGTACAGCGATAAAGGTGCGATTGAACTCAAATGGCGACGCAGCGTGTGTAGGCAGGGGGCTGACGTGCTGTGTTTTACAGCGTGGCGACATGTTGGATTCCTTTCAATGCACAGAAAAGTGAAGAGTGTTCATAAAGGTCTCCGGCTCAGAAAGAAAAAACCTCAATAAAAATCATTAGCATTTACGAAAAAAGGCCAGTGCTTTGATGGCACTGGCCCAGGGGTAACCGTGGAGCAAGGCAAACTCAGCCCTTGTAGGCTTGCATCACCTCATCAGCCATGCGGTTCAGGCAGGTGACACTGGCAGTGCACAGGTACCAGGTTTGTGCATCGACGAAGATCACCCGGCCGTTGTTCCAGGCTTTGGTCTTGCGCAGCAACGGGTTGTCCAGGCTGTCGAGCGTGAGCGCCGGGCGTCGTTCCATGACGGCAGTGCGGTCGATGACGTAGAGAATGTCCGGGTCGGCCTGCTGGATGAACTCGTTGGAGATCGGCTGGCCGTGCAACCCGGCGGCGGTGTCGCTGCTGGCTGGCTTCACGCCGAGGGTGTCGAAGATGAAGCCATAGCGCGACTGGACGCCATAGGAGGTGAACGCGCCGTTGTTGTGCAGCACGATCAAGGCCTTCTCCGGACGACCTTCAGTGACCTTGCGCGTCTGCTCGACCTTGCTTTGCATTTCGGCGACTTTCTGGCTGGCCAGCTCTTCCTTGCCGAAGATGCGCCCAAGCTGCGTCAGGTGATTCTTGGCGGTCTCGATGTAGTTGCCGTTCTTGTTGCTCAGGTCCACATCGTCATAGACGGTTGGCGCGATCTGGCTCAGCTCCCCATAGCTCTGCGCCTGCAAGGGCGAAATGAGGATCAGGTCGGGTTTCAGTGCGTGCAGCCGTTCGAGGTTGGGCTGGATGGTCGTGCCGACATCGGCGACAGCGGGGTCGTCGCGGTATTTTGTGAGGAAATCGGCCACGTAATCCTTGGCCATTCCCACCACTGGCGCGCCGAGCTGGTCGAGGCTGTCGAGTTCGCTCATGTCGAACGCCACCACACGCTGCGGCAGTCTGTTGATTTCGGTGATGCCCAACGGGTGCTTCAGCGTAATCGGTTGGTAGGCGGTCGCGGACGCTGCTTCAGGTGGCGTCGCGTTGGCTTCGGGCTGGGGTTTGTCACAGCCTTGCAGGGCAGCGGTCACGGCCATGGCCAGCAACGCGTGAGCGAGCTTGTTGCGGTAACCAGCGTTCATATCAGTTCCCTTGAGGTCGATGGGTTGAAGTAGTTGCAGACGAACCCCGGCCCGCCGCGCAGGATCTCGAAGTCGAGGTCGAACAGTTCGCGCAGGCAGTCTTCGTTGACCACCTCTGCAACGGGGCCACTGCGGTGCACGGTGCCGCGTTTCATCGCGACGATGTGATCCGAGTAGTTGGCGGCGAAGTTGATGTCGTGGACCACCAGGATCACGGTACGGCCTTGTTCATCGCACAGGCGACGCAAGGCACGCATGATCATCACGGCATGTTTCATGTCGAGATTGTTCAGTGGTTCGTCCAGGAGCAGGTAGTCGGTCTGCTGGGCGATCGTCATGGCCAGAAACGCCATTTGCCGCTGCCCGCCACTGAGTTCATCGATATAGGCGTGGCGCAGCTTCTGCAGCGACAGAAAGCAGATGGCGTCATCAACGGCCTTGTGGTCCGCGCTGGTCATGTTGCCCCGGCTGTAGGGGAAGCGACCGAATGCCACCAGCTCATCTACGGTGAGGCGCAGATTGAACTCGGGGGCCTGGCGCAGCGTGGCCACGCGTTTGGCGTAGTCGCGCACCGGGATCGTGCCGATGTCGCGCCCGTCGATACTCAGCTCGCCACCCGATGCAGCCTGCAGGCGGGCTATGAGCATCAGCAGGGTCGTCTTGCCGGCGCCGTTGGGGCCGATCAGCGAGGTTATCTGCCCGGACGGAAAGCGGACGCTGACATCGGTCAGCACCGGTTTGTTGCCGTAAGCCTTGTAAACGTGGCTGAGGGAGATCATGCGGTGCCCCGTGTGCGAGCCATCAGCGTGAGGAAATACACGCCGCAGACCAGGTTGATGAGGATGCTGACGGAGGTGTTGTAGTTGAACAGTTGCTCGACCAGGTACTGGGCAATGATGAAGAGGCCGATCGCAATCGCGCTGGCGATCGGCAGTGTCACCCGGTGGCGGGTGGTGCGGGCGAGGCCATAGCTGATGTTGGCGACAAAAACGCCCATGAACGCGGTCGGCCCGACCAGGCTGGTGGACAGGGCTACCAGGATGGCAATCAGCGCCAGAAGCAGGCGCACGCTGGCCAGGTAGTCGATCCCGAGGGAAAGCGCCTGGTCACGTCCCAGCGCCAGCACATCGAGGGTCGGCAGCAAGCGCTGGATGGCCAGGCACACGGCGATCGCCAGCAGGCCTGAATACAACACCTGGGCAGGTTGTGCCTTGTTGAACGAGGTGTAGTTGAAGCCCTGCAGGATCGAGAATTCGCCAGGGCTGATTTTCAGCTGGATGAATTGCGTGAAGGTGGACATCACCATGCTCAACACCAACCCGAGCAAGAGCAACAGGTAGACATTGTTGCGCCCGTCGCGCAGCAGCCAATGGTGAATCAGCCAGGAATAGCCGAGCATCAAGGCTATCGACATCGCGACATTGGCATCGCGCCCCAGCAGCACCAGGCTTTGCGAGCCCAGCAGCAGGATCAACAACGCCTGGAACAGCAGGTAGATGGCCTCATACCCCATGATGGCCGGCGTCAGGATGCGGTTACCAGCGATGGTCTGGAAAATCACCGAGGAATAGGCGATGCACAGGCCGGCGATGGCCATCGCTGCGAGCCGGGTGAGACGCTTGGGGATGATGTAGTCGAAGTCCAGGCCCGAGCCCAGCAGCAGGAATCCTGACGCCAGGAGCAGGACCAGCAGCCAGACGCCGTAACGGATGAAAGCGCTGCTCATCGGTATTGCCTGATCAAAAGGATGAGGAAAAGAACGCCGCCCACACTGCCCGCGGTCAGGCCGATGGGGACCTCGAAGGGGTAGATCAGCAGGCGCCCGAGGATGTCGCAGGCGAGCAGTAGCGAAGCGCCGCACAAGGCCACGATGGGTAGGGTGCGCGCTAGGTTCTCGCCATAGTGCAATGCCACCAGGTTAGGGATGACCAGGCCAACAAACGGAATTGCCCCCACGGTAATCACCGTGGCCGACACGGTGACGGCCACCAGCATCAGGCCCAAGGTTGCGTTGGCCGTGTAGTTCAAGCCCAGGCTGCTGGCCATGCCTTCACCCATGCCGAGCACGGTGAAACGCTGGGCAAAGAGGTAGGTAAGCAGGACGATCGGCAGGATCAGGTAGATGATCTCGTAGTTGCCCTGAACGATCTTGGAGAAGTCGCCCAATAGCCAACCTTGCATGCTTTGCAGAAAGTTGTGGCGGTAGGCGTAGAACTCGGCAACGGCGCTGAGCACGCTGCCATACATCAGCCCCACCACAGGCACCAGCACGGTGTTCTTGAAGCGGATGCGGCGGATGATCGTCACATACAGCAGGCTGGCGACGAAACAGAAGGCCAGCGCGAACAGCATCTTGCCAGTGGTGCCCACCGACGGCAGCGTGGTGAGGGCGATCAGGATGCCCAGTTTCGCGGCATCCAGCCCTCCGGAAGTGGCCGGCTCGACAAAGCGATTGCGCACGATCTGCTGCAGGATCACCCCACACACCGCCAAGCCGACGCCCGTGAGCACCAGCGCGGCCAAGCGCGGCAGGCGGCTGGCGGTGAGGGTCAACCAGGCGTCGCCGGAGAAACTGAACAAGGAAAGCCAGGATACTTGCTTGACCCCTACCACCAGCGACAGGCAACAGAGCACGGCGAACAGGCCCAACAAGGCTGCACGGTTCAAATACTGGCCTCAATCACGGGCTCGGCTGCAATCCGCCAGCCTTTCGCGGCGCGGCGTTGAGCGAGGAAGTGGGCGTACAGGCCAGGCGTTTCGCTCAACTGGGCGGGTGAGCCTTGCTGGCAGATGCTGCCGTTGTCCAGTACCACGACCTGGTCGGCCATCGCCACCGTCGACAGCTGATGGGCGATCACGATCACCGTGCGCTTACCGTGCAAGCGCGCCAGGGTCTCGGTGATCGCTGCCTGGTTTTCGGCGTCGAGTGCGGCAGTGGCTTCGTCGACCAGGAGGATCGGCGCATCCTTGATCAGCGCCCGGGCGATGGAGATGCGCTGGCGTTCGCCTCCCGACAGGCGTGCGCCACCCTCGCCAACGGGGGTATCCAAGCCTTTTGGCAGGCGCTCGATGATTTCCATGACTCCGGCGGCCCGTGCCGCCTCCATGACCTCGGCCTCTGTGGCGTCGGCTTTGCCGATACGGATGTTGTCGGCAATGCTGCCCTGGAACAGGTATGCATCCTGGAAGATCTGGCTGATCTGCGCCGACAGCTGCGCATTGGACAGTTGCCGCACGTCCACGCCGCCAATCAGCACGGTGCCCTGGGTGACGTCGAAGAACCGGGCAATCAGCCGTACGAGGGTGGTCTTGCCTGAGCCGGAAGCCCCCACCAGGGCGACCATGCTACCGGGCAAGATCCGCAGATTGATGTTTTGCAGTACATCCGGTTGCTGTTCGGCATAGCGAAAGCTCACTGCCTGCAAGTCCACGCTGCCATCGCCCGGCGCCCGTTTGCCTGGCGCCTGCGGCAACGGCTCGACCGCGAGCAGCTCGCGCACTACCGCCAGCTGGCTTCGCGCACTGCGTAATACCTCGCTGTAGCTGGCCACCTCCAACAGCGGGTCGATAAAGCGGCTGACTAGCAGCAGCGCCAGCACCACGGATACCAGCGAAGCCGGGGGCAGGGCGCTGCCCGACAGGTCGCCGAGCCACAGCGCGGCGGCGACCAGCAGTACGGCGAAAACCGCCTGGACAGCCCAACTGTTGACCACCACCGACATGGCGGAAACATGAATCAGGTGCCGGGTCGACTGTTGCTGGCGGGCAATGGCCTGTTCGAGAAAGTGGATGCCGCCGTCTTCACCGTTGAATGCGCGTAGCACCGATTGCGCCTGGGCGAACTCGACCATGCGCTGGCTGGCTTGCGCCGTGTGCGCGTGGTAGCGCTCGTCGGCGTTTTGGCCCAGGCGTGCTGTCAGGACGAATACGCCGAACAGGAACGGCAGGGCCAGCAGGGCGATCAAGCCCATCTGCAGGTTCAGCGTGAACAGTGCCGCGATGACCACAAGCGGGGTGATGACGCCGCTGATCAGGGGGGTAAAGACGTGAGCCGGCAATTGCGCCAGGGCCATCATGCCTTGCGAGGTCACATGGCTCAGGCGCGCGGTATTGTGCGCGTTGAACCAGCCGACGGGCAGTTGCGCGATGTGATCGCCAAGCCGGTGGCGGCCACGCTGGAGCACCGCGACGCCAACCCGAATGCCGGCTTTCTCCACTGTGCGTCGAAGCGCCCAGCACAGCACCACACCGACCAGCAACACCAGCAACCACTGTTTGCTGGTGTGAAGTTCGTTGTTCAGCAAGCTGCCGAGCACCGGCAGCACGCTGACGATGCTCAGCCCGCAGAGCAGGCCGTACAGCACGGTCAGGCAGAGGTAGCGCAACAGGATCGATGTGTCGTCGCCGAGCAGTTGAGTAAAGGTTTTCAGCATGGCGACTGCGCCTCTTCCGTGGGCTGTTGGTAGCCACCCAGCGCCCACAGGCGGGCATAGTGGCCATTGCGCGCGAGCAATTGCTGGTGGGTGCCTTGTTCGCGGATGCGTGCGTTGTCCAGCACGATGATCTGATCGGCGTGCATCACCGTATCCAGGCGGTGGGCGATGACCAGCACGGTCCTGCCCCGGGCGAAGCGCGACAGTGCGTGCTGGATCTGTACCTCGTTTTCGGCATCGGCCGCCGCGGTGGCTTCGTCCAGCACCAGCACGGGCGGGTCGAGCAGCACCGCACGGGCAATGCTCACGCGCTGCAGCTCGCCACCGGAAAGCTGCGCATCTTCGCCGATGACCGAGGCGTAGCCTCGCGGCAAGGCCAGGATGCGCTCATGGATATTGGCGGTGCGTGCGGCGTGCTCGATTTCCTGCTGGCTGGCAGACGGGCGGCCCAGGGCGATATTGTCGCGCAGGCTGGCATGGATCAGTCGGACGTCCTGGAGCACAAAACCGATGTGGCGATACAGGCGGCTGCTGTCGATCTGGCGCAGGTCTGCTGCGCCAATGCTGATGCGGCCGGCGCTCGGGTCGAAGAAGCGCAGCAGCAACCGCGCCAGCGTCGACTTGCCTGCCCCCGAGGCGCCGACGATGGCGGTGACCGTCCCAGGCTTGAGGCTGAAGTTGATGTCATCGAGTACCGGGGTGTCGCCGTCGTAGCTGTAGCTCAGGTGCTCGACGCGAATCTCGGCCTTTGCGTCCAGCTCCAGCGGGCCGCCCGCCAGGGTCTCGAGGACTGGCGTGTGCAACAGGCCGTGCACGCGTTGCGCGGCGCCGGTGGCGTTGTGCAAGTCATGCATGACGTAGCTGAGCAGCAGCAGCGGGGCGCACATGCCCGGTGCCACCAGGGCAAAGGGCAGTATGTCGGTGGGGTGGATCCAGCCCAGGCTGGTGAACAGGGTGCCGAACGCCAGGACCACCCCAAGCACCGCCACCGGTGTGAGCATGGCGTGGGCATTGGCGATGGCGCTGACCAATGGCCGGGTGAAATCGGTGAACGCCGCGGCAAACGTGTCCACCGCCTCGCGGTAGCTGCCGTGCGCCTTGCCCTCGATGCCAAAGGCCTTGACCACCGGAATACCATTGATGAATTCGACCACGGCATTGTTGATGCGCGTCATCCCCGCACCGAACGCTTGCATGTTTTCGCCGCTGGCCTTGGTGGCCCTGAAGAAGAACAGCAAGAACAAGGGGAAGGGCAGCAGCGAAACCAGCGCCATGCGCCAGTCCATGACGAGCATGTACAGCACCGAGATAATTACCGCGCCCAGGGTCCGGCCAAGGGTGGTGTAGAAGTGCGCAGTCAGGCTGTGCAAGGTGTTGATGTCATCTTGCATGGCCTGCTTGACCTCGCCCGAGGCTCTGCTGGTAAACCAGCCCAGCGGTACCTTGGCCAGGCGCCGGGTGATCGCCAGGCGCAGATGGCGGGTGATGCTGTTGTCTGCCAGGTGGGCAAGCATTTCGCCCAGCGAGACCAGGCTCATGCCGATGAACAGGCAGCCCAGGCTGATACCCGCCACCTGCCAGATCTGTTGCCGGATCTGCGCGTCGGTGCCGCTGGCCTCCGGTGTCAGCAGCAGTTGTGCGACATGGGCGATTCCCGCCAGGGGCACCATACCCAGCATCGTGCCGAGGGCGGCGAGGATGCCGGCGATCAGCAGGCGACCGCGAATCGGTTGCAATACCTCAGCCACGGTGCCGGCTGATGTGGGGGGGGCCGTGCTTGCATCTTCAACGCTCATTGAATCTCCTGAATTACCACGACAGGCAACCTGGGGGTGTGCCTGATGTCCTTAGCGTCCGGGCGTTCTACGCTGTGCGTACTGTGTATTCCGAACGTCCCGGCAAAATCCTCAATCCCGTGTGGTGTCACGCACCGTGCACGGAAGCGAATGGGGTGCAGGCGCGCACGCCTGAAGAGATGTACTTCTCGACGGACGACACCGACACCTTCAGTTCAGTCGCGATAGCGCGATGGCCCATGCCATTCAATTTGTACAGCAGCAGTGCCTGGCGGGCCTTGGCGGGCTGGGCGTGCAGGGCGGCATCGATCTGCGCCAGTGCTTCGAGCATCAAGGCACGCGCTTCTTCGGAGGGGGCCAGGGGTTCGCACTGCTGCTTGAGGCCTTCGAGATGCCCGGCTTCAAGCTGGCGTCGGCGATAGAGATCGATCACCAGGCCCTTGGCAATCTGAGTCAGGTAGCAGCGGGACACGTCTGCAGCGGGAACACTGCCGCGTTTCAAAAGCCTGAGGTAGACGTCTTGAGCGAGATCGGCAGCGTCGAATGAGTTGCCCAGCATGCGCCGCAGCAGGTTATGCAACCAATGGTGATGCTCAAGATACAGTTGCCCAAGTTGCTGCTTGAGCGCGAACGTTCCGTTGTCCACTACTTCTCCGATATCGGCATCAGTGCAATTTTTGACTAATGCGAATAGTTATGATTAGTATTGGTAGCATACAGGCGTTTCTGCACCCCGTGCAATGCACCTGCTCGCACCTCACTCCGATGCTCAGAACACCTGGGCGTTACCACCAGACCGAGGATGGGTCTGTCGGCACTCGCGGCCGTGCCTACCACCTACTGTTTTGTTTGTTAAGGCGGGAAATTCCATGATGGAACGCAATCCAGATACAGCGACTCAGCTATCTGTCAGCGATTTTGAAGAGCATGCGTGGCTCTTGCAGCAGCAATACCCTGAACAAGCCCTCAAGCACTTTAGCGCATGGCGGTTCACCGACGAGGTGAATCCGGCCAGGCTCGAGGCGGCGCTCGAGGCAGTCATCACCCACATACCGGAACTCAACGTCCGCTATCGATTCAACGACGAGGGCGAGCTGCTCAAAGTGCGTGAAGACGACTGGCGGGCTTGCGTTGCGATGTTGCAGGCCGATGACGATAGTCAGGCACAAGAACTGTTGTTGGCGCACCAGGCCCAGCCGTGGGACGCTGAAAACCAGCCGCCTTTGGCTGCACTGATCGTGCAGATAAAATCCGATGTAATCCTGGCCTTTGTACTGCATCAAGTACTCGACCAGACCTGCCGCGAAGATGACCTGTACCGAATGACCCTGGATGCTTACGCCGGGCGCTCCGTGGGCGCTGCGCATTTGCCTTGGCTGCAGCGCCACGGCACCTCCGGCACCGGCACCCCGGACACGGTGGCTGTGGCCCGGTCCGCTGATACCGGCCATGACCGCGCAGAGGTGGTCACGGTCATCCTCGATGAGTTTCGCAGTGCCCTGGGCGAGCCGACCATGGCGCAGGATGACGACTTCTTCGATTTTGGCGGCCACTCGCTGCTGGCCACCCGCATCATTGGCAAGCTGTTGAGCACTCACGGCATTGAAGTCCAGTTCAACGACTTTTTCAGCGCACCCACGGCTGCGGCCCTGGCTTCGCGGGCTCAGGTCCTTGGGACGGCGGGCGCATGCGCCTTGTCCGAGCAGGCTCAAGAGGTGCAGAAAGCACCGTTCGCCCTGGCCCAGGCTTCGCTCGGCCGCGCTTATGTCGCCTTTGAATTCGGTACAATTTTCAACCTGCCGTTTGCCATGGACTTCCTCGACGAGGTCGATGAGCGCTTGTTCGAGCAGGCTTTTACCGACCTGATCGAGCGCCATGCCAGCCTGCGGACCACCTTCCATTTCGAGGCGGGCGAGGCTTATCAGCAAAGGATCGCGCCTGGCCAGTTGGGCCGCTTCAAGTGGTTCTGGTCCAGCGATGAGAGTGAAGGGGCCTCACTGGCCAGCGAAGCGAGCTACCAATTCGACCTGTCTCGTGAATTGCCTATGCGCGTGCGGTTCTTGCGCGATCCGCAGAGTCAGCGGCAGACCTTGTCGCTGCTGGTGCACCACATGGCGATCGATGAATGGTCGCTCAACGTGATGATGGAAGAACTGGGCAAGGCCTACCTGGCCCGTGCTGTCGGCAAGGCGCCTGTATGGGAGGCTCCGGCACCTTCGTTCCACGAATATTCGGTGCATGAGCAGGCCAGGGGAATCAATCAGCAGCATCTGGCCTACTGGACCGACATGCTGCGCCCTGCCACGCCTGGGCTGACCCTGCCGGTTGTCGATGGCGACTCCCGCGTAGCGGTGGGCGAGGTTTCCACCAGGGCCGAGTGGTTCGAGATCAAGCCGGACCAAACCCTGATCGACCACCTGTACAGTTTCGCCCGGCAAAACAATTCGTCGCTGTTCGGTGTGGTGTACAGCGCGATTGCGTTGGCCTTGCATAAAGTGGGGGGATTGCAGGACCTGGTCATCGGCACGTCCGCCTCCGGGCGTACCGACCCTGCGTACTATGAAACGGTCGGCTACTTCACCACGATGGTGGCGCACCGTGTGCAGTTCGATTCCCGGCAGACCGTTGGCGCCCTGATCGAAAACACCAGCCGCCTGATCAATGAATCGATGGCCTATGCCGATGTGCCTATGGAGCATATCCAGCAAGCCTTGGGCATGACGCCCGCGGACGGCCTGTTGTTCGATGTCTACGTCCAGATCCACGCCAACAACGCACTCAACGGCGCGTTGCCGATACCTGACGCGGGGTCGATCCGTTATCGGCACATTGACCCGGACAAGAACCAGTCGATGTTCGGTATCCAGTTCGAGATCATGGAAAACATGCTCGATGGCCAGCGCTCGTTGCGGCTGGTGGTGACTTACCGCTCGGACCGTTACAGCGCCGAGCAGATGGCACGCGTCAGCGCTGCCATCGAGCAAGTGTTCGCACTGTTCGTGAGCCCGGAAGGTGCTGCGGTGAAGGTCGAGCATGTGCGGGCCTGAAGCGTGATCGGGTTAGCCGTTGCACGATAGTTTCCGGGGCGCCAGGCGCCCCGGATTTTTTTGGGTGGGAGAAGGACTTATTCCTCGTGCATTCCGTAACGCTGGAATGCCGAGCGCTTGGGCAGGCGATAGTGCGATCGGCCCAGCAATTGGTTGATTATCGTCGCATTGCGAATGGCGGCGATGCCCAGGTCGGGTGAGCCGACCCCATGCTGGAAGATCTCCGCGTTCTGCACGAAGATGCGCCCTTGACCGTTGTCGCAGCGGCGTGCGGTGAAGTCTTCCTCGACGATGCAGTCGCCGTGCTCGTCGGTCGCCAGCACGCTGCCCTTGAGGCGCTCGAACCATTGTGGCCAGGCATGCCCATACCCGGTCGCTGCAACAAGCGCATCCGCCTCGAAGCTGCTGGCCTGGCCCAGTTCGCGATGGCGATACATCACTTTCAGCTTGCCGGCGTTAGCCTCGATCCGCTCGACCTCGCAATTGGACAGCAGCGTCAGCCCGGGGTTTGCGCCGCCGATCGAGCGCTCGTAGATCAGGTCGTAGAGGTCGCCGATGGTCGAGAAGCTGATGCCCTTGTACAGCAACCCTTGCCCAGCGACGATATCGCGGCGGCGCTCGCGGGGGATGCTGTGGAAGTACTCCATGTAGGACGGGGTAAAGCACTCCTGGCCGAGCTTGGAATACTCCATCGGATGGAACCCGGGAGCACGGGTGATCCAGCGGATGGAAGCGCCGGCTGCGACCCGTTCCGGGGTCAGCTCGTTGAACAGCGCCAGCACACACTCGGCAGCGCTTTGCCCGGAACCGATGACCGTCACTTGTTGGCACTGCGCCAGCTGCGCCTGGCGCTTGCCGAACTCCGCCGAATGCATGATTGGGGCCGAGCTCTTCACTTGTGCCCAATGTGGCAGGATCGGCGAGGTACCGATGCCCACCGACAGATGTCGGCTGTAGTAATGCCGTTTGAAGCCGGACACAGACTGGCTTTCGATCAGGAAACGGTCGGCATCGGCGTCATACTGCACATCGCAGACTTCCTCGCCGAAGTGGCAGGCAGCCAGCTGCTGAGACGCCCATCGGCAATAGTGGTCGTATTCCCGGCGCGGCACCTGGAAGTTGTCGTAGTAATAAAACTGGTAGAGGCGATCGTGCTGGTGCAGGTAATTCAGGTAGCTCAGTGGGTGAGTGGGGTCGGCCATGGTCACCAGGTCGGCCAGGAACGGTACCTGCAAGGTAGTGCCCGGCAATAGCAGCCCTTCGTGCCAGCGAAACTCGGTCTTGCGTTCAAGAAAGATGCCGCTCACCTCGGAATGGGTGCCGAGCAGTGCGGCGAGGCCCAGGTTGAACGGGCCAACGCCGACACCGGCGATATCTACAATGGGTGCATCCTTCATCCCGTACTTCTCCCTACATCCTGCTGTCAGAAAGCGGGCGTCACGTCGGCGCCCGCTCGGTTCATGGCAAAAAACAATCGGCTCAGGCGCCTGCTGCCGTGAGCAGTTGCGCCACCTCTTCGGGGTTGCGGCAACGCAACAGCTGTCCAGGCGATAGCGTCACGGCGAACTGCTCCTGCATCCGCGCCGATATGGCCTTCAAATGCTGTGGGCGCAGACCCAGGCTGATGAAGTCCGCTGGGGCGGCGTTAGCGGTCTGCCCCAGCACCGCCAGGTAAATGTCCAGCACCTTGTCCCGCGCCGTTGGCAGGGCAGGGGCGTCGGCCGCTGGCTGGGTGCAGAGCAGGGCCCGTGCCCGCTGTCGGTCGACCTTGCCATTTTGCGAAAGCGGCAGCTCGGCGACGCTGATGAAGCGCGTGGGTACATGCGACTGCGCAAGGTGCAAGCGCGCGTAGTTGCGCAGCTCGGTTGCACTCGGTGCTGCGCCGGCCGGGTCGCTGACGTAGAGCGCACCAAGGCTTACCTCGCCTTGGCGCGGGTCACCGAAATCAACCACCAGCACCTGTCGGAGCGAGCGATGCGTACTCAACGCCATCTCGATATCCGGCAGCGAAACCCGGACCCCACGCACTTTCACGTAGCCATTGACCCGGCTGTCGAAGAGCAAGGTGCCATCGGTGCGATAACGCCCGCAGTCGCCGGTTCGGAAAGCGCGGACCGGCAGGCCTTGTAGGTCGTTGACGGTGATGAAGTCGGTTTGGACTCGCTCGCTGCCTTGCAAGTAGCCCAGGGCCAGGTTGACGCCGGCGGTGTGAATGCGCCCAACCACGCCCGCTGGGCAATGGCGACCCTGGTTATCCAGGACGTAATAGCTGTTGCCAGGCAGCGGTCGGCCATATGGGATCTGCCCACGATCTTCCTCGCCGATTTCGTGCCAGATGCTCCAGATAGTGGTTTCGGTCGGGCCACCCAACGAGATCAACCGCGCGCCAGGCAACAGCTCGCGCAGTTCGGCAATCACCGTCGGCTTGATGTAGTCCCCCCCTTGGGCAATCAAGCGCAAGCTCTGCAATGCGTTGCCCGCGCGGCAGGCGAGGAGCATTTCCAGCATGGCCGGCACGGAGCACCACAAGCTGACCCGATGCTGGGCGATCAACTGGTTCCAGCGCACCGCGTCCTTGTCCTCGCCCGGGCCAGGCAGCACCAGTGTGGCGCCAGCGGTGAGGCAACCGAACACATCGAAAACCGACATGTCATGGTGCAACGGCGTCACCGACATGAATACGTCGCTGGCGGTCACGGCCCAGTTGGCCAGGGTGCTGCCGATCACGTTGCTGGTGGCGCGATTGTTCAGCACGACGCACTTCGGTTGGCCTGTCGTGCCGGAGGTATACAGGTAGTACCCCGGGGCATCGTTCATTGACAGGTCGGCCAGCGTATCGGGTAGTGCCGCAGGCGTTGCAAGCAGCTCGCCGCTGGTGGCTGTCGGGTGCCCGACGGCTTGGGCATCGTTCAGCACCACCAGATCGGGCTGGCAATTGTCGAGCAGGTAGCGCCTTCTTTCTTCCGGCGCCGCAGCATCGATCGGCACCCATATCAGCCCCGCCAGTGCGCAGGCCAGCGTCAGCTGGGTGTGTTCGAAGCTACGCGGCAGGCAGATGGCGACCACCTGTCCCTGGCGCAGCCCGCGGGCTTGCAGGGCGGCCATGATGCGGGCCACGCCGTCACCGAGTTCGTTATAGCTCAGTTGCCGGTCTGCGCAGACCAGGGCGATTTTGCGGTTGCCCGGCGTAAACAGATTGCGCGCTATCTGACCGAGGAACCCATCACCGTAAGCCTCGTCAGGCGGGCTGTTCAAACGGTAATGGTGGGTGTCGATGATTGACGCTGCTTCCACCGCGAAATCGCTACTGCTAGCGATCCGTTCGATGGCGCGCCCCAGCGTATGCAGGATGTCGGTGACCAGCGGTTGCGCGAGCACCTCGCGGGCATAGTCGATGTCGAGCAGCAATGCCCCATCGGCATTGGCCGAGAAGCGGATGTCCATGGCTACCTGAGGCGTCTGGGTCAGCCCGTCGTGCAGGCGCATGGCGCTGTCGGCAGGGGCCGAAGGCCAGGACAGGCCGTTGGTGATGACCACGGGTAACACCGGGCCCGGGCCGCACCTGTCGAACAGCAGGCGCGCCAGATCCACTCCGGAAAACGCCAGGTGCTGCAGGCCTTCCATCACGTCCACCTGCAAGCGGGTCGCACGCTCGACGAAACGCTCGTCGTCCGCTGTCCAGTTGATCGCAATAAAGCTTGAGCGGTTGGCGAATGCCGCGTCCGACAGTGGTGCAACGGGAATTGCCACGCACAAGTCGCCTTCGTTGACCCAGTGCGAAAGCACTTCGAGCACGACCGCCATCAGCGCGGAGTTCTTGAGCAGCCCTTGGCGGGCGCCGACCTTGCACAGTTTTGCAAAGCTTTCCTTGGGGACAAGCAGGCTTTCTCGTGCGTAGCGCGAAGCGCCAACCCGGTCCAGGGGCACCAGCCAGGGCAGACGCGGGGCGCCTGCGACGGGTGCCAGTTTGGTTGTCCAGTAGGCGGCGTCCACTTTTCGCTGCTCGCCCACATTCGCCTGTGCGGCTGTGGTCTCGCCCGACGGCTCTTGCGGCGTTAAGCCTTCGAACAATTCCAGCATCAACGTGGCGATCGAGCGCCCATCCAGAATCAACGCATCCATGCGGGCGAATACCACCAATTGCCTCTGGGCCAGCTTGAATACGGTGATGTTCCACGGCGCACGGTCCAGATCGAAGATGGCATGCGCAAAGTCGTCCCGCCGGGCATCGATATCGGCCAGCGCGTCTTCGATCGAAAGGTGGCGAAGGTCGATTTCATCCAGATTCAACTGCTCGTCTTCGCTGACGTACTGCACCCGCTTGTTCGGGTCGATACGCGTGCGCAGGCCGGGATGGCGCCGGACCATTTCAGCCAGGCGGCTGCGCAGCAGGTCTAGCGCCATTGCGCCGCGGTATTCGCGAAACTCTTGCATGGCCACGCCGCCGAGCGGCATCTGTGTGCTGCGCCCCAGGAGATAGGCTTGTTGCAACGCATTCAGCGGCTGCGTCGATACCTTGCGGGGCAACGGCTGGTCGAAGGTGGCGGGGCTCTTGGCGACGTCGGTCACCAACGACAGGAATGCCTCGAACAGCCGCGTTACCCAAGTCTGCGGCAGGGCGTCCAGGCGGATATCCCAATTGATCAGGATGCCGCCGTCGGCGCAGGCAAATTGTGCGTCGAGCGCGACCTGCGGGCCTTGCGAGATCAGCCAGTTCATTGGCCCAAAGTTACGCCGCACGCGTTCGGAAAGCAGCTCGCCACCGGGCATATCCAGGGCGGCGGTAAATACCACGGGAGCCAACTGTGGTGAGCCATGATGGCGAGAAAGGTCGCGCATGACGTTCACGCCGGAGTAGGCGCAATGCTCGAGCAGGCTCACCATTTTTTGCGCCAGTTGAGTGCTCAGCGCTGCCGGGCTGGTGTCGGTCTGGTTCTCCACGTCGAGGATCAGCACATTGGCGAAATCGCCAATGATCTGGTCGACGTCGTCCAGCAGAGGGTGGCGCCAGAACGTCGGTACGTTGAGACGAAACCGAGGGTCGCCGGTGTGCGCGCCGAGCACGGCCGCAAACAACCCGAGCATCAGGTTCGACAGGGTGATCCTGCGCTGCCGTGCCAGTTGCGTCAGCGCCTGGCGTTGCTGCGGGTCAAGCCAACTGCTCAGGCGTTCGCTGCGGGCATGTGCTGGTTGCTGCTCGAGCAATGGCAGGCTCGGCGCCGGTGCGATGTCGCCCAGGCGCTCGCGCCACCAGTGGCGATCGCGGTCATGGGCGGCCTTGAGCCGGGCATCGGAGCCCGCGCGGTCCCACCAGTCGAAGAAGGTCGGCCGGGCTCCCGCTGGCTGCTCGTGGTTTTCATACCTGTCAGCCAGGTCTTCCATTAATGTGCGGAAACTAGAGGGATCGACGCCGATCATGTCGGTATCTACGTGCAGGCGGAACTGCTGGTCGGCGAGCAGGCTGATACTGAAACGCGCAGGATTGCCGTGCCGCAGGTCCAGCTGTTGATGGCTCCACAGTTCACGTTTGCGCAGCAGGTGCTGCGTTGCCTCCTGCGCGGTCATCGAGCGCAGGTCGTCGACCTCGAGCTGCGGTGCCTGGTCGACCGAGGCGACGCTTTGTCGACCGTCCTCGCTGATTCGCAAGCGCAGCATGGGGTGCATCGAAGCGACTTGGGCCAAGGCGCTGCGCAGCCTTTGCAGGTCAATGGCATGGCCGTCGAACTCTGCGTACAGATGAGCTGAAACTTTCCCTAGTGCCGCATGAGCAGTGCGCCCGATCCAACAGGCGGCTTGCATCGAAGTTAACTCTCTCATGGATCACTCATATCACGTCATTGACAAGCCATAAGAAATGGCGTCCTCTATTATTAGAAACGAGAATGATTAAGTTTCAAGAGAAATTTTGACCAGCTAGCATGGAGGCTGATGCAAGATGAGAACAAGCGTCCTCAGGGCG
The DNA here is from genome assembly GCF_900107395.1 of Pseudomonas sp. NFIX28. Classification (GTDB taxonomy): domain Bacteria; phylum Pseudomonadota; class Gammaproteobacteria; order Pseudomonadales; family Pseudomonadaceae; genus Aquipseudomonas. Next base: position 392,037 of record NZ_FNPW01000001.1, read on the forward strand.
AGTGACATCGACAAGGCACAACAGGAAACGAGTTTCTCATTCACCTCAGGTGATCGAGAATTGGTGGTCAGTGGTGCGATGCAGCGGGTTGAAACCCCTGCCGTTGGTGGGGATGACCCAGAAAGTGTGTTTCAGAAGGCGGTTGCGCGTGCTTTCGAACGTGCCCGCCAAGCAGGCCAGGCGAACCCGATCATGGTCGGCGCCGTTCCGTTCGACCCCGCCGAGGCTTCCTGCCTCTATATCCCCGAACACGCCGAATGGCGTACACGCAATGCAGAAGCGGAAGCAGAGGGCGCGAGCGCCGCATTGCCCGAGCTGCTCGAACAACACGACATACCCGGCGAACACGCCTTCAAGCGCTCGGTGGAGCATGCCATCGTCAACTTCCGCCACAGCGATGTGCGCAAGGCGGTGCTTTCCACTCAACGTGAGCTGGTGTTCGCACAGGACGTCGATGCTGAGATTGTCGAGCGCAACCTGCGTGCGCAGAACCCAAGCGGTTACCACTTCCGCGTGCCGATGGGCGATGGCGGGGTACTGCTAGGCGTCAGCCCGGAGCTGCTTGTGCGCAAGGAAGGGCCGAGCTTCATTTCCAATCCGCTGGCCGGTTCGGCCAAGCGCATGGCCGATGCCGAGGCTGACCGCCGTAATGCCGCGTGGTTGGCGGCCTCGGAAAAAGATCACTACGAGCACCAATTCGTTACCAGCGATATCGCCTCCCGGGTGGGCGAATGGTGCACCCGCCTGGATGTGCCCGAGCGTCCCTCCCTGATCAGTACGCCGGCGCTGTGGCATCTGTCTACACGCATAGAGGGCAACCTGATCGACCCGGGCGTGACAGCCTTGCAGCTCGCCTGCCGGCTGCACCCTACACCGGCCGTATGCGGTTTCCCTACCGAGCGCGCGCGGCGTTTGATCCGCTTCGTCGAAGCGGCCGAGCGCGGGCTTTTCACCGGCATGGTGGGATGGTGCGATGCACAGGGTAACGGGGAATGGGTCGTGACCATTCGCTGCGGCACGATCAGGCGCAATCGTGTCCGGCTGTTTGCCGGCGCAGGCATCGTCGAAGCCTCGCAGCCTGAAATGGAATGGGCGGAAGTCCAGACCAAGCTACGCACCATGCTGCGTGCTTGCGGATTGCCCCACTGAACCAAAACTTCTGATGTGTGAAACCTTATGACTCTTGAATTCAATCACTGGCCTCAGGACAGAGCTCAGCGCTATCGCGATCATGGCTACTGGATCGACCAGCCACTTACGCAGATTCTGCAGCAGCGTTGCCAAGCCCAGCCGAATGCGCTGGCGGTAATCTGTGGAGAGCGGAGTTTCACTTACGCCGAACTCGATCGACTGTCCTCCAACCTGGCTTCGCGCCTGGCGGCGCGAGGGCTTGGCCAAGGCGATACGGCGCTGGTGCAACTGCCAAACGTCGCCGAATTCTATGTGGCGCTGTTTGCCCTGCTCAAAGCCGGCGTTGCGCCGCTCATGGCGTTGTACAGCCACCGCAAGCTGGAGCTGACCTCATACGCCAGCCAGATCCTGCCGAAACTGTTGATTGCCTCCCGCGATCATGAAGTGTTTCGCGACGACAGCTACGTTGCGCTCTTCGAGCAAGCCGGCGCCCAGCCGCAGGTCACTTTGTTCCTGGGCGAGCCCGAGGCTGAGCGAAGCCTTGCACAGTTGCTCGACAGCCCCAGCGACCGCCCGGTGCATTACGCACCCACGGCAGCGGATGAAGTGGCGTTGTTCCAGTTGTCGGGCGGCAGCACCGGTACCCCGAAGCTCATCCCGCGCACGCACAACGATTACTACTACAACGCCCGCGCCTGCGCCGACGTCTGTGCACTGACGACCCGTAGCCGTTTCCTCTGCGCGGTGCCCGCGGCGCACAACTTCCTGCTCAGCTCCCCAGGTGCCCTGGGCATCATGCATGCCGGAGGCTGCGTGGTCATGGCCGCGAACCCGGAGCCTTTGACTTGTTTCGAGCTGATCCATCGGCACGAAGTCAATACCGTGGCCCTGGTCCCTAGCGCTGTCGCGCTCTGGTTGCAGGCTGCACCGCAGCACCGTGAGCAGTTGCAATCGCTGGAGTACCTGCAGGTCGGCGGCGCAGTGTTCGCCGACTCTCTGGCACGCCAGGTACCCGAGGTGCTCGGTTGCAAGTTGCAGCAGGTGTTCGGCATGGCCGAGGGGCTGATCAACTACACCCGCCTGGACGATAGTGATGAACAGATCTTCACCACCCAGGGACGCCCGATCAGCGCGGCAGACGAAATCAAGATCGTGGACGAGGAGGGCGTGCCCGTCGCACTTGGCGAAACCGGCATGCTCGCCACCCGCGGCCCTTACACCTTCTGCGGTTACTACAAAAGCCCGGAGCAGAACGTCAAGGCGTTTGACCAGGACGGCTTCTATTACTCCGGTGATCTGGTGCAGATGACTGCCACCGGCGACCTGCGAGTAGTCGGGCGGATCAAGGACCAGATCAACCGCGGTGGCGAGAAGGTGGCCTCGGAAGAGATCGAGAACCTGTTGGTGCTGCATCCGGAGGTCACCCATGCCGGGCTGGTGGCCATGCCCGATGAAAAACTGGGTGAGAAGAGCTGCGCATTTGTCGTTACGCGCAACCCCAACCTCAAGGCGCCGGCGCTCAGGCGTCACTTGCTGGATCTGGGCATCGCCGAATACAAGTTGCCGGACCGCATCCGCATGATCGAGGTCATGCCGCTTACTGCCGTGGGCAAGATCGACAAGAAGCAGCTGCGTCACCTGTTGGCGGTGGATACCACTCGCCAGTGGTTGCAGTCGCGGTTGGTGCAACTGCTCGAGGATGGCGATGAGCTTGATCCAGAGGAAAACCTGATCTTCTACGGCCTGGATTCCCTGCAAGTCATGAAGCTGGCCACCGAGCTCAAGGAGCGTGGCATTGCGGTGAGCTTTGAAGAGCTGGCCAGCGCCCCCACCCTGGCGGGTTGGTGGTCGCTCGTGGAAGCGCGCCAGAAGGCTGCCTGACAGCCAGCAGCAGGCCGCACCGGCTAGGGTGCGGCCTTTGAGGTCAGTTTAAAAGGAGTTGAATATGACTTTGTCTTTCGCCGATAAAACCCGGCTGGATGAGTTTTGGCAGCATTGCCTGGAACATCAGTTTTTCAACATTGGCTACCCGGAAAACGCCGACTTCGATTACTCGGCGCTGCATCGCTTTCTGCGCTTTTCCATCAACAACTGTGGAGACTGGGCGGCCCCCAGCAATTATGTGCTGAACACCTTCGACTTCGAGAAAGAGGTGATGGCGTATTTCTCCGAGCTGTTCGACATTCGCCTGGAGGACAGCTGGGGCTACGTCACCAACGGCGGCACCGAAGGCAACATGTTCGGTTGTTACCTGGGCCGTGAGCTGTTTCCCGACGGCACCTTCTATTACTCCAAGGACACCCATTATTCGGTGGCGAAAATCGTCAAGCTGCTGCGGATCAAATGCCGCGCGGTCGAATCCCTGCCCAATGGCGAGATCGACTACGACGACCTCCTGGCGAAGATTGCTGCCGACAACGAGCGCCACCCGATCATCTTCGTCAACATCGGCACGACCATGCGCGGAGCGGTCGACAACATTGCAGTCATCCAGCACCGCCTGCAACAGGCAGGCATTGCCCGCAAGGATTACTACCTGCACGCCGATGCGGCACTGAGTGGGATGATCCTGCCTTTTGTCGATCAGCCGCAGCCGTTTACCTTTGCCGATGGCATCGATTCGATCTGCGTCTCCGGCCACAAGATGATCGGTTCGCCGATCCCCTGCGGGATTGTCGTGGCCAAGCGCGACAACGTCGAGCGCATCTCCGTCGACGTCGATTACATCAGCGCCAGTGACAAGACCATCAGCGGTTCACGCAATGGCCATACGCCGATGATGATGTGGGCGGCGCTACGCAGTTACTCGCCGGCGCAATGGCGCCGCCGCGTCCAGCACAGCCTGGTGATCGCCCAGCATGCCGTCGACCGGATGCAGGCCGCGGGCATTGCGGCCTGGCGCAATGAAAACTCGATCACCGTGGTGTTCCCGTGCCCCTCTGCGCGTATCGCGAAGAAATACAGCCTGGCGACATCCGGTGATAACGCACACCTGATCACCACGCCCCATCATCGGGATACCCGTATGGTTGACGCACTGATCGACGAGATCATTGCCGAAACACAGCCGGAAGTCTGGCGTGCAAAACGCGACGACAGCGATGACCATACCGCCGGCATTCGGCTGCAGACGCACGTCCGCATGCCTGATTCGCGCTTCGATGTCATATGAACATTCCCCGACGATTTCCACCTCTGCAGATTTGAGACACTCACAATGTTGCCACTGAAAAGCCCTGATGCCTGCACCAGCCTTGACGATATCCGGGCGGGTATTGACCACCATGACCGGCAAATCTTCGAGGCGCTCGAAAAACGCCTGGGCTACGTCAAGGCTGCCACGCAATTCAAGGCCAATGAGCAGGCCATTCCGGCCCCGGAACGGGTCGCCGCGATGCTTGAACAGCGCCTCGCGTGGGCCGCTGACGCCGGGTTTGACCCGGCCTTCATCAAAACGCTGTACGAACACATCATCCATTGGAACATCCAGCAGCAAATACTCCACTGGCGTTCGCTTCATCCCGCGCAATCCTGATTGCACGGCAGCTTCGGGCCGCCAGGCGGCCCGACTCGAGAAACATTGGTTTGCGGTACGCCAGGGAGGCGTCAATGTACAGAGCGTTCGACTGCAGCAGCAGTAATGAACATATCCACGAGTTGCTTCAGCGCTACGGCTTACGCAGCAGTTTGCTGAGGCTCAAGATCATCGGCATCCTGCAAGATGCGGTTGCGCAAGGCAGATCCATAAGCGTGCGGGATGTGCATGAAAAGCTCCATGCCCTGGAGCTGACGGTCATCAGTATCCGTGAAGCGCTCAAGCGGTTGTCTGCCGTCGGGGTGATTGTGGCCAACCCGGACAGGACTTACAGCCTGGCGGCCGAGGCGCTGCTCATGCTGGGAACCGGGCAGCAGCCGCAAGGCCGTGTGGCCTGACTCGCAGAGGCTGACGCCATCGTGTAGCTCGGGACGAGCTCCGCGCATCGACCGCGGTTGAACACGGCGCGGGCTTCATGGGGCGTGCGGGGCGCCGTCCTGCAAGCTTCAAAGACTGTCAGGGTCGCCGAAGAACATCTGAATCCGCGAGCGCAGCCAGCGTTCGCCCGGGTCGTTGTCCTGGGAGCCGCGCCAGGCCATGTGCAATTCGAAGGTGCGCACCGGCAGGGGCGGGTCTTCGGCGCGCACGCCGCCAGCGGCGGTCAGGGCTTCAGCGGTGTAGTCGGGCACGGTGGCGACGATGTCGGTGCCGGTGAGCAAGGTGCTGAGGCCGTTGAACTGCGGCACGGCGAGCACCACGTGACGCTTGCGCCCGAGTTTTTCCAACTCTTCATCGATAAAACCGCTGAGGTCGCCGGCGAACGACACCAGGGCGTGGGGGCGGGCGCAGAAGTCGTCGAGGCTCAGGGCGCCGGGCATGGTGTCCGCCCGCAGCAGCTTGGGCAGGCTGCGGCGCAGCACCTTGCGCTTGGCATTGGCCGGCAGGTCCTGGGTGTAGCTGACGCCGATGGAAATTTCGCCGGAGGCCAGCAGCGCCGGCATCAGCAGGTAGTTGGCGCGGCGCACCACCAGGACGATTCCCGGCGCTTCGGCGCGCAGGCGCTTGAGCAGCATCGGCAGCAGGGCGAACTCGACGTCGTCCGACAGGCCGATACGGAACACTGCGGTGCTGGTCGCCGGGTCGAATTCCGCGGCGCGGCTGACTGCCGTGGAAATCGAGTCCAGGGCAGGCGAGAGCAGGGCGAAGATCTCCACTGCCCGCGCCGATGGCTCCATGCTGCGCCCGGTGCGCACGAACAACGGGTCGTCGAACAGGCTGCGCAGGCGCGACAGTGCCGCACTGATGGCCGGCTGGCCGAGGAAGAGTTTCTCCGCCGCCCGAGTCACACTGCGCTCATGCATTAATGTTTCGAACACGATCAACAGGTTCAGGTCGACACGACGCAGGTCATTACGATTCATCTTGAGTCCTGGCAGAGTCAGCAAACTTGACGAGAGCGGCCATATGAGAACAATGGCCGGCATGAATCTTACGGGGAAAGGCTGTTACTCTGCACCGGCTAATTGTTTTTTCCTGTAAGGAACCCTTCGCTCTGGCACGCTGTTTCCCGTTGTTGCAGGTGCTGCGGAATCAATGACAGGCATGTCGACTATTAATAGTCACTGATGGTCTTGGCCAGAAAGCCCAGATAGAGTTCAGGGCATTAGAGGTTACTTTGACGAGGTTTGCGATGTCCCGCACGATCCGTTTTCACAAGTTTGGTCCGGCCGAGGTGCTCAAGTGCGAAGAGCATGCGGCCGCTCTGCCTGCGCCAGGCGAAGTGCAGGTGCGTGTCGAAGCGATCGGCATCAGTTGGTACGACGTACTTTGGCGCCAGAACCTGGCGTCCTCCCATGCCCGCCTGCCTTCCGGCCTTGGCCATGAGATGGCCGGCGTGGTGACTGCGGTCGGCGAAGGGGTCGATGACCTGGCCGTTGGCGACAAGGTTGCCAGCTTCCCGGCTGAAAGCCCGAACGATTATCCGGTCTATGGCGAGCTGATCGTCCTGCCACGCTCGGCGCTGACCCGCTATCCCGATGTGCTCAGCCCGATCGAGGCCGCGGTGCATTACACGCCGCTGCTGGTGGCCTATTTCGCCTATGTCGACCTGGCGCGGGTCAAGCCCGGGCAGTTCGCCCTGGTCACCGATGCCAGCCATTGCGCCGGTCCGTCCTTCGTCCAGCTGGGCAAGGCGCTTGGCGTGCGGGTGATTGCCGCGACCAAGACCGCAGAAGAGCGTGAATACCTGCTGTCCCTGGGTGCCGAGAAAGTCATCGTCACCGAAGAGCAGGACCTGCTCATGCAAATCAACAAATACACCGACAACCGTGGCGTCGACGTGGTATTCGACGGCCTTGGCGGTCCGCAGATGTCGATGCTCGGCGACGTCCTGGCGCCGCGCGGCAGCCTGGTGCTGTACGGCCTGCAAGGCGGCAACCAGACGCCATTCCCGGCCTGCGCGGCGTTCCAGAAGAACATCCAGTTCTTCGTGCACTGCATCGGCAACTTCACTGGCAAGCCGGAACTGGGCATCATCCAGGACCAGGTGGCCCTGCAGCGCGCGTTGCGCGATATCAACCAACTGACGGCGGACCGCGTACTGCTGCCGCTGAAGACCCGGGTCTTCGGGTTCAACGAGTTTGTCGAAGCCCACCGCTACATGGACGAGTGTCCTTGCCGCGAACGGGTTGCACTGCAGGTCACGCCGGCCTGATCCTGACGCCAGGGTTCGCGATCGCGCACCCTGGCGTTTCTGTCTTCGCGGTCATTCCCCTCCTTATATTCCTGCCTCGATCCCGAGTGGCCTGCGCATGGCTGGCGACAGTCTCGAACCGCCACGGATAGATCCCGTCGCGCAGCGGTCAAACTGCCAGTAAACTGCGCAGCACTCACCGAACCATCCCTTTCCCGAGGTTATGCATGACACTCAGTCCTTTTGCGGGCAAACCGGCGCCGACAGAATTGCTGGTCGATCTTCCGCGACTGGTAACGGCCTATTACACCGGGCAGCCCGATGCCTCCATTGCCACCCAGCGTGTCGCCTTCGGCACCTCGGGGCACCGTGGCAGCTCGTTCGACTTGAGTTTCAATGAGTGGCACGTCCTGGCCATCAGCCAGGCGATCTGCCTGTATCGTCAATCCCAGGGTATCGACGGCCCGCTGTTTGTCGGCATCGATACCCACGCCTTGTCCACGCCGGCCGGCGCCAGCGCCCTGGAAGTACTGGCCGCCAACGGCGTGACCGTGATGATTGCCGCGGGCGACGAGTACACCCCGACGCCGGCGGTGTCCCATGCGATCCTTTGCTACAACCGCGGCCGTACCAGCGGCCTGGCCGACGGCATTGTGATCACCCCATCGCACAACCCGCCGCAAAGCGGTGGCTACAAGTACAACCCCACCAACGGCGGCCCGGCCGATACCCACATCACCAAGTGGATCGAAGCCAAGGCCAACGAGCTGCTGGCCAATAAACTGGCCGGCGTGAAGCGCATCAGCTACGAGCAGGCGCTGAAAGCCGACACCACCCATCGTCACGACTACGTCAACAGCTATGTCGCCGACCTGATCAACGTCATCGACCTGGACGCCATCCGCAACGCCAAGCTGCGCCTGGGCGTCGATCCGCTGGGCGGAGCAGGGGTGCGCTACTGGTCGGCGATTGCCGAGCACTATCGCCTGGACCTGGACGTGGTGAACAAAGAAGTCGACGCCACCTTCCGCTTCATGTGCGTCGACTGGGACGGCCAGATTCGCATGGACCCGTCGTCCAGCCATGCGATGCAGGGCCTGATCGGCCTGAAGAATCGTTTCGACGTGGCCTTCGGTTGCGATCCGGACCACGACCGGCACGGCATCGTGACCCCGACGGGCGGCCTGCTGGCGCCGAACAATTACCTGGCGGTGGCCATCGACTACCTGTTCCAGAACCGTCCGCAATGGCGCGCCGACGCGGCCGTGGGCAAGACCGTGGTCAGCAGCGGCCTGATCGACCGCGTGGCGGCGCGCCTGGGCCGTCGCCTGTACGAAGTGCCGGTGGGCTTCAAGTGGTTCGCCGACGGCCTGTTCGACGGCTCCCTCGGTTTTGGCGGTGAAGAAAGCGCTGGCGCGTCGTTCCTGCGCCGCGACGGTGGCGTCTGGAGCACCGACAAGGACGGCTTGATTCCATCCTTGCTGGCCGCGGAAATGACCGCCCGCACTGGCCGCGACCCGAGCCAGGCCTACCGCGCCTTGTGCGACGAGCTGGGCGAGCCGTTCTCGGTGCGCGTCGATGCCAAGGCCAACCCGCAGCAGAAGGCGCTGCTCGGCAAGCTGTCGCCGGAGCAAGTGACTTCGACCCAGCTGGCCGGCGAAAGCATCCAGAAAATCCTCAGCCATGCGCCGGGCAACGATCAGGCGATCGGCGGCCTCAAGGTCATGACCGAGAACGGCTGGTTCGCGGCGCGACCATCGGGCACCGAAGACATCTACAAGATCTATGCCGAGAGCTTTATCGGCGACGATCACCTGAAGCAACTGGTGCAGGAAGCGCAGACCCTGGTGGACGGCGCGATCAGCGGCTGATCCAGCGGCGTTTCGCGGCAGACAAAAAAGGGGCGACCAGACGGTCGCCCCTTTTTTATCGTTACTGTGTCTTGTAGGAGCGAGGCTTGCCCGCGATGGCTCCCGTTTGAGCGACAACCATCTTCAACTGGAGCGGAGTCAGCTTCAGGGCTGCTTTGCAGCCCATCGCGAGCAAGCTTCGCTCCTACGGACGCGGAGCATTTTTTCGGTGCCTCAGGCCAGGTCCACCAAGACAATTTCGCTGTCCTCGAGGGCGGTGACGCGCAGCAGGCGTTCGTCCTGCACCGCGACACCGTCTCGAGCTTCGGCGCGCAAGCCATTGACTTCAATCACCCCGGTGGCCGGCACCAGGTAGGCGCGGCGTCCTTCGTCCAGAGCGTACTCGGCGGACTCGCCAGCCTTCAGGTTGGCCGCCACCAGGCGCGCATCGGCACGAATCCGCAGGCTCTGGTCATCACCTTGCTTGCCGCTGGCCAGGGTCACGAAACCTTCGCGCTGGCCTTTGGGAAACGGCTTGGCGCCCCAGGACGGCGCGGAGCCGGCTTCGTTGGGGATGATCCAGATCTGGAAGATCCTGGTTTCACCGGCCTCCAGGTTGTATTCGCTGTGGGCGATGCCGGTGCCCGCGCTCATCACCTGCACGTCGCCGGCCTCGGTCCGGCCCTTGTTGCCCAGGTTGTCCTGGTGGGTAATGGCGCCTTCACGAACGTAAGTGATGATCTCCATGTCCCGGTGCGGGTGCTGCGGAAAACCGGTGCCGGGGGCGATCACGTCGTCGTTCCACACCCGCAAGTTGCCCCAGTTCATGCGTTTGGGGTCGTAGTACTCGGCGAACGAAAAGTGGTGGTGGGCATCCAACCAGCCGTGATGGGCGCCGCCCAGGGATTTGAAGGGTCTGAGTTCAAGCATGATCGTCTCCTGTCAGGGTTCGTCATGGGCGTCTTGGTTGAGCCGCAGAACGAGACCAGTGGTTGATTGGCGCTCATCATCCATCAGCCAAACATCGATAAAAAGCGCAAAAAATGCCGTTATTCGATCAAGTAATTTGATGGGTTTGGGGTGGAGATTTCTACTTTCAAGCATTCAAATCATGGCTTAAGTCGATGACCTATAAGCATTTCACTAGCAGTCATCGACGAATGAGGCGACCATAGGCGCCGCATTTTTATCGTCGTTATTCCCCAGCAGTCATACCGCCACATACCTGGAGTCAGCGTGCCGCAACACAGCCCCGATCTTCCTCCCGAACTCTTGCCCCTGGCCGAAATGCCGCTGCTCAAGCGGTTGGCGGCCAGGTTCTTCGGTCACGGCCTGAGCCGCCTGCGCGCCCAGCATCGCGCATCCTGGCTGCATGGCCAGGCGGACGGTTTTCGTAGCGGGCATACCGCCGGGGTGGAATACGGCTACCAGGAAGGCAAGGCTGAGGGCCTGGAGCAGGGCCGCCAGGTGCTGCTGATTCGCGACAGCCGCTCTACCGAGCACCCGGCGCCCGGCGTCGACGACCAGTTGTTCGATGACTGGCGCCTGCCGTTGAGCGCCGAATTGAAGAAGCGCATCAAGACCGACGTCGCTCGCCTGCTGCCGGCCCACGCCCAGCCCAGCAGCGCGCAATGGAAAATGATTTTCAGCGAAACCCCGTCCACTTCGGTGATTGCCGGCGCCGGGGCGGGCAAGTCGACCTCCCTGGTCCTTCGCATCCTGCTGCTCAATCATTACCTGGGCTTCGAGCTCGACTCGATGACCGTGGTGACCTTCACCCGTGAGTCGCGCAAGGATTTCATCAATAAACTGATGGAGGTATTCGCGCTCTGGGGCCGTCCCCTGGGCCTCAAGCAGGCGCGGGAGCTGGTGCGCACCTTCCACTCGCGCATCCTGCCGATGGTCCGCAGCCTGCCAGGCTTCGAGCGCCTGCAGGCGTTCGAAAACCTCAGCGAACGCCCGGCGGCGGGGGATCTGGAGGTCGACAGCAACCCCTTCGACCTGCGGATCAACGACGCCCAGCGCAAGCACCTGAATGCCTGCTACCACGCCCTGCACCAGCGTGACGGGCGGTTTCGCGAGGCGATCAAGCCGTTGCTGCGCCATGCCCTGCAGCTCAAGGAGCTGGAGCGCGACCATCCGGACGTGCAAAAACGCATGGCCGTGACCGAGTTGGCCGCCAAGCGCGACGAGGAACTGTGCGACACCTTGGAAGACCTGTGGTTTCGCGCCGGTGCCTGGCCGATCAAGGGCATCGAGCCGAACCGGCAGACGGTCGAGATCAACGGTTCGCAGTTTCACTGCCATGGTTATGTCGCCGAGCTGGATGCCTGGGTGGTGCTGGGGTTCGACCCACGGGAAAACCCGCAACTGAGCCGCCCGGGCGCCAAGCTTTCGGTGCGCGCGGAATGGGCGGTTAAGCGCACCCTGTTTCAAGCTTTCTGTCGTAAGCCTATGATTTGGCTGGATAGTTACGATTCGGCAAAGCGAGTGCTGTCATCCCTGGCTGGCGATGCCAGTGCCGGGCCGGGCTTCGACTACAAGGTCAAGGGCGAGTTGGCTTCGGCGCCGCTGCTGGACTGTTTTGTCGCTGCGGCCGGGTTTATCGAGAACCTGGGGCTGGATGTATCGGCGGCCGTGGGCCAGATGATGTTTCCTCGAGACGATCCTGATCGCTATTTCTTCGAGGCCCTGAGTCTGTTCTGGCGAGCGCTGGATGATCATCTGCTCGACCAGTCGCCGCCGATCATGAGCTACAACCGCATGTTCGCGCTGTTCGGCGAGAACACCCCGGAGAACTTCAAGCTGCTCGGCGATGAACAGTTGCGGCCGATGTCGCACCTGATGATCGACGAATTCCAGGACGTTTCGCCGCAGATCGTCTCGTGGATCCGCGCCAGCCTGCGCGAGATCCGCAGCCGTGGGCCGGCGATGCATGTCGGGCGCGGGGCGCAGCGCTCCTCCTTGCTCTGCGTGGGGGATGACTGGCAGTCGATTTATGGCTGGCGTGGCAGTTCGCCGAAATTCTTCATGGAATTCAACAAGGAATTCCCATCGCCGGCTACCACCCGGGTGATGCTCAGCGAGAACTATCGCAGCCATCAGCACATCATCGACGCAGCGGAACATATCGTCCGCGCGGCGCCGGCGATTGCCGGAAAGAAGGCCAAGGCCAGCGGCGAACCCAAGGAAGCGCTGCCGGTGACTGTGCTGGATCGCGACGACCAGGGGCTGGCGGCGCGGTTGGCAGAGCATTACCGTAACGGCGATTCGATCTTGATGCTGTTTCGAAAAAGTAGCGATAAGTTATTGATAGAAGAACATATTTTACCAATAGTTAATGTTGATTCTAGATTGCCGGCCGAAGACCGGCGCCTCAAGCAACTGACCTACCACAGCTCCAAGGGCTTGCAGGCCGATGCGGTGTTCCTGCTGGGCGATTGCCAGCACCTGACCAGTTCACCCTACAAGAACCAGGTCTATCGCATGGCTGGGCTGGGCAAGGATGGCGATAGCGAGCCGTACGACACCGCACAGAAAGACGAAACCCTGCGCCTGGCCTATGTCGGCATCACCCGGGCGGTGAAGCATTGCTACTGGTATGTCGACAGCGCGGACACCCAGGCGGCCAATGCGCCCAAGGCATCGGACCGGATTCCCCAGGGCAAGCCGTTCTTCGCCGACCTGCGGGCATGAAAAAGCCCGCGCTACGGCGGGCTGGGGAAACAGGCTACGGGCCTGGGGCCAGGTAAACAGCGGCCCTAGGCTTTCAAGGCGAGTGGCGGCATGAAGGCCTCCAGCTCGTCTTCCACCGCTTCGATTATTCGTTCGACATCGGTGGCGTTCATCACCGTGGCGCAAGGGATGCCGGCAATGGCGATCATGGTCTCGCCACTGGCACGATCGAAGAGCCGGGCGATCATGCTGCCGGGTGCATCCATGCTGGCCTCGAAGCCCATGGGATGAAAATGCCAACGCATCAGTTGGCAGGCGTTCGGAAAGGTGACTTTACTGGCACAGACTCTATTCATGGATTGCCCACCTTGTTCATTGAGCGCTTCCTTGTGCTCGCGGTAGGTGTGGAAGGACCGTCTCTGGACCAACCTGTGGAGCTTTTAAAAATAGCACCGGGTTATGACAGCCATTGGGTTTTTTTCAGGCCGTTTGGCGATTGCCCTGCATTTTTTTGATGCAGGTCATTTTCGCCGGCGGTTTCGGCAAAACGCCAGTATCCGCGGCCATGCATTGGCCATTGAAGCGCTGGGCGAACTTCGGCAAGCTGCGCCTTTTCCTCCCCGAGCACCCTATGTCTGCCCCTGATGACGGCCCGGCGCAAACCCAGGCCACCGGCGAGACCGTGATGCGCTATCACCTGTGCTGGAAGCACCGCGACCTCGATGGCGTCATGGCGCTGTATCACCCGCAAATCCAGTACAACGACTTTTTCCAGAACCGCACCCTGGGCCTGGACGAGCTGCGCGAATACGTGCGCAACAGCATGCCGCGCGCGCCCGACGAAGCCCTGGAGCACAGCGACCGCATCCGCCTCGATGGCGATACCGCGTTCATTCAATACCAGGTGACCTTGCGTGGCGGGCAGGGCCTGGTGTCGTTTCGCGCCAGCGAGGCGATTACCGTGCGCGACGGCCTGATCTGGCGCGTCAACGAATACGCCTCGCTGGTGCGTGAAGCGGCGCCGGGCAAGGCCGGTGGCAGTACGCGGCCGGCGGCCAGCCGCCTGGGGCTGTCGCCGCGCCAGCTGAGCTTCATGGCCGATGACCTGCAACAGTACTTCGAGCGCCAGCAGCCGTACCTCGACCCCGAGCTGGACCTGCAGCGAGTGGCGAAGGAGTGTGGCTACAGCCGCAACCAGATTTCCTACCTGCTCAACCAGGTGCTGGGTCAGAGTTTCTACCGCTATGTGAACCAGGCGCGCCTGCAGCATCTGCTGGCGGCGCTGGACCAGGCGACGCCACCGGTACGTGTCGACGAGCTGGCGTTCGCCGCCGGCTTCAACTCGCTGTCGGCGTTCTACAGCTGTTTCCGTCAGCACACCGGCCTGTCGCCCAAGGCCTACGCCAAACAAATTTCTTTGCGTGCACGCGCGCAAGACAACCCCTGAACCCAGGCACTAGGATCGGCGCCATCGAAGTTCGGGTGGCGGAGTCCGTATATGCCAGCGTGGCGCAAAATCAGTTTGTGGATGGATCAGCTCGACGAGCCGCTGCTGGCCCGGCCGTCGCTGGAGCAAGACCTGGATGTCGATGTGGCGATCATCGGCGCCGGTTATACCGGGCTGTGGACCGCCTATTACCTCAAGCGCCTGGCGCCGACCCTGAGCATCGCCATCGTCGAAGCGCAGACCGCCGGCTTCGGGGCCTCCGGGCGCAACGGCGGCTGGCTGATGGGCAATCTGCTGGGCGAAGATCGGCTGCTGGCCGGGCTGGGCGCCGAACAGCGCCGCGCGGCATTCGATCTGCTGCACGGCATTCCCGATGAAGTGGCGATTGTCCTTGAGCGTGAAGGTATCGACTGCGATTACCGCAAGGGCGGGGTGCTGTACTGCGCGGCGCGCTACCCCGAGCAGGAGGTCAACCAGCGCCGCTACCTGGACAAGCTCTACAGCCAGGGCCTCGACGAACGCGACTACCGCTGGCTGAACCCCGAACAACTGGCGCAGCAGATCCGCCTGGCCAAGCCTTACGGCGGCATCTACGCGCCCCATTGCGCGACCATCCAGCCGGCCCGGCTGGTGCGGGGCCTGGCGCGCGCCGTCGAGCGCCTGGGCGTGGCGATCTACGAAAACAGCGCCGTGACTCACTGGCAATCCGGCAGCCTGCAAACCGCCAAGGCCAGCGTGCGGTGCCGCTGGCTGGTACCGGCGGTGGAAGGGTATGCAGTGACCCTGCCGCCGCTGGGCCGTTACCAGCTGCCGGTGCAAAGCCTGCTGGTGGCCACCGAGCCCTTGCCGGCTGCGACCTGGGACGAGATCGGCCTGAGCCAGGGCCAGGCGTTCAGCGAAAGCAGCCGCCAGGTGACCTACGGCCAGCGCACCGCGGATAACCGCCTGGTGTTCGGCGCCCGTGGCGGCTACCAGTTCGCCGGCAAGCTGCGCCATGACTTCGACCTGACCCGCAGCGAAGTCGAGCTGCGGCGCTACCTGTTCAGCGAACTTTTCCCGCAGCTGAAAGACGTACGGATTACCCATTCCTGGGGCGGCAACCTGGGGATGTCCCGGCACTTTCGGCCGCACATGCTCTGCGACCGCCGGCGCGGCATCGCGCTGTCTGGCGGCTACGGCGGCGAAGGCGTGGGCGCCAGCAACCTGGGCGGGCGGACCCTGGCGGACCTGATCCTCGAACGCGACAGCGAACTGACCCGCCAACCCTGGGTGATCCCCGAGGGTGGCCTCGACGCCTTGCGCGCCTGGGAGCCGGAGCCATGTCGCTGGCTGGGCTACAACGCGATCATTCGCAGCTTCGTCCATGAAGACCAGAGCCTGGCCAACCCAAGCACACCGCCCTGGCGCCGGCGGCTGGCCAGCCAAGTGGCGGGGTTCATGGAAGGCCTGATGCACTAAGCGTTTTTTTGCAGCGGTTTACAGCGGTTTTTTCCATCGACAGGTAGCGCCATGAGCATCACTCAATTCAAGAACACCGCCCACGCCAACCTCGAGCAATCGGCTCCGGTGGCCATGCCCCTGGGCAGCCCGGTCGCCGTGACCTCGGTGACCTGCGTCGAACGCAGCGACGGCGTCGAAACCGGCATCTGGGAATGCACGCCCGGGCGCTGGCGGCGGCAGATCGTCGCCCAGGAGTTCTGCCATTTCATCCAGGGGCGCTGCACCTTCACCCCGGACAACGGCGAACCGCTACTTATAGAAGCCGGCGATGCACTGATGTTGCCGGCCAACAGCACCGGGACCTGGGACATCCAGCAAACCGTGCGCAAGACCTACGTGCTGATTTTCTGATCCCTTGATTGCCTGCCAATAAAAACAACCCACACAGGAATCGCCCCATGATCCGTAACAAACCGGCTTTATCGCTGTGCGCGCCCTTGCTGCTGGTGGCTTCAATCAGCCAGGCGGCGGAGACCGTGAAGATCTACAACTGGTCGAGCTACATCGCCCCGGACACCCTGAAGAACTTTCAGAAGGAAACCGGCATCGGCTTCAGCTACGACGTCTACGACAGCAACGAAACCCTGGACGGCAAGCTGATGACCGGCCGTTCCGGCTATGACGTGGTATTTCCCTCCAACCACTTCATGGCCCGGCAGATCCAGGGCGGGGCGCTGAAGAAACTCGACAAGAGCCAGCTGCCGAACTGGAAGAACCTCAACCCGGTGCTGCTCAAGGCGTTGCAGACCAACGACCCGGGCAACGAGCACGGCTTCCCGTACCTGTGGGGCAGCACCGGGATCGGCTACAACGTGGCCAAGGTCAAGGCAGTGCTGGGCGATAACGCGCCGGTGGATTCCTGGGACCTGATCTTCAAGCCCGAATACATGCAGAAGCTGCAGAAGTGCGGGGTGGCGATCCTCGACAATGGCCCCGAGCTGCTGCCAGCGGCGCTCAACTACCTGGGCCTGCCGCACCACAGCAAGAACCCTGAGGACTACAAGAAGGCCGAAGCGCTGCTGCTGAAGATCCGGCCTTATGTCAGCTACTTCCATTCCTCCAAATACACCGGCGACCTGGCCAACGGCGATATCTGCGTGGCGGTGGGCTTCTCCGGCGACGTTTTGCAAGCCGATAGCCGGGCCAAGGAAGCCAAGAACGGCGTGGAAATCGGCTACGCGATTCCCAAGGAAGGCGCGCCGATCTGGTTCGACATGGTGGCCATGCCCAACGATGCGCCGGACGAAAAGGCCGGTTATGCCTACATGAACTACCTGCTGCGCCCGCAGGTGATGGCCGAGATCACCAATCACGTGCACTACGCCAACGGCAACGAGCAGGCCGACAGCCTGATCGACCCGGCCATCAAGAGCGACACCAAGGTCTACCCGAGCCCGGACATGATGGGCAAGCTGTTCGCCCTGGAAGCCATGCCGCTGAACATCGACCGGATCCGCACCCGCGTGTGGAACAAGATCCGCACCGGCAGCTGAGGCAGTACCACCGCTCCCCGATCTGGCGACCGCCGTCGGGGAGCGGCGTTTTTATTGCTTTATCTTCAGGCGCATCGCCAGCGCCACCCCCAGCACTGCGGCAGCCAGCACCAGCGCCGCCGGGGCGGACCAGCCGGCATAGGCGACGGCGGCGCTCAGGGCGATGGGCGCGAGCACCTGGCCCAGATAGTTGCCTTGCATCACCAGGCCCAGGCATAGCGGGATCAGCGCGGGCTCCGGAGAGGTCAGCGAGGTGCTGGCGAGAAGGGTGGCGGGCAGCATGCCGGCCACTGCGCAAAAGACGAAACACAAAGGGATTACCAGGCCGGTCGGCGTGATCGAAAGAAAGATCCCCATCCCGAAAAGCCCCATGACGCTACTGGTGCCGGCGAGCAGGGCTTGTGGGCGGACGCCCCGTGACAGCAGCAGGCCGGCGCTGATGTTGCCGACGATATTGACCGCCACCACCGCGGCGCTGACCAGCCCGGCGTTGGCGATCGACAGCCCGACCCGCTGCATCAGGAACACGGGCAGGAAGGCCATCACCGCGAAGAACTGCAGGTTGTAGGCGGTGAAAATCAGCGCCATCAACAGCGGTTGGCGGGCGCGCAGCACGCCGCTCAGCGAGTGGCGCAAAGCGGATTGCGTCTGGCGGCGCAGCGCCAGCGGGTCCCTGGGCGTGGTCAGCGGCAACAGCAGCGCCGCCAGCAGGGTCAAGGCCGCGCCGGCGATCCAGCTCTGTTGCCAGCCGCCCAGCAGCGGCCCGATAAGCATCGAGGTGCCGATACCGAACGCCATGAAGGTGCTCCAGATGCCGAACACCAGGTGGCGTTTATGCGCTGGGACCAAGCGATTGAGCACCGCCGGCGCCGCGACTACCACGATGACGAAGCCCAGCCCTTCGACAAAACGCGTGGCCAGCAGCCCGTGGAAGTCGTGCAGGCTGGAGCCCAGCGCGCTGGCGGCGCACATGATCAGCAAGCCGAGGGCCAACAGGTAGCGGTCACCCCAGCGCTGCACGAGGATGCCGGCGGCGATGCCACCGAACACCCCGACAAAGGGGAATGCCGACATGACCCAGCTCAGGGACTCCAGGGGCCGGCCGAATGCCTGCTGCAGCTGCGGCAGGGCGATGGTGGCCTTGCCGATATGCAGCGCCGCGGCAATGCCGGCGAACAGCACGTTGAACACCGCGGGCCAATACCCGGTATCGGCGACGGCGTAGCTGAGGGTGTCGGGCTTGGTTGAGGTCATGGGCTTCTCCGAAAGCAGGCGGGCGGGCGAGGATCGCCGGGGTGAGGCGCGCCAATGGGTCGGAGCCGACTCTAAAAGTTAAAGTTAACTTCAAGTCAATCGGTAAAAACGCGATGCGGCGTTCTACCCATTTGCACCATTGAGCCGTTGATCTCGCTGGACGAAGGGGCCAGGCGAACGGTGCTGTCGGGGTTGGCGTGCCGGCGCCCGGTCGGGCGCCGTGGGTGAGGGCAGGCGCCTGCCGTCAGATGAACTGCAGATTTTCCGGCAACAGGGCGCCGCCATCGACGATCAAGGTTTGCCCGGTGATATAGCCGGCCTGCTCGGAGGCGAAGAACAGCATGGCGTGGGCGATGTCCTGTGGCCTGCCCAGGCGCTTGAGCGGAATGCTCGCGGCCAGGGCCGGAGAGTCGCCGAGGTTGGCCATGGCCTGGGTGGCGATCAGCCCGGGCTCGACGCCGTTGACAGTGATCCGGTGTTCGGCCAGCTCCAGGGCCGCCGCGCGGATGAAACCATTGACCCCGGCCTTGGACGCGGCGTAGTGCGACAGCCCGGGAATTGCCGTGCGCGGACCGGTCACCGAGGAGGTGATGACGATGCGCGGGTGCTCGGCCCGGCATAACGCCGGCAGCGCCGCCTGGGTCAGCCAGAAACAGCTCTTGAGGTTCACCGCCAGGGTCGTTTCCAGGGTTTCGTCCCTCAGGTCGCAGAGGTTCTCCATCGGAAACACCGCGGCGTTGTGGATCAACAGGTCCAGCCCGCCAAAGGTCCTGAGCGTGGCGGCCACCGCCTGGTTGGCCGCGGCCCGGGCGTTCAGGTCCACCACCAGCAGCTCGGCGCTGCCGCCGGCTTCGCGGATCAGGCGCAGGGTTTCACTGCCCGAAGCCTCGCTGCGGGTGGCGAGCATCACCTTGGCGCCCTGGGCGGCGAAGACTTGCGCGATGGCGCGGCCAATGCCCTGGCCGGAGCCGGTGATCAGGGCAACACGGCCGCTGAGATCAAGCGTCATGGGTTTTCTCCTCGGGTGACGGTGTCCAGGCATTCGTCCAGCAGGCGGTTGTGCAGGTCGACGTCCTCGGCAGTGGCGGCCGGGCACAGCAGCGCCATGTTGTGGAAGGGCGTCAGCAGCACGCCGCGGTTGAGCAGGTAGAGATGCAGATAAGCCTCGATCAGGCCATGACGGGCATGGTGGGCTTCGCCGCCGTTGCGCGGCGCGTGGTCCATGAACAGGTATTCGACCCGGGCGCCGATCCGTGTCACGTGCCAGGGCAGGCGATGCTTGGCGATCAGCGCCTGGACCCCGGTCCGCAGGCGCTCGGCCAGGGCAATCATGTGCGCGTAGTTGGCCGCGCTCATGACCTCGCTGAAGGTGGCGCGCATGGCCGCCATCTGCAGGGCGTTGCCGGCCAGGGTGCCGCCGAAGCCGAAATGGTTGATCGCCTGGCCGGGCTGGAAATGCGGCAGCACCTGCCAGATGCGTTCGGCCATGGCCTGGCTGGCGCCCCACACGGCGGTCGGGATGCCACCGGCGATGCATTTGCCGAGCACGAAGAAGTCCGGCTGCAGGCCGTGTTCGCCGCTGTAGCCGGCGGGGCCGCAGGAGATGGTGTGGGTTTCGTCGATGATCAGCGGCACCTCGAAACGCCGGGTCAGCTCGCGCAGGCCGTCGTGGAAGCCGGGGGCGGGCGGGACCATGCCGACGTTGGTCATGAAGGGTTCGCTCAGCACCGCGGCCACGTCGCCGTGGGCCAGCGCCGCCTCCAGCGCCGGCAGGTCGTTGAACTCCACCAGGCGGGTGGTGGCGTCGTGGCGCAGGCCATTGGCGTGCACGCCTTCGCGGGGAATCATCTGGCCGCCGGCGTCGAACTCGACCTGGGACTCATCGACGCTGCCGTGGTAATTGCAGTTGAACACCAGCACTTTCTCCCGGCCGGTGATCATCCGGCACAGGCGCAGCACAAAGCGATTGGCGTCGGTGGCCGAGGTGGTGACCTGCCAGAACGGCAGGCCGAAGCGCCGCACCAGTTCCTGGCCGACCCACAGGCTGTCGGCGGTCGGCAGCATCAGGGTCGAGCCGTGCCGGGCCTGATGCGCGATGGCCTCGGCCACGGCGGGCTGGCCATGGCCGAACATGGCGCCGGTGTCGCCCAGGGCGAAGTCGACGTAGCGGTTGCCGTCGCAGTCGGTCAACGTCGCGCCCTGGGCGTCGGCCACCAGGATCGGGTACAGCCCCGGCCATTGCTGCATCCAGTGCAGCGGCGCGCCGTAGAGCCAGTGCTTGAGGTTCTGCCGGTAGAAATCGGCAGAACGCGGGTGACGTTCGGCGAACAGTTGCAGTTCGGATTGGTAACAACGGGCGACGCGGTCGAGGTTGAGGCCGAGGGTCATGGTCGAAGTCCTTGATAGCCAAGCGTTGGAATGAACATCACGTACGGCCCTGCGGCAGCGGAGCAAGGCCGGCATGCGGTGTAGCCGCTGCCGAGCAACGCGAGGCTGCGACCGGCCACGCAGTGGCCGCCAAACCTGAACCCGCGGTGTGTCAGGCACAACGCATTGTCCGGATCGCGCCCGCTGCGCGGTCGATCGCAGCCTGCGGCAGCGGCTACAGGGAACGCGGTGTTTGTAGCCGCTGCCGAGCCCGCGAGGCTGCGTACGGCAACGCAGTTGCCGCAAAACCTGGATTCGCGATCTGCCTGAAACATAGTGGCATCAGGTTTTGCGCCCGCTACGCGGTCGTTCGCAGCCTCGCTGTCGCTCGGCAGCGGCTACAGGTCGGCATCAGGTGTAAACGGTGCGGTTCAGCACCCGGGCGAGGGCGCCCACCGGGAAGTTGCTGGGCGTGGCGAAATCGCTGCCCTGGTAGCCGAAGATCTTGCCGTCGGTCTTGCCCGCGTGCAGATCGATCAACACCAGGCCCAGGGTCGGCACGATCTTTTCGCGCCAGACGAACAGGTACAGCTGCTCGGCGAGCTTGTAGTAATGGCAACGATCGGTGTCCGCCAGGCCTTGCTCGACGCCCTGGAGGCACTGCCAGCTGTAGAAGTTCGAGTTCAGGTAAACATGCTCGTAGGCCTCGGTGGCGCTGTAGATGTACTGGTTGCGCAGACCGACCAGCTCGTCGCTCGGCGCGTGTTGCGCGCTGCTGGCGGTCAGTGGCGTGTCGATGCTGCCGTGCAGGAACTGCGCCTTGACGCTGGTCAGCTCGCGGCCGGACAGGGCGCGGCTGAACAGATCGTCCCGGGTTTCGGCCTGGCTCGGCATCTGCCCGATGACCGCGGTGAAGATGTTCTGCGTGAGGTCGAGGATCAGGTTTACCGAGTGGATCTGCTCGTTCTCTAACTTGAGAAAGTCCACTAGATAAATTCCGGAACGTATTGAAGTACAACGGTAATTTTCCTCGCCGCGCGCTTGGTTTTCAGCGTCCTGCCAGTGCAGCGATTGTGCGCCGAAGCGGTGTTCGATCCGCCAGCCGTTGGCGAAATGCAGGGTCAGGCTGCGGCCGTTGAGCTCATCCAGGCCGGGCAGGATGTGGTTGTCGGCGGCAAAGCCTTCGGCCAGGGCGCCAACGGTAATCCATTCGGGTTGCAGGTGCGGATCTCGACTCATGAAGGGCGGCTCTTGTCTGCTGGAGAAGAACCTCATGTTCGTCGCGCAAGCCGTTGTTGCCCATCAACCGAAGGGTTGAGGCGCGGCGGTTTTTTACAGGAACAGCGCGCTCACCAGCTCGGTGCGGTTGTTCACCCCGACCTTGCGGAACAGGTTGACCAGGTGGGTCTTGACCGTCGGCAGCCCCAGCGCCAACTGCTGGGCGATGATCTTGTTGCAGGCACCGTCGCGCAGCAGTAAGGCGATCTGCCGTTCCCGCGGCGTCAGGGCACCCAGGCGTTCGTCGTGGTGCGAATAGGGCGCCTGGGCGGCGATTTCCAACAGGCCTTGCAGGGCCTGCAGGGTGTTCAATTCGTCGGGCTGGAACGGGCCCAGGCTGGCATCGCGCAGCAGCGACAGGCCGGCGATCGGGCGGCCATCGGTATTGCGCGCCAGGACCTCCACCACATCCAGCACCCCGTGGCGTTGCAGGAAGCCTTGATACACCTCGGTTTCGTGCCGGCCCTGCTGGGCCATGCCCATGCGTAGCGACAGCACGGGGTTGCCCGCCGCCACGCAGTTGCGCGGTCGCAGCGGGTCGAAATGCCGATAGCGTTGCAGGTAGGCCTCATGCATCTGCGGGCTCATGTGGTACAGCGAGAAATGCTCGGCCTGCAGGTGCGCGTCGATGCGGTAGAAGGCACCCAGGGTCGCCGGCACCACTCGGGTAAAGGCGCTGATGCAGCGCAAGTCAAGCTGTTGGGCATCCGGCAGGGCGGTTGGTGTATGCATGGGACGACTCCCTCTTCATGAACGGCCGGTAAAGAGGGGCGTAACCCTCTGATACCACGGTGTTTCAGGTAGATCGCGAATCCCGTTTTTGCGGCAACTGCGTTGCCGTACGCAGCCTCGCGGGCTCGGCAGCGGCTACAAACACCAGCCGCTGCCGCAGGCTGCGAAAAGCCCCGCAGGGGCTTGCCGCGATCACGCAGGTCGCGCTGGTATCGGTTCCAGCGCGGTCCAGGCTTCAAGGCGGCGCCGGCTCAACGGGCCTGGGTGAAGCCCTGCTCCAGGGCGTGGATGATGGCGTCGATCTGCTGCGGCTGGATCACCAGCGGCGGCGACAGGATGATCTTGGTCCCCACCGGACGCACCATCACCCCGTTGTCGCGGGCGATCTGCGCCACCTGGTTGGCATAGCCGCCCATGGGGTCGATCGGCTCGCGGGTGGTTTTGTCGGCCACCAGGTCGAGGGCGATCATCAGGCCTTTGCCGCGCACTTCACCGACGCTGTCGAAGCGCTCGGCGAACGGCAGCAGCTTGTTCAGCATGTAGTCGCCCATCTTCGCGGCGTTGGCCGGCAGGTCTTCCTTGACCACGATGTCGAGGCTGGCCAGGGCCGCCGCGCAGGCCACCGGGTGCCCGGAGTAGGTGTAGCCGTGCATGATCGCGCCGGTGAAGTTGGCGTTCCTGCTGAACGCCGACTCGATGCGCTCGTTGACCACCGTGGCGCCCAGCGGGATGTAGCCGGAGGTGATGCCCTTGGCCAGGCACATGATGTCGGGTTTCACGCCCCACAGGCGGCTGCCGAACATCGAGCCGCTGCGGCCGAAACCGGTCACCACTTCGTCGGCGATCAGCAGCACGCCGTATTTGTCGCAGACTTCGCGGATCAGCGGCCAGTAGTTGGCCGGCGGTACGATCACGCCGCCGGCGCCCTGGATCGGCTCGGCGATAAAGGCCGCGACGGTGTCGGGGCTCTGGAACTGGATTTCCCGTTCCAGCAGGTCGGCGCAGATCTTGCCGAGCTCTTCCGGGTCCTGGCTGTAGGGGTTGCGGTACAGCCACGGGGTATCGACGTGGAAACAGCCGGGCAGCAGCGGTTCGTAGTTGCGCCGGAACACGGTGTTGCCGTTGACCGAGGCGCCGCCGAAGTGGGTGCCGTGGTAGCCCTGGCGCAGCGAGATGAACTTGGTGCGGTCGGCCTGGCCTTCGAGTTTCCAGTACTGGCGGGCCAGTTTCAGCGCGGTCTCGATGGCATCCGAGCCGCCGGAACTGAAGGCGACGCGGCGCATACCTTCCGGTTCCAGCAGGTTCATCACCACCCGCGACAGCTCTTCGGCGCGCGGATGGCTGACGCCGTCGAACAGCTGGAAGTATTCCAGTTCGTCCAGCTGGGCGGTGATCGCCGCCTTCACTTCCTTGCGGTTGTGGCCGACGTTGACGTTCCACAACCCGGCGACGCCATCCACCAGTTGGTGGCCCTGGTCGTCGTACACGTAGCAGCCATCGCCGCGGACAATGCGGATCGGCTCGCGTTGTTGCATTTCGTTGGGGTGCAGCATGGGATGCCAGAAGCGGCTTGGTTCGCTCACGTTGAATCTCCTGAAAACGCACGGACAGCGTGGGACATAGTAGTGCGCCCTTCACCGCGCGGATGCTTGCCTCTGCGTGCCAGATTCTTGATCGCCGCTGCCAGGCGGATGACCCCGTCCCTGTAGGAGCGAGGCTTGCCCGCGATGACGGCGGCCCGGACGGCGATGTATCGCAGATGGAATGCGGCGGCTGGATTGGGGCTGCTGCGCAGCCCATCGCGGGCAAGCCTCGCTCCTACGGTTCGTGGGGGGGGGCTGGCAGCCAGCGGCAAGTTTTGCGGCAGCCAGAATCAAGACGGCCCCAGGCTTTGCCCTCAGAGTGGATCCCGTACCCGTCCATTTGCTTGAGGATTCCAAATGAGCCTTGCCATCGACCCACGTGTCGCCGCCTTTATCGACTGCCAGCATGGCCTGTTGATCGACGGCCGCAGCCAGCCGGCGCTGTCCGGCGCGCAGATGCCGGTGTTCAACCCGGCCACCGGCGAAGAACTGACCCGCGTCGCCGCCGGTGCCGACGCCGATATCGACCTGGCCGTGGCCGCCGCGCGACGGGCCTTCGAGGGGCCCTGGGCGGCGCAGCGCCCGGCGGATCGCGAGCGCCTGCTGCTGAAACTGGCCGACCTGCTGGAAACCCATGGTGAGGAGCTGGCGCAACTGGAAACCCTCAACAACGGCCAGTCGATCCACCTGGCCCGGGCCCTGGAAGTCGGTGCCGCCGCCGAGTTCACCCGCTACATGGCAGGCTGGGCGACCAAGATCGAAGGCAAGAGCCTGGACCTGTCCATCGCCGCCGTTCCCGGCGCCCGTTACCGCGCCTATACCGTGCCGGAGCCGGTGGGGGTGGTCGGGGCTATCGTGCCGTGGAATTTCCCCTTGCTGATGGCCATCTGGAAAATCGTCCCGGCCCTGGCCTGCGGCTGCACCGTGGTGCTCAAGCCCGCCGACGAGACCCCGCTGACCGCCTTGCGCCTGGGCCAGTTGTGCCTGGACGCCGGGATCGCCCCCGGGGTGGTCAATGTGGTCACCGGCAGTGGCGCCCAGGCCGGTGCGGCCCTGGCCGCGCACAAAGGCATCGACAAGCTGGCCTTCACCGGCTCGACGCAGATCGGCAAGGTCATCGGCCATGCGGCGGTGGACAACATGACCCGGTTTTCCCTGGAGCTGGGCGGCAAGTCGCCGGTGATCGTGCTCGATGACTGCGACCCGCAGGCCGCGGCCGCCGGCGCCGCCGGGGCGATCTTCTTCAACCAGGGCCAGGTCTGCACCGCCGGTTCGCGCCTGTATATCCAGCGAGCGATCTTCGACCTGGTGCTGGAGCGCCTGGCGGCCATCGCCGGTTCGCTGAGCATCGGCCCCGGGCTGGACGAGCAGGCGCAGATCAACCCGCTGATTTCCGCCAGGCAGCAGAAGCGCGTGCTGGACATGATCGGCCAGGGCGTGGCCGACGGCGCCCGGGTGCTGTGCGGTGGGGGCGCCTATGGCGAGCAGGGCTTCTACGTGCGCCCGACGGTATTGGCCGATGTGCACGCGGGCATGCAGGTGGTGCGCGAGGAAATCTTCGGCCCGGTGGTGGTGGCCACGCCTTTCGACGAGATCGACGAGGTGGTGGCGCTGGCCAACGACAATCAATACGGGCTGGGCGCAAGCATCTGGTCCAACGACCTGGCAAAAGTCATGGACCTGATCCCGCGGATCAAGGCCGGCACGGTCTGGGTCAACACCCACAACATGCTCGATCCGTCGATGCCGTTTGGCGGCTACAAGCAATCGGGCATCGGCCGCGAAATGGGCCACGCGGCGATCGAGGCGTATACCGAGAACAAGTCGGTGTGCATCGCCTATTGACCTGTAGCCGCTGCCGCAGGCTGCGATAAGGTCCGCAGGACCTTCAGCGACCTTAAGTACGCCACGGCCGTTCCGGCCGATCGCAGCCTGCGGCAGCGGCTACAGTCGGACCCGGTCGTCCGGCCCCAGGCTGCGCAGACAGCCGAGCAGCAAGCACGCCCGGCGTGCCCTTGAAATGCCTAGAACAACAACATCCCCATGCTTTCGAGGTCCAGCACCATGTCTTTCAACGACAGACTTACCCGACACCTGAGCCAGGGCGTGGTCGGTTTTCCCACGGCCCTGGCCAGCGCCGTCGGCCTGATCATGGCCAGCCCGGTGATCCTTACCGCCACCACCGGCTTCGGCATCGGCGGCGGGGCGTTCGCCGTGGCCATGCTGATCGCGATGCTGATGATGCTCGCGCAATCGACGACCTTCGCCGAAGCGGCCTGCATGATTCCCACCAACGGCTCGGTGTACGACTACCTGGCCTGTGGCCTGGGGCGTTTTTTCGCGATCACCGGGACCATTTCCGCCTACCTGATCGTGCACGTGTTCGCCGGCACCGCGGAAACCATCCTCAGCGGCATCATGGCGCTGGTGAACTTCGAGTCCCTCAACACCCTGCTCGAACAGAGCGGCAGCGCCTGGCTGGTGGGTGTCGGGCTGGTGATCTTCTTCGGCCTGCTGAACGCCATTGGCATCACCGCGTTCAGCCGCGCCGAGGTGATCTTGACCTTCGGCATGTGGACCACCCTGATCATCTTCGGCGTGGTCGGGGTGTTCAAGGCGCCGGCGGTGGAGCTGGGCGGCTGGTTCGGCGAGTCGATGGTCGGCACCGACCTGGCCACCATCCTCTCGCTGGTGGGCATGGCCATGTTCATGTTCGTCGGCTGCGAGTTCGTCACGCCGCTGACGCCGGAGGTGCGCAAGGCGGCGAAAACCATTCCGCGGGCCATGGCCCTGGGGCTGGTGGGCGTGGCCACCTGCATGTTCATCTATGGCGCGGCAATGAAGCGCCAGGTGGCGAACACCCCGCTGAACGCGGATGGCAGCGTGCACTTGCTGGACAC
Organism: Pseudomonas sp. NFIX28; assembly: GCF_900107395.1. GTDB lineage: Bacteria > Pseudomonadota > Gammaproteobacteria > Pseudomonadales > Pseudomonadaceae > Aquipseudomonas. The sequence goes on from NZ_FNPW01000001.1 coordinate 419,474, forward strand.
GCCCATGGCCATCCCGCAGTTCGCCGAGCAGGTGATGGGGCCTTACGGGCGGATTTGGCTGGGTGTCGGCCTGCTGTTTGCCGGGGCGGCGACCATCAATACGCTGATGGCCGGGCTGCCGCGCATCCTCTACGGCATGGCCCTGGATGGCGCGCTGCCCAAGGTATTCACCTACCTGCACCCGCGTTTCAAGACGCCGCTGCCGTGCATCGCCGTGGCGGTGCTGATCCCGTGCCTGCACGCCTGGTGGCTGGGCGGCAGCACCGACAACATCATGCATCTGGTGCTGGCCGCGGTCTGTGCCTGGAGCACCGCCTATCTGCTGGTGACCCTGTCGGTGGTGGTGCTGCGCATCCGCCGTCCGGACCTGCCGCGGGCCTACAAGTCGCCGTTGTTCCCGCTGCCACAGATCGTCTCGTCCATCGGCATCATCCTGGGCATGTGGTTTATCACGCCGCCGGGCATGAACCCGCGGGACATCTACGTGCCTTTCGGCAGCATGCTCGGCCTGACGGCGGTCTACGCGCTGGTCTGGACCCTGTTCGTGCAGAAGGTCAACCCGTTCCGCCCGGTGCCGGTGGAAGAGGTGCTGGCGCAGGCCTTCAGCCTGGAACCCACTCCTGATACCCGCGCGCAGAACCTGCCTGGAGCCACGCCCGATGAGCCCTACAAGCTGGCGACAAAACCTCTCTGAGTTCTGGCACCGGCCACCCGCCGGCTACCGCCCGGGGGCGACCCTGAACCAGCTGCGGCGTGACCTGCCGGGGTTCGACTGGGCACCCCAGGCACCCGGGCTGGCGCACTTTACCTGGGCCGAAGCAGGCCTGGACTTCGAGGTCCAGGAGCTGCCGCAGGCACAGTTCCTGATGCACCTGGTGGTCTGCGAGTTTCGCCTGCGCGTTCCCGCTTTGCCGGGGCCGCAGGCGCGCATCGACATTCGCCACACCGGGGCGATCCGTCGCCAGGGCGTCGCCGCCGCCCTGAAGCAAGGAGTGAAGGAGCAGTGGGTAGGGCTGCTGCAGCAATTGCAGAGCGATCCGCAGCTGCTGGCGGCGTTGCTGCCGCTGGACTTCAAGCGCCTGCAATTGCAGCGCGACGCGCAGGGCTGGCGGGTGTGCCTGGAGCATTTCGGCGCCAGCGAGGTGGTCAACCGGCTGCCCGGGTTCCGCCGCTATATCCGCTTGAGCAACGAGCAGCGAGCTGCCTTGCTGGCCGCTTTCGCGCGCCTGCAGGCATTGTTGAGCGATCACTGAACCTTCCCGCGAGTGCTGGCATAACCCGTGCTTAGGCCATAACGGACTATCGATTGCGCCGCGCTTTATTGCCCGGCAAATAGATAACATGTTAATGATATCGCCATAACAACAAAGGCGGTCTCAGCCGGCTTCTGGAGGTGCACAGTGCTTGCTTCGCATAGTTTCGGTTCCTGGGTGGGGGCATTGCAGGGCGTTTGCGGTCGGTTCGACGCTCGCCAGGCGCTGAATTCGGCGTTGTTCATCGGTGAAGTCGGCTTGCGCGACTACGCCGGCCTCGAGGTGGCGCAGATACGCACCAATGCCGGACTGATCTCGCGCAGAAGCACCAGCGTCGATCATGAAGACGATCGCCACTGCTTCCTGATCATGCAGCGCAGCGGCCATGCCCAGCTCAGCCAGGGCGGCGAGCGCATCGAACTGGCCCCGGGAGAAATGGCCCTGCTGGACTCGGCCGGGGCCTGCGAAATCGTCCCGCACGGCTTGATCGAACATGCCTCCCTGCACCTGTCCCGCAACGAGGTGTATCGCCATCTGCCGGCGCAGCAGCGCAAGTTCGGCAAGCTCTCGCAGCAATGCGCCAGTGGCCGGCTGATACGCCTGCTGGTGGAGCAGATCTGCGGCGACGACCTGCAAGGCTGCGTTGCCCAGCAGGAAGGCCAGGCGCTGCAGGAAGCGCTGATCGCCTTGCTTGGCCCGACTCTGCGCCAGGCGCCCGGGCCGAGCCTCGATGGCTACGACAGCCAGCACGGCGGTTGCCTGCGCAGCCAGGCCCGGCAGTTGATCAACCAGTCCCTCAACGAGCCCGGCCTGACGCCGGTGTCACTGGCCAGCCAGATGAACATCTCGGTGCGCCAGCTGTATCGGTTGTTCGAAGAGCAGGGCGACAGCGTCTGCCGCTTCATCCAGCGCGCGCGCCTCGAGCGCAGCGCCGCCGACCTGGGCAACCCGCGCCTGCGCCACGAGTCGATCACCGACATTGCCTTCAAATGGGGGTTCACCGACTCGGCGCATTTCAGCCGCACCTTCAAGAAGCATTTCGAGCAATCGCCCAGGGACTACCGGGCCCGCTCGCTGAACGGCTAGGGGCGAGCCTGGCGCGGCGCAAGGATTGGTCTCAAGGGTTTTCCAGGTCATGCCCCAGGGACTGGATAAACAGCGAAAACAGTTCCGGCTGCGAGGAAATGTCCAGCTTGGCGTAGAGGTGGCGCCGGTGCACCTTGATGGTCTCCGGCGAGATCTTCAGCCTCTCGGCCATGGCCTTGGAGGAAAACCCGCGGAGGATCAGCCGGGCAATTTCCACTTCCCGATCCGACAGCACGCCACAGCCGAAATGGCTCAGGGCATCACGGATCTGGCTGGCCATTTCTTCCGTGGCGGCTGGCTGCGGGCGCTGGTTGCTTTGCTGCCAGTGTTGCTGCATCAGCGGCAGGACCCAGGCCGAGAAGGTGGTGAGTTGGCCGATTTCCTCGGCGCTGAACGGCCGCTGCATGCCCAGCGACAGCGACAGGGTGCCGGCCTGGGGAATCTGCAGGATGAATTGCAGTTCGTCCTCCAGCACGTTGTCGTGGAAGTAGCTGGAAAAGTACTCGGTCTGCCGGAAATGGTCCGGCGCCACTTCCTCCAGGCGGTACAGGCCGCTGGGGTATCCCTCGCGACAGGCCTGGAAAAACGGGTCCAGCAAGTACAAGCCGTTGAGGTAGATGAGCATCGACGCCGGCTTGTCCGAAGGCTCGGCATCGTATTCCTCGAGAGCGATGGGCAGGCCGTTGCTCGGGTAGAAGATTGCCAGGGCGTTATCGAACGGCAAGGCCTGGTGCAGCAACAGCACCAGCTGTTTCCAGAAACGCTCACCGCCGATCTGCGAGAGGGTGCGCCCGAGTCCGGCATGCATGCCGATTTCCCTGAACAGAGTGATCAAATAGGTGGCTCCGCGTCGTTGCTGTGGCCCGGCGGGTTGTTTCTCCGCCAGGTGAAAGCACGGTTTCGGCGATTTGCCCGGTCGCGTCAAGGGGGAGTACTCCAATAGGGGAATTGGCCCTGTGCCCGCGGCTGCCTAAAGTGGCCTGCAACAAGTGCGACCCAGAGCGCACCCGCCCAACGTCCTTCGTTTCTGCCTCAAACCAAAAATAATCACGAGGATAACGACATGAGCTCTCCCTGCGTGCCGCAAGGCGCCCTGAAACCTACGCTGAGCGCGTTCGATGTGGTGGCCATCACCGTGTCGGGCGTGACCCCGGCCAGTTCGGTTTTCGTCATCGCCCCGTTCGCCATCCACCAGGCCGGCAGCGGGGTGTTCCTGGCCTTTGTCATGGCGGGGCTGCTGGCCTTGATGTTCGCCTTTTGCTACGCCGAACTGGGCCGCGCCCACAACAGCGCCGGCGGCGAATATGTGTACGCCAAGCGCGTGTTCGGCGGCATGGCCGGCTACGCGACCTTTCTCACGGTGCTGGTGATGTTGCTGTTCATCCCGCCGGTGCTGGCCACCGGCGCGGCGACCTACCTGAACAATGCCCTGGGCACGCGCTTCGATTCGCAGACCGTGGCCCTGGTGATCGTGGTCAGCAGCTATGCGCTGGGTATTCTCAATATCAAGCTCAACGCCTGGATCACCGGCACCTGCCTGTTGCTGGAGATTGCCGCGTTGCTGGTGATCGTCTTCCTGGGGTTTGGCAATGCCTCGCAGCCGGCGAGCATCCTGCTGCAGCCGCAGATCGTCGAGAACGGCATGCTGCACATGGCGCCCTGGGCCCTGGTGATCGGCGCGGTGGGCGTCGGTCTGTTTTCCTACAACGGTTACGGCTCGGCGGTGCTGCTGGCCGAAGACATGAAATGCAAGGGGCAGGGCGTGCACAAGGCCGTGCTCTGGTCGCTGGTGCTGGTGGTGATCATCGAACTGGTGCCGCTGACCGCGCTGCTGATCGGCGCGCCGTCACTGAGCGCCATGCTCGAAAGCCCCGATCCCATCGGCTACCTGCTCACCAGCCATGGCAATGAAACCCTGTCGCGGGTGGTCAGTGCCGGGATCTTCCTTTCGGTGTTCAACGCGATTGTCGCCATCGTGATCCAGATCGGCCGGGTGATTTTCTCCAGCGGGCGCGATGCCTTGTGGACGCCGGGCATCAACCGCCTGTTCACAAGGATCCACCCGCGCTGGGATTCGCCGTGGCTGGCCACGCTGTTCCTGGCCGTTCCGTCGGCGGTGCTGAGCTTCAGCTCGAACCTGGCCGAGCTGACCTCGTTCAGCGTGCTGCTGATCATACTGGTGTACCTGATCGTCGCCCTCAGCGCGCTGATGAGCCGGGTGCTGCTGCGCGACCGCGCCCACCCGTACCGCATGCCGCTGTGGCCGTTGCCGGCGCTGGTGGCGGTGATCGGCGCCGGTTATCTGTTGTTCAACCTGTTCCTGGACGCTTCGCTCAGGGACATCATGGTGATCGTCGGCCTGCTGGCGCTGTCGATGATCCTGTACGGCACCAACGGCCGGTTCAGCCCGGCGTTCCAGAAGCTTTAAGGAGAAGTCATGCGCGCACGTCAATTGGGAATCAGCCTCGGCCTGGGTACGCCCGGCCCGTTCAACGCCATTACCGATGTCCCGGGGGTGCGGGTTGGCCACAGCACCCTGCGCACCACGGTCGACGGCAAGCAGGTGCGTACCGGGGTGACCCTGGTGCAGCCCCGCGAAGGCTTCGCCCGGCTGCAACCCTGTTTTGCCGGTTGCCATGTGCTCAACGGCAATGGCGATGCCACTGGCCTTGAGTGGATCCGCGAAGCGGGCCTGCTGACCACGCCGCTGGCCATCACCAATACCCACAGCGTCGGCGTGGTGCGCGATGCGCTGATCGCCGAGGAGCATGCAAGCCTGGCGGACCCTGCGGAGTATTGGTGCATGCCGGTGGTGATGGAGACTTACGACGGCCTGCTCAACGATATCTGGGGCCAGCATGTCGGCCCGCAACAGGTTCGCGAAGCGCTGGCCAACGCCGAGTCCGGGCCGGTGCACGAGGGCGCGGTGGGCGGTGGCACCGGCATGATCTGCCATGAGTTCAAGGGTGGCATCGGCACGGCCTCGCGCCAGGTGCCGAAGGAGCAGGGCGGCTACACGGTCGGCGCGCTGGTGCAGGCCAACCATGGCAAGCGCGAAGAGTTGCGGGTCGACGGCTACCCGGTGGGGCGGCGACTGACCGGCATCCCGTCGCCCTTTGCCCAGCGGGGCACGCCCGGCATGGGCTCGATCGTGGTGATCCTGGCCACCGATGCGCCGCTGTTGCCGCACCAGTGCCAGCGCCTGGCGCAGCGGGCGTCGATCGGCATCGCCCGTACCGGCGGCGGCACCGAGGACTCCAGCGGCGATATCTTCCTGGCTTTCGCCACCGGCAACCGCGACCTGCCGCCGTGCGCCTACGGGCGCCAGGGCGTGCCGTTGAGCAGCCCGCTGGCGATGCTTAACAACGACTACATTTCGGCGCTGTTCAGTGCCGCCGCCGAAGCGGTGGAGGAGGCCATCGTCAACGCCTTGCTGGCCGGCGAGCCGATGACCGCGGACAGTGGCGCGCAAGTACCGGCACTGGCGGGGGAAACCTTGTTGGAAGCGATGAAACTAACTGGATGGAACAAACTTTCATGAACTAAAAACTGCGACGTAGTCGGCAAAAGAATGTTTACCTTTATTTAATATTTAAATTCGAGATTGTCCGACAATTATTCCCGGATATTGAAGCGCAAAGAATATTTCGACTTGTCAGTCACTGTTTGCTGGAGTTTGCCGGAACAGCGGAATCAGGCGTCAAAAAAGTAGTGGACGCCTGATTTCAAATTGTGTCAGCTTTCTTGCGCCTGCATTGGGCGAGTGATAGGACGATCTCGCCAGGGATTGTCGCTATCGGACAAAAACTGTTCCATTGATTACAAGGAAGTGTGTTTATGTCGAAAGTTAAAGCGAAAGCTATTGTGACCGCAGAACAAGAGCTCGTGCCTTTGGCCGCAGCAAGTTCGGCTTATAACCAGATCAATAGCTTCAGCCATCAGTATGACCGTGGCGGCAACCTGACGGTCAATGGCAAGCCCTCCTACTCGGTCGATGAGGCAGCCACCCAGCTGCTGCGCGACGGTGCCGCGTACCAGGATCTCAACGGCAGCGGCAAGATCGAGCTGACCTATACCTTCCTGACCTCGGCCTCCTCGAGCACCATGTACAAACATGGCATCTCCGGGTTCAGCCAGTTCAGCAGCCTGCAAAAAGCCCAGGCGGTCCTGTCCATGCAGTCCTGGGCCGATGTGGCCAATGTCACCTTTACCGAAAAGGCTTCCGGCGGTGACGGCCATATGACCTTCGGCAACTACAGCGGCGGCCAGGACGGGGCGGCGGCCTTCGCCTACCTGCCCGGTACCGGTGCCGGCTACGACGGTACTTCCTGGTACCTGATCAACAGCAGCTACACCGCCAACAAGAACCCTGGCCTGAACAACTATGGCCGGCAGACGCTGACCCATGAGATCGGGCACGTCCTGGGCCTGGCCCACCCTGGCGACTACAACGCCGGGAACGGCAACCCGACGTACAACGACGCGACCTATGGAGAGGACACGCGCGGCTACAGCATCATGAGCTACTGGAGCGAGAGCAACACCGACCAGAACTTCAGCAAGGCCGGCGTCGAAGCCTATGCTTCCGGCCCGCTGATGGATGACATCGCGGCGATCCAGAAACTCTACGGGGCCAACACCAGCACCCGTACCGGCGACACCACCTATGGCTTCAACTCCAATACCGGGCGCGATTTCCTCAGCGCCAGTTCGTCGGCCGACAAGCTGGTGTTCTCGGTATGGGACGCGGGCGGCCGGGACACCCTGGACTTCTCAGGTTTTACCCAAAACCAGAAGATCAACCTCAATGATGCCTCGTTCTCCGACGTTGGCGGCATGGTGGGCAACGTGTCCATCGCCAAGGGCGCGATCATCGAGAACGCCATTGGCGGTTCGGGCAGTGACCTGCTGATCGGCAACAAGGTGGCCAACGAGCTCAAGGGCGGTGCCGGCAACGACATCCTCTACGGCGCCGGCGGCGCGGACAAGCTCTGGGGCGGCGCGGGTGCCGACACCTTCGTCTTCGGTGCGAGTTCGGACTCCGCCCCGGGCGCGGCCGACCAGATCCTGGATTTTGTCAGCGGCCTGGACAAGATCGATCTGACCGGCATCACCCAGGGCGCGGGGCTGCACTTCGTGAACGCGTTCACCGGCAACGCCGGCGACGCGATCCTCACCACCTCGGCTGGCAACAGCACCTTGTCGGTGGACTTCTCCGGGCACGGCGTGGCGGACTTCCTGGTCAGCACCGTCGGCCAGGCGGCCTACACCGACATCGTCGCCTGAGTCGTTGCGTTGTAAGGTAGAAAAGGAGGGTGGCGCCCAGGCGTCGCCCTCTCACCTTGCATTGACAGGCGAACTGCCTGAGGCTGTGGCCCGGAGCAACCCCCTATGATTCGAACTGCCTTGATCGCTAAGGCCGGCGCGTACCTGATCGCGACGCTGATGATGTTTTATGGAGAGACAAACATGGCAAGCAGCCTGAGATTGGCGGACCCCGCGGAACTGGCCGGACACTGGCAACTGTCGCAGCCGGCACAACCTGCCAACCGCTGCGCCTTGGACCTCGAGCTGAACGGCACTCTGGGCGCCGGCGCCGAGTGTTTTTCCGCCTGGCTGGGCGACTCGGCGATCGGCTGGTTTCCCGAGCCGGATGGTATTGCCGTGACTGGCAAAGAGGGCTCGAAGATCATCTTTCTAAGTCGCCAGAAAGAAGGCTTATATCAGGGCAAATTGGAATCGGGCATAACGGTTATATTGCAGCGAGCCCCCTGAATTATCACGGCTGTATGCATCGTCAAGTGTAACTGTATGGATAAGCGTATAAGGCATCGCCATATACGCTGTTGCCCATGATCGGAATAAAAGACTAAATAACTAGAACTCCGTTTCGTCTGGCGGTAGAGTTCTTTCGCCTGTCCGCCTCAATAATCCAATAATGTCCCGACTCAAGTACGGGCGGTTTATTTATCCTGCGCCCTGGCCCGGGATATACAGCTCAGGAAAGACCAATGAAGATGGCGAAGACCACTGCACCGCTGTTCAAGGCACTGGGCGATTACAAAGGCATTCTGATCAGCGTCGGGTGTTTCACCGCGCTGATCAACGTGCTGATGCTGGTCCCCTCGATCTACATGCTCCAGGTCTACGACCGGGTACTTTCCTCGCAGAACGAAACCACTTTGGCGATGCTCTCGCTGATGGTGGTCGGGTTCTTCGCGTTCATCGGCCTGCTGGAGGTGGTGCGCAGCTTCATCGTCATCCGCATCGGCAGCCAGCTGGAGCGTCGTTTCAACCTGCGGGTCTACCAGGCGGCGTTCGAGCGCAACCTGTTTCGCGGCGAAGGGCATGCCGGGCAGTCCCTGGGCGACCTGACCCATATCCGCCAGTTCGTCACCGGCCCCGCGTTGTTCGCGTTCTTCGACGCGCCCTGGTTCCCCATCTACCTGTTCGTGATCTTCCTGTTCAATACCTGGCTGGGCGTATTCGCCACGGCGGGCGCGGTGTTGCTGATTGCCCTGGCGTACCTCAACGAAGCCATGACCAAGAAGCCCCTGGGCGAGGCCAGCGGCTATTCTCAGAAGTCCACGCAACTGGCCACCAGCCACCTGCACAACGCCGAAACCATCCAGGCCATGGGCATGCTCGGCGCGCTGCGCAAGCGCTGGTTCGAGGTGCATTCGCGCTTTCTCGGCCTGCAGAACCAGGCCAGCGACACCGGCGCGGTCATCAGCTCGCTGAGCAAGACCCTGCGCCTGTGCCTGCAATCGCTGGTGCTGGGCCTGGGGGCCTTGCTGGTGATCAAGGGCGACATGACCGCCGGGATGATGATTGCCGGCTCGATCCTGATGGGCCGCGTACTGAGCCCGATCGACCAGTTGATCGCCGTCTGGAAGCAATGGAGTTCCGCCAAGCTGGCCTACCAGCGCCTGGACTCGCTGCTGCAGGCGTTCCCGCCGAGCGACACCGCCATGTCGTTGCCCGCGCCCAAGGGCCAGGTGAGCTTCGAGCAGGTCAGCGCCGGCCCGCCGGGCAAGCGCATGGCCACCTTGCAGCAGGTCAGCTTCAACCTCGGCGCGGGGGAAGTGCTGGGCGTGCTCGGGGCTTCCGGTTCCGGTAAGTCGACCCTGGCCCGGGTGCTGGTGGGCGTATGGCCGACCCTGGCCGGCACGGTGCGCCTGGACGGCGCCGATATCCATCGCTGGAACCGCAACGAGCTGGGGCCCTACATCGGTTACTTGCCCCAGGACATCGAGCTGTTTTCCGGAAGCATCGCCGAGAACATCGCGCGCTTTCAGGAGGCCGACCCGCAGAAAGTGGTGCAGGCCGCGCAACAGGCTGGCGTGCACGAACTGATCCTGCGCCTGCCGCAGGGCTACGACACCCTGCTGGGCGATGACGGCAGCGGCTTGTCCGGTGGCCAGAAGCAGCGCGTGGCCCTGGCCCGGGCGCTGTATGGCGAGCCGCGCCTGGTGGTGCTCGACGAGCCGAACTCCAACCTCGACACCGTGGGCGAAAGCGCCCTGGCGTCCGCCATCGCACAGATGAAGGCCCAGGGCACCAGCGTGATCCTGGTGACCCATCGCTCGTCGGCGCTGGCCCAGGCCGACAAGCTGCTGGTGCTCAACGAAGGGCGCCTGCAAGCCTTCGGCCCGAGCCAGGAGGTGCTCAAGGCGCTGTCCGGCAATGCCCAGGCCCAGGCGCAGGAGCAGCAGCGGGAAAAAACCTCGGCCCCGACGGCCCCGGCCGGTTTGAGCATGAGCCGCCAGTATCAGGCCCCGACACGGAACCCAGGCGCATGAGCAAGGACAGCGAAATGATGATCGAACAAGGTTACGCGCCGGAACGCCCCGAGCGCGATGCGCGGTTTTTTGCGCGCATGGGCTGGGTCCTGGCGCTGGCCGGCGCCGGCAGCTTCTTTGCCTGGGCCGCCCTGGCGCCGCTGGACCAGGGCATCCCGGTGCAGGGCACGGTGGTGGTCTCGGGCAAGCGCAAGGCCGTGCAATCCATGAGCGGCGGGGTGGTCAGCCGGATCCTGGTGCGCGAGGGCGAGGCGGTGAAACAGGGGCAACCGCTGTTCCGCCTGGACCAGACCCAGGTCGAGGCCGATGTGCAATCGCTGCAGGCGCAGTACCGCATGGCCTGGGCCAGCCTGGCGCGCTGGCAGAGCGAGCGTGACAACCTCAAGCAGGTGAATTTTCCCCAGGCCCTGAGCGCCGATCCCGATCCGCGCCTGGCCCTGGTGCTGGAAGGCCAGCGGCAGCTGTTCAGCAGCCGGCGCGAAGCCTTTGCCCGCGAGCAGGCGGGGATTCGCGCCAATATCGAAGGCGCGACCGCGCAACTGGCCGGCATGCGCCGCGCGCGCAGCGACCTCAACAACCAGGCCGAGTCCCTGCGCCAGCAGCTGGCCAACCTGCAACCCCTGGCCGACAACGGCTACATCCCGCGCAACCGACTGATGGAGTACCAGCGCCAGTTGTCCCAGGTGCAGCAGGAGCTGGCGCAGAACACCGGCGAAAGCGGGCGGGTGGAGCAGGGCATTCTCGAATCGCGGCTCAAGTTGCAGCAGCACAGCGAGGAGTATCAGAAGGAAGTGCGCAGCCAGTTGGCCGAGGCCCAGCTGAAAAGCCTGACCCTGGAGCAGCAACTGACTTCGGCCGGTTTCGATTTGCAGCACAGCGAAATCGTAGCGCCCGCCGATGGCATTGCCGTCAACCTCGGGGTGCACACCGAAGGCGCCGTGGTGCGGCCAGGGGAAAACCTGCTGGAGATCGTGCCCCAGGGCACCCGCCTGGAAGTGGAAGGGCACCTGCCGGTGAACCTGATCGACAAGGTCGGCAGCCACTTGCCGGTGGACATCCTGTTCACCGCCTTCAACCAGAACCGCACGCCGCGGGTGTCCGGCGAGGTCAGCCTGATCTCGGCCGACCAGATGGTCGATGAAAAGACCGGCGTGCCGTACTACGTGCTGCGCAGCAGTGTCAGCGACCAGGCCATGGAGCAACTCAACGGCCTGGTGATCAAGCCGGGCATGCCGGCGGAAATGTTCGTCCGCACCGGCGAGCGCTCGCTGCTCAACTACCTGTTCAAACCCCTGCTCGACCGGGCGGGTTCCGCATTGACCGAGGAATAAGGATGTTCCGTCGCATGAGTCAGCTTTCCATCTTCGGAGCTACAGTCGCATTGCTGGTATGCACCAACGCCCAGGCCATGGGGCCATTCCAGGTCTATGAACAGGCGCTGCGCAACGACCCGGTGTTCCTCGGTGCCATCAAGGAGCGCGATGCCGGCCTGGAGAACCGCATCATCGGCCGCGCCGGGCTGCTGCCAAAACTCAACTACAGCTACAACAAGGGCCGCAACGACTCCCAGGCAACCGTGCCCGATGGTCGCGGCGGCACCAGCCACGACAACCGCAACTACGACAGCTACGGCTCGACCTTCACCCTGCAACAGCCGCTGCTCGACTACGAGGCCTATGCCTCCTACCGCAAGGGCGTGGCCCAGGCGCTGTTCGCCGACGAGAACTTTCGCGGCAAGAGCCAGGAGCTGCTGGTACGGGTGCTGACCTACTACACCCAGGCGCTGTTCGCCCAGGACCAGATCGATATCGCCCAGGCCAAGAAGAAGGCCTTCGAACAGCAGTTCCAGCAGAACGAGCACATGTTTCGCCAGGGCGAGGGCACCCGCACCGACATTCTCGAAGCGGAATCGCGCTACGAGCTGGCCACCGCCGAGGAGATCGAGGCCCGCGACGAGCAGGATGCGGCGTTGCGCGAACTGGGCGCGCTGATCGGCGTGCCGACCGTGGACATTCGCGACCTCGACCCGCTACGCGAACGTTTCGAGTCCTTCACCCTGTCGCCCGCCAACTACGACGCCTGGCATGAACTGGCGATCAGCAACAACCCGAACCTGGCTTCCCAGCGCCACGCCGTGGAAGTGGCGCGTTATGAAATCGAGCGCAACCGCGCCGGCCATCTGCCGCGGCTCAGTGCCTATGCCACTTCGCGGCGGGTCGAGTCGGAAAGCGGCAACACTTACAACCAACGCTACGACACCAACACCATCGGCATCGAAATCAGCATGCCGCTGTACGCCGGCGGCGGCGTCTCGGCGGCCACCCGCCAGGCCAGCCGGACCATGGAACAGGCCGAATACGAGCTGGATTCGCAGACCCGCACCACCCTGATCGAGCTCCGGCGCCAGTTCAGCGCCTGCCTGTCCGGGGTCAGCAAGCTGCGCGCCTATCAAAAGGCACTGACTTCGGCCGAGGCGCTGGTGGTCTCGACCAAGCAAAGCATCCTCGGCGGCGAACGGGTCAACCTTGACGCGCTGAACGCCGAGCAACAGCTGTACACCACGCGCCGCGACCTGGCGCAGGCCCGTTACGACTATCTGATGGCCTGGACCAAGTTGCGCTACTACGCAGGCACCCTGCGTGAAGATGACCTGGCCCAGGTCGACGAAGCCTTCAGGCCCGGCTCATGAACTGACAATCAAGGCGGCCGAGGGCGGCCCGACCTGACATTTTCGACAAAAACAAAAAACGAGAAGTCATCACATGGATAGACGCTTTTATCAGCTCAAGGCGCTGAGTCGCCGCTTGTTGCTGGCACGCTCCACCCTGGTGGCCGTAGCGCTGCCCGGCATGGTCCAGGCGCAGTATCAGGAAACCGGCCAACTGGGCGTGCCGGCCAGTTGGCGATCGGCCGAATACACCCAGGACTGGGGCCTGGAGCGCATGCGCGCCAGCTCCGCCTATGCCGCTGGCATCACCGGCAGCGGGGTGAAGATCGGCGCCCTCGACTCCGGCTATGACGCCAGCCATGGCGAGGCCTCGCCCGATCGCTTCCATGGGGTCACCGCCACAGGCACTTATGTCGACGGCACGCCGTTCAGCGTTTCCGGGCAGCTCAACGCCAACAACGACAGCCATGGCACCCATGTCACCGGCACCATGGGCGCGGCCCGCGATGGCATCGGCATGCACGGCGTGGCCTTCAATGCCCAGGTCTATGTGGGCAACACCAACAAGAACGACAGTTTCCTGTTCGGCCCGACCCCCGACCCGCGTTACTTCCAGGCGGTGTACGGGGCCCTGGCGGATGCCGGGGTGCGCGCCATCAACAACAGCTGGGGCAGCCAGCCGCCGGGCGTCAGCTACCAGACCCTGGACGGCCTGCATGCCGCCTATGCCCAGCACTATGGCCAGGTCACCTGGCTGGACGCGGCCGCCGACGTGTCGCGCCAGGGCGTGATCAACGTCTTCAGCGCCGGCAACAGCGGCTATGCCAACGCCAGCGTGCGCGCGGCGCTGCCGTACTTCCAGCCGGAGCTGGAAGGTCACTGGCTGGCGGTGTCCGGCCTGGATGCGAATAACCAGCAGCGCTACAACCAGTGCGGCATTGCCAAGTACTGGTGCGTGGCGGCGCCCGGGCGGCTGGTCTCCAGCACCGTGCCCGGCGGCGGCTATGCCACCAAGTCCGGCACCTCGATGGCGGCGCCCCACGCCAGCGGCGCGCTGGCGCTGGTGATGGAGCGTTATCCCTACATGAACAACCAGCAGGCCCTGGAGGTGCTGCTGACCACCGCCACCCAGCTGGACGGTTCGCCCACCGTGGCCCCCACCAGCCTGGTCGGTTGGGGCGTGCCCAACCTGGAGCGGGCCATGCACGGGCCCGGGCAGTTGCTGGGGGCCTTCGATGCCAACCTGGGCGCCGGGCAGGGCGATGTGTGGAGCAACGACATCTCGGACAAGGCGCTGTTGCAGCGCCAGGGCGAAGACGCTGCCGAACGCGCGGCCTGGCAGCAGACGCTGAAGGACAAGGGCTGGGAAAACGGCCTGGGCGCCGGTGCCAGCCAGCAGGACAAGACCGACTACGCCGTCGGCATGGCCCGCGATGCAGCCGCGGCGCAGCGGGTGTACGAGGGCAGCCTGGTCAAGTCCGGCGCCGGCTGGCTGGTGCTCGGCGGCAATAACAGCTACCGCGGGGCGACCACGGTCAATGGCGGCTTGCTGACGGTCAACGGTTCGTTGACCTCGGCTGTCACGGTCAATGCCGGCGGCACGCTCGGTGGTTCCGGGCTCGTCGCTGCGCTGCTGGCCAACAACGGCGCCACGGTGGCCCCCGGTAACTCCATCGGCACCTTGCAGGTAGCGGGGGATGTGACCTTTCAGCCGGGCTCGACCTATGCCGTGGAGCTGTCGCCCACCAGCAGCGACCGTATCGTCGCTGGCGGCAAGGCCACCCTCAACGGCGCCGGGGTCACCCTGGCCCTGGAAAACAGCCCGCAACTGCTCAGCCTGGAGCAGACGCAAAGCCTGATCGGCAGCCAGTACCAGATTCTCCAGGCCGCTGGTGGCATCGACGGGCGCTTCGGTTCGGTGGAGCCCAACTACCTGTTCCTCGGCGGCAGCCTGGATTATTCGGCCAGCGGCGTACAGCTGAGCATCGGGCGTAACGACACCTCGTTCGCCAGTGTCGGCCTGACCCCGAACCAGCGCTCGGTGGCGGCCGCCGCCGAGCAACTGGGGGCGGGCAACCCGGTGTATGAAAGCCTGCTGCGGGCGCCGAGCGCCGGCATGGCGCAACAGGCGTTCCAGCAGTTGTCCGGGGAAATTTACCCGGCGCTGGGTTCGATGCTGCTCAACGACAGCCGTCAGCTGCGCGAGGCGGTCGGCGAGCGCCTGCAGGTGCCGGGCGCGGTGGTGCAGAGCGAGGGCAACGCCTGGCTCAAAGTGCTGGGCGCCTGGGGCAAGAACGACGGCGACCACGACACCGAGGCCTACAACACGTCCATCGGCGGGCTGCTGCTGGGGGCCGACGGCGCGCTCAGCGACAGCACGCGCCTGGGCGCCTTCGCCGGCTACAGCGACAGCTCCCTGAGCATGGGCGGCGGCACTCACTCCAAGGCCTCCGTGGACAGTTATCACCTGGGCACCTACCTCGGCCACGAGCTGGGCGCCTGGCGCCTGAGCGCGGGCGCGGCGCACAGCTGGCACCGCGCCGACGTCAAGCGCGACCTGCAGTTCGTCGACGTCAGCGGCAAGCAGAAAGCCAAGGTCGACGCCCGCACCAGCCAGGTCTTCGGCGAGGCGGCTTATCGCCTCGACTTGCCGGCGCTAGCCCTGGAGCCGTTCGCCAACCTGGCCTACGTGCACCTGCACCGCGACAGCTTCAGCGAGAAGGGCGATGCCGCGGCGTTGAAAGGCGGCAGCGACAGTCGCGAAGCAGTGCTCAGCACCCTCGGCCTGCGCGCCCTGAAAAGCCTCGAACTGTCCGGGCAAACCCGCCTGGACCTTTCCGGCTCCCTGGGCTGGCAGCACAACCTGAGCAGCACCCGCGCCGAAGAACACCTGGCCTTTGCCTCCGGCGGCACGCCGTTCAGCGTCGAAAGCACCTCGCTGCCGCGCGATGCCGCGCTGGTCGGCGCCCATGCCAGCCTGGCGCTGAGCCGCGACCTGCGCCTGAGCCTGGATTACACGGGCCAGCTGGCCAGCCGCGACAACAACCACGGGGCAGGGCTGAGCCTCAACTGGCAGTTCTGAGCAGGCTCCTGACAGCGTCGTGCCGATGCAAGGTCGCATCGGCACGGCAGAGCGGTATCGACACCGCAGGCTCGCGGGCCGGCGGTTCGGTAAAACCACTCGCGCCGGTTCTGGCGCGGTGTTTCTAGCAGTCAATTGTTCCTGGCCAGGCAACTATTTCTAGCAAGGCAACTAAGGAAGGTACCGATGAAATACAGATTTACGGGGGCTGCTCCGGCGGCCAATAGCCTGGTGCGCGCCTCCTGTGGCGCCTTGATCTGCAGTCTGGCCGTGGCGGGCAGCGCCCAGGCCGCGCCCTATGTGGAAAGCGGCAAGCCGGGCGATCCCGGCAGTTGGCGCAGTGCCGAGTTCAATGCCGAGTGGGGCCTGGGGGCGATTCATGCCGAGCAGGCCTATGCCGCCGGTTATACCGGCAAGGGCGTCAAGCTGGGCATTTTCGACCAGCCGGTGTATGCCCCACACCCGGAATTCAGCGGCAGCAACAAGGTCATCACCCTGGTCACCAGCGGCATCCGCGAATACACCGACCCCTACATTCCGGTCAAAGCCGGCGATGCCTTTCGTTATGACGGCACGCCCTCGGTCGGCTCCGACGGCAAGCTCGGCTCCCACGGCACCCACGTCGGCGGTATCGCCGCCGGCAGCCGCGACGGCGGGCCGATGCACGGCGTGGCCTTCGACGCGCAGATCATCACCGCCGAGAACGGCGACCCGGGCCCCGAGGACGGGATCATTCTCGGCAACGACGGCGCGGTCTACCGGGCCGGCTGGGATGCGCTGGTGAACAGCGGCGCGCGGATCATCAACAACAGCTGGGGCATCGGCATCACCGACCGTTTCGACCAGGGCGGTCGCGACCCGGCCTTCCCGCATTTCACCGTGCAGGACGCGCAGTTGCAGTTCGACCAGATCCAGCCGCTGCTGGGCACCCGCCAGGGCGGCGCCTACAGCGGGGCGATCGACGCCGCGCGCAGCGGCGTGCTGACCATCTTCGCCGCCGGTAACGACTACAACCTGAACAACCCGGACGCCATCGCCGGCCTGGCCTATTTCGTGCCGGAAATCGCGCCGAACTGGATGACGGTCGCGGCCTTGCAGAAGAACCCCGACACCGCCAGCCCCAATCCCTACACCCTCAGCACCTTTTCCTCGCGCTGCGGCTACACCGCGAGCTTCTGCGTCTCGGCGCCGGGTACGCGGATCTACAGTGCGGTGATCGGCGGCACCAACCTGGACGACATGACCCTCGGCTACGCCAACAAGAGCGGCACCTCCATGGCCGCGCCCCATGTGGCGGGCGCGGCGGCGGTGCTGATGGAGCGCTTTCCGTACATGAGCGCGTCGCAGATCGCCACGGTGCTCAGGACCACCGCCACCGACATGGGCGACCCGGGCATCGATGCGCTGTACGGCTGGGGCATGATCAACCTGCAAAAGGGCATCGACGGCCCGGGCATGTTCGTCACCGAGGCGGACATTCCCCAGGAGTTCCGTGTCGAAGGGGCCTACGGCTCCGGCCAGTTCGTTGTCGACCTGCCCGGCATCGGCGCCGTGGTGGATGCCGGCAAACCCACCGAGCGCCTGTGCACCGACGTGCATTGCGGGCTGGATGTCTGGCGCAACGACATTTCCGGCCACGGCGGCCTGACCAAGCAGGGCATCGGCACCCTGGTGCTGACCGGCAACAACAGCTACAGCGGCCCGACCCTGGTCAATCAGGGACGCCTGGCCATCAACGGCTCGCTGGCTTCGGCGGTGACGGTGAATGACAGCGGCATTCTCGGCGGCAACGGGCGCATCGCCGCCCTGACCGCCAACCGTGGCGGCACCGTGGCGCCGGGCAACTCCATCGGCACCTTGCAGGTGGCGGGCGATGTGGTCCTGCAACCAGGCTCGACCTACGCGGTGGAGCTGTCGCCGACCAGCAGCGACCAGATCGTCGCGGGCGGCCAGGCCACCGTCGAAGGGGCCAACGTGACCCTGGCCCTGGAGAACAGCCCGACCTTGCTCAGCGCCCGCGAAGCGCAAAGCCTGCTGGGCCGGCAATACAACATCCTGCAGGCGGCCGGTGGCGTCGCGGGCCGTTTCGGTTCGGTGGTGCCGAACTATCTGTTCATCGGCGGCAGCCTCGATTACTCGGCCACCGGCGTGCAGTTGCAGGTCGAGCGCAACGCGACGGCCTTCAGCGATGTCGGCCTGACCCCGAACCAGCGTTCCGTGGCGGCCGCCGCCGAGCAACTGGGGGCGGGCAATGCGGTGTACGAAAGCCTGCTGCTGTCGGAAAACGCCGCCAGCGCGCAACAAGCCTTCCAGCAACTGACCGGGGAGATTCATCCGGCCATCGGCACCATGCTGATCAACGACAGCCGCCAACTGCGCGATGCCGTGGGCGATCGCCTGCGCCAGGACGGCCTGCTCGATTCGGCGGCGCCAGCGGCCAGCGACAACAATGTGTGGTTCAAGGTGCTGGGGGCATGGGGCAAGACCGATGCCGGGTATGACCATGCCAACTACACCACCTCGATCGGCGGCCTGCTCGCCGGGGTCGACGGCTTGATTGCCGAGGACACCCGTCTCGGCCTGTTCACCGGCTACAGCGACAGCTCCCTGAGCATGGGCGACGGCACCCATTCTTCGGCCTCGGTGGACAGCTATCACCTGGGCGCCTACCTGGGGCATCAACTGGACGCGCTGCGCCTGAGCGTCGGTGGTTCCTACAGCTGGCATCGCATCGACGTGGAGCGCGACCTGCAATACGGCGAGTTCTCCGACCGGCAGAAGGTCAAGCGCGACGCCCAGAGCACCCAGCTGTTCACCGAAGCGGCGTGGCAAGTCGCGCTGCCGGGCGTGGCCCTGGAGCCGTTCGCCAACCTGGCCTACGTGCATGTGAGCAGCGACAGCTTCCATGAAAAAGGCGGCGCCACCGCGTTGCACGGCGGCGACGACAACCGCGACGCGGTGCTGTCGACCCTCGGCCTGCGGGCCAGCAAACGCTTTGCCCTGTCCGACGCCCGGCAGCTGGAACTGGCCGGCACCCTCGGCTGGCAGCACAACCTGAGCGATACCAGCTCGGATCAGCACCTGGCTTTTGCAGGCGGTAATTCGTTCAACATACAGAGCGTTGCGCTGGACCGTAACGCCGCTGTGGTCGGGGCTCGCGCCGGCTTGTTGCTGGGCCGCGATACCCGGGTAAACCTGGACTACAACGGCCTGCTGGGTTCGCGGGACAAGAGCCACGGGGTCGGCCTGACCCTGGACTGGCAGTTCTGAGGCCTGCAGGCCAATGACCATAAGAATGAGGCAGACACATGGGTGTATTCGATTATCGGAGTGACCGGGGCGAGGCGGGCAAGGCGCTGTACAGCGATGCCCTGGCGTTGACGCTTTACGCCTACACGCCTACCGGGCAGCCGCTGGCGTCGGGCTGGACGGCGATTTCCGCCGGGCAGCTGGGCTACCAGGGCAAGGTCGGGCCCCAGGGCACTTTCTTCGGCGAGCAGGAAGGCTTTACCAGCGCCGAAGTGGAAGTGCTGGGGCGTTATGACGAGGCCGGCAAGCTGCTGTCGATCGGCATTGCCTTTCGTGGCACCGGCGGGCTGGGCTTGAGCGATACCCTGGGCGATATCAAGAACAACCTGCTGGCCGCGGTCGGGCCGGTGGGCTACGCGACGAACTACAGCAAGAATGCTTTCGACAAGTTGTTCGCCAGCGTCGCCGAGTTCGCCAAGGCCCAGGGCCTGAGCGGCCAGGATGTGCTGGTCAGCGGCCACAGCCTGGGCGGCCTGGGGGTCAACAGCCTGGCCGAACTGAGCGACGGGCACTGGGGCGGTTTTTATGCCGACGCGCGTTATGTGGCGTTCGCCTCGCCGACCCAGAGCCCGGGGGACAAGGTGCTGAACATCGGCTACGAAAACGACCCGGTGTTCAGGGCGCTCGACGGCACCACGTTCAATGCCTCGTCCCTGGGCAGCCATGATCAGGTCCAGGCTTCGGCGACCAACAATATCGTCAACTTCAACGAGCACTACGCCTCGACCCTGGAGAACCTGCTGCCGCAGAGCATCCTCAACCCGCTGTCGTGGAAGGCCCACGGTTCAGCGGGTTATGCCGATGGCTTGAACCGGGTGGTGGATTCTGCGTTCTACGACCTGACCAGCAAGGACTCGACGCTGATTGTCTCCACCTTGTCCGAGGCCAGTCGTGGCACGACCTGGGTCGAGGACCTCAACCGCAACGCCGAGCCGCACAAGGGCAGCAGCTTTATCTTCGGCACCGACGGCAGCGACCTGCTCAAGGGCGGGCGCGGCAACGACTTCATCGAGGGGCGCGACGGCAACGACACCTTCCGCGACGACGGCGGCTACAACATCCTGCTGGGTGGCAAGGGGCATAACGTCTTCGACCTGCAGCAGTCGTTGGGCAAGTTCAGCGTGGTCAACGATGGCGACGGCAGCCTGTATGTGCGCGATGCCTATGGCGGCATCAGCATGACTCGCGATATCGGCGCACTGGTGAGCAAGGAGCCGGGCTTCGCCTGGGGTCTGTTCAGCAAGGAAGTGACCCACAGCGTGACCGACCAGGGCCTGCTGGCCGGCAACCAGCTGACCCACTACAACCATTCGCTCAATGGCGACGCCTACGGCAATGCGCTGGTGGCCAGCGTCGACGGCGACTGGCTGTTCGGGCACGCCGGCGACGATGTACTGCGCAGCGACAAGAGCGACGTGACCTTTGTCGGCGGCGCCGGCAACGACGTCATGCACTCCAGTGGCGGCGGGGCCAACACCTTCCTGTTCAGCGGCGCCTTCGGCTTCGACGCGATCCATGGCTACCAGGGCAGCGACAAGCTGGTGTTCATGGGCGTGGCGGGCGCGGGGCAGGGCTACGACTACACGCAACACCTGTCACAGAGCGGCCAGGACACCTTGCTCAGCGTCGGCGACTACGCCGTCACGCTGGTCGGGGTGACGGCGGACAACCTGGCCGGCACGGGGATTGTCTTTGCATAGATAAAAGCGCCAACAAGGCATTGCACTAAGGGCGGGGCGTCTGTTGAGGGCGCTCCGTCCGCGTGAGCTATCTCGAATAAGGTTCAACAACAAAGAGAGGCAATACCATGGGTGTGTATGACTACAAAAACCTCGGCACAGAAGACTCCAAGGCGCTGTTTTCCGATGCGCTGGCGATCACGCTGTATTCCTACCACAACCTCGACAACGGCTTTTCCGCCGGCTACCAGCAGTACGGCTTCGGTCTCGGCCTGCCGGCCACCCTGGTCACGGGGCTGATCGGCAGCGGCGATTCGCAAGGGGTGATTCCGGGGCTGCCCTGGAACCCCGATTCGGAGAAAGCCGCGCTGGAGGCGGTGCAAAAGGCCGGCTGGACGCCGATCGGCGCTTCCCAGCTGGGCTACGACGGCAAGACCGACTTTCGCGGCACCTACTACGGGGAAAAGGCCGGCTACACCACGGCCCAGGCTGAAGTCCTCGGCAAGTACGACGACCAGGGCCACCTGGTTTCCATCGGCATTGCCTTTCGCGGCACCAGCGGCCCCCGCGAATCGGTGATCGGCGACTCCATCGGCGATGTGATCAACGACCTGATGGCGGCATTCGGTCCGCAGGACTACGCAAAGAATTACGCCGGCGAAGCCTTCGGCACGCTGCTTGCCGATGTCGCGGCCTTCGCCCGGGCCAACGGCCTGACGGGTAAGGACATCCTGGTCAGCGGCCACAGCCTCGGCGGCCTGGCGGTCAATAGCCTGGCGGACCTGAGCGGCGATCGCTGGTCGGGGTTCTACCAGGACGCCAGCTACATTGCCTATGCCTCGCCGACCCAGAGCGCGGGGGACAAGGTGCTGAATATCGGCTATGAGAATGACCCGGTGTTCCGCGCCCTCGACGGCTCTTCATTCAACCTGGCGTCCCTCGGCGTGCATGACACGGCGCAGGAATCGGCGACCAACAATATCGTCAGCTTCAACGACCACTACGCCTCGGCGGCCTGGAACCTGCTGCCGTTCTCCATCCTGAATATCCCGACCTGGCTGTCGCACCTGCCCACCGGCTACGGCGACGGCATGACGCGGATTCTCGAGTCGAAGTTCTACGACCTGACGAGCAAGGACTCGACCATCATCGTCGCCAACCTGTCGGACCCGGCGCGGGCCACCACCTGGGTCCAGGACCTCAACCGCAACGCCGAGACCCACAAGGGCAGCACCTTCATCATCGGCACCGACAGCAACGACCTGATCCAGGGCGGCCAAGGCAACGACTACCTGGAAGGCCGCGCCGGCAACGACACTTTCCGCGACGCCGGCGGCTACAACATCCTGCTGGGCGGGCAGGGCCACAACACTCTGGACTTGCAGCAGTCGGTGAAGAATTTCAGTTTCGCCAACGACGGCGCCGGGACCCTGTATATGCGCGATGCCAACGGCGGCATCAGCATCACCCGCGATATCGGCGCGATCACCAGCAAGGAGCCAGGGTTCCTCTGGGGCCTGTTCAAGGACGACGTGACCCACAGCGTCACCGATAAGGGCCTGCTGGCGGGCAGCAACCTGACCCAGTACGCCTCTGCGGTGAAGGGCGACGGCGCGGCCAATACCCTGACCGCCCACGCCGGCGGCGACTGGCTGTTCGGCCTGGACGGCGACGACCATCTGATCGGCGGCCAGGGCAACGATGTGCTGGTCGGCGGTGCGGGCAACGACTTGCTGCAAGCGGGCGGGGGCAGCAACACCTTGCTGTTCAGCGGCAACTTCGGCCAGGACCGCGTGCTGGGCTACCAGAGCAGCGACAAACTGGTGTTCCTCGGTGTCGGGGGCGTGGTCGCCAACGATGACTACCGCGCTCATGCCAGCACCGTGGGCAACGATACCTTGCTGACCTTCGGCGGTGACTCGTTGACCCTGGTCGGGGTGAGCCTGGACAGCCTCAACGGCGCCAGCATCACCATCGCCTGAAGACTGACCGCGCGGGGTGGCGTCCTTGCCTTGCGCGGTCACGCTTTCTTTCCTGTAGCCCCCCGACAGCAGTTCCGGCAACGGCCGCGGTATTTGCCCGAAGGGTGACCTGTGGGCCGGAAAGTGACTCCAATACCTTCCAGCCGCGGCCGATATCCCGGCTGCTCGATGGCGCAGCTGCCCTGCGGGGCCAGTAAAGCCCGTGCGGGCTGGCGCGTTATCAAGGCAGGCCGCCGATACCGAGGCAGCGGCCAAGGTTTATTCAATGGCAACAGTGAACAGCAGGAGAAACACAAGGTGAGTGATAACCAGAGGTATGGCATCGGCCTGGCGCTGGTCCTGGCAGCAGGCAGCGTCATGGCCGAGGACCTGCCTCAGCAGTCGATTCTCAAGCGCTACGGCGTGACGCCCGACCAGCTGCCGGCGGCTACCGCGCCAGTGGGCAAGGCGGTGGAGCCTGAGCCGAGCGAGCGCTTTCATGTCGAGGCGTCGCAGCCTTGGGCGAATGTGACGCTAAGGGAGGACAAGCGGCCTGAAACCACCGGCAATATCAGCATCGATAATGCCGCGGCCCGAGAGTTCGAGCGTTGTCAGCGGGTGCGCAGCGAGCTGCAGAAGCGAGGGCAACAGCAATACATTTCTTGCGATAACAGCGTGCCGGGGCAGAATTCGGCACCCTGGTCGCCCTGAGGGCGACCAGGTCTGATCGGTCAGTCTTCCTCGCGGACGGTGGCGACATCGTCCGCCTTGATGCGGATTTTCTTGCCGGCAATGTCTTCGAATTCGTAGAAGCCGTCGGCGGTCTTGGCGTTAGGCATGTCCTTGGTCAGGTACTGCGTACCGTTCTGCAGGGTCACCACGGTGGGCGAGGCGCAGCCGCCCAGTGCCAGGAATGCGGCAACGGCCAATGGCAGGCCCAGGTATTTGACGTTCATAGACAAACCTCTCTTCATGAATCTGTGAGTCCACCCACGATGGCGGCTCGCGACTATATGGCTATCCGCCCTTGGTGTGATTAACCGCAAGAAAGTTCTGCGGTCCCGTAAAAAAACCTGTAACGCCACTTATCCAATAGTGTTTGCCAGGGCAGGCCGGCAACTGCTATCTGTATGCATAACCAGTATCCACCTCTTTGCCGGCGCGTTTGTCCTGTGACTTCCAACCCTCTGGAAAACCCTCTTTATTACCTGCACAACTTTCAGCAAGTGCTGGCATGGCTCGAGCTGCGCTATGCCGATGTGCTGTCATATGAAGAGCGTAGCTTCATCGACGACTTTTCGGCGCTGGCCCAGCCATCCCAGGCTTTGCTGGTGCGCATGATCATGCGCAAAGGCTGTCATTTTCGCACGTCCCGGCTTGCCTATGATGAAATCGGCGATACCCGGGCGGCGGTCGCGCCGCTGGTGCGCCTGGGCTGGGTCGACGAACAGGCGCCGCTGACCCTGGAAGAGCTGTTTGGCCTGTTGCAGAAGGCGGAAATCCTTCAGCTCTTTGGCGCGGCGATCGAGCAGCCCAAGGGCAGGAAGTCCGACTGGCTGGTCGCGCTGGCGCCGCTGTTCGAGCAACCGCGAAGCCTGGCCCAGTGGGGCCCGGCGCTGGCAGACGGGGTGTGCAGCCTGACGGTCATGGCGCTGTGCGACCGCCTGCGCCTGATGTTCTTCGGCAATCTGTATCAGGACTGGTCGGAATTCGTGCTGGCCGACCTGGGCATCTTTACCTACGAGAAAGTTGAATTTCGCGACGACGCCCGGGCCCTGCGCAGCCGCGCCGACGTCGAGGGCTTCGTGTACCTGGAGGAATGCCGGCAGTGCTTCGAAAGCGGTGCGGCGCTGGACGAGGTGCTGGCGAGCATCCAGGCCTTCAGCAGCGACAACCCGTGGTTGCAGCGGCGCCAGGCCAAGCTGCTGTTCCTGCTCGGGCAGCATTGCGAGCGGCTCGCGCAATGGCCGCTGGCCGCCGCGATCTACCAGGCGTGCGCCGACCCCGGGGCGAGAGCGCGGCTGATCCGCGTCTTCGAGCGCAGCGGCGATTACCCGCAGGCGCTGGCCCTGGCCGAGGAGGCGGCGCTGGCTCCGCAGAATGCGGCCGAGCAGCAACAACTGTTGCGGCTGCTGCCCAGGCTGCGCCGCAAGCTGGGCGGCCCGGCCACGCCACGCGCGGGTGCCCGGCCGATGTTGCGCCTGGACCTCAGCCTGGTGCGGGCCGATCCGGCGCTGTCGGTGGAGTTCCAGGTGCAGGCCCATCTCCACGAGGAGCAGGCGCCGGTGCACTACGTGGAAAACAGCCTGATCAATTCGCTGTTCGGCCTGCTCTGCTGGCCGGCGATCTTCGCGCCGCTGCCCGGGGCTTTTTTCCACCCATTCCAGCGCGGGCCGGCGGACCTGTTGAGCGAGGACTTCCACAGCCGGCGCGCCGAGCTGTTCCAGGCTTGCCTGGCGGAGCTGGATGACGGGCGTTATGCGCAGACCATCCGCCAGCGCTACCTCGACAAATGGGGCGTGCAGTCGCCCTTCGTATTCTGGGGCGCCTTCGGCGAAGAACTGCTGGAGCAGGCGCTGGCCTGTCTGCCGGCCGAGCATCTCAAGCACTGGTTCGACCGGCTGCTGCAAGACATCAAGGCCAACCGTGCCGGCATGCCGGACCTGATCCAGTTCTGGCCGCAGCAGAAAACCTACCGGATGATCGAGGTCAAGGGCCCCGGCGACCGCCTGCAGGACAACCAGCTGCGCTGGCTGGAGTTCTGCCAGCAGCACCAGATGCCGGTGGCGGTCTGCTACGTGCAATGGGCGGAGCCGGACGCGTGAACTACCGCATCGCGGTACGGGCGCTGTGCGAGTTCACCGCCAAGGCCGGCGACCTCGACCTGCGCTTCACGCCGTCGCCCACCGCGCTGGAAGGCATCCAGGGCCACCGCACGGTGGCGGCGCGGCGCAGCGCGACCTATCGGAGCGAGGTCGCCCTCGAGGGCAGTTTCGGCGCGCTGACGGTCAAGGGCAGGGCGGACGGCTACGACCCGGACGCCAACCTGCTGGAAGAGATCAAGACCTACCGCGGCGACCTGGAGCGCATGCCGGCCAACCATCGCCAGTTGCATTGGGCCCAGGCGAAAGTCTATGGCTGGCTGTTGTGCCAGCAATTGCAACTGAGCCGCATCCGCCTGGCGCTGGTGTATTTCGACATCCTCAGCGAACGCGAAACCTCGCTGGTGGAAGAGCACGAGGCCCAGGCCCTGGAGCAATTCTTCAACCGGCAATGCAGCCTGTTTTTGCAATGGGCCGAGCAGGAGCTGGCCCATCGCCGGGCGCGCGACCAGGCCATGGCGGCACTGGTGTTCCCGCACCCGGACTTCCGCCCGGGGCAACGCCGGCTCGCCGAGTCGGTGTACAAGGCGGTGAGCACCGGCCGCTGCCTGAT
Organism: Pseudomonas sp. NFIX28; assembly: GCF_900107395.1. GTDB lineage: Bacteria > Pseudomonadota > Gammaproteobacteria > Pseudomonadales > Pseudomonadaceae > Aquipseudomonas. Next base: position 445,749 of record NZ_FNPW01000001.1, read on the forward strand.
GGCCCAGGCACCCACCGGGATCGGCAAGACCCTGGGCACGGTGTTCCCCATGCTCAAGGCCATGCCGGCGCAGCAGCTGGACAAGCTGTTCTTCCTGACCGCCAAGACCCCAGGGCGCAAGCTGGCGCTGGATGCCGCCGCGGTCTTGTTCGAGCGCAACCCGGGGCTGCCGTTGCGGGTGCTGGAACTGGTGGCGCGGGACAAGGCCTGCGAGCACCCTGAGCTGGCCTGTCATGGCGAGTCCTGCCCATTGGCCAAGGGCTTCTACGACCGCTTGCCGGGGGCGCGGCATGCGGCGAGCCAGCGGCCGCTGCTGGACCAGCAGGCAGTGCGCGAGATTGCCCTGGAACATGGGTTGTGCCCGTATTACCTGAGCCAGGAAATGGCCCGCTGGAGCGATCTGCTGGTGGCGGACTACAACTATTACTTCGACTTCAGCGCCTTGCTGTTCGGCCTGGCGCAGGCCAACCAGTGGACGGTCGCGGCGCTGGTGGACGAAGCGCATAACCTGGTGGAGCGTGGGCGCTCGATGTACAGCGCGAGCCTCGACCAATACCAGCTGGACACGGTGCGCCAGGTGGCGCCGGAGCCGCTGAACAAGCCGCTGCAACGACTTAACCGGGAATGGAATGCCCTGCACAAGCAGCAGGTGCGGCCGTACCAGGCCTACGACCAGGCGCCGGCCGCGTTGCTCAAGGCGCTGGCGCTGTGTATCTCGGCGATTGGCGACTATCTCAACGACTACCCGCAAGGGCTGGACAGCCGGCTGCAGGGCTTCTATTTCGATGCGCTGCAATTTGCCCGGGTGGCCGAGCTGTTCGACGGGCAGTTCCTGTTCGATATCAGCAAGCGCGAGCTCAATGCCCGGCGCAGCCGGTCGCAGCTGTGCCTGCGCAACGTGGTGCCGGCGGGTTTCCTGGCGCCGCGGCTGAGCGCGGCGCGCAGTACCGTGCTGTTCTCGGCGACGCTCAACCCCTGGCATTACTACCGCGACCTGTTGGGGCTGCCGGACAGCACGGTGTGGGTGGATGTCGAGTCGCCGTTCAGCGCCGCGCAGCTGGATGTGCATATCGTCAGCCGGATCTCCACGCGCTTCGCCCATCGCCAGGCGTCCCTGGCACCGATCGTCGAGCTGATCGCCACGCAATTCCGCCAGCGCCCGGGCAATTACCTGGCGTTCTTCAGCAGCTTCGATTACTTGCAGCAGGTGGCCAGCCTGCTGGCCGAACAGCACCCGGACATTGCGTTGTGGCAACAATCCCGCGGGATGGACGAGGGGCAACGCCAGGCGTTTCTCGAGCGTTTCGACGCCGATGGCCAGGGGGTGGGGTTTGCCGTACTGGGCGGGGCGTTCGGCGAGGGCATCGATTTGCCGGGCTCGCGGCTGATCGGTGCCTTTATCGCCACCCTTGGCCTGGCCCAGCTGAACCCGGTGAACGAGCAATTGAAACAGCGCATGTCGGCGATTTTCGGCGCCGGCTACGACTACACCTACCTGTACCCCGGCCTGCAAAAGGTGGTGCAGGCCGCGGGCCGGGTGATTCGCAGCCAGCAGGACCGGGGCGTGGTCATGCTGATTGACGACCGGTTCGCCGAGCCCCGGGTCCGGCAATTGCTGCCGGGCTGGTGGTCGCTCGATGCCCCGGACGTTTCGGACGGCGCGCTTCAGGGCGCCGGGTAGGCGGCGTCGCGGATCTCCCGGGGAAAGGCCCCAGACATCCCTTCGAAGGCGGTGTTGGTCAGCGCCACCACGGTCAACCTGGCCTGCGGGTCGACAAACCAGCTGTGGCCGTAGGCGCCGCCCCATTGCAGGGTGCCCCGGGATTGCGGGGTGTCGGCCAGGGCCGGATCGTCCAGCACTGCCCAGCCATAGCCGAAGCCCCAGCCCGGCCCTTGGGTCTGTGCCTGGGGCCCGACCTGGTCGGTCATCATCGCCTGCACGCTGCTGGTTGAAAGCAGCGGGCCGCCGCCCTGGCGCAGGGTATCGAGAAAACGCGCCACATCGCTGGCGGTGCCGGCCATGCCAGCGCCTGCGGAAGGGTAGGAGCGCGGATCGAAAATCCGCTTGAGGGAAAACAGCGTGGTGCTTTCGCCGACCTTGATCGCCGTCTCGTCCTGCATCCGGCTCGGCCGTGGACGGTCGTCGCGGTAGACGGCGCCGAGGCGGGCAGGATCCTTGACCGTGAAGGCGGTGTCGTTCATCACCAGAGGCCGGGTGAGCAGTTCCTCGGTCAGGGCCGGCAGGCTCTTGCCAGCGGCTTTTTCCAGCACCGCGCCCAGCACGTCGATGGCCAGGGAATAGCGCCATTGCGAGCCCGGCGGATAACTCAAGGGCACGCTGGCAATGCGTTCCAGATTGTCTTGCAAGCTCATGCCCGGTTCGGCCAGGCCGTCGGAAACCCCCGCGGTGCGATAGGCGCCGTGCTCGGCTTCGAGAAAGCCGTAGCTCAGGCCGGCGGTGTGGGTCAGCAGTTGCCTGAGGGTGATCGGCGGTTGCGTGCCGTCGGCCAGCCTTGGCCGGAAATCCGGCAGCCACTGGCTGACCTTATCGTCCAGGGACAGCTTGTCTTGCTCCACCAGGCGCATGGCGACCGCGGACACCATGGGCTTGGTGATGGAAGCCAGGCGCAGGATGGTGTCGCCGGTCATCGGCCGGGCCGCCTCCCGGTCGGCGAAACCGGCAGCGCGCTGGTACACCACGCGGCCATCGCGCATCACCACCACCACGGTCCCGACGATCCGCTGTTCGCCAATGGCCCGGTCGATGACCGTGTCCATGCGCCGGCCAAGTTCTTCGTCCGGCGTGGCGGCGCTAGCCAGCGTGGCGCCGAGGGCGGCTGCGAGGGCAACCAGAGCTTTACGGGGTAAATCCATGGGAGCAGCCTCCATTATCACAATGTCCGCTATGATTAACCGGCATTCGCGCTAATTTCAACAGTGACCATTATGATAAATAACCCTGCTGCCGTGGTGCGCCGTCGTGGGCGGCCGATTGCCTTTGATCGCGACCAGGTCCTGGCCCAGGCGGCCGAGGTGTTCTGGCGCCTGGGCTATGAAGGCGCGTCGATGCCGGAGTTGTCGGCGGCGATGGGCATCACCGTGCAAAGCCTGTATGCCGCGTTCAAGTCCAAGGCCGAGCTCTACCAGGAGGCGCTGGCGCAGTATCAGCGCAGCAGCGGGTCCTTTGCCGAGCGGGCGTTGCGCGAAGAGGCGGATGTGGTGGACGGTTTCCTGCGCCTGCTGCGCGAGGCCGCCCACGAATACAGCCAGCCGGGCCGGCCACGGGGTTGCATGATCTCTACCGCGACCCTGGCTTGCGCGGTGGAAAACGATGCGCTTCGGGAGTTTGCCGGCAGCCTGAGGGCCCGTACCCTCAAGGCCTTCGAAGCGCATATCGAGCACGGCATCGCCAGCGGGCAGCTGCGCGCCGATACCCGGCCCGCGGCGCTGGCCCGCTATATCGGGGCGATCATCCAAGGCATGTCGGTACAGGCCCGCGATGGCGCGGACTGCGCAGCATTGCTGGCAATCGGCGAGTTGGCGGGGCGGGAAATACAGCGGGCCAGGGCCTGACGGCAAGCCGTCACGCTCAGTCGCCGAGGCCTGCCTGGTGCTGCGATACGCGGACGAAGCGGCGCAGGGTCTCGCCTGGGCCGGTGCGGAACCGGGTGGGCCTGGGCTGACCTTCGTCCGCGGCGATGAAGACAAAGTCATCGCCTTGCAATTGATAGCTGGCGGGCAGTTGCTTGCCTGCGTCCGCGCCCATGCTGTCGATCCAGGTGATGGATTTTGGCGTGGTGGCGGTGTCCAGGGTGAAATGGCCCGCGAGCAGCAACTCGCCTTCAAGCGTCACGACACGGAACCCTTGCCCCTGGATCAGGGTAAGGGCGCCGGGAGCACCATGTTCGTCGGGCGGATTGCTGATCCCGCTGTCTTCGTACTCCACCTGTTCCCAGGCACCTTGAAGTTGTTGCAGGTCAAACAGGTCATTGGCTTTCATTGCGGGTTGGGCCTTGGCGCCAGGGTAAAGGGAAGCAGCGAGGCTCGCCGCGATCAGTTGAAGATGTTGCGACCGATGCAGTAAGTCAGCAGGTCCTGGTCGCTCTCGACTTCCAGCTTGCGCATGGCGGAAATTTTCTGCGCGCTGATGGTCTTCGAACTGCGGTTCTGGCTCCTGGCAATGTCGCTGACGCTCTTGCCGGAAACGAACAGGCGCAATATTTCGAACTCCTTGGGCGACAGGGTGGAAATCCGGTCGTCGATGCTCGCGTTGGACTCGATGACCGAGACGGGCGTCGGTTCCAGGCTTTGATAAGAACCTCTTTCGATAATGGTCTTGAGCGCTACCTGGATTTCATTGTGCAGCTGGCTCTTCTGGATCACCCCGACCACGCCCAGCTCGTGCAGGCGCGTGAGGATCAACTGGTTGGAAATCATGGTCAGGATCAGGATCTGCAGGCGCGGGAAGTGGCGCTTGAGGTACTCGACCAGCTTGAGGCCGTCACCGTAGGGAGAGTCCCCGGGCATGTTGTAGTCGGTGATGACGATATCGACGGGCTGCTGCTCGAGGATCTCGATCAGGCCTTGTGAGCTGATGGCTTCACCGACGATTTCAAAGTTGCTTTCGCGCTCCATTAACTCGCGAACGCCGAGAAGAACAATCGGATGATCATCGGCGATGACTACTTTAAATTTTTCCATGACTAGCCACTCGTGATACGCCGGTTGGTAAGGAAGGGATTGCGTTCATTAAGTCTTGTCGCAGCTCATTCAAGTGCATTGAGGATATCCGTCAAACTCTGTGTCAGGTTTTTCACCTCGAGAGTCACGGAGGGGGTAATCGCGTCTTGCAGTACCTGGGATTCCAGCTCGGCGCAGTTTCTCGCCAGACTCGTCAACTGCACCGCGCCCAGCGCTCCGGCGGCACTGTGCAGGCGATCGGCGAGCTGCTTGGCATCCTGGGCACCGAGGGTGTCCGTCACGCGCTGGATATCCTGGCGCATAGTAACAATGAACAGCTCGCGCATTTTCGGGGACAGCTCGATCATGGTGTCCCCGCTCGTGGGGAGAGGTGTTGCCTCGATCATCGGTTGGGGTTCCTGGGCAGGCGCATTCGCGCAGAGATTCGACAGATGTTGATGCAGGGTTTGCAGGCTCAGGGGTTTGACGAGCCAGGCATTCATGGCGACGGCCATGCAGCGGACACCTTCTTCGCGCAGGGCGTTGGCGGTGACCCCGATGATCGGAATCTCCCGGTCGCGCTCGCGCAGGGCCCGGGTCAGCTCGTAACCGTTGAGCAGTGGCATGTTCACATCGGTCAATACCAGGTCGAACACCCGCGGTTGCCAGAGCTGCAAGGCTTCTTCGCCGTTGTTGGCGGTTGTCACCGTGCAGCCCAGGGCTTCGAGTTGTTCCTTGATGATCGCCTGGTTGATCGCGTTGTCTTCGGCCACCAGGATATGCAGGCCGAGCCTGTTGTTCAGGCCACCTCCCAGGCTTGGCGGGGCAATGGCCTTGCCGCGCAAGGTCAGGGACACGGCCCTGGCGATGGCGCGCACATCGTGGACATCCACGGTGCACCCTGGCATTGACCGCGCCGGATGCTGTTCGCCGCTGACGCACAGGATTCGTGGCCCGGTCCAGGCGGGAAGGGCGTCGGAGGGGAGAACATCGACCAGCAGGCTGGCCTGGCGCGACTCTTCGATAAAGCCCGGCAACGGCTTGGCGATCACGCCGAGGCGATTCAGCCAGTCGCAGGTGCTTTGTACCAGTTCCGTGGCGGGAGCCCGCACATACACCGCCTGGGTGGTGGGTAGGATATCTGCGCAGCCTTCCAGCGACCCCGGCATGACATCGAGCCCCAAGCGCAGCGAAAAGCTGCTGCCCAGGCCCGGTTCGCTGACCACGCGCAATTGGCCGCCCATCATTTCCGTCAACCCGCGGCATATCGCCAGGCCGAGCCCGGCACCGGCCTCCCTGCAAGCGTCGCGTACCTGGTAGAAGGTGTCGAACAGGCGTTCCTGTTGGGCCGGTGCAATGCCGATGCCAGAGTCGGTGACCTGCCATTCCAGGCTCGCCTGGCCAGCCACGCATTGCAGGAGCCTGACCCTGAGCACGACGCGCCCGGTGTCGGTGAACTTAATGGCATTGCTCAGCAGGTTGTTGAGAATCTGCCGAATCCGCACCGGGTCGCCCAGCAGTTGCCCGGGCAATGCCGCGTCGATGCAGGCGTACAGCAGCAAGCCTTTGTTTTCGGCGAAGGCGCTGTAGGCGTGCAGCGTGTCCTCGATCATCTGCAGCGGGCAGAATTCCTGGGGCTCGATAGCCATCTGCCCGGATTCGATCTTGGAAATGTCCAGCACATCGCTGATCAGCTGGAACAGCGTGCTCGACGAACGCTGGATGGTCTGCAGGTGCTCGCGTTGCCGAGTATCCAGGCGCGTCAGCCCGAGCAGTTCCAGGGTGCCCAGTACGCCGTAGAGCGGGGTGCGTATTTCGTGGCTCATGGTGGCCAGGAACAGCGTCTTGGCTTCGCTCGCGGCATCGGCGGAGCGTTTGGCCTGCTCCAGCATCGCCACGCCCTCGATATGGCTGGTCACATCATGGAAGGCGCAGAGCAATGCATCCTCGCCCTGATAACGAGTGGGCACGAACCCAACCTGCAAGTGAGTACCGTCGATGTCCAGGCGGGTTTCCCCGGCGGTGCTCAGGGCTTGTTGGCTCTCGAGGGCTGCCCGCAGTTTGGCGCTGCCTTGCCACTGCCGGGCTTTCTGGTTTTCCAGCAGCACCTTGAAGTTCGAGCGTCGCACCACGCACAGGCCGGTGGGGGCGCTATCGATCACTGCCCGGCTGAAGGCCTCGCTGTCGATGATGCGTTGATAGGCCTCGTAGACCGGCTTGACGATACGCGACTGATACCGGCGACTGACCAGCCAGCTACAGCCAATGCCGGCGATCAGCAATGCCAGCAGCACCGGGAAGGGCCACAGGGTGTAGTTGAAATAGCTCTTGAAACCGAGGGTATAGAGAGCGATCCAGGGTTCGGTGGAATCGCTCGAGACTTTGAAGGTCACGCCATCGGGGGTGATGTTCAGCCCGTCCTGCAGCTTGAGTCCCGGTTGCAGGGAACCGGTCAGTACCTTTCCTGAAGGAGCGATGAGGGTCACGTGGTCGGAGGTCGACCAGGCCATGACTCGCTTGATGTCTTCGACCAGGTCCATGCTGAACAGCGACGCAATGCCGACCGGGTGGCTGATGTCCTGGGCCAGTGACCATTGCGGCCCGACCCGGGCGCTGACATAGGCCAGCAGCCGTACGGGAGCATCGTTGGCCTGCGGCGAGGTGAAGGGTTGCCAATCGATCGCGCCATCGGTCTGTGCCGGAATTTTTGCATGCTGATGCTTCAAGGTCTGCAAGACGAGCGTTTTGTTGAGGGTGTCGTTTTGCCAGAGAGGGTCTCGTGAGTGCCCGCCGGCTGGAATGTCGATATTGAAGTTGCCTTCGGCATCGAACAGAAAAAACAGCGGTGACTGGTAATGGGAGGTGGACCAGAAGGCGTTGTAATAGTCGGTCAGGTGTTCTCCCAGGTCGAACAGCCTGGCGAGCGTGCCTAGTTCGATGTTCTGGTGGTTGACATACAGCTTGAAGGGCGTGGAAAAGGCGAACTTCTGGCCCAGGTAGTTGTTCGGCCCTTCTTCGGGCACGGTTTTGAGGTAGGTGCGTGAGGCGTCGGAATGGAAGGGGACCTGGGTGCTTTGTACGGCTACGCCCCAAAGGAAGTCTTCATGTTCGCGGATGTTTTTCATCATTCGCGCAAAATGCGCTTTGAAGGTGTTGTGTTGTTCTTCGAGCAGTTTGTGCGACGACCAGTAGCTGATCGCGGTCAGTAGCAGGGTCAATCCGAGAAAAATCAACAATCCCTTGTTCAGGCGAGTCGAGTATCGTTTCAGATTCTCGAGAAGCGTGTCCTGATGGTTCATCACTGGTTATCCAAAAAAGCGGGAAAAATCGAGGCCTTGAGGATTCTTTACCTTTAAACAACGACTTGTCAGTGATGTGGGGCATGTAATCCTGAAGGTTATGTCCTCGGTCAATAGCTGCCGGCTGGTCCGTCGTTCACCAGCAATTGTTGAAACTGTTCGGAAGGAACGGCACGCGAGATCAGAAACCCCTGCACCTGGCTGCAGTCGATCTTGCGCAGCAAGGCCAGTTCTTCTGCGCTTTCCACACCTTCGGCCACCACGGTCAGGCCCAATTGGCGGCCCAGGGCAATAATGCTGGTCAGGGCCTTGGTCAACTCCTCACTGGCATGGCACCCCTGGACCAGCGCTCGATCGATCTTCAGTTCGGTGAAGGGGGTGGAAACCAGGTTCATGTACGAGCTGTAGCCTTTGCCGAAGTCGTCCTGGGACAGGCCGAAACCCTTGATGCGCAAGCGGCAGGCGCCAGCGTAGAAGTTACTGATGTCCTGCGGCACCGAGCACTCCATGAGCTCGAAGCAGATCTGCGCCGGTACGCCCTGGTGCGCCATGACGAAGTCAAACAGGCGGTCCGCCAGGTCATGACTGTTGAGCAGGTGCGTCGGCAGGTTGATCGACACCGGAATGTCGTAGTCCTGCTGGCGCCAGCGAGCCTGGGCTTGCATCGCCTGGCGTAGCACCAGCCACAGCAGGTCTTCCTCGAGATGGTAGGACTTGAGGGCGGGAAGGAAGCTGTCAGGCAGCATCATGCCTTGCGTCGGCTGCATCCAGCGGACCAGGGCCTCGGCGGCGACTATGCGGCCGTTGAACAGCGATTTCTTGGGTTGGAACCAGGCCTCGAACTGTTCTTCCTGTATCGCCTGGACCAGCGCAGCGCGGCTGAGCATGGCGGCGGGCAAGGGGCGCGGCAAGCTTGGCTGGGCGATGCTCAGCTGGGTGGTCAGGGTTTGCAGGGCGGCCAGGTTCACCGGTTTGGAAATCAGGCCGATGACTTTCACCCCGAGGTTCTTGGCCACCAGGCTAGCGCTCATCAGCATGCGCCGTGAAGCCGAACTCATGATCGCCAGGGCAGGCTTGGAGTGCAGGGCCGCCAGCCTCTGGATGAACTGCACGCCATCCATTCCCGGCATCAACAGGTCGGTGAGGACCAGGTCGAACTTGCGCCATTTCAAGCGTTCCAGCGCTTCTTCGCCATCCCTGGCGCCTTCCAGGTAATAGGGGCCCAGTTCGCTGAACAGATGCTGCAAGTACATATGCTGGAAAGGATGGTCTTCAACGATCAATATGCTACAGGGCTTCATGCTTCGCTCTTTCATAGGGCGCTAGGTAATTGAACAGGGCGCGTAATGCAAAAGGTTTGACCAGGCAATGGTTCATTCCGGCGGCTAGACATTGTTCTTCCTCGCCACGCATCGCGTTGGCCGTGGCACCGATGATCGGGATTGACGAGCCACGACGCCGCAGCTCCTTGGCCAGTTCGTAGCCATTCATCACGGGCATGTTGACGTCGGTCAGGACCAGGTCGAATCGCTCGGGATGAAACATCGTCAGGGCTTCCTCGCCGTTTGAAGCGAGCTTCACGCTGCAGCCCAGCTCTTCCAGCTGATCCCTGAGGATCAACTGGTTGATAACGTTGTCTTCCGCCACCAGCACGTTCAGGCGCAATTGTTTCAACGTGCGATGTGCGTTGTGGATTTCCGTCTTTTCCACCCACAGGCCCTGGGCTTGGCTGACCGCCTGGTGAATGGAGCGCAGGTGGTTCAGGTTGACGTGCCAGCATCCGGCACGAACCTGCGGCTCGTTATTGCCGGTGCCGGTGGCGAGAATCAGCGGGCCGGTCCAGTCAGGCTGCAGACGCTGTTCGAGCTCGCCGGGGTGAATTTCGATCAACAGACCGTCGCTGACGGGGCCGATCCTGGTGGAACAAAGCTGTACCCGCGCTCCCCATTGGCGCAGCCAGCCGCCGATGGATTCCGCCAGTTCCCGGACACTGGAGGCCAGATAGATGGTCTCGGGCAATAGCTGGGTTGCCGGCAGGCTGGTCGCGGCTTCCAGCGGCAAGGTCAGGGAGAAGCTGCTGCCCAGCCCCAGTTCGCTGACCATCCGCAGGTTGCCATTCATCAGTTGGGTCAGGCGCTGGCAGATCGGCAGACCCAGGCCGGTACCCGTCACCACGTTGGCATTGCCGCCGGTTTGATAAAAGGGCTCGAAAATCAGCGGCTGATGATCCTGGGCGATACCTTTGCCGGTGTCGGAGACCTGCCACATGATGCTGGAACGCTCGCCGTCGCGGCTCAGCAGGTTGACCCGCAGCACGATGCGTCCGAAATCGGTGAATTTCACCGCGTTGTTGAGCAGGTTGCTGAGGATCTGGCGGATCCGGTTGGCGTCGCCGATAAGGCGCTCGGGAATCTTGGGGTCCACGCAGGAATAGAGCAGCAGGCCTTTGTTCGATGCCGCCGCGGCGTAGCCCTGCACCAGCTCGTGGACCAGCTCCAGGGGGGAGAATTCGTTGAGCTCCAGAGCCAGTTGCCCGGCCTCGATCTTGGAGACGTCCAGCACATCGCAGATCAGTTGCAACAGCGTCGAGGAGGAGCATTCGATGGCGCGCAGGTAGTCGCGCTGCTGAGTGTCCAGTTGGGTGCGCGCGAGCAGCTCCAGCGTACCCAGCACACCGTAGAGCGGGGTGCGTATTTCGTGGCTCATGGTGGCGAGGAACAGGGTTTTCGCCTCATTGGCGGCGTCGGCCATCTGCCGAGCTTCTTCGAGCGCGGCTTCCACCTGCTTGCGCGCGCTGATATCGCTGAAGGCGCAGAACAATACGTCTTCGCCCTTGTAACGGGTCGGCGCGGAGCTCAGGTACAGATGACGACCGTCGGCGGTCTCGAAGTAGTCGAAGCGGTTTGGCTCGTGGCTCTTGAAGGCTTGCTGGATCCAGCCGGCACAGAGTACTTCCCGCTCGATGCCATCGCCCAGCCATTGCTGCGCCAGGGTGTTCTCCAGGACCACCTGGCCATCGGTACGGCGCAGCACGCACAAGGCCACGGGAGCGGTCTGGATCACGTCACGGCTGAACAGCTCGCTCTCGACCAAGGCCTGGATACGGCTCAGCGCCGGCGCGATGAAGCGGTGCTCGATACGACGGGTCAACAGCCAGATCAGGCTGATGCTGAACAGGCAGAACACCAGGGCACCGGCCAACTGCGGCCAAAGCGCGATCAGCAAGGCTTGCAGGCTGAAGGAGTAGACCAGCTGCCAGTCGGAGGTCATCAGCTGCCTGCGGATCACCAGATGATCGGGCCACCAGCCGCTGCCGACAAAACCAAAGAAGTTGCTGCCTTGCAATTGCTGCAAGGCCTGGCCCAGGCGCCCGGGCGGGGTATTGGTGAACAGCAGCGCGCCCTCGGAATTGAACATCATGAACTCGCCGGCGCTCTGGTCGCTGAGCGTGGCCAGGACTTCCCGACCATCCATCTCCAGGCCCAGCCAGCCGGAGTCCTCGGCACGCCCGTCGAGCCGGGTGAACAGGTACAGCTGCGAAGTCTGCGTGGCCTGGTCGGTGAGCCATAGTTCGTTGATGTCCGGATGTTCCCCATATTGCAGCGCTTCAAGCTTGGCAAGAATGGTCTCGGACAGGTTGGGGGAGGTGGGGTTGCTGCTATAGAGGCGCACGACCCGGGCTTCGGGGCCAGAGCTTACGTACAGCAGGTTGACCTTCTTGGTCTTGAAGTACTCGCGCATGCGCTGGCTCAGCCAGATGCTCCACGGATCGTCGACATCGCCCAGCTGCAGGTGCAGTTCTTCGGTGGAGGGCAGGTACACCAGGGCCTGGGCCTGCTTGGATTGGCGCACCGCGGAGAGGCTGAGGCTTTCCAGCAAGGCTTCGCGGCTGGTGAAAAAGGTCTGGGCCTCGGCGATGGCGCTGCTCATGTAGCCGCGGCGCCGGGAAATGTCGTTGCTGAGGGTGGAATTGAGGAAGTTGTAGACGGCGCCGAGGATGCCAACCAAAAGAATGAGCGCGAAAAGACGCAGCAGTCTGCTGGCGGCTTCGGGACTGGAAAATACAGGACTAATCTGATGAAGGTAGGTCTTTAATCTCATTGACCCACTCTAAAGAAGCCCCTAAAAAATCGGGATAGGACGATCCTTAAAGTCGCTGGGTATTTATCTGGGGCCAGCCTTTCCATGAAAAAAGAGAGCTGGCGTGGCCAGCTCTTTTTGCCGAAATACGACTTGCGACAGCCGCCTCAGACCATCGCCAATCGCTGCTTATGCCGTGGCGCGGGGAACGCCTGGTCGATGGCCGCCAGGTCTTGGTCGCTCAAGCGCAACCCGGCAGCCTCGGCGTTCAGTTGCACATGCTCGGGGCGCACTGCTTTGGGAATCGCGATCACACCTTCCTGGCGCAAAACCCAGGCCAGCGAAACCTGCGCCGTGGTCGCCCCATGGCGTTCGGCTATCTGTTGCAGCGTGGGGTGGCGCAGCAGTTTGCCGGCCTGGGCGATAGGGCAGTAAGCCATGAGCGGCAAGCGCTGTTGTTGCGCGGCGGGCAGCAAGTCGAACTCGATGCCGCGCTGTTCGATGTTGTACAGCACCTGGTTGGTGGCACAGGCCGGGCTCGCCAGTTCCTGGAGGTCATCGAGGTCGAAGTTGGAAACGCCCCAAGCGCCGATCTTGCCTTCTTCACGCAGGCGTTCGAAGGCTTCCACGGTTTCTTCAAGGGGGTACTGCCCGCGCCAGTGCAGCAGGTACAGGTCGATATAGTCGGTGCCCAGACGCCGCTGGCTGCGGTCACAGGCTTGGGGAATACCTTTGCGGCTGGCGTTGTGCGGATACACCTTGCTGACCAGGAACACCTTGTCGCGCTGGCCGATAATGGCGGCGCCCACCACTTCCTCCGCGCCGCCCTCGGCGTACATCTCGGCGGTATCGATCAGGCTCATTCCGCGTTCGATACCGGCCTGCAATGCAGCAATCTCGGCGTTGCGCCGATGGCGCACCTCGCCCATGCGCCAGGTGCCCTGGCCAATCACCGGGACGGGCACGCCCGCCAGATCGAGTGTTCGCATGACTATCTCCTGAAAATGTTTTGCAAGACCAAGAAGTAAACGAATGGTTACCGGTTAAGGCAAAGAAAGAATGGTTGGAAGACTAGCAAAGGAGGGGCCGCGTGTTCAGCCAAAGGCAGCGCGGCGCTCAGCTTATATAAGGTTTCAATACCCGCTAGGAAGTTTTTTGATGATTTTTATTAGATGTCCACCCTCCATCTCGATATATCCACCGAGCTTCAAGGATTTCATGATTGATAAAGCATGTGATCGGGATACGCCAGTGGTGTCAGTTATGAAAGCAATGGCTGTAAACTTTGCGCGAATAAGGTCCGGGAGTGCGTTCATCCACTCCAGTGCCGATTTAACTTCTGTGTAGCTATCACCCACACATTGATTCAGCCATTTGCTTGAAATATTGCTGGTATTCCAGGCCATGAAGTCAAAAATTCCTTTTAGCAGCTCCTTGTTGTCTGCGGCTAGATGAATATATTTCATCGGTAGCTCGTAATAAGTCGAGCGAGAGAGGATTTCGTATTGGTTGGACGGACCTCTATAGCCTGGCGGTTGGTGATCGAGCATTAAGATGCCTCCAGGGCCTATTATACTTATTACCTTCTGATCACCAATCAACAACCGCCAAGCACCGCTTTCAACTGAAAATATAGCATTTTCATTTGTTTCTAACGGCTTTTCTCCCGGGTCGACAGATTTTTTGGCTCCATTTTTTTGAATCCAGGTGTGCAAGTAGCGAATGCTAGCGCCAACGGATTTCTCGCTTCCACAATTGAAGCCGGACAGATGGATTCTGTTCATTTTATATTCTCTTTTTTTGTGGGTCGAATACATTGGTGTTGGGGAGATTTACCTTGCTTACTGCTGTGTTGATGTGAGGCTACGGATAGTGAGGGATATCTTATTGCTGTCGTGTCTGAAAAGTTGCGAGTTAAAGATTTTTGTTTTTTGTTTAACTGATTGTCTTTCTGGAGAAGTGTCGATTCAATGAAAAGTCTGATTGCAGACTGGATGGTTATGTTGTGAGCTGACCGGTTGGGTTGGATGTAATTGTTTGTTGCAATTTTTTATGGTGGACACTGGATGTGATCTGTATGTCTTGTTTTTGTGGGTAGTATATGAGTTATGACATTTGGTTCGGAGTGCGAACGCTTCTATTGTTATGCGAGGCTTGTCAGTTTTATAAATTTTCTGACGAGGGAAAGCCTGGCGAGCAGGCTAATATGAGTCTTGGTGTAATGGTATGAGCTGCCACTGAGCGATCCGCCGGGCATTAAAAATGCGAAAGCTCCATGAATAATTGTCTCGACTAGATGTAGTGCTTCGGCCAGGAGCGAAGGCGACGAATAAAATTCTATTGCGCCATTCCAAAGCACCGCAGTTTTTTTAGCTCGCCTATGTATATGCAAAAAACATCAGGAGGTGTAGGGACTCGATAAAATGTAAGAGGCATGTTTTCTTTGGAGTAGTAGGCTTGGTTGTAGGCTAGCTGGCTGTGGGTGTATTTTTTTGAGGGGCCGGTCAGGTTGTTGTTTGTGGGTGTGGTAGTAAGATAAAAACTATCCTTGGCGCTGTTTTTAATCTTGAGGGGCAGGATGCGGGCTGAATTATCAATTTGCTGGTAGTCATAAATCATATTGTCCCGAAATTGCAAACGGGCACTCTGAGTTAATGATTCGCCGTCTTCGAGCAAGACTACCCCACGAGAAAAGTATGATTCATTGAGGTTGGGGCGCTCAAGGATGGAGTATCCTGCGTGCATTAAGATGAGCAGCAATACAATCACATATTGCCATAGGTGTGAGCGGGTCATTTTGCGCATGCCAATAATTGCTGATCGGTAATGTTTGACAGTTGCGACTCATGCAGAAGCATTGAGAAAACCTTGCTTTCTTGGTTGATGCAAATAATGTCATAAAAACTATACATGCGATTGAATAATAAAATGCTGGGTGGCTCAGGCAATGAAAGCAGCTTTTCTTGCAGGAAGGTGACTTCGGTTTGTAAGGCGGAAAGTTGATCCTTATTAGTCGCTGTATATATGAGTTGCTGATGTCCGGCTTGTTGATTACTGATAACCAGATCAGGCTGTAGAAATAGCGAAAAATTAATGCGCAGAACCAGGGTCACTAACAAAAATATAATCAGTGCAAGGAGCAGTAGATGACGATGCTGAACAATTCGATGAGAGGGGGTTGCCATTGTATATGGAAGAGGCGAGGGGGTTGAAGGAATAGAGCCTGCCTCATTCTGTAATGCTAACCATTCTTTGATGCTGATTAGGAATCGGGAGTTAAATTGATAGCCTCGTCGCGGCATTGTTTGTATGATTTTCTTTTCAAAGTCGTCACCCAACTGCTCGCGTATGCTGGAAATGGCTTGATTCAAGCTGCTTTGAGTCACAACGCGGTTTGGCCAAGCATATGTTAGAATATCTTCACGGGAAACTACCGTGTCTGCCCTCCGAATCAACATTTCAAGCAAGCGCGAACTGGAAAAGCTAAGTTCTGTTTTAGCGGTTTCTTGCTGTTCAGTCCAAGTTGTCAGTAGCTGACAAGTAGGGTCGAAATGTACGAGTTGTCCGTTTTTTATTTGGCCTATAACATAGTAACTTGAGTCTGGTGTTGTTGCGGGTGTGGCTTTTTTGTCCAGGTGTTGATGTTGCTCTGAAGGGACACGAGGCTGTTGTATTTTTGTAGAACTCATGTTTTTGCCTTGGACTTTACAAGAGGAATTATCTTCAAGATGTTTTGACTAAAAATTCACAAGAGCTATCAGGCTGTCCATGGCAGGTATTGTTCGAACGTGAGTATTCACCGTCGTGGTGCTGATTAGTCAGGGCTTCATTTTCTGAAATTTTCTCTGGTGGTTGCCTGTCTGACCTAATTCCTACCTCGATTCAGCCTGCAGATAACTATCCTGCAGGATATCCAGAATGCAAAATCAAAAGATGTCAAATCACACTAATTCACGAATTGCCTCGGCGCATCTGCCCATTAGTCCGACTAGACGCTGGCCTATCATTTGCCCCCATAAAGCCTTGACATAGAGCGGATGGCTCATATCTATTTTTTGACCGGTCAAATATGGCTCAGGCCAACAGCTGATACAGGGGGCTGAGGGTGAATTTATTAATTTATCGCTGAATATCGTTGTATCGCTTTTGGCTCAAACATCGAACTTTGTTTAGCTCCTTAACATAAAAGCACAATACTTTTTTATCTTGTGGAATTGCATAAAGCGTCAAAGGAACACCCTGTGCGTTGTTATAGGCCATGTTGAAAATAATGTCTTCGTCACTGTAGGGGGGCGCGGGCACTGCTTGTGCTGGATTGGCTGAAACTGTTTTCAACTTGAAATTGCCCAGTGTGCGACTTTCTACGGTTCTGAAAAAATCATGGTGCCAAGCCCCCACTCGAACAAAGTCATAAATGCTATTGTTTTTTAATTGCATGCGAGTATTGATAGGAGTAATGCTGCCATCACTCATCAGAAATACACCGTTAGAAAAATAAGTGCCATTCGGCATGTTTTTTTCATTCAAGAGCGAGTATCCCGCATGAGCAATCCCACCGAATACTATGAAGCCGTATAGCAGAATGTTTAGTCTGATCATTTCAGACAATCCTGCAGTTGTTGATCGTCCACCGTGGCAAGTCGGGAATGATGAAGACTTATGAATTTTACAATCTCTTGGTTAACGCAGACGATGTCGTAGTAGTCCTGTGCGCGATTGAATATGAGGGTTTCCGACGAGCTTGAAAAAGACACAAGGCGTTCACGTAATATCGCTACATCACTCTTGAGTGTTTTCAGAGATGTTGAGTCCGGAGCTGTATATGTAAAAATCTGATTTTTCTCTTGTTCAGTATCGACGAGCAGATCAGGCTTTAATAATAGATCCCAATCGGCGCGCCAAATCAGGCTGCTCAACATTAACACAGCAGCAAGTGCTAATAGCGGGCTGACCGGCGCTTTTCGATTAAACAGAAAGGCATTCCGGGTCAATGTCGAAGTGAATTCTTGTTGTGGAGTTGTCTGTGTGTTGCAGTTGTAGCGATCGAGTTCATTCGTCGCCACAAGGAAGTTTGAGTTGAAACGATAGCCCTGACGTGGAACAGTTTGGATAATCTGTTTGTCCTGTTCGTCACCTAGCAGTTCTCGCAATTTTGAAATGGCTTGATTAAGACTATTTTGGGTGACGATACGTTTTGGCCAGGCGTACTCCAGTATCTCCTGACGGGTTACGATGAGGTCTGGGCTCTTTATTAACAGTTCTAGCAACCGACTGGGAGAGAAGCCCAGGTCCACCTGGGTTTGAGAGAAACTTTCGATTAAGGAAAATAATTGGCGTTGCGGTAGGAAAGTCGCTATTCGCCCATGTTGTGAACATCGTATGGTATAGCTTAAAAGTGGATCACTTTGTGTCGTGGCGTTCGGCTGAATATCCATAGTGCATCCGTAAGCTGCAGTGATTGACAGTGTTTGTTTTCTAGTGTTGTTGATTGATTCCGGGAGGTCGAGTGTACCGCTCTAACAATAACTTTTCTGCACTTTCGACACCAGACAGAATGTCGATGATCCGCCGAGATCGAGAACCAAGCATTGAGGTACACGCAGCCTGGCTTGTTTGGGACTGTGTCGTTGCAATTGCCGAGGATGTTGATTTGTATCTTGCTGTGGATGAACAGGCCATGCACAACTATCAACATCCGGCTCAAGAAGTTAAACGGTTGAACATGCCTTAAGGCCGATCTCTCGTTTAGGGCGTCAAGGTGTGCAGATTACGCTATGGGTTCAGATTTTCGACTGTTGCCGTCGTGGACGCCACGGCTGGATGATTTTCATTATGGTTAGTGAGTTGGATCGGGACGCTGGCAGAGTAGTTCAGGCAAAGCCTAGGCTTGTTTCCCAGTGCCTGCCAGAAAATGCCCAGGCCGTGTAGTTCGGATGGCGATATGACCCTGGTATAGGCCTGAGGAATAGTGCTGATCTCGCGGGTATTGATTAATGCATTCAGAACGCAGTTCATGATGATCATCGACTGGCTATTGGCTGCCGACAGGTTAGTGTTCGCACTGGCATCCCAGTAGGTAATCAAATAGTCACAGCGAATGTTGACATAAGCCGGCTCCAGATTACCTGTGGCAGGCGAATACTGGCGCGCTACAGAAGCGCGTAATGCGAGATCCTCCTGCAGGCTATAGAGAAATATATTGACGGTCGGAATCGTTGGCGGACTCTCAGGGTTGGGGATGTCAAAGTCGAGATCGACTCCTGCGGGTACATATGACTTGATGGATTTCTCAAGTTGTTGGTTGAGCAGGATAATGGCTGGGTCGGATGCAATGATCATGAAGATCTCCTTATTGAATAGTAATTTGACCGGTTTTTATCATTTCCCGCTGCAAGGCATGCCGGATATGACGAGTGTCAATTTCATCTACACCCTCTTCAGTGGCTAGCCATGTGGCGAGCAATGCAATATTTCTAATATTTGCACCGGAAACCTCGGCAATGCGTGCGAAATAATGGAAGTCGACATTATTGGCGATACGAATTTTCTGCGGCCAGATCGAACGCCACATCCTGGCTCTGGTTTCAATATCGGGCAGCAAGAATCTGATGATAAAAGTCAGACGCCTGGTAAACGCATTATCCAAGTGCGACAAGTTATTGGTCGACAGAATGACGGGCCCGTCATGGGTCTCCAAGCGTTGTAGAAGATAAGACACTTCGATGTTGGCGTAACGATCTTGCGCATCCTTGGTTTCGCTGCGCTTGCCGAATAATGCATCAGCTTCATCGAAGAACAGGATGCCGCTGTCTCTTGCGGCCAAGTCAAATATTCTCGCAATCTGCTTTTCTGTCTCGCCAATAAATTTATTTACCACGGCTGACAGGTCGACTTTGATCAAGTCTACGTTCAAGGTTGACGCTATGACTTCTGCCGCCATGGTCTTGCCGGCGCCGGAGGGACCATGAAACAGTGTGCTGATACCCAATCCATAGTTAAGTTTCTGACCAAATCCCTGTTGAATAGCATGTTCTCGATGACGGATTGCCATAAGCACTTCGTTCAGCTGTTGCCGTAACTCATCTGGGACCATCAGGTCGTTGAAGGTACGAGCAGGTTGGATGCGGGTGGCTAGGTCCCCGAAGTTTTGCTGGACTTTACGCTTGAAGGCATTGACCAAATCGCCCTGGTTCAATAGCGCTTGAGGGTCGCGCAGGCGCCGATACAGTTCCGCCTCTTCCAGAGTTTGAACCAGGCTGGAGGAAGGGACATGGAAACGCTTGGATAAGGCTTCAAGATCTACTTGGTTGTCTAGGTAATCGGGATCAACATAGTGACTAAGTATGCTCAGGCTTTCGTGTGGTGAGGTTACTGGCATCTCCAGAATGATTTGCGCTGCACCACTCAGCCACACACTGGGTTGTGAGTTGCCTTGAAGGGTGATGATAGGTTGGCGACATTCCTTGGCTTTTTGCCCGAACAGCATATAGATGCGTGGACGCGAGGAACTTAGAGTAGATAAGCCTTGTAGCAGCAGACAGCCATTTCTGAGCTGAACCTCCCGTAACGCCAGCGAGAGAGCATGTAATGCGCCGTTATCTTTTTCTGCAAGCATGTCTAGATTCAACAGCAGACTGGGCATGCCCAACATGGCGGCTGCAGTGCTGGCTGCTTGTGCGCTTTCATCGCCAACAGGTCCTTTTAGCGTCACTCGAGGTGCTGGCCCGTATGGAAGCCTGGCAAGACACCGACTCAGTTGTCGGCTAAAGGCCGGCAACGCATTGCTCACCGCTTCATGCTGATCTATCCAGTGGGCGCAAGCGTCAAGTAAAGGCGGAAGATAGTCATACCCGATCAGATAGTGATAAAGGGGAATGTCAACCTTGATCAATGCAATGCTCCGGTCATTCTCCTCAAGATTTTCCAGATGCACCAAATCATGTTTAAGCAAAGGTGCACCAGGTAGAAAGAATGCCTCGTTTCTGGATTTCTCCTGCGCAGTCGGTGCGAGCATATTCAAAGTAAAACTTAAGCTGGGAAAACGCAGCTCCTTATTATGCTGGGCACTTGAAAATTGCCAAGCGTACTGCGGATCAAAATGAGGGAGCAGTGCCAATAATAGAATGTCTCGCTCGATGTCGTTCAAAGAAAATCGCGCTGTCAGTTGACCCAGTCGGCTAGACGATTTTGTAGGGGTAATGCCAGTGGAGTTCTCTGCTTCCAGCCGGATCTGGAGCCATTCTGGTACTTCTAGAGGGGACTCATGTTGCCGATGTAGATATAGTTGCAGTGCGTTATCAATACGTTGCAGATGTTCAATGATATATGCATGGTTTTCATCAAAGCTCATCTCGTCTTCCGATACCAACTCTGCCGTATTCATGAAATCCCCTTGGGTATTGGTGCAAGTCAGACGATCTCGCAAGGCTGTTACTGCGAGATCGATGTGCAAAATAGTTAATCTTCATGACTATATACGTACCTGTTTTGCAATCTGCAGCAGGAGTCTGAATTCATGCTCGGCGTTGACCCTTTGAAGCGTGACCATTAAAGGGTGTTGACATTAGGGTAGGGCGGACAGTCTGAAAAAGTAGTATTCATTGATGTCGTGAAATATCGAAACTAAAGTTCAGTTGCGCGGTATGTTTCGCTCAAGGGCATCTGCAGTACATGGACATTCTTGTACGACTGGGCGTGGCGCTGGGCACACAACAAATACTCTTCGATGAAGGAAAGTTTAATGGCTACTACAGCAGATCAGGTCGCAACTACATATCCTATTCCAACCTACCGCTATCGGGTGGCTATCGGAGATCAGGAGATGGCGTTCAGTGCCGTTTCCGGGTTGGAAGTTTCCTACGAGACAATCGAATATAAAGATGGTGCCGGCGGCGTGTATCGAATGCCAGGTCAGGCAGCACCCGTCAATATCACGCTTCGTCGTGGTGTGGTGGTGGGGCAAAGCCAACTATATGACTGGATTAGTTCTACTTCGCTGAACCAGGTGGAGAAGAAAGATATTTCGATTAGCCTGACCAACGAGTCGGGTAGCGGGTTGCTGGTGACCTGGAACATCAGTAATGCATTTCCAACCAAGTTGTCTGCTCCAGACTTTGACGCCGCTAGCAATGAAGTGGCTATCGAGGAGCTAAGCCTGCTGGCTGACGCCATGACTATCAAGTTTCACTGATTATTATTGCTCTTATTTTTCAAGGATAAAATCATGACTACTATTACCTCACATCCAGGTGTGTACATTGAAGAAGCATCAGGCCTCTCGATGTCTATCTCTTCCGGCGCGACTGCAGTTCCGGTATTTGCCGTGGAAAATGCCGATACGGACTTTGCAATGACCAGTAAAATTACCTCCTGGCTGGATTTTGAAACTAAGGTGGGGGTGTTTGATTTTACCAAGAAGCTGCATGTGGCGATCAAGACCTATTTTGAAAATGGTGGCGGTTATTGTTATGTCGCTCAAGTTCAGAATCTGGAAAAGGATGTTCCGAAGTTTGATGACATTACATTGCTGGTGGCAGCAGGGGAAGATATTACTAGTTCTATGACCATGCTTTGCGGTGTGGGTAAATCAATGTTTGCCATTCTCGACGGACCGTCCAATGAGCTTGATGCA
Source organism: Pseudomonas sp. NFIX28 (assembly GCF_900107395.1). Classification (GTDB taxonomy): domain Bacteria; phylum Pseudomonadota; class Gammaproteobacteria; order Pseudomonadales; family Pseudomonadaceae; genus Aquipseudomonas. The sequence goes on from NZ_FNPW01000001.1 coordinate 467,439, forward strand.
AGTTATTCGCCTGGCTACGCTGCAACCGCCAATGCCGCAGTCTACTATCCCTGGCTGAATGCAACCTGGGCCAGTAGCACCGATGTTAACGGCGTAGATATCTATACGGACATTCCACCCAGTGCTGCAGTTGCCGGTGTTTATTGCTCGGTCGACCGTGAACGCGGAGTCTGGAAAGCTCCAGCCAATGTTCCTTTACAGGGTGGAGTAAAACCTAAATTCAAGGTCAGCGATATCGAACAGGGTCAATATAATACGGGCATGGCGATTAATATGATTCGTCAGTTCACTGGTTCCGGGGTGCTGGTATGGGGAGCCCGAACATTACAAGATTCGGATAACTGGCGTTACGTGCCTGTGCGCCGTTTGTTCAACAGCGCAGAGAAAGATATCAAAAAGGCAATGGCTTTTGCTGTCTTTGAACCCAATAGCCAGCCAACTTGGGAGCGGGTGCGTGCCGCCATTGACAACTATTTGCGCAAGCTGTGGCAACAAGGCGGCTTAATGGGGAATAGTGAAAAAGAAGCTTATTATGTTCAAGTAGGTAAAGACTTGACGATGACGGATGAGGACATCAAGCAAGGTCGGATGAATGTAAAAATTGGTATGGCGGCCGTTCGTCCAGCTGAGTTCATTATTTTAAGCTTCTCTCAGGAAGTCGGACAGGGTTAAGTAAGGCTGTTTTCGTATATGCGCACTGCATGAGCATTAAGCGTCGTATCGATTAAGTGCTCGTCAGTGCGTTCGGATCGCTTGTCACGCGTTATCCATTGCACTGTGTCAAGTATCATGACGTTGGCATTGAACAGCATGAGTTACGAATATGTTGATGCTGTTTTAGTGTGCTGAATCGCGCTCGATCTAAATAGGAAAAGCATGATGAACATGTTACATCCTGGCGTTGAGTTTGCCGAATCCATGGCTCTACCACCGATTTCGGAGGATGAAACTGCTGTTCCGGTGTTTGTCGGTTATACCGAAAATGGCTCAATGAAAAAATTGATCTTTATTGAATCGATGAGTGAGTTTGTCAATCTGCTGGGGGGCGCGGATCATTCTGCTGGCAATAGCTCGGTGCTTTATTATGCAGTCCAGCATTATTTTGATAATGGCGGGCATCCGTGTTTTGTATATTCAGTCGATACTTATAAGGCTTTAGCGACTTGTGACAGTGCGACAATTTTAGCAGAGCTGTGTGCGGCGGTATTATCTCCAAGTATTACTCAGGAACCGGCGGTTTCACTGTTATCTGTTCCGGATATCGTGCTGTTGGATGCCGACGCCAGCACTGAAAATTGGTTGCTTGTCTGGCAGGCTATGTTGAGTGCCTGCGTGAGTAAAACCGGTCTCTTCAGCTTGCTGGATTCTCCTGTTTCCGTGGCCGCCGCCAAAAGCTGCCTGGATGTCGTTGATTTGGTCGGTAGTGAAAACGGGGCAGCTTACTGGCCAAGACTGGTGAGCGATTACACGCTGGAAAACAGCCGACAGATTGTGCTGCCTCCCTCGGCTGCGGTGGCAGCGATCATTCAACGCACGGATCGCGAACGTGGCGTATGGAAAGCACCTGCCAATGTCGCTCTGGCCCATGTGATTCAACCTGCGATTTCGCACTTACAGGCTGATGGACTGTTCAATCATGGCGCCGCTTCCATCAATCTGATCCGCTCTTTTCCTGGGCGTGGAGTCAGGGTCTGGGGCTGTCGCACATTGACCCCGGCGCCAAGTTCGCACCGGCGCTACGTGCAGGTCAGGCGTCTGCTTTCTTATATCGAAGCGAGATTGGCCAGGGTTGGACGCTTCAGTGTATTTGAGCCCAATAACGAAATTACCTGGTTGAAACTGAAAAGCCGGGCAAGGGACTGGTTACGCAAGTTATGGCTGAGCGGCGGACTGTTCGGGGTCGTTGAGAGTGAGGCGTTCGAACTGTTCGTCGGGCTGGATGAAAGCATGACGGCGGAGGATATCAAGGCCGGCAGATTGATTATGAAGGTCAGGGTTGCCGCACTTTATCCGGCCGAATTTATCGAGATTCATCTGCACTTCGAACTTCAGGAACGACATGGTGCAGGTAATAGTCAGGGAATATTGATATGACCACCCGGGAAAAACTATTCGAACCTTCGGTTTCTCATCGATTCTTGACAACGTTCTTTTTCAAAAATATTCCGAGCCCGCTGGATATTCGCTTTCAGCGTATATCGGGCTTGGGACGGGAGCTCGGTGTCAGTGAACATCGTGAGGGTGGCGATAATGTAGGTAGCCTCTATCTGCCGGAAAAGATAAAGCACACACCTTTGGTACTTGAGCGTGGTGTGATGGTCCTGACACCGTTGACCCTGTTCTTCAATGATGTCTTGAGTAGTTTTGATGCTCATTACGCCGATCTGGTGATCATGTTGTTGAACCATCAGTCCTTGCCTGTTTGCAGTTGGACGGTCAGCGATGCTTTGCCGGTGAAATGGCAAACGGGTGATTTGGATGCCACGAGCAATACGGTGCTTATTAACCGACTTGAGTTGGCCTATAGAGATATGCAATGGCTGGGAGCGAGAGCATGACCATAGAAATTCAAGAGTTGATTATCCAGGCCCGGGTGACGGATAGCTCCAACCAGTCTGCAACGCATGCCACCTCCTGGGCATCGCTGGAGCGGGCAGAGCAAGACCGTCTTGTGGAGCAGCTCACCCGGCGGGTGCTGGAATGTCTGCGTGATGAGCAGGAGCAGCAATGATGGGGATTCTAGAAAGGGCCCTGTCCAAGCTGACGATCAGTGCTTATCAGGATCGGGAACTTCGCAAGGAAGTCGGTCGAATACAAGCAATGTATAACCCTGAGTCGATCAGTTTGAATTACCGCACCGATTATGCGCCAGATGAATACATCAACAGCACGCAGCAAAGTAACCGCTATCAACAGGTTCGTCCTGGTGAGTTGAATCTGCAGTTAGTATTCGACGCTCAATTGCCAGGTAACAAGAGGACAGTAGATTCGCAATTGGCTCGATTGCGTGCACTGTGCTGTTCAGTACTTCCAGAGACTAAAGAAACGCCCTTTCTAAAAGTAGAATGGGGCAAGATGAGTTGGAGCGGCCATGGTTATTACGCAGGGCGAATGGTATCGATGGCGGTAAGTTATACGCTGTTTGATCGTGATGCCATGCCATTGCGGGCAGAGGTCGCACTGCGCCTGAGTACCGATGAAAGTCTATTGCTGCAAAAGTCTATTCAAGGATTAAGTTCGCCGTTGGTTGGCACCCTCAGCGTTCCCGATATGCCCTCGCTGGCACTGATTGCTGCGGGTATCGCCACAGGCGCTGGTGCCGCTGGCGCAGGGCTCGACTATCTTGCGCTTGCTGTCGCCAACGACCTGGACAGCCTGAACGATGTTTCACCTGGGGATACGCTGGTCGTGCCCGTCGAAGGCGAGGTATGAGCATGAATACAGGTATTTTATCTTCGTCGCTGGAAGTAGAGCTGTTGTTCGGTGCTGAAAAACAGCCACTAACTTACTTGCAGGTTGTTTCGCTCGATACTCGATTGAGCGTGAATCAGATTCCATCAGGCAAAGTCGTGTTGTCTGCTCCCGGCGGTACGACTGTTGATCTAAAAGCCCTGAGTCGCGATGCCGAACGTTGTGAGCCAGGCACCGCTGTGATCATCAGGATCAAGTCTGTCAGCCCTGAGGTTGTGCTGTTCAGCGGAATTGTGCAGCAGCAGAGCTACAGGGTGCAGATGGGACGCTCAGAGTTGACGTTGAGGTTGCGGCACCCGTTGCAAAGGCTGGTTGCGACCCATCGTAATCAGCTTTTTGAAAAGATGAGCGATAAACAGGTCTTGCAGCAATTGTTGCAGGATCATCAGATCCCGCAGGGAAGCCGAATGCATGGCTTGTCTGTGGTACATCCGCAGATGGTCCAGTTTGACTGTTCCGACTGGCAGTTCATAAAAGCCCGGCTTAACGCCAATGGTGTATGGCTATTACCGGACGCCAATGGCGGCGTATCCGTTATTGAACCAAAACTATCCAGTGGCACGGCGCAGCACACGTTATACCAATCGCAATCAACAGCACAGGCGGGAAAGAACGAACCGCTTATTGAAGAGGCTTGCTGGCAATTCAGTGGTATGGAGCAGCCCGGAAAACTGGCCGTCACAGCCTGGGATATAAAGCAGCAGGCCATGTCGCAGAGTACCCAAGGCCGACCCTTTTCCTTGGGGGAGGAGGGCTTGGATCCCGGTCGTTTTTCGATGCCGGGACAGAAGCAATGGCTGTTGGCGTCCAGTCTGAGCTTGATGCCGGATGAGTCAAAGGCATTGGCCGACAGTCGTTACCTGGCGTTGCAGGTCAAGGGGGTGCAAGCGCGCTTTACGTTAATGGGGGCTACGGCATATCAACCAGGTGAAACCTTGACCTTGAGCGGTTTTGGCAAGCACTTCAATGGCAAGGGCATTATCAGTTCGGTGCAGCATAAGATCAGCCGGGGAAACTGGCGCACTATTGTGACCTTGGGCCAAGACACCTTGCGTAATGTCGACGATACGCTGCTGCCGACGGTTTCAGGCCTGCACGTTGGTGTGGTCGAGGACTATGAGGAAGACCCGAACAGCTTCAACCGGTTGCGGGTCAAGGTCCCGGCAGTAGGGGACAAATCCCTGTGGGCACGCTTTTCCATGCCCTATGCCAGCAAAGACACTGGCTTGTGTTTGTACCCGGAGCCCGGCGATGAGGTGGTGCTGGGTTTCTTTGTCGAAGACCCTCGATATCCGGTCATTCTCGGCGCCATGCATAACCCGGAAAACAAAGCGCCCTTTGCGCCGAGCAAGGCCAATAATAAAAAAGGCTTGGTCCTTGGCAAAAAGGACAGCAAGCGACAACTCTTGTTTGATATCGAAGAGGGTAGTTTGTCATTGCAATATGACAAGGACTGCTTGAATTTCAAATCAGGTATTGAACTGAGTGCCAGTCAGGATGTCGCCCTTACCAGTGAAAATATTCAAGTCAGTGCTTCAAAAAACATGACACTCAAAGGTAAGGAAAAACTCGAAGCCTCCACCAAAGTAATGAGTGTAACCGGGAATGACTCCGTAAAAATAAAAGGGAAAGCAATCGATCTTGGATAAGAAGCAATAGCCCTGCACTGAGCAATGTCTATGTGGTGCGCTTGCGATGTCAAGTCAAGACAAAAATATCCTTATAGTTCTTATATCTATGGCTTAAACCCGGTCAGCTTTAAGTTGTCCGAACGCTATGCTGCCAGGAGTAATAATGAATAATAAAACCAGTGGGATTTATGGGCGCGGCTGGGCATTTCCTCCAACATTCACCGTTTATCCCGAAGGAGGGGTGGCGATGGTGGAAGACCAGGAGGATATTCGTCAGAGCTTGCAGATTCTTTTCAGTACGGCTCCCGGGGAAAGGGTTATGCGCCCCGATTATGGTTGCGACTTGAACAGCATCATGTTCGAGAATCTTGGCGAGGATTTATTGGCCGATATTGAGCGGAAAATTACAGAGAGTATTCTGCGTTATGAAACCAGGGTGGTTCTGAACTCCCTGCAAGTAACACAGAGCCCTGGGACCCCGAGTCAACTTGTCGTCAGTGTGAGCTATCGGGTCCGGGGTAGTGACATGACAGGGAAGCTCGACGCCTTGCTGGATATTGGCGATGGTCAGGGAGTCGGTTTCCTATGAACGATTGGGTAGTGATACAGGGCGATATCGTGAAATTCGACCCGGTGTTTGGAAATCGCACGGTGATTCCCCCGCCAACCACTATAAATGGCACCGGCAAGGCCACCATCAATAACAAGAATGTCTGTGTCAAAGGCGACGAGAGGCAAGTAAGGCTAATGAATGTCCCTTATACAACGGCTTCTCATACTGTTCCGGGGACTGGAACCATCACCATAGTGGCGCTCGATGCCAGCCAGGAGGCAAAGAAATCCATCTGCGGTCAGCCAATCATTATCAAGGGGCAGAAGTTCAAGGCTCAGTTTCTACCCACCCAACCTGCGATGACACCGCCACCTGCCTCATCGCCCGATCTGTCCGTGCCGAGCATGGGAACCGGAAGTTTCAATATCAGTCAGCGAACCGTGAAGGCAGGGTAGTTGTTTCTTATGGCGACGCTGACTCATGAGCAATTTGAGTTGGTGGAATGAGGTTGGACTTGCTCCCTCTTGGCTTCGAGGGTTTCGAATGTTGTGAAAAGGAACATGGCTTATGTCGAATTTAATAGCGATGTCGCAGGACGAACATTTCAAGTTGGATGATCGAACCATCGAGCAGCGTTTGAACTATGTGTTCGAGTATGCGAGTCGAATTCCGTTTGCGGGTCGTCCGCAAAACAGTTGGGCACAGGTGCTCTTTCCAGGCGGAGTTGAAGATATCCAGCGGCTGGCTACCTTGTATGGTTCTGCTGAACTGTCCGACGGCCAGTTGGTTCCGCAACAAGCATTCCTGTTGGTTCTGTTACGTCAACTGGAGACCCCGGCAGCGTTGTTCAATAGTCTGCCGGCAGCCCATCGCCAGCTCTACTATCGAGATTTCCTGGGTCTGAAGGAGCGTGCGGCGGAACCCGATAGAGTGGTGTTGTCCTTTCGTTTGAAAGGAAATACCTCGCAGTTGTTGCTCGAGAAGGGAAGCCTGTTCGATGCTGGCCAGGACAGCCAGGGCACTTCCATTCAGTATCAGCTGGATCAACCATTGCAGGCTAATCAGGGCCAGTTGACCGACGTGCGCTGGTGTAGGCCTCACGAGGGGAGTCTGTTCTCTTGTGTATTGCAAGATGCCCGCCAGGGGCTTGCGTGGCCGCAGCAGGGTAGTCGTCTGTTCTCGGCGGACACCAATCCGGAAGTACCGGTCATTACCGGGCGCGTAGTGGCCTCCGATGTCTTGGCCCTTTCAGAAGGCAAGCGGACTATCCGCATCGACTTTGCCTCCAGCCCGGCTCCAGGTGAGATATACGCCGACGTCAGTACGGTCAACGGTTGGGTCCGCTTGACTCGGGAACAGGGGTACAGCTTTAGTCTGGGAGCCGACGCGCCGGCGATGGCGCCGGCCAACGGCCTCGATGGGTTTTCTCTCGCCACTCCCATATTGAGGTTAAGCCGCAGAGATGGCCTGCCTGTTCCACTGGTTGCCAGCATCGCGGTAAAGGTGGCACATGCTACGCAGGTACGGTTCCGTACCGACAGTGGTAGCCATTCGCTTGACCGAGCCTGTCTTCCCTTTGGCGAGATGCCGGTACCGGAGATCAGTTTCATCAGTCTGATGGCCGCGGACTGGTGCCGTAAGTCCACCCCGTTTAGCGTGACATTGACTCCTCAATGGCAAGGGTTGCCCAGCCAGAGCTTCAGCGATTGGTATCAGGGCTATGACGACGCTCCTGCAACGAATCAGGAGTTCACCGTGCAGCCCAAGATCTACAGCGAAAATGGTTGGGAAAACCTGGGATCGAGGATTCCCCTGTTTGCCGTCGGCTCCGGGGCTCCAGCCGGTATCCCGTTGAACCTTCCTCCATTCAGCAATCTTCCTGCCCAGCCTAGCGACAGTGCGGATCCTGAAGACTGGAGTAGCAAAGTGCGGCTGGAATTGGCCGGCCAGGGTTTTTTGCATCAGCAGTTCGAGGCGCAATCGTCAACCGGAGCCATGTTGAATCCGCCCTATACGCCGCAGTGGAAGGGCCTGGATGTTGAATACAGTGCCTTGGACACAGAGCTGGGCATGCAATATCTATTGACTCCTTTCGGCTACAGAGACACCGATACTGAGGGAGGCGCCACTGATCTGCCGCAGCTCTATCTGGGGTTCAGTTCCATGCAGCCCGGGCAGCAGCTCTCCCTCTACTGGAAACTACAAAGTCCGCAATTGCTTGAATTGGGTTTTCAATATCTGGACCGGGCGAATCGGTGGCGGTCGTTGAATGCGACGGTCGCCGACGGAACTGGAGGCTTGTTCGATTCCGGGTTGTGGATGGCATCGTTACCGGCGGATGCAGCGGACCATGCTCCATGGATGCCGGCGGGACGCCACTGGATTCGTATCCTGGTCACGCCGCCAGGGGATACCAACACCCCGGACACCTCGAGCTATCCATGGTTGCAGGCTGTGCTGGTCAATAGCATGACCGCCACCTTGAGCCGTGGCGAGACGCTGGATGTCATGCATTTCGATCGACCGTTGCCGGCCGGCACGATCGTCCAGGCAGTACAAACCATTGACGGCTTGGATAGCGTCATACAGCCATGGCCTTCTACGGGAGGGAGGGCGCCCGAATCACCTGCGGTATTTCACCAGCGAGTTGCTTGGCAGCTTTCGCATCGTGGGCGAGGGCAGAGCTGGAAAGACATGCGCGCCTTGCTGCTGGAGCAGTTCCCGGAAATTCACGAAGTCTACACGCCGACCGAGGGGGGATTTACGGATCCGCATTCGTCAGATCTGCAAACCATAACGGTTATTCCCAATCATGGTCATATGGATAACACAGACCCGTTGCGGCCTGTTTTTAACATGGCTCGCCTGGACGCAATGCGTCGTTACTTGCAGGATAGAACTTCACCATGGGTCAAACTTAACTTGGCCAACCCAATATATATCGATGTGCTAGGAAAGTATGAAATTGAGTTTCATCACGCGATCAGTCCTGAATACGGCTATCGTATGTTGAGTCAAACCTTGCTTCAGCGCTATATACCTTGGGCGTGGGATGGGCGCAGTGAAGCGAAACCGGGAGGCCGGCTTGATTATTATGAAGTGCTGGCATTTATTCAGCAGCAACAATGCGTCGAGCGTGTAGTAAGACTTACATTGAATGACGCCATGCAATCAGTCGAGTGCGCCCCAACTCGGGTGTTGGTTCCGCGCTGGGAGCGAATTCTAAACTAGGGTGGTAAAAAGTGTGCCGGCAGCCTGACTCGCTGAGTTAATTATCAGTGGACGTCTACTTGTCCAATCTTATTTTCAGGGGAACATATGAAGGACTCCATCGCATCCTCAATACCAGTTCGCAAGTCCATTCACTTTGATCAGTTGTGGCAACAGGCTCAACTGGACCTCGGCTATTACGCGAGGGACAGTTGGAGCGATACCGCCGAGCACGATCCGGGTATTACTTTATTGCAAGGCATGAGTTTTGCCGTTTCGGACCTGGCCTATCGGCATACCTTGCCGTTGAGTGATTTGCTCACATCCAGGCAACAGAGCGGGGAAGGACTGTTTCCTGCCGATTTTGGCCCACATCAGGTTCTGACCGGCTCGCCTGTCACCGTGGATGACTATCGTCGGGCCATTCTGGATCTGCACAGCAGTGGCGATTCCAGCGGAAACTTCTACTTTCGCGATGTCCAGTTGTTATTACTGGATGAGAAAAGCGAAGATCATTACAGCTATTGGTTCGACCCCGTGTTTCGCGAGTTTCATTTTCGGCGCCCGGATAGCGAGGGTGCGGAACCTCAACTATTCATTCTGCAGGGTGGCTACCGACTGCTGGTCGAATTGAATCGGGGGGTAAAGCAAGCCGATGCCGAGCTGGCGTTGCGAGCGTTTCTTGCGGACAACCGCAATGTCTGTGAGTACGCCGGCCCCATTACCTGGCTGCAGCCACACGAAGTGAACGTTGAGCTGACCATCGAGTTGGAAGATGACTTTTGCGAGCCGGCAACGGTGCTGGCCAATATCTATACAGCCTTGGAATCCTACCTGAGCCCTCAACCCCAGCGCTATTGCGCAGCTGAACTGGCTGCGCAGGGACTGAGCAACGAAGCGATATATCAAGGGCCCCGACTTCAGCATGGCTGGATCACGGTGTTACCAGTGTCCCGGGATTATGCAGCGGACTCCACCTTGAGCATCAATCCCCTGGCCAGTGCGCTGTTGGCAATGGAAGGAGTGAAGCGCCTGGAAATATTGAATTTTGCGTCGGGAGGCTGGGAGGCGGTCCTGCCGGCCGGCATGTCTGTTCGTCTGTGGGGGGAAGATCCACTAGCGGTGCTGGCCGACGGTATTCAGGTCAAGCTGATGAAGCGTGGACAGCAGTTGAAAGCCAGCAAAGCGGAAATTGAACAGGCACTGCCCAAGGTTGCACTGATCAACGAACAACCTGTATTGCTGCCATACGGACGTTACCGTGATCCGGGGCGCAACTACCCAGTCAGCGACAAGATTCCACCTTGCTATCGCTTGCAGCAGCCCAGCACCGTGACCCAGGTACAACATCTGCACCAGTTCCTATTACCGTTCGAGCAGTTGCTGGCCAACGGTTGCGATCAGTTAGCCAATCTGCCGCATTTGCTGGCATTTGACCGTAGTGCCTCTGAGGATGGCCTGGTCATGGGAGGGCAATGGCCGTTTAGCGATGGTGCTTTGGCCAATACGGTTCATGCCGATTACTCGGGCCAGCTCAAACAATGGATTAAAGAACAACGCCAGGACTTCGACAAAGAGCTTTCGATCATTGGTTATCTGCTGGGATATTTCGGTGACAGCCGTTCAAACAGGACGTTGCTGAAAAATGTATCCAACGACGACTTTCTGACTATTCAACGAGGTTATCTAAAACAACACAGCGTCTTGGGTTATGCCCGCAATCAGTTCCGCACCGGTGCCGTATCTGCACTCCAACGGCGCATTGCGGCACGACTAGGCCTGGGAAAGGAACTGTTCGTTGCAGCGGCAGAGATGGAATTGGGAAACCTGCCATTCTATTTGGTCGAGCATATTAGCTTGTTGCCGCAGCAACCCGATGCACGCTATGACGAGTTGCAACCCCTGAGTCTCGTCACGGTTGACGATCCGGACTCCCCTTCATGGTTGATTCTGACCTTGGACGATGAGGTGACGGGATTGAGGCCAGGACTGTTGATTGAGTTGGTTATTCTGGACGAAGATAACTCTTCGTACAAAGTTCCTGCCTGCATGGTGGCCAAAGTTGCAGGCAATACCGTTCATCTGGATTTGCACGATAACCGTCAACTGTCCAGCAGCCTCGAGCAACTGATGGAGGCACAGTCGCAGCAAACGCTACGCTGGTCCAACAGCAAACTGTGGCTCAAGGAAATGACGTATGACTTTACATATGTCCAAGATCAGCCACTGGATCACCTACGGCCCTGGATTGAAACCGAGCCTTTCCCACGGAATCTGCAGAATGACGACACTATTGCGATTTATCTGAAGTCTACCAAGGATGGCGATGCGATCACGGTGACCCATGCCAGGGTTGTGGAGATAAATACCATCAATAGGCAGTTGCGGATTGAATGGAAGTCGGGTCCGGCATTACCGGCACCAGAGCAGCAGCAAAACTATCGATGGCATGTAATCGAGACTGAAATTACCGACCGTTTTTCTTTTGATGTGAGCCTGGTCTTCAATAGCGACCTGCTGGCCAACGCAATAGACCCCTATGTGATCGAGGCCTGGATCAAGAACATCATTCAGGATGAATTGCCTTGTCATGTATCGGCTCAACTGCTCTGGTTAAGTGATGTGGCGTTCAAGGACTTTGCCTGGACTTATGCACGTTGGCAGACACAAAAAAATGTTCAGTTGGGAGAGCTGTCTTATAACCTGATGCGGTTGTTAGCGCTCGGTATGCTGCCGACGGGAGAGCAGGGGATCAATGCCATGCGTATTGCGACCGAACAGCAACAGATAACCGCCACCCAACCCGACTGGGATTTTGACTATATCGAAGAGAATGTACTGCTCTATACACCGCCCCTCTAAATATATGAATGGGTAGCAGTCTGGTTCAGGCGTTGAGCTGCCATTGGCTCATGCTTACTTGGCATGAAGTTGTGCTGCCGCTGGTTTGAGACGGTCATCATTGGCTGTTTTTAGTAAAAAAGAATTCCCGCCAGAGCGAATTCAGACTTTGGATTGTCAGGTTTTTATTTTCTTGGCAACCTGAATCAGGAACTGGCGTTGCAATACGTATCCGATCATTCAATGCATTTGAGCGAATATGATTGCGGTGAGTGCTGTTTAGCATGGCGAATGGCAGCCCATAAAACTCGCTTGTTGGTTGCTTGAGATTCTTATCGGTATTTGCAGATTGATAGAAACTTCAGGGCGAAAGTCCTGAGGGGCGGGTGAGTGTGCATTTAAACTAATATCAGAAGGAATATGAAAATGGTTGATACTGTTCCGGAGAATGCTGTAGGCCCTAGTGTTGAAACCCTCAAGGATATATTTGGGGTGCAGAAAGTCCCTTTGGCATCGAACTTTTCCGACTTGATCGATATTGCAGACACGGGACGTAAAGCGGTGGGGTTGTCACCGGCGCAGGACGGTGTACCCGGTATCGGTCTGCAACTGGACAGTTCGCAGAAGCTGGCAGTGCGGCCAAAAGCCGAGAGCGGGGTCCGGGTTGATGGCGATGGTGTTGGCGTTATTCCCGATGTGAGTAAGGGCATTAAGGTTGATGCCAATGGTGTGGGTATTGTCGCTGATTCGAGCAAAGGCATTAAAGTGGATGTCAGCGGTATCGGTGTTGATTTCGGAGCCAGTCTGAAAGTGGCTAATGGCAAGTTGGAAGTGGCGGATTCTTTTGCCGCACCACCTAGTGCGCTTTCTGACGGTGTCGACTTTAACACTGTTGTACCTCCCGCCTATCGAGTTGGGGTGTACGCGGTGTCTAATGGATCGACGTATCTGAATCGACCAGCCACCGCCAACGGCTTGGCGGGAAATGCGTTCTTGATGATGTTTTCTCATGGCAGCAGCAACAGTAACGACTGTACGCAGATCTACTTCAACGCTGTGGGCGGAATGTGGTTAAGAGCCAAGCACGATGGCGCGACGGTATTTACTGCCTGGGGGCGGGTGAATGCTGTTGTGGCAGATCCCGCTAAAGGGATTACGGTTAATGACAACGTGGTGGGGGTTAATCACGGTACCAGCCTGACGATGGCCAACGGTAAGTTGGAGGTTGCACCGAATGCTGGTATCCCCAGTGGATTGATCGTCATGTTTTCGGGGGCAGTGATTCCTGCAGGGTGGGCGCTGTGCGATGGCACCGGAGGTCGTCCGGATTTACGGAATCGCTTTATTCTTGGGGGAAATTTATCTGAAGTTTCAGGCCGAAGCAGTGAAGTGGTAGATGGTGCAGCGAACAACAAGTCGAGCACGGTTAACACTAGCTCGAGCCAACCGTCGATCAGAGTAACAGTTAATCCCCATACATTGACCGGTAGTCAGATACCAGGACATAACCATTTAGGTGGGCTTCAACTAACTAATTATTATAACTGGGGCGATTTGATGTCCTACTATGGCTCCGTGCGCTATGGAAAGCCAAGTGGCAAGACTAATGTGATTAATGCAAATGGGCATAACGATGGTTTGAGTACTAGCGTGCTTTCATACACTTCAACTACAGGGGGAGGGCAGGCTCATTCGCATGGTGGCAGTGCAGAACAGTCGGCACACTCGCACTCTGTAAACACAGTTCCTCCGTATTATATATTGGCATTCATTATGAAATTGTAATATTCAGTGCCGGTTTCCAAGTGAGATTTTTGGTGCGAAGGAAACTGTAAAAGAGTGCGACACATGAAGCCTACCTGGCGCAACACGAGGCCTCGATCTTTAATCGATGCTCCTGGTAATAGGTTTCATGACACCTGTGCTTCGTAATCAAGGGCTTTGAAATCTGAAGCAAAGCAGTCTTTCATAGTTGTTTCATAAAACTTGTTGGAGATAATCAGGGAAGGGTATTTATTTGAATAGCGTAGGAAAACTTCGCATCATACTTGATGTGCATTTGGACTTGGCCGAGCCCTTGCTCAAGCGTTGCCGACGCCTGTTCCATCAGCAGTGGCGAAGAGAGCTGGCGACATTGATGCAGCCGATAGGCGAGGCGGCCCCACCCCTTAGGTTGCCCCCTATGATGCTGGACTTGGGCGAGATAACCCTGGCGCAGTTCGACACGCAGTTTTGCCAGCGGTTGCTATCAGCCCTGGCGGCGAAGCTGCAACCCGTGATGGCCGGCGCACTGCTCGACTCAGGTGTTTCCCCGGCGGGGACTGCGGACTGGCCGGCCGATTCGAGCATCAAGCTGGCGGATGAGCGGGGCATGCTGGTAAGCGATTCCCCTCTGCCAATGTCGGCCAAGGTGCGCAAGGCGAAAGCCGAGCTTCGTCCTGCAGTTGCGCAAACGGTCTTGTCGCAGTTTGCGGGTTTCCTGAAAAGTGGTGTTGCAACCGCTGCCTTGAGCGAGCACTTGGCCTGTTCATCAGATGCTTGGCTGCTGGCGCAGCTCAAGGCCGAACCTGGCGCATGGCGTTTGCTGCTCGCTGAATGCATCTTGAAGCCGAACGCTGTGGCGCGCCTGGTGCAAAGTGCAGGTGACGCGAGTTTGAGCGAGGTTTGCGGACTGTTGTTTGACCGCAGGGCGCAATGGCCGGCTCAGGACAAGCCGGCCTGGGCCTTCTGTCTGATGGTGGGGGCATTATTGACGCAGGTGCGGCGGACTCCCTGCGAGATCCCGATGCCGGACAACCCCTGGTTTGTGGAGCGCTTGTTACCGTCGCGCAAATTGTCCCCCCGGGTGCTACCGCTCCTGGCCGATGCGCTCGTTCAACTGTCCGGGCATCTGCCATCGTCCGCATTAGCGGGGTGGTTGCGCTTGCTTTACCTCGAGTCCGGGCAATGGCAGCACCTTGCCCCTTACTTGAGCCCTGCAAACCGTCAGCGCTTGCATCGGCTTCTGGGGGAGGGAGAAGGGCAAGGGCTGGAAGCCCCTGAACTATCGCCTGTTGCGCCTGAGTCGCTGCCGATGGCAACTCGGCAGGGCCAGGTCCTGGTGCCCGCTGGAGCCGTACAACCGGGCCAGATTCCGACAGGCCCGACCCGATCTCTCGTGGAGCCTGGCTCCGCTTCTAGACCATCAGGGCGTCAAGGGGCAACCGGCGAAGACCAAGCGACAGCTATGCCCGAGGAGATGCTCGTCGATAACGCCGGCCTGGTCCTGCTCTGGCCCTTTCTGCCCGGTATGTTTCGCCGTTTGGGGCTGCTGGTCGAAGACCGCTTTGTCGACAAGAGTGCGCAATGCCAGGCCGTGTGCTGGCTGGACGGGTGGTTATGGGGCGACCGGATGCAGGGCGAATGGCGCACACCGCTGACCAAGTTGATCTGCGGCTTGACGCTG
Organism: Pseudomonas sp. NFIX28; assembly: GCF_900107395.1. Classification (GTDB taxonomy): domain Bacteria; phylum Pseudomonadota; class Gammaproteobacteria; order Pseudomonadales; family Pseudomonadaceae; genus Aquipseudomonas. Next base: position 482,590 of record NZ_FNPW01000001.1, read on the forward strand.
GAAACCCCGCTGTTTCCATGGGCAGAACCGGATGCGACGGTACTGGCCAGCCTGGACCCGCTTTTACAATCGCTACCAGCACAAATCCCGACATTGGCAAGATGCAGCGCCGACGATCTACGTCGTTGGTTTCTGCAACGTCCTGGCAGCCTGTATTGGAAGGAACGACAGGTGCATGTGCAAGTGGAGCCGGATGCCTGTGACGTGTTGTTAGCGGATCTGCCCTGGTCGAGAGAACAATTGTTACTGCCCTGGCTGGAAAGCCCGTTGAAAGTTGTCTGGCCTTGAGGTCGACATCAAGCCAAAAGCGGAAGCGGTTTTATTCTAGCCACACAATCATCTGATTTAGTACTTCGCATTGCGGTGGTTAATTCGCCGCCCTAGCATCGAAAACAGGCCCAGGCCTTGTCCTCTAAATAATAGCGCCAATAACAACCCACTATGGCTACAAACAAAATAGGGAGTTACATGGAATGCCAAATAACCGAGCACAGACAGCGGAGCTGAGAAAGAACTGGTTTCTTGGTAAGACCGAAGATTCTGTCAACGATAAAAGAGCAAGAATTAGCAGGTCGTTCAGCGAAAGTGGCAGCCCCAGCAATGTTCTATCCGACGAACAGTCTTCTGCTTCCGAAACGCTTGCATCCTCGACTGAAGTCGGTTTGCCCGGAATTGAATCTGGTAGCGTCGAAAACTCTCTTGACAGCTCTACTATCGATCATGATGTCTCCACGATGGAGAATGATTTCGAAGACCCCAGATACAAGTGGAGAACTTATGACGCACCAGAAGCGATTATCAAGGCTCATTTGTTTCGTTCGGCCTGCCAAAAACAGATTAATGAAATAATCGAATTCATGAAAGGGCAACTCGATCCTGAAGTATTCAAGCGTGAAGCCAGAAAACACACGGCTCTTTTTGCCGTGAAAGCCAGCTCCGAGATGGCGCTTGGTGTGGGTATAACGGCTGGGGCGTCAATTGCTGGCGCAGCACTTGGTACTTTGGTTTTTCCAGGGGTGGGGACGGGAATCGGTGCTGCAGCAGGTGCAGGTATTGGGCTGGCCGGTAAAACGCTGATGAAAGAAGTTAGCGATAAGGCCTTTTCTAAAATAGGCGGCAAAGCGAAGGTCCAGAAAACACTTTATCCCAAGACTTCGAAGATACGAAAATCTGTAGATAAAGAAGTTTTTGACCCCTACCTCGTTGCAAAAGTCCTGCGACCACTGCAAGAAATCTTTAGCGCAAGGGAAGGGGGACTTTTTGTCGGAAAAAAAGTACTGCAATCAGCATCGAGCGGCCTTGCCAAAAAAGGCATTGAGGTCGCGACAGGCTTTACTTATGCCCCGGCCTTTCCGTTGGTAAGCACACTTGAAGAGGTAAACGACTATCAAAAAGCAAAATACACAACCAGTGCAAAACTAAACAAGCTGGACAGGCTGCTTGTCGAGATCGAACAGCTATCGCGTCTACAACAGAACGTTGTATCTGAAGCATTCGAAGAGTTGGACTACGGTGTCGTCCAGCTTAGAGACACGCTAGATGTCATCGATGTTTTTGACGGGCTCAAGAAGCTTGGCGTTGTCGACGAGACTCAGGTCCTTACATCCGCAAGCATGGCAGATACACACGTTTCCCTTTTGGAACTCGTTCAGTTTGCTCGCAGCTTGATTGACCAAGCCCGGTACCCCGAAAGACCTCACAACTGATCTTCCACAATTGAGCGGATCGAGTTCTGGACTAACACCAGGATTCAGTCCGCTCGCTTTCTTGCGGAGCGTTTCTGTTGCGCCTTCCCTGCTAACGATGCGGGTTTCACCGGCCCGCTCCTACAGCGGCGTTGTTGCCGTTTGGTAAAAATCAGCTTTCATACAGCGCAGCGGTGGCGCCAAATCATTGCTCGACCGACCCACTCCGTGACTTAGCCTGGGGTCCGGTCTCTCCTGCCAGATCTTGTCGGTTGCTGCATCCAGGAATGGTGGCGGCGCGATCCGGTTCCTTCAGTTCCTCTAGACGTTTTTTACCGCGGTGGGTCATCAGGCCTCTCGACTGCCTGGCGCACGGTTGCAGTGTTTTGCTGCATGGGCTGCCCCACTTTTGCGATCAAGCGATGGCCGGGCGACAGCTTCAGGCTAAATGCGGCACTTAAGGATATGCCCGAGGCGGGCCTGCCCAGGGCAAGGTGAGCCAGGAGGGGCTTGTCCCGGCCTCCGGGTGCCGGTATTGATGCCGGGAGATGGGCCAAGTCCAACGTCGACGGTGTCGACTTTGCGCGGATTAATGGTAAGAAAAGCGCCGCCGGATGTGCTAATGCATACCGGCGGCGTCTTTGAAGAGTCGTGCCTGATCTAAAACAGCACCCCGAGCTTTTTGGCTCGGGCGCTGCACGGCGAGTCGTTTAGATCAGCCCTGTGCTGAGCCCAGGTCGAATGCCGGGTTGGATCGACCGTAAACCGATGTTGGACAAAATGCCGGGTTGATTGGGCGGATAGGAAAGCCCGCGGGGCATGCCCAAGGCCCTGGCAGGGAATTTTGACAATATTCCACCACCCAGGACCATACCGATCCCCGCCAACGTAAAGGCAAATCCAACGCCTCTCAGGGCAGGGCTGTCGCTCGCCACTCCTGCGAATATCAGGCCGGAGCCTGTCAATGTGGTCAGAACGCCGCTGCCTTGCAAAAGATTTGCCGTTCCGCCGCCCAATCCCGCACCGACGGCGAAGGAAGCTGCGCCCAACCCATAGGATATCCACCCCAGTTGTTCGGCATATTTGATGTCGCCCCGCGCGTCATAGACAGCCGAGGCGATTCCCGTGCCGATGGCGCTCAAACCAAGACCGGCAGCCGCGACCCCGATGGCCAATGCCGTTAAAGACAGGCTGGCTCCACCGGTAGGAATAGCAAGCACCACACCGGCTACTGTGCCCACTATTCCAAGGATGGTTCCACCCACGGCTTGCCAGCTGATATGACCCGTGGGGTCTATGTAGTTGATCGGGTCCAGCTGGCAGTACTGATATCGATTGATACCGGCTGCTCCGAACGGGCTCAGGCTGTCGGGTGAATAGAATGTACGCAACATTGGGCTGTAGGCGCGATAGCCGTTACCCAACAGATAAGTGTTAGACACACAGTCATGAATAAAACCATTGAAGCCACGGGTATTACTGTCGACCAAGAACGCAGCGGTGGTGGAAATGTTGTTAGCGGTTGTCATGTTGATTCACCTGTTTGTTTCAATTGAAGGCGCCGATCGAGACCTGTTTGATGAAAAACTGGAGGGCTGCCATGAATGGCAGGCTCTGGTTTATTCGGCATAGGAATTGCGTTTGGTATTACCAGGCGCGACGTTCGCCGAAATCTGAATAGTCGTGATAGACGGTCTGCAAGGTCGTCCCTCCAGGCAAACACTTGGTGACACTCCGTACTGTTCCAGCAGTATCCGTACCGAAGAGTTCAAGTTCTTCCTGATCGCCGCGTTGGATATAGCGCCCAAGGAGCATATTGCCGAATGACAGGTACAAGGTTTTGGTGTTACCGCTGATTTCACCAATGACCGTATCGTCGTCATAAATGTAGGTGATGCTTTCGTTGTCGCTGAGAATCTGGCTTAGGTTGCCAAGGGGCTCATACAAATACTGAAAGGTTTGGTTATCGTTGGGCGTGTGACATGAAATCAGGCTGTTGGAGGCATCGTAGACGAAATGGCGAGAGTAGGGGGCAGCCTCCGGACTGTCGATTATATTCCCGGCAAAGTCACTTCGGATGAGCCTGGTACTTTCACCATTATTCAAACTGTCTACCCGATCTTCTCGATAACCATAATGCAACGGATTATGATCAGTGACTTCAATGGTGCTAAATCGCTGTCCGCCTGCGAAGTTGTAGTTGGTCACCGACGGCGCCGAAGTGCCTTTTGTCAAGTTGGAAGAGCGTAAGTGGCCATATGCTCCCAGGTAGGTATAGGCATAATCGATATTGTCGGTGGATGCTTCGCCCTTGCTGAGGTTCCGAGAGGTAACAAGCTGGTTATTGCCATGCACCGTGGTGGTATCGAGAACAGTCGTCATTGAGCCATTCGTACAGACCGCCAACTCCCTGCGAGACTCGAAATTGAACGCATCATATTCAAAATACATAATGGCCAAGTACCGATCTTGGTCAAGAAATTTGTTGCTTTCAACAGTGATGCGATACAGGGTTCCGTCGAGGCGATAGGTGGCAACCAGTTTGATGCCCAGCCCCTCATATTGTTTTACCCACAAACGACCGTAATCATCATAGTGATAGCGCTGCAACTTCCCCAGATGGTTGGTTGCCGTCATGACCCGTTCGCCGCTGACTGAATAAGTCTTTTCGGTGGTCACTGATGTTCCGTTCGCATAGGTACGCCTGGTTTGGGTCAATGCTCCCTTAGCGTCATAGGAGTATTGAAAGTTGGCCGTTTCGACACCCGAGCGAACAGCCTGTGCTTGCGTGATCAAGCCAGTTTGCCTGTCATAGCTGTAGTTAAGTCTGGTCTCCGGGGTCTGAGCCAGTGTCTTGACCACGGTGTTTGTCATCAGAGTGATCGGGTCAAACGTTGTCAGGGTATTTGCGGCGTCATAAGTATCAGAGCAACGCGAGGGGTGAGTGTAATAGGGCTGCGCGTAGCTGAACGTTTGATTGTCCTGTTCAATGAGACGACCAAAACCATCGTAGTATCGCCGAGAGTTCAGTATCACTTCCTGCTGGGTGTTGAGTGAGGTTCTGCTGATGACCGACGTCGGAAGATTCATGTTCTGCAAGGCTGAATCGTAAGTGTAAATGTTGGTGTCTACGCGGCCATTGCCATCGGAGTCATGTACTGTTTTCCTAAGAAGTCGATCAAAATGATCATAATCATAACTTGAGCGTCCGCCTGTACGATTGACGGTCGCCGACGTTCGGCCAAAACCGTCGTACGTGGTTTGTTCCAGATAGGTAACGATTTCATTATTTTGATCATGGGTAATCAGCGCCAGCGATGTGATATTTCCGGCATTATCATAAGCAACTCTATAAATCGCTCCGTTTCGTCGCTGGTGGTCCTCTGTATTGAGCACCTTGTTTCGCACGATGGTGTCTGTCGTTTCATCCGGATTGAGAATTCGGACCAGCTCTCTTGAAACATAAGTATAGCGGGTAGTGTTATTGACGGTGACTTCAGCTCCTGAAGGGTAAAGTACTTTGTCATAAGCGGTCTCCGATGCAATCAGGCCGCTAGGGAAGTATTGCAGTTTCTTGATGCAGTATTCAGCACCCTGAGGGCGGGTCTCCAAGGAATAGCTAAGTTGGTTGTTGAAATTGATATAGCTGGTGAGCTGCATGCCATTGGCTTTGGTAGTAGTGATTACATTCTGATAGCCATAAGTCGCATCGATGTTCTTATAATACTCGTAGCTGTAGTGTTCTTCCTGTTGCCAGGCGGTACCGGAGAAATTCGTTTTCTTGACTAAGCGGTTCTCTGCATCGTATTGGTATTGGGTGATGGCGCCATTGAAGTCCTGTTCTTCATAAGTGAGGCCGGAACACAGGCTGAAGGTTCTTGATGAGGTTTTTTCCAAGGTTTCCTCGACATCCGACGAGCGGTACGAGGTCTGGATCCTGGCCAGTTCCATTACCTTGGAGTATGTGTAAGTGATGGTATAAGGCTTGTTTTGCGAGGGAAGTTTTTCCCAGGCTTGCATGCCGACGAAGATCCGCGCATTAGCAGTGGTTTCATCGGTGGCGGCAATATAGTCGGCCGTGGACAGTGTGACGCCGTTTGCTTTGGACTCTACGGCACGCACCATGTATGGCCTTACGACTGTGGGTGGGGTAGAGAGTACTGGAGAGATATAAGGAAGCCCCAGCACTTCTTTATATTTGAACTCCAGCGTCTTCATCTCCCCCGTGTAAATTTCTGGCTTGTTCACGGAGCGCTTCAGGTGACAAACGAAAAACCCATGCTGGGTGGGCGGGCAACCATCCTCCTGACTGGAGTCGGCAGGGTAATAGGTGTTGGTCGTAATGACACCGGAGGCATCCCGGTGAGACAGCAAGTTGCCGAATACATCGAAACTACGGGTTTCGAAAACCTCTCGAGCACCGCCAGAAGCATTGGTATACAGCGTAGTTTTTCTTGCCCAGAGCGAAAAGTTTTCAGGCTGTCCGTTTATATCTACACCCTCTACGGTCGGGTAGATGAAGGAAGTCAATGAATGTCGAACGCCGCTCAGCGCATTGATGTGTTCTTCTTCGATGAGTAGATGAAAGCGATTGAAGGTTCTTTTGATTTTGATGTCATCGTGCCCTTCGGTGACGCTGTAGGTGAAGTCGTCATCACGATAGATACAGTTGTCACGTCCGGCTACCTGGTTTTTTACCAGTGGATAGCCGGTGAAATTATTACTGCTGTACTCATAGGTCACTGTAGCCTTGTCGCTGCGTACAGGATCGTTACCCATGATTTCCAGCTTGGATACGACATAAACAGTCTGGGAGTTGTTGTAGTTGATGCTGCTGTAAGTAAATTCCTGTGCTTGTCCGGTGGGTTTTGTAATTCGCGATAGATATACAAGGCGATCCTCTTTAACTGTGTAGTCAAAATAAAAGCGCTGATTGTGATTGTTTGGCAGTGAGATGCTTTTTACAATGTCCTGATTTATATTTCGCTGAATATAGACCTTGGTCGTGCTCCGCTCTCCGGCGCAAAGTTGTGTAACGGTCACAACTCGTTCCGTCGAACCGGGCGGCGCCACGCCGTAATCAATCAAAAGTTCGTTGCCATAGCCGTCATAAACTTTTGATAGGGCCTGGTAAGTCTCTCCGGGAGCGCTTTCATAAGAAAAGTTCAGGCAGTGACCGCTGGCGGAAAAAAGTTGGGTAATCACCCCAAGCTCATTGTAATATTCCACTGTGCCATTTTTGTAAGTGATGATGGTGTTCCAATAAGACACCGAGCCGTCGACGATATGCTTCCTCTCAATATTCAGGTCCTTGATAAAGTTGTATTCCAACAAGAAGTTGTCGGTATAGCGTGCTGATTTTCCATTGCCGAAGTAAATGACCTGATTTCTGAAGTCAATGCGCGGTGAGTTGATAATCCAGTTGCCGCCAAATCCATAGTAGTTGCTGCTGGGGTTTCCGGGGTTTGAATAAATCATCAATTCAAATGTCGCCGGATCTTGCAGGCCGCAACTGATTCGCCCAAGAGATACGGAAACATCCACCCCTCCGGTTCTGTCGTTTACGGCAGATGAAATGGAAGACAGATTGTATGCTTCTGATGTAACAGTGGTAGCGTTCATCGGTAATACCTTCTAGTTTTTATTGCGGGTGCATATATGCAGGCGATCGTATGCTCAAGAGTTTGTTGAGTGTTGAGCAGCGCTGCCGGACTGAATATAAGTTATGCGATCGTTTTGTACATTTTGAGTCCGAGATCGGACCCGGCGTATTAAGCAGGCTAGTCGGCATGTGACTTCAGGGCACTATTGAGTGGCGGAGTGGAATCTGAAATCGTTCTTTTGCTTGCGTCGAAGTATTCAGGCTTCAGATAATTTTGCCTGAGTAACAAGTAGCTGTTCGATTTTGCCGTCTGCTGCTGTTAATGAGCACTGGATGGCGGGTTGAAGATAGTGGCGCCCACGAGTCCAAAGTCTTTGTCGACAGTTATTCGCAAAGCGCTGCAATAGAGTTGCATTGCTGTGTTTTTACTGGGGCTGTTTTCTATATGGTGGCGCAGATGAATGAGGATAATCTGGTTTCTGAGTTTTTAAGATCTTGGCTGTATATAGCCATCGCCGCGACAGGAGGTGTTCTCGGGCATATGATGAGAAAACTTAGCAGCAACCAACAGATCAATGTCGGCGAAACCCTTCTACAAGGTGTCGGTGCGGCATTTGCCGGCTATCTGGTACTTCTAGGATGCCGATCACTTAATGTTTCTTCAGACGTTTCCGGTGTCGTTATCGGACTATGTGGCTGGCTTGGCGCAGATGCAACTTTAATGCTGCTGCAGTCATACATTTATAAGAAGCTGAAACTTGAAAGGATAGAGGAAAGAAATGACAGTGAAAGGCAATAGGCGGAGATGGGTCCTGGGGCATACGCTGGTCGCGTCTGCGATTATTGCGGGAAGTATTGCACTTACGATGCAGGCTAAAGTGAAAGTGATTCAAGGCATGTACTTGGCGGAATTACAGTCCCGGCTTGAAAGGGCAAAAAAACGCGAGGGTTATCTGAAAGACATTGAATCAAAGTTTGGAAGGGCCAATCTTGGCAATGTTTTGGAGATGTATTCCGTTGTCCAGGAGATGCGACAGCTGATAAGTGATGCGATTGAATTATCGGTTGAGCAGCAGCAATTGATCGAGTTACAAATAGAGGAGTCGGTACACAATGGCTAAGATAACTGAACATGAGGCTGGTGGACGCAATGTAGTTGCTTTCCTGGATATGCTCGCCTGGTCGGAAGGTACCGATAATGGAAGGCAACCCACATTGAACTTCGGGTATGACGTCATCGTGGGAGGGGAACTGTTCAGCAATTATGCGGACCATCCGAGAAAGTTGGTGATATTGCCGAGGCTGAACGTCAAATCTACAGCGGCCGGCCGATATCAATTGCTGTCACGCTATTGGGATGCCTATAGAGTTTCCCTGAAACTTATTGGCGGCTTCTCGCCGGAGAATCAGGATCGAATAGCCATCAGGCAGATCCGCGAACAAAGGGCGCTTGAAGATATCAAGGCCGGTCGAATCGTTGAGGCCGTTTCAAAGTGTCGTAACATTTGGGCAAGCCTTCCGAACGCCGGATACGGCCAGCATGAACAGTCCATTGATAATCTCATTCGTCAATATGTCCTGGCCGGGGGCTCAGTCAATGCCTGAAGTTTCCGTGCGATAGACTTCCCCGCGCGCCCTCAAAATCAACACCTTGGCGCTGCTCGACGCCCAGCCTCGCGCCACCCCTGGACGCACTTGCCGTAACGCCGCGACGGGCGCATTGTCAATGCACAGTCTGTAGTCATGCTGGCGTTCGATCCGGCGTTGACACACTGGCGCGCGGGACGGCTGGCGCCAGTGGCCGGCGTGGGCGTCCAGCCTATCTGGAGGTGCACCATGAGCCAGTATCAACGCTTGCTGCTGGTCATCGACCCGGCAATGCGCCAATCCCCCGCGATCCCGCGTGCCGCGGCCCTGGCCAAGGCCAGCGGCGCGACCCTGCATATCGCTGCGTTGCTCAAACCGGCGTCGATTCTTTCATTGTTCGAACGTCATGTGCGCGACGAGGCGCGCGAACGTTATCGCCTGCAACACCAGGAATGGTTGCAGGAGGAAGTGCACCGGCTGCGTGGCCACGGGGTCACGGTCAACGGCGAGGTGAGCTGGGCCGACGACCTGCTGGAAGAAATCCTGCAGCACGTCGCGGAAATCCAGCCCGACCTGCTGATCAAGGATGTGCAGCAAGAACCGGCGCTCAAGCGCGCTTTTCTCACGCCGATGGACTGGCACCTGCTGCGCCAGTGCCCGGTACCGCTGTACCTGATGGGCCGCCATGGCCATACCTTGCCGCAGATGGTGGTGGCGGCGGTCGATCCGTCGCGGCCGGAGCACCAGCGCGACGGGCTCAACGACCGGATCATCCGCGAAGCCAACAGCCTGGCCCTGCAATGCGACGCCGAGCTGCACTTGCTGCACGCCTACGACGTGTCGTCGGTGTACCTGGGCGATGCCGGCGGCGGTGGCCTGGTGCTGTCGGACCTGACCCGCGAGCTGCGGGTAACCCTGGAGCGGGCTTTCCTTGAACTCGCCGAGCGCTACGGCGTGCCCGAGGAGCGTCGGCATTTCATCCTCGGACAGCCGGTCACGGTCCTGGCCAACTTCGTCAGCGAGAACCAGGCCGATGTCCTGGTCATGGGCCGCGTGCATCGCGAAGGCCTGGATAAACTGGTGGGCAGCACCACCGAGCATGCGTTGTATCAGGTGCCCTGCAGCCTGCTGGCGCTGTAGCCGGGCCGCCTTGGGAGGTGAGACATGAGCGAATATCCGTCATTGCAAATGACCCTGCGCAACCGGCAAGCCGCCGGCCAGGGGCTGGTCGCCGCGCTGCAGAAATACAGCCGCCGGCCCGACGTGATCGTGCTGGCGTTGCCCCGGGGCGGAGTGCCGGTGGCCTGGGAAGTCGCCCGGGCCCTGGAGGTGCGGATGGACCTGATGCTGGTGCGCAAGCTCGGCGTACCTGGCCATGAAGAACTGGCGATGGGCGCCATTGCCACCGGCGGCATCCGGATCCTCAATCAGGACGTCCTGCGCAACCATCACATCGACGATGCCGCACTGCAGGCGGTGGTGTTGCGCGAAACCCAGGAATTGCTGCGCCGCGAGCACGCTTACCGCGGCGCCCGGCCCGCGCCCGACCTGCACGGCCAGGTGGTGATCCTGATCGACGACGGGCTGGCCACCGGCGCCTCGATGCACGCCGCGGTGCAGGCCACGCGCCTGCAGCACCCGGCGCGGATAGTGGTGGCCGTGCCCCTGGCGCCGCAGGAAACCGTGGACACCCTGAGTTTCGAGGTCGACGAGCTGATCTGCCCGATCACGCCGCTGTGGTTCGTCTCGATCGGCAATGGTTACGCAGACTTTACCCAGACCTCGGACGAGGAGGTGATCGAGCTGTTGCAGCGCGCCTGGCAGCGGCCGTGCGAAAGTGGCGCGCCCTGAGTGCCCTGGCGGCTTGAATGTCCGCCGGAACCAAAACCCTGGTTACCCCTCAAAGCTGTGCCCGGCGCTGCGTGCAGGCCGGGCATGGATCCATGGGCGAAGGATTTTGCCATTGACGTGACGACCGCGAAGGTCCGACACAGGGCAAACATGAAACAAGGCTTCCAGCTTCTCTGCGCATTGCTGCTCGCTGCCGGCCTGGCCGGTTGCATCGGCGCCCCCATCGAAATGACCGCGCAGACCGAGCAACGCCTGCGTGCCCAGGCGCCGATCCGCTTTTTGCTGACCTTCGACGACGGCCCCAGCGCTTCGAGCATTTATAACCCCACCGAGCGCGTGCTCGACGACCTGCTCGAGAACCCGCTGCAGCCGGCGATCAAGGCGGTGTTTTTCGTCCAGACCCGCGCCCCGCGCGCCGGCGGCAGCGATATAGGTCGGCGGATGATGGCCCGCGAGCATGCCGAGGGGCATGTGCTGGGCTTTCATACCGCCACGCCGTGGCACACCAACCACCGCTCGCTGGAGCCGGCGGAGCTGCAAGAGTCCCTGCGCCTTGGCAGCGCCGATATCGCGCTGATCACCGGCGTGGCGCCGAACCTGGTGCGCCCGCCATTCTGGAATTACGACAAACGCACCTTCGCCGCCTACCGGCAGCACGGCCTGCATGTGCTGCTGACCGACCTCAGCGCCAACGACGGCAAGGTCTGGGGCTTCACCGCCAGCCCACGGCGCCGGGCCAATATGTTGCGCCAGCTGTCGCAGGTGCGCGAACGCATTGCCCAGGGCCAGTTGCCGACGGTGGACGGGGTGATTCCGGTAGTGGTGACCTTCCATGACCTCAATCGCTATACCGCCCGCCACACTCGGGAATACCTGCAGATCCTGCTCGACAGCGCCAAGGCCACGGGCGTCGCCACCGCGCCCAAGCCGTTCTACGACGACACCGCGGCGCTGCAACGGGCGGTCATGGCCCGTACCGTCACCAGCAGCGAGCAGCCGGTGCGGTTGCCGGGGCTGTGGAACTGGCTGTGGGACAGGAATTCCCATTGAGCGGGCATGACCGTCGGTCCGCCAACGCCTCGCCAGAGTCGAATAAATCCCTGGTTTTACAGTCACATGGGGGCTTGCAGGGGGCGGCGCCGTCTATTTGGAAACGGCCCGGTGCCTTGCCCGGCAGCCTTGCCGACACATCGTTCTGACCCAGGTTCTAGGACATTTCAATGAAGCGACTCGCGACACTCACCCTGACTCTTTGCTCCACGCTGCTGCTGGGTGGCTGCTACCCCCACTGGGACGACGGCCGGCGCTACGATGGCGACCATGATCATGATCGCTGGCGCGACCATAGCCGTTATGACCGCGATTACTACCGCGACCGTGACCGCGATCGGGACGACGACCGCTACCAGCGTCGCTACGACCGGCGGGACGACGACGGCCGCTATCGTCGCGACCGTGACGATGACGATTGAGCCGCAAGGCGGTTCTCGCCTGAGATGACAACGGCGCCTGCGGGCGCCGTTGTCGTTTGTGCCGGGCGGGGAAGGGCGCTGCCTGGGATAAAGGGCTTTCGGCTGCAATCGGTTCTTCTCTCAAAATGAAATGTTATCTGATAACATTTTGTTGTCTGATCGTTTACTCCCCATGCGCGCCCCAAAAGGGCGCGCGTGCGTCTGGGCCGGCTATTTGCCGGGCTTCGGCGATCGCGGTTGATGAAGCTTCAAGCGGCGGCGGATGGCGCGGCCCGGGAAAACCCGGGCGTGACAGACCGCAACAGACAATCCACGCCTGTGCAGCCATGGCCGCCCGCGCAGGCGCGCAACGTTTCCCCGAACAATTTCGACGCCATCAGAGCGCGGGGAGGCGATTCGTTGAATGAGACCCAAAGGAGCGCAAGAGCATGCACATGAGCCTGGCAGACACACCAGGGCCGGCCCCTGGCCCACGACAAACCCTTTCCGGACGGCGTCCCGCCGCGACAATCGCGCCCCGCTCAAACACCCTTGCATAAGTGACCGACATGACTCTTTCTACTGGATTGGCAGGGCAGGCGGGCGTTGCCTCCCCGGCCCTGGCGGGCAGCGTGGCCAAGGCCAATACACGGATGCTGGCGATCGATGCCCTGCGCGGTTTCGTCATGCTCTGCATGCTGGTGGACCACGTGCGCGAGACCTTCCTCTTGCATCGCCAGGTCAGCGACCCGATCGACGCCCTGAGCGTCGCCCCGGACTTGTTTTTCACCCGTCTGCTCAGCGAGATCTGCGCGCCGGTGTTCATTTTCCTCACCGGCCTGTCGGCCTGGCTCTACAGCCAGAAACACAGCCTGGGGCAGACCTCGGTGTTCCTGCTCAAGCGCGGCCTGTTCCTGGTGTTCCTCGAGCTGACCTTCGTGTGTTTTGCCTGGAACGCCGAGTTCCCGCCCAAGACCCTGTGGCTGCAGGTGATCTGGTGCATCGGCATCTGCATGATCGTGCTGGCCGGCTTGCTGCACTTCAAGCGCAGCTGGCTGATCGTGCTGGGCGTGGCCATCGTCGCCGGGCACAACCTGCTGGATAACGTGGTGCTGGGCCCCGAGTCGCCGTTCTTCGTGCCCTGGTCGATCCTGCACCAGCGAGTGTTCATCGACATCACCGAGTTCACCCGGGCCCGCACCACCTACCCGGTGCTGCCGTGGATCGGCGTGATCCTGCTGGGCTGGGCCATCGGCCCGTGGTTTGGCAAGGACGTGCAGCCGGCGGCGCGCATTTCGCGGCTGCTCAAGGTCGGCGTCGGCTTGCTGGTGGCCTTTGTGTTCATCCGCTACCTGAACGTCTATGGCGAGAAACCCTGGGTGCAGACCGGCGATGCGCTGCGCACCTTCATGAGCTTCATGAGCGCCAAGAAGTACCCGCCGTCGCTGATGTTCCTGATGCCGACCCTGGGCCTGGGGCTGATCCTCCTGGCGTATTTCGAGAAGGTCCAGGAACGCTGGTCGACCGCGCAACTGGCGATCTATGGCGGCGCGCCGATGTTCTTCTACCTGCTGCACCTGTATGTGCTCAAGGCGATGTACCTGGTGGCCGTGGCCATCTGGGGCACCAACCAGGGCACTTACTACGGCTTCGATAACCTGTCCGGCGTCTGGCTGTGGAGCCTGATCCTCGGCGTGCTGCTGTTCTTCCCGACGCGCTGGTTCGCCAACCTCAAGCAGCGGCGCCGCGATATCGCGATCCTCAAATACCTCTGAGTGGGGTGCGGCGGTGCGCCCGTAAAGCGGCGCACTGCTTCCTATCGCCCGTCATTCATCGATTTCCGGGAGTTGCCAGTGAAGACCTTGACCCGACACACCCTGCTGCTGGCATTGGGAGGCCAGAGCCTGCTCGCGCTGGCCGCGGAGCAGGACAACGCCAAGGGTTTTATCGAGGACAGCCAGTGGAGCCTGTTCAATCGCAGCCTCTACGACCGTCGCGACTATCGGCACGGCTCCTTGAGCAATGGCGCGCGCAACGCCTACAAGCCCCGCGCCGAACGCAGCGACCTGGCCGAGGAGTGGGCCTACGGCCTGATGGCCGACTACAGCTCCGGTTTTACCCAGGGCACGCTTGGCTTCGGCCTGGACGCCCATGTGTATTCCGGCTGGAAGCTCGACAGCGGCGGTGGTCGGGCCGGCAAGGCGCGGCTGCTGGGCGTGGACAACGACGGCCATCCCAAGGATGAATTCAGCCGCGGCGGCGCGCTGGCCAAGCTGCGTTTTTCCTCCACCGAGCTGCGCTACGGCGAACAGCGGGTCAAGACCCCGGTGTTCGGTTCCTCCGACAGCCGCCTGCTGCCGGAGACCGCCACCGGCTGGTTCCTCACCAGCCGCGAACTGAGCGCCACCACCCTGTACGGCGGCCACTTCAACGAAAGCACCGACCGCAACGCCAGCAGCCACGACCAGGGTTTCGTGGTCAATTACTCCAATGGCCAGCAGGGCGAGAGCTTCGACCTGGTGGGCGTGCGCAACACCTCGATCAAGGGCCTCAACGCCAGCCTGTTCAGTGCCTTGTACGAAGACACCTGGCGCCAGCAGTACCTCGGCGCGCTGTATAACCTGCCGCTGGGCCAGGGCCAGGACCTGACGTTCGACTTCAACCTGTACCGCACCCAGGACACCGGCAAGGCCCTGTCCGGGCGGATCGACAACACCACCTGGAGCCTGATGTCGACCTACAGGGCCGGCGCCCACAGCTTTGGCCTGGGCTACCAGAAGGTCGACGGCGACACGCCTTACGACTACGTCACCCGCGGCGCGATCCTGCTGAGCAACGCCGTGGCCCTGTCGGACTTCAACGCCCCCGAGGAGGCCTCCTGGCAGGCTCGCTACGATCTGAACATGGCCGGCTACGACATGCCTGGCCTGAGCTTCAGTGCCCTGTATGTGCGCGGCAGCGGTATCGACGGCAGCCATATGGACCCGCGCGGCGGCTACGCCTGGCTGGGTTACGGCGAAGGCGGCAAGCATTGGGAGCGCGACCTGCAGGCCAAGTACGTGGTGCAGTCCGGCCCGGCGAAAAACCTTGCCGTGACCCTGCGCCACGCCGTGCACCGTGGCAACAAGGCCCAGGCGGAGCTGGACGCCGACCAGCTGCGGCTGGCGATCGAGTATCCGTTGGGCGGCAGGTTCTAGCGCCCAGGCACGGCCCACAGCGCCCAGCCCCTCCTTGCGGAGGGGTTTTTATTGCCCGGGCATTTATTGCCAAGGGCTTTATGGCCAGGCGCCGGTAATGCTGCTATGCCTTGGAGAACCCTCCACGCTTTACCGCCGCAGTCGACACGGACGCAGGGTCACAGGGCCTTCGCGTGGCCGATTGGCTGCGCTGACGGCTATCGGGTAACAAGGTGGTGGAGAACACAGGGATGGCACGCCAACTGATTGTCTGCATCGACGGCACCAACAACCGTTTCAGTGACGAACCGACCAACGTGGTCCGGCTGTTTCGTTCGCTGCCCAGGGACAGCAAGACGCTGCTGGCCTATTACGACCAGGGCGTGGGCACCTTCGGGCTCAGCGAAACCCTGTTCGAATGGCAGAAGGTGCCGTCGCGCATCGCCGGGCTGATGTTCGGCTGGGGCATCAAGCGCAACGTGCTCAATGCCTATCGCTTCCTGATGGAGAACTACCGGGACGGCGACCAGATCTTCCTCTTCGGTTTCTCCCGCGGCTCCTACGCGGTGCGGGTGCTGGCGGCGCTGCTGCACACCATCGGCCTGTTGCCGGCTCATCAGCCGCAATTGATGGACTTCGCCTGGTCGCTTTTGACCACGCGCCTGCAACCCGAGGACAACACCTCCGAGCCGAATCGCCAGCGGGCCATGAGTTACACCTGGTGGCGCATGAGCGCGGATAAAAAGCCGGACTTCAAGTTGATGGGGGCGTTCAAGGGCAGTTTTGCCCGGAAGGTGAGCATTCACTTTCTCGGGCTGTTCGACACCGTGAGTTCGGTGGGCTGGGTGTACGACCCGCTGATCGTTCCCTACACCCGCCGGAACAAGGACGTGAGGATCATCCGCCATGCAGTGTCCCTGGACGAACGCCGCAGCTTTTTCCGCCAGAACCTCTGGACAGAGGACGAGGGGGTGAACCAGAAGCAGGTCTGGTTCGCCGGCGTGCATGCCGATATTGGCGGCGGTTACCCGGTCGGCGAGTCGCAACTGGCGCTGATTGCCTTGCGCTGGATGATCGGCGAGTGCCTGGAGGCCGGGTTGAGCATCGACGCCGAAGCCTGTCGCGCGGAGCTCTATCCACCCTCAGTGCTACAGGATCCGCTGGCCCAGGCCCACGACTCCCTGACCCGCAACTGGTTGATCGCCGAGTGGGTGCCACGCCTGGTCTGGAACACCAAGACCCACAAGCGAATCCGTGAGTACGGTTCGATGCCGCCGTTCGGCAAACCCAGGTCGCGGGAGATTCTCAGGGATAAAGCAGGGCAGAAAGTCCGGGTGCATGACTCCGTGGCCGTGCGCCTGAAAGGCTCCCTGGCCGACGACCAGCCCTGGGGCAGCCAACTGACGTACCAGCCGGAAAACCTGCTGCGCATCGATGCCGCGCTGATCGAGCAGGTGGGCGACTCGCCGAGGCTGGATGAATACAACTTGTAATTCGCCGGCCCTCACTCCCGATGGCGGCGCAGCAGTTCGATCTGTTCCGCCGGCACCTGCTGGCGCAGGGCTTTGTACAGGGCGCGGGTTTCCAGCAGGTTCCAGATCCGCAGCAGGGTTTCCAGGGCGTCCAGCGGCTTGCTGATAAAGTCGCGGGCGCCCAGGGCCAGGGCGCGCAGACGGGTATCGCGGGTGGCGTCGGCGGTCAGCACCAGGATCGGCAGGTAATCGTTGGCCGGAATCCGCCGATTGAGCTGCTCGAGCACGGCGAAGCCATCGAATTCGGGCATGTGCAGGTCGAGGATCACCAGATCCGGCTCGAAGCTGTTGAACAGGTCCAGGGTGCGCAGCGGCTGGGTGCTGCTCAGCACGTTGTGCAGGCCTTCGCGGGCCAGCAGCTGCTCCATCAGGTCGAGGTTGGGGCGCTGGTCGTCGATGATCAGGATGCGCAAGTCGTGGTTCATGCGGGCTCCGGTAGATAGTGCTCGAGGTGGGCGAGAAACGCCGGGATATGGATCGGCTTGGTCAGGATCGCCGTGGCCCCGGCCTGCAGCAGGGCGCGGTGGGTCAGGGCGCTGGCGTCGGCGGTAATCATCAGCACCGGGGTGCGGGCGGTGGCCGGCGATTCCCGCAGCCGGCGCAGCACCTCCAGGCCCTCCAGGTCCGGCAGGCTGACGTCCAGCAGGATCAGTTGCGGGCCATGTTGGCGCGCCAGGTCCAGGCCCATCTGGCCCTGCATGCTCGACAGCAGGCGAATGCCCGGGCGGCGCTGCAGCAGGGTCTCGATCAGCGCCAGGCTCGACAGGTTGTCTTCGATGCACAGCACCTGGCCGCGGTATTCCACGGTCTCGACTCGCGCCGGCAGCACCGCCACCGGCGGCTCCAGGGCCTGTTGCTCCAGGGCCAGGCGCGTGCCGGCCGCGGCCACCTGGACAAACGGCAGCTGCAAGGTAAAGCAGCAGCCCTGGCCCGGGCTGCTATGCACCCGCAGGCTGCCGTCCATCATTTCCAGCAGGCTCTTGCTCAGGGCCAGGCCCAGGCCGGTGCCTTCCACCCGCGGGTCGGCGCCCAGGCGCTCGAAGGGCCGGAACAGCTGGTCCAGGCGCTCCAGGGGAATACCGGCGCCGGTGTCGCTGACGGCCACTTCGACCTGTGCCCCCAGGACCTTGACCGCGATCCGCACCTGGCCTCCGGCCCGGTTGTACTTGATGGCGTTGGACAGCAGGTTGAGCAGCACCTGGATCAGCCGCTGGCGGTCGGCGATCACCCCGCTGTGCTCGCTCAGCGCGGGCAGGGCGGCCAGCCGCACGCCGGCATCGGTGGCCATTGGCGAGACCAGGGTCAGGGCCTCGTGCAGCACCGAGGCCAGGGCGATTGGCTCGACATTCAGCGCCAGGTGCCCGGCCTCGATGCGGGCGATGTCCAGCACCTCATTGATCAGCGTCAGCAGGTGCTGGCCGGCGCGCAGGATATGGCCGACCTGGGGCCGCTGGCCGCTGGGCGAGTCCATGTCCAGCAATTGCGCGAAGCCGAGGATGGCATTGAGCGGGGTGCGCAGCTCGTGGCTCATACGCGAGAGGAACTCGCTCTTGGCGCGGCTGGCGCTTTCGGCTTCCTCGCGGGCGGTGCGCAGGGCGATTTCCGCGGCGCGGCGGTCGGTGATGTCGCGGGTGATCTTGGAGAAACCGCGCAACGCGCCGCTGGCGTCGTACTGCGCGGTGATCACCACGCTGGCCCAGAAGCGGCTGCCGTCCTTGCGGCAGCGCCAGGCCTCTTCCATGTAATGGCCGTCGCGGGTGGCTTCGCGCAGGGCCATGTCCGGGTGCGCCGGGCATTCTTCCGGCAGGTAGAACAGCGAGAAGTGCCGGCCGAGGATTTCCTGTTCGCTGTAGCCCTTGATCCGCTCGGCGCCGGCGTTCCAGGTGGTGACCCGGCCCTGGGTGTCGAGGGCGAAGATCCCGTAGTCCTTGACCCCGTCGATGATCAGCCGCAGGCGCTCTTCGTTGTCGCGCAGGGCCCGCTCGCGTTCGGCCAGCAGTTGCCCGGCCTCCACCAAGCGGGTGCCGAGCTGGCCGATTTCGTCCTGTTCCGGCGCTTGTGGCCGCAACGGCTGGCCGAGCGCCAGGCGCTGGGCGTTGCCTTGCACCTGCTGCACCCGGGCGACGATGCCCTTGGACAGGAACAGCACCGCGACAATCGCCCCGAACAGGCCGCAGAGCGCCGCCAGCAGCGTGGCCAGCAGCAGGCGCATGCGCGTCGCCGAGGCCGCGGCGCTGCGCTCGGCCAGCAGGCCGTCTTCGCGGATGCGCATGGCGCTGATCTGCTCGCGCAGCACGTCGAGCACCTGCTTGTTCTCGATCAGGATCGCCGTGATGCTCGCGCTGTCGTCGGGCCGGCCGTTGCGCAGGGCCACCAGGCCGTCGAGCTTGTTGCCGATCAGCGGGGTGATGGCCTTGAGGTGGTCGCGCATGCGCGCATCGCGAATATTGCTGTCCAGCCGTTGCAGCGCGGCCTCGATCAGCGGCTGGGCGCGCTCGTAGCTGGGCAGGAAGTCCTCGCGGCGGGTCAACAGGTAGCCGCGCACGCTGGCCGCGGCTTCGGCCAGCAGCGTGTGCACGGTCTGGATGTCGCCCTGCACCAGCAGCACCCGGCGCACGTCTTCCTCGGCGCGGGCGGTCTGGCGTTCGGTGATGTAGATCAGCACCAGCGACAGCAGCAGGATCACCAGTGGCAGGGAAATCACCACCAGCGCCTTGCCGCGCAGGGGCAGGTCGAGCCAGTGCCGGCTCGCCAGGAGCTTCATGGCCATTGCCCCGCGGGCTGCGCCACCAGCCCCAGGGCGATGCCGCGCACCGCGGCCTGGGTGCGGTCCGCCGCGCCGAGCTTGCCGATTACCCGCTCCACATGGGCCTTGGCGGTGCCGGTGGTGATGCCGAGCTTTTCGCCGATCTCGCGGTTGCTGAAGCCGCCGGCCACCAGGCCCAGCACCTGGCGTTCGCGGGCGGTCAGGGCCGCAACCTGGGTGCCGCCGGCGTTGCGTTCGGCCATGCGCCGCAGCAGCCGGGCGCTGACCCTGCTGTTGAGGGCTTCCTCGCCCTGGGCCACGCGCTGCAAGGCATCGAGCACTTCGCTGCGGCTGGCGTCCTTGAGCAGGTAGCCGACCGCGCCGGCGGCGATCGCCGCTTCCAGGTGGTCGGGGCTGTCGTCCATGGTGAAGATCACCACCTTGATCGCCGGTTGCCGTTGTTGCAGCAGGCGCGCGGCGCCCAGGCCATTGAGCAGCGGCATGCGGATGTCGAGGATGGCGATGTCCGGTTGCAGGCGTTCGCACAGTTCGAGGGCTTCCTGGCCATCGCGGGCCTGGCCGACCACTTCGAATTCCGCGCTGCCGGCCAGCAGGGCGACAAAACCGGTGCGGGTGACTTCATGGTCGTCCGCCAGCACCAGGCGCAGGGCAGGGCTCATGGCTGTTCTCCGGCCGAGGGCAGCGGCACCCGGGCTTGCAGGCGGGTGCCGCCGCCGGGCGCGCTGTGCCAGGACAGCTCGCCGCCCAGCAGGCTGGCGCGCTCCTGCATCGCCGCCAGCCCCAGGTGCTGACCGCCGCAACTGGACAGCGGGCTGCCCAGGGCGAAGCCGACGCCGTTGTCTTGCAGTGTCAGCGCCGCCTGGCCGTCGGCCAGTTGCAGGCTCAGTTCGGCGCGGCTGGCCCGGGCATGCTTGAGGATGTTGTTGATGCCTTCCTGGGCGATGCGGAACAGGGCGATCTCGCTGGCGCCCGGCAGGCGCGCGCCGGACTGCTGCCGCCAGTGCACCTCGATTCCGGCGTCGCGCAGGCGGTCGGCTTCCTTGTCGATGGCCTTGTACAGGCCGAAATCGTCCAGCACGTTGGGCCGCAGGCCGCCGATCAGTTGCCGGCCTTCGCCGACGCAGCCCTGGGCCAGGGCCAGGATGGTCTGCAATTCGCCGTGCAACGGCTCCGGCAATGCCGGGCAGCGTCCGGCAAACCCCTGCAGGCGCTGGTGCAACCCGGCCAGGGTTTGCGCCAGGCCGTCGTGCAGGTCGTAGGCCACGCGCTTGCGTTCGTCTTCCTGGGCGCTGAACAGCCGGTGCACCAGTTCCGACATGGTGCGCTCCCGGGCTTGCAGGGCTTCAAGTAAGCGCTGGTTCTCCAGGTGCGCGGCCAGCAGGGTGGCGAGCAGTTGCAGGGACTCCAGGTCCTCGCTGTCGGGCGCGGCCAGGGCCACGCTGTTGGCCAGCAGCAGCGCGCCGAAGGCCTGGCCGTCGGCGCCGGGCAGGGGAATGCGCAGCACCTGGGGCAGGGCGGCATCGGTCTGCGGCAGCCATTCGGGGTGCAGGGTCGCCGACCTGGCCAGCTCGTGCAGCGCCTCCAGGCGGTCGCTGCTACCGTGCTGGGCGCTGGTCCGTGGCGGCTGGGTGGCGCTCCATTCCAGCAGCAGGCCGTGGTCCATCGCCATAAAGGCACAGGCCCGTTGCAGGGCGCGCTGGCGCATGGCCGAAGGCGGCAGCTGGGTCAGTTCCTGGCCGGTGTCCACCAGTAGGCGCAGGCGCGCCGCGCGGCTTTGTGCCTGGCGATATTGGCTGCGAATGGCCAGGGCGCTGCCAGGATCGTGAGTCGGGCTTTGCATGAAAAACAGGCTCCAGCGTAAAGGGCGTGCGCTCGCAAGCGGGCATTAGACCCGGTTGCTGGCCATGGGCCTATCTGCCGAATGGCATAGGCCGTAGGCACCGGTTGGCCGATGGCGAGGTTGTGCCGGGTGGGCAAAGTAGGCGCATTGAAACCCACTGGAGCGTTCCGATGAAACTGCCAACCACCGCCATCGCCTTGTTGTTCGCCCTGACCGCGCCCCTGGCCCAGGCCCTGGAAGCCACGCCTTATGTGTACCGCACCGTCGCCGAACAGCCGCAGAACCAGGGCGACCGGGAGATTGCCGGCCTGTTCGATCGCTGGAACGCGGCCCTGCAAACCGGCAGCGCAAAAAACGTAACCAGTCTTTACGCCGCCGATGCGATCCTCCAGCCGACCGTGTCGAACCAGGTGCGCACCACCCCGGCGCAGATCCAGGACTACTTCGAGCATTTCCTCGCGGGCAAGCCGGTGGGCCAGATCAACTACCGGGAAATCCGCCGCCTGGGCCCGGATGCGGCCATGGACAGCGGCGTCTACACCTTCACCCTGAGCGAGGCCAGTGGCGCGACCCGCCAGGTGCAGGCGCGCTACACCTTCCTCTACGAGCGCATCGACGGCCAGTGGAAGATCCTCAACCACCACTCTTCGGCCATGCCCCAGGCACAGCCGCAATTGCAGGCCAGCCATCACTGAGCAACCGCTGCCGCGGCCTGAAAAAACGCCGGGACTTGAGCCCGGCGTTTTCCTGTCCGCAGCCTTCCTGGCAATAACGCCTCGAGGGCATGCCGAACCGGCGTGCATCCCCTGAAGCGCCCTGACGCGGCTATGCGGCCACGGCCTGCGGTGGCGAGTGCGGGCAGGGCTGACTGTTGGGTTGGCTGCGGGCGATTGTCGATTCTTGGAAAGCGTGGGCCGGCCAGCGCTGGCAGCGGTGCATTCGAGGCCACCATCGAGCGGCCGCGGTTTCAGTAATAAACGCCCTTGGCGTCGTAGGGCAGCAGCAGGGTATCGACCGCCGCATCCACCGGCAGGCTTACCACCGCCACCAGCGGGCAGACGATGCTCACCCAGCAGAACATCGTGGTGTAGCCGTCATAGCCGCTGGCGCCACGCATGGTCAGCAGCTGGACATTCTCCTGGGTGCCTTTGTAGAGGTCGTAGGAGCTGTGCTGACTGCGGGCTATCAGGGTGCCGCAGCCCGAGAGGGCGAGTGTCCCGAGCAGGACGAGAGCCGTGAGCGCTTTGATGATGCCATTCCTTAGCAAGCCGATTCGCGGCGCGCATCTTCGCATCGCGCAAGGTTTCGGGCCAGCTTGAATGGCAACGTTCGCAGTGAGCTGTCGGCGATGACGGTGGCGCAGTTGAAATCGCTTTCGCCGGCAAGCCTGGCTCCTACGGGGTCGGAGGGCGTTCGCTAATGTGCGGCTGGCACGCGCTTGCGTAGGAGCCAGGCTTGCCGGCGAAGGCGTCGGCCGCCTCAGCCAAGAAACCGCGGGCCACCCCGTTGAGCTGTCAGCCCAGCACCTCGCGCAACCGATGCCACAGCATGCCCAGCGCCAGCAGCGGGGCGCGCAGGGCCGGGCCGCCGGGGAAGGTCATGTGCGGCACTGCGCTGAAGATGTCCAGGCCCTGGCTGTGGCCGGCGTGGATGGCTTCGGCCAGCAGGCGCGCGGTCCAGTGGCTGACGTTGACCCCATGCCCGGAATAGCCCTGGGCGTAATACACGTTGGGGTATTGGCGCAGGCGCCCGACCTGGGGAAAGCGGTTGGCGGTGATGCCGATCATGCCGCCCCATTGGTAGTCGATGCGCGTATCCGCCAATTGCGGGAACACCTTGAGCAGCTTCGGCCGCATATAGGCGCCGATGTCCGCCGGGTCGCGGCCGGAGTAATGGCAGGCGCCGCCGAACAGCAGGCGGCGGTCGGCTGAGAGCCGGTAATAGTCGAGGCCGACTTTCTGGTCGCACAGCGCCAGGTTCTGCGGGATCAGCTCGGCGGCCAGGACCGGTGCCAGGGGCTCGGTGGCGATGATGTAGCTGCCCGCCGGCAGCACCTTGCCGGCAAGGCGCGGCTCCAGGCCATCCAGGTGGGCGTTGCAGGCCAGCACCAGGCTTGCGGCGCGCACCGTGCCGCTGGCGCAACGCACCTGCACGCGGTCGCCATGGATCAGTTCCAGCACCGGGCTCTGTTCGAAAATCCGTACCCCCCGCGAGCGGGCCAGGGCGGCCTCGCCGAGCACCAGGTTGAGCGGGTGAAGGTGCCCGGAACCCATGTCCAGCAGGCCCCCGGCATAGGCCGTGGACGCCACCACCTGGGCCATGTCCTGCGGCGGCACCAGGCGGGTTTCATGCACGTAGCCCAGCGCCGCCAGGTGTTCCTGTTCGGCTCTGAACGCGGCGAACTGGGCCGGGGTGTTGGCCAGTTCACAGAAGCCCCAGCGCAGGTCGCAGTCGATGCCGTGTTCGCGCACGCGCTGGCCGACCAGCGCCACCGAGTCGATGCCGGCCTGCTCCAGGTAACGCACGCCCTCGGCGCCGACGTAGCGGGCGAAGCCGCTGACGTCGTGGCCGATGCCGCGGATCAACTGGCCGCCGTTGCGCCCGCTGGCGCCCCAGCCGATGCGCCGGGCTTCCAGGAGAATCACCGAGAGGCCGCGCTGTGCCAGCTCGATGGCGCTGTTGACCCCGGTGAAGCCGCCGCCGATCACGCAGACGTCGGCTTCCAGCTCGGCACTCAGCGGCGGGCAGTCCGGCATGGCGTTGGCCGTGGCGGCGTAGTAGGAGCGGGTGTGGTGGCTGTTCGGATTCATTTATTGGACTTCACTTTGCTCCAGGCGCGGGTCATCAAGCGCATGGTCTGCGGGCTCTGGGTGCTGGAGATGTACAGCTTGTCGAGCACCGCCTGGGGTGGATAGACCTCGGGGTTGCTCACCAGCTCGGGGTCCATGAATGGCTGCGACGCCGGGTTGGGGTTGGCGTAGCCGACGGAGGCGCTGACCTTGGCGATCACTTGCGGGTCCAGCAGGTAGTTGATGAAGGCATGGGCCTCCTTGGGGTTGCCGGCGTCCGCCGGGATCGCCAGCAGGTCGAACCACAGGTTGCTGCCTTCCTTGGGAATCGAATAGGCGATCTTCACCCCGTTCTTGGCTTCCTGGGCGCGATTGGCGGCCTGGAACACGTCGCCGGAATAACCGAAGGCCAGGCAGATGTTGCCGTTGGCCAGGTCCGAGACGTACTTGGAGGAGTGGAAGTAAGTGATGTACGGGCGGATCTCCAGCAACTTGGCTTCGGCTTTCTTGTAGTCCTCGGGTTTTTCGCTGCGTGGGTCCAGGCCCAGATAATTGAGCATCGCCGGGAACACCTCGTCCGGCGAGTCCATCATCGATACGCCGCACTGGCTGAGCTTCTTCAGGTTCTCCGGCTCGAAGAACACCGACCAGGAATCGATCCGGTCGACGCCCAGCACCTGCTTGACCTTGTCGACGTTGTAGCCGATGCCGTTGGTGCCCCACAGGTAGGGCACCGAGTATTGGTTGCCGGGGTCGTTTTGCTCCAGCAGGGCCAGCAGTTTCGGGTCGAGGTTCTGCCAGTTCGGCAGTTGCGCGCGGTCGAGCTTGAGAAACGCCCCGGCCTTGACCTGGCGCGCCAGGAAGTGGTTGGACGGCACCACCACGTCATACCCGGTGCGCCCGGCCAGCAGCTTGCCCTCCAGGGTCTCGTTGGAATCGAAGACGTCGTAGACGACCCGGGTCCCGGTCTTGGCCTGGAAGTCGGCGAGGGTGGTCTCGCCGATGTAGTCGGTCCAGTTGTACACGCTGACTTTCGATTCGGCCTGGGCCGTGGCGCCGAACAGCACCGTCAGGGCCAGCGGAACCACCGATTTCCATACACGCATAGCAATACCCCTTTTTGCGGTTGTTATTGTGTTTGCCAAATTCATGAAGCCCTGTAGCCGCTGCCGAGCGCCAGCGAGGCTGCGCTCGGCGGCGCAGCCGCCGCAAAACCAGCCCACGCGGTGTGCCTGATGCAACGCGGAGCCTGCTTTGCGATGGCTGCGCCATCGATCGCAGCCTCGCGTTGCTCGGCAGCGGCTACAGGCCAGCGAGCCTAGACGCTGAGCGTTGCGTGATCTCTTTCTGCCGTTTTCATTGCGCTTACCAATTAATGAACCCGCCCGTCCTCCGTAGCCGCTGCCGAGCCCGCGAGGCTGCGATCGGCGGCGCAGCCGCCGCAAAACCGCGCACGCGGTGTGCCTGATGCAACGCGGGGCCTGCTTTGCGATGGCTGCGCCATCGTTCGCAGCCTCGCGCTGCTCGGCAGCGGCTACAGCTACAGCGCGGTATGCGCAGTGTTTGCGGTGTGCACGGCAGCGCGCGAATCGCGCAGGCTTCAAACGCTGAGCAGCAGGAACTCGCGCTCCCAGGAGCTGATGACGCGCTTGAAGTTTTCGTGCTCGGCGCGTTTTACCGCCACGTAGCCGCGCACGAACTTGCTGCCCAGGTACTGTTCGATGGTCGGGCACTCTTCCATGCGGGTCAGGGCGTCTTCGATGGTGATCGGCAGGCGCAGGTTGCGTCGCTCGTAGGCCCGGCCTTCCACCGCGGCGCTCGGCTCGATGCCCTCGACCATGCCCAGGTAGCCGCACAGCAGGCTGGCGGCGATGGCCAGGTAGGGGTTGGCGTCGGCGCCGGGCAGGCGGTTTTCCACGCGCATGGCTTCCGGGCCGGAGGTCGGCACGCGCAGGCCGACGGTGCGGTTCTCTTCGCCCCATTCGACATTGACCGGCGCCGAGGTGTCCGGCAGGAAGCGGCGGAACGAATTGACGTTGGGCGCGAACATCGGCAGCACCTTGGGGATGTACTTCTGCAGGCCGCCGATGTGATGGCGGAACAGCTCGCTCATGCGGCCATCGGCGTCGGCGAAGATCGGCTTGCCGGTGGCGCTGTCGACCACGCTCTGGTGCAGGTGCATGGCGCTGCCGGGTTCGTCGGCCACCGGCTTGGCCATGAAGGTGGCGGTGACGTTGTGCTTGAGCGCGGCCTCGCGCAGGGTGCGCTTGAACACGGTGATCTGGTCGGCCAGGTCGAGGGCATCGCCGTGGCGGAAGTTGATTTCCATCTGCGCCGGGCCGTCTTCGTGGATCAGCGTGTCGAGGTCCAGGCCCTGGGCTTCGCACCAGTCGTAGACGTCCTCGAACAGCGGGTCGAATTCGTTGGCGGCGTCGATGGAGAACGACTGGCGTCCGCTCTCGGCGCGGCCCGAGCGGCCCAGCGGGGCTTTCAGCGGCAGGTCCGGGTCTTCGCAGCGCTGGGTCAGGTAGAACTCCATCTCCGGCGCGACGATCGGCTGCCAGCCTTTGTCGGCATAGAGTTTGAGGACCTTTTTCAACACGTTGCGCGGCGACAGCTCGATCGGGTTGCCGAACTTGTCGAAGGTGTCGTGGATGACGATCGCGGTCGGCTCGATGGCCCAGGGCACCAGGTAGATGCCCGAGGCGTCGGGGCGGCAGACCATGTCGATGTCGGCCGGGTCCAGCAGGTCGTAGTAGATGTCGTCGTCGACGAAGTCCCCGGTTACCGTTTGCAACAGCACACTTTCCGGCAGGCGCATGCCTCGCTCATGCAGGAACTTGTTGGTGGGCGCTATCTTGCCGCGGGCGATGCCGGTCAGGTCGCTGACCACGCATTCCACTTCGGTAATCTTGTGTTCTTTCAGCCAGGTAGACAGCTGATCGAAAGGGGCATTCATAAAGACCTCGTCAATGATTGTCGGAGACGCGCACAGCGTTTGGAGTCACCCGGCAAGGCTTCCCCTGTGGCGCGTTGACGACTATCTTGAGCAAGCCTCGCGGTTCCATCTATCCACTTTAAGCAGCACCAAAGCGCACCAAAAGAGTGCGCAAGGTTCCTTCATGACAGCGTCGACAGCTCTCCAGGTCCAGGCCTTCAACACCTTCGATGTGGCCGATCAGATCCGTGCCACCCCGGGTTGGGTGCAGCATTACCAGCAGATGTCGCCCGGGCATTTCGCCGGGCAGGTGCGCTATCTGGACCTGCAAGGGGTGCAGATCTACGAGGAATGCATGAATACCCGGGTCGAGCAGAATTTCAGCGCGCCCGAGGATTCCCTGGCGTTCTGTTTCGATCGCAGCGACAACGCCCTGTACCTGCTCAACGGTGAAAGCCGCAACATCTGGATCACCCCCGAGAACTACCAGGAAATCGCCGTGGTGTTCGGCCCGGAATTCGTCCGTGGCCACGGCCTCGACGCGCAGCGCCTCGACGGCCTGTTCCTGGCGCCGCTCAATTGCGGGCAGAACGCCCTGTTCAGCCGCTGGCTGAGCACGACCCTGACGCGCCTGTCGCAGACCCTCGACCCGCCCAGCCGCGAAGCCCTGACCCAGCAATTGCTTGAGGACTGCCTGTTTATCCTCGACAACGCCTGTGTGCGCCTGGACGGCGGTGGCCTGCGCCGGCGCGCCGAGGAGCGGGCGATCATGCAGCGGGTCGCGCAATGGGCAGCGGACGGCCCGGAAGACAGCCTCAACCTGCTGGAGCTGGCGCAGGTAGCCGGGGTTTCCCTGCGCCAGTTGCAAGGCGCGTTCAAGGCCTTCGCCGGCATGGCGCCGACCCAGTGGCTGCGCCTGCGCCGGCTGAACAGCGCGCACCGCGAGCTGCTGCGCCGCGGCCCGGACGAAACCACCGTGGCCGAGGTGGCCATGCGCTGGTCGTTCTGGCACCTGGGGCGGTTTTCCAGCAGCTACCGGGCGCTGTTCAAGGAACTGCCGAGCGAGACCCTGCGCCGCGGCCAGCGCTGAAGTCCTGGCCGCCGGCGGGCAGGGCCGTCGCTCGAAGGTTCATCGGGCGGGACTCTTGTCCGCCGAAGCGCGGCGCTGGCCATTGCGGCTCGCCCGTGGCGCCTTGGGCTCGTCGTCGAGGTAGGCGCTCCGGGCGGGGTGTTTGCGCAGGTAACGCCACAGCGCCCGGGCGACGGCGTCGCCGTTGACCCCATTGCCGAAGACCTGCTGGCCAATGCTCAGGCCGAGCTGGCGATAGCTTTCGAACTGCGCCTCGTCGAAGAACTGGTCGACGGTGGGCTGGTTGGGGAAAGCCTTGTTGATCAGCGCGTAGTTCTGCACATCCGGCGATACCGAGGCGATCAGCCGCGGCTTGAGCACCAGGATGCGACTGAGCAACGTGTCCGGCGCCAGGCAGGAATAGACATTGAGCAGCAGCGCGCAGCGCTGGTCGGCCTGTGAAGGCGCGGTCTTGAAATACGCCATGCGCGCGAACACGCTGCCCAGCACTTCGTCGTCGACGATCCCGGTGTCTTCGCGGATCTCCAGGCCATGGTCGATGCGCGCCAGGCGGATCAGATTGCTCAGGTCGTCGAATTGGTAATCGGGATCGCAGCCACAGTCGCACAGCACGATCAGCTCGACCTGGCGCTCCTGGCGCAGCAGTTCATAGGCCGCCGTGTTCTCGAAGTGGCCGCCATCGGAGAGGTACTGATAGGTGCGCCGGTGGCCATGGAAGTGCGCGGTCAATTCGTAGAACAGGTAGGTCTGGGTCGGCAGCCAGCGGGACAGCTTCAGGCCCAGGGTCTGCCTGGGCTTTTGCGGCTTGCCTTCGACAAAGCGGCTGGGCCACCAGTTGCCCAGGCGCACGTTGGCCAGGCCCAGCAGCAGCGACATACCGAGGCTGGTGGCGCGCCCCAGGCCGGTGGTAAAGGCCGCGCCGGAGATGCCGATCCATTGGCCGATGGTCAGCGGGTAGGCAATTTCCGAAGCAGGGGCGTTGTCCAGGTCGCGCGGATAGATCTTGCCGTCGAGGATAAAGGTGCCTTCGCCCTTGACGCTGCCCGGTGCCAGGCACAGCGGCTTGCCCTTGCGGTCGCGCTGCACCAACTGCTCGGCGGGGTCGACCGTGAGGTTCATGGTGACGTTGATCAGGTGCAGCGGGCCGGCGCTGGGCGTGCCGTAATAGTGCTCGACGCTGATGTCGTCGTTGCTCAGCGGTTCGGCCACGCTCATGTGCTTGCGCCGTTGCTCGGGCGTGCCGTCGAAGCGCTTGCCGTTGGTGGCGCCCATGTAGGCGCGAACCAGGCGCGCACTGTAGTAGGACTGCAACGACGAGGTATTGAGGAAGCCGACGAAGCGGCTGCTGACCCAGGTCAGGGCCGCGGTCACGCCCGCCAGCAGGGCCAGGCGCAGCACGTGCCCGTCTTCTTGCAGGCGGATGCTGCCATCGGCGGTGACCCACACCACGAACAGCATCCACACCAGGCAGACCGTCGCCAGCAACAGCAAGCCGCCGACCAGGCTCATGACCTCCAGGGGCAGTTGGCGCCACCAGTCCGGCAGGCTCTTCTCGTCGCGCAACAGCGCCAGGCGGCGCACCAGCCAGATCAGCAGTGGCAGGACGCCCAGCGCGCCCTGGGTCAGGGTTTGCAGATGCATGTAGATCGCTTCGGACAGCGACACCAGGAACGCGGCGAACAGCACCGCGCCGAGGAACATGATGATCTGCGACAGCACTCGTGTGACCGCGACCCGGTAGTTGCGCACGGTAAAGATCCCGTCTTCATCGTTGGCCTGGCGGGTCTTGTACTTCAGGCGCCAGATCAGCAGCCGCGCGTAGACAATGCCGAGGACCGCGAGCGCGGCGAAGCCGAGGAACAGCTTGCGCACGTTCGCCCCGTCACCTGTCTGTAGCAGCACGGCCCAGATACCGACAAATGCCAGCGCCATCACCAGGCAGGCCACGGCGGCCAGGTTGCTCAGGGCCGGCGGGTTGCTCAGGCTGTTTTTCGGCAACACCAGCCAATAGGCCAGGCAGCAGGGCAGCAGGCCAAAGACAAACACCGCGCCGGGCAGCAGGTACAGGTTGGGCAGGCATTGCACTTGCAGCAGCATCAGCAAGGACAGCAGCAAGACAATCGGCATGCCGATGACGAAGTGTAGCGACAGCCAGTTGCGCCAGGTGATCGCCAGGGCATAGAGCGCGTCCCCCGAGCCGGTCGGGGTCAGGTAGCGGCCGTTCTCCCGCAGCCAGGCCGTGGGTCCCTTGCCGATGTCTTTGTCGCTGACGCTGGCGTAGTCGGTGTGGGTGCTGATACGTCCCGGCGGCTCGTAGTGCAGGACCTGATAGGCATTGACCGCCGCGGTCCTGGCCGCTTGCTGGGCGGGCGACAGGGGCGAGGCTTCGGCGCGCTCCTGGGCCTGCTCCCGGCGCAGGCGGTTGGGGATGAACAGGCTGGAGAAGAAACTGCCGATATAACCGCCGCCGCTGACCGTGGAGAGGTAGTCGAAACGCGGCAGCAGGGTGGTGGTGAGGTTGTCTTGCGGTGTCTTCGACGGTCGTGGGTTGGCTTGTTCCGGCGCATCGGCCCGGGCCAGCGCCTGCAGCACCCCCAGGCAAAAGGTGGCGCTGCGGATGCCACCACCGGACAACGCCAGGCCCCAGGTCTTGAGGGGCTGGCCAGCGGGCGCGGGAAGGTATTTGAGGCCCAATGCGCTACGGCGGTTCTCGATGCGCTTCCTTTCTCCCTCGTAATGCTGGGTCGAGTCCATTTGAATGCTCCTTGCAAACAAAGTAGTGGCACAGTGCTTAGTAAAGCAGAACCGCCCCATATTTCTTTGAATGCAGGGAAGTCTCCGGGATCAAGTTCACGAAATATTCTTCATTTAGAAATGTTATTAAAAATCATCGTTTTAGAGCGTTAATGCAGCGGTATCGCTAGCCATGGACGGCTTGACCCCGGCCTGCAACGGCCGTGTAACTTGCCTGTTACTTGAGGTCACTACTTTGCGTGGGTCGCTATTTCCCGCCCTGCAACTTCAAGGAATTCAACCGCGTATGCCTACTCTCACTCGCAGGAAGCTCATGCAGGCCGCCGCTATCGGCTCGGCCTTTACCTTGCTGCCAGACTCCATCCGCCAGGCCCTGGCCATCCCTGCCAATAACCGCACGGGCACCCTCCGTGACGTCGAGCACGTGGTGATCCTGATGCAGGAAAACCGCTCCTTCGACCATTACTTCGGCACCTTGCCCGGGGTGCGCGGCTTCAGCGACCGCTTCACCATTCCGCTGCCCGGCAAGCGCTCGGTGTGGGAGCAGCAGGGCGTCGGGCGGGTGGTGCTGCCGTATCACCTGGACAGCTCGCGGGGCAACGCGCAGCGGGTCGACGGCACGCCGCATTCGTGGATCGACGAGCACGCGGCCTGGGCCAGCGGCCGCATGAGCGCCTGGCCGACCTTCAAGACCAATACCTCCATGGGCTACTACCGCGAGCAGGAGCTGCCGTTCCAGTTCGCCCTGGCCAACACCTTCACCCTGTGCGATGCCTACCACTGTTCGGTGCACGCCGGGACCAACCCCAACCGCCTGTTCCACTGGACCGGCACCAACGGCCCGACCGGCGCCAACGTGGCGGCGGTGGTCAACGAATGGGACGGCCCGGGCGCGGTGGACGTCGGCTACACCTGGAAAACCTACCCCGAGCGCCTGGAAGAGCGGGGCGTGAGCTGGAAGATCTACCAATACCTGCCGGACAACTTCGGCGACAACCCGCTGGCCGGTTTCCGCGAGTACCGCCGCGCCAGCGTGGCGGCCGGCAACCCGGCGCAGCCGCCGGAAGGCTTCACCGCCTTCGTGCCCTACAGCGATGCGCTGAATGCCCAGGTGCCGCTCTACAAGGGCAACGGCAACACCCTGCCGGCGCGCAGCAGCAGCGACCTGGAAGGCATGCTGGCGGGGTTTCGCAACGATGTGCAGCAGGGCAAGCTGCCCAAGGTCAGCTGGATCGTCGCCCCGGCGGCCTATTCCGAGCACCCGGGGCCGTCGAGCCCGGTGCAGGGCGGCTGGTTCACCCAGGAAATCCTCAAGGCGCTGACCGACAACCCCGAGGTCTGGAGCAAGACCGTGCTGCTGGTCAACTACGACGAGAACGACGGTTTCTTCGACCATCTACCGTCGCCCTCGGCGCCGTCGCGGCGCCTGGACGGCAGCTTCGCCGGCAAGTCCACGGTGGACTTCGACAGTGAAGTGTTCACCCATCCGGCGCCGCCGGGGACCACCCAGCAACCGCGCCCGGACGGCGGCGTCTACGGCCCTGGCCCACGGGTGCCGATGCTGGTCCTGTCGCCCTGGAGCCGCGGCGGCTGGGTCAACTCCCAGGTGTTCGACCACACCTCGGTGCTGCAATTTATCGAGAAGCGCTTCGGCGTGCGCGAGCCGAACATCAGCGCCTGGCGCCGTGCCGTGTGCGGCGACCTGACTTCGGCCTTCAACTTCGTCAATCCCAACAGCGAGATCCTCCCGCCGCTGCACACCACCACCCGCCAGGCCGCGGACCTGCTGCGCCAGCGCCAGGAACAACTGGCCCAGGTGCCGCTGCCGGACCCCAGCCGCCAGCAATTGCCGCAACAGCGCCGCGTGGCCCGGCCGTCGCGGGCCTTGCCGTATCGCCTGAATGTCGAGGCCAAGGCCAAGCGCAAGGCGCTGAGCCTGACTCTGAGCCTGCAAAACAGCGGCGAGCAGGGCGCGGTGTTCCATGTCTACGATCGCCTGCACCTGCTGGACATCCCGCGGCGCTACACCGTGGAGGCGGGCAAGCGGCTCAAGGACAGCTGGCAGACCGCGGGGCGCTACAAGCTCTGGCTGCTGGGGCCCAACGGTTTCCACCGCAGCTTTTACGGCAACCTGCTGGAGCGCCAGCCCGAGGTGTCGATGTTCAGCCGGGGCAACAACCTGCAGCTGACCCTGAGCAACCCGAGCAAGGAGCCGGTGTCGATCACCATCGAGCGTTGCCCCTATACCCAGCAGGGGCCGTGGCGGTTCGACGTGCCCGGGCGTAGCGAGATCCACCAGATGTTCAGCTGCCACGCCAGCGGCGGCTGGTACGACCTGACCCTGCGCGGCGAGGGCGGCTGGCTGCGGCGCCTGGCCGGGCGTATCGAAACCGGCGCCCATAGCATCAGCGACCCGTTGATGGGCGTGTAGCCGCGCACCATGCCCGGCCCGCAAGGGGCCGGGCACCGTTTCAACCCCCTCGCCAGGTCTGCCGCCTGGAGTGTTTCATGCCCCTGGGACCATGGTCCCAGGGCACCTGCCGATTATTCCAATCAGACGAAAACCCGAACCCAATCGCACGAAAGGGCTTGGTTTGCTACATGAATATTAATTAGAATCAGTCTCATTTGAATAATCCTTCGCGCAGGGCTCTTGACATGATTGAAGCAGCGACGCCAACGGAGCAAAGCCTACATGCCCTGTACCGCGATCATCGAAGCTGGCTCGAGAGTTGGTTGCGCCAGCGCATGGGCAACGCCTGGGATGCGGCGGACCTGAGCCAGGACACCTTCCTGCGGGTGCTGACCAGCTCCCAGCAGCTGGTCGACTTGCGCGAGCCGCGGGCCTACCTGGTCACCGTGGGCAAGCGTCTGCTGAGCAACTTCTATACCCGGCGCAAGCTGGAACAGGCCTACCTGGACGCGCTGGCCAGCCTGCCCGAAGACAGCGTGCCGTCCCCGGAACAGCGCTGGGTGCTGCTGGAAACCCTGCAAGCCCTCGACGAATTGCTCGACGGCCTGCCGCCGCTGGTGCGCCGGGCATTTCTCTGGAGCCAGCTGGAAGGGCTGGGCTACCGCGAGATCGCCGAGCGCCTCGAGGTTTCGGAACGCACCGTCAAGCGCTACATGGCCCAGGCCTACGAACACTGCCTGCTGGTGGACCTGTGATGCGCCCGGCGCCCTCCAGCGAAACCCGCGAAGTCGCCCGCGCGGCGGCGCAATGGCTGGCGCTGCTGGAGTCCGGCGCGGCCAACGCCGACGATCACGCGCGCTTGCAGCACTGGCGCAACAGCAACAGCCGTCACGAAAGTGCCTGGCAGAAGGCGCAACTGCTGCGCCAGCGTTTCTCCGCGCTGCCTTCGGCGTTGGCCATGGCTACCCTGGACCGGCGCCCCGATCCGTCGCGGCGCGCGGTGCTCAAGCGCGCCCTCGGCGTCGCGGCGCTGGTGCCGACCGCCTGGCTGCTGGGGCGCCAGCTGCCGCTGGACGTGTGGCGCGCCGACCTGCAGACCAGTACCGGCGAACACCGCACCTTGTCCCTGGCCGATGGCAGCTCCTTGCAGCTCAATACCGCCAGCGCGGTCAACGTCGACCTGGGCACCCGGCAAGTGAGCCTGGTGCGCGGGGAAATGGCGCTCAAGGTCACGGGCAGCGCGCCGCTGACCATCCAGGCGCCTTATGGGCGCATCGTCGTCAGTCGCAGCGAAGTCTGCGTGCGCCTCAACGAGCGCGATTGCCGGGTGTCGGTGGTCAGCGGCTCGGTGCAACTGCAACCATTGCACGGCCCGCGGCTGCTGTTGGGCGAAGGCCAGCGGGTGCGTCTGCGGGTGGACGGCGCCGGGCAGATCGATGCCTTCGACGCGCAGCTGCCAGGCTGGCGCGACGGCGTGCTGATGGCGCAGAACCTGCCGCTGGGGGATTTTTTGCGTGAACTCGGCCGTTATCGTCCGGGCCTGTTGCGCTGGGAGCCGGAACTGGAAGCCTTGCGCGTCACCGGCAGTTTCCGTCTCGACAACACCGACCGCGTGCTGTCGCTGCTGGCCGCCAGCCTGCCGCTGGAAGTGCATTCGCGCACGCGTTACTGGGTGACCCTGGTTGCGCAAACTGCGCAGAAAAACGCCGGGCAAAAAAATATTGGCTGAAGCTGTCCCTTTTTTTTTCCTCGCCGGTCATTCCAGGTAAGTGAACAAAAAAACGAGAGCTTCCTCCCATGCCCGTAGTATTGCCATACCGTTTGCGTCCGGTTTCCCCCGGACTGTTGCAGTTGGGCCTCATCCTGACCCTCAGTTCCAGCCCGTTATTCATCCAGGCCAGCTGGGCCGATGACGCCGCACGGCGCAGCTACCAGGTGCCGGCCGGTCCGCTGAGTGCCGCGTTGACCCGTTTCGCCGGCCTGGCGGGCGTCAACCTGTCGGTGGACCCGCAACTGGTCAGCGGCCGCAACAGCAGCGGCCTGTCCGGCGAGTATGGCGTGGAAGAGGGCTTCGCCCGCTTGCTGCAAGGTTCCGGCCTGCAGCTGCAACCGGTGGGCGAACAGGCTTATATCCTGACCCCGGCGCCGCAAGGCAGCAGCCTGCAACTGGCCCCGACCTCGATTCTCGGCGCCAACGGCGCGACCGAGAGCGACGTGTTTGCCGGCGGCCAGGTCGCGCGCCGCGGCTCGCAAGGCCTGCTGGGCTCGAAAGACTTCATGGAAACCCCGTTCAGCATGACCACCTACACCAGCGAGGTGGTGAAGAACCAGCAGGCGCGCACCCTGGGCGACCTGATTGCCAGCGACCCTTCGGTGCGGGCCACCAACCCGGCGGGCGGGCGCTACGAGCAGTTCACCATCCGCGGTTTCAGCCTGTTCAACAGCGATGTCGCCTACAACGGCCTGTACGGCGTGCTGCCGACCTACACCATCGACATGGAAATGGCCGACCGCGTGGACATCCTCAAGGGCCCGACCCAGTTGATCAACGGCATCTCGCCGCGGGGCAGCGTCGGCGGCGGCATCAACGTGGTGCCCAAGCGCGCGACCGACAAGCCCATCACCGAATTCACCGGCAGCTATGCCTCCGACAGCCAGGTCGGCGGCGCGGTGGACATCGGCCGGCGCTTCGGCGAAGACGACAAGTTCGGCGTGCGCCTGAACGCCGTGAAGCAGTCCGGCGACACCGAATGGGACAACCAGAGCGTCGATCGCGAAATGGCCGTGCTGGGCCTGGACTTCCGCGGCGAACGCCTGCGCCTGTCCACCGACATTGGCCACACCGAGCGCGATACCGACGCGCCGCAGGAGCGGGTGCAGGTCGGCCCGAACGCCAAGGTGCCGGACGCCGACGATGTGCGAGACAACTACGCGCAGTCCTGGAGCAAGGCGCGGACCAAGGACACCTTCGGCACGGTGAACGCCGAATACGACGTCAGCGACTCGGTGATGCTGTATGGCGGCGTCGGTGCGCGCAAAAGCAACCACGACTTCCTGCGCCATGCGGTGTCGGTCACCAATGACGCCGGCGACTTCAGCGTGCAGCCGCGCGACTTCACCCGTGACGAAAATGTCCGCACCACCACTGCGGGCGCGCGCAGCTGGTTCCGCACCGGCCCGGTGAGCCATGAGGTCAACCTGGCGGCCAGCTACTTCTACATGGACTTCGAAAATGGCGGCGCGCGCTATGCCGCGTCCCGCAGCAACCTCTACGACCCGGTGCAGACGCCGACGCCGTCCAGGCCGACGCGCATCGACCCCAAGGTCTACACCGAGAACCGCTTCAGCGGCGTGGCGTTGTCCGACACCCTGGGCTTCTTCGATGACCGCCTGCTGCTGACCCTCGGCGCGCGCTGGCAGCGGGTCAAGGTCGACGACTGGAGCGATGGCGTCAAAGGCGACACCGGCTACGACGAGGAAAAGGTCTCGCCTTCGGGCGGCCTGCTGTTCAAGGCCACCGACCAGCTGTCGCTGTACGTCAACTACATGGAAGGCCTGAGCCAGGGCAAGATCGCGCCGTCGACCTCGATCAACGAAGACGAAATCTTCCCGCCGTTCATCAGCCGCCAGATCGAGGCCGGCGCCAAGTATGACGCCGGGGCCTTCGCCCTGACCGCCGCGGTGTTCCGGATCAAGCAGCCGGCCTACGAGACCAACGCCACCACCCGGGTTTTCGGCCCGAACGGCAAGCGCGAAAACACCGGTGTCGAGCTGAGCGTGTTCGGCGAACCGCTCAAAGGCTTCCGCCTGCTGGGCGGCGTCATGTACATCGACAGCGAACTGAAAGACACCACCAACGGCACCTTCGACGGCAACCGGGCACCGGCCACGCCGAAGTACAACGTCAACCTGGGCGCCGAATGGGATGTGCCGCACGTGCAGGGCCTGACCCTGACCAGCCGCGGCATCTATTCCAGCTCGCAGTACCTCGACCAGGCCAACAGCAAGGAAATCGATTCCTGGGAGCGTTTCGACCTCGGGGCGCGCTACGCCTTCAAGGTCGACGAGAAGGACATCACCTTGCGCGCCAACGTCGAGAACATACTGGACAAGCGCTACTGGAGTTCGGCCGGGGCCTCGGACGACAGCGAGCCGGGGTTGACCCTGTCGACCCCTCGGACCCTGTTGCTCTCGGCAACCGTGGGTTTCTAAGAAGCAAAGCGGACAGGCGCCACAGGGAAGGGCGCACCGCCGTGTCATGACCGGTTGCTGGGTCGAGGTAGAAAGTATGTCCGTTATCAGCTAATCAACTTCCGTGCCTCTTGAAAGAGGTGTTGGCCATTTAATGGCAACTAACTAAGTTGTCAGAAAGATGGCAATAACATGGCAGTTTCTTGCGTCATAAATGACGATTTACCAAGTTTATTAACTTGGTTTTTGGCGTGCGCGCGATAATTAACTTATATCCGCAAGTGCTATGTGACTATTCCAAATAAGTTTGAATAAGTAGTTGCGTGCTTTTATTAATGATAATAATTTGCATGTCGAATTTAACGAGGGTGATCAGATGTTGAATGATGGCATATTGCGCACTAGTCCTCTGCAAAAAACCAATGCCGATTATCTGGCCAGACAGAGCAAGTTCGAATCCAATGTGCGCAGTTATCCGCGCAAGTTGCCACTGGCCATCGCCAAGGCGCATGGAGTGTGGGTCACCGACGTCGAAGGCAAGACTTACCTGGACTGCCTGGCCGGCGCCGGCACCCTGGCCCTGGGGCACAACCACCCGGCGATCATGGCCAGCCTCGACAGCTTCCTGGCCTCGGGCCTGCCGATGCATACCCTGGACCTGACCACCGTGGTCAAGGACGCCTTCAGCGAAACCCTGCTCAGCCTGTTGCCGGGCCAGGGCCGCGACTATTGCCTGCAGTTCTGCGGGCCGTCCGGGGCGGACGCGGTGGAGGCGGCGCTGAAGCTGGCCAAGACCTATACCGGCCGGCACAACGTCATCAGTTTTTCCGGCGCCTACCACGGCATGACCCACGGCGCCCTGGCGCTGACCGGCAACACCGCGCCGAAGAATGCGATCGCCGGCCTGATGCCGGGGGTGCAGTTCATGCCGTACCCCCACGAATACCGCTGCCCGCTGGGCATCGGCGGCGAGGCCGGGGTCGAGGCGCTGAGCCATTACTTCACCCAGTTCATCGAAGATGTCGAAAGCGGCGTGTCGCTGCCGGCGGCGGTGATCCTCGAGGCGGTGCAGGGCGAGGGCGGGGTCAACTGCGCGCCGGCCAGCTGGCTGCAGGCGATCCGCGAGGTGACCCGCAAGCACGGCATCGTGCTGATCCTCGACGAAGTGCAGGCCGGCTTTGCCCGCACCGGCAAGATGTTCGCCTTCGAACACGCCGGCATCGAGCCGGACATGATCGTCATGTCCAAGGCGGTGGGCGGCGGCCTGCCCATGGCGGTGCTGGGCATCAAGCGCGAGTTCGATGCCTGGGAGCCGGGCAACCACGCCGGCACCTTCCGCGGCAACCAGATGGCCATGGCCGCGGGCCTGGCGACCCTGCAAGTGCTGCGCGACCAGAACATCGCGGGCCTGGCCGAGCGCCGCGGCCAGTGGCTCAAGGAGCAATTGAACGCGCTGAGCGTGGATTACCCGGCCCTGGGCCAGGTGCGCGGGCGCGGCCTGATGCTGGGCATCGAGATTGTCGACGAGCGCCAGCCGGCCGACCGCCACGGGCATTTCCCGGCGGACCCGACCCTGGCCGTGGCCATCCAGCAGCACTGTTTCAAACAAGGCCTGCTGCTCGAGCGTGGCGGGCGCCGGGGCAATGTGATCCGGCTGCTGCCGCCCCTGGTGATCGACGACGAACAATGCCAGCAAGTGGTCCTGCGTTTCAGCCGCGCCGTGGCGGACGCCTTGTTGCAGTTACGTTCTTGAAGTGCCACTTCGGGAGCGGGTTTGAAGTAATAAGAGTGTGTCGGGCTTCACACTTTTAAGTCTTGATCGAACAACTGCCTGGCGACAGGTTTCGCTGTTTCAAAGTTGCAGGAAAGTGCAAGCGGACGATGGCGTTCGACGGGTGCCTGTCGGCTTTTCAGTGTGGCCGAAGAGCAACTAACTATTTGCCGCGACAGTACGTAACCCGTGACCGCGCGGGCTACTGTGGAGCATGTATGAATTATTCAGATCGCGATGTTTTATCAAAGCATGTTTTATCGAATATGGTCAGTGAGTTGGCGACCACGCGCGCCTTGCTCAATTGCCTGATCAAAGAGTTCGCTTTGCCGGAAAACTGCCTCAGTTACAACTGGCCGGCACAGATGCAAGGCATACCGCCCGGCAGTTACCTGGATGGCCTGGAATGGAAGGGCATCCCGCTGACCATCGACCTGCCCAACCAGCAACAGTTTTTCGTCATGGTCGACCGCCGTGACCGCCTGGGCAGCCACCGTTACCTATCGGATGTGTATGCCCGGCGCGAGGGCGGGAGCTGGCGTTGCCTGGCGTTTGCCGAGTTCGTCGAGCAGTTGCTCGGCGCCTGCGAGCACATGACCCGGGCCAGCAACGACGAGCTGCTGGAGCAGGTGCTGCAAAGCCAGCTGCTGACCGCCGCCATCGTCGCCCATAACATGGATGGCCAGGGCCCGGCGCCGCTGAGCGGCTACCTGGCCAGCGAGCAGGGGCTGTGGTTCGGCCACCCCAACCATCCGGCGCCCAAGGCGCGGCTGTGGCCCGCGCACCTGGCGCAGGAAACCTACGCCCCGGAATTTCAGGCCGAGACCGCGCTGCACCTGTTCGAAGTGCCACGCCAGGGCTTGCGCGTGACCGCGAGCGGCCTCAGCGAAGAGCAGGTCATGGCCGGTTTTGCCGACCAGGGCCGGGCACGCCCCGGGCACGCGATGATCTGCATGCACCCGGTGCAGGCCGAGCTGTTCATGCAGGACCGCCGCGTGCAGCGCCTGCTGGAGCTGGGCGAGGTGGTCGACCATGGGGCCACCGGGCCCGTTGCCAGCCCGACGGCGTCGATGCGCACCTGGTACATCGAGGACCACGACTTTTTCATCAAGGGTTCGCTGAACGTGCGCATCACCAATTGCGTGCGCAAGAACGCCTGGTACGAACTGGAAAGCACGCTGATCATCGACCAGCTGTTCCAGCGCCTGCAGCAGACCCAGCCAGAAACCCTCGGCGGGCTGTCGGCGGTGGCCGAGCCAGGCTCCATGAGCTGGGCCCCGGCCCAGGCCAGCGAGGCCGATGCCCATTGGTTCCGCGAACAGACCGGGGCGATCCTGCGGGAGAACTTCTGCCGCCGCGCCGGTGCCGAGCGCAGCGTGATGGCCGGCACGTTGTTTGCCCGCGACATTCATTCGCGGCCGCTGGTGCATGACTTCCTGCAAGGCTTCAACGCCGGCGAACTGGAGGACGAGCAACTGGTGGACTGGTTCGACCAGTACCAGACGCTGCTGCTGCGGCCGGTGCTGGCGCTGTTCTTCAACCACGGCGTGGTGATGGAGCCGCACCTGCAGAACAGCGTGCTGATCCACGACCAGGGCCGCCCGCAGCAATTGCTGCTGCGGGATTTCGAAGGGGTCAAGCTCACCGACGAGCTGGGCATGGCGCAGATCGAGGTCGGCCTGCACCCGCGGGTGCGCCAGTCGCTGCTGTATTCCCGCGAGCAGGGCTGGAGCCGCATCACCTATTGCCTGCTGATCAACAACCTGTCGGAAGCGGTGCTGGCCCTGAGCTGGGAACGCCCGCACCTGGCGCCGCTGATGTGGCAACGGGTCGAGCAGCAGCTGCGGCGCATCCGCGACGAGCTGGTCCGCCCGGCGCCCGAGCTGGACGCGCTGATCGCCGGCCAGCCGATTGCCTGCAAGACCAACCTCAAGGTGCGCCTGGCCGCCAAGGCCGACCGCCAGGCCGGCTACGTCAGCCTGGGTTCGCCGTGGAGCGAGGAGGCCCGTTATGGCTGAGTTGTCCCAAGCGGTGCTGCGCGCCATCGACCAGGCCCGGGCCGGCAGTGCCGACCCGCTGGCGGCCTTTATCTACGACCTGGACGCCTTGCAGGCCCATGTACGCCAGGTAATGGCGGCGTTGCCGGCCGGGGTCGAGCTGTATTACGCGATCAAGGCCAACAGCGAGGCGCCGGTGCTGGAGGCGCTGGCCCCGCTGGTCAGCGGCTTCGAGATTTCCTCGGGGGGCGAGATCGAGCGCGTGGTGGCCTGTCCGACCCGCAAGCCTTATGTGTTTTCCGGTCCCGGCAAACTCGACTCCGACCTGCGCGCGGCCCTGGCCCACCAGGTGGAAGCGGTGCACCTGGAAAGCCTCAACGAGATCGAGCGCCTGCAACGCCTGGCGGCCGAAGCCGGGCGGGTGCAGCCGGTGTTTATCCGCATCAACCCGCAGTTGCCGCAGAACCAGTCGAGCCGGCTGGCCATGGCCGGCACCGCCACGCCGTTCGGCATCGACGAGGCGGAACTGGCCGAGGCGGTGCAGCGGGTCGACCGCGCCAACCATTTGCGCCTCAAGGGTTTCCATGTGCATGCCATGTCGCACCAGCAGTCGGTGGAGCGCCATGAGCAGTTGCTGGACTTCTACCTGCAGCGCTGGTCGCACTGGAGGGCCCTGGCGGCGCACCCCGAGCAACTGACCCACCTGAATGTCGGCGGCGGCATCGGCGTCGACTACCTCAGCGGCCGGCAGTTCGACTGGCAGCGCCTGTGTCGCCACCTGGAACGCCGGCTGGCGGAGCAGGGCAGCGCGGCGCCGGTGCTGCGCTTCGAGCCCGGGCGGTTTATCAGCGCCTTCTGCGGTTACTACGTGATCGAGGTGCTGGACACCAAGACCAGCCATGGCGAGCACTTCCTGGTGTGCCGCGGCGGCACCCACCAGTTCCGCCTGCCCGCGGCGCAGAGCCATGACCACCCGCTGATTCACCTG
This sequence comes from Pseudomonas sp. NFIX28, assembly GCF_900107395.1. Taxonomy (GTDB): domain Bacteria; phylum Pseudomonadota; class Gammaproteobacteria; order Pseudomonadales; family Pseudomonadaceae; genus Aquipseudomonas. The sequence continues at coordinate 525,012 of NZ_FNPW01000001.1, forward strand.
CCGCGCGTGCCGCAGCCGGTGCACGCGCCGGAACAGGCCTGGACCGTGGTCGGCCAGCTGTGCACGCCCAAGGACGTGCTCAGCCGGGCCCAGCCGCTCAAGGGCGTGAGCGTCGGCGACCTGCTGGTGCTGCCGATGGCTGGGGCCTATGGCTACAACATTTCCCACGCCGACTTCCTTTGCCATCCACGGCCGGCGCAGCACTTTGTGCGCCAGGGCGAGTTGCTCGAAGGAGCCGGCTTGTGAGTGTGAGCTTCAAGGCGCCGCGCAGCTGGGTGGTGGTCAACGTGCTGCTCGGCACTATAACCGTCAGCCTCAACAACAGCTCGCTGAACCCGGCGCTGCCGGCGTTCATGCAGGCGTTCGCCATCGGCCCGCTGATGGCCACCTGGATAGTCGCGGCGTTCATGACCAGCATGGGCATGACCATGCCGCTGACCAGCTTCCTCAGCCAGCGCCTGGGCCGGCGGCGCCTGTACCTGTGGGGCGTGGCGCTGTTCATCGGCGGCTCGTTGCTCGGCGCCCTGGCCGATTCCATCGCCCTGGTGATCGCCGCGCGGGTGGTCCAGGGGATCGCCAGCGGGCTGATGATCCCGCTGTCCCTGGCGATCATTTTCGCGGTGTACGCCAAGGACGAGCGCGGCCGGGTCACCGGCCTGTGGGGCGCGGCGGTGATGCTCGCGCCGGCGGCGGGCCCGCTGTGCGGCAGCCTGCTGCTGGAGTGGTTCAGCTGGCGTTCGCTGTTTTTGATGAACGTGCCGATCGGTCTCGTCGCGCTGCTGATGGGCCTCGCGGTCCTGCCGGCCTCCGAGCCGGCCGAGCGCAAGCCATTCGACCTGGCCGGCTACCTGCTGATCGCCTCGGGCATCGGCCTGCTGATGGTCGCCATCAGCCGCCTGCACCATGCCGCCGGGTTGCTGGACCCGTTGAACCTGGGGATGCTGCTGGTGGCGGTGCTGTGCCTGGTGGCCTTTGTCCGCCTGGAACTGCGCCGCGAGGCGCCGCTGCTCAACCTGCGGATCTTCGCCCTGCGCGGTTATCGCCTGAGCGTGATCATCGCCGTGGTGCAATCGGTGGGCATGTTCGAGTGCCTGGTGCTGCTGCCGTTGCTGGTGCAGACGGTGCTCGGCTACAGCGCCATCTGGACCGGCCTGGCGCTGCTGTGCACGGCGGTGTTCGCCAGCCTGTTCGGACGCATGGGCGGCAGCGCCCTGGATCGCCACGGGCCGCGCCGGGTGGTGTCCATCGGCCTGCTGCTGACCGGGCTCTCGACCCTGGCCCTGGGCCTGCTCCCGGCCAATGCGGCGATCGGCCTGGTGTTCGCGCTGATGATGCTGCGCGGCGCCGGCCTGGGCCTGTCGTACATGCCGGTGACCACCGCCGGGCTGAACGCCTTGCCCGAGCCGATGGTCACCCAGGGCGCGGCGATGAACAACATTTCGCGGCGCCTGGTGTCGTCCCTGGGCATTGTCATCGCCTCGCTGTGGCTGGAGTTCCGCCTGGTCGAAGGCGGCGTGCAGGCCCAGGCGGGCATGTCATCGGCCATCAGCGAAGTGTTCGTGGCCACCGGCCTGCTGATCCTTTTGGCACTGCCCTGCGCCTGGCGTTTTCCCCTTTCCGACGAGACCGCCGAGGCTGTGCCCGGCGCGCTCGAACACCGTTAACCCTTCTTTGCACAAGGTATGAACATGGCGACTGCAATCTCGACAACCTCAAGCCAGCCCACCGGCCCCGGCGCCTGGCTGGCCACGGTGGATGCGCGTATCGACGAAAAAGTGCAGCAGCGGGTGGTCGGCCAGCTGTTGCAGACCCTGCTGTACGAAGGCGTGCTGGCGTTCGACAGCCAGCCGCTGGACGGCGCCTCGCAGGGCCATGACAGCGGCCAGCGACGTTTCGTGGTGGCCGGCATCGATGGCCAGCAGGCGCGGGTGGAATACCACTGCAACGGCCTGCTCAGCGCCAGCTTCGAGCTGATCCGCCTCGATTCCGCCAGCCTCGAACGCCTCGACAGCCGTGGCCAGCGCAGCGTGCCGGACCTGCACCAGGCCCTGGCCGAGCTGCTCGGCGACTATCAGGACAGCCCGCACCTGGGGCGTTTCACCCAGGAGCTGGAGCAGACCCAGCTCAAGGATCTGCAAGCGCGCAGCCAGGGCTACCAGGCCGAAAAGCCGGCCCACGAGCTGGACGTGGACGCCCTGGAGCAGCACTTCATGGACGCCCACAGCTACCACCCGTGCTACAAGTCGCGCATCGGCTTTTCCCTGGCGGACAACCAGGCCTACGGCCCGGAGTTCGCCACGCCGATCGCCGTGGTGTGGCTGGCGATCGCCCGCGACCGGGCCTCGCTCAACCATTCGCGCAAACTCGACTTCCCGGCCTTTATCCAGCAGGAACTGGGCGCCGCGCGCTGGCAGCAGATCGAGCAGCAACTGGCCAGCCAGGGCAGGGCGCTGGACGATTACCAACTGCTGCCGGTGCACCCGTGGCAGTGGGAAAACGTGATTGTCTCGACCTTCTACTCGGAGCTGCTCAGCGGCGAGCTGATCTACCTCGGCATTTCGGATGACCGCTACAAGGCCCAGCAGTCGATCCGCACCCTGGCCAACGCCACGGCCAAGGAACGGCCTTACGTCAAGCTGGCCATGAGCATGACCAACACCTCCAGCACGCGCATCCTGGCGCGGCACACGGTGCTGAACGGGCCGATCATCACCGACTGGCTGCAACAGCTGATCGCCAGCGACAGCACCGCGCGCCAGCTGGATTTCGTGATCCTCGGCGAGGTGGCCGGGGTCAGCTTCGACTACCAGCACCTGCCGCAATCCCGCGGGCCCCAGGCCTACGGCACGCTGGGGGCGATCTGGCGCGAAAGCATCCATTCCTACCTCAAGGCCGACGAGCAGGCGGTGCCGTTCAACGGCCTGAGCCATGTCGAGAACCGCTACGGTACCGGGTCGCAGCAGCCGTTCATCGACGCCTGGTTCCGCCAGTACGGCCTGCAGGCCTGGACCCGCCAGCTGTTGCAGGTCACGGTGCCGCCGATCATCCACATGCTCTACGCCGAAGGCATCGGCATGGAATCCCACGGCCAGAACATCGTGCTGATCGTCAAGCAGGGCTGGCCGCAGCGCATCGCCCTGAAGGACTTCCACGACGGCGTGCGCTATTCGCCGGCGCACCTGGCGCGCCCCGAACTGTGCCCGGAACTGGTGCCGCTGCCGGCCAGCCACGCCAAGCTCAACCGCAACTCCTTCATCCTTACCGATGACGTCAACGCGGTGCGCGATTTCTCCTGCGACTGTTTCTTCTTCATCTGCCTGGCGGAAATGGCGATCTTCCTGCGCCAGCACTACCAGCTCGACGAAGGCCAGTTCTGGCAGATGACCGCCGAAGTGATCCTCGGCTACCAGGACGCCCATCCGCAGCACCGCGACCGCTTTGGCCTGTTCGACGTGTTCGCGCCGAGCTACGAGGTGGAGGAGCTGACCAAGCGCCGCCTGCTGGGCGACGGCGAGCGGCGCTTCAAGTCGGTGCCCAACCCGCTGCATGCCTACAGGCCGCAATCATGCTGAGAACCAACCAGCTCAAACGCAAACTCGCGGCCGGGCAAACGGTGTACGGGCTGATCAGTTCGATCCCGGCGCCGGCGGCCATCGAGCTGATCGCCGAGGCCGGGTTCGACTTCGTGATCATCGACATGGAACACGTGCTGATCAACCCGGAAACCGTCGAGCACATGATCCGCACGGCCGAGGCCTACGAGCTGACGCCGCTGGTGCGGGTCGCCGACCTCAACCCCAAGACCCTGCTGCGCCTGCTCGACGGCGGCGCCCAGGGCATCGTGCTGCCGATGATCGAATCCGCCGAGCAGCTGGCGGCGGCGGTCGCCGCCTGCAAATACCACCCCCTGGGCCAGCGCAGCCTCAACGCCGGGCGCCCCGGCAGTTTCGGCAAGCACAGCCTGGCGCAGTACGTGGCCCTGGCCAATGAACAAACCATGCTGGTGGCGATGATCGAAAGCGCCGCCGGCGTGCGCAACGCCGCGCAGATCGCCGCGGTGCCGGGCCTGGACATGATCCTCGAAGGCGCGGCCGACCTGTCGCAATCCCTCGGCATGCCCTGGCAGATCGACCAGCCGCTGGTCCAGCAGGCGCTGCTCGACAGCTGGCAGGCGGCGGACCATGCCGGCGTGCCGTATTGCGCCATTCCCCGGCAGCAGGGCGACCTGGGCCGCTGGCGCGAGCGCGGGGTCCGGGCCTTTGTCCTTGGCGACGAACGCGGCATTGCCTTTCGTGCTCTTCAGGCCAGGTTGGCCACCCTTTCTCTAGAAGGAAAATAATCCGATGAATTTCACCTCCATGGCCGCCGAACTGGTGATGCAGGACCTGATCGATTGCCTGCTCGCCGAAGACTTCTTTGGTCGCGAACCCTCGCCGTTGCTCAGCGCCAGCCAATGGCGCCAGGACCATCCGCAAGCGCCCGCCCTTGAAGGCAGCGATGCGCAACAGCGGATCTGGGAATGGTGCTGCGACGCCCAGGAACAGCACTTCATCAGCATCGCCCTGCGCCCGGGCATCACCCAGCAATGGGAAAAAGTCCCGGGCACGCCGGTGTTGGTCCGCCAGGAGCAGCGCTGGACCACCTTGACCCCGGTGGAGTTCATGCGCCGGGTGTTCACCGGCATGGGCCCGCGCTTCCAGGACAACGAAAAGGGCCTGACGCTGTTCCTCGAAGTGCTGCACATCAGCGTCTGGCAGACCGCCTTGTCGCTGGAGCACCGGGTCGACCACCAGGGCCTGATGGCCCAGGACGGCGCCACCTTCTTCCGCACCATGGAGCAGTGGGCCTCGCTGCGCGACCGCCCGTACCACCCGCTGGCCAAGGCCAAGCAGGGTTTGTTGCAGGCCGAATACCAGCAATACCAGGCTGAATTCGCCCGGCCGGTGGCGCTGAACTGGGTGGCGGTGCACAAGAGCCTGCTGCAATGCGGCGCGGGTGTGGCGGACCTGGAACAGGTCTACCCGGCGCGCTACCTGTTGCCTGAAACCTTGCAGGAACGCCTGGCCGCGGAGTTGCGCGAGCGCGGTATCGGCGACAGCCATGTGGCCCTGCCGGTGCACCCGTGGCAGTTCGAGCATGTGTTGCAGGCGCAGCTGGGCGATGCCTTCGCCCGTGGCGACTGCCAGCGCCTGGACTTCAGCGAGGCCACGGTGTTCGCCACCTCGTCGCTGCGTTCGATGACCCCGTGTTTCGCCAGCGCCGACTACCTCAAGCTGCCGATGGCCATCTATTCCCTGGGCGCCTCGCGCTACCTGCCGGCGGTGAAGATGATCAACGGCGGCCTCAGCGAGGCGCTGCTGCATCAGGTGCGCCGCCTCGACCCGGTGCTGGAACAGAGCCTGCACCTGTGCGACGAGAGCAAATGGTGGGCCTTCATGCCGCCCCAGGCGACCTTGTTCGACGAGGCGCCGCGGCACCTGTCGGCGATGGTCCGCGGTTACCCGCAAGCCTTGCTCGACGACCCGGATTGCCGCCTGCTGCCGATGGCCGCCCTGGGCACGCCGTTGCCCGGCAGCAACCGGCACTTCTTCGACGAGTGGATGCAGTACCGCGAACTGCCGGTGACCCAGGCGTCGGTGCTGACCCTGTTCGGCGAGCTGTGCCAGCGTTTCTTCGACGTCAACCTGCGGATGTTCCGCCTGGGCATGCTCGGCGAGGTGCACGGGCAGAACGCGGTGCTGGTGTGGAAGGCCGGCCAGGCCCAGGGCCTGCTGCTGCGCGACCACGATTCGCTGCGCATTTTCGTGCCGTGGCTGGAGCGCAACGGCATGGCCGACCCGGAGTACCGGATCAAGAAAGGCCACGCCAATACCCTGTACCACCAGCGCCCCGAAGACCTGCTGTTCTGGCTGCAGACCCTGGCGATCCAGGTCAACGTGCGGGCGATCATCGACACCCTGGCCCAGGTCTACGCGCTGCCGGCGACCGAGCTGTGGAGCACCCTGCGCGAAGTGCTGGACGGCTTGCTGGACAGCATCGACTTCGACGACGAGGCGCGGGCGATGATCAAGCACCAGCTGTTCGACGCCCCGCGCTGGCCACAGAAGCTGCTGCTGACGCCGATGATCGAACGCGCCGGCGGCCCGGGCAGCATGCCGTTCGGCAAGGGCGAAGTGGTCAACCCGTTCCAGCGCCTGGCCCCGTGAAGCCGGACCCGCTGCTCCATCCCGGCAGGCGCACGCTGTTGCGCCTGTCCCTGGGATTGCTGGCCTTGCCGCAGATCGCCCGCGCCGAGCCGCTGCGCCTGGTCACCCTGTTCCAGGGTGCCACCGACAGCGCCGTGGCGTTGGGCGTGACGCCCTGCGGCATCGTCGACTCCTGGAGCGAGAAGCCCATGTACCGCTACCTGCGCCCGGCCGTGCAGGGGGTGCCCCATGTCGGCCTGGAAACCCAGCCGAGCCTGGAGGACATCGCCTTGCTGCGCCCGGACCTGATCGTCGCCTCGCGTTTTCGCCACCAGCGCATCGCGCCCTTGCTGGAACAGATGGGCAAGGTGGTGATGCTCGACGAAGTGTTCGAGTTCAAGCGCACCCTGGCGCTGATGGGCGCGGCGCTCGGTCGGCAACGGCAGGCCATGGACCTGTTGGCCCAGTGGCGGCAACGCCTGGACCAGCTGCGCGAGCAGCTGCAGGCGCGCTTTGCCGGGCGCTGGCCGCTGACCGTCGCGGTGCTGGATATTCGCGAGGACCACATTCGCAGCTACCTGCCGGCAAGCTTTGCCGGCTCGGTGCTCAGCGAGCTGGGCTTCGCCTGGACGCCAGCGGCCCGCGAGGCCCATGGCGTGTCCCTCAAACTCACCAGTAAGGAGAGCCTGCCGGTGGTCAACGCCGATCTGTTCTTCGTCTTCCAGCGCAGCGACAGCCCGGCCGCGCAACGCCATTACCAGAACCTGGTGCACCATCCGCTGTGGCAGCAATTGCAGGCACCGCGGGACGGGCTGGTGTGGCGCGTCGACAGCGTGGCCTGGAGCCTGTCCGGGGGCATCCTGGGCGCCAACCTGATGCTCGACGAAATCGCCCGGGCGGCGACATGAGCCCGGCCCTGAAACTTTCGGCCCTGGCGCTGCTGCTGTTGCTGTGCATGCTGCTGAGCCTGTCGAGCGGCGCCAGCTGGATCGCCCCGCAGCAGATCGTCGGCACCTTGCTGCACCCCGATGCCTTGAGCCCGGCCCATGGCCTGGTGGTGACGACGCGGCTGTCGCGGACCCTGATGGCGGTGGCCGTCGGCGCCAGCCTGGCGGTGGCCGGCGCCTTGATGCAGGCGCTGACCCGCAACCCCCTGGCTTCGCCGGGGCTGTTCGGGGTCAATGCCGGCGCGACTTTCGCCATCATCCTCGGCTCGTCGCTGCTGGCATTGCACGACCCGCAGCAGTGGCTGTGGTGTGCCTTTATCGGCGCGGCGGTGGCCGGCAGCCTGGTGTGGCTGATCGGCAACCGCGGGCTGGGCAGCCTCAGCCCGCTGCGCATCGTGCTCGCCGGCGCGGCGATGACCGCGCTGTTTTCCGCCTTCAGCCAGGCGCTGCTGGTGGTCAACCAGGAGGGGCTGGACACCGTGCTGTTCTGGCTGGCCGGGTCCTTGACCGAGCGCGACCTGGCCCTGACCGCGCCCTTGCTGGTCGGCGTGCTGCTGGCCTTGCTCGGCGCCTTGTTGCTGGCCGGGCAGGTCAATGTGCTCAACGCCGGCGATGCGATCGCCATCGGCCTGGGCCAGCGCACCGGGCTGATCCGCCTGCTGATGAGCGTGTTGATCATCGGCCTGGCGGGCAGTGCCGTGGCCCTGGCCGGGAGCATCGGCTTTATCGGCCTGCTGGTGCCGCACATGGTGCGCAAGGGCCTGTCCATCGATCATCGCTGGCTGTTGCCCGGTTGCGCCTTGGCCGGCGCGTGCCTGTTGCTGCTGGCCGATACCCTGGCGCGGGTGGTGATCCTGCCGCAGGAGGTGCCGGTGGGGGTGATGACCGCGCTGTTCGGCGCGCCGTTCTTCATCTTGCTGGCGCGCCGTGGAGGCCGTTATGAATGACACTCTGACCCTGCGCACCGCCGGCTTTTCGCGGCGTATCGACCTGGCCACCCTGTGGCGGCTGCTGCTGGCCGTGGCGGCGACGGCGCTGGTGATGCTCGGCGCCTTGTCCCTGGGCAAGCTCAACCTGTCGCCACTGGCCGTGCTGGAGCTGCTGTGGCGCGGCGGCGACGAGCGCCTGCTGTTCATCGTCGAGCAACTGCGCCTGCCGCGCCTACTGCTGGCGGCCCTGGTCGGCGCGGCGCTGGCGGTCTCCGGGCTGATTCTGCAGAGCATCATCCGCAACCCGCTGGCGTCTCCCGACCTGCTGGGCATCACCAGCGGCGCCAGTGCCGCGGCGGTGCTGTACCTGTCGTTCTTCTCGCTATTGCTGGGCCCACGGTTCCTGCCGCTGGCGGCGATGCTCGGCGCCGGGCTGGCGGCCCTGGCCATTTACCTGCTGGCCTGGAAGCAGGGCACTTCGCCGCTGCGCCTGGTGCTGATCGGCGTCGGCGTGTCGGCGCTGCTGACGGCGGTCACCACCTTCACCTTGGTGTTCAGCCCGCTGACCACGACCTTGTCGGCCTATGTCTGGCTCACCGGCAGCGTCTATGGCGCCAGCTGGCCGGAGCCGCGTGCCCTGGCCGGCTGGCTGCTGGCGATCCTGCCGCTGCTGGTGTGGCTGGCCCGCCAGGTGCGGGTGCAACAACTGGACGATGCCTTGGCCCAAGGCATCGGGGTGCGGGTACAGTGGCTGCGCGCCGGCCTGTTGCTGGTCAGCGTGGCGCTGGCCGGGGCGGCGGTGGCCTGGGGCGGGGCGATTGCCTTTGTCGGCCTGATCGCCCCGCATATCGCCAAGCGCCTGGTGGCCCCGGGCTTTGCCGGGCAGGCGGTGATGGCGGCGCTGGTCGGCGCCAACCTGGTGATAGTGGCCGACCTGATCGGCCGTACCCTGTTCCTGCCGCTGGACTTGCCCGCGGGAATTTTCGTCGCGGTGCTGGGCACGCCGTTCTTTCTTTATCTTTTGATCAACCAGCGGCATTAAGGAAACCTCGATGGCCTCGATGGCGACCCATCAACTGACCCTGGGCTATCAGCGCCAGGTGATTATCGACGGGCTGGACCTGCAACTGCCGGCGGGCAAGGTGTCGGTGCTGATCGGCAGCAACGGCTGCGGCAAAAGCACCTTGCTCAAGTCCCTGGCGCGGCTGCTCAAGCCGCAGCAGGGCTCGGTGATCCTCAATGGCGAGGATATCCAGCGCAAATCCACCGCGGCGGTGGCCCGCGAGCTGGCGATCCTGCCGCAGATGCCCAGCGCCCCCGAAGGCATCACCGTGCGCCAGCTGGTGGCGCTGGGGCGCTATCCCTACCAGAACTGGATGCAGCAATGGTCGGCGCAGGACGAAGCCATGGTCGAGCGCGCGCTCTTGCAAACCGGCGTGCAGGCCCTGGCGGAGCGGCCGGTGGACGCCTTGTCCGGCGGCCAGCGCCAGCGTGTGTGGATCGCCATGACCCTGGCCCAGGACACCGAGATCGTGCTGCTCGACGAGCCCACCACCTTTCTCGACCTGGCGCATCAGATCGAGGTGCTGGACCTGCTGCGCGAACTCAATCGCCAGGAGAACAAGACCATCGTCATGGTCCTGCACGACCTCAACCTGGCCTGCCGCTACGCCGACCACATGGTGGCGGTGCACCAGCGCACCGCGTTCGCCCAGGGCCAGCCGGCGCAGATCCTGACCGAGGCCCTGGTCAAGCAGGTGTTCGACCTCAATTGCCGGATCATCGAAGACCCGTTCTTCGGCACGCCGCTGTGCATTCCCTTTGGCCGGGAACTGCCGCAATGAGCCTGCAAACCGCGTTCAACCCGCAAGACTGGGACGTGCTCTGCGGGCCGCTGCGCCTCAAGCCCATGGCGCAACGCGACCGCCAGCGCTCGCTGAGCGCCCGGGCGCTGCTGGACGATGACACCTGCATCGCGCTGCTCGACCAACTGGGGCCGGTGATCGGTTCGCCGACCCGGGCGATCACCGCTTCGCTGCTGGCCAAGCGGTTTTCCTTCCTGGCGACCGGCGCCTGCCTGTACGCCATGTCGGTGTGCGACCAGGGCCTGCTGCTGTCGCTGGACGATTGCGTGATCGAGTACGGCCACGACGACGGGCTCTGGACTTCGTCGATGCCGCTGGCGGACCGCGCGCCCCAGGCCTATGCCGCGGGCGAGCGCGAGGCCTGGCGCGCGGCGATTGTCGAGTCGCTGTTTGCCGGGCTGCTGGCGCCGCTGTGGCAGACCTTCAACCGGGTCAGCGGGATTTCCCGGCGCATCCTCTGGGAAAACACCGCGGTGCGGGTCTATTCGCTGTATGAAAAACGCATGGGCAAGGTCGCGGACCCGCTGATCCGCCTGCGCCACGAGGCGGACTTCGACTGGCTGCTGCAAGAGGCCGCGCCGCAGCTGTTCGGCCTCGACTACAACCCGCTGCGGCACTTCCGCCGCCCGCCGACGCAGCTGGAGGAGGGCAAGAGCATCCGCTTTCGCCGCACCTGCTGCTTTTATTACGAAGCCACCGAGCCGGCCGAATACTGCTCGACCTGCCCGCTGCTGCGCCCGAGGAAATGCCGATGATCGCTCCCCACCCAGCCCTGGCCAGCGCCGCCTTGCTCGAGCAATACCGCAACATCGCGGCCTCGACCGTCGGCCACTTCGGCGACGACGGCTACCTGCGCGGCATCCGCCCGCTGTTCGACGGGCTGCGCATGCTCGGCAACGTGGTCACGGCCAGGGTCTTCCCACCAGATGGCAGCATCCTGCGCGAGGCGCTGCTGCTCAGCGAACCGGGGGATGTGCTGGTGATCCAGTGCGTGGGCGATCAGGAATGCGCCTGCTGGGGCGAGTTGCGCACCCTGGCCGGGTTGATCAAGGGCCTTTCCGGGGTGGTGGTGGGCGGCGCGGTCACCGATGTCGCCGCCCTGCGCGAGCATCGCCTGCCGGTGTTCAGTCGCGGCGTGAGCGCCTACACCACCCGCGGCATCGGCGAGCAAGGGCAGGTCAACCAGCCGATCGAGGTCGCCGGGGTGCAGGTCAAGCCGGGGGACATCGCCATTGGCGACGACGATGGCGTGTTCATTCTCGACCGGCGGCGGGCCGAGGCGCTGTTGCCGCAGCTGCTGGCCAAGGAAGAGCAGGACCGCGAGCGGCGCGCGGCATTCCTGCAGCGCCTGGCGTCCATCGGCTGAGGGCGCGCGGGGTGCCTGGGGCGTTGTCGAATCGGCCGGGCCTGCACTTTTATAAGGCGCGCCAGCCCCGGCCTTGCACCAGGCTAAGGCGAATCCCGCTGGTGGAATGCGCGCCCGGCAACCTCGCGCAAACACCGCGAACGCCCGCCAGCCGGGCGTTTCAAGGCCAACAACGGAGCCTGGCACAAAGGCTGCAAGACAGCCGCTAACGCCCCACCGCGCATGTCGCGGGCGGGCCGCCCCCTCGGTCAACGCAGATCGAGCGGCCAACCGGCCATGGGCACTCGGTGAGTCAGGCACAGCAGCCCGAACGCACACCGCAAATAACAGGCAAAGGCGCCTGGAACCGTAAGGTTTCAGGCGCTTTTTTTTGCTTTAAAAAAACCGTGATTGGCTTGGGTCGGGTGCTATTTATGAATGCCATTGTTGCCCCTTTGAACACACACAAAACCCTGATCGTGATCGGCAACGGCATGGTCGGGCATCATTGCGTCGAACAGCTGGTGGCGCACGGCGCGCTTGAGCAGTACCGCCTGCATGTCTTCAGCGAAGAGCCGATGCGCGCCTACGACCGGGTGCACCTGTCCGAGTATTTCACCGGTCGCGACGCCGAATCCCTGGCCTTGGGCGATGCCGCGCTGTACCAGACCCCCGGCCTGACCCTGCACCTGGGCGTGGCGGTGCTGCGCATCGACCGCGAGCACCGCCAGGTCATCACCGCCGCCGGCCCGGTGCATTACGACAAGCTGGTGCTGGCCACCGGCTCTTATCCGTTCGTGCCGCCGATCGAGGGCGCCGCAGGTGACTCGCGCCTGGTCTACCGCACCCTGCAAGACCTCGACGGGATTCGCGCCGCGGCCGCCAATGCCCGGCGCGGCGTAGTGGTGGGCGGCGGGCTGCTCGGCCTGGAGGCGGCTAACGCCTTGAAGAGCCTGGGCCTGGAAGCCCATGTGGTGGAGTTTGCGCCGCGACTGATGCCGGTGCAGCTGGACGAGCAGGGCGGTCGCGCCTTGAAGGCACGGATCGAAGCCCTGGGCGTCGGCGTGCACCTGGGCAAGGGCACCCAGTCGATCGGCGCCGGTGAGCAGTACCGCTACCGGATGAACTTTGGCGGCGACGACTTCCTGGAAACCGACCTGATCGTGTTCTCCGCGGGCATTCGCGCCCAGGACGCCCTGGCCCGTGAGTGCGCCCTGGAAATCGGCCCGCGCGGCGGCGTGGTGGTGGACAACCAATGCCTGAGTGCCGACCCGCATATCTACGCGATCGGTGAGTGCGCCAGCTGGAACGGCAGCATCTTCGGCCTGGTGGCGCCGGGTTACCAGATGGCGCGCAGCGTCGCCGCGCAGCTGTGCGGCGAGCCTGCCGAGCCTTTCATGGGCGCGGACATGTCGACCAAGCTCAAGCTGCTGGGGGTCGATGTCGGCTCCATCGGCGACGCCCAGGGCCTGACCCCGGGCGCGCGCAGCTATCAATTCATCGACGAGGCCACGGCCAGCTACCGGCGCCTGGTGGTCGATGCCAGCGGCAAGCAGGTGCTCGGTGCCGTGCTGGTGGGCGACAACAGCTACTACGACACCTTGCTGCAGTACATGCAGAACGGCATCGTCTTGCCCGCCGAGCCGGCCGCCCTGATCCTGCCGTCCAGCGCCGGCGCGCCGACCCTCGGCCCGGGCGCCTTGCCCGAGTCGGCCACGGTCTGTTCCTGCCATAACGTGACCAAGGGCGCGATCTGCTCGGCCATCGACGGCGGCTGTTCCGAGCTCGGCCAGCTCAAGGCCCGGACCAAGGCCTGCACCGGCTGCGGCGGTTGCGCCGGCCTGCTCAAGCAGGTCTTCGAGCACGAACTGATCGCCCGTGGCGTCAGCGTCGACAAGAGCCTGTGCGAACACTTTGCCTATACCCGCCAGGAGCTGTACGCGCTGGTGCGGGTCGAGGGCATCCTCAGTTTCGACGAGATGCTCGCCAAGCATGGCCGTGGCCACGTCGGCTGCGATATCTGCAAGCCGGCGGTGGGCTCGATCCTCGCTTCGTGCTGGAACCAGCCGATCATGGACCGCTCCCTGGTGCCGCTGCAGGACACCAACGACACCTTCATGGCCAACATGCAGAAAAACGGCACCTATTCGGTGGTGCCGCGCATCGCCGGTGGCGAAATCACCGCCGACAAGCTGATCGTGATCGGCCAGGTGGCGAAGAAATACGACCTCTACACCAAGATCACCGGCGGCCAGCGCATCGACCTGTTCGGCGCCCAGCTGCACCAGCTACCGGATATCTGGGCCGAGCTGATCGCCGCCGGCTTCGAGACCGGGCACGCCTACGGCAAGTCGACCCGCACCGTGAAGTCTTGTGTCGGCAGCACCTGGTGCCGCTACGGCGTGCAGGACAGCGTGCGCATGGCCCTGGAGATCGAGGACCGCTACAAGGGCCTGCGCTCGCCGCACAAGCTCAAGTTCGCGGTGTCCGGCTGCACCCGCGAATGCGCCGAGGCGCAGAGCAAGGACGTCGGCGTGATCGCCACCGAGAAGGGCTGGAACCTCTACGTCTGCGGCAACGGCGGCATGCGTCCGCGCCACGCCGAGCTGTTCGCCACCGACTTGGACGACCAGACGCTGATCCGCTACATCGACCGCTTCCTGATGTTCTACATCCGCACCGCCGACCGCCTGCAACGCACCTCGGTGTGGCGCGAGAGCCTGGAGGGCGGCCTGGACTACCTCAAGGCGGTGGTGATCGACGACAGCCTGGGCCTGGGCGCCGAGCTGGAAGCGCAGATGCAACTGGTGGTGGACCGCTACGAATGCGAATGGGCCAACGCCCTCAAGGACCCGGAAAAACTCAAGCGCTTCCGCACCTTCGTCAACGACCAGCGCCCGGACCCGGACATCCATTTTGTCCAGGAACGCGGCCAGCGCCGGCCGATCATGGCCGCCGAACTCAACCTGATCCCTGTCACCGAGGAGGTGCTCTGATGAGCCAGTCGCCAAGCCTGCAACCTATCGCAAGCGCATTCGCCGAGCAGCCCGGCCTGCAGTGGCAGGCGGTGTGCAGCCGCCAGGACCTGGTCAGCCACAGCGGCGTGGTGGTGTGGCACGACGGCGCCCAGGTGGCGCTGATCTACCTGCCGGATGCGCCACAGCAGACCCTCTACGCCATCGACAACCATGACCCGCAGTCCGGCGCCAACGTGATCGGCCGTGGCCTGGTGGGCTGCATCAAGGATGAGCTGGTAATCGCCTCGCCCTTGTACAAGCAGCACTTTCGCCTGGCCGACGGCAGCTGCCTGGAATACCCGGAGCAACGCCTGCGCACCTGGCCGGCGCGGCTGCGCGGCGACGTGGTGGAAATCGGCGTGCAGTAGGCCGCACGCGCTTCCTTCAATACACATCCATGCCTGACCCCGCGCCGCCCGGCGCGGGGCCGGAATTCCTGTTGCTTGAAAGTCTCGGAGACGCCCATGAAAACCGCTGCTCAGTTGCTGAAGTTGAAGGCCGTGGAGAACCGCCAGGTGCACAGCATCGGCCCGGACCAGATGGTGCTCGAAGCGCTGCAGATGATGGCGCAGAAAAATGTCGGCGCGCTGCCGGTGATGGAAGCCGGGCAGGTGGTCGGCGTCATCAGCGAGCGCGACTATGCGCGCAAGGTGGTGCTGCAAGGCCGCTCATCGGTGGGCACCCCGGTCCGCGCGATCATGAGTGCACCGGTCATCACCGCCGACAGCCAGCACAGCATCGAACGCTGCATGGCCGTGATGACCGACAGCCACCTGCGGCACCTGCCGGTGCTCGAGGGCGAACAACTGATTGGCTTGCTGTCGATTGGCGACCTGGTGAAGGAAGCGATCGTCGAGCAGGCGGACCTGATTCGGCAGTTGGAGGGGTATATTCGGGGGGATTGAAGGGAGCAGCACCTTGTGCTGCTTCATTCCGCTTGGGGGAGCACGGGCTGTCTTCCTATAGATGCTGTGCTTGGGATTTTTCGTTCAGCCTGAAGACGATGCCTTCCACTTCCATGTCGACGGTGTACTTGAACAACACGTGGATGCTCTTGGACATGCCTGGTAAACGATAGGTATCCCAGCCGCCCGTCATGCCGGAGATAGGCACTCTATAAGGCGCTCCTGACTCCAGCGGCTCGCCATATTGAGATTTAACCCAGGTCTGATTCATCTTGGTTTTGAGCTGGTAGGGAATACTCCCTCGGTATATGGGCTCTCCTTCAAAACCCTCAAGAAAGGTAATGAACAGGTTTTCAAAACGTTGAATGCTGGCCCAAAAACCCAATTCAATCCCTGGCTCCAGCGACACTGTCATCCTGTCGCTGTCATCAAAGATGCCCTTTGGTGGTCCTCCTGGGAGATACATTCCTGAGGCGATTATTTCGGGATAAGTGCGCCCGAGGTTTTTGAGCAAGTCATCGATCATTACGGCGTTCATACCAATACAAGCCTTATCCACACAGAGCTAAATGTTGGGCTGCCCAAATCTATTCCGGCTGCAGGTGACATGAACGAGCTCTCATCGCCCTCGAACATACCTTTAGGTGGCCCGCCAGGGAGATACATTCCAGATGCGATCAACTCGGGATAGGTCCTCCCCATATTTTTAATCAGGTCATCGATCATTGCGGCGTTCATATTCGTGCCAGCTGTGCCTCGTAAAACTAAGGGGGGGATTTTTCGTTCAGCCTGAACACTATCCCTTCCACTTCCATCTCAACGGTGTACTTGAACAACACATTGATGTTTTTGGACATGCCTGGAAAACGATAGGTTTCCCATCCGCCTACCAGCCCACGCACTGGGATTTTGTAAGGACCTTTTGATTCCAAGGGCTCGCCGTATTGGGATCTAACCCAGCTCTGGTTCATTTTTGTTTTGAGTTGATAGGGAAGCCATCCTTTGTAGGTGGGCCTTCCGGGAAAGGTTTCCAGGAAAGTAATGAACAGATCTTCAAACCGCTGATTGCTGGCCCAGAATCCCAGCTCAATACCCGGTTCAGGCGACATAGATAAAGTGTCGCTGTCCTCGAAAATACCTGTTGGCGGACCGCCAGGAAGATACATTCCAGAGGCGATCAATTCAGGGTAAGTACGTCCGAGACTTTTAACAAAGTCATCAATCATTGCGGCGTTCATATCAGTACCAGTTTTGTTCCTGATGGAGGTTGTGCAGGTTCGTGCGTGCCATTTCGATCTGCTCTTCGGTAAAACCCTCTTCCAAAAGGTAAGGCTTGATGGCATCGAGATTAGTATCTACGGCTGTCCGTAGGTCAGCCGCATCCTTGGCCTGCTGGGTCTTGGTGTTTCTACCACCATACGTCTCACTGTACTTCTGATGCACCTTGCGAGGTATCGCGACACTTGGGGCTTTTCGTAGATGATCTTTGACTTCAGGTTGGGAAATGCCCGGGACGTTTGCTTTCAAAAAAGTCTCCAACGCCTTCTGCGACGGTATGTGATCAATATCCAACCCATCCTTGACGCTTCTATTGGAAAGATCATTCGCCGGGCCGACTTCCAGTGGGTTGACCAGGGGCTTGGCGAAGACCAGGTACAGCGAGCGCAGGCCGCTGCCGATCGGGAAGGTGATGATGCAGTCTTCGACCTTGAGCTCGTCGAGGGGCGCGCCCTGGAGTTGGCTGTCGCCGCCTTCGGCGATGGGGTGGACCATGAGGTTGGCCAGTTCGTCGGTCACCCCCGGGTAGGGTGTCGGGGCGGTGACCACTGGGCCGTTGTGCGGTGTCCAGGTGATGGTGAGCGTGCCGAGGTGGGCCTGCATGGCGTTTTTGTCGGCGTTCCAGTGGGCCTTGATCACCGGGACGCTGTCCTGGCCCGACTGGGCGCTGGTGTGGATGCCATGGATTTGCAGCACACCCTGGCTGTCGCGGCGGAACTGGAAGCGCACCCGGGTGGTGGCGGCGCGCAGTTCGCGCAGTTGTTCTTCGCTGTAGAAGGTGTCGTCGCCGAGCTGGGTCGGAGTCATGGCCAGGAGCAGCACCTGTCCCGCCGGGCCGCCGAGGGTCCTGGCCGCGGTGCCGGCCATCTGCACTGACCAGGCGAAGCTCCTGAGGAGCCGTTCGCCGGCGACCCTGCCGAGCCCGACCTCGGTCGCCGAGGAGGCCATGAGCATGGTCTTGCCGAAGTTGCCCGCGGGCTCGTTGGCGCTGCCGGCCTGGGTGGTGCCCCAGGGCGCGCTGCTGATGGACTTGGCGAAGACCAGGTCGGTGCGAGGAACGGGATCGGGCCACGGGTCTGGCCGCAGGTAGACCGGCTCCGGTTCGGGCGCGGGGCAGACCAGGCTGCCGCTCGCTGTTGCGGCGGAACTGTCGGTGACCAACACCCAGTCGCCGTTGCTGACGGCGGCCAGAATGTCCCGATCGCTATTGATCGTGTAGTGCTCGCGCAACAGCTCGTCCAACCCTTCAAGGCTTGACCTGTTGCGTTGCAGCGCCATGCGCACCTGGGTTTCGGCGAAATACGGATCGTGCGCGTTCCGTGCCTGCCGGTCGGAGGCCTTCAATAAACGCATGTCAGTAAGCGCATGAGCGGCCCCGGCTTCTGGATAAGCCACGCATGCTAGGGGGCCGATCGGGCGCGGCGCTTTAGGCCCTTTCTGAAACGTTCGAAGGAAAACTCGTTGATGGACAGGCGATAAAACCGCGATCCGTTTCTAGCGTTAAAGCTGCCGTTCGTCTTGGCGTACGGAGCGGGATTCAACTTTTGCCCACAATGTTTTCACAGCTGTTGTAAGGGCCACCCAGGCCCGGAGGGGCTGCTAGCCGTTGGAGGTTGAGCCAGATGAACGACTATTCCCTGGACGAAACGCTCGAGGAACGTCGCCAGCGCCGGGTGGCGCAGGCGCTGAGCCTGAACCCCGACGAGGTGGCACGTTGGGTGATCGCCATGGAAGAGGACGGCAGCGGCATGGGTTATGTCATCGAGTTTTCCGCCGCCACGCCGGTCGAGGTGCTGGCCAGGGTGCCGGGGCTGGGCAGCGACCGGCTGATCAATATCGGCCCCATCGACTAGCGGCCATGAACGGCCTTTCGATCCCGCCGGCACTGACCGACGAACGTCTGCGGGCCTTGCACCGCGAGGGTTTCGTGCTGCTGCCCGGGGTGCTCGACGCAGCGCAGATCAAGCTGCTGCGCCACGCGATCGACAGCCTGAAACCGCAACATTGGGACTACAGCGGCTCGCTCGAACACTACAAATGTGTGTTCAACCGCGACCCGTTGTGGCTGCCGTTTCTCGACCTGCCGGGCGTCATCGAACTGGCCGAAGCGGCCCTGGGCGACGATTGCCATGTCATCGGCCAGACCGCCTGGCGCTGCCATCCGGGCTTCCAGGGAATGGGGCTGCACCTGGATTACCTGGCGATGCAACTGCCGCGCAGCCTGCTCGGCGATCCGGCGTTCGAGCTGCCGATGCAGGTCTGCACCTGCCACCTGTACCTGGACGACATCGACCCGGACCTGTGCCCGACGCTGGTGCTGCCGGGCAGCCATCGCGCCGGGCGAGCGCCGCGGGCCGGCGAGGAGCATTGGCATGGGCAAGTGGCGCAGCCGGTCCTGTGCCGCGCCGGCGACGCGCTGATGTTTCGCAGCGAGCTGTGGCATGCCGGCAGCGAGAACAGCAGCGCCGGACGCATCCGCTACCTGCTACAGGTGCATTACGGCCGGCGCATGGTGGCGCAGAAGTTTTCGCCCTACCTGCACTGGCGCTTCAACCCCGAGGTGCTAGCGGCGGCGTCGGCGCGTCAGCGGCGCCTGCTCGGCGAGCATGCGGAGGCCGAGTACGACTGAGTCACGCCAGGGTGCTCAGCTGTCGGGAAAGGGAATCGACAACAGCCAGCGGCTGAACGCCTGCAACGACGGCAAGTGCTGATAGCGGGTCGGGTAGGCCAGGTAATAGCCGCGGCCGCTGTCCACCGGCTCGAACAGCGCCACCAGCTCGCCGCTGTGGATTTCGTCCTGCACCAGGATGCGCGGCACCAGGCCGATGCCGATGCCGGCGACCACCGCCTGGATCAGGTGCGCGGTCAGCTCGAAGCCCGGCCCCATGCGCATCGCCCGCTGATGCAGGCCGTTCTGCTCGAACCACTCGGGCCAGGCGTCGGGGCGCGAGACCACGTTCAGCAGCAATTGCCCGGCCACCTCGGCGACGGACATCGAGCCATGCTCGGGCAGCGCCTTGGGGCTGGCCACCACGGTGAGCTTTTCCGACAGCAGGCGATGGGCCTCGTAGCCGGGCCAGTGGCCGGTGCCGGCGCAGATGATCGCATGCATGTCGGCGGTGTCTTTCGACAGGTCGCTGGTGACGATGCGCGAATGGATATGCACCAGGGTGCCCGGATGGCTGGCGTAAAAGTCATGCATGCGCGGCAATAGCCATTTCGAGCCGAAGGTCGGCAACACCGCCAGGTGCAGCGGGCCGCCGCCGGCCTTGTGGGCGATGGTCTGCAAGGTGGCATTGCGGATGCGCGCCAGGGCCGCCGCCAGTTCGTGGTGATACAGCGCGCCGGCGGCGGTCAGCTCGATATGCCGACCGTCACGGCTGAATAACGGTACTTCGAGCAGCGACTCCAGGGCCTGGACCTGGCGGCTGACGGCGCTTTGGGTCAGGGCCAGTTCTTCGGCGGCCTTGGTGAAGCTGCCATGCCGCGCGGCGGCCTCGAAGGCCACCAGCACCGACATCGATGGGGTAAGTCGTCTCGGGTTCATTCATAAAACTCATGAAAAAAGCACATCAAATACGTTTGCCCAAGGGGTTTGGCTTCAGCAAAATAGGCACTTTCGACTGGCCGCCGACCTTTTGGCTGTGTGCAAGCATACGTGTTTTGCATGCAGCACCGCGCCTTTTCTCTGCCTGGGATTCTTCTTGATGATTGCTCTGCTTGCCCCCGAACGCGACCCGCTGGCCCATTACCAGGGTTTTCTCGATGCCTTGGGCGCGAGCGGTTTTCGTGGCGAGATCGCCCGTGACCTGGGCCTGCGCACGGTGCTGGCCACCGACAACTCGATTTACCAGCGCCTGCCGCAAGCCGCGGTCTTTCCCCGGGATGCGGCGGACGTCGAACGGCTGGCCCGGCTGGCCGCGCAGCCCGAATACCGCAGCGTGGTGCTCACCCCTCGCGGCGGCGGCACCGGCACCAACGGCCAGTCGCTGACCGACGGCATCGTCGTCGACCTGTCGCGGCACATGAACCAGATCCTCGAGATCAACGTCGAGGAGCGCTGGGTGCGGGTGCAGAGCGGGGTGGTCAAGGACCAGCTCAACGCCGCCCTCAAGCCCCACGGCCTGTTCTTCGCCCCGGAGCTGTCGACCTCCAACCGCGCCACCGTCGGCGGCATGATCAACACCGACGCCAGCGGCCAGGGCAGTTGCACCTACGGCAAGACCCGCGACCACGTACTGGCCCTGAGCACCGTGCTGCTGGGCGGCAGCCGCCTGGACAGCGCGCCGATCGACAACCGCCAATTGAGCGAGGAGGCCGCGCAGCCCGGACGCATCGGCGAGGTCTACCGCTGCGCCCAGGACATCGCCGAGCACCAGGCCGAGCTGATCGAGGCGATCTTCCCCAAGCTCAACCGCTGCCTGACCGGCTATGACCTGGCGCACCTGCGCGAGAGCCCGGAGCGCTTCAACCTCAACAGCGTGCTCTGCGGTTCCGAAGGCTCGCTGGGCTTTATCGTCGAGGCGCGGCTCAATGTATTGCCGATTCCCCGGCACTCGATCCTGGTCAACGTGCGCTACGCCGGCTTCATGGATGCGCTGCGCGATGCCAAGGCCTTGATGGCGCTGAAACCGCTGTCGATCGAGACGGTGGATTCCAAGGTGCTGATGCTGGCCATGCAGGACATCGTCTGGCATGGCGTGGCGCGGTATTTCCCCGAGCAGGCGGACACCCCGACCCTGGGCATCAACCTGATCGAGTTCAGCGGCGACGACCAGGAGGAGCTGGAGCAGCGGGTCGACGTCTTCGTCCGCCACCTGCAGCAGGACAGCTCGGTGGTGCGCCTGGGCCATACCCTGGCCATCGGCGCCCAGGCGGTGAACCAGGTGTACGCCATGCGCAAGCGCGCGGTCGGCCTGTTGGGCAACGTCCAGGGCGAGGCGCGGCCGCAGCCCTTTGTCGAAGACACCGCGGTGCCGCCGGAAAACCTGGCGGACTACATCCTTGAATTCCGCGCCTTGCTCGATGGCTATGGCCTGCAATACGGCATGTTCGGCCATGTCGACGCCGGCGTATTGCACGTGCGGCCGATCCTCGACATGAAGGACCCCGCGCAGGCGGCGTTGATCCGGCCGATCTCCGATGCGGTGGCGGCGCTGACCCACAAGCACGGCGGCCTGCTGTGGGGCGAGCATGGCAAGGGCCTGCGCTCGCAGTACGTACCCGATTACTTCGGCGAACTCTACCCGGCGTTGCAGGCCTTGAAGGCCGCGTTCGACCCGTTCAACCAGCTCAACCCCGGCAAGATCGCCACCCCGGCCACGGTGCCGGAAGCGCGCCTGACCCGAGTCGACGAGGTGGTGTTGCGCGGCGAACTGGACCGCACCATCGACGAGCGGGTCTGGCAGAGCTATGACAGCGCCCTGCATTGCAACGGCAACGGCGCCTGCTACAACTTCGACCCGGACGACGCCATGTGCCCGTCGTGGAAGGCCACCCGCAACCGCATTCATTCGCCCAAGGGCCGCGCCTCGCTGATCCGCGAGTGGCTGCGCCTGCAAGGCGAGCAGGGGGTGGATGTGCTGAACGGCGGTGGCGCGCGGCTTTCCAACCTGGCCCAGCGCATCTACAACAGCCTGGCCCGGCTGCGCGGGCGCGAGGACTTCTCCCACGAGGTGTACGACGCCATGGCCGGCTGCCTGGCGTGCAAGTCCTGCGCGGGGCAGTGCCCGGTCAAGGTCAACGTGCCGGAGTTCCGTTCGCGTTTCCTCGAGCTGTACCACGGCCGTTACCTGCGCCCGCTGAAGGATTACCTGATCGGTTCCCTGGAGTTCAGCGTGCCTTATCTGGCGCGCCTGCCACGGCTGTACAACGCGCTGATCGGCGCGGCGCCGGTCAGCCGGGCGCTCCAGCACCTGGCGGGGATGGTCGATAGCCCGTTGCTCAGCACCCTGGATTTCCAGGCGGTGTGCCGCCGGCGCAACGTGCGCATGGCCAACGCCGCGCAACTGGCGGCGTTGTCCGCCGAACAGCGCGAGCGCAGCGTGATCCTGGTGCAGGACGCCTTTACCCGCTTCTTCGAGACGCCGCTGGCGGCGGAATGGCTGGAGCTGATCGAGCGCCTGGGGTTCCAGATCTACCTCGCGCCGTTCGCGCCTAACGGCAAGCCGTTGCAGGTCCAGGGTTTCCTCGGCGCCTTTGCCCGGGCCGCGCGCTACAACGCGCAATCGCTGTTGCAATTGCAGGCCAGCGGCGTGCCCCTGGTCGGGCTCGACCCGGCGATGACCCTGGTTTACCGCCAGGAATACCGCAAGACCCTGGGCGCGGCCCAGGCGCCCGAAGTGCTGTTGCCCCAGGAATGGCTGGCCCGGGTGCTGCCTGCAGTACCTAGTGAGGCATCGGCTGAAGCGAACCCGACCGCCGAGCCCGAGCTGTATCAGTTCCTGCCGCATTGCACCGAAAAGACCAACGAGCCGGGCAGCATCGGCCTGTGGCAGCAGGTGTTCGCGCGCATGGGGTTGAAATTGCAGGTGCTGGCCAGCGGCTGCTGCGGCATGTCCGGCACCTATGGCCACGAAGCCCGCAACCTGGCCACGTCGCAGGTGATCTATCAGCAGTCCTGGCAGCCGCTGGTGGCGCGGCACGGGCAGAGCGGGCGGTTGCTGGCCGACGGTTATTCCTGCCGCAGCCAGGTCAAGCGCCAGGAAGGCCAGGGCCTGCAG
The DNA here is from genome assembly GCF_900107395.1 of Pseudomonas sp. NFIX28. Lineage (GTDB taxonomy): Bacteria > Pseudomonadota > Gammaproteobacteria > Pseudomonadales > Pseudomonadaceae > Aquipseudomonas. The sequence goes on from NZ_FNPW01000001.1 coordinate 548,205, forward strand.
CACCCCCTCCAGGCCCTGTTGGAACAAGTGCGTAAACACCCGCTCAAGGTCTGACATAACACCAGCGTGGCGGCGGTTTGCGAGCGCTACGCCCGAACGCGGACCGGCCCAATCGCAGCGCCTGGGATGCGGCAGCGGCTATGGGTGTAGCCGCTGCCGAGCCTGCGAGGCTGCGATCGGTTGCGCAGCGACCGTAAACCCTGCCTCCCGGATCCTGCCGCCGCCACGGTGGCTTCAGTCGGTGCTGTCCATCAGTTGCTGGATGCGCAGCCAGTCGTTGCGCGCTTCCAGGTATTTCTCGTTGGCCAACTGCTTGGCGCTGCTGAACCGCGCCAGGCGGTCCTCGTCGACATGATCGGTGTTGAGCAGCTCATAGGCCTGGGTATCCAGGCGGTCGGCTTCGGCAAACAGCCGGGCGTTGTTCGCCAATTCCCGGTTGAATCGTTCGGTCCTGCTCATGGTGACATCGTCCTCGTCTGAATCCTGGGGCCGGCCACGAAAGCCGTGCCTATTTCCACTGCCATCGGCCGCCAGCCCCCTCACAATCGGTCCTCGCTTGCTTGAGGTTTGCCGCTCGGTAATAAAAGGTCACCACCTGGGCGTCGTCGGGGATGTTCAGGGACGACCCCTGCGGGTCCTTGGCGGTCGAGCGCGGGTTGGACAGCGCTTCCTGGGTCAGGCGCGCGCGGCACACGGCCAGGTAGGACGGGTCGCAACGGTCGACTTTGCGCTTCTCGTGGGCCAGCGTGCCCTTGCTCTCATTGCTGCACGACCAGCCGATGGCGTCGGCCGGCATGCCTTCGAAGAGGTAGCAGGTATGAGTGTCGACATTGGCAATCTCGGCGCTCTGCGAACGGGTGACGACGTCGCAGCCCTGGGCGAAGGCGCCGCCGCTGCCCAGGGCAACCACGGCAAGACAGACAAACGTACGGATATTCATGGCGATCCCTCTTCCTGGCTCGGGGGCCTGGGCGGCGTGCCCTTGGTCGCTGGCCGCGATAGCCCAACCCCTGCCTGAATTTGGAAAATCGCCCTTTACCCAGGGTTCCGTGGCGCTGCCGAGCGGTTGTCGACCGCCGGCGGATGGCTGGCATGCCGGGTTTCATTCCGGCGTGGCATGGATCAGTTCCAGGGCCTCGCTGCGCGACAGCGGCCGTTGCATGCGCTGCGACAACAGCGCCATGGCCCGCGGGTACTCGCAGGCGACCACCGACTCCACCTCCTCGTGAAAGCACAGCAGGGCGATAAAGCGGTACTGCTCCGGCTCGCCCTCGAAGACAATCCGGTCCCACCGCCGGGCATGGCCGAGCACCTCGAAGGTCTGGTCGTAGAAGTAAGTCCAGAAGAACGGCACGTCGGCAAACCTCAGGTGTTCGCCCAGCAGGTTGCGCGCGGCGAGCCGGCCCTGCTGTTGGGCCACGCGCCAGTGCTCGATGCGCTGCGAGCGGCCGTCGCAGGGGTAGCTCACCATGTCGCCGGCCGCCCACAGGCCGTCGGCCACCGCCAGGCCGCTATCGGCGATCAGCGAACCGTCCTCGGCGCGTTGCAGGCCTTCGACAAAGGCCGTGGCGGGGCGCACGCCAACGCCGAACAGCACCAGGTCGACGGCGATGCGCTGATCGTTGTCGAGAATCACCTGCTGCACCTGGCCTTCGCCGACCAGGGCCCGGGCTTCGCAGCCGGGGTGGTAGATCACCCCGTGCTGTTCGTGCAGGGCCCGCACGGCACTGCCGATGCGGTCACCCAGCTGCTTTTGCAGCGGCACCGCGTGCCGGCCGATCAGGTGCACCATCAGGCCACGCTTGCGCAGAGCCGAGGCGCTCTCCAGGCCGATGAAGCTGTCGCCGACCACTGCCACGCGCTTGCCGGGCCGGGCCAGCTCCAGCAGGCGCACGGCGTCCTGGCGCGAACGCAGCATGAACACGCCCGCCAGGTCGGCGCCTTCGATGGCCGGCATGCGCGGCTCGGCGCCGGTGGCCAGGAGCGCGGCGTCGTAGTTCAACCGTTGGCCATCGGCCAGGAGGACCTGCCGGCGCTCGGGGTCGAGGCGGCGGACCTCGGCCTGCAATAGGCGAATCGGCGGCGCGCGGTAAACCTCCGGCTCGAGCAGGGCGGGCACCTCCGTCGGCGGCATCTCGCCGGCCAGCACGTATTTGCTCAGGGCGGTGCGGTCGTAGGCGGGCTGCGCTTCCTTGTCGATCCAGGTCAGGTTCTTGCCGTAGCCCTTGGCTTTCAGGGTCGCCACTGCCGCGGCCCCGGCGGCGCCAGCGCCGATGACCAGGATGCGGCGCGAATCGGGCACGCGTGGGGCCACGGCCGGCGCCATCGGTTCGTCGGCCACCCAGACCCGGTCGTCATGGCGGATGTCCACCCGGTAGCGCTTGAGGTTCGTCAGCGCAGGTGGCTCGCAGAGCTGCCCGCTGTCGCAGGCGAAGGCGCCCTTGTGCCAGGGGCAGATCAATTGCCCCTGATGGACCACGCCCTGTTCCAGCGGCGCCCCGGCATGCGGGCAATCGGCCTGGTAGGCCCGGACCTGATTGCCCGTGCGAATCAGCAGCACGGTTTCGGCGCCGACCCGGACCCGGGTGCCGCGGTCTTCGGGCAACTGGTCGAGGCGGGCCACGACAAAAAAAGTCATCGCTTTTCTCCTGCGCGTTCCGCGCCCTCGGCCATCCTTGGGCATCACCTGTTCAGGTGAGGCCGGGTCCGCAATCTTCTGCTCGAGGGCGCAACGCGGCCCGGCCAGGTGGCTTCGCTCGGCTTTCCTCATGAACGCCGCAAGTCGCTGGATTAAGTGTGGACCCTGGGACGCCCGCCCGATGGCCGCGCCCCGATGACCGGTCATGCCCGAGCGGGTCGGGCGCTAGACCGCCAACTCGATCAGCCGGCCTTCGACCCGGCCGGCCTCGATGTCCAGGCAGCCCAGGCTGACCGGCAGCTTGAAGCGCCTGGGGCCGGCGCTGCCCGGGTTGATGTAGAGCACGCCGTCTTGCTGGAACTGCCGCGGCTGATGGGAATGGCCGGTGACCACCACCCGCACGCCGGCCGGCAGTGGCTCGGGCACTTCGGCCAGGACATGGCAGAGCAGCAGGTCGAGGCCGGCGAGCCGCACGGTGACGTGATGGGGCAGGGCCCGGGCCCAGTCGCGGGGCTGGTCGATATTGCCGAACACCGCCGTCACCGGCGCCAGGCGCCCGAGGGCGACGAGTATCTGCGGGTCGCCGATATCGCCGGCGTGGAGGATATGCGCGCAGCCCTCCAGCGCCGCCAGCGCGGTGGGACGGAGCAAGCCGTGGGTGTCGGAGATCAGGCCGATTTTCATCCGTGGTGTTCGTCCGCTGCCGGGGCTATTTACAAGGGCTATTTACAGGGTTTGCGCGAGTGCCGCCGGGTTCGATGATAGCCGGCGGCGGGGCGAATTCTTCAGGTGCAGGCCGGAGCGCGTCAGGGACGACGCTCCGGCGCTGCGGTTCAGGATTTGCGGGTGCCGCCACCAGGGCCCTGGCCACTGCCTCGCTTGTTGGCATCAGGGTTTTTCTGCCGGTCGTCGGGCATGTTGCCGCCCGAACCTTGGCCTCCGGGTTTCTTGCCGGTCTGGGAAGGTTTCTGCGTGTCTTTATTGCTGCCCATGGATGGGTTTTTTCCGCTGGTAACCATATTCCAATCCTCGAAATAAGCGATTTGATACCTCGCAAGATTGGGAAACGAAACGGTCAACGAAAGTTTGAAAAAGTTTCCCGCGAGACGACCAACGGCGGGGGATCGATTGGCTTTGGCCAGTTGTCCAAATTAAGTCGGTTTATAGGGGCCGCCGGATCGAATCGTATTTTTAATTGGAGCACGTGGATCCGATCGGTCTAACTGAACCCTGCGCAGTGTTTGCCTGCTTGCCGGGCTTGCGCCATGCGCATGTCGACGGCCAGGCGACCGACCCTCTGGCCCCTGCAGAAGAATGCCGAGAAATAGCCTGGCGGAGACCGATATGGCTGAGCAACTGCGCAGAGTTCTGGACGAGGACCGTTTTCGCCTGCTGGTCGAGGCGGTGGCTGACTACGCAATCTACATGATCGACCCCCAGGGCATCGTCACCAGCTGGAATGCCGGCGCCCGGCGTTTCAAGGGATACCAGGAGGCGGAAATCCTCGGCGCGCACTTTTCCTGTTTCTACACCGCCGAAGACCGGCAGGCCGGCTTGCCCGGACGCGCATTGGACACCGCGCTCGCCGAAGGGCGGTTCGAGAGCGAGGGCTGGCAGGTGCACAAGGACGGCTCGCGCCTGTGGTGCCATGTGGTGATCGACCCGATCCGCGACGCCGGTGGGCAGTTGCTGGGTTTTGCCAAGATCATCCGCGACCTGACCGAGCGCAAGGTCGCCGAAGAAACCCTCAAGCAGAGCGAGCAGCAATTTCGCCTGCTGGTGCAGAGCGTCACCGACTACGCCATCTACATGCTCGACCCCGAGGGCCGGGTCAGCAGCTGGAACCTCGGCGCGCAGCGGATCAAGGGCTACATGCCGCAGGAAATCATCGGCGAGCATTTTTCGCGCTTCTACACCGAGCAGGACCGCCTCGACGGCGAACCCCAGCGGGCGCTGGACATCGCCACTTGCGAGGGGCGTTTCGAGAAGCAGGCCTGGCGGGTACGCAAGGACGGCACGCAGTTCCTCGCCCACGTCATCATCGACCCGATCCGCAGCGATGCCGGGGAGTTGCTGGGGTTCGCCAAGGTCACCCGCGATATCAGCGAGGCGGTCGAGGCACAGAAAGCCCTGGAAAGTGCCCGCGAAGCGCTGTTCCAGGCGCAGAAAATGCAAGCCATCGGCCAGCTCAGCGGCGGCATCGCCCATGACTTCAACAACCTGCTGACGGTGATCCTGGGCAACCTGGAACTGGCGCGCAAACGCATCGGCGGCGACCCGAAACTCGCGCGCCTGCTGGACAATGCGGTGATCGGCGCCGAGCGCGGGGTGTCGCTGACCCAGCGCATGCTGGCCTTTGCCCGGCGCCAGGAACTGAAGACCGAGCCGGTGGCGCTGACGCAACTGGTGACCAACCTCAGTGGCTTGCTCGGCAGCTCGCTGGGGCCCCAGGTGACTATCCTCACCGAGCTGCCCGAATCCCTGCCGACGGTGCTCGCCGACGTCAACCAGCTGGAATTGGCATTGCTCAACCTGGCGACCAATGCCCGCGATGCGATGCCCGGCGGCGGCACGCTCCTGTTCAAGGCCGACCTGTGCGACAGCAGCCAGGCCGCCGGCGTCAACCTGCCCCATGAGCGTTATGTGCGCCTGTGCGTGATCGACAGCGGCGAAGGCATGGACGAGCAGACCCTGGCCTTGGCGGCCGATCCGTTTTTCACCACCAAGGGCCTGGGCAAGGGCACGGGCCTGGGCTTGTCGATGGTGCATGGCCTGGCCGAGCAGCTGGGCGGCCGGCTGATCCTCAAGAGCCGCAAGGGGCAGGGCACCACGGCCGAGCTGTGGCTGCCGCTGGCGACCCAGGCGATCCAGGCCGCCGCGGCCCGGGCGCCGAGCGCCGGCGCGGCGCAGCAGCCCTTGTGCGTGCTGGTGGTCGACGATGACAGCCTGGTCCTGACCAGCACCACGCTGCTGCTCGAAGACCTTGGCCACCAGGTGCTCTGCGCGATGTCCGGCGCCCAGGCGCTGCAACGCTTCGCGGAATGCCCGGCGATCGATCTGATGATCACCGACCTGGCGATGCCGGTCATGGACGGTGGGCAGTTGGCGAGCGCCGTGCGCCAGCTGCGCCCGGACCTGCCGATCATCCTCGCCAGCGGCTACGCCCAACGCCTGGAGGGTTTGGCGGCCGCCTTGCCACGGGTGCCCAAGCCCTACACCCAACTGCAATTGATCGAGGCGCTGGCCCAGGCGGTGGCGCAAACGCCAGCCCGGCGCAACGAAGCGCCGCCGGACGCCGGGCTTCCCGCGACGGCCGGTTGAGCCGAGCCGGGACCGCACCGATGAAAGCGCTGAAAATCGCCACCTTCAACCTCAACGGCATTCGGGCCCGGCTGCCGAACCTGCTGGCCTGGCTTGAGCGCGAGCGTCCCGACATCGTCTGCCTGCAGGAGCTCAAGGCGGCGGACCGCGAATTCCCCAGCGCAACCCTGGAAGCCGCGGGTTACGGCAGCCTGCACCACGGCCAGGCGTCCTGGAATGGCGTGGCGATCCTGGCTCGCGACAGCCAGCCGCTGGAAATCCGCCGCGCCGTGCCGGGCACCGAGGAGGACGGGCAGAGCCGCTACCTGGAAGCAGCGGTCCATGGCCTGCTGGTGGGTTGCCTGTACCTGCCCAACGGCAACCCGCAGCCGGGGCCGAAGTTCGACTACAAGCTGGCCTGGTTCGAACGCCTGATCGAGCATGCGGCGATCCTGCAAGGCAGCGAGCACCCGGTATTGCTGGCGGGCGACTACAACGTGGTGCCGACGGATTTCGATATCTATAACCCGCGTTCCTGGCTCAAGGACGCGCTGCTGCAACCGCAGAGCCGCGAGTGTTACCAGCGCCTGTTGGCCCACGGCTGGACCGACGCCCTGCGCGAGCTGTACCCGGACCAGCGGGTCTATACCTTCTGGGATTATTTCCGCCAGCACTGGCCCAGGAATGCCGGCCTGCGCATCGACCACCTGCTGCTCAACCGGGCCCTGGCCCCTTACCTGAAAAACGCCGGGGTCGATGCCTGGGTGCGCAACGAACCCCGCGCCAGCGACCATGCGCCGGCCTGGATCACCCTTGGCCCGCGCAAGCGGCGCCGCTAGCGCCGGGCCCCTGGCGGCAGATACAAAAAGCCCGGCGCCAGGGCCGGGCCTGCGAGCAATAGCGCTCGCCAGGGTGAGGAAAGGGCTCAGGCGGCATGGCTCGATGCACCCATGGCCTTCTTGTATTCGCTCTTGAGCATTTCCATTTCGCTGCCCAGTTGTTCCAGGGTCGCCTCGTCCAGCAGCTTGCGGGCCTGGGGAAACATCTGGGTTTCTTCCTCTTCGATGTGATGTTCGAGCAGATCCTTGATCACCTTGACCCGCCCGGCGAATTCGGGCGTCGACGGATCGGTGGCCTTCAGGTTCGGCAGCACCAGTGGTCGCTTAGCAGCAGGTCGATGGCATTCATGATGTCTCCTCCGTCTCCTCTGTCTTCACGGTTTCGTCACGGACTCGGGACGTTCTTTGGCCGTCCTGGTAAGGCGAAGGCTGCATTGGCCGTGCCAGTTTGGCCAACGGGCGCGCCCCCGGTCGTCCGAGGGGTTGCGCCCAGCGCAGCGCCAAGGGCTTCGTGCAAGCTGCTTGGCGCAGGCCATCGCGCCTTGCATTCTGCGGCTTATGCCGTGGGCCGCTCGGGGTGGCGCCGGCGTTGCTTATGACGCTCGTAGCGGGCGAGCAGCGGCTGGGTGCTGAGGCCGTGGACCAGGATGCTCAGCGCCACCACCGACAGGGTGAGGTTGCTGCTGGCCTCGGCCAGCGCCGGGTCGAGGTCGTGGTTGAGGGCGTAGAACAGGTAATAGAAGCTACCGATACCGCGGATCCCGAACCAGCCGAGCAACAGGCGCTGGCGGCCGTCGAGCAGGCGGCCCCAGGGGATCAGCAACACGCTCAGCGGGCGGATCAGCAGGAACAGCACGGCCCCGACCACCAGCGCATGCCATTCCCAGTGAGCCACCAGCACCACGCCGAGCAGGGTCACCAGGAACACCTCCATGGCCCGTTCCACCAGGCCGCCGAAGGCCAGCATGTCGCCGAGCATGATGCCCGCCGCGACCTGGCTTTGCGGCAAGGTGTCGACGTCGCCGTGCACCGCCTGCGCCGGATCGACATGCTGGTGGCCGACCACCGGTTGCACCAGGTGCTCGGCCGGGGCGCGGGCATGGTCGCTGGAGTGCACTTCGGCCTGGCGCAGGCCCAGGCCGGCGGCGAACACCGCGAGAAAGCCGTAGCCATGGATCAGCTCGGCGAGCACGTAGGCCAAGGCGATCAGGGCAAAGCTCAGGTAGTCGTTCGGCGACACCGTGCTGTCGGCATATTTGATGCGCAGGTGCAGGGTCAGGTGGCCGAGGCCGCGCCCCATCCAGTAGCCGCTGAGCAGCCCCGCGGGAACCGCCCACAGCAGGCTGAACAAGGCCCAGTCGTCGAGCCAGCTGGCGATGTCGTCGCCCTGGCGGGTCAGCAGCAGGCCGAGAATCACGAAGGGGAACGCCACGCCGTCGTTGAGCCCGGCCTCGCCGGACAGGCCAAAACGCACCCGGTCGTAGTCCCGGGCGTCGTTGACCTGCACCAGCGTCGCCAGCACCGGGTCGGTCGGCGCAAGGATCGCCCCGATCAGCAGCGCCGGCCCCCAGGGCATGTGCAAACCGTAGTGCAGCAGCAGGCCGACCCCGGCGATCGACAGCAGCATCACCGGCCCGGCCAGGCCGAACGCGATACGCCAGCTGCGGGCATGGAACGGCAATCTGAGCTTGAGGCCGCTGACGAACAGCGAGAACAGCACCGCCACTTCGGTCAGGTGTTCCATCCACCCCGAGGCCTGGTGCAGGTCCAGGCGCAGCAGGCCGACGCCGGCGGGGCCGATGGCGATGCCCAGCGCCAGGCAGACCACCGAAGTGGTCACCGGCATCCAGCGCAGGTAGGAGGAGGTCAGCGCGAGGATCAACAGCACCGCGCCCAGGACCGCGACCCAGGCAATGAAGGTCATGACCGTCTCATGCCTGGGGTGGTGCGGGCGGATCCAGCAACGGCGGCGATCATCGACGGGCTCGGGACGATAGGCATGGACAGTTCCTCATGAGCGCGGGCGTACAGGGGCGGGCACGCTCGCCGGTCGAAATGGCGCGGCCTCAAGCTGAAGACGCCTGCCAGGCCCGGACGTTCCGCCGGGCGGCCGTACGGCGGGTGGCCAGAACCGCCGCCATGAACGGCGCCATGGCCATTCGTCCGTTGCCTCGCACCCGGCGCGCAGCGCGGAATCGAACGAGGACAGGCAATACCGCCCGAACCGATGCAGAGGTCCCCATGACTCGCCAACCCAAAGACCCGCGCGACGATCGACAGAACGACCCGCAAAACGATCGCACTCGCGCCCCCGAACCGTTGGAGCCACAGGACGCCCATGGGTTGCCCGGCTATCCCGGGCGAGCCACGTCCGCTCGCGAAAAGAAACCCGGCAGGACCTCGGCCAACCGCCCCGAGCCCGACCCAGGCACCACCGAACCGGGCAGCGAAATCCCGGACCATGGCAACCACAAGCAAGAGTGAGGCGCCGTGTTGCGCCCGGGTGTTCGGCCCCCGTGCCGGGAGCAAAGCGCTCAGCCGCCCGACACCTTCCAGTGCTTGACGTCGTCGGCGAAGATCACCTGGCGCACCTCATGGGCGATGCCGTAGGCCAGCGACTCGTGGGCGGCAATGACCTTTTCCTCGGCCGACAGGCATTTGAAGATGTCCAGCTTGGTGGCGGCCTCGGCGGTTTCCAGCTCGTAGATTTTCACGTAGCGCGCCAGGTCGTTGTCCAGGCTGGAGAGGTATTCGCGCAGGCGCTGGTGGTCCACCGAGCTCTGGCTGAAGTACCAGTTCATCGGGTGGATCAAAAAGCGTGAGTGCGGCGTGGTGATGCGCCGGTTGGCGGCCAGGAACATGATGATGCCCATGGATTCGATGTTGCCGGCGTTGATCGCGCACAGCGGCACCGGCAGCGACTTGAGAAAGGTGTAGAGGGTGAAGCCGAAGTTGGTGCTGCCGCCGGTGGTGGACAGGTTCAGCAGCAGCGAGGTAGCGCCTTGCTCGATCGCCTCCAGGCAACTGTCGCGAAAGCGCTCGGTGGTGCCCTGGTCGATCTGGCAATGAAAATGCACGATGTGCTCGGTCATCGGACGGCCTCCCAGTGTGGGCCACAGCGCGTGGCCAGGCTCTACGATTGAGCACGGGAAGCGGCGAAAGTTTCTCGTCGATTGCCGCTGGCCGGGCCTGTCGATCCGCGCTGGCGGGCGGGCCCGGCGGCAGCGGGGCGGGCCGGCGAATCAGCGGCCGGTCCGGTGCAGGACGGGGCGCGGTTCCTGAGGGCTCGCTTCGCTGCGCGGCTCGGCGAAATCCCGGTTCACCAGGCACAGGTGCTCGATCGCTTCGCGGTACTTGGCCTCGGCCTTGCGGCGCAGGCCGCGGTACTGCTCGAACGTCTCGCTGTCCAGCTGCGGGCTCTCCAGGAGCTCATAGGCCCGGGCGTTGAGCGCACGAGCCTGGTTGAACAGCCGCTGGTTCTGCTCCAGGGCGAACTTGCGGCAGGCGCGCAGCTGGAAGCGCTGGTGGGTGGTGTCCATGACATTCTCCGTATTCTGCGAAATCGGTCGCCACGCCCAATGGCCAGTGGCAAGGTCCGGGCCCGGGTATCCCCAATGCGCGGGCCGTGCATCGGTAATCATTCGACCGGGGCCTGTCTCGCGGGACTGCAAAAATAATCAGCAGAAAAATCGTTGGATCGGAGGCGTTCCAGCGCCTCGAAAAATCAGGTTTTTCAATAGGTAACGGCCGCGGCAAAAAACCGCGACCGCCTATCCACTGCCTCGCACGCCGTGGCACTGCCCCTGCCTAAGCGAATAAGGCCCGGATTCACCGGACCTGCTGTGAGGTGCATCATGACCCCTTCAAAACCTGGTCCCAACGATCCACGTTCCCCTGAAACCGATCCTCAGCAACCCATGCGCAAGCACGACCCGGTGACCGATCCCAATGTCGACGACGATGCCGAACGCAATGAATGGCAAGACGATATGGAGCGGCCAGACCCCGACCTGCCGGCAGCGGACGAGCCGACCCCGCTGTCCGACGATCGCCGCTGAGCGCTCGCCCCGCAGACAAGCCCGCCCGCGTTGCGGGCTTGTTTTTTTACCGCCGTCGCCACGCATGGCACGCCGATAGAACGGGCGCGAAGGCGGGTGGTCAACCCAGAACAACCCTTGCGGACAAACGATATGAACGGCGTCGAACGAGTGGTCGAGTACCTGCGCCAGCAGCACCTGCGGCTGACCACCGCCGAATCGTGCACGGCGGGCGGCATGGTGACCCTGCTGGCCCAGGTGCCGGGCAGCGGCGAACTGATCGAAAGCGGCTACGTGGTGTATTCGGCCGAGGCCAAGCAGCGCCTGCTCAATGTCAGCCGCCAGACCATCGACACCTTCAACCTCACCAGTTGCGAGGTCGCCGGGGAAATGGCCGTGGGCGCCTTGCGCGCCAGCCCGGCGACCGTGGCCGTTGCCACCACCGGGCTGCTGGGGCCGGAGGATGTCGATGGCATCCCGGCGGGCACGGTGTGTTTTGCCTGGGCCTTTTCGCTCGCCGGGCAATTGGCCCTGTTCACTCGCAAGGAGCGGTTTTTCGGCTCCCGCGAAAAGGTCCAGGAACTGGCATCGCTGCACGGCCTGTTGCAGTTGCCGCATTTTCACCGGGCCGCGCTCAACGGCGAACGGGGTTAGGAGGGCGCCGTGGACGAATCGGCCGAGGACGAGCTGCTTTCCCGCAACCAGCCGGTCCAGGAGGACATGGCGTTGCAGCGCAAGGTCTGGCATTTCGAGCGGGTCGGCTGGTACGCCCTGGTCGTGATCGTGCTGCTGACCCTGGCCGGGCTGTTTTCCAAGGGCCCGTTGAGCACGCGTGACATCAGCAATGCCGACGACACGCTGCGCGTCGAATACCAGCGGTTTTTGCGCAACGGCGCGACGGACTCGCTGACCCTGCATCTGCGCGGCGGCGCGTGGCAACTGCTCGAGGTGGAAATCAGCGGCGAGCTGCTGCAAGGCTTCAGTGTGCAGGCGCTGCAACCCGCGCCGGTCAGGGCGGGGGCCGCCGGCCCCGGCATCAGGCTCTGGGTGCAGGCCGACGCCAATGGCCAGGCCCGGGTCTACCTGACGCTACTCAGCACCGGGCTGGGCGGCCATGCCAGCCGGATCCGCCTTGCCGACAGGCCGCCGCTGGCCATTTTCCAGTTCATTTATCCCTAGGTGATGCCATGGATTCGGTCCTGCGTGCGGCGTTTATCTACCTGGTGCTGATGGTGCTGTTCAAGGTCGCCGGGCGGCGGTCGCTGGCCGAGCTGACCACCTTCGACCTGGTGCTGCTGATGGTGATCGGCGAGGCCACCCAGCAGGCCCTGGTGGGCCAGGACTTTTCCCTGACCAACGCGCTGCTGGTGATCGTCACGCTGATTGCCATCGATGTCGGCCTGTCGCTGCTCAAGCTGCGTTTCGACGGTTTTTCACGGCTGGTCGACGGCGGCCCGACCGTGATCGTCGAGCATGGCCGGCTGCTGCACAAGCGCATGCGGCATGCGCGGCTGATAGAGGCCGACATCCTCGAAGCCGCGCGCGCCAGCCACGGGCTGGAGAGCCTGGAGCAGATCAAGTACGCGGTGATCGAGCGCAACGGCAAGATATCGATCATTGCCTACGAATAAAGCGGCCGACGGGCGCACCTCGAGGCGTTGCAGCCGCAAAGGCGCGCCGCGAGCGAAGGGCGGCAGCGGTCGGGCCATCGCCGCTAGAGGATCGGCCTGCCACCCGTCACGCCATAGCGCGAGCCGGAGATGTAGCTGGCTTCATCCGAGGCCAGCAGCACATAAATCGGCGCCACCTCCACCGGTTGCCCAGGGCGCCCCATGGGCGTCTGTTCGCCAAAGCGGCTGGCGTCTTCCTCGGGGATGGTCGAGACAATCAAGGGGGTCCAGATCGGCCCCGGCGCCACGCTATTGACCCGGATGCCACGCTTGCCCAACAGCTGCGCCAGGCCGGCGGTGAAGTTGGCGATCGCGCCCTTGGTGGTGGCGTAGGCCAGCAGGGTGGGCTTGGGCATGTCGGAGTTGATCGAGCTGGTGTTGATGATCGAGCTGCCTTCAGCCATGTGCGTCAGGGCCGCCTTGCACAGGCGAAACATCGCGGTGATGTTGATATCGAAGGTCTTCAGCCATTCGTCGTCGGAAATGTCCTCGAGTTCGTGGTGGGTCATCTGGTAGGCCGCGTTGTTCACCAGCACATCGATGCGGCCGAACTGCGCGACCGTGCGCTCGACCACGGCGTCGCACACGGCTTTCTGCGCCAGGTCGCCGGGCAGCAGCAGGCACTGGCGGCCCGCCTGTTCGACCCAGCGCGCGGTTTCGCGGGCGTCTTCGTGTTCGTTCAGGTAGGCGATGGCGATATCCGCGCCTTCGCGGGCAAAGGCGATGGCCACCGCGCGGCCGATGCCGCTGTCGGCGCCGGTGATCAGGGCGATTTTGTTCGCCAGCCGGCCCGAGCCGACATAGCTCTGTTCGCCGCAATCGGGCTGCGGCTGCATTTTCCACTGGCTGCCGGGAACCGGCTGGGGTTGGGGCGGGAAGGGGGGCTTGGGGTAGGTTTTCATCGGTGAGTCTCCTGTCGATATCGGGTATGGACAGAGGCCGGTTTTCACCAGGCCGGACATCTATTGGGAGAACCGCCGAAGCTGAAAGTTGAAACGCAATGGCCCGCGGCACGACGGGTGGTTGAAAGCCCGTAGGAGCGAGGCTTGCCCGCGAAAATCACGGGCACCGCGTTTACCCAGGCGCTATGGGTAATCGTTGAGGTCCATCGCGGGCAAGCCTCGCTCCTACGGGATGGGGGGGCTGGAGGTTCAGTTGCGGTCCAGCCATACCGTTTGGGCGTTGCAGAACTCGCGGACGCCAAAGTGCGACAGTTCGCGGCCGAAGCCGCTTTTCTTCACGCCGCCGAAGGTTACCCGCGGGTCGCTGGCGCAATAGCCGTTGATGAACACGCCGCCGGTTTCCAGCTCGGCGCCCAGGCGCTCGGCCAGGGCGACATCCTGGGTGTAGATGGTCGAGGCCAGGCCGAACTCGCTGTCGTTGGCCAGTTCCAGGGCGTGTCGGGCATCCCGGGCCGTAATGATCGAGGCCACGGGGCCGAACAGCTCCTGCCTGAACGAGGTCATCCGGTCGGTGACGCCGGCCAGCACCGTGGGCTGGTAGAAGTTGCCCGGGCCCTCGGCCTTGGCGCCGCCCAGCAGCAGGGTCGCGCCTTCGCCCAGGGTGGCCTGCACTTGCTCGTCCAGCTCGTCGCGCAGGTCGAAGCGCGCCATGGGGCCGATGTAGGTGGCGTCGGCCAGCGGATCGCCGACCACCAGCTGGCGCGTGGCGGCGACGAACTTCTCGGTGAAGGCCTCGACCACCCCTTGCTCGACGATCAGGCGCTTGGCGGCGGCGCAGACCTGCCCGGTGTTCTGGTAGCGGCCGATGACCGCGGCCTGCACGGCGGCGTCCAGGTCGGCGTCGTTGAGCACGATAAAGGGGTCGGAACCGCCGAGTTCCAGCACGCATTTCTTCAGCGCCGCGCCGGCCTGGGCACCGATGGCGATCCCGGCGCGCACGCTGCCGGTCAGGGTCACGGCGGCGATCCGCGGGTCGGCAATCGCCTGGGAGACGCCGTCCGCGGTGACGTTGATCACCTCGAACACGCCCTGGGGGAAACCGGCGCGCTGGAAGGTTTCCAGCAGCAGGTAGGCGCTGCCCATGACGTTCGGCGCGTGCTTGAGCACGTAGGTGTTGCCGGCGAGCAGCGCCGGCACCGCGCCGCGCAGCACCTGCCAGATCGGGAAATTCCACGGCATCACCGCGAGGATCGGGCCCAGCGGCCGGTATTCGATGCGCGCCTTGCCGTTGGGCACCGGGGCCGGCTCGGGAGCGAGCATCGCCGGGCCTTCGGCGGCGTACCACTGGCACAGCTGCGCGCATTTCTCGATCTCGCCGCGGGCCTGGGCGATCGGCTTGCCCATTTCCAGAGTGATGCTGCGGGCCAGGGTTTCGCCGTTGTCGCGCAGGGCCTTGGCCAGGGCCAGCAGCAACGCCGAGCGCTGGTCGAGGCTGCTGCGGCGCCACTGGGCGGCCGCCGCCGCGGCCCGGGCGAGGGCGGCGTCCAGCTGCGCGGCGCTTTCATAGCGGTAGTGGGCAATCTGCTCGCCCGTGGTCGGGTTGATCGAAAGGGCGTGGGTCTGGCTGGAAACGGTGGTCATGGCAGCGTCCTGTGAGCTGGGGAATGGCTGCAGGTTAGGCTGGCGGCAGACTTATGAAAACTGAATAATAAAGAGCATGTCTTTCACGTTTGGAGAATGAATTGGATCTGGTGCAGCTGGAAATATTCAAGGCGGTGGCCGAGCAAGGCAGCATCAGCGCGGCGGCCCAGCTCATCCACCGCGTGCCTTCCAACCTGACCACGCGGATCAAGCAGCTGGAGCAGGATTTGGGGGTGGAGCTGTTTATCCGCGAAAAGAGCCGCCTGCGCCTGTCGCCGGCCGGCTGGAGTTTTCTCGACTACGCCCGGCGGATTCTCGACCTGGTGCAGGAGGCGCGGCTGACGGTCGCCGGCGAAGAGCCGCAGGGGCCGTTTTCCCTCGGTTCCCTGGAAAGCACGGCGGCGGTGCGGATTCCGGCCTTGCTGGCGGCCTACAACCAGCAACACGTCAAGGTCGAGCTGGACCTGTCCACCGGGCCCTCCGGGACCATGATCGACGGCGTGCTGGCCGGGCGCCTGACCGCGGCCTTCGTCGATGGCCCGGTGCTGCACCCGAGCCTGGAAGGCGTGCCGGTGTTCGACGAGGAAATGCTCATCATCGCGCCGCTGGGGCATGCGCCCATCACCCGCGGGCGCGACGTCAACGGCGAGAGCATCTATGCCTTTCGCGCCAACTGCTCCTACCGCCATCACTTCGAGCGCTGGTTCAGCGAGGATGCCGCGGTGCCCGGCAAGATCCACGAAATGGAGTCCTACCACGGCATGCTGGCCTGCGTCAGTGCCGGTGCCGGCCTGGCGCTGATGCCGCGCAGCATGCTGGAAAGCATGCCCGGTTGCGGCACGGTGAGCATCTGGCAACTGGCGCAGCCGTTCCGCTTCCTGCAGACCTGGCTGATCTGGCGCCGCGGTACGGTATCGCGCAGCCTCACCCACTTCGTGCGGTTGCTGGAGGAGCGCGGGGCGGTAGCGGCCAGCTCCTAGGAGGTCGGCACGGTCTGATTGCGCCCCGCGCGCTTGGCCATGTACAGCGCCGAGTCGGCCTGCATCAGTAGGGTCTTGAAGTCGGACGTGGAGGGCACGCAGCTGTAGACCCCGAGGCTGACGGTAACCACGCCGGCGGGGTTCTCCGTGTGGGCTATCGCCAGCTCCTGCACCGCCAGCCGGATGCTCTCGGCCAGCACATAGGCGCCGCCGGGCTCGGTGTCCGGCAACAGCACCGCGAACTCCTCGCCGCCATAACGCACGGCGAGGTCCGAGGGGCGGCGCACGCATTGGTCGATGGCCTGGGCGACGGCGCTGATGCAATGGTCACCCGCCACATGGCCGTACTGGTCGTTGAAGCTCTTGAAATGGTCGATGTCGAGCATGATCAGGCTGATCGACGAGCGCTGGCGCGCGGCGCGCAACCATTCCAGCTCCAGGCTGCGCTCCAGGTGGCGCCGATTGGCCAGGCCGGTCAGGCCGTCCTGCAGCACCAGCGCCTGCAGCTCCGAGCGCGCCTTCTTCAAATGGCTTTCCACCCGCAGGCCCTTGCGCACCTGCTTGTACAGCAGGACGCCGACCAGCAGGTTGACCAGCAGCACCAGCGCGATCATGCCCGTCATCTTGTAGGTGTCGGCGCGCCAGCTGCTGAGGATGGCGTCCCGCGAGTTGGCCGCCGCCACCACCAGCGGGTATTTCTGCAGCATGCGGTAGCCGAACAGGCGGTCGACGCCATCGATGATGGAATTGACCATCACCGTGTCGGCGGGAGCATTGGGCAGGTGGATGGAGAAGATTTCGCCCTTGGCCAGGGAGCTGCCGATGAGGTTTTCGTCGAATGGCCGCCTGGCGATGATCGTGCCCTGGGGCAGGGCGAGGAAGATCGCGCCCTTGTCGTCGATGTTGAAACGGGCGAAGAAGCTGTCGAAGTAGGACATCTTGATAGTCGCCAGCACCACGCCCTTGAAGTTGCCGTGGGCGTCGTTGACCCGGCGCGAAAAGGGAATGACCCATTCGCCGGTGGTCCGGCTGCGCAGGGCCGGGCCGATGCGCGGGGACAGGGTGACGTTTTGCTGGTGGAACTTGAAGTAGTCGCGGTCCGAGTTGTTCGCCGCCACCGGCTGGTAGTCGAAGGAGGTGAGGACCCAGCGGCCGTGCGTGTCGTAGAAGAACAGGCCATGCAGCTGTTCGGTGGTGAAGACGCGTTTCTTCAGCAGCTTCTGGGTCTTTTCCAGGGCCGCGGGCGACAGGTCGCCGAGGCGCTCGATCAACTCCTCGAGAATCAGGTTGGCTTCATCGAAGGTGTCGGTGGCCTGTTGCTCGATGGACCATGCCAGGTTGCCGGAGGTCAGCCGCGCCTGCTCCAGTTCATGGGCCTTGCTGTTGGTGACCTGGATGGCATGGATGCTCAGGATCGAAACCGCCACCACCATCAGGAAGGCGATGGTGACGGCCAGTACGGGAAGCCGTTTCGACTCCAGGGCGCTGTCCTCGGTGCTGCTGTCGGGTTGTGCGTCCACGATTGTCCTTGTCTTGCCTGGAATCAAACAGGGCTGTCGTCAGGCTCCTCGATGACAGCTGCCGCTCGGGTTGAAAAAAGTTGCCAGGGTATCAGCCACGATAGCTCAGGGCTTGTGGCTGCAAGATAAAAAAACAAGGATTTGGCGCCGCGAGGCGGCGGTGCCAGCGGGCACCGCCTGGTTTTTTGCGAGCAAGCTCGCTGCCACAGGGGCCGGGTCAGGCGCTGGGCTGGGCCGGTGCCTCGCCCGGCGCTTTCTCCTGCTGGCCGTTGATCAGCATCATGTTCTGCGGCGACGACAGGGCGATGCCCAGTTCGCGCAGGCGCCCGAGGATGGTGAACAGCAGGTCGCTGCGGGTGCCGGACACCGAGCGCGGGCTGTTGACGTAGCCGCTGACGTTGATGATCAGGCCGTTGCTGGTCAGGTCCTTGAACGACACCGAGATCGCCGGCGTCTTGAGAATGGCCTCGTGCTCGGCGAAGGCCCGCAGCAGCAGCTCGCGGACTTTCAGCACATCGGTTTCCAGCGGCAGGGTCAGGGTGATGCCGACCACGCCCAGTGCGTTGTCCATGGTCACGTTGCGCACGTTCTGCGAAATGAACTGCGAGTTCGGCACGATCACCGTGGAGCGGTCGGACATCTGGATTTCCGTGGCGCGCACGTTGATCCGGCGGATATCGCCCTCGACGCCGGCCAGGCTGACCCAGTCGCCGACCTTTACCGGCCGCTCGGTGAGCAGGATCAAGCCGGAGATGAAGTTCTGCACGATGGCCTGCAAGCCGAAGCCGATACCCACCGACAGGGCGCTGACCACCCAGGTCAGGTTGGTCAGGTTGATCCGCAGGATCGACATCACCACGATCGCCAGCAGGACAAAACCGATATAGCCGACCAGGGTCACCAGCGAGGCGCGCATGCCGGCGTCCATATTGGTTTCCGGCAGCAGCCGCTCGCTCAGCCAGCGCTTGAGGATGCGCACGGCCACCATGCCGCCGACCAGCAGCACGATGGCCAGGAGCATGTCCTCGGGCACGATGTTCAGGTTGCCCAGCGACCGGCGGCCGACATCCAGCTGGCTGAAGCTTTCGAATAGTTCCGCCGGGCTCGACCCGGACGGTATGAAGGCCAGCAGCAGGGCGAGGAACAGCAGCAGGGTTCGGCCAATACCGGCCAGCACCGTGGCGGCCTGGGCCTGGTGCCGAGGCGACAGCCCGAGGGCCGACGCCAGTGCCAGCCCGCCGGGCTGCTTGGGCGACAGCAGGGTTTCGCAGATATCGCCAAAGCAGGAAATCAGCAGGTAGGCGCTGGTCGTCACCACGCTGATCCACAACAGCTTCACGGTGAGGAAATACGCCAGGGTCAGGTAGCCGCTCAGCAGCGAGAGCAGGATGGCCGCGACCCACACCGACACGATGAAGGGCAGCAGCCCGGCAATGCCGCTGGGACGCTCCAGCCCGGCACGCCGGCGGGTGCGGTGGTAGCGCGCCAGGGCAAAGAGAAAGATCAGCGCCGTGACCAGCGCCGTGAGGCCATTGACCGCCACGGTCAGGGCCAGGCTGCTGGCGATCACGCTGTTGATCCGCTCTTCGCCGGCGATGAACAGCAGCGCCAGGGCCAATATCACCGGGAACGGCCCCAGGGCCGTGGCGATCGGGTCGGGAATCGGCGGCAGGCGCCAGGACGGGCGGCGCAGCATCAGCATGGCCCGGCCCAGGCCGAGCACGAAGGAGCAGAAAATCAGCAGCGTCAGCCACTGGTCGAACAGGTTGAGCACGTCGGCGCTCAGCGTGGCGCTGCTGACCAGCCCCCAGCGCACCAGCGACGCGGCGACATTGATGGTGAGAATGGTCGTCAGCCCGACCGTCAGCGCCAGGGTGCTGCGGCGCAGCCGGCCTTCGGGGAACCAGCGGATCATCGACCAGATCAGCAGGTGCTCCAGCAGGCGGCGCCCGGCGAACCAGATCAGCGCCGCGACGATCAGCGTGGCGATGAACAGCCCGCGGTTGCCAGGGGCCAGCGCGGTCTCGAACGCATTGAGGATTTCCTGCTTCAGGCCGTTCAGGCGCCCCAGGTCGTCCTCGGTGGGGCGTACCAGCGTCGACCAGAAGGCCGGGCTCAGGGGGCTGGCCGAACGGGTGCTGATCTGCGAATTGAACAGGCTGCGGCGCAGGTTGATGATCTGGGCGGCGAGGTCGCTGGCGGACTGGCTGAGCA
Organism: Pseudomonas sp. NFIX28; assembly: GCF_900107395.1. Classification (GTDB taxonomy): domain Bacteria; phylum Pseudomonadota; class Gammaproteobacteria; order Pseudomonadales; family Pseudomonadaceae; genus Aquipseudomonas. Next base: position 567,946 of record NZ_FNPW01000001.1, read on the forward strand.
GGTTGGCCTGGCGCTCCTGCTCGAGCAGCGCATTCTTCTGCGCGCTCAGCACCTGGCGCTGGCTGGCCAGGCTGGGCGCCTCGTCGGGCAGGGGCGGCCCCAGGACCTTGAGCTGGTCGTCGAGGCGCTCGATGTCGGCGACGCGCAGGGCGACCAGGCTGTCGGCCTGTTTCTGCACTTGCAGCGCGGCCTGGCGTAAATCCGAGAGCAGGTCATCGTTGGCGCTCGCCGACACGCTCTGGCGGATCAGCTCGAGGCGGTCGTTGAGCTGTTCGAGGCCGGCGCCCTCGGCCAGCAGCGGCAACTGGTTGCGGGCCACGGCCTGCGGCGCGGACGCCGGGGCCGCGAAGGCCGGTAGCGCAATACACAGCAGCAGGGCCAGCAGCCCCATCCCCCAGCGGTTCTGTCTCACTCGCCGCATTTGTCATGTCCTCTTTTTGCTTGGCACCGGCCCAAACGAGCATAGACCGCTCCATCCCGGCAGAAATTCCCCCCTGGGCGGCCTGCTACCGCGTGGATTGGGGTGGCGCAGCATGACCGGTTGCGCCGCGTTCGAGAACGCCCGGGCGATGAAAAAAAGCGCGTGGGCCGCCGGCGATGATCCCAGCGCGAGGTCCCGGACCGGCGCCCTTTGCCATGCTCAGCGCCGGCCGCCGCGATAGGCCCCCGGTGGCAGTCCGGTCCATTGCTTGAAGGCGCGCTGGAAGGCGCTGGGTTCCGAATAGCCCAGGCGTTCGGCCAGCCTGGCGACGCTCACCGAGCCGCGGGCGAGCAGGGTGCAGGCCAGGTCCCGGCGCAACTCGTCGCGCACCCCGAGGAAGCTGATGCCGAGCGCCGCCAGCCGCCGGGCCAGGGTCTGGCGGGAGATGCCCAGGGCCTTGGCGGCTTCAAGTTCGGACAGCCCGGCAAAGGGTTCGGCGGCGCACAGCAAACCGCGCAGGCGCGCCTCGAAACTGGCCAGCGGGCCGGGGGCGATCACCGCCGGCAACAGACGCCGGGCGAAACGCGCGGCCTCCGCCGGCCGGCGCATCAGCGGCGCCTGCAGGTTCGCCGCCGGCAGTTCGAGCAAGGCCTGCGTGCCGAAGCCGGGCTGGCGGCCGAACAGAAAACGGGTCTGCGCGGTAAAGCTGCTCAAGGCCTGCGGCAGGACGATCCGCCGCAACGGCAAGGTTTCGCCAACGAGCCAGCTGCCGCTATGCCAGAGCGCCAACAGCAGCATATGCGGCCAGAGCACCGAGTCGGTTTGCGCCCCGGGGCGCGGGGTCAGCAACAGGCGGGCGGTCTTGGCGCCCCGTTCCAGGCGCCAGGGCGGCGCATCGTCGAACAGCTTGTAGAAGCGCGCGGCCTCGTCGAAGGCATCGGCCAGGGTCGGCAGGTGCACCAGCAGGCGCAGCAGTTGCTCGAAGCTGCCCGGCGGCACCGGGCGGGCGAAGAAACCGAAGGCTTCGTCGGCGCCGACGCCCACCGCCAGGCGACTCAAGGCGCGGTAGTTCAGCGGAGCCACGCGATAGCCGTCGCGCAGCGCTTCCCTGGGCAGGTCGCAGCGCCCGAGCAGCGTGGCGCGGGCGCCGTTGTCGAGGCGCAACTGCGCGAGCATCTCGCGCACAAAGCGCGCGGGAATGGTTGGCGCGACGATCCAGTGCGGGTAGGGGCGGGTCATGTCACTTGAGGCAAAGCGTCATTGGCGATCACTCCGAAGTTCTGCAGATTGATGCGACCAACTCCCGGGGAGCCAGTCGATGACAACCACCACCTTGCCCGAGCGGCGCGATTACATGAGCAGCGGCGGCGCCCGGACCTACCTGTCGACCGCCGGCAGCCAGCCCGTGGTGCCGGCCGCGCAACTCGACGAACTGCTGGCGCGCCTGCAACGCGACGGCTTCGTGGTGCTCGAGCGGCTGTTCGATGAGCAGCAGGTTAGCCGCATGCGCGAGGACCTGCTCGGACGTTTCTGCCACACCGGGCGCAACTCGTTCGAGGGCGCATGCACCCAGCGCCTGTACGCGGTGATTGCCAAGACCCGGGTCTGCGATGCGCTGGTCGAGCACCCGCTGATCCTCGGTCTGCTCGACCGGCTGCTGGCGCCCAACTATCTGCTGTCGCAGTTGCAGGCGATCAATATCCTCCCGGGCGAGTGCGCCCAGCACCTGCATTACGACGATGCCTTCTACCCCATGGCGCGCCCGCGGCCGCCCTATGGCGCGGCGACGATCATGGCCCTGGACGACTTCACCTGCGACAACGGCGCCACCGTGGTGATTCCCGGCAGCCACCTGTGGGACGGGCGCCTGCCCACCCAGGCCGAGCAGGCGGCGGTACAGCCGGTGCTCATGCCCAAGGGCTCGGTGGTGTTTTTCCTCGGCACCCTGTGGCACGGCGGTGGCGCCAATCACAGCGGCGCGCCACGCCTGGCGCTGACGGCGCAATACTGCGAACCCTGGGCGCGGCAGCAGGAGAACTTCATCCTGTCGACCCCGCGCCACGTCGCCCGACAATGCAGCGAACACATCCAGCGCATGCTCGGCTACTCGATCCACGCGCCGTTCATGGGCATGGTCAACGGCATGCACCCCAGGCGAGTGCTGGAAGAGCCGGACGCCCAGTGATCAGTTGCCGTCTGCGACCTTGCGCTCTATCTCGGCGATTTTCCGCGCGATGTCCTCGGCCTCCTGCTCGCTGCGCCTGACGGATTCGGGCGTGGCGGGTTCAGCGGCGTCCTGGTTGAGTTCGTCTTCTTCGCGCGGACGGTTTTGCGGATTTTCCAGATTCTCCAGGTCTTGCGGGTTTTCGGCCGGTGGCTCGGGGCGATCTTCGCCGGCGCTGCCGGCGGTTGGCCCGGCGGCGTTCGGATCGTGCAGGTCATGGCTCATGTCGCGGTCCTCGCTGGGGTGGTCGGGGCCAAGGGCAAGTGCCTAGACCCCGAAAGGAAAGGTGTCTTCTTCATGGCTGAGGCCGCCGGCCACCGGCAACGGGGTAACGGCAGAGGTCGTTTCATGCCATATCAGCGCATCGAACTGATCGCCCAGCAGCGCCTGGAAATAATGGCTCTGGCGCTCCGTCGCGGGCCGGTAGATGACGCCGATCGCGCGCTCCAGCAACGGCTCCGATAGCGCCTCGTGCAGCTCTTCGCGCTCGGGGGCGCGCCAGTCGGTCAGCGAGGCGGGAATGCCCGCCTGGAGAAACTGCTGCTCCCAACTGTCCGCAAGGGAAGGCCGCACATCCTTGATCCCCATGTCACCGTCCCAGTTATCAGCGGCCACCACCTGGCCGCGGTCGGTGCTCATGCCGATCAGCACGGCGTCGTCGCCGTAGGCCATGCGGCACAACTGGCCGATGTTGAATTCGCCGCGCCAGCCCATGTCGGTCGCCGCCGCGTTGCCGATGTGCGAGTTGTGCGCCCAGACCAGCGCCTTGGCGCCGGCGCCGCGATGGGCGAGCAAGGCTTGCAGGGTGTCGAACATGTGCCGGTCGCGCAGGTTCCAGGAGGCGGCCGAGCTTCGGTACATGGCGCGGTAGTACTGCTCGGCGGAGCGGATCACCCGGGCATTCTGGGTGGCACTGAAAAGCGCTTCGTGGTTGTTGGCGAGGCGCTCGTTCAACAGCGTGTTCAACTGCTGGACCACCGCCTCTTCGCAGGAGGCCTCGTGGCCGCGCTCGACAAAATGGCCATACAGCGCCGGGTCGTCCTGCCAGGGCGTCAGGCAGCCGTAGCGCTGGCGCGCGTCGTGCGCCAGGCGGGCGTCGGTGCGATCGAGGTAGGCCAGCACTTCGCTGATGGAATTGCGCAGGCTGTAGACATCCAGGCCACGGAACTCGACGCGCTGGTCCGCGGCCAGGGTGCGGTTGTAGCGGTGCAGCCAGCGGGTGAATTCGCAGACCTCGATGTTGCGCCACATCCAGCTCGGAAAGCGGCTGAACGCCCGTTGCCGGGTGGTCGAAGGGCCGAGGTCGCGCACGTGCCGGTCGATTTCCCCGGCATCGGGCCAGTCGGCCTCGAGGGCGACGATGCTGAAGCCGTGGTGGGTGATCAGCCGTTGGCTGATGGCCGCGCGGGTCCGATAGAACTCCCGGGTGCCGTGGGTGGCTTCGCCGATCAGCACCACCCTGGCGTCTGCGTAGCGGTCGAACAGCTCGCCGAAAGCTGCGGATTCGAGGACCGGCAGCGGCTCGGCATATCGGCGCAGCAGGGCCGGCAGGCCATGGTCGCTCTGCGGGCCGGTTCCGCGAGCCCGCCGCGGCTCCTTGGCACGTGAATTCATGGCGCTGCCTCCTCCGGGGTCGCGGATGCCAATTGTCAGGGTCGATACACAGCAGACGTTGCCGCGCCGGCGGTGTTCCCGCCCGCGGACCGAAGGTCGGGCGATCAGCGGCGCAATGCCGCGAGGACGCGGATGAGCTCGCTGACACAGGCGCCCGCCATGCCCAGCGCCATGTCTTTCTGCGCGTCCCAGGTGTCGCGCTGGGTGGCGAGGAACGCCTTGGCCTGGTCGTCTCCCAGGTATTGGCCACCGATCCATTCGATCAGTTCGTACAGCGCCGACGTGGCGAGTATCAGGCTGACCACCAGGCCGGCCAGCCAGGGGCCGCGCAACGGCGTGTGGCGCGCCAGCAGTTCGCGCGTCGGCAGGTAGAACAGCAGGCCGTAGCTCAAGTGAACCAGGCGGTCGTACTGGTTGCGCTGCCAGCCGAGGATGTCGTTCAGCGAGCGGTCGGTGAGCTGGCGCACCCATTCGTCATAAGGCACCTTGGCGTAGGTGTAATGGGCGCCGAGTTCGTGAATGGCCAGCAACAGGACGATCGAGCCATAAGCCAGCGGCGACAGCCGCAAGGAGCGCCAACCCGCCAGCAGCCCCAGCAGCAGGGCGACGGGCAGGGCGTTTTCGAGCAGCCAGTCCACCCGATTGTGCGGCGCAATGCCGGAGGCGATCACCAGGGCGGCGCCCAGGGCCAGGGCCATGGCCACCTGGGCGGGGGAAGCAGGCGCAGCCGTCGACTTGTCCCTGGGCGCCGCTACCGGCAAGGGTGAGCGCTCAGCCCGCATGGCGCGCACCTGCCGCCGGCACGCCTTGCCTCCCAGGCGCCTTGGCACCCGGGCGGGCAGGGACGCCGATACGATCGAGCGTTTTCATGAGCGCTCCCGCGAACTTTCGAAACTACCTGTGTATTTGGGTCTTCGCCGCGCCTGGACGTTCGTTGCAAGGCGCCCCCGGGAGACGAGCGGCAACCTGGGGCGATTCCCGGTGGCCAGGCCCAGCCGCTCGGAAAAAAGGTTGAACCCGGCGAATGGCCGCGAAACCTAAGCTTTATCAACCCAAAGGGAGTCGCCGTCATGACAGACCTTGCCAGCTATTTCTGGATCGCCGTCGCCGTGCTGATCATCCTTGTCGACCTGTGGGCAATCATCAGCGTCTTTCGCAGTGACAAGTCCCCCGGGGTCAAGGTCATGTGGTTCCTGGGCATTGTGATCTTCCCGGTCCTGGGCCTGATCGTCTGGGGCATCGCCGGCCCCCGTGGCATCAAGCGCGGTACCGGGCCGACGTCGCCCGAGCACAGCAAAGGCTAGTGTCCGGGGCTTGCCATGCCAGCGTGGTCCGATCGCGTCCTGCCGAGCGCACCCGGCCTGTGTCGGCCGCTCGCCGGGCGGGCGTGCCCGTGCCTGCCGCGCACCAGGTGCCGGCCATGAGCCTGTTGCTGCCGCTGCATGGCGCAACCAGCCCCCTGGAGGGCGCGCCGCTGCGCAATCTGTACCAGCGCCTGCTGGCGGATTCCGGCGCGCACGCCAGGCAGGCGGCCGAGGACTTTCTGCGCCAGCAACTGCAACGCCTGGACGACGGCCCGAGCCCGCTGCCCGACGACCCCGGGCAGTTGCCGGGCTGGGTCGAGCAGCACTGCGCCGCCGTGGCGCGCTATTTTCGCAACAAGGCCCATGCGCTGTATTTCCTCCGGGCGGTGGCGCCGACCAAGCAAGTGGACGGCGCCTGGCTGTACGGAACCTTGCGCCACTGGCAGGACTGTCGCTACGACGGGCTGGTGACCACCTACCTGGAGGAACTCGGCAGCGGCGAGGCGGCACAGAACCACGTGGCGATCTATCGCCGGCTGCTGGCCGGACAGGGTTGCGACAACGACGACGGGCTGCTCGACGAGCATTTTCGCCAAGGCGCCATACAACTGGCGCTCGGGCACTGCGCCGAGGCCTATATGCCGGAGGTGGCGGGCTACAACCTGGGCTACGAACAGCTGCCGCTGCATTTGCTGATCAGTGCCTGGGGGCTCGCTGAACTGGGGATCGATCCCTACTATTTCAGCCTCCACGTGACCATCGACAACGCTAGTTGCGGGCATGCCCGCCGGGCCGTGCAGGCGGTCCGCGAGCTGCAGCCCCTGGGCCGGGATGCGCGCCGCTATTGGCAGCGGGTCGCCCGCGGCTACCGGCTGAACGACCTCGGCCTGGGGTCGAGCGCGGTGATCCAGGCCTTCGACCTGGAGCGCGAGCTGGTGGCGATGCTCGAGCGCAAGCGCCGCTTCGGCCAGCACCTGCATGGCGACCATTGCCGCGTCGACGGCCGGAGCATCAATCAATGGCTGGCCCAGCCGGGGCAGATCCCGGCGTTTCTCGAGGCGCTGCAAGGCCAGGGCTGGATCAAGCGCCACCAGGACCCCGGGCGCAGCCGTTTTTGGCAGTTGGTCGAAGGCGCCAGCGCCGCCATGTTCGGGGTGTTCAGCGGCTTTGAAAAACAGCTGCTGCATGACTGGATCACCGGCGACGAGGGCGCGGCAGCGGCGCGCGCGCAGCGTGCCCGGTCGAATGACCGGACGCCCTTGCCCAACCCGCCGGACGATGAGGAAACCCAGGCCCTGCGCGGCGAACTGGCGGGGCTCGGCGTCGAACGGCAGCTGGCGTGCCTGCTGCCGTGGCTTGGCCCGCAGCGGCATTTCCGCCCGGCCGGGTTGTTCGCCACCCGCCGTTTTATCGAACTGCGCGCCTGCCTGCGCTGACCGACGAGGAAACCGCCCATGGTCGATTCCGCTCTTCATTCGCTGGTCTGCACCGCGCAATTCCAGGCCGACCAGGCCCTGCTGCACCTGGGCCGGCGCCTGCTGGCGGCCGGTTATCGCTTTGTCACGCCGACGCCGCTGACCCAGCAACGGGTCAACGCCCGCGCACAGAACCGCCTGGCCAGCGACCTGCGCGGGGTCTTCGGCTGGTCGCGGCCGTTCACCGAGCAACTGTTGGACGCCGCCGAACTGGCCGAGCTGGAACAGGCCGGTATCGTCGACAAGCAGGATGGCCACTGGCGCAGCACGGTGCGCTGGTCGAGCCTCGGGACGCTGCTGCTGGCCCATTCGGCCTTTCCCACCGATGAGCCCGACGCGGTGTTTTTCGGCCCTGACAGCTACCGCTTCGCCAGCCTGATCGAAGAGCACCTGCGCCAGCGCTTCGCCCCGGTGCGGCGCGCCGTGGACATCGGTTGCGGCACCGGGGTCGGCGCGTTGCTGGTGGCCAAGGCCCGGCCGGCTGCCGAGGTGCTGGCCGTGGACATCAACCCCAAGGCGCTGCGCCTGAGTGCGATCAACGCCGAGCTGGCCGAGGCGCATAACCTGCGGGTCTACCACAGCAATGTGCTGGAAAGCGTCGACGGCCGCTTCGACCTGATCCTGGCCAACCCGCCCTATATGCACGACAGCCAGCGGCGGACCTACCGCCATGGCGGCGGGGCGCTGGGCGAGCAGCTGTCGCTGCGCATCCTCGCGGAAGCGCTGCCGCGCCTGCGCCGCGATGGCAGCCTGTTGCTCTACACCGGGGTAGCGATGGTCGCGGGCGAGGATCCGTTCCTTGGCGCCGCGCGCACCTTGCTGGCGGGCGACGCTTACGGCTGGACGTACCGAGAGCTCGATCCCGACGTGTTCGGCGAAGAGCTGGAAAAAACCGGCTACGAGCAGGTCGAACGGATCGCCGTGGTGGCCTTGACCGTCACCCGACTGAGGTAATCGCCGATGCCGTCGGTGCTCCAGCTCGATCCCCAAGGCCCGCAGCGCTTTGGCATCGAGGAAGAGTATTTCATCACCGACCTGGACAGCCGGCGCATGCTCGCCGAACCGTCGATCCGGGTGCTGCAGGCCTGTCGCGAGGCGATTGGCGAAGGCTTCGCCCATGAAATGTTCCAGGGCCAGATCGAAGTGGCGTCGCCGGTATTCGAGCAGGGCGCGCAGGCCGCGGCGTACCTGGGCCGGGTACGTCGCGACCTGAGCCGGGCGCTGGCCCGCCATGAGCTGGGCCTGGTCTGCGCCGGCTCGCACCCCTTGGCCGATTGGCGGGCGCAGCGCGCCACGCCGCTGGGGCATTTCCAGGAACTGTTTGCCGAGTACGCGCTGGTTGCCCGGCGCAGCGTGCTCTGCGGCCTGCATGTGCATGCGGAAATACCGCCGGGCATCGACCGCATCGCGGTGATGAACGAAGTGCTGCCGTGGCTGCCGCTGCTGCTAGCGCTGAGTGTTTCGTCGCCGATCTGGCAGGGCGCCGACAGCGGCTACCTGAGCTATCGCCAGGTCGCCTGCGATGAATGGCCCCGCATGGGCATTCCCGAATACCTGGCCGACGAGCCGGCCTTCCAGCATTACCTGCGGCTAATGCGCGAGGCCGGGGCAATGGCCGCCGATGCCAATGTCTGGTGGTGCATTCGGCCTTCGCTCGGCTTCCCGACCCTGGAGCTGCGCATCACCGATGCCTGCCCGCGCCTGGCCGATAGCCTGACGCTCGCGGCGCTGTACCGGGTCATGGTGCGGCATGCCTGCCTGCTGCGGGCTCCCGGCCGTCACTTGAGCCCCGACGACTACTGGCTGCTCAAGGAAAACCGCGCCCAGGCCCGGCGCTGGGGGCCCCGCGGGCGCTTTGTGGCGGCGGCCGGCGCGGCGCCCCTGAGCCTGGCGCGGTGGCTGGACCAGGCGCAGCGCACCCTGGGCGCCACCGCCCGGGTGCTGGGCGAGGAGGGGGTGTTCGACCGGGCCCGGCGACTGTTGCGCGGCGGTACCAGCGCCGAACGCCAGCTGCGTTGTTTCAACGCGCAGGCCGCGTCGCGCAGCGAGCAGGCGCGGTTGATGGCGGTGGTCGATCTGTTGCTCGAAGAAAGTGCCGCAGGCGCCGGCGAATAGGCGCCCGTCGTGGGCTCAAGGCTTGTCGGGCTGCTGGCCGCGGGTGTTTTCGGCGTTCTTGCGAAAGCCGCGCAGGTTCATGAAGCACAGGCACACTTGCAGCACGATCAGCGCATAGGCCTGGGCATGCCAGCCCCAGATCGCCCACAGCAGGTTGCTGATGATAAAACAGATGAAACCGCCGACCCGGCGCCTGGGCTTGAGCGAACCGATCAGCCAGGCCGCGAGAACGGTAACCAGCATGGCCGGCCATTGCAGCCAGTCCAGAAAGTCCATGAATGCCTCTTGAAGGTCGGTTTAGCCGTGTTCCCTCGACGCTCGGCCAGGACCGGTCATATAGAGCCCGGGGCCGGCGGCGGCCTCGCGATCGCGCCAGCCCCTGCATGCCGCTAGCGGCCGGGGCAGGTCAGCCACCGCCGTCGGGGGCCTGGCTCTCAATGAGCCTGGGCGACGCCCTGGAGCACGGTGCTGTCGGCCTTGACGTCGTGGGCCTTGGCGATATTGCCCAGGGACACCACGCCGACCAGGCGTTTCTGGCGATTGACCACCGGCAGGCGCCGTAGCTGGATATCGGCCATGTTGCGGGCCACTTCGTTGACGTCCTGGTCGTCGTAGCAATAGCGGATGTCGTTGCTCATGACTCTGCTGATTGGCAGGTCGCAGTTCTCGCCGTTGGCGACGGCCCGAATGACGATGTCGCGGTCGGTGATCATGCCGACCAGCCGATCGTCGTCGTGGACCAGGATGGCGCCGCTGTCGACGCTGGCCATCATCTTGGCGACGTCCTGCAGCGTCTGCTCGGGACGCGCGGTCTTGACGTCGCGGGTCATGACTTCAGAAATTTTCATCATGCTTCTCCTCAAAAAGCCGGGCCTTGGCGGCCCGGCATCAGAGGCAAGGGCCTGGGCCCTTGCGCGGTGGGCTCGATCAGCTGCGACCGCCACGGCCGCCGCTGGGTTGGCCGCCTTTTTTATTGGCGTCCGAGGTTTTTTGCCGGTCCTGGCCGCCCGAGGCCTGGCCACCTTTCTTGCCGGCTTCGGATGCTTTCTGGCGGTCATTCGCAAAATTCCCGGGATTGGAACTTCCGGTGTTAGCCATGATTCGCTACCTCTTGGTCGATTGGATTTGGCTCGCATTTGCAGCAAGCATTAATTGGGAGTGCTGGTGTTTTTCAAAAGTTGAAATTTGTTCCGTGGCGCACGACGAGTGGTGGCCGGGCGTTCCGCGGCCGGGTTTTCACCGGCCGGCAAGCCGCCGCTGGGCGTGCAGCCTGTCCGCTGGCGGGGATTTTTTTTGAACACCGGTTGCCCGCCGCCAGTCAGTCTTGATGAGCGGCGATGCCCGTCCGGCATGCCGACCCATCCCCTGGAGCCTTGCCATGAACCTGTCCCGAGTGCTGTCGCTGCTGTGCTGCCTGCTGGTGTTGCCAGGCTGCTTTGAAAATACCGAAGACAAAGGCAAGGACACCTCCAAGTCCTCGGTGCAGATGACTCAACCCGACTCCGACCAGGACGACCAAGACAAGCAATGACCCGCCATGGCGCTTGGCCAGGGGCCGGCGGCCGCTCCGCTGGGCGGCCGCGCTGAACATCGGCGCGCGGTGGCGACTCGAACTTGTATCAGCCATCGAAGAGGAAAACGCTCATGCTCAGCGAACGTAGGGCCTCGGAACTGGAGGCCTGGCAGATCCTGCTGGAAGACCGTGGCTATCGCATCGACTCGCCGGGTGCCTGGCACCAGGCGCTGTTGAGCGCGGCCGAAAACATGCTGCGCAGCGGGGTGGTCGACGAGGCCGGCTGGCTCGAACTCAAGGACCGGGCAAACGCCGCCTATGAACGGGCCATCGAGGAAGCCGTCGAGGAGAAGGTCGCCGACCCCAAAGAATGAGCCGGCCCTGGACAACCGCGCTCAGCGTGGGGCGGGTTGGCGACGCTGGCGAATGACCTGCGCCGCTTCCTCGGCGAGGATCCGGTACAGCACCGGGGAGGGGTGGAAACCATCGCCGGCCATCAGGTTCGCGGCGGGCTGGAAGCGCGCCGCCAACAGGCTGCAATGCGCCTTGGCGGCCAGCAACTCGGCCAGCACGCTGTTGAAGCGCCGGGCCCTGAGGCCCAGGTACCAGCGCAGCGGCTGCGGCAGCGCGGGAAACAGCTGCATGGGCGGCACGGGAAGAAACACGATATGCCCCACCTCGAACCGCTCGCTCAACAGCTCGATCAGCCGCGAGATCCGCGCCTGCCATTGGGCCGCGTCGATGGTGCCGGTGACGTCGTTGACGCCGATGGACACCAGGGCCACGTCGAATGGCTGCGCCGGGCCGGCTTGCAGAAGCTCTAGCAACTGCTGCGAGTCGAGCCCGGATTGCGCCAGCAGCTGCCAGGAAAGTTCGAAGTCGGCGGTCAAGCCGGCCACCAGCCTGCCGGCTATGGCCTCGTCCTGGGTCAGGGCGCCGACCCCGGCCGCCGCCGAGTCGCCGAGGATCAACAGGCGCAGCGCCGGCCCTTGGCCGCAAACCTGCCCACCCTGGCGCGGCCCATCGGCCTCGGGCAGTTTTGGCGTGACCCAGCGGGTGTAGAGGCCCTGGGCAAGCAACAGCGGCCCCAGGGCCACCTTGGCGAACACATCGGTCATCGGCAATCAGGCTCCAGTAACAGGTGACACGGGCCGGCCTGCATGGCGGGCCTCGCACGGCATCCTGCAGCCGAGTGTAGTAGCAACCGCCCAGGCTGAAGGGCAGTCCGGTAACCCATCGCCGATGCCGCGCCGCGAAGCGTTTGGCTGGCAGATCGCCATTCGCTATTAGCGGTTGGTTTTGATCGCCAAATGGACGAATTGACCTGCTTGGCATGGCCTAGTATGGCGGCTGTAGGGCGTTGTAAAGCGGCTGGCGCGCCGAGGTTAACCGGCCCGGGGCGCAGGCAGTCGGTTGTTCGGCCAGCAGAAAAAGAACCGGTCGCAACAGCAGTGTCCCCCAAGGACAGAGGGACCGGTCCGCAGCATGTGCAAGGAGCAGCGCATCATGACACCCGTGAAGCTGATGTTGAGTATTTTCCTTCCCTTGGTGCTGTTACAGGGCTGTAACAGCGACGCGAAAAACCCCTGCGGCGACAAACCCGGCGAGCGCCTCGACGAGGCCAAGTGCGTCGGCCGCGATGCCTCGAGCCTCAAGGGCGCGGACGAGGACTACTACGCCGACATGGACTACGGCGTGTCCCGCCAGCCCAAGCTGCTGGTGGATCGACTGTCCCCCTTCATTCCCGGCATTACCGAGCAGCAGGCGCTCCAGGCCTTCGCCCGCGGACGCAACAACTGGATCGTCTGGACCGCCGGCAACGATGCGCTGTGGGACAAACTCTCACGCGACAGCGTCGGCAACCTGGACCTGCTCAAGACCATCTCCAACCACCCGAGCCTGAAATACAACCGCGACAAGCGCTGGCAGGTGCTGGGGGTGGTCAACGAACCCTGCTACGTCAAGGGCCAGGGGCCGCGCGTCGACCGCTACGGCCTGTGGCTGGACGTGCGCGACCCGTCCTGCGGCGCTGACCCCTTCGAGAACGAAACCAAGTACCCCGGCGTGAAAATCGGCGCGCGCGGCAAAAACCTGCCGGTGGGCTCCTATTACGGCTACGGCACCGGGATCGTCGGCCTGCGGTTGTTCCCCAACCCGGATTTCGACGAGCACGCGCAGAAGAACTGGGACGCCAAGCGTTATTACGAGGACCCCAGCTATTACAACGACAGCAAGCTGGTCAAACCCTACCGGGTCGGCATGTCCTGCGGCTTCTGCCATGTCGGGCCGAACCCGACCAACCCGCCGGCCGACCCCGAGCGCCCGGCCTGGGCCAACCTCAACTCCAACCCCGGCGCGCAGTACTTCTGGGTCGACCGGATCTTCATGTGGAACCAGGACCCGAGCAGCTTCCCGTACCAGCTGTTCCACACCTCCAAGCCGGGCGCGCTGGACACCTCGTTCGTCTCCACTGACTACATCAACAACCCGCGCACCATGAACGCGGTCTACAACCTCAAGGCGCGCATCGAGCTGGCCGCCAACCTGGGCAAGGAAAAACTCGCCGGCGGCGGGCTGAACAACCGGCAGTTCAACGAAGTGCCCGGCGTGCCCGCGGACAGCCCGCTGGCGCAGTTCTACAAACAGCCTGACACGGTGTTCACCCCGCGGGTGCTCAAGGACGGCGCCGACTCGGTGGGCGCGCTCGGGGCCTTGAACCGGGTGTTCATCAATATCGGCCTGTACAGCGAGGAGTGGACCACGCACTTCCGGCCGCTGATCGGCGGCAAGCCGATCACCCCGTTCCGCATCGACGTGGCCCGCAAGAACTCTTCCTACTGGAACGCCAACGAGGCGCAGACCCCGGACCTGGCGCTGTTCTTCCTGGCCTCGGCAACCCCCGACTACCTGAAGAACGCCCCCGGCGGCGCGGCGCACCTGAGCGAGCCGGCGGCGGTGCTGGAACGCGGCAAGGAAGTCTTTGCCGACACCTGCGCCCGTTGCCACTCCAGCAAGCTGCCGGAAAAGGCCTGGACCTTCTTTCCCGACCATGGCTGCGTGAACGACGGTTACCTCAAGTGCTGGAACAACTACTGGAACTGGAGCAAGACGCCGGAGTTCAAGACCGCGATGCGCGCCATCGTCAAGGACCAGGAGTTCCTTACCGACAACTTCCTTTCCACCGAACTGCGGGTGCCGGTGACCCTGACCGAAACCAACGCCTGCAGCCCGCTGGCGACCAACGCCCTGGGCGGCAATATCTGGGACAACTTCTCTTCGGAGTCGTACAAGCAGTTGCCGGCGGTCGGCTCGGTGCTGGTGCAGAACCCCTACACCGGCGAACCCTGGGAATACTCGATGCCGGCGGGCGGGCGCGGCTATACGCGGCCGGCGTCGCTGGTCAGCCTGTGGTCCACCGCGCCGCTGCTGCTGAACAACCGCCTGGGCAAGTTTTACTGGAAAGGCGGGGTGGAGGACCGCATGGCGTCTTTCGACAGCGCGATCCAGATGCTGCTGTGGCCTGAGACCCGCGAGGGCGAATTCCAGGTCGTGACCCGCTCCGGCAAGACCCACATGGGCACCGTCGATGTCACCAGTGAAACCAGCTACCTGCGGGTCAGCAGCGGCTACCTGCCGACCTTCCTGCAGCACCTGGAAGGCTTGCTCAGCCGCTGGCTGCCGTGGCTGTTCGGCGAGGACGGCATCCAGCTCGGGCCGATCCCGCAAGGCACGCCGGTCAGCCTGCTGTCGAACATCGACCTGGAAAAACGCGACCAGGTGCTGGACCTGCTGCTCAAGATCAAGCACGACCTCAAGCAGCTACCCGCCGGCGCCACCGACGAGGAGGCGCGCAAGGTCTTCGCGCGGCTGGTCACGCCGCTGCTGCAGGTGAGCAAGTGCCCGGACTACGTGGTGGACAAGGGCCATTACTTCGGCACCAGTTTCCTCAAGGAGGAAAAAGGCCTGAGTGACGAAGACAAACGGGCCTTGATCGCCCTGCTGAAAACTTTCTGAGGTGGACGGCGATGAACGACGAAATGGATTACGAGTACATCGTGGTCGGGTCCGGGGCGGGGGGCGGCACCGTCGCCGCCCGCCTGGCCGAACAGGGACGCAAGGTGCTGGTGCTGGAGTCGGGCAGCGACCCGGTGGCGGCGGGCAATGCCCCGCGGCTGCCGGAGGAGTACGAGGTGCCGGCGTTTCACCCGCGTTCCACCGAGAACGATGCAATGCGCTGGGACTTTTTTGTCCGTCACTACAGCAGCGATGCCCGCCAGATGCAGGACCCCAAGTTCACCCGCAACTTCCAGGGCGAGAACGTTGACGGGGTGCTGTACCCGCGGGCCAGTTGCCTGGGCGGCTGCACCGCGCACAACGCGATGATTACCGTCTACCCGCATAACCAGGACTGGGACCATATCGCGCAGATCACCGGCGACCCGTCGTGGAAGGCCAGTGCCATGCGCGAGCATTTCCAGCGCCTGGAAAACTGCCATCACCGGCCGTTCCAGCGGTTTCTTTCCTGGTTCGGCATCAACCCGTCGCGGCACGGCTTCAAGGGCTGGCTGCACGTGGAAAAGGCCGTGCCGGAGGCGGTGATCGACGATTTTTCGCTGGTGCGCTCGATCGTCAAATCCGCCGAGCAGGCGTTCAAGACCCTGGGCGAAACCCTCAAGCGCATCGGCTGGCAACTGCAGGGCGTGGGCGACCCCAACGACTGGCGGCTGGTGCGCGAGGAGGCCATCGGCCTGCGCTATCCGCCGCTGGCCACCCGGCACCATCACCGCACCGGCACCCGCGAACGCCTGCTGGATGTGCAGCAGCGCCACCCGGACAAGCTGCACATCGAGCTGGACGCGCTGGTGACCCGGGTGCTGCTCGATGACCAGCAGCGCGCCTATGGCGTGGAATACATCAAGGGCGCGCGGCTGTATCGGGCCTGCACCTTGCCGCGCAATGCCTCGGGCGAAATGCGCCAGGTGCGGGCCAGCCGCGAGGTGATACTCGCCGGGGGCGCCTTCAACACCCCGCAACTGCTGATGCTCTCGGGCATCGGCCCGCGCGACACCCTGGAGGCCATGGAGATTGCGGTGCGGGTCGAATTGCCCGGCGTCGGCCGCAACCTGCAGGACCGCTACGAGGTCGGGGTGGTCAACCGGATGAACTTCGAGCACTGGGGCGTGCTCGAGGGCGCGCGCTATGCCAAGGGCGACCCGCAGTACCAGGAATGGGCCAAGGGCAAGGTCGGGGTGTATTGCACCAACGGCGCGGTGCTGGCGGTGATCAAGAAGTCGCTGCAACAGCGGCCGCTGCCGGACCTGTTCTGCTTTTCCCTGCTGGCGCTGTTTCGCGGTTACTTCCCCGGCTATTCGAACTTGATCGTCGAGCACCTGAACTACCTGACCTGGGCAATACTCAAGGCCCATACCAACAACAACGCCGGCTACGTCACCCTGCGTTCCAAGGACCCGGCCGACACCCCGCTGATCAACTTTCGCTATTTCGAGGAGGGCAGCGACACCCAGGGCGAAGACCTGCAATCGGTGGTGGAGGGCATCAAGTTCGTGCGCAACCTGGCCCAGCCGCTCAAGGACGCCGGGCTGATCGCCAGCGAGGAACTGCCCGGCGACGCGGTGCAGACCGACGAACAGCTGAAGAACTTCGTCATGAACCAGGCTTGGGGCCACCACGCCTCCTGCACTTGCCCGATCGGCGCCGACGACGACCCCATGGCCGTGCTCGACAGCGCCTTTCGCGTGCGCGGCGTGGCCAACCTGCGGGTGGTGGACGCGTCGATCTTCCCGAAAATCCCCGGGTTCTTCATCGTCACCTCGATCTATGTCGCGGCCGAGAAAGCGGCGCAGGTGATCCTGCAGCACGCCGCCGCAGTAAAGGCCCAGGTGGTGCACGGGGCAGGGCAGGCCACGGCGGGGGCGGACCGCGCGGCCCCGGTGGAGGCAATGCAGCCGTACCCGCCGGCCACGCCAACGGCCCAGCGCAGTGGTTCAGGGCGCTGAGCCAAGCGGCGCTGTGCGCCTGGCAAAGCGTGCAACCGCCAGCACCAGGCCTCGAATACTCCCGCGGCGGGCCCTTGGCCGGTGCGCCACGGGGGTGTTCTACAGGTAGAGGCGGTGAATCACCTGGTGGCTGTCGTCGGGATCGTGGCCCCGGTCGAACCCCAGGGCCCGGGCCAGGTCGCGCATCGGCACGTTGCTGGCGGCGTCGATCGAATACATCAGATGAAAGCCGTTGCGGCGAGCGGCCTTGATCAGGTGCTCCATCAACAAGGTTCCCAGGCCCAGGTGCTTCCATTCGTCGGCGACCGTCACCGCGCATTCGCATTCATGCTCGCCGGTGGCCGCGTAGCGGCTGACACCGATCTCGATCAGTTGGCCGTTGTCGTGGGCGAGCGCGACATACGCCATGCGTTGCTTGCCGTCGGTATTCATCAACTGGTCGAGCAGCGGGCCGCTGGGTTCGCTGATCTGCGCCAGGAAGCGCATGTGCCTGGACTCGGGAGACAGGCGCTGGATAAAGGCGTACTCGCGGTCGCGGTCTTTTTCCGACAGCGGCCGGATCAACACATGGCGGCCGTCCCTGAGCGTTTCGATCCAGTATTTACCGGTGGCCGCAGCGTAGATCGCGGCGGCCCGTTCGTTGTGGTCTTTGACAGTGAGCATGCTGCGATCCTCCATCGGGCCGGAAAAGTCCGTGCGTCAATTGCGCGGTCCGTCCCGTTCTACCCCGCTGGCGGCGCTTCGATCTGATCTGGATCAGACACTGGCGACAGGCCAGGCTCATTGCTCCGAACCTGATGTAAGTCAAGCGCCGCCGCCGGGAATCGGGCGCAATCCTGGCGTATGCCGGCATGCTCGACCGGCACCGAGCCGAGGTGTGTCATGGAGCAATATCAAGGTCTGTTGCTGATCGCCGATTGCAGCTTGCAACCCTCCGCGGCCTTGCCGCGGGCCGTGGCACTGGCCAAGGCCAGCGGCGCGGTGCTGCATGTACGGGTGTTTGCCGAACCGGCGCCGGTGGTGCACTTGTGGGAAGAGAAAATCGACGAGGCGGGCTATCAGCGCTATGCGCGTCGCCATCGCCGCTGGGTCGCCGAACAGACCCGGCAGCTCGACGACCAGGGGGTGCAGGCGACGGTCGAGGTGCTGTTCACCACCCATCCGCTGCTGGACATCCTGAAGACCGTCGAGGAACTCAAGCCCGACCTGCTGATCAAGGACGTCACCCTGGAGCCGCAGCTCAAGCGGGTGTTCGTCACGCCGCTGGACTGCCACCTGCTGCGCGAATGCCCGATCCCCGTGCACCTGGTCAACCAGGCCCGCCACGGGTTGCCGCAGCGGGTCCTGGCGGCGGTGGACCCGTTCGACCCCTCGACTCAGGCCAGCCACCTCAACGACAGCATCATCCAGGCCGCCAGCGCGCTGGCCCGGCAATGCACGGCGCCGCTGCACCTGCTGTATGCCTATGACCTGTCGCCCGCCTTCAATGGCGAGGCCCCGCTGGCCAGCGGTGGCTGGGGCATGGATGTCGTCGAGGAGCTTCGCGAATCCCTGCACCTGGCGTTTGTCACCCTGGCGCAGCGCCACGGCATCGCGCCGGAGCGCCGGCATTTCGTCATGGGGCCGCCGGTGCCCGCCATCAGCGAGTTCGTCGAGCAATACCAGGCCGATGTGGTGGTGATGGGCACGGTGCACCGGACGGGGCTGGACCGCTTGATCGGCAGCAACACCGAGCGGGCGCTGTATTCGGTGCCGGGCAGCATCCTGGCGGTCAGGTAAACGGCTGCTCAGGGCGTGAGCACGATCGCTCCCTTGCAGCGACCGTCTCGCAGGCGCGCCAGGGCCTGGTTGGCCTCGTCCAGCGCAAAGCAGGTGACATCGCAGTGCACGGGCGTGTGCTGCACTTGAGCGAAAAACGCGGTGCCGTCCTCGCGGGTCAGGTTGGCCACCGAGCGCAGGCTGCGCTCGCCCCACAGCAGGCGGTAAGGAAAGGCCGGGATGTCGCTCATGTGAATGCCGGCGCAGATCACGCAGCCGCCCTTGACCGTCACGGACAGCGCCAGGGGCACCAGCGAGCCGACGGGGGCGAAGATCAGGCTGGCATCCAGCGCGTGCGGCGGAGCCTCATCCGAAGGGCCGGCCCAGGTGGCCCCCAGCGAGCGGGCATAGTCCTGGCCGACGTGATCGTCCGGCCGGGTGAAGGCATACACCTGCTGGCCACGCCCCACCGCGACCTGGATCGCCAGGTGCGCGGCCGCGCCGAAACCGTAGAGGCCCAGGTGGCGAGCGTTGCCGGCCATCTGCAAGGCCCGAAAACCGATCAGCCCGGCGCACAGCAACGGCGCGGCCTGGGTGGCCGAGAGCGCATCGGGCAGCGGCAGGCAATAACGCGCATCGGCAACGGTGTACTCGGCGTAGCCGCCGTCCAGGTGGCAACCGGTAAACCGCGCCTGGTCGCACAGGTTTTCCCGGCCCGAGCGGCAGAACGCGCATTCGCCGCATGTCCAGCCGAGCCAGGGGACGCCGACCCGCCGGCCGACCCAGCCTGGCTCCACCTCGCTGCCCACGGCCGTGACCTGGCCGACGATTTCGTGGCCCGGTACCCGCGGCAGCTGCGCCTGGGGCAATTCGCCATCGACCAGGTGCAGGTCGGTGCGGCAGACACCACAGGCCAGGACTTTGATCAGCAGTTGCTGGGGGCCGGGAGACGGAATCGGCCGTTCTTCGCATTGCAGGGGCTGGCCGGGGATGTGCAGGACCATGGCACGCATGACGATTCTCCCGGCATTGCAGGGGTCAGAGCAGGTCCGGCCGATGACAGCCTGCCACCAGTTGCTTGAGCCCCTCCATGTTCAGCACCTTGACTTCGCGCCCGGAAATTTCCACCAGCCCCTGGTCCCGCAGATGCGCGATGCCGCGGCAGATGGTTTCCAGGCGCAGCCCGAGGTAGGAGCCGATTTCCTCGCGGCGCATCTTCAGGATGAAGTCCCTGGAGGAGTAACCCCGCATGCTCAGGCGTTGCGACAGGTTCAGCAGAAAGGCTGCCAGGCGTTCGTCGGAGTTCATGTTGCCGAGCATCATCAACATGTCGTGATCGCGCACGATCTCGCGGCTGAGGATGCGATTGAGGTTGTGCTGCAGCGACGGCAGCTCCTGGGCGAGCTTTTCCAGATGGGCGAAGTGGATAGGGCAGACTTCACTGTCCTCTAGGGCCAGCGCGCTGCAGGTGTGGGTGTCGCCGCTGATGGCGTCCAGGCCGAGCATTTCGCCCGGGATCTGGAAGCCGGTGACCTGCTCGCGGCCGTCGACGGATACCATGCAGGTCTTGAACGAGCCGATCCGCACCGCATACAGCGAGCGCAACGGATCGCCCGTGCGGTAGAGGGCCGCGCCTTTTTTAACCTTGAAACGCTGCACGATCAGGGTGTCCAGGCGTTCGATCTCCTGCACGCTCAGGCCCAGCGGCAGGCACAGCTCCAGGACACTGCAATTGGCGCACGCAGCCTTGAGGTGGCGGTTCGGGGGCGCTTGTGCGTCGGGCATGCCATAGGACCCCTTTGTTGTTTTACTCAAGGTTTGCTCCAGCCTAATCCTGAGCATAGGTCCTGAGCCCGGGGCGGACGCGTCATTCGGCTGCTTGCCGCAAGAACACGACGAATGGAAGGCGCAGCGCGGCGGCCCCCGCCCGGCCGGGCAACGCCGGGTACCCCGGCGAACGTTGCGTCGTCGAGTTGCGATGGCGCCGATGCCATTTGATGTAAATCAAGTTTCCAAGGGGCCAGGCTTCCAGAATCAAGCCATCTCGAACGGTGGGCCGGGCCCTGGCGGAGGACTTCATGAGCGACTTTCTGAATGTCGAGCAACTGGAAGCGCTGGATGCCTACTGGCGCGCCTCCAACTACCTGGCGGTCGGGCAGATCTACCTCAAGGACAACCCGCTGCTGAAGACGCCGCTGACCCTGGCCGACATCAAGCCTCGGCTATTGGGGCACTGGGGCACCACGCCGGGGCTCAACCTCATCTATACCCACCTCAACCGGCTGATCAACCAGTACGACCTGGACATGATCTTTATCGCCGGCCCCGGCCATGGCGGGCCGGCGGTGGTGGCCCAGACCTACCTGGAAGGCACCTACACCGAGCTCAACCCGCAGGTGGAGCGCAATATCCATGGCCTGGGCCGGCTGTTCCGGCAGTTTTCCTGGCCGTACGGGATTTCCAGCCATGTTTCGGCGCAGATCCCGGGGTCGATCCACGAGGGCGGCGAACTGGGCTACAGCCTGGCCCATGCCTACGGCGCCGCGTTCGACAACCCGGAACTGATCGTGGCGTGCGTCATCGGCGATGGCGAGGCCGAGACCGGGACGCTGGCGGCCAGCTGGCACTCCAACAAGTTCCTCAACCCGGCGCGCGACGGCGCGGTGCTGCCGATCCTGCACCTCAACGGCTACAAGATCGCCAACCCCACGTTGCTCTCCAGGATCAGCGAGGACGAGCTGTCGGCCTTGATGTATGGCTATGGCTACGATCCGTATTTCGTCGAGGGCGACGAGCCGGTGGCGGTGCACCAGGCGCTGGCCAGGACGCTGGACACGATGCTGCTGAAAATCCGCGAGATCCAGCGCATCGCCCGCCGCACCAGCCCGCCCCAGACCCCGGAGCGCCCGCTGTGGCCGCTGCTGGTGCTGCGCACGCCCAAGGGCTGGACCGGGCCGAAGTTCGTCGACGGCCAAAGGGTCGAAGGCACCTGGCGCGCGCATCAGGTGCCCCTGGCCGATTTCCGCCAGGCGCTCCACCTGCGCCAGCTCGAGGAATGGCTCAACAGCTACCGCCCCGGCGAATTGTTCGATGCCCATGGCGCCTTGCTACCCGAGATCGCCGCGCTGGCGCCCACCGGGCAGCGCCGCATGAGCGCCAACCCGCACGCCAATGGCGGCTTGCTGCTGCGGGCGCTGGACCTGCCGCGGTTCACCGACTACGCGGTCAGGCTCGAGGCCCCGGGCAGCCAGTGCGCCGAGGCAACCCGGGTGCTGGGCGCATGGGTGCGCGATGTGATGAAAAACAACCTGGCGGCGCACAACTTCCGCCTGTTCGGTCCGGACGAAACCGCCTCGAACCGGCTGGACGCGGTCTATGAAGTCAGCGCCAAGACCTGGATGGATCCCCTGGAACCGGATGACATCCACTTGGCGGCGGATGGGCGGGTGATGGAGATCCTCAGCGAGCAGGTCTGCGAAGGCTGGCTCGAAGGTTATCTGCTCACCGGTCGGCACGGTTTGCTGTCTTGCTACGAGGCGTTTATTCACATTGTCGATTCGATGGTCAACCAGCATGCCAAGTGGCTGAAGACCGCCGCGGAAGTGCCGTGGCGCCACCCCGTGGCCTCGCTCAACTATCTGCTGACCTCGCATGTCTGGCGCCAGGACCATAACGGCTTCTCGCACCAGGACCCGGGGTTCATCGACCTGCTGGCGAATAAAAAGGCCGACGTGGTGCGCATCTACCTGCCACCCGACGCCAATTGCCTGCTGTCGGTGGCCGATCACTGCCTGCGCAGCCGCGACTACATCAATGTCATCGTGGCCGGCAAGCAAGCGGAGTGGCAATGGCTGGACATCGACGCGGCGATCCGCCATTGCCAGGCCGGCATCGGTCGTTGGGACTGGGCCTGCCGGGACGACAAGGACCCCGACGTGGTGATGGCCTGCGCCGGCGACGTGCCGACCCTGGAGACCCTGGCGGCGGTGACCCTGCTGCGCGAATACGTGCCGGACCTGCGGGTGAGGGTGGTCAATGTGGTCGACCTGATGGTGCTGCAACCTTCCTACCAGCACCCCCACGGCTTGCCGGACAGCCTCTTCGACGAACTGTTCACCCTCGACAAGCCGGTGATCTTCGCCTTCCACGGCTACCCGACGCTGATCCACAGGCTGCTGTACAAGCGGCACAACCATGAGAATTTCCATGTGCGCGGCTTCAAGGAAGAGGGCGCGACCACCACGCCGTTCGACATGGCGGTGCTCAACAACCTGGACCGATATCAGCTGGCGCTGGACGTTATCGAGCGGGTGCCGCGGCTGCACCGCCAGTTGCAGGCCGCGCGGTCGCGCTACTGGTCGACCATGGAAAAACACAAGCTCTACCTCATGGAGTACGGGCAAGACATGCCCGAGGTCCTGAACTGGCGCTGGACGCCGGCGGCGGGCCACTGAAAGCCCTCTGCGGAGGACTTTTGCATGCCTTCGCGGAGATATGACATAGATCAGAACCCGCCGGGCGCGAGGGAGGAAGCTGGATGGGCGCCAATGCCCGATGCAGCGACGGCGCCACGGCCGGCACCCGCATCGACGGGCGCCCGGCGCCGACGCTCAATCTGTCTGGAGGTAGACCATGAGCCAGTACCAACGGTTGCTGTTGATCATCAACCCGGCTCAACGCCATTCCCCGGCCCTGAGCCATGCGGCGGCCCTGGCCAGGGCCAGCGGCGCGAGCTTGCATATCGCCGCCTTGATGAAGTCCCTGGGGATCTTGTCGCTGCTCGAGGAGGGCGATCGCACCCAGGCCCGCGAGGACTACCTGCAGGACCATCGCGATTGGCTCAAGGCCCAGGCCGCGGAGCTGTATGCCAGCGGGCTGGACGTGACGACGGAGGTGGCATGGGCCGATGACATCGAGCACGACATCCTCGAGCATGTCGCGCGGATCCAGCCGGACCTGCTGATCAAGCAGGTCCAGCATGAGCCTGCGCTGGAGCGGGCGTTCTTCACCCCTCTGGACTGGCATTTGCTGCGCCACTGCCCGGTACCGGTCTATCTGGTCGGCGGCAATGGCAATGGCGAGGCGTTGCCGCGCAGGGTCGTGGCGGCGGTCGAAGTCTCGGACAGCGAGTCGGCGGACGACGCGCTCAACGAGCGGATCATCCAGCAGGCCTTCGGCTTCGCGCTGCAATGCGATGCCGAGCTGCACTTGCTGTATGCCTGTGATATTTCCGCGGCCTTCCTGGAGGACCTGGGCGGTGTCGCCCTGACGCTCTCGGAACTCACCCGGGAGTTGCGCGAGGACCTGGAAAGAGCCTTCCACAGGCTGGCCGAGCGGTTTGGCGTGCCGTTCGGCTGCCGGCACTTCATCCGGGGGCAACCGGTCACGGTGCTGAGCGAGTTCGCCCTGGCCCACGATGTGGATGTGATCGTGATGGGCAGGAAGCAATCGCGCGGGTTGTCCCGGTTTCTGGGCAGCACCACCGAACATATCCTCTACCAGGCGCCGTGCAGCGTCCTGGCGGTCTAGGGGAGGGCGCCATGGCCGGCCCCGGACAGGTTCAAGCATTGGATTCGCGCGCACGCGTCTTGAATGGCCACGCAATGGGCGGCCGGACGCGCCGCAGCGTCGATGCACAAGCGCGCCGCCCAGCGGCGCGGGTGCCAAGCCCCCGGCAGGAAGCCGGCTTGCAATAAGGCAGGTGAAGCGTTCCCAGGACGAGGTGTGTGATGTTGAAAATCCAACGTTTATTGCTCATTGCACCGACGCAAATGGCCCGCACCCCGGCGTTCGACCGAGCGCAGGCGCTGGCCCGGGCAACCGGCGCGATGTTGCATATGGTCGCTTTCGATCACGTCAACGCGCTGGCGGTGGCCGGCCTGTTCGACCATGACGCCATGACCCAGGCCCGCGAAGGCTACCTGCAGGTGCACCGGCACTGGCTGGAACAGCAGGCGCGCCTGCAACGGTGCGAAGGCTTGCGGGTGACCAGCGAGGTGGTGTGGTCCAGGTTCAGCCTGGCGCACGTGCTGGACTACGCCAACGACTTCCACGCCGACCTGGTGATCAAGGACATGCAATCCGTGCCGGCCTTCGACCGGGTATTTCATCGCCCGCTGGATTGGCTGTTGCTGCGCGATTGCCCGGCCCCCTTGCACCTGGTGGCCGGCGCGGAAAACCCCAAGCCGCTGAAGATCCTCGCCGCCATCGATCTGTCGCACCTGGAGGATCTGACCCAGGGGCTCAATGAGCGGATTCTCACGCTGGCCTCGACACTGGCCGTGGCCTGCGATGCCTCCTTGCACATGCTCAATGTCGGCAATTGGTCGGTGTTCGGTGACGCCCTGGCGAGCGTGCCGACCTCGAGCCTGGACGACAGCCTGCGAGACGCGGTCAACGATGCCCAGCAAGAGGCGTTCGAGGCGCTGGCCGAGCACTATGGGATCGAGGCGTCGCACCGCCATGTGCTGAGCGGCATTCCCCACCGGGTGATCGGGCAGTTTGCCCGCAGGCAGGCCTTCGACATGGTCGTACTGGGCACGGCCTCGCGTCATGGCGTGGATATTTTTCTCGGCGGTACTGCCGAGAACGTGCTGCATCACGCACCGTGCAGCCTGACGGTCGTCAAGCCGTAGCCGGGGCCCGGTGAAAAGCGCACGAGTGCGCTGCGGCTTGATAAAAGTCAACCGCGCGCCCGGCCAAAGGAGCGATCAATAGCACTCCCATGTGGGTTCAAGGAGAAGGCCATGCGTATGACATTTCTCGGCGCCGCCGGTACGGTCACCGGCAGCAAGTACCTGTTGGAGCATGCCGGCCAGCATCTGCTGATCGATTGCGGGCTGTTCCAGGGCTACAAGCAGCTGCGGTTGCATAACTGGGACCCGTTCCAGCTACCGGTTCACGACCTGGATGCCATTGTGCTGACCCATGCCCACCTGGACCACAGCGGCTACCTGCCGGTATTGGCGCGCAATGGCTATCGCGGCCCGGTCTATGCCACGCCCGCGACCTGCGAGCTGGTGAAAATCCTCCTGCGCGACAGCGGCCGCCTGCAGGAGGAAGAAGCCGAGTTCGCCAATCGCCATGGCTATTCGAAACATACCCCGGCGCTGCCGCTGTATACCGAGCAGGACGCGGAGCGCGCCCTGAAGCTGCTGCGGCCAATGGAGTTGCACCACCGGGTGGATATCCTGCTGGGAATCAGCATCCAGTTGCGCTGCGCCGGGCACATTCTCGGGGCGGCCACGGTGGAGGTCGTGGCCGACGGCGTCACGCTGGTCTGCTCCGGGGACCTGGGGCGGCCGAACGACCCCTTGATGCTTGCCCCGGAAACCATCGAACAGACCGATTATTTATTGGTCGAGTCGACCTACGGCGACCGTCGGCACCCTGCCGAATCGCCGGAGGAACAACTGGCGCAGGTCATCAACCGCACCGCCATGCGCCATGGCATCACCCTGGTTCCGTCGTTCGCGGTCGGGCGCGCGCAGTTGCTGATGTATCACCTGTACCGCTTGCTGCAAAAGCGCGCGATTCCCGACCTGCCGATCTACCTCAACAGCCCCATGGCCACCGATGTCACGCGGCTGTACCAGCGCTTTCGCAGTGAACACCGCCTCTCTCCGCAGGAGTGCGAAGGCATGTGCCATGTGGCGCATTTCGTGCGCACCACCCAGGAGTCGATCGATCTCGACCTGCAGCGCACGCCGGCGGTCATTATCGCCGCCAGTGGCATGGCCACCGGCGGCCGGGTGATCCACCACCTCAAGGCCCTGGCGCCCAACCCGCTCAATACGCTGCTGGTGCCGGGCTTCCAGGCCGGCGGCACGCGCGGCGCGCAGATTGTCGCCGGCGCCGAGTCGGTGCGCATCCATGGCAAGGACGTGCCGATCCGGGCCGAAGTGGTGCCGATGGAAACCTTGTCGGCGCATGCCGACGCCGATGAAATCATGCAATGGCTGCGCGGCTTCAAGCGGCCGCCGAAACACACGTTCGTGGTGCACGGCGAGCCCAACGCCTCGGATGTGTTGCGCCGGCGCATCAGCCAGGAACTAGGCTGGTCGGTCTCGGTGCCGGAATACCGTGACAGCGTCGAGCTGTCGCACATCGAGCAGCCGTTGCCGCTGTTTTCCTGAACCACAAAAAAGCCCCTTGCCGGTTTGCCGGCAAGGGGCTGGCTGGCCGGTTCACTCGCCCTTGATCGGTACCACCTGGTCGGCTTGCATGGCGTCGGTTTTTTTCGGCAGGGAAATGTTCAATACGCCCTTGCTGAAGCTGGCCTCGATCTTCTCGGCATCGACGCCCTTGGGCAGGTTGAACATCCGCTCAAAGGAGCCGTATTTAAGTCAGAACCAGGAAAAATTCCGCCAGCCCCCCGGCCAGCCGGGCACCAACGGCGTGCCCGGGCTTCAGCGGCCAGCGGCGAAGCGCTCGGCCCATTGCTGCTGGCGGGCGTGATCGACCAGCAGATCGACGAACACCCGGGTCTTGGCCGGCAGCAGCTTGTGCCCGGCGAAGTACAGCGAGATCGGCCCGGCGTCGACATGCCAGTCCGGCAGCACCCGCTCCAGGGCGCCGCTTTGCAGGTGACCAAGCACATCCGGAACCGCCAGCAAGGCGATGCCCAGCCCCATGAGGGCACTCTGGCAAAGCGCTTGCGGGTCGTTGACCAGCAAGCGCGGGCGCAACTCCAGGGCCTGGCGCTGCTGCCTGGGGCCCTGGAGCATCCAGCTGCGCACCTTGCCGCTTTGCAGGGAGCGCATGGCCAGGTGCTCGAGCCCGCTCAACTGCTCCGGGCTCCGCACGGCAGGGTGCCTGGACAAGTAGCCCGGCGAAGCCACGAGGACCAGGTGCGCGGGCGCCAGATCCCTGGCGACCACGCCGGGCGCAAGCTCGATCCCGCCGCCGATGGCGACATCGAAGCCATCGGCAATCAGTTCTACCTGGCGATTATCGAAGTGCCATTCGGGCACCACCGCCGGATAGCGCTGCAAGAACTGCGGCATCAACGGCAGCAGGTAGTCGCGACCAAAGGCCGGCGCCGCGGAAATACGCAACACCCCGGCCGGTTCTCCGGCGTGGCTGGTCACATCGGCAATCGCCGCCTGGACCGTCTCCAGGCCGTCCCCGAGATTCCCCAGAAAACGCTCCCCAGCCTCGGTCAGGGCCAGACGGCGAGTGCTGCGCTGGAACAGGCGCACCCCGAGGTTGGCCTCCAGTTGGGCAACGTTCCTGCTCACCGCGGCCGGGGTGATTCCCAGGCGCCGCGCCGCGGCGGAGAAGCTGCCGGCCTCGGCGCTGCGAACGAAGGATTGCAGGTTGGCCAGGGTTTCCATGAGCGATACCTTCAAGTGAATGTTGAAAGTGATTCTAGCCACTGCCTACTACTTGATGAAAATGAAACAGCGTTTCATAGCCTCGTCAACCACCAGTCGAGGCTCACACCATGAACCCTGCAACTCTTCCACTCACCGGCAAGGTCGCCATCGTCACCGGCGGCTCGCGCAGCATCGGCGCGGCCATTGCCAAGCGCCTGGCCGCGGACGGCGCCGCTGTCGCCATTACCTACAACGCCTCGCCAGAGCGCGCCGCCGCCCTGGTCGCGGATATCACCGCGGCCGGCGGCCAGGCTTTTTCGCTGGCCGCCGACGCTGGCGATCCTGAAGCGGTACGCGCCGCCGTGCAGAGCGTCGCGGCGCGCTTTGGCAAGGTCGATATCCTGGTCAACAACGCCGGTATCAGCCTGCTCGGCGCCCCCGAAGACATCGCCTTCGAGGACTTCCAGCGCATCCTGGCGGTGAATGTCAGCGGGGTCTTCGTTGCCACCCAGGAGGCGCTCAAGCACATGGGGCAGGGCGGGCGAATCATCCATATCGGCAGCTCGATGGTGCAATACAGCGCGTTCGCCACAGCCTCCGTCTACACCCTGACCAAGGGCGCCGTGGCGGGCTTCAGTCGCGGCCTGGTGCGGGACCTTGGGCCGCGCGGCATTACCGTGAACACCGTCCACCCCGGGCCGACCGACAGCGACATGAACCCCGCCGATGGCCCGGTGGCGGATTTCGTCCGTCCCCATATCGCCGTGGGCCGTTACGGCGCCGGGCAGGACATCGCCAGCGCAGTGGCCTACCTGGCCAGCGCCGAAGCCAGTTTTGTCACGGGTGCCGAATTAATCGTCGATGGCGGTTTCACTGCCTAAGGAGTGCGTCATGAGCATTAGCATCATTGGAGCAGGAGCCATCGGCAGCGCAATCGCCAGATTGCTGACGAACACCGGCCTGGAAATCAGCATTGCCAACAGCCGCGGCCCCGAAAGCCTGAAGCCGCTGGTCGCCGAACTGGGGCCCAGGGCGCGAGCCGTCAGCCTGGAGCAGGCAGCCGCGGCAGACCTGGTGTTCCTGGCGGTGAACTGGTCGAAGATCCCGGCGGCACTGGCCGGCCTGGGGCCTTGGGAGGGAAGGATAGTGGTGGACGCCAACAACCCGATCGAAGCGCCACTGTTCAAGCCTTTCGAGCTGGGAGGCGAACCTTCGACCCAGGTCGTGGCGCGCATGCTGCCCGGTGCGCGGGTGGTCAAGGCATTCAACCACCTGACCCCGAACTTGCTGGCCAACCCGGGCGCCGAAGGTGGCAAGCGGCTGTTGTTCGTCTCCGGGGAACAGGCGGACGCCAAGCGGCAGGTCATCGAGCTGATCACCCAACTGGGTTTTCATGGCATCGACCTGGGAAATTTGCAGCAAGGGCAACTGGCGCAGTTTCCCGGCGGGCCCTTGCCGGCGCTGAACCTGGTCAAGCATGGCTGAGGACAAGGCCGGTGCATGCCGGCCTTGCTGTCCCGCGCCGAGGCGCTGGGTCAGCTGCTCAGTTGCTGGGGTGAAATCACCCACACGCTGCAGGGCATCTTGTACAACAGGTGCTCCACGGTGCTGCCGATCAAGCGTCCCATGCGGCGATGGCCGACCCTGCCCATGACAATCAGGTCCACGTCATAGGCCTCGGCGTAGCTGGCAAGGACCTTGGCCGGGTTGCCCATGATCATGTGCTGGCGCTCCGCGGGAATGCCGTTGCGTTCCGCCAGCTCATTGAAGGCTTCGCTTTGCGCATCGAACAGGGTCCTGGCCTTGCTGGTGGAGAAAAACGTCGAGCTCTGGTCGAAGTTGAATTCGTCGGCGCCGATGGACGACAGGTCATGGGCATAGACTACATCGAGCTCGGCGTTGCAGGCGCTGGCCAGTTTCGACGCTTCGTGCAGTATCCGGTCGTTGAAGTCCTTGTACTGGCCGTCGCGATGGAACGGGTCGACGGCGGCGACGATCCGGCGTGGCATTGCGTGCTGCACATGGCTGACAAAATGCAGGGGCACCGGGCATTCGCGCAGCAAGTGGACATCCAGCGGCGTGAATATCACCCGTGACAGCAGCGATTCGTGCTGCAGTGCCTTGATCAGCAGGCTCATGGGCTGCTCTTTGACGTGGATCAGGATCTCCTCCAAGGGCTTTTCGACCCAGATCGCTTCGGTGGTCACGGTCAGCCCGAGTTTGCGCAGCGGGCGCGCCTGCTCTTCGAGCCAGCGGTGATGGCGCTCGACATAACCCAGGCGCATTTGCTCCAGGGCCTGTTCGTTGACCAGGCTGGCCGTCGCCAGGCCTTCCAGGTAGTCGAAGGCGACGATGTGCAGGGCCGCGTCTTCGGCCTTGGCCAGGGCCGCTGCCCGATCGAAGGCAGGGCTGTGCTCCATCAACGGCGAGGCGACCAGCATGAAACGTGATTGCTCGGACATGACACATCTCCCTTGGGTAATGGCAGATAACGGCCGCGCGCTTCCTGGGCCGTGAAACCTTGCTGCGATTCTGACGCTGGCCAGGCGCGCGCGTTTGATCTGCATCAACCTCGTCGAACAAGCGCAAAGCGCAGCTGACGTGCGGTCAACCGCCAGCGTGCCCGTCGAACATCGGGCTGACAAAAATCAATTCCCCCGGGCCGGAAAATGCGCAATCTGCAACTCTGCCTACCGTCTTGAAACGACCCCGTGTCGAGGTGCCCTATGTCGCAGTCCCAGCGTTTATTGTTGATTGCCCCTTCGGCCATGACCCGCACACCGGCGTTCGACCGCGCCGCGGCCCTGGCCCGGGCGATGCGGTTGCCGTTGCATATCGTGGCGTTCGATTACCTGCAGGCGCTGGCGGTGGCCGGGTTGTTCGCTCCCGAGCAGATCGCCCAGGCCCGCGATGGCTATCTGGAGCGCCACCGGCACTGGCTCGAGGCGCAAGCCGAGGCGATGGCGCAGCACGGCATCGAAGCCACCTGCGATGTGGTCTGGGTGCAGCATCCGTTCGAGGAGATCCTGCACTTCATCAACGAGCTGCCCTTGGCCCTGATCATCAAGGACGCCGAGCACGAGCCTGCCTTGAAGCGGGTGTTTTTCACCCCGCTGGATTGGCAACTGCTGCGCGATTGCCCGGTGCCGGTGCACCTGGTGACCCACGCCCTCAACCCGCGGCCGCGCAACGTGCTGGCCATCGTCGATGTGTTGCGCAGCGAAGAACAGGACATGATTTTCAACGACCAGATCATCGACGCCGCGGTGAAGCTGGCCGAGCAATGCGCGGCCGGGCTGGAGCTGGTGCATGTGTATGACTGGGCCGCGGTGTACGCCCAGGACATGGGCGGCGGGGTGTTGCCAATGACCATGGGCGTCTATGAAATGCTCGGCGAGGCGCAGTACGAGGCGTTCTCCGCCCTGGCCGAACGCCATGGGGTGCCCGCGCCAAACCGCCATTTCATCGAGGGAACGCCGCTGTCGTGCATCTGCGACTTCGCCGTTGCGCACCGCACCGATGTCATTGTCATGGGAACCGTGCAGCACAGGGGGCTGAGCAAGCTTTTGGGAAGCACCGCCGAACAGCTGCTGCATCGCGCGCCGTGCAGCATCCTGGCGATCAAGCCGGAGCAGAGGCTTTAACCCAGGACTGAATCGCCGGCTGCCGGGGCGGCCCGCAACGGCAGTAGCCCGCCGCTTGGGCGCGTCAGGCCATGCCGTTGATCGATTCAGAGGGGCCTGCGGGCGGTGTCGCTGATTCGTTGATGGTCATGATCGAGGCCTTTGGGGGCAAGGGCCTGAGCCGTATCAACTTTCCGTAATGAGACGACCGCACCGGGTTCTATTCGTCGCTCCGCGGAAAACACCGGCTTCAATTGGACGCGTTTTGCCGTTTTGCGGATTGATTTTTATCAGTCGCCGGGTAACCGCCGATAGGCGGTCGCGCCCGCGGGCCAGGGCTTTGCGCTTGGTCGCGCGGGTTGGCCAGCCGTGGGGATTTGTTGATGAAAATCAAAGTGGCGCGAGCCGATTCGCGCAAGCTGCGAAACAGCGTCGGCGCACGCCGGGGGCGGAATCAAAACCCGTCCGCCGCCTTGATCCATGGACGCTATATCGCTTCAGGAGGCATTCCCATGTCCGACAGCTCCTCATCGCACAGCATTTTGCGGGATCGGCAAGACGCCGGCCAAAGCTTGGTGGAGCCGTTGCGCGGCTATGCCCAACGCCCCGATGTGATTGTCCTGGCCTTGCCCCGTGGCGGGGTCCCGGTTGCCTATGAAGTGGCCACGGCCCTGGGCCTGCGCCTGGACCTGATGCTGGTGCGCAAGCTGGGCATGCCCTCGCGCGAGGAGTTCGCCATGGGCGCCATCGCCAGCGGCGGCATACAGGTCCTCAACGAAGATGCCTTGCGCGTTCATCCGATCGATCAAACCGATTTCGATGCCGTGGTCGCACGGGAAATGCAGGAATTGCTGCGGCGCGAGCAGGCTTACCGGGGAAATCGGCCCGCGTTGCGGCTCAAGGATCAAGTGGTGATCCTGATCGACGACGGCCTGGCCACGGGCGCCTCGATGATGGCCGCGGTTCACGCGGTGCGGGCCCAGGCGCCGGCGCGCATTGTCGTGGCGGTGCCGGTCGCCCCGCTCGAGACGGTGGAGGCGCTGCGCAGCGAGGTGGATGAGCTGATTTGCCCGCTCACCCCCGAATGGATGATGTCGATCGGCTATTGGTACCTGAATTTCTCCCAGACCGAGGATGCCGAGGTGATCGAGCTGTTGCAGCGCGCCTGGCAGCGCGAGTCCGTTTCCAATCCCCCAGGCCGGGAGCCCGGCGATGCTTGAAGCTCAATCTCGACAGCTGGACCTGAAGGACATTCAGTTGACGGCCGACTTGCGCCTGCCGGCGAACACCGGCGCGCTGGTGGTGTTCGCCCATGGCAGCGGCAGCGGCCGTTCAAGCCCGCGCAATGCCTACGTTGCCGACGCGCTGGCCGCGCGGGGGTTGGGGTCGCTGTTGTTCGACCTGCTCACCGAACCGGAACAGCACCTGGACAACCGCACCCGCGAACTGCGCTTCGATATCGCGCTGCTGGCCGGACGGCTGGTGCAGGTCATCGACTGGGTCGGCCGGGACGAGGCATTGCAATCGCTGCGGATCGGCCTGTTTGGCGCCAGCACCGGTGCGGCGGCGGCCTTGTTGGCGGCGGCCGAACGCCCGGAGGTGGTGCATGCGGTGGTCTGCCGGGGAGGGCGAAGCGACCTGGCGGGGCCCGCGCTGTCTCGGGTCAAGGCGCCGACCCTGCAGATCGTCGGGGCCCAGGACCCGGTGGTGTTCGGCCTGAACTGCCAGAGCAGCCGGGCCCTGCGCTGTGAGCAGCGGCTGGAAGTGGTGGCGGGGGCAACGCACCTTTTCGAAGAACCCGGCACCCTCGAGGAAGTCGCCCGGCTCGCCGGCGACTGGTTCGACAAATACCTGCGCGCCGCCCATCCATAGGCCTGCGCATGGCGTGGCGAACCCGTCATGCCGGGCGGTCGGGGTATTTCGTCTCGTTGTCGGGCAGGCCTTCGGTCCCCGGGCCATTGCTCGCGTCGCTTCGGAGTGGGCCTCCAGAGCCGTCGTGTTCAGCGCTTTGTTCATCTGCCTGCCTGGCATGGCCATGCCCACGGTGCATGAAAAAATGCATCAGGGGGCAGGCCAGTAGCAGCAGGTATGGCAAGTACGGAACGACATGGGCCCTGTGCTCGGTGAACAGGAAATAGCCGCCAATCGCCAGGAACCCCAGGAAGTAAGCGTAGGCACCTCCTGTGCGATGTCGGTGCAAGTCGGATTGATTCATGACAACGCTCCTTTTGGCCTTTATCGGGCCGTTGATCGACACTTCGCGCTTCATGTTCCGGCGTTCTGGCTCAAGCCGATACGGGCGCGCTTGAGCAGCGCGGAGTTGGCGATCACCGACAATGAACTGAGCGCCATGGCGGCGGCAGCGATGATGGGATTGAGCAGGCCAAAGGCCGCGATCGGAATGCCGATGCTGTTGTAGATGAATGCCCAGAACAGGTTTTGCTTGATCTTGACCATGGTGGCGCGCGACAGCCTGATCGCGGTGACCACGTCCCGGACATCGTTCTTGAGCAATATGATGCCGCCGGTTTCCTTGGCGACATCCGAACCCGAACCGATGGCGATGCCGATGTCGGCGGTGGCCAGGGCGGGCGCATCGTTGACGCCATCGCCCACCATGGCCACCACCTGCCCATCGCCTTGCAATTGCCGGATCACCGCGGCCTTGTCGTCCGGCAAGACCTCGGCGATCACTCGCTCGATGCCGACCTGGCGCGCGACCGCTTCGGCGGTACGGCGGTTGTCGCCACTGAGCAGCACCACCTCGATGCCGCTTGCCTGCAGCGCCGCGATGGCTTCAGCCGCCTCGGGCTTGATGGTATCGGCCACGGCGATGACCCCGAGCAAGCGCTCACCGGCACCGACCAGCATGCAGGTCTTGCCGTCGGCTTCCAGGCGGATGAGGTGCGGCTCGGCAATGTCGGTCGCAATGCCTTGGCGGGCAAACAAGCGTCGGTTGCCCAGCCGGATCTCCTGACCGTCGACATTGCCCTGGATGCCGTGGCCGGCGATTCCCTGGATAGCTCCAGCTTTCGGCAAGCGAATGCCACGGTGGGCAGCGGCGCGCACTATCGCCGCGCCGAGCGGGTGTTCCGAACCGGATTCCACCGCGGCGGCGAGCATCAAGACTTCGTTCTCCAGCGCGGTCCCCAGCGCGATCAAGTCGGTCACGTTGGGTTCTCCTCGGGTAATAGTGCCGGTTTTGTCGAACACCACGGTTCCGAGTTTTTCTGCCCGCTCCAAGACTTCGCCGCCGCGGATGAGGATGCCGTTATCGGCCCCCTTGCCAACGCCGACCATGAGTGCGGCAGGCGTCGCCACGCCCAGAGCACAGGGGCAGGAAATGATCAGAACCGCAATAAATGCCAGCAGTCCCTGGGCAAAGCTTCCCGCAAGCGACCAGCCCACCAGCGACAGCAGCGCGACCGCCACCACTGCCGGCACGAAGTAGCCGGTGACCTGGTCGGCCAGCCGCTGGATCTGCGCGGTGCTGGCCTGAGCCTCCTCGACCATCCTGATAATCTGCGCCAGTGCGGTGTCGGCGCCGATCCTGCTGGCCTTGAAACTGAACACGCCACTGCCATTGAGCGTGCCTCCGATCACCGCGCTGCCCGGGTGCTTGTCGACCGGCATCGACTCGCCGGTGAGCATCGACTCGTCCACCGTCGTCCGGCCTTCGCTGATTTGGCCATCGGTGGGGATCTTTTCGCCGGGCTTGACTATCAGCAGCTCGCCGGCCATGACGCTTTCGGCAGGCAGGTCGACTTCCTGGCCGTCACGAACCACGTGGGCGATCGCCGGCTTGAGATCCAGCAGGCGCCGTACTGCGGCAGAAGACTTTTTCTTGATGATTTCCTCCATGTACCGGCCCAGCAGCACGAAGGCGATGATGACCGCCGACACCTCGAAATAGACATCGCGCTCGGCCACCTTGACCGGCAGCACGTCCGGGAAGAACAGCACGGCGACGCTGTAGAAATAGGCGACCGAGGTGCCGAGGGCGATCAGGAAATCCATGTTGATGTTGCGGGTGCGAATCGCGTTCCAGGCCCCCTTGTAGAAGCTCCAGCCACCGATGAACTGCACCGGCGTGACCAGCAGAAATAGCCAGATGCCCCAGGTGAACCAAGGAAGCGCCGGGATCGGTGCCCATGTCAGCAAAGTGGCGCCGGCCGCCAGTGCGATAAAGGCGCCCGCGCGCAGCAACGCCAGGGCCAGCACCCCGGTCAGGGCGATGGTGACCCGGGTCTTCAGCGCTTTCAGTTCACGTTCCGGCGACACGAAGGTGCGCAGGCAGGTATCGCTGCAGAAGTAATAGCGGCGCCCGCCACGTTCCTGGGACAACGCGGTGCTCTTGTCCACCATCATTCCGCAGATCGGATCTTTCGCCAGGTTTCCTGGGGCAAGCGCCTGCTGCTGGTGGCTGTGTTGAATATGCGACGGGTTCATGACTGTTCTCCCGGGCCAGAAGGCGTGCCGGTAGCGGGCGGGGAGCGGTGCGGCGCCGGCCAGGGCAGGAAGGCCGGCGTCTGCTGGCAATAGGAGCGGTAGCGATCGCCGAAACGCGCAAGCATCTCCCGTTCCTCGCGCTTCGCCAGCCTGGCGTAGACCAGCAGCAGGATTGGGAACATCAGCAGGGTGATCAAGGTAGGCCACTGCAACAGAAAGCCGAACATGATCAGCACGAAGCCCAGGTACTGCGGGTGACGGATCCACCCATAGACGCCGTCGAGCGCCAGTTGTCCGGCACGTTGAGCCTGGTAAAGCACGCGCCAGGCGGCCGCCAGCAACCAGAAGCCGCCGGCGATCAGTACGTTGCTGAGCAGGTGGAACGGCCCCCAGTGCGGATTGACGTTCCAGCCCAGGACCGTCTCGAGCAGATGCCCGGCGTCATGGGAGAGGAAGTCGATACCCGGGAAATGGCGGGTCAGCCAGGGCATCAGCAGGTAGAGGGTCAGCGGGAAGCCGTACATTTCGCTGAACAGCGCCACCAGGAACGCCGAGAACATGCCGAAGGAGCGCCAGTCGCGTTTTGTCCTGGGCCGCGCGAAGCTGAAGGCGAACAGGATAAACACCAGCGAATTGATAATGACCAGCGACCAGAGACCGTAGGCCGAGCCTGCATGATTCATGATTGGCGCTCCTCACGTGCCGGTGTGCGTGCCGTCCGCCTGGGCGAGTGTCGCCATGGCGCGGGGGCTGCACCGGTGCACAGGTGGACAGGTGGACAGGTGGACAGCCGGCGGCGCGGTCGGCGACCTCGCCATGCCGGGTTCTTCGATACCCGCCTCAGGTTCAATTTTTCATCGGCATGTCCATCATCGACGACTGCTGCTCCATCATCTTCATCATCATGTCCATCATTCCCTTGCCTGAGCCGTCCTTGGCCGCGGGCATGCCCATGCAGCCCATGGCGCCGTGTTCCTTGTGCATCATGGCCATGCTGTTCCTCAGCGCCTGCATGCCTTCCTGCATGGCAGCGTGGCGCTCTTCGGGGGTTTTGGCCGCGGCGGCCTTGTCGTGGGCTG
Organism: Pseudomonas sp. NFIX28; assembly: GCF_900107395.1. Lineage (GTDB taxonomy): Bacteria > Pseudomonadota > Gammaproteobacteria > Pseudomonadales > Pseudomonadaceae > Aquipseudomonas. The sequence continues at coordinate 604,855 of NZ_FNPW01000001.1, forward strand.
CCTGCATTTTCTTCATCTGCTCGGCCATGGCGTCGGTCATGGCCGTCGATGTGGGCGTCGGTGCTGGCGCCATGCTTTCGGTCGACGAGGTGTCTGGAACCTGTGCAGGGTGATGCGCATCTTCGGCTGAGGCCATGAGCGCGCCGCTGGCCAAGAGGGCAGCCAGAACCAAAGGGGAATGCTTGAACATGTTGAACTCCTTGAATCATGGAGGAACCAGCAGGAATCACCGAGGCGCAAAGGCGCCACGGCAAGAAGGAGCAATAGGTGCTCTGCCACTGCGGTGGGGCGTTAATCGTTGAAACGGACGAACGTCAGGCGGACCGGTTTTTCCGGTGGGGAGGGGCGTTTCAATGCCAGGGCGGCGAAGGAAGCTGTTCTCTGGGGATCCAGCAGCATGCTGACTGCCGCCGTCAACAGCAAAAGAGCGACCCAGTGCATGGGCACCAAGGCCGGAATCTGCACGGCAGGTTTGATTGCCGTGGCGACGTCCTCGCAGCCCTGAAGACAACCCGTGGCATGCAAGGCGTGGGCATCCGCCACAGATTGCCCGGCATGATGGGGCGCGGCGATATCGTGGCTCGGCTGCACCAGGCACCCCTGGACCGCCATCACGGCCACGGCCAACACCCACACCGCGAGGCTCAGGCGCAACAGGCATTGGCGATGACGGCGGAACCAGCACATGGGGACAACCTCGACTTGTACGTCGTGTTGTTTTTCAGTCTAGCCAGCAAGGCCAGCGGAAAGTTGATCAAAATCAAATTTCACCGAGGCGCCTTACCGGCGTGCCGGGGGCGGCACGTTCGATGTCGAGGCACGCCTGTTCAGCCTTGGCCATATCGCGGGCGGTTAGGGTGGCGTGGTCTGCCAGGCCTGCGCGGGCTCGCAACAGGGCGCTATTACCGGCAATTCGGGCCGTTCGCCGTCTAGCCCCTGGCCTGAAGCGCCAGCTCGACGGCGTTGAGCAACGCATCGCTGCTGAAGGGTTTGCGCAGGCATTCGATGGCCTCGTAGCGGCTCGACTCGGCGAGGGTTGCTTCGTCCCAATAGGCCGACATGCAAATCACCGGAAACTTTCGGTCCATGAGCGCCAGGGCCTGCATCACCTCGATTCCCGAGAGGCCGTTCATTTTCAGGTCCAGCAGCAGGCAGGCGACATCGTCGAAGCTCTCGAGGGACAAAAACTCCTCACCCGAAACGAAAACCCGCGCTGCATAGCCGGCCGAGCGGAGCAGGTTGGCCAGGCTTTTTCGCACGGACACATCGTCGTCGACGATGCAGACGATTGTCATGGGGATGGCGGGCGATGCCGGGGCAGGGCAGCCGGTTGTCTCGTTCATGAAGAGCCCTGCGCGCCAAACGCCGGGTCCGGGCCGATCAGGCCGTACAGCTTGACCAGGCCGACCAGCGAGCGGGTCTGCATCTTTTCCATGATGTGTTTGCGATGGACCTTGGCCGTGACTTCGCTGGTGCCCAGCTGGTTGGCAATGTGCTTGTTGGACAGCCCGGCGACGATCAGCGGCAGCACTTCCCGTTCCCGGGGCGTCAGCAGGGCGGCCTTTTGGCGGGCGCTCTGGATGCATTGCCATTGCTCGAAGGCCTTGGCTGCGCGCTGGCGAGTGGCGTGCAGGGCATCCAGCAACTGGCTGTCGTTGAATGGTTTGGTGAGGAATTCGACCGCGCCGGCCTTCATGGCCTGCACCGACATCGGGATGGTGCCGAAACCGGTCATGAAAATGACCGGCCACGGATGCCCGCGCTGGGCGAGCGCCGATTGCAGTTCCAGCCCTGTCGCCTCGGGCAGGCTGATGTCCAGCAACAGGCAAGCGGGGCCGACGCCAAGGTCGGCGTTGAGCAGTTCTTCGGCCGAGGCGAATATCCGGTGGGCAATGCCTTCGGCGCGCAGCAGCCGGCTGAGCGCGGTGCGCACGGAAGTTTCGTCGTCGACGACGAACACCGGCACGCTGTCGGGATCGATCGTCGCCTGTTCCTCGGATGCCATGGGGCCCGGAACCATCGGCTGGAACAGGGGCGGCTCACGTTCTTTCAATAATCGGTAACCTCGGCGTGGGATCGTCTGGATGAGTTCTTTTTTTCCGAGCAATTTGCGCAGCGAGGAAATCTGCACTTGCAGATTGTTTTCCTCGACCACGGTGTCGGGCCAGACCTGAGTGATCAATTCATCTTTACTGACGATCCGGCCATCGGCCTGCATCAGCACCGAGAGGATTTCGAACGCCCGTCCTCCAACACGCAGCGGCCGTCCATCGAGAAAGGCTTCGCGCTGTTCCAGGGAAATGGTGGCTTGACCGAGTCGGATCATGCGTTGCTCTGCTCTGTGTGAGGGAGAGTGACGCGCAAGCGTCGATTCATCTGGCACACACGCTAGGGGACGGCCCTGCATATTGCAATTATCCCGAGGGATAACACGCGCCGCTCCCAGCGTGAAAATCGCCGTTTACAGGGCCGCTCCACGGCCATGATGGTGCCGATTACGGACAAGATCGTTCATCGCGGTTATCTGCTCGCAGCGCTGCATATACTCTTCGGGCTCAGCCTGAAACGAATCTTTAGCGGTGGTTGTTCATGCCCGGCAGTGCGTCCTCATTCAGCTCCCACACTCCTGGTCTCGTTCACGATGAAGCCTGGCTGGAAGGTTGCACCTTCGCCATGCTGCGCCGGGAAAACGAACTCGCCTGGTTCAGCCTCCACGACCGGCAATCGGGGACACGCTGGCTGGCTGCCCGGGCACCGATCCAGCGGCCGGCCATCTGCCAACGGCTGGAGCGCGATTTTCACCTGCGCCTGGATGCGGCCTGGGCGATTGCCCCCAGCGCATTCATCCGCTCGGCCGAGGGGCCGTTGCTGGTCTACCCCGCGTTGGGCACGCCTCTGACGGATTTGATGGGCGAGGCCGCTCTGCCGCTGGAACGCTTTTTGGCCATCGCCGTTGCGGCGGCCAATGCGCTTTGCGGCGCGCAGAAAGCGGGCGTGCGCCATGCCAGCCTGCAACCCCACCACCTGATGGTGGACGCCACCCATTCGGTAAGGCTCCTGGGTTTCCACAGCCATTGCGCGGAGGCGTCCGTCAGCCAATTGCCTGAGCTGGAGCAATGGCCGTACCTGGCCCCGGAGCAGGTACGGCGCGACAACCCCGGTTGCGACGGGCGCAGCGATATCTACGCCCTGGCGACGATTCTTTATCAAGCGCTGACGGGCCACCTGCCGCTGACCGCCCGCGAGCCGGCCCAATGGCTGCATGTGCATGCGGCCGTGCAGCCGGAGTCGCCGGCGGTGCATGTGCCCGATCTGCCGGAAGGGCTCTGCCGGGTGCTGCTCAAGGGCTTGGCGAAAGAGCCGCAGGCGCGCTATCAGAGCGCCGAATCGATGGCCGCGGACCTGGCCTGGTGCCAGCAGCAATGGCTGGAGCAGGGGCGGGTCGAGGCCTTTCGCCTGGGCGCCTTCGATAGCACACCCGTGGCGATCGGCAATGATGCCTTGTTCGGCAGGGACACCGAACGCACGCAATTGATCGAGCAGATGGGCCAGGTTCGCAGCGATGGCATCGCCCGCGTCCTGCTGGTCGCCGGCGCGCCGGGGGCCGGCAAGTCGACGCTGATCCACCAGGGTGTGCGGCCCATGGCGCCCGGCTATTGGGCCAGCGGCAAGAGCAATTTGCTGCAGCGCGAAACGCCCTATGCACCATTGACGGAGATTTTCAGGTCGCTGGTCACCCAACTGCTCGGCAAGCCGGCCCTGGAGCTCGAGACGACGAGCCAGCAGCTGGTCGAACGACTCAAGGGGCGGGGCCGGCTCCTGGTGGAACTGGCGCCCGAAGCCGAGTTGATCATTGGTGTCGCGCCCGAACTGCCCAACCTGCCGGCCCGGTATGCGCTCGATCACGCCAACCGGATCCTGCTCGATGTGCTGGAGGTCTTCGCGCAGCCGGGACGGCCTCTGGTGGTGTTCGTCGATGACGTGCAGTGGGCGGACGACTCGACTCTGTCGTTCCTGCAGGCGCTCATCGCCCGGCCGCCCCGGCATTTGCTGCTGATCATGGCCTGTCGCGAGGCCGAGACGCATGCGCTGGAGCATCAAAGTGGATGGCTGGATGCGCTGGGTACCGAGCAAGGCCCGCCGTACCAGAAGGTGCTGCTGGGCCCTTTGTCGGTGCCCGCCGTTGCCGCGCTGATCGCCGCTGAACTGGACACCACGGCCAAGGACATCGAAGCACTGGCGCGCGTGGTGCACTTCAAGACCGCGGGCAACCCGCTGTTTATCAGCCAGGTATTGCGGGCGCTGATCGATGAGCGGCTGGTGCGCTTCGATTTGCAGGATCGCCGCTGGGTGTGGAACCAGGAAGACGTGGACAGCTATCGCTACGCCGATAACGTCGCGGACTTGATGGTGCAGCGTCTCGAACGGCTGTCGCCGATGGGGCGGGAAGTGATGCGCCTGGCCGGATACGTTGGTCGGCGCTGCGAAGAATCGTTGTTGCTGCGGCTGATGCCGACGTGCGAGCCGCAACGGATCTCCAGCGATGTGCAGGATCTGGTCAGTGCCGGCTTTCTGCTGCGCGAGCGCCAGTACCTGGTATTTCCCCATGACCGCGTGCTGGAGGCGGCCAGCCGGCTGCCGTCGCAAGCCGGGCAGGGCGCCGAGCATGCGCGCATCGCCGCCGCCATGCTCGACCAGTGGGGCCGGCATGTGCCTGAGCGGGTGTTCGAAATCGCCAGCCAGATCCAGCGCATCGACGTCGCGGCATTGGACGAGCATCGCCGCGCGGTGTTCGTCGAGCTGCTGCTGGAGGCGGCCGAACAAGCCCGCGCCACCGCCGCGGTCGAGCAGGCCGCGGGCTACTTGCACAGCGCCGAGATTCTGCTGGGCCAGGCGAACGAGCCGGCGCTCTATACCCAGGCATTCGCCACCCGCTGGCTGGCGGCCGAGTGCGACATGTTGCTGGCCGACCTGGCCGGCGCCCAACGACGCCTCGACGATTGCCTGGTCCACGCCAGGACCGCGCTCGACCGCGCGAAAACCTATCGGCTGCGCGCCACCTTGCGCACGTTGCACTGCGATTACGAAGGCGCGATAAGCGAAGCCCTGACGGGCCTGGCGCTGCTGGGCATTTCCCTGCAACGCCAGCCCTCGCAGGCGCAGTTGACCCAGGCATTCGCCCAGGTACGCACCCTGATCGGCCCACGGCGCATCGCCGAGCTGGTGCAGTTGCCCAAGGCCGACGACCCGCTTGTCGAAGCGAGCATGGAGTTGCTCGGCACGCTGATTTCCTCGTTTTTCGTCGACGACGATATCCGCCTGCTGCATCTGGCCAAAATGGTCGAACTCACGCTGCTGCATGGCGTGACGCCCGCCAGCAGCTACGCCATCGCCTGGTTCGGCGTGATGATTGCCGAGCGCTACGGCGAATATGTGGATGGGCACGCCTTCGCCGAAGTGGCCCTGGAACTGATCGACCAGTACGGCCATGAGGCGGCTCGAACCGGCACCCTGGTGGCGCTCGACCAGGTCAGCCCCTGGACCAAGCCGATGGCCTATGCCCTGCAGCGGGCCATGGCCGCCTTCGAGTGCGGCCAGGCGGGCGGCGACCTGGGCATGTCCTGCTATGCCTGCAACCATATCGGCTCGGACCTGCTGTTCATGGGCGAACCCCTGCAAGGGGTGTTGAATGAGCTGGAGCATGGCTTGGCGTGGGTGCGCCAGTTTCATTACATCGACATCGAGCGGATCCTGCTGGCGCAACAGGCGTTCGCCAGCGATTTGCGCAACGGGCGGCCGCACCGGCCGCTGCCCGAGCTGAATGGCGCGGAGCATGACCGTTTCGGGGTTATCGATCACAGCAGCGTGTCGCAGCCGACCTTGTTCTTTTCGGCGCTGTATTCAGGCATGTCGGCGTTTTACTTCGGCGATATCCCTTACGCATTGCGGCGTTTCGAAGAGGTTGCCGCGCTGGCCTGGTCCATTCCGGCGCATATCAACCTGGCCGATTACTACCTGTTCTACGGGCTGGCACTGGGCAGCGCGCAGGCCCCCGGCGAATTGCCCGACACCCTGGAAAAACTGGAGCGGCAACGCCAGCGGTTCCTGCACTGGGTGGAGCTGAACCCGACGACCTTTCGCAGCAAATTGCTGCTGATCGAAGGGGTGATCGCCCGCCTCAAGGGCCTGGAGCTGGAGGCCATCCGTTGCTTCGACCAGTCGCAGATTGCAGCGGCCGCGGCCGGGTTCATCCACGAGCAGGCGCTGGCTCACGAACAACTGGCCAATATCTGCATTCCCAACGGGCTGGTGTCCGGCGCCAATCATCACCTGCGCGTGGCGCGCGATTGCTACAGCCTGTGGGGCGCCGACGGCAAGGTGCGCCAGCTGGAGGCCATGCACCCGTCCCTGGTGGCGCAGCCGTCGTTCGAACCGGTCCGCCCGGTGACCCAGGTGCGCCTGGATCTGGAGGCGGGGGTCGAGGTGGCCCGCGCGCTGTCGCAAGAGGTGTTGCTCGAGCGGCTGGTTGAAACCCTGATGAATCACCTGATGATCCAGGCCGGCGCCGATAAAGGCGTGCTGATGGTCGTCAACGACGCCGAACTGCAACTGGCGGCCACGGCCTCCGTCGAGGCCGGCAACGTGCAAGTCGCGCTGGATGCCGGACAGCCGCTTGAGCAGTTCGCGCCGCTCTCGGTGCTCAACGCGACCATGCGCACCCGCGCGCCCCTGGTGCTCGACGACGCCCAGGCCGACTGCCCCGAGGCCTACAGCACCGATCTGCAACGGCGCCGGACGCGTTCGCTGCTGTGCCTGCCGCTGCTCAAGCAAGGCATGTTGATCGGCCTGGTCTACCTGGAAAACAGCCTGGTCTCCAAGCTGTTCAGTGCCGAGCGCCTGACCATGCTGGAGATTCTGGCTTCCCAGGCCGCCGTGTCGCTGCAGACCGCCAGCCTCTATGCGCGGCTGGTCGAGGACAACCAGCTGCGGGCGCAGATGGAGGCCGACTTGCGCAGCTCGCGGGCGGAACTGGCACGCAGCTCGCACCTTAAGGTCATGGGCGAGCTTTCCGCTTCGATTGCCCATGAAATCAGCCAGCCGCTGCTGGGCATCCTGTCCAACGCCTCGGCCAGCCTGAGCTGGCTCAAGCGCGACCGGCCCGACCTGGAAGAGGCGATTCAGGGGCTCGAAGACATTCGCTCCGACAGCACCCGAGCCGCCAACATTGTCCAGGCGCTTCGCGCCCTTGCCAAACAGGCGCCCTTGCAGCGCTTGCCGGTGCGGATCGAAGACTTGATCCGCGACGTTTTGTGCCTGACCTCGAGCGACCTGCAGAGCGCCAACGTGCGCCTGGAAACCCGGCTCGATACGCAGTGCACGGTGTGGGTGGATGCGGTGCAGATCCAGCAGGTGGTGTACAACCTGATCACCAATGCATTGGAGGCCATCGCCGGAGCGGGGTTGCGGGAGGGGCGCATCGTCATCGACTCCGCCATCGAGGACGAGCATGTGCAGCTCTGCCTGCAGGACAACGGCCCGGGAATCGGCGCCCAGGAACGCGGGCAGATTTTCGACGCGTTCTACACCACCAAGGGCAATGGCATGGGAATGGGGCTGGCCATCTGCAGGTCGGTGATCAGTGCCCATGGCGGCACGCTGACCCTGCAGGACAGTGAACAGGGCGCCCGGTTCTGCATCAGCCTGCCGCTTGCGCCGGCCGGCGGCGGATAAAAAAAGGCCGCGCAAGCGGCCAAAGGGGAGGAGCGGGCTGATTTCGTTCAATTCATGGGTGAAACTCCGGTGCCTGGGCCTGCCGCAGGCCATGGGCCGTGTGGTTGAGGATTACCCCGTTGGATAGGTCCTGCTCAAGCATAGGCATCAGGGAAGCATTGCTCCGGATCCCATGATGAACGGCACCGCGCCAGGCCCTGGGGGTGACGCCTTCCAGGCGGGTAAAGGTCCGGGTGAAATGCGAGTGGTCGCCGAAACCGCATTCATAGGCGACTTCGGTGATGGGCATCGCTGTGACCAGCAGGCTTTTGGCCTTTTCGATCTTCATCCTCATCAACCAGCCTTGCGGCGAATGGCCGGTAATCTTTTTGAATGCCCGGGAAAAATGGCTGCGCGACAGGTTGCACTGCTCGGCTACTTCGCTGATGCGTAGGCAGCTGCCCATGTCACGCATCATCAGTTCCTTGGCGCGGCGTTCCTGCCAGCCGGTCAAGGCTCCCAGCGGTCTTGCAAGGGCGCCTGGAATGTCTGAATTCATCGATTGTGGGTTCATGACGGCTCTCCTGGTCGTTGAGGAAAGTGTGTCCGCCAATGACATTTAAAGTCCTTAAACAAACCTTAAGAGTTATGAAATATTGCACTCGTTGATGACGCTTAGTTGGGCAAATCATGCTGGCATTTGGCCTATTAGCCTTGATGAAACTAGCCGGCGGATTAGTTGGGCCAAGGCTATTAAGTTGACGGTTCGGTCAATGAATGGCGGGGAAGGGAAGAGCGGGCTGAATATCAGGTCATGAACAGTGGACGGCTCGAGCGCCGATTACCGGTGTAGCGCTCTGGACAGGCCTTTTCAAGGCCGCTCGCCACGGCAGCGCGGACCAATGGAAAGTCACCGCGAGGAATACCACGAAAGAAACAACGCGCAGACTCTGGTACCAATGCGCGGAGCCAGTCGAACAAGGAACCTGACGAGGAAAGTTGCCCGAAAGCCCAACTAATCGACGCCTGTTATTTGTGCACTTGCCTATTCAGGCGCGCGTTATTGGGGCGGTGTCCGAAGTTCAATTCCCAGGGTGCTGCTTAAAAAAGCACAAACAAACAATTTGCGCATTACCGGGGCAGGCAGACTGCTTGTCCGGGTCAATGGTGTGTGCGGGACATTTCCAGATCCGGCTGATTCATTCCAACTTCTGCTACGGAGCATCCCTTATGACTACATTCACCACGCGTGACGGCACCCAGATTTATTACAAGGACTGGGGCAGCGGCCAGCCGATTGTCTTCAGCCATGGCTGGCCGCTGAATGCCGACAGTTGGGAGTCGCAGATGATTTTCCTCGCCGCCCAGGGCTACCGGGTCATCGCTCACGACCGTCGCGGCCATGGCCGCTCCAGCCAGCCGTGGTCCGGCAATGACATGGACACCTATGCCGATGACCTCGCACAACTGATCGAACATCTGGATTTGCGCGATGCCGTGCTGTTCGGTTTCTCCACCGGTGGCGGCGAAGTGGCGCGTTACATCGGCCGTCATGGCACCGCCCGCGTGGCCAAGGCCGGGCTGATTTCCGCGGTGCCGCCGCTGATGCTCAAGACCGAAGCCAACCCTGGCGGCTTGCCGATGGAGGTGTTCGACGGCATTCGCCAGGCCTCGCTGGCCGATCGCTCGCAACTGTACAAAGACCTCGCCAGCGGTCCGTTTTTCGGCTTCAACCAGCCCGGCGCGAAACCGTCCGCCGGCATGGTCGACTGGTTCTGGCTGCAGGGCATGGCCGCCGGCCACAAAAACGCCTACGACTGCATCAAGGCGTTCTCGGAAACCGACTTCACCGAAGACCTGAAGAAAATCGACGTGCCGACGCTGGTGGTGCATGGCGACGCCGACCAGGTAGTGCCGATCGAAGCGTCGGGCATCGCCTCGGCAGCGCTGGTCAAGGGTTCCACGCTGAAGATCTACTCCGGTGCTCCCCACGGCCTGACCGATACCCATAAAGATCAGCTCAACGCCGACCTGCTGGCGTTCATCAAGGGTTGACGCGCCTCGGGCGCGGGCCCAGTTCCGCGCCTGACTCCACGCCTTATAAGCCCAAATGGACTTCACTCACGCCCACCGGTTGCTCAGCGCGGCCCAGCACTGATCGCATCCGGCACCATGCTCCGTGACAAGGGTGTCACGTAGCGCGCTCTAGCATTTCAATTCACGACCGCATCCGTTACCCACGGGCAATTCAGGGTGCAGGTCGCGCCCTGTCAACTCACGCCGAGTTATCGGCGTTATCGAGAGCGATCAAGATGTTGAAATGCTTACGGACCCGTCAAGGGTTCGCCGGCGTGGCATTGGCCGCGTTACTGGCACTGCTGTGCTTCTGGGGATTGGGCGATGTGCCTTTGCTGAGCACCAACGAAGCTCGCCGCGCGGTCAGTGTTCGAGAGATGTACGCCAGTGGCGAGTGGCTGTTGCCACGCATGAACGGCGAGCCGTACCTGACCAAACCACCACTGTTCAACTGGCTGGCGCTGTTGCCGACGAGCCTGCTCGGCGGCGCAAGCGAGTGGGCGGTACGCTTGCCTTCCGCGGTACTAGGCCTGCTCCTGCTGCTTGGTACCTATCTGCTGGGCGCGCGCATGGGTGGGCGTGCGGCAGGCTACTTCGCGTGCCTGTTCCTGGCGGCCAACGCAGGGTTCAGCCTGTTCGCCCGCCGCGCCGAGATCGAGATGACCCTGGCCGCATTCTGTGGCTTTGCCGTGATCTCGGCCTGGTACTACCTCTTTCACGATCCCAGGAAACGCTGGTCCCGCCTGAGCCATGCCTGCCTCGGTTGCGCGCTACTGACCAAGGGGCCGGTGGCCCTGTTGCTGGTGACGCTGCCGATAGGCGTGTACTACCTGGTCACCCGTGACCGCCGTGCCAAGGCGCTGTTGGGCGATGGCCCCGGCTGGTTGCTAGCGCTCGGTATCGGTGGTTGGTGGTATTGCTGGGTGATGGCCACGCAGGGACTGACGATCTGGCAGGCGACGCTGCAGGAGGACATTGTCAAGAAAATCGATACGGCCGCGGGTGAACCATGGTTCGCCTACCTGGGCTACCTGGCAGGCGACTTCTTCCCCTACTGGCTGGTGGTGCTGGTTCGACCAGGCGTCTGGTTGAAGACCGCAAGGAGCAATCCCCAGTTGATACTGCTGGGGTGTGTCGCGTTCGTACCCTTGGCGTTGTTTTCAGGTTTTGACGAGAAGCATGCAAAGTATCTGCTGCCGATCTATCCGGCGCTGTCGGTGCTGTTGGCCTGGCAAGCCAACCGGTTGCTTGCCGTTGCAGCAGGTTGGAGGCGCAGGTTGCTGGTGATGACGCCCACCGTGATGCTTTGCGCGTATGTCCTGTTCTACTCGGTCGCCGAGGTGCGCCTGCGTCAGCATCGTATCGCCGCGCTGCCACTGATCGAACAGACGCTGGACCGCTATCGCCAGCAGGCGCTGTACAGCCTGGGCGAGCCGGATATGCGCCTGGTCTACTATGCGAATCGGCGGGTCAGTCCGCTGAGCGTCGAACAGGTCCACGCACTGGCCGCAAGCGAGGATCTGTTGTTCGTCAATGGGCCATTACCGACCTCGCTGGAGTATCTGGCTCCCTGTGTTCGCCAACGCTTTCGGCCCTATCTGCGGCAGAACAAGGAAGCCGTGCTGATCCAGATGGCAGGCGAATGCTATCGCGACTGATACGGCGTAATCGGATCAATGACCGTTTCAATCCAGCGGCTTGTTCCAGGTGAAGCGGTAGACCTGCGTTTCATCGTCGTCGCCATGGCACTTTCCATTGTCCGCGTCGGCTTTCAGCAGGTAGCGTTCAGGATCGCTAAGCGGCTGTGCCGCCTGAGGCTTGAAACAACGGGCCAACTCGGAGGCGCTGATCAACGCATGGCTGCCCGGGTTGGCGCGCAACCATTGGACGGCCTTTTCAGTCTGGCCCGGTGCCTCCATGCCGAAATGCACCAGAGGCTGACGCGCATACAACCAATGTCCTTCGCGCCAGTGGGTCAACACCAGCTCGCTGCCCTGGGAAAGGGAAGCCACTTCTTTCATCAGCGCCTGACGTTCACTGCCGCCTTCCACCAGCGGCTCGATGAAGCCCCTGGCGAACCAGGCCGCGAACCAGAACACGGCCATGGCTCCGGCCCATTTCCCAAGCCTTGGCCGCTGCGCGAACCAGCGCCGTATCAGCCAGGGCAGCAAGGGGGCCATGACCAGTACCAGGGCGGGCAGGGCGGGGTAGATATAGAGTTTGCGCTTGCCGCTGCTGAAGCTGAAGAACAGCAGCACCATCAAGACCCAGGTCAGCAGGACCAGATAGCGGCCATCCCGCTTGGCCAGTTGTCGTCGCCATCCGCCGATGGCCCAGGGCAACAGCAGCACCAGCGGCAGCCAGTACTGGGGAATGACCTGGACGAAGAAGTACCAGATGGGTTCGCGATGGTGCCAGGCATCGGTATAGCGTTGGGCGGTCTGCTTGAGCAGGATATTCGACAGGTAGGCACGTCCCTGCGCATTGTCATCGAGCACCACGCTGACGAGCAAAGGCACCAGCCAGGTGGCCATTGCCGCCAGCATCAGCAGCGGCCCTGTCATCCAGGCACGGCCCGAGGCGTGGATCGGCGTCACACCGCTCCAGCCTTGGCGCACGGCGTAGGCCCAAGGCATCAGCAGCAACGCCGGCAGAAAGCCGACGCCTTTGCTGATGACACCGAAGCCCATGGCCATGCAGGCCAGGTAGAACCAGCCCCACGCCGGCCCCAGCAACAGGTGGCGACACATTCCGTACAGGCCCAGTGCAATCCAGAGCAGCAGAAGACCGTCGATCTGGCCCGCTCGCTGAATGCTGTAGGTCTGATAGGTGGCCAGGAACAGCAGCCCGGTCAGGGTGCCGACACGACGGTTCCACAACCGGCTCCCCAGGTCGCAGAGGAGCCCGGTGGCTACGGTTCCGGCCAGTAATGCGGGGAGAAACAGAGCCATACCTGCAGGTATGCCCAGGCGCACCAGCAGCGCCACCGCCCATATGAACAACGGCGGTTTGTCGGCATAGATCTCACCTGCCCGGTGGGGTATCAACCATTCACCGCTGTCGAGCATTTCCAGCGCCACGCCGAGAAAACGTTCTTCGTCCACGTTGGACAGCGGACGCAGCCCCAGGCCTGCGCCAATCATGAACACGGCCAGCAGCATCAACTGCCCGGTTTGTCGGGATCTGCGCGGCATGTCATTGCTCCAGCTCGCTGGGCAGGCAATCCAGGCGTACGCGTCGCATCAGCCACCAGACACCCAGCAGGTCGACCGCGCCGACCAGTGCGCGGTCCAGATTGCCGTAGTTGGAAACCCCCGCGCCGCGTGGTCGGTGGTTTACCGGCAACACGCAGATCTCGCCGCCTTGGCGCAGGATCAGCGCCGGCAAGTAGCGATGCATATGGTCGAAGTAGGGCAGGCGCAGGAACGCGGCACGCTCGATGAGCTTCAGGCCGCAGCCGGTGTCCGGTGTGTGGTCTCGCAGCAGGAAGCGGCGCAAATGATTGGCCAGGCGCGACGCCCAGCGCTTGCTGGTGCTGTCGCGTCGGTCGATGCGGTGACCGGCAATCAGCTGCAACTGTGAAGCGCTGCCGGCTGAGCGCATGAACTCGAGCATCCTGGGAATGTCGGCGGGATCGTTCTGCCCATCGCCGTCGAGCGTCGCCAGCCAGGCCCCCCTGGCGGCCTGGGCGGCATGAAGGATCGCCGTGCTTTGCCCCAGCGAGCAGCTGTGACGCAGGATCCTCAGCTGAGGGTAACCTCGGCGCCTGATGTCAAGCAGGCGCTGCGCGGTGCCGTCAGTGCTGCCGTCGTCGACCACAATGACTTCGAAGCGCTCTTGCTGCAGAGACAGGTGTACTTCAGTCAGCAACGCGGGCAGATTTTCCGCCTCGTTCCTGGCAGGAATCAGGATAGAGAGCAAAACAGGGTGGGTCATGACGGAACCATCATTGTGAGGGGGTGTTTGAGACCGTCGGCTCCATGTCGTCCGGCGGCAGGTCCTGATGCTTGAACAGCCGGGTGCCTAGCAGCAGGCAAGCGACAAACAAGGCACTGGCGCCAACGAATCGCAGCGTGGGTGAAACGTTGCCGCCGTCACCCAGCAAAGCGAAGATCAATGACTGCGGGACGAAACCCAGGGCACTGGCGAAGAGGAAAGCAGGTAGGGGAACGCGGTAGATCCCGGCGACGAGATTAGTGACCAGGTTGCTGCCAACAGGTGACAACCTGGCTAGCAAGGTGGTTAGGAACGGTCGATGGCGCACGTAGCGACCGACAGAGGGGAGGCGTCGCTGGACGGCCTGTAGCACTGGACTCGCGCTAAACAGGCGAGCGTACGCAAACGCAGGAACGCAACCCAGAGTGGTCGCCAGTACTGTTATCGAACAGCCAAGCCCGAAACCGAAGGCGTATCCGGCTAGAAAGGCCATGGCCTGCCGCGGTAGTCCGACGGCAGTGAACATCGCTCCGGCAAGCAGGAACAGGAGCACACCTTCCAGGCCACGGTCACGGACGTGCTGCTCGACCCACTGCGTGTCGAGCGGTGGGATGAATCCGCTACCATGCAGTAGCCAGCTAATCAGCAGCAACCCCAGGAACCCTCCGGCACTTTTACTGACGGCCCGTATCCTGCGCCTGTGCATGTTTTTCACCTGTGTCGAAGCCCCCGAAGCATTCGGACTCGTTTTCATGCGCGATAGAACGTCCGATACCACTGGACGAAGCTGTCGATGCCTTGGGGCAGGGGCGTTTTCGGACGGAATCCGGTGCGCGCCTCCAGGGCGCTGACATCGGCCCATGTGTCGTAGACGTCACCGGGCTGCATGCGTTTGCGGTGGCGTATGGCGCTTGCGCCCGTGGCGGATTCGATGCAGCCGATCAGTTCGGCCAGGCTTGAGGGGGTGCCGAAGCCGATGTTGTAGGTGGCATGAGGTACGTCGTTGTCGCGGGCGCCGCTTTTCGGCCCGAAGCAAGGGATGCAGTTCAGCAGTTGAACGATGCCCTCGACGACATCGTCGATGTAGGTGAAATCCCGTGACAGGTTGCCACCGTTGTAGAGGTCGATCGGCCAGCCTTCGAGCATGGCCTGGGTGAACTTGAAGGGCGCCATGTCTGGTCTGCCCCAGGGGCCATAGACGGTGAACAATCGCAGGCCGGTGGCTGGCTGGCCGAACAGGTGTGCGTAGCTGTGGGCCATCATTTCATTAGCACGCTTGCTCACTGCATAGAGCGACACGGGAATGGTCGGGGCATCCTCCCGCAGGGGCAGTGCGCGACTGATACCGTAGACGGAACTGCTGGAGGCATAGAGCAGATGTCCGACGACGGAGCGACGGCAGCCCTCGAGAATGTTGACGAAGCCTTGGAGGTTGCTGTCCACATAGACATGGGGGTTGTCGATCGAGTAACGGACACCGGCCTGCGCCGCCAGGTGCACGACACGGTCGAAGCGATGCTCGTCGAACAGTTTGCGCATCGCCTGGGTATCGGCGATATCCTGTTTCCTGAACTGGAACCGCGGATTCTCCATCAGCAAGTCCAGCCGAGCCAGTTTCAGGTCGATGGCATAGTAGCCGTTCAGGTTGTCGAGCCCGAGCACTTGGTGGCCTTCCTGGCACAAACGCCTTGCCACATGCGAACCAATGAATCCCGCGCACCCCGTCACTAGGATATTCATGGTCATGCCGGCCTCACCGCAGGACGTCCTATGGGGTAATAGCTGAGGGATTCGCGCAGCATCTGCCGGGGGTCGAACAGGTTGCGTCCGTCGAACACCACGGCATCCCTCAAAGCTTGGCGAACCTTGCCCAGGTCGCAGGCCCGGAATACTCGCCACTCCGTCATGATCACCAGTGCATGCGCGCCCTCCAGTGCCGCCTCCTGCGACTCGACAAGGCGCAGGTCCGGGCGCTCGCCGTACAGGCGACTGGCCTGTTCCATGGCCTCGGGGTCGAAGGCGCGGACCTGCGCGCCCGCCGACCACAGGGCCTCGAGCAGTACGCGGCTGGGCGCTTCGCGCATGTCATCGGTGTCGGGCTTGAACGAAAGCCCCCAGACCGCGAACGTCTTGCCACGGAGATCGCCGTGGTAATGCGCACTAATGTGCTCGAAGACGCGGGTTTTCTGACGCTGGTTGACCGCCTCGACGGCGTCCAGCAGGTGGCTCTGGCACCCCTCCTGGCGGGCAATAGCGCGTAGCGCGCGGATGTCCTTGGGAAAACAGGAACCGCCAAAGCCACAGCCCGGATAGATGAAATCATGGCCGATCCGGGTGTCGGAACCGATGCCCAGGCGAACCATTTCGATGTCCGCCCCCAGGCGCTCCGCCAGGTTGGCCATCTCGTTGATGAACGACACCCGGGTGGCCAGCATGCTGTTGGCCGCATACTTGGTCAGCTCGGCACTGCGGCTGTCCATGACGATGAGCTTCTCATGGTTACGGGAGAACGGGGCATAGACCGCGCGCACCACGTCAAGTCCACGAGTGCCGTCGATGCCGACGACGATGCGATCGGGCCGCATGCAGTCATCGAGCGCGGAGCCTTCCTTGAGAAATTCGGGGTTGGCCAGGACCTCGAGGGTGTGCTCGCACCCGCGCTGCCTGACCACCCGTGCCATCAGGGCCCTCAGTTGCTGCGCCGTCCCGACCGGTGAAGTGGACTTGTTGATGACGATCTTGTCGCCTTGGGCATGCGTTGCAATGGCCCTGGCCACGGCCAGGACGTTGTCGAGATTAGCACTGCCGTCTTCGTCGGCAGGGGTTCCCACGGCGATGAAGACGACTTCGGAAAAGTCTACCGCGTCAGCGGCGGAATCGGTGAAGCGCACACGACCGGCCGCGAGGTTGGTTTTCAGCAACGCTTCCAAGCCGGGTTCGAAGAACGGGCAACGCCCTGTCTGCAGCATGGCAAGGCGTTGCCTGTCCACGTCGGTGCAGCAGACGTCATGCCCTGCCTGGGCAAGGCAAACGGCCAAGGTGAGCCCGACGTAGCCGGTTCCGAAAAGGGTGATGTTCATGGTCTGCCTGTATGCACGGTTGCAGAAACTGCTGGCAACCGCAGGTGTTGGGTACTTGTGCCGTAACATCCTTGTCGGGCGGTTGTGTTCAGAAGCCAGTCGGCCAGCGGGTCAGGGCATTGTTCAGAAGGAATATCCCAGCCCGAGCATGACCGTGGACTGATGACCCTTTTCGGTCAGCGGGCTGTCCTTGACACTGCCGGAGAATCGCTCCATCGCCATGCGCCCCAACAGGTGCCAGTGATCGCTCATCTGCCAATGGCTGTTGACTGCGACGCCGTAGTTCACGCCACTGCCCGCCGAGTAGCTGTCGCGCAACGCATTGCTTGCCGATGGGTCGACGCCGAAGTAGTAGTCGTTCTGCTTGGCGCTGACCCAGGTTGTCGTGGCCTCCGGTGTGACACGCCAGGTGGGGGAGAGCGACAATGTCCTCGAAAGGCCGAGTTCGACGCTCTGTCCCTTGTGCGCGGCGCTGATATCGGTCATCAGGGCGCCCTTCATCTCGGCCCAGCCCAGGTCGTAACGCAGCACCAGGCCGCCTTCAAGCGCCGAGTCGCGGTCCTTCAACCCGTCGTACAGCCGACTGGAAGACTTGGCATCACTGGTCTTGAAGCCGGATGGGTTGTATTGCAGTGCGGCGCCGATACTGAAGTCGCCCTGCTCGTAGAGGTCGTATCCCGCCTGCAGCCCTTCGACCCAGAAGTTCCCACTCCGGCCATTGAGCAGGGGGACAAGTTTGCTGCCGGCGTCCATATCCTTGTAAAGCTTGGATTGGCTGGCCACGCCAAGTCCGACCGTGAAGGGTCGATCTTCTGCCATGATTGAAAAACTGGTTGCAATCAACGCAAGCGCACTGAAAGAAAGTCGCATCTTGAAGTTCTTCCGAAAGTGTTATGGTCTGTCCGATCGACATTAATCAATGGGGTGTGACGCAAATGTCACGTGCGAACAGGGCCGATGCGAGTCAGCCCAGGCGGTCTTGAGCAGACCGGTCTAGACGCACTGGCTTTCATGGTCCGGCGCTCCAGGCGTCTGCCCCGGAGCATCGGCAACACCGAGCTGTGTTGATGCTGCAAGGCATCGTCGCTGCGCGAGGGGGGCTCTATGGCCTGCCGTACATAGGCCCCCGGGTACTGTCGCCGGCGGCGCCATAGGTTCGCAGCGTACGGTCCAGAATGATCAGGCTGGTGGCATAGGCAGGCATGTTGGCATCGATGCTTTCATCGGTGTTCTTGGAGGAATTGATCAGCAATCCGAACACGAGCGAGGTCATGACCATAAAAAAGATGTACGTCACCAGGCGCACGACCAGACGAAGAGCGCGGCCGAAATCACAAGTGATGCCAGACATCTCTCCACAATCAGGTGACGGCTTACAAGGAACCTAGCCTTGGAGCGCAATCGCACAACCGTGAAGCATCCGCGTCAGGAAAACTCCACCCGGGCGACGAAGCGAGTGGATTCGCGGGTGATGGTCAAGCGCCATCCGCAATGGGTGCACAGACGCTGCACGATACCAAGCCCGTAGCCGAAGCCCGAGTGGAGGTCGCTGCCCGGGTCGAGGCCATTGATCAGTAGCAGATGGTCGGGGTCGGCCTGGACTTGCAGGTAGTCGCTGCCGTGCACCAGGGCATTGCCCATCAGGTTGTTGACCAGCACCTGCAGCGCGCTCGGCGGTGCGGCGACAAGCAGCTGTGGGTCGATTGCCAGGTCCACGCGCAATGCCTTGCTGGCCAGGTAGTCGGCGTACTTGTACGTGCATGCGTCAAGCAGCGGGCGCAGGGCCACGGCCTGGCTCGGCATCCGTTCGCCTTCCCGACCCAGGTAGAGAAACAGCTGCACCAAGGTCTCCATCTCGCCACTGGCCTGCTCGATGCGCTCCAGGCCGCGGGCCTGTTTCTCGGCGCTGCAGGTGGGCAGGCGCAGTACGGCCAGGCTGTTGCGGATGACGCCCAAGGGCGTGCGCAATTCATGGCTGGCGTGGCGGGTGAAGGCCCGTTCGCGCTCCAGGGCGTCGTGCAGGCGGTCGACCAGTTGCGACAGCGCACGGCTCAGCGTACCGACTTCATCCTTGCGCCCATGACCGGGCAGATCGGTGCCTGGCCGCCACCCCTGGGCGACGGCATCGGCCAGTTGCGTCACCGGCGAGGCCAGGTGCCTGGCGCCAACGACCGCGAGCACGGCGCCGGCAATGATGACCAGCCCTGCCACCCCCCACAGCGTGCTGAACAACAAGCTGGCATGCCGATCCAGCGAGCTGAGTTGCGATTCATCAAGCTCCAGATACAGGTTTTCTCCGGCTGTCGGCAGGTAGATCACCTGGACATGGGTGCGTTCATCGTCCAGCTCATGACGGCCGGGTGGTAACGCGCGGTAACTCTCCGGCAGGCTTGGGTCCTTGGCCCAATAGCTACGCAGGTAGCTGGTTGCCGGCAAAGGCGTGGTCGCCGGTGACCGAGCGTAGTCCTGCTGGAAGCGGGAAACCTCACGGTCCAGGTAACTGTTGACGATATGGTCTTCGGTGATGATCACCGAAGACCAGACCAGCAGGCTGTACATCACGGCGATGAACACCGTGAAGGGCAGGAGGGTGTACAGCGCGCGGGCGAAGAACGAGCTAGTCGGGTATAGCAAGGCGATAACCCTTTCCATGGACTGTCTTGACAAGGTCGCGCTCAAAGGGGCGGTCCAGTGCCTGGCGCAGCCGATAGATATGGGTGCGCAATGGGTCGCTTTCCGGCAGTTCGTCGGGCCACAGGGCATTCTCCAGCTTGTGCCGGCTGACCGTATCGGGAGCGGCTTCGGCGAGCAACGACAGCAGGCGGATCGTTATGTCCTGGAGGTCGATTGCCAGCCCCTGCCGGTAGACTTTCTGCCGTTTGAGGTCGATCAGCAGTTCGCCACAGGTCTGTTGCCCGCCGCTGCTGGGCAGTTTGCCTCGGCGCAACAGCGCGTGCAGGCGGCAGACCAGCTCCTGCGGCTCGAACGGTTTGATCAGATAGTCGTCGGCGCCGGCTTCGTAGCCGTCGAGCTTGTCGGCCAGCGTGTCACGAGCGGTCAGGAACAGAATCGGGGTGTGGTCCTGACGCTTGCGCAACGCCTTGCAGGCCCGCAGGCCATCGAGCCCGGGCATGGTCACATCCATGACGATGGCGTCGTAGCGTTGTTCGAGAGTGCGCTCCAGACAGGATTGGCCGTTGAAGGCGAAGTCGACCTCGAAGCCGACCTCGCTGAGGTAATCGGCCAGGGACCCGGCCAAGGCGCGATCGTCTTCGACCAAAAGTATCTCGATCATTCTTTGGTTCCCTTGGCGGCGGCCCACTGCGCGCCGATCGATTTGATGCCGGCCTCGGCGCACAACGTGTCGAAGTCCTGGCCGAGGGCGTTCTGGCCCGGAGCACCAGCGACACCGACACCGCCGACGTACTGATTGTCGTGGACCACCGGCAAGCCACCGCTGAGCGTGGTCAGGCCGATTGCATGGAAGGCCACGCCCAGGCTTTGTTCGTGGTCGTTGCCGCCAAGGATATCGCCAGTTGACGCACGCCGCGAGGCTGCCGTGCGAGCCTTGCGTTCACTGGTCTTGCGGGCATGGGCGAAGGCGTCGTCCGAGACCAGCAGCACAAGGGGCAAGGCCTGTCGGTCGACCACGCTGACCGCCACCGAGAAGCCCATTCGCTGACAGGCCAGCCGGGTCTCGGTGGCGAGTTTCAATGCCGCGTCAAAGCCGAGACTGGGCCGTGTCTGGCTCGGTGCCTGGCCGAACGAGTGACTGCCGAGAGACATCAAACCAATGAACAGCAGGGTGTGGATCGGATTCATGGCACGCTCCTGTGATAACGATAATGAGGGGCGCACCCTAGCCGGGCCCAGGTGATACGGATGTGACTTGCTGCGACAAGTAGTTCACTTGCGCCTGGCTAGCATCGGCGCCATGAAGACATCCAGCCCCCACTTGCCCTCCATGTTCGCCTCCCTGGTCTGCTACCTGGGCGTGGGCAGCTTGGCTACCGCGGCCCACCAGGCATTGTTCCTGCTGTTCGTCGCCCTGGACCAGGCGCTGCTCGGCAGCATCCTAGGCGCGCTTTTGGGAGCCTTGCTGAGTTTCGCTCTGGGCAGTCGTACCTGCTTCGCCAGCCGGGGCGGTAAGACGCTGCAACCGCTTCGCTTCGCCTGCGTCGCCGGTCTGCACAACATCCTCAACGCCGTGGCCATGGTGCTGCTGCTTCGTCATGAAACCCATCCCTTGCTTGCCCAGGCCCTGACCACGGGTTGCCTGACCCTGCTGGTTTTTTTCCTCCACCGTCAATGGACCTATCACCATGCTGACCTTGTCCCCTCCCGCACAGGGCGCTGATCCGCGCCTGAGCATCATCGTGCCCTGCTATCAGGAAGAACTCGTGCTGCAGGCGTTCCATCAACGTATGCGCGCCGTCATCGCCACCCTGCCGGTGTCATGCGAACTGCTCTACATCAACGACGGCAGCCGCGACGGCACCGCCGCGCTGCTGCGCCATTTCGAGCGCTGGGAGAGCGCGCGGGCCCTGCACCTGAGCCGCAATTTCGGCAAGGAAGCGGCTATCCGTGCGGGTATCGACCATGCGCGCGGGCAGGCAGTGGTGCTCATCGACGCCGACCTGCAGGATCCTCCGGAGCTGATTGCCGACATGGTCAGGCATTGGCTGCAAGGCTACGACGTGGTCAACATGCAGCGTTCACGAAGGGCTGGAGACACCTGGCTGAAGAGGACCACGGCGCGCTTGTACTACCGCATCATGCACAGGCTGGTGGCGCGGGGAACGCTGCCCGAGGAGGTCAGCGACTTTCGCCTGATCGGCCCCGCGCCCTTGGCTGCCTTGCGGGCAATGGACGAGCGGGCAGGGCTGTTCAAGGGGTTGGTCGGCTGGATGGGCTTTCGCAGCATCGAATTGCCCTATGAGCGCGTCGAGCGGGCCGCAGGTGAAACCAAATGGAACTACCCGGCGTTGCTGGGATTGGCCGCTGAAAGTGTGCTGGCGTTCTCACGCAGGCCACTGCGTTGCTTCAGTTTCCTGAGCCTGGGGCTGTTGCTGGTATGCGTGACCTGGATGCTGGCGGCGCTGTTCGCCGGCAGCTTCTCGGCCGTGCACCTGTTATTGGGGGTGGGAGGGGTGTTGTGCCTGGGCGTGGCGATGGTCGGAGAGTACCTGGGCGCGACCTTGTTCGAAGTCAAGCGTCGTCCGCACTACCTGCTGCAGACGGCGCCGCCGGACTCGGTGGAAACGCTGCACCCTGTGGGCCGCGGCGAACGGAGGCCGGCATGAGCGAACACGCACGGCGCAACCTGCTGTGGGGGCTGCTGGCGGCGATCCTGGCGCTGCGCCTGGTCGGTCTTGGCGCCTATCCACTCATGGACACCTCCGAGGCACGTTACGGTGAAATGGCGCGCAAGATGCTCGAACTCGATGACTGGGTCACCCCGATGTTCAATTACGGGGTGCCGTTCTGGGGTAAGCCGCCGCTGTCGTTCTGGACCCAGGCGGCCAGCATGCACTGGCTGGGCGTCGGCGAGTTCGCCGTGCGCCTGCCGGCCTGGTTGATCCATGTACTCAGTTGCCTGTTGATCGTCGAGATGGGGCGTCGCGAACGGCGCCTGGAGGTCGGGCTGCTTGGCGCGGTCATCTATTCCAGCTGTACGCTGGGGCTGATCGCCAGTGGCGTGGTGCTGACCGATCCGGCCCTGTCGCTGGCCCTGCTGATGGCCTACCTGGGCTTCTGGCAAGGCATGCGGCACAACGCGCGTAACTGGGCCCGCCTAGGTTTCGCCGGCCTGGGTCTCGGTCTGCTGGCCAAAGGGCCGCTGGCATTGGTCCTGTTCGGCATTCCCGCACTGGCCTGGACTGCCTATCACCAACAGTGGAAAGCCCTGTGGCGCCTGCCTTGGTTGAGCGGAACCCTAGCGATGCTGCTGATCGCTGTACCGTGGTATGTGCTGGCAGAGCTCAGGACCCCTGGGTTTCTCGACTACTTCCTGATCGGAGAACACTGGAAGCGCTACGTCATCAGCGAATGGAGCGGTGACCTCTATGGCAACGCGCACGCCAAGCCACTGGGCACGATCTGGTTGTATCTGTTGGGTGCGCTGTTCCCCTGGAGCCTGTTGCTGCCGGTGTTGTATCTGAACCGCAAGGTCGCGCAGGGCGGGATGTTCCGGGGGTTCCTGTGGTGCTGGGCGCTGGCTACGCCGGTGTTCTTCAGCCTGGCGGGCAACATTCTGTGGACCTATGTGCTGCCGGCGTTGCCAGCATGGGCATTGCTACTGGCCGACAGCCTGTCGCGCCGAAACGCCCCGCGCCTGGCCTTGGTCGCGCCCGTGGCGCTGGCCTTGCCATTACTGGCGCTGGCAATGGTGCTGCACGGCAGCCTGGAGCAGCGTCCGCAAAATCAACGAGGGCTGGTCACCGCCTGGCAGCGCGCCAGCGTCGCCCATCCGGGGCCGCTGGTCTACTTAGGGCGACGCTCGTATTCCGCGGAGTTCTACAGCGCCGGCAAGGCACGTCGTATCGACTCGTTCGACCAGTTGCCCATGGGCCAGGTCTTCTACTTGGCGCGTCGCTTGCGCGATCTCGACGAGCCGTTGCCCAGCCTTCTCGACTGCGTGTCGCTGGCGCAGACCAATGCCAGCCTCCTGCTGCGCTGTCAGCCGTTGCCGGTCAGCAAAACCTTGCCTACTTCCATCGGAACAACACATTCATGAATCGCTTCGTCCTTTTCTTGATCCGCCGCTGGTCGGCCTGGAGACACGCTCCGCTGGCATGGCTGGCATGCCTGCTGGTTGTCAGCCTGCCATTGCTGTCGTGGTTCGAAGTCGACGACGTCCTGGACCAGCAACTGCAGGAACATCTCACACCACACCAAGTACGCCAGCGCAGCATCTGGCTGCCTGACTACCAATTCGTCCAACGCCTGCAACTGCCAGGCATCGTCGCCAACGCCTCGGACATTGTCTACGTCAGGGAGCGCAACAGCTATTTCGTGGTGGTCAACAGTCCGGCACAGCTCTACGAGTACAGCGAGGATTTCGTGCTCAAGGCCCGTGTCGATCTGGTGGACTTCGAAGATCCCGAGGCCCTGGCCTACGACGGCAAGGGGCATCTGCTGATCGGTGAGGAGCGGCGCCAGAGCGTGGTGACATTGCCCTTGGCGAAACTCGATGGGCCGATCGTGCGCGGTGATCTCGGCACACTGACCATCGCCGAACAGGCCGACAACAACCGCGGCCTCGAGGGTATGGCGTTCGATGCCGACACCCAGGTGCTATTCGCTTCCCAGGAGCAGCGTCCGATCCGGCTGTTCGAGGTGGCGGGGGTGGTGCAACCTGCGCCCGAGGCATTGGCGGACCCCACCTACCAGGCCGCCGTGTCGATGCTCGGCGTACAGCGCCTGCGTATGGAGGACGTGTCGGCCCTGCACTACGACCCGCACACCCGTCATCTGTTGATCCTGAGTGATCAGTCGCGACTGTTGGCCGAATTCGACAGCGGCTACACCCCGGTCAGCTTTATGGACCTGGAGCAGGGCTTCAATGGCCTGGACCAGAGCATGCCGCAGGCCGAAGGCGTGACCCTGGGGGCCCAGCGTGATTTGTTGATCGTCAGCGAACCCAACTTGCTCTACCGCTATACCAGCAAACCACGGGCGACGCAGATGTGATCGGTATTTTCACCGCGGACGTGAAAGTGTTGCCGACTGGTCTTTTCACCATGCCACAGCGGCGGTCATGGCCCTGCTGTTGCAGCGCATGGGGTTCGTTGTGGAGCGTTCCAGCGCACCTCACGAGCGAAACTTCGAGCGGCTACGCGAAGGCGCGATCGTCATGCTCGCACCGTGAGCTGGGGCTGCGGTTTATGTTCATGGATCGCGAATAACGGGCTTTGGCACAGCGTCCTCACACGAACACTGGGTTCCTTCATGCCTGAGGGCTTGTTTGTGGTTCGTAAGCCCTGGCGGGGGAATGCCCTTGCCATTTGAGTGCATTCTCAGACTGTTGGGTGCAGCGCTATTTTTGGCGGTATTGCCGTTGTCACTCGTCCGCCGATTTTTTGATTCTTGAAGCAGGGAAGGGTGTGGTACCTCCTGACGCGGCGACTGGCTTTGCAAGCGCTTTTTACGCCGTGTCCACATGCCGGATCATGCTAATGCCATAGAACCGTTTATTAAGGAAAAGTGCGCAGGTTGTTCGGCATTTCTCGCGTTATGTCTTAAAGTAGCCGGTTGCCGAAAGAACCGTCATGGCCATAGCCATGAAGGGCTTTCATCCTTTACAAATAAGTGTGGTGAAGATGAACAAGCCTTTCATTTCGCTGTGCCCTGAAATTACTCGGGCACATGCGCTGACGTTGAAGGATTGGTTGGAGGATGAGCGCGTCACTTGCTATCTGAGCGATTCACGTGACGTTTCCCGCTCCATCGAGCAAGTCATTGATCGGACTCAATTACCGATCCTGACCCATCTATTCAACCGGGGTGGCCGATTCTTCATGGCCTATGACCGGCATGACTCCCCGGTGGGCTTTGTCCGTCTCATCAAGACCGGCTCGAATTGCGAGATAGTCCTAGTCATCGGAGACAGCGACAAATGGGGCCGAAACCTTGGCGCCCGCACAATCCGCGAAGGCATGAAACTGGCCTTCCTCGACATGCGGGCCGAGAAGCTCATCGCCAAGATCCACGCGGACAATGCGCGCTCGCTGAAAGCCTTTCTGCGCAGCGGCTTTCTGCTTGAGAGCGAAACGCCGACATTGAAGTCATTTTCCATGACGGCGGGGCGCTATCTCCAGTTCTTGCGCGAAGGTGCAGTTGGCGATTCCACTGGGATCTACATCACTGAAATCGACAAGGCCAGGCTCGAGATGCTGATCGCGCTCGAGCAAGGTCCGGCCGTTGTTGAACTCGAACATGAGCTTGAGCGAGCCATTGTCGTCAAGCCGCAGCAGGTGGCGCGCAATGTCGTCACGATGAACTCTAGGGCCTTGCTGCAGCTGGACGACAAAGAGATCGAAGTGGCCTTGGTCTATCCTGAAGACGCGGACAGCAGCGCCGGGAAGCATTCCGTGTGTTCCGACATCGGCGCCGCCATCCTGGGCTATCAGGAGGGGGACGCCATCGACTGGCGAATTTCTGATCGGACCCGCCGGATTGAGATCAGGAAAGTGCTTTACCAGCCGGAGGCCGCAGGCGATTTCCACCTGTAATTGCGCCTTTAGCTCAGTGTTCGTCCATCCGGCGCGAAGATCCCCCAAAGGACGGTGCCTCGAACTCCCGCGTTGAAGTCGAATGCATGGCGGTAAAATCCTGAAAGTAAATTTGATGGTCTGCTGATTCGCTCTCGATCACGAGATGGTCAACTTCAGTGATGTGATCCAGGCGACAGGGTTTGCGGTTGCATCGCTGGAGATTGTTGATTGCCGACTCAAGAACTGGGGCATCCGCGATGGCAGACCAGGACCTGTGTGTGCTCGTCCAGATCGAAACGCAAGCGGCATTGGACAAGATCGAAGAAGTCGCAGCTGTAGAGAGCATCGACGGATTGAGAGAGTGGACATCAGAAGCAGGTTTGTCGAATCAGTGTTTTGAGCTGCTCATGAACATATCTGGCATAGCACATCATTTAACTTATGGGCGATGTTTACTGTTCATGAGTGATCGAAACCTCCAATCATTGCTAGGGGGTTTAGCGGGTGTAGGGAGCCTCATGTTCACAGATGTATGTTCATGAAGAGCTGAAAAAGGTCAGGGGGCGGGTACGCTAGCTGCTTCTGTATCGCTGGCCGCCTTCGGTAAAGATCTGGACAAGGGCGGGGCAGGGAAGGTGATCCCGGCTGATTCTCCAGTCGCTCCAGCTGAATCCAGCTCAAGTGCTACAAAGGTGCAGAGAAAATAACCGATTCAGATATTTTGACACGCATCTAGGAAACCAGGGGCGATTCAGAGATCCAACCACCACAATCAGAACCGCAGCCATTGCTGGAACGGGTAGCTATGCCCACGCTGCGTTCCACTCCGCGACAATATTCGACCGTCTAGCAAACCTGCCTGGATAAAGGAGCCCACGAATGGGAAGTATGCGCACCGCGTCGGTAGTAGCCAGGATCGGCGGAGCGAGGGTGTGATGAGCTTTCACGGCCTCGACCCGTTGAGCTGCGGTCAGCTGCCCAGAGCGGTACTGGTTGAATAAGCCATAACAGAAAGCCGTGCAAGCCATCGGTGTCCAGCCACGCAGGGGGCTCAACCTCACCCACATGCGCATAGTAGCTGGACCAGGGCCACGCAGCGGGTTCACCCACCATGCCTGCGCGCACCTGCCTCAGCTCCACGTAGCGGCACACCTCCAGCAGGGAAGCATCCCGATCGACCAGAATGGCCTTGAACCGCCCCTGGAACAAATGCCTCACCTTGCCGTGCCGTCGGTTGAACACCTGCGTGTACACGCCGTTGACATGCCGCATCAGCCACGAAAGATTCGCCTGCCGGGTATGGAGCACGAAGTGGTAGTGATTGTCCATGAGGCAGTAGGCCAACGCTTGGGCATCGAAGCGCTGCATGCCCTGAGCCACGACCGCCAGCAGGGCTTCGCGGTCGGTGTCGTCGACGAAGATCGGCTTGCGGCGGTCGCACTCGGGAAGTGACGTGATAGATCGCGCCGGGGAATTCGATGCGGAGAGGTCTGGTCATGGGTTGGGCAAGTTAAGAGGGAAGGGGGGCAAAAGGCAAGACCTAACCCCGAATCGGACCCCGATCATCGCCTTGACCCCGAATCTGTGGAGTGAACGTCTTGATACCGCATTTGCAGACGACCATCTGGACCTTTCGGGAGGGCCGGAGTCAGCCAACGACAGATCGAGCGCGTCACAGGGATGCGCTCAGCAACCACAACTTATCCCAGCTGGATGTACAGAACCATCGGGACCGGTGTGTCCTGTCGCAAAATTTGCGCCATGGTAAAGAATCGAGCAAATCCTGCACGCTTCTATCGGCTGATTAATATCGCCTTGACGCCAGGCCAAAATTACCAATCTACCCAAAGAGGGGGCTGTCCAACCGCCGGCCATCAGCGGCAAAATGGGTCCGACCGCCCCACTCTCCGCACAGGCAAAAATTGATCTACTTCCTCGCGCAACACCTGCCGCATGGGCAGCAGAAATGCGCGCCGGATCAATTAATGAATGACTTATTGATCCACTATGCCCGGATTCGCTTATTGCGAAACTGTCATTATCGATATCATAAACCCCCGCTATGACAGTCGGGCTTTCACCAAACGTGCTCATGGTCGCGCCTTTGGAAACCTCCCTCTTCAAGTACTCGGCAGCACGATCTTCTACTGATCCGTTTAGTCTCCTGAGATCCCCTGTGCCTTGGTGAGCCGCCAAGCCAAGAGGATCAATCCACCCCGAGCAATTCGCCGCATACCGAAACAGATTAATTCCACCCAATAACCCCAGGGGATCTTTACTGAGGAAGCCCCCGATATTTCCATCGTAGTATCTG
Source organism: Pseudomonas sp. NFIX28 (assembly GCF_900107395.1). Lineage (GTDB taxonomy): Bacteria > Pseudomonadota > Gammaproteobacteria > Pseudomonadales > Pseudomonadaceae > Aquipseudomonas. The sequence continues at coordinate 633,186 of NZ_FNPW01000001.1, forward strand.
TGCCGGTTGTAGTGCACCCCTGTTTCGGCATCTCCATACTGACCCTGCAGCCGTATTGGATTGGTGACCTCGTTGACCAGCAGCCGAGCTTGCCCCCAAACGTCGTACCGCGCCGCCCAGACAACCTGCCCGTCAACTTTGGTCAGCAGCATCGGAGAGCCGTTCGGATCGGTCTGATAGAGATAGTTGGTTTCGCCTTCCAGTAACGCCAGTGGCACGAAGGTGCTCGGATAGTGCACGTACTCGCGTTGCACCTGGGTTGGTGGCTGCGCCTCACCCGTCTCTTCGGCCGCTAACACTTCTCCATCCCATCCGAAGCAGATGCAGACGTCACCCGTGCGCTTGAACACGCGCCGCCCCAGCGGGTCGTAACCGTAGATGGTTTCAACTGTCGGTGTTTCTCCATCGCCGAACGTCAGCCGAGTGTGACTGCGCACTAGCCGCTGATTCGCATCCCATTCCAACGCAAGTGTCTTCGGCTCATTGCCGTCCAATTGCCGCTCATCCCGCCGCTCCACCAGATTGCCCGCAGCATCGAAGCGGTAGAACACCCCCTCGCACCAACCCTCACGCCGCCATAGGCCGTCCTCCCGCACTCTGGTCGTCAGCCGATCCCCCACCGGATCCTGGAAGAACCGCTTCAGCTTCCCTTGCGGATCGACATGCTCGACGATCTGCCCCAGCGGGTCGTAGCGGTACTGGTCCAGCCCGTACTGGCTGTCCTTGCGGTGCGTCAGGTTGCCGGCCGCGTCATAGGCGTATTGCGTGTCGAACAGCCACTCCGCTTCTCGTCTGACACCTTGCGCCGTGAGCCGTCCTTCGGCGTCGTACTGGTAGTGCCGCTCCAGTGCCGGCGCCAAGGTCTCCTTGACCACCTGTCCCGCCGCATCGCGTTCGATGGTGATCGGCGGATCGTCGTTGATGTGGATGGACGTCGGCTGCCCGAGCGCGTCGTATGCATAGGCGACCGTGTTGCCCGCGCTGGTTTCGCGCCGGATGCGTCGGCCCAGCGCATCGAAGCCGTTCTTGATGACGAAGTCGCCTTGCCGCTCTTCGAGCAGCCGCCCCTCGGCATCGAGGGTTCTCGTCACTGTCACGTGCTCGTTGGCGCAGCCGGTGAGGTTGCCATTCGCGTCGAAGTCGAAGGTTTCCTCGAATTGGCGGCCCGCCTCGAACGGATGCTCGAAAAGCTTGCTCCGGATGCGCCCGAGTTTGTCGGTCGTGTACTCGATCATCCGACCCGGCGGGTCGCAGCTTTGTTTCAGGTGCCCGGCGATGTCGAAGACGTAACGCGTGGCTTGGCCCCAGTAGTCCACTTCCTCGACCACCCGACCGAGCGCGTCGCGCTTGAGTTCGTACCGCTCGCCGCGCTGATTGCTCACGCCGACGAGCTGTTCCTCGGTGTCGTAGTGGTAGTGCACCACGTGCCCGTCGGGCTGATGGCGTTTGGCGACCAGCCCTTGCCCGAAGTACTCGAAGCGCGTGCGGGCACCGTTCTCGTCCTCGTAATGGGTCAGGTTGTCCTGCGCGTCATAGGCGCAGCGGACGTGGGCACTGCCCGGCAGGGTCGCCTCGACCAGCCGGCTCTTGCTGTCGTAGCGGTACGTCGTACTTCTGCCCAGCGGGTCGCTGCGTTCGAGCACGTTGCCCAGCAGATCGCGCTTGATCCGGGTGACCTGGCCCAGCGCGTTCTCGACTCTGACCAGGTAGCCGTCGCTGTCGTAGCCGAGCCGGGTGGTGGCGTTCAGGGCGTCGGTCACGCCCACCAGCAGGCCGGCCTCGCTGTATTCGTAGGTGGTTACCGCTCCCAGCGGGCTGGTCTGTTCGATCAGCAAGCCCCGCTCGTCCCAGCGCTGGCGCCAAGTGGCGCCGCTGGGGGCGGTGATCGCCGTGGGCTTGTTGCACGCATCCACCTGGATCGCCAGCGCACTGCCGTCTGGTCGTATGAGTTCGAGCAGGTTGCCTCGCTTGTCGTAGGCGTATTGGATACGGTGGTTGCCCGCATCCACCACGGCCGTGGTGCGTCCCGACTCGTCGTATTCGTAAAGCGTGCGCCCACCCAGCGGGTCGATTTCCAGGACGGGCAGGCCATTTTCGTCGCACTGGACGGTGGAGACGTGGCCCAGCGAGTCGGTGATGTGCACCTCGCGGACCGCCGGGGCGTAGGCGAAATGGTAGTCATATAGCCCGCCGTCGCCCCAGGCATGCACCACCTGCCAGGTCGCGCCGCTCTCGTCGTATTCGTAATGGAACGACAGCCCGGTGCGGTTGGTGTGCCCCACCATGTGGTGGCCGTCATAGGCGAAGCAGTACGGGTTGCCCAGCTCGTCGCGGACGGCGGTGAGGTGGCCCTGTTCGTCGTGCTCGTAGGTCACGAAGGTGTGGCTGAAGTCGGCATCGGACGCGCACAGGGTCAGCGAGCGGATGTGCTGCCCGGCGTATTCGACGAGCAGGTAGCGTCCGCCCGATTCACGGATCGTACGCAGCCGGCCGTCCTCCCGCTCGTAATCCAGCCAGTTGCCGCACAGGTCGCTGGTGCGGTCCAGCGGGACTTCGCGCAAGCCGTCCTCACTACGAACCAGCAGCGCCTTGGGGAAGTGGTAGATCAGATCGCTCTTGGTGCGCACGCGCCATTCGTCGCCGTGGTCGCTGAGCAGCGCACCGTCCATCAGTTCCAGCACGGCCGCAGCGTCGCCGATCCCGGCAGGCAACATGGGGAACAGAGTCGGCCCTTCGCTGGGGTGGCGGAACATCACGTCACCATCGGCCGCATCGATTTCCAGCCGGGCATCGGCAGGGCTCTCCCAACCGATGCCGCAGGCACCGGGGCGCTCACTGCCGGAGGCGTAGTTGCGTGTCCATTCCAGCGGGATGTGCCAGGGCAAGGTAAAGTCGCTTTGCCCGACGCTGACCTCGCCGTTCAGGATGTTCACCGGCTCGGCCCGCAATATTTTGCACTTCAGGACACCGGCTTTCATGTTCTTGAACAGCTTCTGGCGGAAAGTGGGTTTCTTCGGTGAAGAGGGGGCATCGTGTCCTTTGCTCCCCGGCGTATGCCCTTTGGGGGCCTCGCAATCGGGGCCTTTTCCGTCCGAGCCTTCCTTGTTGCCCTTAGAGGAGCTACAAGCGGCCATTAATCCCAGCACATCCACCGCTGCCAAGGGATTCGCCGGATAGCTATAGAGATTAATGCCTCCTTCTTGTCCCATCGGATCCGACTGCAAATACCGCCCCAGCCTCGGGCAGTACACGCGAAACCGATTGCAATGCATCCCCGTCTCCCGCTCGAACCAATGCCCCGGCCAGCGCAGGTCATATTCGACCGTATTGCCCTCGGCGACGCGGAGCAGGCCGTATGGGTCGATGTCTTCCGCCCGCCAGGCTTCCCGTCCCCGGGCATCCTCGATGCGTTCCGGCAGGCCGACCTGGTTGCAGAAGACGAAGTACGCGCGCCCCGATTCGGGCGGGGCGTCGGGGGTGTCGTAGTCGAGGAACAGGAAGGGCAGGAAGGCGTCTTCGTTGGCGTAGACGTAGAGCCGTAGCCGGCCGTCGGGCGCGGTTTCGGCCGCGAGGCGGTCGCCGTCCCAGTGGTATTCGGTGCGGGCCTGGTCCAGGGTCTTGGCGATGCGCCGGCAGAGGCCGTCGTATTCCGCCGTCCAGGCGTCCGGACGGTCGCTCCAGGTGACCTTCGCCAGCAGGTCCATGCTGTTGTAGTGGTAGCGGGTGCTGTGGCCATGGGCGTCCACCACTTCGCAGAGATGGTTGCGGTGGTCGTAGCGGTAGGTGCCTGCGCTGGAGATTTCCAGGCGGTTGCCTTCGCGGTAGCGCATCCACGGCACGGCCGGGGTGGCCAACAGGTTGCCGCCGGGGTCGTAGGCGTAGTGGCGTGTCGCCGAGCCGTCGCGGATTTCCCAGACGAGGCGGTGGGCGGCGTCGTAGCGGTATTCGCGGATGCCGTCGATGTTGCTCTCTACCCGCCGCAGTTCGCCTTCGCCGCTGTAGTGGTAGCGCTGCCAGCGGGCCGCTTCGGGCTGGCCGGAGGACCAGTGCAGACGGCCGATGCAGCGGCCGTCGAGGTCGAAGCCGCGCAGTTCGCGGCTGCCGTTGCCCAGGGCCAGCAGCAGGTGGCCGTCGGCGCCGCGTTGCAGGTGGTGGGTGCCGCCGTCCGGGGTGTGGATCAGCAGGGGACCGCCCGGCTGCACGGCGTAGTCCACGGTGAAACGGTCGAAGTAGGTGGTCCGCGCCAGGTGCCGGCCCCGGTACTGGTGGCGCACGCCCTGGCCGTCGCGCAGGTCGCTGGTACGCCGGTCCGCCCAGTCGTGGCTCATGCCCACCTCGTGGGTGTCGGTGGAGGCTTCGGTGAAGTGGCCGCGCTCGTCGTACTGGTAGCGATGCACTTCGCCGGAGGCCAGCAGGCGTGTGCTGTGCAGGCCGTTGTCGCCCACTTCGAAGCGCAGCAGCAACTCGCCGTAGGCGTCGCGCTTCTCGATCAGGCGGTCGCCGGTGTCGTAGGCGTAGCTTTCGCGGGTGACGCCGTGGCGGACGACGCGGGTGATGCGGTCCTTGTAGTCGTAGTCGTAGGTGCTTTCGTTGCCGTTGGCGTCGATGACCTGGCGGACCTTTTCGCGTCGGGTGTAGCCGTAGCGCACGCTGTGGCCGAGCGGGTCGGTCTCGCTGCCGCGCAGGTTCCAGGAGGTGGTGGTGTAGTGGTGCTCGCGGCCGTCCTTGTCAGTGAAACGGATCAGGTTGCCGGCCGGGTCGTGTTCGAAGTGTTCGCGGCGGCCGTAGGCATCGAGGCGCTCCACTATCCGGCCCAGCACGTCATGGCGGGTTTGCGGCGGCAACTGTTCGGGCAGGGCGAGCACGTCGGTAGCCAACTCGGCCAGTTCGGCCGGCAGGTCGAGGGGGGGGGCGGGCAAGTGCTCGATGGCTTCGCCCCACTGCAGGCCGAGCGGCGTGCCCGGCACCTTGTGTTCCAGTGGGTTGGGCAGGTTGGGGGCGTCGTCCTTGGTCGGCCAGACGTTGCCCCAGCGGTCCATGCGCCCGGTGTTATGGCCGTCCGGGTCGTAGAGCCAGCGCATCACGCGGCCGCCGGAGTCCTCTTCTTCGACGATGTGGCCGTCGGCGTGGGTGAGGATGTTCCGTTCGCCTTCGTAGGGGTCGATGACGCACACGACGGTGCCGGCCTCGTTGTAGAGGAACAGCCATTCGCCGCCGTCGGCCTCGGTGACGCGGGTGCGACCGGGTTCGTAGGCGAGGTCCACCCGCCACAATTGGTCCTGGCCTTCGCTGTGCACGCAGCGGCCCTGGGCGTCGTAGGCGTAGGAGAAGGAGTAGCCGTTGCGGTCGGTCACCCGCGTCATGCGGCGCTGGGCGTCGTAACCGTGGAAGCCGCTGTGGCCGAGGGCGTCGTGCCAGGTGGCGAGGCAGCCGGCGCCATCGTATGCGTAGCGCGCCACGCTCAGGGTGTCGTCGGGCCGGGCGCGCAGTACCTCGGTGATGTGCCCCTGGGTGTCGTAGTGGAACCACCAGGTCTGCAGGGGCTCGCCGGCTTCGTCGACGTCGCAGAGGCATTCGAGCCGGCCGTCGGGGTGATAACGCGGGGTGCGGCGGATGATATTGTCGACGACGATCCCGGCCAGGCGGGCGTGAATATCCTCCGGCCTGCCGTGTTCGAAGCCGAGTGTGGCGTGACGATCATGGCGGAGGATGAAGCGGGTCGGGCTGGGCTGGCTCAGCGTATAACCGCCGAAGGTGCCGGCGTAATGGCCGTCCGCCTGGCGCGGGAATTCGTACTCCCGGCGGCGCGGGTCGATGTACAGGGCGCGGGTGCGCAGCAGGAGCAGTTCGTGCTGGAGGCTGTGGCGGAAGCCGAAGCCCAGCGGGCCGTCTTCCTTGCTCCAATGACTGTAGTAGTAGCGCTCCCAGGTGAAGCGGCCTGGGCCCTGGTCCTGGTAATCGACCAGTTCGTCCGCGCTGGCACCGGTAACCGGGTCTACCGGGTGGCCGGGGCGGTCGCAATCGGGGTTGGCTTTCTTGCTCTTGGGGGTGGCGAGTTCGGGGAGCTTCTTCGCTGCCTTGGCCAGGCCGCCCGCCACGTCCATGGCGTCGGGCAGGGGGAAGCCGCCGATCAGCACGGTGGGGTTGCCCATCGCCAGGGTGCCGGTGCTCGGCGGGACGCCGGGGTCCTTGCCGAGCAAGGCGCCGAGGGCCATGGTGGCGGCGTCGGCGGCAGCCTGGGCGGCAGTCATGGCCGCTTCGCCGCCTTCGCCACCCTCGGCCTGCGCCGCCGCCGAGAGGCCGCCCGCTGCCGCGCCGACGGCGGTCATGGCCATGCCGAACTTGCCGAAAGCGGAGGCCGGGTTGCAGTGGCGGGTGATGTCCAGGCTCATGCGGGCGGCCCGCGAACCGCCGATGTAGGTGTTGCTGGAGCCGGTCCAGATGTCGTAGCCGGGGAAGAAGCTGCCACAGGTGGGCGCGATGCCCAGATCGCCGGCCCGCGCGGCGGGGATGCCGCCGATCAGCACGCTGACGCAGCACGAGCCCAGGGTGGTGCCGAGGCTGGGCAGTGGCGCGTTGAGGCTGGGCGGGTGCGGATGGGCATGCGGCACACCCCGGTGCGGCACACCGAGCACTGCGGCGGGCATGCCCGGCGTGAGGTGGTCGAGCGGTGAGACCAGTAGCGCCAGGCCGGTGTTGAGCAGCTCGAAGGGGGCGCCGACCACGGCCAGGGCGGCGTTGACCCAATGGCTGACCACGCCGACCTCGCCCTGTTCGGGCGGCGGTGCTTCTTGGAACGGCAGGGCGGTGTTGTTGACCACCTCAGCCAGGGCATCGACGCTGGTATCGCCGGTGGGAGCGATCAACGGTTCCGCGGCCGGTTGTTCGCCCGCTTCGGGGAGCTTGGCGGTGGTGTTCCAGTTCATTGGACCGACTCGACCGGAGCAGTTTTCGGCGTGCCATCGTCCAGGGCGGCTTTCTCTGCCCTGAAGCCGCGTACCTGTTCACGCAAACCGGCGTCGGCACAGAGGGCGATCAGGCGGTCGAGAATCGAGCGGCAGGGTTCGAGGCAGCCGAACTGCAGGGCCAGGTCCTTGGCCGTCACCCAGGTGCGCGCCGCTTCGGTGAGTTTGCCGGCCCCCCGCTGCGCTTCACCGAGTTGCTCCAGCGCGTCGAGCTTGGTGTTGAGGAACATCAGCTTGCCGGCGCAGCGCTCGGCCAGTTCCAGGTAGCCTTGCGCTTCGCCGCAGCGCCCCACGCGCAGGCAACTACCGCCCGCAGCCATCAGCAGGTTCAGGGTGACACTCAGGTCATTACCGTCGGCGGCCTGCGCAAGCGCCTGCTGGTAGCGCTGCCTGGCCAGGGCATGATTGCCCTGGCGGGTCGCGACGTCACCCGCGCCACCGAGGGCAAGCGCCTGGCCGATGCTGTCGTCCTGCTGGTGGTGGTAAGCATGCAGCAGGGCGTATTTCTGCGACGCCTGATCGAGGCGGCCATGGGCCAGATCGAAGGCCGCGAGCTGGGTCAGGGCCTGCATGCGCTCGGCCACTGGCAGCGCGGGGTCGTTGACGCTGCGGGCCAGACCGTCGGCCGCCTTGGCGACGGAGAAGTCGATGCTCAGGACGCAGGTGTGGTGGGCCTGGGCGTCGGCGAACCGGGGCAGCAGGAAGGGCGCGGCTCGGTCGTCGCGGACGATGAAGCGCTGGCCCTCCATCCACGGCTCGACGTCCTCAAGCGCCAGCAGGCGGATGATCAGCTCCAGGTAGCCGTTCGGGTCGCCGATCGAAGCCGGCGCGAATCCCCAGACGATACAGGCGTGCGCCGGCACGCAGCGGCGAATGTGCTCAATGGCGGCTTGCAGCCGCGCTGCCGGCTGGCCCGCAGGGTCGGAGCAGGCCAGCGGCAGCGGCGGCCACGGTGCTTGCTCGTCCTCCACGAGGAATTCGTTGCCGGCGCGAATCTGCATGGCCAGTGAATCGACGCAGCGCTGCAGGTAGGCGGCACTGTCCGGGCAGTCGAACGGAAAGAGCAGGAAGATATGGCTGGGCCATTGCCGGTCCCAGTTCTTCAGGACGCCGAACGGGAAGGCACTGTCGCAGTCGGCCATGTCGAGGATGAGTGTGGGCTGGTCGGGTTGTTCGATGAACGCCTGCAAGCCGGCTTCCATCGTGGCGAATTCACGCTTCATGTATCAGCCCCGTGGTCAGTTCAGCCGGATGAAGCGACCTCGCACCACAGTTTCGGCGTCGGTACGGATATCGACGCCGCCCCGCCCGCCACGCAGTTCGATGGCCTCGGCCCGCAGCCGCAGTTTGCCGTCGACCAGCAGGTCGACATCGTCGCCGATCAGGCGAACCACCGGCCCCTGGCTGGAGCCCTGGACCTCTATCAGCGAGTTGCCGCGGGCATCGGCGATGCGCACGCACTGGCCGGAGGGCACCGTGATGGTCTGGCTCGCTTCGCTCGGGGGCGGCTGTATTGCGCCGGGACAGGGTGGCTCCAGCATGGCGACCACCAGGGCTTCGGGCCAGTTGGCGGGCTGATCCAGCAGGACGCGGTCGCCCCGCTGCGGCACCACGGTGCGGACGCATTCGAGCCATCGTGCGACCTGTTCACTGCCCGCCGACCAGCGCACGAACACGTAGCCGGGCAGCTCGGAATGATGGGTATCGATGACTTCGCCGAGCAGGGACCGGGGGCGTTCGCTGGTGGGACTCGGCGTGGCTTTCGGCTCCTGCCGGGGCGGTGTCCGGCTGCGTTCCAGCAGGTCGCGCAGGGACGCGATGGGATCTTCCGTGGAGGTTTCGGAGGGTAGGGGAGTGGAGATGGGTAGCATGTCGGTCGCCTTTCATTGGGCTCCGCCCGGAGGGAGCGGGAGGTCACGTCATGGCGCCGACAGCGGGAACTGGTGCCGGTGGGGTAGCGAGGGGGGGACGTTCTCGGCCGGGTTTCTGGGCCGAGCGCCTGGGTTCCATTCGAACGCGCCTGCACATCACGGGCTCGTTGGCATTTCACACGGCGTGCGGGAAGGACTTGAAACTTTCGGAGAGAACCAATGGGGAGGGTCAGCCAATCTGCCAAACGCCGGTAATTTCCGGCGAAACATCCTTTGCATTTGGCTGAACGATAAAGGGTGTTATCGATCAGCGTGTTCACTTTGAATAATCCGTTATTGGCAGTGATTGATTTCCATTAGTGAGAAACGGTAGCTCAAGGCGAGGCTTGACTTCAACGAAACCGAATATAACGATTATTTATCGATGAGCCGTTGGTATGTAGTGTGTGGAATTTGTATGTGTTTCACATTTAGCGTGACTGGGCAGAGATGCTTTGTCTTTTATTATTTTTTCTTATGTATTTCAAAGAGTTGTAATTATAAAAATTGCAGTTCGCTGGACGTCCCCATGAAATCGAAAAGCAGGTGAAACGAAATCCAGATGAAGTCTTATGGCCAGCATTCTGATTGCTAATAATGCTTTCATACTGACGCTTATCCTGAGTGCTTATTGCAAAATAATCTTTCAATAAACGAAGTCATCCAAGCATTCAGGCAGCAATCTGAATTGAGGCCTCGGCTTTTGGCATAGGAATAGAAAGCCTGGATCGCCCGCGAAGGATTCGCCATGAACACGAAGGACATGGCCCTTAAAGAAAATGGATGATAGAAGCGAACTTGTCGAAACAGGGCCTTACGAAGCACATGAACACATCTGACATAGTACATGATTTAACATAATATACATTATGCGAATCATTATATGGAGGCCTGGTGGCCGTGGGTTGTGAGCGTCAGGAATAAAGTGGAATTTCGTCAGCTAAAAAATGTAATCCCTTGGTAAACAGCCACTTAGACGACTCTTAAAACGGCTATGCCCGGAAGTTCCCTGCGAATGTCAGGAATAAAGTGGAACGGACCACTTCCTTTTGTCTTTTTTTCCACCTTTCGAATGACAAGACTCATGGGTGGCTTTCGCATCTGGTGTCAAAATCACAGATATTTCGCCACGATTACACTTTTTAGCTGACTTTCTGGTCTGCATTGCCCAGCCTGAAACGTCGCCTAGCTGAAACCATTAGCTCGCAATTCCGCCTGGACCAAATGAAGTAACTCACTGGTCGGCAGTTCGCTCTTGAACTGATATGCCGCTGCCAACAACGTTAGAGGTTGGACACCCAAAAGCCCTGCAATTTCTTGAATCTTTTCAAGTGTTGGGGACTTCAGACCTCTTTCCAAGGTGCTCAGATAAGTCCGACTACTCACGTTCGAAAAGTCCTCCTGGGTCTTCCCCTGTTTTTTGCGAATCTGTTTGAGGGCCTGTCCGAATGCTGCACTAAGTTCCATTTGCTGTACCTGCAAAAGGAACGATGAAGCAATAATGATCACTATAGGGCTACAATCTATAGTGTTCATTTCTACTGGAGGTTGTATGTTTCTGACGCTTGAACACGCGGAGGTGCCGCTCGGAGCCTTAGTGAAAGGCGCGCATTCATGGCGTTACGTCGAGTACCTGACCTCACAGCCGTGGTTCTATGTGATGGCGCTGGAACATGTTGAAGGCATAGCTCGTCCAGCGACACTGCTGATCAAAGCTCTCGATGACTTACTGGAGCTCGAAGGCGTTGACAATGATGCTTGGGAAATCACGCGGGTGCATTTGGTTAGCCCTGGACACCTGAACGGCACAGAGGATTGGAAGATGGAACGGTTGAAGGAAATTGCAAAGATCAAAAGCAATGGTAACTCGAGTCTCCTCTACCTGCTCCATTCAGGCGTGGTTTACTTCGAAAATAGCCAAGCACGCTCGTATCTGTCCAACTCCAATAAGGTGGTGCTTTTCAGGCAAGCACCCGATAGTGGAACCTGACATGCGCTTGCTAGGCGCCCAATGAGTAAAACCGAGGGTGCAACAGCTTCAGAAAATGCACATTTCTGTAAACTGCTTAGCGGCTCTAGAATGCCTGCTACAGAAGTATTTACTGGATTCTTCTGCACATTTTTTTTCACATATTTCAAAGTCGCTTCAGCATGGCTGAGCGATCAGCTCACGTGCCTGGCGAAGGCAATTGCGCATTCCTGGGACTGTGCCAGCGGGGCTCGAACAACGCGTTGTTCCGCCTGGAGTATGGGCTCTCCCAGGGGATCGATTTCTTTGGCGATATGTTCTACCTGATCCACAACACCCGAACCGTCGGTGATGCGCTGCTCGAACTGGCCACCCTCCCCTTGGCGCTGAGCCAGCCTATAGACAATCAAGGGAAACGGAGGCTATTGCTCACCGTTGTCCAGCGGGATGCTCCAGATCACCAGCTCAAGTGCTGCGGCGATCCGAATGCGATGGTCGGCAAGTTGGACGGGCAGCAGGTCCTGAGCGCGCTCCAGCCGACGCAGCAATGTATTGCGGTGCGTACCCAGTGCTTCAGCGGTCTGGGTGATATTGCAGCCATTGGCCAGGAAGGCGTGCAACGAGCGCTGAAGAACCATGGGCTCCGTCGCCAACCGCCCCAGCGTGCTCAAGACAAACTGCCTGGCCGCACGCGCGTCCTGGGTCATCAGAGACACCATCCTCACCTGATCGATCGTGGCAACGGCGGGGGCGCCAGCCAAACGGCCCATCAATCTCTGGGTGGTCAAGGCTTCCAAGTGTGATCGACGGAAACCATTCACCCCCGCTCCCGGGGAGCCGACTGCCGCGCGTATCTTTGGAAATTGCCGAGCAACGCCTTGCAGCATGTTCAGGTCCAGCGGCTTTGCCGCGTTGCTCCAGACCCAAAGGGTGGCAGGGCCCGCGAACACGATCAGGGGCGCGACTGTGCCACTGAGATGCGCCAGAGCGCGCGCCATCTCCTCCAGCGGGCGGAGTTCTGCGTCCGGGATTTCGCTCCAGACGAGGCAGGCATGGTGCTTCTGAGAAAGGCTGTAGCCTAGTCGCTTGCCGAACTGCTCGGTATCCACATCTCTGCCGTCGAGCAACCGACTGACCAGACTGCGTTTGTCAATGTGGTCGTCATGGGCCTGGACGCTCTTTTCTTCCAGGATGATTTGGGTCACCACACGCATGTTGTTGTCGATGAACCCCGAGATCGACCGCAACGAGACTTCCAGGAACTCCTCAAGCACCACCGGATCCTGCGTCAGGCTGAACGCCATCTTCATCCACAGTTCCCAGGCTACGTTTTGTGTCGACCTTGCGACATTCATCAGCAGTTCGGATGCCCCCCTGCGGGCAAGTTCCCTGGCCGTGTCCACCATGTCTGCAGACACGTAGGGTTCCACCGGTTCTCCAGGTCGCTGTAGATTCGCGTTCGCCCAGTGCAGCAATTCTGCCCGATTGGCACGCCGGCACGCCGCCAGGATGACCGGGTCCTCCAACAGCCTCACCTCTTCCGGTGAAGAAAAAAGCGCCTGATTCATGCGCTCGATCCACTCCGGCGGTAGTGTCTGAGCGAGTTCGGCGCCTTTGCGCATGAGCTCACGAACGGCTTCCGATGGGCGTGGCCAGGGGGACGGCGTACTGGTCATGGACAACCACTCAAAAAACGCAGGGAAATAGTGCAGGCGCAGGATGACTGATAGCACCCTTATGGCTTGCGCGCCACGAGCAGTTAGCCCGTTGGCGCGCACGGCAATGAGCGACCCTTCACTCCTGGTAGGGTATTACCCCACGACGTGAAAACAGCACAGGTGCTCCGTCGGCATTGAACAGCGCCTCCGTCAGCGAGACACCATCAGCGGATTGTTTCTCCTGGAAACTGTGTCCACCATCGCTGCTCTGCAGCATCAGCCCGTCCAGCCCGACCGCCAGCACTTTAGGGCCAGCTACCACTACAGAGGTGACAGAGCCTTTGCTTTGCGTCGGCAATCTGCGAAAGCCCTGTTCACTCGCAGAGCCGTGCAACAGTGTCCCACGCTGGCCACCAAGCAGCAGACTTCCATCGGCCAGTACTGCGCCAGACCAAAGGGTGCCTTCGTAGCCGGTATCCAGATAACGCCAGCTTTTTCCATGGTCTTCGGAGTGCAACACTTGCCCATGCTCGGCTGTGGCGTAAAGCGTGCCGCGGCTGTCGGCAAAAAGCCCCATCAGGTTGAGGTCGGCCCTCTTGGCGCCTGGTGGTGCCTGCAACGGCTGCTCCGTCCACGTCTTCCCACCATCCTCGGTAGTCAGCACCAAAGACCAGAGCCCTACCGCAACGCCCTGCTGGGCATTGAAAAAGTGCACTGCAAACAGGGGCCGATCCTCGGCGCTGGACAGGCGCTGGATCTGCCAGGACTCACCACCATCCATGGTGGACAGGATCGCTCCCCAGTGGCCAACCGCCCAACCGCGCTTGGCATCCACGAAAGACACCCCCGTCAGTGGTGTGGACAGCGGTACCGAGCTCGCCTGGTGGAAACGCTTGCCGTGATCATCGGACAACAACACGACGCCGTGATCGCCGACAGCAACCACGCGCTCGCCCGCCCAAACGGCGTCCAGCATGGTGGCCTGCGTGGCATTGCGCGACTGGACAGCCGGCATTGCCTCTAACGGCGCGGCCTGGAGAGACATCAGCGGCAACGCGGTGGCGAGCAAAACCGCAGTTAATGAAAGCATGTATCGCATCGTTCTCTCCTCAGTGCGCTAGCGCGCCGATCATGCGCACGGGGCGCCTACGCGGGAACACCCGCTCCAGCCAGACGGCGAAGGCCGGCAGCACGGTCATGGCCATGACCATATTGACGATGAACATAAAGGCCAGCAGCTTGCCCATGTCAGCCTGGAACTTCAGCTCGGAGAACGCCCAAGTGGCGACGCCAACTGCCAGGGTGATCGCGGTGAAGATGGTGGCGACGCCCACCTCGAGCAGCGCGTACTCGACCGCCTTGGTGATCGACTGGCCATGGGCCTGATGCAGTTGCAGACGGTTGTAGATGTAGAAGGCGTAGTCGACGCCGATACCCACTGCCAGCACCATCACCGGCAAGGTGGCGATAGTCAGGCCGATCTGTAGCTCCTTCATGAACCAGTAGCCAATGAAGGTGCCTATGGTCAGAGGCAGACAACACACCAACACCGCTCGCCAGTCGCGATAGACAACGAACACCAGCAAGGCGATGGCGGCATAGACGTACAGCAGCATGGGTGTTTCGCTTTTCTCCACCTCTTCGTTGATGGCTGCCAGGACACCGGCGTTGCCTGAAGCGAGGCGAACCGAAATGCCTGGCATCGGATACTCGCTTCGGAAAGCCTTGGCGGCTTCCACCACCCTATTGATCGTCGTGGCTTTGTGATCTGCCAGATACAGGTGCACGGCAGACATACTGCAGTCGGTACGAACCAGCCCGGGCGTGCGCGCAACCTCAGTGGCCAGCGCGGCGTAGTTCATCGGATCGATGGGAACCGCAGCCATCTTCGGATTGCCTTCGTTGTACCCCTCGTTGAATTGGCGCATGTTGGTGGAGAAGGAAGCGACCGACAGTACGTCAGGCACCCCCTGCATGGCCCACACGAAGCGATCCTGGTATTGACCCAGAGCGACATCCTCGCAGGCCACTTGAGTGTCTTCGCCAGACGTATCCCAATTGACTTCGAAAACCACGCTGAGCCAGTCCAGACCGATGTCGTAGTTGCTGGCGATGGAGACTGCATCGCGATTGAAACGCGAGTCCTCGCGCAACTCTGGCGCACCCGCCTGCAGTGTGCCAACGATACGGTCATGGCTTTGCCAGATCGCGACCAGAAAGACTGCCAAGGCAACGCCAAGCACCCACTGCGCCTTGCGCGGCTCGGCGAGCCGAGCAAGGCCTCGTAGCCAGCGGGACCGGCGCTGCCGGGAGACTTCCTGCGCCGCAGCGTACTTGTCATCGACGTGCAGCAAAGACGCCATCAACGGCAACATCACCAGATTGGTGACGATCTTGTAGGCCACGCCAAGTGATGCCGTGATAGCCAGCTCCCGCACCATCGGGATGGGGATCAAGAGCAGCGTTACAAAAGAAACCAATGCGGTCACCAATGCCAGGGTCCCAGGGATCAGCAACCCCGTGAAGCTTGAGCGCGCCGCCTCTTCGGCGCGCTTGCCAATCGCGATTTCACGGACGATGAAGTTGATTTGCTGCACGCCATGGGAGACCCCGATGGCGAATACCAGAAAGGGCACCAGGACCGCCAGCGGGTCGAGGCCGTACCCCAGCAGGCGCAGGCTGCCGAACTGCCATACCAGCGAGGCCAGCGAACAGACCAGCGCCAGCAGCGTGAAGCGCAGCGAGTGGCAGTACCAGTACACCGCCCCCGCCGTTAGCAACAAGGCCAGCAAACAGAACTCCAGCACTGCTGAAGCCCCGTCAGCGATGTCGCCGATCTGCTTGGCGAAACCGATAATCTGGATTTCGAAAGCGCCATCCTCGAATTGCTGGCGGATCTCATTCTCCAGCCGATGGTTGAACGCGACATAGTCCAGATGGGTCCCGTTGGCATCGAACTCATTGAGTTCCGCGGTGATCATCGCACTGCTCTGGTCACGGGAGACCAGCGTGCCAATGAAGCCTCCCTGCGCAGTGGAGTTGGAGATCTTCGCGATGTTCTCGTCATCCAAGTGCTCGGGAGAAACCGTCCCTGGTACCAGCGGATCGGCGCGAAAACCTTCTTCAGTGATCTCGTTGACGAAGGCATTGGGCGTCCACAACGAACGCACACTGCTGCGCGATACCCCCGGGAAAAAGGTCACCGCCTGGGTAACGTCATAGAGCCGCTTCAGGCCTGGGGCGCTCCAGATATCGCCATTTCGTGCCCTGACCACGATGGTCAGCCGGTTTGCCCCCAGCAGATCATTGCGGTACGCCTCGAATGTCTTGATGTATTCGTGGCCTATCGGCAATTGCTTTTCGAAACCGGCATCCATACGCAGTTGCACGGCGAACCAGCCCATGATCAGGGTGAAAACGGCCAGGCTCGCCAGCACCAGCCGACGATGACAGAACAAGACGCCCTCAACGCGTGACAGCATGCCACGTGCCCGGATTTCAGATAGTTTTACAGAACCGTTCACGGCAGGCCTCACAAGGTGCGGGAGATCGCGACACCGACATAGTCGCGGTCACGGTACAGCTGATCGTAAGGGGTCTCGCCCCCCATGAACTTCGCGTAGTTGAGGGAAATCTGCCAACTGGCCGGGTTTCGCACGAAGTTCAGGTAGAGGTTCATACTGCTCGCGTCTTCGGTGAAGGTTGCGCTGAGGTTCGGTGTTCTTCCCCCCAGCGAGCGCGAGTAGAAGACGCCTGGGGTGACCTGCCATCCCGGCAGCAAGGTACCGTCATAGGTCAGGCTGAAGTCCAGATTGATACCCGACGAGGTCTTGTCGCCATGGGCCTTCGGCGCTGTCGCGGGGTCCAGCTGCCAGGTATTCAGGCCGGCGGCGATCGGCTCGCCATTGACCTCGTCATGCAGCCCCGGGTATTTGATGACCACCAACTCAGTCAGCAAGGTGCCCGTGCTGGCCCCGGTGAAATCGAGCAGCGTCGGGGAGTTGGAAGGCGTAAAGCTATACAGGCCGGTCAGGTGCCACTGGAATTTCTTCTCGTCCTTCCAGCATTTGCCGCCATTGCTCGAACACAGATCGATGACCGGGTTGAGCGCGACCGAGTCCTTCGGTCGGTACGACAGCTCTGTCCCTACTGCCCAGTCGCCAATCGGCATGTTGGCGCTGACGCCATACATCATCCGATCTTCCTGATAGCGCCAGGTCGGTGCTGCCGCGAAGGTGTTCGGGTCAAGAATGTCTACCTGCAATGACGGCAACTTGTCGTGATAACGCATCACGTAGAGGCCATAGTTGATGTCGCTGTCCTCCGGTTGCCAACGCAGCGAAACACCCCACTGGCCGCTGTCGCGGGCATCCTTTTCGGAGAACCCGTAGGCCCCCCTGCCCTCACCGAGGCCATTGGTGGTGGACCAGTAGCTCCCTACCGGTGGCATTTCACTCTTGTTCCATCGGAACTGATAGTAAGCCTCGATATTCACCCCGGAGCCCAGGCCCGATGCAACGCTGAGCATCGGCGCCGGCAGCACGGCCTCCTTGAGCTGTACGCCGGGACGGGCCAGGGCTTGATAGTCGTAGGCATTGGTATTGTTGATACCACCGGCCACGAACAGGCTTTCGCCCCAGTTGATCACTTGATTACCCAAGCGAGCCCGAACCCGCTGCCCGCCGACATCGAAGCCTTTGCTCACCCACAGATCGAGCAGGCGCGCCTTGAAGGCGAGGTCGTCGCGGGCGTCGTCGCTGAGGCCGTTGCTGCCGACACTCTCGGGCGTGTTGAACGACAGCGTGCCCGTGGTATCGGTGGCGGCAAAGTCGCGGATCCAGGTGCCGCGCGCCATGAAGGTGAGGTCCTCGGGCATCTTCAGCAACAGCTCGTGCGTACCTTTGAGGTAGTTGGTGAAGAGATCGCCCCGGTCGTAGTTCAGGTCGCCCTGGTCAGCCACGCCCGAGGTCTGCGCCAGGCAGCCAGAGGGCACGTTGTGCCCGCTGGGCCCCTGGTTGATCAGGTTGCAGCCCCGCGACTCCGTACGCACGCCCATGCCTGCGGTGATCGTGGAGTCGAACGAGCCACGGATAGTTTCGGTTTCAAATGTGAACCCCATTGCCAATGGGGTTGCGCACGCGATGACAAAGCCTGACGTTTTGGTAATTATTTTTTTCATGCTGGCTCTCGATCTGACGTCGTGTTAGCGCTCGCTGATGGCTCGCAGGTTATCGGAGGTGAAGAAGTCGCGTTTCAGGCGGGGGTTGCCACCTTCGTCGGTGATCCAGCGAATATCGTTCTTGCCCGCGCCGATCGAAGTCATGTCGAAGAGATAACGCGCATCGGCCAGGTTGTACTGGACCTGGGCTTCCACGTCGCAAGCGCCCGTCTCGTACACGGGAATCGAGAGCCCTTCGCGCACCTTCCAGATCTGCCCTTGCTTGTCATAGTCAACGGCCATCAAGGCGTTCCAGCTGTCCTCGTCGATGTAGAACAGGCGCTTTGGTGCCTGGTGGCGCATGCCTTGGCGGACATTGGCCTCGACCACCCAGACGCGATGCAGCTCATAGCGACGCGACTGCGGCGCAACCGAGTCGTTGCCGGCAAAATCCTCTGCTTTGGCGGACGTGTCATAGGCGCCAAAAACGTTGTAAGGCACCAGCAGTTCCTGCTTGCCAAGCAGTTTCCAGTCGAAGCGGTCCATGGCCCCGAAGAACACGTTCGCTTCATCGACGGTGTATTGGTTGTCCAGGCCAATCTGCGGCGCGTCGTAGGAATAGGACGGCATGCGGCGCACGCGACGCTGGCCGGGGAAGTAGTAGAAGGTCGTGGCCTGTTCGCCGGCCACGGCAGTCTGCACCGCGGCCTGACCGGCCAGGGCGGCGGGCTCCTGGTAGTTGAAGAAGGTGGCGTTTTCCAGGCGACCGACGGATGAGAAGAGCGCACTGCCCTTTTTGCCCCATGGTGTGAAGAAGACCGTGTCTGTCGACTGGCGTAACCATTCCCCACCCTTGCGCGGCGAAATCCCGGAAATGCTCCGGGGCAGTTCGACGCCCACCCCGCGATAGCGCATCTTCATGTTCCACATCACCTCGGCACCGGTGCTGGGCATGGGGAACGGGATACCCGGAACATGCGCTTCCTCGAGGGCGACACCGGCAGCATCAAGCTTGGCGAAGCCAACGTTCTGCTTGGTGTTCTCGGCCACGAAGTCTGGAGCGCCGCAGGTACGACGGGTCGGATAGACATTCATGCGATAGCCTGGAACTTTCTTGAACAGTTCAAGCTGGCCGGGGGACAGCTTGCTCGCATGCTGCGCCACATTGTTCGAGTCGATGCTGTAGAGGGGTTTATCGCCCTTGAACTTCCAGTGCTCCCCGCGGACCTGGCCGTAACTCCATCCCGCCCCCTGCTGCCCAGGTTGCGTCCAGGCCGGAATGTCCCCGCCGGAACTTGCGGCGATCTCTCCCCCCAGGGGAGTCAGCTTCGAACCCAGCGCCTCAGGCCCCATGGTCGCAGCCTGGACCGAGAAAATCGCAGTCGATGCCGCAATAGTCACCAGCAGCTGCCTGATAACACGGCGGGTGGATACGTTACCTTCCAGCCGTTCAGTCACATCTTTCATTGGAGGATCCTCAAACAAAGGGCTTTGATCGATGGCAGGGCCTTCCAGACGGAAAAATCGGTTCCTGCCACACATCCGATCATCTGACATGGTCAATTGACCATGTCAGATGATCATGAGGCAAGCCATATGCCAGAATCCAAAATCTAATTATTTCTTTATAAAAAACAAACAGTTACAGTCTGTCGGAGATCTGCGTATGTCGACCTACTGCCCCATAATGGGAATTAAGGAAACACCTGTTACCAAGAAGTGCTTGGTCATGGGGCAAAAGAGCCAGCCTGAGTGTGCGTCGTAACTTGGCGAAAACTGCCTTTGCCAGTTTGGATAGCCAGGGTTCCTACCCTCGTTACTTGCACAACGGACATTGCTTGGTTCTAACAGCAGAGGCTGTGTAGATCTGCTCGCTAACAACAAAAAAAAGCCGCCCAGGAGGGCGGCAAAGAAGCAGGCCTACGGCCAGCCATGGAGTAGTAGATTATTCCTGATACGAAAACATGGAGTATTCGAAACAGCACGCCTTTACAGGAACGGAACAGCTCGCTATGCAGTGCAGACTTACCTGGAATGAAGAAGCGAGTAAGAAGAATCTTTCCTCGAACGTTCCAGCGCACCATAGGCGTAATACAGCTGCACAATCGAATATGACCAAGCCAGGAAGGCGCAGGTCATGAAGATCATTTTTGTGTCATCGCCCGGAATCGGGAAGAAGTCGTACCGAAGTGCCACGGTCAGCCCCGCCGCCCCGCCCAGGACAGTAGCCAGTGCGTGGAATACCTCTCCGGCACGTGCCAATCGCCAGGTAAAGTAGCAAAGGTACAACGTGTAGATTGACCACATGAGCATATAGAAGTAAGGCAGCGACTCCTTAACGATGCCGGATAGAAAGTAGACACCTGTAGCGGCAAAACCCGCCACGAACAGGCTGATGTCTTTCGCGAGAGATGGCTTGTAATTGTGCGTAACCGCCATCAACCCAAGCGTCGCGATAATAGGCACGCCAACCCCTCGTGAAAAGGCGTCGAGAAAGATCGCGACGTTGTAATTGGCTTGCCAGCCCGTGGCTATAAACGTAGTGAAGTTCGACGCGGAGATCCCCACAATCAAGAACTCCAGGCCGAGCAAATAATTATTCCGCCGGATGAATGCCACGCCATAACTTAGCCCGCAAATCACCAGAAGAATGCATGAGACCAGTGCAAATATATCTATCAGTTCCACGATAACAGCCTCTTTAAATAGTGTCGCGCCGATGCCTCGCCTCTGCCCATGCGTCGGGGCAACAATAGGGCGCCATTAATGTCCCCCCCGCATTGTTCTCAGCCTTTCAAAGCGTTGTCTTTACGCACTTTGTTGTCGGTCCACGCATCAAGTAGCTTGGCCGCTGCAAAAGCGGACTGTATAGCGCACCATTGAAATGGCTCAGGCAGCATGGAGGGGGTCTTGTGCTGCAGCGCCGCTAGAAGTGGAGGCTCTTTGCCGTTGATCCGCCCGGCGAAAAGCGCCCCCATGAGCGATTGAGTAGCCAGGCCATGGCCCGAACAACCCGCGGTATAGAAAATATTCTGTTTCGCACCCATTGCACCGATGACGGGTAGGAAGTCGTAAGCCCCACTGATGTATCCGCTCCAGCAGTGCTGAATGCCAAGACCTTGCAACGAGGGATAGCGCTCGCGCAGTACCCGGGCCAATGCGGTATAGGCGCGATAATCCGGGACATTGGGGGTCTTCGAGCCGTAGGCATAGCCCAACTCTTTCACCGTTAACACCATGGTGTCATGGGCCGTCAGGCGGTGGCTCTCCATCGTGTAGTGCGGCGTGATGAGCCCTTCCCGCCCTTTCCAACCCAGGGACGCCAGTTGCTCCGCCGACAGCGGCTGGGTTTCGATTGCCGAAACGCGGATCGGCGCAACCTTGTTACGTAGCACCCCCAACTGAGGCGTATAGGCGTTGGTTGCCAGCACCATTACCGGTGCGGTTGCGCTACCGAGAGCGGTCTTGCAGGTGATGACCGACCCTTCACTGTAGGAAAGCAACGGGGTGCGTTCGTAAAGTTTTACCCCCGCCAGGATTGCCGCGCGACGCAGGCCGCTGACGTACTTCCCAGGATTCAAGGTGCCACCGCGCTGCTCGCTGCCAAACAGGAATGCCGGCGGGATTCCCCGCACGCGCATCTCGGCACTATCCACAAAGCGGGTCACAGAGCCCAACTTATGCCCCAGCTCCATATTCGCGCGCAGCCGCTTTTCCTGGCTAGGATGAACAGCAGCCCGGATAACCCCCGAGGGATTGTAATCACAGTCGATACCCAAGGCCGTCAAACGCTCTTCCACGTAAGTGACGGCCTCGTCGTAGAAACTGACGAAGCTCTTTGCCTGCTCCATCCCCACCCGCTTGACGAAGACGTCGCACTCGATACCCATGCTGCCGAGCAGATAGCCCGCATTGCGCCCACTGGCACCGAAGCCGGCGAACTCCTGCTCCAGGACAATGACTTTCGCCCCAAGAGCCGTAAGCTCGAGCGCGGTTGACAGGCCGGCAAAACCACCTCCGACCACGATCACATCGGCGTGCTCATGGCCTTTGAGTTCCGGCTGCAGGTCGACCGGCCGCTCCACCCACCCGCCAAGATTGCGAAATCTCAGGGTTTCAGAACCGTTGCGGGCCTCTGTATTCGAAGCTTTCATTCGCTTCACTCCTACGTGCACTCAGTCAATATTTGCGTGCACGAACATCTCATCGGGCACGACAGCACTCGCAATGAAAATGAACGGCGGCGCAGTTGTGCGCTGATCGGCGTCGGCCGCTCTCCCTGACGTTAAAGTCGGTACAGGCAAAGCAGGCCTCGAAGAGACGTCGACCACTCCTCAAACCGTGGGGCGCCCCCACAGGGTCGATTTGAAAGGCTTAAAAGCCTTTACCCGCCCCGGCGAAAGAAGGCATGGCCAGCAGCTCTTGCGGGTCGCGCATCTGGCCATCGACTTCCACCCACCCCAGCAACGTGCTACTGCAGCTCCAACCCAGCAGGCGCTGCATTTCTGCGGGGAGCTGACGCAGCCGCTCAATGGGGATGGAAAGGAAGTGATTTTCTTCCAGTCGCAAGAATGCCAAGTCATAGGCCATCGTGAGGCCGGTTCGAGGCGCCGAGGACGTGTTGGCGCCACCTCCGTGGTACACCGACCCCATCCACAAAAGCGCAGAGCCCGCCGGCATTTCCGCCGCGATGGTTTCGTCTTGAGTGGGCATTCGCTCGTCATTCCACTCGTGGCTTCCGGGAATGACACGCGTTGCACCGTTCTCTTCGGTAAAGTCTGAAAGGGCCAGCATCATTTGCAGCCGAGCCTCACGACCGTACTGGGGGTGACGCCAGAGCGAGGTGGTATCGTCGCGGTGCAGCGGTTGCCGGCCTTGCCCCGGACCGATCTGAATAGCCTGGGTAATGCTGAGTTGAATATCAGGCTCGACCTCGATTCGATCCTCCCCCACCCAGACATGCGCAGGGACTTGCAAGATTTTTCTCGCCGCCCCGAGAAATAGGGGATTGAGTGCCACCTCCACCGCCGTGTCGCTTCGCCCGATAATTCGTGCGACACGGCGTGTCTGCGTGCCAGCGAAGTAAGGATCCACACCGCACGGCGTTGCACTCAAATAGGGCTCCAGCTCTTCAGCAAGGGACTTCAGCGTTTCTCCCGAGACAAAGTTGGAAATAACGACGGCGCCGTCCCGCTTGATAATCTCCACCACCTGCTCGATCGGCGCATCGCAGCTTACGGTCGATAGTTTTCGTGCCTGCATGTACATCTCCTGCTGTGTGATCGGATGCTCTAGTCAACAACCTGCGCCCGCCCCACATCCGTCGCCTTCATTGCGGGGCCTAAGCGCCCATGAACTCAGGAAGGATGGGTAAATCGACGAGCTGGGATGTGCTCATTAGCTCGCCCCTGATCTGTCGAGTCATGGGCGCGCCCACGCATTGAGCCAGATTGGGCTCAGGACCTGATCAATTGACCAAGTCGAATGATCACAAGCAGTTTGTGTGCCGCTTTTTTGCCAAGGGGTCCAAAGCCAGGAAAATCAAAGCCCCCCGCTCGCCGCGACTGCAGCGCCGGTGATACCTCACGACCCACTTCGCAGCTGAACTTGTTTCGGCGCCCCACGACAGACTGGGTATTTAGGAAACAACCGCTGCTTTTGGGTGCGTAAGGGAGGGCATCACTCATGGGGCGACAAGGCGAAGCCCTGACGGTCACCCATGTCGATTCATGGATTGGGGAGCTACCATGCGTTAGCATTCACGCTTTTCGACGCCGAACCAGGTTGCTGGCGGCAACACCGTAAGGAGATTGTCTACATGGCTCGGATGGG
Source organism: Pseudomonas sp. NFIX28 (assembly GCF_900107395.1). Classification (GTDB taxonomy): domain Bacteria; phylum Pseudomonadota; class Gammaproteobacteria; order Pseudomonadales; family Pseudomonadaceae; genus Aquipseudomonas. The sequence continues at coordinate 656,678 of NZ_FNPW01000001.1, forward strand.
CGCCGAACAGCGCAAACAAGACTTCATTGAAGCAACCGTGAAGGTGATTGCCGAGCACGGGGTAGCTAACGCGACGACTCGGCGTATCGCCGCCCAGGCAAAGTCTCCGCTGGCCTCGTTGCACTACGTATTTCATACCAAGGATGATTTGTTCTGCGCCGTCTACGAGTCCCTGATTAACATGCCGCAGCAGTCATTGGCGCGCGCGCCAACAGGTGCCGGCGCGGCAGAGTCGGCGGCAGAGATACTGCGTCAGTTGGTCAAATGGTTTACTGCCCACCCCGACCTGGCCACGACCCAGTTCGAGCTCTTCTTCTGGAACCTGCGCAACAACCCGGCAATGGCTGCCAGGATTTATTCGATTTCTGTCGAAGCGATAGAGCAGAGAATCGAGATGGTTGCCAATCCCAAGCTGGACAAGACCGCGTCGACCACCATCAGCCGGTTAGTGATCAATTTGTTCGACGGACTCCTGCTCGCCTGGTCAGCCCACGGTGATATGGAGCGCTTGGAGGCCGAGACGGAGGCGGCCTGTCGCGCTGTAAAACTACTGGCTGCCAGCTACTGACCCTGTGCTCGGATGTGCCCCTGCTCCATGCCGCATGGCAGCGTGATGCTTGCGCTGCCTTGCCCGGCTAGCCGATTGGCTGCCATTGCCTCCCTCAAGCCAACCGCCCGCCATCGCCGTCCAGCGATACCTCAGTGGGATACACAGCCTATTGAAGAATCTCGGCGTATGGAGGTTGACGTCCCACAGGCCGCATCCTTGCGCCCCTGACATGAACTGCCGTTTTGGCTGACCGGCGCTACCAGCCTGCCTGTGTCAGCGAAGCCGATCGCCCTTCCCCGCATAGCACGTTGCGGCCATCGCAGCATCGATCCTTAGTCATCCTTCATCACGCAGACAACGTCAGCCTTTGCACGACGCCTTGAGTCGAGGTGTGCAAAACATCCCAAACCAATAGATTTCAGGTGCATTTCGCACCTTGTCCATACCATCGGCGGCATTTATCGTGGTCATGCGATCAAGTCAAACGAACAAGTCTCTATAACACAACAATAGGAGGCGCTATGTCTTCCCACGCTATTCTTCCGATTGAGCCGCTGGATGTTTTGATCATCGGAGCTGGGGTGTCGGGTATCGGCGCAGCTGCTTACCTGCGACGCTATCAGCCTCACAAAACCTTTGCGATCCTGGAATCCCGTGAGCGTGCGGGTGGTACCTGGGACTTGTTCCGTTACCCCGGCATCCGCTCCGACTCGGACCTCTTCACTTTCGGTTTCGACTTCAAGCCCTGGACCAAAGCCAAGTCATTGGCGGACGCCGCAGACATCCTTGAGTATCTGCGCGAGACCGTTGACGAGTACGGGCTGCAGGAACGCATCCAGTACCAGCAAAAAGTGCTTTGCGCGGACTGGGAAAGCGAGAAAGGATTGTGGACGGTCAAAGTCAAGGACGGCAACACGACAGAGCCCCGCACCATTCAATGCCGCTGGCTGTTCAGCGCAGGCGGTTACTATCGTTATGACCAAGGATTCACCCCTCGCTTTGAAGGCACAGAGCAATTCAAGGGGCAGATCATCCATCCGCAACACTGGCCCGAAGACCTGGATTACAGCGGTAAACGCGTGGTCGTGATTGGCAGCGGAGCAACGGCCGTGACGTTGATTCCGGCCATGGCGGACAAAGTAGCCAGCATCACCATGCTGCAGCGCACCCCCTCTTACATCATCAATCAACCGGCCACCGACTCCATTGCAGCCTTTCTACGCAAAGTCCTGCCGGCGCAAACCGCCTACTCACTGACACGCTACAAGAACGCCAAGATCACGCTGGCCTTCTGGGGATTCTGCCAACGCTTCCCCAAACTTTCCCGCAAGCTGCTCCTCTGGCTGACCAAGAAAGAGCTGCCCAAGGACTACCCTGTCGACGTTCATTTCAACCCACCCTACAACCCCTGGGACCAGCGACTGTGCTCTGTTCCTGAAGGCGATTTATTCAAGGCAATCAGTGCGGGTAAAGCCTCCGTCGTCACCGATCATATCGAGCGGTTTACGGAATCGGGCGTTTTGCTCAGATCAGGCCAAGAGCTCAAAGCCGACATCGTCATCACAGCCACCGGGCTCAATGTCCAGCTGTTTGGTGGAGTGACCTTGCACAAGGACGGTAAACCGGTGGTGCTGAGCAAGACCCTGGCTTACAAAGGCATGATGCTGTCCGGCGTGCCCAATTTTGCTTTTGCAGTGGGCTACACAAACTCTTCCTGGACCTTGAAAGTGTGCCTGCTGTGCGATCATTTCTGTCGCTTGCTGGGCTTCATGGATGGGCATGGCTACAACGTTTGCGAGCCCAAGGCCCCGGACGGAATTGAAACCCGCCCCTTGCTGGACTTTGGCGCTGGATACGTACAACGCGCCTTGGACAGCATGCCGCGCCAGGGCCCGTGCGAGCCCTGGGTGATGTCGATGGATTACTTCCGCGACGTCAAGCTGCTGCGCCGAGGAACGGTTGCCGAAAGCTGCCTCAAATTCACCGCAATACCCGCTGCTCCCCTGCGCACTGGCGCCGAACTACAGACCCAGGGTAGCGGGCGATGAGCGCGGATCGGTTCTGTGAATTACCAGGCCAGCGCAGGCTCTGCTATCGCAGCCACGGATCTGAAACGGCCCCGCCGGTCATTCTCATCGTCGGCCTGGGGCTGCAACTGACCTATTGGCCGCAACCGATCATCGCCGGCCTGGTTGAGCAGGGATTGCGCGTCATCACGCTGGACAACCGTGATTCGGGCAGGTCCTTTTTCACCGAGGTGACGCCACCCACGGTCATGCAGCAGTTCTTCCGCAAGCCGACCACAGGTTACGACCTGGGTGACATGGCCGATGATGTGATCGGGCTCATGAATGGCTTGCAACTGGAGACGGCGCACGTCATGGGGATGTCGATGGGCGGCATGATCGCCCAGACACTCGCCGCCCGTTACCCTGAGCGCGTCAGGACCCTCACCTCGATCTTCTCGACCACCGGTTCCCTGCGAGTCGGCCAGCCAGCGCTCAAAGCGATTTTGCAACTCCTGCGCCGCCCACCCAGGACTCAGCATGAAAGTGTTCGCGACTATATAGACATCATGCGTCTCATTGGCTCGACACTTGAGTGCAATGAACAAGCCTTGCGTGACTATGCCATGCAGGCTTGGGAACGAGGCGGCGGTGAGTCAGGCAACCTCGGGACTGCCAGGCAGATTGGCGCCATCATCAACTCGGGCGACCGCACGCAAGAACTACGGCGGATTGGCTGCAGCACGCTGGTCATTCATGGGGATAAAGACCTCATGGTCGCAACCAGCGGAGGTTTCGCCACTGCCGCTGCGGTTCCCGGGGCGCGCTTAGTTCTGTTGCCGGGGATGGGGCATGATCTCCCTCCCTCCCTATCAGGCACGCTGCTGTCTCTCTTGGCAACCCATATGCGTTAGAAACAAACGTTGCATTTTAGGGGCGTGTTGTTTAGCGCCCCTCTTTTTACCCATTAGAACTTGAGTCTGGCCGTTTGCAGCGCATTGCGGTTGCTCAAGTTCCATGGAAATCAAAACAACAAGAACCCGGCTTGTGCGAAACCGTCGAGCCACACATCACCTGTCTGGGCTGTTACTGCGGCCTGGTGCTGATGCTCCTTCACTGCCCTTTTAACAATGACAACTAAGCCGCAAAGGCAAGAGGTATGTATGGAATTCAAGTTCTTACTCCCCAGCAAAGTTGTGATGGAGCCTGGCCTGCGTGAGCGCACCGGCGAACATCTGCGTGAACTTGGCCTGGAGCGCATCCTGATCGTCACCGATGCCGGGGTTAAGGCGGCAGGTCTGTTGACCAGCGTGTATGCCAGCCTGGAAAAATCGGGCATTTCCTTCGATGAAATCTCGGACGTCAAGGCCAACCCTCGCAGCGCAGACATCAATCACGCTGCACAGATGTACCGCGGCAAAGGTATCGATGGCCTCCTGGCCATTGGCGGGGGCAGCGCGATGGACGCAGCCAAAGCCATCAGCCTGCTCCTGACCCACGAGGGCCGGATCGAGGACTACGAGGGCTCTTTCAAACTGAAGCACGCCATACCGCCTATTGTGGCGATCCCTACCACGTCGGGCACCGGTAGCGAGGTGACGTGCTTCTCGGTGGTCACCGACACAGCACGCCACTTCAAGATGAACGTTCTGGATTATCGAATCGGCCCAGTACTGGCCCTGCTCGACTCGCACATCACCACGACGCTTCCGTCGTCGATTGCCGCCGCGACCGGGATGGATGCCTTGACCCATGCCATCGAAGCCTACACCTGTCGCGTATCGAATCCGATCAGCGATGGTCTGGCGCTGCATGCCATCCGCTTGATCAGCCAGCACCTCAAGCCGGCAGTGCAAGAGCCGGATAACTTGAAGGCCCGCGAGCAGATGCTGGTGGCAAGCCTGATCGCCGGCATGGCATTCGGCAACGCGGACGTTGGCAGCGTGCACTGCATTTCCGAGGCCATCGGTGGCATGTACGACACGCCGCACGGCGTGGGCAACGCGATCTTCCTGCCCTTTGTGTTCGGCCACAATCGTGACGCTGACATTCTCCGGCACGCTCAGGTTGCCTACGCGCTGGGGATCGATCCCAACCTCTCGCCGGTCGATGCCGCCGAGGCGGCTGTCGGCCACCTGTTCCAGATGAGCAGGGACCTGGGCATTCCCCGCTTCGCCGAAGTGAAGGGCGTGCGCGAAGAGGACTTCCTGAGCATTGCTGAAAAGTCGAAGAACAACTTTTCGGACCCCAGCAATGCCAAGGAAATGACCGTGCAGACCTACCGCGAAATCGTCGCCGCTGCTTACAACTTCGTAGAGTGAGGGGTGTCAGTCATGAACGAATCAACCCCGAACGCTTCGTTGAAGCGCACCCTGGGCCCGTTTTCCGTTCTGCTCTTCGGTTTGGCATTCCTTGCCCCGTTGATTGTCTTCGGCACCTATGGGGTCATCTCGCAGGCAAGCCAGAACACCACGGCAATGTCCTATGGGATCGCGGCGATCGGCGTCATTTTCACCGCGTTGAGCTACGGTCGCCTGGTCAGGGTGTTCCCGGCAGCCGGTTCGGCCTATACCTATACCCGCAAGATGCTGAATGCGAATCTCGGGTTCATGGTGGGCTGGGCCGCCCTGCTCGACTACTTCTTCATTCCGATGCTGATCTGGTTGCTCGGCGCCAGCTATCTGAACATGGCCTTTCCCGATGTGCCGCAGTGGGTATGGATCCTGGGTTTCATTGTCAGCACGACGCTGCTGAATATCCTGGGCATCCAGGTGGCGAACCGGTTCAACGTCTTACTGATGCTGGTACAGCTTGCCATCATTGCCGTGTTCATCGGTCTCTGCTGGCATTACATCACTGTCGCCAACGGCCCTGGTGGGCTGCTGTCGGCCAAGCCGTTCTTCAACCAGCAAGTGCCGTTCGCCACGACCATGGCCGGCGCGGCCATTGCCGCCTATTCATTCCTGGGCTTCGACGCGCTGTCCACGCTCAGCGAGGAAACCAGGGATCCGAGCCGGACGATTCCACGCGCCATTCTGCTGGTCGCCTTGATCGGTGGTGCGGTGTACGTCGGCTCCTCGTACTTCATGTATCTGGCCCATCCCTCCCTCGAGTTCGTGAATGTGGATGGCGCGGCATTCGAGATTGCCCGGATGATCGGCGGGGACCTGTTCTTCGCCGTGGTATTGGCAGGCATCATCATCGCCCACTTCGCCGCGGGCATGTCGTTCCAGGCGAGCGTGGGTCGGCTGCTGTACGCCCTCGGTCGGGACAACCAACTGCCACGCAAGTTGTTCGGCGTCCTGCACCCTCGCTACCAGACACCGGCCTTCAACATCCTGCTCTGCGGTGCTTTCGGCACGGCAGGTTTCGCAATGACGATCGCCACCGCAACGTCCCTGGTGAACTTCGGCGCCTTTCTCGCCTTCACCGCAGTCAATCTTTGCGCGTTGCGGCTGACCTTCGATGCCCGCGTCAAAGACGGAGCCGGGCTTCTGCGAGGTGTGATCTTCCCCCTCATTGGCCTGGTCACGGCCGCCTGGATGCTCGCCAGCCTGGATAAAGACGCACTGATCATGGGCTGTGGCTGGCTGGGCATAGGCGCCGTTTATCTCGCCTGCCGTACCAGCCTCTTCCGCAGCCCTGTAGCGGATGCCCTGGTGTAGCGATCGCCCTTCAATCGAGCGTTCTGACAACAACCACAAGGCAAGCTCCCGGGTTTGCCGTTCAATGGCGAGAATCGATATGCAAACCAAACTGCTGATCAATGGTGTGCTCGTGGCCGGCGAAGGCGAAAGCCTGGCCGTGTACAACCCTTCCCTGGGCAGTGTCCTGGTGCAGACCGCCGAGGCGAGCCGCTCCCAGGTTCACGCATCGGTCCAGAGCGCAAGCGCGGCTTATGAGGCGTGGTCACAAACACCCCCCAAGGATCGCGCGGCGTTGTTGCTCAAGCTCGCCGACCGCATCGATGCACAGGCGCAAGTGTTCGCTCGCCTGGAGGCGGACAACTGCGGCAAGCCTTTCACTGCCGTGCTGCAGGACGAGCTGCCAGCCGTATCGGACGTGTTCCGCTTCTTTGCCGGCGCCGTTCGCTGCCTGCAGGGTTCGGCGGCGGGCGAGTATCTGCCGGGCCATACCTCGATGATCCGCCGCGACCCGGTGGGCGTCGTCGCCTCCATCGCACCGTGGAACTATCCGCTGCTGATGGCGGCCTGGAAACTCGGCCCGGCATTGGCCGCCGGTAACACCGTGGTGCTGAAACCCTCGGAACATACGCCGATGACCACCTTGAAACTGGGAGAGCTGCTCGCCGACATCTTCCCCGCCGGCGTGGTCAACATCGTCCACGGCCGCGGTGCTTCGGTGGGCGAGCCGCTGACCAACCACCCGCAGGTCCGGATGGTGTCGCTCACCGGTTCCGTTCGCACCGGCAGCCGGATCATCGAAGGCACGGCCGACAGCGTGAAGCGGATGCACATGGAACTGGGTGGCAAGGCGCCGGTGCTGATCTTCGATGACGCCGACATCGATGCCGCTGTCGAGGGCATCAGCGCCTTCGGCTTCTACAACGCCGGGCAGGACTGTACCGCTGCCTGTCGCATCTATGTACAGAAGGCGGTCTATGCGCAGTTCGTGCGCAAGCTCGGGGAGGTGGTGTCCAGTATCAAATGCGGGCTTCAGGATGACCCGGCGACGCAGATGGGCCCACTGATCACCCAAGAGCACTTCGAACGTGTCGAGGGTTTTGTGCAGCGTGCCAAGGCGCTTCCACACATCGAGGTCGTCACTGGCGGCAAGCCGGTCGCGGGCCCTGGATTCTTCTTCGAGCCGACGGTATTGGCCGGCGCGAAGCAGGAAGACGAGGTGGTATGCCGTGAAATCTTCGGCCCGGTGGTGACGGTTTCGGAATTCGAGGATGAAGCCCAGGCACTGGCGTGGGCCAATGACTCCGACTACGGCCTGGCGTCTTCGGTGTGGACCTGCGACGCAGGTCGGGCCCATCGGCTGGCCGCGCGCCTGCAATACGGCTGCACTTGGGTCAATACCCACTTCATGCTGGTCAGCGAGATGCCCCATGGCGGCGTGAAGCTGTCCGGGTACGGCAAGGACCTCTCCATGTACGGCCTGGAAGACTACACCGTGGTGCGACATGTGATGTTCAAGCACTGATCGAAGCAACGCCGCATAAATCCCGGGACCCAGCGTCCCGCCCCTCGCCCAGACAACGACAAGAGGTTATGTATGAACAATATCGAGACGTTCAAGAGACTAGAATCCAACGTGCGGATGTATTGCCGCGACCTGCCCCTGGTCTTCGATACGGCCCAAGGCAGCAAGATCCACGCCGAAGATGGTCGCGACTATCTGGACTTCTTCGCCGGTGCCGGCGCCCTGAACTATGGCCACAACGATCCGCGCATGCGTGATGCCTTGATCGAATACCTTTCGGCCAACGGTGTGACCCATGGTCTCGACCTGCATACCAGCACCAAGCGTCGGTTCCTGGAGGCGATCGAGCGTGACCTGTTCGAGCCGCGCGGCTGGGACTACAAGGTTCAATTCACCGGCCCGACCGGCGCCGACGCCGTCGAGGCCGCGTTGAAGCTTGCGCGCAAGGCCACGGGGCGCACCAAGATCGTATCCTTCTACGGTGCTTACCACGGCATGACCGCCGGGGCCCTGGCGGTCACCGGCAACCGCACTCGCCGCGGCCCCGGGCTGTCCAGCGACGTGGTGTTCGTGCCGTACGAAGACAGCCCTTACGGCGAATTCGACAGCATTGGTTTTCTCGAGCGCCTGGCCAACGACCAGGGCAGCGGATCGGAATTGCCGGCGGCGGTGATCGTCGAGTCCGTGCAGATTCAGGCCGGTGTCTACGCGGCCTCCAACGAATGGCTGCAACGCTTGCGCCAGTGGACCCGCGATCACGGGGTGCTGCTCATCTGTGACGAGATCCAGGCCGGCTGCGGCCGTACCGGAGACTTCTTCGGCTTCGAGCGTTCCGGGATCGTGCCGGACCTGATCACCTGCGCGAAATCCATCGGCGGCTTTGGCCTGCCGATGGCGATCGTGTTGATTCGCGCTGAGCTGGATATCTGGCAACCCGGCGAGCACATCGGCACGTTCCGCGGCAACCAGCTGGCGTTCCTGACCGCCCGGATCGCGCTCGGCTATTGGCGCGACGAGCAGTTCCTCACATTGCTGGCCGACAACAGCGCGGCCATGGAGCGCGCCGTTGCCGGCTTCGCAGCGATTCCTGGGGTCGCCTCCGCGCGCTGCCGCGGCATGATCGCCGGCATCGACTTCGGCCGCGGCAACCTGGCGTTCGCCAAGGATGCCCAGCAGCGCGTGCTGCAGGCAGGTGTGCTGGTCGACCGCTGCGGCCCGAATGGCGAAGTCATCAAGCTGATGCCACCGGTGAATACCCCGACCGAGCAGCTTGAGGAAGGCTTGAAAGCGTTCGGCGAGTCGGTCGCGGCAGCGCTGAGCCAGTAACTCCAGGGTTCTGCCGTGCGCCATGTGCCGATACACATGGCGCACCCAACCTTCTCACCTGCAGGCAACCATCCGCTTGCGACAGGAACATGAGCCAATGAGCACTGCCACTTCAATCGTTCAGAACGATCTGTCTTCACTCATTCATCCCTACACCAACCTGGCGCAGCACCAAGAGGTCGGGCCATTCGTGATCGCCGGTGGGGACGGCGTGCGGGTCTTCGATGACCAGGGCAATGCCTACATCGAAGCCATGTCGGGCCTGTGGAGCGTTGCCTTGGGCTTCAGTGAAAAGCGCCTGGTCGACGCGGCCGTCGAGCAGTTCAAACAGCTGCCCTACTACCACAGCTTCAGCCACAAGACCCATGCTCCAGCGGCAGCGCTCGCCGCCAAACTGGCCGAGCTGGCGCCCGGCGATCTGAATCATGCGTTCTTCACCAACTCAGGTTCCGAGGCCAACGACTCGGTGGTGAAGGTGGTCTGGTACGTGAACAACGCGCAGGGCAAACCAAACAAGAAGAAATTCATCTCCCGCCAGCAGGCCTATCACGGCACCACCGTCGCCTCCGCGAGCTTGACCGGCATACCGTCGATTCATCGCGATTTCGATCTGCCGGCAATCCCTGTCCATCACCTGACGTGCCCGAACTTCTACCGCTTTGCCCGGCCTGGAGAAACGGAAGAAGCCTTTTCGGCGCGTCTGGCGAATGAACTGGAACGCTACATCCTGGCCGAAGGGCCGGAAACCATCGCCGCGTTCATCGGCGAACCGGTGATCGCGGCAGGCGGCGTGATTCCACCTCCCCAAGGCTACTGGGCGGCGATCCAGGCGGTGTGCAAACGCTACGACATTCTCGTGGTGATTGACGAAATCGTTACGGGTTTTGGCAGGCTTGGCACGATGTTCGGCGCCCAGCTGTACGACATCCAGCCCGATATCATGGTGCTCTCCAAGCAGCTCACCTCGTCCTATCAACCACTGGCAGCCCTGCTGGTGTCCGATGCAATCCATGACGTCCTGGTAAGCCAGAGCCAGCGCCTGGGGGCATTCGTTCATGGCCTGACCACCAGCGGCCATCCCGTCGCCACCGCGGTCGCGCTGGAAAACATCCGCATCATCGAGGAACGCGACCTGGTTGGCCATGTTCAGCGCTTGGCCCCTGTGTTCCAGCACCGGCTGCGCGCTTTCGAAAACCACCCATTGGTAGGCAATGCCCGAGGTGTCGGGCTGATGGGCGGGATCGAACTGGTTGCGGACAAGTCCACCCGCCAACCATTCGCCCAGCCAGGTGCGTTGGGTAGCTACCTGTTCAAACAGGCTCACAAGCATGGGCTGATCATTCGCGCCATCTACGACACGATCGCCTTCTGTCCGCCGCTGATTACGACGCAGGACGATGTTGATGCGATCTTCAACGCATTTGGTAGGACGTTGGATGACGCAACGCACTGGGCTCGGTCACAGAACCTTCTGTGAGCTGGGGCTTGCACGGCCGCTAAAGGCTGCACCCGTTGGCGGTGCGGATAACTTCACCAATCACGTAAAACAATAATCATGAGGGTTTGACTGTGGGCGAACACAATGATGCCTGCTCCGACTTTGATGTGTCCGTAGTCGGACTCGGGGCCATGGGAACAATCATGGCGCAAGCGTTTCTCAAGCAAGGCAAACGCGTAGCGATCTGGAATCGATCACCCGGCAAGGCCGCAGCGCTCGTGGCCGCCGGCGCTCACCTCTGCGACTCTGCCGAAGCCGCGCTGAGCGCAAGCCCGGTCGCGATCTTCGTGCTGCTGGACAACCACGCGACACACGAGGTGCTTGGGATGCCGGGTGTGGCGCGTGCACTCGCCAAGCGCACGATCGTCGATTACACGACCAACGCCAAGGACGAGGGCCTGGCGCTTCAGGCGCTGATCAATCGGGCGGGCGGTCATTACGTCAAAGGGGCGATCGTGGCCTACCCTCGCAACGTCGGCCATCGTGAAAGTCACTGCATCCATACCGGCGACCGTGAGGCCTTCGAGCAGCATCGGGCGCTACTTGAAGTACTCGCCGGCCATACGGTGTTCCTTCCCTGGGAACAAGCATTCGCCTTTGCGACCGTGCTCCACGCCCATGCATTTGCCGCGATGGTTGCATTTTTCGAGGCCGTGGGTGCGAGCGATCGGTTTGGCATGCCTGTTTCGAAAACGGCCCGGCTCCTGCTCGACACGTCACGCTTTTTCATCGCCGACGCACTCGAGGAAGCGGTACGCCGGCTCGAAGCGCGGGATTTCGCGGGCGATCAGGCGAGGCTTGATGTGCATGCGGGCGCCTTCGCGCACATTGCCCAATCCATGCACGCACAAAGTGCCTGGACGCCGGTGTTCGACGCCGTGTGTCAGGTCGTGCAGCGCGCGGAATCGATGGGCTATGGCGAGCAGGACATCGTGGCCGCCACCCAGGTGTTCGCCCGCGAGCACGACACCTCTAAAGAGGCATGACTGCGCGGTTACAGGCCTCTCGGATCGAACCCGACGACAACAATCATAAAAAATCGCTGGAGGATCATATGCGCCGATTTGGTTTTCTACTGGCCGTCTTGATGCTGGTCATTTTCCTGAGTGCCCTTCTTGCCCCAAGGCCGTCCCTCGTCCACCAAGGGACGGCGCGACACACGGGGCATCCGACTATCAGCATCGGGGATATCTTCAGAGGTTACTAGCGAGGTGTCACGCGGCCGCTGGCACTCATCCGCCAGCGACCGCTTGTGACTCAATGATCTATTGCACCGCTGGCACCAAGGCCCGTCTGGGCCCGTACGAACTGATCGGCGAAGGCCGCCCTTTCCGCCTTGGCCCGCGCGCTGCGGTCCAGCCGGGAAACGGCATATGCCACCAAAAACGCCAGCGGCATGGAAAACAGCGCAGGCTGGGTATAGGGGAACAGCGGCTCGGCGAAGTGCAAGACATCCACCCACACCAGCTTGGAAAACACCACGAACCCCATGGCGCTGAGCAACCCTACGTAGCCACCGGCCAACGCGCCACGCGTGGTCAGCCCCGACCAGAACATCGACAGGAACAGCACCGGGAAGTTGGCCGAGGCGGCGATGCCAAAGGCCAGCGCGACCATGAAGGCCACGTTGATATTTTCGAACACGATGCCCAGGGCTATCGCCACCAACCCAAGGCCCAGGGTGGCCAGCTTGGTCACCCGCAACTCCTGGGCCTCGCTGGCCGATCCCTTCATCATCACCCGCGCATACAGGTCGTGGGCTATCGCGGATGCCCCGGCCAGGGCCAGGCCTGAAACCACGGCCAGGATGGTGGCGAAGGTCACTGCCGACAAAAAGCCCAGCAACAGGTTGCCGCCGACCGCCTGGGCCAGGTGCATGACCACCATGTTGCCCCCGCCCAGCAGCTTGCCACCCACCTGCCCACCCTCGAAGAACTGCGGCTGCTGGCTGACGATCACGATCGACGCCAAGCCCAGCAGGAAAATGACATTGAAGAAGTAACCGATGAACCCGGTGGCATAGAGCACGGATTTACGTGCCTCCCGGGCATCGCTGACGGTGAAGAACCGCATCAGGATATGCGGCAGTCCGGCCGTTCCGAATACCAGCCCCAGGCTCAGCGACAGTGCTGTCAATGGGTCGGCCAGCAGGCTGCCAGGCGCCAGTAGGCGTTCGCCCAGGGCATGGGTGTCCATGGCCTGGGTGACCAGCGTGTCATAGCTGAAGTCGAACTCGCGCATCGCCAGAAACAGGACCAGCGAGCCGCCGACCAGCAGCAGGAACGCCTTGATGATCTGCACCCAGGTGGTCGCCACCATGCCGCCAAAGGTGACATACAGCATCATCAGCGCGCCGACGATCACCAAGGCGATGTGGTAGTCCAGGCCAAACAGCAGCCTGATCAGTTGCCCGGCCCCGACCATCTGCGCCACCAGGTAGAAACACACCACGGTCAGCGAGCCGATGGCGGCCATGGTGCGCACCTTGCCTTGGTCGAGGCGGTACGAGGTGATGTCGGCGAAGGTGAAGCGGCCCAGGTTGCGCAGCCGCTCGGTCATCAACAGCAACAACACCGGCCAGCCGGCGAAGAAGGCAATGAGGTAGATGTAGCCATCCATGCCGGAGGTATAGATGAGCGCGGTGATCCCCAACAGCGTCGAGGCGGACATGTAGTCACCGGCCAGCGCCAGGCCGTTCTGCCAGCCCAGGATACCGCCGCCGGCGCTGTAGAAGTCCGCCATCGAGCGAGTGCGCCGCGCCGCCCACCAGGTGATGCACAAAGTGAAGAGCACGAACACCATGAACATGCCGATGGCATGCAGGTTGAGGGGCTGACGCTGGCCCGCGTCCAACGCGGGCGACGCCAGCAGCAGGCCAGAGTTCGGCAACAAAGCCAGAGGCAGTAGTTTCTTCATGCGCCCGACTCCTCGTCCAGCCCGGCGACCAACGCCTGGGTCAGGCGATCGAACTCGACATTGGCCCGGTACACATAGAACGCCGACAACGCACAGAAGAACACGAACAGGAAGGCGCCGGCAGCGACGCCGACGGTCATGTTCGACCCTTGGGCCAGGCGCCTGGCAATCAGCTCGGGCCAGAATGACACCAACGCGATGTAGCCATAGAACGTGGCCAGGATCAGCAGGAACAGGCTCAGGGTAAAACGGCTTCTGCGCGCCACCAGTTGCTGGAACCGGACACTGGCGCGAACGCGCGCGTATAACAGGCTGGACATGGGACACCTCGGGCAATGTACTTGTTGTTATGGGATGTGCAAGTGCTGCAGCTCGATCAGTGTTCGGCGCCGGTAGTCTGGGCCTCCTGTTGCCGGGCCCACTCGCGCAGGACGAACTTCTGGATCTTGCCGGTGGCGGTCTTGGGCAACTCCACCAGGGAGACATGGCGCGGCGCCTTGAAGTGCGCCAGGCGCTCGCGGCACCAGCGGATCAGGTCGTCAGCCGTGACACTGGCCTGGGCGTCGGCGCGCAGGGTGACGAAGGCCTGCGGGGTTTCGCCCCAGCGCGAATCGGGGCGCGCCACCACAGCGGCCTCGACCACTTCGGGGTGCTGGTAGAGCACTTCCTCGATTTCCAGCGAGCTGATGTTCTCGCCGCCGGAAATGATGATGTCCTTGGCCCGGTCCTTGATTTCCACATAGCCGTCCGGATGCAGCACGGCCAGATCGCCGGTGTGCAGCCAGCCGTTGGCCAGCGCGCTACGGGTGGCCTGCGGGTTATCCAGGTAGCCTTTCATCACCGTGTTGCCGCGCACCACCAACTCGCCCAGGGTGGACCCGTCGGCCGGGACCGGACGACCGGTGTCGGTATCCAGTACCGTGGCCTCCTCGAGCATCGGGTGGGCGACCCCCTGGCGGCTCATGAACCGGGCGCGAGCCTCCAAAGGCAACTCGTCGACGCCCGGTTGCCACAAACACAGGGTGCTGGGGCCGTAGCTTTCGGTCATGCCGTAGGCGTGGGTGATGCTGAAGCCGCGTGCCTCCATCGCGGCGATCACCGCGATGGGCGGCGCGGCGCCGCCGGTGATCACCGACACCGGCCCGGGAGGCAGGTCGGCATGCCCGGCGTGGATCAGCATCGACATCACCACCGGCGCGGCGCTCAGGTGGGTCACCGCGTGCTCGGCGATAGCGGCGTGGATTGCCTCAGGCTGGACCTTGCGCAGGCACACATGGGTGCCGCCTGAAAGGGTCACTGCCCAGGTATGGCTCCAGCCATTGCAGTGGAACATCGGCAGGGTCCACAGGTAGACGCTGCGCGGCCCGAACTGGAAGACCAGCGCCCCGGCGCAGGCATTGAGGTAGGCGCCGCGGTGATGCAGGACCACGCCCTTGGGATCGCCTGTGGTGCCAGAGGTGTAGTTGATGGCGATCGACTGCCATTCGTTCTGCGGCGCGCTCAGCGGTCGGCCGGGATCGCCCTGGGCCAGGAACGCTTCATAGTCCAGGTCGTGGGGCAAGTCGGCACCTTCGGCCTGGGCATCGTCGATGCCCACCAGCAGTGGCGGCGATTCGAGCATGGCCAGCGCCTGATGGACCACCGCGCCGAACTCGCGGTCGCAGATCAGCACCTTGGCCGCGCAATGGCGCAGGATGAAGGCGATGCTGCGCGCTTCCAGGCGGATATTGATGCACACCAGCACGGCACCGGCGCCGGGCACGCCATAGTGCGCCTCGAGCATCTCGGGGATGTTCGGCGCCAGTATCGCCACCCGCTCGCCCGGCTGCACGCCGACCCGTTCCAGGGCGCTGGCCAGGGCGCGGCTGCGCTGGTGCAGCTGGCGGTAGCTGTAGCGCCGGCCGCCATAAACCACCGCGTCGCGCTCCGGGTATACCTGCGCAGCACGCTTGAGGAACGACAGCGGCGACAGCGGCACATGGTTGGCTTCGTTGGGAGCAAGCTCATGCTCGAAGGTCGGGGTCATCATGACCGGCCCCCCATCGGCACGTTGCCCAGGCATTGAATGTACATACACCTCTCCTGTTTCTTGTTGTTCTTGCGCCGGGCGCTTTACAGGCTACTGCACAGATGGCCGCCATCGACCACGATCTCGGCGCCGCTCATGGCTCGCCCGGCATCGCTGGCGAGCAGCAGCAAGGCGCCGTCCAGGTCGGCCGGCTGGCTGAAGCGCCGACTGGGGATACGCGAGCGCAACTTCTCCCCGGCTTCGCTGGCCAGGAATGCCTCGTTCAGATCGGTCATCACGTACCCTGGCGCCAGGGCGTTCACACGGATGCCATGGCGCGCCAGCTCCAGGGCCATGGCACGGGTCAGGTGCGCCAGGCCAGCCTTGGCCGCGAGATAGGGGCCGACGGCGCTGGCCACGCGGCTGGCGAGGATCGAGGTGACATTGATCAGGCTGCCGCCCTGCCCCGCAGCGACCATCCGCCGGGCGCTTTCCTGGGCCACTGTCCAGGCGCCCTTGAGGTTGGTGTCCAGCACGCGGTCCCAGCTTTCATCGTCGCAATCGAGCCAGGGCTGGCTGTCGCTCACCCCCGCGTTGTTGACCAGCACATCCAGCGGGCCCGCGGCGTCGAGCACCCGGCACACATCGTCACGGCAGGTCACATCGAGGGCAAAGGCCCGGGCGCGACCACCGGCCAGCTCGATGGATTCGACCAGGCTCTGTAATGGCGCCAGGCGCCTGGCGGTCACTACCACCTCGGCACCCGCCGCGGCCAGGGTCATGGCGAAATGTCGGCCGAGGCCGCTGGAGGCGCCGGTCACCAGGGCGCGGCGCCCATCAAGGGCAAACAGTCCGGCAAGGTTCGGCTGCATCAGTGGGCTCCCAGGCGCTGGTCGAGGAGTTTCTTCGCCAGGCTCATGCGGTGCACTTCGCTCGGGCCGTCGTAGATGCGGAACGGGCGGATGTCGCGGAAGATCCGCTCGACCACGGTATCCCCGGTCACCCCGCGCCCGCCGAGGACTTGCACGCATCGATCGACCACCCGCCACAGCGCTTCCGAGCTGATCACCTTGGCCATGCTCGAGTCGACATTGCCGCGCTGGCCCTGGTCGAGCACCCAGGCGCAGTGCCAGACCGCCAGGCGGACCACATGCAGGTCCATCATGTTGTCGGCCAGCATGAAGCCGACCCCCTGGTGCTCGCCCAACGGCTTGCCGAACGCATCGCGGGTGCGCGCATGGTCGCAGGCGATGTCGTGGGCACGTCGCGCGGCCCCGAGCCAGCGCATGCAGTGAGTCAGTCGCGCTGGCGCCAGGCGCACCTGGGCATAACGGAAGCCCTTGCCGATCTCGCCCAGCACATCGCTTGCCGGCACCCGCAGGTTGTCCAAGCGCAGCTGCCCGTGGCCGCCGGTGAAGCAGCTGTCCAGCGTATTCAGTTGCCGTTCGTGGATGATCCCATCGCGCTGCATGTCGGACAGGAACATGGTCGCCGTGCCGTCCTCCATGCGCGCCATGATGATAGCGAATCCGGCCCCCTCGGCCCCGGTGATCAACCATTTGTGGCCATTGATCAGGTAATCGCCGCCGTCGCGGGTAGCGGTGGTACGCAGCATCGACGGATCGGAGCCCGAGCCAGGTGCCGGTTCGGTCATGGCGAAACACGAGCGGACACGTCCCTGGACCAATGGACGCAGCCAGCGGTCCTTCTGCGCTTCGGTGGCCACCACATCCATCAAGTGGATATTGCCTTCGTCCGGGGCGTGGATGTTCAGTGCGACGGGCCCCAGGGGCGAATAACCGGCCTCTTCGAAGACGATTGCCTTGGCCACATGGCTCAGGCCCAGGCCACCCATTTCACGACTGGCGTGAGGCGTCAGCAGCCCCACCGCCTGTGCGCGGGCCTGCAGGTCCCGACGCAGGGCGTCGCTGGGGCCGTGGGCATCCTGGCGGGGGTCGTTCTCGAACGGGATGACCTGTTCGGCGATGAAATCGCGGGTCTTGGCCTGCAATGCAAGCAGTTCTTCCGGCAGGGTGAAATTCATGTCTGTCCTTCTTGGCTCTGGTCGGTCCGGGAAATAAGGTAGGTGTCGCCGCGCTCAGGGCATGGCCTTGGGGTTGCTGATCGCCAGCCGGGCGAGGGTCACCTGGCGCAAGGCGTCTATCAGGGTGCGCCGGCGCTGCGGGTCGTCATGGCGTCCCTGGCGAATGTCGCGGGCCAATTGACGGCGGATCTCCTGCAAGGGCGCGCCCGCCCCGTCGACCAGGACGGCCAGATGCGCCTTCTCCTGGCTGCAGGTGCGTGCTTGCAGGCGACTTTCGCGGGCAGCGATGGCCATGGCATTGGCGATCATCAGCGCCGGGTAACGCAGCTCCCCGGCCAGCGCGGGCAGCACCTGCTCCAGCAAGGTCAGGCGGGCGATCTCGAGTAGTTCGTGAGCGTGCGGCTGGGTCATGGCGCATCTCCACCGGTCATGTTCAAGATGTCGAGTTCGAGCTCCGGCAGCAGGCGCGCGGTCAGTGCCAGTTCGAGGGAAGGCTCTTCGCCGGACAGATGGCGCTGCCCTTGCTGCAGGGCGATCACCGCCCAGCGCAGGGTCGCCATGACCTGCCAGAAATGCAGCTGGCTGGGCTCGATACGCAGGGAGGACACCTCGTGGTAGCCGCGCAGGAAGTCCTCCAGCAGGCCGATCCCACCCGCTTCGAGGTCGGGACGGGTGAAGCGCCAGCAGCGGGCGGTGAACCAGCCGAGGTCCTCGCAAGGATCGCCCCAGCCGGTGAACTCCCAGTCGAGCACGGCCTCCAGCCCCTGTTCGCTGGCCAAGTAGTTGCCGGTGCGGTAGTCGCGGTGCAGCAGACAAAGGCTGCTGCTGCGCGGAGCATGCACTTCGCACCAGCGTAGGCCCCACTCCAGTACCGGATAAGCCTCGGCGAGGGTGTCAAGGTAATGGCGATAGGCACTGACGGTGGCCAGGGCTGGCGAGCCGTCCGGCACTGGCAGAAAGTCCAGCGCTGCGCACGGCGGACGCACTTGATGCAGGCGCGCCAGGTTGGCCCCGAGCTGCGTCGCCAGTCGCGCCTGGCCATTGGCTCCGGCACCCGCGCTGAGCAGACGTCCGGTAGCGACTCCCGGAAGGTACTCCATCAGGAAGAACACTCGCCCGTGAACACCCGCATCGCGGCACAGCCAGAGCGGCCGAGGCACTTTCACCCCGGCCTGGTGGACCACTTGCAGCACAGCGAACTCCTGTGCTCGGTCGAGGCTGGCCGGCAGCGCAGAGAGCGCATCGCTGCGCAACACCCAGCGTCGCGCGCCGGCCCATGGGCCGCCGTCGATCAGCAGTTCGAGCAGCCAGTTTTCCTGGATGGCGCCGCCGCTCAAGCGCTTGCGGGCCTGGATGACGACGCGCGTTGCCAAGGCATGCTCACGGATGAAATCGACCAGGCGCTGATCGTCAGTCATGGCCGCGAACGCATCGCTGGCCGGAGAAGTCGTAGGGGAACTGCTCATGAATCAATGGATCCTGCCTGCGGTTTTGAGTGGGCAGGACACCTGAGCAATGCCTGGGCCAACTCTGCAGGAATTGGCTGGAGGCCGCGCCAGATCTGGCGCCCAGCATTTTTGAACAAATGAGGGATGCGCGCCGAATTTCACATCTGCAACCAATTCGTTCACTATCGAAACATTTCATCAATGAACAGGTCCCGCCATGCACTCCCCCACCTCCCAGGTCGTCGTGCTGATCAGCCACCTGCAACGCCCCCGGCAACGCAGCCGCCTTGCCCAGGTGGTGGCCGGGCTCACGGCGGACTATCCCGACACCCACATCGAAGTACTCGACACCTCGGTGTCCGAGGCGCTGCAGACCGCCCGCGAATGGGAACAACGTGGCGCGGTCGACGTGTTCGTCTGCGCCGGGGCCACTGCCGCCTACCTGCGCAAACACCTGACTCGCCCGGTATTGACGATGCACGTCGGCGGCGATGACCTGCTGCGTGCGCTGGGACAAGCGCGTGAGCACTCCTCGCAGGTGGCCTTGCTCAGCTACAACCGCATTGACCGCAACCTTCAGGCCATGGCTGCACTGTTCACCGTGCAGGTTCACCAGGCCGCCTACTCCTCCCTCGAGGAGGCTCGCCAGGCGGTCGAGCAGGCCGCCCAGCTGGGTTGTCGCAGCATCATCGGTTCGTCGACGGTGGTGGAACTGGCGGAACAGGCAGGACTGCACGGCGTACTGTCGCTGAGCGAGGACACGGTACGCAGAGCGCTCGAGGAAGCCCTGGGCATCCTTGACAGCCAACGCATCGAAATCGCCAAACGGCGGCACTTGAATGCCGTGCTGCAACACATCCCCACCGGCGTGGCGGCGGTCGACAACCACGGCGTGGTGCAGTCGCTTAACCCCGCTCTTGCCCAACTGCTGGAGTTGCCGCTCAGCGCGGCGCTGGGCCGGCCACTACAGCAGCTGTGCCCGGAACTGGACTTGCAACAGGCGCTGCAGGACGGCAGCGGCGAGGAAAATCGGGTGATTCGGCTTGGCTCGCATGCGGTGGTCAGCAATCTGCTGCCGATCCTGGAAAACGGCCAGCGTACCGGCCTCGTGCTAACCTGCCAGGACACCACCGCGGTGCAGCGGGCGGACCAGCGCATCCGCTCCACTCGCCGCCCGGGTGCGTTCACCGCCCGCTACCGGCTCGAGCAGCTAGGCGGCAACAGCACGGCCAACCGCGAGATGCTGCAAATGGCCAAGCGTTTCGCCGCCAGCCACTCGACCATCCTGATCACCGGCGAGAGCGGCACCGGCAAGGAGTTGCTGGCCCAAGGCATCCATAACGAGAGCCCACGCTGGCAGGGACCCTTCGTCGCCATCAACTGCGCGGCGCTTCCAGAGTCGCTGCTGGAAAGCGAACTGTTCGGCTACGAGGAAGGCGCCTTCAGCGGCTCGCGCAAAGGCGGCAAGCCCGGGCTGCTCGAAGCGGCGCACCGCGGCACGCTGTTTCTCGACGAGATCGGCGACATGCCGGTGTCGTTGCAGACCCGCCTGCTACGTGTGCTGCAAGAGCGTGAGGTGCTGCGCCTGGGCAGCACCGAACCGATTGCCATTGACGTGCGCATCATCGCCGCCACTCACCAGGACCTGCGTGCCGCCATGGAGGATGGCGAGTTTCGTACCGATCTGTATTACCGGCTCAACATTCTGCGCCTGCAGACCACACCGTTGCGCGAGCGGCCGGAGGATATCGCCCTGATCTGCCAGGGGATCAGCCAGCGCCTGCTGGTTCAGGGCCAGCCGCCGGGCGCCGCGGAGATACCGACCGCCCTGCTGCCGTACCTGACACGGTATGCCTGGCCGGGCAATGTCCGGGAACTGGAGAACGTGATCGAACGCGCGATGCTTTCGGCCCGCGAACTGCTGGGCGAGCACGGCGTGAACGAGCCGTATCTGGCTCGCGTGCTACCCGAACTGGGCGAAAGCCTGCCGCCTTCACCCGCTCGGAAAAAGTCGCCACGCGAAACGGATTTGCACACGATTGGCAAGGCCGCGCAGTTACGCCACGTACGGGAGACGCTGGACAGCTGCCAGGGCAATCTCGACGAAGCCGCACGTCGCCTCGGCATCAGCCGGACCACCTTGTGGCGCCGGCTCAGGTCCGTGCAGTGAGCGAACAAAATTGGCTGAATCCATAGTCGAAATTACATCGGGCAGTGGCCTAGTGAAACCGGCCCCCATTCAGGCGAGAATGCTTGCGACCTTAAAGCTTTAATTGAATCATTACTTGATCAGATGGGATGCCATCTGTTCATGTTTCCTTCACAATAGTTACACAACAGGCAGTGTGGAATTATTTGAATGCACCTTCCGATAACCGATGAGCGTCTACTCAAAGCGTTGGCCGATGCGATTGTTGTCCACCCTCGAGCCACCTTGAAGGAACTGGCCGAAGCGGCAGGCGTCAGCAAGGCTACCCTGCACCGGTTCTGTGGAACCCGTGACAATCTGGTGAGCATGCTGGAGAGCTATGGGCAACAAGTCCTCACTCAAGTGATAGACGATGCGCAGCTGAACAGTTGCGCCCCGGTAACGGCCCTCCATCGTCTGATTGTCGAGCATCTCAAACATCGCGAGATGATGATCTTCCTGCTCTTCCAGTACCGTCCGGACTCCTTCGATGATAGCGAGGCAAATCGCTCGTGGCGGGCGTATGCGGATGCCTTGGATTCCTTCTTCCTGCGCGGTCAACAGGCAGGCGCTTTCCGCATCGACATCAGCGCTGCAATATTCACTGAAATGTTCTTGAGCATGGTGTACGGCATCGTCGATGCCGAGCGCCGCGGGCGTGCGGCCAGCGCGACGTCCGTACAGACACTGGAACTGCTCTTCCTCGAGGGCGCTTCAGCCCCCTCTCGCTAACCTGCCCTCGCCCGTCAAAAAAAGCTCACCCGCTCAAGCGTTGCAGCAATCTAAAGGGGGGGGCGGCAAATGGGACAGGCAACCGGTCCTGAGCGCGCTCCAGCCGCAAACCTCCAGAATTGGCATTTTTATTATTGGTGAGCCTGAGTCTGGTCCGTGAGACCCGAGAAAGCTTGATAAAGCGCGCCAGAAAATAGCCAATTGCGCCCCACCATCGGGCCTACATGGCGACTCGAGTCCTTTGGCCAATCGCCTGGCGGCCGGCGCCGCGATCGGGCTCGCCGGCAACAGCGGCAAGCCACGTGTGAGCACCAAGGCAGGATTGAGAAGCTGTGTTTCGAGGGGGAGACAGGCTGCGCATCAACTGAGCAATTGATCCGCGGCCTGATGCGCTTACATACGATTCGAAGGGGTTCCAACCAGAGGGATACGCTTCCCGGTTTCCAACATTTCTACCGCATCCAGTTGCTCTTCTATTTGTAGAAAACGCATGGCGGTCACTGACGACATTTTTTCAGAAACTTCATCAATATAGCGATTCAAGAGCATTTGCCGCTTTACCTGCAGGGTCTTGTAAACCTTGATCATCTTAGAAGCATCTTCATGGGTGACCGCTCCGGAGCCATAGGCCCGCGCATATTCAAGTAACAGCTCGAACGAGTCCCTGTTCAGGCCATCCATTTCATTGCGATAGCGAGCGTAGACCGGCCAGAAGACTTCGGCTTGCGCACTGTCGAGCCCCATATTGGCCTCGACCACGCGTTTGCGTTTGTAATTAATGGTCTCGATCTGGTTATTGATCTTCTCCTTGTGATCGCTCATCACCTGCTGTACCGAAGGCAGCGGCTCCTGGGCTTGCGCGGCAAAAGCGCAGCCGGCCACGAAGAAAGCGACACAAAATAGATGTCTGGACATGAGTTAACTCCTTTTGCATTGACTAAATAATGACGGTGCGATCACTGCCCGGCATCCTTGAGCGAGATCTTCGGTGCCCACTCCAGCCACTGCTCGTCGACAGCATCGAACAGGGCGAAGGTCTGCCCCTGCTTGGCCGGTTCGCCCATTTGCCCGTTGTCGGGAGTGGCGAAGGCGATTCCGCCCGCCACCATGGCCTCCAGGGACTCGGTGCGCACCGAAACGCCCTTGAACAAACCGGCCTCGATGCCGACGCCGCTGGCGTTCCAGAAGCGGCTGCCGGTACGCACCAGAGGCACATAACGCGGCTCGATAAGAATGCTGACCAGCACCCGGTCAGCCTGCGGCCCCAGGCTCATGTCGATGACCTTGCCCACCGGCATCTTGCGGTAGGTCACTGGGCTGCCGAGCTTGATCGAGCCTTTGTCCGGGGCGCTCAGGGTCAGCCGCAGGCCATTGCCGCCCGCCAAGAGATTCGGTGCTTCGGCCAGGGTCTGGAAGCGCGTCTGGCGCTCGCCCGGGCGACTGCTGGGCAAAGCCTCGATATAAGAGCCGCTGACCAGGGTGCCGAGGTTTTCCGTGCGCAGCAGGCCGAGCGCCGGGCGCACTACCCAGAAACGCGTGCCGCTGCGAGCGAATGGTTCGCCGTTGGCCCCGAGGCGCGCCTTGAGCAGCGCGCCGGACAGGTCGGCTTTCAAATCAATGCGCTCGACCTTGCCGATCAGCAGTCCCTTGAAACGAATCGGCGTGCCTTCGCGCAGCCCTTCGGCATCCTCGACGCTCAGCTGGATTTCCACTCCCCGGGCCATGGCGGCCTCTTCGCTGTCGTAGAGGGCGAAACGTCGCTCCTTGCCGGAGGTCGGTGCTTTCGGGTCCGGGGTGTCGAAGGAGATCCCGCCATTGATCAGGGTCTGCAACGACTCGCTCTTGACCTTCAGCCCGGTCAAATCACCGCTCAGCGTCACACCGCTGGCGTTCCAGAAGCGCGTGGAGCTGTTCACCAGGCGCGTGAACTCGGGCTCGATATGCACCCCGATCATGACCCGCTGGTTGTCCGCCGACAGCTGGTAGCTCTGCACGCTGCCGACGCGGATCTGCCGATAAAGAACCGGCGCGCCGACCTCGACCGAGCCACGCCGATCACTGGTCAGTATCAGGTGCAGGCCTGGCACGTTCATGTCCATGGGCGGTGCCTTGGAGAGGACGCTGAACTCCCGCCGCGGCACTCCGCTCTTGGCGAAACGCACGGCGATGTAATTGCCCTTGACCAGGGCGTCCAGGCCGGTGATCCCGGCCAGCGAGATATTCGGTTTCACGGTCCAGAACTCGGTGCCCTCCAGCAGCAGGGCTTCGACCCGCGGGTCCATCGCCAGCTCGGCGGTGGCGCCGCTGAAGTCCTGGTTCATGTCGACGTTCTTGACCAGGCCGACTTGCACGCCGTTGTACATGACTTGCGTTTGCCCCGGCTGAATGTCGCTCAGGTCCTTCATCTTCAGCGTCACCCGCAGGCCAACCTGGGCCGCGTCATAGTCCTCGTACAGACGGAAGGGCTTGCTGGTGTCCGTGGGCGGGCTGTCGCGATGGTTGTCCGGGGTCGCGAAGGAAATGCCGCCGGCGGCCAGGGTCAGCAGCGATTCACTGCGCACCTTGAACCCCGACAAGCCGCCGGAGATCGAGATCCCGCTGGCGTTCCAGAAACGCGTGTGCTTGCGCACCAGGTCCGCATAGGTCGGCTCGATGTGCACCCTGATCTCGATGGTGCGCTGGTCCTCGCCAAGCTGGAAACTCTTCACCTGGCCCACCAGGATCTGCTTGTAGAACACCGGGCTGCCCTGCTCCAGGGAGCCCAGGCGCTCGGCCTTGAGGGTGATGTGCAAGCCCGGAACCTTCTCCGACATCGGCGGCGGTTCCTTCAAGGCCGTGAAGGAGCGAACCCCTTGATCGCCTTTATCGCCCTTCGCCGGATCCACCGCGATGTAGACCCCGGAGACCAGGGTCTCCAGGCCGGTGACGCCGGCCAGGGAGACCCGCGGTTTGACCAGCCAGAAGTGGGTATCTTCATTCAGATACTTCTCGGTTTCCTTGGTCATTTCGATGGAGGCGAGTACGCCCTTGATGTCGTCGCTGACATTCAGCTCCACCACCTTGCCGACCGAGATGCCCTTGTACAACACCTCGGTCTTCTTGGCCTGGATACCATCGCCGCTCTCGAAGCGGACCTGGATGATCGGGCCGGCCTCGTCGTAGGCGCGCCAGGCCAGCCAGGCACCGATGACCAGGGCCAACAGGGGCAGGATCCAGATCGCCGACCAGTTGGAGGTCGGGTGTTTTTTCGGGACAGGCAGGTCACTCATTTTCATTGTCCAAGTGGGTGTTGTCCCATATCAGCCGGGGATCAAAAGTCACTGCGGCCAGCATGGTCAGTACCACCACGCTGGCAAAGGCGGCGGCGCCGAGGTTGGCCTCGATGCGCGCCAGGTTGCCGAAGTTCACCAGCGCCACCAGGATGGCGATGACGAAGATGTCGAGCATCGACCAGCGCCCCACCCATTCGATGAAGCGGTACATGATGATCCGCTGGCGGGCGGACATCGGTTGCTGTCGCTGCACCGAATAGAGCAGCAGCGCGATCCCCACCAGCTTGAAGGTGGGCACCACGATACTGGCCACGAACACCACCAGGGCGATGGGGATCATCCCCAGCTGCAGCAGGCTGACCACCCCGCTCATGATAGTGGCCGGCGCCCCCTTGCCGAAGACGCTGACGGTCATGATCGGCAGCAGGTTGGCCGGGATGTAGAGCAGCATTGCCGTGATCAGCAAGGCCCAGGTGCGCCGGATACTGTCGGGGCGACGCACATGCAACAGCGCCTGGCAACGACTGCAGCGCGCAGGCTGTCGGTCGTCGACGGGGTTGAGTTGATGGCATTCGCCGCAGACCTGGATACCGGCATCGATCGCACGCATTCAGGGCTTCGCCTGGCGTAGCGCCGGTTGCGACTCTTGGTGGTCCGGCCAACCACCGCCCAGGGCGCGGAACAAGTCCACCAGGGCGATCTGTCGCTGGGTGCTGACCTCGATAAAAGCGGTTTCGTTGATGAAGCGGGTACGCTGGGCATCCAGGTAGCGCAGGTGGCTGTCGATACCCCCCTCGTAGCGGGCCTTGGCCAGTTTCAGCGACTCCTCGCTGGTGTCCGCCAGGGCGCGCCGTGCCGCTTCTTCGCGGCGCAGGGTGTCGCTGGCCGCCAGGGCGTCCGCTACCTCGCGAAAAGCGGTCTGCACCGTGGCCTCATAGGCGGCGACGGCGGAGTCCTTGCGCGCCTCGGCCAGGCTCAGGTTGGCGCTGTTGCGCCCACCGTCGAAGATTGGCAGCGACAGGGTCGGCACAAAGCTCCAGGAGCGTGAACCGCCATCGAACAGGCCGGACATTTGCGCGCTGGAGGTGCCCAGGCTGCCGGTCAGGCTGATGCGCGGGAAGAACGCCGCCCGCGCCGCGCCGATATCGGCATTGCGCGCCTGCAGCCGGTGTTCGGCGGCCAGGATGTCCGGACGCCGCTCGATCAGGCTCGACGGCGACCCGGCGACTATGTCTTGCACCAGCCGCGGCCGCTCCTGGCGCGGTTCGCCGATGGATTTCGCGGCGTCCGCACTGCCCAGCAGCAGCACCAGGGCGTTGAACGCCTGTTGCTGCTGGCGCAGGTTGCTTTCCTGGTCGGCCCGGGACTGCTCCACCAGTCCCAGGGCTTCCTGGTAGTCCAGGGCACCGGCCGTGCCCACCGCGCGCTGGCGGCTGATCAGGGCGAAGGAGTATTCGCGGCTGACCAGGGTCTGCTGGGTCAGCTCCAGGCGCCGCTGGGCGCCGTCGAGCTGCAGGTAGGCCTGGCTGACCTCGGCGATCAGGGCGATGCGCGCCGCGCGCGCCGCCTCCTCGGTGGCCAGGTACTGCTGCAGTGCCGCATCGCTGAGGCTCTTGACCCGGCCGAACAGGTCCAGTTCGTATTCCGGCAAGGCCAGGCCCACTTGATAGGTGCTGGCGACCCCGGCCTGGCCATTGCTGGCCAGATCGGCCGGCAGGCGCTGGCGGTTGCCCGAGGCCGCGGCGTTCAGCCCCGGCACCCGGTCGGCGCGCTGGATACGGTACAAGGCACGGGCCTGCTCGATATCCAGAAGGGTCTGGCGCAGCGAACGGTTGTTGTCCAGGGCGATGCCCACCAGCTGGCGCAGCTGGGGGTCGAGGATAAACCCCTGCCAGTCCAACTCGCCAACACGCGGCCCCGACTCCGTGGCCGGCAGATTCCAACTGTCGGTCACCGGCGCTTCGGGACGCTGGTAAGTCGGCGCCAGGGAGCAACCGCCCAGGGCCAGCAACAGTGACAGGGAAAGACTTCTTATAGGCATGCGCATCACTCCTGGCCCTCGGCAGCGTGCTCGAGCACCGCGGGTTTACTGCGCAGCAGCGACAGCACCCAGACAAAACAGATAGGTACGAAGATCACCCCGAGCAGCGTCGCGCTGAGCATCCCGCCGATCACCCCGGTGCCGATGGCGCGCTGGCTCGCAGCGCCGGCGCCGGTGGCCAGGGCCAGCGGCACCACGCCGAGGATGAAGGCCATGGAGGTCATGACGATCGGTCGGAAGCGCAGGCGCGCGGCCTCGATGGCGGCGTCACGCAGGCTGTAGCCCTTCTCCCAGAGTTCCTTGGCGAACTCGACGATAAGGATCGCGTTCTTCGCCGACAGGCCGATGATGGTGATCAGGCCAACCTTGAAGTACAGGTCGTTGGGCATGCCCACCAGGGTCACCGCGAGCACTGCGCCCACCGCGCCGATCGGCACGATCAGCATGACCGACAGCGGGATCGACCAGCTCTCGTACAGCGCCACCAGCAGCATGAACACCACCAGGATGGCCAGGGCGAACAGCGCCGTGGCCTGGCCGCTGGAGACCTTTTCCTGGTAGGACAGGCCGGTCCACTCGTAGCCGATGCCGGCCGGCAGCTGCGCCGCCAGGCGCTCCATCTCGGCCATGGCCTGGCCGGTACTGAAACCGGGGCCGGCGTCACCGATGATGCGGATCGACGGATAGCCGTTGTAGCGCACCAGTTGCACCGGGCCCTCTTCCCACTGGGTGGTGACGAAGGCACTGAAGGGCACCTGCTCGCCCCGGTCGTTGGGCGCGTAAAGCTTGAGCACGCTTTCAGGGGTCATGCGTTCGCCCTGCTCGGCCTGGATCACCACCCGTTGCTGGCGCCCGGCATTGGTGAAGTCGTTGATCACATCGGAACCAAAAGCCGCGGACAGGGTGCTGCCGATGGTCCTGAAGCTCACCCCCAGGGCACGGGCTTTCTCGCGGTCGATCTGCAGGCGCAACTGCGGCGCTTCGGCCAGGCCTTCCATCATCGCGTAGAAGAACATCGGGTTGCCGTAGGTCTGGGCCAGCAAGGTATCGCGGGCTTGCAGCAGGGCCTCGCGGCCCAGGCCGCCACGGTCCATCAGGCGCAGGGCGAAACCGCCGGAGTTGCCCAGGCCATTGATCGGCGGTGGCGACACCGCCATGACGGTGCCGTCGTCGGGCACGGCGAAATGCTCGTTCAGCGCCGCCACTTCCGCCGCGGCCGACTGCTGCGCATCCCGCTCGGACCAGTCCTTGAAGGTCGGGAAAGCCAGCGCCGCATTGTCGCCCTGGCCGGAAAAGCTGAAGCCCGAGATCACGAATGCCGAGGATACTGCCTCGCGGGACTTGAGGTAGGTCTCCAGTTGTTCGCCGGTGGCGTTGGTGCGCACGCGGCTGGCGCCCGGCGGCAGTTGCACGTCGACCACCATGTAGCCCAGGTCTTCGGTGGGCACGAAGGCTTCCGGCAGACGCAGGTAGCTGTAGCCGAGCATGGCGACAATGCCGCCATAGACCAGCATGAAGCGCCCGGAGCGTTTGACCAGCGCGCTGTTGAACAGCGAATAGCGCTCGGTCAGCCGGGCAAAACCGCGGTTGAAGGCGCCGAAGAACCCGCGTTTCTCGTGATGTCCTTGGGGAATCGGCTTGAGCAGCGTGGCGCACAGCGCCGGGGTGAAGGTCAGGGCCAGGAAGCCGGAGAACAGGATGGATACCGCCAGCGATACCGAGAACTGTTGGTAGATCACCCCCACCGAACCGGACATGAACGCCAGCGGCAGGAACACGGCCGACAGCACCAGGGTGATACCGACGATCGCACCAGACACCTGCTGCATCGCCTTGATGGTGGCATCGACCGGCGACAGGCCCTCCTCGGCCATGATCCGCTCGACGTTCTCCACCACCACGATGGCATCGTCCACCAGGATGCCGATGGCCAGCACCATGCCGAACATGGTCATCATGTTCACCGAGAAGCCCAGCAGGTACATCACCATCAGCGTACCCAGCAGGCACACTGGCACCACGATCGACGGGATCAGGGTGTAGCGTACGTTCTGCAAGAACAGGAACATCACCAGGAACACCAGGACCATGGCTTCGATCAGGGTATGGATCACTTTCTCGATGGCCACGTCGACGAAACGCGAGGTGTCGTAGGGCACCGAATACTGCACGTCCTCGGGGAAGAACGCCGAGAGTTCGGCCAGGCGCTGTTTGACCAACTCTGCGGTCTGGATGGCGTTGGCCCCCGGCGACAGCTGGATCGCCCCGCCAACTGCCGGAGTGCCGTTGAGGCGCGAGGAAATGTTGTAGTTTTCCTGGCCCAGTTCCAGACGCGCGACGTCAGCGAGCTTGACCGAGGAGCCGTCCTGGTTGGCCCGCAGGACGATCTGGCCGAACTCCTGCGGATTGTCCAGGATGCCCTTGACCGCCAGGGTCGCGGTCAGTTCCTGGGCGCTGCTGCCCGGCGTACTGCCAAAGGCACCGGCGGGCACCTGCACGTTCTGCTCGCGGATAGCGTTGCTCACGTCCTCGATGGACAGGCCGTAGCCCACCAGCTTCTGTGGGTCGATCCAGACCCGCATCGCCGCTTCCGATGAGAAGAACTGCAGCTTGCCGACCCCCGGCAGGCGCCGCAGTTCGTTGTTGATATTGCGCGCGGCATAGTCGCCCAGGGCCGTGGTGTCGGCGTGCTGGGTGCCGTCCTTGTAGTTCAGGGCGTAGATCAGCAGGAAGCCGGCGCTGCTCTGCTCCACTTGCAGGCCCTGGGTCAGCACGGCCTGAGGCATGCGCGCCTCGGCTTTCTTCAGGCGGTTCTGCACGTCCACCTGGGCCAGGTCCGGATCGACACCCGGTTCGAAGGTAACGACGATTTCGGCGGTACCGTTGGAGTTGTTGGTGGACTCGAAATACAGCAAGCCCTTGGCGCCGTTGAGCGACTCCTCGAGCACGCTGGTGACCGACTCCACCAGGACCTTGGCCGAAGCACCTGGGTAGGTGGCGGTTACTGTTATCTGCGGTGGCGCCACGTTGGGGTACTGGGCTACCGGCAGCTTGGAAATAACCAGCATGCCGGCCAGGGAAATGAACAGTGCGACGACCCAGGCGAAGTTGGGGCGCTTGATGAAAAATTGCGACATCGAAAAATCCTCGCGGCGATTGCGCCCTTACTGTTGTGACCCGGAGGCTGTGGCCAGGGCACTCTTGGGCTCGACCTTGGCCCCTGGCTGCAGGCCGGCCAGGCCGCTGACGATCACCCGATCACCGACCTTCAGGCCGTCACGGATCTGCCAGCGGGCGCCCTGCATGGCGCCGGTCTGCACCGGACGCTGTTGGGCCCGGCCCTCGCCGTCCATCACCAGCACCGAGGCGCTGCCGTCGGGACTGCGCAGCACCGCTCGCTGCGGCACCAGGATCGCCTGGCTGTCGGTGCCCTGGGGGGTGCGCACCCGCACATACATGCCCGGCAGCAGGTTGCCGTCGCGGTTGTCGAACTGACCGCGCAGGGCCACCTGGCCGGTGCCCGGATTCACCGCCACATCGGTGAACAGCAACGAGCCCTGGCGCTCGTAGGAGGTGCCTTCGATGCGCACCGACAAGCCCTGCTGTGCATCGGCCGCGAGGGTGCCGTTCTTCAAGGCTTCACGCAGGCGCAGGGCATCGGCCGCTGGCTGGGTGAAATCCACATACACCGGATCCAGTTGCTGGATGCGCACCATCAGGGTGGCGTCGCCCTGTCCTACCAGCGCGCCTTCGGTGACCAGCGCCCGGCCCACGCGCCCGGAAATCGGCGCGGTGACCGAGGCGTAGCCCAGGTTCAGGCGCGCGGTCTGCAAGTCGGCCTCGGCAGAGCGGGTGGCCGCCTGGGTACGACGCAGCTCGGCGGTGGCGCTGTCGTAGTCCTGCTGGCTCACGGCTTCGATCTTCACCAGCGGCGCATAGCGCTTGACCCGTGCCTGGGCTTCCAGCATCCCGGACTGGGCCCGGGCCAGCTCGCCCTCGGCCCGCGCCACGGCGGCCTTGAACGGCGCCGGGTCGATCTGGAACAACAGATCGCCGGCCTTGACGTCGGCCCCTTCGACAAACCGCTTGTGCAGGACGATGCCTGCCACCCGGGCACGCACCTGCGCCACCCGCACCGGCTCGACCCGGCCCGGCAGTTCCGAGACAAGGGCCAAAGGCTCGCTGGTCACCGCCAGCACTTCAACCGGACGCGCCACTTCCACTGTGCTGCTCTGCTCACTCGCCGGGCCACACCCGGCCAATGCGATGGCTACTGCCAGTGACCCTGCCATTCCTACTGCACGCAAATTGCCCATGACTCACCCGAAGCTTGATTGAGAATGCCGCGGATGATACTTTCGAATCGATTTTGAGTCAAATATGTCTCATATGATCATATTAAGAACAAGTGGATACATAAAAACCTCAGCGCTCAACCCATGCATTCAGACTCACTTGGAACCTAGCGATGTCTCTGCCCCCCCATGACGAACGACTCATCAAGGCACTGGCTGCGGTCATTGTCGACCGCCCACGAGCCACTCTTAAGGAACTCGCGGAAGCTGTAGGCACGAGCCGAACTACCTTGCACCGTTTTTATGGGACTCGCGATAACCTGCTAAAGATGCTTGAAGCGCATGGCAGAAACATTCTCAACCAAATAATCGAAACCACTTGTTTATCTGGCGCTACACCTCAGGAAGCATTGCACAACCTGATCAAAGAGCATCTTGCTCATCGAGAGCTGCTCATCTTTATCGTCTTTCAGAGTCGCCCCGACTTTCCCAACCCCAAAGACGACGGAGCCCGCTGGCAGTCTTATCTTGATGCATTGGATAGTTTTTTCTTGCGTGGACAATGCATGGGGGCATTTCGTATCGACATCACCGCTGCAGTATTTACAGAACTATTCATTGCTCTGGTATATGGCTTGGCTGATGCCGAGCGGCGCGGACGAGCAGCAAGCTCCAACTCCGCCAAAATATTGGGGCAAATGTTCCTGCATGGTGCCACTCCAATGCGCAGCTGAAATGGCGGATCGACATGGACGAGATAGAGCTTGTCAAAGAGGAGTTTCATGCAGAAGCCCCCTGACCAAGAAATTCACTAGCCTACTTCATATTAAAAACGACACCCCAGTCAAAAGCAGACCAACAACCAATAAGGTCGTGGTCAAGCGCGTGCTGACTCTAAGAGTAGGTTGATGTTCAACAAGCTTGCCAATAGCAAAATACAGCCTATCGAGTATCTGCTGCTCATCGAGCTCTTTTAGCTGAAAAATCGAGTCAATTATAGGTCCGGCATTGGGGAATGGATCATGTAAGAACGGAGCTGCATCAAAAGCACTTTGCTGTAATGCGCGCGCGGAGAGCAAAGCGGACGCAACAAGCACACCCAGCGCCATAACGGCACTTATTGCTTCTAGCATGGTGATCGTATTGAGAGCGGGAGAAACACTAAATCGAAGTATGGCGCCATATAAAGTTACCACCCCCGCCAATGCGCCGAGCGACAAGGTAAACATCAAGCGAAGGTAAACCGTCACTAAACTCCGTGAAACCGAAACCTGTTCAAGATAAATTTTGACAAGCGTTTCTATTGTCAAACGACGCGCCTCAAATGCAAACCGGCGATCATCCAAAGGGGTTACAGACTGCATTTAGAAAACCTCGCGACCCATATAAAACTCAAAACACAAGAAACCACTAAAGGGTACAACTCCGCCAACACTGTGCCATTTCGGGTTGGAGGCCGCATTTGCTGCTGGAACGATTGCCTTTGCTGGCCATATACGAAGTGGCAACCAGGTACCTGACCATTGATTGACAACCCAGGCATGATAGTTTAAAAAATTCTTGAGTCAAATTTGGCTCATTTGATATTATTTAGGCTGACATCGGGCCCGCATAGCGCATGCGCAAGGCGCCTCTTTCATACTCCAGCCAGGCCCCACCTATGGTGTTGATTTCCCATGACGAACGACTCATCAAGGCGCTGGCCGTGGCCATCGTCGAGGGGAACAGCCGTTCCTGTATGGCGCTAGCTCCCAGACCCGAACCGAAACCCAGGCCACGTCCTTCCAGGATCAACTCGATGCCCCCTACCCACACCGGCAACTTGCCGAACCTTCCCCTGGACGCGCTGATCGCCTGCCATGAATGCGACCTGCTCATGCGCCGGGAACCACTTGAACCGGGTGAAAAGAGTTGCTGCCCACGTTGCGACTTCGAGCTGGTCGTGCATCGCCATCAGTGGCAGCGTCGCTGCTTCGCCCTGGTCCTGACCGCCCTGCTCCTCTACATCCCGGCCAACTTCCTGCCGATCATGCACCTGACGCTCCTCGGGCAGACCCGCAGCGAAACGATCTGGACCAGTGTGCTCGGATTGTTCGAAAGCGATATGCCGGGGGTTGCCGTGCTGGTGCTGTTGAGCGGCATGGCGATTCCCCTGCTCAAGCTGCTGTGCCAACTGCTGGTGCTGTTGAGTCTGCGGTTCAAGGTGGCGCGCCCCACCGGCATTCTGCTCTACCGCACTTATCACCACCTGCGCGAATGGGGAATGCTCGAGGTTTACCTGTTCGGGATCCTGGTTTCCATCGTCAAGTTGATCGACATCGCCGACCTGAGCCTGGGTATCGGCCTGGCCTGTTTCGTCGCGTTGTTGCTCACCCAGGTCTGGCTGGAACTGAATATGCCCTCCCATCAGGTCTGGGAAGCGCTATCCAACGAGCAGCCTCGTCGGGTTCAACCCTCTCGCTTTCCTGAGTGACTAAAGACGTCTGGGGAGGTTCGTCAGAAAGTGACCCACCAATGCGGCAGGTTTTATCCATGTTATGTCCATGCCCATCCGGCCTGGGACAGAGCGGTATGAGCCATACAGCAAATTTCAGTGCCTATGTTTTCCACTAGGCTTGCAGTGGGCTCGACCTGGCCATCATGCGGTTGTTCGACTCAAAGGCTGGCCAAGTTTACTGATGATGCGTGATATCAGGAACCGCTCAGTTCCATAGGCGCTCACCGCTAATGCTTCGATCTTTGCGTAGAACTTGTGTCGCCCGCTCCACTGTTAGCGAGTTTGAGTTCTGTAATACGAACGTGTTTGTGCTGAATGGTGAACACGTTGAATTGCGTGTCCTACTTGATCAAAGGAAAGAAAAAATGACAGTGCTTATGGCA
Organism: Pseudomonas sp. NFIX28; assembly: GCF_900107395.1. GTDB lineage: Bacteria > Pseudomonadota > Gammaproteobacteria > Pseudomonadales > Pseudomonadaceae > Aquipseudomonas. Next base: position 691,051 of record NZ_FNPW01000001.1, read on the forward strand.
TTACGGATATGTGGCTATGTTTGCAGCCTTAGCCTAATCCTCACTGGCTGTCAGGAAGAAAAACGATCGGAGGAAGCCCCGCGCCCCGTCCGCGCGGTAATCGCGAAGCCCGGTGTGATCGGTGAAGAAGTTGCCCAGACGGGCGAGATCCGCGCTCACATCGAGACCGATCTCGCTTTTCGTATCGCGGGTCGTATTGCAACCCGTAGCGTCGATGTCGGGATGAGCGTCGCCAAGGGGCAGGTTCTTGCAGTGCTCGACCCTAACGACATCCAGAATGAGGTACGGGTTGCCGAGGCCGAAGTGAGGAGCGCAGAAGCGGCAGAAGAGTTTGCCAGATCGGGGCTTGATCGACAGCGCATGCTCTTCGATAAACAGTTCGTCGCACGTGCCCGAGTGGATGAGGCGGCAGCCAACTGGCGGGCAGCAAACGCAAGGCTCAACGTCGCGAAAACGGGGCTGCTCACTGCACGCAACAAATTGAGCTACACCGAGTTACGCGCGCCCGATGCCGCTATCGTGAATGCGGTGATGGTCAATATCGGACAAGTCGTCGATGCCGGTCAGTTAGCAATCAAACTCGCCTCGACACATGAGCGTGACGCGGTCTTCAACGTGTCTGAACGACTCTACACTTCCGTACTCTCTGATGTGCAAGTCGAAGTCGCTCTGGTGTCAGACCCTAAGATCAAAGTCATTGGTTCTATTCGCGATGTGAGCCCGACCGCAGATGCAGCTACGCGCACCTATCGGGTCCGCATTGCTCTGCCAGAAACCCCGCCGGCCATGACATTGGGAGCCACTGTGACAGGGCGCCTGCTATTGCCCGGCAAGGCCCTGTTCATTCTTCCCGCCTCTTCCTTGACGAGTGAGGAAGGCAAGCCGGCAGTCTTTGTAATTCAACCGTCCGATCATGTACTTATCCGTAAACCTGTTGTTGTCACACGCTTCACTGCGACACAAGCGCTGGTCGAGTCAGGGCTCACCGAGGGAGATGCCGTTGTAACCGCTGGGGTCAGCAAACTCCGGGCCGGGCAAAAAGTTGTCTACGATACGGCAGAGGTGGCCCAATGAAGCCGAACACAATACCTCCAAGAGACCAGCAAGGATTCAATCTCTCGGCATGGTCGATCGGACAGATGCCGCTGATGTTTTTCCTCATGCTGGTCACGCTGGTCGGTGGTGCGATCAGCTATTCCAAACTGAGTCGTAACGAAGACCCGACGTTCACCATCAAGACGATGGTAGTGGCAGCTCGCTGGCCCGGAGCAACCATCGACGACACAACGAAACTTTTGACCGACCGCCTGGAGAAAAAGCTTGAAGAGATCCCCTATCTCGACCGGCTCGATAGTTACACGCGCCCGGGCGAAACCGTCATCATGGTCAACCTGCGCGATGATGCGCCGTCGCGAATAGTCCCCGATGCCTGGTATCAGGTTCGCAAGAAGATGGCCGATATTACCGCAACGCTTCCAAGCGGCGTGGAGGGACCATTCTTCGACGACGAATTCGGCGACACCTATGGACAGATCTTCGGATTTACCGCCGAGGGCTTCTCTGACCGTGAACTGCGTGACTACCTCGAAGGCGTGCGTGCGGAACTGCTGCGTATTCCTGGTATTGGCAAAGTACAGTTGCTGGGGGTGCAGGAGGAGCAGATCGTCATCGAATTCTCCCCTGGCCGGCTTGCGGCCTTCGGGCTTGACGAAGAGGCAGTCTTACGCGCCTTAAAGGCACAGAATGCCGTCATACCTTCCGGTACGGTGCGTCTGGCCGAGGACAAGATCGCACTGCGCGTCAGTGGGGGCTTCGCATCCGAGGAGAGCTTGCGGAATGTGACGTTGCGGGCGAATGATCGTTTCGTACCGCTCACCGAACTGGCCGTTATCCAGCGAATACCGGCTGACCCTCCAGCGCCACTGTTCCGGGTCAACGGCGAGAAAGCCCTCGGCCTTGCTATTTCGATGGCCTCGGGTGGTAATCTGCTCAGTTTTGGCGAAGCGGTACGAGCTCGCATGGATGACGTCAGGACGACGCTTCCTCACGGAATCGAGATGATCCAGGTCGCCGACCAATCGACAGTGGTGACGCAAGCGGTCAGTGGCTTCTTGACGGTCCTTGCCGAAGCGGTTGCGATCGTACTCGCGGTATCGTTTCTCTCGCTCGGCGCCCGGGCAGGGTTAGTTGTCAGCCTTTCGATCCCCCTTGTTCTGGCAATGACCTTCATCGGCATGGAGTTGACAGGCATAGGCTTGCAACGCATCTCGCTAGGTGCACTGATCATCGCCCTCGGTCTCCTGGTCGATGACGCGATGATCACCGTCGAGGCCATGGTTGGCAAATTAGAAGAGGGCTGGAATCTAAAGCGGGCAGCGAGCTTCGCTTATGAGTCAACCGCCTTCCCGATGCTGACGGGCACGCTTGTCATGATCGCCGGATTCATCCCGGTTGGTTTTGCGGCTTCAAGCGCGGGTGAGTACTGCTATTCGATGTTTATGGTGGTACTGATCTCGCTATCGGCTTCCTGGGTAGTTGCAGTCCTGTTCTCACCTTTGCTCGGAACCCTGATTCTACCCAAGTCATTGCCACATCACGGCCATGGCGCTGGTCGCATAATGCAAGCCTATGAGCGGGCGCTGTCCTGGGCCCTTGGTCATCGTGCAATGACCCTCAGCGTCGCCGTCGCGGCATTCGTGGCCTCGCTCAGCGCCGCAACCTATCTCGAACAGCAGTTCTTCCCCCCCTCCGACCGCCCCGAGCTTCTGGTCAGTCTGACGTTACCGCAGAATGCGTCACTGGATGCGACGACGCGCGAGGCGTCGAAGCTTGAGGAGCTGCTAAAAAACGACCCCGATGTTGAGCGCTTCTCGACCTATATCGGCTCCGGGGCAATTCGCTTCTATCTCCCCATGGAGGTTTTGCTCCAGAACGAAAACGTCACCCAGACGGTTGTTGTCGCGAAAGGCGTCAAGGAACGTGATGCGTTACAGGCAAGGCTTGCCGCGGCATTCAAGACGGAATTCTCCGGCCTCATCGCTCGCGCGACGCCGCTAGAACTCGGTCCTCCAGTAGGATGGCCACTCAAGTATCGCGTCACGGGACCCGATCAGAACAAAGTGCGTGATATCGCAGCACGTCTCGCTAACGTCATCTCTGCTAACCCGGACACACGTGAGGTTCACCTCCTGTCGGGCGAGCCACAAAGGAGTGTTCTTGTCGAAGTCGACCAGACTCAGGCGCGGGCCCTGGGTCTGTCGTCCGAAGATATCGCCAGTGCCATGGCGACCATTTTCTCTGGCTCTGCGGTGACGACGGTGCGCGACCAGGACCGACTCATCGATGTGGTGATCCGCGCGCAGATCGGGGAGCGCACCAACCTTGCAACGCTTGCCAATCTCCAACTCCGTACGGCCCAAGGCCATACCATCCCATTGACTCAGATCGCCAAGCTGAGTTTTGGAATCGAAGATCCCATCGTCTGGCGACGGCAGCGCCTCTCCCTGCTCACCGTACAAGGCGACGTTCGCGATGGACTCGAGGCATCGACCGTAGTGCAAGCACTCGCGCCCACTGTAGCGCGGTTCAGAGCAGAGCTACCCAAGGGGTACAAGGTTGAAACGGGCGGAGCGGTCGAGGAAGCGGCAAAGGGCAGTCAATCGCTGCTCGCCGTTCTACCGCTCACGGCGCTCGTAATGTGCGTGCTCTTGATGGTGCAACTGCGCAGTTTTTCCCGCATGTTCCTGGCACTCGCGATGGCCCCATTCGGACTCATCGGTGTCGTCCTGGCAATGTTGCCGACAGGCACGCCCATGGGCTTTGTCGCGCAGCTTGGGGTCATTGCGCTTGTTGGGATGATCGTGCGCAACGCGATCATTTTGATCGAAGAGGTCGACATCAATATGAATAGGGGCGAATCGCCCAGTGACGCGATCATGCATGCCTCAATACATAGGGCCCGCCCTATTTTGCTGACGGCCTGTGCCGCTATTCTCGGAATGATCCCGATCGCACCGCAGATATTTTGGGGGCCGATGGCCTATGCGGTGATTGGGGGGCTAGCCGTTGCGACAATCGTGACATTGACTGTCCTGCCTTGTGGCATTTCCCTTCTGCTTCAATGGGAGAGTCGTCGCAGGAAACCACAAGAGCCGTCTGCTCCTTCACGATCGGATATCAGCTCCGCTCCAGTACCTCGGACCTAGGTTGAGGTCACTCGAGTGATATCGGAATTGAACTGAAACAACGAGTGCTGAGTTAGAGGCACGCTTCGCTCTGCAAGCGTGCCGGCAAATCCTTCATGGCGCATGCGGCGTGAGATGATGAGCCGCGGTACACAACATGGATATTTCAGATCAAACTTCCTCCTCCACATCCTGATGTCTATTCGAATTAATTTCAAAAACCGATAGAAGCGACTGACGATTCGTACTGCCAGCAGCATCATCAGGACCACCTCGCGCCACTGGCAAAACTCAGCAACCCGGCACAGCTGGAACGATAGTGCCCGAAGGACCGGCTGCGAGGCGCTGTGGTACTCCAATACACCCTGGCTCCTAGAGGCTGACCTGACGCAATGCCAACTGCACGTCGTCAATTGAACTCGCCGCCCGATACAGAGGCTTGCCATCGATTCAGCGAGGCTTGGACGTCTTCTTTGCTCGTGGCGAACGCACTGTAGCGGTCGTAGAGCTAACGGTGACCATCAGCTGCTCGCTCAAGGTTTGGGCTCGGGCCTGTGCCGCCGCCGCTTGCTCGCGAACAGCTGCCAGTTCGCTCTGCGCGCCCAGCAATTGTCGTTGCAGGCCTTGGTATCGTTCGGCCGCTTCGTCGCCCGCCTGACGGGTAACATCCAACTGGTCAAGCAGAGCCTGGACTTGAGCGTGGGCGGTGGCTCGCTGTTCGCGCGCCTCGGCCAGTTCTGTCTGGGCTGACAGCAAGGATTGTTGCAAGACCTGCAGACGGCCATTGGCTTCCTTGAGCTGCCCCCCTAGCGTTTTGCTCTCCTCTCGGGCTCGATCGATCTCGCGGTACGCCCGGTTCTCGACATCGCGGGTGTAGCGCTGCTGCTGCTCACGCGCCTGCTCAGCCTGCTGACGCGAATCCTGCAGTTGCTGCCGGGCTTCCACCAGTTGTTGGCGCGCTTCGTCGCACTGATCGAGCAGTTCCTCGCGTTGCTGGCGCAGATCGTCGATCTGCGCCAGGCGCTGGACCAGCAACTGTTCCAGATCGCTTAGCCGGGTCTCGGCGCCCTGCCGCGCCGCGAGTGCCTCGGCCGTTTGTTGGCGGGCCTGGGCGGCTTCGAGCCGTGCCCGTGCGTCCAACACGGCCAGTTCCTCGCGTTCTTCGGCGAGCACCTGACGCTGGCCCGCGAGTGACTGCTCAGCAACGCCCTGGGCGAGCAGGGTCGCCTGCTGCCAGATGGCGACAAAGGCTTGCGCCACCTCCGCCGGCAGCCCGGGCAGACGGGTCTCGCCGCGCAGGCGTCCAGCCAGCTGTTCCCACCACTGATCGAGCAGCGCACCGACCCGCGCTGGGCTGCCGCGGCCCAGCTCCAGGCGCACGCGCTCCACCGTCGGCCGCTCGCCCCGCGCCAATACTGCATCGGCGGCAGCAAATACGTTGTTTTCCGGCACCCCTACTGCCACGGCTCATCTCCGACTATATTAGGTCTGATAATGAAAGATTATCCGACCTTATTTGGCCAGTATTGGAATTATAATACGTTGGACGTAATAGATATTACAGATCAGTTGCCACTGGTCGACGAAATGCCGCTGGATCCGCATGCCCTGGCCCTTAATGCCCAGGAGGCTGCAGCAGCGTTCATCGCCGCTGGCACCGCCGCGAATACCGTGCGCAGTTATCGCAGCGCCCTTGCCTACTGGTCGGCCTGGCTGCAATTGCGCTACGGCCAGGCACTGGGTGATGCTCCGCTGCCGCCGACCGTAGCGGTGCAATTCGTCGTCGACCACCTGGCCCGTCCACTGGCGGACGGCAACAGGGCCCACCTGCTACCGCCGTCAGTCGACGCTGCGCTGGTGGCGGCGCGGGTCAAAGCCAAGCCCGGACCATTGGCGTACAACACCGTCAGCCACCGCCTGGCGGTGCTCGGCAAATGGCACCGGCTCAACGCCTGGAACAGCCCGACCGAAGCCCCAGCACTGAAGACCCTGCTGCGCGACGCGCGCAAGGCGCAATCGCGCCAAGGGATAACCGTGCGCAAAAAGACCGCAGTGGTGGTCGAGCCGCTACAAGCACTGCTGGCCACCTGCACCGACGGCGTGCGCGGCGTACGTGATCGCGCCCTACTCCTGCTGGCCTGGAGTGGTGGCGGCCGTCGGCGCTCGGAGGTGGTGGGGTTGCAGATCGGCGATATACGAAAACTGGATGCTGACACCTGGCTGTACGCCTTGGGGGCTACCAAGACCGACACCGGCGGCGTGCGCCGCGAGAAGCCGTTGCGCGGACCTGCAGCGCAGGCCCTCACCACCTGGCTGGCGGCTGCACCAGCCGAATCTGGACCGCTGTTCCGGCGGCTGCACAAGGGTGGCAAGGTGGGCGCCACGGGACTGTCGGCCGACCAGGTCGCACGCATCGTTCAACGCCGAGCCCAACTCGCAGGCCTTGAGGGGGATTGGGCGGCGCACAGTTTGAGGTCTGGGTTTGTCACCGAAGCTGGGCGTCAGGGAGTGCCACTCGGTGAGGTCATGGCTATGACCGAACATCGCAGCGTCAGCACAGTGATGGGTTACTTTCAGGCGGGCTCGTTGTTGGGCAGTCGGGCCACTCAACTCCTCGGGCCAACACAGATAGCGAGCGAAGCTGCGCTAGAGCAAACGGCAGGATCAACAGTCTTCTGCGAACCAACCATGACAAGCACAGGAGACTAGCCAGCATCTGAGACATAGACCGCGCTTAAGTGCGTAGCCATAGCCCGACGGCATCAAGCTCTTTCCACTTGGCTAGGTACACCGTTTTGCGTCTCGCATACTAGTTTTCCCTGACCTGCCAAACAATGCTTAAGGCAATACGCTCAGCCGCTCTTCTCACAAAAACTGACTCACTTTTCTTCATTCCTTCAACAAATGGTTTAACTCGGAGCAGCAGCAGCGGAGGTAATTCGATAAATATTTTTACAGCCTCTTCAACTTCAGTATCATCAAGCAAATTTACTCCGTACTGCCCCAGCTCAACTAAGCCGCAGCGACGTACAAATGCATGCAAATATAACTGATCTGAATATTTCTGGACTACTTCTTGCCGTATCACTCCAATCACTACTCCGATCAAAATTAGAGCTGTCATTCTCGAAAAAGTGTTGGGATCCTCGCAACCAGCTATTCTTGCTTCAGCGCCATCGGGGTATGAATTCCTGGAGAGCCCGTGCTGGAAACCACGTGCAATTCCGTCCAGCCCCTTGGCCAGAGTTCTTGGATACAAAAAACATGAGAATAGAAATCTAACCAAAGACAAAAAACGACAACTCGGTATAGGCGACCTCAATCCCGGCAGGTGAAGATTTTTTGTTGCATGCGCCAAGTTTACATAATTCTGCACCCTAAAGGCGGATCTGATCATTAATGCATTAATAGAATGGTATTGCGTTTGATTGAGGTGATTCCTGGACAACGCTGTAACAGGGGGATAATTTAACTCAGAGGAAAAAGCGCTCCATGGTTTATCTGGACCAATTTTTGATTGCGTCGGCATCGTGCTCAATAGCTTGCGATGCGTACTACAAATTGGCTGATGAAGGCTACACCAGCATCTACGCCAGTATGGCAAACCGCCGCCCGCTATATCCTCTCGAAAACAGTCCAGGCAATATGCAAGTCTGTTCTTCCATGGGAAGCACCAGTTTACTTGATAGCTGAAGAACCTCTGAATCAAACTCAAGTCAAATTGAGCTTTATCAGCTATTAGATCAACCAACGCCACCGGCACGTCATAGTCAGGGTCTTTTGAAAATAAAAACCATTCTTCATGGATACTCAAACTTCCGTTATGCTCCACACGATAGACCCAGGATGAAAGGCATTCATCAATCTGGGGTCTAGGCAGGCCATTAATTTTCACAATCTAATACCCCCAGGGGGATGTGATCGTCTTATTCAGTAATTCAGGAGTAATTTTCTCCTCACCTGTTCTAATGGCGTAGCATGCAGTACTTCTTATTAACTTTACAACATCGTCCATTCTCCCGAGAGTGCTGGACAGCAATAACCCAACAATTTCCTCCCTATCCAGGCCTGACGAGTACTTCAGTGGCAACATCTCTTCAAGCCCCGCAAGAAACGATCTGAAGCCCTCGGTTTCACTCCAGTCAGTAAGCTGAAACTTAATAAACCTCCTACTAAGCTGTTTATCTGCTGCAAGTGCGTTCCCTGCTGAGTTAGTGCCGAAGCCAACTACAGACAAGCCAAAAGGTGCATTAGACAAGCCTTTCAATAGAGAAAGATGTTTCCCTTGCTCTAATCGGGGAACAAGCATTGCGTCATGCAACTCGTCAATAACTATCCCCCTTATATTACGCAACCTTATCACTTCCTCAAGCTCGACCATCAACGAATCAGATTTACGACCAACACCTCTCGTCGACTTACAAGGGACCCCTAATGCATCCGCTATCAACTCATTAAACTTATAACCGTAAGGATTGACATTCAACGCAACATAAATCAATTTTTCTTTAAATCGGCTTTCCCGCTTTAGCTGATTGATAATACTTGTCTTACCTGTGCCACCCTCACCGCAGACAATCATACAGGGCGCTTGGGATCTTCTCGGAAGCTCACAGAAATTATTGACGATGTCAGAAATTTTTGCAGCCAAAGGATAGTCCACCCAAACCTTATCGTTCTGAATTTCTTTAATTCGGCACTCATCGCTCAACGCCAGTAGCTTTCGAGTTGATGACAAAAGATGCAGGCCAACAGTCGTCATTTATTTACCCTTCTAAAGGGCTCTGATTTTTTCGAGTAATCCGGCCGTTCGTTTTTTACTGTACTCTTCTCCGCTTTAGGCGCGGACCCGGCAGCGTTTCTAACCCCATGATATGCATTGAATGCTGCAACTTTACGCCTCTCCTTTTTCGTAAGCTTTACACTCTCACGCACAAGTTGTTCATTTTCTTCTACTACTCCAATCAAGGAGGGAGTCGTCAGCGCCCCATTTCTAGCACGCCGGTTTCTTAAACGAATATCTTCTAGGGTGCAGTCCTCTAACGTTTGATCTGAAAAAGTAAGGGGCTCATATTCATTATTAAGTCTTGCCCAGATAGTTTTCATGGAAAACGGGTCATACTTTATCGTCACATCGTTATGTCCAACATATAGTCGCAGAGTTGGACTCCAATACTTGCACTGGTATAACGACACACCATCAGGTCGAATTGTTCTCCGTTCCTCGGGCATAAAGTCCATTCGAAGATCCATTGGACGTGCCACCATAGGAGGGTGACGCGGCCCTTCCTCATGATTTGCGAAATACCTATTCCATACCTCTGAGGGCGAACACCCTAAAGCTCTATGGACACGTCCATGGTAGATGGCAACCTCCCCTGCGAACCATCTACAAAACTCCCTGAAGGTTAACGAAGCTTCTTTCTCACTATTTACACCTTTCCTTTGGACAGTGTTAGACATCGTTGAACCGGGTAAAAAATGTATATATTCATTCATCATAGTCCCAATCAAACGCTCAATATGCCCGCCGTAGTGCTTCCTTCCAAGAGGCCTCCATTTAGGTTCGATATCATTTCTTGCGCAAGCTTTCTGGAACCCGGTGGTCTTGAACTCCTTAGCGTTATCCATATGAATAATTTTGAACTTTCCATAATATGGGTACTCTGCAGGCAATCGTCCTAGTTGCTCCATGAATGCTTTCTTGGGCAAAATAGCATGAGATATAGCGCATGCTACAGAAAGTGACGAGGGGGCGTGCAGAGCCAAATAATACCCGAGCATTACACGGGTATTCTTTTCGAGAACCACTGTTAGCCAAGGCCGCCCTATTGGCCGCCTGTCTTTTTCATCAACCACAATCACATCAACCTTGGTGTGATCCATTTGAACAAACTCTAATGGCGCATGCGTAATTAACTTTCCCGGCCGGGCTTGGTATTTTTGTTGCGCAGCCTCATGCCCATATTTCTTTTTATAAAGTTCAACCTGATCAAAACTCTTTACTCTCGCAGCCACCGTATTTATAGATGGAGCTTTTTTCCCAGTGCCAATGCATAACTGCTCAACTTTACGCCACACTCGAGCGATTGTCGCAGACTTCCCTTCATAGCTGGTTTTTATTGCTGACGCAATAAACCCTTCGACTTCTTCATCGATCTTTAACACGCCTGGTGCTGGACCTCGCTTTAGTCTTATTAGTGAGTACAGACCTGCATCTTTGTCATACATTCTCAGAAGCCTGTAGAACATTCCATTAGATACACCAAGACGACAACATGCTTCAGACCTGCCAATCTGTTTACTTCGATATTGCCCTATGACTTCAAAGCGAACTCTTGCAATTTCTAGTTCTCCAAAGTCGTCAGTCAAAGACCTGGCTTGAGCGGCAATCGGCACTACTATTTCTTTATCAGGGTCATACCCCGGATCTATATACTCAATATTCTCAATATCAAAAGTCTTCTTTTTTCGCGACTTGCTAATCTCTACTTCAACTAATGAGCCAGGCAAGCATTTTGTAATTACAGCTAAAGCCCCCCCTGCAACCACCAATAGACCTGGCTTCACTTCTATGCTTTTCATCTCGCCGCCCACAAGCGAAAATATAAATAGGACAATAGCGTTGGCTTCTTTTTACAAGCTGTCAACCTGACCACCAACTAGTCAACCGCAGACAGTACTTGCCCCCCCATTATGAATCAATAACTTACGGGCAGCGATAACGCGACAACTGCAGAATTACTCCATAGTCAGCTGACGAATGGTGGAATTTCAGCAAGCGTTTAAGAAAAACAGCATCAACAAACTTCAGTGAAAGGCTCTTCGCGACTAAAGGCAGGTAGAGAGAAGTGACTAAAATTCAGCATTCAAAGGGTGTAAATCAGTGATTGACAATGTGAGTTTTTCCACCTTTCAGCTGCAGCCTTGTCGAATTCTATATAAAAATCAGAAACTTGAATTAATTTCACTTTACTTCTGACGCTCACATGGGTGGTCAGATTTGGAGCTAGGCCCAGGCCTCGATCACTCTCCTGCAGTTCGTGCCTGCACCTCGGCGATGTATTCCAGGACGAACGGATCCTGAGAACCTTGCTCCCTGTAATAGCCAACCACGTTGGCCAACGTCCTCCGCAGCAACCTCATCAGCGCGGCCAAAGGTGACCACACAAGAACTGGACATCACCTCCCTCCTCCATTTTTCTCTATTGCGTTTAAGGGTTAACACGCCGGTAGCGGTACTTGGCGACCACGGTACTGACAACCAGGTCAGCATCATCAAGCAGCTCAATATTCAAATCAAAAAAGGCCTTGTTCTCGCTGTCCAACGTAGCTTTGAGTGCTTGTACCTGGTCGGCGTCGAAGCGTGTGCGTGCCCGTATGCGGCTGGTGGCGGCTTTCAGGAATTTGATGCTCACCTCACAGACTACGGGGCTGCAATTGCCCAGGGTTTGCATATGCGTCATATAGAGCAGCCCGCCCAGCATCTCCGCCGCCGACCATTGCACTCCCGCGTGCAGGGTGCCGAGATGGTTCTGGTTATGCCGGGAAAACGGCACCGAACATTCCAGAACGTCGCTCATATGTTCAACGGTCAGCCCGATACTCTCGTACAGCGGCAGCATTTGCCGCAGCATGGTGCTTGCTTGGGATACGTCCAGAAGATCAGACATTGGCACTGCTCCGTTAATCCGGTAGTTGGAAGAAGCAGTATCTCCTGACATCCCAGGTCATTATTGACAAATGACCTCTGATATTTGACAGATTGCCTCATATGAAAAACTCCCCCTACCAGGATGTCCTGCTGAGCGGCGGTCTCGGCGGTCTGCTGAAGGATTATCTAGATGCCGAAGGCTTGCCGGCGACGGGCTGTCGCACTCGTATTGCAAGCTGGCAAGCCGACGGCCAAGTCCCCATTACCGAGTGGGTTTCCGCTCTTGCCCTGATCAGCCGTGAGTACCCGAAACCTGCCTTGGGCCTTGGCATCGGTCGCTATGCTCAGGCACGCCACTTCGGCATGCTGGGCTATCTCTGTCTGTCTTCCGACAACCTTGGTGAGGTCTTCGAGCGTCTCAGCCGGTTTTATGCGCTGGCATGGGGTGGCATTGTCGTGCCGATCACACGCACGGCAGACGCCCTGACCATACGCTGGCTAGTGCCCGAAGGCATGCCCACGCAATCCCGCATGGTCCAGTTGAGCCACGAAACCGGGCTGGTCTGTCTGGTCACTTTGGCGCGCCTGTTGTGCGAGGCGCCAGTCAACCCGATCGCCGTCGAGATGGGGGGACCGACACCAGATCAACCCGGTTTGTACGAGCAGTTTTTCCACTGCCCTGTGACCTTTGGTGCGCCAGCCGCCTCGCTGAGCTTTTCAAGTCTCTCCCTGGCCCTGCCGATACGCACAAGCAACCACAGTCTGCGGGACTATACGGAGCGTCGAGCAGAGGCCCGGCTGGGTGAACTAACGCGCCGTGATGCGATGCTCACCGCATTGCACGCCCTACTCGTCCGGGCGTTGCATGAGGGGCAGCCGACTATCGCCCATGTCGCCAAAGGCATGGGCATGTCGCGAGCAAGCTTGCAGCGACGTCTACAAGAACGCGGGCTTGGCTTCCGTGAATTTCTCGACCAGACCCGACTGGAACTGGCGCGAATGTATCTGGCAGATCCCCGGCTCGCGCTGACGGAAATCGCCTGGATGCTGGCCTTCTCGGAGCAGAGTGCGTTCAGCCGGTCTTTCAAGCGCTGGACGGGATGCAGCCCCTTTGCCTATCGGCGCACCATGATCGGTAAGTCATGAGAACGGGGCTTGCTTGTAACGCAGGAGGATTACGCTTGGGCAGCCAGCTACCTCTCCCCTCCTTCTTCGCGATTATGTGAGCCGCCCCTTTCGTACGTCGCTGGGTCTTTCGCCCGTCCAGCGTTTAAAGGCCCGGGTAAACGCTGCCGGGTCGGTGTATCCCAGAACCTGCGCAATCTGCTGCAGACGCAGCTGCCCTGCGTTGATCAACTCCATCGCCTGACGCCGGCGCGCATCATCCAGCAGACTCTGGAAGTTGCTACCTGACTCGCTGAGCTTACGCTTGAGCGTGCGCTCGGAAACACAGAGCTTGTCTGCCACATCAGCCAAGGACGGATACCCGTCGATGCCTGCCTGCAAGAGCCCCCGCACGCGTGGAACAATATCCGGACTGTCCGCCATCGCTCGCGCAGCAGCTTCCTTTTCCACCTGGGCCAAGGCATGCCTAACGGCATGGGGATCGGCCATGATTAGAGGAAGGGACAGAAAACTCCGGGGGAAGCGAATCTGGATGTGCGCCTGCTTGAACTCCCAGAGCGGCAGGCGCGCCTGGTATGCATCAAAATAGGTAGGCTTGGGCCAGTCAACATGCACCTTCAAACCCGCGAGTTCCCGCCCGAGGAGATAGGCCATGTGTTGGCAAGTAGAGACAAGAAAGGCCTCAAAGAAAACCTGACGCATGGGACCGAAGTCATAGCTCTCGGTAAGGGTAATGACTACTTCCTCGTCCCTCACCTCGACGGTCTGTGTGAAATCGTTGAAATGCAGGGAATGGTACTTGTGCAGAACCTGCATGGCCTCGGCCAGAGTGGCGCAGCTCATGACGGCATAACCCAGAAAACCGTGCGAGGTCGGGCGGATCAGCATGCCGTATTCCATGCCGATATCGTTTCTGCCGCTCAATTGAATCAGACGTCGTGTGATCAGACCCGCTTCCCGCGTCGTGATGCGGGCATCCGGTTGTTGCAGCTCTGAGTGACTTAAACCACACCCCCTCAATAGCTCCTGCTCGGACACGCCCCAGTCAGCACCTATTTGCAGCAAGTGCCGGATATAGGCAACAGAAATAACGAATGAATTACTTATTTTTCTTGATTTTTTCATGCCCTTTATCTCGACGAGCTTGGCCTGATTTGTCAAGAACTATGGCATAACCATCACTGACTGAAATCTGAAAAATGGCCACATAGTCACTCCGCCAATTGAGTGGAGTGGTTTGAATGATTTCTCGTACCCTGTTTAGCTCCGAGCACGAAGAATATCGCCGTCAGGTCAAGCGTTTTCTGGCCGATGAGATCATGCCCCATCATGAGCGCTGGGAAGATCAGCAGCATGTGGACCGCAGCATCTGGAATCGCGCGGGTGAGCTGGGGCATCTGTGCCAGACCATGCCCGAGGAATATGGCGGCATCGGCGCAGACCGCCTGTTCAGCGTGGTGCAGCTCGAAGAAACCACCAAGGCCGGTGCCACCGGCCTGGGCTTCGGCCTGCACAGCGACATCGTCGCCAATTACATCAATAACTTCGGCTCCCACGAGCAGAAGCTCAAGTACCTGCCACCCATGGCTACAGGGGCGCTGGTGGGTGCTATTGCCATGACCGAGCCCGGCACCGGCTCCGACCTGCAGGCCATCAAGGCCACGGCGATGCTGGATGGCGATCACTATGTGTTGAACGGTTCCAAGACCTTCATCACCAATGGCTATCTGTCGGATCTGATAATTGTGGCGTGCAAGACCGGCGTCGCCGGCGGTGCGGCGGAAAATATCTCCCTGCTGCTGGTCGAGGCGAACAGCCCGGGTTTTACCAAGGGCAAGCCGCTGAAAAAAGTCGGCATGAAGGCCCAGGATACCTGTGAGCTGTTCTTCGACGATGTGCATGTCCCCAAGGCAAACCTGTTGGGCACAGAGGGCGAAGGCTTCTTCATGCTGATGAAGGAGCTGGCCTGGGAACGCATGATTATCGCGATTTTCTCGGTGGCTGCTGGCGAGGCCGCGTTTGAAGAGACCCTCAAGTACACCCGCGATCGCCAGGCTTTCGGCAAGCCCGTGGCCAGCTACCAAAACACTCGCTTCAAGCTGGCCGAAATGAAGGCAGAGCTGGCGATTGCCCGCGTCTATGTCGACCGCTGCCTGGAACTGGTGCTCAAAGGCGAGCTCGGCATCGACGATGCCGCCATTGCCAAATACTGGTGTTCCGACCTGGCCTGCAAGGTCATCGACGAGTGCGTGCAGCTGCACGGCGGCTACGGCTACATGCTGGAGTACCCGGTGGCGCGTGCCTATGTCGACATGCGCGCCTCCCGCATCTACGGCGGCACCAACGAAATCATGAAAGAAATCATCGCGCGCACCCTGTAACGCTGCTTGCAATCTCCCAATATCAAGAGATTTTTATCATGTCAAAAGAATTACGTTTTGATGGCAAGGTGGTCATTGTGACCGGTGCTGGCGGTGGGCTGGGGCGTCAATACGCGCTCATGTTCGGCTCTCGCGGCGCTCGCGTGGTGGTTAACGATCTGGGCGGCGGCGCCCATGGCGGTGGCCAGTCTTCTGCGGCGGCTGACAAGGTAGTCGAAGAAATCAAGGCCATCGGTGGTGAAGCCGTGGCCAACTACGACTCGGTGGAAAACGGCGCCAGCATCGTGCAGACGGCCGTAGATAATTTCGGCAGGGTCGATATCGTCATTAACAATGCCGGCATCCTGCGCGACTCCAGTTTCCTGAAGATGAGCATGGACGACTGGGACCTGATTTATCGCGTCCATCTCAAGGGCAGCATGAGCGTCACCCATGCTGCCTGGGCCATCATGCGCGAGCAGGGTTATGGCCGCATCATCATGACCACCTCGGCCGCCGGCATTTACGGCAACTTCGGCCAGGCCAATTACTCGGCCGCCAAGCTCGGTCTGCTCGGCCTGGCCAAGACCCTGGCGGTAGAAGGCGGCAGCAAGAACATTCACGTCAACACCATTGCTCCGATCGCGGCTTCGCGCTTGACGGAAACCGTGTTGCCGCCGGAAATTCTCGAAGGCCTCAAGCCGGAATATGTCAGCCCGCTGGTGGGCTGGCTCTGCCATGAATCCTGTGAGGAGAATGGCGGCCTGTTCGAAGTCGGTGCCGGGATCATCAACAAGTTGCGCTGGCAGCGCACCAAGGGCGTGGGTTTTCGCCTTTCCAGCCCCATCGATATCGAAGACGTGGCCGCCAAGTGGGATCAGGTAGGAGATTTCGCCGACGCGGATTTCCCGACCACTGTCGCGGACTCCATGGTGGCGGCCATGGACAACATCAACAATCCAAAGCTCGGCGGCAACCAGTTCCTGGACCTCGACAAGGCCAAGGCTGCCAAGCCGGTGGTGATCGAAAACGCCTATGACGAGCGCGACCTTTCACTCTATGCGCTTGGCGTTGGCGTTGGCGCCGACCCGCTGGATGCCAAGGGGCTGCAGTATCTGTACGAACGCGGCGACACTTTTTACGCTCTGCCCACCTATGGCGTGATCCCGCCCCTCAACGGCTTCATGCAGATGATGATGGAAGGCAAGGAACTGCCAGGCATGGGCAATGTGCTGGATCGTGTGCTTCATGGCGAACAGTACACCGAGATCAAGCGCCCGCTGCCGCCCCACGCCAAGCTGCGTCACGAAGCCAAACTGCGCACCGCCTATGACAAGGGCAAGGACGCAATCGGCATCATCGACGTGCACAGCTTCGACGAAACCGGTGAGGAACTTGCCTATAACGAAATCACCTTCTTCCTGCGCGGTTGCGGTGGTTGGGGCGGTGATCGCGGCCCCAGCGCCGACATCAACGTGCCGCCGCCTCGCGAGCCTGACGCTATCGTCGAGGAAAAAATCGGTGACAACCAGAGCCTGATCTATCGCCTTTCCGGCGACTGGAACCCCCTGCACATCGATCCCGAGTTCGCCAAGAACTTTGGTTTCGATCGGCCCATCCTGCATGGCCTGTGCACCTATGGCTATGTCGGCCGCCATGTCGTGCAAAGCTTCCTCGGCAACGACCCGCGTCGCTTCAAGAGCATCAAGGTGCGTTTCGCCAAGAGCGTGTACCCGGGTGAAACCCTGGTCACCCGTATGTGGAAGGAAAGCGAAACCCACATCCTGCTCGAGACCCGCGTCAAGGAACGCGACGAGATTGTGATCAAGAATGCCGCGGTCGAGCTGTATGAGCAGATTCCGCTCGCCAAGGCCAAGGCCGAACCTGTTGCCGCGGGTGTGGCTGCCGTAGCGACTGCACCGTCCACTGGTCCGACCGGCGCCGACATCCTCAACGCCATCGGCGCCTATCTGGCTGCCAATCCGGCCGAAGTGCAAGCGGCCAATACGGTGTTCCAGTTCAACCTGAAGAATCCGGACGCCTCCTGGACCGTCGATGCCAAGGTTGGCAAGGTAATCCAGGGCGCCGCTGACAAGCCTGATGTCACGCTGACGGCCGATGAAGATCAGTTTATCGGCATGTGCGTGGGGGGTGAGGATGCACAGAAGCTGTTCTTCGCCGGCAAGCTGAAAATCGCCGGCAATATGATGGCGGCCTCCAAGCTCGAGTTCCTCAAGAAGATGGACCCCAAGCTGGTCGAAGCCGAAGTCGCCAAGCGCCTCGCGAATACGCCTGCTGCCGCCCCAGCAACCGAGCAGCGTGCCGCGCAGCCGACCGGCCCCACCAGCGTCGACATCCTCAACGCCGTCGGCGTCTATCTGGCCGCCAACCCGGCGGAAGTAACAGCCGCCAACACGGTGTTCCAGTTCAACCTGAAAGACCCCGACACCTCCTGGATCGTCGACGCCAAGGTCGGCACCGTGACACCGGGTACCGCCGATAAGCCCGATGTGACCCTGACCACGGCTGACGAGCAATTCGTGGGGATGTGCGTGGGTGGTGAGGATGCGCAGAAGCTGTTCTTCGCCGGCAAGCTGAAGATCGCCGGCAATATGATGGCGGCCTCCAAGCTCGAATTCCTCAAGAGGATGGACCCCAAGCTGGTCGAAGCCGAAGTGGCCAAGCGCCTCGCCGGCGGCACCAGTGCGCCGAGCGCCGCCAGCGTTCCTGCCACAGCGGCGAAGGTCGGTCGGGCCGAGATCGTGTTCCAAAAGTTCGGCGAGCTACTTGCCAAGTCTCCGGAGCTGGTCAAGGTCGCCAAGGGGCATGTGCTCGGCTTCCAGGTAGCCGAACCCGACAGCGCCTGGACCCTGGACTACTCAAACGCCAACCCGGTGCTCAAGGCCGGCACCGCCGAGGCAGGCACTACGCTGCTGTTCGCCGATGAAGACCTGGAGACGCTGATCAAGGGCACGGACTCACTGCAGTCGCTGTTCCAGCACGGCCGGGTAAGGGTCCACGGCGACCTGGGCCTGATCAAAACGCTGGAAGCTTTCCTCAAGCTGGCCTGAAGCACGCGATCGGCGGTGTGAAGCTCACACCGCCGGTTTCCAAGAACTCTAAAAGGAAAACACCATGAAGCGTCGTGTCAATGTGATTGGCGTAGGAATGACCAAGTTCGCCAAGCCCGGTAGCAGCCCAGAATATTATGAAATGGCCCGCGAGGCCGGCCAGAAAGCCCTGGCCGATGCCGGAGTGCCCTACGCAGACGTCGAACAGGCCTTTGCCGGCTATGTCTACGGCGACTCCACTTGCGGCCAGCGTGCGGTCTATGAGTTGGGCCTGACCGGTATTCCGGTGGTCAACGTCAACAACAACTGCTCCACTGGCTCCAGCGCCCTCTTCCTCGCGCGCCAGGCCATCGAAGGCGGCTTGGCCGAGTGTGTTCTTGCCATCGGTTTCGAGAAAATGGAAAAAGGCGCGCTAGCCGCCAAGTTCAACGACCGCGAACCGCCCATGGGCCGGCACGTCCAGGTGATGATGGACGCCCAGGGCTTTAACCAGTCCCCGCCGGCCGCACAGATGTTCGGCGGTGCCGGTCGCGAATACCGCTGGAAATACGGCACCAAGCGCGAAACTTTCGGCCAGATCGCCGTGAAGGCGCGCAAGCATGCCAGCAACAATCCCTACGCCATGTTCAATCAGGTGCTGTCTCTGGAAGAAATCATGGCCTCGGACGATGTGTTCGATCCCTTGACCCGTTTCCAGTGCTGCCCGCCCACTTGTGGCGCCGGCGCCGCGATTCTGTGCTCGGATGAATTTGCAAAAAAGCACGGGATCAAGAACCCGGTCTATATCGCCGCTCAGTCCATGACCACTGACTACTCCAGCAGCTTCGATGAAAGCAGCATGATCAAGATGATCGGCTACGACATGACCGTGAACGGCGCAAAACAAGTATACGAAGCGGCCGGCATCGGTCCCGAAGACATCGACGTCATCGAGTTGCACGACTGCTTCACCGCCAACGAGTTGCTGACCTATGAGGGCCTCGGTCTCTGCCCCGAAGGCGGTGCCGAAAAATTCATCTGGGACGGCGACAACACCTATGGCGGCAAGTTTGTCACCAACCCCTCGGGTGGCCTGCTCTCCAAAGGCCATCCCCTGGGCGCCACCGGCCTGGCCCAGTGCACGGAGCTGGTCTGGCAGTTGCGCGGCCAAGCAGAGAAGCGCCAGGTCGAAGGGGCACGCATCGCCCTGCAGCACAACCTCGGACTCGGTGGGGCCTGTGTGATCACTCTGTACCGTCGCGATTAAGTGTTGCCAGGCCGAGGAGCAACCGGGACGACTCCCCTGCTGACGCCGGCGGAAATCGATCTCACCAGGCGCGGCCTGGTATGCGACGCCGCCGGCCCGGCGTGAGCTAGGGCTGGTGGTGCGCCCCTTGGAGCAGACCCTGCGCGATGCGTTGGGCTGGTTCGTGGAGCACGGCTACATCACCGAACGGAAAGTCGTAGATTGCTTTCAACAGACTGCCCCCGCGGCATCTCCCTGAGCCTGCAGCAAACACGCTACGCCCTGATCATATTCACTGGAGAAAGGTCCGATGGAAACTAACCCCCTACTCGCCGGCACCCGTGTGCTGGATCTTTCCCGCTTGCTGCCGGGGCCCTTTTGCACCCTGTATCTGGCGCAGATGGGTGCCGAGGTCATCAAGATTGAAGAGCCGAACATCGGCGACTATTGTCGGGTGCTCTCACCGGAGCTGTTCGCTCAGGTCAACCGTGGCAAGAAGTCGGTAACGCTGGACCTCAAGCAGGTCGACGATGTGGCACGCCTCAAGGCGCTGGTGGCCGAGGCTGATGTGCTGATTGAATCCTTCCGCCCTGGCGTTATGGACAAGCTGGGCTGCGGCTATGAGGTGCTCAAGGCCATCAACCCGCGCCTGGTCTATGCCTCTTTGACCGGTTATGGCCAGACAGGCCCCTACGCCAAGCGGCCGGGTCATGACATTAACTACCGCGCCTATACCGGCGAGTTGCACCAGACTGGCGTGGCCGACGGTGATCCTGCTGCTGGCGCGTTCCAGGTGGCTGACCTCGCCGGTGGGGCACTGACCTGCGCCATCGGCATTCTGGGCGCACTAGTGGGTGCCCAGCGCTCCGGCATCGGCACCTTTGTCGATGTCAGCATGATGGACGGCACTCTTGCCTTGCAGGTCATGACCCTGGCCACGCAACGCGTGATAGGCGCGCCCCTCGAGCGCGGCTGCGACATGCTGACCGGAGCCCTGCCCAATTACCGGATTTATCGCTGCGCGGACGACCGTTACATCGCCGTGGGTGCGGTCGAATACAAATTCTTCGTACAGATCTGCCTGACGGCGGAGCGGCCCGACCTCATGCAATTGGCAGCGGCCCCAGGGAAGGCCGGCGAACCCTTGCGCGAGGCTTTGGCAGCCCTTTTCCTGACCCAGCCACGTAACTACTGGGAAGCCAAGATGGCCGCCCTGGACACCTGCGTCACCTCCGTGCTGGACCCGGCCGAAGCCCTGCAGAACGAACAGGTCAAGGCGCGCGGCATGGTTCTGGATGACGGCGGCAAACCCGCTTTCGATCTGCCCATACGGTTTAGTGACGGCCATGTTCGAGTGGGACGAGCCCCGGGCCTGGGCGCCGACAACCAAAGCATTCTGACGGCTCTGCAAAACCAAGCCAGCGCCTGATCTGTCGAGTGGAGTCTGTATGAGCGCGTATGTCACAACACAACAACAAGAAGAAACCCTGTTGCATCGCTTTCGGCACTGGGCGCAGTCGCAGCCCGAGCGTCACTACCTGACCCAACCCATGCCGGATGGCTCGATCCTCAATATCACCTGGGGACAAGCCTGGCTCCAGGCACGGTGTTTTGCGGGCTGGCTACAGGCGCAGGACCTGCCGCCGGGTAGCTCCATCGGCCTTCTAGGTCGCAACAGTGCGCACTGGATCCTGGCGGATGTCGGCATCTGGCTAGCAGGACATGTCAGCGTGCCGCTGTATCCGACGCTCAATGCGCAAACGGCGAGCTACATCATCGAGCATAGCGAGATCCGCCTGATGGTCCTGGGTAAGCTGGACGGCATCGGTGACAGCTGGAAGCAGATCGAGGGCAGCCTGCCGACCGATCTGCCCCTGGTCAGCCTGCCGCTGTCGCCAAGGGCGGACGTTGCGCAATGGGACGGCATCATGCGGATGCAGCCCCCCCTGGAAATGCCAACCCTGCCTGAAAGAAGCCGGATGGCCACCATCATCTATACCTCCGGCAGCACGGGGTGCCCCAAGGGCGTTATGCATAGCTTCGGCAGCATGATGGCCACCTGCGAATCGTTAGGCGGGACCTATAGCTTTAACAACGATGACCGCATGTTTTCCTATCTGCCCCTGGCCCATGCGGCCGAGAGGGCGATTGTAGAAGCACCCTCCCTGTATTTCGGATGCCAGGTTTTTTTCCCCCAGAGCTTGGAGACCTTCCAGGTCGATCTCAAACGGGCGCGGCCTACTTTATTCCTGTCGGTCCCGCGGCTGTGGACCAAATTCTACCAGGGCATCCAGAACAAGCTGCCGCTCAGACTGCAGCGGCTGTTGTTTGCAACACCTGTTCTATCGACCCTGGTCAAGCGTCGTATTCTCAAGGAACTGGGCATGGATGCGGTGCGGGTCGCCCTCACCGGCTCGGCACCGCTGCCGGCGGACATCATCCAGTGGTATCGCAGATTAGGCCTGGAACTGCTCGACTGTTACGGCATGTCGGAGAATTTCGCCACCTCACATGCCAGCCGCCCCGGAGCTGTCCGTATCGGCTACGTGGGCTCGACTGCGCCTGGCGTGAGCTGCCGCTTCTCTGCGGAGGGTGAGATTCTGGTGCGCAGCCCCGGACAGATGATGGGCTATTACAAAGACCTACAGAGAACCGCCGAAGAGACGACAGAAGATGGCTTCTTCCGCACCGGTGACCGGGGTGAAATAGATGCAGAAGGAAGATTGCGCATTACCGGCCGCATCAAAGAGTTGTTCAAGACCAGCAAGGGCAAGTATGTCGCGCCCGTACCCATTGAGCAGTTGCTGGCCAATCATCCGCAGATCGAAACCGTGTGCGTCACAGGCCCGGAAAACCCCCAGCCCTTTGCCCTGCTCATTCTCGCCGAACCCGTGCGACATGAGCTGAAACAGGGAATTGTCACGCGCGCGGCGCTCACGGCCTCACTGGCGCAGTTGCTTGAAACCGTCAATGCGCAGCTCGAAAAACATGAGCAGCTGGATTATCTGGTCGTGCTCGATGATATCTGGACCACGGAAAACGGCTTTCTCACCCCTACCCTGAAAGTGCGTCGGGCCGTAGTAGAGAGGCACTTTCTGCCCAAGGCTGAAACCTGGCGTCGACAGGGCCAGGCGGTGATCTGGGACTGATCGTTCCACCTCCACGAAAACACGCCATCCACATTCACTAAAAAAACGGGCCACACCGACGGGTGTACTAAAACACTCCCCCACGGCGCGCCTGACCGTTGCTGATCCACCCATTTGCTTGGCCCTTTACATAACAACAAAAGAGGTAGCGCAGGTGCAGACAACAATATTCAGCAGCCTTACCTATCGCCCCATTGCCACGTTGTGCGCACTTTCGCTGAGTGCGCCCGCTTGGGCAGCGAGCTTCTCAATAGGTGAACTGGAGGGGCAGTTCGACTCCTCGCTGTCGGTCGGTTCCAGCTGGTCGACCCAGAAAGCCAACAAGGACCTGATCGGGGTCAACAACGGTGGCGACGGGCTGTCGCAGACCTCCGATGACGGCCGCCTGAACTTCAAGAAAGGCGAGACCTTCTCGAAAATTTTCAAAGGCATCCACGATCTCGAGCTGAAGTACGGCGACACCGGTGTGTTCGTTCGTGGCAAGTATTGGTATGACTTCGAGCTGAAGGACGAGAGCCGTCCATTCAAGGATATCGACGACAGAGGCCGCAAAGAGGGCGCAAAGTCTTCCGGCGCGCAGATTCTTGATGCCTTCGTCTACCACAACTACAACATCGCCGATCGACCCGGCACCGTCCGCCTCGGCAAGCAGGTAGTGAGCTGGGGCGAGAGCACCTTCATCCCGAACGGCATCAACGTGATCAACCCGATCGACGTCTCGGCGTTCCGCCGCCCGGGGGCCGAGGTCAAGGAGGGCCTGATCCCGGTCAACATGTTCTACCTGTCGCAGGGCCTGAGCGAAAACCTCTCCGCCGAGGCCTTCTATCAGTTGGAATGGGACCAGACGGTCATCGACAACTGCGGCACCTTCTTCTCCCAGGTGGATGTCGTGGCCGATGGCTGCAACGATATGCGAGTACTGAATAAGCGTTCGAGACTACCTGCCGCTGCTCTTACTGCCTTGGGGCGCTTCGGTGTAAACGTCAATGAAGAAGGAGTGTTAATACCTCGCGGTCCTGACCGCGATGCCGATGACGACGGCCAGTATGGCCTGGCCCTTCGCTACACGGCCGAGGAATTGAACACCGAATTCGGCGCCTTCTTCATCAACTACCACAGCCGCCTGCCGACCCTTAGCTCCACGGGGGCTTCGCCGGCAGCCTTTGCGTCGGCATCACGCCTCGGTGCGCTGGCCCCGCTGGTGATCGCAGGCAGTTCGCAATACTTCATAGAGTATCCACAGGACATACGCCTATACGGCCTAAGCTTCTCCACTACCCTGCCCACCGGCACGGCCTGGAGCGGTGAGGTCAGCTACCGACCGAATGCCCCCGTGCAACTGAACACCACCGACCTCCTGTTCGCCCAAGTTGGCCCTTTGGGCGGTCTGTTCGCCAACGCCTCGGTGTTGGAGGGTACGCCAGGACAGGACATGCATGGCTATCGTCGTAAGGAAATCACCCAACTGCAGACCACATTCACCCATTTCTTCGACCAGGTCATGGGCGCCGAGCGTCTGACGCTGGTTGGTGAAGTCGGGGTTAGTCACGTCGGTGGCCTGGAAAGCAGCTCCAAGGCGCGCTACGGCCGCGACCCGGTGTTCGGCCCCGGAGCGCTGCCAGCAACCGGCCCGATCAATACTTGTACCGTGCTGAACACCAGCACTCTGGGTAGCTCGACCGCGGAGAACGTCAGCAAGAATTGCAACAACGATGGTTTCGTTACCGCCACTTCCTGGGGTTATCGCGCCCGTGCGATCTGGGATTACAACAATGCCTTCGCCGGTATCAACCTGAAGCCGAGTATCGCCTGGTCGCATGACGTCAATGGTTATGGCCCGAACGGCGTGTTCAGCGAAGGCAACAAGGCCGTCAGCCTGGGCCTGGATGCCGAGTACCAAAACACCTACATGACCAGCCTGTCCTACACCAACTTCTTTGGTGGCGACTTCAACACTTCGACCGACCGCGACTTCGTTGCGCTTAGCTTCGGCGTGAACTTCTAAGCAGTCAGGATTTTTGAGGAGACTATGAAAATGAAAATAACCAAGAGTCTGCTGCAAACCGGTGCCCTGGTGCTGTCTTTGCTCGCCACGGGCGTTATGGCTGCGGTTTCCGCTGACGAAGCTACCAAGCTGGGCACCACCCTGACGCCGCTGGGTGCCGAGAAGGCCGGCAACGCCGATGGTTCTATCCCTGAGTGGACCGGTGGCCTGCCGCAGAACGCCGACGCGGTGGATAGCAAGGGCTTCCTCGCCGATCCATTCGCGAGTGAAAAACCGCTGTTCACCATCACCGCCAAGAACGTCGAGCAGTACAAAGACAAGCTGACCCCTGGCCAGTTGGCGCTGTTCAAGCGCTACCCGGACAGCTACAAGATGCCGGTTTACCCGACTCATCGTACCGCTACGGTACCGGCCGACGTGATCGCCGCGACCAGGGCCAACGCCAACGCTACCAAGCTGGTGGAAAGCGGTAACGGCCTGGAGAACTTTCAGGGCGCCTACGCCTTCCCGATCCCGAAGGACGGTCTAGAGGTGATCTGGAACCATATCACCCGCTACCGTGGGGGCAGCGTGCGGCGTCTGATCACTCAGGTCACGCCACAGACCAATGGCTCGTACTCACCGGTTTCCTTCCAAGACCAGCTCACCTTCTCTGCCAACCTGAGCGATTTCGACCCGAGCAAGTCGAACAACGTGCTGTTCTATGCCAAACAACAGATCGTCGCACCGTCGCGCCTGGCGGGTACCGTGATACTGGTACACGAAACCCTGAACCAGGTGAAAGAACCCCGCCTGGCGTGGGTTTACAACGCCGGCCAGCGCCGGGTCCGACGTGCCCCGCAGATAGCCTACGATGGTCCAGGCACCGCCGCCGACGGTCTGCGCACCTCGGACAACTACGACATGTACAACGGTGCACCGGATCGTTACGAGTGGAAGCTCAATGGCAAGAAGGAGATCTATATCCCCTATAACGCCTACAAACTGGACTCGCCGAAGCTGAAGTACGACGACATCATCAAGGCCGGCCACATCAATCAGGACCTGGCCCGTTACGAGCTGCACCGTGTCTGGCATGTAACGGCGACTCTGAAATCCGGACAGCGGCACATCTATTCCAAGCGTGACTTCTTCATCGATGAGGACACCTGGCAGGCTGCCGAGATCGACCACTACGACGGTCGTGGCACCCTGTGGCGCGTGGCCGAGGCGCATGCCCAGTACTACTACGACAAGCAGGTGCCCTGGTACACCCTGGAAACCTTGTATGACCTGGTTTCCGGCCGCTACCTGGCTCTGGGTATGAAGAATGAGGAGAAACAATCCTACGAATTCGGCTTCAAGGCCGGGTCCTACGACTACAGCACGTCGGCTCTAAGGCAGGCCGGCGTTCGTTGAGCGGCTAGACGTGCACGTCCCTAGGTCGATTACTGCCGACCTAGGGGGGCCTTCCCCTTGTAGCCACCGCATATTTGATTCACTCATTTCGAGTACAGATTCGATTTCATCGGAGCACAACCCTCGCCTTGTGCTCACTGTGCTCCCAGGCCGATGCCGGCTTGTTCAGCAACTTGCTCGGCTCATCCGACTCATCCCAGAGCAAATACCCGGTCGTTCTCAGCCACGGCTTATGGAATACCTTTGAGTGGTGATAAGCATCTGCGAAAACACCATCAAGGCCATAAGCAATTGCCAACTTCATCCGGCATGTACCAGAGCAACTTATACGCAGGCTTAACGCTGTAGTGTGCTGGTTCAGTAGGATTTCGAACACGGAATAAAGTTGCGACTTATTCATCCAGGCAGCCGACACAGAGCGGATCTATCAAGAGCTTTAATGAGGAGAGGAAACCGCAGATGGGACATCGCCCGATTGTCCCTACTGATACACGGGGATATCAATATGCTGGGGCATTATACGTTAGCCTATATTTTCGTTCCGTTGGCCGCCGCCCCCAAACAAGAGTCTTATCTCTCGTCCCGCGTCACAGCACAATTGAATGCGGTATTCTCGGGTATAAAAAAAACGGATCAAGACACGTCCCTGTGCCTGACCCGTAAATTACTATGATTTAAAGGCAAGGAGCTTTGCTTATGCGATCACTACTTGGCTGGCGGATAAGTCGCCTATATTTACACCCACCAACGTCACCGAATCATCGCCGAACACCAACTTGACCCCCTCATCGACGTCAACCGCATGCTGGGTCCAGTTATCATTGGGTTCATAAGCTTGGACTCCCATGAAAACAAGTTTGTCTGTAGAGGAGAATCCAGAAACAGTGTCATGTCCGAAATCCTTGGTGAACAGCAACGTATTAAAGTTGCCGCCCGACTGGATCAGATCGTTACCCTCGCCCCCAACTATATTCGTGGCTCGGCCACCGATCAGGGTGTCATTGCCATCATGCCCGAACAGCCATTCATTTTGAGTGGTCGCCACAAGTTTGTTGTCAGCAACATCACCGTGCAAAGACTTCTCGTAGCCGGTAATGCCTCCGGAATACTTCAGTCCTTCTTGGGTAACATCATAAGAGCGCTCCTGGCTGAAAAGTAGCAAGTAGGATTCCTTGGTCTTCAGCACTTCTATGCTAGAAGCGATGTTGATCGCGCCCGCAGTGTCTTTTATGTACAAATTACCTGCGCCATCGTTAGCTACTTTAAAACTGCTCAATGACTTCTGTAAGTCAAAGGTATCCCTGCCCTCTCCACCAGAAATCAGATTGTAGCCACCGGCATCTCGAAAGATGTCGTCGCCACCTCGCCCTTCCAGATAATCAACGCCCCCTCCGCCCTTGATAAGGTCACGCCCCTCACTGCCCAGAATCAACGTCGGCCCCACATGGGGTTGAGCGTTGTAGTTGAGGTCCGTCACCCAAGTATTCACCTTCGTCGGCTCTGACAGTTGAGCGACAATGATCGTGGAGTCCCGCGACGTCAAATCATAGAATTCCGACTGTGTAATACGCTCAAGACCGTCCCCATAAAACGACGGCAAATGTGCCGTTAAACTCGAAGGATTCAATAAACTAAAAGGCGCCACCTGCCACAGGGCCGAAGCGTACTGATCATTAAAGCTGACAATATTATTAGTCGCCGACTCTTTTGGAGAATCATGAACACCTAAAAAGTCAGATAGACTCCCTGCTGCAAGCCTGAGCACCGGATCATTTTCATATCCAACATTCAGCACCTTGTCCAAACCGTCATATATCGTCGGAGAGGCGTACGATATATAATTGGAGTTGCTATAAAAGCCATTCCACTCATCTTCACTCAAGGCCGCTAAGCTATTGGTTGCCATGCCTCCCAGGCTGTGACCTGTCACGACGATATCTTCACCCGTCAGGCCCTTCGACAACGCATATTTCGCAACATCACCAAGCAACACATCAAACGCATTTTTCATGTACTGCTTGGCGTAGCCATCAGGATCAGCAAACATTTTTAAATCATTGACTACATCACCTAGCGTATCCGTCAAAAAACTCTCTCTTGGTCCGGTTGTCCCCCTGATAGCGAGACCAATAGATGTAAGCTCACCGGCAGCATTATATTTTCCCATGACATCCATTTGAGCCGTCTGAAAACCAGGCTGCTCACCGTAATAGGTACCGCGTACATCCACTGTCCCACCGTAACCCAAAACTTCACTACTGATAGGTTTCCAGCCTGCAGCCTCGATAGCCTCCAAGGCTTCTTTCTCAGAATCAGTGTTCCATGGAACCCCGGGTACCAATCCTTGGGAAGACGAACTACCAAAAATTGTCTCAATCATTGTCAGGGGCAAACCTAAGCTAAGCCCACTCTTCTGATAACCGGATGCAAAACCATCATCAAAGCCGTGATACGAATACATCGTCAGCGCCAACGCATCGGAAAAAAGTGCCGCCGACTCAGTCTCGGTCAAGTCCTTGTAGCTAAAAATACCCATAAACCACCTCAGTCAAGTTAAAACCCGATTGGATTTAGAACAATTTAAGTTAAGCGCTCGAGCGCGACGGTGACACTAACCCCCCTGTCACTGCAGAAATGCAAAACGCCCGAGTAGTTAAACTAAAGCAAAGTTAAGTTATCTGTATATTACAACTCCGCCCCTCTATCAGAAGCGGGCGATCAACTGTATTTCCAGACCGAAGTACTGTTCTTGAATTTGGCATGCAACTGGAACACCGTAATAACTCACGGCCATCCGTATCCACTCGACCGGCACTTTCCTGAATGGGCCAGCGCCACATCAATAGTTGCATCTTCATCAGGCGACCTCCCTGCCCCTACGGCAAAGGACTTTTGGCTGCCGGGAGCTATCACGATTACTGTCAGTGTCACTGATGGCCGTTTTGGCACTAATCACCGTCAAGCGGGCAAGGCTCGCTGCTTGGCCCCCTCCCCCTGGAGCTGAGCTCTTCATCTCTGCCAGGGCCACTCCTGCACATCCTGCTGGCTTCGTCTGGGTAAACTTACATAACGTACGTTCAACATGTTAGATAAGCTCTACTCGCCTCCCGGCCTTGTCAAGTGAAAATGTGATGAACACAAAAAAAACGTCCTCACTGAAAGGATTTCATCGCCAAACTATTTGGTTGTATGGTCACGGACCTAACCCACAGACAGGGCCGAATCCCGGCCCGGGCCGCTATCGAGCCAGTTGTCAGCAGGAACTGCCATGACTGAAACACACAGAACACTGCCTCCTCAGCGCAGGACCCAGAATGAACGCAGCGAAACCATGCGCTTGCGATTGATTGAAGCGACCATGACGTGTCTGGAAAATGAAGGCTATGCGGCCACGACGATCAGCAAAATCGTGGACATCGCACAGGTTTCCCGCGGTGCGCCGATGCACCACTTTTCCAGCAAGGCCGCGCTGATCGTTGCTGCGGCCGAACACATCATTAACCGTATCTACCAGGCCATGGGGCAGGTTTACCTCAACATGGAGGCGTCCAGCGGGCAGGAGCGGCTGCATGACATGGTCATGGCTTTCTGGCGCAAAGTCTTCAGCGGCAGCAAGCTGCATGTGCTGCTAGAGGTCTTGGTTGCAAGCAAGCAAGACGCAGAATTGGCCACCCGCTTGCAAGAGCTCTGGCACAGCAGCTACCAGTTCACCCGAATCGCTTGCGAACACTACTTCGAGCCGCTCTCGCAAGAGTTCAAAGTTCATAAATTGATGGTGCTGACCCAGTGGTTACTTCGAGGCATGGCTGAAGACCGCTACCTCAATTCAGAGACGTTCTTTGAGCAGTACCTCGAGATCTGGGTGCAGCTTATCTCTCCCCATATTCAGGCAAAACCTGGCGCCCAACCTTACTCCGCAGAACAAGTTGAACGTCTTCGCCAAATCAAGATAACAACGAGAACAGAGCCCTAATAAGCACACTTCGCTGATGTGGTGGGCTTGGTTAGTGCAAAAGGCGCTTTTAGCGCCCCATTGTTGGTATTGATGTCTATACGAAGAACATCGGCGGTTTCCCGGCGCCTGATAAAGCTCGAGCTGCGCTCTAACTGCTGTGCCATTGAGAAACGTTTACCGAGCCCGGCAGTTTCACTTCCAAAGTGCCAGAGAATTGATCATCGATAGCTTTGAGCAGGCCTTGAGCAGATGTGCGGCCCAGGCTGATGGGCTTGAGTCCAGAGCTTGCGACCATCAATGCCTTGAGATCTTTCAACGGGCCTTTAATAGCTTTGGCACTCGACAGATCCTTGGTGTGCAGCAAGTCTGGCGAGGCGAAAAACTGCGCATTTTCCAGACCCGCGGCAGCCATTTGCTCCTGGTTCTCTGGATCAATTTCTGCGTAATGCGTTGCGCCTGCGAGGAACTTTCGATTGGCTACCTCGCCGTCGATTGCCAAGAGAAAGAAGGTAAACGCCGTATTGCCCAGACGCACCCAATCATCCTGGTTGGTGTTGCTGCCCTGGGTTCTCTGCAGTGTTTTGATCTTGCGGTACACCAGCTCGAAGTTCGAAGAGATAGTGTTGAACGGTGGGGGGCCTTGTTTTGACGTCGTGTAGTGGCGCAGGGTGAATTTTTTGTCCGCGACTTTTGTAAGCTCGGCGTCAGTCGCCTTCTTGTCGCTGAACTTCAGGTTGTCATCCGTGACCGACTGCATGATTTCGAACGGCTGGGTCCGGTCCTGTGGCTGATAGTTCGCTTGGTGCCGCTCATACATTTCCAGCGCCGAGGTCGGTTTTTGCGAAGACGATACTTCACCGAGCAAGGGCGTCGCGCAAGTGCCCTGGTGATATGTTCCACACATGGCGCAGGTCTTGGGAACTGCAAAGGGCACGGGTTTTGGGGCAATGCTGGGCTTTGTTTGGAGGGGCGGTACTGTGGTAGTTGATGAAGACGCCTGGGAGCTTTCGATCGGAGGGAAAACTTTGTTATTCCTGCGTACCCCGGGCGGTGTATTAGGGCGTGCAGGAGATGGGACGCTGGGCATTGGGCCTTTGCCCGCACTCGATCCAGAGGTGTTTGGCATAGTAGGCATCTCTTGTAGTAGACGGCGTTAGATTACGTCTTGAAGCGATGCCCACGTTTATAACCGAGTTCGATATGAGAACTGCCCAAAAAGTTGTTAGAGAGCATTTCTGTATTGAGGGGAACCTTGGACTTGTCAGCATCCGCCGAACTCACCTTGCATGATTAAGCGAGCGCTCTTGCATGTGGCATGCAATTCAAGGTGAGCTTGTTCGAGTCTCCGTACTAACTAGATAGAACCGCAACTAATACTTCCAAAAATATGGTGTAACAAGTACCAGCACAGTAAGGATCTCCAATCTGCCAAGGAGCATTCCAACCGTCAGCAGCCATTTGGCGACATCCGGTAACGATGAGAAGTTACCTGCCGGGCCAATGATCGTGCCAAGCCCTGGCCCGACGTTGCACACCACGGTCGCCGCACCGCTCAAGGCCGTTGTCCAGTCAAGCCCGATGAGACACAAACCCAAGGCGATAACGGCAATTGTGATGGTGAAGAAAAACGAGAAGGTCAAAAGCGAACGCAAGATGTCTTCGTCGATGGGACGATCGTTGTATTTCTTCTGGATAACGGCCCGAGGATGGATCAGTTGCTTCAAGCTGCTCACCAGTAGCGCGGCGGCAACTTGAAAGCGGAAGATTTTCAGGCCTCCAGCCGTCGAGCCTGAACATCCGCCGACGAAGGTCAGGTAGAAAAAGAGCAAGACGGCAAAGCTGCCCCACAAGGTGTAATCGCCAACCGCGATTCCGGTGGTCGTGACCACCGAGGTCACGTTGACCGCCACGATGCGAAGTGCATCCCACCAACCGTAATCGCTGTGAAGGCAAAGCCACGTCCCCACCGCCAGCGAGACGACGGTCAAGAAGCCGATGAATCCCCGTACCTGGTGATCCTTGAACAACGCGAGCCGGTTGCCACGTAACGTCACGACATACAGGGTAAAAGGCAGGCTGCCCAGAATCATGATGGCCACCGCCACCCAGTGAATCGCTGGCTGCGTCCAGTGCCCCAGCGAGGAGTCGGAAGTTGAAAAGCCTCCCGTCGATATCAGCGACATGGCATGGTTGATCGCTTCGAATGGCGTCATCCCGGCAATCCACAGCGCTAGCGTCCCGACGCCCGTAAGCCCCAGATAGAGCAACAAAATGTACTTGGCGGCCACATGAGAGCGAGGGGTCACTTTTTCCGACCAGTCTGAGGACTCCGTCTGGAAAAGACGCATACCACCCACACGCAACAGCGGAAGGATCGCCACGGCCATGCCGATAAAGCCGATGCCACCCAGCCAGTGGAGCATCGAACGCCAGATCAGCAATCCCGGTGACGCGGTATCCAGACCGGTCAGGACAGTCGAACCCGTGGTTGTGATGCCGGACATCGTTTCAAAGAATGCGTCGGTGTAACTGATGTGGCTGATAAACACCATTGGCAGCGCCGCGAAGGTACACACCACCACCCAACTGCCGGTGGTCAGCAGGTACATGTCCCTGGGACGAAGCCGGGCAGATTCGGGACGGCCCTGCACGACCAATAACAGACCGCTGCCGAAGGTAATCAGGCTCGACCAGAGAAAGGCCGACAGGTCGTCGCTGCGCTCATGGGCCACCAGCGTGATCATGGGGATCGCCATGCTGACAGCAAGCGTGATGAGGAAAATACCTAAGATGAAACCGATGAGCCGCATTGCCGGGAGAGACATAGAAAATAGCCTGCCAAATTAGCGCCGCGTAGTATCAGATGCTCAACCTCGACACCCTGTAATTTTTGCGTAAATTCTTTACGGGTAATCGGGCTACCCAGGATCCCAGGTTAGGTAACAGAACCTGGCGTCGCCTCGATGTACTACAAAAAATAGCTGCTTCGAGCACAAATTAAGCGGCACATTCTTGTCTTTCGGGGCCAGATGAATTCCACGGGCAGTGGTTTATCGCCACACCACATGTGCATAAAGTGCCCCCAGCGGCGCCGTGCCGGTCGCTTGCATGGCGCACCCTGGCGGTGAGCCACCCTCCCCCCCACTCCCCGGTATTGCCAGGTATCTGGAGCACTCAATGAACACTCGTACCTTCCTTATTACCGGCGCCAGCAAAGGCATCGGGCGTGCGCTCGCCAGCCAGTTGTCCGAGGCGGGCCACCGTGTGGTCGGCATCGCTCGTAACGCCGACGCAGATTTTCCCGGCACCCTCGTGTGCCTCGACCTGGGCGATCGGGAGCAAACTCGAAATGGCTTGGCCGAACTGGTTTCGCGTTATGACTTCGACGGCCTGATCAATAATGTTGGCCTGGTGCGCCCGCAAGCCCTCGGCGAGATAGACCTCGACGACTTCGATGCGGTCATGCGGATCAACCTGCATAGCGCCTTACAGGCAACGCAAGCCTTGTTGCCGGAGATGCGCAGTCGAGGTTGGGGAAGAATCGTCAATATCTCCAGCCTGACCGTCCTGGGGATCCCGCAGCGCACGGCCTATGCCGCCGCTAAAGCCGCACTGGTCAGCTTCACCCGGTCCTGGGCATTGGAGCTGGCAACCACCGGCATCACCGTCAATGCCGTTGCTCCAGGCCCCACGGAAACCGAGCTGTTCCGCGCCGGCAATCCTCCCGGCAGCGACGGCGAGGCTCGTTATCTGGCAGGTGTGCCCATGGGCAGGCTCGGTCAGCCGGATGAAGTCGCGGCGGCCATCGCCTTCCTGTTGTCGGAACAGAGCGGCTTTATCACTGGCCAGACATTGTTTGTCGACGGCGGAGCGTCAATCGGCAAGTCGGCGTTCTAACAGCGACGTCGGTGGTATGGGGAAACCATGCAAACGCCAAATTGCCAGGCTTAAAACAGCCGGATAAAGCAGCGCCCGGCAAGGTGCCGGGCGCTGGCGTTCAGGGGCGCTAGTCAGAACCGGTAGCTGGTGCTCAGTTCCAGGGTACGCGGGGCCCCGGGAGTGATCAGGTCCACCGAGCCGTGGGCCGAAGCGTAATAGTCCTTGTCGAAGACATTGCGCAGGCGCAGGGCCATGTCCCATTTCGGCTGGTTGTAAAGCAGTGCGGCATCCACCGTGGTGTAGGCCGGCATGACCACATTGTTGTCCAGCGAGGTATAGCGGTCATCGACATAGTTGGCCCCCATGCCCACGCGCCAGGTTTGCGTCAACGAGCGCACCAGCCACAGGTTCGCGCTGTGGCGCGGGGTCAGGGTCGGGGTCTGGCCTTCGTTGGCAACGCCGTTGGTGCGGCTGTTGGACTTGGTGATCTCGGCATCCAGGTAGGCATAGCCGGCATAGACCTGCCATTTGTCGCTCAACTGCCCGCTGGCGGTCAGCTCAAGGCCGTCGGTACGCTGCTCGCCCGCCAGCACCAGCTTGGTCGGGTTCGCCGGATCGCTGGTTTTCATGTTGGTGCGTTCCAGGCGGAACAACGCTGCCGTCAATGCCAGGCGATTGTCGAGCAGGTCCCATTTGCCGCCGATTTCGAAGTTGGTGGTTTCTTCCGGCTCCAGATCCTGGTTGGTCGTGCTCAGGGCGAACATTTCCGCGGACGGCTGGTAGGAACGGCTCACCGAGATGTAATAGGACTGCACTTGGTCAGGCTGGTAGACCAGGCCGATGCGCGGGCTCCAGGTGGTATCGGTGCGCGACAGCTTGCCGTGCGTCAGGTCATCGGCGTATTCCTGGTCGAACACGTCATAACGCACACCCAGCAGGGCCTTCCACTGCGGCGCCAGTTCGATCAGGTCCTGTACGTAGAACCCGGCGGTGTCCTGGGTATTGGTTCCCTTGGCGGTTTGCCGGTTGGCCTGGAACGGCACGTCGACCAGGGCGTCGCGATACACCGGCACCCTTGCCACGTTGGACTGGCTGAACACGGACTGGTCCTTCACCTGGCGCCCCAGCTCCACACCGTAGAGCAGGTTATGGTTCATCCCGGCAAGCACCGCGCGCTGCTTGAGCTCGGTCTGGTTGAACCAGCCATCTTCCTTGCGCTGCACGTTGCCGCGGTTGAGCTTCACCAGCAGTTCGCCGTTGGGGGCGGTGACGAAGCGTGTCGGACTGGAGTCGGCCAGCGTGTTGTTGCGATCCAGGTCGTAGTGGTAATAGCGGCTGGTATTGCTCAGGCTGAAATCGTCGTTGATCCGATAGTCGACGCCGGCGGTGAACGAAAACACCTCGCTGCGGGTGTAGTCGTCGTCCGGGTCGGCGGAGCCGAAGCGCTTGTCGCGGTCCACATCGACCGGGCGATCGCCTCGCGCGGGGATGCCGAAGTCGATCAGGCGCTTGTCATACAGGTAGGTCGCGCCCAGGTTCAGTTCCAGGTCATCCGAGAGCTTGAAGTAAGCCGACGGCGCGATGGCCTTGCGGTCGATATAGCCGTCATCGCGGAAGGTGTCGCTGTTCTCCAGCGCGCCGGTCACCCGAAAGGCCTTATCGCCCTGTTGCTGGTCGGCCCAGCCGGCATCGAACTGAGTACGCTTTTTGCCCTCGCTGTCGACGCTGGCGCCAACCTCCTGCTTGGGCGTGAAGTTGGGCTTCTTGCTGATGCTGTTGATCAGGCCGCCCGAAGAGCCCCGGCCATAAAGCACCGCAGCCGGCCCCTTGATCACCTCCACCCGCTCGACGTTGGACAAGTCGCGGAAATACAGGGCGTCGTCACGAATGCCGTCGACGTACATGTCGCCAATGGCGCTGAAACCGCGAATGGTGACCTGGTCGCGCTGGCCGTCACCGTTAGACAGGCCGATGCCGGGGACGTTTTTCAACACATCCTCCATCGACTGCGCGCCCTGGTCCTTGATCACGCTTTGAGGAATCACGTTGACGGTTTGCGGGATGTCCCTTAGCGGGGCATCGATCTTCAGCGCGCTCCTGCTCTCGGTCGGCATGTAGCTTTGCTCGCTGAACTCACTGTTCACAGCGGTTGCCGGTAGGGTTAGAGCAGACTCCGTTTCTGCCTGTAGATCAGGTACAACCAGAACGCCCAGCAACGACAAAGAGGCTGGGTAAATGCGCGATCGAGCCACCATGGACACCTTTTGTATGAATTATCGCGCGAATGATAACGATTATCTTTTGTAAGTAAATACATATCATTCAGATCCTTCTGATTGACAATCATCGCCCGCCATGTCAAGGCCAGAATCCCTTCCTCCAGCCACCCCGCAAGCTACTGCATCCGCCGCCCTGCTTGCCTTCGCGCTCAGTCGCAACGACGCGCCAAAAGGCCGATATAGGCACTGAACATGTCGGCCATGGCATCGGCGTAGGCCTGGATCTCAGTGACGGTGCGGGGGTTTTCCGAAAAGTCCTTGCCCACGCTGCCGAGCGTGCAGGTAATCAGCTCGCCGGCCAAAGCCCGGGTGGCCTGGGGCGCCTGGGGCAGCACCTGCGCCATGAAAACCTGGAAAATCCGTTCGCCCTCTGCCCTCACGGCCTGCGCTTCGGGGGCATCGCGATACAGCGGCGCGGCGTCGTTGAGCGCCACGCGCATCCTGGCTTCCTCGCATTCGGACTGGATAAAGGCCCGGACCAGCACCCGCAGCCGCTCCAGCGGGGCCATGCGGACATCCTCGAGAATGCCGCGCAGCATTTGCGTGGTCTGTTGCCACTCATCGCTTTGCAGCCGGAACAGGATCGCCGCCTTGTTCGGAAAGTACTGATACAGCGAGCCGATACTGACGCCGGCCTTCTCGGCCACCCGCGCCGTGGTGAAACGCTGCGCGCCCTCCACGGCCAAAACCTGAGTAGCGGCTTGCAGGATCGCCGCCACAAGCTCCGTCGAGCGGGCCTGTTGCGGGTGTTTACGCGAGCAAACCTGTGGGGTCCGGCGATTGCTCATAAGGCCACCACGTGGCCTGCGCCAATGCGAATAGCGGATGCGTTCACTTGCTCATACTCTCTAAATGCGACGAATTGATCGCATTTTAGCCGCGCGCCGCAAGGCGTCCACTTCGCATCGGAGCACTCATGACCAGCACACTGACGACTTCCCCGCTCGCGCCCTTGCTCGATCGCCTGTTCGAGCAGGCCCACACGGCCACCAGCCCGGCCATCGCCGATCTCTCCCACGAGGAACGCGAGCGCCTGATGCACAGCAAGACCGACTACCTGGATTTCTATGGCCGTCTGAAGGACTTCTGGCTGCCGGTTTCACGGGAGACCGGCGGGCTGCTGTACATGCTGGCGCGCAGCACACGGGCGCGATACATCGTCGAGTTCGGCACCTCCTTCGGCATCTCGACCCTGCACCTGGCCGCGGCCATCCGCGACAACGGCGGCGGTCGCCTGATCGGCAGCGAGTTCGAGGCGTCCAAGGTGCAACGCGCACGCCAGCACCTGCTCGAGGGCGGCGTCGATGACCTGGTGGAGATCCGCGAGGGCGATGCGCTCAAGACCCTGGCGACCGACCTTCCCGAATCCATCGACCTGCTGTTGCTCGACGGCGCCAAGGCGCTGTATGCCGACATCCTGGCCCTGGTCGAGAGCCGCCTGCGGCCGGGCGCACTGATCGTCGCCGACAACACCGATTACAGCCC
The DNA here is from genome assembly GCF_900107395.1 of Pseudomonas sp. NFIX28. Classification (GTDB taxonomy): domain Bacteria; phylum Pseudomonadota; class Gammaproteobacteria; order Pseudomonadales; family Pseudomonadaceae; genus Aquipseudomonas. The sequence continues at coordinate 728,820 of NZ_FNPW01000001.1, forward strand.
GGACTACCTGAAACGCGTGCGCTCGCCAGGCAGCGGCTATCTGTCCGTGCCCTTCGGCGAAGACGTGGAGCTGTCGATGCGGCTGGGCTGAAGCGACCTGCGCGACAGGTCATCGGTGTTCGGAAGGCTCGCCAGGGCCTTCCGCCTTTAACGGCCCTTTTGCGCATGGCCGGACGCGGCATTTCTGGCCTCGATCGAGGGGGCATGCTCGCCTTCGTAGCACAATCCGCTTGAATACTTGCCTGATCCTCTGGACTTGCCGGCCCGTGGATAGGAAAGCCGCCCTCCCTGGACTAGAGTCCGGCCAGGAGGAGCCGGCTGCCCTGAGCCCCGCTAGCGCGGCGAGCAACCTCGCCCCTTCCCGCCCCCGCCTGCTGCGCCGCGATCGAACCCAGGGCCTGTACATCGCCAGGGCCATCGACCGGTTCATTTCGTTGTCGCAGCGCCTCGGGGCAGACCACCGATTCGCCCGCCCGCGGCCCTGGTCCGGGTTCTCGAGCGGGAATGCGCCACAAAAAATAACCAGACAGCCACCGATGATCAGCAGGTGAACCATGGAACTACGAATCAACCAAAAGACCTACCAGGTCGATGCCGACGCCGACACGCCGTTGCTGTGGGTGATCCGCGATGACCTGGGCCTGACCGGCACCAAGTACGGCTGCGGCCTGGCGCAATGCGGCGCATGTTCGGTGCTGGTCGACGGCAATGTGGTACGCGCCTGCGTGACCCCGGTGGCGGGTGTGGTCGGCCGCGAGGTCACCACCATCGAGGCCATCGAGACCGACGAAGTCGGCAAGCGCGTGGTCGCCGCCTGGGTCGAGCATCAGGTGGCCCAATGCGGCTATTGCCAGTCCGGCCAAGTCATGGCGGCCACCGCGCTGCTCAAGCACAGCCCCGCTCCCAGCGACGCGCAGATCCAGGCGGCCATGGTCAACCTGTGTCGATGCGGCACCTACAACGCCATCCGCACCGCCGTGCATGACCTCGCCCAGCTCGCCAAGAAGGAAAGCGCCTGATGAACAAGCCCATCGACTCCGCTGAAGACCTCCTGGCCCTGGCGCTGGACGAGCCGGTCAACCTGTCCCGCCGGCGCTTCCTGGCCGGTACCGCCGTCGGCGCGCTGGTAGTGGGTTTCGGCCTGCCGCTCGGCTCGGCCAGGGTCCTGGCCGCCACGACCACCCCCGCTGCACGCGGAACTCAGGTCCCGGCGTTTCTGGAGATTCGCCCGGACGGCAGTGTGCGCCTGCTCAGCCCCTTCATGGAGGGCGGACAAGGCACCCACACCGCCATGGCGCAGATCGTCGGCGAGGAACTGGACGCCGACCCCGCGACCTTCGTGGTCGAGGCCGCGCCGCCCGGCGAAGCCTATGTGGTGATGGAAAACGGCATGCGCATCACCGGCGGCAGCATGTCGGTGCGCATGAGCTACCCGGCCATGCGCCGCCTTGGCGCCCTCGCCCGGGCCATGCTGTTGCAGGCCGCTGCCGAGCAGCTCGGCGTGCCGGTCAACCAGCTGAGCACCGAGCCCGGCAAAGTGCTGCATGTCGCCTCGGGGCGTTCGCTGGGCTACGGCGAACTGGCCGGTCGCGCCCTGGACATGCCGGTGCCAGACCCGGCCAGCGTGCAACTGCGCGACCCGAGCCAGTTCCGCTGGATCGGCAAGCCGGTGCGGCGCGTCGATGCCTACGACAAATCCACCGGCAAGGCCCTGTACAGCATCGACATGCGGGTTGACGGCATGCTCCACGCCGCCGTGCAGCACGCGCCGCGCCTGGGCATGACGGTGGGCAGCCTGCGCAACGAGGCGCAGGTCAAGGCCATGAAAGGCGTGCACTCCGTTCACTTGTTGCCCGGCGCGGTGGCCGTGGTGGCCGAACGCTGGTGGCACGCCAAGCGCGCCGTCGAGGCGGTCCAGGTCGAGTGGCTGGAACCGGGCGCCGATTCCAAGGTGCGGCCGATGCCGGCGGACTTCTCCAGCGATGCCTTTCGCGATGTTCTGGCCGCCCAGCAAGGCCCGGCCCGCGACGAAGAAAACCAGGGCGATGTGGCTGCCGCCCTGGACAGCGCCAAGACCCAGGTCGAGGCGACCTATCACAATCAATACCTCAACCACGCGCAGTTGGAGCCGCCTTCGGCCCTGGCGCGCTTCAACGCCGATGGCTCGCTGGAAATCTGGCTGCCCAACCAGGCGCCGGACATGTTCCGCGACGACATCGCCAAGCGCACCGGCCTCGATCCGTCGCGAATCACCCTGCACTCGCCGTTGCTGGGCGGCTTCTTTGGCCGGCACTTCCTGTACGACTCGGCCAGCCCCTACCCGCAGGCGATTGCCTTGGCCAAGGCCACGGGCCGGCCGATCAAGCTGATCTGGAGCCGCGAGGAAGAGTTCCTGCGTGACGTGCTGCGCCCCGTGGCCGTGGTCAAGTTCCGTGCCGCACTCGATGCCCAGGGCCTTCCCGTGGCCATCGAAGCGGTGAGCGCCACCGAAGGCCCTACCGAGGCCATCGCCGGCAAACAGGGCGAAAAACTCGACCCCACCGCCCTCGAAGGCCTGTCGGGCAAGGCCTACGCCATCGCCAACAAGCGTATCGGGCAGATCTACGTCAAGGGCCCGGCCATGCTCGGCTACTGGCGTTCGGTGGGCAATTCGCTCAACGACTTCTTTTACGAGGCGTTCCTCGACGAACTGGCCGACCGGGGCGGCCACGATCCGTTCGAGCTGCGCCTGCACCTGCTGCGTGACAACCCGCGCCTGACCACGCTGCTGCAGGCGGTGGGCGAACTGTCCGGCGGCTGGAAGCGCGGCCCGTTCACCGCCGAGGACGGCAGCCGGCGCGCTCGTGGCGTGGCCATGGCCTCGCCGTTCGGCTCGGAGGCGGCAGTGGTCGCCGAAGTGTCGATTGAGGGCGGCCAGGTCAAGGTCCACGACATCTGGCAGGCCATCGACCCGGGCAGCATCGTCAACCCGGCGATCGTCGCGGCCCAGGTCAATAGCGCCGTGGCCCTGGGCCTGTCCCAGGCGTTGTTGGAAGAAGCGGTGTACGTGGACGGCAAGCCGCGGGCGCGCAACTACGACCTGTACCCGATCCTGCCGCCTTCACGCATGGCGCGGGTGCACGTGCGGATTGTCGAGAGTGGCGAAAAGATGGGCGGCATCGGCGAACCACCGCTGCCCGCCGTGGCGCCGGCGGTGGCCAACGCGGTGGCGCGGCTGACCGGCCAGCGCATCCGTAGCCTGCCATTGAGCCGATACACCTTCAGCTGACCGACCAGGACTGCCCATGAATAACCGCCGATTCGCAAGAACCGCAGGCTGGCTGGCCTTGCCGTGCCTGGTCGCGGCAGGCCTGCTGGCCTGGTATGTCACCCGCGAGCCTGCCTCGCCCTTCGAGCAGGAACAGGCCGCAGCGACCCGCTTCGACCCCGCCTTGGTGAGCCGCGGCGAGTACGTCGCCCGGGTCAGCGATTGCGTGGCCTGCCACAGCCTGCCGGGCAAGGCGCCCTTCGCCGGCGGCCTGGAAATGGCCACGCCGCTGGGCGCCATCCACGCCACCAACGTCACCCCCGACCGGGACACCGGCATCGGTGCCTACAGCCTGGCCGACTTCGACCGCGCCGTGCGCCATGGCGTCGCCCCGGGCGGTCGGCGGCTCTACCCGGCCATGCCCTACCCGTCCTACGTCAAGCTCAGCGACGATGACATGCGCGCGCTGTACGCGTTCTTCATGAAAGGCGTGCAACCGGCCAGCCAGCCCAACATCCCCAGCGCTATCCCCTGGCCGCTGAACATGCGCTGGCCCATCGTGCTGTGGAACGGTCTGTTCGCCCCGAGCACGCCCTACGCGGCCAAACCGGCGCAGGATGCGTTGTGGAACCGCGGCGCCTACATCGTCCAGGGGCCGGGCCACTGCGGCAGCTGCCACACCCCGCGCGGCCTGGCGTTCAACGAGAAGGCCCTGGACGAGTCCGGCGCGCCGTTCCTTGCTGGCGCCCTGCTCGACGGCTGGTATGCCCCCAGCCTGCGCCAGGACTCCAACACCGGCCTGGGCCGCTGGAGCGAGCCGCAGATCGTGCAGTTCCTCAAGACCGGGCGTAACCAGCACGCGGTGGTCTACGGCTCGATGACCGAGGCCTTCAACAACTCCACCCAATTCATGGCCGACGAGGACCTGGCCGCGATCGCCCGCTATCTCAAGTCGCTGCCCGGCGATCCGCAGCGCGACGGCGCGCCCTGGCAGTACCAGGCCGTGTCCGCCACCGCCCGCCTGGACAGCCCCGGCGCCCATACCTACGTGACCCGCTGCGCCTCCTGCCATGGCCTGGACGGCCAGGGCCAGGCCGAGTGGATGCCGCCTTTGGCGGGCGCCACTTCGGCACTGGCCAAGGAAAACGCGTCGGCGATCAACATCACCCTCAACGGCTCGCAGCGGATCGTTGCCGCCGGCGTGCCGGATGCCTACCGCATGCCGGCCTTTCGCGAGCAATTGTCGGACCGGGAAATCGCCGAGGTCCTGAGCTTCGTGCGCGGCACCTGGGGTAATTCGGGCGGCGCGGTCGACGCGCAAGCGGTCGGCCAGCTGCGCGGGCATACCGACCCGGCCAGCAGCAGCCCGATCATCCTGCACATGCGCTGAAAGCAGGAGCGACATGCTGGCGATCCCCCTGGCCAGGAGCGGATCTGCCAGCAGCCCCTCCCATGAACAACCGAGGTTCCCATGGAAAGCATCGATCTACTGGTCCTGAGCACCGCCCATGACTGGCTCCAGGCCGGTCACCGCGTGCTGCTCGCCACCGTGGCCCGCACCTGGGGCTCCTCGCCCCGCCCCGTGGGCTCGATGATGGCCCTGCGCGGTGATGGTCGGGTGGTGGGCAGCGTGTCGGGAGGTTGCATCGAGGACGACCTGATCCACCGCTACACCAACGCCTATGGCGGCAATGGCCTGCCGGACGGGCCGCCGCAAATGGTGCGCTACGGCATCAGCGCCGACGAAGCCCATCGCTTCGGCCTGCCCTGTGGCGGCACGCTGGAACTGATCCTCGAATTCACCCCCTCCAGGGATGCCCTCGAACGGCTGCTGGCCCAGCTCAACGCCGGCAACCTGATGCGCCGCAGCCTGGACCTGGGCAGCGGCCAGGTGTCGCTGGCCATCAGTGCGACCCCGGAGCAGTTCGTCTTCGATGGCCAGCAAATGATCAACACCCTGGGCCCCGGCTACCGCCTGCTGCTGATCGGCGCCGGCGCCCTGGCCGAATACCTGGCGACCATGGCGCTGTTCAATGGCTTCCGGGTCGCGGTCTGCGACCCCCGGCCCGAATATATCGACGGCTGGAACGTCGCCGGCGTGGAGCAGTTGGTTGGCATGCCGGACGACGTGGTCCGCGCTTTTGCCCCAGACCTGCGCACGGCGATTGTCGCCGTCAGCCATGACCCCAAGCTCGACGACCTGGCCTTGCTCGAGGCCCTGCACCGCCCGGGCTTCTACATCGGTGCGATCGGTTCGCGGCGCAACAGCCAGCTGCGCCGCGAACGCCTGATCGAGCACTTCGGCGAAACCGCGACGTCGCTGCGGCGCCTGCACGGGCCGATCGGCATCTACATCGGCAGCAAGACACCCGCCGAGATCGCCGTGAGCGTCATGGCCGAGATCCTCGCCGCCAAGAACGGCATTGCCCTGCCCGGCGCCATCGACATATCGACAGCCAAGCAGGCCCGCGAGCGAGCGTTGCCCGCGGCCTGATCGAGGCATCGCTGGCGAGCGCGGAATGGGTCGCTATCAGTGGCGGTATTGCGCTCAGCGCTCCTCGTCTTCCCAGGCCTCGCGCTGCACCGGGTGGATCGCCAGGTAGCTGTCGACGGCGTTGCCGATGGTCGGAAAGAACGCCGCCTCGCCCAGCCGGGCGAACAGCCCGAAGCGCTTCAACTTGTCCTTGACCGGGTCCTTCATCTCGGCCACGCACAGCTTGATGCCGGCCCCGTGCAGCGTGTCGTCCAGTTCCGCAAGCATGTCGGCGGACGTCACATCGACGCTGGTCACCGGTTGCGCCGCCACCACCAGCCAGCGCACCGGTGTCGGCGATGCGGCCACCGCGTCCAGCACGCGGTCGTGGAACAGTTCGGCGTTGGCGAAGAACAACGGGGCATCCCAGCGAAACAGCACCAGACCGGGAATCAACCGCGCCTCGGGGTAGCGGGTGATGTCGTGATAGCCCTTGATCCCGTCTACCCGTCCCAGCACGGCCGAATAAGGGCGCCATCCATCCCACAGAAACTCGATGACCGCGATCACGATGGCCAGCCCGATCCCCTCGATCGCCCCCAGCACGGCCACGCCGATGGTGCAGACGATAGACAGCCAGAACTCCCATTGCTGGATTCGATAAATCCGCCGCAGGTCGCTGACCTCGATCAGGCCGATGGCGGAGGCGATCACCACCGCGGCCAGGGCGCTGGTGGGCAGGTCCTGCAACAGGTCCGGCGCCATCACCAGCAGCAGGGCCACGGCCAGCGCTCCAACGACCCCGGTCAGTTGGGTCTTGGCGCCCGCCGCCTCGGCCACCGGGGTGCGCGACGAGCTGCTGCTGATCGCAAAACCCTGGAACAGCCCGGCGGCCAGGTTGGCGATGCCCAGGCCGACCATTTCCTGGTTGGGGTCGACATAGGTGCGGGTCCGCGCCGCATACACCCGCGAGAGCACGCTGGTGTCGGCGAACGAAACCAGGGCCACGGCGCAACCGCCGATCAGCACCGGCACCACATCGTCAGGGCGGATCCAGGGAATGGCGAATGCGGGCAAGCCCTGTGGCAGCGAGCCAAGGACCGACACCCCGGCCCGCGCCGACAGGTCCAGCACGGCGACCGCGACAGTCGCCGCGGTGACGGCGATCAAAATGCCCGGCACCCGCTTGCTGTTGCGAAACACCAGGATCACCGCCAGGGTCGCCGCGCCGACCATGAAGGCGCTCCAATTGGTCTTGCCATCCCACACGGCTTCGATGATCGCCCAGAGGTTTCTCAATGGCCCGTCGACTTCGACCGAAAAGCCGAAGAATTTCGGCAACTGGCTGATCAAGACCGTCAGCGCGATGCCGTTCATGTATCCGTAGCGGATCGGCTTGGACAGCAGCTCCGTGACAAACCCCAGGCGCGCCAGGCCGGCCAGGATGCAGACCGCCCCCGCGACGATCGCCATCATGCCGGCCAGCGCCACCGCGCGCTGCGGGTCGCCGCCCGACAGCGGCAGGACGACGGCGAGGATCACCGCGGCCAGCGACGAATCCGGCCCCAGCACCAGGATCCGGCTGGGGCCGAACAGCGCATATGCGAGCAACGGCACGATGGTCGCGTAGAGCCCATAGATGCCCGGCAGGCCCGACGCTACCGCGTAGGCAATGCCCACCGGCACCAGCATGGTGGTCAGCACCAGGCCGGCCACGAAGTCGTGGCGCAACCAGGCCATCCGGTATTCGCGCAGCATGTGCAGCCCCGGTAGCCAGCGGCTCCAGCGATGCGCGACGGTGCCGCTGTCACGCCGGGCAATGCGCCCGGGTTCCGGAGCGGGAGGCGAAGAACCCGAATGGTTCATGGGACGGTGGCCCTGTGCTGTGCGGCGCGGATCGGCTCGGGAGCCGGCTCAGAACGGCTCGGGAATACGCCGCAACGGATAATCCGGCTCGCGATAACCGCCCGCTTTCTGGCGCTTGGGCAATACCACTTTTTCCCGTGGCACTTCCTTGTAGGGCACGCGGCTGAGCAGGTCGGAAATGATATTCAGCCGCGCACGGCGCTTGTCGTTGGAGTCGGCCACCAGCCAGGGGCCATGTTCGGTATCGGTGGCCTTGAACATCGCATCGCGGGCGCGGGAGTAGTCATACCAGCGGCTGTATGACTTGAGGTCCATGGGGCTGAGCTTCCAGATCTTGCGTCCGTCCTTGATCCGCGCCTCGAGCCGGCGGGTCTGTTCTTCCGGGCTGACCTCCAGCCAGTACTTGAGCAGGATGATGCCCGAGTCGACGATCGCCCGTTCCACCAGGGGCACCGCCTTGAGGAAGCTGGTGGCCTGCTCTTCGCTGCAAAAGCCCATCACCCGCTCGACGCCGGCGCGGTTGTACCAACTGCGGTCGAAGATCACCACCTCGCCCGCCGCCGGCAAATGCGGCAGGTAACGTTGCAGGTACATCTGGCTCTTCTCGCGGTCGTTCGGCGCCGGCAGCGCGACGACCCGGAATACCCGCGGGCTCACGCGCTCGGTGAGGGCCTTGATGGTCCCGCCCTTGCCCGCGCCATCGCGACCCTCGAAGACCACGCAGATCTTGACGCCCTTTTCGCGCACCCATTCCTGCAGCTTCACCAGCTCGACATGCAGCTTGCGCAGTTGCTCCTCATAGTCTTTCTTGGCCAGTTTCTCCGGTTCGACGGATACGCCCTTGGCGGCGCTCTTCTTGCTTTTTGCCATGACCAGAACCTCGTGTCGGCGTTATCGATCGGCTGAGTCTAGTCGATGATCGCGCCTGCACGGGGCTGGCGATGCAACGCCTTCGCCGGCCATTGCAGCAACCCGGCGCGTGCCTTGCGGGCGTTCAGCTCGACGGCTTGTTCGCCGCCAGATAGGGCGCCAGGCGCCGCGCCATTTCCTCGCCCAGCGCCTGCAGGCCGCTCATGGGGCGGATCATCACTTCGAACTCGACGATCTTGCCCGCCTCGTCGAAGCGGATCATGTCGATGCCCTTGAGCTGCCGATCGTCGACCCGCGCGCTGAACTCCAGCACCACGTTCAAGCCGTCGGCGCTGACCAGCTCACGGTGATAGGCGAAGTCGCTGAAGACCTTGCTCACGGTATTGAGAATGGTCGAGACCACCGGCACGCCCGGGTACGGGGTGTGGGCCATGGGCGAACGGAATAGCACTTTCGAATCCAGCAGCTCGGGCAAGGCGCCGAGGTCGCCCTGGGCCAGCATGGCGTGCCAGCGTTGCAAGGAGGCGGCAGCCTGGGGCTGCAGTTGCAGATCGGACATGGGGTTCTCCTGTCGCTTGTCGGGGTTGCACGGGGAACTGATTGACCGGGTCACGATAAGCGCCGGGCGCAGCCGGCAACAATGATCGCAAGTGACACTTGATTGATCGCAGCGAGCAATCGGCAACGGCAGCGCCCCACCCGGGCAACCCCTTCAATCACGGTTTGCCGGGTCTTGGCGGCTGCATCGCCGGGCCGTTATCGATATAGCGGCTTTTGATTTGCTCGACGGTGCCGTCACGGCGCATGGCGTCGATGGCCTTGGCCAGCTGGGCCACGACATCGGCGTCGCAAACCCTGGAACAGGCAAGGTAAAGCTCATGGCTCACCAGCGGCGGGCTCATCAGCAACGGCCGGCTGGAGACCCGCTGCCAGATATACCGGCTTTCCTGCACGCCGTTGAACCAGGCGTCCACCCGGCCCTTGAGCAGGAGTTGCGCGGGGTTCTCGCCGATTTTCATGGCATACACCTGCTGCGGGGCGAAGCCTTTGCTGCGCAGGATTTCTTCCTGGGCGCTGCCCAGGCCCACCGCGATCACCTTGAAGCGGCGCCGGGCTTCGTCGAAGTCCGCGACTTTATGCTCGAGGCTGAAAAACGCCCTGTCCATCTGCATGACCGGGGCAATCCAGGTGTAGTGGTTTTCCCGCTCGGGGGTCCGGCTGAGCGGCGCGAGCAGGACATTGGTCTTTTCCATGGCGTATTTTTGCGCCCGGGCCCACGGCAGGGTCCTGGGCTCGCTGGCATACCCGGCCTGCTTCAGCGCCCGTACAACCACGTCGCCGACAATCCCGTGACGCTCGCCCTGGTTGACCATGGTCAGGGGCGGCGCGTCCGGCAGGAGGAGCTCGAGGGAAGGATGCGCCGCGAGGCCGGGAACCGTTCCCAGCCATAGCGGCAGTAGCAGGCTGAAAAGAGCGACGCCTTTGGCTGGTGTTCTATCAATCACACAACGAGCCTCTTGTTGGCTTTTTATTGATTATGAGGGGGCCGGTGGTATCCGCCGTGGAGGGTAGAACAGTGTCGCTGCCCGCGTCCTGCTTGTACCGGCTGCCAGGACTGTTGCGCCGGCTTTTTTCCACATTGTTTGACTTCGGGCAAACGATGCCCGCCGCTGCAAGCGCGCCGGAGTATACGCCGGGAACGCCAGGGCCTCGGCAAGGGTCGTATCGCTCGCCTGGGTCGCACGGGGCAAACGTGTCAAGACGCCCGGACGGAGCGTCCACTGACCGACCGCGCGCGCGCGTGACTTGCCGCCGCGTCGCCAACCGCAAAAAATGCCCGGGCTTGGCAGGCAACCGGGGGTTTTCCGGCCTGCCATTGGCAAAGCCTGAACACCGGCTGTCTAGGCGAACGATAAACGCGCCGTTGGCCTTTTTTTCATGTTCGTTTCCCATTTTTACGCTTAACCTGAATCCATTCACCGGCACTGGCAGCTTGCCAGGCCTGGTGACCGAAACAAAAGCTAACACATTGATCTGGCTTTACTTTTACCTTGCGTGGTCTTTACTTCATTCGCCCATGGATGACCACGCCGACCTCACTTACGGACACCCTTCAATGACCGAATCCAAAACGCCTTTCCTGAATTTCCCCCACGGTGGCACAGGCGCTTTTTCTCCTTTCGATTACTGAACAACCTTTTCCCCTTCCGAGGTCTCAATGAGCCAGGCTTTCCTTCCTTTTTCGCGCCCAAGCATGGGCGATGAAGAGATTGCTGCGGTCGAGCAGGTTCTGCGTTCCGGCTGGATCACCACCGGGCCGAAGAACCAGGAACTCGAGCAGCAATTTGCCGCGCGGGTCGGCTGCAAGCATGCGGTGGCGCTGTCGTCGGCTACCGGTGGCATGCACCTCGCCTTGCTGGCCCTGGGGGTCGGCCCTGGCGACGAAGTGATCACCCCCTCGCAGACCTGGGTGTCCACCGCCAACATGATCTGCCTGCTGGGCGCGACCCCGGTGTTCGTCGACGTCGACCCGCACACCCTGATGACCGATGCCGCCACGGTTGAAGCGGCAATCACGCCGCGCACCAAGGCGATCGTCCCAGTGCATTACGCCGGTGCCGCCTTCGACCTCGACCCGCTGTACGCCCTCGCCGCCCGCCATGGCATCGCGGTGATCGAGGACGCCGCGCACGCCGCCGGCACCACCTATCGCGGCCGCGCCATCGGCGCTCGGGGCACGGCGATCTTTTCCTTCCATGCGATCAAGAACATGACCTGCGCCGAAGGCGCGATGTTTGTCAGCGATGACGAGGCCCTGGCCAACCGGGTGCGCATGCTCAAGTTCCATGGCCTGGGCGTCGATGCCTATGACCGCCTGACCCACGGGCGCAAGCCCCAGGCCGAGGTGATCGAACCCGGCTTCAAGTACAACCTGGCGGATATCAATGCCGCCATCGCCCTGGTGCAGTTGCGGCGCCTGGACGCGATCAATCGCCAGCGCGAAGTCCTGGCCAATGCCTACCTGGAGCAATTGCGCGACCTGCCGGTGCAACCGCTGCACCTGCCGCCGTATCCGCAACAGCATGCCTGGCACCTGTTTATCCTGCGCATCGACGCCGAGCGCTGCGGCATCGATCGCGACGGCTTCATGAAGGCCCTGCAGGAAAAAAACATCGGCAGCGGCATCCATTTCGTCGCCACTCACCTGCACAGTTATTATCGCCAGCGCTTTCCCCAGGTGCGGCTACCCCATACCGAATGGAACTCGGCACGCCTGTGCTCGATTCCGCTGTTCCCCGACATGACCCTCGACGATGTCGAGCGGGTCGTCGGCGCCATCAAAACCAGTCTGGACCCAAGCCTTTGAAACCTTATCCAATCGAGTTCGTGTCGATCGTCATCCCGGTCTACAACGAAGAAGAGAGCCTGCCCGAGCTGCTGCGGCGCACTGAAGCAGCCTGCCGCCAGCTCAAGCACGATTTCGAGATCGTCCTGGTCGACGACGGCAGCCGCGACGAGTCGGCGCAGATCCTCGAGGACGCCGCCAGCCGCGAAGGCAGCCCGGTGGTGGCGGTGATCCTCAATCGCAACTACGGCCAGCATGCGGCGATCATGGCCGGCTTCGAGCAATGCCGTGGCGACGTGGTCATCACCCTGGACGCCGACCTGCAGAACCCGCCGGAAGAAATCCCGCGCCTGGTGGCCCAGGCCGAGCTGGGCTACGACGTGGTCGGCACGGTGCGCAACAACCGCCAGGACTCCGCCTGGCGCCGCTGGCCGTCGAAGCTGATCAACCTCGCCGTGCAGCGCTCCACCGGCGTGGCCATGAACGACTACGGCTGCATGCTGCGCGCCTACCGCCGCAGCGTGGTCGACGCCATGCTCGCCTGTCGCGAACGCAGCACCTTTATCCCGATCCTGGCCAACAGCTTCGCCCGCCACACCACCGAGGTGCTGGTGAACCACGCCGAGCGCGAACACGGCGACTCCAAGTACAGCCCGATGCGCCTGATCAACCTGATGTTCGACCTGATCACCTGCATGACCACCACGCCGCTGCGCCTGTTGAGCATCATCGGCTTCAGCATGGCCGGTCTCGGCGTGCTGTTCGCCCTGCTGCTGATCTTCCTGCGCCTGGTGTTCGGCTCCGAATGGGCCGGCGACGGCATGTTCGTGCTGTTCGCCATCCTGTTCGTGTTCACCGGCGGCCAGTTCATCGGCATGGGCCTGTTGGGCGAATACCTGGGCCGCATGTACAGCGACGTGCGTGCCCGCCCGCGCTTCTTCATTGAAAAAGTCCTGCGCAGCCAGCCTGCCGCCCCGGCTCCCGCCATCACGGTCGACGGTCTAACTTCCACTCTCTCCGATCAGGTTTCGCCATGAGTCATAAAGCTGTTGTCTTTGCCTACCACGATATCGGCTGCGCGGGCATCGAAGCCCTGCTCGACGCAGGTTATGAAATCGGCGCGGTCTTCACCCATGCCGACGACCCGCAGGAAAACACCTTCTACGGCTCCGTGGCCCAGCTGTGCTCGCTCAAGGGCATCCCGGTGCATGCCCCGGAAGACGCCAACCACCCGCTGTGGGTCGAGCGCATCGCCAAGCTCAACCCCGACTACCTCTTCTCCTTCTACTATCGCAACCTGTTGAGCGAAGCGCTGTTGGCCACCGCCGGCAAAGGCGCCTTCAACCTGCACGGCTCGCTGCTGCCGAGCTACCGTGGCCGCGCCCCGGCCAACTGGGTGCTGGTCAACGGCGAAAGCGAAACCGGCGTGACCCTGCACCGCATGGTCAAACGCCCCGACGCCGGGGCGATCATTGCCCAGCAGCGAGTGGCCATCGAACGCCGCGACACCGCGCTGAGCCTGCACGGCAAGCTGCGCGACGCCGCCGCCAACCTGCTGCGCGACACCCTGCCCGCCCTGGCGCAAGGCAAGGTCAGCGAAACCGCCCAGGACGAATCCCGGGCCAGCTACTTCGGGCGCCGCACCGCGGCCGACGGCAAGTTGCTGTGGAGCCAGCCGGCCGAGCAGCTGTTCAACCTGGTGCGCGCCGTGACCAAGCCTTACCCGGGCGCGTTCTGCGCCGTGGGCGAGCACAAGCTGATCGTCTGGAGCGCCGAGGTGGTCAAGGGCAACGAAGGCCAGGCCCCGGGCCGGGTGATCAGCGTCGATCCGCTGCGCATCGCCTGCGGCGAGGACTCGCTGCTGATCAACGCCGGCCAGCGCAACGACAACGGCCTGTACCTCAGCGGCCCGCAACTGGCCAACGAACTGGGCCTGGTGGACGGCTCGCTGCTGCGCGGCGCCGAATCCGGCCGCGCGCCGCGCCGCACGCGGGTGCTGATCCTCGGCGTCAACGGTTTTATCGGCAATCACCTGTCCGAACGCCTGCTGCGTGACGACCGTTACGAAGTCTATGGCCTGGATATCGGTTCCGATGCCATCGAGCGCCTGCGTAGCCACCGGCATTTCCACTTCGTCGAAGGCGACATCAGCATCCACTCCGAGTGGATCGAGTACCACATCAAGAAATGCGACGTGGTCCTGCCGCTGGTGGCCATCGCCACGCCGATCGAATACACCCGCAACCCGCTGCGCGTGTTCGAGCTGGACTTCGAAGAGAACCTCAAGCTGGTTCGCTACTGCGTCAAATACAACAAGCGCGTGATCTTCCCGTCGACCTCCGAGGTCTACGGCATGTGCCAGGACCAGAACTTCGACGAAGACACCTCCAACCTGATCGTCGGCCCGATCAACAAGCAACGCTGGATCTATTCGGTGTCCAAGCAGCTGCTGGACCGGGTGATCTGGGCCTACGGCAGCAAAGGCCTGAACTTCACCCTGTTCCGCCCGTTCAACTGGATGGGCCCGCGCCTGGACCGCCTGGACTCGGCGCGCATCGGCAGCTCCCGGGCCATCACCCAGCTGATCCTCAACCTGGTGGAAGGCACGCCGATCCGCCTGTTCGATGGCGGCGAGCAGAAGCGCTGCTTTACCGACATCGCCGACGGCATCGAAGCCCTGGCGCGCATCGTCGACAACGAGAACGATGTGTGCAACGGCCAGATCATCAACATCGGCAACCCGGACAACGAAGCCAGCATCCGCCAGTTGGGCGAAGAGCTGCTGCGCCAGTTCGAGGCCCACCCGCTGCGCGGCAATTTCCCGCCGTTCGCCGGTTTCCGCGAAGTCGAGAGCAAGTCCTTCTACGGTGCCGGCTACCAGGACGTGGAACACCGCAAGCCGAGCATCGCCAACGCCAAGCGCCTGCTGAACTGGGAACCGAGCGTCGAGATGAAGGAAACCATCGGCAACACCCTGGACTTCTTCTTGCGCGAGGCCATGCTCGAAATCGCGGAGCACGCCAAAGAAGAAGCACGTTGATGCAGGCAGGCCTGCGAATCGACGTCGACACCTATCGCGGTACCCGCGAGGGGGTGCCGCGCTTGCTGGAACTGCTCGATGAAGCCGGGGTCAAGGCGACCTTCTTCTTCAGCGTCGGCCCGGACAACATGGGGCGCCACCTGTGGCGCCTGGTCCGTCCGCAATTTCTCTGGAAGATGCTGCGCTCCAACGCCGCCGGCCTGTATGGCTGGGACATCCTGCTGGCGGGCACGGCCTGGCCGGGCAAGCCGATCGGCCGCGCCCTCGGGCACCTGATGCGCCAGGCCCGGGACGCCGGCCATGAAGTCGGCCTGCACGCCTGGGACCATCACGGCTGGCAGGCCAATGCCGGGCGCTGGAGCCCGGCGCAACTGATCGAGCAGATCCGCCAGGGCGTCGACACCCTCAATGACATTCTCGGCCAGCGCATCGACTGCTCGGCCGCCGCCGGCTGGCGCGCCGACGCGTCGGTGATCGAGGCCAAGCAGGGTTTCGGCTTTCGCTACAACAGCGATTGCCGCGGTACGTCGATCTTCCAGCCACGGCTGGCGGACGGCAGCCTGGGCACCCCGCAGGTTCCGGTCGACATGCCGACCTTCGACGAAGTGGTCGGGCCGATTGTCGCCGCCTGCGATTTCAATGCATTCATCCTGGACCGGTTCCACCCGGAAAAGCTCAACGTCTACACCATTCACGCCGAGGTCGAAGGGATTTTGATGGCCAACGATTTTCGTCAACTGCTGGCCCAGGCGCGCCAGCGTGACATTCATTTCAATGCGCTGGGCGACTTGTTGCCCGCGTCCTTGCCGAGCCTGCCCCAGGGCCAGGTCGTGCGTGGTGCCCTCGACGGCCGCGAAGGCTGGCTGGGAGTACAAGGCGCATGACCAGACGCTGGGCCCTGCCTCTTTTACTGATTGCCTTCGGCCTGTTCTACCTGCTGCCGATGGCCACCCACGGTTTGTGGATTCCCGATGAAACCCGCTACGCGCAGATCAGCCAGGAGATGCTCCTGACCGGCCACTGGGCATCGCCGCATTTCATGGGCATCCGCTATTTCGAGAAGCCGGCCGCCGGCTATTGGATGATCGCCCTCGGCCAGGCGCTGTTCGGCCAGAACCTGTTCGGCGTGCGGGTGGCTTCGGCCCTGAGCATGGGCCTGAGCGTGCTGCTCACCTACCTGATGGCCAGGCGGCTGTGGAACGACCCGCGCAAGAGCCTGGTCTGCGCCCTGCTGTACATGAGTCTCTGCGTGGTGGTCGGCGCTGGCGGCTATGCCAACCTCGATCCGCAGTTCACCTTCTGGGTCAACCTGAGCCTGGTGGCGCTGTGGTTCGCCCTCGACAGCAGCACCTTGCGCAACCGCCTGCTGGCCTGGGCGGGCCTGGGTTTCGCCTGCGGCATGGGCTTCATGACCAAGGGGTTCCTCGCCTGGCTGTTGCCGGTGCTGATCGCCCTGCCCTACATGCTCTGGCACAAACGCCTGCGCGAACTGTTCGTCTACGGCGGCGTGGCGGTGCTGGTGGCGGTTCTCGTGAGCCTGCCGTGGGCCCTGGCGGTGCACGCCCAGGAAACGGATTACTGGCGGTTCTTCTTCTGGCATGAACACATCCGTCGTTTCGCCGGGGAAGACGCCCAGCATGCTTCGCCCTGGTGGTATTACCTGCCGTTGCTGGTGGCCTACAGCATGCCCTGGGTGCTGCTGCTACCGGCCGCCTTGCAGCAGGCCTGGCAGACCCGGCGCCAGGCGAGCATCGGCTTCCTGCTGTTGTGGCTGCTGCTGCCGCTGGCGTTCTTCAGCCTGAGCAAGGGCAAGCTGCCGGCCTATATCCTGCCGTGTCTGCTGCCATTGGCGCTGTTGATGGGCAACAGCCTGAGCGACCGCTTGCAGGCCGGGCAGACCAGGCTCATCAGCCTCAACGGCCTGCTCAACCTGGTGCTGGGCCTGTTGCTGCTGTTGACGCTGGTGTTCTTCCAGTTGAAGAAGCCGCTGTATGCCAACGAGCCCGGCCACCTGACGCTGGTGTTCATCGCCCTGTCCGGCTGGATTCTCTGCAATCTGCTGCAAGCCTTGCGCCCGCTGCGGCTGTGGGCCGCGCCGGCTCTCGGCAGCTGGCTGTTCATCGCCCTGGTGCCGGCCGGCCTGCCCAATTCGGTGGTGTACAACAAGATGCCGGATCAATTCATCATCGATCACGCCGAGGAACTCGCCCGCAGCCACACCCTGGTGAGCAACGACCTGGGCACGGCCTCGGCCCTGGCCTGGCGCCTCAAGCGCCCGGATATCGCCTTGTACAACACGACAGGCGAAGTGAAATATGGCCTGGCCTATCCTGACACCCAGCATCGCTATGTCGACCTGCGCTACGTCGGCCAATGGATGCCCGAGGCCCGCAAGCGGGGCCAGGTGGCCGTGGTCATGCGCATCAATGGCGACGAGCACTACGAAATCGATCTGCTGCCGCAGGACTTCAAACGTTATGACCAGGGCAATCTCGTGATCCTGATCTTCGCGCAGAGCCAACCATGAGCCTGTCGCTGCTGCTCGCCGCCTGCCTGCTGACCTGCCTGGGCCAGCTGGCGCAGAAGTTCGCCGTGGAAAGCTGGCGTGGCCAGCCCTCGGGCGCGCTGGCCAAACTGCGCTCGCCCTGGCTGTGGCTGGCCCTGGCCAGCCTCGGCCTGGGCTTGCTGGTGTGGCTGCTGGTGCTGCAGCGGGTCGAGGTCGGCATCGCCTATCCGATGCTCAGCCTGAACTTCGTGCTGATCACCCTGATCGCCCGCTTCGTCTTCCATGAGGCCATCGACCGCCGCCACTGGCTGGGCGTCGCGCTGGTGCTGGCGGGCGTGCTGCTGTTGAGTCGCCACGCATGAGCCGGGCGCGCGGTTTCACCTACGCCCTGGGCAGCGTGTTGCTGGTCAGTGCCGCGCAGCTGGGCATGCGCTGGAGCATGACGCGCCTGCCCACGCCCACGGACTGGCTGGCGGCGCTGGCCGGCGGCCAGGTCGACCCGCTGGCGCTGGGCGTGGTGCTGGCGGCGATCCTCGCCTACGCGCTGTCGATGCTCTGCTGGCTGGCGGCCCTGCGCGACCTGCCGCTGGGCCGGGCCTATTCCCTGCTCAGCATCAGCTACGCCCTGGTCTACCTGCTGGCCGCCGCGCTGCCGCTGTTCAACGAGCCGTTCAGTCTCTCGAAAACCCTAGGGGTGGCCTTGGTCATCCTCGGCGTCATTACCATCAATTCACGACCTGCTCCCGCGACAAGTCCCAGGAATACCCCATGAAAATCAGCGTATTTGGAAGTGGTTACGTCGGCCTCGTACAAGCCGCCGTGCTGGCCGAGGTCGGCCACGATGTCATCTGCATGGATATCGACGAGCACAAGGTCCAGCAGCTGCAACAGGGGCACGTCAGTATTTTCGAGCCCGGCCTGTCGAGCCTGGTGCGCGATAACCTGGAAAGCCGGCGCCTGAGCTTCACCAGCGACGAAAAGCTCGCGGTGCAGCACGGCCAGGTGCTGTTTATCGCCGTGGGCACGCCGTCCAGCGAGGACGGCTCGGCCGACCTGAGCTACGTGCTGTCGGTGGGCGACGCCGTGGCCCGGCATCGTGAGCAGCCGGTGATCCTGGTGGAGAAATCCACGGTGCCGGTGGGCACCGGCGACACCTTGAAGGCCCACATCGACAAGGCCCTGGACGGGCGCGCCCTGCAGTTCGATATCGTCTCCAACCCGGAATTCCTCAAGGAAGGCTCGGCGGTTTCCGACTGCCGCCGGCCGGACCGGATCATCGTCGGCTGCGAGCGCGAAGAGGTCCGCGACGTGATGCGCGACCTCTACGCGCCGTTCAACCGCAACCATGACCGCATCATGTTCATGGACCTGCGCAGCGCCGAACTGACCAAGTACGCCGCCAACTGCATGCTGGCGACCAAGATCAGCTTCATCAACCAGATCGCCGAGCTGGCCGAACACCTGGGCGCCGACATCGAGTCGGTGCGCCTGGGGATCGGCGCCGACTCGCGCATCGGCTATCACTTCATCTACCCGGGCTGCGGTTATGGCGGCTCGTGTTTCCCCAAGGACATGCGCGCGCTGATCCACAGCGCCGAGCAGGCCCATTGCTCCAGCGACCTGCTACAAGCGGTGGAAGCGATCAACGAGCGGCAGAAACACAAGCTGTTCGAGCGCATCAACGCCTTCTACCAGGGCGACCTGCAAGGCAAGACCTTCGCCCTCTGGGGCCTGGCCTTCAAGCCCAACACCGACGACATGCGCGACGCCCCCAGCCGGGTGCTGCTGGAAGCACTGTGGGCCGCCGGCGCCCATGTGCGCGCCTTCGACCCGGAAGCCATGCAGGAAACCCAGCGCCTGTACCCCGAAGAACCGAAGCTGATGCTGATGGGCACCCCGGAGTCGGTGCTGAACGACGCCGACGCGCTGATCATCTGCACCGAGTGGCAGCAGTTCAAGGCGCCGGACTTCCAGCTGCTGAAACAGCGCCTCAAGGCCCCGGTGATTTTCGACGGGCGCAACCTGTACGACGCCGAGCGCCTGGCCCGTGGTGGCTTCACTTACTTCCCGATCGGCCGCGGCGAATCGCGCCACCTGCCGATTCCGCACCGGCAATGGGCCGACGCCCGGGCCCGGGCCTGAATGCCCAGGGCCCGCAACGCCCCTGCCAGCGCCCTGCGTTGGCAAGCCTGCGGGCCGGGGCTGCTGGCCCTGCTGCTGTTTTGTGCCGGTGCCGCGCTCTTGAACGGTTGATCGCTCGCGCCCTGGCTCCTTACACTCGCGCCCCATGACTGTGCAAATCCGCCTGGCCACCGAGGCCGATGCCACCCTGCTCCCCGCCATCGAGCGCAGCGCCGCCGCGCTGTTTCGCCGCGACCCCGAACTGGCCTGGCTGGCCGACGCCGAGGTGCCCAACGCGGTGCAGCACCGCGAACATATCCGCCAGCAGCGGGTGTGGGTGGCGGTGCTCGAGCAAGAGGTGTGCGCCTTCCTCGACGCCGAAGCCTGCGCCGACGCGCTGCATATCTGGGAAATCTCGGTCGCCAGCACCGCCCAGGGCCGTGGCATCGGCCGGCGCCTGCTGCAGACGGTGTGCGAACAGGCGCGCCAGCAGGGTTTTACCGCCCTGACCCTGAGCACTTTCCGCCAGTTGCCATGGAATGAACCTTTCTACCAGCGCTGCGGCTTTGTCACCCTGGACGCCAGCCAACTGGGCCCACGCCTACAACAGGTGCTGGCCGAAGAAACCCAGCACGGCCTACCCGCCGCCCGCCGCTGCGCCATGCGCCTGACACTGCCCGCCCAACCCACCCCAGCGTAGGAGTGAAGCTTGCTCGCGAAAGCGGTGTGGCAGGCGAAATCGGGGTTGCATGGGCCGGCCTTTTCGCGAGCAAGCTTCGCTCCTACGGATTTCGTGGGTGTCGGGAGGTTCGGGGTTGCGGGCATGGTCGAGAAAGCACAGCGCTGCGCACTGCCTGCATAACCCATCCCAGCGTAGGAGCGAAGCTTGCTCGCGAAGGCGATGTGGCAGGTGGGATCGGTGTGGCATGGGCCGGCTTTTTCGCGAGCAAGCTTCGCTCCTACGGGGCCCTGGGCGGGCTGTGGCGCTGGCTGCGACAGTACAAAAATAATGCACTTAAACAGCATTATTATGAATTTGTAGGCGCTTGGTTTGATCGGCAAACTGTGCCGGTTCCTCCCCCCAAATGTTGGAACGCTTCAGGGCTTTCTGGTGATCCAGACAAGCCCTTCTTTTTGCCCGCTGAACTGGAACTGGACTGCTTCGTCATGCTCGCTCGCTGGAAACCCGCTGCCATCAATACCCGCCCTTCGGAATGGAGCCGCGCCGCAATCGGCATGGCCTTGGGCACGCTACTGAGTGTCTGGTTATGCGGCCGGGTGTTCGGCATGGAAGTCGCGCTGCACCTGATCGGGCCGCTGGGGGCTTCGGCGGTGCTGCTGTTCGCCGTGTCGTCCGGGGCGCTGGCGCAACCCTGGTCGATCCTCGGCGGCTACCTGTGCGCGGCGGTCCTGGCGTTGCTGGTGGCCCATGTGCTCGGGCGCACCCTGGGCAGTGCCTGCCTGGCCGCCGGCATGTCCCTGGTGCTGATGTGCTGGCTGCGCTGCCTGCATCCGCCGGCCGGCGCCGTGGCCCTGACAATGGTGCTGGCCGACCCCGCCACCATCGCTCTCGACTGGCTGGCCCTGGGCCCGGTAATGCTGGCGGCGCTGTGCCTACTGGTAAGCGCCCTGGCCTACAACAACCTGACCCGCATCCGCTATCCCAAGGGCCAGAGCGAGCCCGCGACCAAGCTGCCCGCCGAGCAGCCATCCACCGATGCCCTGGCCATCACCGCCGCGGACCTCAAGCTGGCGCTGGATGAGATGCAGGAGTTCTTCGACGTCACCCCGCAAGACCTGGAGCAACTGATCCACGCCAGTGAGGCCCATGCGCGCCGGCGCAGTATTGGCGAGGTGTTGGCGCCGCGGGTTTGATCGGGTTTTGCGGACAGATCGCGGGCTCAGGTTTTACGGCAGCTGCGTTGCCGATCGCAGCCTCGCGGGCTCGGCAGCGGCTACACAGACTCCGCGATCCCTGTAGCCGCTGCCGCAGGCTGCGATCGAGCGCGAAGCGGTCGTAAAACCAGGCGCCGCGCTTTCAAGAGTGTCCCGACTCAGATCATCGGGTCCCAGCGCTGCGACCAGTCGGTGTCGCTGGCGACCACTTCGCGCAACACCTCGAAGGCCTGCTGCAACTCCGCCGAATCCCGTTCGCGGGCGTACAGCAGGTAGGTCGGGAAATTGAACTCCGGGGCCTTTTCCACCCGTTCCAGCACGCCGCTGTCCAGATAGCTCTGCACCACCCGCGTGCGGAAGTAGCCACTGCCGCCGCCTTCGAGGATGAACTGCAAGGCCAGCGGCCCGAGGTTGAAACCCACCGCGGCCTTGGCTTGGTCCGGCAGCGCCGCGTCGTGCTGGCGACGGAAATCCTCGCCCCAGTCGATGTACACATAAGGCTCGGGCTTGCCGGCCAGGCGTACCAAAATCAGTTTTTCCTCCAGCAACTGCTCGACCTGCAACCCCGGCCCATACACCGGCTGGAACACCAGCGCGGCATCCAGCACGCCAAGCTCCAACTGGCGTTGCAGGCTCGCGCCCTCGGCGATCTGGCTGCGCACCGCGTGGCTGGGAATCGCCTGGCGCAAGCGCCTCACCCAATTGAGCATCAACGGGTTGCACAGGCTGACTTCACCGCCGATGTGCAGCACGTTGCGGTAACCGGCGAGCAACGGCAGGTCGCGCTGGGCGGCTTCCCAGGTCTGCACCAGCTGGTTGGCGTAGACGATGAACGCCTCGCCATCGGCCGTCAGCCGGGCCCCGGCGCGGTTGCGCACGAACAGCTTGCAGTTGAGCTGGCCCTCAAGGTTCTGCACCCGGGCGCTGATCGCGGTCTGGGTCAGGTGCAATTGCTCGGCCGCGGCGATCAGGCTGCCGCTGCGGACAATTTGCAAAAAGGTGCGGGCCAGGTCGATGTCCATGTTGCCTCTGGGGGAGCGAAAGTCGAGCGCCATTGTAACGAGCCGACGCCATCGAGCCATCCCGTGCCCGGGGTTTCAACTTCTGCAACGGCTGAAACTTGCAAGCTGACGGCAAGATAACAACCACGATATATATCGGTAGTTGCTGTTCAAGTCAGGCTTGGCCGACACCCCGACTTTTCTGCACTTGGGAAAATAATGACGTATTTGTTAAGTTACTTCGTGAAATATCTTGCCTGTCCAGGCAAACGATATTTTCACAAAACAGCCACTGATCATCGACAAAAACTTCCCAAGAATTAACGCACTCGCCAGCTTGGGGATTGTCGATGTCGCAGTTATTAGAAACCTTATTGAAACATCACCGAAAACAACTTTCGCGTTACGCCTTGGTCGGGGCCCTCGCCACCTTGAGTCATTACGCGCTGTTTCTGGCATTGATCCCTTCCCTGCCGGCGTTGCTGGCAAGCCTGCTCGGCGCTGGCCTGGGCACCTGGATCAGCTATCAGGGCAATAACCGTTGGACGTTTTCCCGGGCAAACGGCGACGCCAGGGCGAATCAGGCCCTGCGTTTCTGCATGAGCGCCGCTGGCTACAACCTCGGCAATGCGTTGCTGATGCTGTTGCTGCTGCGCCTCGAACCCGACTCGCCACTGTTGATGCAAGTGCTCAGCACCCTCTGCCTGACCCTGGTCAGTTACTGGATAAATCGAACCTGGACTTTTAAGAATGAACTTGCCTAGTTGTGCTCGGCCGGACAGTCACGAATTCATCAGCGTGATTGTCTGTTGTTATAACGAAGCCCATGTACTGCCCGAATTCCATCGCCGCCTGATGCGGGTGCTGAATACACTTTCGGTGGTCTACGAAGTGCTTTATGTAAACGACGGGAGCCAGGATGGCAGTTCCGAGTTATTGGAAGCGTTCTGCCGCGTTCCCCGCATACGTTGCCTCAATTTGAGCCGCAACTTCGGCAAGGAATCCGCGATGTCCGCGGGCATAGACCATGCCGCGGGCGATTCGGTGCTGTTTATCGACGCCGACTTGCAAGACCCGCCAGAACTTATTCCGCTGATGGTCCGGCAGTGGCTGGCCGGTAACGACATCGTCAATATGCAACGCAGCGACCGGCGCAGCGATACCGCCGGCAAACGCCTGGGCGCGCGGCTCTATTACAAGCTGATGAACCTGCTGGTGGACAAGTACCCGGTGCCGCCGGACGTCAGCGACTTCCGCCTGATCGGCGCCGCGCCCCTGGACGCCCTGCGCAACATGCCCGAGCGGGCCACCCTGATGAAAGGCCTGGTCAACTGGCTGGGTTTCAAGACCGTGGAGATTCCCTACGAGCGCGCGCGCCGGGGGGCCGGCGAGTCCAAGTGGAGCCCCATGGCCCTGGTGGACCTGGCCATGGAGGGCGTGCTGGCGTTCTCCCGCAAGCCCTTGCGCTGGTTCAGCGTGCTCAGCCTGGCGACCCTGTTGCTGACCGCCGGCTACCTCTTGCGCCAGTGGTTGATCGACGCCTTCGACGTGCATCACCTGATCCTCGGCGCCCTGGCGCTGGCCCTGGTGGGCATCGCCATGGTCGGCGAATACATCGGCGCCACGCTGGTCGAGGTCAAGCGCCGCCCTCTGTACTTCCTGCGCAGCACCTTCGGCGGTTTTTCCCGGCAACTGCAAACCCCTCCCAGTGTTCAACCCGGCGAACAAGACGAGACTCGATGAACAGCCTTTCGACCCGCACCCTATGGTGGCTGCTGCTCGGCATTCTGAGCGTGCGCCTGATGACCCTCGGTTTTTACCCCCTGATGGATACCTCGGAAGCGCGTTACGGCGAGATGGCGCGCAAGATGCTCGAACTCGACGACTGGGTAACGCCGATGTTCGACTATGGCGTGCCCTTCTGGGGCAAGCCGCCGCTGGCCTTCTGGACCCAGGCCTTGAGCATGCAGCTGCTGGGCGTCAACGAGTTCGCCGCGCGCCTGCCGGCCTGGCTGCTGCATGTCGGCAGTTGCCTGATCCTTATCCGTTTTGCCCGGCAGGAATACGACGAACGCACCGGGCTGGTCGCCGCCATCCTGTTTTCCAGCTCCAGTCTGGGCCTGGTCTCGGCAGGCGTGGTGCTGACCGACCCAGCCCTGAGCTTCGCCGTGCTGCTGGCCTGCTATGGGTTCTGGCGCGGCACCGTGCATGCCGATCGGGCCTGGGCCCTGGCCGGCTTCTTCGGCCTGGGCCTGGGGTTGCTGGCCAAGGGGCCGCTGGTGCTGGTGCTGGTGGGCGCCCAGGCGGGGCTCTGGACCCTGTTGAACAGACAATGGCGCGCCCTTTGGGCGCTGCCCTGGTTCAGCGGCCTGCTGCTGATGCTGCTGGTGGCGCTGCCCTGGTACCTGTGGGCCGAACTGCGCAGCCCCGGTTTTCTCGATTACTTCCTGGTCGGCGAACACTGGAAACGCTATGTGATCAGCGACTGGGGCGGCGATCTGTATGGCAGCGCCCATGCGCGACCGATCGCCAGTATCTGGCTCGACCTGCTGCTGGCGCTGTTCCCCTGGAGCCTGTTGTTGCCCCTGCTGTACGGGGTCTATCGGCACTACGCGGGCATGCGTCTGTCCCTGAGTTTCATCACCCTGTGGGCGCTCGTGACCCCGCTGTTTTTCACCTTCTCGGGCAATATCCTCTGGACCTATGTGCTGCCCGCCCTGCCCGCCTGGTGCCTGCTGCTGGCCCTGGCCCTGCGCACGCGCTTGAATGCCCCAGGCAAGCTGGTCGTCGGCCTGGCGCTGGCATTGCCCCTGGGCTTGACGGTGGCGGTGGTCGAGGGCGCGTCGTTCCAGCGGCCGCAGAACCAGGAAGCCCTGGCCAGGGCCTGGAGCAAGCTGCAGGCAACGGAGGCCGCGCCGCTGTACTACTGGGGGCGGCGCTCCTATTCGGGGGAGTTCTACAGTGCGGGCCAGGCACGGCGGATCAAGAGCATCGCCCAGCTGCCCGCCAGCGGCGCCTTCTACCTGGCGCGCCGGCTGAAGGACCTGGAACAGGACCGCTCGCGGCTACAACCGCTGGGCTGCGAGGAACGGCTACGGGCCAGCCAGAGCGTGCTGTTCAAGTGTTCGGGACGCTAACCTCAGGCCGCGGACATTTGGATTTATCGCGACCCGGCACAGCTGATAACGGCTCGCTCAAAGCCGATTCTGTCGCGAGCCGGGCAAAGCCAGGGCCCAGAGTCCTCGCCAGGGGCGACCGCATGCAAAAATGCACAGCCAGCCTGCATTTATCCTGGGTGTACTGGGCAAATTTGCACTGTTACGATCCGTCATCGTTCGCGCGCGAACACACCGATAAAGAACAATAAAAGCAGGGAGTTAGTGATGACTGCTCAGGTTCCATCCCAGGCCACGCGAGACGCCGGCACCGCGCCGGTGGAGGCCTCGCAACAGGACGTGCTGGCCGAAGTCCGCAACCATATCGGTCACCTGACCCTCAACCGCCCCGCCGGCCTCAATGCCATCACCCTCGGCATGGTGCGCACCCTGCAACGCCAGCTCGATGCCTGGGCCCAGGACCCGCAGGTGCACGCGGTGGTCCTGCGCGGTGCCGGCGAGAAGGCGTTCTGCGCCGGTGGCGATATCCGCACGCTCTACGACAGCTACAAGAACGGCCAGACCCTGCACGAGGAGTTCTTCGTCGAGGAATACGCGCTGGACCTGACGATCCACCATTACCGCAAGCCGGTGCTGGCGCTGATGGACGGCTTTGTCCTCGGCGGCGGCATGGGCCTGGTCCAGGGCGCCGACCTGCGGCTGGTCACCGAGCGCAGCCGCCTGGCGATGCCGGAAGTGGCCATCGGTTATTTTCCCGACGTCGGCGGCAGTTACTTCCTCTCGCGCATCCCCGGCGAGCTGGGCACCTACCTGGGGGTCAGCGGCGTGCAGATCCGCGCCGCCGACGCCCTGTACTGCGGGTTGGCGGACTGGTACCTGGAGAGCGACAAGCTGAGCCTGCTCGACCAGCGCCTCGACAGCCTGCAATGGCACGACACTCCGCTCAAGGACCTGCAAAGCCTGTTGGCCAAGCTTGGCGTGCAGCAACTGCCGGATGCGCCGCTGGCGGCGCTGCGCCCGGCCATCGATCATTTCTTCGCCCAGGTCGACGTACCGTGCATCGTGCAACAGCTGCGCGAAGTGACCCTGGGCAATACTCATGAATGGGCCGTCAGCACCGCCGACCTGCTCTCGACCCGTTCGCCCCTGGCCATGGCCGTGACCCTGGAAATGCTCCGGCGCGGCCGCCAGCTGAGCCTGGAAGACTGTTTCGCCCTGGAACTGCACCTGGACCGCCAGTGGTTCGAGCGCGGCGACCTGATCGAGGGCGTGCGCGCCCTGCTGATCGACAAAGACAAGAACCCGCGCTGGAACCCGCCGACCCTGCAGGCGCTGGACGCCGCGCACGTGGCGAGTTTCTTCAGCGCTTTCGACCCGAGCCGGAGCTGAGCCATGCACGACATTGAATTGAGCGAAGAGCAGGTAATGATCCGCGACATGGCCCGGGACTTCGCCCGTGGTGAAATCGCCCCCCATGCCCAGGCCTGGGAAAAGGCCGGCTGGATCGACGACGCCCTGGTGGCGAAGATGGGCGAACTGGGCCTGCTGGGCATGGTGGTGCCCGAGGAATGGGGCGGCACCTATGTCGACTACGTGGCCTACGCCCTGGCGGTGGAAGAGATTTCCGCCGGCGACGGCGCCACCGGTGCGCTGATGAGCATCCACAACTCGGTGGGCTGCGGGCCGATCCTCAACTTCGGCAGCCAGGAGCAGAAACAGACCTGGCTGGCGGACCTGGCCAGCGGCCAGGCGATCGGCTGCTTCTGCCTGACCGAACCCCAGGCCGGTTCCGAAGCCCATAACCTGCGCACCCGTGCCGAACTCAAGGACGGCCAGTGGGTGATCAACGGCGCCAAGCAATTCGTCAGCAATGGCCGGCGCGCCAAGCTGGCCATCGTTTTCGCCGTGACCGACCCGGAGCTGGGCAAGAAAGGCCTGTCGGCTTTCCTGGTGCCGACCGACACCCCGGGGTTTGTCGTCGACCGCAGTGAACACAAGATGGGCATCCGCGCCTCGGACACCTGCGCGGTGACCCTCAACCAGTGCACCGTCCCCGAAGCCAACCTGCTGGGCGAGCGCGGCAAGGGCCTGGCCATCGCCCTGTCCAACCTCGAAGGCGGCCGCATCGGCATCGCCGCCCAGGCCCTGGGCATCGCCCGTGCCGCCTTCGAGGCGGCGCTGACCTACGCCCGCGAGCGGGTGCAGTTCGACAAGCCGATTATCGAGCACCAGAGCATCGCCAACCTGCTGGCCGACATGCACACCCGCCTCAACGCCGCGCGCCTGTTGATCCTGCATGCCGCGCGCCTGCGCAGCGCCGGCCAGCCGTGCCTGTCGGAGGCGTCCCAGGCCAAGCTGTTCGCCTCGGAAATGGCCGAAAAGGTCTGCTCCTCGGCGATCCAGATCCACGGCGGCTACGGCTACCTCGAGGATTACCCGGTGGAGCGTTATTACCGGGACGCGCGGATCACCCAGATCTACGAAGGCTCCAGCGAGATCCAGCGCATGCTGATTGCTCGGGAGTTGAAGCATTATCTGGTGTGACCCCCAAGAGCTTCGCGGGCAAGCCTCGCTCCTACGGGGTTGTGTTGTTTGCGCCACAGCGATCAACACCCACGCCCGTAGGAGCGAGGCTTGCCCGCGAAAGCATTTCCCCCGCCGCCAACCGATGTAGCCGCTGGCGCAGCCTGCGATCGACCAGGACGGTCGCAAGGCGGGCAACGCGGAACCGCGTCAAGGCCGACAGCGAGTCCTTCGGCCTCGATCGCAGGCTGCGCCAGCGGCTACAGGCACACGCGTTGCCCGCGATAGCGTCCGGACAAACACCGCACAAAAAAATCGCAGCCAAGGCTGCGATTTTTGCTGGCCAGCGACAGCCTGGACTATTGGTCCTTGAACTGCGCCTCGCGCTTGGCGATGAACGCCGCCATGCCCTCTTTCTGGTCGTGGGTGGCGAAGGCCGCGTGGAACACTCGGCGCTCGAAACGCACGCCTTCCGAGAGGCTGACTTCGAAGGCGCGGTTCACGCTTTCCTTGATCATCATGCTCACCGGCAACGACTTGCCGGCAATCAGCGCCGCGACCTTCAACGCTTCGTCCAGCAATTCGTCGGCCGGCACGATGCGCGCGACGATGCCGCAACGCTCGGCTTCGACCGCATCGATAAAGCGCCCGGTCAGGCACATTTCCATGGCCTTGGCCTTGCCCACGGCGCGGGTCAGGCGCTGGGTGCCGCCCATGCCCGGGAGCACGCCGAGGTTGATTTCCGGCTGGCCGAATTTGGCGTTGTCGCCGGCCAGGATGAAGTCACACATCAGCGCCAGTTCACAACCGCCGCCCAGGGCAAAACCGTTGACCGCGGCGATGATTGGCTTGCGCCGGTTGGCCACCCGGTCGCTGTCGCTGAACAGGTCGTCCATGTAGATCTGCGGGTAGGTCAGCTCGGCCATTTCCTTGATGTCGGCGCCGGCGGCGAAGGCTTTCTTCGAGCCGGTGAGGACGATGCAGCCGATCCGCGGGTCGGCTTCCAGGCTGTCCAGGGCCTGGTTCAGTTCGCTGACGATCTGCGCGTTGAGGGCGTTCAGCGCCTGCGGACGATTGAGGGTGATCAGGCCGACGCGGTCCTTGATCTCCAACAGAATGGTTTCGTAGCTCATCGATGGATTTCCTTGTTAAAGATTGCGCGAAATGACCATGCGCTGAATGTCGCTGGTGCCTTCGTAGATCTGGCAGACCCGCACGTCGCGGTAGATGCGCTCCAGCGGAAAGTCGTTCAAGTAGCCATAGCCGCCCAGGGTTTGCAAGGCGGCGGAACAGACTTTCTCGGCCATTTCCGAGGCGAACAGCTTGGCCATCGACGCCTCCACCAGCGCCGGCTTGCCGCTGTCGCGCAGGGCCGCGGCGTAATGCACCATCTGCCGCGCCACGGCGATCTGGGTGGCCATGTCCGCCAGGCGGAAGGCCACCGCCTGGTGCTCGATCAGCGGCTTGCCGAAGCTCTGCCGTTCGCGAGCGTAATCGCGCGCCGCCTCGAACGCCGCACGGGCCATGCCCACCGATTGCGAGGCGATGCCCACGCGGCCGCCCTCAAGGTTGGCCAGGGCGATCTTGTAGCCCTCGCCCTCCTCGCCCAGGCGGTTGGCCAGCGGCACCTTCACGTCCTCGAAGAGAATCTGGCAGGTGTCGGAGGCATGCTGGCCGAGCTTGTCTTCCACCCGCGCGACGCTGTAGCCCGGCGAGTCGGTGGGCACGATAAAGGCGCTGATGCCGCGCTTGCCGGCCGCCGGGTCGGTCACCGCAAACACGATCACCACCCCGGCGTTCTGCCCGGAAGTGATGAACTGCTTGCAGCCGTTGAGCACGTAGTGATCGCCTTCCAGCCGCGCTCGGGTTTTCAGGCTGCTGGCGTCGGAACCGGCCTGGGGCTCGGTCAGGGCGAAGGCGCCAAGCATGGCGCCGCTGGCCAGGGGCTTGAGGAAACGCTCCTTCTGCTCATCGTTGCCGAACTTGAGGATCGGCACGCACCCCACCGAGTTGTGCACGCTCATGATGGTCGAGCAGGCGCCGTCGCCGGCGGCGATCTCTTCCAGGGCCATGGCATAGGCCAGGTAACCGGTGTCGCAACCGCCCCACTGCTCCGGCACCAGCATGCCGAAGAAGCCCAGCCCGGCCATCTCGCCGATGGCCTCGCGGGGGAAGCGATGCTCGCGGTCCCACTCGGCGGCGAACGGCTTCAGGCGTTCCTGGGCAAACTGCCGCGCCGCGTCGCTGATCTGCTGTTGTTCGTCGTTAGGCAGCATGGTGGTTCCTTAATACAGGCATTCGACGGCCATGGCCGTGGCTTCGCCGCCGCCGATGCAGATGGCTGCGACGCCGCGCTTGAGGCCTTGCTGGCGCAGGGCCGAGATCAGGGTCACGAGGATCCGCGCGCCGGACGCGCCAATCGGGTGGCCCAGGGCGCAGGCGCCGCCGTGGATGTTGACCTTCTCGTGGGGGATTTCCAGCTTCTGCATGGCAACCAGGCTGACCACGGCGAAGGCTTCGTTGATTTCGAACAGCTCGACCTGATCCAGCGACCAGCCGGTCTTGCTCATCAGCTTCTTGATCGCCCCGACCGGCGCCACCGGGAACAGCCCCGGGGCATCGGCGAATGCCGCATGACCGTGGATCACCGCCAGCGGCTTGAGCCCACGCTTCTCGGCCTCGGAACGGCGCATCAGCACCAGGGCCGCGGCGCCGTCGGAGATCGAGCTGGAGTTGGCCGCGGTGACCGTGCCG
This sequence comes from Pseudomonas sp. NFIX28, assembly GCF_900107395.1. Lineage (GTDB taxonomy): Bacteria > Pseudomonadota > Gammaproteobacteria > Pseudomonadales > Pseudomonadaceae > Aquipseudomonas. Next base: position 759,579 of record NZ_FNPW01000001.1, read on the forward strand.
CCATCGCGGAACGCCGGTTTCAGCGCGGCGATCTTGTCCAGCTTGGCCTTGGGCGGCTGCTCGTCGTCGCTGATGGTTTGCTGTTCCTTGCCGACCATGACCTGCAGCGGCACGATTTCCGCCTTGAAGCTGCCGTCCTTGATCGCCTGCTGGGCGCGGGTCAGCGAGGCCACGGCAAAGGCGTCCTGGGCTTCGCGGCTGAAACCGTTGGCCTCGGCGCAGTCTTCGGCGAAGGTGCCCATCAGGCGGCCCTTCTCGTAGGCGTCTTCGAGGCCGTCGAAGAACATGTGGTCCAGCACCCGCCCGTGGCCCATGCGGTAGCCGCTGCGGGCGCGGTCCAGCAGGTAGGGAGCGTTGGACATGCTTTCCATGCCGCCGGCGATCACCACCTCGGCGCTGCCGGCCAGCAGCATGTCGTGGGCGGCGATGGTCGCGGCCATGCCGGAGCCGCACATCTTGTTCAGGGTGGTGCAGCGGGTGGCCTTGTCCAGCCCGGCGCCCAGCGCCGCCTGGCGGGCCGGTGCCTGGCCCAGGCCGGCCGGCAGCACGCAGCCGAATAGCACTTCATCGACGCTGTCGCTGGCCACCCCGGCACGCTCGACGGCGGCGCGGATCGCCGCGGCGCCCAGCTGCGGCGCGGTCAGGCTTTTCAGTTCGCCCTGGAAACCGCCCATGGGGGTGCGGACGGCGCTGACGATGACGATAGGATCGTGGTTCATGATGAATCTCCTTATTTGGCGGCCATGCGCAAGGCGCCGTCGAGACGGATCACCTCGCCGTTGAGCATGCTGTTGGTAATGATATGCCCGACCAGCGCGGCGTATTCGTCCGGCTTGCCCAGGCGTGGCGGGAACGGCACGCCGGCGGCCAGGGAAGCGCGGACTTCATCGCTCATACCGGCCATCATCGGGGTTTCGAAGATGCCCGGGGCAATGGTCATCACGCGGATGCCGAAGCGCGCCAGCTCGCGGGCGACCGGCAGGGTCAGGCTGGCAATCGCGCCCTTGGAGGCGGCATAGGCGGCCTGGCCGATCTGCCCGTCGAAGGCGGCTATCGACGCGGTGTTGATGATCACCCCGCGCTCGCCGTCGGCATTCGGCTCGCTGTCGGCAATGGCGGCCGCGGCCAGGCGCAGCAGGTTGAAGCTGCCGATCAGGTTGACGTTGATCACCTGGCTGAAACTGGCCAGGGCGTGAGGGCCGTTCTTGCCGAGGATTTTCTCGCCACGCACGATGCCGGCGCAGTTGACCAGCCCATGCAGGCTGCCGAATGCCTTGAGCGTGGCCTGCACGGCCGCTTCGGCGGCTGCTTCATCGCTGATGTCGGCGACCGTGCTCTGGCAGCCGAGCCGCTGCGCCTGGGCCGCGACGGCCTCGGCGTTGAGATCCACCAGCATCACTTGGGCGCCGGCCTTGACCAGCATCTGCGCGGTGGCCGCGCCGAGACCCGAAGCACCGCCGCTGACGAGAAAAACCTTGTGTTCGATCTGCATCATGAGTTCCTGTAGTTCAGGCCGAAGCCTTGTGCGCCGTGGCCTCTTGAGCCTTGGCGATTTCCTGGTTGCGCAGGATAAAGCGCTGCAATTTGCCGCTTGGGGTTTTCGGCAATTCGCTGACAAATTCGATTTCACGCGGGTAGGAATGCGCGGCCAGGCGCTTGCGCACGTACTGACGCAGCTCCTCGGCCAGTTCCGGCGTGGCGCGGTACTGGGCGCCTATCACCACGAAGGCCTTGACCAGTTCGGTGCGCTCCGGGTCGGGCTTGCCGATCACCGCCGCTTCGATCACCGCCGGGTGCTCGATCAGCGCGCTTTCCACGTCGAACGGGCCAACCCGGTAACCCGACGTGGTGATCACGTCGTCGCTGCGCCCGACGAAGCTGATGCTGCCGTCCGGGTTCAACTCCACGGTGTCGCCGCTGAGGTAATAGTTGCCGACGAAGGCCTTGGTCACCACGCCGTGGTAGCCGTTGAACCAGAACATCGGCGACTGGCTGCGATCGACGGCCAGGATGCCCGGCTGGCCGACCGCCAGTTCCTGGTGCTGGTCATCGAGCACCACGATGCGGTGGCCCGGCGAGGCGAAGCCGGCCGCGCCGACATGCACCGGGTGGTCGAGGCCGTGGTGATTGCACAGGACCATGCCCATTTCGGTCTGGCCGTAATGGTCGTGGATCACCACGTCGAGGTTGTCGGCGAACCAGCGGATCACCTCGGGGTTCAGCGGCTCGCCGGCGCTGCTGACGATGCGCAGCTTGCCCTTGATCGAACGGGCGAACTCGTCGCCACCGGCGATCAGCAGGCGGTAGGCGGTCGGTGAACCGGTGAGGTTGCTGATGCCGTATTTGTTGATCACCCGGCAGGTGCTTTCCAGGGTGAACGGCCCATCGTAGAAAGTGATCGGGTGGCCCAGGCCCAGCGGGCCGGTGATGCCGAAATAGATGCCGTAGGCCCAGCCCGGGTCGGCGACGTTCCAGAATGCATCCTCGGGGCGCAGGTCCACGGCGTCGCGGGTGTAGCTCTGGAACGCGACGATGGCCTTGAGCGGCACGTAGAGCGCCTTGGACGGGCCGGTGGTGCCGGAGGTGAACATCAGCAGGAACGGGTCTTCGCCGGTCAGCAGCACGGGGTCGCACTGCGCCGGGTAATTGCCCAGCTCGGCCCAGAAACTGAAATCGCCGCGGACCAGGCCCTGGCCCTTGGCGCCAGTGACCGTGACGATGGTCGGGCAGTCGGCCACTTCAGCGAGTTTCGGCCGGTTGACCGCGTCGGTCACCACCAGCTTGGCCCCGGAACTGCCCAGGCGATGTTCGATGGCCTTGGGGCCGAAGGCGGTGAACAGTGGCTGGTAGACCGCGCCGATGCGCCAGGTGGCCAGCACCACGATCAGCAGTTCGACGTTGCGCGGCAGCAGGCCGGCGACCTTGTCGCCCTTCTGCACGCCCTGGGCCAGCAGGAAGTTGGCAAAGCGCGCGGCCTGCTCCTGCAATTGCGTGAAAGTGTAGGTCGCGCTGCTACCGTCGCGGCCCTCCCAGAACAGTGCGATGCGCCCCGGCAAGGCATGCCGGTCACAGCATTCGACGCAGGCGTTGAGTGCCGACAAGGAGCCGTGCAGCGCAGCATCGACGGTGTGCTGATAATTGAAGTGTGCCGTGGCAGACAGGTAATCGCGCATTGCCAGAATCCCTCACTGTTCTTATTAGGATGGGAACCACAAAAACATCGGGCAAATACTGGCGCCACAGCCCGGGCGGGACAATGGTCAAAGCTTTCAAGTTGCGTGACTGGTTTGGCCAAGAAACCCATGGCGGCCAGCCCCTGTAGCCGCCGAGCCTGCGAGGTTGCGCAGCGGTCGCAGGCCGGGTGATGCGTTTTGCCTGACGCACTGCAAGTTCAGGTTTTGCGGCAACTGCGTTGCCGATCGCAGCCTCGCGTTGCTCGACAGCGGCTACAGGAATTGGTGTGGCCGCTGCCGAGGTTGCGCAGCGGTCGCAGGCCGGGTGATGCGTTTTGCCTGATGCACTGCAAGTTCAGGTTTTGCGGCAACTGCGTTGCCGATCGCAGCCTCGCGTTGCTCGGCAGCGGCTACAGGAATTGGTGTGGCCGCCGCCGAGGTTGCGCAGCGGTCGCAGGCCGGGTGATGGGTTTTGCCTGACGCATTGCAAGTTCAGGTTTTGCGGCAACTGCGTTGCCGATCGCAGCCTCGCGTTGCTCGGCAGCGGCTACAGGAGTTGGTGTAGCCGCTGCCGAGCAACGCGAGGCTGCGAGGCTGCGACCGGTTGCAGCGCAACCGCAAAACCTGAATCCGCGATCTGCCTGGAGAAGCGCGTTGGCAGGCTTTGCGGCTGCTGCGGCGGAATACCGCCCAACCCGATCGCAGGCTGCGCCAGCGGCTACATCCATGGCAGGCGCTCAGATTGGGTCGTTGAGGATCAGGCTGCGGTAATGCCCGGGGTTGGAGCCGGACCATTTGCGAAAGGCCTTGTAGAACGAACTGGCGTCGGCGAAGCCCAGGCGACTGGCGATCTCCGTGAAGCTGATCTGCGGCTCGGCCAGCCAGACGATCGCCAGCTCCTTGCGCACCCCGTCCTTGAGGCCCTGATAGGTCTGCCCTTCTTCCGCCAGGCGCCGGCGCAGGGTCGAGGCCGACATGCACAGGCTGTGGGCCAGGCTCTCGGTTTCCGGCCACTGGGCGGCGGGCAACTGGCGCAGGTCGTGCTTGATGCGGCTGGCCAGGCTCTGCGGGTCGCGGTATTTGACCAGGATATTGGCCGGCGCCTGGGCCAGGAAGCGCTTGAGCTCCTCATAGCTGCGCTTGATCGGCAGGTCCAGGCAGTCGGCGGCGACGATCATCCGCGTGCGCGGCCGGTCGAAGCGCAGGTTCTGCGAGAACATCACCTGGTAGTCATCGCAGAAATCCGGCTCCGGGCAGCGCAGCTCGATGGCCAGGATCGGGATGCGCCGCCCGGCCAGCCAGCAGGCCACGCCGTGGACGATCATCCAGTAGGTGAAATAGGTGAAGGCGCGACAAGGTGCCCGCTCGTCCTCCAGCAGCACAATTTCCGCCAGGCTCTGCTGGCGCACCAGTTGCGCCGGCAGGCGTTCGAACATCAGCGACAGGAAAGCCAGCCCCGACTCCAGGCCCGCCGCCAGGTTCGGCTGGGCCATGGCGGTGCGGCAGAGGAACTCCAGGCTGCCGGATTTCAGCTTGCGCGGGTCCATGCCGAAGAACTCATCGTCCGTGCGCCGGGCCAGCAGGCGCCACAATCGGGCATAGGCGGTTGCGGGAACGCGGGCGGTGCTGGCATCCAGCTGCTCCGGGTCGATGCCGACCTTGAGCAGCACTTCGTCGCTGGCGGCACCGGGGGCGCAGCTTTGCAGCAGCGCTTCGCGCACCAGTTGCATGGAGATGGTGTCTTTTTCCGACATCGTGCTTGAAGGTTTCCGGCAAAAAGGATGGCTGGCCATCTTAGGCAGTGACCCGCAAAAAGCCAGCTTGCGGTATATATCCGATGCTATGCGCGACTTTTACCTAGTTCCATTGCGACACATCCTAAATTTAGCCGGATCGCTGCGAATAGCCGCCCACGAGCGCTATTAGCAATTGATCTCAAATAGGATTCGCTCTCACCAAAACAGAGCGCTTCCCATGCAACCGAAAAACCCCGCACTGCCGCAGCATCGCTTGCTGGCCTCGACCCTGGGCCTCGCCCTCGCCTCCTGCGCCAGCGCGGCCGAAGCCGGCGAACGGCAAAAACCCCTGCAACTGGACAACATCAAGGTCGAGGCCGAGCAACCCGGCTCCAGGACCGAACGCTCCGCCTCCGCCAAGTATGTGGCGCCGCTGCTGGACACCCCGCAGACCATCACCGTGGTGCCGCCCAAGCTGATCCAGGAACAGCAGGCGCTGAGCCTGCGCCAGGTGCTGTCGAACGTCTCCGGCATCACCTTCAACGCTGGCGAAGGCGGTGGCGGCTCGGGGGACAGCATCAACATCCGCGGCTTCTCGGCCAACAGCAACATACAGATCGACGGCCTGCGCGACAGCGCGCAAACCCACCGCTCCGACACCTTCAACATCGAGCAGGTGGAGGTCGTCAAAGGCCCCAACTCGGTGTTCGGCGGCGCCGGCACCACCGGCGGCAGCATCAACCTGATCAGCAAGCAGCCCAAGGCCCGGGCCTTCACCCGCCTGGGCGGCAGCCTCGGCAGCGACAATTACCAACGCCTGACCCTGGACAGCAACCAGCCGCTGGAGGGCGTTGGCCAGGATAGCGCGGTGCGGATCAACCTGATGGGCCATCGGAACGACGTGCCCGACCGCGGGCAAATCGACCGCGAACGCTGGGGCATCGCGCCGTCGCTGCGCCTGGGGTTCAGCGACGCCACTCGGTTGACCCTCAGCGCCTTCCACCAGAGCGACGACAACCTGCCGGACTACGGCGTACCGGCGCTTGACGGCAAGAAGCTGGCCGGGGTCAAGCGCGACGCCTATTTCGGCTGGAAGAACCTCGACAAGGAACAGATCGAGCAAGACGCCTTCACCGCCGACTTCGAGCATGACTTCAGCGACCACCTCCGCCTGCAGAACCTCACGCGCTACAGCCGCACCGCCCGCGACACCGTTGTCTCGGCGTCCCATGTCAACACCCGCGGCCTGCCGCCGGGTCGCTACCGCCCGGCCGGGCCCCAGGCCTACGGGCGCGACGCCACCACCGAGATGTGGATCAACCAGACCCAATTGCTCGGCGACTTCGAGTTCGCCGGCATGCGCCATGACCTGGTGGCGGGCCTGGAGCTATCCCGCGAAACCCTCGACCTCAAGACCTACAACCACGGCCTGAACGCCGCCTTGTATCCGCGCAACGGCTATGCCCTGGGCAGCCCACCCGGGCGCTGGAACGGCCCGGTCAAGAAAACCACCAGCGGCTACACCGAGACCGCCCTCAAGGGCCAGGCGTATTACCTGTTCGACAGCATCGCCCTGAGCGAGCGCTGGGACCTCAACCTCGGCCTGCGCTACGACAAGATCAAGGGCGAGGTCGACAAATACTCGGCAAGCCATGTAAAGAGCGAGAGCCTGGCCTCGGACGTGAACAAGGCCAGCGCGCGTACCGGGCTGGTGTTCAAGCCGAGCGAAAACGGACGCATCTATGCCGCCTGGGGCAACTCCTTCAACCCTTCCGCCGAGAACCTGGCCACCACCGGCGGTGGCTTGAGCAAGGGCAACCAGGACCTGGCGCCGGAAAAGAACCAGACCTGGGAACTGGGCACCAAGTGGGAGCTGCTGGACCGGCGCCTGGAACTGGACGCCGCGCTGTTTCGCGTAGAAAAGAGCAACGCCCGGGAAACCATGGCCGACGGCTCGACCCAACTGGCCGGCAAGCAGCGGGTGCAAGGCGCCGAAATTGGCGTCACCGGGCATGTCACCGAGCGCTGGGACGTGTTCGCCAACTACACCTTCCTCGACAGCGAAACCCTCAACGCGGCGAACACCGCCTCGGGCATCGCGCGCAAGGGCCAGGCCCTGGGCAACACGCCACCGCGCTCGTTCAACCTGTGGACCACCTATGAGCTGCCGGCCGGCTGGACCCTGGGCTACGGCAGCCGTTATGTCAGCGAGCGCAACGTCACTTCCAGCAGCCGCGCCAAGCTGGACGCCTACTGGGTGCACAACGCCATGCTCGGCTACAAGGTCAACCACAACCTCGACCTGCAACTGAACGTCAACAACCTGTTCGACAAGGACTACGTGGAGCGGGTGCGCCAACAGAGCGGCTCGACGACGCGCTCCTCGGCCATCGAATACGGCGACGCCCGCGCGGCGATCCTCTCGGCCAACTATTCGTTCTGAGCCCTTCCCTCCAGCGCGAAGCCCCGTCGGCACTGGGCTTCGCCGCTGCCATTGGCGCCCTCCGCCCCCGCAAAAACCGATACGCAATCTCTCAGGCTTTACCCGGCTTGAACCGGTGAATCCTTGGCCCATGGCGGCTTGCGCCGGCAGAGCGTTTTCAGCGCAGTGCAAAAAAGTATCGATTCAAGTGTCAGGGATGATTTGTCAGCACGGCCGTTGAGGGCTGTAATCAGCCGCACATTCTTCCCAGCATCCGGAAGACACAACAACAATAACCGTCCTTCTGCCGCCCACCGGGCGCGGAAGAGGAGTGCACGATGAAACCCAGCCTTACAGCCCTGCTTGTCACCACCTGCATGAGCCTCAGCGGCGTCAGCCTCGGCGCCCAGACCGTGACCATCGCCACCGTCAACAACAGCGACATGATCCGCATGCAGAAACTCTCCAAGGTCTTCGAGAGCGAGCATCCGGACATCAAGCTGAACTGGGTGGTGCTCGAAGAAAACGTGTTGCGCCAGCGCCTGACCACCGACATCGCCACCCAGGGCGGGCAGTTCGACGTGCTGACCATCGGCATGTACGAAGCCGCGCTGTGGGGCGCCAAGGGCTGGCTCGAACCGATGGCAGGCCTGCCCGCCGCCTACGACCTGCAGGACATCTTCCCCTCGGTACGCGAAGGCCTGTCGGCCAAGGGCACGCTGTACGCCCTGCCGTTCTACGCCGAAAGCTCGATGACTTATTACCGCACCGACCTGTTCAAGGACGCCGGCCTGGTCATGCCCGAGCACCCGACCTGGGAGCAGATCGGCGAGTTCGCCGGCAAGCTCAACAAGCCCGCGCAGGAGCAGTACGGCATCTGCCTGCGCGGCAAGGCCGGCTGGGGCGAGAACATGGCCCTGATCACCACCCTGGCCAACGGTTTCGGCGCGCGCTGGTTCAATGAGCAGTGGCAGCCGGAATTCAGCGGGCCGGAATGGAAAAACGCCCTGGCCTTCTACGTCGACACCATGAAAAAGGCCGGCCCGCCGGGCGCCTCCAGCAACGGTTTCAACGAGAACCTGGCGCTGTTCAACAGCGGCAAGTGCGCGATCTGGGTCGACGCCAGCGTCGCCGGCTCCTTCGTCACCGACAAGGCGCAGAGCAAGGTCAGCGAACACGTCGGCTTTACCTACGCGCCGCAGCAGGTGACCGACAAGGGCAGCGCCTGGATGTATTCCTGGGCGCTGGCGATTCCCACCAGCTCCAAAGCCAAGGACGCGGCGCGGACCTTCGCCACCTGGGCCACTTCCAAGGAATACGGGGCCCTGGTCGCCGAGAAAGACGGCATCGCCAACGTGCCGCCAGGCACTCGCGCTTCCACCTACAGCGAGGCGTATATGCAGGCCGCGCCGTTCGCCAGGGTGACCCTGGAATCGTTGAAAGTCGCCGACCCGACCAAGCCGACCCTCAAGCCGGTGCCCTACATCGGTATCCAGCTGGTGACCATTCCCGAGTTCCAGGCCATCGGCACCCAGGTCGGCAAGCTGTTCTCCGCCGCGCTGATCGGCCAGACCACGGTCGACCAGGCCCTGGCCGCCGCGCAGCAGACCACCGAGCGCGAAATGAAACGCGCCGGCTACCCGAAATAACCTTCGTCTGTAGGAGCGAGGCTTGCCCGCGATAGCCGCACCGCGGTCCATCCGGTCACGGCGTCATGGCTCTTCGCGGGCAAGCCTCGCTCCTACGGAAAAACACACCTGGACGGTTGTGATCGCCATGAATACCTCGACTGCCAATGCTCATCTGCAAATGCCCCAGGTCGCGCGCAAGCGCCGCCTGCTCAACCCCGGCTGGTTCCTGGTCAGCCCCTCGGTGGCGCTGTTGCTGCTGTGGATGATCGTGCCGCTGGGCATGACCCTGTACTTTTCGCTGATCCGCTACAACCTGCTGTACCCCGGCGAGAACCAGTTCGTCGGGCTGGAGAACTTCAGCTACTTCCTCACCGATTCGGGCTTTTTGCCCGGGGCCGGCAATACCCTGCTGCTGGTGGGCAGCGTGCTGCTGATCAGCGTGGTGTTCGGCGTGCTGATCAGCGCCCTGCTGGAGGCCAGCGAGTTCTTCGGCCGCGGCGTTGTCCGGGTATTGCTGATCTCGCCGTTCTTCATCATGCCCACGGTGGGCGCGCTGATCTGGAAGAACCTGATCTTCCACCCGGTGTCGGGGATTCTCGCCGCGCTGTGGAAGCTGTTCGGCGCCCAGCCGGTGGACTGGCTGGCCCATTACCCGCTGCTGTCGATCATCATCATTGTCTCGTGGCAGTGGCTGCCGTTCGCCATCCTGATTTTGATGACCGCCATGCAGTCGCTGGACCAGGAACAGAAGGAAGCCGCGCGCCTGGATGGTGCCGGGGCCATCGCGATCTTCTGGCACCTGACCCTGCCGCACCTGGCGCGGCCGATCGCGGTGGTGGTGATGATCGAGACCATCTTTTTGCTCTCGGTGTTCGCCGAAATCTTCACCACCACCAACGGTGGCCCGGGCTACGCCTCGACCAACCTCGCCTACCTGATCTACAACCAGGCGCTGGTGCAGTTCGATGTGGGCATGGCCTCGGCCGGCGGCCTGATCGCCGTGGTCATCGCCAATATCGCCGCGATCGTCCTGGTGCGAATGCTCGGCAAAAACCTGACTGACAAGCCCTGAGGTGCGCGCCATGACCCTGCAACAATCCCGCCGCCTGCAAAGCCTGCTGCTCGGCACCCTGGCCTGGATTATCGCGATCCTGATCTTCTTCCCGATCTTCTGGATGCTGCTGACCAGCTTCAAGACCGAAATCGACGCCTTTGCCACGCCGCCGCAGTTCATCTTCACGCCGACGCTGGAGAATTACCTGCACATCAACGAGCGCAGCAACTACTTCGCCTTCGCCTGGAACTCGGTGGTGATCTCCTTCAGCGCCACCGCCTTGTGCCTGCTGATCGCGGTGCCGGCGGCCTACTCCATGGCCTTCTTTGAAACCCGCAACACCAAGCGCACCCTGCTGTGGATGCTGTCGACCAAGATGCTGCCGCCGGTGGGCGTGCTGATGCCGATCTACCTGCTGGCCAAGAGCTTTGGCCTGCTGGACACGCGCATCGCGCTGATCGCGATCTACACCCTGATCAACCTGCCGATCGTGGTCTGGATGATTTACACCTACTTCAAGGACATCCCCCGGGACATCCTCGAGGCGGCGCGGCTGGACGGCGCCACCCTGGGCCAGGAAATGCTCCGGGTGCTGCTGCCGATCGCCAAGGGCGGGCTGGCCTCCACGGTGCTGCTGTCGCTGATCCTGTGCTGGAACGAGGCGTTCTGGTCGCTGAACCTGACCTCCTCCAACGCCGCGCCCTTGACCGCGCTGATCGCCTCCTACTCCAGCCCCGAAGGGCTGTTCTGGGCCAAGCTTTCGGCGGTCTCGACCCTGGCCTGCGCGCCGATCCTGATCTTCGGCTGGATCAGCCAGAAACAACTGGTGCGCGGCCTGTCCTTCGGCGCCGTGAAATAACCAGACGACTCACTACCTGTAGCCGCTGCCGAAGGCTGCGATCGAGCCGCAGGCTCGCCAGCGATCGCCCGGGCGCCGAGGCCCCTGCGGTGCCTATCGCAGCCTGCGGCAGCGGCTACACCGACATTCAGAAACATGGAGGCCCATCATGGCCAACCTGAAAATCACCAACCTGCAAAAAGGCTTCGAAGGTTTTTCCATCATCAAGGGCATCGACCTGGAGGTGCGCGACAAGGAGTTCGTGGTCTTCGTCGGCCCCTCGGGCTGCGGCAAATCCACCCTGCTGCGGCTGATCGCCGGCCTCGAGGAGGTCAGCGGCGGCAGCATCGAGCTCGATGGCCGCGACATCACCGAAACCAGCCCGGCCAAGCGCGACCTGGCGATGGTGTTCCAGACCTACGCCCTGTACCCGCACATGAGCGTGCGCAAGAACATGTCTTTCGCCCTGGACCTGGCCGGCGTGCCGAAAGCCGAGGTGCAGCAGAAGGTCGACGAAGCGGCGCGCATCCTCGAACTGGGGCCGATGCTCGAGCGCAAGCCCAAGCAGCTGTCCGGCGGCCAGCGCCAGCGCGTGGCCATTGGCCGGGCCATCGTGCGCAACCCGAAGATCTTCCTGTTCGACGAGCCGCTGTCCAACCTCGACGCGGCGCTGCGGGTGCAGATGCGCCTGGAGCTGGCGCGCCTGCATAAAGAGCTGCAGGCGACCATGATCTACGTGACCCATGACCAGGTGGAAGCCATGACCCTGGCCGACAAGGTGGTGGTGCTCAACGGCGGCCGCGTGGAACAGGTCGGCTCGCCGCTGGAGCTGTACCACAGCCCGGCCAACCTGTTTGTCGCCGGCTTCCTCGGCACGCCGAAAATGGGCTTTCTCAAGGGCCGGGTGAACCGGGTCGATGGCCAGGGCTGCGAGGTGCTGCTCGATGCCGGCACCCGCATCCAGCTGCCGCAGAGCGGCGCCAGCCTGAGCGTCGGCAGCCCGGTGACCCTGGGCATTCGCCCCGAGCACCTGGAGCTGGCCCGCCCCGGCGATTGCGCCTTGCAGGTCACCGCCGACGTCAGCGAACGCCTGGGCAGCGACACCTTCTGCCATGTCCTCACCGACTCCGGCGAAGCCCTGACCATGCGCATCCGCGGCGACCTGGCCAGCGCCTATGGCCAGCAACTGAGCCTGAACCTGGATGCCGAGCACTGCCACCTTTTCGATGCCGACGGCGTGGCCGTGGCCAGGCCGCTGCGCGCCGCCGCCTGAACGGGAACCGAACGATGAAACTCAACAGACACAACCTCCACTGCCTGGCCCCTGAGGTCCGCCTGCCCGCCTACGACCTGGCCGCAACCCGGCACGGCATGGTGCATATCGGCGTGGGCGGTTTTCACCGGGCGCACCAGGCCTATTACACCGATGCCTTGATGAACACCGGCGAAGGCCTGGACTGGAGCATCTGCGGAGTCGGCCTGCGCGCCGAGGACCGCCGCGCCCGCGACGACCTGGCTGGCCAGGATTACCTGTTCACCCTGTTCGAACTGGGCGACAGCGATGCCGCCGAAGTGCGGGTGATCGGTGCCATCCGCGACATGCTCCTGGCCGAGGACGGCGCCCAGGCGCTGATCGACAAACTCGCCAGCCCGCAGACCCGCATCGTCTCGCTGACCATCACCGAGGGCGGCTACTGCATCGACGACAGCAGCGGCGAGTTCATGGTCCACCTGCCGCAGATCCAGCACGACCTGGCCCACCCGCAGCAACCGCGGACCGTGTTCGGCTTTCTCTGCGCGGCCCTGGCCCAGCGCCGGGCAGCCGGAATCCCGGCCTTTACCTTGATGTCCTGCGATAACCTGCCGCACAACGGCGCGGTGACGCGCAAGGCGCTGCTGGCCTTCGCCGGGCAGCGCGACGCCGACCTGCGCGAGTGGATCGCCGCCAACGTCAGCTTCCCCAACGCCATGGTCGACCGCATCACGCCGATGACCAGCACCGCCCACCGTTTGCAGCTGCACGACCAGCACGGCATCGACGACGCCTGGCCGGTGGTCTGCGAGCCGTTCGTGCAGTGGGTGCTGGAAGACAAGTTCGTCAACGGCCGGCCGGCCTGGGAAAAGGTCGGCGTGCAATTCACCGACGACGTCACGCCCTATGAAGAGATGAAGATCAAGCTGCTCAACGGCAGCCACCTGGCCCTGACTTACCTGGGCTTCCTCAAGGGCTATCGCTTTGTCCACGAGACCATGGCCGACCCGCTGTTCGTCGCCTATATACGCGCCTATATGGACCTGGACGTGACCCCGCAACTGGCGCCGGTGCCGGGCATCGACCTGGGCGACTACAAGGACACCCTGGTGGCGCGCTTTTCCAACCGGGCGATTGCCGACCAGCTGGAGCGGGTCTGCTCCGACGGTTCGTCGAAGCTGCCCAAGTTCACCGTGCCGACCCTCAACCGCCTGATCGCCGAGGAGCGCAACCCCGAGCGCGCCGCCCTGGTAGTCGCGGCCTGGGCCCTGTACCTCAAGGGCGTGGACGAAAACGGCGACACCTACGCCATTCCCGATCCACGGGCCGCATTCTGCCAGGCGCTGGTGGCGGACGACGGCGCGATCAGTCAGCGGCTGCTGGCGGTCGAGGAAATCTTCGGCAGCGCCATCCCCAATTCGCCCGCCTTTGTCGAAGCCTTCGAACGCTGCTACACCAGCCTGCGCGACAACGGCGTGAGCCGCACCCTGGAGCGGGTATTGGCCCGGGACCGCTGATGCTTGCCTGTCGCCGATGCGTTTCTCCAGGCAGATCGCGCATTCAGGTTCTGCGATTGCTACGCAACCGATCGCAACCTCGCGAGCTCGGCAGCGGCTACACCGCCGTCGCACCTGTAGCCGCTGCCGAAGGCTGCGATCGGCGGCGTAGCCGACGCAAGGGCGGCCAACGCGTTTCGCCAGGCAGACCGCGGACTCAGG
>NZ_FNPW01000001.1:773567-781468 GCF_900107395.1 Pseudomonas sp. NFIX28
GCGATTGCTACGCAATCGATCGCAGCCTCGCGGGCTCGGCAGCGGCTACATCGTCGTCGCACCTGTAGCCGCTGCCGAAGGCTGCGATCGGCTGCGCAGCAGCCGCAAGGGCGGCCAACGCGTTTCGCCAGGCAGACCGCGCGTTCAGGTTCTGCGATTGCTGCGCAATCGATCGCAGCCTCGCGGGCTCGGCAGCGGCTACACCGGCTACAGTGGTTTTGATTCGAATTTTCGGCAGGTCCATCCATGACGGCACAGCAACTTTTCCTCGGTATCGACTGTGGCACCCAGGGCACCAAGGCCATTGTGCTCGACGCCTCCAGTGGCGAGGTGCAGGGGCTCGGCGCGGCGTCCCACAGCCTGATCAGCGGCGTCAACGGCCGCCGTGAACAGGACGTCGAACAATGGCGCGAGGCCTTGACCCTGGCCACCCGCCGCGCCTTGCTGGCCGCCGGGGTCAGCGGCCTGGAGATCCTCGGGGTCGGAGTCTCCGGCCAGCAGCATGGCCTGGTCCTGCTCGACCATCAGGGCCAGGTGCTGCGCCCGGCCAAGCTCTGGTGCGACACCGAATCCACGCCACAGAACCAGCGCCTGCTGGAATACCTGGGCGGCGAGCAAGGTTCCCTGGAACGCCTCGGCGTGGCAATTGCGCCCGGCTACACCGTGTCGAAACTGCTGTGGACCCGAGAACGGCATCCGCAGGTTTTCCAGCGTATCGCCCATGTCCTGCTGCCCCACGATTACCTGAACTACTGGCTGACCGGCCGCTGCTGCAGCGAATACGGCGATGCCTCGGGCACCGGCTATTTCAACGTGCGCACCCGCCAGTGGGACCTCGAACTGCTCAGGCACATCGACCCCGACGGTCGCCTGGAAGCCGCCTTGCCGGAACTGCTCGACGCCCACCAGGCGGTGGGCCCGCTGCTGCCGGAAATCGCCCGGCACCTGGGCCTCAACCCGCAGGCGCTGGTGTCCAGCGGTGGCGGCGACAACATGCTGGGGGCCATCGGCACCGGCAATATCCAGCCGGGGGCGATCACCATGAGCCTGGGCTCTTCCGGCACCCTGTACGCCTATGCCGAGCAACCCAGGGTCAGCACAGACGCCGCGGTGGCGACCTTCTGCTCCTCCAGCGGCGGCTGGCTGCCGCTGATCTGCACCATGAACCTGACCAACGCCACAGGCGCGGTGCGCGAGCTGTTCGAGCTGGGTATCGATGATTTCAACCAGTTGGTGGCGCAGGCGCCGATCGGTGCCGAGGGCGTGTGCATGCTGCCGTTCCTCAACGGCGAGCGGGTTCCCGCCCTGCCCCATGCCAGCGGCAGCCTGCTGGGGCTGACCGCCAACAACCTGACCCGGGCCAACCTGTGCCGGGCGGTGGTCGAGGGCACCACCTTCGGCCTGCGTTACGGCCTGGACCTGCTGCGCAGCAACGGCCTGCAGAGCCAAGGCATCCGCCTGATCGGCGGCGGCTCGAAAAGCCCGCTGTGGCGGCAGATGGTCGCCGATATCATGCGCACCCCGGTGGTCTGCACCGAGCAGAGCGAAGCGGCGGCCCTGGGCGCGGCGATCCAGGCGGCCTGGTGCTATTTCCACAGCAGCGACCGACCGCAGAGCCTGGCGCAGTTGTGCCAGCGCTGCGTGAAGCTCGATGCAAGCAGCGAAACCTTGCCGATAGCGGCCAATGTCGCGGCCTACCAGCAGGCCTATGAACGTTACCAACAACATGTGGCAACCCTTTTGAAGAGCGAATGACTATGTACCTGGTCTGTGGTGAAGCACTGTTCGATTTTTTCAGCGAAGACGATGCCAGCGGTCGGGCGTCGCGGGTCAACTTCCAGGCGATCGCCGGCGGTTCGCCCTTCAATGTCGCGGTCGGGTTACGCCGCCTGGGTGTGGACGCGGCGCTGTTCGCCGGGCTGTCCACCGACTACCTCGGCCGGCGCCTGTTGCAGGTGTTGCGCGAGGAAGGCGTGGCCGAGGACTACCTGCTGGACGTCGAGGCCCCGACCACCCTGGCGATGGTCGCGGTGGGCGCCGACGGCTCGCCGCAATACAGCTTCCGTGGCGAAGGCTGCGCCGATCGCCAATTGCAGCTCAGCGACCTGCCACAGCTCGACAGCCGGGTGCGCGGCCTGCACATCGGCTCGTTTGCCCTGGTGGTGCAGCCGATCGGCGACACCCTGCTGGCACTGGTGCGCCGCGAGCGCGGCCAGCGCCTGATCAGCCTCGACCCCAATGTGCGCCTCAACCCTGCACCGGACATCCAGCTGTGGCGCCAGCGCATCGACACCCTGGTCCGGCTGGCCGACCTGATCAAGGTCAGCGACGAGGACTTGCACCTGCTCTACCCCGACCAGGACCCACGCCAGGTGATCGAAGGCTGGCTGCAACATCACTGCCAACTGGTGTTCCTGACTCGCGGCGCCGAGGGCGCGACGGTATTCAGCCGGCAACATGGCAGCTGGTCGGCGCCGGCCATGCCGATTAAGATGGCCGACACCGTGGGCGCCGGCGACACCTTCCAGGCCGCCTTGATTGCCTGGCTGAGCGAGCGGCAGCTGGATTCGCTCGAAGCCGTGGCGACCTTGAGCCGGGAACAGATCGACCAGATGCTCAGGTTCGCTATCCGCGCCGCGGCGCTGACTTGCGCCAAGACCGGCCCGGACCTGCCCTATCGCCACCAACTGAATTGATCGAAGGAGCGCCATATGGCGCTCCCATCGACCCGAATAGAGCCCTGCCTTTGACCCGCTTTGCCTATGCCGCCCTACTCCTGCCCTTGATCCTGACCGGCTGCGCGACCTCGCCTCCGGCCAACCCCAACGATATCTGCGAAATCTTTCGCGAGAAAAGCGACTGGTACGAGGCCGCCAAGGCCACCGAAGAAAAATGGGGGGTGCCGATCCAGGTGCCGCTGTCGATCATCTACCAGGAATCCAGCTTCAAGCAGGACGCCTTGCCGCCACGCAAATACCTGTTGTGGGTGATTCCCTGGGGCCGGGTCTCCACGGCCGCCGGCTATCCGCAGGCCAAGGACGAAGTCTGGGGCGACTACCAGCGCAAGGGCGACAATTACTGGGCCAGCCGCACCAACTTCGCCGACGCCACGGACTTTATCGGCTGGTACATGGACCAGACCACGCGGGTCAACGGCGTGACCAAGCAGGACGCTTACCGCCAGTACCTCAATTACCACGAAGGCTGGGGCGGCTATCGCCGGCAGACCTATACGGCCAAGCCCTGGCTGCAGACCGTGGCCATGAAGGTGCAAAGCCGTTCCAGCCTGTACGGCCAGCAATACGCCGGCTGCCGGGAAGAATTGAATCGCGGGTTCTGGGGACGCTTCTGGGATTGGCTATAACCGCCTGAGTCAGATCCCCCCACGACTCCTGTAGCCGCTGCCGAGCTGCGCGAGGCTGCGCCCGGCTGCAACGCAGCCGCAAAGCCTGCCGACGCGATCTATCTGAAGGACCGCGTGCGGATTGGCGACTACTGCGTAGTCGATCGCAGCCTCGCGGGCTCGGCAGCGGCTACAGGTTTGGGCTGGGGGCTTGGATCGCGTTTACTTCGCCTTGGCTGGAACCGCCTGAGTCAGATCCCCCCACGACCCCTGTAGCCGCTGCCGAGCTGCGCGAGGCTGCGCCCGGCTGCAACGCAGCCGCAGAACCTGCCGACGCGATCTATTTGAAGGACCGCGTGCGGATTGGCGACTACTGCGTAGTCGATCGCAGCCTCGCGGGCTCGGCAGCGGCTACAAGTTCGGGCTAGGGCTTGGATCGCATTTCCTGCGCCTTGGCTGGAACCGCCTGAGTCAGATCCCCCACGATCCCTGTAGCCGCTGCCGAGCTACGCGAGGCTGCGCCCGGCTGCAACGCAGCCGCAAAACCTGCCAACGCGATCTATCTGAAGGACCGCATGCGGATTGACGACTACTGCGTAGTCGATCGCAGCCTCGCAAGGCTCGGCAGCGGCTACAAGTTTGGGCTCAGGGCTTGGATCGCGTTTACTGCGCCTTGGCTGGAACCGCCTGAGTCAGATACCCCCACGATCCCTGTAGCCGCTGCCGAGCTACGCGAGGCTGCGCCCGGCTGCAACGCAGCCGCAAAACCTGCCGACGCGATCTATCTGAAGGACCGCATGCGGATTGGCGACTACTGCGTAGTTGATCGCAGCCTCGCAAGGCTCGGCAGCGGCTACAGGTTTCAGGTTTCAGGTTTCAGGTTTCAGGTTTCAGGTTTCAGATCCAGGATTTCAGATTTCGGGCATCGCGATTACGAGTCCTGGGATGTTTACAGGATCGAGAAGTTGTAGCTGACGATCAGCCGTGTCTCGTCCACGTCCCGGGCGTATTTTTCGTAGTTGCTGCGGTAGGTGGCGTTGCGCAGGCGCAGGCTGACGTCCTTGAACGTGCCGCTCTGCACCACATACTTGAGTTCACTGTCGCGCTCCCACTCGCGACCTTCCTGGTCGCTGCCCGGGACCTTGATATGGTCGCCGCTGACATAGCGGGTCAGAAAGCTCAGGCCATTGATGCCGATTTCCTTGAAGTCATAGTCGTAGCGCAGCTGCCAGGAGCGCTCCTGGGCGGCGGCGAAATCGTTGACTTGCACATAGTTGACCAGGTACGGGTTGCTGCCATCGAGATACGGCATCGAATTGTCGCCGTTCATGCGCTGCCAGCCGGCGCTGAAGGTGTGGCCGTCGACGGCGTAGCCGAGCATGCCGCTCAAGGCGCGGTTGTCGATGGAGCCGGCGCGCTCGGCACCGCTGTCGGCGCTCTTGAGCAGGCGCAAGTCAGCCTTCAGCACACCGCTGCCCAACGGCTGGTTGGCCAGCAGGCCGATGAAGTGCTGGCGGTAAATGTCCTCCAGTTCGGCGTAGTGATACTGGCCGCTCAGGCGGTCGTTGAACTTGTAGTCCACGCCATACATGTCGAAATGCTCGGCGGTGACGTTGCAGGCATACCGCTTGTTCTTGCAGTGCACGCGGATGTCCTGGGCGTCCGTGGAGTCCCGGGCGGTGTACCTGTCCAGACGCGCGGCCGTGAACGTCAGGTCCTTGATCTCTTTGGACGTCAGCATGGCGCCATTGAACATGGTCGGCAGCAGGCGCCCGTCGTTGTATTTGAGCAGCGGCAGGTCCGGCAGCAGCGCGCCGTACTTGAGCACGCTCTGCGACAGGCGCACCTTGGCCGTCAGGCCGAGCTTGGCGTACTGATCCTTGGAACCCCGCGGGTCATGGCCGCTGGAAGGCAGCAAGCCGCTGTTGCTGCTGTCGGGGCTGGAGTCGAGCTTGAAACCGAGCATGCCCAGCGCATCGATACCAAAGCCGACGGTGCCTTCGGTGTAGCCCGATTGCAGGTTGAGAATGAAGCCTTGCGCCGACTCTTCGCGCTTGGAAGCGCCTTGATCGCTGCTGGTGTGGCCGTCGCGGAAATCACGGTTGAAGTAAATAGTGCGCGACTCGAGTTTGGCGCTGCTGTCTTCGAAGAAACCCGCGGCCTGGACCTGGGCGGTAAAACCCGCGCACAGGCACAGGGCGCCGAAGCCCACCGATTGATAACGCAGCGGTCGGATTGAGTGCAGCAAAGGGAAAGGGGGACGCATGAAAAGCTCCAGCAGTGCATCGGTAACGCGAATGAAAGAAGGCAATAGCAATCCATCTGGCGAATCATTTCTGGCCAGTTGAATTGATCAAATCAATATTGACCCGCAATGATGGCAGATGGCCTTGGCGGGCTACACCCGACTTTAGTCTGAAGCTACTTCAGCCTTTATCCTTGTCAGCAGTCTTCTGGGGCGTGCTGCTGGCTGCGACTAAGCGATCATTTCCAGCACTTCTCCCTTCCCCGTCGACGGGTATTCGCCTAAGCCATTTCATGGAGGTTTTCAGAAGTTTTGGATCCAATGAGATGCTCGACGACGAAAAAAGACGCTCTTATAGGGAGCAAAACACTACCGCTCGTCGGTAAAATTTTCCTCAGCAGGTTTTACAACCAGCCTGCGAGCCAAATCCGAAGCGCCCCTTAAAAACGACCTATCTCACTGTTTTATATAAAGAATAAAGACTTAATGCGGACTCGTTAAAACGCCATCGCCATTTATACAACACGGCCTAGCGCCAATTAACCGTCTCCACGCTGTGGTAGTGTCAAAAAAAGAGCGCGAAAAGGACTTGCACCTAATCAGTTCTTTAAAAAGCGAGCCTAAAAAACTCTCGCATTACCCATCACGGATGAGGTTTCTCCTCTTGCATGCCAGCGTTTTTGGTACCGGCCATGTCGGCCCGGTACAAGCAGTCGCCCTCACCGGCGTCAGCCACCCTGTGGTTGGTGTCGGCATCGACAGCCGCAGAGTCAACCGATTGCAGCGCGCCAGCGCGATCGTCTCCTCATCCAACGAGGGCGCCGATCGGCGTCTCGCCGTCACGCGGGACATCGCTTGCCTGCCTTGCCTGGGCAACGGCCTGCCCTGGCGCGTACCGGGGGCGCCCTGCGCATGAATATCCTGATCACCGGGGCCGCCGGTTTCATCGGCGCCCATACCGCTCTGCGTTTGCTCAAGGATGGGCATCAGGTCACCGGGCTGGATAATTTCAACGACTATTACGACCCGCAACTCAAGCACGACCGGGTGCGCTGGGTGGAGCAGCAAGCGGGACGCTTCCCGTTGTACCGCCTCGACCTCGGCGATACCGAGGCCCTCGACCGGCTGTTCGCCCAGGTGCGCCCGCAAGTGGTGATCCACCTGGCGGCCCATGCCGGGGGGCGTTATTCCCTGGAAAACCCCAGGGCCTGCCTGGACAACAACCTCGGCGGCTTTCTCAACCTGTTGGAAATGTGCCGGCGCTATCCGCTCGAACACCTGATCTACGCCTCGTCCAGTTCGGTGTACGGCGCCAACTATCATCTGCCGAACAAGGCCAGCGACACCGTCGACCATCCGTTGTCGCTGTACGCCGCCAGCAAACGGGCCAACGAGCTGATGGCCCATAGCTACAGCCACCTGTTCGACATGCCGGCCACCGGCCTGCGCTTCTTTACCGTATATGGCCCCTGGGGACGCCCCGACATGTCGCCGGTGCTGTTCGCCCAGGCCATCTGCGAAGGCCGTCCGCTGAAGCTGTTCAACTACGGCATGCACCAGCGCGACTTCACCTATATCGACGACCTCGTCGAGTCCCTGGTTCGCCTGCTGGGCAAGCCACCGGCGCGCAATCCGTTGTGGAACCGCGAACAACCCGACCCGGCCACCAGCATGGCGCCCTGGCGCCTGTTCAATATCGGCGGACAACGCTCGGTGCAGCTCAAGGACTACGTCGCCACCCTGGAGCAACTGCTCGGGCGCAAGGCACAGGTCGAGTACCTGCCGTTGCAGCCCGGCACCGTGCTGGACACCTGCGCCGATGCCAGCGCTCTGGAGAATGTCACCGGCTTCGGCCCGCAGGTTCCCTTGGCCGAGGGCCTCGGACGCTTTGTCGATTGGTTCCAGAGCTATTACCGGCCGCCGTTGCCCCCGCGTTCCTGACTCGGCATCGACCTGCTCCGGCGAAAGCCTTCGCCCTTGCAGGTCAACTGGCCGACGGCGATTGCGGCTTGAAGCACGCAGCGTTACGGAATTCCCTGAGCGGCCATCGGCCTATCCCCTACGGCCAATTGCGCTGATGCTCGTAGGGCGTTAGCCGGATAGGCTGTCAGGCATAAGTAACGGTTATCCCGGACATTTCTGAATCTCCCACCGGGTGGAAAACCGCAGCCGCCTCGGCTTGAATCGACCGGCTGATTCCTGCACCATCCGCCCCCTGCTTATTCAATGGATGGATTTCACGGCATGCTGGATGCTAACGCTACCCATATTTCCCTGACGATCGAAGGCGCCTCGGTCGACCTTCAGGTCCTC
>NZ_FNPW01000004.1:0-444769 GCF_900107395.1 Pseudomonas sp. NFIX28
CTAAACTTGGCTCAGCAATCGTTGGTTACATCTTTGATTTCTCGCGGAGTAACTTGTGATGCTGATAATCTTTCTGACTATCAGTCTGACTCCACAAGCACCCACACGAATTGCTTGATTCAGTTGTTAAAGAGCGGTTGGTTAAGTCTTTCGTCTCAACCGAGGCGCGCATTCTACAGCAGCCCCCTATATCTGTCAAGCGGTTATTTTAAGAAGTTTTCAAAGTTTCCTTTGCAACTTCAACCACTTGCGCTTCCGATCTCTCGTCAGCGGGAGGCGAATTCTACAGCGTTACACGCTGCTGTCAACACCTCTTTTTCTCCGCTTTCGACCGAGAAGATCGAGCCGTCAACAAGGCGAAAACACAACACCTTATCAACTCCTTCGGACTTCGATGAACTGAAGCGTAACCGCTGTCGAAAATCGCGTAACTCGTTGAATCTCAAGGAGTTTTCCGTTTCGACTGCGCCGGAAGTGGGGCGAATTATAGACTTCCAGAATCTGCCGTCAACCCCTAATTTGTCTTTTCTATCAATAACCTGCAAAAGAAGACAAATCCGCTTCTATATAGAGAAGCGTAGAAACCCTGTGAGCAATATATTGCTCAATCTTTATTAGTTAAGCATCATGTCGGCGCACCAAACCTACCCCCTTGACCCGGATGATGCCTTGCCATGAATGACCAGCCCCGCAGCCTAGCCTCGACCCTGTTCCCGGTGGGGCTGCTGCTTATTGCCATGGCCTCCATCCAATCCGGCGCTTCATTGGCCAAGAGCATGTTCCCGATTGTGGGAGCGCAAGGCACCACCACGCTCCGCCTGATCTTCGCCAGCATCATCATGCTGCTTCTTTTGCGTCCATGGCGCGCGAAGCTCACCGCCAAGTCCCTGCGCACAGTCATCGTCTATGGAATGGCGCTGGGCGGAATGAACTTCCTCTTCTATATGTCGCTACGCAGCGTTCCCCTGGGAATTGCCGTGGCCCTGGAATTCACCGGTCCGCTTGCCGTGGCTATTTATGCTTCGCGAAAAGCCATCGACTTTCTCTGGATCGCCCTGGCAATTATTGGCTTGCTGCTGTTGATCCCAACCAGCGATACAAGCGCTGGCATCGATCTGGTCGGCGCAGGCTATGCCCTGGGAGCCGGAGTGTGCTGGGCACTCTACATTCTGTTCGGGCAAAAGGCCGGCGCCGACAATGGCATCCAGACCGCCGCGCTGGGCGTAATGATCGCTGCCTTGTTCGTCGCACCTATCGGTATCGTGCATGCCGGGGCCGCCCTGCTGACGCCCAGCCTGATTCCCATCGCCATCGGTGTCGCCATTCTTTCCACCGCCCTCCCCTATAGTCTGGAGATGGTCGCCCTGACCCGAATGCCAGCAAGAACCTTCGGCACGCTGATGAGTATCGAGCCGGCTTTCGGTGCCTTGTCCGGCCTGCTGTTTCTCCACGAATACCTGTCTCTTGCGCAGTGGCTGGCTATTGCCTGCATCATCCTGGCGTCAGTGGGCGCGACCCTGACCATGCGCAGTGAAGCGAAACCTGTATTGGCGGCTGATTGATTCTCGGCTGTACATAGCTCTGGTATTTGCCGCTCAATTAGGCCATGTTTAGGCGCTGTAACTCAGCGCCAGTCATGGACTTTTCGGGCAAGGACCGCACATAAGCTAAAAGTGACAGCCAATGCAGTCGAACTCGGGCAGCAGATCCGGGATCAGCAATAGGGACAGGAATGAAACGTTTTTTGATTCTGTTAGCCGTACTTGCCATCGCAGGTTGCGCCGCAACTTCGAAAACCGAGGTCAAGCGCGGAAAGAAGGGCCTGCATATCAACTGCTCAGGCCTGTCCTCTTCCTGGGACAAATGCTATGCCACCGCCACAGCTGCCTGTGGACCCAAAGGCTATAAGGTCATCGCCAAGTCCGGCGATACGGTGGAAGACCCGGGCGATTACCCCTTTGGTCTGAACCCCGCCGGCTACACCAGCCGCAGCATGATTGTCATCTGCAAGTAGGCAGCACCCGCTGCCTACTGATTTTCCTGGGTTGGCAATTGGCGAGCAATTTCGTCATGGCTCGACTTCAGGACCTGGCGCTGAATGCCTGGACTGACCAGCATTCGCGCTATCACCAACGCACCGACACATTGCGACAGAATCGACCAGGCCAGGCTGTCGCTGCCCAGCGTTTGCGCCCAACTCTGTTGCAAGCGGCAAATCCAGTCTTCTGCCTGCTGTCGAACCACATCGTTCGCGCGTGAAATTTCCGCGCCCAAGGCCGGCAACGCACAGCCCGTTTCGGGACTCTCGACGTGCGCCATGCTCAAATAATGTTTGAGACAGCGTTCAAGCCGCATCCGGCTTTGCTCGCCATCGCCTCCCAGGCGTTCAAGGCTCTGGCTCAGCTCGCGCTCGACAATCGAGCCGAACAGCTCATCCTTGGATGAAAAATGGCTGTAGAACGCGCCGCCACTCAGCCCGATCGCTTTCATCAGGCCATCGACCCCCACCGTCGAAAACCCTTCCTTCTTGGCCGACACAGCACTGCTTTGCAGCAGCCGCTCCCGGGTTTCCTGCTTGTGACTGGCTGAATAACGCATGACTTCCCCTCTCCTCTCCCGACCTTGACGCTCGGCGAATCGTAGCATAACGTTCGTTTAGTTAACGACCGTTTACCAATAGAGCGATCCCACCATGACTACAGCCCCAGAGAACAAGAAAGTCGTTTTGGTCGTCGGAGCCGGCGATTCCACAGGCAGCGCAATCGCCAAGCGGTTTGCCCGGGAAGGTTTTGTGGCCTGCGTCACCCGGCGCAGTGCAGAGAAATTGCAGCCTCTGCTAGAGGCTATCCGGCAAACGGGAGGCGAAGCCCACGGCTTCGCCTGCGACGCTCGAAAAGAAGATGAAGTGATCGCCTTGATCGAACAGATCGAGAGTGAAGTCGGACCGATCGAGGCCCTGGTATTCAACATCGGCGCCAATGTGCCATGCAGCATCCTCGAGGAAACAGCACGCAAATACTTCAAGATCTGGGAAATGGCCTGTTTTTCCGGGTTCCTCAATGCACGGGAAGTGGCCAAGCGCATGGTCACTCGCAAACGCGGGACCATCCTGTTCACCGGCGCCACTGCAGGCCTGCGCGGTGCCGCGGGGTTTGCCGCCTTCGCCGGGGCCAAGCACGGCATTCGCGCACTGGCGCAAAGCATGGCCCGGGAATTGGGGCCGTTGAACGTCCACGTGGCTCATGTGGTGGTCGATGGCGCCATCGACACGGACTTTATCCGCAGCAATTTCCCGGAAAAATACGCACTCAAGGATGAAGACGGCATCCTCAACCCCGAGCACATCGCCGACAACTACTGGCACCTGCACAGCCAGCCCCGGGATGCCTGGACCTTCGAACTGGATCTGCGGCCCTGGAACGAGCGCTGGTAACGCCCTCCTTCACAACAACAAAAAGAGAGCATATCGATGAGCAAAACCGTGGAGTTCTTTTTCGACCTCGGCAGCCCGACCTCGTACCTGGCCTACACCCAACTGCCGAAGATCTGTGCCCAGACCGGCAGCCAGCTGATTTATCAACCCATGTTGCTGGGTGGCGTGTTCAAGGCTACCGGCAACGCCTCGCCTGTCAGCATTCCGGCCAAAGGGCGCTACATGCTTCAGGACCTGGCGCGTTATGCCAGACGGTATGACGTGCCGTTGGCGTTCAACCCGCACTTTCCGATCAATACCCTGCAACTGATGCGCGCCGTGACCGGCATGCAACTGCGACATCCCCAGCGTTTTGTCGCGTTTATCGATTGCCTGTTCCGCGCGCTCTGGGTGGAAAAACGCAATCTGAACGATCCGACCACCGTTGCGGCAGTGCTCAGCGAGGGCGGATTCGATCCGCAGGAAGTTCTAGCCCTGACCCACGATGAAGAGGTCAAGAATGCCCTCAAGGACAAGACCGAACAGGCCTTGCAGCGCGGCGTTTTTGGCGCGCCAAGCATGTTTGTCGATAACCAGTTGTTCTTCGGCCAGGATCGCCTGGACTTTGTGCTCGAAGCCTTGAGCTGAGCCCGGGCTTCGGCACGCCAAGCAATGCAATTCGTGCTGCCAGCCCCAAGCCGGCAGCGCGATTCACCTTCAGAGGGCTGCTGTGCGGGTATTCAACCACTCCAGCGCCGCGCCCTGCAGCAGCGGGCTCAGGCGCTGACGCACTTCGGCATGATAGGCGTTGAGCCATTCACGCTCATCCTGGGTCAGCAGCGACGGTTCCAGGCAGCGGCTGTCGATCGGGCACAGGGTCAGGGTTTCGAACTTGAGGAACTCACCGAACTCGGTAGTGCCCGCCTCACGGTTCATCGCCAGGTTTTCGATACGCACGCCCCAGCGGCCCGGACGATAAGTGCCCGGCTCGATCGAGGTAATCATCCCTGGCTGCATGGCGGTTTGCGGCGCCGGCGCCGCCTGATAGGCGATCACCTGCGGGCCTTCGTGGACATTGAGGAAATACCCCACGCCGTGGCCGGTGCCATGCCCATAGTCCACACCTTCGGCCCAGATCGGGGCACGGGCGATGGCGTCCAGCAACGGCGACAGGATGCCCCGCGGGAACTGCGCCCGGGACAAGGCGATCACGCCCTTGAGCACCCGCGTGCAATCGCGCTTCTGCTCGGCGCTTGGGGTACCGACCGGGACCATGCGGGTGATGTCCGTGGTGCCACCCAGGTATTGGCCGCCAGAGTCGATCAGCAGCAAGCCATTGCCTTCGATCACTGCGTGTTCTTCTTCGGTGGCGTGGTAATGCGGCATCGCGCCATTGGCGTTGAATGCCGCAATAGTGTTGAAGCTCAAGGACACATAACCGGGACGACGAGCCCGCGCCGCAGTCAGGTGTTCGTCGATGGTCAACTCGGTAATGCATTCGCGCCCCCAGGCTGATTCCAGCCAGGCGAAGAATTCGCAGAGCGCCGCACCGTCCTGCTCCATGGCCTGGCGGATATGCTCGGCGTCGGCCAGGCTTTTTCGGGACTTGGCCAATGTCGTCGGGTTCAGGCCTTCCAGCAGTTTCACGCCGCTACCGAGGTGATCCAGCAAACCGGCGGTAACTCGCGCCGGATCCACCAACAGGCTGGAGCTGTCGGAAATCGCACTGAGTGCCGCGGCCACTTCGCTGTAATCACGCAAGGTGATGCCGTCCTGTTCCAGTACGGCGCGCAAGGCATCATCGACTTTGCTCAGCGCCACGAACAGCGTCGCCTGCTGCTGGCTGATCAGGGCGAAGGAAACGAACACCGGGTTGAACGAGACATCCCCGCCGCGCAAGTTGAACAGCCAGGCAATGTCATCAAGGGTGGCGATGAAATGCCAATCCGCGCCTCGTTCCTTCAGGGTTTCACGCAGCTTGCCGAGTTTCTCCACCCGGCTGACCGTGGCCTGCGGCGGCAAATGCTGATAGATCGGCTGGTCCGGCAGGCTTGGGCGATCGTTCCAGACTTCGTTCAGCAGGTCGATATCGGTCCGCAGGCGAGCCCCGCGCTCCTGCAATTTGCTGCCCAGGGTACGCGCCGAAGCCACCGCCATCACCGCACCGTCGACCGCGACCACACCCCCTTCCGGGGTCTGCTCGGCCAGCCAGTCCAACGGCCCCGGCTGGCCCGGCAGCAGCTTGACCAGTTCGATACCGCTGCCCTGGAGTTCCTTGGTCGCCTGTTCCCAATAGCGGCTATCGGCCCAGACCCCGGCGAAATCCGCCGTCACGATCAAGGTGCCGACCGAACCGTGAAACCCCGACAGCCACTGCCGGCCTTGCCAATAACCGGGCAGGTATTCCGACAGGTGCGGGTCGGCCGATGGCACCAGCAGGGCATGAATGCCCTCGCGACTCATCAGCTCACGGGTGCGCGCCAGGCGCTGGGGGACCACTCCATTGGTCAAGGGCTGCGTACTCATTGTGTCTCCTGCTAACCAGGTAAATCATTGTTATTGGATACCGAGGGCATCGGCCCTCAGGGTTGGGCAACCGCCCAGAACGCCGGTGCACTGGCGGATGAAGCCTTGATCAGTTGGACGGCCTGATCGATGTCCTGTTCGGTGGTGAAGCGGCCCAGGCTCAAGCGGATGGTCCGGCCGGCGGCGCGGGCATCGAGCCCCAGCGCCAGCAACACATGGGACGGCGCGTTGCTCGCCGAGTTGCAGGCCGAGGTCGCGGAAAACGCGATGGCAGCACTCAAGGCCGCCGGATTGAACTCCCCTTCACCGAAGGTGAGGCTCAAGGTATGGGGAATGCGCTGGGCCGGGCTGCCGTTCAAGCGCAGCCCCGGCACATCGGCCAATTGCTCGAGCAGACGCTCGCGCAGGCGCACGATGGTTGCCGCTTCCTCATCGAAATGTTCGGCTGCCAGGGCAAAGGCGGCGCCCATGGCGGCAATCTGATGGGTCGCGAGCGTTCCGGAACGCAAGCCGCCTTCATGGCCGCCGCCGTGGATCTGCGCCTGCAGGCGCTGCTGCGCGCGCGGCCCGACATACAGCGCGCCGATGCCCTTGGGGCCGTAAATCTTGTGCGCGGAAAACGACATCAGGTCCACCGGCCACTGCGCCAAATCGATCGCCACCTTGCCCGCGCCCTGGGCCGCATCGACATGCAGCAACGCACCATGCTCGCGTACCACGCGGCCAATGCCGGGGATGTCGTTGAGCGTGCCCAGTTCGTTATTGACCAGCATCACCGACACCAGGAAGGTGTCGTCACGCAAGGCTTGGCTGACCGCTTCGGGGGTAATCAGTCCATCGCGGTCGGGTACCAGGTAAGTCACTGCCACACCGCCAGCCTGCAACTGGCTGGCGGTGTCGAGAATGGCCTTGTGTTCGATCTGGCTGGTGATGAGGTGCCCGCCGGATACGCTACGGGCCTGGGCCACGCCCTTGAGCGCCAGGTTGTTGGATTCGGTGGCGCCGGAGGTCCAGACGATCTGCTCGGGCGCCGCGCCCACCAGTTGGGCGACCTGCTGGCGCGCCAGCTCGACGCTGCGTCGGGCCTGTTGGCCGAAGGCGTGGGAACTGGACGCCGGATTGCCGAAGTTACCGTTGAACCCCAGGCATTCCACCATCACTTGAATGACTCGCTCATCCACCGGCGTGGTGGCGGCGTAATCGAAATAGAGAGGACGTTTGTTCATCGCAAAATACCCGCAGAGCCTGTTCCAGGATCAAGGTTCACTCGGTGCCGAACGCTGATGCGCCCTTGGCAGCGCAAAAACGGCAGACCGTCAGCAATACCCGATCGGATGCAGTTAAAGAAGGACAACTTCATTTAAAAGTGCGTAGGAACGCTCCCGAGGGGGCAGCTTAACAGGCTCCGGGACCCGGGTTAAGCGAGGTTCGCCATGGATCGGAGATCACAGCGAGGGGCAGGGAAAATCATCACAAGGTTTTGCCGCCGCTGGCCAGCAACCGTCAGCCCCTGACGGCAAGGCCACGGCAGATCGGCGGGTCAGCTGGCACGGCCCTGCAGGGTCACGCTGTGTTCAGCATTCATTTCGCCCTGCCGGTCGAAGCCGACGGTGCGCTGCGGGGTACCGAGCAACTCGGCCTTTTTCTGGTGATATTCGTCAAAGGACAACCCGCGTCGGTTCAGTGCTTCCAGGGCCAGTTCACGGGTTTCCTCAGCGGTGTAGGGCCGCGACTCCGGGCCGGGCTGGCTGGCGCAACCGGCCAGGACCGAAGTGACAAGCAGCAGGGAAAAAATAACTGAACGGTTCATGGCAAAAGCTCCTGGATCTGGGCTGCGAGGCAATGGAGCAAAGGCTACCGCCGCCCTTCCCGGCACAGAAATCAACACGCTCGATAGTGGCTATCGACTCTCCCTATCGCAGCTCTGGCGTAGGCACTCATATTTCCAAACGACCTATAAATATGGAAATAAAGTATTTTTTAGGAATATCGGTAACGCCTTATAACAGGCCGGCCGCGCCGCCTGCTGTTGCCTGAGCAACTGTCCTAGCCTTCTGTTCCCGGAGTTTGCCCATGCAGCTTTTGACCTTACCGCCCTCGCCCGCCCTGGCCACCTCGATCCGCGCCACGGCCCAGGTGTTCGAAGACCCGAAATCCCAGGCCTTGCTCACGCATCTGCAGCAGGTCGCGCCGAGCGAGGCCAGCGTGTTGATCGTCGGCGAGACCGGTACCGGCAAGGAGCTGGTGGCGCGCCATATCCACCGCCTCAGCGCCCGCCGCAACCGGCCGTTCGTGGCGGTGAACTGCGGCGCGTTCTCCGAGTCGCTGGTGGAGGCCGAACTGTTCGGCCATGAAAAAGGCGCCTTCACCGGGGCCTTGAGCGCCAAGGCCGGCTGGTTCGAGGAGGCCAATGGCGGGACCCTGTTCCTCGACGAGATCGGCGATCTGCCCATGACGATCCAGGTGAAGTTGCTGCGAGTGCTGCAGGAGCGCGAAGTGGTGCGCCTGGGTTCGCGCAAAAGCATTGCCATCGATGTGCGGGTGCTGGCGGCGACCAACGTGCAACTGGAGAAAGCCATCAACGCCGGGCACTTTCGCGAAGACCTGTATTACCGCCTCGACGTGGTCAGCCTGGAACTGAGCCCGCTGCGCGAGCGCCCCGGCGACATCCTGCCGCTGGCCCGGCACTTTATCGACACCTACAGCCAGCGCCTGGGCTACGGCGCCGTGACCATCAGCAGCGAGGCCGAGCGCAAGCTCAAGAACTACAGCTGGCCAGGCAATATCCGCGAGCTGGAAAACGTCATCCACCACACCTTGCTGATCTGCCGCAACGGGGTCATCGAGCGCGACGACCTGCGCCTGTCGAACATGCGCATCGAGCGCCAGGAGGACAGCCACCACGGCCATGACGACTCAGCCGAAGCCCTGCTGGAACGGGCCTTTCACAAGCTCTTCGACGAACAGGCCGGCGCCCTGCATGAAAAGGTCGAGGATGCGCTGCTGCGCGCGGCCTACCGTTTCAGCCATTGCAACCAGGTGCACACCGCCCAATTGCTGGGCCTGAGCCGCAACGTCACCCGCTCGCGGCTGATCAAGATCGGCGAGCTGGCGGTGAACAAGCGCCGCCCGCCGGAACACGGCCAGCACGAGCGCAGCCTGCAATTGTCGATCTAGCTGGCCAGGCGGCAATGCAGCGCATTGTCCAGGCTGCGCTCGATGCTGCGCACCACCTGGAACGAGCCGAAGGTCACGGTCTTGGCCTGGTGGGCGCGGATCAATTGCCAGAAGTCCTGTTCGCCCTTCTCGAAACTCTGGAAGGCCGCCTCGCCGGCTTCCCGGGTTTGCCATTGCAGGTAGTTGAGCACCCGCCGGCCGTCGTCGCTGGCCAGCACGCTGGCACTCAGGAACCCTGGGTATTGCTGGGCCAGGCGCTCGGTCTGCTCGGCCAAAGCCGATACCAGGCCGGACTGCTGATGGGGTTCGATTTCGAATTCGATCAATTGCGTAAAGCTGCGGTTTTGCTCAGGCGCATGCATGGCGAGTCCCCACTGACGGATAAACGGAAGATTGCGATCCGAAGGCGTGCAGGGTAAAACCTCCAGTTAAGTAAAGGTCAAGCGCCTTTTGCTCATTTCCCTTCGCAGGAACGCGCCATGCTCAGCCCCGAAACCATGCACAAGGAACTCACCGTCGGCCAGGTGGCCGCCCGCAGTGGCGTAGCGGTCACCGCTCTGCATTTCTATGAAACCAAGGGGTTGATCAAGAGCAACCGCAACGCTGGCAACCAGCGCCGTTATCCACGGGAAGTGCTGCGCCGGGTGGCGCTGATCAAGGTGGCGCAGCGCCTGGGCATTCCCCTGGCCGAGATCGGCCAGGCCCTGCGCAGCCTGCCGGACCATCGCGCGCCGACCGCCGCCGACTGGAAGCGGCTGTCCGAGCAATGGCGCCACGAACTGGACGAGCGGATCAAGCAACTGACCCTGATGCGCGACCGCCTCAATGGCTGCATCGGCTGCGGCTGCCTGTCGATGGAAGACTGCCCGCTGCGCAACCAGGGCGACCAGCTGGGCGATCGCGGGCCGGGCGCGCAGTTGCTGGAAGCCGACTGAGCGCGAAGTCGCGGTTGCCAGGCGGGCACCTCGTCAGCTCAAACCAGGCTGTGGACTACTCGGGCCTATAGTGAACCGACCGGAAAACCGGCCAGGTTCACTTCGACAACCCCACGACAAGAAAGGAGAACCGACATGAGCGTCAAACCCATCCCCGAGGGTTACCACAGCGTCACGCCCTATCTGGGAATTACGCAGGCTGGCGATGCTATCGAGTTCTACAAGAAGGCCTTCGGCGCCGTCCAGACCCTGCGCCTGGACATGCCCGACGGCCGTGTCGGCCATGCCGAACTGCGTATCGGCGACTGCCCGATCATGCTCGGCACGCCCTGCGACCAGGGGCCGCTGAGCAATCCTGACCAATCGCCTTCGGTCGGCCTGCACCTGTACGTCGACGATGTCGACCAGCAATTCGCCCAGGCCATCGCCGCCGGCGGCCAGGTGGTGTCCGAGGTCAAGGACCAGTTCTACGGCGACCGCAGCGGCACCCTCAAAGACCCCTTCGGCCACCTGTGGTTTCTCGCCAGCCGCAAGGAGGACCTGAGCGAAGAGCAGATCAGGCAGCGAGCCATGGAGATGTTCAAACAACAGGGATAAACCCTGCGCCTGAAAACCGCTGATCGCGGGCCGGCCTCACGCACTCCTTCTGTAGGAGCGAGGCTTGCCCGCGATAGCGTCCCCGGCCCTTCCCCCCTGCCGCCGGTCGGGCGGAAACATTTACTTTCATATCGTCTTTCGGGATTTACGATTCTCATTCGTCTTAGTTAGATCCAGCAGGTTGCGTTGGCAAAGGTCACGCCACGGGTTTCTTTCCGGGCTAACCCCACGCCCGCGGCTCCTTCCCTCGAATCAAGACGCGTGCTCAATGTCGAAGAAGTCCCGCTCGAAAATCTGGTTTCTCGTTCACAGCTGGCTGGCGCTGCCTATCTGGTTCTTTGTGCTGATCGTCTGCGTCACCGGCACCCTGGCGGTGGTCAGCCAGGAAATCGTCTGGCTGGCCAACCCCGACATCCGGGCCAGCAAGCCGTCCGACGATGCCGAACCGCTGAGCTACGACCAGATCGTCAAGGCCATCAAACAGGCCGAACCGCACACCTTGGTCAAAGGCATCAGCACGCCCGACGAAGCGCATTTCGCCCTGACCGTGAACGTCAGCTACCCCGACGGCCGTTCCGTGGCGGTCTATGTCAACCCCTACACCGGGGTCATCCAGGGCGTGAGCCCGCAGTTCAACTTCCAGGCCTTTACCCGCGCCCTGCATGGCTGGTGGCTGGTGCCGTTCACCAATGGCTACAGCTGGGGCTGGTACCTGGTGTCGCTGCTGGGCCTGCCGATGCTGGCCTCCCTGGTCACCGGCCTGGTGGTCTACAAGAAGTTCTGGAAGGGTTTCTTCAAGCCGACCCTGCGCTTGCGCCACGGCGCGCGGATCTTCTGGGGCGACTTCCATCGCCTGAGCGGCATCTGGTCGATCTGGTTCATCGCGGTGATCTCCATCACCGGCACCTGGTTCCTGATCCAGGCCACGCTCAGCGACAACCAGATCACCCTCTCCAGCGAGCCCGTGGTGCCGGTGATTTCGCGCGAAAGCGTGCCGGTCTCCGCCGACGGCAGCCCGGCGCCGATGATCGGCGTCGATGAAGCCATCCGCATCGCCACCCAGAAGATCCCGGGCTTCGAAGTCAGCTTCGTTACCCTGCCCAGCAATGCCTACAGCCACCTGTTCATCGGTGGCCGCGGCTGGTACCCGCTGATGTACCAGACCGCCAACCTCAACCCTTACAACGGTTCGGTCGATACCGCGCACCTGCTGTCCCACCGCTCGGTCCTGGAATTTGTCACCGAGTCGATGCGCCCGCTGCACACCGGTGATTTCGGCGGCATCTGGATCAAGCTGATCTGGTGCTTCTTCGGCCTGCTGCTGAGCATGATGGTGCTCAGCGGCCTGTTGATCTGGACCAAACGCACCGCCCTGGCCACCGCCGCGGCGCTCAAGCGCAGCACCAAGGCACCGCGCCCGACGCCCGCGCAGCGCCCGGTTCCGGCCCTGCGCACCGACACGCCGGAGGGCAACCTGTGAGCAAGACGGACAGCGCGACACCGGTTTCGCCCCTGCGCCAGTTTTGGCTCAAATGGCGTTTCCACCTGAACATCCTGCTGTTGCTGATTCCCCTCGGCTTCATGCCCAAATACTTTGCCGACGCAGCGCTGGTGCGGGGCGATACCGGCCTTGGCGAGCGCGAAATCGGCGAGGTGCAGGTCGGCCCCTGGAGCCTGCGCCTGGCGGAACTGCGCAACGAACCCCCGCGGCTTCAAGGGCCGGCCGGCTATATGAAGGGCTTCAATGCCGCCCTGTGCGACAGCTGTATCGACCAGGTCAAGGCCACTTACCTGCGCATCGGCAAACCCCGCAGCCTGCGCGCCGCCGGGGTGATCTTCTTCGGCACCCCGTACCGCATGGGCGCCAGCCTGCCCGTTCCGGAAAAGACCAAGGCCAACGCCGAGCTGTGGATAACCATGGAAGGCTGGGACGGCAGCATGCACCAGGCGTCCATCCCGCTGGGCCAGGCATCCCCGGCCACCCTCGCCTGGCTGGACAAACAAGGAGGCAAACCATGATTGCTCTACCCACCGCCCGCCCGCGCCTGCTGGGTGCCGGCGCACTTCTGCTGGCCAGCGCGCTGTTCAGCGGCGGCGCCCTGGCCCATAACCCGATGTGCGAATGCAAGCAGATCGACGGCGAGCAGATCCGCTGCACCGGCGGCTTCTCCGATGGCAGCGGCGCGCCGGGGGTGACCCTGGACGTGATCGGCTACGACGAAACCATTCTCGTGCCCGGCAAGCTGGGCGCCGACTCCACCCTGACCTTCAAGAAACCCGACGCCGAGTTCTACGTGCTGTTCGACGCCGGCCCCGGCCACGTGGTCGAGATCGACCAAGCCGACATCGAGGCCCCATGAGCACGTTCACCACCCAAGTCGTGCGCCCGGCTGGCGCCGGCCATGAAACCCTCTACGTCCTGCTGTTGTGCCTGCTGATTCTCAGCGTGGCCGGCTCCGTGGTGCTCTGGCGCGGCGAAACCGTCGAAACGGCAAGCGTCGACAGCCATCAACTGGACGCCCGCCGCGACCTCACCGCCGGCGAACAAGGCCTGTACGCCGACCTGCGGGTGACCCTCGATGAAATCCGCCTGTTGCGCGAAGAGGCCCAGGCCCTGCCGACGCCCGAACAACTGGCCGAGGAAGGCTTCGCGCCCTTCGCCCAGGACGCCAGTTCGGTGAGCCGTGGCGGGCATGCCTGGCAGCTACGGCAACAGGCCTATATCGGCCTCAGCCAGAACAACCAAGTGGCCGGTTCGTTCCTGATGCGCATCGCCGAAGACCCGGCCGCCGCGCCAGACATCTGGCTCAACCGCGGCCCCTCCCTCGCCGCCCCCGACGACCTCGGCGACGCCGCCCTGGCCAATGCCGGCTGGCAGCCGGTGGTCGCGCAATTCGATGCCGGAGTGACCCGCCAGCATCGCCACTGAACCCACGCCTTCACCGAGAGAAGACCGCTAGCCCATGCCTACTTCATCGCAACGCCGCCCGTTCCTGCGGGTGCTGCTAGTCAGCCTGTTCGCCCTGTTGCTCAGCCCTCTCGCCACGGCCGAGCAGGCCAAGCGCCTGCGGATCGGCATCACCCTGCACCCCTATTACAGCTACGTGGCCAACATCGTCGGCGACAAGGCCGACGTGGTGCCGCTGATTCCCGCCGGCTTCAACCCCCATGCCTACGAGCCGCGCGCCGAAGACATCAAGCGCATCGGCACCCTGGATGTGATCGTGCTCAACGGTGTCGGCCACGATGACTTCGCCGACCGCATGATCGAAGCCAGCGAACGCCCGCACATCCCGGTGATCGAAGCCAACCAGAACGTGCCGCTGCTGGCCGCCACCGGTATCGCCGCGCGCGGCGCCGGCAAGGTGGTCAACCCGCACACCTTCCTGTCCATCAGCGCCTCCATCGCCCAGGTCAACAACATCGCCCGCGAGCTGGGCAAGATGGACCCGGCCAACGCCAAGACCTACACCCAGAACGCCCGCGCCTACGGCAAACGCCTCCGGCAGATGCGCGCCGACGCCCTGGCCAAGCTGACCAAGGCGCCCAACGCCGACCTGCGGGTGGCCACGGTGCACGCCGCCTACGATTACCTGCTGCGCGAATTCGGCCTGGAAGTCACCGCCGTGGTCGAGCCGGCCCATGGCATCGAGCCCAGCCCGAGCCAGCTGAAAAAGACCATCGACCAGCTGCGCGAACTGGACGTCAAGGTGATCTTCTCCGAGATGGACTTCCCCTCCACCTACGTCGACACCATCCAGCGCGAATCGGGGGTCAAGCTGTACCCGCTGTCGCACATTTCCTATGGCGACTACAGCGCCGAGAAATACGAGAAGGAAATGGCCGGCAACCTCGACACCGTGGTCCGCGCCATCCAGGAGGCCGGCGCATGACCGCCCTGCGCACCCTGGCCCACGGCCCGTCCATCGAATTCGACGCGGTCGGCCTGACCCTGGGCCGCACCACCATTCTCGACAACGTCAGCTTCAAGGTGCAGCCCGGCACCGTGCATGCCCTGGTCGGCCCCAACGGCGGCGGCAAGAGCTCGCTGATCAAGACCCTGCTCGGGCAAATGCCGCACCAGGGCCAGTTGCGCCTGCAATGGCCGGGCGAGCCGGGGGTGATCGGCTACGTGCCGCAAGCCCTGGAATTCGACCGCGGCCTGCCGATGACCGTCGACGACTTCATGGCCGCCATGTGCCAGCGCCGCCCGGCCTTCCTCGGCCTCAGCCGGCATTACGCCGTGGCCATAGGCGAAGCCCTGGAACGGGTCGGCATGCAGGACAAGCGCAAGCGGCGCATGGGCGCCCTGTCCGGCGGCGAACGCCAGCGCGTGCTGCTGGCCCAGGGGCTGATCCCGGCGCCGCAACTGCTGGTGCTGGACGAACCGATGTCGGCCCTCGACGAAGCCGGCATCCAGGTCTTCGAACGCCTGCTCGGCGACTGGCGCCAGGCCGGGATCACCCTGCTGTGGATCGAACACGACCTGGAAGCGGTCGGCCGCCTGGCCGACCGCGTCACCGGCCTGCACCGGCGGGTGCTGTTCGACGCCCACCCGCAACAGGCGCTGACCCCGGAACGCCTGCTGAGCCTGTTTTCCACTCACCCGCGCAGCGCGGACATCGTCAGCGGGAGTGTTGCCTGATGAGTTACGAAGCCTTTCGTCTGCTGATCCAGGGCTGGGCCTCCGCCGGTTACCTGCCAGAAGCCCTGGCCTACGGTTTCGTGGTCAATGCCCTGCTCGCCGGCTTGCTGATCGGCCCGGTGCTGGGCGGCCTCGGCACTTTGGTAGTGGTCAAGCGCTTTGCGTTCTTCTCCGAAGCGGTGGGCCACGCGGCGCTGACCGGCGTGGCCATCGGCATCCTGCTCGGCGAGCCCTACACCGGGCCTTACGGCAGCCTGTTCGGCTACTGCCTGCTGTTCGGCATCCTGCTCAACTACCTGCGCAACCGCACCGGCCTGGCGCCGGACACGCTGATCGGGGTGTTCCTGTCGGTGTCCCTGGCCCTGGGCGCCAGCCTGCTGCTGATCCTCGCCGGCAAGATCAATGTGCACATCCTGGAAAACGTGCTGTTCGGCTCGGTGCTCACGGTCAACGGCAACGACCTGCTGGTGCTGCTGGTCGTCGGCGCCCTGGTGATGGGCCTGAGCCTGCCGCTGTACAACCGCATCATGCTCGCCAGCTTCAACCCGCAACTGGCGGCGGTGCGCGGCGTCGCGGTGAAGACCCTGGATTACCTGTTCGTGATCCTGGTGACGCTGATCACCGTGGCCGCGGTGAAAGTCATAGGCGCGATCCTGGTGGGCGCACTGCTGGTGATCCCGGCGGCGGCCGCGCGCCTGCTGAGCCAGTCGCTCAAGGGCTTTTTCTGGATCTCGGTGCTGATCGCCACGGTCAGCACCCTGTGCGGCATCCTGCTGCCGATCCTCTTCGACCTGCCGGTGCCCTCCGGCGCCGCGATCATCCTGGTGGCCGGTGTCGCCTTCGCCCTGGCCGCCATTGCCCGCGGCATTGTCCCCAGCCTCAAAGGGAATATCGGATAAATGCCCAGTTCATTACGTCACCTGACACGCCCCCTGACTTTGGCCCTGGCCCTCGCTGGGCTGGGCAGCGCGCCGGCCCTGGCCCAGCCGGACCGTTTCGAAGCGATGCGCGTCACCGCCAACCAGAGCCTGGGCACCACGGCGCTGCACAGCGCCAGCTCACCCAAGCCGCTCACCGTGCTGGCCTCGCTACCGGTGACCTTCGGCCTCGGCCAGTGGCTGCTGCAAGGCACCGACGTGCAGCTCGAGCGCGCCGCGCCCGACAACCTGCCGGGCTCGCGCCAGACCGCCTACTTCACCGGGCGCGGCGCCCCGGCGCTGCACAAGCTGGCCCTCGGCGCCGACGCGGTGATCGGCCTGCGCTCGATCTGGCCGGACGACCCGCTGTACCCCCATGCGCGGCGCAGCAATATCCGCATCGTCGAAGTTGACGCCGCGCGCCCGGTGGACGGCGCCCTGCCCGGGGTGGCGCTGCAACCCGGCAAGAGCGACGGCCTGAGCAGCCAGCCATGGCTGTCGAGCAATAACCTGGGGCGCATGGCCGATGTGCTGGCCGCCGACCTGGTGCGCCTGGCCCCTGCCGCCAAGCCGCAGATCGACGCCAACCTGGCCAACCTCAAGCAACGCCTGCTCAAGCTCAGCGCCGATACCGAGGGGCAATTGGCCAATGTCGACAACCTCAGCGTCTTCAGCCTCAGCGACCACTTCGGTTACCTGGTCAGCGGGCTCAACCTGGAACTGCTGGACGTCGACGCCCGCGCCGACAACCAGTGGACGCCCGAAGCCCTGCAGCAACTGCAAACCCGGCTCAAGGACAACGACGTGGCGCTCGTGTTGCATCACCGCCAGCCGTCCGACGCGATCAAGGCCGCCATCAGCGCCGCCGGCAGCCAGCTGCTGGTGCTGCAAACCGACAGCGCCGAGCCACTGGCGGAGCTGGAGAACAATATCAAGCAGGTGACCACGGCGCTGAACGCCAAGTCTTGAATGGGTGACAGAGGCGCGACCGCGATTCCTGTAGCCGCTGCCGCAGGCTGCGATCGGGGCGCAGCCCCGTGGACCGGAAGCCGGTCTGATGTGTGGGGTTGCCTGGCTTGGCGCCCGCTTCGCGGGCGATCGCAGCCTCGCTGAGGCTCGGCAGCGGCTACAGGCGCCTGCCTGCGCTTACAAATACCCCCAAGAATCGCTCGCCTCGCCGGTGCTAGCCTGCTGCTCCCATCGAACGGACAGGAAGCCCCGCCATGAGTGACTACCTCAAGCTCAACCAGGCCAACTGGGACGAGCGCGCACCGCTGCATGCCGCCTCGCCGGATTACCAGGCGCAACGGTTTATCGACGACCCGCGGCACTTGTCCGAGGTGGTGCGTTTCGACCTGCCGCTGCTGGGAGATATCGCCGGCCTGCATGGCGTACATCTGCAATGCCATATCGGCACCGACACCCTGTCGCTGGCCCGCCTCGGCGCCCACATGACCGGGCTCGACTTCTCCCCCGCGTCCCTGGCCGAAGCCCGGGCCCTGGCGGCGCGCACCGGCAGCACCATCGAATTCGTCGAGTCCGACGTCTACAAAGCCTGCGAGGTATTGCCCAAGGGCGCGTTCGATCTGGTCTACACCGGTATCGGCGCGCTGTGCTGGCTGCCCAGCGTCGACACCTGGGCGCGCAATGTCGGCGCACTGCTCAAGCCCGGCGGCCGGCTGTTTATCCGCGAAGGCCACCCGATGCTCTGGGCCCTGGACGAAAGCCGCGAGGACGCGCTGGTGGTCGACCTGCCCTATTTCGAGCGCCGCGAACCGCTGGTCTGGGACGACGACAGCACCTACGTCAGCACCGACCGGCCGCTCAAGGCCACCGTGACCCATGCGTGGAACCACGGCCTGGGGGAAATCGTCAGCGCGCTGCTCAAGCACGGCCTGGACATCAGCGGTCTGGTGGAGCACCAAAGCATCCCCTGGGAAGCCCTGCCCGGGCAGATGCGCCGCGACGAGCAAGGCGAATGGCACCTCAAGGAAGCGCCCTTGCGCCTGCCATTGAGCTACACCTTGCAGGCAGTCAAACGCCCAACCTGACGCCCACAAAAAAGCCCGCCGGACCTGAGGGGTTCAACGGGCTTTTGCACCCTGTAGCCGCTGCCGCAGGCTGCGATCGACCGGAATGGTCGTCAGCGATCTTAAGAGCGCCGAAGCCCTGGCGGGCTTATCGCAGCCTGCGGCAGCGGCTACAGGTCAACGTCAGTACGGGGTAATCAGCTGGCCGCCGCCTGGGCGTCCATCTTCTGCCGCAGGCTCAGCGGGCGCATGTCGGTCCAGACCTCTTCGATATAGGCCAGGCACTCCTTCTTGAAACCGCTCTTGCCCACGGTGCGCCAGCCTTGCGGCACGGCCTTGTAGTCCGGCCAGATCGAATACTGCTCTTCATGGTTGACCACTACCTGAAAGAGGATGTCCTCGCGGTCGAATACTGAAGTCATTGCTTGTCTCCATCGCTGTAAGGCTCGCTGCGCTGGGCGCGCAGCGGTTGTGAATAAGGAACGTTCCAGGGCCGCGAAAAATTAGAGGCTGGCGACCGCCGCCGCCAACGCCCGGCTGAAGATGTCCGCCACCTGGTCGATTTGCGCCGCGGTGATCACCAGCGGCGGCAGGAAACGCACCACGCTGCCATGGCGGCCGCCCATTTCCAGGATCAACCCGCGCTTGAGGCATTCGCGCTGCACCAGCGGCGCCAGGCGGCTGAACGGCGGCGGATGGCCGAGGGCGTCCTTTTCGCCGCTCGGGTCCACCAGTTCGACCCCGAGCATCAGGCCGCGACCGCGAATGTCGCCCATCTGCGGAAAGTCGCGCTGCAGGATCCGCAGGTGCTCGCTCAAACGCTCGCCCATGGCGGCCGCGTGCTCGGCCACCTGGTGTTCCTTCAGATAGCGCATCACCGCGGAACCGGTGGCCATGGCCATCTGGTTGCCGCGGAAGGTGCCGGCATGGGCGCCCGGCAACCAAGTGTCGAGCCAGTCGCGGTAGACCACCACCGCCATCGGCAGGCTGCCGCCAATGGCCTTGGACAGCACCACCACATCCGGGATGATCCCGGCGTGTTCGAAGGCGAACATCTTGCCGGTACGAGCGAAACCGCTCTGGATCTCGTCGACGATCAAGGCCACGCCGGCCTTCTCGGTGATGCGCCGCACGCCGCGCAGCCAGTCGAGGTCGGCGGGAATCACTCCGCCCTCGCCCTGCACCGCCTCGACGATGATCGCCGCCGGCAGCTGCACGCCGGCTTCCGGATCGCTCAGCAGGTTTTCCAGGTAGCTCAGGTTGGCCTTCACCCCCGCTTCGCCGCCCAGGCCGAACGGGCAACGGTAGTCATAAGGGAACGGCAGAATCTGCACGCCGTTGGTCAGCAGCGCACCCAACGGCCGCTTCGGCCCCAGGCTGCCCATCAGGCTCAAGGCGCCCTGGCTCATGCCATGGTAGGCGCCCTGGAACGACAGCACGGTGCTGCGGCCGGTGGCGGTACGGGTCAGCTTCAGCGCCGCTTCCACGGCATCGGTGCCGGTGGGGCCGCAGAACTGGATCTTCGCCTCCGCGGCCAGGGCTGGCGGCAACAGGCCGAACAGGTCCTGGACGAACTGGTCCTTGACCGGCGTGGTCAGGTCCAGGGTCAGCAGCGGCAGCTCATCGGCCAGCACCTGCCGGATGGCCTCGATCACCACCGGGTGGTTGTGGCCCAGGGCCAGGGTGCCGGCGCCGGCCAGGCAGTCGATGAAGCGCCGGCCTTCGACGTCCTCGACATGAATCCCGCTCGCTCGCTTGAGTGCCAGCGGGATCCGCCGCGGGTAGCTGCGGGCATTGGATTCCTGCTGGTTCTGCCGGGCCAGCAACGGCGATTCGGCGAACTGGTAAAGCGTCTCGGCGGGCGCGGGACTGGTCCGCGCGGGCTGATCGTCGACAAGGCTGGTAGCAACTGACATCTCTCGAATCCTCACGCTGATGAGTTGAGCGAAACCGCACACCACGCAGGTACGCAGCCGGTTCAGCGCGCACTCGCAGGTTTTCCTGTTTTGGAAACGCATCAGCAAGGGAAGGATTTACACCCGAGAGTGGGTTTATTGCATATCAACCATAAAGGTTGTGGCGGACATGAGAATGCCATCGCGGGCAAGCCTCGCTCCTACAAGGTCACGCCGATTTGTAGGAGCGAGGCTTGCCCGCGATAAGGCCCTCAGGCAGCTTGCAGCGGCATGGTCAACTCGACCCGCAAGCCATCGGGCCGGCTGTCGAAATGCAGCACGCAACCGCAGCGCTGGACGATGGCCTGGACAATCGCCAGCCCCAGGCCGCAACCGGTGCTCTGGCCGTTGCGCCAGAAACGTTGGGTCAAGTGCTGCAGGTCGTCATCGGGAATGCCGCTGCCATGGTCGCGCACCTGGAAGCGCACGCGATTGCCGATGGTTTCCAGGTTCAGTTCCACCGGCGCATCGCTCGGGGTATGCCGCAGCGCGTTATCCAGCAGGTTGCGCAGCGCGGCGATGGCCAGCACCGAGGGCATTTCCAGCGGCGCCGTCGACAGCCGCTCGTCGATATGCAGCCGGACCCGCTGCCGGGCACCGCTGGCCGCGTCCTGGATCGCGGTTTTCGCCACCTGTTCGGCATTGCACTGCACGCCATCCTCGAACGACAGGCTGCCCTCCACTCGCGCCAGCAACAGCAATTGCTCCAGGGTCCGGTGCAGGCGGTCGGCGCCCTCTTCGGCGCGCGCCAGGGATTGGTCGCGGGCCGCGCCGTCGGTCATGCGCGCCACTTGCAGGTGGGTCTTGATCGCCGTCAGCGGGCTGCGCAATTCATGGGCGGCGTCACCGGTCAGGCGGCGCTCGCGCTCGATGGTCTTGCCGATGCGCTGGAACAGCTGGTTCTGGGTTTCCAGCAGCGGCCGCAGCTCGCTGGGCAGCGGCTGGATCTGCAACGGCTCCAGGGAGTCGGCGCTGCGGCGCATCAAGGCATCGCGCATGCGGTTCAGCGGCGCCAGGCCCTGGCCGATCCCCAGCCACAGCAACCACAGGCAGCCGAGCAAGGCCACGCCGACCGGCACCGAAGCCGCCAGCAGCACCGACATGTTCAGCGCCTCGCGCTCGACCTGCCGGTCGGCGGTGGTGATGCGCAAATCGCCCCGGGCCAGGGTGAAACTGCGCCAGCGCACGCCGTCGATCATCTGGTCGTGAAAGCCCATGCGCTCGGCTTCGAGCTTTTCGTCGGGGTGGTTATGGCTGCGGGCGAGAATCTCGCCGCGCAGGGAGCTGACCTGGCAGGCCATGCCCCCTGGGATGTTCAACTGCTCGGCGCTGAAATGGGTGCCCTCGCCCTTGCTCGGCAACGGCGGCAACTGCTCCAGGAGGCCGGCGACCATGCGCGCCGACGCCACCAGGCGCTGGTCGAGGGAAAACATCATCTGGTTGCGCAGGTCGCTGAACATCCAGGCCGCCGCCAGTGCCCAGATCAGCACGAAGGCCGCGCCGATGGTCAGGCTCAGGCGCAAACGCAGGCTCATCACTTACGACTCCTCCCCGCCATCCGCAGGCCCCAGGCGATAGCCCAGACCGCGCACGGTCTCGACGATGCCGTTGCCGAGCTTGCGCCGCAGGTGGTGGATGTGCACGTTGAGGGCATTGCTTTCCAGCTCGTCGTTGAAACCGTAGACGCTGTCCTTGAGCTGT
Source organism: Pseudomonas sp. NFIX28 (assembly GCF_900107395.1). Classification (GTDB taxonomy): domain Bacteria; phylum Pseudomonadota; class Gammaproteobacteria; order Pseudomonadales; family Pseudomonadaceae; genus Aquipseudomonas. Next base: position 21,896 of record NZ_FNPW01000004.1, read on the forward strand.
TCGCTGGACAGCACCCGGCCGCGGTTGTGCAGCAGCGCCTGGAGCAGCGACTGCTCGCGCCGCGACAGGTCCACCGGCTGGCCGCCGAGCAGGGTTTCGCGGGTGCTCGGGTCATAGGTCAGGCGGCCGTGCTCGATCAGGTTGACGCTGCGCCCCGCCACCCGTCGCAACAGGGTATGCAGGCGCGCCGCCAGTTCCCGCAGGTCGAAGGGCTTGAGCAGATAGTCGTCGGCGCCGGCCTGCAAGCCGTCGACCCGGTCGGTGACCGAGTCCCGCGCGGTGAGGATCAATACCGGGATCTCCAGCCCGCTGTGGCGTAGCTGCTTGAGCAGCTTCAGGCCGTCTTCGTCGGGCAGGCCGAGGTCGAGTACCATCACGTCGAACTCCGCCACGCCGAGCATGGCCCGCGCCGCCGAGGCGGTGGCCACGTGTTCCACCGTCAGGCCCTGGGCCGTGAGGCCGGCCATGATGCCGCTGGCAATCAGTTCATCATCTTCGCAAACCAGTACGTGCATGGTGGAACCTGTAGAAAAGGAGCGATTAAAACCATCGCCGATTAAGCCGACATTATGCCTGCACCGCCAGTGCCACAAGGCGTGCAGGGTTAATCATCGGTTAATCGCCATCATCCATTGTGCCGCTCACCTGCACCGGTTTAAGGCTTTTCCATGCGTCGTCTGTTCATTGTGTTGTTCATGCTGCTGTCGGGCCTGGCCCAGGCGGGTAACAATCCGTTCGAGGTCAAACCCGACTTTCTCCCGGTCGGCAAAGCCTTCGTCTTCACCTCCGAACGCCTGGCGTCGGGCGAAACCCAGCTGTTCTGGCAGATCGCCGACGGCTATTACCTGTATCAACAACGGCTGAAATTCGACGGCCTGGCGGACGCGCAAAAACCACCCCTGCCCGAGGGCGAGGCCCACAGCGACGAGTTCTTCGGCGCGCAGCAGGTGTATCGCCAGGGCCTGGAACTGAAAATCCCCGCCGGCGCCACCGGCAAGGTCAAGGTCGGCTGGCAAGGCTGCGCCGATGCCGGCCTGTGCTACCCGCCGCAATCGCTGGAAGTGGACCTGGGCGGCAGCCCGGCCGCCGCTGCCGGAGCCGGTACCGAGGCCAGCGACCAGGCCCTGGCCAGCGGCCTGCAACAACGCGCCCTGGGCTGGAGCCTGCTGGTGTTCTTCGGCCTCGGCCTGTTGCTGGCATTCGCCCCCTGCTCGCTGCCGATGCTGCCAATCCTCGCCGGCCTGGTGGTGGGCAGCGGCGCCAGCCCGCGACGCGGTTTCGCCCTGGCCGGCAGCTACGTGGTGTGCATGGCATTGGTCTACGCCGCCATGGGCGTGCTCGCCGCGCTGCTGGGCGCCAACCTGCAAGCCCTGTTGCAGCAGCCCTGGGTGCTGGGCAGCTTTGCCGCGGTGTTCGTGATCCTGGCGCTGCCGATGTTCGGCTTCTTCGAGCTGCAACTGCCGGCGGCCCTGCGCGATCGCCTGGAAAACGCCAGCCGTTCACGCAGCGGCGGCAGCCTGGTCGGAGCCGGGGTGCTCGGCGCCCTGTCCGGCCTGCTGGTGGGCCCGTGCATGACCGCGCCGCTGGCCGGCGCCCTGCTGTACATCGCCCAGAGCGGCAACGCGCTGCACGGCGGGCTCATCCTGTTCGTCATGGGCCTGGGCATCGGCCTGCCGCTGTTGCTGCTGGTGACGGTGGGCAACCGCTTTTTGCCCAAGCCGGGCCCGTGGATGAACCTGCTCAAGGGCGTGTTCGGCTTCCTGTTCCTCGGCACCGCCATCGTGCTGCTGCGCCCGGTGCTCGACGAGTCGTTGTGGATCGGCCTGTGGGGCGCGCTGGCGCTGGTCCTGGCCTACACCGCCTGGCACCAGATGCGTGCGGCCGGGCGTGCCGGGCATCTGTTCGGCGCCGGTTCAGTGGTGTTCGGCCTGTGGGGCAGCCTGCTGCTAGTGGGCGCCGCCGGCGGCAGCGACGACCTGTGGCGACCGCTGCAGGTCTACAGCGGCGACCAGCGCGTGGCAAGCGCCAACGTCCACGACGCCTTCACCACGGTCAACCAGCCGGCCGCCCTGCAAGGCGCCCTCGACACCGCCAAGGCCCAGGGCCAGTGGGTGCTGCTGGACTACTACGCCGACTGGTGCGTGTCCTGCAAGATCATGGAAAAACAGGTATTCGGCCAACCCCAGGTCCTCGAGGCCCTGAAAGACGTGCGCCTGCTGCGCCTGGACGTGACGGCCGACAACGCCGCCAGCCGCGAACTGCTCAACCGGTATAAAGTGCCGGGGCCGCCGAGCCTGCTGTGGATCGGCCCGGACGGCGAAGAACGCCGCAGCCAGCGGATTACCGGTGAGGTAGACGCGGCTGCCTTCCTGCAACGCTGGACCGCTACCCGAGAAGCCCGTTGATGCTGACCTTTACCATCGGCACCTTTGCCATCGCGCTCAACCACCTGCTGCTGATCAGCGCCCTGGCGCTGGCCACCTTTGTCGGCTGGCGAGTCGCCAAGCGCGGTGGCGAGAACCCGGAATCGGTGCTGTTCGGCCTGTTCCTGCTGGGCATGCTGGCGGCGCGCATCGGCTTCGTGGTGGTCTACTGGAAGCACTATCGCCACGACCTGTGGCAAATCATCGACCTGCGCGACGGCGGTTTCCTCGCCTGGCCGGGGGCCATCGTGCTGCTGCTGGCCACCCTCGCCTGGGGCTGGCGCCGCCCGGCGCTGCGCAAGCCGCTGGGCGCCGGCGTCGGCAGCGGCCTGGCCTTCTGGCTGCTCGCCAGCCTGTCGCTGAGCATTTTCGAACAAGGCACCCGGCTGCCGGAAATCGCCCTGCGCAACCCCGACGGCGCCACCGTGCAACTGACCAGCTACCAGGGCAAACCGCTGGTGATCAACCTCTGGGCCACCTGGTGCCCGCCTTGCCGCCGGGAAATGCCGGTGCTGGAAAGAGCCCAGCAGCAGCGCCCGGACCTGACCTTCCTGTTCGTCAACCAGGCCGAAAGCATGCAGAGCGTCAGCACCTTCCTGGCCACCCAGGATTTGAACCTGAACAACGTGCTGTTCGACGGCAGCGGCCGCCTGGGCCAGGCCGTGGGCTCCATGGCGCTACCGACTACGCTGTTCTACAGCGCCGACGGGCGCCTGCTCGGCAGCCACCTGGGCGAGCTGTCCGAAGCCAGCCTGGCCCGCGCCCTGGAACATTTCGACTCACCGCATTCGACCACGGCCACGCAGGCCGCCCCTTCAAGGAAATTGCCATGCCTTTCATCCGCCACCTGCTGAGCCTGTCCCTGGGCGCCGCCCTGCTCCAGGCACCGCTGCTGCACGCCGAAGAACTGCCCGAGGCGATCAAAAAGATCGAAGCCAAAGGCGCCAAGATCATCGGCAGCTTCGATGCCCCGGACGGCCTCAAGGGCTATGCCGCGCAGTACCAGAACCGCGGCATGGCCCTGTACCTGACCCCGGATGGCAAGCATGTGTTGCTGGGCAACCTGTACGACGCCGACGGCAAGGACCTGAGCGCCGAGCCCCTGCAAAAGCTGGTGTACGCGCCGATGGCCAAGGAAGTCTGGGCGAAGATGGAAAAGAGCGACTGGATCGCCGACGGCAAGGCCGACGCACCGCGGGTGATCTACCTGTTCAGCGACCCCAACTGCCCCTACTGCAACCTGTTCTGGGAGCAGGCGCGGCCCTGGGTGAATGCCGGCAAGGTCCAGTTGCGGCACATCATGGTCGGCATCATCCGCGAAGACAGCCCGGGCAAATCCGCCGCCCTGCTGGCCGCCAAGGACCCACAGAAAGCCCTGCAGGACCACGAAAAAGCCGGCAAGGGCAGCAGCCTCAAGCCCTTGGCCACGATCCCCGCCGAAGTCCAGGCCAAGCTCGATGCCAACATGGCACTGATGGACGAACTGGAACTGTCCGCCACCCCGGCAATCTTCTACATGGACGCCAAGGGCGAACTGCAACAGCAACAAGGTGCACCGGCGCCGGACAAGCTGGGCAAGATTTTCGGGCCTAAATAAGGCGCAGATCCGGCGGCGTTCGATACGCCGCCATCGCGGGCAAGCCTCGCTCCTACGGTTGACCGCGTTCTTCCGTAGGAGCGAGGCTTGCCCGCGACAGGGCCCTCAAAAACACCGAAAATCAACGATCCTGACGCCCATCCAACAACGCATCCACCACCGCCCTGGCCATTTCCACGGAATGGACCATCGACCAGATCAACCCGCGCTCCAGGCCACTGCCGCGTTCGGTGATTTCATCGCTGACTTCTTCGGCGCATTTGAGCAAGAGCGAGACATGCACCAGGGCTTCTTCGGCGCTGATGCCTTGGCGGACACAGAAAAGAGAATCCGGACTTACCGGCCCTGCCGCAGTGGCAGGAAGAGCATCGAATGATTCGGCAGGCGAATTGGCCAGAGATTGGCGCAAGGTCTGATTGGCAGTCTTCAGTTCAGGGTAGCGATACACAGGAATTGGCTTTTTCATGGGTGCAGTCCTCAACACAGTGGATATGAATACCCAGCGATTACTTCTGGGTCTTCGTACGTTCCCGACAGTTTTTCGGACTTGCACTTCCGGCCATCGATTTGGCGACGACCCACGCAGACTAGTAGCTCAGAACAGCCACCTTCAAGCCGCAAACTGCGTCTCGGAAATACCCTACAAAAGAAAGCGAATTGGCCCCCTGTAGCCGCTGCCGAGCTCCGCGAGGCTGCGATCGACTGCGCAGCAGGCGCCAAACCTGCCCATGCGGTGTGTCAGGCAAGATACCGTCGCCTGGTTTACGGCCGCTTCGCGCCCGATCGCAGCCTTCGGCAGCGGCTACAGGAGCGTGTCTGAATTCGGCGCCTGTGCATAAGCCGCTTCGTCGGAATGCCGCGCAGTCGATCGCAGCCTCGCGGAGCTCGGCAGCGGCTACAGGGGCGTCAACATTCGGCGTTTGTGCGTAAGGCTCAGGCGAACTCGTCCGGTGCTTCACGGGCGAGGATGTTTTCCAGCTCGCCGGTGTCTGCCCGTTCGTTGAGGATGGCACTGACCTGATCGACCCAGAGCTTTTCCGAGGCAATGCCGGCCCACGACTGGCTGCCGAAGCCGTGATACGGACGGTCATCGAAGGTGCTGATCAACAATTGGTTGAAGCGCACCGTCTCCAGGTTCTTGCGCTGGATCTGCATCTGCAAAGCCCCCAGCACCTTCTGCTGCTCTTGCGGGTTCGGGCGATAGCTGAACAGCCGCGGCGAGCTGAGCACCAGGAACTCCGGCGGCACATTTTCATCGATGGCCGCCTGCAAGCGGTAATGGCCATCGAGAATCAGGTGGCAGCTCAGGCCGCTGACGTACCACAGCAGGATGGGCGGCAAGCTGCCCTCGCGGGCTTTCTTGCGCCACCATTTGAGGCGCCCGGAATGCGGGTCCACTGCATGCAGGCCGACCACCGCGCCGCCACTCTCGCCCAACTCGACCCAGCGCGCCGCGCCGGGTTGCCGGTTGTCGAGGATGTTGCGGCCGTAGATCGCCCACTGCGGCATATGGCTCAGGGCGTCTTCGCCGCCCTTGAAGTACCAGGCTTCGGCGCCGCTCAGCAACGGCCGCATCGGCTTGAGGGATTCCGGGCGCAGGGCCCGTACCAGCCAGTAGCCGGGGTAGAAAAAGTCCGGCTGGTGCTGCATCAACTGCTGGACGAAAAAGCGGCTCCAGGCCTTGAGGCGCAGGGCCGGGTCGAGGCGTAGCTGTTGCTCCACCTGGGGCGAATCGATGGGACCCACCAGGGTTTGCGGCAATTGCTCCAGCAGGTGATTGCGTACCACCCACACGCCGTAAAGGCAGCGAGACATGGTGCCCCAGAGCAGCGTCTGGTCACCCAGCACCAGTTGCATGCGCCGGTTGTGGCCACTGAGCAGGCGCAAGTTCGGCTTGTCGCTGGCCGGGCGCTGGACGTCCACCCCGAGGCCGTTCCAGTTGCCCGCCAGGTCCTCGATATCGCGCCAGTAAATCTGTTCCGTCATCGCCGCTGTCCCTGAATGAAAACGCCCGGCGCAGGTGGTTGGACCTGCGCCGGGCGCGAATATAGCAGAGGGGTCGGGTGGTGGCCGTGGGATTGCATCGCGGGCAAGCCTCGCTCCTACAGAAGCACCGTCAACCGAAAGATCCGTCGGTATAACGCGGACTCTGTAGGAGCGAGGCTTGCCCGCGATAACGTCAGCCCAAACGCCACCGAAGCATCAGCAGGAATGCCGCTGCGCCAAAAACTTCAACAACGCCTCGGTGACAAATTCCGGGTTCTCCAGGTTGGAGATATGCCCCGCCTCGGGCACCAGCTGGTAAGGGCAGCCGATCAGCTCGGCCATTTCCCGGGTTTCCGCAGGTGGGCGCGGTTTGTCCTGGTCGCCGCACAGCAGCAAGGTGGTCTTGGGGTCCAGTTGGTCCAGGCGCGACAGCAAATCTGCGCGGCTGAAGGTGATGCGGCCCATGGGCACCACGCTTTCGCGCAGGCGTTCGCTGGGCAGTGCCGCGAGCACGGCGCGAAAGTCCTGGTAGAGCGCCGACTGCGGGTCGATGCCCGGGCGGAAGAAGATCGGCACCACGATGTCCAGCAACTGCGGCGCGATCACCCCGCTCTCTTCGATCTGCTTGAACAGCGAGAAGTAATACTGGCGGGTCGGCTCCGGCTCGGCCCCCAGATAGGTGTCCATCAGCACCAGGCCATTGATGCGCTGCGGCGCCGCCAGGGCCAGGCGCGCCCCCCACATGCCACCCACGGATAGGCCGACCAGGCTGATGCGCTCGATCTCAAGATGATCCAACAGCGCCAGCACCTGCCGGGCAATGTCGTCCAGCGAAGTGGTGCCTTGCGGCAGCGCGCCGGACTGGCCATGGCCCCACAGGTCGAGGGCGATCACCCGGTAGTGCTTCGACAGCGCCTCGATTTGCGGCGCCCACATGTTCAGGTCCCACAGGTAGCTGCCGGCCAGCAGCACCGCCGGGCCGCTGCCCTGGTCGAGGTAATGAAGGGCTTGTCCATCGATAGTCGCGAAGGGCATCAACTGTCTCCTGTCAGGTGGGCTGCAAAAAAAGCCTCGGTAGACTGTGCCGGTGAAAGGTTTCAGTCAATCGGACAAGTCCGAACGGCCGTGCCAGCCTGACGACCCATTACGAGCAGGCCCGCGCCTACAGAGTAGACGCGGGTCTGTTTGCCAAAGGGCTAAAGAGGCGGCGTTACAACCCTTCCAGCTCCGCCATCAAGCTGCTCAGGCGATCGACTTTCTCCTCGCTGATTTCACTGCTCGCCAGGCCGTCGATGTACTGCGCCAGCTCCTCCACCGTGCTGCATTCGAACATCGCCCGCAGCGGCACGTTGCGTTGCAGGGTTTTCTGCACCCGCGAGGCGATCTGCGTGGCCAGCAGCGAATGCCCGCCCAGCTCGAAGAAGTTGTCCTGCACGCCGACCCGCTCGACCTTGAGCACCTCGGCCCAGATATCGGCCAGGGTCTGCTCCAGTTCGCTGCGCGGCGCCAGGTAGTCCTGGCTGTGCAGCTGGCCGATCTCCAGGGCCGGCAGGGCCTTGCGGTCGAGCTTGCCGTTGGCGTTGAGCGGCAGGCGCTCCAGCCACAGCCAGTGCAACGGCACCATGTATTCCGGCAGCTCGACGCGCAGGCGTTGCTTGATGCGCTCCAGGCATTCAACCGGGCTCAGGGCCGAGTCGTTGGCAACCTGGCTCTTCACCAAGTACCCCACCAGATGCTTGCCGTTGACGCCTTCCTGCACAGCGACCGCCGCGTCGCGGACTTCCGGCTGTTCGTGCAGGCGCGCTTCGATTTCCCCGAGCTCGATACGGTAGCCGCGGATCTTCACCTGATGATCGATGCGCCCGACGTATTCCAGCACGCCATCGGCGCGACGCCGGGCCAGGTCGCCGGTGCGGTACAGCCGTTCGCCCGGGGCACCGAACGGGTGCGGCACGAACACCTGGGCGGTGCGCAGCGGATCGCTGACATAACCACGACCGACCCCGGTACCGGCGACGCACAGTTCGCCCACCGCCCCCAGCGGCACCAGCTCCAGCGCGCCATCCATCAGGTACAGGCGGTTGTTGTCGGTCGGCGTACCGATCGGCAGGTAGCTGCCACAGGTCGAAGCCATGTCGACGCGGTAGAAGGCCACGTCGTCCGAACACTCGGCCGGGCCGTAGGCGTTGACCAGGCCGATCTGCGGGTAGCGCAGCAGCCATTGGTGCGCCAGTTCCGGCGGCATCGCCTCGCCGGTCGGCAGCATCCAGCGCAAGCCATCGAGGTCGATGGACTCCTGGGCGAGCATGCCCTGGATCAGCGACGGCACGCTTTCCAGCACGCTGATGCCCTGCGCCTGCACATGGGCCAGCAAACCCTGCGGGTCATGGGCGATGGCATTCGGCACGATGTCCACCCGCGCACCGAACAGCGGTGCGGCGAGGAACTGCCAGACCGAAATGTCGAAGCTCTGCGAGGCGGTCTGGGCGATCACGTCGGCTTCGCTCAATTGCAGGTACGGCACCTTGCTCAGCTGGTTGTTGAGCATGCCGCGCTGCTCGACCATCACGCCCTTGGGCAGGCCGGTGGAGCCCGAGGTGTAGATCACATAGGCCAGGTTGTCCGGGCCGCTGTAGATCCCCGGGTTGTCCAGGGAGCGACTGGCCGCCTGCACTTCTTCCCAGACCAACAAACGTGGTCGGTTGGCGCAGGCGAACTCGTCGAGCAAGGCCCGGGCCTGTTCCTGGCAGGCCGCGGTGCACACCAGCAACGGCGTGCGGCTCAAGGCGATGATGCTGCCCAGGCGCTGGCTTGGCAGGCCCGGGTCCAGCGGCAGGTAGCCGGCCCCGGCCTTGAAGCTGCCAATGATCATGCCCAGCAGGTCCAGGCTGCGCTCGGCCAGCAGCGCCACCGGCTGGTCCAGGCCGACGCCGTTGGCGATCAGGGCGTGGCCCAGGCGGTTACTGCGCTGGTTCAGTTCGGCATAGCTGTATTGCCGCTCCCGGCAACTGGCGGCGATGCGTTGCGGATGCGCCGCCACCTGGGCCTCGAACAGTTCGACATAGCTGCGCTGCAGCGGGTACTCATGCTCGCTCTGGTTGCAGCCGGCAAGCAGGAAGTCCTGCTCTGCCGCGCCCAGCAGCGGCAGCTCGGCCATGTCGCCATGGAAGCCCTGCACCAGCGCCAGCAACAGCCGCTTGAACTCGCCGAGCATGCGTTCGATGGTCGCTTGCTCGAAGTAGCGCTGGTCGTAGGACAGGTGCAGCCCCAGGTCATCGCCCGGGTAGCACACCGCGGTCAACGGGAAGTTGGTGTGGGTGCGGCCGGAATCCGAGGTGGCGTTCAGGCTTTGCGCGCGGTCCAGCACCGAGACTTCCACCGGCGCGTTCTCGAACACGAACAGGCTGTCGAACAGCGGCTGGCCCTTGGGCAGTTCACTGTTTTCCTGGATCGCCACCAGCGGCAGGTATTCGTACTCGCGCAGCTCCATATTGCGTTCCAGCAGGCTGCCGAGCCATTGGCGCACGCTCAGGCGCTGGCCGTCTTCCGGCAGCTGCACCCGCAGCGCGATGCTGTTGATGAACAGGCCGACGGTGCGCTGCATCTCCGGCATTTGCACCGGGCGCCCGGCCACGGTGACGCCGAACAACACGTCACGGTCGCCGCTCAGGCGCCGCAGGACCAGGGCCCAGGCCGCCTGGGCGAAGGTGTTGACGGTCAGCTGATGCTGCTGCGCCAACTCACGCAATTGCGCGCCGTCGCGGGCGTCGAGACGGGTGTAGCAGTCGCCGACAATCATGCCGCCGCTGTCGCCGGCGTGTTCGCGCAGGAACGGCCGGTCGCTCGGAATCGGCGTGGTGCGCTCGAAGCCTTGCAGGTTGTTTTTCCACCACTGGCGCGCCTCGGCCAGGCTCTGGCGTTGCAGCCAGCCGATGTAGTCGCGGTAGCGCGGCGGCACGCTGAGCTGGGCTTCGCGACCTTCGCCCAGGGCGGTGTAGATCTCGAAGAAGTCGTTCATCAACAGCGAACGGCACCAGGCATCGATCAGGATGTGGTGGTTGCTCATCATGAACCAGTAGCGCGCGGCGCCCACGCGGATCAGCCGCAGGTGGAACGGTGCCTGCTCGAGCAGATCGAAACCGGCCTCGCGCTCGCTTTTCAGCAACGCCTGCAACTTCGGTTCCTGCTCGTCTTGCGCGACCGCGCTCCAGTCCAGGAACTCGATCGGCGTGCCGCCCGGCTTGTGGATAACCTGCAGCATGTCTTCGCCGACGTTCCAGCAGAAGGACGCGCGCAAAGCTTCGTGACGGGCCACCACCGCCTGCCAGGCCTGGGCGAAACGCGCCGGGTCCAGCTCGCTGTCGATGCGGTAGCGGTCCTGCATGTAGTACAGGCCGGTGCCCGGCTCCAGCAGGGTGTGCAGCAGCATGCCCTCCTGCATCGGGGTCAGCGGGTAGACGTCCTCGATGGCGCTGGCCGGCACCGGCAGCGCGTCCAGTTGCGCCTGGGTCAGGCGCGCCAGGGGGAAGTCCGACGGCGTCAGGCCACCGGCATCGTCCTCCAGGCAATGGGCGATCAGGCTGTGCAGTTCGCCGAGGTAGGCCTGGGCCAGCGCGTCGATGGTTTGCACATCAAAACGCTCGCCGCTGAAGGTCCAGCGCAGCACCAGCTCGCCGGCATAGACCTGGCTGTCGACGCTCAGCTCGTTGGGCAGCGGCGCTTGCGGCGAATGGGCGGCGCCCACCGGCTCGTCCAGCGGACGGAACAGCGCGTCGCTGGCAAAGCTCTGGTCGAACTGGCCCAGGTAGTTGAAGGTGACCGGCGCCTGCGCCAGGGCCGCCATGCTGTGCTGGATCGCCTCATCGGCGAGGTAGCGCAGCACGCCATAACCCAGGCCTTTATGCGGCACGGCGCGCAGCTGTTCCTTGATCGCCTTGATCGAGGCGCCCTGCCCGACCGCTTCTTCGATGGCCAGCGGGACCAGGCGCAGCGGGTAGGCGCTGGTGAACCAGCCGACCGTGCGGGTCAGGTCGATCTCGTCGAACAGGGTTTCGCGGCCATGGCCTTCGAGCTGGACCAGCGCCGAGGCCTCGCCGGTCCAGCGGCACAGCACGCGGGCCAGGGCCGTGAGCAGCAGGTCGTTGACCTGGGTGCGGTAGGCGCTCGGCGCCTGTTGCAGCAGCTGCCGGGTGCGCTCGGCATCCAGTTTCACGCTGACGGTCCGCGCATGTTTGTTCTGCCGCCCGCCCTCGGCGCGCTGCACTGGCAGCGCGGTTATCGGGCCCGCCAATTGGTCCTGCCACCAGCTCAACTCTTCGCGCAGCGACTCGCTGCCGGCATAGGCCTGCAGGCGTGACGCCCAATCGCGCAAGGCGCTGGTTTTCGCCGGCAGGCGCGGCGTTTGCTGAACTTCAAGCTGGCGGTAGACGCTTTGCAGGTCCTCCAGCAACACGCGCCAGGACACGCCGTCGACCACCAGGTGGTGAATGGCGATGAACAGGCGTTGCTGTGCATCCGGACCGTCCACCAGCAGCGCGCGCATCAACGGCCCATTGGCCAGGTCCAGGCTGCGCTGGGCCTCGGCGAACAGCACCGGGCACTGCTGCATGCAAGCCACGCGCATCTGCATCAGCAGCGGCGCCTCGGACAGCGGCTGGTGCACAGCCTGCCATTGGCCGTCGACCTGGGTGAAGCGCAGGCGCAGGGCGTCATGCTGGGCCAGCACCGCGTGCAGCGCTTGCTCCAGCAACTGCCCATCGAGCACCTGGGTCGGCGCCAGCAGCAGCGCCTGGTTCCAGTGCTGGCGCTCGGGGATCGCGCTGTCGAAGAACCAATGCTGGATCGGCGTCAGGCTAGACTCGCCGCTGAGCAAGCCTTGCTCGGCGACGATTTGCTCGCTGCGGCTGGCCACCGCCGCCAGGCTCTGCACGGTCTGGTGCTGGAACAAATCCCGCGGGCTGAAATGAATGCCCAGCTGACGGGCGCGGCTGACCACCTGGATCGACAGGATCGAGTCGCCGCCCAGTTCGAAGAAGTTGTCGTGCAGGCCGACCTGCCGCAGGTTCAGCACGTCGCACCAGACCTGGGCCAGGGTCTGCTCCAGCTCGTTGCTCGGCGCCACGTACTGCTGGCGGTTGAGTTCCAGGTCCGGCGCCGGCAAGGCGCGGCGGTCGAGCTTGCCGTTGGCGGTCAGCGGCATGCTCGCCAGCAGGATCAGGTGGGTGGGCACCATGTAGTCTGGCAGATGGATTTTCAGCTGCGCCTTGATCGCCTCACGCAAGGCCGCCTGTTGCTCGTCACTCTGTTCGGCGACATCGGTCACCAGATAGCCGGCCAGCTGTTTGCCGCCCGGCATGTCCAGGGCCAGCACCACCGCTTCGCGCACGGCGGCATGTTCCAGCAGGCGGTTTTCGATTTCCCCCAGCTCGATACGGAAGCCGCGAATCTTCACCTGATGGTCGACCCGGCCGATGTATTCCACCTGGCCGTCGGCGCACTGGCGCACCAGGTCGCCGGTGCGATACAGGCGCCCGCCTTTAGCGCTGAACGGGTCGGCGACGAAACGCTCGGCGCTCATGCCCGGGCGCTGGTGGTAACCCTGGGCCAGGCCCGCTCCGCCGACATACAGCTCACCGGTGGCGCCTTGCGGCAGCAGGGCCAGGTCGGCGTCGAGGATGTAGGCCACACGCTCACCGATCAGCGTGCCGATCGGCACGCTGCCGGTACCCTCTTCCAGTTGTTCCGGCGCCAGGCTGGCCAGCGGCATGACCACGGTTTCGGTGGGGCCGTAGGCGTTGAAGAACAGGCTCGGCTTGAACGCCGCGCGGATGCGGCCCAGGTGTTCGCCGGTCAGCGCCTCGCCGCCGGTGATGCACATGCGCACCGGCAGGGTCTGGCCCTGGGTCGCCAGCCACTGCGCCAGCTGGCTGCCGTAGCTCGGGGTAAAGCCGAGGATGTTGATGCGGTGCTCACGGATCAGCTGGCAGATTTCTTCGGCATCCCATTGCCCTTGCGCCCGCAGCACCACCTGGGCGCCGCTGAGCAGCGGCACCAGCAGGCGCTCGGTAGCGGCGTCGAAGTTGATGGAATAGAAGTGCAGCTCACAGTCGTCCGGCCGCATGCCGAAGCGCTCGATCACCGCGCGACAGTGCATGGCGATCTCGCCATGGGACACCACCACGCCCTTGGGCTTGCCGGTGGAGCCCGAGGTGTAGATCAGGTACGCCTGGTGCTGCGGCAGGCTGATAAAGGGCAGCTCGGTGGCCGGGTAGTTGGCCAGTTGCGCGCCGTCCTCTTGCAGGCACCAGCGCGCCACGCTGGCTGGCAATTCACCCAAAGCCTGGAACATCGCCGCGTCGCTGAGCAGCAGGCCGATACCACTGTCTTCGATCATGTAGTGCAGGCGGTCCAGCGGGTATTCCGGGTCCAGCGGCACGTAGGCGCCACCGGCCTTGAGGATCGCCAGCAGGCCGACGACCATTTCCAGCGAACGCTCCAGGGCCAGGCCGACCCGCACCTGCGGGCCGACGCCGCGCTCGCGGAGCATCCAGGCCAGGCGGTTGGCGCGGCCGTCGAGCTCGGCGTAGCTCAGGGTCTGCCCGGCGAATGTCAGGGCCGGCGCGTCCGGGCGCAGCAGCGCCTGTTCGCTGAACAGCGGGTGGATGCATTGGTCCAGGCGGTGTGCGCCGGGCTCGACGCCCAGGCTGTCCAGCAGTTGCTGTTGCTCGGCACGATCGAGCAGCGGCAATTCGCTCAGGCGCTGCTCAGGGTTGGCCAGCAAGGCCTCCAGCAGGTTGCGCCAGTGCGCCGCCATGCGCGCGATGCGCGGCTCGTCGAACAGGTCGGTGCTGTAGGTCAGGCAGCAACCCAGGCGATGATCGAGGTCGGTGACTTCCAGGTTGAGGTCGAACTTGGTGGCCCGCGCATCGTTGGCCAGGTATTCGACGGTCATGCCGGCCAGGCTGCGGCTCTGCTGGAACTCCCAGCGCTGGACGTTGCACATCACCTGGAACAGCGGGTTGTAGGCGGCGCTGCGCGGCGGTTGCAAGGCCTCCACCAGGTGGTCGAACGGCAGGTCCTGATGGGACTGGCCTTCGATCACGGTATGCCGCACTTGCTCGAACAACTCGCCAACGCTCATCTGCCCGTCGAGCCGGCAACGCAGGACCTGGGTGTTGAGGAAGGCGCCGATCAGCCCTTCGCTTTCCGGGCGGATGCGGTTGGCCACCGGCGCGCCGATGCGCAGGTCGGTCTGGCCGCTGTAGCGATAGAGCAGCACGGCCAGGGTCGCGGTCATGGTCATGAACAGGGTCAGGCCATGTTCGGCGTTGAAGCGACGCAGCCGTGCCGCCAGCTCGTCGCTCAGGTCAAAACGGTACAGCTCGCCCTGGTGGCTTTGCACCGGTGGTCGCGGCCGGTCGGCCGGCAGTTCCAGCAGCGGGTGTTCGTTGCCCAGTTGCCCAGTCCAGTAATCCAGCTGGCGCTGGCGCTCGCCGGACTCCAGCCACTGGCGCTGCCAGACGCTGTAGTCCAGGTACTGCACCGGCAGCGGTTCCAGCGGCGAGTCGCGGTCGTCGATAAAGGCTTCGTACAGCGCGCTCAGCTCGCGGGCGAAGATGTCCATCGCCCAGCCTTCGGTGACGATGTGGTGCAGGGTCAGCACAAAGTAATGCTCATGCTCGGCGGCCTTGACCAGGCAGGCGCGCAGCAGCGGGCCGGTCTCCAGGTCGAACGGCTGGTGCGCCTCGCTGTCGGCCAGCTGTTGCAGGCGTTGCTCGCGGGCCGTTGCATCCAGCCTGGAGAAATCCTTCCAGCCCATGCGCACGCCGGTTTCGGCGTGCACCCGTTGTTGGGCCACGCCATCGACGCTAGGGAAAGTGGTGCGCAGGGTTTCGTGACGCAGGATCAGCGCCTGCAACGCCGCTTCGAAACGCCCGACATCCAGCACGCCGGTAAAGCGCGCCATGCCGCCGACGTTGTAGGCCGGGCTGTCCGGCTCCATCTGCCAGAGGAACCACATGCGCTGCTGGGAATAGGACAGCGGCACAGGCTGGCTGCGGTCGACCCGGGCGATCGGCGGTTGCTGGTTGCGCTTGCCGGACTCCTGGATCAGCCGCACCTGCTCGGCGAAGTCGCCCAGCTCGCTGGCCTCGAACAGGGCTCGCAGCGGCAACTCGACGTCGCAGGCCTGGCGGGTCCGGGAAATGATCTGGGTGGCCAGCAACGAGTGGCCGCCCAGGGCAAAGAAGTCATCGCGCAAGCCAATGCGCCGCTGCCCCAACACCTCGCGCCAGATCGCCGCGATCTGCCGTTGCAATTCGGTGGCCGGCTCGGCGTGCTCACGCACCTGCCATTGCGGTTCCGGCAAGGCGCGGCGGTCGAGCTTGCCGCTCGGGCTCAGGGGCATGGCCGAAAGCAGTATCAGCTGCGCCGGCACCATGTATTCCGGCAGCTCGGCGGCCAGGGCAGTTTTCAGGCGCTCGGTCTGCGCCGCTTCGTCTTCCACGCCCTTAATAGAGGTGTAGTAACCCACCAACTGCGCACCGGCCGCGGTCTCGCGCACCAGTACCGCGGCCTGGGCCACGCCTTCCTGGGCCAGCAGGCGCGCTTCGATTTCCTGGGGTTCGACGCGAAAGCCGCGCAGCTTCACTTGCTGGTCGAGACGCCCGAGGTATTCCAGGGCGCCATCGGCCGCCCAGCGCACCCGGTCGCCGGTGCGGTATAGGCGCGCGCCCTCGCTGCTCAATGGGTCGACGACAAAACGTTCGGCGCTCAGCCCCGGGCGCCCGAGGTAACCACGGGCCAGGCCGCTCCCGGCAATGCACAGCTCGCCCGGCACCCCGGCCGGCACCGGGTTGAGGTCGGCGTCCAGCACCCGGCAAATCACGTTGCCCAGCGGCCGGCCAATGGGCGAACGCTCGCCATCGCTGCTGTGGCAATGCCAGTGGGTGACGTTGATCGCGGTTTCGGTGGGGCCGTAACGGTTGTGCAGTTGGGCGTTCGGCAGTTGTTCCAGCACCCGGTCGCGCAGTTCGGCCGGCAAGGCTTCGCCGCCGGAGAACACCCGGCGCAGGCTGCCGCATCTGGCGCTCAGCGGCTCATCGACGAACAGCTGCAACAGCGGCGGCACGAAGTGCAGCGTGGTCACGCCGTATTGCTGCACCAGCTGGGCGATGCGATGCGGGTCGCGATGCTCGCCCGGCGCGGCCAGCAGCAGGCGGCAGCCGCTGATCAGCGGCCAGAAGCATTCCCACACCGACACGTCGAAGCTGATCGGGGCCTTTTGCATCAGCACATCGCTGGCGTCCAGGCGGTAGCTGTCCTGCATCCACTGCAAGCGCTCGCTCAGGGCCGCATGGGTGTTGCCCACGCCCTTGGGCTGGCCGGTGGAGCCGGAGGTGTAGATCACGTAGGCCAGGTTGTCGCCGTGCAGGTGCAGGCCCGGCGCATGGCTCGGCCAGCTGTCGAGCTTGAGGCTGTCCATGGCGATGGCGCTGACGCCAGCGGCCTGGGGCAGGCGTTCGAGCAGGTGAGTCTGGGTCAGCAGCAGTTCGACGCCACTGTCCTTGAGCATGTAGGCCAGGCGCTCGGCCGGGTAGTCCGGGTCCAGCGGTACATAGGCGCCACCGGCCTTGACGATCGCCAGCAGGCCGACCAGCAGCTGCGGCGAACGCTCGGCGGCAATCGCCACGCACACGTCGGGGCCGACCCCTTTGTCGCGCAGGTAATGGGCCAGGCGGTTGGCCTGGGCGTGCAATTGGGCAAAGCTCAGCTGGCCGCCCTCCCACACCAGCGCGGTGCGTTCCGGGGCCTGTTGCAGTTGCGCCTCGAGCAGCGCGGGCAGCCATTGGCTGGCCGCCGCGCACGGGGCTTGGCTCCATTGTTGCTGCTGCGCCTGCTCGCAGGGGTTGAGCAGCGGCAGGTCGGCGATGGCGGTTTGCGGGCGCGCGCAGGCTTCGCGCAACAGGCTGACGAAATGCTCGGCCAGGCGCTCGATGGTCGCGGCTTCGAACAGTTCGCTGGCGTAGTCGAACGACAGGCTCAGGCGGCCGTTGCGGTCTTCTTCACTGTGCAATTGCAGGTCGAACTTGGCCTCGCGGCTGTGCCACGGCAGCTCTTCGGCCAGCAGCCCGGGCAGCCGGCGCAGGGCGCCGAGGTCGCGTTGCTGGTGGTTGAACATGACCTGGAACAAACCCTGCTCGCGGGCCTGGGGGAAGGCTTCAAGCAGTTGCTCGAATGGCAGGTCCTGATGGGCCTGGGCCTGCAGCGCGGCCTGGCGGGTCTGCGCCAGCAGGTCAGCGAACGGCAGACGCCCGTGCACTTCGGCGCGCAGCACCAGGGTGTTGATGAAGAAGCCGATCAGGCCCTGGGTTTCCAGGCGCGGACGGTTGGCGTTGGGCACGCCGATACGGATGTCGCGCTGGCCGCTGTAGCGGTGCAGCAGGCCCTGGAACGCCGCGAGCAACAGCATGAAAGGTGTGGATTCATGGGCCTGGGCGGTCTGGCGAATGGCTTCGCTCAGGCTCGCCCCCAGGCGCAGGCTGTGCCGCGCGGCGCTGTGTTGCCGCTGCACGGAACGTGGGTGATCGGTGGCCAGGCTCAGGCTCGGATGCTCGTCGCCCAACTGCTGTTTCCAGTAGGCCAGCTGCCGCTCGCCTTCGCCCTGGGCCAGCCATTGGCGCTGCCAGCTGCCGTAGTCGGCGTATTGCAACGCCAGCGGCGCCAGGCTCGCCGCCTGGCCTTGCGTGGCGGCGGCATACAGGCGCGAGAATTCGTCGATCAGCACATTCAGCGACCAGCCGTCGGCGATGATGTGGTGCAGGGTCACCAGCAGTTGGTGTTCCTCGTCGTCCAGGCGCACCAGGGTCACCCAGAGCAGCGGGCCGTGTTCCAGGTCGAACTGGGTGCGGGCTTCGTCCTCGCGGATCTGTTGCGCCCGCGCTTCGCGCTCGGCCACTGGCAGGTCGCTGAGATCGATCACTTGCAGGTTGAACTCGCCGGCCGGCAGGACCTGTTGCAGCGCCTGGCCGTCGCGCTCGAAAAAGCGCGTGCGCAGGGATTCGTGGCGCTCGATCAGTTGCTGGAAGCTGGCGCGCAGCGCGTCTTCGTCGAGCTCGCCGCGCAGGCGCAGGCCGCCGGGAATGTTGTAGGCGCTGCTGTGCGGGTCCAATTGCCAGGTGATCCACAGGCGGTTCTGCGCCAGCGACTGAGGCAGCGCCTCGGTGCGCGGCAGGGCATGGATCGCGCCCTGGGCCAGGCCGCCGTCCTGTTGCAGTTGCGCGACCTGGGTGGCGAAGGCGCCGAGGGTCGGCGCCTCGAACAGCAGGCGCAGGTTCAGCTCCAGGCCGAGCTCTTCACGCAGCCGCGCGACGACCTGGGTCGCGGCGATGGAGTTGCCGCCCAGCAGGAAGAAGTGATCGTCGCTCGCCACCTGCTCGACCTGCAGCTGCTCGCGCCAGATGCGGGCGATCAGCTCGTGCAGTTTGCTGGTCGCGGCCCCCGCCGCGGCCTGGCTGTCAGTCAGCGTGCTACCGGGGAACTGCGCATAGCTGTCGAGGCTGCCATCGGCCAGGCGGTTGCGGCAGGCCGAACGTTGCAGCTTGCCGCTGGACGTCTTGGGCAAGGCGCCGGGGTTGAGCAACACCACCACGCTCGGCGCTTGCTGGTAGGCCTCGGCCACGGTCTGGCGAATCAGCTTGATCAGCGCCTCGGGCGTGAGGATCTTCTGCACGCTGCGGCTGATTTCCGCGGCGATGCCGATGCCTTCCTGGCCCTGCTCGGTGACGGCGAACGCCGCGACCCGGCCTTTGCGCACCACCTCGACCTCACGCTCGATGGTTTGCTCGATGTCCTGTGGATAAAGGTTGTGCCCACGCACGATCAGCATGTCTTTCAAGCGACCGGTGATGAACAGCTCGCCATTGCGCAGGAAACCCAGGTCGCCGGTGCGCAGCCAGGTCTGGCCGGCGTGCTCGACGAAGGTCTTGGCCGAGGCCTCGGGGTTGCGCCAATAGCCGTGGGCGATGCTCGGGCCGGCGGCCCAGACTTCGCCGACCTGGTTTTCGTCCAGCTCGGCCAGGGTGTTGGGCTCGACGATCAGCACCGCGTGTTCGGGCTGGCTGGTGCCGCAGCTCATCATGGCGTTGCCGGTGCCCGGCTCGGCGCGGTTCTGCGCCAGCGCCTGCTCGTCCAGGCGCAGCGCCGGGATGCCCTGGCCACGGCTGCCACCGGCGACGAACAGGGTGGCTTCGGCCAGGCCATAGGAGGCGAAGAAATTGTTCGGGGTGAAGCCGCAGGCGGCGAACTTCTCGGCGAAGCGCTCCAGGGTGTCCAGGCGGATCGGCTCGGACCCGGAATAGGCCACGCGCCAGCAGCTGAGGTCCAGGCGCTCCAGGGCCGACTCGCTGACCCGCTCGCTGCACAGGCGGTAGGCGAAGTCCGGGCCGCCGCTGATGGTGCCGCCGTAGGCGCTGATCGCCTCCAGCCAGCGCAACGGCCGGCCGAGGAAGTACGCCGGCGACATCAATACGCAGGGCACGCCGCTGAAGATTGGTTGCAGCAGGCCGCCGATCAGGCCCATGTCGTGGTACAGCGGCAGCCAGCTGACGATCACGTCGTCGGGGTTGAGGTCGATGCCGAAGCCGCGGCGGATCAGCAGCTCGTTGGCCACCAGGTTGCCGTGGCTGACTTGCACGCCCTTGGGCAAGGCGGTGGAACCCGAGGTGTATTGCAGGAAGGCGATGTCGTCGCCGCGCAGTTCGGTGGCGGCCCAACCTTCGGCCAGGCTCGCCGCCAGGGCATCCACGCAAAGCAGTTGCGGCGCCCCCACGCCTTGCAGTTCGTCCATCTGCGCCAGGGAATCGCGCAGCCCGCTACTGGTCAGCAGCAGCCGTGGCTCGGCGTCGGCGATGATCGAGAGCAGCCGCTCCTGGTGATGGCGTCGGCTCGACTCCGGCGGATAGGCCGGCACCGCGATCACCCCGGCATACAGGCAGCCGAAAAAGGCTGCGACATAGTCCGGGCCGCTGGGGAACAACAGCACCGCGCGATCGCCCAACCCGGCAGTGGCTTGCAGCGCCGCGGCGATGGTCCGGGCCCGCAGGTCCAGGTCGCGATAACTGAGGACCACGTTCTGATCCTGCTCTTCGGCAAGGAAGCGCAAGGCCACTTGATCGGGGGTCTGAGCCGCCCGGCGTTGAAGGGCTTGAGCCAGAGTGCTGGGGAGTTCGAACGCGTCCATCATGGGGTTTCCTGCGCGGATTGTGCTTGCATGCAAAGTCGCGGGCCAAGGCCCTGACCGTTACATAAACCTTTGAAAAATAAAGGCCCCTGCCGTCGGGGCGAGGCAACTGGAGACTGCTGTGGCGGTTTTTTTCAGCCGCAACCTTTCTCCAATGAGAACGGATGACGTCTTGAAATAATTAGTCCGCACTCTCCCCTCAACCACCCCCGCACTGCGACAACGAGCCGCAGTTCTCACTCCGCGCCAATGGCGCTCATTAATGCTAATTCTCAATTGACAATAATTATCATTCAACCTAATTTGTCGCTCGACGTGTAAGACGAATCTGATTTTTTGTCGTCCTACTAACCCTTTTGCAGCAAGGTGATTTCCATGACGGAACGAGTATCCACAAGCAGGTGCGATTCACCGCTACTCCAGGCCTTTGTCGACAACCGCCTGATCCTGGTCAAGATCGCGGCGCGCATTACCGGCTGTCGTTCCCGTGCCGAAGACGTAGTGCAGGACGCGTTTTTCCGCCTGCAATCGGCACCGCAGATCACCTCGTCGTTCAAGGCGCAGTTGAGCTATCTGTTCCAGATCGTGCGCAACCTAGCGATCGACCACTATCGCAAGCAGGCGCTGGAGCAGAAGTATTCGGGCCCCGAAGAAGAAGGCTTGAATGTGGTCGTGCAAGGGGCGTCGCCAGAAACCTCGCACATCAATTTCTCGACCCTGGAACACATTGCCGATGCGCTGACGGAGCTGCCGAGCCGCACCCGTTATGCATTCGAGATGTACCGCCTGCATGGCGTGCCGCAAAAGGACATCGCCAAGGAGCTTGGGGTGTCGCCGACGCTGGTGAACTTCATGATTCGCGATGCGTTGGTGCATTGCCGCAAAGTCTCGGGCAACCGCGCCGACACCTACGCCCGCCACTGATTCGCCAGGCGCTACCGCGAGCAGGAACGCTGCCGCCAGATCTTCTCGACCACCCGATGCCGTTCGACACCCCGCCCCTGCGCCAGAATCAGCAGGGCGGCGCGCTTGTGGGAGAAATCGAAGGGCCTCTGGCAATGCAGGCAGCGCTCCTGCGGCTCGAACCCTTCGCCAGCAGGCTCGGCAGACGCATCCGGCCCGAGGTCGAGGCCCAAGGCATGCACCAGCGCCGACAACCAGCCGGCCATCCATTCGTCGTGCTGCCCCTCTTGCCCACGCCAGGCTGGCAGCACCTCGCTACCCGCCTGCGGCAGCGGCGCGCCCGACCCACGGCTGGCAGCGACGGGTTCAATATCGCCCAGCCGCAGCGCTTGCAGGCCGCCGGCATCGGTGGCGCAACGGCAGGTATCGGCAACGGCCACAGCAGACAGCGTGTCGAGAGAAGACATGGCACGGGCTCAACGTCATCAGTGTTCAACCAAGTGACGTGAGCCGCAGCGAGAAATTTAGGCGAGCGGCGCGCAAGCCGCGTTGTTGCCGGCTTCACTTGGCCGGCGGCATGACCACGATGCGGTAGGGATCGAAGATCTTCAGCAATTCGCCGCTGTCGCGCAGGCGTCCCAGCAACTTGGCGAAGTCTTCGCCACTGATCGGCGCCGTGGGGCGAATCAGAGCGTAATGGTGGTAGACCTGATCGATCCGCTCGGAAGCCATCAGTTGCTGGGCCGTGTCGAGGTTGTGCGAGAGGAAATCGCTCAGGTAGGAACGGGTCACCAGTGCCATGTCGGCGCGGCCGCGCAGCACCATCAACAGGTTGCTGTCGTGGGAATACGTGAGGGTCGCGTTGTAGGTATCGGCCAGGTATTTGGGGTCGGCATTGAAGTTGGCGAACGCGTAGTGGTAACCGCTGAACAGCGCCAGGCGCTTGCCCTTGAGGTCGATGAAATAGTCCTGGCCGCGCCCGGGTTCGCGCTGGGCGACGAAGATTTCCGCATCTTCCAGGCCCATGTCGACGCTGGTGTGGGGAATGTTCTGCCAGCCCCAGGCCGGGTTCTCGAAAATCGCCATGTCGATGCGACTTTGCTCGAAATCGCGAAAACGCCGGGGAATCGAGGTCGGCACCAGCACAAATTGATAGTCGCTTTGCACCGCGTTCAAGGCCTCCACCAGTTGCGGCAGCAAGCCGGTGTCGGCGCCCTGCTCGGGCCGCACGGTATAAGGAGGGAAATGCGCCGCACCCACCCGTACCAACTGTGCAGCGCAGACCGGAAAAACCGCCAGGGTGGCCAGGGCCCACACCAGCATTCGCAAAGCCATCCGCATTGGCGAAGACATCGAGGCAACTCACTTAGGAAAAGAAACAGGGCGATGCCATTAAAGCTAGGCGGTTTCCCTGGCTTAGACAACTTTCACTGAATAATTAATTACTTGCGCTTATGGCTCGTTAAGCACCAGCGTCAGCGCTTCCTGGGCCAGTTGCTCAAGGGTCATGCTGCCTTCGGCGCGAAACCAGGTGGTGGTCCAGGACAAGGCCCCCGTGAGAAAACGCCGGGTTACGAACACATCGCCCTTGATAAGACCGGCCTCCTTGGCCTCGCCCAGCACCTGCATCCAGATCTGCTCATAAATGTCGCGCAGGGCCAGGACGTCGGCCTGGCCCTGGGCCGACAATGAGCGCCATTCGTAGACCAGCACCGCCATGGCCTCGCCGCTGCCGCCCATGATCGACTGCAACTCGCAGCGGATCAGCGCCAGCACCCGCTCGCGCACGTCCTTGGCTTCGGCCAGCTCGGCGCGCATCAGCGCGGTGTTGTAATGGATGGTTTCCTCCATCACCGCGCGCAGGATGTCGTCCTTGCTCTTGAAGTGATGAAAGATGCTGCCGGACTGGATGCCCACCGCGCCAGCCAGGTCGCGCACCGTGGTGCGCTCGTAGCCTTTATTGCGAAACAGGTGAGCCGCGGTTTGCAGCAGCTTGCCGCGGGCGCTGTCCGGATCGGTCAGTTGCCCGTTGGCGACCAGCTGGTGCATCACCAGCAAGGCTTTTTGCTCATCCACGGCCTCTCTCCTACATTCACTCGATCATTGTGCAGCGTAGCCCGGTCGAAA
Source organism: Pseudomonas sp. NFIX28 (assembly GCF_900107395.1). Taxonomy (GTDB): domain Bacteria; phylum Pseudomonadota; class Gammaproteobacteria; order Pseudomonadales; family Pseudomonadaceae; genus Aquipseudomonas. The sequence continues at coordinate 45,171 of NZ_FNPW01000004.1, forward strand.
CTGGGAGCTTGCGCGCGCAATTTAAGCCCGTGGGGACGACCAAGCAAGCGCTTGGGGGCAAGATATTTCCGACGTTTACAAACCAAGCGCTTGCTTGGTAGTCTCGATCCAGTTCCGTCATCGCGTCTTTTTATCGAGTCTTTTATCGAGAGCCCCCTGCCATGACCAAGACCCTCCGCATCGGCTGTGCCAGCGCCTTCTGGGGCGACACCTCGAGCGCCGCCGCGCAACTGGTGCAGGGTGGCCGCCTGGATTACCTGGTGTTCGACTACCTGGCCGAAATCACCCTGTCGATCATGGCCGGCGCGCGGATGAAGGACGCCAATGCCGGCTACGCCACGGATTTCATCGACATATTGAGCCCGTTGCTGGGCGAGATCGCCCGGCAGGGCATCCGGGTCATCAGCAACGCCGGCGGGGTCAACCCGCAGGCCTGCGCCGCGGCCCTGCAAGCGGCCTGCGACCAGGCCGGCGTCGCGCTGAAAATCGCCGTGCTGCTGGGCGATGACCTGCAACCCCGCTTCAAGCAACTCAGCGGCAGTGGCATTCATGAAATGTTCAGCGGTGCGCCGCTGCCACCGGTCTGCGTGTCCACCAACGCCTACCTCGGCGCCCCGGGGATAGTCGAAGCCCTGAAGCTGGGCGCGGACATCGTCATCACCGGCCGCGGGGTCGACAGCGCGGTGGTCAGCGCCGCGCTGGTGCATGAATTCGGCTGGTCCTGGCACGACTACGACAAACTGGCCCTGGCCGCCCTCGCCGGCCACATCATCGAATGCGGCGCGCAGTGCACCGGCGGCAACTTCACCGACTGGCGCGAGGTGCCGGACTACGAACACATCGGTTTTCCCATCGTCGAGGTCGGCGCCGACGGCCAGTTCGTCGTCAGCAAGCCCGAAGGCTCCGGCGGGCTGGTAACGCCGCTGACCGTCGGCGAGCAACTGCTCTACGAGATCGGCGACCCGCGGGCCTACCTGTTGCCCGACGTGATCTGCGACTTCAGCCAGGTCAAGCTGCACCAGCAGGGCAAGAACGCAGTCAGCGTGCACGGCGCCAAGGGCCTGCCGCCGACCGGCCAATACAAGGTCAGTGCCACCTACCCGGACGGTTTCCGCTGCACCGCCAGTTGCCTGATCGCCGGCATCGACGCCGTGGCCAAGGCGCGCCGGGTGAGCCAGGCGATCATCGACAAGACCGCGGAGATGTTCAGCCAGCGCGGCTGGGCGCCCTACAGCGAAGTCAATATCGAACTGCTCGGCAGCGAAGCCACTTATGGCCCCCATGGTCAGCGCCAGGACAGCCGCGAAGTGGTGATCAAGCTCGCCGTGCGCCATCCGGACAAACGCGCGCTGGTGCTGTTTTCCCGCGAGATCGCCCAGGCCGCCACGGGCATGGCCCCGGGCCTGACCGGCATCGTCGGCGGCCGGCCGACGGTCTATCCGCTGATCCGCCTGTTCTCGTTCCTGATCGACAAGAGCGCCTGCGCCCTGGAAGTCGAGATGGCCGGCCAGCGCCATCGGGTCGAGCTGCCCGAACTCGACAGGCTCGACTCCAGCACCCTGCCCGTCGCCCATGCCGTGGCCAGCCCCGTGGGCCGCGCCGATGCCAGCGTGGCGCTGGTCAAGCTGGCGGTGGCGCGCTCCGGCGACAAGGGCAACCACAGCAATATCGGGGTCATGGCCCGCGCCCCCGAATACCTGCCGTGGATCGCCGAGGCCCTGACACCCGCCGTGGTAGTGGACTGGATGAGCCATGTGCTGGACCCGGTGCACGGCCGGGTCCAGCGCTGGTACCTGCCGGGCAGCCACAGCCTGAACTTCCTGCTGGAGAACGCCCTGGGCGGCGGCGGTGTCGCCAGCCTGCGCATCGACCCACAAGGCAAGGCCTTCGCCCAGCAGTTGCTGGAAATCCAGATCCCGGTGCCGCAGAGCATCGCCGACGCCGTCAACGAGAGGACGTATCGTGGCTTATGACTCGATTTTCAAACCCGACCTGTTCGCCGGCCAGACCATAGTCGTCACCGGCGGCGGCAGCGGTATCGGGCGTTGCACCGCCCATGAACTGGCGGCCCTCGGCGCCCGCGTGCTGCTGGTGGGGCGCAAGGCGGACAAGCTGCACAAGGTGGCCGCGGAGATTGCCGAAGACGGCGGCCAGGCCAGCGGGCATGCCTGCGATATCCGTGACGAGGAAGCGGTCAAGGCCCTGGTCGGCGGGTTGGTCCGTGACCACGGGCCGTTGCATGGCCTGATCAACAATGCCGGCGGGCAGTACCCCTCGCCCCTGGCCTCGATCAATCAGAAAGGCTTTGAAACCGTGCTGCGCACCAACCTGGTGGGCGGTTTTCTGATGGCCCGGGAAGTCTTCAACCAGTCGATGAGCAAGCATGGCGGCAGCATCGTCAACATGCTCGCCGACATGTGGGGCGGCATGCCCGGCATGGGCCATTCCGGCGCCGCGCGCTCGGGGATGGACAACTTCACCAAGACCGCCGCGTTCGAATGGGGCCATGCCGGGGTGCGGGTCAACGCCGTGGCGCCGGGCTGGATCGCTTCCAGCGGCATGGACACCTACGAAGGCGCGTTCAAGGCCGTGATCCCGACCCTGCGCGAGCACGTGCCGCTCAAGCGCATCGGCACCGAATCGGAAGTCAGCGCCGCCATCGTCTTCCTGCTCAGCCCGGCGGCGGCCTTCATCAGCGGCAGCACCTTGCGCATCGACGGCGCCGCCAGCCTCGGCAACCGTGCCTGGCCGCTGCACAAGGCGTCCCATAGCGAGCCCTACAACGGCTTCCACCGCGCCTACCTGCCGGATGTGCTGAAGGACGAGCCCTTCAAGGACGGGAAATAAGCCATGCCAGTCATACAGTCCCAGCTCGATCCCCACGGTCCGCAGTTCCAGCAGAACCGCGAAGCGATGCTGGCCGGCATCGCGCAGCTGCGCCAACTGGAACAGAACCTGCTGGCCAAGGCCGCCGAGGCCAAGGCGAAATTCGAAAAGCGCGGGCAGCTGTTGCCCCGCGAACGCCTCAACCTGCTGCTGGACCCCGGCGCGCCCTTTCTCGAACTGGCGAGCCTGGCCGGCTACAAGTTGCACGACGACAAGGACGGCAGCCAGGCCGGTGGCGGGTTGATCGCCGGCATCGGCTACGTCAGCGGCGTGCGGGTACTGGTGGTGGCCAATAACAGCGCGATCAAGGGAGGCACCATTTCCCCCAGCGGTCTGAAAAAGTCCCTGCGCCTGCAACAGATCGCCATGGAAAACAAACTGCCGGTGGTGACCCTGGCCGAAAGCGGCGGCGCCAATCTCAATTACGCGGCGGAGATCTTCGTCGAAGGCGCACGCAGTTTCGCCAACCAGGCGCGCATGTCGGCCATGGGCCTGCCGCAGATCACCGTGGTGCATGGCTCGGCCACCGCCGGCGGGGCCTACCAGCCGGGGCTGTCGGATTACGTGGTGGTGGTGCGCGGCAAGGCCAAGCTGTTTCTCGCCGGGCCGCCGCTGCTCAAGGCCGCCACCGGCGAGGTGGCCACCGACGAAGAACTGGGCGGCGCCGAGATGCATGCGCAGGTGGCCGGCACCGCGGAATACCTGGCAGAAAACGACGGCGACGGCGTGCGCATCGTGCGGGAAATACTTGCCGCCCTGCCGTGGAACGCCCGGCTGCCGCTGCAGCCGGCGCAGCCATATGCGGAGCCGCTGTACCCGATCGACGAGCTGCTGGGGCTGATTCCCGACGACCCGAAAAAACCCTATGACGCCCGGGAAATCATTGCGCGCATCGCCGACGGCTCGAACTTCCTCGAATTCAAGGGCGAATTCGACCAGCAGACCCTTTGCGGCCACCTGCAGATCCAGGGCCGTCCGTGCGGCTTTATCGGCAATAACGGGCCGATCACCCCGAAAGGCGCGAGCAAGGCCGCGCAGTTCATTCAGCTGTGCGACCAGAGCGGCACGCCGCTGCTGTTTTTCCACAACACCACCGGTTTCATGGTCGGCACCGAGTCGGAGCAGCAAGGCGTGATCAAGCACGGCTCCAAGCTGATCCAGGCGGTGGCCAATGCCCGGGTGCCGAAGCTGACCATCGTGGTCGGCGGCTCCTACGGCGCCGGCAATTACGCCATGTGCGGCCGCGGCCTGGACCCGCGCTTCATCTTCGCCTGGCCCAACAGCCGCACCGCGGTGATGGGCGGCGCCCAGGCCGGCAAGGTGCTGCGCATCGTCACCGAGGCCAAGCACGCCAAGCAGGGCCAGGCGGCCGACCCGCAAATGCTGGATATGCTGGAACAGGTCACCGCGCAGAAACTCGACAGCCAGTCCACGGCCTTGTACGGCAGCGCCAACCTGTGGGACGACGGGCTGATCGACCCGCGGGACACCCGCACCCTGCTCGGCTATTTGCTGGATATCTGCCACGAGGCCGAGGTGCGCCCATTGCAGCCCAACAGCTTCGGCGTCGCACGGTTCTGATGTAGCCGCTGCCGCAGGCTGCGATAAGGCCCGAAGGGTCTTCGAGGGCCTCAAGAGCACGTCCCCTGCGGGGCCGATCGCAGCCTTCGGCAGCGGCTACAGGGACAGCGAGCAGTTCCGCAAGGGCGGTGTTAGCGGCTACAGCGGTAACAAGGTTCAGGGATTGCGTCACTCAACTTGAGGAGAACAATAAAAATGATCTTCACCCAGGAACATGAAGAACTGCGGCGCACGGTGCGCAACTTTGTCGAGCGCGAGATCAACCCGCATGTCGAGGCATGGGAAAAGGCCGGGCGCTTTCCGATCCACGAGATTTTCCGCAAGGCCGGCGAGCTGGGCCTGCTGGGTATCTCCAAGCCGGAGAAATTCGGCGGCATGGGCCTGGACTACAGCTATTCGATCGTCGCCGCCGAAGAGTTCGGCACCATCCATTGCGGCGGCATCCCGATGTCCATCGGCGTGCAGACCGACATGTGCACCCCGGCCCTGGCGCGCTTCGGCTCCGACGAGTTGCGCGAAGAGTTCCTGCGCCCGGCCATCAGCGGGGAAATGGTCGGCTGCATCGGCGTCTCCGAGGTCGGTGCCGGCTCCGACGTGGCCGGGCTCAAGACCACCGCGCGCAAGGACGGCGACGACTATGTGATCAACGGCAGCAAGATGTGGATCACCAACTCGCCCTGCGCCGACTTCATCTGCCTGCTGGCCAACACCTCGGACGACAAGCCCCACGTCAACAAGTCGCTGATCATGGTGCCGATGAACAGCCCCGGCATCAGCCTCAGCCCGCACCTGGACAAGCTCGGCATGCGCAGCTCGGAGACCGCCCAGGTGTTTTTCGACAACGTGCGCGTGCCCCAGCGCTACCGCATCGGCCACGAAGGCGCCGGTTTCATGATGCAGATGCTGCAATTCCAGGAAGAGCGGCTGTTCGGCGCGGCCAACATGATCAAGGGCCTGGAATATTGCGTCGACAGCACCATCGAATATTGCAAGGAACGCAAGACCTTCGGCAGCGCGCTGATCGACAACCAGGTGATCCACTTCCGCCTGGCCGAGCTGTCCACCGAAATCGAATGCCTGCGGGCCCTGGTGTACCAGGCGACCGAGCAGTACGTGCGCGGCCAGGACGTCACTCGCCTGGCGTCCATGGCCAAGCTCAAGGCCGGGCGCCTGGGCCGCGAGGTCAGCGACAGCTGCCTGCAATACTGGGGCGGCATGGGCTTCATGTGGGACAACCCGGTGGCCCGCGCCTACCGCGACGTGCGCCTGGTCTCGATTGGCGGCGGCGCCGACGAAATCATGCTGGGGATCATCTGCAAACTCATGGGCATCCTGCCGGGGAAACGCAAATGAGCCGCCTGCCCGCCTGCGAAACCCTGCTGCTGGCGCCCCGTGGCGGTGTCCTGCACATCACCCTGGATCGCCCGGACAGCCGCAACGCCATGAGCCTGCAAATGGTCGCCGAACTGCGCGCGGTGCTGGCGGCGGTCCGTGATGACCGCGGCATTCGCGCCTTGGTGCTGAGCGGCGCCGGCGGGCACTTCTGCGCCGGCGGCGACCTGAAAGACATGGCCAGTGCCCGTGCCCAGGGCGCCAGTGCCTATCAGGAACTGAACCGGGCGTTCGGCACACTGCTTGAAGAAGCCCAGCACACCCCGCAGGTGCTGATCGTGCTGCTGCAAGGCGCGGTGCTGGGCGGCGGCTTCGGCCTGGCCTGCGTCAGCGATATCGCCATCGCCGACCATCAGGCGCAGTTCGGCATGCCGGAAACCAGCCTCGGCCTGCTGCCGGCGCAAATCGCGCCGTTTGTGGTCAAGCGCATCGGCCTGACCCAGGCCCGCCGGCTGGCGCTGACCGCCGCGCGCTTTGATGGCAGCGAAGCCGAGCGGCTGGGCCTGGTGCATTTTGTCGAAGACGGCCCAGAGGCCCTGGCCGAACGCCTCGATGAAGTGCTGGCCCATGTGCTGTGCTGCGCGCCCGAGGCCAACGCCGCGACCAAGGCGCTGTTGCTGGCCAGTGCCGAAGAACTGCTGGCGCCCCTGCTCGATCGCGCGGCGGAGCAGTTCGCCGCCGCCGTTACCGGCGCCGAAGGCATCGAGGGCACCATGGCTTTCGTGCAAAAACGCAAACCGGCGTGGGCCTCATAAAGCACATCCGTGCAGGAGCGAACTCGCTCGTGAAACGCCCAACCAGACACCACCGACTTCAGGAACCACCCCATGCCCGCCTTCAGCAAAATCCTGATCGCCAACCGCGGTGAAATCGCCTGCCGTATCCAGCGCACCGCCCAAGCCTTGGGTTATCGCACGGTGGCGGTGTTCAGCGACGCCGACGCCGATGCGCTGCATGTGCGGATGGCCGACGAAGCGGTGCGCATCGGCCCGGCAGCGGTCCAGCAGTCTTACCTGGACAGCCAGGCGATTCTCGACGCGGCGCGGCGCACGGGCGCCGATGCGCTGCACCCCGGCTACGGCTTTCTGTCGGAGAACGCCGAGTTCGCCAGCGCCTGCGAGGCCGCCGGCATCACCTTTATCGGTCCCAGCGCCGAGGCCATCGAACTGATGGGCAGCAAGCGCCAGTCCAAGCTGGCGATGCTCGCCGCGGGCGTGCCCTGCATCGCCGGCTATCAAGGCGCGGAACAGGACGATGCGACCCTGCAACGCGAAGCCGAGCGCATCGGCTACCCGCTGATGATCAAGGCCAGCGCCGGTGGCGGCGGACGTGGCATGCGCCTGGTGCAGCGGGCCGACGAGCTGCTGGCGCAGGTACGCACCGCGCGTTCCGAGGCGCTGCATGCCTTCGGCAGCGATGAGTTGATTCTGGAGCAGGCGCTGATCGAACCGCGGCATGTGGAGATCCAGGTGTTCGGCGACCGCCACGGGCAGCTGATCTACCTGGGCGAGCGCGATTGCTCGATCCAGCGCCGCCATCAGAAGGTCGTCGAAGAGGCGCCCTGCCCGGTGATGACCGCCGAGCTGCGCCAGGCCATGGGCGAGGCCGCCCTCAAGGCCGGCCGCGCGGTGAATTATGTGGGCGCCGGCACCGTGGAGTTTCTGCTCGATGCGCGGGGGCAGTTCTACTTTCTGGAAATGAACACCCGCCTGCAGGTCGAACACCCGGTCACCGAGATGATCACCGGCCTGGACCTGGTGGCCTTGCAACTGCAAGTGGCCGCCGGGCAGCCGCTGCCCCTGCGCCAGGAACAGGTCGAGCTCAAGGGCCATGCCATCGAAGTGCGGCTGTACGCCGAGGACCCGGCGCAGGGTTTCCTGCCGCAAACCGGCCGGGTCCGGCGCTGGGAACCGGCCCTAGGCGCCGAAGTACGCATCGATCACGGCCTGCTGGAAGGCCAGGACATCAGCCCGTTCTATGACCCGATGCTGGGCAAGCTCATCGCCCACGGCGCCACCCGCGAAGAGGCGCGCCGCAAGCTACTGCGCGCGGTCGAGGACTCGGTGCTGACAGGCGTGGCGAGCAACCAGAAACTGTTGGCGAACCTGCTGCGCCATCCCGGCTTTGCCAGTGGCCAATTCAGCACCGCCTTTATCGCCGAACATTTCGCCGACGACCCCAGCCTGCACCCGCAGCCACCCAGCAGCGCCGAACTGGCCCTGGCCACGGCGCTGTTTTACCGGCACGCGGCCCACCGCCACGGCGCAGCGCTGGCCGGCTGGCGCAACAATGCCAGCGTGCCGCTGCACTATCGCCTGGGCACGAATGACAACGCCTGGAGCCTGGAAGTGAATAACCAGCAGGCCGGGGCGCTGCAGATCCAGCACGCCGACGAATGCTTCGAGGTAGAGCTGCTGGAAGCGGATGGCCGCTGGGCTTGCGCAATCATCGACGGCATCCGCCGTCGCTACGCCTACACCCTGGAGGCCGGGCAGCTCTGGCTCTTTACCCGCCCTGGCAGCCTGCACCTTGAAGACCTGACCCACGCGCCGGTCACCAGCCAGGCCGGTGCCCGCAGCGGCACGCTCAAGGCGCCCATGGATGGCGCCATTGTCGACGTGCTGGTCAGCGAGGGGGCGACCGTCAGCAAGGGCCAACTGCTGCTGGTCCTGGAGGCAATGAAAATGGAGCATCCGCTGAAGGCCGGGATCGATGGCGTGATCAAGCGGCTGCAGGTCAACCTCGGCGACCAGGTGAAAAACCGCCAGGTGCTGCTGGAGGTGGAATAAGCCGCTAGGCGGATACGTCGGGTTTGGCTACGCTCAAGCCTCATCGGGATGTTGAAGCTGGAGCCTGTGATGCCCCACTGGTTGGTAATTGATCTGGAAGCCACCACGGACGAAGGAGGCTGGCCGCTGACCGACATGGAAATTATCGAGATCGGCGCCACTCTGGTGAACCGCGAAGGACGTGAACTGGACCATTTCCAGCGTTTCGTGCGCCCGCTGCGGCGGCCGATGCTGACCCCGTTCTGCCGTGAACTGACCCGCATCACCCAGGCCCAGATCGACGGCGCCCAGCCGTTGAGCGAGGTCTGGCCGCTGTTCGAACGCTGGCTGGGCCAGCATCATGCCCGCCTGGAGGGCTGGGCCAGCTGGGGCGACTACGATCGCAAGCAGTTGCTGCAAGAGTGGCAACGCTCGCAACTGCACAGTGCCCTCGCCCAGCTGCCGCACATGAACCTCAAGCAACGCTTCGCCAAGGCCCGCCGCCTCGAACGCCCGCTGGGCCTGAACGGCGCGCTGCAACTCGCCGGGCTGCAGTTCACCGGCCAGCAGCATCGCGCCCTGGAAGATGCCCGCAATACGGCGCGTTTATTGCCTCTGATTCTTCCCGCTTGATCCGTCAGCGCAACAGGTGACGCATCTGAAGGCCTTGTGCATACTGGCCGGCCTTTTTGACCCCTTTTTGAGGAATCGCCCATGTTTAAAGTCAACGAGTACTTCGACGGCACCGTCAAGTCGATTGCCTTCGGCACGGCCGAAGGTCCAGCCACCATTGGCGTCATGGCTCCGGGCGAATACGAGTTCGGCACGGCCCAACGCGAAATCATGCACGTGGTTTCCGGCGCCCTGACCGTCAAGCTGCCTGACAGCAACGACTGGGAAACCTTTGCCGCCGGCAGCCAGTTCAACGTTCCTGCCAACAGCAAGTTCCAGCTGAAGGTTGCCGTCGACACCGCCTACCTGTGCGAATACCGCGGCTGATCCCACTGGGGACTGCTGGTCGGCAATAAAAATGCCCGTATCTCGCGATACGGGCATTTTTATTTGGCGCGCCGCCGACTTATTCCAGCACGGTCACCGGCATGCCGACTTCCAGCCGGCCGATGCCGTCGTTCACCAGGTTCTGCCCGAACATCGCCCCCTCTCCTTGCGCCCGATACTGCTGCAGCGTGGCCAGCGGTTCCCGATCGGCACTGCGCTCGCCGGTCTGCGGGTCGATGGTGGTGAGGATGCAGCGCGCGCAAGGCTTGACCACGCGGAACTCGATATCGCCAATGCGGATGCGCTTCCAGCCATCCTCGGCGTACGCCGGGAAGCCCTCGATCACCAGGTTGGGGCGAAAGCGCAGCATCTCCAGAGGGCGCCCGACACGGCTGGACAGATCCGCGCGGGAAGATTCGCCGATCAGCAGCAGCGGAAAACCGTCGGCAAAAGCCACCTGGTCGTCATCCTTGCCATAACCGGCCTGGGTGGTACGCGCGCGGTCCAGGGGGACCTGCACCAGGCGGGTGGGCTTGCCGATGAAATCGCTCAGCCATGCATGAGCCTCGGCGCCCGCATCCGGCACGCGCAGCGTGTCGCGCCAGATGGTCACGCCACGCAACGGGGCATCCGCACCAGGCAAGGGCACATCGAGGGATGGGTAGCCGGGAGCGCTGAGGGTCAGCCCACCCTGGGCATTCCACAGCGCCGAAATCTGGCTCATCTGCGGGATCGCGCGCTGGGTCAAAAAGCGTCCGCTGGGCTCATCGACGAGCATCCAGCGTCGGTCGCCCTCCAGCCCCAGCTTGTCCAGCGCGACCTGTTGCAGGGATTCGCCCTTGCCGGACTTCAAGGGGTATCGATAAAGCGCGCTGAGACGCATGGCCAGCTCCCGGTTGGCAAAAAAAGCAACCTTATACGAGCCGGTCCGCGAATCAAAGAAGCACTTGCCACACAGGCGGCGCCCCGGCCATGACTCCCGTCAGGCGGGGACTTCGTCCAGCATCAGGCGCTGGCGCACCACATCGACCAGTTTGTCCGGCTGGAACTTGGACAGGAAGTTGTCGCAACCGACCTTCTTCACCATCGACTCGTTGAAGCTGCCCGACAACGAGGTATGCAGCACCACATAAAGGCTGCGCAGGCGAGGGTCGTTGCGGATTTCGGTGGTCAGGCGATAGCCGTCCATTTCCGGCATTTCGGCGTCGGTGAATACCATCAGCAACTTGTCGGTCATGTCGACGCCGGTATCGGCCCAGGCCTTGAGCATCTTCAGCGCCTTCAGGCCATCGCTGGCAATGTGCATCTTCACCCCCAACTGGCCCAGGGTGTCGCGCAGTTGCGACAACGCTACGTTGGAGTCATCCACCAACAGCACTTCACGGCCACGGGCACGCTCGAGCACCGGGTCGTCGAGCTTGTCGCGCGACACTTTGGCGTTGTACGGGACGATTTCGGCGAGGACTTTCTCGACGTCGATGATCTCGACCAGTTGATCGTCGACCTTGCTGATCGCCGTCAGGTAATGCTGGCGTCCGGCACTGGTCGGTGGCGGCAGGATGGCTTCCCAGTTCATGTTGACGATGCGGTCGACGCCGCCCACCAGGAAGGCCTGCACCGAACGGTTGTACTCGGTGACGATAATGGTGCTGTTGGGACCTGGCACCAATGGGCGCATGCCGATCGCCTGGGACAGGTCGATGACCGGCAGTGTCTGCCCCCGCAGGTTGACCACGCCACAGACAAACGGGTGGCGCTGGGGCATCAGGGTCAGCTTCGGCAGTTGCAGGACTTCCTGCACTTTGAACACGTTGATCGCGAACAGCTGTCGCCCGGCCAGGCGGAACATGAGGATTTCCAGGCGATTCTCACCCACCAGTTGCGTGCGTTGATCTACCGTGTCGAGAATGCCGGCCATGTAATGACTCCTGGGCTTGTTCTGATGAATTCACTAACGAAGGTTATCGGCACAATCCACCGAATCTTGACCTGCGTACAAAATGCCATGCAAAGGCATTGATGTCACATTAACATCATGCTTTACTGGCTTCGCGATTTCATCCGCACCTTCCCCCCCCCGCCGCGACCTCAAATACGGCGCTTGGTTCCCCCTTATAAGGGAATCCCTTAGCAGCAATCAGGACCAACCTGATATTCGCAATATCCAATAGCCATTAATGTGACGCCATTCTCATTGCATGAATGGAGTCAGGCTTTTGTTTGTGATCGCAGGAAGATGGCCTGGTGCCTGTTCAAGCCCTACCGCCTCCGCTGTCCAAGCGTTGCCGATACACCGTGCCCAGCGGTCTACCGCCTGCAATCGGGCAGTCTCGGAGAAGATCGGACTAAACACCGGCACGCCATCTTCGTTCATAAAGAACCAATCAGAATCGTCTTATATCCCACGGCATACTCGGCGTACTACCTTAAAGTCGCTCACAAAACGGACCATTCCATCATCTGACGTGGCGTCGTGGAGAAAAGCATGCTGATCGACAATAAAGAGTGGCACGAGTCACCCGACTTTCTGCTTGAAGCAGAAGCACTATTGGCAAAGTCGGTTGAGTGCCTGAACCATCTCAACCTGATCAAGAATGATCAGGACGCCATCAATTGCATGCTGTCCATGCTGCTCAAACTTGCCGAGAAAACCGAGGCGCTGGCGCTACGCAGCACCGCCGAATTCTCGCGCCAGGTTCATGCGCTGCTGGGTCATTCCGATCCTCATCCGGACATGAACGAACAGATCCTCGACACTCTCGGCGATTGCTTCAGCCTCATGGCCTGGCAGCTTGAACTGGTCGACCCCGTGACCGGCCAACTGAACCTCGATGGCACTGAACAAGCCACTCTCATCGAATCCCTTGCCGTGCAAATCGATCCTCTGCACGTGCCTCCGTCCTGCCAACAGAATTCGTTCAACGTTTTTTCAATCGCCAAGAGAAACGCATAAGCCTGTCGTTAATTCTTAACTTCAGCTGTTAGATATGTTGTGACATTGACGCGCGTCATGTCGTTATTCAATGTTTCATGCCTGTTAACGACAGTACAACTAACGCAACTAACAAAACCCGCATTCAGACTCCCAATGTCCTGAATTACGCCTATCCATGATCTCCAGGCGCGATAGGCCCTGTTTCAGGGGCACCCGTTAAAACAAGCGAATCGGAACATACGTCCCAAAAGGTAATATTCCTGACCTGCCGGACATATATGGAGGCGCGACCAACGGTAGCTAAGCTGGTACTATGCCCACCCATAAGACGAAGCACTTAATGGCACTGTGACTTCAGATTGATCTTGTTACACACCCGATCAGTGCAAGGCTTGCTCCCAACGAATAGACCGCGTTAATTGAAGCCGCATACTCAAACAATACCGTTTTCCAAACCGGGGCCTGTCAGTTGCCTTGACCGGTCTTCCCGCAGCGAACATTCATTGGCTCCATCTGCTATGTACGCCAGCCTCAAGTCAACCGCCACCCGACTTCTTTCTCGAATAAACCTGCGCTGGCTCAACCTGTTGCTGTGCTCATGCTCGGCACTTGGAAGTCTGCTCGCCTATTGCCTGTCGACTACCGTTCCTCTCAGCCTGCTGATCCTGAACCTGGCGGCCCTCGCCAGCGTCTGGGTCTATTACGGCAACTCGCGCAAATCGATCAAGTTCGAACCTCAGGAACTGGCGGACCGCTTGCTGCAAGTCCAGGAGAACGAACGTCATCGGCTTAGTCGTGAACTGCATGATGATATTGGCCAACTGTTGACCGCCGCCAAGTTGCAAAGCGAATGGCTGAAGCGCCGCCTGCCGGAAGATCTGCAGCAGCATTGCACGACGCTCCAAGGCACATTGGAAGAAACCCTGGCCAAGGTACGCGACGTCTCGGCGATCCTTAATCCCCGGCAGCTGGCCAGCCTGGGCCTGGAAGCCAGCTTGCGAGCCCACTTGCTGAAGACTCTGGAAAACACTTCCGTGCACTGGAGCCTGGAATGCAAGCAGCGGCTGGCTGGCATTCCCGAGGAAATGGCGGTGGCCGCCTTCCGCATCACCCAGGAAGCCGTCACCAACATGCTGCGCCATGCCCAGGCGGACAACTTGCTGGTACGCCTGCAACGCCTTCCCGAAGGGCTTTCGCTGCTGATCAGCGACGATGGCCGTGGCTTTTCTCCTGCCCCCAATCCTGGCGAACAAGGACAACGCGGCATGGCCGGCATGTCGGAGAGAATTGCACAACTGGGTGGCACCCTGAAGGTTTCCAGCCAGCCCGACCAGGGCACACAAATCGAAGCACTTTTCCCCTGGGCGCCTCGCGCACTCGAACGGGCCAGTACGAATAAGGTTTTACATTGACCTGCAATTTACTTCTGGTGGATGACCACTCGCTCATCAGGGCTGGCGTGCGTGCCCTGGTCATGGACATTCCTGGCTATGCCGTGATCGGTGAGGCCAACGATGGCGCACAAGTGCTGGAGATGGTCGAGAGGCTGTCGCCAGACATTATCCTGCTGGATATTTCCATGAGGGATATTGGCGGCCTGGAAGCCCTGAAGAAGCTCAAGGTGGTGCATCCGCAAAGCAAGGTGCTGATTCTCTCCATGCACACCGACCCGGCCTTGATCATGCAAGCCCTGGAGTCCGGCGCTCATGGTTACCTGCTCAAGGACACCACCGCCAACGAGCTCGAGCACGCGCTCGACGCCTTACGCAACAACGAACGTTATCTGAGCCCGGCCATTGCCCATACGGTGATCAACCAGGCATTGATCCGCGTGCAAAAGCCCCATCCGGAACCGGTCGAAACCCATAACCTGACCGCACGCCAGCTGGAGATCCTGCGCCTGATCGTACGCGGCAAGTCGACCCGTGAAATCGCTCACGGGCTGGGCCTGAGCATCAAGACCGTGGAAACCCACCGCTCGCAGATCATGAAACGCCTGCAAATCTATGACGTGGCCGGCCTGGTCCTGTTTGCCGTGCGCGAACAGATCATCAGCCTCGACGATTAAGGCGCCGAAGCCCCCAGCAGCGGGGAGTCTTCCGGCAAATGCACCCGCAATGCCCCTGGGAGCGCGCGAAAACGCAGGTTCTCGCCTTGCAGAGGCTCGCCGTCAAGATTGATATCCAAACCTTCGGAGGCCTTGATTTCAATCCACGGCAGGCGCGTACGCACAAACATATTGTCGATCCCCCAGCCGCCAGCCAGCAGATCCTTCAAGGTACCCACCAGCTCCTGGGGAGCCGGCAGAATGCTGACATCCAGCAGCCCGTCATCGGCTATTGCCTCAGGGCACAACAGATGACCACCGCCGGCCTGACGCCCATTACCGATCCCCAGGGCCAGCAAATCGCCGCGCCAATGGAAATCCGGCCCCTGCAATTCGCCATACGCCGCATGCAGTTCGCTGAAGCGCGACAACCCGGTGAATAGATAGGCTGCGCCCCCCAGAATCTTTTTCAGATCCTCAGAGGTATTGGCCGTCACCTGGCTGCCGAACCCGCCTGTGGCCATGTTGAGAAACACCTGGCCACCGACTTCGCCGAGGTCGATCGCCCGGGCTGGCACATCGAGCAGGTTCAAAGCCTCATGAGGCAACAAGGAAACGCCAGCCGCCCGCGCAAAATCATTGGCCGTCCCCAGCGGCAGCAGCACCAGGCTGGCATCGCTGGCCTGCGCCGCCATGGCCTCGGCAATATCTCGCAGGGTGCCGTCACCGCCTCCCGCGACCAGATGCATATAGCCGGTTGCGAGTGCCTCATTTACCAGGCGCTGGGCATCGCCGGCTTCCCAGGTCAGGCGGACCGCCAGCTCCCAGCCCTCTTCACGCTTGCGCTCGACGGCGTCGCGCACTTCTTCGTTGAGAGCCTGCTTGCCGTGCAATATCAGCATCGCCTTGCGTTCGCTCATCGCTCATCACTCCTGTCATTCGAGGGCCATTGAAGGATGTTGACCTTCACCCGGTGAGAAAAAGTCCGACCGGGATGCAATCAATGTGTCCTGCCAGCCCAGCTGCTGACTGGCGGTAACTTTTCTGACCGCAGATTGAGAATCACCTGAATTGACCCGAAACAGACAATCGGAGAATGTTGGGGGCAGGCAAACGACGCCTCAAAACAGGGAAGCGAAACACCATGGATGACAAGAAATGCTATGAAAGCTCGAACTCCACGCTCAACCGGCTTGAAGGAAGCATCCTGCTCACCCCCGGCAAACATCCGGAACTGAGCGCCCATCAAGCGCATTCCCATGACCGCGAGCACAAGGTAGGCAGCCGGCTTCATGCCTTGCTCAAGAAGTTCGCCTGGGTATTGGCTTACGCCGGTTTTTTATCGGCGCTTCTGTCCTGGGGCCTGAACAGCCGTTTTGGCTTGCTGATTCTTTTGCTGCTGCGTTGATAGACAGCTTTCCGGAGGCAAGACCCGGCCATGCCGACCTGGTCCGCCTCCCCGGGAGTCAGCCCAGGACTTCACTCAATGGGATGAAGTTGACCCAATCGCCCTCGACCAACGTTCGCTCTTCCAGCACCTCGACCAAGCCCTCAGCCCAGGCGGCACTGCGCAGCACCCCGGAACTCTGGTTCCGGTAGATGACTGCCCTGCCCTGCTCCAGGCGACCACGCAGGTACTCCCGCCGGTTACCCGGTTTGGACCAGGCAAACCCAGCCGGAACCTGGAACTGCAAGGGTTGCAGCTCTTTTACTCCCTGGCGCCGCAAGATATAGGGCCGGGCCAGCAAGGCAAAGGTCACCAGCGTCGAAGCCGGATTACCGGGCAGGCCGATCACCGGCACACCGCGGAAATGCCCGAAGGTCAACGGTTTGCCAGGCTTGATCGCCAGCTTCCAGAGAGCCAGCTCGCCTTCTTCTCGTAACGCAATGCCCAGGAAGTCCGCCTCGCCCACTGACACACCGCCAGTGGAAAGAATCAGGTCGACATCTGCCAACTCGGCAAGGCGACGCCGGGTGGTGGGCAGGTCGTCCGGCAGGATTCCGCCATCGACCACTTCACAGCCCAGGCGCTGCAACCAACTGCACAGCAGGACACGGTTGCTGTTGTAGATTTGCCCAGGACCCAGCGCCTGCCCAGGTTCTATCAATTCGTCGCCGGTTGAGAGCACAGCGACCCGCACTCGGCGCACCACATCAAGCTGGGCGCAACCCAAAGACGCAGCCAACCCCAGCTCGATCGGCCCCAACTGGGTGCCGGCCGCCAGGACACATTCGCCGACCGTGGTTTCCTGGCCTTGCGGACGAATGTTTTGCCCAACGCGCATAGGCTCGGTAAACGCCACCCGCCCATCGGCTTGAACCTGCGCGTTTTCCTGCATTTCCACGCAGTCGGCTCCCGCCGGGACCGGCGCGCCGGTGAATATGCGGGCACAGGTGCCAGGCGCCAACGGCTCGGGCGCCTGGCCGGCGAAGATACGCTGGCTGACGACAAGGGGCTCGCCATGCCAATCTGCGCTACGCAAGGCGTAACCGTCCATGGCGCTGTTGGGCCAGGGCGGAAGATCCAGGCTGGAGATCAAATCGTCAGCCAACACTCGGCCTTGCGCGCCCGCCAGTGGCAGCCGCTCGCGCTGGAGAACAGGAGTCGCCTCGGCCATCTCCAGCAAACGGGCCAATGCAGCCTCGACCGGCATCAAGGCACCGGTCTTGCCCGGCTTATCCACGGGATTCACAAGGCGCAGCCTGTTTCAGGTGCGTAACGAAATTGCACGGACGGTGCCGCGAATCCAGCTGCTCGGCCAGGATGCCGTCCCAACCGGTGCGCACCGCATTGGTCGAACCTGGCAGGCAGCACACCAACGTGCCGTTGGCCAAGCCGGCCAGAGCCCGGGACTGCACGGTGGAAGTGCCGATATCGGCCACCGAGATCTGACGGAACAATTCGCCAAAACCGTCGACCTGTTTGTCGAGCAGGCAAGACACGGCTTCCGGGGTACTGTCACGGCCGGTGAAACCGGTGCCGCCGGTGATCAAAACCACCTGGACCAAATCGTCGGCGATCCAGGTCGCCACTTGCGCGCGAATCTTGTAGAGATCGTCCTTGAGCAGGACGCGTGCAGCCAGGTTATGGCCGGCGGCGCTCAGACGATCGACGAAGACCTGGCCGGAGGTATCGGTTTCCAGAGTGCGGGTATCACTGACGGTCAGCACCGCGATGTTCAGGGGAGCGAAAGGTACATCAGCCTTGGCTTTCATAGGCTCGATCCAGTTGTAGGAGAAACAGCCCGGTGTTATATCACAGCGCTCTCTTTGACCGCCTCTGTGGAGACGTGCCATGACCTCGCGCACAGATTTACCACCCTGTTCCATTCTGCTCCTGGCCGGTGGGCGCGGCCAACGTATGGGTGGAAGGGACAAGGGGTTGATCGAGTGGCAGGGCCAGCCATTGATCGCCCACCTGCATCGACTGACCCGCGGCCTGAGCGATGACCTGATCATTTCCTGCAACCGCAATCGGCAGCAGTACGCACCCTTCGCCGATCAACTGGTGCAGGACGAGAACAATGACTTCCCTGGGCCCCTGGCAGGCATCCGTGCCGGATTGGCCGCCGCCCGGCATGCCCAACTGTTGGTGTTGCCCTGCGATGTGCCACGCATCGATGCACAACTGATCGAAGCCATGCGACAAAGCGCCGCCCAAAACCCGGAAAAACCCTTGATGCTGCGCCATGGCGAGCACTGGGAACCCTTGCTGTGTATCATTCCGCGCGCATTGCTCGGCACCTTCGACAGTGCCTGGCAGAACGGCGAACGCAGCCCCGGACGTATCATGCGTGGGTTGGACGCTCAGGCGCTGCAATGTCCGGCAAACGATCCCCGATTGGCTAATCTGAATACACCAGAGCTGTTAAGCCAGCAGCACGGCGTGTCAGAATGCCCTTAACTCAAGGAACTTGCAGGCGTTGTATACGTCTCAAGCACAGCAACTAAAAGTATTCATCTCGGAGACACATAATGATTCAGCGGACTCTCGCCACTCTCATGCTCGCACTGGGCCTTGCCACTCTCGCCGGTTGCGCATCGCCTACTGTGATCACCCTGAATGACGGTCGCGAAATCCAGGCCGTCGATACACCAAAATACGATGAGGACTCCGGCTTCTACGAGTTCGAACAACTGGACGGCAAACAGACTCGCATCAACAAAGATCAGGTCCGTACCGTAAAAGAGCTGTAATCCACCGTTACAGCCTTAAATGCATAAAGCCCGCTTTCGCGGGCTTTATCGTTTCTGCGGGTCATTGACCAGCGGAATTACCATTGCAAGGTGGTCCGACTCTCGAAATCGCGCTCTTCTCCTGTCAGCGGGTCAATGAAGCGCAATCCTTGAGCCAGCAATTTGAGCGGATGGGCGTAATCGTCTTCGACATCCTTGAGCACATCGGGATAGAACGGGTCGTTGCAGATCGCCGCCCCCAGCGCACTCATATGCACCCGCAACTGGTGCTTTTTACCGGTCACCGGATATAGCCCATAACGCCAGAGGTCACCGTTCTTTTCCCGGACCTCCAGCGCCGTCTCCGTATTCGGCGTGCCGGGCCCTTCCTGCATGCGGAAAAAAGGCTCACCGTCGACCAGGCGGCTTTTATGCACACGCGGGAACTCCAGACCCGGCAAGGCCGGGGCGATGGCCTCGTAGCGCTTGTCGATCCTGCGGCTCGGAAACAGCGACTGATAGGCCGAGCGGCTCTGCGGATTGGCCGAAAACAGCACCAGGCCCGCCGTATGCCGGTCGATGCGATGCAAAGGCACCAGGTGGGGATTGTCCAGGCTGCGGATCAGGCGTCGCAGCAGGGTTTGCTCGACATATTCCCCAGCCGGGGTAACCGGCAGGAAATGCGGCTTGTCCGCCACCACCAAATGTTCGTCGACATGAATGATCGACTCCTGCACCGCGATGACCTTTTCGTCGGGCACCTCCCGGAAGTAATGGATGCGCAGGCCTTCGCGGTAGGCCAGGTCGATGCTGATCGGCATGCCCTGTCCATCGAGTACCCGGCCACGAGCGATCCGACTCAACCACTGCTCGCGGCTGATGGTACTGAAGTGATCGCACAGGCAGTCCAGGACGGTTGGCCATGAACCGGGAGGCAGGTACAGGGTGCTGGCCTGATGCTGTGCGGCAGAAAACGGTACGGAGGACATACAAAAGCTCGAACGGACAATGCAGAGCGGCATTATCCAACATGGGTCCCGGGGAACCTAGGAGAGTTTCCCCTCGGGACGCAACGACTAAGCGCGGGCTACGCCAGCTTGCGCGGCGGCATCGGTGAACTCCTTCAACCAGCGCAACACATCGACCGCCTCCCAGCGGGCCGGGTCATACAGGGCATACAACAGCCCCTGGTAACCCACCACGTCCAGTTGCCGGTGATAACCGGCCCGCTGGAACAAGGCTTCTATTTCTGCAAAGCAGGTATTGAAATGCAGCTTGTTGAACGGGGTCTTGCCTTCCGTGACCAGGCCATCCAGGCGCAACTCGAGTACCGCTTCGCGCACCACATCGGCGGACATGCGGTTCACACTGCTCTTCAATTGTTCGACATTGACCATCATCAGTCCTTCTACCCTCTCATCATCCACTGAGCACACGCCCTGCACATCGACATCAGCCACGGCCAACATAACTGACGACCCACAGCACCACGCCCCATATTTGCGCCGAATCCCGATCGTCCAGCGGGATCGGGGCGATCGAAGGTCGCGCGGCCTTGAGCAGCAGCCCACCCTTGGGGTCGGGAGCCAGCAGGCGCACGCCATAGGCGTCTTCACCATCGAGATGGACCACCACGTACTGATCCACCGCCGGCGTCGCCGAACGGTCGACGATCAGCCGGTCGCCGGGGTAGATCCCAAAACCCAGCAGGCTGTCGTCATCCACCAGCACCGCGCGAATTTGCGGAGCCCCAAGACCCACCGTGCGATCCAGGGAAAAACCGCCTTCAAACGTGAGCCCGGCAGCCAACGCGCCGCGCTCCGCATGCTCGGGCGAAAGGTGTTGCAGACGCTCGGCGCGGGCCAGGATTGTGAGAGACATGACGAACCATCCCGATAACTGTATGCATATACAGTAACCGAATAATCGGGATCCCGCCAAGGGATTGCAGCGAAGGGCGACAAACGGAAAGCGCCGTGCAGCGCCAGCCGGTTCAGCGCAGGAAGGCCACCACCTGCTCGACATCGAACGGCCAGCCCAGCTCGGCCCCGTTATCCACCCGACGCAGGACCGGAATACGCAGGCTGTAGGCCTCGAACAGGGCTTCGTCTTCCGCGATATCCACCAGCTCGACCATCAGCCCGTGCTCCACCAGCGGCATCAATTCCGCCTCGGCGAGTTCGCACAGGTGGCAGCCCAGGGTGCCGAACAGCTGACATTCAGGAGGCATAACATACAGACCGAAGAGAGATAGGCGCTTATTCTAGGCCCGCTGGAAAAAGCCGTCGACCGATGAACGCAGCACCGTACGACCAGTCAGCGGCGAACATTCCAGCAAAAAACTGATGCAGGTCAGCGCCAGTCACTTTCGGTTGAGCGACCCTCGCGGCTTTTTTTGCCTCTACGCTCTGTCATACCACCCGCCCCCTCCGGAGATGTCTGTGTTCGCCAATCTGCTAATCATCCTTGCCTCATCCCTGGTGGTGATTGCCCTGTTCCGGCGCCTGAGCCTGCCCCCCGTGCTGGGTTACCTGTGCGTGGGCCTGCTGGTGGGGCCGACCGCCTTCGGCTGGGTCAACGACAACCAAAACCTGCCTCACCTTGCGGAACTGGGGGTGGTGTTCCTGCTGTTTTCCCTCGGGCTGGAGTTTTCCGTTTCGAAGATGCTCGCCCTGCGCCAAGTAGTATTCGGCCTGGGCAGCCTGCAAGTGCTGTGCAGCGGCGCCATCCTCGGCAGCCTGTTGATCCTCGCGGGCGGGCCGCCGATTCCGGCCTTGCTGCTGGGCGCGGGCCTGGCGCTGTCCTCCACCGCCATCGTCAGCAAGGAACTGACCAGCCTCGGGGAAATCTTCAGCAGCCACGGGCAGAACGCGATTGGCGTGCTGTTGTTCCAGGACGTGGTGGCAGTGCTCCTGCTGACCCTGGTGCCGGTGTTCGCCGGCGACACGGCGCAAGCCTGGTACTGGGCGCTGCCGCTGACCCTGGGCAAGACGGTCGTGCTGTTTTTCGGCCTGGCGCTGGCCAGCCGCTGGTTGCTGCCACGGCTGTTCCACGAGGTGGCCGCCTCGCGCTCCGCCGAGCTGTTCGTGTTGCTGGCCCTGGTCATCGTCCTGCTGACCGCCTGGCTGACCCACCTGCTCGGCCTGTCCCCCGCCCTGGGGGCCTTCCTGGCCGGCATGCTGCTGGGGGAAAGCCGTTACCGGCACCAGATCGAGGCCGATATCCGGCCGTTCCGCGACATTCTGCTGGGGCTGTTTTTTGTCAGCATCGGCATGCTGATCGACCTGCAATTGTTCGCCAGCCACGGCTTGCTGATCCTCGGCCTGACCCTGGCCCTGATGTTGATCAAGGGCGCGGTGGTAGCGCTGTTGCTCAAGCTGCGCGGCAGCGACGGCGAGACGGCCTGGCGCAGCGGCCTGGCCCTGGCCCAGGGGGGCGAGTTCTGTTTTGCGCTGATGGCGCAGATGCAGCAGAGCCAGTTGATGCCGGCCGAGTTGAGCGGCCTGCTGCTGGCCGCGACTTTCTGTTCGATGCTGCTGACGCCCCTGCTGCTGCGTGCGGCCCCGGGCATTGCCGCACGCCTGCACCGCAAGCCGAACCAGGAGGCCCACCTGGAAGAGATCAGCGCGCTCAACGCCGGGCTGCGGGGGCACGTGGTGATCTGTGGATATGGCCGCGTCGGCCAGTCGATTGGCCGCTTCCTGCGCCGTGAACAGCAACGCTTCATTGCCCTGGACGACGACCCGGTACGGGTCCAGGAAGCCGCGGCCGGCGAAAGCGGCGTGCATTACGGCGACTCCCGGCGCGCCGAGCTGCTTGCCGCGGTCGGCCTGGAGCGCGCGCGGTTGCTGGTGATTGCGGTGGACAAGACCGACATTGCCCTGAATGTGTTGAAAAGCGCACGCCAGATCAACGGCGACGTGCCGATCCTGGTGCGCACCCGGGACGACAGCCAGCTGGCCGAACTGAAAGCCGCCGGCGCCAGCGAAGTGGTGCCGGAGCTGTTGGAGTCGAGCCTGATGCTGGCGTCCCATGCGCTGGTGATGCTCGGGCTGCCGGAACACCAGGTCCAGGTCAAGGTCGATGAAGTGCGCCACAACCGCTATCGCCTGCTGCATGGTTTCTACCACGGCGCACAGACCGACCTGCTGGACAATCGCGGCCAGCCGCGGATGCTGATGCATGCGGTCAATCTCGGCAGCGCCGCCCACGCCTGCGACCGGCCCCTGGGCGAGCTGGCGCTGGAACAGTTGGGCGTGGATGTGCAAGGCGTGCAGCGCGATGGCCGCGATCTGGAACTGGCAGGCAGCACCCTGCTGCGAGCCGGCGACACGGTGTTGATGTCCGGCCCGCTGGCGGCCATCGAAGCGTCGGAGGCGCGCCTGCTCGGCGGTCAATGATCATCGGCGGCCCTGGCCGGAGATTCCAGCCTGGGCCGCACGGGCTCAGTCCTGGCTGACCGCGCCAATCTTGTGCAGCGACAGGTCGGCGCCGTAATACTCCTGCTCCTGGGTCAGGCGCAGGCCGCACAGCACCTTGAGCGAGCCATACACCAGGAAGCCGCCGAGCAGCGCCACCAGCACGCCCAGGCCGGTACCGATCAACTGGCTGATCAGGCTGACGCCGCCCAGGCCGCCGAGGGCGCTCTGGCCGAAGATCCCGCAGGCGATACCGCCCCACACGCCGCACAGTCCGTGCAGCGGCCAGACACCCAGCACATCGTCAATCTTCCAGCGGGCCTGGCTGGCGATAAAGCACCAGACGAACAGCGCGCCGGCGATCGCCCCGGTGACCAGCGCGCCCACCGGATGCATCAGGTCGGAGCCGGCGCAGATCGCCACCAGCCCGGCCAGCGGGCCGTTGTGCAGGAAGCCCGGGTCGTTGCGCCCCACGATCAGCGCCGCCACCGTGCCGCCCACCATGGCCATCAGCGAATTCACCGCCACCAGCCCACTGACCGCCTGCAATGTCTGCGCGCTCATCACGTTGAAGCCGAACCAGCCGACAATCAGGATCCACGACCCCAAGGCCAGGAACGGGATGCTCGAAGGCGCGAACGCCACCAGCTTGCCGTCGCGGTAACGGCCGTTGCGCGGCCCGAGCAACAGCACCGCGGCCAATGCCAGCCAGCCGCCCATGGCATGCACCACCACCGAGCCGGCGAAATCATGGAAGCTGGCGCCGAAGTTCGCCTGCAGCCAGGCTTGCAGGCCGTAGTTGCCATTCCACACCAGGCCTTCGAAGAAGGGATAGATGAAGGCCACGATCAGCGCCGTGGCGCAGAGCTGCGGAACGAACCGCGCACGCTCGGCGATGCCGCCGGAAATGATCGCCGGAATGGCAGCAGCGAAGGTCAGCAGGAAGAAAAACTTCACCAGCCCGTAGCCGTGGTCGGCACTGATCACCGCCGCCGGTTGCAGGAAACTGACGCCGTAGGAGATCCAATAGCCTATAAAGAAATAGGCCAGGGTCGAGATCGCGAAGTCGCTGAGGATCTTCGACAAGGCGTTGACCTGGCTTTTCTGGCGGACCGTGCCGACTTCCAGGAAGGCGAAGCCGGCATGCATGGCCAGAACCATGACTGCACCGATAAGGATGAACAGGGTGTTGGAACCATGGACCAGTGTGTCCACAGCGCTTTGCAGATTTTCCATGGAATGGGCAGACCTGGTAGCAGGAATTATCCACGAGCCGCTCGAGCGTTTTTTTGCACCAACTTGGCACCCAGGGTCTTGTCGACCCACGGATTACGACCCATTTTGGCGCGAGGCTTTTTCGAGGGGATGTATCGCTCGGGGGTGTTTCCATAAGTGTTGATTTTTTAGGGTAGGTTTTTACCTGCCATGCAGCGCATCCTGCGCGCTTTCGGCGCAACCACCCGTGTTTACGCACCAGTACAAAGCAAAAGCTGTACCAGACAATTGCACTGAACCTTCGCGCAAGGCTCATACTCGAACCATTCAGAACGCCACTACGGAGATAATCATGGCCAGCAAAACCACCGATACAGCCCAAGAAACACTGATGGCGGACTTTCAGGCACTGGTCAGTGACACGGAACGTCTGCTGGAACACACCGCCAGCCTGGCCGGCGACCAGGCGGACCAATTGCGCAACCAGATTCACGACAGCCTGCTGCGCGCCCGCGAAACCCTGCAACTGACCGAGCAATCGTTGCGCGAACGCGGCCAGGCAGCGGTCACCGCCACCGAAGACTATGTGCAGAACAACCCCTGGCAAGCGGTGGGCATCGCCGCAGGCGTGGGTTTCCTGATCGGCCTGCTGGCCACCCGGCGCTGATATGGCCATGGATGAATCCACCTCCACCACGAGTCAAGGCGCCTCACCGCGGCGCCTGGGCGCGGCGTTCCTGGGTTTGTTGCACAGCCACGTCGAGCTGTTCGGCATCGAGTTGCAGGAACAGAAGGCCAGGACCGTCAGCCTGCTGCTGTTTGCCGGGCTGACCCTGGTATTCGCCCTGCTGCTGTTGGTAGGCCTGTCGACGATGGTTCTGATCCTGTTCTGGGACACCTATCGCCTGGCCGCCATCATCGGGCTTTGCATCTTCTATGCGCTGGCCGCGCTGTTTTGCGCCTTGCGCCTGAAAGCCGCGGTTTTCGATGAGTCCTCGCCTTTCCACGCCACCCTTGAAGAGCTGTCCAACGACAGGGAGCGCCTGCTGCCATGAACCTGCCGGAAATCCCGCCCAACAGTTCCCGGCGCGAGATGCGCAAGGCGCTGATCCGCCTGCGCATGGAAATGCACCGTCAGGAAATCCGCCACGAATCCCAGCACCTGCTGCGCCCCTTGCAGCGGGTCCGTGGCATTGGCCAGAGCTGGCAACAGGGCTTCGGCATCAAGCACGCGCCGTTGTGGGGCGTGGCCGCCGTGACCCTGCTGGGCTTTCTCACCGGCAAAGGCGCCAAGAGCGGCAGCGTCAAGAGCTTCGCCCGGCTGGTGCGGCTCAGCGCCGGCCTGTTGCCGCTGATCAAACTGATCATGCAAGGCCCTTCGAACAAGCAATGAGCGGCCGCTATCTGGCTGCATTGCTGTAATCACGCCTGAAATAGCCGCGCACCCGACCTCCCTGGCCTGAGGTCGGGTTGTGCCTGCCGTTCAGCGCCGCGCCAGGATCGACAAGGTCCATTTAGCGGCCGGTGCGGCCCGCGCAGCCATTCGACTCGTTGTGCTTGCAGGCGCTGGCGCGAACCGGGAAGCTAGCTCATCAGTCATTCGACGGAGAGACCCGCCTTGGATTGGCATACCCTGCTTACCCGCGAACGCCTTGGAAAACCGCTGTACAGCCCCGAAGAACTGGGCCGCAGCCCCTTCCACAAAGACCACGACCGCATCATCTTCTCCGGCGCCTTCCGCCGCCTGGGCCGCAAGACCCAAGTGCACCCGGTTTCCAGCAACGACCACATCCACACGCGCCTGACCCACTCCCTGGAAGTCAGCTGTGTCGGTCGCTCCCTGGGCATGCGGGTCGGCGAGACCATTCGCGACGCCCTGCCCGAGTGGTGCGAACCCAGCGACCTGGGGATGGTGGTGCAATCGGCCTGCCTGGCCCACGACATCGGCAACCCGCCATTCGGCCATTCCGGCGAAGACGCCATCCGCCACTGGTTCCAGCAGGCCGCCGGGCGTGGCTGGCTGGACGCCATGCACGAAAACGAGCGCAATGATTTCCTCAATTTCGAAGGCAATGCCCAGGGTTTCCGGGTACTGACCCAACTGGAATATCACCAGTTCGACGGCGGCACGCGGCTGACCTACGCCACCCTCGGCACCTACCTGAAATACCCCTGGACGGCGCGCCATGCCGACTCCCTGGGTTACAAGAAACACAAGTTCGGCTGTTACCAGAGTGAACTGCCGTTGCTCGAACAGATCGCCAACAAGCTCGGCCTGCCGCAGCTCGAGGAGCAACGCTGGGCCCGTCATCCGCTGGTGTACCTGATGGAAGCCGCCGACGACATTTGCTACGCCCTGATCGACCTCGAGGACGGGCTGGAGATGGAGCTGCTCGACTATGCCGAAGTCGAGTCGCTGCTGCTCGGGCTGGTGGGCGACGACCTGCCGGAAACCTATCGCCAGCTCGGCCCGCGGGACTCGCGCCGGCGCAAGCTGGCGATCCTGCGCGGCAAGGCCATCGAACACCTGACCAACGCCGCCGCCCGGGCCTTTGTCGAACAGCAGGACGCCCTGCTCAGCGGCACCCTGCAAGGCGACCTGGTGGAACACATGCATGGCCCGGCCAAGCGTTGCGTGCTCAATGCCAAGGACATCGCGCGCAAGAAAATCTTCCAGGACAAGCGCAAGACCCTGCACGAGATCGGCGCCTACACCACCCTGGAAATCCTCCTCAACTCGTTCTGTGGCGCCGCGCTGGAGCAGCACGGCGGGCGCACGCCGTCGTTCAAGAACCGGCGGATCCTCGACTTGCTGGG
The DNA here is from genome assembly GCF_900107395.1 of Pseudomonas sp. NFIX28. GTDB lineage: Bacteria > Pseudomonadota > Gammaproteobacteria > Pseudomonadales > Pseudomonadaceae > Aquipseudomonas. The sequence goes on from NZ_FNPW01000004.1 coordinate 72,405, forward strand.
CAACAACGCGCCGGACCCGAACGGCTCGCTGCATGCCTCCTTCCTGCGGATGATCGACTTCATCGCCGGCATGACCGACAGCTACGCCAGCGAGATGGCCCGGGAAATGACCGGGCGTTCCAGCCCGCAATGACCCGCCGCCAAACGGCCACCTGCGCATTGTCGAGGTGGCCGTTCGAGCGATTTATCCCGAGGCGGCAACTAAGGGATTCCCCTAGTCTGCTCGCCGGATATCCAGCCGGCACAACGCTTACTTCAACTTTGATCAGTCGCCTGCCACACACTGCTCGACAGTGCTTGCCAACTTAATTTCGTTCGCCGGGCAGCCTCCAGTTCACGCATTTTCAAGCAGCCTTCAGCGCCTGGAGCACAGACTCTATAAATATCGACATTGACCGATATAGATAGCCGAACAACCAACCAAACTAGTCGTGAATTAAACAGATCGTTAACGACAGAAGTAAAACATCCTACCTTTACCTTTCGACACATCTGCCCACCTCTCGCGCCAAACCCTTGTTCCACAAGGGCCATGGCACCTTCACCGCGATTACAAATTCCGTACAAATCAACTTTAACGTTTCCGCTAGTCTCGAACCGCAGCTGATTAATTTCACCCCTCGACCGATCGTTCCCCTTTCATGGCACCCCGCCGAATGATCGGCGGCAGAACAAATAGCAAACAGGCCAAGTACCTGTGCTCAAACTTCAGCCCCAGCCGTTAGTTCAGAAGATATTTCTAAAATAATTTCACTTCGCGCCGTAACAAAGAGCATCCCCAGGACTCAAGCGTAAAAATGGAAGTGAGTACACGGCCTGCAAGTCGTGTCGATCAGTTGTTGCACTGCACTTCCTCGTCCGTTTTCCATTATTAAGGATGTCGAGTGCCGCATACGTCCTCAAGTCGCCCAGGCTGTCACGCCAATCACCGCCGCTGGCTGCTGCTTTCGCTGCTGGCCGCCGCCCTGCCGGTGGCTGCCGCCGATATGCCACAGCCAGGCCAGGAAGCCCTGCGCCTGCAGCAACAGCAACAGCGTGACCTGCAACAACTGCAACTGGAACAGCGCCAGCGCCAGTTGCAGCGCGGCAGCTTCGGCGCGCCGCCGGTCACGCCCGCCGAGGCTGCCCACAGTGGCAAGGACGAACAGTGCTGGGCCCTGAGCGGCACGCGCATCGCCGGCGTCACGCTGTTCAAGAAAGACCGCCTGAACCGCCAGCTCGAACCCTATATCGCGCCCTGCATGGGGGTGAACGCGATCAACCGCCTGCTGGCGCAGATCACCCGGACCTATGTCGACGCCGGCTACATCGCCAGCCGCCCTTACCTGAGCAGCGCGCCGGCCGACGGTCATTCGCTGGATATCGTGGTCGACGAAGGTTATGTCGAAGCCGTGGAGCTGGCCGACCAGAGCCTGCCGGTGTCCCTGGCCGGGGCCTTTCCCGGCATGCTCGGCGAGCCGCTAAACCTGCGCGACCTGGAACAGGGCCTGGACCAGCTCAACCGCCTGCGCTCCCTCGACCTGACCGCCGACATCGCCCCCGGCAGCCAGCCCGGCGCCTCGCGTATCATCCTGCGCTCACGCAGCAGCGCCGCCTCACGCTGGGCCCTGGGGCTGGGTGTGGATAACCTCGGCAGCGCCAGTACCGGGCGCGATCGCAACTCCGTCAACCTGAGCCTCGACAGCCCGCTGCAACTCAACGACGCGCTCAACCTGAATTTCAGCGACACCCTCAACCACGGCCCGCGCTACAGCCGCAGCGCCAGCGTTTTCTACTCGATTCCCTACGGCTACTGGACCTACAGCCTGTTCGCCAGCCATGCCGAATACCGCGCGCCGTTCAAGCTCAGCAGCGTGACTTTCTACAACAGCGGCCGCACCGACCTGCTCAGCCTGCGTGCCGACCGCGTGCTGTGGCGCGACCAGGGGCATCAGCTGAGCGCCAACCTGCAACTGGCCCACAAGGATGTCGACAGCTACCTGGAAAAGGTCCGCCTGGGCATCCAGAGCCCGACCCTGACCGTGGCCGAAGCCGGGCTCAACCTGTTCTGGCTCGACAGCGCGGTGTGGAACCTCGACCTCAACTACGCCCAGGGCCTGACCTGGTTCGGCGCCGACCGCGACTCGCAGCAGGTGCAGAAGAACCTGCCGCAAGCGCAGTTCCAAAAGTACCGCGCCAGCCTCAGCCAATGGCGCAATGGCCGCCTCGGCAGCCAGCCCTGGCAATGGCAGAGCCAGCTGTCGCTGCAATACAGCCCCGACCCGTTGCCCGCTATCGAGCAACTGCTGGGCACCGATGACTCCGCCGTGCGCGGCTATCGCGAGAACAGCGCCTCGGGCGCCATCGGCGGGATCTGGCGCAACACCCTGCGCCTGCCGTTGCAGAACGATCTACCGCTCAAGCTGACCCCGCGCCTGGCCTTCGACCACGGCCGGATCAAGGCGCAACAAGGCGCCAGCAGCGAGCGCCTGAGCAGCGCCAGCATCGGCCTGAACCTGAGCTGGAAGAACGTGCAAGTCGATGTCGATTACCAGCACAGCCTGGAAACACCCGAACGTTTTCACCATGAATCGCCCGCCTGGCTGACACGCCTGAGTGTGCAGATCTGAGGTCCCCCGAACCGTGCATCAGCCTGAAAAACTGCCGAACCTGAGCACGAATGCAGCGTTGCAACGAACAGCGCGCACTGCCACTCGGCCCCCACATAGAGAGCTTTTTATGCCCGACAACCTATCCGCGTTTCACCTGTCCCCCCGGGGCAAACTGCGCTGGGCCATTGCCAGCCTGCTTCTGCTGTCCCACCTGCCCCCGGCGCTGGCCGGAGGTATCACCGTGGCCCCAGGGCCGGGAGGTATCCCGCAGCTGCAAAACCAGAACGGCGTACCGATCGTCAACATCGTCGCGCCTAACGGTTCCGGCCTTTCCCATAACCAGTTCCTCGACTACAACGTCGATCGCCAGGGCGTGGTGCTGAACAACTCCCTGCAATCGGGGGCCTCGCAACTGGCCGGGCAACTGGGCGCCAACCCGCAGTTCCATGGCCAGGACGCCAGCGTGATTCTCAACGAGGTAATCAGCCGCAACGCCTCGGCGATCAACGGTAGCCAGGAGATCTTCGGCCGCGCCGCCGATTATGTGCTGGCCAACCCCAACGGCATCTCGGTCAACGGCGGCAGCTTTATCAATACGCCGAATGCCAGCCTGCTGGTCGGCCGCCCCGAGCTCAACGACGGCAAGCTGCAAGCCTTGAGCACCCGTGACGCCAAGGGCCAGTTGACGGTCGAAGGCCAAGGCCTGCGCAACGACAAAGGTGGCATCAACCTGATCGCCCCGCGCATCGACAGCCAGGGCGCCCTCACCGCCGGCAACCAGCTCAACCTCACCGTCGGGCGCAACCGCGTGGACCCGGCCAGCGGCAAGGTGCTCAGCACTGACGCGGCCGGCAACACCCAAGAGCAACGCATCGACGCCAGCCTGTTCGGCGCCATGCAGGCGGGCCGCATCAACATTGTCAGCACCGCCGAAGGCGCCGGTGTGCGCGTCGGCGCGGTGCAGGTCCAAGGCCGCGACGGTGTCGATATCGCCTCCGCCGGCGACCTGCACATCAGCGGCCAGGCCAAGCCCGACAGCCTCGACGCGACCCGTGCCGGTGTGCACAGCAGCCAGGGCGACGTGCAGTTGCGCAGCGGCCAGGACCTGACCCTCGCCGCCACCGATGTCAGCGCCCGCGACGTCAAGCTCGATGCCGGGCGCAACCTCACCCTGAGCGCCATCGAAAGCCGCAAGCTCCAGGAAAAGCGCGAGCAATGGAGCAACAGCACCATCGGCATCACCTGGGAAACCTACGACCGCACCCTGACTGACAGCGACAGCCGCCAGCACGGCAACCAGCTGACCGCCAGCCGCGATGCCGAGCTCAAGGCCCGTGGCAATACCGAACTCAAGGCCAGCCAGGTCAAGGCCGGCAACAACCTGAAGGTCGACAGCGGCGCGGACCTGCGCCTCACCGCCGCCACCGAAACCCATGAACAGCGCGATCAGGGCCGGCACCGCAAGCACTTGTGGAAAGCCGACTGGGACAAGTCCAGCAGCGAGCAACGCAGCATCACCAGCCAGCTGGAGGCCGGCAACGACCTGCACCTGAGCAGCGGCAAGCAGCTGCAACTGCAGGGCGCGGACCTGGCCAGCAACAATATCCAGCTGACCGGGCGCGAGGTGGAAATCACCAGCGCCAGCCGCACCCAGAGCAACAGCGACAAGTCCTATTCCGGCGACCTGGTCGGCGGCAGCTTCTTCGGCAAGAACGGCGACGGCGACAAGGGCAAGACGCTGAACAAGGGCAGCAAGGTCAACGCCAAGGGCGACCTGATCGTCAAGGCCGACGAGGTCCGCATCAGCGGCAGCCAGGCCCGTGGCGGCAAGCAGGCCAGCGTCATCAGCGAAAAAGGCTCGCTGACCATCGACGGCGTGCAGGACCGCTCCCACGACAACAGCTACAGCAAGGACAGCAAGTTCTTCGGCATCACCAAGGATGAAAGCCGGCAGAACCTCAAAAACACCACCACCGTCACCAGCGACCTGCGCTCGGACAGCAACCTCAAGTTGCAAAGCGCCCAGGACATCGCCATCAGCGGTGCGCAAGTGGCCGCGACCGGCAAGCTCGAGGCCCAGGCCAGCGGCAACATCAAGATCGACTCGGCGCAAGACACCGCGCAGAGCGAAAGCACCACCCACACCCGCGGCTTCGATGCCTACGCCAAGGAGAATGCCCCGGGCACCCGGCAATACCGCGCCGGCGTGCGTTACGAAGACCAGCAGCAGACGGTCAAGACCGATGAAACCCGGCAACAGGGCTCGAGCCTCAGCGGCGGCAGCCTGCAAGTGGCTGCGGGCGGCAACCTGAGCATCAAGGGCGGCGACCTGAAAGCCACCGGCGGCGATGCCAGCCTCAGCGGCCAGCAGGTCGAGCTGCTGGCCGATCACGACCAAAAGAGCAGCAGCACCGATACCCGCACCACCGGTGGCGGCTTCTACTACACCGGTGGCCTGGACCGCGCCGGCAACGGCGTCGAGTTCGCCCACCGCAGCACCCAGGACACCCGCGACACCAGCACCGCCAACACCACCGGCATCGCCGCGAGCGGCAACCTGAGCATCAAGGCCGGCAACACCCTGGTGACCGAAGGGGCCCAGGTCACGGCCGGCGACAAGCTGCTGGTGAAGGCCGATCAAGTCGACAACCGCGCGGCGCACAACAGTGAATCCAGCAGCCACAAGGAAAACACCTGGAGCGCCGATATCGGCGCCAACGTCGAGTACAAGGGCCTTGCGCGCCCGGTGGAAAAAGCCATCGAAGGCGTGGCCCAGCGCAAGTTCCAGCAACCGGGCCTGCTCGATGCGCTGGAGCAACCCAACGTCGGCCTGGACGTGGAAGTCGGCCACCAGAACAAGCAGCACACCGAGCAAGGCAGCAACGCCGTGGTCAGCCAGTTCAAGGGTGGCCAGGTCGAAGTCAAGGTCGCCGGCCAGCTGCAGGATGAAGGCAGCCGCTACCAGGCCACCCAGGGCAAGCTGGACATCGACGCCGGCAGCCATGTGGCCAAGGCCGCCAGCAACACCCATGAGAGCAGCGAGCAGGCGCTGGACGCCAAGGCCGGTGTGCGGGTCTACACCACCACAGGCGAAGACGTGAACGTGCGTGGCAGCGGCGCTGGCGGCAGCAGCGACATCCGCAGCGACAGCAGCAAGGCGGTGGTCGGCAGCTATGTCGGCAAACAGGGTGTGGACATCGCGCTGAACGGCGATGGCCAATACGAAGGCAGCCGCTTCGACGGCGGCGACGCCGGCGTCAAGCTGCACAGCGGCGGCGAACTGGCGCTGAACCAGGCCAATGACCGCCAGAACAGCAGCAGCTCCAGCCTGCGCGGCGATGCTTCGCTCACCGTCGGCAGCGCACCGGGCGCCAACGGCAACAACCTCAACCTCGGCGCCGGCGTGCAACTGGACCACAAGCGCCTGGATCAACAGGACAGCCAGGCACAGGTGGCGACTATCCAGGGCAAGGGCCCGATCGAACTGTCCAGTGGCGGCGACCTGATCCTCCAGGGCACCACCATCGGCAGCAAGATCGCCAAGACCGGCGACATCAGCCTGGACGCCGGCGGCAAGCTCGACCTGCAAGCCGCGGTCGACAGCCATAGCAGCCAGGGCAGCAACCTCGGTGGCGGGCTGAGCGCCGGTGCCAGCAAAACCAGTAGCGAGCAGAGCAGTGGCAAGAGCGCCAACCTGAGCGCCAACTTCAACATCGGACGGGTCTCGGAACAGGACCAGAACCAGATCGGCGGGCAACTGCACAGCAATGGCCAGGTAAAACTCGCCAGCGCCTCCGATAGCGACACCGCGCTGCACTTGCAGGGCACCCGGGTCGAGGGCAAGAACGTCATCCTCAGCGCCGACAAGGGCGGGATCTACCAGGAGTCGGCGCAATCCACCCAGGCGCACAACAACTGGGGCCTGACCCTGGGCGCCGGAGGCAACGGCGGCAAGACCACCCGCGCCGACGCCGGCGAACACGACTCGCCGAAAACCGACCACGGTATCCATGCCCGGGCCAAGATCGACGTCGCGCAACTGCACGGCAATACCCAGCACAACAGCCTGATCAAGGCCGACCAGGTGACGCTCGTCAGCGGCGGTGACACTCGCCTGGCGGGTGCGCGCATCGACGCCAACCAGGTCGATGGGCAGGTCGGTGGCAAGCTGACGGTGGAAAGCCGCAAGGACCAGCTCAGCAGCACCACGGTCAACCTCGACGCTCGCCTGGACGCCGAGAAGAACCAGCCTGGGGTGGTCGACAAACTGACCAAGCAGACCGGCCCGCTCAAGGACAAGCTGCAGGCCAAGGCCGAAAGCGGTTTCGACAAGCACCGCGAGAAGCTGGAAAACGTGGTCGACAAAGGCACCGAACGCCTGGTTGCAGCCAAGGACAACCTGGTGGACAAGGCACAGACCACCAAGGAGCGCCTGGGAGAGAAACTCACCCGCAGCGGCAGCTATGACGTCAACCCGGAACCCAAGGGCGCCTTCGGCCGCGGCGTGGACAAAGCCAAGAGCTACCTCGCCGACAAGACCGAAGCCCTGGGCGACCGTTTCTCCGGGCTCAAGGAGCGGGTCTGGCCGAAAACCAGCGACAGCTATGCCGTCAGCGAGAAAACCAGCGCCGGCAGCAAGGCGAGCAACATCGCAGAAGGCGTGCTGTTCGGCGACAAGAGCGGCAACACCTCCTACACGCCGACCCTGAACCTGAATGTCAGCCACCAGAGCAAGGACAACGTGGCAGAGGCTTCAGGCATCAGCGGTAGCCGCGGCGTCAACTTGCAGGTGTCGGGCGAAACCCAGCTGAGCGGCGCGCGGATCAGCGCCAGCGAAGGCAAGGTCGACCTCGGCGGCTCGACCGTCAAGACCACCGCGCTGGCCGGTTCGGATTACCGCGCCGACGTCGGGCTCAACCTGTCCAAGTCGCCGGTCAACCTGGCCCTCGGCGCCAAGGATGAGCTGACCCGCAAGCAGGACGAGGCCACCCGCAACGATCAATCGTTCAACCTGGGGCCGCTGCGGGTCGGCGGTCATAACGACAGCCAATTGCTGCAGGCCGGCATCGATCAGAAAACGCCCTGAGGCAGGCGTAGAGTAAAGGGCTGCCCCCCATTAAAGGGGGGCAGCCTTGCCCGGCGGACTTCCCGGCTCGCGGTCTTTATTACCCGCCGGAAACAATGCATTAAACCCCAACATTTCCTTACCTTTTACATGGTTGGATACTGATTCCTACTTTAAACAGAAAAACTGCTGTAATCCGAAACCGTCTTTCATGTAAGAACTGCCTTATAGTCCCGTACCCCGCCCTAACCCACATATAACCATTGTCCTGCCTGCGCTAAGGTCCGCCTTGTATTTATTCGCACGGGTTTGACCATGAGTTCTGTTTTTATCATCGACGACCATCCTGTTATCCGGCTGGCTATCCGCATGTTGCTGGAACATGAAGGATATAAAGTCGTCGGTGAAACCGATAACGGTGTCGATGCCCTGCAAATGGTTCGCGACTGCATGCCGGACCTGGTCGTGCTCGATATCAGCATCCCCAAGCTCGACGGGCTGGAGTTGCTGCTGCGTTTCGGCGCCCTCGACAAGTCATTGCGGGTGCTGGTGCTGACGGCGCAGTCGCCGGCCCTGTTCGCTGCGCGCTGCCTGCAGGCCGGGGCCTGCGGCTACGTGTGCAAACGCGAAGACCTGAGCGAAGTGCTCAGCGCCATGAAGGCGGTGCTGTGCGGCTACAACTACTTTCCGAGCCATGCCCTGCAAACGCCGCGTCAGGATGAAATTGCAAACAATGAACTGAACCGCTTGATGTTGCTCAGCGATCGGGAATTGATGGTGTTGCAACTTTTTGCCAAAGGCAGCACCAGTACACAAATAGCTAACAGCATATTTCTCAGTGGCAAGACCGTCAGTACCTATAAAAAAAGAATCATGCACAAACTTCGTGCGCACTCCATGGCTGAACTTATCGAGTTGGCACAACGTCACGAACTGGTGTGAGAAACACAATGTTCAAACTCATTATTTATTATTTAACCCTGATCGCCACGGCAGTTTCGGCGGCCCTGTTTCTTGGCCTGGTCGAGGCCGGGCAACGGCAATCCGGAATAACCGCCAGCCCTCCCTGCATCGATACGGCCCCTTGCGTCGAACAGGCCGCCGCCCCGCCCCTCGGTAACGGCTATCGCGGGCTGTTCCTGCTCGCGGGCCTGGGGCTCGGCGTGCCGCTGCTGGCATCCCTGGGCTGGAATGCCTGGCTGCACCGGCGGCTGGCCCGCCAGCAACGGGCCGCCTGTGACCTCGGGCACCAGCTCGAATTCATGCAGGCCTGGGTCGACGGCATGCCCCACCCGGCTTACGTGCGCGATCGCCAGGGCCTGCTGCAAAACTGCAACGCCAGCTACCTGGAGAGCTTCGCCGCTCGACGCCAGGAAGTGATCGGCAAAACCCTGTTGCAGGGGCAGCTGGACGATCCCGAGCAAGCCCGCGAATACCACGCCGACTACCAGCGGGTCATGACCCAGGGCCGCCCCCTGCTGCGCGACCGGCCACTGCGCCTGAACGGACGGGAGCTGATCGTCCACCACTGGATCCTGCCCCTGCGGGACGCGAACGGCGAGATCCGCGGCATCATTGGCGGCTGGATCGACATCAGCGAACGCCATCGGCTCAGCGACAGCCTCAGGGCCGCCCAAGAACAGGCCGAAGCGGCCAGCCTGGGAAAAAGCACTTTCCTGGCCAACACCAGCCTCGAACTGTGCAGCTCCACGAATGCCCTGATCGGCGCACTGGAGCTAGTGCTGCAACGCTCCGACAGCCAGGCGCGGGATCGTCCGGTCATTGAAATGGCGTATCGCTCGGCGCGGAAGATGCAAACCCTGGTCGATGCGACCCTCGATATCGCCTATATCGAGTCCGGGCGCCTGGTCCTGACGCCCGAATGGCTCGAGCCGCGGGCGCTGGTCGAATCCATCGTCCAGGAGTTCGACAGCCAGGCCCGGGAGAAAAACCTCACGCTGCTGCCCACCTTCCATTCCAGTGTCGAGGCGGTCGACGTGCTGCTTGACCCACGGCGCTTCCAGCAGGTCCTGGGCAACCTGCTGCACAACGCGATCAAGTTCACCGAGCAGGGCCAGGTCAGGGTCCAGTTCGATCTGCAACCGGGCACGCAGCCGCAACAGGTGCAGCTGATGCTGCACGTGACGGACAGCGGCATCGGCATCGACGAGCAGGACCGGCACAGGCTGTTCGACCCCTTCTTCCAGGCGCAGGCCTATAGCCTTTCCAGATCGGACGGCGCGGGGCTGGGCCTGCCCCTGTGCCGTCACCTCTGCGAACTGATGCACGGCACGCTGCAATTGACCAGCCAGCCGGGCATAGGCACGGAAGTCCGGGTCTTGTTGCAACTGGCCTGTCAGCCTCCGCGCAAATCATCGTCCGTCGTCGAACCCCTGGTCGCCCGTGCCACCCAGCCATTGAGCGTCCTGGTCATCGACGATGATGCGGCGAACCGCATGCTGCTGAGCGAACAACTGAGCTTCCTCGGGCACCATTGCCGTACCGCCGATGACGCCGAACAAGGGTTCGAGCATTGGAACAAGGGGTTCTTCGACCTGCTCATCGTCGATTGCAGCATGCCGGGCATCAACGGCTACGACCTGATTCGCGCCATTCGCGAGCGTGAACGCCTGGAACCGCGCGCGGCCTGCCGGATATTGGGAGTGACCGCCAGCGCCCGGCATGAAGCGAGACCGCAGTGCCAACACGCCGGCATCGACGACTGCCTGTTCAAGCCGGTCGGCCTGGCAACCCTCGGCCATAAATTGGCGGACCTGCAACCGCAGCCCTGGAACGGCGTATTCAGCCTGAGCGCGCTGCACACCCTGTCGCGCGGCAAGCCGCAATTTGCCCTGCGCATCCTCACCGAACTGCTGCATTGCAGCTACCGCGACCGCCAGCAACTGATGGCCCTGCCCGGCGAGCAACCCTCCCGGGAACTGGCGGAGCTCGCGCACAAGATCAAGGGCTCGGCCTTGATGGTCCAGGCCAAGGAACTTGAAGCGGAGTGCGAAGGCCTCGAGCAGGCCGTGCTGGAGGATGCGGATCGCCACACCCTGTTACTGCGCAGGTCCGCCCTGGAACAGGCCATGCTCAAGCTCGAACGGGCCCTGTCGTGGCAAATCGATCAACAACAGGACGCGGCCTCGACCTGAGTTCCTGGCCCTGCACAACCTTATGCATTGCGGCCAGTTGCGGGAAAAATATCAAAAGGCCACTATCCTGTCGGTCGGCCCCAAGGTCTTCTACCAGCTGCAATGCGCGCAACGCCTCGGTAGCCGCGTTCCCCTGAGCACAATGCACCTGCCTTAACTATGCTGAAACGTTGAATTGCGCCTCACGCGCCCCTGGAGAAAGCAGCAATGCCGAGCACGCTGTCACTCGATAAACGTCGATTTCCTCTCCATGTGCACATCAGCGTGATGTTTACCTGCCTGCTCCTGCTGACCGGCATTGTGCTGGGCGTTTTCAACTACCAGCAAACCACCCGCATCATCCTTTCCAGCAGTGAAAAGCTGTTCCAGCGTATCGAGCAGGATGTGCAGCTGGACCTTAAGGCGACCTACGAACCGATTCGCCATCTGCTCAGCCTGCTGGTGGTCAACCCGGCCATCCAGGCCGGCGATCTCGAGCAACGCCTGGAGCTGCTTGGGCCTTTCAGCCAATCGCTCAAGGACAACCCCGACCTGGCCTCACTCTATGTGGGTTATGCCGATGGGGACTTTTTCATGGTCCGGCCCTTGCGCACCCAGGCTTTGAAACAAGCTCGCCAGGCCCCTGAAGCCGCGGCCTACGAAGTCTGGAGCATCGAGCGTGACCGCAACACCGGGCAACTGCATTCGCAGTCGCTGTTCTACGACGCCAGCCTCGGTCCCCTCAGCCGCCGCGACAACCCCCAGGAATCCTACGACCCGAGCGTCCGCAACTGGTTTGCCGGCGCCAAGGACGACACCGATCAGATCACCACCGAGCCCTATGTCTTTTTCTCGACCCGTAACGTCGGCACCACCCTCGCCCGCCGCAGCGGCAACCATGCGGTGATCGGGGCCGACCTGACCCTGGAACAACTCTCGGCCACCCTGGCCAAGCATCGGGTCACGCCCGGCACCGAAATTGCCCTGGTGGATGGCCACGGCGACGCCGTGGCCTACCCGGACAGCCGTCGCCTGATCGTCGAAGAACAGAGCGCCCGGCTGATCCGCGCCAATGACCTGAACCCGGCTCTCGACGCGTTGCTGCAAGGCAAGGCCCAGGGCAACCGCCTGCGGCTCGGGAATCGCCAATGGATAGTTGCCAACCGCCACCTGCAGGAAGGTGGGCCCGCTGGGTTGCAACTGGCGCTGCTGGTGCCCGAGGACGAGCTGCTGGCAGATGCCTATCGCATGCGCTGGCAAGGCGCGCTGATCACCCTGGGCATTCTGTTGTTTTGCCTGCCGCTCGGCTGGCTGACCTCGCGCGTGCTGGTCAGGCCGTTGCGCGCCCTGGTGCAGGAAGCCGATGCCATCCGCAGCTTCGATTTCGACTACCCGCTGACGCGCCGCTCGCCCGTGCTGGAAATCGACCAGCTAAGCGTCTCGATGGCCCGCATGAAGGAAACCCTGGCCAGCTTTTTCCAGATCACCGCCAGCCTCTCCGCGGAAACCCGCTTCGACCCACTGCTGCAACGGGTGCTGGTTGAAACCATGAAGATCGGCCAGGCCCAGGCCGGGCTGATCTACCTGCGCGAAAACGATGGTATGAACCTCAAGCCCCACGGCCTGATCATCGCCGGTGTTGTCCAGGACCTGCAGGCGTTCGACATCCGCGACCAGGACATCCAGCACGAGGCAAGCCCCGCATGGCTGCGGCAACTGGCGAACGACGAGAGCCTGGTCACGACCCTGGGGTTCGAGCAGGCGGCCGACCTGCAAGGCGTGCTGCTGGCGATGAACTGCCCCAGCGTGCACCTGATCGGTATCCGCCTGCACAACCGCCACAACGAAACCGTCGGCATCCTTGTGCTGCTCCTGGCCGACAGCGGCCAGGAGGCCGACCTGGAAAAACTCGGCCCGGACCGCATCGCGTTCCTGCAGGCAGTTTCCGGCGCCGCCGCGGTGAGCATCGACAGCCAGCGCTTGCAGAACAGGCAAAAACAACTGCTCGATGCCTTCATCCATTTGCTGGCCGGCGCGATCGACGCCAAGAGCCCCTACACCGGCGGGCATTGCCAACGGGTGCCGGCGCTGACGCTGATGCTCGCCGAGGCCGCCGCGGCCAGCCAGCAGCCGGCGTTCAGCGCCTACCAGCCCAGCGAAGATGAGTGGGAGGCCTTGCATATCGCCGCCTGGTTGCACGACTGCGGCAAGATCACCACCCCCGAGTATGTGGTCGACAAGGCCACCAAGCTGGAAACCCTGAACGACCGCATCCATGAAATCCGCACCCGCGTCGAGGTACTCAAGCGCGATGCCTGGATCGACTACTGGCAGGCTCGCGCCCAGGGTGGCGATGAGGTTTCCCTGGCCGCGACCCGCGATGCCAGCCTGTGGGAACTGGACGACGACTTTGCCTTTATCGCCCATTGCAACCTGGGCACCGAAGCCATGGGCGAGGCCGATCTGCAACGGCTGGCGAGGATTGCCCAGCGCACCTGGAGCCGGACGCTGGACGACCGCCTGGGCGTGTCCTGGGAAGAAAACCAGCGCCAGCAACGCATACCGGCGCCGACCCTGCCCGTCACCGAACACTTGCTGGCCGACAAGCCCGAGCAACTGATCGAACGCAACCCTGCCGAACTGATCCCGGCGGACAATCCCTGGGGCTTCAAGCTCGATGTCCCGCCTTACAAATACAACCGTGGCGAGCTGTACAACCTGAGCATTGGCAAAGGCACGCTGACCCGGGAAGAACGCTACGTGATCAACCATCACATGGTGCAGACCATCCTGATGCTCAACCACCTGCCCTTCCCCAGCCACTTGAGCAGCATTCCCGAGATCGCCGGCGGCCACCACGAGAAAATGGATGGCACCGGTTATCCCAAGCAGCTCAAACGTGAACAGATGAGCCTGCCGGCGCGAATGATGGCGATCGCCGATATCTTCGAGGCCCTGACAGCGGCGGACCGCCCCTACAAGAAGGGCAAGACCCTGAGCGAAGCGCTGGGCATCATGGCGACCATGTGCCGCAATGCCCATATCGATCCTGAACTGTTCGAGCTGTTCATCCAGGCCGGGATCTACCAGCAGTACGCCGAGCGCTTCATGCAACCGGCGCAGATCGATGCGGTGGACCCCAGGCAGCTGCTGGACAATGCCGGGCGCAGGGCCTGACGGGGTTTCAGCAGTCGGTCAAGCGCAGGAAGATCGCCGCCAGGCGCTCGATGCCGGCCTGATCCTCGGGGGTGAAGCGGGCGATTTTCGGGCTGTCCAGATCCAACACACCGATCAGCCGGCCCTCCTTGACCAGGGGCACCACCAGCTCGCTGTTGGAAGCGCTGTCGCAGGCGATATGCCCGGGGAACGCATGCACATCCTCGACCCGCTGGGTCTGCAGGCTCGCCGCGGCCGCACCGCACACGCCACGACCGAAGGGTATGCGCACACAGGCGATCTGGCCCTGGAACGGCCCGAGCACCAGTTCCTGGTTGCGATTGAGGTAGAACCCGGCCCAGTTCAAGTCGTCCAGCTGGTTGAACAGAAACGCCGAGAACTGCGCGGCGTTGGCGATGAAATCGCGTTCGTCGGCCAACAGCGACTCCAACTGGGCGCACAGCAAGGCATAGCCGTCCAGGCCTTTGCCGGTGTTTTGCAGATCGATCATGCTTTTTGCTCCAACAACTTCAAGCCTACCCAGTACCGCGCGAACTGATACGCGCAACGACCATTGCGATTGCCACGGCCGGTGGCCCAGCGCACGGCGAGAATATCCAGCGCTTCGTCACGCTGCCATTGCAGGCCGGCCTTGCTTGCCAACTCGCCGATCCAGTGCTCGACCACGTTCAGGTAATGCTCTTGGGTGAAGGGGTAGAACGACAGCCACAGGCCGAACCGATCCGACAGGGCAATCTTGTCTTCCACCGCTTCGCTGGGGTGCAGTTCGCCATCGACGCGCTTCCAGTTCTCGTTGTCGCTTTCCTTTTCCGGCACCAGGTGCCGACGGTTGGAAGTGGCGTACAGCAGCACATTATCCGGCGCCTGTTCCAGCGAGCCGTCGAGCACGCTCTTGAGCACCCGGTAGTCGCCCTCGCCCGACTCGAACGACAGGTCGTCGCAGAACAGCACGAAACGCTGCGGCAGCTTGACCAGTTGCTCCACCACCCGCGGCAGGTCGGCCAGGTGGTCGCGCTCGATCTCGATCAGGCGCAGGCCATGCCGGGCATGCTCGGCCAGCAACGCACGGACCAGCGACGATTTGCCGGTGCCGCGCGAACCCCACAGCAAGGCGTGGTTGGCCGGCAAGCCGTCGAGAAACTGCCGGGTATTGCGTCCCAGCTGATCGCGCTGGTTGTCGACGCCGATCAGGTCGGACAAGCGCATGTCCAGGCTGACCTCCAGCGGCAGCAGAAAACCGCTGCGGCCTTCGCGCTGCCAGCGCGCGGCCAGGCATTGGTTCCAGTCGATGGCTTGTCGCGGCGCGGGCAGCAGCGGCTCGATACGCGCCAGAACCGCGTCGGCGCGTTCAAGAAATGCATTCAATCGAGATTCCACGACTTCTCCTCAGGCAGGTTCACGGTAATGATGTGGCACGCAGACGAAACGACCTTTCACGCGCCAGGTCTATCGCAAGCGAACGGCGCCGGAGTCCTGCCGGCACACCCTGATGATCAGCTATGCTTGCCCAGCGAAGGGAAACGGAAATTGGTTCAACACCCCATGGACATCAAATTCACCAACCGCCTGTCTTACAAGCAAGCCAGGCTCACTGTGCTGGTCGGTTTTGTCCTGGGGACGGCGCTCAGTCTGCTGCAAATCGGCATCGATTATGCCAGCGAAGATGCCTCCATCAACCGGGAAATCAACGCGCTCCTGGAAATCAGCCACAATCCGGCCTCGCGCATTGCCTACAACATCGACGCCGAGCTCGCCCAGGAGCTGACGCTCGGCCTGCTGCGCTCGCCCGCGATTATCCGTGCCCGGCTGATCGACAATAACGACACCTTGCTGGCCAACGTCACCCGACCGGCCCAGCAAAGCTCCTACCGGATGCTCAGCGACTTCCTGTTCGGCGCCAAGCGAGAATTCCAGGACCGCCTGTACCTCGATCACCTGCCGTCGGAATCCCTCGGCGTGCTGCACCTGGAAGTCGATACCTACTCGTTCGGCAGCCGTTTCCTGCGCCGTGCGGAAATCACCCTGATCAACGGTTTCATCCGCAGCCTGATCCTCACCGGGCTGCTCCTGGCGCTGTTCTACGTGATGCTGACCAAACCCCTGGTCGGCGTGATCCGCGAACTCAGCGGGCGCGATCCGCGCAACCCCGACCAGGCGCGGCTGGATTTTCCACCCAGCCACGAACAGGACGAGATCGGCGTGCTGGTCAAGGTCACCAACCAGCAGTTCGACAACATGGCCACGGAGATCCAGCAGCGGCGCAACGCCGAAAACCGCCTGACCGACTATCTCGGCCAGCTGGAAAACATCGTCTCGGCGCGCACCACCGAGCTCAAGGCCATCAACGACCGGCTGAGCCAGTCCAACGAAGAGCTGGAAGTCGCTCGCAGCACCGCCCTGGACATGGCCCAGGCGCGCGCCGCCTTCCTGGCCAACATGAGCCATGAAATCCGTACGCCGCTCAACGGCCTGCTGGGCATGATCGCCCTGTCGCTGGACAGCCCGCTGAATGCCGAACAACGCCAGCAACTGTCGATCGCCCACGACTCCGGCAAAGTGCTGGTGGAACTGCTCAACGATATTCTCGACATGTCCAAGTTCGACGCCGGCCAGCTGGAGCTGGAACGCATCCCCTTCGATCTCGGGGTGCTGGTGGAGGACACCGCCAACCTGCTGTCGCAGAACGCGGCGCCGAGCGTCGAACTGGCCTGCCTGATCGACCCGGAGTTTCCGGCCCTGGTGCTTGGTGATCCGACACGCGTGCGGCAGATCGTCAGCAACCTGCTGTCCAACGCCCTCAAGTTCACCCGCTTCGGCCGGGTCGATGTGCGCCTGCATACGTTCGAAGACGGGGTCAGGATCGAAGTCTGCGACACCGGCATCGGTATCGCCCGCGAGGCCCAAGTAAAGATCTTCCAGCCCTACACCCAGGCCGGTGCCGGGATCACCCGCCAGTACGGCGGCACTGGCCTGGGCCTGGCTCTGACCTACAACCTTTGCGAAGCCATGCAGGGGCGCCTGAGCATCAGCTCGGAGGTAGGCTTTGGCAGCCAGTTCTGTGCCGACCTGCCGCTGCCTTGCCACACGCCGGCCAGCCCGCCACCGCCGCTGCACGGCCAAGTGCTGGCCATCACTTCCGAGGGCAGCGGCCTGGCCGAACTGCTGAGCGTGCAGTTGCCGTTCTGGGGCCTGGAATACCGGCGCTGTGATCTCGATGAATCCCTGATCGGGCAAAAACCGGACCTGTTGATCACCGACTGCCCGGAATGCCTGTTCGGCCTGCGCCCGACCATCGGTGCGCCGATCCTGCTGGTCACCGCCTATGGCAGTTTCCTGCCCAGCGAAGAAGCCAGTGCCCTGGCGCCCTTGCAGCAGCAAGCGCGGCCGTTGGCCCGCAACGCCCTGTATCAGACCCTGCGCCGCGCCCTGTTGGCCGAAACCGCGGTAATCAATGAAACCCAGCTGGAAACCCTGGCCCCCTTGCGCCGCGCCTTCATCCTGCTGGTGGAGGACAACCCGGTGAACCAGCTGGTGGCCAAAGGCATGTTGAGCAAGCTCGGCTGCGAAGTGACGGTTGCGTCCCAGGGTGCCGAAGCCCTGGACGTGCTCGAACACCAGCATTTCGACCTGGTGCTGATGGACTGCAACATGCCGGTGATGGATGGCTACGAGGCCAGCCGGCAGATCCGCCGCAGCGGCCGCTGGCCGGACCTGCCGATCGTCGCCCTGACCGCCAATGCCATGCCCGAGGAGCGCGAGCGCTGCCGAGCGGCGGGCATGAGCGACTACCTGTCCAAGCCCTTCCGCCGTGAAGAGTTGATTGCCCTGCTGGACCTCTGGGTGCCGACTACGACAGCGCTTTGACCTGGGCCAGCAGCCGGTCCAGGCCATTGCGCAATTCGCTCAGGCCGTCGAGGTCGACACCGCTGTCGCACAACAGCGCGGCCTTGAGCGGCGGCACCTGGTCGCGCAGCGCCAGGCCGGCCGCGCTCAGGCTCAGGTGTACTTCGCGCTCGTCCCGGGGCGAACGCTGGCGTTGCACCAGTTGCAACTGCTCCAGGCGCTTGAGCAACGGCGTCAGGGTTCCGGAGTCCAGCGCCAGGCGCTCCCCCAGCGCCTTGACCGTCGGCAGTTCCGGTGGCTCGTCCTGCCACTCCCAGAGCACCAGCATCACCAGGTATTGCGGGTAGGTCAGGCCCAACTGGTCGAGCATCGGCTTGTAGCCCCGCACCACGGCTCGCGAGGCGGCGTACAGCTTGAAACACAGCTGGCTGTCGAGTTTCAGCGAATCGGCGGACAGGTCGGTCATTTGAGTAAAGCTTCGATCTCGCGGGTCAGGTCCTGGGGTTTGGTGGCCGGGGCAAAACGCTTGACCAACGAGCCGTCCTTGCCAATCAGAAACTTGGTGAAGTTCCACTTGATGCCCTGGGAACCCAACACCCCCGGCGCGCGTTTTTTCAGCTGCACGAACAATGGGTGCGCCTCGGCGCCATTGACGTCGATCTTCTTGAACAGCGGAAAGCTGACGCCGTAGTTCAGCTCGCAAAACTCGGAAATCGCCCCTTCATTGCCCGGTTCCTGCTTGCCGAACTGGTTGCAGGGAAAACCCAGCACCACCAGGCCTCGGTCCTTGTAGGTCTGCCACAGCTCCTCCAGGCCCTTGTATTGCGGGGTGAAGCCACACTTGCTCGCGGTATTGACCACCAGCACGGCCTTGCCGGCAAAGTCGGCCAGGGTCTTTTGCTCACCCTTGATGGTGGTACACGGAATGTTCAGCAATGTGTCACTCATGGCGCGGACTCCGAAAAATGAAAGGTCCGATAAAAGTAGTACTCAATTAAATTGTGCGCAATTTAATAAATCGAAAAGCGATTTCGAAAAATCGCCTTGGCCGCCCTTTCCGGTCAGCGTGGAACCAGGTCCAGGCACACCGAATTGATGCAATAGCGCAGGCCGGTCGGTGGCGGGCCGTCCGGGAACACATGCCCCAGGTGCGCATCGCATTTGGCGCAGACCACTTCGGTACGGATCATGCCGTGGCTCAGGTCACGGATCTCGACCATGGCGCTCTCGCCGATCGGCTCGTAGAAGCTGGGCCAGCCGCAACCGGAATCGAATTTCGCCCTGGAGTCGAACAACGGCGCATTGCAGCAGACGCAGTGATACACGCCGTCGGTCTTGGTGGCGTTGTATTTGCCCGAGAACGGCCGTTCGGTGCCTTTGAGGCGGCAGACGTTGTACTGCTCCGGATCGAGCATGGCACGCCATTCTTCAAGGGTTTTTTCCAGCTTTTCCATGGTCCTTCCTCTGCAACTGAAAAAGCCCGATCTGTATCTTTTCCACGGATCGGGCGGCACGTATGATTGCGCCTCGTTAGACGCCAGTCTGGCAGCCGTGTTACACGGGTTCAAACGGATTTTGCCGCCGCGAACCCAGGCTTCAGGCCTGTGTGCAAACGCAGGATTCCCAGTACGGTAGCTCACCCACCGTCTGGATCGTTCATTTTCGGGAACACATCGCCATGCAGGTCAGCAAATCGAACAAGCTCGCCAACGTCTGTTATGACATTCGCGGCCCAGTGCTCAAGCACGCCAAACGCCTGGAAGAGGAAGGCCATCGCATCCTCAAGCTGAACATCGGCAACCCGGCGCCTTTTGGTTTCGAAGCGCCGGACGAAATCCTCCAGGACGTAATCCGCAACCTGCCGACCGCCCAGGGCTACAGCGACTCCAAGGGCCTGTTCAGCGCGCGCAAGGCGGTGATGCAGTACTACCAGCAAAAGCAGGTGGAAGGCGTCGGCATCGAAGACATCTACCTGGGCAACGGCGTGTCCGAACTGATCGTCATGGCCATGCAGGCCCTGCTCAACAACGGTGACGAAGTGCTGGTACCGGCCCCGGACTATCCGCTGTGGACCGCAGCCGTGAGCCTGGCCGGCGGCAACCCGGTGCACTACCTGTGCGACGAGCAGGCCAACTGGTGGCCGGACATCGCCGACATCAAGGCCAAGATCACCCCGAACACCAAGGCCCTGGTGATCATCAACCCGAACAACCCGACCGGCGCGGTGTACCCCAAGGAAGTATTGCTGGACATGCTCGAGCTGGCCCGCCAGCACAACCTGGTGGTGTTCTCCGATGAGATCTACGACAAGATCCTCTATGACGATGCCGTGCACGTCTGCACCGCCTCCCTGGCGCCGGACCTGCTGTGCCTGACCTTCAACGGCCTGTCCAAGTCCTACCGCGTGGCCGGCTTCCGTTCCGGCTGGGTGGCCATTTCCGGTCCGAAGCACCATGCCCAGAGCTACATCGAAGGCATCGACATGCTGGCCAACATGCGCCTGTGCGCCAACGTGCCGAGCCAGCACGCCATTCAAACGGCGCTGGGTGGCTACCAGAGCATCAACGACCTGGTATTGCCGCCGGGCCGCCTGCTGGAACAACGCAACCGCACCTGGGAACTGCTCAACGACATTCCCGGCGTCAGCTGCGTCAAGCCCATGGGCGCGCTGTATGCCTTCCCGAAAATCGACCCGAAGGTCTGCCCGATCCATAACGACGAGAAATTCGTCCTGGATCTGCTGCTCTCGGAGAAACTGCTGGTGGTTCAGGGCACGGCCTTCAACTGGCCATGGCCGGACCACTTCCGTGTCGTGACCCTGCCGCGGGTAGACGACCTGGAACAGGCGATTGGCCGTATCGGCAGCTTCCTCAAATCCTATCGCCAGTAAGCCTTGCCACGCCGTGCGACCGCCCCGGTCGCACGGCGATTAATTCAGCAACACTTCTGTCCTCCCGGCTGCCCCTCTCGTTCTGTATCTTTGCCTTGCGCCTTGTGCCCCCGTGATTGCATGCCCTGAAGCGCAGTTCGGCTTCCGGTGCCCGCGCAATTGCGACAGAAAGCTCATGCAAGCGTCTAAAATCAGCCTGCAGGACACAGTTTGAAATAGTCACCCGGTTGAATAGGCCAGTGCCGCACCTTATATACCCCGCAGAACGCTACATCTTTAGCATGAGGAGATTTCTACAACCATGATGCGCATCCTGCTGTTCTTGGCCACTAACCTGGCGGTCGTGCTGATTGCCAGCATCACCCTGAGCCTTTTCGGCTTCAACGGGTTCATGGCGGCCAACGGGGTTGATCTCAACCTCAATCAGCTGCTGGTCTTCTGTGCGGTCTTTGGTTTCGCCGGTTCCCTGTTCTCGCTGTTCATCTCCAAGTGGATGGCGAAAATGAGCACCAGCACCCAGATCATTACCCAGCCTCGTACTCGTCACGAGCAATGGCTGCTGCAAACCGTCGAGCAACTGTCCCGCGAAGCCGGGATCAAGATGCCCGAAGTCGGTATTTTCCCGGCCTACGAGGCCAACGCCTTCGCCACCGGCTGGAACAAGAACGACGCGCTGGTCGCGGTCAGCCAGGGCCTGCTCGAGCGCTTCTCGCCCGATGAAGTGAAAGCCGTGCTGGCCCACGAGATCGGTCACGTGGCCAACGGCGACATGGTCACCCTGGCGCTGATCCAGGGCGTGGTGAACACCTTCGTGATGTTCTTCGCCCGCATCATCGGCAACTTCGTCGACAAGGTGATTTTCAAGAACGAAGAAGGCCAAGGTATCGCCTACTACATCGCGACCATCTTCGCCGAACTGGTGCTGGGCATCCTGGCTAGCGCCATCGTCATGTGGTTCTCGCGCAAGCGCGAATTCCGTGCCGACGAAGCTGGCGCGCAATTGGCCGGCACCACCGCGATGATCGGTGCCCTGCAACGCCTGCGCTCGGAACAGGGCCTGCCGGTGCATATGCCCGACACCCTGAATGCCTTCGGCATCAACGGTGGCCTCAAACAAGGCCTGGCTCGCATGTTCATGAGCCACCCGCCTCTGGAAGAGCGTATCGACGCACTGCGTCGTCGCGGCTGATAAGGCTGGCGAAACACAAGAAGGGCGACGCAAGTCGCCCTTTTTTATCGTCTGCGAAAAGCCGGCACTCAGCGCGCCAGCAAGCGATAGACCCGCTCTTCGAGGCGCGTGACGCCGCCCTGGAGAAACTTCACGCTCTGGCCAAGGATGTCCCGCTCCTCCTCCACCCGCAGCTGCCAACGATTACCGAGCAAGGCCCTGACCTCGTCGTCGAGTACAGCAAAAGGCGGCCCGGCCATCAGCGCCTGGTCGTAATCCAGGGTGATCAGCAGCCCCTGGCAGCCCCGGGGCAGGACCGACTGCAGATGCGCCGCATACCGCTCACGCATCTGCGGCGGCAAGGCGATCAACGCCGCGCGGTCGTACAACGCCTGGCAGTCGGCGACATCCGTGGCCTGCAGGGCAAAGAAGTCGCCGCACCAGAGCTGGATCGGGCCGTACTCATAGACTTTGAATCCACCTCGAAGCCCAACCTGCGGCTGCACCTGCTGCTCGCTGAAAAAGTCCTCGATAGCCTTCTCCGACAACTCGATCCCCAGCACCTGATGCCCCTGGCTGGCCAGCCAGTTCAAGTCCAGGCTTTTGCCGCACAGCGGCACCAGCACATGCGAATCCGGGGCCAGCTCCAGCTGGGGCCAGTAGCGCTGAAGATATGGGTTGACCTCCGACAGATGGAAGCCGATCTGATTCTGTTCCCACCGCTTGTGCCAAAACTCCGGCTGCATAAATCCCCCTGAAATTCGATCAAAAACCACAAAAACTTATATTAGATTTAGATCGATGATCTGATTGAAGATGGCGCATCTTAACGCTCAGGACCTTATTCATGCTCCCTAGCCTGTTCATCTCCCACGGATCACCGATGCTCGCCCTGGAACCTGGCGCCAGCGGCCCGGCGCTCGCCCGCCTGGCGGCCGAGCTGCCGCGCCCCAAGGCCATTGTGGTGGTATCGGCCCATTGGGAAAGCCAGAGCCTGCAGGTCAGCAGCAACCCGCAACCGCAAACCTGGCATGACTTCGGCGGCTTTCCTGCCGCGCTGTTCGCCGTGCAATACCCCGCCCCCGGCCAGCCTGAGCTGGCGGAACAGGTGGCACAGTTGCTCAGGGTCAACGGCCTGCCGGCACAGCTCGACAACCAGCGCCCGTTCGACCATGGGGTCTGGGTGCCGCTGTCGCTGATGTACCCGCAGGCGGATATTCCGGTGGTCCAGGTATCGCTGCCCAGCCACCTCGGTCCGGCCTTGCAGACCCAGGTAGGACGCGCCCTGTCGAGCTTGCGGCAACAGGGCGTGTTATTGATCGGTTCAGGCAGCATTACCCACAACCTGCGCGAACTGGACTGGCATGCCGGCCCGGAAAGCGTCGAGCCCTGGGCCAAGGCTTTTCGCGACTGGATGATCGAGAAACTCGCCGCCAACGATGAAACCGCGCTGCATGACTACCGCCGCCAGGCACCGAATGCGGTACGCAGCCACCCCAGCGATGAACACCTGCTGCCGCTGTATTTCGCCAGGGGCGCCGGCGGCGACTTCAGCATCGCCCACCAAGGCTTCACCCTGGGCGCGCTGGGCATGGATATCTATCGCTTCGGCTGAGGCCCGCAGGTGCAAGGCGAACAGGCTTGTTCCACCAGATCAAAAACACCAGGCAAAAAAAATCCCCGCACCAGGCGAGGATTTTTTCGTTCAACCGATCAGCTCGACGCCGATCAGTCTTCGCGATAGCGGCGCAGCTTCAGCTGCTTGCCGGCAACGCGAGTGTCCTTCAGTTTGGTCAGCAGACGCTCCAGACCTTCCTCCGGCAACTCGACCAGGCTGAAGCTGTCACGCACCTGGATGCGACCGATGGCTTCGCGGGCCAGGCCGCCTTCGTTGAGGATGGCACCCAGCAGGTTCTTGGCCGCGATACCGTCACGCGCACCCAGCGCGGTACGGCAACGGGCACGACCTTCGGCCAGAGGCATCGGAGCACGACGCTCACGCTCGCCGCGATCAGGACGATCGCCGGAACGCTCGGGACGGTCGCCACGTGGTGCACTGTTCGGCACCAGTGGACGCTCTTTTTCGATCGCCGCCAGGTTCAGCGCTTGACCGTTGGTGGCCTTGCGCAGCAGGGCCGCGGCCAGGGCACGCGGGCTGCAACCGATATCGGCGGTCAGGCGATCCAGCAGGTCACCGTGGGTCGATTCAGCATCAGCGACCAGCGGCGACAGGCTGTTGGTCAGTTTCTTGATGCGCGCGTCGAGAACGGCTTGAGCGTCCGGCAGGCGAACTTCAGCAACCTTCTGACCGGTTACACGCTCGATCACTTGCAGCATGCGGCGCTCACGTGGAGTCACCAGCAGCAGCGCACGACCTTCGCGACCGGCACGGCCGGTACGGCCGATACGGTGCACGTAGGATTCCGGGTCGTACGGCATGTCCACGTTGAATACGTGGGTGATGCGCGGTACGTCCAGGCCACGGGCGGCAACGTCGGTCGCCACAACGATGTCCAGGCGGCCATCCTTGAGGGAGTCGATCACGCGCTCACGCTGGTTCTGGGCGATGTCGCCGTTCAGCGCAGCGGCCTTGTAGCCTTTGGCTTCCAGGGCGCTGGCCAGGTCCAGGGTCGCTTGCTTGGTGCGCACGAACATGATCAGGGCGTCGAAATCTTCCACTTCCAGCAGGCTGAGAACGGCAGAAGTCTTCTGGTCAGCGTGAACCAACAGGTGGGCCTGTTCGATCGCGGTAACGGTCTGGGTCTTGCTCTGGATCTTGACGTGTTTCGGGTCCTTCAGGTGACGCTCGGCGATCGCACGGATCGACTGCGGCAGGGTGGCCGAGAACAGGACAGTCTGACGGGTTTCCGGCATGGCCTTGAAGATGACTTCCAAGTCGTCCATGAAGCCCAGCTTGAGCATTTCGTCGGCTTCGTCGAGAACCAGGTGGTTCACGGTAGCCAGGACTTTTTCGTCGCGACGCAGGTGGTCGCACAGACGGCCCGGAGTGGCGACAACGATCTGTGCGCCATTACGGATTGCTTTCAGTTGTGGGCCCATCGGCGCGCCGCCGTAGACAGCCACAACAGTTACGCCCGGCATTTGCTTGGCGTAGGTTTCGAAAGCGGTTGCAACTTGCAGCGCCAACTCACGGGTTGGGGCCAGGATCAGAGCTTGCGGCTCGCGCTTGGACGGATCAATGCGGTGCAGGATAGGCAGGGCGAACGCGGCGGTTTTACCGGTACCGGTTTGCGCCTGGCCAATCATATCGTGACCGGCGAGGATGATCGGGATCGACTGCTGCTGAATGGCCGAAGGCTCTTCATAGCCGGTAGCGACTACTGCAGCGACAATATTGGGATGAAGTTCAAGAGCGGCGAAGCCGCCGATTTCCTGGGTCATGGGTCTGCCTCTAAGTGCATCCGCAAAGACCCATGCTCCAAAGCTGCGCATGCCGTGTAAGACTCAAGAGTCACCCTGGCAGCTTTGTCGGCGGGGATTTGCGAAAACGATTGAAAGAAATGAACGTCAAGGATAGTCCGCGCAGCGGACAAGCAGCCGAAGCTGACTTCGGGGAATTGCATCACCTATAACGAGGCCCGGTTAAAGGCCGGCGCGCACTATACCGGAATTACTCAAAAAAGGGAGTTTTTTTTATCGGAAAAACCCGCTGAACGCCTAGTTGTCACAGGCTTTGCGGATAATCCGGCAAAGGTCTATTTTGCACAGGCCCGCGCCTGTCGGGGGATGACACTTAAACGGTTCACCTTGCCGATCGATACCGTCGGTCCGAGACACTCTCTGCCGTCCGAGGAAATGCCCATGAGTCAGCCCAGTTGCAGTCGCGTCAGCCGTGAACAGCGTGGTCATCTCTTCCTCATCGGCCTGGACCGGGTCGCCAAGCGCAATGCCTTCGATTTGCAGCTGCTCGATCAGCTCAGCCTGGCCTACGGCGAGTTCGAAGCCAGCACCGAGGCCCGGGTCGCCGTGGTGTTCGGCCATGGCGAGCACTTCACCGCCGGGCTGGATTTGGCCAACGTCGGGGCGAAGCTGGCCAAAGGCTGGCAGGTGCCGGCCGGCGGCTGCGATCCGTGGGGCGTCTTCGCCGGCCCGCGGGTCAGCAAGCCGGTCATAGTCGCAGCGCAGGGCTACTGCCTGACCATCGGCATCGAGCTGATGCTGGCGGCGGACATCAACCTGTGCGCCAGCAATACCCGCTTCGCCCAGCTGGAAGTGCAACGCGGCATTTTTCCGTTCGGCGGCGCCACCCTGCGCCTGCCGCAGATCGCCGGTTGGGGCAATGCCATGCGCTGGTTGCTCACCGGCGATGAGTTCGACGCCCATGAAGCCCTGCGCCTGGGCCTGGTCCAGGAAGTGATGGCCAGCGAAGACCTGCTGCCCCGCGCCCTGGCCCTCGCCGAACGGATCGCCTGCCAGGCGCCGTTGGGGGTTCAAACCACCCTGATGTCGGCCCGACAAGCGCGGCTCGAAGGAGAAAGCGCGGCAGCGCAAGGGCTGCCGCCGCTGGTGAATAGACTGTTGAACAGCGAAGACGCCAAGGAAGGCGTGCGAGCGATGATCGAGAAGCGTCCGGGGGTGTTCAAGGGGTGTTGAGCGGTCCGGACAGGCGGTGAATGTGAGGCCTTATCGCGGGCAAGCCTCGCTCCTACAGATGTGCTCGACCAGCCGGCTCAGGTCGCCGGCCGGATGCACTTGATCAACGACTGCAACGAATAGCCCAGGCGCGGCGCCAGCGCCTCGGCCCGTGCGCTCAGGCCGTCCATGTGCAGATCCTGGTCCAGGTCGGACGGCACGATCAGAATCACGTTGCCCTCCTTCACCGGCAGCTCCCAGTAATGCCGATGGTAAAGCCCGCGCAGCAAGGCCGCGCCCAGCGGCTTGCCATCGTCGGTAGCCCACTGGTTGATGACCAGCCAGCCGCCCGGATTGAGACGTTTCTGGCAATTTTCCAGGAACCCCCAGGCCAGGTGCCCGACGCCAGGACCGACGTCGGTGTACAGGTCGACAAAAATCAGATCCGCCGACTCGGCGCTGTCCAGCAACTCGAGCGCATCGCCGACTCGGATATACAGACGCGGGTCGTCATCCAGCCCCAGGTACTCGATGGCCAGGCGCGGTACGTCGGGACGCAGCTCGATGGCCTCGACATCTTCCAGCGGCAGGAACTTGAGGCAGGCCTGGGTCAGGGTACCGGCTCCCAGGCCGAGAAACAGCGCGCTCTCGGGCTGCTCATGGCACAGCGCGCCAATCAGCATGGCGCGGGTGTAGTCATACTCCAACCAGCTCGGGTCGGCGGTAAACACGCAGCTCTGCTCGATGGCATCGCCAAATTCGAGGAAGCGGTAATCGGCCACTTCCAGTACCCGAATCATGCCGAACTCATCGTGCACTTCGGCGAGCAGGCGCTCGACGCGCTCCTCAGTCATCTCTTCTCCTAGCCGCGATGGGGCTCAACCTCGCCATCGCGATAAACCAGCCGCTCGGCGCCGAGCGGGAAAGGCGCGATTGTCCGCGAACCGGCGGGAACAGGTCACGCACTAATTGCTGCTAACATGCCTATCCGACTTTAAAACCACTCGAGTCCACGATGAGCCAACCCTGGAGTCCTGACAGCTGGCGCGCCCTGCCGATCCAGCAACAACCTGCCTACCCCGACGCCGCCCACCTGTTGCAGGTCGAGCAGACCCTGGCCAGTTACCCGCCGCTGGTATTTGCCGGCGAAGCCCGGGAATTGCGCCGCCAGTTTGCCGAGGTGACCCAAGGCCGCGCCTTTTTGCTGCAGGGCGGCGACTGCGCCGAAAGCTTCGCCGAGTTCTCCGCGGCGAAGATCCGCGACACCTTCAAGGTCCTGCTGCAGATGGCGATTGTCATGACTTTCGCCGCCGGCTGCCCGGTGGTCAAGGTCGGGCGCATGGCCGGCCAGTTCGCCAAGCCACGCTCGGCCAATGACGAAACCATCAATGGCGTGACCCTGCCGGCCTATCGCGGCGATATCGTCAACGGCATAGGTTTCGATGTAAAAAGCCGGGTGCCGGACCCGGACCGCCTGCTGCAGTCCTACCACCAGGCCACCGCCACCCTGAACCTGCTGCGCGCCTTTGCCCAGGGCGGCTTTGCCGACCTGCACCAGGTGCACAAATGGAACCTGGACTTCATCGCCAACTCCGCCCTGGCCGAGAAATACAGCCAGCTGGCGGACCGCATCGATGAAACCCTGGCCTTCATGCGCGCCTGCGGCATGGACAGCTCGCCGCAGCTGCGCGAGACCAGCTTCTTCACCGCCCACGAGGCGCTGCTGCTGAACTATGAAGAAGCGTTCGTCCGTCGTGACAGCCTGACCAACGACTATTACGACTGCTCGGCGCACATGCTGTGGATCGGCGACCGCACCCGCCAGCTCGATGGCGCCCATGTCGAATTCCTGCGCGGCGTGAATAACCCGATCGGGGTCAAGGTGGGCCCGAGCATGAATGCCGATGACCTGATCCGCCTCATCGACATCCTCAACCCGGACAACGATCCGGGCCGCCTGAACCTGATCGCCCGCATGGGCGCAAACAAGGTTGGCGACCATCTGCCGCAGCTGATCCGCGCGGTGGAAAGCGAAGGCAAGAAGGTGCTGTGGAGCTCGGACCCGATGCACGGCAATACCATCAAGGCCAGCAGCGGTTACAAGACCCGCGATTTCGCGCAGATCCTCAATGAGGTGAAGCAGTTCTTCCAGGTCCACGAAGCCGAGGGCAGTTATGCCGGCGGCATCCACATCGAGATGACCGGGCAGAACGTCACCGAATGCATTGGCGGTGCGCGGCCGATTACCGAGGACGGCCTGTCGGATCGTTACCACACCCATTGCGACCCGCGGATGAACGCCGACCAGTCGCTGGAGCTGGCGTTCCTAATTGCCGAGACCTTGAAACAGGTCAAGCGCTGACCGTCAGGCCGCTATCGCAAGCAAGTTCGCTCCTGCACCGTTGATTCTGCAGGAGCGAGCCTGCTCGCGATGCCGCTTAAAGAAAAACACGCAGCCGCTGGGCACTGGCCCTCGGGCAATTGAGCTGCACGTCGGCCAGCCCCAGCCAGTCGGCCATGCGCCGCAAGCTGCTTGCCAGCGCCTGCATCCCCTGCTCGTCCAACCCCTGCTCCTCTTCATGCACGGCATGCACCGCCAGGCGCCCGTGCGCTCGCTCAGCCCGCAGGTCGACCCGCGCGGCGATCCGTTCATGGTGCAAAAACGGCAGCACGTAATAGCCATACACCCGCTTGTGCTGCGGTGTGTAGATTTCCAGCCGATAGTGGAAATCAAACAGCCGCTCGGTGCGGCTGCGCTCCCAGATCAGCGAATCGAAGGGCGATAGCAAGGCACTGGCCGCCACGCGACGCGGCACTGTCGCCTGCGGCAGGCAATACGCCGTTTGCTTCCAGCCCACCACCTTGCAGGCCACCAGCTCGCCGCCTTCCAGCAGTTCCGTCAGGCGCGCCCGGCTGTCCGCCGGTTCCAGGCGAAAATAGTCGCGCAGGTCTTTTTCCGTGGCCACGCCCAGGGCGCTGGCGGCATGCAGCAGCAAACCGCGCTGGGCGTCGGCTTCGCTGAGCGGCGAATGGCCGAGGATGCTTGAGGGAATCACCCGCTCCGGCAAGTCGTACAAGCGCTCGAAACCTCGCCGCCCCGCCACTGTCACTTCACCGGCGGCAAACAGCCATTCCAGTGCGTGTTTCTCCGCGCTCCAATCCCACCAGGGGCCAGCGCGCTCCTCACGGGTCGACAAGCTGCCCGCGCCCAGAGCGCCCTGCTCCTCGACCGCGGCCAGCACCCGACGGATAGTCGCCTGCTGCTCCTGGCCAAAACGCGCCAACTGCTGGTAGATGCCCTGCCCCTCGCTTGCCCGTTGCATGCGCCAGCGCATCAGCGGGTACAGCGACAGCGGCAGCAACGAGGCTTCGTGGCCCCAGTATTCGAACAGCGTGCGTTGCCGCCCCTGGCTCCAGGCAGCCTGGTCCAGCAGTGGCGCGGGGTAGTTGCCCAGGCGGGAGAACAGCGGCAAATAGTGCGAGCGCACCAGGGCGTTGACCGAGTCGATCTGCAGGATGCCCAGGCGCGCGATCAGGCGGTTGAGCTGTGCCGGCCCGATCGTCGCAGGCAGCGGTCGCCCGGAAAAGCCCTGGGCGGCCAGCGCCAGGCGCCGAGCCTGTTTGAGGGAAAAGGACAGTTCTGCGGGCATGGCAAATCTCCTTTGTCTGCCCGCAAGCTACCTCAGCGAGAAGCCGCTTGTGTAGCGCTTTGACGTTCACTTGTGCATCGGGTCGTCCCAGAACGGCCGCACAGTTTCCCGCTCCACATCCGCGCGACTGAGGCCAATGTCTTTCAGCGCCTCGTCACTCATGCCGGCGAGCATGGCGCGTTCACGGTGCAACTCATGCCAACGGACGACCCGCTGCAGCAGATGCCGCCAGGAAACGTCGTGCCAGGTAAACCGGTGAGCCAGTACAAAACCTTTTTGACCTTTCATCGTCTTGCCCTCCAAGTGGGATGGCTCAAGTTTCCGCCCAGGGCTAAGATCAATCCAACGAATGTTTCTTATGCAATACATCTCGGAGTTTGATGAATTGTCCAGCTACCCAAGCATTGATACCGAGGTGCTGCGCACCTTCGTTGCCATCGCCGACCAGGGCGGTTTCACCAAGGCCGGCGAGCTGGTCAATCGCACCCAGTCCGCGGTGAGCATGCAAATGAAACGGCTCGAGGAGGACGTGCTGCAACGCCAGCTGTTCCAGCGCGAGGGCCGCCAGGTACGCCTGACCGCCGAGGGCCAGGTGCTGCTGGGTTATGCGCGGCGCATCCTGAAACTGCACAGCGAAGTGTTCAACACCTTGCGCGAGCCGCACATGGTCGGCACCGTGCGCATCGGTACGCCGGACGATTACGTGATGCGTTTTCTACCGGGGATCCTGTCGCGCTTTGCCCAGGCTTATCCCTTGATCCAGATCGAGGTGCATTGCGAGTCGTCCAGGCAACTGCTGCTACGCCAGGATCTGGACCTGTCTATCGTCACCCGTGAGCCGGGCAGCGAAATCGGCCAGTTATTGCGCAAGGAGCGTTTCGTCTGGGCCGAGGCCCAGGGCTTCTGCCCGCATGAGCAAACGCCGCTGCCCCTGGCGATGTTCAACAGCGATTGCTTCTGCAGGCAGTGGGCGTGCAATGCCCTGGACGCCGCCGGTCGCGACTATCGCATCGCCTACAACAGCTCCAGCCTGTCGGCACTGATGGCCGTGGTCAGCGCCGGCCTGGCGATCACCGCGCAACTGGAAAGCCTGATCACCTCGGACATGCGCATCCTCGGCGCCGCCGAAGACCTGCCGGTATTGCCCGAGGCCAGCATCATGCTGGTGCGCAACCTCAACACGCCTTCGCCCATCACCGAATGCCTGGCCGAGCACATAGTCGAAGGCTTCAAACTTTAAAGGCGAGCATCACCGCGCAGACCACCAGGAAACCGCAGAACAGCCCGCGCAGCATTCGCTCGGGCAGCGCGTGGGCGATTTTCACTCCCCAACTGATGCTCAGCAGCCCACCCACCGCCAACGGCAGGCCGATCATCCAGTCCACCTCCCGATGCACCCCGTAGGTCACCAGCGTGACCCCGGTGCTGGGCAGCGCCAGGGCCAGCGACAGCCCCTGGGCGATTACCTGGGTGGTGCCGAACACGCTGGTCAGCACCGGCGTGGCAACCACGGCGCCGCCGACACCGAACAGCCCGCCCATCGCCCCGGAAGCCGCACCCAACACACCGAGCCATGGCCAGGGGTAGCGCATCTGCGCCGAAGCCGGGGCATTGGCCAGGAACATGCGCACCAGGTTATAGGCGGACAGCGCCACCAGGAACGCGACGAAGCCGATCCGCATAACCTGGGCGTCGATGCCCACGGCCCAGATCGAGCCGAGCCAGGCGAAACAGAACCCCATCAAGGCCAACGGCAAGGCGTGACGCGCCTCGATCCGGTTGCGCTGGTGATACCGCCACAACGCCAGCATCACGTTAGGCACCACCATCACCAATGCCGTGCCTTGGGCGATCTGCTGGTCCAGGCCGAACAGCACGCCCAGCACCGGAATCGCAATCAGCCCGCCACCAATTCCAAACAAGCCGCCCACCGTGCCGAGCGCCGCGCCCAATAACACATACATCGCCAAATCGATCACAGCCGCTCTCCTCACTCAGGCCATGCATGCTACGCAGTCGGCCCTGGTGCGGAAACGCACAGCAACGCACAATGGCTTTGCCAAATTCGCACAAGCAAAAATCCGCCATGAACCCCAATGCCCTTACCGACCAACTCGGCCTGTTCCTCGATGTGCTGGAAGCCGGGAGTTTTTCCGCCGCCGCGCGTCGCCATCCCTTGACCCCTTCGGCGGTAGCCCGGCGCATCGACAGCCTGGAAAATGCCGTCGGCAGCAAGCTGTTCATGCGTACCACCCATGCCGTGGTGGCCACGGCGGCAGGCCAGGCCTTCGCCGAGCGCGCCCGACGGATCGTCGCCGAACTGCAACTGGCCCGGGCGGAAGCCGTGTCCCTGAGCCACGCGCCGGAAGGCCTGATTCGCATCGATGCGCCCGCGGCATTCGGCCGGCGTCATCTGGCGCCGGCGATTGCCGATTTCCTGGTGCTCTATCCAGGGCTGGACGTGCAGCTGCACCTGATCGACAGCTTCGTCGACATGCAGGGCTCGCACCTGGGCAAGGTCGATCTGGTGCTGCGCGCCGGACAAAGGGTCGATACCCGCATGGTGGCGACTTCACTGGCGAGCATCGTGCGCATCGCCTGCGCCAGCCCGGCTTATTTAAAGCGTCGCGGCACACCGGTGCATCCCGCCGAACTGAGCCAACACGATGGCCTGGACTGGGATGGCCTGGCCCCGCTGTTCGCCTGGCGCTTCGAACTGGACGGGCAGTTGCAAACCCATCGCCCACAACGCATCCGCCTGAGCGCCAACAATGCCGAGGCGCTGCTGTCCGGTGCCCTGGCCGGGCTGGGTATCGCTCACTTGCCGACCTGGCTGGCCAGCGAACATCTGCTGCGCGGCGAACTGATGCCGCTGTTCTGCGAAACCGGCCTGCCCAAACCGGAAAGCGCCGGTATCTACGCCCTGCGCCTGGAACAGCACACCAACGCCCGCAGCCGCCTGTTGCTGGAATACTTGAAGACTCGTTTCAGCCCGATTCCACCCTGGGATCTGGCGCTGCAGAGCGCCATGGGCTGAAAACGCCGGCAAGAATTATCTGGCGCATTAAAGATTCGCCCGCTAGATTCAGGACGAGTATCAATCAAGGCCCGACCATGACCACCCAACGCTCCACCCCGGAAAAATGCGACGACCTGCTGCTGGATAACCAGCTGTGCTTCGCCCTGCATTCGACTTCGCTGCTGATGACCAAAGTCTATAAACCGCTGCTCCATGAGCTGGGCCTGACTTATCCCCAATACCTGGCGATGATGGTGCTCTGGGAGCACGACGGCCTGACCGTCGGCGAGATCAGCAGCCGCCTGCTGACCGATCCCGGCTCATTGACGCCCCTGCTCAAGCGCCTGGAGGCCGAGGGCCTGTTGAGCCGTACCCGCAGCCGCGAAGACGAACGAGTGGTCATCATCGAACTGACCGAGCAAGGTCGTGCCCTGCATGACCGAGCGCGAGGCATCCCCCAATGCATCCTCGGCTCCAGCGGCCTGACCCTGGAGCAATTGCGCAAACTGCAGGCCGACCTGCTGAACCTGCGCGGCCATCTGCAAGACAGCCTTTAACGGCGCCCTCGCGAGCACGCCTGCCTTCCCCCTGCAGAAGCGTTTGCTCGCGACTCCCTCCATTTCGACGCCGCCGACAGCGTGTCGAAAAAATATCTCAAAAAAATCCACATCAAAATCAACTGGTTAGCTCACAGCTCAGATTCTTTTCCAACGGATTTCGATTTTTTTCAAAAATTTATCTTGCGCACAAAATATTTGAGCGATACATTTATCTCGCACTTACTTGGCGCGCAAACATTTAGCGCAAACAACCAAACCCAAGAGGCTCACACCATGCAAACTCTCTATACCGCAGTCGCAACCGCAACCGGTGGCCGTGATGGTCGCGCCGTCTCCAGCGACAACATTCTCGACGTCAAGCTCTCCACCCCCAAGGAACTCGGCGGCGCCGGCGGCCAGGCGACCAACCCTGAACAACTTTTCGCCGCGGGCTACTCCGCCTGCTTCATCGGTGCCCTGAAATTCGTTGCCGGCCAAAGCAAGCGCAAGATCCCGGATAACGCCTCGATCACCGCCCATGTCGGGATCGGCCAGATTCCTGGCGGCTTCGGCCTGGACATCGACCTGCACATCAGCCTGCCAGGCCTTGAACAGAGCGACGCGCAATCGCTGGTCGAAGCGGCTCACCAGGTCTGCCCTTACTCCAACGCCACCCGCAGCAACGTCGACGTACGTCTGCACGTGACTGTCTAACCCAGCTGCGCACCCACGCCCGCACCGCCCAGGAGATGAACATGCACACGTTGAACAAAGTCTTGACCGGTAGCCTTCTCGCCCTCTCCATCAATACGGCTTTTGCCGAAGGCGGGGTCGAACACAACACCCAGGCGTTCCTCGACGCCTTGAACGCCGGCGGCGGCAAGCCGATGGAACAAATGACCGCGAAAGAGGCCCGGGCCGTGCTGGTCGGTGCCCAGGCCGGGGTCAAGCTGACACTGCCCAAGGCGGATGTCAGCCAAAAGACCATCAACGTCGACGGCCAGGACATCGGCCTGACCATCGTCAGGCCCGCCGGGGTGAAAGGCACGTTGCCGGTGTTCATGTTCTTCCACGGCGGCGGTTGGGTGCTGGGAGACTTCCCGACCCACGAGCGCCTGGTACGGGATCTGGTGGTGGGCTCCGGGGCTGCAGCGGTGTTCGTCAATTACACCCCGTCTCCGGAAGCGCGTTACCCGGTGGCGATCAATCAGGCTTATGCCGCCACTCGCTGGGTGGCCGAGCATGGCCAGGAAATAAACGTCGATGGCAAGCGCCTGGCGGTTGCCGGCAACAGCGTCGGCGGCAACATGGCGGCGGTGGTCAGCCTGATGGCCAAGGACAAGGGCACGCCAGCGATCAAGTTCCAGTTGCTGTTGTGGCCGGTCACCGACGCCAACTTCGAGACGGCGTCGTACAACCAATATGCCGAGGGGCACTTCCTCAGCAAAAACATGATGAAGTGGTTCTGGGACAACTACACCACCGATGCCCAGCAACGTAACGAGATCTACGCCTCGCCGCTGCGCGCCACCAGCGCCCAGCTCAAGGACCTGCCGCCCGCGCTGATCCAGACCGCTGGCGCCGATGTACTGCGCGACGAAGGCGAAGCCTATGCGCGCAAGCTAGACGAAGCCGGCGTGACCGTGACCTCGGTGCGCTACAACGGGATGATTCACGACTACGGCCTGCTCAATGTGGTCAGCCAGGTGCCCGCGGTGCGCTCAGCGCTGCTGCAAGCTTCCGAAGAGCTCAAGCAGCATCTGAAGTAAGCCGCAGCATCCTTAGGATCTTCGGCCACAAAAAAGCCCGACTCGATGGTCGGGCTTTTTTGTGGCTAAGGATTCAAGCAGTGC
This sequence comes from Pseudomonas sp. NFIX28, assembly GCF_900107395.1. GTDB lineage: Bacteria > Pseudomonadota > Gammaproteobacteria > Pseudomonadales > Pseudomonadaceae > Aquipseudomonas. The sequence continues at coordinate 107,927 of NZ_FNPW01000004.1, forward strand.
TTAAACCTTGGCGCGGCCTTTGTAAGAACCGCCGTCGCGAGTGTCGATCTCGATCCAGTCGCCGATTTCCACGAAATCTGCAACGCTCAGCTCGGTACCGTTTTTCAGCTTGGCAGGCTTCATCACCTTGCCCGAAGTGTCGCCGCGAGCGGAACCTTCGGTGTAGTCAACCTGGCGCACGATGGTGGTCGGCAGGTCAACGGAAACCAGACGGTCTTCGAAGAACACGGCTTCGCAAACGTCGGTCATGCCTTCTTCGATGAACGGCAGAACGGCTTCGATGTCTTCGGCGTTCAGCTCGTACATGGTGTAGTCAGTGGTGTCCATGAACGTGTAGGTGTCGCCGCTGATGAACGACAGGGTCGCTTCTTTGCGATCCAGGATCACGTCGTCCAGTTTGTCGTCCGCACCGTAAACGGTTTCGGTCTTGTAACCGGTCAGCAGGTTCTTCAGCTTGGTCTTCATGATCGCGCTGTTACGACCCGACTTGGTGAATTCAGCTTTCTGAACCAGCCAAGGATCGTTGTCGATACGGATCACGGTACCGGGTTTGAGTTCTTTACCAGTTTTCATTGCGAATATCCGAATTTGGATGGGATTTACAAAAATCTAGGCCGCGTATCATATCCAATTTAGATAAAACTGGGCAATGAAAGAGCTGGAAGGCCATCGTTGCGGGATCATTGGGCCCGGTAAAGTTCCTTGTAACGCCCTTGGGGCAAGGCTTGGTGTGGTCTTGGTGAAACCTTGGTGATCGGTTGTCGCGTTTCATCCAGAGGCGCCCAGGTCCGCGATAAGGCTCAGGCGCGAGGGCCCACGGGGGAACCTGGGCGCACACGGGGATTGAGGTGGTCATTCAGATTCTTCTGCCAGATTCTCATGAAGGGCTCCAGCAAAGTCCAGAATCGTCCTACAGCCTCCCCTGTCGATACTTGGTAGCCTCGCGAGGCTCTACAAAGGACCTTTACACGCAAGGATGATGTTCAGTGCTTTCTTCTGCTCGTCTGGGCGACAAACACGTCTGTCCTCTTCCCGGTCATGGCACGACCCCAATTGCTTGCGCTTCTGGCGACATCAACATCAACTTCATGGGAGCAGCCCGAGTCGGCGACACTTGCGGCTGTGGCGCGGTCATCACCACGGGGTTTCCCTCGATCATCCTGAATGGTCGCCCCATGGCCCACTTAGGGAGCCCCACCAGCCACGGTGGGACGGTCATCACGGGGTCGGGTGATACTTTCGGTGGCTTTGTCATGGGGGGCACTCCTGGGGCTGCCATCATCAACTTTGCAGCGCTCGGAGTGTTTCGCTCAGATGGCTCTGTAGACGATGAAAAGATGGCGACCTTGTTGGCTGATCCGAAGCTGACCGAGAAGGCCACCGCTGCGAATGCTTTGGTCGATCCCAATGGGGCCTCTAAGGCGCCTGAAGAGAAGCCTGAGGAGAAGGTCTGTAACGACCCTGACCGGATGGAAGAGGTAGCGAGCTACATTGCCGATGAGATTAACCGCAATATTCATCACCCATCCGTAATAAAGATGAAAGAGCTACTCAGCTATGACACTGCGGCAGAAACGCGGAAATACATGGACTTGCCGTGGTACGCCCAAGCAGGTGCAACCAGCCCTCAAGCCATTGCTGCTGCAAATGGGGCGGCTGCTATGGCCATATGGACTGAGCGAGTAGGCCTGGGTCGTGATTGGGACCACAAGCCGAAGATCTACGCGAGGTTCGGTGATTACTACTTCAAGCAAGGTAAATACAATTATTACTATGACATTTGGTCGAACGTCCACTATGGCTACGTTGGGCGGGCAGGCGGTCTTTCGGAAAGTGTTCTGTCTGACGGTGCGGGTATTGAGCAGATTGCGTCCGACTCCATCAGAAAAGTGCTTGATTGGGAGAAACGACGGGGGCCTCACGCGACCGAAGGTGTTAGTGGGGCCAGGGCTTACGATGACGCCCAGGACCGAATATCAATTAGTATCGGGACCCAACTATTTGCTGAACACCCTAACGGGGGCATCACCGCCCAAATGATCATGGAAAAGGTTCTTGCAGTTAACCCAGAGGATTGGGGGGATGGCGCCATTGTCCACATATGTAAGTAAACTGAGCAAGGGACGCATGCTGCTCCTGCTCCTGCTCGCGTCATGTGTATTTTGGTATATGACGTTGCCGAGAGTAGCTGTTAATTACTCCAAGGATGGCAAGGAGGAGTTCCGTTATATCTGGAACACCCAGCACCGTATTGACAAAGGGAGCATCCTCCCCGGTCAAGCGACCGCAGATATTGGCCACATCTTCCCCAACAAGGATTTCTTCATGATGTTCGATTGGTGGTCTGCCAAGGATCTGCGGAGATGCATCTCCATAACGCCAAAATGGGGGCGAACGACAGATATCTACCTTGATGAAAAGGGAAGAATCGACATCGCTAAAACTGGCCCTGACGTTATTTCTCGCTTGAAACAATGCGAGGGCGAGCCTGACCCTTTCCGCTCCTAAAGTTCTCTACCAGTGCCACTATAAAGCTCTATCGACAACATCCAAACGGAGGCATCACGGCAAAGATGATCATGGACGAGGTTCTTGCAGTACCACTGGGCGAATGGGGGGAAGGTGTCCGTGTCCACAAATGTAAGACCCATTAAATACAGGTACATTTTTGGCATTCTCTTTTTGCTACTGCTGTCGCCCGTCGTGTTTTGGAGGGTAGCGACCCCAGTGGTAACTGTTCACTACTCCAAGGAGGGGAAAGAGAAGCTTTCGGTGACCTGGAATACCGAACACCGAATTTATCGGAGTGGACGCGGAGGCCTATTTCCAGGCGAGGCGACATCTGATTTTGGTCACATTTTTCCAGATGCCGGGTTCTTCATGGAGTTCTATTGGTGGAGTGATACGGGCCGTAATCACTGCGTCAATATCACCCCTAAATGGCGAAGAACGGATATCTACCTCGACCTGAATGGCAATATTGATACCAGCCCAGGGAGCGGCACTGATACGGATCGCTTGAAGAAGTGCACTACGGACCCTGCTGATCCTTAAGCACTCCAAGCATCAGCAGGGTAAGGTCACCCAGTACAGCCACCAAGTAGAACGCAGACGACATTCCCAAAGCCTTCGACCAAAGGTGTGGTGGTCAACTAATCCCGGACACGACGTTAAGTTTTTTCTCGGCCTGAGCCGGGGCCATCCCATCGTTGAACTGGTGCGGTCGAATCCAGTTGTACCGATGCATCAGGTAATGACTGATGTCTCGGTGCGCGTCTTGAACCGTCATGTAGCCCACGGTTGGTATCCATTCAGTTTTCAAACTGCGAAACATGCGCTCCATCGGCGCATTGACGCTCCTATGTCAACAAGATCGAGCCGATTCAGCTAAATCCGCCAAGATCAAAGGGTAGAGTTCCCTGACGAGGTAACGCTTCAAACAGCGCTGGATTTCTTTGGAAGACAGACCTTGAGCACTACGCCGGGCGTCAGCGCTTTAGTCTGTGGAGTAACACCGCTGCGCTCCTGCTGGAGTTGGTTCACCCAACTACACCGAGCGACCGGCAGGCCTCGATATGGCTATAGCCTTGATCGAGCACGAAGGCTGCGGCCTCGCGTTTGAATTCAGCAGAAAAGGAACGACGTTGTTTGGTCATCAGACACCTCCATCTGGCGAGCATTTTCGCCTAAATGGGTGTCCGGTTTCATTAGACCACTACAGTTTCGTCCCGTGTTCATTGAGTCCTCTCAGTGCCCACCCTGATTTAGGTAAAACTGCACCAGCGCCGCAGCAAGATCGGGCTGCGAGCCTTGTTCCAGACACCACTTTTGCGCGTGAGCGGCTACTTCCGGCCAGTGTTCGAGCAGTTTTTTCCAGCCTTGCGTCATCTCGCCTCCGGCATTCCAGGCTTGCCACAGATCGATCAGCGCCGTCTTGGCCGCTGGCGACAGCCCCTGGGTGTAAAGCTCGAGAAAGGCGTCGAGCTTGTCCAGATGGATGTCTTCGTCCTGCTGGTAAATGTGCCAGAGCATCGGCCGACCGGCCCACTGCGCACGCACGAACGAGTCCTCGCCGCGTACTGCGTTGAAATCGCAGGACCACAGCAAATGGTCATATTGCTCTTGTCGGACGAATGGCAGCACCTGCACCGTCAGGGCGCCGCGAACTTGCACGGCCCCCGCCGCCAACGCCTCGACCTTAAGCCAGCGTTGCACGTCCCCAAGGATGCGTCCTTCGGGAATCAGCAGATGGGTAGCCCGCGAATCGCCCGCCAGCGCTTCCAGCCAACTGGCCAGGCCGGCGTTCTCATAGGCGAACAGCGACATCAATCGCGCGCCAGGTGCGGCAAATACGCCAAGCCCTTCCAGGAAGCGTTGCCGGGCCAGGGGATCCTGCTGAAATGCCTTGCGCCGTTCCAACAGTCCGGCCTCGCGCAGCAAGCCACCGGTGCCGGCTTGGAAACCCGGGAAAAAGAAGTATTTCTGCACGCCCTTGAACTTCACCGAAGGCAAACCATGGCAGCCGGTCACCCAGGCTTCAGCACTGAGGTAATCGAGGTTCAGCCACAGGGGCGTGCGCTCACGCTCGGCCATCGCCTCCATATAAGCCGGCGGCAACTGACAGGCAAAGGCCGCGATAACCACATCGGCAGCCGCCACAGGCGTCCACTCGACCGGCCATTGCCGCACGTCGACGCCTTCCTGCCATTGCTGAGCCAAGGCGACATCGATCGGCGGGCACAAACGCTCGAAAGCGCGCAGGTCATCCACCCACAGGCGCACCGCGCACTGATGCTCGGCCACCAATTGTCGGGCCAGCCGCCAGGTCACGCCGATATCGCCATAGTTGTCGACGACACTGCAGAAAATATCCCAGGAGGCTTTCATTCCGGGCTCCATTTGGCAAAGGCGCCGATTGTCCGCATAAATCGCCACGGACAGAAGAGCAAACGCCGATAATCTTCGTGCGACAATCGCGGCTTGCCGACACCGCCTGCCAGGAGGCCGCCATGCCCAATCGTGCAACACCCCGTCGCCCCATACGTATCAGCGTAAATGCACTTCAACTCAGCGGCAGTATTGCCCTGGGATTGTGGCTGGGTTTTCTCGCGATCGCCCTGACCTGCTGGCTGGCCTGGCGCTTTCTGTTCGACCAGCAGTTGGCGCCCGTCTCCCAGGCCATGCGCCAACTGGCGCAACCACCCAGCGCGGAATCGGCGGCATCCAGCCGCATGTTCGAGCAGTACCAGGAAAACCTGCGTAAAAACGAACAGCAACAGGCGCTGGATAATGCGCGCAGCAACCTGCGCAACCAGTCCAACCCGAAATGCCAATTCTGGCTGCAACAGGACCAGACCGCGCCGAGCGAAAAGAGCCGGGCCAATGTCCTGCAATTCTGCGATTGATCATGAATAAACACACCGTCCACCAGCTGATTCTCGACAAGCTCCGCAGCGATCTGGATATCGCCCAGCGCGCGGCGCAAACCGCCTATGAAGCGGCAACCCACGAAGAGAACATCGCTGAAAACAAATACGACACCCTGGGGCTCGAGGCATCCTATCTCGCCGCCGGCCAGGCCAGGCGTGTCGAGGAAATCAGGCAAGCCTTGGCGCTCTGCCAAAACATGCCCCTGCGCCCGTACGATGAACAGGCCGGTATCCAGGTCGGCGCACTGCTGGGTCTTGAAGATGAAAACGGCCACGAACAATGGCTGTTCCTGGCGCCGGATGGGGCAGGACTGAAAGTCGAGGTGGTGGGGCAACCGGTGACCGTCATCACCCCTCGTTCACCGCTGGGCAAAAGCCTGCTGGGCAAGTTCGAGGGGGATGAGCTGGAGATCGTCGTGGCGGGCGCTCGGCAACAATTCGCTGTCACCGAGGTCAAGTGATCCCGGCTACGACTTAGTGGACAGGCAGTTCGACGCCGTCGAACAGCTCTTCAAGTTCCTGCTTGTTGTGGCACTGAATGGCCTTGGCCATCACTTCGCGCGTCAGGTGCGGGGCGAACTTTTCGATGAAGTCGCACATGAAGCCACGCAGGAAAGTACCGCGGCGGAAACCGATTTTGGTGATGCTCGATTCGAACAGCTCGCTGGCATCCAGCACCACCAGGTCGCTGTCGAGCTTGGTATCGACTGCCATCTTGGCGACGATCCCCACCCCCAGACCCAGGCGCACGTAAGTCTTGATCACGTCGGCGTCGGCGGCGGTGAACACTACCTTTGGCGTCAGGCCGCGATGGCTGAACGCTTCGTCGAGCTTGGAGCGGCCGGTGAAACCGAACACGTAAGTCACGATCGGGTATTCGGCGAGGGTTTCCAGGGTCAGCTTCGGCAGCTTGGTCAGCGGGTGGCCCTGCGGTACCACCACACAACGGTTCCAGCGGTAGCACGGCATCATTACCAGGTCGCCAAACAGCTCCAGCGCCTCGGTGGCGATGGCGAAGTCAACGGTACCGTCGGCGGCCATTTCGGCAATCTGCATCGGCGAGCCCTGATGCATGTGCAATGCCACGTCCGGGTATTGCTTGATGAAGCTGCTGATCACCGGCGGCAGTGCATAACGGGCCTGGGTGTGGGTGGTGGCGATCGAGAGGGTGCCTTTCTTCTCGTTGGAGAATTCCTGGGCGATCTGCTTGATGCTCTCGACCTTGCGCAGAATCTCGCCAGCGGTGGTGATGATGCGTTCACCAGCCGGGGTGACACGGGTCAGATGCTTGCCGCTGCGAGCGAATACCTCGACGCCCAGCTCGTCCTCGAGCAGGCGGATCTGCTTGCTGATGCCCGGTTGCGAGGTATAAAGGCTTTGGGCTGTAGCCGAAACGTTGAGGTCGTGGTGCGCCACTTCCCAGATGTAGCGCAATTGTTGAAGCTTCATATGAATCCCTCAAAGCAGATAGACGCCACGGGCATCAGCGACGGTATATAACTATATTAATGGTTCGAAGAATTAATCTAGAACTTTTCTTCAGAAAATTCCAATAGCCGCGTCAGATATCTCCGAGCCGCCGACGCTGCACCAAAGGCACTAGATAAACCGGAACCTTGGCCAGTTGCAGTACCCGCGCGGCCGTCCTGCCCAATGGAGTTTCACCGCCCGTCCCATGGCTGTGACTTCCTACGATCAATAAATCCACAGAGAGTTTCGACGCCTGTTCGAGAATGACTTGCGAAGGGTCCCCCTGGAAAACCCTGACCGATTGAATCAACGCGAGATCCTGCATGCCCTCCCCCAGCTCTTCACGAAAGCTGTCGAGCACTCGTTGTTCGATATTCGCCATCACCGTGCTCAGGCCCTGGCTGTGAAACTCATTCAAGGCCTGCTCGTCGAGATAGCTTTGCAACACCGATTCGGCAAACAGCCCCATGGGTTCTACCGCATGAACCACGTGCAAGTCGGCATTGAATGTCCGAGCCAATTCCAAGGCATGTTGCATCACATAGGGCGCATACAGACCGAGGTCAGTGGCATACAGCATCGAACGAATCATATGACCTCCTCGACTGCCAATATGGCGGAGATTGATTCAGCTTAGCAGTGCCAAGGCGACTACGGCGTCCGGCGCAAGCCCGTGGCCATTGAGTCAAACCTTGGTTTCATTGCTGATGCCATGAGGCACATGGCCGGTGGCGACCACTTCGCGAGCCAGCTCGCAATGGCCCGCCTGATCGTCGAAGAACACATCGGCAGCGAAGGCTTCGAGAAACGCTGCCTTCTCCAGGCCACCCAGGAACAACGATTCGTCCAGGCGGATATCCCATTCGCGCAGGGTGCGGATCACCCGCTCATGGGCCGGTGCCGAACGTGCAGTTACCAGGGCAGTGCGGATCGGACAATCGTCGTCGGGAAACTCGCGCTGCAATAAATTGAGCGCGGCGAGGAAGCCTTTGAACGGCCCCCCACGCAACGGCTCACGGGCGGACTCGCGCTCCTTGGCCTGAAAGGCTTCCAGGCCCCCGAGCTGATAGACCCGCTCCGACTCATCGGAAAACAGCACCGCGTCGCCGTCGAAGGCAATCCGCAGTTCGGCGCTGGCGGCACGCCGAGCGCCACCGGAAAGAATGGTCGCCGCGGCAAACCCGGCGTCCAGCGCACTGCGCACATCCTCGGCATGGGTGGAAAGAAACAGGTCGCAACCAAAAGCCGCGAGATAGGGATAAGGGCTTCGCCCACCGACAAAAGCGGCCCGGGAAATATCCAGGCCGTAATGCTGGATCGAATTGAAAACCCGCAGGCCCGTATCGGCGCTGTTACGCGATACCAGCACCACCTCGACCCGTGCACGGCCGAGGCTGGCATTGAGGCTCAGGAGCTTTTTCACCAGGGGGAACGCATCGCCCGGTTCGAGCGACTCCTCCTCGTGATCGATCTGATACTTGCGGTAGGCCTCGACCCCTTCGGCCAGATAGACCTTATGGCTTTCACTGAGATCGAACAGGGCCCGCGACGAGATCGCCACCACCAATTTACCGCCCAAGCCCTTTGCCATTTCGCCTCCCCCAATACTGCGATCAACCGTTATGCCGGTCGATAAAACTCAACGCCTGATACAAGGCCTGCATTTTCGGCAGTTCGCATCCCGCCGCCTTGGCCGCTGCCAATGGCGCAGCGTAGATGGCCGATAGTTCCAGCGCACGCTTGTGCTGGTAGTCGTGGTACATGCTCGGCCAATAGTCCGGCATGTTCTCGGTCACCTTGAACAAGTGCTCAGCATAGCCGTCCGGCATGCTATGGCCACAGGCCTGGGCGCCCTGCACCACTTCACGCATCAAGGCCTGAATCAACTCGCGACTGTCGGCATCGGCCATCAGCGGCGTGGTGCTGGCCTTGAGCAACACCGACAAGCCGTTATACGGCACATTCCACACCAGTTTCTGCCAGCGTGCCTGTTGCAGATTGGCCATGGCCTGGGAACCGATCCCAGCCTTGCGGAACAGATCGGCGCCCTCTTCAACTATCGCCTGGCGCTGCGACTCGTCTTGTGTTGCCGGGCCGCTGTGATAACCCAGGTTCACCGCGCCCAGCGCCTGATGCTCGATCACCCCCGGCCCGGCACGGTGCACGCAGATAAAACACAGGCCGCCCAATAGATGCAGCGCGTCGGGAAGCAGGTCGCGCAAACCGTCTTCCACATCCAGGCCATTCTGCAGCAACAGCACCTTGGCGCCGGGAGCTGCCGCGGCAAGGATGGCCGGAGCCAACTCGGCGTTGCTGGTGGTCTTGGCCCCCACCAGCAGCCAATCGCAGGGCGGCATGTCTTCAGCATTCGCGTAAGCCTGGACCGGGTTCAGGGTCAGCCCGCCATGCACAGCGCTATGCAATTGCAAACCGCGCTCAGTGACCGCGGCGAATTCGCTGCGCAACAGGAAATGCACATCCAGGCCGGCTCGCGCCAGCAGCATCCCATAGAAACCACCGATCGCTCCGGTACCGATAATGCCGATTCGCGGCGTGTGGACTGCTTCCATCAAGGCAACTCCTCTGGAATTCGATTCAACGCGTGCACCAGGCGCTCGCTGAGCTCGCCGGGTATCAGGCGCGACTGTAAGGCCCCATAAAATTCACCGTCGCGCACCACAAACAATGCCGGCAGGTGAAACACCTGATAACGCTCGACCGCTCCGCCATTGTTCCCCGCGTCGATCCAGCACAACCGCTCGATCGGCAGATCGAACCCGGGCAGCTGCTGCCGGGCCCAACGACAGCTGGCGCAACCCGCGCTGGTAAATATCACCAGCGAGACACCGCTCATCGCCAACAATTGCTGATCGATATCGAAATCAGTCAGCTCCAATTCGACCACTATACTGGGGGAAACAATGTCACATAGCCGACACTCGGAGTCCGCGTTCATGGGACGTTTCATTCCTCATCCTGACGATGTTCCGGTTGAGCTGACCTTACGCAAGCACGCCTGCATTTCGCGTCAACGGTTGCACACTATCAGCCTGGGCGGCATGGCTTGCAATTATCACCGCGCCTGGCGCCATGGCACCGCACTGCAAGTAAGCATGCCCACTCTGGGGGAAAACGCCCGCTACAACGGTTATGTGGCCTGGTGCCTGCGACGCAAGCGCGGTTATCTGGTGGGCATCGCCTTCGTTGACGAACAAACCCTGTTCCGTGCGCGGATGAGCGAGCAGGTCTGCCAGATTACGCATTACTGCCACCTGCATGAACCTCAAGCCGAACAGCGACAGATCGAGGCCCTGGCCCAGCAATGGGTCGAACAGCACGCCGCCGAGTTCTCCCACGACCGGGTTCATCAGGCTTTTATGCGGCCAGCGCTGGATTAAACCCGCCTCTGCCCATTGTCGACCCCCGGTGTAACGCGCTAAGGTTCGGCTCCCCGACGCGCTTAAATCCGCTGTGCACCGCCGCGCGGGGATCGCTGGCGGCCGGCACCCGTGACCTGACGAGTAACACGATGGCTGATTTACCGATCAACGACCTTAACGTCGCCTCCAACGAAACCCTGATCACTCCCGATCAGCTCAAGCGTGACATTCCTCTGAGCGATGTCGCCTTGCGCACCGTGACCAAAGGTCGCGAAGTGATCCGCAATATTCTCGATGGCACCGACCACCGCCTGTTCGTCGTCATCGGCCCTTGCTCGATCCACGACATCAAGGCTGCCCACGAATATGCCGAACGCCTGAAAGTCCTGGCCGCCGAAGTCTCCGACACCCTTTACCTGGTGATGCGTGTGTACTTCGAAAAACCGCGGACCACCGTTGGCTGGAAAGGCTTGATCAACGACCCCTACCTGGACGACTCGTTCAAGATCCAGGACGGTCTGCATATCGGTCGCCAACTGCTGCTGGACCTGGCCGAAATGGGCCTGCCGACTGCCACTGAAGCGCTGGATCCGATCTCCCCGCAGTACTTGCAGGACTTGATCAGCTGGTCGGCGATTGGCGCGCGCACCACCGAATCCCAGACCCACCGCGAAATGGCCTCGGGCCTGTCTTCGGCGGTCGGTTTCAAGAACGGCACCGATGGCGGTCTGACCGTTGCCATCAACGCCCTGCAATCGGTTTCCAGCCCTCACCGCTTCCTCGGCATCAACCAGGAAGGCGGCGTATCCATTGTTACCACCAAGGGCAATGCCTACGGTCACGTGGTTCTGCGCGGTGGCAATGGCAAGCCGAACTATGATTCTGTCAGCGTCGCCCTCTGCGAACAGGCGCTGAACAAGGCGAAGATCAAGCCGAACATCATGGTCGACTGCAGCCACGCCAACTCCAACAAGGACCCGGCCTTGCAGCCGCTGGTAATGGAGAACGTGGCCAACCAGATTGTCGAAGGCAACCAGTCGATCATTGGCCTGATGGTTGAAAGCCACCTGAACTGGGGCTGCCAGGCAATTCCCAAGGACCTGGCCGAACTGCAATATGGCGTGTCGATCACCGATGCCTGCATCGATTGGGAAAGCACCGAGAAAACCTTGCGCAGCATGCACGCCAAGCTCAAGGACGTCCTGCCGAAACGGGTTCGTAACTGATCCCGTATCGCAGACACAAAAACGCCGGGCCAAGCCCGGCGTTTTTTTTGGGGACGTCCCCGCTCAGAGCTTCGCGGCGTGACGCTGATGGCGCTCCATATAGCGCTCCACATATGAGCACGACGGAATTACCGTGTAGCCCATACGGTCAGCATATTCCAACGCCTGCTCGGTCAGTGCCGCAGCGATACCACGGCCACGCAACGCGTTAGGCACGAACGTCCGATAAATATCCAGGGTCTGCTTACCCAGGTCCATATAGGTCAGGTAGGCACGATGACCGTCCACATTGGTCTCGAACTGATGACCAGCCTGGTCATGGTGGATGGACAACGCCTCGCTCATCACTACTCCTCGCGGGTCTTGGATTCTGACCCCTACCTTACCGATGTTTTTCCGGCGAAGGAACAACTCTACGCCACCCCGTGCCTGTCAGGACACCGAGAAGAGCTTGTCGCTCTCGCATGACCGAGCACGTTTCAAATAGTAGGCACCATTGGCGCCAATGCTCAAGGGACGCTTGTGCTCCAGCTACTGGCGGCAGGCCAGTTTAGCGTCGACGCAGCCCCCGAAAACCTGTTCCAGATACATGCGTAGCGGTCGATCAAAGCGCCTGATGATCAACAACCTGAACATCGCCGGATGTTGAGATTTAAGACGAGCCCGCCCATTTAAAGTCACCTCAACATGGACAAAGATGCGTGAGACGCCCCGCAGAATCTGAACAAAAGTGTAGACGAATCGATATAGATAGACTTTGTCCTACATTCCGCAAGCGCTGTGCAAAGAGGCTCTACGGCAGATTCGGTTAACAAGCGCAAGCTCCCAACTGGGTGACAAGGTTGCGTATTTTTTATACAGATCGATAAAAAGTTGCTCGAAAAAGATTCAACGCCTAGAATTTTTTTTGCTTCTTGCGCTACGTCAGTTTACTTACTACAAGTAATGGGTAGTATGTACGCCGGCCATTTCATCACTCGGATGAGATAGCTACTTAATAGAAAGTCCTTGAAGGGGAACACGATGAACAACGTTCTGAAATTCTCTGCTCTGGCTCTGGCCGCAGTTCTGGCTACCGGTTGCAGCAGCGTATCCAAAGAAACCGAAGCTCGTCTGACTGCAACTGAAGACGCAGCAGCTCGCTCCCAGGCTCGTGCAGACGAAGCCTACCGTAAAGCTGATGAAGCTCTGGCTGCTGCTCAAAAAGCACAACAGACTGCTGACGAAGCTAACGAGCGCGCTCTGCGTATGCTGGAAAAAGCTAGCCGCAAGTAATAGTCCCTCGGGATTGTTATCGAGCCGACCCATTTATTGGGTCGGCTTTTTTATTGCCCGGGTTTTCTTGCGGCAATAAAAAACCCGTCGACGCCCTGAAGCCTCGACGGGTTGTCGTTTCAGCCGTTATTGCTGCATATCGATAGGCAGCGCCGATGCCACGGGGGCATTAGTCGGTATGGCGATCTCTACTGGCAAACCATCTTCGGCCGCCACCACGTCGCGCACCACATCCCAGTTCATTCGCAGGTTATTGGCCAGGTCTTCACGCTTGAGCAAGGCATTGATCACCGCAGTGTGCTTGTCCACGACCGAAGGATTACCTTTGTCATCCAGTGGCGTGTGGGCCTCCAGATAGACTTTGCCAGCGCTGATACCAAACTTGTACGGGTCGTTGAGAATACGTACCGATGTTCCCACCGGCACCATGCTCGCCATTTCCAGGACGTTATTGTTGAACATCCGGAAACAGCCATGGCTGGTGCGCATGCCAATACCGAACTTCTTGTTCGAACCGTGGATCAAGTAGCCCGGCGTCCCCAGGGTAAATTTGAATGGCCCCAACGGGTTATCCGGCCCCGCCGGCACCACGTTTGGCAGCGGGTCACCGTCAGCCGCATGCTCGGCCTTGATCGAGGCAGGCGGAGTCCAGGTCGGATTCGGGGTTTTCGCGACAATGCTGGTATGGGCGATCGGCGATCCCCAACCTTCCCGGCCAATGCCCAGGGGGAAGGTATAAACCACGTCCCGCCCTTTCGGGTAGTAATACAGGCGATATTCGGCCAGGTTGATCACGATGCCTACACGAGGCCCCGGCGGCAGGATGAAGCGCGTCGGCAACACCACTTCGGTACCTGCACCCGGCAACCAGGGGTCGACTCCCGGGTTGGCCGCGACCATCTCGTAATAGCCCAGGTCGTAGGTCGTGCCCAGATCGGCGAAGGTGTCTTCGTACTTGGCCTTGATTACCTGTACCTGACCGACGATATCTTCGCCTGGTGGAGGTAGAGGCAGTTCCAATGCGGCAACAGGGCCGGCCACACACAAGGCGGCAAGCGTCAGGCAACGGGTGACGACAGGAAAGCGCGGCAACATCCGGAAAATCCTTCGCATGATCAACGAGTAAAAAAAGTGATTGTACACCCGCCCACAGGGCTGCGGGAGCGGCAGCTGTAACAGCATAAGGGTGACCGGGCGGGACCTTGCTGTCTTAGAGTTCGAAACGCAACTCTGGCCAGATCGGTGGCGTACCACGCTTTTGCGATTCGAGGATTGCCCGACACAACGGACACAGACGCTGATCCTGGAAAATGGTCCGGTCGACACTCGACCAGCGCGGTTGCGCGGGCAGCAAGGTGCCACACAAGGTGCGATCGGCAGATCCACCCAACTCCAGCTGACGCGTCACCAGATGCACCCGGACTTCCTGGCAGGCGAACAGGTCGAGCTGTTCGTCAGGCTCGATCAGTTGGTAGGCAAACAGGGACCAGGCGGGACGCGGCATCGGGGGCTCCAAATCGGGGGCGCCACATTAGCCGAAACACTGCCGGTAGAAAAGCGTCAAAGCAGCGGTTTTAGCGTCGGCCAGACATTTTCCAGCAACTTGCCCTGAGCGGTGACCGCAGGGTGGATGCCATCAGCCTGCATCATCTCGGGATGGCCACCGACCCCTTCCAGGAAAAACGGCACCAGCGGCACGCTTTTTTCGCTCGCAAGCCTGGTGTACACCTCGGCGAATGCCTGGGTGTAGCGCACGCCGTAATTGGGTGGCAATTGCATGCCAAGCAACAGCACCTTGGCACCACTGGCCTTGGAGCTGTCGATCATCGAAGCAAGATTTTGTTGCAATTGCGTTGGCAGCTGCCCACGCAAGCCATCGTTGCCGCCCAGTTCGAGAATCACCAGCTCCGGCTTATGCTCTGCAAGCAGCGCCGGCAGGCGCGCCTGGCCCCCTGCGCTGGTGTCTCCACTGATGGAAGCATTGACCACCTTATCGTTGAAACCTTCGCTCTTGAGCCGCTGCTCGAGCAATGCCACCCACCCCTGCCGGGTATCCAGGCCGAAAGCCGCGCTGATACTATCGCCAACGATCAGGACTGTACCTGCCGCTGCGTTCTGGGCCATGCACATCAAGGCCAGGCCAGCACTCAAAAACCACACACGCATCGGATTCTCCATGGGCGCAAGCATTCTCACTGCGCGGAACCTTAGCAAAGTGGTTCCCAGCGCGGAAGGTGAACTGACCATCCTGCACGAACTCAGCCTGGAACTGAACAAAGGCGACAGCCTGGCCATCGTCGGCAGTTCCGGCTCCGGAAAATCCACCCTGCTCGGCCTGCTGGCCGGGCTCGACCTGCCCAGCAGCGGCGAAGTCACTCTGGCCGGCCGCGGCCTGAGCAGCCTGGACGAGGATCAGCGCGCGCGGATCCGCGCGGAACATGTGGGTTTTGTCTTCCAGTCGTTCCAACTGCTCGACAGCCTCAATGCCCTGGAGAACGTCATGTTGCCCATGGAGTTGGACGGCCGTCGGGATGCCCGCGAGCGCGCAACGGAACTGCTCCAGCGCGTCGGCCTCGGGCAGCGCCTGAGCCACTCCCCGCGGCAGCTCTCAGGTGGCGAACAACAGCGGGTGGCCATTGCCCGAGCTTTCGCCGCCGAACCTGACGTGCTGTTCGCCGACGAGCCGACCGGCAACCTGGACAGCCATACCGGCGAGCGCATCAGCGACCTGCTGTTCGACCTGAACAAGGAAAGCGGCACGACGCTGGTCCTGGTCACCCACGATGAACGCCTGGCCCATCGCTGCCGGCGCCTGATCCGTCTTGAAGCCGGCCTGCTGGTCGCCCCACTGGAGCCTTGATGGCACGCCTGCCGCTGTTGCGCCTGTTCAGCCTTGCCATTCGCCAACTCCTGCGCGACGCCCGCGCCGGAGAACTGCGGGTATTGTTCTTCGCCCTGGTCGTGGCGGTAGCCGCCAGCACCGCCATCGGCTATTTCGGCGCGCGCCTCAACGGCGCAATGCTACTGCGCGCGACGGAGTTTCTTGGCGCGGACCTGCTGCTTGAAAGCAGCTCTCCGGCAAGGCCCGAACAGATCCAGAGCGGCCGGGAACTGGGCCTGCAACATGCGCAGGTGGTGGAATTCTCCAGCGTGATCGCCACCGACAACGGCATCCAGCTTTCCAGTATCAAAGCCGCAGACGACGCCTACCCGCTACGCGGCGAACTTAAAAGTGCCCCGGCCCCCTACGCGGCGGAAGAAACCGGCGGCGGCCCACAACCGGGCGAAGCCTGGGTCGAAGGCCGATTGTTGACGGCGCTGGACCTGAAAATCGGCGACAGCATCGACGTCGGCATGAAAACTCTCCGCCTGATCCGCGTACTGACTTACGAGCCGGATCGCGCCGGCAACTTCTACAGCCTGACCCCCAGGGTGCTGATCAACCTCAGCGACCTGAACGCCACCGGCGTGGTGCAGCCGGGCAGCCGGGTTAGCTATAAAGAGCTCTGGCGCGGCCCGGGAGCGGCCCTGGAAACCTACCGCCAATTGATCAAACCCGGCCTGGCGGCCAACCAGCGCTTGCAGGATGCCCGTGATGGCAATCGCCAGATCGGCGGAGCCCTGGGCAAGGCCGAACGCTACTTGAACATGGCCAGCCTAGTGGCGGTATTGCTGGCAGGCGTGGCGGTTGCCCTCTCCGCTGCGCGCTTCGCTTCCCGCCGCTTCGACGCCAGCGCACTGCTGCGCTGCCTGGGCCTGTCCCGCCGGGAAACCATGTTGCTGTTTACCCTGCAATTGGCCCTGCTCGGTATCCTGGCCAGCGTAGTGGGCGCACTGCTCGGCTGGCTCGCCCAGCTTGGACTGTTCTATCTATTACATGACTTGCTACCCACCGATGTGCCTCCCGGCGGGCTTCTCCCTGCTGTCGCCGGCATCGGCACCGGCCTGGTGGCACTCGGCGGGTTCGCCTTGCCGCCACTGGCGGCGCTGGGACGTGTCCCACCCTTGCGGGTGCTACGTCGCGACCTGCTGCCGATCCCCTCGAGTACCTGGATGATTTACGGCACGGCGTTACTGGCCCTGGGCCTGATCATGTGGCGCCTGAGCCTGGACCTGCTGCTGACCTTCGCCTTGCTCGGCGGCGGCGTCATTGCCGCCCTGGTTCTGGGCGGGTTATTGCTGCTGGCGCTGCAGAGCCTGCGCCGCTTGCTGGCCAGGGCGTCGCTGCCGTGGCGCCTGGGGTTGGGTCAGTTGCTGCGACATCCCTTGGCCGCTGCCGGACAATCCCTGGCCTTCGGCTTGATTCTGCTGTCGATGGCCCTGATTGCGTTATTGCGCGGCGAGTTGCTCGACACCTGGCAAAACCAGTTGCCAAAAAACGCCCCCAACTATTTCGCGCTGAATATCCTGCCCGCGGACAAGCAGGCCTTCACGGACAAGCTAGTGGCACTTTCCGCGCCTTCCGCGCCGCTGTATCCGGTGGTGCCAGGGCGGCTGATCAGCATCAACGGCGAACCGGTCCGGGAAATCGTCAGCAAGGATTCCAGCGGCGACCGCGCCGTACAACGGGACTTGAGCCTGACCTGGGCCGCGGATCTACCCGCGGGCAATAAGATCACCAGCGGCTCGTGGTGGGCCCAGCAGCCCGAAGGGGATCTGCCTGGCGTCTCGGTCGAGGCCCAAGTCGCCGAAAGCCTGAAACTCAAGCTCGGCGACCAGATGATGTTCAGCGTCGGTGGAGTCAATCGCGAGGCCAGGGTGACCAGCCTGCGGGAAATCAACTGGGACAATTTCCAGCCCAACTTCTTCATGATTTTTCAGCCGGGCACGCTGCGGGACCTGCCCGCCACCTACCTGACCAGCTTCTATCTGGCCGCGGGGCACGACCAGCAAGTGGTCGAATTGTCTCGGGCCTTCCCGGCGGTGACCATCCTGCAGGTGGAGGCCTTGCTCGAACAACTGCGCAGCATCCTGGCCCAGGTCACCCTGGCCGTGGAGTACGTGCTGCTGTTTGTACTGGCCGCCGGCATGGCGGTGCTATTTTCCGGGTTGCAGGCCACCCTGGACGAACGTATTCGCCAAGGCGCGCTGCTACGAGCACTGGGAGCGGAGCGACAGTTACTGGTCAAGGCCCGGCGAATCGAATTCGGGCTCCTGGGGGCCGTCAGCGGGTTACTGGCTGCATTGGGATCGGAGTTGGTAAGCCTGGTGCTCTATCGGTTTGCCTTCGACCTGCCTTGGCATCCTCATCCCTGGCTACTGCTCCTGCCCGTTATCGGCGCCTTGCTGATCGGCGGGGCCGGTGTCTATGGAACGCGCCGGGCATTGAACGCCAGCCCGCTGACAGTACTGCGCGAGGGGTAAAACCCTCGCATGCGGTTCACTTCACATATTCAATCTGATTGATCCACCAGCACATCTCTCCGCCAGGTGTCTGCACCAGCGCTTCGTCGCCGACTTCCTTCTTCAGCAGCGCCCGGGCCATGGGCGAATCGATAGAGATGTAATCTTTCTGCCCATATATCTCGTCGTAACCAACGATGCGCAAGTGCTTGGTTTCGCCCTCCTCATTCTCGATATCAACCCAGGCGCCAAAAAATACCCGGCCTTCCTGTTCCGGTGAGTAGGACACCACCTTCATGTCTTCGAGCCGCTTGCGCAGGTAGCGCACTCGTCGGTCGATTTCCCTCAGCAGTTTCTTGTTGTATTGGTAATCAGCGTTTTCACTCCGGTCCCCCAGGGAAGCGGCCCAAGTTACTTTTTGCGTCACATCCGGACGTTTCTCCCGCCACAGGTAATCCAGCTCTTTTTTCAGAGCTTCGAAACCTTCCTGCGTAATGAGCTTGGTACTCAATTGGTTAATTCCCCATGCAGCGCCTTGTGGGCTGTTCAGCATTATTGGATGAGCGATGCAGGTGCCCTTGTGCCTTGGACGATGCTCGCCATCTTGAGCGAGAACCATGATAAATGAACCTGCTCGACTGCCTCTACTTTACCCACAAAAAGCGTGAACTCACTCATTGGGCATAAAACAGACAGCCATAAAAATATAACCAACTTCCCGACAAGCAACCGTCATTCGAAACGCAACCTGCCCGATATTCAATACTTTAAAACATTAGCGCCAAACCCCAGCCAAGGCCCGAGAAACAAGGCCAACGGCGGTATGTTTGACGTACAAGTAAAACGTCATTCAGCTCATCTATGACACTATAAGATTCGTCTGATTTGCTTTTCAGATGAGGTGGATAACATACCTGAATAATCATCAAGACATCGAGATGCCTATATGGGAAGTATCATTATTGTCGACGATCATCCGTTGATTCGACTCGCTACAAGAACCGTTCTGGAGCCTCATGGACATCATATCGTCGCAGAGGCAGACAATGGAGCAGACGCTGTCCAGCTGGTACGCAAGCATCTTCCAGACCTGCTCATCCTGGATTTGAACATACCCAATCTCGACGGTTTTTCCGTCATCTCACATATAAAATCCGCCGGATTGCCTACAAAAACCCTGGTGCTGACTTCCAGCAACTCCAAGAACTTCGCATTGCGTTGCTTACAAGCCAGTGCAGCCGGTTTTCTGTGCAAGAACGATAATCTGAACGAACTGGCCAATGCGGTAAAAGCCATATTATCGGGTTATAGCTATTTCCCCGAAGATACCATCAGCACCTTGCAACAGAATACAAACGCCGCCTGTCAGGAAAGTGTGTTGATTGCCCAGCTGACAGACCGGGAAATCACCGTCCTGAAACTATTGGCGAGCGGTCTGAATAATCAGAAAATTGCCGATGCCCTGCTGATCAGCCACAAGACGGTGAGCACTTATAAGGTCAGGCTGCTAAAACGGTTCAACGTTTCCAATCTGGTAGCACTGGCGGAGTTGGCCAAACGCAACTCCGTGGTTTAAACCCTGGATATGGATCGAGCCTTGGAACTCGGAAATATCAGCAAACTTCAACCTCGACAAGGCCGATCACTACCTACGGGTGATCAAGCCTTGGCGAGCCACACGGGTCAGATGCCGGATGACTTCAGCAGCATTTTCCGAGCTGGGCGCCTGTATTACTGCGAGATCAAAACTGTCGTTGGCAAAACGCGCCAAGGACTCGCCGTCTTCGATGAACTGGATCAGAAAAGCCGCAGGGCCTGTGCTGCGACGTGGCCAGCCGTCGAGATAACGCAGCAATGTGGGCTGGTGGGTGCCGCCAAGCAGAATTTTTGGATTGCGCTGAACAAGATTCGCCGTGATTGGCGCCAGACGTACAGGAGGGTGGAGTGCATTCATCGTGTCGTGTCTCTGCCTCAATTTTCTGCCGGGCAGGTGAGAGGCAACACCGAACCAGCGCTTTAGCGGTATTTCGAAGCCCGTCGAGCTTCTATCGGTGATATCCCCATCACCTGGCGCCCCGCAAGTAGCTGTTTAAATCGGCGCATAAGCGGCAATCCTAGAGAAGCCGACGGGGTAGTGTCAAGAATCCCCAATAATGAAATCGACAATGAAAAAAGGCCCGCTACAAGCGGGCCTTTGGGCATTTGCTGGAAGTTACTTGGCGATCGCGGCATCAAGCGATAATTTGCCCGCACCTTCGATCAGAACCGCGATAGTGCCACCGAGCAGAGCCAGGGCGAACTCATAACCATTGTTCGCCATGAACAGGCCATTGCTGATATGCACGGAGAAAATCGCGACCAGCAAAGTGAAGCTCAACCCCAACGCAGCAGGACGTGCCAGCAGGCCGATAATCAGCGCCAGACCGCCAAAGAACTCGGTCCCCCCGGCCAGCAACGCCATCAAATGTCCCGGCGCCAGACCAATGCTCTCCATCCACTGTGCCGTACCGGCCAACCCATAACCGCCAAACAGGCCGAAGAGTTTTTGCGCGCCATGAGCGGCGAAAATGATGCCGACAAAAACTCGCAGGACAGTCAGGCCATAACCTGCGCGGGTGCTCAGTACAGTTTTGATCAGTGTGCTCATGCTGTGTAGTCCTTTGTAGTGGGGGTATGGGTCGCTATATTAATCATAAAAACTCATGTTAAAAGTGCAAAAATAGCAAGATAACAATCAAGTTTATCGATTATTTCCGTGAGACGACCTTACGCGCTTGCGGCTCCAACGATTCGCGTTCCCGGTCAAACGCCAGATAGTATTTGTTGACGCTATTAACATAGCTGACGGCGCCCATTCCGACCTGCTCCATGGCAATGCGCTCTACCTGGAAAAACCACTGGTTGGGATTCAACCCGCGCCGTCGGGCTTCGGTCCGCATACCCTGCACACGCTCCGGCCCCATGTTGTAGGCCGCGAGGACAAACGCCATGCGTTCGCGCTCGTTGAGCTTGGGGCTGGCAAAGAATTTGCGCCGGATCAACGCCAGGTACTTGGCGCCGGCCAGGACATTGTTGTCGAGCGTCTGGATGTTACTTACCCCGACCCGCTGGGCAGCCGAGGGAGTGATCTGCATCAGGCCGGTCGGGCCGCTGCCGCTCCTGGCATTGGGCTGCAACGACGACTCCTTGAAGGCCAGGGCCGCCAGGTTCAACCAGTCCATGTTCTGTGCATCGGCATGCTTTTGTAATACCGGGCGCAGTTTTTCCAGACGCTGGCGATCGGCCCGAGTCAACGGATTATGGACTTGGTAAAGGCGCCGATAGATGCGCAAGAAAGCAACGTCCTGATCGGCTGGTGCCTTATACACCTTCAGAAAACGATCGATGCTCGCCCGCAGCATCGAAGCGTCACGCCGCACGAACCAATGCTCCTGGCCTGGCTCGCTGATAACCAGTTGCCGATCGAAACGCAGCTTTGGCAGGACTTTTCCCCAGCGCTCGGCAATGGGCTTTTCGACGATGGTCAGGTGAAAAATTCCGCCCTGAACCATTTCCAGGACATCTTCGACGGCCAGGCTCGGGTCGACCCATTCAACCTTGATCGGCGCCAGCTTATGCAGCGCCAGCTTCTGGTTGATCTGGCTCACCGCATCCCCGGCGGCACTGCCCGTGGTCAACGCCAGTGTCTTGCCGGAAAGCTGCTCGAGGCGGGTATAACGCCGCTCGCCCTTGATGCCCACCAGCAACAGCGGGACGTTGCTGGCAACCGGCTCGCTGGGGCTCACCGCCTGCCCCGGTAGCGCCTCCAGTAATTCTCCCGGAGCCACCAGATCCCCTTCCCCACGCAGCAGCGCACCGAGCAGCTGATCCTTGGCTTTGGGAATGATCTTAAGACTGATTTCCTGACCGTCGCGGGCATGGCCATTGAGGTATTGCTCAAAGGCACGCAGGCGGTGGTATTCGACGCCGATGGCCTGCCCCTGGACCTCGCCGGAGCTGTTGCGGCTCTGGTTGACCAACACCCGCAAGACCCGACTGCCGCGAATTTCCGCCAGGTCGCGAACCTTGCCCGCAACAGCGGCTTCCGGAGGGCCAGCCAAGCGCGCAACCGCCGGCAGGGGCAGCAGCAACGACAAGCACAACGCTAGCAAAACCGAGGGTCGCGTCATCCGCTCTCCGGGAAGAATACTGGCCGTTTAATCGAACACGGGCGAAAAAACGAACGACAGAAACAGAGCGCCTAGAGCGCTGACAAGATGCGAAAGACTGGCACAACCACGGCAGGCACACCAACCACGGCCTTTCTTCCGGCAGCAAGAGACAGCTTCAACTCATTGTAGTTCTTGGCTTTTCTTATAAATCTACAAGCTCTGATATGCTTTCCGGCCGCAGGCGGAGATAGCACCATGCAACTCATCGATATCGGCGTCAACCTGACCAACCCGAGTTTCGCCGAAAAACACCGGGCAGTACTCGACCGCGCCTATGCCGCCGGTGTCTGCCAATTAGTGCTGACCGGCACCAGTGTCGAAGGCAGCGAACAGGCGCTCGAACTGTCGCGGCAATTGGACGAAAGCGGTCGCCAGTTATTTTCTACCGCCGGTATTCATCCGCACTGCGCCAGCGATTGGAATGCCGACAGCGCACAGCGCCTGCGCAGCCTGCTCAAGGAAAATAGCGTCAAGGCCGTGGGAGAATGCGGCCTGGATTTCAATCGGGATTTCTCGCCCCGCGCGCAGCAGGAAAAAGTCCTGGAAGAACATCTGGCGCTGGCCGCTGAACTGCAACTGCCAGTATTTCTGCATGAACGCGACGCCAGCCAGCGGCTGCTGGAAATACTCCGCGATTTCCGCGATCGGTTGCCGGCCGCGGTGGTGCATTGTTTCACCGGTGAACAGCGCGCGCTGTTCAACTACCTGGATCTTGACCTGCACATCGGCATTACCGGGTGGATCTGCGATGAACGCCGCGGCACTCACTTGCACCCTCTGGTACGCGAGATTCCCCGCGGGCGCTTGATGCTCGAAAGCGATGCCCCCTATCTGTTGCCCCGCAGCTTGCGCCCCAAACCGAAAAACGGTCGCAACGAACCGGCCTACTTGACCGAAGTGTTGCGCGAGGTGGCCCTGCATCGAGGTGAAAGCCAGGAAGAACTGGCGGCCCACAGCACTGCCAGCGCCCGGGCCTTTTTCGACTTGCCCGATATTGCTTGATGCATATCAAAATTCGGCACTCTGCATAGCGGCACAATAATGGCACCTTGCCAATACTGTTCCGCTTAATCAGAGAAGACCTTCCATGGGTGCCTGGCTCAGCAATATCTCACTGAAATACAAGTTCTGGGCGGTCAATGCGGTCGCCTTCGTCACCACGCTGTTATTGGTCCTGTACGCCGTCCAGCTGGAACAACACGCGCGTAGCCAGGCCTCGCAAAACTCCGCCAAGGCTCAAGCCAGCCTGCTCGGCGCCTGGCCCACCGGGCAGACGCTGCCCAGCGCTGAAAATATATTGAGCTTCGCTGCCGGCCAAATTCCCAGCCTCGACAAACGCCCCTTACCGCAATTGAGCAATGCCAAGGGATGGGTGGCGCTCGATGAAATGCCACTGTTCGGTGAAAACCCGCTGATTGGTGCACAAGTGCTGCGCCGTCCCGATGGCCAACAGGTTGCAGTGCTTGCCCATGGGCCGAGCCTGCACCAGGTGTTCAGCGAACGCTTCAGCCAATACGCGCTGGCCGTGCTGGTCCTAATGCTGGCAATGCTGGGAGCTTCGCAACTGCTGATCCGTTTTCTGCTCAGCCAACTGAACACCCTCAAGGATGTGATGCTGCACGTGGAAAAGACCGGCGACCTGTCGGCCCGCGTGCCCTTGTCATGCACGGACGAAGTCGGCCAGATGGCCAGCGCCTTCAACGCGATGCAGGCGGGTTACCAGCGAGTGGTCAATACAGTCGCCAACACCGCCCGGCAGCTGGATATCGGTGCCGCGCGCCTGGCATCGAGCATGAACGATGTGCGTCACGGCATGCTGGGCCAGCAAAGCGAAACCGATCAGGCCGCGACAGCGATCAACGAGATGTCCGCCACCGTCTATCACATCGCCCAGCATGCCGGGGCCACGCGAGACCGCTCGCAGACCGCCGACGCCCTCGCCGGCAGCGGCCAGGAAGTAGTGGGCCGCGTGCAAAAGTCCATTGCCGGGCTCTCCACTGGCGTGCAACAGACCGCCGAGATGATCCAGCGCCTGGCCGAGGACAGCCAGAAGATCAATGGCGTGGTCAATGTGATCCACAGCATTGCCGAACAAACCAACCTGCTGGCGCTCAACGCCGCGATCGAAGCGGCGCGCGCGGGTGAAATGGGCCGGGGGTTCGCGGTCGTTGCCGATGAAGTACGCAACCTCGCCAAGCGGGTGCAGACCTCGACCGACGAAATCACCCGGATGGTCTCCGCCCTGCAAGCCGGTACTCGCGACGCGGTGGACTTCATGCAGGAAAGCTCATTCAAGGCGGATGACTGTGTACAGCAGGCACAGGAAGCCGGTGCAGCCCTGGAGGAAATCACCGCTGCCGTGGCGCAGATGCGTGAAAGCAATACTCAGATTGCGGTGGCGGCCGAGCAGCAAAGCCAAGTGGCGGAAGAAATGAACCGCGCCGTGGTGAGTATTCGCGACGTCACCGAAAACACCGTGCAGCAGACCGTCGACTCGGCGACCACCAGCAACGAACTGGCGACCCTGGCTGGGGAACTGAGCAAGGCCATCGGTCAATTGAAGCTGTAAACCGCGACTTTCGCTCCTGCAGGATCGACCTGCCTGCAGGAGCTGCTCCCCTGCCAGCCTATCGCCCCCATAGCCAGCCTTGATTCGCCGACGCCCCGCGTGGGGCCTATCCTTTGATGCATAGGCTTCTACGAATCAAGGATCGCAGTCATGGGCAAACGTCACCCCAACCTCCCCGCCTGGCAATGGCGCTCCTACCCGCATAACCACCGCAACCCGACCAACCTGGTGTTGCATCTGATTGCGGTGCCGTTGTTCATTGTCGGCTTTCTGTTGCTGGTTTCAGGGGTGTTCGGCTTGAACTTCACCAACGTCGCCATAGGCGTGGTCGGCCTGATCGCGGCCTTGGGCCTGCAGCGTCACGGCCACAGCCTGGAGGCCCAGGCCGCCGAGCCTTTCAGCGACCGTAAAGATGCGGTCCAGCGCCTGCTGGTAGAACAATTCGTGACCTTTCCACGTTTCGTCCTCAGCGGCGCCTGGTGGCGTGCATGGCGCAAGCGCCACCGGCATTGAGAAGGTTTCAGCCGAAGATGGTGACCGTCTGGCGGCTGAGCGCGATCAATTGACCTTCCGCACTCCAGAGTGTCGCAGCCGCATGCCCGTAACCGTCACGGGCATGTTCGATACTGACCCGGTATTTGCACCAGTCCAGGGTGCTCAACGCCTGCAGCGGCTGCACGAATTCAATGGTCCAGGTCAGGGTGCTGCCGGGCGCCGGGCTGGTCAGGTGTGGTAGCAAGGCCGGTGGCCAGGCGTCCACCAGCGCGAGGATGTGCGACTCGCTCATGGGCTCTTCCTTCACATCGCCACGCAGGCGCACCCAGCCCCCCATATCCCGCGATTTGTTACCGGTAAACGGCATGCCACCGATGCTCCAGCGCATTGCCAAATAGCGCATGAACGCCGGTGTCACGCCCTCGATGCAAGGCAGCTCCGGGCATTCGTCCCAATGCTTCATGGCCGGCGCTTGCTCGGCGACGACCGAGACCTCGGATGGGCGAGAAGCACCGAAACTTCCCTGCACCAGCGTCACCACCTGGCCGTCCTGCACGGCGCGCCCCAGCACCTGGCTGACGGCCTTGCCCTCGCGCAGCACCTCGACTTCGAAGCTGACCGGCACATCAGGGCTAACCGGCCCGACAAAGGTGATCGCCAAAGAGCGTACTGGACGCTCGGCGGGGACTTTTGCGCGCATGGCCTCATACTGCAAAGCCGCTACCAAGCCGCCAAAGCTGGCCCGCCCCTGCGCCCAGTCGGCTGGAATGGACAGCTCCAACGGGGTCTGGCGGACGGCATCAAGCAAGTCGCAAAAGCGCATGAGAACCTCAGGTCAAAAGAGAGATTCGAGGATCTTAACCAGCAGCAGCCAGCCATCAAGCATTTATACCCGCCAAAAATACTGGCAGATAAGCCGCCAGGCGATTTCAGGAGCGGAAGCAGGCAGCGCTCAGTTTGTCGAGTACCCGATCGGCACGGGCCTCGGCTTTGTGCATGGTGGCATGCCAGACCGGAACACAAGGCAACAGGTCTGCCTGCCGCTCGGCCTGGGCCAGCCATTGCCAGCAATCATGCCAGTCGCCCAGCGCGCCCTGGGCGTCCTTCAAGAGAGAAACCGCCTTGGGCGACAATTCGGCAAGCTCGGGGTAAGCCTCGGCGGCGTAGCGCACACGCTTGATCAGCAGGCGTAGGCGGTGCCGATCATGAGCCGGATCATGCAGGGCCTGATCCAGTGCCTTCCATTGCTTGGCCAGGCGTTTTTCGATGCGCTTGCGCAAGCCACGCAACAGTTCCTGACGCTGCGCCGCCCGCAGGAAACGCGGAAAGGCATCGATCACCAGCAACAGTTGCTTGAGTTCGGCACCGGTCGCCACCGCCCGATATTCATCCGCCAAGCCGGTGGTACGACGCTCGGCGGCCTGATGGTAATCATGCTTGTGCAGGTACGCGGCCAGGACCTCGCGGTCGCGCAGCGGCGTCGTCAATTGCCCGACCGCCGAAGCAGCCGCTTCCAACTGTTCGACGCCCGGCAAGCCGCGCAGCGCCCGCAACAAGCTGCGCAGGCGACGCACCGTAGTGCGCAGATCGTGCAGCGCCTCGGCATCGGTCACCGCCAGCAACCGTGCCTGGCACGCCAACAAGCGCACCTCCAGTGCCAATACCTGTGCCACCAACCGATCAACCAAGGCAGACATCATGATCCTCGAAACGAATGGCCCGGTCCGCAGCACAAAGGCTGCGACCGGGCTCTGGCAGGATGGGCAGGCGTAACACGACGCCTGCGAGACTGAAACTGAAGAGCGCTCTTCAGTCTAGCGGCAAACGGCGCGACCGCGATCAGCGACCGGCGCGCGACTCACGAATATAGAAACGGGCTTTCTCGGCTTTTTTGGTGCAACCCTCGAAGGCTTCGAATTGCTGCTGGGTCTTGGCACCGGTCAGCAGCGACAAGGCTTTGGAATAGCTGACCGTGCCAGCGAAGCCTTCAGCCTTGGCCAGGTCCAGTTCGCGCCAGGCCGCATCCAGTTGCGAACCGCAGCTGTCGCGATAGGCGGTCTTGCCGGCACAACCACCGAGTACCAATGCAATCAACGGCAGACAGATCCAGGCTTTCATCAATGACACCTCAAATTAGGGGAAAACAGTCGTGAATAAATAAGAACAATCGTTAACGTAAGACGATCGCCGCCGCAAAAAGTGCCTTGGCCCGCCCTGGCAATATAGCCGCGCGAGCATACCTTCATGCGGCAAAACATGGGAAAAATCCCTTTGCCCAAGGCCCGGACCGGCATCAGTGATTGAACCGAAACCCTCGATGGGTGCATTGTGGAAATCTGTCCGGCTAAGGATCGAGTCATGAAGAAGCGTGTCGCACTGGTCCTGGGCTCTGGTGGTGCCCGGGGTTACGCCCACATAGGGGTGATCGAAGAAATCGAAAGAAGAGGTTATGACATTGCCTGTGTCGCAGGCTGTTCCATGGGCGCGGTGGTCGGTGGCATCTACGCCGCCGGCAGGCTGGATGACTATCGCAGTTGGATCGAAAGCCTGGATTACCTGGACGTACTGCGACTGGTGGACGTCAGCTTTCGCCTAGGGGCGATACGCGGCGAGAAGGTGTTCGGCCAGATCCGCAAGATCGTTGGCGAAATCAACATCGAAGACCTGCGCATCCCCTACACGGCCGTGGCTACCGACCTGACCAACCAACAGGAAATCTGGTTCCAGGAAGGTTGCCTGCATCAGGCCATGCGGGCTTCGGCGGCGATCCCCAGCCTGTTTACGCCGGTCATGCAAGGCAATCGCATGCTGGTGGACGGCGGCTTGCTCAACCCGCTGCCGATCGTGCCGGTGGTCTCCAGCCACTGCGACCTGATTATTGCCGTCAACCTCAACTCGACCAACCAGCGTCGCTACCAATTGCCGGTGATCCAGCGCCCCGCCGCCTTCAAGAGCCGCTTCGACAGCCTGATCAATTCCCTGGGCTCGCACCTGCCCTTTCGCCGCAAGCAAGCCGAACAACTGCTGCTGCTCGAACAGGAGGCGCTGCGCAGCGAGGCAGCCGATGTTGGCGCGCCCTGGATCGAATCCGCCGAGCCTGAGGCCCAGCAACCGGCCGCGGCTCCGGAAACCGACGGCGCGCCAAAATCGGCGACCGGCTCGTTCATTATCGACAACGTCGGCCCCGCGTCCCTGCTGGACCTGATCAACCAGAGCTTCGAGGTCATGCAGACTTCGCTGGCCCAGTACAAGATCGCCGGCTATCCCCCGGACATCCTGATCAACGTGCCCAAGCGGGTATGCCGGTTCTTCGAGTTCTACAAGGCTCCGGAACTGATCGCACTGGGGCGGGAAATCGCCAGCGATACCCTGGACCGTTACGAAAACGAGCTGAATTGAAAGGGGTTTGCGGGGAACGGAATATGGCTATCGCGAACAAGCCCGCGCCTACAGAGCGAGCTTGCCCGCGATAAGCTCACCTCACTCCTGCGCTTCCAGCAACCGGTATCCCACTCCGGCCTCGGTCACGATAAAACGTGGCCGGGTCGGATCGTCCGCCAGCTTCTGTCGCAGGTGGCCGACCACAATACGCAGGTAATGACTGTCCTCGGTGTGCGTCGGCCCCCAGATGTCCTTGAGCAATTGCTGCTGGGTGATCACCCGTCCCGGATGCCGCGCCAGCTGCGCCAGTACGGCGTACTCCTTGCGCGTCAGCGCCACTTCGGCACCGTCGAGCAGGACCCGGCGATACGCCAGGTCCACGCTCAGCGGGCCAAAATTCAGGGCTGCCTCCTGCGCTTCGCCAGCGGGTGCCTGGCGCAACAACGCCCGAATCCGCGCGAGGAATTCCTGGATGCCAAAAGGCTTGGTCACATAATCGTTGGCGCCGCTGTCCAGCGCTTCGACCTTCTGCCCTTCGCTGGCCCGCACCGACAGCACCAGCACAGGTACGCCCGACCATTCGCGAAACTCGCGCAGCACCTGCTGGCCGTCCATGTCCGGCAGGCCAAGGTCGAGCACCAGCAGGTCCGGCTTGTTCAGCGCGGCCTGGGCCAGGCCCTCGTTGCCGGTGCCGGCCTCCAGCACCTTGTAGCCCTGGGACACCAGGCTGATACGCAGGAACTTGCGAATTTGCGGCTCGTCATCAATGACCAGGATGGTCGCGGTCTGGCTCATGGTTTTGCTTCAAGACAAATAAGTGGCGCAAGAGTAGCGCAGACCGCGCCCTGGATCGTAAAGAACATGTGCGGCCCTCCTGGCCTCGTTGGGTTGACGCTGTTTATCGGCACTCAGGCCTCTCCTTCAAGCTCGGGTTGCACTTGCAGCGGCAAGCACAGGGTGATGCAGGTGCCACGCCCCTCGATCCCCTCGCCCACGGTGATATGCCCCCCGTGTGCACCGACCATGCCCTGACAGATCGCCAGCCCCAGGCCGGTCCCCTGCCCGCCGCGATCGCCCCGTGCGGCGGTGTAGAACATGTCGAAAATCCGCGGTCGATCTTCCACAGGAATCCCCGGCCCCTCGTCGCTCACGGCAAACAGCAGCTCGGTATCGCTGGTCCCGACGCTCAGTTGCAAACGGCCGTTGGCCGGTGAAAAGCGCGCGGCGTTTTCCAGGACATTGATCAGCGCCTGTTCGATCAGCGCCGCATGCACGAACAGCAAAGGCAGTTCGGCCGGCAGCTCGGTGCTGACCTGCAGCGGCGCCAG
Source organism: Pseudomonas sp. NFIX28 (assembly GCF_900107395.1). Lineage (GTDB taxonomy): Bacteria > Pseudomonadota > Gammaproteobacteria > Pseudomonadales > Pseudomonadaceae > Aquipseudomonas. The sequence continues at coordinate 138,034 of NZ_FNPW01000004.1, forward strand.
CACCACGCGCAGGCGATTTATGGCGCTGCCAACGATATCGGCCGGCGCCACCCAGTCTCGCGCCAGCTTCAACGAGCCATGGCCGAGACGGGTCATGTCCAGCAGATTCTGAATGTAGCGATCCAGGCGCTCGGCTTCATCGCGTGTGCCTTCGAGCAGTTCGCGACGGTCTTCCAGCGGGATCGCCTCGCCCAGCGCCAACAGGCTGTCGATGCTACCGCGCATCGAAGTCAGCGGTGTGCGCAAGTCATGGGACACCGAGGCCAGCAGCGCACTGCGCAATTGCTCGGTTTCGCCATGCAGGCGCGCCGCTTCCAGGTCCTCGGCCAACTGTGCACGGGCCAGGGCCTGGGCCAGCGGCTGGCTCAAGGCGCTCAACAAGCGACGACGCTGAGCATTGAGCTCCTCGCCTTCTTTAGGGCACACCCCCAGCAAGCCCAGCGGACCTTCGTCGACAGATAACGGCCACCACCACCAACGCCCGAACGGCAGGGTTCCGGTGCCCCTCCCCGCCGGTTGATCGTGTTGCCAGGCCCAGTCGGCGGCGGCCCGTTCGGATTCGGAAAACTGCAGCGGCCCGCCTGTCTCGACCTTCCAGCCGCCCTGCCCGTCGCGATTGAGCAGGCACAGCTGCAGCTCTTTCCAGCCATTGAGATGCTGCGCCGCGGCGCTGATCACCGCCTGCCGGTCGGTGGCGGCCGTGAGTTTGCGTGACAGGTCCAGCAGTTCGCTGGTTTCTTCCTGGGTGTCGCGCAAGGCCTGCAGCTGCCGACGCTGGCGCGCCGCCAGGTTGCCGGTCAAGGCGGCCATCAACAGGAAGAACAGCAGCGTCAGCACGTCTTCCTCGCGCTGGATGCTGAAAGAGAACGTCGGCGGAATAAACAGGAAATCGTAGGTCAGGAACGACAGCGCCGCGCACACCAGCGCCGGCCCAAGGCTACTGCGCACCGCCACCAGCAGCACCGCGGCGAGGAACACCAGGGAGATGTTCGGCAGCGCCAATACGCTCGCCACCGCCCACGACAGCCCGGAAGCCAGGACCGTCGCCAGCACCGCCAGGGCATAGTCGAACCAGATCAGCGAACGCTCCGCCCGCAGGCGTGGCTGTCCGGGTTCGTCCTCGCTGTCGAGCACATTGATTTCCAGGCCCTGGGCATTGCGCAACAGGCGCGCCGCCAGGCCGCCGCCGAACAAGCGGCGGCGCAGGCGTTTGCGCGACTGCCCCACCAGCACCAGGCTCGCGCGTCGCTCCGCGGCATGCTGGATCAGGGTCTTGGCCACCTCGCCGGCGCGCAGCAGGACCACCTCACCCCCCAGGCGCTCGGCCAGTTGCTGGGCGCTTTGCAGGCGTTGGCGCGACTGCTCGTCGGGAGGCCGGCCGTTATCCACATGCACCAGGCTCCATGGCAAATGACGGCGCCGCGCGACATGACTGGCATGGCGCACCAGGCGCTCGGCCTGGGCATCACCGTCGACCCCCACCAGCAAGCGCCCACGCACTGCCGGCGCGGCCTGCCCAAGCTTGCGATAACCCTGGGCCAGATCGTCGTCGACCTGCGCCGCCGCGGCCTGCATCGCCAGCTCGCGCAACGCGGTGAGGTTGGTCTGGGTGAAGAACGCGTCGATCGCCGCCCGGGCCTGCTCCGGCACATACACCTTGCCTTCGCGCAGGCGCTCCAGCAGCTCGCGCGGCGGCAGGTCCACCAGCAGCAATTCGTAGGCTTCCTGCAACACCCAGTCGGGCAAGGTTTCGCGCACTTGCACGCCGGTAATGCCACGGACCTGGTCGTTGAGACTCTCCAGGTGCTGCACGTTGACCGTGGTGAAGACGTCGATGCCGGCCGCCAGCAATTCCTGGATATCCTGCCAGCGCTTGGCGTGCCGGCTGCCGGGGGCGTTGGTGTGGGCCAGTTCGTCCACCAGCACCAGCTTGGGCCTGGCCTTGAGCAGACCGTCGAGGTCCATCTCTTCGAGCATGACCCCGCGGTATTCGGAACGCACCAGCGGCTGCTGCGGCAAACCACTGAGCAAGGCTTCGGTTTCCGCGCGGCCGTGGGTTTCCACCACCCCGGCCAAAACCTTCACCCCCTGGCGCAATTGCGTGTGCGCCGCCTGCAACATGGCGTAGGTCTTGCCGACGCCCGGAGCGGCGCCCAGGAAGACTTTGAGCCGGCCGCGGCCGTCATGGGGCAGATCGGCTAACAGGGCGTCGGCGCGGCCGGAATCACTCATGCATTTTTCTCTCTGAATTCAAAAGACATCCCATCTGCAATCTAGCCGCTGACGAAGGCGGCGACCGGCCGCCAACCCGGTAGTAGAGGCGATCAGGCCGCAAATCCGTGAAACCTGATTTTACGGCCGCTGCGCAGCCGATCGCAGGCTGCGCCAGCGGCTACATGGGTCATTTCACGGCCAGGTGTTCCAGCGCCATGTTCAGCGCCAGCACATTCACCACCGGCGGGCCAACCAGCGGCTGCTCGACATGAGCGTCCACCAGTTGCTGCAGCGTGGCGAGCGGCAGGCTGCGAGCCGCTGCGACCCGCGCCAGTTGATAGTTAATCGCCGCCGGTGGCAAGTGCGGATCCAGGCCGCTGCCCGAAGTCGTCAGCAACGCCAGCGGTACCGGCCCCTGCCCGGGCACCGCCAGCTTGTTGGCCTCGTCGATCACGCGGGTGGCCAGGGCCGGGTTGCTCGGCGCCAGGTTGCTCGCGCTGCTGGACACCGTGGCAAAGGCCCCGGCCGATGGGCGCGGGTGGAACCAGCTGTCGCCGCTGAAATCCTGGGCGATCAAGGCCGAGCCACGAACCTGGCCCTCGCCGTCGAGCACCAGGCTGCCATTGGCCTGTTTCGCAAACGCCACCTGGGCCACACCGGTGACCGCCAGCGGATAGGCCACGCCAGTGATCAGGGTCATCAACACAATCAGGCTCAAGGCCGGACGCAATACACTAGACATTCTCAAATCCTCGATTCGGTTAACAAACCCAGCAGGAGCCAGCTTGCCGGCGCCAGGCGCCGCGCGGTGCGTCAGGCACGACGCTCGCTCCTGCGGGGGATGCAGTTACACCAGGTGCAAAGCGTTCAGCAGCATGTCGATCAGCTTGATGCCCAGGAACGGCACCAGGATCCCGCCCAGGCCGTAGATCAGCAGGTTGCGGCGCAGCAGATGGGCCGCGCTGGCCGCCTGCACCCGCACCCCGCGCAGGGCCAGCGGGATCAGCACGACGATGATCAGGGCGTTGAACACGATCGCCGAAAGAATCGCGCTCTGCGGGCTGCTCAACTGCATGACGTTGAGCACCCCGAGCTGTGGATAAATCGCCGCGAACAGCGCCGGCAGGATCGCGAAATACTTGGCTATATCGTTGGCAATGGAAAAGGTGGTCAGGGCGCCACGGGTGACCAGCAGCTCCTTGCCGATCTGCACCACGTCTAGCAGCTTGGTCGGATCGCTGTCGAGGTCGACCATGTTCGCCGCTTCGCGCGCCGCCTGGGTGCCATCGTTCATCGCCATGCCGACGTCGGCCTGGGCCAGCGCCGGGGCGTCGTTGGCGCCGTCGCCGCACATGGCGACCAGGCGACCGTCATTCTGCTCGTGGCGAATGCGCGCCAGCTTCTTCTCCGGCGTGGCTTCGGCCAGCACGTCATCTACCCCGGCCTCGGCGGCGATGGCGGCGGCGGTCAGCGGGTTGTCGCCGGTGACCATCACGGTGCGGATCCCCAGCTTGCGCAGCTCGGCGAAACGCTCGCGAATGCCTGGCTTGACCACGTCCTTGAGGTGGATGGCCCCCAGCAGTTTGCCCTCGGCGCACACCAGCAACGGCGTGCCGCCGCTCTGGGCGATCTTGTCGATCTCGCGGGACAGCGCCGGCGCCAGGTCGCCGCGTTGCAGGCCGACGAAGGTCAGCACCGAATCCACCGCGCCCTTGCGATAGACCCGCCCTTGATAGTCGACACCGGACAGCCGGGTCTCGGCACTGAACGGCACGGCGGTCAGCGCTTCGGTGCCGGGCTCGGGCTGTGGATAAAGTCCACGCAGGTATTCGACGATGGATTTGCCTTCGGCCGTGTCGTCCGCCAGCGAGGCCAGCAAGGTCGCCTCGGCCATTTCCTGGTTGTTGACCCCGGGCGCTGCGTGGATGGCCGCGCAACGACGGTTGCCGAAGGTGATGGTGCCGGTCTTGTCCAGCAGCAGCACATGCACATCGCCCGCTGCTTCCACTGCGCGGCCGGATTTGGCGATCACATTCAGCCGTACCAAACGGTCCATCCCGGCGATCCCGATGGCCGACAGCAGGCCACCGATGGTGGTCGGAATCAGGGTCACCAACAACGCCACCAGGAACACCAGCGGCAGGCTGCCATTGGCAAAATGGGCGAACGGCTGCAGGGTCACGACCACGATCAGGAAGATCAGGCTCAGGCCGATCAGCAGGATGTCCAGGGCCACTTCGTTCGGGGTCTTCTGGCGCTTGGCGCCTTCTACCAGGGCGATCATGCGGTCGAGGGTCGATTCGCCCGGATTGCTGGTAATGCGCACCAGCAACCAGTCGGATACCAGCCGGGTATTGCCGGTCACGGCCGAGCGATCGCCGCCGGACTCGCGAATGACCGGAGCCGATTCGCCAGTGATGGCCGCTTCGTTGACCGCGGCAATGCCTTCGATGACCTCACCGTCGCCGGGAATCATTTCCCCGGCATCGACGCGCACCACATCGCCTTTGCGCAAATTGGCGGCCGGGATCACCTGGAAACTACCATCGGCTTTCTTCAGGCGCGCACTCAGGCCTTCGCTGCCGGCCTTGAGGCTGTCGGCGCGGGCCTTGCCACGGCCTTCGGCCAGGGCCTCGGCGAAGTTGGCGAACAGCACGGTGAACCACAGCCAGAGGGCGATCTGCGCGGCGACGAAGGTCGGGACCGTGGTCTCCGGCAAGAAGCACAGCACGGTAGTGAAGATGGCGGTCAGCTCGACCACCAGCATTACCGGCGAACGTTTCAACTGGCGCGGGTCGAGCTTGACGAAGGCCTGCACCAGCGCCGGACGCCACAGGGCCGCGATCGAGGTTTTCTGTTGTTCGTCGGTTGTGTGTTTCGAAGCCGCGGCTTTGACGCCGGGCATTTCGGTTACGGCCTTCTTGGAGGAAGGAACATGCATATTCATCGTTAAGTCCTCAGCCCTTCATTCCAAAGGCAGCCAAGCTCAAGTGTTCGGCAATCGGGCCCAGCGCCAGGGTCGGCAGAAAGGTCAACCCGCCCACCAGCAATATGGTCATGGTCAGCAGCGTGACGAACAGCGGGCCATGGGTGGGGAAACTGTTCTGGCCGACCGGCGCGGTCTTTTTCAGCGCCAGGCTGCCGGCCAGTGCCAGCACCGGCAGGATGTAGCCGAAGCGGCCGATCAACATGCCCAGGCCCAGCATCAGGTTGTGGAACGGGGTATTGGCCCCAAGGCCGGCGAAGGCCGAACCGTTGTTGGCGCTGGCCGAGGTGTAGGCGTACAGCAACTGGCTGAAGCCATGGGCGCCTGGGTTGCTTACCGCTGATACCGGCCCAGGCAGGCTCGCGGCAATGGCGCTGAGCACCAGCACGCCGACCGGCATCACCATCAGGGTCACCACCAGCAACTGCACTTCCCTGGCCTGGAGCTTCTTGCCCAGGTATTCCGGGGTGCGGCCGATCATCAGGCCGGCCAGGAATACAGCGATCAGCACGTTCAGCAACATGCCGTAGAGGCCCGCGCCGACCCCGCCGAAAATCACTTCGCCGACCATCATGTTGATCAGCGCGACCATGCCGCTCAGCGGGCTGAGGCTATCGTGCATGCCGTTGACCGAACCGTTGGAGGCCGACGTGGTGGTCACCGACCAGAGCACGGTGGCGGTGGTACCGAACCGCGATTCCTTGCCTTCGAGCGGCGCGGCCTGTTCGACCGCGGCATTGTTCAGGGCCGGGTTGGGCTGGGACTCGGACCACAGCGAGGTCGCTCCACCGATCAGGAACAGCGCCAGCATGCAGGCAATGATCGCCCGGCTCTGCCGCAGGTCCTTGACGTAATGGCCGAAAGTGAACACCAGCGCCACCGGAATCAGGATGATCGAGGACACTTCGAAAAGGTTGCTCCAGGCCGTCGGGTTCTCGAACGGATGCGCCGAGTTGACGCCAAAGAAGCCCCCGCCGTTGGTGCCCAATTGCTTGATGGCGATCTGGCTGGCGGCCGGGCCCAGCGGGATCACCTGGTCGACGCCTTGCAGGGTCACGGCGTTGACGTAATGGGCCAAGGTTTGCGGTACGCCCTGCCAGACCAGCAACAAGGCCAGCAGCAGGCACAACGGCAACAGGCCGTAGAGGGTGGCGCGGGTCATGTCGACCCAGAAGTTGCCCAGGGTCTTTGCCGAACGCCGGCCGATGCCTCGGCACAAGGCAACCAGCACGGCCAGGCCGGTGGCGGCGCTGACGAAGTTCTGCACGGTCAGGCCGATCATCTGGCTCAGGTAGCTCAGCGAGGCTTCACCGCTGTAGGACTGCCAGTTGGTGTTGGTCATGAAGCTGACCGCGGTGTTGAACGCCAACGTCCACTCTTGCCCCGGCAGGTTCTGCGGGTTGAGTGGCAAATGGTCCTGGAACAACAGAATCGTGAACAGCAGCACAAAGCCGGCCAGGTTGAACGCGAGCAGGGCCAGGGCATATTTCTGCCAGCTCTGTTCGCTGTGCGCATCGACGCCCGAGAGCCGGTAGCAGGTGCGCTCGACCGGTCCCAGCAGCGGCGTCAGCCAGGTGCGCTGGCCCTCCATCACCTTGTAGTAGAACCGCCCCAGGAAAGGTGCGGGCAGCAGCACCAAGGCAAAGAAGCCGAGGATCAGCCAATAGTCATAACTGTGCATAGCCGCTCCTAGTTCCGATCCGCGCGCAACAGCGCAACCAGTAGATAGATGAACAGCCCCACTGCCAGCAGCAGGGACACCCCGTCCAGAACGCTCATGGAATCTCTCCGTCGTACGGCAATCGCCGCGTGTGGGGGGCATTGTCGGCAGGGAGGCTGTAAAGGAACGAGGGCGAGGGCGCGCAAGGCGCATAAAGAATGCGTAAAGAATGGCTTTACGCGGGGTTTACGTCGGGGCCGGCAAGCCTTTGGGAAGGTTCCAGGGCGGCCATCGCGAGCAAGCTTGCCTCTACGGAAAAGCAGGGTTTATTTGAGGTCGCGATCAGCACCTCCAGGCCGCCGCCGCCCTCTTGTGGCACGTTCGTGCACCAATCCGAATGCCTTGGCTCGCGAAATATCCGGAAACATCCTCGATGCGACAGCTTTTTGCGCTTTACGACGCCCCTTCCCGCCCTGGCATGAGCGGTGCAATGAGCAGCCCGAGCACTTCATTCCGTTCCGGGAGCCATGCATGAACACACAACTCAAACCAACGCTGGGCACGCTGCATTTATGGGGGATCGCGGTCGGGTTGGTGATTTCGGGGGAATACTTCGGCTGGAGTTATGGCTGGGGCGTCGCCGGTACCCTGGGCTTTCTGCTGACCTCGCTGATGGTCGCTGCCATGTACAGCTGTTTCATCTTCAGCTTCACCGAACTGACCACCGCCATTCCCCATGCCGGCGGCCCCTTTGCCTATAGCCGCCGGGCCTTCGGCGAAAAAGGCGGGCTGATTGCCGGGCTGGCGACCCTGATCGAATTCGTCTTCGCGCCACCGGCCATTGCCCTGGCGATCGGGGCCTACCTGAATGTGCAGTTCCCCGCCCTGGACCCGAAGCATGCGGCGGTCGGGGCCTATATCGTGTTCATGGGGTTGAACATCCTCGGCGTCAAACTCGCCGCGACTTTCGAGCTGGTGGTCTGCGTGCTGGCGGTGGCGGAATTGCTGGTATTCATGGGCGTGGTCGCGCCGGCCTTCAGCTTCAGCAACTTCGCCCTCAACGGCTGGGCGGGCTCGGATACCTTCGGCGCCCCCGCGATTGCCGGGATGTTCGCGGCGATTCCGTTCGCCATCTGGTTCTTCCTCGCCATCGAAGGCGCGGCCATGGCCGCCGAAGAAGCCAAGGACCCGAAACGCACCATCCCCAAAGCCTACATCAGCGGCATCCTGACCCTGGTGCTGCTGGCCATGGGCGTAATGTTCTTCGCTGGCGGCGTGGGCGACTGGCGCGCCCTGTCGAACATCAACGACCCGCTGCCCCAGGCCATGAAAGCCGTGGTCGGAGACAACTCCGGCTGGCTGCACATGCTGGTGTGGATTGGCCTGTTCGGCCTGGTGGCGAGCTTCCACGGCATCATTCTGGGCTACTCGCGGCAGTTCTTCGCCCTCGCCCGCGCCGGCTATCTGCCGGCATCGCTGGCCAGGTTGTCGCGCTTCCAGACGCCGCACCGCGCCATCATCGCCGGTGGCCTGATCGGCATCGCCGCCATCTACAGCGATGGCTTGATCAACCTGGGCGGCATGACCCTGACCGCGGCGATGATCACCATGGCCGTATTCGGCGCCATCGTGATGTACATCATGAGCATGCTCAGCCTGTTCAAGCTGCGTAAGACCGAACCGCACCTGGAACGCACCTTCCGCGCCCCCGGCTATCCGCTGGTTCCGGCCATTGCCCTGGCGCTGGCAATCGTCTGCCTGGTGGCCATGGCCTGGTTCAACAGCCTGATCGGCCTGATCTTTCTCGGCTTCATGGCGGTCGGCTTCATTTACTTCCAATTGACCGCGCAGCTACGCGCCAATGCGCCGGCGGATGCAATGCTGACCGGGCTCTGAGCGGTTGCCGGCCATCTGCGAGCGCTGCGACACGACCGCTGTTCAGCCGCCGGTAACGGCTAGAAGACTGATACGAGAGAAGTCATGGGGGCAGATCAGGCTTAGAATGGAACCACTGCGAAATGCTGTAACTCGAAGTGGTATGGCAACTTGACGGGCGAAACTCCTCGCCCGCCGGTATGCCCTCAAGGAGAGCCCTATGCCCTGGTATGCCTGGTTGATTCTGGTCGTTGCAATCGGCTCGATCGTTGGTGGCCTGATGCTGCTGCGCGACACCGCCAACAAGGTGGAACTGACCGATGAGCAACGCAAGCGCGTTGCAGAGCGCAACGCGGAAGCGGACGCCAAGGACGCGCAAGACCGCTGACTGGATCGCCCTATCGAACAGCCCCGCCCTTCTCGAAATGGCGGGGCTTTTTTATCCGCCTCGGTGGCCGGCAGCGTTATTTCTCCCAGGCAGCCTTGGCGATCTGCAGACCGTGCAGGCCTTTGTAGGCGGCCCGCTCAGGCTGGCGCCAGCCTTCGAGCAATGCCTCGTCGAGCCGATAGATCTCCACGCCCAACGGCCGGCAGACGCTGAGCGGGTCCTGAGCCTCGGGCCCCCACATTGGCAGCGACAAGTCGCCACCCGGGCAGGTCGATAGGGCGCACAACAGATCGATCTCGGCAAAGAATTCCAGGTAATCGCCCTTCTGCGCCGGGCACGCCTTCATGAAATACATGTCGTCGTGATTGAGCCCGGTGCACTGAAAGATGTTCAGCACGTCATGCACATCGAATTCGGTCAGGCCGTGGGGCAAGACCGCACGCGTCAGGTTGGAATGGCAATGGTGGTGAAAATCCTCGCCGGTGAGCATGCGGTTCACGTAGGGGTCGCAGCGGGTGCCGAGCAGGTCGTGCAGGCGCCCGCCATGCTCGTCGATGCCGTAACCGGCCAGGCTGTCGTCGGTGATGGTCACCAACGGCCGCAAAAACGGCAGGTTCGACCACAGCCGGTCATGGGTGCTGACATGCGCCCCCTGCAATTGCCGGGTACGGGCGGCCCACAGACGCTCGCGCGGGTCGTTGGCATTCCAGACGTTGAAATCCCCGACTTGCGGGCCGGCCGGCGTGGTCACCCGGAACACATGCCCGGCCGGCACATGCCAAGCGCGCCCGGTGCGGATCGGCACCTCGAATTGCTCGATCAAGGTACGTTGGCCCTTGCTGTCGCGGACCCGCTCATAAAAGGCCGTATCCACCTGCAGGGCCGAGCCTTTGCTGACCTGATAAGCCGCGGGATAGTCTTTGTACATGGTTGAAATCCTCGATCAGTGGCGGGAAGAGTGGCTGAGGATGTCGAGCAGCAGCCGTTCGGAATCGTCGAGGTAAACCGCCAGGGTTTCACCAGCGGCATGCTTGTCGCCTTCGGCGAGCAAGTCATGGATCAGCCGGTCCCGGGCCAGCCAGGGCGATTGAAAATGCTGCTCGTCAGGGGCGGCACAGAACACCAGGCGCATCTGCGCCACGACGTTGGTGAAGAATTCGTCGAACAAGGGGCTGCGCATCAGGCCGACGATGTGTTGATGAAAGGCCAGGCTGTGGGTGCCCACCGAGCGCCAATCCTCGCGCTCGCGGGCGAGTTCGCTGGCCTCGATTGCCTCGAGCATCCGGTCGGATTGGTACTCACGCAACGGCTTGCTGGAGGCGATGGCCTGAAGTTCCAGGGTACGCCGCACCTGGAACAGGTCCCGCACCTCATCTATCCCCAACCTGCGCACCGTGACGCCCTTGTTGCGTGTATAGCGGGCCAGGCCTTCTTGCCCCAGACGGTGCAAGGCCTCGCGGATGGTATTGCGCGAGGCGTTGTAGGCGGACACCAGGTCGCTTTCCACTAGGGGCATGCCCGGCAGCAAGCGACCGCCGATGATATCGGCGCGTAATTCGAGGGTTATCTGATCGGCCAGGGACAATGCGTCGTTCATGAATATCGCCTTGCGATTGTTGAACAATCCATGGATATCCAATAACCACTATTCATGCCAATAGCTGGAAAACATCATTAAATCGCGCCCTTTTCTGCTGATTTAACGGAGACAGCGTGAGACTTCTGGGATAAAAAGTGCAGTCATCCTGCTATCAACCTTGGGTAAGATGGCTCCCCGGTTGTGGAGATTTCCCCGATGCGTTATTCGCAAGACCATAAAGCCCAAACCCATCAGCGCATCATCAAGGAAGCCGCCGAGCGCTTTCGGCGCGACGGCATCGGCGCGACAGGCCTGCAACCGTTGATGAAAGCCCTGGGCCTGACTCATGGCGGTTTCTACTCGCACTTCAAATCCAAGGACGAGCTGATCGAAAAAGCCCTGCAGGCCGCGGCCGCAGAACTCGATACCCACTGCGCCATGCTGTTTGCCCAGGAAAAACCACTGCAGGCCTTTATCGACAGCTACCTGTCCGAGTGGCATCAGACCTCCCCCGGTCAAGGTTGCCCGCTGCCCACCATGTCTTCGGAACTAGGCCTGCGCGGGCAAGCGAGCCCCACCACGGATGCGGAGCTCAATGCGCGACTCACGCAGGTAGAGGCAAACCTCAAGGGAGAAGATGCCGCCGACCAGAGCCTGGTGATCATGTCGACCCTGGTCGGAGCCCTGGTGCTGTCGCGCGGCGTCGAGAACCCCGATCTGGCCAAACGGATACTGGAAGTAACACGCGAGCACCTGAAAAAGCAGGATGGGCAGACGGGGTGATCCGCATCATCCTCCCGCCTCAGCATGGTTATTTGTAGCGAGCTGCCGCGCTGCTTTTCGACAAGTTGGGCCCCGGCAAAACGCGCAACTACGAAGGCGTCCTAATCAGCCGAGTCGGGTAGCGAGGGGATGGTGATCAACTCACCCTGATCAAAACCGGCCAGAGCTGCATCCACTATCTCGGTGGCATCCATAACCATTTCAGCTGGAATCCCCTGGGCGTCGATGCCCGAGCGCTCCCAGAAGATCTCAGTGCGGGTTACCCCGGGCAATACCGCCTGGACCTGCACGCCTTTACCGTCCAGTTCCGCAGCAAGCGACTGAGTCAGGCTCAGGACATAGGCCTTGGTCGCACTGTAGGTCGCATTAAAACTCTCGGGAATCAGCGCCACCACCGAAGCGATATTGATGATCGCCCCTCTTCCCGCTGCCGAGAAGCTGGCGGCAGCAGCGGCAGCCAGACGAGTGACCGCGATCACATTGAGCTGGATCATCGCCTCCAGCCGATCCGTATCGGCAACGGCCAGGCTTCCGTCGGCAACGATACCGGCATTGTTCAGCAACAGATTGATACTCGAGTCGGAACGCAAACGCTGCTCGACCTTCAACACATCGGCCTTGAGCGTCAGATCGGCTTTCAACACTTCAACCTGCACCTTGTGCTCGGCCCGCAGCCGGGTAGCCGCGGTTTGCAGGCGCGGCTCATCTCGTGCAACCAGCAACAGATCGTAACCACGAGCGGCCAACCGCTCGGCATAAACCGCACCGATGCCAGATGAAGCACCGGTGACAAGTGCCAGCCCCTTGGGGGAAATCGAGTTCATAACGGATCTCCAGAAAAGTGCTTGAGAAGGGAAAGACAAGGAATTGATACGCTGCTTGGGAAGCGATTTAATTATAGTCATAATTCAATAAAATATTACGATCATAATTATATTGAGACGAGTAGACAACATTGAATGGCGCAATCCTGCTTATGGTGCTTTGCGCACTATGGGCCCGAAAAACACAAGGCCGATCAATGATCGGCCTTGTGCATGAATTGAAGCGTCAGTTGACCTTCAACTTTTCCCGGTTGCTTTCCAGAATCGCCCTGCCGATTCCCTTGACCTCGAGCAGTTCGTCTACTGACGAGAAAGCTCCATTAGCTTCACGATATGCAACAATTGCCTTGGCTTTTACTTCACCTACCCCCAACAGTTCACGCTGCAACGTAGCAGCGTCAGCCCTGTTGATATCGACCATGGCAGTTTGTGGGGCAGCTACCGCAGTCACGGCTGGCACCGTGCTTGCCGTCTCTTGTTTCGACGCGGGAGCAGCAACTACGCTGATAGAGGCGCTTGTCAGCAGGGCAAAAAGCAGGGAATAGAAATAGTTTGTACGCATAAATGACACTCCATGACACCGTTGATAAAGATGCAGCTTTTCCGAAGCTGCCTCTCAAACGTAGGCCATGGTGATGCACTGTCAAAAATGGATTGATTGCAGTTTATGTAATAGTGCCGCCCTCATCACTCTGCTCGGCGCTCCGACTCACCGGCCCGATACTTCACAGCTAGAATGAGCAACGGTACATAGGCCACGATCACCCCCAATCCTCCGTCTAGCTTCTGCATGGCAACAAACAGACCGATGGGTAACAGCCAGAGAAGGTTGATCGATGCGACGCCCAAGGTAACCTGGAAATGACTTCCCAGTTGGCGTGAAGCGAACTGATAACCATGGCTGCGATGAGCTTCATAGATGCGCTCTCCACGTAAAAAACGCCGGATCAAGGTAAAAGTCGCATCAACAATGAACACCCCGAGCAAAATGCACCATACCCACAGGAAATCGGCGTTTCTCCAGGCGGCCTGCAGTGAAAGAATACCCAGCACAATACCCAGGAAACCGCTGCCGATATCACCCATGAAGATTTTCGCCGGCGGAAAATTCCAGTACAGGAAACCCAGTGTCGAGGTGGCGAGCAGCAAGGGCGGCCAGATCAAATCGTCATATCCCGACAACCAATAGATCAGGCAAATACTCAGGCAGGATGTCACGGCTTCGACACTGGCAATTCCATCGATGCCATCCATGAAGTTGTAGAGGTTCAACATCCAGACCAGATACACCACAGCCAATGCATGCCCGATCCAGCCAAGCTCCAGCGTCATGCCGAACACCTCAAGCGCCGGCAACCCTCCCAGCCAGAACAAGGCCCAGAGACTACCTGCAAAATGTCCGAGCAAACGCCAGCGGGCCGCAATGGGCCGATGATCGTCAATAAACCCAAGCAAGGCGATACCAGCACCCGCGCCTGAGAGACTCCAGACCAGATTCGGGCCGATAGCTCCAAGCATGCCGGCCAAGGGCAAGGCAATAAGGAAGGTCAGGACGATACCTACCCCGCCACTACGCGGAGTAGGAATGGAGTGGGAGCTGCGTGCGTTCGGAATCTCCATCAGCCTGTGAGCCAGCGCATAACGAAGAAAAGCTCCAGTCACCCCCAGCGAGAGGGTCGCCATGATCGGTAGCGACCACAAAAGCCCTATCCAGGGAAACCATAAGTCAGACGATGCTTGAAAGCTCAAGGTGTCGACTCCAACGGCATGTCGTGGCAGCGAAGTCCGGAACCAGACTGCAGTCCCGGCTGACCACTTCAATATGTTTTTTATTTTTGTAGTTGCAGAGCAGAACGTTTTTACCGACGGGTCAAGGCAGTGCCGCCCCCATAGTGTCCACTCTGTGTAAGTACAACAAGAACGCAGGTAATGCTTAACAAGTGTAATCGCCCCTCAGCACCAAACAGCAAGTTCATGGCGACCGAAGGGCTAATGATGCAACTAGGGCTCGAGCCGGCGCTGCTGATAAATCCAGTCGACAATCTCGCTGTCCGGAGTGTAGCCACTGACCGTGTCGCGCAACAGTTGCCGGACTCTCGAGTAATCATCCTGGTCGACCGCCAACAGCAACTCGCCCAGCCTGGCCTTCAATACATCCCAAGGCAGATAGTCTTCATTGGCGCTCATGATCATTGGATGCTGCGTCGCTACGACGTTATCGCCGATCAACAGTTCTTCATAGAGCTTTTCGCCTGGCCGCAGTCCCGTGAACTCGACGGCTATGTCGCCATGGGGGTTCTTTTCGGAACGCAAGCTCAATCCGGACAGATGAACCATCTTCTCGGCCAGTTCGACAATCCTGACCGGCTCGCCCATATCCAGCACAAACACATCACCACCCTGCCCCATGGAGCCCGCCTGGATTACCAGTTGGGCCGCTTCCGGAATAGTCATGAAATAACGCGTGATACGGGGATGGGTGACCGTCAAAGGCCCACCGGACTTGATCTGCTTGTGAAACAACGGAATGACCGAACCGGAAGAGCCCAGCACATTGCCGAAACGCACCATGGTAAAGCGGGTTTTATTCACCCGGGAAACATTGGCGTGCTCCCCGAACAATACCGGAGCCACCTCACGGCTCAGAGCCTGCAGCGTCATTTCGGCCAGACGCTTGGTACTGCCCATGACATTCGTCGGGCGTACCGCCTTATCCGTTGAAATTAGCACGAAGTTCGCGACATTCGCACGAAGAGCGGCCTGCGCCGTACTCAATGTGCCCATCACATTGTTCAACAGGCCTTCAGCGATATTGTGCTCGACCATGGGGACATGCTTATAGGCTGCGGCGTGATACACCGTATCCACATGCCAGGTTTGCATGATATCGAGCAGTTTTTCCTGATTACGCACGGACCCCAGGATCGGCAACAACTTCACGGACAGCGACTCGCGAACGATGCGCTGTTCGAGTTCCTGCAAGATGCTGTAGAGATTGAACTCACTGTGCTCGTAGAGCAGCATCGTGGTCGGGCGCAACGCAAGAATCTGACGGCACAGTTCCGAACCGATCGAACCACCGGCACCCGTGATCAGTACCGACTGCTCCTTGATGCAATGCTCGAGCAACTCTTCCTGAGGGGGGACCGAGTCGCGCCCCAGCAGGTCTGCAATGTCGACTTCCTGAATATCATCGACTTTGACTCGTCCGCTCGCCAAATCCATAAAACCCGGCACACTTTGCACATGCAGACCGAACCCCTCGAGGAAACTCAGGATCTCTCGGCGTCGCGTACGGTTGGCAGAAGGGATTGCCAACAGGATCTGCTGAGCTCCGGTCACATCGATCATTTGCTGAATATGTTTGGGCTTATAGACATGCAGCCCGGAAATCACTCGCTCGGCAATATTGCTGTCGTCGTCGATAAATGCTACTGGGCGCATCAAGCGCCCCATCCGCAAAGCAGCGACCAACTGGTTACCCGCCGCACCGGCGCCGTAGATGGCCACTTTAGGCAAACCGTCATCTCGAGCAGCGAATGGAACATGTTGAGCCGCGGTAAACCAATCGCCCAGAAAATACTGCCTCATCCCCAGACGCAGCCCCCCAATCATTACGAGGCTCAGCCACCAGTAGTTGAAAATGATAGATCGTGGAACCACATTCTGATGATTGCTATACCAATAGACTACCATCCCCAGTATTAAAGCAGACAGGCTTACTGCTTTGATAATTGCAATAAGCGCGTCATTACCAAAATAGCGCATCACAGCGCGATACATACCGAAGCGAATAAATAGCGGAATAGCGACAACCGGTGCACAAATGAATAGCCATGAGTGGGCTAACAACGGGTTGATCATCTCATCAACCCCCAGGCGAACAACGAAAGCCAGCCACAGAGCAATCCAGACTAAAACGATATCCGTTGCAACCTGGATTAATCGCTTTTGCCGGCGCGGCAAACTCAGTAGCCAGTTACGTAAGTTGTCAATCATCCTTTGTTAACCCCACCACCTGCAATCTGCTGAACATCCCGATTAAACTCAAGCATATGCCAAAGTAAATGCCGTTCATTTTTTTCAATTAGAAACCGCAAGTCTCATTACTTCCTCCAAGATGAGGCAGGTTTTTTCCATTTCAACTTCAGTTAATGTAGGATGAACAAGAAACATTAAACTTGTCTCTCCTAACTCTAGTGCAATAGGTAATCGTGTTACAGGACGCCACTCAGTACCCTCAAACGCCTTCTCCAGATAGACTTCCGAGCAAGAGCCTGAATAACATGGAACCCCCCGACTGACTATCTCAGCGATAATGCGATCACGAGACCATCCCTTTGCCAATCTCAGTGGATCCACAAATACATAGCATTTGTAAGCTGCGTGGATGATATCGGGCTCTGCTTCGGGAACTCTTAAACCTGACAACATTTCAGCGCAACGCCATATGCGTTGCGCATTTGCTAGTCGAGAGGCATGCCAATCAGGCATACGAGCCAACTGAATCCGACCAATCACCCCTTGTACTTCAAGCATGCGCCAGTTGGTACCAAAACTCTCATGTACCCAACGGAAGCCCGGAGCGTGCTGGCGTTCATAGACAGCCTCCCAGCTTTTGCCGTGATCTTTGAATGCCCACATCTGTGCCCAGAGGCCGCGATCATTGGTAGTTACCATACCGCCCTCTCCGCCCGTAGACATAATCTTGTCCTGGCAGAACGACCATGCTCCCACATGACCTATGGAGCCAACAGGGCGTCCCTTATATCGGGCACCGTGCGCTTGGGCACAGTCTTCAATCACCTTGATATCATAACGGGCTGCCAACGTCATGATAGGGTCCATGTCACAAGGCCAACCTGCCAGATGGACACAGATGATGCCTCGAGTACGAGGCGTCAACACCGCCTGAATAGTCTCTGCGGTTATATTCTGGGTGTCTCGATCAACTTCAGCAAACACTGGAACCGCACCAGCATTAACGATACTGGAAACGGAGGCCAGAAAGGTGCGCGGGGTAACGATGACCTCATCTCCAGCACCGATCCCCAATGCATGCAACGCTAAATCAAGTGCAACAGTACCGTTTGCCAAAGCGATCGCATATTCCGTACCGGCCCACACGGCAAACTCTTTCTCAAACTCGCGACACTCCTGCCCCGTCCAATAATTTACTTTATTGGAAAGCACCACATCGCGAACGGCGTTGGCTTCTTCATCCGTGAACGACGGCCAAGGAGAAAATGGGGTATTCAACACAGTTTTTACCTGCTATCCAAAATTGAAAAGGAACTATTGGTAATCAAACTCGCCATTTGGCTAACGACGCCTGACCGGCTGTTGATTTACGAGACTCAGGATCTGTCCAGCACTCGTGCAGGCACCCCGGCTACGGTCATATTATCAGAGATATCGGATACCACCGCGGCACCGGCACCCACAACCACATTGTCACCTATATGGATCTGTTGCCTGACACTGGCACCGATGCCGATCCAACTGGCGTCACCTATCTGAACCCCACCCGCCAGGCTCGCCCCCGGACTGATATGGGTACACACCCCGACAACACAGTCATGTTCAATACAGCAGCTCGTATTGAGTATCACCCCTTCGCCCACCGACGCGAATGCATTTACCACTGCAGATGCAAAAACAACGGAGCCCGAACCGATAGACGCATACTGACTGACCACCGAAAGCGGGTGAACAAGTACGGGCAACCGTGCCCCAGCGGCCTTCAACTCATAAAGCTTGCTTCGACGAATACCGTTATTGCCAATAGCAACCAAAATACCATCGAATTCCTGCACTCGACTGAGCAGATCCTTACTCGTTCCGACCACTGGCCATACTTCATTGGACGTAACCCCTGGCCAGGCGTCATCAAAGAACTCGATCACCCGCCAACCGCAACATTCGGCCGTATCTGCAACAACTTTCCCATGACCGCTGGCCCCGAGAATAGCCAGCCTTTTCATTTCTTCGTCCCGGTAAATCGCGACATCGTCACTTCGCCCTCGGCGCTGATTCCATCCTTGATCACAACTTTTTTGATCGTGAGAAAAATAATTTTCAGATCGAGCCACACGGATTGGTTATCCACATACCAAACATCAAGCTTAAACTTCTCTTCCCAAGACAGTGCATTTCGACCATTGATCTGTGCCCACCCAGTAACCCCCGGTCTAGCTTCATGCCTACGCAACTGCTCTTCGTCATACAAAGGCAAATACTCCATCAACAAAGGCCGTGGCCCCACCAGACTCATATCCCCCTTGATCACATTCCACAGCTCCGGCAATTCATCCAGGCTGCTGGAGCGAAGAAACGTGCCGAATGGTGTCATCCGCTCCGAATCCGGAAGTGGTTTACCGCTGGCGTCCACTGCGTCTCGCATTGTACGAAACTTGATCATTTCAAATGGCTTACCACCGAAACCAGGACGTACCTGACGGAACAATATCGGCGACCCCAAGCGTTTGCGAATAAGATAAGCGACCACCAGTATCAAGGGAAATAAGAGAATTAACCCAATTCCAGCCGCTAAAACATCGAAGAAGCGCTTTAACATCAAAGATCCCTGAAAAATTTTGAGCAGCGTTACATAACTGAATCGCAATAACAGCTAGCGTTTCGACAAGCGTTTAAAGTGTTCACCAAAACGTGCAACCCCCACACGCAAGGACAGTACCCTCTTGTAATACGCCTGACCGCTTTGCGCCATCCAATCACGCTCCGATGAGGGGGTATTCATCAACGCCAAGGCCGCGTCAGCAATGGATTGCGGATTATCCGACTCACTGACAACACCACAATCCGCATCACGCACAAGGTCGGCAGCATCCCCGTCGACCGCCATCAACACAGGCTTGCCCGCGGCCATATAAGCCTGGGTTTTAGACGGAATAGTGATAGTGAACAACGGATCCTTCTTCAAGTGCACAAGCAGCGCATCTGCATTGGACAGGTACGCCCCCACCTCACTCATGGGAACGGCCGGAAGAAAAAGCACGTTATCCAAATTTCTTTTTACTGCCAGCTCCTGTAGCCGCGCTACCTCGACTCCGCCACCAAGAAAAATGAAGGAAATCTTATCCGTCTGCTCACGGACCAACTGCGCTGCCGTAATGACTGATTCCAGCGATTGCGCCTTACCCATATTGCCGGCAAACAAAATGCGAAACGTTGAAGCATCAGGAAAGTTCACCGGTAGTGTTGCACAAGGTGCAGCAACCGTAGCTTCGGCACACCAGTTGTATATAAGATCAATTTTTTGCTCAGGAACGCCTCGCTCCACCAACAAACGCTTGAACCCCGGTGAAAGAACTACAAGTTGATCGACACGACGATATACCCAGTCACAAATACTGGAAACGACTCTCAAGGCTTTCCCGTTGGAAAACATTCCAGTCGCTTTGAGTGTATCCGGCCACATGTCCTGAATATCGTAGACAACTGGAACACGCCGAAAAATCCGGATGAGTACTGCAGCAATACCCACTGTCAATGGTGGATGATAGGCATAAATCACATCTGGCTTACGGGCACCGAAAAGCCCATAGAACAACGCACTGGCCGCGAAGCTTACATAGTTCAGTACCCGACCTATGCCACCCTGCCCGTGACTCGGATAGAGGGGCAGGCGCGTCACCTTCACCCCATCAATAATCTCGCGCTGCAAAAATCTTACTTTGTAGCCGGGATAAAGCTTGCCCCCTGGATAGTTCGGAAAACCGGTAACGACCTCGACCTCGAAACCCTGCGCTACCAACTCACGCGCAAATACGAGCCCTTTGAAAGTAGGTTCAGGATCAAACCACTGAGTCAGCAATAGAACGCGGGTCGCCATCCTGATTAGTACCTTCTCCAGACAGTACGCATCACGTAATCACGATAACTGTGGATGATACGAACTACTTTTTCCGAAACATTCGGCATACTGTAGTCCTCTACCAAACGAAGATTACGGGTCTCACCACGCGCCTGGCTCTCGATCAGGTGAAGCCCCTGTAGAACACGCTCAACCTCCAATCCAACCATCATAACGGCGGCTTCTTCCATCCCTTCCGGCCGCTCATGGGCCTCACGCAGATTCAGCGCAGGAAAGTTGAGTATCGAAGACTCTTCATTGATCGTTCCACTGTCCGACAAAGCCGCCTTGGATGTGAGCTGCAGCTTATTGTAGTCCTTGAAGCCAAGCGGCTTGAGTAACCGAACGTTGGGATGAAAAGTGACACCCAGTGTATCCACTCGTTTTTGCGTACGGGGGTGAGTAGACACAATGACAGGAAGGTCGTAGTTGCAAGCGACTGTATTGAGGACATCCACCAGCTTGAGGAAGTTCTTGTCCGATTCGATATTCTCCTCCCGGTGTGCGCTGACAACAAAAAACTGACCCGCCTTCAGACCAAGGCGCTCCAGCACATCCGATTCGTCAATCCCGCTGTGATAATGGGTGAGTACCTCAAACATCGGACTACCGGTCTTGATGACCATGTCCGGTGAAAGCCCCTCACGCAAAAGGTAGTCGCGGGCAATCGTGCTATAGGTCAGATTGATATCTGCAGTGTGATCAACAATACGACGGTTAATCTCTTCAGGCACGCGCATATCAAAACAACGGTTGCCGGCCTCCATGTGGAAGGTTGGGATCTTGCGACGCTTAGCTGGAATGACAGCCATGCAGCTGTTGGTATCACCCAGGACCAGTAGCGCATCCGGCATAATTTCTGCTAGCACACGATCGACCGAAATGATGACATTCCCTATCGTTTCTGCGCCCGTCGTGCCGGCAGCACTCAGAAAGTGATCCGGCTTACGAATACCAAGATCCTGAAAGAAAATCTCATTCAGTTCGTAATCATAGTTCTGACCTGTGTGCACCAGGACATGATCACAGTGTTCGTCCAGTGCCGAAATGACACGTGATAGGCGAATAATTTCGGGACGCGTCCCAACAACAGTCACTACTTTCAACTTCTTCATCACAATCCTCTACCTAATCAATCAGCCTCAAGGGCTCAGTGGCAACGCGAAGGTATCCGGATGTTCGCGATCAAAAATCTCATTGGCCCACAGCATCACAATCATTTCGTCGCTGCCGACATTGGTGATGTCGTGTGTCCAGCCCGGGACAGTTTCCACAATCACTGGCTGCTCACCTGTAGTTTGCAGTTCGTAGAATTCGCCCGAAATGATCTGGCGAAAGCGAAAGCGAGCGTGGCCCTTGATAACAAGAAACTTTTCGGTCTTGGTGTGATGATAATGACCACCACGAGTAATCCCAGGGTGAGCGGTAAAATAGGAAAACTGACCTGCACTGGGTGTCTTCAGCATTTCCACGAATACACCACGAGGGTCGCCATACTTGGGAACCTCGTAGGTAAAAGACTCTGGGGGTAGGTAACTGAGGTAAGTCGAGTACAGTGCTCGGGTCAAGCCTGTTCCAACAGCCTCACTGATCAGTGTCGAGCGACTGTCACGGAACGCTTGTATTTTCTCCGCTACAGCACCGACGGTCGTGGAGTACACCGGTTGAACCTGTGCTTGACGGTCTGGAGGGGCGCAACCGTCCAGAATTTCGATGAAATGCCGTATCACATCATCGACATAGACCAGTTTGATCGCTGCCCGTTCATCATGAACATTGATGGGTAAACCACGTGAAATATTATGGCAGAACGTCGCTACCGCCGAATTATAGTTCGGCCTAGCCCACTTCCCAAAAACATTGGGAAGGCGAAAAACATGCAGATCAATCGCATGCTTCTCTGCCAGATCATTGAGTGCCTGCTCTGCCGCTAGCTTGCTGACGCCGTAAGGATTGTCACAGTCGGCCTGCGTAGACGATGTATATATAACCGATAGCTTGCGCCCGCTAGCAGCTACAGCGTCACAGAGCAACTGCGTGAGATCACTATTGCCACTCTTGAACTCTGCTGGATCCTGAGGACGATTTACCCCAGCCAGATGGACGACACAATCAGCGTCAGCAACCAGCGTCTTAAGCAATGCACTGTCGTCGTTTCGGCCGAAACGCAAAATCTCGATATCACTGCGCTCACGCAAATGGGCTTCAAGATTCTTGCCGATAAAGCCGTTTATACCGGTAATCAGGACCTTCATCTTCACTCCTCTGGCGTAGCATGTTCGCCACGCTGGATAGCTAGGATAAAATCCAGCTTAAGTAACAATTTTTGCATGCCCGCAACATCAAGACGTTCGGTGTTATGGGAATTATAATCTTCCATCCGGGAGATTTTTTCCTCACCTTGCTCGACAAATTTGCTGTAATTCAGGTCTCGAAGATCGGGCGGAACGCGGAAGTACTCCCCCATGTCCTCAGCACAAGCCATTTCTTCGCGACTCAACAGCGCTTCATACAGTTTCTCGCCGTGCCTAGTGCCAATAATCTGAATAGGATGCTCAGGCTTCCCAACCATCTGGGTTAAGGCTCGCGCCAGTGTCTCGACAGTGGCTGCTGGGGCCTTCTGAACAAACAAATCGCCGTTATTACCATGCTCGAACGCATACAAAACCAGATCGACTGCATCGGCCAGAGTCATCATGAAACGTGTCATGTTCGGATCGGTGATCGACAGCGGAATTCCCGCCCGGATCTGCTCAATGAACAATGGAATCACCGAACCACGGGAAGCCATGACGTTTCCATAACGGGTGCCACAGATAACTGTTTTCGTATCATCGACATTGCGGGACTTCGCGACCATGACTTTTTCCATCATGGCTTTTGAAATCCCCATTGCATTAATGGGATAAACCGCCTTGTCGGTGCTCAAGCAAACAACCCGCCGAACCCCATTTTGAATGGCTGCTTCGAGAACATTATCGGTGCCAATGACATTCGTCTTCACTGCTTCCATCGGATGGAACTCGCAAGACGGGACCTGCTTCAATGCGGCCGCGTGAAAGATGTAGTCCACCCCTCGAGTCGCGTTGAGGATGCTCTGATAATCTCGTACGTCACCGATATAGAATTTCAGCTTGCTGTTGGCATAGCGCTTGCGCATGTCATCTTGCTTTTTCTCGTCACGGCTGAATATCCTAATTTCAGCAATATCCGTATCAAGAAAGCGCTTGAGTACCGCGTTGCCAAAGGAACCCGTGCCGCCAGAAATGAGAAGTTTTTTTCCACTGAACATAATGAGTCCTGAATCTGATGCAAGCTAGTATCAGCTCGATTGCAAGGCTGAGTAGACGACATCAGCCTTTTGCTGATCGCTCGGATAACTGATGAGAACGGCTCTATAAGGGCCTTTGAAAACGAAGAAGCTACCAGCAGCCACACCGACCACGCCGCATTTGGCGACGACACTGTGCATGTCTTCAAGAGAACCGCCACCGCCTAAAACAGTGATCGGTATATTGACCGCTTCCCGAAGCTTTGCAGCCAGGGTAAGGTCATACCCCTTCATCCGCCCGTCATTTTCGATGGCGTTGATAACAATCTCACCGGCACCCAACTGCTGCAGTTCTAACGCGACCTCCAGAACGCTGCGCTTGGTATTACGCGTGCCATTATGGGTCCAGACATCCTGACTTTTGCTGAGCATACGCGGCTTGTGATCAAGGACCACAACGACACTCTGGCGGCCGATCTCTTCGGCAATCCTGGTAATCAGCATCGGATCATCTAGCGCTGCAGAGCTGATCGCGACTTTTTCTACCCCCAGGCTGATGATTTTTTTAGCCTGCTCAGCTGTGCGGATACCACCGCCGTAGCAAAGAGGCATACGGCATTCAGCAGCCAGATTGGCGATTTGCTTGTAATTGGGCTCAACGCCTTTTACCGAGGCGTCAATGTCCAATACGATCAGCTCATCGGCCTCTTTCTCATTAAAGATTTTCACTGCATTGATCGGGTCCCCTACGTACTTGGGGTCCTTGAAGCGGACGGTTTTCACCAGACCGCCATCCTGAATCAACAAGCATGGAATGATTCTGGGCCTGAGCATCTCAAAGTTCCGCGAAGTTTTTCAAAAGGGCCGCCCCAAAGTGATGGCTCTTTTCGGGATGGAACTGCACGCCAAACACATTACCTTCGGCGACAGCACAGACAAAGTCCTGACCATAGGACGCAGAGGCAATACCGCCTGCCCCCCCTTCACAATCGAAAAAGAAAGAGTGCAGAAAATAGAATCGTGCGTCCTCTTCCAGGCCTTTAAAAAGCGGTACATCCGGCCAAGGTCGTACATCATTCCAGCCCATATGTGGCAATGGAATTCCCTTGAGCTCGGGTACATCCGCAAATGCCTTCACTCGACCCTTGACCCAGCCAAGTCCCGGCAACAGACCTTCATCACTGGCGGACGCAAGTATCTGCATGCCAACACAAATCCCAAGAACCGGAACACCTTGCTCTCGCACCAACCTTTCAAGGGTCGGACGCATGCCCGAAGCGTCGAGACGCTCCATCGCATGATCGAAAGCACCAACGCCCGGGAGGATCAATCGCGTCGCACCCTCAAGGTCCGCCGGCTGCCTTGCAATCGTCACTGGGATACTCAGCCGTTTGTAGACATTGACGAACGCCTGAATATTACCCAATCCGTAATCGATGATAGTGATCATCTGAACAGTCTTCTCTCCAATCCCAAGGCGCTCATTACACGCGAACCGACACCAATGAGGAAGCGCTTGTTGCGGTAATCACGATAGGTTTTATTTTCGCCGTCGAAAATTTCCTGGAGCTGCTCCACAGAAAGATCAAGCTTGTTTGCCACATACTCAAACTCTCCCTTGAGGAACTGTTCATCCAGTTCAGGCCTGGAGATTCTCTCTAAGGCATCTTCGCGGGTCAGCTGACCTGTCATGATCAAGCTGGAGAAGTGGGCTCGTCGCTTCTCGTAACCAAATTTACGAGGCATCCAATAGTCTTCGTAAAAGCGGGTAAAACGAGACTCATGGTGTTTGTGCTGGAATTTCTTCCAACCGTACAGCCGCTCCAAGGTTGCTTCGGCATCCTTTTTGATGTAGGGAACGAGATTTAGCGGTTTGACAACCTCCATGCCCAAGATCCGTTGATACAAAATCTTGTAAATCAAAATATCGGTCAACGGGAAGCTATTGAGCTTGCGCTTGCCAAAACGTCCGTGAATGTCTTTGAAAAGGGTTTTATCGATTCCAGGATAACCGCCCCACTCTTCAGGCTCACGACAACATTCCGTAGAAAAATTCGCCCCAGTCAGTACGTACTTGATTCGATGTTCACGCGCGAACTTATAAAGACCGGAGAAAAAAGCCGCATCTTGTGGCAAGTCCTGATCAGCGATCTGCGAGCGGAAAAAAGACACTTGCAGGTCTTTCATCTCTTCCCAGTTGATCACATCAGTGTACAAATCAAGACCCAGCCCATCGACCAGCTTCTCGATATTACCCACTGCCTGATCAGTGTTCCAACCGGCATCAACGTGAAACAGTAAAGGCCGCAAGCCCATCTTTACCTTAGCGACATAGGCTGCATAGGAGCTATCCAACCCTCCGCTCAGACCAATAATGCAATCGAAATCCTTGCCACGGCCATGGGCTTTGATCTTCTCGGCCAAAGCCATCAATTCGGCTTCTCCTTGCTGATCCGTGTGCCAGTTTGGCTCGATGGTAGTCTTGAAATTGTTGCAGTAATCACAGACACCTTGAGCATCGAAGGTAATCCTAGGATCGCTCGTATCCATGATGCACTGCGTACAGATCTGATAGTTCGCCATAAAAATTCCGTATTAAATCAGCAGGCGTTTCGCCATACGTCGATAGTCTAAAAGCTCGGATGCGATCTCCCAAGACCGAGTCGACATCCCTTGAAGCAAAGTGGGGTTGCGTTCTATCTGCTCAAACGCCGAGAGCTGTTCCTCGAAAGACTTAACCTTCCAGCCATTCCCCTGGACAAAGGGCTGATGACTTGGAACATCTGCAAGCACGACCGGACAACGAGCACACAAGCTCATCTGCATGGTCGCAGATTGACTACCCGGTTGTACGTAAACATCAGCAGCACATAGCAATTGATACAGCTCATCAGCGGACTTCCAGCCCAGGTAACGAATACGAGGGTCAGCTGACGACAACCGTTTCACCTCATCCTGAATCGACTCGTGCACCTGACCGACGATCAGAAACGAGAAATGTTTGGATTTGACTCTTGAGAAAGCCTTCAGGCTTTCCGTAAGCTTTTTCTTCGTATCAAATTTCCCGGACTGCAAAAATACCGTATGGCGATCATCGAACCCATGCTCCCCCCTAAGCTTGGTTCGGTAGCTCTGGTAGGTTTCCTCGTCTGCGATGTCCCCCCCCAGAGGGAAAAATTCCAACGCGCTTGGGGGTAAGCCGTAGACAGCCTTACAGAATTCCATGGTTTCAAGCGAGATGCAAAGAACCTTGTCCATCCATGGCAGCGAACGACGAATAATCGGACGATAGTAAAAACGATGCAAAAGACTTGATAAAAAACCTGTAGCGCTATTGTTAGCATCCTCATGACTATCTACATAAAGGCGGACATGCGGATTGGCACGCTTATAGCGCACAGCCGATAGCAACTCCCAGCCACACAATCCATGAAACACAATAACGTCAGGTGCGAACTTAGTAAGTATCGAATCCACCCCTGGGTGCATCCTCAATTTTTTCTTTATAAAAAATGGAAACATTCCCGAGTAGGGAAGCCTGATGACCTCAGCCCCGTCACTGCCGACGTACTGACCTGGCGAGATATAACCTAAAGAGAAATTATCAACATACGTTTCAGTCGAGGCAACCACCAGCACTTCGTGCCCTGCTGTCACGTGCTCCCGTACGAGTTCATTCTCTTGATAACGGTAATTATCAATATAAAAACAAGAAAGGCACAAATGTACAATTTTCATAACAGCCCCCGGGCCTTTAGAAAGGTTTCGGGATAGTTAAAATCAGGAGCCACAGCACGTAACTCCTCATCCGAATATTCCCACCATTGGCTCTTTAGAAGTGCAGCGATCACCGCCTCCGAGAACCTGTAGCGAATCAACCGAGCAGGGTTCCCAGCATAAATCGCGTAAGGAGGGATATCTTTGGTAACAACACTGCCCATACCGACAACAGCACCGACGCCAATAGTAACGCCACCTTTTACATACACACCCTCACCGATCCATACATCGTGACCGATCACCGTACGAGGCTGCCAGTGATACTCGTGCCTTGAAAACTTTGTTTTGATACTCTCTTTATGAGAAAGAAATACAGGGCTGGTCGAAACATACTCCATAGGATGTCGCGCCCCACCAACAACTACCTTACTGGCAATGGAGCAAAAACGACCGACCTCACACTTGATAAATGTACAGTCATAACCACAGAACGAATACGCACCGAAGGTGGTACCCAATACTGTACTCCCAGATTCCACTTTTGACGTTGAGGGGATAGAGGAGTCGATGACAGCTTTACCCCTGGCTTTTTTCAGGACCCTCGAAAAAAAATATTCAATCACGCAGCCAACTCCTTACGCAGACCGAAGTGAAATCTGTACTTATCAATCAACAACATCAGGATCCAATAGAACCCACCAAACGAAGTCAGCATGGTAAACAAGGAACCATTCGTGGAAACAAAAGCCAATGGAAAAAGCGCAGAAAAGAGGAATACCTTACTCCACCCCCTTGCGGCCCAATCCAGAACTAGTAACCATACTGCATATGCCATACAGATAACTACAACACCAACCGCCCCCGCAGCCGCAACTCCATCGGTTGCTACAAAATTTGCGTTTGACTGACTCTGTATACCTAAGACCCTTTCAGCAAGTATTTTCCCCAACGCAGGCCACTTCTCGTCAGCTACATAAGCAGCAGGAATATCAATAAGACGCCCCAACACTGAAACATGCGACCAATATGTATAACCCTGCTGCGAAAAGAGATCATAGTACTGACTAACAAAAAGCCCCGGAATGGCAATAGTTCTCGTAAAAATATAAACCCCAAGCTGATTCACAACCGATGAATACTTAAAAAGAAAGGAAATCAATAGTATTAAAAATGAACCACCCAAAAACAAATAGTACACATTGGATATACCCCCCCCCCTCACCCTGAAAACCAGACACATAACCAACAGCACAAAAGGCAGTAAAATCACAGTACGCTCCGCCGTAATCATATAAACAAAAATAAATGCTACCACGGCAAGCACTAAAGAAAAAAACCTCTTATATAAAACCCCACAAACAAACAATACCGGCGCAAAAACATAAGCCAAATAAACCTGACAGTACCCAATAAGAAGAGAGGTCGCCGCGCCTTTTTCTCTTTGACTATATATATCACTTAGACCTGAAAACGCCAAAATGTCACCATACGTAGAGTACAAAGCAATAAAGCAGACAAGCGCCCCGATAATATTAATAAGAACCACCCCCCGAGAAGGAGCCTTTCCTATTAGCGCATCCGCCCCCTGCCTTACACTACGACTCACAACACAACAAAAGACCATCCCAAAGCAAAAGCCACTAAGCAGCCAAAAATACCTGACCAGAGAATCATCATGATTCAATACAGCTATAACTACCGCCGGCACATACACAAAAAACATAAGGCTATACAAAAAAATCGATGATGGGCGACATAGCGTTAGTGGTAACACCACCGAAGGAATAACTACTAGAAAAAAAATAAACACAATAGCCAAAGCATCATAGCTAACTTTATTAAACCCCCAAAAAGCCTGGTCAACCGACAAATAAAACTCTTGCCCAATAGCAATAGAAATAGAGTAAAACAACACACATAAAATCAAATAACAACGCGACTTCCTTATACGCGGCCATGATTCATGCAAACCAGAAGAACCCGCATCATATTTCAAAGCCCATTCACCCCAAAATATCCGAATAAAAAGAACGTTCCTGCGACTTCATAAAGTTTGAGTTATGCCATAGCAACGTGAACACCCCTCCAACTGAACGACAGGCGTCTTTAAATCGCTCAACCATCTCTTTTGCCTCTTGGCCAGTACCAAGATCAAGGTAAGAGGAGCTGATCAGCGTTACATCCATGACAATCAAAGGACGGATGCGCAAATCTAATGCACGCTGGGCCACCGGATCAAATCCTTGATACTCATGACAGGTACCACACCGAAAGCCTGGAAGCTCGGCGTAACCAAGCGTGCTGTCGTAGGTCATGCCCGCCCCCTCCCAAGCCGCTAATGTTACTGGCTGACTCCAGCGTAAGTAATGCATACGCCCTCCCCAGCCACCTTGCACAATACCCTCTTCAGCACAAACCTTACGTAAGCGTTCAGCTTCATTTTTTAAGGCATCACCACAAAGGTAGGTATTGTAACTGGGGTGTAAACCTATTTCATGGCCACGAGCATGAATAGTACGAAGCAGATCGCGTATCGCTGGATGTTCAAGCTCATAATCGGCATCCTTCAAAGGATCCGTGCGACCACAAATAAAATAAAATGCGCTCACGATGCCATGACGCTCGGACTGATCCATGATCCAATTAAATGTGTTAGACGGATCGAAACGACTTAAACGCTGCCCACTCGTTAATTTCACGATAGGCGCCCGAATCGCACTCACAATGTCGGCACGCTTGAGGAGATCACCACCAACTGCCCGTATCAACCGTTTTGCAGAACGAAATGCATAGCGACTGGGCTCGTCCACATCGTGTGAAACCTTGATCGAAAAGAGATGCTTCTCAAGAGTGAGTTGCGGCCATTGACGCCCGATAACCTGCCCCAAGACAGCCAGCCATTCGTCCACCAGCGGACGATCAAGATACCCCCACTTATGCGCATGCGAGCATCGAGCGGGAAACCGATTATGCTCATCGAGATCCTGGCGCCCTACTTCTTCACAACGGGCCAGCATCCAATATGTAAAACCCAGCACATCATAATGAATACGATAACCTGAACTCACCTGCTCCAATAATGGAACAGGCAACACCTCAACCCCCGGAACAGCTAACGTGTCCAAATAGACAGGAGCCCACCCTTCACTCCTCGGGTCCCAGGTAGCACAAGGTAAGTCAGAGTCACTGCGATTGAACGTTACTGAATCCAGGCAAAAATCGATGCCCCCCTGCTGCTCATTAAATTCGAGACGAATGCATTGGGGACCAACCAAGGAAAGCCGAGCGGTTTGACCAAAACGCTCACTGAGAATCCCTTGCATCCAATTGAGCGTCGCCTCATTGGGCCAACCTGAGCACTCCATCAATCCTCACCTCTGAGATCCTGAAGAAAAAAGTAAAGCTTGAGGAGTTTCGAGGGTGTTCGCGTAATGGAAAAGCAAGGAATCTGAACCGCTCCAAACCCTCGAATAAAGTACTCTACTGATTCCAACATCGACCCTCCGAAATCAAAGCGATTGGTAACTCCCGAAGCCTCCCACATACATAGGCTTGTTGCTCCGCTGCTGCGTAACTCAGGATCACCTCCCCCCAAGATAGTAGATGCTGTTTTCATCCCAAACGATGTAGAGACCTGCATGATGACGGCCTTCCGGATCTTCCGCGATGAAAACTTTTCGAGAGTTACGAGCGGCACAGGCCTTGCAAATACGCTTGACAAGCTCCTCCAGGCAAGGCACCTGCATGCCTTGACGCTTAAACACAAAATTATTCAGCGAGAGGAAATCCTCCAAGGAGGGGTCGTCTCTGATTTAGACATCATGATGGCGAGCTCATATCGACCAGTAGCTAACAGAGCTAAAACTGAAAAAATTGCCAAATACAATGCAAATACGCCAAATTCATCTAGCCTGTATAGACTTATCAATATCGGACCGATAGCAACGGGAATCGCCTGGGCAAGGGCCATTCCCGCCATCAATGTAATGACACTCCGTAAAAAGAACCTTTCGACATGTGTCTGGAAATCACCCGTGATCTTCCATAAATGACGCAACTATTTGCTCTTGATGCTCAACCGTTAAGTAGGGGTGCATCGGAAGACTGACCACTCGCTCGGCAACATTATCACCAATCGGCAAACTAACAGAATCATCGGCGACAGCAGGCTGGCGGTTGAGTGGAATAGGGTAGTGAACAGCCGTTGGAATACCCTTCCCTTTTAGCTTTTGCTGAAATTGATCACGATCTTCAACACAAAGAGTGTACTGAGCAAACACGCTCATGTTGTAAGACTCAACAAAGGGTATGACGCCAACACTAGAGCCCTGCAATAAGCGACTGTACGTTTCCGCCACCGTTTGGCGTCGTAGGATTTCGTCCTCAAAAACATCAAGCTTTGGCAACAAAATTGCCGCTTGCAACGTATCCAAACGGCTATTCACACCTACTCTGACGTGATGATAACGACGATCCTGACCATGTCGCGCTATTTGCCGCATAACCTTGGCCAACTCTTCATCATTGGTGAACAGCGCACCGCCATCGCCATAGCACCCCAGCGGCTTACTCGGGAAAAAACTTGTGCAGGAAATAGTTGTCACGTTACATGAACGACGCCCTTTGTAGGTCGCACCAAAACTCTGCGCAGCGTCTTCAATAACAGGAATACCATGACGAGCAGCTATGGTATTAATTGCGTCGTAGTCCGCACACTGCCCATACAGCGACACTGGAATGATTGCTTTGGTCTTCGGTGTAATTGCCGCCTCAAGCAAACAAGGATCCAAATTGTATGTACGAGAATCGATATCTACATAGACCGGTTTTGCACCTAACAATGCAACTGTTTCTGCCGTTGCAATATAGGTAAATCCCGGCGTGATGACCTCATCACCCGGCCCAATGCCCAGCGCCATCTGAGCAATCTGCAATGCGTCAGTTCCGTTCGCGCAGGTAATACAATATTTTGCACCGACGAAGGCTGCCAGCCGCTCTTCCAGTTCAGTTACTTCTGGACCAAGAATGTATTGGCCATGGGCCAGCACCCGCTGGATAGCCGCGTCGATTTTGTCTTTGATCCGAATTTGCTGGGTTTTGAGGTCAATAAACTCAATCACAATCGATGTCCATTTTTGTTATACGGTTACCGGTGAGCACATAACGCGCACCTGTATGGATACATACTGCCTGAGCCTCCCCCTGCAGAGGGAGTTCAAGCTGCTCGCCGAACTCGCTCATCCAACCAATCTGACGAGCAGGCACTCCCACCATCAAGGCATAGTCCGGGACAGACTTGTTAACCACCGCACCTGCACCTATAAAAGAAAAGGCACCTATAGTCACACCGCAGACGATAGTGCAGTTAGCCCCCAAGGTTGCCCCTGTCTTTACTAGAGTATCGCGATATTCGTTCTTACGCTCGACTAAAGAGCGGGGATTATAAACATTGGTGAAAACCATGCTAGGGCCACAAAAAACGCCGTCTTCCAACGTTACATTGTCGTACACAGAAACATTATTCTGAATTTTGCAGTTATCACCGATAACAACCTTATTACCCACAAAGGTATTTTGTCCTAATGACACACTTTTACCAATCCTGGCGCCAGCACACACATGGACAAAGTGCCAAATCCTGGTTGCCTCCCCAATCTGCGCTCCGGGATCGACAATTGCAGAAGGATGTTGATAGTACGACATGTTAGCCCCTGAATACTCAATGGGTTGACCGTGAGTTGATGAGCATGGAAGCAGCAAGGCTACTGCGGAGGACACACGCTCAACTGTCTAGAACGCTGGACATCTTTACAGTTCAGCTCCATCATCACAAAGAGAGCATGAGTACAGAAACATCATTTCTAAAAACTCAATAAAGCTCCCCATTGACGACTACTGAGAAAGCCTGCTACTGCCAAATACTTCCACAACTACAGCCCCTACAACCATCAAAAAAACCGAAAGATAAACCTAGAAAAACAACCCTAAAAACATCAACCAGCGCTAGTAAGATCAGAAAAAATATTTTTACATTTTTTCTCAACACAAAAACAACAATTCCAAGCAACTATTATCGAAAACACTGCGGGGCACTAAAAAAGCCACCCCCGCTTGATTGAATTGTTTAACTAATTAGACCTGCAAGCGCGGGGTGACCTTCATCATTCGAAGGAGTGATTATTCGTGAAGAGCGAATAACATCAACTGTTTCAACACAGTGCCGCGCATCTTCTAACCCATATCCTCTACCAGCCAAAATCTCCTTGTAGCTGGTGGTATGCAAGTCAGTAAAACCTTCAGAAAATTCCATTTCTTCACCGCCTACGGTGATTGAGCGATAAGTTGGCTTCTTACCTTTCACCGATGCAGGAAGATCGTTGGCATCAATAGACAAAAACCAACGCACCCGCGCCTTTTCATACTCCAAGTAACCAGCCGCTTTATAGTCGCTGGAAAAATGCACAACATTGCGCTGCAACTTTCCAAATATAAAGTGAAGCATATCGTAAAAATGAACACCAATATTAGTTGCGACGCCAAACGACTTACGGGGATCCCCTTTCCAGCTCTCCATATACCACTTACCTCGCGAAGTGATATAGGTAAGTTCAACATCATATTTCTGCGCTCTATTCTCTCGCGCCACCTTGGCTTTAAGATCAAGGATAGCCTGGTGATGTCTCAATTGCAGGATATTGAAAACACGCGAACCAGTTTCTCTCTCAACAACTGCGAGCTCATCAAGAATCGACACGCTCGGCACCAGTGGCTTTTCACAAATGACATCGCAACCAAGGCGCAAGCCTGCAGAAATATGAGCATGGTGCAAATAGTTCGGGGAGCAGACAGCAATATAATCAAGTGAAGTTTGTTGATCGCGCTTTAGACGAAATGCATGCTCCTGAAAACGCTCAAACTCAGTAAAAAATTCACTATCCGGGGATATACTATCAATAATACCTACAGAATCATTGATATCATAAGCTGAAACCAATACATTGCCAGTGTCCTTGATCGCACGCATATGGCGTGGAGCGATGTATCCGGCGGCACCGATCAGTGCGAATTTTTTCATAAAGCAAGATTCCTTTTGAAGGACAGCCCCCAACCAAGCTCTTGAAAAATGGCCGGAGCTGAAATCTCGATAAATATATATCAAGCCTTGATAATATGAGCAGCAGCAGTGCGATATTTACCTCTGCTATCGACAATCAGACGCGCAGAGGCTCTGATCAACTCATAGTCAAACTTATCGTGATCCGTGGCTAAGACTACTGCATCGTAAGAAGCGATATTCTCCGCAGTCAGCGCCTCACTGCTAAGAGTGAAGTGATGTTCACGCATGGTCGGAAATACTGGAACATGCGGATCACTATAAGCAATACAACTGCCTTTGGCTTCTAGCAACTCCATGATTTCTACAGAAGGTGACTCGCGCATATCGTCAACATTCTTCTTATAGGCAATGCCCAGCACCAAGATCTTACTACCCTTCAATGCCTTGCCATGCTCATTCAGCCCATCCACAAGCTTACTAACAACATACTCGGGCATAGCTTGGTTGACCTCACCAGAAAGCTCAATAAACCGGGTATGCAGTCCATACTCACGTGCTTTCCAGGTCAGATAAAATGGGTCAATTGGAATGCAGTGCCCGCCCAACCCAGGCCCCGGATAATAGGCAGTAAAACCAAACGGCTTGGTCGCAGCCGCATCCACAACCTCAAAAATATCAATACCCATGCGGTCAGCGACAATTTTCATCTCGTTAACCAAACCAATATTAACTGCCCGATGAATATTTTCGAGGAGCTTGGTCATCTCGGCAGCTTTCGTTGAGCTTACTGATATGACCTTATCAATTGCCTGCTCGTACAGAGCAACACCAACTTCCAGACACTCTGGGGTATCACCACCAATAACTTTAGGGATTGTACGTGTTTCAAAATCAGGATTTCCAGGATCTTCACGCTCAGGCGAATATACCAAGAATATATCCTTACCGACAATCAGCCCACCTTCCTGAACACGCGGAAGAAGCTCTTCCTCAGTAGTTCCCGGATACGTCGTACTTTCCAGCGAAATTACCTGACCGGCACGCAAATAAGGCTTAATCGCATCCGTTGTATTGATAACGAAGCTCATGTCCGGCTCACGATACTTGTTCAACGGCGTCGGCACACAAAGAATCAGCGCATCACATTCCGATACACGACTAAAATCAACAGTTGCTTCGAAACCGCTCTTGCAGGCGTGGGCAATCTTACTTGATGGAATATGCTCAATGTAGCTCTCGCCTGAATTGAGCTTACTTACCTTGTGACTGTCGATATCAATACCGAGCACACGAAAGCCAATAGCATTGTAACGAAGCATCAAAGGCAGCCCCACATAACCGAGACCTACAATCCCAATCAATGCCTCTTTACTTTTGAACTTGGCGACACTGGCCTGTTTCTGCAGGTGCATCAGTAATACTCCGACTCAAGAAAGGTAAAAACTTGTTTAAATGATAAATTCCGGACCGCTCCAAGTAACCCAGGTAACTGATTCCCACCCGCTCCTAGCTACACGAACACAAGTCAAGCCAGCGCCCCTCCCAAAAACCTGAGAGTCTCGCTCGGACCAAGGCACCTTTACGACCAGCGGTAGACTCACTCATCATCACCGGCCACCTCATTTCCGGCAAGCAGACCAACAAAGGCTATCGAATGACTTACCTGATGCGCCCACAGACCTCTACCACCTCGCTACAGCAGAACGCGTATGCGAAAATTATAACCAGAAATCAGGTTATTCCTGAATGCCAAACGAGAATTAATCGAGGATTCCCGCCAGTCTCGTGCTGCAAATACGCAAATGTAACGGCTAAACGTAAGCCTATACAGACTCGAGGCCGGTCTAATTCGCAAAAAATGAGTTGAGACGTCCAAAATTACGCTGCGCGCCGCATTTTCCAATGCCGCACGCAAGGGAATGTGAATCGACCAAATCATTTGTACTCTCTATGCTATTGCATCCTTAGCTTGAATCATAACGTTTTATGCTATGTCATCAGATGCGACTTAGTGGCACCTCAGCCATCAGCAAACCACCTTGAATTTTCAAAACCGCCACCGCTCCTTACCCCCTTCCCCGCTCAGGTCATGCCCTGCGAAATGAAATCCGCAGCAGCGCAATACTAAAACCAGCAATGACACCCAAAAGAAGACCTATCAATACGATCATCTCTTTTTGAGGCTTAACAGGCCTATCGGATGGCTTTATGACACCATCCATACGATACACCTCAACATCGCGAGGGCTGAACTCTGTTAGCGACATGTAAAAATGGTAACGGGCTTCGTGCTCTCTCAAGGAGTCTGTAAATGGATCTT
This sequence comes from Pseudomonas sp. NFIX28, assembly GCF_900107395.1. Lineage (GTDB taxonomy): Bacteria > Pseudomonadota > Gammaproteobacteria > Pseudomonadales > Pseudomonadaceae > Aquipseudomonas. The sequence continues at coordinate 174,587 of NZ_FNPW01000004.1, forward strand.
GAGATGCTCGCTTCTCAAGATTAGCAATCTCAGCCCTTAGCGCCCTAGCCCCTCGCATATAGAGCTCCTGCCCCACTCCTTCTTTTTGCATTTCAATCAGAATTCCGCCCGTTACAGCAGGTGAGACCTCCAACCCGATCTTATCTGCAACAGTAAGAGCTTCACGCAACCGAGCAATGGAGTCTTCTCGCTTTTTTTCGGAACTTTCACGTAGTACTGAAATTTGCTGCCCAACATCTCGAGCACGCACTTCAGCCTCTCGATTAATATTTTTTAATATTTCCATTTTGGCAGATTTGGCCGCTCCGACCACATACTCCCTCAACCAAAGCGCGATCTTGTCCGGATCAGCACCTTGAATGGCGACCTGATAACGATCAGCCCCTCGAGAAGACACTGTCAATGCTTTTACAAGGTCGGCATACAACGCCTCCTCTGAGCGCTTCTGCTCTCCACCGCCCAACCCCGGCAAATATACCTCATTAAAAAAAGCTCGCAACCGAGACTCAGATTGCAACTCAACAAGAAATACAGAGTAAATATCTTTCACCGTAAAAGCAGATAATCCCGTCTCACTAATTCGGCCATAATTAAAGTTCGCAATTTCATTTTGAGTTGGCGGAATCACATAGACCTTTGACTCATATACCGGCGCCACCAGCAAGGCATAACATAAAGCGATCAAAGTTGCGACAGCCGCAATACTAAAAATCAACCACCTCTGCAGCCACAAACCATCAAACAGCGCCCGCAGATCCACCTCATCACTACCCACAGGCGAACTCGAATTACTCAACATAACGATTGGTTCCGTTCAAATTATAGGCTTTTTCATCTTTTCATTAGCTACAACAACCACAGCAAAAACGTAAAGAACATCAGTTACTGCCTACCCCTGTGAAACAATTTCAACTTAATATCATACAAATGTAATTCACCACTTAAGATCCATATAAAATAAGAATCCGACACACGAAACTTACATTAACACTTAACACAACTCATCCAGCGACAGACTTTCGCCCGAGCAGAACACCGCATAGCGGTCCAACAATCATTCCGACAAGCAAGGAGACGGTAACGAACACAGAAGCGGGCAACGGAGGTGTCGACCATACAGCGAATGACAGAGTAACTTCTTGCTGGTTTTCAAGAATAAAAAGTAAATACGTCAATGCAACCAATAGCGCCACTACAACTAAGACCACACGCTTAAAGCCCCCCCTCCTCTTGATTAAGAGTTTCATACCCTTTCTCCATCCCCCTCATCCTCATTAACCCGATCTCTTAGCTCTTTGCCAGGCTTGAAGTGAGGTACAAATTTACCATCGAGACTGACAGATTGACCGGTCTTCGGATTGCGACCTACCCGCGGCGCACGATAGTGCAGGGAAAAGCTACCAAACCCTCGAATCTCAATGCGATCTCCGGTTGCCAGGCACTGGGACATTTGCTCAAGCATAGTCTTGATGGCCAGCTCCACATCCTTGGATGAGAGCAGCCCTTGATGGGTGACAATTCGTTCGATCAACTCCGACTTCGTCATATTTTTCCCTTCTTTTTCAAGCAGCTAGGTAAGCGCTTCAAAGGTTTTAGCACGGCCGGGGGATTTTGAACAGCCCAAGCATTGACTTATCTCCCACCTTGCGAAAACGCCATAAACGAAGGCATTCGACAACACCTAAAACGAAAAACCCTGCAGCAATTTGATCTTCCACCACGCCATTCTACTAGTGGCATATGACAAGCATGGTCCGTGTAAGGTACCCCGCAGGATTCCAGCCAAAGGGATAGTCACCCTCTTCGTCCTTGGCATCACTGGACCTGGTGATGACCTTGTAGCCATTCCCCTTGCATTCGCGTTCAGCACGCTTGTAGCACCTGCCCCATCCAGCGCCAAGACCGGAGCAATCAATCTCAATACCGCTAACTCCACGGACTGCATGGACCTTAGCATTGGCCGCACAGCCGACCAGGATTAGAACTGCAAAAACCACAATGAGATTTTTCATCTACTTCCTTATATCGGGCCATCGCCCATCATCATTCAGCTTAAACAAGCCTAGCCCTGATTAGGTTATTGATCCGCCTAGGAAAATAGACACCCGAATGACTCTATTGGTTTCCCCCGCTTGATAGGTACAAGCCAAAACCTAAATCGCAAGCACAAAAAAGGGCGACCGAAGTCGCCCTTTTTCTATGGTCTGACAGAACTTAGTTCTGCTTTTCCATCTGTGCACGCAGCAGGTCGCCCAGAGTGGTAGGACCAGCAGCGATATCCGAAGCAGCTGGCTTGTCGCGCAGGCTCTGGATAGCTTCTTTCTCGTCTTCAACGTCTTTCGACTTGATCGAGAGCTGGATTACACGGCTCTTACGGTCAACGCTGATGATCTTGGCTTCTACTTCTTCGCCTTCTTTCAGAACGTTACGAGCATCTTCGATGCGGTCACGGCTGATTTCGGAGGCTTTCAGAGTCGCTTCGATATCGTTGGCCAGGGTGATGATGGCGCCTTTGGCGTCAACTTCTTTTACAACACCCTTAACGATTGCACCCTTGTCGTTCTCTTGAACGTACTCGGAGAACGGATCGCTTTCCAGTTGCTTGATACCCAGGGAGATGCGCTCGCGCTCCGGGTCAACCGACAGGATAACGGTGTCCAGCTCGTCGCCCTTCTTGAAGCGGCGCACGGCTTCTTCGCCCACTTCGTTCCAGGAGATGTCGGACAGGTGAACCAAACCGTCGATGCCACCGTCCAGACCAATGAAGATACCGAAATCGGTGATCGACTTGATGGTGCCGGAGATTTTATCGCCCTTGTTGAACTGGCCAGAGAAATCTTCCCATGGGTTAGATTTGCACTGCTTGATGCCCAGGGAGATACGACGACGCTCTTCGTCGATGTCCAGAACCATAACTTCCACTTCGTCGCCGACTTGTACGACTTTCGAAGGATGGATGTTCTTGTTGGTCCAGTCCATTTCCGAAACGTGCACCAGACCTTCAACGCCTTCTTCCAGCTCAGCGAAGCAGCCGTAGTCGGTCAGATTGGTTACACGAGCGGTAACGCGAGTGCTTTCTGGGTAACGAGCTTTGATAGCAACCCACGGATCTTCGCCCAGTTGCTTCAGGCCCAGGGAAACACGATTGCGCTCGCGATCGTACTTCAGAACCTTGACATCGATCTCGTCGCCAACGTTGACGATTTCGGAAGGATGCTTGATACGCTTCCAAGCCATGTCGGTGATGTGCAGCAGGCCATCGACGCCACCCAGATCGACGAATGCGCCGTAATCGGTGAGGTTTTTGACGATACCTTTGACTTGCTGACCTTCCTGCAGGGATTCCAGCAGAGCTTCACGCTCAGCGGAGTTCTCGGCTTCGAGGACGCTACGGCGGGAAACGACAACGTTGTTGCGCTTCTGGTCGAGTTTGATGACTTTAAACTCGAGCTCTTTGCCTTCCAGGTGCGTGGTGTCGCGCACTGGACGGACGTCAACCAGAGAACCTGGCAGGAACGCACGGATGCCGTTAACGTCGACAGTGAAGCCGCCTTTAACCTTACCGTTGATAACGCCCTTGACCACTTCTTCGGCTGCGAAGGCTGCTTCCAGAACGATCCAGCATTCAGCGCGCTTGGCTTTTTCACGGGACAGCTTGGTTTCACCAAAGCCGTCTTCAACCGAATCCAGAGCAACGTGAACTTCATCACCAACATTGATGGACAGTTCGCCAGCATCGTTGTAGAACTGCTCAAGCGGGATCAGCGCTTCAGACTTCAGACCAGCGTGAACGGTTACCCAACGCGCTTGGTAGTCGATGTCGACGATAACACCGGTGATGATGGAGCCTGCCTGAAGGTTCAGGGTTTTTAGGCTTTCTTCAAAGAGTTCCGCAAAGCTTTCGCTCATTTTAATTCCTGTTGATAAGGGCGAAGAATACGCCCATCTGCCACATCCCAGACAATGTGGGTTACGTTCATATAAAAGAAGGACCGCAGGACTATGACTGGTCCCCTGCGCTCCTCCTTGGTCACCCGGCGATATCGCGAATGGCGATTTCGCTCAAGATGCGTTCCAACACCTGCTCGATGGACAACTCCGTGGAATCCAGCTGTATAGCGTCAACCGCCGGTTTGAGCGGGGCGACTGCTCGCTGGGTGTCACGCTCATCGCGCGCACGAATCTCATCTAGCAGACTCGACAGACTAACACCATCGACTTTTCCCTTCAACTGCAAGTAGCGGCGACGCGCACGCTCCTCGGCACTTGCGGTGAGGAATATCTTCAGCGGCGCATCGGGAAATACCACTGTTCCCATATCGCGCCCATCGGCCACCAGCCCTGGCGGCTCCTGAAAAGCTCGTTGACGCTGCAACAGCGCATCGCGCACCGCTGGCAGCGCCGCGACCTGGGAGGCCCAGGCACCGACCTGCTCGTTGCGCAAGTCGTCGGTGACGTCATCGCCCTCCAGAATGATGCGTTGTGGATGACCTTCGGTCGCTCCGACGAACTGCACATCCAGATGAGCCGCCAATAGCTTCAGCGACTCCTCGTTGGTCAGGTCGACCCCATGATTGCGCGCAGCAAATGCCAACAGTCGATACAAGGCGCCGGAATCCAGCAGACACCACCCCAGGCGCTTGGCCAGAATCCCGGCGATAGTGCCTTTGCCCGAGCCACTTGGCCCGTCGATGGTGATGACTGGCGCCTTGATGTTCACGACTGAGCCTCTTGCGCAACACGAATACCGACCTGCGCGCACAACGCGAGGAAGTTCGGGAAAGACGTGGCCACGTTGGCGCAATCATGGATGCGGATGGGCGCATTGGCGCGCAACGACGCCACGCTGAAAGCCATGGCGATACGGTGGTCGCCGTGCCCATGCACTTCGCCGCCGCCGATCTGGCTGCCATCGATAATAATACCATCCGGAGTCGGCTCGCACTTGACACCCAAGGCCAGCAAGCCGTCGGCCATCACCTGGATGCGGTCGGACTCCTTGACCCGAAGTTCTTCGGCGCCACGCAGCACGGTGCGCCCTTCGGCGCAGGCCGCGGCAACGAACAACACCGGGAATTCGTCGATCGCCAGCGGCACCAGCTCTTCCGGAATCTCGATACCTTTGAGCTTCGCCGCGCGAACACGCAGATCCGCCACCGGCTCGCCACCGACCTCACGCTGGTTCTCCAGGCTGATATCAGCCCCCATCAAACGCAGGATGTCGATTACCCCGGTACGGGTCGGGTTGATGCCAACGTGCTCGAGCACCAACTCGGAACCTTCGGCGATCGATGCAGCTACCAGGAAGAAGGCTGCCGAGGAAATATCCGCAGGCACCTCGATATGGGTTGCCTTCAGCTTGCCACCAGACTCGACCGAGGCCGTGGCACCTTCGACCGCTACCGGATAACCGAAGCCACGCAGCATGCGCTCGGTGTGATCACGGGTTGGCGCAGGCTCAGTCACGGTGGTCTTGCCTTCGGCGTACAGGCCAGCCAACAGCAGGCAGGACTTAACCTGGGCACTGGCCATTGGCATGGTGTAGGTCAGGCCCTTGAGCTTGCTGCCACCGCGGATGGTCATCGGCGGACGCCCTTCCGCGGCGGTCTCGATGACTGCTCCCATCTCGCGCAGCGGGTTGGCCACGCGATTCATCGGGCGCTTGGACAGCGAAGCATCGCCCGTCAGCACGCTATCGAAGCTTTGCGCGGCCAACAGGCCGGACAGCAGACGCATCGAAGTGCCGGAGTTGCCCAGATAGATCGGCCCTGGAGCCGGCTTCAGGCCATGCAGGCCAACACCGTGGATGGTCACGCGACCATGGTGCGGCCCCTCGATCACCACGCCCATGTCACGGAAAGCCTGCAGCGTCGCCAGGGCGTCCTCGCCCTCGAGGAAGCCTTCGACTTCGGTAGTACCTTCAGCCAGGGAGCCGAGCATGATCGAACGGTGAGAAATCGACTTATCGCCTGGTACACGAATCCGCCCAGTCAGGCGGCCACCAGGATTTGCCAGGAAAATCAGGTTATTGGAGTTCATAGCGTCCACATAGGCCCGGCGGGCCAGGATTTTACTGAAATGCTCGCGAGCAACCCGGGCGCGAGTGAATACGCCCAACAACTGGTGCCCGTCCCCTGCATCGACCGCGTCGCGCAGAGCGTCGAGGTCGTTGCGAAATGTATCGAGTGTGCGCAGGACAGCTTCGCGATTGGCGAGGAAGATGTCGTGCCACATGACCGGGTCGCTACCGGCGATTCTCGTGAAATCGCGGAAACCGCCCGCAGCGTAACGGAAGATGTCCAGATTTTCACTGCGCTTGGCCAACGAATCGACCAGACCGAACGCCAGCAAGTGCGGCAGATGGCTGGTTGCCGCCAGCACTTCGTCATGACGCTCGACCTGCATGTGCTCGACATCGGCCCCCAGCTCTCGCCAGAGTTTATCAACCACCGCCAGCGCTGCCGGGTCAGTCTGTTCCAGCGGCGTCAGGATCACCTTGTGGCGGCGGAACAACTGGCCATTGGAGGCTTCCACCCCGCTTTGCTCGGAACCGGCGATCGGATGCCCTGGGACGAAGCGCGGCGGCATGCCGCCAAAAGCCTCGGTCGCCGCTCGCACCACATTGCCCTTGGCGCTACCGACATCGGTCAGAATCGCCTGCCCCAGATCCATGCCAGCCAGAATTGCCAGCAGCTTTTCCATGGCCAGAATCGGTACCGCCAGCTGAATCACGTCAGCGCCCTGGCATGCCAGCACCAGGTCTTCTTCGCAGCGATCCACTACGCCCAGTTCGACGGCCAGCTTGCGCGATTGCGGATCGAGATCCACACCGACGACCTCGCGGCATACGCCGCTTTCACGCAGCCCCTTGGCAAAGGAACCACCGATCAGCCCCAGGCCGACCACCACCAGGCGACCGATCATAGGCACCGCAGGTTGCACTGGAATGACATCAACCACGAGCCAGGACCTTGGCCAAAGCCTCGAGGAAACGGGTGTTTTCCGCTGGCAGGCCAATGGTGACGCGCAGATGATTCGGCATGCCGTAGTTAGCCACCGGACGCACGATCACCCCTTCGCGCAACAAGCCCTGGAACACCGGCGCGGCAACCTGCCCCAGATCCACGGCAATAAAGTTGCCCCTGGAAGGAATCCAGGCCAGGCCCAGCTCTCGGAAGCCGGCTTCCAGCTGCTGCATGCCCGCCTCGTTCAGGCGACGGCTTTCGGCCAGGTAATCGATATCCTGCAGCGCCGCGCATGCCGCCGCCAAGGCCAGGCTGTTAACGTTGAATGGCTGACGAACACGGTTGAGCACATCGGCGACCGTCGGCGTCGACAAGCCATAACCGACGCGCAGCGCCGCCAGGCCATAGGCCTTGGAAAAGGTTCGGGAAACCAGCAGGTTCGGATAGGCCGCCAGGAAATCCAGGCCATCAGGCAAGTCGCTGCCCTCGGCGTATTCGATGTAGGCCTCGTCCAGCACCACCAGTACATGCGCCGGCACATCCTGGAGGAACTCGTCCAGCGCCTCGGCACTGAACCAGGTACCGGTCGGATTGTTCGGGTTGGCGATAAAGATCACCCGGGTATCGGCATCGATGGCCTGCAGCATGGCCGGCAGGTCATGCCCCCAATCCTTGGCAGGAACTACACGGGCTTCGGCACCTACGGCCTGGGTAACGATCGGATACACGGCAAAGGCGTGCTCGCTGAACACCGCATTCAGCCCGGGCGCCAGGTAGGCACGGGCAACCAGCTCCAGAATGTCATTGGAACCATTGCCCAGGGTGACCTGCGCCAGATCGACGCCACAACGCTCGGCCAGCAAAGTCTTGAGTGCAAAACCATTGCCATCCGGATAGCGGGTCAGCTCGGCCAGTTCTTCGCGAATCGCCGCCAACGCCTTGGGGCTGGCGCCCAGCGGGTTTTCGTTACTCGCCAGCTTGACGATTTTCGCCGGATCGATATCCAGCTCGCGCGCCAGTTCGTCCACGGGCTTGCCCGGAACGTAAGGCGAAAGTTGTTGCACGCCCGGCTGTGCCAGAGCGAGGAAGTCGCCACTCATTGTTAAAGCCTCAGAGAACCGCTTTCGGGTAGGAACCCAGCACCTTGAGTGCCACTGCTTCCTGACTGATCTTCTCCAGCACACCCTTGATCAATGGATCGCGGTGATGGCCGACGAAGTCGATGAAGAACACATAAGTCCATTTTCCGCTGCGCGATGGCCGAGTCTCGATACGCGTCAGATCGATACCGTTTTCATGGAAAGGCACCAGCAGCTCATGCAGAGCGCCAGGCTTGTTACTCATGGAAACGATGATCGAAGTCTTGTCGTCACCGGTCGGCGGCACTTCCTGGTTACCAATCATCAGGAAGCGCGTGGAGTTGTCCGGACGATCCTCGATTTTCTCGGCAAGACGGGTCAAGCCATACAGGCTGGCCGCCATATCGCCGGCGATGGCCGCCGAGTTCCACTCACCCTTGACCCGCTTGGCCGCTTCGGCATTGCTGGAAACCGCAACCCGCTCGACATTCGGATAATGCGCGTCCAGCCATTTGCGACACTGCGCCAGGGACTGGGCGTGGGAGTAAATGCGGCTGATGCTATCGGTCTTGGTGTTTTCACCGACCAGCAGATGATGGTGGATACGCAGCTCGACTTCGCCGCAGATCACCATGTCGTGCTCGAGGAAACTGTCGAGAGTGTGGTTGACCGCACCCTCGGTGGAGTTTTCCACAGGCACCACGCCAAAGTTCACCGCTCCGGCCGCCACTTCACGGAATACTTCGTCGATTGCCGCCATCGGTTTGCTGATCACCGCGTGACCGAAGTGCTTCATGGCCGCGGCCTGGGTGAAGGTGCCTTCCGGACCGAGGTAAGCCACTTTCAGCGGCTGCTCGAGCGCGAGGCAGGACGACATGATTTCACGGAACAACCGCGCCATCTCTTCGTTGCCCAACGGCCCCTGATTGCGCTCCATCACCCGCTTGAGCACCTGAGCTTCACGCTCAGGACGATAGAACACCGGCACTTCGCCTTCGGCCAGCGAGGCCATCTTTACTCGCGCGACTTCCTGGGCGCAGCGCGCACGCTCACTGATCAGCTCCAGGACCTTTTCGTCCAGAGCGTCAATGCGCAGGCGCAGTGCCTTGAGTTCTTGCTCAGACATTAGCCATGTTCCTTCTCGAACTCTGCCATGTATGCCACCAACGCGTTGACAGCATTGATGTCGACGGCGTTGTAGATGGAGGCGCGCATGCCGCCCACCGAACGATGTCCCTTGAGGTTCAACAGGCCACGTGCGTCGGCACCGGCCAGGAACGGCTTGTCCAGACGGTCGTCCGCCAGGCGGAACGGCACGTTCATCCACGAGCGGTCCGACTTGTTGATCGGGTTGCTGTACAGGCCGCTGGCATCAATGAAGTCATACAGGGTGCGCTGCTTGACGTCATTGAGCTTGGCGATGGCTTCCACCCCGCCCTGCTCCTTGAGCCACTCGAACACCAGGCCGGACAGGTACCAGGCCAGGGTCGGCGGAGTGTTGTACATCGAGCCGTTGTCTGCCGCGACCTTGTAGTCGAGCATGGTCGGGCACAACGAACGCGCACGACCCAGCAGGTCTTCGCGAACGATATTGACCACGATGCCGCTCGGGCCGATGTTCTTTTGTGCGCCGGCATAGATCATGCCGAAACGCGAGATATCCACAGGACGCGAGAGGATGTCGGAAGACATGTCGGCCACCAGCGGAACATCGCCGGTTTCCGGGACCCATTGGAATTCCAGGCCGCCGATGGTTTCATTCGGCGCGTAGTGCACGTAGGCCGCGTCTTTCGACAGTTGCCATTCGTTTTGGCCAGGAATGGCGAAGTAGTCGTAAGGCTTGGCGGTGGCAGCCACATTGACGTGGCCGTAGCGCGAGGCTTCTTCAATGGCCTTCTGCGACCAGATACCGGTATCGATATAGTCGGCAGTGCCATTTTCAGGCAGCAGGTTCAGTGGAATCTGAGCAAATTGCTGGCTGGCGCCGCCTTGCAGAAACAGCACTTTATAGTTCGAGGGGATATTCAGTAGATCACGCAGATCCTGCTCGGCCTTGGTGGCGATGGAGACGAACTCATCGCTGCGATGGCTCATCTCCATGACCGACAGGCCCTTGCCATGCCAATCCAGCAATTCGGCCTGGGCACGCAACAGTACAGCTTCAGGTAGCGCAGCGGGACCTGCGCAGAAGTTATAGGCTCGTTTGCTCACATCCACTCTCGCTATGCATTCACGGTAGCGGACAGAGCAAACACTCTGCCCTGCTACGATTTATTTAGTCTTGCGACTCTTCTTCGCCTGCGGCGTCAGCCTGCTGGCCTTCGACGGCATCATCCGAGTCGGTCACCGCATCCAGCACGGCGCCCTCGAGCACCTCGCCATCCTCGCCTTCCAATTCATCGCCTTCGACTTCCGACGGCTCCTGGACCCGCTCCAGGCCCACCAGCGTTTCGTCGCTGGCCAGCTTGATCAAGGTCACGCCCTGGGTGTTACGGCCCAGGCTGGAAACTTCGTCAACACGAGTGCGCACCAGGGTGCCCTGGTCGGAAATCAGCATGATTTCCTCGCCGTCGAGCACCTGGACCGCCCCGACCAGACGGCCGTTACGCTCGTTGCTGACCATGGCGATAACGCCCTGGCCGCCACGCTTGTACTCAGGGAACTCGCCGATCGCCGTACGCTTGCCGTAGCCACGCGCCGAAGCGGTGAGGATCTGGCTGCCTTCTTCGGGGATCAGCATGGAGATCAACTTCTGCCCTTCCGGCAGACGCATGCCGCGCACACCACGGGCGGTACGGCCCATGGCACGAACGTCGGACTCCTTGAAGCGAGTTACCTTGCCGCCATCGGAGAACAGCATGACTTCGCGCTCGCCATCGGTGATCGCGGCCGAAATCAGCACATCACCCTCGTCCAGTTCCAGCGCAATCAGACCGACGCTGCGCTGACGGCTGAAGGATTCCAGCGGAGTCTTCTTCACGGTGCCGTTGGCGGTCGCCATGAAGATGTAGTGACCTTCGGTGTATTCCTCGACCGGCAGCATGGTGGTGATGTACTCACCGTCGTCCAGAGGCAGCAGGTTGACCAGCGGACGACCGCGCGCGGCACGGGACGCCTCGGGGATTTCGTAGGTTTTCAGCCAGTAGACCTTACCCTTGCTGGAGAACAGCAACAGCGTGGTGTGGCTGTTAGCCACCAGCAGGTGAGCGATGTAGTCCTCATCCTTGACGCCGGTTGCCGACTTGCCTTTGCCGCCGCGACGCTGGGCCTGGTACGCAGCCAGTGGCTGGGTCTTGGCATAGCCGCCGTGGGAAATGGTCACGACGCGCTCTTCTTCCGGAATCATGTCGCCCAGGGTCAGGTCGAGGCGGGCATCGAGAATTTCGGTGCGACGCACATCGCCGTACTCGGCGCGAATGACTTCCAGCTCTTCACGGATCACTTCCATCAGGCGCGTGGCGCTGTTGAGGATGCGGATCAGCTCGCCGATCTGGTTGAGGATCTCCTGGTACTCGGCCAGCAGCTTTTCATGCTCGAGGCCGGTCAGGCGGTGCAGACGCAGTTCCAGGATGGCTTGCGCCTGCTCTGGCGACAGGAAGTACTTGCCATCGCGCAGGCCATATTGCGGATCGAGGTTCTCCGGACGGCAGGAATCCGCGCCGGCACGCTCGACCATGGTCATCACCGCGCTGGATTCCCAAGGCGTGCTGATCAGCGCTTCCTTGGCTTCCGACGGGGTCGGCGAGGCCTTGATCAGGGCGATGACCGGGTCGATGTTCGACAGGGCAACGGCCTGGCCTTCGAGAATGTGGCCACGTTCACGGGCCTTGCGCAGTTCGAACACGGTACGCCGGGTCACCACTTCGCGACGGTGACGCACGAAGGCTTCCAGCAGGTCCTTCAGGTTGAGGATCCGCGGACGACCATCGATCAGCGCAACGATGTTGATACCGAACACGCTCTGCAGCTGGGTCTGGGCGTAGAGGTTGTTGAGAATCACCTCCGGCACCTCGCCACGACGCAGCTCGATCACTACGCGCATACCGTCCTTGTCGGACTCGTCGCGCAGCTCGGTGATGCCTTCGAGCTTCTTCTCCTTGACCAGCTCGGCGATCTTCTCGATCAGGCGCGCCTTGTTCAGCTGGTAAGGCAACTCGGTGATGACGATCTGCTGACGGCCACCGACCTTGTCGATGTCCTCGATGATCGAGCGGGCACGCATGTAAATGCGGCCGCGGCCGGTACGGTAGGCTTCGATGATGCCTTCGCGACCGTTGATGATCGCCGCGGTCGGGAAGTCCGGCCCTGGGATGTGCTGCATCAGCTCATCGACGGTCAGTTCCGGATTGTCGATCAGCGCCAGGCAACCGTCGATGACTTCGCCGAGGTTGTGCGGCGGGATGTTGGTCGCCATGCCCACGGCGATACCGCTGGAACCGTTGACCAGCAGGTTGGGGATCTTGGTCGGCATGACCGCGGGGATCAGCTCGGTGCCGTCGTAGTTCGGCACCCAGTCCACGGTTTCCTTGTGCAGGTCGGCCAGCAGTTCGTGCGCCAGCTTGGTCATGCGCACTTCGGTGTATCGCATGGCCGCCGCGTTGTCGCCGTCGACCGAACCGAAGTTACCCTGGCCGTCTACCAGCAGGTAGCGCAGGGAGAATGGCTGGGCCATACGAACGATGGTGTCGTATACAGCGGTATCACCGTGCGGGTGATACTTACCGATCACGTCACCGACAACACGGGCAGATTTCTTGTACGGCTTGTTCCAGTCGTTACCGAGCTCGCTCATCGCGTACAGCACACGCCGGTGCACGGGCTTCAAGCCATCGCGCGCATCAGGCAGTGCCCGCCCGACGATTACGCTCATCGCGTAGTCGAGATAGGACTGTTTCAGCTCGTCTTCGATATTGACCGGGAGGATTTCTTTGGCCAGTTCGCCCATGAGAAGCCTGATTCCTTTTTCTGGTGAAACTTCGTCACATCCATATGGGACGAACGAAGCTCGCCGCTGCAGGCCTAGTGCCATGCACCGACTTACGACAAATCAACAAGTTATGCCATGGATTTGCGCAGTGAAGGCAGTCACTTCGGACCACCTTGGAAACCGCCGGATGTTATCACAATCGCCGCCACGCACCTATCCCCCTGATGCGCATGGAGCATAGTTAGTTGACCGATGACAGGCTGATAAGAGACGAGAGAAGCTCAGAGGCTGATTTCGCGCGTAAATGCGGATTTTTTCCCGGACTGACGACCACCCCACGGCAGCCCGCAGCGAAACCTTTTGCAAAACGATCTCAGTGCAAGCGCTTGCGGCACATCAATTGGGCCATTTTCGCGGTGTCGGGACGCTCGACTATGCCCTTCTCGGTGATGATTGCGTCGATCAGGTCCGCAGGGGTGACATCAAATACCGGGTTATAGGCCTCGACCTCCGCCCCTACCCGCTTGCCGCCGACCTCCAGCAACTCCTTGCCGTCGCGCTCCTCGATCGGAATGTCTTCGCCACTGGCCAGGGCCATGTCGATGGTCGAGCTGGGCGCGACCACCATGAAACGCACGCCGTGGTGCATGGCATTGACCGCCAGTTGGTAAGTGCCAATCTTGTTCGCCACGTCGCCATTGGCGGTAATGCGGTCGGCACCGACTATTACCCAGGTCACGCCCTTGGTTTTCATGATGTGCGCGGCGGCGGAGTCGGCATTCAAGGTCACCGGAATGCCTTCATTGGCCAGCTCCCAGGCGGTCAGGCGCGAGCCTTGCAGCCAGGGACGGGTTTCATTGGCGTACACCCGCTCGACCATCCCTTCGATAAAGGCCCCGCGAATCACCCCCAGCGCCGTGCCAAAACCGCCAGTCGCCAGGGCGCCGGTGTTGCAATGGGTGAGGATGGCCTGGGCATTGCCCTGGTGTCTGCGAATCAGGTCGACACCCAGCTGCGCCATGGTCAGGTTGGCTTCGCGGTCGCTTTCATGAATGGCCAGGGCTTCCGCCTCCAGCACCGCCAGCGGGTCGGCGTGATCCTTGAGACGCTCCAGGCGCTCACGCATGCGGTTCAGCGCCCAGAACAGGTTGACCGCAGTCGGGCGCGAGTCGGCGAGTAGTGCGAAATCTTCTTCCATCGCCGCCTGCCAGTCGCCACCGGCGGCAAAACGCGCGCGCGCCGCCAGGACCACACCATACGCGGCGCTGATGCCGATCGCCGGCGCGCCACGCACCACCATCTGGCGAATGGCCTGCGCGACGCCGGCCGCGCTAGTGTAGGCAATCCAGCTTTCTTCGAAGGGCAAAATACGCTGATCGAGCAGATACAGGGCGTCATCCCGCCAATCGATGGCCTTTACCTTCTCCGCAGCCAACAGTCGATCGCGCATCCCTCACCCCGCACTCATGAACAAAAGCCGCCGATTATAGCGATCCCCCGGCGAAGACGCTCGGGTATACTTCGCCATCCTCCACACACGCCCTGGAACCGATCTTCGATGCCGAACCCTGTCGTTGCCCTCGACCTGCTCCTGTTGCCGACCTGGCTGGTGCCTGTGGAACCGGCCGGCGTAGTGCTCAAGGAACACGGCCTGGGTATCCGCGACGGCCGCATCGTGTTCATCGGCCCGCGTGCCGACGCCCTGAAGCTGCAGGCCGCCGAGGTCCGCGAGCTGCCTGGCATGCTGCTCAGCCCCGGCCTGATCAATGCCCACGGCCACGCGGCGATGACACTGTTCCGCGGCCTGGCCGACGATCTGCCGCTGATGACCTGGCTGGAAAACCACATCTGGCCAGCCGAAGCCAAATGGGTCGATGAGGCTTTCGTGCGCGACGGTACCGACCTGGCCATCGCCGAACAGCTCAAAGGCGGGATTACCTGCTTCTCCGACATGTATTTCTTCCCGAAGGTTGCCAGCGAGCGTGTGCACAACAGTGGCATTCGGGCGCAGATCGCCATTCCGATCCTCGACTTTCCGATCCCGGGCGCCAGCAGCGCCGACGAGGCCATCCGCCAGGGCGTCGAGCTGTTCGGCGACCTCAAGCATCATCCGCGCATCAAGATCACTTTCGGCCCCCACGCGCCCTACACGGTCGGCGACGAAAACCTCGAGAAGATCCGGATCATCGCCGAAGAGCTCGATGCCTCGATCCACATGCACGTCCATGAAACCGCCTTCGAAGTGCAACAGGCCGTTACCCGCCACGGCGAGCGACCCTTGGCCCGCCTGTCGCGACTGGGGTTGCTCGGGCCGCGCTTCCAGGCCGTGCACATGACCCAAATCAGCGATGACGACCTGGCTTTGCTGGTAGAAACCAACAGCAATGTCATTCACTGCCCGGAATCGAACCTGAAACTGGCCAGCGGCTTCTGCCCGGTGGAGCGGCTGTGGCAGGCTGGCGTCAATGTGGCAGTGGGTACCGACGGGGCCGCCAGCAACAACGACCTGGACCTGCTCGGCGAAACCCGTACCGCCGCACTGCTGGCCAAGGCGGTGGCAGGCTCGGCCAGCGCCCTGAATGCACACCAGGCGCTGCGCATGGCCACGCTCAACGGCGCGCGAGCCCTGGGCCTGGAGAGCGAAATCGGCTCGCTGGAGCTCGGCAAGGCCGCGGACCTGGTGGCTTTCGACCTCTCAGGCCTGGCGCAGCAACCGATCTACGACCCGGTTTCGCAGCTTATATATGCCACCGGCCGCGATTGCGTGAAACACCTTTGGGTCGCCGGCAAGCAATTGCTCGACGACCGGCGCCTGACGCGCCTGGACGAACAACAGCTGCACGCCACGGCAACTACCTGGGGCCGGCGCATCGGCGGCCATACCGAATAGCAGGAACCCTCGAGCCTCGGCTCGAGACAGGACAGCAAGAATTTTCCAGATTCAGAGGATTACCCATGAGTAACGTCGACCACGCCGAAATCGCCAAATTCGAAGCCCTCGCCCATCGCTGGTGGGACCGCGAGAGCGAATTCAAACCGCTGCACGACATCAACCCGCTGCGCGTCAACTGGATTGACGAGCGCGTCAACCTGGCAGGCAAGAAAGTCCTCGACGTCGGCTGCGGCGGCGGCATCCTCAGCGAAGCCATGGCCCAGCGTGGCGCCACGGTAATGGGCATCGACATGGGCGAAGCCCCCCTGGCGGTGGCACAGCTGCACCAACTGGAATCCGGGGTGAACGTCGAATACCGGCAAATCACCGCCGAAGCCCTGGCCGAGGAAATGCCCGAGCAGTTCGACGTCGTCACCTGCCTGGAAATGCTTGAGCACGTACCGGATCCTTCCTCGGTGATCCGCGCCTGCTTCCGCATGGTCAAACCCGGCGGCCAGGTGTTCTTCTCGACCATCAACCGCAATCCAAAGGCCTACCTGTTCGCCATCATCGGCGCCGAATACATCATGAAGCTGCTGCCGCGCGGCACCCATGACTTCAAGAAATTCATCCGCCCTTCCGAACTGGGCGCCTGGAGCCGCGACGCCGGCCTGACCGTCAAGGACATCATCGGCCTGACCTACAACCCGCTGACCAAGCACTACAAGCTGGCCGCCGACGTCGACGTCAACTACATGATCCAGACCCTGCGAGAGGAATAAGCCCATGCGTATCAGAGCAGTTCTTTTCGACATGGACGGCACCCTGCTCGACACCGCGCCGGACTTCATCGCCATCTGCCAGGCCATGCGCACCGACCGCGGCCTGGCGCCGATCGCGGACAAGCATATCCGCGACGAAATCTCCGGCGGCGCCCGGGCCATGGTTGCCGTCACCTTCTCGATGGACCCGGAATCGCCGGGCTTCGAAGAGCTGCGCCTGGAGTTCCTGGAGCGCTACCTCAAGCATTGCGCGGTGCACAGCAAGCTGTTCGACGGCATGGCCGAGCTGCTGGCCGATATCGAGAAAGCCAATCTGATCTGGGGCGTGGTCACCAACAAGCCGGTGCGGTTTGCCGAGCCGATCATGCAGCAACTGGGCCTGGCTGAACGCTCCGCCCTGTTGATCTGCCCCGATCACGTGAAGAACAGCAAACCCGATCCGGAACCCTTGATTCTGGCGTGCAAGATGCTCGACCTCGACCCGGCCAGCGTGCTGTTCGTCGGCGACGACCTGCGCGACATCGAGTCGGGACGCGATGCAGGCACCCGGACCGCCGCGGTGACCTACGGCTACATTCATCCGGACGACAATCCCAAGCACTGGGGCGCCGACGTGGTGGTCGACCATCCGCTGGAACTGCGCCAGGTCCTGGATCAGGCTCTGTGCAGCTGCTGATCTGTTCAGGCTTTCGCTTCTGATTTCCCGAGGTTTTTATGTTTGATTATTCCGCCCGCCCCGAACTGCTCAAGGATCGGGTCATTCTGGTCACCGGCGCCGGTCGCGGCATCGGCGCCGCTGCCGCCAAGACCTTCGCCGCCCACGGCGCCACCGTACTGCTGCTGGGCAAGACCGAAGCCAACCTGACCCAGGTGTATGACGAGATCGAAGCCGCCGGCCATCCTCAGCCGGTGGTGATTCCGTTCAACCTGGAGACCGCCCTGCCGCACCAGTACGACGAGCTGGCTGCCATGGTCGAAGCCGAGTTCGGCCACCTGGACGGCTTGTTGCACAACGCCTCGATCATTGGTCCGCGCACGCCACTGGAACAACTCTCGGGCGAGAACTTCATGCGCGTGATGCAAGTCAACGTCAACGCCATGTTCATGCTGACCAGCACCCTGCTGCCGCTGCTCAAGCTGTCCCAGGACGCGTCGGTGGTGTTCACCTCCAGCAGCGTTGGCCGCAAGGGCCGCGCCTACTGGGGCGCGTATGGCGTTTCGAAATTCGCCACCGAAGGCCTGATGCAAACCCTGGCCGATGAAATCGACGGCGTCGCACCGGTGCGCGCCAATAGCGTCAATCCGGGCGCAACCCGTACCAGCATGCGGGCCCAGGCCTATCCCGGGGAAAACCCGAGCAATAACCCGGCCCCCGAAGAAATCATGCCGGTCTATCTCTACCTCATGGGCCCAGACAGTACCGGCATCAACGGCCAGGCCTTCAACGCCCAGTAATGTTCCTCCCTTGGCCGCGACGGAATACCGCCGCGGCACCTCCTTTCCCACCGGCCTTCGCCCGATCATCGCCAAACCAATGCCTCACCCGGCAGGGCCAACCTTCCCGCAGCCCAAGCCAACCCGCTGAATTCAAACGTATTTTTATCACATGAAGCGAATGGCATGACTTTCGCTCCTAATTTGCTCAGATACGCAGCGTATTGGCGAAACTCAGCGACGATTGAGTCAGGGCTTATAACAGGCCGTAAAGCGGATTAGACTGTGCTCTCTTTGTCCTACGGGACTGATGGAACAGTATGACGTGCAGCCATGAGCCGCTCTCACCCAGCCAGTAAGACTGCATTACGTGCTCAGGGGCCCACGCCATATGAAAACACCGACCCAGACCAACGCAATTGACTTCGACAGCGCCAAATTGCAACGCCTGGGCTTTGGCCAGCAGTCACCGCTCCTGCAACGTCCGGTCAGTCTCGCCCAGTTGCGCCAGCAGCTGAGCCTGCAATTGCAGACCAGCCTGGAACCGCAACACATTCTTGGCTTGTTCTTTCGCGAAACCCAACGCCTTGTGCCCCTGGACGCCCTGGTTTACCAGCACAAACCCAGCGACTTGCGCCTGGAATTCGGCCAGCGCGGCCATCATTCCATCAGCTACAGCCTGAGCCATGAAGGCGAGACCATGGGCGAGCTGGTATTTCGGCGCAATCAACGCTTCAGCGATCAGGAGCAGGGCCATCTGGAGTCGCTGCTGTCCACCCTGCTTTACCCGATGCGCAACGCCCTGCTCTATCGGGCCGCCACCCGTAGCGCCCTGCGCGACCCCTTGACCGACACCGGCAACCGGATCGCCATGGACCAGACACTGCAACGGGAAATTGACATGGCCCGCCGCCACCTGCACCCGCTGTCGCTGTTGATGCTGGATATCGATCATTTCAAGAGAATCAACGACAGCCATGGGCACAGCGCCGGCGATGAAGTGCTCAAGGCCGTCGCCGCGACCATCAAGGCGCAGTTGCGTAACGTCGACATGGTGTTTCGTTTTGGTGGCGAGGAGTTCTTGATCCTGCTGTCCAACACCGGCCGCGATGCCGCCGCCATGGTGGGGGAACGGCTGCGCCAGGCGGCCCAGGCCAAGGATTACTGGGCGGACGGGACCTTGATCGAACTGACGGTCAGCCTGGGTTGCTCGACCCTGCTGCCGGGGGAATCGGCCGAGAGCCTGCTGCGCCGCGCGGACAGCGCGCTATACGTGGCCAAGCGTGAAGGCCGCAACCGCCTGGCAATGGCTGGCTGAGAGAGCGGCCAGGGCTGCCCCAGTCGCAGGCGCCCTTCAACCTTCGACCAGCGCCATCCGTCCACGGGCCGCCGGAGCCTTTTCTTGCTGCATGCAACGCTCCAGGAACAGATGCATGTAGTCATAACTCTTGCAGATCGCCTGGCGCAGTTCGCTCTGCAAGGCTTTGCTCGGCTTCATGCCGGCCAGGGTACAGATGATTTCCAGCGCTTCCCAAGGGTGTGCATCGTCATATTGGGCATGCATTTTCAGCCACTTCATCGCCCGCTTGCGCTCTTCTTCGGGAAAGGCCGCCGCATAGACACCGCTGGAACAGACCAGCGCCGACCACTCACCCGTTGCGCCCTCGATGGCATAGTTGGTGGCCGCAATCGCCACGATCAGCGAGTCGGCGGAGCTGGTGTGCCAGCACCAATGACTCAACGCGTGCAATTCGGGGGGCACCTGCTGCGCCTGCAGGTCTTCCAGGCTCACGCCGTGGGCGCGACTCCAGTTCACCCAGTAATCGGCATGATTGAGCTCGACTCGGATATTGCGCATCAACCAGCGCCGCGCCATGTCTTCCCCCGGGTGACGGGCAAAACGGGTCTTGGTCAGGTTCTGCGCCATGTACAGGGCGAATTGCTCGACAACCGGCCAGCCACCGATCAGGTACTGGCGCATGGTCTTGTTGCTGAGCTTGTTATCGCGCATGCGCTGGTACAGTTCGTGGTCGACCACGCGGCGCTTGCTTTCGCTGCAATCCTGGATCAGCTGCTGGGCCCAGGCGGGGTAGCTTGCAGCGTCCATCAGCGGACCGGTTCGGTTGAATGCGTCGATCACTGTCGGGGCTCCTTTTGATGGTGATGGTACGGATCAGCGAGAGATTCAACGGAACGTGCCAGGAGCCTTGAATAACAGAGGCTGTGGTCGCGAAGGCCGGCACTGCAGACTGTCGCAGGTAAAGAGCTGTGGGCGCTCGATCAGGTAGCCCTGAGCGTAATCCACGCCGATCTCCAGCAATGCCTGCTCAATCTGCGGAGTTTCGACAAACTCGGCAATCGTGCGTTTACCCATCACATGACCGATATGGTTGATCACCTCGACCATCGCGCGATTGACCGGGTCGTCCAGCATATCCTTTACGAAACTTCCATCGATCTTCAGGAAGTCTACAGGCAAATGTTTGAGATAAGCGAATGACGACATTCCCGCGCAGAAGTCGTCGAGGGAAAAGTGACAACCCAAGCCTTTGAGTTCGTTAATGAATCGAATGGCGCTGCCGAGATTGGAGATGGCGCTGGTCTCGGTGATTTCAAAACAAATCATGTCTGCTGGCACCCCATGGACAATGAACTGCTCGCGCAGGAAATCCAGGAAAGCCTCGTCGCCAATGGTCGCACCAGACAAGTTGATCGCGCACATGGCCAAAGGCCCCTCGCGCTCTTCGCGAATGCATTCGGCAATGATCTTGAACACATTCTGCACCACCCAACGGTCCAGGGAAGTCATCAAGCCGTAGCGCTCGGCGGCCGGGATGAAGCTGTCGGGCAGGATCATCCGCCCGGCCTCGTCATGCAGGCGCAGCAGAATCTCGATATGCCCGCCGAGCCGGTCCACATGGCTCAAGGCGGCTATTTCCTGGGCATAAAGGCAGAAGCGGTTTTCCTCCAGCGCCATGTGCAGGCGCTGGACCCAGGCCATTTCACCAAAGCGCAGGGACAACTCCGAATCGTCCGCGTGATACACCTGGACCCGGTTGCGCCCCTTCTCCTTGGCCATGTAGCACGCCATGTCCGCCGCCCGCAGCGACGCCTCGAGGGTGGTCGGCGATTGCGCCACGTGCACCAGGCCGATGCTGACCGTGGTAACGAAGGGCCGGCCCTTCCAGACAAAATGCAGGTTCTGCACCGTCTGGCGCAGGCCTTCGGCGATCTTTTCCGCCGCTTCCGGCGAGCAGTTCTCCAACAGGATGCCGAACTCGTCGCCGCCCAGGCGCGCCAGGGTATCGCCCTCGCGCAGGCCCGACTGGAGCAAGGCGCAGATATGCCGCAGCAACTCGTCCCCCGCCGCATGGCCGCAGGTGTCGTTGACCAGCTTGAACTGGTCCAGGTCGAGGAACATCAATGCATGCCGTCCCGCCTGCCGGCTCAGGTTGTGCAATGCCTGTTCCAGGCGGTATTCGAACTCGCGGCGGTTCGCCAGGCCGGTCAAGGCGTCGTGCGTCGCCTGCCAGGACAGATTGGCAATGTATTGGCGTTCCTGGGTCATGTCGTGCAGCACCAGCACCGTACCGCTGACTTTGCCGGCGTTCTGGATAGGCGCACCGACCAGCGTCACCGACACCGTGCTGCCATCCAGCCGCTGGATCAGCTTCGAGTGTTCGCTACCGCCGCTGAGCTGGCCGCTGAGGATGTGTTCGATCAGGGTAAAACCGTCGGCCTGGGCGTTTTCATCCAGCAGGTTGAACAACGCGGCCAGCGGCAGCCCCACGGCCTGTTCGGCCTTCCAGTGGGTCAACTCCTCGGCGGCCGGGTTCATGTAGGCAATGGCGCCGTCTACATCGGTGGTGATGACGCCGTCGCCAATGGATTGCAGGGTGATCTGCGCCCGCTCCTTTTCCAGCTGCAGGGCGCTGGCGAATTCATGACGCTGTGCCAACAGCTTATGAGTGCGCAGTAATGCCAGGACGATCAGACCCAACGCAGTGGCCAGGTTGGTAATCAGCAACAGCCTGAGAATGACCCGCGAGCCTTCGCCCAGGGCATCGCTGAAGGCCTTCGCCGCCGGCGTCACGCCGTCGTTGATGGCGAAAATCTGGTTCTTCCAGCGCTGGATATCGGCTTCGGAGGCCTGGCTGCTGGTAATGCCGCGGTGCATTTCATGGGCCACGCTATCGAGTTGCACCAGGTAACTGTCGCCCACGGTCCACAGGTCGATGGCCTTTTCCAGGTAGCTGAAATGACGAAAGTTCAGGTACAGCCAAATCACGCTGTCACTGTCGGCGGGATGGTTGCCGCCCTTGAGAATCCCCGCCCGCGCCGCACTCAGGTCGGGCGGTTGCCGATCCAGCGCGACCCGCAGCTCATGCCCGCCCTGAGGCACGGCGATCGCATTCTGGTATTTCAGAAAGATCGACTCATCGCGGCTGTCGGCGTAGAGATTGAGGTAATAGATGGCGTCTTTCTGGCCCTTGGACCAAAGACTTTCTCCGGCAACGTAACCACGTACCGCCGAAAGGACATATAAGCTGAGGCCACCCAGCAGCGCTTGAAACAACACCACCGCGATAAATGGCCAGACGATGCCCAATAGCCGTGGCGTTCCGAGAGTCCGCTTTTGCTTCATGAGGTCCCTTGCATAAGCACTGCCAGATGAACACCCGAGAAAATACCGCTCCTGACAGCACAGACTAGGCTAATTTCCGTGGCTTCGAACGCACGGGACGCGGCGTTCCAGCCCGATACCAGCCAAGATGCGGCGCAGCCTTGCTACAGGCGGGTCATTTCCTCAAGGAAATTCAAGCACTAAGCACAGAAATCCGGACAAAACTCAAGGTCGCGGGACTTGCTGCAGATGCCCATACAGCTTGGCATAAAGACCACCATCGGCAATTAGCTGCTGATGGTCGCCATCTTCGGCAATCTGCCCACCATCGAACACCAGGACCCGATCCGCCTGTTTTACCGCAGACAGGCGGTGGGCAATGATCAGCGTGGTCCGCCCATGGAGGAAACGCGTCAATGCCTGGTGCAGGTTGTACTCGGTGGCGGCATCGAGGGCCGAGGTGGCTTCATCGAGGATCACCACCTTGGGTTCGGCCAGGACCATCCGCGCGATCGCCAGGCGCTGGCGCTGCCCGCCGGACAGGCGCACGCCGGAGCGGCCGACCACGCTGTCCAGGCCGTTGGCCAGGGAACGCACCGTCGAATCCAGCTGGGCGATCTCCAGCGCCCGCCAGCAAGCTTCGTCGCTGCGCTCGCGCCCCATGGTCAGGTTGGCGCGAATGCTGTCGTTGAACAGCGCCGGATGCTGCAGCACCACCGCCACGTTTTCGCGCAGGGTTTCCAGGCCGATTTCCTGCTGGGTCGAGCCGCCAAAGCGAATGACGCCCGCCTGCGGTGTGTAGAGCCCCAGCAACAGTTGCACCAGGGTACTTTTGCCACCGCCACTGGCTCCGACGATCGCTACTTTTTCCCCCGGCTCGATCGACAGGTTCATCTGGTCGAGCACCAGTTCGTCGCCGTAACCGAAGCTCAGGCCGCTGACCTCGATCCCCACCGTCTCGCGCCCCTGGAAGGGGTCGACACCGCCGGCGTATTGCGGTTCGTCAGCCCGCGACAGCAGCTCGTTGATACGCGACAGCGCGCCACCGGCGGCGTAGTAGGCGTATTGCAGGTTCAGCAGTTGCTCCACCGGGCCGATCATGAACCACAGGTAGCTGAACACGGCCAGCATCTGGCCGATGGACAGATCGGAAAACAGCACGGTGAGCATGGCCGCCGCACGGAAGATATCGATACCGAACTGAAACAGCAGCCCGCTGGCACGATTGGAAGCGTCGCTCTTCCATTGCGAGGCCACTGCGTAGTCCCGCACGTCCTGGGCGCGCCGGCCGAGACGGCCGAGGAAAAAGCCCTGGCGGTTGCCGGCGCGGACTTCCTGGATCGCGTCCAGGGTTTCGGTCAGGGCCTGGGTGAAGCGCGAGGTGCTGTCGTTCTCGAGCTTCTTGAGGTGCTTGACCCGCTTGCCCAGCTGCACCGTGGCGTAGATCACCAGGGGATTGAACAGCAGGATCAGCAGCGCCAGCTTCCAGTGCATCCACATCAGGATGCCGGCCGTGCCCACCAGCGTGAGCATCGCCACCAGAAAGCGGCTGAGGGTCTCGCCGACGAACTTGTCCAGGGTGTCGAGATCGGTGACCAGGTGGGTCGTGACCGTACCGCTGCCCAGGCTTTCGTATTCGCCCAGGGAAATGCGCTTGAGGCGCTCGATCAGCCGCAGGCGGATGCGATAGACGATGTCCTTGGCCAGCCCGGCAAACAAGCGGGCCTGCAGCACGTTGAACAGCAAGGCCGCGCAACGCAGCATCAGGGTGACCAGCAACATCAGGCCGATGTAGCCAGCGGCACTCTGCCAGCCAGCCGGCAAGGCCTGGTTCATCACTTTCAACGCCGCATCGCCGTGCCCCAGCAACACTTCATCCACCAACAACGGCAGCAGCAATGGGATCGGCACGCTGCACAGCGTGGCCAGGACGGCCACGCCGTTGGCGATCCACAGGGCTTTTTTATGCTGCAGGGCGAGCCGGCGGACTTCCGTCCAGCTCAAGCGGTCGACGGGTTCCGGCGCTTGTGGATCACGAACCAGCTCACGCACAGGCAGCACGCTCCAGCCAACGGCCGAGCAACGGAGCAAGCTCACCCAAAGGCTGGTAGCCATTGGTCAACAAGGCCAGCTGGCCATTGCGCTCGGCAAGCAAGGTGGGGAAACCGGCGATCCCCAAATCCTGGACCCAGGTGAAGTCGGCGGCAGTGGCGGCATGCTGTTCGGCGCGATCGAAAGCCTCGGCGAACTCGATGCGCGGCACGCCCGCTTCCTCGGCCAGCTCCACCAGCACGCTGGCACGGGTGACGTCACGGCCTTGGGCGTAAAAAGCCTGCTGGATCAGTCCCAGGAGTTTCCAGGCGCAATCCGGCGCCAGGCTGCGCGCCGTCACGATGGCACGGCACGCGGGTTCGGTGTCGTAGACAAAACCGTCGGGCAAGGCGCCCTCGAACTTGAACGGCTGGCCGGTGGCCTGAGTGACCGCCTGCCAGTGTTCGATGATATAGCGGCGAGTGGTTGGCTCCAGCGCCGAGCCGCTGCCGGTCCGCAGGCCGCCCACCACCAGGTGCAACTCGACGCCCGCTGCCCGCGCCTGCTCGACCAGGGCCTCGGCCACTGGAGCGAAGCCCCAGCACCACGAACACATCGGGTCCATCACGTAGAGCAGGCGGGCAGACATGGCTCAGGCCTCGGAAGATGATTGCTTGTAGTTGTAACCAATCGGGTGCGGCATGTTGCGAGCCTTGGCCAGTTCAATCTGCTTCTGCCGGTCGATGGCGCTGCGGCGGGTTTTCTCGCTCAGCGTGTCCCAGCAATGCGGGCAGCTGATACCCGGCACGTAGTGCTCGCTGGCGCGGTCTTCGACGCTGACCGGCGTGCGGCAGGCATGGCATTGATCGTAGTCGCCCTCGCTGAGGTCATGACGCACGGTCACCCGATTGTCGAAGACGAAGCAGTCGCCCCGCCATTTGCTCTCCTGCTGCGGCACCTCTTCGAGGTACTTGAGGATGCCACCCTTGAGGTGGAAGACCTCGCCGAAGCCTTCACTGAGCATATAGCTCGACGCTTTTTCGCAACGAATGCCACCGGTGCAGAACATCGCGACTTTCTTGTGCTTGCTCGGGTCGAAGTTGGCTTTGATGTAATCAGGAAACTCGCGAAAACTGGTGGTCTTCGGATCGATGGCGCCTTCGAAGGTACCGATCGAGACTTCATAGTCGTTGCGGGTGTCGATCAGCAGCACTTGCGGATCGCTGATCAGCGCGTTCCAGTCCTGCGGCTCGACGTAGGTGCCGACCTGCTTGTTCGGGTCGACGCCGGGCACGCCCAGGGTCACGATCTCTTTCTTGAGCTTGACCTTGGTGCGGTAGAACGGCTGCTCGTCGCAGTACGATTCCTTGTGGTCGATGTCGACCATGCGCGGGTCGTTCCTGAGCCAGGCCAGCAGCCCGTCGATGCCTTCGCGGCTACCGGAAACGGTGCCGTTGATGCCTTCTTCGGCAATCAGCAGGGTGCCCTTGATGCCGTTGTCGAGCATCGCGTTGAGCAGTGGCTCGCGCAGGGAAACGTAATCTTCGAGGGTGACGAACTTATACAGTGCCGCCACGACAATCGGTTGTGTCATGGGTCATTCTCCAGGTGGCTACCCTCGTAAAGGGTGAACCGGATGCAAAAAAAACGCGCCGACTGAGCGGCGCGTTGCGGATTCTAGCAAAAAACCTGTGGTTAATGCTTGCTGCCGCCAGCGCAGGTCGGCGAGGCCGGGGCCGCGCCGATCTTCGCCCATTCCTGCGGCGTGTAGGTATGCAGCGCCAACGCATGGAACTGGCCCATCAGCTCGCCCAGGGTCGCATAGACCTTCTGGTGACGCTTGACGCTGTTGAGCCCGGCAAACTGCTCGCTGACCAGCACGGCCTTGAAATGGGTTTCCAGACCGCGGCTGTGCATGTGGCTTTCATCCAGCACTTGCAAATGCTCGGGCTGCAATGCGCCCAATGCCGATTCGATACGTTGTTGCATGGTCATTCCTGGCTCCGCTTACTTCTTCTTCGCCGGTGCGGCCTTAGGCTCGAGCTCGGCGGTCATGTCGGCCAGCAGCTTGTTGACCACCGGCACGGCGCTTTCCAGCTTGGCCTGGGTCATCTGCGCCGATTGCTGGGTCAGCTGCGGCATTTTTTCCAGGACTTTCTTGCCCAGCGGCGACCGGTAGAACGCCACCAGGTCCTTGAGCTCGGATTCGCTGAAATTGCTGGTGTAGAGCTTGACCATGTCCGGCTTCAGCTTGTTCCAGCCAATGGCCTGGTCCAGGGCGGCGTTGGCCTTGGCCTGGTAGGTTTCCAGTACGGCTTTCTTCGACTCTGGGGCTTTGGTCTGTTCAAAACGCTGGGCAAACATTTGCTGCACTTGCATGTACACCGGAGTGCCCAGCTTGTCAGCGTGCGCCAGGGTCAGGAAAGCTTCGGCACTGGCGTTGTGGCTGGCGGTATCGGCAAGAACCTGGCCGCTGGCGCAAACCAGAACAACCGCGGTACAGATGGCACGAAGACGAGTCATCGAGTTTCCTTTTCTAGCAGGCGAGGTATAACCCCAAGGGCGCCCATTCTGCGCCTAAAAAACTCTGTCGCTCAACCCCAAGCCTTGTCGTACCTGCATTTGCTCGACCAAACGACACAAAAGACGCTTTATGGAACCCAGGCTGTGGATCACGGCCTAAACTGCGCAATCAGACCTACAGGAGTGAGCACGATGAGTCGTATCGAAACCGACAGCCTTGGCCAGGTTGAAGTCCCGGACGAAGCCTATTGGGGCGCCCAGACCCAGCGTTCGCTGATCAACTTTGCCATTGGCAACGAGCGCATGCCGCTGTCGGTCCTGCATGCCCTGGCATTGATCAAGAAGGCCGCGGCCCGGGTCAACGATCGCAACGGCGACCTGCCTGCCGACATTGCCCGCCTGATCGAACAGGCCGCCGACGAAGTGCTCGACGGCCAGCATGACGACCAGTTCCCGCTGGTGGTCTGGCAGACCGGCAGCGGCACCCAGAGCAACATGAACGTCAACGAGGTGATCGCCGGGCGCGCCAACGAACTGGCCGGCAACCCGCGCGGCGGCAAGGCGCCGGTGCACCCCAACGACCATGTGAACCGCTCGCAAAGCTCCAACGACTGCTTTCCCACGGCCATGCACATCGCCGCGGCCCAGGCGGTGCAGCAACGCCTGCTGCCAGCGATCGCCGAACTGTCCGGCGGCCTGGCCGAACTCG
The DNA here is from genome assembly GCF_900107395.1 of Pseudomonas sp. NFIX28. Lineage (GTDB taxonomy): Bacteria > Pseudomonadota > Gammaproteobacteria > Pseudomonadales > Pseudomonadaceae > Aquipseudomonas. The sequence goes on from NZ_FNPW01000004.1 coordinate 202,533, forward strand.
CGGCGCGCCACATGAAGCTGGTGAAAACCGGGCGCACCCACATGATGGACGCCACGCCCATCACCTTCGGCCAGGAGCTGTCGGCCTTCATCGCGCAACTGGACTACGCCGAGCGCGCCATTCGCGCGGCCCTGCCGCCCGTGTGCGAACTGGCCCAGGGCGGTACCGCCGTCGGCACCGGGCTGAACTCGCCCCACGGCTTCGGCGAGGCGATTGCCGCCGAACTGGCGGCCTTGTCCGGGCTGCCGTTTGTCACCGCACCGAACAAGTTTGCCGCCCTCGCCGGCCACGAACCCTTGACCACCCTTTCCGGCGCCCTGAAGACGCTGGCGGTGTGCCTGATGAAGATTGCCAACGACCTGCGCCTGCTCAGCTCCGGGCCGCGGGCCGGCCTGGCCGAAGTCAGGCTGCCAGCCAACGAGCCGGGCAGCTCGATCATGCCGGGCAAGGTCAACCCGACCCAATGCGAAGCCTTGTCGATGCTGGCCTGCCAGGTGATGGGCAACGACGTCGCCATTGGCTTCGCCGCCAGCCAGGGCCACTTGCAGTTGAACGTGTTCAAGCCGGTGATCATCCACAACCTGCTGCAATCGGTGCGCCTGCTCGCCGACGGCTGCAGCAACTTCCAGCAGCACTGCATCGCCGGGCTGGAGCCCGATCCGGTGCAGATGGCCGATCACCTGGAGCGCGGGCTGATGCTGGTCACCGCGCTCAATCCCCATATCGGCTACGACAAGGCTGCCGAGATCGCCAAGAAAGCCTATGCCGAGAACCGCACCCTGCGTGACGCGGCCCTGGATCTGGGTTACCTGACGGACGAAGAGTTCGATGCCTGGGTGCGGCCGGAAAATATGCTGGAGGCGGGCAAGCAGGGCTGATGCAAGTCAGCGATTGAACAGACGCTATCGCGGGCAAGCCTCGCTCCTACAGGATAGGGGCTTGCCCGCGATCGACGATAACGCGACCTAGCTCTGCGGCACTTCCATGCGCACCCGCCGCGCCTTGAGCCCGGCCATCAGCGAAGGCCCCAGGGCCGTCAAGGCCGACCCCAGCACCACCAGCACCGCCCCGCCATAGCCCAGGCCGTTGATCTGCTCAGCATGCACATACTCGGGCCATAACCAGGCCGCCACGGCCACCGCGGCGAAGGTCACCAAGGGCGTGATCGCCAGCGTGGCACTGACCCGTGACGCCTCCCAATGCGCCAGCGCTTCGGCGAACGCGCCATAGGCAATCAGGGTATTCAGGCAGCAGGCCAGCAACAGCCAGCCTTGCAGCGGGCTCAGTTGCAGCGCTTCGAGAGGATGCGCCCAAGGGGTAAGCAACAGCGCGCAGAACAGGTAGATCACCATCATTACCTGCAAGGAATTCCACACCGTCAGCAATTGCTTCTGGCCCAGGGCGTAGAAGGTCCAGACCGCCGACGCCGCGAGAATCGTCAGCACACCGGCGGTGTAGTTGCTCAAGGATGTCAGCAGCTCGGTCAGGTGCTGGTTGAAAAACAGCCCGAAACCGATCAGCAGTACCGCCAGGCCAAGCCCCTGCCCCAGGCTGAAACGCTCCTTGAACACAAACAGGCTGGCGATCAACAGCAGGATCGGTCCCATCTGCACCACGAGCTGCGCGGTGCCAGGGCTCAGCAGGTTCAACCCCATCAGGTACAGCACGTAGTTGCCCACCAGCCCGAAGACGGCCATCAGCACCAGCCAGCCACCGCGCGGCCCGAGCACTCGCCAGCGGGGCAGGCGCTTGACCGCCGCCAGGTAGACCAGCAGCAAACCACCGGATACCAACAGGCGAAACCAGGTCACGGTCACCGGGTCCATCACCATCAACACTTGCTTGAGCTTGATCGGCAGGATGCCCCATAGCAGCGCCGTAAGCAGTGCGAGGAACAATCCATAAACCCAGCGACCGGACGAAACGTGCATGCGAGCCCCAAATGCCTGATGGAGAGAGCCGGCATTCTAGGCCCGGGGCCATGACTTACACAGAGACAGTTGGAGGGGGAACGTAAATAGGACTGTGCTGGTCGCAAAAACATCGCGGGCAAGCCTCGCTCCTACGGGAACATCACCGTTCTGTAGGAGCGAGGCTTGCCCGCGATGGCTACGGGAACATCACCGTCCTGTAGGAGCGAGGCTTGCCCGCGATGGCTTTAGCGCACCGCTTCGAACAACCCGGTCGCGCCCATACCGCCGCCCACGCACATGGTGACGATGCCGTAGCGCAGGTTGCGCCGTTGCAGTTCGCGCACCAGGTGGCCGACCTGGCGCGAGCCGGTCATGCCGAACGGGTGACCGATGGAAATCGAACCGCCGTTGACGTTGTACTTGGCGTTATCGATCTGCAGCCGGTTACGGCTGTACAGGCATTGCGAGGCGAAGGCTTCGTTCAGCTCCCAAAGGTCGATGTCGTCCACTTGCAGGCCCTTGGCCTTGAGCAGCTTGGGTACGGAGAACACCGGGCCGATGCCCATTTCGTCCGGCTCGCAACCGGCCACGGTGAAGCCGCGGAAAAACGCCTTCGGCTTGAGCCCCAGCGCCAAGGCCCGTTCCAGGCTCATGACCAGGGTCATGGAGGCGCCATCGGACAATTGCGAGGAGTTGCCGGCAGTTACCGAGCCGTCTTCGGCGAACACCGGCTTCAAACCGGCCAGGCTTTGCAGGGTGGTGTCCGGGCGGTTGCAATCGTCACGATCGACCACGCCGTCAAGGACCTGCACCTGGCCGCTGTCCTTGTCCTCGACCCGGTATTTCACCGCCATCGACACGATCTCGTCGTCGAACAGCCCGGCTGCCTGGGCCGCCGCGGTCCGCTGCTGGCTCTGCAGGGCGTACAGGTCCTGCTCCTCGCGGCTCACGCTGTAGCGCCGGGCGACCACCTCGGCAGTCTGGCCCATGGGGAAATAGATGCCTGGCACCTGCTCCTTGAGCAGCGGGTTGATCAGGTTGTCGGTGTTGACGCTTTTCATCGTCAGGCTGATGGATTCGACGCCGCCGGCGACAATGATGTCGCTGCAACCGGAGGCGATCTGGTTGGCCGCGATGGCGATCGCCTGCAGGCCGGACGAACAGAAACGGTTGAGGGTCATGCCCGCGGTGCCAGTGCCCAGCCGGGACAGGACCGCAACGTTGCGCCCGATGTTGTAACCCTGGGCGCCCTCGTTGGAGCCGGCACCGACAATGCAGTCCTCGACGCTGGCCGGGTCGATACCGTTGCGGCTCAGCAGCGCATTGACGCAATGGGCGGCCATGTCATCCGGACGGGTCTGGTTGAACTTGCCGCGAAAGGACTTGGCCAGACCGGTCCGAACGCTATCGACGATCACCACTTCACGCATGGCATACCTCATTGTTGTTGTCGGTTGTGAGTGAGTCGAGCATAGATCCAGGCCTTGCCCGGCCGCGACGATCATTCATCCGGCGTATGCAAAACCATCGCGGTGCTGGGTTTATCCAGTGACCCGCTCACAACCCACGGCGGTTATTTCTTGCCCTTCTTGCCTTTCCTGTCCTTTTTCTCGGACTTGTCGAACGCCTCTTCCAGCGCCCGGTTGAGGGTGCGCAATACCTTGACCCGGGCCCAGCGCTTGTCATTGGCCTCCACCAGGGTCCAGGACGCGACCTCGGTGCTGGTGCGGTCGACCATATCGCCGACGGCGGCGCGGTAGGCGTCCCACTTGTCGCGGTTGCGCCAGTCGTCCTCGGTGATCTTGAAACGCTTGAACGGAATCTCTTCGCGGACCTGGAAACGCTCCAGCTGGGTCTGCTTGTCGATCGCCAGCCAGAACTTGACCACAATCACCCCGGCGTCCTCGAGCTGCTCTTCGAAGTCGTTGATCTCGCCATAGGCGCGCAACCAGTCCGCCGGGCTGCAATAGCCCTCGACCCGTTCCACCAGCACCCGGCCATACCAGGAACGGTCGAACACGGTGAACTTGCCCCGTGCCGGGATGTGCCGCCAGAAGCGCCACAGATAAGGCTGGGCCCGTTCCTCCTCGGTCGGCGCGGCAACCGGCACGATGCTGTATTGGCGCGGGTCCAGCGCCGCCGCGACCCGGCGAATCGCCCCACCCTTGCCGGCCGCATCGTTGCCCTCGAAAACCGCCACCAGCGCGTGCTTGCGCATGCGCTTGTCGCGCAGCAGGCCGGCCAGGCGCGCCTGCTCGGTAATCAGTTGCTCCTCGTAGTCGTCCTTGTCCAGTTGCTGGCTCATGTCCAGGCTGTCGAGCAGGGTCAGCTTGTCGACCGCCTCGCCCAGCGGCGCCACATGGGACTCGACTTCGAGCGTCGGCCGGTTGAGCGCGCTCTGCAGGCCTTCGAGGAGAATCTTGCCCACCGCCAGGCTGCGGTAATGCGGGTCCACGCCTTCGATCACATGCCAGGGCGCGTAGTCGCGGCTGGTGCGGCGCAACACCCGCTCGCCATATTTGACGAACTTGTCGTAGGTCTCCGACTGCTGCCAGTCCAGCGGGCTGATGCGCCAGCTGTGCAGCGGGTCGTCCTGCAAGGACTTGAGGCGGGCCTTCATCTGCTTCTTGGACAGGTGGAACCAGAACTTGAAGATCAGCGCGCCTTCGTCGCAGAGCATTTTCTCCAGGCGCTCGGCGCCGGCGATGGCCTGGTCGAAGCGACCGTCCTTGAACAGCTCGTGCACCCGGCCCTGGAGCATCTGGCTGTACCAGTTGCCGAAAAACACGCCCATGCGGCCCTTGGCCGGGAGCATCCGCCAGTAACGCCAGGCCGGTGGTCGCGCCAGCTCTTCGTCGGTCTGCTGGTCGAAGGTGCGGACCTCGATCAGGCGTGGGTCCATCCATTCGTTGAGCAGTTTCACCGTCTCGCCCTTGCCGGCGCCCTCGATGCCATTGATCAGCACGATCACCGGGAACCGGGCCTTCTGCCTCAGCTCGAACTGGGCCTCCAGCAGGGCTTCACGCAGGGCCGGGACTTCGGCGTCAAAGGTTTTTTTGTCGATGGCGTGACCGATTTCGGCAGATTCGAACATGAGCGACTCCCTGGCAAGATGGAGCAAGACTAGCGGATCGACCTAGGCTTTGTCGGCCCCGAACTTGCCGCTTATTGCCGTGGATCATTACCCGGTGTGTCGATCGGCTAGAATGGCCGCCTTGCCGCTACCGAGCCGAACATGAGCGCCGAATTGCCCCCTCCCCAGTCCCACGCCCAGCTCGATTGGGACGACCAAGGTCGCCCGCGTTCGCGGGTCTTCGACGATGTGTATTTCTCCACCGAGTCGGGCCTGGACGAAACCCGCCATGTGTTCCTCGAACAGAACCGCCTGCGCGAGCGTTTTGCCGCGTTGCCGCCCAGTGGCCGCTTCGTCATCGGCGAAACCGGCTTCGGCACCGGCCTGAATTTTCTCTGCGCCTGGCAGCTGTTCGAGCAACAGGCTGACGCCAGCGCACGCCTGCATTTCGTCAGCGTGGAAAAGTACCCGCTGACGCCCGCCGACCTGCAGCGCGCCCTGGCCCTGTGGCCGGAACTGGCGCCGCTGGCCGAGCGCCTGTTGCGCGCCTATGTCGCGGTGCACCAGGGCTTTCAGCGCCTGGTGCTGGACGAGGGCCGGGTCACCCTGACCCTGCTGGTCGGCGATGCCCTGGAGCAATTGCCGCAACTCGACGGCCAGATCGACGCCTGGTTCCTCGACGGTTTCGCCCCGGCGAAAAACCCCGAGATGTGGACCGCCGAGCTGTTTGCCGAACTGGCGCGCCTGGCCGCACCGGGTTCGAGCATCAGCACCTTCACCAGCACCGGCTGGGTGCGTCGCTTGCTGAACGCCGCGGGTTTCAAGATGAAGCGCACCCCAGGCATCGGCCACAAGTGGGAAGTGCTGCGCGGCGAGTTCCTCGGCTGGCCCGAAGACGTGCCGGCGCCCGCCGCCGGCAAGCCCTGGTTCGCTCGCCCGACGCAACCGGTTCAGGACAAACACGCCCTGGTGATCGGCGCCGGCCTGGCCGGATGCGCCAGCGCCGCCAGCCTGGCCGCGCGGGGCTGGCGGGTCAGCCTGCTGGAGCGCCACGGGCAACTGGCGCAGGAAGCCTCGGGCAACCCGCAGGGCGTGCTGTACCTGAAACTCTCGGCCCACGGCACCGCCCTGTCGCAGATGATCCTCAGCGGCTTCGGCTACACCCGACGCCTGCTCGAACAGCTGCAACGGGGCGTCGACTGGGACAGTTGCGGCGTGCTGCAACTGGCCTTCAACGCCAAGGAAGCCGAACGCCAAGCGCAGTTGGCGGCGGCTTTCCCGGCGGAGCTGTTGCATCAGCTGGACCAGCCCCAGGCCCAGGCCCTGGCCGGTGTCGGCCTGGCCCACGGCGGGCTGTTCTACCCGGAAGGCGGCTGGGTGCATCCGCCGGCCTTGTGCCAGTGGCAAGCCGCGCATCCGCGGATTCGCCTGCTGCCCCACCACGATGTACTGGAACTGCGCCGGGCCGACGGCCAATGGCAGGCCTGGGACGGCGAGCAGCTGCTGGCCAGTGCCGAGGTGGTGATCCTCGCCGGCGCCGCCGAGATCAAGCGCTTTCCCGCCAGCGCCGAGCTGCCGCTCAAGCGCATCCGCGGGCAGATCACCCGCCTGCCGCAGACCGCGCGCAGCCAGAGCCTGGCCACGGTGGTCTGCGCCGAAGGTTATGTGGCCCCGGCGCGCCTGGGCGAACACACCCTGGGCGCCAGTTTCGACTTCAAGAGCGACGACCTGACGCCCACCGCGGCCGAGCACGCGGGCAACCTGCAGATGCTCGAAGAGATCTCCCAGGACTTGGTGGAACGCCTGGAAGCCGACCGGCTGCAAGCGCAAACCCTCGAAGGACGGGCCGCCTTCCGTTGCACCAGCCCGGACTATCTACCGATCGTCGGCCCCCTGGCGGACCAGGCGGCCTTCGCCGAGGTGTACGCGGTGCTGGGCAAGGACGCGCGCCAGGTTCCGGACCTGCCCTGCCCCTGGCTCGACGGCCTGTATATCAACAGCGGCCACGGCTCGCGCGGGCTGATCACCGCGCCGCTGTCGGGCGAATTGCTGGCCGCCTGGCTGGACAACGAACCGCTGCCCCTGCCGCGCAGCGTGGCCGAGGCCTGTCACCCCAATCGCTTTGCCTTGCGTCGGTTGATCCGCGGCAAGCCATGAAACAAAACCGCGATGCCAGGCGCCCTGGCATCGCTTCGCCACCTGCGCGCAAACGCCCACTGGCCCGGCCCGCGCGCCAAAACCCCAAGCAGATCAAGGCCTTCACCTCAACCTGCAACGCAGCAGCGTCGCGCCGCTTATAACTCATCGGTCTAAAACTCCAGGGTTTCACCTGGGTCAGTTTCCGGGTACCTGGCGTTTTTGGCCGGTACCGATTGACCCCTCCCCAACGGAAAAACCGGTAAGGACTTATGTGCGGATTAGCTGGAGAACTACGTTTTGATCATCAACCCGCCGACCTGGCAGCGGTTGAACGAATTACCCACCACCTCGCCCCTCGCGGCCCCGACGCCTGGGGTTTCCATAGCCAGGGCCCGATAGCCCTGGGCCATCGACGCCTGAAAATCATGGACCTGTCGGACGGCTCGGCCCAGCCGATGATCGACAACCAGCTGGGCCTGTCCCTGGCGTTCAACGGCGCGATCTACAACTTCCCCGAACTGCGCGCCGAGCTGGAAAGCCTGGGCTACGCCTTTTACTCCGGCGGCGACACCGAAGTGCTGCTCAAGGGTTATCACGCCTGGGGCGCCGACCTGCTGCCGCGGCTCAACGGCATGTTCGCCTTCGCCATCTGGGAACGCGACGCCCAGCGCCTGTTCATTGCCCGCGACCGCCTGGGCGTCAAGCCGCTGTACTTGTCGCGCACCGGCCAGCGCCTGCGCTTCGCCTCGGCCTTGCCGGCGCTGCTCGAGGGCGGCGACATCAACCCGCTGCTCGACCCGGTGGCGCTCAACCACTATCTGAACTTCCACGCCGTGGTGCCGGCGCCGCGCACCCTGCTGGCGGGCATCGAGAAACTGCCGCCGGCCACCTGGCTGCGCGTCGAAGCCGACGGCCATACCGAGCAGCAAACCTGGTGGACCCTGCCCTACGGCCCACGCGCCGATGAAACCGGGCTGACCCTGGAAGACTGGCGCGACCGGGTGCTCGACAGCACCCGCGAAGCCGTGGCGATCCGCCAACGGGCGGCGGTGGATGTCGGCGTGCTGCTGTCTGGCGGCGTCGACTCGAGCCTGCTGGTCGGCCTGCTGCGGGAAGTCGGTGTGGACAAGCTTTCGACCTTCTCCATCGGCTTCCAGGATGCCGGCGGCGAACGCGGCGACGAGTTCCAGTATTCGGACCTGATCGCCCACCACTACGGCACCGATCACCATCAGTTGCGCATCAACGAACGCGAGATCATCGAACAGCTGCCGGCGGCGTTTCGCGCCATGAGCGAGCCCATGGTCAGCCATGACTGCATCGCTTTCTACCTGCTGTCCCGGGAAGTCGCCAAGCACTGCAAGGTGGTGCAGAGCGGCCAGGGCGCCGACGAGCTGTTCGCCGGCTATCACTGGTATCCGCAGGTGGATGGTGCCAGCGATCCTTACGCGGCCTACCGCGAGGCATTCTTCGACCGCAGCTACGACGACTATGCGGCCACCGTGCAGCCGCAGTGGCTGACCGCCCACGACGCCGCCGGCGACTTCGTGCGCGAGCATTTCGCCCAGCCCGGGGCTGCCGCGCCTGTGGATAAGGCCCTGCGCCTGGACAGCACGGTGATGCTGGTCGACGACCCGGTCAAGCGTGTGGATAACATGACCATGGCCTGGGGCCTGGAGGCGCGCACGCCGTTCCTCGACTACCGGCTGGTGGAGCTGTCGGCGCGGGTGCCGGCCCGGTTCAAGCTGCCCGATGGCGGCAAGCAGGTGCTCAAGGAAGCCGCGCGGCTGGTGATCCCCAGCGCGGTGATCGACCGCAAGAAAGGCTACTTCCCGGTGCCCGGCCTCAAGCACCTGCAGGGCGCCACCCTGGACTGGGTGCGTGAACTGCTGCTCGATCCGAGCCAGGATCGCGGCCTGTTCAACCCGGCGATGCTCGACCGCCTGCTGACCGACCCACAAGGCCAGCTGACCCCGTTGCGCGGCTCCAAGCTGTGGCAACTGGCCGCGCTGAACCTGTGGCTCAGCGAACAAGGAATCTGACCATGAAACCCCATGCCACGGCTTACAGCCAACGCTTGCTGCGCGGTCAGGCGCCCTCCTACGAGCGGCTGCAGGCGCGTTTCGCCGAAGACCGCAGCGCCCTCGGCACCGACCCCATCGCCGTGCATTGCGGCTGGGGCCGGCTGCTGATCGGCCACACCTTTCCCGACCCGACGAGCCTGGCCGAGGAACTGCTCAACGAAAACCCCGGCGAGCGCGACATTGCCCTGTATGTCGCCGCGCCCCAGCAGATCCTCGGCCTGGAACCGACCCAGCTGTTCCTCGACCCGTCGGATACCCTGCGCCTGTGGTTCAGCGATTACCGCCAGGCCACCCGGGTGTTTCGCGGCTTCCGCATTCGCCGCGCGCAAAGCAGCGCGGACTGGCAGGCCATCAACCAGCTGTACCTGGCCCGCAACATGCTGCCGGTCGACCCGGACCTGTTGACCCCGCGCCACGCCGGCGGGCCGGTGTACTGGCTGGCCGAAGACGAAGACAGCGGCGCGGTGATCGGCAGCGTCATGGGCCTGGACCACCAGAAGGCCTTCCACGATCCGGAGCACGGCAGCAGCCTGTGGTGCCTGGCGGTAGACCCGCAATGCACCCGCCCGGGGGTCGGCGAAGTGCTGGTCCGGCACCTGATCGAACATTTCATGAGCCGCGGCCTGAGCTACCTTGACCTGTCGGTGCTGCACGACAATCGCCAGGCCAAGTGCCTGTACGCCAAGCTGGGTTTTCGCACGCTCTCGACCTTCGCCATCAAGCGCAAGAACGGCATCAACCAGCCGCTGTTCCTCGGCCCCGGGCCCGAGGCGCAGTTCAACCCTTACGCGCGGATCATCGTCGAGGAAGCCCATCGCCGCGGCATCGATGTGCAGGTCGACGACGCCGAGGCCGGGATGTTCACCCTCAGCCATGGCGGCCGCCGGGTGCGCTGCCGCGAATCCCTCAGCGATCTGACCAGCGCCATCAGCATGAGCCTGTGCCAGGACAAGAGCCTGACCCACAAGGTGCTGAAAAATGCCGGGCTGAACCTGCCGGCGCAACGACTGGCGGGCAACGCCGACGACAACCTGGCGTTTCTCGACGAGCACGAACGGGTGGTGGTCAAGCCGCTCGACGGCGAACAGGGCCAAGGCGTGGCCGTGGATCTGCGCACCATCGAAGAAGTGCAGCGGGCCATCGACCATGCCCGGCAGTTCGACAGCCGGGTGTTGCTCGAGAGCTTCCACGAGGGGCTGGACCTGCGCGTGCTGGTGATCGGCTTCGAAGTGGTCGCCGCGGCCATTCGCCGGCCGGCCGAGGTGATTGGCGACGGCCAGCATGCCATCGGCCAGCTGATCGAAGCGCAAAGCCGGCGCCGCCAGGCGGCTACCGACGGCGAAAGCAAGATCCCCCTGGACCACGAAACCCAGCGCACCCTGCAGGCCGCCGGGCATGACTACGACAGCGTCCTGCCGGCCGGCGAACGGCTGTTCGTGCGACGCACCGCCAACCTGCATACCGGCGGCACCCTGGAGGATGTCACCGCGATTCTGCATCCGAAACTGGCGGACGCGGCAATCCGCGCGGCGCGGGCGCTGGATATCCCGGTGGTCGGCCTGGACCTGATGGTGCCGGCGGCGGACCAGCCGCACTACGTGTTCATCGAGGCCAACGAGCGTGCCGGCCTGGCCAACCACGAACCGCAGCCGACGGCGGAACGCTTTGTCGATCTGTTGTTTCCCCACAGCCAGCCGGCGGCCTGACCATCATGGGCCGACCAGTACCGGCCTTATCGCGGGCAAGCCTCGCTCCTACAGGGGGCGCGGCCATTGCTCGCGATGCCTTTTCATCATCAGGAGTCTCCATGACCCGATCGATTCCCGAACCGGACCTCACCTATTTGCAGAAAGTCCTCCTGGAAATGCTCGCCATTCCCAGCCCCACCGGCTTCACCGACACCATCGTGCGTTACGTCGCCGAGCGCCTGGAAGAGCTGGGTATTCCCTTCGAACTGACTCGCCGCGGGACCATTCGCGCCACCCTCAAGGGCCAGAAGAACAGCCCGGACCGCGCCGTCTCGGCACACCTGGACACCATCGGCGCCAGCGTGCGCGCGGTGAAAGACAACGGCCGCCTGACCCTGGCCCCGGTGGGCTGCTGGTCCAGCCGTTTCGCCGAGGGCAGCCGGGTCAGCCTGTTCACCGACAGCGGCGTATTGCGCGGCAGCGTGCTGCCGCTGATGGCCTCGGGGCACGCCTTCAACACCGCGGTGGATGAGATGCCGATCAGTTGGGACCACATCGAATTGCGCCTGGATGCCTACTGCACCACCCGCGCCGACTGCGAGTCGCTGGGCATCGGCGTCGGCGATTTCGTGGCGTTCGACCCCTTGCCGGAGTTCACCGAAAGCGGCCATATCAGCGCCCGCCACCTCGACGACAAGGCCGGGGTCGCGGCGCTGCTGGCCGCGCTCAAGGCCATCGTCGACAGCGGCGAACCGCTGATGATCGATTGCCATCCGCTGTTCACCATCACCGAAGAAACCGGCAGCGGCGCGGCGGCAGCCCTGCCTTGGGACGTCAGCGAATTCGTCGGCATCGACATCGCCCCGGTCGCCCCCGGCCAGCATTCCAGCGAGCACGCAGTGAGCGTGGCCATGCAGGACTCCGGCGGGCCTTACGACTATCACCTGTCGCGCCACCTGCTGCGCCTGGCCACGGAGCACGAGCTGCCGGTGCGCCGCGACCTGTTCCGCTATTACTTCAGCGATGCCCATTCGGCGGTGACCGCCGGCCACGACATCCGCACCGCCCTGCTGGCCTTCGGTTGCGACGCCACCCATGGCTACGAGCGCACCCATATCGACAGCCTCGCGGCCCTCAGCCGCCTGCTGGGCGCCTACATCCTCAGCCCGCCGGTATTCGCCAGCGATGCGCAGCCGGCCCAGGGCTCCCTGGACCGCTTCAGCCATCAGCTGGAGCACGATGCGCAAATGGAAAGCGACACCCGGGTGCCGTCGGTGGACAGCCTGGTGGGGCAAAAGTCCTGAGGTGCAACGCCCTGAAGGAAAAGCCGCGGCCCGCGCAAGGTTTGCCTAGCCGCGCGGGGCCCGGCGCAGTAGGATCCGGGATTGTTTGCCGGAGGCCCGTATGCTGATTCCCCATGACCAACTGGAAGTCGACACCCTGACTCGCCTGATCGAAGACTTCGTTACCCGCGACGGCACCGACAATGGCGACGACACCCCGCTGGAAACCCGCGTCCTGCGCGTGCGCCAGGCGCTGACCAAGGGCCAGGCGGTGATCGTCTTCGACCCGGACAGCGAGCAGTGCCAATTGATGCTCAAGCACGACGTGCCCAAGGAATTGTTCGACTGATTCCCGGCCGGCACCGGGCGCATCGCGGCACCCGGTGCAGGCCAGTTTTTCAGCCGTTGCCCAAGCGCGGCCCGAACAGAATGATGCTCGCGCCGATGATGCACAGCGCCACGCCGAGCCAGTCCGAGCTCAGTGGCCGCACCCGCTCCACCACCCCCAGCCAGCCGATCGACGCAATGATGTAGATCCCGCCGTAGGCCGCATAGGCGCGGCCGGCGTAGGTCGCTTCGATCTTGGTCAGCAACAGGGCGAACAGCGCCAGGCTGACCAGCGCCGGGAGTATCCACCAGGCGCTTTTGCCCTGGCGCAGCCACATCCAGAAGGCGTAGCAGCCGGCGATCTCGAACAGCGCGGCGAGAAAGAACCACAGGTAATTGAGCATGCAAGGTCTCGTCAGGATGCCAGATGCTGGCAACCCTAACGACGCGCCGGGGCAGGAGCAAGCTCAGCTGGCGTTTTGCCTGGCCTTGGCGCGCATCTTGTCGGCCATGAGGGTCATTTCGTCGTACAGCAACTGCGGGTTCTTCTGCTTCAGGGCCCAGGCCATGCGCCCCTGTTCGTGGGGCAGGATCATGAATTCGCCGGCGGCGACCCGGGCGTAGATGTAGTCGGCGATGTCCGCCGCGCTGATCGGCGAGCTTTCCAGCAGCTTGCCGACCTGGGCCTTCATCGCCGGGGTCGGGCCGCGGAACGAGTCCAGCAGGTTGGTCTGGAAGAACGACGGGCATACCACATGCACGTCGATTTCCTGCTGGGCCAGCTCGATCAACAGGCTTTCGGACAGGGCCACCACGCCGGCCTTGGCCACGTTGTAGTTGCTCATGGCCGGGCCCTGCATCAATGCCGCCATCGAGGCGATGTTGATGATCGTGCCCTTGCTCTTTTCCAGCAGCGGTAGGAACGCCTTGCAGCCCTTGACCACGCCCATCAGGTTGATCGCGATCTGCCAGTCCCAGTCCTCCAGGGACAACTCGCTGAAGAAGCCGCCGGAGGCCACGCCGGCGTTATTGACGATCACATCGATGCCGCCGAGCTTGACTTCACAGGCCTGGGCGAAGGCGGTGAGCTGGCTGTAATCGCGCACATCGCAGCGTTGCACGAAGCCGTCGCCGCCCGCTTCGCGCACCAATTTCAGGGTTTCCTGCAGGCCGGGTTCACTGACATCCGACAAGGCCAACTGCCAGCCTTCGCGCGCCCAGCGCAGAGCGATTTCGCGACCCAGGCCGGATCCGGCGCCAGTGATCATCATGCGATTTTGCATAGGAGATGCCTTGTTGTTCCGGGAAAGTTGAAGCGCAGTGTAGCGAAGGATTTTGCGCCCCCCATGCACCATCAGATTGCTGAATGCCCCAGGCAAACCGGGGCCTCGGTGCGACTTTCCCGGTTAGTTGCAAGTTCGACCGGGCCTCGATACTCGGTACTAAACGAAATAGACCGACAACCAAAAAAGATTAAAAAAACTTGGAATCATCTTTAAAAGCGTGGAGTCGGAATGAATAAGCGGTTCGATATTCGAACCCTGCCGCATCTTCGATCATCCAATAAGGACAACGACATGGGCACAATCCTGATCATTATTCTGATTCTTCTGCTGCTCGGTGGTCTTCCAGTATTCCCGTACTCCAGAAGCTGGGGTTATGGCCCGTCCGGCATTATCGGTGTGGTACTGGTTGTGCTGTTGATCCTGTTACTAGTGGGCTATATATAAGTTCCGACACTGTATAGCCGTCCAAAAAAAAAGAGGCCCTAGGGCCTCTTTTTTAGTTGCTGCGATCGATCAATCCGGCGTGCCGTGCACCACGCCCGCGGTGTTATCCATCAGGCTCTTGGTGGCGGTTTGCAGGAAGGCTTCCAGCTTGTGCTTCAACTCGGCGGTACGCGGTGCGTTCGGCACGACTTCGGCATGCGGGTTGGCGCCCAGTTCGTACTGGTAGATCTTCGGCGCCATTTCCTTCTCTCTGGGCAGTACCAGGATCTGGTCGGCGGTGACGATGGCAGTAGTTTGCTCGCTGCCCGACGGCTTGATCACGCCGAAACCGGTGTCGCCTTCCGGCAGGTTGAGCAGGTCACGCCCCCAGCACTGGTGACGCACTTCGCCACCCAGGCGGCCCATGATGGTCGGCACGATGTCGACCTGGGTGCCCACGGTGTGGTTGCGCTGGCCGAATTTTTCCTGGATGCCCGGCGCGATCATCAGCATCGGCACGTTGAAGCGGCCCAGGTCCATTTCGGTGATCTGGCGCTCGTTGCCGAAACCATGGTCGCCGACGACCACGAACAGCGTTTCCTTGAAGTACGGCTCTTTGCGCGCCTTCTCGAAGAACTGGCCCAGGGCCCAGTCGGAGTAGCGCATGGCGGTCAGGTGTTCGTTCAGGCTGCCACGGTTGGTCACCTTCTCCACCGGCAATGGCGTCGGCAAGGCATACGGCGTGTGGTTGGACAGGGTCTGCAGCAGGGCATAGAACGGCTTGCCGTTTTCCCGCGCCTTCAGCTCTTCCAGGCCACGGTTGAACATGTCCTGGTCGGACACGCCCCAGGTCGGATCGGAGAACACCGGATCGACGAAGTCGTTGCGCCCGACGAAGTTGGTCATGCCCTGGTTGCTGAAGAAGCCCGACTGGTTGTCCCAGGCGAAATCGCCGTTGTAGACATACACGTCGTCATACTTGCGGGCACTCAGCACCTGCGGCAGGCCGGACAGCTTGTGGCTGCCCTCCGGGGTCTGCATCAGGTATTCGAAACCCGGCAGGTTGGGGAAGCAGGCCATGGTGGCGAACATGCCCTGGTGGGTATGGGTGCCGTTGGAGAAGAAACGGTCGAACAGCAAGCCTTCCTTGGACAACTGGTCCAGGTACGGCGTGATGTTGCCCGGGCCGCCCAGGGCGCCCACCGAGTGACCGGCCATGCTTTCCATCAGGATCACGACCACGTTCTTGATCGGCAGGGTCTTGTCGGCCGGCGGCATGTAGTCGCGGCGCACGGCGGCGATATCGGCCTCCACCAGTTTGTCGTCCGGCATTACCAGCAGGTCGCGCACCACTTGCTGCGCCTCAGGCTGCGGCAGGGTGGCTTTCCAGATATTGCTGCGGTCTTCGCCCATCCGGCTCTTGGCCGCTTCGACCAGCGACAGCGTGCCATTGAGGCCCAGCTGGTTGGCGAAGTTCGAATCGGTGGTGTAGACGTCGCCCCAACGCAGCGGCGGGCCCTGGCGCAGGGTGCCACGGGCGGCGACCACGCAGATCAGCAGCAGGACCACGAATACCGCGGTGCGGGTATACCAGGGAGCGACTTGCCGGGTGCCGATGTTGCCACCGCTGAACGGGCCACGTGGCCGGGTCGCGCGGTCGGCGCCCTTGAACGCCAGGCTCAGCAGCCAGGTGCCGATGACCCAGGCCAACAGGTAGCGCACTACCGGGAAACCGTACCAGAGCATGCTCATCACGGTTTTCGGGTCTTCCTTCACGTACTGGAAGACCAGGCCGTTGAGACGCTGGTGGAATTCACGGTAGAAGTCCATCTCCATCAGGCCGAGGAACAGCGCGACGCTCGAGACAATGGTCAGCCAGAGGCGGAAGAAGCCGCGAGCCGCCATGGCCCGGGCACTGAACACCGCCAGCAGCAGTGGAATACTGAGGTAGACCACCAGGCGCACGTCGAAGCGCAGGCCGTTGGCGAAGGCTTCAAGGAAGGTCGAGGCCGGTGTGTCGAGGATCATCTCGCGGTTGTAGACCAGCAGCGCCACGCGCAGCAAAGACAGCATGACCATCATGACCAGCGCGCAGAGCAGCGTATAAGCCAGGTGCGATTTGACGGTCGGTTGCAGCAGGCGACTCGAGGCTCGCTGCTGACTCAGGGCGTCCGGGTTTGCCATATCGTTTTAGGACCCAAATGGAAGTTGAAGTTGCGAAAAAAACAGCTGCGCTTTGCCCTCTTCTAGCCACTCGGGGCTGGGGGGATGGCGCGGTGCGCAAATGTTGCACGATCAGCAGCGGCATTGCCATTGATTACTGGCAGGCGCCCTTGCCCGGCCGGCAACGGCCTGGAGCCTGAGATCGCTTGGGATGCAACGGAAAAACAATGCTGGCGGATTGTCGTGGAGGCTTTGTGAAAATTTCGTGCAGCGCATATTTGGTCACATAAAAAAAGCCCTGGTGGGGCGTCTTCCGGGCTTCCTCGGCGGGCTGTTCGGCACCGGCAACGACTGTCGCGACAACGCCAAGAGGCCGCTGCGCATGGGCCGCTTGCCGTCAGGCGGATGGCCAAGCATAAGGCGGGACGCAGGGCCGTCGGCGGACGGCCGCTGCGCTGGCGGCACCGCCAGCCTTCAGAGCCGCACGTTACCCCGTGGCCCGGCAATCGCCCAGATGATCAGGCCCAGGACCGGCAACAGGATGATCAACAGCACCCAGAGGATTTTCATCCCGGTTTCGGCGCCGCTCTTAAGCACATTGATGATCGCCCAGATATCCAGCGCGAGGATGATCAATCCAACCAGCGTATTGAAGGTGGAACCCATGGTGTCGCTCCTAAGTGAGGGCTTGCCCACTTAGGATAGTCGGCCAGCGCCGGGGTTCCTTTTTATTGCCGGCGCGGCCAGGCGCTCAGACGTGGATCGCGACCTTGAGCGTTTCCAGCGCCGGCGCGGCGGCGATGCCGGCTTCGGCGCACAGCTCCAGCACGCGCGGAACATCGTTGCCGTAGACCAGTACCACTTGCAGCTCGTCGTCCAGCAATTGGCTGAAGTTCATCAGCACATAACCGCCGTTTTCCGGGTTCATGCTGCCCATCTGGATCTGGATGCGGTTGAGCGCCGTCAGGGCCTCGGTCTTGGCCAGTTGCTTGGGCTTGATGTTGAACGCCACGCCCGGACCGAAAGACGCGACGATCTGCGCGAACAGGTCCATATAGGTATCGGCCTGGAACAGCACGGTTTCCGGCAGGCTGCCGACCACCACCCATTCGCCCAGCGGGATGGGGAAGCTGTCGTCGTAGTTGATGTCCGGGTTGGCGGCCAGGAAGGCCTGGGGATCGGCGTAGGCCTGGGCGGCTTCGTCGGCGATCCGCAGGATTTCTTCTTCGCCCATGCAGCCGGAGCTGATTTTCGTGATGAGTTCGGCGAGGACGGTTTTCATGGGCGGATCCTGAGACGGGGGAAATTTCGAGGGCGCGAAGGATAGCTTAAAGCGCAGCGGCCAGCTAATCGGCTGCTGTAGCCCGCTTGCTGGCGAGCGAGGCAATGCGCGGTGTCAGCTGGGGCGCTATCGCGAGCAAGCTTCGCTCCTACAGAAGAGCTGCAGCTCCTGATCACGCCAGCAGTTTTTCCAGCTGCGCGGTGGTATCGACGGCGCCCATGGTCTTCGCCGCGTCCAGCGCACTCACGCCATTGGCGTCGGTGGCCCGTGGGTTGGCGCCCTTGCTGATCAGGTAGTCGACGATTTCCGTGCGGTTGAACATCGCCGCCATCATCAGCGCGGTGCGCCCATCAAAGGACGAGCCTTCGATCTCGGCCCCGCCTTCCACCAGCGCCTTGACCACCGCCAGGTCGCCCTTGAACGCCGCGCCGGCGATCGGGCTCTGGCCATTGTCGTTGCGGATCTCGGGGTCGGCCTTGTGCTTGAGCAAGACCTGCACCGCGTCCACATGCCCGTAGTAGCTGGCCAGCATCAGCAGGGTGTCGCCCTTGTGATTGCGCAGGTTGACCGGCAGACCGCTGCTCGCCAGCTTGTCGAGCATCTGGGCGTCGCCTTGACGTGCGACGTTGAAGACCTGCTCGGTAAACTCGGCGGCTTCTTCTGCGGTCATCTGGCGGCTTTTGTCTGACATCGGGAACTCCACTTTCGGCCAATCGGAAAGCCGCTAGTTTCCCCAAGCGGCTCCCGCCCTGTCATCCCTTTTTTCTCAAGGATGACCATAGCCAGAATCAATAACGGTGCCGGCCGGCGCAAATGTCCGCCAGCACCGCCTCCGTCACCTGGACGTAAGTCGCTGACCCCGGCAACCAGGCATACACCGGATCGCCACCGGTCTTGGTCGGGTCGAAGGCTTCCTCCTTGAGCCGGGTCTTCTGGTACTTGAAGGTGCCGGTGGTTTCCATTTTCACCTTGACCCGCAGGAACAGCGGCACCGCGTAGCCTGGCAGATGCTCGCGGGCGAACTGCAGCAGCTCGGTGAAATCCAGGGTCGCCAGGGATTCGGCCGGGGTGATCGCCGCCATCCCGGCGCGACCGTTGGTGTTGTGCACTTCCACGCCATAGGCCACCGCCTCGGCGACCTGCGGATGCTGCAGGAGGATGTTCTCCACCTCGGTGGTGGAGACGTTTTCGCCCTTCCAGCGATAGGTGTCGCCCAGGCGGTCGATGAACTGCGCATGGCCAAAGCCGATATCGCGCAGCAGGTCGCCGGTATTGAAGTAACGGTCGCCCTTCTCGAAGACGTCGGTGAGGATCACCTTCAGGTTTTTTTCCGGCTCGGTGTAGCCGTCCAGCGGCGCCTTGTCGTCGATCTTCGCCAGCAGCAGGCCCTGCCCGCCCTTGGCGACCTTCTGCATGAAGCCGGAACCGTCGCGGATCGGCGCACAGGTGTCGTGGGCGTACTCCACCAGCGCCCAGGGCGCCAGGGAAAAGCCCACGGTGTTGTCGAAGTTGAGCACGTTGGTAAAGCCGATATTGCCGTCGCTGGCGGCATACAGCTCGCAGAT
The DNA here is from genome assembly GCF_900107395.1 of Pseudomonas sp. NFIX28. Lineage (GTDB taxonomy): Bacteria > Pseudomonadota > Gammaproteobacteria > Pseudomonadales > Pseudomonadaceae > Aquipseudomonas. Next base: position 221,759 of record NZ_FNPW01000004.1, read on the forward strand.
ATGCTCCACGCCGAAACGCTGCTTGAACGGCCCCCACACGCCGGGGCGCAGGCCGTTGCCGACCATTTTCACCACGCTGTTGTCACGGTCCTGCTCGCTGGCGGGCTGGTCGATCAGGTAACGACACAGCTCGCCCACATAACCGATGGTGGTCGCCTTGAACCGCCGGGCATCGTCCCAGAACCGGCTGGCGCTGAACTTGCGGCGAATGGCGAAGCCCGAGGCGCCGCTGATGGCCGAGCCCCAGCACACGCACAGGCCCGTGGCGTGATACAGCGGCAAGGTGCAATACAGGATGTCGGTCGGCTGCATATCGAGGGCGATCATGCCGAAGCTGGCCGAGGTTCGCATCCAGCGTCCGTGCTTGAAAATACCCGCCTTGGGCAGCCCGGTGGTGCCGGAGGTGTAGATATAGAAGCACGGGTCGTCGAGATAGATCCGCGCGGTACTGGGGGGATTGGCGGACGCACTGCCGGCACTGGCAGCCATCAGGTCGGTGTAGCCGGCGGGGGTGGGCCCGGGCGCCGCATCCGGATCGGCAACGAACCAGGTGCGTGCCTCGTCGATGGCGACCTGCTCGCGAATCGCCGCATAGGCCTTTAGCAGTTCGCCGCCGACCACGACGGCCACCGGCTTCACCAGGTTCACGCTGTGCACCAGCACGCTGCCGGTCTGCGCGGTGTTGAGCATGGCGCAGATGCCGCCAAGCTTGGCCACCGCCAGCACGCTGACCAGCAACTCGGGACGGTTCTCGACAAAGATCGCCACCACGTCGCCCTTGCCGATGCCCTGGCTGGCCAGGTAATGGGCGATGCGGTTGGCCCACTGGTTGGCCTGCGCGTAAGTGAACACTCGGTCGCCGTATAGCAGCGCCGGGCCGTCGGGGTTGCGTTGCGCGGCCTGCTCGAAGGTCCAGCCCAGCCCGCAAGGCTGGTCGGCGTGCTTGACGTTGGCGATCCGCATGCCCTTGATGACCCGCGGCAACGCCCGGGCGATGGAGGGCAATTTGCGCAGCATCATGCCCCAGGTAATCATGTCGTGCTGACGAGTGCTCATGACGGCTCCTGCTCGACGCAAAAAGGTTCCTGCACCAGCCAGGCCGGGCAGGCAGACAAGGTCGACGGGATGGCTCAGCTAGGCGCCGAGCGTGGGCCGCCACGGCAAGCCGGAGGAGAAAGGCTGGGCGTGCAAGTGGCAAAAGCGCAGAGCATGGCGTTCATGGATGACGTCCTATTTTCTTATTATCAGGCGCCCATGACCCAAGGGATCACGACGCATTGACTGTCCATGTCGATGAAGCGTCTGGTTGACCTGTACAGCCCGGAATATCGAGGCGCGGGGCTTTAGTGCAAGGGTTGTTGCAAAGCCGCTGCTGGCAAAAAAATACGTCAGCGGTTCCTGGGCTGTACACGGAGTTTTTGCAAAGTTTTGTATCTTCTCGACGCCGTCAGGCTCTTCACCGCAAAGGGCTGGCCTGCGGCTGAATCATTTGCATGGACGGACTGTCACAGGGGTTATGAACCTCGGCCTTGCGGCGGCCAGGATCTCGCAAAATGCAGGATGCATGATGGCCGTTCATGCAAATTGCACGGCCGCTTAAACGGCAAATAACATTAACTGTTTGATTAATAACGAATTTTTAAAAATATTAAGGCTGGCACAATCGCTGCACCTATCACTCTGGGTTTGCCATTCAAGAACCAATGGAGCTGATAGACATGAGCCTGATCCAAGAAAAATTCGCTTCCCTGTTCTCCAACTACGAAGTGACCACTCAGCCACGTCCAGATGGCGGCATCCTGCTGACGCTGCGTAACAGCGAAGGTAAACAGCTCAAACGCTCGATTTCCTATGCGCAGCTGCATGCGGGGGACCAGTTGTCGTGGGTGATCAGCGCGCTGCGTCGCGACCTCGCCGAACAGGCCAGCGAATTGCCTCAGATTTCCCTGCTGCAAAGCCAGAACCGTTTTGCCTTGCCGTCCTATCACTCGCTGTAAATCCGGACAGCGTGATAACCGACAGCCCTGTTCAGGCCGTGCCAGCCTTGTGCTGACACGGCCTGAATGGTTTCACAACGCCGCGTATCGATAACGCGAAGCTCGACGCCCTCGCCTGCTTTCCCCTTCACCCCGTCTTCACGGGCTGCCAGCAAGTGTTCGACGGACTCAGCCCGGGCGGCGTGGGCTCAATCCTCCAGGCGCGGGAACTGGCTGGCGATATCGGAACCGGTGGCGGTGGCGACCCAGCCTTGCGGGTTGTTGAACATGCGGATTGCCACCAGGTAGGGGTTTTCGCCCATGTCAAACCAGTGCGCGGTCCCGGCCGGTACCGAGATCAGATCGTTCTTCTCGCAGAGCACGGCGTACACGTAATCATCGATATGCAGGCTGAACAGGCCGCGACCGGCGACGAAAAAGCGCACTTCGTCCTCGCCGTGGCGGTGCTCATCGAGGAACTTGGCGCGCAGCTCAGCCTTCTGCGGATGATTATTGTCGAGGCTGAGCACATCGACGCTGATATAGCCGCGCTCGGTCATCAGGCGGTCGATCTGTTGCTGATAGGCGCTTATCACTTCTTCCTGGCTGGCGCCCGGCTGGATCCGCGTCGCGGCTTGCCAGCGATCGAAACGCACGCCCTGTTCGGCCAGGGTCGCGGCGATATCGTCGAAATGGGTCAGCACCTTGTTCGGCAGGTCCGGGCTGGATACGTGGTAAACGGACAGGCTGCTCATCTTGGCAATTCCTCGTTATCGGCAGTGCGCTGCGGCTCTTGCAGTCCGGTCAGGCAATGCGGTCATCAGGCGGTGGCCCCTTCGTTGGAAGAAAGCCTTAACGGTTCAACCAGCGCGAATCTTCAACTCGCACCGCAACAGGTATTCGACGGCTTCGATCCGGCGCGGCACGTCATTGATGCGCGCGCCAGGTCAATCGCCCACGGGCTCATGGCTTCTGCTCTTGCATGCGGGTGGCAATGATAACGGCTGCCGCCAGCGCTGCGAGGCTTGCAATACTAAAGGTCAATGTCGCCCCCAGGGCGTTCCAGCTATAGCCGGAATACAACGCGCCCAGCGCGCCGCCGATGCCGGCCAGGGCCGCGTACAAGGCCTGCCCCTGCCCTTGCTGGCGGTCACCGAAGCTGCGCTGCACGAAATGAATGGCCGCGGCATGAAAGCTGCCGAAGGTCGCGGCGTGCAGCACCTGGGCAAACAGCAGCACCCAGAGATGCTCGGCAAAAACGCCGAGCAGCAGCCAGCGCAGGGCCGCCAGCAGGAAACTCGCCAGCAGCACCCGGCGCACCGAAAACCGCGACAGAATCCAGCTCATCGCCAGGAAAACCAACACTTCGGCGACCACCCCCAGCGCCCACAGCAAGCCGATCAAGCCGCGGCTGTAGCCCAGGTGCTCCAGATGCAGGGTCAGGAAGGTGTAGTAAGGGCCGTGGCTCATTTGCATCAGCGCCACGCAGGCATAAAAAGCCAGCACGCCGGGGCTGCGCAACTGGCTGAGAAAACCTTGCGCGAGCGAGCGGCTGCCCTGGCTCGCGGGCTGGGCATTGGGCACCCAGGCGCTGCTGAGGACGATTCCAGCCATGATCAGCACCAGGGCCGCGGGGTAGATATCCAAGCTCAGCCATTCGAACAGACGCCCCAGCGCCACCACCGTGAGGATGAAGCCGATCGAGCCCCACAGGCGAATCTGGCTGTAGCGCGCGGTCTGGCCCTTGAGATGCGCCAGGGTGATCACTTCGAACTGCGGCAGCACCGCGTGCCAGAAGAATGCATGCAGGGCCATGACCATCGCCAGCCAGGCGTAGCTCTTGCTGATGAAAATCAGCGAAAAGCTCAACAACGTGCAGATGGCGCCAAAACGCACAATGGCCAGGCGCTGGCCGGTGTAGTCGCCAAGCCAGCCCCAGATATTTGGCGCCACGCAGCGCATCAGCATGGGAATCGCCACCAGCTCGCCGATACGCGCGCTGGAAAACCCCAGGTGGTCGAAGTACAGCGCCAGGAAAGGCGCGGTCGAACCCAGCAAGGCGAAATAGAACAGGTAGAAACTGGAGAGCCGCCAGTACGGGAGCGCCGCCACGGCCGTCAGACCGTGGCGACTGGCAGGGACGCCATTACAGCTGGCCCAGCACCGGCGTGCTGACGCGCACGTCGGCGTTCTGGCCACGATGACGCAGCAGGTGATCCATCAGCACGATGGCCATCATGGCTTCGGCGATCGGCGTCGCGCGGATGCCGACGCACGGGTCGTGGCGACCCTTGGTGATGACGTCCACCGGGTTGCCATCGACGTCGATCGAGCGGCCCGGGGTGGTGATGCTGGAGGTCGGCTTGAGCGCCAGGTGCGCGACGATCGGCTGGCCGGAGGAAATCCCGCCAAGGATGCCGCCGGCGTTGTTGCTGAGGAAACCTTGCGGAGTCAGCTCGTCGCGATGCTCGGTACCACGCTGGGCCACGCTGGCGAAACCGGCGCCGATCTCCACGCCCTTGACCGCGTTGATGCTCATCAGCGCGTGGGCCAGCTCGGCGTCCAGGCGGTCGAAGATCGGCTCGCCCAGGCCCGGCATCACGCCCTCGGCGACCACGGTGATCTTCGCCCCCACCGAGTCCTGGTCGCGACGCAGCTGATCCATGTAGGCCTCCAGCTCCGGCACCTTGTCCGGGTCGGGGCTGAAGAAGGCGTTGTCTTCCACCGAGTCCCAGGTCTTGAACGGAATTTCGATCGGGCCCAGCTGGCTCATGTAGCCACGCACCACGATGCCCTGACTGGCCAGGTATTTCTTGGCGATGGCCCCGGCCGCCACACGCATGGCGGTTTCCCGCGCCGAGCTGCGGCCGCCGCCGCGGTAATCGCGGATGCCGTATTTGTGGTGGTAGGTGTAATCGGCGTGGGCCGGGCGGAACAGATCCTTGATCGCCGAGTAGTCCTTGGACTTCTGGTCGGTGTTGCGGATCAACAAGCCGATGGAACAGCCGGTGGTCTTGCCTTCGAAGACGCCGGAGAGGATTTCGACTTCATCGGCTTCCTGGCGCTGGGTAGTGTGGCGGCTGGTGCCGGGCTTGCGCCGGTCCAGGTCGCGCTGCAGATCGTCCAGCGACAGCTCAAGACCCGGTGGGCAGCCGTCGACAATGGCGACCAACGCCGGGCCATGGCTTTCGCCCGCGGTGGTGACAGTGAACAGCTTGCCGTAGGTATTGCCGGACATGCAGGGCGCTCCGTGAAATCAGCCGAAATAACTCAATCTGGATTACTGAGCCGGGAAGTATACGCAGGCTACCCAACTAGTTCATCCTCGAACCTTATCCGTGTCCGGAAGTCCAACCGGCACTTTCTTCATGATGGCGTGATGATGCTGCGAGTTCTTCTCTTGAGCCTTACCCTGTTCACCGGCCTGGTCCAGGCGGCCGTGCTGCAACGTCCCATCAGCCTCGACACCGGCACTGGCGAGTTATACGGCTCGCTGCTGCTGCCCAAGTCCGACACCCCGGTGCCGGTGGTGCTGATCGTCTCCGGCTCCGGCCCTACCGACCGCAACGGCAACAACCCCGACGGCGGGCGCAACGACAGCCTCAAGCGCCTGGCCTGGGTGCTGGCCAAGCACAACATCGCCAGCGTGCGCTACGACAAGCGCGGGGTGGCCGCCAGCCTCGCCGCCACCCCCGACGAGCGCAACCTGACCCTCGACGCCTACGTCGCCGACGCCGTGGCCTGGGGCAAGAAACTCAAGAGCGACCCGCGCCTGGGCCCGTTGATCATCCTCGGCCACAGCGAAGGCGCGTTGATCGCCACCCTGGCCGCACCCCAGGTCGATGCGGCAGCGGTGATTTCCATCTCCGGCACCGCCCGCCCGGTGGACCAGGTGCTGCGCCAACAATTGAGCTACCGCCTGCCGGCGCCGCTGATGCTGCGCAGCAACGAACTGCTCGACAGCCTCAAGGCCGGCCGGATCGACACCGACGTACCGCCGCAGCTGGAAGTGATCTTCCGCCCCAGCGTGCAGCCGTACCTGATCACCCTGTTCAAGGAAGACCCGGCCGCCGCTTTCGCCCGCCTGAAGATGCCGGCCCTGATCGTCCAGGGCAGCAACGACATGCAGGTCGGCGTCGGCGATGCGCAGATGCTCAAGGCCGCCAAGCCGGACGCCCAGCTGGCCCTGATCGAGGGCATGAACCATGTGCTGCGCATCGTGCCCAACGACGTCAAGCGGCAACTGGCCTCCTACAAGGACCCGCAACTGCCCCTGGCCTCGGAACTGGGCACCCGCATCATCGGTTTTATTGACGGACTTCACGCCCGTTGACGCGTTTTTCCCTCCAGTCCTGAAAAAAACGGCCGATAAGCCTTTGCCGGCCGTTCACTTGCCGTCGGCAAGCAGCGCTTGGACAGGATCTCGCCGTTATGACCGATACCCAGAACCCTCCCGAAACCGAGGTTGAAAACCCCGCTTCCGAAGCCGTGGCGTTGCCATGGGCGGATGTCCATGCCGAGCATCACCGGATGCTTCGCCTGGCGCCGCTGCAAACCGATCGCGCCACGGGCGGACGGCCCCTGCGTTTTATCGAGTTCGGTTATGCCGAGCGCAGCAACAAGGAGCGCAGCCTGTTGCGCATGACCCTCCAGTTGCCGGGCCAACGGGTGCGCAAGGAGCAGAATCATCTGGATGTCTGGGTCGACCACACGACGCGACGCGTGCGCTTCGAGCCCGAGAACCTGCAGATCGAACCGGCGAACCGCGGTATCGGCCGCTTTCTGCTGGCGCAAGGGGCAAGCTGGGCGCAGAAAAAGTGGCCGCACTATCGCGTGGACGGTTTCGAACTGGCGAACAAGGATGCGCTGAACGAGGCCACGCGCCTGCGCCGCGACCATTTCCTGCGGGTCCAGGGCTTCGATGTGGTGTATGCCGATGCGCAGCATCTCAAGGGCAGCGTCAAGCATGTCCAGGTTGGCGAACTGCTGCCCAACTGGAACACCGAAAAGCTGCAATTCGTCGAGATTCTCGAAGCCGCGCAGATGCTCCAGCAAGCCGAGCAGAACCTCGAAGAACAGGAAGTGAAGCTGCGCAAGCACGAAGAGAAAGTCGCCAAGTACAAGCGCGAAGACACCGGGCTGCGCTTCACCATCACCTGCCTGGTGGCGTTTGCAGTGTTCCAGGCCGGGTTGCTGATCTGGATCGCGACCCACCGCTGAACCCTGGCCGCCTCTACGGACAACCGTAGGACCGAAGCTTGCTCGCGATAGCGTCCGTCCAGGCACACCCCGGTACCTGGATCGCGGGCAAGTCGGATCGCCGCCCGCTCGCTCCTACAGAACGCCGATCAGACCCGTGAGCTGAACAGCGCCTGGTGCTGCCGGCACTGCTCGGCGGTGAGCATGAACACGCCGTGGCCGCCACGCTCGAACTCCAGCCAGGCGAAATCGACTTCCGGATACAGGGCTTCGACGTGGACCTGGCTGTTGCCAACCTCGACGATCAACAGGCCCTTATCGGTCAGATGATCGGCCGCCTCGGCCAGCATGCGCCGCACCAGGTTCAGGCCATCGTCGCCACAAGCCAGGCCCAGCTCCGGCTCGTGCTGGTATTCCTCGGGCATGTCGGCGAAGTCCTCGGCATCCACATACGGCGGGTTCGACACGATCAAATCGAAACGCTGGCCCGGCAAACCGTCGAAACCGTCGCCCTGCACCGTGAACACGCGCTCATCGACGCCATGGCGCTCGATGTTCTGGTTCGCCACCTCAAGGGCTTCGAACGACAAGTCGGCCAGCACCACCTCGGCATTGCGGAACTCGTAGGCGCAGGCAATGCCGATGCAGCCGGAACCGGTGCACAGGTCGAGAATCCGTGCCGGCTCCGAACCCAGCCAGGGTTCGAAACGCTTTTCGATCAGCTCGCCGATCGGCGAACGCGGGATCAGCACACGCTCGTCGACAATGAACGACAGGCCGCAGAACCAGGCCTCGCCCAGCAGGTAGGCGGTGGGCACGCGCTCTTCGATGCGACGCTTGAGCAGGCGTTGCAGGTTGACCAGTTCATCGTCCTCCAGCGCGCAGTCCAGGTAGCTGTCGGCGATTTCCCACGGCAAGTGCAAGGCCCCCAGGACCAATTGACGGGCTTCGTCCCAGGCGTTGTCGGTCCCATGGCCGAAAAACAGATCCTCCCCATGAAAACGGCTGACAGCCCAACGGATATGGTCGCGCAGAGTGCGCAGGCGGGAAGTGATCACGGGACAGACTCCTGAAAAAACGACTGGCGATTCTAACAGCCAAAACGTCCGAGGACGACGCATGAAAAAACTCGGCCTGCGGGGCGTCCAGGCCTTTTTTCCGGCATTCGGGCCGATTGAGCATGGCCCTTGACAAGGCTGTAGGCCAGCAACCACGCACCTTACGTTAGTAGCGATTCACAGAAGCGCTCCGCCAGAGGACAATGTCGCAAAAGCGCCACTCACAGGAGCCCCAGAATGTCCGTTCCAAAGACGATGTTTCAACTCAGCGGTCGTGGTTATGCAGCGGCTAATTTGAGCCACGCGACCCTTGTGATCATCGACGCCCAGAAAGAGTACCTCAGCGGCCCGCTGGCCCTGTCCGGCATGGACGCCGCAGTCGACAACATCAAGCAACTGGTCGCTGCCGCCCGCTCCGCCGGCCGCCCGGTCGTGCATGTGCGCCACCTCGGCACCGTCGGCGGCCTGTTCGACCCGCAGGGCGAACGCGGCGAATTCATCCCCGGCCTGGAACCCCAGGGCGACGAAACCATCATCGGCAAGCTGCTGCCGAGCGCCTTCCATGGCACCGAGCTGGAAAAGCGCCTGCAAGACCTGGGCTCCCTGGACTTGATCGTCTGCGGTTTCATGAGCCACTCCAGCGTCAGCACCACCGTGCGTGCGGCAAAGAACCTGGGCTTTCGCTGCACCCTGGTGGAAGACGCCTGCGCCACCCGCGACCTGCCCTACAAGGGCGGCATCCTCACGGCCGAGCACGTCCAGCAGACCGAAATGGCGATCATGGCGGACAACTTCGCCACCCTTGCCCTGACCAAAGATCTGATCTGATCGACCTGCAATGAGCGGTCTACCGGCCGCTCATCCGTAAAAGCCTCTCGTTTGCCGCAATTGCCTTAGCCTCAGGAACCACCCGGTCATCTTTCGGTCGAAGGGCCGATATCCATTGAGGAAGGTCGGAATGAAGATATCCGATGGTTTTGACGCACGTCGTCTGCGGCCCAAAGGCCCGCGGAACTGGCGTTTGCGCCTGGGCGCGGCATTTTCCGCGTTGCTGGCGACCTTCGGTGTGCTGCTGGCGATGGCCGGGGCCGCCAGCCTGTTGGGGCGCCCTCCTGCACTGAGTGAATTGAACGCCAGCCCGGCAGGTTCCGCGGTGATTCTAGCGGTCGGCCTGTTACTGCTGTATGTCGGCGTCTGGCTGTGGCGGCGCTGCCGGCGGCGCATGCGCCAGCCGCAAACACTGAACATGGCTCCGCACCTGATGAAGAAACACGACTGAATCGACGGCAACACGTTTTGTCCCGCTCCTCTGCCGCCGAGTTGGGTAAACTGCGCGGTCTTCGCGGAGGCTGACATGCAAGACGACGATTTTTCCCTATTCAAAAGCGCGATCCAAGGCGTCAAACCGATCAAGCATGATCGCGCCGAAACCGGCAAACCCAAGGCGGACCGGGCGCAGATCGCCAAGCTGCGCCAGGCTGCCAGCGTGCGTACCGAAACCACCGCCGTCGACGGGCTGTCGGATCAGTTCGTGATCGACGTCGGCCCGGAAGACGATCTGATGTGGGCCCGCGACGGGGTCCAGGAAAGCCAGATGCGCAAGCTCAAGGTCGGCCAGATCCCTTTCGAGGGTAGCCTCGACCTGCACGGCATGAGCGTGGAAAAGGCCCGGGAAACCCTCTGGGCGTTCCTCGCCGAAGCCACCAAGTTCGAAATCCGCTGCGTGCGCGTCACCCACGGCAAGGCCGTGCGCCTGGACGGCAAGCGACCGATGATCAAGAGCCACGTCAACACCTGGCTGCGCCAGCATCCCCAGGTGCTCGGCTTCACCTCGTGCCAGGCCAAGCATGGCGGCGCCGGGGCGGTCTACGTGATGCTCAAACGCACCATGATGGAAGGCCGCGACGAGTAAAGCCGCTTCGTCGCGCTTGCAGCGTCGGGTCCGCCACCGTACCCTTGCCCTTTGCGTAAAATCCCACAGGTAGTTTCATGTCCCTGGAACAGAATTACACGGCGATCCTCGGCCAATTGGGCGAAGACGTCTCCCGCGAGGGCCTGCTCGACACGCCAAAACGTGCCGCCAAGGCCATGCAGTACCTCTGCCGCGGTTATGAGCAAACGCTGGAAGAAGTCACCAACGGTGCCTTGTTCAGCTCCGACAACAGCGAAATGGTGCTGGTCAAGGACATCGAGCTCTACTCGCTGTGCGAGCACCACCTGCTGCCATTCATCGGCAAGGCTCACGTCGCCTACATTCCGAGCGGCAAGGTGCTGGGCCTGTCGAAAGTCGCACGCATCGTCGACATGTATGCGCGTCGCCTGCAGATCCAGGAAAACCTCAGCCGCCAGATCGCCGACGCGGTCCAGCAAGTGACCGGCGCCCTGGGTGTCGCGGTGGTGATCGAGGCCAAGCACATGTGCATGATGATGCGCGGTGTGGAGAAGCAGAACTCGTCGATGATCACCTCGGTGATGCTCGGTGAATTCCGCGAAAACGCGGCGACTCGCAGCGAGTTTCTCAGCCTGATCAAGTAAGACGGCTACCCAAAGAACCGGCGTTCATCGCCGGTTTTTTTTCGCCTGGCAAAAATCAGGTAAGCTGCCGCCCCTTCTTTCATGGGCAAGAGGCAATAACGTGATCGTCAAAGCGCTTCGAGTCGGCCTGGGCCAGCTCATCATTTTCATCGACTTCATCACCCGCCCACGCAAGCAGCAGCGCCCCGTCGCCGCTCAAGCCCAGGTCGAACAGGCCGCCAAGGGCCTGACCCTGTATCAGTTCCACGCTTGCCCGTTCTGCGTGAAAACCCGCCGCACCCTGCACCGCCTGAACGTTCCGGTGGCCCTGCGCGATGCGAAAAACAACGAGCAGGACCGCCAGACCCTGCTGGAACAAGGCGGCAAGATCAAAGTGCCGTGCCTGCGTATCGAAGAAAATGGCCAGACCACCTGGATGTACGAGTCCAAGGCGATCATCGCTTACCTGGACCAGCGTTTCGCAACAGCTTGAATGGTTGGTGGCGTTCTGAAGGACGTCATCGCGGGCAAGCCTCGCTCCTACAGGTTTGCGATGTAGGAGCGAGGCTTGCCCGCGATAGCGCCAGAACAGCCCCACAAGATCCAGACCATAAAAAAACCGACCCAAGGGTCGGTTTTTTGTTTCCCGCAGAGACTCAGTCGAGCATCCCGACATGCCGCGGGTGGCTTTGCACCCGTTGCATCCAGGCCTGGATTGCCGGATAGCGCGCCAGGTCGAAGCCCCCTTCATGGGCGACATGGGTGTAGGCATAAAGCGCGATATCGGCAATCGAATATTGCTCGCCCACCAGGTACGGCGTGCGCGCCAGCTGCTGTTCCATCACATCCAGGGCCTTGTAGCCACGCTTTTGCAGCTTCTGGTGTTCGTGCAAGCGCTCTTGCGGCAGGCCCAGATAGAGCTGGATAAAACGCGCCACGGCAATGTACGGCTCATGGCTGTATTGCTCGAAAAACTGCCACTGCAAGACTTGCGTGCGCAAACGCGGCTCGCTGGGCAGGAATTCGCTGCCATCGGCAAGAAAGTTGAGAATCGCGTTCGATTCCCACAAGCAGGTGCCGTCTTCCAGCTCCAGCACCGGGATCTTGCCGTTGGGGTTCTTCGCCAGGAACGCCTCGGTCTGCGTATCTCCATTCAAGATGTCCACCGCATGCCATTCGTAAGGCTGGCCAAGCAGATTGAGCATCAGCTTGACCTTGTAGCAGTTGCCGGACCGGTAATCGCTATAAACCTTGTACATGGCCCTCTCCTTCTCAGGCTGCCTGTGCAGCCTGCGCTTGACGTATCACGGTGGCCAGCCGCTTGAGACCTTCGTCCAGACGCGCCGGATCGATATGACTGAAATTCAACCGCAAGTGACCTGGGTTGCGGTCCGGCTCGGAGAAAAAGGGTTCGCCCGGCATGAATGCCACATCCTGCTCCAGCGCCGCCTGCAGCAAAGTGCGGGTATCCAGCGGCTGTTTCAAGGTCAACCAGAAAAACAGCCCGCCCTGGGGCACCTACCAGTCGGCCAGATCGCCAAAGTGGCGCTGCAGGGCAGCCTGGAAATCGTCGCGGCGGCCCCGGTAGAAATCGCGCAACTCACTCAGATGTTGCCGGTACTTTTCGCTGCCGATCCATTGCAACGCCTGCCATTGGCCGACGCGGTTGGTGTGCAGGTCCGCCGACTGCTTCAACCGCAGCAAATGAGGAAACAGGTCCGGGCTGGCGATCAGGTAACCGACCCGCAGCCCTGGCAGCAGCGTCTTCGACACCGTGCCGGTGTAGATCCAGCTGGCCTTGCGCAGGCGCCCGACAATCGGCGCGGCGTTGCCGTCGTCGAACGTCAGTTCGCGGTAAGGCTCATCCTCGATCAGGGTTACGCCGAACTCGTCGAGCAACGCGGCCACGGCGTCACGCTTGGCTTCGCTGTAGCGCACCGCCGAAGGGTTCTGGAAGGTTGGGATCAGGTAGATGAACGCGGGACGATGCTGCTCCAGGCGCACGCGCAACTGCGCCAGGTCCGGCCCATCGGCCTCCAGGGGCACGGTCAGGCAGTCGGCGCCGAACAACTGGAAGATCTGCAACGCCGCCAGGTAGGTCGGCGCTTCCAGCAGGATTTCACTGCCCTTGTCGATGTACAGCTTGGCCGCCAGATCGAGGGTCTGCTGGGAGCCGCTGACCACCAACACCTGGCTGGCCTCGCATGGCACGCCCAGCGCCCGGGCTTGTGCGGCCAGGGCCTCGCGCAACTGCGGCTCGCCTTCGCTCATGCCGTATTGGCCCATGGACACCGGCATCGCCTGCCAATCGACTTGGGGCAGCATCGCTTCGGCAGGCAGCCCACCGGCGAAGGACATCACTTGTGGACGCTGCGCGGCGGCAAGGATTTCACGGATCAGTGAGCTTTTAAGACGCGAGACACGTTCGGAGAAGGCCATGCGGAGTCACCCTAGCGAAGGAGGAGGAAAATACGTCAAACTGCTTGACCGAAATTACGCCGACCTGCGCAGATACGTCAATATGCTTGACCTTAAAAACCCGACCACCCAACAAGCCGCCATGGAAGCCTTTTTCTTTGGTTACCAGGCGTTCACCGCCAAGGCCGACGAAATGCTCGAGCGCCGCGGCCTGAGCCGTGTGCACCAGCGCATCGTGTTTTTTATCGCCCGCTACCCGGGCCTGAGCGTAAAAGAACTGCTCACGGCCCTGGGCGTGAGCAAGCAGGCGCTGAACATTCCGCTACGCCAATTGATGGAGATGTATCTGGTCAACAGCGTTGCCTCGCAGACCGACAAACGCAAACGCTTGCTGGAGCTGACCGAAGACGGGGCGCACTTTGAACAATCGCTGCGGCGCGAGCAGGTAAAGCTACTGCAACGGGTCTTCGCCGAAGCCGGCGAGGCGGCGGTGGATGGCTGGCTGGCGGTGAACAAGGCCCTGGGCGAAAACCGCTGATCGCGTTCTGGCCAACGCAGACACTCAGATATATCGAGGACACAGCTTTACGACCGCTACGTGCTCGATCGCAGGCTGCACCAGCGGCTACAGGGCATATAGCCTTTCTGGCGAACTTTTCGCACACAAACCAAAAAACATTATTTGCTTTATTTGTATACAAAAGCATAATTCGCCACGTGCGAGTTCCTGACCCATAGGTCAATAAAAGCCCGCAAGCCTTACATGCCTCAAAGAGCCGCCGCCCACCCTCACGTGCCCGGCTCTGGAAAAAATAATAAAACTCTTGAGGAGTACTCGCTGTGGAAAGCCGCAAATCCGAAGCCCCCACGCTGGAAATCTCGCCGCCGCTGAACAGTGGCTGGCTGGAGCGAATCTTCAAACTCAGGTTGCATGGCACCACGGTGAAGACCGAGTTGATCGCCGGTCTGACAACCTTCATCACCATGGCCTACATCATCTTCGTCAACCCCAACATCATGGCCGATGCCGGCATCGACCACGGCGCGGCCTTCGTCGCCACTTGCATCGCTGCGGCCCTGGGCTGCCTGCTGATGGGGCTGTACGCCAACTGGCCGGTCGGCCTGGCGCCCGGCATGGGGTTGAACGCCTTTTTCACCTACACCGTGGTCGGCACCATGGGCTACAACTGGGAAACCGCCCTCGGTGCGGTGTTCGTGTCCGGCGTGCTGTTCATGTTCCTGACCTTCTCGCGCATCCGCGAATGGCTGCTCAACAGCATCCCGGCGAGCCTGCGCTTTGCCATGGGCGCCGGCGTGGGTCTGTTCCTCGGGCTGATCGGCCTGAAAACCGCGGGCATCGTGGTCGACAGCCCGGCCACCCTGATCAAGCTTGGCTCCCTGCGCGAACCCGGCCCGCTGCTGGCGGCGATCTGTTTCCTGATGATTGCCGTGCTCAGCTATCACCGGGTGTTCGGCGCGATCCTCATCAGCATCATCAGCGTGACGCTGGCCGGCTGGGGCCTGGGCCTGGTGGAGTACGGGGGCATCATGTCGGCCCCGCCGAGCCTGGCGCCGACCTGGATGGCCATGGACGTGGCCGGGGTGTTCAACGTCAGCATGATCAGCGTGGTGCTGGCCTTCCTTTTCGTGCACATGTTCGATACTGCCGGAACCCTGATGGGCGTGGCCCAGCGCGCCGGACTGGTCAACCCCGACGGCAAGATCGAGAACCTCTCCCGCGCCCTGAAGGCCGATAGCGCCTCCAGCGTATTCGGCGCGGTGGTCGGCGTTCCCCCCGTGACCAGCTACGTGGAAAGTGCCGCGGGCGTCGCCACGGGTGGTCGGACTGGTCTTACCGCCGTGACCGTAGGTGTGCTATTTATCGCAGCCATGTTTTTCGCGCCGCTGGCTGGCATGATCCCCGCTTATGCCACCGCCGGAGCGCTGATTTATGTGGCGATGCTGATGATGGGCGGCATGGCCCACATCGATTGGGAAGAAGCCACCGACAGCATTCCGGCCATCGTGAC
This sequence comes from Pseudomonas sp. NFIX28, assembly GCF_900107395.1. Taxonomy (GTDB): domain Bacteria; phylum Pseudomonadota; class Gammaproteobacteria; order Pseudomonadales; family Pseudomonadaceae; genus Aquipseudomonas. The sequence continues at coordinate 236,954 of NZ_FNPW01000004.1, forward strand.
CGCGATCATGATGCCGCTGACCTTCTCGGTCGCCGACGGTATCGCCCTGGGCTTCATCACCTACGTGGCGTTGAAGGCCGGGACGGGCAAGCACAAGGAAATCTCCATCAGCCTGTGGGTGCTGTGCGCGATCTTTATCGCCAAGTTCATTTTCTTGTAGGTACATCGGTTTCAAACGGCCTCACCCCGTCGGGTGAGGCTTTTGCACATAAGGAGAAAGGCAATGAGCGTGGAAACCTGGCTGTTGTTCAGCGGTGCGGCATTGGTGGTGATCCTGATTCCGGGCCCGCTGTCCCTGCTGATGATCAGCAACAGCCTGAATTACGGTTTGCGCCGGTCCTACCCGGCATTTCTCGGCGGCGTGTTTGCCTCGATCTGCCTGCTGAGCGCCTCGGCCCTGGGCCTGGGCGCCCTGCTGCTGGCCTCGGAACAATTGTTCAGCGCGCTGAAAATCGTCGGCGCGCTGTACCTGTTCTACCTGGCCTGGCAAAGCTGGCAGCAATCGCGGCAGCCCGCCCACGGCGCCGAAGTGCCCGAGGCTGCACCGAAACCACGCTTTCGCGCACTGTTCGGGCGCGCTTTTGTGCTGGGCGCCAGTAACCCGAAAGACATTCTGTTCTTCGCCGCGTTCCTGCCGCAGTTCCTCAGTGCCGAGCAACCCTTCCTGCCACAGCTGCTGATCATGATCGTCACCTGGACCGTGCTCGACCTGTTGTGCAAGCTGGCTTACGGCCTGGGCGCCCACGGCGCGGCGCGCTACCTGCGCAGCGGCAAGGGCCAGAGCTGGTTCAACCGGGTCAGTGCCGGGCTGTTTAGCGGTGCTGGCGCTGCGTCCTTGTTGAGCCGTTGAAGTGCTTCGCGGGCAAGCCTCGCTCCTACAAACCTGTAGGAACGAGGCTTGGCCGCGATGACATCCCCCCAGACACCTTTTTCACGGGCGAAAAAAAGCCCGCAGTGTGAGCGGGCGAAAGACCAAAGAAGCTATTTGCGCAGGCTTCGTGGGGGGAAAGTCCTAGCTTCCTCTATAGGTCGAATAACTGTAGGGCGAGATCAGCAACGGCACGTGGTAATGGTCTTGCTCGGCCGAGATGCCGAAGCGCAGTACCACCACATCGAGGAACGCCGGCTCGGGCAGTTGTACGCCGCGAGCACGGTAGTAGTCGCCGGCATGGAATTGCAGTTGGTAAACCCCGGTGCGGTAGTCATCGCCTTGCAGCAACGGCGCATCGCAACGGCCATCGCTGTTGGTCAGGGCACTGGCAACGAGCTCCAGCTGCGCACCTTCGACCCGGTACAACTCGACCTTGATGGCGCTGCCTGGGCAACCATGCGCGGCATCCAACACGTGTGTAGTCAAACGTCCCATTGATTCTGCGTGTCTGTGCGTACCTACACGTCCAGACCTCGCGCCTCCTGAAGTCAGTTGATAAGGAGACCGCACCGTTTCGGAGCACGAAAGGATGCGGCGAGGAATTTATTAAGACACTTTTCAAAAAAATTGTACACAATAAAAATCATCCATTTTCAGGCTCTTCGCCCAATCCTTCGTAGCGCCTTGATCGGCGGCTACGCCATGAGCGCAGAAGACTTTTCATTCATTAGCTGACCAACCAGGCAGGTTTCTTGCAATACCCCGGCATGCGCACCGTTAATGAAAAATGCAAAAAATCGGGCTTACAAACCGAATGAAAAGTTGTATACAATTAGCCCATCGCTGTGACGCCAGCCTGTCTTTCCCTTCAGGCCCCGCCACGCCACCGTTATCACGATAAGAAGGAAGACTGCAGTGAGCGCTGACTACCCACGCGACCTGATCGGTTACGGCTCCAACCCTCCTCACCCTCACTGGCCGGGCAATGCCCGCATCGCCCTGTCGTTCGTGCTCAACTACGAAGAAGGCGGCGAGCGCAACATCTTGCACGGCGACAAGGAGTCCGAAGCCTTCCTGTCGGAAATGGTCGCCGCCCAGCCCCTGCAGGGCGAGCGCAACATGAGCATGGAATCGCTGTACGAATACGGTAGCCGTGCCGGCGTCTGGCGGATTCTCAAGCTGTTCAAGGAATTCGACATCCCGCTGACCATCTTCGCCGTCGCCATGGCCGCCCAGCGCCATCCGGACGTGATCCGCGCCATGGTCGAAGCCGGCCACGAAATCTGCAGCCATGGCTACCGCTGGATCGACTACCAGTACATGGACGAAGCCCAGGAACGCGAGCACATGCTCGAAGCGATCCGCATCCTCACCGAAATCACCGGCGAACGTCCGCTGGGCTGGTACACCGGCCGCACCGGCCCGAATACCCGGCGCCTGGTGATGGAGGAAGGCGGCTTCCTCTACGACTGCGACACCTACGACGACGACCTGCCCTACTGGGAAAGCAACAACCCGACCGGCAAGGCGCACCTGGTAATTCCCTACACCCTGGACACCAACGACATGCGTTTCACCCAGGTCCAGGGCTTCAACAAGGGCGACGACTTCTACCAGTACCTCAAGGATGCCTTCGACGTGCTGTACGCCGAAGGTGCCGAGGCGCCGAAGATGCTGTCCATCGGCCTGCACTGCCGCCTGATCGGCCGTCCGGCGCGCCTGGCCGCCCTGAAGCGTTTTATCGAGTACGTTAAAGGTCACGATCACGTCTGGTTCACCCGCCGCGTGGACATCGCCCGCCACTGGCAGCAAACCCATCCGTTCCCGGGGGCGTCGAAATGAGCACCTTCCAGACCCTGAAACCCTCGACCCTGAGCCGCGACGCTTTCGTCAAAGCCTTCGCCGACATCTACGAACATTCGCCATGGGTGGCCGAAAAGGCCTTCGACCTGGGCCAGGATGCCTCGATCGACCGAGTCGACACCCTGCACCAGCGCATGAGCGACATCCTGTTGAGCGCCGACCACCAGAGCCAGCTGGCCCTGATCAACGCTCACCCGGACCTGGCCGGCAAAGCCGCCGTCCAGGGACAACTGACCGAAGCCAGCACCAATGAACAGGCTGGCGCCGGTATCCACCAATGCACGGCCGAAGAGTTCCAGCGCTTCACCGAGCTGAACGACGCCTACAAGGCCAAGTTCAAGTTTCCCTTCATCATGGCGGTAAAAGGCAGCAACCGGCATCAGATCCTCGCAGCGTTCGAAGCACGCATCCACAACTCGGTGGACACCGAATTCCGGTGCGCGCTGGCAGAGATCAACAAGATTGCCCTGTTCCGATTACTGACTCTTTAGCGAACAGCCCTTGTGAAGGCCCCGAGCGCGAATGAACGCCGAAACGCCCGAGGTCCAGCAAGCATCCCAAGCCACTTAGTAAAGGCAGACAAGAAGAATGAAAGCTTACGCCGTACCTTTCGAGAAGTTCGTCAACCTGGCCGACGCCCGCCTGGGCACCAAGATCATCTCGGTGACCGATGACTGGTTCGCTGACGCCAACCGTCTGTTCCAGCCGACCCCGGCCGTATGGAAGGAGGGCGTTTTCGATGACAACGGCAAGTGGATGGACGGCTGGGAGTCGCGCCGCAAGCGCTTCGAGGGCTACGACAGCGCAGTGATCCGCCTGGGCGTGCCCGGCCAGATCAAGGGCGTGGACATCGACACCTCATTCTTCACCGGCAACTTCCCGCCATCGGCGTCCCTGGAAGCCTGCTTCCTGGCCGAAGGCGAGCCGAACGAAAACACCCAGTGGGTGGAAGTGCTACCGGCCGTCGAGCTGCAAGGCAACAGCCACCACTACCACGAGATCAGCAACGACCAGGCGTTCAGCCACCTGCGCTTCAACATCTACCCGGATGGCGGCGTGGCTCGCCTGCGCGTGCATGGCATTCCGTATCGCGACTGGTCGGCGGTCGGCGACAACGAGCAGATCGACCTGGCCGCCGCCCTCAACGGCGGCCGCGCCCTCGCCTGCTCCGACGAACACTTCGGCCGCATGAGCAACATCCTCAACCCGGGCCGCGGCATCAACATGGGCGATGGCTGGGAAACCGCACGCCGCCGCACGCCTGGCAATGACTGGGTGATCGTCGCACTGGGCCACCCGGGCGAGATCGAGAAGATCATCGTCGACACCCTGCACTTCAAGGGCAACTACCCGGACAGCTGCTCGATCCAGGGTGCCTTCGTCAAGGGCGGTACCGACAGCCAGATCGAAACCCAGTCGCTGTTCTGGCGTGAACTGCTGCCGAGCCAGAAACTGGAAATGCACGCCGAACATACCTTCGCCGAGCAGATCAAGGCCCTGGGCCCGATCACCCATATCCGCCTGAACGTGTTCCCGGACGGAGGCGTCAGCCGCCTGCGAATCCTGGGCAAGGTCGCTCGGTAATACCGAGCCCGTAGGAGCGAAGCTTGCTCGCGATAGGGGTTGTCCGGTCGACACCTGCTGTCCGGTCTGACGCCATCGCGAGCAAGCTTCGCTCCTACAAAAATATGACTGACCGAAAAACCGAATTCACAGATTAAGAAGAACAGCATGCGCACATTGATGATTGAACCGCTGACCAAAGAAGCCTTCGCCCCCTTCGGTGACGTGATCGAAACCGACGGCAGCGATCACTTCATGATCAACAACGGTTCGACCATGCGCTTCCATCGTCTGGCTACCGTGGAAACCGCCACGCCGGACGACAAGGCGATCATCAGCATCTTCCGCGCCGATGCGCTGGACATGCCCTTGACCGTCCGCATGCTGGAGCGCCATCCGCTGGGCAGCCAGGCTTTCATTCCGCTGCTCGGCAATCCCTTTCTGATCGTGGTCGCGCCACTTGGCGATGCACCTGTATCGGGCTTGGTCCGTGCCTTTGTCAGTAATGGCAGGCAGGGCATTAATTACCATCGCGGCGTCTGGCACCACCCGGTGCTGACGATCGAAAAGCGGGATGACTTCCTGGTGGTTGATCGCAGTGGCACAGGCAATAACTGCGATGAGCATTTCTTTGAAGAGGATGAGTGTTTGATCCTCGCCCCCCACCAATAAGAGAAGGTCTGATCACTCGACAACAAGGGTGACAGGCGTGAGGTAAAGACTGTGGAAGCACATCTGTTGGAATGGCTCAACCTGAGCGTGCGTTGGGTTCACATGATCACTGGCGTGGCCTGGATCGGCGCGTCGTTCTACTTCGTCTGGCTGGAAAACAACCTCAATCGCGTCAACCCCAAGGACGGCCTGTCCGGCGACCTCTGGGCGATCCACGGTGGCGGTATCTACCACCTGGAAAAATACAAACTGGCCCCACCGTCCATGCCGGAGAACCTCCACTGGTTCAAATGGGAAGCCTACTTCACCTGGATGTCGGGGATCGCCCTGCTGTGCCTGGTGTTCTACTACAACCCGATGCTCTACCTGGTAGCGCCCGGCAGCGGCCTGACCGGCCCTGAAGGCGTGGCCATCGGCATCGGCGCCCTGATCGCCGGCTGGTTCATCTACGACTTCCTCTGCGATTCGCCCCTGGGCAAGAAACCCGCCCTGCTCGGCCTCATCCTGTTCGTGCTGTTGATCGCCGCGGCCTATGGCTTCAGCAAGGTGTTCAGTGGTCGCGGAGCCTACCTGCATGTCGGCGCCATCATCGGCACCATCATGGTCGGCAACGTGTTCCGCATCATCATGCCGGCCCAGCGCGCGCTGGTAGCCGCCATCGCGGAAAACCGCACACCGGACCCGACCCTGCCGGCCAAGGGCCTGCTGCGTTCGCGCCACAACAACTACTTCACCCTGCCCGTGCTGTTCATCATGATCAGCAACCACTTCCCGAGCACCTACGGCAGCCAGTACAACTGGTTGATCCTGGCCGGTATCGCGGTGCTGGCAGTGCTGGTGCGCCACTACTTCAACACCCGCCACGACAGCCACAAGTTCGCCTGGACCCTGCCGGTCGCGGCCCTGGGCATGATCTGCCTGGCCTACGTCACCGGCCCCGCGCAGATGGCCAAGGGCCCGGAAGTAGCCAAGGCCCCGGCGAAGATCGAGTACCAGCCACTGCCGGAAACCGCTATCGGCGGAGGTGCCAAGCCCGCAGCCGCAGCCGCAGCGGCTCCGGCGGCTCCGGCGGCCGACGCGGCTCCGGCGCAAGCGGCCACGGCAACCCAGGGCCCGGCGTTCGACAAGGTGCATACGGTGATCCAGGAACGTTGCACTGTCTGCCACTCGGCCAAGCCCTCCAGCCCGTTGTTCAGTGCCGCCCCAGCTGGCGTGATGTTCGACACCCCGGAGCAGATCAAGCTCGAGGCCCCCCGCATCCAGGCCCAGGCAGTTGCCAGCCAGATCATGCCGCTGGGCAACATCACCCAGATGACCCAACAGGAACGTGACCTGATCGGCGCCTGGATCAACCAGGGGGCGCGCACCAACTAGTTACCGCGGTGCCTTGACCACCGCTATCGCAGGCAAGCCTCGCTCCTACAGCATGTGTGTGTTGCTTCTGTAGGAGCGAAGCTTGCTCGCGATCAACCGCCACGCGGTTGGCCTGCTGCAAAAAGCTGTTCGCAACCACACAGCTTTCTAATCACAAGAATAAAAAAGATCCGAGGTGTTGCATGTCCGCGTTAACCGAACCGCGCATCCCCGACGCACCCGCCATTGCGCGACTGCCCCTTTTGCAACTGATCCTGGTCGGGTTGCAGCATGTTCTGCTGATGTACGGAGGCGCCATCGCGGTGCCGCTGATCATCGGACAGGCCGCGGGTCTGAGCCGTGAAGAAATCGCCTTCCTGATCAATGCCGACCTGCTGGTCGCCGGCATCGCCACCATCGTGCAGTCCCTCGGCATCGGCCCCATGGGCATCCGCATGCCGGTGATGATGGGCGCCAGCTTTGCCGCGGTGGGCAGCATGGTGGCCATGGCCGGCATGCCTGGCATCGGCCTGCCGGGGATCTTTGGCGCGACCATCGCCGCCGGCTTCTTCGGCATGCTGATCGCGCCCTTCATGTCCAAGGTGGTGCGCTTCTTTCCGCCCCTGGTCACCGGCACTGTCATTACATCCATTGGCCTGTCGCTGTTCCCGGTCGCGGTGAACTGGGCGGGCGGTGGCGGCCACAACGCCGAATTCGGCTCCCCCATCTACCTGGCCATCGCTGCGCTGGTACTGGGCACCATCTTGCTGGTGCATCGGTTCATGCGCGGTTTCTGGGTGAACATTTCCGTGCTGATCGGCATGGGCCTGGGCTATGTGCTCTGTGGCCTGCTCGGCATGGTCGACCTCAGCGGCATGGCCCAGGCGCCATGGCTGCAGGTGGTCACGCCACTGCATTTCGGCATGCCGCAGTTCCATCTGGCGCCGATCCTTTCGATGTGCCTGGTGGTGGTGATCATCTTTGTCGAGTCCACCGGCATGTTCCTCGCGCTGGGAAAAATCACCGGCCAGGACGTCACCCCGCGCATGCTGCGCCGCGGCCTGCTGTGTGATGCCGGCGCTTCGTTTTTCGCCGGTTTCCTCAATACCTTCACCCACTCTTCGTTCGCCCAGAACATCGGCCTGGTACAGATGACTGGCGTGCGTTGCCGCTCGGTGACCATAGTCGCCGGCGGCCTGCTGATCGCGCTGAGCCTGCTGCCCAAGGCGGCCTTCCTGGTGGCTTCGATCCCACCGGCGGTGCTGGGCGGCGCAGCCATCGCCATGTTCGGCATGGTGGCGGCGACGGGTATCAAGATCCTCCAGGAAGCCGACATTGCCGACCGGCGCAATCAGCTGCTGGTGGCGGTGAGCATCGGCATGGGCCTGATTCCGGTGGTTCGTCCGGAGTTCTTCGCCCACCTGCCCCTGTGGATGAGCCCGATCACCCATAGCGGAATCGCCATGGCCACCCTCAGTGCCCTGGCCCTCAACCTGCTGTTCAACATCCTGGGCGGCGCCGAGCGGGTCGCCAGCAACGCCCGACACGCCCACCAGCATTGAAGCCTGGACGGGGCGGCCTGGCGGTCGCCCCTGCTTGACCGTCACTACCTGAAATACACGCACGACAGGCAGACCCGGCACACACCCGGTCGCAGTCGGCGGCTGCCTGCGCCTTGACAATAAAAACAAACAGGGAGCAACACGATGAGACATGCACACGCACGCCTGCTGCTCGGCGGTGGATTGCTGGCCACGACCCAGGTCATGGCCGGCGACTTGCTGCTGTGGCAGACCAATAGCCTGACGTACCTGTACGGCAAGAACTTTGAGATCAACCCGTCGATCCAGCAGACGGTGACCTTCGAGCACGCCGACCGATGGAAGTACGGCGACACCTTCCTGTTCGTCGACAAGATCTTCTACAACGGCCAGGAAGACCGAAACAAAGGTCGCCACGCCTTTTACGGCGAGTTCAGCCCAAGGCTGTCGTTCGGCAAGATCCTCGACCGCTCATTCGCCTTCGGCCCGGTCAAGGATGTGTTGCTGGCCATGACTTACGAATATGGCGAGGGCGACAGCGAGGCCTATCTGGTCGGCCCCGGTTTCGACCTCGCCGTGCCGGGCTTCAACTATTTCACCCTGAACTTCTACCGCCGCCAGACCGAAGGCCCGCGTCCCGGCGATGGCGTCTGGCAAATCACCCCCACCTGGTCCTACAGCATCCCGCTCGGCCGCTCCAACCTGTTGATCGATGGCTACCTGGATTGGGTGGTGGACAACGACCAGAACGATCGCGGCACCTACCACGCCAACCTGCATATCAACCCGCAGATCAAATACGACCTGGGCAAAGCCCTGCGCCTGGGCGAGAAGCAGTTGTATGTCGGCCTCGAATACAGCTACTGGAAAGACAAATACGGCATCCAGGACAGCGCCAACCTGGACACCAACCAGAACACCGCCAGCCTGCTGGTAAAGGTGCACTTCTAGAATGGGCGGCAAACACGCCCCAAAGTTGTTTCAAGTGCGCTATTGCAGGGCACTTGAGCAAGGCCGTGGGAGCCAGTATTCTCCGCGGCCGCCTGTATCCGGTGAAAAAAAAAGCCCGGATTTAAAACCTGACCAGAGAGCCAACTTATCCCGGCCCCTGGAAAGTACCAAGGCGTACCGATTTAAAGCCGAAGCCACTCTCGATCGACTGCATTTCTCAAGTCGTGCGGGAGTTTTTGCGTTTTTTTTCGCCTTGGCTCAGCTCTTGCTATCAGCAACAAAGCTGACCGATCGGATGATTTTTCAGCCACTGAAAAGGTGCCATACCAGAGCACCGGCTTTTAAGAAAAAACGTGGTCCACTTACTTTTTGGGAGCAACCGAATGAACCGCATCTGTAAAGGCCTGATGCTTGCCGGATCCTTGCTGGCAGGGGCTCAGGCCACGGCCGGCGAGCTGTTGCAATGGCAGAACAACAGCCTGACTTATCTCTACGGCAAAGACTTCACGATCAATCCGCAGATTCAACAAACCGTTACCTTCGAACATGCCGATGCCTGGAAGTACGGCGACAACTTCCTGTTTATCGACAAGATCTTCTACAACGGCAAAAAGGACGCGAACGTCGGCCCGAACACCTATTACGGCGAGTTCAGCCCGCGTCTTTCATTCGGCAAGATCTTTGATCAGAAGTTGGAGTTCGGCCCGATCAAGGATGTATTGCTGGCCATGACTTACGAGTTCGGCGAAGGCGACAACGAGTCCTATCTGATCGGTCCGGGTTTCGACCTGGCAATCCCCGGGTTCGACTACTTCCAGTTGAACTTCTACAACCGCCAGACCGAAGGCAGCCGCGCCGGCGATAACGTCTGGCAGATCACGCCAGTCTGGTCCTACACCATTCCCGTGGGCCAATCGGACATCCTCATCGACGGCTTCATCGACTGGGTGGTGGACAACGACAAGAATGCCAAGGGCGAGTACCACGCCAACCTGCACATCAACCCGCAGATCAAGTACGACCTGGGCAAGGCGCTGAAACTCGGCGACAAACAGTTGTATGTCGGTATCGAATACGACTACTGGAAGAACAAATACGGGGTCAAGGACACGCCGTACTTCGACACCGACCAGAACACCGCCAGCCTGCTGCTCAAGTACCATTTCTGATGCATTGAATTCCGTTCCCGTGCTGGCCACGGGAACGGATTGCATCGAATAAATCGATAGTAACGCGCCGATATTCGCAACCATCGATCAGTTGAGCTGACATAGCATGTCGCTCATTCCAACCTGATCAGGAGTTGCATCGATGACTCAATTTCGCAAAGTACTCAGTATCCATACCGGCCAGCCCGCTTCGGATGGCGCCGGCGTCAGGCTGACCCGGGTCTTCGGTGGCCAGGGTGTCGAGCGTTTCGACCCGTTCCTGATGCTCGACGAATTCGGCTCGGAAAACCCCGACGACTACATCGCAGGCTTTCCGCCCCACCCCCATCGCGGTTTCGAAACCGTCACCTACATGCTCGAAGGCCGCATGCGCCACGAGGATCACCTGGGCAACGTCGGCCTGCTGGAAGGCGGTGGCGTGCAGTGGATGACCGCCGCCAAGGGCATCATCCACAGCGAGATGCCGGAACAGGAAGAAGGCGTGATGCGCGGCTTCCAGCTCTGGCTGAACCTGCCGGGCAAGCACAAGCTCGACCAGGCCGGCTACCGGGACATCCAGCCCCAGGACATCCCGCGGCTGACCACCGCCAACGGCGTGGAAGTGGTGGTGATTGCCGGCCGCTTCGATGACGGCCAGGTGCAGCAGGCCGGCGCCGTCGAACGGCCGGACACCGAACCGCACTATTTCGACCTGCGTCTGCCGGCCGGCGCCAGCATCAGCCCGCGCCTGCCCGAAGGGCATCGGGCCCTGCTGTATGTCTATGAAGGCCAGGTCGATCTGCCCGGGCATCCGCAACCGGTCGCCAGCAGCAAGCTGGTGCGCCTGGCCGACCAGGGCGAGATCCAGCTGAGCAGTGCCGCCGGTGCCCGCGTGCTGTTGATTGCCGGCAAGCCGCTGGGCGAGCCGATCGTGCAGTACGGGCCGTTCGTGATGAACACGCGGGAAGAAATCGAACAGGCATTGCGGGATTTTCGCGACGACAAACTGACCGCCTGAAGCGCACAGCTCCAAGCGCCTATCGCGGGTAAGCTCTCCTCTACAGCGACACGTTATGGCCTGTAGGAGCGAAGCTTGCTCGCGATGTTCTTTCAGGCCGTCGCGACCTCTGCCGCCAACCCCAGGAACCGCCGCAATTCGTCGCGCTTGGCCAAGGCATCGCTGCGCCCCAGCTCGATCAACTCGCTGCAATATCCCGACTCGAACAACAGGTAACTCAGGACCCCGGCGCCGCTGGTCTTGGTCGCCCCCGGACCGCGCAGAAACAAGCGCAATGCCGCCGGCAATTCATGCCGGTGACGCGCGGCGATTTCATCGATCGGCTGGCTGGGCGCGATCACCAGCACCTCCACCGGCGCCACGCCCAAAGCGCGAACCGGCGTGCCCGACGGCAGCAAGTGACTGAACTGGTTAAGCCGCTGCAACAGTTCGATGTCACTTTCCAGGCTGTCAATGAAAGTACTGTTGAGCATGTGGCCACCGATCTGCGCCAGCGTCGGCTGCTGCCCGGTGTAGGTGCGTTGCTGGGGCACCTGGGGATCGACGCCACGGGGGTTGCCGCTGACCCCGACCACCAGCACCCGGCTGGCTCCCAGGTGCAACGCCGGACTGATGGGGGCCGATTGGCGCACCGCACCGTCGCCGAAATATTCCTGGTCGATTTTCACCGGCGCGAACAACAGCGGGATCGCCGAACTGGCGAGCAAGTGCTCAACCGTGAGCTCGGTGGGCTGGCCGATCCGTCGATGGCGCAGCCAGGCATCAATGGTGCCGCCGCCCTGGTAGAAGGTCACCGCCTGGCCCGACTCATAACCGAAGGCCGTAACCGCCACTGCCTGCAGGTGCTTTTGCGCAATGGCCTGGCGAATACCGGACAGCTGCAATTTATCGTTCAACAATTGCCGCAGCGGCGAACTGTTAAGCAGCGCCACCGGCACCTGCGCGCCCAGGCCAAGCAGGCTGTGGCCGACGAACCGGGTGGCCTGGCGGATCACCCCAGGCCAGTCGCTGCGAATCACCTGATGGCTGCGAAAGCCCTGCCAGAACGCCGTCAGACGCTCGATGGCGGCAGTGAAATCCAGCGCGCCGCTGGCCAGGCTGACCGCGTTGATCGCCCCGGCCGAGGTCCCGACGATCACCGGAAAGGGATTGCTCGCCCCCGCCGGCAGCAACTCGGCAATCGCCGCCAGCACCCCCACCTGATACGCCGCACGAGCCCCGCCGCCGGAAAGAATCAATCCTGTGACCGGTTCCGCTGGGCTCATCGCTACACTCCATGGCGCTGATAAAGGGTTTTCAGGGTTCTGTACGAAACGTTGGCAAGCGATGGGCAAAACCGGCGAGCAACGGCCAGGGCCGCGAGCGCCTTTAGCGGCCTGGATGAGCATTGGGAGCGGACCTGTTTACCAGCCTGCTTCGCGTGGCACCGCCGCTTCCCAGCGCGCAATTGTGTTTCGTACAGAGCCTAACGCGATAATTTCAACCGCGCTTCTTATACAGCTTCGGCTCGCCTGGCGGACGGCTCTTGAAGCGCCGGTGCGCCCACAGATACTGCTCCGGGCACTCGCGTAGCACCTCTTCGATCCAGCGGTTGATGCGCAGGCAATCGGCCTCTTCGGTCTCGCCCGGGAAACCCTCCAACGGCGGGTGAATCACCAGGCGATAACCACTGCCGTCGGCCAGCCGCTGCTGAGTGAAAGGCACCACCAGGGCCTTGCCCAGGCGGGCAAATTTACTGGTAGCGGTGACCGTCGCCGCCTGGATGCCGAACAGCGGCACGAACACGCTTTGCTTGGCGCCGTAATCCTGGTCCGGCGCGTACCAGATGGCACGCCCGGCGCGCAGCAGCTTGAGCATGCCGCGCACGTCCTCACGTTCCACTGCCAGGGAGTCCAGGTTGTGCCGCTCGCGGCCACGGCGCTGGATGAAGTCGAACAGCGGGTTCTTGTGCTCGCGGTACATGCCGTCGATGGTGTGCTGCTGGCCCAGCAAGGCCGCGCCAATTTCCAGGGTGGTGAAGTGCAGGGCCATGAGGATCACGCCCTTGCCTTCCAGCTGCGCCTGCTTGAGGTGCTCCAGGCCTTCGACATGGGCCAGGCGCGCCAGGCGTGGCTTGGACCACCACCAGCTCATGGCCATTTCGAAAAAGGCGATGCCGGTGGAGGCGAAGTTCTCCTTGAGCAGGCGCTTGCGCTCGGCGGCGGACTTCTCGGGGAAACACAGCTCCAGGTTGCGCTTGGCGATCCGCCGGCGCTCGCCGGCCACCCGGTACATCAGCGCACCCAGGGCACGACCGATCCACAGCAGCAGCGGATAAGGCAGCTGGACCACCAGCCATAGCAGGCCCAGGCCCAGCCACAGCGGCCAGAAACGGGGATAAAGAAATGCAGCTCGAAAACGCGGGCGATCCATTACAGATTCCGGACAGACAACAAGGTCGCGCATTCTACATCGGTTCGACCCGGCTTGCGGCCCGCGGGCGTTCTCGTTATAAGTCTCGGCACTTTTAGTGACAAGCCGCTTTAATGCCGACCATGAGCCAAACCGAATCGCAAGACCTGGATCCTGTGTTCCAGTTGAAGGGCAGCATGCTGGCCATCACCGTGCTGGAACTGGCCCGAAACGACCTCGAAGGCCTCGATCGCCAACTGGCGGCGAAGGTCGCGCAAGCCCCGAATTTCTTCAGCAACGCCCCGCTGGTACTGGCCCTGGACAAACTGCCGGCCAGCGAAGGCGCCGTCGACCTGCCCGGCCTGATGCGTGTCTGCCGTCACCATGGCCTGCGCACCCTGGCGATCCGCGCCAGCCGCATCGAAGACATCGCCGCCGCGATCGCCGTCGACCTGCCCGTCCTGCCGCCGTCCGGCGCCCGTGAACGCCCGCTCGAGCCGCAGGAAAACGAGGCCCGGAAAAAGCCGGAAAAACCGCCTGAGCCGACCATCAAGCCAACCCGGATCATCACTTCGCCAGTACGTGGCGGGCAGCAAATCTATGCCCAGGGTGGCGATCTGGTAGTCACTTCCTCGGTCAGTCCGGGTGCGGAACTTCTCGCCGATGGCAACATCCATGTATACGGCCCGATGCGCGGCCGGGCGCTGGCCGGGGTCAAGGGTGATACCAAGGCGCGGATTTTCTGTCAGCAATTGAGCGCTGAACTGGTGTCCATCGCCGGCCAGTACAAGGTTTCCGAGGACTTGCGGCGCGATCCTTTGTGGGGGGCCGGAGTCCAGGTCAGCCTGTCGGGTGACGTGTTGAACATCACACGTCTTTAACGGATACTGCCGCATTTTCCAAGCATCTCTAAAACATAGCGAAAACGGCTCAAACGAAGTGGGAGCAGGTGTTTACCGACCTCCAGCCAAGGCTGTCCGACTGCAGTAGTTTTTCAAAGAGATGTTTTTCAGGGGCTAAAAGTCCTTTTTCCTTAGGGGTGAAACACCTTGGCCAAGATTCTCGTGGTTACATCCGGCAAGGGTGGTGTGGGTAAGACCACCACCAGCGCCGCTATCGGTACCGGCCTCGCTCTGCGCGGCCACAAAACTGTCATCGTCGACTTCGACGTCGGCTTGCGTAACCTCGACCTGATCATGGGTTGCGAACGTCGCGTGGTGTATGACTTCGTCAATGTGGTCAATGGCGAAGCCAACCTGCAGCAAGCCCTGATCAAAGACAAGCGCCTGGAAAACCTCTACGTACTGGCCGCCAGCCAGACCCGCGACAAAGACGCGCTGACCCAGGAAGGCGTGGAAAAAGTGCTGATGGAGCTCAAGGAGACCTTCGAATTCGTGGTCTGCGACTCCCCTGCCGGTATCGAGAAAGGCGCCCACCTGGCCATGTACTTCGCCGACGAAGCGATTGTCGTGACCAACCCGGAAGTCTCCTCGGTACGTGACTCCGACCGCATGCTGGGCCTGCTGGCCAGCAAATCCAAGCGCGCGGAGAACGGTGAAGACCCGATCAAGGAACACCTGCTGCTGACCCGCTACAACCCTTCGCGTGTCAGCAACGGCGAAATGCTGGGCGTCGAAGACGTCAAAGAAATTCTCGCAGTAACGCTGCTGGGCGTGATTCCAGAATCCCAGGCAGTACTCAAGGCTTCCAACCAAGGCGTTCCGGTGATTCTCGATGACCAGAGCGACGCCGGCCAGGCGTACAGCGATGCTGTCGACCGTCTGCTGGGTAAAACCGTGGAACACCGGTTCCTTGATGTTGAGAAGAAGGGATTCTTCGAGCGCCTGTTTGGAGGTAGGTAATGAATCTTTTTGACTTCTTTCGTGCCAGCAAAAAAGTAAGCACCGCGTCGGTAGCGAAAGAGCGTCTACAGATCATCGTGGCGCATGAACGCGGCCAACGCACTACCCCTGATTACTTGCCTGCCTTGCAGAAGGAACTGGTGGAAGTAATCCGCAAGTACGTCAATATCGGGTCCGATGACGTGCATGTTGCGCTGGAAAACCAGGGCAGCTGCTCGATCCTGGAACTCAATATCACCCTGCCTGATCGCTGATCGACCAGGCTGGAGCCACGGCGGCTCGATCCCTCGGTTTTTCTACGGGAGCACACATGCTCCTGTAGAAGCCGGGTCGATCGAGCCGCCGTTGGCGTTTGTTACGAGGCTGTTTTAATGCCGCTGTCGAATATCCGCATCATTCACCAGGACGCCGCCGTGCTGGTGGTGGACAAGCCCACCCTGCTGCTCTCCGTGCCCGGCCGGGCCGATGACAACAAGGATTGCCTGATCACCCGCCTGCAGGAAAACGGCTACCCGGAAGCCCGCATCGTGCATCGGTTGGACTGGGAAACCTCCGGCATCATCCTGCTGGCCCGCGACCCCGATACCCATCGCGAACTGTCCCGGCAATTTCACGACCGCGAGACCGAAAAAGCCTACACCGCCCTGTGCTGGGGCCAGCCGGAACTGGACAGCGGCAGCATCGACCTGCCACTGCGCTACGACCCGCCGACCAAACCGCGGCACGTGGTGGACCACGAATTCGGCAAGAACGCCCTGACCTTCTGGCGCGTGCTGGAACGCTGCGGCGACTGGTGCCGCGTCGAGCTGACCCCGATCACCGGGCGCTCGCACCAGTTGCGGGTGCATATGCTGTCCATCGGCCATCCGCTGCTGGGCGACGGCCTGTACGCGCATCCGCAAGCGCTGGCCGCCTGGCCACGCCTGTGCCTGCACGCCAGCATGCTCAGCTTCACCCATCCGCAGAGTGGCGAACGCCTGCGCTTCGAATGCCCGGCGCCATTCTGATCGAGAGCGGCCACCGTAGCGGGACGCCCCTCCGCCGAGGGGCTCACCCAGGAAAAATCCGATCGAGAATTAAGACTAATCCGAATAATTTGTTATGAGTTTGTGAAAAAAATATTAAAATAATGGCCATTCGACATTAAGGCAGGAAGCCCCCGTGCTCAGCAGTCAGCCATTTCAACGCGATTACCCCTTCACCTTCTGCTTCCTGAATACCACCCTGCATCTTCGCGAAAAACCTTCGGCAGACGCCCGCACAGCCCTCGAACAACTCATCCGCCAACGTCACGACCACAAACAGACCCGCGCCAGTACTCCCTTGGCGACCGGCGAGATACCGCTGTTCGCCAAGGTACAGCCCCTGGATACGCTCAAGGCGAAAGTTCGCGTCACCCTGGGCAAACCCCAGCGCAACGGTCGCTTCGACTGGCCGCTGGAAGAGCTGTTCAACACTGTCGAAGCCCAGCGACGCGGCGTACAGATGTCCGACCTTGAAGGATTCGGCTATACCCGGGACCGCCTGGGACTGGTACAGGAATACTTCATCATTACCCGCCTGCTGGATGATTACGTCGACGGCGTACAGTGGTTGCGCAACAACCCGGACAAGATCGAGCCTTTTATCCGCGATGCATTCGGCCTGTTGCACTCCCTCGCGCAAAAGAACATCACCCACATGGATTTCTGGGCCGGCAACATCATGATCAGCCCCCAGGCTCCGCTCAAGGCGATCGACTTCGAGAACTGCTTCGCGACCATCACGCCCCACGCCAGCGAAACCCTGGGTTTTCAGTTGGGTTTCTTCTATCGCCGGGAAGTCTACAAACTGATTACCGAAGCCCGATACGATGCGCTGGTGGAGGAATACCTCGATCAACTGCCGGGTATTTGCGCAGAGAAATTCAATGAGGTTTACCAGGCCAGCAAGCATGAATATGTGGGTCGCAAGCAACGCCGCGAAGTATTCCTCAAAGGCAACCTGATTACCGGTTGAGCCGTTTTCCCTGCCGCGACGAATGTTGTCTCCCTCAACGGCATTGCGCCTGCAATGCCGCGAGCCGATACGGTAAACTCGCGCCACTGCTGTCTGGAGTTACTTATGCGCGAAGAGTTGAACCAGGGCCTGATCGACTTCCTCAAGGCCTCCCCTACCCCTTTCCATGCAACCGCCAGCCTCGTTCAACGCCTGGAGGCCGCGGGCTACCAGCGTCTCGACGAGCGCGAGCCGTGGACCACCGAAGCCAACGGCCGCTACTACGTCACCCGCAACGACTCCTCCATCGTGGCCGTCAAGCTGGGCCGGCATTCGCCGCTGCACGGCGGTATCCGCATGGTCGGCGCACACACCGACAGCCCGTGCCTGCGCGTCAAGCCGCAACCGGAGCTGCAACGCCAGGGCTTCTGGCAACTGGGCGTGGAAGTCTATGGCGGTGCCCTGCTGGCGCCCTGGTTCGACCGCGACCTGTCGCTGGCCGGTCGCGTCACCTTCCGTCGCGATGGCAAGGTCGAAAGCCAGCTGATCGACTTCAAGGCACCCATCGCGATCATCCCCAACCTGGCGATTCACCTCAATCGCGAAGCCAACCAGGGCTGGGCCATCAATGCCCAGACCGAACTGCCGCCGATCCTCGCGCAATTCGCCGGTGACGAGCGGGTCGATTTCCGCGCGGTGCTGACCGACCAACTGGCCCGCGAACACGGCCTGAACGCCGATGTGGTGCTCGACTACGAGCTGAGTTTCTACGACACCCAAAGCGCGGCGGTGATCGGCCTGCATGGCGACTTCATCGCCGGCGCGCGCCTGGACAACCTGCTGTCCTGCTACGCCGGCCTGCAAGCCTTGCTCAACGCCGACACCGAGGAAACCTGCGTTCTGGTCTGCAACGACCATGAAGAAGTCGGCTCCTGCTCGGCCTGCGGCGCCGACGGCCCGATGCTCGAGCAGACCCTGCGCCGCCTGCTGCCCGAAGGCGACGAATTCGTTCGCACCATCCAGAAATCGTTGCTGGTCTCGGCCGACAACGCCCATGGCGTGCACCCCAACTACGCCGACAAGCATGACGCCAACCATGGCCCGAAACTCAACGCCGGCCCGGTGATCAAGGTCAACAGCAACCAGCGCTACGCCACCAACAGCGAAACCGCCGGTTTCTTCCGCCACCTGTGCATGGCCGAAGAAGTGCCAGTGCAAAGTTTCGTGGTGCGCAGCGACATGGGCTGCGGCTCGACCATCGGCCCGATCACCGCCAGCCACCTGGGCGTGCGCACCGTGGATATCGGCCTGCCGACCTTTGCCATGCACTCGATCCGCGAACTGTGCGGCAGCCAGGACCTGGCTCATCTGGTGAAGGTATTGAGCGCGTTCTACGCCAGCCGCGACCTGCCGTAGGCCTCGTGCAACCGCTGCCACAGGCTGCGAAAAACCCGCAATGGGCTTCAGCGATCCCTGGATCCTGCGCCTGTTTCACGGGCGATCGCAGCCTCCGGCAGCGGCTATAAGGGCGCTGAATCATTTCTGATGCACATCAACCCGAACTCTGCCAAAGCCACCTAGACTTAGCAGCATCCTTCTCCGACAAGGCTGTCCCCATGATCTCGATGTCTTCGTTCCATTCCATGCTCATTCCCATTCTGACGGGAATGATCCTGCTGGCCATCGGCTTCAACTTCCGCGACAAGAACGCCGGTGTATTCAGCATGTGGATCGGCATGCTGCTGATCCTAGGCACCGTGGTGTACAAGATCCTCGCCAAACTCGCCGAATAAATGCGCCATCCAGGCTCGCATTGGTTTTAGCTGCCTCGTACACTCGGTCGATCCGCTTTTTCTGAGGTTGACCGCCTAGTGTTCGTTCGTCTTTCCGCATTGCCCTACTGCCTGCTTCTCTGCCTGCTGGTGCTGCTGCCGCTGTCATCAGCCCAGGCGGTGGGGTTGCCCGGCCTGCTTGGTACCGGCAAAACCCAGCCACCCGCCGAGCAACCCCTCGGGCAGTCGCTGGATGAAGTCATCAAGTCGTTGGAAAACGACCAGCAACGAGCCCAGTTGCTGACTGACCTGAAAAAGCTCCGCGACGCCACGAAAAAAGCCCAGACGCCTGCCGAAGAAGGAGTGCTCGGCCTGATCGGCGGCACCCTGTCCAGTTTCGAAAAGCAATTCTCCGGCGCCGACAGCCCGATCACTCGCTGGTCGAGCGAATTCAACCAGGCCAAGGATGAACTGGGCGCCCTGATGCTGCCGGCCAGCGAATGGCTGCCGATCATCTTCGCCTTTGCCCTGATCCTGATGGTCTGGAGCCTGCTGGCCGCGGCGCTGATCTGGCTCAGCCACCGCCTGCGGGAGCGTTTCGGCCTCACCGAAGAACTGCCGCAACATCCCAAGACCTGGGACCTGTTGCGTTTCGCCCTGCGCAAACTGGGCCCCTGGCTGATCGCCCTGATCATGACCGTGTACATGACCTACAAACTGCCGTCGTCCCTGGGCAAGGACCTGGCCATGGTCCTGGCTTATGCGCTGGTGGTCGGCACCTGTTTCTCGGCCATCTGCGTGATCGCCTTTTCCGTGCTGGACGGCCCGCATCGCCACCGCGCGCTGTACATCCTGCGCCGCCAGGCGTTCCGGCCGTTGTGGCTGATCGGCAGTTTCGCCGCCTTCGGCGAAGCCCTGAGCGACCCGCGGCTGATCGCCAGCCTGGGTAGCCACCTGGCGCATACGGCGGCCACCTTCGCCAATGTCATGGCGGCCTTGTCTACCGGCGTGTTCATCCTGCGTTTTCGCCGGCCGATCGCCCACCTGATCCGCAATCAGCCGCTGTCCCGGCGCCTGACCCGCCGCGCCCTGAGCGACACCATCGAAATCATCGGCACCTTCTGGTACCTGCCGGCGCTGGTGCTGGTGGCCATTTCGCTGTTCGCCACCTTCGTTTCCGCCGGCGACACCAGTACTGCCCTGCGCCAGTCGCTGATCTGCACCGTGCTGCTGGTGCTGTGCATGGTGATCAACGGCCTGGTGCGCCGTCACTCGCTCAAGCCCCTACGCGGGCACAAGCGCCACGCCCTGTATTCCGAGCGCCTGAAAAGCTTCTTCTACACCCTCGCCCACCTGCTGGTGTGGCTGGTATTCATCGAGCTCGGCCTGCGGGTCTGGGGCATGTCGCTGATCCGCTTCACCGAAGGCGACGGCCATGAAATCAGCGTCAAGCTGTTCAGCCTCGGCGGCACACTGCTGTTCGCCTGGCTGATCTGGATTCTCAGCGACACCGCGGTGCACCACGCCCTGACCCGCTCGCGCAAAGGCCTGGCCAACGCCCGGGCGCAAACCATGATGCCGCTGATTCGCAACGTGCTGTTCGTGGCGATCGTCATCATTGCCCTGATCGTCGCCCTGGCGAACATGGGCATGAACGTCACGCCACTGCTGGCCGGTGCCGGGGTAATCGGCCTGGCCATCGGTTTTGGCGCCCAGTCGCTGGTGGCCGACCTGATCACCGGCCTGTTCATCATCATCGAAGACTCCCTGGCCATCGACGACTACGTCGACGTCGGCGGCCACCTGGGCACCGTCGAAGGCCTGACCATCCGCACCGTGCGCCTGCGGGACATCGACGGCATCGTGCACACCATCCCGTTCAGCGAAATCAAGAGCATCAAGAACTACTCCCGGGAGTTCGGCTACGCGATTTTCCGCGTGGCCATTCCGTACAACATGGACATCGACGAAGCCATCAAGCTGATGCGCGATGTCGGCCAGAAGATGCGCACCGACCCGCTGCAACGCCGCAATATCTGGTCGCCGCTGGAGTTCCAGGGGGTGGAAAGCTTCGAGTCCGGCAACGCGATCCTGCGCGCGCGCTTCAAGACCGCGCCGATCAAGCAATGGGAGGTGTCGCGGGCTTTCAACCTGTCGCTCAAGCGCCACCTCGACGAAGCCGGGATGGACCTGGCCACACCGCGCATGAGCGTGCAGGTGATCACCGCTGGCGGCGGCGCGGAGAAGGATTCGGCGATGTCCCTGTAGGAACGAATTCAGACGACGTCGACACCGACATGGATCGCGTCGTGGCGCCAGAACTCCAGGTCGCAGTCGATCAGCCGCTGGTGCTGGTCGTAATTGACCCGGGCGATCCGCAGCCCGGGGCTGCCCGCCGAGACCTTCAACGCCGCCGCGGCGTCCACCGGCAAGGAGGTCGGCACAATCTCGAAACGCACCCGGCCGTAATGCAGATCGTAGTGCCGCGCATACAGCTCGGTGATCGACTGGTTCAGGTCGAACTCGAGAATGCCCGGGAAGTACTGCGGATTGAGGTAATGCTCCACATACAGCACCAGGCGCTCGTCGATACGCCGTACCCGACGGATCTGGATCACGCTCGACAGCGCCGGCAACTGCAGCCAGGCGCAGACCGCCGCAGACGCCGGTTGCAGACGCGCCGAAATCATCTCGGTCGACGGCTCCCGCCCCTGGGCACTGACCATCGCGTGAAAGTGGCTGCGCTGCATCAGGTTGTAGGCCAGCCGTGGCGGCGAGACGAACCAGCCGCGCCGCTCCTCACGGTAAATCTGGCCCTGGGCCTCCAACTGCAGCAAGGCTTCACGCACGGTAATCCGGGTGGTGCCGAATAACTCGCTGAGCTTGCGCTCGGCCGGCAGCTTGCTGCCGGGCGCCAACAACCCGTGATCGATCTGTTCCTGCAGGACCTGCCCAATGGCTGTCACCGCCTTGACTGCCTCTTCACGCATCAACGTTACCTATCTGGACTAGACCAGCACTGTTTCAGGGCAAAACGTGCCTGGAAAAAGGCACTCATCCTTTACCGAAAGCCTAGGCAATGCATATGACTGACAGATGACAAAGCCGTCGAATGGCTGTGCCAGACACCTGCAATTGGCCGGCCAAGTCCTTTCATATCAGCCGCTTAGCCTTGGTCTACGCTTAACTCTCAGCCCTTCGCCTGCCGCCCGCAAATGCCTTGCAGGACTGATGCCGACATCAAAGTGTCATCCAGCCGGCTTAAATTGGCTCAGGTATTGCTGACCTAGACCAACAACGTTAGACAAACACAGCGTTGAACACGCCCAAAGGAGCTTCGGATGAAACAGCTTTTCCTGGCATCACTGTTAGGCTCGACCATCGCCATGTGCACCGCCGCCATGGCCGCTGATACCGACTTGAAGACCCTCGAAGCCGCGGCGAAAGCCGAAGGCGCCATCAACAGTGTCGGCATGCCCGACGACTGGGCCAACTGGAAAGGCACCTGGGAGGACCTGGCCAAGCGCTACGGCCTCAAGCACATCGACACCGACATGAGCTCGGCCCAGGAGATCGCCAAGTTCGCCGCCGAGAAAGACAATGCCAGCGCCGACATCGGCGACGTGGGCGCGGCCTTCGGCCCGATCGCGGTGAAACAGGGCGTGGTCCAGCCTTACAAGCCAAGCACCTGGGACCAGATCCCGGACTGGGCCAAGGATAAGGACGGCAACTGGGCGCTGGCCTACACCGGCACCATAGCCTTCATCATCAACAAGAAGCTGCTGCACGGCTCCGAAGCCCCCAAAAGCTGGGCCGACCTGGAAAAGGGCAAGTACAAGGTTTCCATCGGTGACGTGAGCACCGCGGCGCAGGCCGCCAACGGCGTGCTGGCGGCCGCTATCGCCAAGGGCGGCGATGAAAAGAACATCCAGCCAGCGTTGCTGATGTTCGCCGAGATCGCCAAGCAGGGACGCCTGTCGCTGGCCAACCCGACCATCGCCACCATGGAAAAGGGTGAGGTGGAGGTCGGCGTGGTCTGGGACTTCAACGGCCTGAGCTACCGCAACAAGATGGTCAACAAGGACGACTACATCGTGCTGATCCCCTCGGACGGCTCGGT
This sequence comes from Pseudomonas sp. NFIX28, assembly GCF_900107395.1. Lineage (GTDB taxonomy): Bacteria > Pseudomonadota > Gammaproteobacteria > Pseudomonadales > Pseudomonadaceae > Aquipseudomonas. Next base: position 260,056 of record NZ_FNPW01000004.1, read on the forward strand.
GATCTCTGGCTACACCACTATCATCAACAAATACGCCAAGCACCCGAACGCGGCCAAGCTGACCCGTGAATACATCTTCAGCGATGCCGGCCAGATCAACCTGGCGCGCGGCAATGCGCGTCCGATCCGCGCCGAGCACCTGACCCTGCCCGCCGAAGTCCAGGCCAACCTGCTGCCCAACGAGCAGTACAAGAAAGTCACGCCGATCAAGGACGCCGACGCCTGGGAGAAAACCTCCAAGGCCCTGCCACAGAAATGGCAGGAAGAAGTGATCATCAACATGCAGTAATGCTGCATCCGTAGGAGCGAGGCTTGCCCGCGATGGCTTCACTGCGATCTACCTTAAACCGCAGTGAAGCCATCGCGGGCAAGCTCCGCTCCTACAGGGCTGTTCTGTCTTGCGGAGTTCTCGCCCCATGTCACACAACGTCATCCTTGTCGTGCTCGACGGCCTTAACCACGAGGTCGCCTGCCATGCCATGGGACACCTTCAGGCCTATGTCGGCGCAGGACGCGCAGCGCTGTACAAACTGGAATGCGAACTGCCTGCCCTGTCCCGACCGCTCTACGAATGCATCCTGACCGGGGTGCCACCGCTGGACAGCGGCATCGTGCACAACAACGTCTCGCGCCTGTCCAACCAGCGCAGCATTTTCCACTACGCCAGCGCCGCCGGGCTCAGCACCGCCGCCGCGGCCTATCACTGGATCAGCGAGCTGTATAACCGCACGCCCTTCAACCCGGCCCGGGACCGGCATACCGACAGCAAGAAGCTGCCGATCCAGCACGGGCATTTCTACTGGAACGACCACTACCCCGATTCCCACCTGTTCGCCGATGCCGAACACCTGCGGCTGCGCCATGCGCCGAACTTTCTGCTGGTGCACCCGATGAACATCGACGACGCCGGCCACAAGCACGGCCTCGACACCCCGCAGTACCGCAACAGCGCGCGCGCGGCGGACATCATCCTCGCCGATTACCTGCAAGGCTGGCTCGACGCCGGCTACCAGGTGCTGGTGACGGCCGACCACGGCATGAACAACGATCGCTCGCACAACGGCCTGCTGCCGGAGGAGCGGGAAGTGCCGCTGTTCGTCCTCGGCGATGCGTTCAGTTTCAGCCCCGTCGCCACGCCGGACCAGACCGAATTGTGCGGCACCATCTGCGAGCTGCTCGGCGTGCCCCACGACAAACCTGTATGCCGGGAGTTGCTGAAGTGAATGCATTCACCCGCGGCAAATGGCTGGCGATCCTGTGCCTGCTGCCCTTTGCCCTGTTCTTCATCGTGTTCCAGATCGCCCCGCTGCTCTGGGTCATGGTCAATAGCTTGCAATCGGAAGAGTTCGGCTGGGGCCTGGCCAACTTCAACAAGATCTTCAGTTCCAGGTTCTACCTGCAGGCCATCCAGTACAGCCTGGAGATCAGTTTCTGGTCGAGCGTATTCGGCATTGCCATCGCGATTCTCGGCAGCTACTCGCTGCGCCGGGTCGACTCGAAGCTGCGCAATTTCGTCAACGCCTTCGCCAACATGACCAGCAACTTCGCCGGCGTGCCGCTGGCGTTCGCCTTCATCATCCTGCTGGGCTTCAATGGCAGCATCACCATCATGCTCAAGCAGGCGGGGATCATTCAGGACTTCAACCTGTACTCCAAGACCGGCCTGATCATTCTCTATACCTACTTCCAGATTCCCCTGGGCGTGCTGCTGCTCTACCCAGCCTTCGACGCCCTGCGCGAAGACTGGCGCGAATCCGCGGCATTGCTCGGCGCCAGCGGCTGGCAATTCTGGCGGCATATCGGCCTGCCGGTGCTGACCCCGGCGCTGCTGGGGACCTTCGTGATCCTGCTGGCCAACGCCCTGGGCGCCTATGCCACGGTCTATGCGCTGACCACCGGCAATTTCAACGTGCTGCCGATCCGCATCGCCGCCATGGTTTCCGGCGATATTTCCCTGGACCCCAACATGGCCAGCGCCCTGGCCGTGGTCCTGGTGGCGCTGATGACCCTGGTGACCATCGTCCATCAGTTTTTGCTGAAGAGGAGCTACCATGTCTCGCGCTGAATCCGGCTCCGCCGCCTTCTATCACCGGGCCGTGGTGTACCTGTTGTTCGCCATCCTCCTGCTGCCGCTGGCCGGGACCCTGATCTATTCCATCGCCAGCAGCTGGTCGGCGACCATCCTGCCCAGCGGCTTTACCTTCAAGTGGTACATCCAGCTGTGGAGCGACCCGCGCTTCCTGCATGCCTTCGGCCAGTCGCTGCTGGTCTGCGTCGGTGCGCTGGTTCTTTCGGTGGTGCTGATCCTGCCGCTGCTGTTCGTGGTGCATTACCACTTCCCGCGGCTCGACGCGCTGATGAACATCCTGATCCTGCTGCCGTTCGCGGTTCCTCCAGTGGTGTCCTCGGTGGGCCTGCTGCAACTCTACGGTTCGGGACCGTTCGCCATGGTCGGCACGCCGTGGATCCTCGTCGGCTGCTACTTCACGGTGGCCTTGCCGTTCATGTACCGGGCGATCACCAACAACCTGCAGGCGATCAACCTGCGCGACCTGATGGACGCCGCCCAATTGCTGGGCGCCAGCACCTGGCAGGCGGCCTTCCTGGTGGTGCTGCCGAACCTGCGCAAGGGCCTGATGGTGGCGCTGCTGCTGTCATTCTCGTTCCTGTTCGGCGAGTTCGTGTTCGCCAACATCCTGGTGGGCACCCGCTACGAGACCCTGCAGGTCTACTTGAACAACATGCGCAACAGCAGCGGCCACTTCACCAGCGCGCTGGTGATTTCCTACTTCTTCTTTGTGCTGGTCCTGACCTGGGCCGCCAACATCTTGAACAAGGACAAAAGCCAATGAGCTTCGTCAGCGTCCAACACCTGCAGAAAAGCTACGCGTCATCAGGGCGTACCGGCACCCCGGTGTTCAGCGACATCAACTGCGAAATCCACAAGGGCGAATTCGTCACCCTGCTCGGCCCGTCCGGCTGCGGCAAATCCACCCTGCTGCGCTGCATCGCCGGCCTGACGCCGGTGGACGCCGGCAAGATCCTCCTCGACGGCCACGACATCGTGCCCCTGAGCCCGCAGAAACGCGGGATCGGCATGGTGTTCCAGAGCTATGCGCTATTCCCCAACATGACCGTGGAACAGAACGTGGCGTTCGGCCTGCGCATGCAGAAGGTCAACGCCGACGAGAGCCACAAGCGCGTACTCGAAGTCTTGCGCCTGGTGGAATTGGAGGATTTCGCCAGCCGCTATCCCCATCAATTGTCAGGCGGCCAATGCCAGCGCGTGGCGCTGGCCCGTTCGCTGGTGACCCGTCCGCGCCTGTTGCTGCTGGACGAACCGCTGTCGGCGCTGGACGCGCGGATCCGCAAGCACCTGCGCGAACAGATCCGGCAGATCCAGCGTGAACTGGGGCTGACCACGATTTTCGTGACGCACGATCAGGAAGAAGCCCTGACCATGTCCGACCGCATTTTCCTGATGAACCAGGGCAAGATCGTCCAGAGCGGCGACGCCGAGACGCTCTACACCGCGCCGGTGGATGTGTTCGCCGCCGGATTCATCGGCAACTACAACCTGCTGGACCCGGAAAGCGCCAGCAGGCTGCTGCAGCGGCCGATCAACGGGCGTATCGCAATACGTCCCGAGGCCATCGAATTGCGCAAGGACGGCGAACCCGACGCCCAGATCCGCAGCCATAGCCTGCTGGGCAACGTGATCCGCTACCGGGTCGAGGCCCGCGGCGTGGAACTGGTGGTGGATGTTCTTAACCGGTCGCCGGACGACCTGCACCCCGATGGTCAACGCCTGGCACTTTCCATCGATCCCACGGCCCTCTGTGAGGTAGCCTGATGATTTTGACGCAGACGATTAAGAGAGAGCGCTACTAATGGCCCTGGCAATTTTTGATCTGGACGAAACCCTGATCCACGGCGACTGCGCCACCCTCTGGAGCGAGCAGATGGGGCGCCTGGGCTGGGTCGACAGCGAGTCTTTCATGCGCCGCAACAATGAGCTGATGGACGCCTACAGCCACGGCAAACTGGCCATGGAAGAGTTCATGGCCTTCAGCCTGGAGCCGATTGCCGGACGCACCCCGGAAGAAGTCGGGCACCTGATCGGCCCCTGGGTCGAGGACGTGATCGAGCCGATCATTTTCAGCGACGCCTGCAAGGCCATCGCCGCACACCGCAAGGCCGGCGACCGGATCCTGGTGATCTCGGCCTCGGGCACTCATCTGGTCCAGCCCATTGCCGAACGCCTGGGCATCGATGAAGTCCTCGGCATCGAGCTGGAAGTGCTGCACGGGGTCTACAGCGGCAATACCCTGGGTACCCTGACCTACCGCGAAGGCAAGGTCACCCGCCTGCTGGAATGGCTGGATGCCGAAGAGGAAAACCTTGAAGGCGCAAGCTTCTATTCCGATTCGCGCAACGATTTGCCGTTGCTGCTGAAGGTCGACTATCCGCATGTGGTCAACCCGGACCCGGTGCTGCGCGAACATGCGGAACAGGCCGGCTGGCCGATTCATCAGTGGAAGTAGACGCCTCCGTAGTCGCGGCCGAAGGCTGCGATCGCCCACAACCTGGGCGCAGGATCTGAAGATCGCTGAAGCCCTTCGGGCTTATCGCAGCCTGCGGCAGCGGCTACAGGATCAGGCCAACGTCTCGTCGATCACCAGCACCAGCTTGCCCGATACCTGGTTGGTCGCCAGCTCGGCAAACGCCGCCTCGGCGTCCTTGATCGGGAAGGTCTTGGCCAGTTGCGGGCTCAGGCGTCCTTCGGCGAACAGCGGCCAGACATGCTGGCTGAGATCACTGAACAGATCGGCCTTGAACTGCTCGTCGCGGCTGCGCAGGGTCGAGCCCAGCAACTGGATGCGCTTGCCAAGGATCTGCGCCAGGTCCAATTGGGCCTCGCGCCCACCCATCAAGCCGATCAGCACCCAGCGCCCATCGAGGGCCAGCAGCTTGACGTTGTGCGCCGCATAGTTGGCGCCGACTGGATCCAGGATCACATCGAACGGCCCGAAATCCCGCAAGCCTTCCAGGCCGTCGGTACGCACCACGCCGCCCTGGGCGCCCAGCGCTTCACAATAGGCGAGGCGATCGGCGGAGCCGACGCTGACCCAGCACGGGTTGCCGAACGCCTTGCACAGCTGGATCGCGGCCGAACCGACGCCGCTGGCACCGGCATGCAGCAGGACCTTTTCCCCCGGCTTGAGGGCCGCCAGCTGGAACAGATTCAGCCAGGCCGTGCTGTAGACCTCGGGCAGCGCCGCCGCTTCCACCAGGGACAGCCCTTCGGGCACCGGCAACACATGACGGGCATCGACCACCACTTCCTCGGCCATGCCACCACCGGCCAGCAACGCACAGACCCGATCGTCGATCTGCCAGGCAGATCCCGGACCGACCTCGCTGATCACGCCCGAACACTCCAGGCCCAGCACCTTGCTGGCCCCCGGCGGCGGCGGATAAAGCCCGGCCCTTTGCAGCAGGTCGGCCCGGTTCAACCCCGCAGCCGCCACACGGATTCGCACTTGTCCTACGTCGCACGTCGGACTGGGCTCTTCAACCCACTCCACATGACCTTCAACGCCTTGCAATGCTTTCACAGTGCCTCCATAGTGAGTCTGGACTGAGCCCGGAGCTGTAGCACCGGGCTTTTTGCATTATGCGACCGGTCCTTGTGGAACCGGCGACTTCAAAGACGGCCTAATATGCGTTATCAATTGCCCCCGCGTCGAATCAGCATGAAGCATTTGTTCCCCAGCACCGCCCTCGCTCTTTTCATTGGTCTCGGTCTACTGCCGATGTCGACCAATACGTTCGCAGCCAATAGCTGGGACAAACTTCAGCCGGATCGCGACGAGGTAATTGCCAGCCTGAATGTCGTCGAGCTGCTCAAGCGTCATCATTACAGCAAGCCACCGCTGGACGACGCGCGCTCGGCGATCATTTATGACAGCTACCTGAAGCTGCTGGACCCGTCGCGCAGCTACTTCATGGCCAGCGACATCGCGGAATTCGACAAGTGGAAAACCCAGTTCGACGACTTCCTCAAAAGCGGTGACCTGAACGCCGGCTTCACCATCTACAAACGCTACCTGGACCGCGTCAAATCGCGCCTGGACTTTGCCCTGGCCGAACTGGGCAAAGGCGTCGACAAACTCGACTTCAATGCCAAGGAATCCTTGCTGATCGATCGCAAGGACGCGCCCTGGCTCAAGACCAACGCCGAACTCGACGACCTGTGGCGCAAGCGCGTCAAGGACGAAGTCCTGCGCATGAAGATCGCCGGCAAGGAGCCCAAGCAGATTCAGGAAACGCTGACCAAGCGCTACAAGAATCAGCTCGCCCGCCTGGACCAGACCCGCGCCGAAGATATCTTCCAGGCGTACATCAATACCTTCGCCATGTCCTACGACCCGCACACCAACTATCTGTCGCCGGATAACGCGGAGAACTTCGACATCAACATGAGCCTGTCGCTGGAAGGCATCGGCGCCGTGTTGCAGAGCGACAACGACCAGGTCAAGGTCGTGCGCCTGGTGCCGGCCGGCCCGGCGGACAAGACCAAGCAAGTCGCCCCGGCGGACAAGATCATTGGCGTGGCCCAGGGCGACAAGGAAATGGTCGACGTGGTCGGCTGGCGCCTGGACGAAGTGGTCAAGCTGATCCGCGGTCCGAAAGGCTCGGTGGTACGCCTGGAAATCATCCCGGCGAGCAACGCGCCGAACGACCAGACCAGCAAGATCGTCTCCATCACCCGCGAGGCGGTGAAGCTGGAGGAGCAGGCGGCGAAGAAGTCGATCCTCAACCTCAAGCAGGACGGCAAGAACTACAAGCTCGGGGTAATCGAGATCCCGGCCTTCTATCTGGACTTCAAGGCCTTCCGTGCCGGCGATCCGGATTACAAGAGCACTACTCGCGACGTCAAGAAGCTGCTGACCGAGCTGCAGAAAGACAAGGTCGACGGCGTGGTCATCGACCTGCGCAACAACGGCGGCGGTTCTTTGCAGGAAGCCACCGAGCTGACCAGCCTGTTCATCGACAAGGGCCCTACCGTGCTGGTGCGTAACGCCGACGGCCGGGTCGACGTGCTTGAAGATGAAAACCCCGGCGCCTTCTACAAAGGCCCGATGGCGCTGCTGGTCAACCGTCTCTCGGCTTCGGCCTCGGAGATTTTCGCCGGTGCGATGCAGGACTATCACCGCGCGCTGATCATCGGCGGCCAGACCTTCGGCAAAGGCACCGTGCAGACTATCCAGCCGTTGAACCATGGCGAGCTGAAACTGACCCTGGCCAAGTTCTACCGGGTTTCCGGGCAGAGCACCCAGCATCAGGGCGTACTGCCGGACATCGATTACCCGTCGATCATCGACACCAAGGAAATCGGTGAAAGCGCCCTGCCCGAAGCCATGCCGTGGGACACCATTCGCCCGGCCATCAAGCCGGCGGTGGATCCGTTCAAGCCGTTCCTCGCGCAGCTGAAATCCGAGCATGACCTACGCTCGGCCAAGGACGCCGAGTTCGTCTTCATCCGCGACAAGCTGGCCCTGGCCAAGAAGCTGATGGCGGAAAAAACCGTCAGCCTCAACGAAGCCGAACGTCGGGCGCAACATGCCGATATCGAGGCCAAGCAGCTGGCGCTGGAAAACATCCGCCGCAAGGCCAAGGGTGAAGAGCCGCTCAAGGAGCTGAAGAAAGAAGACGAGGACGCCATCGCAGCCGCCGATCCGGACAAGACCAAGCCGGAAGACGACGCCTACCTCAGCGAAACCGGGCGGATCCTCCTCGATTACCTGAAGCTCAACACCGCGGTCGCCAAGCACTAAGATGATGGCAATTTAATGCTGACGCTCCTCGGAGCGTCATCAAACAGTCATTATTCTGTCGTGAAATAAAGGACCGGGCGCTGCTCTTGAATCAAGGGCGCGCCCGGTCCTTTTTTTATCGACAGAGATCGCCATGACCACGACCGAACAGCTGAGTGCCTTGAGCTCAATCCTGGCTCAAAGCGGTTTGCACAGTCTGTTCCAACCGATCATCTGTCTCTCCGAACGACGCATCCTCGGCTACGAGGCCCTGAGCCGCGGCCCGTCCAATAGCCCGCTGCACTCCCCTGTCGCCCTGTTTGCCGTGGCTCGCCAGGCCGGACGCCTCAGCGAACTGGAAATCGCCTGCCGCCAGAGCGCCTGCAAGGGTTTCAGCGAGCGGCAGTTGCCCGGCAAGCTGTTTCTCAACGTCTCTCCAGAATCACTGCTCGAGGCCGCTCACCAGCCCGGCCGGACCTTGCAACTGCTGCAGGACTTCGGCATCCCGCCGAGCCAGGTGGTGATCGAGCTTACCGAGCAGACCCCGATCGATGATTTCCAGCTGCTGCACAACGCGCTGCATCATTATCGGGACATGGGTTTCTCGATCGCCCTGGACGACCTCGGTGCCGGATATTCAAGCCTGCGCCTGTGGTCCGAACTGCGCCCGGATTACGTGAAGATCGACCGGCACTTTATCGACGGCATCCATCAGGATGCCCTCAAGCGCGAGTTCGTCGGCTCGATCCTGCAAATTGCCAAGGCCTCGCGCGCGCAGGTGATCGCCGAGGGCATCGAGGTGGCCGAGGAGCTGGAAGTACTCACGGAAATGGGCGTAGACCTGCTGCAAGGCTACCTGCTCTGCCGCCCCCAGGAACATCCGCCCCGTGATGGCCGCAACCTGCTGCCCAAGCGTGAAAGCACCGCCGCGACGCTCAACGACGAGGGCAGCGACCTTAGCGCCCTGCTCAACGAACAACCGGCGGTAACGCGCAACATACCGACGGCCACGGTGCTGGAAGCCTTCCGCCGCCAGGCGAACCTCAATTCGCTGGCGGTGCTCGACGAACAGGGCCAGCCGTGTGGCATCGTGCATCGCCATTCGTTGTCCGATGCCCTGCTCAAGCCCTTCGCCACCGATCTGTTTGCCCGCAAGCCCATCAGCCGCCTGATGAACGATGACTTCCTGGCGGTGGAGCTCAGCCAGTCGCTGCAGCAGGTCAGCCGCTTGATCACCAGCCGCGCCCGGCAGCGGATCGAGGAAGATTTCATTATCACGCTCAATGGCGGCTACCTGGGTTTGGGGCGGGTCATCGATGTGCTCAAGCTGATCACCGAGCTGAAGATCCAGCAGGCGCGATACGCCAACCCGCTGACCTTGCTGCCTGGCAATGTGCCAATCCAGCAGTGCCTGACCCACCTGCTGCAGCAAGGGCGGGAATCGCTGATCTGTTACGTGGATATCGACAGCTTCAAACCCTTCAATGACATCTATGGCTATGGCCGTGGCGATGAAGTGCTGCTGTGTCTGGCGCAGTGCCTGAATGATCGAGTGGACCCCAGCCGCGATTTTGTCGGCCATATCGGCGGCGACGACTTTCTCCTGGTGCTGGGGCCCGAGGAGTGGCAAAAGCGCTTGAACCAGCTGCTGGACGACTTTCATAGCCAGTGCCGGCGCTTCTATCGCAGCGAACACCTGGAAGCCGGCTGCTTCGTCGCCCCTAATCGCCAGGGGGTTCGCCAGGAATTCGCCTTGCTGTCGCTGTCCATTGGCGTGGTGCACCTGTATCCACAGGCCTGTGGACAACTTGATGCCAGCCAGTTGGCCGAGCTGGCATCGCAAGCCAAGCACCACGCCAAGAACGTGCCGGGCTACAGCATTCATGTAATCGACAGCCGCCAGATGGCCGGCAGTTCTACGGTTGCCGCGGGCCAGATTGCGGAGCCGACGTATGCGCCTGATTCAACTGCGCCAGCTTGACCTCGGCCAACGGGTGGCCGGCCTTCGCCGCCATCGCCCACCAACGGGCCGCTTCTGCCGCGTCTGGCGCCTTGCTCGGCGAACCGGCCAGGCTGATGACGCCCATCTGATAGGCCGCCTTGGCATCCCCGGCCAGCCCGGCAAGTCGCAACAGGCGCATGCCTTCTTCACGGGCCCCGAGCCCCTGGCCACGAAAAGTCAGGATATGGCCATAAAAGCTCTGCGCGCCGACGTCACCCAGATTCGCCATGCGCGCCAGTTGCCCTTCCAGCCAATGCCAGCCTCGCGGCTGGCGTACAAACCAGGACCAATGAAACAACCGACGAGCCAGCCAGTAGCCGACGCGCGCCTTGAGGCGCCAGAACACTCAGGCCTCCACCGATTCGGGATATTCATACTCGAACACACGAACCACTTCCGAGGCATGCCACGAAGCGGCCGCCACCCCATCGGAAGGTCCGGAAAAACGCCCAAGACGCTCCGCACATTCAAAAAAACCGGTGCGCGGCAAGCGGCTTGCCCCCTGGCTGATCACCAGCGAACTGCGCAGCGGCTGCTCCGCACGCGCATCCAGCGCGGCCAGATGCTCAAGGGCCGCGGTCAGGGTCTGCATGGCGGGGGTGGGTAGCTGCAAGCGCTCAAGCAGAGCGCGATAGGTCAAAAGATGGCGTTGCCGACGGGCCTGGTCGAGTTCACTCAACAGGCCATCCCAGTGTTGACGACTGATCCTTACGCTCACAATTCATCCCTCCAACCCGGAACCGTCAATTCCCAGGCCAGGCTACGGCGTATAGCGGCGTCCGGTTGACGCTCACCGCTTTCGATCATGGCCAGATAAGACGGACTGATACCTACCGTACGAGCAAGCGCCTCGATGGCGATTCCCTTGGCTTCACGCAAACTGCGGAGTTGATCCAGACCCGGAAGCGGCTGGTCGGCGGTGCTGGCGATAGGCCCCTTGGCTTCTCGCGGTGATTGTTCGTTGATACCTGCTGCTTTTAGCAAAGCCTGATACTGAGCCCATGGCAGAACCGCATACTCGGGCTCGCCATCGCGTGCAATTATCTGAATATCCATTACTACCCCGTAGGACGACACATAACGAGTCGGACTTTTCCTTATGAAGTGTAATCCTAACAGTGACCAAGGTCGCGGGGGCAGCGTTGTAAGGATCCGAAATTTACTCAGTTTTTATTTGGACCTTCCAATTGCAATTGCTCCGGGGTATCGGGCAAGCGTTCTACCACCGCCAGCTTCTCCGGCCGCTGGCGATCGCGCCAGGCGCGAAAGGCGCTGAGCTCGGCGTCCAGGGTCTTCATGATCCAGGCCAGGACGGCAATGTCGTCGAGCATGCCGAACATCGGCAGGAAATCCGGTATGGCATCCAGCGGACTGAGGAAGTACATCAGGCCCGCGACCACCGACAACAGGGCCTTGGGACTGATCGCGCGATACTCGCCACGCCAGTAAGCCAGGCACAGCGCCTGCAGCAGGCGAAAGTCGTCCTTGAGCTTGCCGAGACGGCCGCCTTGCAAGGCGCCTTTGCTGGCTACGGCGAATAGCAGGGTCGGCAAGCGGCCACGGCTGAGCAAACGACCGGCCAAAGGCAGGAAACGGGCAAAATTCCAGGGTGCTTTCATCATCACTCCCACTGAAATGTTATCCACACAAATTGTGGATAACCTTGTGAACAGAGCCGCTTTTCATAGCTGAAAGCCCCGTTTTACAAGGGCTCGGCTCAGATCGGGCGTTTTTTACTCACATAAAAAAACCCACAATTTCATTGACTTGGCTGCTTCATGCGGCTAGCCGCGGCGCGTCCTGTTAAGACTATGCCCTATGCCGTCGGTTCGCATTTTTTCCCGGACCAATGACCAGATACGACAACGCCCCGTAAGGACGGGGCGTTGTCATGAAGCAGACGAAGATTACTTGGCGTCGTCTTGTTTCGCTGGATCCTTGATACCCAGCAGTTCCAGCTCGAACACCAGGACCGAATTGGCCGGAATGGCCGGGCTCGGGCTCTGTGCGCCATAGGCCAGATCGCTCGGGATGTACAGCTTGTACTTCTCGCCGACGTGCATCAGTTGCAGGCCTTCGACCCAACCCGGAATCACGCCGCTGACCGGCAGATCGATCGGGCTGCCGCGCTCGACCGAGCTGTCGAACACAGTGCCGTTGGTCAGGGTGCCGGTATAGTGAACGGTCACTACGTCGGTCGGCTTAGGCTGGGCGCCATCGGCTTTTTTCAGCACTTCGTACTGCAGGCCGGAGGCGGTAGTGGTCACGCCAGCTTTCTTGCCGTTTTCTTCGAGGAATTTCTTGCCGGCTGCCGCCGACTCTTCGCTGACCTTGGCCATGCGCTCTTCAGCACGCTTTTGCAGCGCAGCGAAGGCTTCGACCAGTTCGTCGTCTTTCAGCTTCTGTTCTTTCTTGCCGATGGCATCTTCGATGCCCTGGGCTACCGCTTTGGAATCCAGGTCATCCATACCTTCCTGGGCAAGGCTTTTGCCCATGTTCAGGCCGATACCATAGGAAGCTTTCTGCGCCGGGGTTTTCAGCTCCACGCTGGTCTGCGAGTCACAACCCGCGAGTACCAGGCTAACCAGGGCTACCGCCGCCGCTAACCGATGCTGTTTCATGCTATTTCCTTGTTCATGCGCCTAAAGGGCAATCGAGTAAAGCCGCGAGCTTATCAGGCGGCCACGACCAATGGCTACCGGCATGAGAGCCGGATTAGCCCGATAAGTTCACGTGTTTAAAAGCATTTCACCTGCCATGACAACGAGTGGGAAAAGAACCTCCGTCGAACACAAAGGCTGACACCCGGCCGAGATCTGACGTAATGGCCACTTGCCCGGCTGTTGGCCCTGAGGCATAAGGAAGCCACAACTCGACAAGGATGTTTATCTTGCGCCTCTTATCCCGTGTTTTGCTCCTGATTTTTGCCTTGATCGGCGTCGCCCTGGCCGTGGTCCTGTATTACGTGGCCAACCCGAAATTGCCCGACTATGTACCCGCCCAGGTGCATTACCAGGATCAATGGAGCGCCGCCGACCGCCAGACCTATTACTTCACGCCCCAGGGCACCCAGGTAAAGGGCCTGAGCTATGAGTGGTTCGCCGCCCTGGAACTGCCCTTCTCCACGCAACGCTTCGCCGCGCCGCAGTACCTGGCCCGCTTCGGCTTCCTGGTCGATCCGACGCAGCAAGCCAATGCCGATAATCCGGCGAACCTGCCGGTCGGCTTCACCCGCCATCAGAACCCTGGCAGCTCGCAGCAGTACCTGGACATCACCTGTGCCGCCTGTCACACCGGCGAGTTGCGCTACAACCAGCAAGCCCTGCGGGTCGACGGCGGTTCGGCGCAGCATGTGTTGCCCTCCAGCGTGCCCACCCTGCGCGGTGGCAGCTTCGGTCAGGCACTGGTCGCCAGCCTGGCGTCCACCTACTACAACCCGTGGAAATTCGAGCGTTTCGCCCGCAACGTACTGGGCCAGGGCTACGACGCCGGGCACAAACAACTGCGCAAGGACCTCAAGGCATCGCTGGACACCTTCCTGCGCGTTGCCTGGAACGATACCCATCGCGGCCTCTATCCCACCGAAGAAGGCCCTGGGCGTACCGATGCCTTTGGCCGGATCGCCAATGCCAGCTTCGGCGATGCCATTTCTCCCGACAACTATCGGGTGGCCAATGCACCGGTGGATTATCCACAGCTATGGGACATCTGGACCTTCGACTGGGTGCAGTGGAACGGCTCGGCCCAGCAGCCGATGGCCCGCAATATCGGTGAGGCACTGGGCGTTGGCGCCACCCTGAACTTCTTCGATGCCCAGGGCCAGCCGCTCAAGGGCGATGCGCGGTACCCATCGAGCGTTCGGGTGCGCGACCTCAACCGCATCGAAGAAACCCTGCAACGGCTGAAGCCGCCGACCTGGCCGGAAGAGCTGTTCGGCAGCATCGACAAGCCAATGGCCGCCAAAGGGCGCGCGCTGTTCGCTGAAAATTGCGCGGGCTGCCATGTTCCAGCGGTGAGCGAGATCAACGGGCGTCCGGTGCAGCAATTGAAAATGCTGCCAGTCGCGGTCATCGGTACCGACCCCAATACCGCCAACAATATTGCCGACCAGCGCTACGACCTGAGCGCGCTGCAGTGGGATGCCGCCGAGCTGGCGCAATCGAATGTCCAACTGCACCCCACGCCCACCGAGCCGCTGGATATGCGCCAACTGTCGGTGGCCAAGGGCCTGGCCTATGTCACGGCCTTCGTCGAAGAGCGCGCCTACCGCGACGCCCAGGTGACCCCGGCCGAGCGTCCGCGACTCGACGGCTACGGCCTGCCGATCGGCGTACGCGAACTGCGCGCGTACAAGGCCCGGCCGCTGGCTGGGGTATGGGCCACCCCGCCCTTCCTGCATAACGGTTCGGTCCCCAGCCTGTACCAGTTGCTTTCGCCCCAGGACGAACGCGCCAGCACCTTCTATAAAGGCACCTTCGAATACGATCCGAAGCATCTGGGCTATCGTACCGAGCCGTTCAAGAACGGCTTCCTGTTCGATACACGGGTCAGCGGCAACCACAACGGTGGACATGAATTCCGTTCGGGCAAACGTGGCGACGGGGTCATCGGCCGCCTGCTACAGCCCGAGGAGCGTTGGGCACTGCTGGAATACCTGAAAGTGCTGGGTGGGCCGCTGGAGGCGCAACTGCCATGATCGCGACCTTCATCGAAAGGGCATTTCCATGCTGATCACGCTATGGCTGCGCCTTGGCGCGCTGCTGCTCAAGACACTGGTGCTGCTGGCACTCATCACCCTGCTCGGCTGGGCGCTGAGCAGCGCCTGGTCCATCTGGCGCTACCAGGGACCAGTCTCGACCGAGGAACAGATCCCACCCGGCGAAGCCGCCATGACCCAGGACATCATCCAGACCGCCGTGCGCATCGTCGATCAGCATCGAGATAACACCCGTTACCTGCGCGACGCCCACGCCAAGGCCCACGGCTGCGTAAAGGCCGAGGTCCAGGTGCTCGAGCAACTGGCGCCGCCGTTGCGCCAGGGCGTGTTCGCCGAACCCGGCAAGACCTGGCAAGCCATGGTGCGGCTATCCAACGGCAATGCTTATCCACAATTCGATAACATTCGTGACGCCCGGGGGATGGCGATCAAATTGCTGGACGTGCCCGGCCCCCAGTTATTGAAGGAACAGCAGGGCCGCGGCGAACAGGATTTCGTGATGTTCAACCATCCGAACTTCTTCGTCAGCGATGTCGCCGAGTACCGGCAGAATGTGGCTGCGCAGGCGGACGGAAAAAAGGTCGGTGCCTTTTTCCCCGGCTGGGATCCACGCACCTGGCAGGTCCGCCACCTGTTCATTGCCCTGGCCACCCTGTCGCCGCCACCGACCAGCCCGACGCAAACCCGTTATTTTTCGGTTTCGCCCTACAAGTTCGGCAGTGCCAATGCCAAGTTCCGCGTCGCGCCGGATCCCGACAGCTGCCCGACGTACAACCTGCCAGCACAAAACCAGGCGCTGCCCAACTTCCTGCGCAGCGCCCTGAACCAGCAGCTGTCGACCGACCGCGTGCCGGCCTGCTTCGTGTTGCAGGTGCAGCGCCAGGACCCAAGCCACTACATGCCTATCGAAGACACCAGCATCGAATGGCGCGAAAGCGATGCGCCCTTCGAAACCGTGGCGCGAATCCGGATTCCCGCCCAGGACTTCGATACCCCGCAGCAAAACCTGCAATGCGACAACCTGTCCTTCAACCCCTGGTTCGGGCTGGAGGCGCACCGCCCCATCGGCGGCATCAATCGCCTGCGCAAGGCGGTATACGAAGCAGTCAGCGACTACCGGCACAGTCGCAACGCCGAGCAGTGATCCAGAAACGAAAAAAGCGGCCCGCTGGCCGCTTTTTTGGGGAGCATTTGCATACTCCAGACAGCAGAAAGCCCGCGTTAGCGGGCTTTCTGTAATGAGCTGGCGTTCAGTGCTCCAGCTCATCGAATATGGCGCAGCGGACGGGACTCGAACCCGCGACCCCCGGCGTGACAGGCCGGTATTCTAACCGACTGAACTACCGCTGCGCGTAGCGTTGAAAGCAAGTGGTGGGTGATGACGGGATCGAACCGCCGACCCTCTGCTTGTAAGGCAGATGCTCTCCCAGCTGAGCTAATCACCCTTTACCTTCGTTGCGGGGCGCATTATTACACAGAAATTCATAACGTGCTGATTTAAATAACAAAATTATCAAAAAAAGCTGAATTTCGATGTGTCGGGCGCCTCGCATGAAACCCAGGCACAAAAAAGCCCGCGTTAGCGGGCTTTCTGTGATGACCTGGCGTTCAGTGTTCCAGATCATCGAATATGGCGCAGCGGACGGGACTCGAACCCGCGACCCCCGGCGTGACAGGCCGGTATTCTAACCGACTGAACTACCGCTGCGCGTAACACTGAAAGCGAATGGTGGGTGATGACGGGATCGAACCGCCGACCCTCTGCTTGTAAGGCAGATGCTCTCCCGGCTGAGCTAATCACCCTTCACGTTCGGTGTGGCGCGCATTCTACGGAGCGCCCCCTACTCTGGCAAGCACTTTTTAAAATAATTTTTTCAGGCCTTCCAAAGGCTTAGCGGAGGGTTGGCCTATGGAGCTGCGCGGAGAATAATGCCCCCCTTTGTATAAAGGAGTGATTCACCCCATGTGGTTCAAGAACCTGCTTATCTATCGCCTGACCCAAGATCTGCCTTTTGATGCTGAGGCGCTGGAAACCGCACTGGCCACCAAACTGGCGCGTCCATGTGCAAGCCAGGAGTTGACCACTTACGGTTTCGTCGCGCCGTTCGGCAAAGGCGAAGATGCGCCGCTGGTGCATGTCAGCCAGGATTTCCTGCTGGTCGCCGCGCGCAAGGAAGAACGTATTCTGCCCGGTAGCGTGGTACGCGACGCGGTCAAGGAAAAGGTCGAAGAGATCGAAGCCGAGCAGATGCGCAAGGTCTATAAAAAGGAACGCGATCAGATCAAGGATGAAATCATCCAGGCGTTCCTGCCGCGCGCCTTTATCCGCCGCTCCTCGACTTTCGCCGCCATCGCGCCGAAACAGGGCCTGATCCTGGTCAACTCGGCCAGCCCGAAACGCGCCGAAGACTTGCTCTCCACCCTGCGCGAAGTACTCGGCACCCTGCCGGTGCGCCCGTTGACCGTGAAGACCGCACCGACCGCAATCATGACCGACTGGGTAAAAACCCAACAAGCCGCCGACGACTTCTTCGTGCTCGACGAGTGCGAACTGCGCGACACCCACGAAGACGGCGGCATCGTCCGCTGCAAGCGCCAGGACCTGACCAGCGAAGAAATCCAGCTGCACCTGAGCACCGGCAAAGTGGTCACCCAATTGTCCCTGGCCTGGCAAGACAAACTGTCCTTCATGCTCGACGACAAGATGACGGTCAAGCGCCTGAAGTTCGAAGACCTGTTGCAAGACCAAGCGGAGCAGGACGGCGGCGACGAAGCCCTCGGCCAACTGGACGCCAGCTTCACCCTGATGATGCTGACTTTCGGCGATTTCCTCCCGGCGCTGTTCGAAGCCCTGGGTGGCGAAGAGATTCCACAAGGCATCTGACCTTGTAGCAGCCTGCTTGCTGGCGACGGGCCGCATCCGGCCTTATCGCCAACCAGTCGCTCTTGCAGGAGCACTACAGACGCCACCGCTTTCGGTGGCGTTTTCATATAAGAAGGAACAGGCCATGCGTGCACTGGCAGCATTAAGTCGTTTTGTCGGTAATACCTTTGCGTACTGGGTACTGATTTTCGCGGTGGTGGCGTTTTTGCAGCCAGGCTGGTTCATCGGCCTCAAGGGCGCCATCGTGCCGCTGCTGGGCCTGGTGATGTTCGGCATGGGCCTGACCCTGAAGCTCGAAGACTTCGCCGAAGTCGCCCGCCACCCTTGGCGCGTGGCCCTGGGCGTGGTCGCGCACTTCGTGATCATGCCGGGCGTGGCCTGGTTGCTGTGCCAGGTATTCCACCTGCCGCCGGAAATCGCCGTCGGCGTGATTCTGGTCGGCTGCTGCCCGAGCGGCACCTCATCCAACGTCATGACCTGGCTGGCCCGTGGCGATCTGGCGCTGTCGGTGGCGATTGCCGCCGTCACGACCTTACTGGCGCCGCTGCTCACGCCCGCCCTGATCTGGCTGCTGGCCTCGGCCTGGCTGCCGGTTTCGTTCATGGAGCTGTTCTGGTCGATCCTGCAAGTAGTGCTGCTGCCGATCGTGCTCGGCGTGGTTGCCCAGCGCGCTCTTGGCGAGCGGGTGCGGCATGCGGTGGAGGTATTGCCGCTGGTGTCGGTGGTCAGCATCGTGGTCATCGTCACCGCGGTGGTGGCTGCCAGCCAGGCGAAAATCGCCGAGTCCGGACTGCTGATCATGGCCGTGGTGATGCTGCACAACAGCTTCGGTTACCTGCTGGGTTACTTCACCGGCCGCTTGTTCAAGCTGCCACTGGCGCAACGCAAATCCCTGGCCCTGGAGGTCGGCATGCAGAACTCCGGCCTCGGCGCTGCATTGGCCAGCGCGCACTTCTCGCCCCTGGCGGCGGTGCCGAGCGCGCTGTTCAGCGTCTGGCACAACATTTCCGGGGCGCTGCTTTCCACCTGGTTCCGCCGCATGAGCGAAAAGGACGAGCGCGTCCTGGCGGCTCAGCAGGCGAGCGACTAAGGACAAGCCTTGATCCCCGGAATAATGATGGGCACTATACTGCGCAACGCGGGGACGACCCCGCGGCTCGATCGAGTCATTATTCTGGGGACGACCCCGTCAATCGATGGAGGTCATCATGTCCTGGATCATTCTGTTTTTTGCCGGCCTGTTTGAAGTGGGCTGGGCCGTCGGCCTCAAATACACCGACGGTTTCAGTCGCCCTCTCCCCACTGCGCTAACCATCGCCGCCATGGCCGTCAGCCTCGGCCTGCTGGGCCTGGCCATGAAGGAGCTGCCGCTGGGCACCGCCTATGCCATCTGGACCGGGGTCGGCGCAGTCGGCACGGTGATCGCCGGGATCATTCTGTTCGGTGAGTCCATGGCGCTGTTCCGCCTGGCCAGCGTGGCATTGATCATCACCGGGCTAATCGGCTTGAAAGTCAGCGCGGCCTGATGAGCCCCCTGTAGCCGCTGCCGCAGGCTGTGATAAGGCCAAAGGCCTTCAGCGATCTTAAAATCCTGCGCCCACGTTGTGGGCGAGTGCAGCCTGCGGCAGCAGCTACAGGTATCAGCGCACGCTACCGCGCAGCTCACCGACCAGAGTTTGCAAACGAGTCGGTTCGGCACTCTCGGCAGTTACGGCCGCCCCCGCCACCAGGGTCACTCTCGACCATAAGCGACGGAACAGGCCCTTGCTCGGGTCGCGACTGAAGAAGCTGCCCCATAGCCCCTGCAACGCCAGTGGAATCACCGGCACCGGCGTCTCTTCGAGAATCCGCGTCAGCCCACCCTTGAATTCATTGAGCTCACCGTCGGCGGTCAACTTGCCTTCCGGAAAGATACACACCAGCTCGCCGTCCTTGAGGTAACGGGCAATCTGGGTGAATGCCCTTTCATAGATCTGGATGTCTTCGTTGCGCCCGGCAATCGGAATGGTCCCGGCGGTACGGAAGATGAAATTGAGCACCGGCAGGTTGTAGATCTTGTAATACATCACGAAACGAATCGGCCGCCGCACAGCGCCGCCGATCAGCAAGGCATCGACGAAGGACACGTGATTGCACACCAGCAACGCCGCGCCTTCGTCCGGGATCGCCTCCAGGTTGCGATGTTCGACCCGATACATGGAATGGCTGAGCAGCCAGATCATGAAGCGCATGCTGAACTCGGGCACGATCTTGAAGATGTAGGCATTGACCGCGACGTTCAGCAGCGACACCACCAGGAACAGCTGCGGAATCGACAGTTTGGCCAGGCTCAACAGGACGATCGAGACAATCGCCGACACCACCATGAACAGCGCGTTGAGAATGTTGTTCGCGGCAATCACTCGCGCCCGTTCGTTTTCCGGGGTCCGCGACTGAATCAGGGCATACAGCGGCACGATGTAGAAACCGCCGAAAATACCCAGGCCAAGAATATCGATCAGCACCCACCAGGCGTGGCCGAACCCCAGCACTTCGATCCAGCCGTAACCCGCCTCGCTTGCCGGAATCCCGCCGGAATGCCACCACAACAGCAAGCCGAACACCGTCAGGCCAAGCGAGCCAAAAGGCACCAGGCCGATCTCGACCTTACGTCCCGAGAGCTTCTCGCACAGCATCGAGCCGACAGCGATGCCCACCGAGAACACGGTGAGGATCAGCGTGACCACCGTCTCGTCGCCGTGCATCCACTCCTTGGCATAGGCCGGAATCTGCGTCAGGTAGATCGCACCGACAAACCAGAACCATGAGTTGCCGACGATCGAGCGCGATACCGCTGGGGTCTGGCCCAGCCCCAGGCGCAAAGTGGCCCAGGACTGGCTGAAGATATTCCAGTTCAGGCGCATGTCCGGGGCAGCTGCCGCGGCTCGGGGAATGCCGCGGCTGGCAAGGTAGCCAAGCACGGCGACGGCAATGATCGCCGTCGAGACAATCGGGGCGTATTGGGTGGAGGACATCATGATCCCGGCGCCTATGGTCCCGGCCAGAATCGCCAGGAAGGTGCCCATTTCCACCAGGCCGTTACCGCCCACCAATTCCTCCTCCCGCAGCGCCTGGGGCAGGATCGAATATTTGACTGGGCCGAACAGCGCCGAATGGGTGCCCATGGCGAACAGCGCCAGCAACATCAATGACAAGTGATCGAAGATGAATCCCACCGCCCCCACCGCCATGATCACGATCTCACCGAGCTTGATCAGGCGGATCAACGCGTCCTTGGCGAACTTCTCGCCAAATTGCCCGGCCAGCGCCGAGAACAGGAAGAACGGCAGGATAAACAGCAAGGCGCAGAGGTTGACCCAGATCGAACGGTCACCCTCGATGGCCAGCTTGTAGAGGATGGCGAGGATCAGCGACTGCTTGAAGATGTTGTCGTTGAACGCACCGAGGGATTGGGTAATGAAGAACGGCAGGAAACGCCGCGTGCGAAGCAAGGTGAATTGCGAGGGATGACTCATCTTCCATGTCCCTGAGTGGCTTGGATGCTGTTATTGGATTATCGATCTTCGATCCAGGCCACAACCTTACCTAAAGTTCGCGGATTATTTCGCTAATCCTGCGATGCAGGGCGAAACGAACAACTCGCCCCGGTAGGCGCCCTGCAGCGTGCGCGTGCCCACCAGCAGCCACATCGACGCCAGCGCCAGGACCAGCAGGCTGCCGAACACCGCGAAAAACGTCAGGTTCAGGGTAGCGGCCAGCTTCAGGGTGGTCAGGGCATAAACCCCCAGCGGGAAGGTGAACCCCCACCAGCCAAGGTTGAACGGAATGCCGTCGCGCAGATAACGCAGGGTGATCAGCACCGCCACCAGCATCCACCACAGGCCGAAACCCCACAAAGTGATACCGGCCACCAGCCCCAGGCCCGCGGCGATTTCTCCAATGCCGGCCATGCCGTTGGCGGCAAAGATCGCCGGAGCGTCCGCCCCCAGCAACAACATGCCCAGCGCTCCCGTGCCAATCGGCCCCAGGGCCAGCCAGCTCGAGGCAGCCATGCTTTCGTGAGGCAGCTTATGCAAGGCCATGCGCAGCAAAAGGATGGTCAGGATGCTGAAAGCCACCGGCAACGAGAAGGCCCAAAGCACGTAGCTGGTCACCAGCATCACCAACTGCGCATGCGCGTCCGCCAGGTGCGGCGCCAGCAGCCCGCCACTGGCGGCGGCGACTTCGGCAGCGACCACCGGCAATAGCCAGACCGCGGTCATCTGGTCGATGCGGTGCTCCTGGCGGGTAAACATCATGTAGGGAATCAGCACTCCGCAGGCCAGCGACAGCGCCACGTCCAGCCACCACAGCACCTCGGCCAGTTGCACCACGCCTTCGCCCCAGCGCGGTACGCCGAACAGCAGAAAGCCGTTGATGATGGTGGCCAGACCCATGGGAATGGTGCCGAAGAACATCGAAACCGTGGAATGCCCGAAGATCCGCCGGGCCTCGTCGAAGAACAGCACCCAGCGTGCCGCGTAGGCCGCACTGAATAATACGAACAGCAGGATAGTGAATAGCCACAGCCCCTCGGCCAACAGGTGCAGGCCCGGGATCTGCAAGGGCAACTGGGCCAGCGCCAGGGCCAGCACGCCGGTGCCCATGGTGGCGGCGAACCAGTTGGGGGTGAAATGGCGAATGGCTTCGCGAGGATGTTGCAGATGGCTCAAGGGCCGTCCGGTTCTGATGGCGTTGGGGCATGTCATGGTGCGATCTCCTGTCCTCCGATGAGGTGGAGCCATGATAGAACCAGATCGAATATCTATATAACGGGTAATTTCTCTATCTGTTATCTATTCTATAGATATACAGTTCAAATCGCCCACACCTTGAGCACTGCCTCTCCGCGCGTTCAACTTTCCTGAGCGACGCAGCCCTTGGCGCTTTGCTGGCGCAGCAACCCAAGCAAAGCGCCCAGGGACAGCAGAATCAGCACCGCGCCATAGCCGTCGGTAGTCGCGATCAGACCAAGGCTGCGGGTCAGGTTCCCCGCCAGCAGCGAAGGCAAGCAGAACGCCAAATAACTGAGGACATAAAACGCCGACATCAACCCTGCCCGCTCATGGGACAAGGCCAGGGGCATCACGCTGCGCAAGGCACCAAGGAACCCGGAGCCAAAACCGCCGCCCGTGACCAGAGTGCCGAGGAAAAACAGCGGCAGGCTGGCGGTGTGCACGGCAATGAGGATCAGGCTGATGCCCACGGCCAACAAACTCGCGCCCAAGCGCAGCACCTTGTCCGCCGGGCGATGGCGCAGGGAAAAAATCATCAGCGCACCGCTTAGGGTCAACACCGCGACCAGGCCGCCACCGATGAGGTTCGAGGTCGAGCCCGTCGCGGTTCGCACCAGCGATGGCGCCAACGACAGGAAAAAGCCACCGACGGCCCATACCGCCACGTCCACCGGCAAGGCCAGCCAGAGCGCTCGTCGTGCCTGGGGCGGCACATGCAAGGTCGGCCGCAGGGAAGCCCAGGCACCGGGCTGGGCACTGACCGTTTCCGGCAGGCGCCAAACGTACAGGGCCTGGGCGATAAACAGCCCGAGCAGCAGCCAGTACGCCAGTTGCAGCGGCAACGGCGCATATTCCACCAGCAAACCGCTGCCCATCGCTCCGCACGCCATCCCCAGCAATGGCGCTACGCTATTGATCAGTGGTCCCTGCTGCCGATCGGTATCCAGCAGCGCTGCGCCCAGTACGCTGGTGGCCATGCCGGTGGCGAAGCCTTGCATGAGCCGCGCAGCAATCAGCCAGGCCACACTGTCGGCCTGGATGAACAGCAGCATTGCCAGGATTTCCAGCAGCAACGCCATGCGGATCACCGGTTTACGTCCCAGATAATCCGACAGCGAACCCACGGTCAGCAGCGCTGCCAACAGGCTCAAGGCATAGACGCCGAAGATCAGGGTCAAGGTCGCCGAGGAGAATTGCAGCGCCTGCTGATACAGGTGGTACATCGGCGTCGGTACGCTGGAAGCCGCGAGAAAACTGAGTAAGGTGACCGCCTGGAACAGCAATCCGGAACGGTTTGATAATGAAGAGTCGACAGGATTGGACATGCGCACGCTCCGCTAAAGCTAATTTTTTGCTTTTGCGGAGTGTGCTACCGCCTCGCTCTTAAAGCAAATTCTTTGTGTTAAGGTTCGATCCCATGGCTATTAAAGAAGGTTTACGCCCAGGCGGGCGCAGCGCCCGGGTGCAGGAATCCATCCACTCGGCAGTCCGTGAACTCCTCGAAGAACAGGAGCGTTCGACCCTGACCGTACCGCAAATCGCCGTCCGTGCCGGTGTCACGCCTTCGACTATCTATCGACGCTGGGGCGATTTATCGGCGCTGCTGGCGGATGTCGCCCTCGAACGCATGCGCCCGGACAGCGAACCGGCCGCTACCGGCAGCCTGCGCGGCGACCTGCAAGCCTGGGCCGAACAGTACCTCGATGAAATGAGCTCCGAGCCGGGTCGCAACATGATGCGCGACGTGCAACGCAGCACCACGCCCGGCTATTGCGCGAACATTCTCAGCGGGCAACTGCAGATCATCCTCGATCGCCACCGACACAACGAAGCGGCCTTGCCCAGCGTCGATCACCTGCTGAACATGGTGGTGGCGCCAACGGTGTTCCGCATCCTGTTCGCCGCAGAACCGCTTGAAGTAGAGCAATTGCACACGCTGATCGACATCGCCCTGCGGTCTTGAGCCGCCAGCGCGGCCCCCACCCGAAAATACGCGTTTGCAATAGAGGCTGGCCGGCGCCCCTTTTCCCCTGCGACACCTGGCCGCGCCAATACCTTGGTCGACACTGACGAACCCCGAACATCGTGCGAGACTGTCTGACCGGGCTGGAGTGCCCGGCGCGCCTTTATGTTCGGAGTTCCCATGTCGCTGTCCAGCGGGCTGATTGCCATCGTCGCCCTGGCCTATATGGCCATCATGTTCGCCATCGCCTTTTACGGTGACCGTCGCAGCGCGCCCTTGCCGCCGCGGGTGCGTGCCTGGGTGTACAGCCTGTCGCTGGCGGTGTATTGCACCAGCTGGACCTTCTTCGGCGCCGTGGGCCAGGCCGCCGAACAACTCTGGTCGTTCTTGCCGATCTATCTGGGACCAATCCTGCTGCTGGTGCTGGCGCCTTGGGTCCTGCAAAAAATGGTGATGATCAGCAAGCAGGAGAACATCACCTCCATCGCCGACTTCATCGCCGCGCGCTACGGCAAGTCCCAGACCCTGGCGGTGGTGGTGGCGCTGATCTGCCTGGTCGGCGTGCTTCCTTACATAGCCTTGCAGCTCAAGGGCATCGTGCTCGGCGTAGACCTGCTGATCGGCGCAGGCGCCGACACCATGGGCACCCGCGCCCAGGACACGGCGCTGATCGTGTCGCTGATCCTGGCGCTGTTCACCATCGTCTTCGGCACCCGCAACCTCGACGCCACCGAACACCACCGCGGCATGGTGCTGGCAATCGCCTTCGAATCCCTGGTCAAGCTGCTGGCCTTTCTTGCGGTCGGCGCCTTTGTCACTTATGGCCTGTACGACGGTTTCGACGACCTGTTCAGCCAGGCCATGCTCGCCCCGCGCCTGGAGCAGTACTGGAAGGAAACCATCAACTGGCCGTCGATGGTGGTGCAGACCGGCGTCGCCATGATGGCGATCATCTGCCTGCCGCGGCAGTTCCACGTCACCGTGGTGGAGAACATCGAGCCCCAGGACCTGCGCCTGGCCAAGTGGGTGTTCCCCGCCTACCTGGCCCTGGCCGCGCTGTTCGTGGTGCCGATCGCCCTGGCCGGGCAGATGATGTTGCCCAGCTCGGTCCTGCCGGATTCGTTCGTCATCAGCCTGCCCCTGGCCCAGGCCCATCCGGCCCTGGCCGTGCTGGCCTTTATCGGTGGCGCGTCGGCCGCCACCGGCATGGTGATCGTCGCCAGCGTGGCGCTCTCGACCATGGTTTCCAACGACATGCTGCTGCCCTGGCTGCTGCGCCGGCAGAGTGCCGAACGGCCGTTCGAAGTGTTCCGTCACTGGATGCTCTCGGTGCGCCGGGTCAGCATCGTGGTCATCCTGCTACTGGCCTATGTCAGCTATCGCTTGCTGGGGTCCACCGCGAGCCTGGCGACCATCGGCCAGATCGCCTTCGCCGCCGTGACTCAACTGGCGCCGGCCATGCTCGGCGCGCTGTACTGGAAGCAGGCCAATCGCCGCGGCGTGTTCGCCGGCCTGGCGGCCGGTACCTTCCTGTGGTTCTACACCCTGGTCCTGCCGATCGCCGCCCACAGCCTGGGCTGGTCGCTGAGCAGCTTCCCGGGCCTGGCCTGGCTGCACGGCAACCCGCTGAACCTGCCGATTACGCCATTGACCCAGGGCGTGGTGCTGTCGCTGGCCGGCAACTTCACGCTGTTTGCCTGGGTCTCGGTGCTGTCGCGCACGCGGGTTTCGGAACACTGGCAGGCCGGGCGTTTCATTGGCCAGGAAATCAGCGGCCGCCCCAGCTCCCGATCGATGCTCTCGGTGCAGATCGACGACCTGCTCAAGCTCGCCGCGCGCTTTGTCGGGGAAGAACGGGCCCGCCAGAGCTTTATCCGGTTTGCCTACCGCCAGGGCAAAGGCTTCAACCCCAACCAGAACGCCGACGGCGAATGGATCGCCCATACCGAGCGCCTGCTGGCCGGCGTACTCGGCGCCTCGTCCACGCGCGCGGTGGTCAAGGCGGCCATCGAAGGGCGGGAAATGCAGCTTGAGGACGTGGTGAAGATCGCCGACGAAGCCTCGGAAGTGCTGCAATTCAACCGCGCCTTGCTGCAGGGAGCGATCGAGAACATCAGCCAGGGCATCAGCGTGGTCGACCAGTCCCTCAGGCTGGTGGCCTGGAACCGACGCTACCTGGAACTGTTCAATTATCCGGACGGGCTGATCAGCGTCGGCCGACCGATCGCCGACATCATTCGCCATAACGCCGAGCGTGGCCTGTGCGGGCCGGGCGAGGCCGAGGTGCATGTCGCCCGTCGCCTGCACTGGATGCGCCAGGGCCGCGCCCATACCTCCGAGCGCCTGTTTCCCAATGGGCGGGTGATCGAGCTGATCGGCAACCCGATGCCGGGCGGCGGGTTTGTCATGAGCTTCACCGACATCACCCCCTTCCGCGAAGCCGAACAGGCCCTCACCGAGGCCAACGAAGGCCTGGAACAGCGGGTCGCCGAACGGACCCAGGAACTGTCGCAACTCAACGCCGCGCTGACCGAGGCCAAGGGCACCGCCGAGGCCGCCAACCAGTCCAAGACCCGCTTTCTGGCGGCCGTCAGCCACGACCTGATGCAACCACTGAACGCTGCCCGGCTGTTCTCCGCCGCCCTCTCCCATCAGGACGACGGCTTGTCCGCCGAAGCACAGCAACTGGTCCAGCACCTGGACAGTTCCCTGCGCTCCGCTGAAGACCTGATCAGCGACCTGCTGGACATCTCCCGCCTGGAAAACGGCAAAATCAATCCGGAGCGCAAGCCATTCGTGCTCAACGAGCTGTTCGATACCCTGGGTGCCGAATTCAAGGCGCTGGCCCAGGAACAGGGTTTGCAATTCCGCTTGCGTGGCAGCCGCCTCAGGGTCGACAGCGACATCAAGCTGTTGCGCAGGGTGCTGCAGAACTTCCTGACCAACGCCTTCCGTTACGCCAAGGGGCCTGTACTGCTAGGCGTGCGCCGCCGCGGCGGCCAACTGTGCCTGGAGGTCTGGGACCGCGGGCCGGGCATTCCACTGGACAAGCAGCAAGTGATCTTCGAAGAGTTCAAGCGCCTCGACAGTCACCAGACCCGCGCCGAAAAAGGCCTGGGCCTGGGCCTGGCGATCGCCGATGGCTTGTGTCGCGTCCTCGGTCATGGCTTGCAGGTTCGGTCCTGGCCGGGCAAGGGCAGCGTCTTCAGTGTCAGCGTGCCCCTGGCCAAGGCAGCCGTCAGCGCGCCGGGACAGGTGGCCGAACTCAACGGCCACCTGCTGTCCGGCGCCCAGGTACTCTGTGTCGATAATGAAGACAGCATCCTGATCGGCATGAACAGCCTGCTCACCCGCTGGGGCTGCCAGGTCTGGACTGCGCGCAACCGGGAAGAATGCGCCGCGCTGCTTGGCGACGGCGTGCGCCCGCAACTGGCGCTGGTGGACTATCACCTGGACGATGGCGAAACCGGCACCGAGGTCATGGCCTGGCTGCGCACCCAGTTGGGTGATCCGGTACCTGGCGTGGTGATCAGCGCCGACGGACGCCCCGAGATGGTCGCCGAAGTACACGCCGCCGGGCTGGACTACCTGCCCAAGCCGGTGAAGCCGGCGGCGCTGCGAGCGCTGCTGAGCCGCCACTTGCCACTCTGAAGTTTCTCTAGCCGCCGATCAATCCGGCAGTTCGAGCATTGCCCCGTCGGCATCGGTCATCGCCCGCTCCAGCAGGTCTGCCGGCAGGCTCTTGCTGGCGCGCGCGCCGAGCAAGCGCAATTGCTCGCTGCGGCTGACCAGGTTGCCACGCCCCTCGGTCAGCTTGTTACGTGCGGCGCTGTAGGCCTTGTCCAGCTGCTGCAGGCGATTGCCGACTTCGTCCAGGTCCTGAATGAACAACACGAACTTGTCGTACAGCCAACCGGCGCGTTCGGCGATTTCCCGGGCGTTCTGGCTTTGCCGTTCCTGCTTCCACAGGCTGTCGATCACTCGCAGCGTGGCCAGCAAAGTGGTCGGGCTGACAATCACGATATTGCGGTCGAAGGCTTCCTGGAACAGATTGGGTTCAGCCTGCAAGGCGGCGGAAAAAGCTGCCTCGATAGGCACGAAGAGCAATACGAAATCCAGGCTGTGCAAGCCTTCCAGGCGCTTGTAGTCCTTGCCGGCCAGACCTTTGACATGATTGCGCAAGGACAGCACGTGCTGCTTCAGCGCCGCCTGGCCGATCACCTCATCGTCCGCGGCGACGAACTGCTGGTAGGCGGTCAGGCTGACCTTGGAATCCACCACCACCTGCTTGTCGCCCGGCAACAGGATCAGCACGTCAGGCTGGAAGCGCTCGCCGTCCGGCCCCTTGAGGCTGACTTGGGTCTGGTATTCGCGGCCCTTTTCCAGGCCGGCATGCTCCAGCACTCGCTCAAGAATCAGTTCGCCCCAGTTGCCTTGGGTCTTCTGGCCCTTGAGCGCGCGGGTCAGGTTGGTCGCTTCGTCGCTCAGGCGCAGGTTCAGTTGTTGCAGGCGCTCAAGTTCCTTGCCCAGGGAAAAACGCTCGCGCGCCTCGGCCTGGTAACTTTCCTCGACCCGCTTCTCGAAGGACTGAATGCGCTCCTTGAGCGGGTCGAGCAATTGTCCGAGACGCTGCTGGCTGTTCTCGGCAAAACGCTGCTCACGCTCGTCGAAGATCTTGCCCGCCAGCTCGGCGAACTGCGCCCGCAGCTCATCCCGCGAACCTTGCAGATCACTCAGGCGTTGTTGGTGGCTTTCCTGCTGCTCGCGCAATTCGGCATTCAAGGATGCGGCCTGGGCGTCCAGGCGCCGCAGCTCAGCTTCCTTGTTGGCCCGCTCCAGGTTCCAGGCGTGGGCGGCATCCCGGGCGTTGTCGCGCTCGATCTGCAGCAACTCGACTTCCCGGCGCACCGCCGCCAGATCGGCCTGCTTTACAGCGTTGGCCTGGCCAAGGTCGCTGATTTCATCGCGGCAGGCATCGAGCTGCGCATTCAAGCCATCCTGCGCCAGCAATGCAGTGGCCAGGCGCTCTTCCAGGAGAGAGAGTTCAGTTTGTCGGGAGCTCAGGCGACGCTGCAGTTGCCAGGCGAACGCCATCAAGGGCAATGCCGCGCCTGCCAGACCAAGCAATACGCTGGTCAAGTCCATAGCCATAGCCACTCCAGACAATGAAATAAAGCTTGAAGGTTAACCAAGCGACCGAGGCTTGGACAGCTCAGTCTTCGATCTGGTCAAGCGCCTGCTGGGCCCGGCGATCGCCAGCCCGTGCGGCCTGGCGTAGCAGGTCATGACCGATACGCCGGTCGCGGGCATTGCCACATTCGCGGCACATCAGCTGGCCAAGACGACTCTGCGCCGCCACGACCCCTTCCCGGGCTGGCTGCTTGAGCAAACGCCCGGCAAAGTGCTTGACGTTCCGGTTATCACCCAGGCGCGGGCTATCGAGCAGCCACATGGCCACACGCAACGAAAAACGCTTGGGTTCGGTAACACTGGAGGAGGCAGAGGTAACTGAAGGTGACACTGAGCGAAACTTCATAAAGCACTGTAGGGCAGATCGGAAGGCGCGCCACTCTACTCCTTTTTTCGCACGCGTAAAGTCGAAAAAAAGTCGGCACGCCCGTGCTAGAGCAAGCGCTTGGGACAATCCACAGAAGCTGTGGATAACTCAGTGGACAACCGCCCTACAAGTCGCCGAAAGCCGCATGGGACGGGGCCCGCAGTCAAACTGACGATTTTTTCACCAGTAAAAAAAACCGATGTTTTTCATTGACTTAAATTTTCATCGCAGGCATTGGAGGCCCTGGCAGCCGAGGTGACAGCTCGGTGACAACCTGCGCAACTATTGTGCACAAGTACCCTCGATCCGGTTATATCGGCGCAGTTTTTTTGTCTATTCGCAGAACAACAACAGCCAAGACGAAAATGCCAGTAACAGGTTTTTCCGCTTATCCCTGACCAATGGCTGGGCGATTGCGCCGATGCGCTCGATCCGGACCATGCATAACCATTTTCCTAGCATACTTGCATCAAGATCATCAATTCGTTATCATCCACAGCGTTAGTACCAAGCTGAAAGTCAATTCTGGTCGAACAAGTCCCCCGGTTCAGCTTCCCTGAAGAGAAGTTTCTACCGACTACACGGGATCGACCACCTCGCTGGTTTCCAGGTAAATCTTTCGCCGACACCGCCTTTGAACATATTGCAAAGGATGTCGCGAAGCTCTTTTACTCTGACCGAACCAACCTGCAAATTGATCAGGATCTTCACCTGGGGGTCAGAACCTTACCCCCCCGCTGTGATTGCCTGCCCTCCTAAGTACCTACCTGCCAGCCCTAGCGCGCACTTGATAAAGCGCTTCCAACTGGCTGCTTTGTTCCAGTCGGGTTCTTCGTACGACCAATGGTGGTCGGCGTTACTGGAACGTTTTAACGTTGCACGGTTCTTAACCGTGTCATTTGTAGGAACACCCAATAACTATGTCTACTCAAATCCAGACTCAGGATGCCATTCGCACCCTTACCAACGCTTTTGCTCCAATGAACTGCCTGATCATGGCTGCTCGCAAAGGCTGCTTCAGCTTCACCCTGGTCAACGAACACGGTATCGCCCGTCACAGCGAACGCCTGTATCCCGACCAGTATTCCAGCGCCGAGCCGCTGCAAGCGGTGATCGAACGCACCCGCCAGGCCCTGACTGCCTGAGACGCAAGAGCGTTGAAACCCGAAGCCCCGCCTCAGTAGCGGGGCTTTTTATTGCCTGTTGTTTCGGCTTTTCCGGCTTCAGCTAAAGCACCTTCCGATATAACGGTTATAACAGGAAGCCGGAAATATTTTAAAAACAGGCCTTTACAGCAACGATATGACACTACACTTCAACTCAAGCGGCATGATCCGCTTCCGGCGAGTCTGACCGATCCACCGCTGCCAAGCTCCCCCATCAGGCCTCGCCGGCCACTTTCACGCTTCGAGGGCTTTATGGGTATTGCCGCCAGCGAACTGTGCCGCTACGTGATCCGACCCACCCTGCTCTATCTGGGCAGCCACAGTCGCACCGCAGAATCACTGCTGCTAGGCATTGCCGCCAGCCAATCCGCCCTCGGCTCCGCCCTTCATGACCGCAGGGGGCATGGCCTGTACCGCATCGCCGAACCCCGCCACCAGGCGCTCTGGGACCATTACCTGGCCCTGGACCCGGAACGTGCCAGCCTGGTCCGCGGCCTGGCCAGCCAGCATGCCTTCCTCAGCGGACCGCACCTGGAATTGACCGTCAACCTGCGCTACGCCACGGCCATCGCCTGGCTGCTGGTAGAAGAACAAAACACCCCGCTCCCCGCGGCCGACGACTTGCTCGGCATGGCCCGCATCTGGAAACACATCTTCCAACCCCAAGGACGCTTGCGGGACTTTGCCGACGCCTGGCACACCTGTGTTGCACCGCTGAATCAGGTCGCCTGCTGATCAGGCTTTCTGCAAGATCGCGGAAACAATGGCAATTTTGGTTGGATTGTCCTACAAAACCGCTCTATCTCAAGCCATACAGCCTATAGCGCTAAGGAGGAAATGTTGGTAATTTCCGCTCCGGTGATCACCAGGAGTTCTAATAATGAAAAAAGTAATACTCAAAACCAGCGTTAGCCTTGCCGTTGCCATGGCATCCACACAACTTTTCGCGAGTGGTTTTGCCCTGAACGAACAAAGCATCAGCGGTATGGGTACTGGTTTCGCCGGTCGATCCTCTGCTGCCGATGATGCAAGCACAGTTTTTGGTAACCCTGCCGGCATGTCGCGCCTGAAGCGCCAGCAAATCACTGGCGGTATCGCGGCCATTGATGCATCCAGCGACATCAACGATGCCAGCGGCAGCCGCAGCGGCACCAACAAGGGCGATATGGTGCCCTTCACCGCAGTACCGATGGGCTTCTACGTCAAGCCGATCAACGATCAGTGGGCGTTCGGCCTGGGTGTCTACGCCCCCTTCGGCCTGATCACCGACTACGAAAGCGGCTTCCAGGGCCGTAACTTCGGCAGCAAAAGCGAAGTTAAAGTCATCACTTTCCAGCCAACCGTGAGCTATGCCTTCAACGACAAGGTATCGATCGGTTTTGGCCCGACCGTCAACCGTATTTCCGGCACCCTGGAATCGGCACTGACCACGCCACTGTCGCCTAACGACGGCAATGTCCAGATCAAGGGCGACGACGTTGGCTACGGCTACAACATCGGCGTGCTGGTCCAG
The DNA here is from genome assembly GCF_900107395.1 of Pseudomonas sp. NFIX28. Taxonomy (GTDB): domain Bacteria; phylum Pseudomonadota; class Gammaproteobacteria; order Pseudomonadales; family Pseudomonadaceae; genus Aquipseudomonas. Next base: position 292,453 of record NZ_FNPW01000004.1, read on the forward strand.
GCAACCGACTCCACTCGCGTAGGCCTGACTTACCACTCCAAGGTCAAGTACAAGCTGGAAGGCCACACCGAAGTCAGCCCAGGCGCCGGCACTCCGAGCGCCCTGCTGCGTGGCGCTCGCTACGATGCGTCGCTGGACATCACCACTCCTGAATCGGCCGACCTGTCGGTGACCCAGGAGATCAACGATGCCTGGAAACTCTACGCCGGTGCCACCTGGACCCGCTGGAGCCGCCTGAAGGACATCACCGTGCAAAACGAAGGCGTGACCGCCGGCGCCGGTGGTCTTCTGGCCCCGGGTGCCCTGAGTTCCATCAAGGAAGAGCAGAACTGGCACGACACCTGGGCCTACGCCATCGGTACCTCCTACCAGCTGAACAAGCAGTGGGTATTGCGTACCGGCCTGAGCTTCGACCAGTCGCCAGCCAACAACAAAGACCGTTCGCCACGCATCCCTACCGGCGACCGGACCATCTTCAGCCTCGGCGCCGGCTGGAGCCCATCCGAAGACCTGACCATCGACGTGGCCTATTCCTACCTGAAGGAAGAGAAGGTCAAGGTCAACAACCACAATACGCTCGGCCAGTCTTACAGCTCCGAGTACGAAAACAGCGCGAACGGCTTCGGTATCGGTGCAACCTACCGCTTCTAAAGCCTGATGGCCTGAACGAAAAAGCCCCCGCATCCAAAGATGCGGGGGCTTTTTTATTGATCGCGGATAACACTCAGGGCCTGGATGCCAGTGCCTTCTCCACCGCCTCGATCAATTCGGGACTGTCCGGCTTGGTCAGGCTGGAGAAGTTGGCGATCACCTTGCCCTGGCGATCGACCACGTATTTGTAGAAATTCCACTTTGGCGCACTGCTCTGCTCGGCCAGGACCTTGAACAGGTGCACCGCATCCGGGCCCCTGACCCGCTGCGGCTCGGTCATGGTGAAGGTCACGCCGTAGTTCACATAACAGACCTTGGCCGTTTCCGCGCCATCCTTGGCCTCTTGCTTGAAGTCGTTGGACGGCACGCCCACCAGTTCCAGCCCCTGGTCCTTGTAACGCTGGTACAGCGCCTCGAGGCCCTTGAACTGCGGGGCGAAGCCACAAAAGCTTGCGGTGTTGACCACCACCAGCGGCTTGCCGGCAAAGCGCTGGCACAAGTCGATGGATTCCTTGGCGCGCAGCTTGGGCAGCGAGCCCTGCAACAACGACGGGCATTCGCCCGCCCACGCCGGACCGGCCAACACCATCATTACCGCTGGAACAGCAAGCCAACGCGCCAACATAGTTCGACTCCTTGAAAATACCGTCAGAGGGCGAAAACTACTCGCCCGGCGAAAGTCCTGGCAAGCGCTGCCTAACAGACGCCCATGCCCAATTGCATCAGCGCCAGCCCGCCCCGGTGCCAGCCCCACCAGGCCAGCGCCAGCAGCACGACGCCGATCGCCAGGCCCGCGCCGCAGAAACCGATCCGACTCATGCCGCGCTCGCTTGCAAACGCGCTACCGGGCGCTCGCGCACCGGCCAGTTCAGGGCCGCGGCCAACAGACTGAGGAGAATCGCCACCTGCCAGATCAAGTCATAACTCCCGGTCCGATCGTAGACCACCCCGCCGAGCCAACCGCCGAGGAACGAGCCCAATTGATGAAACAGAAACACAATGCCCCCGAGCATGGACAGGTTGCGCACGCCGAACAAGGTTGCCACCGTGCCATTGGTCAGCGGCACCGTCGACAGCCACAGGAAGCCCATGGCCATGCCGAACAGATAAGCGCTGAGCTGCGTCACCGGCAGCCATAGAAACAGGCCGATAACCACCGCGCGCAACAGGTACAGGCCCGTCAGCAAGCGCGGCTTGGACATGCGCCCGCCCAGCCAGCCGGCGGTGTAGGTACCAAAGATATTGAACAGGCCGATCAGCGCCAGCACCGTGGTGCCGACGGTGGCCGGCAAGTGCTGATCGACCAGGTAGGCCGGTAAATGCACACCGATGAACACCACCTGGAAGCCGCAGACGAAAAAGCCGAACGCCAGCAGCCAGAACCCGGAATGGGAACAGGCCTCACGCAAGGCCTCGCCGAGGCTCTGTTCATGCCCCAGGCTTGGCAGCGGTTGATCCTTGAGCATGCTCACCAGCGGCACGATCAAGGCCACCAACAGGCCCAATACCAGCAGCGCCGAGGACCAGCCCAGCCAGCCGATCAACCCCAGGGTGCCCGGCAGCATGGCGAACTGACCGAACGAGCCGGCCGCGCTGGCGACCCCCATGCCCATGCTGCGTTTTTCCGCCGGCAATGCCCGTCCCACCACGCCGAGAATGACCGAGAACGAGGTTCCGGAAAGACCGATACCGATGAGCAATCCGGCACTCAACGACAGCGACAACGGCGAGTCGGCCAAGCCCATGAACAACAAGCCGACGGCGTACAGCACACCGCCGATCAGCACTACCCTGGCCGCGCCGAAGCGGTCGGCCAGAGCGCCGGTGAAAGGCTGGGCCAGGCCCCAGATCAGGTTCTGCAGGGCGATGGCAAAGGCGAACACCTCGCGCCCCCAGCCGAACTCGGCACTCATGGGCGGTAGGAACAGCCCGAAGCCGTGCCTGATCCCCAGCGACAAGGCCAGGATCAGCGCACTCCCCAGAAGAACCCAACCGCTGGTACGCCACATCGAAGTCATCGTTATTCTCCATTTGCGGGTATATACCCGCTTATCAACGAACAAACGGCGTTCACGCCAGTTCGTTCAGCAAGGCCAGCAAGGTTTCGCGTTTCTCTGCACCCAGGCGGTCGATCAAGCGTTGCTGCGCCGCTTCCCAGGCCGGCAAGGCGGCCAGCAGTCGTTGCCGGCCCTCCTCGGTCAGCTGGACAATGCGATTGCGTTGATCCTCGCCTTCAGACAGCCGGACCAGCCCTTCGCCTTCCAGCACCCGCAGGTTGCGGCCCAGGGTGCTGCGGTCCAGGCCCATGGCCTCGGCCAGGCTGGAAATGCTCGGTTGGTCCAGGCGCTGTAGGTTACTCAGCAAGGAATACTGGGCAACGTTGATCCCGAAGCCATCGAGGGCGCCGTCGTAGAACCTGCTGACGCCGCGGGCGGCGCGACGCAGGTTGGTGCACAAACATTGAGAAGGAAGCATGGTGCGTGTATATACCCGCGATTATCGGAAAGCAAGAATTTTGCAGCTTAGGCGCACGAATTAAAACCCGCACCGGCTCTTTCTAAAACAACGCCAACCCCACCAGCACCGCGACTTCCAGCAGCTCCAGCAACGCGCCCGCGGTGTCCCCGGTGGTGCCACCCAGACGGCGCAGCATCAACTGGCGCAAGCCGGCGAACACCGCCCCCGCCAACACCAACGCCACCACCCCGGCATAGCCGCCGAGCCCCACACACACCAGCGCAGTGAACGCCAGCAGCCACTTGCCTGCCAGGCGCGGCAGGTGATTCGCCAACGCCTGCCCCAGGCCGCCAGGGCGCACATAAGGCGTGCAGAGAAACAACCCCAGCAAGGCGCCACGGCCGATCAACGGCGCCAGCAACAGGGCCACGCCGGATTGCTGCTCGATCAGGGCCACCAGTGCGGCGAACTTGAGCAACAGCACCAGCCCCAGGGTGACCACGGCGATCGGTCCGCTGCGCGGGTCTTTCATGATCGTCAGCGTGCGCTCGCGATCGCCAAAACCGCCGAGCCAGGCATCCGCGCTGTCGGCCAGCCCGTCCAGATGCAAGGCACCGCTGAGCAGCACCCAGACCGTCAGCAACAGCGCCCCATGCAACAACAGCGGAGCGCCGCTCAAAAGCTGGTTCAGCCCCCAGAGCAACACCCCGAACAGCAAGCCGACCAGCGGATAGAACAACAACGAGCGGCCCATTTCCTCAGGCAACGGCATGCCCGGCAAACGCACCGGAAAACTGCTGAGAAATTGCAGGGCGATCCAGAATGGCAGCACGCTCAGACTCCTTCGCTCAACACCGGACCCGCCTCGACAAGCAGGCTGAACAAGGCGCCATGCGCGACTTCGACATTCAGTAACTGCTCGCGCGGCAAACCACGGGCCTGGGCCAACAACAGCCGCATCACCCCGCCATGGCTGACCAGCAGCACCCGCTCGCCGGCATAACGCTGATGCAGACGTTCGACCGCCCCCAGCACCCGCGCGGAAAACGCCAGCACCGGCTCGCCCTGCGGTGGGGTAAAGGCATAGGGATCGGCCCAGAACCGCCCCAGCGCCTCGGCGTCGCTCGCCATCAACGCCGCCGCGCTCTGCCCTTCCCAGGCGCCGAAATGCAGTTCCTGCAGGTCCGGGTCCAGGCTCACCGGCAGCGCCAGGCGCGCACCCAGCTCCTCGGCGAAACGCGCGCAGCGCTGCAAGGGCGAACTCACCAGCCGATCCCAAGGCCCCTGGCCCGTGACCGCGACACGCATCTGCCGCCAACCGGCGTCGGTCAGGGCATCGTCGAGGCTGCCGCGCAGGCCGCCACCGAGTTCGGTTTCGCCATGGCGCAGCAGGTCCAGGCGCAAGCTCATGCCGGACGATCCGCCACGGCCGCCTCGGCGAAAGTCGCCATCTGCCCGTGCAGGTCGCAAGCCAGGCGCAGCAAGGGTACCGCCAGCGCCGCACCGCTGCCCTCGCCCAGGCGCAGGCCGAGGTCCAGCAGAGGCTCGGCCTCAAGGCTTTGCAGGACATGCCGATGCCCCGGCTCGGCTCCGCGGTGGCCGAACAGCAACCACTGGCGGCATTCAGGGTTCAACCGCACCGCCACCAGCGCCGCCACGCTGCAAATGAAGCCATCGACCAGCACCGCCACGCCCTCCTGGGCACAGGCCAGGTACGCCCCCACCAGCGCGGCGATCTCGAAACCGCCGAGGTTGAACAAGGTCTGCAAGGCATCGCCACGCTGCGCGGCATGCAGGCTCAAGGCGCGCTCGATGACCCACGCCTTGTGGCTGACGCCCGCCGCATCCAGCCCGGTGCCCGGCCCCGCCAGGTGCGTCACCGGAATGTCCAGCAAGGCACAGGCCACGGCACTGGCCGCGGTGGTGTTGCCAATGCCCATCTCGCCGCCGATGAACAGCTGGCTGCCCTGGGCGACCGCGCGCAGCACGCTGTCACGCCCTGCTTGCAAGGCCTGCTCGCCCTGGGCCTGGGTCATGGCCGGGCCCAGGGCGAAGTTCGCGGTGCCCGCCCCCAACTGTAAATGCCGCACGCCGGGCAGGTTCAAGCCGGGCGTCACCGTGCCGAGGTCGATCACTTCCAGATGTGCCCGCAACTGCCGCGCCAGCACGCTGATTGCCGCGCCGCCGCTGACAAAGTTGTGCAACATCTGCCCGGTGACTTCCTGCGGATAAGCCGAAACGCCCTCGGCCACCACCCCGTGGTCACCAGCGAAAATCGCGATCCACAGCTGCTCCAGGCCAGGCTTGACCCGCCCCTGCAGCCCGGCCAACTGCACCGCCACCCGCTCCAGCTGCCCCAGCGAACCCGCCGGCTTGGTCAATTGTTGCTGGCGCGACTGCGCTGCCTCCAGGGCTTGAGTGTCGAGCGCCTTGCACGGGCGCAGCCACCAGAAGTCATTCATAACGCAGTTCCTTTCAGGGTCAGGGGCAGACCGGCCACCGTCAGCACCACACGCTGACAACGCTCGGCCAGGGCTTGATGCAACCAACCGGCTTCATCGACATAGCGGCGAGTCAATTCGCCCAGCGGCACGACACCCATTCCGGTCTCGTTGCTGACAAAAATGATTTCTCCCGGCAGCGACGCCAGGCACTCCAACAAGGCTTCGCGTTCGCTGGCGAGCCGCTGGGCATCTTCCAACAGCAACAGGTTGGTCAGCCACAAGGTCAGGCAATCCACCAGCAGGCAGCGCTCGGTGCTCGCCGCCTCGCGCAGCACCCGCGCCAATTCCAACGGCTCCTCGATCAATGCCCATTCGGCCGGGCGCCGTTCGCGGTGATGGGCGATGCGCTGGTTCATCTCGCCGTCCAGCGCCTGGCTGGTGGCGATGTAGGTCACGGCCAGGCCGCTCTCGCCGGCAAGCTTTTCAGCCAGGCGACTCTTGCCGGAGCGGGCGCCACCGAGGATCAATTGCAACATGTTGGAAACCCTTGAATTGAGGTACAGCCACAGCGGCGCGGCAATGCCGGCGCCGAAGCTCTAAAGCCCGCACAGCTGGCGCAGGTGCTCGGTGTCCAGGTGCTGTTCCACCAGGTCGGCCAGGCGCTCGATATCGCGCTCGCGCAAGGCGTGGTAATCGACCTCCTGCACCTCGCGCAAGCCCGCCCAGCGCAGCAATGCACCACAGGCCGCCGGCGCCTCGAACAGACCGTGCAGGTAAGTGCCGAGAATCTGCCCGTCGACGCTGCGCGCGCCGTCGCAGCGGCCGTCGTCCAGGGTCACGGCGGCCAGTTCCAGGGCTGGCCCGGTCGTGACCCCGGCATGGATCTCATAACCGCTGACCTCGGCCTCCTCCAGCGCCAGGCGTCCGCGCACGTTGCGCAGCTGCTTCTCTTGTTCCAGCACCGTTTCGAACGCCAGCAGTCCCAGCCCCGCGCTGGAGCCTGGCGCGCCTTCCAACCCCAAAGGGTCGTGCAGCTGCTCGCCAAGCATCTGCAAACCGCCGCAGATGCCCAGCAGCTTGCCGCCGTAGCGCAGATGCCGGGCGATGGCCGTGTCCCAGCCCTGGGCGCGCAGGTACGCCAGGTCGCTGCGCACGCTTTTCGAGCCGGGCAGGATAATCAGGTCGGCCGGGCCGATCGCCTGGCCAGGGCCGATGAATTGCAGGTCCACCTGCGGGTGCAGGCGCAGCGGGTCGAAGTCGGTGTGATTGCTGATGCGCGGCAACACCGGCACCCGCACTTTCAGCACCTGCCCGGCCTTGTCGGCCTGGCGCTGGTCGATGCCGTCCTCGGCTTCCAGATGCAGGTCCAGCACGTAGGGCAGCACACCGATCACCGGTTTGCCGGTACGCGCTTCGAGCCAGTCGAGGCCCGGTTGCAACAGGGCGATATCGCCGCGAAAACGGTTGATGATGAAACCTTTGACCCGCGCCTGCTCGCTCGCCGACAACAGCTCCAGGGTGCCTACCAGGTGGGCGAAAACCCCGCCACGGTTGATATCGGCGATCAACACCACGGGGCAGTCCACCGCTTCGGCAAAGCCCATGTTGGCGATATCCCCGGCCCGCAGGTTGATCTCCGCCGGCGAGCCGGCGCCCTCTACCATCACCACCGGATAAGCCGCGCTCAGGCGTTGGTGGGAAGCCAGCACGGCTTGCATGGCGATGGCCTTGTAGTCGTGATAGGCCACGGCGTTCATGGTGGTCACCGCACGACCGTGAATGATCACCTGGGCCCCGGTGTCGCTGTTGGGCTTGAGCAGCACCGGGTTCATGTCGGTGTGTGGCTCCAGGTGCGCGGCCTGTGCCTGCACCGCCTGGGCCCGGCCGATCTCACCGCCGTCGGCGGTCACGGCGCTGTTGAGGGCCATGTTCTGCGGCTTGAAAGGCACGACGCTGACACCCTGGCGTGCCAGCCAACGGCAGAGAGCCGTCACCAGGGTGCTTTTACCGGCATCGGAAGTGGTGCCCTGCACCATCAAGGTGGTCATGGATATTCCTTGGCGTAGGCGACGAAGGCCTGTTCGAGACGCGACCAGTCGGCTTCGTCGGCCGGCAGGCCAAAGCGCAGGCTGCTGTTGTGGGTGAACAGCCGCAGCAGGATGCCCCGGCGCGCCATGAATTCATGCAACAACTCGGCGCGGTCGGTGATCAGCCACTGGAACAGCGCGCAGCCGCCGTGGGGCTTCAGACCGTGGCGTTCGAGCAGTTGCGCCAGACGCAGGCTCGCCGCTTCGCTGCGCACCCGCTGCCGCGCATGGCCTTCACTGTCGCGCAGGCACACCTGGCCCAGCACCCGCGTCGGCCCGCTGACGGCCCAGGGGCCGACCTGTTCGGCCAGCAGCTTGAGCAGCTTGCGCTCGGCCAGGACAAACCCCAGCCGCACACCGGCCAGGCCAAAAAACTTGCCGAAGGAGCGCAGGACGATCAACCCCACTTGATCGGCCTGGGCCGCCAGGCTCAGTTGCGGCGTGTTGTCCATGAAGGCTTCGTCGACCACCAGCCAGCCGCCGCGCTGCGCCAGGCGCGCGTGCCAGTCCAGCAGGCGCTCCGGGGTCAGGCTCAAGCCCGTGGGGTTGTTCGGATTGACCACCACCAGCACGTCCAGGCTGTCGAGGAAGAAGTCCACTTCCTGCTCCAGCACTTCACGCACGATGTAGCCGTTGCGGCGCCAGGCTTCGGCATGCTCGGCATAACAAGGCGACAGCACGCCGACCTTGCCGGCGCGACGCAAGCGCGGGAGCAACTGGATCGCCGCCTGGGAGCCGGGCACCGGCAGTACATGGGTAGCGCCGTAATAATCGCGCGCCGCCTGCTCCAGGCCATCGTCGGTTTCCGGCAAGCGCGCCCAGGCTCGCATTCCAATCTCGGGAATCGGCCACGGCCAGGGCGCCAGGCCGCTGGACAGGTCCAGCCAATCGGCCTCGGCGATGCCGTATTGCTCGGCCGCCTTGCGCAGGCGACCACCGTGCTCAAGCATAGAATTCAGCTCCCACGCAGAGAATCAGCAGCCACAGCCAGACCCCGCGCTGCACCAGTTGCCAGCCGCGATCGATGGACGAGGCGTCGGCCGCCGCGCCCTCACCCAACTGCGGGCGCTGGTGCAGCTCGCCGTGATAGATCGCTGCGCCGCCCAGCTCGACGCCCAGGGCACCCGCGCCGGCCGCCATCACCGGCCCGGCATTCGGGCTGTCCCAGGTCGGCCCCTGGCGGCGCCAGCATTTCAGCGCCAGGCGGGTCTTGCCCAGCAAGGCGTAAGTCAGGGCTACCAACCGGGCCGGAATATAGTTGAGCAGGTCGTCGATTTTCGCCGCCGCCCAGCCAAACCGCTCGAAACGCTCATTACGATAGCCCCACATCGCATCCAGGGTGTTGCTCAGGCGATAGAGCACCACGCCCGGGGCGCCGGCCACGGCGAACCAGAACAGGGCGGCGAACACCGCGTCGCTGCCGTTTTCCAGCACCGACTCGGTGGCCGCGCGGGCGACTTCAGTGGCGTCCAGCTCACTGGTCTGCCGGCTCACCAGATAACCGACCCGTTGCCGCGCCAGGTCCAGGTCGTCGCTGCGCAAGGCCTGGGCCACCGGCTCGACATGCTCGCCGAGGCTGCGCAGGCCCAGGGCACAGTAAAGCGCCAGGATCTCGAACAACCAGCCGATGTAGGGCAGCCAGGAAAACAGCGTCGCCAGCAGGGTCAACGGCAACACGGCGATGACCCAGGCGGTGACGCCATGGCTGCGCCAGCCGCGACCGCCGGAGTTGAAGCGTTGCTCGATGCGATCGGCAAAACGGCCGAACGCCACTAGCGGATGCCAGCGCTTGGGTTCGCCCAGCAACGCGTCCAGCGCCACCCCGGCGACACTCAGCAACGCCACACTCATTGACTCACTCCCCAATAATTTTCATACAGCAATTCACTCAGCGGACGCTCCCGCGCCCAGCCTTCGAGCACCAGCATCGGCGCCGGGTAAAACTCGCCGACCGGGCCCAGGCACAACACCGCCAGGGGCTTGGCCCCAGCCGGCAGGCCAAGCAGCTCGGCCAGGGCAGCCGGTTCGAACAGCGACACCCAGCCCATGCCCAGCCCTTCGGCGCGAGCCGCCAGCCACAGGTTCTGAATGGCGCAGGAGAGCGAGGCCAGGTCCATTTCCGGCAAGGTGCGGCGGCCGAAAATATGCCGCTCACGGTCGTCCGTCAGCGCTGCCACCAAGACTTCGGCGCAGTCGTTGATGCCTTCGACCTTGAGCTTCATGAACTCATCGGAGCGCTCGCCCAGGGCTTGCGCCGTGCGCACCCGCTCCTCTTCCACCAGTTGCTGGATCTGCCCGCGCAACGGCCGGTCGCTGATACGGATAAACCGCCAGGGCTGCATCAGGCCGACACTCGGCGCCTGGTGCGCCGCCTCCAGCAGGCGACGCAAGACCTGCGGCTCGACCGTGCCGCCAACGAAGTGGCGCATGTCACGGCGCTCGGCGATCGCGCGATAGACCGCGTCGCGTTCGGCCGCGGAAAAGGCGTTGTCGCTCATGGGCGCTGCCCGAGCACGCTCGCTCCTGCCGGCGCCAGCAGGGCTGCCACCGCTTCGGGGTTGGACGGGAAATAGAAATGCACATAGGAGGCGGTCATGCGTCCTTGGCGGTAAACCGCTTCCGCCCCGCGCCCGCCATTCGGGCTCAGGCCCCGGGCGATCGGCGCAAGCTCGGTGCTGGTCAACGAATGGTGGTAGGTATGCCCGCGCAACGAACCTTCCGGCAGCTCCACCGCTTGCAGGGCCAGGGCCGCCAGGCGTTTCTGCATCACCGCATCGCCGGGCAACAGGCCCAGCAGTTCGGCACGCTCGCCGTCGACATCGGTCAGGGAATCGAGCAGATACAACATGCCGCCGCACTCGGCGAGCAGGGGTTTGCCAGCGGCATGGTGCGCGCGGATCGCCTCCAGCATCGAGCCGTTCGCCGCCAGGGCCCGGTGATGCAGCTCCGGGTAACCGCCCGGCAGGTACAGGCTGTCCACCTCCGGCAGCGCCGTGTCATGGATTGGCGAGAAAAAGCTCAGCTCGGCGCCCATGGCCCGCAACAGATCCAGGCTGGCGCCATAGGTAAAGGCAAAGGCTTCGTCGCGAGCCACGGCGATGTGCACACCGGCCAGCAGCGGCTCGGCGGCCACTCTCTGCGGAGCGGCAAACGCCACGGCGGGCGGCAAGGCCACTTCGCAACTGCCTGCCAGGGCGGCCGCGGCAGCATCGAGGCGCAGGTCCAGATCATTGAGCTCGCTGGCCTGCACCAGCCCCAGGTGGCGACTAGGCAGTTCGATGCCGGTCTCCCGGGACAGCGCGCCGTACCAGCGCAGCCCCTCGGTCAGGCTGCCTTCGAGCAACTGCGCATGGCGCAAGGTGCCGACCCGGTTGGCCAGCACCCCGGCGAACGGCAAGTCCGCCTGGTAACGCGCCAGCCCCAGCGCCAGGGCGCCGAAAGTCTGGGCCATGGCCGTGCCATCGATCACCGCGAGCACCGGCACCCCGAAATGCCGCGCCAGGTCGGCGCTGGACGGCGTGCCGTCGAACAGCCCCATCACGCCTTCGATCAGGATCAGGTCCGCCTCGCCGGCGGCCTCCCACAACAGGCGGCGGCTTTCCTGCTCGCCGACCATCCACATGTCCAATTGATACACCGGCGCACCGCTGGCGCGCTCGAGGATCATCGGGTCGAGAAAGTCCGGGCCGCACTTGAATACACGCACCTTGCGCCCCTGATTGCGATGCAGGCGGGCGAGCGCGGCGGTCACGGTGGTCTTGCCCTGGCCGGAAGCCGGGGCGGCAATCAGTACCGCCGGGCAATGACGGGCATCATTCACAGTTCGACGCCTTTTTGCGCTTTGATCCCGGCCTGGAAGGCATGCTTGACCATGCCCATTTCGGTGACGGTATCGGCCAGCTCGATCATTTCCGGCTTGGCGCCACGCCCGGTGACCACCACATGCTGCATCGGCGGCCGGGCCTGCAGGTCGCTGAGCACCTGGTCCAGGTCGAGGTAGCCATGTTTCAAGGCGATGTTCAGTTCATCGAGCACCACCAGGCCGATCTTCGGATCGCTCAGCAGTTCGCGGGAAACCGCCCAGGCCGCTTCGGCCGCGGCGATGTCACGCTGGCGGTCCTGGGTTTCCCAGGTGAAGCCTTCGCCCATGACATGGAAGCGCACCTGCTCCGGGAAGCGCCGGAAGAACAATTCCTCGCCGGTGCTGTTGCGGCCCTTGATGAACTGCACCACGCCACATTGCATGCCGTGGCCCATGGCGCGGGCGAGCATGCCGAAGGCCGAGCTGCTTTTGCCTTTGCCGTTGCCCGTCAGCACCAGCAGCAACCCGCATTCGTTCGGCGAATTGGCGATGCGTTCATCGATCACGGCTTTTTTGCGCAACATGCGCGCCAGGTGGCGCTCGTCACGATCGGGGGATTCAGTCATGGGGCAGCTCTCCGTTGGGGCTGGATAACGGGGGGCAGGAATAGGAATAGACGGCGCAAGCCTGGCATCGCCCACCGTGATGCCGTTGGATGGATCAGGCCGGTCTCCGGGCTTGTGAGTGGCTTGGTTGCCCAACTGCGCGCCTTCCCATGTCGACAGTCGACACAGTGGCATCAGGCGCAGTCTTGACTCATTTACCGTTGCGGGGGCAGCGCCGGAATCGTCAGGCGTGCGCTGTTGGCACGCGTACTCACCGGCTTCCCTGTTTCACTCTGTCGACCCAAGGCCACAGAGCACCTGAAACAAGTCGCGAAGGTTAGAGGGTTGGGGGTGGAGCGTCAATTAAAGCCGGGGCCAGGCAGATCGACGAACAACCTGCCTATCGGAAACATGACGCCAATCTTGTGCCACACTCAATGCAGTGATATCAAATAGCCATAATCGCGTTAAAAAACTCCAGAATCTCAACAATAATAGGAAAAGTCCGATGCAAGGGATGATCATCAGCAATCCGAAACTGGAATTCCTGCGCCCCGCCCTGGAACGCTGGTTCGATTGCATCGACCGCTACAACGCCGTGCGCGGCGATAACGAAAGCCCTTACTGGTTCGATGAAAAAGCCAACCTGGGGTTGCTCTCGGCCGCGGCCTGGATGGCGGAGATGGTCACCCTGGAGCACACCCCCAGCAAAAAACAGCTCGAGGATGGCGACCGCAACGGCCGCACCGACCTGTACATCGCCACGCAGGAAGAACGGGTCTACATCCAGGCCACCCAGCGCTGGCCCCGGGTCAACAGCCTGCACCTGACCCAGCCACTGCTGGATGCCGCCAGCGACGCGAAAAAGGCCAGTTACCCCAGCGACCTGAAACTCGGCTGCCTGTTCGTCACGCCGCAGAAAACCCAACACAGCGCCACTCCGGAAGAATTGCAGGACATGGTCGACGACCTGCAAAAGGAACATTGCTGCGCCGTGGCCTGGTATTTCCCATACGCCTACCGCAAATTGCGCAACGAAGCCGGCAACTATCATCCCGGCGTTGCCGTGCTGTTCAAGGAAGCACGCTGAGCGGCTGGAACCATTGCCCATCTGTGCTTCTCTATGACTACACAGAAGCCGTGCACTCATAGGGAAATCAGCATGCTCAAGCCTCACTACGCAATCCTTATCGCCATCGCCGCAGGCCTTGCCGCCTGCGGCGAAACCTCCAGACTCCAGGTATCCGACGGTACAGGCCCTTCGCCGAAGCTGCCCGAACCGAACAAAACCCTGATCCCGACCGTAAACATCGCGCCCGCGATCGGCTGGCCGGAAGGCGCCAAGCCGATAGCCGCCGCCGGCACCCAGGTAGTGCCATTCGCCGAGGGCCTGGAACATCCGCGCTGGCTGTATGTGCTGCCCAATGGCGACGTACTGGTGGCGGAGACCAACGCCCCGGCTACACCCGACGACGGGAAAGGTTTGCGTGGCTGGATTGCCAGCAAGATCATGAACCGCGCCGGCGCCGGCGTACCCAGCCCGAACCGCATCACGCTGCTGCGGGACAAGGACCACGACGGCGTGGCGGAGACCCGCACGGCGTTCCTGGAAAACCTCAACTCGCCGTTCGGCATGACGCTGGTGGGTAACGACCTGTACGTCGCCGATACCGATCGCCTGCTGCGCTTCCCCTACCAGGAGGGCGATACCAGGATCAGCGCCCAGCCGACCAAGGTGGTCGACCTGCCTGGCGGCAAGCTGAACCATCACTGGACCAAAAACGTGATTGCCAGCAAGGACGGCAGCAAGCTGTACGTCACGGTCGGCTCCAACAGCAACGTCGGCGAAAACGGCATGGATCAGGAAGAAGGTCGTGCCGCCATCTGGGAAGTCGACCGTGCCACCGGCCAGAAACGGATCTTCGCCTCAGGCCTGCGCAACCCCAACGGCCTGGACTGGGAGCCAAACAGCGGCCAGTTGTGGACGGCGGTCAACGAACGCGATGAGATCGGCAGCGACCTGGTGCCGGACTACATCACCTCAGTCAAGGACGGCGCCTTTTACGGCTGGCCATTCAGCTATTACGGCCAGCATGTCGATGTGCGAGTCACCCCGCAGAATCCGGACCTGGTGGCCAAGGCCATCGCTCCGGATTATGCCGTCGGTCCGCACACTGCCTCTCTGGGCTTGGCATTCGCCCAGGGCAGCAAATTGCCAGCGCCGTTCACCCAAGGCGTGTTCATCGGCCAGCATGGCTCGTGGAACCGCAAGCCCCTCAGCGGCTACAAGGTCATCTTCGTGCCGTTCGCCAATGGCAAGCCGACGGGCCAACCGGTGGATGTCCTCACCGGCTTCCTCAGCGCCGATGAGAAAGCCATGGGCCGGCCGGTCGGCGTAGTGATCGACAAGCAAGGCGGGCTGCTGGTGGCCGACGATGTCGGCAACAAGGTCTGGCGCGTGTCGGCAGCCAAGGCGCCATAGGTTTCAGCGCTTGCGACACAGGGTCAAGCCATCGCCCAGGGGCAGCAGCGACAGATCGACACGCGGGTCATCCTTCAAGGCGCGATTGAGTGCCTGGATGGCCCGGGTGTCTTCGCTCTGGGGATTGTCCTCCAGCACCCGGCCGCTCCACAGCGTGTTATCGAACACCGCCAGTCCGCCCGTGCGCAGCAGCCTCAAGGCGCTTTCCAGATAGGCCGGGTAGTTGGCCTTGTCGGCATCGATGAAAATCAGATCGAAACCACCCACGCCCTCTTCCTGCTCGATCCGCGTCAAAGTCTCCAGGGCGGGCGCCAGGCGCAACTCGATGCGCCCGGCGACCCCGGCCTCCTGCCAGTAGCGGCGGGCGGTGGCGTTATAGTCGCCCGGGATATCGCAGCAGATCAGCCGGCCACCCTCCGGCAGGGCCGCGGCCATGGACAAGGCGCTATAGCCGGTGAAAGTGCCCACTTCCAGCACCCGCCTGGCACCGATCAAGCTGACCAGCAACGCGAGGAATTGCCCTTGCTCCGGCGCCACCTGCCAGCGCGCCATGGGCAGCGCCTGGGTTTCGTCGCGCAGACGGCGCAGCAACGGCGTTTCGCGCAGGGAAACGTCGAGCAGGTAATCATAGAGGGCGTCGTCGAGGTTGAGGGTACGAGCGGTCATGGCAACCTCGACAAAGGAATAGACCTAAGGGTTATGCGCCAGATGCTCTGGCTGCAGTACGCGCTTGGCGCTCAGGTAGGCCTTTTGCCAATAGGCCTTGGACAGGCTGTCCAGCTTCACCGTGCCGCCGGTGGCCGGCGCATGCACGAAGCGGCCTTCACCGACATAGATGCCGGCGTGGCTGACCTGGGAACCGCCATTGGTGGCAAAAAATATCAGGTCACCGGTCTGCAAGGCGTTCTTGCCGACATTCGGCGCCCGCATGCCGATCATTTCGCGGGTCGAGCGCGGCAGTGAAATACCGGCCGCATCGCGATAGACATAGCCGATCAGGCCACTGCAATCGAAACCGGAATCCGGCGTATTGCCGCCCCAGCGATAAGGCGTGCCCACCAGGCCCAACGCACGAAACAGCACGTCTTCGGCAGCCGGCGAAAAGGTCTGGGGAGTATTGAAAACGGGAGCACGTACCACAGGCGCGGGTAGCGGGGTACGGCTGGCACACGCGCTGAGCAGCGCGGCGAGAGCGATCAATGCAAGGCGGGCCGACTTCGACATATGCAGAACAATCCTGATCTGAATGCGGCTTTCTCTGCCGTGAGGCCGAAAACAAAACCGCGTAAGCAAGGCTTACGCGGTTAGTTTTCAACAATAGATCGGAATTCTAGCGTCTACGCACCAAACTTCAAGTAAGACTTTAACTTTGCCTTACAAAACGTCGGCTTATTTGCGCGCGGTGACCACAGTCGGGGCCATGGCGAGGGCGCGCTTGGCTTCGATGAAAGTCTTGCTCCAGTAGCTGTCGCCCAGGCTGTCTACCCGCACGCCACCGCTACGGCGACTGCTGGAGTGGATGAACTGGTCATCGCCCAGATAGATGCCGGCATGGCTTACGCGACCGCGGCGGCCGTTGGTAGCGAAGAACAGCAGGTCGCCCGGCTGCAACTTGTTACGTGCAACCAGCGGAGCGTCAACGTTGATCATTTCACGGGTGGAGCGCGGCAGATTCATGCCGGCTTCTTCACGGAACAGGTAACCGATGAAACCGCTGCAATCGAAACCGGCTTCGGAGGTACCGCCGAAACGGTAACGGGTACCGATCAGGGACATGCCACGTTCGAGGATACTGTCGGCCAGCACTGGCAGCTGATAAGGCTTGCTGTCAGCGAACTCGGCGAGTTCTTTTTCGGTTGCCAGCTCTTCCTGGAAAACAGTGGAAGACTGGGCTTTTGAAGAGTTTTGAACCTGTTGTTGCTCTTGTTGGCTCACTGGAGAGTGAGTAGCGCAGCCAAACAACAGGGTAACGAGTGCAAGAGGCACGAGGGGTGCGAAGCGCTTCAGCATGGGCACGACCGTGGCTTAAGTTATAAAGAAGTCGAGACTATGCCTTTTATCGATCTCATTTGCAAATTCAATCGATTGAAATGTGACTTATCGGTTTCTCGATTACATCTAAGGCCTTAAGCCCATTTTAAACGCTCGCGCTTCTGGATTTGCGTCCGGATGCGGTTTTCTGGCGCCTGGAATATGCCAAAAAGCCACTATCGTCGGCGACTTACCAGCCCAGGGTTTCTTTCAGAAAGGGAATGGTGAGCTTGCGTTGAGCCTGCAAAGAGGCCTGATCGAGACGCTCCAGCAGTTCGAACAGAGCACTCATGCTACGGGTACCGCGCGTCAGGATAAAGTGCCCGACCTCGTCGGTCAGGTGCAGCCCGCGACGCGAGGCGCGCAACTGCAATGCGCGCAATTTGTCTTCGTCGGAGAGCGGACGCATCTGGAAGATCAGCGCCAGGGTCAGGCGCGACTTGAGATCCGCCAGCTTCACCGGCAGCTCCCGCGGGGAAGTCGAAGCCGCGATCAACAGGCGCCGGCCGCTGTCACGCAGGCGATTGAACAAATGGAACAGCGCCTCTTCCCAGTCAGCCTTGCCCGCCACAGCCTGCAAGTCATCCAGGCAGACCAGTTCGTACTGCTCCAGGTTGTCGAGGATTTCGATACCGCGATCCAGCAATTCCGCCAACGGCAGATAGACCGCTGGTTCCCCCAACTGCTCGAACCGCAGGCAGGCAGCCTGCAACAAGTGCGTGCGCCCCACCCCATCCTTGCCCCAGAGGTAGATCAGGCTTTCGGTCCAGCCGGCGTCGGCTTCGCAAAGCCGCTCGACATAGCCGAGTGCTGCGGCATTGGCGCCTGGGTAGTAGTTGATGAAGGTGGCGTCATCACGCAGACGCACACCTAGGGGCAGCTGAATCGGTTTCATGCTGACTGAACAGTTCCAAACGAACCGTTAGTGGCCTCTGTGTAAAGTTTGCAAAGTTTATACCCGTGACGCCGGGCGCACAATGCAGCAGACCACAAGCAAAATCAAAGGTTTGCGTTAGCCTGACGAAATCACCGGGGTTTCTTTGACGGTGGATGTGACAGCTGTAAAGGCCCTCGGCGCCACCCGCCTGAAACGCGGGCGCCCCGAGAGCACAATCACCTGTTGCTACGGCTAGGGTTCTTCCACGCCGCCGTAGATATCCGAGTCCTTGTACAGGTCATGGACATGGCGCACCAGCACCATGATCACCGCGGCTACCGGCAAGGCCAGCAGGATGCCGGTGAAGCCGAACAACTCGCCACCGGCGAGAATCGCGAAAATCACCGCCACCGGGTGCAGGCCGATCCGGTCCCCCACCAACAAAGGAGTCAGCACCATGCCTTCCAGGGCCTGGCCGACCATGAACACCGCCACGATGCCGATCATTGGATACAGGTCGCCACCGAACTGGAACAACCCGGCGATCAACGCCGCACCAATGCCAATGACAAACCCCATGTACGGCACAATGGCCGCCAGGCCGGCAATCAAGCCGATCAACAGGCCCAGCTCCAGCCCGACCAGCATCAGGCCGGCGGCATAGATCATCCCCAGGGCAACCATCACCAGCAACTGGCCACGGACGAACGCCCCCAACACCTCATGGCATTCCCCGGCCAGCGCCACCGCACGCTCTTCGCGATCACGGGGCAACAGGCCGCGGATCTTGGCCATCATCAGGTCCCAATCGCGCAGCAGGTAAAAGCTGACCACGGGAATCAGCACCAGGTTCGCCAGCCAGCCAATCAGTGCCAGGCTCGAGGCCGTTGCCTGGCTCAGCACCACGCCGACGATATCGGTGGTCTGCCCCATGTGTTCGCTGATTGCCGCCTTGACCTTGTCGAACTTCCAGAAACCATCGGACAAGCCCAGCTTGGATTGCGCCCACGGCATCGCCGTGTGCTGCAACCAATCGAGCATCTGCGGCGCCAGTTCGTACAGGCGCAGCAGTTGCTTGGCGAGCATAGGTACCAGCACCAGCAACAACGCCATGACGATCAGGGTGAACAAGGCGAATACCGCCACCACGCCCCAGGTGCGCGACAAGCCGAGCTTTTCCAGGCGATCCACCAACGGATCGAACAGATAAGCCAGCAACAAGGCCACCAGGAACGGCGTCAGGATCGGATGCAACAGGTATACAAACGCACTGAGCAGGACCAACCCGCCCAACCAGACCCAACGACGCGTATCAACCATGAACCACTCCATTGCCTCTATATAAAGAAAGAAAACCTACCAGCGAAAACGCAGTTGCACGGCCGGCGCAGGCGCAGGCGCGGGTGTTGCGCCATCGACAGTCGGCTGGACAGGCGCGGCGCCCGCCGGGACTTCCTGCAACCGGGCCAGACTCAACTGCGCGCGCAACTGCTCGGCGCTGCCGCTGACCCGGTACACCGAACGATCACCCTCGACGCTTTGCAAACGCCCGCCAAAGGGTTCGAGCAAACGCCCCAGCGCCGCGTAGCGCTCCAGATTCATGCCCTGCACTTCCAGCAACTGCTCGCTGGAGGCGCCGGGCTTGACCACGAAACGCGGGGCCAGGCGCTGGCTGACCGCCAGCAGCACGGCATCGGCCAAAGCCGGCACATCGGCTCCCTGGACGCTACCCTGCTCCTTCTGGTCACCCAGCCACAGGCGCCATTTGGCCTGCCACTGGCCACCCTCCTCACTGGCATGCACCGCCAGCAGGGCGTCCGCGCCGTAACGCTCGGACGCGGCACGCAATGGCGCCGGATCAGCACCTTCCAGATTCGGGGCCGTGGCGACAATCTGCTCATTCAGATCAGCCAGCGGCAAACGTAGCGGCAAGCCGCGATGCTGAGCCGCGCGTCGCAGCGGCGCGGCACTGGCCTGGCCATCGCCCACCAGGCTAGAACCTTCACTGGAATCCGTCAGCCACCAGCCGAGAATCGATGGACGATTGCTGCCCCACAGCGGCAAGCCGGCCTGGCGCAACGCCCGATCGGTGCTGGCCGGGTCGAAATCGACTTGCAGGCTCTCGGGAGGGCCGGCGTCGTAGCCGTATTGGCTGATGATCTGCTGCGGGTCCTTGCGAAGGGCCGCCAGCCCCGGGTTTTGCAGGGCCTTGCTATCACCGGTCAGACGCAGCACCAGGGTTTCCAGGGCTCGCTGGGTAGCCTGATCGCGTTCGCCAGGGGCCTGGCTACTGACCGGCTCGCGGACCTGATACAGGTTATTGAGGGTTTCGGCATGACTCGCCAGGCTGACCAATGACAAGCAGCCCATAAAAAGAAATTTGCACAAGCGCATGGAGGATTCCCGACGACAAAAGGCGGCTGGAACAGACCGCATGAACAGACTGGATCCAGGCTGTGACCACAAAGCCTGGGCAAACATTCACCCGATCGATGGAAGTTTTCGTGCTGTCATAACGACAGCGGGTACAAGGCTATACCTTATACAGCGCTGAGCGACCCGATCGACACGCGCAGTTGCGGTTTTTTTTAAGCGGATATGCCCTGCCCGTCGGCCCGAGGATGGCCGCTACACCTCAAGCCTGATAAAATCGCGCGCCTTCGCAGACCGGCAACAGCCGGGGTCGCTGAAATGAGTGCGCGGCATTGCCGCCGCGACTGTTTCAATGGCCTCCCTGGACTCGGTCGATACCCCCTGAATCCCCCCTAAAGGCCTGGATCATGAGCAAGCAACCCTCCCTGAGCTACAAAGACGCCGGTGTAGACATCGACGCCGGTGAAGCATTGGTCGAACGCATCAAGAGCGTCGCCAAGCGCACTGCGCGCCCGGAAGTCATGGGCGGCCTGGGCGGTTTCGGCGCCCTCTGCGAAATCCCGGCCGGCTACAAGCAGCCTGTACTGGTCTCCGGCACCGACGGCGTGGGCACCAAGCTGCGCCTGGCACTGAACCTGAACAAGCACGACAGCATCGGCCAGGACCTGGTCGCCATGTGCGTCAATGACCTGGTGGTCTGCGGCGCCGAGCCGCTGTTCTTCCTCGACTACTACGCCACCGGCAAACTGAACGTCGACGTCGCTGCCACTGTGGTCACCGGTATCGGTGCCGGCTGCGAACTGGCTGGCTGCTCCCTGGTTGGCGGCGAAACCGCTGAAATGCCCGGCATGTATGAAGGCGAAGACTACGATCTGGCCGGCTTCTGCGTCGGCGTGGTGGAAAAAGCCGAAATCATCGACGGCTCCAAGGTAGCCAGCGGCGATGCCCTGCTCGCCCTGCCGTCTTCCGGCCCGCACTCCAACGGCTACTCGCTGATCCGCAAGATCATCGAAGTCTCCGGTGCCGACATCGAAACCGTCCAGCTCGACGGCAAGCCGCTGACCGAACTGCTGATGGCCCCGACCCGCATCTACGTCAAGCCACTGCTCAAGCTGATCAAGGACACTGGCGCGGTCAAAGCCATGGCCCACATCACTGGCGGCGGCCTGCTGGACAACATCCCGCGCGTCCTGCCAAAAGGCGCCCAGGCCGTGGTCGACGTGGCCAGCTGGCAGCGTCCGGCGGTATTCGACTGGCTGCAGGAGAAAGGCAATGTCGACGAACACGAAATGCATCGCGTGCTGAACTGCGGCGTAGGCATGGTGATCTGCGTGGCTCAGGAGCACGTTGAAACTGCCCTGAACGTCCTGCGCGAAGCCGGCGAACAGCCTTGGGTGATTGGTCAGATCGCTAGCGCTGCCGAAGGCGCTGCCCAGGTCGAGCTGAAAAACCTCAAGGCACATTGATGCAAGAGCCGATGCCAGCCACTTGTGATGTAGTGGTGCTGTTGTCCGGTAGCGGCAGCAACTTGCAGGCCCTGATCGACAGTAGCCGGGCCGACGACAGCCCGGTACGCATCCGCGCGGTGATTTCCAACCGCGCCGATGCCTACGGCCTGCAACGCGCACGGGACGCGGGTATCGATACCCGCGCCCTCGATCACAAGGCATTCGAAGGTCGCGAGGCCTTCGATGCCGCACTGATCGAACTGATTGATGCCTTCCAACCCAAACTCGTGGTGCTTGCCGGATTCATGCGCATTCTCAGCGCGGATTTCGTGCGGCACTATCAGGGACGCCTGCTCAATATCCATCCCTCGCTGCTCCCCAAATACAAAGGGTTACACACTCATCAGCGAGCGCTGGAGGCCGGAGACAAAGAGCACGGCTGCAGCGTGCACTTCGTGACAGAGGAACTCGATGGCGGACCACTGGTCGTACAGGCTGTGATCCCGGTAGAGTTGCACGACTCGCCGCAAAGCCTGGCGCAGCGGGTCCACGTCCAGGAACACCGGATTTACCCGATGGCCGTACGCTGGTTTGCCGAAGGTCGACTCACACTCGGCGAACAGGGTGCTTTACTGGATGGTCAGTTACTGGCCGCCAGTGGCCACTTGATTCGTAATTAGGAGATTTTATGCGTCGCGCCCTGCTCTTCGCTTGTGCTCTGCTCGCCCTGCCCTTCGTGCAGGCTGCGGACCTTCAACCCTTCTCCGCCAGCTATACCGCCGACTGGAAACAGCTGCCGATGAGCGGTACCGCTGAACGCAGCCTGGAAAAGAACGCCGACGGCACCTGGAAGCTGAGCTTCAAGGCCTCGATGATGATCGCCAGCCTGACTGAAGAAAGCACCCTGAAGCTCGACAAGGACACCCTGCTGCCGCAGTCCTATCACTTCGAGCGCGGTGGCCTGGGCAAAGCCAAGAAGGCCGATCTGGACTTCGACTGGAACGCCAAGATGGTCACCGGCACCGATCGGGGTGACGCGGTCAAGATCCCGCTCAATCGCGGCATGGTCGACAAATCCACCTACCAGCTCGCCCTGCAGCACGATGTAGCCGCCGGCAAGAAAAGCATGAGCTATCAGGTGGTCGACGATGGTGAAGTCGATACCTATGACTTCCGTGTCCTGGGTTCGGAAAAAGTCGACACCAAGGCCGGCCAGATCGATGCGATCAAGGTCGAGCGCGTGCGCGACCCGACACAGAGCAAACGCATTACCGTCATGTGGTTCGCCAAGGATTGGGATTACCTGCTGGTTCGCCTGCAACAGGTCGAAACCGACGGCAAGGAGTACAACATCATGCTCCTGAACGGCACCGTCAACGGCAAGACAGTCAAAGGCAGCTAAGCCCGCGACACGATGAAAAAAGCCCCGCATGCGGGGCTTTTTTTCGCCTGATGTTTCTGCCTCATCGCTCGTGAGGGGCTTTTCCCTGCCCAGGCCAGTGCGCTTGCTCACCTAGAAATGCCGGCCCGACTGCCGCCCAAACATGAAACTTTTTTCATGAAACCCTGGCTCCTGCGACCGAATGTCACAGTTTTCGCGGCCTGCGCGACTGTTGCAAAAACCGCAAAGAATTATTGCATTTGAAAGCAATTTACTTAGCCAGCTAACAAAATATATAACGGAGTCCTGCACACGCCTTGCTGCAGATCAATAGAGATTGGAGCTAGCAGATGACTGTAAAAGTAACTGAACGCGACGATTCACACATGTCCCATGAAGGCGTAGCCGCAGGTGTACGGATCTGGGACGTGCATCAACAAGACATGCTGGTGGGAATGTTTCATTCCGAGACCGATGCCCATAATTACAAGGCCGAACTGGAGAAGCTGGAGCAGAATCGCGCGCCGCGAAGCTCCTGATTTCTCAATGACTGCCGCGACGGCCGCCACGCATCGACCGCCGCCGCAGAAACAACAAACCCCGCTCAAGGCGGGGTTTGTTGTTTCTGCGGGTTTACCACATCAGATCGTCAGGAATCTGGTAGGCCGCGTATGGATCGTCCTCATCCGGCGCCTCGGTCGGCGTATTGAGCTGAACGATGCGCCGCGGATCGCGCTCCTGGATCTTCAGCGCCGCTTCACGCGGGATCACTTCATAACCGCCGGCGTGATGCACGATGGCCAGCGAGCCGCTGCTCAGCTTGTTGCGCATCAGGGTGTTCACCGACAGGCGCTTGACCTTCTTGTCGTCGACGAAGTTGTAGTAATCCTCGGTGGTCAGCTTCGGCAGGCGCGACACCTCGATCAATTGCTTGATCTGCGCGGCACGGGCTTTCTGCTCGGCCTTTTCCTGCTGTTGGCGGTTGAGCTCCTGGTCGCGCTTGACCTTCTCGGCCATGGCTTCCTGGGCAGCGCGCTGCTGGGTATCGTCCAGTTCGATCTGGCCTTTGTGGGCCAGGCGTTGCTGCTTCTGTTTCTCTTTGCTGACCTGTTTGGCCTGCTTTTGGTTGACCAGCCCTGCTTTGAGCAACTGGTCGCGAAGGGAAAGGCTCATTGATGCTCACTCACTTAGGCAACAGCCTCAGCCGCAGCTGGGCAAATTCTTTTCCTGACGTTTGGCTTCGCCCCACAAGGCGTCCAACTCTTCGAGGGTGCAATCTTCCATGGGTCGGCGGGTATCGCGCAATGCCTGCTCGATAAATCGGAAACGCCGCTCGAACTTGGCATTGGCGCCACGCAAGGTGGTTTCCGGGTCGACCTTCAGATGCCGGGCCAGGTTGACCACGGCGAACAGCAGGTCGCCCACTTCGTCGGCGATCGCCTGCGGATCATTCTCGGACATGGCTTCGAGCACTTCGTCGAGCTCTTCGCGGATCTTGTCCACCACCGGCAATGCATCCGGCCAGTCAAAGCCAACCTGGGCCGCGCGCTTTTGCAGCTTGGCCGAACGGGACAAGGCTGGCAGCGCCGCGGGCACATCGTCGAGCAAGGACAACTGCAACGGCTGCGCCGACTTCTCGGCGCGCTCCTCGGCCTTGATCTCTTCCCAGCGCTGCTTGACCTGCTCTTCATCCAGCCGCGGGGTATCCAGCGCTGCGTACAGATCCCCGGTAGGGAATACATGGGGATGGCGGCGGATCAGCTTGCGGGTGATGCTATCGACCACGCCGTCGAACTCGAAACGCCCCTCCTCGCGCGCCAGCTGGCTGTAATACACCACCTGGAACAGCAGATCGCCCAGCTCGCCCTGCAAGTGCTCGAAATCGCCGCGCTCGATGGCGTCGGCCACTTCGTAGGCCTCTTCCAGGGTGTGGGGGACGATGGTGGCGTAGCTCTGCTTGATATCCCAAGGGCAGCCGTACTGCGGATCCCGCAGTCGCGCCATCAGGTGCAACAGGTCTTCAAGGCTGTACATCGGTCACTCTCATTGCCAAACCATGTTTTCTGTAGGAGCGAGGCTTGCCCGCGATAGCGGTATGTCAGGCAAACCGCCATCGCGGGCAAGCCTCGCTCCTACGCTCCGACTTTCAAGGGGTACGGTTACGGCGGGTTTCGATGATGTTCGGCAACTGGGAAATACGCCCCAGCAACCGCCCTAATGCGTCCAGCCCCGGAATCTCGATGGTCAGGGACATCAGCGCGGTGTTGTCCTCCTTGTTCGAGCGGGTGTTGACCGCCAGCACGTTGATCCGCTCGTTGAGCAATACCTGGGACACGTCACGCAGCAACCCGGAGCGGTCGTAGGCACGAATGATGATGTCCACCGGATAGGTCTGCACCGGCACCGGTCCCCAGCTGACCTGGATGATCCGCTCCGGCTCGCGCCCGGCCAGTTGCAACACCGAGGCGCAATCCTGGCGGTGAATGCTCACCCCACGCCCCTGGGTGATGT
Source organism: Pseudomonas sp. NFIX28 (assembly GCF_900107395.1). Taxonomy (GTDB): domain Bacteria; phylum Pseudomonadota; class Gammaproteobacteria; order Pseudomonadales; family Pseudomonadaceae; genus Aquipseudomonas. The sequence continues at coordinate 317,602 of NZ_FNPW01000004.1, forward strand.
AACCGACGATCGCATCCCCCGGCAACGGCTGGCAGCAACCGGCCATCTGGGTCAGCAGGTTGCCGACCCCCTGGATCTGGATATCGCCGCGCTTGCCTGGCTTGTAGCCGGTGGCCTTGCGCGGGATCAGCTCCAGCTGTTCGTTGCCGCGCTCCGGCTCCACCAGTTGCTGCGCCAGGTTGACCAGTTGCGCCAGGCGCAGGTCGCCCGCGCCCAGGGCGGCGAACATGTCCTCGGCGGTTTTCATGTTGGCCTTGTCGGCCAGCTTGTCGAAATCCACCTGCGGCAGATCGAGGCGATTAAGTTCGCGCTCGAGCAGGGTCTTGCCCGCTGCCACGTTCTGGTCGCGGGCCTGCAGCTTGAACCAGTGGACGATCTTCGCCCGCGCCCGCGACGTGGTGACATAACCCAGGTTCGGGTTCAGCCAGTCGCGGCTCGGCGTGCCGTGCTTGCTGGTGATGATCTCGACCTGCTCGCCGGTCTGCAGGCTGTAGTTGAGGGGCACGATGCGCCCGTTGATCTTCGCGCCGCGGCAGTTGTGGCCGATCTCGGTATGCACGCGGTAGGCGAAGTCCAGCGGGGTGGCGCCTTTCGGCAAGTCGATGGCGTGGCCGTCGGGGGTGAAGATGTAGACCCGATCCGGTTCGATATCCACCCGCAGCTGTTCGGCCAGGCCGCCGATATCCCCCAGCTCCTCGTGCCACTCGAGCACCTGACGCAGCCAGGAGATTTTCTCTTCGTAGTGGTTGGAACCGGATTTGACGTCGGTGCCCTTGTAGCGCCAGTGCGCGCAAACCCCCAGCTCGGCCTCTTCGTGCATCGCGTGGGTACGGATCTGCACTTCCAACACCTTGCCTTCAGGGCCGATCACCGCCGTATGCAGCGAGCGGTAGCCGTTCTCCTTGGGGTTGGCGATGTAGTCGTCGAACTCTTTCGGAATATGCCGCCACAGCGTATGGACGATGCCCAGCGCGGTGTAGCAGTCGCGCATTTCCGGGACCAGCACGCGTACCGCGCGCACGTCGTAGATCTGGCTGAACTCCAGGCCCTTGCGCTGCATTTTGCGCCAGATCGAATAGATGTGTTTGGCCCGGCCGCTGATGTCGGCGTCGACGCCGGTGGCCTGCAGCTCGTTCTGCAACTGGTTCATCACGTCGGAGATGAAGCGCTCGCGATCAAGGCGCCGCTCGTGCAGCAATTTGGCGATCTGCTTGTATTGCTCAGGCTCCAGGTAGCGGAAGGACAGGTCCTCCAGCTCCCACTTGATATGCCCGATACCGAGGCGATGGGCCAGCGGCGCGTAGATGTCGAAGACTTCCCGGGCGACCCGATTGCGTTTCTCGTCGTCGGCGTGTTTTACCGCGCGGATCGCGCAAGTCCGCTCGGCCAGCTTGATCAACGCCACGCGCACGTCATCGACCATCGCCACCAGCATCTTGCGCAGGTTTTCCACCTGGGCCTGGGTGCCGAGCACGAGGGATTGACGAGGGCTGAGGCTGGCGCTGATCGCCGCCATGCGCAGCACGCCGTCAATCAGCTTGGCCACCACCGGGCCGAAGCGCTGGCTGACGGCCGGCAGCGGAATCTGGCCTTCCCGGACGCCGCGGTACAGCACCGCGGCCACCAGCGAGTCCTGATCCAGCTTGAGATCGGCGAGGATCTCCGCGATCTCCAGGCCCGTGCTGAAACTCGACAGGTCTTCGCCGCTGAGATTCTTCGCGGCGATGTGTTGTAACTCTGCCTCACGAGCGAACTCGCAGGCTTCTTTCAAGGCTTCACGGTCCAGTGCCATGTCGACGCTGACCGCATGATCGAGCCACGCCTCGAGATTGATACTGCCGTCGGTGTTGATCGGCTGGTGCGCTCTCACCTGTACCATCTTGCTTTACCTTCCCTACGACGCACATTCAATGCGTCAAATCGCTGACCTTCACTGCCAGTATTTCCTCGCTGGGCCGGCGAGTGCTGCCTGACGGGCCAACGGATTAGACGAGCCATCCTAGCTCGCTTCAAATAACGCCATGGCCTCGACATGTGCCGTCTGAGGAAACATATCGAGGATCCCGGCACGTTTTAACCGGTAGCCCTGCCTGACCAGTTCGACTGTGTCACGCGCCAGAGTGGCAGGGTTGCATGACACATAAACCAGGCGCTTGGCGCCCAGGCTCGCCAGCTTGCGTACCACCTCGAAAGCCCCGTCCCGAGGTGGGTCCAAGAGTACCGCAGAAAAGCCTTCGCGGGCCCACTCGGCGTCGCCCAGGGGCTGCGATAAATCGGCCTGAAAAAACCGGGTGTTATGCAAATTGTTGCTAGCGGCATTCTGTGCGGCGCGCTCAACCATGGTTGCCACCCCTTCGACTGCCACCACTTCACGAACGCTCTGCGCCAGCGGCAAGGCAAAGTTGCCCAGGCCGCAAAACAGGTCCAGCACGCGCTCGTCGGCCTGTGGCGCCAGCCACTCCAGGGCCTGGGCCACCATCGCCTCGTTGACCCCGGCATTGACCTGGACAAAGTCCCCCGGCCGATAGGCCAGCTGCAGATTCCACGGCTCCAGGCGATAGCCCAGGGCCTGGTCCGGGTCCACCGGTTGCGGCTCGTCTTCGCCATGCAGCCACAGCTGGGCCTCATGGAACGCGCAGAACGCCTGGAGAATCTCCAGGTCAGCCGCGGACAACGGCGCCATGTGACGCAGCAGCACGGCAATCGCCGAACCGCTGAACAACTCCACATGCCCCAGCGCCTGAGGTTTACTCAGACGCTGCAACATGGCCGGCAAGCGGCTCATGATCGGTTGCAAGGGCTGTACCAGCACCGGGCATTCGTCGATAGGGACAATGTCCTGGCTGCCGGCCGCGCGGAAACCCACTTCGAGCTTTTTCGCCTTGGCGTCCCAGCGCACCGCGACCCGCGCCCGACGTCGGTAGCCGAACTCCGGACCGCTCAACGGCGCCGCCCACTCCTGCGGCTCGACACCGGCGACACGCGACAGCTGCTCGGCGAGCATGCGCTGTTTCAGGGCAAGCTGTTCGTCGTGGGGCAGATGCTGCACGCTGCAGCCGCCGCAACGCCCGGCATGGGGGCACGGCGCCGGCCGCCGCAAATCGCTGGCGGTGAATACGCGCTCGGTACGGGCTTCCACCACTTTGCCGTGGGCGCCCAACACTCGCGCCTCGACCTCTTCGCCCGCCAGCGCACCGGCGACGAACCAGGTACGCCCCTCAAGGAAGGCAATGCCACGGCCGTCGTTGGCCAGGCGCTCGATCTTCAGGCGCTGTTTCTTTCCGACGGGGATCTGCGCCGCCCGGCTGCCGCCCGCAGGCTGGAAGCGCAGGCCTCTGACTGGCTTAGCCATCAGTTGGGCGCATCGAAAATGCCGGTCGACAGGTAACGGTCGCCACGGTCACAGATGATCGCGACGATCACCGCGTTTTCGACCTCGCGGGACAGGCGCAACATCGCCGCCACCGCACCGCCTGACGATACGCCGCAGAAGATGCCTTCTTCGCGGGCCAGGCGCCGGGTCACGTCTTCGGCTTCGCTTTGCGCCATGTCGACGATGCGATCGACGCGACTGGCCTGGTAGATCTTCGGCAGGTATTCCTGCGGCCAGCGACGAATGCCAGGAATGGCCGAGCCTTCCATCGGTTGCAGGCCGACGATCTGCACGTTCGGGTTCTGCTCCTTCAGGTACCGCGAGGTGCCCATGATGGTGCCGGTGGTGCCCATGGAGCTGACGAAATGGGTAATGGTGCCCTCGGTCTGCCGCCAGATTTCCGGGCCGGTGCCGGTGTAGTGCGCTTCAGGGTTATCGCCGTTGGCGAACTGGTCGAGCACCTTGCCGCGACCTTCGGCCTGCATCTTTTCGGCCAGGTCGCGCGCACCTTCCATGCCCTCTTCCTGGCTGACCAGGATCAGCTCGGCGCCATAGGCGGTCATCGCCGCCTTGCGCTCGGCACTGGAATTGTCGGGCATGATCAAAATCATCTTGTAGCCCTTGATCGCCGCAGCCATGGCCAGGGCGATCCCGGTATTGCCCGAGGTCGCCTCGATCAGCGTATCGCCGGGATGAATCTGCCCACGCAGCTCGGCGCGCGTAATCATCGACAGCGCCGGGCGGTCCTTGACCGAACCCGCCGGGTTATTGCCCTCGAGCTTGAGCAGCAGGGTATTGCTGGTGACGCCAGGCAGGCGCTGCAAACGGACCAGCGGGGTGTTGCCGACGCAATCGGCGATGGTGGGGTACTGCAAGGTCATGGCGTATTCGCAATCCGGACTGCGGGGGCGCCTATCATACCGGCAAACGTTCGCAGGCCATATCACGCAAAGTGAGGGTCTTATGGCTTAACGATATAAGGCAGTGAATCGGCCTCGATCGGCGGCGCCTCCACCGCAACGGCAGCCCGTAGAAGCATGTACAGGCGCAGGCCGCGACCGGCATTTTCAGCCCACAATTGGCCGCCCTGACGCTGTACGGCGTTGCGCGCAATGCTCAGCCCCAGGCCGAAACCGCCATTGCCGGGACGCGAGCCATCGAGGCGGGTGAAGGGATCGAAGATCCGCTGCAGATCGGCATCGGCCACGCCCGGCCCTTCATCCTCCAGCCACAACAGCCAATGCTCGCCCTGGCGCTGGCCGTCCAGCAGCACACGACCGCCGGCGGGGGAATGGCGAATGGCATTGCGCAAGATGTTTTCCAGGGCCTGGGCCAGGGTATTGAGATTGCCCCGCACCCAGCACGAGGCGTCCAGCGCGCAATGCAGTTGCGTGGCCGACCAGGCGCTTTCGAAGCAGGCGTTTTCCGTGAGCATTTCCCACAGAGCCTGGATCTGGATGTCTTCCTCGACCAGCGGCGCCCGCTCGGCGTCGAGCCAGGCCAGTTGCAGGGTGTCGTCCACCAGCCGCTGCATGCCATCGACTTCCCGCGCCAGCCGCTCGCGCAACGCCGGCAGGCTCTGTTCGCCATCGCAGGCCACCCGCAGGCGGCTCAAGGGCGTGCGCAATTCATGGGAAAGATCGCGCAGCAATTGCTGCTGCAAGGCCACCGTGCCTTGCAGGCGCTCGGACATCTGGTCGAAGGCCCGGCCCAACTCACCCAGTTCATCCTGGCGACTGGTGGTCTGGCTCGACAGTCGCGCATTCAATTGATCGGCGCGCCAGGCGTTGGCCTGCTCGCGCAGCTGGTTCAGCGGCACCACCAGCAGTCGATACAACCCGACACACAGCAGCAGGGTAAACAGGCCGGGGATCACCCCGTTGGTCAGCACCCGCCAGAACACCCGGTAGCGCCCGGGCATGAACCGCTGGGGCAATTCGATCACCAGGCTGCCAGCGGACGGATCGTTGGGAAATGGAATCTTCAGCCAGGGCAAACCACGGGTGTGGCGGCTGACCGGCCAATCCAGGCCGCGCAGGAAGGTCAGGTGCTGGCTCTCGGTTTCGCTCAGCGGATAGCTGCTCAGCGACTGCAGGTCGCGCCCGATGACGCCGATCCAATGGCGCTCGCGCCCGGCCATGCCTTGCAGCCAGGTATCGACCCCGGCCCTGTGGCCCTGTTTCCAGGCGTGTTCGGCTTCGGCGGCGTAGCCGGTCAGCGTGCCGCGGGCCTCATCGGAGAGGAACAGGTTTTTCTGTTCCATATAGCGGCCCCAGGACCAGCTCAGCCAGATCATCAGCAGGCAGAACGCGACCAACAGGCAGGCCAGCTTCCAGAACAGCGAGTGCCTGCCGGGCAGCTCAGGCCATTTCATCGATGGCGCTCAGCACATAGCCCTTGCCCCAGACCGTGCGTACTTCGCGCGCGAGGTAACCGATGGCCTTGAGTTTGCGGCGGATCTGGCTGACATGCATGTCCAGGCTGCGATCATGGGGCGCATAGCCACGCTGCAGCACATGCTGATAAAGGAAGGGTTTGCTCAGGACCTCGTCGCCATTGCGATTGAGCGTCTCCAAAAGACGGTACTCGCTGCGGGTCAGCCCGGCCCACTGCTGCCCGTAATGCACGTCGCACAGTTCGTCGTCGAAATGCAGCCCGCGCGCTTCCTGCCTGAGCGGCGCCGGGTCCGGCCGGCGGTCTAGGGCCACACGCCGCAAGATGGCTTCGATCCGTACCCGCAGCTCGGCCATGCTGAAAGGCTTGGGCAAATAATCGTCGGCCCCCAGGCGAAAACCGCTGATGCGATCCGCCTCGGCCCCCAGCGCCGACATCAGCAGCACCGGCGTGGAATGGCTCTGGCGAAAATGCGTGAGCACCTCCAGGCCGTCCATCCCCGGCAGCAGGATATCCATCAGCACCACATCGAACGATTGCTCGCGGGCCATCGTCAGGCCTTCCTGGCCGTTCTGGCACCAGGTCACCTCAAAACCACAACGCCCCAGTTGCTCATGCACATAGGCACCGAGCACCAGGTCGTCTTCGATACTCAGGATCCGGGGATGGCCGGCAGATACGGGATTCATTGGCTTCTGCAAGTAATTCTCAGTTGCGCGATTATTCAAGATTGTCCGCGGCCGGGCAACCGACACCGGTCGACAAAACGCTGGCCGGGCGCCGAGACATCCGAGCCATTGCGCGGTCAATTTTGCGAAGAATGCCGTCAAGCAAATGGCTACACTGCGCAGGTGGTGCGCACCGGACGTGCGCAGGGTTCATTCAAAATGGCGTGGTAGCAGGAGAGTTGCGTGCTTAAGAAACTGGGAATCAAAGGCCGCGTGCTGTTACTGACCTTGCTGCCAACCAGCCTGATGGCGTTGGTACTGGGCGGTTATTTCACCTGGATGCAGCAATCGGACCTGCAAACCCAGCTTCTGCACCGAGGCGAAATGATCGCCGAGCAACTGGCGCCCCTGGTGGCTCCCGCCCTGGCCCATCAGGACACTTCCCTGCTGGAGCGCATCGCCACCCAATCCCTGGAACAGCAGGACGTGCGCGCAGTGACTTTCCTCGCGCCCGACCGCACGCCGCTGGCCCATGCCGGCCCGAGCATGCTCAACCAGGCGCCGACCGGCAACGGCAGCCAGATGCTGCAACGCACCGGCAGCGACGCCACCCGCTATCTGCTGCCGGTGTTCGGCCGCCACCGCAACCTGGCCGGCGACCTGATTCCCGACGAGTCCGACCGCCTGCTCGGCTGGGTCGAGCTGGAACTGTCCCATAACAGCATGCTGCTGCGCGGCTACCGCAGCCTGTTCGCCAGCCTGCTGCTGATTACCGCCGGGCTGATCTGCACCGGCCTGCTGGCACTGCGCATGGGGCGAACCATCAACGACCCGCTGAGCCAGATCAAACAGGCCGTCACCCAGCTCAAGGACGGCAACCTGGAAACCCGCCTGCCCTTGCTCGGCAGCCAGGAACTGGACGAGCTGGCCTCGGGCATCAACCGCATGGCCGGCACCCTGCAGAATGCCCAGGAAGAACTGCAGCACAGCATCGACCAGGCCACCGAGGACGTCCGGCAAAACCTGGAGACCATCGAGATCCAGAACATCGAGCTGGACCTGGCGCGCAAGGAGGCCCTGGAGGCCAGCCGGATCAAGTCCGAATTCCTGGCCAACATGAGCCATGAAATCCGCACGCCGCTCAACGGCATCCTCGGCTTCACTCATTTGTTGCAGAAAAGCGAGCTGACCCCGCGCCAGCTGGATTACCTGGGCACCATCGAAAAATCCGCCGACAGCCTGCTGGGAATCATCAACGAAATTCTCGACTTCTCGAAAATCGAAGCCGGCAAGCTGGTGCTCGACAGCATTCCGTTCAACCTGCGCGACCTGTTGCAGGACACCCTGACCATTCTCGCTCCGGCCGCCCACGCCAAGCAGCTGGAACTGGTCAGCCTGGTGTATCGCGATACCCCGCTGTCGCTGGTGGGCGACCCGCTGCGCCTCAAGCAGATCCTCACCAATCTGGTGAGCAACGCCATCAAGTTCACCCGCGAAGGCACCATCGTCGCCCGGGCCATGCTTGAAGAGGAGCACGAAGACAGCGTGCAACTGCGCATCAGCATTCAGGACACCGGCATCGGCCTGTCGAACCAGGACGTGCGCGCCCTGTTCCAGGCGTTCAGCCAGGCCGACAATTCGCTGTCGCGACAACCCGGCGGGACTGGCCTGGGGCTGGTGATTTCCAAGCGCCTGATCGAACAGATGGGCGGCGAGATCGGCGTCGACAGCACGCCCGGCGAAGGTTCGGAGTTCTGGATCAGCCTGCGTCTGCCGAAAACCCGCGACGACGCCGAAGACCTGCCGGCCCCGCCGCTGCTCGGCAGGCGGGTCGCGGTCCTGGAAAACCATGAGCTGGCGCGCCAGGCCCTACAGCATCAACTCGAGGACTGCGGCCTGGAAGTCACTCCGTTCAACACCCTGGAAGCCCTGACCAACGGGGTGACCGGCGTGCACCAGACCGACCAGGCGATCGATCTGGCGGTCCTCGGCATCACCACCAACGACATGCTGCCGGAACGCCTCAACCAGCACATCTGGGACCTCGAGCACCTGGGCTGCAAAGTCCTGGTGCTGTGCCCGACCACCGAACAGACGCTCTTCCACCTGTCGGTGCCCAACCCTCACAGCCAGTTGCAGGCCAAACCGGCGTGCACGCGCAAACTGCGGCGCGCCCTGGCCGACCTGGTCAACCCCAAGGTGGTGCGCAGCGAGCCGAGCGAACCGATCGCCAGCCGCCCGCCACGGGTGCTGTGTGTCGATGACAACCCGGCCAACCTGCTGCTGGTGCAGACCCTGCTCGAAGACATGGGCGCCAAGGTGCTCGCGGTCGACAGCGGCTATGCGGCGGTCAAGGCGGTGCAGAACGAGTCGTTCGACCTGGTGATGATGGACGTGCAGATGCCCGGCATGGACGGTCGCCAGAGCACCGAGGCGATTCGCCAGTGGGAAAGCGAGCGCAACTGCACGCCGCTGCCAGTGATCGCCCTCACCGCCCACGCCATGGCCAACGAAAAGCGCGCGCTGCTGCAAAGCGGCATGGACGATTACCTGACCAAACCCATCAGTGAGCGGCAACTGGCCCAGGTGGTGCTGAAGTGGACCGGCCTGGCCCTGCGCAACCAGGGCCCGGAACGCTCTGGCGAAGTGTCTGGCAACGGCCTCGAGCTGCAAGTGCTGGATCACGACGAAGGCTTGCGCCTGGCCGCCGGCAAGGCGGACCTGGCGGCCGACATGCTGGCCATGCTCCTGGCCTCGCTGGAAGCCGATCGCGAAGCGATTCGCGCCGCCCGTACCGCCAACGATCACAATGCGTTGATCGAGCGGGTCCATCGCCTGCACGGGGCGACCCGCTATTGTGGAGTGCCGCAGTTGCGCGCCGCCTGCCAGCGCAGCGAAACCCTGCTCAAGCAGGAAGACGTCAAGGCCTTCGCCGCCCTCGACGAGCTCGAACGGGCCATTAGTCGCCTGGCCACGGAGGCCCGCATCAACGCCTGATTCAAGGCAACGACACGTCAGCCCCGCAGGTTCATGCTCGGGGCAACTTTCACAAGGACGACGCCATGCGCACGATTCTCTTCAGCAGCCAGAACTATGACCGCGACAGCTTCCTCGGCGCCGCCTTGCCGCCGGGCATCGAGCTGCAATTCCAGGCGGCGCGCCTGAGCCTGGACACCGCGGCGCTGGCCGAACACCACGACGTGGTCTGTGCCTTTATCAACGACGACCTGAGCGCCCCGGTACTGGAGCAACTGGCTGCCGGCGGCACGCGCTTGATCGCGCTGCGTTCGGCCGGCTACAACCATGTCGACCTGGCCGCGGCCAAGCGCCTGGGCCTGGGCGTGGTGCGGGTGCCCGCCTACTCGCCCCATGCCGTGGCCGAACACGCCGTGGCGCTGATCCTGGCGCTGAACCGCCGCCTGCACCGCGCCTACAACCGCACCCGCGAAGGCGACTTCAGCCTGCACGGCCTGACTGGCTTCGACCTGGTGGGAAAAACCGTCGGCATCGTCGGCACCGGGCAGATCGGCGCCACCTTTGCCCGGATCATGGCCGGCTTCGGCTGCCAGCTGCTGGCCCACGACCCCTTCCCCAACCCGCAAGTCGAAGCCCTGGGCGCGCGCTACCTGAGCCTGCCGGAGCTGCTGGCCCAGGCGCAGATCATCAGCCTGCACTGCCCGCTCACCGCCGATAGCAAACACCTGATCAACCGCCAGAGCCTGGCGCGGATGCAACCGGGAGCGATGCTGATCAACACCGGCCGCGGTGGCCTGGTGGATACCCCGGCGCTGATCGAGGCGCTGAAGAACGGCCAACTGGGCTATCTCGGGCTGGATGTCTACGAAGAGGAAGCGCAGCTGTTCTTCGAAGACCGCTCCGACCTGCCGCTGCAGGACGACGTGCTGGCGCGGCTGCTGACTTTCCCCAACGTGATCGTCACCGCCCACCAGGCATTCCTCACCCGCGAGGCCCTGGCGGCGATTGCCGAGACCACCTTGCACAACATTGCCGCCTGGGCCGCTGGCGCGCCCTGCAATCAAGTGGAAGGCTGAGCCGAATCGACGGACCGGCGGTAAGCGAAGGTCATCTGCCTGCAACCTGAGGGATCGGGCTGCGTGCTAGCATACGCGCCAGATTTGGAGGACCCATGGTCGAACACGATTTCCGCTACAGCCTGATGAACCCGCAACACACCCTGATCGAATGCCGCGCCCTGGTGCCCGGCCGCTATCAGGTCACCGGCAACGGTGGTTCCATCCGCAACGACGACGTACTGATCGTGACCCTCAAGGGCAGCAAAGACCTGTCGATGCGCCTGACAGTGGAAACCGTGCGGCACCTGATCAACCCGGTCGGCCAATGGGTCGCCGTGGCCCGTGGCCCGGTATTCGGCGAACTGGCGATCCATCAATGGCAGGTCAACTGCGACAGTTGCGCGACCGAGCTGAGCTTTGAGTTCGCGGTGGATGCCAAGCTGGGCAGCAAGGCGCAAAAGCCCGCCGCCAGTGCGCGGATCGCCGAACTCGGCTGGATCGGCGAAGGGGAAAAGCACCGCTGCCCGAAATGCCAGCGAGCCGCCCAATGAAACGCCTGGCATTGACCACCGCGCTCGGCGCCAGCCTGCTGGGTTGCGCGGCGGAACCAGTGAAACTGCAGCAGGATCGCAGCTACATCCTGGAATGGATTGGCGAACGTCCGCTGATCGATTACAGCCACCTGACCATCACCCTCGGTGAAGACGGCCGTGCCTATGGCAACGGCGGCTGCAACCACTGGTTCGCGCCCTACACCCTGGAAGGCGACAAGCTCAGCTTCGGCAAGGTCGGCAGCACCCGCAAGATGTGCGCGCCGGCCCTGATGGAGCAGGAGCGACGCTTCCTGCAGGCGCTGGAAACAATCCAGCGCTGGGATATTTCGCCGATCGAACAAGTGCGTTTCTGGCCGGCCGAGGGCAAGCCGTTGCGCTGGTGGCTCGAGGAAGGCTGATACCGCCCCCTGTAGCCGCTGCCGCAGGCTGCGATAAGGTCCGCAGGACCTTCAATCGCAACGGCCTTGCAGGCCGATCGCAGCCTGCGGCAGCGGCTACAGATCAATGTCCGCGCAGGGCTTCCAGCTTCGCCATCACGCCCGCCGCGGTCTGTTCGCCCATCAGTTGCTCACGCACCTTGCCCTGGTCGTCGATGATGTAGGTCACCGGCAGGCCCTCGCTGCGCGGCAGGTCGAAAATTTCTGCCGGGTTCTGCGCCAGCACGGTGAACTTGATGCCCAGCTTTTCGCTGGCGTTTTTCAGTTCTTCGCCCTGGACGTTGTCGAAATTGACCCCCAGCACACTCACCGGCTGCCCCTTGAGGCCTTCGGCCAATGCATTGAGCTCAGGAATCTCGGTACGGCACGGCCCGCACCATTCGGCCCAGTAATTGAGCACCAGCCACTGTTTGTCCACGCGCTCGGCGGCGACCTTCTGGCCATATTGATCGACCCCGTAATCGTTACCGCAGCCGCTCAGCAACAACGTGCCGATGATCGCCAATGCCGCTGCCAGTTGCCTTGCCATGCCTTGATCCTTGTATTGAAAAAAACCAGTCAAACCCGCTTTCTCGTGCGACCCATCGCCTCGCAAGGTTCAGGACTGCCCGTCGCACAGGTAGAATAGCCGCCACCTTACGCAAGATGCGACCCGCCCATGACCGATCTGACGCTTTATCACAACCCGCGCTGCTCGAAATCCCGCGGTGCGCTGGAACTGCTGGAAGCCCGTGGCCTGACCCCGACCGTGGTCCGCTACCTGGAGACTCCGCTCGACGCCGCCCAACTGCAAAGCCTGCTGGGCAAGCTCGGGATCGGCGCCCGCCAGCTGCTGCGCACCGGCGAAGACGAGTACAAGACCCTCAACCTGGCCGATGCCAGCCTGAGCGAAGCGCAGCTGATCGCGGCCATCGCCGCCCATCCAAAACTCATGGAGCGGCCGATTCTCGAAGTCGGCGACAAGGCCATCATCGGCCGGCCGCCGGAGAATGTGCTGGAGATCCTGCCTTGAGTACGCCGTACATCCTGGTGCTCTACTACAGCCGCAACGGCTCGACCAACGAGATGGCCCGGCAGATTGCCCGGGGCATCGAACAAGGCGGCATGGAGGCGCGCCTGCGCACCGTGCCGGCGATCTCCGCCGATTGCGAAGCCGTGGCCCCGAGCATTCCGGAAGACGGCGCGCTGTACGCCAGCCTCGACGACCTGAAGCACTGCTCCGGCCTGGCGCTGGGCAGCCCGACCCGCTTTGGCAACATGGCCGCGCCGCTGAAGTATTTCCTCGATGGCACCAGCAACCTGTGGCTGACCGGCGCCCTGGTCGGCAAGCCGGCGGGCGTGTTCACCTCCACCGCCAGCCTGCACGGCGGCCAGGAAACCACCCTGCTGTCGATGATGCTGCCGCTGCTGCACCACGGCATGCTGATCACCGGCCTGCCCTACAGCGAATCGGCCTTGCTGGAGACCCGTGGCGGCGGCACGCCGTATGGGGCCAGCCATCATGCCGGTGCCGACGGCAAGAGCCCGCTGAACGAACATGAGGTTGCCCTCTGCCGCGCCCTGGGCCTGCGCCTGGCCAAGACGGCCCTGCAACTGGAGAGCAACCGTGGCTAAAAAGCCGAAGATCCTGCCTGCCATCGAGTGGCTGGAGCCGCGCGTACGCATCACCCGGGTGCTGAGCCTGATCTGCTTTTTCGGCCTGGTCGGCTTGCTCTGCGGCTATTACCTGTTCGTTGCCGACCTGCACGGCGCCCGGCCCTGGGTGATCCTGCTGATCGAGCTGGTGCCGCTGTTGTTGATGGCGCCGGGCATGCTGGTGGGCAGCGCGCGCGGGCACTCCTGGATGTGCTTCGTGGTGAACCTGTATTTCATCAAGGGCGCACTGGCTGCCTACGATCCGAACCGGCAGCTGTTCGGCATCCTGGAAATGCTCGCCAGCCTGGCGGTGTTCTGCTCGGCCTTGCTCTATGTGCGCTGGCGCTTCCAGCTCAACCGCAAGCTGGCGGGCGAAGGCCTGGGCAGCACCGCCTGACAGCACGCCATCGCGGGCAAGCCTCGCTCGGAATGCTTCTGTAGGAGCGAGGCTTGCCCGCGATGATTTCAGCCCAATCGCTGAATCAGTGGTTGACCGTATACGCCAGCATCATCGAGATCTGGCACAGCGGCCGGCCACTTTCGGCGTGCCACTGGTTGAAGGCGCCCTGCACGGTGGCCAGGTCCTTGAGGCTGCTCGGCACCTTGTCGATGATCTGCTGGGCGTTGAGCGCCGCCACCACGTCATAGGTCGGCACAAAGGTGTCCTTGCCGACCATCCGCAGGAAGCGCGGGGCCGACAGGCCGCCCAACTGGTGGCCGTGCTTGGCCAGGTATTTCCACAGGCCGACGATGTCGGTCACTGGCCAGTCGGCGATCAAGGCGCCGAAGCTGCCCTTCTCTTTTTCCACGTCGAGCACCATCTGCGCGTTGCGCGGCACGCTCTTGAGCTTGCCCAGGTGGCGAATGATCCGCGCGTCCTGCATCAGCCGCTCAAGATGCTCAGCGCCCATCAGCACCACTTTTTCCGGGTCGAAACCGAAGAACACCTCTTCGAAGGCCGGCCACTTGGCGTCCACCAGGCTGTGCTTCAAACCGGCGCGAAACACCCGCAGGGCCAGGGTCGAGAGATAACGGTCATCGCTGATCTTGCGCAATTGCGCCGGAGTTTTCGGCACCGGCAGATGGGCTTCCAGCTCGGCCGCCGAACCGAAGCGGTTCAGACAGTATTCGTGCAGCCACTTGTAATCGCGCATGCCCTCTCCTAATGACGATAAAGAAACGGCGCTCAGAAGAGCGCCGTGATTCCACGATACAGAGCCGCGAAACGACTCAGAGGTTTACCACATTGACGAACCGCGAGGCCGCGGTTTCATCGACCTTCAGGCTGGTGAAGTCGAACAGGTTGCGGTCCGCCAGCTGCGACGGCACCACGTTCTGCAGCCCGCGGAAAATGCTTTCGGTACGGCCCGGGGTCTTGCGCTCCCACTCCTGGAGCATTTCCTTGACCACCTGGCGCTGCAGGTTTTCCTGGGAGCCGCAGAGGTTGCACGGGATGATCGGGAACTGCTTGAGGTCGGAATAGGCCTGGATGTCCTTCTCGCTGCAATAGGCCAGCGGCCGGATCACCACGTTGCGCCCGTCATCGGCCCGCAGCTTGGGCGGCATGGCCTTGAGCGAGCCGTTGTAGAACATATTGAGGAAGAACGTCTCGACGATGTCGTCGCGGTGGTGACCCAGGGCCATCTTGGTCGCGCCGATCTCGTCGGCGAAGGTGTACAGGGTGCCGCGACGCAGGCGCGAGCACAGCGAGCAGGTGGTCTTGCCTTCCGGTATCAGCTCCTTGACCACCGAATAGGTGTCCTTCTCGACGATGTGGTATTCCACCCCCAGCGTCTCGAGGTAGGCCGGCAGCACGTGCTCGGGGAACCCGGGCTGCTTCTGGTCCATGTTCACGGCGACGATGTCGAACTTGATCGGTGCAACCTTCTGCAGGTGCATCAGCACGTCGAGCATGGTGTAGCTGTCCTTGCCGCCGGACAGGCAGACCATGACCTTGTCGCCGTCTTCGATCATGTTGAAATCGGCGACCGCTTCCCCGGCCTGACGGCGCAAGCGTTTCTGCAGTTTGTTCTGGTTGACCGTAAGAGTGCCCATGGCGCTTGAAATCCGCGGTGTGTGACGAAAAGCCGGACATTTTACGCAAAAAGTGCGCGCGGGCGAAGCGTCGGGCATGCGCTGGCCGAGCAAATCGCCGAATGCGATTACCAGCCGGGCCAACAGCGCGATTTGCTCTAACGCCCGCGTCTTTTACAGAGCAGTCCTTTCTATACTGCGACATAAGGTCGCACACATATCCAGACCTTTACTTACTTGGCCGCTGGCCCGTAGGCGCTCCGTTGGGGGGCGATGGCACTAACAAAGGAGTGACTGACTATGATTCATCATGTCGTGGGACTCTTCACCCACCCCGATCAGGAATGGCGAGAAATACGTGGCGACGAAGAGGAAAGCATCAGCCACATGTATCTCACTCACACGCTGATTCTCGCGGCGATTCCAGCGGTTTCGGCATTTATCGGCACCACCCAGGTCGGTTGGGTCATTGGCAATCGAGCGCCGGTCATGCTGACCATGGAAAGCGCGCTGTGGATGACCATCATGTCGTACCTGGCAATGTTGGGCGGGGTCGCGGTCATGGGCGCCTTCATCCACTGGATGGCCCGCACCTACGACGCCAACCCGAGCCTGGCACGCTGCGTCGCGTTTGCCACCTATACCGCAACTCCGCTGTTCATCGGCGGCCTGGCGGCGCTGTATCCGCACATGTGGCTCGGCATGATCGTCGGCACGGCGGCCATCTGCTACACCGTTTACCTGCTGTATGTCGGGTTGCCGACCTTCATGAACATTCCGTCGGATGAAGGCTTCCTGTTCTCGAGCTCCGTACTGGCCGTTGGGCTGGTGGTGCTGGTCGCGATCATGGCGTTCACGGTGATCGTCTGGGGTCTTGGCGTCGGCCCCGTTTACACCAACTGACGCTGCTCAAAAAACAAATACAATCTGCCAACACAGGCCGCCGCAAGGCGGCCTTCTAATCTGCACAACGACCATTCGGCGCCTGGACGATTCGGAATGCGCCCGCTTTGCGGCATACTCATTCGCTCTGGAGAACCGTTAAGCATGCCCGAGCAACTCAATACCCGCGTCGAAGACTGTTTCCAACTCGCTGAATCCTTTTTCAAACGACCTTTCAAACGCCCGGTGGTCAGCCTCAAGTTACGTGGCCAGAAAGCCGGTGTCGCCCATCTGCACGAGAACCTGCTGCGCTTCAACCCGCAGCTGTACCGGGAAAACACCGAAGACTTCCTCAAGCAGACCGTGGCCCATGAAGTCGCGCACCTGATTGCCCACCAGCTGTTCGGTGATCGTATTCAGCCCCACGGCGAAGAATGGCAGCTGATCATGCGCGGCGTGTACGAACTGCCGCCCAATCGCTGCCACACCTACGAGATCCAGCGCCGCAGCGTGACCCGCTACATCTATCGCTGCCCCTGCGACAACGACTTCCCGTTTTCCGCCCAGCGCCATCGCCTGGTCACCCAGGGCCGGCGTTATCTGTGCCGGCGTTGCCGGCATACCCTGGTGTTCAGCGGCGAAATGCGGGTGGAATGAGCCCAGACGCTTACAGGATGACGCGGTTTTGTCGTAGTTCGGTAATGCGCTGAGCGCTGTAGCCCAGTTCGGCCAGCACCTGATCGCTGTGCGCGCCCAGCGCCGCACCGATATGCCGAGGCTCCGGCAAGCCCTGGGAAAACTTCAACGGACAGGCCATCTGCGGCTGATAGCTGCCATCGCCGCGCGGCACCTGGCTGACCACTTGCCGAGCCTGCAACTGCGGATGCGCCACCGCCTCCGCCAGGCCCAGCACCGGTTCGACGCAGGCATCGACCGCGGCAAACAACTCGCAGAGCTGGGCAAAGTCGTGCTTCTCGAACTCGACCTGCAAGGCCTGCTTGAGCGCCTGTTGTTGCTCGGGCTGCGGCGACAGCCCCTGGGCCGCCAGTTCCGGGCGCCCCAGCGCCTGGCACAGCGCCTGCATGAACGGCGGCTCCAGGCTACCCACCGACAGCCAGCGGCCATCGCGGCTGCGGTAATAATCGTAGAAGCTGCCGCCGTTGAGCACCTGCCGCTCTACCGCCGGTTCGACCCCGCACGCCAGGTAGCCGGCCCCGGCCATGGCGTTCAGGCTGAACACGCAATCGGTCATGCTCACGTCCAGATACTGCCCCTGGCCGCTGTGCTGACGGGCAATCACTGCCGCCAGCAGGCCGATAACCCCATGCAGCGAACCGCCGGCGATGTCCGCCGCCTGGATGCCCAAAGGCAGCGGCCCACTGTCCTTGCGCCCGGTGTAGCTGGCCAGGCCCGCCAAGGCCAGGTAGTTAATGTCATGGCCCGCGCGATCCCGGTACGGGCCCGTCTGGCCGTAACCGGTGATCGAGACATAGATCAGCTTCGGGTTGAGTGCCTTCAACGCCTCGTAGCCCAGCCCCAGGCGCTCCATCACTCCCGGGCGGAACTGCTCCAGGACAATGTCGTATTCCAGCACCAGCTGGCGGACCACCTCCAGCGCCTCGGGCTGCTTGAGGTCCAGCGCCAGGCTGCGCTTATTGCGATTGAGGTAGGCATGGCTGGCCGAGACGCCCTGATCGTGGGGCGGCAGCACCCGCAGCAGATCCATGCGGGTCGGCGATTCGATGCGCAGCACCTCGGCGCCCATGTCCGCCAGCAGCAAGGAGGCGAACGGCCCCGGCAGCAGCGTGGAGAAATCCAGTACCTTGAGTGACGCCAATGGCCCTTGCATGAGCTCTCTCCTTCCCGATTGACTGCCCACAGAGTAGGCAGCGCCCCGGGCCCCCGCAATCACCGCAAGCGCCACCCGGGCTGACCGTTGCGCTCAAGCGCCAGGCATGAAAAAACCCGCCGGAGCGGGTTTTTCATCAACGCGGTGAAGTTACTTCACGGACGTCGGGGTTGGGCCTTCGGCAACGCCCAGGTCATCTTCTTCGCGGGTGTCGTTGATCGCACGACCACCGGAAGCCAGCTCGGTCTGCAACTGGTCTTCGTCCAGCTCCTTGACCCACTTGGCCACCACGACGGTCGCTACCGCGTTGCCTACCAGGTTGGTCAGCGCACGGGCTTCGGACATGAAACGGTCGATACCCAGGATCAGCGCCAGGCCGGCTACCGGCAGGTGGCCCACGGCCGACAGGGTCGCCGCCAGCACGATGAAACCGCTACCGGTCACGCCCGCAGCCCCTTTGGAGGACAGCAGCAGCACCAGCAACAGGGTGATCTGGTGAGTGATGTCCATGTGGGTGTCGGTCGCCTGAGCGATGAACACGGCCGCCATGGTCAGGTAGATCGAAGTACCGTCGAGGTTGAACGAGTAACCGGTCGGGATCACCAGGCCCACTACCGACTTCTTCGCACCCAGGCGCTCCATCTTGATCAGCATGCGTGGCAGGGCCGATTCCGACGAAGAAGTACCCAGCACGATCAGCAGCTCTTCACGGATGTAGCGGATCAGTTTCAGGACGCTGAAACCGTGGGCGCGGCAGATGCCGCCCAGCACCACCAGCACGAACAGCACGCAGGTGATGTAGAAGCAGATCATCAACTGGCCCAGCTGCACCAGCGAACCCACGCCGTAGGCGCCGATGGTGAAGGCCATGGCACCCAGCGCACCGATCGGCGCGAGCTTCATGATCATGTTGATGATGTTGAACATCACGTGGGCGAAGCGGTCGATGAAGTCCAGCACCGGCCTGCCGTAGGCACCCAGGCGATGCAGGGCAAAACCGAAGATCACCGAGAACATCAGCACTTGCAGGATGTCGCCGTTGGCGAAGGCGCCGACGATGGTGTTCGGAATGACGTTGAGGATGAAGCCGACGATGCTCTGGTCCTTGCCGGCGGTGACGTAGGCCGCCACTTTCGAGGCATCCAGGGTGGACACGTCAATGTGCATGCCGTTGCCCGGCTGCACCACGTTGACCACGACCAGGCCAATCAGCAGGGCGATGGTCGAGACGATTTCGAAGTACAGCAGCGCGTAGCCACCGGTCTTGCCCACCGATTTCATGTTCTGCATGCCGGCGATACCACTGACGACGGTACAGAAGATGATGGGCGCGATGACCATCTTGATCAGTTTGATGAACCCGTCACCCAGCGGCTTCAGGGCCACACCGGTCTGCGGGTAGAAGTGACCGAGCAGGATGCCGATAGCGATGGCAACGATCACCTGGAAGTACAGGGATTTATACAGTGGCTGACGAGTCGTCATTGCAAAGTTCCTCAAGAGCACCGTTGCACACCATCCATCGATGCACACGACGCCTAAAGTGCGAACCCTCCTGCACTGGAGGGATTTGTTGTGTAGAGCTGCGGGGAACACCTCTCGCTGCTCCCTACTCCCGGATCGCTATCGCAAAGCCCGTGCCAGCTTGCCAAAAAACCCTGAAGGCCTTTGGACATCAGGGTTTGCTCCCGCCCCTCGCATGCTTCGCCCCTAAGCGAAGTGGCGGATTTCCGCCCATCCGCCGGTGCTCGTCCTACAATTTGGCGGATATCCGCCTTGCCCAGCCGTGGGCGGCTGTTAACATCCGCCACTTAATGGATGGATCGACCTTCATGCGCGAACGCACCATCGCCAGTCATTTCGCCCGCGCCGCCCTGGGCGGGGCCCGTCGACGGGGCTACGACTATTCGGAACTGCTGCAGACCCTGGGCATCAGCCTCGAACTGCTGAACGAACCCAAGGCGCGTATCGCTCCCGAGCAGTTCGCCAGCCTGCTGCAACAGCTCTGGCAAGTCCTGGATGACGAATACCTGGGCTTCGGCGACGGCCCGAGCAAGCGCGGCACCTTCGCCATGATGTGCCATGCGCTGATCCACTGCCGCACCCTGGAGAAGGCCCTGCAGCGCGGCTTGCTGTTCTATGGCCTGTTCCCCCACGCGCCGCGGCTGCGCCTGACGCGCGAAGGGGAAATGGCCCGCCTGAGCCTGGACGACGCGGCGCTGTGGGACCCGGACCACTTTCTCAGCGAGAGCCTGCTGGTGATCTGGCATCGCCTGGGCAGTTGGCTGATCGGCCAGCGCATCCGCCTCGAACAAGCCTGCTTCAGCTACCCGAAACCCGAGCATGGCAACGAATACGACCTGCTGTTCCCCTGCCCCCTGGTGTTTTCCCGCGACTGCAGCAGCCTGTTGTTCCACAGCCGCTACCTGAACATGCCGTTGCTGCAGGACGAACGAACCCTCAAGCATTTTCTCGAACGCTCCCCCGCCGACTTGTTGGCCCGCCCGGACGATGGCGACAACCTGAGCAGCCAGCTGCGCCGCCTGCTCAGCCGCGACAGCAGCCGCTGGCCAGACCTGGAAAGCATCGCCCAGCATTTGCACATCAGCCCGCAGACCTTGCGCCGGCACTTGCGCGAAGAAGGCACGAGCTTTCAGGAATTGAAGGATCAGTTGCGCCGCGATATCGCCATCTACCACCTGCGCCGGGCCGACCTGTCGTTGCAACAGATCGCCGAGCAGACCGGCTTCTCCGAGCCATCGGCGTTTCATCGCGCATTCAAGAAGTGGACCGGGCTGACGCCGGGCGCTTACCGCGCCCAGGCCACCTGAGCGCGCCTCAGATCGCCGGGAAGTGAATGCGGAACGCCGCCCCGCCCAGCTCGGAATCGCCCAGGGTCAATTGCGCGCCGTAGCTGTCGATGATGTCCTTGACCACCGCCAGGCCGATCCCCTGCCCCGGGTGCTGGCGATCCAGGCGTTCGCCACGCTGGAGAATCCGCGCCCGCTGGTCCGGCGGCACGCCCGGGCCGTCGTCCTCGACACACAACTGCGCGCCATCCAGGTCTTCGCGAACACTGATGCGCACCTCGCTCAGGCACAGGCGATAGGCGTTCTCCAGCAGGTTGCCGAGCAGCTCGAGCAAGGCGCCATGCTCGATCGGCACATAGCAGCGCTCCGGCAGATCGAACGAGACCCGCACCTGCTTGTCGCGGTAGACCTTGTCCAGGGTGTCGCACAGGCTTTTGAGCACCGGGCGCAGACGCACCTGGTGACGCACCAGGCCGCTCTTGCGCAGGCTGGCCCGCTGCAACTGGTAACTGATCTGCTGGCTCATGCGTTCGATCTGGGTTTGCAGCACCCAGGCCTGCTCACGATCCTGGGGACGCAGGGCCATGTCTTCGCTGACACCCTGCAACACCGTCAACGGGGTTTTCAGGCTGTGGGCCAGATCGTCCAGGGAATCGCGATAACGGCTGCGCTGCTCGCGCTCGCTGTGCAACAGCCGGTTCAACGAACCGGTCAGGCGCAACAGTTCGCGCGGGTGTTCTTCACTGAGGCTCTGCCGGGTGCCGCTTTCGATTTCGTCCAGCTCCTGGCTCAGCCGGCGCAGCGCCTGCAAACCCCAGGTCAGGCCGAGCCAGAGCAACGCCAGGAGCACCAGCAACGCGGCGCCAAAACCCAGGTAAAGGTTTTCCCGCACCCCTTCCAGGGTCAGCTGGTATTCACGCACCGGCTGCAAGGCGACGATGCTGAACGCCGCGCTTTTGCCGCCGAGCAGCTTGACCTCGACGTCGTAGACGAAAAACTCCTGGCCGTTGACCTCGCGGATACGCGCGAACTCGTTGCCGCGACCGTCATAGCGCGGCTTGTAGTTGATGTTCTCTTCCTGGGTCGCCTTCGAGCGCCAAACCAGCCGCCCCTCGCGATCATAGATGTAGCCCAGCAGGCGGCTGTCGGTCAGGTTGAAACGCTCGTCCGGCAATTGCGCCGGCATTTGCAGGTGATTGTTCTCGACCCGGGCGGCCGAGATCAGCGTGGTCACGTCGGAAGCCAGGCGCTGCTCGATGGAATCCTGCAGCGCCAGGCTGAACGCGCCTTGCATGGCCGGCAACAACGCCAGCATGAACAGCACTGCCAGCGTCGTGGCCGCCAGCATCAGGCGCAGGCGTAACGATCGAATCATCGGCAGCGCTCGTTGAACAGATAACCCAGGCCACGCACGGTCTCGATGGGCTTGAAGCCCGACGGCCCTTCCAGCTTGCGCCGCAGGCGGCCGACCAGCACCTCGATCACGTTCGGATCGCGCTCGTCATCGTCGGGGTACAACTGCTCCATCAACCGGTCCTTGGCCACCACCTGCTGATGATGGCGCATGAGGTACTCCAGAATCCGGTACTCGTAGGCGGTCAGCGCCAGCGGCTGCTCGTCGAGCGAGGCCTGCTTGCGATTCAGGTCGAGCAGCAGCGGGCCGGCGATGATGGTCGACTGGGTGAAGCCGCTGGAGCGGCGCAGCAGCGCGTTCAGGCGCGCATCCAGTTCCTCGAACTGGAACGGCTTGACCACATAGTCGTCGGCGCCGGCGGCCAGCCCTTCGACCTTGTCCTGCCAGTTGCCGCGAGCCGTGAGGATCAGGATCGGAAATGCCTTGCCGCGCGAGCGCAACTGGCGGATCAAGTCCAGCCCGCCCATGCCCGGCAGGCCCAGGTCGATCACCGCCAGATCGTGGTTGAACTGCTCGGTCTGGTACAACGCCTCCTCGGCATTGGCCACGGACTCGACCACATGGCCGCTGTCCGTAAGGCGGGTTTGCAAGTGATGGCGCAGCAGCGCCTCATCTTCAACGACGAGCAGTTTCATGCAGCTCTCCCAGGCAAAATTCGACATCTCCAAGGGCGGTCACACGCCCTGATCGTATAGATGGCAACGCCGGATCTTGCTTTGGCAGATCCGGCGCGTTCAGAACCAGGACGGCAGTTTAGAAAGCGTAGTTGGCCGACAAGTACGTCTGGGCGCTGCTGGTCAGGCTCAGCGAACCCTGCTTGCTGCCACCGTGCTCGCTCATCTCGGTGCTGGCATTGCTACGCAGGTAACGGTAACCCAGTTCGACCGAAGTGTTATGTGTAACCTGCTGCAGGACACCGGCCTGCACGCCGATGGCATAACCGATGTCGCTGTCGCGGCTGAAGCCTGGGGAATCCTGGGTCAGCTTGGTCAGGCCCGCGGTGCCGCCGCCGAACAGTTTGGTGCTGCTGGTCACCGGCAGGAACATATCGTAGCTGCCGAGCAGGTTTTCCTGGCGCAGTTTAATGCCATTGTGCGAACCGGAGACATTGTCGTAGGTGGCGTAGTAGCGATGCTGGTCGTTCTGCTGGCCCACGCGCAGGCCCCAGGTGCCGTCCTTGCCGATCACACCGTCGGCGTTCGGATTGTTCAGGTTGCTGTTGAGCAGGCTGGATTTCTTGACCTTGTCGCTGGTCTGGCCGTAGGTAAGGCTGGCGAAGTTGCTGTCGGCGGCCTGGACGACAGCGCTGGCGCCAAGAACAGTGAAGGCCAGGATCATCTTCTTGAATGTAGTCATGGGTGTTTCCTCATTCGCTATGTGTTTTCAAGTACGGAGCCAGACTACCGACCCCGCCCTGAACTCCCCCTGAACACACTCTGAACCTGGGCTGAATCAAATCGACTAGGCTCACTGGCAGTCTTTAAAAAGGAGAAAGGACCATGCGCGCGCTTCTTGCTTGCTTACTGTTGGCCTTCTGCACGACGAGCCAGGCGGCCATCAAGACCCAGGAAATCCCTTACCAGAGCCCTGACGGTACCCGGCTCATCGGCTACTACGCCTATGACGACGCGTTGGAAGGGCCACGTCCCGGCGTTGTGGTGGTGCATGAATGGTGGGGCCTGAACGACTACGCCAAGCGCCGGGCCCGGGATCTAGCGGGATTGGGCTACAGCGCCCTGGCCATCGATATGTACGGCGAGGGCAAGAACACCGAGCACCCGAAAGACGCCATGGCCTTCATGCAGGCCGCGTCCAAAGACAGTGCCGCCGCCAGCGCGCGCTTCAAGGTCGGCCTCGAGCTGCTGAAACAACAGCCACAAACCGACCCGGACAAGCTGGCCGCGATCGGCTACTGCTTCGGCGGCAAGGTGGTGCTGGACGCGGCGCGCCAGGGCCTGCCGCTGCTCGGGGTGGTGAGTTTCCATGGTGCCCTGACCACCAACACCCCGGCCACCCCGGGCAGCGTCAAGACGAAAATCCTCGTCGAGCACGGCGCCCTCGACAGCATGGTCACCGCCGATAACGTCAGCGCCTTCAAGGCCGAAATGGACAAGGCCGGCGCCGACTACCAGTTCGTCAACCTCGAGGGCGCCAAGCACAGCTTCAGTAATCCGGATGCCGACCGCATGAGCCATGGCGAACATGGCGGGCTGGATATCGGCTACAGCAAGGCCGCCGATGAACGCTCATGGGCGGACATGCAGGCGTTCTTCAAAAAGCTGTTCGACTGATTCCGCCACGGCCGCCCCGTGCCTCACTTCCCGGGGCGGCATCAGGTGACGTTAGCCAGGCTACCCTCCGGCGTTGCAACCCGGCAAAATGCCTGGCATGAATCTCATTCACGCCCTCCCCGCCTGCTGCACGCCACTCGATAACTTGTGGCCGCTGCCCGACGCCCTGCCGGACACGGTCCTGCTCGGCACCCATTTCGATGCGTCGCGGCTGGTCAGCAGCGACTTCCAGCTCAGCGCTATCGAGCCGCCCGCCAGCATTCAACGCTCGGTGGCCAAGCGCCAGGCCGAGTTTCTCGCCGGTCGTTTTTGCGCCCGCGCTGCGCTGCAGCGCCTGGACGGCCTGGATTGCATTCCGCCGATCGGCGAGGACCGGGCACCGGTCTGGCCGACGCACATCTGCGGCTCGATCACCCACAGCACCGGGCGAGCCGCGGCGATTGTCGCGCGCAAGGAACATTGGCGCGGGCTGGGCATGGACCTGGAAAACCTGCTCGACATCGAGCGCGCGGAACGCCTGGCGGGAGAAATCCTCATCCCTGCCGAGCTGCAACGCATGGCCAAGGCCCCGCGCGAGCAACTGGCGCTTTGGGTGACGCTGACCTTTTCAGTCAAGGAAAGCCTGTTCAAGGCGCTGTACCCGATCGTCCGCCAGCGCTTCTATTTCGAACACGCCGAAGTGCTGGAATGGACCACCAGCGGCCAGGTCCGCCTGCGCCTGCTGGCCGACCTGTCCAGCGAATGGTGCAGCGGCAGCGAACTGGACGCGCAATTCGTGCTGCAGGACGGGCAACTGCTGAGCGTGGTCAGCATCCGCGCTTGATGTTCGGCCGAGCCGGTTCGCCAACCCTCAACCTTTATCCTGATGCCGTGGCCAGCTCAGGCTGAAACAGGCGCCGCCGAGGGTCTTGCTGCGGCTGATCAAGGCGCGGCCGTCATGCCAGTGGATGATCCGTCGCACGATCGACAAACCCAGGCCGTGGCCGCCCGAGGCGCGGGTGCGGCTGTCATCCAGGCGCAGGAACGGCGTGAAGATCCGTTCCCAGGCGCTTTCCGGAACCCCCGGGCCATCGTCCTCGACATCGATTCGGCAACGCATTTGCCCCACCTGGTAACTGACCAGCACCTGCGATTCGGCATGGCGCATGGC
The DNA here is from genome assembly GCF_900107395.1 of Pseudomonas sp. NFIX28. Classification (GTDB taxonomy): domain Bacteria; phylum Pseudomonadota; class Gammaproteobacteria; order Pseudomonadales; family Pseudomonadaceae; genus Aquipseudomonas. The sequence goes on from NZ_FNPW01000004.1 coordinate 343,127, forward strand.
GTTGCTCACCAGGTTCTGCAATGCCCGATGCAGATAACGCGGCTCGGCCTCGACCCAGGCGCCATCGCAATCCGCGGCGGACAGGCACAGGCCACGCTGCACGGTGACCTGCGCGCGCAACGGCGCCAGCTCGCCGATCACCTGGGTAACCAGGGCGTCCAGATCGATGCGCTGGAAGTTCAGCGCCGGCGAACCCTGCTCCAGCCGCGCATAAGTAAGCATTTCATCCACCAGCCGGTCGAGGTCCTGGATGTCGTTGTCCATGCCCTCCATGTATTTGTCCCGGGCCTGGGGCGTCGTCGCCGAGCCAATCATTTCCAGGCCAAAGCGCAGACGCGCCACCGGCGTGCGCAACTCGTGGGACACCGCGCGCACCAGTTCGCGCTGGATCGCCAGCAAGCGTTGCAAGTGCTCGGCCATGCCATTGAAAGCCGCCGCCAAGCGTCCCACGGAATCGGCGCCACCGGCCGGCACACGCGCTTCCAGGCTGCCCTTGGCAATGCGCGTCGCCGCCGATTCCAGGCCACGCAAACGTCGCTCCAGCTGGCGAACCAATAAATAGACGATCAGGCCGATCAGGCTCAGGCCCAGCACCGCAATCAACACCAGCCACTGCGGCGGATAGGGATTCATCTGGTACAACGGGCCGATTTCCAGCACCCAGGGCGTGCCCACCATGCCCGCGAATACGCGGATCGAGTCGCCGCCCTTGCCCAGCGCCATCACCGTGTCGCCCTCGGCAACCCGACGGCGCTGGTCCTCGTCCATGTCCGCCTTGTCCTGGGTGACCAGGTGCATATCGAAGCCAAACCCCTTGTCCCTTTTCAGCGCTGCCAGGCGCTCCGGCTGCTCGGCCACCGGAAAGCGCACCAGCTCATCGGCCAGCAGGTAAATAGTCGCCCGGGCCAATTGCTCGCTGATCTGCTGCACCTCGCCGGTCAGCAACAGCTGTTCCGGCTCGCTGACCAGCCGGTAAACCCGCGCCGCGTAAGGCCCGGTCTGCTCCACCAGGGCCTGGCCGCGCAACACGCGGTTGCGCTGCCCGAGGTCCAGGCCGGTCTGGGTGAACGTCTGCAGGGTCAGGGGAATGCCCAACAGCCGCTCCCACACCGCCAGGGCGCGGCGCCGCTCGATTTCGCTCATGGGCTTGAGGTTGTCGGCCATCAGCGAGAATGTGCCGTGGGCCAGGCGCTCGCGGTATTGCTCGCTGCGCGCCTGGTTGAGCAGGTGCAGCGCCAGCACGCCCAACAGCGCCACCAGGATCAAGGCAGCGCACATGCCGCCGTAGATGCGCAGGAATATGGAGTTCACGGCGACAGGTCGGCAGCGGCTTCGGGAACGAACAGGTAGCCCTTGCTGCGGATGGTCTTGATCAGCCGCGGATGCTCCGGGTCGTCGCCGATTTTCGGACGGATCCGTGAAATGCGCACATCGATGGAGCGGTCCTGGCCGTCGTAGCCGATACCGCGCAGCGCGGTGAAGATTTCCTCGCGGGACAGAATGCGCCCGGCGTTGGCCACCAGCAGCCAGAGCAGGTCGAACTCGGCACTGGTCAACTCGATACCGGCCTCGTGCAGCCAGGCCTCACGCAAGGCGCTGTCCACCACCAGCGGGCCGAATTGCAGGCGCCGGGCTTTTTCCGGCGCGGCGTTTTCAACGGGCTCGCTGCGCCGCAGCAGCGCCTGGATCCTGGCCAGCAACAGGCGCGGACGGACTGGCTTGCACACATAATCGTCGGCGCCGGTGTCCAGCCCCAGCACCTGGTCCATGTCGTCGGTGCGCGCGGTCAGCATCAGGATCGGCCCGTCGTAGCGATCGCGGACCTTGCGGCAAATGCTCAGGCCGTCCTCACCGGGCAACATCAGGTCGAGGATCACCAGGTCGGGTTGTTCGGCAATGATCCGCGCCGCGGCCAGGGCGCCATTGCCCTCGATGGCGACACGCAGTCCGTTGCTCTGCAGGTATTCACAGGTCAACTCGGCCAGTCGCTGATCGTCCTCGACGATCAATATCTGCCACGCTTCTTGCTCCACGGTGACCTCTGCTTGCCAGATACGGGTTCAATGGATCTGCCCGTCTTTTTGTAATGTGAGATGAATAAAATGCCGCAAAGAAGGCCCGATTGTAGCAACGGCGGAGGCCGTGAACACAAGGCGTTGAATCCGCTCGGTAAAGGCGTTTTTTTGTGATAGGGTTCGCGCCCGCAAAAATCCGCTCCGAGCGGTTTTGCGAGGTGAAAAACAGTGACAGACGGTACGATCCAGCCCTGCTGCGGCCTGCGTGAGGTTTACCCGCTTCATACACAATTTACGCACAACCTTATCCACAGGCTGTACGTTGCAATCACCCCTGAAAACGCATTATCTTGTAGCCCGGCCGCAAAAAAACCCTATATCTAGGGTTTCAGGTCAAAAAACCAAACACAAATCAGACAAGAAACTCAAGCGCTTTTCTTGCACTCGTTTGGTGGAACCAATCAGATTTTCAGAAGCCAAACCGCGCGTGCGGATGGCTGCGGTTTTCCCGCCCATGGCAAGGAAAACGGTACGGGTGTTGCAGTACATGACTGTCACCCACAGGAATACGGTAACGAGCCATTGGCCCGCTACCTATGACTTCGGCATGGAAGCGGCGCCAACAGCCCCCCTTCCTGAACTGTCCCGAAGTCGTTATGCCCGGCGTGCGCCGGTTGTAGTGCTTCAGGACGGAACGGTGGGCACCCAAAGGGTGCCCAAACAAACATAGAGAACGTGGAGACACCCATGCAAACCGACACAACTCGCGAGAACCCGCAGGCCAAAGCGCCGCAGGCTGCCGATTCCAATCTGGATCTGTCTGCCACCGCGCCTGGCCAATTGCGAGTGATCAAGCGTAACGGCACTGTCGTTCCTTACACCGATGACAAAATCACCGTCGCCATCACCAAAGCGTTTCTCGCAGTTGAAGGCGGCACCGCTGCCGCTTCGTCGCGGATCCACGACACCGTCGCTCGCCTGACCGAGCAGGTCACCGCCACATTCAAGCGTCGCATGCCTTCGGGCGGCACCATCCACATCGAAGAGATCCAGGACCAGGTCGAGCTGGCCCTGATGCGCGCCGGCGAGCAGAAAGTTGCCCGCGACTACGTGATCTACCGTGACTCGCGCGCCAAGGAGCGCGCCACCCGCACTCCGAGCGAAGAGCCGGTGCAGGCTCACCCGTCGATCCGTATCACTCGCGCCGACGGCAGCTTCGCGCCACTGGACATGGGCCGCCTGAACACCATCGTCACCGAAGCCTGCGAAGGCCTGGAAGAAGTCGACGGCGACCTGATCCAGCGCGAAACCCTGAAGAACCTCTACGACGGCGTAGCGCTCAAAGACGTCAACACCGCCCTGGTGATGACCGCGCGCACCCTGGTAGAGCGCGAGCCGAACTACTCGTTCGTGACCGCCCGCCTGCTGATGGACACCCTGCGCGCCGAAGGCCTGAGCTTCCTGGAAGTGGCCGAGAGCGCCACCCACCACGAGATGGCCGACCTGTACGCCAAGGCTCTGCCGGCCTACGTCGCCAAAGGTATCGAGTTCGAACTGCTGAACCCTGTGCTGGCTGAATTCGACCTGGAAAAACTCGGCAAGGCGATCAACCACGAGCGCGACCAGCAGTTCACCTACCTGGGCCTGCAGACCCTGTACGACCGCTACTTCATCCACAAGGACGGCGTGCGCTTCGAACTGCCACAGGTCTTCTTCATGCGCGTGGCCATGGGCCTGGCGATCGAAGAAAAACAACGCGAAGACCGCGCCATCGAGTTCTACAACCTGTTGTCGTCCTTCGACTACATGGCTTCGACCCCGACCCTGTTCAACGCCGGTACCCTGCGTCCACAGCTGTCGAGCTGCTACCTGACCACCGTGCCGGACGACCTGTCGGGCATCTACGGCGCCATCCACGACAACGCCATGCTGTCGAAATTCGCTGGCGGCCTGGGCAACGACTGGACTCCGGTACGTGCATTGGGTTCGTACATCAAGGGCACCAACGGCAAGTCCCAGGGCGTCGTGCCATTCCTGAAAGTAGTGAACGACACCGCCGTAGCCGTGAACCAGGGTGGCAAGCGCAAAGGCGCTGTGTGTGCCTACCTGGAAACCTGGCACATGGACATCGAAGAGTTCATCGAGCTGCGTAAGAACACCGGTGACGATCGCCGTCGTACCCACGACATGAACACCGCCAACTGGATTCCCGACCTGTTCATGAAGCGCGTCTTCGACGACGGCAAGTGGACCCTGTTCTCGCCATCGGAAGTGCCGGACCTGCACGACCTGACCGGCAAGGCCTTCGAAGAGCGCTACGAGTACTACGAAGCCCTGTGCGAATACGGCAAGATCAAGCTGTTCAAGACCATCCAGGCCAAAGACCTGTGGCGCAAGATGCTGTCCATGCTGTTCGAAACCGGCCACCCTTGGCTGACCTTCAAGGACCCATGCAACCTGCGCAGCCCGCAGCAGCACGTGGGCGTGGTCCACAGCTCGAACCTGTGCACCGAGATCACCTTGAACACCAACAAGGACGAGATCGCCGTTTGCAACCTGGGCTCGATCAACCTGCCGAACCACATCGTCGACGGCAAGCTGGACACCGCCAAGCTGCAACGCACCGTGAACACCGCCGTGCGCATGCTCGATAACGTGATCGACATCAACTACTACTCGGTGCCACAGGCGAAGAACTCCAACTTCAAGCACCGCCCAGTGGGCCTGGGCATCATGGGCTTCCAGGACGCGCTGTACCTGCAGCACATCCCTTACGGTTCCGACGCCGCCGTCGACTTCGCCGACAAGTCCATGGAAGCGGTCAGCTTCTACGCGATCCAGGCTTCCTGCGACCTGGCCGACGAGCGTGGCGCCTACGAGACGTTCCAGGGCTCGCTGTGGTCCAAAGGCATCCTGCCGCTGGATTCGCAACAGATCCTGATCGAAGCCCGTGGCCAGAAGTACATCGATGTCGACCTGAACGAAACCCTGGACTGGGCACCGGTGCGCGCCCGTGTACAGAAAGGTATTCGTAACTCCAACATCATGGCCATCGCACCGACCGCAACCATCGCCAACATCACCGGTGTGTCGCAGTCGATCGAACCGACCTACCAGAACCTGTATGTGAAATCGAACCTGTCGGGCGAATTCACCGTGATCAACCCGTACCTGGTTCGCGACCTCAAGGCTCGCGGCCTGTGGGACTCGGTGATGATCAACGACCTGAAGTACTACGACGGTTCCGTGCAGCAGATCGAGCGCATCCCGCAGGAGCTCAAGGAGCTCTACGCGACTGCCTTCGAAGTGGAAACCAAGTGGATTGTCGACGCTGCCAGCCGTCGCCAGAAGTGGATCGACCAGGCTCAGTCGCTGAACCTCTACATCGCCGGCGCTTCGGGCAAGAAGCTCGACGTGACCTACCGCATGGCTTGGTACCGTGGCCTGAAAACCACTTACTACCTCCGTGCCCTGGCCGCGACCAGCACCGAGAAGTCGACCATCAACACCGGCAAGCTGAACGCTGTTTCCAGCGGCGGCAACCACGGTGACGACTCGGTCCTGGCCGCTCCGGCAGGTCCTGCTCCAGTGCCGAAGGCTTGCGCCATCGACGAGCCGGATTGCGAAGCTTGCCAATAAGCTGAGCCGACAGGCGCCACCCGGCGCCTATCCGACCCCCCCGACAGGCCCCCGGCCTGCCGGGGGTTTTCTTTTGCCCGGAAAAAAGCCGCCGCCTCCCTCCTCCGCGGCTGCTACCGGAGCGTCTTGACTCATCGCGAGCAAGCTTCGCTCCTACAGAAGCAGATTGCGCTGGATGAATCTTGCGGGCACAAAAAAGCCCCTGCGACGAGGGGCTTTTTTTCGAGCGCTGTCAGCCAGCCATTATCAGGTCATCTGAATAATGGTCTGCATGATGGTGCTCTGGGTAGAGATGGTCTTGGCGTTCGCCTGGTAGTTGCTCTGGGCCTTGATCAGGTCCACCAGTTCGCTGGTCAGGTTGACGTTCGACTCTTCCAGGGAGTTGGACACCACCGAACCCAGGGTGCCGGTTTGCGGAGCGTCGTAGCCCGGCACGCCCGAGGCGTAGGTTTCTCTCCAGCTGGTGCCGCCTACCGGCTGCAGGCCTTGTTCGTTGGTGAAGCTGGCCAGGGAGATCTGGCCGATGGCCTTGTTCTGGCTGTTGCTGAAGTTGGCGAACAGGGTACCGGTGCCGTCGATGGTCAGGTTGGTGATCTGGCCAGTGGCGTAGCCGTCCTGCACCGGCAGCGAACGCGCGGTATCGGCGTTGAACTGGGTGGTGCTGGTCATGGAGATGGTCACGCCGCCGGCATTGGCGCTGGCACCGTTGGCCTTCCACACACCATTGGTCACAGTGCCGGGCACCCAGCCCGCGAGGGTCAGGTTGTTGCCCGGATTAGGCGTGGTGGCAGGCGGAGTGATGACCGAAACCAGTTTGCCGGAGGCGTCGAAAGTCATGGTCGAGGCCACTGGAGCCGTAGCGCCGGTGGTGGTCGGAGCGGAGCCATCAAGGTTGCGACCATCGACCAGGGTGTAGGTCTTCCAGGTGTTGGCACCGGTTTTCACCATGTACTGGTCCAGCTTGTGCTCGTTGCCCTGGCTGTCATAGATCGGCGTACTGAACTGCTTGGTGTAGGTTTCCACCTTGGTCGGATCGAAGGCGAAACCTGTCACGCTCTGGTCAATGACCGGCGCGGTGGAATTCAGGTTGATGGTCGAGGAAACCGAGCCGGTGGCCTTGGGCGACAGGTTCGAGGTGTCGATGCGCAGGTCGGTCAACACGCCGTTGATGATCTTGCCGTTGCCATCGACCGCATAACCTTGCAGGCGGGCAGTGCCGTCGGTATTGGTGATGTAGCCGTCCTTGTCGGTCTTGAAGGTACCGGCACGGGTGTAGGTCAGCGAGCCGTTGTCGCTCAGCACGAAGAAACCCGAACCCTGGATACCCATGTCCAACACATTGCCGGTGTTGTTCACGTCACCCTGGCCGAACTGCTGGGAAACGTTGGCCAGGCGCACGCCATTGCCCACGGTCTTGCTGCCGGTGCCCAGCTTGGTGGCCGAATAGACGTCGGCGAATTCGGCACGGGACGATTTGAAGCCGGTGGTCGCCACGTTGGCGATGTTGTTGCCGGTCACGTCCAGTTGCTTGTTGGCAGCATAGAGACCGCTAAGGCCGATATTGAAAGACATATTCCACTCCTTGTGCCGCGTTAGTCGGCTCTAGATACCAATGGTTTGAACTTTGGAGAGCGCCACGGCGCTACTCTGCCCCGCGAGGTTCAACATCAACTCACCGCCGGTCTGGCTGATGGTGACGCTGTTGACCGTCGCCGGCAGGTAGGTGACCAGGGCAGTCGCCTTACCGTCGATCGTTGTGCTGGCCTTGAAGGTGTAGTTACCCGGATCGGCCTTGGTACCGTCAGTCTTGGTACCGTCCCAGACGAAGCTGGTGTTGCCGGCTTTCTGGCTTCCCAGATCGAGGGTCTTGACCGTCTTGCCATCCTTGTCGGTGATGGTCACGGTGAGGCCGCTCACACTGGCGGGAACCGTCACCGAGCCGGTCATGCTCTTGGTGGTGTCGACCTGCGTGGTGCCGGTCTGCACGATCACCGAACGCCCGACCAGCGAGGAAGCCTGCAAGGCTTGCGAAGACTTGTAGTTGCCCGCGATCGCCGTGACCGAATCGTTCAGCGTGGTGATGCCTTCCAGGCTGCTGAACTGCGCCAGCTGGGCAACGAACTCGCTGTTGTCCTGCGGATCCAGCGGGTTCTGGTTTTTCAGCTGGGTCACCAGCAGCTTCAGGAACGCATCCTTGCCCAGGGCGTTCTTACCAGTGGTACTGTTGGTTGCCGCCGCCAGGCCATCGTTGCTGGTGGTCGTGGTTTTCTTCGAGGAGTTCGCAAGGATCTCCTTGAGCGTCAGGCCACTGGTGGTATCGGTAACACTCATCTGAGTCGCCCCTTATCACTGACCGAGGGTCAGGACCTTCTGCATCATGGTTTTGGCGGTGTTCATCATTTCTGCGTTGGTCTGGAACGAACGGCTGGCGGAAATCATGTCGGCCATTTCTTCCACCACGTTGACGTTGGGGTAGTAGACATATCCCTTGCCGTCGGCTGCCGGATGGTTAGGCTCGTAGCGCGCCTCGAGGTTGCTCTGGTCCTCGACCACACCCAGCACCTGGACGCCCTGGCCGGCCGCGTCCTGGTTCTGGAACAGCGACTGGCTGCCGCCGCTTTGCGCGCCCTGGAACATGGTGGCGAACACCGGGTGGCGCGCGCGGTAGGTCTGGTCGATGCTCGAAGAGACCGTCTCGGCGTTGGCGATGTTACTGGCGACGGTGTTCAGGCGAGTGGTCTGGGCACTCATGCCACTACCGGCAATATTGAAAACACTGGCGAGGGACATGGATTACTCTCCGCGCAGGGCTGACACCAGCCCTTTGAATTTGCTGTTGAGCAGCGTGAAGCTGGCCTGGAAGTTCACCGAGTTCTCGGCGTAGTTCGACTGTTCCAGTTGGGCATCCACGGTGTTCTGGTCGATCGATGGTTGCATCGGCGTGCGGTACAGCAACGACTCGTCGCCGTTGCCCAGGCCTTCGGCCTCGATGTGCCGGCTGTTGGTCATGTTCAGGGCAAAGGTGCCGTTCTTGGCTTTCTCGTTCTGCTCGGCGAGCACGGCAGAGAAGTCCAGATCCCGAGCCTTGTAGTTCGGGGTATCGGCGTTGGCGATGTTGTTGGCCAGCACCTCGGCACGCTTGGCGCGAAAGCCAAGAGCCTGTTCATGAATGCCAAGCGCTTTATCGAAGCTGATGCTCATGTCGGAAACCTTCGACCAGATTTTTCGTAAGCAGGACATAGCAAGCTGCGTGCCAAGTGGTCAAAGCCCGTAAATCAAGGCTTTGCGGGGCAGCGGCAAGGCGGCAATGCCAGAAAAGCGGCAAGGCATTTCCGCGAAACGTCAGCAAAGCGGCAATGCGCCGCTTGCCGCCCACTCCCGCTGACGAAATCGCAGGCACAAAAAAAGAGGCCCGCAGGCCTCTTTTTCGACAACACCAACTTTACTTCGCCTGGTAGATGATCCCAGGGCTGCATTGCACCATCTGGTAGTGGTCCGGCAATCCGTTGAGCGCCTCGGAAGCCCCGAGAAACAGGTAACCACCCGGCTTCAAGGTGCTGTGGATACGCATCAGGATGTCCTTCTTCACTTCGGCGGAGAAGTAGATCAGCACGTTGCGGCAGAACACGATGTCGAACTTGCCCAGGCTGGCATAGCTGTCCAGCAGGTTGAACGAGCGAAACTCGACACGGCTCTTGATCGGCGCCTTGACCACCCAGCGCCCCGGCCCCTTGGGGTCGAAATAGCGCTGCAGGCGGTCGGCCGACAATCCGCGGCCGATCGCCAGGCTGTCGTACTCGCCGGTCTTGCAGTTGTTCAGCATGGTGCCGGACAGGTCGGTGGCAACGATCTGCACCCCCATCTTCAACTGCCCCAGGTTGGCCTTCTCGAACTCGTCGATCGACATGGACAGCGAATAAGGTTCCTGCCCCGAGGAACAGGCCGCCGACCAGATACGCAAGCGCTGGTTGGGACTGGCCTTGATCGCCTCCGGCAAGACCTTGTTCTTCAACACCTCAAATGGATAGGTATCGCGAAACCACAGGGTTTCGTTGGTCGTCATGGCATCGACCACCATCTCCCGCAAACCGCTGCGCGGCTGGCCCTGGATGCGCTGAACCAACTCCCCGAGGGACTTGATACCTTGCTGCTCCATCAGTTTGTTGAGACGGCTCGACACCAGATATTGCTTGTTCTCGCCCAGCAAGATCCCACAGGCTTTTTCCAGGAATACCCGGAACTGTTCGAAATCCAAATTACCCGTAGACAATGATGCCGCCTCTTAAATCGTGTGACCGCCAGGGATGGATATCCCTAGCTGTTATCTGCTGCTTTGATCCGGTCGACAACCCGGGATGCCAGGTCATCAGGACGAAACTTGGCAAGGAAGTCATCGGCACCGACCTTCTTCACCATCGCCTGATTGAATACACCTGACAACGAAGTATGCAGGATGATGTGCAGCTTTTGCATGCGTGGATCGTTGCGTATTTCGGCCGTGAGGGTGTAGCCGTCCATCTCCGGCATCTCGATGTCGGAGATCATCATTAGAAACTCTTCTTCAGGTTTCTTGCCCTCGTCGACCAGCTTGCGCAGGTAATCCAGCGCCTGCCGGCCGTCGTTCAAGGCCACCACTTCGACCCCCACGGTCTGCAGGCAACGCGTGACCTGCTTGCGCGCCACCGACGAGTCGTCGACCGTCAGCACCCGCAGGGAAACAGCCTTGTGCTGAGTCTCGACATCCACCACGCCCACCGAAATGGTCTCGGGCGTCGGGGCCACCTCGGCCAGCACCTTCTCCACATCGATGATTTCCACCAACTGATTGTCAACCCGCGTCACCGCCGTCAGGTAGTGATCGCGCCCCGTCCCCTTGGGTGGCGGATGGATCTCCTCCCAGTTCATGTTGACGATGCGCTCGACCGACCGCACCAGGAACCCTTGGGTCTTGGTGTTGTACTCAGTGATGATGACAAAGGGGTTGCTCAGATCCTGCAACCCGCCCGAACCGGTGGCCATTGCCAGGTCCAGGATCGGGATGGTCGCCCCTCGAATATTCGCGACACCGCACACCACAGGATTGGATTTGGGCATCAACGTCAGTTTGGGGCATTGCAGCACCTCCCGAACCTTGAACACGTTGATCCCATAAAGCTGCTGCCCGTCGAGACGGAACAACAACAGCTCAAGGCGATTCTGCCCTACCAATTGCGTGCGCTGGTTCACCGAATCCATTACACCAGCCATGCCCAGACTCCCCAAAGCTCAAGATCCGACGCGCGCTCATTGCTAAACGGCACGGCGCTTGCTTTTTAACTGTTATGAACGCCAAAACGACATTTTCCCGACGCCTGACATCAAATTACCGCAGATTGCTGTACGGGCTGTCGGCGTTGTTTTTTTTAAACCCTGGGCATCCTGCCGTTGCTGACCCGGTAACCCTGCCTGATCTACTTATCGGCGTCACTCAGGGGTTTCTTGAATTCACCGTAGAAGACTATCTGGCAACCAGTCAAACGCCGGGGCGCTACGAGATCCAGGTCAATCAGCTCGACCCGCGCCTGCGCATGCCGCACTGCGACAAGGAATTGACAGCGACCCTGGAAAGCCCGGCACAACCGCTGGGACGCGTGACCGTCCGCGTGCGCTGCGACGGCGCTTCGCCCTGGACCGTGTTCGTGCCTGCCCAGGTCAAGCTGTTCCGCGAAGTGGTGACCACTACCCGGCCACTCAAGCGCGCCGGCATCATCAGCCCCGAGGACGTGATGCTGCGCGAACGTGATATCGGCCAGATCAACCAGGGCTACCTGACCTCGGTGGACCAGGCCATCGGGCAGAAACTTGTCCGACCAATGGTCGCCGACCAACTCATCACCCTGGTTCACCTGGAACAGGCAGAAGTGGTGCGCAAAGGCGATCAGGTGGTGATCTCCGCCCGCAGCGGCACACTGAACGTCAAGATGCCCGGCGAAGCCCTGTCCAATGGCGGCATGAGCGAGCAGATACGGGTCAAGAACCTCAATTCACAACGGGTCATCAAAGCGCGGATCACCGCGCCGGGACAGGTGGAAGTCGCTATGTAGACGACTGGCGCTGTGCCTTGTTGCCCCCTAAACTGTGGCCCATGCAGGGCAACAGCGGCGCGCGTGGGCTTATCGATATTCGAGCCTAAAGTTTTCCGGGGTATTGCCGAAAACAAGTCAAGCGTCCAAATACCCAGAGGTTTTTTTACCATGGTCATCGATTTCAGCCGTTTAAACAGCTCTCCCTCACTCGCCGGCAGCACGCGCACCAGCGCCAGCAAGGAAACCGGCGACGCCGACAAGTCCGCGCCGCTGAACGCTCCGGCCGAACAGGCCAGCACCAGCGGGGAGTCGGTACACCTCAGCAATGAGGCTCAACAGTTGCAGAAGATCACTGACAAGCTGCGCGACCAGCCTGCGGTCGACAACGCCCGCGTGGCCGAGTTGAAGCAAGCGATTGCCGATGGCAGCTATAAAGTCGACAGCAACCGTGTAGCCAGCAAACTGCTCAATTTCGAAGCCCAGCGCTAGCCAAGAGGCCTGCGCCAGTTTTTTGGACGCTTAAAACCCAAGGCCATACATGCACGACACTAATTTGCTGCAACTGATCACTGACGACTTTGCTCCAGCTCAACAACTGCTGGAATTGTTGCGCACCGAATCCCTCGCCCTGCACGGTCGCGACATGCCGCTGCTGGAAGAGATTCTGGCGCAGAAGCAAGCGCTGATCATTTTGCTCGAGCAGCATGGCCGCAAACGCAGCGAAATCCTTGCCAGCCTGAATCTTCCTGCCAGCCGGGCCGGCCTGGAACAACTGGCCAGCCATTCTTCGATTGGCGAGCAGTTGCTGGCCCAGAGTGACGCACTGACCCAGATGCTTGCCGATTGCCAGGCGGCGAACGAACTCAACGGTCGCTCGATCCAGGTTCAACAGGCCACCACCGCCAATCAACTGAAAATCCTCACCGGTGGCGAGCCTCCAGCCCTCTATGATGCCCGTGGCTCTACCGCCAAGCTGGCCAAGCCTCGCCCGCTTAGCCAGGCTTGACCGCAGGGATGAGCGCGCCCTATCAAGTCGCGGAACATGCTGGCAAAATGCCAGACCCTGCGAGTAGTCGTATTTTGTCTGGAGATTGATGAACCGTGTTCAATGCCGTAAACGCAGAAGATGCGCCGCAGCCACCCAAGGTGCTCACCACCCCCTTGGAAATCAGCTCCACGCTGCGCTTGCTGCAAGACAGCCATGACCCGCTGATCATCACTTTCCACGAACGCAGCCAGCGCTTTCAGAGCTATCTGGTCGAGATCGATCGTGACAGCGACATGATCGCCCTGGACGAAATGATCCCCTGCGATGGCGAACGCTTCATGCTCGCCGGCGAACCTTTTCGTGTCGAAGGCTTTCACGATGGCGTGCGCATCGCCTGGGAAAGCAATGGCATCCCGACCATCGACGACGCCAACGGCGGACGCTGCTACCGCGGCACCCTGCCCGACGAAGTGGTCTATCACCAGCGCCGCAACGCCTTTCGCGCAGCCCTGAAGCTGGCCCAACTGGTCGACATCGAGTTGGCAGGCGAAAAACTCAAGGCGCCGAGCGCCGGCAAATTGCTGGACATCTCCGCCACCGGCTGCAAGCTGCGCTTCGATGGCGATATCTCCGGTCGCCTGCAACTGGGCCAGGTCTACGAGCGCTTTGTCGCCGCCCTGCCCTTCGGCAGCATGACCGCGCCAGTGGAACTGCGTTACCTGCATTACGAAGAGAAGATCGACACCACCTTCGCCGGCGTGCGCTTCCATAACATGAGCGGCCTGGTCCAGCGCCAGGTCGAGCGATTCGTCTATCAGTTGCAACGCGAAGCCCGGCGCTTCGACAAAGACGACCTCTGACATTCGAGCGTCGATAAAAAACGGGCAGTCCCTTGCGGCGACTGCCCGTTTTTTTGTTTCTAGGGCCTGGCCCCACTGAATTGATCAAGCCCTGAATCATCCGGCTCCGGCCGCGACTCCTCAGCATCGACCTCATCCTCGCCAGGCGTCTCGAGCGGATGCTCGGGCTCCGGCGTGCTGGTCTGCTGCATCTGGTCCTGCACCACCTGCTCGTCGACCCGAGGGTCGAGCGCAGCCACCAATGGCGAACTGGACATGCTGTCCGGCATCGCCACGTGATGCAGCGGCGCATCATCGACCTGATGCAGGTTGGTCACGGCTTTCGGCCGTATGCGCCAAACCAGTACCACGGCGAAGAAACTGAAAAACGCATACAGCATCTGGCTGCCGAACAACTTCATCAGCACCCCCGCCACCAACGGCCCGACACTCGCCCCCACGCCGTAGGTCACCAGCAGCATCGCGGTCAACGAGACCCGCCGATCGCCTTCGACATGGTCGTTGGAAAACGCCACCGCCAACGGATACAGGCAGAACTGCACCAGCGAACACAGGAACCCCAGGACGAACAACATCTCCAGCGGCACCTGCGGCATGATTGCCAACGGCAAGGCCACGACTGCCAGGAAGCAGGCAAAACAGCGAATCAACAAGGCCCGGTCGTAGCGGTCGGACAGCCACCCCAACGGCCACTGCACCACCAGACCAGCAAAAATGCAGCTCCCCATGAACAAGCCGACCTGCTCGGTAGTCAGGCCCTGCTGGGATGCATACAGCGGCGCCAGGCCATAGAACGAGCCGACGATCAGCCCCGACCCGAGCACCGTGCTCAGCGACTGCGGAACGCGTTTGATAAAGAAGCGCGGCTCCATGGGCGCGGGATGCAAGGGCGCCGGGTGAATTCGCCGGGTCATGGCCACCGGCACCAGGCACAAGGCAAAACACAGGGCCACCAGCATCAGCAGCTCAAGCCCGAGGGCCGGGTGCATGACCAGAATCAACTGCCCCAGGACCAGGCCCAGGTACGAGGCAATCATGTAGCCGCTGAACACCAGCCCGCGCTGCTTGGCGTCGGCCTGCTCGTTGAGCCAGCTTTCGATGACCATGTACTGGCACATCATGCCCAGGCCGACGATCATCCGCAGCACCAGCCAGGCCGGCAACCAGTCCACCAGGCCATGGCCCAGCACCGCCGCGCCGACGATCCCGGCACACGTTGCATAGGCGCGGATATGACCGACCCGGGCGATCAGGCGGTGGCCGATTTTCCCGCCCAGCACCAGGCCGAAATAGTTGGCCGCCATCAAGGCACCCACCCATAACCCGTCGACATTATCGGCGGCCAGGCGCAACGCCAGATAGGTACTGAGCAAGCCCGAGCCGATCAACATCATCAGCGAGGCGAAATAAAGCGCTCGAAAGGATTTCCAGATTTGGCGCATCGGCGTTCCGAGCGGCTCCTTGAATGAGTGCCGGGCCACCTGAACGATAGCCCGACTGCGACGGTTCGGTTAAGCCTGGGCCGCTAAGACACGCCGCTCCCAGGGAGTTATTTCATCAAAGAAACTGGTCAACTCCATGGTCTTCGAAGCGACATAACCTTCGATGAACTCATTGCCGAACAATTCCTTGGCCAACTGGCTACGCTTCAGACGCTCGAGAGCGGCATGCAAGGTACAAGGCAACGATAAACTGTCCGGCACGGCAAATTCACCCTGAATCGCCGGCGCCGGTTCCAACTCGTTCTCGATGCCGTGCAAACCTGCCGCCAGGCTCGCGGCAATCGCCAGATACGGGTTGGCATCGGCGCCTGGCAAGCGGTTCTCGACCCGTCGCGCCACCGGCGAGCTGGCCGGGATACGCAAACCTGCCGCCCGATTGTCATGGGACCAGCAGGCATTGTTCGGCGAAGCGTAAGGATGACACAGGCGCTGGTAGGAATTGACGTTCGGTGCAAACAGCGCGGTGAAGTCAGCCATGCCTGCCTGCAGCCCGCCAATGAAATGGCGGAACATCGCGGTCGGTTCGCCGGCTTCGTCGCTGAACACGTTTCGCCCCGTGGCCGACTCGACCAGGCTTTGGTGAATATGCATCGAACTGCCCGGCGTATGGGCCAGCGGCTTGGCCATGCACACCACGGTCAGGCCATGCTTGAGCGCCACTTCCTTGAGCAGGTGCTTGAACAGGAATGTCTGGTCGGCCAGCAACAGTGGATCGCCATGCAGCAGATTGATCTCGAACTGGCTGACGCCCATTTCATGCATGAAGGTATCGCGCGGCAGGCCCAATGCCGCCATGCAGGCGTAGACCTCACTGAAAAACGGCCGCAAGCCGTTGTTGGAACTGACGCTGAATGCCGAATGCCCGTCTTCGCGACGACCGTCCAGGCCAAGGGGCGGCTGGAAGGGTTGGGTCGGATCGGTATTGGGAGCAAACACGAAGAACTCCAGCTCGGTCGCCACCACGGGCGCCAGGCCGCGAGCGGCGTAGCGCGCAATGACCTGTTTGAGCTGGCCGCGGGTGGACAGGCGCGAGCTTTCGCCGCTCAATTCATCCGCATCGCAAATCGCCAGGGCCCGCGGTTGCGAGCTCCAGGGCAGGCGATGAATTTGCTGTGGGTCGGCATTGAGCGCCAGGTCGCCGTCGTCACTGCCGTAGAAACGCGCGGGCGGATAGCCCCCCATGATGCATTGCAGCAGCACCCCGCGGGCCATCTGCAGACGCCGCCCTTCGAGGAAACCCTCGGCGGTCATCACTTTGCCTCGTGGCACGCCGTTCAGATCCGGAGTGACACATTCAATCTCGTCAATGCCCGTCAATCGCTGTGCGAGTGAACTGCGGCCATCGGTTGTCATGACTCAATCCTTGTTGTTGTACGAGCCGAGAACGGCGACCCGTACAAAATAGGCTCCGGCTGTTCGGAATATCAAGCAGCCTCGAACAAAAAGCCCGCGGATTGGACACACAGTCAGAACTACGGCGAAGCGCCTGCCAGGCCGGCAAGCGCTGCAACACCGACCTCAAGGCAGGTAGAGACTGAACACACCGCCACCCAGGGGGCCGCCATTGCCGATCTCGGTGCGCCCACGCACACCGTTGCGCTGATGCAGCGCGGCAATGCGTCCGGCGAAGTACAGCCCCAGGCCGGTGCTGCCGCTGCTGTGATTGATGCCTTGAACGTAGTCGGCCTGGTTGTCGATCATCTGCTGCGGATAACCCTCGCCATCGTCGTTGATGGTCAGCACCGTTTGCCCGCCTTCATCGTGCACGCTGATGAGCAATGCATGGCGCGCATAACGAATGGCGTTGTTGATGCAGTTGGCCAGGACCGACGCGACCAGTTCCCGATCGAAAAACCCCAGGGGGGTCAAAGGGTCGACTTCATAGGTCGCGGCGATGCCACGGCTGACGAACACATCCTGATGGCTGGCCAATTGTGCTTCGATGAAATCATCCAGTTCGTGGTAGCCCGGCTGCACCGGCAACTGGTTGACCCCCAGTTTGTAGAGCCCCAGCAGCTGTACCAGCATACCGTTGAGGTGGGCGAATTCGAATTCCATCACCCCCTGCTCCGGCGTGCCCTGCTGCGCCTGCGGCAGTCTTGCCAGCCACTGGGCATGGGCCTGCATGAGCAGGGTCAAGGAGTTCTTCATGTCGTGCACGGTAGAGGCGATCACCGTGGAAAAGTCGAGAGCCTGTTCGTGGGTATTCATTCGCCAAACGCCTTGCTTCGCAGCTTCTGATAACGCGGATAACGCGCGTCGGTATCGGGCATCAAGCCGACCATTTTCAGGCAGGTGCGGCACTCTTCCAGCAGTGCCGTGTCCTGGGTGATGTCGGTGCCGTGCAATAGCGACTGCGCCATGTTCAGGGCAATACTGATGTTTTTCGGTTGCATGGCCAGGGCCCGACGGAACAGGTCCCGGGCTTCGCCCAGCGCGCCAGCCTTGTAACTGCGCACACCCTGGCGGTTCATGTCGGCCGCGGCGTTGGCGGAGTTGAGGATCGCCGGGTCATCGGTGAGCTTGGCAATGCCTTCCATCACCTTCGGATCGTCGCCGTAGATTTCCGCACAGTTTTTCAGCATCGACGCGCCGGCATTGGTCTGCCCCAGCATCTGCAACTGCTTGGCTACCAGCAACGCAGCCTCCGGGCTCATGAACTGCTCCATCCCATCCAGGCGCAGCATCGCCTGCTCGGTGAGTTTTTCCGCCGTTTCAGCATCGTTGAGCAACAGGCTGGTGGCCTTCATCAGCCGCGCGCGAATCTGCAGCCCCGGGTCGCTGGGGTTTTCCTTGGCCACCGCACTCAGGGTGCTGTTGATTTCCAGGCGCGCGCGGGTATCCAGGCCCTTTTCGCTGCCTTTGCTGATCAACGCATGCGCCAGGCCAAGGTTGCTTTCCGGGTCCTTGAAACGCGATTGCGCGCCTTGCGATACCGCCTGGCGATAGGCCCTGGAAGCGGTGTCGAAGTCTTCGTTGGTCATCGCCAGCTTGCCCAGCAGCGCCTGTCGGCGCACGGCCAGCGGCGACAGGCGCACCGCCTCCTCCAGCACACTCTGGGCGCGCTTGGAGTCGCCTTCGGCAACCAGCACATCGGCCATGCCATCGTAGAGCGCCGGCATCATCGGGAAGACCTTCAAGGCCTTTTCATAGGTGGCCTTGGCCTGGGTCACCTGACCTCGCTTGAACTGCAGGCGCCCCAGGCCGACATAGGCCCACGGCAACGGGCGATCCGCCAGAATGCTTTCGTACAGCCGCTCCAACGCCTCGTTCTGATTCATGTCACGCAGGGCATCGGCCCGGTAGCGCAGGCACAACGGCGAATAGCGCGGGTCCTGCTTGCACAGGGCGATGCAGGCGTTGAGCACTTCCACCGGCTTGCCGCGATCGAGCGCCTGCAGGATCGGCTTGAGCAGCGATTTGCGCTGCTGCAATCGCTCCAGCCGCTGAGCCAGGCTGGAACGGTTGAAAGGCTTGGTCAGATAGGCGTCCGGCTCATGCTCGAGGGCGCTGAGCACCATCGACTGGCTGGTCTCGGCGGTGACCATGAGAAATACGCTTTCGTGGCTGATCAGCTTGTCGGTCATCAGGTCTTCGAGCACCTGCTGGCCGTTTTTCTTGCCGTCACCCAAGTGGTAGTCCTGCAGGATGAAGTCATAGCGCTTTTGCGCGCACATGCGCAGCGCCTGCTCGCCTGTATCGGCAGTGTCTACGTCCTTGACGCCCAACTCACGCAGCATGGACCGGACGGAACTGCGGAAATCCGAGAAATCATCGACGATCAAAAAGCTTTTTTGGTGGTACGCCAGCATCGAAGATTCCAGACCCATAAAAAAATGAAGCCCGCGGCATCGGCAGGACAAGCCCAAGGTCATGCCTTGCTGCACACGGACAACGATAATGGCCACAGGCCATCAATGCATTCTACATCAACCCGCGATAACGCCCGCCTGCTCGCGCCGGGCACTTGGTCGATGGCCCAGTCATTTGACCTGCAACAACATTCCAGGGGTTATCGGCCGAATCTGACGTTCCCTTATAGATAGTTGCCAAAACCATTCGATATCCTTGCTCGCGCCGCCCGCCAGCCCCGGAGACGGCAAAATCCATCGGAATTCAGCTGTGCGGCATCAACTTTAAGCCAGCCACGCCGATACCTTGCAGACAGACAGCAACAGTCAAAACGAGCGCAACATGCAAACCTGTATCCAAAACCTCATCGACCAGGGCGCCCATATTTTTGGCGAGATACTGGACGTTGACCGCACGCAGGCGCTGTACCGCGAAATGATCGCCGCACGGGCCTTCGGTGCCGGGTTGTTCATGGACGAGGCTGAATACCTGGCCCAGGAAAACCACCTCAACGCCAACCCGAACAAGACCTTCAACTTCCTCAATGCCTTCGAGCCGCAGCTGCAATTCATCGAGCAGGATCCGCACCTCGGCGCGATCCTCGACGAAGTGCTCGGCGCCGATTATGAGGTGGTGATCAAGAAAGCGGTGTGCGGGGTACCGGACTCATGGCTGCCGGACTGGGTGCGGGAAAGAATCCGCGATGTGAACGTGGCGAACCTGGGGCCGTATATCAAAAAGCCCTTTCGCGACATCACCTACTTTCGCGGGATCGATTTTCACCAGGACATCATCGACTGGCCCCAGGGCCGGGTGGAACTCGACCCTTCGACCTTTTTGACCTTGTATGTGTACCTGCACGACGTCACCGAAAACGACTCGCCCCTGCACCTGATGCCTGGCACTCACCGTTTTGGCGCCACGCTGTTCCCTCACCGGCTGGAACACCAGGCGCACGATCTGTGGACTTACGCCGACGATAACGGGCAGCAGATGACCTGCCGGGATTACCGGCTGACAGGCGGGCCGGGTTACGTCGGGCTCTGGCACAACTGCACCTTGCATGGCACGCAACCGGTCGCCAACGAATCGGAACAGTTCCGCCTGTCGCTGCGCTACTTGCTGGGCAAGTCCCGCAGCCACACCGGCAAGACCGCGATCGACACCATCAACGCAGCGATCCAGGGCGAGCTGCAACCGGCAATGACCCGGCGCGACCTGAACGCCAAGGGCATCGCCCAGATCAAGGGCAACATCATCAATAACAACGGCTAGGCGTCACCGCTTGTAGTGAACAGGCGAACCCTCTGAGTGACGATCCAGCGGTAGCACCAGCAAGACGAGGTCTATGTGGCGACAGGTTTTGGACAGAAAGCGCGGGTGCTGATATTCGGTACCGGCGCCGGCGGTATCAATTTCTACAAGTACAACCGCCGCCGCTACCGGGTGATCGGCTTCGTCGATAACAACCAGCAGAAGCACGGCCAGCGCCTGTTCGGAAAGTTGATCCATGCGCCGCAACAATTGAGTGCGCTGGCTTTCGACAAGATCATCATCGCCAGCGACTATTACCGCGAGATCTACCCGCAGCTCACCGACAACCTGGCCATCAACGAGCAACAGATCGAAGTCTTCCACGGCGCGCTGATCAACTCGCAACTCCCATGGCTCCAGCGTATGGGTAAACGCCTGGAGCACCTGGGCTATGAACGCATGTGCAAGCAGCCTGGGCTGATCAGCGATCTGTTGTATCG
This sequence comes from Pseudomonas sp. NFIX28, assembly GCF_900107395.1. GTDB lineage: Bacteria > Pseudomonadota > Gammaproteobacteria > Pseudomonadales > Pseudomonadaceae > Aquipseudomonas. Next base: position 363,802 of record NZ_FNPW01000004.1, read on the forward strand.
GCTGTTTTTTCGCCGCCAGGACACTCGGCGCCTGGCCTTGCGCTGGCTGGATGAAAGCGACGAGCACAAGGTCCATGTATTTCGCCCGAGCCAGCAAGGCAGCAGCCAGCCACCCCGGTTCATCCATCAATCGAGCCCGGCGATTTCCCTGGAATTACCTGAGATCGCCCTGTACCACTTCCGTCAGGGGCAAGTCTGTTCGGTCTCCCGCTCGGTGATACTGCCAGGCGAGCAACTGGTGCTGGAGCGAGTGCCCACGGCAAAGTCCCTGGATGCCGACTATAGTGCTGCGCACCTGCTCTACCACGGCCAGCGCCTGGGCCTGGTCAGGACCGGCAAACCTGTGGAGCTGGAAAAGGGCCTGCTGATCAGCGGCTGTAATGAACAGAACTATTACCACTGGACGGTAGAAGTGCTGTCGCAATTGCAATTCGTGGCCGAGCTGCCACCGCGCTATGCGGACTATCCACTGCTGATTTCCAAGAGCAGCCAGAACATCCCTTCGATCAAGGCCTTGATCGAGGCGATCGGCGTCGACCGTCCGCTGGTGCTCCTGGACAACATCACCAGCTATCAGGTGGCCGATCTGCTGTTGATCAGCGCGCCCAACAATATGATTCCGAACTTCAAGGGCGTGGCGCAGAACAGTGCCCACAGCGGCTTCGCCCGCCCGGAGTCGATCCATTTCCTGCGTGAAAAAGCCCTGCGCCTGGCCCGGGACATTCCCACCAGCGAACTGCCAAAAAGAGTATTCCTGGCCCGCAAGGGTTTTCTCAGGCATTACAACCAGGCCGAGATCCTCGAGCTGCTGGAACCTTATGGCTTTACTTGCGTGTACATGGAAGAACAGGACATCAGCCATCAGGTGGCGATCATGGCCAATGCCGAAGTGATAGTCGGCCCGACCGGCGCAGCCTGGACCAATCTGATCTTTGCCTCGCAAAACGCCCGCGCGTTGTGCTGGATGGCCGAGGAATACGCGCAGCTGTCGTGCTTTTCCAACCTGGCGGCGATCGTCGGCGTAGAGATGGATTACATCGCTTACCGGGTCGGCTCGACCGACTCCAGAGAGCTGTACTACCGCAATTATCGGGTCGACGCGAAGAGCGTTGAAAACTGGCTGCAACAGCATCTGTCGAAACGGCTCGAGGGGGAAACCCGATGAAGATTCATATTCTGCCGCTCCAGACTCACGGCGATGATCGCGGCTCGCTGATCGCCCTGGAAGAAGGGAAAAACATCCCCTTTCCGGTCAAGCGGGTGTACTACATGTTCAATACCGGCGAAGGGGTTCGTCGCGGCTACCACGCCCATAAGACGCTCAAGCAGGTGGCGATCGCCGTACGCGGTTCGTGCCGCTTTCTGCTCGATGACGGCCAGGAAAAAATCGACATCACGCTGGACAACCCTTGCCAGGGCCTGCTGATCGAATCGTTTATCTGGCGCGAAATGTATGACTTTTCTCCAGACTGCGTGCTGATGGTCCTGGCCGATCAACTCTACGAAGAAGGCGATTATGTCCGGGACTATGCCCAGTTTCTGGATATGGTCGGGCAATGATTCTGATGATGAATATTCCGTTCCTGGATTTGAAAGGCATCAACCACGAATATGCCGAGCAGCTCAAAGCCGCTTGCAACCGGGTGATCGATTCCGGCTGGTACCTGATAGGGCGCGAACTAGAGCAGTTCGAGGCGGCCTTTGCCGATTACTGTGGCAGCCAGCACGCAATCGGCGTCGCCAATGGCCTGGATGCCCTGACCCTGGTCCTGCGCGCCTGGAAAGAACAAGGCAGGCTGCGGGCCGGCGATGAAGTGATAGTGCAGAGCAACACCTTTATCGCGACCATCTCGGCCATTCTGGAAAACGATCTGGCGCCGATCCTGGTGGATGTGGACCCAAGCACCCACAACCTGGAAATCGAGGCCGTCGAAAAGGCGATTTCGCAAAGAACCCGCGTGATCCTGCCGGTGCATCTTTACGGGCAACTGTCGCCGATGCCGCAAATCATGGCGTTGGCGCGCAAGCATGGCCTGCTGGTGCTGGAAGATGCCGCCCAGGCCCATGGCGCCGAACTGGCCGGACGCAAGGCCGGCAGCTGGGGCGATGCCGCGGCGTTCAGCTTCTATCCTGGCAAGAATCTCGGCGCCCTGGGCGACGGGGGGGCCGTCACCACCAACGACGCCGAACTGGCGGCCCTGGTCCGGGCACTGGGCAACTATGGTTCGCGCATCAAGTACCAGCACGACTATCAGGGGGTGAACAGCCGCCTCGATGAAATCCAGGCCGCCATGCTGGGAGTGAAGCTCGCCCACCTGGACAACGATACGGCTCGTCGACGCAGCATCGCCGACTACTACAACGAACACATCCAACACCCCGGAATCAGCCTGCCTTCGGTCACGACAGCCGGCGCCCATGTATGGCACCTGTATGTCATTACCTGCCCCTGGCGCGATCAACTGAAGGCGTATCTGGCCGAGCGCGGTATTCAGTGCCTGGTCCACTATCCGCTGGCGATCACCGAGCAGCAGGCCTACCGCGACCTGGCCAAGACCTCCCAGGCATCCCGGGCGCCGCTGCATGATTCGGTCCTGTCATTGCCGATCTACCCGACGCTGAGCCTGGAACAACAGCGCTACATTGTCACCGCCATCAACCAGTTCAGCGCGCCGCACTGACCGGCCGGTTGCGAGGTGCCTAGCAAGCGCCTCGCAACCGGGCAAATTGTTCGTCGGTCACATAATCGGCAAGTGCCCGGCCCGTATAGTCCGCAGCATCCGGATTCGCGCCCTTGCGTAGCAACAACTGAAAGGTTTTACGACAACGCCCAGCCAGGTAGGCGTCCTTGGCATACATCAAGGGCGTGGTGCCTTTGTTATTAGTTCGCTCCGGGTCGGCACCTTGTTGCAACAGCCAGTCCACCACCTCATAGGCACCTGCATAACTGGCGACGATCAGCGGCGTCCAGCCCTGCGAGTTGGCATCGTTGTAACCGGCAATGTTGGCCTGCAATGCCTGCACCGCCTGCAAATCGCCCCGCTCGCAAGCCTTGAGCATCTCCGGCAATCGATCAAAGTTCAGCCGGACGTCGTAATCGATGGTGCAGAGCTCGACATAGTCCTCGGTTGCGTTGATCAGGGTCCCGGCCTTGAATTGGGAACGCCCGGGCAGGATCGTCGCCGAAACCACCGGCTTTCCATCCCACTGCAGGAACTGATATTCACGAAAGGCGAACGCCCGGACTTTGTTGCGCAGTGACCACGCCGTCGACAGCAGATCGATTTTCAACGCGCCATAGTCAATGGCATTTTTTGAGAAATAACTCGCGTCCACCGCACTCTGCGGCTCTGCTCTGACCTCACCATCGACCAACCTGGCAAACCACTGATCCAGCAACTGGCCGGCATGCCGATTAAAGGCGAAATAGAGATCGCGACAGGTCCACCAGGAGGCAATCGGGAATACCTGCTGCGCAACGATATCCCCGGTGTCGATACCCGGGTCGATCAAATGCAAAGTCACCCCTGCCTCGGCCCGGGATTCCAGCAACGGCCAGACCGAGGTAAACATGCCCTTGTATTCCGGCAGCCTCGAGAAGTGGATATTGAACACCCGACTGATGGAGAAGCGCTGAGGAACGACGATCCGGTCGAACTCCAGGGAGATGAACGCCACGGACGCGATTTCGTAAGCCGTCTCCAGGCTGATTTCGCGTACCCCATATTTCAGCGCCGCCGCCCGCAACGAGCGTTGCCAACCGTCGACACCCGTATCGTTACGGTTGCAGACCACCGCAATTTCATCAGGCGAAAATTGCTGCAGAGCCCGCTCCAGGCCAAACACCGAAATATTGTTTTTTCCTGCAATGACAATCATGGGTGACTCCACAGCATCGAGAACTGCGTGTACCAAACGTAGCCGTTACAACGAAATAGGGACGAGAACCACGTTTGGCTTGAAAGCCCGGATATAGATGGTGTCCCAGGGCAGGTTCGAACTGCCAACCTTCCCCTTAGGAGGGGGATGCTCTATCCAATTGAGCTACTGGGACAAATTGATCACCGCGCAGACTGCTGCGGCGTAAAGGACGGCGTGCATGTTAACGGCCTACCCTGCTTTTGTCATGTTGTGAGCAGGGCTTTTTAACCGGTGGCCGCCCTTAGTCATCAGGCAACTTGCCAGAACCGTCGTGCAAATTGCATCACTGCAAAAAGCCAGCATTGCAGAATGCAATCCAAAGCCACCTTAAAACCACATTAAATCATTGTTTTTAAAGGGTTTAATGTGGTTTAGACTCTTGGCATGCGGGCTGCTTCCTCTCCATGCAAGAACAATGGAGATCAAGCCCCATGAACAGCATCCTTCTTTTATCGAATGCTATCGCCATTGCCGTACTGCTGCTTTTCCACTTTCAGCCCGATGTCGGCGTTGAGCAGAACAACCAGCACCAGACTATGCAGCATCAAGCCCCGCAACTGGCTGTAATGAGCAGCGCGTCGCAGCGACCCATCGCAGCGCAGGCCAGCAATGGCCAGGAAGCCGTTGTTCTACCTGCTCATCCAAGCCCCGAAAGCTGGGTGTTTTAAATATGACCCTATCAGGAGCCTGTTAATGTCCCGACTTGCCAAAGGCCTTCTCATCCTGGCGGTACTCAGTGCCACACTGGGTTGCTTCAGCACTGAAAATACCTTGGGTGACGCGCCCTTGATTGCTTGTGGCGTTTTTTCCGGTTTGTTCCTGCTAGCACTGGCGGTGGGGCGCAAAATCAAATTCGATCCTGTGCTGCGCTGATCCCCTGTTCTCTCAATAGCTTAAGAAATCGCTCAAGCGTGCCGGAGAGTTCACCCGAGTTGTCCAGTAGAAAGACGGACTCTCCCTGCACAGGTCCGTGGTCAGCAGAAAAAAGAGCACTCCTTTTAAGCCTCGCCTCAATCTGCGCAGCGCTTTCGCGACCACGCCTCGTCAATCTTTGCCGCAGCACCTCGACATCCACCGTCAATAAAACGGCCACCAGCTGCGGATAACGCTGACGAGCCTGATCGAGGTAAGCCCTGGAGCCATTGATCAGGACATTGCGTCCGCTGTCCAACCATTCGTCGATTTGCACCGGAATTCCGTAAGCCAGGCCATTGGCCCGCCAGCACAGGGCAAAGGCACCCTGCTGTTCCATGTGCTCGAATTCGTCAGCGCTGACCCCTTGCGCATCCTCCCCCAGGGATTCCGCGGAACGGGTGATGACCCGCCGCACCACATCGCAGCCGAGCTTCGCCAAAGGCCGGCGCGCAGCCTCGATCAGGCTGTCTTTCCCCGACCCGGAAGGCCCCATCAAATAAATCAGTCTGCCTGGCATTGCAAAGACTCCATGGCTCGCAGCCTAGTAAATCGGCAATTTGCCACTATTCTGTACAAGGAGGGAACAATGATCGAAACCGCATACAAGCCCATCTGGCGGCGCACAAGCGCAATGCTACGGACAACAGGACGCGGGCAGATAAGCGGACCTGGCAATCTTTTCAAACCAGTCCGCATTTCTGATAATTGGTGCTGGCATAACGCCTTTACCCAGTTCAATATTTGTCACAGAATTGACGCCAAGGATCTGGCTAACTTGAGGCATGATGCGGGCCTCTTAACAATTCAGGTTGAACATTTGGCAGCAACGCTTGTCCTAACTGACATCCCGCGGCCAATTCCGAGAACCGCTCCCCTGAACTAACCGGTTAAATATATGCGCCCATTGAAACAGGCAATTTATTCCAGCCGTACGGCTGACAAGTTCGTCGTACGTCTACCAGACGGGATGCGTGAACGCATTGCCGAGGTGGCTCGCAATCATCACCGCAGCATGAACTCCGAAATCATCGCGCGCCTGGAGCAGAGTCTTATTCAGGAAGGCGCCTTGGGTGAAGAGCTGAGCATGCGCCTGGACAGCCCAGAGCTCTCCTTGCATGAACGCGAACTGCTTCAACGTTTCCGTCAACTTTCCCACCGCCAGCAGAACGCCCTCGTTTCGCTGATCGCCCATGACGCCGAAATGGCCGCAGACGCATCCTGATTCAACCTTGAAAGCTGAAGCCAGCCTTGTGCTGGCTTTTTTTTAGCCGAAATTTGTTGCCTCGAGAGCTACAAAAGCACCGAAGCACGAATCGCCAGGCAAGGAAGAAAAACGATACAGCCCCATTAAAGGGGCTGTATGCAGGATCAAAGCAGGAAGATGGTGGCCAACCCGAGGAAGATAAAGAAGCCGCCGCTGTCGGTCATGGCTGTGATCATGACGCTGGCCCCCATGGCCGGGTCGCGCCCCAGGCGCGCCAGTGTCATTGGAATCAGCACCCCCATCAACGCCGCCAGCAATAGATTGAGCGTCATTGCCGCTGTCATCACCACACCCAACGACCAGCTGCCATAAAGCAGATAGGCGACTACACCGATGACGCCGCCCCACACCAGGCCGTTAATCAAGGCCACCGCCAACTCCTTGCGCATCAGGCGCGAGGTATTGCCTGTGCTGACCTGGTCCAGCGCCATGGCGCGAACGATCATGGTGATGGTCTGGTTACCAGAATTGCCGCCAATGCCTGCCACGATCGGCATCAGCGCCGCCAAAGCCACCAGCTTTTCAATGGAGCCTTCAAACAGGCCGATCACTCGCGAAGCGACAAATGCGGTGATCAAGTTGATTGCCAGCCAGGCCCAGCGGTTGCGCAGGGAACGCCAGACCGAAGCAAAAATATCTTCCTCTTCACGCAGACCGGCCATGTTGAGGACTTCGGTCTCGCTCTCTTCACGAATCAGGTCGACCATTTCGTCGATGGTCAGACGGCCGATCAATTTGCCGTTCTTGTCGACCACCGGCGCCGAAATCAAGTCGTAACGCTCGAACGCTTGCGCAGCATCGTAGGCATCTTCGTCCGGATGAAAACTTACCGGGTCGCTGGCCATGACCTCCGAAACCTGTTTCTCCGGATCATTCACCAGCAACCGCTTGATGGGCAGCACACCCTTGAGCACGCCGTCGTAGTCGACGACGAACAGCTTGTCGGTATGGCCTGGCAATTCCTTGAGGCGACGCAGATAACGCAAAACCACTTCCAGACTGACATCCTCGCGGATAGTCACCATCTCGAAGTCCATCAAGGCACCGACCTGCTCCTCGTCATAAGACAAGGCGGAGCGAACGCGCTCACGCTGCTGGCCGTCCAAAGCTTCCATCAGTTCATGGACAACGTCTCGCGGCAGCTCGGGAGCCAGGTCAGCCAGTTCGTCAGCGTCCATCTCCTTGGCAGCGGCCAGGAGCTCATGATCGTCCATGTCGGCGATCAGGGTTTCACGTACGGAATCGGATACTTCGAGCAGGATGTCGCCATCACGCTCAGCCTTGACCAACTGCCAGACAGTCAGACGCTCGTCGAGCGGCAAGGCTTCAAGGATGTAGGCAACGTCGGCAGAGTGCAGATCGTCGAGTTTGCGCTGCAACTCGACGAGGTTCTGGCGATGGACCAGGTTCTCGACCCGGTCTTGATGATGACCTTCCTGACGGTGAGTCAGGTCTTCGACCACCCGCTGGCGCTGCAGTAGCTCAACAACTTGAGCGAGGCGATCCTGCAGGCTGTCTTGTGTTTTCTTTACTTCTACTTCGGTCATAGGCGAACTCCACTCCCAGCAGAGGAGCACGCCGGAAGGATCAATCAGTCAATTCATGATTGTAAAAACGGGATACTGAGTAACTACTGGGTAAGTCCATGGAGGTATTCCACAAGCCCCGGCGGGGCTGACGGGCGCAATCATACACCGCTTGACGGCTTTAAACGTTAAAAAATCATGGCAAGAACAAGCGCTTGCAGCGCAAAGCTGAAGAACCGCTGAATCTATAAAGCTGCGACGCACCATCCGAAAAGGAAAACACACCGCAGACGAAAAAAGTGCGCCCGCAGCCCTGCCCTGTTTCCGACTCCGCAGCAGCCAGAACTTCACAAGACAACATCAAAAACAGGCACACGCCAATTACGACGACAGAATGAACACGACGTTCAAAAGATGGTGGGAATCAAACAAGAAGGGAGGAAAACCGGAACGGTAGAAAGCAAAAAGCCCGCAATGAATGCGGGCTTCTTGGTATATGGTGCACTCGACAGGATTCGAACCTGTGACCGCTCGGTTCGTAGCCGAGTACTCTATCCAGCTGAGCTACGAGTGCATTTTGTGTTTTTAGACCAGACCACAACTGGTTGAAGCCAAGTTATCTGCATGACTGCAAACAACTCTTAAATGGTGCACTCGACAGGATTCGAACCTGTGACCGCTCGGTTCGTAGCCGAGTACTCTATCCAGCTGAGCTACGAGTGCATTTGTTGCCGCGCATTATAGACCGTTAAATCTTTTTGTAAAGCACTTTTTCTAGTAATTTCAACAACTTACAGAAGAAGCCAGATTACAACGAACTAAGCAAATAATGGCGGAGAACGGGGGATTCGAACCCCCGACACCCTTTTGAGGTGTACTCCCTTAGCAGGGGAGCGCCTTCGGCCACTCGGCCAGCTCTCCGCAACACGGGGCGTATATTAACCAGCTTTCTCCCCGTTTGCAAACAAAAAAAACGATAAAAATTAATGGCTTGGTTCTTCGTCCTTCTCTTTCTTTATCCGCAGGTAAATTTCTTCCCGGTGCACCGCAACCTCTTTAGGGGCGTTGACACCGATACGCACTTGATTTCCTTTGACGCCGAGCACGGTCACGGTGATTTCGCCATCACCAATAATCAGGCTTTCTGCGCACCGACGAGTCAGAATCAGCATACCTTTCTCCTCACGCATTTCATTTCAGGGGACAACAGTCTGCAAAAAAAAGGGTATCGACCTACAACCAGGACGGCCGTAGCCCTACACGCCTAAGTATTGACTAGCGCGAGCAAAAGAACAGTTTTCTGTCACGCAGATCAAAAAAACAAAGGGCGCGGTAAACCGCGCCCTTCGGGCAACGCATCACTCGCCCTGTCGGGCCGGAGCGTCCAGTTCGAAAGCTGTGTGCAGAGCGCGCACAGCCAGTTCCAGGTACTTCTCTTCGATTACCACGGAAACCTTGATTTCCGAGGTCGAAATCATCTGGATGTTGATGCTTTCCTTGGCCAGTGCTTCGAACATGCGGCTGGCAACGCCCGCATGGGAGCGCATGCCGACGCCTACGATCGAGACCTTGGCGATCTTGGTATCGCCCACCACTTCCCGTGCACCGATTTCACGGGCAGTGTTTTCCAGCACTTGCTGGGCTGCCAGGTAATCGTTGCGATGCACGGTGAAGGTGAAGTCGGTGGTGTTATCGTGCGAAACGTTCTGCACGATCATGTCGACTTCAATGTTCGCGGCGCTGATCGGACCGAGAATCTTGAAGGCCACGCCGGGAGTGTCTGGCACGCCACGGATGGTCAGCTTGGCTTCATCGCGGTTAAAAGCGATGCCGGAAATGATCGGCTGTTCCATGGATTCCTCTTCATCAATAGTAATGAGGGTACCCGGACCCTCCTTGAAGCTGTGCAGTACGCGCAGCGGGACGTTGTACTTGCCGGCGAACTCGACCGCGCGGATCTGCAGCACCTTGGAACCCAGGCTGGCCATTTCCAGCATTTCTTCGAAGGTGATCTTGTCCAGGCGCTGGGCCACGGGCACCACGCGCGGATCGGTGGTGTAGACGCCGTCGACATCGGTGTAGATCTGGCATTCGTCAGCCTTCAGGGCTGCCGCCAGTGCCACGCCAGTAGTGTCGGAACCGCCACGACCGAGGGTCGTGATGTTGCCGTGCTCGTCGACGCCCTGGAAACCCGCGACCACGACCACGCGACCGGCCTTCAGGTCACCGCGAATTTTCTGATCGTCAATCTGCAATATGCGCGCTTTATTGTGCGCGCTATCGGTCAGAATCCGCACCTGGTTGCCGGTATAGGACACCGCTGGCACGCCGCGCTTGATCAGCGCCATGGCCAGCAGTGCGATCGTCACCTGCTCACCGGTGGAAACAATCACGTCCAGTTCGCGAGGAACCGGTTGACCGTCGCCGCTGATTTGCTTGGCAAGGTCGATCAGACGGTTGGTTTCGCCGCTCATGGCCGACAGTACAACCACCAGGTCGTCACCGGCTTCGCGGAATTTTTTCACCTTGTCGGCGACCTGTTCGATTCTTTCGACAGAACCGACCGAGGTACCTCCAAATTTCTGTACGATCAAAGCCATTTCTAAGCCGCCTCAGCCCGTAAAGGGGCGCCCATTAATCAATCAAACTGCGCAGCTCCAAAGCCCGCCACTAGACGACGGGCTCGGCTTGGAACCTTAAATCCCCTGCTCGACGAACGGAACGGTCAGGGCCAGCGCGGCATCCAGCGCAGCGGCATCGACACCACCGCCCTGCGCCATGTCCGGACGACCACCACCCTTCCCGCCCACTGCCGCAGCGGCTTGTTTCATCAAATCACCGGCTTTGAGTTGGCCAGTCAGGTCTTTGGTTACGCCCGCAACCAGTACGACCTTTTCCTCATGGACACTGCCGAGCAGGATCACTGCGCGACCGAGTTTGTTTTTCAACTGATCGACCAACGCCAGCAGCGCCTTGGCGTCCTGACCGTCCAGGCGCGCCGCCAGCACTTTCGCGCCTTTGACATCCAGCGCCTGCGCCGACAGGTCGTCGCCAGCGGCACTGGCCGCCTTGGCCTGCAATTGCTCGATTTGCTTCTCCAGCAGACGGTTGCGCTCCAGCACGGCCGACAGCTTGTCGATCAGATTGTCACGGCTGCCCCTGACCAGGGTGGCCGCTTCCTTGAGTTGCTCTTCCGCAGCGTTCAGGTACGCCAGTGCCGCGGCACCGGTGACCGCTTCAATACGACGTACACCCGAGGCCACGCCGCCTTCGCTGATGATTTTCAGCAGGCCGATATCGCCGGTGCGGTTGGCGTGGATACCGCCACACAGCTCGACGGAGAAATCGCCGCCCATGCTCAGTACCCGCACGCTGTCGCCATACTTCTCACCGAACAGCGCCATGGCGCCCTTCTGCTTGGCGGTATCGATATCGGTTTCTTCGGTTTCCACCGCAGTGTTCTTGCGGATCTCGGCGTTGACGATGTCTTCCAGGGCCTTGATCTGCTCAGGCTTGATCGCTTCGAAGTGGCTGAAGTCGAAACGCAGGCGCTGACTGTCGACCAGCGAGCCCTTCTGCTGCACATGCTCGCCCAGTACCTGGCGCAGAGCGGCGTGCAGCAAGTGGGTGGCCGAGTGGTTCAGCGAAGTGGCATGACGCACTTCGGCATCCACCTGGGTTTGCACTGGCGCACCAATGGTCAGGCTACCGCTGGCCAATACACCGTGATGCAGGAAGGCACCGCCGGTCTTGGTGGTATCGCGTACATCGAAACGCGCATTGCCGGCCTGCAGGTAACCGCAGTCGCCGATCTGGCCGCCCGACTCAGCGTAGAAAGGCGTCTGGTCGAGCACGACCACACCTTCTTCGCCTTCGCTGAGCACGTCGACCGATTGCCCTTCCTTATAAAGAGCGACCACCTTGGCCGAACCGCTGGTGGCGTGATAACCGGTGAATTCGGTGGCCACATCGACCTTGACCAGGCTGTTGTAATCCATGCCGAAGGAACTCGCGGAACGGGCACGTACGCGCTGGGCTTCCATCTCGCGCTCGAAACCTTCCTCGTCGAGAGTCAGTTCGCGCTCGCGGGCGATGTCGCCAGTCAGGTCCATCGGGAAACCGTAGGTGTCATACAGCTTGAACACGACGTCGCCCGGCACCACGGTGCCCTTGAGTTCAGCCAGGTCCTGCTCGAGGATCTTCAGGCCCTGCTCCAGGGTCTTGGCGAACTGTTCTTCTTCAGCTTTCAGTACGCGCTCGATGTGCGCCTGCTGGGACTTCAGTTCCGGGAAGGCTTCGCCCATCTCGGCGACCAGTGCCGCGACGATCTGATAGAAGAAGCTGCCCTTGGCGCCCAGCTTGTTGCCGTGACGGCAAGCGCGGCGAATGATGCGGCGCAGTACATAACCGCGGCCTTCGTTGGAAGGCAGCACGCCGTCGGCGACCAGGAAACCGCAGGAGCGGATATGGTCGGCCACGACTTTCAGCGACGCCTGTGCATCGTTGGTGCAACCGATGGCCTTGGCCGCTGCGTTCAGCAAGCTCTGGAACAGGTCGATTTCATAGTTCGAATGAACGTGCTGCAGTACCGCACTGATTCGCTCCAGGCCCATGCCGGTGTCCACCGACGGCGCTGGCAGCGGGTGCAACACGCCATCGGCGGTACGGTTGAACTGCATGAACACGTTGTTCCAGATCTCGATGTAACGGTCGCCGTCTTCTTCCGGGGAGCCCGGTGGGCCGCCCCAGATATCGGCGCCGTGATCATAGAAAATCTCGGTGCAAGGACCGCACGGGCCGGTATCGCCCATGGTCCAGAAGTTATCGGAGGCGTATGGCGCGCCCTTGTTGTCGCCGATACGGACCATGCGCTCGGCCGGAACCCCGACTTCCTTGGTCCAGATGTCATAGGCCTCGTCATCGGTGGCGTAGACGGTGACCCAGAGTTTTTCTTTCGGCAGGTTCAGCCACTTGTCGGACGTCAGGAAGGTCCAGGCGAAGGTGATGGCATCACGCTTGAAGTAATCGCCGAAGCTGAAGTTACCCAGCATTTCGAAGAAGGTGTGGTGACGGGCGGTATAACCGACGTTTTCCAGGTCGTTGTGCTTGCCGCCGGCGCGCACGCATTTCTGGCTGCTTACGGCGCGGGTATAGGCGCGCTTTTCCTGGCCCAGGAAGCAGTCCTTGAATTGGTTCATCCCCGCGTTGGTGAACAGCAGGGTTGGGTCGTTGCCCGGAATCAAAGAGCTGGAGGCTACACGGGTGTGGCCTTGCTCTTCGAAGAAGCGAAGGAAGGCTTCACGGATTTCTGCGCTTTTCATTAGGTTCTTCCACGGAGACTGCGGCCAAAGGCCTGTGCGAAACGTCATCAGACGAAACGACGGCAAAGGGCCGCATTATATCGGCCCTGAGCTTGGGGTACAGCGTGTTTATACGATAGAGACGGTCAATTGGACGGCTAACACTCTCAGTTGCGGGAAAAATCGATAAAAGTCTCGACGACCTGCTCGATTCGCGCACGGCTGACATCCATGTGGGTGACCATCCGCAGCCGCGACGCGGCGCTCAGCCTGATCCCGCGCTCAGCGGCGAAGGCCTTGAGGGCCTCTGCCCGGTCGCCCATCGAAACATAGACCATGTTGGTCTGCACCGGCTCGACCTCATAGCCCGCTTTGCGCAGCCCCTCGGCCAGCCACTGGGCATTGGCATGGTCGTCGGCCAGGCGCGCTACGTGATGATCGAGTGCGTACAGGCCCGCCGCGGCCAGAATCCCGGCTTGACGCATGCCGCCACCGACCATCTTGCGCAGGCGACGGGCCTTGCCGATCACCTGCGCCGAACCGCACAGCACCGAACCCACCGGCGCGCCCAGGCCCTTGGACAGGCACACCGAGACCGAGTCGAAGTGCTGGGTGATCTGCCGCGCATCGACACCCAGCTTGACCGCCGCGTTGTACAACCGCGCGCCGTCCAGGTGCAGGGCCAGGCCATGCTCGCGGCTAAAGGCCCGCGCCTGCGCCAGATAGGTCAAGGGCAGCACCTTGCCCTGCATGGTGTTTTCCAGCGCCAGCAGGCGGGTACGGGCAAAGTGAAAATCATCCGGTTTGATCGCCGCTGCCACCTGCCCCAGGTCCAGCGAACCGTCGGCCTGGACCTCCAACGGCTGCGGCTGGATCGAACCCAGCACCGCCGCACCGCCGCCTTCGTACTTATAGGTATGCGCCTGCTGGCCGACGATGTATTCGTCGCCACGCCCACAATGAGCCATCAAGCCCAGGAGATTGCTCATGGTGCCGGTTGGCACGAACAGCGCCTCGGCAAACCCGAGACGTTGCGCCAGTTCGGCTTCCAGACGATTGACCGTCGGATCTTCACCATAGACATCATCGCCCGTGGCCGCCGTGGCCATTGCTTCCAGCATGCCCGTCGTGGGCTGGGTAACGGTGTCACTACGAAGATCGATAACGCTCATGGATCAGGCCTCGGCAATAGGACGCGCACGTCGCTGCGGATAAGGGGAAATTCCTTCGAACCGAATTACTACGGGCGCCGCCGGGATTTATCAAGGCTCGCTCGAGAAAAGCTCGTCGACGCACATTAAAAAACCGATGTTTATCATCCAAAAGCCCCAATGCGCCGCCGAAAAATATGTGTTACAAACTCACCGCCGCCGCAAAATCCGGTGGCAACGTTCTCAGGGCGGGGTGTAATTCCCCACCGGCGGTAATTGCGCGCAATGCGCATAGCCCGCGAGCGCTTGGCGACAGGCGCCGCTTCGGCGGTGAATGGCGGCAAGGTCAGCAGACCCGGTGTGATCCCGGGGCCGACGGTCATAGTCCGGATGAAGAGAGAACGGGATTGGCACCAAAGGGCCGTCCGCAGACCGCCGCACGAATGCCTGTGCGCCTGGCCTGCACGTACCCTTAAATCCCTTTCGATTCATAACGCCCTGTTTTTCACACAAACAGGAGTCAGAACAGATGCAACCCACCGCAATCGATAGCAAAAGCAAACAGCATCACGGCGAACGCGTGGCGTTTATCCAGGCCTGCTGGCACAAGGAAATCGTCGACCAGAGCCGCAAAGGTTTCGTCAGCGAAATGCTCGCCCAGGGTTACCAGGAAAGCGATATCGACTTCTTCGAAGTCGGCGGCGCCTTTGAAATTCCACTGCACGCCAAGCTGCTGGCCAAGTCCGGTCGTTATGCCGGCATCGTTGCCGCAGGCCTGGTAGTGGACGGCGGCATCTACCGCCACGAATTCGTCGCCCAGTCGGTGATCAGCGGGCTGATGCAGGTCCAGCTGGAAACCGAAGTGCCGGTGTTCTCGGTGGTCCTGACTCCGCACCACTTCCATGCCGGCGAAGAACACCAGAAGTTCTTCTTCGAGCATTTCGTGCATAAAGGCCAGGAAGCCGCGAAAACCTGCGCCGACACCCTGCACAAGACTCGCGCCCTGCATCGCCATGAGCAGCGGGTAGCGGTTTAAGCGACAGACGCTGAAAGCAAAATCGCGAGCCCGTTCGTTCCTCTCGGATCGAGCTGGCTCGCGATGTTTTTTGTAGCCGCTGCCGCAGGCTGCGATAAGGCCCGCAGGGCCTTCCAATCAACCTCAAAAGCAGCGCCCGCTAGGCGGTTGATCTCAGCCTTCGGCAGTGGCTACAGATTGCCGTGTCAGGCCAGGCCGTCAGCCGTGGTCGGCACGATCAGGATCCCGGCACGCAGGCCGTTCTTCACCTTGGGGTTGGGGAAGATGATCCGCGCCCCCGGCTCCTCGACTATCCAGCGGGTCTGGGCGATGTCGTCGGCCAGCAGGTAACCCACTTCCAGCTCGGAGAAGTTCTCGATGTCCGCCGGCAGGTGCAGGTGGAAGGTATCGCTGTGCTTGATGATTTCCCGAGCGACGCTGAACAACTGCAAGCCATCCAGCCCCTCGTCCGCCACCGGTGGCTCGCAGCCTTCGATGATCTGCTTGAGGCGGGTTTCCAGACGCTCGACATTCACTCCCTCGTTCTGCCCGAACGGCCTGGCCTTGCCCAGCTCCAGGGTGAAGGACTCGGCGTCCAGCTTGTCGTAGGTGTAGGAGCTGAACACGATGGACGGCTTGTTCTGCAAAAGCACCGCCTCCATGCCCGCAGCGCGCAGGCGCGCCAGTTCGCGACGCGAGTGCTGGCGACCTTCCTTCCACGGATACAGGGCAAACTGCTCGATCTTCGAACCGCGGATCGCGGTGTGCAGGTCGTAGTGCAGGCGGGTGCGCTCCGGCAAGCTGAAAAAGCTTGCGGCCAGGCGCTCCAGCTCACAGGCGCGCAAGGCTTCGTTGCCGCTGCCTTGTTCGTGCCGGCCGTTGAACAGCCGGTTGATGTCCTGCTCGACGAACCGCTCGCCACGGCGCATGGCCTCGGGGTTGCCGAACAGGAAGAGAATGCGTGCACACGGTTTGAGGTCGCCGCGGGCGATGTCATGCAACAGACGGTCGAGCAACTCGATCGGTGCCGTCTCGTTGCCGTGGATGCCGGCCGACAGCAGCAGGTCCATGCCATTGTCGCGCGCCTGGGGTGGCCGGACCTCCAGCGCACCTTCGCTTAGCCAGCGCATCCGCACGCCGTCGACAGTCAGTTGAGTCTTCTCCGCCGGTTCACGACCGGCGAGGGTCAGTTCAAGCAGTTTGCCGAGGGCGAGCATAGAACGTAATTCCTTAATGGTCGTGCTGGCAGTCTGGGCCGTGCACGTGATCGTCGTCACCAGCGTCGGCCGGTTCCATTTCCAGTTGCAGACTTACCAGATTAGTCGCCAATGGACGCAGCAGCAGGTTGGCGTATTCCTCGTCGCCTTCCTCGACGTCCACGCCGATCAGCAGCTGGCCGCGGCCATCCTGCTGGATCCACAGTTCCTTGCCTTGCCACATCACGGCAACGCGGGTGCAGGAAGTTTCCAGTTGAGTGCCGTCGGTATCTTCAAGGATCAGCTTCAGGGTATCGCTCATTTATTACGCTCTCATCTGGAGATAAAGCGGCGCCTGGATCCACAGAAACAGGCGCGGGCTTTTAATTGATCTGGAATGGATAAACCGCGCCCAGTTTAAGGATTTGCGTCAGTTCATCCAGTGCCGTCCGGCACTCAAGCAGCAATTGCGGGTCCGCCAGATCGTTTTCGCTCAGGCGGTCGCGGTAGTGCTTGTCGACCCATTGGGTCAGCGTGTCGTACAACGGCGCGGTCATGATAACCCCTGGGTTGACCGCCGCCAGTTCAGTCTGGTTGAGCGCGACCCGTAGCCGCAGGCACGCCGGGCCACCGCCGTTCTGCATGCTCTGCTTGAGGTCGAAGACTTTCACTTCGCGGATCAGGCCGCCGGAGCTGGTCAGGCTTTGCAGGTACTGCCAGACACGCTCGTTGCCACGGCACTCTTCCGGCACGATCAGCAGCATCGAGCCGTCGGCACGGGACAGCAACTGGCTGTTGAACAGGTAGGAACGCACCGCGTCTTCCACCGTGACCTGCGAGCGCGGCACGCAGATCGACTGGAAGTTGCCGCCACACTTGCCCAGCTTGGCCTGCAGCTCGGCGAGCATCTTGTCGGTCTCGAGGAATGCATCTTCGTGGTAGAACAGCACTTCGCCGTTACCCACCGCGATCACGTCGTTGTGGAACACGCCCTGGTCGATCACCGACGGGTTCTGCTGGGCATACACCACCCCGTCCTCGCTCAGGCCGTGCAGCCGGGCAACCGCTTGCGAGGCTTCCAGGGTCTGGCGCGCCGGGTACTTCTGCGGTGCCGGGTAGCGGGTATCGAAGGCACTGCGACCGAAGACGAAGAACTCGACGCCGGCCTGGCCGTAGTCACGGCAGAAACGGGTGTGGTTGGCCGCGCCTTCATCGCCGAATTGCGCCACCGCCGGCAATGCCGCGTGATGGGCGAAGTGCTTCTGGTCGGCGAACATCGCCCCCAGTACGCGGCTGGTGGTCGGGTGCTCGATGCTGCGGTGATATTTGCAGTTCAGGTTGGCGGCGGTGAAATGCACGCGACCGTCAGCGGTGTCGGCGCTCGGGCTGACCGTGGCGGCGTTGGCCACCCACATGCTCGACGCCGAGCAACTGGCGACCAGCAGCGGCATCGCATCCTTAGCGGCGCGCTCGATGACCTGTGCATCGCTGCCGGCAAACCCCAGCCGACGCAGGGCGGCCACATCCGGGCGCTCCTGTGGCGCCAGCACGCCTTGCTGGAAACCCATTTCCATCAGCGCTTTCATTTTCGCCAGGCCCTGCAGCGCGGCTTCCTTGGGGTTGGAACACTGCTGGCTGTTGCTCTGGGACGCGACGTTGCCGTAGGACAGGCCGCCGTAGTTATGGGTAGGCCCCACTAGACCGTCGAAATTGACTTCATAGGATTTCATCAGCGAGGCTCCACGAAAATCTGTTGTTATAGGCTTCGGTATCAGTACATGTCTTGAGGTCGTCGGCGCCCGCTTTGCGGGACGATCGCGACCTGCGGCAGTGGCTACAGGGTTACCAAAACCACCGACGCCCCGCCGCTCTCTGTAGCCATTGCCACAGGCTGCGAAAAGGTCCGCAGGACCTTCCGCCAATCTGCGGCGCAACCCATCACGCCAGGCGTACGCCCGGCGTCAGCGTGCTCGGCAAGGTCAGGCTCGCGGTTTCCAGCGAGGCCACCGGGTACGCGCAGTAATCCGCCGCGTAATAGGCACTGGCGCGATGGTTGCCCGAGGCGCCCACGCCGCCGAACGGCGCGCTGCTAGCGGCACCGGTCAGTTGCTTGTTCCAGTTGACGATACCGGCCCGGCTTTCCAGCCAGAACTGCTGGTAACGCTCCTCGGAGTCCGACAGCAGGCCTGCCGCCAGGCCGTATTGGGTGTCGTTGGCCTCGGCGATCGCCGCTGCGAAATCAACGTAGCGAATCACTTGCAGCAAGGGGCCGAACAGCTCTTCGTCCGGGCGCTCGGCCACGGCGGTCACGTCGAGAATGCCTGGGGTCAGCAGCGCGGCCTGGGCCTGCGGCTGAGTCATTTCCAGCAGCGCCACGGCGCCATTGGCCAACAGGTTTTCCTGGGCCTGCATCAGCGCACGGGCCGCCCCCAGGGAAATCACCGAGCCCATGAAAGGTGCCGGCTGCTGGTCGAACGCACCGACCTCGAGGGTCGAGCTGACCGCTACCAGGCGCTCGAGCAACTGATCGCCCCAGGTGCCTTGCGGCACCAGCAGGCGACGGGCGCAGGTGCAACGCTGGCCGGCGGAAATAAAGGCCGACTGGATAATGGTGTAGACCGCCGCGTCCAGGTCCGCGACCTGGTCCACCACCAGCGGATTGTTACCGCCCATCTCCAGCGCGAGGATCTTGTCCGGACGGCCGGCGAACTGCTGGTGCAGATGGTTGCCGGTACGGCTGGAGCCGGTGAAGAACAGGCCATCGATACCCGGGTTGGCGGCCAGGGCGATACCGGTTTCCCGCGCGCCTTGCAGCAGGTTCAACACGCCCGCCGGCAGGCCGGCTTCGATCCAGCACTTGACGGTCAGCTCGGCGACTTTCGGGGTCAGCTCGCTAGGCTTGAACAGCACGCTGTTCCCCGCCAACAGGGCAGGAACGATATGCCCGTTAGGCAGATGGCCAGGGAAATTGTACGGGCCGAACACCGCCACTACGCCGTGGGGCTTGTGGCGCAGTACCGCGGTGGCGTCGCCCAGCGGGCCGCTCTTCTCGCCGGTACGCTCACGGTAGCTCTGCACCGAAATCGCGATCTTGTTGACCATGCTGGTCACTTCGGTGGCGGCTTCCCACAGCGGCTTGCCGGTTTCCTCGCCGATGCAGCGGGCCAGTTCGTCGGCATGGTTTTTCAAGCTTGCGGCAAAGGCTTCCAATACCGCAATCCGCTCTTCCAGCGAACGCTTGGCCCAGGCCGGGAATGCCTGGCGTGCGGCCTGCACCGCGCTTTCCACCTGGGCGGCGCTGGCGCCGTTGCCCGACCACAGCACTTGCTGGGTCACCGGATTCAAGGATTCCAAGGCTTCGCCCTGGCCTGGCAGCCATTGGCCTGCGATGTACAGCGTGTTCATTATTTCGACTCCCGGGAAGCAGACAGCGCAACGGCACGGACCTGATCGCCCGCATTGAGTTGCAGGCGTTTGGCGGTCAGCGCATCGACCACCAGGGTGCCCGCCGCGAAACGCGCGGGTGCGGCGGTGATCCGGCAGTCCTCGCGCTTGCGGTTGTGTATCAGGAAAGGCGTGGCGTCGTCGCCTGGCGTGCCGATGGCCAGCACCAGCGCCTGGCTGTCGCGCACCGCGCGGATCTTGGCGGTTTCGCACTCCACCGCCGGGCCGGCGTCGAAGATGTCGACGTAACCCTGGTAGCTGAAGCCCTCGCTCTTGAGCATGGCCAGCGCCGGCTCGGTATCGGTGTGCACCTTGCCGATCACGTTGCGCGCGCCTTCGGAAAGGAAGCAGGTGTACAGCGGGAATTTCGGCATCAGCTCGGCAATAAATGCCTTGTTGCCCACGCCGGTCAGGTAGTCGGCCTGGCTGAATTCCATCTTGAAGAAGTGTCGGCCCAGGCTTTCCCAGAAGGGCGAGCGCCCGGCCTCATCGGACATGCCGCGCATCTCGGCGATGATCTTGTTGCCGAACAGCTGCGGGAACTCGGCGATGAACAGCATGCGCGCCTTGGCCAGCATGCGGCCATTAAGGCCAGTGCGGTAATCGGCGTGCAGGAACAGCGAGCACAGCTCGGAATTGCCGGTCAGGTCGTTGGCCAGGAACAGCGTCGGAATCTCGCGGTAGATGTTCAGCTCCTGGGAGGCGCTGACGGTCAGGCCGACCCGGAAGTTGTACCAGGGCTCGCGCAGGCCGACTGCGCCGGCAATCGCGGAAATCCCCACCACGCGGCCATTGTCGTCCTCGAGCACGAACAGGTAATCCGCGTCGCCCCGCTCGGCTTCGCCACGGAAGGTCTTTTCCGCCCAGCCCACGCGGTGTTTCAGGCGCTCTTCGTTGGCCGGCAAGGTGGTAAGGCCGGTGCCGGTGCTGCGGGCCAGGTCGATCAGAGCGGGTAAATCGCTGCTGCGTACGGGACGAACGATCATGCTATCTCCTCAGACGGGCGCCGCTGACGGCCCCCGCGAAACTCGCTGCTTTCCAGGATTCTTCCGGCATTTGCCGCAGCCGTTAAACCGCCACCAGGCGCACGCTGGCACCTTCGCCGACGCCCAGGGCTTCGGCCGCTTGCAGATCCAGGGTCACTGGCTTGCCGGGCGCGTAGTCCAGCTCCAGCATCACCGCGCGGTAATCCTGCAACTGCGCATTGGCGACCAGGTACTGGCGTCCGCCGCCCTTGGCAACCTCGCCGATTTTCACCGGCACCACGCGGCTCTGGGCGATCGAGCGGATCCCCGAGACCCGGGCATGCAGGGTCGGGCCACCGTCGAAGATGTCGATGTAATGGTCGGTTTCGAAGCCTTCGCGCATCAGGATGTCGAAGGTGATCTGCGCCCGCGGGTGCACCTGGCCCATGGCTTCCTGCGCGGCATCCGGCAGCAGCGGCACATAGATCGGGTAATGCGGCATCAGCTCGGCGAGGAAGGTGCGGCTTTTCAGCCCGCACAGACGCTCGGCGGCGGCGTAGTTGAGGTCGAAGAAGTTGCGACCGATGGCGTCCCAGAACGGCGAGTCGCCATTCTCGTCGCTGTAGCCGACGATCTCGGTCACCACCGAATCGGCGAAGCGCTCCGGATGGCTGGCGACGAACAGCAGGCGGCCGCGAGAGTTGAGCTCCGACCACGGCGAACCCACCAGCTCCGGGACCACATAGAAGCTGGTCAGCAGGCTGTTGCCGGTCAGGTCGTGACACTGGGAAAGCACGTGGATCTTGTTGTGGATCTTCAGCTCGCGGGAGGCGTGCACGAAGGTCTCGTTACGGAAGCTGTAGAACGGCTCGGAATAACCGGCCGAAGCGACGATGGCCGAGCAACCGACCAGCTTGCCGGTCTCGGTGTCCTCAAGGACGAAGAAGTAGCTCTCCTCGCCATTGAAGCTGACCTCGGCGGCGAACGAAGCTTCGCTCGCGGCGATCTTGTCGCTCAGGCGTTCCACGTCATCCGGCAAGGAAGTGACACCAATCGGACTGTCCGCAGCCAGACGCTGTACCTCGCCCAGATCAGCCATTTGCGCGGGGCGCATCACCAGCATGGTGTCACTCCTTACTCGAAACAGGCCGGCCAGGAGGCCGACTCAGGGGAAAAAATGCCGGGACAGCCCGGCACCGAAAATTGGGCTCGACGCCTGCCCTGCAGGCAAGCGCCGAGAAGTACCGCAGCCCGAATCAGGCCTGGGTCAGCTTGGCGACCGCACGCTCGAAGCGCTGCAGGCCTTCTTCGATGTCCGCGTCTTCGACCACCAGGCTCGGGGCGAAACGCACCACGTCCGGGCCGGCCTGCAGGATCATCAGGTTTTCTTTCTCGGCGGCGTTGAACACGTCCTTGGCCTTGCCTTTCCAGGCATCGCTAAGCACGCAACCGAGCAGCAGGCCCAGGCCACGCACTTCGGTGAACAGGCCGTACTTCTCGCCGATCTGCAGCAGGCGGGTCTTGAAGCGATCGTGCTTGGCCTTCACGCCGTTCAGCACTTCGGGCGTGTTGATCACGTCGATCACCGCACCGGCTACCGCGCACGCCAGCGGGTTGCCGCCGTAGGTGGTGCCGTGGGTGCCGACCACCAGGTGCTTGGCCAGCGCTTCGGTGGTCAGCATCGCGGCGATCGGGAAACCGCCGCCCAGGCTCTTGGCGCTGGTCAGGATGTCCGGGGTCACGCCGTAGTGCATATAGGCGAACAGCTCGCCGCTGCGGCCCATGCCGGTCTGCACTTCGTCGAACACCAGCAGCGCGTTGTGCGCGTCGCACAGCTCGCGGGCGCCTTGCAGGTAAGCCTGCTCGGCTGGCAACACGCCGCCTTCGCCCTGGATCGGCTCCAGTACCACCGCGCAGGTCTTGTCCGAAATCGCCGCTTTCAATGCAGCCAGGTCGTTGTAGGGAACGTGGGTGATGCCGGTGATTTTAGGACCGAAGCCGTCGGAATACTTCGACTGGCCGCCCACGTTCACGGTGAACAGGGTGCGACCGTGGAAGCTGTTGAGGGCCGCGATGATTTCGTATTTTTCGCTGCCAAAACGGTCGAAAGCGACGCGACGGGCCAGCTTGAAGGCGGCCTCGTTGGCTTCTGCACCGGAGTTGCAGAAGAACGCGCGCTCGGCAAAGGTGGCGTCGACCAGCTTGTGGGCCAGGCGCAGGGCCGGCTCATTGGTGAAGACGTTGGATACGTGCCACAGCTTGCCGGCTTGCTCGGTCAGCGCGGCGACCAGCGCCGGGTGGGCATGGCCCAGCACGTTGACCGCGATCCCGCCGGCAAAGTCGATCAGCTCTCGGCCCGACTGATCCCAGACTCGGGAACCCGCGCCACGCACAGGAATGAAAGCCGCAGGTGCATAGTTGGGAACCATGACCTGATCGAAATCGGCGCGTTGCACCGGAGCTTGCTCAACGGACATCGGAGTCTCCTGAAGAGGAACGCCTGCCTGAAACTGGCTAGCGATGGGGGGATTGTAAGGACAGTTTTCTGCCCGGCCTTGTCGCCAAGCGACAACTTCTTATAGCGCCAACCCTGGTTTTACGCGGGTTTACGGCAATGCGACAAATTGCGTCGCAAAGGCGCAGTTTAAACTGCTAGAGGCTTTAACGGCAGGATTGTCCAACGATTTGCGCCACACATTACGACGCCATCGCGAGCAAGCTTCGCTCCTACAGAAGAATGCATTCCGTGTAGGAGCGAAGCTTGCTCGCGATAGCAATTTGACAGGTAAAACGAAGAGGTGGATCAACCGCGTTCGGAAGGCACCGAAGACAGTTCGAACGGGCTGCTGCTACGTCGCTGGTTGCGGTCTTCCCGCGGCGTGGCGCCGAAGAAGTTGCGGTAGGCGCTGGAGAAATGCGGCCCCGAGGAGAAACCGCAGGACAGGCCGATCTGGATGATCGACTTGCTGGTCTGCATCAGCATCTGCCGCGCCTTGTTCAGGCGCAGCTCCAGGTAATACTGGCTCGGCACGCGATTGAGGTATTGCTTGAAGATCCGTTCCAGCTGGCGGCGCGAGACGCAGACATGCTGGGCGATTTCATCAGTGGTCAGCGGCTCTTCGATGTTGGCTTCCATCAGCAACACCGCCTGGGTGAGCTTTGGATGGCTGGAACCGAGGCGGTTTTGCAGCGGAATGCGCTGACGCTCCCCGCCTTCGCGAATACGCTCGACCACCAGCTCTTCCGAGACCGCGCCGGCCAGTTCCGCGCCATGGTCGCGCGCCAGCACCGCCAGCAACAGGTCCAGCACCGACATGCCGCCGCAGGCCGTCAGGCGGTCGCGGTCCCAATCGAACAGATGGCTGGTGGCGATGACCTTGGGGAAGCGCTCGGCAAAATCGTCCTGCCAGCGCCAGTGCACCGCCGCCCGATAACCGTCGAGAAACCCCAGCTGCGCCAGGGGATACACGCCGGCGGACAAGCCACCGATCACACATCCGGCGCGCACCAGTTGCTTGAGCGCGCTGCTTAGGGCCGGCGCCAGGGTGGCGGGCGGCTCATCGGCCAGCAGGAACAGTTTCTGGCAGCCTTCGAGCTTGCCCGACCAGGGTTCGCCCGGCAGTTGCCAGGCGCCTTCGGCCGGAGCCTCGGCCTGCAGGAAGGCCAGTTCGTAGACCACTTCCGGATGCACGCGCTGAGCAACACGCAAGGCCTCCTCGGCCAGCGCCAGCGTCAAGGCTTTAGTGCTGGGCCAAATCAGGAAACCAATTCGATGGGCAGTCATGGCGGGCAATCCGAAACGAAAACAGTGTTAGAGGCCAAAGGCGGCTGCAACCAAATTAGACCATCTGGCACGCGGTGCGCAGCATGACCTAATTTGGTGCATTACGGGAGTGATTTACTTCAGGCTGCCCGAGAGGAATTGTTGCAAACGTTCCGATTGCGGATTGACCAGCACTTCACGCGGGTTGCCGCTCTCTTCCACCAGGCCCTTGTGCAGGAAAATCAGCTGGTTCGACACTTCACGGGCAAAGCCCATTTCGTGGGTCACCACCACCATGGTCCGGCCTTCCTGGGCCAAGGCCTGCATCACTTTCAACACGTCGCCCACCAGCTCGGGGTCGAGCGCCGAAGTCGGCTCGTCGAACAGCATGACCTCAGGCTCCATCGCCAGCGCACGGGCGATCGCCACGCGCTGCTGCTCACCACCGGACATGTGGCCCGGGTAGGCATCCTTGCGATGCGCCACGCCGACCTTGGCCAGGTAGTGCTCGGCCTTTTCCCGGGCCTCGGCCTTGGGTACACCGAGCACGTGCACCGGCGCTTCCATGATGTTTTCGATGGCGGTCATGTGCGACCACAGGTTGAAGTGCTGGAACACCATCGACAGGCGCGAACGCATGCGCTGCAGCTGTTTTGGATCGGCCGCCTTCAGGGCGCCGTCCTTGTTCGCCACCAGCTTCAACTCTTCGTTGTTCAGCAGGATCTTGCCGGCGTGCGGCTGCTCCAGCAGATTGATGCAACGCAGGAAGGTGGATTTGCCGGAGCCACTGGAGCCGATGATGCTGATCACATCGCCAGCCGCCGCTTTCAGGGACACGCCCTTGAGCACTTCGTGACTGCCATAGCGTTTATGCAGGTCTTGGACTTCAAGTTTGTACATGCTGTCGGTTCTCACAAAAGCAGTCAGTCGTTGAGCAAGCGCCCGTGCCGCAGCGCTTCGCGCCCCGCCACCTTGGCCAGCCAGAAACCGGGTTGGGCGTAACGCAGCCGCTCAACGGCGAACAACACGCCGCTGGTGCCAGCACACAAGGTGCTGACCCGATCGGATAAGGGATCAATCACTTCGAAAATCGGCTCGCCCTTCTCCACCCAGCTACCGGCCGGACGCAGAAAACTCACCACGCCGGGATGCGGCGCAAACAACAATTCAGTGCCTTCGAAAGGCATGGCCTCGCACGCTTCGTGCTGCGGCGCCGGCCACTGGCCCGCGATCAGCCCCTGCTCGGCGAGGAACGCCAGGATACCTTCGGCGTGGGCCTCGGCTTGCGGGCGACCGGTGTCAGCCTGACCGCCCAGCTCGATGGTCGTCGCCAGACAGGCCAGCGGAATCTGCGCCTGCGGGAACTGGCGCGACAGGCGCAACCAGGGCAGCGAACAGGCTTCATCGAACGAACTGCCGCCGGAGTCTTCCGCCAGCAGGCCGACACGTACATTCAGATGGGCCGCCAGCGAACGCCACTGCGGCCAATGCTGCGGCAAGGCGTACATATGCAGCGCCGCTTCCGCATCGCAGTGCAGGTCCAGCACCACATCCGCAGTGCAGGCATGGCTCAGGAGAATGCGCTGCATGCCTTGCAGCTGGCTCGACGGTGCCGGCAGTTCCGCCAGCACAGCGCTCATGGCCTGGCGAATCACCTGGATATTGGCGTGCGGGTCATCTCCCAGGCAGCCTTCCAGGCGGGCCGCGACCGGCGCGCTCAGCTCGACGAAATCGCGATTGAAGTTCTTGCCGCTGCCCGCCTCGAAGCGCCCCTGGTGATTGCCTTGCAACAGCTGCCCCAAACCCATCGGGTTGGCTACCGGCACCAGTTCGATCACGCCATTCAGCGCGCCCTGGGCCTCCAGCTCGGCCAGGCGCTTTTTCAGCTCCCAGGCGGTGCGCATCCCCGGCAGCTCGTCCGCATGCAGGCTGGCCTGGATATAGGCCTTGCGTTCGCCGCGCCCGAAACGGAACACCGAGATTTGCCGCTCGCTGCCCAGGTGGCTCCATGGCAATACGTGGTCAATGCGTTCCATATCAGTGCTTCCGCGGCGCCAGGTAGCGCAGCCAGCGGCCTTCGGCCAGCTTGAACAAGCGCACCAGGATAAAGGTCAGGCACAGGTAGAACACGCCGGCGGTGATGTAGGCCTCGAACGGCAGGTAGTACTGCGCGTTGACCGTACGGGCCGCACCGGTGATGTCGATCAGGGTCACGATGGAGGCCAGGCTGGTGGTCTGCAGCATCATGATCACTTCATTGCTGTATTGCGGCAGCGCCCGGCGCAGGGCCGACGGCAGCAGGATGCGGGCATACATCTTGTAGCGCGACATGCCCATGGCCTTGGCCGCCTCGATCTCGCCGTTCGGCGTGGCCTTGAGGCTGCCGGCGATGATTTCCGCGGTGTAGGCACTGGTGTTGATGGCAAATGCCAGGCAGGCACAGAAGGTCGCACTGGACAGCCAAGGCCAGAGGAAGCTTTGGCGCACCGCATCGAACTGGGCCAGGCCGTAGTAAATCAGGAACAGCTGCACCAGCATCGGCGTGCCGCGGATCACATAGGTATAGAGCCAGGCACTGAGGTTGACGATCGGCTGCTTGGACACCCGCATCAGCCCCAGGGGCAGCGCCACCAGCAGACCGAAGAACAGCGACAGGGCCAAAAGCTTCAGGGTGGTCAGCAAGCCACTGAAATACAGTGGCAAGGCCTCATAGATGACGTTGTAGTCGAAGATCATAGATCAGCCGCCCTTACGCCTACCGAGTAGCGCTTCTCAAGGTGACGCAATGCCAGCAACGAGACACTGGTGATCACCAGGTACATCGCCGCCACTGCGAGGAAGAAGGTGAAAGGCTCGCGGGTGGCATCCGCCGCCTGCTTGGCCTTGAACATCATGTCTTGCAGGCCCACCACCGAAATCAGCGCGGTAGCCTTGGTCAGTACCAGCCAGTTGTTGGTGAAGCCGGGGATCGCCAGGCGGATCATCTGCGGCACCAGCACCCGGAAGAACACCTGGAAGCTGTTCATGCCGTAGGCCATGCCTGCCTCGGCCTGACCCTTGGGGATCGCCATGAAGGCCCCGCGAAAGGTTTCTGACAGGTAGGCACCAAAGATGAAACCCAGGGTGCCGATACCGGCGGCCAGCGGGTTCAGGTCGATGTAGTCGTCGTAACCCAACATGGGCGCAACCCGGTTGAGCAGGTCCTGACCGCCGTAGAAGATCAGCAGGATCAGCACCAGGTCGGGAATCCCGCGGATCACCGTGGAATACAGATCGCCCAGCCATGCCAGCCAGCGCACCGGCGAGAGGCGCAACGCGACTCCGACCAGACCCAGAACGATGGCCAGGGCCATGGACGACAAGGCAAGCTGAAGCGTCAGCCAAGCGCCATCGAGGATGACAGCCCCGTAGCCTTTCAACATGATTCAGGTCCTCGAAAATTGGGATGAAAAAATGGCGCAAACTTCAGAGATTCTGCTGCTTGCGCCATCTCGGACTTGCTGACTTGACGATTACTGACCGTAAATGTCGAAGTCGAAGTACTTGTCCTGGATTTGCTTGTATTTGCCGTTCTCGCGAATGGCCGCGATCGCACCGGTGATTTTGTCTTTCAGTGCATCGCCCTTGCGCACGGCGATACCCACGCCGTCACCGAAGTACTTGGTATCGGTGAAAGCCGGACCGACGAACGCGAAGCCTTTGCCGGCGTCGGTTTTCAGGAAGCCGTCGTTCAACAGGGTAGCGTCCGCCACGGTACCGTCGAGGCGACCGGCCGCCACGTCCAGATAGATTTCGTTCTGCGAGCCGTATGGCTTGATCTCGGCACCCAGCGGAGCCAGCACTTCACGGGCGAAACGCTCGTGGATCGAACCGCGCTGCACGCCAATGTTCTTGCCCTTGAGCTCGGTCAGGCCATCGCTGACCTGGGTGCCCGCCTTCATGACCAGGCGCGCCGGAGTGTTGTAGTACTTGCCGGTGAAGTCCACGGACTTCTTGCGATCATCGGTGATCGACATCGACGACAGGATCGCATCGATCTTGCGCACCTTGAGTGCCGGGATCAGGCCGTCGAACTCTTGCTCGACCCACACGCACTTGACCTTCATTTCTTCGCACAGGGCGTTGCCGATGTCGTAGTCGAAACCAACGATGCTGCCATCCGGAGCCTTGGAGGCGAATGGGGGGTAAGCCGCTTCGATACCAATTTTCAGAGGCTTTTCATCGGCGAATGTCGGCAGGGAAAGTACGGAGGACAGTGCCAGGGCGCCAAGAAGCACGAGTTTCTTCATCTTAGGACTCCATCGGTAAAGGGCGAAAACGGCAGAGTGAGCGACAGCCCAATATGCGAATGGGTGGAACCTGATAGCGGTGCTGCGTCCTTGAGGACCCGGCCATGAACCCCAGACGGGCTCCCCGGCAGGCAACGACGAGCGAGTGATCGGCATTCTAACGACAGGCCCGAAGCCGATATTTCCTCAATGCGACAACAAATTACAGAAGCACCGAGAAACCAGGTCGAGCACATTGACAGCTCTTCAGATTTATGCAAGAGCAAAAGACGGTGAACCAATCTACGCTGCAAATTGCGGGCCTATTATTCGCAAAGCCTTCTATTCCGGCAAGCGCAGCGTTATGACTTATTTTTTACCGGCCCCGCAAAGGCCCTGAAACAGCGCTTGGCGTTTCTCATTGCCCCGAATCCGGGCAACGGGTTACACATTCCCTTCCGCCGGTAACATTCAGATACGCCCGATGGACATACCGATATTTATTCAATCGAAAAGCCACTGCCTGTAGCCGCTGCCGCAGGCTGCGATAAGGCCCGAAGGGCCTTTCAGGGCCTTCAAGAGCGCGTCTCCTGCGGAGCCGATCGCAGCCTGCGGCAGCGGCTACAGAAGCCCCCCGATAGCGCCCACAAAAAAGCCCCGCCCGGCACAAGGCCGGGCGGGGCTTTCATCGATGCAGGTCGGCCTTAAGCGGCGCTCATGGTCTTGTGGGTATCGACCAGATGCTGCACCACGCTCGGGTCAGCCAGGGTCGAGATATCCCCCAGGCTGTCGTATTCCGCCGTGGCGATCTTGCGCAGGATACGGCGCATGATCTTCCCGGAACGGGTCTTCGGCAGCCCTGGCGCCCACTGGATCACATCCGGCGAGGCGATCGGCCCGATTTCCTTGCGCACCCAGTTCTTCAATTCCAGGCGCAACGCCTCGCTCGGCTCTTCGCCACCGTTGAGGGTGACGTAGACATAGATGCCCTGCCCCTTGATGTCATGAGGCACACCGACCACCGCCGCTTCGGCGACTTTCGGGTGAGCAACCATGGCGCTTTCGATCTCGGCGGTCCCCATGCGGTGGCCGGAGACGTTGAGCACGTCGTCCACACGCCCGGTGATCCACCAGTAGCCATCTTCATCGCGCCGGGCGCCGTCGCCGGTGAAGTACATGCCACGGAAGGTCTTGAAGTAGGTATCGACGAAACGATCGTGATCGCCATACAAGGTGCGGGCCTGGCCTGGCCACGAATCGAGAATCACCAGGTTGCCCTCGGCAGGCCCCTCGATGATATTGCCCAGGTTATCCACCAGCGCCGGCACCACGCCGAAGAACGGACGTGCCGCCGAGCCCGGCTTGAGGGCGTGGGCGCCCGGCAGCGGACTCATCAGGGTCGCGCCGGTTTCGGTCTGCCACCAGGTATCGACGATCGGGCAACGGGAATGACCGACATTCTTGTAGTACCAATCCCAGGCTTCCGGGTTGATCGGCTCACCCACCGAACCGAGCAGGCGCAGGCTGCTGCCATCGGCGCCTTCGCAGGCGGCGGTGCCCGAGGCCATCATGGCGCGGATCGCGGTCGGCGCGGTGTAGAGGATATTGACCTTGTGCTTGTCGACGATCTTCGCCACGCGGGTCACGTCCGGGTAGTTCGGCACGCCTTCGAACAGCACGGTGGTCGCGCCATTGGCCAGCGGGCCATAGACAATATAAGTGTGGCCGGTGACCCAGCCGACGTCGGCGGTGCACCAGTAGATTTCCCCCGGACGGTAATCGAACACGCGCTCGTGAGTCAGGGCCGCATACAGCAGGTAACCGCCGGTGGTGTGCTGCACGCCCTTGGGCTTGCCGGTGGAACCGGAGGTATAAAGGATGAACAGCGCCTCCTCGGCACCCATTTCCTTTGGCGCGCAGACGGTACCGGCGACCTTCATCAGGTCTTCGTACCAGATGTCGCGATGCTGGTTCCATTTGATCTGGCCATTGGTGCGCTTGCACACGATGACCTTCTGGATGCTGCTGGTCTCCGGGTTGGTCAGCGCATCGTCGACATTGGCCTTGAGCGGAATCTTCTTGCCCGCGCGGATGCCTTCGTCGGCGGTGATCACCACCTTGGACCGGCAGTCGATGATCCGGCCGGCCAGCGCTTCTGGCGAGAAGCCGCCGAACACCACCGAGTGAATCGCGCCGATGCGGGTACAAGCCAGCATGGCGACCACGGCTTCGGGAATCATCGGCATATAGATAGTCACCACGTCGCCGCGGTGTACGTCCTGGCCCCGCAGGGCGTTGGCGAACTTGCAGACTTGTTCGTGCAGTTCACGGTAAGTGATGTTGCGGCTTTCGGAAGGATCGTCGCCTTCCCAGATAATCGCGATCTGATCGCCGCGCTCGGCCAGGTGGCGATCCAGGCAGTTATAGGAAACGTTGAGGGTGCCGTCGGCAAACCATTTGATATCGACATGGTGATCGTCGAAGGAGGTCTGCTTCACCGTGGTGAAAGGCTTGATCCAGTCGAGGCGCTTGGCTTGCTCGCGCCAGAAGCCATCCGGGTTGACGACCGACTGCTGGTACATGGCCTTGTAGGTCGCCTCGTCAGTCAGCGTGTTGGCCGCAACCTCGGGACGAACGGGATACAGAGAAGCCGCACTCATCTTTCTTACCTCGGTGACATAGTTGTTGTTGTATGACCCCGTTGTAGCCGGGGCGGGCCTATAGAACCATTCGACGATGGTAGTAACAACCCCCTGCCAATTGCCCAGGAAAAGGCTCCAGCACGTCTATTGCGGTACTTGCAGCAAAGTCTGCGGCCAGTAAAAGCCGGCCGCTGCATGGTGCAGGGTCGTTTTCAGCGCGATTGTTACAAAAACCGTCAATAGTGTTTATCAAAAGCACGCCTGTATAGCGCCTACCCAGGCGCCTAGAATCGACTTCGCCAACAAGGCAACGCGATTAACCAAGTTACAGCCCCCACGAAGGCAGTTAATCCAAACTTCCACTCAAGTTCCACACGCAGCCCCATAAAGGCTGCGTGACCCCACACGACCTTAGAAAGGTGAAGTCAACATGAAAGCTTTATTAGTTCTGGCCCTCAGCAGTCTTTGCGCTACAGCAATGGCCGACGAGATCCCGACTGATGTCGCAAGCCAGCAGCCGCCGGTAGAGGAATACACTTACTCGTCCGATCTGGACATCGCCAAAGTTATATCCATGAGCGAAGTTCCGAATGTATGCGAAGTTGTACCGGCGCGCATGGAATATGAAGATTCAAAAGGCTTGCGGCATATTCTTCAATATAGCGTCATGGGTAACGGCTGTTCTAACGGCTGATACACAGGTTATTTCTTGAAGTTAAAACCAATGCCGGCCGCAAGAAATCTTTCTTGCGGCAAAGATGGCCGGAACACATGGCTGAATTCAGGTTTGTTACAAGCCCCCCATGCAGGGCGACCAGACCTTTTCTATTTTTGCCTTTGCGGCCCTGCAGGAAGCGTTTTGCAATCGCCCCAAAGGGGTTGACGAAGGGTAGAAACGTCTTCTTCCACGTCAAAAACCGAACTCGCACCGCAACCCCGAAGAGTAGTGTTTCAAAGATCAAAAATTGACCATTCGACACAAGATATAGTGGCAAAAGCATTTTTCTGCTGATTTTTTGAGCAGAAAACCCAACCGACAATTTGCGGCATCGATTGAACACAATCCTGTCTACGAAAACTCGCCACCTCCCCTGCAGGCCATGGTTCACGGGGCTTGCAGCGTATCGCGCAACAATCTCGGCGCCACCGGCCACCTCGAACCGCTAAAAACACGCCAAACCGGGTGAAAAAAAATCTTCTCAGGCCAAAGCCTTGTAAACCCTCGCTCCGCCGCGATCACGCCCCTCGCCGACCCAATCGTGAGCCACTTCGTCGCACCCAAGCGACAAAAAAGTCCCTATAATGCGGCCTTAAAACGGGCCTGCAATATTCCCTTACAGGGATAAACAGCCAGTCCGAAGCCAGCGCAGAACACGACTTGCTCCTCTGCGCCATCGTCGCCTCGGAACTCCCGTACATATTTTTGTTTATTGCCTGCGTTAGCTGCTGCAACAAACGATTCCTTAAGATCCAACGCGGCCAGTTCGGCCGTGTGAAAAACCAACCACCAGGTTTCACACGGGCATCTGGCCCTCACGCAGGAGACGACACGTCATGCTGAGCTGGGACGAATTCGACAAAGAAGAAGGCGAAGTCGCCGTTAAAGGCGCCAACGCCGGCCACGCGGCCGAAGCCACCATGGACCGCCTCGACAGCGCCGGCGGTGCCGCTGCGCTCGAAGCCCGCGCCGTAACCGCCAACGACTCGGCAGCCGTCGCCCGCGCCAAGGCCTCTTTGGACCAGCTCGATATCGCTGAAGGCCTGGCCGAGCTGGAAGGTGCTTCCGCCCGTGTCGCCGTCGACGAAAAGCGCATGATCAACTGCCGCGCCGACCTCAACCAGCTCGTGCCATTCAAGTACGACTGGGCCTGGCAGAAATACCTGGACGGTTGCGCAAACCACTGGATGCCGCAAGAAGTCAACATGACCGCCGACATCGCCCTCTGGAAGAACCCGGAAGGCCTGACCGACGACGAGCGTCGCATCGTGATGCGCAACCTGGGCTTCTTCTCCACCGCCGACTCCCTGGTTGCCAACAACCTGGTGCTGGCTGTGTACCGCCTGATCACCAACCCGGAATGCCGCCAGTACATCCTGCGCCAGGCGTTCGAAGAGGCGATCCATACCCACGCCTATCAGTACTGCATCGAATCGCTGGCCATGGATGAAGGCGAGATCTTCAACATGTACCACGAGATTCCTTCGGTCGCGAAGAAAGCCGCCTGGGGCCTGAAGTACACCCGCTCGATCTCCGATCCGAAGTTCGAAACCGGCACCGTCGACACCGACAAAGAGCTGCTGCGCAACCTGATCGCCTACTACTGCGTCCTGGAAGGCATCTTCTTCTATTGCGGCTTTACCCAGATCCTGTCCATGGGCCGCCGCAACAAAATGACCGGCGTCGCCGAGCAGTTCCAGTACATCCTGCGCGACGAATCCATGCACCTGAACTTCGGTATCGACGTGATCAACCAGATCAAGATCGAAAACCCGCACCTGTGGGATGCCGAGATGAAGGAAGAAGCTACCCAGATGATCCTCCAGGGCACCCAACTGGAAATCGAATACGCTCGCGACACCATGCCGCGCGGCGTACTGGGCATGAACGCGGCAATGATGGAGGACTACCTCAAGTTCATCGCCAACCGTCGCCTGTCGCAGATCGGCCTGAAGGAAGAATACCCGGGCACCACCAACCCGTTCCCATGGATGAGCGAAATCATGGACTTGAAGAAAGAGAAGAACTTCTTCGAGACTCGCGTGATCGAGTATCAGACTGGCGGCGCGCTGAGCTGGGACTGATTCCGGCTCCCGCCTGTGCCGATCGCGATCCGGATCGGCACAAGAAAGCCTCAAAAAAGCCCTGACTAGTTCAGGGCTTTTTTATGGCCGCTTAATTCTCCGTTCCACTCTCTTTTCCCCGCCCCTCCTCAGCAGATATCGGCAGGATGTATACCGGAGGGGATTGTCGATGAACCCGCAACAACAGGAAGAACACCAGCGGCAGGCCTATGGCTTGTTCTGCTCAAGCGGGCGCCAGTCGAAATGTTGCCGTTCGCCAACGCCATTGAAGTCGACGCGATAGGTGTGTTGTTTGCCACCGATATCGCAGACGCCGATCAAGTCGTGGTTATGTTGCTCGCGTGGTGGTGGCGTCTGGATATACACGGTGCCGTGGCAGTTTTCGTAGTTGCAGGGCGCGGTATTGCGGTACAGCAAATAATCACCGCTTTCATCACGCTCGACCCAACGCCCATCGATGAATCGGGCCTGATCGGGCGCAATGCTGGTGGTGGCCATTTTGCGCTTGCCGTTGCACAGCATCACCCCGCCCATGGCAACGGCCATGATGATGTAGGCCAGGATCCGCGACTCGACATTGAAGTAGGAAAGGATGCCCAACGCGTCGGCCAGGATCGACATGACCGAAAGCACCAGCGCCGGCAGTGAGAGAAAAAACGCCACCGCGCCTTTGATGACGCTGCCCCGGCTCACTCGCTCGACACTCTTGGGGTCGATGACGAACTGAATGCTGGTGCGCTCAGGCGCATGATTCTGCGCAATATTGATGTGGTTGGCGTCACCAATGGAGCCGATATTGATACGGTTGCCGTCAGACATGAACCTGAGCCCTTCCCGGTTATGGATGGATCGCGCTACCTACAAGATTATGCCGAGATACGCGCCCATGCTTGAAAAGATCAGTGCACTGCCCTGCGCCACCCGCTATTAATAGCCTTCTTTTCTCAAGGACCCGAGCCTCCCATGAAATTCGATACCGCCTACTGCATCAGCCTCGACGACAAGCTGTCGATCTATGACGTGCGCGACCTGAATTTCGACGAGACCATGGCCTTCGACTCGGCCAAAGAACAGTTCCAGTGCCCCAACGATGCCTGTCGCGTAGCCTTTGGTACGGACAATCAGCTGGTGACGTTCAATGCCAAGAACGTCAATTACATCCGCACGCCGCATTTCAAGAATCTGCCCGGTACCCGACATATCGAGGGCTGCCCTTATGGCAGCAGCAGGTCTCTGGCAGCCGGGGTGGAGGGTATGCCGGAGGCGGATGATCGGGAGGAGCATTTCCCTTCGGAGCTGTTGCTGAGCCGTCGCGAATATAGGCGCAAACCCGCCACACCCAGCGCGGACGTCGATACGCCAAGGACGGCGGCGCCAGCGCCCACCTCCAGCCCGCGCACACCTCACTCGGCCCAGGTCGGCACGCCGGACAAGACCAGCGTCTTCGCTCACCCGGTGGAGTGCTTTGTGTCGAATATCGACGACAAGGATTTGCTCAAGCGCATGCCCTTGAAAATCGGTGAGCACACAGCGTCCTATGCCTCGTTTTTCAAGAAGATCGAATACCTGCTGGACAACAAGGGGTTGATCTACTGGGGCAAGATCAAGGAGATCAAGGACTACACCCAGAGCTTTCGCATCGACTTCGAACAGAAGGTCTGGTTCAAGCAAGCGGACGAGAGCAAGAAGAAGCCCTACTCGGTCAATGTCTACCTGAGCAAGAAACTGATCGACAACTACCGCAAGCGCAAAGCCTTCCTTGAAGAGATCAAGCACGCCATCGACAGCGAGCAGGACCTGTATTGTTTCTTTTACGGGGTGACACCGGAACTCAAGCAAGTGCCAAGCAAGAAGAATCCCGAACAGACATTCGGGGTATTCAGTGCCAACATCGAGAGCCTGGATCACTTCATCATCCGCGAAGCGCCAGGGTTGGCGATGGACTAGCCTTCAGCACCGCCGCTCAGCTACAAAAATAATGGCCTTTTAATGGCTCACCATGAGCATTTGCTGCCAAAAAATATTGCAACAATTAGAAACAAAATTATCTACCCCTTCTACAGCGGGCTATTCAGGGCAAGTGCGCAACTTCTTGCGCAATCGGGACGCGTTAGATTACGCACCTATTAATCCCTGGTGATTCATGACCCACGCAGATGCTGGAACAGAGGGGTCGACTCATGGAAGAACACTCATTTCAAGGAGCGATTCATGTTCAACCCTTCCAATGAAACCCATTTCAGCCTGACGGTCGACGACTTCCAGGGTGATTTGCAGGTGCTGTCTTTCGAGGGGATCGAAGGCATCAGCCAGCCGTTCCGTTTCGACCTGGAACTGGTCAGCGAGAACCCCGACCTGGACCTGGAGACGCTGCTGCACAAGCAGGCTTTTCTCGCCTTCGACCCGCAAGGCAGTGGCATCCACGGGCAGATCTACCGCGTGGCCCAGGGCGATGCCGGCAAGCGCCTGACCCGCTACAAGGTGTCGCTGGTGCCGCAGCTGGCCTACCTCGAACACCGCAGCAACCAGCGCATCTACCAGCAGCTGTCGGCGCCGAAGATCATTGCGCTGATCCTCGAAGAGCACGGCATCCAGGGCAACGCCTACCGGTTCCAGCTCGGCACGCCGTGCCCGGAGCGCGACTACTGCGTGCAGTACGACGAGACCGACCTGCACTTCATCCAGCGCCTGTGTGAAGAGGAAGGCCTGCATTACCACTTCCAGCACAGCCCGCAAGGCCACCTGCTGGTGTTCGGCGACGACCAGACGGTGTTCCCCAAACTCGGCCAGCCCACCGCCTATATCCAGGGCAGCGGCATGGTCGCCGACGAACCGGTGATCAAGGGTTTCAACCTGCGCCTGGAAACCCGCACCCGCCGTACGACTCGACGCGATTACGACTTCGAGAAGCCGCGCCTGCAACTGGAAGCGGCCTATAAACCCGAGGCCGAAAGCGCCGAACCGGACCTGGAAGACTACGACTACCCGGGGCGTTTCACCGACCGCGCGCGCGGCAAGTTCCTCAGCCAGCGCGCCCTGGAACGGCACCGCGCCGACTACCGCCAGGCCGAAGGCTGGGGCGACCAGACGCGGCTGGTCAGCGGCCACTTCCTGGAACTGTCCGAGCACCCGCGCAGCGAGTGGAACGACCTCTGGCTGCTCACCGAGATCGTCCACGAAGGCAAGCAGCCGCAGGTGCTGGAAGAGTCGGTGACCAGCGACACCACCGACAACAAGGACGACTTCCACCAGGGCTACCGCAACCGCTTCCTCGCCACGCCCTGGGACGTGTTCTACCGCCCGGCGCTGAAACACCCGAAACCACGGGTGCTGGGCAGCCAGACCGCGGTGGTCACCGGACCCAAGGGCGAAGAAATCCACTGCGATCAGTACGGCCGGGTCAAGGTGCAGTTCCACTGGGACCGCGAGGGCAAGGCCGACGACAAGACCAGCTGCTGGCTGCGCGTGTCCTCCAGCTGGGCCGGCGACCGCTACGGCGCCCTCGTCATCCCGCGGATCGGCATGGAAGTGCTGGTGACCTTTCTCGAAGGCGACCCCGACCAGCCGCTGATCACCGGCTGCCTGTACCACAAGGAACACCCGGTGCCCTACGCGCTGCCGGCGAACAAGACCCGCACCCTGTTCAAGTCCATGAGCTCGCCGGGCGGCGGTGGCTATAACGAACTGCGCATCGAAGACAAAAAGGGCGCCGAGCAGATCTTCATCCACGCCCAGCGCGACTGGGACGAAAACATCGAGCACGACCAGAAAATCCGCATCGGCCACGAACGCCACGACACCGTGGTCAAGAACACCTACACCGAACTCAAGGCCGAAGAACACCGGATCACCCACGCCGACCGCAAGATCGAAACCAAGGCGGACGACCACCTCACCGTCGGCGAAAACCAGCACATCAAACTCGGCACCGCGCAACTGACCAAAGCCGGCCAGGAAATCCACCTCAAGGCCGGCGCCAAGATGGTCATCGAGGCGGGCAGCGAACTGACCATCAAGGCCGGGGGCAGCTTTATCAAGCTGGATGCCGGCGGCGTCACGGTGGTGGGGCCGGTGGTGAAGATCAACGCGGGGGGCTCGGCGGGGAGTGGGACGGGGATTGGCATTCTGATGCCGGGCCTGCCGGGGGCGGCCGATGCGGACAAGGCTGGCAGCCTGATGGAGGAGGCATTGGCCAACCCGGCGAAAGAAACTGTGCCGGGTCAGCTGTGCATTCGTATTTCTCCGTTGCCCAACATGCCGGGATATCCGGATGAGCCCTATCAGCTCTACGCCGATGGCGCACTGATCGACAAAGGCTTCAGCGACGAGAAGGGCAATGTGCTTTTCCAGCATATTCCCGGTACCCGCAACTATTCGGTGGAAACGGTGAACGGACACCGTTTCAACCTGGATATGAGCGAAACCTCGACCGAACAGACACGCCAACGCAGTGAACGCCTGGGGCGTGAGGGATATCGCGACTTCCCGGGCGCGGCCGCCTCTCTGGAGGTGTTGAGCAGCAGTGAGGCGTTCCGCCAATTGTGGGCGGACCAAAGCGAGCAGAAAGAGTAAAGGAAGCACTCCATGACATACCTCGATCAGAAACTGTCGATCTCGCTTGAAGAAAGCGCCGCAACCCTGACCTCGGATTGGTTCGCCCACAAGAATAACCCGCTAAGTCCACCACGTCCGGCAGGCAATGTGGTGACGCCGCTGGTGTGTGGCGAGGAAGCCTTCAAGAAGGTCTATGAATGCATCCAGAAAGCCACGAAAAGTATTGATCTCATCAGTTGGGGCTTCGACCCGGGGTTGCGTCTCGACCGAGCTTCAGCCGACAGCCTCAGCCTAGGGGAGTTGCTCAAGCAGAAGGCTGACCAGGGTGTTGAGGTGCGGATACTGATCTGGAACAACCGGCTGGCCCAGCTCGGTGAAAACTCGGTTATCGGTGAGGGTTGGAGCGGCGAGGGTGGGACCTCGGTAGGCTCCGGTCTGACCGCGGGTAAGCCCGCTGACACCAGCGCCCGAGAGGTCAAACGGCAAAAGCTCCTGCGAAAGCAGCAGGAGGAACAGGCGCGCCTGGAGAAGCTCTCGGCAAACGACGAGTCCGGCCGACGTGCCTCGCGTGACCGTCTGATCGACATCCAACAAAGCCTGGATGCTCTGGACAGCGGCTACACCAAAGGCAGCGATTCGGGGGGAACGGTCCAGGACCCGAACGAACAGGTCAAGACCCGCGATTGGCATCGCTGGGTACACAGCCGCGAAGCCCGTAACATCGAGTTCCGTACGCGGGATTTCGAGTTCATAGGACAGTTGACCTACGACGACCAGAATGGCCTGCGGATGCATTGGGGACGCCTTGCCATCCTGTGGCGACTGCTCAAGGACGAGTCTCACGATGTGTCCTTCATGCAGATGATGCTCCTGAGCCTGTTTCCCAGCCATCACCAGAAAACTCTGGTGGTCGACTACATGGATCCGCAAAAGGCGGAAGGTCTCGTGATGGGCCACAACCTGCAGCGCAACTACTGGGACACCACCGCCCACGCCTACGACGATGCAGCCGGCAAGCGCGACCTGGGCTTCGGCCCCTGGCAGGACCTCTCACTGCACGTACTCGGCCCGGTGCTGTTCGACCTCAATCACAACTTCTGCAATGCCTGGGACAAGAGCAGCAGTTGGATACGCCGCATGTTCAAGGGCACCCTGAACAGCGAACGTTCCGCGGTCAAACCCTTGAGCCTGATTCGTGACGGTGGAGAGCCCGCGCAGATTTGCCGGACCCAACCGGAGGAAGGGCCGGAAACCACTATTCTCGAGATATATGAAAAGGCTCTGGGCAATGTGCATCAGTACGCCTATATCGAGAATCAATACTTCCGCTACAAACCGCTGGCCGAACGCCTGAAGAAAATTGCTGCCGACTACGTCGCTGCCGGCAAACAACAGGACCTGCACCTGTTCGTGGTCACCAACAACCCGGAGAGCGGGCATTTCTCCAGTTCCACCTACGAGATGCTCGACACCCTTGGTCAAGGTGAACTGATGCCCCTGGCCCACCGCGACCTGCTCTACGATCAACGCCAATTGGCCTACCGCCAGCGCGAACTGAAGGCCCATGACGAATCGCCGACACGCGATCAGGAACTGGCCAAGGTGCAGACGCAAATGAATGAGCAGGGCATCGACCCTAGTCGCGCCGATGAACTCCTGGCCATGGACCCCAACAAACACTACAACCAGGCCGCGGCTCGCGAACTGGAGCCGGAACTGCTGCCGCCCAAGGGGCTGAAAATCATTATGGCGACCCTGGTCAGTTGCAAGGACGGTGGGGAAACCGCTACTCCCAAGACGCGCGAGCAACGCCAGACCGAACGCGATATCACCGAACACCTCGGCCCGGAACAGGGAATGGCGCAGTACAAGTCCATCTATGTACACAGCAAGCTACTGCTGGTGGACGACCTGTTCTTTACCCTGGGCTCCGCCAACATCAACGAACGCAGCCTGAAATCCGACTCCGAACTGAATATCGCCATGCCAAGCCCGCAAACCACCCGGACCTGGCGGGAGCGGTTGTGGGGGATGCATTCGGGGAAAAGTGTCAGTAAGAAGACACCCTTTTTAATCGATAATATTCAAGATGATTATGAAAAGTGGGACGCGATCATCACAAAGAATTGGGAAAATCAAAAGAAAAAACTACCACTAAATGGAAACTTAGTCAGATTTTGGGATGTGGTGACACCTTATGCAAAAGCCCTTGATTAAATCGATATTTGCTCTGCTTTTATTTTTTTATGGAGTCCCTGTTATGGCTTACGAATTCAAATGCGTGCATGAGAAAGACACTGCCCCCCCTCTGAATCAGCAAGCTGATGAATGGTTCAAGCAAGCTCGAGCTATTAGTAAAGAGCGTTTGCCTGACTGGCCCAAAGCTGCCCATCTATATCAACAAGCAGTAGGTAAAGATCACTGGAAAGCAATGCATAACCTTGCAGAGCTATACTTACGTGGCGATGGGGTTGCTAGGGACACAAATAAGGCGATTGATTTATATTTGAAAATGACACAGTTGCAGGTTCCGCTGGGTTACTACGACATGAGCGTAATGACACAAAGAGGCGTTGGTGTTGTGCAATCAGACAGGACTGCCATGCAATTTTTGATTAAGGCAGCAGATCTGGGAAGCCCTCAGGCTCAAACAAGAATTGGTTATATTTACATATATGAAAAAAACAAAGATGCTATTGGGATTAATTATCTAAAGTGCGCTGAAAGGCAGGATTATGCAGATGCTGCATACAAGCTTGGCACATATTATGAATCGGTAGACAAAAACTACCCTGTCTCCATGCATTATTATCAGCGAGCAGCAGCGCTAGGTGAGCGGAAAGGAGCCATAGAAATAGAAGATGTATTTCAAAATGGTAAGTTTTCATATAGTAAAAACAAGAAGATTGAAGATGCATACTACAAAATATCCAGAGAGCTTGCCAAAGATCCAGAGTTGCGCTTCCCCAATCTAGCGAAAGATCACCCGCTACCACCGAACCCTGTGCAGGGTTATCACGCAGATAAAGACATTAACTGGAAACCGACCGGACGTAATGACGACTATTAAAGCGCTGCTGGCTATTGTGCTATTAGGTAGTAGTGGCTTTTCCATGGCGTATGATTTCAAGTGTGCTCATGAAAAAGACACTGCTCCACCTCTGGATCAACAGGCAGATCAGTGGTTTAAGCAGGCTCGCGCCATAAGCAAAGAGCGCTTGCCTGATTGGCCTAAAGTAGCGCGACTCTATCAACAGGCTGTCGAGAAAAAACATTGGAAAGCCATGCATAATCTTGCCGAATTGTATTTGCGTGGTGATGGCGTACCCAAAGATACAAATAAAGCTATTGATTTATACCTAGAGATGGTCAAGCTTGAAGTTCCGCTAGGTTATTACGATATGAGTGTAATGACTCAGAGATGTGTTGGAGTTGTGCGGTCTGAGAAAGACTCAATGATGTATTTATTAAAGGCGGGGGATATAGGTAGCCCATTAGCCCAGGTTAGACTGGGGAATATTTATATTTATGATCTAAAAAAGAGAGAGCTAGGTGTTTCTTATTTGCGCTGTGCT
Source organism: Pseudomonas sp. NFIX28 (assembly GCF_900107395.1). Classification (GTDB taxonomy): domain Bacteria; phylum Pseudomonadota; class Gammaproteobacteria; order Pseudomonadales; family Pseudomonadaceae; genus Aquipseudomonas. The sequence continues at coordinate 406,103 of NZ_FNPW01000004.1, forward strand.
GCACATCAAAACGATGCAAGCGCAAATTACGAATTGGCTGAGTATTATGAAATTGTAGATAAAAACTATCCTGTAGCAATGCACTATTACCAACAAGCGGCTGCTTTGGGTGAGCGTAAAGGGGCTATGGCAATAGAGCGAGTATTTAAAGATGGAGAGTTCTCCTATCAGAAAGATAAAAAAACAGAAGATGCCTATTACAAAATATCCAGAGAACTCGCCAAAAATCCAAGTTTACGCTTCCCAAATCTAGCTAAAGACTACCCACTACCACCGCACCCTATTCAGGGCTATCACGCCGACAAAGACATTAATTGGAAACCTACCGGACGTGATGATGACTATTAAAGCACTGCTGGCTGTTGTGCTATTGGGCAGCAGTGGTTTTTCCATGGCATATGATTTCAAGTGTGTTCATGAAAAAGACACTGCTCCACCCTTGGACCAGCAAGCAGATCAATGGTTTAAACAAGCTCGGGTGCTTAGTAAAGAACGTCCGGCCGACTGGAGCAAAGTGGCCAACCTGTACCAGCAGGCTGTAGAAAAGAACCATTGGAAAGCGATGCACAATTTTGCAGAGCTATATTTACGTGGTGATGGGGTTGCTAAGGATACGAACAAGGCGATTGATTTATACCTGAAAATGATACAACTGAAAGCTCCTCTGGGTTACTACGATATGAGTGTAATGACCCAAAGAGGGGTTGGTGTTGTGCAATCAGACAGAAGCGCTGTGCAGTTCTTGATTAGGGCTGCAGATTTGGGAAGTCCTCAAGCTCAAACCAGAATCGGATATATCTATATATATGATAGGAGGAAGGATGCTGTAGGGCTTGGGTACTTGAAGTGCGCGGAGAGACAGGGTTATGCGGACGCTGCTTATAAGTTGAGGTCTTATTATGAGGTTGTGGATGAGAACTATCCTGTTTCCATGCATTATTATCAAAGAGCTGCAGCTCTAGGTGAACGAAAAGGCGCCATGGAAATAGAAGATGTATTTCAAAATGGTAAGTTTTCTTATAATAAAGACAAGAAGACTGAAGATGCATACTACAAAGTATCTAGGGAGCTAGCCAACAATCCAGACTTGCGCTTCCCCAATCTGGCCAAAGACCACCCACTGCCACCGAACCCTGTGCAAGGCTATCACGCCGACAAAGATATCAATTGGAAGCCGACCGGACGTGACAACGACTATTAGCAAGCCCCAAGACAAGACTTAAATTCCCTCATGGGATCAAGCAAGCCTAAACGATGCCCTAATCTCCTCATGAACCATCCGGTAAGGAAGCGAAAAAATGCGTAAAACACTAGGGATAGTGGCTGGTGTACTTCTCGGCCTGGCGATATTCAGTGCATTGTTGGGGATGGGTGGCGTTGCAGGCGCTGCGACTGGCGGTGGAGGCGTTTCCGATATGGTCGACATTGCTTTCATGATGGCGAAGGCATTATTTGCGTTGAGCCTGATTTTTGGGCTGCTGGCGATTGCGTGGCCCACGAGCGGCAGGAAATAGATCGAGAACCTTCAACTGCTGACAGAAGTCCGCGTATCAGTGTCATTCACAACACTCGCACCGGCGCGTCAAATTTGAGTCAAGCGCCCTACTCCACCAGCATGCCGAGTATCACCAACACCAGCACACCGATATACAGCTGCGCATGCAGCCGATCGAGAATGCGCCCGCTGCCAGGCGAATGCCCGGCAGTGAGCTGAAGGTCAGCACAGCCCTGCCCCCCGATGCTCATCAGCCCCCCTGTGCAATGGACGCAGCAGTGCACATCGGCCTGTGCACTTTCAACCGCTGGTTCCGCAAAGAAAAACCGGTATGCGTTTCGTCCACTGGCACCAGCGCGCCTGCATGGTCAGGGTCCTTGGCTCGCCTGGCCGCGGGCGAAGCGGTGATGCGTATCGTCCTCGATTTCGGCGATGACAGCCCCCTCTACCTTTCCCACCATGTTCCGCCGTGTGTTGGGGCAATCACCCAGCGCCTATCTGAAAGCCGAGACCTAGAACCGGGACAAGCCTTGTCACGAAAACGTTGAGGCGATCGACAAAATGAGTTTGATCCGCACATCAAACAACTGTACAAATAAACAGTACTTTATCGACTCATCTTCATCAGCTTCCGGAGAAAACCCATGGCCTCACTCGCGATGAAAGTCACCCTGGAACGTATCGCCCTTTTCCAGTTCACTCCAGAACACTGCATTCAGGCCCGCGCCATGCTGGGTTGGAACCAAGAGCACCTGTCACGGCAATCCGGTGTTTCGGTAGCCGCCATTCGCCGCTTCGAGGTTGGCGGTGAACTGCTCGACGTAACCCGACTGGCCTTGGCGTTTTGCCTGGAGACAGAAGGCCTGGTGTTCTTCCCCGGCTTCGCCCCAGGGCGCGGCATGAACATCAAGGGCGCCACGCCCAACCCGATGGAACGGCCCGATTACGGCATGATCGAGTGATCCAGGGCGATCAGAACCTCTTCCTGTAACGCTTGTACCGAACGGTGAGTGGCGTCGAGACGGATTACCGGGCAGCTCAGCCCGGTGATCCAGCTCTCATGCCGACGCAGGCTGCGTGTGCCTTTGCCACCGGTGTCGTAGCCGGCAGCCCAGGCAAGAAAGGCCTGGGTGGCCAGATACCGTTCGCCGCCCTCGTGGATCTGCTCGCCATAACGCTGGAACTCGCGCGCCCGCAGGCGCTGCAGGCGAACCTCGGGCTCCAGGCGGAGGAAAACGGCATGGGTGAAGGCCGGAATCATCGGGTCGCCCCAACCGCATAACGAACCGGACAACACCCAACTGTCCAGCCCGGCCACCTGTTGCTGCAACAGCCGGATGCGCTCGTCGCGAGGACGTCGCAGGCTGAAGGGCTGCTCACTGGGTCGCCAGAAGAAGTTGTCCGAATCGAAATGCGCGATCCCCGTACCCTGGGCCAGCGCCTGGCCGAGGGTCGTGGTGCCAGACCCGGACGCGCCAAACAGATGAATCCGGTAAGCCATCGCAAGGTCCAGGCATTGGGTAGATTTTCTGAATACTCCCCAGGCCCGGAAACGGCAACCTGAGGATGGCCAGGCGCGGGGGCGTACCGATGAAGGGTCTACAGATCGCTCGCCATGAGCTGCTCGGCCATGGGTTCGACCTCCATCCACCAGGCGTGCCCGCGCTGTGGGTGCTTCAGGTTGAAGACCTCGCCCATCTGTGGCGTGGCAATGGCAATGCTGCGCTCCCAAGCCAGCGAGAGGATGCGGTCGAACGGTTCGTACCAGGCATGCATCGACAGGTCGAACGTACCGTTGTGGATGGGCAATAACCAATGCCCCTTGAGGTCGATGTGTGCCTGCAGGGTCTGTTCCGGCTGCATGTGCACACCTGGCCACTCGACGTTATAGGCCCCGGTCTCCATCAACGTCAGGTCGAAAGGGCCATATCGTTCGCCAATCCGCTTGAAGCCATCGAAATAACCGCTGTCACCGCTGAAGAAAATCCGCCTGTCGCCATCGATTATCACCCAGGATGCCCACAGCGTGCTGTTGCCATCGAACAGGCCACGGCCGGAGAAATGCTGCGATGGCGTAGCGATAAAACGAATGCCATCGACTTCGGTGCCTTCCCACCAGTCCAGCTGACGCACCTTGTCGACCGGCACGCCCCATTTCACCAAGGTGTCGCCCACGCCAAGGGGCGTAAGGAAATAGCGGGTCTTGTCCGCTAGCTTGAGCACGGTCTGGTGGTCGAGATGATCGTAATGGTCATGGGACAGGATCACCGCCTCGATCGCAGGCAATTGTTCCAGGCTGATAGGCGGCTGGTGGAAACGCTTGGGGCCGGCCCATTGCACCGGCGAAGCGCGCTCGGCCAACACCGGATCGGTGATCCAGAACTTGTCGCGCAATTTCAACAGCACCGTCGAGTGGCCCAGGCGATAGACGCTCTGGTTCGGCGCCGCCAACAGTTGCTCGAGGGTCAATGGCTGTACCGGAATGGCTCCGGTCGGGCGGGTGTTGCGCGGCTTGTGAAACAGCATGCGCCAGAAGATGCTCAGCGTCTTGCCCAGCCCGGCGCGCCGGACCGGGGCGTGATTACGGAACGCACCTTGTTCCTGGAAGGATGTTTCGGGGTGTGAAGCGCTGTCTGCACGGGAAAAGAGAGTGGCCATGAATCAGTGACTCCAAGGAGCCCACCAAGGCTCCGATGATTCTCTGCGGGACGAGAAAGGCCAATGCACGCAAGCGTCAGCCGACCATCATTTTTCTTGCTACAAACTACACTGCACAGTGTAGTTTTTGAAGATTGCAACAAACCCGGGACTAAGTAAACTGCCCCGGATAACTGCCAACGATCGCCACCGAACCCTATTTATGACAGCCCCGAAACGCCTGACCGATCTAAAACGCGAAGCCATCATCCAGGCGGCGATTACCGAATTCCGCGCCAGCGGCTTCGATATCACCAGCATGGACAAGATCGCGGCAACGGCCGGAGTTTCCAAGCGCACGGTGTACAACCACTTCCCCAGCAAGGAAGAGTTGTTCACCGAAATCATGCATAAATTGTGGGCGAGCATCTCGGCGCGACCGGACATTCTTTACCAGCACGGATTAAGCCTGCGTGAACAATTGCGGGAGTTGTTGATCGCCAAGCTGCAACTGCTGGCCGATGACAGCTTCCTCAACCTGGCGCGGGTCGCTATCGCCGCAACCCTGCATTCCCCCGAACGCGCCCAGTACATGGTGGCGCGCATGGGTGAACGTGAAGAAGCCCTGATGGTGTGGATTCGCGCGGCCCGCGCGGACGGCCGCCTCAAGCCTCTGGACCCGGATTTTGCCGCCCAGCAACTCCACGGCATGCTCAAGGCGTTTGCCTTCTGGCCGCAGATCACCTTGAACCAGCCACCCCTCAAGGACGAAGAACAGCAGTGTGTGGTCGAATCCGCGCTGGACATGTTCCTGGCTTGCTACCAGGCCTGATTCGTTTTCCTGCCTCAACAGGCAGGCCTGCCGGCCGCCTTGGCTGGCATCGACCGCTCTGCAATGGGCGCCTGCGTATGTACGCCCCACTATGCGGCTCACAAGAACGCTGATCTGTTTCCTGGAAAAAATGACAATATTCAGCGCCTGCCCCGCTGCAGCATGACGGCCAATAAAACACCACAAAGTGTTTCAACTCCCGGCTGTCCCCAGAGCTCCAGCAAGGCGCGCGGAGTGGAAAACGTCTTCAGCAGCCATCAAAGCGTGCCGCCTGAAAAGTTGTACAAAAAAGGCAAAAATAACATTTTGTACAACTTTTACGGAGTCATTCCGGGCCGAGCCGGCATAATGCGGCGATGCGGTTATCCCAAAGCCGGGCCGAAGATTCGCGGCCGTGCAACATAACTTCCCTAAATTAACGCGCAGGCACAGCGTCTGATCTCAGACGTTGAGCAAGGGTACGCTCCGGATACGGTCGCGCCCTTACAAGGGTTATCTGTCAGCCATGGAATGCTGGCATTGAGCAGACAATGCCGAGGCTCCACGGGCTTTCGGCATGCAGGCGCCTACAAAGGGACTGACTCCAGGTTTTTCCCATCGAGCATCAGCCATCATGCTATTCAACCGCCACAACAAAACCATCGACGCCCTGCACCACACCATCGCCGAGCAAGCCAGCCTGCTCGAGGCCATCGACCGTTCGATGGCGGTAATAGAATTCGACCTGGATGGCACGGTCCTGCGGGCCAACGACAATTTCCTCAAGACCATGGGCTATCGCGCGGAACAGGTCATTGGCCATCCTCATCGCCAGTTCTGCACCCCAGAACTGGTTCGCGGCCATCAATACCGCGAGCTCTGGACGCGCCTGAAAAACGGCCAGTTCGAATCCGGGACCTTCGAACGCGTGAATGCCAAGGGCCAGCCGGTGTGGCTGGAAGCCAGCTACAACCCGATCAGGGATACCGATGGCAAGGTCTTCAAAGTGGTCAAGTACGCCCTCGACGTCACCGAGAAGGTTCAACAGGAAAGCGAGTCCAAGGGCAAGCTGCACGCCATTGACCGCGCCATGGCGGTCATCGAATTCAACCTCGACGGCAGCGTCATCACGGCCAACCAGAACTTCCTCGATCGCCTCGGCTACAGCCTGGCCGAAATCAAGGGCAAACATCATCGGATCTTCTGCAAGCCCGAACTGACAAACAGCGGCGCCTATCAGGATTTCTGGCGGCGCCTCAATCAGGGCGAGTTCTTCAACGGGCAGTTCGAGCGGGTCGATAAACGCGGGCAGTCGCTGTGGCTGGAGGCCAACTACAACCCCGTCTACGACGCCGCCGGGCGCCTGTGCAAAGTGGTGAAGTTCGCCTCTGACGTGACCGCCAGGGTGGAGAAACACGCCCAGGATGCCCAGAGCGCAACCCAGGCCTACCACATCTCGATGGACACCCGGCAAATCGCCGAGCAGGGCACCGCGGTGATCCAGCAGGCAGCCAGCGAAATGCGCCAGATCGCGGCCAACATCGAAGACTCCTCGACCCTGATCGCCAAGCTCGGCGAGCGTTCCGAGCAGATCACCGCCATCGTCAATACCATCCGCGCAATTGCCGAGCAGACCAACCTGTTGGCACTCAATGCCGCGATCGAAGCCGCCCGCGCCGGCGAACAGGGCCGCGGCTTTGCCGTGGTCGCCGACGAAGTCCGGCAACTGGCGGCCCGGACCAGCGGCTCGACGGCGGAAATCTCGGGGATGATCGACATGATCCAGCAGGAAACCCAGCAGGCCATCAAAAGCATGGACGGCACCCGGGACCGGGCAGCCAAGGGCGTGGGCCTGGCGGACCAGGCGGGCACGGTGATCCTGCAGATTCGCGACGGTGCCAGCGAGGCGGTGCAGGCCGTGAGCATGTTCGCCAACGAACGCGCCGCGCGCTGAATCGGCAGGGCTGGATCGATAGCGCCGATGCCAGGAAGGCGCCGGCGCACTTCTGCAGGAAACACCGCCCCGCAGCCGCCCCGCAGCCGGCTCACTACGGCGCGCGCAGGCGCTGGCTCAATTCGTCGAACAGCGTCACCACCGCGCGCAGCGCCCGACAGTCGGCCCGGGTCAGCAGCCAAAGCGCGGTGTCGCAGCCTGGCAGCGGGTCGCTCAAGGGCTGCAGGGCGGTGGTGTCATCGAGCAGGAAATCCGGCAGCACCGCCACGCCCAGCCCGGCCTTCACCAACTCGCTGACCGCCAGCATGCTGTTGCAGCGATAGCCCGGCACCACACCGGGCAAGGCCTGGCGGCGCCACGCCACCGTGGCATGGTCCGGGAGAAAGTCGTCCGGGGCGATCCAGGTCAGCCCCGCCAGATCCGCCGAGGCAACCGACTGCCGATAGGCCGGGCTGGCGCAGACGCGGTAGGACACCGCCCGCAACTGCCGGCCTACCAGGTGTTCAGGCGGTGTTCGGGTCAGGCGCAGGGCCAGGTCGGCATCGCGCCGGCTGAGGTTGGCGAAATCGTTCGAGGTGCTGAGCTCCAGGGCCAAGGCCGGATAGCGCGGCATGAACTGCGCCAGCGCTGGCAACAGCAGGCCCTGCAATACCGAGTCGGTGCAGGTCAGGCGTACCGTGCCGCTGACCACCGCGCCGCCCTGCTCCACCCCGACCTGTGCCGCGTCCAGGGCCTGCTCGGCGCGTTCGGCCTGCTCGGCCAGAGTGCGGGCCAGGCCGGTGGGCAGGTAGCCGGCGCGGCTCTTGTCGAACAGCTGTTGGCCCAGCGCGGCCTCAAGCCGACGCACCGCACGGAACACCGTGGACACATCGACCTTGAGCAACGCCGCCGCACGGGCCAGGGAGCCACCGCGTACCAGGGCGAGGATCAGCGACAGGTCGGGGTAGTCGAGCCGATAGTGCGTGGCTGCATTGATCACTTGGATAAACGCCAATATTGAGTGCGTGAACGCCAATCTATAGTGACACCCGGCAACCGACAAGCACTGGCCATACCGGGAGAAAGTCCATGCAGCAGACCGCCTATCCGCCGACCCTGCACATCGCCCTGGTGGGCGACTACGACCCTCAGGTCACCGCGCACCAGGCCATTCCCCTGGCCTTGGAAATGGCCGCCGAAGAAACCGGCCTCAAGGTGCGCTACCACTGGCTGGCCACCGACAGCCTGACCTGCGACGAGCCACTGCACGAGTTCGACGGCATCTGGTGTGTGCCCGCCAGCCCCTACCGCTCCATGGACGGCGCCTTGCGGGCAATCCGTTTTGCCCGCGAACAGCAGCGGCCGTTCCTCGGCACCTGCGGCGGTTTTCAGCATGCAGTGCTGGAGTACGCACGCAACGTGCTGGGCTGGGCCGATGCCGAGCATGGCGAAACCCATCCCGAGGCCGAGCGCGCCGTGCTCACACCATTGACCTGCGCCTTGCTGGAAGCCACCGACAGCATTCACCTGTGTGAAGGCAGTCGCATCGCCGAAGCCTATGGTGAGCAGCAGATCAGCGAGGGCTATCGCTGTCGCTACGGGCTCAATCCCGCGTTCGCCGCGCAATTGCTCAAGCACGACCTGCGCCCCAGCGGCTACGACTCGGCCGGCGACCTGCGAGCGGTGGAACTGCGCGACCATCGGTTTTTTGTCGCCACCCTGTTCCAGCCGGAACGGGCGGCGCTCAAAGGCATCGTGCCGCCCCTGGTCAGCGCCCTGCTCGCCGCTTGCCTGGAGCGTCGCACATGATCGCCCACACACCCGAGGCGCCCTATTACGCGGTGATTTTCAGCGCCCAGCGCCGCGAGCCGGACCCGGCCTACGAGCAGGCCGCCGAACGCATGGTCGAACTGGCGCGGCAGCAACCGGGATTTCTCGGCATGGAGTTCGCGCGCAACGAGGATGGTTTCGGCATCACGGTTTCCTATTGGCGGGACCAGGCTTCGATCCTCGCCTGGAAGCAGCACGCCGAACACTGCGTCGCCCGCGAACGTGGGCGCAGCGACTGGTACGCGGCCTGCCATACGCGGGTGTGCAGGGTCGAGCGCGCCTACCTGTTCGAACGCTGACACCCGCAGCCCGGCCACCCGCGACAGGCAACGCGCCGGCTATTGCGCCGCCGGCAGCAGATTGCGCACTGCCGAAATCTCCGGCAAGTCGGTGCGGCGCATGTACACGCGCAAGGGTTCGCTGATGTTGATGCGGTCGTCGATGTTCTGCTCCAGCAGCAACTGGATCAGCTCGCGCTTGAGCACCATGACCTGGCCCTCGGCGCTGGCCCAGACGAATTCGCTGGCGGGCGTGATGGCGTCGTCGGCGACGTCCATGCCGAAAGAGTCTTCGCTGAAACGCACGATGTGCTGGCCGCTCTTGCGGTTGAAACCGACAAACCCCTTGAGCTGGTCGGCGGCCTGGCAGATGAGTTCGGATGTGATGCGCATGGTAAACCTCACTGGGCGTCCCGAAGGACAGGTGATCGATGGTTTACACGCAGGGCAAGGATGGCAATGTTCCAGGGCTTCCCTCTGACGGGGAAACTTCAGCGCGCAGCGTACTGCAAAGCGCCGCACAAAAGCGTCGGGAAATTTGCCGCAGGTGCAGATTTATGTCGGTTTCGCGATAGCACAACGGCCATTCAATTGTTAAAAGGTAGTCCTTTGAAAATCGCCCTCCACGAAAGGACCTCGACCATGCCTGCCACCTTCACCAAAAGCGCCCTGCTGCTGAGCCTGATGCTTGGCCTGGGCCAGGCACAGGCCGCCAGCCCAAGCCCCACCGCACTGGCTGTCAGCCAAGGCATTCCACACCCCGCGGTGATCGCTCACCGGGGCGCGTCCTTCGATGCACCGGAGTCCACCGCCGCCGCCTACAAACTGGCCCGCGACCTGGGGGCCGACTACCTGGAAATGGACCTGCAGCGCAGCAAGGATGGCGTGCTGTTCGCCCTGCACGACAACAACCTGCAGCGCACCACCGACGTCGCCAGCAAGTTCCCCGAGCGCAAGGACAGCCCGGCCAACGCGTTCACCATGGCCGAACTGAAAACCCTCGACGCCGGCAGCTGGTTCAACCAGGCCTACCCCGAGCGCGCCCGCCCCAGCTACGTCGGCCTGAAGATCCTGACCCTCGACGAAATCATCGACATCGCCCAGAGCAACCCGCAGCACAAGCCCGGCCTGTACATCGAGACCAAGGAGCCCAAGCAGTTCCCCGGCATCGAGCACGACCTCAAGGAAAAACTCCAGGACCGCGGCTGGCTCAGCCCGGCCGGCTCCAAGCTGGCGAAAAGCGGCCTGGCGGTAGGCCAGGGCAAAGGCAAGGTGGTGTTGCAGACCTTCGAGAAGAGCAGCCTGGAACTGCTGCACAAGGAAATGCCCAAGGTGCCGAAGATCCTCCTGCTGTGGGTCGGTGAAGGCGGCATGCAGCCCAAGTCCGACGTGACCTTTGCCAACAGCGGCGAGAAAGACAAGGCGGCCTATTACGCCAAGCAGGAGCCCAAGGACAAGGCCGAGTTCGAGCAGTGGGTCAGCTACGCCAAGGCCCAGGGCGCCATTGGCACCGGACCGTCGGCGGCCCTGACCCATGGCGGCGACCAGAGCTATTCGGACCTGATCCAGCCCTGGATGAACCAGTTCACCCACGACCAGGGCCTGCTGGTGCATGTCTACACCATCGACGAGCCGGTGGATTTCAAGAAGGTCATGGACGCCGGCGTCGACGGCATCTTCACCAATCGCGCCGCGGAACTGCTCAAGTACGTCAAGCGTCCGGCCAGCGGCAGCGTGAGCCAGCTGCTCCAGGCCAACGGCTACTGACCCATCGCCGTGCGCACGCCCGAGTGGACAGGCCAGCTGTGGCTCGGGCGCGACTACGGACTGATCCAGGGTGAGCTGGGGCGTACCGCGCCCCACGCCCACTACGCCCACCAATGGATCCTCGCCCCCGATGCGCCGGTTACCGTCAGCCTCGACGGTACTTCCCACAGCGCCCATCAAGTGTTTATCCCGGCCATGCAGCGCCATGCCATCCTCGATGCGCCCGGCACGCTGTTCACCCTCTACGCCGAACCGCTGGCAATCGACGCCCAGGCCCTGCAACACAGCCTGCTGGCAGTCGAGCCGACGCTGCCGGCGCTGGCCGCGGCGCTGCAGCGATGCCCGCGCCGGACCTTGCACGACCGGCGGATCGAAAAGGCCCTGGCAGCCCTCGACAGACAACTGGCCGGCAAAGTCTCGGCCAGCGCCCTGGCGGCCCATGCGCACTTGTCCCTGAGCCAGCTCGAACGGTTGTTCAGCGGCCAGCTCGGCTTGCCGGTGCGGCGCCTGGTGCTGTGGCGGCGCCTGCGCCTGGCAATGGGCCTGGTGCTGGCGGGCCAGGCCATTACCGACGCCGCCCATGGCGCCGGGTTTGCCGATTCGGCGCACTTCTCGCGCACCCTGAAAACCTTGTTCGGGGTCACCGCGCGCCAGGCCCTGCAACACATCGAGCTGCGCCTGCTGGACTGACTCAACGCCGCAACGGCAAGGGCACCGGCGGTTCCTCATGCACGGCTTGCCTGCTGAACGGTGCGAGCAATTGCCGCCAGTAACCCTGCGGATAATCCGGCTGGCTGCCGATGCCCAGGTCGCCCTGGCGGATCGGGTAGGCCGAGCAATAAAACGCCGTGCCCAGCAACCAGTCCCAGACATTCAGGAACAGGCCGAAATTCACATTGCCGGCGGTGCCGTATTTCATGTGATGGAAACGATGCATCGGTGCCCAGGCAAACACCCAGCCCAGGGGACCGGGGCGCATGTCGACATTGGAATGCTGCAACAGCAGCTGGATGGCGATGGCAAACGCCAGCAACTGCGCCACCGGCAAGGGGATTCCCAAGAACAGCAGCGGCAACAGCCCGGCGCTGGCTTCCAGCAATTGATGCAGCGGGTGCTTCATCAAACCGTTGAAGCCATACAAGCGCTGCACGCTGTGATGCACCGCGTGCAGGCGCCACAGCCACGGCAGCCGATGGCTGAAATAATGCGCCAGGGTCAGGCCGCAGTCGGCGACGACAATCGCCAGCGCCAACTGAGCCCACAGCGGCCAGCCGCGCGGCCACAGACCGTCGAGCGCCAGCACACTCACCAGCCCCGGCAACAGCAGCAGCCCCAGGGCATTCAGGCTTTCATTGACCAGCGCGTGCACCCCATCACGCAGCCGGTCCCGCCGTGGGCGGTTCCAGTCCACCTCGTAGGGCAACCACCACTCCGCCAGGAAGGACACCCCAAGCGCCGCGGCGAACACCAGCAGCAACCAGGCCGGGGCCAGCCCCGGCGTAGCGACCACCCACACTCCGGCGCCGATGAAGCCGGCAAAAAATCCGGGACCGTACAAACCTTTGATCATTGCTTTCATCACTGCCTCTCCTGTTCGAGAGCACAGCTTGAAAGAGCGGTGGAGTTGTTGAATTGAACAAACGACGCAAAGCTTGCGCTGAATTAAGGGTGAATTAAGTTGCACCGGCTAATCTGAACCCACTTAAACGAATCACCCCAAGGAAAGACCTTATGAAAACGTTGACTGCCCTGTTCGCCGCTACCGCCCTGACCCTGACCGCTGGCCTGGCCCAGGCCGACGTCCGCCCGGACCTGATCCCGGGCCTGCTCAAGGCCGGCACCATCATGGACCTGGAAAAACTCAACCAGGCCGCACTGGCCGAACACCCAGGCACCACCGCCGCCAACATCACCGACACCGAGCTTGAGCAAACAGCGGCCGGCGCCTACGTCTACCAGGTGGAACTGCGTGACGCCAAGGGCGTCGAGTGGGACGTCGACCTGGACGCCAAGACCGGCAAGGTTTTGAGCAACAAGCAAGACAAGTAATTCGCCCAACAAAAAAGCCGCGTGGCCGAAAGGCCACGCGGCTTTTTCATGCCCGGTGCATCAGGCGCTCAGGCGTGCCGTCACCTCGTTCAACTGCCCCGACAGCTGGTGCAGGTTCTGACTGGCGCGCTCGGTGCGCTGCACATGGTCCAGGTTGGTGCTGGCGATCGCGGTGATCTCGGTCAGGTTGCGCGAGATGTCCTCGGCCACCGAGGTCTGCTCTTCCGCCGCCGTGGCGATCTGCCGGTTCATGTCGCGGATCGCCTCGACCGCCTCGGTGATCCGCTCCAGCATGGTGCCGGCCTGGATCACCTGCTCGACGCTGGCATCGCTGCGCGCCTGGCCGTTCTCGATCGCATGGGCGGCGTCCAGCGCGCCGGTCTGCACGCTCTGGATGATCTGGTTGATCTCGATGATCGACGCCGCGGTGCGCTGCGCCAGGCTGCGCACCTCGTCGGCGACCACGGCAAAACCGCGCCCCGCTTCACCGGCCCGCGCGGCCTCGATGGCGGCATTGAGCGCCAGCAGGTTGGTCTGCTCGGCGATCCCGCGGATCACTTCCAGCACCTTGCCGATGCGCCCGCTGTCGGCTTCCAGGCGACGGATCACCTCGGCGGTGTTGGCGATTTCGCCACGCATCAGGGTGATGGCGTGGATGGTGCCCTGCATCACCTGCTCGCCCTGCTGGGCCGACTGGTCGGCGTCATCGGCGGCGCGCGCCGCATCCGCCGCATGGCGCGCCACTTCCTGGGCGGTGGCGGACATTTCATTCATCGCCGTGGCCACCTGGTCGGTGCGATTGAACTGCTCGCCGGTGCCCTGGGACATCAGGGTGGCGATGGCATTCAATTCGCCGCTGGCGCTGTCTAGGTCGGACGCGCTGCGCTGCAGGCGGCCGAAGGTTTCGGCGAGGAAATCGCGCAGGGTGTTGGCGGCGACCGCCAGCTTGCCCAACTCGTCCTGGCGGCTGCTGGCCACGCGCTCGGCAATCCGCCCACGGCTGAGTTGCGCCACGTAGTCGATCAACTGGCGGATCGGCTCCACCAGGCTGCGGTTGACCAGCCACAGGCTCAAGAGGCCGATCAGCAGGCCCGAGACGAGCATCACCAGCAGGCCGATCCACACCGTGCGCTGGGCGGCGGCGCTGATGCCCCGCGACTGCTCGCTACCCTGCTTGCGCAGCTCGCTCACCAGTTCGCTCATCTGCTCGCTGGCGGCGCGGTCCACGCCCTTGACCGCGGCATCGCCGACGGCCGGGTCGGCACCGGCGGCGACAAAGGCATCGCGCCCTTTCTGGTACGCCGTGCCCAGCACCCGGTGCGCTTCACGCAGGCGTTCGATGCGCTCCTTGAGCCTGGCGTCGAGGCCAGGCTGGGTCGCCAGCTGGCCAAGAATGCCCTGCACATCGCGCTGGCGATCCTCGAACTGCTGCCAGTACTTGGCCAGGTCGGCGCTCTGCTTGCCACGCAGCAATACGTTTTTCCATTCCTGCACCTGGACCTTGAATTGCAAGTTGGCTTCATCGATCAACTGCGAGGTGCGCAGCGGTCCCTCGATCAGCTCGCGATAACCTTGCACGCCATTGGACAGGAAGTGAAAACACGCCAGCGCGATCAACAGCATCGCCAGCAGACTGCCGCTCAACAGGGCCAGAACTTGCGCTCTCAGGGATTTTTGCAGGGACATCGAATGAGATCTCTCAACAGGGATAAAGCACGCCCGAGGCGGGCATGCGTGGCTTGCGGACGTCCCTGTCAGGCGAACCGGGGCAAGCCGGTCACGCAGTCGTCGTAGGCGTGATCGGCCTGAAAGAAGCTTTCTTGAGGGCCTCCGACAGCCGGTTACAAGCGCTGGGCATTGCATTTCAAATCGTCACAAATCGGTCATGCGGCCTTGCGATGATCGGGCTCAAGTGAACCTGTAAAAGCGCTTACAGGTGACTTCCCTCCTGCGAGCCTTCATGAACCACAGCATCGACCAAGCCCATCGCGACTCCGATCTGTTCGGCCTGCTCTACGGCTTTGCATTTCGCCCCGGCGAGCGGGGGCGCGAACTCGATTCGGCCAAGGCCCTGCAAGCCCTGCAACGGCCGGACGATGGCGAGCAGTTTTTCTGGCTGCACCTGAACCTGGCGCATGCCGCCTGCGAGCGCTGGATGCAGAGCCACCTGGCGCTGCCGGAAGAGTTCTTCGAGGCCTTGCACGAAGGCTCGCGCTCGACCCGCATCGAACATGTGGATTCGGCGCTGCTGGCGGTGGTCAACGACGTGGTGTTCAACTTCGGCAGCATGGTCTCCTCGGACATCTCCACCCTGTGGGTCTGCGTGCGCAGCCGGCTGATCGTCAGCGCGCGCCTGCAGCCCTTGCATTCGGTGGACAAGCTGCGCTCCTCGGTCAAGGCCGGCGAACGTTTTCGCTCGCCCCTGGAACTGCTGGTGCACCTGTTGCGCGACCAGGGCGAAGTGCTGACCCAGATCGTGCGCAAGACCAGCCTCAACGTCGACCAGATCGAAGACCAGTTGCTGGCCGCGCGGATCTCCACCAACCGCGCCGAACTGGGGGCCATGCGCCGTGTGCTGGTGCGCCTGCAACGCCTGCTGGCGCTGGAGCCGGGCTCGTTGCTGCGGCTGCTCAACCGTCCGCCGCAATGGCTGCAGAAGGAGGACGTCAAGGAACTGCGCAAGTCCACCGAGGAGTTCGCGCTGATCATCAACGACCTCACCGCCCTGGGCGAGCGGATCAAGCTGCTGCAGGAAGAGATCGCCGCCAATATCAACGAACAGACCAACCGCACACTGTTCACCCTGACCGTGGTCACGGTGCTGGCGCTGCCGATCAACATCATCGCCGGCTTCTTCGGCATGAACGTCGGCGGCATTCCCTTCTCCGAAGACCCGGAAGGTTTCTGGATCCTCGTCGCGCTGGTCGCCACCTTCACCGTCATCGCCGGCCGCTGGGCGTTTCGCAAGCGCCAGGATATGTAGGCCACCACCTGCCGTAGGAGCGAGGCTTGCCCGCGATGGCGCCCGCAGCTACACAACCGTGTTCAAGAGCCTGGCCGGTGGCGTTTGTCATGGCCTCTTCGCGGGCGAGCCTCGCTCCTACGCAGAAGGGGGCTGCTTCTTGACCAGTGGTTAAAGGATTCACCCAAACACTGACCTGAGGCAGCCTCTGCGTAATATTTGGCAACGATCATGGGCGGCATTCTTTTCTGTCACAGGATTGTCCGGCAATGGCCACCCCTTCCCTGACCGCCGCCCCGCCTGCCCCCGCCCTCGAAGCCAGACCGCACCTGGATAAAAAAGCCAGCCCCTTCACCCTCGTCGTGTTCTTCGCGGTCCTCGCCATGGGCCTGCTGTTCACCGCCTACAGCCTGATGCACGACATGCATGAGCTGGGCGCCACGCTCACCACCTGGACCCCGTTCCTGCTGCTCGGCGTGGCCCTGCTGATCGCCCTGGGCTTCGAGTTCGTCAACGGTTTCCACGACACCGCCAACGCCGTGGCCACGGTGATCTACACCCACTCGCTGCCGCCGCATTTCGCGGTGGTCTGGTCGGGTTTGTTCAATTTCCTCGGTGTGCTGCTGTCCAGCGGCGCAGTGGCCTTCGGCATCATCGCCCTGCTGCCGGTGGAGCTGATCCTGCAGGTCGGCTCGTCGGCCGGCTTCGCGATGATCTTCGCCCTGCTGATCGCGGCCATCCTGTGGAACTTGGGCACCTGGTGGCTGGGCCTGCCGGCCTCGTCGTCGCATACCCTGATCGGCTCGATCATCGGCGTCGGCGTGGCCAACGCCCTGATGCACGGGCGCGACGGCACCAGCGGCGTGGACTGGAGCCAGGCCACCAAGGTCGGCTATGCCCTGCTGTTCTCGCCATTGATCGGCTTCGCCTTCGCCGCACTGCTGCTTCTGGCCCTGCGCCTGTTCGTCAAGAACCGTGCGCTGTACCAGGCGCCCAAGGGCAACACCCCGCCGCCGTGGTGGATTCGCGGCATGCTGATCGTCACCTGCACCGGCGTGTCCTTCGCCCACGGCTCCAACGACGGCCAGAAAGGCATGGGCCTGATCATGCTGATCCTGGTCGGCACCCTGCCCATGGCCTATGCGCTGAACCGCACCATGCCGGCCGACCAGGCCCTGCAATTCGCCGCCGTGGCCGAAGTCACCCAGCAAGCCCTGGTGAAAAACGCCCCGCAACCGGCCCCGGCCGACCCGCGCGCGGTGCTTTCGGACTATGTGCGCAGCAAGGAAGCCACGCCGCAGCTGGTTCCGGCGCTGGCCGCCCTGACCGGTCATATCGGTGAAGAAGTGAAGGGCTACGGCTCGTTGGCCAAGGTGCCCGCCGAAGCCATGGGCAACGTGCGCAACGACATGTACCTGAGCAGCGAAACCATTCGCCTGATGGACAAGAACCAGGTCGGCCATTTCGATGCCGACACCCGGGGCAAGTTGCAATTGTTCAAGCAGCAGATCGACAACGCCACGCGCTTCATTCCGCTGTGGGTGAAGATCGCCGTGGCCATCGCCCTCGGCCTGGGCACCATGGTCGGCTGGAAACGCATCGTGGTCACGGTCGGCGAGAAGATCGGCAAGACCCACCTGACCTACGCCCAGGGCGCCTCGGCGGAAACCGTGGCGATGCTGACCATCGGCGCCGCCGACCTGTTCGGCCTGCCAGTGTCCACCACCCACGTGCTGTCTTCGGGCGTGGCCGGGACCATGGTCGCCAACGGTGGCGGCCTGCAGATGCAGACCATCCGCAACCTGCTGATGGCCTGGGTGCTGACCCTGCCCGCGGCGATCCTGCTGTCCGGCAGCCTGTACTGGCTATTCACCCAACTGTTCTAAACCATTCCCGTAGGAGCGAGGCTTGCCCGCGAAAAGTCCCGACCCGCTGATGGTGTCGTGGTTCTTCGCGGGCAAGCCTCGCTCCTACAGGAGGGCGGGTGTCAGGAACAGCGCGTGGCGGGGTTTTGCGCCCAACGCTTGGCGGTGCCGGCAATGCGCTTGGCCAATTCGTCGATGGCCCGCTGGTGGGCCTGGACCAGGCTCGACAGTTCGACGCTGGCCGGCTGGCTGATGCGGCTGCTGCATGTCAGGCTGCGACGCTCGATGCCGTCGCCGCGCAGGCGCAGGTTCCACACCACGTCGATCAGCGCATAACGCCCCGGCACCGATTCGAAACGACGGACATCGGTCTGCAACGACAACACCGGCTGCCCCGCGGCCTTGGGCAGCCCTTCCAGGTTGCGCGTGCCCAGTTGCAGCTCCATCTGGCTGGCCAGGGCGTCGTGGAATTCGTCCACCAGCGGCGCACTCCAACGCGCGGTTTCCAGGATCGCCAGGGTGCCGCCGTCCTGGCGCACGACGACTTGCGGCTGGTCGACCTGCATCGGGATGCGCACCCCGGCCATCTCGAATTGCAGGCCCGACGCCGCGGCGCCAGCGGCCGCCGGCTCGGGCGCCGGCGGCATCAGGGTGTAGTAATGGGTCGGCGCCGAGCTGCAGGCCGCCAGGCCCAGGGACGCGATCAACAACACTAGAGTTTTTTTCATGGCTGGACTTCCAATTCAGGCTCACGCGAAGACGATGTCGAGGATTTGTAGGCGTCCGGCTCGTTGTCCTTCAAACGCCCACGGATCAGTGCCTCGGGGTGACGACTGAGGAAGTCGGTGAGCACCCGCACCGAACGCGCGGTGCGCTGTACTTCGTCCATCGCCTGGCCCAGTTGCAGGCGCTGCGGCGAGTCCTCGGCGAAGCTTTCATTGGCCGAGCTCAGGGTTTTCTTGGTCTGTTGCAGGGTTTCGCGCATCTCAGGCAACACGCGGCCGTTGACGTTCTGCAAGGTCTTCTGCATCTCGGTCAGGCTGCCATTGAGGTTGTTGGCGATAGCGTCGAGCGGCATCTTGCTGATCTTCTCCACTACACGCTGCAACTGCTCCTGCAGCTTGTCGAGGCCGCCCGGCACGGTAGGAATTTCCAGCGGCCGCGCCGTCGCATCGAAAGCCACCGGCTTGGCGTTGGGGATGAAATCCAGGGAGATAAGCAACTGGCCGGTCAGCAGGTTGCCACTGCGCGCCTGGGCTCGCAGGCCATGCTGGACGAAGGTGCTGATCAGGTAGCCCGCGCGACTTTCGTCGGCGCCGCTGAGCTTCTCCAGTTGTTCGTGGACCTTGCCCAGGCGTGCCGGGTAGATCACCACCCCGACCACGGTCGAGAAGGCCTTTTTCTTGTCGTCGTAATCCAGGTCCATCGACACCACCCGGCCGATGTTCACGCCCAGGAACTCCACCGGCGCATTGAGCGCCAGCCCGCGCAGGGTCTGGTCGAAACGCATGCGCATGTAGTACGGGTCGCCGTCAGGTGGCGCCAGCGCGGTTTCCTGGTCGGCGAACAACTGGTAGTTGGCGTGTTCCTCGGCCGGCTTGGCGTTGGGGCTGTACTTGGGTTCGACGAAAGCAATGCCGCCCGCCAGGATCGACGAGATGGACTCGGTGTTGACCTTCAGGCCATTGGCGCCCAGGGTCACGTCCACGCCGCTGGCGTTCCAGAAGCGCGAGTCGGTGGTGACGAACTGGTCGTTGGGGGCATTGACGAAAATCCGCACGTCCACGCCCTTGCCGTTATCCGACAGTTTGTAGGAAATCACCTGGCCCACCTCGATGCGCCGGTAATAGACCGGCGAACCGACGTCCAGCGAACCCAGGTCATCGGTGCGCAGGGTGAAGCGCTTGCCCTTTTGCCCGTAGGTCACCGCCGGTGGCGTCTCCAGGCCGACAAAGGTTTTCTTGCGCTTTTCTTCCTGGCCAGCGTCGGCGCCGATAAAGGCCCCCGACAGCAGGGTGTCGACCCCCGACACACCGCCGGCGCCGATGCGCGGGCGCACCACCCAGAACATCGAGTCGGCGGCGGTGAAAGACTCCGCCGACTGGTCCAGCTCGACCTTGGCGATCACCTTGCTACGGTTCTTGCTCAGGGCGATGGAGGTGACCTTGCCGATCACCACGTTCTTGTACTTGACCTGGGTCTTGTTGGCTTCCAGGCCTTCGGCGGTCTGGAAGCTGATGGAGATCTCGGGCCCGGCCGACATCGACTTGTGCACCAACATCGACAGGCCGATCAGCGCCGCGACGATGGGCACGATCCACACCAGCGAGATATTGAACCGGCGCGTCCTGACCGCCGGGGTACCCGGTGCCTTCGACGCGCTTGGAGCGGTGGAACCTGGATGATCAGACATCTTCAACCTCTACATCCCAGATAAGCCGGGGATCGAAACTCATGGCCGCGAACATCGTCAGGACCACGACCAAACCAAAAAACAGAATGCCCATGCGCGGCTCGATCGAGCTCAGGGCGTGGAATTGCACCAGCGCCGCCACCAGGGCGACCACCAGCACGTCGAGCATCGACCAGTAGCCGATCACCTCGATAAAGCGGTACAGCTTGGCGCGCTCGCGCATCGCCCAGTGGCTGCGGCGCTGGCAGGTGATCAGCAGCATCCCCAGGACCAAGAATTTGCTGCACGGCACCACCACGCTGGCGATGAAGATCAGCAGGGCAATGTCCCAGGAACCGTGCTGCCAAAACTCCAGCACGCCGCTGAGAATAGTGTTCTCGCTGCCGCCGCCGAAAATCTGCGTGTACATCACCGGCAGCACGTTGGCCGGAATGTAGAGAATCAGGCTGGCCAGCAGGAAGGCCCAGGTGCGGTTCACGCTGTTGGGCTTGCGCACATGCACCACGGCATCGCAGCGCGGGCAGTGGTGGACGTCCTGCGGGCAGGCCTGGCCGCAGGTATGACAGAGCATCAGGCCCTGGTCACGGGCATAGGGTGGCAGGCTCATCAGTAGCGGCCCTCCAGGTCGTCCCAAAGGCGGCGGATACCCTTGCCGGAAATCAGGATGATCAGCACCGTGAGCATGGCCAGCGACCACAGCCCCAGGCCCGGGTGCACGTCGAGCATGCCGGCCAGCTTGACGATGGCCACCAGGATGCCCAGCAGGCACACCTCCAGCATGCTCCACGGCCGCAGGTGCTCCAGGGCTCGCATGCAGGCCTTGAAGCCCGGCGCCGCGCGCCCGATGTTGGCAAAGCCCAGCACCCAGCACAACAGGGCAATCTGCAGGCCGGGGGCCAGGATGATCGCCAGGCCGGTGACCGCGGCGATCAGGCTGATGCGGCCGTAGGCCAGGGCCTCGACCGACTGCCAGAGGGTGGCTTCGTTGCTCAGGCCTTCGAGGCTGATGCCGATCACCGGAAAGGCATTGGCGAACACGAACAGCAGCGCCGCCGTGATCGACAGGGCAAACAGCTGCTGCACGTTCAGGTGCCGGGCACGCTCCAGCACCGCCCCACAGCGCAGGCACTCGGAAGTCTGGCCTTTTGCAAGCGGCACGGATTCGTACAGCGAATCGCAATGCTCGCAGATGATCCAGTTGGGAGAGAGGGTCATGATCTTCGAATATCAGGTGGGACAGCGGAGGGCGCTAACCCGAATGGCGCGTATTCTCTGCAAAAGTAGAGGATGGTGTCTAGTTTTACCTGAGGACTGTCAACGCCTTGGTGCGCCATAATGTATGCCCCTTGCTGCCGCTCAGACCATGAACTCAAAAAAACTCCCGGCCAAAAACCCGCGCTCGCCGAAACAGACCCGAGGCCATGAGCGGGTCACGGCGATTCTCGACGCCTGTGCCCATCTGCTGGTCAGCCAGGGAGTGGCCAGCCTGACCATGCATGGCATCGCGCGCGAAGCCGGTACCTCCATCGGTTCGCTGTACCACTTCTTCAGCAACAAGCAGAGCGTGTTCGATGCCCTGGGCCAGCGGCACATCGACGCCATCGACCAGATCACCGCCAACCTCCTGGCCATCGACCCGCTCACCTGGGTCGAGTCGAGCAGCCAGGAGGTGATCGACCGGATGATCATGCCGATCATGGAATACCTCGAGACCCACCCCGACCTGCTGCAAATGATCAGCCCCACTTTCGCTCCCGGCCAACTCCAGGCCCCGGATGTGCATGCGCGCATCCGGGCCACTTACGATCGGATGCTCGCCCTGCGCCTGCCCACCGCCAGTGCCATGGAACGCGACGCCTACGTGACCGCCATGTGCGGATTACCCATCGGCCTGTTCCAGGTTGCTCTGGAGAATAGTCAGCTCAAGAGCATCTTGCTGTTACAAGAAGTCCCGAGGGCGATGAAAGCCTATCTCGAGGCCATCGAACAGCACCACGCCGCCCGCTGAGCCCAGGTGTTAACGGGCGCGATCGAGCGGGCGCTGCAGCATCAGCCGTTCGCGCAGCAGATCGTAACCCCAGTGATAGACATAGGTGTATGGCAGGAAAAACAGCAGCACGCCAATGTCGAGAATCAGCGCCTGCATCAGGCTGACCTGCAACCACCAGGCAATCAGCGGCACGCTTACCACCACCAGGCCACCTTCGAACAACAGCGCATGGGCGACCCGGGTCCAGCCGCCGGGCGTTACGGCCAGGCGCTTGAGCAGGCGGTCGAACAGGCCGTTGAAGACCACGTTCCAGGCCAGGGCGATCAGGCCGATGGCGATGGTCGCCACGCCCATGTCGACAAAGGGCTTGTCCATGATCCAGGCCAGCAGCGGCGTACACAGCGCAAATGCCAGCAGCTCGAAGGCCACGGCCTGGAAAACACGTTCGGTCAAGGATTTGGTGGTGCTCATGATCCGGCTCCCGCCAGTGAATGTGGTTGCCATGATCACCCTTCACTCCGATACTTCATAACCATTAACCATCGACCAAGGCGATAGTTCATGGCCTCACACGAAGTACTGCTGGCCTTTGTCCAGGCGGCCACCCAAGGTTCGTTTTCCGCGGCCGCGCGCAAGCTCGGCAAGAGCCAGTCGACCATCAGCGCGGCGGTGGCGAGCCTGGAGATCGACCTCGACCTGCAACTGTTCGACCGCAGCAGCCGCAAGCCCGCACTCACCCCGCAGGGGCACGTCATGCTGCAGCGGGCCGAAGACATCCTGGCCGCCACCAGCCGCCTGGAAATGGCCGCCAGCCAACTGGCCCAGGGCGTGGAAGCCAAGCTCACGGTGGCGCTGTCCGACACCTACCAGTCGGATCGTTTCGAAACCTCGCTGAGTGCCTTCGAACAACGCTACCCGGACCTGGAGCTGGAATGCCTGATCGCCGAATGCGACGACCTGATCGAGCTGGTGCAACGCGGCCGGGCGCAGATCGCCTTTGCCGAACGGCAGCCCGACTACCCGGCGGACCTGGACCATTCGACGGTGGACGAGCGCACGGAAATCGCCTTGTTCGTCTCGCGCCATCACCCGCTGGCGGCGCTGAAAAACATCGACCAGGCGCGCCTGCGACAGCACCGCGAGCTGCGCCTGGCGACCATCGTCAATCCATATGAAAACCGCGCCCGGGGCCGGGTGTGGTCGGCGCCGAGCTACCTGATGCTGCTGGAAATGGTCCAGGGCGGTTTTGGCTGGGCGCCGTTGCCGCGCTGGCTGGTGGAGCGTTTCGGCGCTGACCGCCTGGTGGAGCTCGACGCCCGCGGCTGGCCCCGTAACGTCGCGGTCGATGCCCTGTGGTCGCGCCTGCACCCGCCAGGCCCGGCGGGCAGTTGGTTGCTGGGGCGGATGCTGGAATAAGGCTCGCCCCGCTGGCGGCCGCTCCGCGCCCGATCGCAGCCTGCGGCAGCGGCTACAGGGCTCGGCTGATCTGGAGAAAAGCGCATCGTTGCGACGTTTCCGAGGTCGCTCCGCCCCCTGCCCGCGCCGCACTCCTTGTAGCCGCTGCCGCAGGCTGCGATAAGGCCGCAGGCCTTCAGCGATCCTCCATAGACCCAGGCCGTTCGGCCGACCGCAGTCTTCGGCTCGGCGGGAGTTCAGAGGGTTTTCAGGGCTTCGAGCCTGCCCTCGATAAAACGCCGCTCCGGTTCCTGCCGGGTCAGTTCCAGGGCGCGCCGATAAGCCTGGCGCGCAGGCTCCACCCGGCCCAGTTGCCGGCAGAACTCGGCGCGCGCCGAATGGGCCAGGTGGTAATCCTGCAACTCGCCCCGGGCCAGGATCGCCTCGACCCGCTCCAGGCCGGCCAGCGGTCCGTCCCGCTGGGCGATGGCGACCGCGCGGTTCAGCTCGATCACCGGCGAGGGCATGGCGCGCAGCAACACGTCATACAGGCCGACGATCTGCTGCCAATCGGTCTGCGCGGCCGTCGCGGCCTCGGCATGCACTGCGGCGATCGCCGCCTGCAGGCAGTAAGGGCCGAAACGGCGAGTGCCCAAGGCGTGTTCCACCAGGGCGCAGCCCTCGGCGATCAGTTCACGGTCCCACAGCGAGCGGTCCTGCTCGTCGAGCAACACCAGCTCGCCGGTGGCCGAGGTCCGCGCCGGGCGCCGCGACTCATGCAGCAGCATCAAGGCCAGCAGCCCCATCACTTCAGGCTCCGGCAGCAATTCGAGCAACAGGCGCCCGAGGCGGATCGCTTCCCGGGTCAGGTCCTCGCGAGTCAGCTCGGCGCCCATCGAGGCCGAGTAGCCTTCGTTGAACACCAGGTAAATCACCCGCAACACGCTGTCCAGGCGCTCGGGCAACTCGCCGAGCGACGGCACCTGATAAGGAATATGCGCGTCGCGGATCTTGGCCTTGGCGCGCACGATGCGCTGGGCGATGGTGGCCGGCGCGGTGAGAAAGGCCCGGGCGATTTCCTCGGTGGTCAGGTCGCAGATTTCCCGCAGGGTCAGCGGCACCTGGGCATCCGCCGCCAGCGCCGGGTGGCAGCAGGTAAAGATCAGGCGCAAGCGGTCGTCTTCCACGTCTTCCTCGCTCCAGTCAGCCTGTTCCAGTTCCTGGAGCTGGCTGACCAACGCCGCCTGGGACGCCGCGAAGCGTGCCCGCCGGCGCAAACCGTCGATGGCCTTGAAACGCCCGGCCGACACCAGCCAGGCCCGCGGGTTGTCCGGCACGCCGTCGCGCTGCCAGCGCTCGACCGCGACGAAGAAGGCCTCGTGCAAGGCCTCTTCGGCGAGGTCGAAATCCCCCAGCAGGCGAATCAGGGTCGCCAGGATCCGCCGCGACTCGTTGCGGTAGACCGTTTCCACCAGCGCCTTGACGCTGTCGTGCGTTGCCGTCGGCATCAGTCCGGCATGCCCTGGGTCACCAGGCCTTCCAGGCGGTCCAGGCTCTGCCCCCAGCCTTCGTGGAAACCCATGGCTTCATGGGCCTGGCGATCCTCTTCGCTCCAGTGCAGGGCGCGGGCGGTGTAGAGGGTCTTGCCGTCCACTTCGTCGAATGTCACCTCGGCGCTCATGAAGGCCTTGCCCGACGGAATCCAGCCCGGCAAAAAGGCGTCGGTAAACACCAGCCGCCGTGGCGCCACGATATCCAGGAAGACGCCCATGGTCGGGTATTCGTTGCCATCGGGGTCGCGCATCAGGGTGCGAAACTGGCCGCCGACCCACAGGTCCATTTCACATTCCGGGGTGGTCATGCCGTGGGGGCCCCACCATTGCACCAGCCACTGCGGCTCGGTCCAGGCGCGAAACAGCTTGCCGGGCGGCGCGTCGATCAGGCGGCTGATGGACAACTCGAGTTGGCCGGGCCCGGGGCCCGCGTTGTGGTCAGTCATTGCAACACTCCCGCTTGTGCTTATTTTTCAGGAGCCGTTTTCAGGGCTCGAGTTCAAGGCCCGGCTCAGGGGTTCAACTCACGTACCGGGCGCACCTCGACGCTGCCGACCCGGGCCGCCGGAATGTTGCCGGCGACCTGGATGGCCTCGTTGAGGTCCTTGGCATCGATCAGGTAGAACCCGGCCAACTGCTCCTTGGTTTCGGCGAACGGGCCGTCGGTGATCGACAGCCGGCCGCCGCGCATGCGCACCGTGGTGGCGGTTTGCACGGACTCCAGGGCCTCCGCGGCGAGCATCCGGCCGCTGCCCTGCACCGACTCGGCATACGCC
The DNA here is from genome assembly GCF_900107395.1 of Pseudomonas sp. NFIX28. Classification (GTDB taxonomy): domain Bacteria; phylum Pseudomonadota; class Gammaproteobacteria; order Pseudomonadales; family Pseudomonadaceae; genus Aquipseudomonas. Next base: position 431,857 of record NZ_FNPW01000004.1, read on the forward strand.
ATGCACTCGGCGTCCTTCGGGCTTTCCGGCAGGCTGTGCAACAGCTGTTCGTCGCTGTAGACCAGGCATAGGTATTTCATGGGGCTCTCCTTGATCGGGCTGATCAACTATGGCTGCTGTTTCGGGCTTTGGCGAAAAACCCGACGATCAGGGTTGCAGGTCGAACAAGGTGCTGCCGCTCTGCATGTCGAACGGTGCCGACCAGTGTTCGTGCACCACTTTCCACTGACCGCCAAGGCGCTGGTAACCGGCGGTCACGCGCATCCAGCAGGCCTTGGTCTCGCCCTTGTCGTCGGTGCCGCCGCAGTGGGCCAGCCAGTGGGCGAAGGCCATGTCGTTGCCCGAGACGATGTGCAGTTGCTCGAAATCGAAAATGCCCGGGCCAGGGCAGAATTCCATGCAGGCCTTCCAGTGTGCGCGGTAGGCCTCCTTGCCCTTGAATTGCAACGCGGCCACGGCGTCGAAGGCGGTGATGTCGTCGGCGTAATAGCTGACGATGCGCTCGATGTCCTTAGCCATTACGGCCTGGCGCCAGGCGTCGATCAGGCTGCGGATTTCACTTTCGGTGGCTGGGGTGTTCATGGCGGTTCTCCTTGCGATTTGAGTGACACAGGCTCAAGGCGGGCGCCGCTGGGCGACCGTTGAATCGTGAAGACACCCTTAGTCGTCTGGCCGCCAGGCAAATCGACAAGGCCAGGAAAAAAACCGGGACGAAGGGCAAATCGCTAGAATCGGCATTTCTCACCGTCCGTCAGCAGAGCCCGGAATGGATACCCCAGTGACAACCCGACTCGTGCCCTATGAGGAGCTCGACGTCAGGCAACTGCAGCAACTCGACGCGCTCGAGGTGCACCCGCAGCAGAAGAGTTTTTCCGGTGACATCTACACCGCGCTGCATACCCTGCTCAAGGCGCCGGAGCCCGGTATCAAGGGCTTCGCCCTGCTCGCCGACGAAATCCCGGTGGCGTTCCTGCTGCTCAAGCGCCCGCCGTTCCTGCCCCATTGGGCCGACCCCGGCACCGCCACCCTGCACGCCCTGCAGGTCGATCGCCGGGTCCAGGGCCAGGGCTATGGCAAGGCCTGCCTGCAAGCCCTGCCCGGCGCCGTGCGCCAGGTGTGGCCCGACATCAAGGGGCTGATGCTGTCGGTGGATGCCGGCAACGAAGCGGCCTTCAACCTGTACCTGAAACAAGGCTGGGTCGACAGCGGCGAAGCCTACAGGGGCCGCATCGGCTATGAACGCCGCCTGGCCCTGATTTTCTGACGTTCCCCAGGAGAAGCATGATGCTGACCACCCTCGAGCAACTGGAAGCGATCTACGGCCAACCCATTGAGCGGGCCGTACGCAAGGAAATCCCCTTCCTCAACGCGGATTACCAGGCCATGGTGCGCGCCTCGCCGCTGGTGATCCTGAGCACCGTCGGCCCGGACGGCATGGACGGCTCGCCCCGCGGCGATGCACCGGGTTTCGTGCGGATCCTCGACGAGCGCACCCTGGCCCTGCCCGACCGCCCGGGCAACAACCGCATCGACAGCCTGCGCAATATCATCAGCGACCCGCGGGTGGCGCTGCTGTTCATCATCCCGGGCATCGGCGAGACCCTGCGGGTCAATGGCCGGGCGCGCATCTCAAACGAGCCGGCGCTGCTGGAAAGCTTCGCGGTACATGGCAAGGCGGCGCGCACGGTGATTCTGGTGGATGTCGAGGCGGCCTATTTCCACTGCTCCAAGGCCATCGTGCGTTCCGACCTGTGGAACCCCGAGCATTACCTGGAACGCTCGGCCCTGCCCTCGGCCGGCGCCATCCTCAAGCGCCTTTGCGACGGCCAGTTCGACGCCGAGCGCTACGACCGGGAAATGCCGGAGCGCGTGCAAAACAGCCTGTATTAAATGCTTCTGTAGGAGCGAAGCTTGCTCGCGATAAAGGTTAACGCGGTACATCAGCCAGACCGCGGCGCCCTTTTCGCGGGCAAGCCTCGCTCCTACGCGCGGCGTCATGCCTTTATAACTCCAGCACCATTTCATGCCAGGCCATGCCGCCATGGTCCGACGCCGAGGCCTTGAGGTAGACGAAGCCGAAGCGCTCGTACAGCGGCACATGCCGCTCCTTGCACATCAGGTTGATGCTGGCCTTGCCCAGGCCGCGCATGCGCTCGATGAAAGCCTCCAGCAAATGCCGGGAAATACCCTGGCCCTGGAAGTCCGGGTGCACCACCACCGACATGATCACCACGTGAGGCCCGGCCGGGTCGTGGCCAATCAGTTCCTTGAACGCCTCGTCGGCCATCTCGACCTCGAAAGCGGCGCCGGAGTTGATGAAACCGGCCACCACGCCATCCACTTCGGCAACGATGAAGCCTTCGGGCCAGGTGGCGATGCGGGTGGCGATCTTGTCCCGCGTGGCGGCTTCGTCGCCTTCGTAGGCCAGGGTTTCGATGGCGAAGCAAGGGTCCAGGTCAGCGGTAGCGACTTGGCGGATCAACGGGCTGGAGATGGTCATGGAAGGCAGGTCGGCGATGGCGGAAATGCCGCCGATCATAAAGTAATAAGCTGGGCATATCGATTGGCGGCCAGGCCGTAAAGCTTGCGTAGAGTCGCTGTCATCCGCGCGTCGATCCGGCTATTTATCAGGGTTCAATCTTTCCATCCTGATCGAGTACGGAAGTCGCCATGAGCAATGTTCAGATCGGTTTGCTGGTGCTGCTGGGCATCAGTGCCTTCGGTTTTGTCACCCTGTCCATCGACCTGTGGCGCGCCCGCCGGCCGGGCAAGGGCAAATGACCGGGCCCGCAGGCCCGGCCAATCGCAGGGGGCGGGTCACTGCTCCTTGAGCGGCAGCCAGATTTCCAGCACGCCGTGGCCGGTATCGGGGTTGAAATCGGCGCTGTAGCGTTCGAATTCCGGCGCCTCGGCGGCTTCGCGCCCGGACTGTGGCAGCCAGGTTTTCCAGATGTATTGGAAGGTCTGCGGCAAGTCCGCGAGCGGCCCCTTGTGCTCGAACACCGCGTAGTGCTGCGGCGGCACCTCGACCCAGCGATACAGCCCGGGCAGGTCGTCGAGCTTGCTGATCTCGACCCCGGCGATGTATTCGAAACCGCCCTCGCCGTCGGGGTTGCAGCAAATGCCGTAGGTCGTCTCCCCCACCTGGCCGGGGATCTTGCCCAGATGCGGTATGAAGCGTTCCCAGAGCTCAGGAATGCGTTGCGTCGTCTGCGGAGTAAAACGCCCGCCCAGACCGGCGATCAGCAGAAAACGCCCCTTTTTGAAGCACGGTACCGGCCCATGGGCCTGTTTTTGCACATCCATAATGCAACTCCTGGCTGAAGAACACGCGGCTGGGAGTATAGAAGCCAACCCCCGAACCGCCGTGTCAGAGCCCGGGAAGTTCCGCGACCGCCGAACCGACGATGAATTCCTGGTAACCGGAAAGGATCACGTAGACCGCGAAATAGCAGAAGATCGCCGCAGATGCCAGGTAGGAGTAGCGCAACAGCTTGTCGCCCAGCAGCTTGCCGCCCTGGGTCGCGGCAAGGCATAGGCCCATCACCCAGGCCAGCCCGGCGCAAAAGAAACCGCTGAGGAACAGCCCCGAACTGAGCAGGTCGCCGCCACCGGAACGGGCAATCAGGGTGCCGCCCACCGCGGCGAACCAGAGGATCGCGCTGGGGGACGACATGGCCAGGAAGATGCCGCGGAAAAACTCCTTGCGCGGCGAACCGTTGTCGACCGCACCGGCCTCGGCCAGCACGGCGCTGTGATGGATCGCCGAATAGATCATCTTCGCCGCGAAATACACCAGCAGCACCGAGCCGCCGATCCACAACACCCAGCGCACCGCCTCGTACTGCAGCAGCACGGTCATTCCGGCCAGCGCCAGCACGGCGTAGACCAGGTCGCCGACACAGGTGCCCAGGCCCAGGCAGAAACCCTGGAAATAACCACGCTGCATGGCCAGGGTAATCATCGCGATATTGGCCACGCCTATGTCCAGGCACAGCGAAAGGCTCAGCAGAAAGCCGCTGGTAAACTCCATCATTCATCCTGTTCGATGCGGTTGTTCGAGTGGGGGGTATTTAACGCGGGCGGGCCCGGCGAACACAACGCGCGTGCCGCGACTGCCGCCACCATGATGCAAATCCCTGTCCAGGCAACGCCGGCGCCGGCAAAAAAATACTTGCCCTGCCCCTCTGGACAGCCTGGCGCCGCAGCCCTTATCGTCTGCCCCCAGGCCACCGCAGTGGCCGACGTCGCTCGGACGGTTCCGGGCGCTCACGTACTCCGAGGCAACAATGGCCGAACAAGGTTCGCCGCGCCGCTTTGCGCGCATAGATCGACTCCCCCCCTACGTTTTCAATATCACTGCCGAGCTGAAGATGGCTGCGCGTCGGCGCGGCGAAGACATCATCGACTTGAGCATGGGTAACCCCGACGGGGCGACTCCGCCACACATCGTCGAGAAACTGGTCACCGTCGCCCAGCGCGAAGACACCCACGGCTACTCCACCTCCAAGGGTATTCCGCGACTGCGCCGGGCCATTTCGCGCTGGTACAAGGATCGCTACGAGGTCGACATCGACCCGGAAAGCGAAGCCATCGTCACCATCGGTTCCAAGGAAGGCCTGGCGCACCTGATGCTCGCCACCCTGGACCAGGGCGACACCGTGCTGGTGCCCAACCCGAGCTACCCGATCCACATCTACGGCGCGGTGATCGCCGGCGCCCAGGTGCGTTCGGTGCCGCTGGTGCCGGGCGTGGATTTCTTCGACGAGCTGGAGCGGGCCATCCGTGGCTCGATCCCCAAGCCGAAGATGATGATCCTGGGCTTCCCGTCCAACCCCACCGCGCAGTGCGTGGAGCTGGATTTCTTCGAACGGGTGATCGCCCTGGCCAAGCAGTACGACGTGCTGGTGATCCACGACCTGGCCTACGCCGACATCGTCTACGACGGCTGGAAAGCCCCGTCGATCATGCAGGTGCCGGGCGCCAAGGACATTGCCGTGGAGTTCTTCACCCTGTCCAAGAGCTACAACATGGCCGGCTGGCGTATCGGCTTCATGGTCGGCAACCCGGAGCTGGTCAGCGCCCTGGCGCGGATCAAGAGCTACCACGACTACGGCACCTTCACCCCGCTGCAGGTGGCGGCCATCGCCGCGCTGGAAGGCGACCAGCAGTGCGTGAAGGACATCGCCGAGCAGTACCGCCAGCGCCGCAATGTGCTGGTCAAAGGCCTGCACGAACTGGGCTGGATGGTCGAGAACCCCAAGGCTTCGATGTACGTCTGGGCGAAGATTCCCGAGGCCTACGCGCACCTGGGCTCGCTGGAGTTCGCCAAGAAGCTTTTGGCCGAGGCCAAGGTCTGCGTCTCGCCAGGGGTGGGTTTCGGTGAGTACGGCGACGACCATGTGCGCTTCGCCCTGATCGAAAACCAGGACCGCATCCGCCAGGCCGTGCGCGGCATCCGCGGCATGTTCCGCGCCGACGGGCTGGTGCAGAAAGGCTGATAGGCACCGACCAACAAGCAGGCACAAAAAAACCGCAGCGATGCGGTTTTTTTGTGTCCGGCTAATAACCAGCCGACATGATCCTGTAGCCGCTGCCGCAGGCTGCGATAAGGGCCGAAGGGCCTTCAGCGATTGCAAGATCGCTACGGCCGTACCGGCCGATCGCAGCCTTCGGCAGCGGCTACAGGGATCGGGTCAGACCACCAGCGACAGCAACAGGATAAAGATCAGGCCCACCACCGAGAGGATGGTTTCCATCGCGGTCCAGGTCTTGAAGGTTTCCGCCACGGTCATGTTGAAATACTGCTTCACCAGCCAGAAACCGGCGTCGTTGACGTGGGACAGGATCAGCGAGCCGGCGCCGGTGGCCAGCACCAACAGCTCGCGGTTGACCCCAGGGATCATGCCGACCACCGGCACCACGATGCCCGCGCCGGTAATGGTCGCCACGGTCGCCGAACCGGTGGCGATCCGGATCACCGCCGCCACCAGCCACGCCAGGAGGATCGGCGAGATCTGCGCGTTGACCGCCATGTGGCCGATCACGTCACCCACGCCGCTGGTCACCAGCATCTGCTTGAAGCCACCGCCGGCACCGATGATCAGGATGATCGCCGCGGTCGGCGCCAGGCTGGCGTCGAGCAGCTTGAGGATCTGCTTGGAGCCGATGCCCTGGCGCGAACCGAAGGTATAGAGCGACAACAGCAAGGCCAGCAGCAGCGCGCTGATCGGGTGACCGATCATGTCCATCCAGATGCGGAAGAAATGCCCGTCCGGGAAGGCCACGTCGGCGAAGGTCTTGAGCAGCATCAGGAACACCGGCAGCAGCACGGTCAGCAGGGTCACGCTGAAGCTCGGCAGGTTGGCCGAGGTGTTCTCGCGCGCCAGCTGGTCCACCAGTTCCTGGTTCGGATGACCCGGGATGTACTTGGCGATGAAGGTGCCGTAGATCGGACCGGCGATGATCGCGGTCGGCAGGGCTACGATCAGGCCGTAGAGAATGGTCTTGCCGATGTCGGCGCCGAACACGCCGATGGCCAGCAGCGGGCCCGGATGCGGCGGCACCAGGCCGTGCACCGCGGACAGGCCGGCCAGCAGCGGGATACCGATCTTGATGATCGACACACCGGTGCGCCGGGCGACGATGAACACCAGCGGGATCAGCAGCACGAAGCCGATCTCGAAGAACAGCGGGATGCCCACCAGGAAGGCGGCGAACATCATCGCCCACTGCACCCGCTCCTTGCCGAACGAGCGGATCAGGGTCTGGGCGATCTGATCCGCGCCGCCGGATTCAGCCATCATTTTGCCGAGCATGGTGCCCAGCGCGAGGATGATCCCGACAAAACCAAGTACCCCACCGAAGCCGTCCTGGAACGCCTTGATGATCTTGTCCACCGGCATGCCCGAAGTCAGGCCGAGGAAACCTGCGGCGATGGTCAGGGCAATGAAGGGATGCAGCTTGAAGCGGGTGATCAGCACAATCAGGCCGATAATGGTGACCACTGCATCTACCAGCAGATAGGTCTCATGGGACATGCCAAACATGGGGTTGCCTCCGGTTTGTTGTTTTTATTCAAGCGTTAAAAACGTGAGCCGAGTGGGATAGCGCTATCTAGGTGAACCGAAGCTTATCGGGATGAATCCAGCCCGTGCTCCAGCCACCAGCCATGGGCCTGTTCGGCCAACTGGTCAACGCTGTGGGTGGTGGCGTCCAATGCCAGGGTCAGGGGTTCGCCCACGGGAGATTCGAGGGTGGCGAACTGACTGTCGATCAGGGTCGAAGGCATGAAATGCCCCGGACGATGAGCCACGCGATCGGCGGCTACCTGTGGTGTCATTTGCAGGAAAACGAAGCCCAGGCCAGGCGTGGCGCTGCGCAGGCGGTCGCGGTACTTGCGCTTGAGTGCCGAGCAGGTCAGCACCGGACGCTGTCCGGCGGCCAGGGCACGACGCAACTCGTCGCACAGGCTGTCGAGCCAGCCGGCACGGTCGTCGTCGTTCAGGGGAGTACCGGCACTCATCTTGGCGATATTGGCGGCAGGGTGGAACGTATCGCCTTCAATGGCCGTGGCGCCGCTGCGCCGGCACAGCGCTTCACTGACGCTGGACTTGCCGCAGCCGGCAACGCCCATGATGACCAGGGCGGTGATGGGTTGACTCATGTAACACCTCAGCGCGCAGACAGCGCTATCTTCGCTCTTCGAGTATCCAGTGCAAAAATAGTTTCTGCCGACGCCTTCTTGTCATTTTTGTGGGTTGCCGCGTATATAGGCCGCGAAACCAAAGAGTGCGGGTCAGGCTGACCGCGCTCACGCATTGCAGCTGTTTCGAGACAGCGCTACCTTAGTGACTTGAATTTTGTTTGGCAAGCCGTCTGATGACCTCCTCCAAGAACGATAAAAATACCCGCACCACGGGGCGCCCTACCCTCAACGAAGTCGCGCGCCTGGCCGGCGTCAGCCCGATCACGGCCTCTCGCGCCCTGCGCGGCATCGACACGGTAGCCACCGAACTGGTGGAAAAAGTGCAGAAGGCCGCCCGCGAACTCAACTACGTGGTCAACCCCGCCGCCCGCGCCCTGGCCTCGGCCCAGAGCCATTCGGTGGTGGTGCTGGTGCCGTCGCTGTCCAACCTGCTGTTCATCGATACCCTGGAAGCCATTCATCAGGTCCTGCGGCCCAAGGGCTTCGAAGTGCTGATCGGCAACTTCCATTATTCGCGCGATGAAGAAGAGAACCTGCTGCGCAATTACATGGCCTACCAGCCCCGCGGCTTGTTGCTGACCGGCTTCGATCGGACCGAAAGTGCCCGACGGATGGTCGAAGCCAGCAATGTTCCCTGCGTCTACATGATGGACCTCAACCCCGAGGCCGGCGTGAACTGCGTGGGTTTCTCCCAGCACAATGCCGGGGAAACCGCCGCCGAGCACCTGATCTCCCGTGGCCGCAAGCGCTTGGCCTATATCGGCGCCCAGCTCGACCAGCGCACCCTGATGCGCGGCGAAGGGTTCCGCCGTGGCCTGGAGAAGGCCGGACTCTACGACCCGAAATTGGAAGTCCTCACCCCGCGCCCGTCGTCGGTGGGCCTGGGTGGCGAACTGTTCCTGCAACTGATGCACAGCCACCCGGACGTGGACGCGATCTTCTTCGGCAACGACGACCTGGCCCACGGCGCCCTGCTGGAAGCCATGCGCTGCGGCATCAAGATTCCCGAGCAAGTGGCGGTGATGGGCTTCAACGACCTGCCGGCCTCGGCGCACATGGTGCCGCGCCTGAGCAGCATCAGCACCCCGCGCGAAGCCATCGGCCGCCGCGCCGCGGAACAGCTGCTGACCCTGATAGCCGGCAACAGCGTGGCCCGGCCGGTGGTGGACATGGGCTTCGAGCTGAAGGTGCGCGAAAGCACCTGAGGCGTCAGGGGCGCAGGCTCAGGACGCTGAGCAGCCCACCGAACCCCACCAGCAGGACGCCGAACACCTGGTCGATGCGCCGCTTGTAAGCCATGAGCCGGGCCCGGATGCCCGGCGTCGAGAAGAACAGCGCCACGGCAACGAACCACAGCACATGGGCCAGGACGATGATCGCGCCATAGCCGACCTGCAGCCCCGCAGCGCTTCCCGGCTGTATCACCTGCATGAACAGGCTGACCACGAAAATCATGGTCTTGGGGTTCAGCGCATTGGTCAAAAACCCCGTACGCAACGCCGCCCACGCCGAGACCCGCGGCACATCGACCGTTACCTGCTCCTCGACCGCGCGGCTGCGCAACATGCCGATCCCGAGATACACCAGATACAGCGCCCCGGCGATTTTCAGCAGGTTGAACAGCAGCAGCGACTCCTTGACCAGCAGCCCGACGCCCAACAGCGTGTAGCCGATATGCAGCATCACGCCGAGCCCGATGCCCAGCGCCGTGAGCACGCCATGCCGGCGCGACAGCAGCAGGCTGTTGCGCGTGACCATGGCGAAATCCGGCCCCGGGCTGAGCACCGCCAGAATGGTAATGGTGATTACCGCTAACAATTCGGTCATTTTCAAACGCCTTCGCTATAGAATCGGGCCCATACTTTATGGGCCACTACAGCCACAAGGCGAACGATGAAAACTGACACTCTCGGTGATAAAAACTCACAGACAGCCCATCGCCGCCTGCCGCCCCTCAGTGCCCTGCGCTGTTTCGAGGCCGCGGCCCGCCTGGAAAGCTTCACCCGCGCCGGCGAGGCCCTGCACCTGACCCATGGCGCCATCAGCCGCGCCGTGCGCGCCCTGGAAGAAGACCTCGGCACTCGCCTGTTCGAACGGCGCAGCCATCGGGTCTTTCTCACCGAGGCCGGGCGTGAATTGCTGCACAGCGTGACGAACGCCTTCGACTTGATCGACGCCGCCGCGCGCAAACTGCGAACGCCGGACCCGGCCGCGGCCCTGGTGCTGTCCTGCGAGCCGACCCTGCTGATGCGCTGGCTGATCCCGCGGATTCCAGCATTCTTCGCCGCTCATCCGGATATCCCCCTGCAACTGGTGGCTGGCGGCGGACCCTTCGCCTTTGCTCAAGGCATCGACCTGGCGATCCGCCGCAACGACTTTCCCTGGCCGCCGCACACCCACGCGCAGTGGCTGTTCGATGAAGCCATCGGCCCGGTGTGCCGGCCGGACCAGGCCACCGGCTGGACCCGCGACGCCAGCGGCGGCGTGTGCCTGTCGGCTACGGCGCCGCGCCTGCACAGCGCGACCCGGGCAACGGCCTGGGAGCAATGGTCGAAGCTCAAGGCAGTGCAACAGGCGCCGGGCACGGAACAGGTCTTCGAGCATTTCTATTTCAGCCTGCAAGCGGCGGTGGCCGGACTGGGGCTGGCCATCGCGCCCTGGCAACTGGTGCGCGACGACCTGGAGTCGGGCTTGCTGGTGGCGCCTTTCGGCTTTGTTGCCGACGGCAGCGCCTATTACCTGTTGTCGCCCGAGGCAATCGACGCCGGCTCGCCCGTGGCCCGCTTGCTCGACTGGCTGCGCCACCAGGCGCTGGCCGGCGAGCCGCAGGCCACTCCCCGCCCGGCCCCATGAGCCCGAGCGCTTACGGCCTTATCTCTGGCGCAACCTGGGAAGCCAGCGCCGGGTCATGCCCACCCAGCAACTGCACAAAAGCCTGGGCAGCCTTTTGCAGCGGCTGGTTCTTCAGCCACACCGCGTGCACCGGCAGCAGCAGGCCGTTGTCGATGTTCTTGAAGGTCAGGCGCTTGAGCCTTCCCGCCTTGAGCAAGGGCGCGATCACCGACAGCGGGAAATTGCCCCAGCCGATGCCGGACTCGACCATGTCCAGGGCCATGGCCAGGCTGTCGGTACGCCAGTAGGACTCGGCGATCAGCGGCCGGGTGTCGCGGATCGGCAGGTCGCGGCTGGCGACCACCACCTGGCGCACGTTGACCAACTCCTCCAGGTACAAGGTGTCATCCGGCGCCGCGGGCAAGGGGTGGCGCGCGGAAATGCAGGCGATCATCCGCTCGCTGCCGACGTACTGGAAATACTCCAGCACGTTCAGGCTCAGCCCGGCGAACGCCACGCCCACGGCGATCCGGCCGCTGTGCAGCAGTTGCAGCACATCGTCCTGGGGCGCGCTCAGCACCTCGATATCGAGCAACGGATGGCGCTCGGCGATCAGCTTGATCGCCGCCAGCACCCGGGACTTGTCGATGTCCTCGACCACGCCGATGGACAGCCGGCTTTCCAGGCCCAGCGACAGCTCCACCGCATGCACCTGCAGGTGCTTGAGCTGCTCGGCGATCAGCCGCGCGTGGGGCGCCAGGGCATTGGCCATGGCGGTGGGCACCGGCTCGCGATGGCTGCGATCGAACAAGGGGTAGCCCAGTTCGGCCTCGAGGTTGGCGATGCCCATGCTCACCGCCGAAGGCACCTTGCCCAGGGCCCGGGCCGCCGCGGAAAACGAACCGCGCTCGAGCACGGCAAGAAACAACTGGATGCTGTCGCTGGAGAAATTCATGCAGACGCCTGTCTTGGATGTCGATCTATCAGCAAACCTGAAAGCTACTGACTTTTTCTATCAGGCATATTGAAGCTATCTTGCGCCGCATTCGCCAGCCATTCCTGCAAAGGGACCGGCTCGGGCCCACGAACGCGGAGAAAAAAGTTATGCAAGGCATCAAGCGCAAATTGGTTTACGTGTCACTGTTCGAAGTGTTCGGCATGACTTTCTCGGCCCTGGGCCTGGCTTTGCTGTCCGGCACCTCGCCCAGCAGCACCGGCCCGCTGGCGGTGGTGATTACCAGCATCGCGGTGACCTGGAACTTCATCTACACCGGCCTGTTCGAGCGCTGGGAAAGCCGCCAGGTCTCACGGACCCGCACGGTCAAGCGGCGCGTGGCCCATGCCGTGGGTTTCCAGCTGACGCTGATCCTGTTCCTGATCCCGCTGATCGCCTGGTGGATGCACATCAGCCTGGTCCAGGCCTTTTTGCTGGACCTGGCGCTGATCCTATTCATCCCTTGCTACACCTTCGTCTTCAATTGGCTGTTCGACCAGGTCTTCGGCTTGCCTGCCTCGGCGCTGCCGGATCCGACCTGAGCCGCCGCGCAAATCGGCATCGCCGAAGGCCGGCGACGCTGTTAGATTTCCAGGCTCCTCCATTCGCCAAGGAAAGCGCCCATGGGCACCTTGAGAATTCTCGGTAAAGCCTCGTCGATCAATGTCAGAAAAGTACTGTGGACCTGTGAGGAACTGGGGCTGCCCTACGAACGCGAGGATTGGGGCAGCGGCTTCCAATCGACCGACACCCCCGAATTTCTCAAGCTCAACCCCAATGCCCAAGTGCCGGTGCTGATCGATGACGCCGGCGTGCTCTGGGAATCCAACAGCATCTGCCGCTACCTGACCAGCAAGGTCGCCGGGCAACGGCTGCTGCCCAGCGAACCGCGGGGGCGGGCGTTGGTGGAGCAATGGATGGATTGGCAGGCCACGGAGCTCAATCCGGCCTGGAGCTATGCCTTCGTCGCGCTGGTCCGCCAGCATCCGGACTTTCAGGACCCGCAGCGGATCGCCGCCGGCATTCGCGGCTGGAACGCCAAGATGGCCCTGCTCGAACGGCAACTGGCGAGCACCGGCGCCTTTGTGCTCGGCACGGAGTTCAGCCTGGCCGATATCGTCCTCGGGCTGTCGGTGCATCGCTGGGCCGCGGCGCCCATCGAACACCCGGACTACCCCGCCGTCGCCGCCTATTATACACGGCTCAGTAACCGCCCAGGCTTCCTGCTGCATGGCCGCAACGGCATCCCCTGAGTCCCACAACCACCACCCAACTCTGCCCCGAAACCCGGTGCCGGGACGACGGACGCTTTCGCGGGCAAGCCTCGCTCCTACGCTAGCGGGACGTGTTTCAGGTCGAGCTGCGCCCCCCCTCAAACC
>NZ_FNPW01000004.1:445417-502948 GCF_900107395.1 Pseudomonas sp. NFIX28
CGCTTTCGCGGGCAAGCCTCGCTCCTACGCTAGCGGGACGTGTTTCAGGTCGAGCGGCGCATAAACCCCGCAAACTCCGCCCACCGCCAACCGCAGCCATCCCCCCCGTAGGAGCGGGACGTGGTTTTGCGTAAAGCGTGAAACACCGGTCGCCGTTGGCCGCAAGCGGCAAGGCTTGTCCGCCGCGCGCCGCCAGCCTTGCCGCAAACCGGTGTCGAGGCCCGGCCCTGGGTGTCTCCAGGACCTGGCAGCGCGGCGGCATGCAAATTGCTCCCCAGCCCGGGACAGCCCTTACATGCAGGTACCCAATCATGTTGGTCAGTGCCCAGAAAACCTCGGCGATCCAGCCCACCCAGCGGTCCGACATGGACCCCAGCACCGCGGCCGCCAGCGCCCTGTACAGCGGCTTGATGCAGAACGTACAGAATGCGACGACCTTGCAGGCATCCCAGGCCGTGCAACAGGCCGGCAATACGGTCAGCGACAATGTCGCCGCGGCCTTCGCCAAGACGCGCGTGCTGCTGCAAGCCACCCCGCCGACCGCCAGCACCGCGCAGGCGAACAGCGCCACCCAGGGCTCGGCCCTGGACGAGTTCAAGGACTACATGAGCAAGTCCCCTGAACAGCGCATGCGCGACAGCATCCTCGAAGAGATGGGCATTACCGAGCAAGACCTGAAAAACATGCCGCCGGAGAAACAGCTCGCGGTGGCCCAGGAAATTGCCCAGCGGCTGCAGGACAAGCTGAAGCTCGCACAAGTCGAGAAAGACGCCAACGGCATCGAGAAACAAGTCACCGACACGTTCCTCGCGGCGCTTTAATCGGCCAGTCGACCCCGGGCTGCTCTCGGCAGCCCCGGTTTCATCTGCGCTTTACGCCGACGCACTCAACCCTGGCCCAGCATATCGAGCAAGGCCCGCAGCGCCGGCGACGGCTCACTGCCCTCGGCCAGCACCAGGGCAAAGGTGCGCTGGATCGGCACGCTCAATGGCAATACGCATAGCCCCTGGCGATGTTCCGGCAAGGTCATTTGTGGCACCAGGGTCACTCCCACCTGCTCGCGAACCAGGGTAAAGGCGCTGCTCCACTCCCGCACCTCGACTCGCACATCCGCCAGCTGCAGGCCGACGTCCGCGGCCAGGCTGCGGGCGTTGACCGAACAGCCGCCCGTGGCCAGCACAAAGGGTTGGCTCACCAGTTCCTGCAAGGTCACGCCCTGCTCCTGGCCACGGCGTGCCAGGGCATGCCCCGCCGGCAGCACCGCCACCCAGGCATCGCGCCCCAGCAGGCCGGCACTGCGCTCGGGCGGCGGGTTGAGCACCACCCCGACATCGATCAAGCGCGCGTCGAGCAAAGCCTCGACCTCGTCGTCGCTGACCTCCAGCGCCACCACCTGGATGCCCGGATACAACTGCTTGAAGCGCCGTAGCAGCGGCGGCAAGAAAGTCGCCAGCACCATGGGGAAGCTGGCCAGGCGAATGGTGCCGCGCTGAATGTCACGGCAGGCGTCCGCCGTGTCACGGATGTTCTGCAACGCCGCGAGCATCGACCGCGCCTGCTCGAGCACTTGCTCGCCGACGGCGGTCGGCAGGGCCTGGCGGCTCTCCCGGGTGAACAGTTGCACGCCCAGGTTGTCCTCAAGCTGCGCCAGGGCCTGGCTGGCGCCGGATTGGGTCATGCCGACCCGCTCGGCGGCGCGGGTGATGTTGCCGCTGTCCGCCACGGCCACCAGCAAGCGCCAGTGCATCAGGTTCATCATGCCAGTAGCTGTCCTTATGGAAGTTTTCTGAAAGATTAATTTTACTGAGAACGGCGCGGACTATGACACTGGCAAACCCTTTTCTGGAGAGCCCCCGATGAACCTGTATTTCTCGCCCGACGCCTGCTCGCTGGCCCCGCACATCGTGCTGCGCGAACTGGCCCTGCCGTTCAAGCTGATCCGGGTCGACAACCGCAACAAAACCACGGCCGACGGCGCCGATTTCCTGGCGATCAACCCCAAGGGCTATGTGGCGGCGCTGGAGCTGGACGACGGCCAGGTGCTGACCGAAGGCCCGGCGATCCTGCAATACCTGGCCGACCTCAAGCCGCAAGCGGGCCTGGCGCCAGCCAATGGCAGCTGGCAGCGCTCGAGGTTGCAGGAAATGCTCAACTTCATTTCCAGCGAGGTCCATGGCGGCCTCGGCTGGCTGTTCAACAGCGAGCTTCCCGTAGCGGCCCAGGCGCTGATTCGGCAAAAGCTGTTCAAGCGCCTGGCGTTGCTGGAGGGCACGCTGCAACAGCAGGAGTACCTGCTGGGCGAAGCCTTCAGCGTTGCCGACGCCTACCTGTTCACCGTGCTGCGCTGGACCGCCGGCTTCGCGATCGAACTGGAGCAATGGCCGGCGCTGTCACGCCTGCAGGCGCGAATCGCCCAGCGCCAAGCGGTGCAAGCGGCGCTGGCGGCCGAAGCGCGGTAATGCGCTGCCCGTCCGGCCCACCCTCGCCGCTCGATTAATCAGCAAGCAAAAACAAGGAAGCCCGCAGGGCGGGCTTCGTAGCGGGTCAATGACCGAAAATATTGTGTTCGGCCTTCTTGGCTTTCTTGTCCGCGCGCTTTTCATCAGCGCTGCGGCTGGGCTTTTTCTTGGCCGTCTTTTTGGCATTCATACCTTTGGACATGATGCACACTCCACTCGCGAGGGATTCGTTCGTCAGGTATACACCTATCCCGCGCGCTCCGTACTTTTATAATTCACCGCCCCGACCCACCTGCGAAACCTCATGCCTGACATCCAATACCTGCTGCTCGCCGACACCCTGCGACCGCTGCTGAACAAGTTCTATCGCGCCCACAATTCGCCGATGCGCGCCGCCAGCGACGGGCAATCCTGGGTAGCGAAACGGGGAACGATCATCGCCGGGCTGAACCTTGTGCCTGCGGCCCAGGGGTATTGGCTGACCGGGCTGTTCGTCGACCCGGCCCACCGCGGGCAGGGCGTGGCCGGCCGTTTGGTCGAGCGGGCACGAAACAGCAACGCAGGCCCGGTCTGGCTGTTTTGCCACCCGGACCTGCAAGGCTTGTATCAACGCATGGGGTTTACCCCGGCCTCGGCCCTGCCCCAAGGCCTGGCGGACCGGCTGGCCCGCTACCAGCGCAGCAAGCCGCTGGTCGCCATGGGCCACGGCGGCTGATCGAGAAGGCTCAATCGTCGGCGTTGGGATCGAGCTCGGGGAACATCACTTCGGTGAAGCCGAACTTGCTGAAATCGCTGATCCGCGATGGATACAAGCGGCCGATCAGGTGGTCGCATTCATGCTGCACCACCCGCGCATGGAACCCCGAGGCCAGCCGCACGATGGGCTCGCCCCTGGGGTCGACGCCTTCGTAGCGGATGTGCTGGTAACGCTCGACCGCGCCACGCAGCCCCGGCACCGACAGGCAGCCTTCCCAGCCCTCTTCCAGCACCGGGCTCAGGGGCGTGATCAGCGGGTTGATCAGGATGGTCTGCGGCACGGCCTCGGCTTGCGGATAACGCTCGCTGTGCTCGAAACCGAAGATCACCAGTTGCAGGTCGACACCGATCTGCGGCGCCGCCAGGCCCACGCCGCCGACGCTTTCCATGGTCTGGAACATGTCGTCGATCAATTGCCACAGCTCGGGGCTGTCGTACATCTCGGGCGGCACCGGCGGTGCGATGCGCAACAGGCGCTCGTCGCCCATTTTGAGGATTTCACGGATCATGTTCAGGCTTCGTCAGTGGTCGGCTTGAGCGAGTGGTCCCGGCCCAGTCCCGATATGTGTTGTTTGGGCTCGTCGTGCTCGCCGGGCACCCGTT
The DNA here is from genome assembly GCF_900107395.1 of Pseudomonas sp. NFIX28. Lineage (GTDB taxonomy): Bacteria > Pseudomonadota > Gammaproteobacteria > Pseudomonadales > Pseudomonadaceae > Aquipseudomonas. The sequence continues at coordinate 449,236 of NZ_FNPW01000004.1, forward strand.
CTCCCGGGTTCTTGCCGTCGGACGACATGTGTTCGATCGCCGCATTCATCTCGGCCCCCAGCAACAGCACCGCCGAGGAAATATAGAAGTACAGCAGCAGGACGATGATCGCGCCGATACTGCCATACATGGCGTTGTAGTTGGCGAAGGTCTTGACGTAGAACGCAAAGCCCAGCGAGGCGATGATCCACACCACCACCGCCAGCACCGAGCCGGGGGTGATAAAGCGGAACTCCTGCTTCACGTCGGGCATCACGTAGTAGATCAGCGCCACGGCGACCATCATCAAAATCACGATCACCGGCCAGCGCAGGATGGTCCAGACGGTGACGATAAAGTCTTCGAGGCCGACCTGGGAGGCGATCCAGCCCATGACCTGCGGCCCGAGCACCATCAAGGCCGCGGCCACCAGGAGCATGCCGGCGATGCCGATGGTGTAGAAAATCGACAGCGGAAAACGCTTCCACAGCGGGCGCTTCTCGACCACGTCATAGGCGGCGTTCATCGCGCTCATCATCAGGCGCACGCCGGCCGAAGCGGTATACAGGGCAATCACGATACCCACCGACAGCAAACCACCCTTGGATTGCTGCAACTGGTCGATCACCGGGTTGACCTGCTCCAGCGCCTGGGGTGGCAACACCAGTTCCGATTGCAGGCGCAACCAGGAGAAGAAGTCCGGCAGGTGCAGGAAACCGATCAAGGCGATCAGGAACAGAATGAAGGGGAACAACGAAAACAGCATCTGATAGGCCAGTGCCGAGGCGTAGGTCGACATTTCATCGTTGATGAATTCAGTGACCGTGCGCACCAGCACACGATGCAGGGGCAGGCCTTTCAAATTCGGCAAGAACATAGCGTCTCCTTTCGCCGCAAGAATTCAGGGTCGGTGGCGACTCAGGGGCCGTTTTGTACAACAAACTAGCCTAGTTTGGCGATTTTGAACCGTTTCATCGCAATTGGTGCCGTGCCCGGTATTAAAAACGGCCATCCGCGGATGGCCGTCGTATTGCATTGCGAGCCGGCGGATCAGGCTTTGTCGACGGTCTTTTTCACCGCGTCCTTGGCCTTGCCGACAGCTTGCTGGGCTTCACCTTTCTTCTCCTGAATCTTGCCTTCGGTTTCCAACCGTGTGTTGTCGGTAGCTTTGCCGACGCCTTGCTTGATCGTGCCAATGGCCTCATTGGCCAGACCTTTTGCCTTGTCCGCTGTGCTGCCCATGGTATTTCTCCTTAGAACAATCGAGGGTTTGGGGTCTTACCCAGAGGTTGACTCAAGGCCATCGCGCGGAGTTTCAATTATTTTCGGCGAGGCATTTCATCGCCTTATTTGCCCGCCGCACGCAGGTTGCGCTTTATGTTTGGCGGCCAACCCATGAGAATGCGCAACGTATTCAGGCTCTGCGCTGAAGATCCAATCCCGTAGGAATGTTATGAAACTCGATAAAAAGCTGGCCATCGCCCGCCGGAACCAGGAACTGGGTGGCGCGGTGCTGGGCGTCAACAACTGCCACTTCGCGGAATTGAGCCGCAGCCGCAATATCTGGTGGTTCGACCTTCCGGTCAGCCGCCTGGCCGTCGGCCAGTACGAATGGGTCCACCTGCTGCTGCACACCCCGAGCACCGACCAGTTGCTGCACCTGAAGGTGCCGACCGTGTTCCTGCGGGAAAAGCTCGAAGGCCTGGTGGTTCGCAACGCCGGCAAGCGCAAGGCGGCGCTGAGCCTGGAGCTGAGCGCCGACAAGGACTCCTTCCTCAAGGATGTACGCCCCGCCGGCACCGGCGTGAACTTCGCACAGTTCCAGCAGTGATCCAGCTGTAGCCGCTGCCGCAAGCTCCGCAGGACCTGCTGCGCCGGCAAGACAGCGCGCTCTGCGAGGTCGATCGCAGCCTTCGGCAGCGGCTACACAAACACCCAAAAAAAAGCCCCGCGGATGCGGGGCTTTTTTGTGCCTGGCGCCTTACTTCTTCACGCCCAGCTTTTTCAGCTCTTCGTCACGCAGTTCGCGACGCAGGATCTTGCCCACGTTGGTGGTCGGCAGCGCGTCGCGGAATTCGACAGCCTTGGGCACCTTGTAACCGGTGACATTGGCGCGCATGTGCTCCATCACCTGTTCCTTGGTCAGGGTCACGCCCGGCTTGGCGACGATGAAAATCTTGATCGACTCGCCCGATTTCTCGTCCGGCACACCGATCGCCGCGCACTGCAACACGCCTGGCAGGCCCGCCAGCACATCTTCCAGCTCGTTCGGATACACGTTGAAGCCCGAGACCAGAATCATGTCCTTCTTGCGATCGACGATGCGGATATAGCCATCAGGCTGGATCAGCGCGATATCGCCGGTCTTCAGCCAGCCGTCGCTCATCACCTCGTCGGTGGCGTCCTGGCGCTGCCAGTAGCCCTTCATGACCTGCGGGCCCTTGACGCAAAGCTCGCCGATCTCGCCCAGCGGCAGCTCGACGCCGGCGTCGTCGATGATGCGACACAGGGTCGACGGCACCGGAATGCCGATGGTGCCCATCTGGATGTTCTGGCCCGGGTTGACGGTGGCTACCGGGCTGGTTTCGGTCATGCCGTAACCTTCGCAGATCGCGCAACCGGTCACGTCCTTCCAACGCTCGGCCGCCGCCAGCTGCAGCGCCATGCCCCCGGACAAGGTGACCTTCAGCGCCGAGAAGTCCAGCTTGCGGAAGGCTTCGTTGTTGCACAGGGCGACGAACAGCGTGTTGAGACCGACGAAGCCGCTGAACTTCCACTTCGACAGCTCCTTGACCATCGCCGGCAAGTCGCGCGGGTTGCTGATCAGGATGTTGTGGTTGCCGCTCAGCATCATCGCCATGCAATGAAAGGTGAAGGCATAGATGTGGTACAGCGGCAGCGGAGTGATCAGGATCTCGCAACCTTCATTGAGGTTGGAGGCCATCAGCGCCCGGCATTGCAGCATGTTCGCCACCAGGTTGCGGTGGGTCAGCATGGCGCCTTTGGCCACGCCCGTGGTGCCGCCGGTGTATTGCAGCACGGCTACATCGCTGCTGGCCGGACTGGCGTCCTTGACCGGCTGGCCATGGCCTTTGCTCAGTACATCGTTGAATTTGACGGCATTGGGCAGGTGATAGGCCGGCACCATCTTCTTCACGTACTTGATGACGCTGTTGATCAGCAAGCGCTTGAGCGGCGGCAGCAGGTCCGCCACTTCGGTGACGATCACATGCTTGACGCCAGTCTTGGGCACCACGGCTTCGGCCAGGTGCGCCATGTTGGCCAGGCAGACCAGGGCCTTGGCGCCGGAGTCGTTGAATTGGTGTTCCATCTCCCGCGCGGTATACAGCGGGTTGGTGTTGACCACGATCAGCCCGGCGCGGATGGCGCCGAATACGGCGACCGGGTATTGCAGGACGTTGGGCAGTTGCACGGCGATTCGATCGCCGGGCTGCAAATCGGTATGCTGTTGCAGATACGCGGCAAAAGCTCCGGACAGTTCGTACAGCTCACCGTAGGTGAGTGTCTTGCCGAGGTTGCTAAAGGCCGGCTTGTTGGCAAAGCGTTGGCAGGACTGCTTCAACACCGCCTGAATATTCGGATACTCGTCTGGATTGATATCGGCAGCAATCCCAGCTGGGTACTTATCCTTCCAAAAGTCTTGGATCATGGAAGCCCACTCCTCAGCAACGCGAATTCGTCAGCGCATTTGATGCGATTATTATTGGTGTCTTTTTTGTGGTGAGTCTGGCTGTAATTCAGGCCGAGAAGTCACAAAGCGCGCCGAGAGTAGCAGCTTTGCCAAAGGCCGCCTAGAGCCAAAATTGGCCCATATAGTCACTTTCTTGACTCAAGAACATCAAATAGTCATTTTTAGAGTAAAAAATCTATAAAGCCGAATAAGGCTCTGGAACGGGCTTTTGCGCCCTTCAAAAGCATCACGAGCAAGCTTCGTTCCTACAGAAACCCTGGGTTCCGGTAAAAACGAGGCTTGCTCGCGATGGTCGCGCCATGGCGCATTGCTGTCACATCGGGTTGAACATCAAGCGATGTCGCGCAACTCCCGACGCAGGATCTTGCCTACCGGCGTCATCGGCAACGACTCACGCAACACGATGTGTTTCGGCACCTTGTAGCCAGTGAAATTCTCCTTGCAGTACGCCTTCAGCTCTTCGAGGCTGACTCCCGATTCGCGGGCCACCACGAACAGCTTCACCGCCTCCCCCGAGCGCTCGTCCGGCACACCGATCACCGCGCAGTTGGCGACTTTCGGGTGGGCCATCACCACGTCCTCGATCTCGTTGGGGTACACGTTGAAACCCGAGACGATGATCATGTCCTTCTTGCGATCGACGATACGCACGAAGCCGTCCGGATCGATCACCGCGATATCGCCGGACTTGAACCAGCCCTCGGCGTCGAGCACTTCCTCGGTGGCCTCCGGCTTCTGCCAGTAGCCCTTCATGATCTGCGGCCCCTTGATGCACAGTTCGCCACGCTCGCCCAGCGGCTGCTCGACGCCCTCATCGTCGATGACCTTGAGGGTCGTGCCCGGTACCGGCAGGCCCACCGTTCCCAGGCGCGACTGGTCGCCATAGGGATTGGTGCAGGCCACGGGCGAGGTTTCGGTCAGGCCGTAGCCTTCGGTGATGCGGCAACCGGTCAACTGCGCCCAACGCTCGGCGGTGGCCTTGACCAGCGCCGTGCCTCCCGAGTTGGTCAGCTTGAGATGAGAAAAGTCGAGGCTCTTGAATTCGGGGTGATCCATCAGCGCCGTGAACAGCGTGTTCAGCCCCAGCAGCGCCGAAAAGCGCCACTGCTTGAGCTCCTTGATAAACCCGCCGATGTCCCGCGGGTTGGTGATCAGCACGTTGTGGTTGCCGGTGACCATCATGCACATGCAGTTCGCGGTGAAGGCATAGATGTGGTACAGCGGCAGCGGCGCAATCATCACCTCCTGGCCTTCGCGCAACAGCGGGTGGCCATCCGGGCCCCGTTGCTCGAGGCAGGCACGGACCTGCTGCATGTTGGCCACCAGGTTGCCGTGGGTCAGCATCGCACCCTTGGCCAGCCCCGTGGTGCCGCCGGTGTATTGCAGCACCGCGACGTCGTCCAGGCGGGCGTTCAAAGGCTTGATCGGCACGCCACGGCCCTGGCGCAGCGCGCTCTTGAAGGAAATGGCCTGGGGCAGCCGATAGGCCGGCACCATTTTCTTTACCTTGTCGACCAGGGTGTTGACCAGCCAGCCCTTGGCGGAGGGCATCAGGTCGCCCATCTTCGCCTCGATCAGGAACTGGATATCGGTATCGGCCAGCACTTGCTCGACCTTCTGCCCGAACAGGTTCATGTACACCAGGGCACGCGCGCCGGAATCCTTGAACTGGTGGCGCATTTCCCGGGTGGTGTACAGCGGGTTGGTGTTGACCACGATCAGCCCGGCGCGCAAGGCGCCGAACACGGCGATCGGGTAATGCAGGACATTGGGCATCTGCACCGCAATGCGGTCGCCCGGCACCAGGTCGGTGCTGCTTTGCAGATAACCGGCAAAGGCCGCGCTGTAGCGCTCCAGCTCGGCGTAGGTCATGGTCACGCCCATGTTGCTGAAGGCCGGGCGGTCGGCAAATTTCTTGCAGGAACGCTCGAACACCTCGATCACCGACTTGTAGGCACCCAGGTCGATATCGACAGGCACTCCGGCCGGGCGTTTGTCATTCCAGAAATCAGGCTGCATTGTTCTTGTCCTCTTTACCTGAGTTGTCCGGGCCGCTTCTCTGACGCGACGAAAGGCGGGGCTCTGCGGACGTTAGCAGCTATGGCCAATAGGGCAAATATGGCCGGCAGCGTCATTGATAACGTGAATCTTGCCGCCATGGCGCGCGCGGATCGGACGGTGCCGACGACGATGAGCTATACAATGCAACGACCCCGTGCAAAGGAATCGCCATGATCCACCACTCTTTCTGGCTGACCGCGAGCGACCACAGCCAGCTCTACGTCAACCAGTGGCTCCCCGCGGCCCCGCTCAAGGCCGTGATCCTGCTGGCCCACGGCATGGCCGAACACAGCGGACGCTACGCCAGGCTCGCGGCGGCGCTGTGCAATGAAAGCTACGGTGTCTATGCGCCGGACCAGCGCGGCCACGGCAAGACCGCCGAGCACGGGGTACTCGGGCACTTCGCCGACGATGACGGCTGGTGCAAGGTGGTCGGCGACCTGGCCAGCCTCAACCAGCACATCGGCCAGCAGCACCCGGGAGTCCCGATCGTGTTGCTGGGCCACAGCATGGGCAGCTACATCGCCCAGGCCTACCTGCTGCACCATAGCGCCAGCCTGGACGGGGCGATTCTCAGCGGCTCGAATTTCCAGCCGGTGTCGCTGTACTGCATCGCCCGCCAGATCGCCCGCTTCGAGCGCTGGCGCCAGGGCCCCCTGGGGCGCAGCGCGTTGATCGAATGGCTGTCGTTCGGCTCGTTCAACAAGGCCTTCAAGCCCAACCGCACGCCCTTCGACTGGCTCAGCCGCGACCCCGACGAAGTCGACAAATACGCCCGGGACCCGCTCTGCGGCTTTCGCTGCAGCAACCAGTTGTGGATCGACCTGCTGGGCGGCCTGGAGCAAATCAGCAAGGCTTCCAACCTGGCCCAGATCGATCCGGGCCTGCCATTGCTGGTGATGGGCGGCGAATGTGATCCGGTGAGCAATGGCATACGTCTCAAGGATCTGGCCGGTGCTCTGCGCGAGGCCGGCAGCCAGTGCCTGCAGCTCAGCATCTACCCGCAGGCACGGCACGAATTGTTCAATGAAAGCAACCGCGACGAAGTGACGGCCGATGTACTGGCCTGGCTCGACCAGGCCCTGCGGCATCGCCGGCCACCGAAGACTGAATGACCCTGTTTCAAATCAATATGCCAATCAACGCTCAGCACAGGACTTGAGAGAGATGACCCAGGTTACCAACACCCCTTACGAAGCCCTCGAAGTCGGCCAGACCGCCAGTTACAGCAAGCACGTGCAAGAGCGTGACATCCAGTTGTTCGCCGCCATGTCCGGCGACCATAACCCGGTGCACCTGGACGCCGAGTTCGCCGCCGCCAGCATGTTCAAGGAGCGTATCGCCCACGGCATGTTCAGCGGTGCGCTGATCAGCGCCGCGGTGGCCTGCGAATTGCCTGGGCCGGGCACCATCTATATCGGCCAGAAAATGAGCTTCCAGAAGCCGGTGAAGATCGGCGACACCCTGACCGTGCGCCTGGAAATCCTCGAAAAACTGCCGAAGTTCCGCGTGCGTATCGCCACCCGCGTGTTCAACCAGCGCGATGAACTGGTGGTGGACGGCGAAGCTGAAATCCTCGCCCCGCGCAAACAACAGACCGTCACCCTGCCGACCTTGCCGGCCATCAGCATCGGCTGAAGCGCCCTGTAGCCGCTGGCGCAACCTGCGATCGGTTTGGGCGGCACTCCGATGTAGCAATCGCAAAATCAGCCACTGCGTTTCCCGGGCAGATCCGGGACTCGGGGCTAGCGGTTGCTACCCAACCGATCGCAGCCTCGCAGGCTCGGCGGCGGCTACAGGCGGGATTAGCGGCTCCCCTCTTCCACCTGCACGCTCGCCGTCATCCCGGCGCTCAGGTTGATGCCTTCGGGCACCTTGTCGAGCTTGATCCGCACCGGAATCCGCTGTGCCAGGCGCACCCAGTTGAAAGTCGGCTCCACCTCGGCCAGCAGTTGCCCGTCCGGCGTGGCGTTGCGGTCGGTGATGCCTCGGCTGATGCTTTCCACCTGCCCTTGCAAGGCTTCGCCAGCGCTCATCAGCCAAACCTTGACCGGGTCGCCGACCTTGATCCGCGGCAGTTTGGTTTCCTCGAAATAGGCCTGCACGTAGAACGTCGAATCGTCGATCAGGGCCATCACCGATTGCCCGGCGTTCACATAGTTGCCCTCGGCCAGGCGCAGGTTGGTGATATGCCCGCTGCGTGGCGCGCGGACCTGGCTGCGCGCCAGGTTGAGCTCGGCGACCTTGGCGTCGGCCTGGGCCTGGCGCAGCTCGCCGCGGGCGACCCCGGCATTGATCTGCGCGTTTTCCCGCAGCTCGGCGCTGATCGCCTGCGGACCGAGGCTGGCCCGGCGGCTGGCTTCGCGCTCTTTCAGGTTGAGCTGCTGCTGGCGGGTCTGCACCACCGCCTGGGCCTTTTCCAGCGCCGCCTCGAAGCGGTCGCGGTCGATGCTCAGCAACAGGTCGCCGGCCTTCACCGCCTGGTTGTCATGGACCTTGAGCTCATGCACCCAGCCCGCCACATCCGGGGCGACTATCACCACGTCGGCGCGAACCCGCGCGTCCCGGGTCCAGGGCGTGAGCATGTAGTACTGCCACAGATGAAAGCCGGCAAACAGCGCCGCCGCCACCAGGCACAAAGTAAAAGCGATACGCACGGAGGCACGCATGAACAACTCCTTATAAAGGTCCGAGTACGACAGTGACCAACGTCAGGACACAGACGTACAAGGCCACATCGAACAGTGCTTCGTGCCAGATCCAGCGTCCCAGCGGCGTTGCGCGCAACAGCATGCGCAACGCCCCGGTGAGCACCAGGGCCAGCACCACATAAATCAGAAACGGGCTGAGCAACACTCCGCCCAGCGACCACTCACGCAGCCCCATGGCTTTCCTCCTGCTGCCGGCACCAGGTGCGCCAGCTCTTTTGCAACTGCACCACCGCGCCCTGGGCCAGCTTCAACGCATCGCTGGGCGGATGCCTGTCCAGGGCCTCGAGCATGGCGCTGCTGGCGCCGGCCAGCGCCTCGCCGCGACTGGCCCCCGGCCCTTGTGCCAACACCTGTTCCAGGAATTGGAAATAACCTCGCTGCACGGCATCCGCCGGCACCTGGGCCACCGCCAGGCTCAGGCGCAGGTGCATCAGCTCGTCGCCGATGTCCAGGCCCAGCAGGCCATCGTCCCAACGGCTGCGCGCCTGCTCCGGCAACTCCGGGTAATGCCGCGCCAGTTGCAACAGGCGATCGGCCATGCGCCCGCCGAACCAGCTCTCCGCGCCACGCAGGTTGCGCCGGGTCAAGCGCACCAGGTCCTGCAAGGTCGCCGCCAGCAGGCGCCGCCCGTGCCAGGCCGGGTTGCGCAAGATCAACAGGTGAAACGCCAGCACCGCGGCGCCCACGCCCAACACCATCGCCTGGGCGCTGTTGAAGAAGCTCGCGACATCGAAGGTCATCTGGTTCTGCGGCGAAATCAGCACCACGAAGTGCAGGCAGAACGAGGTGGCCGTGGCGCCGATCTGCGGCTTGGCCATGCCCAGCGCGCCGAAAAACAACGGCACGCCCATGGCCATGGCGAGCAAGGCGAAACTGCTCCACTGCGGCAGCAGGATCTGCCCGACCACGAAGGCCACCGGAATCGCCAGGAAGATGCCACGCATGAAACTCATGCCGATCTGCGCGCCGTTCTCCCGACTGGCAAACAGGCCGCACACCACGCAGGTCAGCAGCATCGCCCCGGAGGCCGCCGGCCAGGCCGTGGCCAGCCAGAAGCTGGCAACGGTCAGGAAAGCCAAGGCGCTGCGCGCGCCAAACAGCAGCGCCAGCGACAGGTCGCGATGCGGGGTCAGGGTGGCGGCCTGCTCGGCCGGCGCCTTGCCCTCCTCCACCGCCTGCATCGCCGTGCTCGCGGCCAGAGCGGTGTCCAGCAGCAGGGTAAAACGGGCCAGGCAATAGCTTTGCGCCGAGCTGATGGCCGAGTCGTGTGACGCGTCCAGCAACTGCGGCCGCAGCGCCTGCAAGGTTGGCCCGTCCATGGCCGCCAGGGCCTGCTGCACCCGCTCCATCCATGGCGCCAGTTGCTGCGCCTCGGCCTGGTCCAGTTGTTTCCATTGCCGGCGCACCGAGCGCGAGATGCGCAACAGCATCAATAGCTTCTGGCTCAAGCCGCTGATCGCCCGCGCCCGCTGCCGGCCGAGTGAGCCTTCGAACCAGGCATGTTCGCGCTGGGAGTCCACGGCGACGATGCGCCCGAGGATCTCCAGCAGGCCCTTGCGCGCCAGGGCGTCGCCGGCCAGGGTCGCCCGCGCCGCCTGCATGCCGCTTTGCCAGGCGCTGCGCGCCTGCTCGGTCAACTGCCGCTCGACCCGCATCGGCCAGAGCAAGGCGCTGCTGGCGGTGGCGCAAATGATGCCCAGGGAAATTTCCGTGCAGCGCGCCACGGCCTGGTCGAAGATCGACAGCGGGTGGGAGATTGCCGGCAAGGCGATGATCGCCACGGTGTAGCCGGCCAGCACGAAGGAATAGGACCAGGCGCTGCGCAGCAGGGTCGAACTGGCGGTACACAACCCCAGCCACAAGGCCAGGGCCAGCAGGAACAGCCACGGGGCCTGGGCGAACAGCCCCATGAACAGCACCGACATGCAGGTTCCCACCAACGTCCCCACCAGCCGCGCCAGGCCTTTTTGCAGGACCATTCCCGACAGCGGCTGGGCCACGATGATCGCCGTCATCAGCGCCCAGGCCGGCTGCTCCAGGCCCCAGCGCATGGCCAGCCACAATGCCAGGCCGGCGCCGAACACGGTCTTGATCGCGAACTGCACGGCCGCAAGATTGGGGGCGAACAACGCCTGCAAAGTGATACGCACGGAAAGAACCCTGGAAGGACAAAACAACGATAGACGCAACTCGAGTGAGCGCTGGCAAATTATTAGCTAGCTAACTATCTGTCGTCCAGTATTTATTTCAGGCACAAAAAAACGCCAGGCAAGCTGGCGTTTTTGACAGGCTTGACCCGTTATGAGCGGGCGCGGGCCTGGTTGCGCAGGGCCTTGACCTGGTCGTGATTGCGCTGCACACCATGATACTGGCGCTCTACCAGGTCACGGATGCCTACCAGGTTGTGCTCGTTGATTTCCTCCAGGGCTTCCCGATAAGCCTTCAGCGCGTGATCTTCGCCGCGCTCGGCCTCATTGAGCACCGCTTCTTCGTCCTTGCCGGTCACCAGGGACTTGATGTCGACCCAACGACGGTGCAAGTCACCGCTGACGCTGGTGGAGGTTTCCGGATCGCCGCCCAATGAACGCACGCTGGCCTGCAATTCGCTCGCGGCGCTGGCGCATTCGCTGGAGCACCTCATGAACAGCGATTTGAGCTCAGGATGCTTGATGTCTTCTGCACAGGTCTTGAACCCCTCCTGACCGTCCTTGCAGGTTTCGATCAAGTCATTGAGGACCGAAATCGATTTTTTATTAATGTCAGTCATTTCTTAATTCCTTCCAGGTTGAGGGAGTCGTAATAGCTGTTGCACCCGGCGTGCCAGTCCTGGAATTAGAATTTTATTCTTATTTTTCAAATACTTAATTTTTACGCCGCTTTCTGTATCCGCGTTATTTGCATGATCTGTCATTTGGCCTGCATGCAGAATGCCTGTATTTTCCAGGCTATTCGTCACCTCAACAGACAGCTGCCATGAATCCCGAAAAACTCGAACTGCTGGTCACCCGAGAAATGCCCTACGGCAAGTACAAGGGCCGCATTCTCGCCGACCTGCCCGGCCCCTACCTGAACTGGTTCGCCCGCGAAGGTTTTCCCCACGGCGAGTTGGGCGGCCTGCTGGCCTTGATGCAGGAAATCGATCACAACGGCCTTTCCGATCTACTGGACCCGCTGCGCGCCAAACACGGCAAACCCAAACCCCGTCATTAAGAAGACCGCCATGCCATGTAATGCCCAACTCGCCCGCGACGAAGATTACTGGCTGGCGATTGCCCGCCGATATGACGTCGAACCTGGGCCGATCAACCTGGAAAACGGTTACTTCGGACGCATGAGCCGCGCCGTGGTCGATGAATACCAGCGCCAGATCGACTTCGTGAACCGCAGCAACTCGGTGCATGTACGCCAGCATTTCGAACAGATCGGCAATTTGCAGATTCGACAGCAATTGGCCGACCTGATCGACGTCGACCGCCAGGCCATCGCCCTCACCCGCAGCGCTTCGGAGGCGCTGCAATCACTGATTCGCAACTACAACCGCCTCCAGCCGGGCGACCAGCTGCTGATCAGCGACCTGGAATACGACAGCGTCAAGGGCGCCATGCGCTGGCTGGCACATAATCGCGGGGTCGAGCTGATCGAGATCGAGCATGCCCATCCGGCGAGTTTCGACAGCCTGCTGGCCAGCTATCGCCAGGCCTTCGAGCGTTACCCACGGCTCAAACTGATGGCCGTGACCCACGTTACACACCGCACCGGGCTGGTGTTGCCGGTCCAGGCCATCGCCCGTGAAGCCCGCGAACGTGGAATCGACGTCATTCTCGACGGCGCCCATGCCCTGGCCCAGGTCGATTTCAAGCTCGATGAACTGGGCGTGGCGTTCGCCGGCTATAACCTGCAGAAATGGATTGGCGCGCCCCTTAGCCTGGGTTTTGTCTATATAGACCCGCAACGCCTGGCCGATATCGATCCGGACATGGGCGAGCAGCGTTATGCCCTGGACGATATCCGCTCCCGCGCGCCTTATGGCACGCCGAACTTTCCGGCGTGGCTGACCTTGCCCCGGGTCTTCGAGGAACACCGCAGCATGGGCGGCTCGGCGCTCAAGGGCGCGCGCCTGAATTACCTGCGCGACCTGTGGGTGAGCCAGGTGCGCGACCTGCCCGGCATCGAAGTGCTGACCCCGGACGATCCGCGGCTGTATTGCGGCATCACCTCGTTTCTCTTCACCCGCCAACCGGACCAGCAGGCAATGGCCGAACGGCTGCTCAAGGAATATGGGCTGTTCACCGTGGTGCGCAGCGGCTCGCGCTGCGGGCCCTGCATCCGGGTGACCCCGGGCTTTACCACGTCGAGCGGGGATATCCAGCGGCTGGTCGAGGCATTGACTGAACTGGCAGTTGAATGACCTGTAGCCGCTGCCGCAGGCTGCGATCGGCCGAAAGGCCGTAGCGTTATCTGGATCGCAGAAGGTCCTTCGGACCTGTCGCAGCCTGCGGCAGCGGCTACAGGCAGTAACGACCATCTCATCGCGTTGCTCGCCCCGGCGTCATCGCGCGCAAGCTGCGCTCCTACGGAAGAGCGTCGCCAGGCAGCTTTTCTCCAGGCAAAAAAAAACGGTGCACCGACCAAGCGCACCGTAAAGCCGTAGAACACACCAACGAATCTTTAAAAAAGCAGGAAAACCTGTCAGTCCAGCAGGGCCAGGGCCTCGGCCGTGCACTCCTGGATCCGCGCCCAGTCGCCGTTCTTGATCCATTCAGGATCGAGCATCCAGCTGCCGCCGACGCACATCACGTTCTTCAACGCCATGTAGCTCTTGATATTGGCCGGGCCGACGCCGCCGGTCGGGCAGAATTTCACTTCGCCGAACGGGCCGCCCAGGGCCTTGATCGCGGCCACGCCGCCACTGACTTCCGCCGGGAACAGCTTGAAGCGGCGATAACCCAGGCTATAGCCCTCCATGATCCCGGAAGCATTGCTGATCCCCGGCAACAGTGGGATCGGGCTGGCGACGCTGGCCTCCAGCAGATCGCGGGTAATGCCCGGGGTAACGATGAATTGCGAGCCGGCGGCTTCGGCGGCAGCCAGCATCTGGCGATCGAGCACGGTACCGGCACCGGTCACTAGTTCCGGGCGCTGTTCGCGCAGGATCTGGATGGCCTTGAGGCCGAACTGCGAGCGCAGGGTCACTTCCAGCGCGGTCAAGCCACCGGCGGCCAGGGCGTCCGCCAGGGGCAGCACGTCCTGTTCGCGGGCGATGGTGATCACCGGCAGAATCCGCGCCTTGGCGCAGAGGCTGTCGATCAGGGCAACTTTGTCCGCCATGGAAACGGTCGGTTGTGGGTTTGTCATAGCGGCTGATCCTTGGCTCATGGGCACCAGTAAATCTCTAACGGAGGTTGCAGGAAGGCACGAATCGGCATCGCGGCGACATCGTCACCAGCCAGTGCGGCTCTCAGGGTGGTCAACTTGGATTGACCGGAAATCGACAGCACGCTGTAGGTGGCCGAGGCCAACAAGGCGCGGCTCATGCTCAGGCGCTGGTGCGGCACGCTCGGCGCCAGCATCGGCCAGCAACGGCGCTGGCCGTCGGGTTGCAGGGCTTCGCTCAGGTTCGGGCTGTTGGGGAACAGGGAGGCGGTGTGACCGTCATCGCCCATGCCCAGGATCAGCACATCGATGCCCGACAGCTCGCCCAACAGGCGATCGGCCTGCGCGGCCGCCTCTTCGAGGTTCGCCGCGGCGTTGTACAGGCTGAGGAACTTCGCCTTGGCCGCCGGGCCTTGCAGCAGGTAGCGCTTGAGCAGGCCGGCATTGCTGTCGGCGTGCTCGACCGGTACCCAGCGCTCGTCCGCCAGGGTGATCAGGACCTTGGACCAGTCCAGCTGCTGCTTGGCCAGGTGCTGGAAAAACGCCACCGGGCTGCGCCCGCCGGACACCACCAGCGTGGCTTCGCCGCGAACCTGGATCGCCTGGCTCAGTTGCCCGGCCACCTTCAGCGCCAGGCCTTCGGCCAGCAGCAGCGGGCTGCGGAACTCGTGGGCATGCACGCCCGCGGGCAGTTTCAATTCAGATATCGCCATACCACGACCTCCCATCCCGCGTGATCAGTGCAATGGAGCTCATCGGCCCCCACGACCCGGCCGCATACGGCTTGGGCGCATCGCCGGACTTCTTCCACCCGGCGATCAATTGGTCACACCACTTCCACGCGGCTTCGATTTCATCTTTGCGGACAAACAGGTTCTGATTGCCACGCATCACTTCCAGCAACAGCCGCTCGTAGGCATCGGGAATCCGCGCGCTGCGATAGGTGTCGGAAAAATTCAGCTGCAACGGGCCGCTGCGCAGCTGCATGCCCTTGTCCAAGCCTTGTTCCTTGGTCATCACCCGCAGGGAGATCCCTTCGTCCGGCTGCAGGCGGATGATCAGTTTGTTGCTGATCTGCAAGCGCTGCTCGGGAGCGAAGATGTAGTGCGACGGCTCCTTGAAGTGGATGACGATCTGCGACAGCTTCTGCGGCATGCGCTTGCCGGTACGCAGGTAGAACGGCACCCCGGCCCAACGCCAGTTGCGGATGTCGGCCCGCAGGGCAACGAAGGTTTCGGTGTCGCTCTGGGTGTTGGAATTCTCTTCCTCCAGGTACCCCGGTACCGCCTTGCCTTCGCTGTGCCCGGCGATGTACTGGCCACGCACCACCTGGGTGGTCAGGCCTTCCGGGCTGATTGGCGCCAGGGCCTTGAGCACCTTGACCTTCTCATCGCGGATGCTGTCGGCCGAAAGGTCGGCGGGCGGGTCCATGGCGATCAGGCAAAGCAGTTGCAGCAGGTGGTTCTGGATCATGTCCCGCAGCTGGCCGGCCTTGTCGAAATAGCCCCAGCGGCCTTCGATGCCGACCTTCTCGGCCACGGTGATTTCCACGTGGGAGATGTAGTTCTGGTTCCACTGGGTTTCGAACAGGCTGTTGGCGAAACGCAGGGCGATCAGGTTCTGCACCGTCTCCTTGCCCAGGTAATGGTCGATGCGATAGATGCGGTTCTCCGGGAAGAACTGCGCCACCGCGTCGTTGACCTTGCGCGACGATTCCAGGTCCGAACCGATGGGCTTTTCCAGCACCACGCGAGTGTTTTCGCTCAGGCCAGCCTTCGACAGGTTCTCGCAGATCGCGCCGTACACCGCCGCCGGCGTGGCGAAATAGGCGATCAGGCGTTGCTCGCTGCCGGCCATCTCGGCCAGGGCGAGGTAATCCTCGGCCTTGAGGAAGTCCACGTGCAGGTAGCTCAGGCGCGCCAGGAAGCGCTCCAGCACCGCGGCATCGATCTCCTTGGCGCCTACGTACTTGCGCAGCTGCGCTTCAATGAACGCCAGGTGTTGCTGCTCGCTGCCCGGCTCGCGAGCCAGGGCGAGAATGCGCGTGTCGTCGTGCAGCAGGCCGGCACCATCGAGTTGATAGAGGGCAGGAAACAATTTGCGAAGCGCCAGATCGCCCAGCGCGCCGAACAAGGCGAAGGTGCACGGTTCAACCGTTATCGAAGGCATGATGTTTGTTCTTTTATCAAGTTAAGCTACAAATACCTTTTTTCAAGGCATCACTCAAGGGAAAATGTAGTAATAACCACAACATTTTAGCAAAATATAGATTCGAAGTGGTGGTCAGTCAGAGCCATCAGTAGGATAGGCCACCGCCGAAGACCGGCTAAGACCGGCTTCCTTTGCATTGCCGAACCAGGAAAACCTTAATGGACCGCGTGCGAAATCTTCTGGAACAGATCCAGAACCGCCTTGAAGAATTGAACAAGGCTGAACGTAAAGTCGCCGAAGTCATCCTGCTCAACCCGCAGCAGGCGACCCGCTTCAGTATCGCCGCCCTCGCCCAGGCCGCTTCGGTCAGCGAGCCGACGGTCAACCGCTTCTGCCGCTCGTTCGGCGTCAGCGGCTACCCCGAACTCAAGCTGCAACTGGCGCAGAGCCTGGCCAGCGGCGCGGCCTACGTCAGCCGCGCGGTGGAAGCCGACGATAATCCCGAGGCCTACACCCAGAAAATCTTCGGCAGCGCCATCGCCTCGCTGGACAGCGCCTGCCAGGCCCTGGACCCGAACCTGATCAGCCGCGCCGTCGACCTGCTGATCCAGGCCCGGCAGATCCATTTCTTCGGCCTCGGTGCCTCGGCGCCGGTGGCGCTGGATGCGCAGCACAAGTTCTTCCGCTTCAACCTGGCCGTTACCGCCCACGCCGATGTGCTGATGCAACGGATGATTGCCTCGGTAGCCCATACCGGCGAGCTGTTCGTGATCATTTCCTACACCGGGCGCACCCGCGAGCTGGTGGAAGTGGCGCGCATCGCCCGGGAGAACGGCGCCTCGGTACTGGGCCTGACCGCCGAGAACTCGCCGCTGGCCAAGGCCAGCACCCTGAGCCTGAATATCCCGCTGCCGGAAGACACCGACATCTACATGCCAATGACGTCGCGGATCATCCAGCTCACCGTGCTCGACGTCCTCGCCACCGGCATGACCCTGCGCCGTGGCGTGGACTTCCAGCCGCACCTGCGCAAGATCAAGGAAAGCCTCAACGCCAGCCGCTACCCCATAGGCGACGAGTTCGGCTGAGGCCCGCAGGGCCAGTACTGCCTGTATCGGCCTGTATCGGCCTGTATCGGCCTGTATCGGCCTGTATCGGCCTGTATCGGCCTGTATCGGCCTGTATCGGCCTTATCGCGGGCAAGCCTCGCTCCTACAGAGGCATTCGCATATCCCTGCAGGAGCGAGGCTTGCCCGCGATGACGGCATAAGCCCCCACGCAACTCAAGCCTGAGCGGCGTTCATCTCCAGCCCCGCCCGCGCCTGCAGGCTCAGGTGCGCCCGCTCCCCCGGCGCCAGGCACAGGCTGTCGGTGCCCCCCGCCGCCGCCTCGACGCAGACAAATCCGGACACTTCGTTCCAGCTCACCCCAAGCAACGGCCGGCTGCCCGGATGCCAGACCACGGTGTCGGCGGTGTCGCCGGTGTCGATGCGCAATTCGCGCTGCCAGGCGTGGTCCTTGAGCTGCAATTCGCCTTCATGCTGGAACACCCGCTGGCAGCCGCCATCGACCCGCAACTCGCCCGTTTGCCGGCATGCCTGGCGGCTCAACTGGTCGTAACCCTCGGCGCCGTCGAGCCCAGACAGCGCTACCTCACCGACGTCGCCAATACGCCAGTAGGCGTGCAAAGCCTGGCTCAACTGGCATGGCAGGCTGTCCTGGTGCTCGGTGCTCAGGCGCAAGTCCATGCTGTCGCCCAGGTGCGCGTGCAGGTCGACCTGCCAATCGCACAGCTGCAATTGCCAATGCAGGTACACGCCCTCGTCGTCGCTGCGACTGTCGAGCAGTTTCCAGTCGATCAGCCGGGCCCAGCCATGGGACGGCCAGGCGTTTTCGCTCGGGTGACGGCCGTACCAGGGCCAGCACACCGGCACCCCGCCACGGATCGCCCCGACCTGCGGCCACTTCGCCGCGCACCACAGCCAGGGCTTCTGCCCCGTCGGCTGGAAATGCAGGAGCTGCGCGCCCTGGCGACTGAACACCGCCTGGCACAGCGGATGGTCGATCACCAGCACGTCGCGCATCTGATAGCGCTCCCAGGCGAAGGTCGGGCGCTCGCGCAAGGATTTGAAAAAGCGTTGTAGCGGATGCTCATGCATGGGCCACGGTCCTGAAGATCATTGCTGTACCGATATTCATCATTGATGCGCAAAGCCCTGTAGCCGCTGCCGCAGGCTGCGATAAGGCCGCAGGCCTTTAGCGATCTTGAGGACGCTACGGCCGTTCCGGCCGATCGCAGCCTGCGGCAGCGGCTACAGGGAACGGGTTCGTCCCCAAAAAAAAGCGGATAGCCAAGGCCATCCGCAAAAATGCGCACATAGAGGAGGAGCTTATCGCAACAGCGTTAGAACACCGACTGAATTTTCAGGCCGGCCACCAGGGCGTTGTCGACTTCATCCACACCGCCCGGATGGGTGATGTATTGCAGGTTGGGACGCACGGTCAGCCAGTTGGTGACATGGAAACCGTAGTTGATTTCATAGTTGTATTCAGTCTCGCGCAGTGGCGAGAACAGCGGATCGTCGTAGTTGCTGACGCCGTTGGTGTCATTGAGCAACTGGGCGTTCTTCTTCACGTCGTCGTTGACATGGATACGGGCGAAACCGATGCCGACGTCGTCCTTCGGACGGGCGTCGAACGGGCCTTTGTAGACGAACATCAGCGACTGGTAGTTGTCGATGAAGTTGGTGTCCTTGTCGTGGAACGTGGCGTTGGCCGCGATGTTCAGGCCGCGGGTCGCATCGCCGTTGTGAGTGGTGAGTTGCTGCTGCCCGACGAACCAGTAGCCGTGCTTGCTGCTGTGCACGCGATAGCTTTCACCGGTGACGGCCGCGTCCTGGCCATTGACGTCTTCGCGCACGTCGCTGGCATCGGCCGTGCTCTTGTAGTAACCCACGCGGTACTCACCCGGCAGGTTGTTGACCTTCGGCGACCAGACCAGCTCGACCGGCAGGACGGTGCCCTTGGTACCGCTGCCGCTGAGCTTGAAGCCGTTGCCGTGCTCCAGTTGCGACGGGTTCTGGTTGTACGCGCCGATCTGCGCATACAGCTCGGGGGTGATGTGGTATTTCACGCGCAGCGCCGCCTGGCTGACGGGCCAGTTGTACCAGATGTTGGTCGCCCAGTTGCCCACCTGGGAGCCGCAGAACGCCAGGTTCTGGAAGTCGCAGGGGAAGGTGTTGAAGTCTTCGCCTTCGCCGAAGTAACCGGCCTTGACGTCCAGCTTGCCGTCGAGGAACTGGTGCTGGATCCACAATTGGGTCAGGCGGACCATATGGCCACGGCCGTAGACTTCCTGGGAGGAACTCAAGGTCCCGGCACGCGGGTCGCCGATACGGTCGTTGGAGATGTTTTCGCCGTTACGGTTGGTCAGCTGGATCTTGGCCTGGGTGTTGTCCCAGCCCCACAGTTTTTCCAGGTCCAGGGCCACGCCCAGGCCGAACTGGTCGCTGTAGCGCCCGGTCTTGTCGTCGTTGTAGCCGCCATGCAGGTTGGCGCCCATTTCGCCAACGTAATCGGCCTTGATGTCGATCCCCCGCTCGATCAGCTTGGTCCGCTCGCCGCCCCAGTCGCCGGTCATCCATTTCGAATCGGCACTGAACGCTTCGTCAGCGTGCGCGCTACCGGCCAGGGTCATGGCCGCAATCGCTGACAACTGGCAGATCAAGCGTGCATTGGTGCTCTTGTTTTTCATCCCTACATCCTCGTCTTTATTGTTATTAACTGTTTTTCTCTAACGCGGTTTACACCTGATGCGACGGATGACAGGCCATCCGCCGCGCATTCGGTATGTCCTTGCTCCAATAACGCGGGCTTCAACGCCCCTTGAACTGCGCCACGTTGCTGGCATGGGCGGAGGCGGACGCAGGGGCCGCAACACCCAGGCGCTCGCCACTCTTGGCATCGAACAGCAAGACCTTGGCCGGATCGAATTGCAGGGTCAGGGTTTCGCCGACCTGCGGCGCCACATCCGGCGCCAGGCGGCAGCAGACCTTGGTGCCGTTGAGGTTGACGAACACCAGGGTGTCCGGACCGGTCGGCTCGGTGACCTGGACCTCGGCGCGCAGGGTCGGCAGGCCGTTGCCCTCGCCGTTCGCCAGGCCGATCTGTTCCGGGCGGATGCCGAGAATCACTTCGCGGTCTTCCAGGCCGGCGTCCTGCATGCCCAAAGGCAGCTCGCAACGCGCCTGGCCGCTGTCCAGCAGGGCCAGCAGGCGGCCGTCCTTGCGCTGCAGGCGCAGGGGGATGAAGTTCATCGGCGGCGAACCGATGAAGCTCGCCACGAACAGGTTGGCCGGGTCGTTGTAGATCTGCTTCGGGGTACCGAACTGCTGGATGATGCCGTCCTTCATCACCGCCACCTTGTCGCCCAGGGTCATGGCTTCGATCTGGTCGTGGGTGACGTAGACCGTGGTGGTTTTCAGGCGCTGGTGCATCAGCTTCATTTCGGTGCGCATCTCGACCCGCAGCTTGGCGTCGAGGTTGGACAGCGGTTCGTCGAACAGATATATCTTCGGCCGCCGCGCCAGGGCCCGGCCCATGGCCACGCGCTGTTGCTGGCCACCGGACAACTGGCCCGGCTTGCGACTGAGCAGGTGTTCGATCTGCAGCAGCTTGGCCACCCGCGCCACTTCCTCATCGATCTCGGCGGCCGGCATCTTGCGGATCTTCAGGCCGAAGGCGATGTTGTCGCGCACGCTCATGGTCGGGTACAGCGCGTAGGACTGGAACACCATGGCGATGTCCCGGTCCTTGGGGCTCATGCCGCTAATGTCGGCGTCATCCACCAGGATCGCCCCACCGCTGATGTTTTCCAGGCCGGCGATGCAGTTCATCAAGGTGGATTTACCGCAGCCCGAAGGCCCCACGAGAATCAGGAACTCGCCGTCATCGATCTTCAGCTCGATGTTCTTCAGGGTGTCCGGCAAGCCGCTGCCGTAGGTCTTGTTGACGTTGCGTAATTCGAGAGTTGCCATCTTTTACCCCTTGACCGCGCCGGACGTCAGCCCACGCAGGAAATACTTGCCAGCGAATATGTAGACCAGCAGTGTCGGCAGCCCAGCGATCATCGCCGCCGCCATGTCAACGTTGTATTCCTTGGCCCCGGTGCTGGTGTTGACCAGGTTGTTCAGGGCCACGGTGATCGGCTGCGCATCGCCGCTGGCGAACACCACGCCGAACAGGAAGTCGTTCCAGATCTGGGTGAACTGCCAGATCAGGCAGACCATGACGATCGGCACCGACATCGGCAGCAGGATCTTGCCGAAGATGGTGAAGAAGCCCGCGCCGTCCAAACGCGCGGCCTTGACCAGGGCGTCCGGGATGCTCACGTAGTAGTTGCGGAAGAACAAAGTGGTGAACGCCAGCCCGTAGACCACGTGCACCAGCACCAGGCCGCTGGTGGTGTTGGCCAGGCCGAACTTGCCGAGGGTGAACGACGCCGGCAGCAGCACGGTCTGGAACGGCAGGAAGCAGCCGAACAGCAGCAGGCCGAAGAACAGCTGCGAACCGCGAAAGCGCCACATCGACAGCACGTAGCCGTTCATGGCACCGACGAACGTCGAGATGATCACCGCCGGCACGGTGATCTTCACCGAGTTCCAGAAGTAGCCGCCCACGGTGTCCCAGGCCTTGATCCAGCCGATGCCGTCGATCACGGTCGGCCAGCTCAGCAGGTTGCCGGTACGGATGTCTTCCGGGGTCTTGAAGCTGGTCAGCAGCATCACCACCAGCGGCACCAGGTACACCGCCGCAGCCAGCAGCAGGGTGGCGTAAATGGCGATGCGGCTGAAGTTCAGCGCAGGTTTTCCGAGCTGGTTAGTCATGGCGTTTGCCTCGCAGTTCGGAGTACAGGTACGGCACCAGGATGGTCAGCACGGCGCCCAGCATCAGCATGGCGCTGGCCGAACCGATACCCATCTGCCCACGGCTGAAGGTGAAGGAATACATGAACATCGCCGGCAGGTCGGACGAGTAGCCAGGCCCGCCAGCGGTCATCGCCGCCACCAGGTCGAAGCTCTTGATCGCGATGTGCGCGAGGATCATGAAGGCGCTGAAGAACACCGGGCGCAGGCTCGGCAGGACGATCTTCAGGTAGATGGTCGGCAGGCTCGCGCCATCGACCTGGGCGGCGCGGATGATCGACTGGTCGACCCCGCGCAAGCCGGCGAGGAACATCGCCATGACAAAGCCCGAGGCCTGCCACACGGCGGCGATCACCAGGCAATACACCACGCGATCCTGATCCACCAGCCAGTCCAGGCGAAAGCCTTCCCAGCCCCAGTCACGCAGCATCTTGTCCAGGCCCAGGCCCGGGTTGAGCAGCCATTTCCAGGCGGTACCGGTGACGATCATCGAGAGCGCCATCGGGTACAGGTAGACGGTGCGGATAAAGCCTTCCTTGCGGATGCGCTGGTCCAGCAGCACCGCCAGGAACACCCCGAGCACCAGGCTGATGCCGATGAACATGCCGCCGAACAGCGCCAGGTTCTTGCTCGCCACCCACCAGCGGTCGTTGTCCATCAGCCGCATGTATTGCTGCAGGCCGACCCACTTGTAGCTCGGCATGAAGCTGGAGTTGGTGAAGGACAGAATAAACGTCCAGATGATGTAACCGTAGAAACCGACCAGGACGATCAGCATGCTCGGCGCCAGAACCAATTTTGGGAGCCAGCGTTGCAGCGCGTCGAACGGTGAGGCTTTGCTGAAAACCGCCACAGAGCTCATCGGGATAATCCAGTTTGAAGGAGTGAATATCTGTAGGAGCGAAGCTTGCTCGCGATGAACGATCACGCATCGTGTCAGATACGACGCTTTCGCGGGCAAGCCTCGCTCCTACAGGGGAAGAGCGCTCTCAGGAACAGCCGCAGGCTAGCCTGCGGCACCGGACCTTACTGGGCAGCCTTGACCGCCGACGCCAGCTGCGCACTGGCCTTGGCCGGGTCCGCATCCTTGTCGTTCATGAAGTTGGTCACGACATCGAAGATCGCGCCCTGCACGGCCAGGGAAGTGGCCATGTTGTGCGCCATGCTCGGTTGCAGGCCGCCAGTCTTGTCGTCAGCCAGGAAGTCCTTGGCCGCCGCCTGGGCGCAGGAGTCGAAGCCTTGCGCGGCCATGTCGTTGAGCATGTCGGTGCGCACCGGGATCGAGCCCTTGTTGATGCTGAAGACCTTCTGGAAGTCCTTGCCCAGGGCAACCTTGGCCAGATCCTGCTGCGCGGCGATATCGCCTTTGCGGTCGGCCTTGAGCTTGAACACCGCCAGGGAGTCGATGTTGTAGGTGAAGGCTTTTTCGGTGCCCGGGAAGGCCACGCACTGGTAGTCCTTGCCGGCGACTTTGTTCGCCGCGGTCCACTCGCTCTTGGCCCAGTCGCCCATCATCTGCATGCCGGCCTTGCCGTTGATCACATCGGCGGCGGCAATGTTCCAGTCACGCCCGGCGCGGTTCGGGTCCATGTAGCTGGTGACTTTCTTCAGCTCGGAGAAGGCCTTGGTCATCTCCGGGCCGGCGAGGGTTTTCTGGTCCAGGTCGACCAGGGCTTTCTTGTAGCCATCGGCGCCCATGACCGAGAGCACCACGTCTTCGAACACGGTGCTGTCCTGCCATGGCTGGCCGCCGTGGGCCAGGGCGATGAAACCGGCGGCCTTGAGCTTGTCGCCGGCGGCATAGAATTCTTCGAGGGTGGTCGGGGCCTTGTCGATCCCGGCTTTCTTGAAGACCTCCGGGTTGATCCACAGCCAGTTGACGCGGTGGATGTTCACCGGCACGGCGACATAGTCACCTTCGTACTTCACGGTGTCGGAGACTTTCTTGGAAAGCAGGCCGTCCCAGTTTTCCGACTTGGCCACGTCTTTCAGGGCGTCGGTGCTGAGCAGGCCGGTGCTGCCCCACTCCTGGATGTCCGGGCCCTTGATCTGGGCAACGCCGGGTGGGTTGCCGGAAACCGCGCGGCTTTTCAGCACGGTCATGGCCGTGGCACCGCCACCGCCGGCGACTGCGCCGTCTTTCCAGGTGAAGCCGTCTTTTTCGACCTGGGCCTTGAGCACATCGACCGCCGCTTTTTCACCGCCGGACGTCCACCAATGGACGACTTCCACGGAGCCCTTGGCATCGGCGGCAACGGAAACGAGAGGGAATGCACTGAGGGGAAACAACGAGGCAACGGAAATGACAGCAGCTAGACGAGAAATCGCATTCATCTGAGGTGTACCTTTCTTGTTGTTATGCATGCAAGTCTGGTGCTTGCGCTGCATAGGATTCTAAACAGGAGGGTGACCCGCGCAGGTAACGAAGGGATGCGCGAATGTCACCACATGGTTACACAATGCCCAGTCTAGACACTTCGGCCAAGGCCGACGCCATGCTCGGTGCCAGGGGCAGGCGCGGAATCAGCACCGCCTGCCAGGCGTGATACAGGTCCGGCTTGCCGGCCCAGATCTCGGCGCTGGGCCTGTTGTTGCTGTCCAGCTCGTGATGCCAGCTGCCGTGCAGCGGGTCGATGAAATGCTCGGCGGTGAACTCCCAAAAGCGCCGATACCAGGTTTCGTACTGCGCCTCGCCGGTGCGTTGCAGCAAGGCGCTGGCCGCCGCCGCGGCTTCGGCGTGAGTCCAGTGCAGGCGCTGGCGCACCACCGGGCGCTGCTGCCAGTCCAGGGTGTAGACGATGCCCGGCGCGCCATCGACGTCCCAGGCGTCACGGCAGGCGGTTTCGAACAGCTTCTGGGCATCCAGCAGCAGCCAGCCAGGGCTGAGCATGCCGGCCTGGCAGCGCGCGGCTTCCAGGTGCAGCAGCAAGCGGGCCCATTCGAACGCGTGCCCGGGCGTGGTGCCGTAGGGGCGAAAACCGTCGGCCGGGTGCTGCTGGTTGTAATCCGGCAAGGGCTGCCACTGCCGGTCGAAATGCTCGATGACCCGGTAATCACCGGCGGCGGCATGCTCATGGATGACCCGCTCGACAATGTGCAGGGCACGGTTGAGCCAGCGCGGGTCCTGGGTGACATCGGCCAGGGCGAGGAACGCCTCGGTGGCGTGCATGTTGCTGTTGGCGCCGCGATAGGCCTCCTCTCCGCTCCAGTCACGGTTGAAGGACTCGCGCATCGCGCCCTCCTCCTCGCTCCAGAAATGCGTTTCGATGACCCGGATCGCCTCCGCCAGCAAGACCTCGGCGCCGGGGCGCGCGGCCACCACCGCGGAACTCGCCGCCAGGGCGACGAAGGCATGCAGGTAGGCGGCCTTGCCGCTATTGCCGTCGCCCTGTCCAGGGCTGGCGAACCAGCCGCCGTACTGGCCATCGCGCAGCGCACCGTTGAGCGCGGCGATGCCGTGGTCCACCAGCGCGGCGTAGCCGGGAATGCCCTGGATATGGGCCATGGCGAAACTGTGAGTCATGCGCGCGGTGTTCATGGTGCCGGCGCGGGCACCGCCCGGCAGGCGCCCGCGTTCGTCCAGGTCGCCGAAGCCGTCGGGCAGCCGTGCCGCGCGGGCGAACCTCAGCAGGCGCTGGCCTTCGGCGGCCAGCCATTGATGATGGGCAGGAGCATTCAGCCAGCTGCTGAACGCCAGGGGAATACTGTTCATGGCGGACCTGTTGTTGTTTTTATCAGGGCCTTGAGTCTAAACAACGGGTTCGCGCGGGCAGGTAACGAAGGTCACGGGAAATGTCACCAAGCCGTGACAAACACCGCCTCCGTAGGAGCGAAGCTTGCTCGCGATCAACGATAACGCGGCCTGCCAGATACGACGCTTCGCGGGCAAGCCTCGCTCCTACAAAGGCATCAATCCATGGAGCGCGGCAGGTACAGGGTTACGCGCAAACCGCCTTCGCGCAGGTTCTGCAGGCTCACCTCGCCGCCATGGCTGTGGGCGATGTTGCGCGCGATGCCCAGGCCCAGGCCGTAGCCCTGCTGCTGGCCGGACAGGCGAAAGTGCGGCTCGAACACTTGCTCCAGGCGCTGCTCGGGCACGCCCGGGCCTTCGTCGTCGACATGCAGGATGAACGCATTGGCATCGTCGTCAATGTGCAGGTGCGCGTTCTGCCCGTACTTCAACGCGTTATCGATCAGGTTGCCCATGCAGCGCTTGAGCGCCAGCGGCTTGCCCGGATAAGGCGCCAGCGCCCGCCCCTGCAGGGTCATGCGGCCATTGCCGGTGGGCGCCAGGTAAGGCTCCACCAGGCAATCGAGCACCTGGTTGAGGTCCACCGGCTCGATGTTCTCGTGGATGTCGGTGTCCTTGACGCATTGCAGCGCGCCCTTGACCAGCAACTCCAGCTCATCCAGGTCGCGGCCGAACTTGGCTTGCAGTTGCTCGTCTTCGAGCAGTTCGACCCGCAGCCGCAAGCGCGTGATGGGCGTGCGCAGGTCGTGGGAAATCGCGCTGAACAGCTGGCTGCGCTCGGTCAGGTAACGGCTGATGCGCTCGCGCATGGCATTGAAGGCCCGGCCGACTTCCACCACCTCGCTGCCGCCGCCTTCGGCCACCGGCTGCACGTCCGCGCCGAGGGACATGTCGCGCGCGGCCCGCGCCAGGCGCTTGAGCGGCCGGCTCTGCCAATGCACCAGCAGGCCGATGAACAGCAACAGCAAACCGCTGGTGAGCACGATGAACCACACCTGCTGCGCCGGCAGACCCTGCTCTTCGAGGCTGGTGTAGGGCTCGGGCAACAGCGAGGCGATGTACAGCCACTCGCCCGGCGCCATCTGGATCTGCGTGACCAGCACCGGCGGGTTCACCGGCTCCAGGGTCAGGGCGTAGTGGGCCCAGGAACGCGGCAGCTCGTCGAGCTTCAGGCCGCCATTGAAAATCCGCAGGTCCTCGGGGCTGACGAAGGTCACCGAGATATAGGCGTCGTTGCCCAGGGATTGGCGCAGCACCTGCTCCACCGCCTTGAGCACCGCCTGCTTGCGCGGGGTGATGGGCAGCACTTCCATGCCCAGCGGCTTGTCATTGAGGGTCACGACAAAACGGGTGCCGCCCATGCTGCGCAACTGGTCGAGCACCAGCGGCCGGTACGCCACCGGCAGCGAGCGAAAGTAACTGACGCTGGCGGTCATCGAATGGGCCAGGCTGCGGGCGCTGGTGACCAGGCCTTCGAGCTGGGTGGCCCGCAGCTGCGATACCCAGATCACGCTGGACAAGGCCTGGGCGAACAACACCACCAGCAGCGTCAGCAGCAACATCCGGCCGAGCAGCGAACGCGGCACCGGCACCCGTGCCAGCAGCTTGCGCGGCAACTCAGTGAGCATTGCCGGCAACCACATTGGCTGCCAACTGGTAACCGCTACCGCGCACGGTGCGGATCAGCCGCGGCGGCTTTTCGGTGTCGCGCAGGCGCTGGCGCAGGCGGCTGACCGCCATGTCGACAATGCGGTCCAGGGGCATCAGCTCGCGCCCACGGGTGGCATTGCCGATGGTGTCGCGGTCGAGGATTTCCTGGGGATGATCGAGGAACAGCTTGAGCAGGGCGAAGTCGGCGCCGGAGAGGATCACTTCCTCGCCGTCGTTGTGGAACAGCCGGTGGCTGACCATGTCCAGGCGCCACTCATCGAAGCACAGCACCTCGCCACCGACGCGCTCCTGGCCGAACTGCGCGCGACGCAACAGAGCCTTGATCCGCGCCTGCAACTCACGCGGGCTGAAGGGCTTGCCCAGATAGTCGTCGGCCCCCAGCTCCAGGCCAATGACCCGGTCGGCTTCGTCGGAGCTGGCGGTGAGCATGATGATCGGCACCTGGCCGACCCGCGGGTGCTGGCGAATCCAGCGGCACAGGCTGAAGCCGTCTTCGTCCGGCAGCATCACGTCGAGAATCACCAGGTCGCTCGGCGCCTCGTTCAGCGCCTGGCGAAAACCGGCGCCGTTGGGCGTGCTGCGGACCTGGAAGCCGGCGCGACTGAGGTAGGTCTCCAGCAGCTCGCGGATTTCCTGATCGTCATCAACCAACAAGATCGACTTACTGACTGAACTCACGCGGGCCGTCCTTTGTTGTTATGAATGGGGCCGGATTATGCCTTACCGATCAATAAAACGTAGACACCAAGGCTCTGTAGCCGCTGCCGAGCCCGCGAGGCTGCGATCGACCTGGGCGGCATTCCGACGAAGCGGGCGCGGAGGATTTAAAGATCGCTGAAGGCCTTCGGCCTTATCGCAGCCTCGCAAGCTCGGCAGCGGCTACAGAGGTAGAACCGGATCAGGCAAACGCCTGCTCCAGCGCCACCCCGGCGCCGGTCAGGCCCGAGTAAGGCGCGGTCACCAGCCACACCGGGATGCCCTTGAAGTAATCGCTCATGCAGCCCTTGTCGGCAAAACAACGGGCGAAACCGCTCTGGACGAAAAAGTCGGCAAACCGCGGAACCACCCCACCGACGATGTATACGCCACCGCGCCCGCCAATGGTCAGCACGTTGTTGCCCGCCACCCGGCCCAGCCAGCAGCAGAACTGCTCCAGCACTTCCAGGGCGATCGGGTCGCCGGCCAGGCCCGCGGCGGTGATCGCTTCCGGGGTGTCGAGCAGCGGCTCGTGCCCGTCCACCGCGCAGATCGCCCGGTACACCCGCGGCAAACCGCCGCCGCTGAGCGCGGTCTCGGCACTGACATGGCCGATCTCGCTGTAGATGTGCTGCCACAGCTGGGTTTCCCGCAGGCTGCTCAACGGCAGGTCGACATGCCCGCCTTCGCCCGGCAAGGCGCTCCAGCGGCCTCCGCCCTGGTCCAGCAAGGTGCCGACCCCAAGGCCGGTGCCCGGCCCGATCACCACCGCCGGGCGCAACGGCTCGGCCGTGCCTTCGCAAACCACCCGGAACTCGCCCGGCTGCAAGCGGGTCATGCCCAGGGCCATGGCCGAGAAGTCGTTGACCAGCAACAGTTCGTCGACCTGCAAGGTGTTGCAGAAGGCCTTGCGGCTCAGGCGCCAGTGATTATTGGTAAAGCGAAATTCGTCGCCGCCGACCGGGCCGGCCACCGACAGGCACACCGCGCCGATCGCTCCCGGCGCCAGGCCGAGGCCGGCCAGGTAGACGCCTATCGCTTCTTCCGGGCTGGCGTGGTCCGCCGTCGCCAGCACCTGGATCGACTCCAGGCGCTGGTCTTTCCACAACGCAAAACGCGCATTGGTTCCACCAATGTCACCGACCAGCGCTAACTTCACTTAAGGTTCTCCAGGGCAGAGGTAAAGGCGCTGGCGCCCTGCTCCGCCGAGCTGAAGGCCATGCGCATGAAACCGAACATTTCGCGGCCGCAGCCGACGTTGTTGCCGAGCAGGCCCTGGGCCGGCTCGCGGGCGGCGAACTCATCGGCGTCTACCTTAAGCTCCAGCGTGCCCTTTACGCCATCCACGCGAATGATGTCGCCGTCGCGCACCCGCGCCAGCGCACCGCCGACCTGGGCTTCCGGGCTGACGTGGATCGCCGCCGGGATCTTGCCCGAGGCTCCGGACATGCGCCCGTCGGTGACCAGCGCGACCTTGAAGCCACGGTCCTGCAACACGCCCAGGAACGGGGTCATCTTGTGCAGTTCCGGCATGCCGTTGGAACGCGGGCCCTGGAAGCGCATCACCGCCACGAAATCTTTTTCCAGCTCGCCGGCCTTGAACGCATCGGCCAGGTCCTGCTGGTCCTGGAACACCACCGCCGGCGCTTCGACGATCTGGTGCTCGAGGGCCACGGCCGAGACTTTCATCACCCCGCGCCCGAGGTTGCCTTCCATCACCCGCAGGCCGCCTTCCGGCGAGAACGCACGGGCCACCGGCCGCAGGATGTTTTCGTCGAGGCTCTCGATCGGGCCGTCGCGCCAGACCAGCTTGCCGTCGTCCAGGAAGGGTTCCTGGGTGTAGCGGCTCAGGCCGCGGCCAGCCACGGTGTTGACGTCTTCATGGAGCAGGCCGGCTTCCAGCAGTTCGCGGATCAGGAACGCCATGCCGCCCGCGGCCTGGAAGTGGTTGATGTCGGCCTTGCCGTTCGGATAGACGTGGGACAGGGTCGGCACCACCTCGGAGAGGTCGGCCATGTCCTGCCAGGTCAGCTGGATGCCCGCGGCCTGGGCAATCGCCGGCATGTGCAGGGTGTGGTTGGTCGAACCGCCGGTGGCGTGCAGGGCAACGATGGAGTTGACCAGCGAGCGCTCGTCGACGATCTCGCCGATCGGCGTGAAGTTGCCGCTCTGCTTGGTCAGGCGGGTGACCTGCTGCGCCGCCTCGTAGGTCAGGGCATCGCGCAGTGGCGTGTAGGGGTTGACGAAGGATGCGCCCGGCAAGTGCAGGCCCATGACTTCCATCAGCAGCTGGTTGGTGTTGGCGGTGCCATAGAAGGTGCAGGTGCCTGGGCTGTGGTAGGACTTCATCTCCGATTCCAGCAGCTCTTCGCGGGTCGCCTTGCCTTCGGCGTAACGCTGGCGCACGTCGGCCTTTTCCTTGTTGGAAATGCCCGACGGCATCGGCCCGCCCGGGACGAAGATGGTCGGCAGGTGGCCGAAGCGCAACGCGCCCATCATCAGGCCCGGGACGATCTTGTCGCAGATGCCGAGCATCAGCGCGGCGTCGAACATGTTGTGGGACAAGGCCACCGCAGTGGACAGCGCGATTACCTCGCGGCTTGGCAGGCTCAGCTCCATGCCGGCCTCGCCCTGGGTCACGCCATCGCACATGGCGGGTGTGCCGCCGGCGAACTGGCCGACCGAACCCATCTCGCGCAGGGCCTTCTTGATCTGTTCCGGGAAGTGCTCGTACGGCTGGTGCGCCGAGAGCATGTCGTTATATGACGAAACAATCGCCACGTTGGCGGCATTCATCATGCGCAGGCTGTGCTTGTCTTCCGAACCGCAGCCGGCAACGCCGTGGGCGAAGTTCGCACACTGCAGCTTGCCCCGTTGCGGGCCATCGCTGGCGGCGCCGCGGATCAGGGCGAGGTAAGCCTCGCGAGTGGCGCGACTGCGGGCGACAAGCCGTTCGGTGACCTCAAGAACGCGGGGATGCATGTGTAGAACTCCAGGCTAACGGATGTGGCGACCTGTTTGTCTATGCTGGTCAAGACGCCCGCGGCACAGGGATGGCAGAGGGTTTCTTGACCATTTGGACCAGTTGATTCAGGTCACTCGTTGTAGATAAAACAAAATATTGCCACCAAAAAGGCTTGTTTTCTATTTTTTTGCGAATAATCTTGTAATTCCAACAACAAAACTACAGCAGGCGCTTTTCTAATGACTCTACGAATCGCAATCAATGGTTTTGGCCGTATCGGCCGTAACGTCCTGCGCGCACTTTATACCCAAGGCTATCGGCAGGATCTGCAGATCGTCGCCATCAACGATCTGGGCGATAGCTCGATCAATGCCCACCTGCTCAAATACGACACCGTGCACGGCACCTTCGATGCCCAGGTGCAGCACGATCAGGAAAGCCTGACCGTCAACGGCGACCGGATCGCCGTCAGCGCCATTCGCAACCCGGCCGAACTGCCCTGGGCCGCCGAGAAGATCGACGTGGTATTCGAATGCACCGGTCTGTTCACCGACCGTGCCAAGGCCGCCGCCCATATCAGCGCCGGCGCCCGCAAAGTGATTATTTCCGCCCCGGCCAAAGGCGCCGACGCCACCGTGGTGTATGGCGTGAACCACGACATCCTGCGCCAGTCGCACCAGATCATTTCCAACGCTTCGTGCACCACCAACTGCCTGGCGCCGGTGGCCCAGGTGCTGAACCGCGAGCTGGGCATCGACAGCGGGCTGATGACCACCATCCACGCCTACACCAACGACCAGAACCTGACCGACGTCTACCACAGCGATCCATACCGCGCCCGTTCGGCGACCCAGAACATGATCCCGAGCAAGACCGGCGCGGCCGAAGCCGTGGGCCTGGTGCTGCCGGAGCTGGCGGGCAAGCTGACCGGCATGGCGGTGCGGGTTCCGGTGATCAACGTATCGCTGGTCGACCTGACCGTGCAGCTCAAGCGCGAGACCACCGCCGAGGAAGTCAACGCCCTGCTCAAGAGCGCCAGCCAGCATTCGAAGATCCTCGGCTACAACAGCCTGCCGCTGGTCTCCAGCGACTTCAACCACAACCCGCTGTCGTCGATCTTCGACGCCAACCACACCAAGGTCAGCGGTGGCCGGCTGCTCAAGGTGCTGGCCTGGTATGACAACGAGTGGGGCTTCTCCAACCGCATGCTGGATAACTGCCTGGCCCTGTGCAACGCCGAGTAAAACCGGCGGCCAGCGACGCAGGAGCTGCCGGAGACTGCGATCTTTTGATCCTCATAGTCGAGATTCAAGCGCGCAGAGATCGCAGCCTCGGCAGCTCCTGCAGACTCCATTGACGGGCGAGTAGCGACCGATGATCGGTATCAGCTTTACCCAGGCCGGCATGGCGGCGCGCAAGCGCATTGCCCTGGTGGCCCACGACCACTGCAAGAGTTTCCTCCTCGACTGGGCCGAACGGCAGAAAGCCGGGCTCGCCGAGCATGACCTGCTCGCCACCGGCACCACCGGCCTGCTCCTGCAGCAGCGCCTGGGCCTGCCGGTGGAAAGCATGATCAGCGGCCCCCTGGGCGGCGACCAGCAACTCGGCGCGCGAATCGCCGAGCAGCGGGTGGACATGCTGGTGTTCTTCTGGGACCCCTTCGAGCCCCAGCCCCACGACCCGGACATCAAGGCCCTGCTACGGGTCGCGGCCGTCTGGAACATCCCCGTGGCCTGCAACGAATGCAGCGCCGACTACCTGCTCAGCAGCCCGCTGATGACCCAGGCGCACAACTACCGGATTCCCGATTACGCCGCCTACCTTTCCGGGCGTCGTTGATTCACGAAGGACTTGACCTGAAGCGCAGATGATAAGCATTATCATCTGCTGAAAAATCAGCCAGGTCCTGTTGTGAGCCAATCGCACTTCAATCACGTCTTTCTTACCCAGCGCGTTTCGCTGCTGCGCACGCTGGAGCGGATGGTCAACAACCACAGCACCGCCGAGGACCTGCTGCAGGAAACCTACCTGCGGGTGACCCGCGCCCTGAGCGAACGGGCCATCGACCACCTCGAACCCTTCGTCTTCCAGACCGCCCGCAACCTGGCGCTCGACCACCTGCGCTCGCGACGCATCCAGGCCCGCACCCTGCTCGAAGACGTGCCGGTGGAAGTGGTCGAAAGCGTGGCCGCGCCCCTGAGCAGCGCCGAGGATGCCGCCCATGCCGAACAGTTGCTGGAACGCCTGAACATGAGCCTCGCCCAACTCAGCCCGCGCCAACAGCAGATCTTCATCCTCAGCCGCCTGCACGGCCACAGCTACCTGGAGATCGCCGAGAAGCTCGAGGTTTCCCAAAGCACCGTGCAAAAGGAACTGAAACTGATCATGGCCATCTGCATCGGCGTCGCCGAGCGCTTGAACGGTCGTTGAGGCCCAAGCCGGGCGGGCGTCAGCCGCGACCCTTTGCTACCCTTGACCGCCCTGCGCTCTCCATCTAAAAAAACAGCCGTGCACAGACACAGCCGAGGAACACCCGTGACGGACATCCACCGCACCCAGCCGCCTGCCCAGGATGGGGCAACCCCCATTAGCTGTAGCGCGGAGCAGGCCATGGACCAGGCCCTGGACTGGCTGATCCTGCTGGAGAACCCGAGCCCCGAGCAGAGCCGGCAATTCCACGACTGGCTGAACGCCTCGCCCGTGCACCGTGCAGCCTTCGACAAGGCGCAAGCGATCTGGGACGGCCCGCAGGTGGCCCGCTGCGCGCAAAACCTGCACACGCAAAAGCCCAAGGTCAGCGTGCTGTCGCGCTTGCGCCCGCACTGGCGGCCCCTGGCGACCGCGGCGGTGCTGATCCTCGGCCTGTTCAGTTTCAGCAACCTGCCCCTGCGCCTGCAGGCCGATCACCTGACCGTGGTCGGCGAGCGCCAGCGCCTGCAGCTGGAAGACGGCTCGAAAGTCCTGCTCAACACCAATTCGGCATTCTCCAGCACCATCGACGAGCGCCAGCGCGTGGCCCGCCTGTACCAGGGCGAAGCCTTCTTCGAGATTCCCGCCAGCCGCGGCCAGCCGCTGGAAATCGACGCCGGCCCGGTCCGCGCCAGCGTGCACGACACCGCCTTCGCCGTGCGTTACCTGGACGGCGTGGCCCAGGTGCGGGTGCAGCGCGGCGATGTCGACCTGCGCGCCACCCATGACGACGCGCGGGTGCGCCTGTCGGCCGGCGAAAGCATCCGCATCGGCCCCAACGGTTTCGACCGCCCGGCCAAGCTCGACCTCGACAAGGACCTGGCCTGGGTCCAGGGCCGGCTGGTGTTCGAGAACTGCCCGCTGGACCAGGTGCTGGCCGAATTGCGCCGGTATTACCCAGGCTGGATCGTCAACAACAACGAGCGCCTGGCCGACGTCGCCGTCACCGGCAATTACCGCCTCGACCAGCCGCTGGACGTGGTGCGCTCCCTGGCCCACATCACCTCGGCGCGCCTGCAGGAATTCCCCGCGCTGGTCATCCTCAACTAGCCTTTGCACGAAAACCGCCTGCGCGCCTACCAGGAACAGGCCGGCGCGCGAGCCCGAGCGGAACGCCCATTCAGGCCCCTGGTTCGGGGGCCACTCGACCATCCCTTGCCGACTTCTTAGCATCTGACGCATTTATTTTTACGCGATCGCCGACGGTCGTTCGTCTCGTTATAGCCAATGCAATTGATTCGCATTAAAAATGGCGAATCAGCACCTATAAAGATTCGTGCGACACGGAGCGCTATCGATGTCCTCTCGCCTCAACAGCCGGTCCTCTTCACTCTCCCGCCAGGCCCGCCTGCAGAACGGCACGCTGTCCCTGCTGACCGCCGCCATCCTGCTGGCCGGGGCACAAGCCGCGCCGGTCCTGGCTGCCACCGCTTCCACCCCGCCAGCGCGCAACATGGGCGACTACAGTTTTGCCATCGACCAGCAACCGCTGGTGTCGGCACTGAACGCCTTTACCGCCGTCACCGGCTGGCAGGTCGGCCTGCCGGCGGAATTGGGCGAAGGCATCGCCTCGCCGGGCGTTCGCGGCTCGCTGCCACCGGAGAAAGCCCTGGACCGCCTGCTGATGGGCACCAACCTGAGCTACCGCAAGCTGGGCGCCAACAACATCGTCTTGGAAAAGCGCGCCAGCGGCAGCGCCCTCAACCTGCAACAGGTGACCATCAGCGCCACGCGCCAGGAACAGGACGTCAACAGCGTTCCCAGCACCGTGACCGTGCACGACCGCCAGGACCTGGACCGCAACAACGTCAACACCATCAAGGATCTGGTGCGCTACGAGCCGGGCGTTTCGGTCGGCGGCGCCGGCCAGCGTGGCGGCGGCATCAGCGGCTACAACATCCGCGGCATCGACGGCGACCGCATCCTGACCCAGGTCGACGGCGTGGAGATTCCCAACGGTTTCTTCAACGGCCCCTATGCCAAGACCCAGCGCAATTACGTCGACCCGGAAATCATCAAGCGTGTGGAAATCCTCCGCGGCCCGGCATCGGTGCTGTACGGCAGCAACGCCATCGGCGGCGCGGTCAGCTACTTCACCCTCGACCCGGACGACATCATCAAGCCAGGCCAGGACGTCGGCGCCCGCCTGAAGACCGGCTACAGCTCGGCCGACGACAGCTGGCTGAAATCCGCCACCGTCGCCGGGCGCAGTGGCAAGTTCGACGGCCTGCTGCATTTCAGCCAGCGCGACGGTCACGAAACCGAGTCCTACGGCAACAACAACGGCACCGGCCTGGCGCGCACCGCCGCCAACCCGGAAGATGTGCGCACCACCAACGTGCTGGCCAAGGCCGGCTGGAACTATGCCGACGACGCCCGCCTGGGCCTGACCTACGAGAAGTACAAGGACGACCGCGACACCAACCAGAAAAGCGCGGTGGGCGGCCCGTTCAACGCCGGCCAACCGCTGGGCATGTACCGCTCGCGCACCGGTAACGACACCATCACCCGCGAACGCTTTGGCCTGGACAACCGTTTCGCCCTCGATAGCCTGCTGGCCGACCATGTCAAATGGAGCCTGAACTATCAGATCGCCAAGACCGACCAGAGCACCCTGGAAAACTATTTCCCGTTCAGCCGCAACGTCATGCGCAGCCGCGAAACCCTCTACGAAGAGAAGCAGTGGGTCTTCGACGCCCAGGCCGACAAGGCCTTCGCCATCGGTGAAACCGAGCACCTGCTGACCTACGGCACCACCATCAAGCAGGAAAAGGTCACCGGCTCGCGCAGCGGCAGCGGCACTTGCCTGGCGGTCGGCCGCGGATGCTCGACGGTCGGCGCCATCAGCCCGTCCGACGTGCTGAAGAAGTCCAGCGACTTCCCGGACCCGACCATCAACACCTACAGCCTGTTCGCCCAGGACCAGATCACCTGGAACAAGTGGACCTTCCTCCCAGGCCTGCGCTACGACTACACCCAGCTCAAGCCGCACATCACCCAGGAGTTCCTCAACACCGTGGCCGCCGACGGCCAGGGCCAGGTGAGCGACGAGAACAAGACCTGGCACCGGGTATCGCCCAAGTTCGGCCTGACCTACGCCCTGACCGACAACTACACCTGGTACGGCCAGTACGCCGAAGGGTTCCGCACCCCGACCGCCAAGGCGCTGTACGGCCGCTTCGAAAACACCACCACCGGTTACCGCGTGGCGCCGAACTCGAACCTCGAGCCGGAGAAAAGCCAGAGCTATGAAACCGGCCTGCGCGGCAACTTCGAGTCCGGCAATTTCGACGTGGCGGTGTTCTATAACAAGTACCGTGATTTCATCAACGAAGACGCGGTGACCCCGGGCTACGACGAACTGACGTTCCAGAGCAACAACATCAAGCACGCCACCATCAAGGGCGTGGAAGTCAAAGGCCGGCTCAACCTCGACGCCCTGGGCGCGCCGCAGGGCCTGTACACCCAGGGTTCGGTGGCCTATGCCTACGGTCGCAACAACGACACCGGCGAACCCTTGAACGCGGTCAACCCGCTGACCGGCGTGTTCGGCCTGGGCTACGACCAGGATAACTACGGCGCCCTGCTCAGCTGGACCCTGGTGAAGAAAAAGGACCGCGTCGACAGCAGCAGCTTCAAGACCCCGGATGGCACCAGCAGCCAGTTCAAGACCCCGGGCTACGGCGTGCTCGACCTGACCGGCTTCTACAAGGTCAGCGACGACGTCACCGTCAGCGCCGGCCTCTACAACCTGGCCGACAAGAAGTACTGGCTGTGGGATGACGTGCGCGGCTACGACAGCGTCGGCGAAGCCGCCGTGCTCAGCCCGGCCAACCTCGACCGCCTGACCGAGCCGGGTCGCAACTTCGCGGTCAACCTGATCTGGGACATCTGACCCGGTCTGCCTCACTGCGCTTTTTTCGAGGAAGCGCAGTGAGGATTTTTTACGCTGCCGCGTCTTCTTGTTCGTCTAGTTAGCAGTGCCTCTCATTTTCAATAGCTTCATTTTCATTGACCAAGGACATCGTCATGACCACCCAGGATTCCCCACAGCGCCCAAGCCTGCGCTCCCAGCGCCTGAACCAGATCACCCACGAACCGCATGCCAGGCTCGACGCCCTGGTCAAGGCCCATGCGCCGTTTGAAAGCACCAGCAGCTTTGCCCGTTTTGTCGTCGCCCAGTACCTGTTCCAGTCCGAACTGGTCGCCCTGTACAACGACCCGGCGCTGATCGCCATCGTCCCGGACCTGGCGCAGCGCTGCCGTGCCGAAGCGGCCAAGGCCGACCTCGCGGACCTCGACACCGAAGTCCCGGCGCCGGTGGCAGGCGCGGTGCAGAACCCGAGCAAGGCCGAAGCCCTGGGCTGGCTGTTCGTCTCCGAAGGTTCCAAGCTGGGCGCGGCATTCCTGATCAAGCGCGCGGTCGGCCTGGGCCTCGGCGAAACCTTCGGTGCCCGGCACCTGGGCGAGCCGGCCGGCGGTCGCGCCGAAGGCTGGAAAACCTTCACCCGCATCCTCGACGGCCTGCCATTGAGCGCCGAAGAAGAAGCCGCGGCGGAAAAAGGCGCGCTGGATGCCTTCAACCGGTTTACCGTATTGCTGGAAAAGGCGTACGACACAGCGCCCGAGCTGGCCTGACGTTTTGATCGCGAGCACGCTCGCTCCTGCAGGTTCAAGGCGCCCCCTGCGGAAGCGAGCGTGCTCGCGATAGCCGCCCCACCCTTCCTTAGGCTCTCAATCATCGACCCATGACCGGCACAACCCGATCCCCGTCCAAAGCCTCCCGCCTGTTCTTCGGTTGCCTGGCTTACGTCAGCCTGGCCATCGGCCTGGTCGCCATCGTCATCCCCGGCCTGCCGACCACCGAATTCGTGCTCCTGGCGGCCTGGGCCGCGACCAAAAGCTCGCCACGCCTGAGCGCCTGGATGGAAAACCATCGCCTGTTCGGCCCCATCCTGAGCAACTGGCGCAACGGCCGGATCGTCAGCCGCCGGGCCAAGGTCAGCGCCACCGTCAGCATGCTGCTGTGCGCCGGCCTGATGCTGAGCCTGCTCAACCATCACTGGACCCTGTACCTGGCACTGGCCGGCATGGGCCTGGGCAACCTGTGGATCTGGTCACGCCCCGAAGCCCTGGCCCAGGCTTCCTGAGGCCTGGACAAGAGCCGCCGACGGACGCCCGGTTGCTCACGCCCTTCCCCGCAGCAAGACCTCCCGCTTTCTGGTTTATGTCAGACACATGACCGCTCGTCGGCTTTCTCTCAGGCAAATGCCGCCCAAGCCGATGTTCCGGGCATGGCGCTGAATGGACTTGGCGACCGGAGTCAGCCGACTCACCGCTCACCACCTGTCCATTCGCGAGATCGCCCTATGTTCGACGCCCTGTCCATTCGCCTGAAAATCGTGCTGTTGTCCGGCCTCTGCCTGCTCGGCGTGGTGGGCCTGATCGTCGGGATGAACATCTACCAGACCAACCAGAACGATCAGCTGGTCAGCACTTCCAGTTCGCGGATGCTCACCGACAGCGTGCAGAACCTGCTGCAGGCGCGGGCTGCGGAGCAGGCGGTGCGGGTACAGAAAACCTTTGGCGAGAGCCTGCTGGTGATCACCGCCCTGGGCGACCAGATCAACGACCTGCGGGCCATGGCCGGCAAGCGCTCGCTGGACGCCGCGGCGCTGCGTGAAGAGCTCAACCACAGCCTGAAGACCGCCTTCGAACGCAATACCCAGGTGCTGGGTATCTGGCTCGCCTTCGAGCCCAACGCCCTCGATGGCAAGGACAGCGAGTTCGCCGGCGACGCCGTTCGTGCCTCCAACGAAGCCGGGCGCTTCGCCAGTTACTGGAGCCGCGCCGGCGGCACCGGGCTGAATACGGTGATGGTCGAAGACGACATGAACAAGACCACCCTGAGCGTCAGCGGCACGCCCTACAACAGCTGGTACACCTGCCCGCGCGACAGCAAGCGCACTTGCCTGCTGGACCCGTACGCCGACACCGTGGGCGGCAAGCTGATGCTGATGACCACCATTTCCCTACCCCTGATCGCCAATGGCAAAGTCGTCGGCGTGGTCGGCGTGGACATCGCCCTGGATGCCTTGCAGGCCGCGGCCGGCGATTCCCAGCGCGGCCTGTTCGACGGCGCCGGGCACATGCTGATCGTCGCCGGCAGTGGCGTCCTCGCCGCCTACAGCAACGATGCGAGCAAGGTCGGCAAAGGCATCGCCGAGACCCTCGGCACCGAAGGCAGGGACGTCCTGCAACTGCTGGCCGGCAATACCCCGAAAATCCTCAAGCAGGGCGACCTGATCCGCGCCGTGTATCCGGTCAGCCCGATCGCCGACGCCCGCCCCTGGGGCGTGGTGATCGACCTGCCGGAGCAGGTGCTGCTGGCCGACACGGTGAAGCTCCAGGGCGTGCTCGACGACGCCCAGGCCCAGGGCACCCTGGTGTCGCTGCTGGTGGCCGCGGTCGCCGGCGTGGTCGGCCTGCTGCTGATCTGGCTGACCGCCTCCGGCGTGACCCGGCCGATCAACAGCGTGGCGCAGATGCTCAAGGAAATCGCCAGCGGCGACGGTGACCTGACCCAGCGCCTGAAGTACGGCAAGCAAGACGAACTGGGCGAGTTGGTGGGCTGGTTCAACCGCTTCCTCGACAAGCTGCAACCGACCATCGCGCAGATCAAGCAGAGCATCACCGACGCCCGCGGCACGGCCGACCAATCCTCGGAAATCGCCCGCCAGACCAGCGAAGGCATGCAGGTGCAGTTCCGCGAAATCGACCAGGTGGCCACCGCCTCCAACGAAATGAGCGCCACCGCCCATGACGTCGCCAACAGCGCGTCGAACGCCGCCAACGCCGCCCGTGGCGCCGACCAGTCGGCCAGGGACGGCATGACCATCATCGAGCGCAGCACCCGCGACATCAGCACCCTGGCCGAGGAAGTGAGCAAGGCGGTGGTCGAGGTCGAAGCCTTGGCGGTCAACAGCGAGCAGATCGGCTCGGTGCTGGAGGTGATCCGCAGCATCGCCGAACAGACCAACCTGCTGGCCCTGAACGCCGCCATCGAAGCGGCGCGCGCCGGGGAAAGCGGGCGCGGCTTTGCCGTGGTCGCCGACGAGGTGCGCAACCTGGCCAAGCGCACCCAGGATTCGGTGGAAGAAATCCGCCTGGTGATCGAGCGCATCCAGAGCGGCACCCGGGGCGTGGTGGCGACCATGCATTCGAGCCAGGCCCAGGCCCAGAGCAACGCCGGGCAGATCCAGCAAGCGGTGCAGGCCCTGGGCAAGATCAGCGACGCGGTCACCGTGATCAGCGACATGAACCTGCAGATCGCCAGCGCCGCCGAACAGCAGAGCGCGGTGGCCGAAGAGGTCAACCGCAACGTCTCGGCGATCCGCAGCGTGACCGAATCCCTCACCGAACAGGCCACCGAATCGGCCCAGGTCAGCAGCCAGCTCAACGCCCTGACCACTCAGCAAATGAAGCTGATGGATCAATTCCGCGTCTGATCCCACCCGTAGGAGCGAAGCTTGCTCGCGATGAACCCGAGAGCGCCGCGTTGAGCCAGTGATTACGCGTCATCGTTGACGACCATCGCGAGCAAGCTTCGCTCCTACGGGGACTGCGGTGCCTTGGGCTTTTGATTTATGCTGCCCCCTCTCTTGCGGAGGGCCTGCCATGACCGATGTCTTGTCGTCTATTCAAGCCGCGCTGGGCTTGCCTGTTACCCCGATTGCCATGACTTCGGGCGGCGCCCTGCCCTCGGCCTTCGCCGTGACCGAACTGGCCAGCGCCAGCATCGCTGCGGCCGGCCAGGCAACGGCCGAGTTGCTGCTCGGCCAGACCGGGCGTTTACCTGCCGTGAGCGTCGACCGGCGCCTGGCCTCCTTCTGGTTCGCCACCGCCCTGCGGCCGCTCGGCTGGAAGGTACCGCCGCTGTGGGACCCGATCGCCGGCGACTACGCCACGCAAGACGGCTGGATTCGCCTGCACACCAACGCGCCGCATCATCGCCGGGCGGCCGAACAGGTGCTCGGCCGGGCCGCGGATCGCCCGGCCATGGCCGCCAAGGTCGCGCAATGGAACAAACGCGACCTGGAACAGGCGGTGGTCGCCGCCGGAGGTTGCGCCGCCGAAATGCGCAGCTGGGCCGACTGGCAGGCCCATCCCCAGGGCCAGGCGGTGAATGCCGAGCCGCTGGTGCATTGCCAGGCCCACGGCGGCGGCGCCGCGCAGCCCTGGCGCGGGTCGCTGGCCCGGCCCCTGGCCGGGATCAAGGTGCTGGACCTGACGCGGGTGCTGGCCGGCCCCGTCGCCAGCCGTTTTCTCGCCGGGCTGGGCGCCGAGGTGCTGCGCATCGACCCGCCGGACTGGAACGAACCCGGGGTGGTTCCCGAAGTCACCCTGGGCAAACGCTGCGCCCGCCTGAACCTGCACGACGCCGACGATCGCCAGGTCTTCGACGGCCTGCTGAGCGAAGCCGACCTGTTGCTGCACGGCTACCGCGCCGATGCCCTGGAACGCCTCGGCTACGGCGCGGCCGAACGCCAGCGCCTCGCCCCGGGGCTGATCGATGTGTGCCTGAACGCTTACGGCTGGAGCGGCCCCTGGCAGAACCGCCGCGGCTTCGACAGCCTGGTGCAGATGAGCTGCGGCATTGCCGAGGCCGGCCAGCACTGGCGGCAGGCCGATAAACCGGTGCCGCTGCCGGTGCAGGCCCTGGACCATGCTACCGGCTACCTGATGGCGGCCGCGGCGATCCGGGCCCTGACCGAACAGCTGAACAGCGGCGCCGGCAGCAGCGCGCGGCTGTCGCTGGCGCGCACCGCCAAGCTGCTGATCGAGCACGCCAAGGGCCATGTCGAACCCGCCTTGCGCGACGAAGACCAGGCCGACCAGGGGCTGGTGGTGGAGCAGACCGCCTGGGGCCCTGCGCATCGCTTGAAGGTCCCGTTGCAGATCACCGGTTCGCCCCTGCAATGGGAATTGCCGGCCAGCGAACTGGGTACCCACCGGGCCCAATGGTGAGCCTGTAGCCCTGTAGCCGCTGCCGAGCCCGCGAGGCTGCGATCGGCCGCGAAGCGGACGTCAATCAGGCCCCGCGTCATGTCATTCATACCGCGTGCGCAGGGTTGGCGAGGACTGCGTCCTCGAGCGCAGCCTCGCGGGCTCGGCAGCGGCTACAGAAACCGGGATGGGCTACAGCGTCGTCCACAGATGCTGCGCCGCGTAGCCGCGCCATGGGCGCCAGGCCTCGGCGCGGGCCAGTAGCTGGCTGGCGCTGACCGGCCCGCCTTCGAGCGCCGCCAGGGCATTGAGCAGGCCCACGTCCGCCGCGGGAAAAGCATCCGCCTGACGAAACTGGCGCAGGGCCACGTTATGCGCGGTCCAGTCGCCAACGCCCCACAGCGCCAGCAAGGGCGCCAGGCTCTGTTCAAGGCTGGCCTTGGGGGCAAACAACTGCGGATCGTCGAGCAGCGCTTGAGCCACGCCCGACAACGTCCGCCCACGACTGCGCGGCATGCCCAGGCTCGCCAGGTCGGCGCCGGCCATCCGCGCCGGCTCGGGAAACACATGGCTCAACCCCGCAGGCATCGCGGCACAACACAACGGCTGGCCATACTGCGCCACCAGCTTGCCCGCCAGGCGGATGGCGGCGCCCACCGTGATCTGCTGCCCCAGCACCGCGCGCACCGCCAGCTCGAAGCCATCCCAGGCGCCGGGCACGCGTAGCCCCGGGCGCGAGGCAATCAAGCGCGCCATCAGCGGGTCGGCGGACAGTTGCCGGTGGATCGGCGCCAGGTCGGTATCCAGGTCCAGCAGGCGCCGGATGCGCGCAACGATCTGT
The DNA here is from genome assembly GCF_900107395.1 of Pseudomonas sp. NFIX28. Lineage (GTDB taxonomy): Bacteria > Pseudomonadota > Gammaproteobacteria > Pseudomonadales > Pseudomonadaceae > Aquipseudomonas. Next base: position 492,546 of record NZ_FNPW01000004.1, read on the forward strand.
GCCTGCGCCCGTGGCTCGGGAAAATGCAGGGTCAGGGCCAGCGCATCGGTGCCGCCCGGGGCCACGCTGAACCAGCCGTGCACGCCGTCGAGGCTGATGCTGCGCGTATAGCAATCGCCGTTGACGATCTCCAGCCCGGCGATGGCCCGCGCCCGGAGAAAGGCCAGCATCGCCGGCCAGTCATAAGGCGGCTGGTAGGCCAGCCTCACAGCGACAGCACGCCGCTGAACAGGCCATAGGCGGCGAGAATGGCGCCGGCAACCACGCAGGCGAAGATGCCTTTCTCGATGCCGGTGAACAACGGCTCGCCCTGCTCGCGCTTGGCCTTGGCGAACAGGATCACCCCGGGCGCGTAGAGCAAGGCGGAGAGCAGCAGGTACTTGACCCCGCCGGCGTACAGCAGCCAGACCGCGTAACACAGGGCAACCCCGCCGATGCACAGGTCTTTCATGCGTTCGGCCGAGGCGTGCTCGTAGGTTTCGCCACGGCCGCTGAGCAACACCGCATAGGCCGCCGACCACAGGTAAGGCACCAGGATCATCGACGAGGCGAGGTAGATCAGGCTGGTGTAGGTCCCGGCGGAAAACAGGGTGATCAGCAGGAATACCTGGATCATGCTGTTGGTCAGCCACAGGGCATTGACCGGCACATGGTTGGCGTTTTCCTTTTTCAGGAAGGCCGGCATGGTCTTGTCGCGGGCCGTGGCGAACAGGATCTCGGCACACAGCAGCGCCCAGGACAGCAAGGCACCGAGCAGGGAAATGGCCAGGCCGACGCTGATCAGCAACGCGCCCCAGGGGCCGACGATGTGTTCCAGCACCGCCGCCAGGGACGGGTTCTGCAAGGTCGCCAGCTCCGGCTGGCTCATGATCCCCAGCGACAGCACATTCACCAGCACCAGCAGGGCCAGCACGCCGATAAACCCGATCACCGTCGCCCGGCCAACATCCGCGCGCTTCTCGGCCCGCGCCGAATAGACGCTGGCGCCTTCGATGCCAATGAACACGAATACCGTGACCAGCATCATGTTGCGCACCTGGTCCATCACCCCGCCGAAGTTCGGGTTGCTGCGCCCCCAGATGTCGCGGGTAAAGATGTCCGCCTTGAACGCCACCGCGGCGATCACGATGAACATCACCAGCGGCACGATCTTGGCCACGGTGGTCAGCAGGTTGATGAAAGCCGCTTCCTTGATCCCGCGCAGCACCAGGAAATGCACGGCCCACAGCAGGACCGAGGCACAGGCGATGGCCACCGGGGTGTTGCCCTGGCCAAACACCGGAAAGAAATAGCCCAGGGTGCTGAACAGCAGCACGAAGTAGCCAACGTTGCCCAGCCAGGCGCTGATCCAGTAGCCCCAGGCGGAGGAGAAGCCCATGTAGTCGCCGAAGCCGGCCTTGGCATAGGCGTAGACACCGGAGTCGAGTTCCGGCTTGCGGTTGGCCAGGGTCTGGAAGACGAAAGCCAGGGTCAGCATGCCCACCGCGGTGATCGCCCAGCCGATCAGGATCGCTCCCGCATCGGCCCGGGCCGCCATGTTCTGTGGCAAGGAAAAGATCCCGCCGCCAATCATCGAGCCCACTACGAGGGCGATCAGCGCGCCGAGTCGTAACTTCTGTGTGGTTTGTGGCATGCCTACCTCTGCATCCAGTCCGATTGTCCAACAAACTATATGCAATTAAACAACTTCTGCCGCTTTGCATTAGACAAAAAGAGTCAATTATTCGTCCATTGCACAGGCCATAACCTGACATTGATCAGAACATCTTGAATAACAGCATTTTTTTATTAGTTTCTGATACTGAATACCGTCAGCGCGCCCTGTCACTTATAACTTTTTAACTAGTTGCACATTCTTGAAAGCAGACTAGTTTCAATCTCGACACTCCTGAAAAGCCCGTTATTACGCATCCGAAGCCTTCTGGAGTGGCTCTCCCAAGCCATCGTCCATCTGCTGGAAAGACTGCTTAAGTCATTCATTCACAATGGAATATCGCGATGACCTGATCTAAGTCAGTTGTTTGAAATTCTTGCAGATCTACGCTGACGTCTCTCTTCTCCTGCAATGGAGTCATGCAATGTCTGACACTCCCGGAAAACTGCGGCTTGGTGCATTAGTCGCCTTGGTAGTCGGCTCGATGATTGGCGGCGGGATCTTTTCCTTGCCACAAAACATGGCCGCAAGTGCCGATGTAGGCGCCGTTCTTATTGGCTGGGCTATTACCGCTGTCGGTATGTTGACGCTGGCCTTCGTCTTTCAAACACTGGCCAACCGCAAGCCTGATCTGGACGGCGGTGTCTACGCCTATGCCAAGGCCGGCTTCGGCGACTACATGGGCTTTTCTTCGGCCTGGGGCTACTGGATCAGCGCCTGGCTGGGCAACGTGGGGTACTTCGTACTCTTGTTCAGCACTCTGGGCTACTTCTTCCCGATATTTGGAGAGGGGAATACTCCTGCCGCGGTGATTGGCGCCTCGCTGCTGCTATGGGCCGTACACTTCCTGGTGCTGCGCGGCATCAAGGAAGCCGCCTTCATCAACCTGGTGACCACGGTCGCCAAGGTGGTGCCGTTGCTGCTGTTCGTGCTGATCGCCCTGTTCGCCTTCAAGCTGGACATCTTCACCGCAGACATCTGGGGCTTGAAGAACCCTGACCTGGGCAGCGTGATGAACCAGGTGCGCAACATGATGCTGGTCACCGTCTGGGTGTTCATCGGCATCGAAGGCGCGAGCATCTTCTCGGCCCGGGCGGAAAAACGCTCGGACGTGGGCAAGGCCACGGTGATCGGCTTCATCACCGTGCTGCTGTTCCTGGTGCTGGTGAACGTGCTGTCGCTGGGCATCATGACCCAGCCGGAACTGGCGAAACTGCAGAACCCGTCGATGGCGGCGGTGCTCGAGCATGTCGTCGGCCACTGGGGCGCGGTGCTGATCAGCGTCGGCCTGATCATCTCGCTGCTGGGGGCGTTGCTGTCGTGGGTGCTGCTGTGCGCGGAGATCATGTTCGCCGCGGCCAAGGACCACACCATGCCGGAGTTCTTGCGCCGCGAGAACGCCAACCACGTGCCGGTCAACGCCCTGTGGCTGACCAACGCCATGGTGCAGATCTTCCTGATCATCACCCTGTTCTCGGCCAGTACCTACCTGTCGCTGATCTACCTCGCCACCTCGATGATCCTGGTGCCCTACCTGTGGTCGGCGGCCTATGCGGTGCTGCTGGCGGTGCGCAGCGAAACCTACGAGACAGCCCTGGCCGAACGCAGGAAAGACCTGATCATCGGCGGCATCGCCCTGATCTACGCGATCTGGCTGCTGTACGCCGGCGGCATCAAGTACCTGCTGCTTTCCGCCCTGCTCTATGCCCCCGGCGCGATCCTGTTCGCCAAGGCCAAGCTGGAGCTGGGCAAACCGATTTTCACCAACGTCGAGAAGCTGATTTTCGCCGCGGTGGTCGCAGGCGCCCTGGTGGCTGCCTACGGTCTCTACGACGGCTTCCTGACCCTGTAACAGCACGATTGTTCTTACCTCTGGAGGATCACTGTAATGACCACGGAAAAAGTTAAGTACGGCGTCCATTCCGAAGCCGGCAAACTGCGCAAAGTCATGGTTTGCTCCCCCGGCCTGGCCCATCAGCGGCTGACCCCGAACAACTGCGATGAACTGCTGTTCGATGACGTGATCTGGGTCAACCAGGCCAAGCGCGACCACTTCGACTTCGTTACCAAGATGCGCGAGCGTGGGATCGAGGTCCTGGAAATGCACAACCTGCTGACCGACACGGTCCAGAACCCCGAAGCCCTGAAATGGATTCTGGATCGCAAGATCACCCCCGACACCGTCGGCGTCGGCCTGACCAATGAAGTGCGCAGCTGGCTCGAAGGCCTGGAGCCGCGCAAGCTGGCCGAGTTCCTGATCGGCGGCGTGGCCGGCGAGGACCTGCCGGAAAGCGAAGGCGCCAGCGTGATCAAGATGTACCGCGACTACCTGGGCCACTCCAGCTTCCTGCTGCCGCCGCTGCCCAATACCCAGTTCACCCGCGACACCACCTGCTGGATCTACGGGGGCGTAACGCTGAACCCGATGTACTGGCCGGCGCGCCGCCAGGAAACCCTGCTGACCACCGCCATCTACAAGTTCCACCCCGAGTTCACCCATGCCGATTTCGAGATCTGGTACGGCGACCCGGACAAGGATCACGGCCAGGCCACCCTCGAAGGCGGCGACGTCATGCCGATCGGCAATGGCGTGGTGTTGATCGGCATGGGCGAACGGACCTCGCGCCAGGCTATCGGCCAGCTTGCCCAATCGCTGTTCGCCAAGGGCGCGGTGGAGAAAGTCGTGGTCGCCGGCCTGCCGAAATCCCGTGCGGCGATGCACCTGGACACGGTGTTCAGCTTCTGCGACCGCGACCTGGTCACGGTCTTCCCGGAAGTGGTCAAGGAAATCGTGCCGTTCGTAATCCGTCCCGACACCAGTAAGCCGTATGGCATGGACGTGCGACGGGAGAACAAATCGTTCATCGAGGTGGTGGCCGAGTCCCTGAACCTCAAGCAACTGCGCGTGGTGGAAACCGGCGGCAACAGCTTCGCCGCCGAACGCGAGCAGTGGGACGACGGCAACAACGTGGTGGCCCTGGAACCGGGCGTGGTCATTGGCTATGACCGCAACACCTACACCAACACCCTGCTGCGCAAGGCCGGTGTGGAAGTGATCACCATCAGCGCCGGCGAACTCGGTCGCGGCCGTGGCGGCGGCCACTGCATGACCTGCCCGATCGTGCGCGACCCGATCGATTACTAAACGACCTTTCCCCGGCCGCACCCCTGCGGTGCTGGCCGGGCCGATTACAGAATCCCTGGAGAATTATCATGGCGTTCAACATCCACAACCGTAACCTGCTCAGCCTCGAACACCATACCGCCCGCGAGCTGCGCTACCTGCTCGACCTGTCGCGCGACCTCAAGCGCGCCAAGTACACTGGCACCGAACAGCAGCACCTCAAGGGCAACAACATCGCCCTGATCTTCGAGAAAACCTCGACCCGTACCCGCTGCGCCTTCGAAGTCGCCGCCTATGACCAGGGCGCCAACGTCACTTACATCGACCCGAACTCGTCGCAGATCGGCCACAAGGAAAGCATGAAGGACACCGCCCGCGTGCTCGGGCGCATGTACGACGCCATCGAATACCGCGGCTTCAAGCAGGAAATCGTCGAGGAACTGGCGAAGTTCGCCGGCGTGCCGGTGTTCAACGGCCTGACCGACGAATACCACCCGACCCAGATGATCGCCGACGTGCTGACCATGCGTGAGCACGCCGACAAGCCGATCCACGACATCAGCTACGCCTACCTGGGCGATGCCCGCAACAACATGGGCAACTCGCTGCTGCTGGTGGGCGCCAAGCTCGGCATGGATGTGCGCATCTGCGCGCCAAAGGCCCTGTGGCCTCATGACGATCTGGTCAGCCGCTGCAAGAAGTACGCGGAAGAAAGCGGCGCTCGCATCACCCTGACCGAAGATCCGAAAGCCGCGGTCAAGGGCGTCGACTTCATCCACACCGATGTCTGGGTGTCGATGGGCGAGCCGGTGGAAGCCTGGGCCGAACGTATCCAGCAACTGCTGCCGTACCAGGTCAACGCCGAGCTGATGAAGGCCACCGGCAACCCACGGACCAAGTTCATGCACTGCCTGCCGGCGTTCCACAACAGCGATACCAAGGTCGGCAAACAGATCGCCGAGCAGTATCCGAACCTGGCCAACGGCATCGAAGTGACTGACGACGTGTTCGAATCGCCGGCCTGCATCGCCTTCGAGCAAGCGGAAAACCGCATGCACACCATCAAGGCGATCCTGGTCTCGACCCTGGCCGACCTGTAACCACGAGGTCCGTGGCCGACCGCCTGGCGGTCGGCCCCTCGACCTGTAGGCGCAAGGCTTGCCCGCGAAGGCGTCAAACCTGACACCGGACCACGCAGGCAAGCCACGCGCCCACGGGCTCACCGAATTCTGGAAGGAATGCATTATGCGTATCGTCGTCGCACTGGGCGGCAACGCCCTGCTCCGCCGTGGCGAACCCATGACCGCGGACAATCAACGCGCCAATATCCGCATCGCCACCGAACAGATCGCCAAGATCCATCCCGGCAACCAGCTGGTGATCGCCCATGGCAACGGCCCGCAGGTCGGCCTGCTGTCGCTGCAGGCAGCGGCCTACACCTCGGTGTCGCCTTACCCGCTGGATGTGCTCGGCGCCGAAACCGAAGGCATGATCGGCTACATCATCGAACAGGAACTGGGCAACCTGCTGGATTTCGAAGTGCCCTTCGCGACCCTGCTGACCCAGGTCGAAGTCGACGCCAAGGACCCGGCGTTCCAGAGCCCGAGCAAGCCCATCGGCCCGGTCTACAGCAAGGAAGAAGCAGAAAAGCTGGCCAAGGAAAAAGGCTGGGCCATCGCCCCCGATGGTGACAAATACCGGCGCGTGGTCGCCAGCCCGAAACCCAAGCGCATCTTTGAGATCCGTCCGATCAAGTGGCTGCTGGAAAAGAGCAGCATCGTGATCTGCGCCGGCGGTGGCGGCATCCCCACCATGTATGACGAGAACGGCAAGCTCAGGGGCATCGAGGCGGTCATCGACAAAGACCTGTGCTCGGCGCTGCTGGCCGAACAGCTGGAAGCCGATCTGCTGGTCATCGCCACCGACGTCAATGCGGCCTTTATCGACTGGGGCAAGCCGTCGCAGAAAGCCATCGCCGAGGCGCACCCCGACGAAATGGAAAAACTCGGCTTCGCCGCCGGCTCCATGGGCCCCAAGGTCCAGGCAGCTTGCGAGTTCGCCCGCCATACTGGAAAAGTCGCGGTGATCGGTTCACTCTCGGACATCGAAGCAATCGTCCAGGGCAAGGCCGGCACGCGCATCAGCACGGCCAAGCCGGGCATCACTTACCGATAAAAAAGCAGGGTGCAGGCCGCCGGCCTGCATCGCTCCCCATGCCTTGAAAGGAGAGAGCCATGGCCCAGTTCGAACCCGGTCATCTACACATCGAGCGACACGCACTGACCAAGGACGACGTCAGTTACAACATCTGCATCGACTATGAAGTCGCGCAGGATCCCAAGGAAGGCAAAGGGATGCAGTTCAAGATGCATGGAACGATCGAAGGCAAGGAGGTCAACGAACCGTTCTTCCTGCCCAAGGACCAGGCGTACAACTTCGCCAGCAACGTGACGAAAATCGCCGAGAAACATGGGATTCCCAAGGCTTTGAGCAGTATCGGCTCGCTCCACAAATATTACGACGCGATGTTTGAGGACGTGCGGGTGCAGCTGAACATGAAATCCGGAGACCCGGTCAAGCCCGAGCATTTCGAATAACCCCAGCCCGTGAGTCGCGGGCGCCCGCTTAACCTGTAGGAGCGAGGCTTGCCCGCGATGAACTCAAGGACGCCGCGGCGTATCAGGCGTCATCGTTGAGGCTATCACGGGCAAGCCGCGCTCCTGCAGAAGCCTGGCGCCACGGCGCATTTCGCCAAACCCTGTCCGCCAAGGCATACTTGCCACCCTTCGTTTTCCAGAACCCTTGACCGTCCCATGCGTATCCACGTCAGCTTTATCGACCGCGTCGGTATCACCCAGGAAGTCCTGGCCCTGCTCGGTGGACGCAATCTCAACCTGGATGCGGTGGAGATGGTGCCGCCCAACGTCTACATCGACGCCCCGACCTTGAGCCCGCAAGTGCTCGAAGAGCTGCGCGACGCGCTGTTCAGCGTGCGCGGAGTGCAGGCGGTGACGGTGGTCGACATCCTGCCCGGCCAGCGTCGCCACCTGCAGCTCGACGCCCTGCTGGCGGCGATGACCGACCCGGTGCTGGCCCTGGACAGCGCCGGCAAGGTGCTGCTGGCCAACCCGGCGCTGATTGCCCTCTATGGCCGCGAGCCGGCCGGGGAAAGCGTGGCCGAACTGTTCGACGACCCGGCGCTGCTGGACACCTTGCTGGAACAGGGTTTTCGCTTGCCCCTGCGGGAAATCACCCTCAACGGCCAGACCTTGCTGCTGGAGGCGACCCCGATCACCGACGCCGGCGCGCTGCTGACCCTGTATCAGCCCAACCGCATCGGCGAACGCCTGTCGGCCCTGCACCACGACCATGCCGAGGGCTTCGATGCCCTGCTCGGCGATTCACCGGTCATCCGCACCCTCAAGGCCCGTGCCCAGCGTGTCGCCGCGCTGGATGCGCCGTTGCTGATCCAGGGCGAAACCGGCACCGGCAAGGAGCTGGTGGCGCGCGCCTGTCACGCCATCAGCGCGCGGCACGGCGCGCCGTTCCTGGCGCTGAACTGCGCTGCCTTGCCGGAAAACCTCGCCGAAAGCGAGCTGTTCGGCTATGCCCCCGGTGCCTTCACCGGCGCCCAGCGCGGCGGCAAGCCGGGGCTGATGGAACTGGCCAACCAGGGCACGGTGTTTCTCGACGAGATCGGCGAAATGTCGCCCTATTTGCAAGCCAAGCTGCTGCGTTTTCTCAACGACGGCAGTTTTCGCCGGGTGGGCGGCGACCGTGAAGTCAAGGTCAACGTGCGGATCCTCAGCGCCACCCACCGCGACCTGGAAAAGATGGTCGCCGAAGGCAACTTTCGCGAAGACCTGTTCTATCGCCTCAACGTGCTGAATGTCGAGGTGCCGCCCCTGCGCGAGCGCGGCCAGGACATCCTGTTGCTGGCGCGCTATTTCATGCAGCAGGCCTGCGCGCAGATCCAGCGCCCGGTCTGTCGCCTGGCGCCCGGCACCTATCCGGCACTGCTGGGCAACCGCTGGCCCGGCAACGTGCGCCAGCTGCAGAACGTGATCTTTCGCGCGGCGGCGATCTGCGAAAGCAGCCTGGTGGACATCGGCGACCTGGATATCGCCGGCACCTCGGTGGCGCGCCAGAACGACACCGAAGTCGAAAGCCTGGAACAGGCGGTCGAGGAGTTCGAAAAGGCGCTGCTCGAAGGCCTCTACGTCAACTACCCCTCGACCCGCCAACTGGCCAGCCGCCTGCAGACCTCCCACACCGCCATCGCCCATCGCCTGCGCAAATACGGCATCCCCAACAAACCCTGAACCTCCCTCTCCCGTTCCCGTAGGAGCGAAGCTTGCTCGCGAAAAATTTAACGCTGACGCAGGGCTTGAGGCGCGCAGCGAGCTCAGGTTTTTCGCGAGCAAGCTTCGCTCCTACGCGTAGAAAAAGGCGGAAAGGGGCGAAAAGCGACCTCTATCTGTACTGAAAGCGCTACAGCGGAACGATATCGCTACAGGTGGTTGTAATCGGCGCCGCGCAAGGCTTTGATCCCCAAAGGCTTTTTTCCACGCCCCCAACTGTAGCGATTTCGCTACAGCCGTTCATTTACGCTCGCCCACAAAAATTCGTAACTGATTGATAAATAACAACAAAATAACATTGGCCGTGTTTTTGCTAAGGGTTTATCCATCAGCTCTGCCCTGCATGAGCATTCAATCGCGTCCACCAGACGAATCTGGCCCCTTGAGGAGTTTCCATGAGCGAATTGCGTTTTACTGAAGATCACGAATGGCTGCGTACCGAAGCCGATGGCAGCGTTACCGTCGGCATCACGGCTTTCGCGCAAAACGCCCTGGGCGATGTGGTGTTCGTGCAATTGCCGGAACTGCAGGCCTACGACAAGGGCGCCGAAGCCGCCACCGTGGAATCGGTAAAGGCCGCCAGCGGCGTGTACATGCCCCTGGACGGAGAAGTGGTGGAAACCAACCCGGCTCTGGACGCAAGCCCCGAGCTGGTCAACGAAGACCCGCTGGGCCAAGGCTGGTTCTTCCGCTTCATCCCCGCGGACGCCGCCGCGGTCGGCCAACTGCTGGATCAGGATGCCTACGATCGCCTGATCAAAGCCAACGCCGACGCCTGAGGAGCCACCATGAGCCAAGTTAACCTGAGCACCGCCAACGAATTCATCGCGCGCCACATCGGCCCGCGCCAGGACGACGAGCAGGCCATGCTCAACAGCCTGGGCTTCGATTCCCTGCAAGCCCTGGGCGCCAGCGTGATCCCCGACAGCATCAAGGGCACCAGCGTGCTCGACCTGCCCGCCGGCCAGAGCGAAGCCGATGCCCTGGCCTCGATCAAGGCCATCGCCGCCCGGAACCAGCTGTTCAAGACCTACATCGGCCAGGGCTACTACAACTGCCACACGCCGTCGCCGATCCTGCGCAATCTCCTGGAAAACCCGGCCTGGTACACCGCCTACACCCCGTACCAGCCGGAAATCTCCCAGGGCCGCCTGGAAGCGCTGCTGAACTTCCAGACCCTGATCAGCGACCTCAGCGGCCTGCCGATCGCCAACGCCTCGCTGCTCGACGAAGCCACCGCCGCCGCCGAGGCCATGACCTTCTG
>NZ_FNPW01000020.1:0-9808 GCF_900107395.1 Pseudomonas sp. NFIX28
GGCGCCTGCTGCGCAGTCGATCGCAGCCTCGCGGTGCTCGGCAGCGGCTACGGGCGGCTACAGGCGGGCTTACCAGCTGACGGTATTCAGGGCGTCGGCGAAGACCTTGAGTTTGGGCGAGTACTGGCGCGACGGCGGGTAGACCAGCGACAGCGCCCGGCTGCGTCCGGAGAAGGCCTGCAGGATCGGCACCAGGCGGCCGTCGGCGAGGGCGTCGTCGACGGCGAAGTTCATCAACTGGGCGATGCCGAAGCCCCCCAGCACACCGTCCACCAGCGCGTCGCCGATATCGAAGATCAGCCGGCTGGGCACGCTGACATCGCGCACCTTGCCGTCGCGCATGAATTGCCAGTCCACCAGGCGCCCGCTGCGTAAATTGCGCACGGTCAGGCAGTTGTGCTGTTGCAGCTCTTCCACCGTCTGCGGCGTGCCATGGCGCGCCAGGTAGGCCGGGGACGCCACCGTGACCCAACGCAGCGGCGCCAGGGGCCGGGCAATCAGGCGCTGGTCCTGGATCTCGCCGGTACGCAGGATGGCGTCGAAGCCTTCGTCGACGATGTCCACCAGCCGATCGGTCATCACCGCTTCGATGCTCAGGTCCGGGTATTGCTCGGTCAGGCGGCCGATCAGCGGCATCACCACTTTGCGTCCGAACAGCGATGGCGTGCTGATCTTCAGCAGCCCGGTGGGCGAGTCGCGGCGGTCCAGCAGCAGGCTTTCGGTCTGCGCCAGTTCGGCCAGCAGCGGCGTGGCGCGCTCCACCAGCAGTTGGCCGTCCGGGGTCAGGCTGACGCTGCGGGTGTTGCGTTGCAGCAGGCGCACGCCCAGTTGTTGCTCCAGGCGCGAAATGGCCCGCGACAGGCCGGACTGGGTCAGCCGCAGATCGCCGGCGGCGCGGGTAAAGCTGCGGGTCTCGGCGACCCGGACCAGCAAACGAACGGCATTCAGATCCATGATTAAAGTCATCACTGAAAGAGCAATGACGGTATTTATCATCTAATCGGCATCAAAGAAACTGAGGGTCCTGGATTCATCCCCTTTATTTTCCACACAAGGACTCGACGTGATGCCCGCCACCTCTTCAGCCAGGCCGTCAGGCTGGATGCTGCTCCTGCTGGCCTGCGCGCAGCTGATCATCGCCCTGGACGCGACCATCGTCTTCGTCGCCTTGCCGGAGATCGGCAGCCACCTGGGGTTTTCCGCGCAACAGCTGCAATGGGTGGTCAGCGCCTACAGCGTGGCCTTCGGCGGCTTCCTGCTGCTGGGCGGTCGGGCGGCCGACCTGTTGGGCAAGCGGCGTTTCTATATCGTCGGGCAAAGCCTGTACGCCCTGGCTTCGCTGGCCGGCGGCCTGGGCGGCAGCGCGCTGCTGCTGGTGCTGGCGCGGGCGGTGCAGGGTGTCGGCGGGGCCATGCTGTTCCCGGCGACGCTGGCGCTGATCAACAGCCATTACGCCGAAGGGCCGGCGCGCAACCGGGCGTTCGCGGTGTGGAGCGCGGCCTCGGCGGCGGGCCTGGCCCTGGGCGCGTTGCTCGGTGGCGTGCTGACCCAATGGTGGGGTTGGGAGGCGGTGTTTCTGGTCAACGTTCCGCTGGCTGGGGCCTGTGCCTTGCTGGCCCGACGCTGGATTCCGGCCGATGGCCAGCGCGAGCATGGCCGGCGTTTCGACCTCAGCGGCGCCTTGACCGTGACGGTGGGCGGCACGCTGCTGGTGTTCGCTATCGTCCAGGGCCCGGAATGGGGCTGGAGCGCCCCGGCGACCCTGGGCTGCGGGGCGCTGGCGCTGTTGCTGCTCGGGGTGTTTGTGTGGATCGAGCAGCGTGGCCACGACCCGCTGATGCCGCTGCGCCTGCTGGCCCATCGCGAGCTGCGCCTGGCGATGTTCCTTACGGCCTTGTTCATGAGCAGTTTCGGCGTGCAGTACTACTTCCTCGCCCTGTACTTCCAGCAGGTCTACGGCTACAGCGTGCTGCAAAGCGGCGTGGCGTTTTTGCCGGCGACACTGCTGTGCACCGTGGGCATCTGGCTGGCCGAACGTTCGTTGCTGCGCTTCGGGCTGCGGGCGACCCTGGTCAGCGGCTTGCTCCTGGGCGCACTGGGCATTGGCGGGGTGTATGTGGCGCTGCCCGACGGGGCGGGTTTCTGGAGCCTGATGCCGGGCATCGTGGTGCTGAGCATCGGCCAGGGCATGACCTGGACCGCCATGTGGGTTTCGGCCGGGCAGGGCATCGCGCCGGGCGAGCAGGGCGTGGCGGCGGGTATTGCCTCCACCAGCCAGCAGATCGGCGGCGCGCTGGGGCTGGCGCTGCTGGTGTCGCTGGCCAACGCCGGGCTGGGCGGCTCACCGGCGGCCGGCATCGAGCAGGCGGTAGGCGCCAGCGCCTTGCTCGCCTTGCTGGGGGCGCTGTTAGCCATGCGTTTGCGGGTGCCGACAGGCCAAGGCCTGACGGCAGCCGCCGAACGCGGTTGAGTGGCAGCAGATGACGGTGCTGTAGCCGCTGCCGAGCACCGCGAGGCTGCGAACCAGGACGCAGTCCTCGCCAAGCCTGCGCATGCGGTTTGCCTTGAGAAACGCATTGCCCGTCTTTACGGCCGCTGCGCTGCCGATCGCAGCCTCGCTTCGCTCGGCAGCGGCTACAGAGGCTCAACCCCGGGGCAACTCAGATCCACACGTCATTGGCGGCGGTGCGCTCGCCGCCTTCTTCGCCGGTGTTGCGCACGCCCTTGGGTTCGATCAGCAGCAGTTTGACCTCCTGTTCGGCGTACGGCTTGTGTTTCATGCCCTTGGGCACGACGAACATTTCGCCCTGGTTGATCGTCACCTGGCCGTCGGTGAAGTCGATGCGCAACTGGCCTTCGAGGACGATAAAGGTCTCGTCGGTGTCCGGGTGGTCGTGCCAGATGAAGTCCCCTTGCAGCTTCACCAGCTTGAACTGGTAGTCGTTCATTTCGGCGATCACCCGGGCTTGCCAGTGATCGTCGAACAGGCTGAGTTTGTAAGCGAAGTTCAGGCTCTGATAGGGGATGAGCGCGGGGCTGGCTGGGCGCATGGTGCGGTTCCGTAAAGAGGGATCAGGTCTCCAAGGTAAGCAGCGCGGCGCCGAGGTTCTTGTACGATTGTGCGTGCCGGGCGACGTTCAGCGGCCGTGCATTTTCAACCAGCGCGCCGGCGGCAGGCCGTAGGTCTTGCTGAACTGCCGGGTCATGTGGCTCTGGTCGGTGAAGCCGGCCAGCAGCGCCGCGCTGACCAGCGGCTGCCCTTGCAGCAACAGCGCCCGGACCAGGTCCAGGCGGCGCATGGTCAGGTAGCGATAGGGGCTGGTGCCGAACAGCAGGCGGAAGTCCCGCGACAGGCTCCAGCGGTCGCGGCCGCTGTGGCTGGCCAACTGGTCGAGGGTGACGCTCTGGTCCAGGGCGCTGTGCATGTATTCGCGCGCCCGTTCCGCCGCCTGGTAGTCAAAGCGCTGCCTGGGCCGGGACACCCCCGACACGGCATTCAGCGCGTGGGCCAGGTCGAACAGCGCGTCTTCCTGTTCCAGCGGGTCCAGCGGGCTGTCCATGCTGCGCAGCAAGGCATCGGTGGCGGCGAACAAACGTGGGTCGGTGGACAGGCCGTCCTTGATGAAGGGCAGCGGCTGGCCGCCGAGGATCTGCTGGATCAGCGCCGGTTCGATGTAGAGCATGCGGTAATGGAATCCGTCCTGGGTGCCGGCTTCGCCGTCATGGACTTCATCCGGATGCAGCACCATGGTCCCGCCCGGCAGGTTGTGGCGCCAGCCGCCGCGGTACTGGAAGCTCTGCACGCCCGACAGCGTGCGGCCGATGGCGTAGGTGTCGTGACGGTGCAGGTCGTAGCCATGCCCGGCGAAAAACGCCTCGATACGCTCCAGCCCACGGGCGGGAGGCGCGCGGTGAACCCAGTCTTTGCGGGGGGCGGGCTTGCCCATGGAGCTGTCCTCGACACAACGTCAGGCCCGTACGGTAACCCAGGAGGGCGCACCTGTCTTCAGCGCGTCATCCGCCCGCGCCGGCTTTCCTGGCCTCTTTGCCGAGGGTGCCGAACTCGATCGGCGTCTTGATGTAGAACAGCGCAATGTCCTCGTCCTCCAGGCGTTCGAACAGCCGGGCCGACTCCTCTTCGGAGAGTGCCAGGCGGACCTCGATGGGCTGGTCGGCCAGTTCGAAAAAGTGGGCGGAGTGCAGCCGGCCGGTGTGGCCGAAGCCTTCGATGGCGGTACTCATGGTCGCGCCGCGCAGGCCCAGTTCATTGGCCAGGTCGACGAGCCAGTCCCCCAGCATTTTGCCGTGGTAGCGGCGATTCTGCTGGGTGAAGAAAATCACCAGGAAACCGTTCATCAGCGTTCTCCAATGGCCTCCATTACTTTCAGCATAGCCCCGGGGGTAGGGCGGGAGTGCTATGTCCAATGTCGTTCTGCCGGGCGGGATACGGACCCGACGCAGGGTCAAATCCAAGGTCTGCGGCTCGGGCGATCTGCCAATACCTGGAGTGTCAGCCGGGCGATCTGTTGATCCATGAGCCCGAGGTGGAGTAGCGTCAGCGTCCTCCCTCATGGCTGCCATCTATAGTCGTTCGGGCAAATGGCTGGACCGTTCTGCCGGCAGTTGCTACTTGCTGTTCGGCGCCCATCTGATGACCAATCGCTGAAACCGGGCTGGGCACACTCCATGGATTTTCAGGGTCAGGAGACAGGACATGAGCTTCACTTTTCGCCCCGTGCAGGATCGGGATGTTCCACGGATCTGCGGTTTTGCCCGTAATCCCGACGAGTTGTTTTTCTTCTTTCCGGCGGCCACCTGGCCGCTGACCCACGAGCAACTGCGCGACTCCATTGCCCAGCGATCCGATTCGACGGTGATCGAGCGGGACGGCCAGGTGCTGGGTTTCGCCAACTTCTACCAATGGGGCACCCACGGCACCTGCACCATCGGCAATCTCATCGTCGCTCCCGAGGCCCGCGGCGTCGGCGTCGCCGGGCAGCTGATCGGCGAAATGCTGCGCATCGCCCGGGACAAGCACCAGGCCGCGCAGGTGACCCTGTCCTGCTTCAATGACAACGTGGCGGGCCTGCTGCTGTATCCCAAGCTCGGTTTCGTGCCGTTCGCCATCGAAGAGCGCCGGAACAAACAGAATCAGCGGGTGGCGCTGATTCACCTGCGACATCAGCCGGCTTGAGCGGTCCGATACAAACGCTGAACCACTTTTTTAACGGGAACGAACCATGAGCAAGCTGCGGGTCGGGATTATTTTTGGTGGCCGTTCGGCCGAACACGAAGTGTCGCTGCAGTCGGCGCGCAACATCGTCGATGCGCTGGATCGCGAGCGCTTCGAACCGGTGCTGATCGGCATCGACAAAAACGGCCATTGGCACCTCAACGACACCTCGAACTTCCTGATCAACCAGGAAAACCCGGCGCTGATCGCCCTCAACCAGTCCAACCGCGAACTGGCGGTGGTGCCGGGCAAGGCCAGCCAGCAACTGGTGGAAACCTCCAGCCAGGAACTGCTGGGCCATGTCGATGTGATTTTCCCCATTGTCCACGGCACCCTCGGCGAAGACGGCTGCCTGCAGGGCCTGCTGCGCATGGCCGACCTGCCGTTCGTGGGCTCCGACGTGCTGGGTTCGGCGGTGTGCATGGACAAGGACATCAGCAAGCGCCTGCTGCGCGATGCCGGCCTGGCGGTGACGCCCTTTATCACCCTGAACCGGGCCACCGCGGCGCGCACCGACTTTGCCCAGGCGCAGGGCAAACTGGGCCTGCCGATGTTCGTCAAGCCGGCGAACCAGGGCTCGTCCGTGGGCGTGAGCAAGGTCACCAGCGAGGCGGAATACAAGGCGGCCATCGAGCTGGCGCTGGGCTTCGATGAAAAGGTCCTGGTGGAGTCGGCGGTCAGTGGTCGTGAAATCGAATGCGCGGTGCTGGGCAACGATCAGCCAATCGCCAGCGGTTGTGGGGAAATCGTCGTTGGCAGCGGTTTTTATTCCTACGACAGTAAATACATAGACGACCAGGCGGCCCAGGTGGTGGTGCCGGCGGACCTCAGCGAAGAGGTCAGCGAGCGCATTCGCGCCCTGGCTGTCGAGGCGTTCCAGGTGCTGGGCTGTTCGGGGCTGGCGCGGGTCGATGTGTTCCTGACCCAGGGCGGCGAAGTGCTGATCAACGAGATCAACTCGCTGCCGGGCTTCACCCGCATCAGCATGTATCCAAAGCTGTGGCAGGCCGCGGGCATGACCTACAGCGAACTGGTCAGCCGCCTGATCGAGCTGGCGCTGGAACGCCATGCGGCGCGCCAGGCATTGAAAATCAGCCGCTGAACTCCGGAGTGAACAATGAGCGTTGCCACCCAAGCGTCGGAGTACCTGTTTTCCTACGGCACCTTGCAGGACAAGGCCGTGCAACTGGCCAATTTCGGTCGCGAACTGGAGGGCAGCGCGGACGCGCTGCCAGGGTATGAACAGGCCTGGGTGCAGATCACCGACCCCCAGGTGCTGGCCACCAGCGGCAAGACCCATCATCCGATCCTGCGCCCGGGTAGCGCGGCCAGCGCGCCTATCCCGGGGACGGTGTTTCGCCTTACTGCCCAGGAGCTGGCCGCGGCGGACAGCTACGAGGTGGCGGACTACAAGCGCGTGAGCGTGGTGCTGCAGTCCGGGATCGAGGCGTGGGTGTATGTGAGCGTTTAAGGCCTGGGGTCAGTTCACAGTGGTAGCCATGGAGTAGAGCATCGTGCACCACAGCGTTGCCCCGAGAGCCATGAACACATAGTTGATCGGGGTGAACCGGGCGTTGCTTTCGCCCTGCGGGTCACCGGCGGCAGCATTGAGGCCGCGCTGGCCCTTGAAGGTCACCAGCGCCTGGATCGGCAACAGCGCCACGCTGGCGATATCCAGCCACAGATTGTCGGGATGCCTATTGGACATGCCATCGAGGCCGTGGCTGATCAGCAGTATCACCACGAACTGCGAAGCCAGGTCCCACGGTAGCCAGTCATGGCGACGGCCGTTTTTCTTGATCAGGGTATTGGCTTCGCGGTACAGCGCGTGGGTGTAGAACAGCATGAATATCGCCCGGGCGATGGGCCACATGGGTTGTCCGCTGGCCTGCTTGAATTGCTGCCAGTTCTTGTAGGCCCAGTACAGCAGGTAGAGGCCGAAGGTCAGCATGAACAGGGTCATGAACTTGGTCTTGGACACTACGTAGAAAGGGCGCTGTACATCGCTGGCGGTGGCCAGCCGGGCTTGAGGCGGGGCATAGGTCTTGTCAGACACAATCATTCCTTTGTGGGTCTACAGGGCGCGCAAGATTAACCCGGTGCGGCGCCAGGGACCTATCGGGATAAATCTGAAGATGCGGTTTCAGGCACGCCCGATCCAGGAGTACTGGAAGGACTTTTCTTCGCCCCGGTGGCCGCGACGGCGATAGCTGGCCAGGGTCGGGCTGGAGCAGTAGGTGCAATGCTCGCAGTGCTCGATCTGTTCCTCATCGATGCCCGCCGCGCGCAGCAGGTTCAGGGCATAGAGGCCCAGGTCGAACCACAGCGAGTCCGGCCGGGTCGGCGCTGGCGGGGCAATCTCCGGAGGCAGCTTTGGCGCTGGGCGTGCCTGGCTCCAGGGTGTCTGTTCCTCTGACCACAGATGGCCTTGGGTGGCCGCCAGGGTGGTGATGAACTCCGGGCTGACTTCGTAGCAACAAGGCTTGATCGACGGGCCGAACGCCACGCGCAGTTGATGGGCGGCGATGCCCTTGGCGGCGAAGTGTTGCAGCACATTATCGATGATGCCGCCGTGCAGGCCTTTCCAGCCGGCATGGACGGCGGCGACCCACGAGGCGTCATCGCTGCTGATTAGCAGCGGCAGGCAATCGGCGGTAATCACGGCAATAGGCCGTCCCGTGCGGGTAAACACCGCATCACCGCGGATGATGCCACTGGGCAGGGTCGTGCTGGCCTCGACCACCTCGCCGGTATGGGCCTGGGAGCAGAAGAACAGATTGGCGGGCTTTGACGCCCCGGCACGCGAAAACTCGTGACGGATGCCCGGTATCTGCTTCAACACTGGCGCCTGGAAACTCATCGGACCTTCGCTCTGTTGCCGTGGACTGCCACAGAGCATAGCGGGATCATGAGTCCTTTTGCTGACAGCGAGCGGTCAGTTGGTCGGCTGGCCTGCTCGGGCCTTCTGAAATCATCAAAGGCTGGAGTCTATGGGGGATCAGGAATAACCCCCGCCAAGGGCGAGGGTGCAAGGCCTGAGCCATGGAAGCCTGATCGAGGGGCGAACTGCTCAGACCGATTTCACCG
This sequence comes from Pseudomonas sp. NFIX28, assembly GCF_900107395.1. GTDB lineage: Bacteria > Pseudomonadota > Gammaproteobacteria > Pseudomonadales > Pseudomonadaceae > Aquipseudomonas. The sequence continues at coordinate 8,321 of NZ_FNPW01000020.1, forward strand.
GCTTGATCAGGCTTTCGGCGGGGATGCCGAACAGTTGGTGCAGTTTCCAGATCATTGGCAGGGTCAGGGCGCGTTTGCCGTTGAGCACTTCGTAGACCCGGTTGGTGCGGCCGATGGCCGGTGCCAGATCGGCGGCCGAGAGGCCCGATTGCTCCATGCGGAACTTGATGGCGTCGATCGGGTTGGGCAGGTCGATTGGGAAGTGCTTGGCTTCGTAGGCTTCGATCAGGGTGACCATCACGTCGAAGTAGTCGCCTTCTGCGGTGCCGGGTTCGGGCTCGTTATCGAACAGCACCGACACTTGCTTGAGCGCCGCGCGGTAATCCTGATCGGTGTGGATGGGGCGAATCTGCATGGTCGTTACTCCATTTCAACGCGGTCGGCGTCGATGGCGTCGTACTGCTGGTGAGTGCCAACGAACTTGATGTAGAGGGCGCCAAAGCGGTAAGCCACGGCGACTACCAAGCGATAGTCATTGCCTTTGATGTTGAACACCACGCGACGGCTTTTAAGAATGCTGGCGCTGCAAAACTGCTCCTTGATCTGTGCCGGGTTGGACCAGTTGGCATTGCGCGCTTCATCTATCCAGGCCAGAAGCGGTTGTTCCACATCCGGGTGCTTTTCCCAGAACGTCTTCAAATGACTGACGGCGATAATCCTCATGGCTCGAATCCTAGTCCCGTCGTGGGACTTAAGCAATGGAGTGAGAGAGCAAGGCGATGGACGGACAGCAAACGATGCTGCCCGTTCCACAGGTGTTGCCCGGTTTCAACCAGCGCCTGCTGTCATCGCGGTGTGCACATCATCCATCACCGCTTTACCCATCTCACCCAGGTAATGTGCCGCCCAAGCATAGCGGTCCGTCTGCGGTTCCATGGCCGCATCCAGGCTCAACTGTTTTGCCAGATGTAGCAGCAGCGAGGCGTGTTCCAGGGCGTCGGCCAGGGGGACGTCGGCGTTGACCCGCAGCAATGGGCGTTTACCTTCGCCACAATTGGCAAAGGTTATTTCGCCGAGGGTGTGCAGGGAGGAAGGGGACGGATTGAGGGTGTGTTTCATGGTGAACCTCCTTGATTCGAAGAATCATCACCGTCTGCCGCCAAACAGATCAGGGTGACGGGTTACGCAGGATTGGCGGACCGGGAATCAAGGCAACCGGCGAACCCGAAGGTTCTCCCACGCAACCCGTCATAACGCAGGTATGCGGGCGCAAAAAAAAGCGCCTGCAAAGGTGGGGGCGCTTGTGCGCCTCGATTCTATCAGGCCGCCAAGCCTGTTCGCTGGTTTTGCAGCGATGGTCGAACCATAGGGTGGAAGAGATGGAGTCGCAACGCTGTTACTGCGACATTCTGTGACTGTGGGATGTGCGCATTTCTTGAAGCCATGAAGGATTCTGTAGCCGCTGCCGAAGGCTGCGATAAGGCCCGAAGGGCCTTCGGCGCCAGTAAGATCGCTGCGCCCGTTCCGGTCGATCGCAGCCTTCGGCAG
>NZ_FNPW01000020.1:10028-104480 GCF_900107395.1 Pseudomonas sp. NFIX28
CTTCGGCAGCGGCTACCCAAAAGGCCTAACGCATTAGCCGAAAGCCAATTGGCCCCTGTAGCCGCTGCCGAAGGCTGCGATAGGACCGAAGGTCCTCCAGCGGTCGCAAGATCCCTGCGCCCCCTGCGGGGTCGTTCGCAGCCTCGCGGGCTCGGCAGCGGCTACAGGAATCCGTGTTCAGGCGCCTTCCAGCACCTTGGCCATTTCCGCGGTGGCCGCCCAACCCAAGCCGGCATACACCGGCTTGCCCACCTCGGTCGCATGCAGCACGGCGAAGCTCAGCCCGCGCTGGATGAATTCGGCTTCTGCGAGCTTCATCAGGGCCGAGGCCAGCCCCCGGCGCCGGTAGGCGGGTTCGACGTATACGTTGAGCACATAACCGCGCTGGTCCTGGGTCGGATGGGCCGGGTGGGGCGGCCATTCGATGCTCATCAGGCCAATGGCCGCCACCGGTTGCTCGCCGTCCAGCAGGGCAAAGCCGTAGTAGCGGCCATCGGCCAAGCGCTCGCGCAGCCAGGGGCGGAAGTGTTCGGTCATCGCTTGCAGGGCCGCGGGGTCGCCTCCCGCTTCGAGGAACATCGCCTCGCGGTGCCGGCAGACCCGTTCGAGGTCGTCGGCCACCAGCCGGCGCACCGCCAGGCCTGAAAAATCGATACCACCGGGAATCTGCTTCATCGCCTGCACCTCGGCCAAAAAACCTGATGCTAGAAGCGATCAAAGGACGGCGTCAGACACAGAGGGCAGGAAAAATCGGCATACAGCATTGGTCACGCCGGCCCGTGCTGTTGTGGCGCGAAAAATAAAAAGGGCCCACCTCGCGGCAAGCCCTTTGAGTTTTCCCGGGTTGGCCTCAATCCCCCAGCGCGGCCCCTTCACGCCGTGGATCGGCGCCACCGGCCCAGGAGGTTTTACCCTGGGCATCGCGTACCCGCACGATTGCCTGGGTGCCGCTGGTCATGTCGATGTCGGTCACCTCGTGCCCCTTGGCTTTCAGCGCTGCTTTCAACCCTGGGGTGAACTGGCCTTGCTCCAGTTCGGTCGGGCCGTTGCGGCTGCCGAAGTTGGGCAGGCTGATGGCGGCTTGCGGGTCGAGGTTCCAGTCGAGCATGCCGATCACCGACTTGGCCACGTACTCGATGATCTGCGAGCCGCCCGGCGAGCCGACGGTGGCCAGCAGTTCACCACTGTTGCGGTCGAAGACCAGGGTCGGCGCCATGGATGAGCGCGGCCGCTTGCCCGGCTGCACGCGGTTGGCCACCGGCTGGCCGTTCTCTTCGGGAACGAAGGAGAAGTCGGTCATCTGGTTATTGAGCATGAAGCCCTGGACCATCAGGTGCGAGCCGAAGGCGGCTTCCACGGTGGTGGTCATGGACACGGCGCCGCCCTGGTCATCCACCGCCACCACTTGCGAGGTGGAGATGCGCATCGGCGAGCGGTCCGGGGCATAGGCCACCTGGATGCCCTGGGGCTTGCCGGGCTCGGCCTTGACCATGCTGCGTTCGCCGATCAAGGCGGCGCGCTGGGCCAGGTATTGCGGGGCGACCAGGCCGGCGATGGGTACCGGGGCGAAGTCCGAGTCCGCCACGTACAGCGCGCGGTCGGCATAGGCCAGGCGCTCGGCCTCGGCGATCAGGTGCACGGCTTCGGGTGCCGGTTCCAGGCCGGCCGGCAAATCGGTCTTGAGCGGTTTCAACGGCGGCAGCGCATAACGCGGGTCGCGGGCTTCGAGCGCTTGCAGGGTGCCGAGGATCTGCGCCACGGCGATGCCGCCCGACGAAGGCGGCGGCATGCCGCAGACCTGCCAGCGCTTGTAGTCGGTGCACAGCGGTTCGCGCTCCTTGGCGCGGTAGCCTTGCAGGTCGTTGAGCGACAGGCTGCCCGGGTTGGCATGGCCTTGCACCTTGGCGACGATTTCCCGGGCGACCGGGCCTTGGTACAAGGCGTTCGGGCCCTCTTTGGCGATGCGTTCGAGCACGGCGGCCAGCTGCGGGTTTTTCAGCAGGGTGCCGACGGCTTTCGGCGTGCCATCGGCATTGAGGAAGTAGGCGGCCATGTCCGGCGATTTCGCCAGGTATGGGTCGGCGACGATCATGCCGTGCAGGCGCGGGGAGATCGGGAAGCCCTGGTCGGCCAGGCGGATTGCCGGCTCGAACAGCTGCGCCCATGGCAGGCGGCCGTGTTTTTCATGGGCCAGTTCCAGGGCCCGCAGCACGCCAGGGGTGCCCACCGAGCGCCCGCCGATCTGCGCCTGGGGAAACGGCATCGGTTTGCCGTCGGCCTGCAGGAACAGCTTTTCGGTGGCCCCGGCCGGTGCGGTTTCGCGACCGTCATACGTGCGCACTGCCTTGCCGTCCCAGAGCACGATCAAGGCACCGCCGCCGATGCCCGACGACTGCGGCTCCACCAGGGTCAGCACCGCTTGCATGGCAATCGCCGCGTCGATGGCCGAACCGCCCTTGCGCAGCATCTCGCGCCCGGCTTCGGCCGCCAACGGGTTGGCCGCGGCCGCCATATGCCGGTCGGCGTGCTGCACTTGCAGGTCGGTGCGATAGCCCGAGGCGATTTCCGGGGCGGGGGGCAGGGCGGTGTGGGAAGGGGCGGAAGCGTTGCAGGCGGCGAGGCTTAAGGCCACGGCGAGCAGCGAGAAACTGGCAAGCCGGCGGTGACGCGGATTGAGGGTCGAGAACACGCGTTGAACTCCGTTCACTGGGTTAATGAGGTGTCGTCCGTGGGGAGGAATTTACAGCAGCATGGCCCGCCGTGTGAGGAATTGGCGTCGACGACACGGCTCATGACGCCTTCAGCGAAACTGCCTGGGCGTGCCGCCCAGGGTTTTACGCATCAACCGTCGGAGGGCCGTGGCATCGCTGTAGCCGACCTGCTCGGCAATCTGCTCGATGCTCAGCCGACTGTTTTCGATCAGCATGCGCGCCTTGCCCAGCCTCACGCCCTGGATCAGTTTCAGCGGGCTTTGACCGGTGGCGGCCTTGATCCGCCTGGCCAGGGTCCGTTCCGACAGGCCGAACTCGGCCGCCAGTTCGCCCACACTCGGCAGGGCCTGCAATGAGGATTCGATACGGCCCGTGAGGCGGGACACCAATTCATCCCCGCTGCTCATCAACGCGGGGACGATAAAGAACGCCTGGGATTGCCGCCGGTCGATGAGCAAGACCCTGGCCACGGCATCCGCCAGGGATGCCCCGAAGCGCAGGCGCAGCAGGTGAAGCATCAGGTCGGTCTGGGCCAGCGCCGCCCCGGCGGTGATGATCGATTGGTCGGCAATGACCATCCGATGGCTGTCGACCCGGCACTGCGGTTCCAGTTTTTGCAATTGCGGGGCGAGCCACCAGGAGGTGGTCGCTTTCTTGCCGCGCAGCAGCCCCGCGGCTTGCAGCAGAAATACCGCCGAGCAGGAGGCGGCAATGGTTCCCCCCTCGCTTGCCTGTAGCTGCAAGGCACGAATCGCACGCTCGGCGTCCAGTTGCTGCAGGCGGGAGGCCAGCGTGGTGGCGTTGTCCAGGCCCAGGCCGGGCACTATCCATATCGACTCGTCCGGTTCAGGTGAGTCGGGCAGGGCGACTGCCTGCAGGGAAATGCCCTGGCCCAGCGTCACGGGCCCCGGGATGCTGCTGTAGATCCGCCAACGCGGTTCGGCGCAGCCTGTCCGACTGGCGATGGCGGCGGCGCTGGCCAGCACATCCAGCGTCAGGGCGACGCTGGCGCAAAAGGCCCCTGGCAGGACCAGGACGGTGAAATCGTGCATTGTCTGAATAAGCTCGAAACAAGTCTAAATGGACTCTTCTAGGTTCTGGCCAATCGCGGCTCAATACAAGCCTCATTCATTACCAGGAAAGTATTCATGCCCAATATTCTCGTCGACTTGCCGAAGGGGGCTTTGACGGCTGAACAGCGCAGGGCCTTGGTCGATGGCCTCAACCAGGCCGCCGCCGAGGCCGAGCAGATTCCCGCGCAGTTGCAAAAACGGGCGCTGTGCTGGGTGTTGATCAATGAGGTCGAGGCGGGTCACTGGACCTGCGGCGCCGTCGATATGACCTCGCAGATTCTGCCTTGCCGGGCGGTGGTCTATGTCCCGGCCGGGGTGCTGGATGAGTCCGCGAGAGCGGATTATGTCCGGCTGGTGCATCAGGCCTTCGAGCGAGCCAAGCCCGCCGAGGACAAGCGCCAGCTGATGACGTCGGTGATCGTCCAGGATGTGGCGGACGGGACCTGGGGCGCCAATGGCGCGATCTGGCGCTTGCCGCAATTTGCCGCGGCGGCGGGCTTTGCGCACCTTCAGGGAGTGGCGGCGGCGGTTTGAGCGGCAATGGCTTTTGTGCGGGCATAAAAAAACGGCTTACCTTGCGGTAAGCCGTTTTTAGTACTTGGTGGCTACACAGGGACTTGAACCCCGGACCCCAGCATTATGAATGCTATGCTCTAACCAACTGAGCTATGTAGCCAAGTGGCGCGCATTATTCGCGTAGAACGGTAAGGCGTCAAGCGCTTTTTATAAAAAAATTATCTACGCTATCAACCGTTTATCCAATTCCCCCCTCTAGCAACGGCGATGGGCAGCGCTGGAACCAGCGGCTGGCCTGTTCGTAGGCGTGGGCCAGTTGCAGGACGGCGAAGTCGGCCTGGTGTTTGCCGATGATTTGCAGGCCCATGGGCAGGCCGTTTTCATTGAAGCCGGCCTGGACGCTGGCCACCGGGCAGCCGGACAGGGTGCCGGGGATCACCACTTCCATCCAGCGATGGTAGGTGTCCATGGCCACGCCGTTGATGCTGTGGGGCCAGGCCAGGGTCTTGTCGAAGGGGAAGACCTGGGCGCTGGGCAGCAGCAGATAGTCGAACTCCTCGAACAGCCGCAAGATCGCCCGGTACCAGTTGCTGCGTTGTACCGAGGCGGCAAACACTTCGCTGGCCGAGAGCTTCAGGCCGTTTTCCACTTCCCAGCAGGCTTCCGGTTTCAATTGCGCACGCTTTTGCGGGTCGGCGTAGGCCGCGCCCAGGGAGCCGGCGACCATCCAGTGGCGCAAGGTGCGCCAGCTGTCCCACAGTTGCGGCATGGCGAAGTCGGGCTGCGCCGGGTCGATGCGGCAGCCGAGGCTTTCGAAATCGGCAAAGGTCGCTTCGCACAGCGCGAGCACGCCTGGCTCCATCGGCAGGTAGCCGTTGAAATCCCCCAGCCAACCCAGGCGGGTGCCCTTGAAGTCGCGCTGCAGCGCAGCGCTGAAGGCCGCGCCGGTTTCGGCGATCGACAGCGGCGCCCGGGCATCGGCGCCAGCCTGCACCGACAGCAGTAACGCGGTGTCGCGCACGCTGCGGCCCATGGGGCCTTCATAGCCCAGCTGGTCGAAGAACAGGTCGTTGCTGTCGTCGAAGGGCACGCGGCCCTGGGACGGGCGGAAACCGATGATGTTGTTGAACGCCGCCGGGTTGCGCAGCGAACCCATCATGTCGCTGCCGTCGGCCACCGGCACCAGGTGCATGGCCAGGGCCGCGGCGGCGCCACCGCTGCTGCCGCCGGCGGTCTTGCTGGCATCGAAGGCGCAGGCGGTGGCGCCGAATAGCGGGTTGTAGCTTTGCGAGCCGAGGCCGAATTCCGGGGTGTTGCTTTTGCCGATGATGATCGCCCCGGCGGCCTTGATCCGCTCGACCATGATGCCGTCGCGAGTGGGCAGCAAATCCTTGCACAGCGGCGAGCCGAAGGTGGTGCGGATGCCCTGGGTCAGGGACAGGTCCTTGATCGCATGGGGCAGGCCGTGCATCCAGCCGCGGTATTGCCCGCGCGCCAGTTCGGCATCGCGCGCGTCGGCCTGGGCCAGCAGTTGCTCGGCCGGTTGCAGGCTGACCAGGGCATTGACCCTGGGGTTGAACCGCTCGATATGGGCAAGGTAAGTCTGCATCACCTCCCGGCACGAGACGTGGCGCAGGCGGATGCGTTCGGCGAGCTCGTGGGCCTGCAGCAGGACCAGTTCGCTGATGGTATTGGATGTCATGGCAGGGCTGCCCTTAAACGGCTGGAAAAGCGCCCCGCGAGATGGGCGGGGCGGTACGGGTCAACGCATCAGGTTGGTCCACAGGCGGTCGGCCAGGCGGATCGCGCCTTCGCCGCAGGTCTGGCTGAACACCACCTTGGTGCCTTCGGGAATATGCAGTTCCGGTGCGTCCTTGAGGCCGGCGTCGAGGAAGCTTTCCACGCCCTTGACCGGGCTCTGGTGCTTGAGGAAGTTCTGGGTCATCGCGGCGTTTTCAGGCTGGCTGAGGAAGGCGATGAAGGCCTTGGCATTTGCCGGGTTCTTGCTGCCCTTGGGGATGACCATGTTGTCGACCCAGGCCAGCACGCCTTCCTTGGGATAAAGGTATTTCAGGCTGGGTTTCATTTCCCGGGCGCGCATCGACGAGCCGCCCCAGAACATCGACATGTCGATCTCGCCCGAGGCCAGGTTCTCGCGGATCGAGCCGGCCTTGGAGCTGTAGGTCTTGACGAAGGGTTTCTGCGCCTTGAGCAGGTTCAGTACCTGCTGCATCTGCTTGGGGTCCTCGCTGCACAGCGGGATGCCCAGGTACAGGCTGGCCATGTCGATCACATCGCTGACCGAGTCGAACATATTGATCCGCCCCTGGAGCTCGGCCGGCGGCTGGTAGAGCACCTGGTAGCTGTCGGCCGGGCCCTTGTAGCGCTCGCCGTCGAGCACCACGCTGGTGGTGCCCCAGATAAAGGGCACGGAGTAGGCGCCTTCCGGGTCCCAGGTGGGCTTTTTCAGGTTGTCGACGAGGCCGGCGTAGTAAGGCTCCCTGGCCGGGTCGAAGCGCTCCAGCAGCTGTTCCTTGACCAGGATCGGGACGAACTGGTGCGAAGGGATCGCCACGTCATAGCCGGTGCCGCCCTGTTTCAGCTTGGCCAGCAGGGTTTCGTTGGAGTCGTAGGAATCCACCGTGACCTCGATGCCGGTCTGCTGCTGGAACTTGGCGAGAATCTGTGGCGAGAAGTAGCCGCTCCAGCTCACCACATTGAGTTTCTCGGCGGCGTGCACGCCCAGTGGCAGGCTCAGCAGCAATGACGTACCGAGGCTTGCGATCAACTTGCTCATGTCTTTTCCCCAAGGTCAGTGGAAGGTTCAAGCGTGTTTTTTGCCCAGCAGGTAAGAGAGGCTGACGAACAGCACCGAGACGCCCAGGATCAGGGTCGAGACGGCGTTAACGTCGGGTGTCACGCCCATGCGCAACAGGCCGAAAATGAAGATCGGCAAAGTGGTGGTGCCGGCCTGGGAGACCATCATCGAAATCACGAAGTTATCCAGCGAGACGATGAAGGCCAGCATCAGCCCGGAGACGATCCCCGGCGTCAGCAGCGGCAGGGTGACTTTGCGCAAGGTGCGCCACGGGCCCGAGTAGAGGTCGGCCGCGGCCTGCTCCAGGGACAGGTCCATGTCGTTGAGCCGCGCGCGGATCGGCAGGTAGGCGAACGGAATGCAGAACACCGTATGGGCGATGATCAGGTTGCCGTAGCCCAGCGACAGGCCAATGGTGGAGAACAGCGCCAAGGTCGCTACGCCGACCACGATTTCCGGCAGCACCAGCGGCAGCATGATGGCGCCCATGGACAGTTGCAGGCCCTTGAACTTCGCCCCGCGGGAAGTCCCCAGCGCCGCCAGGGTCGCGATAGCGGTGGCGATCATGCTGGCGCACACGGCGATCAGCAGGCTGTTGCCGGCCGCCGAACGCAGCGCCTGGTTGGCGAAGGCAGCGCGGTACCAGTCGAGGCTGAAACCGCTCCAGACCGTGGCCGACTGGTTGGCGTTGAAGGAGAACACCACCAGCACCAGGATCGGCGCGTAGAGGTACAGGTAGAACAGAAAACTGAAGCCGCCGAAGCCAGGAAAGTCCTGGACGCCGAGGCCGTTTCGCTTGAACAGGCGCAGCATCACACACCTCCCAGGGCAACGCGCTGGCGCTGGGCGCGCAGGGCATACAGCGTCAGGACCAGCATCACCGCGGCCATCAGCACCAGCGACAGCGCGGCGCCGAACGGCCAGTTACGCGCATCGCTGAACTGCCGGAAGATCAGGTTGCCGAGCATCATCCGGGTCCCGCCGCCCAGCAGTTCCGGGGCGATCATCGCCCCCAGGCACGGCACGAAGGTGAGGATGGCGCCGGCCAGGATGCCCGGCCTGGCAAGCGGCAGCACCACCTTGCGCAAGGTGCGGATGCGCCCGGCATACAGGTCCTGGGCGGCTTCGAGCAGGCGGGTGTCGATTTTTTCCAGGGTCGCGTAGATCGGCAGCACCACGAAGGGCGCATAGGTGTAGACCAGGCCCAGCAGCACCGCGCCGTCGGTGTAGAGCATTTGCAGCGGCTCGTGGATCAGCCCCAGGCCCATCAGGCTGTTGTTGACCACGCCGCTGCTGCGCAGCAACAGAATCCAGGCGTAGGTGCGGATCAGCAGGTTGGCCCAGAACGGCACGGTGATCAGGAAGATCAGCAGGCCGCGGCGCTGTGGCGGTTGCATGGCCAGCCACACCGCCACCGGGAAACCGATCAGCAGGGTGATGACCGTGGTCAGCCCGGCGATGCCGATGGAGCGCAGGGCAATGACCAGGTAGGAGTCGGCGAAGGCCAGGCTGTCGTCCAGTTGCCGCTCGAACAACAGGGAAATGTAGGCGTCGCCGCTGAAGACCGGGTCGACCCCGCCATAAGGGTTGGCCTGCATCAGCGAGTAGCCGATGACGATCAGGATCGGCACGACCAGAAACAGGGCGATGGCCAGCAGCGCCGGGCTGACGCCGAGGAAGCTGTGCAAGGCCTTGCGCCGTTCCAGGGTGTTGGATAGCGATGATGTGTGCATGACGAACCCTCGTGCTCAATCCAGCAGGACGCTGGCGCTGCCGCGGTCGAACAGCAGGCCGGCCTGGCTGCCCACTGGGAAGCGCTGGCTCTGCTCGACGCTGTTGGGCGTGCGCACCGTCAGGCGCGAGCCGTCGCTGAGGCTGACCTGGTATTGCAGGTCGGTGCCCAGGTAGATCTGCGCTTCGATTCGGCACGCCAGGGCGCCTTCGCTGCCGGGTGGCAGCAGGTGCAGGCGTTCGGGACGCACCGACAGGGCCACGGTGGCGCCGACGCTGACGTCGCTGCAGGGCTGGGCGGGCAACGGATGCCCGGCGGGCCCGGCGAACCAGGCGAGGCCGGCTTCGACGCGGGTCACGCTGGCGTCGATGAAGTTGGTTTCACCGATGAAGTCGGCGACGAAGCGGTTGCGCGGGCGTTCGTAGATATCTTCGGGGCGGCCGACCTGCTGCACCTCGCCTTCCGACAGCACGGCGATGCGGTCGGACATGGTCAGGGCTTCTTCCTGGTCGTGGGTGACGAAGATAAAGGTGATGCCGGTCCTGGCCTGGATGCTTTTCAGTTCTTCGCGCATGGCCTGGCGCAGCTTGAGGTCCAGGGCCGACAGCGGTTCGTCGAGCAGCAGCACCTTGGGGTGGGGCGCCAGGGCGCGGGCCAGGGCCACACGCTGTTGCTGGCCACCGGAGAGTTGCGCCGGCTTGCGTGTGGCGAAGCGTTCCATTTGCACCAGGGCGAGCATTTCCCGCACCCGCTCGGCGATCTGCGCCTTGTCCAGCACCTTGCCCATGGGCTGCGACTCCAGGCCGAAGGCCAGGTTCTCGGCGATGCTCATGTGCGGAAACAGCGCGTAATGCTGGAATACCGTGTTGACCGGGCGCTGGAAGGGCGGGCGATCGGCGATGTTTTCGCCGTAGAGCAGGATCTCGCCCTGGGTCGGAAATTCGAACCCGGCGATCATCCGCAGCAAGGTGGTCTTGCCGCAGCCGGAGGGGCCGAGCAGGGTGAAGAATTCGTTGTCGCGGATGTCCAGGTCGATGCTTTTCAGCGCCACCGGCCCGGTGTGCGGATCGCCATAGACTTTGCGGACGGCGCGGATGGACACAGCCAGCGTTTGCAGCGAATGCAGGGCATTCATGCGTAACCTCCGATTCCCCCATCGCCCGTGGCAAGCGTCTGCAAGACGTCGTGCGGCCAGGCCATGGATATTATTTTTCTGGGCAGGATCGAGATGTGTTCGGGTGTGCGGCGAGCCGGTTTCACGGGCTCTTTATTGTTCTGCTGAAGGCGATTATCAGTGAGGGGTTGCGGGGGCGAAACTTCAATTTTAACATAGCAGCTGTTAAATAATTTAATAGCTAAAGGCGTTCCCCAGCCATGCCCGAGCACCGTTTGCCGCCGCTCAATGCGGTGCGTGCCTTTGATGCCGCCGCCCGCCTGGGCAGCTATGTCGAAGCCTCGAAAGCCCTGCACGTGACCCAGCCGGCGATTGGTCGCCATGTGAAGTTGCTGGAGCAATGGCTGGGCACGCCGCTGTTCGAGCGCACCTCGCGCGGCGTCACCCTGACCCCGGCCGGCGAGAAGTACCACCGCAAGATCGCCGCGGCCCTGCAACTGATCATCGAGGCCGGCAAGGACGTGCAGCCCAAGGCCGCCGAACGCTGGCTGCGGATCATGGTGGTACCGGGCTTCGCCAAGCGCTGGCTGACCCCGAGGCTGGAAGCCATGCGGCATTTGCGCCCGGGGCTCAAGTTCGCCATCGAGCCCAACTCGACCTTTACCGAAGTGGACGCCAAGACCGCCGACCTGGGCATCGCCTATGGCCTGGACGGGCAATACGCCGGCTCGCGGGCAACGCTGATCTGCCCCCGGGTGTTTCCGATCTGCAGCCCGCAATACCTGGCCAGCATCGAGCCTGTCCGCAGGCCCGGCGACCTGGTGAAGCATGAGTTGATCCACTTCGACGACGGCGAGTGGTGGAACATGTGGTTTGCCGCCAACGGCCTGGATATCCACCTCACCAGCGACCTGATCTACGTGAACAACGACCATGCGCTGTCGGTGGCCGAAAGCGGGCAGGGCATCGCCCTGGCCAACGAGGTGCTGGTACGCGACGAACTCAAGGCGGGCAGGCTGGTGCGGGTGCTGGAGGATCAGGTGAAGCTGGAAAGCTATCGGGTGCTGACCCCCTCGGAAGAGCTTTCGGCGGATGTGCAGTGGTTTATCCAGTGGTTGAAAACCGAGCTGGAAGCGGATTTCCCAGAGGCGGTGATCGGCCGGTGAGCGGGAGCTTCGCCAGCGCGTTCACCTGCAACCTTGCGACGGCTGCGGCTACAGCCCAGCGGTTAGCGGCGCCGGCGATCCACACCATTTCGATGCCGATGGTCAGTGCCTGCCCAGATAAATATTCAGGTCGTTAGCAAGCTAAGGGGATAGCCTGGGCGCACCGAAAAGTGGCACATTGGCCAACCTGCGATTGCGCACCCATCTGCTGTACGGAAACTCTCATGGCTATCAGCAACGTTCAGTCCGCCTCCGCGGCGACTTCCGCGCCCCCGCAAAGCAGCCCCCTGGTGCTGCGCATCATCGGCGCGGTGGCGCTGGCGCATTTGATCAATGACCTGATCCAGGCGGTGCTGCCGGCGATCTACCCGATGCTCAAGGACAGCTACGGCCTGACCTTCACCCAGGTCGGCCTGATTACCCTGACCTTCCAGCTCACGGCCTCGCTGCTGCAACCCTGGGTCGGCTATTACACCGACCGCCATCCCAAGCCGTATCTGCTGCCGGTGGGCATGATCTGCACCCTGGTCGGCATTCTGATGATGTCCCAGGTCGGCAGCTTTGCCTTGATCCTGCTGGCGGCGGGGCTGATTGGTGTCGGCTCCTCGACCTTCCACCCGGAAGCTTCGCGGGTGGCGCGGCTGGCCTCCGGCGGGCGTTACGGCCTGGCGCAATCGACCTTCCAGGTCGGCGGCAACGCCGGCACGGCCTTCGGCCCGCTGTTGGCGGCGGCCATCATCATTCCCTTCGGCCAGGGCAATGTGGCCTGGTTCGGCCTGTTGGCGGTCTTCGCCGTGGCGCTGCTTTACGCCATCAGCCGCTGGTACGCCAACCACCTCAAGCTGTTCAAGCTCAAGCAGGGCCAGGCGGCGACGCATGGCCTGTCCAAGGCGCGGGTGCTCAGCGCCCTGGTGGTGCTGGGGCTGCTGGTGTTCTCCAAGTATTTCTACATGGCCAGCCTGACCAGCTACTTCACCTTCTACCTGATCGAGAAGTTCGACCTGTCGGTGGCCAGTTCGCAACTGCACCTGTTCCTGTTCCTCGGCGCGGTCGCGGCCGGGACCTTCTTCGGCGGGCCGATCGGCGACAAGATCGGGCGCAAGGCGGTGATCTGGTTCTCGATCCTCGGCGTGGCGCCGTTCACCTTGCTGCTGCCCCATGTCGACCTGTTCTGGACCAGCGTGCTCAGCGTGGTGATCGGTTTCATCCTGGCGTCGGCGTTCTCGGCCATCGTGGTCTACGCCCAGGAACTGGTGCCGGGCAACGTCGGCATGATCGCCGGGGTGTTCTTCGGCCTGATGTTCGGCTTCGGCGGGATCGGCGCGGCGTTGCTAGGCCACCTGGCGGACATCCACGGCATCGAGTACGTGTATTTCCTGTGCTCGTTCCTGCCGCTGTTGGGCCTGCTGGCGATCTTCCTGCCGCGGACCCGCAAAGCCTGACCGCTAACCCTGGACGAAAGGGCGCCGACAGCGATGTCGGCGCTTTTTTTTGCCCCTGGCAAACACCTTCGCCAAGTCAGATCGGGCAATGCTGCCCGGCCAGCAGGATGCGCCCGAAGCTGCGGTTGGCATCCAGCGGGGTAATCGCCAGCAACTGGTCGAGGCGTATTTCGAGCGGGCCGGCCGCCCCCTCCAGGCAGAAGAATTCCTCGCCGCCGGCGCTGGTGCGGGTGGTTTTGCCGAATGCCTCGAAGGAGCAGCCATCGACCTGTTCGACGAGCAGCCGGTAGCCATGCATGCAGGCGATTTCCAGGTAATCGTGCAGGTCGCAGTCCAGGGGTTTATAGGCGTTCATGGGTTCGTCTTGCTCCGTTGAGAAGGGCGCGCCAGCGCTTCATTGAGACTGCGCTGGCGAGCGGGGCGGTTTATTTGAGGTCGGCCAGGGCCGCACCGAAATTCAGGTGCAGGACCTTGTCGGCGACCACCAGGGCCGGCACCGACTTGACGCCGGCGGCTTCAGCCTCGGCGACTCGGCCGGGCGCCTGGCCGAGGTGGACGATTTCCACTTTGACATTCGGGTCCAGCAGCCCCAGCAGGGTCTGTTCCGTTTCGACGCAAACCGGGCAACCGGCGTGGTAATAACGAGCGTGTGTCATGGGCTGAGCCTCCAATAATAAGTGTCGGATCGATACTGTATCTAGATTTTCACCGGATCTGGCCTTTGTCAATATAGTTTTTATTCGATACTATTTATCGCCTGTATTGATCCGGGAATGCCCCTGTGTTGTTCGATTTGCTTGAAAGGCTTGCCAGCCTGACCCGCGTCTGGTTTCGCGAGCACCCGCTGCTGGCGGATCTCCAGCCGATCCAGTTGAGCGCGCTGCTGTACCTGGCGCGCTGCAACGGCTATTCCAATACACCGCTGGCGGTGGCCGATTACCTGGGCCTGACCAAGGGCACGGTGTCGCAGTCGCTCAAGGCGCTGGAGGCCAAGGGCCTGATCAGCAAAAGCCCGGACGCCCGGGACAAGCGCAGCGTGCACCTGCTGCTGACCGAGCAGGCCAGGACCCTGCTGGCGGCGGTGATGCCGCCGGCGTTCCTCGACCTCGCCGCGCAACGCATGGGCGGCCAAGCCAAGGAGCTGGAGCATTTGCTGGGCGAACTGCTGCGTAACGTGCAGCGCACCCAGGACGTGCCGGGCTTCGGCCTGTGCAAGACTTGCCGCTTCCACCAGCAGGTCGCGGGCGGGCCTTTCTGTGGCTTGACCCAGGAGCCGCTGGCGCCTGCCGACATTGAATTGATCTGCCGGGAACATCAGTTCGCCGATGAAACCATGGAGTAAGGTAATGACCCCCGAACGTATCACCCTCGATGCCCTGTTGACCGGCCGCGCCGTGGCCTACACCCGCCCGGGCTCGATGAGCGCGATCGCCAAGGCCCCGCGCACCGGCAGCCTGGAAGTCGGTCCGCTGGGCCTGCTCGAAGACGAGCAAGGCGACCTGCGGGTGCATGGCGGCACCGAGAAAGCCATTCATCACTATCCCCGCGAGCATTACGCCGCCTGGGCCGCCGAGCTGGGGCCGCACGCCATGCTGGAACAGCCGGGAGCCTTCGGCGAGAACTTCAGCAGCCACGGCTGGACCGAGCGCAACGTCTGCCTGGGCGACCGTGTGCGGGTTGGCAGCGTGTTGCTGGAGGTGTCCCAGGGGCGCATGCCGTGCTGGAAACTCAATGACCGCTTTGCCGTGAAAGACATGGCGCTGCGGGTCCAGCAGAGCGGGCGTACCGGCTGGTATTACCGGGTGCTGGAGGCGGGCCGGGTGAGCGCCGGGGATGCATTGCAGCAGGTCGAGCGACCGTTCGAGCACTGGCCGCTGTCGCGCTTGAGCGCGGTGTTGTTTTCCCGCGACGTGCAGCTGGAGGAGATTCGCTTGTGCCTGGAGCTGCCGCTGGTGCCTTCCTGGCGCCGCACCCTGGAGCGGCGAGTCGAGCAGGCGGCGGTCGAGAGTTGGGATTCGCGCCTGCTGGGCACGCCACGTGTCGACGGCGAGGCCGCGCGCTGAGCGGCCCGTCGCGCGGCCGCCGCGATCAATACGACGCCAGGGTCAGGCGCACCTGGACCATGGCCTGAGGGTCGACCTCCAGCTGTAGCGACACCAGGTTGACGCCCTGGTTTTCCACTTCGTCCAGCCAAGTCAGCAAGTCTTGCAGCGAGCCGCCCAACGTGAGGTTGAGGCGGCCCGATTCTTCGCTGTCCATGCGTTCGATGATCAGGTTGGCCGCGGCCGTGCTGGCGGTGATCAGGCTGGCCAGGGTCCGGCTGTTGGCCTGCGGGCTGCGGGCAGGGTTGGACGAGGGCAACTTGAGCAGATCGGCCTGCAACTGCAACGCCTCCTGGAACTGCTGTTCAGCCTGCTGCAGGGCCTGGCGCTGAGGTGCCCAGAGCAGGGTCCAGAACAGCGTCACGGCCAGGAACAGGGCGAGCAACTGCAAGGCCAGGCGATCGCGGGGCGGTAGCTGCTGCCAGCGGTGCGAGTAGCGATTGAAAAGAGCGTTCATGGTTTATCCGTGATTTTCAGGCGGGCACTGACCCCGTCCGCGGCGAGCACGGCCGAGTCGGCCTGCACGTTCGCGCCCTGCTGCGCGAGGGCTTCGCGCAAGCGTTCGAGGGTGGAGAAGTCCGGCGCGTTGACTTGCAGGGTCCAGCCTTGCGCTTGCTGGAAGTCCAGCCGATGGATCCGCGTGGCGCCGCCGTCGCTGCCGGTCCATTGGCTGGCCAGGTGGTCGAGGCGGCGCGCCAGGCTTTGCTGTGGCTGGCCAACGTGCTGGGCACGGGCCTGGACCTGGCGGGCGAGGTCGATAACCCGCGGCTCGTCGGGGAAACGTTGGCGCCAGAGTTCCAGGCTGGCCTCGGTCACCTGGGCGGTCTTGTGCTGTAGCAGCCAGCGGTGGCCCGCGTCCTGAGCCACTTGAGCGCCGCAGGCGATGCCCAGGATCGCCAGCAACGCCCGCCAGGGCATGCGCGACGGGCTGCGCAGGGCGAATGCGCCCTGGCGCAAATCGATGGCCCGCGCGCTGCCCTGGGCCAACAGCGGCCAGGGTGTGTCCTCGCTGCGTTGCAGGTTGTCGGGCAGCAGCGGGGCCAGCTCTTCGAGGGCCTGGTCGTCGAGCGCCAGGCGCTGCTGGCAGGCCCCGCCGATCAGCCAGCGGTCGTGGCAACGCAGGGCCAGCGCCTGGTTGTCCGGCAGGCAGTCGGCATCGACATGAATGCGTTCGACCGTCAGGCCATGGTGGGCCAGCCGTTCCAGCAGCTGCTCCAGCCACTGCCGTTGCAGGACGAACAGGCGGCAGTGCCGACGCGCCTGCAATGGCCCGCGGGCCAGGTGCAACTGCTCGGGATCGTCCAGCAGCCGTTCTTCCAGCACCGAGTGGATGGCTTGCTGCAACCAGCGGCCGCTGCGTGGCGGTACGTCGAAGCGGTGGTGGCTGGTGATTTCCGCTGGCAGCAGCAGGGTCAGGCGCTGGCCGGCCAGCACCGCCGCCTGTTGCAGCGTGCCGTGCAGCGGCTCGCCGTCGGTTCGCCACCAGGTGACGGGCGAGTCGTCGTCCGCCTTCACTGTGGTGAGGTAAAGCCAGGCTTGCATGGGGTTACTCCAAAAAACGGGAAGGGGCGGCGAGGGTGCGCTGCAGTACGCTGACCTGGCCGTCCGGCTCGATGCGCAGGCGGCTGATCAGGCGCAGTTGGCGCTCGCCCAGTTCGACATCCAGCACCGCCTGGAAATACCGGCTGCTGACATCGAGCCCCTGGCTGTTGATTTCGTGCTGCTTCAACCCGGGAGAGTCGAGAAATTCCTGCACCGTCTTGTAGCCCTCGGCGGGACGCGCCTGTACCAGGGCGACGGCCTGGGCCAGGTCGAGCTTGCCCAGGCTGGCCAGTTGTTCGGCGGGGGCGGTGTTGAGGTTCAGCGCCCCTGGCGTGGTCCTGACCCAGGGCCGCAGGCGTTCCATGACCGCTGTGTCGACAGCTTCCAGGCGCATCAGCTCGCTGCTGTCGTTCCAGGCCAGCGGCTTGCCATCGAAACCACGCACCGGCGGCAGGCGCGTGGGGTCGTGGGGCGGCAGACCGAGCACATGCAGCAGGCGTTGATAGCGTGCGCGGCTGATGCGGTCGTTGGGCGTGCGCAGGGTGCCGAGGTTGAAGCGCGCGCTGAGGTCCTGCAGCTGGATGTGGATGCGCCCGCCGTCGATGTCGAAGGTCGGCGTGTCGAGTGCCCAGCGCTGGCCCAGGTGCACGCGCTTGGGCTCCGGCTCATCGCGCCAGTCGTCGCGCAGTTGGCCGCGGGCCCAGGCTTCGCCGCTGAGCGCCAGTTGCCACAGTTGCCGCTGCAGCATCTGGTTGGAACTGCCGATCAGGCTCAGGCGCTGGCGGGCCAGCATGTCGCTGACGATCAGGGTCGCCAGGGAGGTGATCAACAGCACGCTGATCAGCGCGATGCCCCGTTGTTTGCGCGCCTTAACCATGGTCCAGCCCCTTGAAGCCCGGCAGCAGGATCACCCGCCGCAGGCCGGGATAACCGGGGGCGTCGAGCTCCAGTTCAATGGCCTGGGGCAGGCTCAGCGGTGCCTGGCCGACGGGCCAGTTGGCGTGGGCCTTGCCCTGGTCGTCGATGTAGCGCAGGCGTTCGAGCTGGACGCCATCGAGCAGCATCTGTTGTGCGGCGGTGCCGGACAGGGCGGGGCCGTCCGCCGGGCTGCGGTATTCGCGCAGCCATTGGTTGTCGCTCCAGCGATAGGTGACCAGCAGCAAGTCGTTGCGCGCCTGCTGCAATGGGTTGCTCCAGCCGCCGCGAACCAGCTGGATTCGTCCGGCCTCGCCGATCAGCGCCTGGCGCGCCGAACTGCCGTTGACCGGGTAGGCGATGGCCTGGGCCAGGTCGCGTTCGAAGATGCCCACCGCGCGTTGCAGGCGCCGCAGTTGCAGTTCGTGCTGATGAATCCGCTGGTCGGTGTGGATCATGCGTTCGAGCAGTTGATAGCAGGCCAGGCCGAGCAGGCTGAACAGGGCCATGGCGATCAGCACTTCGAGCAGGGTGAAGCCCTGTTGCCGGCGTTTCATGGGCGGGCCTCCAGGTAGCCCGCCAGGCGCGCGCGTTGGCGCGGCAGGGGCGTATCGGTGGAGACTTCGAGCACGATCTTCAGCAGGCGCGGGTCGGGCGCGGCGGTGGTTTCGCTGGTCAGCAGCCAGTCGCGCCCGGCGAAGCGGATCGGCTCCAGGCGTTGGTTTTGCGCCTGGCGCATGCCGGCGCGCAGTTCGTTCAGGCGGTTGTCCGCCAGCCATTGCGCCAGGGTGCGTTCGCTGAGGCCGCCGTTGTTGCCGATCAGGTGTTCGGTGGCGCTGTAGAGCGACAACGACAGCACGGCGAAGATGGCCAGGGCGACCATCACTTCCAGCAGGGTGAAGCCCGCCTGTTCATTGCACCGGCGCAATACGCACCTCCTCGACACCGTCGCTGGACAGCGACAGCAGCGGCTGCTGGCGATATTCGAGCAGCAGGCGCAAGGGCGAGATCTGGTCGTTGGCCAGCACCCAGAGCTGTGGCTCCTGGCCTTGATCCTGGCCGCGGGGCTCCTGCAGGTTCAGGCGCAGTTCGCCGGGCAGCCGGTGTGGCTTGAAGCGTTTGTTGGCTTGCCATTGGCCGTCGCGGCCGAGGCTCAGCACCGCGTAGCGGTCCGGCTCCAGGCGCAGGCCGTGATTGAGATTGTTCAGCACCGCGTCTTCGCGCAGCAGGCCAATGAGGTGCTGCAGGCGCTCGGCTTCGCGCCGGGCCTTTTGCCCGCCCGAGTCGCTTTGGACCAGCCCCGCAAGGCTGGCCAGCAAGCCGATGATGACCAAGACCACCAACAGCTCCAGCAGGGTGAAACCCGCCATTGGCTTGCGCACTTCAAGGTTCCCAGTTGCCGATATCGGCGTTGGTCCCGTCGCCGCCGTTGCGGCCGTCGGCGCCGAAGGAGTACAGGTCGTAGGCCGAGCCTTCGCGGCCCGGGGCGAGGAACTGGTAAGGGTTGCCCCAGGGGTCTTTGGGCAGGCGCTTGAGGTAGCCGTCGGGGTTCCAGTTGAGGGCCGTCGGCTGGCCCGCCGGCTTTTTCACCAGGGCTTCCAGGCCCTGCTGGGTCGAGGGGTAGTGGTGATTGTCGAGCTTGTAGATTTCCAAAGCGGTGGCCACGGCCTTGATGTCGCTGCGGGCGGCGGTGACCTTGGCCTGGTCCGGACGGCTCATGATCTGCGGGACCACCAGGGCGGCCAGGACCCCGAGAATCACCACGACCACCATGATCTCGATCAGGGTGAAGCCGCGTTGGCGGGAAGGATTGCGCATGTTATGTGCTCCTCAGGTGATGAGTTGGTTGAGGTTGAGGATGGGCATCAGGATCGCCAGGACAATCACCAGCACGCTGGCGCCCATGAACACCAGCATGGCCGGCTCGAACAGCCCGACCAGCATGGCGATGCCGTTGGACAGCTGGGTCTGCTGCTGGTGGGCCGCGCGTTCGAGCATGCTGTCCAGCTCCCCCGAGCGTTCGCCGCTGGCGATCATGTACAGCATCATCGGCGGGAAATCGCCGCTCTGTTCCAGGGCCCGGGTCAGGCCGCTACCTTCGCGCACGGCACGCGCCACGTCTTTCATACGAGTACGAATCTGTTGGTTGGCGACCACTTCGGCGGAGATTTCCAGAGCATCAACAAGTGGCACGCCACTGCGCCCGAGAATCGCCAGGGTGCTGACAAAACGGGTGCTGTTGCTGGCCTGGATGACCCGGCCGATCACTGGCAGGCGCAGCTGGGCCTGGTGCCAGCGCAGGGCCAGGGCGGGCTTGCGCAAGGCCACGCGCAGGCCGGCGGCGAGGCTGCCGAGCATCAGCAGCAGGAACAGGCCGTAGTCCCGGACGAAGTCGCTGGTGGCGATCAGGCCGCGGGTCAGCACCGGCAGTTGCTGGCCGCTGTCGATGAACACCTTGACCACATCCGGCACCACGAAACTGAGCAGGAAGCCGACGATGCCCAAGGCAGCCAGCAGCAGGATGCTCGGGTACAGCATGGCCAGTTGCAGTTGCTGGCGGGCGGCGTGCCGGGCTTCGGTGTAGTCGGCCAGTTGCATCAGCACCTGGGCCAGGTGGCCGGCGCGTTCGCCGGCGGCCACCGTGGCCCGGTACAGGGCGGTGAAGGCGCGCGGGTATTCGCCCATGGCGCGGGCCAGGTCATGGCCTTCCAGCACCCGTGCGCGGATCGCCAGCATCATGCTTTGCTGCGCGCGCTTGCTGCATTGCGCGGCGACGGCGGCCAGCACTTCTTCCAGCGGCAGAGAAGCCTGGACCAGCGTCGCCAACTGGCGGGTCAGCAAGGCCAGTTGCGCCGGGCTGAGGCGCTGGCCGTTGCTCAGCGCCGCGCCGCAGCGGTCCTTTTGCCCGCGGGCCGGCTTGACCTGCAGGGCGATCAGGTTGCGTTCGCGCAGCAGCTGGCGCACCTGCCGGGCGCTGTCGGCTTCCTGCACGCCGCGGGTCTTGCGCCCGGCGTTGCACATGGCGAGGTATTCGTAGGCGGCCATGGTCAGTGCTCCCGGGTGACGCGTAGCAGTTCTTCGACGCTGGTGACGCCTTGCAGCACCTTGTCCCGGCCGTCGGCGAACAGGCTGTGGGCATGCTGGCGCGCGTACTGGGTCAAGGCGGCCTCGCCAGCCCCTTCATGGATCAGCTGGCGCAGCGGCTCGTCGAACAGCACCAGCTCGTAGATGCCTTGGCGGCCGCGATAGCCGCTGTTCTGGCAGGCCGGGCAGCCAACCGGGTGATACAGCAACGGGGCCTGCTGCGGGTCGAGGTTCAAGTGGTGGCAGGCCGCGGCGTCGGCGGGCGCGGCGCGCTTGCAATCGCTGCAGAGCACCCGCACCAGACGCTGGGCGACCACCCCCAGCAGTGAGGTGCACAGCAGGAAGGGCTCGATGCCCATGTCCAGCAGGCGGGTGACGGCGCCGATGGCGCTGTTGGTGTGCAACGTGGACAGCACCAGGTGGCCGGTGAGGGAGGCTTGTACGGCGATGTCGGCGGTTTCCCGGTCACGGATTTCGCCGACCATGACCACGTCCGGGTCCTGGCGCAGGATGGCGCGCAGGCCACGGGCGAAAGTCATGTCGACCTTGGTGTTGACCTGGGTCTGGCCGATGCCGGCCAGGTGGTATTCCACCGGGTCCTCGATGGTCAGGATGTTGCGGGTCTGGTTGTTCAGGCTGCTGAGCCCGGCATACAGCGTGGTGGTCTTGCCGGAGCCGGTGGGGCCGGTGACCAGCAGGATGCCGTGGGGGCGTAGCAGGGCGTCTTCGAGCTTGCCGCGGATCGCCTCGGCCATGCCCAGCCGCCCCAGGTCCAGGCGCCCGGCCTGTTTGTCGAGCAGGCGCATGACCACCCGCTCGCCGTAGGCCGAAGGTAGGGTGGAGACGCGCACGTCCACTTCATGGCCGCCGATGCGCAGGGCGATGCGGCCGTCCTGGGGGATGCGTTTCTCGGCGATGTCGAGCTTGGACATGACCTTGATCCGCGACACCAGCAGGCCCGCCAGTTCGCGGCGCGGGCGCAGCACTTCGCGCAGCAGGCCGTCGACCCGCAGGCGCACGGACAGGTGCTGCTCGAAGGTTTCCAGGTGGATATCCGAAGCCTTGACCTTGACCGCCTCGCCGAGGATCGCGTTGATCAGGCGAATGATCGGCGCATCGTCTTCCTGCTCCAGCAGGTCGGTGATCTGCGGCAGTTGTTCGGCGAGGCTGGCCAGGTCGTCCTGGCCGGCGATCTGGTCGCCCAGGCCTTCGGCCATTTGCATGGCGTCGTCGCGCCCGTCGCGGTATTGCCCGGCCAGCCGCTCGGCGAACTGCTCGGCAGCGAGAATCCGCTGGCCCTGCAGCGGGCCATGGCAACGGCGGACTTCGGCAAGGATTTCCACCGGTGTGTCGGCCCGGCAATACAGCCGCAAGCCGTTTTCCCGGGACTCCAGCAAGACCCCATGACGCTTGGCGAAGCCAAAGGGCAGGCGCGCAACCGGGGTCATCGGCGTGGCTCGCTGGCGCGCATGTCGATGGTCCCCTCCTGCGGGGCGGCATCGAACAGGTGGCGCGAGTCGGCCGGCAGGGCCAGGCCGCTGCGGCTGTCGCCGTTGGCGCGCAGCTGGCGCAGGTCGTTGTATTTACGCTGGCTGATGTTGACGGCATCGGCGCTGCCCCGTACCAGGGTCGGCCGCAGGAAGACCATCAGGTTGGTCTTTTCGGTGACGTCCTTGGTGCTGCTGAACAGCCAGCCGATCAGGGGGATGCTGCCCAGCACCGGCACCTTGCTGACCTGGGTCTTGACGTTGTCCTTGATCAGGCCGCCGAGCACGATGATCTGCCCGTCGTCGGCAAGAATGGTGCTTTTCACCGAGCGCTTGTTGGTGATCACGTCGCTGGTGGTGATGCCGGGTGGGGCGCTGGCCAGCTCCGAGCTTTCCTGCTCGACCTTCAGGCGCAGGGTGTTGCCCTCGTTGATGTGCGGCGTCACCTTGAGGGTCACGCCGACGTCCTGGCGCTCCACGGTGGTGAAGGGGTTGCTGGCGCCGGCGGTGTCGGTGGTGTAGGAGCCGGTCTGGAAGGGCACGTTCTGGCCGACGAGGATTTCCGCCGCTTCGTTGTCCAGGGTCAGCAGGCTCGGGGTGGACAGCAGGTTGTTCTTGGAGTCGCTGGACAGGGCCGTGACCAGCGCGGCGAAGTTGCTGGTACCGATGCCGATGATGGCGCCGTCCGGCAGGGTGATGTTCTTGTCGCTGCCCGAGCCCTTGCTCAGCAACGTACCGATCGACAGGCCGGTGCCGCTGAAGTTGGTGCCGCCGACGACGTTGCCGGCGCGCGCGGCCCATTGCACGCCGAGGGCTTCGTTGATGTCGCCGCTGACTTCGACGATGGCCGCTTCCACCAGCACCTGGGCCCGTGGCTGGTCGAGCTGGGTGATGACTTTGTTGAGCATGCTCAGTTGCGCCGGGTCGGCCATCAGCACCAGGGCATTCTGGCTTTCGTCGGCGCTCACCAGTATCGAGCTGCCGCCCTTGCTTTCGCCGCCCCCGCGGTTGCTGTCTTCCAGGCGCTTGCCGATGCCGTTGAGCAGCTTCGCCAGCTGCTTGGCATCGCTGTGGTGCAGGCGCACCACCCGCGCGCTGTCGTTGGCGTTGCTCGGCACGTCGATGGCCTTGACCAGGTCGGCCATGCGTTGCCGGGCCTGGGCGGAGCCCGCGAGGATCACCCGGTTGCTGCGGGCGTCGCCCACGGCCTTGGCGTCGCTGGGGCCGTTGCCCGTCTGGCTGATGCTTTCGTTCAGGGTGCGGGCCACATCGCTGGCCCAGGCGTGCTTGAGGGCCACGGTGCTGAACGAGCGATTGCCGGCCTGGTCCAGTTCGCTGACCACCTGGCGGATGCGCTCGACGTTGCTGGCGCTGTCGGACACCACCAGCGCGTTGGAGCTGGCCGAAGGCGCGACATAGGCTTCGTCGCTCACCAGTGGGCGGACCACTCCGGAGATTTCCGCAGCGTTGGCGTTACGCAGGTCCAGCACGCGGGTCACGAACTCATCGCCCGATTGTTCGCTGGATTTGGTCTTGGCTTCCACCGCCGGCACGATCAGCACCCGGTCGCCCTGGTCCAGGGCGACGAAACCCTGGCTGCGCAGCACGCTGAGGAACAGCGAGTAGATACCGTCCTTGTCCAGTGCCTTGGACGATTGCACGCTGACCTTGCCTTGCAGGCGGGCATCGACCACCAGGGTCTTGCCGGTGATTTCCCCGACTTCGCTGGCCAGGTCGCGCAGTTCGGCGTCCTGCATGTTCAGCGTCCACAGGCGCTGGGTGGTGAGGGCGGCGTTACCGGGCAGGGCGTTCAGCAGGAGGCCGAGGCTGAGCACGGCGCCGGCAATCTGGGACAGTTTCATAATGGGTTCTCTATCGCTTGCAGAAGGGCCGTGGCTTTTGGGTCGGCGACCTGCGCAGGGGTTGTCTGGGGGCTGAGCAGGCGCAGTTGGCGCCCGGGCAGCAGCAGGTGCTGTTCACGGCCGTTGCGCAGCACCACCACCTGATCGGCGCTGACGCTTTTAAGCAGCGTGCCGTCGGGCAGGCGATCGCCCGGGGAGTAGAAGGCGCGGCTGTCGGCGTACTGGATCAGGGCCCTGGATTGCCCGGGCTGGCTGCCCAGCAGGCTGGCGACCAGGACCAGCGGCAGGCTGGCCTGCGCGCTGTCGAATTCGACCGGCACGGCGCCGAAGACCCGGGCGATGTTGCGATCGTCCAGGGGCGCGGGCAGCAGCTTTTCGGCGCTGATATTGGGGACCGCAGTCGGCAACGGCTGGCCTGCGACCACTTGCCGGTAGGTCCAGCTGTCGAGGCCCAGCCAGGCCAGCCAGAGGCCCAGGGCGACCAGGCTGGCGGGAAGCAGGCCGCGCTGCCCGAGCCCGCGCGGGCGCCATGAGGAGAGGTTCTTCATGGGCGTTTCGGCAGCATGCGTCTGAGCACGCCATGCCCGCGCCATTGGTGGAAGAGCACCGCGGCGATATGGCCGGCCACCAGCAGGGCCAGGGCCAGGCAGCTGTAGTGGTGGAGCTCTTCGAAAACGCTGATGGCGGCCGGGTCCTGCAAGGGTTGCGGGAGCTGCAGGCCGAACAGGTCGATCGGGCGCGACATCATCAGCACGCCGCTGAACAGCGCGGTGCCCAGGGTGATCAGTAAGGCGGCGTGGCCGGTTTGCGCCAGCCTTCGCTCGAGCGCGCTCTGGTGGGCAGGCGCCGGCGGGGCGGGATGACGCACCAGGTAGAACAGCCGCACGACGAACAGCGGCACCAGCACGCTGGTCAGCGAGACATTGATAAAGGCAATGGCCTGCTGGACCGAAGGCGGTGGCTGCAACAGGACGCTGGCATAGCCGCTGATCGTGGCCCACAGCACAACGGCGGCGAACAGCCAGTGCAGCAGCCTGCGCGGTCTTGAGTAATGAGGGTGATTCATGGCGATTCCCAAGGTCCGCAACGCGGTGCCAAGGCACCACGCTGCGGTTGGTCAGGTTATGGATTACTTGCGAATCCAGGCGTCCTTCCAGTTGCTGCCAACGCCTGGCTCGTACTGAGTAGCGCTGGTGTTCCACTGGATGCAGTAGCCGCTGTAGGGGAACGGCTTGCACTCATAGACGTTGCCGTCCTTGGCCAGCACCTTGGTGCCGGCCTTGTAGCCGGTCAGGCCCTGGGGGAAGACGTAGTCGTAGTCGCCGCCGCCCACGTCCTCGGTTTTCAGGGTGATGCGCTGGCTTTGTTGCAGCTGCTCGCCTTTTTCCGGCTTGGCCACGACCACCACGTCATAGTCGCCTTCGCTGACGTTGCGCAGCGGGATGGAGAAGTGCGGGGTGTTGTTGCCGGCTGCCGCCTGCTGGTGGGCGATGCTTTCGCCTTTGCCGTTGAACACGGTGGAGGCGATGGTGTACGTGCCGCCCTGGGCGATGGCGTTGAAGTGCAGGTCGGTGGCGTTGTCCTTGAGGATGTACTCGGCCTGCAGGCCGGAAAGCTTCAGCTCGCCAGGAATGCTCGGCTGTTCTTTCTGGATTTCCACGCGCACCACGTCGCTGTTGTTCTTGGCGTACATGGTGTTCTTGCCGTAGTTGGGCACGACTTCGTTATTGGCGTTGAGCTCGCCCATCACATAGCCGGCATTGGCCTTGTTGACTTGCTGCGCCAACAGGAATGGCCAGGTGTTGGCCTGGGCCTGTTCCGCGGTATCGATGCTCAGGCGGGTCTGGCGGTTCGGCTGCTCGCCGGCGTTGGTGAACACGCGGGTGCTGACCTTGTCGCCGATATGCAGGGGCTCGGGCTGGACGGCGCCGAGGATCTTCCAGTCAGGAATCGGCGCGCCATCGTTGTCGATGTTGACGTCGATGGCCTGGTAGAAGGTGGCGGCGGTGTCGGCGATCTTCCAGGTCGCCAGGATCACGTGGTAACCGCTGCGATCGGCCGGAATGTTGACGTTGTGCTTGGTCCGGCCACCCGCTGGAGGACGCGCGCCGCCAGCGTTTTCATTGAGCAGCGGGGTCATCTCGAAGGCGTCGCGGGTCAGCGGCTGGTTCGGGTTCCAGTCTTTCTTGGTGATGTAGAACTGGTAGTAGGCGCTGGCATGCCCGGCGGAGTAGTACCAGGTAAATTCATTCATGCCCGGCTTGATGGTGGTTTTCTGCCAACGGGTTGCGGTCTGCTCGTTGAGCTGGGAGAAGCTGGTGATGCCGCCGGCCGGGATGGTGCCGTTCGCCGGGCCGCATTTGGTGAAGTCGCCCGAGCAGTAATCCTTGGGGTAGTGATGCTGGACCGATGGCGAGTACTCGACACTTTGCGGTTCGTAAGTGACGGGGCCGCAATCGCGGTTGAGGTTGCCGCCGTTCGCGGAACACATGAAGGCACGGGACTTCGGACTTTCGATATAGCCGTGGGCGACGGCTTGTTGGCTGGCCAGCGAAGCCAGGCCGAGGGTGATGGCCAGCGGCAGCTTGCGCATCATGTTGGCGCGGTTGATATGAAGCATCGAATCACCTTGATTTAAGTATATGAGTTGGACTTCCTTGAACTCTTCGATGCCGGCCGCTGCAGGGCGCGACCAGGGTTGCCCGTGCCTGGCAGTGCCCGGTAACGAAGGGAACCTAGGATGCCGAGCACGCTTGTGGGCTTGTATGAGACGAGTACGAAAGGCGCGACGAGGGAATGGAACAAGATGTTTCCGGGCGGCGGCTTGGGCGCCGCCCGGGGGCGAGGAGGCCTTGCGCAGGGCTGCCCGGAGCGGGTCAGCCGTGGCGTTCGATGTCGCGCAGCATGCGTTCGATGACCGACAGCACGTTTTCGCGCTGGCCATCCATATCCTGCGTGCCCTGGCGGGCCGCGGCCTGCAGGTCGAGGCAGGCCCGCATCAATGCCGGCGAGTCGACCGTGCAGGCCAGGCCGCTGACCCGGTGGACCCACTGTTCGAGGAAGTCCTGCGTGTCGGGCAGCGGGGCGCTCAGCAGCTCGCGCTCCTGTTCCAGGTTGCGGCGCAGTTCCTGGAGCAAGCGTTGCTTGAGCTGCGGATCGTTCTGCAAGCCCTCCAGCCGGGACAGGTCGAAGGTCGCCGGGGGAGCCTCAGCGTCCGCTGGTTCGTGCGCCGGGGGGAGCACTGGCGAGGGTTCGTCTTGGGCAGCAAGGCCGAGCGACTGCAGCCCGCCGAGTATTTCCCGCAGACGCTCGAGGACGATGGGCTTGATCATCAGGTCGTCCATGCCGGCGGCCTGGCAACGTTGCTTTTCATCCGCCAGGGCACGGGCGGTGTAGCCGATGATCGGCAGCCGTTGCAGGCCGCGCGCCTGTTCCGCGGCCCGGATGTGGCGGGTCAGGGCGTAGCCGTCCATTTCCGGCATGTTGCAATCGGTGATCAGCACATCGAAGTGCCCCTGTTCCCACGCCTGCAGGGCCGCCTTGCCGCCGCTGACGTAGGTGCCTCGATGGCCGAGCCTGAGCAATTGCTGTTCGAGCACCAGGCCGTTGGTGGACACGTCGTCGACGATCAGCACGTTCAACGCGGTGACCGCTGGCGCAGGACCTGCAACGGCTTGCTGCGCGTCGTCCTCGACGACCGGTTGCCAGGGCAGGAGCAGTTCGAAGCTGATCCGGCAACCCAGGCCCGGAGCGCTGTCGAGCCGGATGTTGCCGCCCATGAGTTCGACCAGTTGTTTGCAGATGCTCAGGCCCAGGCCGGAGCCGCCGTGGCGATGGGCGATCTCGGCATAGGCTTGCTGGTACGGCGCGAAGATCTGCGGCTGGAGTTCCTCGGCGATACCGATGCCGGTGTCGTCGACATGAAAGATCAGCCGGCTTTGGTGCGGGGCCGAGTCGAGCTCCTGGACTTTCAGTTCGACCCGGCCATGAGCGGTGAACTTCAGGGCGTTGGACAGCAGGTTATGGAGGATTTGCGTCAGGCGCATGGCGTCCACCCGATAGCGCCGCCGTGGGTCCAGGCTGTGCTCCAGGTTCAGCTGCAGGTGCTTTTCCCGGGCCTGGACGGCGAACAGCTCAAGGCAGTTCTCCAGCAGGGGGGCGAGTGCGGTGGGGCTGGGCGCCAGCTCCATCTGGCCGGTTTCGACCTTGTCCAGATCGAGAATATTGCCGATGAGGTCGATCATCGATTGCGCCGATTGCTGGGCGATGCTGAGGTTTTGCGAGGGCGCGGACGAGCCGCTGGTTTCCAGCTCCAGCAGGCCGACCATGGCGTTCAGCGGGGTGCGCAGCTCATGGCTCATGGTCGCGAGGAACTGGCTTTTCGCCGCGCTGGCGTCGAGCGCCTGTTGCTGGGCTTCGAGCAGTTTGTTTTCCAGGTGCTTGCGCACGCTGATGTCGATCCAGCCGCCCAGCAGGCCCTGCTGTTTGCCAAGCGCGGTGTAGAAGGGCACCAGCCATTGGTAGATATGGTGGGTCTGGCCGTCGACCTCGATCACGCTGTCGAGGAACTGCGACTGGCGGTTATCCAGCAGCCGCTGGTGCTGTTCCTCCAGCTCCTGGGCCAGCGCGGGCGGAGCGATGCCTTGCTCCTGGGGCGTGGTGCCGCGGATCTCGTCCAGGGATTGGCCGAAGAACTGCTCATAGGCGTGGTTGCAGGTGCTCAGGCGTCCTTGCAGGTCGCGCACGTAAAGGGGAATGGGCAAGCCGTTGAGCAGGGCGAACTGGAAGGCCAGTTGGTCCTTGAGCTGATTCTGCGCGGTGCGCCGCTTGCGGATCTGAATCCGCAGGCGCCAGTTCCAGTACAAGGACAGCACCACCAGCAGCACCACCAGCGTAGCGGTCTGCCATACCCAGCTGGGCAGGTAGTCCCAGAGCGAGCCCTTGGTCGCGGGCCCCGCCAGAATGCTCAGGTGGTCCTGGTTGCCGTCCGAGTTCTTCAGCGAGTACAGCAGCTTGTTGAGGATGCTCAGCAGTTCTGGGTGCTTGGCCGATACGGCGAACACCAGCGGCTCGGGCTGGGCCTGGAACTGCTTGCCGGCGCGCAGCCTCGGATTGGTCATTCGCCGGGCATCGGCGGCGCTGTTCAGCATGGCGTCGACCATGCCCTGTTCGACCAGTTGCACGGCCTGGGTGTAGCGGTCGGTGAGCACCAACTCGATCGTCGGGTAGCGGCTGCTCAGCAGCGACTGCAGCGGGTGCCCGGCCTGCAGCGCCAGGCGCCTGCCGCCCAGGGCCGCCAGCGAACTGGGGGAACTGGCGCCCTTGCGGGTAATGAAGGCCCAGTACTCGGTGCCGAAGCCATCGCTGAACAGCAGGCTCTTTTGCAGGGACGGGGTTTGCGCCAGGGACAGGGCGATCTGGGCTTCGCCGTTTTCCAGGCGGCGCCGGTCGATTTCCGGTGACTGGCTATCGATGATGTTCAGTTGCAGCTGATAGTCGTCGGCCAGGCTGCGCAGCACATTGAATGCCAGCCCGGCCCATTGGCCGTCGGCCTTGCGGTACAGGTAGTTGGGGATTTCGCGGGCGATCAGGTTTAGCGCAGGAAGGCGCTTGAGCCAGCGGTCTTCCTTGCTGTTGAGGGCAAAGGAGTCGGTCGGCGCAAACAGCCAGGGCGAACGCTCCCAGCGCTGCAATATCTCTTGTTTGCGCTCCTGGGAAACGGTCTTCAACGAGGCGTTGATCAGGGTGATCAACTGCTCTTCATGCCCGCGCGCGGCGAAGCTGAAGCCCATGGCCGGCAGGTTGCCGACGTATTTGTTCTGCAACTTGAGGTTGTTCAGGCTGCGCAGGTAGAAGTTGGTGCGCAACTGATCGCCGATCAGCGCGTCGGCCTCGCCGTCGGCCAGGCGTTGCAGGCC
The DNA here is from genome assembly GCF_900107395.1 of Pseudomonas sp. NFIX28. Classification (GTDB taxonomy): domain Bacteria; phylum Pseudomonadota; class Gammaproteobacteria; order Pseudomonadales; family Pseudomonadaceae; genus Aquipseudomonas. The sequence goes on from NZ_FNPW01000020.1 coordinate 39,511, forward strand.
TTGGACAATGCTGGTGATCACGATCAGCTCGGCCTTGGGGTAGGCCTTGCCGATCGTTTCTGGCTGCACATAGTAGGCAGGGACCAGCACGCGCTTGCCCGCGAGGTCCGGGGGCAGGTCCTTGTCGGAGATGCGGCCGACGATGATCGGCTCGTTGTCCAGGTAGGGCGTGCTGTAGACGAACCCGGGCTGCTTTCTTTCATACTCGGTGGCGCGGGGAATCAGGTCGACGTCACCGCTTGTCAGGGCGGCGATGGCGGCGTCCACCGAGGGGTAGGGCACGTGCTGGATCGGCAGTTCGAGAAACTGGCTGATGTGTTTCAGGTAGTCGTTGGTGATCTGGTTGAGGACATCGTTGCCAGGCGGATCGAGTTGCTTGTTGGAAGCGCTCACCGAGGCCACCCGCAGCGGGCGATGCGGTAGCGTCTGACGCATGGCCATCAGGGCGGCCAGGGACAGTGGCTCAGGCTCGGGCTCGGCGGCGCCCAGGACGGCAACACTGGTCAGCAAGAGCGTGATCCAGACGATCAGGCGTGTCAGGCCCGTTAGAGGGTTAGGCATAATCTCAGGCCAGCCCGACTTCCTGGATGTACAGGTAAAGGCTGGCATTGTTATCCAGGCCCAGTTTGCGCATCGCGCTGCTTTTCTGGCTGCTAATGGTCTGCTTGGAGCGATTGAGGTGCAGGGCTATTTCATTGACCGACAGTCCGGCGCCGTACAGGCGCAGGACTTCGGCTTCGCGCGGGGACAGTTGCTCGACCTCGGTCGTGGGCTGCCCGGGGTCGAGCAGATGCCGGATCGACGGGGATATGAAGGGTTTGGCCAGGCTGGCGCGAGTCGCCATCTGCAGGTCGCCCTGGACCCCGCGTTTACTGATCAGCCCCTGCACGCCCAGTTTCAGGATCGAGGCCAGCAGTGCCGGGTTATTGAGCATGGTCACCACGATGACCGCGACCGCGGGGTGGCGGCGGCGCAATTGCTCGATCAGGCGGATGCCGTCGGCCTGTTGGCTGTGGGGCATCATCAGGTCGGTGATGACCAGGTCGCAGGGCTGTTCGGCCAATAGCTGGAAAAGCCCCTCGACGTCCTGGGCTTCGCCAACGATCTGCAACGTACTGTCGCTGCTGAGAGACGCTCGTATGCCGATAAGTGTCAGCAGATGATCATCGACGACTATTACTTTCCTTTGCATCTGGGGCGGGTTCCTGTCCGTGCATAGCGTGAGCGAGTGCATAGAGTTAAGCAGAACGCGTGCAAGTATCTGCCGGCGTCAGCGGTGCGCAGGTTACTCCTGTCGCGTGACGCGATGAAGTATCCGCAACTGGCGGGCAAGACAGGCGTTGGCCAGGCATGCAGATGTCCGGGAAAGTGTTGGCAGGTAGGTGAAGCGAGAGGGCGCGGCAGCCAGCAGGGGAGGAGTCCCGTCGGCGAGCCCGTGGCTCGAGTTTCGAGCCACGGGGCATTTCGGTCAGGTCAGACGTTGAAGCGGAAGTGCATCACGTCGCCGTCCTTGACGATGTAGTCCTTGCCTTCCAGGCGCCATTTGCCGGCTTCCTTGGCACCGGCTTCACCCTTGAACTGGATGAAGTCGTTGTAGGCGATCACTTCGGCGCGGATGAAGCCTTTCTCGAAGTCGGTGTGGATCACCGCGGCGGCCTGCGGAGCGGTAGCGCCGACGCGGACGGTCCAGGCGCGCACTTCCTTTACACCCGCGGTGAAATAGGTCTGCAGGTGCAGCATTTCGTAGCCGGCGCGGATCACGCGGTTCAGGCCAGGTTCTTCGAGGCCCAGAGCTTCGAGGAACATGTCTTTCTCTTCGCCGTCTTCAAGTTCGGCGATTTCCGCTTCGATCTTGTTGCAGACCGGCACCACCACGGCGCCTTCTTCTTCGGCGATGGCCTTGACCACGTCAAGGTGCGGGTTGTTTTCGAAACCGTCTTCAGCAACGTTGGCGATGTACATGACCGGCTTGGTGGTCAGCAGGTGGAAGCCTTTGATCACTGCTTTTTCGTCGGTGCTCATGTTCTTCATCAGGCTGCGCGCTGGCTTGCCTTCGGTGAAGTGCGCGATCAGTTGCTCGAGCAGGGCTTTCTGCGCCACGGCGTCCTTGTCACCGCCCTTGGCGTTGCGCGCGACTTTCTGCAGTTGCTTTTCGCAGCTGTCCAGGTCGGCGAAGATCAGTTCCAGGTCGATGATCTCGATGTCGCGTTTCGGGTCGACGCTGTTGGACACGTGGATCACGTTGTCGTCTTCGAAGCAGCGGACCACGTGGGCGATGGCATCGGTTTCGCGGATGTTGGCCAGGAACTTGTTACCCAGGCCTTCACCTTTCGAGGCGCCCGCCACCAGGCCGGCGATGTCGACGAACTCCATGGTGGTCGGCAACACGCGCTCGGGCACCACGATGGCTGCCAGGGCGTCCAGACGCGGATCCGGCATCGGCACGATGCCGCTGTTCGGCTCGATGGTGCAGAAGGGGAAGTTCTCGGCCGCGATACCGGATTTGGTCAGGGCGTTGAACAGGGTGGACTTGCCGACGTTAGGCAGGCCGACGATGCCGCAGTTGAATCCCATGGTGTTTCCCCTCGGATAAGAGTCAGGCCTTCTGGCTGTGCAGGTTTTTCATCGCACGGTTCCATTCACCGGCGAAGATATCCGGCAGCACGCCGAGGGCAAAATCGATGCTGGCATCGAGCTTTTCCTGTTCGGCGCGTGGCGCGCGACCCAGGACGAAGTTCGAGACCATGCTGGCGACGCCTGGGTGGCCGATGCCAAGCCGCAAGCGGTGAAAGGTATTTTGGTTGCCCAGTTGCGCGATGATGTCGCGCAACCCGTTGTGCCCGCCATGCCCGCCGCCCTGTTTGAGCTTGGCGACGCCGGGTGGCAGGTCGAGTTCGTCATGCGCCACCAGGATTTCTTCGGGCTTGATGCGGAAGAAACCGGCCAATGCCGCCACGGCCTGGCCGCTGCGGTTCATGTAGGTGGTGGGTATCAGCAGACGAATGTCCTGACCCTGGTGCGAGAAGCGCCCGGTCAGGCCGAAATATTTGCGATCGGCCACAAGGCTGACGCCTTGTTTCTCGGCGATGCGCTCAACAAAAAGGGCCCCTGCGTTATGCCGGGTCTGTTCGTATTCGGCGCCTGGATTACCCAGGCCAACGATCAGTTTGATGGCAGTCACGATAGGGGCCCTTCCTTGGAGTTGTGGATAACATCGCCGCGACTGGAGTGTGCGGCGAAAGTGGACGACAAGTGCTCATTTACCATTATGTAAACTCCGCGTTCCCGCCCGCTTTCTCGCTACGTACCAGTCCGCGATGTTTCCGGTAACTCCGGCAAGCAGAGTGAATTACTCTGCAGCGCCTTCTGCAGCTTCTGGAGCAACACGTGGAGCGTGAACGTTGGCAACAGCCAGGTCGTTACCGTGAGCCAGAGCAACGAACTCAACGCCTTTAGGGGCCTTGATGTTCGACAGGTGAACGATGGTGCCGATTTCAGCGTCGCCCAGGTCGACTTCGATGAACTCAGGCAGGTCTTTCGGCAGGCAGGACACTTCGATTTCGGAGATAACGTGCGAAATCTCGCCGCCTTTCTTGACCGGAGCAGCTTCGTTGACGAAGTGCACTGGAACGATAGCGGTCAGTTTCTGACCAGCAACAACGCGTACGAAGTCAGCGTGCATCACGTGGCCTTTGGCCGGGTGACGTTGCAGCGCCTTGATCACGACGTTTTGCTTGGTGCCGCCAACGTTCAGTTCGATAACGTGGCTGAAAGCAGCTTCGTTTTCGAGCAGTTTGGCAACTTCTTTGGCCAGCATGCTGATGGATTCAGGGGCTTTGTCGCCACCGTAAACTACAGCTGGAACCAGGCTTGCGAGACGACGCAGGCGGCGGCTCGCACCTTTCCCCAGGTCGGAACGCAGTTCAGCATTCAGAGTAAAATCGTTCATGTTGTATCTCCAAAATAACCACACTCGCCCCAGCGTTTGCGACCAGCGCTAAAGGCGATATGGGCAAAAAAGCCCCGCCCCAACAGGAATGCTGGGGCGGGGCGCTTTTCGTCATCGAGATGTAAGGCTAGGGCAGGGCCTTAGCGGAACATCGCGCTGATCGATTCTTCGTTGCTGATGCGGCGAACCGCTTCGGCAACAACCGGTGCGATATCCAGTTGACGGATACGCGCACAGGCCTGTGCTGCAGCGGACAGCGGGATGGTGTTAGTCACCACCAGCTCGTCCAGCACGGAATTTTCAATGTTCTCGATTGCTCGACCCGACAGCACAGGGTGTGTGCAGTAGGCAAAGACCTTGGCAGCGCCATGCTCTTTCAGGGCCTTGGCCGCGTGGCACAGGGTGCCGGCGGTATCGACCATGTCGTCAACCAGGATACAGGTACGGCCTTCAACGTCACCGATGATATGCATCACTTCAGAGTGATTGGCTTTCTCGCGGCGCTTGTCGATGATCCCGAGATCCACGCCCAGGGATTTGGCAACGGCACGTGCACGCACGACGCCACCAATGTCCGGGGAGACAATCATCAGGTTCTCGAAACGTTGATCTTCGATGTCATCCACCAGGACCGGGGAGCCGTAGATGTTATCTACCGGAATATCGAAGAAGCCCTGAATCTGGTCAGCATGCAAATCAACCGTGAGAACACGGTCGATGCCGACTACGGTAAGCATGTCAGCGACGACTTTCGCGCTGATAGCCACACGTGCGGAACGCGGACGGCGATCCTGACGGGCATAACCAAAGTAAGGAATTACAGCAGTGATTCGAGTCGCTGAGGAACGGCGGAAGGCATCAGCCATCACGACGAGTTCCATCAGGTTATCGTTGGTCGGAGCGCAGGTCGGCTGAATAATGAAGACGTCTTTACCGCGGACATTTTCATTGATCTCAGCGGTAATTTCGCCGTCGGAAAATTTTCCAACAGAGATGTCACCGAGAGGGATATGCAGCTGACGTACGACACGCCGAGCCAGATCGGGGTTAGCGTTCCCCGTAAAGACCATCATCTTGGACACGCGCAGTACCTGAAGGCTGAGGGTATACCTGGATGAGTATAAGGAAAATGGCAGGGGCGGCTGGATTCGAACCAACGCATGGCAGGATCAAAACCTGCTGCCTTACCGCTTGGCGACGCCCCTGTATCTGTTGCATCAAGTGCCTGGCACTTGGTTCCTTTTAGAGCAGACTTTGCAGCTTGCGATGCAACATCGAAATGTTGCTTCCTTTTGCTACAAACCCTGTAAGGGTCTCTGTAAGAAGGGCCGAGACTTTATCAGCTTCAGCTTTGCTTGGGAAGCCCCCAAACACACAACTTCCAGTTCCGGTCAGTTTTGCTTCGGTAAATTTACCTAACAAATTCAATGCGTTACGTACATCTGGATAACGCCTTGCAACCACCGGCAAGCAGTCATTTCTGCTGTTTCCCTTGGGAACGGGGCGCACTTTAATGGGCGGAGTGTCACGTGTCAACAGCGGATCTGAAAAAATTTCTGCTGTACTTACAGAGACTTGCGGCACCAGCACGAGATACCACGGCTCCTCGGGATCAACCGGGGTAAGTTTTTCCCCCACGCCCTCGGCGAAAGCCGCGTGCCCGCGCACGAAAACCGGTACGTCGGCGCCCAGCGAAAGGCCCAGGGTGGCCAGGCGATCTTCGTCCCAGCCCAATTGCCAGAGATGATTCAGGCCCAACAGGGTGGTCGCCGCGTTGGAGCTGCCGCCGCCAATGCCGCCACCCATGGGCAGGACTTTTTCGATCCAGATATCGATGCCCAGCGGGCAAGCGGATTGTTCCTGGAGTTTTTTCGCCGCTCGCACGATCAGGTTGCTGTCGTGGGGAACGCCGGCGAATTCCGTATGCAGGCGAATGACGCCGTCGTCGCGAACGGCGAAGGTGATCTCATCGCCGTAATCGAGAAATTGAAAGATCGTCTGCAATTCGTGATAGCCGTCTGCACGGCGACCGAGAATGTGCAGCATCAAATTGAGTTTCGCAGGAGAGGGCAGGGTCAGTTGTGGCGCGCTCATGCTCACTGCCCCAGCTTGCGTGGTTGCCATTCCTTGATCACCAGCGTGACGTCAAGGTCGCGGCCATGCAGCTTGATCCGCTCGGGCAGCCAGTAACCGCTCTGTTGTGCATAACTCAGGTATTCGACCTGCCAGTTGTCCTGTTCGAGATTGGACAGGCGGCTGTCGCCGTCCAGGGTCAGGCGACTCTTGCTGTCGGGGGCGGGCAGCCCGCGCACCCACCAGGCCAGATGCGAGACCGGCAGGTTCCAGCCCAGCTGTTCTTCGAGCAGGGCTTCCGGAGTCGGGGCTTCGTAACGTCCCTGGTTGGCGACTTCCAGCGCGACCTTGCCGGGACGTCCGGTCAGGCGGGCGGCGCCGCGACCCAGCGGGCCGGACAGGCGGATATCGTAGTAATCCTGGCGCTGCAGCCAGAACAGCGTGCCGCTGCCCGAATCCTTGGGCGCGCGAATGCCGATCTTGCCGTTGATCTGCCAGCCGTCGAGGCCGGCCAACTGCTGTTTGTGTTCGCGCCATAGCGCGGGGCTGCCGTGACCCTCGACAGATTCGCGGCTAGTGAGAGCCGAACAGCCGGCGAGCAGAGCGATAAAGCTGAAAACGATAAGGTGGCGCAAAAACATAGTCTTAGAGAGTCTCTGATCCGGTCAGGCGTTTGATGGTGCTGCGCAGGATTGGGCTGTCGGGCTGGTCCTTGAGGAACTTGCTCCAGATCTGCCTGGCTTCACGTTGCTTGCCGTTGGCCCAGAGCACTTCGCCCAGGTGCGCGGCGACTTCCTGGTCGGGGAAGCGTTCCAGTGCCTGGCGCAGCAGGCGTTCGGCTTCCGCCAGGTTACCCAGGCGATAATTCACCCAGCCGAGGCTATCGAGTACCGCCGGATCGTCCGGGGTCAGCTGATGGGCCTGTTCGATCAGGGCCTTGGCTTCGGCGTAGCGCGTGGTGCGGTCCGACAGGGTGTAGCCGAGGGCGTTCAGCGCCATGGCGTTGTCCGGCTCGCGCTTGATGATCAGGCGCAGGTCCTTTTCCATCTGGGCCAGGTCGTTGCGCTTCTCGGCCTGCATAGCGCGGGTATAGAGCAGGTTCACGTCGTCCGGATATTGCTGCAGCGCCTGCTGGAGAATTTTCCAGGCCTTGTCCCCCTGTTTGTTGGCGGACAGGGTTTCGGCTTCGATCAGGTATAGCTGGATGGCGTAGTCCGGTTGGGTATCGCGGGCGGCAGCCAGGCGTTTTTCGGCTTCGGCGGTGCGGCCGTTGTTCATCAGGATGTCGGCCTGGCGCAATTGCGCCGGCAGATAGTCGTTGCCCGGTCCGACCTGGCCGTATTCGGCCAGCGCGCCCTGTGGATCGTTAAGCTCTTCGGCGATGCGCCCCAGGTTCAGGTGGGCCGAATCGACGTGGCTTTCCCGGGCGATCAGGTCTTCCAGGTAGCCCTTGGCCTCTTCCCAGTCCTTGGCTTCCAGGCAGACCAGCGCCAGGGAGTAACGCAGCTCGTCGTCTTCCGGATATTGCTGGACCAGGCTGGAGAACTGGGCCTTGGCATCGTCCATGCGATCCTGCTCGACCAGCATGCGTGCGTAAGTCAGGCGCAGGCGCTTGTCGTCCGGGTATTTGCGAATGCTTTTTTCCAGCAGCGGCAGGGCTTCGTCGGCGCGGCTGAGGCTTTGCAGCAGGCGGGCACGCAGGAGGATCGGCGCGATTTCGCCTTCTTCCGGTGGGTTCTGCTCCAGCAGCTTCAGGGCTTCGCGGTTGTCGCCGTCCTGTTGCAGCAGCAGTGCCTTGCCGAATATCAGCTGGCCGTTGTTCGGGTGTTTTTGCAGCAGGCGGTCGAAGCTTTTCATCAGACCGTTGCGGGTGTCCTGGTCGGTATCGGCGGCCGACAAGGCGAGGAAGTCGAAATGGGTATCGCCCTTGCCCTGCAGGACTTTCTCCATATAGACCATGGATTCGTCGTAACGCCCGGTGCGGGCCAGCTGGATGGCGGCGGCGCGCTGGGCTTCCAGGTCATCCGGAGCGTTTTTTGCCCAGATCAGCGCAGTGTCCAGCGCGGCCTGGTCGGCGCCCAGGTATTCGGCGATGCGGAACGCTCGTTCGGAAATGCCCGGGTCCTGGGTATTGATGGCCTGGGTGACATAGTTGTCCAGGGCAATGTCGAAACGATTGCGTTGGCCAGCCAGCTCCGCGCTCAGCAGGCTGAAGACCGTGTCTTCGCTGAACGAAGAGTAAACCTTGGGCTTTTCAGGAGCCGGGGTGCTGTCTTCGACCGGCGGTGTACCGTCCGGTGAAACGGGTGCCAAAGCCTGGCAGCCGCTGAGGAAGACAAAAGCAAGGAGCAACGCGGAAGATCTATTCATATAGGAAGAAGGACGACTAACCTGCGGTCGGATCATCATGACACAAGCCTTCGGCCAAACATAACCGAGACTCAGCGGATGCCTTACAGAGGCAGTCTATTGGGACAATAGTCGGCAGTGGTTGTTCTGAATCTTTCGAAGTAGGACAATTGTCGGCTTCTCGACATCATCAGCGACCTTGAATGGCCTTCCTCGCACTCGGTATTAACCACAAGACTGCTTCAGTAGACGTCCGCGAGCGCGTGGCCTTTACCCCTGAGCAGTTGGTTGAGGCCTTGCAGCAGCTCTGCCGCCTCACCGACAGCCGCGAAGCTGCGATCCTCTCCACCTGCAATCGCAGTGAACTCTATATAGAACAGGATCACCTTTCGGCGGATATCGTGCTGCGCTGGCTGGCCGAGTACCACCATCTGAGCCTTGAGGACCTGCGCGCCAGTGCCTATGTGCACGAAGACGATGCGGCCGTTCGTCACATGATGCGTGTCGCTTCGGGGCTGGATTCGCTGGTGCTGGGCGAGCCGCAGATCCTCGGGCAGATGAAATCCGCCTACGCCGTGGCGCGTGAGGCCGGAACCATAGGCCCGCTGCTGGGGCGGCTGTTCCAGGCCACTTTCAGCGCTGCCAAGCAAGTACGCACCGACACCGCCATCGGTGAGAACCCGGTTTCCGTGGCTTTTGCCGCGGTGAGCCTGGCGAAACAGATTTTCAGCGATCTGCAGCGCAGCCAGGCGCTGCTGATCGGCGCCGGCGAAACCATTACCCTGGTCGCCCGCCACCTGCATGACCTGGGGGTCAAGCGCATCGTGGTCGCCAACCGCACGCTGGAGCGCGCCAGCACCCTGGCCGAACAGTTTGGAGCCCATGCCGTGCTGCTTTCGGATATTCCTCAGGAGTTGGTGCACAGCGATATCGTCATCAGTTCCACCGCCAGCCAGTTGCCGATCCTCGGCAAGGGTGCGGTGGAAAGCGCGCTGAAGCTGCGCAAGCACAAGCCGATTTTCATGGTGGATATTGCCGTTCCGCGGGATATCGAGCCAGAAGTCGGCGAATTGGACGACGTTTACCTCTATACCGTCGACGATCTCCACGAAGTGGTCGCCGAAAACCTCAAGAGCCGTCAAGGCGCGGCGCAGGCGGCGGAAGAGCTGGTGAACATCGGCGCCGAAGATTTCATGGTGCGCCTGCGCGAGCTGGCTGCGGTGGATGTGCTCAAGGCGTATCGTCAGCAGAGCGAACGCCTGCGCGATGAAGAACTGCAAAAGGCCCTGCGCATGCTGAGCAACGGCAGCAGCGCCGAAGACGTCCTGATGCAACTGGCTCGCGGCCTGACAAACAAATTGCTGCATGCGCCCAGCGTCCAGTTGAAAAAACTGACCGCTGAAGGCCGCCTGGATGCGCTGGCCATGGCCCAGGAACTCTTTGCCCTCGGTGAGGGCGCTTCGGACTCTTCGGATAAAAAACCGCAATGAAAGCGTCACTGCTCAATAAGCTGGATGTGCTCCAGGACCGTTTCGAGGAATTGACCGCGTTGCTTGGCGACGGCGAGGTCATATCCGATCAGGCCAAGTTCCGCGCCTATTCCAAGGAGTACGCGGAAGTCGAGCCGATCGTCGAGACCTATAAACAGGTGCTCAAGGTCCAGGCCGACCTCGAGGGCGCGCAGGCGCTGCTCAAGGACAGCGATCCGGACATGCGCGAAATGGCGGTGGAAGAAGTCCGCGAAGCCAAGGAGCAACTGGTCGAGCTGGAAAGCACGCTGCAACGCATGCTGCTGCCCAAGGACCCGAACGACGGGCGCAACGTGTTCCTGGAAATCCGCGCCGGCACCGGTGGCGACGAAGCGGCGATCTTCTCCGGCGACCTGTTCCGCATGTATTCGCGCTATGCCGAGCGGCGTGGCTGGCGGCTGGAGATCCTTTCGGAAAACGAGGGCGAGCACGGCGGCTATAAAGAAGTCATCGCCCGGGTCGAAGGCGAGAACGTCTACGGCAAGCTGAAATTCGAATCCGGCGCCCACCGCGTGCAGCGGGTGCCGGCCACCGAATCCCAAGGCCGCATCCACACCTCGGCCTGCACCGTGGCGGTGCTGCCCGAGCCGGATGAGCAAGAAGCCATCGAGATCAACCCGGCGGACCTGCGAATCGACACCTATCGCTCCTCGGGCGCCGGTGGCCAGCACGTCAACAAGACCGACTCGGCGATCCGCATTACGCACATTCCGTCGGGAATCGTGGTCGAGTGCCAGGAAGAGCGTTCCCAGCACAAGAACCGTGCGCGCGCCATGTCCTGGCTGTCGGCAAAGCTCAACGACCAGCAGACCAGTGCCGCGGCCAATGCGATCGCCAGCGAGCGCAAGCTGCTGGTGGGTTCGGGCGACCGCTCCGAGCGCATCCGCACCTACAACTTTCCCCAGGGCCGGGTGACCGATCACCGCGTCAACCTGACCCTCTATTCCCTCGATGAAATCCTCGCCGGTGGCGTCGAGGCGGTGATCGAACCGCTTCTGGCCGAATACCAGGCCGATCAACTAGCCGCACTGGGCGAGTAAACATAATGACCATCATCGCCAGCCTGCTGCGCGCCGCCCAATTGCCCGACTCGCCAACGGCCCGCCTGGATGCCGAGTTGCTGCTGGCGGCTGCCCTGGGCAAGCCGCGCAGCTTCCTGCACACCTGGCCCGAGCGAATCGTGCCCAGCGACGCGGCGTTGACCTTCGCCAGTTACCTGCAGCGGCGCCGTTCGGGCGAGCCTGTGGCTTATATTCTTGGCCAGCAGGGGTTCTGGAAACTCGACCTGGAAGTGGCGCCACACACGCTGATCCCGCGTCCCGACACTGAGTTGCTGGTGGAGGCGGCGCTGGAACTGCTGCCCGCCACCCCGGCCAAGGTGCTCGACCTGGGCACCGGCAGCGGCGCCATCGCCCTGGCCCTGGCCAGCGAGCGCCCGGCGTGGCGGGTCACCGCGGTCGACCGGGTGCTGGAAGCCGTGGCCCTGGCCGAGCGCAACCGCCAGCGCCTGCAACTGGACAACGTCACGGTGTTGAGCAGCCATTGGTTCAGCGCCCTCCCAGGCGAGCGTTATCGACTGATTATCAGCAACCCGCCCTATATCGCCGCCGCCGACCCGCACCTGGCGGCCGGCGATGTGCGTTTCGAGCCGGAGAGCGCCCTGGTCGCGGGCAAGGACGGGCTGGACGATCTGCGCCTGATCATCGCGCAGGCGCCAGAGCACCTCGAGGCTGGCGGCTGGTTGATGCTCGAGCATGGCTACGATCAGGCGCCGGCCGTGCGCGATCTGTTGCTGACCCAGGGCTTTGCCGAGGTGCACAGTCGCGTCGACCTGGGCGGTCACGAACGCATCAGCTTAGGAAGCCTGTCGTGCTGAACGATCAGGAATTGCTGCGCTACAGCCGGCAGATTCTGTTGCAGCACGTCGACATCGACGGTCAGTTGCGACTCAAGGCCAGCCGCGTATTGATCGTCGGCCTGGGTGGCTTGGGCGCTCCGGTGGCGCTGTACTTGGCCGCCGCGGGCGTCGGCGAGCTGCACCTGGCCGACTTCGATACGGTCGACCTGACCAACCTGCAACGCCAGATCATTCACGACACCGACAGCGTCGGCCTGAGCAAGGTCGATTCGGCGATGCGTCGCCTGTCCGCGATCAATCCCGAGATCCAGCTGGTGCCGCATCGCGCCGCACTGGATATCGACTCCCTGGCGGCGGCCGTCGCTGCCGTGGACCTGGTGCTCGACTGCACCGACAACTTCTCGACCCGCGAGGCGGTGAACGCCGCCTGCGTCGCCGGCGGCAAGCCGCTGGTCAGTGGCGCGGCGATTCGCCTGGAAGGGCAACTGTCGGTGTTCGACCCACGGCGCCCCGAAAGCCCGTGCTACCACTGTTTATATGGGCACGGCAGCGAAGCCGAGCTGACTTGCAGCGAAGCCGGTGTGGTCGGGCCGCTGGTGGGCCTGGTGGGCAGCCTGCAGGCGCTCGAGGCGTTGAAGCTGCTGGTGGGGTTCGGTGAGTCGTTGGTGGGCCGCCTGTTGTTGATCGATGCCCTGGGCACGCGCTTTCGTGAACTGCGGGTCAAGCGCGACCCGGGCTGCAGCGTCTGTGGAGGCCCGCATGCGTGAAGCGCCGATCGGCGTCTTCGATTCCGGCGTCGGCGGCCTGTCGGTGCTGGCGGAGATCCAGCAGCGCCTGCCCCATGAATCGCTGCTGTATGTGGCCGATTGCGGCAATATTCCCTACGGCGAGAAAACCCCCGAATTTATCCGTCAACGTTGCAGCCTGGTCGCCGGATTTTTCCGCGAGCAGGGTGCCAAGGCGCTGGTGCTGGCCTGCAACACCGCGACCGTGGCCGCTGTCGCCGACCTGCGTCGGGATTACCCGGACTGGCCTATCATCGGCATGGAGCCTGCGGTCAAGCCGGCTGCCGCCGCCACCCGCAGTGGCGTGGTCGGCGTGCTGGCCACCACCGGCACCTTGCAGAGTGCCAAATTCGCCGCCTTGCTCGATCGTTTCGCCACCGACATCAAGGTGATTACCCGGCCATGCCCGGGCCTGGTGGAACGGATCGAAGCCGGTGACCTGCACAGCCCCGCCTTGCGCCAACTGCTGCAGGGGTATGTCGAGCCGCTGCTGGCGGCCGGCTGTGACACCATCATCCTTGGCTGCACCCACTATCCGTTTCTCAAGCCGCTGCTCAAGTCGATGATCCCTGCGGACATCAGTCTGATCGATACCGGGGCCGCGGTTGCTCGCCAGCTGGAGCGCCTGCTGGGCGAACGCGAGTTGCTGGCTGCGGGGCCGGCACGCCAGGCCCGGTTCTGGACAAGTGGCGATCTGTGTCACTTCAGACATATTCTGCCGTTGCTCTGGAATGAGGCGGGAGCGGTGCAAAGCTTCGTTCTATAAGAAAATCGCGCAGAAACGGTGATTTAAGCTGAACTTCTGCTCAAGCACAGATTTCTATTAACCTGTTTGCGGAATCTGACAACACCATACAAATCGTTTTTGAAAAGGATGTTCCTGATGAGACGAGTGTTCTGTTTGGCTGCGCTTGCGGCCGCACTGTTGGGGCAAAGTATTTCGGCACAGGCGGCTGGCGTCGAGTTTTCGGTGGGGCAGACCAGCGACTCGACCCAGACCTATCGCCTGGGCATGCAATTCGATTGGGACAAAAGCTGGCTGCAAAGTGATGTCGGTCGCCTGACCGGCTACTGGAGCGGCGCCTACACCTTCTGGGACGGCGACGAAAAGTCCAGCAACCACAGCCTGTCGTTCTCACCGGTCCTGGTGTATGAATTCGCCGGGCAGAACGTCAAGCCTTACATCGAGGCGGGGATTGGCGTGGCGGTGTTCGCCAACACCGAGGTGGAAGACAACAAGCTTGGTTCGGCCTTCCAGTTCGAGGACCGCATCGGTTTCGGCCTGCGCTTCAACGGCGGGCATGAAGTCGGTATTCGCGCCACGCACTATTCCAACGCCGGCATCGCGACGCCCAACGACGGCGTGGAAAGCTACGCGCTGCATTACACCATGCCGTTGTGAGGCGCTTTCAGCGATACGCCGAGGCAATGCCGCGGCGTTCGTTGAGGCAGTCCACTTCGCCCATCTCGAACTCCCGACAGATTAGCGGCCGTTGTTCGTAGATGCTGCACATCATGCTGTTGCGATCCAGCGCGGCACACCAGCCGTCGTCCAGCCGCAGCATGACTTCGCCTCCCCAATCGTCAGTGTCGATAAAACGTTCGGGCACGCCGGTCTCGGTGATCAACATCACTTCCAATTGGCAGCAGCAAGCGGCGCAGGTCGAGCAGGTGACCGCCGCTTCGGCGATCTGGGTGACAGGAATAGTGGTCATAGGCGCGCAGTGTAAGGCAGTGGCCGCAGGCTGTGTGAAACCCCTGACGGGCGCCTGTCGTTCCTAATCCCGGTACTCCTCGGCAACTCCCCGCGACGGCAGGTTCTTGAAGGCCGCCAAGGCCCGTTCGCGCGACATCGACAGATCGACCATCGGTGGCGGGTAATCGGCCACGCCGAACAGGCCGCCCATGGCGGCAGGGTTGTGGATATCTTTTTCATTCAGCCCCGCCAGCTCCGGTAGCCAGTGCCGGATGAAGGTCCCCTGGCTGTCGAACCGCTGCGACTGGCTCAACGGATTGAAGATACGAAAATAGGGCGCCGAATCGGTGCCGGTGGACGAGCTCCACTGCCAGCCGCCGTTGTTCGCCGCCAGGTCGCCGTCGATCAGGTGGCGCATGAAAAAACGCTCGCCATGGCGCCAGTCGATCAGCAGGTTCTTGGTCAGGAACATCGCCACCACCATCCGCAGGCGGTTGTGCATCCAGCCGGTTTCCAGCAACTGGCGCATGGCCGCGTCGATGATCGGCAGGCCGGTACGGGCCTGCTGCCAGGCCGCCAGCTCTTCGGGGGCGTCGCGCCAGGCCACGGCTTCGGTTTCCGGGCGGAAGGCCCGATGGCGGGACACCCGTGGGTAACCCACCAGGATGTGTTTGTAGAACTCGCGCCAGAGCAGTTCGTTGATCCAGGTGACCGCGCCGGGGCTGCCGCTGGCGAACTCGCCGCGGTTGTTTTGCAGTGCGGCGTGCAGGCACTGGCGCGGCGACAGCACGCCGGCGGCGAGGTAGGGCGAAAGCTGGCTGGTGCCGGGCCTGGCCGGCAAGTCTCGCTCGGCCTGGTAATGCTCGAGGTGCGCCTCGGCAAAATGTGCCAGGCGTTGTTGCGCCACCTGTTCGCCAGCTGGCCAGAGCGCTTGCAGCTGCGCTGCGGGTGTCGGGAAGCCTTCGACCTGCCGTGGCACCGCGTCGGCTTTTATGCCCAGGGCGGCTTGCGCGCCGGGCGCTGCCAGCCGCTGCGGCAGGGCGCTGTGCAGCCGGTTGTAGCAGACCTTGCGAAACTGGCTGAAGACCTGGAAGTAGCCGCCACTCTTGGTCAGTACGCTGCCGGGCCGGAACAGCAGTTGGTCGAGGTAACTGTGGAAGCCCACGCCCTGGCTTTTCAGCAGGCTGGCCACCGCCGTATCGCGGCGAGTTTCGTGAATGCCGTATTCCTCGTTGACGTGCAGCGCCTCGATCGCCAGTTCCCGGCACAGCCGCAGCAGCACCTGGGGGGCCTGCTCCCATTCGGGCGCCTCGCGGATCAGCAGCGGGATGTTCAGCCGGGCCAGGTCGCCGCTCAGTTGCTGCAGGTTGCGCAGCCAGAAATCGACCTTGCACGGCGCATCGTCATGCGCCTGCCATTGCCGCGGGCTCAGCAGGTACACGGCCACCGTCGGCCCGCGTTGGGCCGCGGCGCTCAGCGCGGTGTTGTCATGCAGACGCAGGTCGCTGCGTAGCCAGATCAGTTGCATGGGGATTCCTGCATTAAAGAAGTCCTAGCCCGGTGAGGGCCTGGTGCGCCGAGAGCGGGTCCGCGGCGAGGTGCAGATCGGCGATCCTGGTGGCGCAGTTGACCAGCTCGGCGTGGTGGATGCTCACCGCCGGACCGACGATGAAGGCCGGGCAGGCGAGGCCGCTGAGCAAGCGTGGCAGTTTTCGCAGGTTGATCGACTTGCTCGAATACAACAGCACGCCCCGCGCTTGCAGGCGTTCGGCGGCCAGCGCCAGTTCGCCGGGCGGCAGTGGCCAGTCGAAGACTTCCACCGGGCAATCGGTATTGCTGATCAGCCAGGCGCAGAGCCACAGGTGCGGTTCCAGCGGCAGGTCCGAGTGATTGATCAGCAGCAGCGGGGCGCCTTGCAGCTGGCGGTTGTTGTGATAAACCCGCACGGCGAACTTGCTGCGCAGCCAGGAATGAAAAAACACCCGTTCCATCTGCATGCCGAAGTGGCTCTGCCAGCGTTGCTCCAGTTCGCCCAGCAGCGGCAGCAGCAAGTGCTCGCACAAGGTCCGGGGCGGGTAGAGCGCCATGGCCTGGTTGAAGGTTTCGTCGACCTGGCGCTCGGCCAGTTGGCTGATGGCCTGGACCAGGCCCTGGCGCTGCAGGTGCCAGTCGTTGCGGGCCGGTTCGCTGAGGGCGGGCTCGGCGTCCAGCAGGTGCTTGACCTGGCTGACCGTCACGCCGCGGTCGAGCCAGGTCAGGACTTTCAGGATGCGTTGCACATGTTCGCCCGAAAACAGCCGGTGGCCCTTGGCGGTGCGCTGCGGCACGATCAGCCCATAGCGGCGCTCCCAGGCGCGCAAGGTGACGGCATTGACCCCGGTCTGGCGGGTCACCTCGCGAATTGGCAACCAGCCTTCTGCCGAGGGATGGCCGCTGGCGCCGTCGGATGCCGGCGGGTCGAGTCTCGATTCGTTCATGGCTCGCGGCTCAAAGCGCATTGCGCAGGCTGAGGCTTTCCGGATGGGGCTGCAGGTACACCTGTTGCGCGATGTAGGGATCGGGGTGCAGGCGCAGGTGATGCTTGAGCAGGGTCAGCGGCACCACCAGCGGCACGATGCCGTGGCGGTACTGGCTGATGAGGTGCTGCATTTCCTGTTTGTCTTCGCTGCTGATGGCCTGCTTGAGATAGCCGCTGATATGTTGCAGTACGTTGCTGTGGGTGCCGCGGGTGGCGCACTTTTTCAGGGCCGCCATCAACTGACTGAAATAGCGTGGGCCGACCTGCGCCGGGTCGCTCTGGCCCATGCTGCCCAGCAGGGTTCCAAGGGCCTTGTATTGCACCGGGTTGTGGGCCATCAGCAAATATTTGTAGCGTGCGTGGAAGTCAGTCAGGCGGCGTCGGGTCAGGCCTTGTGCGAGCAGGTCCCGCCAGGCGCTGTAGGCGAATACCCGGGTCAGGAAATTTTCCCGCAGCACCGGATCGTTGAGCCGGCCGTCTTCTTCCACCGGCAGGTCGGGATGGCGGCTGCAGAAAGCCTGCGCGTGAATACCGCGCCCACTGAGTTCGGCGGGGCGGCCCTTGTCCTGGTAGACCTTGACCCGCTCCAGGCCGCAGGACGGGGATTTCTGCATGAAGATGTAGCCGCAGAGGCCGTCCAGTTCATTGGCCATGCGCTGGCCGTAGTCCGCCAGGGCCTGGGTGACGTCCAGCGTCGGATCGACGCTGCCGACGGCCCGCGGTTGTTGCGGATCGCCCACCAGGCGAATGGGTTCGCGGGGCGTGCCCAGGCCGATCGCAACTTCCGGGCACAGCGGGACAAACTCGAAAAACTCGGCGAGGGCCTGGCTGCACAGGCGCGATTCCTTGTGCCCGCCGTTGTAGCGCACGGATTCGCCCAGCAGGCAGGCGCTGATGGCGATTTTCGGTTTGCCGGCCTGGGTCGGATAGTCGGGCATAGGAAGGGCTCCGGGTATTCATGTACGAAAAATCGATCTTGTACAACTTTGCTTCATCATAAGATCAAAGGTGTGCAAGTAAAATATTTTGTATAAGTTTTTGCCGAAGGGCTTTTCTGCCGATGCCCTGCTCATTTTTCGGTTGCAGGATGATCTCCGCCTGGCTGCTGGCGGATTCTTCCACGCGTGGTTTTTTCTCTTCGAGCAACAGCCCGATAAGCAGAGAGGGTGTCTTGGTTGTTGAGCGGGGAAGGCAGGCTGCTGTCCATTGCGACAGCAGCAAAGTTACGCGGGGTGATGCGCTTACAGGTGTTCGTGCAACCGGCGTGCGGCCTCTTGTCCGCTGATCCAGGCGCCTTCGACGCGACCGGACAGGCACCAGTCGCCACAGGCGTAGAGCCCCAGGTCGACATCCGCCAGGGCGCCCCATTCATGGCTGCTGGCCGGGCGGGCATAGAGCCAGCGATGGGCGAGGCTGAAGGTCGGGGCGGGCATGGCGCTGTGCAGCAGTTCGGCGAAGGCGCCGTGCAGTTGTTCGATCACCGCCTCTTTCGGCAGGTCGATGTGCTGGCGGCTCCAGGAACTGCTCGCATGCAGGACCCAGGTATCGAGGCTGCTGTCGCGCCCTGGTTTGCTGCGGTTGCGGGCCAGCCAATCCAGCGGGCTGTCCTGTACGAAGCAGCCTTCCATCGGGGTTTCCAGCGGGGTATCGAATGCCAGGGCGACGGCCCAGGTCGGGTCCATCTTCACCCCGGCGGCGGCCCCCGCGAGTTTCGGCGCGGCGGCCAGCAGGGCGGTTGCCTGGGGAGCCGGCGTGGCGATGATCACGTGGCTGAACGGACCGTGGGTGAAACCCTCGGCATCCTGCAAGTGCCAATGCTGCTCGCCCCGGTAGACCTCGGTGATGCGGCAGGCGAAGTGCACTTCCGTTTCGCCCAGCAGGCCGCGGGTGATGGCGCTCATGCGCGGGGTGCCGACCCAGCGGGTCTGTTCGTCCGGCGATGGGGTGAGCTGGCCGCCGTGGAAGTTGTACAGCTGCGGCGCCCATTCGGCGGCCCAGCCGTTGACCTGCCAGCGCTGTACTTCAGTGACGAAGCGCCGGTCGCGTGCGGTGAAATACTGTGCGCCCATGTCCAGCGCGCCAGCGTCGCTGCGCTTGCTGGACATGCGCCCGCCGCTGCCGCGGCTTTTATCGAAAAGTTGCACGACATGCCCAGCGTCTCGCAGCGCCTGGGCGGCGGAGAGTCCGGCGATGCCGGTACCGATGATTGCGATGGGTACGGTCATTGGGGAGGCCTCGTTTACCTTTCTGTGCAGATTACGCCTTCATTAAATCTGTACAATATTTTTATTTGGTATAACTTTCGGCGTTATCGGATTTACAGGGTGTCCTATTGTTAAACAAGAGCCTGCCCGATTGAAAAGATCCCTGCATATAAAAATAGACTAGGGATCCAGGTAAAACGCCACGCGAGGAAGATGTCATGCACATATTGCTGACCGGCGGTACTGGTTTGATAGGACGTCAGCTTTGCCGTCTCTGGCTGACCCAGGGCCATCAGTTGACGGTATGGAGTCGTCGACCTGCCGAGGTGGCCAAATTGTGTGGCGCTCAAGTGCGTGGCATTGGCCGCCTGGACGAACTCGCAGAAGAGCCGGTCGACGCCATCATTAACCTGGCGGGCGCGCCGATTGCCGATCGACCCTGGACCCACAAGCGCAAGGCGCTGCTCTGGAGCAGTCGCATTACCCTGACGGAAAAACTGCTGGCCTGGCTGGAAAGCCGGCGGCAGAAACCCCAGGTGCTGATCTCCGGCTCGGCCGTGGGCTGGTATGGCGACGGCGGGGAGCGCGAGCTGAACGAGGAGTCACCCCCGGTCAGTGAGGATTTTGCCAGCCAGTTATGTATCGCCTGGGAAGAGACCGCGCAGCGTGCCGAGGCCATGGGCCTGCGCGTGGTGTTGATTCGCACGGGCCTGGTGCTGTCTGCCGAGGGCGGCTTTTTGTCGCGCTTGCTGCTGCCTTTCAAGCTGGGGCTGGGCGGGCCGATAGGCAACGGTCGGCAGTGGATGCCGTGGATTCATATCAAGGATCAAATCGCCCTGATTGATTTTCTTCTGCACCGCAGCGATGCCAGCGGTCCTTATAATGCCTGCGCGCCCAAGCCGGTGCGCAATCGCGAGTTCGCCAAGACCCTGGGCAGCGTCTTGCATCGGCCAGCGGTAGTGCCGGTGCCGGCCTTTGTGTTGCGCGTGGGCCTGGGGGAATTGTCGTTGTTGTTGCTGGGTGGTCAACGCGCGGTACCCGCGCGGTTGCTGGCCGCCGGATTCACTTTCCAGTTCACTGATTTGCGCGCGGCCCTGGACGACTTGTCCAGCCGCCTCTGAAATAGGACGTTGCATGACCGATCACGCGTTGCTCCTGGTCAACCTGGGTTCGCCGGCCTCCACCTCGGTGGCGGATGTGCGCAGTTACCTCAATCAATTCCTGATGGACCCTTATGTGATCGACCTGCCCTGGCCGGTCCGGCGGCTTTTGGTGTCGCTGATTCTGATCAAGCGTCCGGAGCAGTCGGCGCATGCCTACGCCTCGATCTGGTGGGAGCAGGGTTCGCCGCTGGTGGTGCTCAGCCGCCGCCTGCAGGAAGCCATGACGCGCGAGTGGAAGCACGGTCCGGTGGAGCTGGCGATGCGTTATGGCGAGCCGTCCATCGAATCGGCGTTGCTGCGTCTGGTGGCCCAGGGGAACAAGAAGATCACCCTGGCGCCGCTGTATCCCCAATTCGCCGACAGCACCGTGACCACGGTGGTGGAGGAGGCTCGGCGAGTGATCCGCGACAAGCAGCTGGATGTGCAGCTGTCGGTATTGCAGCCGTTCTACGATCAGCCGGAATACCTCGACGCGCTGGTGGCCAGCGCCCGGGAGCACCTGCAACAGGATTTCGATCATCTGCTGCTGAGCTTCCATGGCTTGCCCGAGCGGCACCTGCAAAAGCTCAATCCCGGCCACAGCCTGGAAGGCGATTGCTGCCGCGACGCGACTCCCGAGGTGGCCGCCACCTGTTATCGCGGCCAGTGCCTGAGCACGGCGCGGGCATTCGCCGAGCGCATGGGGCTGACGGACGGCAAGTGGTCGGTGTCGTTCCAGTCTCGTCTGGGGCGTGCCAAGTGGATCGAGCCCTACACCGAGGCGCGCCTGGATGAGCTGGCGGGGCAGGGCGTGAAGAAAGTCCTGGTGATGTGCCCGGCATTCGTCGCCGATTGCATCGAGACCCTGGAGGAAATTGGCGATCGCGGTCGCGAGCAGTTCCGCGAAGCGGGAGGGGAGGAGTTGGTGCTGGTGCCGTGCCTGAACGACGACCCGCAATGGGCCAAGGCATTGAATGCCTTGTGCGAGCGCGCGCCTTTGGCGTTGTAAAAGCATCGCGGGCAAGCCTCGCTCCTACGGCAACACCGTCTGTAGGAGCGAGGCTTGCCCGCGATAGATTTCCGTTTGACGCCGATCTTAGATCAGCGGTTCCTCAGCCTTCTTGTTCTTCCAGCCATCGTTGCCCGGCAGGATCAGGTTCAGCGCAATGGCGACGATGGCGCACAGGGCGATTCCTTTCAGGCCGAAGTCGTCCGGGCCGGTACCGGTACCGATCAACACCCCGCCAATCCCGAACACCAGGGTTACCGAGACGATCACCAGATTGCGCGCTTCGCCCAGGTCGATCTTGTGGCGGATCAGGGTGTTCATGCCCACCGCGGCGATCGAGCCGAACAACAGGCAGAGAATCCCGCCCATCACCGGTACCGGGATGCTTTGCAGCAGCGCACCGAACTTGCCGATAAACGCCAGGCTGATGGCAAAGATCGCCGCCCAGGTCATGATTTTCGGGTTGTAGTTCTTGGTCAGCATCACCGCGCCGGTCACTTCGGCGTAGGTGGTGTTGGGCGGGCCGCCGAACATACCGGCAGCGGTGGTGGCAATGCCGTCACCGAGCAGGGTGCGATGCAGGCCGGGCTTCTTCAGGTAGTCGCGACCGGTCACGCTGCCGACCGCGATCACCCCGCCGATATGCTCGATGGCAGGGGCCAGGGCCACGGGAACGATGAACAGGATCGCCTGCCAGTTGAACTCCGGCGCGGTGAAGTGCGGCAGGGCCAGCCAGGGCGCCGCGGCGATCTTCGCGGTATCGACCACGCCGAAATAGAACGACAGGGCAAAGCCCACCAGCACCCCGGAGATGATCGGCACCAGGCGGAAGATGCCTTTGCCGAACACCGCGACGATCAGGGTGGTCAGCAGCGCAGGCATGGAGATCATCATCGCCGTCTGGTAATGAATCAGCTCGCTGCCATCGCCGGCCTTGCCCATCGCCATGTTGGCGGCGATCGGGGCCATGGCCAGGCCGATGGAAATGATCACCGGGCCGATTACCACCGGCGGCAGCAGCCGGTCGATGAACCCGGTGCCCTTGATCTTCACCGCCAGGCCCAGGAAGGTGTAGACGAAGCCGGCCGCCATTACCCCGCCCATGGTCGCGGCCAGGCCGAACTGGCCCTTGGCGAGAATGATCGGCGTGATGAAGGCAAAACTGGACGCCAGGAACACTGGCACCTGGCGCCCGGTCACGAGCTGGAACAGCAGAGTCCCGAGACCCGCCGTGAACAGCGCCACGTTGGGGTCGAGACCGGTGATCAGCGGCATCAACACCAACGCGCCAAAGGCCACGAAGAGCATCTGCGCGCCAGACAGCACCTGGCGCCAGAGCGGATCGTTGAACTCATCCTGCATGCTCAAGCGTCCTTCTGCTTGGTGCCGAAGATCTTGTCGCCGGCATCGCCCAGGCCCGGGATGATGTAGCCGTGCTCGTTGAGTTTCTGGTCGATGGACGCGGTGTAGATCGTCACGTCCGGATGCGCTTTCTCGACGGCGTCGATGCCTTCGGGAGCAGCCACCAGGACCATGGCGCGGATGTCCTTGCAGCCTGCCTTTTTCAACAGGTCGATGGTCGCGACCATGGAGCTGCCGGTGGCGAGCATCGGGTCGATGATCATCGCCAGGCGCTCGTCGATTTCCGGAACCAGTTTTTCCAGGTAGGTGTGCGCCTGCAGGGTTTCCTCGTTGCGGGCCACGCCCACGGCACTGACCTTGGCGCCCGGGATCAGGCTGAGCACGCCTTCGAGCATGCCGATACCGGCGCGCAGGATAGGCACCACGGTGATCTTCTTGCCGGCGATTTTCTCGACCTGCACGGGGCCGCACCAGCCCGGAATTTCATAGGACTCAAGCGGCAGGTCTTTGGTGGCTTCGTACGTCAGCAGGGCACCGACTTCCTGAGCGAGCTCGCGAAAGTTCTTGGTGCTGATGTCGGCGCGGCGCATAAGGCCAAGTTTGTGTCGGATCAGCGGATGGCGGATCTCACGGATGGGCATAGGGAAAGGCTCCGGCGGCGGGCAAAAAAACCGGCCTAGATTAATCTATCCGAGGGTGTTGTCCTATAGACATCTAAGTACGTTAGTCCAGAAACGCTTGATCTGACCGGGCTGGATGCGTACCTTTGCTCGCTTTTCCGAAACTGCCACCCCCCTGGAGAGCGCCATGTCCGCTGATCTCGAGCATATCCGTCAAATCATGCGCGAGGCTGACTGCCTGTACACCGAAGCTGAGGTCGAGGCGGCCATCGCCCGAGTCGGTGCACAAATCAATGAAGAGCTGGCGGAGCGCAATCCGGTGGTTTTCTGTGTAATGAACGGTGGCCTGATCTTCTCCGGCAAGCTGCTGACCCACCTCAAGTTCCCGCTGGAAGCTTCCTACCTGCACGCCACCCGCTATCGCAACGAAACCAGCGGCGGCGAGCTGTTCTGGAAATCCAAGCCGGAAGTGTCCTTCATCGACCGTGACGTGCTGATTATCGACGACATCCTCGACGAAGGTCATACCCTGGGTGCGATCATCGACTTCTGCAAACACGCCGGCGCCCGTGCAGTGCACACCGCCGTGCTGATCGACAAGGACCACGACCGCAAGGCCCGTCCCGACCTGAAAGCCGATTACGTCGGCCTGCCTTGCGTAGACCGTTACATCTTCGGTTACGGCATGGACTACAAGGGCTACTGGCGTAACGCTGCCGGCATCTTTGCCGTCAAGGGGATGTAAATCATGAAGGGGCCGAGCTTTCTCGATCAGTCGCTGTTTGCCGAACTGGCTGAAAAGGCCTCGGCCAGCCCTCGTGGTCGCCACCACCACAACTTCCATCAGATGCAGGAGCCTTGCCATCGCATGGCGGTCGGGCTGCAGCCATCCACCTACGTCCCGCCTCATCGCCACCTGAGCGACGACAAAGCCGAGACCCTGCTGGTGCTCAAGGGGCGCCTGGGCTTGCTGATTTTCGACGACGCCGGTCAGGTGCTGGAAAAACGTGTACTGCAGGCGGGCGGTGATTGCATGGGCGTCGACCTGCCGGTCGGGGTCTACCACGGCCTGGTGGTGCTTGAGCCCGATAGCCTGATGTTCGAATGCAAGGCCGGGCCTTATCGTCCGGTTGGCGACGGCGAACTGGCCGACTGGGCGCCCCGTGAGGGTGAGCCTGGCGTGGCCCAATACCAGGCCTGGATGCGCGCGCAGTTCGACTGAGCGCCATCCTCGCGCCAAGCGCTGGCCGCGCAAAATCTTTCCTGACCCATGCTAGAGTGCCAGGCCTTGTGTCTGGAGCCTGTCATGAGCCTTTTGATTCGCGGTTGCGCGGCCTGTCTGCTGATCCTGAGCCTGCCCCTGGCTGCCGCCCCGGCGCCCATGCATGCGCAGTTCCTGCCCCCCGATGACCTGGCCCTGCGGCAGGCCGCTCCCGAGCAGCAACAGTTGTTGCAGGTCACCGAATACTCGGTGGTTATCGGCAACCAGCGTCAATCCAACCAGCAACCGATCCCGGTCACCTCGCCGCTGTTGATTCGCCTCAAGGGCAAGCCGCTGAACAAGGGGGCGACCATCAGCCAGGTGCTGGTGAATTTCGACGGCGAGAGCAAAAGCCTGAAAAAACCGCTGTTCGATGACAAGAGCAAGACCCTCACCCTGTTCTATCCGTTGGCCCAGTACCGGGTAGTGATGGACCTGTTGCGCAACGACACGGTGTATTGCCAGTTCCTCAGTTACGCCAACGGCCACATCTGGGCCGACCTGCATACTGGCGCCGTACGCTCGCGTTGAGGCCTGACGCGGCCTGGGGGTAAACTGCCTGCCCCGTGAAATGTCTGCGAGCTGGAGTCGGCAATGCGTAAAGATAAGAAACAAGTGATTGGTGACGAGATCGGCGATGCGCAGATCAAACTGTTCCTCGATTTCGAGCCGGTCGACGCCACTTCGCCGTCCCTGCACAAGCTGATCAAGGCCTACCGTGGCCTGCGTATCGACGATTTCGAGCGCTTTCTGGTGTTCTTCGTCGAGGCCGGCTACGACCTGGATGGCAAGGACGAACACGGCAAGGATTTCGTGACCCTGATCCAGGACCAACGCAACGCCGCCGACTACATCGAACTGATCGAAAAAGCCCGCGGCTGAAACTCGCGGCCCCGGCGGCGGCTGTTTTTAGCCAGCCATAAAAAAACGCCCCGTTCTCCAAGAGAGCGGGGCGTTTTTCATAAGCGCGGCTTAAGCGTAGCTTTCGGCTTCGCTGCTCTGCTCGACCAGCTCCAGGCTGACGTTGTTCTCGCTGTTGATCTTGTGATACAGCGCAGCGTCGCTTTCCAGGGCCTTTTCACGGGCCGGGAAGATTTCCTTGAGCTTGCCGGCCCACTCGCCGTTCGCCTTGCTCGGGAAGCAGCGCTCGATCAGTTCCAGCATGATTGAGACGGTCACCGAAGCGCCTGGCGAAGCGCCAAGCAGGGCGGCCAGGGAGCCGTCCTTGGCTGCGACCAGCTCGGTGCCGAACTGCAGCACGCCGCCTTTCTTCGGATCTTTCTTGATGATCTGCACCCGCTGACCGGCCACTTCCAGGCGCCAGTCTTCGGCCTTGGCCAGGGGATAGAAGCGCCGCAGGGATTCCAGGCGCTGCTCCATGGATTGCATCACTTCGCTGACCAGGTATTTGGTCAGGTCCATGTTGTTCTTGGCCACGGCCAGCATCGGGCCGATATTGCCGGCGCGAACCGACATCGGCAGGTCCATGAAAGAACCGTGCTTGAGGAACTTGGTGGTGAAGCCGGCGTACGGCCCGAACAGCAGGGACTTCTTGCCATCGACCACGCGGGTGTCCAGGTGCGGCACGGACATCGGCGGCGAACCGACCGCGGCCTGGCTGTAGACCTTGGCCTGGTGGTGCTTGACCACTTCCGGGTTGTCGCAGCGCAGCCACTGGCCGCTGATCGGGAAGCCGCCGAAGCCTTTGCTTTCCTCGATACCCGAAGCCTGCAGCAGCGGCAGCGCCGCGCCACCAGCGCCGAGGAACACGAACTTGGCGTCGACTTCACGGGTGTTACCGCTGTTGACGTCCTTGATGCTCACGGTCCAGCCGTTGTCCTTGTTGCGCTTCAGGCCGGTCACGCGCTTGCAGTACTTGACCTGGGCATCGGGTGCGCTGGTCAGGTGCTTGAGCAACTGGTTGGTCAGGGCGCCGAAGTTGACGTCGGTGCCATTGATCACGCGGGTAGCGGCGAGGACTTCCTCAGCCGGGCGGCCCGGCATCATCAGCGGCATCCACTCGGCCATCTTAGCCTTGTCCTCGGTGTATTCCATGTCCGCGAAAGCGTGGTGCTTACTCAGCACTTCAAAGCGTTTCTTCAGGAAGGACACACCGCTTTCGCCCTGGACGAAGCTCAGGTGCGGCACCGGGCTGATGAAGGACTTGGACGAGCCGAAGGTGCCTTTCTTGGTCAGGTAGGACCAGAACTGCTTCGACACCTCGAACTGGGTGTTGATATGCACGGCTTTCTTGATATCGATGGAACCGTCTGCGGCCTGTGGCGTGTAGTTCAGCTCACAAAGGCCGGCGTGGCCGGTACCGGCGTTGTTCCACGGGTTGGAACTTTCCGCGGCACCTGAATCCATCAGCTCGACGACTTCCAGCTTGATCGCGGGGTCGAGTTCTTTGAGCAGTACAGCGAGGGTGGCACTCATGATGCCGGCCCCAACCAATACGACGTCTACTGCTTCGTTATGCGCCATTAACGCGTCTCCAAAATCTGCAGCACCAAATTGACGGCATAGCTGCCAGGAGTTAAGGGGCGGTTCACGATGTGCCCCGGGTCACTCATGGCCAGGATCGCCATGTCCGAATCTTCGCAATTTTTCGCAACTTCGACGGACGCTACCAACCGGGCCTGATCCGCGTATGAACGCATTTCAGGGCAGGGCGGGCAATTCGACTTATGGTCAAGAGTCCGTTTGTGCAACCAAATCCGTAGCGGACAGGCGTCAAGCGCAAGTATCTGAGGCGTGCTCGGTCCTGTGTAATCGGGCTGTTGTAGACGTTAATGGTGCTTGTACAGACGCAAAACTATTCATTTGCTCGCCACACTCTTGTGAAGTTGTGAAAACCCGTTTTTTCACGCTCTTTTGAAGACGTGAACCTCAAAAAAGGGCTGTCCAAGCCTGGCACCGGCCCGAGGGGTGAAATGCCGACATAAAGATACGTGGCATTAACGGGCGAACAGCTCAGTGGCCGAGCAATGGCAGCTCTGCAGATACGTGGAAAGCGCTGGTTTGCAAGATGTACAGCAAGCACGCCGGCTTCACTCGATCTGTGTGGGCGGCTCTCTGTGGGCAATGCGGGGGAGCTGATACTGATGCGTCAGCGATGCTGCGAGGCCCGATCAGGAGACGTCCTTATAATCGGGGGGAGATTGTAACGAAGAAACGCGCAGAAATGATCCTGTTTAATGACTTTTATTAGGCTTTTGGTCAGGTGGCCATCATCGGTTGCACCCGGGCGCGGGCAATGCGTGGGCTGACACGGGCGCTGGAAGGCAGCGGCTGGTGCAACCAATTGAGGCGGATTTCCTCGACTTCCACCCAGCCGTCGCCCATTGGCGGTACCTGGCAGTGCTTGAAAGCCTGGCAGCGGCCTTGCGGATCGAGCAGGGCGAAGCTGCGGTATTTGCGGCGCGGAGCGAACAAGGACCAGAGCAAATGCATGGCGATGTACCTGTTGGGCAGTTGCGATGAAGAATGCCGCCTGGGCGTTACATGACCATGTAACGCGTGTGACGGGGAGGTTACAGGAACCGCCTTGTACCGAACCTGTCTGAAAGCTGACTGACTCGCGCTGGGCCGCTGGTTAGCGGCTGTTGACCACCGCTATACTGCGCACCTGTCTGCGCCTGATTTCTGGAGAAATGAGCATGTTGCAACGCCTGTTGTTCGGTTTGATCACTGTGACCAGTTTGACGCTGGCTGGTTGCGCCCATAGCCCGCAACAACTGAGCCCGGAACCGAAGCTCACCACTCAGCTTGCGCCGGTCGGCCATGGCCAGCCGGTGGTCGTGAAAGTGGTCGATGGCCGTCCGTCGCCAACCCTGGGTACCCGTGGCGGGCTTTACCCTGAAACCAGTGCGATTACCGTCCAGGGCGCGCAGATCCTGCCGAAGCTGCAGGCCCAGGCCGAAGCCGCGGTACGCCTGCTGGGCTTTACCCCGACCGCCAACGCGCTGAATGCTCCGCAACTGACCGTGACCCTGACCGAGCTGAAGTATCAGTCGCCCAAGGAAGGCCTGTATGTGACCGAGGCCACCATCGGCGCGACCTTCCGCTCCGATGTGCAGAACGCCAACCGCCGTTACAGCGGTCGCTATGGCGCTTCCCTGGACCAGCGTTTCGGCATGGCGCCGAACCAGGAAACCAACACCAAGCTGGTCAGCGACGTCCTCAGCGATGCCTTGACCCGCCTGTTCAAGGACCCGAGCATCGGCCAGATACTCGGCGAATGATGGTAGCCGCTGCCGCAGGCTGCGATAAGGCCCGAAGGGCCTTGCTTGACGGCTTCGGCGCTGTACACAAAAAAGCCCGGCTTCCACAGAAGCCGGGCTTTTTATTGGCTGTCGATTTGTTTCGAGTCTGGCCTCACGCCGCCTCGACGTAAAAATCCAGCACGCTGACCCCCGTCAGCAGGTCGGTTTCCGGCAGGTCCGCATGTTGATGCCCGCCGAGGGCGCAGTACACCAGCCAGTGGCGGTCCTGGACGTTGAAGGCCAGGCCGCCGACCAAAGCTTCCTGTTCGTCACTGGGCGCGATCAGGTAGAGGCGATCCTGGTTTTCTGCATGCAACATGACAAGCTCCGTGTCGGTTTCGAGGGGCGCCAGACTGGCCTGTTTAGATGACGAACGTATGACAGGGCGAATTAACCGGCCAGCGCCTGTTATTTGTCGGAAAGCCCAGGCAGAAAGTGGGCCTTTGGGTAGAATCCGCGCCGCGAGTCGCCAGGGCTCGTTATCCGGTTTCATTCTGAGGTTCGTGATGTCGCTGCAACTGATCTGGTCGCTGTTCAGCGCCCACCCCGCCAAGCTGATCAATATTCTTGCCTTGCTGTTCGCCTTTCCCGGTAGCTGGTTGTTGCACGCGACCCGACGCCGTGAGCAGCGCGCCCTGGCCAATCTGGCCTCCCAGGGGGAGTCCCGCTCCCGGACGCTGCAGGCGCGGGCGCTGGACGATGCGACCGTGCGCATGAACCGGTTTTTCTACCGCTTCGGTTTTGCCTGCCTGGGGTTGGCACTGCTGGTGTCCTGGATCAGCACCCGGTTCTGATGGCCGTGCGCTCGCCTTCGCGAGCCCGCCCCAGCAACGACAACGGCGCCCGCAGGCGCCGTTGTCGTTTGGGCAATAAGCCTTATGGCAAGGCCAGCCCCGCCTTGACCCGATACTGATTGCGCACTGGCGTCGCATATTGCAACACCAGGTACGGACGATGCTCCTCGGGGCAGGCGTCCAGGCGTCGTTGCCATTCTTCCTGGGCCTTGGCCAGTTCGTCCGCCGGGAACACCTGGTCCGCCGTCGGCACCTGCAACGCCGGGTCGGCATCGGCCCATTGGGCGTAGGCCAGGTAATGCACCGGGAACAGGCGATAGCCGCCGAGAATCTGCCGGTCCATCTCCACCGCCAATTGCTTGGTGTCCTCGAAGTACTCGGTGATCGGCGCGGCAAAGTTCACGTGGACCCGGCCTTTATAGCCGGTGATGCCCTTGGCGATGCTGATGTCGTCCTCGCCGGGCGCCTTGGTGTAGCTGCCGGTGGTCGCGCGGATGTACAGCTCGCGGGCCTTGGCCTGGTCGCAAGGGTCATATTCGTAGCTGATCGAGACCGGGGTCAGGTTCAGCGACTGGATGACTTCGCCGAACGGCTCGTCCTTGCGGCTCATGTGGAACATCTTGAGGATTGCCGATTCGGTACGGTCGTCGCCGTCCTTGGCCCGACCTTCGGCCTGGGCAATCCAGATCGACGCGCAATCGTTGCGGATCGAGTGGTTGATGTAGGCCGACAGCAACTGGTAGGCGGCCATCTTTTCCCGGCGCCCGGTGATCGAGCGGTGCACGATGAAGCTCTTGTTCAGGCGCATCAGGTCGCTGACAAAGGGCTTTTGCAGCAGGTTGTCGCCGATGGCGATGCGCGGGGTCGGCAAGCCGGCGTGATACACGGCGTAATTGACGAAGGCCGGGTCCATCACGATGTCGCGGTGGTTGGCGATGAACAGGTAGGCGCTGCCGGATTTGAATTGCTCGACGCCGGTGTAGGTCACGCCGTCGGTGGCTCGTTCAATGGTGTGGTCGACGTAGAACTCGACCTTGTCCTGCAGCGTCGCCACCGAAGTGACCGCGGCGAACTCACGACGCAGCCGATGAGCTATAAGTGGTTTGAGCAGCCAGCCGAAGGCGCCGGCAAAGCGCGGGAAGCGGAAGTGGGTGAGGATATCTAGAAACGCCTTGTCGCCGAGCAGTCGAGCCAGCACCGCTGGTACTTCACTGTCGTCGTAAGGTCGGATGGCATCGAATTCGCCCATCATGCTCTCTTGTTGGAAACGGCTAGGTAGGAAAAGGTTTGGATCGAAAAATAGCCGGGCGCGGTCCGAAAAGTAAGCTCGGATCTCAATAGCCCTGCAAATAGACCGGCGATTATACGCACAAGTCACTCCGGAGGCCGCGATGCTGGAAACCGAGCGCTATCAATGTCCCTACTGCGGTGAAGAAGCCGAGGCCGTGCTGGACCTGTCCGGCGGCGATCAGCAGTACATCGAGGATTGTCCGGTCTGTTGCCGGCCCATTGTGTTCACCCTGCAGACCGACGGTCAGGAATGGATGCTCGACGTGCGCAGCGAAAACGAGTGACGGGAGGCCTATGCAGCGAATCTACGAGCCGGAAAACCTGCTGGAAGGGGAATTGCTCCAGCGCATGCTGGCCAGCGAGGGCGTCGAGGCGCATCTGGTGGGGCGGGACCTGCTGGGCGGTACCGGCGAGCTGCCGATGTCCGGCCTGCTGGCCCTGGCGGTGGATAACGACCAGGCGCAACAGGCCCGGGAGCTGATCGCCGCCTACAATGCCGCGCTGCCGATGCCCGGCGATGAACCGGTCGATCCTGCCGGTGTGCTGATCTGTTAGGCTGGCCGCCGATTTTCCGAGAGTTGCTTGCCCCATGTGTGGACGTTATGCCCTGTTTCGTTGGAACCCAGCGTTTGCCGCCTTGCCCGGATTTCCGGCGGACCAGCAGGCGCAGTGGAACATTTCGCCCAACGATTCGGTGCTGATCCTGCGCAGCAGCGACGGCCAGCGCAACCTCGCCCGCGCCCGCTGGGGCCTGACGCCGCCCTGGCTGACCGACCTGTCGCGCACCCCCGCCCATGCCCGTGCCGAAACCCTGGCCGAACAGCCGATGTTTCGCGAAGCCTTTCGCCAGCGCCGTTGCCTGCTGCCGGCCAACGGTTTCTACGAATGGCGCGGTGGCACCCGCAAGCGCCCGTACTGGCTGACGCCGGGGGAGGGCTCGTCACTGTTCTTCGCGGCGATCTGGGAAGCCTATCCGGTGCAGGAGCAGGTCTGGCTGAGCACCGCGGTGGTCACCCAGCCGGCAGCCAGCCAGCGTCGGCCATTGATCCTCGATGCCCAGGGCCAGGAAGCCTGGCTCGACCCGCAAACGCCGTTGCCGGTGCTGCAAGCCTTGCTGGCCAGTCCGCCGGCGGCCTTGCGCGAGCGGGTGCTGGCCAACCTGGTGAACGACCCGAAGCTCAACGCCCCGGAATGCCTGACCCCAGGTTGAAGCCGTCCCTGAATCGCGTGGCCTGATTCGGCGAGCGCTTCGCACGGAGTGCCGCCCAGCTCGATCGCAGCCTGCGGCAGCGGCTACAGAGTCCGTGCCGGGCTCTTGAATCGCGCCGCAACCCCTGTAGCCGCTGCCGAAGGCTGCGCAAGGTCCGCAGGACCTCGAGCGTTGGTGCAGGCCAGGCCGTTACACCTTGAACTGATTGATCAGGCGTCGCTGCTGCTCGGCCAGCTTGGTCAGACCGGCACTGGCCGCGCTGGATTCATCGGCGCCGCCGGCCACTTCATTGGCCACCTGGCCGATATTGATCACGTTGCGGTTGATGTCCTCGGCGACGGCGCTCTGCTCTTCGGCGGCGCTGGCGATCTGGGTGTTCATGTCATTGATCACCGACACCGCCTGCGTGATGGTTTCCAGGGCCTCGGCCGCTTTTGCCGCGTGCTGCACGCTTTCGTCGGTGCGGTTCTGGCTGTCTTCCATGACCCGCACCACATCGCGGGTGCCTTGCTGCAATTGCTGGATCATCGACTGGATTTCTTCGGTCGCCTGCTGGGTCTTCTGCGCCAGGTTGCGGACTTCGTCGGCGACCACGGCAAAGCCGCGTCCCTGCTCGCCGGCGCGGGCGGCTTCGATGGCCGCGTTGAGGGCCAGCAGGTTGGTCTGTTCGGCGATGCCGCGAATGGCGATCAGGATCGCATTGATGTTCTCGCTGTCCTTGGCCAGGGTCTGCACGACGCCCACCGCCCGGCCGATTTCCACGGCCAGCGCGCCGATGGCGGTCGAGGTGTCGCGCACGATCCGCATGCCCTGGCTGGCGGCCTGGTCGGCATGGTTGGCGGCTTGCGCGGCCTGGGTCGCGTTACGGGCCACGTCCTGGGCGGTGGCGGTCATTTCATGCACGGCGGTGGCCACCTGGTCGATCTCGGCCATCTGCTTGTGCACCCCCTGGTTGGTGCGAATGGCGATATCGGCGGTGTGTTCGGAGGAGTCGCTGACGCTCTGCACCGAGGTCACCACCTGGCTGATCATCGCCTGCAGCTTGGCCAGGAAAGTGTTGAAGCCCTTGGCGATCGAGCCCAGTTCGTCGGCGCGGTCGCTGCTCAGGCGGCGAGTCAGGTCGCCTTCGCCCTGGGCGATATCGTCGAGCATGGCGACCATTTGCTTGAGCGGGCGGGCGATGCCGTGGCCCACCAGCCAGATCACCAGCAGGCCGAGGCCGGCGATGATCAGGCCGACCATGGCCATGCCGAAGGTGTCGGCCTGGCGTTGTTCAGCCAGGTCGTTCTGCAGTTTTTGCAGGTCGGCCATGACCGCGTCCAGCGGCAGTTGCAGCATCAGGGTCCAGCGGGCGTCGGTCTGGCCGATGCCGAACGGCAGGTACAGCTCGATCCGCCCGTGGGCCTGGTCGACGCTGTAGTTCACTTCGCCGCGCTTGAGGTTGCCCAGCTTGGCGACTTCTTCGCTGTCGAGGATATCGCTGACCTTTTCGCCGAATTTGCTCGGGTCCTTGGTGTAGGCCACCAGCCGGCCATTGCCGCCGATCAGGGCCATTTCGCCAACGCCGCTGTAGAGCTTCTGGTTGGCGCCCAGGAGCATGTCCTGGATGAAGTTCACCGACAGGTCGGCGCCGACAATGCCCTGGAAGGCTCCGTCGAGCAGGATGGGTTCAATAAAGGAGGCGAGCATGACGACTTTGTCGCCGACCTTGTACGGCGCCGGATCGATCACGCAGGATTTCTTGCTTTCCTTGGAGCACAGGTAGTACTCGCTGGCGCGCACACCAGTGGACAGGAGTTTCTGGTCGTCCACGTCCACCAGCTTGTCCAGGCCCAGGCTGCCGTCCTCGTTGCGGAACCACCACGGCAGGAAACGCCCGTTGCTGGCGTCGATACCCACCACCTTGGTGTCGACGTAGGCGCCGTCGTTATGGTCGATGGCGTTTTTTTCCCAGCCTATATAGGCACCGAGAATCTTCGGGTTCTGCGCGACGTTTTCCTTGATCAGGTTGATCAACTGTTCACGGCTGAGATTGAGCTGTGGGTTGCCGTCCGCGCCTTTGCTGCCAATCAGCGCGTTGACCCGCACCAGCCCGCCGGCGATCAGCAGGGGCGCCTCGAGTTCGCGCTGGATCTGGCTGACCTGGGTCTGTGCCAGCCCGACCAGCCGTTGCTCGATGACTTGTTCGAACTGGGCCTGGGTTCGTTGCTGAACCATTTCTTGGGTCCGGGCACCGGCGAACAGGGCGTACAGCACCAGGGCAACGACCACGCTGAGGACGATGGCACCGGCCAGGGCGGCCACGGAAAACTGGATCGACTTGAATTTCATAGGGGCTCCGGACGCAGGAATGACGTCTGCCCCGTTGTATCGGCAAGGCCCCGGCGGACCATGAGCGGGATGCGGAAAAATGACCTTTTTGTTCGGCGCCATGTCGTAAATGGATAGCTGCCGGCCGCTGCCGGATGCGGTGGGGAGCGCGATGTGAATTTTTTCCTACGGCGATCCGTATCTGAAAACCGCGTGCTACACGTCCGTTGTATCTGGCGTCGATACACAACTGAGCCTAGGATACGCGCCATGTTTTCAGGGAGCGTTTTCATGAGCAAGAAACAGGTTTTGGGTGCACTCACCGCTGCTTTGCTGCTGTCGGGTTGCCAGTCGGTCAATACCACCAGCGGTGGCGCTGTGGGCGTCGATCGCAAGCAATACATGTTCAGCATGCTGTCGACCGATGAGGTCAACCAGTCCTACGCGCAGTCCTATCAGCAGACGATCGGCGAAGCGAGCAGCAAGAACGTGCTGGACAAGACCAGCCCCAATGCCAGGCGCCTCCAGGCAATCGCCAACCGGCTGATTGCCCAGGCCCCGGTGTTCCGTCCGGATTCCGCGCAGTGGAATTGGGAAGTCAACCTGATCAAGAACGATGAGCTCAACGCCAACTGCGGTCCTGGCGGCAAGATCATTTTCTACACCGGGATCATCGACAAGTTGCAGCTGACCGACGATGAAATCGCCGCGGTCATGGGCCATGAAATCGCCCACGCCCTGCGTGAGCACGGTCGTGAGGCCATGTCCAAGGCGTATGGCGTCAACGCGCTGAAGCAGGTGGCGCTGATGGCCGGCGCTCCGCAGGGGGCCGTCGCCCTGGGGGACAACGGAGTGAATCTGTTGATGACCCTGCCCAACAGCCGCGGCAATGAAAATGAAGCCGACCTGATCGGCCTGGAACTGGCGGCTCGCGCCGGCTACAACCCGAACGCGGCCATCACGCTGTGGAACAAGATGAGCAAGGCCTCCGAAGGCGCGCCACCTGAATTCCTCAGCACCCACCCGGCGTCCGGCAGCCGTATCTCCTCGTTGGAAGCGGCGATTCCGAAAGTGATGCCGTTGTACCAGCAGGCCAAGAAGCCCTGACCGGCTGGCGGGGTTGTTGATGGCACTGCCGCCAACGACCTGAGCGCTGTACAAAAAGCCCCGACGAACTCGGGGCTTTTTTGTGCCTGCAGGTTTTTAAGGCCGAGTGCCTGCAGGCGATGCGTTTATAACCAGCCGCTGCTTTGCATGGCCTTGTACACCGCGACAATGGCCAGGATGAAAAACGCCGAGGCCGCGAGGCGACGGATCAGGGTCAGGGGCAGTTTATCCGCCGCAAAGTTGCCGGCCAGCACCACCGGGACGTTGGCGATCAGCATGCCGGCGGTGGTGCCGATGATGACCAGCCACAGCTCTGGGTATTGCGCGGCGAGCATGACGGTGGCGATCTGAGTCTTGTCGCCGATTTCAGCGAGGAAGAAAGCAATCAGCGTGGTCAGGAAGGGGCCGAACTTGCGGGCAGTACTGGCTTCGTCGTCGTCCATCTTGTCTGGCACCAGGGTCCAGAGCGCGGTCGCGGCAAAGCTCGCGGCGAGGATCCAGTGCAAGGTCGCATCCGAGAAGAAGCTGCCGAACCAGGCGCCTACCGCACCGGCTGCCGCATGGTTGGCCAGGGTCGCGGCGACGATGCCGGCGATGATCGGCCAGGGTTTGCGAAAGCGCGCAGCGAGAATGAGGGCAAGCAGTTGCGTCTTGTCGCCGATTTCGGCCAAGGCAACGATCGCGGTGGGAACCAGTAGAGAATCCAGCATCAGGGCATTCCTAAGGGGCGGGTCGACACGGCTATGACACGTACAGCCTTCCCGCCCCGGGTAAGGTGTGCGTGTCATAGGTCTTGTCAAACCCTGCGGTCCGTCTGTGCGGACTCTTGGGTCGCATGCGCCATGATCTGAGGATCAAGTATGTTGACGCATGCCGGGCGAGCATGGCGCTCGCGGGAGACTACTCCCCTAGGACGGAGCGGATTCTGCCTAGGCAAAATCCATTCGGCAAGCGTTCTTTTGCAAAAGGTTTTCAGCCGCGCTTGGCGCTGTAGATGCGAAAACCCTGGCCTTCGGCCTTGATCGAACAAGGGCCAAGATGCTCTTCGATCAGCGGCTGATAACGCAGGAAGCTGTTGGCCACCAGCCGAAGTTCGCCACCTGTTTTCAGATGTTTGGCTGCTTTTCGCAGCAGGTTTTCCGTGGCCTGGTAATCCGTATGCACCCCGACATGGAACGGCGGGTTGGTCAGGATGGTGTTCAGGCCCATGGGCGCGGCATCGATGCCGTCACCGGTCAGGACCTCGGCATCCAGGCCGTTGGCGGCCAGGGTCAGGCGACTGCTGGCGGCGGCGAAGGCATCGACATCGAGCAGGGTCACCTGGTTGTGCGGGTAGCGACGCTTGATGGTCGCGCCCAGGACCCCGGCGCCACAGCCGAAATCCAGCAGATGGCCGCTGGGCAGCTTATCCAGGTGGTCCAGCAACAGGGCGCTGCCACGGTCCAGCCTGCCATGGCTGAACACCCCTGGCAGGCTGACGACTTTCAGCGGCCCTTCGGCCAGCGGCAGTTCGTATTCCTGGGCCAGGCTTTCCAGGGTGACGGCCTGCGGCGCGTTGTCCACAGTCACTTGCCACAGCTGGCAGTGGCGCGCGCTGTCGAGCTTGCGCGGCTTGCCGAACGGGTTGAGCTGCTTGGCCGCGCGTTCGATGCCGCTGCGTTTTTCCCCGACCAGATACAGCTCGCGCCCGGCCAGGCGCGAGGCGAGGGCGTTGAGCAGGTAATCGGTCAGTTCCTTGGATTTGGGTAAAAACAGCACGGCATTGGCAAAGGCTGGCTCGGGGACGGTGACGCCAAAATGGCTGCGCCCGGCGAAACGCGCATCCAGCGCCGCCTGGTCGCCGGCATGCCAGCACCAGCCATGGGCGGCCGGCAGGCGGCCGAGCAGGTCATCGGCGGGCAGGCCGGCCAGCAGCAGCGAGCCTTGGAACAAGTCAGCCTGACGAAGCAGTACTTCACTGCGCGGATCCATAATCTGCTCCTGGAAAAAAAGGGGCGCAGTTTATCAACTGACGACCCGCAGCGCTGTACCGCTGAAAAACGCCTGGGCGTTTTCCGCCAGCTGGCCGACGATGCGCTGCCGGGCTTCGCGGCTGCCCCAGGCGTTGTGTGGGGTCACGATCAGCCGCGGAATATCCGGGGCCAGCAGCGGGTTGCCAGCGGTCGGCGGCTCGACGCTCAACACGTCGGTGGCCGCGCCGCCCAGGTGGCCGCTGCGCAGCGCATCGGCCAGGGCCTGCTCGTCGATCAGGCCGCCACGGGCGGTGTTGACCACGAAGGCCTGGGGCTTGAGCAGGGCCAGCTCCCGGGCGCCGATAAAGTGCCGGGTATGTTCGTTGAGCGGGCAGTGCAAGGTCAGCGCGTCGACTTGTGGCAGCAACTCATCCAGCGGCAGGCGGTCGGCGCGGGCCGGGCGGCCGGGAATCTGCCCCAGCAGCACGCGCATGCCGAAGGCCTCGGCCAGGCGGGCAACGGCGCCACCCAATTCGCCGTGGCCCAGCAGGCCCAGGGTCTTGCCTTGCAGTTCGACGATCGGAAAGTCCAGCAGGCAGAACTGCCGGGCCTGCTGCCAGCGTCCGTCGCTGACTGCCTGGCGGTAATCGCCGAGGCGGGTGGCCAGGTTAAGCAGCAACATGATGGTGTGTTGCGCCACCGATGGCGTGCCGTAGCCCTGGCAATTGGCGACGATGATGCCCTGGGCGCGGGCGGCGGCCAGGTCGACATTGTTGGTGCCGGTGGCCGCCACCAGGATCAGTTTCAGCTCGGGGCAGGCGGCCAGGGCCTGGGCATTGAGCAGCACTTTGTTGCTGATCGCCACCTGGGCTCCCTGCAGGCGTTCGATGACCTGTTCGGCGCTGGTCCGGTCATGCAACTGCAGCTCGCCGAAGCTCTGGCGCAGCACGCCGAGGTCGAGGTCGCCGAGATCCAGGGAGCTGTGGTCGAGGAAGACGGCGCGGCGATTGTTAGTCATCAACTGTACCTTTTGCACGAGGGGTCTGAAGGCGTAATCTGCCGAGCCTATCAGATGAAATAATTAGATACACAGGAGTGTCCATGTACCTCGCCGAGTTCTTGACCGTCGCCCTTATTCACCTGCTCGCGGTGGCCAGCCCGGGCCCGGATTTCGCCGTCGTGGTGCGCGAAAGCGTGACCCACGGCCGTCGCGCCGGCACCTGGACGGCCTTGGGTGTCGGCACCGCGATCTTCCTGCACGTGGGCTATTCGCTGCTGGGTATCGGCCTGATCGTGTCGCAGTCGATCGTGCTGTTCAACGCGCTGAAATGGGCCGCCGCCGGTTACCTGCTGTACATCGGCTACAAGGCCCTGCGCGCGCAGCCGGCCAAGCCCGCCACCGAGAACCTGCACCTGGAAGCTGGCGAACGCACCGCGCGCGGCGCCTTCACTTCCGGCTTCGTGACCAACGGCCTGAACCCGAAGGCAACCTTGTTCTTCCTGTCGCTGTTCACCGTGGTCATCAATCCGCACACGCCCCTGGCCATCCAGGCCGGTTACGGCGTGTACCTGGCGGTGGCGACGGCGACCTGGTTCTGCCTGGTGGCGCTGCTGTTCAGCCAGCAGAAAGTCCGCGCCGGCTTTGCCCGCATGGGCCACTGGTTCGACCGCACCATGGGCGCGGTGCTGATCGCCATCGGGGTGAAACTGGCCTTTACCGAGATGCATTGAGCCCGGCTTTCTCGTTCAGCTTTGTCGGATATATCTGATCCTTAATTGGGATTAATCGTACAATCGTCCGCTTTTATGCCGCTCCGGCAGGTCGAGCCCCTTGACCGTCCGGAGAGCGCGCGCGACCGGACGCTTGATGACGCTAGAAAAAGTACCGCAGCAGTTGCTCTATCTGGTTTATGGCGGCAAAGAGGTTTATCGCCATGAAGCGAAGTTCAGCATT
The DNA here is from genome assembly GCF_900107395.1 of Pseudomonas sp. NFIX28. GTDB lineage: Bacteria > Pseudomonadota > Gammaproteobacteria > Pseudomonadales > Pseudomonadaceae > Aquipseudomonas. Next base: position 78,748 of record NZ_FNPW01000020.1, read on the forward strand.
CTGACCGCCCTTGAGCAGAGCAAGGGTTCAGAGCCGCTGGTGATCCGGGTGATGACCGACCGTCCCGAGGATTACCGCGGCTGGCCGGTGCAAGTGGTGCCGTTGAGTGCGCAGACGCTGGTCGAGTGGCAGGGTGACCAGGGCTACTACCATCGGCGCAAGGCCTGCGCCTTTGCCGCGGGCCTGGCCCTGGCGGACAAGACCCTGTTTGCCGATACCGATACCTTGTTCGAGGCCGATCCGCAGCGGCTGTTCGATCGCATCGCCCCCGGCCAGTACCTGATCGATGAAGACGAATTCCTCTGGTCCGAGGTCCGTACCCGCCCCGAGTTCGTCAAGCTCGATCGTTACTTGCAGGCCAGCGGCCAGGCGGTACCTGACGATCAGCGCCTGTTCAACAGTGGGGTCTGTGGCTTGACGGCCGGCGATGGTCCGTTGATGCAGGCTTCGATTGCCTTGATCGATGAGTGGAGCGCTCACATCAAGGATTTGCACACCCTGGAGCAGATCGCCCTGTCATTTGCCTTGCGCGGCCAATCCGTGGGCGAAAGCAAAAGTTGTATCTATCACTACTTCTCCGACAAGGACTTCTTCCACGCCATGCAGGCGCTGTTTTTCCAGCGTCACGGCGAAGCCTTCCGCCCGGAATTGCTGCGCATGCAGCGCGAGGTGCCACGACGCAAAACCTTGCCGTCGCTGTTTCAGCGCTCGCGGATCAAGTTTTATTTGAAGCGCCAGAACAAGGACATGCAGAAAGTCGGGCGCGACCTGCTGTATGGCAGCTGCGGGCCCATTTCGCCTTATGTCGAGGCTTGCCGGCATGTCTGGTGGGACCAGGGGCTGCGCCAGATCCAGCGACGGGGAATGAGCCAGCAGGCGCCGATTCGCGCGCTGGCCCGTGGCGAATGGCCTGCCGGCTTGCCCAGGCCGCGCAACCGCGATGTGGAAAAACGCTTGCGCAGCTACCTGCAACAGCATTTGCAACCGCACGGGGCTACACCCGGGGCTAACTGATAGGGCTGTAATGGGGCCTTGAGCTGATTCGGGGGCGCCGAGCTATTCCCGCGCAGGGTGGTCGAGCAAACGACTTGACGCTCACGCATGTGCCTTCCCATGGCGAATGTCTGGTCGCGCGAATGCTGGCTTGGAGCCAGTATTCGTACGGCTCTGCAAATCATTCCTTTGGCTGATTTGGTGGAGCCGGCGGCGCTCTAGAGTGAGCGTTCTTCAGCCACGACCGTGCAGTCACGAAAAGGGATGCTTATGTTGCAGACTCGCGTTATTCCGCCAGCCGAAGGCGCCTACCAATACCCGCTATTGATCAAGCGGCTGCTGATGTCCGGCGCCCGTTACGAGAAGACCCGTGAAATCGTTTACCGGGACAAACTGCGTTACAGCTACCCAACCCTGATCGAGCGCGTGGCCAGGCTGGCGAACGTGTTGACGGCTGCCGGGGTCAAGGCCGGCGATACCGTGGCGGTGATGGACTGGGACAGCCATCGCTACCTGGAGTGCATGTTCGCGATCCCGATGATCGGCGCGGTCATCCACACCATCAACGTGCGCCTGTCGCCGGACCAGATCCTCTACACCATGAACCACGCCGAGGACCGCTTCGTGCTGGTCAACAGCGAGTTTGTCGGGCTCTACAACGCAATCGCCGGTCAACTGACCACGGTGGAGAAAACCCTGCTGCTGACCGACGGCCCGGACCAGAGCGCCGACCTGCCGGACCTGGTGGGCGAGTACGAGCAGCTTCTGGCCGCTGCCAGCACCCAGTACACCTTCGAGGATTTCGACGAAAACTCGGTGGCCACCACCTTCTACACCACCGGCACGACCGGTAATCCGAAGGGCGTGTACTTCACCCATCGCCAGCTGGTGCTGCACACCATGGGCGTGGCGGTGATCATGGGCAGCATCGACAGCGTGCGCCTGCTGGGCACCAGCGATGTGTACATGCCCATTACCCCGATGTTCCACGTGCATGCCTGGGGCCTGCCTTACGTGGCGACCATGCTCGGCCTCAAGCAGGTCTACCCCGGCCGTTACGATCCGGAATTTCTGGTGGAGCTATGGCGCAAGGAAAAGGTCACCTTCTCCCATTGCGTGCCGACCATCCTGCAGATGCTGCTCAACGCCAAGGCGGCCCAGGGCACGGATTTCGGTGGCTGGAAAATCGTCATTGGCGGCAGCGCGCTCAACCGGGCGCTGTACGAAGCCTCCAAGGCTCGGGGGATCCAGCTGACAGCGGCCTACGGCATGTCGGAAACCGGGCCGCTGGTGTCCTGCGCGCACCTTAACGAGGAGTTGCTGGCGGGCACCGAGGACGAGCGCACCACTTACCGGATCAAGGCCGGTGTGCCCGGGCCGCTGGTGGAGGCGGCGATTATCGATGGCGACGGCAACTTCCTGCCGGCCGACGGCGAAACCCAGGGTGAGCTGGTGCTGCGCGCGCCCTGGCTGACCGAAGGCTATTTCAACGAGCCGCAGAAGGGTGCGGAGCTGTGGGAGGGCGGCTGGCTGCGCACCGGCGATGTGGCAACCCTCGACGGCATGGGCGTGATCGATATTCGCGACCGGATCAAAGATGTGATCAAGACCGGGGGCGAATGGGTATCGTCCCTGGCCCTGGAGGACCTGATCAGCCGGCATCCGGCGGTACGCGAAGTAGCAGTGGTGGGGGTTCCCGATCCGCAGTGGGGCGAGCGCCCGTTTGCCTTGCTGGTGATCCGCGAGGGGCACGCCATCGAGGCCAAGGAGCTCAAGGAGCATCTCAAGCCATTTGTCGAACAGGGTCACTTGAGCAAGTGGGCGATTCCCAGCCAGATCGCTCTTGTTACGGAAATTCCCAAGACCAGCGTCGGCAAGCTCGACAAGAAGCGCATTCGCCTCGATATCACTGAGTGGCAGGCCAATAACAGCCCGTTCCTTTCGACGTTGTAAATCCCTCCTGCCGTGCCCGAAAGGGCACGGTAGAGCCCCCCAAGCAAGCGCTTGCCTTGTCAAATCCGAATTTTCAGCCATCCTTGCCGTGCCGGCATTTGCCGGACTGGCGAAAGGACCGTTCCAGAGTGGTTGGTGGTTGCAAATCACACTTTAGAGGGATCAAGCCATACCACCTGCTGGCTATAGTCCGCCCAAGGATTTTTAAGAACGGGGCAACCGCAAGACGCGGGGCGATGCAACTTTGAACGACTTCGGGGCTGACTGGGCTCCGTCTGTTCAGAGCGTTTTTAAAAGTGCTCATGCCATAACAATAAAGCACATGGAGTAGCGTCGATGACATCAGCAAACCAGTTCTGGCGCCGGGCGAAACTGCCTATGGCCGTCAGTCTCGCCTCTACGCTCGCCGGACCTGCCTTCGGCGTCAGTTTCAACATCGGTGAAATCGAAGGTCAGTTCGACTCCTCTCTATCGCTGGGTGCGAGCTGGTCTACCCAGAGCCCCAACAAGAATCTGATTGGTGTCAACAACGGCGGTCGCGGCCTGTCCCAGACCTCCGACGATGGCCACGCTAACTTCAAAAGCGGCGAAACCTTTTCCAAGATTTTCAAGGGCATCCATGACCTGGAGCTGAAATACGGCGACACCGGGGTCTTTGTCCGCGGTAAATACTGGTACGACTTCGAGCTCAAGGACGAAAGCCGCGAGTTCAAGGACATCAGCGACAGCAACCGCAAGGAAGGCGCCAAGTCGTCCGGCGGGCAGATCCTCGACGCCTTCGTCTACCACAACTATTCGATCGCCGAGCAGCCGGGTTCCGTGCGTCTGGGCAAGCAGGTGGTGAGCTGGGGTGAAAGTACCTTCATCGGCGGCGGCATCAACTCGATCAACCCGATCGACGTGTCCGCTTTCCGCCGTCCTGGCGCGGAGATCAAGGAAGGCCTGATCCCGGTCAACATGTTCTACGTCTCCCAGAGCCTGACCGATAACCTCTCGGCCGAAGCCTTCTACCAGATCGAATGGGACCAGACCGTCGTCGACAACTGCGGCACCTTCTTCTCCCAGCCGGACATCATCGCCGACGGTTGCACCGACAACCTGCGGGTACTGAACAAGCGCTCGACCATTCCAGCCATTGCCCTGGGGCCATTGGCCGGCGCGGGTGTCGACGTCAACGAGGAAGGCGTGCTGGTTCGTCGCGGCCCGGACCGCGATGCGCGGGACAGCGGGCAGTGGGGCGTGTCCTTCAAATACATGTACGAGCCGCTCGACACCGAATTCGGCGCGTACTTCATGAACTACCACAGCCGTGCGCCGATCTTCAGCGCCACCGGCGCCCCGCAGTCGGTCTTCGACCGTGTCGCGGCCTTGCCTCCGGCGTTCCGCGCCCTGGGCCCACTGGTGGTGGCGGGCAGTTCCGAATACTTCGTCGAGTACCCCGAGGACATCCGCCTCTACGGCCTGAGCTTCTCCACCACCTTGCCTACCGGTACCGCGTGGAGCGGTGAGATCAGCTATCGTCCAAACGCCCCGGTGCAGCTGAACTCCACCGATATCCTGTTCGCCGGTGTGCGCCCGCTGGGCGGTACCCTGGCCAACGCCTCGCTGCTTGACGGCGTGCCGGGCCAGGACCTGCACGGCTATCGCCGTAAAGAGATCACCCAGCTGCAGACCACCTTCACCCACTTCTTCGACCAGGTCATGGGCGCCAGCCGCCTGACCCTGGTCGGTGAAGTCGGCCTGACCTATGTGGGCGGCCTGGAAAGCACGTCCGAGGTGCGTTACGGCCGCGACCCGGTCTATGGCCCGGGCGAACTGCCTGCCACCGGCAGCCTGGACACCTGCTCGCAGATCCTCAACACCAGCACCATCAACGGCGCAGGCCCGGGCACGGCGACCAACAATCGCAGCCGCAACTGTAATGACGACGGCTTCACCACCTCCACTTCCTGGGGTTATCGCGGCCGTGCCATCTGGGAATACAACGACGTGTTCGCCGGTGTGAACCTCAAGCCGAACGTGGCCTGGTCCCATGACGTCAGCGGCTACTCGCCCGGCCCTGGCGGCAACTTCGAGGAAGGCCGCAAGGCCATCAGCCTGGGCGTGGATGCCGAGTACCAGAACACCTACACCGCGAGCCTGGCGTACACCAACTTCTTCGATGGCAAGTACACCACCGTGGATGACCGTGATTTCGTGGCCCTCAGCTTCGGCGTGAACTTCTAAGCACTGCATTTTCAGGAAGAACAAGAATATGAAAGTAACCAAGAGTCTGTTGCAGGTCGGTGTCCTCGGGCTGTCGCTGCTGGCGACCGGGGTCATGGCCGCGGTCTCGGCCGATGAAGCGGCCAAGCTGGGTACCTCCCTGACGCCGATGGGCGCGGAAATGGCCGGTAATTCCGCCGGCACCATTCCTGCCTGGAAAGCCTTGCCGACCAACGCCGGCGCCGTCGACGCCAAGGGCTTCCTGTCCAACCCTTACGCCAGTGAGCAGCCGCAGTTCACCATCACCGCGCAGAACGTCGAGCAGTACAAGGACAAGCTGGCCCCGGGGCAATACGCGATGTTCAAGCGTTACCCGGAAACCTACAAAATGCCGGTCTACCCATCCCATCGCGGGGCCACGGTACCGGATGCGGTGTTCGCCGCGATCAAGGAAAACGCCACCAAGACCAATCTGGTCAGCGGTGGCAACGGCCTGGAAAACTTCAAGACCGCCATTCCGTTCCCGATTCCGAAAAGCGGCGTGGAAGTCATCTGGAACCACATCACCCGCTATCGCGGCGGCAGCGTGACCCGCCTGGTAACCCAGGCGACGCCACAGGCCAACGGTTCGTTCAGCCTGGTGTACTTCCAGGACCAGTTCGTGTTCCGCGACAAGATGAAGGACTACGATCCGGCGAACCCGGGCAACATCCTGTTCTACTTCAAGCAGAAAGTGACCGCGCCGGCGCGTCTGGCCGGTGGCGTGCTGCTGGTGCACGAAACCCTCGACCAGGTGAAGGAACCGCGTTCGGCGTGGGTCTACAACGCCGGCCAGCGCCGTGTGCGTCGCGCCCCGCAAGTGTCGTATGACGGTCCGGGCACCGCGGCCGACGGCCTGCGTACTTCCGACAACCTCGACATGTACAACGGCGCGCCGGATCGCTACGACTGGAAGCTGGAAGGCAAGAAGGAAATGTACATCGCCTCCAACAGCTACAAGCTCGATTCGCCGCAACTGAAGTACGCCGACATCATCAAGGCCGGCCACATCAACCAGGATCTGGCTCGCTACGAGCTGCGCCGTGTCTGGCACGTGGTTGCGACCCTGAAGGAAGGCCAGCGTCATATCTACGCCAAGCGTGACTTCTACATCGATGAAGACACCTGGCAGGCCGCGGTGATCGACCATTACGACGGTCGTGGCCAGCTGTGGCGCGTGGCCGAGGCGCATGCCGAGAACTACTACGACAAGCAAGTACCGTGGTACGCCCTGGAAACCCTCTACGACTTGCAGTCCGGTCGCTACCTGGCCCTGGGCATGAAGAACGAAGAGAAATCGGCCTATGACTTCGGCTTCACCGCCAGCACCAGCGATTTCACCCCAGCGGCCCTGCGCCAGGATGGCGTTCGCTAACCCGCGGTAAATCGAGGCGCATCCTCGATCGACGCCCCGACTGGTTCGGGGCGTTTTTTATTGCCCGGGTTTTTCTACAAGACCCGGGGGGCGCCTATGGGAGCGAGCTCGCTCACGAGAAATATTCCAGGCAACGCGACTTCCCGGTAAAACCGCGCGCCGCTCTATCGCGAGCAAGCCCGCCCCTGCTGGTATGTGGGAAGCGCTGAAAAACCCGGTTGTATTCTTTTTCTATCCGTCTGTAGCAAAAATCTTCAACAGGTGGCTTTTTACCGCTAGTCTGCCGACATCTGTATTGCCGACAACAGCACTTCAATAAGAGTTGGCCATGACTGATCTGTCCCGTATCCAGGGGCCCTCCGGTGCGGCCATTGCCGCTTTGGAAGGGCGCTTCTACCGACCTCCCTTGCCCGACGGCTACGTATTGCGGCCACGTCTGTGCGAGCGCTTGAGTGCGGGCCTCGATGGCCGGTTGCTGTTGGTCAGTGCGCCGGCCGGTTTTGGTAAGAGTTCGCTGGCGGTGGAGTTCTGCCAAAGCCTGCCGCCGCACTGGCGCAGCCTGTGGCTGGGGCTCAGCCGCCGGGATAGCGATCCGGGACGTTTTCTCGAACGCCTGCTCGAGGGGCTGCAGCAGTATTTTCCACGCTTGGGCGGCCATTCCCTCGGGCTGCTGAAAATGCGTCAACGCCACCAGCCCTTCGCCTTCGAAGAATGGCTGGACGGCCTGCTCGACGAGTTGGCGATCCACCTGAGCAGTGCCTCGCCCTTGTTGCTGGTGCTGGACGATTACCACCTCGCCCAGGGGCCGGTACTCGACCGCTGCCTGCAGTTTTTCCTCAACCATTTGCCCGATGGCCTGTTGGTGCTGGTCACCAGTCGCCAGCGCCCGGACTGGCACCTGGCGCGCCTGCGCCTGTCGCGGCAGCTGCTGGAACTGCACGAACAGGATCTGCGCCTGACCTATGACGAGTCCCTGGCCCTGCTCGACCGGCACAGCAGCTCGCTGCGCGGCGAGGCGCTGGAAAACCTGATCCTGCGCAGCGAAGGCTGGGTCGCGGGCCTGCGTTTCTGGTTGTTGGCCGTCTCGGAGGCGGGCTCTGGCGCAGCCTTGCCGCAGGCGCTCAATGGCGGCGAAGGCTTGATTCGCGATTACCTGCTGGAGGAAGTCATCGATTGCCTGCCTGGCGAAGTGCAATCGTTTCTCTACGACACGGCCCCGCAGGAGCGTTTTTGCAGCGAACTGTGCGATGCGCTGCGCGAGTCCCACGACAGTGCGGAAATTTTGCGCTACCTGCTGGCCCACCAGGTGTTCCTGGTGCCGCTGGACGAGCAGGGGCGCTGGTACCGTTACCACCATCTGTTCTCCGACCTGCTGCGTACCCGGCCCACCGCCAACGCGGTATTGCCGCCGGCCAGCCTGCACCTGCGCGCCTGCCGCTGGTTCAACGCCCAGGGGTTGCTGGACGAAGCGGTGGAGCAGGCGTTGCGCGCCGGGCACCTGGATGTGGCGGCGAACCTGGTACAGAACCTGTCCGAGGAGCAACTGCTGGCCGAGCAGAACGTTGGCATGTTGCTGCGCTGGAAAATGGACCTGCCCGACAGCCTGTTGATCAGCACGCCGCGCCTGATCGTGCTGTACAGCTGGGCGCTGGGGCTGGCGTGCCAGCTGGATGCCGCCGAGGAGCTGGCCAGCCATTTGAGCCGCTTTCTGCCGGCCCCCTCGGCCACCGCGCAGAAATCCATGCTGGCGCAATGGCTGGCCTTGAGCGGGATCGTCGCCCGCGGTCGCGGCAATCGCGAGCTGACTTTGCGCTATTGCACCGAAGCCCTGGAAACCTTGCCGCAGAAACGTTACGGGCAACGGCTGGTGTGCCTGTCGACCTTGTCCAACCTGGCGATCGCCGATGGCGACCTGTGGCGTGCCCGGGGGCTGAACCGCGAATCCCTGGAATTGGCGCAGCGGGTGGGCAACCCCTTGTTCGAGGCCCTGGCCCATTACGACCGAGCCCGGGTGCTGCAAGCCCGTGGCGAGATTCTGCGGGCACTGGACGAGGTGCGCCAGGGTTTGCAGCGCTTGTATGGCCTGCCTGCGCAACGCCTGTACGCGGTGCGGGCACGATTGACGCTGTATGAAGGGTATCTGCTGGCGTTGCGCTGCCAGCCTGAAACCGGGCTGGCGCGCCTGCGGTCGGGCTTGATTGAGGCCAGGGCCTGTCGTGATATCAGCGTGCTGATCGGCCACTGCGTGATCGCCAGCCTGGAAGGCCATGACGGTGAGTTTGCCAAGGCCTTTGCCGAACTGGCCGAGGCCGAACGCTTGATGCACATCTGGGACGTACCGCCGATCTATTACCTGGCGATGATCACCCTGGTCAAATGCGAACTCTGGCTGGCCCAGGGCCGCACCGACCTGGCGCAAGCCTGGCTGGCCCGCCTGGGGCAGACCTACACCGGCGAGCAGGCCGCGGCGGCGCCGGAATTTCATCCACAGCTGCCGCTGCATATCGAGTTGCAGCAAGCCCTGCTCGACAATATCCAGGGCAAGCCGGCCCTGGCTGAACAGCGCCTGGACAAGCTGGTGGAGCATGGCCGCCAGACCGGGCGACAGATGCTCAATGTGATGGCGTTGAACCAGAAGGTCGCGTTGCTGCTGGCCCAGGGGCGCGATCCCGAGGCCCGGCAGGCCTTTGCCCAGGCGCTGGAAGCTGCCGTGGGCGGGGCATTGCAACCCTTCGAATGGGCGCTGCGGGCGCATCCGGGCTGGGTCCGCGAGCAACTTCAACAGGGGCCGGCGACGCCGTTGCGCCAGACCCTGCTCGAACGCCTGCCGGCCGCAGTGCTGCGCGAGCCACCGGAACATCACGGCGAAGCCCTCAGCTCCCGCGAACTGGCGGTGTTGCAACTGATCGCCCAAGGCTGTTCCAACCAGGAAATCAGCGATCAGTTGTTCATCTCGCTGCACACCGTGAAGACCCATGCCAGCCATATCAACAGCAAGCTGGGGGTGGAACGGCGCACCCAGGCCGTGGCCCGGGCCCAGGAGCTGGGCCTGCTGAGCTAAGTCCTATAGCCGCGCAGCCGGCGTTCGTAAAACCTGTGCACGTCTGCCTTCAAATACAGCCTGATCGTGCGAAGGCGGCCGCTGCGCGCTCGAACGCAGGCTGCGCCAGCGGCTGGAGGGAATGGAATTTCATGACAAGAAACGCAGTTCTTGCGTTTGAATATCGATTTACAGTGCAGGCGTACTGAGATGAAGGCCCGGCCAGGGCCTGATCTGCCTGGAAGATAAAGGAGGCTTGGCATGTCCTGCGTATTCAAAGTGATGAACTCGCCCGTTGGTCAATTGACCCTGGTGGCCAGAGGCACGAAGCTCGCCGCGATTCTGTGGGAGAGCGAGCGCGAAAACCGCGTGCGTCTCGGCCCGTTGCAGCCTGCCGACGATCATCCGGTCTTGCTGGAAACCGAGCGCCAGCTCAACCAATACTTTGCCGGCAGCCGCGATCGCTTCGAACTGGAACTGGACTTCGTCGGCACCGAATTCCAGCGCAAGGTCTGGCAGGCGCTGCTGACCATTCCTTTTGGCGAAACCCGCAGCTACAGCCAGATCGCCGCACAGGTAGGCAGCCCCAAGGCCGTGCGCGCGGTAGGCGCGGCCAACGGCAGGAACCCGATCTCGATCATCGCCCCTTGCCACCGGGTGATCGGCGCCTCGGGCAGCCTCACCGGTTTTGCCGGCGGCTTGCAGGCCAAGCAGTTTTTGCTGGCGTTGGAGGAGCGCGAGCAGACATTGCAGCTGGATTTCTAGCCCATCAAGGCGTCGTACCGTCCAGGATCTCGTCGGCAGGCAAGCGGCCTGCCGACAGGAGCATCTTTTTTAAACAAAGGTTTAGAGCGGCTGCCGGTATATCCCTGATTACTAACCGGATGGGTAATAAGAGTTTTGTATTCGTCAAGAAAACATCACAAAGCCCTCGCTATAATTCACCTTGAGTTCAACTAAAGCCGTATAACCTGCCGACTTGATTTCTATCAAGCCATAACAGAATATAGCGCGCCAGCGTATCGTGACTTACCAACTTGGTGGGTCGGCAGCTATGTATCCACGTGCTTAGGCATAATAAAAATCTTGCATCGTCTTCGCCTATCCCTGAAGGTGAAGTAATCCTGAAATATAATGAGTTCATGACATGGATAGTCGACTAAAATACTCTGACTTTATTCCGGCCGACGAAAGCAAATCAAATGTCTGTTTAAAATTAGAACTTGAAAAATTGTTAGGTGATCTGCAGGGGGCAAGTTATGCCTACTTTGCCGCTCCTCGAAACCGCGAAGTGGCTCCTCTTATTGTTTCCAACTATCCGGCGCGTTGGCTGAAAGCCTATAAGAATGCCAATTATCATTTGATCGACCCGATCATTCATCACGGTCTTAAAAGTTGTGCGCCCTTTTCCTGGAGCGACGCCCTCCAGGCTGCTCCCTGTGAAAGGAGTCGAGAGCTGTTCCGCCGTTCCAGCCAATACCGCATCTGCACCGGCGCCACGTTTACCCTGCATGACGCCGGTGGCATGTTCAGTTCGCTGAGTCTTTGCAATAGCGGGCCGCAGGCCGAATTCGAGCGCCGCATGGCCGATCAGCAAGGGCATCTGCAGATGGCGCTGATCCGCTTTCACGGTCGGCTGTTGAGCCTGCGGGCGATGGATGAACTGTTCCCCGAGCCTCAGACGGGGCCGCTTTCGGCCAGGGAACTGGGGGTGCTCAAATGGGTGATGATGGGCAAGGCCTACCGGGAAATCGCGGTGATCTGCGCGATTTCCGAGCGGACCGTTAAGTTTCACATGTCGAACATTTCCGGAAAATTGCAGGTCTGCAATGCCAAGCAGGCCGTTTACGAGGCGCAGCGCCAGGGCATCCTCTGACTAGGCGCTGATTCGCTGGGGTTCGCAGAGCGCTGTTTCGAGTGGGTTCAGGCGCTGCGGCCAGGTGTCGAGGCGGGTGGATGACAAGGGGCACTTGCGGGCGATGTTCGACAGCAGGCGCTGGCGATTGGCGTCACTGACCGGCATGTCCAGCAGCAGCACCTTTTCCCCCGGCGCGGCTTCGCCCACATCGAGTATTTCGTAGTGCCAGCCGGCATTGCGGACGATCCGTCCCATGGCATTGCTGACAACCGTGATGATCGATTCCAGGCCGCTGTGGGCGGCATGGTTGTGCATGCACAACAGCAACATTTCGGTCAGCGGCAGGTGGGCCAGGCCGAGTTGGCGCGAGCGCGTCTTGTCGACGAAGAAGCGGCTGGACTCGGCCATCAGTGCTTGCTTGGGCGGCTCGCAGCTGAAAAAACCGCGAAATGGCCCTTCGACCATGTAGGGATCCAGGGTGTTGATCAGGCGCAAACCGGCCAAGGGCACATTTTTCCAGGTGCCGACCAGGTAGGTGGTGCGCTCGTTGTCGTATTCATCGAACTCGATGTCATCTCTTACATTGACCTTCCAATTCAAACGATCGGCGAATACTTCTTTGCGCAGGCCATACAAATCGGCGACCCAGGCGTGGGGCGTCGGGCTATAGTCGAGCGCGTGAAACTCGATAGATTCCATAGTGTTAAAGTTCTTCCATGGGCTATGGTCAGTACTAAGGATTGGGCTCGCGCAGTTTGCGGAGAGTCAACTTGCGTCAAGAAAAATCAATTGTGCGGCGCTTGTTAGTTTAACAATGTCTGTCCGATGACAACCTGTACTTAGGTGCAGGTACAGGTTGTATGAACTGATTTTCATCTCGCACTTCGCCATCTGTACCTAGATACAGTTGTCCTGCCTGGGCAATTGCGACAACTTATGCCGGGCAGTGGTTAAGCCTTCAATGACACCGCGAAGATGAGCTTTTAATGTTGGACGTTTGTTCCAACTAACGGGTTCATGGCTTGTACTTGCGAGTACCCCACTTGCCTTAATCGTCGAATATGCCAATGACAGTCTGAGTGTCTGGATCAGGCTTCTTCACGCTGCGTGGCATCTCCAGCCAAGACATCGAAACAGGGAAGATCATGGAAAAGTCCACCTCTTCAGAACCGCGCCGGGTGGTTGTAACCGGTTATGGCGCCATCTGCTCGCTTGGCGAGAATGTCGACGCCATCTGGGACGCAATGATGGATTACCAGGTCGGTTACCGTCAGCACAGCTTCGACGATCCGAGCATCCATGCGCGTTACTTTGGCTTTATCGACGACTTCGGTCGTGAAGCGATGCGTCCGTTCTCCAAGAAAATCTCCAAGATGTTGCCGTTGTTCGCCAAGTACAGCCTGGTGGCTACCCACGAGGCGATCCGCATGGCGTTTGGCGACACACCCCTGGATGAGGTCGTCTCGCCCTTCGATCGCGGCGTGATCCTGGGCACCGGCTGGGGCGGGCTCGATACCGCCAACAGCAATAACAACGAATACCGCGAGCAGGGCATTTCCACGTCGTTCGCTACCGTCATGTCGATGTGCAATGCCGCGACCGCCGGCATCACCATGAACTGGAACATGCGCGGTATCCAGAACAGCCCGGTGGCTGCCTGCGCCACGGGCACCATCGCCATTGGCGAGGCCTACGAGGCGATTCGCAGCGGCCGCGCCAAGGTGATGATCGCCGGTGGCAGCGAGTCCCTGAAAGAGCAGTTCAACGTCTGGTCGGTGGATGTGATCCAGGCCTTGAGCAAGGAGCAGGAGAACCCGCGCCTGGCCTGCTGCCCGTTCAGCAAGGGGCGCAGCGGCTTCGTGCTCTCCGAGGGCGCGGCGGTGTTGTGCCTGGAAGACTATGAACTGGCCCGGGCACGGGGCGCGAAGATCCTTGGCGAAATTACCGGCTACGCCAACTATTCGGACGCCTACGACATGACGGCCCCGGCCGAAGACATGCAGGCCCGGGTGCGGGTGATCAATGACGTGTGCCGGCAGGCAGGCGTAGAGGCCTCGCAGATCGACTACGTCAACCTGCATGGCACCTCGACACCGCTCAACGATGTCAACGAAACCCGCTCGATCAAACTGGCCCTGGGCGATGCGGCATATGGCATCCCGATGTCCAGCACCAAGTCCTACACCGGGCACTTGATCGGCGCCGCCGGTTCCATGGAGGCGGTGTTCTGCCTCAAGGCCATGGCCCGGGGCACGATTCCGGCGACCATCCATATGGATGAGGCCGACCCCGAGTGCGACCTCAACTACGTGCCCAACGAACACCTGCATGGGCAGACCCTCAATAACGTGCTGAACCTGAGCTTCGGCTTCGGTGGCGCCAACGCCGGCATCATGCTGCGCAAGGTGGTCTGATCATGCAGCTGCAATTTGGAGCCGAGCAGATCGAGGCCTGGGCCGGTCTCTCCGGCGATCGCAACCCGATCCACTTCGACCGCGAAGCGGCGCGCCGCATGGACGCCGCCGACATCGTGGTGCATGGCATGCTCGCGCTGCTGCCGGTCAAGCACCGCATGGGGCGGGTCAGCCCGGTGCTGCCCGAGGACTGGATGCAGTTCAAGGCGCTGCTCAAGACGCCCGTGCTGCGCGACAGCACGGTGGCCCTGTCGACCCGCGAACGCAGCGACAGCACGGGTTTCAAGTTGCATTCGGGCAATGGCGACAGCGAACACGTGATCGGCCATGTGCGCATTGTCGAGGCTCCGGTGTGGTCATCCACGACCCCGGGTTTTTTGCTGGCGCACGAGGAGGTCGCGGCCTGGCTCGCACGCTTTCGCGATGACCTGGGCCGCGAGCTCGACGATTGGGTTGCGCTCGATGCGCTGATCTTTTCCCACTTCATCCGTAACCATTTGGGCGTGATCTTCGATTGCCTGTCCGCGCAGTTCCATCAACGGCAGCGGCCGAACCGGCTCGAGGATCTGTCCGACCACCTGGTGGTGCAGACCAGCCACCAGATCACCTTCTGCACATCGTTGCGCTCGCTGGGCGAGCTGCAGACCGATATTCGCTGCGAGATCGACAACATCCACCTGATCGAGAGCCCCGGCAAGGCCGTGGGCACCCTCGACCTGGGGGTGCATGTCAGCGACCGCCATGTAATGACCATCACCCTCGGCCTGATGATAAAGGCCCTTCCAACCTCCCAAGGAGTTATGCAATGACCACCGTAGAGAAAGTATTTGCCGTTGTTCGCGACCTCATCCTGGAACTCAAGGATGTCGATGAAAGCGATGTGACCCTCGATAGCAACATCGAGGCGATGGAGTTCGACAGCCTGGACTTCGTCGAGATGCAGGTCGTGGTGCAGAAGAAGATCGGCGTGGCCCTGGACCCCGATTCGTTCGTCAGCCGCAAGATCGCCACGCTGCGCCAGCTGTGCGAGTTCGTGGTCGAGCTCAAGGAATCGGCCGCTGTCCCTGCCTGACTGGCAGGTCCACCGTTACGGATAGGAGCAAGGGAATGTCCACGCTGACCAATAGTGTGCTCACCATTTCAGCCGCAAGAGAATCCAAGGTCCGCAAGCTGAACGAGGTCTCGCACCACAAGACCATGGACCACGCGACCGTGCTGCCCTGGGACCAGGAGGTCGATCGCAGCCTGTACCCGAAAGACCCCGATCACCTGTGGATCAACGGCACGCGCTTCTGCGAAGGCCTGAGCGAGGCGCAGAAGCTGGAACTGGCCTGGCTGGAAACCGGCCGTGACATCTCCATGTTCATCTGGCTGGAACAGACCATTCCGCCGTTGTACATGGGCTATGTCACCCAGTTCCACGACCGCATCTCCCAGGACCTGCAGGAGTACCTGATGATCTTCTCCAAGGAGGAGATCGTTCACACCCTGACCTTCAAGCGGTTCATGGGCAAGGCCGGCCTGCAGCTGTGGAACCCGCCGGTGGGCCTCTATGAGTTGCTGACCCAAACGCTGCCGAAAATGGAGCCCGCGGTGGGCGTGCTGTTCACGCTGCTGATCGAGTGGGTGGCGGAAATGGGCGCGATGCACACGTCCCAGGGGCCGGACGTCGAGCCTATGACCCGGACCATGTTCCGCGAGCATCACCATGACGAGGCCCGGCACATCGCTTTCGGTCGCTGGATCAGCGAGTCGTTCTTCGAAACGGCGAGCCCCGAATCCATCGCCCAGGTGAAGGCCATGAGTCGCCGGATCATTCCGGCGCTGATCGACATGTTCACCTACAACCCGGAAATCGCCCTGCACACTTCGTTCGAGTTCCCGATCGCGGTGGACGACAAGGCGAAGATCGAGGAGGTCTGGCGCTCGGCTCATAACGCCCGGCTCAACGACGCACGCTTTGCCGAGATCTACGCCTGGGTCGACAAGCTGGGGTTGCGGCAATGAACCAGCCATCCTGGGACGCGATCTTCGTCGGTGCCGGGATCACCAGCCTGGCCTGTGCGGCAATGCTGGTCAAACGTGATCCCGGGGTGCGCCTGCTGATGGTCGACAAGCATATTGTCGTCGGCGGCTATGCCTCCACGTTCAGCCGGCCAAAGCAGGGTGCGGTGTTCGACTGCAGCCTGCACAAGCTCAGCGGCATGGCCGAGGGCGGCAATCTCATCCGCATCCTGCGCGACCTGGGGCTGGAAGAGACGCTGGACCTGGTCTATCCCCAGGATTACTTCTGCGCCTACCGGCAGGGCACGGCACTGCCGCTGGCCAACGATGCGGACGGCGCAGAGCAGCAGCTGGTCGAGCGCTTTCCCCATCAGGCCGAGGGCATCGCGACCTTCTTCGAGCACGTCCGGACCTACGGGCGCAACGGCTATTACCAGTTCCAGATGCTGGACGGCACCTTCGAGCCGGACATGGCCCAGTTGCGCTTCGCCCACCGCAACCTGAAGCACAAGACCGTGCGCCAGGCGCTGCACGAACTGTTCGACGACCCGTACCTGATCGAGATCCTGGCGGCGCCGGGCATCTATGTCGGCGGGTACTCGGAAGACCTGGGCTACCTCTATTACCTGCATGTGGTGTACGCCACGCTCAACCGCGGCAACGCCTACGTCGCCGGCTCCTCGCAGCACCTGTCCAACCTGCTGGCGCAGCAGATCGAACAGGCGGGCGGGCAGATCCTGCTCAGCACCCGTGTCGATGGGGTGCTCACCGACGGCCAGGGCAACGCCACGGGCATCAGCACCAACCGCGGGGAATTCCATTCTTCACGGGTGTACATCAACGCTTCACCGCATTACGCGGTGCAGCAGCTGTTTGCCGCGGATGTGGAACTGGCGGCTACCCGGGAGAAGCTCACCGCGCTGAAGCCGGCACGTTCGACCACCACGGTGTACCTGGTGACCGACTTGCCACCGGAGCAACTGGGCTTGCAACACAGCGAGTCGATGCTGTTCGCCGATGACCCGGCGGCAGGCGCCGAGCTGCGCATGGCCGCCGCCCACAGCGGTTTTGAGGCGGCGCTCAGCGAGCGGGCCTTCTGGGAGATGTCGCCGATCGAGGTCACCAACTATCACGCCCTGGACCCGGCTGCCGGCCAGGTGGTGTGCATCAACGTGCTCGACTCGATCGCCCACTGGCCGCAGCGCCGCACCGCGCAGTACCGGGCCAAGAAGCAACGGGCCTGCGACACCCTGGTGGAGCGCTTGTTGCGCCAGGTGCCGGGGCTGCGCGGGCATGTGCTGCATACCGAGGTCGCCACGCCCCACACCTATGTGCGTTTCACCAACAACACCGACGGTTCGGGTTACGGGGCAATGGTGGGCACCGATCTCAAGGGCCATGTATTCCATCATGGCTTCCCGGTGCAGGGCGTGCAGTTCCTCAGCGCATGGGTGGCTGGCCCCAGTTACGAAGCTGCCTTCGGCTATGCCGAGATGAAGGCCAGACAATGGAAGCGAGCATGAACAAGAACGAGCAATCGACCGGTTGGCTGGGGATCGCCATTTCCAAGCTGTTCATCCGGGTAATGTTCCGCCGGGTGCAGGGCTGGACGCGTGAGGTGCCCCCCCATGCGGCAGGCTTTGTGGAGATTGCGCGCGACGGCAGCCGGCTCGAGGGGGCTTCGCTGCGCACCAGCGCCATGCATCCGCGGGGCGTGGTGCTGTTGTGTCATCCGTTCCTCAAGTACGGCATGCATTACTTTTTCGAGAACAGCCTGGACCAGGCGTTTCTCGACCAGGGCTATCACGTGGTCGCCTTCAACTTCAAAGGCTTCGGCCGCAGCACCATCGGCGGCCATGCGTTTGCCGACGATGTGCTGGCGATTGCCCGGCGAGTGTCGCGGGACAACCCCGGCCTGCCGATCCACCTGGTGGGGTGTTCGTTCGGCGGCTATCACCTGTCCCACGCGCTGGCGCGGGATGCCACGCCCTTTACCTCGGCCGTGCTGGACAGCGTGCCGATTTCGGTGCGCAGCTACTTCACCCGCGGGCCCTTGCGGCTGGCCATGCGCTGGATCAGCGGCAGCCGCCTGGCGGTACCCACGGGGACCTGTGCCATCGACCACTCGCTGCGCGGCGTGCGCCATCTACCGATCGCCTACTTCTACGGGCGCAACGACCACTTCATTCCGGATGCCAGCGTGACCGGGCTCAGGCTGGAGTGCGAGGCGCTGCACGTGGTCGGCTTCGACGGCTGTCGCCACCTGGAAAACCACAAGAAACACCCGGACCGCTACTTCGAGGAGATCTTCGATTTCTTCGCCCGTGCGGAAGCTCGAAAAACCGCCGTGCCGGCGTAACGACGGCAGGGATCATCAGGCCAAAGGATGTAGATCATGGAAGTGCAGCAGTCTTCAAACGGCAAATGGGTGCTGGTCAGCGGCGGCAGTCGCGGCATTGGCCGCGCCCTGGTCCTGGCCCTGGCCCGGGAAGGGTATCGGGTCGCGTTCACCTATCAGTCCTCGGCCGAGGCGGCCTTGCAACTGGAGCAGGAAGTCGCTGCCAATGGCGGCCAGGCCAGCGGGCATGCCTGTGACGGAAGGGACCACGACTCGGTCCAGGCGGTGTGCGCACACCTGGTGGAGACCCACGGCGAACCTTACGGTTTGATCAACAACATGGGCGTGACCGGCGACCAGCTGTTGTTCAAGTTCGACATCGAGCGTTACCGCGATGTGGTCGCGACCAACCTCGACTCGGCGGTGTATTTCAGTAAATGCCTGGCCCCGGCGATGGCTGCCGAGCGCCGCGGCAAGATCCTGCACATGTCCTCGGTCAGCGGGCTCAAGGGCAACAAGGGGCAGATGGGGTATTCGGCAACCAAGGCGGCGATGATCGGCATCACCAAGACCATGGCCCTGGAAATGGCGCGCTTCAAGATCACGGTCAATGCCATCGCCCCAGGCTTCATTGCCACGGAGATGGTCGAGCAGATCGCCGACCCGATACGCAAGTCGATCACCGACACCATTCCCCTCAAGCGCTTCGGCGAAGTTCGGGAAGTGGCGGCCCTGGCCAGCTTCCTGCTGTCGCCCCAGGCCGACTACATCACTGGCCAGACCTTCGTGATCGATGGTGGTCTGACGGCCTGATTGGCAGTTCCGATCTGGCCGCAGAGCCAGGAGAAGTCATGAGTCAAGAATACGATACCGTTTTCGTCGGCGCGGGCCTTGGCGCGTTGGCGGGTGCCAGCCTTATGGCGCAGCGAGGCCAGAAAGTTCTGGTGGTGGAAAAGCACAACGTAGCCGGCGGCTATGCGAGCAATTTCCGCCGCAAGGATTTCAATTTCGATGTCTCGCTGCATTCGTTCGACGGAGTGGTCCGTGGCGCCGAGTCGTTCAATGTCATCCAGGCCTGCGGCGTGGCGGACAAGGTTGAGTTTCTCCATCACCCGACCCTGTATCGCTACCGCTCGCAAGACATCGACCTTACGGTCGGGCATCGCGACCTGGAAGGGTACAAGCGCGAGCTGTTCCGCTTCTTTCCCCAGGAGGTCGCTAACATCAACCGGCTGTTCGCCGAGTCGCAGCGCAACTACAAGGACCTGTGCGGTTTCCTGTATTCGCGCAAGCCGTTCTGGATGAGGCTGGTGGCCACGCCCATGATCTACCCCCGGGTGCTCAAATATGGGCATGAAACGGTGGATCACTATTTCTCGCGCTTCACTTCCAACGAGCGGCTCAAGGAAGTGCTGTCGGCGCAATGGAGCTACTACGGCCTGCCGGCCAAGGATCTGGCGTTCGGGTACTTCTCCTATCCCTTCATCGACTACCTGGAGAACGGTGGCTATTCGATCAAGGGCGGCTCGCAGGCCCTGTCCAACGCCTTGGTCGAGGTCATCGAGCAGCATGGCGGCCGGGTCGAGCTGGAGTCGGCGGTCAACCAGATCGTGATCGAGCGCGGCCGGGTCGGCGGCGTGGTGACGCGCAAGTCGGGAAGGGTCAAGGCGCGCAATGTCGTGGCCAATATCTCGCCCCACGCGGTGCTGGCCCTGGCGGGCGAGCAGCACTTCGCCGCCAAGTACCGCTCGCGCCTGCGCGAACTCAAGCTGTCAGTGTCGGGGTTCCAGGTCTACCTGGGGCTCGATTGTCCGCTGAGCGAGCTGGGCGTGGGCCCCGAGGAGTACATCCACTTCTTCGCCCCGCCGAAAACCCAGCGCGAACAGTTCGAGCATATCCAGGCTGGAGAGCTGCATGGCGACAACACCAGTTGGTCGATCAACTACTTCTCCAACGTCGATCCCTCGATGGTCCCGGCGGGAAAGTCCAGCCTGGGCCTGTTCACCCTGACAGGCGCCGGCGAGTGGCACTCGCTGGACAAGCTCGACTACCGGCGCAAGAAGATCGAACTCACCGAGCTGCTGATCGCCA
Organism: Pseudomonas sp. NFIX28; assembly: GCF_900107395.1. Taxonomy (GTDB): domain Bacteria; phylum Pseudomonadota; class Gammaproteobacteria; order Pseudomonadales; family Pseudomonadaceae; genus Aquipseudomonas. The sequence continues at coordinate 99,058 of NZ_FNPW01000020.1, forward strand.
ACGCCGAACGGGTCATTCCCGGTCTGCGTCGGCATATCGAGGTCTGCGAGGCGGGGTCGCCGCGCACCATGAGCAAGTTCACCCATAACCCGGCGGGCGCCATCTACGGCTTCGAGCAGAACACCCGACAGTCCGGCCTGTTCAACCGTTTCCCGCAGAAATATCCGGTCAAGGGGCTGTACCAGGTCGGGGCCTGGACATTCCCGGGCGCAGGCTTCATCGGAACGATGCTGTCGGCGCGCTTGTTGGTCGACCGCTATTTCTGAGCGGCGACTTCCCAGTCCAACCAGACATTTACGAGACTCACCATGACCTACGTAGTGACCGACAACTGCATCCAGTGCCGCCACACCAACTGCGTCGATATCTGCCCCGCGGATGCCTTCCACCTGGGGCCGAACTTTATCGCCATCAACCCCCAGGAGTGCGTGGACTGCGGCCTGTGCCTGCCCGAATGTCCGGAGGGGGCGATTCAGCCGGAGAACCAGCTCGATGACAGCAACCGTCATTTCCTCGAGCTCAACGCTGAACTGGCCCAGCACTGGCCGGTGATCCTGCAACGGATTCCGCCCCTGGCGAACCATGAACAGTGGAGCCACAAGCCGAACAAGCTGCCTCACCTGATACATGAGGCCGAGGCGGTCGATCCGGCTCGTGACCACCACCTAGCCCATGCTTGATGCGCGACTGGAACCGTAACCCATGCAAAGCTTTGATCGATTCAAGACCCTCGAGAGCGACACTTTCGACGTGATTGTGGTGGGCGCCGGCATCGGCGGCCTGACGGCAGCCGCAACCCTGGCCAACCGCGGCAAGCAGGTGCTGGTGCTGGATATGCATTACGAAATGGGCGGCTGCGCCACGGTGTTCCACCGCAAGGGCAAGGACTATGAGTTCGATGTCGGCCTGCACTACATCGGCGACTGCGGCAAGGACGGCCTGATTCCGCGGATCCTGCGGGGGGCCGGCATCGACGACGGTGAAATCAGGTTTATCGAGCAGGATCCGGAAGGTTTCGAGACCCTGTGTTTTCCCGACTTCCAGTTCGCGGTTCCCCGTGGTTATGAGCGCTTTCGCGAAAAACTGCTGGAGGCATTTCCCAAGGAGCGGGCGGGGATCAACCGCTATTTCAAGATGCTGCAGCAGGTCTGGGACTTCATGGGCATCCACTCGCGCCCGCTGACGGCGCTGTGGGTACTGCCGCGCTCGTGGATGCTGATGCGCCACGCCAAGTCGACGGTGGCGCAGTTCCTCGACACCTGTACCCAGGACCAGCGCCTGCGGGCCATCCTCACCGGGCAGCTGGGGGTTTATCACCAGCCGCCGAGCCGCGCGACCATGGCCGGCCACGCGGCGGTGGTCAATCACTTCCTGCAGGGTTCCTACTACCCCTCGGGCGGTGGCCAGATGTTCTCCGACAAGCTGGGCGAGGTGGTCGAGCGCAAGGGCGGCAAGATCCTCCTGCGGTCCAAGGTCGAACGTATCCTGATCGAGAACGGGCGTGCGGTGGGGGTCGAGTTCAGCAACAAACACCTGGGCAAACGGGTGGTCAAGGCCGACGCGGTGATCTGCAACGCCGATATCAAGCAGGCCTTGCTCGGCCTGATCGGCCGTGAACACCTCAAGCCAAAGACCGTGCGCCGTGCCGAGCAGTTCGAGATGTCGCCGGCCATGGGCGTGGTCTATCTGGGTATCGACATGGACCTTAAGGCCATGGGCCTGAAGAACACCAACTACCGCATCTACCCAGGCTGCGATTACGAGAAGGCCTACCGCGAGGTGTTCGCCGGAGCGTTTCCCGAGGAGCCCCATCTGTTCATCGGTAACGCCACCATGAAAGACCCGGATAACCCGGCCATCGCGCCGCCGGGCATCTACAACCTGCAATTGATGTCGGCGGTGCCTTCCAGCCCGCAAAGCTGGGGCGTGACCCAGGCCGAGCTGACGGATGGCAGCTATCGGAACAACCCGGCCTACCTGGCGAAAAAAGAGTGGTACGCGCGCCAACTGATTGCCTTGGCCGAACGGGTGATTCCGGGCATGTCGGAACACATCGTCTATCAGGAAGTCTCGACCCCCTTTTCGGTGACGCGCTTTATCGGCTCCGAAGGCGGGACGTCCTACGGCCTGGCCTTTACGCCGGAGTATTTCCTGCACAACCGGCCGGGAGCCAAGACGGAAATCCGCAACCTGTACCTGTGCGGCGCTTCCACCCGTACCGGGCACGGCATCTTTGGCGCCATGACCGGTGGCGTGGAAGCGGCCGCGGCAGTCAGCGGGCGTCACGTGCGCTACCAAGTGATGGACATCGGTACGCGCGCCGAAGCGGCGGCCAGTTGATGGCGACGTCATGGCGCACCCGCCGGTGCGCCATGACGTCTATGCTGCAGCGCGTGAATCATGGGATTCACCGAGCTGGATTCGCATCAAGGAGCGATGGAATGGCAAACGGATACAACATGGCGCTGGTCATCGGTGCCGGGCTCAGCCTGCTGGCGGCGCTGCTGCATGTCGGGGTGATTATGGTCGGGCCGTCCTGGTATCGCCTGTTTGGCGCTGGCGAACGTTTTGTGCGGGCGGCCCAGGCCGGTCGCTGGTTTCCCGCAGTGGTCACGGCCGGGATTGCCCTGGTGCTTGCCGCATGGGCGGCGTATGCGTTGTCCGCCGCCGGCGTGATCGCGCCCTTGCCGTTGCTGCGCCCGGCGCTGTGCGCGATCACCCTGGTCTATCTGCTGCGCGGCCTGTTGGGGCCGGTTGCCCTGGCTGGTACCGGGCGCAGTCGTCGCTTCATTTTCGTCAGCTCGACGATCTGTCTGGCTTATGGGCTGGTGCATCTGTTCGGCCTGGTGCAAGTCTGGGACTCCCTGGCCTAGGTGCATGTCGCAAGAGGGCTGCGGAGTTGAAAGTCAGGGCCGATTGCGGTCACCCTTGGCACCATCAGCTTGGCCTCAGCCCTTTAGGACCTCCATGGACATTGCAAAACCCGCCCTAATCCGCGAAACCTTCCCTGTCGGCCCGTTGCAGTGCAACTGCACGATCATCGGCGACCCTGTTACAAAAAAGGCCATCGTCGTCGACCCGGGCGGCAACCCCGACCTGATCATGGCGCGGCTCGACGCGTTGGGGCTGAAGGTGGTGAGCATCATTCATACCCACGCCCACCTGGATCATTTCCTGGCGTCCGGGCAGATGAAGGAAAAGACCGGCGCGACCTTGCATTTGCATAAGGAAGACCAGTTCCTCTGGGACAACCTGGAAATGCAGTGCAGCATGTTCGGCGTGCCTTACACGCCGGTGCCGGCGCCGGATCGCTGGTTGGCGGACGACGAAGAGCTGGCCTGCGGCTGCGGCGTGGCCCTGCATACGCCGGGGCATACCCCAGGTTCCATGAGCTTCTGGTTTGCATAATGTAGTCAAGCCGATTTTAGGCTGAATTGAGCAACGTGAGCGCTAGTAGGGGGGAGTAAGGAGAGAGAGCAAAGAAGCATCTAGATCATTTAGCGTCACGACCTGCTCGTTGGTGGAGGGATGGCTCTCGACTCCCCTCGAAATCGCGGCCATGAGGAGAACGGGATTGGATCGCAAGCTTGTAAAATAGGTAAGAGAAATTGTAATGAAGTTGCCGACATGGCGTTTCTTATTGTTGATCGACTAGTCCGGCTTAGGGGCATGGAGATTATGTAGAATTATCTCGCTAAGTATAATTGGCTGTTTTTTGATCGACTGGCTTACCTCCGTACTTCCCAGGACGGTCGCCAATACCCTGTCTGAGCGCGCAGACTTTCAAGACGCATTAGTCTCGCCACGCGATGCCGAGCACAACTCTCACCGACCTTGCGCAGATCGTCATGGATTTTGCGATAGCCATAACCCCGCCACTCTCCAGCCACTAATGCTTGATCAAACCCCAATAATCGCTGGTCGTCTTTAGCACGTTCAGATTGCGGCTCAGACAACCAGGCGTAATAACCACTGGGATGGACCTTCAGCGTCAGGCAAAGCCGTCGAATCGAATAGTCGCCCGCGCGCTGTTTGATAAAGGCGTACTTCAACCGCACTCCTTGGCAAAGTACGCGGCGGCCTTTTTTAAGATGTCTCGCTCTTCAGTGACCCGCTTGAGTTCCGCTCGCAGGCGACGCAGTTCGGCGTGCTGATCATCTCCTGCTGCCGCTCCTCCTGAGGTTTGCTGTAGCGCTTTATCCAGGCATAGAGGCTATGCGTCGACACACCAAGACGTGCTGCCACATCAGCGACAGGCAGCTTCTTTTCGGTCACTTGATTGACCGCTTGGATTTTGAATTCTTCGGGGTAACGCGGGTTGCTCATTGCACCTCCTAATTGGCCTCAGTTTAAGGCAAAGAGGTGTCTACGAAACCCGGGGCGATTCAGTCTGAACAGCATCCAGGCGGTGTCCAATCGCTCGTCGACCTGAGTCAGTTGCGTTAATAGGGCATCCAGAGATTCCTTGTCGGCTGTTGCAGCAAGGCCGCTGGTCAACTTTGATAGCTGATAGTGCTCATAGCCCAGCGTCCCCGCCAGGGCGAGGAGGCATAAACTGAGGGCCAGTGTTGTACGAGTGGGGCGTGGTAGGTTCATGGGAGTCCTCGCGCGAAACCGAGGACACCCTCTCAAACCGGGAGGGGCTGTCGCAGTAGGAAATAGATTTCCCAGGGTGGCTTGAATTTACTCGCTCTGCCAACCCAAGTGATGCTGGCCACTTTTGTAGTGGTAACTTGCAATGTGAGGGAGTCTTTCTGGTTACAACCTCCAGATGATGGCTGATGTACCGTCGTCATCGAGTCGGTGGATTAGCGCAACTGGGCAACTCTGAAGGGAACAGAACCATTGGGCACTCATAGACAACGACTGATCGTGATCAGGAAAATTTCAACTCTTCTAGGCTCTTTACGAAAAGTAATGTCGTAAACACCACATAGCACAAGCCAGCAAGACCATCGCCGCATAACTTTCTGCGAGTTTGTCGAAGCGCGTAACGATGCGGCGGTTCTCCTTCAGCCAGCCAAACATACACACGATGATATTGCGCTGTCGGTACTTGGGACGATCAAACAGTCTCGGTAACCCCGGCTTAGGTTTACGCTTCATGCTGCGCAGAGGAATCACCGGCTGCATTCGGTACCGGTCGCAGTAGCGACGCAACGCTTCGGCGTCATAGCGTTTGTCCGCCAGTAACCCAACTTCAGCGGGACGCCGTTGGCATCGCACAACATGTGGGTCTTGGTGGTCAGGCCGTCCCGGCTGCGCCCGAGCGCGTAATCTTGCGGTTCTTCAGGCCCTCTTTTTTCCAGTACCAGAAGAGGCCAGGGTTGCTCGTACTGCGGTGGAGTCAATCATCCAGGTCTCCAGATCAATTAACCCTTGCTCGTTGAGCTTGATGTGAAGTCGCTTGAGCATCTGGTCAA
>NZ_FNPW01000042.1 GCF_900107395.1 Pseudomonas sp. NFIX28
TGAACTGGTCAAGTAATCCTGGACACCGATTACGGTCTACGCCGCCCGTTTCTCCCTCGCGATCGGCGACCAATAGTCGTTGTAACTGTGAGGCCTGATCGTGTTGTAGCGCGTGACGTAACGCTGCACATCCACGCGGGCCTCATGCTCCGAGTCGTAGCCTGTTTCAGGCACCCACTCCGATTTCAAACTGCCAAAGAAACGCTCCATCGGGGCGTTGTCCCAGCATTCGCCTTTACGACTCATGCTTTGCCGGTGTCCATGTTCCAGCAGCTCATTTCTGAACTTATGGCTGGTGTACTGGCAACCTTGATCGGAGTGAAACAGCACGTCTTTGGGATGTCCCCGTAGCTCGACGGCCATCCGCAAGGCTTCGCAGGTCAACGTGGCATCAGAGATCATCGAAAACGACCAACCCACGATCCGGCGGGCGAACAGATCCAGAACCGCGGCAAAATACAGCCAGCGCTTGCCGACCTTGATGTACGTGACGTCGCCGCACCACACCTGGTTGACCGCCGTGACCTCAAACTGGCGCTTGAGCACATGCGGCGCCACCAGCGCTTCCACGCCGCAGGACTTGTACTTGTGGCGCCGACGCTGACGACTGGCGATGCCCGCTTCTCGCATCAGGCTGCGAGCCATGTACCGTCCGACGCGATGCCCACCGGCTTGCAGCACCTTGGCCAAGGTGCGCGAGCCGGCAGAGGCCCTGGAGGCCTTGTGGTGCTTGACCAGCAAGGCCTTGAGCTTCTCTCGTTCGGGACGCACCCGGCCTTGGCGCTGACGCCAGGCGTAAAAGCTGCTGCGGCCGATTCCCAGCACGCGGCAGCATTCGTTAACGCCATACAGCTCACCCAGCTCATCGATCAGCGAGAGTGATCTTTGGCGTCCAACAGCAGGAGAGCACTGGCCTTTTTTAGGATTTCGATATCCCGGTCTTTTTGCCTGAGCAAGGCTTTGAGTTGTTGGATTTCTCGCTGATCGGCGGTAATCGCCTTGGCCCCGACCGGAGTCGATCCCTGGCGCTCCTGACGAACCTGTTCAACCCAGCGACGCAGAGCCGTAGGGCCAACACTCAAACTGGCGCAGACCTCGGGAACCGATAGCCCCTCGTCCAACACCATGCTGGCCGCCTTGAGTTTGAACTCACTGGAATAAGAATTACGCATATCCAAACACCTCAGATTTGGACGCCATCATAGCGCCCGATTGAGGTGTCCAGAATTATTAGGCCAGTTCA
>NZ_FNPW01000012.1:0-213685 GCF_900107395.1 Pseudomonas sp. NFIX28
ATCCGCGTCGGCAACGAACGCCACGACACGGTCGAGGCCAACAGCTACAGCGAATTCAAGGCCGAGGAACACCACACCGTGCACGCCGACCGCAAGGTCGAAGCCCGCGCCAGCGACCACCTCACCGTGGGCGTGAACCAGCACATCAAGATCGGTACTGGGCAGTTCATCGAGGCGGGGCAGGAAATACATTTCGACAGCGGGCTGAAAATCGTCCTCGAAGCCGGCAGTGAACTCACCCTCAAAGGCGGCGGCAGCTTCGTCAAGATCGATGCCAGTGGCGTGACCCTGAGCGGCCCGGTGGTAAACGTAAACTCCGGCGGCGCACCCGGTAGCGGCAGCGGAGCAGCGCCGTTGCGGCCTGGGCTGTTGCAGCAGGCGGATACGGATAAGGCCGGGCAATTGCTGATATCAGCGCAACGGCAGGCGTTGATGCAGAAGAAACCGATTTGTGCGATTTGCGAAGCCGCCAAACTGGCTGCACAGAAGGGCGAGAAATAACATGATCGAATTCCCTCCGCTTCCGATTGATCTACCGTGGAACCTACCCACCTATCTGCTGCTGGACGGTGTCAGCGTTCCCAATCTGGCCAAACACCTGCACAAATGGGATAACCCGGCCTACAACCTTTACCAGACCACGCGCTGGCAGGATCTTTCGGACATCTCACCCTATTTGATCGCTCTAAAAGGCGCAAACGATCCACTTCTGTCGTACTTCCGGGAACATGCGGCCCAAGAATGGGGCTATCTGTTATTCAGTAATGCCAATGTTCAGACGCTATGGGACCACTGGCGCCATCTGCTCACCGTGAAACACCCAAGTGACGTGGAGGTCATGCCACGAATTGCCGACCCAGCGGTAATGCATCAACTGTTCGGCCTTGCGGAACAAGCCAGTAGTGCCCGCTGGTTTGGCCCGTTTGCGCACGTTTGCCTACCTGATGGGGTGGAAACCACTTGGTGGCAACACAAGCGTCCCGATCCGGCCATTGCTGAACCAGAGACCTATCGACTGAGCGACCAGGAACTCACAGCCCTGGGGGAAGTCGAGTTTCGCAACTTCGTCTCAGGTTTGAGTGAGCACTTGCAAACATACTTCCCAGATTTCATGACAACTTTTACGGAGCCCGAACGTCGTCGGTATGCACAGAAGGTCGCGGATGATGCTTATCAACAAGGCTTTGCCTCTGAACAGGAAATCACTCTCTACGCGAATGTTTTCGGCTATCTGGCCGGGCAACCTGTGACGGAGCACCCCGACATCCTTCAACTGCTGACGTTATCGACGCCGGACGCTCCATTGAAGCGTGTGGAACGCGCCGCCGAACTGGCAGAAAGCCGTGCCGCTGATCGACAAGGAAGCCTACTGTGACTGCTCAACAACCGCCAAAAACCACTGCCAACACGGCAGCCATGGCTAAAAGCGCCAAGGGTACCCGCGTCCCCATGGGGACGTGTCAATTGATGAACAAGAAAGTGCAGTTGCTGCCGCTGCGTTATGGGCTGGTCCAGCACCTCGATCCGGCTTCAGAACTGCCCATGCCGTTCAAAACAAAAAGCCAGCCACTGGGTATCCGATTACTACGTGATGGCTACCTGTACATCATCAACGGCACCACCGGTTACCTACACGAATACCGCATCGAAAAAGGCCAAATCACCAAACTGCTGTGGAACAGTCAGGAGGTGTCGGGCGACACGCGAACCAACTCAGTTGGCGAGCCGCATCTGGTGTTCACACGCAAGCACACTTTGTATGCCAGCTACTCGGAAATTCAGTGGACGGCCCTCAAATGCTCGCAAGTACTCAAGTCCAGGGACGAACGCAAACGCTTGATGCAATCGGTCGATCTGGCCAGTGCCTGCCCGGAGAAAGGCGGCGAGAATTTACTGAGCAAACAACAAGCGGAAAACTGGCTGGCCGAAGTAGCGGAAAATGCTTCAAAACCGGACTCAGAAGGCGTCACCAATCTACCGCCGTCCAAAGCCTTTCCCGAGGGAGCCAATCCCGAAGAAGAAAAGGCATATCACTGGGAAGATCAGCCGCTATTTCTAGATACCGCGATTGAAACTCTGACCAGCAAAGTACAAGGCCCATACAAGGATGATTACCTGTTTCTGGTGCTACGCGACGATATTGGCGTCATGCGAGATCTGGCCAGAGCCCAACTGAAAGTGGCTGACTGGATCGAGCAATGGAGTGCGGATGACAAGTGCCAGGCACAGTATCTCAGCGGCTCTTACATCCAGTCTTTATACGACGTCAACAGCTCACGCCTGGAGGCCTTGAGCAAAACGGATCCGCAAGTTCAGGCACTGAAGAACGACACAAACGAGCAGCAACAATCGAAAATTTATGAGTTCCTGAAGGTTCGTCGCGACCATAAGGACCCCGGCATTTTTGGCCCTGAAGCGGATTGGCGACGAGCTGCAAAAGTGAATATCTATGCTCGGTCCTTCATGGACATGCAGGATTCTCTGGGAACAGAGCTTTATCAAAAGCACCGAAGCACCATCAACACGCTCAGCCTGCAGAGTTGGCAAACGCTGCATGGTAAGGAACTAGGGCAGCGCGGCATCGACGATCTGGTCAACCGGACAGAAATGGAGGCCTTTGTCCTGGATCAGCAAAATCTGCTGAGCCATTGGCACAGTCGACTGCAAAACATCCGCGAAGACCGCATAAATATGTTCACAGGCGGCCTCTTTCACCGTGCTGCCTGGTATTACGATTTCAAGCTCGATGCACAAATCAAACATCGCCTGGAAACCGAATTTGTCTGCGTGGCAGCCATGTGTGCGGATCAAAAAGCGGTTGAAAAACTGGCCGCGTACATGGAGGCAAACCTGCTGACTGTGGTGCCGGGACTTGATACTTTGACCCTGGCGGCACAAATCGATGTCGCGAAGAAACTGGCCGATCTGAGCAGCTTCACGATCAATGTGATCTCAGCCAAAGAAAACCTTGCCAATGTCAACGTGCTGACCAACCAGTTCCACAGCCTGATGACCGAACGCTTGCCGAACTACGCCAAGCTGAACACTCAGTTCATAGGCCTGCAAAGCATGCTGGACGAGGCCTACAATCCGGCACGTCAGCTGAGGGTGGCCGATCAACTGGACAGGGCACACCAAGCTTTCACGCACGCGCAACACATTGATCCCAACAACTACATCCGCAATATCGGAGCACCGGCGCGCCTGCAACTGCTTCGCGAATTCTCCCGTCAGGGGCTGACCTTGCGTGCGGCATCCGTCTCTGAAATCGCGGCATTCAACCTGGCCCGAGACCAGTCGCTGAACTTGCGCAGCCAGTTGAAGGAAACCTACAAACTGCGCAATCGGGAATTGATGCGGCAAGCCACAGGCTCTTCGGCAGCGGGTAGCGAAACGCTCCATAACCAACGTATCACCCAGCTGAAAAACGCATTGGTCCCGCTGGAAGATAAGCTCAGCGATGCCTTGACTGTCGGAGGGGACAGCCCGGCGAAAATTGGCACGGTGATCGATGGTCTGGACCCGCAGTTGCGCGCGGAGATGGGCAGAACCGCGCGCGATTTCCGGGCTACGGGGACGTTTAACAAGCCGCTGGCGGGTGTCCTGAAATCGAAGGGGGACGGAATTGCATTTGCGTTGTTTGTGATTCAGGGACAGAAGTTTATTGAGGCAATGAACAATCTTGCCAAAAAGCCTGATCGTTCTTTGTCAGATTGGGGCGCTGCCGGGGAGTCTCTCATCGGTATGTCGGCTGCCGGGTTTGCAGCGGTACAAGGATTATCAGTAACAATATTTCAAGCTCATATCGAGCAAATGGAAAGTGCTACTGGCAAACTAAATACTATAAGCCGTCTGGGGCGCTGGAGCGGAATTGCAGGATTTGGCGCTTTCATATTTGGTGGTATAGCCGCAACGGTCGACTTAGGCAAACACTCTCTCCAATGGGGAAAAGCCTTGGCTGAAGGCGATTACAAAGGATTGGGAGCCACGACTTTACAAATAAGTGGCGACGCAACACTTGTCGGCACTAATACCTGGGCAGCCAAGCACACAGGCTCTATCGTCAAGAACATCATGAAAACACCGACCGAGCTGCGCGCACTGGCATGGGCCGAGGCCAGCCCACGACTTTTGGCCATTGGTGCACGCGCCAACCTGATAGGCTTGATCGCCACCGCCCTGCAACTGGTGGGTGAAGGCCTGTACAACTATTTCAATCTGGACGATTTGCAAAAATGGATGGAGAGCAGTGTCTGGGGGAATAAGTCCAAGCAACGCAGCGTACAGGATGAGTGGAATGAACTGGCGAAAGTCGTGCAGAAACCGACTTGTGAACTGATCCACGATGACAAGAAAAAAACTTATCTGAAACTGATACTGCCCGGTATCAGCACACAGGAAATGGACAGCCGTAAATTACAGCTACAGGCCTATCAAAAAACCCGGGACAAGCCCATCTCACAAGCTTACAGCCCTGGCTTGCTTCCTCTGCGCTGGAAGGAATGCACTGCCACTTGGGCGACTCGTTTCATTGTCGTCAGCAAAGGCAAGGAAGCACTGACGCTCCACTTGCCGATCAGTGACTCTTTGCTCAACCCAGGTTTTGCCTTGGCTTTCAATATCGCCTATCAACTGGAAGCTGAACGCGATGTAATCCACCAAACCTGTTTTTTCCTGCGTGATCTGCACATCATCGATAGCTATGGCGTGCGCATTAAAACGCAAGGCACCTATAAACTCGAACCTGTTGACTCCTTGCCGACCGGCACAGGCAAGTCATCGTTCAGACTATTCAAAAAAGAAGACTTGGCGACTGTTGATGTTTAAGAAACTCTTCAAACGTAAAAACAAGACGGCGGCCACTGAACCTGCACCAGACATCCGCAGCCAGCGCCCCTCTGCCGGGGAAATCCGTGCCCAGGGGTTGAACGAGACCCTGTTCCTCTCGCCTTTGCCGGTTTATACAGGCCAGGCACAAGCATCGGGCCGTAACTTTTGGGAGATGAACGATACTTTTCTTGAGATGGGTGGAAACAATTGGGGGATGGTTGAACAAGGAAAAATATTAGCAGCAGGAATCTGGATGCTCCTATTTCTTGCTTTCATCGCACCGACTCTGATCGTCCTCTATGGGGTGATCTCCTATCCTGAAAATTTCCCCACTCCATTTAAAGATCTAGTGATGAGCATCCAGGTATTTTCTGGAGTTGCTCTTTTGGGTCTTCTACCAGTAGGTGCCTACATCTACGGAATGCTATCCAGCGTCTACGCCGCTGCAAAAACCTACCCCGTCCGTTTCAACCGTCAACGCCGCGAAGTCTGCTACGTCGACAGCAAAACCCATCGTGTCCTGATCGTGCCTTGGGAAAGTGTCGTAGCCTGGGTTGCCAACTCTCAAGGCGTTACCAGCTATGGCGCCACACGCCAATACACCTTGGGCATGGGCCTGGAAGATGAAGAGCAGGACAAGGTGCAGTTTCTGCTGCTGCCACAACCCAGCGATGCGCATGCACTGGGGATGTGGACATCGATACGCAACTACATGGAAGACGGCCAGTTAGTCGACACACCGAACCCGATGCTCAAGGCCTTGGGGCTGATCCCGACCGGGGATCGGTTGAAACCCTACGAAGGGCTGCACACCTTTGAAATCGAACGCGACGATGCTCGCGCCATGGGTTCTTTAGACGATGGCGGAGACGATTTGACCCCGCAGCAGCGCGAACTCTATGGCTACTCCAAGCGATCCCCATGGCCGCTGCGGCGCTGGTACATCTGGCGCGTGCTGAGCTTCTGGAAGATGCCTTACCTGCTCGCGGAATGGGGCCACCGCAAGGGACGCCCCACCCTCCCGGAACAAGTACAAGCCTGGTCACAACCTCTGCCGCCAGAGCAATGGGCAAAACCAAGCACTGCCTTGGTGAAAGCCAATCAGATGGTCAAAACCGCCATGGACAAGAAAGGCGCGACTTTTGTCGAAGCATGTAAAGCTGCTGGTTTGCATTGAGCGTCAAGCTTGGCAACTGGCGCGCCCGTTCTTAGCGACAAGCTGCGCTACGAGTACAACAAGCTCGGCCAGCTCAGCCACTGCCGCCTGCCGACGGCAGCAAGCTCGACTATCGCCATACCCCGGGCGGGCAACTGAGCAGTATCGACCTCAACGGCTCGCGCCTGACCAGCCACCAGTTCACTGCCAGCCGCGAACAGCAGCGTCAGCAAGGCCCTGCTGCTCAGTCAGTATCAGTACGACGAACAAGGCCGCCTACCGGCTCACAGCGTTAGCCAGCAGCGACACGGCCAACATAACCTCTACCGCCGAGCCTATGCCTATGACGCCAACGACAACCTCGCCGGCATCGACGACAGCCATAAGGGCAACCTGCGTTATCACTACGATCCGCTGGATCGCCTGATCAATGTGCGTGGCGCCACGCCAGAAAGCTTCGCCCACAACCCAGTTTATTGATAACGGACCAGTGCCGCTTAGTAGCGATAGGTAGCCTGCACTGAAAAGCCATGGGCACTATTTTCGTAGTCGGCGCTGTATTCCGGTTGAAGTCCGGAGTTGTTCGAATGCGCGACCGAGGCTTTTGAATCCCATAGGTAGCCATAGGCAAAGTCAAACGTCAGATCGTGGTTCGGCGAGTAGGCGCCGCCCAAGGTCACGGCCTGGCGATTCCCGACCGGGACGCGCACGCTGCGATCGGCATTTCCAACGGGCGCCTGATCGTAGGCATAGCCCGCGCGCAGCAACCATTGCGGGTTCAATTGATAGGAGGCGCCAACGGCGGTAGACCACGTGTCGTGCCAGTTCATTTCTTCGACCATGCGCCCCAGGCCAGCAGCCTGGCCCATGGCGGAAACACCGCTGTTGGTCGCTTCGATCTTCTGGATCCGGCTCCAGCGTGTCCAGGTCGCCCCCAGGTATCCGGTCCAGCGATTGTTGAATCGATGAGTGATGGAGGTATCCACTGATTCGGGCATCGTCAGTTCTATCTTGGCGTCATACCTTCCATCCAGCGGGATGACGCTCGGAGAGCCGGAAACTTCTGTATGGCCTTTGAGGTGATAGTCCACCTTCGAGTGATAGGTGATTCCCCACCGGGTTGCCTCGTTAAAGTCCACCAGGAGACCGATGTTGTAGCCAATCGCCGTGTCATCGCCCTTGAGGGTCACCAAGGTGTCCTGGCCATTGTTCAGGGCACCGGTTGCCATGTAGTTCTGAAGCTTTGCATTGAACCGATTCAGGGTTGGCCCGCCACCAATGGACACATAATCATTGATTCGATAGGCAATGGTGGGCTGGAGAGTTATCTCCTTGGTGGTGCTGTAGGAGCCATGGTAGCGGCCCTGGAAAGTGCTCTCGTAATCATTGATCAAACCACTTGGAGCATAAAGACCCAGGCCAATCGACAAGCGATCGTCCAGTGGCGTCGACATATAGGCGAAAGGGATACCCGCCAAAGGCACCGAGTCCCCTTTATTGGTTCCTGGGGCATTGCTCTGCGCATTGCTGATGTCGTCGCTTACCGAAATGACCGCTGCCCCGGCGGAAATCTCACTGCGTTGCAACTTGGTCAAGCCTGCGGGATTTCCATAGATGGTGCTGGCATCCAGCGCGGAAGACGATCTTCCCGCATAGGCAGTTCCCGCACTGCTCGCACTTTGTTCGTTTATGGCGATGCCGTTGGCGCTTGCCACGGTAGAGGCGCTGAGCAGTGCGATGACACTGCCGAATTCGATCCAGGCAGCACACTTACGCCGGCTAGAGAAACACGGGATCACACGGCTAATCAGTTTCATCATCCACCTCTCGTTTATTGTTTTTGTTGACTGCACGCAGGCAAGGCTTCGCCGTCCCGTGCTCTTTTCAGTGCCGGTTGGATTTGATCGAAGTTGCATAAATGGCCCTGGCTGAACAGCGCCAGGGCACGACTGCCGGGATTACGGATTGCGAATCGGAACTTAATTAACCCACTCGGTTTGAAAGCTATAACGCCCCAAGAGCGGAGCCAGGAATTCCTGGGCCGTGCCGGCCCGGATGCGGGCGACATGCCCACGGCGATTGTCCTGCACCACCTCAACAGCAATATCCGAAAGCCCCAGGCGCTCCACTTCCTGGCGGACTACCTTGGCAATCTCGCGCTGCTGCAAGGCGGGCTTGAATATCTTGCCCACGGCGGTCAGAGGCAATGCATCGAGGATCTCAATGCGCTTGGGAACGGCTGCCCGCTCGCTGATGTTGAAATGAGCGAACGCCTCAAGCTCCTTGGCGTTGCAGGTTTGCCCGGGGTGCAGTTGGACGTAGGCCACCGGCACCTCCCCCGAATAGGCGTCGGGGCTGCCGATTGCAGCGGCCAGGGCGACCGCAGGATGCGCCTGGAGAACCTCCTCGATCTGCTTGGGATCGATGTTGTGGCCGCCGCGAATGATCAATTCCTTCTTGCGCCCGGTCAGCCAGAAATAACCCTGCGCATCCTGGCGCCCCAGGTCCCCCGTATTCAGCCAGCGCTGGCCGTCGATATCGATCCAGAGGCCCTGGTTATGACGTTCTTCCAGATAGCCCTCGAAGAGGTTCGGTCCACTGATCGTGATGAGGCCGATCTCATCCACGTTGGCGTCGCGCAGGTATTCTCCCGAATCGTTGAGCAAGACCGCACGCATATTCTGATAAGCGATCCGTATCCCGATGGAGCCGATATGGCGCTCGCCATGGGGCGGATTGATTGAGGAGACGCAGGCGCCCTCAGTGAGGCCGTAACCTTCGAGGATTTTCACTCCGGTGCGGTTCTCGAACTCTCGGAAAAGCTCAGCCGGCATTGGTGCGGCGCCACACATGGCAAAGCGAAGACTGGACAGGTCACGGCCCTGCCATTCATTTTGCAGAAGTGCGGCATAGACAGTAGGCACGCCGGAAAAGAGGTTGATACCGAAGTGCTCGACCATTTCCCAGAATCGTGGGATCACCCCTTCGCCACGATACCCCTGGGGCGTCCCGAGGATCACATGGTCGCCTTGAGTCCAAGGCATCAGTCCGGTCACCAGTTGCCCATTGACATGAAATAGCGGCAGGCCACAAAAGATAATTTGGCCCCCACTGCGTGGCTGCAAGTGGGCGGCAACGGCCCATGCGTTGAAGACTTCAGAGCCATGGGTACGCGCGGCAATCTTGGGCAGTCCGGTGGTGCCCCCAGTACAAATGTAAGAAGAACACTCATCCTGGCGGATTTGACGATCGCTCTTGAGGTGTGTGTGCGGCTGAGCACTCATCAGCGATCGCCAATCGTGAATCGCGATACCGCTGTGTGAGTCTCGCTCCTTCAGTGCCGCGGCTTTCAGAGCCTCACGCACAGGTTCGGCGACATAGGGTTCCATGCTGACCCAGACGACAGACCTGACCGTGGGTAACTGATCCAGCTGCGAAGCCAGTTTGGGCCACAGATCGCTGCCTGGAGTCGGCGCGAGTGTCACCACCACGGATGCCTTCGCGGCATTCAACAAGCCCGCCATCTGCTTGGCTTCAAGCAGAGGATTGATTGCCATGACGATCCCCGCCGCCTCACCGCCCCATATCGTGAAATGGGTTTCCGGTAGGTTGGGAAGGATGAAGGCAATCACCTCGCCCGGTTTTATGCCCAGGTTATGGAAGGCATTTGCCGCGCGGGTGATATCCGCGAAGAGCTGGGAATAGTTCCACTCATGGGTGCGCTTGAAATCGGTGGCATCGGCGAAGAAGCTCAGCGCCGGGGCCTGAGGGCTGCGCTCGGCCGCCTGACGCAGCGCTTCATAGGTGCTGCAAGCCAGGCCGCGCTCCGACAAGGGGACTCGTTCGAGACTTTCGATGTCATTCAGGTTCTGCACGACCATCAGGCTTCCCCCACGACTCGGTTGCGTTGTACGCCGAGGTCGATCACACCATCGGCACTGCGAATACGCGCCTCGACCAGGTCACCTGGCTTGAGGTATTGCGTCCGGCCTTCCTGGGCCTTGAGGAAAAGCTTCCACTTGGTGGCTTCGGGCATCAGGGCCGCAAGACGCTGTTTGGCGGGCGAAGGTACCGTTAGCGCACAGCCGGCAGGCGTACCGGTGGCGATCAGGTCTCCCGCAGCGAGATCTTGCAGGGTGGAAAGTTCGCTCAGGGTTTCAGCGGGGCCATAAACCAGATTGGCGGTGCTGTCATCCTGTCGCACCTGGTCGTTGACCGTCAGGCGCAGCTGCAGCGCTTTCAAATAATGAATGTTGGTGGCATCCAGAAGGCAGAGGTATGGGCCGACCGGGCCGAATGTGCGAAAGCTCTTGCCCTTGTAGAACTGCATCTGGGGAATCTGAATGTCACGAGCCGAGTAGTCATTGACAATGACGGCGCCTGCAATGAACTCATGCAGATTGGCGTCGGTGACAGCGACAGCGCCGGTGATCGCGCGCTTCATCACAAGGCCCAGCTCGATCTCGTAGTCAAGGAAGCGCACGTGGCGCGGCTTGATCAGGTCGCTGTCAGCCGCCACCAGGCAACTCGTCGCCTTGGTGAAGATCATGTTGAATTTCTTCGCATCCGGGTCCATGCCCGACTCGATCATGTGCTGGCGGTAGTTGGCGCCCTGGCAGACAAACTGCTGGTTACGGGTCACCGGCGACAGCAGTTTCACTTCGCCCTCATCCAGCTCCTCGCCTGTCAGTCGCGCGAGGTCGTCGATACGGTTCTGGTCGATGAAATCACCGGTGGTTGCAAAAGTCCCCGGGACCACCGTGATACGGCCCCGGCGCAGCACGCCCCAGTGGATACCGTTCTGAAATTCGAAGCGGACTACATGTACAGCAGACATTGAAGGTACTCCTGGAGCGGCGTTTGCCCCGCGCTCGGCGGCGCGAGGACTGAGGTGTTGTTCTTCTAACAAGGGGCTGGCAAAGCGGTAGGCCAGCGAGCCGCCGGCGATCAACGCGCCGGCCTTGAGCACATGCCGACGGCCATAGCGGATTGGGGTATCCGACATGACGGCGTCACCCGAACAACCGCATGAGGGTTACCAACTTGCGGATGCTCAAGTCCGGGCTGCGTCGCAGGTTGAGCAATAGCGCATACAGATTGGCCAGGCTCATCTTGGGCTTGGTAAACCG
Organism: Pseudomonas sp. NFIX28; assembly: GCF_900107395.1. Taxonomy (GTDB): domain Bacteria; phylum Pseudomonadota; class Gammaproteobacteria; order Pseudomonadales; family Pseudomonadaceae; genus Aquipseudomonas. The sequence continues at coordinate 11,116 of NZ_FNPW01000012.1, forward strand.
CTTGGGCATGCGCTGCCCCCACTGCGCCATTGCCTCGGGGCTCACCAGATGAATGCCCGTAGGCTGTGCGGCGGTGAAGATATCCCCGTCGCAGTAATGCTCGTGCTTATCGCCCCAAGGGTCTTGCCAGTAATCGAAGATCTGGCTGCCCAGAATGTGTCGACCGATGCCCCACGAGTGCTTCCACCCCCGCTCCCGCAGGACGCGCTGTCCCATTCCCACGGCATCGGCATCCACGACTTCATAGGCGCTATGGCTATAGGTCGCCATGAACCCCTGCGCTATCGCGAGCGTATGGTGAGCCGCGGGAACGTCGCCGAGATCCAGGCGCATGAAGGTGACTATGGGTGTGCCATCGGGAAGCACTTGTACGTCGCTGGGAATGAACCCGAAATGCTTCGTATACCAGGCACAGGTTGCCTGGTAGTCCGCCACTTCGATGACGATATGCCCCAGCTTGAGGACCTCAGGCGGAGCAATCGGCGGACGCTGCGTGGCGTTGATGCGCGGCTGCTCCTGCGCCAGATTCCAGGACAGCGGAGCCCTGTGCTCACGCCGTTTACCGGGAGCCTGCTCACAGACGGCCTCCACAATAAAACCGGAAGGGTCGGTCAGCCTGACACAATACCCGCCACCGGGACGCTCCGACTTCTCGACCGGTGAGGCGCCTGGGATTCGCGCCAGCTTTTCCAATTCCCTGAGCGAATGGACTGCCAGTCCAAAGCCGATAAAACGTGCCTGTTCGGCAAGGTGGACGCGGTAGCAGTATGACGTGGCGTCGGTGGCGCGCAGGTAAAGCGTATCGGCTTCCTGCCGGGCTACCGTCAGGCCGAAGTCAGTCAAAAAACGCGCCGCCTCATTCAGGTCCGGCCGTTGAAAGATCAGGTGAGTCAGGTCCAGAGCCTTCACTGTCGGTTGCGGATGCCGGGCGGGCTGCGGTGTGGCTAGCCAGGGCAATACATTTGGGTCAGTCATTATTCTTGTTTCCCAGTTTTTTTAGGGTAAAGCCGTCCCCGCACCCCTGAAAATCCAGGGATGTCCGGTTGAATCGGCTAACTCACTCAGTCGATGGAAGGAAGTGCCGGCAACTCGGTGGTCGCCAGCGCACGCGCCTCCCCTGGAGATACACCCAATGCTCGCAGCACCAACTCGGCGGTGTCAGAGCCCGAATCGCGCCATGTTCTGTGGCCTTCCAGGACCAGGAAAATCGAGCCTAGGACGCTGCTCGATATCAGTGTCAGTACCGAGAGCAATTGCTCCTTTTCAAAGGTGTACCGGCCACTGGACAGCCCGCTCAGAAGATCCGTCGTCGCTTGGCTGCTAAACATTTCGCGCAACGAAGAATTGCTCATGGCGAACTTATGGATGAATGCCCCCCATTGGGAGTCTTCGTGCGCTCGGCGAATGAACAGTCGAATGCCATTGGCAAGACGCTGAGCCGGATCGGCAAGGGAATCAAAGCTCTTGCCGACGCGCTCATGCATCTCCTTCGCGAGACGGCTGGCAACCGCCTCGAACAGGGTTTCCATGCTCTCGATGTTGCTATAGACCGTTCCGCGCGCCACGCCTGCCTCTTGGGCGAGATCGAGAATGTTCACCTGTGAGGTGCCTCTCTCAGCGAACAGGCGAAAGGCGGCTTGATGGATGCGGCGCTGTGTTGGATTCAGGGATTCCACGGTTCTATCTCCAGAATTACCTCATGACTCAATTGAACACACATGTTCAATTTGCGTCAATACAGTTTTTCCGTAGCCGATGAAAAACCTGATTAATTTCGCTGAACAGCTGGATAACCTGCTAAATCATGGCAAAAGATGATTCTAAAGAGGCATTCACACCTCATGAAATTGAACAAACATGTTCATTTCAGCAAAATAATGCCACGCCGCTGATAGCCAGCGGCGGCGGGGATGAAAAAAGCAGGGTTGCGGAGCGTGGTGGGCGGCTCGATGTCGATCGTGGTTTGCCACCGCATTGGCCGACGGATCGAGGACGATGCCCGGGACTAAGGCAACGGCTTGGTCGCGATTTTCCTGGCTTTGGCAGGTGTTACGCCCAAAGCCTTGAGAATCATCTCGGCAACCTTCTGGTCGTGCGCCACCACCCCCCGCCCCTCGACCACCGAGCGCATGGCTCCGGTTGTGCAGGCCACGACCATGTCCAGGGCGATCCCTTCGTCCTCGTAAGCCAACGCCCCCGCGCGCAGCCCTTCGCGCAAGTCGTCCAGCACATGAGCCGCCAAGCGTGAGCGCATGGTTTGATCGGAATGGATGATGCGCAGCAGAGCATTGGCCCATTGATGCTCATACGCCGCCCGGTGGATGAACATGCGCACGCCAATCGAAAGCCGCTGCGCACCGCAGTGGACGTTCGAACTCAAGGCGGAAATGGCATCGGAGAATTCGCTCGCCATGGCGATGCCAACTGCCTCGAGGACTTCGTCGCGGGTTCGAAAATAGTTGTAGACAGTGCCGTTGGATACCGCGGCCTCTGAGGCGACATCGAGCAATGCAATCTCCCCCACCTCCTTACGGGCGACCAGACGCAAAGCCGCGTCCACCAGGCCGCGACGGGTGCGTTCACGCTTCTTGTGGCCTCGAGTGAGAGGTTCTTGCTCAGTTGCTGCTGAAGGAAAAGTGGGGGAAGGCATCTTCACGCTCTTAATCGAGGAGGCTCGTTGATGGTAATGGAAAGGTTGTCGGCAGTGGAATCTACGCTCCCCATCAGGATCAGGCAGTCTCGAACCAGGCGGCCCGCCTCGGTGCCCGGAGCGTGGTGCATGATGATGCGGTCGGGACGGATCGCGACGAGCGTGCCTTTGGCAGCCAGCGGCAGCAGGCCGTGGTTCAGGTCTTCGATAAAATCGCAGGCGCTGTCGGCGCGCTGACCGCAGGGCCCTATCTGCAGGAAGTGACCGCCCATTTTTATCCAGGAGAACACCTCGGCAGCGCTCAGCAGCGACAACGGGTTAACCCCGAACCCGACCAGGCTCAGGCTGTGTCCAAGCGCATCGTCGCTCAGCTGGATCTGCTGTTGCGTGTTGCGAACCCAGGCTTGGGGAAACAGGCTGCCTCGGACCAGCTTGTCGCCACGCTGATGGCGCACGAACAGACCGTTCTTGAAGATGTTTTTCGGCTTGATGTCCAGTTGCTCGAAGTACTTCCTGGTAGCGGGAGCCAGCGCCAGCAAGCGCATCAGGCCATGGATGAAGAAGGCCACGATCTTGTTCCTCGGCATTACCAGGCGGCCCATGAACTTTGCCAGGTCAATCATCGCCTGGGCATGGGGGCGGCGCTCTATGTCATAGGTGTCGAGTATTGAAGGCGCGGCTTGAGAGCGAAGGACCCAGGCCAGTTTCCAGGCAAGGTTGGCACCGTCTCGAAGCCCCGCTACGAGCCCCTGTCCGACAAAGGGCGGGGTAATGTGCGCCGCATCCCCCGCCAGGAAGACTCGCCCCTTGCTGAAACTGTTGCAGCAGCGGGCATGGAACCGATACACCGCCTTGCGCTCGACTTCCAGCTCCTGCGGATCGATCCATGATGCGATCAGCCGGGCGATGCTCTCAGGGCTTTCCAGCTCTTCCCGGGACTCCCCCGGGCGCAGCATGAACTCCCAGCGCTCCCTGCCGCCGGGAGCGGGCATGTGCGGCGTGGGGCGCCGCGGGTCGCAGATAAACTCAACGTGATCAATGGCCGATTGGTGCCGGTTCCTGGCGTCGACGATCAGCCAATCCTCTGCGTAGGTTTGCCCTTCGAACTCCTGGCCAATCAGGGCCCTGACCCTGGAGCTTGCACCATCCGCACCGACCAGATATCGGGCGCGAACCGAATGCAGGCGGCCGTCCTGGTCCCGCACGAAGGCGACGACAGCATCCGATTCCTCGACCAGATGCTCGAGTTCAAAACCACCCAGGCTGGTCACCGACTTCAGCCCGCAAACCTGGTTTCGCATCGCGTGTTCGAGGTCGGGTTGATAGAACGTCACCAGCTTGGGATGGCCGTCGATGCACCCCGCGGTATTGGCCCGGCTGAATTGCCCGAGGACCGGGGAATGCATCTTCACTTCAGGAATAACAATCTTCTCAAAAGCATCTTCCGACAATCCGGCGAGCTGCAGGATGCGAAGCGCCTCATTGTCCAGAGCAATGGCGCGAGGCATCAGCACGACCTCATGGACCTTGTCCAATACCAGCGTCTTTACCCCATAGCGGCCGAGCAGCGCCGCAATTGTCGCCCCTACCGGGCCGTTACCGACGACCAGCACATCGACGGCAGAGGGAGGCAGTTCGGTACCTTTCTTGTTGTTCATCTCGAGCCCTTGTTGTGATTGAAATCGTGAGACGTGGGAGATCAGGCAAGGTGAACTTAAGCAAAATTGAGACATTTTTCAATATTGATATTTTTGTCACTATCTCCAGAAAGGGATACCCTCCTCCGGATTGAGGCCAAATGTGCCGTGCCGAAGCGGTCAGGAAGGGCTTGCACAGTCGCAGCGCTTGATTGAATTGTCCCGCGCGGGGCAGCGCCCGCACCGATTTCCGACGGGCGAGGCCTGGCTGACGAGTGCCGTTGGGCGTTGTGACGGGAGTCATGACCCAGCGCTAGAACGCCTTATCAGGCTGCTGTGCGCTCGCTGGTAAAACTGCCAGAGTGGCACCGTTTGGGGAGGTCGATATGCACCGCTCCCACCCATTGACACCTTGATCGTGGAGAGTGAATGAAAAGACTAGTCCGTGGATGTTTCTTCGTAGTGTTGGCTGTTCTGGTCGGGTGTGCAAAAGCGGAACCGCGCTGTGAGGACGTCCTCGCGAAACTCAGCGATAAACCTGGATTTGTAGAGTTTCTAGAATGCACTCAAGACAACGAGATACAGGGCAAACCTTTTGTTGCTCGCTACCGCGTGAAAGGCTCGGATGCACTTGAAGCGGAACAGTTCATGAGCCAGAGCTTCGGCATGCCAAAACTTCAGCACATCTGCTGCGGCTGGGATTCAACACCTCATTTTTATCGCGATAAAAGAACACGCCTGGGATACAGGCTAGGCATGGGGTCCGAGGAAACACTCATCGATGAACGGAGTTCGTGGCCACGGATAAAGTTCTTCTACATTACTGCGTCCTTATTTACTGAGGATCCGTGAGTACGCGTTCGCCCAAGTCAAATACCACTATCAATAACGGAGAGAGTAATAAGCCTACTGCCTCCCTTATTAATGGGACTTTCCACAACACTTGGGACAGGTCATTGGACAACCACTGGTCTGAACTTAATTCTTTTACCAGAACTGGATCTTGACTTTACAAAAAACACCAAGCAGAGCAGAAAAACACTTACTTACCTCATGCGGGGCAACCGCTCATCCACTGCCTCCAAACCACTCAAGATTATTATTTGACTCCGCAATTGCTGGACCTATAGTCAATTTGCAAACTGCTTCACAAGAAGTAACTCATTGCTTATTGAGCCTCTATAGCCCAGACGAAGGAGAGTCATAATGGGAACTATCGTTGATGTACTTACCGTTGTAGACGTAGACACCATCATTCAGCATTACAGCGAGAAAGGACGCCCAGACATCAGTACCAACCGCAAGCAGCCGACAATGCTTAGTTATGAACTGGCGCAAAAAACAATCCATATGCTTGCCAAGTTCAGCAACGGCCTCCAACACCAAGGAACGGGCAATTTATATCTTCCGGTAAGCGCGGGTGACGTCATTCGGTGGCGCGCAACAGATATCTCGAAGAACCTTGGTAACGCGGTAATACTCGATCGCTTCAAGATCCTTGCTTCTAACCCTCAGGGCATCATTGATCATCCTAGACTACAGCCCGTCACTGATAACGTGTCCTCGCTCAATCCCAGCAATCCGGATGGACCACCGATCCCCCAGATGATTACTACCAATGCATGGGAAGCTACCGCGGGGGCCAGAGGCACCGTCACATATACCTGGTCTTTTATCATCGTCGACAGGCATAACAAAGTCATTGGATGCTGCGAGTGGGATCCGACACTCAACATCGATTAACTTGGAAAACCATTAGGTAGCAAGACTCTCGCCCAACATAAATCGGGCGAGAGTCACCGTGCCGTCATTGCCATGCTCGCCGCCGCCATCTGGCGAACAGAGGGCCTGCATGCACCACCCTTTCAAGCCCAAGACTGCCAGTTCTCATCAATGAAAATTGACAGCCTCTCTCTGCAAGAAGGGGAACAGGCTCCACATACAAAAAGCCCAGCACTCTGGCCGGGCTTTGATTATTTTCTACATGCCATCATCTTGTCGGCGAGAGTTTTGGCTCTTTCGATCAACAGGTTCTGCCTGTCTTCATGAGTGGCCTCTCCTACGACCGGTGCAGTCAGATTGCTTTCGGCAATCAACGCAGCGCAGAAATATTGATCCCAGACTCTTTGCTCCGACGCCTGTTTGCTTACTTGGTCGGCGATCATATGGGGGCTCCTTTTGACGAGGTAGCACCGCCATTTTACGCCTCAATCGCCAGCAACCCCTGGGTTAACGGATAGCCGGCAAACGGCGCGGGCCGGTTGGGCAGCGCAGGCTTGCGGCGTCGCCCGGCTGCTATCTCACGCCAATATCCTGGGCAAAACGAAGCAGATAACCATCAGGGTCCAGGACCAGGAAATTCTTTTGCCCGAACTGTCGGGCATGGCTGCGGTACCACCGTTCCTCGACGGGCCGCCTGATCGGGCAACCGGCGGCCTCGAGCGCCGAAACCAGGGCCTGTACATCCGGACATTCGATGGAAAGGTTCATGCCCCGGCCGTAGGGCGGTTCCAGCGGGCCGACGCACCAGGGCGAATCGTCATGCCAATCCTGCTCCAGCATGATCTGGCTGCGGCCAAAGGAGAGGAAGGCGAACTTGTCCTCCGGTCGGTCGTACTCGAGCTTGAAACCCAATACATCGCAATAGAAATAAAGACTCTGTTGCAGGTCCGAAACGATCAATTCCGGCACCAGGGCGTTCAACTTGAACATTGCGTTGCATCCATTCAATTCCGTGGCCGGCCACTGTAGCTGATTTGCAGTGATTGCCGGCCTGTGCAGCGCTCGGGCTCACCGGTTATTGAGCCTGCTGGTCATTGCCGATTTTCTTGGCCCGGTCGATGCCCCACTCAAAGGCGTCTTCCATGTCCAGGCCATCCGGCGCCAGGTCGTTGTCTTCGAGTACAACACTGCCGTCCGGCTTGTAGATCCCGATGAACATCTTGAGCGAGCCATCTCTGAGGATTTCCGATCTCACCTTGATCCTGCACCCATTTGAAAGCGTTTCGCTGTGATTCAAATGACGCTCAGTCATGGCCGTATCCCTCGGTAAATGAACCCCGAGTAAGGCACAGCCGGTTGATTCACGCCAGTCGACGGGCAGTGCCTCCAGGGGCCAGCGCCAGCAGGCCGGATTTTTCCACGGGCAATAAAAAGCCCCGCCCGGTGGCGAGGCCGTCCTGCCGTCGGTCAGGGCCTTATCCGATTGATTTAAGCCACGTCCGGGGGGCCATGACGTAACGCGACATCAGGTAGGCAACCAGGCCGCCCAACGCCGCGCCCGACGCGTCGGCCAGGAACATTGCCAGTTGAGAAGCCGAGTGCTGGTAGACCTTGCACATCTCCACCCAGGCATTTTCGGTAAAGCCGGTGACCCAGTCCCAGCCGCAGGGGTAGACCATCAGGAAAGCCAGCCCGGCGAAAGTTACCCAGGCGGACGCCCGGGACGGGGTCTGCGCGAAAACGAACCGGGCCATCTGGCACATGCCGACAAAAAGCCAGGCTGCCAGCAGGCTTCTCATGAACTGGTCGAACAACTCAAAAAAGGCCATGACAACGTACGCTCAAAAGATGATGAGCGATGATAGCCATTTGCTAACTTATAAAAAACCCGCCGCATTAGTCAGGTTTTTCCGTTGCGAACCCTGCGGCTGGTTCCATAAGCCCGGGCCGGCACCAGGCCCCGTTATCCGGCGGTGGCCTGGTGAGTGGTGGTGGCGCCCTGCTCCCCTGCTCCACCTGTGACCTGGACCAGGGCTTCCAGCAGGGCCTCGGTGTGGTTGATCGATTCCCGGATCTCATCAAAAGCATCTTCCAGATCGCGCACCCTCGCTGTCGCTGAAGCGCCGCACAGGGCTTCCTGGATCTGGAATTCATCCTGCTTGAATTGCAGGACATTGGCCCGCAGGCCTTCGATCCGAAGGGATAACTGTGTGATGTGGTTGCGGCGACGCTGAACCATTTCAGTACTCCTTTCAAACCCTCTTACTTATTCAGATCGTTGCACGCCAACAGATGTTCAGCTGTTCCTGACCAAAGGCATGGCGCCTTTTGCAAGCCAAATGGCCAACCGCGGGGGCCTTCAAAGCTTGCTGTCCAGTGCCGCCAGCAAGGCCGCGTCGCGCCCGTAGATGTCCGGGGCGTAGGACAATTGGCCATGGCTGTCAGCCTGCGCCGTCCAATAAGTGAGCAGGATCGGCACCGGCGTCGACAGCCGGAACTCATGAGTGAGCCCGGTGCTCAGCAACTCATCGGTGCGCACCCGCTCCGCCGGGCTCACCAGCAGGTCGCGCAGTTGCAACGCGTGCTCGACACGCACGCAACCCGAACTGAAGGCCCTGGGCCCCTTGTTGAACAGCGACTGGCTGGGGGTGTCATGCAGGTACACCGAGAACGGGTTGGGGAAACGGATCGCCATCTGCCCCAGCGGGTTCCGGGGCCCGGCGTCCTGGCGCAGGAGGATATTGCCGGGGTTGTCCCAGTCGATATCTTCCACCGCCAGCGGATGCCCCTCGCTATCGAGCACTTGCAGGTTCTGCCGATTGAGGAAGGACAGGTCACGGCGAATTTCCGGCAGCTTGTCTTCGCGGAAAATGGTCGGCGGGACCGTCCAGGTCGGGTTCAGGGTCAGGCGCGTGACCCGGGATTTCAGCAAGGGCGTCTGGCGCTCGGCACGCCCTACCTGGGTGCGGGTCTGCCAGACCGGCACTCCGTCCTGATAGACGATCAGCTGCGCCGCGGCCAGGTTGACCAGCAAGCTGTCGGGCTCCATGTCCTGCGCCAGCCAGCGAAAGCGCTCGAGGTTGATGCGCAACTGTTCACGACGCATCTGCGGACTGATGTTCAATTCATTCAGGGTTCCCGCGCCGACCACCCCGTCGGCCTGCAGCGCATGGCTCAGCTGGAACCTCTTCACCGCGCTCACCAACTCGTCGCTGTACAGGATATCGACCTCATTGGCGAGGGTGCTCAGGTAACCCTCGCTGAACAGCCGACGCGCCAACTCCGGGACCCGCGCATCGTGCATCTGCGGGCGCAGCAATGGCCCGCCGGGCAGTGGTTGCCAATGGGGCAACGCCAGCTGGCGCTGCTGGGCATACAGCTCGCGCAGGTTCTGATACTGCTCAAGGCTCGGCCGGGCCTGGGCAAACGCGGCGGGGATGTCCAGCAGGCCGGGCCCGGCGATGGCCAGCACCTGCGACTGGCGATCCAGCGGCAAGGGCTCGGCGTGCCACATCGGCTCGAAGCGGGCTTGCGACAGACGGCCGAAATGCAGGTCATGCAAGGCTTGCAAGTAATGCTGGCTGAAGCTCAGGTCGGCGCACAGCGGGTCGTTGGCCAGCGCATTGGCCGGCAAGCGGTAGTCGGCGGGTTCCAGGCCATCGTCGGCCAATTGCTGCAATTGCGCCTGCAATGCCTCCAAACGTAAGGCCGATGACCAGATCGGCTGGTTGCCCTGCTGTTGATAAAACGCCAGCAACAGGCTCTGGGCGGGGATATCCAGGTGGGCCGCCAAGCCCGGACAGGCGGTGGGCAATTGGGTGAATACCCGTTGCACGGGGTTTTCAAGATCGACTGATACATCTTCGGCAGTCGCGACCAACGGCGCAGCGAGCAGGAAAACGCTCAAGTAACATGCGTGTTTTTTGAACAACTGCTTTACTCCAATCATGGCCATCAAATGTGATGGTCAACTTCGGCAGTGGCTGTGAAACCCTCCAACCACCTTTAACCAGAACTGCCAGGAGAGCGACAGGACGTCAGGAGCCAAAGCGACTGTGGGGACACTTTAGAATGCCGACCTTTTTGTGCCGACTCTGTCTGGCAATGACCACCCTAGGCGCGATCTGCAGCGCCGCGCTCGCCGCCAACAACACGACTCCGCCGCTTTACAACAGCCTCGCGCACGCCGCTCCAGAACTCAATCCCCAAGTGCTGAAAAGTGCCCTCCGCGCCGTGCAATGCGCGGTCAGCAGCGGTGCCAGGCAAGCCCGGCACCTGGCGGTCATCGACTATTCGCAACCTTCCACCGCCCGCCGCCTGTGGATCTTCGACCTGAGTAAAAGAACCCTGGTGCTGCGCGACCTGGTCGCCCACGGGCAGAAATCCGGGGAAAACTTCGCCACCCAGTTTTCCAATCGCATGGGCAGTTACCAGTCCAGCCTCGGCCTGTTCCGCACCCAGGAAAGCTATGAAGGCAGCCACGGTTATTCGCTGCGCATGGACGGCCTGGAGCCGGGTTTCAACGACCTCGCCCGCGACCGGGACATCGTGATTCACGCCGCCGACTATGTGAGCCCCCTGTGGAGCCGGCGCCAGGGCCGCATCGGCCGCAGCCTGGGTTGCCCGGCAGTGCGCCCGCAAGTCGCGCGCCAGGTGATCGACCGCCTCAAGGACGGCCAGTTCATGTTTTCCTGGTACCCGGACCAGCGGTGGCTGAAATCGTCGCCCTACCTCAATTGCCAGCCACGCCAGGTGGCCAGCATCGTCGCCGCCAGCGACGGCTGACCCCGACCTTCAAGCGGTGGCCGAAGCCACCGTTTCCGGCTCTTCGGGGATTTTGACGAAGATGCTGTATTTCGCCCCCTCCATCGCTTCAAAGGCGATGAGCTTGTCCACCAGCGGGCCGCTCAGCACCTTGCCGGCGTTGAGCAGCAGCATGCCGTTGTCGGCGTTCAGGTTGCGCGCCAGGGTCATGCCGGGTTCCAGGTCGCGCGTGGTCAAGACCTTGACCGTCGGATCGGCCAGGGTGACATCGCTCTGGTAAGCCGCGCAGACACCGACGAAGTCCTCCACCAGGTCGGGGTCGTAGAGCTTGCCCGCGTATTTGCGAATGAACAGCAGCGCCTCATCGCTGTTCATCTGCCGTTCGAGGATCAGCCCGCGTTGCAGCTCGATGAAATCCACGGCCAGCTTGAGCCAGCGTGAACCCAGCGGAATTGCCTCGCCCTTGAGGTGATCGGGAAAGCCGCTGCCATCCCAGCGTTCCTGGTGATGCAGGATAATGCGCGCCGCATCCTTCATCGGCTCCAGGGTCATCAGCAGCGACTCGCTCTGTTTCGGGTAGGCCCGGTACAGGTCGCGCTCGTTGTGGTGCAGCAGGTCCGCGGGCGCGGTCATCATGCTGTCGGTCCAGCTCAGCTTGCCAATGTTGTACAGCGCGGCGGCCATGGTCATGTTGCGGCTGTCGGCTTCATCCAGGCCATGGGTGATGCAATAGACGCGAATCAGCTCGATGATCTGCCGGTTGGTCTGCTTGGCCTTGGGCAGGCGCAGGTTGGCCAGCAGCGAAAACACCTCGGTGCCGGTCACGTAGCTGCGCTTGAGCTCTTCATACGCCAGGTCGAGCATGTCGGCGGTCTGCTGCAGCTCGGCGGTGCGCGCCGCCACGTGCTTTTCCAGGGTCGAATTGAGGGTTTTCAGTTGCTCGTTCTGCTGCCGGGTCAGGGCTTCCAGGCGCAGGCGCTCGCTTTCGGAATGGTGATGGGCCAGGGCCTGGCGCAGCGTTACCAGCATGTCCTCGTCGTTCCAGGGCTTGCTGATGTAACGATGAATCTGCCCTTCGTTGATGGCCTTGGCGATCAGGTTCATGTCGGCATAGCCGGTGAGCAGGATGCGCAGCGTCGACGGGTAGCGCTGATGGATCTGGGCCAGCAGGGTCGCGCCGTCCATGCCCGGCATGCGCGCATCGCTCATGACCACGTCGACCGGCCGTTGCTCGAGGATCTCCAGGGCCTTGGCGCCACTGTCGGCCAGCAGGATGTCGTAGGGCTGGCCGCGCAGCAGCCGGCGAAGGCTATTGAGAATCGACTCCTCATCGTCGACCAGCAGCACCGTCGATCTGCCCTGGGCTACGCCCGCTGTAGCTTCATCCATGTCTCCCCTCCTCCCTCGTTGACGTCGATCGGACGTGCCTTTCGGGACAGGCTAGATGACTTATAGCGTTTCGACATGAATTTGCTGTCGGCTGATTAGCGCATACAGGGGAGCCTGACTATGCTCAAGCCCACAATGGATTGCTTGTCCAGCAGCAGGGAGGGAAGCCCGATGAGCTTATGCACAAGGTCCCCGCGTTGGGTTGGAGCACGACGATGAAGCCATCGGCGGAGCAGACCAACCGACGCATCCTGATCGTCGACGACACGGCGTCGATCCACGAGGATTTTCGCAAGATCCTTGCCTCCGGGGAGGCTTCCCAGGACAGCCTCAGCGATACCGAAGCCGCCCTGTTCGGGACGCCCGTCAGCGCCTCGCTGGTGCAGTTTGTCCTCGACTCGGCGTTCCAGGGCCACGAGGCGCTGGACAAGGTGCAAGCGGCGCTGGACCGTGGCGCGCCCTATGCCATGGCGTTCATCGACATGCGCATGCCCCCCGGCTGGGACGGCCTGGAAACCATCGAGCGGCTGTGGCAGGTCGACCCCAAGCTGCAAATTGCCCTGTGCACCGCCTACTCCGACTATTCCTGGGAAGACATCGCCGAACGCCTGGAGCTGGGCGATCGCCTGCTGATCCTGAAAAAACCCTTCGATGCCATCGAGATCCGCCAGATGGCCAGCGCCCTGACGGTCAAATGGCAGATGACCGAAGACGCGGCGCTGAAAATGGACCAGCTGGAACAGGCGGTCGAGGAACGCACCCGCGAGCTGGCCGACGCCAACATCATCGTGCAGAACAGCCCCACCATCCTTTATCGCCTGCGAGGCGAGCCTTCGTTCAGCCTGATGTACATTTCCCACAACATCACCAAGTTCGGCCATGTGGCGGCGCAACTGGTGGGTTCGGCAGGCTGGGCCCAGGCCCTGATCCACCCCGAGGACCAGGCCAAGGTCGAGAGCGCCATGCTGCGGATCCTCGACCGGGACGTCGCGGGCGCCTCCATCGAGTTCCGCCTGCGCACCGGCGACGGCGCCTTTCGCTGGGTGGAAAACCGCTATATCCCGGTGCGCAACGACCAGGGGCAGTTGGTCGAGGTGGAAGGCATCATCCTCGACATCACCGAACGCAAGCTGGCCGAAGAAAAGATGTCGCTGATGGCCCGCACCGACGGCCTGACCGGGCTGGCCAACCGCGCCACCCTGATCGAGCGGCTGTACCAGGCCTTCGCCGCAGCCCGGCGAGGCGCCACGCCCTTTGCCATGTTTTACCTGGACCTGGACCACTTCAAGCGCATCAACGACACCCTCGGCCACCCCATTGGCGACCTTCTATTGCAGGAAGTGGCCCGGCGCATCAGATCCTGCACCCGGGAAAACGACGTGGTGGCGCGCCTGGGCGGCGACGAGTTCGCGATCCTGCAACTGGACGTCGAGGAGGCCACGCATTGCGCGGCGCTGGCGGCGAAAATCCGCGACATCCTGCTGCTCCCCTACTCCCTGGAAGGCAATGAGGTGCGCATCTCGGTGAGCATCGGCATCAGCCTCTACAGCCCGCAGACCCTGAGCGCCGACAGCCTGATGGCGCAGTCGGACATGGCGCTGTATCGCTCCAAGGACAAGGGCCGCAACCAGTTCCATTTCCACAGCGAGGAAATCAACCAGGAAGTCACGGACCGGGTAACCCTGGCCAACGATCTGAAGCTGGCCCTGGAGCGCGGCGAACTGCACCTGCATTACCTGCCGGAAGTCGACCTCGGCACCGGCGGCATCCTCGGCATGGCCACCCAGGTGCGCTGGCTGCACCCGCAACGCGGCTGGCTGGAGGCCGACGACTTCATGCCCGCGGCCGAGAAGACCGGCATCGTCATCGCCCTCGGCCATTGGCTGCTGGACCAGGCCTGCCGGCAGATGCGCATCTGGCGCGACCAGAACATGGCACCGCCGCTGATTGCGATTCGCCTGTCGCTGGTCCAGCTCAAGACCGGCCCGGAACTGATCTACGACGTGCTGCGCACCACCGCGCGCTGGAACCTGTGCCCGTGGGACCTGAGATTCGACGTGACCGAGGGCACCCTGGCCCAGACCAAGTGGACCCACAACGACATCCTGCCCAGGCTGTGCGAGCTGGGCGTGAAGATCGCCATCGACGATTTCGGCACCGAGTATTCCTCGTTCGACTACCTCAAGACCTACAGGGTCAACCACCTCAAGCTTGCCCAACGCTTTCTCGACAGCGCCAGCAGCGACCCGGACAACGCCATGACGCTGCGGGCCATTCTCAATTTCGCCCGCGAGGTCGGTATCGGGGTCACCGCTGAAGGAGTGGAAACCCAGGAGCAGCGCACGACCCTGATATCCAGCGGCACGCCACTGGGGCACTCGCCCGGCACGGCAGTCGACAGCGACCAGGCTGGCGAACTGCTCAAGGCCAGGTCAGCCATTGTGGAGGGCAGCGCCTGGTCGGTGGATCCGACGTCGGAGGATTTCAGGTGACCCCGTTATCCGTGGCGCCCAATCGGCGGATTCTGATCATCGACGACACGCCCGCGATCCATCAGGATTTTCGCAAGATCCTCAGTCCCGAAGACGAAGGTCTGCTGGGCAGCACCGAACCCTTGCTGTTCGGCGTCAACAGCAGGCCCCACCAGCACTTCCAGCTCGACTCCGCCTACCAGGGCAAAGAAGCCGTGGAACTGGTCAAGCGCGCCCAGGCCGAAGGCCGGCCGTATGCCCTGGCCTTTATCGACATGCGCATGCCTCCCGGCTGGGATGGCCTGCAGACCATCGAACACCTGTGGAAAACCGACCCGCAGTTGCAGGTCGCCTTATGCACCGCATTCTCCGATTACTCATGGGAAGCCATGGCCGAACGGATCGAATTCGGCGACCAGTTGCTGATCCTGAAAAAGCCCTTCGACAGCTTGGAGATCCGCCAGATGGCCAGTGCCCTGACCTGGAAATGGCAGCTGGCACAGGACGTGGCGAGCAAGATGCGCAACCTCGAACGGACCATCGAGGAACGGGTCCAGGAACTGCTGAGGGTGTCGCACCTGCTGCATTACGACGTGCTCACCGGGCTGCCCAACAGCACCCTGCTGGGCGACCGCCTGACCCAGCACTTGTCCCAGTCGCGCCGTCATGACCGCAGGCTGGCGGTGATGTTCATCGGCCTGGACCGGTTCAAACGCATCAACAACGCCCTGGGGCACCCGGCGGGAGACGAAATGCTCAAGCTCGTCGCCCAGAGCCTGGCGCTCACGGTACGCCAATCCGACTCGGTGTTTCGCTACGGCTCGGACGAGTTCGTGGTGATTCTCGGCGACATCCTGCATCCGCAGCAGACCCGCGGGGTGGCCGAGAAACTCCTTGCAGCGGTCAATACCCCCCACGCCGTGGCGGGCCACGACCTGACGGTTACCGCCAGCCTGGGCATCAGCATCTACCCCGACGACGGCACCGACGCGATCACGCTGATCAAGAAGGCCGAGACCGCGATGCGCAACGTCAAGGACTGCGGCCCCAACGACTTCAGCTTTTTCATCGAAGACATGAACCTACGCGCGCGCCAGCAGCAAACCCTGGAAACCGGCCTGCGCCTGGCCCTGCAGCGCGAAGAGTTCATCCTGCACTACCAGCCCAAGCTGGACCTGGTCCGGGGCACGGTGGTCGGTGCCGAGGCGCTGGTGCGCTGGAACCGCCCCGGCCATGGCTGCGTGTTCCCCTCGGAGTTCATCCCGGTGGCCGAAGACAGCGGGCTGATCGTCGCTCTCAGTCAATGGGTGCTGCGCCATGCCTGCCTGCAATCGCAGGCCTGGCAGAAGCAGGGCCTGCCACCCGTCTGCATGTCGGTGAATGTCTCGGCCATCGATTTTCGCCAGCGCGACTACGTCGAACGCCTTACCCGCACACTGAGCGAGACCGGGCTCGACCCGACGCTGCTCGAACTGGAAATCACCGAAAGCGTGCTGATGCAGAACGTCGACGCCACCATCGCCGCGCTCCGCGCCATCAAGCAGTTGGGCGTGCGCCTGGCCATCGATGACTTTGGCACCGGCTACTCGAGCTTGAGTTACCTGCAGAAGTTTCCCGTCGACGTGCTGAAGATCGATCAGTCGTTCGTGCGCGACCTGGGCACCGACAGCAATGACGCAAAACTGGTCAGCAGCATCATCGACCTGGGTAAAAGCCTCAACCTGAGCATCATCGCCGAAGGGGTCGAGACCCTAGAGCAGCTGGACTTTCTCAAGCGCCACCGGTGCGAGGAAGGCCAGGGCTTCTACTTCAGCAAGGCGGTGGAGGCCGATGCCTTCGCCCGTTTTCTAGTCAACTCACAGCAACCTCACCTGCCCCATCCATGAAGTTGTGTCTGGTAAGGAAACCAAACCATGTCGTCACTTGCATTACTTCTTTCGACTGGCTTGCTGTTCGCTCAAGGCGCCGACGCCGCGCCATTGGAAGGACCGCTCAAACCCCTACCCGCCGTGCCGGTGCTGGACAGCAGACGGGTCGAACTGGGTCGACGATTGTTCAATGATCCACGCTTGTCGGTGAATAACAGCCTGTCGTGTGCCAGTTGCCATCGTTTCGACCGGGGCGGTGCCGATACCGTCTCGCATTCCCTGGGTTTCGACGGCAAGCCCGTGGCGGTCAACACCCCGAGCGTGTTCAACGCCAGCCTGAACTTCCATCAGTTCTGGGACGGCCGCGGCGAAACCCTGGAAGACCAGGTACATATCGTGGTGCAGAGCCCCAGTGAAATGGGCAGCGACTGGAAAGTCGTGGTGCAACGCATCGCCGACGACCCGGCCTACCGCACCGCCTTCGCCGATGCCTACCCCGGCGGCGTGACCCAGGCCAACATCCAGGGCGCCCTGGCCGACTACGAACGCACCTTGCTCAGCACCAACTCG
This sequence comes from Pseudomonas sp. NFIX28, assembly GCF_900107395.1. Classification (GTDB taxonomy): domain Bacteria; phylum Pseudomonadota; class Gammaproteobacteria; order Pseudomonadales; family Pseudomonadaceae; genus Aquipseudomonas. The sequence continues at coordinate 28,187 of NZ_FNPW01000012.1, forward strand.
CGCTTCGACCAATACCTGGCGGGCAACACTGAAATTCTCGATATCGAGGAAAAATACGGCTACCAGCGCTTCCAGGAATATGGCTGCATCGCCTGCCACCAGGGGGTGAATATCGGCGGCAACATGTTCCAGAAGTTCGGCGTGCTCGGCGACTATTTCGCCACCCGGGGCAACCTGACCGAGGCTGACCTGGGGCGCTTCAACGTCACGGGCGAAGAAGACGACCGCAATGTGTTCAAGGTGCCGAGCCTGCGCAACGTCGCGGTCACCGCGCCGTACTTCCACGACGGTTCGCAAGCCACCCTCGAAGGCGCCGTGACAGTGATGTTCAAGTACCAGCTGGGACGCACCCCGTCCGAGGAAGACAAACGCCTGATCGTCAAATTCCTCAAGACCCTGACCGGTGAATGGGAAGGCAAGCCCCTATGAAAGTATCCCGTCGCGTAAGCATCCTGTTGCTGGCTGCCCTGGCGGTATTGATGGCTTCGGTGCTGTTGTTTCTCTACCTCAAGTTCGTGTCCGACCAGACCGTGACCTACACCGAATCCCGCGACCTGATCCGCCAGATCAAGCAGCAGGATTCGCTGTGGGAGAACGAAATACTCAAGGCCAGGGTGGCCATCACCCATAACTACGACCCGCTGGTTACGCCGCTGGGGGAAATGACGCGCCTGTGGAAGCAGTTCGATTCGATGGAGGCACAGAACCAGCGCTACGATTCGCCGCTGTGGCGCAACGCCCATGACGGCTACCTCAACGCAATAAAGGAAAAGACCCGGCTGGTTGAACAGTTCAAGTCGCACAACTCCGTGCTGCGCAACTCTCTGGCCTTCCTGCCGACCGCCGAGGACGACATCCAGCTGGAGCTGGCCCAACTGCACGACGCGGACAAATTGCAGCTGCAGAACATCGCCACCGATACCTACGACCTGTTGCTCAGCAGCCTGGAGTTCGCCCAGGTCACCTCCGCCGAAAGGGCCGCGGAGATCCTGGTGGGCCTGAACAAGCTGGCGGTCAACAAGGAACGCTTGCCCACGGAATTTCATGACCTGATCGACACCTTGAGCAACCACATCGGGCTGATCCTGCGCGAGCAGCCCAAGGTCAATCGCCTGCTCGAAGAAATAGAAGCGGTGCCGGTCGACGGACGCCTGGACGACATCACCGTCCTGCTCAACCGCGACCAGCAGCAGGCCGAGACGGTCGACCAGCGATACCATTTCTACCTGCTGCTGTTTTCCGCGCTGCTGGTGTTGCTGCTGATCTGGCTGGGTATTCGCCTGATCCGCAGTTTTGCCGAGATCAACCAGATGAACCGCGCCCTGGTGGCCGCCAACGACGAACTCGAGCAACGGGTCGAAGAACGCACGCGCCAGCTCAAGGACACCCAGAGCGAGCTGCTCGCCACTGCCCGCCAGGCCGGCATGGCGGAAATCGCCACCAATGTGCTGCACAACGTCGGCAATGTGCTCAACAGCGTGAACATCTCCGCCGACCTGGTCAGCCGCAAGCTGCGCAACAGCAAGGCCCAGGGGCTGGGCAAGGCGATGCAGTTGATCAACGAACACAAGCAGGACCTGGGCAGCTATCTCACCGAGGACGAAAAGGGCAAGTTGCTGCCCGGCTACCTGAACCAGCTGGTCGAAGCCATCGACCTGGAACAGCAAGGCATGGCCGATGAACTGAACCAACTGAGCAAAAGCGTCGACCACATCAAGGACATCGTCGCCACCCAGCAATCCTATGCGGGCGCCAGCAGCCTGCTGGAACCGCTGTCGGTCAGCGAGCTGCTCGAAGACGCGCTGCGCATGAACTCCGGCGCCCTCACCCGCCACCATGTGACCGTGCGCAAGGAATACGCCGACGTACCACTGATCATGGGCGACAAGCACCGGCTGCTGCTGATCCTGATCAACCTGATCAGCAACGCCAAGTACGCGATGTCCGATCAGTCCAACCAGACGCGCAACATGACCCTGGCCGCAGCGGTGATCGACGACGAGACCTTGCAGATCAGCGTGCGCGACGAAGGCGAAGGCATCGCCCCGGAAAACATGACCCGCATCTTTGCCCACGGCTTTACCACCCGCAAGGAAGGCCACGGGTTCGGCCTGCACAGTTGCGCCCTGGCCGCCATCGAGATGAACGGCCACCTGACCGCCCATAGCGACGGCCCGGGCAAAGGCGCGCTGTTCGTCCTGGAGATTCCCCTGATCCCCGCCGAGGTCGAGGCATGAGCAATCCGATAAACCGGCGCGTGCTGCTGATCGACGACACCCCGGCGATCCACGACGATTTCCGCAAGATCCTCACGCCCAAGACCGGCGACAGCGCCGACCTCGATGCGATGGAAAGCGCGCTGTTTGGCAGCGCGCCGAAAACCGCCGCCACGGTGTTCGAACTGGATTCGGCCTACGGTGGCCAGGAAGGCCTGGGCAAGCTGCTGGAAGCGGCGGACAAGGGACAACCCTATGCGCTGGCCTTCGTCGACATGCGCATGCCCGATGGCTGGGACGGCGCGCAAACCATCGAAGAACTGTGGAAGCACGACCCGTTGCTGCAGGTGGTGGTGTGCACCGCCTATTCCGATTATTCCTGGGACGAGCTGCTCGATCGCTTGAACGGCCACGACCGCCTGCTGATCCTGAAAAAGCCCTTCGACAATATCGAAGTCCAGCAGATGGCCAACACCCTCACCACCAAGTGGGAAATGACCTCGCGCGCGCAGCTGCAAATGAGCGAGCTGGAAGAACGGGTGGAGCAACGCACCCTGGCCTTCAAGCAGGCCAGCGCCGCGCTGCAACGGGAGATCGACGAGCGCAAGCTGCTGGAAAGCCAGCTGGTGCAATCGGAAAAGCTCGCCTCCCTGGGCCAGTTGGCCGCCGGGGTCGCCCATGAAATCAACAACCCGATCGGCTTCATTTCCTCCAACCTCGGCGCCCTGGACAACTACTTCAAGCGCCTGCAGGAAATGCTCCAAGCCTACGGCAACGCCGAAGCCGGGATCGGCGCCGGTGAACTGCGCGAGCAGTTGCTACGGCTGCGCACGGACATCGAGCTGGATTTTCTGCTCGAGGACATCCCCCTGCTGATCAAGGAGTCCAAGGACGGCATCGGCCGGGTCAGCCAGATCGTCAAGGACCTCAAGGACTTTTCCCGGGTCGACTCGACCCAGGAATGGCAATGGGCGGACTTGCAACAGGGCATCGACTCGACCCTGAACATCGTCGCCGCCGAGATCAAGTACAAGGCCGACGTGATCAAGGAGTATGCCGAGCTGCCGGAGGTCGAGTGCCTGCCGTCGCAGATCAACCAGGTGGTGATGAACCTGATCGTCAACGCCGCCCAGGCCATGGGTAACGAACGGGGCACCATCACCCTGCGCAATGGCATCGAGGGCGAGAACGTGTGGATCGAAGTGGCCGACAACGGCTCGGGCATCCCGCCGGAGAGCCTGCAGAAAATCTTCGATCCGTTTTTCACCACCAAGCCCGTGGGCCAGGGCACCGGGCTCGGGCTGTCGCTGTCCTACGGCATCGTCAAGAAACACCGGGGCGACATCTCAGTGCGCAGCGAGGTCGGGGTCGGCACCACCTTCCGCGTCGAACTGCCCGTGCACCAGAGCAGAAAAACCGGCTGAGCACCGGCCACAGGCACTGCTCCGCTCTTGTAGGAGCCAAGCTTGCTGGCGAAGCGGCCCACGCGGTATTCCAGGCCAAACACCTTCGCGGGCAAGCCTCGCTCCTACGGCGGGTGCAAGGCTCAACACACCACCAGTCGCCCTCGTAGGAGCCAAGCTTGCTGGCGAAACAGCCCACGCGGTATTCCAGGCCAGACACCTTCGCGGGCAAGCCTCGCTCCTACGGCGGATGCAAGGCTCAACACACCACCGATCGCTCTCGTAGGAGCCAAGCTTGCTGGCGAAGCGACCCACGCGGTATTCCAGGCCAAACACCTTCGCAGGCAAGCCTCGCTCCTACGGCGGATGCAAGGCTCAACACACCACCAATCGCCCTCGTAGGAGCCAAGCTTGCTGGCGAAACAGCCCACGCGGTATTCCAGGCCAGACACCTTCGCGGGCAAGCCTCGCTCCTACGGCGGATGCAAGGCTCAACACACCACCGATCGCTCTCGTAGGAGCCAAGCTTGCTGGCGAAGCGACCCACGCGGTATTCCAGGCCAAACACCTTCGCAGGCAAGCCTCGCTCCTACGGCGGGTGGGGATGCGGGGGGCTTGATCTCTTGTATGATGGCGCGCTTCAAGAATGGGTCGCCGATTTCGTCTTACCAATGACCACCGGAGCACATCCGGCCTGACGCCTTCAGGGCGCGCAGCGCTTCCCCCATATAAAAAACAGCACGACGCTTTCCCGAGCGCGCCAGGGCCTCTATGCCAGGAGTTCGCCTGGCCCGGGATCGCAGCCGTCGAGGAGCTTTTCATGGATATGCTTTACCGGGTTTCCCGCCAGGGGCTGCCCGCCCCGCGGTTCGCGCTGAACCTGTTGAGCCAGGGCCTGGGGCTGAGCCTGCTGCTGGCCAGCGCCACGCCCGCCGCCCAGGCCGCCGACACCGAACTGCCAGCGCTCACCGTGACCGGTGAAGACTCTTCCGGCTATCAGGCCGACAGCGCCGCGGTCGGCGGTTTCGAGGCCGCGCCCCTGCTCGACACCCCAGCCTCGATCGCGGTGATCAACGATGCCTTGATCAAGGACCAGCAGGCCCGCCTGCTCAGCGAAGTGCTGAAGAACGACGCGTCGGTGGGAGAAAGCTATGCGCCGGTCGGCTATTACGAGAACTTCACGGTCCGCGGTTTCTCGCTGAATGCCGCCAACAGCTACCAGATCAACGGCCGCAGCATCACTGGCGAGCAGAACGTCGGCCTGGAGAACAAACAGCAGGTGGAATTGCTCAAGGGGCTGTCCGGGCTGCAGAGCGGTGTCAGCGAACCCGGCGGGCTGATCAACTACGTGACCAAGCGCCCTACCGATGTGCGCTCGGTCACGGTGTCCACCGACGATCGCGGCAGCGGCTATGTGGCCACCGATGTCGGCGGCTGGTTCGGCAGCGAACAGCAGTTCGGCCTGCGTGCCAACCTGGCCCACGAAGATATCCATTCCTACGTCGAACACACCAATGGCCAGCGCGACTTCGCCTCCCTGGCCTTCGACTGGAACATCAGCCCCGACGCCCTGCTGCAACTGGACGTCGAATACCAAACCAAGGAACAGCGCTCGGCCCCGGGCTATCAATTGCTCGGCGGCTCGAGCCTGCCACACCACGCCTCGCCGAAAAAACTCCTGGCGCACCAGAGCGGCTCGAAGCCGGTCAGCACCGACGCGCTGAACCTCAACGGCAACTTCGAGTACCGCTTCAACGAACAATGGAAAGGCAACCTCAGCGCCTCGCGCAGCCGGGTGGTGATCGATGACTACAGCTCGTTCGCCTGGGGCTGCTATGGCGCTGCCAGTTGCGCCGGCGCGGCGGTGCCCAACTACTTCAGCCCCGAGGGCGACTACGACATCTACGACTTCCGCAGCCCGGACGATACCCGGCGCAACGACGAGGTACAGGCGGTCCTCAGCGGCAGCTTCGACACCGGCGGCCTGGGCCACGAACTCAGCGTCGGCAGCAGCGCGTTCCGCCGCGTGGTGGACAAACGCGACCCGATCAACCAGATGATCGGCAGCGCCAACATCGACGGCGAGCCGCAGGATTTCCCGCGTTACGACGGGCCGCTCAACGACTCCTATCGCCGCCTGGACAGCCGCCAGTACGGGCTGTTCTTCAACGACCGGATCAGCTTCAACGAACATTGGCAGACCGTGCTCGGCGGGCGCGAAGTACGCCTGGACGAAGAAACCTTCGACAGCCAGGGCGACACCACCCGGCACACCCAGCGTTATGTGTTCCTGCCCCAGGCCGCGCTGATCTACAAGCCGGTGCAGAACCTGGCGCTGTACACCCGCTACAGCAAGGGCCTGTCCCTGGGCGGCGAAGCGCCGTGGTTCGCCAGCAATGCCTTTGAAATCCTCGCGCCCACCGTGTCGCGGCAGATCGAGGCCGGCATCAAGTATGACTGGCAGCGCATCAGCCTGGCCGCGGCGCTGTTCCAGATCCGCCAGGCCTACCAATACTCCCGGCCGAATGGCGACGGCACGTTCACCTTCACCCAGCAAGGCGAACAGAAGAACACCGGGCTGGAGCTCTCGGCCAATGGCTGGGCCACGCAACGCCTGCAAGTCTCGGCCAGTGTCGCGGCGATCCGCGCACGGGTCACGGGCAGCGATACGCCCGAGTACGAAGGTCATCAGGCGCTCAACGTGCCGACCCTGCGTGCCAGCCTCTACGGCGACTACGCCCTGCCCTGGTTCGACGGCCTGGCGCTGCTCGGCGGCGTGCAGTACAGCGGCCGTAAATACGCCAACCGCGAGGGCGAGGTGCAGACTGGCAGTTATGCGGTGTTCAATATCGGCAGTCGCTACAGCACCCGCATCGACGGCCATGAGACCGTGTTCCGGCTGACCGTGGACAACCTGTTCGACAAGCGCTACTGGCGCGACGCCGGGGAATACATGGGCGACGGCTACCTGTTCCAGGGCGCGCCCCTGACCGCGCGCTTGAGCGCCTCGATCAACTTCTGATCGCCCCGCCTGCCCGGGTGCTCTTCCTGACGAGCGCCCGGCAGCCCCGCGGCAACGGCCTGCGTTACTGGAACGCGTCGACCAGGACGTCGAAGATCATGTGATTCGAGGTCCTGACCAGCAACAGGTCGGAGCCCGCACGCCACCATTGGTAGCCGTCATAACGCGGTAATTGCTGGACCAGCCGGGCGTTCAAGCGTCGTGACTGTGCGGGCATGGTCTTGCCGCGACGGATGTTCTGCCTGGCGTCCGCCGGCAGCGCCGCGGTCGGCCCCCAGTCGCGCCTCGACGCCTGCAACAGCGTTTTCACCTGGTAGTAATTGACCACGGGCAGGCGATCCCAATTGGCATGGTCATTGGAGTATTGGGCACTTGCCTGGGTGCCTGGTGCGGCACCGGCAACCGGCGGGATCGATAGCAGAATCGAGACGATCGGGATTAATGCACCAGCTCTGAACATCGCCTTCTCCAGGCATCATTGCGTCGAGCTTATGGAAAGGAATTTCCCGACATTAGTTCCCTGCCGGTATGGCAACGACGCCACGGTTCGCAACGCGCCATGGGCGCAAGGCCGGTGGGCGGCGCGCGAAGGCAAGCCGCTTGAGCCCGCCGACAAACAAAAACGCCGCTCCTGGGAGCGGCGTTTTTTTAGCCTGGAGCGAATATCCGCTCCAGGTTCCGGCTCGCCCGACAGGGTCGGGCGCGGCCGGTATTACAGGGCCATGTCAGCCGACGGGTTGCTCACTGGCGCCTTTGGCTTTTCAGCCGCAGGTTGCGCAGGGGCAGCGATCTGGCCGATGGCTGGTGGCGGAGTCAACTGCAGCACTTCGCTGGTGTAGGCCCACTCTTGAGCGACACGCTCAGGGCTGCCATTGAGCTGGGTACCGTAGCTCGGCACGATCTGGTGCAGTTTTTCCTGCCAGGCCGCAGTCGCAACCTTGTCCTTGAAGACCTTCTCCAGCACGCTCAGCATGATCGGCGCGGCGGTCGAAGCGCCTGGCGAAGCGCCCAGCAGGCCGGCAATGCTGCCGTCCTTGGCGCTGACGATTTCGGTGCCCAGCTTCAGCACGCCGCCTTGCTGCTCGTCACGCTTGATGATCTGCACGCGCTGGCCAGCCTGCCACAGGCGCCAGTCTTCGGACTTGGCGTTAGGGAAGTACTCTTTCAGGGCGTTCAGGCGATCTTCATCCGACAGCATCAGCTGGCCAGCGAGGTACTCGACCAGCGGGTACTCCTTGATGCCAACCTTGGTCATAGGCCAGATGTTGTGGGTGGTGGTGCTGGTCAGCAGGTCGAGGTACGAACCTTCCTTGAGGAACTTGGTGGAGAAGGTCGCGAACGGGCCAAACAGAATCACGCGCTTGCCATCCAGCACGCGGGTGTCCAGGTGTGGAACCGACATCGGCGGAGCGCCGACCGACGCCTTACCGTAGGCCTTGGCCAGGTGCTGCTCGGCAATCGTTGGGTTCTCGGTCACCAGGAACGAGCCGCCGACAGGGAAACCGGCATATTCCTTGGCTTCAGGAATGCCCGACTTCTGCAGCAGGTGCAGGGCACCGCCGCCCGCGCCGATGAACACGAACTTGGCGTCGGTCTGGGTTTCGGTACCGTCCTTCAGGTTCTTGTACACCACGCGCCAGGAGCCATCTTCGTTACGCTTGATGTCTTCCACTTCGCTCGACAGCTTGAGCGAGAAGTTCGGCTGGGCTTTCAGGTGGCCGACGAACTGGCGGGTGATCTCGCCGAAGTTCACGTCGGTGCCCAGCGGCGACCAGGTGGCGGCGATCTTCTGCTTGGGATCGCGCCCTTCCATCATCAGCGGGACCCACTTCTTGATCTGCTCCGGGTCTTCGGAGTACTGCATGCCGGCGAACAGCGGGCTCGCCTGAAGCGCTTCGTAGCGTTTCTTCAGGAACTGGATGTTGTCATCGCCCCACACGAAGCTCATGTGCGGCGTGGAGTTGATGAACGAACGCGGGTTCTTCAGGACGTTGTTCTTGACCTGCCACGACCAGAACTGGCGGGAAATCTGGAACGCTTCGTTGATTTCGATCGCCTTGGCGATCTCGACCTTGCCGTCCTTGTTTTCCGGGGTGTAGTTCAGTTCCGCCAGGGCAGAGTGACCGGTACCGGCGTTGTTCCAGCCGTTGGAGCTTTCTTCGGCAACGCCGTCGAGGCGCTCGACCATTTCCATCGACCAGCCCGGCTCCAGCTCATTGAGCCAGACACCCAGGGTCGAACTCATGATGCCGCCGCCGATGAGCAGCACATCCACTTTCTTGGTCTCGGCGGCGTACGCGGAGCTGAGCCCCATCGTCATCGCCAAGCCCAGCAGGGCCGTGTTCACTTTTTTCAACATACAGTAGTTCCTACGATAGAACGCCATCCGCCCCCCCATTCCCGATCACCAGCCGCCCCGGCACTGCCATGGGCTCGCATTCGGAAGAACTGAAGGGTGGGCACACAAGGCCGACGTGACAGCATCGACCTCAGTTTATATGTCGCTCCTGCGCTGACTTCTTATTCGCTAATGGCTTCAGCTACTTGAGTGACACTCTTTTGTTGGGGCACCTTCGGACAGCATCGTTCGACGGTCCGAGACGCCCGCTAAAACCACATTCCCATAGAGAGACTAGTCGGGTGTAACCAAAGGAGTGAGTAAACAACACCCGGTACAACGATCGGCCTGTTCAACGCCCTCGATCACCGCCTGACAGCGGCAAGGCCACGGGTATCGCACACAGGGATCGCCCCCAACCCTGGCAGCCCTCCTGCTGAAACGGACAAAATGGCCATCATGGGTGGTGGCTAACGCGCCATTGTCTACTGGACGGATAAAGCCGTCAAAAAAACTGTCAGATTTGTCCTGTTTTTATGCAGAAAAGTACCTTGATGATTCAAGAAACCGCCTAAATGCAGCAAGCAGCCACTTCCGCATAACGCTCGACGAACCCCGGGCACAAAAAACCTGAACGGCCAGGACTTTCCCGCTGCGGGGACTACAGGCAATCCTGTACCGCTTTTTTCAGATCTGCGGACTTGGCCCAGGGAGTGCCCTGGTAGAGGGAGACCAGGCTGCCGTTCTTCGACTTCACCACTTCCACGACCTCATCCGACGCCAGGCTGCCAGGAGCGGTAATCCGATAGCCGTTGGAAATATCCGATTGCGTGGTCCGGGGCGTCTCGCGCTGCCAGGCTGGAAACACACACTGCGCATACTCTTTCGGCGCTTTCTCAGTCAGCTCGCTGACATTCGGCTTGCCCGGTGCCAAGGCCGTGGGCAACGAACACCCGGCCAACAGTCCTATCAACGATGCCCCTAGCCAAACTCGCATATGCCTTCCTCATCCTTAAAAAATCGAGAAATGTATCATTTGCCCGCGCCGATCCGGTAGGAACACCTGAGTCTTTCGCCGGACGGTATCCCCTGCCCCTCGGGCATCACCTGACGCCCGAACCAGAAACGCCAATCCCGTCACGTTCCGCGCAGATAAAAGGCAACGAGCCACGCCAGCTCGATTGGCGGAAAGTTCCCGCTGCCTGGCGCCTGCGCACCTTCTGCGCCCTGGGCCTGCCGGGTAATTTGAGCCCTGCCAACCCATCATTCGGAACATAACCATGACTCATCAAGGCAGTTGCCTGTGCGGCGGCGTCCGCTACGAAATAAACGGAGAACTGACCGATGTACTGAACTGCCATTGCTCCATGTGCAGGAAGCTGCATGCCGCCGCGTTTCGTACCCGCGCCAAGGTCAGGAGCCAGGATTGGAAAACCCTGAGCGGGGAGCAATTGCTGTCCTTTTACGAGTCTTCCCCCGGGGAATGGAAAAGTTTCTGCTCGGTCTGCGGCTCCAGCCTGTTCACCCGTTTTGACGCCAACCCGGACGTGCTCGGTTTTCCCTTGGGAACCCTGGACAGCGACCCGCAGGTCAGTGCAAGCCGCCACGTCTTTGTCGGCAGCAAGGCACCCTGGTTCACCATCACCGATGACCTGGCGCAACACGACACTTATTGACCGCGGAGGCAGCCAGGCGCGCCGTACGGCACAGGAAAATGTCGTGCGGCCGGCGAGCAAATGGCAATTGGCCAGGGTTCGGATGAGTGGTGCAAGCCAACGCCTCCTTTTGGGAATATCTTGGTTTGCCAGTACCTCGATAGCCCAAAGGACGAGGCGATGAACAGCATCAAGACGTTCGAGATCCGCTACTGCTTCGCAGGTTCGCAAAGGACCTTCACTTTCCAGGGCGCGCGATTGAGCGACAGCGATACCTGGTATCTGGCATTCCTGCATTCCGGGTGTCGGATCACTCAGGACACCCCCTGCGGCGGAACCTACCGCACCATGCAGACCTTCGCCGAACGCAGCGGCGTCACGCTGGCGAACTGGCGGGAGCTGTCGAAAAAGACCTAGCCGTGCAACCGTTCGGACGTGACCGCGGCACTGGCGCAAGAAAACGCGTTCGCCCAGCCCAAGGATCAACTTGCGAAAGTCAGAAGCCGCCGGCAAATGCCCGACGCCCCGCCCTGATTTCCGTGCGCAACTCACCGACAAAATTGGCGGCCGCCCGGACATTGTCGAGCTGCTCGGTCGACACCCCGGTAATGAACAGATCGATCCGTCCACTTTCCGGTTCGAACACCTTGATTGCCAGGGAGCCGTCGGGATTGACGGTGCAATGGCAGGAAAGCGGCAAGAAGCCGGACTCCAGGATCTGGCGAAGCTCGTTTATCGAGAGCATGAAGAGTGCTCCTCGGCAAAGCTGCTAGGAAGAATGTGCCGTTGAGAATAGGTCACAACGACGGGGCCCATACCAAGGCATTCGCTGCAAAGTGTTAGCCAGCACTCATTTCTGCATGATCAATCCGCCCAACGGCACGGTCCGCGGATGGCCACATTCATTTGTCGGCGCAGCTCTGCCCAAGGGTGTTTTGACGGCGGATCGGCCAGGCGCTATGGTCGCTGGGCTTGCGCCCCCTGCCACCTGAAAAACTTCCTTCCACGCCACCCGGGATCGACGATGGCCGCACTCGAACAGCCGCATGAAGTAGCGCTGCAGAAGTTTCTCGCGTCGCATCCCGAGATTCGCCAAGAGCTCGACCACCTCAACCCCCTGGCCGCCCGCGCCAGGGGCGAAACCCCGGAACATTACCGTGCGCAACGGCTGCATGAGGCCTTCGAGGCCGAGGCCGAACGCCTGGGCCTGTTTGCCTGGGAACTGAGCTTGCAACTGACCGTGCAGAACGCCGAGGAATTCGCCGCGCGGCGGCTCGACGTGCACCGTGAAGTGGCGCAAATGGCCGGCATGCCCTGGGACGAATATTGCGAGCTGCACGGCCTGCCGCGCGATTGAGACCCGCACCGGACGTCGCTGAAAGATCACTGCCACCATGAGTCAACGCTGATGCTGCCCTCTTCCAACCGCCTGCATAACAACCCCAGCCTGCTGCGCCGCCGGAAATGGCGCGGCCGCATCGGCCTGTGCCTGGTCGCCAGCCTGTCGGTCCTGGCCGGCATGACCGACGCCATCGGCTTTATGGCCACCGGCGACTTTGTCTCCTTCATGAGCGGCAACACCACGCGCCTGGCCGTCGCCATCAGCGATGCCGACCTGGCCCTGACCCTGCATCTGGTGCTGCTGGTCGCCACCTTCATCGCCGGCAATGCGCTGGGCATAGTCGCCAGCCGTTTTGGCGGACGCCGGGCCCTGCCGTTGCTGCTGTGCATTGCCATGCTGCTGTGTGCGGCAGCCGCCTGGCCCTTTGAGGAACGGCTGCCGGCCTTGATGGCCGCGATTATCGCCATGGGCATGCTCAATGCGGCCGTCGAGGAAGTGAATGGCCTGCCCGTGGGCCTGACTTATGTCACCGGCGCCCTGTCGCGCTTTGGCCGGGGCCTGGGCCGCTGGATGCTGGGCGAGCGACGCAATGGCTGGCGCGTCCAGCTGGTGCCCTGGAGCGGCATGTTTGCCGGCGCCGTGCTCGGCGCCATCCTGGAGCAGCACTTCGGCCTCAAGGCGCTGTTCGCCAGCGGTCTGCTGTCAGCGGCACTCGGGCTGTTGTCGCTGAAGATCCCCCATCGCTGGCAACTGGGCTACATGCCGCGCTAAACCCACTTCGCCGGGCCCGGCATAAAGCTTTATCATGGCCTCAGGTTTGCAGACAGAGTTCTTCATGAAGTTCGCCATTGCCCTTTTCTCCGCCGCTCATGCGCCCTCCTCGCGCCGCGCCCTGGCATTCGCCCAGGCGGCGCTGGCCGGCGGCCATGAGATCGTGCGGCTGTTTTTCTATCAGGATGGCGTGCACAGCGCATCGGACAACATCGTCACCCCGCAGGACGAACTGGATCTGCCCGCCCAATGGCGGGCCTTCGTCAGCGAACATCGGCTCGACGGCGTGGTGTGCATTGCCGCGGCGCTGCGCCGTGGGGTGTTGAATCAGGAAGAAGCCGCGCGCTACCAGCGCCCGGCCGTCAACCTGAGCGCGCCCTGGGAGCTTTCCGGGCTCGGCCAGTTGCACGATGCCGTACAGGCCGCCGACCGCCTGATCTGTTTCGGAGGGCCATGAAATGGCGCAATCCTTGTTGATCATCAGCCGCCAGGCGCCCTGGTCCGGCCCCGGCGCCCGCGAAGCACTGGACATCGTCCTGGCCGGTGGCGCCTTCGACCTGCCGATCGGCCTGCTGTTTCTCGACGATGGCGTGTTCCAGCTGGCGCCCGGGCAAACAGCCGCTGCCGTGCAGCAAAAGGATCTCGGCGCCAACCTGCAGGCTCTGTCGCTGTTTGGCGTCGAGCAGTTGTTCGCCTGCGGCGCCAGCGTGGCGGAGCGCGGCCTGGCCCCGGCCGCGCTGAACCTGGACGAGGTGCAAATCCTGGCCCCGGCCGAACTCGTCGGGCTTATTGACCGTTTTGACCAAGTGATCACCCTCTGATGTCGACTTTGCACGTGTTGTCCCACTCGCCTTTCACCGACTCCCGGCTGACCAGTTGCCTGCGCCTGCTCGGCCCGCAGGATGCCATCCTCCTGAGCGGCGATGCGGTGTACGCCCTGCAGCCTGGCAGCGCACCGCTGGCGGCCTTGCAGGCACGCGGCGAGGCGCTGGCGCTCTATGTTTTGGCGGAAGACCACGAGGCGCGCGGCCTGGAGGTTCCAGCCTGGGCCACGAGCGTCGATTACCCGGCGTTCGTCGCGCTGTCGATCCATTACGACAAGGTCAACAGCTGGTTATGAATGCACTGACTGTCGGCGAACGCGCCATCGCCCTGGACAAGGACGGTTACCTGGTGGAACTGGGCGACTGGTCCAACGAGGTGGCCGCAGCCCTGGCCGCGGCGGAGCAGATCGAGCTAACGCCCGAGCACTGGGAAATCCTCGAGCTGTTGCGCGGGTTCTATCAGGAGTTCCAGTTGTCGCCCGCAACCCGCCCACTGATCAAATACACCGCCTTGAAGCTGGGCCCGGAAAAGGGCAACAGCCTGCACCTGAATCAGTTGTTCAAAGGCACTCCTGCCAAACTTGCCGCCAAGCTGGCGGGCCTGCCCAAGCCGACCAATTGCTTATGACCGATTTCGCCCCGCTGACCACCGAAACGCCCGCCGAGCACCCTTTTGCGCAGTTCGTGCGCATTCTCGGCAAGGGCAAACGCGGCGCCCGCAACCTCACCCGCGAAGAAGCCCGGGAAGCCATGGGCATGCTGCTCGACGACAAGGTCGAGGACACCCAGCTTGGCGCCTTCCTGATGCTGTTGCGGCACAAGGAAGAAAGCCCCGAGGAACTGGCAGGCTTTACCCAAGCACTGCGCGAGCGCCTGCAGGCGCCGCCGATCAAGGTCGATCTGGACTGGCCCAGCTACGCCGGCAAAAAGCGCCACTTGCCCTGGTTCCTGCTGGCGGCCAAGTGCCTGGCGCAGAACGGCGTGCGCATCCTGCTGCACGGCGGCGGCGCCCATACCGCCGGCCGGTTGTACAGCGAGCAATTGCTGGAGTCGTTGCAAATTCCGCTGTGCCGCAACTGGCAAGCGGTCGGCGCGGCACTGGACCAGGGCAACCTGGCCTTCATTCCCCTGGGCGACTGGGCGCCACAGCTGCAACGCATGATCGACCTGCGTAACACCCTGGGCCTGCGCTCGCCGATCCACTCGCTGGCGCGCATCCTCAACCCGCTGGGCGCCCGCTGCGGCCTGCAAAGCATCTTCCACCCCGGCTATCAGGGCGTGCACCGCGATGCCAGCGGCCTGCTGGGGGACAACGTCATCGTGATCAAGGGCGACGGCGGCGAAATCGAAATCAACCCGGACAGCGCCAGCCACCTGTACGGCACTACTGGCGGGGTCAGCTGGGATGAAGAATGGCCGGCGCTGTCCAGCCAGCGCCATGTCAAACCGGCCACTCTCGACCCCGAGCACCTGAAAGCCGTCTGGCGCGGCGATGCAGAGGACAGCTACCCGCAACTGGCGCTGATCGCCACCATGGCCCTGGCCCTGCGCGGGCTTGGCACGCCAAGGGAACAGGCTTTCGAGCAGGCCCGCAAATACTGGGACGCTCGAGACAGATCGATTTAACCGATCATAACCGCCCGACTTTTGCGTAATTCGTTCGAACTCCTCGGATTAGACTGCACTCCAATGCACACTGACCGAGGAGTTTTTTATGGGCCTGCTGATTGAAGGACGCTGGCATGACCAGTGGTACGAAAGCAGCAAAGACGGCGCCTTCCAGCGCGAACAGGCGCAACGCCGCAATTGGGTGACCGCTGACGGCAAACCAGGCCCTAGCGGCGAAGGCGGTTTTCGCGCGGAAGCCGGCCGTTATCATCTGTACGTCTCGCTCGCCTGTCCCTGGGCGCACCGCACGCTGATCCTGCGCAAGCTCAAGGGCCTGGAAAACCTGATCGATGTGTCGGTGGTCAGCTGGCTGATGCTGGAGCAGGGCTGGACTTTCGACCCGGCCCTGGGCTCCAGCGGCGACAAGCTCGATCACCTGGATTTCCTGCACCAGCGCTACACCGCCGATACTCCCGACTACACCGGCCGCGTCACCGTGCCCGTGCTCTGGGACAAACAGCAGAAGCGCATCGTCAGCAACGAATCGGCGGAAATCATCCGCATGTTCAACAGCGCGTTCGATGACCTGAGCGGTAACGACCTGGATTTCTACCCGCAACCGCTACGCCATGAAATCGACGAGCTGAACGCACGCATCTACCCCGCAGTGAACAACGGCGTGTATCGCGCAGGCTTCGCCACTTCGCAGCAGGCCTATGACACAGCCTTCGATGATGTGTTCACCGAGCTCGACTGGCTGGAACAGCGCCTGGGCGGCCAGCGTTACCTGGCGGGCGAGTACCTGACGGAAGCCGATATTCGCCTGTTCACCACGCTGATTCGCTTCGACGCGGTGTATTACGGCCACTTCAAATGCAACCTGCGAAGGATTGCCGATTACCCGAACCTGTCGAACTGGCTGCGCGAGCTGTATCAGTGGCCGGGAATCGCCGAAACCGTGGATTTCGCCCATATCAAGGGGCATTACTACGCCAGCCATCGCACCATCAACCCGACCGGCATCGTGCCGAAAGGGCCGGCGCAAGACTTCAATGCCGCGCATGATCGCGAGCGTTTGAGCGGGCGTGGGGTTTGGCAAGGCAACAAGAAATAACTCAGGAGAGCGATCGTTCTTGAGATCGCTATCGCGGGCAAGCCTCGCTCCTACAGAAGAGATTTTCTGTGTAGAAGCGAGGCTTGCCCGCGATGCTTTCAGACCTGCGACTGCGCGCCTTCGAACCAGGCGAGCTTCTCGCGAAGCTGCACCACTTCGCCGACGATCACCAGGGTCGGCGCATGCACTTCATGCTCCGCCACCAGCTTCGGCAGGTCCGCGAGGGTGCCGGTGAACACCCGCTGGTTGGATGTCGTCCCTTGCTGGATCAAGGCAGCCGGCGTATCCGCCGAGCGGCCATGCCGGACCAGTTGCTCGCAGATCACCGGCAAGCCCACCAGGCCCATGTAGAACACCAGGGTCTGTGCGGGTGCGACCAGATCGGCCCAGGGCAGATCGGTGGTGCCATCCTTCAGGTGCCCAGTGACGAAACGCACGGACTGCGCATAATCGCGGTGGGTCAGCGGAATCCCGGCATAGGCGGCACAGCCGCTGGCTGCGGTAATGCCCGGTACCACCTGGAACGGAATGCCCTGGGCCGCCAGCTCTTCGATCTCCTCGCCGCCACGGCCGAAGATGAACGGGTCGCCACCTTTCAATCGCAGCACGCGCTTACCCTGCTTGGCCAGCGTCACCAGTTGCTGGTTGATCTGCTCCTGGGGCAAAGCGTGATCGGCACGGCGCTTGCCGACATACACCCGCTCGGCGTCGCGACGGCACAATTCGAGAATCGCCGGTGCCACCAGGCGGTCGTACAGCACCACATCGGCTTGCTGCATCAGGCGCAGGGCACGGAAGGTCAGCAGGTCCGGATCGCCCGGCCCAGCCCCCACCAGATATACCTCGCCTGGCGCATGGGGCGCTTCGCCAGCGATCTTGGCCTGCAACAGGCGCTCGGCCTCCTCGCCCTGCCCGGCCAGTTGCCGGTCGGCGATAGGCCCCTGGAACACCTCTTCCCAAAACGCCCGACGCTGCTGCACGTCCGGAAACAGGCCTTTGACCTGATTGCGAAAACGCGCGGCCAGACCGGCCAATTGGCCGTAGGTCGAAGGAATCCAGGTTTCCAGCTTGGCCCGGATCAGGCGCGCCAGGACCGGCGCGTCGCCGCCGCTGGAGACGGCAATCACCAGCGGCGAACGATCGACGATCGCCGGGAAAATCACGCTGCACAGCGCCGGCGCGTCCACTACGTTGACCGGGACGCAACGCTGGCGGGCGTCGGCGGAAACCTGGGCATTGAGCGGTTCGTCGTCGGTGGCGGCGATGATCAGCACGCAACCGTCCAGGTCTGCCTCGAGGTAACCACGCAGCAGGCATTCGCCGCCGCTGGCCGTTACCAACTCGCGCAACTGAGGTTCTACTTCAGGTGCAACGACCCGCAGCAGCGCACCGGCATCGGCCAGCAGGCGGGATTTGCGCAAGGCAATTTCCCCGCCGCCGACCACCAACACACGACTGCCGCGCAGGTTATGAAACAGCGGCAGAAATTCCATTTAGCCGATGACCTCGACGCCGCCCATGTAAGGCTTGAGCACCTCAGGCACACGGATCGAACCGTCGGCCTGCTGGTAGTTCTCGAGCACCGCCACCAGGGTACGACCGACCGCCAGCCCGGAACCGTTCAGGGTGTGCACCAGCTCCGGCTTGCCGGTTTCCGGATTACGGAAACGCGCCTGCATGCGACGGGCCTGGAAATCGCCACAGTTGGAGCACGAAGAAATCTCGCGGTACTTGTCCTGGCTCGGGATCCACACTTCCAGGTCGTAGGTCTTGACCGCGCTGAAGCCCATGTCGCCGGTGCACAGCGCCAGGGTGCGATAAGGCAGTTCCAGCAGTTGCAGGACTTTCTCGGCATTGGCGGTCAGGCCTTCCAGGGCATCCATGGAGGTCGATGGCTCGACGATCTGGACCATTTCGACCTTGTCGAACTGGTGCTGGCGGATCATGCCGCGGGTGTCGCGGCCCGACGAACCGGCTTCGCTGCGGAAGCACGGGGTATGGGCGACGAACTTGATCGGCAATTGCTTGGAATCGAGGATTTCGCCAGCCACGATATTGGTCAGCGACACTTCGGCGGTTGGAATCAGGTACAGATCCGCTTCGTTTTCACGGCTGATCTTGAACAGGTCCTCCTCGAACTTCGGCAACTGGCCGGTTCCCATCAGCGCCGGCGCCTGGACCAGGTAAGGGGTGTAGGCCTCCTCGTAACCGTGCTCGCTGGTGTGCAGGTTGATCATGAACTGCGCCAGGGCTCGGTGCAGGCGAGCGATCGGCCCGCGCAGCAAGGCAAAACGCGCACCCGACAGCTTGGCCGCGGTCTCGAAGTCCAGCCAGCCGTGTTTTTCGCCCAAGGCAACATGGTCCAAGACCGGGAAATCGAAAGCGGTCGGCGTACCCCAGCGACGCACTTCGACGTTACCGTCTTCGTCGGCGCCTACAGGCACCGATTCGTGTGGCAGGTTTGGAATGCCTTGCAAGATCGCATCCAGTTCGGTCTGGATGCCTTCCAGCTCGACCTTGCCGCTAGCCAGCTCGTTCCCCATGCGCTCGACGTCAGCCATCAGCGGCGCGATGTCTTCGCCACGCTGCTTGGCCTGACCGATGGACTTGGAGCGCGCGTTACGTTCGGCCTGCAGTTGTTCGGTGCGGGTCTGGACGGTCTTGCGCTGTTCTTCCAGCGCTTCGATGCGTGCTACATCCAGGGCAAAGCCACGGGATGCCAGGCGGTCCGCTACGTCCTGAAGGTTGCTACGTAACAGTTTGGAATCGAGCATGTCGGTCTCTCGTTTATCAAAGTTTGGTCAGGGACAGGCCGGCCCAAGTCGCAAGCAGCCCGCCGAATACGCTGATCGCCGCATAGCCCAGGGCCAGCGGCACCTGTCCGCTTTCCAGCAGACGCACCGTATCCAGTGAAAAGGATGAAAAAGTCGTCAGGCCACCAAGGAAGCCGACAATCAACCCGGCCCGCACCTCGATGGGCACTTCCGGGCGTATCAGAAACAGGCCGTACAACACGCCGATCAACAGGCAGCCCACGATATTAACGGCCAGCGTCGCGGTATAGAAGTACCGCGGCCAATTGGCGTTGATCCAGTTGCCGGTGGCGAAGCGTAACAAGGTTCCGGCAATACCGCCCACCGAGACGGCAACGATCAACGGGATCACGGTTTTCTCCGCTGCTTGGGGCTGGACCGGTCAAGTTCCGCCAGATGCTTGAGCTTCTCGCCGATCTTCAGCTCCAGGCCACGTGGCACGGGCTGATAGAACGGCTGCGGCTCCAGCTCTTCGGGAAAGTAGTCTTCGCCGGCCGCATAGGCATCCGGTTCATCGTGGGCATAGCGGTACTCATCGCCGTAGCCCAGCTGCTTCATAAGCTTGGTCGGCGCATTGCGCAGGTGCAGCGGCACTTCCAGCGAACCATGTTCGGCGGCGCTGCGCATGGCGGCCTTGAAACCCATGTATACGGCGTTGCTTTTCGGCGCGCAGGCCAGGTAGGTGATGGCCTGGGCCACCGCCAGCTCGCCCTCGGGGCTGCCAAGGCGTTCCTGTACATCCCAGGCGGCCAGGCACAGGCTCAGCGCGCGCGGATCGGCGTTGCCGATGTCCTCACTGGCCATGCGCACCACACGCCGCGCCAGGTACAGTGGATCGCAACCTCCGTCGAGCATCCGTGCGAACCAGTACAGGGCCGCGTCCGGGTTGGAGCCGCGGACCGACTTGTGCAGTGCCGATATCTGGTCGTAGAAGGCCTCACCACCCTTGTCGAAACGCCGACGGGTATCGCCCAACAGGCTTTGCAGCAGCTCGACGCCGATTTCCGTGCCGTCTTCTGCAAGGTCGGAAGCATTTTCCAGCAGGTTGAGCAGACGTCGGCCATCGCCATCCGCCGCCGACAGGAGCATCTGGAAACCTTCATCGCTGAGGCTCAGCTGGCGCTTGCCCAGCCCCCGCTCTTCGCTCAATGCGCGCTGCACCAACTTGTGCAGCGCCGCCTCGTCGAGACTCTTGAGCACATACACCCGAGCCCGGGAAAGCAGCGCATTGTTCAGCTCGAAAGACGGGTTCTCGGTGGTCGCGCCAATGAAAATCAGGGTGCCGTCTTCCACATAGGGCAGGAAGGCATCTTGCTGGGACTTGTTGAAACGGTGCACTTCGTCGACGAACAGGATGGTCCGGCGCCCGTACTGGGCCGCCTGCTGCTTAGCGATTTCCACCGCCTGGCGGATCTCCTTGACCCCGGCCAGTACCGCCGAGACGGTTTCGAAGTGCGCATCCGAGACTTTCGCCAGAAGCCGCGCCAGGGTGGTCTTACCCACACCTGGCGGCCCCCAGAAGATCATCGAGTGCAAGGCCCCCTGCTCCAGCGCTTCGCGCAGAGGCTTGCCGCGGGCGAGCACATGTTCCTGACCGACGTACTCGTCCAGGTTGGCCGGGCGCAGACGCGCGGCCAGGGGCTGGGCGATCGGGTCACTGCGAAACAGATCCATGGCGGACGATTGAAACCTCTTGGCGACTTATTCTTGGATCACGTCGGCACCCTTGGGGATGTCGAACTTGAACTTGGAAGCGGCGATCGGCTCGTTGGCCTTGACCCCGGTGAACAGGATATTGGTGCGCTGGCCCACGCTGTCGATCAGTTGCATGTCATTCACCAGGCCGTTGCGGAACGACAAGCGCAGGCTGTCGAACAAGGTGTCCTTGGTTTTCGGCTTGAGAATGAAATCCACCACGCCACCGGCTTCCTTGGAGCTGATGTCGAAGCTTTCGCTGATCTTCGACACGTCGCCCGACAGCAGCAGCGCCGGGGTCTGGGTCAGGCGCTGATCCAGGGTCTTGATGGTGACCTGCTCCAGGTCAGGGTCCCACAGGGAAACCTTCTTACCGTCGGAGACCATCAGTTGTTCTTGTGGCGCATCGGTGTGCCAGTAGAACAGTCCCGGGCGCTTCAGCGCCATGTCGCCAGCGGTTTCCTGCAGTTGCGTGCCGCTGCCGTCGAGGGTCAGCTGTGAGAAACGCGCGGTCAGGGTCTGGGACTTTTCAAGCAACTGAGTCAGGCGCGCCACGTCTTTCTGGTCGGCATGAGCCGACAACGTCGTTAAGGCCAGTACCGGTACCAGCAACATGCGGATAAGACGCATGGGAGTCCTCATTAAATTCGTGGAAAAAACCGGCGGCGCAGGGTTACGCCGCCTGTATCGAGTCATTGCTCAATCGCGCATCGGGCCAGGCGCTATCACTTCGCGGGAGCCGTTGGTGTTCATGGCGGTCACCACCCCGGCCATTTCCATGGCTTCGATCATGCGGGCCGCGCGGTTGTAGCCGATCTTGAGCTTGCGCTGGACCGCGGAGATCGACGCCCGGCGACTCTCGAGGACGAACTGCACCGCTTCGTCGTACAGCGCGTCGGTCTCGGCGTCGTCACCGTCGCCACCGCCACTGCCGCCCTCAAAGCCGCTACCTGCTTCTTCGACACCGTTGAGGATGTCATCGTTGTATTCCGGTGCGCCACGCAGCTTCCAGGCTTCCACCACGCGGTGCACCTCATCGTCGGAGACGAAGGCGCCATGGACGCGGATCGGCAGGCTGGTACCTGGCGGCATGTAGAGCATGTCACCGTGGCCCAGCAGTTGCTCGGCGCCACCCTGGTCGATGATGGTCCGGGAGTCGATCTTGCTCGATACCTGGAACGCCATACGGGTCGGAATGTTGGCCTTGATCAGGCCGGTGATCACGTCCACCGACGGGCGCTGCGTCGCCAGGATCAGGTGGATCCCCGCGGCACGGGCTTTCTGGGCAATCCGCGCGATCAGCTCTTCAACCTTCTTGCCGACGATCATCATCATGTCGGCGAATTCGTCGACCACCACCACGATGGTCGGCAGCTTGGTCAGCAGCGGCGCTTCGTCATGAATGCTTTCGCGGTTGTACAGCGGGTCGCTCAGCGGCGTACCGGCTTCGATCGCTTCCTTGACCTTGGCATTGAAGCCCGACAGGTTACGCACGCCCATCTTGGCCATCAGTTTGTAGCGCCGCTCCATCTCGGCCACGCTCCAGCGCAGGGCGTTGGCGGCATCCTTCATGTCGGTCACCACCGGGCACAACAGGTGCGGGATGCCTTCGTAGATCGACAGCTCGAGCATTTTCGGGTCGATCATGATCAGCTTGGCGTCTTCCGGGCCGGACTTGAACAGGATCGACAGGATCATCGCGTTGACGCCCACCGACTTACCGGAACCGGTGGTACCGGCCACCAGCAGGTGAGGCATCTTGGCCAGGTCGGTGATGATCGGCTTGCCACCGATGTCATGGCCCAGGGCCAGGGTGACCGGCGATTTGAAATTGTCGTATTCCGGGGTCGACAGCACCTCGGAGAAACGCACGATCTGCCGGTCTTCGTTGGGAATCTCGATACCCACGGTGGTCTTGCCGGGAATCACTTCCACCACCCGCACGCTGGTCACCGCCAGCGAACGCGCCAGGTCCTTGGCCAGGTTGGCGATACGGCTGACTTTCACGCCGGCGGCCGGCTGGATTTCGTAACGGGTAATCACCGGCCCCGGGTGGATCGAGTCCACCGACACCTCGACCCCGAACTCCTTAAGCTTGATTTCCAGCAAATGGCCGACGGCGGCCAGCGACTCGGGGGAATAGTTGAGTTGTTTCTTTTCCGCCGGATCGAGAATCGAAATAGGTGGCAAGGTGCCTTCGACCGCGCTGTCGATGAACAGCGGCGCCTGCTTCTCTTTCTGCACGCGCTTGCTTGGCTCGGGCGCTTTTACCGGGGCCGGGGCAATCACCGGCGGCACCTGTTTCTCACGCTCGGACATGTGCTTGCTCAGGGCCTGCTCGCGCTCGATCAAGCGTTCCTTGACCTTGGCCTGCTCACGTTTGTCAGTCACGGTCGGGGCAACCACCTCGTCGACCCGTGCGTCCACTTCGCGCAATTGGGCGACCAGTTGCTTGCGTTCGGTACGCGCTGCCCACCAGCGGTTGGCGGCGCCCTGGAACAACTCGAAGAGGTCGAGGGTGATTTTGCCGGTCACGTCCATGACCTTGAACCAGGAAAGATCGGTGAACACGGTCAGGCCAAACAGGAACAGCGCAATAAACATCAGGGTACTGCCCTGGATGTTCAGCGCGTTCTTCGCCAGGTCGCCCAGGCTTTCACCCAGCGCCCCGCCCGCGCCGGCCGGCAGGCCGGTCGCTGCATGGAAATGGATATGCGCCAACGCGGCACCGGACAGCACCAGGAATACCAGGCCGATCAGGCGCCAGGAAAACAGCCAGCCGCTCCACTGCCATGGTTCATGGCGCTGACGAAAGATCTGATAGGTCTTGATCGCCAATAACAACGGGAAGATATAGGCGAAGTAACCCAACACCATAAACAGGATATCGGCGCTGTAAGAACCGGCAGGACCGCCGAAGTTCTGCACATCTTCGATCTTGCTGTTATGACTCCAGCCCGGATCGTCTTTGCCATATGTCAGCAATGCCATCATCAGGAACAGGCACAGGGCTCCGATGGCAATCAATGCACCTTCCTTGAGCCGGTAGTGCAATTGCT
Organism: Pseudomonas sp. NFIX28; assembly: GCF_900107395.1. Classification (GTDB taxonomy): domain Bacteria; phylum Pseudomonadota; class Gammaproteobacteria; order Pseudomonadales; family Pseudomonadaceae; genus Aquipseudomonas. The sequence goes on from NZ_FNPW01000012.1 coordinate 52,047, forward strand.
GGCGCCAGAGTGGGACTACTGTTTTAGGTGCAGCGGTGGATTTCTTCAAAACGCGTCTTTTCCTGCGCCATGGGCGCGTCCAACTGTTGATCGACTAAAAAATACTGCCCAATCCGAGCAGGTAAAAAAATTGACGAGTGTAACTGGGGGCTACTTTTAACATTCTGCCCCCGCATTGCGAAACTCTAAGGGCTGCCGCGAGCTACGATCCAGCAATGCCGATGCTTTCCGCTTATGGATACAAATCCGCATTGTACGGGTTTGTTAGCACCGCGCCACGCCGCTCAATACTGGGTGTAGCATATCCAGGAACACTTTACGCAGTATCCAATTTGAGCATGCATTCTCTTTTGTGACAAAGGCTTATGAGGTGTTTTTATGACCGAAGCGAAGCATTCACGCCTGATCATTCTGGGCTCTGGCCCTGCCGGTTACAGCGCTGCCGTTTATGCCGCCCGCGCCAACCTCAAACCAACCCTGATTACCGGCCTGCAAGCGGGCGGCCAGTTGACTACCACTGTCGAGGTCGACAACTGGCCGGGCGACGTAGAAGGCCTGACCGGCCCGGTGCTGATGGAGCGCATGCAAAAACACGCTGAACGCTTCGACACCAAGATCGTCTACGACCATATCCATACCGCGGAGTTGCAACAGCGACCCTTTGTCCTCAAGGGCGACAGCGGCGTCTACAGCTGCGACGCACTGATCATCGCCACTGGCGCGTCGGCCCAATACCTGGGCCTGTCTTCCGAAGAAGCCTTCGCCGGCAAAGGCGTATCCGCTTGCGCCACGTGCGACGGTTTTTTCTATCGCAACCAGGTAGTTGCCGTGATCGGCGGCGGCAACACCGCCGTGGAAGAAGCACTTTATCTTTCCAATATCGCCAAAGAGGTTCACCTGGTGCACCGCCGCGATAAGCTGCGCGCGGAGAAAATCCTCCAGGACAAACTGTTCGAGAAAGCCGCCAAGGGCAATATCCGCCTGCATTGGAACCAGAACCTCGACGAAGTGCTGGGCGATGCCAGCGGCGTCACAGGCGCCCGTCTGCGCGACAGCCTGAGCGGCGACACGGAAGAACTGGCGCTGGCTGGCGTATTCATTGCCATTGGCCACAAGCCAAATACAGACCTGTTCAAGGGCCAGCTGGAAATGCGCGACGGCTATCTGCTGGTCAAGGGCGGCAGCGAAGGCGATGCTACCGCCACCGGCGTGCAGGGCGTATTTGCCGCGGGCGATGTAGCCGACCACGTTTATCGCCAGGCCATTACTTCCGCGGGCGCCGGGTGCATGGCGGCCCTGGACGCAGAGAAATTCCTCGACGACAACTGACCTCCCGACCTACGCTTGCGGCGGGCCTCACAGGCCCGCTACCGCCCTCCCCTTCTGCAAGTCTGAATACCCATGCTGACCTGGTTACAACGCAATACCTTCGAGTTTCCGCCACTGGAAAAGGCCCTGCGCGACCCCAACGGCTTGCTGGCCGCAGGCGGTGACCTGTCGGCCGACCGGCTGATCCAGGCCTATCGCCATGGCTGCTTTCCCTGGTTTTCCGACGGCCAGCCTATTCTCTGGTGGTCACCCGACCCGCGCACGGTGCTATTTCCGGACGAACTGCATATTTCCCGTAGCCTGGGCAAACTGCTGCGCCAGCGCCGCTACCAGGTCACCTTCGACCAGGATTTCCCGGCAGTCATCAGAGCCTGCGCGGCGCCACGCCCCTATGCCGACGGCACCTGGATCACCGAATCGATGCAGAATGCCTACCTTGAGCTGCACAAGCGCGGTTATGCCCATTCGGTCGAAGTCTGGGATCAGGGTTTGCTGGTGGGCGGACTGTATGGGCCGGCAATAGGCCAGCTGTTTTTTGGCGAGTCGATGTTCAGCCGGGCCGACAACGCATCTAAATTCGGCTTCGTCACGCTAGTCCAACATTTACAGGCATGGGGTTTCGCCCTGATCGACTGCCAGATGCCTACCGAGCACCTGCACAGCCTGGGCGCCCGCGCCATCCCGCGCCAGGAGTTCGCCGGCTATCTGCGGCGCCATCTGGACCAGCCCAGCCGCGCCATATGGGTTTCCTAGGCGGGTTTTGCCGGTGTGGCTTACACTTAATTCAAAGCTAATCCCGAGGGTTGATTCATGACCGAGTTGGCGCGTTTGAAGTTCTATGCCACTCAGCCCCACTCTTGCAGCTACCTGCCCGAAGAACAGGCGACCACACTGTTCCTCGACCCTAGTCAGCCCATGGATGTGCATGTCTACGCAGATCTGTCGGAAATGGGTTTCCGCCGCAGTGGCGACCACCTGTACCGGCCGCATTGCCAAAATTGCAATGCCTGCGTTCCGGCGCGCATTCCTGCCGCTCAGTTCATTCCCAATCGCCAGCAAAAACGCATTCTCAAGCGCAATGCCGACCTCAAGGTCCAACCGGTAAAACCAGGGTTCAGCGAAGAGTATTTCGACCTTTACCAGCGTTATATCGAGCAGCGCCATGCCGACGGCGATATGTATCCCCCCAGCCGCGATCAGTTCTCGACATTCCTGGTTCGGGACCTGCCCTTCTCCAGGTTCTATGAATTCCGCCTCGATGGGCGCCTGCTCGCCGTGGCCGTCACCGACCTGCTGCCCAACGGCCTTTCTGCCGTCTACACCTTCTACGAGCCCGACGAAGAGCGCCGCAGCCTCGGCCGCTACGCCATTTTGTGGCAAATCGGCGAAGCCCTGCGCCAAGGCCTGGACGCTGTCTACCTCGGATACTGGATCAAAAACTGCAAAAAAATGAACTACAAGACCCAATATCGGCCCATTGAGCTGCTGATTAACCAGAGATGGGTCATCCTGAACTAGAAGCCCTTGGCTTGAACCCCACTTTTCGGGCACAATGCACGCCGCTTTTGCCTGGCGCAGTTGCACCGGGCCATTCATTGGACACCGAGGGCTTTACTGCATGTCGAAAGAAGACAGCTTCGAAATGGAAGGCACTGTCGTCGACACCCTGCCCAACACCATGTTTCGTGTGGAGTTGGAAAATGGGCACGTCGTAACCGCGCATATCTCCGGCAAGATGCGCAAGAACTACATTCGTATTCTTACCGGTGACAAAGTGCGCGTCGAGCTGACGCCCTATGACTTGAGCAAAGGGCGCATCACCTACCGCGCTCGCTAAGCAAGTCAATACAAAACGCCCGGCCATGCCGGGCGTTTTTGTTTGCCCGCGATTTACCCTGGGCAGCTACAGACAGCTATAAAAAAGGCGCCTTGCGGCGCCTTTTCTGTTGTAGCCAATCAGGCCATTTCTGCAGTGGTCTCGAACTCGAAGGTCAGCTCGCCATCCTTGATGTCGATGTGCACCACACCGCCATGCTCGGCCAGTTCGCCAAAGAGTATCTCTTCCGCCAGCGGACGCTTGATCTTGTCCTGGATCAGGCGCGCCATAGGACGAGCCCCCATGGTCACATCGTAACCACCTGCCGCCAGCCAACTGCGAGCCGCATCGGTAACTTCCAGCTGAACGCGCTTGTCCTCCAGTTGCGCCTGCAGCTCGGTAAGGAACTTGTCCACCACGCTCTTGATAACCTCATGGCTGAGGCGACCAAATTGGATAATGGTGTCCAGACGGTTGCGGAATTCCGGCGTGAAGCTCTTCTTGATCACTTCCATGGCATCGGAAGAATGATCCTGATGAGTGAACCCTATGGAAGCGCGCGCCGCCGTTTCGGCGCCAGCGTTGGTGGTCATGATCACGATCACGTTGCGGAAATCCGCCTTGCGCCCGTTGTTATCGGTCAAGGTGCCGTGGTCCATCACCTGCAGCAGCAGGTTGAAGACTTCAGGGTGCGCCTTCTCGATTTCATCGAGCAGCAATACGCAGTGAGGTTGCTTGGTAATCGCTTCGGTCAGCAAACCGCCCTGGTCGAAACCGACATACCCCGGAGGCGCACCGATCAGACGCGATACGGTATGACGCTCCATGTACTCGGACATGTCGAACCGCACCAACTCGATACCCAGCGCCTTGGCCAACTGCCGCGCCGCCTCGGTTTTACCCACACCGGTAGGCCCGGCGAACAGGAACGAACCAACGGGCTTGTCTGGCGATTTCAGGCCGGCACGGGACAGCTTGATCGCGGTCGACAGCGAGTCGATCGCCGCATCCTGGCCAAAGACCGTCAGCTTCAGGTCACGTTCGAGGTTACGCAGCAGCTCCTTGTCGGAACTGGTGACGTGCTTAGGCGGAATCCGCGCGATTTTCGCCACGATATCCTCGACCTGGGCCACCTCGATGCGCTTCACCCGCTTGTCGGACGGCTGCAGACGCTGATAGGCGCCCGCCTCGTCGATCACGTCGATTGCCTTGTCAGGCATATGCCGATCATTGATATAACGCGACGCCAACTCAGCGGCAGCGCGCAATGCCTCATCGCTATATTCGATACTGTGGTGCAGTTCGAAACGCCCCTTGAGGCCGCGCAGAATGCCAATGGTGTCTTCTACCGAAGGCTCGGACACATCGACTTTCTGGAACCGCCGAGCCAAGGCCCGATCCTTCTCGAAAATGCCACGAAATTCCTGGAAGGTGGTCGAACCGATGCAACGAATGTCGCCCGAAGAAAGCAGCGGCTTGAGCAGGTTCGAAGCATCCATTACCCCACCGGACGCCGCACCGGCGCCAATGATGGTGTGGATTTCGTCGATAAACAGGATCGCCTGCGGCCGCTTCTTCAACTCGCCCAGCAATGCCTTGAAGCGCTTCTCGAAATCACCGCGGTATTTGGTACCCGCCAGCAATGCCCCGAGATCCAGGGAATACACCACGCTATTGGCCAACAGGTCGGGCACTTGGCTATCGACGATACGCTTGGCCAGGCCTTCGGCGATCGCGGTTTTACCCACACCGGCCTCGCCCACCAGCAGCGGGTTATTCTTGCGCCGACGCGCAAGGATCTGCGCTACGCGCTCGACTTCCTGCTCACGCCCGACCAACGGGTCGATACGCCCCTGGCGCGCTAGTTCATTGAGGTTGCTGGCATAAGCATCCAGTGGATTACCTGAAGAGGAAGACTCACCGCCTTCATCGTCCTGCATATCCTGCTCACCTTCAGAATGATCGCCATGCCCTGGCACCTTGGAGATGCCATGGGCGATGTAGTTGACGACATCGATACGGGCAACGCTCTGCTGCTTCAGCAGAAACACTGCCTGACTCTCTTGCTCACTGAAGATCGCAACCAGCACATTGGCGCCGGTCACTTCGCGCTTGCCCGAGCTCTGCACATGAAAGACAGCACGTTGCAGTACACGCTGGAAGCCCAGGGTTGGCTGGGTTTCACGATCCTCGTCATGCACAGGAATCAGCGGCGTGGTGGAGTCGATGAACTCCTGCAAGTCATGCTTGAGTTTGTCGAGGTTTGCTCCGCAGGCACGCAAAACGGTGGCGGCGGCCTCATTATCCAAAAGAGCCAACAAGAGGTGCTCGACGGTCATGAACTCATGACGCTTCGAACGAGCCTCTTTGAAGGCGAGATTGAGGGTGACTTCGAGCTCGCGGTTTAACATAGCTTCACCTCATACCCAAGTGGTCGGCATTAACCGTCCTTCTCGATTTCACAGAGTAGCGGATGCTGGCTTTCCCTGGCGTACTGGTTGACCTGCATGGCCTTGGTCTCGGCGATGTCGCGGGTAAACAATCCACATACTGCCCGTCCTTCTGTGTGAACGGCCAGCATTACCTTGGTCGCCAGCTCGCGATTCAGGTTAAAAAACACCTCGAGCACTTCGACGACGAAATCCATCGGTGTGTAGTCATCATTGAACAAAACCACCTTGTACATCGGCGGAGCCTGCAACGTCGGCTTAGCTTCCTGTACAGCCAAGCCAGCGGAATCGTCGTCTTGGAAATCCGGGCGATCCTGATTGAATGTTAGTCGAATCTGGCTGATTGCATGCATGGAAAGAAAGGTTCGTTAGTTGAGCAAATACAGTGGTGGGGGCGCTCCGGGAGGAATTCAACTCCGACCGCCGGGTCACCTTGACTATCGGCAAAACGGTGTTACAACCAATAGAGCCCACATTGGGTAATAAAGGTCCGTACAGTCAATCCTATATTTTCGGATTCCGGTACGGATGAACTGGATGATACTCCAGTGATGGAGTCAGTTGCAGAGGGATATGAGCATGGCAAGCGGCAAGGTCAAGTGGTTCAACAACGCCAAGGGTTATGGCTTCATTAATGAGGAAGGCAAAAGCGACGACCTGTTTGCCCACTACTCGGCCATCGAGATGGAAGGCTACAAAACCTTGAAAGCAGGTCAGGCCGTGAGCTTCGAGATCATTCAAGGCCCCAAGGGCCTGCATGCCGTAAAGATCAACTCCATCAAGACTCAGAACGCCCCAGTTGCAGAATCCTCCTACCAGGAAACGGCCCTGAACTGAAAGTCTTCAGCATCCAGTCATAAAGAACAGTCATAAAAAACGGCCGGCTCAATCACTTGAGCCGGCCGTTTCATTGGATGCGTATCAGTTTACATATGAGAGATCAGCGCATCGCCGAACGCCGAAGACGACAACAGCGTGGCACCTTCCATCAGGCGCTCGAAGTCGTAGGTCACGGTCTTGGCACCAATGGCGCCGTTGGTGCCCTTGATGATCAGGTCGGCCGCTTCGGTCCAGCCCATGTGACGCAGCATCATTTCCGCGGAGAGGATCAGCGAGCCCGGGTTCACCTGGTCCTTGCCTGCGTACTTCGGCGCGGTACCGTGGGTAGCCTCGAACATGGCAACGGTGTCGGACAGGTTGGCGCCCGGCGCGATACCAATGCCGCCTACTTCGGCAGCCAGGGCGTCGGACAGGTAGTCACCGTTCAGGTTGAGGGTCGCGATGACGTCATATTCTGCAGGACGTAGCAGGATCTGCTGGAGCATCGCATCGGCGATGGCGTCCTTGACGATCACGTTCTTGCCGGTTTTCGGGTTCTTGAACTGCATCCATGGGCCGCCATCAAGCAGCGTCGCGCCAAATTCTTCCGCCGCCACTTCATAGGCCCATTCCTTGAAGGCACCTTCGGTGAACTTCATGATGTTGCCTTTATGCACGATGGTCAGCGAATCGCGATCGTTGTCGACCACATATTGCAGCGCCTTGCGCGCCAGACGCTTGGTGCCCTGCAGGGAAACCGGCTTGACACCGATACCGCAGTTTTCATCGAAACGGATCTTGGTGACGCCCATTTCTTCTTTGAGGAACTTGATGACCTTGGTGGCTTCGGCGGTTCCGGCCTTCCATTCGATACCGGCGTAAATGTCTTCCGAGTTTTCACGGAAAATGGTCATGTCGACATCGCCAGGCTTTTTCACCGGGCTCGGCACGCCTTCGAACCAGCGCACCGGGCGCAGGCACACATAGAGGTCAAGCTGCTGACGCAGCGCCACGTTCAGGGAACGGATACCGCCACCTACCGGAGTGGTCAGCGGGCCCTTGATGGAAACCACGTAATCCTTGACTGCGTCCAGAGTCTCCTGAGGGAGCCAGGTGTCCTGGTCGTACACTTGAGTTGCTTTCTCGCCGGCATAGACTTCCATCCAGGAGATTTTGCGCTCGCCGCCGTAGGCCTTCTTAACAGCAGCATCGACAACCTTGATCATGACCGGGCTGATATCAACGCCAATACCATCGCCTTCGATGAAAGGGATGATCGGGTTGTTAGGAACATTGAGAGAATGGTCTGCGTTGACGGTGATTTTGTCGCCGACTGCTGGAACCTGAATCTTCTTGTATCCCATGCTGAACTCCGTTGTGTGGATTGAACATCTGGCTGCGTTCGAGCGTACCCCAGTTGAATCTGGACGGGAACCTCATGTTCCACTCATATGCCGTGAAGGCTGCGCAGTTCGCGGCCTACAAGCCTGAAAGCAAAGGGAAAAGCGCCAAACTCGAGCACTTTGAGCGACTCTACGCCGCGGCCTCGCCTGCGACCTTTAGACCAATGGACGAGATCGGTTGCATATGAACCGTCGGCGTTTTGCCAGCTACCTATGTATAATGCCGCCGCTGACCACAGAGTCACGACGGCCAAGCGCTCTGCTACTGGAAAAAAGAAGCCGAGACTTTCCGCCCAAAGCCGGGTTGTTACCGCAGCCCACCCGCTTGACGCTCGACTGATGCACCCAACATCACCGCGAAGAAACCTCGACATTCGGTTCACGGATGGCTTTGAACGAACGCGCTTACCCGGCGCTCCTCGAGTTTCTGCGCACGCTTTAGCAAAGAAGAGAGTTAATCCGAATATGCCCACCCGCTCGAAGATCATCTATACCTTCACCGACGAAGCCCCCGCCCTCGCCACCTACTCGCTGCTACCTATCGTCGAAGCCTTCACCGCTTCCGCTGATATTGCCGTGGAAACCCGCGACATCTCTCTCGCAGGGCGTATTCTTGCCAGCTTCCCGGAGCTGCTGGGCGACAAAGCCGTACCGGACCACCTGGCCGAGCTGGGCGACCTGGCCGTAACCCCTGAAGCCAACATCATCAAACTGCCGAACATCAGTGCTTCGGCGCCACAGCTTCAGGCCGCGATCAAAGAGCTGCAAGCCAAGGGCTACGCCCTGCCGGACTATCCGGAAACCGTGACCAGCGACGCCGACAAAGACGCCAAGGCGCGCTACGACAAGGTCAAGGGCAGCGCCGTGAACCCGGTCCTGCGTGAAGGCAACTCCGACCGCCGCGCTCCGCTGTCGGTCAAGAACTACGCGCGCAAGCACCCGCACAAAATGGGCGCCTGGGCCAAAGACTCCAAGTCCCACGTTGCTCACATGAGCCAGGGCGATTTCTACGGCAGCGAAAAAGCCGCCCTGATCGACGCCCAGGACAGCGTGAAAATCGAGCTGATCGCTCAAGACGGTAGCGCTACCGTCCTGAAGGAAAAAACCGCCGTACAAGCCGGCGAGATCCTCGATTGCGCAGTCATGAGCAAGAAGGCGCTGCGTGCCTTTGTCGCCGCCCAGATCGAAGACGCCAAGAAGCAAGGCGTACTGCTGTCGGTGCACCTGAAAGCCACCATGATGAAGGTTTCCGACCCGATCATGTTCGGCCAGATCGTTGCCGAGTTCTATCAGGACGCCCTGAGCAAGCACGCCGACGTGCTGAGCCAGATCGGCTTCAACCTGAACAACGGCATCGGCGACCTGTACGCCCGCATCAAGGCCCTGCCGGCCGAGCAGCAAGCGCAGATCGAAGCCGACATCCAGGCCGTCTACGCCGTGCGCCCTGCACTGGCCATGGTCAACTCCGACAAAGGCATCACCAACCTGCACGTGCCGAGCGACGTGATCGTCGACGCCTCGATGCCAGCCATGATCCGTGACTCCGGCAAGATGTGGGGCACCGACGGCCAGCTGCACGACACCAAGGCACTGATCCCGGACCGCTGCTACGCCACCATCTACCAGGCAGTGATCGAAGACTGCAAGGCCAACGGCGCCTTCGACCCAACCACCATGGGCAGCGTGCCGAACGTTGGCCTGATGGCGAAGAAAGCCGAAGAGTACGGCTCCCACGACAAGACCTTCCAGATCAAGGCTGACGGCGTCGTACGCGTCACCGACAGCAAGGGCAACCTGCTGCTGGAGCAGGCCGTCGAAGCCGGCGACATCTTCCGCATGTGCCAGACCAAGGACGCGCCAATCCAGGACTGGGTCAAGCTGGCCGTCAACCGCGCTCGCGCCAGCAGCACGCCAGCGATTTTCTGGCTGGACCCAATGCGCGCCCACGACGGCGTGATGATCGAGAAGGTCCAGGCATACCTGAAGGATCACGACACCGCCGGCCTGGACATCCGCGTGATGTCGCCAGTCGATGCCATGAAGTTCACCCTAGCCCGCACCCGCGAAGGCAAGGACACCATCTCCGTCACCGGCAACGTGCTGCGCGATTACCTGACCGACCTGTTCCCGATCATGGAGCTGGGCACCAGCGCCAAGATGCTGTCGATCGTACCGCTGATGAACGGCGGCGGCCTGTTCGAAACCGGCGCCGGCGGTTCGGCTCCGAAGCACGTACAGCAACTGCTGGAAGAGAACTTCCTGCGCTGGGACTCCCTGGGCGAGTTCCTGGCCCTGGCCGCTTCCCTGGAGCACCTGGGCAATACCTACAACAACCCGAAAGCGCTGGTATTGGCCAAGACCCTCGACCAGGCAACCGGTCAGTTCCTGGACAACAACAAGTCGCCGTCGCGCAAAGTCGGCAACATCGACAACCGCGGCAGCCACTTCTACCTGGCGCTGTACTGGGCCCAGGCCCTGGCCGCCCAGACTGAAGATGCCGCCCTGCAAGCGCAGTTCAGCACCCTGGCCAAGACCCTGACCGAGAACGAGGCGACCATCGTTGCCGAACTCAACGGCGTGCAGGGCAAGCCAGTGGATATCGGCGGCTACTACAGCGCCAACCCTGAGCTGGTGAGCAAGGCCATGCGCCCAAGCGCCACGCTCAACGCGGCTATCGCTGCGCTGGTTTAAGCAACACAGCTGTTACACAAACCCCGGCCTGGTGCCGGGGTTTGTGCTTTTGGACAACACCTTCCCTGCAGGAGCGAAGCTTGCTCGCGATGAAAGCAGCGCGTTTCGCCTGACGCACCGCAGCGCCCCTATCGCGAGCAAGCTTCGCTCCTGCAGGACAGCGTTCGCCTTATGATGACCACCCACTCAAGACGGAGCTTTATATATATGGAATGGCAACCCCACATCACCGTCGCCACCATCGTTGAGGATCAGGGACGCTTTCTGTTCGTCGAGGAACTCCAGGGCGACCAGGCAGTGTTCAACCAGCCAGCCGGGCACCTGGACCCGCACGAAAGCCTGCTCCAGGCCGCCGTTCGCGAAACCCTGGAAGAAACCGGCTGGGACATCGAGCTGACTGGCGTGGTCGGCATCTACCTGTACACCGCCCCCAGCAATGGCGTGACCTACCAGCGCGTCTGCTTTGCCGGCAAGCCGCTCAGGCATCACCCCGACTATCAACTGGACGATGGCATCATCGGCCCGCGCTGGCTGAGCCGCGACGAGCTGCTGGCCTTGCGCCCGCAATGGCGCAGCGAGCTGATTATCCGCTGCGTCGACGACTATCTGGCGGGACAACTGCACAGCCTCGAGCTGATCCGTCCGTCGCTTTAACCGCAGTTTTAGCCTTGCAGGCCTCAGCCTGTTAGAATCGCGTCCTTTTTCAAGACACCCGTTGAATTCCTATGCGTGATCCAGCCCCTTCTGACACCCAAAAGAAGCGCGTCATCGTCGGCATGTCCGGCGGCGTGGACTCTTCCGTTTCCGCCCTCCTGCTGATGGAGCAGGGTTACCAGGTGGAAGGCCTGTTCATGAAGAACTGGGAGGAAGACGACGGAACCGAGTACTGCACCGCCATGGACGACCTCGCGGACGCCCAGGCCGTATGCGACAAGATCGGCATCAAGCTGCACACCGCCAACTTCGCCGCCGAGTACTGGGACAACGTGTTCGAGCATTTCCTGGCCGAGTACAAGGCCGGCCGCACGCCGAACCCGGACATCCTGTGCAACCGTGAAATCAAGTTCAAGGCGTTCCTCGACTACGCCATGATGCTCGGCGCCGACCTGATCGCCACCGGCCATTACGTGCGTCGCCGCGACATCGACGGCCGCACCGAGCTGCTCAAGGGCCTGGACCCGAACAAGGACCAGAGCTACTTCCTGCACGCCGTCGGCGGCGAGCAGATCGCCAAGACCCTGTTCCCGGTCGGCGAACTGGAAAAGCCCGAAGTTCGCGCGATTGCCGAGAAGCACGACCTGGCTACCGCCAAGAAGAAGGATTCCACCGGTATCTGCTTTATTGGCGAACGGCGTTTCAGCGACTTCCTCAAGCAATACCTGCCGGCCCAGCCCGGCGAGATCAAGACCACCGAAGGTGAAGTGATCGGCCGCCATCACGGCCTGATGTACCACACCATCGGCCAGCGCCAGGGCCTGGGCATCGGCGGCCTCAAGGACGCCGGCGATGAGCCGTGGTACGTGTTGATCAAGGACCTGGAGCACAACGAGCTGATCGTTGGCCAGGGCAACGATCACCCATGGCTGTTCTCCCGCGCCCTGCTCGCCTCCGACATCTATTGGGTCAACCCGATCGACCTGAGCCAGCCGCGTCGCCTCACCGCGAAAGTGCGCTATCGCCAGAGCGACCAGCCTTGCACCCTGGAAAAGACCGCCAGCGGCTACCGCGCCATCTTCGATGACCCGCAACGCGCGGTCACCCCCGGCCAATCCGTAGTCTTCTATGACGGCGAAATCTGTCTGGGCGGCGGCGTGATCGAAGTCGCAGAGCCCTGGAGCAGCAAGGCATGAGCCCGACCCAGGAACAACTCACGGCATTGGGCGGCGTGTTTCTTGCCGCGGTCCTGGTGGACAGGATCGCCAAGACCGGCCAGGTCACCGAAGCGGCCTTGAGCTGCATGCTCGGCAGCCTGCTGATCCGCGACCCGAAAGACACCCTGGAAGTCTACGGCGGCGACGACATCAACCTGCGCGAAGGTTATCGCGCCCTGATCGGCGCCCTGGAACGCGACCCCAGCACCCTGCAACGCGAGCCGCTGCGCTATGCCCTGTCGATGCTCGGGCTCGAGCGCCAGCTGGCCAAGCGCGACGACTTGCTGGAGATCATCGGCAAGCGCTTGCCGCAGATTCAGTCCCAGGTCGAACATTTCGGGCCGGCCCACGAAAACGTGATTGCCGCCTGTGGCTCGCTGTACCAGGACACCTTGAGCACCCTGCGCCAGCGGATCCAGGTGCATGGCGACATGCGCAACCTGCAGCAACCGAGCAACGCCTCGAAGATCCGCGCCCTGCTGCTGGCCGGCATTCGCTCGGCGCGACTGTGGCGCCAGCTGGGCGGCCATCGCTGGCAGCTGGTGATCAGCCGCCGTAAATTGCTCAAAGAACTTTACCCGCTGATGCGCAGCAGCTGAACTGCGCCCGCAAGACCTTTTTTAGTCAGTAACGCGTAAGACGCTGGTCAGTTGGCAACGGACCGGCGGATATTTTCATGTATGATACGCGCCCCATTTCGTTGCCCGACTGTCCGAGAACACCCCATGCAGCTCTCTTCGCTCACTGCGGTTTCCCCTGTTGACGGCCGCTACGCCGGCAAAACCCAGGCCCTGCGCCCCATTTTCAGCGAATACGGCCTGATCCGTGCTCGCGTCCTGGTCGAAGTGCGCTGGCTCCAGCGCCTGGCCGCCCATTCCGCCATCAGCGAAGTGCCGGCGTTCTCCGCCGAAGCCAACGCTGTGCTGAACACCCTGGCGGAAAACTTCTCTCTGGAGCACGCCGAGCGTGTCAAAGAGATCGAACGCACCACCAACCACGACGTCAAGGCCATCGAGTACCTGCTCAAGGAACAAGCCGCCAAGCTGCCTGAGCTGGCCAACGTCAGCGAATTCATCCACTTCGCCTGCACCAGCGAGGACATCAACAACCTATCCCACGCCCTGATGCTGCGCGAAGGTCGCGATGAAGTGATGCTGCCGCTGATGCGCCAGACCGCCGGAGCCATCCGCGAACTCGCCCTGCGCTTCGCCGACGTGCCCATGCTGTCGCGCACCCACGGCCAGCCGGCGTCGCCGACCACCCTGGGCAAGGAACTGGCGAACGTGGTGTACCGCCTGGAGCGCCAGATCGCTCAGGTCGCCGCCGTGCCACTGCTGGGCAAGATCAACGGCGCCGTGGGCAACTACAACGCCCACCTGTCCGCCTACCCGGAAATCGACTGGGAAGCCAACGCCCGCGCTTTCATCGAAGACGAGCTGGGCCTGAGCTTCAACCCGTACACCACGCAGATCGAACCGCACGACTACATCGCTGAGCTGTTCGACGCCATCGCGCGCTTCAACACCATCCTGATCGACTTCGATCGCGATATCTGGGGCTACATCTCCCTGGGCTACTTCAAGCAGCGCACCATTGCCGGCGAAATCGGTTCCTCGACCATGCCGCACAAGGTCAACCCGATCGACTTCGAAAACTCCGAAGGCAACCTGGGCATCGCCAACGCACTGTTCCAGCACCTGGCGAGCAAACTGCCGATCTCCCGCTGGCAGCGCGACCTGACCGACTCCACCGTGCTGCGTAACCTGGGCGTCGGTTTTGCCCACAGCGTGATCGCGTACGAAGCCAGCCTCAAAGGCATCAGCAAGCTGGAGCTCAACGCCCAGAAGATCGCCGAAGACCTGGACGCCTGCTGGGAAGTCCTGGCCGAGCCGATCCAGACCGTGATGCGCCGCTACAACATCGAGAACCCGTACGAAAAACTCAAGGAACTGACCCGCGGCAAGGGCATCAGCCCTGAAGCGCTGCAGACCTTCATCGACGCGCTGGAAATGCCAGAAGCCGCCAAGGCCGAGCTGAAAAAGCTCACCCCGGCCAGCTACATCGGCAATGCCGTGGCCCAAGCCAAACGCATCTGATCGATGGCAAGACCTTTGACGCCCGGCAGCGCCGGGCGTTTTTATTCCCGTATGAAAAGTTCATTTTTTCAATAGGTTACACATGAATCCTGATATTCCTCTTCAACTTCTGGGCGGCATCAGCGCACGGGAATTCCTGCGTGACTACTGGCAGAAAAAGCCCCTGCTGATCCGTCAGGCCCTGCCCGACTTCGAAAGCCCGATCGATGCCGACGAACTGGCCGGCCTGGCGTTGGAAGAAGAAGTCGAATCGCGCCTGGTCATCGAGCACGGCGAGCGTCCCTGGGAACTGCGCCGCGGCCCGTTCGCCGAAGACGAATTCAGCAAGCTGCCGGAACGCGACTGGACCTTGCTGGTCCAGGCCGTCGACCAGTTCGTGCCGGAAGTCGCCGAACTGCTGGAGCATTTCCGCTTCCTGCCGAGCTGGCGCATCGATGATGTGATGATCAGCTTTGCCGCTCCTGGCGGTAACGTCGGCCCGCACTTCGATAACTATGACGTGTTCCTGCTGCAAGGCCACGGCAAGCGCAACTGGAAGATCGGCCAGATGTGCGACGCCGAAAGCCCGCTGCTGCAGCACGCGGACCTGCGCATCCTCGCCGAGTTCGAAGAAACCGAAAGCTGGGTCCTGGAGCCCGGCGACATGCTTTACCTGCCACCGCGCCTGGCCCACTACGGCGTCGCGGTGAACGACTGCATGACCTACTCCGTGGGCTTCCGCGCCCCGAGCGCCGCCGAAGTACTGACCCACTTCACCGACTTCCTCAGCCAGTACCTGCCGGATGAAGAGCGCTATACCGACGCCGACGTGCAACCTGTCAGCGATCCGCACCAGATCCAGCACGACGCCCTCGATCGCCTCAAGGGTCTGCTGGCCGAGCACATGAGCGACGAGCGCATGCTGCTGACCTGGTTCGGCCAGTTCATGACCGAGCCGCGCTACCCGGAACTGGTGGTCGGCCCCGAGCTGGAAGAAGAAGACTTGCTCAGCAGCCTCGAACAGGGCGCCATATTGATCCGCAACCCGAGCGCACGCCTGGCCTGGTCCGAAGTCGACGACGACCTGCTGCTGTTCGCCAGCGGTCAGAGCCGCTACTTGCCGGGCAAGCTGCGTGAACTGTTGAAGATGATCTGCGCCGCCGACGCGCTGCACATCGACAACCTCGGTGCATGGCTGACAGACGAAGATGGACGTGGCCTGCTGTGCGAACTGGTCAAGCAAGGAAGCCTGGGATTTGCCGATGAATAAGATTCACGTACGTGTCGCAGACTGGCAAAGGGATAACGCCGAGATCCGGCGCATTCGTGAAGCGGTGTTCATCGTCGAGCAATCCGTGCCCCCTGAGCTGGAGTGGGACGCCGACGACGAAAGCGCAGTGCATTTCCTCGCGCTCGAAGGCGACTTTCCGATCGGCACCGCACGCCTGTTGCCCGACGGACAGATTGGCCGGGTATCGGTCCTCAAGGACTGGCGCGGCCTGAAGGTCGGCGACGCGCTGATGCAGGCAGTGATCGGCGAAGCCGAGGAACGCGGCCTCAAGCAACTGATGCTCAGCGCCCAGGTTCAAGCCACCGCTTTCTACGAGCGCCTGGGCTTCAGCATTGTCAGCGAGGAATTCCTGGAGGCAGGTATCCCGCATGTCGATATGGTTCGCGGCAACGCCTGAGCAGTCGCGCAGGAGCGAGCCCGCTCGATAATCGCGCAAGACCTCACAAAACGCCCCGTCCGCCTCGGATCCAGCAAGCTAAGCTGGCTCCTGGGAGGCCGGGGCGTTTTGCTATCGGCGATTCAACTTGCCCCACCGCAAGCCGACAAACTGTCAAACTCAAGGCTTTTACCCCCAGCGGAGATAACGGACATGTCCCTACGCACCCTGCTCACGACGTTGCTGCTGACGGCGAGCTTTTCAGTCACGGCGGCTACCGAGATCGTGCCCCTGAACAACCGCACCAGCGCCGACCTGCTGCCGGTGGCACAGAACTTCCTCGGCAAGGAGGGCCAGGTCAGCGCCTACGGCAACCAACTGATCGTCAATGCCGAGCCGGAAAAGATCGAGGAACTGCGCGCCTTTATCGCGCAACTGGATACCGCCGCCAAACGCCTGCTGATCACGGTCGACACCAACGAAAACAACACCCAGAACAACCAGGGTTATTCGGTCAATGGCACGCCGCAAACCCGCATCATCAGCCGCAGCACTGTCAGCCGCGATGGCGGTATACAGCAGATTCAGGCCAGCGAAGGCATACCGGCGTTGATCCAGGTCGGCCAGAGCGTACCGCTGACCACCACCCAGACCGATCCATACGGCCGCCTGCAGAACCAGACCCAATATCGCAACGTCACCCAGGGCTTCTACGTCACGGCCAGCGTCACCGGCGAAACCGTTCACCTGAGCATCAGCACCAATCGTGACCGCATGAGCCAGGAACGTCCCGATGTAGTGAACGTGCAAAGCACCGACACAACTGTCAGCGGCCGCCTTGGAGAATGGATCACCCTCGCTGGCGTCAACCGTCAGAATCAGGCCGATAAACAGGCGCTAACCCGCAGCTACTCGACTCAGGGCCGGGATGACATGACGCTGCGGGTGAAAGTCGACACCCTGGACTAAAGCACCGAAAACTGACTGATTAGTCGTATTAGACCAAAGATGTAGTGGTAGAAAAAAAGCACTACAAAACGTTTGACGAGGCAAAAAACCGAAGGCATGATGGCCTCGCTCCCGCTAATCAGGGGCCCTGGCAAGGGCCTTCGGATCGCCGCTCTAACCTACCCCCTGAGCCGATTCGTGTCTGTACCGCCCACAAGGTGTGTTTGACGAGATTGCGACTGGAACGAGGTTGTCCCGAGGGACGGAAGCTAATTAGGTAGATCGGCAACACACTGATGGTTCGTATGGAGGCCCACGACGCCCGAATGCGCCCGACAGCTGGCCCTCACCTGCTCACTTTCTCCCCTTGAGCCCATCGTTCACCCGTCGCCATCTGCGCCAGACCCGACTTTGACCGCCTAGACTTCTGGTCAGCGAGCAGCCAATTACGCACTTCAATCCTGCGTATCTGGTGGAGCAAGAATTTTCCACCCAAGACCTATGCGACGAGGTTTATCTCCATGGCACTCACACGCGAACAGCAAATTGCAGCCCTTGAAAAAGACTGGGCTGAAAACCCGCGCTGGAAAGGCGTGACTCGCACTTATTCCGCTGCCGACGTTGTACGTCTGCGTGGCTCGGTTCAACCCGAGCACACCCTGGCACGCATGGGCGCCGAGAAGCTCTGGAACCTGGTGACCCAGGGCGCCAAACCGTCCTTCCGCCCCGAGAAAGATTTCGTCAACTGCATGGGCGCCCTGACCGGCGGCCAGGCGGTACAGCAAGTCAAAGCCGGCATCCAGGCGATCTACCTGTCGGGCTGGCAGGTTGCTGCCGACAACAACTCCGCCGAATCGATGTACCCGGACCAGTCGCTGTACCCAGTGGACTCCGTTCCGACCGTGGTCAAGCGCATCAACAACTCGTTCCGTCGTGCCGACCAGATCCAGTGGAAAGCCGGCAAGAACCCGGGCGACGAAGGCTACATCGACTACTTCGCACCGATCGTGGCTGACGCCGAAGCCGGTTTCGGCGGCGTGCTGAACGCCTACGAGCTGATGAAGAGCATGATCGAAGCGGGCGCCGCCGGCGTGCACTTCGAAGACCAGCTGGCTTCCGTGAAGAAGTGCGGCCACATGGGCGGCAAGGTACTGGTTCCGACCCAGGAAGCCGTGCAGAAGCTGACCGCTGCCCGCCTGGCGGCCGACGTTGCCGGCGTACCGACCATCATCCTGGCCCGTACCGACGCCAACGCCGCCGACCTGCTGACTTCCGACTGCGACCCGTACGACCAGCCGTTCGTGACCGGCACCCGCACCCAGGAAGGCTTCTATAAAGTGCGCGCCGGCCTCGACCAGGCCATCGCTCGCGGCCTGGCCTACGCGCCGTACGCCGATCTGATCTGGTGCGAAACCGCCAAGCCGGATCTGGACGAAGCCCGTCGCTTCGCCGAGGCGATCAAGAAGGAATACCCGGACCAGATCCTGTCGTACAACTGCTCGCCTTCCTTCAACTGGAAGAAGAACCTGGACGACGCGACCATCGCCAAGTTCCAGCGCGAACTGTCCGCCATGGGCTACAAGCACCAGTTCATCACCCTGGCTGGCATCCACAACATGTGGCACAGCATGTTCAACCTGGCGCACGACTACGCCCGCAACGACATGACCGCCTACGTGAAGCTGCAGGAACAAGAGTTCGCTGATGCCGCCAAGGGCTACACCTTCGTGGCTCACCAGCAAGAAGTGGGCACCGGCTACTTCGACGACATGACCACCGTGATCCAGGGCGGCTCGTCGTCGGTAACCGCACTGACCGGCTCCACCGAAGAAGAACAGTTCCACTGATTCGTCTTCATGCCGAAAAACGGCCATTGCAGACCCGGTAAAAGCTAACTGCAATGCCGCACATCTGACGCCCCGACTGGTTCGGGGCGTTTTTTTGCCTGTGTCCCTTGCAAATATCACCGGCAAACCAGCTGCGACAGCAGCGAACCTGCGCGGGAAGACCTCCCAAAGGATCCTGCCAATCAGGCAAATCATTGATCCAGAGCGGTATATGCGAGAAAAAAAGCGGGTAAAAGGGCTCGCGCGCAACTTGCAGTAACGCGCTTATTAAAAACAACTTAGCGGCTGTTCCTGCGAATCATTGTTTAAAACCAGCGCCAAACAATATTGATTATCATTTAGCGAAAATCCTGTTCGTTACAACAAGAACAAAACATAATTAACAAAACACCCGCTAATGCCCACAGGGCGTGGCTTACGGGGCTTGCAAGGGGAGCCATGTCCTTATTCCACTAAATAATTTCGCTCTAGAAAATTTACTTGCCCGGTGTTTAGCCATAAAATCACGCCGATTGACTGCACTGCGACATATCGTCACTGCTTTATTTCTTTATCAAGCTCAGAGACCTTTGCTCTCTGTTAAGGATTACCAGCATGCCCGAAGCGACAGGACTCATGGCCCACAACTGGGGCTTTGCCATTTTCCTTCTGGGTGTAGGCGGCCTCTGCGCCTTCATGCTCGGTGTTTCCAGCCTTCTCGGGTCAAAAGCCTGGGGTCGCAGCAAAAATGAACCGTTCGAGTCCGGCATGCTACCTACCGGTGGCGCCCGCTTGCGGCTTTCAGCCAAATTCTATCTGGTCGCGATGCTCTTCGTGATCTTCGATATCGAAGCCCTCTTTCTCTTTGCCTGGTCTGTGTCCGTCCGCGAAAGCGGCTGGACCGGATTCGTCGAAGCTCTCGTTTTCATAGCAATTCTGTTGGCAGGTCTTGTCTACCTTTGGCGGGTGGGGGCTCTTGATTGGGCTCCGGAAGGTCGTCGTAAGCGGCAAGCGAAGCTAAAACAATGAGGCTTTGGCGATGCAATACAATCTCACCAGGATCGACCCCGATGCTCCTAACGAGCAATATCCGATCGGCGAACGGGAAACCGTTTCCGATCCGTTAGAAGATCAAGTCCACAAAAACATCTTCATGGGCAAGCTGGAAGACGTGCTGAACGGCGCGGTCAACTGGGGGCGTAAGAACTCCCTGTGGCCGTACAACTTCGGCCTGTCCTGCTGCTACGTGGAAATGACCACCGCCTTCACGGCGCCCCACGACATCGCGCGCTTTGGCGCCGAAGTTATCCGGGCATCACCGCGCCAGGCGGATTTCATGGTTATTGCCGGAACCTGCTTCATCAAGATGGCGCCGATCATTCAGCGTCTCTACGAGCAAATGCTCGAGCCGAAGTGGGTCATCTCCATGGGTTCGTGCGCCAACTCCGGTGGCATGTACGACATCTATTCCGTCGTTCAAGGGGTGGACAAGTTCCTGCCCGTGGACGTCTACGTGCCTGGCTGCCCGCCCCGCCCTGAAGCTTTTCTGCAAGGCCTGATGCTCTTGCAAGAGTCGATTGGCCAGGAGCGTCGCCCACTTTCCTGGGTCGTCGGCGACCAAGGCGTGTATCGCGCCGAAATGCCGTCGCAAAAGGAACAGCGCCGTGAACAGCGTATTCAGGTAACCAACCTGCGCAGCCCCGACGAAGTCTGATTCCAGAACGTTTCCCTAAAAAGAACGAAAAACTGGCTTCATTCTTTACGTTGACCGAAAGCGATAAAAAACCATGACTACAGGCAGTGCTCTGTACATCCCGCCTTATAAGGCAGACGACCAGGATGTGGTCGTCGAACTCAATAACCGTTTTGGCCCTGAGGCGTTCACCGCCCAGGACACCCGCACCGGCATGCCGGTGCTGTGGGTTACCCGTGCCAAACTCGTCGAAGTCCTGACCTTCCTGCGCAACCTGCCCAAGCCGTACGTCATGCTCTATGACCTGCATGGCGTGGACGAGCGTCTGCGCACCAAGCGCCAAGGGCTGCCAGGCGCCGACTTCAGCGTGTTCTACCACCTGCTGTCGATCGAACGTAATAGTGACGTAATGATCAAGGTCGCCTTGTCCGAGAGCGACCTCAGCTTGCCGACCGTGACCGGTATCTGGCCAAACGCCAACTGGTACGAACGTGAAGTCTGGGACATGTTCGGCATCGACTTCGCCGGCCACCCTCACCTGTCGCGCATCATGATGCCGCCGACCTGGGAAGGTCACCCGCTGCGCAAGGACTTCCCGGCGCGCGCTACCGAATTCGACCCGTTCAGCCTGAACCTGGCCAAGCAGCAGCTGGAAGAAGAAGCCGCGCGCTTCAAGCCGGAAGACTGGGGCATGAAGCGCTCCGGCGCCAACGAGGACTACATGTTCCTCAACCTGGGCCCGAACCACCCTTCGGCCCACGGTGCCTTCCGCATCATCTTGCAACTGGACGGCGAAGAGATCGTCGACTGCGTACCGGACATCGGCTACCACCACCGTGGTGCCGAGAAGATGGCCGAGCGCCAGTCCTGGCACAGCTTCATTCCGTACACCGACCGCATCGACTACCTCGGCGGCGTGATGAACAACCTGCCGTACGTGCTCTCGGTCGAGAAACTGGCCGGGATCAAGGTGCCGGAGAAGGTCGACGTCATCCGCATCATGCTGGCCGAGTTCTTCCGGATCACCAGCCACTTGCTGTTCCTGGGCACCTACATCCAGGACGTCGGCGCCATGACCCCGGTGTTCTTCACCTTCACCGACCGTCAGCGCGCCTACACCGTGATCGAAGCCATCACCGGTTTCCGCCTGCACCCGGCCTGGTACCGCATCGGCGGCGTCGCCCACGACCTGCCGCGCGGCTGGGAAAAACTGGTGAAAGACTTCGTCGACTGGCTGCCCAAGCGCCTCGACGAATACACCAAGGCCGCCCTGCAGAACAGCATCCTCAAGGGTCGTACCATCGGCGTTGCCGCCTACAACACCAAGGAAGCCCTGGAATGGGGCGTCACCGGTGCCGGCCTGCGCTCCACCGGTTGCGATTTCGACCTGCGTAAGGCCCGCCCCTACTCCGGCTACGAGAACTTCGAGTTCGAAGTCCCGCTGGCGGCCAACGGCGATGCCTACGACCGCTGCATGGTCCGCGTCGAAGAGATGCGCCAGAGCATCAAGATCATCGACCAGTGCCTGCGCAACATGCCGGAAGGCCCGTACAAGGCGGATCACCCGCTGACCACGCCGCCACCGAAAGAGCGCACGCTGCAGCACATCGAGACCCTGATCACGCACTTCCTGCAAGTTTCGTGGGGCCCGGTCATGCCGGCCAACGAGTCCTTCCAGATGATCGAAGCGACCAAGGGCATCAACAGTTATTACCTGACGAGCGATGGCGGCACCATGAGCTACCGCACCCGGATCCGCACCCCGAGCTTCGCCCACCTGCAGCAGATCCCTTCGGTGATCCGCGGCAGCATGGTCGCGGACTTGATCGCGTACCTGGGTAGTATCGACTTCGTTATGGCCGACGTGGACCGCTAAGCATGAACAGCACGCTTATCCAGACAGACCGTTTCGCCCTGAGCGAAACCGAGCGCTCGGCCATCGAGCACGAGCTGCATCACTACGAAGACCCGCGCGCGGCGTCTATCGAAGCCCTGAAGATCGTCCAGAAGGAACGTGGCTGGGTGCCTGATGGCGCGCTCTACGCCATCGGCGAGATCCTCGGCATCCCGGCCAGCGACGTAGAAGGCGTGGCGACGTTCTACAGCCAGATCTTCCGCCAGCCGGTCGGCCGTCACATCATCCGTGTCTGCGACAGCATGGTCTGCTACATCGGCGGCCACGAGTCCGTGGTCAGCCAGATCCAGAGCGAGCTGGGCATCGGCCTCGGCCAGACCACCGCCGACGGCCGCTTCACCCTGCTGCCGGTATGCTGCCTGGGCAACTGCGACAAGGCCCCGGCGCTGATGATCGACGACGACACTTTCGGCGACGTGCAGCCTGCTGGCGTGGCCAAACTGTTGGAGGGCTACGTATGACCCTGACATCCTTCGGCCCTGCCAACCGCATCCAGCGCAGCCCGGAAACTCATCCGCTGACCTGGCGCCTGCGCGACGACGGCGAGCCGGTATGGCTCGACGAGTACCAGGCCAAGAACGGCTACGCCGCTGCGCGCAAGGCTTTTGCTGACTTGTCCCAGGACGACATCGTCCAGACCGTCAAGGACGCCGGCCTCAAGGGCCGCGGCGGCGCAGGCTTCCCCACTGGCGTGAAGTGGGGCCTGATGCCCAAAGACGAATCCATGAACATCCGCTACTTGCTGTGCAACGCGGACGAAATGGAACCCAACACCTGGAAAGACCGCATGCTGATGGAGCAACTGCCCCATCTGCTGATCGAAGGCATGCTGATCAGCGCGCGCGCACTGAAAACCTACCGCGGCTATATCTTCCTGCGGGGCGAGTACACCACCGCCGCCAAGCACCTCAACCGCGCCGTGGAAGAAGCCAAGGCCGCGGGCCTGCTGGGCAAGAACATCCTGGGCTCGGGCTTCGATTTCGAGCTGTTCGTGCACACCGGCGCCGGGCGTTACATCTGCGGTGAAGAAACCGCGCTGATCAACTCCCTCGAAGGCCGCCGCGCCAACCCGCGCTCCAAGCCGCCCTTCCCTGCCGCCGTCGGCGTGTGGGGCAAGCCGACTTGCGTGAACAACGTCGAGACCCTGTGCAACGTGCCAGCGATCATCGGCGACGGCGTGGATTGGTACAAATCCCTGGCTCGCGAAGGCAGTGAAGACCATGGCACCAAGCTGATGGGCTTCTCCGGCAAAGTGAAGAACCCTGGCCTGTGGGAACTGCCGTTCGGCGTGACCGCGCGCGAGCTGTTCGAAGACTACGCCGGCGGCATGCGCGATGGCTTCAAGCTCAAGTGCTGGCAGCCAGGCGGCGCCGGTACCGGTTTCCTGCTGCCAGAACACCTGGATGCGCAGATGTACGCCGGCGGCATCGCCAAGGTCGGCACCCGCATGGGTACTGGCCTGGCGATGGCGGTCGACGACAGCATCAACATGGTGTCGCTGCTGCGCAATATGGAAGAGTTCTTTGCCCGCGAATCCTGCGGCTTCTGCACCCCTTGCCGCGACGGCCTGCCGTGGAGCGTCAAGCTGCTGCGCGCGCTCGAGAAAGGCGAAGGGCAAGCCGGCGATATCGAGACCCTGCTGGGTCTGGTCGGTTTCCTCGGCCCAGGCAAGACCTTCTGTGCTCACGCACCGGGCGCCGTGGAGCCATTGGGCAGTGCCATCAAGTATTTCCGTCCAGAGTTCGAGGCCGGCATCGCAGCCACCAGTGCTGCCGTCGTCCCGCCCCTGGCCCGGCCGATCGTAGTCGGCGCGTAAACGTATCGAACGAGGGTGGTCCGTGCCGCCCTCGTATCGCCTGAAGACGCCGCGACGCGCCAGGCGAGCACCAAGATTCCATTAGCCACGCCCGCTGACACCGGGCCAACGAAGAACTTTGAACCATGGCCACTATCCACGTAGACGGCAAAGCGCTCGAAGTCGATGGGGCGGACAACCTGTTACAGGCATGTCTGTCACTAGGCCTCGACATCCCTTATTTCTGCTGGCACCCCGCTCTCGGTAGCGTTGGTGCCTGTCGCCAGTGCGCGGTCAAGCAATACACCGACGAGAACGACACCCGCGGTCGCATCGTCATGTCCTGCATGACCCCCGCCACCGACAACACCTGGATCTCCATCGACGACGAAGAGTCCAAGGCCTTCCGCGCCAGCGTCGTCGAATGGCTGATGACCAACCACCCGCACGACTGCCCGGTCTGCGAGGAAGGCGGTCACTGCCACCTGCAAGACATGACGGTGATGACCGGCCACAACGAGCGCCGTTATCGCTTCACCAAGCGCACCCACCAGAACCAGGAACTCGGCCCGTTCATCGCCCACGAGATGAACCGCTGCATCGCCTGCTACCGTTGCGTGCGTTTCTACAAGGACTATGCCGGCGGTACCGACCTCGGCGTGTTCGGCGCCCACGACAACGTGTATTTCGGTCGCGTTGAAGACGGCACCCTGGAAAGCGAGTTCTCCGGCAACCTCACCGAGGTCTGCCCGACCGGCGTGTTCACCGACAAGACTCACTCCGAGCGCTACAACCGCAAGTGGGACATGCAGTTCTCGCCGAGCATCTGCCATGGCTGCTCCAGCGGTTGCAACATCTCCCCGGGCGAGCGCTACGGCGAACTGCGGCGCATCGAGAACCGCTACAACGGTTCGGTGAACCAGTACTTCCTGTGCGACCGTGGCCGTTTCGGCTACGGCTACGTCAACCGCGAAGACCGTCCACGCCAGCCGCTGCTGAACGACGGCACCAAGCTGACCCTGGACCAGGCGCTCGACAAGGCCGCCGACCTGCTGCGCGGGCGCAATATCGTCGGTATCGGCTCGCCTCGCGCCAGCCTGGAAAGCAACTACGCCCTGCGTGAGCTGGTGGGCGCCGAGCACTTCTACAGCGGTATCGAAGCCGCCGAGCTGGAGCGCATCCGCCTGGTCCTGCAAGTGCTGAGAAACAGCCCGCTGCCAGTACCGACCATGCGCGACATCGAAGACCACGATGCCGTGTTCGTTCTCGGTGAAGACCTGACCCAGACTGCCGCCCGCATGGCCCTGGCCCTGCGCCAGTCGGTCAAGGGCAAGGCCGAAGAAATGGCCGATGCCATGCGCGTCCAGCCATGGCTCGACGCCGCGGTGAAAAACATCGGCCAGCACGCGCTGAACCCGCTGTTCATTGCAAGCCTGGCTGAAACCAAGCTCGACGACGTCGCCGAAGAGTGCGTGCACGCCGCTCCCGACGACCTGGCGCGCATCGGCTTCGCCGTGGCCCACGCCCTGGACGCCAGCGCTCCTGCCGTCGAAGGCCTGGACCCCGAAGCACAAGAGCTGGCCAAGCGCATCGCCGATGCCCTGCTCGCCGCCAAGCGTCCGCTGATCATCGCCGGTACTTCGCTGGGCTCCAAAGCCTTGATCGAAGCCGCTGCGAACATCGCCAAGGCCCTGAAGCTGCGCGAGAAGAACGCTTCCATCAGCCTGATCGTGCCTGAAGCCAACAGCCTCGGCCTGGCCATGCTCGGTGGCGAATCGGTGGACGCGGCGCTGCAAGCGGTCATCGATGGTCGCGCCGACGCCCTTGTGGTGCTGGAAAACGATCTGTACACCCGCACCGACGCTGCCAAGGTCGATGCCGCGCTGAACGCCGCGAAAGTGGTGATCGTCGCCGACCACCAGAAGACCGCCACCAGCGATCGCGCGCACCTGGTCCTGCCAGCGGCGAGCTTCGCCGAAGGCGACGGCACCCTGGTCAGCCAGGAAGGCCGTGCCCAGCGCTTCTTCCAGGTGTTCGACCCGACTTACATGGATGCCAGCATCCTGGTTCACGAAGGCTGGCGCTGGTTGCATGCCCTGCGCGCTACCCTGCTGAACAAGCCGGTGGACTGGACCCAGCTGGACCACGTGACCGCCGCTTGCGCCCAGAGCAACCCGCAACTGGCGCAGATCGTCGATGCCGCGCCTTCGGCGTCGTTCCGCATCAAGGGCCTGAAGCTGGCTCGCGAACCGCTGCGTTACAGCGGCCGTACCGCCATGCGCGCCGACATCAGCGTGCACGAGCCACGGACTCCGCAAGACCAGGACACCGCGTTCGCCTTCTCCATGGAAGGTTACTCGGGCTCCGCCGAGCCTCGCTCCCAGGTGCCATTCGCCTGGTCGCCGGGCTGGAACTCGCCGCAAGCCTGGAACAAGTTCCAGGACGAAGTCGGTGGTCACCTGCGTGCCGGCGATCCGGGCACCCGCCTGATCGAAAGCCAGGGCGACAGCCTCAGCTGGTTCGCCAGCGTGCCGCGCGCCTTCTCCCCTGCCCAGGGCACCTGGCAGGCGGTGCCGTTCTACCACCTGTTCGGCAGCGAAGAGAACTCTTCGAAAGCCGCACCGGTCCAGGAACGCATCCCGGCCGCTTATGTTGCCCTGGCCAAGTCGGAAGCCGATCGCCTGGGCGTCAACGATGGCGCGCTGCTCGCCGTGAAGGTGGCGGGCCAGACCCTGCGTCTGCCGCTGCGCATCAACGAAGAACTGGGCGCTGGCCTGGTGGCCTTGCCGGCCGGCCTGGCGGGTATTCCACCGGCGATCTTTGGCAAATCCGTTGACGGTCTGCAGGAGGCAGCGCAATGACCTGGTTCACCCCTGAAGTGATCGACGTGATCCTGGCAGTCGTCAAAGCCCTGGTCATCATGCTGGCCGTGGTGGTCGCCGGTGCCCTGCTCAGCTTTGTCGAGCGTCGCCTGCTGGGCTGGTGGCAGGACCGCTACGGTCCGAACCGCGTCGGCCCGTTCGGCATGTTCCAGATCGCTGCCGACATGCTGAAGATGTTCTTCAAGGAAGACTGGACCCCGCCGTTTGCCGACAAGGTGATCTTCACCCTGGCACCGGTCGTGGCCATGAGCGCCTTGCTGATCGCTTTCGCGATCATCCCGATCACCCCGACCTGGGGCGTGGCGGACCTGAACATCGGCCTGCTGTTCTTCTTCGCCATGGCCGGCCTGTCGGTGTACGCGGTGCTGTTCGCCGGCTGGTCGAGCAACAACAAGTTCGCCCTGCTCGGCAGCCTGCGTGCCTCGGCCCAGACCGTGTCCTATGAAGTATTCATGGGCCTGGCACTGATGGGCATCGTGGCCCAGGTCGGTTCGTTCAACATGCGCGACATCGTCGACTACCAGGCGCAGAACCTGTGGTTCATCATTCCGCAGTTCTTCGGCTTCTGTACCTTCTTCATCGCTGGCGTGGCCGTGACTCACCGTCACCCGTTCGACCAGCCGGAAGCGGAACAGGAACTGGCCGACGGTTACCACATTGAATACGCCGGCATGAAATGGGGCATGTTCTTCGTTGGCGAGTACATCGGCATCATCCTGATCTCGGCACTGCTGGTCACCCTGTTCTTCGGTGGCTGGCACGGTCCGTTCGGCATCCTGCCGCAACTGTCCTTCGTCTGGTTCGCCTTGAAGACCGCGTTCTTCATCATGCTGTTCATCCTGCTGCGCGCGTCCATCCCGCGTCCGCGTTATGACCAGGTGATGGACTTCAGCTGGAAATTCTGCCTGCCGCTGACCCTGATCAATTTGCTGGTGACCGCTGCGCTTGTGTTGTTGAACACGCCAGCGGGCGCGGTTCAGTGAGGATTTGACCCATGTTCAAATATATTGGCGACATCGTTAAGGGTACTGGTACCCAACTGCGCAGCCTGGTGATGGTCTTCGGCCATGGCTTTCGCAAGCGCGACACCCTGCAATACCCGGAAGAGCCGGTCTACCTGCCGCCACGCTACCGTGGCCGCATCGTGCTGACCCGCGACCCCGATGGCGAAGAGCGCTGTGTAGCCTGCAACCTGTGCGCCGTGGCGTGCCCGGTGGGCTGCATCTCGCTGCAGAAAGCTGAAACCGAAGACGGTCGCTGGTACCCGGACTTCTTCCGCATCAACTTCTCGCGTTGCATCTTCTGCGGCCTCTGCGAGGAAGCCTGCCCGACCACCGCGATCCAGCTGACCCCGGATTTCGAGATGGCCGAGTTCAAACGTCAGGATCTGGTTTACGAGAAAGAAGATCTGCTGATCTCCGGCCCCGGAAAGAACCCTGATTACAACTTCTATCGTGTTGCAGGTATGGCCATTGCCGGTAAGCCAAAAGGCTCCGCGCAAAACGAAGCCGAGCCGATCAACGTGAAGAGCTTGCTGCCTTAAGGAAGAAAGATGGAATTCGCTTTCTATTTCGCGTCAGGTGTCGCCGTTGTTTCCACGCTGCGCGTGGTCACCAACACCAACCCTGTACACGCCCTGCTCTACCTGATCATTTCGCTGATCGCCGTGGCGATGACGTTCTTCAGCCTCGGCGCGCCGTTCGCCGGTGTGCTGGAAGTGATCGCCTACGCCGGCGCCATCATGGTGCTGTTCGTGTTCGTGGTGATGATGCTGAACCTGGGGCCTGCCTCGGTTCAGCAGGAACGCATCTGGCTCAAGCCGGGAATCTGGCTGGGGCCGGTGGCGCTCGCCGCCCTGCTGCTGGTGGAACTGCTGTACGTGCTGTTCAGCCACCAGAGCGGTACCGGTATCGGCCACACCACCGTGGACGCCAAGGCCGTGGGCATCAGCCTGTTCGGTCCTTATCTGCTGGTGGTCGAACTCGCCTCGATGCTGCTGCTCGCCGCAGCGGTCACGGCGTTCCACCTGGGCCGCAACGAGGCGAAGGAGTAAGACCATGCCTACTATCGGAACTATCCCTCTAGAGCATGGCCTGGCCGTAGCCGGCATCCTGTTCTGCCTCGGCCTGGTCGGCCTGATGGTGCGCCGCAACATTCTCTTCGTGCTGATGAGCCTGGAGGTAATGATGAACGCCTCCGCCTTGGCCTTCATCGTCGCCGGTAGTCGCTGGGCGCAGCCGGATGGACAGGTCATGTTCATCCTGGTGATCAGCCTGGCAGCCGCCGAGGCCAGTATTGGCCTGGCGATTCTGTTGCAGCTGTATCGCCGCTTCCACACTCTCGATATCGACGCTGCCAGCGAGATGCGCGGATGAACCTTCTCTATCTGACTTTCCTGTTCCCCCTAATCGGTTTCCTGCTGCTGTCGTTCTCCCGTGGACGCATCTCGGAAAACCTTGCCGCCCTGATCGGCGTCGGCTCCGTCGGCCTGTCGGCGATTGTCGCGGCCTATGTGATCTGGCAATTCAACGTCGCCCCGCCCGAAGGCGGCCACTACACCCAGGTGCTGTGGCAGTGGATGACCGTAGGCGACTTCAAGCCGACCTTCGCGCTGTACCTGGACGGCTTGTCCGTGACCATGCTCGGCGTGGTGGTGGGCGTGGGTTTCCTGATCCACCTGTTCGCGTCCTGGTACATGCGCGGTGAAGAGGGTTATTCGCGCTTCTTCGCCTACACCAACCTGTTCATCGCCAGCATGCTGTTCCTGGTGCTCGGCGACGACCTGTTGTTCCTGTACTTCGGTTGGGAAGGCGTGGGCCTGTGTTCGTACCTGCTGATCGGTTTCTACTACAGCAACCGCACCAACGGTAACGCGGCGCTCAAGGCCTTTATCGTCACCCGCATCGGCGACGTGTTCATGGCCATCGGCCTGTTCATCCTGTACCAGCAGCTGGGCACCCTGAATATCCAGCAACTGCTGGTCGCGGCGCCTGCGAAGTTCCAGGCCGGCGACTTCTGGATCGTCCTGGCAACCCTGATGCTGCTGGGTGGCGCGGTCGGTAAATCCGCCCAACTGCCGCTGCAGACCTGGCTGGCGGACGCAATGGCCGGTCCTACCCCGGTTTCGGCACTGATCCACGCCGCAACCATGGTGACCGCCGGCGTCTACCTGATCGCCCGTACCCACGGCCTGTTCGCCCTGGCGCCGGACATCCTGCACCTGGTGGGTGTCGTCGGTGGCGTGACCCTGGTCCTGGCCGGCTTCGCCGCGCTGGTGCAGACCGACATCAAGCGGATCCTCGCCTACTCGACCATGAGCCAGATCGGCTACATGTTCCTAGCCCTGGGCGTAGGTGCCTGGGACGGCGCGATCTTCCACCTGATGACCCACGCCTTTTTCAAGGCGCTGTTGTTCCTTGCTTCCGGTGCGGTGATCGTTGCCTGCCACCATGAGCAGAACATCTTCAAGATGGGCGGCCTGTGGAAGAAACTGCCGTTGGCCTACGCCAGCTTCATCGTGGGTGGCGCGGCCCTGGCGGCTCTGCCGCTGGTCACCGCCGGTTTCTACTCCAAGGACGAGATCCTCTGGGAAGCCTTTGCCAGCGGTAACCACGGCCTGCTGTACGCCGGTCTGGTTGGTGCGTTCATGACCTCGCTGTACACCTTCCGCCTGATCTTCATCACCTTCCACGGTGAAGCCAAGACCGAAGCCCACGCCGGCCATGGCATCAGCCACTGGCTGCCGCTGTCGGTGCTGATCATTCTGTCGACCGCGGTCGGCGCCATGATCACCCCGCCGCTGCACGGCGTGCTGCCACAAAGCGTCGGCCATGCCGGCGGCGAAGCCAAGCACAGCCTGGAACTGGCGTCTGGCGCCATCGCCATCGCCGGTATCCTGCTGGCCGCGCTGCTGTTCCTCGGCAAGCGTCGCTTCGTCACCGCCATCGCCAACAGCGGCATCGGCCGCCTCCTCTCGGCCTGGTGGTTCGCTGCCTGGGGCTTCGACTGGATCTACGACAAACTGTTCGTCAAGCCATATCTGGCGATCAGCCATGTACTGCGCAAAGACCCGCTCGACCAGACCATCGGTCTGATCCCGCGCCTGGCCAAAGGGGGTCACAACTCCCTGAGCCGTACGGAAACCGGTCAACTGCGTTGGTACGCCGCCTCGATGGCTGCTGGTGCCGTGCTGGTTATCGGCGCCGTCGTGCTGGTAGCGGTCTGATATGAACCTTGCGAACTTGCGAAAGGAATTGAGCCCGTCATGATTCTGCCTTGGCTAATCCTGATCCCCTTCATCGGCGGCCTGCTGTGCTGGATGGGTGAGCGCTTCGGCGCCACCCTCCCCCGCTGGATTGCGCTGCTGACCATGTCCCTGGAACTCGCTCTCGGCCTCTGGCTGTGGGCCCATGGCGACTATTCATTCGCTCCGGCACCGGGTGCCGATCCGACCTGGACCCTGGAGTTCAAGCACGTCTGGATCGAGCGCTTCGGCATCAACGTGCACCTGGCCCTCGATGGCCTGTCGCTGTTGATGATCCTGCTGACCGGCCTTCTGGGCGTGCTGTCGGTCCTCTGCTCCTGGAAAGAGATTCAGCGTCACGTGGGCTTCTTCCACCTGAACCTGATGTGGATCCTGGGCGGCGTCGTCGGCGTGTTCCTCGCCCTCGACCTGTTCATGTTCTTCTTCTTCTGGGAAATGATGCTGGTGCCGATGTATTTCCTCATCGCGCTCTGGGGTCATAGTTCTTCGGACGGCAAGAAAACCCGGATCTACGCCGCGACCAAGTTCTTCATCTTCACTCAGGCTTCCGGCCTGATCATGCTGGTGGCGATCCTCGGTCTGGTGCTGGTCAACTTCAACGACACCGGCGTGATTACCTTCAACTACGCCGACCTGTTGAAGACCAAGATGTCGACCACCACCGAATACGTGCTGATGCTCGGCTTCTTCATCGCCTTCGCGGTGAAACTGCCGGTGGTACCGTTCCACTCCTGGCTGCCGGATGCCCACGCCCAGGCGCCGACCGCCGGTTCCGTCGACCTCGCCGGTATCTTGCTGAAGACCGCGGCCTACGGCCTGCTGCGTTTCGCCCTGCCGCTGTTCCCGAATGCCTCGGCCGAGTTCGCGCCGATCGCCATGACCCTGGGTCTGATCGGGATCTTCTACGGCGCCTTCCTGGCCTTCGCCCAGACCGACATCAAGCGTCTGATCGCGTTCTCCAGCGTTTCGCACATGGGCTTCGTGCTGATCGGCATCTACTCCGGCAGCCAGCAGGCCCTGCAAGGCGCGGTGATCCAGATGCTGGCCCATGGCCTGTCGGCGGCGGCACTGTTTATCCTCAGCGGCCAGCTGTACGAGCGCACCCACACCCGCGACATGCGTGAAATGGGCGGCCTGTGGTCGAAGATCGCCTACCTGCCGGCCATCAGCCTGTTCTTCGCCGCGGCGTCGCTGGGCCTGCCGGGTACCGGCAACTTCGTCGGCGAGTTCCTGATCCTGATCGGCACCTTCGCCAGCGCGCCTTGGATCACTGCCATCGCGACGTCCGGCCTGGTGTTCGGTTCGGTCTACTCGCTGATCATGATCCACCGTGCCTACTTCGGCCCGGCAAAGTCGGACGCGGTCCTGCATGGCATGGATGCTCGCGAACTGATCATGGTGCTCGGCCTGGCAGCGCTGCTGGTGTACCTCGGCGTCTATCCGCAACCGTTCCTCGATACCTCTGCCGCTACGATGAGTGGCGTGCAGCAATGGCTCGGTACCGCCTTCACTCAACTCGCTTCGGCCCGGTAAGAGCGCTATGGACTTTACGATTCAACACTTTATTGCGCTTGCGCCGCTGTTGATCACCAGCCTCACCATCATTGTGGTGATGCTGGCAATCGCCTGGCGTCGCAACCATTCGCAAACCTTCCTGCTGTCGGTCGCCGGTCTGAACCTGGCGTTGCTGTCGATCCTCCCGGCCCTGAAAGTCACCCCGCTGGCGGTGACTCCCCTGCTGCAGATCGACCAGTTCGCCTGCCTGTACATGGCACTGATCCTGGTGGCCACCCTGGCCTGCGTCACCCTCGCCCATGCCTACCTGGGCGACGGCGGCACCGGCTACCCGGGCAACCGCGAAGAACTCTACCTGCTGATCCTGATGGCCGCCGCCGGTGGCCTGGTACTGGTCAGCGCGCAGCACCTGGCCGGCCTGTTCATCGGCCTGGAGCTGCTCTCGGTTCCGGTCTACGGCCTGGTGGCTTATGCCTTCTTCAACAAGCGTTCGCTGGAAGCCGGCATCAAGTACATGGTGCTGTCGGCCGCCGGTTCCGCGTTCCTGCTGTTCGGCATGGCCCTGCTCTACGCCGAAGCCGGCAGCCTGAGCTTCAACGGCATCGGCCAGGCCCTGGCCGCGACCGGCCTGCCTAGCCCGCTGGCCCAGCTGGGCCTGGGCATGATGCTGATCGGCCTGGCGTTCAAGCTGTCGCTGGTACCTTTCCACCTGTGGACCCCGGACGTCTACGAAGGCGCCCCGGCGCCGGTGGCGGCCTTCCTGGCCACCGCGAGCAAAGTGGCGGTGTTCGCAGTGATGGTGCGTCTGTTCCAGATCTCGCCGGTTGCCAGCAGCGGTGTGTTGAACACCGTGCTGACCGTGATCGCCATTGCCTCGATCCTGTTCGGTAACCTGCTGGCGCTGACCCAGAGCAACCTCAAGCGTCTGCTGGGTTACTCGTCCATCGCTCACTTCGGTTACTTGCTGATCGCCCTGGTGGCCAGCAAAGGCCTGGCGATGGAGGCCATCGGCGTCTACCTGGTCACCTACGTGATCACCAGTCTCGGCGCCTTCGGCGTGATCACCCTGATGTCGTCGCCCTACAAGGGTCGCGACGCGGATGCCCTGTACGAATACCGTGGCCTGTTCTGGCGCCGTCCGTACCTGACCGCCGTGCTGACCGTGATGATGCTGTCCCTGGCCGGCATCCCGCTGACCGCGGGCTTCATCGGCAAGTTCTACATCATCGCCACCGGTGTCGAAGCGCACCAATGGTGGCTGGTCGGCTCCCTGGTACTGGGCAGCGCCATCGGCGTGTTCTACTACCTGCGCGTCATGGTCACCCTGTACCTGATCGAGCCGAATCTGCGCCGCGTCGACGCCCAGCTGCACTGGGAACAGAAAGCCGGCGGCGTGATGCTGCTGGCCATCGCGGTCCTGGCGTTCTTCCTCGGCGTCTACCCACAGCCATTGCTGATCCTGGTCCAGCAATCCGGCCTGGCGGGCTGATCGCTCAAGCAGCACCCGCGGTAAAACAAGACGGCGCCTTCGGGCGCCGTTTTGTTTTGCAGAGAAAATCCCCTCCCCTTCCTTCTGAAAGGAATTGCCTTTCAGGCTTTACAGAC
Organism: Pseudomonas sp. NFIX28; assembly: GCF_900107395.1. GTDB lineage: Bacteria > Pseudomonadota > Gammaproteobacteria > Pseudomonadales > Pseudomonadaceae > Aquipseudomonas. The sequence continues at coordinate 86,611 of NZ_FNPW01000012.1, forward strand.
ACGTCCTACCTCTAATCCTGCTTGCGAAGTCTAAGGTCATTAAAGGCGACGAGCGTCATGCGCAAGACCTTGACCTCTTGATCTATCCAATCAAATATATACGCAGGTTACGTACAGAGCATGGACGCACTTTTTATCGAGCTACCCCCGTTCCAGCGCTATCGACAGGACTATCTGGACGACGAGCTTTTTCGTAGCCTGCAGCTTGAATTGCTCAAAGCCCCCGAAGCCGGAGATCTCATCGAGGGAACCGGTGGCTTGCGCAAGATCCGTTTTGTCGATGAGCGAAGGCACAAGGGCAAACGCGGCGGGATCCGGGTGATCTATTACTGGTGGTCCGGAGGCGCCCAGTTCTGGCTCTTCACCCTTTACGCAAAGAACGAGCAGAACGACCTGACACCCCAACAGAAAAAACTGCTCAAGCAACTGTTGAACAGAGAAGTCGAGGCAAGGACCCATCATGAAACGTGACATCTTTTCCGAACTGGTCGAAGGTTTCGACGCCCTGGCCAAAGAGCGCCAAGGCAAGGTCACGCTGCGCAGCCACAAGGTCAAGCTGAGTGCATTGCTACCGATCACCGCCGAAGAAGTGCTGGCAGTGCGCGAACAGCTGAACCTGTCCAGATCGGTATTTGCCATGTACCTGCGCACCAATACCCGGACCCTGGAGAACTGGGAGCAAGGACGGGCAAAACCCAACGCTCAGGCCACCACCCTGATCCGCCTGGTACAGCGTTTTCCCGATACGGTGGAGCGCCTGGCAGCACTGGCCTGAAGACCTGCGGCGGTTCGAGGGACATCATCGCGGGCAAGCCTCGCTCCTACCGGCAAGCGGCGTTACGTGATCCTTCGACATCAGGTCTTCCCACGACAGCGATTACCCTGACAGCACAACAACCACTCCCAAAACACAACGGCACCCGAAGGTGCCGTTGCGCATTGCAGCGCCCACAATTTACTTGCGCGCCGCCTCCCACGACTTGAGCAGTTCGTTGTAGCTCACGGTCTCGCCCTTGGGCTTTTCGTTGGCCAGTTTCGGTTTCGGCGCGCCTGGCTGGTCGAACCAATATTGCGCGTCGCGCTCGGGGTTCATTTTCGGCGCGCAGGTGGCCTGGGCCTTCGAGCGCTCGAGGCGGGTCATGATCGCGTCCTGGTCCTTGGCCAGGCCATCGAGCGCCTGTTGCGGGGTTTTCTCGCCGCTGGCCGCTTCGGCGATATGGCTCCACCACAACTGCGCCAGGCGTGGATAATCCGGCACGTTGGTGCCGGTCGGGGTCCACTGCACGCGGGCCGGGCTGCGATAGAACTCCACCAGGCCACCGAGCTTCGGTGCCAGGTCGGTCATCGCCTGGGAGTTGATGTCCGACTCGCGGATCGGCGTCAGGCCAACGATGGTTTTCTTCAGCGACACGGTTTTCGAGGTCACGAACTGGGCATAGAGCCAGGCCGCGAGTTTCTGTTTCTCCGGGGTGGACTTGAGAAAGGTCCAGGAGCCCGCGTCCTGATACCCCAGCTTCATACCCTCCTCCCAATACGGCCCCTTGGGCGAAGGCGCCATGCGCCATTTCGGCGTACCGTCGGCGTTCATCACCGGCAGGCCCGGCTTGGTCATGTCGGCGGTGAAGGCGGTGTACCAGAAGATCTGCTGCGCGATGTTGCCCTGGGACGGCACCGGCCCGGATTCGGAGAAGGTCATGCCCGCCGCTTCCGGTGGCGCGTACTTTTTCATCCAGTCGACGTATTTGGTGGTGGCGAACACCGCCGCCGGGCCATTGGTGTCGCCGCCGCGGGTCACGCTGGAGCCCACCGGATGGCAGTTCTCGACGCGGATCCCCCACTCGTCCACCGGCAAGCCGTTGGGCAAGCCCTTGTCGCCGCCGCCGGCCATGGAGAACCAGGCATCGGTGAAGCGCCAGCCCAGGGACGGGTCCTTCTTGCCGTAGTCCATATGCCCGTAGACCCGCTTGCCGTCGATCTCCTTGACGTCTTCGCTGAAGAACTTGGCGATGTCCTCATAGGCCGACCAGTTCACCGGCACGCCCAGCTCGTAGCCGTACTTTTCCTTGAACTTGGCCTTCAACTCCGGCCGCTCGAACCAGTCGGCACGGAACCAGTACAGGTTGGCGAACTGCTGGTCGGGCAACTGGTAGATCTTGCCGTCCGGCGCGGTGGTGAAGGAGATGCCGATGAAATCCTTGATGTCCAGGGTCGGCGAAGTGAAGTCCTTGCCTTCGTTGGCCATCAGGTCGGTGATGGATTCGGTCTTGCCATAACGCAAGTGCGTGCCGATCAGGTCCGAATCGTTGACCCAGCCGTCATAGATATTCTTGTCCGACTGCATCTGGGTCTGCAGCTTCTCCACCACGTCGCCTTCCTGCAGCAGGTCGTGGGTCAGTTTGATCCCGGTGATTTCACTGAAGGCCTTGGCCAGCACCTTGGACTCGTATTCATGGGTGGCGATGGTTTCCGAGACGACGTTGATCTTCATTCCGCGAAACGGCTCGGACGCCTTGATGAACCACTTCAGTTCTTCCAGCTGTTGTTCCGCGGTCAGGGTGGATGGCTTGAACTCGCTGCCGATCCATTTTTTCGCGGCGTCCTCATAGGCGTCGGCCCAGGCCGTCGCGCTCAAGCCGCTCAGGGCCAGCATGGCCGCCAATGAAATGCTATGTCGCAGCTTATTGTTTTTGTCGAACATAGAGACCTCCCGGTTGAATTTCGAAGCAGGACCACCGCGCACGCGCCCGGCTAGCCCCAACGCATCACAGCCAACAGCCACACCAGGGACAGCACGAACGCCACCCAGATGCTCCAGTCGGTGACGCCGATTACCAGCAGATGCAGGTAGGCGCTGCCGAGAAGACCAATAAACAGACGATCGCCACGGGTGGTGGCAATCGGCAACAAGCCACGCCGCGCGACGCTCGGCGAGCGCAGCTCCCAGCCGGTCATGCCCGCGAGAATCAGGGCAATGACGCCGAAGAATGCCGCCGTCGGGGCGGTCCAGTTCATCCATTCCATCAACGGATCCTCATACCCGGCCCAGGGCAAAGCCCTTGGCCACATGGTTGCGAACAAACCAGATCACCAGCATGCCCGGCAAAATGGTCAGCACCCCCGCCGCCGCCAGCACTCCCCAGTCGATACCCGAAGCGGACACCGTGCGGGTCATCACCGCCGCGATCGGCTTGGCATTCACCGAGGTCAGGGTCCGCGCCAACAGCAACTCGACCCAGGAGAACATGAAGCAGAAGAACGCCGTCACGCCGATCCCCGAGCCAATCAGCGGGACGAAAATCTTCACGAAGAACTTGGGAAAGCTGTAGCCGTCGATGTAAGCGGTTTCATCGATTTCCTTCGGCACCCCGGACATGAAGCCCTCGAGAATCCACACCGCCAGCGGCACGTTGAACAGGCAATGGGCCAGGGCCACGGCAATGTGCGTATCGAACAGGCCGATGGACGAATACAGCTGGAAGAACGGCAACAGGAACACCGCCGGTGGCGCCATGCGGTTGGTCAGCAACCAGAAGAACAGGTGCTTGTCGCCGAGGAAGCGGTAGCGCGAAAAGGCGTAGGCCGCCGGCAGCGCCACGCTCAGGGAAATCACCGTGTTCAGGCTGACGTAGTACAGCGAGTTGAGGTAGCCGGTGTACCAGCTGGGGTCGGTGAAGATCACCTGGTAGTTGTGCCAGGTGAACTCCTGGGGCCACAGGGTCAGGCCGCCGAGGATCTCGTTGTTGCTCTTGAACGACATGTTGAGCAACCAGTAGATCGGCACCAGCAGGAACAGGATGTAGATCAGCAGCGGTATCAGCTTGCGCTTGGTCATGGCGGCCGTCCTCAGCGATTGGCGTCGGAGTGGGTCATGGCGGTGTAGAACAGCCAGGACACCAGCAGGATGATCAGGAAGTACACCAGGGAGAACGCCGCGGCCGGGCCCAGGTCGAACTGGCCGATCGCCATTTGGGTCAGGGTCTGGCTAAGGAAGGTCGTGGCGTTGCCCGGCCCGCCACCGGTGAGCACGAACGGCTCGGTGTAGATCATGAAGCTGTCCATGAAGCGCAACATCACGGCAATCAGCAGCACGCTTTTCATCTTCGGCAACTGGATATGGCGGAACACCGCCCAGTTCGAAGCCCGGTCGATGCGCGCCGCCTGGTAATACACGTCCGGAATCGCCCGCAGCCCCGAATAGCAGAGCAGCGCCACCAGTGAGGTCCAGTGCCACACGTCCATCACCAGCACCGTGACCCAGGCATCCATGGTGTTGGCCGCGTAGTTGTAGTTGATGCCCAGGGCATTGAGCGACGAGCCCATCAGGCCGATGTCGGCGCGACCGAAGATCTGCCAGATGGTGCCCACTACGTTCCACGGGATCAGCAGCGGAATGGCGAGGATGATCAGCACCACCGACGACCAGCGCCCCTTGCTTGGCATGGTCAGAGCAATGGCGATGCCCAGGGGTATCTCGATCAGCAGCACGCAGGCCGAGTAGATGAACTGGCGCAGCAGCGAGTCGTGCAGGCGCGGATCGAGCAACACCTGGCGGTACCAGTCGGCGCCGACGAAATAGCGGCTGGACTGGTCGAAGATGTCCTGCACCGAGTAGTTGACCACGGTCATCATCGGGATCACCGCACTGAAGGCCACCAGCAGGAACACTGGCAATACCAGCCACCAGGCCTTGTTGTTCTGCACTTTGTTCATGGCTGAACCTCGTTCGAGGCCTGGGCCTCCAGCAGGTATTCGTCGGCGTAGACCATCAGCCACTGCGCGGGAAAGCTGATGCAGGCCCTGCCCTGCGGCACCGGCTTATCTTCGGCCAGTCGCACTTTCAAGGCGGCGCCGTCGAGGTCCAGGGTCATGATCTTGTAGGTGCCCAAGTCCTCGACATGCACCACATCGGCTTGCAGCGCCTCTTCGTAGGGCTCGTCCCAGACATGGATGAACTCTGGGCGGATGCCGACTTTCAGGCTCCGGTAATCGGTTTCGGCAATCCGCTGCTGCAACGCCTCGGGCAAGGCCAGATGGGTCCCGGCGAAGCCGACACCGCCGTCCTCTGCCCGGACTTCGATCAGGTTCATTCCCGGGCTGCCAATGAAGTAGCCGACAAAGGTGTGGCTCGGCCGTTCGAACAGCTCCCGCGGGGTGCCGAACTGGACGATCTGGCCGCCGTACATCACCGCGATCTTGTCGGCGAAGGTCGAGGCTTCGAGCTGGTCGTGGGTGACGTAGACCATGGTGATGTTGAACTGCTCATGGATCTGCTTGAGCTTGCGCCGCAGCTTCCACTTCAGGTGCGGGTCGATCACCGTCAACGGCTCGTCGAACAGGATCGCCGAAACGTCGTCGCGCACCAGGCCGCGGCCCATGGAGACCTTCTGTTTTTCGTCGGCGCTGAGGTTGCGCGCCTTTTTGTTCAGCAGCGCCTGTAGGTCGAGGACCTCGGCAATCTCCTGCACCTTGCTGTGCACCTTGGCCTCGGCCAGGCCCTGGTTGCGCAGCGGGAAGGCCAGGTTGTCGAACACCGTCATGGTGTCGTAGACCACCGGAAACTGGAAAACCTGGGCGATGTTGCGCTTCTCCGGGGTCAACTCGTTGACCACCCGGGTATCGAACAGCACCTGCCCCTGGGAAGGGCTGAGCAACCCGGAAATGATATTGAGCAAAGTCGACTTGCCGCAGCCGGACGGCCCGAGCAAGGCATAGGCGCCGCCCTGCTCCCAGATGTGGTTCATCTCGCGGATCGCATAGTCCTCGGGGCCGGCCGGGGTACTGGTGTAACTGTGGGCGAGGTTGTGCAAACGGATCTCGGCCATCAGGCAACCCTCGCGACGCGCCGTCCCGGCGCCTGGACCAGACGGCCCTGGGCATCGAAGACGAACAATTTATGGGTAGGGATGTAAATGCGGATCGGTGCATCGACGTCGTATTCGTGCACCCCGGGCAAGTGCAACACCAGCAGGAAGTGTTCGTTGCGCACATGGAGGAAGGTTTCCGAGCCGCTGATTTCCGCCACCTCGACGGTCACCGCCAGCTCCAGGTCGTCGTCATTGCTCGGCACCAGCGAGATGTGGCTGGGCCGCACGCCGAAGCGGAACTCGCCCTCGCCGACTGGGCGCAAATCCACGTTCAACGGAAAATGCACGAAATTGGCGAAGCTCACTTCATTGCCCGCGATGCGCCCTGGCATCAGGTTGATCGGCGGCTCGGAAAACAGCTCTGCGGCCAGCACCGTCTGCGGCTGGTGATAGACCTCGGCGGTCTTGCCGCTCTGCACCAGGCGCCCCTCGTGGAGGATGGTGGTGGTGCCGCCCAGGGCCAGCGCCTCGTTGGGCTCGGTGGTGGCATAGATAGCGATGGTGTGGCGCGCCTGGAACAGCTCGCGCATCTCCTGGCGCAGCTCTTCGCGCAGCTTGTAGTCGAGGTTGACCAGCGGCTCGTCGAACAGGATCAGCTCGGCATCCTTGACCAGCGCCCGGGCCATGGCCGTTCGCTGCTGCTGGCCGCCGGACAGCTCCAACGGGTGGCGCTGCAGGAACTTCTCGATGCGCAGCATCTTCGCCGTCTCCAGCACCTTGCTCTCGATCAGGTTTGCCGCGACGCCAGCCTGGCGCAACGGCGAGGCGATGTTCTCGAACACGGTCATGGTCGGGTAGTTGATGAACTGCTGATAGACCATCGACACATTGCGCAGCCGTACCGGGCGCCCGGTGACGTCCACGCCGCTCATCAGGATGCGCCCGCTGGCGGGCTTGTCGAGCCCGGCGATCAGGCGCATCAGGCTGGTCTTGCCGGACAGCGTGCGCCCCAGCAAGACATTGAAGGAACCGGGTTCAAAGCGCAGCGAAATGTCATCGATCCAGGCCTGGCCCTCGACGACACGACTGACGTGCTCCAGCGTTAATGACATGGCTCGGCCTTTTTTATTATTGGAGTCAAGCGACCGGAGCAGCAGAGCGACTTTCGTGCCAGAACCGTGCCCCCGAACCAAGCCACTGATAAGCCTGATATTTATTAAAAGACAGGCTATTGGAAGGTTCACAGCTGAACAGAAATGAACAACCCGCACTGAACAACTGAACAGTCTGGCGGTTGACAATGAACAAGAGTGAACAACACTGGATGGACGCTTTTGCCCGTAAACGCTACCTGTAGCCGCTGGCGCAGGCTGCGATCGAGGCCGCAGGACTGGCAAAGTGAACGACGCGGTCAACCAGACAAATCGCGATGCCTGGTTTGCGAGCGCTACGTCGGAATGCCGCCCAGCTCGATCGCAGGCGGCGCCAGCGGCTATACCCGGGCACAGGCCAATAACAACAATAAAAGCGTTTTCAGAGACCTACCGCCATGAGCGCACCTGCCTCACCGCTGTCTCACGAGACCATCATCAAGGACTCCTGGAGTCGCTGCCGGGCTTTTGGCCTCAACCACCAAAGCGCGCCGGCCTTCGACCAACTGCCCGCCGAGCGCATCGCCCAGTTGCTGGAAAGCCAGCATGCCCTGGTGCAGACCACCCATCAGGAAGTCCTGCCCTACTACGAAAACATCCTCAGCAATTCCAATTGCCTGATCATGCTCGCCGACAACCAGGGCCAGGTGCTGACCTCCTGGGGTACCCAGCGCTTTATCGAACCCAGCCTGGCCCGGGGGTTCAGCGCCGGCGCCAGCTGGCTGGAACACTGCAGCGGGACCAACGCCATCGGCACCGCCCTGGCCTGCGAGCAGGCGGTGCATATCGAGCACGACGAACACTTTCTCAAGGCCAACCGCTTCATGACCGGCTCGGCCGCGCCGATCTTCGATGCCGAGCGCCGGGTGATCGCGGTGCTGGACGTGTCCAGCGACAGCTACCTGCCGCCGTCCCACACCCTGGGCATGGTCAAGATGATGAGCCAGACCGTGGAGAACCGGCTGATCCTCAACCTGTTCGAGGGCCGGCATTTCCAGCTGACCTTCAACACCGGCCTGAATAACCTCGACAGCCAGTGGGCCGGCCTGCTGATCTTCGATGAAAGCGGCCAGGTGCTCTCGGCCAATCGTCGCGCCGACAACTTGCTGGGCATCAGCCTGTCGCGGGTCGGCATTGAAAACCTGTTCAAGGTCTCGCTGCTGGAATTGCTCAACCAGCCCGAAGGTCTGCCCTTCGCCCTGCAGGCCGCCGGCCGCAACCGCTTCCATTGCCTGCTCAAGCGCCCAAGGCAGGTGCCGATCCAGGCCCGGGTGTTCGCCGAAGCACCTACCCGCCCCGCTCCCGCCAGCCCCGAGGCCATCAGCCTGAACACCCTGCACTTCGGCGACAGCCGGGTGGAAAAAGCCGTGCGCCAGGCCGAACGGCTGCTGGAAAAGGACATCCCGCTGCTGATCCACGGCGAAACCGGCGTCGGCAAGGAAGTGTTCGTCAAGGCATTGCATCAGGCCAGCTCGCGCAGCAAACAGGCATTCATCGCCGTCAACTGCGCGGCGATTCCCGCCGAACTGGTGGAATCCGAGCTGTTCGGCTACGAAAAAGGCGCCTTCACCGGCGCTAACCAGAAAGGCAGCATTGGCCTGATCCGCAAGGCCGACAAAGGCACGCTGTTCCTCGATGAAATCGGCGACATGCCCCTGCCGACTCAAGCCCGGCTGTTGCGGGTGCTGCAAGAGCGCTGCGTACAGCCGGTGGGCAGCAGCGAACTGTTTCCAGTGGACATACGCATCATTTCGGCGACCAACCGCTCCCTGCGCGAACAGGTACAACTCGGGCGTTTCCGCGAGGATCTGTATTACCGTATCGGCGGCCTGACCCTGGAATTGCCGCCCCTGCGCGAGCGCAGCGACAAGCAGGCGCTGTTCAAGCGCATCTGGGAACAGCACCGCGAGGCCGGTCAATGGGCCGGCCTCAGCCGCGAAGTCCAGGCATTGTTCGAACGCCATCGCTGGCCGGGCAACCTGCGCCAGGTCAGCAGCGTGATGCAGGTGGCGCTGGCCATGGCCGAAGACCAGCCGATCCGCGCCGAGCACCTGCCGGACGACTTTTTTGTCGACCTGGATATGGAGCCGGCCGCCGAAAATGCAGCGCCCGACGATATCAACCTGGAAGACAGCGCCGACCTGAACCGCCAGCTCAAGGCGGTGGGCGGCAACATCTCCCTATTGGCCCGGCGCCTGGGGGTGAGTCGCAATACCCTGTACAAGCGCTTGCGACAGCTCGAGAGTTGAGCGCCACATCGCGGTAACGCTGTCCGGGCAACCCCATCAAATGGCAGGCAAACAAAAACCCGCGCAAGGCGGGTTTCTGTTTGTCGCCAGTACAACGATCAGTCAGCCAGGCGCCAGGTAGTCCCGCCCTTGCCGTCTTCCAGGACCACGCCCATGGCGGTGATCTGGTCGCGGATGCGGTCGGACTCGGCCCAGTCCTTGTTGGCACGGGCCGCCAGGCGAGCCTGGATCAACGCTTCGACCTGCGCCGCGTCGACCCGGCCTTCGGCACCGGCCTGCAGGAAGTCGTCGGCTTCCAGCTGCAGCACGCCCAGCACGTCCGCCAGCTCCCGCAGGCGCGCCGCCAGACCGGCCGCCGCATCAAGGTCGCTCTCACGCAGGCGGTTGATCTCGCGCACCATCTCGAACAGCACCGCGCAGGCTTCCGGCGTGCCGAAGTCGTCGTTCATCACCTCGGTGAAACGCTCGACGAAGGCTTCGCCACCGGCGGCCGGTACAGTCGGCAGGCCTTTGAGGGCGTGGTAGAAACGCTCCAGGGCACCCTTGGCGTCCTTGAGGTTGTCTTCCGAGTAGTTGATCGCGCTGCGGTAGTGGCTCGACACCAGCAGGTAACGCACCACTTCCGGATGGTACTTGTCGAGCACGTCGCGGATGGTGAAGAAGTTGTTCAAGGACTTGGACATCTTCTCGCCATTGATGCGGATCATGCCGCAATGCATCCAGGCATTGGCGTAGGTCTTGCCGGTGGCCGCTTCGCTCTGGGCGATTTCGTTTTCATGGTGCGGGAACTCGAGGTCGCTGCCGCCGCCATGAATGTCGAAGGTCTCGCCCAAGCAGCAGGTCGACATCACCGAGCATTCGATGTGCCAGCCCGGACGCCCCGCGCCCCATGGCGACTCCCAGCTCGGCTCGCCCGGCTTGGCGGCTTTCCACAGCACGAAGTCCAGTGGGTCCTGCTTCGACTCGTCGACTTCGATCCGCGCGCCGATGCGCAGGTCTTCGATCTTCTTGCGCGACAGCTTGCCGTAGCCCATGAACTTGGCGACGCGGTAGTACACGTCGCCATTGCCCGGCGCGTAGGCGTAACCCTTGTCGATCAGGGTCTGGATCATCGCGTGCATGCCCGGAATATGATCCGTGGCGCGCGGTTCCATGTCCGGCTTCTTGATGTTCAGGCGCGCTTCGTCTTCGTGCATCGCCGCGATCATGCGCTCGGTCAAGGCTTCGAACGACTCGCCGTTCTCGTTGGCCCGATTGATGATCTTGTCATCGATATCGGTGATGTTGCGCACATAGGTCAGGTCATAACCGCTGAAGCGCAGCCAGCGGGTCACCAGGTCGAAGGCGACCATGCTGCGGCCGTGGCCCAGGTGGCAATAGTCGTACACGGTCATCCCGCACACGTACATGCGCACCTTGTTGCCATCGAGCGGCTTGAAGACTTCTTTGCTCTTGGTGAGCGTGTTGTAGATCGTTAGCACAAGGAGTTCCTTAACTGATCACTGACCCCAGGAGTCGCGCAGGGTCACGGTACGGTTGAATACCGGTGCGCCCGGTTTCGAGTCCTTGATATCCGCGACGAAGTAGCCTTCGCGCTCGAACTGGAAACGGTCTTCCGGCTGTGCGTTGCCCAGCGAGGGTTCGGCACGACAACCAGTGAGGACCTGCAGGGAGTCAGGGTTGATGTTGTCCAGGAAACTTGCGCTGTCTTCGGCCTTCTCCGGGTTCGGCGAACGGAACAGGCGATCGTACAGGCGCACTTCGCATTCGACGCTGGTGGCGGCCGGCACCCAGTGGATCACGCCCTTGACCTTGCGCCCTTCCGGGTTCTTGCCCAGGGTGTCCGGGTCGTACGAGCAGCGCAGCTCGACGATGTTGCCGTCGGCGTCCTTGATCGCCTCGTCGGCGCGGATCACGTAGCTGCCGCGCAGGCGCACTTCGCCAGCCGGCTCCAGGCGTTTGTAGCCCTTTGGCGGCTCTTCCATGAAGTCGTCGCGGTCGATGTAGATTTCACGGGCGAACGGCAGGACCCGCACCCCCATGTCTTCTTTCGGGTGGCGCGGCAGCTCGAGGTTCTCGACCTGGCCTTGCGGGTAGTTGGTGATCACGACTTTCAGCGGGCGCAGCACGCACATGGCGCGCGGCGCGCTCTGGTCGAGGTCGTCGCGGATACTGAATTCCAGCATGCCGAAGTCCACCACGCCGTCGGAACGGTTGGTGCCGATCATTTCGCAGAAGTTGCGGATCGATTTCGGCGTATAGCCACGGCGACGGAAGCCCGACAGCGTGGACATGCGTGGATCGTCCCAACCGTTGACGTGCTTCTCGTCCACCAGTTGCTTGAGCTTGCGCTTGCTGGTGATGGTGTAGTTCAGGTTCAGGCGGCTGAATTCATACTGGCGCGGCTGTGCCGGCACCGGCAGGTTTTCCAGGAACCATTCGTACAGCGGGCGATGGCTTTCGAACTCCAGGGTGCAGATCGAATGCGTGATGCCTTCGATGGCGTCCGACTGGCCGTGGGTGAAGTCGTAGTTCGGGTAGATGCACCACTTGTCGCCGGTCTGGTGGTGATGCGCATGGCGGATGCGATACATGATCGGGTCGCGCAGGTTCATGTTCGGCGAGGCCATGTCGATCTTGGCCCGCAGCACGCGTGCGCCGTCCGGGAACTCGCCGGCCTTCATGCGGGCGAACAGGTCCAGGTTCTCTTCCACCGAACGGTCGCGGAACGGGCTGTTCCTGCCCGGCTCGGTCAGGCTGCCACGGTATTCCTTGGCCTGCTCGGGGGTCAGGTCGTCGACATAGGCCTTGCCGGCCTTGATCAGTTCCACCGCCCAGTCGTGCAGCTGGTCGAAATACTGCGAGGCATAGCGCACTTCACCGGACCATTCGAAGCCCAGCCACTTGACGTCGCTTTCGATGGCGTCGATGTATTCCTGGTCTTCCTTGGCCGGGTTGGTGTCGTCGAAACGCAGGTGGGTGACGCCGCCAAATTCCTGGGCCAGCCCGAAGTTCACGCAGATCGACTTGGCGTGACCGATGTGCAGGTAGCCGTTGGGTTCCGGCGGGAAGCGGGTCACGATCTGCGTGTGCTTACCCGAGTCCAGGTCCGCCTGGATGATCGGGCGCAGGAAGTTGACCGGCACGGCCGGTCCGGTCTTGGAATTCGAGGTAGGGTCGACAGTGGGCTTGCTCATAGGATCCTTGAACGTACAAGTGCGCGGCCGGTGCGGCCTGATAAATCAAAACGGATATCATAGCCGATGCGGTCAAGCCCCTGACAGAGCGGGCTTTAAATCTGCCGCGATTAATCCGTCGCAAATGAAAAAACAGCCTCGAATTTCACGCCTGGCACGCTAAACTGCGCACCTTGGCGGATTTTTTGCCAGAGCGGTTCCGACCTGCCGGCCATGCGCCAGCCCCGGAACCCGGGAATTCCTTGAAAACGCTCCTCCTTATAAAGAGTACCGATCATGACCCAAGTCAAACTGACCACCAACCACGGCGACATCGTGCTGGAACTGAACGCCGAGAAAGCCCCGGTTACCGTGGCCAACTTCGTTGAATACGTTAAAGCCGGTCATTACGAAAACACCGTATTCCACCGCGTCATCGGTAACTTCATGATCCAGGGCGGCGGTTTCGAGCCAGGCATGAAAGAAAAGAAAGACAAGCGTCCAAGCATCCAGAACGAAGCCGGCAACGGTCTTTCCAACGACAAGTACACCGTCGCCATGGCCCGCACCATGGAGCCGCATTCGGCTTCCGCGCAGTTCTTCATCAACGTTGCTGACAACAGCTTCCTCAACCACAGCGGCAAGACCGTCCAGGGCTGGGGCTACGCAGTGTTCGGCAAAGTGGTCGCTGGCACCGAAGTGGTCGACAAGATCAAAGGCGTGGCCACCACCATGAAGGCTGGCCACCAGGACGTACCGGCAGAAGACGTGATCATCGAGAAAGCCGAGATCGTTGAGTGATACTGCTGATTTCAGATTTGCATCTGGAAGAGGAACGCCCGGACATTACCCGGGCGTTTCTGGATTTACTCGGCGGGCGTGCCCGCTCGGCGCAAGCGCTGTACATCCTGGGAGATTTCTTCGAGGTCTGGATCGGCGACGACGCCATGACCCCCTACCAGCTTTCCATTTGCCAGGCACTGCGCGAGCTCAGCGACAGCGGCACGCAGGTTTTCCTGATGCATGGCAATCGCGACTTCATGCTTGGCAAGGCCTTCTGCAAGGCCGCGGGCGCTACCCTGCTCAAGGACCCGAGCGTGGTCGACTTCTACGGCGAGCCGGTGCTGCTGATGCACGGCGACAGCCTGTGCACCCGTGACGAAGCCTATATGCGCATGCGCCGTTACCTGCGCAACCCGGTTTCCCTGTGGATTCTCAGGCACCTGCCGCTGCGTACCCGGCACAAGCTGGCGCGCAAGCTGCGCAACGAAAGCCGCGCGCAAACCCGCATGAAGGCCAACGACATTGTCGACGTGACCCCGGACGAAGTGCCGCGGATCATGCAGGAATTCAATGTGCGCACCCTGGTCCACGGCCATACCCACCGCCCGGCCATCCACAAGTTGCAGATTGGCGAGCAAGCGGCCAAGCGCATCGTGCTGGGGGATTGGGACCGTCAGGGCTGGGCCTTGCAGGTGGACGAACAGGGCCTGCAGCTGGCGGCTTTCGACTTCGTACCCTCGCAGGCATTGCCCCGCCTGTAGCCGCTGCCGCAGGCTGCGATAAGGCCCGAAGGGCCTTGCGAGGCCCTCCAGGCAAACGCTGGGCGTTCTATCGCGAACAAGCTCGCTCCTACAAAAAAGTACCTCCCCTTGTAGAAGCGAGTTTGCTCGCGATTGCTCTATCCGATATCAGTGCCCAGATATCAATGCCCCGCCGACGCCGGCCCGGCCTTGGCGGTGAACGGCGGCTTGGCCAGCCACACCAAAAGAATCAGCCCCATGAAACTCCAGCCCAGCAGCGTGAAGTAATCCACGGTGGACATCATGTACGCCTGGCCCGTCAGGACCTGGTCCAGCTGCGCATAAGCCTGGTTGCCGGCGCCGCCCAAGATGCCCAGGGCATCGCGGGTGGCCGGTTCGAAGCTGCTGATGTGTTCACTCATGTAGGCGTGGTGCTCGTTGGCCCGGCGAATCCAGATCCAGGTGGTCAGCGACGCGGCGAAGCTGCCACCCAGGGTCCGCAGGAAGGTGGCCAGGCCCGCGCCATCGGCGATTTGATGCGGCGGCAGGTCCGACATCAGGATGCTCAGGGTCGGCATAAAGAACAGCGCCACGCCGATGCCCATGAACAGCTGCACCAGGGCGATGTGCTGGAAGTCCACTTCGTTGGTGAAACCGGCGCGCATGAAGCAGCTCAGGCCGATGGCCAGGAACGCCAGCCCGGCCAGCAACCGCAGGTCGAACTTGTGCGCGTACTTGCCGACGAAGGGCGACATCAGCACCGGCAGGATGCCGATCGGCGCCACCGCCAGGCCGGCCCAGGTCGCGGTGTAGCCCATCTGTGTCTGCAACCACTGCGGCAGGATCAGGTTGATACCGAAGAAGCCGGCATACCCGCCCACCAGCACAATGGTGCCGATGCGGAAGTTGCGATGGGCGAACAGCCGCAGATTGACCACCGGATGGCGGTCGGTCATTTCCCAGATCACGAACACCGCCAGGGCAATCACCGAAACCAGCGTACCGATAATGATGAAGTTGGATTCGAACCAGTCCAGGTCGTTGCCCTTGTCGAGCACGACCTGCAAGGCACCGACACCGACGATCAGGCTCAGCAGGCCGATGTAGTCCATCGGCTGGCGACTGGTCACCACCGGCCGCGCCTTCAGTTGCTGCTTGACCACCCAGGCGGCGAACAGGCCGATCGGCACGTTGATGAAGAAGATCCACGGCCAGCTGTAACTGTCGGTGATCCACCCCCCGAGGATCGGCCCGGCAATCGGCGCCACCACCGTGACCATCGCCAGCAGCGCCAAGGCCATGCCCCTTTTCGCCGGTGGGTAGACTGCAATCAGCAGGGTCTGGGTCATCGGGTACAACGGCCCGGCCACCACCCCTTGCAGCACACGAAAGCCCACCAGTTCGGGCATGGAGGTGGAAATCCCGCAAAGGAACGAGGCCAGCACGAACAGCAAGGTAGCCCAGATAAACAGCTTCACCTCGCCAAAGCGCCGGCTCAGCCAGCCGGTCAGCGGCAAGGCGATGGCGTTGCTCACGGCAAACGACGTAATCACCCAGGTGCCCTGCTCCGAACTCACCCCGAGGTTGCCGGAAATGGTCGGTAAGGCCACGTTGGCGATGGTGGTGTCGAGCACCTGCATAAAGGTCGCCAGCGACAGGCCGATGGTGCTAAGCAGCAGGCTGGGCGGCGTGAAAGAGGCGTTATTGCTCATCGCAAATCCTATGAAGCGAGGCTGGTGCCGCGACCGCTAACGGCCGCAGCAGAGGGATCGGCGAATCAGCGCTGCGCGGTCTTGCCTTCGGCGGCGCTGTTGTCGTGGATCAGGCGGGCGATCAGGGCATCGGCCTCGCCCAATTGACGCTCGTAGACATTGGTGCTGAACGAAGCCTTTTGCGGCGGCTGCTGGGCCAGCACCGGGCCGCTCTGGTCATGCAGGTCGACGTTGACCACCGTCGACAGGCCGACCCGCAGCGGATGCCGGGCCAGCTCTTCGGCATTCACGTGGATGCGCACTGGCACCCGCTGCACGATCTTGATCCAGTTGCCGGTAGCGTTCTGCGCCGGCAACAGGGCGAAGGCGCTGCCGGTGCCGGCGCCCAGGCTGTCGACGGTGCCGCTGTACTTGACCTCGCTGCCGTAGATATCGGCCTCGATATCCACTGGCTGGCCAATGCGCATGTCACGCAGCTGGGTTTCCTTGAAGTTGGCGTCGATCCACAGCTGGTCCAGGGGGATCACCGCCATCAACGCGGTGCCCGGCTGCACCCGCTGGCCCAGTTGCACGGTGCGCTTGGCGACGTACCCGGTCACTGGAGCGATCAGGGTGCTGCGGGCATTGCTCAGGTAGGCCTGGCGCAGTTGCGCGGCCGCCGCCTGCACGTCCGGGTGGTTCGAAACCACGGTGTCGTCCACCAGCGCGTTGGTGGTGTTGAGCTGCTGCCGGGCGTTGGCCAGAGCGTTCTGGGCCGAGGTCAGGTCATCGCGGGCGTGGGACAGCTCTTCCTGGGAAATCGCCCCGCTGCTGGCCAGGGTCCGGCGGCGGTTGAAGTTGTCCTGGGCTTTCTGCACTTCAGCCTTCTGCGCCGCCACCTGGGCGCGCATGCCATCGACATTGCTGTACAACCCACGCACCTGGCGCACGGTACGGGCCAGGTTGGCTTCGGCGCTTTGCAGGCCGACCTCGGCATCGTTGGGGTCGAAGTTGATCAACACCTGGCCTTCCTGGACCAGGTCGCCATCGTCGGCGCCGATGCTGACCACCGTGCCGGTGACCAGCGGAGTGATTTCCACCACGTTGCCGTTTACATAGGCGTCGTCGGTGCTTTCATTCCAGCGTCCGTAGAGTTCGTGCCAGGCAAAGACCCCCAGCCCGCCCAGGACCACCAGCGCCGCCAGGCCCAGCAGCATGACCTTGCGTTTGCGCGGGTTGGCGGTATCCGCGGTGTTGTCGGGAGCGTTGTCGGTTTCGGCAGTGGCCATGATAAGTACCTTGAATTATTGAGGGCGCGAGGCCGGGGTCGGGGTGGCCGCGGCCAAGTTGTCGGTCTGGAAACCACCGCCCAGGGCCTGCATCAGTTGGATCGACAGGTCGATCTGCTCGGCATTCAGGGTCGCCAGCTGGCGCTGGGCCTGCAGCAGTTGCTGCTCGATGCTGAGCACGTCCAGGTAATTGCCGATACCCGAGCCGTAGCGCTGGACCACGGTGTCGTAGGATTCCTGGGCAATGTCGGTGGCGTGCTGCTGGGCAGCGATCTGCCGACCGATGTCACGCAACTGGGAAAGGGTGTCGCTGACATCTCCCAAGGCATTCACCAGGCTTTTGTTGTACTGCGCCACGGCCAGGTCGTAGTCGGCATCCCGGGTATCCAGGTCGGCGCGCAGGCGCCCACCGTCGAAGATCGGCAGCGACACGGTCGGGGCGATATTGAAGAAGCGGCTGGCCGAGCCGAACATTGCATCCCCCAGCAGCGATTGCGTGCCGGCGGCGGCGCTCAGGTTGAGGTTGGGATAAAAACGAGTCTTGCTGGCATCGATGCTTTTGCTCGCCGCCTCGACCCGCCAGCGCGCGGCCACCAGGTCCGGACGGCGCCCCAGCAGCTCGGCCGGCAACACCGACGGCAGCGCCACCGCGCTGGCCTGCAGGACTTTCGGCCGGGCGATTTCGTTACCCCGGTCCGGGCCTTTGCCGAGCAATACCGCCAAGGCAATCTTGGCGCTCTGCAGTTTCTTCTCGGTGTCGATCAGCGAGGCTTCGGCGCTGGCCTCCAGGCTTTCGGTCTGC
Source organism: Pseudomonas sp. NFIX28 (assembly GCF_900107395.1). Taxonomy (GTDB): domain Bacteria; phylum Pseudomonadota; class Gammaproteobacteria; order Pseudomonadales; family Pseudomonadaceae; genus Aquipseudomonas. Next base: position 104,296 of record NZ_FNPW01000012.1, read on the forward strand.
TGGAACTGGTATTGGCTGTCGATGCCCGAACCCAGCCGCTTCTGGCCCAGGTCGAGCATCTGCCGGGTGCGCTTGAGGTCTTCAACGGCCAGGTCATGGACGATATGCGCCTGGCCCAGGTCGCTGTAGGCCCGGGCCACGTCGGCGGCCAGGGTCAATTGCGCGGCCTGGCGATCGACCTCGGCGGCGCGGGCCTGGCCCAGGGCGGCTTCCCAGGCATCACGCTGGCCGCCCCAGAGGTCGAAGGTGTAACTGAAGCTGCCAGTCAGGCTACGCAGAGTGCTGTAGTTGTCGCCCTGCCCGCTCGGGTCTTGCGAGCGAGCCAGGCGCGAGCGGCTGGCACTGCCGCTGGCGTCCAGGGTCGGCATGCGTGCCGCGTCCGCGGCATAGGCGGTGGCGCTGGCCTGGTGGGCACGGGCGCTGGCGATCTGCATGTCGGGGCTGTCGTGCAGGGCTTCGCGGATCAGGCCATCGAGCTGCGGATCGCCCAGGCTCTTCCACCAGTCGCTCCTGGGCCAGGCCGCCGGCGACAGGGTCACGCCATTCAAGGATTGTCCGGCCTGGAGGGATTGGGCATCGAGGCTCACCCCTTCGGTTTTCAGGCCGCTGTAGTTGGCACAACCGGCCAGGCTCATGGCCAGCAGCACCAGGCTCAAACGGGTACGCAAGGTTTTACCGCTCATTTACTTGTCACCTACCCGCAGCACGGTGATCGGGTCGCCGGCCGCCAGCAAAATTTTCTTGAGAATCCGTTCCAGGGTTTTCAACTCTTCGGAAGTAATGGCGCCCGCCAGCTCGTTCATGGCGTCGGCGCCAATCTCCGGCAGGCAGCTGGCGAGTTTCTGGCCCTCGTCGGTGAGCACCAGGCGCACCTGGCGGCGGTCATGCTCCGAGCGTTGGCGGGCGAGGAAATCCTTCTGCTCCAGGCGATCGAGCATGCGGGTCATGGAACCGCTGTCCAGCGACAGGTGGCGGCACAGCTCGGCCGGGGTGTCGACGCCGAACTGGGCCATGATGATCAGCACCTTGAACTGCGCGGCGGTGATGCCGTGGGGCTCCATGTGCGTGTCGATGATGCGGTCCTTGAGCAGGGCCGCGCGGCCCAGCAAGAGCCCGAGGTGGCAATTGTGGAAATCGTCTGGGGAGAAATGCTTCATCTGACTGCCTGCTGGCTGCCTGGGCAGCGAAAGTGTGTCGAGATATTACTGCCTAGGCAGCCAATATCCAAACAATAATTAGCATGCTTACTATCAAGCTAATTAATGGAAGTCGCGAAGAAGAAAGAAACGAGGGAAGAAAATGGGCGGCTGATGGGCCATGGCGCCGACGCAGTCACCTCGCCAAAGGGGACCGGACGGCGCCGCCGGCTGTCAGAAGTCGCGCTTGTAGAAGATATCCAGCGAGCTGGCGACGCCGCTGGCCGCTTCCAGGTAGACCTTTTTGCTCAGCTTGTAGCGCAAGGCGATGGTGTTGGCCGGCTCGAAGACCCCCACCCCGTAACGCAGGCTGAGGCGCTCGGAAATATTGCCGCTGGCCACCACGCTGGTGGTGTTGCCGCTGCCCTGGGTGTCGAGCTGGAAGTCGTCGATCCCCAGGTTCTTGGCCAGCCCGCCGGTGATGTTCGAACTGCCCATCAGGCCCAGGCCCAAGGCGGCTTGTGCCAGCATGTTGTTGTCTTCGCCGGTGGTGCTCAGCGGACGCCCGAGCACCAGGTAGGACAATGCCTGCTCCTGGCTCATGGCCGGCTCCGAGAAGATCTGCGTGGTCGGCTGTTCGGCGCTGCCGCTTAAGCGGATACCGGCAATCACGTCATCGGTCTGGCGGATCGCCTCGATGTCCAGGTACGGCTGGTCGATTGGCCCGGCGAACAGCAGGCGCGCGCGGCGCACGGTCAGGCGCTGGCCGTAGGCGCGGTAGCGGCCGTCGTTGAGCCACAGCTCGCCGCGGGTATCCATGTTGTCGCCGATGTGCACATGGCCCTGCAGATTGGCGGTCAGGCCGAAACCGGAGAAGCTGAGCTTGTCCTCGCCCACCACCACGTCGATGTCCATCGCCATGGCCATCGGCGCTTTGCCCTCTTCGGTCTGGTGCCCGATGATCACCGTGTCGTCCGACACCTTGACCGTCGACGGCGGCAATTCGCGGATGGTGATTTCACCCCGCGGCACCTGGACCTTGCCAGCAATCGCCAGCCTGTCGTCCTTCATCGAAATCTTCAGGTCCGGCGCCACTTCCAGTTTCGCGTAGGGCTCGACGGTGACCGGCAACTGCGAACCCTTGAGGTTCAGGTCCACCACCAGCGCCTGGCCCCAGGCGATATTGCCGTTGAGACTGCCCTGCCCGGCCTTGCCGCTCTTCCAGCCGCCGTTCAACTGCACGCTTTCACCGGCGATCAGCGCCTGCAACTGCAAGTCCTGGAGGCTGGTGGGCAATTCGGGGCCGGAGACTTCGCCACCGCTGAGCGCCAGGCTGCCATTGACCTGCGGCGCCAGCAGGCCACCGGAAATGCGCCCGCTGCCGTTCAAGGTCCCGGCCAGTTTCTCGACCATCGGCACAAACGGCCGCGCCACCGCCAGGTCCAGGCCGCTGAGGCGGAATTCACCGGACAGCGGTTTGTTTTTCGGCAACGGATTGATCTGCGCCTGCAACATCAGTTCGCCCAGCTTGCCGCCGCTGAACGCCAGCTGCGTGTCGATACGCTTGGGGTTGAGGGTGGTGTCGAGTTTCAGCGTCTGGTACGGGAAATCCAGCCACTGCTGTTTTTCCTTGACCCGCAAGGTCCCGCCGCTGGCGTCCAGCAGGATCCGCCCTTGCGGGCCGCCAGCCGGGACGTCCAGCTTGATATCGGCGTTGAGCCGGCCCTTCCAGGCAAAATCCTTGGGCAGCCACTGCGCCAGGCTGTCGATCGGGAATTGCTTGAGGTGGTAGCGCAACTTGGGCTCGGGCATCAGCCGCTGATCCTCACCGCACAGGCTGGCGTCGCCGCTGGCCCAGCAGTGGGCACCGAAATTGAGCTTGCCGTCGACCAGGTATTCGAGCTTGGCCGGGGCTTGCAGCTTCCAATCCTGGCCGCCGGTCTGGATATCGCCGCTGGCCAGGCGCCCGCGCCAGTTGCCCTGGTCCAGCTTGCCGTCCAGGCCCAGGGCCAGCTTGAGCTGCGGGCCTTGCAAGTCCAGTTGCAGTTTCTGGTTCTTGATATCGCCCTGGCCGGTGGCCGTCAGCGTGCCCAGCGAGGTTTCACCGAGCTGGATGCCGGCCCCCTTGAGATCGATCCGCGCCCGTTGCGCGCTGTCGAGGTTGGCGTCGAGCTTGAGGCTCTGCAGGCGATTGTCGGCGAACACCAACTGCTGGCCTTGCAAGTCGAGCTTGCCCTGCGGCGCCTTGAGGGTGCCGGCCACATCGACGCGACCATTGAGCTGGCCACGCAGTTCGGGCCACAACTGACCGAGGCGTGGCAGCTTGATATCGAGCTGCCCGGCCAGGCGTTGCTGCAGACTACCGGAGCCGTTGATGCGGTTGTCGCCCAGGCGGATGTCCAGGGCGCTCAGGTTCCACTGCTCGCCCGCACCATCGGCCTTGGCTTGCAGCACCGCGGGCTGGCCGCGCAATTTGCCCTTGAGGTCGAGGTCGGCGTTGAGCTTGAGCTGCTCGTTCTTCATCTCGCCCTGGCTGCGCAGCGGCCCGGCCAAAGTGCCCGGCAGCTCGGCGACCCAGTACGCCGGGTTGATCGCCGACAGGTCCAGGGCGGTATCCCAGGCGATGCCGTCGGCGAACTGCAGGTTCAGGTGGCCTTCGGCCTTGCCCTGGCCGGCGGCCAGCTTGAACTGGGGCAGGAAGATTTTCGTCAGGTCGCCACTGAACGGGCTACTGAGGCTGAATGCTCCCGCCGGGCCATCGAGGTCGCCCTTGAAGTTGCCCAGGTAGTTGCCATCGCGGTAGGCGATCTCGGCATTGAAACGACGCACCGCCACCGCCGGCTCTTCGATCAGCGGATACAGGCGATGCCAGGGGAAATCCAGCCAGTCGAGCCTGGCTTCGGCGTTCAGGCCTTGGCTCCAGTCCAGCTGGCCCGTCAGCTTGAGATTTTGCTTGTCGTTGGCGGTCAGGTCCAGCGCAGCGATCTGCGCGCCCTTGGCGTCGACCTTACCTTGCAGCGCCAATGCCACCGGCCCCTGCTCGGCTGGCAGGGTGGCCTTGCCCAGCAATTGGTAACCCGCCTTGAGATCGCCTTTGCCGGTCAGTTCCAGCTGGTTGAGCATCAAGGTATCGGGCAGCTCGGCGCTGGGCTTGAAGCCATCAGCGGTGATCCGCACCTGCGCCGGCAGGTTCTCCAGCAACGGTTGCAGTTCGCCGCTCAACCGGCCTTGCAGATACCCGCTGCTGTCAGCATGAAGCTTGAGGGTTTTCAACAGCTCGCCGTCGACCTTCAGCGCCAGCGCCCAGGGTTCGCCGCCCGGTGCCGGCAGGGTCAGGGTGCCAGCGGCGTTCAATGGCCAATCGCCGCTGGGCGACAACAACCCCGAAAGATTCAGGCTGAGGTCGTCGCGTTGCAGGCTTACCGAGTCGATTTGCAAACCCTTGGCCGTCCACTGCGCCGCCAGTTGCAGGCCCTTGAGCTCCTCGGTGCCATTGAACCGCAGGCTGCCGACCCGTACCTGGCCCAGCTCGATGGCCAGCGGCAGTTGCAGGTCTGGCAGGCTGATCGGGCCGCTGCTCGGTTCTTCCGCGCCCGGCGGAAATTGCAGGCTGACCTGCTCCACATCCAGTTGCTCGATGCACAAAGTCATGCGCATCAGGCACGCCGGCGACCAGGCGAACTTCGGCGCCTGGAGTTCGACCCGGCTGCTGTCCTGCTGCCATAACAGGTGCTCGGCACTCCATTGCCCGCCCAGGCGTCCGGCGAAGTTCTCCACCGTCAAGCCCGGCACCAGGCCCAGGGCCCAGCGACTGCCGACCTGGGTGCCGAGTATCGAAGCCAGCGCCAGTACCAGCACCGCCACCAATGCAAGCAGCGTCAGCGCCGCGATCTTCAAAGCACGCTTCACAGCTCTGGCCCCATGGAAAAGTGCAACCGAATGCCGCCTTCGTCGTCTAGCGCGTGGGCCAGGTCGAGGCGGATCGGCCCCACCGGGGACACCCAGCGCACGCCGACACCGACCCCGGTCTTGAGGTTCGGCAGCTCGAGCTTGTCAAAGGAATTGCCCTGGTCGACAAAGGTCGCCAGGCGCCATTTCTCGGCGATGGCGTATTGATACTCGACGCTGCCGGCCACCATGTAGCGCCCGCCGATCCGGTCGCCGTCGGAGTTCTCCGGCGACAGGCTCTGGTAGTCGTAACCGCGCACGCTCTGATCGCCACCAGCGAAAAAGCGCAGCGACGGCGGGATCTTCTTGTAGCCGTTGGTGGCGCTGCCGCCGAACTGCACACGCCCGAGAAAACGGTGGTTGTCCCACGCCGTGGTCAGGCCCTTGAGCAGCACCGTGCCGTAGAGCAGGTTGGTGTCCGAGCCCAGCCCCTCCTTGGCCACCTTGGTGTCGAATTGCAGGCGATAGCCATTGTGCGGATCGATGCGGTTGTCGCTGCGCAGGTAGGAATAACTGACGCCGGGCATCAACAGGGTGCTCAGGCCCGAGTCGTCGCCAAGGCGGTATTCCTCGCGCTGCCACTTCAGCGAGACGACCCGCTGCCAGCCGCTGGGCAGTTTGCTGTGCCACTCCGGGCCCAGGGTAAGCAACTTGCTCAGGGTGTCGGTATTGGAGATTTCTTCGTTCTGGTAGCCGCCGGCAAAACGCAGCTTGTCGGTCAGCGGCGGGTCCAGCGGTATGTCGTAGAACAGGCCGACGTTCTGTCGCGGCGCGGAGACTTCCGCCTCCCAGCCATAGCTGTGGCCTTCGGCGTTGACCCAGTGCCGGGTCCAGTTGGCCTTGGCTCGCGGCCCGACGTCGGTGGAGAAACCCAGGCCAAGGCCCATGGTGCGCGGCTTGCGGGTTTCCAGCTGGACCGCAACGGGAATCACCTCGGCGGCGGCCGCGGTTGGCGCCGCGTCGACCCGCACGCCCTCGAAGTAACCGCTCGATTGCAGCGCCTGGTTGAGTTCGGCGATCAGTTCGGAATCGTAGGGCGTACCGGCCTTGAACGGCACCATGCGTTGCAGCAGGTCCTCGTCGAACGGCGTGTCGCCGGCAAAGCTGACCTTGCCCAGGGCATAACGCGGGCCGCTTTCGTACACCAGTTCGATATCCGCGACCCCGGCCTGGGGGTCCACGGCCAGCTTCTGGCGGGTGAAACGCCCGCTGAAGAAACCATAGCGCGAGGCCTGGTTCTGGATCAGGCGCTTGGCGTCTTCGTAATGGCCGTGATTAAGGACCGCGCCGCTCTTGAGCTGGTCGCTCTTGGGTACACGAAAGCCCTTGAGGGAGGCCGCGGGGCCGTCGACCCGAATGGTGACGTTGCGCAGGTGGACCGGCTCACCGGGATCGATGTTCAGCACCAAGCGCGGCTTTTCACCGCCTTTGACTTCGCTGCTGATCTGCGGCTGGTAGTAGCCCAGGGCCTGGGCAGCCTTGCGCGCCTGCTCCTCGGCACCACGGCTGAAACGCAGCAAGGCTTCCTCGTCACGATCGCCAACGCCGCCAATGTAGCCTTCCACATTGGCCTTGAGTTCATCGTTGGAGGGTTTGACCCTGACGTCCAATTCGCTTTGCGCCAGTACCGCGCAGCTTGTGAACAGCAGCAACAAGCCACTGGTAAATCGTGCTGAAAACTTCATAGGCGCGAATGCTATCACGAGCAAGAAGCCCGATAGAGCGGACAAATGTGAGTAAAGTTCTATTCAGCCGGCCGCGTTTTGCAGAACCTGCGGGTTGGCGTGAAAGAAAACATGCTCGCATATCGGGCCCACGGCGATCTCGCCAATTTCTTCATAACCCTGGCGTTTATAGAACTCCAGGTAACGCGGGTTGCCGGTGTCCAGCACCACGCCCTGGGAGTGTTCGTCCACCGCGCACCAGTTGTGCACCGCCTGGAGCAACTGCTCGCCAAAATGCTTGCCCTGGAATTGCGGGTGAATCCCCAGCAACGGCAACACATGCACCGCATCATTGGGCAGGCAGCCCAGCACCGCCGCGTGATAGTCCAGGTAGCGCCGGGTACAGCGCAGCCCCGTGCTCAGCACCATGCGCAGGCGCCAGGCCCAACTTTCGGTAATGCCCAGGCGACGTTGGGGTGGCGCAATCAGGGCGATACCGATCAGCCGATCGTTGACCAGCAGGCCGATGGCCGGCAGGTCCTGGATAAAGTGCTGCTTGACCAGTTCACGCACCGTGGCGCGCACTCGCTGTTCGTAGCCCGGGCGTTCGGATTCGAACAGATAAGCGAAGGTCGGCTCATGGCGGTAAGCCTGATACAGCAGGGAACGGGCTTCGCGGGCATAGCCGCTGTCGAGCATATGAATGTCGGCGATGGCGGTCGAGGTTTCTGGCATGGCGATTGGTTCCCCCTGGGCCCGGCTTGAAGTGGCCGCGCTGCTTGGCGGTGTTGTTCCGCACGGTTGTCATGGCTATGAACCTTTTATGCCCGTGCTCGTTCCACCGCCCATGGACCTTAGCAGCGCATCCGCCCCGCTGCCACGCTGGCCGCCGCGCGACTTGTCGGCTAGCATCGCAGTTTTGCCAGGACTGCCGACCATGAAGATCGTCTCGTTCAACATCAACGGGCTACGCGCCCGCCCCCATCAGCTGGCGGCGCTGATCGAAAAACACCAACCGGACGTCATCGGCCTGCAGGAAACCAAGGTTTCGGATGACCAGTTTCCCCTGGCCGAAGTCCAGGCGCTGGGTTATCACGTGCATTACCACGGGCAGAAAGGCCATTACGGCGTAGCCCTGCTTTCGCGCCAGATGCCACAGGCCTTGTACAAAGGCTTCGACGGCGACGACGAAGATGCCCAGCGGCGTTTTATCTGGGGCACTTTCGCCGACGCCAACGGCACCCTGGTGACCATCATGAACGGCTACTTCCCCCAGGGCGAAAGCCGCGACCACCCGACCAAGTTCCCGGCCAAGCAGCGTTTCTACAGCGACCTGCAGAACTTGCTGGAAACCCGCTTCAGCAACGAGCAGCCGCTGGTGGTGATGGGCGACGTGAACATTTCCCCGGAAGACTGCGACATCGGCATCGGCCCGGACAACATGAAACGCTGGTTGAAAACCGGCAAGTGCAGCTTCCTGCCGGAAGAGCGCGAATGGATGGCCCGCCTGAAAAACTGGGGCCTGGTGGACAGTTTCCGCCACCTCAACCCCGAGGTCGCCGATCGTTTCAGCTGGTTCGACTACCGCAGCCGCGGTTTCGAGGACGAGCCCAAGCGCGGCCTGCGCATCGACCTGATCATGGCCTCCCAGGGCCTGCTGCCGCGGATCAAGGATGCGGGGGTCGACTACGACCTGCGCGGCATGGAGAAACCTTCTGACCACGCACCGATCTGGCTTGAACTGAGCTGATTGCCAGGCACAAAAAAGCCCATCCTCGGATGGGCTTTTTTTATTCCTTCAGCGATTCAAACCAGCTCGACGCGAGGGCTGGTGCCGGCCTGCATGATCGCCTCGATGGCGGACTCACGGGTCGGCTCGGAATCATACAAATGGCTGACCAGGATCACCTCCTTGCCGGCCTTGAGATTGAAGTAGGACTTGCCGCCAGGGGACATCCTCTTTTCATAACTACCCGGCGACGCGCAGTGGTTGCGAAACAGCGCGATGGCTGCCTCCGCACTGTCACGACACGGGTAACGGCCGCTTTGAAGCATGGCCTGCGCGTCTCTGGACTTCAGCAGGAACCTGAAACCTCCGCCGCCATTTTGCTTCAGCTCGAACCAGCCACTCATTTCATACTCCTTTGACACAAGCAAATTGCAGCCTGGGCTGCGTCAACGCCTGGTAAAGACGGAAGCCGGCATCCGCCAATTCCCCTCCAGACAAAGTTTTCAACTGTACTGAGCCCGTCACGCCAGGTCTTTAGGAGCATTCTGAAAGACCGAAGGATCGCTCTGGCTAGCCGCCTCAACTGTCACATCCCCGTCACCTCTCCGACTTAATCTCGCCGCACTCGCTCCTGCCATAGAAGGCCATCGCCGCATGTCACGTGTTTCAACCGTCAGTGAACGGGATCTCTGGTGCCGTACCTTCTGCCTGCTGCTGGTCGGCTTCGTGTGCTACGCCTTGCCCTGGTCGGTGTTCGCCGCCCTGCCCGTGGCCGGCGACAACCAGCCGGTGCTGCGCATCCAGGGTTCCAACACCATCGGCGCCGCGCTGGGCCCGGCCCTGGTCAAGGGGCTGATGCAGGAGCAAGGCCTGCTCGACATACGGATCGAGGCAGCGGGCAAAGACAACGAGCGCCGGGTGAGCGGCCAGGATGCCCAGGGCCGGCGCGTGGTCGTGGAGATTGCCGCCCATGGCTCAAGTACCGGCTTTGCCGCATTGAAGAACGCCAGCGCCGACCTTGCCGCCGCGTCACGGCCGATCAAGGACAGCGAACTGGTGGAGCTGGAAAGCCTCGGCGACCTGAAAGCCCCCGACGCCGAACAGGTGATCGCCATCGACGGCCTGGCCATCATCCTTCACCCGCGAAACCCGCTGGCGCGGCTGGACACCGAGCAACTGGCGCGGGTTTTCAGTGGTGAGACAAAAACCTGGGAAGAGCTGGGCAGCGTCGGTGGCGCCATTCACCTGTACGCCCGCGATGACCGGTCCGGTACCTACGACACCTTCAAGGAACTGGTCCTGGCTCGCCGCGGCAAGAACCTCAGCGCCACGGCGAAACGCTTCGAGTCCAGCGAGCAGCTCTCCGATGCGGTCAGCCACGATCCACAAGGCATCGGCTTTATTGGCCTGCCCTATGTGCGCCAAGCCAGGGCCGTGGCGATCGTCGACGGTGGTTCGCAACCGATGTTGCCGCTCGACAGTTTGATCGCCACCGAGGATTACCCGCTGTCGCGACGCCTGTATTTCTACCTGCCGCCCACCGAACACAATCCCTGGGCCAGCGCCCTGGTGCGTTTTGCCCAGAGCGCCAGGGGCCAGGCCATAGTCGCGACCCACGGTTTTATCGCCCAGGCCGTATTGGCCATGAGCGTCGCCCCCGCCCCACAGATGCCCGAGGGTTACCAGGCCATCGCCCGCCAGGCGCAGCGCCTGACGGTGAATTTTCGCTTCGAGGAAGGCAGCGCCACTCTCGACAGCAAGGCACGCCAGGATCTGGCGCGGGTCCTGGATTTTCTGAAGCGACACGACAAGCTGGACGACCGCGTGACCCTGGTCGGCTTCGGCGACGCCAAGAACGATCCGGCCCGCGCGGCCCTGCTGTCCAAGTTGAGAGCCATGACCGTGCGCCGGGAGCTGGTGAGAAACGGCGTGGTGCTGCGCGAGATCCGGGGTTTTGGCGCGCAGATGCCGGTTGCCGCCAATACCGCGGACGAGGGGCGGATCAAGAACCGGCGGGTGGAAGTCTGGGTGTATTAAGGAAGGGAAAATCGGCGATCGCGGGCAAGCCTCGCTCCTACAGGAGCGAGGTTTGCCCGCGATTGCGTTTAATGCCCGCTGCGCAGCATTTCCTTGGGCACGTACTTACCGATTTCGAACTTGCCAATGGCCGCGCGGTGCACTTCATCCGGGCCATCGGCCAGGCGCAGGGTGCGTTGCATGGCATACATGTAGGCCAGCGGAAAATCGTTGGACACCCCGGCCCCGCCGTGAATCTGGATGGCCCGGTCGATCACCTTCAAGGCGACGTTCGGTGCCACCACCTTGATCTGGGCGATTTCGCTCTTCGCCACCTTGTTGCCAACGGTGTCCATCATGTACGCCGCCTTCAGGGTCAACAGGCGCGCCATGTCGATCTCCATCCGTGAATCGGCGATCTTGTCGACATTGCCGCCCAGGCGCGCCAAGGGCTTGCCGAATGCGGTACGGCTCACCGAGCGTTTGCACATCAGTTCCAGGGCGCGCTCAGCCATGCCGATCGAACGCATGCAGTGGTGGATCCGGCCCGGGCCAAGGCGCCCCTGGGCGATCTCGAAACCACGCCCCTCGCCCAGCAGCACGTTCTCGTAAGGCACCCGCACGTTATCGAACAGCACTTCGGCATGGCCATGGGGCGCGTCGTCGTAACCGAACACCGACAGCGGCCGGACAATCTTCACCCCGGGGGTATCGACCGGCACCAGGATCATCGAATGCTGCTGGTGACGCGGCGCGTCCGGGTTGCTCAGGCCCATGAAGATCAGGATCTTGCAGCGCGGGTCGCAGGCGCCGGAGGTCCACCACTTCTTGCCGTTGATCACCCACTCGTCGCCCTCACGCACAGCGCGAGCGGCCATGTTGGTGGCGTCGGACGACGCCACGTCCGGCTCGGTCATGGCGAATGCGGAGCGGATCTCGCCGCGCAGCAGCGGTTCCAGCCAGCGCTGCTTTTGTTCTTCATTGGCGTAGCGCACCAGCACTTCCATGTTGCCGGTATCCGGTGCCGAGCAGTTGAACGGTTCCGGGCCCAACAGGGAGCGGCCCATGATTTCCGCCAGCGGCGCGTATTCGAGGTTGGTCAGGCCGGCGCCCAGTTCCGACTCGGGCAAGAACAGGTTCCACAGGCCCTCGGCCTTGGCCTTGAGTTTGAGCTCCTCCATGATCGCCGTCGGCTGCCAGCGATCGCCTTCGGCGACCTGGCGTTCGAATACCGCCTCAGCCGGATAGACATAAGTGTCCATGAACGCGGTCACGCGCTCACGCAGTTCCTGAACCTTGGGTGAATAGGCGAAATCCATGGCAGCTACCTTCTTGGCGAGGTGGTTGAGGGCATGGAACCGATGCTAGAACAGCTTACGAAAATTTACCTAGTCTATTCTCGGCGTGTATTAACATTCATCACCGATATATGATTGACTGATCGAGCTGGCCAATCCGACCTACTGCTCGGACTGCCAATATCGCGGATTCGACCTTCCCCCGGATCCATGTAACAGCCTCTGGGCCCCTAAAAATAAGAGTGCAGCGCAATGAATCTGAGCAAGGTCGACCTCAACCTTTTCATCGTCTTCGACGCGATCTACACCGAAGCCAACCTGACCCGCGCCGGGCAGATCGTCGGCATCACTCAGCCCGCTGTCTCCAACGCCCTGGCTCGCCTGCGCGAGACCTTCAACGACCCGCTGTTCGTGCGGACTGCCCAGGGCATGGTGCCCACGCCCATGGCGCAGAACATCATCGGCCCGGTGCGCAACGCCCTTTCGCTATTGCGGGTGTCGGTGCAGGAAAGCCGCATCTTCAACCCCTTGCAGGCGGTCAAGACCTACCGCATCAGCATGACCGACCTCACCGAGGCGGTGATCCTGCCGCCGCTGTTCCAGCGCCTGCGGCGCCTGGCCCCGACGGTGATCATCGAGAGCTTCCTGTCCAAGCGCCGGGAAACCACCAAGGAACTGGCCGCCGGCCGCCTGGATTTCGCCGTCGATGCCCCGCTCAACACCGACCCGCAAGTCCGTCACGTCAAGCTGATGGAAGACCGCTACGTGTGCGCCATGCGCAAGAGCCATCCGCTGGCGAACAAGGACAAGCTCAGCCTCGACGATTATCTCTCGTTGACCCATATCCATATTTCCAGCCGCCGCAGCGGCCTGGGCTATGTCGACCTGGCCCTGGGCAAGATGGGCATCCAGCGCAAGATCGCCCTGCGCTCCCAGCATTACCTGATGGCCTCGCAAGTGCTGCAACAGACCGACATGGTCATGACCGTGCCGGAGCGCTTCGCCCGGCGTCACGACCTGCAGGCGTTCAACCTGCCGGTCAACGACGTGCCGCCGCTGGAAACCCACCTCTACTGGCACGAAAGCACCGATCAGGACCCGGCCAACCGCTGGATGCGCGAGCAGATGATCGAGCTGTGCCAGCAAGTGACGGCCCACGAGAAAAAACTCGAAAAATGACCGGTAGGAGCGAGGCTTGCCCGCGATGGCTCCGCTGAGGTTTCCCTGAACCACCACGTTCTCGCTTATCGCGGGCAAGCCTCGCTCCTACGGATAGGGCGGTGTCCTGCTTGACGTATACGTCAACCTCGAATTAGCTTAACGCCAAGATCTATTTCGAGCGCCCCCATGAGCAGCCAGACCTACAGCATTTCCGACCTCGCCCGCGAGCTCGACATCACCACCCGGGCCATCCGCTTCTATGAAGAACAAGGCCTGCTCGCCCCCGAGCGGCGCGGCCAGGAGCGCATCTACTCGCCACGGGACAAGGTCAGCCTGAAGCTGATCCTGCGTGGCAAGCGCATCGGCTTTTCCCTGGCCGAGTGCCGCGAGCTGATCGAACTCTACGACCCTTCCAGCGGCAACCTGAAGCAGTTGCACAGCATGCTGGCGAAAATCGCCGAGCGCCGCGAGCAGCTGGAACAGCAGCTACTGGACATCGAACAGATGAAGCTGGAGCTGGACACCGCCGAAGAGCGCTGCACCCAGGCGCTGGAGCAAACCATCAAGAATCAGAAAAGCGCCGTGCAGTAACCGCCCCAGGCTGCGGTCGCCCGCAAAGCGGCCGCACCAGTAACACAAAGCATCTGCCAGACAAACCGTAGCGCCTGGTTTTGCGTCGACTTCGTCGCCGAGCGCAGCCTGCGGCAGCGGCTACATTAGTGCCCACTTAATATAGGTAAAGCTCTCATGTCCCTCCCCCCCCATGTACGCCTGGTCGAAGTCGGTCCTCGCGACGGTTTGCAAAACGAAGCCCAGCCCATCAGCGTCGCCGACAAGGTGCAGCTGGTGGATGCCCTGAGCGCAGCCGGGCTCGACTATATAGAAGTCGGCAGCTTCGTCTCGCCCAAATGGGTGCCGCAGATGGCCGGTTCCGCCGACGTGTTCGCGCAAATCCAGCGCAAGCCGGGGGTGACCTACGGCGCCCTCGCCCCGAACATGCGCGGCTTCGAAGATGCCCTGGCCGCCGGGGTCAAGGAAGTCGCCGTCTTCGCCGCGGCTTCCGAAGCCTTCTCGCAGCGCAACATCAACTGCTCCATCAGCGAGAGCCTGGAGCGCTTCGTGCCGATCATGGACGCGGCGAAACAGCACGGCGTTACCGTGCGCGGTTACGTCTCCTGCGTGCTGGGCTGCCCGTATGAAGGCGAGGTGGCGCCGGAGCAGGTCGCCGTGGTCGCCCGCGAGCTGTACAGCATGGGCTGCTACGAAGTGTCCCTGGGCGACACCATCGGCACCGGCACCGCCGGCGCGACCCGGCGGATGTTCGAGGTAGTTTCGGCCCATGTTCCGCGGGACAAGCTCGCCGGGCACTTCCACGACACCTACGGCCAGGCCCTGGCCAATATCTACGCCAGCCTGCTGGAGGGCATCGCGGTATTCGACAGCTCGATCGCCGGGCTCGGCGGCTGCCCCTACGCCAAGGGCGCCAGCGGTAACGTGGCCAGCGAGGACGTGCTGTATCTGCTCAACGGCCTGGGCGTCGAAACCGGCATCGACATGGAACGCCTGATCCTCGCCGGCCAGCAGATCTGCTCCGTGCTGGGGCGGCCCACCGGCTCGCGCGTCGCCAAGGCCCGTTACCCAGGTTGAGGGGCCGACCTGTTTCACGGTGTTACCGACAGCTCTGGCGCACGCTCGAAACGGGTAACACGGAAACAGTTTGTCGATTTTCTAGCGGTACAGATAAAAAGCAATTTTTACCAAGCCATTGATTTTAAAGGACTTTAAAAAGTTGGCACGGCTTCTGCTATATCTCTGGCATAACAAGAATAAAAAGCAGCAAAGCTAATAAAAATAAGACGAAACGACTCTGACATAACAAAAACAACACGGCAGAGACGCAGCTAACAGATTTTTTTGGAGAGGATGTGTTTTCCAGGGTGTCTTTAACAGAGCCACCCGCAACCGGGCAGAGAACAATAAAACTACCCCAAGGTAGCTCCCGAACTGGTTGGTCGCTCAAGCGAGAAAATAGATCAGCGCTCAAAAAAATACGTTTGCTCTTGATCCCGGATGGGGATCGCCAAAAACAGCGGTAAAGGGTAACGGTTGCCAAAAACAACAACAGACCGCCCCTCAATAATAAAAAAAGAGCACGCAACGACAAAATTAAAGGGGAGCTTCGGCTCCCCTTTGTGCTTTCCGGCATTCCCGTTTTCTTCCCTGATTCGGCAACGACCTTGCGGTCGCTAGCGCGAGCCCGCTCGCTCCTGCAAAGAGCGATGCGCCCTGCGGGAACGAGCTTGCGCGCAAGGGACTCATTAGCCCCAAGGGTTCAGGAATCTCCGCGCAGTTCCTCGATGCTGATCTCGCGCATCCTGAATTTCTGGATCTTGCCGGTCACGGTCATCGGGAACTCCTCGACGAACTTGAAGTAACGCGGCGTCTTGAAATGGGCGATCCGCTCCTTGCACCAGGCCTGCAACTCCTGCTCGCTGGCGGTATGGCCGGGGTGGAACTTGATCCAGGCGACGATCTCTTCGCCGTATTTCGAACATGGAATGCCGATCACCTGCACGTCCGCCACCGCCGGATGGGTGAAGAAAAACTCCTCCAGCTCGCGCGGATAAATGTTCTCGCCGCCGCGGATGATCATGTCCTTGTTACGCCCGGCGATGCATACGTAACCCTGTTCGTTCATGGTCGCCAGGTCGCCGGTGTGCATCCAGCCGGCCTGGTCGATGGCCTCGGCCGTGCCCTGCGGGTTGTTCCAATAGCCCAGCATCACGCTGTAGCCGCGAGTACAGAGCTCGCCGATGGTGCCGCGCGGCACGATATTGCCCGCCTCGTCGATGATCTTGCTTTCCAGCTGCGGCTGGGTGCGACCGACCGTGGTCACGCGCAGCTCGAGTTCGTCCGCCGGGCCGGTCTGCAACGACACCGGGCTGGTCTCGGTCATGCCGTAGGCGATCTGCACTTCGCTCATGTGCATCTCGCTGATCACCCGGCGCATCACCTCGATCGGGCAGGTCGCCCCGGCCATGATCCCGGTGCGCAGGCTCGACAAGTCGAATTCGGCCCGCCGTGGCTGGTCGAGCATAGCGATGAACATGGTCGGCACCCCGTACAGGCCGGTGGCCTTTTCCTCGGCCACGGCGCTCAGGGTCAGCAACGGATCGAAGGCATCGTTGGGGTAGATCATAGTGGTGCCGTGGGTCACGCAGCCCAGGTTGCCCATGACCATGCCGAAGCAGTGATACAGCGGCACCGGGATCACCAGGCGGTCTTCATGGCCCAGGCCCAGGCTTTCGCCGACCATGTAGCCGTTGTTGAGAATGTTGTAGTGACTGAGGGTCGCGCCCTTGGGGAAACCCGTGGTGCCGGAGGTGTACTGGATGTTCACCGCCTGGTCGGGGTCCAGGCTGGCCTCGCGCTCGCGCAGCGTTTCGAGGCTGACACCGGCCCCCAGGTCGACCAGTTGCGACCAGGGCAGAAAGCCCACCGGCGGCTGCGCGTCGAGGCTGATCACGCCGCGCAGGTCGGGCAGGCGCTCGCTCCGTAACTGGCCAATGGCGTGCTGCGCCAGCTCCGGCGCCAGGCCCTGGAGCATGGCGTGGTAATCGGACGTCTTGAACGCGCCGGCACATACCAGCCACTGGCAGCCGGACTGCTTGAGCACGTATTCCAGTTCGGAGCTGCGATAGGCCGGGTTGATGTTCACCAGGATCGCGCCGATCTTGGCGCTGGCGAACTGGCTGATGCACCACTGCGCGCAGTTGGGGGCCCAGATGCCCAGCCGGTCGCCGGCCTTGAGGCCCAGGGCCAGCAGTGCCCTGGCGTGCAGATCGACGGCGTCGGCCAGTTGCTGCCAGCTGTAGCGCAACTGCTGGTGACGCACCACCAGGGCTTCGCCCTGCGGGTATGACGCCACCGTGCGATCGAACGCCTGGCCAATGGTCAGCGTCAGCAAGGCCTTGTCTTGCGTGCCGCGGGTGTAGCTGCGCCCCGGCGCGGATGCAGGTTGATCCATGACGACCCCTATTGTCTTTATTGTGGGAGCGAGGCTTGCCCGCGATTGGATCGCCGCGGTGTTGCTATACGACCGCGTCATCGTTCATCGCCAGCAGCTCGGCGACAACAGATTCGCTCAAGTTGACGTTTACGTAAAGGGTGATTGACAGCCATCTGTCGCAGACTTACGTTAACGTAAAGGTGAGAGCTGGATCGCCTGCTCTCCAAAGCCCGACTTCCTCAATAAAAACAAGTTTTGAAGGTGCCCCCAATGAGCTATCCGACCCTGAACTTTGCCCTCGGCGAAACCATCGACATGCTCCGCGACCAGGTGCAGGCCTTCGTCAAGGCCGAGCTGGCGCCACGGGCGGCACAGATCGACGTCGACAACCTGTTCCCCGCCGACATGTGGCGCAAGTTCGGCGACATGGGCCTGCTGGGCATCACGGTGCCGGAAGAGTACGGCGGCGCCGGCCTGGGTTACCTGGCCCACGTGGTGGCCATGGAAGAAATCAGCCGCGGCTCGGCCTCGGTCGCCCTCTCCTACGGCGCCCATTCCAACCTCTGCGTCAACCAGATCAACCGCAACGGCAACCACGAACAGAAAAGCAAATACCTGCCCAAGCTGATCAGCGGCGAACACATCGGCGCCCTGGCCATGAGCGAGCCCAACGCCGGCTCCGACGTGGTCTCGATGAAGCTGCGCGCCGACAAGCGCGGCGACCGCTATGTGCTCAACGGCAGCAAGACCTGGATCACCAACGGCCCGGACGCCAACACCTATGTGATCTACGCCAAGACCGACCTGGAAAAGGGCCCGCACGGCATCACCGCGTTCATCGTCGAGCGCGACTGGAAAGGCTTCAGCCGCAGCAACAAGTTCGACAAGCTGGGCATGCGCGGCTCCAACACCTGCGAGCTGTTCTTCGACGACGTGGAAGTGCCGGAAGAAAACATCCTCGGCGTTCTCAATGGCGGCGTGAAGGTGCTGATGAGCGGCCTGGACTATGAGCGCGTGGTGCTCTCCGGCGGCCCGACCGGGATCATGCAGGCCTGTATGGACCTGGTGGTGCCCTACATCCACGACCGCAAGCAGTTCGGCCAGAGCATCGGCGAATTCCAGCTGATCCAGGGCAAGGTCGCCGACATGTACACCCAGCTCAACGCCAGTCGCGCCTATCTGTATGCGGTGGCCCAGGCCTGCGAGCGCGGCGAGACCACGCGCAAGGACGCCGCCGGGGTGATCCTCTACAGCGCCGAGCGCGCGACCCAGATGGCCCTGGATGCGATCCAAATCCTCGGCGGCAACGGCTACATCAACGAATTCCCCGCCGGGCGCCTGCTGCGCGACGCCAAGCTGTATGAAATCGGCGCCGGCACCAGCGAAATCCGGCGCATGCTGATCGGTCGCGAACTGTTCAACGAAACCCGCTAACGGAGCTGTCCATGGCTATCCTGCATACCCAGCTCAATCCCCGTTCGGCGGAGTTCGTCGCCAACAGCGCAGCGATGCTCCAACAGGTCGACGCCCTGCACACCTTGCTTGCCCAGGTCCAGCAAGGCGGTGGCGCCAAGGCCCAGGAACGGCACACCTCGCGCGGCAAACTGCTGCCGCGCGAGCGCATCAACCGCCTGCTCGACCCGGGCTCGCCCTTCCTGGAGGTCAGCCAGCTGGCGGCGTACCAGGTGTACGGCGAAGACGTGCCGGCCGCCGGGGTGATTGCCGGCATCGGCCGGGTCGAAGGCGTCGAATGCATGATCGTGGCCAACGACGCCACGGTGAAAGGCGGCTCCTATTACCCGCTGACCGTGAAAAAACACCTGCGCGCCCAGACCATCGCCCAGCAGAACCGCCTGCCCTGCATCTACCTGGTGGATTCGGGCGGCGCCAACCTGCCGCGCCAGGACGAGGTGTTCCCCGACCGCGAACACTTCGGGCGGATCTTCTTCAACCAGGCCAACATGAGCGCCCAGGGCATCCCGCAGATCGCCGTGGTCATGGGCTCCTGCACCGCCGGTGGCGCCTACGTGCCGGCCATGGCCGACGAAGCGATCATGGTCCGCGAACAAGCCACCATCTTCCTCGCCGGCCCGCCGCTGGTGAAGGCTGCCACCGGGGAAGTGGTCAGCGCCGAAGACCTCGGCGGCGCCGACGTGCACTGCAAGATCTCCGGTGTCGCCGACCACTACGCCGACAGCGACGAGCACGCCCTGGCCCTGGCCCGGCGCAGCATCGCCAACCTCAACTGGCGCAAACAGGGCGAGCTGCAGCAACGCGCGCCGATCGCCCCGCTGTACGCCAGCGACGAGCTGTATGGGGTGATTCCGGCCGACGCCAAGCAACCCTTCGATGTGCGCGAAGTCATCGCGCGGCTGGTGGACGGTTCGGTGTTCGATGAATTCAAGGCACTGTTCGGCACCACCCTGGTGTGCGGCTTCGCCCATCTGCACGGCTACCCGATCGCCATCCTCGCCAACAACGGCATCCTCTTCGCCGAGGCCGCGCAAAAAGGCGCGCACTTTATCGAACTGGCCTGCCAGCGCGGCATCCCGCTGCTGTTCCTGCAGAACATCACCGGTTTCATGGTCGGCCAGAAATACGAAGCCGGCGGCATCGCCAAGCACGGCGCCAAGCTGGTGACCGCGGTGGCCTGCGCCAAGGTGCCGAAGTTCACCGTGATCATCGGCGGCAGCTTCGGTGCCGGTAACTACGGCATGTGCGGCCGCGCCTACGACCCGCGCTTCTTGTGGATGTGGCCCAACGCGCGGATTGGCGTGATGGGTGCCGAGCAGGCCGCCGGGGTGCTGGTGCAGGTCAAGCGCGAGCAGGCCGAACGCGGCGGGCAGCCATTCAGCGCCGCCCAGGAAGCCGAGATCAAGCAGCCGATCCTCGACCAGTACGAGCATCAGGGCCATCCGTATTACTCCAGCGCCCGGCTGTGGGACGACGGCGTCATCGACCCGGCGCAAACCCGCGACGTCCTGGCGCTGGCCTTGTCCGCGTCCCTCAACGCCCCCATCGAACAGAGCCGCTTCGGCGTGTTCCGCATGTGACCCGGAGCGAAACCGACATGAATGATTTCAATACCCTGGAACTGCTGAAGGACCCTCGGGGTTTCGCCACCCTGTGGCTCAGCCGCGAAGACAAGAACAACGCCTTCAACGCCGAAATGATCCGCGAGCTGATCCTCGCCCTGGATCATGTGCAGAGCGATGCGAACCTGCGTTTCCTGCTGGTGCGCGGCCGCGGCAAACACTTCAGCGCCGGCGCCGACCTGGCCTGGATGCAGCAATCGGCCGAACTCGACTACCACACCAACCTCGACGACGCCCGCGAGCTGGCCGAATTGATGTACAACCTGGCCAAGCTGAAAATCCCGACCCTGGCCGTGGTGCAAGGCGCAGCCTTTGGCGGCGCCCTGGGCCTGATCAGTTGCTGCGACATGGCCATCGGCGCCGACGAGGCGCAGTTCTGCCTCTCGGAAGTGCGCATCGGCCTGGCCCCGGCGGTGATCAGCCCGTTCGTGGTGCAAGCCATCGGCGAACGCGCCGCGCGTCGCTACGCCCTGACCGCCGAGCGCTTCGGCGGCCAGCGGGCCCGGGAAATCGGCCTGTTGGCGGAAAGCTACCCGACGGCCGAGCTGGAGCAACAAGTGGCCTTGTGGATCGACAACCTGCTGCTCAACAGCCCGTGCGCCATGCGCGCCAGCAAGGACCTGCTGCGTGAAGTGGGCAACGGCGCCCTGACCCCCGCCCTGCGCCGCTACTGCGAAAACGCCATTGCCCGCATCCGCGTCAGCCCTGAAGGCCAGGAAGGTTTGCGCGCCTTTCTGCAAAAACGCCCGCCCAACTGGCAGGCCGAGAAGCTCACCAAGGAGTCGCGTTAATGAGCGCCCCTGTCCTGACCACCCTGCTGGTGGCGAATCGCGGCGAGATCGCCTGCCGCGTGATGCGCACCGCCAAGGCCCTGGGCCTGACCACCGTGGCCGTGCACAGCGCCACCGACCGTGACGCCCGCCACAGCCGCGAAGCCGATCTGCGGGTCGACCTGGGCGGCAGCAAGGCTGCCGACAGCTACCTGCAGATCGACAAGCTGATCGCCGCGGCCAAGGCCAGCGGCGCCCAGGCGATTCACCCGGGCTACGGCTTTCTATCGGAAAACGCCGGCTTCGCCCGCGCCATCGAGGCCGCCGGCCTGATCTTCCTCGGCCCGCCGGCGTCGGCCATCGACGCCATGGGCAGCAAGTCGGCGGCCAAGGCCCTGATGGAAACCGCCGGCGTGCCGCTGGTGCCCGGTTACCACGGCGAAGCCCAGGACTTGGAAACCTTCCGTGTCGCCGCCGAACGCATCGGCTACCCGGTGTTGCTCAAGGCCACCGCCGGCGGTGGCGGCAAGGGCATGAAAGTGGTCGAAGACGTCAGCCAGCTGGCCGAAGCCCTGGCCTCGGCCCAGCGTGAAGCGCAGTCGTCGTTCGGCGATTCGCGGATGCTGGTGGAAAAGTACGTGCTCAAGCCGCGCCACGTGGAAATCCAGGTGTTCGCCGACCAGCACGGCAACTGCCTGTACCTCAACGAACGCGACTGCTCGATCCAGCGACGCCACCAGAAAGTCGTCGAAGAAGCCCCCGCCCCCGGCCTGAGCGTGGAACAGCGCAAGGCCATGGGCGAAGCGGCGGTGCGCGCGGCGCAGGCCATCGGGTATGTCGGTGCCGGCACCGTGGAATTCCTGCTGGATTCGCGCGGCGAATTCTTCTTCATGGAAATGAACACCCGCCTGCAAGTGGAGCATCCGGTCACCGAGGCCATTACCGGGCTCGACCTGGTGGCCTGGCAAATCCGCGTGGCCCAGGGCGAAGCGTTGCCGATCACCCAGGATCAGGTGCCGCTGATGGGGCATGCGATCGAGGTGCGGCTGTATGCCGAGGACCCGGGCAACGACTTCCTTCCAGCCACCGGGCACCTGGCGCTGTACCGCGAATCGGCAGCGGGGCCGGGCCGCCGCGTGGACAGCGGCGTCGAAGAAGGCGACAGCGTGTCGCCGTTCTACGACCCGATGCTCGGCAAGCTGATTGCCTGGGGCGAAAACCGCGAACAGGCGCGCTTGCGCCTGCTGGCCATGCTCGACGAGTTCGCCATCGGCGGCTTGAAGACCAACCTGGCGTTCCTGCGGCGCATCATCGCCCATCCGGCCTTTGCCGCCGCCGAGCTGGATACCGGTTTTATCCCGCGCTACCAGGACCAGTTGCTGCCACCAGCGAGCGCCTTGAGCGACGAGTTCTGGCAAGCCGCCGCCCAGGCGTTCGCCCAGAGCCAACCGGAGTCGTCGCGCACCGACGACCGCCACTCGCCCTGGGCCAAGGCCAGCGGCCTGCGCATCGGCCTGCCGCGCGAAACCGTTCTGCACCTGGACTGCGAAGGGCAGGACCGCGCGCTCAAGCTGGACGCAAGCAACGCCACCCATGCCTTGCACGGCGAACAGCTGTCGATCGAACACAAGGGATTGCGCCAGCAGCACCGGGCCATTCGCCAGGGCGACAACCTGTACCTGCAGTGGCAAGGCGAAATGCATCGGGTCACCCCCTATGACCCGATCGCCGCGGTGGAAGCCAGCCACAGCCACCAGGGCGGCCTGACCGCGCCCATGAACGGCAGCATCGTGCGGGTTTTGGTGCAGGCCGGGCAGAGCGTCGAAGCCGGCGCGCAGTTGGTGGTCCTGGAAGCGATGAAGATGGAACACAGCATCCGCGCACCACAAGCCGGGGTGGTCAAGGCGCTGTATTGCCAGGAAGGCGAAATGGTCAGTGAGGGAAGTGCCCTGGTGGAGCTGGAATAAGCTCATGAGGCACGAGATCGTTCCCGCAAAGTTGCGGGAACGATCGCATTTTTACGTCAGAATTTCGCGGTAGCCTGCACCACTACACCAATAATCCGACACTCATCGCTGTATAAAGCTTTCGGGTAAGTCGGATTAAGCGGCATCAGATAACGTTGTCCGCCCTCTTCCACCAGCTTGCGGAAAATCGCTTCGGTACTGCCCGGGCACTGCACGATCACCAGCTTGCCGGGAACCGCCTCCACCGCCGGATCGACCAGGATCAACATGTCCTGGGCGATGCTCAGGCCGCTCGGGGCAATCATCGCGTCCCCCACCACGACCAGCCAGAAGGCAGACCCTTCGGCCTGGTAGTCGGAGAGCTCGTAACGCTGGCTGGCATAGCCCGTTCCACCCGCCTCGCGCACCTCGCCAACGCCCCGCCAATCGCTGACTGGGTAGCGAAAGTAGGGGTTGTACTTCTGCACCAGCGAAGGCCCCTCCAGCAGCAGTTGGCCCTCATCATCCACCTGTGGTTTTTCGCGAATCACCAGCGCGACTTCGAGGAAACCCAGGCCGATTTCCTCGAGCACGCGGTTCATGTCTTCGATCTTCGGCTGACGGCGTTTGCTCAGCCAATGGCCAATGCCGCCCTGGGACATGCCCAGGCGTTCCGCGAGTTTTTCTTGCGTGACCTTGCGGTCCTTCATGTTGGATTTAACCAACTCGATCCATTTGTCCATGGAGCGGAACAATACGTTGTGTATTTCTGCCCTCAACACACAAGTTGTAGTATTTGAAAGCTAGTCACAAATACATTAAGTATTACCATTCTTCAGACCTTCACATTTCACTTCAAAGGATGGAACCGCTCATGAGCACAACCAGTAAAGACGCACCGGAACTGGAAACCGATGTCGGTTTCAACGCCCTCAAGGACAGTGAGGCGGCCCGCCGGGCCATGGACTATTACTTGAAACCGGCTATTTCAGAATCGACGACCGACGAGAAGTTCTTCGAAGTCAGACCCAGCATCAGCAGCGAGGAAGCGATGATCCATGCTTCCGACCTGCTGCGGTGCGCCGCGGCCAGTGCCTACGAGGCAGCCGACCATCTGCAGGGGAGCCGTCGGGACCTGGCGTTTACCGTGGTGCACATGATCGACATGGCCAAGGCGCTGGTGGATCGCTCGCTGGATTGCCATCGCCCGGAGTGAGCTTCGCGGCGCAATTCGCCCACGGCGGGTCCGACCCATGAACAAGGCTTGCAACAGGGACAGGAAATTATTTTCTAAAAGGCGGGGAAAAACATTTGACTTGCAAATGATAATGATTATTATTGCAAGCAACTGGTCGCGAGATCAGTCGATAACCCAAGAGACCTTAGGTCGGACTCCTGGATTATCTCCTCATCAGGCTAATCACGGTTTTTGACCCGGCTTTTTTGCCGGGTCTTTTTTTTCTGCCAGTTTTTCTGGCTTGGCTTCAGGCTAATGAAGACTGGGTACCGCTAAATTGGCGGCGATGATAGCAAAAGAATGCCTCATTGCAAGCCGACGCCCGCAGCAACGGCTCGCAAATGTAAAAACAGCGCTTGAGAATCAATCGCATAGCTTCTAAGCTGCTTTCGCGTCAAGGACGACGCCCCCCTCCCTCCAGTGAAATTGCCCCCCTGCAACTCCCCGCCTTGCTAAAGTAACGGCCATAAAAATCCTGTTCAGGAATCATGACCGTGGCCCAAAGCTCATTTCAAATCTCTGCCAATTTCGACAGCGGCAACATCGAAGTGCTGGATGCCAGCAACCCCTCGCAAGTCCTGCTGGCGATCAAGCCCGACACCCGCAGCGCACATTTCCAGTGGTTCCATTTCAAGGCCAGCGGCCTGCATGTCGGCCAGGAACACTGGTTCCGCCTGAGCAATGCCAGCAAATCCTCGTACAACAAGGCCTGGAGCGGCTATCAGGCGGTGGCGTCCTACGATCACGTCAACTGGTTCCGCATCCCGACGATCTTTGAAGGCGATACCCTGCGCTTCTGCCTGGAGGCCACCCAGACCCACGCCTGGTTCGCCTATTTCGAACCCTACAGCCGCGGCCGTCACGACTGGCTGATCGAACAGGCGCTGAGCAAGGCCGGCGCCGAACTGCTGGCCACCGGCAAAAGCGTCGAGGGCCGGGACATCCAGCTGTTGCGCAAAGGCAGCGGCGGCGAAGGCCGGCGCAAGGTCTGGATCATCGCCCAGCAACACCCTGGCGAGCACATGGCCGAATGGTTCATGGAGGGCGTGATCGAGCGCCTGCAGCACCGTGACGATGCCGAGTTGAACAGGCTGCTGGCCAGCGCCGACCTGTACCTGGTGCCGAACATGAACCCCGACGGCGCCTTCCATGGCCATCTGCGCACCAACGCCATGGGCCAGGACCTGAACCGTGCCTGGCAGAGCGCCAGCCAGGAACTCAGCCCGGAAGTACTGTTCGTCCAGCAGCAGATGGAGCTGTACGGTGTCGACCTGTTCCTCGACATCCACGGCGACGAAGAAATCCCCCATGTGTTTACCGCCGGCTGCGAAGGCAACCCCGGCTACACGCCGCGCCTGGCCCAGCTCGAAGAGCATTTTCGCAGCCACCTGAAACACAAGACCCGGGACTTCCAGACCACCCACGGCTACACCCGAGACAAGCCCGGCCAAGCCAACATGACCCTGGCCTGCAACAGCGTCGGCGAGAAGTTCGACTGCCTGTCGCTGACCCTGGAAATGCCCTTCAAGGACCACGACGACAACCCCAACCCGCTCACCGGCTGGTCGGGCAAACGCTCGATGCAACTGGGCAAGGACGTCCTCAGCACCGTGGCCGACATGGTCGGCATCCTGCGCTGATGCCGCTTGGCTGGCCGCGGCGCAAACCGCGGCCAGCGCCTATTGCACCGGCACCCGCCGACAATCCTCGGGCCCCACCAGGCGCCCGTCCGCCGCGCGCAACTCCAACGGTCGCAACGGTTGCCCCAGCTCGCGGTCGACCATCAACGAATGCGCCTCCCCCGGCTCGTAGAAATACGCCTCGCCCCACTGCCGCAACCCGATGATCAGGTTGAACAGGCCGTTGCCCTTCTGCGTCAGCACGTATTCCTGGTAGGCACTGCCGTCCGAGGCCGGCAGCACCTCGAAGATGCCATGCGCCACCAGCGTGCGCAGGCGGGCGGCGAGGATGTTCTTGGCCATCCCCAGGTTGCGCTGGAACTCGCTGAAGCGGCGGATGCCGTCGAAGGCATCGCGAACGATCAACAGCGACCACCAGTCGCCGATCGCGTCCAATGAACGGGCTACCGGGCATTCGGCGCCCTCCAGGCTTGTGCGTTTGACCATGGTGCCGACTCGCTACAGGAAAGTGGTTGCAATATAAAACCAGCATCTCTATCGTACAACTGGTTTCATAAAGCAACCAAATCTCATGGAGTCGAGCATGACCGCCGCAATCGCCCCTCTGCCCATCGCCGCCCTTCCCGCGTCGGTGGTGCTGCTGTTTGCCATCGCCTGCGGACTGGCGGTGGGCAATGTCTATTACGCCCAGCCGCTGCTCGATGCCATGGCCCACAGCCTGGGCATGCCGCCGGCGACCATCGGCCTGGTCGTCACCCTGACCCAGGTCGGCTACGGCCTCGGCCTGTTGTTCCTGGTGCCGTTGGGCGACCTGCTGAACCGGCGGCGCCTGATCGTCGGCCAGATGACGTTGTCGGTCGGCGCCCTGCTGATGGTGGCGCTGGCGCCGGATAGCACCTGGCTGCTGCTGGGCATGGCCCTGACCGGGCTGCTCGCCGTGGTGACCCAGGTGCTGGTGGCCTATGCCGCGAACCTGGCCGCGCCGGGCGAACGTGGCCAGGTGGTGGGCAGCGTGACCAGCGGCATCGTCCTGGGGATTCTGCTGGCGCGCACGGTGTCGGGTACCATGGCCGACCTGGCCGGCTGGCGGTCGGTGTACCTGCTTTCGGCCGGGCTGACCCTGCTCATGGCGCTGCTGTTATGGCGAGTCTTGCCCAAGGTCGAGCAACCGGCGGCGCTGCACAGCTACGGCCAATTGATCCGCTCGCTGTTCGGCCTGTTCCGCGAGGAAAAAGTGCTGCGCGACCGAGCGCTGCTGGCGATGCTGATCTTCGCTGCCGGCACGGTTTTATGGACGCCCCTGGTGCTGCCCCTGAGCGCCCCACCGCTGTCGCTGTCGCACACCGAGATCGGTCTGTTCGGCCTCGCCGGGGCAGCCGGTGCCCTGGGCGCGGCGCGTGCCGGACGTCTCGCCGACCGGGGCCTGGGGCAGTGGACCAGCGGCCTGGCGTTGAGCCTGATGCTGGCTTCCTGGTTGCCGATCGCCTACACCCAGTCGTCGCTCTGGGCCCTGCTGCTGGGGGTAATCGTCTTCGACCTGGGCCTGCAGGCGGTGCATGTCACCAGCCAGAGCCTGATCTACAGCACCCGCCCCGAGGCCCAGAGCCGCCTGGCCGCGGGCTACATGCTGTTCTATTCGATCGGCAGCGCTTGCGGCGCGATCGGCGCCACGGCCATGTATGCCTGGGCAGGCTGGACCGGGGTGTGCTTGCTGGGCGCTGCGATCAATGGCGTGGCACTGCTCTTCTGGTGGTGGAGCCTGGGTTCACGCAAATCCCTGGCTTGAATGGCGGGGGCCGACGCTTGGCGAGCAGGCCCGCTCCTGCAAGGGCTAGGTAAATCCCGGCAGGAGTGAGCCACCCGCAACGCTACCTCAATCCTTGCCGCGCAGCATGCTCTCCAGCACCCCGTCCCGGCGCACCCAGCCGTGGAACAGCGCCGCCGCCAGATGCAGCAACACCGTCAGGAACAGCAGGTAGGCGAGAAAACCGTGGGCCTTGCGCAAAAAGGCGAACAGCGGGGCATTGGCCGGCAGGATCGAAGGCAATTGCAGCGAGCTGCCAAGCATTACCGGGTCGCCCGCCGCCGAAATCATCGCCCAGCCCAGCAGCGGCAAAATCAGCATCAGCGCGTACAGCAGCACATGGGAAGCCTTGGCCGCCAATGCCTGCCAGGCCGGCAGGTCCGCCGGCAAGGGCGGTTTCCGGGTGGAAAAGCGCACGACCAAACGCACGATCACCAGCAGCAGAATGGCAATGCCCAGCGGCTTGTGCAGGTTGATCAGCCATTGGTGGCGCTCGGACACCGAGGCCACCATGCCGGCACCGATAAACAGCATGGCGATGATCATCAGCGCCATCAGCCAGTGCAGCAGGCGCGCCAGCGGCGCGAAATGGTTCGGTTGGGCACTCATGGGCGAGACTCCTGGGCAGCACTGGGCAATGGTTCGACTTCACTGGCACGACGCCGATACGAATTGGCATAGGCCGCCGAACGGGCCGCCAACAGCGGGTCGTCGGAGGCGGCAATGCCGCTTGGCAGCACCAGCGGGTCGTAGTTGATGTCGCGGCATTCGCCGTTGTCCTGCGGTTGGCTGCGCTCGAGCACCAGGGTCCCGGCATTCAACACCTTGCGTTCGCTGGGCCAGGCCTTGCTGGCATCGTCGGTAGGGTCGCCGGGGTTGGCCAGGGTGATGTTCAAGCGCCAGCGCAGCGGCCCCGCGGCCAGGCGCTGCACCAGGTCTTTCTCGAGGAAGTCGTTACCTTGCGGCGCCACCGCGCCGGGCGCGTCCTGGGTCAGCGGCACCACGCCCCATCGCACCGCCTGGCGTTGCCCGCTGGCGCTCACCAGGTAAAACGCGTTGATGCCGTTGTAGGTCTCGGTGGCATAGCTGGCCGATGGCTTGGCGCCCTTGATCCATTGCAGGAACGGCATGGCTTCCGGGTGAGCCGCGAAAAACGCCGGCACGCTGGCCGGGTTCGGCTTGCCGGTCGCCGGGTCCGGCAAGCTGGCCTGCTGCAACTGGTAGAACGCCTCGGGGGTGCCCACCGGGAATACCGGCATGCTGTTCATCCCGGTGCGCCATTGCTGGCCGTTGGCCTGGGTAAAACGCAGCGCCAGGCTGCGGATCGGTACCCCGCCGTCAGGCGCATAGGGGTTGCCGGGCGGCAAGGCGAAGCGCCCGACCACCGGGGTTCGCGTGTCGTTGAACACCTGGGCGCTGGAATAGCTGCGGGCCTCGCCGCTGCTTTCGAAATAACCGGCCACGCACACGCCCTTGGCGTGGTTGCGACGAAACCCCGGATGCACGCCGTTGTTTTTCTCCAGCACGTCCACCAGGGCCTTGGGGGTCAGGCGTTGCGGGTCGAAAGTGCCGTGCACATAGGCCAGGGCGCCGGCCAGGGCCGCGACGACCAGGCCGATCCCGACCAGGCGCAGGCTCAGGCTGAGCGCGCTCAAGGGCGGACGGCCAGGGGGGGATGGGCGATCTACCATGAATAATCTCCAGGGCCTGGGGCCACAGGTGGAAAGGACACGTCAGACGTACCCCGGCAGGCTTTATTCCCCGGCGCCGATATTTATTTTTCGGCGCCTGGAATAACCTGCAGCCCCGGGCGTCTGGCTGTTGCAAGTACGCTTTGCAAGCGTAGCGACTGGCCAACAACCTGCAGGAAGCCATGAACGATATCGACGAACAGCTGCGTGAAATCATCCCTCGGTTGCGGCGCTTCGCCCTGTCCCTGAGCCGTCAGCCCAGCAGCGCCGACGACCTGGTGCAGGCGTGCCTGGAGCGGGCGCTGTCGAGCTGGAGCGAGAAGCGCCCCGAGGGCGACCTGCGGGCCTGGCTGTTCGCCATTCTCTACCGGCAGTTTGTCGACGCGCACCGCCGCTCCCGGCGCTATGCGCGCATGCTGGAGTTCTTTACCGGGCGCGACGACGCCCAACCCTCGGTCGAACGCAGCGTGGTGGCGCAATCGACCCTGGAAGCCTTCGACCGCCTGCCCGCCGAACAGCGCGCGTTGCTGCTCTGGGTCTCGGTGGAAGGCCTGAGCTACAAGGAAGTCGCGACGATTCTCGAGGTGCCCACCGGCACTGTGATGTCCCGCCTGTCCCGGGCGCGCCAGGCCTTGCGCGAGCTCAGCGACGGCGAAATCAGCAGCCCTTCTTTGCGGATACTCAAATGATCAGCCTGCCCCCCAGCGAACGCGACCTGCATGCCTACGTCGACCATCAGCTCAACGAGAGCGACCGGCGCCTGCTGGAAACCTACCTGAGCAGCCACCCGCAGCTCGCGGCCCAGGTCCAGGCCTGGCAACACGACGCCCAGCAACTGCGCGCGGCCCTTGGCGGCGCCCTGCAACAGGCGGCCAACCCAGACCTGGACCCGGCGCTGATTCGCCAGCGCCTCAAGCGCCAGTCGCGCCGCCACCTGGCCAGCGCCGCGCTGCTGCTGATCGCGCTCGGCATCGGCGGCCTGAGTGGCTGGCAGGCCCGGGAAATGACCCTGGCCCACGCCCCGCTGCCGATGACCGACGCGATGCAGGCTTATCGCCTGTTCGCCCAACAGGGCATCTTGCCGGCCGACCTCAAGGTCCAGGGCAACGCGGCCATGCAGGCCTGGCTCGACCGTTATTTCAGCCAGGCGGAGCGCCTGCCGGATCTGCGCGAGGCCGGCTTCCAGGCGGTCAGCGGGCGCCTGCTGAGCACCGAGCAAGGGCCGGCGGCGATGGTGCTCTACGAGGATCAGGGCGGGCACCGGATCAGTTTCTATATCCGCCCGCCAGGCCCCAGGAACTACCTGCTGCCCCGCGGCAGCCGCAGCGATGGCGAATTGCAGGCCGAGTACTGGTCCGACAGCGGCTACAACTACGCCATGGTCAGCCCGAGCGGCTCCGCGGTGGCGCAGCGGTTGCAGAGCACCCAGAAGTTCTGAGGCCAGCGGCGCGGCGCCCGCTTCGATCCGGTGGCCACCTTGAGGTCGCCGAAGGTCCTGCGGACCTTATCGCAGCCTGCGGCAGCGGCTACATCGATCCGGGGGCGCCGATAACAGTGCCAACGATCCACATTCGTCTGGAGCCGCTGGTGCAGCGGTTGCAGAGCACCCAGAAGTTCTGAGGCCAGCGGCGCGGCGCCAGCTTCGATCCGGTGGCCGCCTTGAGGCCGCCGAAGGTCCTGCGGACCTTATCGCAGCCTGCGGCAGCGGCTACGTCGATCCGGGGGCCAACGATACAGGCCCGATCCCGCCTTCCCTGTAGCCGCTGGCGCAGCCTGCGATCGGGCGCGCAGCGGCCGCGGGATTTCCGGGCCGCCACCGGGCCGGCGATTGGCGCGGCCAGCCATTCTTGCGCCTAGAACCCCACATCCAGCACCACGTTGTCGATATAGGTCCCCGCCGGCGGCGTGGCCTGGTCGGTGTAGATCCTGGCGTTGTAGTTGAACACCTGGCTGCCGGTGCCCAGGCCGTTGCCCGGGTTCACCTCGGCATCGGAGCTGGCCCGCCGCGCTGCGCCGACGCTGCCCCAGCGGGTGCTGCCGGCGCTTTTGAAAATGTCGTAGGCCAGGTAGTTACCGCCCGAGACCATCCGCCGTCGCCCGCCGACGCTGACGGCCTGCTGGCCATCGCTGAGACCCACGGTGTAGGCGCTGCCCTTGGTGCACGCAAGGTTGATGGTCTGCCCGCTGACGGTGGCAAACGCACTGACCACTGGCGCACTGCCAAAGCTGATGTCGGGCGCGGTAATCACACAATCGTTGGCCACCGTCAGGTTGACCGTCAGGCTGGCGACGCCGCTGCCGATATCGCGCCCCAGGCAGGCGCCCAGGGCACCGATCCCCGCGCAGTAGTTCCAGCTCCAGGCGATGCTCAAAGTATCGCTGTAAATGCCGGCGGCGACGTTGCTGCCGGTGATGCTGCCCAGGTAGAGGGGCACGGCCTTGGCCACGGTCGGGCTGCCCACCAGCCCCAGGGCATCGGCGATGGAGTTACGCGCAAAGTCGAACTGCACGCCGCGGGTGATGGGGTAGCTGGTGCTGTTGTTGGCGTAGATCGTATAGCCGATGACATCGCCGGTAGGCCCCAGCAGGCCGCTCTGCGAGGAGGTGATGGTGGCGTAGAAGTGATCGTTGCTGGTCAGCAGCGTCAGCAACGAGCCGGTACAGGCCAGGCCGGCGTTGGTGCTGGACGCCGACTGCGAGGTGGTGCGCAAAAGGATCGAACTGAGGGTGCCGAACCCCGCCGGCGAGGTACTGACCACCGAACACAGGGCCTGCGCCAGCCCCGGCAACAACAGCGCCATCAGCAACAGCCAGCGGCCCCCTTCACCACGCAACCTGTCCATGTTCATCGGCTCCCGATTCCGTTCAACATTCCTCATTGGCACAGCAGCGGCCCGATCAGCGGCACCTGCTCCTGCTCCGGCTTCAACGCAAAACTCGCCTGGCAACTGCCACCGTCGGCCAGGCTGACCCGCAGGCTGTTGTTGGCTGCCAGGTTTTCCAGGTACACCAGGCCGTCCCAACCCACCACGGCCTGGGCGCCGCTCTGCTCATGGGTCACCAGGCTGCCCAGCGGCAGGTACTGTTGCCGGGCGTCCACCAGGACCACGCTGGCGGCGACGATGCGGGTCAAGGGGAACTGCACCAGATAACCACTGCCGCGGCGCACCGCGACCCGTTGCTCGACCTGCGGACTCTGCACGTTGGCCGGCAGGTTCAACGGGTCGATCTCGTATTTGCCGCGGTAATAGGCGCTGCTCCAGGGCACCAGCAAGTGGCCATTTTTATCGGTGTGCCCCACCAGCTGGTTTTCGTAGCGCACCGGAATGTCCCGATAGCCGTCGGTGCTGACCACCACGAAGGCATCGTCGATGCGGTTGGCGGCGAACGCCTGGCCGTCCATCCACACCAGCGAGCCGCTGGCGTCGGCCCAGCGCGTCTCGGCCTCGCTGGAGCCGTAGACCCCGGCCTGCAATTGCACCGACTGCAAGCGCCAGGTCAGGTCGGCCTGGCGATAGGTCGGCGCATCGCCCTGGGCATAGCCGAGATTGAAGCCGACGCCGCCCTCGCTGGGCACCGCCCGGCTGTAATTGACCCGCTGCCGGCTCTGGCCGTCCTGGCTGCGCTCGCTGCTCAGGCTCAGGCTGCCGTGGAGGTCGAACGGAATCACCAGTTGGGCCTGGACCGCCCAATTGCTGTCGCCGATCTCGCGGTTGGCCGACAGGTAGAAACTGCTGCTGCGCCACAGCGGCTTGCTCCAGGTCAGGTTGAGCAGGCGGGTGCGCGAATCGTCGGCGGCGCGCACATCGAAATAACCGGCGCCGAGGCTGCCGTAGCGTTCGAGGTTGAGGCTCAGGGTCAATTGCTCGCTGCGCTGGCTGAGGCTGGCGTAGGGGCTGTCCACCACGGTCAGGTCGGCGTAGCCGTCATGGCGCTGCATGCGCTGGTAGGACAGGCTGTAGCGCTGGCTGCTGTACTGATAGCCGAGGCTGACCTGCTGCCCGCCCTGGCCGTCGAAGCGGCTCTGGCTGATGGCGCTGTTGAGCACGCCAAAGTTGCCCAGCCGCAGGTTGCCGCCCAGACCGCCAAGGGTCAGGGACTGCGCGGCCTCGGCATGGCCTTCCAGGGTCAGGTTGTCGCTCAGGCCGTAGCGCAGGCTGCCGGAGGTGACGCCAGGGCCGTAACTGAAATCCTTCAGCGTGTAGTCGCGGCGCAAGGTCCCGGCCGCCACCGAGAAGTCGCTCAGGCCCTTTTGCAGCAGGCTGCTGGTGACATAGAACGGCACGGTGGTGGACACCTGTCGGCCCAGGGCATCGGTGGTCACCACCACCGCTTCGCCGGCCCCGTTGATGAACGGAATATTGGTCAGGGTGTAGGGCCCCGGCTGCAGGTCGGCGCTGCTGGACTTGTAGCCGTTGATAAACAGGTCCACCGAGGACGGCACCGCCGCCTCCCCGGCGAACTGCGGCAAGGGATAGGTCACCAGGTCCGGGCGCACGGCAAAATCGCGGGACAGTTGCACGCCGCCCAGGCGCACCGAGTTGCTCCAGGGCAAGGCGCCGCTGACCAGGTCGCCGGCCTCGAAGGTCAGCAGGCGCTCGTCGTCGGAGTAACGCCAGGTCGTGTCGTAGCGCCGGTAGCCGTTGTTCAGCGTGCCCTCGCCCAGGCCGGAAAAGGTCCGCCGGTACTGGCCGGTGTTGGACAGCGTGCCCCAGCTGTCGAACAGCCGTACCTCGTTCCAGGCCGCCAGATAGGTGCCGGCATCGTCGGTGTCGTTGAGGTACAGATCGTAATTGAGCAAGGCGCCGAAACTGCTCAGCGCCGGGGTCCGGGGATAGGCCTGGCGGCTGCCGATCCATTGCTCCGGCAACCAGTCCGGCGGCACCTGGAGCAACAGGCGCTGGCCCTGGCTGTCGTAGTCGCTGCGCAAGCCTTGCAGGCTGTCGAGGGCGACTTGGGCGTCGAGCCCGTCAGGCAGTTTCATCCCGGTCTCCCGCAGGGCCTGGACCGGCACGAACAAGCGCCCCGAACGCTGTTCGACGGCGATCACCCGCCCGGTATTCATCTGATTGACCACCAGTTCCAGGAACAGCTGGGCATCGCTGATCGCGTCCATGCCGCTGGGTGGCGGCGGCAGTTCGCCGCCCAGGCCACTGGAGGCGAACATCCAGCAGCACAGCCCGCTCGCCGCCCACCCCGGGCGCCAGAAACGACGAGCCGCGCCGAGGTTCATTGAAGCGTTACGCCCATCGATGGACACCTTTCTTCCATGGCCCGCAAGGGCTTGCGCCAGCGCTCAGCCTGAATCGCCGATCGACGGGCAGCCCCGCAACCCTGTCTGCTTGCGGCAGACGGCTTCAGCGAGCCGGCGCGACGTCCTGCAGTTGCGGCGCACCATTGACCCGTACCTGCAACGCCGCGTCCGTGGCGGGCGAGCTGGGCAACGGCCAGCGCATGATCGCCCCCGGCAGCACGTAGCCCAGCAGCCCTTCCACCAGCGGCCGGGTCTGCCCGGCCTGCTTGAACGCCACGTCGGTCAGGCGCGCATGCACCGCGCCCTGGTTGCGCACCTCCACGTAATGGCGACCGTCCACCGCGACCTTGCGCCAGCTCAGCTCGGGCACCCCGGCGCTTTTCGGGTCACGCTGGCGGGTGGTGTCCGGTTTGCTCCACAGGCCCGCCCCGTAGGCGAACAGCGGCACCGAATAGCGCATCTGGAAACGGATGGCCGCCGCCGTCTTGCCCGCGCCTTCGGCGACCGCCGGCTGGGGCGAAGGAATTTCGTCGATGATGATCCGATAGGCCAGCTCCTGGCCTGGTGGTATCTCGCGGGTCCGGGTCAGGCGCACCAGCTGCTTCTGCCCCGGCGCGATCTTCGCCACCGGCGGGCTGCCGATCACCTCCCGCTGGTTCTGGTATTGGTCCTCGAAGCCGCTCTGGCTCCAGGCAAAGACCCGGATCTGCAGGCTCGCGGTTTCCGTGCCGCGGTTTTCCAGCCACAAGGCGCTGGCCTGCTGGTCGGCCTCCAGCACCGGGTCGATCGGCCAGATCAACACCGAACTGGCGGCACTGGCCTGGGCCGCCCCCAGCAATGCCGTGGCCAGCACGGCACAACGAACGGCCTGCAACGAATACATACGGCTACTCCTCATGGTCTTGCTCTCACCACGACAGCTGCACCTGCAGCACGTCGCTGTACGTCCCCCCAGGCTGGTTGCCCGGCAATTGCACCTGCCCATAGATCGGCAGGCTGATGTTGCTCGCGTCGCCGTAGGCCACCGCCACGCTCTGGCCGATGCCCAGGCTCTGGCTGAACGCCGCGTCGGTAAACAGTTGATAAGCCACCCGCGCACTGCCGCCGTCGAGCTGCATGTGCCGTCCGCTGCTGTTGTACTGGCCGCCGTCGACGCTCATGTTCAGGGTCACCCCCGGCGTGCATTGCAGTTGCACGCTGTTCGCCAGGGCGACCTGCAGCGTGCTGGTGGACAACGCCGACTGACTGCCGAAGTTCAGGTTGCCGTAATTGCTCACGCCACCCACCACCAGGCACCCGGCGACCACCGTGGCGCTGACCTGGAAGCTCTGGCTGGTCGCCGCCGCCAGGGGTAGCGGCAGGCTGCTGGCACCGAGCAGTATCAGCGCTGCGCACGCGTGACGGGCCATGGCGTCAGAAAGTCAGTTCGACTGCGACGGTATCGGTATAGGTGCCCGCCGGCAGGCCAGCCTTGCCGAGCGCCTTGCCGTAGATATTGACGGTCTGCGCCACGCCGGTGCTGGTGGCCAGGTTGATGGCATCGTCGATGGCCAGGAGCTGCGTGTGCCCGGAGTCGGTGTACAAGTCGTAAGGCACGAAGTTGCCGCTGCCATCGGCCAGGGCCCGGGTGCCGCCGGCGGACTGGCCGTCATTGGCGCCCGCGCGGACCGTCACCACCGGGCTGGTGCCACTGGAGCAGAGGATCGACAAGGCTCCGCCGCCGCCACCGAGTACCTGGGCCATGGCTTGGGTGAACAGGCTGTCGGTGGTGCCGAAGTTCAGGGCGCCGAAGTTCAGGCCGCTGCTGCCGCCCGCGCCATTGACCTGGCAACTGCTGGTGAGAATCAGGCTGGACGTGATCTGGCCGGTGACCGTCGCGGCCTGGGCCACGGAAAACATGGCCAATCCAAGCAGCGGCAAAGCGATCCGGGATACAAGCATGTGCATGACATTCGTCCTCCGTGGGTTTACCAATCCAGCGTGACCGTCAGGGTGTCGGTGTAGACCCCCGCCGGCAGCGCGCTGGTATTCGCGACCACCGAGCCAAACACCGGGATCGGTATCTGCGCTGCGCTGGTAACGGCGAAATAGTGTTGTTGGCCGATGCTGTAGCTGTGGCTGCCGGACGCATCGAGGAACAGCCGATAGGCAATGGTCTGGCGGCCATTACTCAGGCGCCGGGTGTTGCCATCGCCATTCATGCCGCCGTCGATGGTCACGGTGAAACCGGTCACCGCAGGGTTGCAGGCGACTTCCAGGCGGCCATTGCCGGTGCTGCTGATGGCGGC
This sequence comes from Pseudomonas sp. NFIX28, assembly GCF_900107395.1. Classification (GTDB taxonomy): domain Bacteria; phylum Pseudomonadota; class Gammaproteobacteria; order Pseudomonadales; family Pseudomonadaceae; genus Aquipseudomonas. The sequence continues at coordinate 140,982 of NZ_FNPW01000012.1, forward strand.
ATTCAGCGGACTGCTCCAGGTCGGGCCCTGCTGGCCGAAATCCAGCAGGCCGAAATCGCTGTCCGGGCCCAGGACCGTGCGGGTCGCGCCGTTGGTCACTTCGCAGCCGGCGATGATGGTCAGCCGCGCCAGGATCTGCCCGTTGATCGCCGCTTGCGCAGCGCCGGCCAGCAATAGCAGGGAACCCAGGGCCGCCAGCGCCCAGCGTCTATTGGTCATGTCGCCCATCCCAGATCCATCAGGATTTTCACTGTGACCGCTCACCGCGAACGGCCTCCCTGCACTGCCCGATTTCGCCGGGCAGCCCCCCACGGCCACTACCAGGTGACCGTCACTTTCAGCAGATCGGAATAACGGCTGACCCGCGGGATCTCGGCCAAGGGCTCGATCCGCCCGTACAGAGGCAAGTCCACCGACCCCGAGTCCGGCACCCGGCCGCTGACCGGCACATTCACCGGCAGCGGAATGCGCCGGGCCGCGTCCTGGTACAGGCGATACGGGATGGGTTTGCTGTGTTCGGCACTGCCGGCCAGGTAGCGCACTTCGCCGACGCCGCCGTGCTGCCCGCCGTCGACGCGCAATTGATAAGGGGTGTCCGGGTTGCATTCGAGCCTGGGCAGGCGGGTGTCGAGCAGCGCCGCGCTGAGGGGGCCGGCGGGGTTGTCCAGGCGCGGGCTGCTGCCGAAATCCAGCACGCCCAGCTGCTCGACACCCGCGTCGCGCGGCTGCCCCACCAGCTGGCAGCCACGCAGCACGTTGATCCGGACCTCCACCTGGAGCTCTGCGGCCCATGCCGTCGCGCCAAAGAGCACGCTCATGACTGCGAAAACCAGCTTGCCATTCAACGCCTCAATCCTTTCGAGGAACGATAGGTACAGCTCAGGTTAGCCAGCGCCACGCAAATCGCCAGTACGGCCGCACGTCGCACGCCCTCGAAGCACTCCTGAAACGGCCCGTGCAGCGCCCGGCGCACCATGGTCGCGCACAGTGGTCGCGCGCAGTGACACGGGCAAGCGGCTGTACCGACCCGAGCTTTCCGTGGAATAAAACCGCAGGTTCAGACAGCGCTGGATGCCAGGCCGGGGATTGGATAAATTACCGCGCCGGTTCCAGGGGGGAGCGGGCCTGGAACCATCGGGGGTGACACCATTGGCCGTTTTACCGCCAAACCGCTCGCTACGCCCATCGCGCTGGCCCAGGCTGCGCGCGTTCTTCGGCAAGGCTTGCGCCAGGCCCGCCGCCAGCACCAGCCACGGCCGGGCGATCCATGAGTATTTCCGGCACAAGGCCCACGACCAGGGCTACACCCTGAGCCACAGCCAGCAGCGCGTGATCGACTACATGGCCCAGCAGGCCAACGCCCTGCTCCAGGCCGATGTCAAGCCACACGCCTGTCGCGGCCTGTATTTGCATGGCGCGGTGGGACGGGGCAAAAGCTGGCTGCTGGACGGTTTCTTCCAGGCCATCACGCTGACGGAAAAACAGCGTCTGCACTTCCACGACTTCTTCGCCCAGTTGCATCACGGCATGTTCCGTCACCGCGAACGGCCCGACGCCCTGGAAGCCACCCTCGACGAGCTGCTCAGCCATTGCCGCGTGCTGTGCTTCGACGAATTCCATGTCCACGACATCGGCGATGCGATGTTGATCACGCGGCTGTTCAAGGCGCTGTTCCAGCGCGGCATCCTGCTGCTGGTGACGTCCAACTACGCGCCCCAGGGCTTGCTGCCCAACCCGCTGTACCACGCGCGCTTCAAGCCGGTGATCGACCTGATCGGCAGCCGCATGCAAGTCATGGAGGTCGGCGGCCCCCACGATTACCGCAGCCAGCCCCGCAGCCATTCGCAACAGGTGTTCACCCAGGGCCGCTACCTGTGGCCCGGCAGCGAGCAGCAGCGCCTGGACCTGGGCCTGCCGCAACGCGGCGGCGCGAGTTCGCCGCTGATGGTCGGCGCGCGTCAACTGCAGGTACGGCTGTGCGCGCAACGCAGCGTGGGTTTTGCCTTCGGCGACCTGTGCGAACAACCGACCGCGGTCATGGACTACCTGGAGCTGAGCCGGCGTTTCGACCATTGGATCATCGACGAGCTGCCCGAGCTGGGCGAATGCCCGATTGCCGTCCAGCAGCGCTTCATCAACCTGATCGACGTGCTGTACGACCAGGACAAACACCTCACCCTGATCGGCCAGCGCCCGTTGCGCGAGAGCCTGGGCGGCAACGCCATCGACCTGGCGCGCACCCGCAGCCGCCTGGGCCAGTTGCAGGAAATCGCCGCGGATACGCCGCGCAGCTGAACCGGCGGTCGCCACCTGCCGCCCTGCGCCGCTATCATGGCGGCCATTTCCAGGGCCGCGCGCCCTTCTCTAGCCTGAGTGCCGAATCTGTTCATGGATACCCTTGCCCAACTGCGGGCCGGCCAACTGGCCGGTCTCAAGCGCCTGGACCTGTCTTGCGGTCTGAGCGAATTCCCCCGGGAAATCTTCGACCTGGCGGACTCGCTGGAAGTCTTGAACCTCAGCGGCAATGCCCTGAGCAGCCTGCCGGACGACCTGCATCGCCTGACCCGCCTGCGGGTGCTGTTCTGCTCCGACAACCAGTTCACTGAAATGCCCGCCTGCGTCGGCCAGTGCGCGCAACTGAGCATGGTCGGCTTCAAGGCCAACCGCATCGAGCGGGTTCCCGCCGCGGCCCTGCCGCCGTTGTTGCGCTGGCTGATCCTCACCGATAACTGCATCGAGGAGCTGCCGGAGGAGCTGGGCCGGCGCCCGCACCTGCAAAAGTTGATGCTTTCCGGCAACCGCCTGAGCCATCTGCCACAGAGCCTGAGCCAGTGCCACCAGCTGGAGCTGGTCCGCATCGCCGCCAACCGCCTCGGCGAACTGCCGGCCTTCCTGCTGGGCCTGCCGCGCCTGACCTGGCTGGCCTATGCCGGCAACCCGCTGGAATCCGAGGCCGACGCCGCGGCGCTGGAGTCGGTGCCGCGCATTCCCTGGGCCGAGTTGGAATTGCAGCAACGCCTGGGCGAAGGCGCGTCCGGGGTGATCCACCAGGCCCGCTGGCAGCGCCCCGGGCAAGCGCCGGGCGAAGTGGCGGTCAAGCTGTACAAGGGCAGCATGACCAGCGACGGCTCGCCGCTGCACGAAATGAACGCCTGCATCAGCGCTGGCCGGCATCCGAACCTGATCCGTGTCGAAGGACGGATCAGCGATCACCCCCAGGAGCAGAACGGCCTGGTGATGCAACTGATCGAGCCGCGCTACCGCAACCTGGCGGCCTTGCCGAGCCTGGCCTCCTGCACCCGCGACATCTACGACGAGAACACCCGCTTCAGTGCCGACGTGGCCCTGCGCATGGCCCACGGCATCGCTTCGGTCGGCGCGCATCTGCATCGCCAGGGCATCACCCACGGCGACCTGTATGGCCATAACATTCTGTGGAACCCGGAGGGCGATTGCCTGCTGGGGGATTTTGGCGCGGCGTCCTTCCATGCGCTGGCCGACACCGAGGAAACCCGGGCGCTGCAACGCATCGAAGTACGGGCCTTCGGGATTTTGCTGGAGGAGTTGCTGGAACGCATCGAGCCGGGCCTGAGCCCGCAGCGGCGTGAACGCCTGGAAGCGCTGGTCGGCGACTGCTGTCAGCCGCAGGTGCTGGCGCGGCCGGGGTTTGCCGAAGTTGGGGACGTGTTGCGGGGGATTTGAAGAACATCGCCAGCCAGCTCGCTCCTCAAGGAGCTCGCTGGCGGGCGAAGGCGTTGCTCACACAACGCGACTCAGCGGGCCGGGCTTAACCCGCCAGGCCGACGAACATGTCCTGCACGTCGTCATGGTTGTCCAGGCCTTCGAGGAACGCCTCGACTTCCGCCATCTGCTCGTCGGACAGGCCGCTGACCGGGTTCTTCGGCTGGTAGCCGAGCTTGGCCGAGAGCACGGTGAAGCCTTGCTCGGGCAGGGCTTTCTGCACGGCGTCGAGGTCGGCAGGCTCGGTCAGGAACAGGGTCGCGCCCTCGTCCCCAGGCTCAAAATCCTGGGCCCCGGCTTCGATGGCCGCCAGCTCCGGATCGGCGTCCGGGCTGTCCGGCGCGGCTTCGATCATGCCGACATGGTTGAAGTCCCAGGACACCGAGCCGGAAGCACCCAGCTGGCCCTTGCGGAACGCCACGCGGATTTCCGCGACGGTGCGGTTGATGTTGTCCGTCACGCATTCAACGATCAGCGGCACCTGGTGCGGGGCGAAACCTTCGTAGGTCACGCGGTGGTACTGCACGGTCTCGCCGAGCTGGCCCGAACCTTTCTTGATCGCACGCTCCAGGGTCTCGCGGGGCATCGAGGCCTTTTTCGCCTGCTCCACCACCAGACGCAGGTGTGCGTTGGTAGCGACGTCAGCGCCGTTGCGGGCAGCAATGGTGATCTCTTTGACCAGCTTGCCGAAGATCTTGCCCTTGGCGTTGGCTGCCGCTTCTTTGTGTTTAACCTTCCACTGTGCGCCCATTACTCACTCTCTTTGATCTGTGGCGTCGAGTTGGATGTGGCCGACGCGATGGGCAAGTTTATACGGCCTGAAGGCACCAATCGACCAAAAAGTCAGATCCGCGACCACCTGTCCCGCCCCTCAGCCCTTGTCGGCCTTGCCCGCCGCCGCGGCGAGCCGGGCCAGGCGCACGTCCAGATGCCGCGGCCGGTGGCCGTGATCCTCGGCTCGTTCCTTGCGGCGGATGGCGTTGCGCACCAGCAGCGAGCCCAGGTAACGGAACGGCTCCGGCGGGAAGTAGCCCAGGGGGCCGTTGACCAGCGGCGAACGGGTCCAGGGGTTGTCCAGGCCCAGCACCAGCGAAGCGAGGATCTGCCCGCCCATGTGGCACGGGCCGACGCCGCTGCCGGAATAGCCGAAGCCGTAGAACACATTGCCGCTGGCACTCATCTGGCCGAAGAACGGCAGGCCGGTGACCGAGCGATCGGACGGGCCGTTCCAGGTCGCCGCCACCGGCACCTCGGCAAAGGCCGGGAAGAATTCCGCGAGGCTCTGGCGCAGCAGCCCGGCATAGGGCGATGGCTGGTCGAACACCGGCAGCATGCGTCCGCCATAGGCGAAGGTGTTGCCGCCCTTGCCGAGCATGATCCGGCCGTCCGGGGTGTTGTGGTAGTAGTGCACGAAGATCCGCGAATCGAGCACCGTCACCCCGCTGGTCAGGCCGATCGACTTGAGCAGCTCGGGGCGCGGCTCGGTGATCAGCATGTCGCTGGAGACGATCGCCACGCTGCGCTCGAACCGTGGAAAGGCGCGGGCCATCCAAGCGTTCAGCGCCAGTACCACGGAACGCGCCTGGACCTGGCCGCCGGGCGTGTGGATCCGCGCCGGCACGCCTTCCTCCATCCCGGTCATCGCGGTGTTTTCATAGATCCGCACGCCCAGTTGCAAGGCCACGCGGCGCAGGCCGCGCACCAGCTTGCCCGGCTGCACGCTGGCGGCCGCCGGCGAAAACCAGCCCTCCAGGTGTTTCGCGGAACCGGCCAGGCGCTGCACATCCGCCAGCGGGCGCTTCTCGAACGAGTTGATGCCCTGGCGCTCCAGCGCGGCGATCACGCCATCGGTAGCGCCGCACTGGGCCCGGTTGGTGGCGGTATAGAGCGTCCCGTCGAGGCGATAGTCGGCGTCGATCCCGTAGCGCTCGCAGAACGTGCCGATGGCGCGGATGCTCTGCTCCGACTCCTTGACCAGCCGCACCGCCTCCTCGACGCCGAACAGGCGCTCGAGGGTGAAATACTTGGCCGACCAGGACAGCGCGCAGCCGCCGTTGCGCCCACTGGCGCCGGCGCCGCAGATGTCCGCCTCGATCAGCACCACGTCCAGCCGCGGGTCCTGCTCCTTGAGTTGAATCGCCGTCCACAGCCCGGTGTAGCCGCCACCGACGATGCACACATCGGTGCCGGTAGTACCTTGCAGCGGTGGGCAATCCTCGGCGCTTTCTGCGTTCAGCGCCTGTTCCAGCCAAAAGGGTCTCATGGGGTGCTCTCGTGCGTGGCGCCACACTCCGGCCGGCCGTTGGTGAACGACGGCAGGCCGGCGGGCGCAAGGGATAAAGGAAGGTTCAACCGCGCAGCGGCTTGATGCTCAAGGGCCGGTTGGGGACGAAGACGCAGCTGGCCTTGAGGCCGGCCGGGCGGCTGTTCCAGTGCGGCATCAGCACCAGCGCCGAAAACAGCGCGCACCCGGCGAAGACGATGAACACCGTGACGGTGTCGAAGTAGCCCGGCAGCAGGCCGCCGAGGATCGCTCCCACCGAGCCGCAGCCGTTGACGAAACCGGCGGCGGTGGCCCCGGCCTTGGCGGTGCCGAAGTCGATGGCCGCGGCGCCGCTGATCATCGAGTCCGGGCCGTACAGGGTCAGGCCCATGACAAACAGCAAGACCACCACCAGCAGCACGCTGCCGCTGTGCAGCGCGCCCATGAACAGCGCCAGGGCCACCGTCAGCGCCAGCAGGCTGAGCACGCAGGCCGGCATGCGCCGTGCTCCGAAGAGTTTGTCCGAGGCCAGGCCGATCATGATCGGCCCCAGCAGCCCGGCCAGCTCGAACGCCGTGGGCACGATCGCCGCGCCGACCTTGCCCACCGACGGCATCTGCTCATAAACGATCACCGGGCCCCAGAGCAGGATCGCGTAACGCGCCGGCTTCAACAGGAAGTAGGCAAACCCCAGGGTCAGCACCGTGCGATTGCGCAGGATCTCGCGCAGCGGTTCCCAGACACTGATGCGACGCTCGGCATCGGCCTGCTCGGCGCTCGGTTCGGGTTCCGGCTCCACCGCCGGCAAGCCCACGTCCTCGGGTTTGTTGCGCTGGAAAATAAAGAACAGCAAGGCCACCAGGCCGACCACCGCGGCACTGGAAATAAACGCCGCATGCCAGCTGCCGACCAGCGTGTAGGCCCACCAGCCGGCGAAAGGCGAAGCCACCAGGCCACCGAAGGCGTAACAGGAACTCCACAGCCCCAGCACCCGGCCACGCTGCTGGGCCGGGAAGAAACTGCCGATGTTCTTGCACAGCCCCGACCAGCCGGTGGACTGCGCCAACCCCTGGATCAACATGCAGGTGGCGAAGATCGGCAACGTGGCGACGCTGCCCATCACCAGCGCCGCGGCAGCGGAAATCAGCAACCCGCCCAGCACCACCACCCGCGGGCCAAAGCGGTCGGCGAGCATGCCCCAGGCGAATTGGCCGACCGCGTAGGCAGTCAGGTAGATAGCGTCGAGGTTGGCCATGGCCATCTTGTCCAGATGGAAAGCGGGGTCGTCGGCGATCCCCAGTTTGGCCACGGAAAAGGCTTTGCGAGTGAAGTAGAACGCGGCGTAAGCCAGCCAGGTGATGGCAAAAATCTGTACGCGCCAACGTTTGATGGTGCCGATCTGCTTGTTCATTGTGGTTCTGACCTCAGGGTGTGAGTGTGCCGGCAGAATTGAGAAAAACGCCTGTGTTTTTTATTGTTGAGCACTGCAGGGCCGCCCTTTTTTCAGGGGTGGCACTGGTCAGATGAGTCCTGTTTTCCCGTTTCCCGGGATGGGTTGCGCACGCACAGGCTCAGGGCCGGCTGACGGTCGACCGACCGGTCAGCGACTTGTGGCGATGGAAACAATTACGGATTAATAAGTGAAATCGATTTATCGTATTTCAAATATAAGCTCAGCTTGTCAGAGGTTCGGCGATGTCGGTTTCCCACGCTCAACTCAAGGCTTTCCATGCGGTGGCCCAGCACGGCAGCTTCACCAAAGCCGCCGAACGGTTGTTTCTCACCCAGCCGGCGATCTCCGACCAGGTGCGCAAGCTCGAAGAACGTTTCGGCGTGCTGCTGTTCCATCGCAACAAACGCTCGGTGCGCCTGACTGATCTGGGCGAGCGCTTGTTGAGCATCACCCAGCGCCTGTTCGTCATCGAGGCCGAGGCCCATGGCCTGCTGCAGGACTCCCGGGCGTTGCAGACCGGCAGCCTGATTCTGGCGGTGGACGCGCCGGTGCATGTGCTGCCGCAGATCGCCCGCTTCTGCGAGCGTTACCCCGGCATCAGCGTGAAGATCGAGACCGGCAACACCGATGAATCGCTGTTCCGCCTGTTCAACTACCAGGCCGACCTGGCCCTGCTCGGCCGCGATGTCAGCGACGAACGCCTGCTGTGCCTGCCGCTGCGCAACGACCCGATGGTGGCTTTCGTGTCACGCAACCATCCATGGGCGAACCGCGAATCGATCTGCCTCAAGGACCTGGACGACACCCCGCTGGTGCTGCGCGAAGTGGGTTCGGTGACCCGCCAGACCCTGGAAGAGGAAATGGCCCGGGCCGGCTTGCGCATCCGCCCGGCGATCCAGGTCGAAGGCCGCGAAGCCGCCCGGGAGGCGGTGGTGGTGGGGATTGGCGTGGGGGTGGTGTCGGCCGCCGAATTCGGCGCCGACTCCCGGGTCTGCGCCCTGCCGATCACCGACTGCGAACGCCGGCTGACGGAAACCCTGGTGTGCCTGCGCGAACAGAGTTCGCGGCGGGTGGTGGCGACCTTTCTCGATATGGTCCGCGAAAGCCTGGCCCCTTCCCTATAGCCGCTATTGCCTCTGTAGCCGCTGCCGCAGGCTGCGCCCGGCCCGGAACGGGACGTGCTCTTGAGGCCCCGGGAAGGCCCGCTGGGCCTTATCGCAGCCTGCGGCAGCGGCTACAGATCAGCTGGCAGGCGCCAGCCCGAGAAACGCCTGGATCAAGCGCAACTCGCGACGCCGCTCCATGCAGCCGAGCATGTGTCGGTTCAGCAGCCCCTCGCCGATGATCGGCACCGCGCACACCCGCGGGTCGGGGCTGAGCTCCAGCGATGACACCACGCCCACCCCCAATTGCGCCGCCACCGCCTCGGTCACCGCCTCGCGGCTGTCCAGTTCCAGCAGCACCTTGGGGTTGATCCCGGCCTGGGCGCAGGCCTGGTCGAAAGTGCGGCGGGTAATCGAACTGGGTTCGCGCAGGACCATGATCACCTGGTCCAGCTGCTCCAGGCGCACGCCCTCGGGCTCGGCCAGCCATGGGTGGCCCTGCGGCACCAAGGCGCAGATCCGCGATTCGCCCAGGCTCTGCAGATGCAGGCCCTTGCGCGGTTCGACTTCGGTCAGCACCGCGACGTCGGCGTGCTCCGACAGCAACGCCGCCAGGGTTTCCTGGGCATTGCCCAGGCGCAGGTTGACGGTGATCCCCGGGTAGCGCGCCCGCAGGCTGGCGAGCATCGGCATCACCCGGTGCGGGCCGTCCGCCGCGACTTCCAGGCGCCCGGTCAGCAGCTGCCGGTTGGCCTCGAGCATGGCCTGGGCCTCTTCGGCCAGGCCGAACATGGCGCGGGTGATCGCCGCCAGCTTGGTACCCTCTTCCGTCAACTCCACCCGGCGCGCGGTGCGCCGCAGCAGGGTGATCTGGTAGTGCTCCTCCAGCGCCTTGATATGCCCGGTGACCGCCGGCTGGCTGATGAACAGCCGCGCCGCGGCTCGGGTGAAGCTGCCTTCACGGGCCACGGCATCGAATGCGCGGAGTTGGAACAGGTTCATATCTATCGGCCTCACTTATGGCTGGCATAACAACAAACAATTTGATTGATAACAACGCAAACTGCAATTTAGGCCCCGTAGTTTTTATCCAAGCGCATCCCACAACGCTTCTGCGAGGACACCCGAATGAGTACTGCCGCGCCCATCCTGCTCACTCCCGGCCCCCTGACCACCTCGGCCCGCACCCGCCAGGCGATGATGGTGGACTGGGGCTCATGGGATGACCGTTTCAACCAGCTCACCGCCAGCCTCTGCGAACAATTGCTGGCCATCGTCGACGGTGCCGCCAGCCACCACTGCGTGCCCCTACAAGGCAGCGGCACCTTCGCCGTGGAAGCCGCCATCGGCACCCTGGTACCCCGCGACGGCAAGGTCCTGGTGCTGATCAACGGCGCCTACGGCAAGCGCCTGGCGAAGATCTGCCAAGTGCTGGGCCGCGATTTCAGCACCTTCGAAACCGCTGAAGACGAGCCCACCACCGCCGCCGATGTCGATCGCCTGCTGCAAGCCGATGCCGCCATCACCCATGTGGCGCTGATCCACTGCGAAACCAGCACCGGGATCCTCAACCCGCTGCCGGAGATCGCCCAGGTGGTCGCAGGCCACGGCAAGCGCCTGATCATCGATGCCATGAGTTCCTTCGGCGCACTGCCGATCGATGCCCGGCAGGTGCCGTTCGACGCGCTGATCGCCGCGTCCGGCAAGTGCCTGGAAGGCGTCCCCGGCATGGGCTTCGTCTTCGCCCGCAAGGAAGCCCTGGCCGCGGCGGCCGGCAACTCGCACTCGCTGGCCATGGACCTGCACGACCAGCACAGCTACATGGTCAAGACCGGCCAATGGCGCTTTACACCGCCGACCCACGTGGTCGCGGCGCTGCATGAAGCGCTGTTGCAATACACCGAGGAAGGCGGCCTGCCGGCACGTCACCAGCGCTATGCCGACAACTGCCAGGCGCTGCTCGACGGCATGACGCAACTGGGCCTGCGCAGCTTTTTGCCGGAGGCGATCCAGGCGCCGATCATCGTCACCTTCCACGCGCCGAAAGATCCGCGCTACCAGTTCAAGGAGTTCTACGAACGGGTCAAGGCCAAGGGTTTCATCCTCTACCCCGGCAAGCTGACCCAGGTCGAAACCTTCCGCGTCGGCTGCATCGGCCATGTTGACCCGGCCGGGATGCGCGCCGCGGTCCAGGCCATCGCCGAGGTGCTGCGGGAAATGGAAGTACTGGATATCTGACCCCGACACACAACCTGTAGGAGCGAGGCTCGCCCGCGAATGCGGGCACTGCGCTCTTTCAGGTCAACCTCATCATCGCGGGCAGCCTCGCCCCCACACAGGACTTCAACACATGAACTACAACACTCCCAACCAGCTGCAAGCCGCCATCCTCGACTGGGCCGGCACCGTGGTCGACTTCGGCTCCTTCGCGCCGACCCAGATTTTCGTCGAAGCCTTCGCCGAGTTCGACGTGCAGGTCTCCATCGAAGAAGCCCGTGGCCCGATGGGCATGGGCAAGTGGGACCACATCCGCACCTTGTGCAACCTGCCGGAAGTCGCCGAGCGCTATCGCAAGGTGTTCGGCCGCACGCCGACCGACGACGACGTCACCGCCATCTACCAGCGCTTCATGCCGCTGCAGATCGAAAAGATCGCCGAGCATTCGGCGCTGATCCCCGGCGCCCTGGAGACCATTGCCGAGCTGCGCCGGCAAGGCATCAAGATCGGCTCCTGCTCCGGCTACCCCAAGCAAGTCATGGACAAGGTGGTGGAACTGGCCGCGACCAACGGCTACGTCGCCGACCACGTGGTGGCCACCGATGAAGTGCCGAACGGCCGCCCATGGCCGGCCCAAGCCCTGGCCAACGTGATCGCCCTGGGGATCGACGACGTCGCCGCCTGCGTGAAGATCGACGACACCATGCCGGGTATTCTCGAAGGCCGCCGCGCCGGCATGTGGACCGTCGCCCTGATCTGCTCCGGCAACGCCCTGGGCCTGACCTACGAGGGTTATCGCGCCCTGGGCAGCGACACCCTGGCCAGCGAGCGCCAGCGCATCCACGCGCTGTTCGAAGGTTCGCGCCCGCACTACATGATCGACACCATCACCGACCTGCCGCAGGTTATCGCCGACATCAACAAGCGCCTGGCCAACGGCGAAATGCCGCAAAGCAGCTGACAGGCTGCCCTCGCCCGCCCGAACGGCAGCCCCGATCCGGAGCTGCCGTTTCTTTTTCCAGCCCTCGCTCGAACCACCCATGCCCCGGGCAGCGCCTCGCAAACCGGATTACAGTTACAGCGCTCCGTCGCAAGAACGGAGGCCACTGACCTGATGAGCGAGGAAGGACCTATGCCCTGGAAGAACTCCGACAACCGTTACAGCACGGTGTCGATTGCATTGCACTGGCTGATGCTGGTGTTGTTGATCGCGGTGTACGCCTGCATCGAACTGCGTGGCATTTTTCCCAAGGGCAGCGACGGCCGGACGCTGATCAAGGAAGCGCATTTCATGCTTGGCCTGACGGTGTTCGTGCTGGTCTGGCTGCGCCTGTTCGCCCGCAGCCTTGGGGTCGCGCCGAAGATCCTGCCGACCCCGCCGAGCTGGCAGGCGTTCCTGGCCAAGCTGATGCACGGGGCCCTGTATCTGTTCATGATCGCCATGCCGATCCTCGGCTGGCTGATCACCAGCGCCGAAGGCCATCAGGTGATGTTCTACGGCATCGACCTGCCGCTGCTGGTGGCTGAAGACAAAGAGTTCGCCGAACAGCTCGAAGACTGGCATGTGCTGCTGGGCACCGTCGGCTATTGGCTGATCGGGCTGCATGCGCTGGCGGGGCTTTATCACCACTATTTGGTGCGCGACAACACCCTACAACGCATGTTGCCCAAGCGCGGTTAAGGCGGAGACGGCGCGGCGAAACCCCGGCGGCCCTGCAAGCCGCCGGTATGCACGAAGACCAGGCGGCTGCCAGCGGCAAAACGCCCCGCCTCGACCTGCTGCTTGAGGGCCAGCAGGGCCTTGCCGGTATACAGCGGTTCCAGCGGTATACCGCTGCGTTGTTCGCACGCCTCGATAAAGGCCAGTAACTGCGGATCGACCTTGGCGAAGCCGCCGCGACTGCTGTCGAACAGTTCATAAGACGCTGCCTGCAACCCCGCCTCGCGCACGATCGCCGCGACCTGCTGCGCGACGCCATGATCCTCCGGCACCGCCAGGGCGCCATACACCGGCCGCGCACCGGCCTCCCCCAGCACCAGCCCGGCCAAGGTGGTGCCGGTGCCAGCGGCCAGCCACCAGCCGTGATAATCGTCCCAACCCAAGGCATCCAACTGATTGCGCAGCTGAGTCACCAGGGGCATGCACCCCATCGCCCCGAGCAGGCCTGCGCCGCCCTCCGCCACCGGGAACAGCCCGGGGTATTGCGCCTGCCAGGGCAGCCAGAAACCAGGCTCGTGCCGTGCCCGGTAGCCGGCGTAACCGAGCCAGTGCAGCTGCATGCCGAAGCCTTGCAGGTCGAGCACCGTGGGCGTCTGCTGCGGATGGCCGCGCAGCAGCCCGACAGTGGCAAAGCCAAAGCGCTTGCCGGCGGCCGCCAATGCATGCAGGTGATTGGAATGCGCGCCGCCCAGGCTGACGATGCCCCGGGCGCCGGCTTGGCGCGCCGCCGCCAGATGCGGGGTGAGCTTGAACCACTTGTTGCCAGAGATCAGCGGGTCGATCTGGTCCAGGCGCAGCACCGCCACCTCTACCCCGGCGCGGGACAGCCAGTCGAGGGCAAGGGGTTGCAGGGGCGCGCTGAGCAGCCAGTCGAAGGAAGCAGGAAACGCCATGGATGCGGAGGTTTGGAAGGAATGAGGCGGGAGTCTATCAGCAAAACCGTGGAGCCCCTGATAGCGGGTCCTGCGGCCCCGATCGCAGGCTTCGCCAGCGGCTACACCCCCTACTTCGTAGCCGCTGCCACAGGCTGCGATCAGCCGCGCAGCGGACGCAACAAGGCCACCGCGATCCGCAATCGCAGTGGCCATGATTACCGCTGGATCAGAGTTCAGCGGCCAGGCGCGAGCCCTGGTTGATTGCACGCTTGGCGTCCAGCTCGGCGGCCACGTCGGCACCGCCGATCAGGTGCACGTTCTGCCCGGCGGCCACCAGGCCTTCGTGCAGTTCGCGCAATGGGTCCTGGCCGGCGCAGATGACGATGTTGTCCACCGGCAACACCTGCGGTTCGCCGCTCTCGCCGATGCGGATGTGCAGGCCGGCGTCGTCGATCTTCAGGTATTCGACGCTGTTGAGCATCTGCACCTGTTTGTTCTTCAGGCCGGTGCGGTGAATCCAGCCGGTGGTCTTGCCCAGGCCGTCGCCGACCTTGGAAGTCTTGCGCTGCAACAGGAAGACCTCGCGCGCCGGCGCATGACGCTCGGGCTTGATGCCGGCAACGCCGCCACGGGCCTCCAGGTGCGTGTCGATGCCCCATTCCTTCCAGAAGGCTTCCCGGTCCTGGCTGGTCGCCACGCCCTGATGCACGAGGAATTCGGAAACGTCGAAGCCGATGCCGCCCGCCCCGATCACCGCCACCTTCCGGCCCACCGGTTTGCGCTGCAACAGCACGTCCAGGTAGCTCAGCACCTTGGCGTTGTCGACACCCGGAATCGCCGGCGTGCGCGGCGCGATGCCGGTGGCCAGGATGATTTCGTCATAACCGCCAGCCACCAACTGCGCGACATCGACGCGGGTGTTCAAGCACAGCTCGACGTTGCTGGTCTGCAGCTTGCGCTTGAAGTAGCGCAGGGTTTCGAAGAACTCTTCCTTGCCCGGTACGCGCTTGGCGACATTGAACTGGCCGCCGATTTCGCTGGCCGAATCGAACAGCGTCACCTGGTGGCCGCGCTCGGCCGCCACGGTCGCGGCGGACAGCCCGGCGGGACCGGCGCCGACCACGGCAATCTTCTTGATCTGCTGCACCGGCAGGTAGTTGAGCTCGGTTTCGTGGCAAGCCCGCGGGTTGACCAGGCAACTGGTGAGCTTGCCGCCAAAGGTGTGGTCCAGGCAGGCCTGGTTGCAGCCGATGCAGGTGTTGATTTCATCGCTACGTCCCGCGGCCGCCTTGTTGACGAACTCCGGGTCGGCGAGGAACGGCCGCGCCATGGAGACCATGTCGGCGTCGCCTTCGGCGAGGATCTGCTCGGCCACTTCCGGGGTATTGATGCGGTTGGTGGTGATCAACGGGATCGATACCGAACCGCGCAGCTTGGCCGTGACCTTGCTGAAAGCGGCACGCGGCACCTTGGTGGCGATGGTCGGGATCCGCGCTTCGTGCCAGCCGATACCGGTGTTGATAATGGTCGCGCCGGCCTGCTCGATGGCCTTGGCCAATTGCACGATTTCTTCCCAGGTGCTGCCGCCTTCCACCAGGTCGAGCATCGACAGGCGGAAGATGATGATGAAGTTCGGGCCTACCGCTTCGCGCACGCGGCGGACGATTTCCACCGGCAGGCGCATGCGGTTCTCGTAGCTGCCGCCCCAGCGGTCGGTCCGGTGGTTGGTGTGCGCGGCGAGGAACTGGTTAATGAAGTAACCCTCGGAACCCATGATCTCGACGCCGTCGTACTCGGCCTGCTGCGCCAGGGTGGAGCAGGTGACGAAATCGCGGATCTGCTTCTCGATGCCCTCTTCGTCCAGCTCCTTGGGCTTGAACGGGTTGATCGGCGCCTGGATCGCGCTCGGTGCCACCTGTTTCGGGCTGTAGGCATAACGCCCGGCGTGGAGGATCTGCATGCAGATCTTGCCGCCCGCCTCGTGGACCGCGCGGGTGACGATGCGGTGCTTGAGCGCCTCTTCTTCGGTGGTCAGCTTGGCCGCCCCCGAGTACACGCCGCCTTCATCGTTGGGGCCGATGCCGCCGGTGACCATCAGGCCCACGCCGCCGCGGGCGCGCTCGGCGAAATAGGCGGCCATGCGTTCGAAACCGCCGGGCTTTTCTTCCAGGCCGGTGTGCATCGAGCCCATCAGCGTGCGGTTGCGCAGGGTGGTAAAGCCCAGGTCCAGCGGGGCCAGCAAATGCGGGTAGTGAGCGGCGGCCATCGGTAACTCCACATCGAACGATCACGGAAAAAATGCGGAAGCTCTGCGGCCTCCGTCGGTCATGTTCGACAGACTAAGAGCAGCCCCCAAGGCGCTCAATGACCGTAACTGACAACTTATTGATCCAAATGCGCAGCCCGGCCTTGGCAATCGCGGACATGGGCCCTACCCTAGTCAGCGAATCCCGCACACGGCTGCCGACTGTCTTCCCATGCGCAAACTTCTGTACTTCACCTTCACCCTGGCCCTGATTGCCGCCCTGACCAGCTACGCGCTGTGGACCCGCGAGCGGCCGATTGGCCACTATCTTTCCGACCTGCGCATCCAGCTCGCGGTGGACCAGGGCACGCCCGCCGACCATGGCAACCTGCTGGGCATCCAGCCCGAACTCTTCCCCACCGACTACCAGAGCCCCGAGCGCCTGCACCGCAAGCTCGCGGCCTACCTGCAACAGGCCCGTGACCAGGGGCTGCTGAACGAAAAAACCGTGGTGGTGCTGCCAGAGCACATCGGCACCTGGCTGATGGTCAGCGGCGAGAAAAACGAGCTGTACCAGGCGGCCAGCCTGCAAGAGGCAATGAACTGGCTGGCGGTGAGCAACCCGCTGCCCTTCCTGCGCGCCCTGATCACCGCCAAGGGCGACAATCGCCTGAACGACGCGCATTTGCGGATGAAGGCCAGGAGCATGGCCGAGCAATACCAACGGCTGTTCGGCGGCCTGGCCAAGGAGTTTGGCGTCACCCTGGTAGCGGGTTCCATCGTCTTGCCCGAGCCGGTGATCGAAGACAGCAACCTGCGCATTGGCAGCGGTGCGCTGTACAACACCACCCTGGTCTTCGGCAGCGATGGGTTGCCGATCGGCCAGCCGCAGCGCCAGCTGTACCCGGCGTTCGACGAGCGCGACTTCATCCAGGCCAGCGCCGACCAGGCCGTCCAGGTCGTCGACACCCCCGCCGGCCGCCTGGGCGTGCTGATCGGCAGCGACAGCTGGTACCCGGACAACTATCGCAAGCTCAATGCCCAGGGCGCGCAACTGGTGGCGGTCCCGGCATTCGTCATGGGTCGTGGCGCGTGGGACAAGCCATGGCGCGGCTACAAGAACCTCTCGACCCCGAGCGAGGTCAGCCTCAAGCCGGAAGAAGTCAGCGAAGGCGAAGCCTGGCGCCGCCTGACCCTGACCAGCCGCGCACCGAGCAGCCTGGCCAGCGCCGGCGTCAGCGTGTTTCTGCGCGGCCAGTTCTGGGATCAGGGCAGCGCCGGGCAAAGCTTCATCAACAGCAACGGCGAGCACTTCGCCGATGGCGATGCCCGTGGCGCGCGTTTGCTGAATATCTGGTTGTAAGCCATGAAGCCCCAGCCGATGCGCCTCGGAGACTTGTCGGTGGGCTTCGTCCATAGCCTGGCCGACGCGGTGCGCAGCCATGGCCTCGACCCGCAGCCGCTGCTGGAGCAATACGGGCTGGATGCCGCGCGCCTGGCCGAGGCCGGGGCGCGCCTGTCGATTCCGCGTTACATGCGACTGGGCCACGCGGCGATCCAGCTGACCGGCGACCCGGCGCTGGGCCTGCGCATGGGCCAGCTCAGCCGCCTGAGCCAGGCCGGGCTCGCGGGCGTCACCGCCGCCCAGGCGCCGACCGTACGCGAAGCCGCGCGCTGCCTGACCCGCTTCGAGGCCCTGTACGGCTCGAACTATCGCGGCCAGTCGAGCTTTCACGAAGACGCCGACGGCGCCTGGCTGCGCTTCTATTCCATCAGCCCCTACAACAGCTACAACCGCTTTGTGGTGGACTCGATCCTGGCCGGCTGGCTGCAGCAATTGGGCAGCCTCGGCTTGCCGGTCAAGGCCGAACGCATCGAGATCGAATTCGCCCAGACCGATTACCGCGACCGCTACAGCAGCCTGGGAGATTGCCCGATCCAGTTCGGCGCCGAGCACAATCAGCTGCGCCTGAGCCAGGCCAGCCTGGCCCAGCGCAATGTCGAACATTGCCCGAGTACCTGGCGCCATCTGCTGCAACTGTGCGAACGGGAACTGGAGCAACTGACCCGCACCCGCAGCCTGCGTGAACGCATCACTCAGTTGCTGGGGCCTTTGCTCAATGGTGGCCGGGAGCCCGACCTGGAAGAAGTGGCGGCACGCCTGAAGCTGCCAACCTGGACCTTGCGCCGCAAACTCGCCGAGGAAGGGACGCAGTTTCGCGCCATTCTCAACGACACCCGCCGCGATCTGGCGATGACCTACATTCGCGATACCGAACTGGCCTTCGGGGAAATTGCCTATCTGTTGGGGTTTGCCTCAGCCGAGGCCTTTCAGCGCGCCTTCAAGCGCTGGAGCGGCCAGACACCGGGCGAGTTTCGTCGCAGCCATCGGCAGTCCGCCTAAAAAAAACGCCACCGGCGTTACAGCTCGGTGGCGTCTTCTGCGGGTTCCAGCGGGTCCAGCTCAAAAGCCTGGAATTCCAGCAGTTCTTCTTGGTAATCGTCCATGGCGGACTCCTTGCGGGTTTGCGGGGGTAAGGGCAACCTTCTTGTCGAGCAGCCTTGCGGGCAGTCTTCCTACTGACTTGGCCTGCAGCATAAAGTGCCGGTGTGACAGAAAAAATACCACGCGAAAATCGCTCGTCCCTCCAATGAAACGTAGCAGCTCGCCACCGATTTAGCCGCAGGCCGGCAACCATATCGTCAAAAATAACCGCGAGACCGACACCGGCCCCGCAGCTGTTGGCAAGGGCTTACTGTGGCAGCGGCGGAATCGGCTCTGTCGGCGCCGGCAAGGTGCTGGCGGGAGGCGGGGTAATGCTTTCAGTGGACGGCGTGGGCTCGGCAGTTGGGCCCGGCGCGATAGGCGTCGCTTCCGTGGGTGGTGCAACCGGTTCCGAGAAGTTCGATGCCGGTGGCGCAACGGGCTCCATGGCCGGGGCCGGCTCGGCAACCGGAACAACAGCCGGTGCAGCAGGCGCTACGGCAGCCGGTACCATCGCCGCCGGTTGTGGCGTCACTGGCGCCGGGGCCGGCACTGCCGCAGGCTCGGCGGGCTTGGCTTCGGGCATGCCCAGGTCGGTCTTCGGCTTTTCGACGATATGCGCGGCTTTTTTCGCTTCCTGCGGCAGAAACAGCTCCACCAGGGCGAAATAACGCTCGTAGAACTTCGCCGAGGAAACAGTCTCGCTGGCGACCTTGACCATCGAGTCATCGGTCGAGCCGATCGGCATCGACACCGAACCCAGCACCCCCACCCCCAGGCTTGCCGAATTGTTGACCTTCTTCAGGGCATAACGGTCTTGCAGGGCATTGGCGAACACCGTGGAGCGATGGCCGGTATTGCCGTCCTGGGCGCAAACCACGCTGAAACTGATCTCCATGTGGGTTTCGCCGGTCTGCTGGAAGCTCTTGTGGCCGCTGACCAGCTTCGGATCGCTGCTGGTGATGATGTAGCCCTGGCTGAGCAAGGCGCGACGGGCGGCCTCGCAGGACGCCGTCTCATTCACCGGGTAGTTGCGCGAAAAGGTGCCGGAGTCATCGAAGTTTTCATGCTCGTAAATAGCGGTCTTCTGCGACGAACAACCGGCGACGGCCACCAGCAGCAGGGTCAACCCGGCAGCACGCAGGTGAAATGATCTTTGCATCGAAAATCCTGAGGAAAACGGTCCGGGGCGTATTGTGCAACAGTTCGAGGCCACAGGGCGCGCGGATTAGTGTCTTAAAATGAATACCAGTTTACTGACCCTGGTTTGCCGGAAAAAGTCGCGCGCACAGATGATCGATGAACGCACGCAGCTTGGCGGCGGTGTGCCGGCTTGCCGGCCAGAGCAGCCAGAAAGTGCCGCTGTGCTCCAGATGCTCGTCGAGCACCTGCCGCAACTCGCCCCGTGCAACCGCCTCGCGCACCATGAAATCAGGCAAGCAGGCGATCCCCAGCCCGCGCCGCACCGCATGGTCCACCGCCTCGATAGAGGTACTGACAAAACGTGTCGGCAACAGCGGTTCCGGGGCGTCCACCGCTCGTCGCAGCGGCCAGTGCTCGAGTTTGCCGGTGTTGTGGAAGGTATGCCGCAAGCACCCGTGGTTAGCCAGGTCTGCGGGAACCTGCGGAACGCCCCGCTCGCGAAAGTACTCGGGCGTGCCTACCAGCACCAGGCGGAACTGGCCCAGCGACCGGGCCATCAGCCGCGAGTCGCCGGGGCTGCCGGTCCGTATCACGGCATCGAAGCCCTCTTCCACGACGTCCACAATGCGGTCCGTCAGCTCGATATCCAGTTCGATCTCTGGATAACGCTGCATGAACTCCACCAATACCGGCATCACCAGGCCGTGAACCTGCGGCAGGCTGACTCGCAACCTGCCCCGCGGGGCATTGGAGGATTTGCACAGATCGAATTCGGCCGCCTCGGCCTCGGCGACAATTCTGCGACAGCGTTCGAGAAAACATGCGCCTTCGGCGGTCAGGGTGATGCTGCGGGTACTGCGATGGAACAGCCGGGTCTCCAGGCGCTCCTCAAGCCGCGCGATGCTCTTGCCGACAGCCGACGAGGACACCCCCAACAAGCGCCCCGCCTCGGTGAAGCTGCGGGTTTTCGCCACATGCAGGAAGACCGAGATATTGCTCAACCAATCCATCGCCGACCTCGACATTACGGACATGGATGTCCGATAAGTTCGGAACCTTAGCCTATTTTTCTCTTTACCACAGCGCCCTACCCTCAGCCTCCCTACTTCCTGAAACCTGTAGCGAGCCTGACACCATGACCGAACCTCTTGCCACCGCCGACCTGCTGGACATCGAGTCCAGGCGCCGCGACCGACTTCCACTGGGCGGCCTGCTGGCCCTGGCGACCGCCGGTTTCATCACCATCCTTACCGAAGCCATGCCCGCGGGCCTGCTGCCGCAAATGAGCCAGGACCTGGCGGTGTCCCCGGCGCTGGTCGGCCAGTTGGTCACCCTGTACGCCATTGGCTCGCTACTGGCCGCGATCCCGCTGGTGATCCTCACCCAAGGCTGGCGCCGCCGGCCCTTGCTGATGATCGCGATAGGCGGCTTTGCACTGGTCAACAGCGTCACCGCGTTCTCCACCAACTACAGCCTGACCCTGGTCGCCCGCTTGTTCGCCGGGGTATTTGCCGGGCTGCTCTGGGCCCTGCTGGCCGGCTACGCAAGCCGCATGGTCGCACCGCACCTGCAAGGGCGGGCCATCGCCGTGGCCATGCTCGGCGCACCACTGGCGCTGTCCCTGGGGATCCCCGCGGGCACGCTGCTCGGCACGTTGGTGGGCTGGCGAGTGAGCTTTGCACTGATGACCCTGCTGACTCTGTTGTTGCTCGGCTGGGTGCGCTGGCAAGTGCCGGACTTTCCCGGCCAGCGCGCCGACAAACGCCTGCCGCTGTCGGGCGTGTTCGCCTTGCCCGGGGTCAAGCCGGTACTGTTCGTGACCTTCGCTTATGTCCTGGGCCACAACATCCTTTACACCTACATCGCACCGTTTCTGGAGCCGGCTGGCATCGCCGGGCAAATCGACCGGGTACTGCTGACGTTCGGCCTGACCGCTCTGCTGAGCATCTGGATTGTCGGGTTGCTGATCGATCGCTGGTTACGCCGACTGGTACTCGTCAGTTGCGTCCTGTTCGGCCTTGCGGCGCTGTTGCTGGCGTTCCAGGCCGATACGCCCATGGCGGTCTATGCCTCGATTGCCCTCTGGGGCTTGTCGTTCGGGGGCTTGGCCACTTTGCTGCAAACCGCACTGGCCAAGGCTGCCGGGACCGCTGCCGACGCGGCGCAGTCGATGCTGGTGACCGCATGGAACCTGGCGATCGCCGGGGGCGGCCTAGTGGGTGGAGTGCTGCTGGAAGGCCCGGGCGTATTGTCGTTTCCCTGGGTGATCATCGGCCTGTTGCTGGCTTGTCTGTTAGTGGTCGTGAATGCCAGGCGCCATGGGTTCCCCGCAGTAGGCTGAAAATAAAAACCCCGGCACGTTGGCCGGGGTTTCTGTCTGTTACTTCAGTCAGGCATCAGAAGCGCTTGATGTCCGCCTCGTTTTCCAACTGCTTGCGGTACGCCGCGAAGTCTTGCTGGCCCACACGCGAGGCGAGGAAACGACGGTATTGCGCCTTTTCTTCCTCGGTCGGTGCAGCGGCTTCGTTCACACCATTGAGCTGCAGGACCACCAGGCTGCCATTAGGCAGGGTCACACTGCTGAATGTCGGCTTGTCCTTGGCAGCAGGCTTGGCCATGCGGAACAGCGCCTGCAACACGATCGGCTCAACGCCTTCCTGGCCACGAGTGACTGCTTCCGCGACTTTCCAGCTCTGACCGTCGACCGGCGCATTCAACGCCGTCTTGCCTTCACGCAGGCTGGCGATCAAGGCATCAGCCTTGGCCTTGGCGGCAGCACTGGCGTGCTCCTTGGCCAATTGCGTGCGAATGCTGCTGGCGACGCTTTCCAACGGCAGCTGCTCTGGCTTGCGGTGCTCTTTGGCACGCAATACCACGACAGTTTCCGGGTCCAGCTCGATGGCGGTGCTGTTGGCACCTTCATCCAGCACTTCAGGACTGAAAGCAGCCTGAACCACGGCACGGTTGGCAGCAATGCCCTCGCCGCCTTCACGACCGAACGGAGCGGAAGTCTGCACCGTCAGCTTCAACTCTTGAGCTGGCTGGGCCAGGTCCGAAGCTTCGAACGAAGAGTCTTCCAATTGCTTGGTCGCCTCGACAAAACGCTGTTCGACCTGTTGGGTTTTCAGCTCGCGGGTCAGCTTGTCTTTCAGGCTGGCGAAGCTCGGCACTTCAGGCGCCTCGACGCCCAGCAGCTTGATCAGGTGGAAGCCGAAACCAGTGCGTACCGGCGCTGAAACCTGGTCCTTGTTCAACGCGTACAGCGCTTCCTCGAAGGTCGGGTCATAGACGCCAGGACCGGCATAGCCGAGGTCGCCGCCGTTGTTCGCCGAACCCGGGTCCTGGGAGAACTCCTTGGCCAGGGCCTCGAAGCTTTCGCCCTTGGCCAGGCGCGCCTGAATCTCTTCGATCTTGGCCTTGGCCTGTGCTTCGTTCACCTTGTCGTTCACTTCGATCAGGATGTGCGCGGCACGGCGCTGTTCGGACAGGTTGGCGGTTTCTTTCTGATACAGCGCTTGCAGGTCTTCTTCCTTGACGCTGACTTGATCAAAGAAGGAAGCCTTCTTCAATTCCAGATAGTCGATGACCACCTGGTCCGGCGACATGAATTCCTTGGCGTGCTCGTCGTAGTAAGCCTTGACCTCGTCGTCGGTCAGCTTGACTGCCGCGGGGTCGGCCTTGATGGTCAGGGAAGCAAAATCGCGGGTCTGCTTTTCCAGACGAGCGAATGCCAACACC
Source organism: Pseudomonas sp. NFIX28 (assembly GCF_900107395.1). Classification (GTDB taxonomy): domain Bacteria; phylum Pseudomonadota; class Gammaproteobacteria; order Pseudomonadales; family Pseudomonadaceae; genus Aquipseudomonas. The sequence goes on from NZ_FNPW01000012.1 coordinate 163,965, forward strand.
TGGGCATCGGTCACAAAACCACTGCCAGCCAGACCGGCGCGCACCTGGCCAATCAGCATTTCCTGAGCCAGCATCTGACGGAATTGCATCCGGGTGTAACCCAGTTGACGGATCACCTGGTCGAAGCGCTCAGGGCTGAACTTGCCATCCACCAGGAATTCCGGCGTCTGCAGGATCACCTGATCCAGCGCGGCGTCAGAGAAAGCGAACTTGGAGCTTTGCGCACCTTGCAGCAGCAGCTTGCGGTCGATCAGCCCCTTGAGAGCCGCTTCACGCAGCATCTTCTCGTCGAGCAAGGAAGCGTCGAAATCCTTACCCAGTTGTTGCATCAGCTGGCGGCGTTGCATATCAACCGCCTGGCTCAGCTCATTCTGGGTGATTTCTTCGCCATTGACCTTGGCCGCATCCTGACTGGTGGAAGTGGCTTGAAAAATGGCATCGAAACCGGTCAGCGCCATCAGTGCGACGATGACCCCGATAATGGTCTTGGCAATCCAGCCTTGTGAATTGTCCCTGATATTCTGCAGCATGCGTCCCCCAGAAACGGTTGTACTTCAAATTAAGCAACCGTGGAGCGTGGGTAGAGTCCGGATAGAAGAAAGGCGCATCCGAGGATGCGCCTTTCTCGTAACTGGCGAAGCGGACGGAGGTTCGAACCCTCGATCCCCGATGTGACAAACCGGATTTCTAACCGGCTGCCCTACCGCTCCGCTGCCAGGTCGGGAAAGACCCCGACCCGGGTAGGCAAAGGCTTGAAGAAGCTTAGTTAACGGCTTCTTTCAGTGCTTTACCAGCTTTGAAACCTGGTTTTTTGGCTGCAGCGATTTCCAGCGTCTTACCGGTCTGTGGGTTACGACCAATGCGAGCAGGACGATCGGTAACAGAGAAAGTACCGAAACCAACCAGTACAACGGAGTCGCCAGCCTTAAGAGCGCCAGTGACGGATTCGATTACTGCATCCAGCGCACGGCCAGCAGCAGCTTTCGGGATATCAGCAGATGCGGCGATAGCATCAATCAGTTCCGACTTGTTCACTCTAAGTCCCCTTATATATCTATTTGAGTATGATTCTAAGTTTTTTGGTGAAAGCAAAAACCAGTGCTGAATGGCCTACAGACACTTAAGAGCCGCTTTATAACAAGGGCTCTAAAAAGCTGTCAAGGAAGCCCCCCAGGCTAATGCGTATTAATGCGTGCTAATTCTTTCCTTAGAGTCAGACTCGCGTTTTTCATCCTTTGCAACTATCTCGGGAGCCACATCCGGCAAGGGCTCCGGCGCGTATTGCAGCGCAATTTGGAGGACTTCGTCAATCCATTTAACTGGCTTAATTTGCAGATCCTGCTTGATATTGTCAGGAATTTCCTTCAAATCGCGCACATTTTCTTCTGGAATGATGACTGTCTTGATTCCACCACGATGTGCTGCAAGAAGTTTCTCTTTCAAACCACCGATCGCCAACACTTGCCCACGCAGAGTTATTTCCCCGGTCATGGCCACATCCGCCCGCACCGGAATACCGGTCAATGCCGAAACCAGCGCCGTGCACATGCCCACGCCAGCACTAGGACCGTCTTTCGGAGTGGCCCCTTCCGGCATGTGGATATGAGTGTCGCGCTTCTCGTGGAAGTCCAGGGGGATCCCCAGGCTCTTCGCACGGCTACGCACCACCGTCAGCGCCGCAGTGATCGATTCGACCATTACATCGCCCAGCGAACCGGTCTTGATCAACTGACCTTTGCCAGGCACCACGGCCGCTTCGATGGTCAGCAGCTCACCACCCACCTGCGTCCAGGCCAGACCCGTCACTTGACCGATCTGGTCCTGCTGCTCGGCCAGGCCATAACGGAATTTGCGCACGCCAAGGAAGTGCTCCAGCAGGTCGGAAGTGACCTTCACCGAGAAGCGTTTTTCCAGCGCATGCTCCTTGACCGCCTTGCGGCAAACCTTGGCGATCTGGCGCTCCAACCCACGCACACCGGCTTCGCGGGTGTAGTAACGGATGATGTCGCGGATAGCTTCTTCGTCGAATTCCAGCTCGCCTTTCTTCAGGCCGTTGGCCTGGATCTGCTTGGGCGACAGGTATTTGACCGCGATGTTGATCTTCTCGTCTTCGGTGTAACCCGGCAGGCGAATCACCTCCATCCGGTCCAGCAACGCTGGTGGGATGTTCATCGAGTTGGAGGTGCAAAGGAACATCACATCAGAAAGGTCGTAATCGACTTCCAGGTAGTGGTCATTGAAATTGTGGTTCTGCTCGGGGTCGAGCACCTCGAGCAATGCCGAGGCCGGATCGCCGCGCATGTCGCTGCCCATCTTGTCGATTTCGTCGAGAAGGAACAGCGGGTTGCGAACGCCCACCTTTGTCATCTTTTGAATCAATCTTCCCGGCATCGAACCGATGTAGGTACGACGATGACCACGAATTTCCGCTTCATCACGCACACCACCGAGGGCCATGCGCACGAATTTACGGTTGGTGGCATGGGCAATCGATTCCGCCAGGGAAGTTTTACCTACCCCGGGAGGCCCGACCAGGCACAGTACCGGACCACGAATCTTCTTCACGCGCTTTTGCACGGCAAGGTATTCGAGAATGCGTTCTTTGACTTCTTCCAGGCCATAGTGATCGGCGTCGAGAATATCTTCGGCACGTGCCAGGTCCAGACGAACCTTGCTTTGAGCTTTCCACGGCACCTGGACCAGCCAGTCGATATAGGAACGCACCACTGTGGCTTCGGCCGACATCGGCGACATCTGCTTGAGCTTGTTCAGCTCGGCCTGGGCCTTGGCCAGGGCGTCCTTTGGCAGACCCGCGGCGTCGATGCGCTTCTTCAGCTCTTCAACTTCGTTGTGACCTTCGTCACCGTCACCCAGCTCTTTCTGAATGGCCTTCATCTGCTCATTCAGGTAGTACTCGCGCTGGCTGCGCTCCATCTGCTTTTTCACACGACCGCGAATGCGCTTCTCGACCTGCAACAGGTCGATTTCCGCATCCAGCAACGCCAGCACATGCTCGACACGTGCCGACAGATCAATGATCTCGAGAATTTCCTGCTTCTGTTCGATTTTCAGCGCCATATGCGCAGCCATGGTGTCTACCAGGCGGCTTGGCTCATCGATGCTGTTGAGGGAAGACAGTACTTCGGCAGGGACTTTCTTGCCCAACTGCACATATTGCTCGAACTGGGACAACAAGCTACGGACAAAGACTTCCGACTCACGCTCAGGAGCGTCCACTTCGTCGATCAGGGAAACTTCGGCACGGCAATGGCCGTCCACTTCGCTGAAGCGCTCCACAGCGCCCCGCTGCTCGCCCTCGACCAGGACCTTGACGGTACCGTCGGGCAACTTGAGCAATTGCAGAACAGTGGCAATGGTGCCTACGCGATAGAGTGCATCTTCACCGGGATCATCATCAGCAGGATTTTTCTGAGCCAACAGAAGAATCTGCTTGTCGCCCGTCATCGCGGCCTCGAGGGCTTCGATAGACTTCTCGCGCCCCACGAACAGCGGGATAACCATGTGCGGATAAACCACGACATCACGCAATGGCAAGAGAGGCAATTCGATGGTTGTCTTCATGATTTCGCCTCTACGGCGGCCATAAGGCCGTAAACAGATGGAAGTAAGCTTGAAACCAAGATGGGGGCTGCCTCAAAAAAAAACAAGCTCAAAGACAGTACTTTAAAAACAGTAAAAACAAAGGGGCCCGAAGGCCCCTTCTTTTAAAGCAACAGTCCGGTGCTTAGGCGTCCGGAGCTGCCTTGGCGGTCGGCTCACTGTTTTCGTAGATATACAGTGGCTTGGACTTACCTTCTATAACGCTTTCGTCGATCACTACTTTACTCACCTCGGATTGCGAGGGGATCTCGTACATAGTGTCGAGCAACACGCCTTCGAGAATCGAACGCAACCCACGAGCACCCGTCTTGCGCTCAAGCGCACGCTTGGCGACCGACTTGAGAGCATCGGTACGGAACTCCAGATCGACGCCTTCCATCTCGAACAGCTTGGCGTACTGCTTAGTCAAGGCGTTTTTCGGCTCGGTGAGGATCTGGATCAGCGCTGCTTCATCCAGCTCGTCCAGGGTTGCCAGAACCGGCAGACGCCCCACGAACTCCGGAATCAGGCCGAACTTGACCAGATCGTCCGGCTCGACTTCACGCAGGGATTCGCCGACTTTCTTGCCCTCTTCCTTGCTGCGCACTTCAGCATTGAAGCCGATGCCGCCACGAGTCGAACGGTTCTGAATAACCTTTTCCAGCCCCGAGAACGCACCACCACAGATGAACAGGATGTTGCGCGTATCGACCTGCAGGAACTCTTGTTGCGGATGCTTGCGACCGCCCTGAGGCGGAACGGAAGCCACAGTACCTTCGATCAGTTTCAACAGAGCTTGCTGAACACCTTCACCCGAAACGTCACGGGTAATCGAAGGATTGTCAGACTTGCGGGAAATCTTGTCGATTTCATCGATATAGACGATACCCATTTGGGCCTTCTCTACATCGTAATCGCACTTCTGCAGCAGTTTTTGAATGATGTTCTCGACGTCCTCACCCACATAACCAGCTTCGGTAAGGGTGGTGGCGTCGGCAATGGTGAACGGTACATTCAACAGGCGCGCCAAGGTCTCTGCCAGCAGAGTCTTGCCCGAACCTGTAGGGCCGATCAGCAAGATGTTGCTCTTGCCCAGTTCGACCTCGTCATTCTTTTTGTCACGCTGGTTGAGGCGCTTGTAGTGGTTATACACCGCTACTGCCAAAACCTTTTTTGCACGTTCCTGACCAATCACATACTGATCAAGGATGCCGCTGATTTCTTTAGGCGAAGGCAATTTATGCGCGCTGCTTTCAGCCTGTGCCTCCTGCACCTCCTCACGGATGATGTCATTGCACAGGTCGACGCACTCGTCGCAGATAAAGACCGAGGGGCCGGCAATCAATTTGCGCACTTCATGCTGGCTTTTGCCACAGAAGGAGCAATAAAGCAGTTTGCCGTTGTCCTCGCCGTTGCGGGTGTCAGTCATTCGATCGATCCAAATCCGATAGGCTTGCAACACAAGATGAAGGCAATTGCGGGCTTTTTCAAGTCCGCAGGTGGCCGGTTAAACCAACCACCTACATTTGAGTTGCTTAGGCGGGCATTTGACGCTTGTTGATCACAGAGTCAATCAGGCCGTATTCAGCCGCACGCTCTGCGCTCATGAAGTTGTCGCGCTCGGTATCGCGCTCGATGGTCTCGAGGCTCTGACCAGTGTGATGAGCCAGCAGCGAGTTCAGACGCGAACGAATGTGCAGGATTTCCTTGGCATGGATATCGATATCCGAAGCCTGGCCTTGGAAACCGCCCAATGGCTGGTGAATCATCATCCGCGAGTTAGGCAGGCAGTGACGCTTGCCCGCTGCGCCGCCGGCGAGCAGGAAAGCCCCCATGCTGCAGGCCTGGCCGATGCAGATGGTGGAAACGTCCGGCTTGATGAATTGCATGGTGTCGTAGATCGACATACCTGCAGTCACCGAACCGCCTGGCGAGTTGATGTAAAGATGGATGTCCTTGTCCGGGTTTTCCGCTTCAAGGAAGAGCAATTGTGCCGCGACCAGGTTGGCCATGTAGTCTTCTACCGGGCCAATCAGGAAGATCACTCGCTCCTTGAGGAGGCGCGAGTAGATGTCATAGGCGCGTTCGCCACGGGCGGACTGCTCGATAACCATCGGGACCAGACCGCCTGCGGCCTGGATGTCAGAGCTCTGCTGATAATAAGAATTGCGGGACATGTCCTGCAGTCACTCCCAAATAGTCATGTCTTGAATACGCATAAGCCAGCACGAAGGCTGGCTTATGGTGTGTATTTTCGAACGAGTAAAAAATCAGTCGGCTTGTGGTGCTTCTACCGGCTTGACCGCTTCTTCGTAAGAGACCGATTTGTCGGTCACGCTAGCTTTCTGCAGAACAGTATCCACAACTTGTTCTTCCAGCACAACCGAACGGACTTCGTTCAGTTGCTGCTCGTTCTTGTAGTACCAGGACACGACCTGCTCTGGTTCCTGGTAAGCAGAAGCCATTTCCTGGATCAGCTCACGCACGCGGGCTTCGTCAGGCTTGAGGTCGAATTGCTTGACCACTTCAGCCACGATCAGACCCAGTACAACGCGACGCTTGGCTTGCTCTTCGAACAGCTCGGCCGGCAGTTGATCAGGCTTGATGTTGCCACCGAACTGTTGAACGGCCTGAACGCGCAGACGGTTCACTTCGTTGTCCAGCAGAGCCTTAGGCACTTCGATCGGGTTGGCAGCCAGCAGGCCGTCCATTACCTGGTTCTTGACCTTGGATTTGATGGCCTGACGCAGTTCGCGCTCCATGTTCTTGCGAACTTCGGTGCGGAAACCTTCCAGACCAGCTTCCTTGATGCCGAATTGAGCGAAGAACTCTTCGGTCAGCTCTGGCAGCTTAGGCTCGGAAACAGTGTTGACAGTCACGGTGAACTCGGCTGCTTTGTTAGCCAGGTCCAGGTTCTGGTAGTTCTCAGGGAAAGTCAGGTTCAGAACACGCTCTTCACCAGCCTTGGCGCCGACCAGACCTTCTTCGAAGCCCGGGATCATGCGGCCGGAACCCAACACCAGCTGAGTACCCTTGGCGGAACCGCCGGCGAACACTTCACCGTCGACCTTGCCGACGAAATCGATGTTCAGCTGGTCTTCGTTCTGCGCAGCACGGTCGGCCACTTCGAAGCGAATGTTCTGCTTGCGCAGGATTTCCAGCATGTTGTCCAGATCAGCATCAGCCACGTCAGCGCTCAGGCGCTCAACAGCGATGGACTCGAAACCGGCAACGGTGAACTCAGGGAACACTTCGAACGTTGCGACGTATTCCAAGTCCTTGCCTTTCTCCAGAACCTTGGGTTCAACCGAAGGAGCGCCAGCCGGGTTCAGCTTCTGCTCGACAACCGCTTCGTAGAAAGAAGCCTGGATCACGTCGCCCACAGCTTCTTGACGCGCATCAGCTTCATAACGCTGACGGATCACGCTCATTGGGACTTTGCCAGGACGGAAGCCTGGAATCTTGGCCTTTTGGGCAGTCTGCTGCAGACGCTTGTTGACCTGTGTCTCGATGCGCTCAGCCGGCACGGTGATGCTCATGCGGCGCTCAAGAGCAGAAGTATTTTCAACAGAAACTTGCATGGATATTCCTCGTTGCACAGACGTTAGCCGGCCGTTTCCGACCCCAGAATCAAGGGCATGCATTCTAGTGGGTCAAACTCAAGAAGTCACCCTACTGAAAACGGGTTAAAAAACAGCTGGCGATTTATAGGCGGGGACCAACGGTTGAGCCTCGCCCTGGGAGCAAATACTGCGAATCAAACCAGGGCCTCTGCACCAATGCTTCTATATATAGAAGGAATGACGCGTCACCTCCCTGATGACCGGACCAAATCACTGCCTGGCCGGTAAACCTCCAGCATTCCAGCGACAAAAGGACGAGTGTTTCGTCGCTTCCCTGGCCCAGCACCTGCGACCCGCTGGAAATGCAGACTTCTGAAACGAAAACGGCGCAGCCCTTTTCAGGTGCTGCGCCGTTATCTGCTATATAAATAGCTACTTAATTGGTGCGGACGAAGAGACTCGAACTCTTACACCTTGCGGCGCTGGAACCTAAATCCAGTGTGTCTACCAATTCCACCACGTCCGCGTATCACGCTTTTAAAGCAAAGGCGCCAGACTATTAATCTGGCGCCTTTCGGAATATGGGGTGGACGATGGGGATCGAACCCACGACAACAGGAGTCACAATCCTGTGCTCTACCAACTGAGCTACGCCCACCATATTGCGTTGTTGCGTTACTTGTGCCAAAGCTGCCTAATGGCGCACCCGGCAGGACTCGAACCTGCGACCATCCGCTTAGAAGGCGGATGCTCTATCCAGCTGAGCTACGGGCGCCTTATTAATCTGTATTCTTTAACGATTACAAACTAAGTGCTTTCAGTCGTTACGAGTTAAACATCAACTCTGCCCGACCTTCTTAACCAGTGCTAGGCTGTGCCCGACAAGTGCGACGAATGTTATAGACGAGCCGTTAGGTCGTCAACTCTTTTTTGAAAAAAATTCATTTAATTAAAGGAGTTAGGGGAATTTGCAGACCAAGCGCCTTTGCCCTCACGTCCTGGCATGCGAGAATGCGTTCTCTTTTTCTCACCCTCTCGATGGTTAATCACGCGTCATGACTGCACAACTAATCGACGGCAAAGCGATCGCCGCTAGCCTGCGCCAGCAGATCGCCAAACGTGTCGCCGAGCGTCGCCAGCAAGGCCTGCGTACTCCCGGCCTCGCGGTGATCCTGGTCGGCAGCGACCCGGCCTCTCAAGTTTATGTCTCGCACAAGCGTAAAGACTGCGAAGAGGTCGGCTTTCTTTCACAAGCCTATGACTTGCCTACAGACACCACTCAAGAAGCTCTGGCTGGCCTGATCGACCGCCTCAACGATGACCCGAACATCGATGGCGTCCTGCTGCAACTGCCACTGCCCGAACACCTGGATGCCTCCAAACTGCTGGAGCGCATCCGCCCGGATAAAGACGTGGATGGTTTCCATCCTTATAACGTCGGCCGCCTGGCCCAGCGCATTCCCCTGCTACGCCCATGCACACCTAAAGGCATCATGACCCTGCTGGAAAGCACCGGCGCCGATCTTTACGGCATGGATGCAGTGGTTGTGGGCGCTTCCAACATCGTTGGCCGCCCGATGGCAATGGAGTTGCTGCTAGCCGGTTGCACCGTAACCGTCACTCACCGCTTTACCAAGGATCTGGCCGGCCACGTCGGGCGCGCCGACCTGGTGGTGGTGGCCGCCGGCAAGCCGGGCCTGGTCAAGGGTGAATGGATCAAGGAAGGCGCCATCGTCATCGACGTCGGCATCAACCGCCAGGAAGACGGCAAGCTGGTAGGCGACGTGGTCTACGAGACCGCCCTGCCCCGCGCTGGCTGGATCACCCCGGTACCGGGGGGCGTCGGCCCGATGACTCGCGCCTGCCTGCTGGAAAATACCTTGTATGCAGCCGAAACGCTGCACGGTTGACCCCTGGGAAATACCCTGACTAAAAGAACCCCGCCATTGGCGGGGTTCTTTGTTTTCATCCGCCAGAAACCTCAACCGACCCAGCCCTTCACGCCATCGGTGCCTCAGCGGTGAGGGGCCGGGACTGGTACAAAACTGATACAGGATGAAATTTAATTTACCTGAAGCCCTTTACCCCCAGGCGTGTAGCTCTTTCCTCGCACATACTCATAAAATGTAACGTTTTTTTGAACGCAGCCCGTTGTAGAACGGCATATCCACTTCATGAGTCCGCCCGCGTGAAAATCCGTCTTTCTATCCTGAGCCTGTTTTTTGCTGTTACAGGCACCTTTATCACGCAGAGCGCCGTCGCTCGCGAAACCACCGAAGCGCCGCGCGACCCCTCTCAGCTGCATATCGCCTCCGGCAGCGCCATGCTGCTGGACCTGCAGACCAACAAAATCATCTATTCCAGCAATCCTGACGTTGTCGTGCCCATCGCTTCGGTGACCAAGCTGATGACCGGCCTGATTGTGCTAGACGCCAAACAACCGCTGGATGAATACATTTCCGTGGACATTAGCAATACGCCGGAAATGAAGGGCGTGTTTTCACGGGTCAAGCTCAAAAGCGAATTGCAGCGCAAGGACATGCTGCTGATTACCCTGATGTCGTCGGAAAACCGTGCCGCCGCCAGCCTTGCCCACCATTATCCCGGTGGCTACGCAGCCTTTATTGCCGCCATGAACGCCAAGGCCAAGGCATTGGGCATGACCAGCACGCACTATGTCGAACCCACAGGCCTGTCGACCCATAACGTTTCCACCGCACGCGACCTGAGCAAGTTGCTGCTGGCAGCGCGCAAATACCCGTTGCTGAGCGAACTGAGCGCCACCAAGGAAAAGACCGTGGCATTTCGCAAACCCAGCTACACCCTGGGTTTTCGCAATACCGATCATCTGGTCCACCGGGCCAACTGGGATATCAAGCTGACCAAGACCGGCTTTACCGATGAAGCGGGTCATTGCCTGGTGCTGGTCACCAGCATGAGCAACCGCCCGGTTGCCCTGGTAATTCTCGATGCCTTTGGCAAATACACGCACTTCGCCGATGCCAGCCGCATTCGGCAATGGCTGGAAACCGGAAAAAGCGGCTCGGTACCGGACGCAGCCTTGCGCTACAAGGCCGACAAGAACCTGAAAAGTCGCCAGAACGGCGTCGCCCAGAGCAAATAAAACCCGAGAGACACAAAAAAGGCCGCAGTTCAGTCGATCGCGGCCCTTTTCAAAGACGGCGCCCTTGGGCGCCGTCAGCGTTTGTGCAACCTCAGTTGGCGGTCAACGCCTTGGTCGCCCGCGCCGCCGCGTTCTCCTGCCCGGCCCGGGCCAGCTCATCGGCCGCCTTCAACCAACGCTGGCGGTCAACCTGGGCCGGCACCTGGGTCGGCCCCTGGATCAATACCGCCCAATGCCCTGCACTGCTCCAGGCCGACTCGAACTTGGCAAAATCCATCAACAAGCGACGATTCATCCCCGCTCGCAGCAGCACCGTCTGCTTGTGCCGGTTGTAACCGGCCAGCACGGCATAGCGAGGCTCGGCCCAGAACGCCGAGCCTTCGGTGTAACGCACCATTACCGGGTACCCCGCGGCGACCTGGGCCAGCAGCGCGGCTAAATTATCGTCCAGCGGATAAACCACCATTCCGTACTCACGCGCCAGGCTCAGCATGTTCTGCTGCAACTTCGCCTCGGCGCCGGGCAGCTGCAGCGGCTTGTCCAATAAGCCCGGGGTGATCGCGATGCCCTGCTGGGACAGCATGCTGGCCAGTGCGCCCGGGCCGCTCTGATAAGTCTCGCCACGGTAAAACGGTACGCCATTGAGCTCTACCCGCTCGGGCAGACGCTGAATTTCCGGCTGCACGCTGCTGGCGCAACCGGCTAGCGTGAGGGCGCAGGCACCCGCCAACAATAGTGTGCGAAATCGTAGAAACATCCGTTCCATCATGACTCTCTTGTGCAGGTGCCAAGCCGGGAGCGCCGGCTGAAACGCTGATGATAGGGCTCCGCGGTGCACGGGTATAGCGTTAAGCCGCAGTAATTTGCAGCCCATAGAGCAAACGGGTTGATGGCACTCGACTATTGGTCAATGGCTTGAAATACATCCGCGACTAAACTGTCCATTGCAACGAGCGTGTGCCCGGACAGGGCAATAAGGAGGCATATATGAGCCTGACAACGACAATCCTGATGCTGATCGGCGGCTGGCTGTCCGTCGCCGCTGCCATGCTCTGGGGCGTCCTGCGAATTGCTCGCCGGCACCATCACCCGCGGTTGCCGACTGCCGCCACGAAAACCGCAAAACCGGCCCGGCATCACGCCACCGCGCACTGACCGCACCTTTATTTCCCCCATAAAAAAGGCGGCCCGTGAACACGGGCCGCCTCGGTCATTGCCGCAAATATCAGGCCTGGACTTCCGCCTCCGCCGCTGCGCGCTTCTGCCGGGCACGACGGGCCAGCATGTTCAACCCCTCGATGGCTGCCGAGAAGGTCATGGCCGCGTAGACGTAACCTTTTGGCACATGGGCACCGAAACCTTCGGCGATCAGGGTCATGCCGATCATGATCAGAAAGCCCAGGGCCAGCATGACCACCGTCGGGTTGTCATTGATGAACTTGGCCAAAGGCTCGGCCGCCAGCAACATCACCAGTACCGAGACCACCACCGCGATGATCATGATCGGCAAGTGCTCGGTCATGCCGACGGCGGTAATGATGCTGTCGATGGAGAACACCATGTCCAGCATCAGGATCTGGCCGATCGCTGCGGCAAAACCCAGGGATACGCCTGCGGTCTCGCTTTTGCCGTCCTGCGATGCCGGGTCCATGCTGTGATGGATCTCGGTAGTGGCCTTCCACAACAGGAACAGGCCACCGGCAATCAGAATCATGTCCTTCCAGGAGAAGACCTGGCCGAATACATCGATCACCGGCTCGGTCAGCTGCACGATGAATGCGATGGTACTGAGCAGTGCCAGGCGCAGGATCAGAGCCATGCCGATACCGATCCGGCGAGCCTTGGCCCGGTGCTGTTCAGGCAGCTTGTTGGTCAAGATCGAAATGAAGATCAGGTTATCGATGCCGAGCACGATTTCCATGACCACCAGGGTTGCCAGGGCGATCCAGGCGGTGGGGCTGGCGGCAAGTTGTAAAAGGTATTCCATGGCTCAGTCCTGAGTCGGGGGTATTGGGAGAATCAGATTTCCTGGGACGACGAGGCAGGCTCTTTGGCCTCGTCAGCCGGCTTTTCCTGCTTGCTGATCAAGCCCTGGGTTGCATCGCTGAGCGCTTGCTCAGCGGCCTTGTGCGTATCGTCGATTGCCTGCTTGGCGTTTTCGGCGGCTTTACCCAGCAGCTGTTGCGCGCTTTTTTCCGCCTGGTCGCAACCGGCAAGGGTGATCAACGACAACGCCAGCAACGGTGCGGCGATGGATTTATAGATCATTGCACTTTCCTCGTTAGAACAGACCGAGCCGAGAGTATGGCTCGTCAATAGCGAGGCATTCTATGCAGATGAATACTTCAGGAAAATTCGTATTTTTAACAGCTATACTTCGATTTTTACGAATAAAAAGCCCGCCATGCTCAATTACCGCCAACTCCACTACTTCTGGGTCGTCGCCAAGACCGGCAGCATTGTCCGGGCCTGCGAACAACTGAACCTGACTCCGCAAACCATCAGCGGCCAGATCACCTTGCTCGAACAAACTTATGGCATCGAGCTGTTTCGCCGGGTTGGCCGGCAACTGGAGCTGACCGAAGCCGGGCGCCAGACCCTGCCCTACGCCGAGCAGATGTTCCAGCTGGGTGGCGAACTGGAGGCCATGCTCCAGGCCCAGCCCAATGAACAGCAAATCCTGTTTCGGGTCGGCGTGGCCGATGTGGTGCCCAAATCCATCGTCTATCGCCTGATCGCCCCGACCATGGAGCTGAACGAACCGATCCGCATCACCTGCCGCGAAGACAAGCTCGAACGCCTGCTGGCGGACCTCGCCATCCAGCGCCTGGACCTGGTGATTTCCGACAGCCCCATGCCCTCGCACCTGGATATCAAGGGCTACAGCCAGAAACTCGGCGAATGCGGCATCAGTTTTTTCGCCACCGAGGAACTGGCCGAGCTGTACGGAACGGATTTCCCCCATAGCCTGCATGGCGCCCCGTTGCTGATTCCCGGCCAGGAAACCGTGGTGCGCAGCCGCCTGCTGCGCTGGCTGGCCGAGCAGCAGATACAACCGAGGATCATCGGTGAGTTCGACGACAGCGCCCTGATGCAGGCATTCGGCCAGTCAGGCAGCGGGATCTTCATCAGCCCGAGCGTGATCGCCGACGAAGTGAGGCGCCAATATGGCGTGCAACTGATTGGCCAGACCGACGCGGTCAGCGAGTCGTTCTACGCCATCTCGGTCGAGCGCAAGGTCAAGCACCCTGGCATCGTGGCGATCACCGAAGGCGCCCGCCGCGAACTGTTCACCGCCATGGGCGCCTGAGACGGATCAGGCGCAGCTGGCCTGGGGTTTGAGGGTCATCAACAGCAAAGCCAGCAGGATCGACACCAGGATAAAAGCAGCAGCGGCAACCCCCAGGCTGCCCAGCCCCAACGTATCGATCACCCGGCCGCCGACCATGGCGCCCAGGCCGATTCCCAGGTTGGCTCCGGCGATATTCAACGACGCAGCGAATGCCGGCGCCTGGGGAGCAGCCTTGATCAGGCGGACATGGCTGACCAGGAACAGCGCCGCCTGGGTCACGCCCCAGACGCCCATGGCCGCGGCCAGGCCCACTGGCGAGTGGATGCTTGGCACCAGCGCCACCATGCCGCCGATCATCAAGGCGCAGAATCCCATGGACGCGAGCAGCGGATGGCGGTCCACCGCGCGGCCGCCCAGGGAGTTGCCAATCAGCCCCACCGCACCGAAGCCCATCAGGCACCAGCCGACCAGCGTGCCGTTGAAACCGGCCAGGCGCTCGAGGATATCCGCCAGGTAGGTGTAGGCGGTGAACATGCCGCTGAACACCAGGATCGACAGCAGCACATGCCCTTGCATCAAGGGGCTGCGCAGAATGCGCAACTGCGAGCGCAGGCTTGCCTGTTCGTTGTGCACGCGGGTCTGCGGCAGGTAGACATACAGCAACAACGCCTTGGCAAAGGCCACCAGCGCCAGGATGCCGAATGCACTGCGCCAGCCGAAGGCATCGGAAATCAGGGTGCCCACCGGGATGCCGAACACCGTGGCGCAGACGATGCCAAAGCCGATCTTGGCGATGGCGCGCCCGGCGTAGTCAGGGCCGACTATATCCACCGCGGTTTCGCTGGCCAGGGCCCAGAACACCGGCAAGCCGAGCGCCGGGATCAAGCGGGCCACGGCCATCACCCAGATATTCGGCGCCAGCGCCGCCAGGGTGTTGGCCAGGCCGAACATCACCAGCACCGAAATGAACAGGCGCTTGCGCTGGAAACGCGCGAAATAAGCCGTCAGCAAGGGTCCGAACGCCGCCACGGTGAAAGCGAACAGCGTCACCAGCAGGCCGGCCTGCGGCACGCTGACGTCCAGGTCGCGGGCAATCGACGGCAGCAGGCCGACTATGATGAATTCCGTGGTCAGCACGGTAAAACCGGCGGCTGACAGCAGCAGGATAGGCAACAGCATGGAAAAACTCCGGAAACGACGACATCAGCGATGGCCTGGGGGCCCGCTGACTGGAGATGAGAAGAGGATGGCGAATCCTAACAGAATGTTTCTGCCGATGTCCGCGAGCCGCCGCAAAAAACCGCAGATCGTTTCGAAGGCGCTGGTGGCAGATCGTCACATCCTTGGGCCAAGCCTGTGTGATAAAGTCCGCCTCCTGCCGCAACCCCCCGTACCTTTTGCAACTCATCAGCACGGCGTCACCCTCGACGCACGGCATATTAAAAAAACAGAGATACAGTTCTATGACTGCTGCCCCCCCATCGCTCCTGGAAAAACTCAAACGCACCAGCCTGGTCACGCAGATCGTCATCGGCCTGATCGCCGGTATCGCCCTCGCGCTGGTCGCCCCCGAACTGGCGAAATCCACTGCTTTCATTGGCAAGGTGTTCGTCTCGGCGCTCAAAGCCGTCGCACCGATCCTGGTGTTCGTGCTGGTAATGGCTTCCATCGCCAACCACAAACACGGCCAGGAAACCCATATCCGCCCGATCCTCTGGCTCTACCTGCTGGGCACTTTTGCCGCGGCGGCGGTGGCGGTGGTCGCCAGCAGCCTGTTCCCCTCCACCCTGGTACTGAGCAGCCATGACGTCGCCATCTCCGCCCCCGGCGGCATCAACGAAGTCCTGCAGAGCCTGCTGCTGAGCGCGGTGGACAACCCGGTCAACGCGCTGATGAATGCCAACTTCATCGGCATCCTGGCCTGGGCCATCGGCATGGGCGTGGCCATCCGCCATGCAGCGCCCACCACCCGCGCCGTGCTGGACGACCTGTCCAGTGGCGTGACCCTGATCGTGCGGGTGGTGATTCGCTTCGCCCCCCTGGGCATCTTCGGCCTGGTGGCCTCGACCCTGGCCACCTCCGGTTTCGGCGCCCTGCTCGGCTACGCCCACCTGCTGGCGGTGCTGATCGGTTGCATGCTGTTCGTCGCGCTGGTGATGAACCCGCTGATCGTGTTCTGGAAGATCCGCCGCAATCCCTTCCCGCTGGTGCTCATGTGCCTGCGCGAAAGCGGCATCACCGCATTCTTCACCCGCAGCTCGGCAGCCAATATTCCGGTCAACCTGGAACTGAGCAAGCGCCTGGGCCTGCATGAAGACACCTATTCGGTCTCGATCCCCCTGGGCGCCACCATCAACATGGCCGGTGCCGCCATCACCATCACCGTGCTGACCCTGGCCGCCGTGCATACCCTGGGCATCGCCGTCGACCTGCCCACCGCCGTGCTGCTCAGCGTGGTTGCTGCCATCTGTGCCTGCGGCGCCTCCGGCGTGGCCGGCGGTTCGCTGCTGCTGATTCCACTGGCCTGCAGCCTGTTCGGCATCCCTAGCGAAATCGCCATGCAGGTGGTCGCGGTCGGCTTCATCATCGGTGTGTTGCAGGACTCGGCGGAAACCGCGCTGAACTCCTCCACCGACGTGCTCTTCACCGCCGCCGCGTGCATGGCCCAGGAAGAGAAGGTCCGCCAGACCGCCTGATCCTGCACGAATAGCGCGCACTAAAAAGCCCGGCAAGGCTCGCACCTTGCCGGGCTTTTTTATGGGTTTGCCCCCCAACTACATCAGAAAGCGCCCATGTAATCGCGCTTGCCGATTTCCACACCGTTGTGACGCAGGATCGCGTAGGTGGTGGTGACGTGGAAGAAGAACTGCGGCAGGCCGTAGGTCAGCAGGTACGACTGGCCACTGAAGCGCTTCTCTTTCGGGGTGCCCGGACGGGTGACGATCTCGATGCCTTCCTTGCCATCGATCTGCGCCGGCTGGATGCCGTCGATAAAGGCCAGGACCTTGGCCAGCAGCGCCTGCAGCTCGGCAAAGGTGGTTTCGGTGTCGTCATACTTCGGCAGCTCGACTTCGGCCAGGCGAGCCGAAACGCCTTTGGCGAAATCGACGGCGATCTGCACCTGGCGGACCAGCGGGAACATGTCCGGATACAGGCGTGCCTGCAGGAAGGCATTCGGGTCGATGTTCTTCGCCGTGGCGTGGGCTTCGGCCTTGTTCAGGACATCGCTCAAGGCATTGAGCATTTGCTTGAAGACAGGAACGGAGGCGGCGTACAGGGAAATGGTCATGGTGATCTCGACAGGCTGACGGAAAAAAGCGCAAACAAAGTGGCGCGATTATAGACCGGCTTGGGGGCCGCCGGCGGCTTGTCTTTTATCCAGCAAGGATTAGGCTAGTCGCCTTCGACAGCATAGGGAAAGCGCGATGAGCATCGAGCAAGAAACCTCCAGCGAGCAACTGCAACTGACCAGCACCGAACTGCGCATTCTCGGATCGCTGATCGAGAAACAGGCGACCAGCCCGGAAACCTATCCGCTGACCCTCAATGCGCTGGTCATCGCCTGCAACCAGAAAACCAGCCGTGAACCGGTGATGAACCTCACCCAGGGCCAGGTCGGCCAGAGCCTGCGCGCCCTGGAAAACCGTGGCTTCGCCCGCTTGGTGATGGGCAGCCGCGCCGACCGCTGGGAGCATCGCCTGGACAAGGCGCTGGAACTGGTGCCGGCGCAAGTGGCGCTGGCCGGCCTGCTGTTTTTGCGTGGCCCGCAGACCGTCAACGAACTGCTGACCCGCAGCGGCCGCATGCACGATTTCGAAGACAGCGAACAAGTGGTGCATCAGCTGGAGCGCCTGATCGCCCGTGGCCTGGCGTTGCTGATCCCGCGCCAGGCCGGGCAGCGTGAAGATCGCTACATGCATGCCCTGGGCGACCCGGCGGATATCGAAGCGATCCTCGCCGCGCGGCAGAATCCGGTGGAACGCAGCCCGGGCAGCGGCGTGTCCGCCGAACGCATCGAAGAGCTGGAAGCGCGGATCGCCGCCCTCGAAGAACGCCTGGCGAAACTCGAAGGCTAATCCGCTAACCTGCCCCGCGCCCATCAGGCCCTGGCGAAGTCTACCGCCTGCTGGAACTGCTCGGCGCTGGGGCGCACGCCGGTGTACAGCACAAACTGCTCCAGGGCCTGGATGGCGATCACTTCCAGGCCGGTGATCACCTGCTTGCCTTCGGCCCGGGCGCGCAGGATCAGCGGGGTCTCCGCCGGCACCGCCACCACGTCGAACACGGTGCGCGCGGCCTCGATCGCCTCGGCCGGGAATGCCAGTTGATCGGCCTCGGGACCACCGCTCATGCCGATCGGGGTGACGTTGATCAGCATCTGCGGGCGCAATTGGCCCAGCTCCGCCTGCCAGGCATAGCCCAGGGAATCGGCGAGGGCCTGCCCGGCCCCGGCGTTACGGGCAACTATCACGCCATCACGGTAGCCACCATCACGCAAGGCACTGGCCACCGCCTTGGCCATGCCGCCGCTGCCGCGCAGGGCAAAGCGCGTGTCCTTGGGGATCCGGTGACGTTCGAGCAACTGGGCGACGGCAATGTAATCAGTGTTGTAGGCCTTGAGGTGGCCGTTGGTGTTGACGATGGTGTTGATCGACTGGATGGCGCTGGCCGAGGCGTCCAGTTCGTCCACCAGGGCAATGCAGGCTTCCTTGAACGGCATGGACACGCCGCAGCCGCGAATTCCCAGGGCGCGGACCCCGCCCACGGCGCCGGGCAGGTCCTGGCTGCTGAAAGCCTTGTAATAGAAGTTCAAGCCCAGCTGTTCATACAAATGATTGTGAAAACGCAGGCCGAAATTCCCCGGACGCCCTGACAGCGACATACACAACTGGGTGTCTTTATTGGGATTCATCTGCATGTTGATCTCCTTGGAACGCACTTTCGGATGGACGGGATTAGCCAGTCGCCGGGTTCTGCCCGATCATATTCAAGGTGCCTGAAAGACGGGCCTGCGGCCCACGGACGAGGGTAAAGAAGCCGGTACAGACCTTACACAAAATTTACCCGGCGGCCGTGCAGTTTTTCAGAAAAAAGCTGTCTTAGAAGTATCCCCGCGACAGTCCTCGCGTCTATTGCAGAGCGAGCGCAGGGGTAGGAATCGAGGAATAGCCATGATGCGTAAAATCCCCAAGATTGCCTTGCTCATGGGTGCACTCGCTGTCGCCGGTCAGGCGTCCGCCCACGGTGGCGGTGGTTGGGGTGGACCAGCGGTAGTCGGTGCGGTGGTCGGCGCAGCGGTTGTGGGTTCGGTGATCGCCAGCCACAGCCGCCCGGTCTATGTGCAACAACCGGTCTACGTTCAGCCGCAGCCGGTCTATGCCGTGCCACCACCGGTCTACTACCAGCCACAGCCGGTGTACGTGCAAGGCCCGCCAATTTATTACCGCCCGGCTCCGGTGTACTACGGGCCACCTCGTGGCTACTACGGCCCGCCACGCCATTACTATGGTCCTGGCCGCTGGTAAGCCAGGCGCCCGTCATAACCACAGGCCCCGCCCTCGCAAGCGGGGCCTGTTGCGTTTTGCCCCGTCTGCGAACGTCTGAATAAATCTTGCAAAGGTCGCTGCTGGAACAGCTTTTGCGATTCAATCGGGCAATAGTGTTGCCAACGGCGGCCTGTAGGTTGAAGCCTGGGGCTGTCATATTTATGTCATGCCAGGTCCGCAAGATCGGATCTGTCCAAAACGGCCCCATAACAACAAGGACGATTCCCATGCCGACACAGAATCCTCACCACTCCCCTTCCCTGGGCACTGCGAGCAAGGTGTACAGCGCCCTGACCGAACTCAAGCACCTGGAAGGCCATCGCAGCGCCAAGTTCCTGGCTCTTCTGGCCGAGCACCTGGTGCGCAAGGGCCTGCTGCATGACCCGGAAGTGGTCTACATGCTCGACCAGGTCGTCGACTGACCGCGCAGCGGCGTTTTTCGCCGGTATCGATGTCCACTATCGAGCACGGTGATTTTTCGTAGAACCTGTCGCTCCGTAAGGTAGCTCCACAGATTGATGGAGGTACTTATGCCCAAGGTTCAGATCATGTCCGTTATCGGTAGCGCCGTTCCCACCTCGCTCAGGGAGCTGGGATTGCTGGCGTGTTGGTACCTGGTGCGCGATGGCGAGCCGGTCAGCGGCCCGCTGACCTCGCTGACCGCCGCCCAGGCCCTGTCGCAAGAGATCGAGCAGCGCGTCCTGCATGCCTAAGGCAGCGGCAACTGTGGCCGCGGCCGGGTCTCGACGAACAGGGCCCAGCTTGAAATGAACAGCGCGGCGATCAATGGCCCGATGACAAAGCCGTTCAGGCCGAAGATCGCCAAGCCGCCCAGGGTCGAGATCAGGATCAGGTAATCCGGCATCTTGGTGTCCTTGCCCACCAGGATCGGACGCAGCACGTTATCCACCAGGCCAATCACGAATATCCCGTACAACCCCAGCACCACGCCTTGCCAGATCGCCCCGCTGAACAGGAAATACGTCGCCACCGGGCCCCAGACGATCCCCGCGCCCACCGCTGGCAACAATGACAGCAAGGTCATCAGCACCGCCCAGAGCAGCGGGCTGGGAATGTCCAGGAACCAGAAGATTAGCCCGCCCAATACCCCCTGGCTGGCGGCCACCAGCACGTTGCCTTTCACCGTGGCCCGCACCACCCGACTGAACTTGAGCTGCAGCCGGCGCTTCTGGTGCTCGGCCAACGGCAAGGCGATGCGCACCTTGCGCACCAGTTCCGGGCCATCGCGCAAAAAAAAGAACAACAAATACAGCATGACGAAAAAGCTCACCACGAACTTGAACGTGCCCTGGCCGACGCTGAAAGCCTGGGTGGCGATGAACTGGCTGCCCTGCAGCGCGCCCCTGACGATCTTCTCGCGCAGGCTGTCCAGCTCGCCCATGCCGAGGCGGTCCAGCAGCTGCTGGAAATACGGCGGCAGGCTGTGCTTGAAACGGTCCAGTTGGCCGGCGATGTCCCACTTGCCGCTTTCAATGTTCTGGTAGAGGTTGGCCCCCTCCTGCACCAGCAGGAAACTGATGATGATCACCGGCAAAATGGCGATCACCAGGCAAATGCTCAGGGTGCACAGGGCCGTCAGGTTGCGCGGCCAGTTGAATTTGAGTTGCAGGCGCCGCTGCAGCGGGTCGAACAGAATGCCGAGAATCACGGCCCAGAACGCCGCCCCGTAAAAGGGCAGCAGAATCCAGATGAAAGCGACGGTCACCAGGGTCAGCAGAAGCAACAGGCTTTTGTGTTGCAGGGGGGTCTGGCTCATGTCTGCTCCATGTCGATAAGTCCCGGGACGCCGCAAAAGCGCCTAAAACCTTAGTCCGCCAGCGTTCGGCCAAGTGCCTTTTTTATTCATCGAGCATAGATCCAGATCAATGAACTCTGCCGGCCATGGCCTTACCCTCGCGACCTTTTGCCACCGACAGCCGCCATGACGCCCCTGACCCGCCCCGAACTGCTCGCCCCCGCCGGCACCCTGAAAAACATGCGCTACGCCTTCGCCTATGGCGCCGATGCGGTGTACGCCGGCCAGCCGCGCTACAGCCTGCGGGTGCGCAACAACGAATTCGACCACGCCAACCTGGCCCTCGGCATTCGCGAGGCCCAGGCCCAGGGCAAGCGCTTCTACGTGGTGGTCAACATCGCCCCGCACAACGCCAAGCTCAAGACCTTCCTCAAGGACCTCGCGCCGGTGATCGCCATGGCCCCGGACGCGCTGATCATGTCCGACCCGGGGCTGATCATGCTGGTACGCCGGCACTTCCCGCAGATGCCGATCCACCTGTCGGTGCAGGCCAACACGGTGAACTGGGCCAGCGTCGAGTTCTGGCAGCAACAGGGCCTGAGCCGGATCATCCTGTCCCGCGAGCTGTCCCTGGAAGAGATCGAGGAAATCCGCCAGCAGGTGCCGGCCATGGAGCTCGAAGTGTTCGTCCACGGTGCCCTGTGCATGGCCTATTCCGGGCGTTGCCTGCTGTCGGGCTATATGAACAAGCGCGACGCCAATCAGGGCACCTGCACCAATGCCTGCCGCTGGAAATACCAGGCCGAGCCAGCCACGGAAAACGCCGTCGGCGAGATCGTCCAGCAGTTCCAGCCGGAGCCGACCCTGGGCATCGGCGCCCCCACCGACCAGGTGTTCCTGCTGCGCGAAGCCAACCGCCCGGACGAGCCGATGCCGGCCTTCGAGGACGAGCACGGCACCTACATCATGAATGCCAAGGACCTGCGCGCGGTGCAGCATGTCGAGCGCCTGACGCGCATGGGCGTGCATTCATTGAAGATCGAGGGCCGCACCAAGTCGCACTTCTATTGCGCGCGCACCACCCAGGTCTATCGCCGGGCCATCGACGACGCGGTGGCCGGCCGCCATTTCGACCGCAGCCTGATGACCGACCTGGAGTCCCTCGCCCAGCGCGGCTACACCGAAGGTTTCCTGCGGCGCCACGTGCATGACGAATACCAGAACTACCAGAACGGCAGCTCGGTCTCGGAACGCCAGCAGTTTGTCGGCGAACTCACCGGCGAGCGTCGCGACCGGCTGGCGGAAGTGAAAGTGAAGAACCGCTTTGCCCTGGGCGACCACATGGAACTGATGACGCCCAAGGGCAACTTCCACTTCGACCTGCACCAGTTGCAGAACGTCCGTGGCGAACCGATCGAGGTCGCGCCGGGGGACGGGCATACGGTGTACCTGCCGATCCCGGATGCGGTGGATCTGCGTTTTGCCTTGTTGATGCGCGATGTGACGGCGAACAGCGCGGTTTAATCCTGATTGAGGTGGCGTCGCTGATGACGCCATCGCGGGCAAGTCGGATCGCCACCCGCTCACTCCTACACCGTAACAAGCCTGCCCCTGCCTCACGTACGCAACCCCTTCCCCTTCCCCCTCCCCTGAATCCATCTGAACAGGCTGCGCCAACCGGCACAGCCAGCTATCCGCACACGCCATTCTGATATTATTATTTTCACAATGTTGATTTCTGAAATAATACATGTCATTTATAGCCACACCAAAATCACCAGGACCGAAGCACGCCAGACCGGACGGCTTGTACCCGTACCACCCCAACGCCCCTCCAAGGAGTCAACAATATGAACAAGACAGAACTTCTAGGTGCTCTGGCGCTGTGCGCCGCAAGCTTCCTGGCCCACGCCGACGAAGACCGCCTGCGTATCGGCATCGAAGCCGCCTACCCGCCCTTTTCCTTCAAGACGCCAGAGGGCAACGTCAGTGGTTTCGACTACGACATCGGCAACGCCTTGTGCGAAGAGATGAAGGTGAAATGCGAGTGGGTCATCCAGGAATTCGACGGCATGATCCCGTCGCTCAAGGTGCGCAAGATCGATGCCGTGCTGTCGTCGATGTCGATCACCGAGGACCGGATGAAGTCGGTCGACTTCAGCAAAAAGTACTACCACACGCCGGGCAAGTTCGCGATGAAGACCGGCAACGTGATCAACGACCCGGTGCAGGACCTCAAGGGCAAGAAAGTCGGCGTACAACGCTCCTCGACCTACGACCGCTTCGCCACCGAGCAACTGGCCAACGCCGGGGTCGAGGTGGTGCGCTATGCCTCGCAGAACGAAGCCTTCCTCGACCTCGCCTCGGGCCGTCTGGACGCCACCCTCGCCGACATCGTCAACACCGACGAGAGCTTTATCAAGACCGCGGCAGGCAAGGGTTTCGCCCTGGTCGGGCCGGACATCAGCGACCCGAACTATTTCGGCAGGGGCGCCGGGATCGCCGTGCGCAAGGGCGATAGCGCCAATGCCGCGCGCCTCAATGCGGCCATCGACGCCATCCGCGCCAACGGCAAGTACCAGCAGGTAATGGCCCGTTACTTCGCGTTCGATATCTACGGCGAATAAGCCTGACCCAGGGCCCTGGCGCCGGCCCGTTGCCGGTGCCGCGCCCGCCTTGCGCCTCGCGGCGCTCGCTTGAGGAACTTCATCATGCTCCACGGCTACGGATCGAGCATTCTCGATGGCGCCTGGCTGACCATCAACCTGGCGCTGACCTCCATGACCCTGGCCATTGCCCTGGGCCTGGTCGGCGCGGCCTTTCGCCTGTCGCCGCTGAAATGGCTGGCGATACTGGGCGAAGGGTATACGACCCTGATTCGCGGGATTCCCGACCTGGTGTTGATCCTGCTGATCTTCTACGGCGGCCAGGATCTGGTGAACCGCCTTGCCCTGGCGCTCGGTTACACCCGCTATTTCGACATCAACCCGTTTATCGCCGGCGTCTGCACCATGGGCTTCATTTTTGGCGCCTATCTCTCGGAGACGTTTCGCGGCGCCTTCATGGCGATCCCCAAGGGCCAGGCCGAGGCCGGCGCGGCTTATGGCATGAGTGGCGCCCAGGTGTTCTGGCGGATTCTGGTGCCGCAGATGATTCGCTTCGCCATTCCCGGCTTCACCAACAACTGGCTGGTACTGACCAAGTCCACCGCGCTGATTTCGGTGATCGGCCTGCAGGACATGATGTTCAAGGCCAAGAACGCGGCGGACGCCACCCACGAACCCTTCACCTTCTTTCTCGCCGTGGCGGCGCTTTACCTGCTGCTGACCAGCCTGTCGTTGCTGGTGCTGCGTTATCTGGAAAAACACTACTCGGTCGGCCTCAAAGCCGCCGAACTGTGATTGGGAGCCCCCATGATTCTCGACTACCACCTGATCTGGGAGAACCTGCCGCTGTATTTCGGTGGCGTACTGGTGACCCTCAAAGTGCTGCTGATTTCCCTGGCCTGCGGTCTGCTGCTGGCGGTTCCGTTGGCGCTGATGCGGGTGTCCCGCTCGCCGCTGATCAACCTCCCGGCCTGGCTCTACACCTACGTGATCCGCGGCACGCCGATGCTGGTGCAGCTGTTCCTGATCTACTACGGCCTGGCCCAGTTCGAAGCGGTACGCCAGAGCCTGCTCTGGCCCTACCTCTCCAGCGCCACCTTCTGTGCCTGCCTGGCCTTCGCGCTCAACACCGGCGCCTATAGCGCCGAACTGCTGGCCGGCAGCCTGAAGGCCACGGCCCACGGCGAGATCGAGGCCGCCAGGGCCATGGGCATGTCGCGCCTGACCCTGTACCGGCGCATTCTCCTGCCCTCGGCCTTGCGCCGGGCGCTGCCGCAGTACAGCAACGAAGTGCTGATGATGCTGCAAACCACCAGCCTGGCCTCCATCGTCACCCTCGTCGACATCACCGGCGCCGCGCGCACCGTCAGTTCACGCTTCTACCTGCCGTTCGAGGCGTTCATCACCGCCGGGCTCATCTATCTGGTCCTGACTTTCATCCTGGTCCGCCTGTTCAAGCTCGCCGAGCGCCGCTGGCTGGCGTACCTGGCACCGCGCAAGCACTGAGGAGCTGTTATGGAACACATTCAATACCGCTTGCCCTGGAGCGCTTCGGGCACCGAACGCCAGCTGACGCTGTTTCGTTTCGGCAGCGGGCCGCGCAAGGCCTACATCCAGGCGTCCCTGCACGCCGACGAGCTGCCGGGCATGCGGGTAGCCGTCGAACTCAAGCGGCGCCTGCTCGAACTGGAAGAACAAGGCCGCCTGACGGGGGTGATAGAGCTGGTGCCGATGGCCAACCCGATCGGCATCGCCCAAATGTTCCAGGCCACCCACCAAGGCCGCTTCGAGTTCGGCAGCGGCAAGAACTTCAATCGCGATTTCCCGGAGCTGACCAAGGCCGTGACGCCGCTGTTGGAAGGCCGGCTGGGCGACGACGCCAGCGCCAACATCGCGCTGATCCGCCGCGCCCTGCTCGATGCCCTGGCAGACATGCCGGCGCCAGACTCGGAACTCGACGGCCTGCGCCGCCTGTTGTTGCAACATGCCTGCGATGCCGACGTGGTGCTGGACCTGCACTGCGACTTCGAGTCGGTGATGCTGCTGTACGCAATGCCGCAGAACTGGCCACACCTGCGCTCTCTGGCCGCGCGCCTGTACGCGGGGGTCGCCCTGCTGGCCGAGGCCGCGGGCGGCAGCGCCTTCGATGAAGCCTGCGCGATCCCCTGGCTACAGCTGGCCGAGCGCTTTCCAGCGGCCGATATTCCGCTGGCGTGCGTGGCCACCACCATCGAACTGCGCGGCATGGCCGACACCGAGCGCGAGCCCTGCGCCGACAGCGCCCAGGCCATTCTCGGCTACCTCGCCGACCAGGGCCTGATCAGCGGCGGCTGGCCGACACCGCCACCGTGCATCTGCGAAGCGACGCCCTTCGCCGGCGCGCAGTACGCCTATGCGCCGCACCCGGGGGTGGTGAGTTTTCTGCAACCCCTGGGGGCCCGGGTCAAGGTCGGCGACCCGCTGTTCGAGGTCATCGACCCGCTGACCGATCACCACAGCCTGGTGCGCGCCGCCACCGACGGCATCCTTTATGCCCGCGAGCGCCTGCGTTTTGCCCAACCCGGTCTGTGGCTGGCCAAGGTGGCCGGCAATACCCCCATCCGCCAGGGTCGCCTGCTCAGCGACTGACTCCAGAGAATCGCAACCATGTACAAACTTGAAATTCAGGATCTGCACAAAAGCTACGGCGCGCACCAGGTGCTCAAGGGTGTGTCCCTGCAGGCGAAAGCCGGCGACGTGATCAGCCTCATCGGCTCCAGCGGTTCCGGCAAAAGCACCTTCCTGCGCTGCATCAACCTGCTGGAGCAGCCCAGCGCAGGCAGCATCGTGCTCAATGGCGAACCCCTCGAACTGCGCGCCAGTAAACTCGGCAGCCTCAAGGCGGCCGACCCCAGACAGTTGCAACGCATGCGTTCGCGGCTGTCGATGGTGTTCCAGCACTTCAACCTGTGGTCGCACATGAGCGCCCTGGAAAACGTCATGGAAGCACCGGTGCATGTGCTGGGCCTGAGCAAGCAGGAGGCCCGGGAAAAGGCCAGGCACTACCTGGACAAGGTCGGCGTGGCGCACCGTATGGACGCCTGGCCGGCGCATATGTCGGGCGGCGAGCAGCAGCGCGTGGCGATTGCCCGGGCGCTGGCCATGGAGCCGGAAGTAATGCTGTTCGACGAGCCGACTTCGGCACTCGACCCGGAACTGGTCGGCGACGTGCTCAAGGTGATGCAGGACCTCGCCCAGGAAGGCCGGACCATGGTCGTGGTGACCCACGAAATGGGTTTTGCCCGCGAGGTTTCGAACCAGTTGGTATTCCTCCACCAGGGCCTGGTCGAAGAACGCGGCGAGCCGCGCGAAGTGCTGGCCAGGCCCCAGTCCGAACGCCTGCGGCAGTTCCTCGCCGGCAGCCTGAAATAACCCGACGCAGCTCCCCCCCTGGCCTGGCGCTGCACGCCAGGGGGCGGCTTCGGATACACTCCGCCAACCTTGTGCCCCTCCTCCCATCCTCAGGACATGTTGAGCCGGATATGCCGACCCCACTGAAAGACACCACGGTCTATGCCGCGCCGGTGATGCGTAAACTGGCACAAATCGTTGCCGACCTGCCGCCGTCGCTGCGCAAGGTCGCGGACTTTATCCTGCGCCATCCGTTGAAGGCCGCGACGCTGACCATCGAGGAGATGGCCCACGAAACCTCGACCTCGCCGGCGGCGGTCAATCGACTGGCCAAGACCCTCGACCTCGGCGGCTACACCGGCATGAAGGCCGAGCTGGTGACGACGCTGCAGCAAATGGTCTCGCCGGTCGACAAGCTACGCAACGAACTGGCCCATCGTCCCGGTGGCGCCTTCGGCCTGCACGAACAGATCCAGAGCGCCAGCAGCAACCTCGCCATGGCGGCGACCAACAATCATGCCCAGACCTTCGACGCCTTCGTCACCAGCCTGGTCCAGGCGCGCAAGATCTACATTCTGGGCTTTGGCAACAGTGTCTACTTCGCCGGCCTCGCCGCCTCGACCCTGATGCCCTTCTGTGCCGATGCCACCGCCATCAGCATGGAGGGCGGCAACGAAAATGCCGCCTACCGCCTGGCCGCGATCACCGATCAGGACGTCCTACTGGCCATCTCCCTGCCGCGCTACTCCCTGGACACCCTGCAACTGGCGCGGTTCGCCAACGAACGCGGCGCCTCAGTGCTGGCCATCACCGACTCGCCCGCCTCGCCGCTGGCCAGCATTGCCGAACATGTGCTGTTCGCCCCCGCCGACCATCCGGTGATGACCAGCTCCAACATCGCGGTGCTGGCCCTGATCGAAGGCTTGGTGGCGGGGGTGATGGCGCGCAACAAGGAAGCGGTCAAGCTGGCGACCGAGCTGACCGAAAGCGTGATGTCCTACCTGCACATTCCCAATAGCGGCAAATCACGGAAGAAGTGAGGCGGTTTTTATCGGGGTACAGGGGCTGGCTCGATGTGAATGCCTGACAGCCCCTGTAGCCGCTGCCGCAGGCTGCGATCGGCGCCGAAGGAGAGGAAGGTCCTGCGGACCTTATCGCAGCCTGCGGCAGCGGCTACACCGCGTCAGATACGGAACTGCCCCACCAGCTTGCCCAGGCGTTGGCCGAGGTCCGCCAGGCTGCGCGAGGTCTGGGCGCCGAGCTGGGTTTCGTCGGCGACGCTGTCCACCGCCACCGCGATCTGATGCACGCTGCGGTTGATCTCCTCGGCCACGGCGGTCTGTTCTTCCGCAGCGCTGGCGATCTGCGCGTTCATCGAGTTGATGGTGCCGATCAGTTGCGCCATGGCATCCAGCGACGCCCCGGCCTCGTTGGCCTGGTGCGAGGTGCCGTCGCCAGCATCGCTGGAGCGGCGCATGGCCTCTACGGCGGTGCGCGTGCCCTGCTGCAAGCGGTCGATCATGCCCTGGATTTCCTGGGTGCTCTGCTGGGTACGGCTGGCCAGCGCCCTGACCTCGTCGGCCACCACGGCGAAACCACGCCCGGCCTCACCGGCCCGCGCCGCTTCGATGGCGGCGTTGAGTGCCAGCAGGTTGGTCTGCTCGGCAATCGAACGGATCACATCCAACACGCTGACAATCGACGCCACATCCTTTTGCAGGCTGTCCAGGGAAGTGCCGCTGCTGCGGATATCGCTGACCAGCGCGTGAATCTGCTGGATGCTGCCGTCCACCACGCGCTTGGCCGCCTGGCCTTCCTCGTCGGTCTGCTGCGCCGCCACGGCCGCGCCCTGGGCGCTGCGCGCCACTTCCTGGGCCGCCGACGACATTTCATTGATCGCCGTGGCCACCTGGTCGGTCTCGTGGCGCTGGCGCTCCATGGCCTGTTCGGAACGCTGGGCCTGTTCGGAAACCTGGGTCACCAGGCCGGTGAGCTGGCCGGTCATTTCGGTGATCTGCCGCACCAGGCCGTGGATCTTGTCGACGAAGCGGTTGAACGAGCCGGCCAGGTCGCCCAGCTCGTCCTGGCTGGTGATGGCCAGGCGGCGGGTCAGGTCGCCTTCGCCGGCGGCGATGTCGTCGAGGTTGATCTTCATCAGGTTCAGCGGCCGCAGGATGGTATTGGCCACCAGCAGGCCGATGGCGGCGATCACCAGCAGCACCACCACGGCGATGCCGATGATGCTCAGGACCATGCCCTGCATGCGCTGGTTGACGCTGGCCTCGACCTCGGCCACCTGGGCGTCGATGCCGTCCAGGTTCACCGAGGAACCGACGATCAGGTCCCACTTGGGCAGGTATTCGGTGTAGCCCAGCTTCGGCACCAACACGTCGCTGCCCGGCTGGGTCGAGCTGTACTGCACATAATGCGTGCCGTCCTTGCCGACCTTGACCAGCTCGCGGTTGACGTACACGCCATTGGGGTCGCGGTTGTCCTTGAAGCTCTTGCCCACGCCATCCGGGCTGTTGCCCTTGAACAGGCGCACCGTCTCGGAGTCGTAGCCGAAGAAGTAGCCATCCTTGCCGTAGGTGATGTTCGACAGCAGCTTGACCACCTGCGCGCGGGTCGCGGTATCGCCCGACGGCGCCGCATCGTAGAGCGGCTTGACCGTGCTCAGCGCCACCTCCACATAGCTTTGCAGCGTGGTCTTGGCCTCGCCGAGCAGGCGCTGCCGGGTCTCGTCCACCTCGTTCTGCGCCTGCTCCTTGAGCATGAAGACCGTGGCCAGGCTGATCACCAGCGCAAACAACAGGACCGGGAGGACCGCGAGGGACAGGACTTTGCCCTTCAAACTTAGGCGCATAGGAGGTTCACTCTTGATGTTGTTGGCGTGATATAGCCTTAACGGCACGCCGCCACAAAAGTTGAGCCCCACGGGATGAAGAGCGGAATCCGCAGATAGGCGGCGCCCTGGAGATGTTTCGCGAGCAAAGCTTCACGCTTCTGTAGAAGCGAAGCTTGCTCGCGATAGGAACAACGCGGTGCAACTGAACCCCCGCGGGCTCAGAGCACCATCGCCGCGACCCAGCCGAAGACCAGCAGTGGCAGGTTGTAGTGCAGGAAGGTTGGGACCACGGTGTCCCAGATGTGGTGGTGCTGGCCGTCGATATTCAGGCCGGAGGTCGGGCCCAGGGTCGAGTCCGAAGCCGGCGAACCGGCATCGCCCAGGGCGCCGGCGGTACCGACGATGCACACGATGGCCAACGGGCTGAAGCCCAGTTGCACGCACAGCGGCACGAAGATGGTCGCCAGGATCGGCACGGTGGAGAACGACGAGCCGATGCCCATGGTCACCAGCAGCCCCACCAGCAGCATCAGCAAGGCGCCGACGCCCTTGCTGTGGTCGATCCAGCCGGCCGAGGTTTCCACCAGGCTTTTCACCTCGCCGGTGGCCTTCATCACTTCGGCGAAACCGGCGGCGGCGATCATGATGAAACCGATCATCGCCATCATCTTCATGCCTTCGGTGAACAGGTCGTCAGTCTCGCGCCAGCGCACGATGCCCGACACCGAGAAGATCAGGAAGCCGGACAGCGCGCCGATAATCATCGAGTCCAGCAGCAGCTGGATGACAAAGGCCGCGATAATCGCCAGCCCCGCCACCAGCAGCGTGCGCGGGTTGTATCGCACCGAGACCTGCTCGACCTTCTCGATCTGCCGGAGGTCGTACACGCGCTTCTTGCGGTAACTGAAAAAGGCCAGCAGCAGGCCGAAGACCATGCCCAGCGCCGGAATGCCCATGGCGTGGGTGACATTGATATTGCTGACGTCCACGCCGCTGCGGGCGACGTTGGCCAGCAGGATCTCGTTGAGGAAGATGTTGCCGAAGCCCACCGGCAGGAACATGTAGGGCGTGATCAGGCCGAAGGTGATGACGCAGGCGATCAGGCGCCGGTCCAGTTGCAGCTTGCCCAGCACATACAGCAGCGGCGGCACCAGCAGCGGAATGAAAGCGATATGGATCGGCAGGATGTTTTGCGAAGCGATCGCCACCACCCACAACAGGCCGATCAGCAGCCATTTGACGCTGCCGCCACCGTTGCTGTCCTGGCGGTCCACCAGCAGCAGGATCTTGTCCGCCAGGGCATGGGCCAGGCCGGACTTGGCAATCGCCACGGCAAAGGCGCCGAGCAAGGCATAGGACAAGGCCACCGTCGCCCCGCCGCCCAGGCCATTGTTGAAGGCCTTGAGAGTCGCCTCGATACCCAGGCCACCGGTCAGCCCGCCCACCAGCGCGCCTACGATCAGCGCGATCACCACATGCACGCGGGACAGGCTGAGGACCAGCATGACGCCAACCGCGGCAATTACTGCATTAATCATCGTTACCTCATGGCACTGCGGCGGGAAAACGCCGCAAAGGAAATGAGTCCGGCCAGAGGGCAACTGCCGACACCGGGTTGCAAAGAAGGGGCTTGTTAGAGGGCGCGCACTTTGCAACAGCGGGCCACGCTTGTCAAAACCGGCGGGCACTCGCTGCCCGACCGACTACCGCCTGCGCCGGCAGCTCCGCCGTCACTTGTAGCCGCTGGCGCAGCCTGCGATCGGCCGCGCAGCGGACGTCGGGTCTGAGGATCGAGTCTTCCAGGCCAGTCGCATTGCGTGCCTTTGCGAGTGCTGCGCACTCGATCGCAGCCTGCGGCAGCGGCTACAGGGAGCGGCATTCGAACGAGCGTTTAAAGAACGCCGTTCTTCGGCCGATACGCTGCAAAGTCTCAGATAAATATCGAATAAGGACGTCTCCATGTCGCTCAGACAACTTTCCATCCAGTGGAAAATCACCCTGCTCGCCGGTCTCTGCCTGGCCGGCGTGGTGACATTGCTGGTGGGGCTTTCGCTGTACCGCATGGAGCACAGCTCCGCACTGGTGAAAGCCTCGAGCATGGAGATGCTCAACGAGGCCGCCCAGGCCCGCATCGAGGCCCAGGGCGAAGTCCAGGCGCTGGGCATTCGCCAGCAATTCATGGACGCCTATCAATATGGCCACGGCTTCTCGCGCCAGGTGCTGTTCCTGCGCGAACAGGCCGAAAAGCGCTTCCTCGACGCCTTCGACCTGCGCGAAGACCTGACCCGCCAGGTGAAGTCGGCGTTGCAGGCCAACCCTGACCTGCTCGGCCTGTCGCTGGTGTTCGAAGCCAATGCGCTGGACGGCAAGGATGAGCTTTTCAGCGGCCAGAGCGAGCTGGGCAGCAACGACAAGGGCCGCTTCGCCCTGTACTGGTCGCAGCCGACCCCGGGCAAGCTGACGTCCATGGCGCTGCCGGAAAGCGACATGAACGACACCACCACCGGCCCCAGCGGCCAGCCGGCGAATGCCTGGTTCACCTGCCCGCGCACCACCCTCAAGCCTTGCGTGATCGAACCCTACTTCTATGCGATCGATGGCCAGAACGTGCTGATGAGCAGCATCGTCTTCCCGCTGACGGTGAACGGCAAAGTCATCGCCTCGCTGTCGGTGGACATCAACCTCAACAGCCTGCAATCGGTCAGCCGGCAAGCGAGCCAGGAGCTCTACGACGGCCGGACCACGGTCAGCATCATCAGCCCGGTCGGCCTGCTCGCCGGCTACAGCGCCGACGCCAGCAAACTCAGCCAGCGCCTCGACCAACTGGACCAGGCCAACGGCGCCGAGCTGGTCCGCCTGCTGACGAGCAGCACCCAGACCCAGAGCCTGCACAGCGACAACAAGCTGAAAGTGCTCGCGCCCTTTACCCCGATTCCCGGCGGCAAGCCATGGGGCGTGCTGCTGGAAGTGCCGGAGCAAGTTCTGGTCGGCCCGGCCGAGGCCCTGAAAAACCAGCTGGACCAGAGCAACCGGGCCGGCACCCTGATCGAACTCGGCCTGGGCCTGCTGGCCGCGGTGATCGGCCTGCTGCTGGTGTGGCTGATGGCGCGCAGCGTGACCCGGCCGATCCTCGGCGTGGCGCGCATGCTCGAAGACATTGCCAGCGGCGAAGGCGACCTGACCCGGCGCCTGGCCTACGACAAGCAGGACGAACTGGGCCAGTTGGCCGGCTGGTTCAACCGTTTCCTGGACAAGCTGCAACCGATTATCGC
Source organism: Pseudomonas sp. NFIX28 (assembly GCF_900107395.1). GTDB lineage: Bacteria > Pseudomonadota > Gammaproteobacteria > Pseudomonadales > Pseudomonadaceae > Aquipseudomonas. The sequence continues at coordinate 196,959 of NZ_FNPW01000012.1, forward strand.
CGAGGTGAAACGCTCGGTGCAGGACGCCCGCGGCACCGCCGACCAGTCTGCGGCCATCGCCACCCAGACCAGCGCCGGCATGGAGCAGCAGTATCGCCAGGTCGACCAGGTGGCCACCGCCTCCCATGAAATGAGCGCCACCGCCCAGGACGTGGCTCGCAGCGCGGCCCAGGCCGCGCAGGCCGCCCGCGACGCCGACCAGGCCACGCGCCAGGGCCTGAGCGTGATCGACCGCACCACCGCGAGCATCGACCACTTGGCGGCCGACATGAGCACCGCCATGACCCAGGTCGAAGGCCTGGCCGCCAACAGTGAAAAAATCGGTTCGGTGCTGGAAGTGATTCGCGCCATCGCCGAGCAGACCAACCTGCTGGCCCTCAACGCCGCCATCGAGGCCGCCCGCGCCGGCGAGGCCGGGCGCGGTTTCGCGGTGGTCGCCGACGAAGTGCGCAACCTTGCCCGACGCACCCAGGAATCGGTGGAAGAAACCCGCCAGGTCATCGAGCAGCTGCAAAGCGGCACCCAGCAAGTGGTCGGTTCGATGGGCAACAGCCATCGCCAGGCCCAGGGCAGCGTCGAGCAGGTCGGCCAGGCGGTCACCGCCTTGCGCCAGATCGGCGACGCGGTGACGGTGATCAGCGACATGAACCTGCAGATCGCCAGCGCCGCCGAAGAGCAAAGCGCGGTGGCCGAAGAGATCAACAACAATGTGGCGACCATCCGCGACGTCACCGAATCGCTGTCGGAACAGGCCAACGAATCGGCCCGGGTCAGCCAGTCGCTGAACAGCCTGGCCAACCAGCAGCAGAGCCTGATGGATCAGTTCCAGGTCTGACACCTCAAGCCCCCTCCCCCCTGTTGGGAGGGGAATCCATTTCGGGAGTGCCTTGGCTTTTGTAGCCGCTGCCGAGGCACGAGGCTGCGATCGGGCGCAAGCGCCCGTCAATCCTGTGCCCGCGGTGTATCTGAGCGACCGAGTCGCCGGGTGTACGGCTGCTGCGCAGCCGATCGCAGCCTCGTGCCTCGGCAGCGGCTACAGGGGTTCAGGGTTCAGGGTTCGGCATCGGCAAACTCAGCGCTTGGGCAATTCGATCAACACCCGCAGCCCGCCCTGCGGGCTTTCCAGCAAGCGCAGCACCCCGCCCCAGCTTTCGACGATGTCGCGCACGATACCCAGGCCCAGGCCGTGGCCATCGGTCTGTTCGTCCAGCCGCGTGCCACGGCTGAGCACCTGGCTGCGCTGTTCCTCGGGAATCCCCGGCCCATCGTCGTCCACCGCCAGGCCATAACCTTCGGCGGTCTGCCACACGCTCAGCGCCACTTCGGCATCGGCCCATTTGCAGGCGTTGTCCAGCAGGTTGCCCAGCAGTTCCAGCAGGTCTTCCCGGTCCCAGGGCAATTGCAGGCCGGGAGCGGCCTGATAACTCAGGTCCAGGTGCTCGCCGTGAATCATGTTCAGGGTCGCCAGCAGCCCCGGCAGTTCGGCGTCGCAATCGAACAGCGCGCCCGGCAACGCATCGCCGGCCAGGCGCGCGCGGTTCAGTTCGCGGTTGAGCCGCTGCTGCACCTGCTCCAACTGCTCTTCAAGCAATTGGCGCAACTCCGGGTGGGCTTGCAACTTGGGGTTGGCGCTCAGGCTCAGCAGCACCGCCAACGGAGTCTTCAACGCATGCCCGAGGTTGCCCAGGGCATTGCGCGAACGCTTCAGGCTGTCTTCGGTATGGGCCAGCAAATGGTTGATCTGCGCCACCAGCGGTTCCAGCTCCAGCGGCACCTGTTCGTCCAGTTGCGAACGCTGGCCGCGCTGCAACTGGGCGATCTGCTCGCGGGCCTGTTCCAGCGGGCGCAAGGCGCGGCGCACGGTGACCCGCTGCAGGATCAGGATCAGCAGCAGGCCGGCCAGGCCCAGCGCCAGGCCGACCTGCTGCATGCGCAGGAAGCTCTCGCGCACCGGGGTGTAGTCCTGGGCCACGCTGATGGAAATCGACTGCCCGAGGCGCCGGTAGTCGGTGCGCAGCACCAGCAGGCGCTGGCCTTCGGGCCCCAGTTGCAGGTTGCTGTGCAGCCCGGTCTGTGCCAGTGCAGGCAGCTCCTGGTCCCACAGCGAGCGGGAGCGCCAGTGCACGTCATCGAAGTCGATGCGGAAGTAATGTCCGGAAAACGGCCGCTGATAGGCCGGCGACAAGCGCCGCTCGTCCAGTTGCAAGCCCTGCGGGCCACGGACCAGCGCCACCAGCAGGCTTTCGCTGTCGTTGCGCAGGCCGGCTTCCAGGTAGCGCTGCAAACCCATCTCGAACAGCCACAGGCTGGTCTGCGCCAGCACCAGGCCGACAATCACCATCACACTGATCAGGCCCAGGCTCAGGCGGCGCTGGATCGACCTCACTGGGCGTTCCCGCCGAACAGGTAGCCCTGGCCGCGACGGGTTTCGATCACGCTGCGCCCGAGCTTGCGCCGCAGGTGGTTGACGTGAACCTCCAATACATTGGAATCGCGCTCGGTTTCACCATCGTAGAGGTGCTCGGCCAAATGGCTTTTCGAAAGGATCTGCTCCGGGTGCAGCATGAAGTAGCGCAACAGGCGGAACTCGGCGGCGGTCAGCTGGATGTCCACGCCATCGCGCACCACGCACTGACGGCCTTCGTCGAGGTGCAGCCCGGCAGCCTGCAATGTCGGCTGGTTGGCCTGGCCGTGGGAACGGCGCAACAGCGCCTGGATGCGCAGGTGCAGTTCTTCCGGATGGAAAGGCTTGGTCAGGTAGTCGTCGGCACCGGCCTTGAGGCCTTCGATGCGTTCGGCCCAGGAACCGCGGGCGGTGAGGATCAGCACCGGAGTCGCCAGGCCGCCGGCGCGCCATTTGGCCAGCACCTCCAGGCCCGGCACCCCGGGCAGGCCAAGGTCGAGCACGATCAGGTCGTAAGGTTCGCTGGCGCCCTGATACAGCGCGTCACGGCCATCGGCCAGCCAGTCCACGGCATAACCCTGGCGGTTGAGCCCGGCCAGCAGTTCGTCGGCCAGGGAGACGTGGTCTTCCACCAGGAGCAGGCGCATCAGTCATCTTCCTTGTCTTTCAGTAAACGGCCGGTGGCGGCCTCCAGGTCCAGCTCGCGGACCACGCCCTCAGCGGTCAGCAGCTCGACTTCGTAGATATAGACGTCGTGTTTTTCTTCCAGCTCGGCTTCCAGCAACTTGGCCCCGGGGTAACGGTCCAGGGCCTGCTGCAGCAATTGCTCCAGCGGCAGGATCACCCCTTGCTGGCGCAGGTTCAGGGCTTCGTCCTGGTCCAGGTCGCGGGCCAGCGCCACCGAGCAAAAAGCCAGAAGCGCCAGGGCCACTCGGCTACCGGCGCGTAGATTCACCTTCATTACGTATCCTGATGATCCTTGAGTACCTGGCCGCTCACCGCGTCCAATTCCAGGTCCCATTCAACCCCTTGGGCGTCGCGCATCTCGATCTGGTAGATGTACTTGCCGTACTCCTCTTCCAGCTCGGTTTCGCTGATGGTCGCACCCGGGTGCTTGGCCAATGCCGTGGCATTGAGTTTTTCAAAGGACACAATGGTACCAGCGTCGCGCAGTCTCAGGGCCTCGTCGGGGCCCAGGTCGCGGGCATGGGCCAGGCTGGCGGTCATGCCGACGAGGCTGGCGGTGAACAGGGCAGTCAAGGTTTTCATGGGTGTCTCCGGATTTCTCGTTATGTGTCGCTACGGGACTCACGATAGTCGGTTGAACTTAATTGAAACTGAATGGCCATCACCGGCGGCGCGCAGGTTTCATTCGGCGCCGCCTGCCCGAGCTTTTATACTCACTTGTCGCTCGAGATTGAGACCGGTATGACCGCTATCCACATCAAGTTTCCCGCCCTGACCCTCAAGGCCGGCCCACGCGCCCTGGCCCGCATCCGCGCCAACGGCCTGAACGCGGCCGAGGTCGGCACCCTGCCCGGCGCCGCCGGCGGCCCGAAAGCCCTGGGCATCCAGGGGCTGGACCTGGCGTTGTTCGGCGAGTGGCTGGCGGCGGCGCCCCGGGAGCGTTCGCTGATCGGCGCCTCGGTGGGTTCCTGGCGCTTCGCCAGCGCCTGCCTGCCGGACGCCGCCGAAGGCATCCGCCGCCTGGGCCAGCTGTACAACGCCCAGAGCTTTGCCAAGGGTGTGAGCATGGCGCAAATCAGCCAGAGCTCGCAGCGCATGTTGCATGAGCTGCTCGATGGCCGCGACGCCAGCATTCTCGCCAACCCGCACTACCGGCTGAACATCATGGTGGTGAAAAGCCACGGCCTGCTCGCCGACGACCATCGCGGCCGACTGGGCCTGGGATTGTCCTCGGTGATCGCCGACAACCTGCGCGGCCGCGCGCGCCTGGCGCGGCACTTCGAGCGCCTGGTGCTGCACGACCCGCGCCTGGCACCGCCACTGCATGCCCTCGACGACTTCCCCTCGCGCTTCGTGCCGCTGGACACCGGCAACCTGCGCCAGGCCCTGCTGGCCTCGGGTTCCATCCCGATGGTCATGCAAGGGGTGCGCGACCTGCCCGGCGCCGGGGCCGGCACCTTCCGCGACGGCGGCCTGCTGGACTACCACCTCGACCTGCCCTACAGCGGCGAGGATATCGTGCTCTACCCGCACTTCACCGACCGGGTGATTCCCGGCTGGTTCGACAAGACCCTGCCCTGGCGCCGCGGCAACCCGGGGCGCCTGCAGGACGTATTGCTGCTGGCACCGTCGAAGGAATACCTGGCGCGCCTGCCCTACGGCAAACTGCCGGACCGCAACGATTTCAAGCGTTTCATGGGCGACGACGCCAGCCGTCAGAAATACTGGCGCAGTGCGATGGATGAAAGCCGACGCCTGGGCGACGAGTTCCTCGAGCTGGCCGGTAGCGGTCGTCTCGGCGAGCGCCTGCTGACCCTTTAGGCTCTGACCCCTAGTCAGGGTTTTCCCGCAACCGCATAGCCAAGCTGATAAACTCGCCGCCTGCCTTACATCGCCTGCGGCGATAGCCACCTGACCGAGCTGACCGACACCGTGGAAATCTTCAAAGAATTTACCTTCGAATCCGCCCATCGCCTGCCCCACGTGCCCGAAGGGCACAAGTGTGGGCGCCTGCACGGCCACTCGTTCAAGGTGGCCATCCACCTGAGCGGCGACCTCGATCCGCACACCGGCTGGATTCGTGACTTCTCCGAGATCAAGGAAATCTTCAAGCCGCTCTACGAGCGCCTGGACCACAACTACCTGAACGACATTCCCGGCCTGGAAAACCCCACCAGCGAAGTGCTGGCCAAGTGGATCTGGAATGAGCTCAAGCCCCTGCTGCCGGAGCTGAGCGCGATCCGCATTCACGAGACCTGCACCAGCGGCTGCATCTATCGCGGCGAATAACCCTGCGCCCGCCTGAAAAAACCACCGCCCGCGGTGGTTTTTTTATGCCTATGCTTGCCCGCTCGGCCCTCGGCTCATAGCTGAATCCGGCTTTACACCCACGAAGCCATGAGCGAAAACATCGCCTGTACAGGCGCCGTGGCTACCCCTAGACCCACCGCGCCGAGAAGCACGGGTTGCGCCGGGCTTACCTGGGCAGGCGCCGGACCGATCACTCGCAGAGGACCACAGCATGAGCAACTGGCCGCTGGATCGAAGCTACAGCTTCAATGGACAAACGGTGCGCTACGCCATTCACGGCGAGGGCCCGCCCCTGGTCTTCGTGCATGGCACGCCGTTTTCTTCCTACGTCTGGCACCGCATCGCCCCGCACTTCAGCACCAGCCACCGGGTGCACTATTTCGACCTGCTGGGCTACGGCCAGTCGGAACAGGCCGCCGGCCAGGACGTGTCCCTGGGCGTGCAGAACCAGCTGCTGGCCGAGCTGCTGGAGCACTGGGGCCTGGAGCGTCCGGACGTGGTGGCCCACGATTTCGGCGGCGCCACCGCCCTGCGCACCCACCTGCTCAACGGCAAGGACTACCGCAGCCTGACCCTGATCGACCCGGTGGCGCTGTCGCCCTGGGGCTCGCCGTTCGTGCAGCACGTGCGCCAGCATGAACAGGCCTTCAGCGGCGTGCCGGACTACATCCAGCAAGCCATAGTGCCGGCCTACATTCGCGGGGCGATCCACCGCAAGATCGCCGACCCGGAGCTGGCGCCCTACGTCCAGCCCTGGCTCGGCGCCACCGGCCAGGCTGCCTTCTACCGGCAGATCGCGCAGATGGACGAGCGCTACACCGCGGAGGTGGCCGCGCTTTACCCGAACATCCGCTGCCCGACCCAAATCCTCTGGGGCGAGGAGGACCAGTGGATTCCCATCGAACGCGGCCGCCAATTGCAGCAGTTGATCCCCGGCTCCCGCTTCCAGGCGGTACCCAACGCCGGCCACCTGCTGCAGGAAGACGCCCCGGAAGCCATCATCGCCGCGCTGCTGCGCTTTCTGCCGCAAGCCTGAAGGAGCAAAAAAAGGCATGAGCCCACGCATCTACCTCGCCGGCTTCGACCTGTTTCGCCGCGATGCCATCGCTCGCGGCGACTACCTCAAACGCCTGTGCCAAGCCCAAGGCCTGCAAGGCCTCTACCCCTTCGACCAGCAGGTGCCGGCCCAGCCGACGCCGGAGCAGACCGCCTGGCTGATCTGCCAGGAGAACATGCAGCTGATCCGCGACTGCGACGCGATGCTGGCCAACCTCAACGACTTTCGCGGCCGCGAACCGGACTCCGGCACCGCCTTCGAGGTGGGCATGGCCATCGCCCTGGGCAAGCCGGTGTGGGCCTGGTTCGACACGCCCGCGACCCTGCGCGAACAAGTGCCCCATGACGCCGACGGCCGCGATGCCGAAGGTTTGCTGGTGGAGGATTTCAACCTGCCGCGCAACCTGATGCTGGCCTGCACCTGGGCCGGCCACAGCCGCAGCGCCGAAGACGCCCTGCCGCGCCTGGCCGCCTACCTCGCCCAGCAACCGCCGCTCCGACAGTGACAGATTTGCCCCCAGCGATTACGTGAGGACACGCACCATGGAAAACACCTGGCTCACCCACGCCAAACGCTTGCAGGCCCTGGCCTCCACCGGGCTGCATTTCTGCAAGGACCCGTTCGATCGCGAGCGTTACCAGGAAGTCGCCGACATCGCCCACCGCATGCTCGCGCAACTGGCCGACGTGCCCCTGGAACGCATTGCCGGCCTGGTGTCGGACTTCGCCAAACGCTACTCGACACCCCTGGTGGATGTGCGCGGCGCCTTGATCGAAGACAACCGCATCCTCCTGGTCCGCGAACAGACCGACGGCCGCTGGGCCATGCCCGGCGGCTATGCCGATATCGGCCTGTCGGCCGCCGAAAACATCGTCAAGGAGATCAACGAAGAGGCCGGGCTCAGCGTCTCGGCCCGCGCCCTCTACAGTGTCCGGCACAAGGCCAAGGGCCCCTTCACTCCCGACACCCGGGACTTCTACAAGCTGTATTTTCTCTGCGAGCGCAGCGAACGCGGGACCCCGGTGGCCGGCTCGGAAGTCAGCGACGCCGGGTTCTTCACCCTCGACGCCCTGCCCGAACTGTCCCGTGGCCGCACCGTGGAAGGCGATATCGAAGCCGCCTTTGCCTTCCACCGCGGCGAAACCCGACTGACCCTGTTCGATTGAGCCAATGTAAAGCATCCTTGACACCGCTGGATCGCCCGCCTAATGTAAAGCACCCTTTACTTCAGGAGCCAGCCATGTGCGGCAAACGCTACCTCGTGGAATTCACCCTCATCCTGCTGGCCTACCTTGTCGCCGTGGTTTTCAGCACTTACCTGCTGTCGGGCATGGACAGCGGCGCCGGGCGTATCGCGGTGTCGCTGATTCCCGTAATCCCGATGATCGCCATGGCGCTGGTGGTCATTCGCCAGCTGCGGCGCCTGGATGAACTCAGCCAGCGCATCCAGCTCAATGCCCTGGGCATCGCCTTTGTCTGCACCGCGCTGATCACCTTCAGCTACGGCTTCCTGGAAATAGCGGGTCTACCGCGACTGTCGATGTTCGCCGTCTGGCCGATCATGGGCTCGGTATGGCTGGTGGCCACGCTCCTCGGCAACAGGCGCTACCAGTGAACAACCGCCTGCGTGAACTGCGCGCCGGGCAAGGCTGGTCCCAGGCGGAACTGGCCGCGCGCCTGGAGGTTTCACGGCAGACCGTGAACGCCATCGAGACCGGTCGCTACGACCCCAGCCTGCCCCTGGCCTTCAAGATCGCGAAGGCCTTCGGCCTGCCCATCGAGGGTATTTTCGAGGCCCCCGAAGACTGAGCGGCCGGTGATCCAATTTGTCTCACCGGCGCACCGCTTTTGCGCCGAAGCCGACCAATCGGCCGCGCCGGAAAGCAAAATCCCCCTGCTTGTCTATAAATCTCCTGCAGGTTGCACAACGCCGGCCGGGCGCTCCTGATCCTTGGGCGGCGTTGGCACGGCGACTGCAATGCGCCTGCGTCGCTTACGCACCAGGTAACGCCTGGGCCAATCAGGGGAAGGCAGATGACGCAGAACGATCCAGGCAACGATTACCCGCTCAGCGAAGTGCCGATGCATGCGCGCAAGGGCCTGGCCTCCACGGCCATGGTGCTGCTGGGTTTCACTTTCTTCACCGCCACCATGTTCGCCGGCGGCAAGCTCGGCGTGGCCTTCAGCTTCGGCCAGATGCTCGGGGTGATCGTGCTCGGCAACCTGCTGCTGGGCCTGTACGCGGCGGGCCTGGGCTATATCGCCTTCAAGAGCGGCCTGAACTCGGTGCTGATGGGGCGTTTCTGTTTCGGCGAGGTCGGCAGCAAGCTCAGCGACCTGATCCTGGGCTTCACCCAGATCGGCTGGTACGCCTGGGGCACCGCCACCGCCGCGGTGGTGCTGGGCAAGTATTTCGAGCTGGACCAGGGCACGGTGCTGGGCCTGATGGTGCTGTTCGGCCTGGCGTTCTGCGCCACCGCCTATGTGGGTTATCGCGGGCTGGAAATCCTCTCCTATATAGCGGTGCCGGCCATGGCGCTGCTGCTGTTGCTGTCGATGTGGGTGGCTACGGTCAAGGTCGGCGGCCTCGACGGGCTGCTGGCCGTGGTGCCGAGCGCCAGCCTCGACCTGTCCACGGCCATCACCCTGGTGTTCGGCACCTTTGTCAGCGGCGCCACCCAGGCCACCAACTGGACGCGCTTTTCGCGCTCGGCCAGGGTCGCGGTGCTGGCCAGCCTGATCGGTTTTTTCATCGGCAACGGCCTGATGGTGCTGATCGGGGCCTACGGCGCCATCGTCTACCAGCAGCCGGACGTGGTCGAAGTGCTGCTGTTGCAGGGCTTCGCCATGGCCGCCATGGCCATGCTCCTGCTCAATATCTGGAGCACCCAGGACAACACCATCTACAACTTCGCCGTCGCCGGCTGCAACCTGCTGCGCACCGGCCGGCGCAAGACCGTGACCCTGGCCGGCGCAGTGATCGGCACCCTGCTAGCGCTGCTGGGCATGTACGACATGCTGGTGCCCTATCTGATTCTGCTGGGCACGGTGATCCCACCGATTGGCGGGGTGATCATGGCCGACTTCTTCTACCGCTACCGCGGCCAGTACCCGCGCCTGGCCGACAGCAAATTGCCGGCGTTCAACTGGGCCGGCCTGGGCGCCTATGCCATCGGCACCGTGGCGGCTTTCAGCTCGCCCTGGCTCGCGCCGCTGGTGGGCATCGCGGCCGCGGCCCTGAGCCATATGTTGCTGAGTAGCCTGCTCGGCCCGCGCGCCACCACCGCAGCGGATATCCAGGCATGAACCTGGGGCCTTGCGACGTTGCGGCCGCCGGCCCGAGCACCGTACCCTGACCGCCTGGATTGAAAGAGGAATCGCTCCGATGCTCATCATCAACGCCCGCCTGCGCAACCGTGAAGGCCTGCACGAACTGCACCTGGAAAACGGCCGCATCGCCAGCATCGCCCGGCAGACCGAAGCCCCGACCCTGGGCCCCGACGACCTCGACGCCGGCGGCAACCTGGTGGTGCCGCCCTTCGTCGAGCCGCACATTCACCTGGACGCCACCCTCACTGCCGGCGAGCCACGCTGGAACATGAGCGGCACGCTGTTCGAAGGCATCGAATGCTGGGGCGAGCGCAAGGTCACCATCACCCACGAAGACACCCAGACCCGCGCCCGTAAAACCATTCGCGCCCTCGCCGCCCACGGCATCCAGCATGTGCGCACGCATGTCGACGTCACCGACCCGGAGCTGACCGCGCTCAAGGCCATGCTCGAAGTGCGCGAGCAAACGGCGCACCTGGTCGACATGCAGATCGTCGCCTTTCCCCAGGAAGGCATCGAAAGCTACCGCAACGGCCGCGAGCTGATGGAAGAAGCGATCCGCCTGGGCGCCGATGTGGTGGGCGGCATTCCGCATTTCGAATACACCCGCGACCAGGGCGTCAGTTCGGTGAAGTTCCTCATGGACCTGGCCGAGCGCACCGGCTGCCTGGTGGACGTGCATTGCGACGAAACCGACGACCCGCATTCGCGTTTTCTCGAAGTGCTGGCCGAAGAAGCCCGCAGCCGCGACATGGGTTCGCGGGTGACCGCCAGCCACACCACCGCCATGGGTTCCTACGACAACGCCTACTGCGCCAAGCTGTTCCGCCTGCTCGGCCATTCGGGCATCAGCTTCGTCTCCTGCCCCACCGAAAGCATCCATCTGCAAGGGCGCTTCGACACCTTCCCGAAACGCCGCGGCGTGACCCGGGTCAACGAGCTGCTGGAAGCCGGGATGAACGTGTGTTTCGGCCAGGATTCGATCGTCGACCCCTGGTACCCGCTGGGTAACGGCAACATCCTGCGGGTGCTGGAGGCCGGCCTGCACATTTGCCACATGCTCGGCTACCGCAACCTGCAGAGCGCCCTCGACCTGATCACCGACAACAGCGCCAGGGCCCTGGCCCTGGGCGAGCGCTACGGTCTGGAGGAAGGCCGCCCGGCCAACCTGCTGATCCTGTCGGCCGACAGCGACTACGAAATGATCCGCAGCCAAGGCCTGGCGCTGTATTCGATCCGCGACGGCAAGGTGCTGATGAAACGGCAAATGGCCCAGGTTGAATTGCTGGGGGATGCAGGGGCTGTGTGACGGCGGCCGACGCCTTCGCGGGCAAGCCTCGCTCCTACGCAAAGCGGGTGAATTTGAATATTGGATTGGCGATGGCGGGTGATGAGACGGCTAGAGGCGTAACGGCGGCCGACGCCTTCGCGGGCAAGCCTCGCTCCTACGCAAAGCGGGTGAATTTGAATATTGGATTGGCGATGGCGGGTGATGAGACGGCTAGAGGCGTAACGGCGACCGACGCCTTCGCGGGCAAGCCTCGCTCCTACGCAAAGCGGGTGAATTTGAATATTGGATTGGCGATGGCGGGTGATGAGACGGCTAGAGGCGTAACGGCGACCGACGTCTTCGCGGGCAAGCCTCGCTCCTACGGAAATGGTGGCGTATTCCTCGGTAGGAGCGAGGCTTGCCCGCGAAGGCGATCGCCATGGATACATCGCCCCCCGTAGCCGCTGCCGCAGGCTGCGATCCGGCACGGTCGCTGCGATCTCAAGGGCAGCGGAAGATCCCGCAGGTATTTACGCAGCCCGCGGCAACGCCTACAGAGCGCGGGCGGTGCCGAACAGGCTGACCCGCACCAACTCCCCACCCCGCGCTTCCAGGCGCAGCGGCGCGGTGCCGCCGGGCATCGCCACCGCGACTTCGCCGGCCTTGACCCAACCGACTCGCCATGCCGCGCAGGCCACGGCACTGGCGCTGGTGCCGGACGATGCGGTGGGACCTTCGCCACGCTCGAACACCCGGGCGGCGATGCGCTGCGGGCCCTCCAGCCACGCCCATTGCAGGTTCACCCCCGCCGGGCAGGGTTCGCCGCTGCCGATGGGCATGGCGTAGGCGATGCGAGTCAGCGCCTCGGCCAGGGGTGCTTGCGCCATCTGCCGGTTGCCCGGCAAGGCGCCGGCATCGTCGACCAGGGTCACGCAATGCGGGTTGCCGATACGCACGAACTGGCTGCGACACCATTGCGGGCACAACCGCGCCAGCCCGCGCACCCGACTCAGGTCGACACAGCTCGAATCGTCAGTCTCGACCCCGTGTTGCACACCCACAGCTTGCGGGCCGAACGCCGGCTGCCCGAGGTCCAGCCAAAAGCCACCCACCCCGGCGACCTGCGCCGGTTCGACCACGGTCGCCACCGGCGATACGCCATCCGGCTTGTCGTGATGCACCCGCAATTCGCTGGCCCCCTGGGCTGGCAACAGACCTTGCTCGGTCAAGGCCTGGGAAAAGATGGTCAGGCCGTTGCCGCTGCGTTCGGCCAGGGTGCCGTCGGTGTTGACGATCAACAGGTCGAACGGCGGCGCGTCCTGGAACGGCCCGACCAGCAATCCGTCGCTGCGATGGGCCTTGGCCCCTTGTGGCCGGGTGCCTGGCGCCCAGCCGCACAAGGCCTCGACGGCCTGCGTGCTCCAATTGGCCCGGGCCAGCGCCGCCTCGGCCGCACTGGCCGGCAAGGCGATCCCCAGCCGGCGTACCTCAGCGGGCGCCACCACGCCGTAAAGATTGCCGCGCGCATCGTAGAAAGAGGTCATTGCAGGGTTCCAGAGACAGACGGGCCGCTGACATTACTGCGAATGCCGCGGCCCGGCCAAGCCCTGTGCCAAGCCTTTCCTACCTGGCTCAGCGCACCAGGCACGGCTGCTTGTTGTCGAAGCGCCAGCCCGGGATCAGGAACTGCATGGCCACGCTGTCGTCCCGCGCCCCCAGGCCCCGGCTGTTGTACAGCTCATGGGCGCGGGCCAGCGCGTCCAGATCCAGTTCGACGCCCAGCCCCGGCGTCTGCGGCACCGCCACGCAGCCCTCGACGATCTGCAGCGGATTGCGGGTCAGGTGCTGGCCGTCCTGCCAGATCCAGTGGGTGTCGATGGCGGTGATCTCGCCCGGCGCCGCGGCCGCCACATGGGTGAACATGGCCAGGGAAATGTCGAAGTGGTTGTTGGAGTGCGAGCCCCAGGTCAGCCCCCATTCATGGCACATCTGCGCGACCCGCACCGAACCCTGCATGGTCCAGAAATGCGGATCGGCCAAGGGAATATCCACCGCTTGCAGCTGGATCGCGTGGCCCATTTCCCGCCAGTCGGTGGCGATCATATTGGTCGCGGTGGGCAGCCCGGTGGCGCGGCGGAATTCGGCCATCACCTCGCGCCCGGAGTAACCGTTTTCCGCGCCGCAGGGGTCTTCGGCATAGGCCAGCACCCGGTGTTGGTCGCGGCACAGGGCAATCGCCTGTTTCAGCGACCAGGCACCGTTGGGATCGAGGGTGATGCGCGCCTTGGGAAAGCATTCGGCCAGGGCGGTGACCGCCTCCATCTCCTCTTCGCCGCGCAACACGCCACCCTTGAGCTTGAAGTCGTTGAAGCCATACCGCGCCTTGGCCGCCTCGGCCAGGCGCACGATGCTCTCGGCGTTCAGCGCCGGTTCATGGCGCAAGCGCAACCAGGCATCGTCGGCCTCGGCTTCGTTGCGGTAGGCCAGGTCGGTCCGGCGTCGGTCGCCGATGTAGAACAGGTAGCCGAGCATCTTCACCGATTCGCGTTGTTGCCCTTCGCCGAGCAGCGCCGCCACCGGCACCCCGAGGAACTGGCCGAGCAGATCGAGCAACGCCGCTTCCAGCGCGGTCACCGCATGGATAGCGATGCGCAGGTCGAAGGTCTGCTGGCCCCGCCCGCCGGCATCGCGCTCGGCAAAGCGTTGGCGCACCTGGTTGAGCAGTTTCTGGTAATGGCCGATGGACTGGCCGACCAGCAGTTCGCGGGCCTCCTCGAGGGTCGCGCGAATCCGCTCGCCCCCCGGCACTTCACCGACCCCGGTGTTACCGGCGCTGTCGGTAAGAATCACGATATTGCGGGTGAAAAACGGGCCGTGGGCGCCGCTGAGATTGAGCAGCATGCTGTCATGCCCGGCCACCGGCACCACTTGCAGTCGGGTGATAAGCGGTGCCTGTGCGGGCTGATTGAAGGTGGAGTCGAGGGTCATGGGTCGGTTCCTGTCGGCAAAAATCAGTGGGTTTTGTCCAGCAGCGGGCGGGCATCGTCCAAAGGCGTCGGCATGACATGGGCCTTGGGCCGGGTGCGGGCGAAAAACACGATGATCGCGGCGATGATCGAGGTCGCCGCCAGGCCGTACAGGCCACCCTGGATCGACCCGGTGCGCTGCTCCAGCAGGCCGAAGGTGGTCGGGGCGACGAAACCGCCGAGGTTGCCGACGGAGTTGATCAGGGCGATGACCGCGGCGGCGATGCGCGCATCCAGGTAGGCCTGGGGAATCGGCCAGAACAGCGCGGATGCCGACTTGAAGCCGATAGCGGCGAAGCACACGGCGACGAAGGCGAACACCGGCCCGCCGGTGGTGGACAGAAACATCCCGGCGGCCGCCACCAGCAAGGCGCTGGCGACCCAGGCCTGCTGGAACTTCCACTTGCCGGACGCCGCGGCGAAGGCGTACATGGCGATGATCGAGATCAGCCAGGGAATGGAGTTGAAGAACCCCACCTGCAGGTCGCTGAGGTCGCCCATCTTCTTGATGATGCTCGGCAGCCAGAAGGTCGCGGCGTAGATGGTCAGCTGGATGCAGAAGTAGATCAGGCAGAACAGCAGGATCTGCCGGTCCTTGAGCAGGGTCCAGAGCGACGGTTTGACCGGCGTCGCCGCTTCGCGCTCGCGTTGCTCACTGTCGATCGCGTGCACCAGCGCATCCTGTTCGGCGGCGCTCAGCCATTTGGCGTCGCGGGGCGTGGAGTCGAGCCAGAACCAGACAAAACCGCAGAGCAGTACCGAGGCCATGCCCTCGACGATGAACATCCACTGCCAGCCGTGCCAGCCCAGGCCTTCGATCTGCAACAGCGCTCCGGACAGCGGGCCGGAGACCAGCGAAGCCACCGCCGAACCGCTCAGGAAAATGGCGATCGCCTTGCCCCGCTCCACGCCGGGCAGCCAGCGGGTGAAGTAGTAGATCACCCCGGGGAAGAACCCGGCCTCGGCCACCCCCAGCAGGAAGCGCAGCACATAGAACTGGGTTTCGTTCTGCACGAAGGCCATGGCCGTGGCCACCAGCCCCCAGGTGAACATGATGCGGGTCAGCCAGATCCGCGCGCCGACCCGCTGCAACAGCATGTTGGACGGCACTTCGAACAGCGCGTAACCGATGAAGAACAGCCCGGCGCCAAAACCGTAGGCCGCGGCGCCGATGCCCAGGTCATGTTCCAGGTGGGTGCGCACGAAGCCGATGTTGACCCGGTCGATGTAGTTGACGATGAACATGATGACGAACAGCGGCAGCACATGACGCTTGACCTTTGCCACGGCGACGGCCAGCAGGGAATCGTCGCCGGCCGGATTGAGGGTGATATTCACGATGCCTCTCCCACTTGTTTGTTGTTGTGTGCGGGTGACTGGGCGAGCGCCGCAGTTGACAGTCATCATACAAGTAGAAAAATAGCGTCACAAGCGCAGACTCGTCGCAGAAGCCGGTACACAAGGCTTTCCTGATCGACGAGCAGGTTGATAAATAAACTCAACTAATTGATTTAATTGGTATAAATAAAAACAAAGGCAAAGAAATATTTTTCAGGTTGTCCTGGCACAGAGAACCCGCACTGAATTCGAAAGCGGCTTATCCGATAACTTGTCATACATGTCAGACAAGTTGAGGCCTGCCTGGCCACTTCGGTGATAAGCTTTTTGCCTCACTCCCGCGCGACCTTCCCATGAGCACCGAATCTGATATCGCCCCGGGCCGCCGTCGCCCTTCCACCAACCTGGCCCATGACCTGGTCAGCGACCTGACCCAGCAGATCATGCGCGGCCTGCTCAAGCCCGGTGACAAGTTGCCGTCGGAAAGCACCCTCGTCCGCGCCCATGGCGTCAGCCGCACCGTGGTGCGCGAGGCCATCTCCAAACTGCAAGCCGCCGGCTGGGTGGAAACCCACCATGGCGTCGGCAGTTTTGTCCTGGAGCGCCAGGACACCCACGGCCTGCGCTTGAACGTCGATACCGCCCTGAGCGTGCGCGACATCCTCGAATTGCGCCTGGGCCTGGAAACCCAGGCGGTGGCTCTCGCCGCCCGCCGGCGCAGCGCCGAGCAACTGGCGCAGATGCGCCAGGCGCTGGACGACTACCAGCAACTGCTGGCCAACAACGACAGTTGCGTGGAGGCCGACCAGCGTTTCCACCTGCTGATCGCCGAAGCCACCGGCAACCCCTATTTCGTGCAGATCCTGCAATCGTTGGGCAACGCCCTGATCCCCCGCACCCGGGTGCGCGACGCCGAGCGCGGCGATGTCGACCTGGCACAACTGGCGACCCTGGCCAACCAGGAACACGAAACCATCTACGCCGCCATCCGCCGCCAGGACCCGGATGCCGCGCGGGCGGCGATGTGGACCCACCTGAGCAACAGCCGGGAGCGGTTTTCCGCGGGGTGAGCGCCTGCGCTCGCGCCTGCCGGAGTAGCCGCTGCTGAGCCCCGCGAGGCTGCAATAGACCCGCAGGGTCTCCAGCGCCCTCAAGATCCCCGCGAGCGTGCCGCTCGATCGCAGCCTGCGGCAGCGGCTACACAAGCATCGGGCCCGAGCGGAATACCGATGTGTCCCCCCTGTAGCCGCTGCCGAGCCCGCGAGGCTGCGACAGACCCGCAGGGTCTCCAGCGCCCTCAAGCCC
>NZ_FNPW01000012.1:214055-217953 GCF_900107395.1 Pseudomonas sp. NFIX28
AGACCCGCAGGGTCTCCAGCGCCCTCAAGCCCTCCACGAGCGTGCCGCTCGATCGCAGCCTGCGGCAGCGGCTACACAGCATCGAGCACCAACGGGTGCGGCTACAGGTCAAACGTCAAACCGCGGGCGCCTAGCGGATCGGCAAGGCAATCGGTCGAATCGGCGCCGCATCGGCACCGCGCAACTTCAACGACGCACCGATAAAGGCGAACTGGTACACCCGGTCCCGCGACAGGCCTTCGAGGTTGACCAGCTCCAGGATCGGCGCGCCCTGCATCGCCAGCAGGTAGGTGTGCAACGGCAGGTAGTTGCCCTCCACCTCCGATGGGAAGGTCTCGAAACTCAGGTTATCGGCGCCCACCACCATGGCGCCGCCCTCCTCCACCAGGAACTTCGCCGCGTCCAGGCTCATGCCCGGCGGGTTGGCCATATAGGCCTGGGCCTTTTCATAGTCGCGCATGCGCCCGGTGCGGATCAGCACCACGTCGCCCTTTTCCAGGCTGACCTTTTGCGCCTTCAACGCCTGTTGCAGGTCGGCCCGGGTCACCCGGTAATTGTCCGCCAGCATGTCCACGCCCTTGGCTGCGGCGACATCGATCAGCACCCCGCGGGCGACAATCGGCGGCAGTTTCTCGGCGCCAGTGACGTTCCAGCCACGGTCGCCCAAGTGCTGGTCGGCGCGAAAGCCGTTCCAGATCTTGCCGTCGAGGCCGAAGTGGTTGAGCGCATCGATATGGGTGCCCATGTGGGCATACATCGACACCGCCGAGCCGGTGTAGCTGACATGCCGGTTCATTGGCTCGCCGACCTGCATCGGGTCGGCGATCACATTGCCGTGCGGGGTGTGGGTCATCCACATCTGGTACGGCGGATCGCCCGCCGCCTGCCAGCTGGGCATGCCGACGAAATATTCCACCGCCAGGTCGTAGGCCTGGCTGCCACTGACCCGGGCCATGATCGCCGCGCGGGACTGCTCGGTGATCAGGTTCAGGCGGCCGATCTCATCCTTCGGCCCCCAGGGGCTGACACCGACTTCGGCCTGGGGCGCGGCGCCGCACAGCGTACTGAACAGCGACAAGGCGGCCAGGCCGGGGATGACACGCAACAAACGGGAAATAGCCATGACGACACTCCTGTGAAATGAAGTGCCCATGGTATGGATTAACAATTCGGCGATAATCCGCCGTTTCGTTAAGACATATTCAACCCAGGAGAAACAATATGGATGTGCTGGCAGCCATGCGCACCTTTCGCCGAGTGGTGGAGCGCGCCAGCTTCAGCCTCGCGGCCAACGACCTGGGGCAATCCACCGCTGCGGTCAGCAAGCAGGTGCGCCAGCTGGAGGAACACCTGGGCAGCCTGTTGCTGCTGCGCACCACGCGCCGCATGAGCCTGTCGGACGCCGGCCAGGCCTACTTCAGCGAGTGCTGCCACTTGCTCGACGAACTGGCGGCCCTGGAATGCGCGACTCGCGCCGGCACTCGTGAGCCGGGCGGCCGCCTGCGGGTCAACGCGCCGCTGTCGTTCGGCCTCAAGGTGCTGTCGCCGATCCTGGCCGACTTCATGCGGCGCTACCCGCAATTTCGCATCGACCTGACCCTCGACGACCGCCTGCTGGATGTGGTGAGCGAAGGCTTCGACGTGTCGCTGCGGATTCGCCGACAGTTGAGCGACTCGTCGCTGATCGCCCGGCGCCTGGGGGAAATCGAACAGTTGATCTGCGCCGCCCCGGCCTACCTGCAGGCCAATGGCAGCCCGCAGACCGTCGACCAGCTGCGCGACCACAGCTGCCTGGCCTATCGCCTGGCCGAGCATCCCGGCCACTGGCAACTGGAAGGCCCGCAAGGCAGCAGCCGCCTGGAACTGCCGGTGCGCTTTGCCGTGGACAACAGCCTGATGCTCAGCGACATGCTCCAGGCCGGGCTGGGTATTGGCGCCCTGCCCTCATTCATCGCCCAGCCGCTGCTCGACAGCGGCCAGTTGCAACGGGTCCTGCCCTGTTATTCCATGCCGCGCCGGACCATCTACGCGGTGTATGCCAGCAATCGCCATGTGTCGCAGAAAATCCGCTTCTTCGTCGACTTCCTGGCCCAGGCCCTAGGCCCTGGCGCAGAGGCCGATCAGGCCGCGGACTGAGCCTGGGCGGCCAACCGTTCGATCAGCCAGGACGCCGCCGGCCCCGGCGGCGTGTCGATGCGGTGAATGGCGTCGAAGCCGTAAGGCAGGCTCTGCCCCCCTGGCAGATCGAGCTTGACCAGGCGGCCGCTGGCCAGATCTTCCTCGACCATCGGCAGCGGCATGTTGCCCCAGCCGACGCCTTCCCTGAGCAGCATATGCTTGGAACCCAGGTCCGCCAGGCGCCAGCTGTGGGTGCCGACCACGCCGAAATCCTGGTTGCGCGTCAGCTCGGAACGGTCCGACAGCACCAGCTGCACATGCTCGCGGCCGGCCCCCGGCAGGTTGACCGACGCCTGCGCCAGCGGATGGTCAGGGGCGGCGACCGGGATCAGCGTGACGAAGCCGGCCTCCACCCGCTCGATACCCGCGATGTTGCGATGCATCATGCCGCTGACGCCGACCGTGGCGCGCCCTTCCAGCACCATCTGCGTCACCGCGCCCAACGCCTCCATATGCAGGTGCAGCTGCACGGTGGGGAACTCGGCGCGAAAGCTTTTCAGCGCATCGACGATGCGCGCCGCCGGGAACATCACGTCGATCACCAAATGGATCTCCGCTTCCAGCCCTTGCAGCAATCCCTTGACCTTGGCCCGCAGGCCGTCGATACCGTTGTAGATGCTCCGCGCCTCGGCCAGCACCGTGCGCCCGGCCTCGGTGAGCTGGGGTTTGCGGGTGGTCTTGCGGTCGAACAGGCTGACCCCCAGTTGCAGCTCCAGGTTGGCCATGGAATAGCTGATTACCGAGGTCGCGCGATGCAGCTTGCGCGCCGCGCCGGCGAAGCTGCCGACCTCGACGATGGTGAGGAAGATGCGCAGTTGATCGAGGGTCGGTGTGCCGGGGTTGCTGGACATGCTGGTTTCTCGCCAATACTTCGTTCTAGAAAATCGAACCTGATACTCGAAATTATTCGGCTATTGCGTTCATAACGCCAGTGGCAAACTTCTCTCCATCGCGGCGCACCAAGGTGGTGAGGCCGAACCCACTGAGAGAATCCAGCATGTCCACACTGACCAACACCCTGTCCGCTACCTCGAACAGCAACGCCAGCATCAGCCTGATCGGGCGCGTCCTGCTCAGCGCGATCTTCATCCTTTCCGGCTTCTCGAAAATCGCCGCGCCGGCCGCCATGGTCGGCTACATCGAATCGGTCGGCCTGCCCTTCCCGCAACTGGCCCTGGGCATCGCCATCGCCGTGGAACTGGGTGGCGGCCTGCTGCTGATCGCCGGCTACCGCACCCGCCTGGTCGCCCTGGGCCTGGCCGTGTTCAGCGTGGCGACCGCCCTGGCCTTCCACAACAACCTGGGCGACCAGAACCAGTTCATCCACTTCTTCAAGAACATCGCCATGGCCGGCGGCCTGCTGCAAGTGGTGGCCTTCGGCGCCGGTCGCTTCAGCCTGGATGCCCGCCGCCAGGGCTAACCCAGCCCGTAGGAGCGAAGCTTGCTCGCGATACCCCCCACGCGGTCCACCTGATGGACCGCGTTTTCGTTGTTCGCGGGCAAGCCTCGCTCCTACTCCGTTTCGACCCACCCCGTAGGAGCGAAGCTTGCTCGCGATTGCCCCCACGCGGTCCATCTGACGGACCGCGTTTTCGTTGTTCGCGGGCAAGCCTCGCTCCTACGCCGTTTCGACCCGCCACCGTAGGAGCGAAGCTTGCTCGCGATAGCCCCCACGCGGTCCACCTGACGGACCGCGTTTTCGTTGTTCGCGGGCAAGCCT
>NZ_FNPW01000013.1:0-129851 GCF_900107395.1 Pseudomonas sp. NFIX28
GCCTCACAGTTACAACGACTATTGGTCGCCGATCGCGAGGGAGAAACGGGCGGCGTAGACCGTAATCGGTGTCCAGGATTACTTGACCAGTTCAGGCTTGCCCGCGAAGGCCCCCCTTGAAAGCGACGTCGATCCTCAGGGCCTCTTCGCCAGCAAGCTTGGCTCCTACGAAAAGGCTGCGCGACATAGCCGTCTTCGTATGCCTTTAGCGATCAGGCGCCAAAGGCGTCCTTGAGAAACCCCGGGGCGATATAGCGCTGGTAATGGGCTTCGGACAGGAGGAAAAACTCCCGATCGATGGCATCGCGCAATTCCGGCAATTCCCAGTCGCGGAATTCCGGCAGCAACACCATCCCGTAGGCTTCCAGCTGGTTGATCACCCGCGCCCCGCGGGCAATCAGCTGATAGGCCCAGCAATATTCCGACTGGTGCGGCACGAAACGGATCTTGCGTTGCTCCAGCTGCTCACGCAGCCGCTGCGGATCGAAGACTTCCAGCTTGGCCGCCATCACCTGCACCAGCAACTGCTCGAGACGCAGCCACACCGCGCGCTTTTCTTCCTCGTTGTAGCCGTTCCAGTGGATCACTTCATGGTGGAAACGCTTGCAGCCACGGCACACCAGGTCACCGTAGACAGTGGAGCAGAGGCCGACGCAAGGGGTCTTGATGGTCTGATTGGGCATAAATAGGCAATAGGAGGAAAAAAGCGAAACAGGCCCGCATGTTAGCCCTTTGTCTAACATTGATCACCCCTCAAACTTCGGAGGCGAACTTACCTTTAAATTTTTTTTGCCGTAGAATCAGCCAGCCTTTTTAGGCGCCAATGTCCGTTAGAAGCTGTTTTCAAAGCGTCACGAGCACAGTCGTTCCTTCAGAGCGGTGTTGGCGATGGGTCTTTCCAGCGGGGAAAGCCCAGCGCCAACCCTCATCAGCTCCCGTTCTGCAGGCGTAAAACTTTGAAAGCAGCTTCTGTAAGGAATTGTCGGTAATTCTGGCTAAGTGACCCACAACGTCACGCAGCGCATGAGTACGGCAATTTCGGGATGAGCGTCCCGGACACCCATTTGGGACCACTGATGAGGGTAATACTGTGCTTGAAGCCTACCGCAAACATATCGAAGAGCGTGCAGCACTGGGTATCGTTCCCCAGCCGCTAAACGCCGAACAAACTGCAGGCCTGGTCGAGCTGCTGAAGAATCCCCCCGCTGGCGAAGAAGCCTTCCTCGTTGACCTGATCACCAACCGCGTTCCACCAGGAGTCGACGAAGCCGCCTATGTAAAGGCCGGTTTCCTCTCCGCCTTGGCCAAAGGCGAAGCCAAATCCCCTCTGCTGGACAACAAGCGCGCCGTTGAACTGCTGGGCACCATGCAGGGCGGCTACAACATCGTGACCCTGGTCGAGCTGCTGGACGACGCCGAACTGGCTCCGGTCGCGGCCGAACAGCTCAAGCACACCCTGCTGATGTTCGATGCTTTCCACGACGTCGCGGAAAAAGCCAAGAACGGCAACACCCACGCCCAAGGCGTGCTGCAGTCCTGGGCTGACGGCGAGTGGTTCAAGAACCGCCCGGTGCTGGCCGACAAGATCAGCCTGCGCGTGTTCAAGGTCACGGGCGAAACCAACACCGACGACCTGTCCCCTGCCCCGGATGCCTGGTCCCGCCCTGACATCCCGCTGCACGCCCTGGCCATGCTGAAAATGGCCCGTGACGGCATCGTTCCGGACGAGCAAGGCAAGACCGGCCCGATGAAGCAGATCGAAGAAATGCGCGGCCAAGGCTTCCCGATCGCCTACGTGGGCGACGTGGTCGGCACCGGTTCGTCGCGTAAATCGGCGACCAACTCGGTCCTGTGGTTCTTCGGCGACGACGTTCCCTATGTGCCGAACAAGCGCGCAGGCGGCTTCTGCTTCGGCAGCAAGATTGCCCCGATCTTCTACAACACCATGGAAGATGCCGGCGCACTGCCAATCGAATTCGACGTTTCCAACATGCATATGGGCGACGTGATCGACCTGTACCCGCATGCTGGCAAAGTCACCAAGCACAACAGCGACGAAGTCCTGACCACCTTCGAAATGAAGACCCCGGTCCTGCTCGACGAAGTCCGCGCCGGCGGCCGTATCCCGCTGATCATCGGCCGTGGCCTGACCGAGAAGGCTCGCGCCGAACTGGGCCTGCCGCCTTCGGACCTGTTCAAGAAGCCGGAAGCTCCGGCCCAGAGCACCAAGGGCTTCACCCTGGCGCAGAAAATGGTCGGCAAGGCGTGCGGCGTGAAAGGCGTGCGTCCAGGCACCTACTGCGAACCGAAAATGACCACCGTCGGTTCCCAGGACACCACTGGCCCGATGACCCGTGACGAACTGAAGGACCTGGCTTGCCTGGGCTTCTCCACCGACCTGGTGATGCAGTCGTTCTGCCACACCGCGGCCTATCCAAAGCCGATCGACGTCACCACCCACCACACCCTGCCTGACTTCATCATGACCCGTGGCGGCGTGTCCCTGCGTCCGGGCGACGGCATCATCCACAGCTGGCTGAACCGCATGCTGCTGCCGGACACCGTCGGCACCGGTGGCGACTCCCACACCCGCTTCCCGATCGGCATCTCGTTCCCGGCCGGTTCCGGCCTGGTGGCCTTCGCCGCCGCCACTGGCGTCATGCCGCTGGACATGCCGGAATCGATCCTGGTCCGCTTCAAGGGCAAGCTGCAGCCTGGCGTCACCCTGCGTGACCTGGTCCATGCCATCCCTTACTACGCGATCCAGAAAGGCCTGCTGACCGTCGAGAAGAAAGGCAAGAAGAACGCCTTCTCCGGCCGCATCCTGGAGATCGAAGGTCTGGAAACCCTGACCGTCGAGCAAGCCTTCGAACTGTCCGACGCCTCGGCCGAACGTTCGGCTGCCGGTTGCACCATCAAGCTGTCCAAAGAGTCGATCGCCGAGTACCTGCAGTCGAACATCACCCTGCTGCGCTGGATGATCGGCGAAGGCTACGGCGATGCCCGCACCCTGGAGCGTCGCGCCCAGGCGATGGAAGCCTGGCTGGCCAACCCGGAACTGCTGGAAGCCGACAAGGACGCCGAATACGCCGAAGTCATCGAGATCGACCTGGCCGACGTCAAGGAGCCTGTGCTCTGCGCGCCGAACGACCCGGACGACGCTCGCCTGCTCTCCAGCGTTGCTGGCGAGAAGATCGACGAAGTGTTCATCGGCTCCTGCATGACCAACATCGGTCACTTCCGCGCTGCCGGTAAGCTGCTGGATCAGGTCAAGGGCCAGCTGCCAACCCGCCTGTGGCTGTCGCCGCCGACCAAGATGGACGCTCACCAGCTGACCGAGGAAGGCTATTACGGCATCTACGGCAAGGCTGGCGCGCGCATGGAAATGCCGGGCTGCTCGCTGTGCATGGGTAACCAGGCACGCGTCGAGCCGAACTCCACCGTGGTTTCGACTTCGACCCGTAACTTCCCGAACCGCCTGGGTGACGGCGCGAACGTCTACCTGGCTTCGGCCGAGCTGGCATCCGTGGCCTCCATCCTGGGTCGCCTGCCGACCGTCGAGGAGTACATGGAATACGCCGGCAAGATCGACAGCATGGCAGCGGACGTGTACCGCTACCTGAGCTTCGACCAGATCGCCGAGTTCCGTGAGGCTGCTGCGAACGCCAAGATTCCGGTGGTTCAAGCCTAAGGCTGCAAGGCAATGAAGAACGCCGCGTATCCCACGATGATACGCGGCGTTTTTTTATCCCGGCGATTCGCTCGCTAGTCGCTCTGGCACCACACTGCCAGGCTTTTTTCCTACCAGATCTGGTAGTTGTTCGCCCTCCCCGCGCTTGCTAAAAATCATGCCACTGCCAACAGCCCCTGACGCTCTGCCGAACGTCGGATGCTGCCTGCTTGCCATGGCCTTGGGATGACGACTGTCAGCCCGCGCCGAATCGTTCAAAGCGTTCACACGACTATAAAAAAATCCCGCGCACGACAGCCGGATCATGGCTGCCGCGGACTCTTTCGCCCTGTCAAAAGCAACAAATGGAGGTGTGCTATGTGGCGTAACCATTGCGTGATCGAGAAAGCGTTCAACGATTATTGTGTGCATGTCGAACAATTGGGCAGCGACCCGCAGCGCAAGACCGTGCTGCTGGTCAATGGCGCCATGGCCACCACCACGGCCTTCGCCCGCACCAGCCGCTGCCTGGCCGAGCATTTCAATGTGGTGATGTTCGACCTGCCATTCTCCGGCAACTCACGGCCGCACAACCCGGACCAGCGCCTGGTGACCAAGGAAGACGAAGTGGCGATCCTGCTGGCCCTGATCGAGCGCTTCAAGGCCAACCATGTGGTGTCGACTTCCTGGGGCGGCCTGTCCACCCTGCTGGCCCTGGCGCAGAACCCGGCCACGGTGCAAAGCTCGGTAGTGATGTCCTTCACCCCCATTCTCAACCAGCCAATGCTCGACTACGTGAGCGGCGCCCAGGCATTGCTGGCGCAGCAGGACAGCGGCGGGATCGGCCACCTGCTCAACAACACCCTGGGCAAGCATCTGCCGCCGCGCCTGAAGTCCGCCAACCAGCAGCACATGGCCACGCTCGTGGCCGCCGAGCAACATCAGGTGCGTTTTCATATCGAACAAGCGCTCGCGCTCAACCAGGGCAGCTTCCTCCAGCGCCTGGCGACGATCAACAGCCCTGTGCATTTCATCAATGGCGCCTGGGACGAATACACCTCGGCGCAGGACGCCCAGCAGTTCCGGCATTACGTACGCGACTGCAGCTTCGCGGTAGTCGAAGGCAGTGGACATTTTCTCGACCTGGAATCGAAAGCCGCCGCCGACGGCGTGCACCGCGCCCTGCTCGCCGAGCTGCTGCCGAGCGCCCGCGAGCGGGCGGTCGCGGTGGAACCCATGACCCGTTTGCGCTTTGCCTGAGCACCCTGCCCCATCGCCACGCCGGAGACGGCCGGAACACTCAAGGAAGAGCCATGCGGATGATCGCCAGCGGTTTTGCCGGGGAATTTCTTTCCCCTTGCCAGTCAGGAAAACGCATTCGGGACAGGCCGCCATACCGTGACAGATTGCCGCAGGCCGGCCTGGGTCACCAGCCGTCCCCAGGCGTACCACTCCCCGAGTTCCCGGGCCCGCGCCCGGGTGGCCGGAAAAATAGCGACAAACCAGAGCACTTGCGGGTTTTTCTATGAACTTCATGAACATTGACAGCGTATTGCCGTGGTCTAGATTCCCTGACGTGCAAGGAATCAAGGCAAACGCCATGGAAAGACAACAGGATTTCATGCACTGGTGGAACGACCTGCGCATGGAGATGCTCAAGCTACAGGAGAGCGCACAGGTATTTGCGCTGCTGGAACGGGAAATCCAGTACCTGGGGTTTGATTTTTACGCTTACGGGATCCGGCATTCGATCCCTTTCACCCGGCCGAAAACGGAGATCTACGGCTCTTATCCGCAGCCCTGGATGGAGCGCTACCAGCAGCAGAACTACGCCGCGATCGATCCGTCGATCCTCAACGGCCTGCGCTCCACGGAAATGGTGGTGTGGAACGACGTCTTGTTCGGCAAAGGCTCGGTGCTTTGGGGCGAGGCCCAGGACTGGGGTTTGCGGGTGGGCGCTACGGTGCCCATCCGCACGCCCGACGGCGCGCTGAGCGTGTTGTCGGTCGCCCGCCGCAACACCGCCATCAGCGCGGTGGAACGGGAAGTGATCCGCCTGCGCCTGCGCTGCATCATCGAGCTGGCAGCCGGACGGCTCAGCGAGCTCGGGCATTCGAATACCCAGTCCGATCCACAGGAATTGAGCGCGCGCGAGCGGGAAATCCTGCAATGGACGGCCGATGGCAAGAGTTCCGGGGAGATCGCCCTGATCCTGGGCATCTCGGTGAATACCGTGAACTTCCACCTCAAGGTCATCCAGAAGAAATTCGGCGCGGCCAACAAGACCCTGGCCGCCGCCTATGCCGCCGTCCTGGGGCTGATCTGACGCTTTACCCGACGATAAGGATATCGACCCATGATCACTGTGATTTCACGGCATGAAAGCCAGCTTTCGCCGGCGCTTCGTGACGACCTCGGCCGCTATCGCCACGCGGTCTTCATCGAGCAACTGGGCTGGCAACTGCCCTCTAGCAACCACCAGCCCAGACATGAGCTCGACCAGTTCGACCATGCCGACACCCGCTACACCCTGGCATTGGACAGCGAAGAGAAGATCCACGGCTGTGCCCGGCTGCTGCCGACCACCCAGCCTTATCTGCTGTCGGAGGTGTTTGGCTTTCTCTGCGACCGGCCCCTGCCGCGCCAGGACGATACCTGGGAAATCTCGCGCTTTGCCGCCTCGGCGCTGGAACACGGCAAGCTGCCGATGCGGGTGTTCTGGCACACCCTGCACACGGCCTGGACGCTGGGGGCGAATTCGGTGGTGGCGGTGACCACGCCGGCGCTGGAACGCTACTTCCTGCGCCATGGCGTGGCGCTGAGCCGGCTTGGCCAGCCGCAGCGGGTCAACCGCGACCATCTGCTGGCCCTGGATTTTCCGGCCTATCAGAAAAACGGCCGCGCCGCGCTTTATACGCAGTCGGCGGCCGTGGCTTCGCTCAATCAGGCATTTCTGCGCGGCAACCCACCGCCAACGCGCGGTGGGCCGCCGACGGGTCAGGCGCTCAGGGAGTAGACCAGCGCGGTGATTGCCACCAGGCCGACCAGGGTGACGAACACGTTGGAGGCCTGGCCGCGGTAGCGGGCCATGGCCGGTACCTTGCGGATGGCGTACATCGGCATCAGGAACAGGATGGCCGCGATGATCGGGCCACCCAGGGTCTCGATCATGCCCAGGATGCTCGGGTTGAGCGTGGCGACAATCCAGCACACCACCAGCATGAAGGCCGCGGTCATGCGGTCCAGGGCCTTGGCGCCCGGGCGGCGGCCGCTCTTCACGATCAGCCCCTTGAGGCCTTCGCTGGCGCCGATGTAGTGGCCCAGGAACGACTTGGCGATGGCCACGAACGCGATCAGCGGCGCGGCAAAGGCGATGGTCGGGTTGCTGAAGTGGTTGGCCAGGTACGACAGGATCGACAAGTTCTGCGCCTTGGCTTCGGCCAGCTGGGCCGGCGACAGGGTCAGCACGCAGCTGAAGACGAAGAACAGCACCATCGCCACCATCAGCAGGTGGGCACGCGACAGGATCTGCGAGCTGCGCTCTTCGGCGTGCACGCCATACCGACGCTTCTGGTCCACGGCAAAGGCCGAGATGATCGGCGAGTGGTTGAACGAAAACACCATCACCGGAATCGCCAGCCACAAGGTGTGCAGGAACGCCGAAGGTTCGGGCAAGGTGCTGGCGGTGCTGAGGATGCCGCCGTTCCAGTGTGGAACCAGGAACACCGCGAGGAACAGCAAGGCGACGATGAACGGGTAGACCATCAGGCTCATGGCCTTGACGATCACCTGCTCGCCGCAGCGCACCACGGCCAGCAGGCCGAGGATCAGCACCAGCGACAGCACGGCGCGCGGCGGCGGCATGATGTGCAGCTGGTGCTCCATGAAGCTGCCCACGGTATTGGTCAGGGCCACGCTGTAGATCAGCAGGATCGGGAAGATGGCGAAGAAGTACAGCAAGGTGATCAGGGCGCCGGCCTTGATCCCGAAATGTTCTTCCACCACTTCGGTGATGTCCGCTCCGTCCCGTCCGGAAAGTACGAAGCGGGTCAGGCCACGGTGGGCGAAGAAGGTCATCGGGAAGGCCAACAGCGCCAGCACCAGCAGCGGCCAGAAGCCGCCCAGGCCAGCGTTGATCGGCAAAAACAGGGTGCCCGCGCCGATGGCGGTGCCGAACAGGCCCAGCATCCAGGTAGTGTCTTGGCGATTCCAGCTTCCGAGGGTCGCTGGTGCTGCCGCTTCAAAGCGTTGATCAACGCTGTTGGCCTGATCATTCATCCGGTGGGATCTCCACATTCCGGTCATTTGCCACCCGGCCAGGACGCGTCGGAGTACCCGACAAAAAGAGCCATGGCCGAAACAGGGGCGCGATTGTCCGGGATTACTCAGCAGAAGCAAAGGCTTAGCTGAGGAACGGTTTAGCGGTGCAGATGTCTGGGGCGCGGTTTTGCGGCGCCAGAAGCAATCATCCAGCCACAACTTGCGTAGGAGCCAAGCTTGCTGGCGAAGAGGCCCTTGAAGACGACGGGGTTCTTGAGGCCGCCTTCGCGGGCAAGCCTCGCTCCTACGGAATGGGTGATGGCTGGCGATGGCGGGCGTAGGAGCCAAGCTTGCTGGCGAAGAGGCCCTTGAAGATGGCGGGATTCTTGAGGCCGCCTTCGCGGGCAAGCCTCGCTCCTACGGAATGGGTGATGGCGGGTGATGGCGGGCGTAGGGAGCCAAGCTTGCTGGCGAAGGGGCCCTTGAAGACGGCGGGGCTCTTGAGGCCGCCTTCGCGGGCAAGCCTCGCTCCTACGGTATGGATAATGGCGGGCGATGGCTGGCGTAGGAGCCAAGCTTGCCGGCGAAGAGGCCCTTGAAGATGGCGGAACTCTTGAGGCCGCCGGTGGAACCATGGCGGGAAAATCCCGCGACGGCGCCTTGCCAAAGCGCCGTGCGATCCGCAATCTTGAGCACTTGAGTGGTTTGTCACGGCACCGTAGCTCCATGCCCTGCCTGCCGGTTGTCGTCGATGCGCCGTACGCTGTCCATCCCTCTTCAGTCCTTCAGGAGACACGCATGCCCGCCACTGTTCTGGTCCTCGTCGAAACCATCAATGACTACCTGTCGATTCTGGAAAACCAGGGCTTTCACCTGATCCTCGCGCCGACGCCCAGCGAACGGGCGGCCGCCATTCACGCCCATGCCGGGCAGATCAACGCGGTGCTTACCCGCGGTCCGCTGGGCCTGACCGCCGAGGAAATCGCCGCCCTGCCGCATCTGGAAATCATCTGTGTGATCGGCGCCGGCTACGAGCAGGTCGACCTGCAGGCGGCGAGCAACCGCGGGATAGCCGTGACCAACGGTGCCGGGGTCAACGCCTCGTCGGTGGCCGACCATGCCATGGCCCTGCTGTTGTCGCTGGTGCGCGACATTCCCCGTGCCGATGCCGCCGTGCGTCGTGGCGAATGGCCGAAAGTCATGCGCCCTTCCCTGGCCGGCAAGCGCCTGGGGATCCTCGGTCTGGGCGCCGTCGGCCTGGCCATCGCCAAGCGCTGCGCCAACGGCTTCGACATGAGCGTCAGCTATCACAACCGGCAGATCCGCAGCGACGTGCCCTACAGCTTCTGCTCGACCCCGACCGAGTTGGCGCGGCATTCGGACTTTTTGGTCGTGGCCACGCCCGGCGGCATCGGCACTCACCAGCTGGTCGACAAGGCCGTACTGCAGGCCCTGGGCCCCGCGGGTTTCCTGGTGAACATCGCCCGCGCCAGCGTGGTCAACACCGCCGACCTGCTGCACGCCCTGGAGCAACGCAGCATCGCCGGCGCGGCCCTGGATGTGTTCGACGACGAGCCGCGGGTGCCGGATGCCTTGAAGCCCCTGAACAATGTGGTGCTGACGCCACACGTCGCCGGGCTGTCGCCGGAAGCGACCCAGGCCACGGTGGAACTGGTGGGCAAGAACCTGACGGCGCACTTCAACGGCCAGCCGCTGTTGACCCCGATCGCCCTGCCGGCCCCGAACTGAACCAGGCGCCGCCCAGGCCATGCCTCGCGCTGGGCGCCATCGGCCGCTCTGCGGAAACAGCGCCGGGCGCCGCTCCGCTCGCAATGCTCATTCAGGCCCCGGGAACTGGACTAGAGTGAAGCCGGGGCCTTTCAAACGCTTGTATCAAAAGCAATGATTGCCCGGCAACACGCTCACCTATAAAGGCCTTCGGCGATTGTGGCCCCCAGGTGGGCGCATTAGATTAGCCAATAATCTCTGGCCTCCAGAATAAGCAGAAGGGATAAGCATGGCGCTTACTGACCAGTCCACCCGCACTCGCTCCGGCGAGGAACTCGATGCCAACCTGATCGATCCGTATCTCAAGGCGCACATTCCGGGCCTGACCGGCACCCCGCGGATCAGCCAGTTTCCGGGCGGTGCTTCGAACCTGACCTACCTGCTGGAATACCCGGGACAGGAATTCGTCCTGCGCCGCCCGCCCTTCGGCCACAAGGCCAAGTCGGCCCACGACATGGGCCGCGAATACCGCATTCTCAACCAACTCAAGGACGGCTTTCCGTATTGCCCGAAAGCCTACGTGCACTGCACCGACGAATCGGTGATCGGCGCCGAGTTCTATGTGATGGAACGGGTCAAGGGCATCATCCTGCGCTCCGACCTGCCGCCGGAACTGGGTTTCGACGCGGTCAGGACCGAAGCCCTGTGCAAGAGCTTTATCGACAAGTTCGTCGAACTGCACCGCGTCGACTACCAGGCCTGCGGCCTCAGCGACCTGGGCAAGCCCGAAGGTTATGTGCAGCGCCAGATCAAGGGTTGGAGCGACCGCTACGAGAAAGCCCTGACCCCTGATGCGCCGAAGTGGGAAGCGGTCAAGGCCTGGCTCAACGACAAGATGCCGGCCGATCACCCGACCTCGAGCATCGTGCACAACGACTACCGCTTCGACAACGTGATCCTCGACCCGGCCAACCCGATGCAGATCATCGGCGTGCTGGACTGGGAACTGACCACCCTCGGCGACCCGCTGATGGACCTGGGCAACACCCTGGCCTACTGGATCGAGGCCAGCGACCCGGCGCCGGTGCAACTGATGCGCCGCCAGCCGAGCAACGCCCCGGGCATGCTGACCCGCCAGCAGTTCGTCGACTACTACGCCGAACGCGCCGGCATCCAGATCGGCAACTTCGACTTCTACTACACCTACGGCCTGTTCCGCCTGGCCGGCATCGTGCAGCAGATCTACTACCGCTTCTTCCATGGCCAGACCCAGGACAAACGCTTCGCGCAGTTCATTCACATGAACAAGTTGCTGGAGCAGATGAGCCTGCAAGTCATCGACAAATCCAGCCTCTGACCGCGGCCCCGATCGCTCCCAAGGCCCCATAACAAGGAAAAACCATGTCCAAGACTCAGTTGTTCGACCTCGACGGCAAGATCGCTTTCGTCTCTGGCGCCAGCCGCGGCATCGGTGAAGCCATCGCCAAGCTGCTGGCCCAGCAAGGCGCCCATGTAATCGTCTCGAGCCGCAAGCTCGAAGGCTGCCAGCATGTGGCCGACGCGATCGTCGCCGCCGGCGGCAAGGCCACCGCCATCGCCTGCCATATCGGCGAGATGGAGCAGATCAGCCAGGTATTCGCCAACATCCGCGAACAGTTCGGGCGCCTGGACATCCTGGTCAACAACGCCGCCACCAACCCGCAATTCTGCAACGTGCTGGACACTGACCTGGGTGCCTTCCAGAAAACCGTCGACGTGAACATCCGCGGCTATTTCTTCATGTCGGTGGAAGCCGGCAAGCTGATGCGCGACAACGGCGGCGGCAGCATCATCAACGTGGCCTCGATCAACGGCGTGTCGCCCGGCATCTTCCAGGGCATCTACTCGGTGACCAAGGCGGCGGTGATTAACATGACCAAGGTCTTCGCCAAGGAATGCGCGCAGTTCGGCATCCGCTGCAACGCCCTGCTGCCGGGCCTGACCGACACCAAGTTCGCCTCGGCGCTGGTGAAGAACGACGCCATCCTCAAGACCGCCCTGGCGCAGATCCCCCTCAAGCGCGTGGCCGACCCGAGCGAAATGGCCGGCGCCGTGCTCTACCTGGCCAGCGATGCCTCGAGCTACACCACGGGCGTAGCGCTGAACGTGGACGGCGGCTTCCTTTCCTGACCCTCTCTTCGCCACAAAAAAAGGCAGCCTGCGGGCTGCCTTTTTCATGTCCGCCAAGCCAGCCGCAGGAGCGAAGCTTGCTCGCGAATGGGGCGCGCAGCGGCCCAATGGCGGCGGCACTGCATGTGCCCTTTCGCGAGCAAGCTTCGCTCCTACGTATAGGCGTCGCCATATAGGCGTCGCTGGAGAAATGAATATTTATTCCACCAATTGCAATTAGGGAATATTTATTCCATAAATAGTCTTCCTTACAACAACAATTCTGCAAGGGGTCCGGCTATGGGTGAACTGGGAATAGGCTTGATCGGCACCGGCTTCATGGGGCGAGCCCATGCGCTGGCGTTCCGCAATGTCAGCGCGGTGTTCGAGTTGCCGGTGCGCCTGCACCTGGCGGCGCTGGCCGATGCCGACAGCCAGCGCGCCGAGCACTGCGCCGCGGCCTGGGGTTTTGCCCGAGCCCATGGCGACTGGCAACGGTTGATCGACGACCCGGCGGTCGACCTGGTTGCGATCACCACGCCCAACCACCTGCACTTTCCCATGGCCATGGCCGCGCTGAAGGCCGGCAAGGCGGTGTATTGCGAAAAGCCCCTGGCGGTCAGCGTCGAACAGGCGCAGCAGATGCAGCAAGCGGCGAAGGCCGCCGGGGTGGTCACCCGGGTCGGCTACAACTATCAGCACAACCCGATGATCGTGCAGGCCAAGGCGCTGATCGACAGCGGCGAACTGGGGGAAATCGTCAGCTTCCAGGGTGAGTTCAGCGAAGACTTCATGGCCGCCCCCTCCTCGCCCTTCTCCTGGCGCTGCGACCCGCAGCATGCCGGCGGCGCCCTGGCCGACCTGGGCAGCCATTTGCTGGCTATGGCGCGGTATCTGCTGGGCGATATCGAGGCGGTCTGCGCCGACACCCAGACCGTGCACCACCAGCGCCCGGCCAGCGCCGGCAGCCACGAGCGGCGCCCGATCGCCGTGGACGACCAGGCCCACGCCCTGCTGCGCTTTGCCAGCGGCGCTCGCGGCACCTGCAGCAGCAGTTGGCTCAAGCACGGCTACAAGAACCACCTGAGTTTCGAGATCAGCGGCACCCGCGGCACCCTGGCCTTCGACCAGGAACGCCTCAACGAACTGCGCCTGTACCGGGCCGGCGATAGCGGCTTCCAGCGCCTGCTGGCCGGGCCCGCCCTGCCCGGCTACGCCGCCTTCAGCCCGGCCCCGGGGCATCAACTGGGCTACAACGAACTCAAGACCCTGGAAGTACACGAACTGATCATGGCCCTCGGCGGCCACGGGCAAGGCGGGACCGATTTTGCCGAGGCCTTGCAGGTCGAGCGCCTGGCGGCGGCGATCCGCCTTGCCGCCGCCGAACAGCGCTGGGTGACCCTGTAGCCTGCTGAGCCAAGGCGAAGCTGCGAAAAGGTCCGCAGGATCTTGCTGGCGGCCTCAGGATCGCGGCGTCTGCTGCGCAGCCGTTCGCAACCTGCGGCAGCGGCTACAGGGGTAATGCCGCTAGGCGTACGGCCAGAGCCTTGGCTTGCAGGGCCACATCGGTCACCGCGGTGCTTTCCCACCACATGCCGCGCAACGGCGGGCCCATGGCGAACAGCCGGCTGGCGACCTGCCCCTGGGCATCCACCACCGCGCCACCGGGGTCGGCACAGATTCCCAGGGCCAGCGGCCCCGGCTGGATCAGGCCGCGGGCCAGCAACTGTTGCGGCAAGGGCCGAGCGACCCGGCGCCAGTCGTATTCGATGCCGCTGGAATTGATCAGCGCATCGCCGACGACCCAACCGGTGTGCGCTTCGCCACGGCGGCGGATGCAAATCGCCAGGCGCCCACCCGCCGAGGGCTGCAACCCTTTGAAGGACGCGGCATGGATGCGCAACCGCCCTTCGCCGTGCAATCGCGCCACCAACTCGGCGCTCAAGGGCGGCGAACGGTGATGATGGCTTTCCCACCAGGGCCGCACATGGCGCACGAACTGCCGGCGCTGCACATCCGTGGCCTGGCTCCACAAACGCCCGATATGCGCGCGCACGGTGTCCAGCGGCGCCTGCCAGTCCACGCCGGCCACCAGCGCCGCGCGGCATTGTCCACGCAACGCGCGCAGCAACTGGCGCGGGGTGCGCAGGCTTGGATCCTCGGCGAGAAAATCCACCCAGGCCGGTGGCTGGCGCCGCACGTGGGGCAACAGGCCGTGACGCGAGAACACCTCAATCGGCCCACGATGTCCGGCCTGCTCCAACGACACCACGGCATCGACCATGGTCAGCCCGGAACCGATGATCAGCACGGTCGCCTGCGGGTCGAGTTGCGCCATGGCCGACACATCCCAGGGATCGACCGCCGCGGCGTTGAGGCCGCTGGACTGGGTCTGCGGCGTGCGCGCCGCCGGAAACATGCCGGTGGCCAGCACGGCGCATGCGCCGCGCAGTTGCTGGCCGTCATCCAGGCTCAGCAAGGCTGAGTCGGCAGCGACCTGCAGGTCCACCACCTCGGCGCGCACATGTTCCACCGTCGAACCCTGCTGGGCACCGATCGCCTGGGCCTCGGCCAACCGCTGCTGCACGTACAGGCCGAAGATCCCACGGGGCGGGAACAGCTCGCTGATCGGCACAGGCTGCTGCTTGGACTCCGGCCAGCCGCCGGCGGCGATGTAGTCGGTCAGCCACTGGGTCAGGTCGTCGGCATTGTCCGGGTCGACGCTCATGCGCGCGGCGTTGCCGTTCAGGGTGTGGCCCAGCTCGACGGCGCTGTAGGCCTCGCCGCGCCCCAGTTCGCTACGCGGTTCGATCACCAGCACCTGGCGCCGGCCCGGCAGGCGCAGCAGGTGTGCGGCGAGCAAGGCGCCGCTCAGGCCGCCCCCGACAATCAGCACATCGGCGTCACGGATGGCGCCGGTCGCCTGTCCGTCGTGTGTTTGGCTCATGCAGTTCTCACGGGTCAGTATCTGCCTGGGTAGAAGTCGCGCGGATCGCCCCGGGCCAGCCGCTCATTGGCCGTTCGGAGCATGCCACGCGCCCGGTATCGAGGCCTTGGAGGCGTACTTGTGCGCCACATTAATAGTTTGTTCGGCGATCCGAAAGCGCGCTCGCGCCTGGCTGGATGGCAACCTCCGTAGCCGCTGCCGCGGGCTGCGATCGACCGGAACGGTCGCGACGGTGCTCCCGCATATTGCAGATCGCAGCCAGCGGCAGCGGCTACAGGGAAGGCTCCCGCACCGAAGCCACCTCCCGCGCCTGCCGGTGCAAGGCCGCCAGGTCGCGATAGGCGCTGCCCGGGTGATTGCGCGGCAAGCGCGGCCCGGCGCCGAACAGCTTCTCGCGCAAGGTGCCGGGGGCGTATTCGGTCTTGTACACACCGCGCTTCTGCAGCTCCGGCACCAGCAACTCGACGGCGTCGACAAAGGTCTCGTGGGTCAGCGCATAGGCCAGGTTGAAGCCGTCGACATCGGTGTCCTCGACCCACTCCTGGAGCAGGTCGGCCACGGTCTCCGGGCTGCCGACGAACAGCGGGCCAAAGCCGCCGATGCCGACCCAGTCCGCCAGCTCATGGGGCGTCCAGACCTTGTTCGGGTCGGCGCTGGAGAAGGCTTCCACCGCCGACTGGATGGCGTTGGTGTGCACATGCTTGAGTGGCTCGTCGGGCCTGAACTGGCTGAAGTCGATGCCGGTCCAGCCGGAAATCAGCGCCATGGCGCCTTCGTAGCTGACCCAGGACTTGTATTCCTCGAACTTGGCCCTGGCCTTGGCGTCGGTCTCGCCGAGGATCACCGTCTGCAGGTTGAAAATCAGGATCTGCGCCGGGTCGCGCCCGGCCTCGGCGGCCCGGCGGCGGATATCGGCCACGGTCTTCTTCAGCAGCACCCTGGACGGCGCGGCGACAAACACGCACTCGGCCTGCTCGGCGGCGAACTGCTTGCCGCGGCTCGACGCGCCGGCCTGGTAAAGCACCGGGGTGCGTTGCGGTGAAGGCTCGCAGAGGTGGATGCCCGGGACCTGGAAGTGCTGGCCGAAGTGCCGGATCTCATGGATCTTGCTCGGGTCGCTGAAAATCCGCCGCTCCCGGTCGCGCAGCACCGCGCCCTCTTCCCAACTGCCTTCCCAGAGCTTGTAGCAAACCTCTAGGTATTCCTCGGCGTAGTCGTAGCGGGCGTCGTGCTCGGCCTGGGTTTTCTGCCCTAGGTTCCTGGCCCCGCTTTCCAGGTAGGAGGTGACGATATTCCAGCCAGCGCGGCCGCGGGTCAGGTGGTCGAGGGTCGAAAGACGCCGGGCAAAGGGATAAGGATGCTCGAACGACAGCGACGCGGTCAGGCCGAAGCCCAGGTGCTCGGTGACCAGGGCCATGGGCGGGATCAGTTGCAGCGGGTCGTTGACCGGTACCTGGGCCGCCTGGCGGATCGCCGCCTGGCCGTTGCCCTGGTAGACGTCGTAGATGCCCAGCACATCGGCGATAAACAGGCCGTCGAACTTGCCGCGTTCGAGGATCCGCGCCAGGTCGGTCCAGTATTCGAGGTCCTTGTATTGCCAGGAGCGATCCCGCGGATGCGCCCACAGGCCCGGCGACTGGTGGCCGACGCAGTTCATGTCGAACGCGTTGAGACGGATTTCCCGAGGCATCAAACAGCACTCCTGAAGCTGGGCGGCACCACGCCGTTGAGGCGGTAGTTGCCGATCAACGAGTATTTCCAGCGCAACGGCCCATCCAGCTCAGCGGGCAGCGGGCTGCGCTGGCCGCTCAGCTCGAACTCGGCGTTGCTCACCGCGAGCAGCGCCTCGCGGCTGGCGATGGCCGCCTCGGCCTGGGCCACGCCGATTTCGGCGACATCGCCCGCGCTGGCGAGCAAAGCCTGCGCCCGTTCCTGCAAGGCAGCGGCGACTTCGATGCGGATCAGCAGGTCGCCAAAGCGGCTGATCACATAAGGGTCGTCGCTGGCCCTGGCCACGCCGCTACCGGGCCAGGGCTTGGCCTGTTCACGAACAAACTCGAGGGTCGACTGCAGCAGCTCGCGGGCGCGGCGCAGTTCGTCGAGGCGTGGCTCGGACTGTTCATGGGCGCGCTTGTCATGGGCGGCCGCTTGGCTCAATGCATTCATGGGGCGATTCCTCAGTTCCAGGCGTGGCGGGCGGGCTTGATGCCGTTGAGCAGGAAGTTGCCGATCAGGTGGTATTTCCAGCGTGCCGGGTCGTGCAGGGTGTGGGTCCGCGCGTTGCGCCAGTAACGGTCGAGGTTGTACTTGCCGAGCACCGAGCGGGTGCCGGCCAGTTCGAACAGCTTGCTGCTGGCGAGCAAGGCGCTTTCCGTCGACAGCACCTTGGCCTGCGCCACCACCACCGAGGCCTGGGCCACCGTGTCTTCGTTGGGTTCACGCAACGCCCGGTCGATGGCCCGCCCGGCTTTTTCCAGGATCGCCTCGGCGCCGTGCACCCGCCATTCCAGGTCGCCGATGGCGGCAATGGTGAACGGGTCCTGCCAGCCATGGTCCTGGCCGCTGTCGATCCAGGGCCGCGACTGGCGCGCATGGCGCTTGGCCTCTTCCAGGGCGCCGAGCGCCAGGCCGGTGTCCACCGCCGCCTGGATGATCTGCGAGATCGGCCCGTCGGCGGTGGGCTGGTCGAACGCGCGATGGGCCGGGATCACCGCGCTCAGCGGCACCTGCACCGCATCGAGGGTGACGCCGCCGCTGGCCGTGGTGCGCTGGCCGAAACCGTCCCAGCTGTCGATCACCGTCAGGCCGGGGTTGTCGCGCTCGATAAAGGCGATGAATGCGTTGTTCTGCTCGTCGACCGCCACCGCCGGCACAAGATGGGCGAACAAGGCGCCGGTGCAGTAGAACTTCTCGCCATCGATCCGCGCGCCGTCGGCGTTGAAGCGGATGCGCGTCTCGAAGGCGCCGACATGCTTGCTGCCGGCCTCGGAGAACGCATTGCCGAAGCGATAACCCTGCAGCACCTTGGCGAAGTAGTAGCGCTTCTGCTCTTCGCTGGCGGTCTGCAACAGGATGTCGAGCACGCCCAGGTGGTTCTGCGGCAGCTGGCCGAGGGACGAGTCGGCGGCGGAAATGATCTTGATCACCTCCGCCACCGTCACGTAGGACACCCCGGCGCCTCCGTAGTCCTTGGGAATGGTGATGCCCCACAGGCCGCTGGCGGAAAACTCGTCCAGCTCGGCGAATGGCAGGCGCCGCTCGCGATCGCGCACGCTGGCCTCGACCGCGAAACGTTCGGCCAAGGTCCGGGCGACGGCAATCGCCTCGGCGTCGGAGCGGATGATGTGGGCGGTTCGGGTGGGTTGAGCAGAGGTTGTCATGGCCGACTCCAGGTCCTGTCGAATGCGGAAGATCCGTTCCAGGCTGGAGATTGCAGAAGTCGTGCCGAAGACTATAAGTCTTAAAAATCAGTTAGTTGTGACTTATCCATAAGAAAGAACATAAAGCGAAAACAGGCAAAATGTTCAAGCACTGTTGCCCCGGCAACAGTGCTCAGATCACCACGTTGCGCACAAAACGCACCGCCACCGCCCCATCGTTGCGATAGGCATGCGGCAGGTTGCTGGCAAACATGAAGAACTCGCCAGTGTCCAGGTGCCGCTCCTGCTCGCCCAGAACCAGGGTCAAGCTGCCCTCGAAGACATACAGCTGTTCGCTCCAGCCCTCGGCATCCGGTTCCGACAGGTATTGCTCGCCCGGCTCCAGGCGCCACTCCCACAGTTCCACTTCGCGACAGGCATTGGCCTTGGCCAGCAACACCGCCTTGCTCCCGGGAATCAGACCGGCCCAGGCCAGCTCGTTGATCCGGCTCGGGTCGCGGGCATCGGGGGCCTGGATCAGGTCGCTGAAAGCCACGTCCAGGGCTTCGGCCACGCGGTCCAGGGTGCTGAGGCTGACATTCTTCTCACCGGCCTCGATGGCCACCAGCATGCGCCGGCTGACCCCGGACTTTTCCGCCAGGGCGCTCTGGCTCAGCTCGGCGGCGTGGCGCAGGCGCCGGACGTTGTGACTGACATGCTGCAGCACGGAAGCGCGCTGCCCGGGATCTTTGTGCACTATATTGCTCACTGTATGGATTTGCGCAGTATACTGCCCAACTTCGCGGCGCATTGTGCGGCCGCCCCGGGTAGCGCGCAAGGGCATGACGTCGGTGAACTCCTCCAAACCTTCCTCCTTCTTCCTCAAACTGAGCAAAGCCGAATGCGTGCTGGTGCTGATCACCATGGTCTGGGGCGGTACCTTTCTCACCGTGCAGCACGCCATGACCGTCAGCGGCCCGATGTTCTTCGTCGGCCTGCGCTTTGCCGCGGCGGCTTGCATCGTCGGGCTGTTTTCCCTGCGCAGCCTGCGCGGGCTGACGTTGTTCGAACTCAAGGCCGGGGTCTTCATCGGCACCGCCATCATGCTCGGCTACGGCCTGCAGACGGTGGGCCTGCAAACCATTCCCAGCAGCCAGTCGGCCTTTATCACCGCGCTGTACGTGCCCTTCGTACCGCTGCTGCAATGGCTGTTCATGGGCAAGCGCCCGGGGCTGATGCCGAGCATCGGCATCATGCTGGCCTTCACCGGCCTGATGCTGCTCTCCGGGCCCAGCGGCGCCGCGCTGGATTTCAGCCCGGGAGAAATCGCCACCCTGATCAGCACCGTGGCCATCGCCGCGGAAATCATCCTGATCAGCACTTACGCCGGGCAGGTCGATGTGCGCCGGGTCACCGTGGTGCAACTGGCCGCGACTTCGGTGCTGTCATTCCTGATGGTGGTGCCGACCCAGGAAGCCATCCCGGACTTCTCCTGGCTGCTGCTGGCCAGCGCCCTGGGCCTGGGCGCCGCCAGCGCGGCGATCCAGGTGGCGATGAACTGGGCACAGAAAAGCGTCTCGCCAACCCGCGCCACCCTGATCTACGCCGGCGAACCGGTATGGGCCGGGCTGGTCGGACGCATCGCCGGCGAACGCCTGCCGGCCCTCGCCCTGCTGGGCGGCGCGCTGATCGTCGCGGCGGTAATCGTCAGCGAACTGAAGACCAAGGGGAAGAATGGCGAGGTGGTCGAGGCGGATCGGCTGGATGAGACCGCGGACTCGCAACGCTGAGCCAGGGCCTGTACGAAAAGTCAGCGAAGGCGCCCGGCACAGCCACTTTTCGTACAGTGCCTAGCCTAATGGGGCAACGCTTCGACGATGATCGCCAGTTCCTGCCGGGAGAACTGGCCGGCCTGCACGGCGGCAACAATGTCCTCGCGCGTGATCGCTGTTTTGTCCGAGGCCTGCTCGGTATCGATATTCCACAACCACAAGGGGCTGATCGATGCCTGCCCCGGCCAGAAGACTTTCGGCAAGGCTTCCTGAGCGATGACGCCCTTGTGATAGAAGTACGCCAAATAGCGGCTGTGGCCCTCGGCAAAGCTGGTGTCGTGATACAGCACAGTGCCGACGGGCAATGCCGCCGACGCTTGTCCCTCGATCGCCAAGGGCTCCAGGGTCTTGAAGCGGCTCATGCCGGCAGTGGGGCCGGCAAGCGTCAGCCACAGCCAGGCGATCCAGCCGCCGAGGGCCATCAGCAGCAGGCTGGCGAGAGCCTTGAGGGTAAAGGTCTTGAGGGTCATAACTGGCCTGCCTGCGTCCTTTCGAGTGAGCCGTTGCCAATGGCCGCCACGATAACATCGCCCATTGCACTGCGTTGTCATCCCGCCCGGCCAAACTGTCACGCGTTTGGCCCAGGCCGGCTTTTTACACCCATCCTTGAGCGTGGCTCAAAGACACTTTGTAGGATCCTGCCACAGCTTCAAGGTTGGTGATCCGGGGACTGGCACGTATGATGCATCACAATTTCCCGCAGATTAGAAGCCTATGTCCCTGATAGTTCTACTGCTTCTGCCCTTTATCGGCAGCTGTCTGGCGGCCCTGCTGCCGCACAACGCACGTAACACCGAATCCCTGCTGGCGGGCCTGGTCGCCTTGGCCGGCAGCGTGGCGGTGGCTTCGCTGTATCCGCAGATCGCCCATGGCGGAGTGATCCGCGAAGAGTTCAACTGGCTGCCTAGCCTCGGCCTGAATTTCGTCCTGCGCATGGACGGTTTCGCCTGGCTGTTCTCGATGCTGGTGCTGGGCATCGGCACCCTGGTGTCGCTGTATGCGCGCTACTACATGTCGCCGGAAGACCCGGTGCCGCGCTTCTTCGCGTTTTTCCTGGCCTTCATGGGCGCCATGCTCGGCCTGGTGATTTCCGGCAACCTGATCCAGATCGTGTTCTTCTGGGAACTGACCAGCCTGTTCTCCTTCCTGCTGATCGGTTACTGGCACCACCGCTCCGATGCCCGGCGCGGGGCCTACATGGCGCTGATGGTCACTGGCGCGGGGGGCTTGTGCCTGCTGGCGGGGGTGATGCTGCTCGGCCATGTGGTCGGCAGCTACGACCTTGACCAGGTCCTGGCTGCCGGAGATCTCATCCGAGCCCATGCCCTCTACCCCATTCTCTTGCCGCTGATCCTGATCGGCGCCCTCAGCAAAAGCGCACAGTTCCCCTTCCACTTCTGGCTGCCCCACGCCATGGCCGCGCCGACACCGGTCTCGGCCTACCTGCACTCGGCGACCATGGTCAAGGCCGGGGTGTTCCTCCTCGCCCGCCTCTGGCCCGCGCTGTCCGGCAGCGAAGAATGGTTCTGGATCGTCAGCGGCGCCGGTGCCGCCACCCTGGTGCTGGGCGCCTACTGCGCGATGTTCCAGAACGACCTCAAGGGCCTGCTGGCCTACTCGACCATCAGCCACCTGGGCCTGATCACCCTGCTGCTGGGCCTGAACAGCCCGCTGGCCGCCGTGGCCGCGGTGTTCCATATCCTCAACCACGCCACTTTCAAGGCCTCGCTGTTCATGGCCGCCGGCATCATCGACCACGAAAGCGGCACCCGCGATATCCGCAAGCTCAACGGCCTGATCAAGCTGATGCCGTTCACCGCGACCCTGGCCATGGTCGCCAGCGCGTCCATGGCCGGCGTGCCGCTGCTCAACGGCTTCCTGTCGAAAGAGATGTTCTTCGCCGAGACCGTGTTCATCAATTCCACCGCCTGGGTCGAGGCCGCCCTGCCGGTGATCGCCACCATCGCCGGGACCTTCAGCGTCGCCTATTCCCTGCGCTTCACCGTGGATGTGTTCTTCGGCAAGCCGGCCGAGGACCTGCCGCACACGCCCCACGAGCCGCCTCGCTGGATGCGCGCGCCGGTGGAGCTGCTGGTGTTCACCTGCCTGCTGGTGGGGATCTTCCCGGCGCAGATGGTCGGCCCGCTGCTGGCCGCGGCCGCCCAGCCGGTGGTCGGCGGCACACTGCCGGAGTACAGCCTGGCCATCTGGCACGGCCTGAACGCGCCGATGGTCATGAGCCTGATCGCCATGTCCGGCGGCATCCTGCTCTACCTGTTGCTGCGCGCGCCGCTGGTGCGCGGTGATTTCGCCTATCCGCCGCTTATCGGCCGCTTCAACGGCAAGCGCCTGTTCGAGCGCAGCCTGGTGAGCATGATGCGCCTGGCCCGTCGCCTGGAGCGACGGATCAGCACCCAGCGCCTGCAGACCCAGCTGTTCCTGCTGGTGCTGGTGGCGGTGCTGGCCGGCCTGATCCCGATGCTCTATAGCAGCCTGAGCTGGGGCGACCGGCCGAAGATCCCCGGCTCCATCGTCTTTGTCACCCTCTGGCTGCTGGCCATCGCCTGCGCCCTGGGCGCCGCCTGGCAAGCCAAGTACCACCGCCTGGCAGCACTGACCATGGTCAGCGTCTGCGGCCTGATGACTTGCGTGACCTTCGTCTGGTTCTCCGCGCCGGACCTGGCCCTGACCCAACTGGTGGTGGAAGTGGTGACCACAGTGCTGATCCTGCTCGGCCTGCGCTGGCTGCCACGGCGGATCGAGGAGGTCTCGCCACTGCCCGGCAGCGTGCCCAAGGCGCGGATCCGTCGCCTGCGCGACCTGTTGCTGTCGATCGCCGTCGGCGTCGGCATGGCGCTGCTGTCCTACGCCATGCTGACCCGCCCGACCCCCAACGACATTTCCTCGTTCTACCTGAGCCGCGCGCTGCCCGAAGGCGGCGGCAGCAATGTGGTGAATGTGATGCTGGTGGACTTCCGCGGCTTCGACACCCTGGGCGAGATCACCGTGCTGGTGGCCGTGGCCCTGACGGTGTTCGCCCTGCTGCGACGCTTCCGCCCGCCGAAGGAAAGCATGCAATTGCCAGCCCAGCAGCGCCTGCTGGCGCCCGACGTGGTCACCGACCTGGTCAACCCGCGCCAGGCCAGCGACACCGCCCTGGGTTTCATGATGGTGCCGGCGGTGCTGGTGCGCCTGCTGCTGCCGATCGCCCTGGTGGTGTCGTTCTACCTGTTCATGCGCGGCCACAACCTGCCGGGCGGCGGTTTTGTCGCCGGCCTGGTGATGTCGGTGGCGTTCATCCTGCAATACATGGTGGCCGGCACCCAGTGGATCGAGGCCCAGATGAGCCTGCGGCCGCTGCGCTGGATGGGCACCGGCCTGCTGTTCGCCACCCTGACCGGGCTCGGCGCCCTGGCGTTCGGCTACCCGTTCCTGACCACCCATACCCTGCACCTGCACCTGCCGCTGCTCGGTGATATCCATATCGCCAGCGCGCTGTTCTTCGACATCGGCGTGTATGCCGTGGTGGTCGGTTCGACCCTGCTGATCCTCACCGCGCTGGCGCACCAATCGGTGCGGGCGCACAAGCCGAGCCCCGTCAAATCCCTTGCCAAGACAGGAGCCACCGCCTGATGGAAGAAGTCATCGCAATTGCCATTGGTGTACTGGCGGCCTCCGGGGTCTGGCTGGTGCTGCGGCCACGGACCTTCCAGGTGGTGATGGGCCTGTGCCTGCT
The DNA here is from genome assembly GCF_900107395.1 of Pseudomonas sp. NFIX28. Classification (GTDB taxonomy): domain Bacteria; phylum Pseudomonadota; class Gammaproteobacteria; order Pseudomonadales; family Pseudomonadaceae; genus Aquipseudomonas. The sequence goes on from NZ_FNPW01000013.1 coordinate 23,681, forward strand.
GTCCTACGGGGTCAACCTGTTCATCTTCAGCATGGGCAGCCTGTTCATCGGCAAGGAGCCGATCATCAAGGACGGCGTGCCCCAGGACCTGCTGCACTACACCGACCCACTGCCCCAGGCGCTGGTGCTCACGGCGATCGTCATCAGCTTCGCCATGACCGCGCTGTTCCTGGTGGTCCTGCTGGCGTCCAGGGGCCTGACCGGCACCGACCACGTGGACGGCCGGGAGCCCAAGGAATGAGCCTGATGCCGCACCTGATCGTCGCGCCCATCCTGCTGCCGCTGCTGACTGCCGCGGTGATGCTGATGCTCGGCGAGAAACACCGCCCGCTCAAGGCCCGGATCAACCTGTTCTCGAGCATGCTCGGCCTGGGCATCTCGGTGCTGTTGTTGTGCTGGACCCAGCAGACCGGCGTGCCCGGTTCGGTCGGCGTGTACCTGCCGGGCAACTGGCAGGCGCCGTTCGGCATCGTGCTGGTGGTCGATCGCCTGTCGGCGCTGCTGCTGGTGCTTACCGGAATCATCGGCGTCAGCGCCCTGCTGTTCGCCATGGCCCGCTGGGACCGCGCCGGGGCCAGCTTCCATGCGCTGTTCCAGATCCAGCTGATGGGCCTGTACGGCGCCTTCCTGACCGCCGACCTGTTCAACCTGTTCGTGTTCTTCGAAGTGCTGCTCGCCGCCTCCTATGGCCTGATGCTTCACGGCTCGGGGCGTGCACGGGTGTCCGCCGGCCTGCACTACGTGGCGATCAACCTGCTGGCTTCGTCGCTGTTCCTGATCGGCGCGGCGATGATCTACGGCGTCACCGGCACCCTGAACATGGCCGACCTGGCGCTGAAGATCCCGCTGGTGCCGGAGGCCGACCGTGGCCTGCTGCACGCCGGCGCGGCGATCCTCGCCACCGCGTTCCTGGCCAAGGCCGGCATGTGGCCGCTGAATTTCTGGCTGGTGCCGGCCTATTCCGCGGCCAGCGCGCCGGTGGCGGCGATGTTCGCGATCATGACCAAGGTCGGCGTCTACACCCTGCTGCGCCTGTGGACCTTGCTGTTCTCCGGCCAGGCCGGGGCCTCGGCCTACTTCGGCGGCGACTGGCTGATCTACGGCGGCATGGCGACCATCGTCTGCGCGGGCCTGGCGATCCTTGCCGCGCAACGCCTGGAACGCATGGCCAGCCTGAGCATCCTGGTCTCGGCCGGGATCCTCCTGGCGGCAATCGGCTTCGCCCAGCCGCGGCTGGTTGCCGGCGCGCTGTTCTACCTGGTCAGCTCGACCCTGGCCCTGAGTGCGCTGTTCTTGCTCGCCGAGCTGATCGAGCGCTCGCGCTCGGCCAATGAAATCCCCCTGGACGATGAGGCCGAGGCCCTGCCCCGGCCCATGGAATCGCTGCAACCGCCACCGGGCACCAACCTCGACGACGAACAGAAGGCCGTGGTCGGCCAGGTGATTCCCTGGACCATGGCCTTCCTCGGCCTGAGCTTCATTGCCTGCGCGCTGCTGATCGTCGGCATGCCACCGCTGTCGGGGTTCATCGGCAAGCTGAGCCTGATCGGCGCCCTGCTTGACCCGCTGGGGTTGGGCCAGGCCAGCGAGGCGCCGCTGTCGAGCGCTGGCTGGGGCCTGCTGGCCTTGCTGGTTCTTTCCGGGCTGGCGTCGCTGATCGCCTTTTCGCGCCTGGGCATCCAGCGTTTCTGGACCCCGCAAGAGCGGCCGTCGCCGCTGCTGCGGCGCTTCGAATGCGTGCCGATCATCGCCCTGCTCGGGCTGTGCATGCTGCTGACCGTCAAGGCCGAACCGCTGCTGCGCTTTACCCAGGCCGCCGCCGACAGCCTCAACGACCCGCAACAATACGTGATGGCCGTGCTCGGCACCCGGGCGATTCCCAGCCCCGAGGCCCAGGCGGCATTGCAGGAGGTGCAGCCATGAAGCGCCTGTTCCCGGCTCCCTGGCTGTCGCTGGCGCTGTGGCTGCTGTGGCTGCTGCTGAACCTGTCCGTCAGCCCCGGCAACCTGCTGCTCGGCGCGCTCCTGGGGTTCTGCGCGCCGCTGATGATGCGGCCGTTGCGGCCGTTGCCGATCCGCATCCGCCGCCCGGCGACCATCCTGCGCCTGCTCCTGGTGGTCGGCCGCGATGTGCTGCTGTCGAACCTGGCCGTGGCCTGGGGCGTACTCAATGCCGGGCGTCGTCCGCCGCGCTCGCGCTTCGTCAAGGTGCCGCTGGAGCTGCGCGACGCCAACGGCCTGGCCGCGCTCTCGACCATCACCACGGTGGTGCCGGGCACGGTGTGGTCCGAGCTGTCCCTGGACCGCAGCATCCTGCTGCTGCATGTGTTCGATCTGGACGATGAAGCCGCGTTCATCCAGCACTTCAAGGCAACCTACGAGCGCCCGTTGATGGAGATCTTCGAATGAGTGCCCTGCTCGCCAATGCGATCCTGTTCAGCCTGTTCCTGTTTTCCGTGGCCATGGTCCTGACCCTGGTCCGGCTGTTCAAGGGCCCCTCAGCCCAGGACCGGGTCCTGGCGCTGGATTACCTGTACATCCTGGCGATGCTGATGATGCTGGTGCTGGGCATCCGCTACGCCAGCGACACCTATTTCGAGGCGGCGCTGCTGATCGCCCTGTTCGGCTTCGTCGGCTCCTTCGCCCTGGCCAAATTCCTCCTGCGCGGCGAGGTCATCGAATGAATTCCGTTACTGGACTGTCGTTATGGATCGAGGTGCCGGTGGCGATCCTGCTGGTGCTCGGCAGCACCTTCGCGCTGATCGGCGCCCTGGGCTTGCTGCGCATGAAGGATTATTTCCAGCGCATGCACCCGCCGGCCCTGGCCTCGACCCTGGGCGCCTGGTGCGTGGCCCTGGCGTCGATCCTGTATTTCTCGGGGATGAAGTCGGGGCCGGTGCTGCACGCCTGGCTGATCCCGATCCTGCTGTCGATCACCGTGCCGGTGACCACCCTACTGCTGGCGCGGGCGGCGCTGTTTCGCAAGCGCATGGCCGGCCACGACGTACCGGCGGAGGTCAGCAGCCGGCGCAGTGAGAGTGGAAGTTGAGTTCAGCGGAGTCTCAACGGGCCATCGCGGGCAAGTCGAATCGCCGCCCGCTCGCTCCTACAAGGATCGCATCGTTCTCGATGACAGGAACAACGCGGCTTTTGTAGGAGCGAGGCTTGCCCGCGAAGCTTTTGCTCAGTTCCAGGCCACCACCAGCAACCCCGCCCCCAGCACCACGCACAGCGGTGAATAGAACAGCGTGTCCAGCCGGGCGAACCGCGAGCCGCTGGCCTCCTTGAAGAAACCCACCAGATTCGAGTCGCCCACGGCCCGGGCGAACATCAGCAAGGCTATCGCGCTGATCACCCATTGCAGCGCCGGGTGGCTCACCGTCGGCAGGTAGAGGCCCACCCGCAGGCACACCAGCATGGCGACCAGCAGCAAGCCCACCGCCACCAGCAAGGTGGCGAAACCCGAAGGCTTGAAGGCCGGCTCCAGCTCGCCCGGCGTCCTGCCCGGCACCTGGGGGATCACCGCCTCGCTGCCGCGCTTGCCGCCGGCGGCCCAGTACAGGTGGACCAGGCTGATCAGCAGGAAGGATGCCGCCATCCACTGCGCGATCAAAACATTCATATGCAAACATCCATGGCAAAAAATGTTGCTGAAGAATGGACCCGCTCGCGCGTTTTTGTAAGTACGTTCGTCGCCTGCGATGGTAAAGTGCCGCCCCATGAAACTCGCCCAAACCGATCGCTCGCTCGTTGCCTGGATGCTCTATTGCTGCGTCCTGTTCAACGTATTTGCCTGCAGCATCGGCCATGGGCAGATGGTCGGCCAGCAGCTCAATGGCATTGGCGGCCAGTTCTGTACGGTGGACCCGCGCACCCAGGCGCCCGCCTCCTCGAACAGCCCTGTCGACGAATCGCTGCCAACCCTGTCCAAGGCCTTCGGTTGCCCGCTGTGCTCCACCGGCGGCATGGGCCCGGCGTTTAACTCCAGCCTGACCCTGGCGATCCTGCCGCAGCACCACAGCCCGCCACTGGCGCCGCGCTCCAACGCTGACATCCCCGCCCGCTTCACCTGGCCCGCGGCCCACCCGCGAGCGCCGCCCGCCTTCGCCTGAGTCTTTCACCCTTGCCATCAGCCCGCCCCGTGCCAATGCACGGCGTCAGGGTCTGTACGGAAAGCACCGTCGCGCTATGCAGGCCATGCCGTGTTAAAAGCAGGCTCGCCTGACCTTCGCTCGCCGATTTTTCGTACGGACCCTGAGCTGTGGGCTGCTTCCTAGCCAAGCATTCAGGATCTACCGATGAAACACATTCCCCTGCTGGCCAGCCTGTGCGGCTGCCTGTCCGTCAGCGCCTGGGCGCAATCCAGCCTCGACCTGGCACCGATCACCATCGACGGCGAGCAACCCGTCGAACCCGGCCTGGCCCTCGACCAGCCCAGCGGCATGGCCTCGCGCCTGGGCCTGAGCGTGCGCGAAACCCCGGCCTCGGTGGCCGTGGCCAACCGCAACGATATCGAGCGGCGCGGCGCGCAGAACTTCCAGGACGCCGCCAACACCCTGCCCGGGGTCAACGCCAGCGCCCCGCCGGGGTTCGGCGGCTTTGTCTCGTACCGTGGTTTCACCAGCAGCCAGATCACCCAGATGTTCAACGGCGTCAACGTTTCCGGCGGCCTGGCGCGGCCGGTGGACTCGTGGATCTATGACCGGGTCGAGCTGCTCGGCGGGCCTTCATCGCTGGTCAATGGCGCAGGCTCGGTGGGTGGCTCGCTGAACTACGTGACCAAGCTGGCCGACCGCCAGGAACGGGCCATCGAGGGCCAGGTCAGCTACGGCAGCTACGACACCACGCAAACCGCCTTCGGCCTCAACCACGCCCTCAGCGAGGCTGGCGACCAGGTGCAGCACTACGCCCGCCTCGACGTCAGCCACAACACCAGCAACGGCTACATCGACCGCCAGCAACGCGACGCCTGGAGCCTGGCGTTTTCCCTGCTCAGCGACCTGACGCCGGACCTGTCCCACACCCTGGCCCTGGAGTACCAGGACGAACACGAGGACAGCCCGTACTGGGGCACCCCGGTGCTCAACCCCAAGGCCGGCGAGCTGAAAATCGACAAGCACAACCGCTTCAACAACTACAACGTCGAGGACGGCCGCTACGAACAGCGCACGATCTGGGTACGCTCGATCGTCGACTACCGGATCAACGACAGCACCAGCCTGCGCAACACCCTCTACCACCTGGACAGCCAGCGCGACTACCGCAACCTGGAGACCTACCAGTACAACGCCGACAACAGCGCGGTGAACCGCTCCACGGCCTATCAGGTGCGGCATCAGGGCAAGCAGAACGGCAACCAGTTCGAGCTGCGCCACGACAGCTCGATCTTCGGCCTGGACAGCACCTGGTCCGGCGGTTTCGAGTACAAGGTCAACCGCACCACCAACTCGCCGCTGAACGTCAAGGCGGCCAACAGCGTCGATCCGAACGACTACCAGCCGGGGCATTTCTACGACCTGCCGGGCACCCGCCAGGGCTTTGTCGCCGACAAGACCAACGAGGCCACCACCCAGGCGCTGTTCGTCGAGAATCGCCTGGCCCTGACCGACCAGCTGGCGCTGCTCACTGGCCTGCGCTACGACCACATCGAGCTGGACGTGACCAACCACCGCCAGGTAACGCCGAGCAACCCGCGGCACCTCAAGCGCAGCTGGGAGCCGGTCACCGGCCGGGTCGGCCTGACCTACCAGTTCCTGCCCAGCGCCAACGTCTATGTGCAGTACAGCACCGCCGCCGAGCAGCCCAACGGCACCCAGGACTTCGACGTCTCCACGGGCAAGCAATGGGAGGTGGGCAGCAAGTTCGATTACCTGGACGGCCGCGGCTCGGCGACCCTGGCCGCCTACCGCATCGAGCGCAAGGACTTCGCGGTGACCGACCCGCTGGACCCGACCCTGAGCATCCCGGTGGGCCAACAGACCTCCAAGGGCATCGAAGTGGCCAGCTCGCTATGGGTCACGCCGAAGCTATTGCTGGAGGGCAATTTCGCCTGGGTCGATGCGCAGTACGACGAGTTCACCGAAAAGAACGCCGCGGGCGTGGTGGTGTCACGCAAGGGCAATACCCCGACCAACGTGCCGGACCGGGTCGGCAACCTATGGCTGACCTATGACCTGGCGCCGCAGTGGCAGGCCGGGGTCGATGCGCGCTATGTAGCGGCGGTGTACGCCGACACGGCCAATACCATGACCGTGCCGTCCTACACCCTGTACGGCACCTTCCTGACCTACAAGCTCGACAGCCACACGGCAATCACCGGACGCGTGCGCAACCTGACCAACGAGGTCTACGCCGAATTCGTCCATGCCTCGCCGGCTTATTACCTGGGTACGCCGCGGACCTTCGAGCTGGCGGTGCAGAGCCGCTTCTAGACGCATCGCGGGCAAGCCTCGCTCCTACAGGAGACGCATCGTTTGGCCTTCTGTAGGAGCGGAGCTTGCCCGCGATAGCGATCCCAACCTCACCACGGTTTCTTCAATCCAGACTCGCGCTGACCTTGTCCGCCACATCCCCGGGCAGCCACGCCCGCCACACTTGCGGATGCGCCTTGAGGAACGCCCGCGCCGCCTCCCGCGGCGGCGTGTGCTTCTCGCTCATCTCGGCCAATGCCTTGTTCAGCGACTCGATCGGCAAGTCGACCTTGCTGAAGAACTCGGTGATCTGTGGGTATTGCTTCTGGAACGGCGCGGACACGCCGATGGACAGCTTCGAGGCCAGTGAACGCGTGGGTCGCGGATTGGGATGGTCGGGGTCGGTCAGGGTTTTCCAGGCCTCGGCATCGAACGGTGGCTCTTCCAGCTGGATCAGTTTGAAGCGGCCAAGCAAAGGGGTCGGCGACCAGTAGTAGAACAGGATCGGCTGGCCACGGCGGATCGATGAAGTAATCTCGGCGTCCAGCGCCGCGCCGGACCCGCTGCGAAAATTCACATAGCTGTCGGTCAGGCCGTAGGCCTTGAGTTTCTGCTTGTTCACCACTTCCGAGGTCCAGCCGATGGGGCTGTTGAGAAAACGCCCCTTGCCCGGGCTTTCCGGGTCCTTGAACACGTCCTTGTAGCGTTTCAGGTCGGCGACGCTGCGCAGCCCCGGCGCCATGGGCTTGATGCCCTTGGCCGGGTCGCCCTTGACCACGTATTCCGGCACCCACCAGCCTTCGGTCGCGCCTTTCACCGTGTCGCCCAGGGCCATTACCTTGCCCTCGGCTTCGGCCTTGACCCACACCGGGCTGCGTCCGGCCCACTCTTCGCCGATGACCTGGATATCGTTGTTGGCCAGCGCGGTTTCCAGGGTGATGGTGGTGCCCGGCAAGGTGTCGGTCGGCAGGCCGTAGCCCTTCTCGACGATGATGCGCAGGATATCGGTGATCAGGCTGCCGCTTTCCCAGTTCAGGTCGGCGAAGTGGATCGGCGCCTGCGCCGCCGAGGCGCCGGCCGGTGCCAGCAAAATACCGAAGCCGAGCAGCGCGCCGCCCAATAGTGTCCGCAGTCCTTTCATGCCTGGTGCCCCTTTTGCTGTTCGCAGCGTTGCAGGATGGCCTCGCAGCCCAGGGCCGCCAGCCGCTGACAGGATCTGTACGAAAAGTCGGTAAGCGAAGGTCAGGCAAGCCTGTTTTTAACCCAGCATGGCCTGCGTAGCGCCAAAGGCGTACAGCGCGCAGCCACTTTTCGTTCAGAACCTATTAAGTCATCTGACTGTAGTAGAGGTTCCTACTTTCGAGGGGGCACTTCAGTTTTCGCCCTGCTCCTGCAGCTGCTGCAACTCGCGGCGCACCATGCTGGCGTACTCCGCCGGCTTCAGGACATACAGCTGCGAGGCCACCCAGCCCAGCCAGGCCCCTTGCAGCACGGCCTTTTGCGCGAACAGGCGCTGGGCCTCGGCGCGGGCGCGCGGAAGGTGCTGCTGGTGGAATTCGGCGCGGCTCACTCGCTGGCCTTGAAGCTCACCAGTTCACCCTTGCGCCATTTGGCGGCCTTGCCGGTCACGGCTTTCAGGGTCTTGGTCAGGCCTTCCTGCAATTGCTGGTGGGCGGCGAACACCGTCACCACGCTGTGGCCTTCCTTGAACAGGATGGCGTGGCCGTCGGCGGTGCTGACAAAAGCATATTCGCCCAGGCCGTAGACGGTCAGCTTGATCTCGCGAAAGCGGATTTCGAACTTGCCGCCTTCCCGGCTGGGCAGGACCGCGGCGCGAAAATGATCGCCGACTTTAAGCTCCAGGCGCGGCTTGTCGTCCACGACCATCGCCGTCTCGGTATCGATTTCGGCGACGTAAATGCCTTCCGGCGTCTGTTCGGTGATGTAGACGAAACGTGACTGGAACTGTTTGACCAGTTTTGCGCGCAAATCGCCCAAAACGAACAAAGCATGCATATCAAGATTACTTACTGCCAAGGAAAGGTCCCCGAAACTGAAAAATGACTCTGCCCGCGTAAACGCCGGACAGCAGAAAAAGGCGGCCGAGCCGGCGCCGTCACTCCACATGAAAAACTTGAAACAAGCCGAAAAAGTCACACCCGCCAACGCGTAGGCGCAAACACCGGAGCCCCCTTCCAAAGACATGCGGAAGGACTACCGGACCGTTTGGCCCGCATCAAGCGCTGAAGAAAGTGGTTCCGACCCGCCGAGAAAGCTGCGCACTCACTGTTGACCGGATAACTTCGCGATCCTTTCGTCACCGTTCATGGGACGGGAGTGCTGCAGGTAAACATCAATCTCCGACTACTTGGGCAATTCTAGAGCAACTTTGTGTATTCAGACCAACCCATGCAACAGCAAATCGTTGAAAAAAACCTCCTGCAGCGTGCCGCGCCGCCACTGGCGTGACTTAACTCAGCCATCGACGGGCAACAACTGCCATACTGCCGCGACTTGAAGCCAGCCACCTGCCAGGCCTCACCAGCATAATTTCCAGGGGAAGTCGCACGTGACGGAATTCGATATAGGCGAGTTTTTCATTCATGGCGAGGCCCGCGACGTCGAAGGCGAGTTCCAGGCCGTGATCGTGATGCGCGCCAAGCCACCGCTGCGCACCGTGCGCTGCCACCAGGTGGAAAGGGACCGCTGGTTCAAGACCGCGGAACTGGCCGAAGCCGCCGCCAAGGACGCGGCCCGCGCCCTCAAGCTGGCCGTCGACCAGGGCGCCCTGAACCTCTGAGCCCTGGTAAAGGATTGCCCCGCCCGACCGATACATTGGCGAGCCTTCATGCAAAGAGCGCCAAGATGATCGACCTCAATCCCCCTGCCCGCCGCCTTTCCCTGGCCGAGCCCGGCCTGCCGGGCTCGGCCAGCGACAGCCCGGCAAGCGATCCGCTGGACCTGCGCACGCCCATCACCCGGGCGGTCCAGGCCGCACCCGACGGCGTGCTCGACGCCAAGAAGAAACGCGCGAAGATGCTGCGCAAACAGATCGAGCAATTGCAGCAGCGGCTGCGCAAGGCCAACGAACGCCTGGCGATGGTGCAAAGCGCCGCCCGACATCGCTTCACCGACGCGCACATGCAGGCATTGTCCGCCGCCAGGGCCCAGGCCCAGGCCGCCAGCAGCGCCTTGTCGATGGCCCAGGTGGCGCTGTTCCAGGCGGAAAACGCCTTGATCGGCAGCGAAGCCTGAGCCCCCGGCAAACCGATCGAACTCCTGGCCGCCGTGCGTTTCAGATACAAGACAACGCCTGGATCGCCCACCTGCAAGGAGACCACCATGGACTCGCCGACCCACGACCTCAAAGGGCTGTTCGATCAGCTCGGCCTGGACTCCAGCCCCACGGCCATCGACGCCTTTATCGAACAGCATTCGCCGCTGCCCGACGACGTGCGGATGATCGATGCCGACTTCTGGACGCCCCAGCAAGCGGCCTTTCTCAAGGAAGAATTGCGCGAAGATGCCGACTGGGCGCGGGTGGTCGACGAACTCAACCTGCGCTTGCACCAGCGTCGTTAAGCCGAACGGCTAAATGCCGGATGCCCGGCCTTGTCCAGCGCCAGCTGGGCCAGCCAGGACGCCTGGCATTCCAGGGCCTCGTCCCGGCTGGCGAAGGCCGCGCCACGGCGCTCGCCATTGACCAGCACGACCCAGCACACATTCAGCCCGACCGCGCGAAAGGTGGCCGGTACACCGCTACCAATCATCACTGCGACATCGACTTTGCTTTGCATGAGGACTTCTCCTGGTAACTAGTTAGCTAGCTAACAATGATCGCCATACTAATGAGTTCCACTGCTGGGAAAAAGCCATCCCCTGCACAGCTTCGTTGCAGCGCCGGTAACAATGCCCGGCCCGCATGCGCTTAACCGCGCGCGGCGGCGGCCTGTTCGGGTTTGTAGCCCAGGCGCAGGCCACCCCAATGCCGGCCCTTGACCATGATCGGCACCGACAGGTCGTGCATCAGCTCGCCGGTATCGCGGGTATAGGTTTGCAGCAATAGCGGCTGCTGGTGGCTGCCGCAGCGGATGCCGGTGCGGTCCTCGAACTTGCGCTTGGTGCGGTTGTGCAAGGTGTCCACCTGCGGATCGCCGGTCAACGGTTGCGAGAACGCCTTGTTGTGGGTCGGCACATAACCCTGGGGCGTGCAGGCGATGGCGAACACCAGGCCTTCATGCCGGGCCAGCAAAGGCTCCTGGATCGCCGGCAGCACCTGGTCGGCGTAGCGGTCGAAACGAGTCTGGTACTTCACCGGCTGGGTATTGGCAATCGGCTGGTAGCTGCGGTCGAACAGGTCGTCGAGGCTGATGCGATTGGCCGCAAGATCCGCCTCGAATTGCTCGGCAATGCGCCGGGCGCCTTCGCGGGCCAGGTCGTAGACGCGTTGGTGATAGTCATCCAGGCCGACGGCCGCCAGGCGCTCGCTGATGATTTCCGCCTGCCCTTCCATCTGCACCGCCGCCTCGGCCAGGCTGCGGGTCTGCTGGTCGCTCACCGCCAGATCGCCGCGCACCTGCTCCACGGCATGGAACAGGCTGTCCAGCTGCTGGCGATTGGTCTCGGCGCCGCGAGCGATCTCGCCGACCTGGCTTTCCACGCCGGCTGCCAGCCGGGCGATGTTCTGCAGATGCTGGCCGGTGTACTCGACCTGCTCGACCCCGGTGTTCAGGTCGCTGGACAGCTGGCGGATCTGCTCCACCACCTGGGCCGTGCGTTGCTGGATATCGCCGACCATCACCCCGACTTCATCGGTGGCGATCGCCGTGCGCCCGGCCAGGCCGCGCACTTCGTCGGCCACCACGGCGAACCCGCGGCCATGCTCCCCGGCCCGCGCCGCCTCGATGGCGGCATTCAGCGCCAGCAAGTTGGTCTGGCTGGCGATCGACTGGATCACCAGCGCCACCCGCTGGATGTCTTCGCTGCGCTGGCTCAAGGCTTCGATCAATTGGCGGCTGTCGTTCGCGCTTTGGCTGAGGCGGTGCATGCGCGCGATGGACTCGCCCAGCACCGTGCTGCCTTCGGCGCTGCTGCGGTGGGCTTCGCTGGCGGCGCTCAGGGCCTGTTGGCTGAGCTGCGCGGCCAGTTGTTCAGTGTGGATCATCGCTTCGGCGCTGCTGACGATGCGCGCCGCCGAGTCCAGTTGCGACTGCACCCGCCCGGCCAACTGCCGGACCGAATAGGCCACGCCGGCGGCCGACAGCGCGTTATGGCTGGTGCTGTAGGACAGGTCGCGAGTCAGCGCGGCGATCTCGCCATTATCGACGCTGCTGTCCGGCGCTGCGGCCTTGGGCGCGGCCAGGCACGGCAACCAGACAATCAGCAACATCAGCGGTACGGCGAGGTAAAAGGAAAGCAGCCCCTGGGACAGGGCATACAACATCAGCAGCAAGGCGCTGCCTTGCAGGGCTGGAACCTGCCAGCGCCGGGTGTTTTGGACTACAGGCAGTGGTTGCGCAATGGCAGCCGGCAAAGATCCGTCTTGCATCATCTGGATTACCCCACGCTTTTCTAATTATTTGCTGGGCATTTAACGCCACTAAAAGGCCATTATCCATGGTCCATTAGTAGCAGGTTTGCAGCAGATCAATAGAAATGCGCGGGGCTTTCAGGGCGCCCACAAACGACTCGCGGGCAAGCCTGCCATCCCGGTGCATGGCGACCAGGGGATGGGGCTTGCCCGCGAGGGGGAAGTCTTGGCGATCAGGCCTGACGCTGGTGCTTGTCGATCTGCTCGTGACGTTCCTGAGCTTCGATGCAGTACTTGGTGGTCGGGCTGATCAGCAGGCGCTTGAGGCCAATCGGCTCGCCGCTGTCGTCGCACCAGCCGAAGCTGTCGTCGCCGATACGGCCCAGGGCCTGCTCCAGCTGCGGCAGCATGCGCTGGTCGCGATCGATAGCGTTGACCAGCCAGGTGCGCTCTTCCTCTACGGAAGCCGCGTCGGCAGGGTCGGCCGGGGTGTCCAGGCTCTCAATGGCGATTCGGTTCTGTTCGATGCGCTCGTGGGTTTCGACCTTCATGGCCTGCAACAGCTCAGTGAAAAAAGCCAGCTGCTCGGCGTTCATGTAGTCATCCGCCGGCATGGCCAGCAACTTTTCCTTTGTCATTGATTTCTCTATAAAAAATACGTGCATTAAGGCGAATTAAAGCTGTTTTCCGTGCCCCCTTTCGGGGCATCGGAAAGGCGCCATACATTCCAAGCGCCACCCGGCACTCAATTTACGAGGGGCGGCAGTCTAAGGCCGGTTTGAGGCCTCAGCAACTGAAATGACATTGAATTTGTCCGACAAGCCCTGAAAGCCCGCCAGGGCTGGCTTTGGCGGCGGTAATCGGAGTGCGTTTATAACAAGAAATTCAATCAGGCGGGGTCTTTTAGAAGACAAACGGCAGCGGCAGGCCCGAAAAAGACCTGCCGCTGCCGTGGTGCTGGGCTTCTGTAGGAGCGAAGCTTGCTCGCGATAATCGCCAATACGCCGCGGTGCATCAGACGCTAAGCGTTATCGTTGACGCCCATCGCGGGCAAGCCTCGCTCCTACGGAACAGCCGATCAGCGCTTGAGCTTGCGTTTGTTGCGGTACTGGTCGATGACCACCGCCACCACGATGATCAGGCCCTTGATGATGTCCTGGATGTAGGCATCGACGCCGACGAAGGTGAAACCGCTGGCCATCACCCCGAGGATCAGCGCGCCGATCACGGTGCCGGTGATGCGCCCCACGCCGCCGGCCAGGCTGGTGCCGCCGATCACCGCCGCGGCAATGGCGTCCAGTTCGTAGGACATGCCCATGCCCGCCTGCCCGGTCGCCGCCCGTGCCGAGGCCACCACCCCGGCCAGCCCCGCCAGCAGCCCGGCGATGCTGTAGACGATCACCAGGTGGCGCTTGACGTTGATCCCCGAGGTGCGCGCCGCCTGCATGTTGCCGCCGATCGCGTAGGTGTACTTGCCGTACTTGGTGTAGCGCAGGGCGATATGGAAGATCACCGCCACCACCAGGAAGATGATCACCGGCATCGCGCCGTGGCCGATCGCCGTGTAGGAATCGGAAAGCATGCTGATCGGCTGGCCTTCGGTGTAATAGCGCGCCAGGCCGCGTGCCGAAACCATCATGCCGAGGGTGGCGATAAAGGGCGGGATGCCGGTAATGGCGATGATGCTGCCGTTGATCGCCCCCGCCAGCAGCCCTACCCCCAGCCCGGCCACCACCGGGATCCACACCGGCAGGTCGGTCAACGACGGAAACACCGCGCGGGTGAAATCCGAGGTCTGTGCCAGGCTCGCGGCGATCATCGCCGACAACGCCAGCACCGAGCCGGACGACAGGTCGATGCCGGTGGTGATAATCACCTGGGTCACGCCGATGGCCAGCAGGCCGATGATCGACACCTGCAAAATCATCAGCACCAGGCGCTGGGAGTTCATCAGGAAGCTCTGGTCGCGCACGATCCAGCCGAACAGCTCGAACACCAGGCCGATGCCGATCAGCACCAGGAAAATGCTCAGTTCGGTGGGCAGGCGCCGACGCGTCCTGGCGGGCGCCGCCGCGGGTTTGTTTTCCAGTATCGCGTTCATAAGCCTTCACCTTTTTCTTGTATGACCGGTGGCGCACAGCCCTCGCCGCCGGCCGTCATGCGTTTAAAAACTAGTGGACCGCCGACATCCCGGACGCCAGCTGCATGACCCGCTCCTGGGTCGCTTCGCTGCGGTCGAGGGTGCCCATCAGCTCGCCCTCGTGCATGACCATGACCCGGTCGCTCATGCCCAGCACTTCCGGCAGCTCCGAGGAAATCATGATCACCGCCATGCCTTCGCCGGCGAGGTAGGCGATCAGCCGGTAGATCTCGGCCTTGGCGCCGACGTCGATACCGCGGGTCGGCTCGTCGAGGATCAGCACCCGCGGGTTGGTCATCAGCCAGCGCGCGAGCAAGGCCTTCTGCTGGTTGCCACCGGACAGGGTGTCGATGCACTGCTCCAGGGACGGGGTCTTGACCCGCAGCTTCTTGCACATGTCCTCGCACAGCGCGCGCAGGGCCTTCTGTTGGATGAAACCGTTGCCGGCGTAGTGCGGCAGCACCGCCATCTCCATGTTTTCCAGGACCGACAGGCAGGGAAACAGGCCGCTGAGCTTGCGGTCCTCGGTGAGCAGGGCAAAGCCCTTGTCGATGGCCATGTGCGGGTCGCTGATGCGCACCGGCTGGCCGTCGAGGCGGATCTCGCCGCCGTCGCTGGGGGTAATGCCGAAAATCGTCTCGGCCACGTTGGTGCGGCCCGAGCCCATCAGCCCGGCGATGCCGAGAATTTCCCCGGCGTGCAGGTCGAAGGACACGCCGTCAAACACGCCGTCCAGGCGCAGGTCGCGCACCGACAGCAGCAGCTCGCCGATAGGTTTCTCGCGCACCGGGAACAGCTGGCTCAGTTCGCGGCCGACCATCATCGAAATCAGGCTGTCGCCGTCCATGCTGTCGGCCCGTTGCAGGCCGATGTAGGCGCCGTCGCGGAACACCGCCACCTCATCGGCGATGGCGAACACTTCGTTCATCTTGTGGGTGATATAGATGATGCCCTTACCCTGGGCCTTGAGGTCGGCGATGATCGAGAACAGGTGCGCCACCTCTTTCTCGGTAATGGCCGAGGTCGGTTCGTCCATGATCAGGATGTCGGAGTCGTAGGACACCGCCTTGGCGATCTCCACCATCTGCCGCTCGGCGATGCTCAGGTTGCCCACCTGCTCTTCGGGGTCGAGGTTGATGCGCAGGCGCTCCAGCAGCAGCGCGGTGCAGCGGTGCATCTCGCGGTGATCAATCATGTGCAGGCCGTTGAGCTGTTCGCGGCCGATCCAGATATTCTCGGCGATGCTCATGTGCGGCATCAGGTTGAGTTCCTGGTGGATCATCGCGATCCCCGCCTGCAGCGCCGCCAGCGGCGTCTCGAAATTCACCCGCTGGCCCTTGAGCCGCAGCTCGCCGGCGTCCGGCTGGTAGATCCCGGCGATGATTTTCATCAGGGTCGACTTGCCCGCGCCGTTCTCCCCCATCAGCGCCAGCACCGTGCCGGGACGTACCCGCAGCTGCACATCGGACAAGGCCACGACCCCGGGAAAGCCCTTGCTGACGTTGATGACTTCCAGCAGATAAGGCTGCTGCTCGGACACGGGCTGGGCAGACTGGGCGGCGGGCTGCGCAGCCGCCGTCGGGATGCTCGAAGCAGTCGCTGAAGCGAACATGATCAGGTACTCCATCCGCGGGGCAGCTGGGCCGCCCCGCCGGCTTATTGTTGTTGATGGAACGGACGGGCTTATTTGAACTGGGCGACGTTTTCCGGGGTGATCAGGCGGTAAGGCACCCACACCGCCTGCTCCACCGGCTCGTGCTTGGCCATCTTCACCGCGGTGTCGATCGAGCCGTCGGCCTGGCCCTTGGCATCCTGGAACACCGAGACCGCCAGGTCGCCCTTCTGCACCGCGCGCAGGCCATCGGGCGTGCCGTCGACGCCGGCGATCAGCACGCTGCCCTTGTCGACCCCGGCCTGTTTCAACGCCATGGCCGCGCCGATGGCCATTTCATCGTTGTTGGAGACTACCGCATCGAACTGCCGGCCCTGGGTCAGCCAGTCGTTGACCAGGGTCATGGCCTTGTCGCGCAGCCAGATCCCGGTCTGCTCCTGTTCGACCTTGATCCCCGGGTACTTGGCCAGCACTTCCTTGACGCCCTTGGTGCGGTTGGTGGTGGAGTTGTTCGCCAGGTCGCCCAGCAAAATCACGATCTCACCCTTGCCGCCCATCTTGTCGGCCAGGTATTGCATCTGCATCTGCCCGGCTTCCAGGTCGTTGGAAGCCACGGTGACCACGCCCTTGGGCAGGTTCAGGTCGTCCGGGCGGCGGTTGACGTACACCAGCGGGATCCCGGCCTTGACCGCGGCCTCGGTGATCTTGCGGGTTGCCGCGGTGTCCACCGGGTTGACCACGATGGCGTCGACCTTCTGGCTGATAAAGCTTTCCACCTGGCTCAGCTGCTTGACCACGTCGGCCCGGGCATCCTCGAATTGCAGCGTGACGCCGTCCGGCAGCGACTTGGCCTTCTGGTCCATGGATTCGCGCAGGTAGGTCAGCCAGGTGTCGTCGAACTGCGACATGCTCACGCCGATCTTCAGGTCGGCGAACGCCGTGCCGCTGCCCAGCAGCAGGGACAGGGCGAGCGTGGCAAAACGGGTCTTGGTCTTCATGAAAGGTCTTTCTCCACATTCTTGTAAGTTTTATGGATAAGGCGCAGAAACCACTCAGTGAGGCAGACGCACGATCGGCGCGCCGGGCATGCAGCACACCAGCGCGCCCTTGCGTTCGACGCAAAGCAGGCGGACCAGGGACTGGAAGACAGGGGCAAGCCGGAGTGTTTGACGGGGTGTCCGACTGGACAGTGGATGGCGGCGCGACGGTGCGCGACGAAGCAGGTGCAGAACGGAACTGAAGGTTTTCATCGACGGTACCTGTTTTGTTTTTGTTGGCGGGTTTCACTCGGTTCAAGGCGGATGTGAATCGGCCTGTGACGCTGGCGAAACCCTGCTAGTCGGCAACCTGGAAATGACTTTATTAGAAAATAATTTCTATATCAACTCATTTTAGAATTTTATTCCAAATTCATTCTGCAGCCGGAAATCCGCCATTTCCACCACCTGCCGCTGGCGCCAGCTCAGGCGCGCGGCGTCCAGCACGCGGGTCGTGGCCAGGGCCTCGGCCGGCGCCACCGGCAGCGGCCCCTGCCCTTGCAGCGCCGCTTGCCACTGTTTATAGAACTGCAACCAGTCGCCGCGCTCGGAGGCCACCCGCTCGCGGATCTCGCCCTGCTCGAACCAGCCCCAGCGCCGATGCTCCTCGACGCCCCAGCGCTCGCCCTCGGTCTGCGGCGACAGGCCGGCGACCAATGCCTGCTCCTGGCCGTCCAGGCCCTCGACCGTGTAGCAGCCGGCCGAACCGCTGACCCGGAACCGCGGCCCCGGGCAGTTCTGCAGGCAACTGCCGGACAAATGGGAAACCACGCCGCCGGCATGGCTCAGGGCCAGGAAAAACCCGTAGTCGCAAGTCGGCGCCTGGGGGGCGTACTGCAATTCGGCGTAGACCCGGGTCACCGGGCCGAACAGCTGCAAGGCCTGGTCCACCAGGTGGCTGCCCAGGTCACGCAGGAAGCCGCCGCCGCTGGTGTTGCCCACCGCCTGCGGGACGAACCGCTCGACCCGCGACTCGAAGCGATTGACGCTGCCCAGGGCGCCGCTGGCGATCAGCTTGCGCAGGGTGAGGAAATCCGAATCCCAGCGCCGGTTCATGTACACGCTCAACGGCACCCGGCGCGCCTCGGCGGCTTCGATCAACGCCTTGGCCTGCTCCAGGTCGCTGGCGAAGGGTTTGTCGCTGACCACCGGGACACCGCGCTCGATGGCTTCCAGCACCAGCGCCGCGCGGCCCTCCAGCGGGGTGGAAATCACCAGCCCGTCGATCCCGGCCGCCACCAGTTGCTCGACGCTGTCGAACGCCCGCACCCCGGGATGCTCCGCCGCCAGCAGTTGCCGGCGCTCGGCCGACAGGGTGACCACGCCGACAAAGGTCGCGCCGGGCAAGCTGGCGATCAGCGGCGCGTGAAAATGCCGGCCGCCGTGGCCGTAACCCACCAATCCAATGCGCATCGCAAAGCCCTCCTTATATAGAACTCGATGTAGCCCTGTAGCCGCTGCCGAAGGCTGCGATAAGGCCGAAGGCCTTCAACGATCTTGAGGCCTTGCGCGCCCTTCGGTCGCGATCGCAGCCTTCGGCAGCGGCTACAGGGTTCTGTGCAATCTGTAGGAGCGAAGCTTGCTCGCGATGGGCTCGGATACGCCGCGTTATTCCAGACAGACCGCGTCATCGTTGACCTCCATCGCGAGCAATCGAGCGTCGACCGGCCGCTCCTACAGAATCAGCCGTAAAACGCCGGGCGCGGCGGCTGCGCGAGCTTGACGATCTGCCCGCTGTTCTGCGCCTCGATGCAGGCATCGGCGGCCACCGCCGCGGCGTAACCGTCCCAGGCCGAAGGGCCACCGACCTGCCCGGCCCGCACGCCGTCGATAAAGGCCTGCAGCTCGACGTCATAGGCGGCGATAAAGCGGTCCTTCCAGTCCATCAGGATCGCGTTGGACAGCTTGGCCTCGCTGCGCAGCTGCACCTGGGACGGCTCCGGCAACCGGGCAATGCCGGTCTCGCCCACCACTTCGCACTGGATGTCGTAGCCGTACTGACAGTTGACGAACACCTCGACGTCGATGCGCGTGCCACGGGCGGTTTCCAGCAGCACCACCTGCGGGTCCCTCAGATGGGCCAGGGCCTTGCTCGACTTGCGCGGGAACACCACCTGCACCGACACATAGTCGTCGGCCAGCAGCCAGCGCAACACGTCCAGCTCGTGGATCAAGGTGTCGGTGATGGCCATGTCGGTCTTGTAGTTCTCGCCGACCCGCGGGTTGCGGTGGGCGCAGTGCAGCATCAGTGGCTCGCCGATCTGCCCGCTGTCGATCACCGCCTTCAGCGCGCGGTAGCCGGAGTCGTAGGGGCGCATGAACCCCACCTGCACCAGGCGCTTGCCGTGGGCCATCTCGGCCTCGACGATCTTGCGGCAGCCGGCGGCGGTCACCGCCAGCGGTTTCTCGCAGAACACCGGCTTGCCGGCGGCAATGGCCGCCAGGACGAACTCTTCATGGCTCGGCCCCCAGGAGGTGACCAGCACCGCCTCGACTTCCGGCGCCTTGATCAGCGCATGGCCGTCGGGATACACCTCGGCGGCGATCTTCAGTTCGGCCACCACCTTCGCCGCCTGCGCAAGATTGATGTCGGTGACCGCCACCACCTGGCTGCCCAGCAGGGTCTGGCTGCAACGACGGATATGGTCCTGGCCGATGGCCCCGGTCCCGATGACGCCCAGTTTCAAAGACATGAATGCGCTCCTGTTTTTTGTTCGAGCAATAGGTTGTTCCAGCCCGTTGTCGTTCGAGCCATGTGCGGTCAGTACTGCCGGGCCTTGGCCAGGCGTTCATTGAGTTGCCTGGCCACCGCGTCGGTGCGGGCGCTGGTGGACACCTGCGCCACCCCGACCCGCCACCAGGACAGGTAGTTGTGGATCATGGTCTTGGGCAAGACCTTGATATCGATCAGCGTCGACACGCTCTGGCGCCGCGCGTCTTCCAGGGCCGCCCGCAACTCCTCGACCGTGGTCACCTTGTAGGTCTTGCAGCCATAGGCCGCCGCGCTCATGGCGAAGTCCACCGGCACCAGGCCGCCGTCGAGCTTGCCGGTCTGGGGATTGCGGAAACGGAACTCGGTGCCGAAGCTGTCCATGCCGTGCCCCATCTGCAGGTTGTTGATGCAGCCGAAGGCCATGTTGTCCAGCAGCACCACGTTGATCTTGCGCCGCTCCTGGATCGAGGTGGCCAGCTCCGAATGCAGCATCAGGTAGGAACCGTCGCCCACCAGCGCATAGACCTCGCGCCCGGGCTCGGCGAGCTTGACCCCCAGCGCCGCGTTGACCTCGTAGCCCATGCAGGAATAGCCGTATTCCACGTGGTAGGTGTTGACGCCCTTGCTGCGCCAGCTGCGCTGCAGGTCGCCGGGCAGGCTGCCGGCGGCGGCGACGATCACCGCGTCGTCGGCCAGGGTCTGGTTGAGCACCCCGAGCACTTGGCTCTGGGTCAGGCAGGAACCGGTCAGCTCGATGAATTCGCGCAGCACCGCCGGGTCCAGGTGGTCGTCGATTTCCGGGACAAAACCGTCGGCGTGGTATTCGACCTGGTAGACCCGGTCCACCTCAGCCTCCAGTTGCGCCCGCGCCTGGCCAATCTGCGCGCCCCAATCCGCCTGGTAATCGCTGCGCGCCAGGGCCTTGGCCAACTCGCCAAGGCCCTCCCGGGCATCCGCCAGCAGCTGCACGCCGTCGAGCTTCAGGGCATCGCAGGGGCTGATATTGAGGTTGAGAAACTGCGCATCGGCGCGAAACAGCGACTTCGAGGCGGTGGTGAAATCGCTGTAACGGGTGCCGATGCCGATAATCAGGTCCGCCTCTTTCGCCAGCAGGTTGGCCGCCAGGCAACCGGTCTCGCCGATGCCGCCGACGTTCAGCGGGTGGCTGGAGACCACCGCGCTCTTGCCGGCCTGGGTTTCGGCGAAGGGAATGCCAAAGCCTTCGGCGAACGCCAGCAGCGCCTCGTTGGCCCCGGAGTATTTGACCCCGCCACCGCAGATGATCAGTGGCTTGCGCTTGCCGGCAAAGGCCGCCACGGCGTCGTCGAGCATGGCCGCGGTGGCCGGCCGGCGCTCGAGGCGGTGCACGCGTTTTTGCAAGAAGTAATCCGGGTAATCGTAGGCCTCGGCCTGCACATCCTGGGGCAAGGCCAGGGTCACCGCGCCGGTTTCCGCCGGGTCGGTGAGCACGCGCATGGCGTGGATCGCCGCGGTCATCAACTGCTCGGGGCGGTTGATGCGGTCCCAGTATTTGCTCACCGCCTTGAAGGCATCGTTGGTGCTGATGCTCAGGTCGTGGAACTGCTCGATCTGTTGCAGCACCGGGTCGGGCTGGCGGCTGGCGTAGACATCGCCGGGCAGCAGCAACAGGGGGATGCGGTTGGCGGTGGCGGTCGCCGCGGCGGTCAGCATGTTCGCCGCGCCCGGCCCTACCGACGAGGTGCAGGCGTAGATCTTGCGCCGCAGGTGCTGCTTGGCGAAGCCGATGGCGGCGTGGGCCATGCCCTGCTCGTTGCGGCCCTGATGCACCAGCAGCTCGCCGCTGTCCTGCTCCAGGGCCTGGCCCAGGCCGAGCACGTTGCCATGGCCGAAGATAGTGAAAACCCCGGCGACGAACTTGCTCTGCACCCCATCGACCTCGATGTACTGGTTATCGAGGAATTTCACCAGGGCCTGGGCCATGGTCAGTCGTGTCGTAGTCATGCTTGCACCTTGATCAATACGGTGAAGGTTGATGCGCTTACCGCCCTTGCTGCGTCTATTGCCCTGCCTGCTCTTGTAACCGCTGTTTCCCTTCCTGCTCTTGTAACCGCCGCGGCCCTTTTTGCTCTTGCAACCGCTGCTGGCCTTTCTGCTTTTGTAGCCGCTGCCGCAGGCTGCGATAAGGCCGAAGGTCTTCGGCGATCCCGAGCCCTTGCGCGCCCTTCGGTCGCGATCGCAGCCTTCGGCAGCGGCTACAGGAAGCGGTGTCAGGCCAGGGCGTGCGAGGCCATCGCCCTGCTGCTTATTTACTGCTCTGCCGCCCTTTCTGCTCTTGTAACCGCCGCGGCCCTTTTTGCTCTTGCAACCGCTGCTGGCCTTCCTGCTTTTGTAGCCGCTGCCGCAGGCTGCGATAAGGCCGAAGGCCTTCGGCGATCCCAAGGCCTTGCGCGCCCTTCGGTCGCGATCGCAGCCTGCGGCAGCGGCTACAGGTAGCGGTGTCAGGCCAGGGTGTGCTTGAGGCCACCGCCCTGCTGCTTGTTTACTGCTCTACCGCCCTTTCTGCTCTTGTAACCGCCGCTTCCCTTTCTGCTCATGCAACCGCTGCCGCTCTTCCTGCTTTTGTAGCCGCTGCCGCAGGCTGCGATAAGGCCGAAGGCCTTCGGCGATCCCGAGCCCTTGCGCGCCCTTCGGTCGCGATCGCAGCCTGCGGCAGCGGCTACGGGAAACGGTGTCAGGCCAGGGCGTGCTTGAGGTGGTCGATGCTCGCACCAATCGCCCGCTCGATATCCGCCAGGCCATGCACGCTGTCGGCGAACGGCTCGAACGACAGGTGGCCGCTGTAGCCGCGCTCGAGCAGCGTCTCGATCTGCGCCGCGTTGCCGAGGATGTCGCCCTCGCCCACCAGCACCCGGTGGCCATCGCGGATGCTCGCCAGCGGCGCCTCGCGGTCCTCGACCCCGGAGATATGCACCAGCCCGGTCAGCTCGGGGAAAAACTCCTGCTCGCCAGCCAGGTGATGGTGAAAGGTGTCGTGCACCAGGCGGAACACATCCAGCCCGCCGATGGCGCGGATCGCGTCCACCGCGGTGCGCTTGCGCCGCAGGGAACATTCGGCGAAGCCCAGGGGCTCGATAAAACCGAGAATGCCGTGCTCACGCAGGATCGGCGCCAACTGCGTCAGCGCGGTGCGCAGGCCAGCGCTGCGCTCGGCCTCGCTACGGGCGTCGGCACGCTCGTTCAGCGGGCACATCACCAGGCCCCGGGCACCGCAGTCGCGGGCATAGGCGGCCAGCTTCAAGGCCTGGGCGCGACGCTCGTCGTTCCAGACGTCGAAGGGATACAGCGCATTGATCGACAGCACCTGGATGCCGCTGGCCGCGCACCACTGGCGCACCCGTTGCGGCGGCGTGCCGTCTTCGATTTCCACGCCGGCCAGGTCATTGCGGATCTCGATGGCATCGGCCTTCAGGGTCACCGCCAGCTCGATGAACGCCGGCAGGCTCAAACGCGGGGCAACCATACGATTCAGGGCGAAACGCAGCGGCTGGCTCATTATTCTTGTTCTCCAGGGCAACGGGTTGAAGGGCTTTACTTGGCGGTTGGCATGCTGAACTCGGGGCCCTTGGCAATGCTGTCCGGCCAGCGCTGCATCACGCTCTTGTAGCGGCTGTAGAAACGCAGGCCTTCCTCGCCGTAGGCGTGGTGGTCGCCGAACAGCGAACGCTTCCAGCCGCCGAAGGAATGCCAGGCCATGGGCACCGGGATCGGCACGTTGATGCCGACCATGCCGACCTTGATGCTGCGGGCAAAGGCCCGGGCCACGCCGCCGTCGCTGGTAAAACAAGACACGCCGTTGCCGAATTCATGGGCGTTGATCAGCGCCACCGCACTGGCGAAGTCCGGCACCCGGACGATGCCCAGCACCGGGCCGAAAATTTCTTCCTGGTAAATGCTCATCTCGGTCGTCACTCCGTCGAACAGCGTGGCGCCGACAAAAAAGCCGCTCTCGGCGCCGGGCACCTTGAAGCCGCGGCCGTCCACCAGCAGTTGCGCGCCCTGGGCCACGCCCTGGTCGATGAAACCTTCGACCTTGGCCTTGTGCTCGGCGGTCACCAGCGGCCCCATGTCGCTGTCGCCTTGCATGCCGTTGCCGATCTTCAGCTGGTCGATGCGCGGCCGCAGTTTCTCGATCAGCCGGTCGCCGACATCGCCCACCGCCACGGCAATCGAGATCGCCATGCAGCGCTCGCCGGCCGAACCGTAGGCCGCGCCGATCAGCGCGTCGGCGGCCTGGTCCAGGTCGGCGTCGGGCATCACGATCATATGGTTCTTCGCCCCGCCCAGGGCCTGCACACGCTTGCCGCGGGACGTGGCCTGGCGGTGGATGTACTCGGCGATCGGCGTCGAGCCGACAAAGGAAATCGCTTCGATGTCCGGGTGTTGCAACAGCCCGTCCACCGCCGCCTTGTCGCCCTGCACCACGTTGAACACGCCATCGGGCAGCCCGGCCTCGGTCAACAGGCGCGCCATCAGCAGGCTGGCGGACGGGTCGCGCTCGGACGGCTTGAGGATGAAGCAATTACCCGTGACCAGGGCCAGCGGGATCATCCACAACGGCACCATCACCGGGAAATTGAACGGCGTGACCCCGGCGCACACACCCAGGGGCTGGCGCAGGTTCCAGTTGTCGATGCCGCCGCCGATGTTGTCGCTGAAATCGGTTTTCAACAGGCTCGGCGCGCCGCAGGCGAACTCGACGATCTCGATGCCGCGGGTCACTTCGCCGCGGGCGTCGGACAGCACCTTGCCGTGCTCGCGGGTGATGATCTGCGCCAGCTCGTCATGGTGCCGGTCCAGCAGCTCCTTGAACTTGAACATCACCCGCGAACGGCGCAGCGCCGACTGCTCGGACCAGGCCGGGAAGGCTCGCATGGCCGAAGCGACGGCCTGGTCCACGGTCTTCTGGCTGGCCAGGGCGACCTGGGCCTGCACGCGGCCGGTGGCCGGGTTGAACACATTGGCGAAGCGCTCGCCGCTGGCCTGTACCTGGCCGTCGATGTAATGGCCGATTACCGGGGCGTCATTCATTGTTCTGGTTCTCCGTTCGAGGGGTGCACATCACAGATCCAGCAGCCAGCTGTGCTGCGGATCGTTATGGAACTGCCAGACGCGTTTCGGCCCGGCCATGACGTTCAGGTAATACGACTCGTAGCCGTAGGGCACGCTGACCGGGTGGTAACCCTTGGGCACCACCACCAGGTCGCCGTGCTCCACCGCCATGGCCTGGTCGATGCTGCGGTCGTCGGTGTAGACCCGCTGGAACACGAAGCCCTGGGGCGGGTTGACCTGGTGGTAATAGGTCTCTTCGAGAAAGCTCTGGTGTGGCAGGTCGTCGGTGTCGTGCTTGTGCGGCGGGTAGCTGGAGGAATGCCCGGACGGCGTGCGCACCTCCACCACCAGCAGCGAATGGGCCGGCTCGCTGTCCGGCAGGATGTCGCAGACATACCGGGTATTGGCGCCCTTGCCGCGCACGCTGCGTTTCATGCTTTCGGGGCGGATCAGCCGGGGTCCATGATCCTGGGCCGTAGAGCCGGGCGCGGCGCAGACGGCGAGCTGCACATCGCTCAGCGCCGTGACCTGGGCCTGGCTGCCGGGCGGCAGGTAGACGGCGAAGGGCGACTTGTCCTCGAACACCGATTGCCGGTCGCCGAGGTTGTCCCAGTTGAACGCGCCCTGCCCCGGCGCCTCGCCCTGGATGCCGATGCGCCCGCTGAGCAGCACCAGGCACAGCTCCCGGTCGCCGGCGCTGACCGGCAGGCGTTCGCCGAGGCTCAGGCGGTAGGCGGCAAAACCGACGTACTGCAATCGGCCCTCGGCCAACTGCACCATGGTCCGGCCCTTGGCCGTGCTTTTTACCAGCAGGCTCATTGCCCAGTCCTCTCATCAAGCAGCGCGCGCAGGGTGTCGTAGCCCTTCTTCGCGTAGACATAACTCGGCGCCACCGCCGGGTCCTGCTCGGCCTCCACCACCAGCCAGCCCAGGTAATCGGCGGCCAGCAGCTCGTCCAGCAGCGCGGCGAAATCGATGTCGCCATCGCCGGGCACGGTGAAGGTGCCGTTGATGATGCAGTCGGGGAAACTCCACAGGTTGTTGCGCGCCAGCTGCACCACCGGCTTGCGCACGTCCTTGAAGTGCACGTGGCAGATGCGGGCAATGTGCTTGCGCAGCACTTGCAGCGGTTCGCCGCCGCCCATGTAGCAGTGGCCCGAATCGAACAGCAGGCCGACTTCGCTGCCGGTCAGGCTCATCAACTGGTCGATGTCCGCCGGCGACTCGACGTAGGCGCCCATATGGTGGTGGTACGCCAGGCGCACGCCCTGGGACAGGGTGAAACGCGCAAGCTCGGTGAGCTTGTCGGCGTACTCCTGCCAGGCCTGCTGGCTGTGAAAACGCGGACGCTCCACCAAGGGAATGCGCTGGCCCTGGATCGAGTCGGCGACCTCGCCGTAGACCAGCACCGTGGCACCGTTCTGCGCCAGCAGCTGGACGTGGCTGGCGATGGCGTCGATCTCCTCGGCCACCGAACGCCGAGCCAGGCGGCTGGAATACCAGCCCGAGACCAGCGCCAGGTCATACGGGCGCAGCACATCGCCGACACCCTTGGCGTCCTTGGGGAACTTGCCGTTGAGCTCGAAACCTTCGTAGCCGATTTCCTTGCCTTCGCTCAGCGCGGTGCTTAAAGGCGTCTCGCCGCCGAGGGACGGCAGGTCGTCGTTGCTCCAGGAAATCGGGTTGATGCCAATTCGGATTGCGGGCATGGCTGCACCTTTTATTGTTTTCTAAATAAGCCGTTGTTTCTGTAGGAGCGAGGCTTGCCCGCGAAATCTGCCAACGCGGTCTCTCGGATACACCGCGTCATCGTTCATCGCGGGCAAGCCTCGCTCCTACAGATGTGGATCAGACGTGGATCAGCCGCGGGCCGCGCGCCAGGCGTCGATCAGCTCGACGAAGGTGGCTTGCACCCGGCGGATCAGGGTTTCGTCGTCGATCTCGCTGGCCAGCCAGGCCCGGCTCGGCTCATGGAAAATCGTGCGGCCCACGGCGAACCCGCGGCAGGTGCGGCTGTTGCCGGCCTGGCGGAAACCCTCGGCCAAGGTCGCCGCCGGGGCGTTGAGGCCCAGCAGCACCACGCCACGGCAATAGGGGTCGCGCTCCTCGATCAGCTCGTCGAGCCGCTTCCACTGCTCGGCGCTCTGCGCCTCGATCTTCCACCAGGCCGGGAAAATGCCCAGGTTGTACAGGCGCTTGAGGGCGCGGTAGAGCACGTCCGGGTGAGTCGAGGGATGGTCCTTGGGCGGAATGATTTCCAGCAGCAGCTCATGGCCGCTGACCTGGGACGCCTGGTACAGGCCCTTGATCTGCGCCTCCTGCTCCAGGCGCAGCAACGGCTCGTCGTCCGGGTGGTATTGCACCAGGCACTTGATGATCTGCTCCTGGGGCCAGGCGATCAGGTTGCTGCCGATCGAGCGCCCGTGTTCGAAAGCCAGCGGCCGCGAGCCCTGGACTTCCACCGGCCGCGCCACCCACCAGCCACGGCCGGTGGCGGCGTTCAGCGAATCCTGGCCGAAACGCTGGTCCGCCAGCAGGCCGACATCGGCTTCGACGCCCTGCGCGCGCAAGTCGGCCTCGACCCGCTCCACGGCCTGGATAAACAGCTGCTTGAGCTGGCCAATAGCCCTGAGCTCGCGCCCGCCCTTCTGCGCCAGTTCCACCAATTGCCCGCGATGGTCGAAGGCGAAGATGAACAGCTGCTTCCAGGCCTTGCGCGGCACGCTGACCTGATGCAGGCGCTGCAGGGTGCTGTCCTGGTCCGGCCGGGTGATGGGCACCGGGCTGTTGAACAGGTAATCCAGCTCGGCGCGGGTCGGCATCGCCGGCGCGCAGGCATGGCGCGACACCACCAGCCCGCCGCAGGCATTGGCCAGCTGGCAGCAGCGCTCGTCGCTGGCATCCTCCAGCCAGCCGCTGAGGAAGCCGGACATAAAGGCATCGCCGGCCCCCAGCACGTTGAGCACCTCGACCTGCACCCCCGGGTAGAGGGCGCCGTCTTCCAGGCGTGCGGGAATCGCCCCGTGGATCACCGTGCAGCCCTGCGGGCCGAGCTTCACCACCAGGGTCGCGGCGGTCAGCGAGCGCACGGTGCGCAAGGCGTCGAGCAGGTCGTCGCCGCCCCCGGCGATGAGGAATTCTTCTTCGGTGCCGACGATCAGGTCGAAGCGCGGCAGGATCTTCTGCACATGAGCGCTGACATTCTGGTCGGCGACAAAACGGGTCTCGCCGTCGGCCTTGCCCGTCAGGCCCCAGAGCACCGGGCGGTAGTCGATGTCGAGCACGCGCCGGACATTGTGCCGTTCGGCGTATTCCAGGGCCCGGAGGCTGGCCTGGTACACGCCGTCGGTGGAGAAATGCGTGCCGGTGATCAGCAAGGCCTTGCTGGAGGCGATAAAGGCTTCGCCGATGTCTTCGGCGCGCAGGGCCATGTCGGCGCAGTTCTCGCGGTAGAACACCAGGGGGAAGGTCTCGCGGTCCTTGAGCCCGAGCAGGACCATGGCGGTCAGGCGCTGCGGGTCGACCTTGATTGCGCTGACGTCGCAGCCTTCGCGGGCCAGGGACTCCAGCAGAAAACGCCCCATGTGATCGTCGCCGACCCGGCTCAGCATCGCCGAGCGCAAGCCCAGGCGCGCGGTGCCAAAGGCGATGTTGGCGGATGAGCCGCCGAGGTATTTGGCGAAGCTTACGACATCTTCCAGCCGTGCCCCGACCTGCTGCGCATAGAGGTCGACGCCCAGGCGTCCGAGGCAAATCAGATCCAATTGACGCCCACTGGCAAAACGAGTCTGGCCCATGCTGGCTCCTGTTATTTTTATCAGCCTGCGCGTGGCACCGAGGGAGGCGCCGAACGCTCTTGGTGGATGCAGACTAAAACGTTCACCGGCACCAATCAATATTTTTTCTATAAAATTTTTACGTGGAATATTTTTTCCAATAAACTTTTTCAAGGCCGACCCAGGCAGCCTGCATCGTTTCAGCAAGCGCCCCGTGGCCGCGCGCCTCAAGATTTTCCCCGCGCCGACCCTGTAGACTGCGCACAGCCAACCTATTGTCAGGAGACGGCTGCCCCCGCCGCCTCCATAAGCACAAGCCAGAAGGATTCCCTATGTCCCGAACCGATCAGCCGGCTACGACCGAGAGCACGCCAGACAGCGACCTCGCCAGCCCCCCGATCAATGCCGAGCGCCTGCTGCAGCTGATCACCCAGGAATACGAAAGCCTGCCGCGCCAGCTCAAGCGCATCGCCAGTTACATGAGCCAGCAGAGCGACCGGATCATGGTCGACCGCATCAGCGACATCGCCCGCGAATGCGAAGTGCACCCTTCGGCCATCGTGCGTTTCTCCCAGCGCTTCGGCTTCAGCGGCTTCAGCGAAATGCAGGCGCTGTTTCGCGAGGCTTACACCCACAAGACCACCCCGGTACAGAACTACCAGCAGCGCATCCGCAGCATGATCGCCAACAAGTCGCAGAAGGCCAGCGGCGGCGACCTGGCGCGCGAGTGCATCAACGCCACCCTGTCGGGCATCGAGCGCCTGGGCCTGGAGCTGGATGACAGCGCCTTCGAAAAAGCCGTGGACCTGGTGGTCAATGCCGACAACATCTACGTGGTCGGGGTGCGCCGCTCCTTCGCCGTGGCCGATTACCTGGTGTACAACCTGCAGCACACCAACAAGCGCATTCACCTGGTGTCGGGCCTGGGCGGCAGCTACCGCGAGCAGATGCGCAGCATCCGCCCCAACGACCTGGTGATCGCCATCAGCTTTACCCCCTACGCCAAGGAAACCCAGCACTGCCTGCGCATCGCCCAGCACCACCAGGCCAAGACGCTGATCATCACCGACAGCAACCTGTCGCCCCTGGCCAAGCGCGCCAACACCGTGCTGCTGGTCAACGAAGGCAGCTCCTTCGCCTTCCGCTCCCTGAGCGCCACGCTGTGCCTGTGCCAGGCGCTGTTCATCGCCGTGGCCTACCGCCTGGAACTGAAGGTCGACGAGATTCATGAACAGGCGGGGTTCGAGGACTGACCCTCACCCCACCGAGTGCGTATGCGCCCGCAACGCCCCCGGCACACCGGTACGCAGCAGGCCGCCCTCCTCGACCCAGGCCAGGGTCTGCTGGTGGGCCCGTTGCAGCAGTTGCTCGGTCTGGCTGAAGTCGAACACTGAAATACCCAGCGGACACAACGGCGCGACCACATGGATCGCCGCCTGTGGCGAATGGAGCTCAATGTCCCGCACCAGCTGGCGCATGCTCATCAGGTTCAGGGTATGCAAGGCCAGGGCGATCAACCCGCTCGGCGGTCGTGGGCAGGCGCAACCGAATCCCGTCGGCACCACGATGACCCGGGTCGCGCCCAGTGACACCGCCGCGGCGATCGGGGTGTTACTGGCGACGCCACCGTCGACTAGCAGCTTGTCGCCGATCTGCACCCATGGAAACACCAGCGGAATCGCGGCACTGGCCAGCAGGGCCTGCTCGACGCTGCCGCTGGACAACAGCTCCTCGGCGCCCGTGAGCAGGTTGGTGGTGACGATATGCAGGGGCAGTTCGGTGTCTTCGATGCGGGTCACCGGCAGCGCCCGGCGCACCAGGCTCGCCAGCGCCGACGAGGGCAACAGGCAGCCGCGACGCCTGAGCAAGGAAGACAGCGCGTCAATCAAGGAAAACGGAAACACGTCGGCCTTGCGCAAGCCGCGCCAGAAATCGGCCAGTTCGGCGACACCGCGAGCATTGGGCCTGGCGGCAAAGTAGGCGCCGTTGAGGGCACCGACCGACGCGCCGACCACCAGGTCGAACACCACGTGCTTTTCGAGCAGCGCCCGCAGCATCCCCACCTGGACAGCCCCGAGGCTGCCACCACCGGCAAGGACAAGGGCGGTTCGGGTGGGATGCATAGCGCTTCTCCTGCCGATGTTCAGCCATTGCTCCCTAAACAATAGCGCTGCCGCACTCCGCTACGAAGCCGTCTGGCGGCTCCCTCGCCCTGGCCCGCTGTTCATCCGAAAGACCGGCAGCGGGTACGTCGCTCACCTACGCTGGGTAACGGATGCTCCACAGCACAATGGACCTGCTCAAATCACTCAAGATCGTTCCGACTGCGGAGTTTATCGAGTCGGAAACCTATGAGGCGTTCAATAAGGCAATCGCCTGGAGTGAGAAATAAACAAGCGCAGTGAGATGCACGGCGTTTTATCGAGCCTGTCACATCGCAACGATAGAACTCAGCCGATATCGCTTTGCACGCTCAAACCCGCAGCGCAACACC
Organism: Pseudomonas sp. NFIX28; assembly: GCF_900107395.1. GTDB lineage: Bacteria > Pseudomonadota > Gammaproteobacteria > Pseudomonadales > Pseudomonadaceae > Aquipseudomonas. The sequence continues at coordinate 54,483 of NZ_FNPW01000013.1, forward strand.
CGGCTGCGGGTTTCCAATCGTTATCGACAGCAATAACCAAGCCCCCGATAGCCAACCCCGAACATTTGCCGCTAAATTAGCCGCGGCCCTCCCCCTGTCTCGTTGTTCCGCACAAGGAAATGCTCAATGAAACTGATCGGTATGCTCGATTCGCCCTATGTTCGCCGCGTCGCCATTACCCTCAAGCGCCTGGATATCCCGTTCGAGCATGAGGCGTTGTCGGTGTTTCGCACCTTCGAGCAGTTCCAGCGGATCAACCCGGTGGTCAAGGCGCCGACCCTGGTCTGCGACGACGGCACGGTGCTGATGGATTCGAGCCTGATCATCGATTACCTGGAAGCCGTGGCCGGCCGCAGCCTGTTGCCGGCGGCGCCCCAGGTGCGCGCCCATGACCTGCGGCTGATCGGCCTGGCGCTGGCGGCGTGCGAGAAGTCGGTGCAGATCTACTACGAGTACCAGCTGCGCCCCGCGGAAAAACAGCACGAGCCGTGGCTGGAGCGGGTTCGCGGGCAATTGGCGGCGGCCTATGGCGAGCTGGAAAAGGAACTGGAAAAACGCCCGCTGGCCACCGATGGCGATATCGATCAGGCCGGCATCAGCCTGGCCGTGGCCTGGAGCTTTACCCAACTGCTGGTGGCCGAGCACCTGGATGCCGCGCGGTTTCCAAGGGTCAAGGCGTTTGCGGAGTACGCCGAAGGGTTGGAGCTGTTTGTCAGTACGCCGATGCTTTGAAGCCACAAAACCGCGTCATCGTTAACCTCCATCGCGGGCAAGCCCCGCTCCTACACGCATATCTTCTGTAGGAGCGAGCGGGCGGCGATCCGACTTGCCCGCGATGGAGCGTAAAAGCAACGCGGTGCTTCTGAAGCACCGCGCCAGGCTCAGGCCAGCGCCACCTGCAACGGCGCCACCGCCTCCAGGCCGAAACGCTCGGCGAGGAACGGCGTGATGTCCAGCGGCAACGCCTCCTCATTCACCAACCGGTCCAGCAGCACGCCGGTGATCGCCGAGGTCAGGATGCCGGTACGGAAGTGTCCGCAGGCATTGAGGTAACCCTCTACCCCGCACATCGGCCCGAGGATCGGCAGCTCATCCGGCGAGCCCGGGCGCAAGCCGGCCCAGCAGCGCTTGAGGTTGACCTGTTCGAGCTGCGGCACGCAGCGCACCGCGCCCTGCACCAGGCCCTGGATTTCGCGGTAGGTGGTGCTGATGTCGAAGCCCTTGTCCTCGGTGGTGCTGCCGATCAGGATCTCGCCGTTGTCCTTCTGCGCCATGTAGCAGTCGCTGGTGGTCAGGCAGCCGTTGAGCAGCTTGGGCATGCGTTCGGTAAGCAGGATCTGGCCCTTGACCGGCTTCACCGGAATGCTCGCGCCAGTGGCTTGCAGGCTCAGCTCGGCGGCCCAGGCGCCGGCGGCGTTGATCAGGGTGTCGCAATGGAACAGCCCCGCCTCCGCCGTCTGCACCCCGCTGATCCGGCTGCCCTGGTGCAGCACGCCGGTGACGTTGGTGTTGAAGTACATGTCCACGCCGTTCTGCCGCGCGCCTTCGGTGTAGGCATCGGCCAGGCGGAACGGGTTGACCTGGTGGTCGCAAAGGAATTCCAGCGCCCCCTGGGCGTCATGGCTGACATTCGGTTCCGCCTCGCGCAGCGCCGCCTGGTCGAGCCAGCGCACCTGGTGCGCCAGATGCGGAATGCACGCCACGATGTGCTCGGCGTAAAGCCGGTCTTCCTCGTCGTAGATCACGAACTTGAGCCCGGTGCGCTCGAACTTGAAGTCCATGCCGTGGCGCTCGCGCAGTTCCTGGTGCAGCTGCGGGTACAGGCCGTTGGATTGCAGGGCGAAGTCGAAGAACGACTGCGGCAGGATATGCGGCGTGCTGGAGTCCACCAGCACCGCCGAGCCCGTGGCCTGGCGCTTGTTGCGGGCCGACATCATGCGAAAGAAGATCACCCCGCAGCCCAGCCCCACCGATTCGCCGATGGCCCACAGGCCGCCCGCCGAGGCGCGGGTGGCATTGCCCGGGCGCTTGGCGTCGATCAAGGCCACCCGCAGGTTCTTGCGCTTGGACAGCTGGTACGCGCAGGAAGCGCCGATCACACCGCCACCGGCGATGACCACGTCGTAGAACTTACTCATGATTCAAAGCATCCTTGCTCGGTTGAGGGAAAGCGGAAAAGGGAATCGGGTCCAGTGGGAAGCGCGGCCGCAGCCAGCCCACGTCCTGGCGTCCGGTGGCCTGGCGCAGGCGGTCGCTGCAATAGCCCACGCACATGCGGCCCTGGCAGTCGCCCATGCTCACCCGGGTGCGCATCTTCAGGCTGGCCATGTCCTGCACGCCCTGCTCCAGGGCGCGATCGATGTCGCCACGGGTCGCGTGCTCGCAACGGCAGATCAGGGTATCGGCGGCCGGCAATTCGATCTGCCCGGTACCGCGTTCGGTGTAGCGGTCCACCGCGGCGCGAAAACGCGTGATGGAGCCCAGTTTGTTCAGGTACTTCTGGCGCCGCGCCAGGGCCGCTTCGTTGCTCAGCACGTCGCGCTGCACCAGGATCGACAGCGCGGCGATGCGCCCGGTGAGCATCGCCGCCTCGCCGCCGCGAATCCCGCCCATGTCGCCCGCCAAGTGAATATGCGGCTCGCTGCTTTGCTGCCAGATGTTGGCCGTGGCCCGCAGGTAGCCGTCGTGGCTGAAACCATGGTTGAGGCCCATTTGCTGGCTGAGCTGGGTGCGCGGAATAAAGCCGTAGCCCACCGCCAGGGTCTGCGCGGCGACGCGCTGCTGGCGGCTCAGGTCCGGTTCCCAACGGGCCGAGTACGGCGCCACGCTGACGCTCTCCAGCCCGTCGCTGCCCTGGGCCTCGACCACGCCCCAGCCGTAATGCACGGGAATGCGGTGCAGCTTGAGGTAGGCCAGCATGCTCAGGCCGTCGAGGAACAGCTGCGGCTTGTTCAGCAGCGCCAGGCTTTCCTTGGCGATGCGGCCAAAGGCGCAGGCCTCGTAGACCGCCGCCACGCTCACGCCGCTGGCGTGCAGCTGGCAGGCCACCAGCGGCAACAGCGGCCCGGTGCCGGCGATCACCACCGGCCCGCGCGGCTTGACCACGCCGCTCTTGATCTGCAATTGCAAACCGCCCAGCAGCATCACCCCGGGCAAGGTCCAGCCGGGAAACGGCACGCTGCGCTCGTGGCAACCGGCGGCCAGCAGCAACTGCGGATACGCCACTTCCTGCAACTGCTCGTCGGCGTCCAGCAGGATCAGGCTGTTATTGCCCTCGGCGCCCACCACCCGGTGGTTGAGGCGCACGTCGATCATCTGCTCGCAGTCGGAAAAGGCCCCGTGCAATGTCGCCAGGGCTTCGCAATAGCGCGGCCCCAGGTAATCCAGCTGCACGCCGTCGCGCAGCGGCCCGCGATAGACCACGCCGCCCAGGCGCGAGGCCTCGTCGACCAGGGTACTGCGCACCCCGTGCTCGGCCAGTTCGATGGCCGCGGCCATGCCGGCGGGGCCACCGCCGACGATCAATGGATTGAGGCTCATAGCACCTCCTGCGCGACAGCGATGCGGTTGACCTCGGTCTGCACCTGCATGCCCGGCCGCACCTGGGTCTGGCAGGCCCGGCGCTTGTGCCGGCCGTCGATCTGCACCAGGCAGCAATGGCACACACCCATGCCGCAATAGGCACCGGCCAGCTGGCCGTGATCGTTGCGCGCGACCTGGCGCAGCCCCACGGACTGGATGACGCTGAGTACGGTTTCGCCAATCGCCGCCGTCACCGGCTGGCCATTGAGGCTGATGGTCATGTCCGCCTGTTGCAGCGGCTGGATATCGAAGGTTCGCTCAGTGTGGCGCATCGGGTAATTCGTCCTTGAAAAGGGGTGAAGAGGAATGCCAGCGTCCTGCTGTGCATCGCCATGGACCCGGCCATCGGCCCGCTCCAGCGGTTGCGCGGCGCCAGCTCCTCGGGGCTGAACACCGCGCCAATCTAGTAGCTTTGTCGAACAAGAATATTGATCTGGGCCAAGCAAAGCGGCAGGCCGCGCAACGTGTTTGGCGCGTCCTGCCCTAACTGGAAAACACGTAGCGGCCCTTGACCTTGCGCGGCCCGATAAAGGCGAAATCCGGAAAGATCAGGCGGCGCACGTACAGCGCGAAAAACACCACGCCCAGGGTTATGGCCGCGCCGACCAGGGTGCCCAGCGGGTCCTCGGCATAGCCTTCGAACAAGCGCGGGAACTGCGACAGGGTCAGAATCCCATAGAGGCTGTAGGCGTTCACCGACGGCTTATGAAAGCCCCAGGCGAACAGCAGCGGCACCACGCCGCCCAACAGCGTGAATACCCAGGCCGCCTTCGGGCCGATGGCCGAGCCGAGGAAGAACCCGGCTACCGCGCCGACGGCCGCCTGCAACAACATCACTGCCAGCAGCACCTGGACCTTGCGCCGATGCCGGGCATACAGCCGCGGGTCGCAATAGGCGGCAATCCAGAACGCCAGCAAGCGCTCCTTGATCCCGCTGCCGGCAAACGCGGCAAAGGTCTCGCCCTTGGACCGCCCCGCTTCCAGGCTGGCGATGACTTGGCGCCTGGCTTGCTTCTTATCCATCCGTCCTGCCCCCGATACCGGCCCCCGGCGGCGCCGTGCCGGCAACGCTAGTAGAGCTGTCCGGCGCTGTCCAATCGGTAGCGCCGGACTGTCGCGCACTTGTCTTTTATTTACGCTTGTAGCTCTTGTTGCCACTCGGGGTCAGGCAATAGACACCGCCCCGCGGGCCGGTGCAGAAGCTGCCACTGCCACAGGAGCAGCCATCCGGGCCGTTCAACAAGGTCTGCGGGCGAGCAGCCTGGCCCGAAGCGCCGAAGCGCGCGGCGCAGTTTTGCCTGGAGGCGCTGATGGAGCCGTCGTTGCACAGGAATAACTCGCCGTCGCAGCCGGCGATCCCGCCTTTCTTGCCCGAGCACGGCTGGTTGGCGGCGAACGCCGGCATCGCCACGAGCAGCAACAGGCAGGTGCCCAGGGCTTTCCAATCAATGGAATGAGGTAGGTACATTGCGCAGCCTCCTTGCCAGCCAATAGTAGCCGGATGATATCAACGATAGCCCGAGCCGGCGCGCCTGCTACCCTCCGTGGGCCAGCGTACTGGCATGAAGATGAAAGATTTTTTAGAAAGCTGGCGGCGATTTCTTGGCAAAATGCCGGCCTGTGTCATGCAATCCCAAGCAGGTAAGCCCTTATGAGCCGCATTCTGACCATCGAAGACGATGCCGTAACAGCCCGCGAAATCGTGGCCGAACTGAGCAGCCACGGGCTGGACGTGGATTGGGTCGACAACGGTCGCGAAGGCCTGGTGCGCGCCGTCAGCGGCGACTACGACCTGATCACCCTCGACCGCATGCTGCCCGAGCTGGACGGCCTGGCGATCGTCACCACCCTGCGCACCATCGGCGTGTCGACGCCGATCCTGATGATCAGCGCCCTGTCCGACGTCGACGAGCGCGTGCGCGGCCTGCGCGCCGGCGGCGACGACTACCTGACCAAACCCTTTGCCTCCGATGAAATGGCGGCCCGGGTCGAGGTGCTGCTGCGGCGCAAGAGCACGGTGCAGGAACGGGAAACCAGCCTGCGGGTCGCCGACCTGGAGCTGAACCTGATCAGCCGCGAGGCAACCCGCGCCGACCAGTTGCTGAGCCTTTTGCCGACCGAATACAAACTGCTGGAGTTCTTGATGCGCAACACCGGCCAGATCCTCTCGCGGATGATGATTTTCGAGGAGGTCTGGGGTTATCACTTCGACCCGGGCACCAACCTGATCGACGTGCATATCGGCCGCCTGCGCAAGAAGATCGACCCGCCCGGCATGACCCCGCTGATCCGCACCGTGCGAGGCTCGGGTTATGTCATTGCTGAACCCCTCTAAGGGCTGGCGCTCGTCCAGCAGCCGCCTGCTGGCGCTCTACAGTGCGCTGTTCGTGGCCTGGAGCTGCATCCTCATGGGCGTCATGTACTACGAGGTGTCCAGCTATCTGGAAAGCCTGGCCAAGCACTCGCTGATGCAGCGCCAGCACCTGTTCGCGCGCTTCCAGGGCGAACAGCTGGAGGAAGCGCTGACCACCAGCATGACCTTCGACAGGCGCGCCATCGACGCCTTCGGCCTGTTCGACGAGCAGCGCCGCTACCTCAGCGGGCAGATCCGCGAGATCCCCGAGGACCTGCCGCTGGACGGGCGCATCCACGAGCTCAAGAGCTGCATCGACTCCGACGACCCCAGCCTGCCCCGCGACAGTTGCGATGCGGTGGCCACCTACACCCGCGACGGCCGCTGGCTGATCCTGGTGCGCGACAACGGCTCGCTGTTCGCGGTGACGCGGATCATTCTCCACGCGCTGCTGTGGGGCGTGTCGCTGACCATCATTCCCGGCGTCGCCGGCTGGCACCTGCTCCGGCGCCGGCCGCTGCGGCGGATCCGCGCCCTGCAGGCCAGCGCCGAGGCGATAGTCGCCGGCGACATGACCCATCGCCTGCCACTCTCCAACCGCCGCGACGAACTGGACATGCTGGCCGCCATCGTCAACGCCATGCTCGACCGCATCGAACGGCTGATGAACGAGGTCAAGGGCGTGTGCGACAACATCGCCCATGACCTGCGCACCCCGCTGACCCGCCTGCGCGCGCAGCTGTACCGCATGCAGCAACAGGCGCCCGAGGGCACCCCCGAAGCCTTGCAGCTGGACCAGGTGCTGGCCGAGGCCGACCGGCTGATGGCGCGTTTTCGTGGCTTGCTGCGGATTTCCGAAATCGAGGATCGCCGGCGCCGTTCGGGGTTCGTCGAACTCGACCCATTGCCATTGCTGCAAGAGCTGTATGACTTTTACCTGCCGCTGGCCGAGGAAGGCCAGTTGAGCCTGGCCCTGGACGTGCCCGGCGCGCTGCCAAGCCTGACCGGCGACCGCGCCCTGCTGTTCGAGGCCCTGGCCAACCTGTTGAGCAACTCGATCAAGTTCACCCCGCCGGGCGGCGAAGTGATTCTGCGCGGGGTCGAGGATGGCGGCTGTACGCGCCTGGAGGTGCTCGACTCCGGCCCGGGCATTCCCGAGGCCGAACGCAAGGCGGTGTTCCAGCGCTTCTACCGGGTCGACGACAGCAACTCCCACGGCGGCTTCGGCCTCGGCCTGTCGATCGTCGCCGCCATCGTCAGCCTGCACGGCTTCAAGCTCGACGTCGGCACCAGCGACCGCGGCGGCGCCCGCCTGAGCCTCGATTGCCGGCCGAGCCTGATCGCCAAGAGCTGAAGCGCAGCTACCCACGCCACTCCCCGTAGGAGCGAGGCTTGCCCGCGAAAAAACCTCACGGCAACGCGCGGCGTCAGGTCCCGCGCGTTATCGTTGGCCATTTTTCGCGGGCAAGCCTCGCTCCTACGAAGAGCAGGTCGGTGGGGGGCAGGATAGATGCAGCAGGCTGATGGAATTGCTGCGCAGTTCGTAGCGCAGCTCCTCGATCATCGCCTGCACGTCGGCGTCGGTCTCCAGCGCGCGCAGGTTGATGCCGGTGACCACCAGGTCGACCCGGCCGCTTTGCGGCTCGTAGATCCGCAGGGTCAGGGTGGAATCGGAGCCAGTGCTGAAGGCACAGGCCAGGGGCGCGAAGCCCTGTTCGATGTAGCGGCGCAACTGCGCCAGGGAAATCACCCAGGCCTCCTTCAACGGCGACGCCACAACAGGCCGGCCAGCAAGCCGACCCCGGCGAGGATGGCGACGCTGGCCAAGGGTTTGTCCCGGACAAAGCTGGCGACGCGGTCCAGCGCCTCGCCGTAGGTTTCCTGCAATTGCCCGGCGGCCTGGCGGGCGGCGCCTTGCAGGCGCATCTGCTCATCGTCGAGCAGCTCGCCCACCACGCCCTGGGCCTTGCCGGCCGCCGTGCCCACCGCACCCGTGATCTGTTCGCTACGCATCGTGCATTCCTTCAGCTGATGATGTTCGGTGAACGGCCCGTGTCAGCCACGGCACCGCACATCACCCAGCCTAAGAAACCCCATGACACCGCAAAAGCGCCATTTGTACTGGTGGCACTGGTGCATTTGTACTTGTCAGCGCTGCGCCTTGTTGCGGCGGTCGCCACTGAACAGCCCGCGCTCGCGCGCCCAGACAATGGCCTCGGCGCGGCTGTGCACCGCCAGCTTGGAATACACCGTGGCCACGTGGTTGCGCACCGTGCTGGACGCCAATTGCAGGCGCGCGGCGATCTCCTTGTCGGCCAGGCCCTCGCAGATCAGCCCCAGCACATCGCGCTCGCGGGCGGTCAGGTCGGTAAAGGATGCGCTGGGTTGCTCGGCCTGGTTGGCGCTGCGCACATTGGCCAGCTTTTCGATCAGGGTCTGGCTGAACCACGAAGCATCGCGCATCACTTCTTCGATCGCCGATACCAGCTCCAGCTCGGAACGCTTGCGCTCGGTGATATCCATCAGCACCAGCAGGTAGCTGGGCTTGTCCTGGATGTCCACGGTGTCGGCCGAGACCACGCAATCGAGCAGTTCACCGCCCTTCTTCAGCACCCGCAGGTCGACGCTGCGCACATCGGCGCTTTTCTCCAGGGCGGCGAACAGGCTGGCACAGGCCTGCGGGCTGGCAACGAAGCCGACCTCTTCCACGGTCTTGCCCAGCAGCTCTTCGGCGGCGTAACCGGTGCTGTCGAGAAAGGCCTCGTTGACGTCGACGATCTGCTGGCTGTCGGCGCCGCAGACCAGGGTCGGCACCGGCGTCAGGCGGAAGGCCTTGGCGAAGCGCTCTTCGCTCTGGCGCAGGGCCGTCTCGGCCTTGCGCCGCGGCTCCAGATCCATGAAGGAAAACAGCATGCAGTCTTCATCGTTGATATCCAGCGGCTGGCCAGCGACTATCACCAGCTTGCTGCCGCCTTCGGGCAGGCGCAGCTCGGCCTGCATCTGCGGGATGGTCGCGCCCTGGTTCAGGCGTTCGATGGCCAGGTCCTTGCGCTCGGCGCCTTCCAGCACATCCACCTCGTACACCGAGCGGCCGATCACCTGGTCGCGGGCATAGCCGGTCATTTCCAAAAAGCCCTGGTTGACCTTGATGTAGCGCAGGTCGCTGAGGCGGCAGATCACCGCCGGCGCCGGGTTGGAATTGAAGGTCTTCTCGAAACGCTGTTCGGCGCTGGCCCATTCGGTGGCGTCGCTGAGGATCAGCACCAGGGATTCCACCTCGCCGGCGCGGTCGGTGAGGATCATGCTGCGCACCCGATGCACCCAGGTGCGCTGCTCCTCGCCCTCGCCGCTGCGTACCTCCACCACCACATCGCTGAAAGTCTCCCCGGCGGCCACCCGGTTGATCGGGTAGTTCTCCAGCGCCAGTGGGTGATTGTTGCGATAACGCAGGGCGAAACGCTCGGCGTATTGCTGGTCGTCGGCGCCCAGCTCGGCGATCTCCTCGACCCCGTGCATGGCCAGCGCCGCGTCGTTGGCCCAGACAATGCGCCGGTCCGCCTCGAGCAGGATGACCCCGTCGGACAGTCCGGAAATGATCTGCTGCAGCTGCCGGCGATTGGTTTCGGTGGCGAGTAGATCCTGGCTCATGGCAACTCCTCAAAGGCCCGGCGCCACTGGCGTGACGTCGAAAAAAGGCGGGCAGAAACTACGACCACGGCGCTTCGCCATCGTGCCCTGGAGCTAACCCGCCCCTACCGCCGGGGCGTTTCCCCGTGGCCGCTGGCGAGCACCGCGAGGCTGCGATAGACCCGAAGGGTCTCCAGCGTCAGCAAGATCGCCGCGAGCGTGCCGCTCGATCGCAGCCTGCGGCAGCGGCTACACAAAGCGTGGAACGGCTCCATTGTCGTGCCGGGCACTGCCCCTGTAGCCGCTGCCGAGCACCGCGAGGCTGCGATAGACCCGCAGGGGCTCCGACGTCAGCAAGATCGCCGCGAGCGTGCCGCTCGATCGCAGACTTCGGCAGCGGCTACAAGGCGCACGCATAAACGTCGCAAGGAACGCAACCCTGTAGCCGCTGCCGAGCACCGCGAGGCTGCGATAGACCCGCAGGGTCTCCGGCGCCGGCAAGATCGCCGCGAGCGTGCCGCTCGATCGCAGCCTTCGGCAGCGGCTACAAGGCGCACGCATAAACGTCGTGAGGAACACAGCCCGGGGCGAATGGGCTCAGGAAATGCCCAGGGCCTTCAGGCGGCGGTACAGGGTGCGTTCGCTCAGGCCCAGGGCCTTGGCCAGTTCGCTGCGTGAGCCTTCGAAGACTTCCAGGGCGTGGGCCAGTTGTTCCAGGTCTTTGTTCGCGCGGCGTCGGACGGGGGTTGCCGGGGCGGCGCTGCCCGCGCGCAGTTCCTCGGGCAGATCCTCGACGCGGATCACCCCGTCGTCGCTGAACAGCCGCGCCCGTTCGAGGATATTGCGCAACTCGCGGATATTGCCCGGGTAGGCATACAGGCTCAGGCGCTCCAGGGCCTGCGGCGCGACTCGCGGCACGGCGCCCGGCGCCAGGCGTTGCAGCAGGCTGTCGATCAGCAGCGGCAGGTCGTCGCTGCGCTCGCGCAGGGCCGGCAGGCGGATCGGGAAAGCGCTGATGCGGTAATACAGATCCTGGCGGAAGGTGCCGGCAGCGACCATTTCCTTGAGCGGCTTGTGGGTCGCCGAGACCAGGCGGAAATCCGAATGCACGGTGCGCAGGCTGCCCACCGGGCGAAAGCTGCCGGACTCGATCAACCGCAGCAGCTTGACCTGCATCGCCAGCGGCACTTCGCCGATCTCGTCGAGAAACAGCGTGCCGCCATGGGCCGCTTCGGCGAGGCCAATCTTGCGTTGCAAGGCGCCGGTGAAGGCGCCCTTCTCGTAGCCGAACAGTTCGCTCTCCAGCAACGACTCGGTCAGGCCGGTGCAATCGACCACCACCAACGGCCCGCCGGCACGCGGGCTGCCGTCGTGCAGGGCGCGGGCGAACAGCTCCTTGCCGGTGCCGGATTCGCCCTGCAACAGCACCGGGATCTGCGACGGCGCCGCCCGCTGCAAGGCGCTCAAGGCCTCATTGAAGGCCGGCGAACGCCCCACCAAACCCTTCTGCTGCGGCTGCACCGAAGCCACCGCCACCGAACTCAAGCGCTCGACATAAGCCACCACCTGCCCCGTGTCGCCGAGGATCGGCCGCAACTCGACATCGACGTGCTCCGGCCCGCGCGGGGTGTGATGGATATGCAGCAGGCGCTCCGGCAGGCGGGTCTCGAAAGCCTTGCGCATCGGGCAATGCTCGCCGGCCTGGTCGCAAGGCACCGCGAACTGATGGGAGACCCGGTAGCACTTGGCGCCTACATGGGGCTTGCCCTCAACACCGAACTGGCGCTGGTAGGCGGTGTTGGCCGCGAGGATGTTGTAGTCGGTATCTAACAGAATCGTCGGCTGCGCGTCATGTTCCAGATAGGACATCAGGGCTAACATTTCAGCACTGGCGAGGGCATTGGGGGGCTGGGGCATGGCAACTCCTGGGCGTTGCGCGGCAGCTTAAACCATGAACTCGGCTTCTGCCATTTTCTGCCAGAAACTGCCATTCGACTGCCACCAAAAATTGGCAGTGACAGCCGAAACGCCCACCCCAAGCCGTTGAATTCAATGAATAGGCAGTAAAACCAGCACGCGCCGATTGGCACGTTTATTGACAGTCCAAGGGACGACTGTCTGCCTTGGCCGACGTCACCCTATTGCTCGGAGAACCCCATGATCATCGGCGCATCGCTGTGTGTAGAAGCCTTTTTTGACAGCCAGACGTGGACCATCAGCTACCTGGTCATGGACCTCGACACCCGGCGCTGCGCACTGATCGACAGCGTGCTGGACTACGACGCCAAGTCCGGCCGCACCCGCACCGAGTCCGCCGACAAGCTGATTGCCCGGGTGCGCGAACTGGACGCCCAGGTCGACTGGATCCTCGAGACCCATGTGCACGCCGACCACCTGTCCGCCGCGGCCTACCTCAAGGCACAGCTCGGCGCGCGGGTGGCGATCGGCAACCAGATCACCGTGGTGCAGCAGGTGTTTGGCCAGTTGTTCAACGAAGGCCAGGGCTTTGCCCGCGACGGCAGCCAGTTCGACGTGCTGCTCGAAGACGACAGCCGCTTCGCCATCGGCAACCTCCAGGCCCGCGCCCTGCATACCCCCGGCCATACCCCGGCGTGCATGACCTATCTGGTGCAAGTCGGTGAGGAGACCGTGGCCTTTGTCGGCGACACCCTGTTCATGCCCGACTACGGCACCGCCCGCTGCGACTTCCCCGGTGCCGACGCGCGCACCCTGTACCGCTCCATCGGCAAGATCCTCGCCCTGCCCCCGCAGACCCGGCTGTTCATGTGCCACGACTACCTGCCCAACGGCCGCGAGCTGCAGTACATGACCACGGTCGCCGAGCAGCGCGCCCACAATATCCACATTCATGAAGGGATCGACGAAGAGGCCTTTGTGCGCATGCGCGAAGCCCGCGATGCGACCCTGGACATGCCGGTGCTGATCCTGCCTTCGGTGCAGGTCAACATGCGCAGCGGCCAGTTCCCCGAACCCGACGACAACGGCGTGAGCTACCTGAAGATCCCGCTCAATGCCCTTTGAAAAATATAACGCCACTCCACCAGGAGACGATGCCATGCGCCCTATTTCCCCCACCTTGCGTGCCGTCAACGGCAGCCACCAGATATTGATCGTCGGCGGCGGCGCCGCCGGCATTGCCACCGCGTCCAGCCTGATCAGCCGCGAACCGCACCTTGACGTCGCCATCATCGACCCGGCCGACACCCACTATTACCAGCCCGGCTGGACCCTGGTCGGCGCCGGGGTGTTCCGCGCCGAAGACACCGCGCGCAGCATGGCCTCGCTGATCCCCAAGGGGGTGAAGTGGATTCAGGCCGCGGTGAGCAGCTTCGAGCCGGAGCACAACGCCCTGCTGCTCAACGACGGGCGCGTGCTGGGTTATGACCAGTTGATCGTCTGCCCCGGCCTCAAGCTCGACTGGAACGCCATCGACGGCCTGGACGAAACCCTGGGCAAGCACGGCGTGACCTCCAACTACCGCTACGACCTGGCGCCCTACACCTGGCAACTGGCGCAGAACCTCAAGCAGGGCCAGGCGCTGTTCAGCCAGCCGCCGATGCCGATCAAATGCGCCGGCGCGCCGCAGAAGGCCATGTACCTGTCCTGCGACCACTGGCTGCGCAACGGCCGGCTGGGGCAGATCAACACGCGCTTTTTGAATGCCGGCGGCGTGCTGTTCGGCGTGCCGGACTACGTGCCGGCGCTGATGGAATACGTGAAGAAATACAACATCGCCCTGGATTTCGGCCACAACCTGGTGGCGGTGGATGGCCCCGGCAAACGGGCGACGTTCGTGCGCAACAACGCCGACGGCCAGCCGGAACGCGTCGAACTGCCCTTCGACATGTTGCACGTGGTGCCGCCGCAGACCGCCCCGGACTTTATCCGCAACAGCCCGCTGGCCGACGCCGCCGGCTGGATCGACGTCGACCCGCACAGCCTGCGGCACAAGCGCTACAGCAATATCCACGGCCTGGGCGACGGGACCAATACCAGCAACGCAAAAACCGCCGCGGCGGCGCGCAAGCAGGCGCCGGTGGTGGCCACCAACGTGCTGGTGAACCTCAAGCGCCTGCCGACCCGGGCGCAATACGACGGCTACGGCTCCTGCCCGCTGACCGTGGAGCGCGGCAAGATCGTCCTCGCCGAGTTCACCTACGGCGGCAAGGTCGCGCCGAGCTTTCCGGCCTGGCTGCTCGACGGTCGCCAGCCGACCCGCCGCGCCTGGTGGCTGAAGGAACGCATCCTGCCGCCGCTGTACTGGCGCGGCATGCTCAAGGGCCATGAGTGGCTGGCGCGCCCCAGCCTGGTGACGGACCTGCCGGAATCATGAGTGAGTACAACTTGCTGGGCGCAGGCCTCGGCGCGCTGATTGGCGCGATCCTGGCGTTGACCGGGGCCGGCGGCGGGATTCTCGCGGTGCCGCTGCTGGTGTTCGGCCTCGGCCTGAGCATGGTCGAGGCCGCGCCCATCGGCCTGCTCGCGGTGGGCCTGGCGGCCGCCGTGGGCGCGGTGCTGGGGCTGCGCGAAGGCATCGTGCGTTACCGCGCCGCCGGCTTTGTCGCCGCCATCGGCATTCTTATGGCGCCGCTGGGCCTGTGGCTGGCCCACCGCCTGCCGAACCTGCCGCTGGCCCTGCTGTTTTCCGCGGTGCTGCTGTACGCCTGCGGGCGCATCCTGCTCAAGGCCAGCCGCGAACTGCGCCACGGCCAACCGGCGCCCCGCGCGGCCTTCCAGCCCTGCGTGCTCAACCCCTTGCAGGGCCGGCTGCGCTGGACCCTGCCCTGCGCCCGCGCGCTGACCGTCACCGGCCTGCTCTCGGGGCTGCTCTCCGGCTTGCTCGGGGTCGGCGGCGGCTTCGTGATCATCCCGGCGCTGACCCGCTACACCAACCTGGACAGCAAAAGCATCGTCGCCACCTCCCTGGCGGTGATCGCCCTGGTGTCTGCCGGCAGCGTCATCACCGCCAGCCTCAGCGGCGTGATGCACTGGGCGGTGGGCGCGCCCTTCGCCCTTGGCGCAGTGCTGGGGCTGATCGCCGGCCGGCAGGTCACCCGCTACCTGGCGGGGCCGCGCTTGCAGCAGCTGTTTGCCTTGGTAGGCATGCTGGCGGCGGTACTGCTCAGCCTGGGAGCACTCGGCGCCTGGCGTTGAACCCGCAATCGCGAGCAAACGCTCTTCTGTAGGAGCGAAGCTTGCTCGCGATAGCGCCCGCCCAGGCAACAAAAACATCCCGGCAATCAATCGCTCCTACAACCAAATCAGCCACTGCGTCGACGCTTGCAGATTCCTCCTAAATCCCTGCCCCGCCATTCCCGGTACGGTTTTCAGCAACCCTTTTGCCTGAACCAGGACCCGCCATGGCCAGCAACGGACCCGGGCCGATGCCCAACCTTCTACGGCCCGCCAATCCCAACCAAAGCCCCGCCGAACGCGCCGCCGAAACCGACCAACCCAGCTACGGCGAACAGCTCTGGGCCCAATACGAGAAGTACGCCAAAGAACCCGCACCACCGCCCGACAAGGTCCAGGTGGCGCTGCGCATCGGCGTGTTCTTCGACGGCACCGGCAACAACGCCAGCAACTCGGCCATGGGCCAGGTTTGTGGCGCCCAGCACCCTATTGAGGCCAAAGATCTCGATGGCAGCTGCAAGCCGTATATGAGGGATCCGGAGAGTAGTTATGGGAATGATGTGAGCAACGTCAAAAGGCTGAGGGAGCTGTACTACTCCCCGCAGAAAGCCGAAGGCGAAGGCCTGCAAAGACGCGCCTATCGCTCAATCTATGTCGAGGGGATCGGAACGCGGACTGGCGAGAAGGACAGCCTGATTACCTCGGGCACAGGGCGTGGCGATACAGGAATATCAGGGTGTGTGCAGAGGGCATTCCGTGAAATCGAGGAACGTATTGTTTTCTTCTTCGAGCAAAATCCCGAATCCGAAATCTCATCTCTGACTTTTGACGCTTTCGGCTTTAGCCGAGGCGCCGCCGCAGCCCGGCACTTTGCCAATGAAGTCGTACGCTGGCTGGGTCCGCTCGAACTGATTCTGCACAGTCATTCCGACGCTTTTTGCCCTAGCTTCAATCGACAGTACGGTAACGATGTTGATATGGGATTTATCGGCCTGTTCGACACAGTGCCGTCGGTTGCCGGCTTGAGCAATCTGGGCAACGTGCGCAGCGCCATTGCCCCGGGCATCAAGCTGCACCTCGACCGCCGCTACTTTCGCTCAGTGGTCCAACTGGTCGCTCGCGACGAGTACCGGGCTAACTTTGCCCTGAGCCGGGTCAAGCCCGACCACCTCGAGATTGCCCTGCCCGGCGCGCACTCGGATATCGGCGGAGGCTATTTGGATGAGGCGCAGGAATGTGTGCTGGTTAGCCCGATGCAGGCACTGGAGGTGCCTATCAATACCGACGTGACACAGACCTCAATTTACCGGGAAGCGGTCCAGGCGAGAAAACGCTGGCTGAGCGAGGGCTGGCCCGCACAATGGCTGGAGATCGTCACGCCGGAACCGCTGTTGCTACCGCAGGATTCACAGGACCGTCTCGGTTTACAAAAAAAACGGGTATATGCCGGCGTACAGCTCAAGAGACCGATGAGCAACAGACTATCGAGGGTGTATCTCCATGTGATGTATGAGTTGGCCAAGGAGAACGGCGTGCGCTTCAACGTTATTGACGAGCAGGATCCGGACTATGCCATTCCCCTAGAACTTCAGGCCCTTTGTGACAGATTCGTCGCCGGTGACTACAGTACGACTCCAACCGAGGAAACCATGCTCAAGCTGCGTTACATCCATCTCTCGGCCCACTGGAACCACCCGCTTAGCAAACAGGATGGAGGTAGCCTTAAAGTCGTCTATATCAATGCCCCCACGGTGGATGCCGTGCGCGTGCAACATCCTCACGTACCTGACTGGACGCTTTGGTAATGAGAGCATTCATCGCCCTGCTGGGCACACTGCTGTTAAGTGGCTGCCAAGCCGCAGACCCACTTTCCGGAAAAAATGATCCCAAGGCCCCCTGGTGGGATCTCGGATTTACCGAGCCCTACTACATGAAAGTCTGGGTTGAAGAAAGCGCAGTAGAGGATATCCGCGGAAAACTAGTTCGTCGTATAGGAGGGGGGACTGCAGCAGGCGGCGATCCTGGTTTCAAAAAAGAATGGGCCAGAGGCTGGGATGGCGTGGGAGGTGATGGTTATCCCGCAGTAGGCGCCGACCTACCCAAACGCATTTTCGTGCGCTGGCAGTCGGTCGTAGAACCACAAACCTATCGGGTATGGATCGATATCCCGGAAGAGGCCCGACAGCTGATGCGCACGGCAACCAACCGACGTTGCCCGGCGACTCCAAAGCAAACCGCAAGCTATATGGCCTCAGTCAATCTGGGGCTGGCCCCGGGAGGCATTGTTCAGGTTTGGGTCAGAGACGAATGCCGTCATCCGATCAAAATCGCCCGTGCCCAGGCGGAGATTGAACCGCTGGGACCACACCTCGGTAAATCAAACGGGCACTATTACCCCCTCTCCGAAAACTCCAAACGCTACATAGAGAAATATGGCATTCCCTATGGCAGTTGGTAGGCAGGTCCCTTCTGATATCGAAGCGCGCTGCTCAACAATCACGTCCCCTCACGTACCTGACTGGACGCTTTGGTAATGAGAATGTTCATCGCCCTGCTGGGCGCACTGCTGTTGACTGGCTGTCAGACCGACCCACTATCCGGAAAAAACGACCCCAAAGATCCCTGGTGGGAGCTTGGCTTCATCGAACCGTACTACATGAAGGTCTGGGTCGAGGACAGCGCCGTTGAGGACATCAACGGCAAACTATTCACTCGCACTGGTGGCGGCTCCGCTGCGGGTGGCGACCTCGGTTACGAAAAAGAGTGGGCCAGAGGCTGGGGGGATAGAGTTGGAGGAAGTGGATGGTCAGTAGTTGGCGCAGACCTTCCCAAGCGAATTTACGTGCGTTGGCAATCCATCGTAGAGCCACAGACTTATCGCGCCTGGGTCGATATCCCGGAAGAAGCCCGAAAAATCATGTGGACCTCGACTAACCGACGCTGCCCGGAGACTCCGCATCAGACTGCACGCTATATGGCATCGGTCTATTTAGGCCTGGCCCCTGGCGGCATCGTTCAGGTGTGGGTAAGGGATGAATGCCGTCACTCTGTCAAAGTAGCCCGGGCCCAAGCAGAAGTTGAGCCACTAGGACCGGACCAAGGAAAAAACAATGGGCGTTACGCCTATAAGGTCAGCGAGAAGTCCAAACGTTATATAGAGAAATACGGAATTCCCTATGGCAGTTGGTAAGCAACTTCCCTTCTGTATATGAAGAGCGCTTTGCTAATAAGCCCTGTCCTCTCATGCGCCTGGCTGGACGCTTCGGTAATGAGAGCATTCATCGCCCTGCTCGGCGCACTGCTGTTGACTGGCTGTCAGACCGACCCGCTATCCGGAAAAAACGACCCCAAAGATCCTTGGTGGGAGCTGGGCTTCATCGAGCCGTTCTATATGAAAGTTTGGGTCGAAGACAGCGCAGTTGAAGATATCAACGGCAAGCTATTCCTTCGCACTGGCGGTGGCTCCGCTGCGGGTGGTGATATGGGTTACGACAAAGAGTGGGCCAGAGGATGGGGTGGTGGGGGTGGAGGTAGCGCTAAGTCAGTAGTTGGTGCTGACTTGCCCAAGCGCATTTTCGTACGCTGGCAATCGGTCGTAGAACCACAGACCTATCGAGCATGGGTGGATATCCCGGAAGAGGCCCGGAAAATAATGACCACCTCGACTAACCGACGCTGCCCAGAAACTCCGCATCAGACTGCTCGCTATATGGCATCGGTCTATTTAGGTCTAACTCCGGGTGGCATCGTGCAAGCCTGGGTCAGAGATGAATGCCGCAACACGGTCAAGGTAGCTCGTGCACAAGCTGAAATTGAACCGTTGGGGCCGCACCTCGGTAAATCAAACGGGCACTATTACCCGCTACCCGAGAGCTCCAAGCGCTACATAGAGAAATACGGCATTCCCTATGGCAGTTGGTAAACCCCCCCTAGCGAACAATCCCCACCAAGGCTAGTGTCCAGACCTGCCCCCTCAAAGGACTCCTCCACATGGACTGTGAAATCCGCCCCGCCCACGAGCAGGACGCCGACGCCATCAGCCGCCTGATCGTTGCCGCCCTGCAGACCAGCAACGCCCAGGACTACCCCGCCGCGGTAATCGCCCAGGTGCAGGAAAACTTCAGCCCGCACGCCGTGCGCCAGCTATTGAGCAAACGCCAGGTATGGGTGGCACAGATGGCCGGCGAAATCGTCGGCACCGCCAGCCTCGACGGCCATGTAGTGCGCTCGGTCTTCGTCGCCCCGGATAGGCAAGGCCAGGGCATCGGCCGCCAACTGATGGCCGAGCTCGAACGCCAGGCCCTGGGCGCCGGCCTCACCCAGCTGACCGTGCCCGCCTCGATCACCGCCGAAGGCTTCTACGCCAACCTGGGCTTTCGCACCCTGCGCGAGCAACACCACGGCGAAGAACGCACCCTGATCATGCAACGCGAGCTAGATCAGACGACGCACACCGTAGCCGCTGCCGAGCAGCGCGAGGCTGCGATCGACTGCGCAGCAGTCGCAAAACCTGCAAGCACGGCCTATCTGAATAAACACCCAAGCCAACCTACAAAACCGAGCCCGGCTCAAGGCAAAGCCTCAAACCGCCCACTCCCCTCATTCCACTGAAACCCCGGCAACTTGCAGTCGCTCAAACTGAGCCGCAGGCTCTGCCCATCCGCCTGCACCTGCAACATATCCACCCCTTGATACAGACAACCCGGCGCCGCCAGCGTCAGGGTCTGCAGCGGTTTGCCGCTGGCCTTGTCCACCACCTCGATCGCCGTTATCCGCTGGTCATTGCCCTGCATCGGCACCTGGAAATACCAGCGCTTGGTCGACGCACTCTGCAACAGCGTGGTGTTCGGCTGCGGCCACGAGTAGTCCGAGTCCACCAGTGCCACCAGCTTCAAGGCGATGGGCAAGGTCTTGCCGGTGCGATAACTGGTCCAACTGCCGCGCACCTGCTCGCTCTGGCGGCTGACCATCAGGTCGTTGAACTGCAAGCGCGCCACCGGCAGGCCCTGCTCGTCCAGCTCGTCCATGGCCAGCACCTTATTGCTGAAACTGAAGGTCGGCTTGAGGCGGATCGGCGTGCGATAGCGCTGGTAGGCATAGGTCCCCTGGTACAGCGCATTCTGGCTGCCCAGCGTCAGCACAATGGCCTGCTTGCCCAAGGTGCCCTGGTACACCCCATGGGCCGCTTGCGCCGGCACTAGCCATGACACCAGCAGCACCGCCGCCAGCCCGCGAAAAAGATTAACCCGCCGCATCAGAAACGCCCCTCGAGAGACTGAATGAATTCCAGCCGGTCAGGGCTGATCACGCGGTAATAGTCCCTACGCTGGGTGCCCGCACTGAAGTTGATAAAGTCCTGCTTGCTGAACTCCATCTGCCCGCCGGCAAAGCGCACCGTGCCCTCGGCGGCCAACTGCTCCAGCTGCGGATGGCGCAGATACGCCTGGGTCTGTGGGTGGTACTGGTAATACTGGGTCGGCGCGCACAGCACACTGCCGTACGGGCCGTTCAAGCTGTAGCCCTGCACCTGGAAATCAAGGGTGGAATCGGCATCGAAATGCTCGAAGGTCAGGGTGCGGGTCCCGGTCGGAGCCAGGCACCACTGCCCGCCCACCTCCTGCACCACCTCGCCGGTGGCCCGGCTCAGCACCCGGATAGTGTCCACCCGCCCCCTGTCCTCCCCGGCATTGCGCACGGCATGCACACTGAAATAGAACTGCTGGTCGGCCGCCGGTTGCAACAACTCACCGTCAAAGGCCTCGCGCTGACTCCCGCCAAAACGCATCACCCGCTGCAACCGCAACGGCTGCTGCACCCCCGTGCGCAAATCGACCAAGACCCCCTGCAACGCCTCGGCCCCCTCGGCAAAGGGCTGCAACGACACAGCCGCCGCCGGCAAGGTCGGGTTATCCATGATATTAATCAGCAGCCCCCTGTCCGGACGATACGGCGTGAGCTCCAAAGGCATCGGCAAGCGCTCGGCCCCGCTAAACCAATAGCCGGACATCCCGCCGCCGTATTGCGAGTCATACACCAGCGCCAGCTCCACCGGCGTATCGCCAAGCGTGCCGCGATAGGTGGTGACCGGGTTGGCGCTGGCCGTGGGCACACTCAGCGCCAAACCCACAAACAGTGCCGGCGCCCACCGGGATAGAAAATGCTGCAAGCGAGACACACCACCCCGCGTCCCTGCCCCTACTCGCCTCCCGCCACCAACGGACTGGGTCATGCCTGCGCTCCTTGCAATGGGTAAAAGGCGCGCAGGATAGCAAAATCAGGTGGGGATCAGATGGCGTTATTGCTGCCGACCTGTAGCCGCTGCCGAGCCCGCGAGGCTGCGATGGGGCGCGCAGCGCCCCCAAACCGGCACACCCCGACTATCCAGCTACACCTCAACGACTGAATGGCGCCACGACCTGGACCTGCGGTAACCGCTACGGAGCGTTAGCAACCATTCTGCTTGCGACAAGGATCAACGACTCAGCCTCGCCCTACCCACAATCGAGACCTTTCCTACAGCCCTGCCGTTGTTCCTAGAGCGGCCCAGACCTATAGTTTTCAGGTCTGCTGATTTCGGTCAGCGACAGGGTTTCGCAGCCCAACAGAAAAGTCGAACTACACCGTCAATGACAACTCAGGCAAACTTCGCCTGCGTTTCGCTTCATGGCGGCTGTGCGTGGGAGACCTCCGGGTCTGCCGGGTTTCTTCTTTTCCTCGGTCTGCGAACCCGCGTACAGCTGCCACCCAATTGATTCGCAGCAATCAGGTGGCAACTTTTTCATTCTTGAAAAGGACGACACCATGAAAACTCAAGATTCATCCGAACGCTTTATTCCCCTCACCCCAATCGCGAGCGATGGGCCGGTGCTGTTTATTGATAGCCATGCGTCGCTGGTGGATTTGCATGCGTGTGCCAGCGAACGTTTGCGCACCACGCTCGACTACCTGAATTTGATGGCCTGCACTACGTTGCGAGACTCCAGCGAAAAGGACATTAGCACCGTGACCAATACCGCCCGGTTGTTGCTGCAGGATGTTCGGGATGTGTTGGCAGCAATTGAAATACGGGCCTTTCACGTATGAATTAGAGGAATATAAAAGCCGGCATAGCCCGGCTTTATATTCCCCCCAACCTAAAAAAATGACTCACGGACAAAGATATTGCTTAAGGTTTGTCGAGAAAAAACAGATCGCGCAATTATGAACATGCCTTGAATTTAGTAAATCCTGTCGAACACTCAATATTCACGACACCTTGAAAAATCATCATAAATAGAAATTATCAGCCGATTCTATTGATAGCTTTTAGTTTCACCCAACACGTAATTAAAAATAGATTTTTGTGCATCTGTAGATATAGATACACTCAGATTTTAAAAACCTACAAGCTCTCTTTCTTGTCTTTAGCGGGCTCCGAGCTAGTTGAGTTTTTCTGAGGTTCCAAATAGGTGACCTGGTCTAGCCCTGCCAGCAGCTTGGAATTAATATTCAAATCTCCCTCTTTAATGGTGTAATACCAAATAGAGTCTTTATCCTTTCTGAACGCACAAGCTTTGGTAGTATTTTTCTTATCTTTTAAAATCACCCAATGACAATTCTCCATAAATACCTCTGAAAGCTTTACTCCGACCTCCTGAGACTTTTGGTATGACGAAAAACACAAATACATTATATAAAGGAGCAAAAGAACACCGACTGGCGCGTAGCTTGATGCGCCTTTTATTTGATCAACCCGGCTCAACACACTAGCGACTACAGTAGTTACCGATCCAGGACTTATAAACCTCATCACGCCCCAAACAAAAGCCATAACAAGCAAAATAACTAGAACGAACAATGAAATCCATTTCAAATGCTCATAGAAAACTTCAAACGTGATGAGCCCTCCATCATATAATATTTTGTCAATGGATGGCTGACTGAACTCTGGGTTAATACCGAATCCACGCATAAATGCACTATTTTGGCTTATGCCTGCAGCGTAGACACACCCAGTTATTAATAGAGCACTACTAATTGGTTCAACGATTTTCATGAGATCTCCCTATCTCTAATACGTTGATGCCGAACTCGAAACTTTCGAGCTTTTGAGTATCTACTTTTGTAACACTTAGACTTAAGCTTTTCTTTACCTCAATGATTGAGTGCTCTTGACTTTCACTATTTTCTATCTTTTCAGCTTGAGAACCAGCAGCCTTTGCGATTGATTTTAGCTTTTGAGATATGGCTGGCGTTTTATATCTGTCAGAGAATATGTCACTTGTATCATTTTTTATAGCAAGTGTGGGGGTAGCCTCATTGCTCGTCAAATTGGCTATCTCCGCAGAGTTTACTTGACCAGTAAGCAAAAGGCAGGCTAAAACACAAGCAAAAAGCTGATTTGCAAGAGCGTCTCCAACAAGTGGTATTCTGCACCACATATCACCAGGAGACATAAACTCAGCTTGACATGTGACTATATCACTTTTCCCTAGAAGTATTGCACCCTCAATTAAACTTGACAGCTGATTAATATCAAAAGCCCCTTCACTAAGAAGTGCCTCACTAAGACCTTTTATTAACGCAACATTTTGAAATAGCTTACCTATAGCAAGGGCATTTACACGATGATTGGTTTTGATTTTGTTTGAAAAAAATAGTGACTCACCATCTGTGAAAAATGGGTAAATCAAATGAAAGATTTTTTCTTTGTGATTATTTAAGCATGTAACTGTCTGCTGCCCACCTGTAGCTTTTCTAACCGCGCCAGGTAGTTCAGATCGAGAGATTGACGGCCCCCAAACCACACGTTTCCTGAGCTTATAGGTTAAGGTGGACCTTTCAAACCCGGGCGTACCATCTTTTTTTGTAATTGGCACACGAATGGGGGCGTGATCAATATAAGGAATAGTTTCGCTGCAGATACCAAAACTGTAGCCATCATCCTTTTCGTTTCGCGTAACAATTAAATCTCCGCACTTTATTTCGTTCGCAAAACGTTTTATTTGATTTAGAACATTGAATCCTGACCTATTTAGCTTTCGACTCTCCTTTCCGTCTGTATTATCCCGAAACTCACTGTACTTTTCGTTGAGTAACAATTGAGCCCTAAGAAACTCCTCAGTGGGCAATTCGCTGGGAATATTTTCGTCATACGCTCTTTGCAAGTGTTCAATTGCAACTACACCTCCTGCACGAAAGTGTTTGGCATACCTTCCTTTTTCTGCACGTATGAACCATACATTTTGATCTTTAGTTAGGAGAGCAATCTTCAGATTTTGCAGCATGTTAAATCCCTTTACTTCAGGCTTTGTTCTAAATGGCGAAGGTGGAGTCAGGTCTATCCCATAGTCATATGGGGTGGATAATGACAGGGTGGCACGATGATAGCCATACACGGTGCAGTGGGGCTTCATGCAAGGCCTCTCAACGAACACCAGCAAAAAACCTTCCCCAAAAAACGAAATCTCCTACAATCCCCCTTCCCATTTCTGACACAGCTCCCAGTCGCGCCAGCTGTAGTCAACCAAGAGGCGAGATTGTGAATACCGCTGTTGACTCCCCCACCCCATTACTCGACATCACCCGCTTAGCAGCCGCGCTACAGCGCTTTGCCGACGACCGCGACTGGCAGCAGTTCCACTCCCCCAAGAACCTACTCCTGGCCCTTACTGGTGAAACCGGAGAGCTCTGCGAAATCTTCCAATGGATGAGCGAAGCCGATGCCATGGACGCAGCTAAGCGCCCAGAAACCGCTCAAGCGGTGAAGGATGAGTTGGCTGACGTACTGATGTACCTGGTGCGCCTAAGCACTGTGCTGGGCGTCGACCTCAACGAAGCGGTGACCAACAAACTCGCGTTGAACGGCCAGAAGTACCCCGTCGACAAAGCCAAAAGCACCAGCAAGAAGTACGACCAACTCTGACCCTCTGGGCTCTAAGGACTATTCGTGATCGTTTACGCCGCGACCAAACAGCAATTCCTCGACGTTTGCGATAACGACGATATCGAAGAGGTCATCCTCAAGCACTTCAAAGAGGCCACAGGCAAGAAAGTGGCCGCCTCGGAGATCAGATCTTGGCAGGGTTCGCTGACTTATATGGCCAAGGCCCTGCGCGATAAGGATCTGCCGGACGACGCCGGCGTGGCCATTGAGCTCCACATTCCGCAATCCATGAAACGCATCGATTTCTTGCTGACAGGCCACGATCAACATCAGACCAAAAATGCAGTGCTGGTCGAACTGAAACAGTGGAGCAAAGCCAGCGCCACCAATAAAGACGCAATAGTGAAAACGGCGCTAGGTGGTAGTCATGTGGAAACCATCCACCCGTCCTATCAGGTGTGGTCGTACGCCACTTTGCTGGAGGGTTTCAATGAAGCCGTCTATGACAAAGGCATCCAAGTCCGCCCCTGCGCCTATCTGCATAACTATGTCAGCGATGGCGTTATCGACTCGGCTCACTACGACGCCTATACCAGCAAGGCACCGTTGTTCCTTAAGGGCCCAGATGAGCTGACGAAGCTGAGAAGCTTCCTCAAGCAGCACATCTATTACGGCGACAACAAAGAGGTGCTTTACGAGCTTTCCAGCGGCAAGATCCGCCCGTCCAAGGCTTTGGCTGAGGCACTTAGTGGGCTGATGGAGGGCAAGCCTGAATTCGTGCTGATTGATGATCAGAAGGAAGTTTTTGAATCAGTACTGGCTTCGGTCAAAGAAGCCTCTGCCGAGGCTCCAAAGGTCGTGATCATTGAGGGCGGCCCAGGTACCGGAAAAACGGTCGTGGCCATCAATCTGTTGGTAAGGCTCACCGCCTTACAACTGATGAGCAGGTACGTCTCGAAAAACGCCGCGCCACGAGCCGTATACGAAAAGAAACTGATCGGCACCATCAAGCCAACCAAGTTCTCCAGCCTGTTTTCCGGTTCGGGCGCCTATATGGAGATTAAGCCCAACTTTTATGACGCGCTGATCGTTGATGAAGCCCACAGGCTCAATGAAAAAAGTGGCTTTTATGGCAACGAGGGCGACAACCAGATCAAGGAATTGATTGGGTCCGCTAAATGCACAGTGTTCTTTATCGACGAAGATCAGCGTGTGACCTTAAAGGATATTGGCAGCAAACAAGCGATCCGCGCATTTGCCGAGGCTAGAGAGGCAACGGTGGAGGAATACACCCTGTCTTCCCAGTTCCGTTGCAGTGGTTCCGATGGCTACTTGGCGTGGCTGGATGACGTACTGGGTATTCGCGAGACCGCCAACTCCTTGCTCGATGCCAGCGAGTACGAGTTCAAGGTGTTCGACTCCCCGCAAGCGATGCACGAGGCCATCGAGCAAAAGAATCATGGAAACAAAGCGCGGGTTGTCGCCGGTTACTGCTGGCCATGGCGTAGCAAGAAAGACTCCAAGGCCAAGGATATCGAGATCGGTGACCACTACGCCCGCCAATGGAACCTGGATCAGGACGGCAGCTTGTGGATCATCGCGGAGAACTCCGTGGAACAGGTCGGCTGCATCCATACCTGCCAAGGGCTGGAAGTGGATTACATCGGCGTAATCATCGGGCCGGATTTGATCGTGCGTAATGGCCAGGTAGTGACTTCGCCCCATGAGCGGGACAAGTACGACAAGTCGATTCGTGGCTGGAAAAAGTTGATGAAGGAGCAGCCTGTTCTGGCGCAGCAAGAGACGGACCTGATCATCAAAAACACCTATCGAACCTTGATGACCCGTGGGATGAAAGGTTGCTACCTGTACTGTACCGATCCAGAGACTGCGCAATATTTTGCAAGCCGGCTAGCCGAGCAAAGCAACAATTAATCGATGGTACTAACCCGAACACAGCACTCAAGGAAGCGGCTGTGTTCGGGAAGCACCTATCAGGGCGTCCCCTTCCAGCAACCATCATTCGCACACCGCATGATTCCCAAACGCTATCAGACGAGAATATTCTTACTGAATATTGCGTTTCTTCCCACAAAGAAACGGGAAACCTACGGATAGCCCGATGCCCTCCTCAATCACCAGTAATCAATCCAATCCCCCTTGGAGTCGCGACGAACTTGTCCTAGCCCTGGACCTTTACCTGCGCCATCGAGATGGTTTGCCCGGGAAGAACCATCCGGAGGTCCAAGCCTTATCACAGAGCCTCAACCTCATTGGCAACGCCACTGCCGTGAGTAAGAACCAGAGCTTTCGCAACACCAATGGTGTTTACATGAAGCTCAACAATTTTCGGCGCTGGGACCCGAGCTACACCCACTCCGGTCGTACTGGTCTTGCGAAAGGCAACAAGGATGAAGAGTTGGTATGGCTGGAGTTCGCTAACAACCCCAAACGACTCGCCGAAGTAGTGGCCGCCATCAACGCCAACGTCGAGCCCGGCACGACTACAGCCATAAATTTAAATGAAGAGGAAGAACCGGGCTTCTTCGAGGCTGAGGAAGGCAAAGTGCTCACCCGAGTGCATCGGGTACGGGAAAGGGACAAAAAGCTCGTCAAACACAAAAAGGACGAAGCCCTTAAAAAGCACGGTGAACTCAAGTGCGAAGCCTGTGATTTCAACTTCAGCAAAACCTATGGTGCGGATGTCGAAGGCATTATCGATATTCATCACACTAAGCCACTGCATACGCTCCAGCCCGGCGATAAAACCAAGCTCACTGACCTGGTATTGCTATGTGCCAATTGTCACCGCGTGGTGCATTCACGACGTAAGTGGCTGAGTGTGGCTGAGGTAAAGGCGCGCTACCAAACCAATCGCGAGTAAGCGGCAATCGCACCATTATCAAAATATGGAAGCCATTGAGTCACCCAACCTCATGGGTTGGATCATCTGGTTATTGGCTACCCACGGCAGTGGGTTACTTAGTCGCTTACTTGATCGCCTACTTGGTCGCTTTGGCTGAGATTGGCCGAGGCTCGATTGCCCGCGATGGGCTTGAAAGCGCCGCGTTTATCCAATCAGTACACGGTTATCGTTAACGACCATCGCGAGCAAGCTTCGCTCCTACAGTGGATCACCTTCGCCTAGCTGATCGGCAGTAGTGATCCAGGTTTGCTAATCCGCAGCACTCAGGTCGGCGCGATACAAACGTCACGCCAACGAACCACTCCCCAACAACCCCAACTTCTCCGGATTACGCATGATAAAAACGCGGTTCACCCGCCCCCCCGCGTCATACCCAAAACTCACCACCGCCACCACCTCCCCCTCTCCTCTTAACACCCCCCCCCGCCCCCCATTGATCTCCACCTCCTGCCACTGATATTCCCGCCAGTACTGGCTCAACGACTCACCCACAAACCCCAGCACCGCCTCCAACCCATACAAGGTCTCGCGAATGGCGCTGGCTTTGCCGCCGCCGTCGGCGCACAGCTCGACGTCTTCGGAGAGCATGGCGGCCAGGCTTTGGGTCGAGCCGCTGGTGATGGCGTTGTGGAAGGCGTTCAGCAGTTGTTGCTGGCGTGACGGTTCCGGTTGGTAGCGTGCCTGGGTGTTGCCCAGGCTGGCTTTGGCGCGGGACACCAGTTTGCGGCAGGTGGCTTCCTGGACGCCGAGGGTTTGCGCGACTTGGGGGTAGTCCAGGTCGAAGATGTCGTACAGCAGGTAGGCGGCGCGTTCCTTGGGGGTCAGGCGTTCGAGCAGCAGCAGCAGGAAGGCGGTGGACAGCGACGAGGCCAGTTCATGGCTCTGTTCCGGGGAGTCGTAATGCAGGCTGTGGATCGGTTCCGGCAGCCAGGTGCCGACGTAGTCCAGGCGCGAGCGCTGGGCCGAGCGCAGCAGGTCGATGCAGTGCCGGGTGCAGGCGGTGGTCAGCCAGGCGGCCGGGGTGGCGATGGAGGCCTTGTCGGCCTCCAGCCATTTGATGAACAGGTCCTGCACCACGTCCTCGGCTTCGGCGCGCGAGCCAAGGAGGCGGTAGGCCAGGCCCAGCAGGAAGCTGCGACGGCTTTCGAACACCGTCGTTTCATCGATTCGATCCATCCTCAGTGCCTCGACACCTGCAAGCGATTCCACAGGTTGATCATGCCGATATCGGCCGTCAAGGCGGCGATCTGCGCGTCGCTGAAATGTTCGCGCAGGGCCGAGCGCAACGGGCCGAAGTCGGTGTCTTCACGCAGCACGGTGAGGGCTTCGGTCCAGGCCAGGGCGGCGCGTTCGGCGGCGTTGAAATCGCTGACATGGCGCCAGACCACCAGGCGGTCCAGGCGCTCGTTGCTTTCGCCGTCTTCACGGGCTTCGCGGGTGTGCATCTTCACGCAGAAGCCGCACTGGTTGATCTGCGAGGCGCGCAATACCACCAGGTGGTGCAACTTGCGTGCAAGGCCATGGGCGTCGATCAGGCCGTGGACCTGGCCCAGGCTTTCGAAGATCTCGGGGATGGTTTGCAGCAGGTTGACGGCTTGGGTCGGGTGGCTGGATGGCATGGGGTGGCTCCGTTAATTGAGGGATACACCGACATGACGGGCCAGGTGGGCGGTTTGTGACGGGGTGATGAAAATAAATTCAATGCCCCCTCCACGCCCGATAAAACCACTTCGTCCACAACGAACAGCGGTTACCCCCTTCCTGCTTTGAGTGCAACCTGGAACAAAACCTCGGAATGAATTTGTCGCACCCGTGGTGCGACTGTTACCGGCCGGTTCAATGAGCATTCAGCTCAGGCCCTGGGTAATTGTGTCAGCAGTGCTGACACCTTCTTCTCTTGCAGGAACGGGCTTGCTCGCGATTGGCCGATGCGGCTGTGGTGGACTCACGATGGCTGAAGGCCCTTCGGGCCTTATCGCAGCCTGCGGCAGCGGCTACGGAGGGATGCCTCGCATCATTCTGCAGGAGCCGCCGGTCGACGCTCGATGGCTCGCGATTGGCCGGCAACCATAACGCGGTCCGCCGGATGGACCGCGTCGTTTGTGCGTTTATCGCGAGCAAGCTCGCTCCTACATGCCCTTGGCCACGGCCTGGGACGCCGCCAGCATCGCCCGCAGCAACACCGCGCAGCCGGCGGCGAGGTCGTCGGGGTCGGCGTTTTCGATTTCGTTATGGCTGATGCCGCCTTCGCAGGGCACGAAGATCATCCCCGCCGGGCCCAGCTCGGCGACGAAGATCGCGTCGTGCCCGGCACCGCTGACGATATCCATATGCGACAGGCCCAGCCCCTGAGCCGCCTCGCGCACCGCGTCGACGCAGATCTTGTTGAAATACAGCGGTGGAAAGTCCGCGGTCGGCTGCATGTCGAAGCTCAGGCCATGCTCTTCGCAGGTGCTGTCGATCACCTGGCGCACCTCGGCGATCATCGAGTCCAGCCGCGCCGGTTCCAGGTGACGGAAGTCCAAAGTCATGCGTACCTCCCCCGGAATCACGTTGCGCGAACCGGGATAGGCTTGCAGGCAGCCCACGGTGCCGCAGGCATGGGGCTGATGGCCGAGGGCGGCGCGGTTGACCGCGGCCACCACCGCCGCAGCGCCGACCAGGGCGTCCTTGCGCAGGTGCATCGGGGTCGGGCCGGCGTGGGCCTCGACGCCGCGCAACTTCAGGTCGAACCACTTCTGGCCAAGGGCGCCGAGCACCACGCCTATGGTTTTGTTTTCATCCTCGAGGATCGGCCCCTGCTCGATATGCGCTTCAAAGTAGGCCCCCACCTTGTGCCCGCTGACCTTGCGGTTGCCGGCATAGCCGATGGCGTTCAGCGCATCGCCGACGCTCACGCCCTCGGCATCGGTCTTGGCCAGGGTTTCCTCAAGGGTGAATTTTTCGGCGAACACCCCGGAGCCCATCATGCACGGCGGGAAGCGCGAGCCTTCTTCGTTGGTCCACACCACCACTTCCAGCGGCGCCTCGGTTTGCACCCCGAGGTCGTTGAGGGTGCGCAGCACTTCGAGCCCGGCCAGCACGCCGAAGCAGCCATCGAACTTGCCGCCGGTGGGCTGGGTGTCAATATGGCTGCCGGTCATCACCGGCGGCAGCTGCGGGTTGCGCCCGGGGCGGCGGGCGAAGATGTTGCCGATGCCGTCCACGGTGACGGTGCAGCCGGCCTCTTCGCACCAGGCGACGAACAGATCGCGGGCCTGGCGGTCGAGGTCGGTCAGGGCCAGGCGACAGACCCCGCCCTTGACCGTGGCCCCGAGCTTCGCGAGCTCCATGAGCGACTGCCACAGGCGGTCGCGGTTGATGTGCCGGTGGCTGGATTGCAGAACGTCGACGGCAGCGTTCATGGTGATCTCCTCAGGCTTTTCTGGTTGTCGGTGACGAGGTCGGGCTCGTCTTGGGTGCAGTGGTGTCTGGCGGATCGCATCGCGGGCAAGCCTCGCTCCTACGGGGTATGCGTCGCTTCTGGCCCGCGATGCTTTTATGCTTACACCGGCGTCTTGGCCGTCGCGGTTCGCGGGTTGCCCATGCTGCACAGGCCGTAATAGAGCAAGCCGCCCAGCGCCGAGCCGGTGAACCAGCCGTAGCTGTAGAACCAGCTGAACAGGTCGCTGCCCAGCGACAGCAGCGTCAGCGCCACCGGCACGCCAAAGGCGATGAAACCGTTGAAGTTCCACGCCGGGTAAACGTCGTCGCGGTACAGCCCGGCCAGGTCCAGGCGCTGTTTCTTGATGATGAAATAGTCCACCACCATGATCCCGGCGATGGGCCCCAGCAGGCTGGAGTAACCCAGCAGCCAGTTGGAATACACGGTTTCCAGGCTGACCTCCGAGACCAGCAGGCCGAGCTTTTTCAGCAGCTCATGTGCCATCAGCGCCAGGCCGACAAGCCCGGTGAGGATCACTGCCTTGGTGCGGCCGATCAGCTTGGGCGCGATGTTCTGGAAGTCGTTGGTCGGCGAGACGATATTCGCTGCGGTGTTGGTCGAGAGCGTGGCGATGATGATCAGCGCCATGGCCAGGGCCACCCAGCCGGGGCTCTGGATATGGCCGATCAGGCTCACCGGGTCGGAGACGGTGACGCCCACCAGCTTCACCGAGGCGGCGGTCATCACCACCCCGAGCGCGGCGAACAGGAACATGGTCAGCGGCAGGCCGAAAATCTGCCCGAGGATCTGGTCCTTCTGGCTTTTCGCGTAGCGGCTGAAGTCCGGGATATTCAGCGACAAGGTGGCCCAGAACCCGACCATCGCCGTCAGCCCGGCAAAGAAGTAGCTGTAGACGCTGGCGCCTTCCGGACGCTTGGGCGGTTGCGCCAGCAGCTCGCTCAGCGACACGTTGGGCAGCGCCCACACCAGCAGCCCCGCGCCCACCAAAACCAGCAAGGGCGCCGACAGGGTTTCCAGCCATTTGATCGACTCGGCGCCGCGCAGCACCACCCACAGGTTGAGGGTCCAGAACAGCATGAAGCCGATCACCTCGCCGGTGCCGCCCAGGGCTTTCCAGCCCTCGAAGATCGAACCGAGGAACAGGTGGATCGCCAGGCCGCCGAACATGGTCTGGATGCCGAACCAGCCGCAGGCCACCAGGGCGCGGATCAGGCACGGCACGTTGGAGCCGATGACGCCGAAGGACGAACGCAGCAGCACCGGGAACGGAATGCCGTACTTGGTGCCGGCAAAAGCGTTGAGGGTCAGGGGGACCAGCACCACGATATTGGCCAGCAGGATCGCCAACAGCGCCTCGCCCACCGTCAGCCCGAAATAGGCGGTGAGCACGCCGCCCAGGGTGTAGGTCGGCACGCAGATCGACATGCCGACCCACAGCGCGGTGATGTGCCATTTGTTCCAGGTGCGATCGGCGACCTTGGTCGGCGCGATATCGTGGTTGTAACGCGGGCTGTCGAGCACGTCGCTGCCGGCGTCCAGCTCGTACAGGCCGGCACGCTCGGTCACTTGGGATCTGTTCTGTTGCATGGCCGCTCCACTGTTCTTCTGATTATTTTTGCTCATCAAGCGGATGGGCGAACGGGCCGCGCACCCGGCGATGGCCGGAGAACTTACGACTTTTACCGACCGGCCACCCTGTCGACGGCGGCACTCAATAAGCGTGCCGGCTTGCCCGTCGACCGTGTTCCACGGTCGGTAAAATCCATGTAAACAACTGATGTTTCTTCAGTTTTATTTGAACAACTTCCTGCTCCGAATAACTTGCCGGTTCACTCAGGCCGAATGCCGGGCAAGTTGTCCATCGGGTCAGGACTCAATCTGGTGCACGCAAACTTTTTTCAAACTTTTGTATGGGGCCACAGGCCTCCTTCAAGCGGCTGATTTCACATAGAAAATCTTGCTCATATTTCGATCCTGTCAAGTGCGTCAAAATGGTGAAAGGCTGCACCATTTTGCGGATTTTCGCTTTAAATCCTTATATTTCAATGACTTGATATCGATATAAGCTTATAAAAAATAATCTTGCCGATTGATTGAACACCAGCTAGTTTTTATTCCTGACACCGCTGACAGGAATAAACATTCCGCAGCATGTTGATTACAAAAACACTAGAACCGGCATAAGCCGGTCATGCCTGCGAGGAACTCGGAATGTCTCTGTTGATCCGTGGCGCCACCGTTATTACCCATGATGAAAGTTATAAAGCCGATGTGCTGTGCGCCGACGGCGTGATCAAGGCCATCGGCCAGAATCTGGACCCCGCAGGCTGCGAAGTGCTCGACGGCAGTGGCCAATACCTGATGCCCGGCGGCATCGATCCCCACACCCACATGCAACTGCCCTTCATGGGCACCGTGGCCAGCGAAGACTTCTTCAGCGGCACCGCGGCGGGCCTGGCGGGCGGCACCACTTCGATCATCGACTTCGTGATTCCCAACCCGCAGCAATCGCTGCTGGAGGCTTTTCACCAGTGGCGCGGCTGGGCCGAGAAGGCGGCTTCGGACTACGGCTTTCACGTGGCCATTACCTGGTGGAGCGAGCAGGTGCGCGAGGAAATGGCCGAGCTGGTGAACCAGCACGGGGTCAACAGCTTCAAGCATTTCATGGCCTACAAGAACGCGATCATGGCCGCCGACGACACCCTGGTGGCGAGCTTCGAACGCTGCCTGGAACTCGGCGCGGTGCCGACGGTGCACGCGGAGAACGGCGAGCTGGTCTACCACCTGCAACGCAAGCTGCTGGCCCAGGGCATCACCGGGCCGGAAGCGCATCCGCTGTCGCGCCCCTCTCAGGTTGAAGGCGAAGCCGCCAGCCGGGCCATCCGCATTGCCGAAACCCTGGGCACGCCGCTGTATCTGGTGCATGTCTCGACCCAGGAGGCCCTGGATGAAATCACCTACGCCCGCGGCAAGGGCCAGCCGGTGTACGGCGAAGTGCTGGCCGGGCACCTGCTGCTGGACGACAGCGTGTACCGCCACCCGGACTGGCAGACCGCCGCCGGCTACGTGATGAGCCCGCCCTTCCGCCCGCGCGGCCATCAGGAGGCGCTGTGGCATGGCCTGCAGTCGGGCAACCTGCACACCACCGCCACCGACCACTGCTGCTTCTGCGCAGAGCAGAAAGCCGCCGGCCGCGACGATTTCAGCAAGATCCCCAACGGCACCGCCGGCATCGAAGACCGCATGGCCGTGCTCTGGGACGAAGGAGTGAACAGCGGGCGCCTGTCGATGCAGGACTTCGTCGCCCTGACCTCCACCAACGCCGCGAAGATCTTCAACCTCTACCCACGCAAGGGCGCGATCCGCGTCGGCGCCGATGCCGACCTGGTGCTCTGGGACCCGCAAGGCAGCCGCACCATCTCCGCCAAGACCCACCACCAGCAGGTGGACTTCAACATCTTCGAAGGCAAGACCGTGCGCGGCGTGCCCAGCCACACCATCAGCCAGGGCAAGCTGGTCTGGGCCGACGGCGACCTGCGCGCCGAACGCGGTGCCGGCCGCTACATCGAGCGCCCGGCCTACCCGGCGGTGTTCGACCTGCTGAGCAAACGCGCCGAGGCGCACAAACCAACCGCCGTCAAACGCTGAACCCGACGACCCGAGATCCCTGCGATCCCGGTGATCCACGTGATCCCGCGGTCCCTGCGATCCCTGTAGCCGCTGCCGAGCACTAGCGAGGCTGCGATCGGCAACGCAGTTGCCGCAAAACCTGAATCCGCGATGCATCAGGTTGCATGGGTTGTCCGGGTGGCGGCCGCTTCGCGCCCGATCGCAGCCTCGCTGCGCTCGGCAGCGGCTACAACGACAGCCACAGCTTCGTTGTGAAAACAATGCCCGCCAGAGGCACCGATAAAAAACCGTGAGGCCAAAACCGTGATCAAGACCCTGAACCACTTGCCCCACCCCCATGAGGATGGCGCCACCCTCGCCGGCCATTTCAGCGACCTGGCGCCGCCGCTCAACGACCGCCAGGCGCACCTGGAAGCTTCGCGCTGCCTGTATTGCTACGACGCGCCGTGCGTCAACGCCTGCCCCAGCGAGATCGACATTCCCTCGTTCATCCGCCATATCCACACCGACAACGTCCAGGGCGCGGCGCAGAAAATTCTCTCGGCCAACATCCTCGGCGGCAGCTGCGCGCGGGTATGCCCCACGGAGATCCTTTGCCAGCAGGCCTGCGTGCGCAACAACGCCCACGAATGCGCGCCGGTGCTGATCGGCCTGTTGCAGCGCTACGCGGTGGACAACGCGCACTTCAGCCAGCACCCGTTCCAGCGCGAAGCCGCCAGCGGCAAGCGCATCGCCGTGGTCGGCGCTGGCCCGGCGGGCCTGGCGTGCGCCCACCGCTGCGCCATGCACGGCCATGACGTGGTGATTTTCGAGGCCCGGGAAAAAGCCGGCGGCCTCAACGAATACGGGATCGCCAAGTACAAGCTGGTGGACGACTTCGCACAGAAGGAGCTGGACTTCCTGCTGCAGATCGGCGGCATCGAGATCCGCCACGGGCACAAACTCGGCGACAACCTGAGCCTCACCGAGCTGCACCAGCAGTTCGACGCGGTGTTCCTCGGCCTGGGCCTGGCCGCCAGCAAACAGCTGGGCCTGCCCCATGAGGACGCCCCCGGCCTGCTGGCCGCCACCGACTACATCCGCGAGCTGCGCCAGGCCGACAACCTTGCGCAACTGCCCCTGGCCGACCGCTGCATCGTCCTTGGCGCCGGCAATACCGCGATCGACATGGCGGTGCAAATGGCCCGGCTCGGCGCCCACGATGTCAACCTGGTGTACCGCCGCGGCATCGAGGACATGGGCGCGACTCGCCATGAGCAAGACATTGCCAAGGCCAATCAGGTGCGCCTGCTGACCTGGGCTGCGCCCGAAGAGGTGCTGCTCAACGCCGAGGGCCAGGTGCGCGGCATGCGCTTCGCCCGCACGCGGCTGGTGGAGGGCCGCCTGCAAACCACCGGGGAGACCTTCGAACTGGCCGCCGACGCGATCTTCAAGGCCATCGGCCAGGCATTCGACGGCGCCGCCCTGAGCGACCCACTGGCCCGCGAGCTCAAGCGCGCTGGCGAGCGCATCGAAGTCGACGAACAGCTGCGCACCAGCATCCCCGGGGTGTATGCCGGCGGCGACTGCGTCAGCCTTGGCCAAGACCTCACCGTCCAGGCCGTGCAACACGGCAAGCGGGCCGCCGAAGCCATGCATGCCCAACTCATGCTCAACGTGGAGGCTGCGTAAATGGCCGATTTGTCGATTGTGTTCGCCGGTATCAAAGCCCCCAACCCGTTCTGGCTGGCCTCCGCGCCGCCGACCGACAAAGCCTACAACGTGGTCCGCGCCTTCGAGGCTGGCTGGGGTGGCGTGGTCTGGAAAACCCTGGGCGAGGACCCGGCGGCGGTCAACGTCTCGTCGCGCTACTCGGCGCATTTTGGCGCCAACCGCGAAGTGCTGGGCATCAACAATATCGAACTGATCACCGACCGCTCCCTGGAGATCAACCTCAGGGAAATCACCCAGGTCAAGAAGGACTGGCCGGACCGTGCGCTGATCGTGTCGCTGATGGTGCCTTGCGTCGAGGAGTCGTGGAAAAACATCCTGCCGCTGGTGGAAGCCACCGGCGCCGACGGCATCGAGCTGAATTTCGGCTGCCCCCACGGCATGCCGGAGCGCGGCATGGGCGCGGCGGTCGGCCAGGTGCCGGAGTACGTCGAGCAGGTTACCCGCTGGTGCAAGACCTATTGCTCGCTGCCGGTGATCGTCAAGCTGACGCCGAACATCACCGACATCCGCATGGCCGCTCGCGCCGCCCATCGCGGCGGCGCCGACGCGGTGTCGCTGATCAATACCATCAACTCGATCACCAGCGTCGACCTTGAGCGCATGGTGGCCAACCCGATGGTCGGCAGCCAGAGCACCCACGGCGGCTACTGCGGCTCGGCGGTCAAGCCGATTGCCCTGAACATGGTCGCCGAGATCGCCCGCGACCCGCAGACCCGGGGCCTGCCGATCTGCGGTATCGGCGGCATCGGCACCTGGCGCGATGCCGCGGAATTCGTCGCCCTGGGCTGCGGCGCGGTGCAGGTGTGCACGGCGGCGATGCTGCATGGCTTTCGCATTGTCGAGGAGATGAAGGACGGCCTGTCGCGGTGGATGGACAGCCAGGGTTATCACAGCCTGCAGGACTTCTCCGGGCGCGCGGTGGGCAACACCACCGACTGGAAGTACCTGGATATCAACTACCAGGTGATCGCCAAGATCGACCAGGACGCCTGCATCGGCTGCGGCCGCTGCCATATCGCCTGCGAAGACACCTCGCACCAGGCCATCGCCAGCCTCAAGCAGGCCGACGGCACGCATAAATACGAAGTGATCGACGCCGAATGCGTGGGCTGCAACCTGTGCCAGATCACCTGCCCGGTGCAGGACTGCATCGAGATGGTGCCCCAGGACACCGGCAAGCCGTTCCTCGACTGGCAGCACGACCCGCGCAATCCGTATCGCGAGGCGGTTTAGGCCCGGCGCAGAGCACGCCGACGCTTTCGCGGGCAAGCCTCGCTCCTACGGCATGCACCTGTAGGAGCGAGGCTTGCCCGCGATAAACGTAAACGTTGACGCCTACCCCCGTAGCCGCTGCCGAGCCCGCGAGGCTGCGATCGGCAACGCAGTGGCCGCAAAACCTGAATCCGCGGTGTGTCAGGTCTTGTGCGTTATCCGGGGTTGCGGCCGCTTCGCGACCGTTCGCAGCCTCGCTGCGCTCGGCAGCGGCTACACGCGGACGCTGCCGTATCAGGGTTCCAGGCCAATACCGCGCAGGATGACGCTGGTCACGGTCTGCACGGCCTTTTCGAACTGCATGTCCGACAGTGGCTGGTGGTCGTTGAGGATCATGATCTGGTGGTCGAAGTCGGCGTAATGCTGGGTCGAGGCCCAGATCATGTACAGCAGGCTCGAGGGTTCCACCGGCAGGATGCGCTGGTCTTCGACCCACTGGCGGATCTTCGCTTCCTTCATCTTCGCCCAGTCGTACAGGCTGGCATCCAGCGCCTCGCCCAGGGTCGGCGCGCCGTGGATGATTTCGTTGGCCCAGACTTTCGAGC
Source organism: Pseudomonas sp. NFIX28 (assembly GCF_900107395.1). Taxonomy (GTDB): domain Bacteria; phylum Pseudomonadota; class Gammaproteobacteria; order Pseudomonadales; family Pseudomonadaceae; genus Aquipseudomonas. The sequence goes on from NZ_FNPW01000013.1 coordinate 92,595, forward strand.
CATGGGGCCGGCTGCGCGAATGGTTCATCTTGGCTCGGATATAACTGCTGAGCACCACCCGTGGGTCGTCGAACCTCTCGAAGCACAGCGCGTCCTGTTTCCACAGTTCCAGCAGCTCCAGCAGCACCGCGCTGTACAGCTCGCTCTTGGTGCTGAAGTAGTAATGCAGGTTGGAACGCGGCAATTGCACCTCGGCGGCGATATCGGCCATGGCCGTGCCGCTGAAACCCTTTTCGGCGAACACCTTTTCCGCCGCCAGGAGGATTTTCTCGACGTTGCTGCGACGGATCTCGATCTTGTGATTGCCCATAAGGGCTCCCTGAAAACAGTCTGCTGCAAGACTACCATCGGCCTTCGTACAAAAACGAAACTTCCTGCGCCCGACTTTCCCCGGCAAAACCGATTGGTTAGGATCCCTCCCGCCTTATTCCCGGGCACCTGAAGTGTTCCGTCCAGGCGTTGATTCGCGACACGGACATGCAGGCAGGACTTTCGCCGCCGAACCCAGAGCGTTTCGGCCATCCTGCAACGCCGCTATGGAGCTTATCCATGAACATTCGCAAACGCCGGGCCACGGACGATCCGCAGCTCGCCGCCCTGTGGGAACGCTCGGTACGGGCCACCCACGACTTTATCGCCGAAGACGACATCCAGCTGCTCTACCCCCTGGTGCGCGACACCTACCTGCCGGCCCTCGAAGCCTGGTTGCTGGAGGATGCCGACGGCACCCCGGCCGGCTTTATCGCTACCGCCGGCGACAAGGTGGAAATGCTGTTTATCGAGCCGACCCGCCGTGGCCAGGGCGTCGGCCGGCAACTGCTCGACCATGTGCGCAGCCGGCAGCCGCGGCTCAGCGTCGACGTCAACGAACAGAACCCCCAGGCCCATGGTTTTTATCGGCACTACGGTTTCGAAGACATCGGTCGTTCGGCAACCGACGGCCAGGGCCGGCCGTTCCCGATCATCCATATGCGCCTGAAAAGCGCTTGAACAGTGCGCCGATGTTTCATCCAGCGACCCGGCCGCGGTCCTTATACTCATCGGCGCATCGACTACCCGACACTCATTGAACAGGTATTTCCCATGCTGAAAAAACTGCTGACCACCAGCACCCTGCTGGCCTCTCTCGTCGCCGCCTCCTCGGCCTTCGCCCACGCCCACCTGCAAAGCCAGGTCCCGGCCGCCGACAGCACGGTGAGCGCGCCGAGCGAGTTGCGCCTGGTGTTCTCCGAAGGCGTCGAGGCGGCCTTCACTAAAGTCAGCCTGAGCAAGGATGGCGCGGCGGTCGCCGTCAAGGCCCTGGCCACCGAAGGCGCGGACAAGAAGACCCTGGTCGTGACCCCGGCGGCGCCGCTGGCGGCGGGCGCCTACAAGGTCGAGTGGCACGCGGTGTCGGTGGACACCCACAAGAGTGAAGGCAGCTACGGCTTCAAGGTCGGCCAGTAACCGATGTCGACCCTGTTGGTGCTCTGCCGCTTCGTGCATTTCGCGGCAGTCCTGCTGCTGTTCGGAGCCTGGGTATTCAGGCCCCTGCTGTTGGGGCGCGAGCCCGTTGCCGCCTTGGATCGCCGCCTGACGCGACTCGGCCGCTGGCTGGCCGGAATCGCCCTGGCCACCGGCATCTGTTGGTTGCTGCTGATCACCGCCAGCATGGCCGGCAGCGGCGCCGCGGCCCTGGACCCGGCGACCTTGCGACTGGTATTGGGCAAAACTTTTTTCGGCCAGGTATGGACCTGGCATCTGCTGCTCAATGGCGCGCTGCTGGTTCTGCTGCTGACCCGCCTGGGTGAGCGGCTGGCGCTACGGCTGACCCTCGCCGCCCTGCTGCTGGCCACCCTCGCCCCCGTGGGCCACGGCGCCATGCTCGACGGCCTCAGCGGCCAGTTGCTGATCCTCAACCAGATTGTCCACCTGGGCTGCGTCAGCCTGTGGCTCGGCGGTTTGCTGATGCTGCTGATGATTCTGCGCCAGCCCGACAGCCTGCCGCTGGGCCCGCTGTTGCAGCGTTTCAGTGGGGTCGGTTACGGGCTGGTGGCCGGGTTGAGCCTCAGCGGGCTGATCAATGTGCGGGTGCTGACCGGCCAGCTGTGGCCGACACCGCTGCTGTCCGGCTTTGCCCTGATCCTGCTGATCAAGGTGCTGCTGGTGTGCGGCATGTTCGCCCTGGCCCTGTTCAACCGCCTGCGCATCGAGGACTGCCAGCAACGCCTGGGCACCCTGCGCCGCAGCGTGCTGCTGGAATGGCTGCTGGGCATCGCCGCGGTGGCGGCCGTATCCCTGCTCGGCACCTTGCCGCCTCTCACCGCCTGAACCCTGCCCGTCTTCGGTAGGAGCGAGGCTTGCCCGCGATAGGATCTTGAGTCCGACACCAACTCCGGACCTGTATCGACCGGGCTGGCGCCTTCGCGGGCAAGCCTCGCTCCTACACAAGCGTCGGGTCATTCGACCCGGGTATCCCCTTCCGCGGCCGTATCGATACTCACCACCACCGACATCCCCGGACGCAAGCGCTCGCTTTCCGCCTTATCGGGATCGACGGTGATGCGCACCGGTATCCGCTGGGCGATCTTGACGAAATTGCCGGTGGCGTTGTCGGCCTGCAACAAGGCGAACTCCGAACCGGTGGCCGGCGAAATGCGCTGCACATGGCCGTGGAATTTGCGGTGGTCGAGCGCATCGACGGTGAAGCTCGCGGGCTGGCCGACGCGGATGTTGTCCATCTGGGTCTCCTTCATGTTGGCGATCACCCAGAGCTGGTTCGGCACCAGCGCCATCAGCTGCGCACCGGAATTGACGTAGGCCCCCAGGCGCACGCCGATCTGCCCCAGCTGGCCGTCGCGCGGCGCGGTGACCCGGGTGTTGGACAGGTCGATCCGCGCCAGTTGCACCGCTGCCTCGGCATTGGCCACCGCGGCCTCCAGCGAACCGCGATTGACGATCACCGTCTGCAGGTCCTGGCGGGCGATGTCCAGCTGCGCCTGGGCCTGGGCCACCGCGGCGAGGGTCTGGGCATTGGCGGCGCGGGTCACGTCGAGGTCCCGCTGGGACACCGAACCGTCGGCGATCAGCTCCTGGTTACGCCGCAGGTCGGCGGCGCTCTTGCGCGCCTGGGCCTGGCTGTCGGCCAGCGCCGCCTGGCGCAGTTTGATGGTGGCTTCAGCGCTGTTGCGTTGCTGCACGACATTGGCCAGCGCCGCCTTCTGCGCCGCCAGCTGGGCCAGGGACTGCTCCAGGCGCTGCTTGTAGATGCGGTCGTCGAGGCGCACCAGCAGGTCGCCGGCCTTGACGAACTGGAAGTCCTGCACCGGCACCTCGAACATATAGCCGCTGAGCTGCGGCCCAATGATCGTCACCTGGCCGCGCACCAGGGCGTTCTCGGTGCTTTCTATGGGGCTGCTGAACGGCGGCAGCTGCCAGGCATAGAGCACGATCATTACCCCAGTGATGGCGATCGCGGCGAACCCCAGGGACGAGATGATCCGCACCCGCAGCGAACGCGGCCCGGTCACCGTCAGCTGGGACGGCCAGGGCAAGGTGCGGCTGGCCGGCAGCGTCACCCAGGTGTTCAGCGGGACGCTCTGAGATGGGCGGTGTCTGCGCGGCCCTCAATAAAGCTCAACTCCCCAGGGTCAAGCCATTGGCCGGCAGCGGCAGCGCGGTCTTGTAGCGCACCTGCTTGAGGGCGAAGCTGGAGCGGATGTTGGCCACGCCCGGCACCTTGGTCAGGAAGTCCATCATGAAGCGCTCCAGGGCCTGGATGGTCGGCACCAGCACGCGGATCAGGTAGTCCGGGTCGCCGGCCATCAGGTAGCACTCCATGACTTCCGGGCGGTCGGCGATGGCCTCTTCGAAGTGCTGCAGCGCCTCCTCCACCTGCTTCTCCAGGCTGACATGAATGAACACGTTGACGTGCAGCCCCAGCAAGTCGGCATCCAGCAGGGTCACCTGCTCGCGGATCAGCCCCAGTTCCTCCATGGCGCGCACGCGGTTGAAGCATGGGGTCGGCGAGAGGTTCACCGAACGGGCGAGGTCGGCGTTGGTGATACGGGCATTCTCCTGGAGGCTGTTGAGAATGCCGATGTCGGTACGGTCCAGTTTGCGCATGAGACAAATCAACCTGTTTTTTATGTTTATGCAGATTTTTTATCTGCAAATCGTCTCAAGCGCAACGAAACAGAGATAAATATTCTCCTTGGCCCGGCCTATGATTGTTGTAGGACAAGATTTCTTCACCCAAGAATGATTGCCAGCTCACTACAAGAAATTCACAAGATCGAGCGTAGACAGCCATGACCCAAGCGTATGAACCGCTGCGCCTGCACGTGCCCGAACCCTCAGGCCGTCCCGGTTGCAAAACCGACTTCTCCTACCTGCGCCTGACCGACGCCGGCACGGTGCGCAAACCCTCCATCGATGTAGAACCCGCCGACACCGCCGACCTGGCCCGTGGCCTGATCCGCGTGCTCGACGACCAGGGCAATGCCCTCGGTCCCTGGGCCGACAACGTGCCGGTGCAGATCCTGCGCCAGGGCATGCGCGCCATGCTCAAGACGCGGATCTTCGACAACCGCATGGTGGTCGCCCAGCGCCAGAAGAAGATGTCGTTCTACATGCAGAGCCTCGGCGAGGAAGCCATCGGCAGTGCCCAGGCGCTGGCGCTGAACATCGACGACATGTGCTTCCCCACCTACCGCCAGCAAAGCATCCTGATGGCCCGCGACGTGCCGCTGGTGGACATGATCTGCCAGCTGTTGTCCAACGAGCGCGATCCGCTCAAGGGCCGCCAACTGCCGATCATGTATTCGGTCAAGGAAGCCGGTTTCTTCACCATCTCCGGCAACCTGGCCACCCAGTTCGTGCAGGGCGTGGGTTGGGGCATGGCCTCGGCGATCAAGGGCGATACCAAGATCGCCTCGGCCTGGATCGGCGACGGCGCCACCGCCGAGTCGGACTTCCACACCGCCCTGACCTTTGCCCACGTGTACCGCGCGCCGGTGATCCTCAACGTGGTCAACAACCAGTGGGCGATCTCCACCTTCCAGGCCATCGCCGGCGGTGAAGCCACCACCTTCGCCGGACGCGGCGTCGGTTGCGGCATCGCCTCGCTGCGGGTGGACGGCAACGATTTCATCGCGGTCTACGCCGCCTCCGCCTGGGCCGCCGAACGCGCCCGGCGCAACCTCGGCCCGACCCTGATCGAATGGGTGACCTACCGCGCCGGCCCGCACTCGACTTCCGACGACCCGTCGAAGTACCGCCCGGCCGACGACTGGAGCCACTTCCCCCTCGGCGACCCGATCGCCCGCCTCAAGCAGCACCTGATCAAGATCGGCCAGTGGTCCGAAGAGGAACACGCCACGGTCAGCGCCGAACTGGAAGCCGAAGTCATCGCCGCGCAGAAGCAGGCCGAGCAGTACGGCACCCTCGCCGGCGGGCAGATCCCCAGCGCCGCGACCATGTTCGAGGACGTCTACAAGGAAATGCCCGAGCACCTCAAGCGCCAACGCCAGCAACTGGGAATCTGACATGAACGACCACAACAACAATATCCAGTTGGAAACCGCCATGACCACGACCACCATGACCATGATCCAGGCCCTGCGCTCGGCCATGGATGTGATGCTAGAGCGTGACGACAACGTGGTGGTGTTCGGCCAGGACGTCGGTTATTTCGGCGGCGTGTTCCGTTGCACCGAGGGCCTGCAGACCAAGTACGGCACCTCGCGGGTGTTCGATGCGCCGATCTCGGAGAGCGGCATCGTCGGCGTCGCCGTCGGCATGGGCGCCTACGGCCTGCGCCCGGTGGCGGAAATCCAGTTCGCCGACTACGTCTACCCGGCCTCGGACCAGATCATTTCCGAAGCAGCGCGCCTGCGCTATCGCTCCGCCGGCCAGTTCACCGCACCGATGACCCTGCGCATGCCATGCGGCGGCGGCATCTACGGCGGCCAGACCCACAGCCAGAGCATCGAGGCGATGTTCACCCAGGTCTGCGGCCTGCGCACCGTGATGCCGTCCAACCCCTACGACGCCAAGGGCCTGCTGATCGCCTCCATCGAAAACGATGACCCGGTGATCTTCCTCGAGCCCAAGCGCCTGTACAACGGCCCGTTCGACGGCCACCACGACCGCCCGGTAACCCCCTGGTCGAAACACCCCTCGGCCCAGGTGCCGGACGGCTACTACAAGGTGCCGCTGGACGTCGCCGCCATCGCCCGGCCGGGCAAGGACGTCACCGTGCTGACCTACGGCACCACGGTGTATGTCTCGCAAGTGGCCGCCGAGGAAACCGGCATCGACGCCGAAGTCATCGACCTGCGCAGCCTGTGGCCGCTGGACCTGGACACCATCGTCAAGTCGGTGAAGAAGACCGGCCGCTGCGTGGTGGTCCACGAAGCCACCCGCACCTGCGGGTTCGGCGCCGAGCTGGTGTCGCTGGTGCAAGAACACTGCTTCCACCACCTGGAAGCGCCAATCGAGCGCGTGACCGGTTGGGACACCCCCTACCCGCACGCGCAGGAGTGGGCGTATTTCCCTGGCCCGTCCCGAGTGGGCGCGGCTTTGCAACGGGTCATGGAGGTCTGAATGGGCACGCACGTAATCAAGATGCCGGACATCGGCGAAGGCATCGCAGAAGTAGAACTGGCGCAGTGGCACGTCAAGGTCGGCGACCTGGTGGTCGAGGATCAGGTGCTGGCCGACGTCATGACCGACAAGGCCATGGTCGACATCCCCTCCCCGGTGCACGGCAAAGTCATCGCCCTGGGCGGCCAGCCCGGCGAGGTGATGGCGGTGGGCAGTGTGTTGATCAGCATCGAGGTCGAAGGCGCCGGCAACCTCAAGGCGTCCGATCAGCTGGTCAAGGAGCCCGCGGTTATTAAAGAAGCCGCACCGGCAGCGGCAGCGCCCAAGGTCGAGGCCGCGCCAGTGCTGGAAAGCAAACCCGCCGCCGCATGCCGCCCCGCGCCCCAGGCGCCGGTAGCCCGCGAGGCCGACGAGCGCCCGCTGGCCTCCCCGGCCGTGCGCAAGCATGCGCTGGACCTGGGCATCCAGCTGCGCCTGGTGCAGGGCAGCGGCCCGGCCGGCCGTATCCTCCACGAGGACCTGGACGCCTACCTGGCCCAGGGCACCCAGCATGCACGCAGCGGCTCGGCGCCGTCCGGCTATGCCCAGCGTCACGACGAAGAGCAGATCCCGGTGATCGGCATGCGCCGCAAGATCGCCCAGCGCATGCAGGAAGCCACCCAGCGCGCCGCCCACTTCAGTTATGTCGAGGAAATCGACGTCACCGCCGTGGAAGAGCTGCGCGCGCACCTCAATGAAAAACACGGCGCCACCCGCGGCAAGCTGACCCTGCTGCCATTCCTGGTGCGGGCGCTGGTCGTGGCCCTGCGCGATTTCCCGCAGATCAACGCACGCTACGACGACGAAGCCCAGGTCATCACCCGCCACGGCGCGGTGCATGTCGGGGTGGCCACGCAAAGCGACGTCGGCCTGATGGTGCCGGTGGTACGCCACGCCGAAGCCCGCAGCCTGTGGGACAGCGCCGCGGAGATTTCCCGCCTGGCCACGGCCGCGCGCACGGGCAAGGCGGCCCGCGACGAACTGTCCGGCTCAACCATCACCCTCACCAGCCTCGGCGCCCTGGGCGGCATCGTCAGCACGCCGGTGCTGAACCTGCCGGAAGTGGCAATCGTCGGGGTGAACAAGATCATCGAACGGCCGATGGTGATCAAAGGCCAGGTGGTGATCCGCAAGATGATGAACCTCTCCAGCTCCTTCGATCACCGGGTGGTCGACGGCATGGACGCGGCGCTCTTCATCCAGGCCATTCGCGGCCTGCTCGAACAACCCGCCAGTCTTTTCGTTGAATAGGCATTCCTGGAGCAAGGCATGCAACAGACTCTGAACACTACATTGCTGATCATCGGCGGCGGCCCCGGCGGTTACGTGGCGGCGATCCGCGCCGGCCAGCTGGGCATCTCGACCATCCTGGTGGAAGGCCAGGCGCTGGGCGGCACCTGCCTGAACATCGGCTGCATCCCGTCCAAGGCGCTGATTCATGTCGCCGAGCAGTTCCACCAGGCCCGGCACCACAGCCAGGGCTCGCCCCTGGGCATCAACCTGTCCGCGCCGACCCTGGACATCGGCAAGAGCGTGGAATGGAAAGACGGCATCGTCGACCGCCTGACCACCGGCGTCGCCGCCCTGCTGAAAAAGCACAAGGTCCAGGTGATCCAGGGCTGGGCCAAGGTTGTCGACGGCAAGACCGTGGACATCGAAGGCACCGACACCCGCATCCAGTGCGAGCACCTGCTGCTGGCCAGCGGTTCGAAAAGCGTCAATCTGCCGATGCTGCCGATTGGCGGGCCGATCATCTCCTCCACCGAAGCCCTGGCGCCCAAGGCCCTGCCCAAGCGTTTGATCGTGGTCGGCGGCGGCTATATCGGCCTGGAACTGGGCATCGCCTACCGCAAGCTCGGCGCCGAGGTCAGCGTGGTCGAGGCCCAGGAGCGCATTCTGCCGGCCTACGATAGCGAGCTGACCCAGCCGGTGCTCGAATCGGTGAAGCAACTGGGGATCAAGCTTTACCTCAAGCACAGCGTCGAAGGTTTCGATGCCGCGACCCACACCTTGCAGGTGCGCGACCCGAACGGCGACAGCCTGAAGCTGGAAACCGACCAGGTGCTGGTGGCGGTCGGGCGCAAGCCCAACACCCAGGGCTGGAACCTCGAAGCGCTGAACCTGGAGATGAACGGCTCGGCCCTGCGTATCGACAACCGTTGCCAGACCAGCATGCGCAATGTCTGGGCCATCGGCGACCTCACCGGCGAACCGATGCTCGCGCACCGGGCCATGGCCCAGGGCGAGATGGTCGCCGAACTGATCGCCGGCCAGCATCGGGAGTTCAACCCCACGGCCATCGCCGCGGTGTGCTTCACCGACCCGGAGCTGGTGGTGGTCGGCAAGACCCCGGACGAAGCCAAGGCCGCCGGCCTGGACTGCATCGTGTCGAGCTTCCCGTTCGCCGCCAACGGCCGCGCCATGACCCTGGAATCGAAAAGCGGTTTCGTGCGGGTGGTGGCACGCCGTGACAATCACCTGATTGTCGGCTGGCAGGCGGTGGGCGTCGGCGTGTCCGAGCTGTCCACGGCCTTTGGCCAGTCGCTGGAAATGGGCGCGCGCCTGGAAGATATCGCCGGCACCATCCACGCCCATCCGACCCTGGGCGAGGCGGTGCAGGAAGCGGCATTGCGCGCCCTGGGCCACGCCTTGCATCTGTAAAAACGCAACACCGGGAGGCAACACCCCGCCCCTGTAGCCGCTGCCGCAGGCTGCGATAAGGCCCGCAGGGCCTTCAAGGATCTCAAGAGCACGTCCTCTTCGAGGCCGATCGCAGCCTGCGGCAGCGGCTACAAGGGGCGAGGCAGGCCCGGGTCATGGCAGCGATATCCGTAGGAGCGAGGCTTGCCCGCGAAAACGTCGGCACAGGCGGCCCAAGATTACTGCCGTACTCGCGGGCGCTTTCGCGAGCAAGCTTCGCTCCTACGGGTGCAGGCCTGGGTGATCACGGTGGTAGCCGTAGGAGCGAGGCTTGCCCGCGAAGACGTCGGCACAGACGGCTCAAGATTCGTGCCGGGCTCACGGGCGCTTTCGCGAGCAAGCTTCGCTCCTACGGGTGCAGGTCCGGGGGATCGCGGGGTATCCGTAAAAGCGGTGATGGGAGGACTCATGAGCAGGCTAAGTTTTTTTGTTCACCCTCCCATCGCCCGGGATGCGGTGGCCCCCTGGAATGCAGTATTGTTGTGCCCATTCAAAAAACGTCAGAAGCCTTGAACCGTTGCGACGGTTGTTAAGCGATAGAGGGTGTCATGGGTAACGAAAGCATCAATTGGGACAAGCTGGGTTTTGACTACATCAAGACAGACAAGCGCTATCTGTCGCACTGGCGTAATGGCGAGTGGGACAAAGGCACCCTGACCGAAGATAACGTGCTGCACATCAGCGAAGGCTCCACGGCCCTTCACTATGGCCAGCAGTGCTTCGAAGGCCTGAAGGCCTACCGCTGCAAGGACGGTTCGATCAACCTGTTCCGCCCGGACCAGAACGCCGCTCGCATGCAACGCAGCTGCGCGCGCCTGCTGATGCCGCAGGTGTCCACCGAGCAGTTCGTCGAAGCGTGCAAGCAAGTAGTACGTGCCAACGAGCGTTTCATCCCGCCTTACGGCACCGGCGGCGCGCTGTACCTGCGCCCGTTCGTGATCGGCGTGGGTGACAACATCGGCGTGCGCACCGCCCCCGAATTCATCTTCTCGATCTTCGCCATTCCGGTCGGCGCCTACTTCAAGGGCGGCCTGACCCCGCACAACTTCCTGATCTCCAGCTACGACCGCGCAGCGCCACAAGGCACCGGCGCGGCCAAGGTCGGTGGCAACTACGCCGCCAGCCTGATGCCAGGTTCGGAAGCCAAGAAGAAGCACTTCGCCGATTGCATCTACCTGGACCCGCTGACCCACTCGAAGATCGAGGAAGTCGGTTCGGCCAACTTCTTCGGCATCACCCACGATGACAAATTCGTCACGCCGAAGTCGCCGTCGGTACTGCCGGGCATCACCCGCCTGTCGCTGATCGAATTGGCCAAGACCCGTCTGGGCCTGGAAGTGGTCGAAGGCGACGTGCTGATCGACAAGCTGTCGGACTTCAAGGAAGCCGGCGCCTGCGGTACCGCCGCGGTGATCACGCCGATCGGCGGCATCGAGTACCAGGACAAGCTGCACGTGTTCTACAGCGAAAAAGAAGTCGGCCCGATCACCCAGAAGCTCTACAAAGAGCTGACCGGCGTGCAGACCGGCGACATCGAAGCGCCAGCCGGCTGGATCGTCAAGGTCTGACCTGACCCCGGCAGCAAAAAGCCCGCCCTTCACTTGCGTGATCGGCGGGCTTTTTATTGCCCTCTGTTCGTCCAGCCGGCCCGCCGCGGTCTTCGCGCCAGGCCTTATGGATAGGCGAGATCGCGGTTACTGATGCTGGACCTGGAACATCGAGTTCACCTGGACCTGCGCCAGCATGTGCTCGGCACCGCCGCCGCGACGCATGCCGCGCACCGGGCAGGCGTCGAGGTAGTCGAGGCCGACCGCCAGCTTCAGGTGCCGCTCCGGCCGCGCCAGGCGGTTGGTCACGTCGAAGCTGTACCAGCCATCGTCGATCCAGGCCTCGGCCCAGGCATGGCTGGCCAGGTGGCTTTCGTCTTCGGTGCACAGGTAGCCGGAGACATACCGCGCGGGAATCCCCAGGCCGCGGGCGCAGGCCAGGAACGCGTGGGTGTGGTCCTGGCAGACCCCGGCACGGCCGGCGAAAGCCTCGGCAGCGGTGGTGTCCACCGTGGTCGCGCCGGGGCTGTAGGCGATGTGCGCGGCCAGGGCATGCATCAACTCGATCAGCGCCGCGCGGTCGCGCCGGGTGCCGCAGTGCTGCGCGGCAAAGGCGCCGAGGGCGGCGTCGGCCTTGGTCAGCGGGCTGCTGCGCAGGAACGGCAGCGGCGACTGGCTGTCGTGCTCCATCTCGCGGGCCTGATCGATCTCCACCTGGCCGTAGGCGCTCAGGACCAGCGCGCCATGGGGCTCGTCCATGGTCAGCACGTGCAGGATATTGCCGTAGGGGTCGAGCTGGCTGCGCACCAGGCGCGGCAGTTCCAGGTGCCATTCGAGGATGTGCTGGCGCTCGCTGTCCTGCGGGGTCAGGCGCAGGAACTGGATGCTGGTGCAGACTTCGTCGGCGTAGCTGTAGGTGGTGTCGTGGCGTATGGAAAGTTTCATACAACCTCCAGGTAGGAGTCGTGGACGGTTTGCCCCAGGTGGCGGATCTGGGCGATGAAATCGCTCAGCCACAGGTGCAAGCCCGACGCGAGGATTTCATCGATTCCGGTGTAGCGCAGCCGCGCATTCAGCTCGGCGGCCAGGCGCTGGGCCGGGCGGCCGTTGTTGCCCGGCAGGCTGGCGAGGATCTGGTCCAGCTCCTCCACGCAGGCATGCAGCGAGCGCGGTACGTCGGCGCGCAACAGCAGCATTTCGGAGACCTGCTCGGCGCCCGGGGCATTGCGGTAGATCTCGTTGAACGCCTCGAACGAGGACAGGGCGCGGAGCAAGGCGCTCCACTGGTAATAGCCGCGGGCGGAGTTGTCGCTGACCTCCTCCGACTCCTCGCCGAACATTTCGTAGCGCGCGTCCAGCAAGCGCAGGGTGTTGTCGGCGCGCTCGATAAAGGTGCCCAGGCGAATGAAGCAATAGGCGTCGTTGCGCATGATGGTGCCCGAGGTCGCGCCGCGGAACAGGTGCGAACGCTCCTTGACCCATTCGCAGAAATGGCTGATGCCGTAGCGCCCCAGGCCGCTCTTGGCGATGTTGCGCATTTCCAGCCAGGTGGCGTTGATGTTTTCCCACATGTCGGCGGTGATCCGCCCGCGCACCGCGTGGGCGTTGGTCCGCGCCGCCCGCAAGCAGCAATAGATACTGCCCGGGTTGGTCTCGTCGAGGGCGAAAAAGTGCAGCATGCGTTCGGTGTTCAGCTCGCCGTAACGCTGGTTGTAATCGTCCAGGGTGCCGGCGGCCAGCAGCGACATCGCCAGCTCGGCATGGCCGTCGCTACGCCCCGCCTGGGGCATCAACGACAGCGAATAACTGACTTCGAGCATGCGCGCCAGGTTCTCGGCGCGCTCCAGGTAACGGGACATCCAGTAGAGGTCTGCAGCGGTTCTTGAAAGCATCGGTCAACCCTCCACGACCCAGGTGTCTTTGGTGCCGCCGCCCTGCGACGAGTTCACCACCAGCGAGCCTTCGCGCAGCGCCACGCGGGTCAGGCCGCCGGGCACCAGGCGGGTTTCGCTGCCCGAGAGGACGAACGGGCGCAGGTCGATATGCCGCGGCGCGATGCCGTTCTCGACAAAGGTCGGGCAGGTCGACAGGCACAGGGTCGGCTGGGCGATATAGGCCTCGGGGCGGGCCTTGAGCCGGGCGCGGAAGTCTTCGATCTCGGCCGCCGTGGCCGCCGGCCCCACCAGCATGCCGTAGCCGCCGGAACCCTGGGTTTCCTTGACCACCAGGTCCGGCAGGTTGGCCAGGACGTGGGACAGCTCCGCGGGCTTGCGGCATTGCCAGGTCGGCACGTTCTTCAGGACCGGTTCCTCGCTCAGGTAGAAGCGGATCATCTCGTCGACGTAGGGGTAGATCGACTTGTCGTCCGCCACCCCGGTGCCCACCGCGTTGGCCAGCACCACATTGCCGGAACGGTAGGCGGCGATCAGCCCGGGCACGCCGAGCATGGAATCGGGGTTGAACGACAAGGGGTCGAGGAAGGCATCGTCGAGGCGGCGGTAGATCACATCCACCGCCTGGGCGCCGGAAGTGGTGCGCATGAACACGCGGTCGTCGCGCACGAACAGGTCGGCGCCTTCCACCAGCTCCACGCCCATCTCCCGGGCCAGGAATGCATGCTCGAAATAGGCGCTGTTGAAACGCCCCGGGGTCAGCACCACCACCGTCGGGTTGTCCAGCGGGCTGGAGCTTTTCAGGGTGTCGAGCAGCAGGTTGGGATAATGGTCGATGGGCGCCACCCGTTGCGCGGCGAAGAGTTCGGGGAACAGGCGCATCATCATCTTGCGGTCTTCGAGCATGTAGCTCACGCCGCTGGGGGTGCGCAGGTTGTCTTCCAGCACGTAGTAGCTACCGTCGCCGTCACGCACCAGGTCGACGCCGGAAATGTGCGAATAGATATTGCGATGCAGGTCCAGGTCGCGCATCGCCACCTGGTACCCCTCGTTGGCCAGCACCTGCTCGGCCGGGATGATGCCCTCCTTGAGGATGCGTTGCCCGTGGTAGATATCGGCCAGGAACATATTCAGCGCCTGGACCCGCTGGATGCAGCCGCGCTCGACGTTCTGCCATTCACGGGCGGTGATGCTGCGCGGGATGATGTCGAAGGGAATCAGCCGTTCAGTGCCTTGCTCGTCACCGTACAACGTGAAGGTGATGCCAGCGCGGTGGAACAGCAGGTCGGCTTCGCGTCGACGCTGGTCCAGCAGCTCCAGTGGTGTGTCCGCCAGCCAGCGCGCGAACTCCTGGTAATGTGGGCGGCAGCCACCACTCGCATCATACATTTCGTTAAAAAAAGCACGGGACATACCCCAACTCCTCGCCGTGGTTTAAACGGCTTTTTTATTTAAGCTCTGTATTTCAATAAATCGGGCCTTACGCTGTGCGATAGAAACTGTTCCGTTGAGCACCTCATTGTGCGTATTCCACTGGAAGCTGGCGGAACTACCCCTTGGTTGACGCCAGTCGTTTGGCGAAACTTCCTGCACTGTTTTGCGGCAATGGATCGCCCGCAATGACGTCCATGCGGTTATGGAATTCGTCACCTCCTTTTTGGTTTTAATGAACTTTCAAACTGAAAGTATTCCGAAACTTCAACAGCCTAGTTCGCAGGAATTCAAAGGCTGTATATATCTGCTTTAGCAATCGCTGTGCCCAAATCCCCTGCCCGCGCAAATAAACTCCCCCAGGGCGGCAAAATGACCGATTAGCGACACTTTTCATTCAGCCAGGGGCCTGCACCTGCTGCTGGAGCTGAAACGTTTTACCCGGCAAGCCGCCCGCAGGGCCTTGCACAACACTGGCGCGAACGAAAAAAGTGCAGAAACAGTCGAGAAAGGGTTTTTTGCCCTGACACGGGGATTTTTGCCAAAGCCATTGTTATCGCTTGGCACAAAGCAAGATTTGACGCGGCCTGCCGAAAGAAAGAACGGCGCACCATTAGCGGTCCGGAAAACGCACCAACGATGAACGAAACACCCAATAGCGCCAACTATTGGCGCAATTTCCGCTTTTCGCCAGCGCTAGTTTGTAAAAGTCTCGAACCCATTGAACCGGGTATTTCCGACTTTGCCCGATTCATGCGTGGAAGATTAACGATCGCCGAAGTTATCCGCCGAAATCTTCATTCCATTATTGACCAACATCCCCACCCGCCCCGTAGGAGCGAAGCTTGCTCGCGAACCAGCCACCGCCGCCGCCCTACGCCGCCGTTAAAGCGCCTCCAGGCGGCTGACGATGATCCGCACCACCTCCGCCGGCGACAGCCGCGAACTGTCCAGCGTCAGGCGTTCGCCGGTCCAGGCCTGGTAGTCGTGGTCGAGCACCGACTGCCAGCTCGGAGGGCGCAACCCGGGCACGTCCGCTGCACGGGTTTCCACCCGCCGCCGGTGCTCCGCGACGTCGCGGCACACCACCTCGATATTGAGCAGCGGGCGCTGCTCAGCCTCGGCGGCGCCCTGCCAGGCCTGGCGGCTCTCGGCGAGCGGATTGACGCAATCGGCCACCACCCAATTGCCCAGGGCCAGGTTGCTGCGGGCCAGGGCGATGGCGACTTCGTACCCCGCCTTGCCGACCTCCGCCAAGCCGCCGTTGCGCAGCGTCTGCTCGATGGTGTCGATACGCAGATAAGTCACCCGCAGCTGGCTGGCCAGTGCCCGGGCAAGGGTGGTCTTGCCGCTACCCGGCAAACCACTGAAGACGATGAGCATGGGAAGGACTCCAAGTGCGGTATTGGAAGGCTGGCAGCATCGCCAGCCGCGAAGGTAGCGGCTATGGGGCCCGGGTGAGGTCCGGGCGCCCTGCCCCGGCAGCATTGGCGGTGCGTGCCTTGGAGGTGTCCGGCTCAACCAGCTGCACGGCGAATCGACGGGCAATCTCCTTGCGCCCCAGGGCGGTCAGGCCCAGTGCCCGGCTGTCCAGGTCCTGGGTCAGCCATTGGCGACGGATTGCCTCTTGCAACAACGCCGCCCCCAGCGCACCGCCCAGGTGCGGGCGGCGCATGCTCCAGTCCAGGCACGGGCAGGCAAAGCGCCGGCGCAGGCCGGCCAGGGCCTGTGCATCAATGCCCAGCCCGGCAAAAAAGCCTTCGCCGGCGGTGCTCAACACATATTCCCGAGCCCCCTCTCGCGGCGCCTGCAACCAGCCGGCCTCGAGCATACGGTCATGCAGCTGCACCGCCAGGGTGCCGGCCATGTGGTCATAGCAAGTGCGGGCGAACTGCAGGCGGTCCGGGGTGCGCGGGCTGAATTCGGGCGTGGCGTCATGGCCGATCACCATCAGGGCTTCCAGGGCCTGGGCCACGCGCTTGTCGGCGAGGCTGTAGTAACGGTGGCGGCCCTGCACATGCAGGCGCACCAGGGCCAGTTCCTTGAGTTTGCCCAGGTGCGCGCTGGCGGTGGAGGCGCTGACATCGGCGATCGCCGCCAGCTCGGTGCTGGTACGCGCATGGCCGTCCATCAGCGCGCAGAGCATTTTCGTCCGCGCCGGCTCGGCAATGGCCGCGGCGACTTGGGATACGGCGTTGTCGTGCTGCTGCGCATTCATATTTCGCTCCCGAACGAATCGTGCCCCTCGCAGGTTGCCGATAGTAGCAACACTTTTCCCCCACTCATAAGGCCGCACGCCATGGACCCGATCACCGCCGTCACCCACCCCGACCCGTACCCTTATTACGCCAGCCTGCGGGCCCGGGGCGGGCTGGTTTTCGACCCCGGCCTGGGGATATGGCTGGCCAGCAGCGCCGCCGCGGTGGCCGCGGTGCTGGCCCACCCCGACTGCCGGGTCCGCCCGCCGCACGAGCCGGTGCCCCGGGCCATCGTCGATGGCGCCGCGGGCCAGGTGTTCGGCCGCCTGATGCGGATGAACGACGGTGAACGCCAGCGCTGCCCAAGGGCCGCGGTCGAACCGGGCCTGCACCAGGTGCACGCCGAGGAAGTCACCCAGCGGGTCGCCGCCCTGCTGCTGGACCTGCCGAGCGACACCGCGGCGAGGCTTGAGGCCTGCCAGTTCCGCCTGCCGGTGGCGGTGGTCGCCGGGCTGCTGGGCTTTGCCGCGCACCGCTTGCCGGAAATGGCCAGGTTGACCGCGGACTTCGTCGCCTGCCTGTCACCGGCCAGCGAGCCGGCACAACTGGCCGCCGCCCACCGTGCGGCGCAACAACTGGCCCGACACTTTGCCGCGCGGCTCGAACAGCCGCCCATCAGCCCGCTGCTACAGCGCATCGTCACCGGCTTCGGCGCCCAGGATCATGACGGCCTGCTCGCCAACCTGATCGGCCTGCTGTCCCAGACCTTCGAGGCCAGCGCCGGGCTGATCGGCAATACCGTCTGCGCCTTGCTGGGCGATCGCCAGTTGCTCGCGGACCTGCGGGCGGCTCCCGAGCAAATCGCCGAGCTGCTGGACGAAGTGCAGCGCCACGATCCGCCGGTGCAGAACACCCGGCGCTTCGTCGCCGCCCCTTGCAGCATCGCCGGGGTGACGCTGGAGCCCGGCGCAGTGGTGCTGGTGCTGCTGGCCTCGGCCAATCGCGACCCGCAGCTGAACCCGCAGCCGGATCGCCTGCTGCTCGAACGCCCGGCACGGCGCAGCTTCAGCTTTGGCAGCGGCCGCCACCAGTGCCCCGGCCAGGCCCTGGCCCAGACCATCGCCGGTGCGGTGGTCGACGCGCTGCTGCGCCAATCGACCCTCGACGTGCCCCTCGGCTGGACCTACAAGCGCTCGCTCAACGGGCGCATTCCGCTGTTTACCACCCTGCCGGAGCACCACCGATGATCGCCGTGATATTCGAAGCCCTGCCACACCCGGAACATCGCCAGCGTTACCTGGACGTCGCCGCCGCGCTTAAGCCGCTGCTGCTGGAGATCGACGGTTTCATTTCCATCGAGCGCTTCCAGAGCCTGAGCGAGCCGGACAAGCTGCTGTCCCTGTCGTTCTGGCGCGACGAGCAAGCCGTCGAAGCCTGGCGCACCCTGGAACGGCATCGCGGCGCCCAGGCCCTGGGACGCACCCAGGTGTTCGCCGACTACCGCCTGCGGGTCGCCGAAGTGGCGCGCGACTATGGGCTGACCGAGCGCGACCAGGCGCCGGCGGACAGCCGCCAGGCCCATGCCGGCTGACGCTGCTGGGCGCCTATTCGACCAATGAATGGTGCTCAGCGGCGCACCGGGCTTCTGCTAGGGTCATGCCTGGACTTGAGGACACGATCATGAGCCAGATGACCCAACACGCCCTGAAGCTCAACGGCATCGAGCTGCACCTGCATGCCGACGGCCCGCTGGACGGGCCGCCGGTGTGGCTGCTGCACGGTTTTCCCGAATGCTGGTATTCGTGGCGTCGGCAGGTCGCGCCGCTGACGGCCGCCGGCTACCGGGTGCTGATCCCGCAGATGCGCGGCTACGGCGACAGCAGCGCCCCCGAGGAAGTGGCGGCCTATGACGTGCTGACGCTGTGCGCGGATATTCAACAGGCCATGGATGCCCTGGGTCAGCAGCGGGCCTGCATTGTCGGTCACGACTGGGGCGCCGTGGTCGCCTGGCACCTGGCGCTGCTGGAGCCGCAGCGGGTCGCGGCCCTGGTGACCCTCTCGGTGCCGTTCGCCGGCCGCCCCAAGCGCCCGGCCGTGGAGATCATGCGCGAGCTGTTCGCCGAGCGTTTCAACTACATCCTGTATTTCCAGGAACCCGGCGTCGCCGAGCGGGAACTGGACGCCGACATCGACCGCAGCCTGCTGCATTTCATGCACGACTGCGAACGCCTGCTGGATGAAAAAAGCCCGGCGGCCCAATTATTCGAGGGCATGCCGCCGCGCCACGCACCGCCCGCCTGGTGTACCCCGGAAGACTTTGCGGTGTACCGGCGCACCTTTGCGGGGCGAGGCTTTCGAGGCGCCTTGAACTGGTACCGCAACTTCGAACGCAACTGGCAGCGCACCGCGCACCTGGGCGAGTTGCAAGTGAGCCAGCCGACGCTGTTTATGATCGGCGACCGCGACCCGGTGGGCCAGTTGGAAGCCCGGACCCTGGAGCGCATGCCCGGCAAGGTGCCGCGCCTGGAACAGCATCGGCTGGCGGATTGCGGGCACTGGATCCAGAGCGAAAAAGCCGCGGAGGTCAATCGGCGGCTGCTGGATTTTCTGCGCCGGCATTACCCCTGCCCGCCTGCGGTGCAGACAGGGGCCTAGCGTTACAGGCTGCGATATTCGAGGGTGAGGTGTGACAATTCGTGGACTGGCGCCAGGCGTTGGCGAATGGTCTCGGCGCTGACGCCGGCGGCCGCCACCACACTGACGATCGCCGCCCGCGCCTGCGGGCCAACCTGCCACACATGCAGGTCGGTGATGCGCGCATCGCCGGCGGCTTCCACCGACTGGCGAATCTCGCCGGCCAGCTGTTCGTCGGTGGTATCGAGCAGCACCGCCGCGCTGGATTTCATCAGGCTGTAGGCCCAACGAGCGATCACCACCGCGCCAACGATGCCCATCACCGGGTCGAGCCAGACCCACCCCAGGTAACGCCCCGCCAGCAACGCGGCGATGGCCAGGACCGAGGTCAGGGCATCGGCCAGCACATGGACGTAGGCCGAGCGCAGGTTGTTGTCGTGGTGATGGCCGTGGCCATGCGGATGCGGATGCGGATGCCGGTGATGATCGTGATGATCGTGATGATCGTGATGATCGTGATGATCGTGATGATCGTGATGATCGTGATGAGCATGGCCGCCCGAAAGCAGCACGGCACTGACGATGTTCACCACCAGCCCGGCCACGGCGATCAGGGTCGCTTCGGTGAAGGCCACCTGGGTCGGCTGCCATAACCGCAGCAACGATTCGCCGGCAATGCCGATGGCCACCAGGCCGAGGATCAGCGCCGAGGCAAACCCCGCCAGGTCGCCGACCTTGCCGGTGCCGAAACTGAAACGCGCATTGTCGGCATTGCGCCGGGCAAACCCATAGGCCGCCGCCGCGATCCCCAGGGCGCCGGCGTGGGTCGCCATATGAAAACCATCGGCGAGCAAGGCCATGGAGCCGGTGAGATAACCCGCGGCGATTTCGCCGAGCATCATGACGAAGGTCAGCGCCACCACCCACAAGGTGCGCCGGGCGTTTGCGTCGTGGGCGGCCCCGAGGAAATGGTGGTCGTGGGTGAAGCCTGCCGTGGGCAAGGTGGAGTTCATGCTGCGCTCTCCAGTCAGGAATAACGCCGAATGGCTTCGAGCAGTTCGCTCACGCCCTTGGCCCGTTCGGCATCGCTGAGTTCGGGATGGGCCACATGCTCCAGGGCATGGGCCTCGATGATTTCCCCCATCAGGCCATTGATCGCGCCGCGGGTGGCCGCCACCAAGTGCAAGGTCTTGGCGCACTCCGCGCCGGACTCCAGGGCCCGCTCCACAGCCTGCATCTGCCCCTGGATGCGCCGTACCCGTTTAAGCAGATCGTCCTTTTGTGCGTGCGTGTGCGACATACCTATACCCCCTATACCTATGTGGCACTTATCCTGGCCGATGCCGTGAGCCGGCGCAAGGAGCAAGCGACGCGCGGGGCCGCCCTTGGCTATCGCTCACCCACGGCCCATCCCGCCAGGTGCAAGCACGCAGCGCCGAAGAGGCATTGGGAATTCGAAGAAGTATTCAAGCCAAGGCAGGCGGCGGACGTCGCGCCCCCGCTCGCTCATGCGCCCGGCCAAGTCAGGCCCCCTGCCAGGACGATCCCTGACAGGGCCAGTGGGCAAAAATCAGTCGTCGCGGGTCAGGACTTCCAGCAGCTCGATCTCGAACAGCAGATTGGAATTCGGCGGAATCTTGCCCATCGAGCGTTCGCCGTAGCCCAGGTGCGCCGGCACCAGCAGCTTGCGCTTGCCGCCGACCTGCATGCCCATCAGGCCCTGGTCCCAGCCCTTGATCACCCGCCCGGTGCCGATCACGCACTGGAAAGGCTTGCCACGCTCCCAGGAAGAATCGAAGGGCGTGCCATCTTCCAGGAAACCGCGGTACTGGGTGGTAATCAAGGCGCCCTTGACCACCGCCTTGCCCTCGCCCACTTCGATATCGATCACCTGCAACGAGTCGCTCATCCACTCACTCTCTGTTGGAGGCAGCCGCCAGTGGCCACCGAGGGTGCGGAAAATAACAAATTTTCGGCCTCTCGACTTGCAAGGCGTGCTCTGGATAAGGCTGAGGCAGAGCCCACTATCGGGGTGCGTTCCACATCGTTAAGTTCAGGGCGAGCCACAACTTTCAGATTGCCCCTACAGACTCTCCTTAGCCAAATCCAATAGCGTCCCGCAACCAACTGCCAACGCTATCCGTCCCCCGCGCCGGAGGCTTTCTTCAGGGACAATGTGGACGCGAACACGGATGAGTGGCTACGTACCGAACGCCCCGAAGGGCTATCGCAACAAGGGGGTGGAGCCCGTCGACCTGGGCGCCCAACGCTGGGCGCAATACCCGGACCTGCCGCCAAAGGCAGAAGCCAAACCCCAGACAGCTGGGTGCACCTTTACCAAACCCTGCAAGCTCCCTGATGGGGTCATCAACTACGCCAGCTCCGCCATTCCCACCAATGCCATCAGCGAATACGGGCAGCTCGTTTTGCTGGGCGGACGCGAAGCGGATGCAACGGGGAAAATCCCTCTCCAGCAAATCAGTGGTCATGCGTTACCTGCTGCACTTGGAACACTTCTATTAGGTGGAGTGGCTACTACTGCTGGTGCTGCTACAGGTGCTGGAATCAGCACGGGTACTGCGGCAACAGGCGCGAGTGCGGGTACCACGTTTTTTACCACGGGTGTTATTGCAGGTGGATTGGCGGGCATAGCCGCATTGCTCTGGCCATCGAGCTTGGGCGACAGCAGCCTGTACACACACGAACAGCTCAAAGCGCTCAAGGAAGGCCGCACACGTGTCCGGTTGCACATAGAACAGCAGGCTGACGGCACGCTGAAAGGCTACGGATACAACACCGAGAAGCGTACCGCTTGGGAAATGATCCCAGTCGTTCAGTTTGTTGCTCAAGGCCAGCATCAGGTAGCCGACTTCGGCGATGGAATAACCCTGACGTGGACACCAGCCATTGACCCGTCCAGTGCTTCGGGGATCCCTCCATTAGAGGCAGCACCACAAGCTCCCCAGATATGGGTTTATCCGCCTACTGAGAAAGCGGATAACATCATCGTCAATCCGATCTACCCGCCCGAGTACAAGGACTTCATCCTGATCTTCCCGCCGGGATCCGGGATTCAGCCTCTGTACATCGTGTTCAATGTCCAGCTAGAGAAGAACAAGGCGGCGGGCGCTGCTTTCGAGGATGAATCGTACAGCGGGTTTTCCGAAGAGATGAAAGAGTCCGGGCAGCAAGTGACGGTGAAGACAGAAAGCGGCACCAGAACCCGCCTTGATATGATTGGTAGAGATTCGGACGGCACTATCGCATGTGTCGAATGCAAGGCATCTGAAACGGCACCTTTGACCAAGAATCAGAAAAAGGCATTCCCGGAAATCGAAAAGAGCGGAGGGGTTATTGTCGGTAAGGGTAAGCCCGGCTTTCCCGGTGGCACAGTCATTCCGCCTACCCACGTAGACATTTTGCGACCGAAGTAAAACCAACGGAATTCAAGGAACTGTCATGTCAGTAACAGACGCAAAAATCATCGATATGTGGGGCATCCCGAAGTGGGACGAGGGCAAAATCGTTCTTGCAATCTCTGACCACCTGGAATGGGGCGATAAAACCCAACAAGGTGAACACCTGCTGTTGCTTCAAGAGAAGATAAATACCTACATCGGGTTCATTGAGAGCGGGGAAATCTACACTGAGATTCCTGGTGCACTTGGCAAGTCCCCCATCATCCGCGTTCTTGGTTTGTATGCGTTACCAGAGCAAGGTGAACTCTTCATTGACCGCGTTACTGAGGTGCTGAAAGACGTTGGTATCGGGTTTGAGTTCGTGCTCAAAGCGGATGAAAAAATACACAACATGTGAACAAGGACCACGCCCAAATGAAAGACAGCGACACCAATATCAATCGGTTGAAAGAGTGCCACTGAGATCTGGCAAAGCCCTGATCCCCCACTCCCCCCCTCAAGACCGCTTGAACAAACTCCAGACAAACGCCACCACCCCACCCACGGTCGCCACCCCCGCCAACCAGCCCACCACCGACAACCCCTGCCAGGCCGGGCCGGCCGCGGCGATCTGTGGGCCGAAGGCGATCAGCAGCGCGCTGATCAGCAGGGCCAGGGATAAGCGGGTGGAGGCCAGGCGCAGGGATTTCTCCAGGCGCTCGACGCCCGGCATGTCGAGGCGCAGGTCGACCACGCCGTGTTTCAGACGGTTGATCAGCAGGCGGGTCAGTTGCGGCAGTTCGACGGCGACCCCGCGGCCCAGCTCCAGGCCGTCGAGGCCCAGGCGGCGGGCGAGTTTCCAGCTGAACTGCTGCTTGAGCATCTTGCTGATGGCCGGGCGCGCGGTGGCTATCAGGTCCAGTTGCGGATCGAGCCGGGTGAGCACGCCATCGGCGGTGACCAGCGCCTTGAACAGCACCAGCAAGTCGGCCGGCAGCAACAACTGGTATTGGCGCATCAGGCCGAGGAAGTCCTCGATCATCGCGCTCATGTTCAATGCCTTGCCGCCGTGTCGGCCCATGAACTCCCGGGCGGCCTGTTCGATGGCGGACAGCTCGCGCACCTGCTCGCCGCTCCAGTCGATCAGCACCGCCACCAGCGCTTCGGTGCTGCCCTCGGTCATGGCCCGCATGAAGCTCATGACCTCCAGGCGCCGGCGTTCGTCGAGACGACCGACCATGCCGAAATCGATAAAGCCGACCCGGTTGTCGTCCATGGCCCGCAGGTTGCCGGGGTGCGGGTCGCCGTGGAACAGGCCGTCCTCCAGCAGCATCTTGATGAAGGCCTGGGCCCCGCGCTGCGCCAGCAGGCTCGGGTCCAGGCCCTGCTCGATCAAGGCCTGGCGCTCCAGCGGCGTGTAACTGGGCAAAAATTCCTGGACCAGCAGGCGCTCGCTGCTGTGCAGCCAGTGGATACGCGCAATGGCGATCTGCGGATGCTCGGCGAAATTCGCCGCCACTGCGTCGCAGTGCTGCCCCTCCTGGGTGAAGTCCAGTTCTTCGAGCATCGCCCGGGCCAGTTGCCGGACCATCTGCCGTGGCTGGTAATGGGCCAGGGCGGCGTTCTCCTCCACCAGCATCGCCACGCCCTCCAGCAGTTGCAGGTCGGCGCTCATCTTGCGCCGCAGGCCGGGGCGCTGGACCTTGACCACCACCGCCTCGCCACTGAGCAGGCGCGCGCGATAAACCTGGGCGATGGAGGCCGCCGCCAGGGGCTCGGTGTCGAACTCGGCGAACACCTGGTCCAGCTCGCAGCCCAGGTCGTCGCGCACCTGATCTTCCAGCTCGCTCCAGGGCAGGGTCGCAGCGCCGCTGTGCAGCGACTCCAGCTCGCTGATCCAGTGCGGCGGCAGGATGTCGCTGCGGCTGGCAAGGATCTGCCCGAGCTTGATAAAGGTCGGCCCGAGTTTCTCCAGCGCCAGGCGCACCCGCTGCGGCGTCGAGTCTTGTGGCTGCGCTTCACCAGCGGCTGGCGATTCGCCCAGCAGGCGCCCGAGACCCAGACGCAGCAAAACGTCCTGGGCGCCGAAGGCCGCCAGCACGGCGACAATCTGGTGAACCCGCTTATGGTGTTTGAGTGCCGTCCAGGTGGGTTCGAGCATGGTCGGGATGATCCTTCACAAGGTGACGCCCGCGGCGTAGCTGGCGGGCCCAGGGTTGGGTGGCGCGCCTGCCGGGTAATCCGGGATCGACGACAAGCCATGCAAGGTCCGACCACAGCGGCCGGCAATCATTCACAACGCGCTGGCGTCGATTGCACCTCCTCGTGCGAGGCGCTGCCGAAGACCGCAGGCCGACGGTTGCCCATGGCTGCGCCCGCCATGAATTCGGTTACCATGGCGCCCCCCTGAAATCCGCACGCCGATAAGGACATCCGTATGGCTGTTTCAACTATTGTGATTCTGCTCGTTCTGGCCCTGCTGGTGATCTATGTCATCACCGTCTACAACGGCCTGGTGGCCCGCCGGAACCGCTTCAAGAACGCCTTCGCGCAGATCGAAGTCCAGCTCAAGCGCCGTTACGACCTGATCCCCAACCTGGTGGAAACCGCCAAGGTCTACCTCAAGCACGAGCGCGACACCCTCGAAGCCGTGACCGCGGCGCGCAATGCCGCGCTGGCGGGTCTCAAGGCCGTCGCGGCCGAGCCCGGCAACCCGCAGAGCATGGCGCAACTGGGCCAGGCCGAAGGCGTACTGTCCAGCGCCATGGGCCGGCTGAACGTAAGCATGGAGGCCTACCCGGACCTCAAGGCGTCGCAGAACATGCAACAGCTGAGCGAAGAGCTGACCAGCACTGAAAACAAAGTGTCCTTTGCCCGCCAGGCGTTCAACGACACGGTGATGGATTACAACAGCTACAAGCAGAGTTTCCCGCCGGTGATCCTGGCCGGCCTGTTCGGCCATGGCGCCGATGCCAGCCTGCTGCAATTCGCCGACAGCGCCCTGATTCAGGAAGCCCCCAAGGTCGCGTTCTAATCCTCTGTCACCCTGGGTGGTCCGATGAATTTTTTTGAACACCAGGCCCGGGCCAAACGGCGTACCGGCACCCTGGTGCTGCTGATGATCCTGGCCGTGCTGTGTCTGGTGGCCGTCACCAGCCTGGCGCTGAACCTGCTCTGGCTGCAATTTCTCAAGGAGATGAAGCAGTCGCCGAGCTTCGACTGGCACCTGACGGCGATGATCGCCGCGGTGGTGTTCCTGGTGGTGATCGGCAGCAGCATGGGCAAGCACTCCGAACTCAAGGCCGGCGGCAAGGTAGTCGCCAAGCGCCTGGGTGGCCGGTTGATCAACCTGCACCCGGACGGCCTGGAAGAACAACGGCTGCTCAATGTGGTCGAGGAAATGGCCCTGGCCTCGGGCACGCCGGTGCCACAGGTGTACGTGCTGCCCGATGCCGGGATCAATGCCTTCGCCGCCGGCTTCACGCCACAGGAGGCGGTGATCGGGGTCACCCGCGGCGCCATCATGGTGCTCAACCGCGAGGAACTGCAGGCGGTGATCGCCCATGAGTTCAGCCATATCTACAACGGCGACATGCGCCTCAACACCCGGCTGGTGGCGATTGTCCACGGCATCCTGGTCATCGGCCTGACCGGCGAGGCGATGGCCGAAGGGGTCAACCAGTCTGGCCGGCTGGCGCAAAACCGGGTCGGCGGGCTGGCGATGTGGAGTGGCCTGGCACTGATCCTGCTGGGCTCGGTCGGGACTTTTTTCGGCAACCTGATCAAGGGCGCCATCAGCCGCGAGCGCGAGTTTCTCGCCGATGCCTCGGCGGTGCAGTTCACCCGCAACCCGGCCGGCCTGGTCGGCGCGCTGAAAAAAATCGGCGGTTACGCCGCCAGTTCGAAACTCGACAGCGCCTTCAGCGCTGAATACAGCCACCTGTATTTCAGTGAAGGGGCCACCCTCTCCGTCTATGGCCAGTCCGCGACCCATCCGCCCCTCTCGGCGCGGATCCGGCGCCTGGAACCGGGCTGGGACGGCCGCTTGCCCACCATCGAAGCCATCGAACTGCCGGCCGAACCCGCCCGCTCCGGCCTGGACAGCTCCGGGGTGTTCAGCCGCCAGTCGCAAGCGAGCAGCGCCCTGGTGTTCGACCTGAATGCGATCAAGCAGTCGATTGCCAGCATCGGCAGCCCGAACGCGCAACATCTGTTGGCGGCACAGGCAACGCTGGTCAGCCTCGACCCGGCGCTCCAGCGCAGCGCCCACAGCACCACTGGCGCCCAGGCACTGGTCTATGGCCTGCTGCTGTCCGCCAACGACTCGATGCGCAGCCGACAACTCGCGCAGCTGGACGCCAACAGCCCCGCCGAGGTCTTCGGTTGCCTGCAAGCCCTGCAAAAACAACTGGCCGCCCTCGACCCGAACCTGCGCCTGCCGCTGCTGGACCTGTCGATACCGGCCCTGCAGCAGCTGGACAAGAAAGCCTGCAAGCCGTTCATGGACAACCTGCGGCAACTGATCGATGCCGACGATCAGGTCGAGCTGCTGGAGTGGACGCTGCTGCGCATCGTGCAACGCAATGTCGAAGGCCTGCCGGCGCCCGAGTACAAATGGGGGCTGTTCCAGCGCAGCGAAGAACTGGCGATCCTGCTCGGCGCCCTGGCCAGTGCCGGGCAAAAGACCGCGCAACAGGCCCAACTGGCCCTGGCCCATGCCTGGAGCGGCCTGCCCTTCGCCCAGCCGCAACCGGCGGAGGTCGACCTCGAACACCTGGATGCCGCCCTGGTGCGGTTGCGCCAGTTGATGCCGGAGGAACGGCCGATGTTGCTGCAGGCCATGGCCCGCTGCGTCTGCTACGACGGCCAGGTCACCGTGGCCGAAGCCGAGCTGATGCGCGCCGTGGCCGATGTGCTGGATTGCCCGATGCCGCCGCTGTTGCCCCCGGCAGTCACCGAGCCCGCGCCTTCCCAGGCATCGGCCAGCGCCTCCCAGGCCGCCACGCTCTGAGCCACAACCCTGCCCAGCGGCTGACGCCAGCCCGGGCAGGCACCGCGATCCTTACCAGAGCGCGATCTCATAGGTGAAATAGAGGCGATTGCTGTCGCGCCCCCGGGCGAAGTCGGAGCGGTACACATAGTTGCGCAGCTTCACCCCCAGGCCCTTGAAGCGGCCTTGCTGCACCACATAGGCCAGTTCGGCATCGCGCTCCCATTCCTTGATCGCCGAGTTTGACTGGCCATCGCTGCCGCTCAGGTAGCGGGTGGAAAACGTCAGCCCCGGCGCCCCGAGCGCGGCGAAGTTGTAGCCGTAGCCGAGCATCCAGGTTTTCTCGTCCTCCTCGATGAACTTGCCAATGCCCACGTTGCTGAACGAGTACACCGTGGCGCCGCTGATATAAGGCAAGCCGGCATCACCGCTGAGCACCTGATAGCCGCCGCTCAGGGTATGGCCGGCCACGGCATAGGACAGCAGGCCGCTGAGCATATCGTTGTCGATGTTGCCGCCGTAGGCCGAACCGCTGTCGCTGCTGTGGAAGTAACGCAGGTCACTGGTCAGCACACCGGCGCCCAGCTTCAGGTCGTGCTGGATACCGGCGAAGTGCTGCCGGTAGAAGTGCTCGAGCTCGCCGTAGAAGTAGCTCAGGCGCAGGTTCTTGCCGAGCTTGTAGTCGCCCCCGGCATAGGTGAAGTCCCCGGACTTGTCGCCGGTATAACCGTCCGCAACGATGGGCATGCTGTCGCTGGAATCGCGCAGTTTGAAGCGATCCAGCCGGCCGGCGGTGAGCGTCAGGTTATCGATATCGCTGCTGGTGAGCTGCGTGCCCTGGTAAGTCTGCGGCAGCAGGCGCGCGTCGTTGTAGATCAGCACCGGGTTCTTCGGTAGCAAGGTGCCGTGCTTGAGCGTGGTCCCGGCCAGCCTGGCCTTGGCCGTGACACCGGCACTGGCGAACGCGTCGGCGGCGCGACCGTCGTCATGCACCGGCAGCAAGCCGGTACCGCTGCGGCCCCGCCCCGAGTCGAGTTTGACTCCGACCAGAGCCAGCCCGTCGATACCCAGGCCGAGCGTGCCGGGGGTGAAACCCGACTGGAAATCCAGCAGCAGGCCCTGGGCCCACTCCGTGCGCTCGCTCTTGGCCGTGCGTGCCGCCCGGGCGCTCAGGCCATGCTCGTCACGGAAGTTCTCATTGAAGTAGACATTGCGCAGTTGCAGCTTGAGCGTGCTGTCGTCGCCAAAGCCTGCCGCGCCGACGGTCGTCAGCGGCAACAGGGCGACCAGAGGAAACCACGCCCCAGGGATGATCGAACGGGTCATATCGGACTACTCATTGTTGTTATTCGAGTTGTTGTTTTAAGGTGCAGGGTGCCGCGCGCCTTGGACCCGGCGCGCCAGGGAACACCCGATGGCTCAGGGGATGACTCAGGAGTACAGGCTCAGGAAAACAGGGTCAGCGCGCCGGTCAGCAGGGCCAAGGCGGTAATCACCAGGGAGGTCAGGACCGCCCATTTGACGGTGGCTTTCTGGAAGTCGCCGATATCGCGGTCGACCATCCCCACCAGCAGCAGGGTCGAGGCCACCAGCGGGCTCATCAGGTGCACCGGCTGGCCGAGGATCGAGGCCCGGGCGATCTCCAGCGGATCGATGCCATAGGCCGCCGCGGCATTGGCGAGGATCGGCACCACGCCGAAGTAGTAGGCATCGTTGGACAGCACGAACGTCAGCGGCATGCTGGTGATGGCCACCACCAGCGGGAACAGATGCCCCCACGACGGCGGAATCCAGTCCACCAGGGTCTGCGCCAGGGCATCGACCATCTTGGTACCGGAGAAGATCCCGGCAAAGATGCCGGCGGCGAACACCAGCAGCACCACCGTCATGGCGTTGCCCGAATGGGCGAGGATCCGCTCTTTCTGCATCTCCAGTTGCGGGTAGTTGATCATCAGCGCCAGCACGAAGCCGATCAGGAACAGGATCGCCGAATGCATCAGGCCCATCACCAGCGCCACCATCACGGCCGCCACCAGCAACAGGTTGACGTAGGCCAGCTTCGATCGCTTGCAGGGCGTGTCTTCGACAATGGCCTTGATGTAGCAGTTGCCGCCACCGCTCTGCAGCTGGGTGTTGCCGATGCGCTTGCGCTCGGCGCGGCCCAGCAGGAAGGCGCTGAACACCACCCAGGCCGCACCGCCGATCATGGTCGGCAGCAACGGCACGAAGTACTCGCCGGCATCCAGCCCCAGGGCGGCGATGGCCCGGGTGGCCGGACCGCCCCAGGGGGTCATGCCGCTCATGATGCTCAGGGACAGCATGGCGATGGTGGCGAGGATCATCGGGTTCATGCCGATGCGCTTGTACAGCGGCAGCATCGCCGCGCAGGTGATCATGTAGGTGGTGGTGCCGTCACCGTCCAGGGCCACCAGCAGCGACAGCAAGGCGGTGCCGACGGCGATCTTCACCGGGTCGCCGTTGACCCGCTTGAGGATCTTGCGGATCAGCGGGTCGAACAGGCCCGCGTCGATCATCAGGCCGAAGAACAGAATCGCGAACAACAGCAGCGCCGCCGAGGGGGCGACCATTTTCAGGCCGTCGAGCATCATTTTTCCGGTGCTGCCGGCAAACCCGCCGATCACCGCGAAGACGATCGGCACCAGGGTCAGGGCAACAATCGGGGACAAGCGCTTGGTCATGATCAGGACGGTGAACACAACCACCATGGCCAGGCCGAGTAATGCAAGCATGAGGGATTCTCTTGTTGTTATGGACGAGCATGGCCGACGCCCAGGCGCACGGCCCCTTACCCGCCAGGCGGCGGCCTGGCGAGGGTTTCAACCGGGGTCAAAAACGGAAGCTGGAGAGAGCCGCAGCGGCTAGAGGTGTTTGCCGGCCTGCGCCGGCTCCCAGGCGTGGTCACTGGCCTGGGCGTTGGGCGTCGCCTTGCCATCCAGGGTCTGTAGCAACACCTGGCGATCGCAGGCGTTTTCCGACAGCGAGATCACGACCGTGGCCACGGCATTGCTGGCCAGGCTGGTGAGCGCCCGGGCCTCGGACATGAAGCGGTCGATGCCGATCAACAGCGCCAGCCCCGCCAAGGGGATGTCGTGGATCACCGTCAGGGTCGAGGCCAGGGCGACGAAGCCACTGCCCGTCACCCCCGCCGCGCCCTTGGACGACAGCAGCATGATCGCCAGCATCGTCATCACCTGCCCCAGGCTCAAATCGATGTTGCAGGCCTGGGCAATGAAAATCGCCGCCAGCGACAGGTAGATGGCCGTGCCGTCGAGGTTGAACGAATAGCCGGTGGGCAGCACCAGGCCCACCACGCCTTTCTTGCAACCCAGGGCCTCAAGCTTTTCCAGCATGCGCGGCATCACCGGCTCGGTGGACGAGGTGCCCAGCACCACCAGGAACTCTTCACGCAGGTAGCGCAACAGCTTCCACAGGCTGACCCCATGGGCGCGACAAATCCCCCCCAGCACCACGAAGACGAAGAATCCGCAGGCGATGTACAGGGTCATGATCAGCTTGGCCAGGGCGCCCAGGGAGGTGATGCCGTACTGGCCGACCGTGAAGGCCAGCGCGCCGAACGCACCGATCGGGGCAAAGCGCATCAGGTAGGAAAAGATCTTGAACACCATGTGCGAGGCGGCTTCCAGCACATCCAGCACGGGCTTGCCGCGTTCGCCCAGGGACGACAGGGCAAAACCGCTGAGCACCGCGATGAACAGCACCGGCAATACCTCGCCCTTGTTGAAGGCGCCGATAAAGGTCTCGGGAATGATGTGCATGAAGAACTCCACCACCCCCAGCTTCGCCGCCGACTCGGTGTACTGCGACAGGCCCTGGGTACTCAGGTGAGTGGGGTCGATGTTCATGCCCGCGCCGGGCTTGAACAGGTAGACCGCCACCAGGCCGATGAGCAGGCTGACCACCGTCAACGCCAGGAACAACAGCAGGGTCTTGCTCAGGAGGCGGCCCAGGGAACGCTTGTCGTTCATCCCGGCGATCCCGGTGACGATGGTGCAGAACACCACCGGCGCGATCATCATCTTGACCAGCTTGATGAAGGCATCGCCCAGGGGCTTGAGGGCAATGGCCTGCTGGGCCCAGAAGTGCCCGACCACCACGCCCAGCAGCACGGCACAGATGATCTGGAAGTAGAGCGATTTAACGACTTTCATGGCATCACCCATTTTTAGAATTGTTCTGATGCGAACGACTGTCACTGCGGTGCAGGACTATCCGGCCAGGCGTTGTGACGCCGGGGCGTAGACGAAACCGGAGAACAGCCGTCGCGCGGTACGTACCACCGAGGCGCGAATGGTCTCTCCCTGGTTGCCGGTGTAGGACAATACGACATCGATCCCGCCACTGGGATGTTCCAGGCGCACTTGCTTCAGTTGTGTGGCTCCACCCAGCAGTTGCGCGGCGACGCTGCCCTGGCTGACACAAGCGGTGGCCAGGCCGATGGCGCCGGTGATGGCCAGCGCGCGATGGCAGCTGTGCGGCATGAAGTAGCGCGCCTGCAAGGTGCCGCCGGCCACCGCCGGCGAGATCAGCACCGGCTTGGGGATCACCTTGTCACTGACGTCACCCAGGCCCATGGCCAGGCCCGCCTGCAAGCGCAGGGACTCCAGGCGCCGCAGGAACTCCTTGTCGGCGTCCAGCTCGGCCGGGGTTTCATCCCCGCGCTTGCCCAATTGACCGGCCTCGACGATCAGCAGCGGCATCGCCATGTCGATGCAGGTCACCGGTACGCCATCGATCAGGTCCCGGGTGTTCCCGGTGGGGAAAAGTTTGCCGGTCTTGCTGCCTGCGGCGTCGAGGAACGTCAGTTGCACGGGGGCGGCGGTGCCGGGCACGCCATCGATGGCGGTATCGCCTTCGTAGCTGACCTTGCCGGCCGGCGTCTGCACCAGGGAATGGATGAAGGTGCCGGTATTGAGATTGCGGATCCGCACCTGGGTCTGTTCGCCCGTGGCCTTGACCAGGCCCTGCTCGACGGCGAAGGGACCGACCGCGCACAGCATGTTGCCGCAGTTGGGCGCCGTATCGACCCGGCGCTGGGACACCATTACCTGCACGAACAGGTAGTCGACATCGGCCTCGGGGTGCAGCGACGGGCTGACGATCGCGACCTTGCTGGTCTGCGGGCTGCCACCGCCAATGCCGTCGATCTCCAGTTCATGTCCCGAGCCCATCAGGTCGAGCAGCAGCTCATCGCGCTGTTCGATGGACACCGGCAGATCCCAGGCGAGAAACACCGGCCCCTTGGAGGTACCGCCGCGCATGAGCACACAAGGAATTCGTTGCATGGACACAGACTCTTGTTAATCAATCGGGTTAATTGATGTTCTGGGCACAAGAGTGTCAGGGAATAAATCATGTTTCCAATGCAAAGATCGTAGCGATTATTGCGTTTTGCACATGATAAATCTAAGGTGAACAGCGCCGCCCTTCCCACCTTCGCTTGAGACGAAAACATGGAATATGAGCTCCAGGACATAAGATCTTTCGTGAAAATCGCCGAACTCGGGAGTTTCCACGAGGCGGCCGATGCCCTGCACTTGTCCCAGCCGGCCCTGAGCCGTCGGATCAAGAAGCTGGAGGAAGGCCTGGGCACCGCCCTGCTCGACCGCACCACGCGCAAGGTCAGCCTGACCAGCGTCGGCCGGGACTTCCTGCCCAAGGCCCGGCGCCTGCTGGATGACTTCGACGACTCGATCCTCAATATCCGCGAACTGGCGGAACGGCAGATCGGCCAGGTGACCCTGGCCTGCATTCCCACCGCGGCCTTCTACTTCCTGCCGTCGGTGATCCGTCTCTATAACCAGCGCTATCCGAAAATCCGCATCCGCCTGCTCGACCTCAGCGCCAATGAAGGGCTGGAAGCCGTGCTGCGCGGCGAAGCGGACTTCGGCATCAACATGATGAGCGGGCAGCACCCGGACATCGAGTTCGTGCCCCTGGTCAACGAACCTTTCGTATTGGCCTGCCGGCGTGACCATGAACTGGCGAAAAAGGCCTCGGTCACCTGGTCGGAACTCAGCGATTACCGGTTGATCGGCGTCGGCCGCCTGAGCGGCAACCGGATGCTGCTGGACCATGCCCTGTCCGGCCTGAGCTGGCGTCCCCAGTGGTTCTACGAGGTACAGCACCTGTCCACGTCGCTGGGCATGGTCGAGGCCGGGCTCGGGGTGTCGGCCATGCCCAGCCTGGCGATGCCCGCGGCCGACCACCCGACCCTGGTGAGCATTCCGCTGAGCGAACCGGTGGTCAACCGCACCCTGGGCCTGGTCTACCGCCGCGGCGCCTCGCTGTCGCCAGCCGCGGAAAAGTTCGTGTCGATCCTGCTCGAGCAATGGCCGCATTGACGGTCGGCGGTGCAGGCATGCCGATATCGAAGAGCACGAACGCCTGCAACCTGCGCCTGACAACCTGCGGCGTATCGGCCTTAACGGCTGACTGCGCCGGCCCCAGACTTTATGCTGCACAGCCATTCCCCCATGGAACCTGCGGGCCAAACGGTTGCCTGAGGCGCAGCCGTTGTTTTCCGCGCGTCACCCAATACCCGTTTTTCCAGGAGTAAGCCCATGCCCCATGAAGGCAACCTGTTGCAAGCCGCTGTCGTGTTCCTGTTCGCGGCGGTGCTGACCGTTCCCCTGGCCAAGCGCCTGCAGCTGGGGGCCGTGCTCGGTTATCTGCTGGCCGGGGTGATCATCGGCCCGGCGGTGCTGGGGTTGGTGGGCAACCCGCAGAGCATCAGCCATGTGTCGGAGCTGGGCGTGGTATTGCTGCTGTTCATCATCGGCCTGGAGCTGTCGCCACGGCGCTTGTGGGTGATGCGTAAATCGGTGTTCGGCGTCGGCTTGGCCCAGGTGCTGCTGACCGGGGTGACGATCGGCTGCGTGGCGCTGTTCCTGTTTGGCCAGCCGCTCAACAGCGCCATCGTGCTGGGCCTGGGCCTGGCGTTGTCGTCCACCGCCTTCGGCCTGCAAAGCCTGGCCGAGCGCAAGGAACTGACCAGCCCCCACGGGCGCCTGGCGTTTGCCATCCTGTTGTTCCAGGACATCGCGGCGATTCCGCTAATTGCCATGGTCCCGGTGTTGGCCGGGGTCGATCACAACACCAGCAGCGCCGAAGACCTGCGCCATGGCTTGCAGGTGCTGGGCAGCATCGCCGTGGTGGTGATCGGCGGCCGCTTCCTGTTGCGCCCGGTGTTTCGCGTGGTGGCGCGCACTGGCCTGCCGGAAGTGTCCACCGCCACGGCCTTGCTGGTGGTGATCGGCACTGCCTGGCTAATGGACATGGTCGGCGTGTCCATGGCCCTCGGCGCCTTCCTCGCCGGCCTGCTGCTGGCGGACTCGGAGTATCGCCACGAACTGGAAGCGCAGATCGAACCCTTCAAGGGCCTGCTGCTGGGGCTGTTTTTCATCAGCGTCGGCATGGGCGCCAATATCAGCCTGCTGTTCAGTGCGCCGATCGCGGTGCTCGGCCTGACCCTGCTGCTGATCGCCATCAAGCTGCCGCTGCTGTTCGTGGTCGGGCGCCTGGCCGGTGGCCTGGGGCGCTTGAGCGCGGTGCGCCTGGGCGTGGTGCTGGCGGCCGGCGGTGAATTCGCCTTCGTGGTGTTCAAGATCGGCCGCGACCAGGGCCTGTTCGAGGCGCAACTGTATGACCTGCTGGTGCTGACCATCACCCTGTCCATGGCCGTGACCCCGCTGCTGCTCCTGGCCTGTACGCGCTTCCTGCAGCCCAAGGCCAAGCCGCTGGAAATGCCCGCCGAATACCGCGAGATCGAAACCGACGCGCCGCGGGTGGTGATTGCCGGCATGGGCCGGATGGGGCAGATCGTCGCGCGGATCCTGCGGGCGCAGAACATCCCCTTCGTGGCCCTCGACACCTCGGTCGACACCATCGAACTGACCCGCAGCTTCGGCGGCATGCCGGTGTTCTACGGCGACCCGATGCGCGCCGAAATCCTCAAGGCGGCCAAGGTCGGCGAGGCGGAGTTCTTCGTCATCGCCACCGACGACCCGCAGACCAACATCAACACCGCGGCGGTGGTGCGCAAGCTCTACCCGCACATCAAGATCATCGCCCGCGCCCGTAACCGCCAGCACGTGCACAAGCTGGTGGACCTGGGCGCCGAGGCGGTGCGGGAAACCTACTATTCCAGCCTGGAAATGAGCCGCAAGGCGCTGATCGGCCTGGGCCTGACCCACGCCCAGGCCGACTCGCGGATCAAGCGCTTCACCGCCCACGACGAACAGGTGCTCGAAGCCCAGCACGCGATCTACGACGACCACGCGAAGATCCTGCAATCGGCCCAGGAAGCCCGGGCCGAGCTGGCGCGGCTGTTCGAGGCAGACGCAGAAGACGAGCAGTCCGAAGGCGTGTTGCCGGCGCCGCGCTGAGCAACCGGCCGCGTGATGCGGCCTTTCGCGGGCAAGCCTCGCTCCTACAGAAGCGGGGCTTTCCCGCAGGGCTTCGTAGGAGCGAGGCTTGCCCGCGATGAACGATGACGCGCTCTCCCTGCTGCCGCATAGCCAGCCTTGCCGGGGCGCTCCTGACACAATCTGTCAGCCCGCTGCGCTACAGTGCCCGGCGCCCCGTCCCGAATGGATACGCCGATGACCGCCACCAGCAACACCCCTGCCCTCAAGGAAATCTTCAACGCCGAACGCCTGGAGCACATCGCCCGGGAAATGCTCGCGGTGTACCCGGCGTTCGACCACCGCGGCTTTCTCGCCCATGCGAACAAGGACCTTGCCGAGTTGTCGGTGATGCAGCGCCTGGCACGGGTCAGCGACAGCCTGCACGCGGTGCTGCCGGCGGACTACGACGCCAACCTCGCACGGCTGTACGACCTCGCCCCGCGCCTGGACAGTCGCTTTGTCTGCATGTTCCTGCCGCACTACGTGGCCAATTACGGCGGCCACGCCTTCGAGCGTTCGATGGCCGCGCTCAAGTACTTCACCGCCTTCGGCTCCTCGGAATTCGCCATCCGCCCGTTCCTCGCCAGCGACCTGCCGCGCACCCTGGCGGTGCTGCGCGACTGGGCCCGGGACGACAACGAACATGTGCGTCGCCTGGCCAGCGAAGGCAGCCGCCCACGCCTGCCCTGGTCATTCCGCCTGGCGCGGATCCAGGCCGACCCGACGCTGGCGGCGCCGATCCTCGAGTGCCTCAAGGCCGACCCCAGCCTGTACGTGCGCAAGTCGGTGGCCAACCACCTCAACGACATCAGCAAGGACCATCCCGACTGGCTGCTGGGGTTGCTCGAAGGCTGGCCGCTGGATAACCCGCACACTGCCTGGATCGCCCGCCATGCCCTGCGCAGCCTGATCAAGCAGGGCCATCGCCGGGCACTGGCGATCGTCGGCGCCGGGCAAGCGCCGCAGGTGAGGCTGCATGGCCTGCGGGTCGAGCCGGCGGTGATTCGCCTGGGCGAACGCATCAACCTGTCCTTTGCCCTGGAATCCACCGCCGAGGCCAGCCAGCGCCTGGTGGTGGATTACGCCATCGACTACGTCAAGGCCTCGGGCGACACCCGGGCCAAGGTCTTCAAGCTCAAGGCCTTCACCCTGCCGGCCAAGGCCCGGGAGCAACTTGGCCGCGCCCAGCACATCCGCGAACTGACCACCCGCCGCCACTATCCCGGACGCCATGTGCTGCATATCCTGGTCAACGGCGAGCGCCTGGGCAGCACGGCGTTCGATATCCAACCCCCCGCCCCATAGCCACCGCCACCTCCCTTACAGACATACCCCCTGTAGCCGCTGCCGCAGGCTGCGATCGACCCGCAGGGGCGCGGCGTTCTCTCGGCCGCCG
>NZ_FNPW01000013.1:130507-137584 GCF_900107395.1 Pseudomonas sp. NFIX28
TCTCGGCCGCCGAAGGTCCTGCGGACCTTGCGCAGCCTTCGGCAGCGGCTACAGGGAGGCGCTTATCTCGTAACAAAATATTTCAGAATACCCGACAAAAAACAGACGGCAAAACCCCCTGGATCTTCCCGGCAATCACCAGCACTCGAACGGGACGCAGATATGGCCTTAAGCCATACCCTGCGGGGAGAAACCCCGTGCTCCACGACGCGTTCAAAACGCCGTGGCTGGCTTTATCCCGCGTCTCCCAAGCCTGCAAAAATTCTAAAGAAACCGCTCTATCTCAAGCCTTTCAGCGGGATCAATTGTCAGACAATGCTGTAAATCCGTATTGCGATAAATTATCATTTGGCGCCTCCCCCGCTAGCCACCCGCACGGCACAGGTGATTCACCCCTGCGCGACGTGGCTGATTTTCACGATTCACCCGAGGCGCTCATGTACCGTTTTCCGCTTTACCGTCCCCTGATCTGCGCCGGTCTCGGACTGCTCTCCTGGCAAGCTCTGGCTGCCTATCAACCGCAATCAGAAGCCGCCCTGGCCGCCGATTCCGAAATCGAATGCCAGTTCAATGCCGACCACAGCAGCGACTGCACCACCACCCAGCGCTACACCATCCTTACCCCGGCGGGCCGGGAAATGCTTTCGCGCATCGACTTCAGCTATGCCGAGACCGATGGCTTCGAACTGCTCAAGGCCGAGTCCACCCAGCCGGGCGGCAAGCCCGTCGCGCTGGCGCCGGCGCAGATCGATACGCGCACCGCGCCGAATCCGGAACAGGGTTTCCTGCGCGAGAAGCAGACGTCCCTGGCCTTCCCCAACCTGCGGGTCGGCACCCGGCTCAGCTACACCGTGCAGCAGCACTACGCGGCCAAGCCGCTGCTGGGGCAGTTCCACTCGGTGCTGGAGTTCGGCCCCAAGCCGGTGCGCCAGGACAGCTTCAAGATCACCTACCGCGCCACGCGCCCGATCATCTGGCGCAGCGAGCAGATGCACGACTACCGCTTCAGCGCCGCCAGCGACCGGAAAAAACTCACCATCGAGCAGAAGGCGCCGGTCTTCCTCAATTACATCAACGAACCCTCGATCGGCTTTATCCAGCGCGTGCCGCGGGTCGAGCTGGGCAGCAGCACCGAGGTGCAGGACTATTTCGGCCCGTTGGCCCAGCGCTATCAGCAGATCCTCGCCACGCCGTTGCCGCCAGCCAGCGCCAAGGCCGTGGCCGGCCTGCGCGACCTGCCGCCAGCCGAGAAAGTGGCCGGGCTGATGCAGCACATCAACGACAACTACCGCTACCTGGGCGACTGGCGCGCCACCGAGCGCGGCTATGTACCCTTCGAACTGCAGCAGATCGAACAGCGCGGCTATGGCGATTGCAAGGACCTGGCGGTGCTCCTGGCGGCGATGCTCAAGGCCAGCGGGATCAAGGCCGAGACGGCCTGGGTCAGTCGCGAGAACGTCGTCGCGCCGCTGTTGATCCCCGGCACCCACGCGCCGAACCACGCCATCGTGCGGGCCGAGGTCGACGGCAAGGTGTGGTGGCTGGACCCGACCAACCCGGTGTTCGACCCGGGCCGCAGCATGCCCGACATCCAGGAGCGCTGGGCCTTTGTCAGCGACGCCAAGGGCCAGGTGCGCGAGGACTACATTCCCCTGGAAGCGCCGGACACCAGCCTGGTGCTGAACAAACAGGAGCACTTCGACAGCGCCGGCCAGGCCCGGGTCAATGCGCGTATCGAGTTCAGCCACATGGAACTGATGCAGCTGATGGTTGCCGACAACCAGCACGGCATCGCCAGCAACGACCAGAGCCTGTGCGAGCGCTTCACCCAAGAACTGCGCGACTGCCAGATCAGCCGCGAACCGACCGCCTTCGTCGCGCCCAGGACCTACCGGGTCAAGGCCGCGCTGACCGACCTCAAGCCCCTGGAACAGATTTCCGGCAATTACTTCTACAAGCCCCAGGCCCTGGAGGGCGACTGGAACTTCCTGGTCAACTACCGCCGCAATGGCCAGCTGGCGGACCTCTACATCGGCGACCCTTATACCCTGCGCTACACCATCACCCTTTCCGGTGCCCAGCTGGACAAGGACATCCAGGCCTGCACCGTGCGCTCGCCCTGGTTCGACATGGACCTGCGCAGCGAACGGGTCAAGGGCGAGTACCGCTATCACTACCGCCTGAGCCAGAAAAAACGCTGGCTGAGCCATGAGGACATCATCGGCGCGCCGTTCGAGGCCATGGTCGACCAGGCCAAGACCTGCTCCGAGCAAGCGCGCCAGCTGGTCCAGCTCAAGGGCTCAGCGAAGAAGACCTGATCGTCTGTAGGAGCGGCCGGTCGACGCTCGATTGCCCGCGATGAACGCAAGGGCAACGCGTCCATTCAGGTGGTGCGCGTTATCGTTGAACGACATCGCGGGCAAGCCTCGCTCCTACAGGTAGGCGGTCAGGCCGGGGAAGTGCCCTGGAGCAGCAAGCCCTGCTCGGCCGCGCACAGCTCGACCACGTAGTCCCACACCACGCGCAGGCGCACGGATTTGTGCAGCTCGCGCCGGGTGCTGATCCAGTAGGCGCGCTGGATGCTCTCGCTGGGCAGCAACGGCACCAACTGCGGATCGCCGGCGGCCATGTAGCACGGCAGCACGGCGATGCCGAGGCCGGAGCGCGCAGCCTGTTGCTGGGCGATCACACTGGTGCTGTGGAACACCACCTGGGGGTTGCGGCAGAAGCTGGTGAGGAAGATCAGTTCCTGGCTGAACAGCAGGTCGTCGACATAACCGATCCAGGCATGCCGCCCCAGGTCCTCGCGGCTGCGCAGCGGCGGCGCGCGGTCCAGGTAGTCCTGGCTGGCGTACAGCGCCAGGCGGTAGTCGGTGAGCTTGCGGGTCACCAGCATGTCGGCATTGGGCCGCTCCAGGTGGATGCTGATCTCCGCCTCGCGGTTGAGAATGCTGACAAAACGCGGCACCGCCACCAGCTCCACTTCCAGCCCCGGATAGCGTTCGAACAGCCCGCGCATGCGGCTGGCGAGAAACATGATGCCCAGGCCTTCGGTGACGCCCACGCGGATCTTGCCCAGGGGCGCGCTGGACTGGGTGATTTCCTCCTGGGCCAGCAAGGCCACGTTCTCCATGGCCTCGGCGTGCTTGAGCAAGGCCTCCCCGGCCGGCGTCAGTTCGTAGCCCTGGGCGTGCTGGACGAACAGCGCGGTGCCCAGGCTTTTCTCGATCGCCTCGATATGCCGGGCCACCGTGGCGTGGGTGGTCTTGAGCCGCTGGGCCGCGGTCAGCAGGCGGCCGCTGCGTTGCAGCTCGAGAAAAAACCGCAGGTCGTTCCAGTCGAACATGACTCTTCCTTGCGCAGGCTGGGAAAAGCCGCTGTTTAAAAACGCACAGCGGCTGAGCAAAAACTAACATTCTTTTAACGAAAGCTAACAACTAGGATGAGCCGCAACAAGAACGATAAAAGAGGTCATGGATGCTGCCTGCCTTTGATCCATACGACTACATAGTGGTCGGCGCCGGCCCCGCCGGGTGCCTGCTGGCCAATCGGCTGTCCGCCAACCCGGCCCACCGCGTCCTGCTGCTGGAAGCCGGTGGCCGCGACAACTATCCCTGGATCCACATCCCCGTCGGCTACCTGTTCTGCATCGGCAACCCGCGCACCGACTGGTGCTTCAAGACCGAAGCCGAACCCGGCCTGCAGGGCCGTAGCCTGAGCTACCCGCGCGGCAAGGTGCTGGGCGGCTGCTCGTCGAT
Source organism: Pseudomonas sp. NFIX28 (assembly GCF_900107395.1). Lineage (GTDB taxonomy): Bacteria > Pseudomonadota > Gammaproteobacteria > Pseudomonadales > Pseudomonadaceae > Aquipseudomonas. The sequence continues at coordinate 134,266 of NZ_FNPW01000013.1, forward strand.
CAACGGCATGATCTACATGCGCGGCCAGGCCGGCGACTATCAGCGCTGGGCCGCCGACGGCAACCCCGGCTGGAGCTGGCAGGACGTGCTGCCGCTGTTTCGCAAAAGCGAAAACCACTTTGCCGGCGACTCGCAAATCCACGGCGCCGCCGGCGAATGGCGGGTCGAACGGCAGCGCCTGTCGTGGCCGATCCTCGATGCCTTTCGCAGCGCCGCCGAACAGAGCGGTATCGCCAGCGTCGATGACTTCAACGGCGGCGACAACGAAGGCTGCGGCTACTTCCAGGTCAACCAGAAAGCCGGGGTACGCTGGAATGCCGCCAAGGCCTTCCTCAAGCCGATTCGCCAGCGCCCCAACCTCACGGTGCTGACCGGGGTCGAGGTCGATCGCGTGCTCCTGGAAAACGGCCGCGCGGCGGCGCTCAGCGCCCGTCACCAGGGCCAGGCGCAGACCTTCAAGGCGCGGCGCGAAATCATCCTCAGTGCCGGCTCCATCGGCTCGCCGAGCATCCTGCAACGTTCCGGAATCGGCCCCGCCGCGCTGCTGCAACGCCTAGGCATAGGCGTTGCCCACGAACTGCCGGGGGTCGGCGGCAACCTGCAGGACCACCTGCAACTGCGGCTGATCTACAAGCTGGAAAACGCCCGCACCCTGAACCAGATCGCCGGCAGTGTGTGGGGCAAGATGGGCATGGGCCTGCGCTACCTGTACGACCGCAGCGGCCCGCTGTCCATGGCGCCGAGCCAGCTGGGGGCGTTTGCCCGCTCGGGGCCGGAGCAGGCTTCGGCCAACCTCGAATACCACGTGCAGCCGCTGTCGCTGGAGCGCTTCGGCGAACCGCTGCATGCCTTCCCGGCCTTTACCGCGTCGGTCTGCGACCTGCGCCCGCAAAGCCGCGGCCGGGTGGAAATCCGCTCCGCCGACCCGCAGGCGGCGCCGCTGATCCAGCCCAATTACCTGAGCCACCCGGAGGACCTGCGAGTCGCCGCCGAGGCCATTCGGCTGACCCGGCGCATCGTCGCCGCGCCGGCCCTGCAAGCCTTCAAGCCGACCGAATACCTGCCGGGGGCCGAGTTGCGCAGCGAAGAACAACTGCACGAAGCCGCCGCGCGCATCGGCACCACCATCTTCCATCCAGTGGGCACCTGCCGCATGGGCCAGGGGCCGGATGCGGTGGTCGACGCCGAGTTGCGGGTGCACGGCATCCCCGGCCTGCGCATCGCCGATGCCTCGATCATGCCGTACATCACTTCCGGCAATACCTGTTCGCCGACGCTGATGATTGCCGAGAAAGCCGCCGAGCTGATCCTCGCCACCTCGACCAGGAGCCCCGCCACCGAAAAACCAAGCGTCACCCCGGCCTGAGTGGGGGTAGGAGCAAGGGGGACGCCCAGTTCTTGCTCGCGATGGCGGCCTATAGAGCGCTGCAAGGCTCAAGGGCCTTTCGCGAGCAAGCTTCGCTCCTACGACACAAGGGCCGTGCAGAAGACCGCGACAAGAGGCAGATAGCGACGCCACATTGGCGCCGACAGTGGAACAACAAAAACAATCACTGTGAGGGATATCGATATGTCGGAACATGCTCAATCGATGGACGCGGCGGTCGTCGCGCCCACCAGCCAGGAAAGCCAGAAAGTCATCTTCGCCTCGTCCCTGGGGACGGTGTTCGAGTGGTACGACTTTTTCCTCTACGGCGCCCTCGCGGCGGTTATCAGTAAGCAGTTCTTCGCCGGGGTCAACGACACCACCGCCTTTATCTTCGCCCTGATGGCGTTCGCCGCCGGCTTCGTGGTGCGGCCATTCGGCGCCCTGGTGTTCGGCCGCCTGGGGGACATGATCGGGCGCAAATACACCTTCCTCGCGACCATCGTGCTCATGGGCCTGGCGACTTTCGCCGTGGGCCTGCTGCCGACCTATTCGAGCATCGGCATCGCCGCGCCGATCATCCTGGTCGCCCTGCGCATGCTCCAGGGCCTGGCCCTGGGCGGTGAATATGGCGGCGCCGCGACCTACGTCGCCGAGCACGCGCCCCAGGGCAAGCGTGGCTTCCACACCAGCTGGATCCAGTCCACCGCGACCCTCGGCCTGCTGCTGTCGCTGCTGGTGGTGCTGGGTTGCCGCTACTTCACCGGCGATCAGTTCGAAGTCTGGGGCTGGCGCCTGCCGTTCCTGCTGTCGATCGTGCTGCTGGGCATTTCCACCTGGATCCGCCTGAGCCTGCACGAGTCGCCGGCCTTCCTGAAAATGAAGGAAGAAGGCAAGGCGAGCAAGGCGCCGATCCGCGAATCCTTCGGTAAATGGGAAAACCTCAAGGTGGTGCTGATCGCCCTGTTCAGCATCAACGCCGGGCAGGCCGTGACCTTCTACGCCGCGCAGTTCTACGTGCTGTTCTTCCTCACCCAGTTCCTCAAGATGGACCCGGCCCTGGCCAACATGCTGCTGATTATCAGCGTGGTGATCGGCGCGCCGTTCTTTATCTTCTTCGGCTGGCTGTCGGACAAGGTCGGCCGCAAGCCGGTGCTGATGGTCGGCCTGCTGTTGGCCACCGCGCTGTACTTCCCGATCTTCAAGTCCCTGGCCTACTACGCCAACCCGGCCATCGACCAGGCCAGCCGCCAGGCGCCGATCAGCGTGCTGGCCGACCCCGCCACCTGCACCTTCCAGTTCGACCCGGTGGGCAAGGCGCGTTTCGACAGCCCGTGCGACAAGGTCAAGACCTTCCTGGTCAAGCAGGGCCTGCCCTACACCAGCGTCGCGGCGCCGGCCGGCAGCCCGGTGCAGGTCAGCGTCGGCGAGGTACAGATCGACGGTTTCGACGAAGCGGCCCTGCGCGGCGCCGTGACCCTGGCCGGCTACCCGCAACAGGCCGACATCCAGAACGTCAACAAAACCATGGTGGTGGTGCTGATCGTCGCCCTGATCCTGATCGCCGCCATGTGCTACGGCCCGCTGGCAGCGCTGATGGTCGAACTGTTCCCGACCCGTATCCGCTATACCTCCATGTCCCTGCCCTACCACATCGGCAATGGCTGGTTTGGCGGCTTCCTGCCGACCGTGTCGTTCGCCCTGGTGGTGTACACCGGCGATATCTTCTACGGCCTGTGGTACCCGGTATTGATTACCGGGGTCAGCCTGTTCGTCGGCCTGATCTGCCTGCGCGAAACCCGCCACGTCGATATCGACAAAAACTGAAAGCCCCGGGTCGATGACCCGGGCCTGCCTTCCGTAGGAGCGAAGCTTGCTCGCGAACCGGCCGTAAGATCGCCGCAGCTTCAAGGCCCTATTCGCCAGCAAGCTTGGCTCCTACCTCGCCCCAAA
>NZ_FNPW01000013.1:137891-209500 GCF_900107395.1 Pseudomonas sp. NFIX28
CCGCAAGATCGCCGCAGCCTCAAGGCCGTCTTCGCCAGCAAGCTTGGCTCCTACCGCCTCCAAAAAAAACGGCCCGGGTCGATGATCCGGGCCGTGTGGTTCATGCCGCCTCAGTAAGGGTTGCAGCGTTGCGCCACGGCCGTGGCCTGGTCGACGTAGGGCCGTGCCGGTTCAAGGTTCCACTCGGGCTTGTTGCGCACCGGTTTGCCGTCATAACTGGCCGCCAAGTGACACACCAACTGCCGGCGGATCGACCCACCGTTGACGCTGTATTGCCGCCATTGATCGTCGTTCTTGTGCTTGTTGTACAGCTCGGCAAACATCCTGTCGGTCTGGTCATCCTTGATCGCGCGGCCGCATGCGCTGGGCACGACCTCCAGCGACCAGGTGTTGGGCCCGAGCTTCGGATCGTCGCGCTGCACCCAGTTGCTGGACTGGATGTACGAGTCGCAGAACTGCTGCGTGGGTAGCGGCGCGGCGCGGGTGCAGGAGAACGTGGCCTTGCCGGTCGGCGTTCGTGGAAAGTCGATCTTGATGATGTTGCGATCCTTGCCGGTCTTGTTCTTGTAGTCGCGCTGGTTGGCCAGGGCATCGTTCAAGCCCCGCTGATCGCTGTAGAAAAACGCCAGGATCGGCAATTCGTCGTCTTTCGGGTTGCCCAGGCGCAACTCGGTCTGGGTCTGGAATTCACGGCTGTTGATGACCTTGCGGGCGCCCATGAAATTGCGAAAGGCGTCGACCCGATCCTCGCTGCTCATGGGGTTGCGCATATTGAAGCCGCACTGCAGCTGGTCTTGCTTGCGGTCGTTGTTGAACCGGGTGAAGTGCGCGACCCAGGCCTTGGCGTTGCTGATCGGCGGGGCCATGGCCTGGCATACCGCCTCGGTCTGGGTGGTGTTCTTGTTGTTGCCGCAGCCGCGGTCATCGCGAAAGTCGGTCCAGGCGTCGTTGGGAAACGCGCAATAAACGTGCACCGGCGTCTCGGGCTGGCGAACCAGGTCGATCGGCGTGATGAGGTAGCCGTTTTGCGTGCTCATGCCCGGGTCTTCATAGCTGACGCCATCGGCGCGCATCCAGGAAGCGGCAAACGTACCCAGTTCCCTGGCTTTCGGGCTGGGGTTCCAGACATCCCACTGTTGCCCCTTCGCCGGGTCGGCCCGGTGGGTGCCCCTGACCAGCAGCCCCGAACAGTCCGAGGCCGGGTCCGGCCCGCAGTTGTCGACAGTCTTGTTGTACAGCCCTTCCACCCGCTTCAGCGTCTCGTCGCAGGACTCGGCATGGGCCAGGGCCGTTTGCAAGAGCAATGGAAATACGAATAACGGGGCGATCCTGTTCAACGGTTTTTTCATGGCGTACATCTCCCTGATTAGCCAAAACACTTTGCAATCCATCGGAACGTGACTGCACCTCCCTGCCAGTGAAAGATCGACCGGCCACTCAACGCGGCACCGGGTTGCAACCTGCCGCGCGGGTCTCGCTGTCCGACAGCGCCGGCCGGAAAGGCTCGAGATTCCACGGCGTCTTGCTGCGGTAATTGACCAGTACGCAGCTCAATTGCTGGCGCATGCTGCCGGCGGATTTCTCGTTGTCACGCCAGTTGCCATCGGCGCCCTTGAGGGCGAACAACTGCTCGTACAACGCCCCCGCCTGCTCGTTGGGCAAGGCGCGGCCCGCCGCCGTGGGCACCACGCTCAAGGTCCATTCTTCCTGGCGGGTGCCGGGGTCGTAGCGTTTGACCCAATCGGCGGAAGCGATGTACCGCGGCGCCTGCACCGGCAACGGGTTGCAACCGGCCTTGACGGCTTCCTGGGGGGTGACCGTGGGCCGGAACGGCTCCAGGTTCCACTCGGTCTTGGCCGGGTAGTTCTGCACCAGGCAACTCAGTTGCTGACGCATGCTGCCCGGCGATTTTTCGTGGTCGCGCCATTGGCTGTCGGCACCGCGCAGGGCGAACAGCTCCTTGTACAACGCCTCCTGGTCGCTGGCCTGGATCGCCTTGCCCTGGGCAGTCGGCGTGACGTTGAGGGTCCATTCGTTTTTCTGGCTGCCGGGGTCGTAGCGCTCCACCCAGGTGGCCGAGGCAATGTATTGCGGGGCCGGCGCGGCTGGGGTTTCCGGCGTCGGTTGTGCGCCGCCGGCCGCCGTCAGGTCGATCGCCTGGTCGGCGGCCACATAGCTGAAACGCTGCTCCGGCGGCTTGGTGAAATCCAGTCGCAGGATCGGCACGCTGTAGCCCCGGGCCTGGAGTTTTTTCTGGAAGTTGCGCGCGCTGTTCAGGCCGTTCTCCGGTTTCGGCGGTGCCTGGTCGCCGCGGGTGGCGAAGTTCTGCGTGCTGTTGACGTTGTAGATGAAGGCATCGATGTACTTCATGTTTTCGCTGCCGTCGTTGGTCGCCGAGGCGTTCTTCAACATGAATTCGTTAACCTGGGCGCTGTAGGCGAAAGGGTCTTTGTTGGTGGTGTTCACCCGCGATTCATGGACGCGGATCATGGCGTTCCAGTCGCTGGGTTTTTCCGCGTTCCAGGAGCATTGGCTGTACTGGATCGGTCCCTTCATCAAGCCGGTGTATTTGTGGGTCCATTGCTCGGCGGTGGTCACCCCGGCCTCGGCGCAGGTGCCGTAGGCCAGGGCGGCGTTGCGGTTGGTCATCACGGTCTGGGCGGAGCGCGGCGGTTCGCGGCTGTCGAAGAAACCGCAGCCGTACCACTTGCGCTCCGGCCCGGTGCCGCCGTCGAAGGCATAGATACAGGTCCAGCCCTGATCCTTGACCGGCAGCTTCAGGGCTGCCGCGTCGGTAGGCGTGCGCAGGATGAAACCGGCCGGGTGAATCAGGATGCGGGTGCTCAAGTCCTTGCGGATCCAGGAATAGGACGTCGCGCCGATCTTGATCGCGTAAGGGCTGTAGTCCCAGGGGTTGAAGGGCCCGTCGTTGACCATGCGCAAGGTCACGCCGCTGCAGTAGTAATGACCGCGCGCGGCGCCAGTGTCGGGCTCGCGGCAGGCGTCCTTGAGGGTGTTGTAGTTGCGGTTGATGCGGTTCAGGGTTTCCAGTGGATCGAGCGGCGGCTGGGCGGCTACCGCGCAGAATGCCAGGGGCAGGGTCCAGGCCAGGGCAAAAGACGAGCGAACGGCTCGGTGCATGGCGACCTCCTTGTCGCAGTGCTGGTGGGAGCTTTGGGAGTCAGCCTAGACTAAGGATGAAAAAGTGTTGCCAGGAATATCGCGCGCAGGCCGAAGAGAAAAATCAGCGGCTGGGGTTGGGTAACAGGCGGAAGAGAGACGCCGCGCTTGTGGAAAAAAGCGGCGCATTGCGCGCCGCTTCCATTGCTGTCGATCAGGCCACGATATCGCTGGCCGCTGCCTGGCCGACGGTACCCACGGCGAAGTCCACCGCCCCCAGGCCGGTCAGGTCGACCAGCAGGCTGGTCTGGTCGGTCTCGGCGTAGTAGGTCAGGATCGCGTCGCCGGCATGGCCGGTGAAGCCGCTGACGAAGTTCAGGGTCGCCTGCCCCGAGGCGAATGGCGCCAGGCCGCTGAGGTCGATCTTGTCCTGGCCACTGGTGAAATCCATGATCCAGTCGGGCGCGTCGAAGGTCGAATCGGATGCCGCGCCGAACACGAAGGTGTCCGCCCCTGCCCCGCCCCACAGGCTGTCGCCGCCGCCACCGCCGTAGAGGATGTCGTTGCCGGCACCGCCCTCCAGGCTGTTGGCCACTGCGTTGCCGATCAGCAGGTCGTTGCCCGAACCGCCGACGGCGTTTTCCAGGGTCACGCCGTGGGCGACGGAGACGTTGCCCACCAGGCCGCCGACGTCGGAGAACGAACCTTCGTTGAGGTTGATCTTCTGGTTATGGTTGAAGCCGGAGAAGTCCAGGGTGTCGTTGCCACCGCCGTCCCACACCGAGAACACCAGCTTGGAAGCCGATGAACTGGCGCTGTAGAAATCGCGCCCGGTGTTGGAGTTGAACCCGTACACGGTGTTGTCGGCGCGGGTCTCGTGGTTGGCACCGTAGAGTTTCTGCACCGCGACGATGTCGTCCATCAGCGGCGCCGAGGCGTAGGCACCGCCGCCGTCCTTGCTGAAGTCCTGCCCGGTGTTGCTCTCGCTCCAGTAGCTCATCAGGCTGTAGCCGCGCGTGTCCTCGGCGTAGGTGGCGTCGTTGTAGGTCGGGTTGCCGTTGCCGGCGTTGTAGCTGCCCGGATGGGACAGGCCCAGGCTGTGGCCGATTTCGTGGGTCAGGGTCTGGCGGCCGTAGTTGCCGTTGCCCGGGGTTTCGTTGACCCGGTACTGATCGTTGATCAGGTACCAGGACTGGCCGTCATAGCTGCTGCCCGAAGGCAGGTAGGCGAAGGCCGCACCGCCGGTGCTGACGCTGTAGTTGCCGAAACTCAGGTGTCCGTCACCGCCGCTCGCGGCTTCGTTGAAGCGCACATTGGCCACGTCCGACCAGGATTGCAGGGCCAGGAACGCCTGGGCTTTCTGCAAGGCGCTGAACTCGCTGAAGGTGCCCAGGTTCGAGTTGTAGTTGGCCGGTTGGCTGGTGAGGAAGCTGTAGCTGAGTTCGACCTTGCCGTCGTCGTTCTGGTCGTGCCACGACAGGCCCTTGCGCAGGATCTGCTCGGCCGCCTGGTCCGAGGTGTACGACGGTTTGCCGTTCACCAGCTCTGCGCCGCCACGGTCATAGGCATGGCTGAAGGCGGTGATCAGTTGAAAGGCATCGCTGCCCGGAGCTGCCGAAAAACCGGCATTTTCTTTGGCTTTTGCCATCATTTACGTCCTTGTTCAACGCTGAAAATTTCCGATAGACCACGGCGACCTGTTAGCGAGATCGTCCTATCACTCGCCCTATTCAAGGCGGGGAAAAACTGACACAGACGTTGGTGCCTCGTCCACGATTTTTATTGTCCTACAAAACCGCGGAATGGCTTTTCTGCGGATTAAAATCATGGCCCGCGCCCTTGCCAGAGCGCTCCATACGCTAAGCTTGGCCCTAACCGAGCTCGTTGCCGCGCCCGAGTTCTTGCCTGCTTTTCGAAGGAGTCCGCGATGAAAAATATCCTCCTCTGCTGCACCTTGTCCCTGATCGCCAGTGCCGTCCACGCCGAGGGCATCCCGCTGTTCAACGTCGACTGCCCGGGCGGTATTCCGGTCAGCGCGGACGAAGGAGGCCCGGTGTTGATCAACGGCAAAGAGGCCCAGACCAAGACCGTCAACGAGCGCTATTTCGAAGCCAAGGGTTCGGGCATCACGGTGGCCATCAGCGTGGAAGATGACGACTCGGTGCTCGTGACCTACAGCGGCAAGCAAGGCGCCAACGGCATCTGCACCTCGGTCGACGACTGAGCTACACCCTGTAGCCGCTGCCGAGCCCGCGAGGCTGCGATCGGCAGCGAAGCGGCCGTAGTAGGGGCATCGCGGTTATCCTGACTCAATGCATTCTCAGGGTTTGCGCCTGCTGCGTCGGAATGCCGCCCAAGTCGATCGCAGCCTCGCGAGCTCGGCAGCGGCTACGACGAGATGCTTGCTAGAACAAGCCCATCTGCCCGCCCACCAGGGTGCTGAAATCGTCCTGCACGAACGGCAGGATGGCGTCCGCCACCGGCTGCAATTGGCGGCTCACGTAGTGGTCGTAATCGATGGCCGCCGTGCGGTTTTCCAGGGGCTCGGGGCCGGCCAGGGTGATCACGTAGCTGATCCAGCCGCCATTCTGATAACGCTGCGGCCGGCCTTGCTGCTGGTTGTATTCGTCGGCCAGGCGCGCGGCCCGCACATGGGGCGGCACGTTGCGCTCGTAGTCGTCCAGTTGGCGGCGCAGGCGCTTGCGGTACACCAGTTGCTCGTCCAGTTCGCCGGCCAGGGTGCGGCGTACGTAGTCGCGCACATAGTCCTGGTACGGCTGGTGATGGAAGATCCGCCGGTACAGCTCCAGCTGGAACTGCTGGGCCAGCGGCGACCAATCGGTGCGCACCGCCTCCAGCCCCTTGTAGACCATCTCCTGGGTGCCGTCGGCGCGGGTCACCAGGCCGGCGTAGCGCTTCTTGCTGCCCTCCTCGGCACCCCGGATGGTCGGCATCAGGAAACGGCAGAAATGCGTTTCGAACTGCAATTCCAGGGCGCTTTCCAGGCCATATTCGGCCCGCAGGTGATCGCGCCACCACTGGTTGACGTGCGCCACCAGCGCGCGGCCGATGCGCGTGGCGTCCGCCTCGGCGTGGGCGCTGCCGAGCCAGACGAAGGTCGAGTCGGTGTCGCCGTAGATCACCTTGTGGCCTTGCGCTTCGATGAGCTGGCGGGTGCGGCGCATGATTTCGTGACCGCGCAGGGTGATCGACGACGCCAGGCGCGGATCGAAGAAGCGGCAGCCACTGGAGCCAAGCACGCCGTAGAAGGCGTTCATGATGATTTTCAGCGCCTGGGACAGCGGCGCGTTGTGTTCGCGTTTTGCCACTTCACGGCTTTCAGCGACCCGCGCGACGATCGATGGCAGGCAATGCCGGGTGCGGGAAAACCGCGCGCCGCGAAAGCCCGGCACCGACTCGTCGTCCGCCGGGTGGCGCAAGCCTTCCACCAGCCCCACCGGGTCGATCAGGAAGCTGCGGATGATCGACGGGTACAGGCTCTTGTAGTCCAGCACCAGCACCGATTCATAGAGGCCGGGCCGCGAGTCCATGACAAAGCCGCCGGGGCTGGCCTGCGGCGGCTTCTCGCCGAGGTTCGGCGCGACGAAGCCCTGGCGGTGCATCAACGGCATGTAGAGATGGGTGAAGGCCGCCACCGAACCACCGCTGCGGTCGGCCGGCAGGCCGGTGACCGTGGCCCGTTCGAGAAGAAAGGTGAGCAGCTCGGTCTTGGCGAAAATCCGCGTCACCAGCTCGCAGTCCTTGAGGTTGTAGCGCGCCAGGGCGGGCTTGTCCTCGGCGAACATGCGGTTGATCTCATCCATGCGCTGGTATGGGTTGTCGATCGACTTGCCTTCGCCGAGCAGGGTCTGGGCGACGTTTTCCAGGCTGAACGAGGGAAAGCTCCAGGTTGCCGAACGCAGGGCTTCGATGCCGTCGATGATCAGGCGCCCGGCGGCCGCGGCGAAATAATGGGTACGGCTGCCGTGTTCGCGCCACTGCATCTCTTCGCCGCCGCGCCCCAGGCGCAAAGGCACCGCCAGGCGCCGGGCGTGCTCGTGCAGGATGCGCAGGTCGAACTGCACCAGGTTCCAGCCGATGATCGCATCCGGATCATGCCGCGCCAGCCACTGGTTGAGCCGTTCGAGCAACTGCTCGCGGCTGGCGCAGAACTCCAGGTCGAAATCCACCGCGCTGTCGTCTTCGCGGGCGCGACCGAGCATGTACACCTGGCGCTGGCCGCAGCCTTCCAGGGCGATGGAGTACAGCTCGCCGGTCTCGCTGGTCTCGATATCCAGCGACACCAGTTTCAGCGTCGGCCGGTAGTCCGGCGCCGGCTTCATCTGCGCCTCCAGCAGCACCCCGCCCTCGCCCGGGGTGCCGCCAAACCACACCGGCGCGGTGATGAAACGCTCCATCAGGTAGCGCTCGGGCGGCCGCACATCGGCCTCGAACACCTCGACGCCGGCGCGGCGCAGGGTCTTGTCGAGGCGGATCAATTGATTGTGTTGCGGGCAGTACAGGCCAAGCACCGGGCGGTGCTGGAAATCACACAGGCCCAGGGGCCGCAACTCGACATCGCGGTCGTCGGCCAGCAGCCGCCGGGCCAGCTCTTGCTGTTCGGCGGGAATGAAGGCCACGGAGGTCTGCACCGGCAAGCGGATCTGGCGCGGCCCGGCATCGGTCGCCAGCCAGAACTCGACTTCCGTGCCTGCCGGCGTATCCCGCCAATGCCGGGTCAGGACGAAGCCCTGCTGTAAATCCACCACTGCAACCTCAAGCACCTGTTTCAAGGGCTTGATTCTACCTGTCCTCGGCCGCGATAGCCCGTTCCGCCGATGTGCCGAAAGGTTTTGTCGGACAATATGTAGTGCTTGAAAATTTTCACTACAAAACCGTTGACGAGGCGAATTTGCCCTTGCATGATGCAGACGTCTCCCCGATCGGGAGACGTGGCAAAGGTGTTATGAGCAAGCTCGTCTGACCGCCGAGCTGTCAACCCGGATGTGTACTGCCCACAAGGCAGATTGATGAAACTGACCTGGCATGAACGTCCAGTACAAAGGGCGGGAAGCTGGCGAAAACTCCTCAAGATGCTTGTGGCCGAAACTGAAAACTTCGGCAGCTTGATCCAGGTTTACGCTGCTTCTCTTCGTTGTGACGCTATTTGCGTAGCAGTTAATCAAGACGACTACACGCATCAGGCTCTGGGCCTTATCTGTATCCGACAGACACCCTCTGTCGCCCTGTTTCCGGTATCAGGGTTCAACTTACCGATGTAGCGATATCAATTAGCGACTCAACTAGATAGATCGAAATGGTCAAGGGGCTTACAAATGAATCTGAACAATCAACCCACTATTGATGAACTGGCTCGTATGTTCGCGGCACAGAAAGACAGCCATGACAGCCATATCCTGTGGATTGCCAAGTCTGGCCAGGTCCATATCGACTGCCTGTCGCCCCACGCCCATGAAGAAGAGTTCGACAAGAACAACCAGGACTTGCTGGCCCGCCTGAAAATGTACCGTCGTGGCCAGGGCTACGTCGGCAAGAAGGCCGCCGCCGACAGGGACTTCATCGGACGGGTCCTCGATACCCTGAAGAATGAATGGCAGTCGCTGCAGAACAAGTCGGAAGTTCGGGTGATTGACCGGTTCTGCTAAGTGCAACTTGTCGTTGTCGCTAACCGTTGATTCATTAAAACCGTTGATTCATTAAACAAAAAGGGACGCTCCCAATAAGAGCGTCCCTTTTTATTGCAACTTGCCAGTTATTTGGATCATGCGGTGTTTCCTGCTAAACCGCGTTTTCGTTCATCGCGGGCAAGCCTCGCTCCTACCGAAACAAAGATGTCACTGGCCGGCACATTCGAACCGTGGCAACCAGGAGGCTCAGCGGCCGGCGGGGTTCGCGGCAGGCTTACTTGACCTGACGCTGCGGTGCCTTGTGCACCATGGTGTAGGCGTAGTCCACGCCCATGCCGTAGGCGCCGCTGTGCTCGCGCACCAGGTCCATCACCGCGTCGTAGGTGTCCTTGTGCGCCCAGTCGCGCTGGAACTCGAGCAGTACCTGCTGCCAGGTCACCGGCACCGCACCGGCCTGGATCATGCGCTGCACCGACATGTCGTGGGCTTCCTGGGTGGTGCCGCCGGAAGCGTCGGTGACGATGTACACCTCGTAGCCTTCGGCCAGGGCTTCCAGGGCCGGGAAGTTCAGGCAGACCTCGGTCCACAGCGCCGCCATGATCAGCTTCTTGCGCCCGGTGGCCTTGACTGCTTCCACCAGCTTCTGGTCTTCCCAGGAGTTCATAGAGGTGCGTTCGATCGGCTGGTGATCGGGGAACACGCTGAGCAGTTCCGGCCAGATGTAGCCGCTGAAGCTCTCGGTTTCCACCGAGGTGAAGATGGTCGGCACGTTGAAGATCTTCGCCGCCTTGGCCAGGCCCACGGTGTTGTTCTTCAGGGTCTGGCGGTCGATCGACTGCACGCCGAAGGACATCTGCGGCTGGTGGTCGATCAGGATCAGGGCGGAGTTGTTTGGGTTGAGCAGTTCACGGATAGACATGGCGCGTTCCTTTTGCTGTCGAGTGGGTTCAAGCGTTGAGTTGCACAATTCGGGAGCTCGGCGCGGGTTCCGGAGGCTTTGCGGCCGGCTTGGTGGCTAATTTAGGGGTTGATATAAAAAGGAACAATTCCCTAAAATCGAGAATCATTGATTCCAAAAAAGGGACAGTCATGGATCGCATCGAATGCATGCGCGCGTTTGTGGTCACGGTCGACGCCAACGGCTTCGCCGCCGCGGCCCGGGCCATGGACGTGCCGCGCTCGAAAGTCAGCAAACAGATCCAGGCGCTGGAGGAAGCCATCGGCGTGCAGTTGCTGCACCGCACCACCCGCAGCCTGCACCTGACCGAAGCCGGCGCCGAGTATTACGAGTCGGCACGGGAGGTCCTGGCCGCCGTCGACGAGGCGGAACAACGGGCGCGGGACGGCATCGGCGAATTGCGCGGGGTGCTGCGGGTCAACGCGCCGATGTCCTTCGGCCTGCGCCGCCTCGGGCCGTTGGTGCCGCTGTTTCATGAGCAGCACCCGAACATCGAGTTGCAACTGGTGCTCAGCGACCAGCAGGTGGACCCGGTGCGCGGCGGTTTTGATGTGACCATCCGCATCGCCAGCCTGGCCGACTCGTCGATGGTCGCCAAGCTGCTGGCCCCGGCCCCGCGGATCATGGTGGCCTCGCCGGATTACCTGAAGCGCGCCGGCATCCCGCAGACGCCCCGCGACCTGACCGCCCACCAGTGCCTGAACTACGGCTACCTGCAAAGCGGGGTCAGCCTGCAATTGAGCAATGGCAAGGACACCCAGCGCGTGCACGTCACCGGCCCGCTGCATGCCAACAACGGCGACCTGCTGGCCCAGGCCGCCGAGGCCGGCATGGGCATCGCCCTGTTGCCCGATTTCATCGTCGCCGACGCCCTGGCCGCCGGCCGCCTGGTGCCGGTGCTGTGCGAATGGCAGGCCCCGCCGATCAGCATCCACGCGGTGTACCCGTCGGCACGCCGCGTACCGCAAAAGACCCGGGCCTTTATCGAATTCCTCGTCGCCCAATTGGCCGACAAGGCCCCGGTGCTCCCGTAGGAGCCAGGCTTGCCGGCGAACCAGGCAACGCGGTGCAGCAGGTAAAACGCTTCGCGGGCAAGCCTCGCTCCTACGGCAACACATCGCGCATCTGTAGGAGCCAGGCTTGCCGGCGAACCGAACGACGCGGTGCAGCAGGTAAAACCCTTCGCGGGCAAGCCTCGCTCCTACGGCAACACATGCGCATCTGTAGGAGCCAGGCTTGCCGGCGAACCAGGCGACGCGGTGCGGCAGATAAAACGCTTCGCGGGCAAGCCTCGCTCCTACGGCGACACATGCGCATCTGTAGGAGCCAGGCTTGCCGGCGAACCAGGCAACGCGGTGCAGCAGGTAAAACGCTTCGCGGGCAAGCCTCGCTCCTACGGCGACACATTGCGCATCTGTAGGAGCCAGGCTTGCCGGCGAACCGGGCGGCGCAGTGCAGCAGGTAAAACGCTTCGCGGGCAAGCCTCGCTCCTACGGCGACATATGCGCATCTGTAGGAGCCAGGCTTGCCGGCGAACCGGGCGGTGCGGTGCGGCAGGTAAAACGCTTCGCGGGCAAGCCTCGCTCCTACGGGGTGGGGCCGGGATGGACCTACACTGAAGGCATACACCTCGGATTTGTGAGGGGCCGTCATGCGCAATTCTCCCAAACTCGCGGCACTCAGCCTGCTCGCCACCTTCATCTACCTCGGCCTGGCGATCCTCGGCATGGGCGGGCCGGTGGCGTTTTTCTCCCATCCGGCGTTGTGGGTCATCACCTTGGCCCTGCTGGCCATGGCCTTTGTTGCCCAGTTCAGCGAAGGCAACCTGAGCCCCGGCAAACAGGAAGACCGCGAAAACCGCTGGGTCCTCGTCGCCTTCGGCATTCTCGGGCTGTTGCTGGCCTTTCTCCCCGCCTACACCGACCGCCTGGATTTCTGGACTTTGGGTGGCACCGACATGCGCTGGTTCGGCGTGGTGTTTTTCATCGCCGGCGGCGTGTTGCGGCTGTGGCCGGTGTTTGTGCTGGGCAAGCGCTTCAGCGGCCTGGTGGCGATCCAGCCCGGCCACCAATTGGTCACGACCGGCATCTACGGCACCCTGCGCAACCCGAGTTACCTGGGCTTGCTGATCAATTCCATGGGTTGGGCGCTGGCGTTTCGCTCCGGGGTCGGGCTGTTGCTGACGGCATTGCTGCTGATCCCGCTGATCGCCCGCATCCACGCCGAAGAAGCGTTGCTGCGCAAAGAGTTCGGCAAGCAATACGAGACGTACTGCGCCTATACCTGGCGCCTGGTGCCCTGGGTTTACTGAGGACTTTTGGCGCCGCGCCGCCGGGGGGCCGTGTTAAATATTTTGTGACGCGCCCCTTGGCAGCGACGGCCAGTCCCGGTAAAACGGTGAACCGCACTTGCACGAAATGTCCGTGAATTCTTGACGAGATCCGCCGGCCGATGAACGCCTCGTGTTCCCACCCGCCCCGCCAGACCTGCGCTTTTACCTCGCGCAGCCGCCTCGGCATCGGCTTTGCAATGGGAACACCGCCGCGGGCCCGCAACGCTCTTCACGGCACTTGCGGGGACCTGCGATGAAGCTGCTGGTCAACCTGCCCATGGCCCTGTGCCGCTCCCGCCTGCGTCATTCCTCGCGCCCTCCGGACCTCTCGCTTTCGTTCTGAACGCGCCGCCACGCGCGTCGGCGTTCAGCCTTGCCGTCTGCCATTGCAACCGCGCCCTGCCGGCGCCGCTGCATGAACCGAACCTGCGCGCCTTCATGGCGCAAGCGAGAGAACCATGAAATTTGCAGCCCTTGACGAGGCCCGTGGCTTCCTGGCCGCCAACCCCGATATCGACATGATCGAGCTGTTCATCCTCGACGCCAACGGCGTGCCGCGCGGCAAGCTGTTGCACCGCGAGGAACTGCTGGCGGTCTACGAAAGCGGCCGGCCGCTGCCCAGCACTATCCTTGGCCTGACCCTGCGGGGCGACGACGTGGAAAACTCCGGGCTGGTCTGGGATGTCGGCGATATCGACTGCCGCGCCTACCCACTGGCCGGCAGCCTGGTGCGCCTGCCCTGGCGGCAGATCCCCACCGCCGCGGTGCAGGTCAGCATGCACCCGCAGGAAGGCTTGCCCGCCAGCGTCGCCGACCCGCGCCACCTGCTGATCAAGGTCATCGACCAACTCAAGGCCGACGGTTATTACCCGGTGATGGCCTGCGAGCTGGAGTTCTACCTGCTGGACACCAAGCGCGACGGCAACGGCCGCCCGCAACCGGCGCTGGACGCCGACGGCGGCCGACCGCGGCACACCCAGGTCTACGGCCTGCGCGAGCTGGAGCAGATCGAACCCTTCCTCGCCGACCTCTACGCCGCCTGCAAGCTGCAAGGCATTCCGGCGCGCACGGCGATTTCCGAGTACGCCCCGGGCCAGGTGGAAATCACCCTGGAACATGGCGACGCCCTGGAGGCCATGGACCAGGCGGTGCGCTACAAGCGCCTGGTCAAGGCGGTGGCCCACCGGCACGGAATGCAGGCGACCTTCATGGCCAAGCCCTTCGATGACCTGGCGGGCACCGGCATGCACATGCACGTGAGCATCGCCGATGCCGCGGGCCACAACCTGTTCGCCGCCGAGGACCCGGCCGGCACCCCGCTGCTGCGCCAGGCAGTGGGCGGCATGCTCGCGTCGCTGCTCGACTCGCTGCTGCTGTTCTGCCCCAACGCCAATTCCTATCGCCGCTTCCAGGCCAACAGCTATGCGCCACTGGCGCCGACCTGGGGCGTCGACAACCGCACCGTGAGCCTGCGGGTGCCGGGCGGTCCGGCCAACAGCCGGCATATCGAACACCGCATCTGCGGCGCCGACGCCAACCCCTACCTGGCCGCCGCGGCGATCCTCGCAGGGGTCCACCGCGGCCTGCGCGAGCAGCTCGATCCGGGCGATCCGGTGCAAGGCAACGGCTATGCCCAGGCCAGCGAACTGCTGCCCACCGACTGGCTGACCTCGCTGACCGCCCTGGAAAATTCCACCTGGGCCCGCGACGCCCTGGGCAGCGAATTCCTTGGGGTCTACCTGGCGGTCAAGCGCGCCGAATACCGCCAGTTCATGGCCGAAGTCGGCGAACAGGACTGGCGCTGGTACCTGACCCAGGCGTGACGCACTGGCTGGCGCCACGGCGCCGGCCCGGCCTCAATAAAAAATTCGAGAACAGCCCATGACAGCCGCACTCAATCCGGTCACACCGGCAGCCGAACGCTGCCCTTCGTATTACAGCGCCACCCTGAACCAGGAAACCCATTACCCGACCCTGCAAGGCAGCCATCAAGTCGACGTGGTGATCATCGGCGGCGGTTTCACCGGTGTCGCCAGCGCCGTGGAACTGGCGGAAAAAGGCCTGAAAGTGGCCATCGTCGAGAGCCACAAGATCGGCTGGGGCGCCACTGGGCGCAACGGCGGCCAGGTCACCGGCAGCCTGTCCGGCGACCAGGCCATGCGCAAGCAGATGCGCCGCACCCTGGGCGACGAAGTCGACGATTTCATCTGGCAGTTGCGCTGGCGCGGGCATCAAATCATTCGCCAGCGCGTGGACAAATACGCCATCGCCTGCGACCTCAAGCACGGCCACCTGCACGCCGCCTACAAGCCCAGCCACCTCGCCGGCCTGCGCGCCGACTACGAAGAAGCGATGCGCCGCGGCATGGGCGACGAGGTCAGCCTGCTGGACCGGCAACAAGTGCGCGAGGTGCTGGAGAGCCAGCTGTACCACGGTGCGATCAAGAACACTCGCAACCTGCACCTGCACCCGCTGAACCTGTGCATTGGCGAAGCCCGCGCCGCCGAGAGCCTCGGCGCGCTGATTTTCGAGCACAGCGAAGTGCTGCAGATCGTCCACGGCGAGCGCCCGGCGGTGATCACCGCCCAGGGCCGCATCGACGCCAAGCAGGTTTTGCTGGCCGGCGACGTGTACCACAAGCTGGAGCCGAAGCAGCTCAAGGGCAAGATCTTCCCGGCCATGGGCGGCATCGTCACCACCGCGCCCCTGGGCGACCTGGCCAAGCGCCTCAACCCCCAGGACCTGGCGGTCTACGACTGCCGCTTCGTGCTCGATTACTACCGCATGACCGCCGACGGCCGCCTGCTGTTCGGCGGCGGCGCCAACTACAGCGGCAAGGACTCGCGGGACATCGCCGGCGAACTGCGCCCCTGCATCGAACGCACCTTCCCAGCGCTCAAGGGCGTGGCCATCGACTTCCAGTGGAGCTGCGCCATGGGCATCGTGATCAATCGCATCCCGCAGTTGGGCAAGCTCTCGGACAACGTCTGGTACTGCCAGGGCTACTCCGGCCACGGCATCGCCACCAGCCACATCATGGGCGAGATCATGGCCCAGGCCATCACCGGGCACCTCGGCGACTACGACACCTTCGCCGCCTGCCGGCACATCCGCGTGCCCTTCGGCGACCAACTGGGCAACCCGATGCTGGCGGCGGGCATGTGGTACTACCAGATGCTTGAACGGTTGCGTTGAGATGAATGCGAGCATCGCCGGACGGGGCCGACACGCTGCTGTAGCCTATGCCAACAGCAGTGCGAATCAATGAGCGCATGGCCACACGGGTGACAGCAAGGAGAAGGCAAATGGTGCAAGCGGGCATCGACGAGACACAAACCATCGGCTCGAGAATCTGGACCTGGTATGGCCAAGACGAGTACCGAAAAATCATCCTGGTCGGCGAACTGGGCCCAGCTCTGGAATTCCTGGCCCTGGATTCAGGCCGGCAGCGAACGGAGATCGGCTGCTGTGCCGAGTGCAATCTGTGGTCTGACTATCTCGATTATCTCGTGCACTTTGTGCAGCGTTTCCCTGCGCGCCTGGCGCCGCATTTGCACCAGCAGCTGCAAACCCTGTTAAGCGCCTGTGAAACCCTGAGCCCGCAAGCCTATGGAATGACCCTCGAAGACAATGGCTTTGAACACCCACAATGGGCGCCGCTGCGCCTGCACGCCCAAGAGGCTCTGGAGCTGTTGGGTTGGCCAGAAGTGCAGGAACACATGCACGAGCTGACCGAAGAGTGCCGGGCGGCACTGAAGAAGTGGCCGGATTGACGGCCTTGCCCTTACCAGCAAAGCCAACAGGCGCACCTGGGTTTTGGTCAAGCCCGACAGCGGGGCCAGGTCGCAGACGCCGTCGCCGTATTTGGTGAAGAACCCCATCAGCGCCTCCGCAGCGTGATCGGTGCCGACCACCAGCGCCCTCACGACCGCCTTCGCCGGCAAGCCTGGCTCCTACGAAAGCCGCCCGCACACCCCGCCCCGTAGGAGCGAAGCTTGCTCGCGATAGCACCCTCCCGACCGCCATCGCCAGCAGGCCTGGCGTCAGCAGCCTCAGGCGTCTTCGAGGATCAGGTCGGCGCCTTTTTCCGCCACCATCAGCACCGCCGCGTGGGTGTTGCCGGAGGTGACGTTGGGGAAGATCGAGGCATCGACGATGCGCAGCCCGTCCAGGCCATGGACCTTGAGGCGCTTGTCCACCACCGAGGCCTGCACATCGCTGCCCATGGCGCAGGAACCGCACAGGTGGTAGATCGAGCCGCTGTTCTGGCGAAAGTACTGCAGCATCTGCTCGTCGCTCTCCACCGCCGGCCCCGGCAGCACTTCGTCCACGGTGATGCCCTTGAGCGCTGGCGCCTGCATGATCCGGCGCATCAGCCGGCTCCCCTGGATCACCTCGTCGATGTCCTTCTCGGTGCTCAGGTAGTTGGGGTCGATCAGCGCCGCATCGCGCGGGTTCTTCGACGCGATTTCGATGTGTCCGCGGCTGGTCGGCCGGCACGGGTTGAAGCACAGCAAGAAGCCTGAATACGGCTCGGGCTTGAGGCTGGCCTTGTTGTTTTTCGGGATCTGGTACGACAGCGGGTTGAAGTACAGCTGCAGGTTGGGGTTGTCCTGCTGCGGGTTGCCACGGAAGAAACCGCCCGCCTGGTTGACGCTCATGGCCAATGCGCCCTTGCGCGTCAGCAGGTACTGCAAGCCCAGCTTGAGCTGGCCGAACAGCGAGCTGAGCTGGTCATTGAGGGTCGGGATATTGGCCTTGTAGTAATAGCTCACGCACAGGTGATCCTGCAGGTTGCGCCCCACCGCCGGTAGGTGCCTGACCAATGGAATCTGATGCTTGGCCAGCAACTCACGATCGGCCACCCCGGACAGTTGCAGGATCTTTGGCGTGTCCACCGCGCCGGCGCAGAGGATCACTTCCTTGCGCGCGTTGAAAGTGCGGGCCACACCATGCTGGGTCACGCTGATGCCGGTGGCCCGCTGCCGCAGATCGTCGAACAGCACCCGGTCCACCAGCGCGTGGTGTTCCACCTTGAGGTTCGGCCGACTCAACGCCGGATGCAGGTGCGCGAAGCTGCTGGAACAGCGCTGGCCGTTGCGGGTATTGACGTCGTAGATCCCCGCGCCTTCGAATTTCGGCCCGTTGAAATCGTCGCTGCGCGGGTAGCCCAACTCTTCGCAACCCTTGAGGAAGACATCGCAGATCGGATGGGTCTGGCCCTTCATCGGCGTGATGCTGATCGGCCCGCTGCCGCCGTGGTATTCGCTGTCGCCCAGCGGATGATTCTCCAGCTTGCGGAAATACGGCAGCACCTCCTTGAAGCTCCAGCCGTCGTTGCCGTTGGCCGCCCAGTCATCGAAGTCGTGGGCCTGGCCACGCACGTAGATCATGGCGTTGATCGAGCCGGAACCGCCCTGTACCTTGCCCCGCGGCGCATAGATCGCACGGTCGTCCAGTTGCTTCTGCGGCTGGCTGTAGTACATCCAGTTGAAGGTCGGGTTGTAGTACATCTTGGCGAACCCCACCGGGATCTTGAACCAGAACGATGAGTCCTTGCCGCCTGCCTCCAGCAGCAGCACCGAGTATTGGCCCGAGGCGGACAGCCGGTTGGCGAGGATGCAGCCCGCGGCGCCAGCGCCGGCGATGATGTAGTCGTATGTCATGCAGGGTTACCGCGTAAGTCGTGTTGAAGGCCGCCATGCCGGCGGCCCATGTCCCGCCCATACCGGGCGGGAAATCCATCAGCCCTTGGCCGGCGAAGTGTCCTTGACGTCGGCCGGAGTGGCGGCCATTTGCAGGTGCAGGCGCTCGCCGGTGTAGGGCGAATGCTTGCGCACCACGTCCATGTTCAGCTCCACCCCCAGGCCCGGCTCGGTGGACGGGATGATGTAGCCGTCCTCCCATTGCAGCGGCTTGGTCAGGACTTCGGCGTGGAAGCCGCCCCAGGTCATGATGCTTTCCTGGATCAGGAAGTTGGGCGTGCAGGTGGCCAGCTGGAAGCTTGCCGCCGCGCCGATCGGCCCGTTGTACAGGTGCGGGGCGATCTGCGCGTAGTAGGCCTCGGCCATGCTGGCGATCTTCTTCGCCTCCAGCAGGCCGCCGCAGCGCGCCACGTTCATCTGCAGGATCGACGCGCCGCCGGCCTGCAGCAGCTTGAAGAATTCGTACTTGGTGGTCAGGCGCTCGCCGGTGGCGATCGGGATGCTGGTCTTGGCCGCCACCTGCGCCATGGCCTCTTCCTGGCCCGGCGGTACCGGTTCCTCGAACCACAGCGGGTCGTATTGCTCCAGGCGCTTGGCCAGGCGGATCGCCGAGGACGGCACCATCTGCCCGTGGGTGCCGAACAACAGGTCGCAGCGGTTGCCGACGGCTTCGCGGATCTTGCGGCAGAAGGTTTCGCAGCGCTCCAGCACCTCCAGGGAAATCTGGTGCCCCGAATACGCGGTGTAAGGGCCGGCCGGGTCGAACTTCAGCGCGGTGAAGCCCTTGTTCATGTTCTCCACTGCGCACTCGGCGGCCAGGTCCGGGTCGTCGTAGTTGTATTCGCCGTCGCTGCCCCGCGGGTACAGGTAGGTGTAGGAACGCAGCCGTTCGTGGACCTTGCCGCCGAGCAATTCGTAGACCGGCTTGTTCGCCGCCTTGCCGATGATGTCCCAGCAGGCCATCTCCAGGCCGCTGACCACGCCCATCATGGTCAGGTCCGGACGCTGGGTGAAACCGCTGGAATAGGCCTGGCGGAAGAAGCGCTCGATATGGTGCGGGTCCTGGTTCAGCAGGTAGCGCTCGAACACATCCTCGATGATTGGCAGCATCGCCTTGGGACCAAAGGTCGCGGCATAGATTTCACCGACGCCTTCGATGCCGCAGGCGGTCTTGAGCTTGACGAACAGCCAGTACATGCCACCGATATGCGGCGGCGGCACGGCGACGATGTGGGTTTCCAGGGAGACGATTTTCATATCAGGCACCTGCCTTCTGATGGACTGTTTTGCGCTGGACGCGGGCACGCAGGATGATCGCGGCCAGGGTGCCGAGCAGGCCGACGGCGGCGATGTAGCCGAAGTACAGCTGGTAGCCCAGGGCACCGGGGAAGTGTTCGGTGAGGTAACCGTTGATCAACGGGATAAAGGCATCCGGCAGGTAACCCACCACCGAGATGATGCCGATGGCCAGGCCGGTGATACGCAGCGGAATGTCACAGGTATCGAGGATGGCCCAGTACAGCCCGCGAATCGCATAGGTCATCAGGCCGATGAAGATCACCGTGCCGATCAGCAGGCCCAGGCTGTGCAGCGCCGGGAACAGGATCAGGCCGATCATCGCCAGGGACGCCAGGAACAACGCCACCACCAGCACCGAGATATTGGAGAAGCGGTCGCCCAGCCAACCGCCGCCGATGCCGCCGATCGGCCGCATCCACAGCTTGATGGTGGTGATGGTGCCGGCCATCACCGCGGTCATGCCGTTGCCCTGCAAATAGTCGGAGAAGCTGTAGGTGGCCCAGAAGATGTGATAGCCGCAGAACACGATGGCGGTCACCAGCCACAGCTCGGGGATTCTCACCAGGGTCGCCAAGTCGGAGAACAGGTTGAACCTGCCCTTCTCCACCGCCTCAGTGTCCGCCATGGACTTGGGGTCCTTGAGCAGCACCAGCACGCAGCCGATGGCGATACAGGTGAAGGAATACAGGTACACCACATGCCTGAAACCTTCGGTCGCCGACTCGCCACGGGTTTCGGTGGCGAGGGCGAACAGGCCCAGGGCGATGGTCGCCAGCAAGGCCTCCACCAGGCCACGGCCACCGTCGAGGACGCCGAAGAAACGCCCCTGCTCGCTATGCCCGGCGATCATCTTCACGCGCTTGAGCACCGAGGCCCAGAAGGTCAGGCCAGTGGTCAGGCCCCAGCAACCGAAGATGATCATCAAGCCGCTCATCGACGGCGCGGTGGAGTACCAGAGGCCCAGCGCACCGGTGGCCACCAGCGAGAAGAAAATCAGGAAGCGCGGCGCTATGCGGTCCGCCAGCCAGCCGCTGGGCAGGTAGCTGAGCAGGAAGATCGTGCCGAGCATGGAATACAGGTAGCCCAGTTCGCTGTGGCTGATCTGGAACACCTCGAGCATGGTGGTCTGGTAGACCTGGCGCAGGTACAGGACCGGGTAGATCGCCCCTGCCGCCAGCACCAGCAGCATCAGTTGGAAATAGCGACTTCCCTTGTCACTGTGGCTTTTTGAACCCGCGTTCGAACCCTGAACAGCGGCAACGGTGGTTGCAGGTTTGGACATCTGTGTGACCTCGGGCAGCCCGGTGGTCCGGGCGCCTCAAATAATTGTTTTTATAGGTGTGGCCTGTTGCGGGTGACTCAGTACTTCATCACCACCAGGCGGGTCTGGGTGAATTCGAGCATGCCGTGCTTGCCGTCATCGCCGCCCAGGCCGGAGCGTTTCCAGCCGGCGTGGAAACCCTGGTACGGGTCGGCCGGAGTGCGATTGACGTACAACTCGCCGGCCTCGATGGCGTTGGCGACCTTCATGGCGGTGCGGTAGTTCTCGCTGTACAGCACCGAGGACAGGCCGAACTGATGGTCGTTGGCCATGGCCAGCGCTTCGTCGATGTCGCGGTACTTGAGCACCGGCAGCACCGGGCCGAAGATTTCTTCCTGGATGATTTCCATGTCCTGGCGGCAGCCGCTGAGCAGGGTCGGCGGATAGAAATGCCCTGGGCCTTCGGGCAGCACGCCACCGCTTTCGAGCGTCGCGCCGTCGGCGATGGCGCGCTGCACCATGGCGTGGATGTTCTGTTGCGAACTGGCGTTGACCAACGGCCCCATCAGGCTGGCGTCAGTGGCACGGTCGCCGAACCTCACGGCGCTGATTTTGGCCTTGAGCAGCGCAAGGAACTGTTCGTAGACGCTTTCCTGCACATAAACCCGCTCCACCGCCGTGCACAACTGGCCACAGTGAGTGGTCTTGGAGGCGATGATGTCGCTGGCGGCTTTTTCCAGGTCGGCGTCGGCTTCGATGATTGCCGGGGTTTTGCCGCCCAACTCCAGGGATGGCTTGGCGATGTTGGCCTTGCAGTAATCGAGCACGATGCGCCCGGCGTTGACACTGCCGGTCAGGGTGATCAAGCCGACGGCCTTGTGGGTGCAAACCGCTGCGGCGGTGGCGTGATCCATGGTCAGGATGTTCACCACGCCGGCGGGCAACCCGGATTGCTGCACGGCCTTGGCGATCTCGAACGCCGAGATCGGGGTGTTGTTGCTCGGACGCACGACCACCGTGTTGCCGGCAATCAACGCCGGGGCGATTTTGCGCAGCAACGTATAGACCGGGTAGTTGAACGGAATCAGGCAGGCGACCACGCCGATCGGCTCGCGGTGCAGAAACAGGTTCTCGTCCGGGGAATCGCTGGGAATGATCTCGCCTTCGATCCGCCGTGCCCACTCAGCGTGGTACCGGGTGATCTGCGCGGCATAACGGGCTTCGTTGCTGGCGTCGGCCAGGCTCTTGCCGGACTCGGCGGCCAGCGCCGCGCCGATCTGTTCGGCGCGATCTTCCAAGGCATCGGCAACGGCCCGCAGGTATTCGGCGCGCTCGATGCTGGTGAGTTTGCCCCAGGTTTTCTGCGCCTGGGCGGCAGCATCGACGGCGGCAATCGCCTCTTCGGCGGTGGCGGCCGACACCTGTCCGATCAAGGTTTCGCAGGCCGGGTTGTAGACCGCGATCAGCGCTGGGCTGGCAGGTTCGATGAAGTGGCCGTTAACAAAATTTCGCTCGAGTCGCATGGAAATTGCCCATCGTTGCTACATGAATGGCTGAGCGGCCGGAGGCGATCCGGGCCGCCCCTTTTAAAGAGTGTGGTGCCGGTTGCCGGAAACGGCCGAACACCCGGACGGGCGCCCGTGACGGGCAGCGCTCAGGCTCGACGAAAACGCGGGAAGCGAGGAAAGACGATCGACAGTGGCCGGATGCGGCATGGCTTGGCACTCAGGGTTGTTGTTATGTGAGTAGCCAGCAGTCTTGTCATCCGCCGCGGAGAGGACAAACGATTAATTACGCAGACAAACATTCGAAAAACGCATGTTACCTGGAGGCACCGCATGGCGCCGGCATCGCAGGCGCTCGAACCCCTCCCTCGTTACGCCCGCAGGAGCGAGGCTGGCCCGCGATGCGCAGCGCCAGCCTACTCAGCCGCCGGAGCCGCAGCGGTAGACGGCTCCAATTGACGTTGCGCCAACCAGATTTCTTCCTGCAGCCATTGGCTGAACACCTGCAATTGCGGCATCCGGGCCTGCTCCGGACGAGTCACCAGCCAATAGGACTGATGCCCCTCTACATGTACGTTGTGCACCTGGGTCAGCTGGCCGCTGGCCAAGTCCGGGGCCACCATGTGCCAGTCGGCGATGGTGATGCCCAGGCCGTCGATGGCCGCGCGGATCGCCAGGTCCAGCAAGTCGAATTCATAGCCGCCCTGGGTGTCGACCCCGCTGATGCGCGCCGCATCCAGCCAGTGTTTCCAGGTCAGGTAGCGCTGGTCTTCGCGGGCCAGCACATGCAGCAGGGTCATGCGGTTCAGATCGACGCCCTGCTCGCCCGACTCGCGGGTGTACAGCGACGGCGCGCAGACCGCAATATGCCGCTCCTGGAACAACAGCGAACTGTCCAGCCCGTCCCACTCGCCGTCGCCGAAGCGAATGGCGCAGTCCAGGGTGCTGATTTGCGCCAGGCTGTCCTGCAGGCGAGTGGTGATGCTCAGTTCCAGCTCCGGGTGCTGCTCGCGCAGGCGCCCCAGGCGCGGCATCAGCCAGCGGCTGGTAAAGGTTGGCGGGGCGTTGATGTGCAGGCGATTGGAATGGGACTTCTGCTGGATGCTGCGCACCGTCAGCTCGATCTTGTCGAAGGACTGGTGCAGCGCCCGCAGCAGCACCCGGCCGGCACTGGTCAGTTCCAGATGATGATGGCGACGCTCCAGCAGGCTCTCGCCCAACTGCTCCTCGAGCTGGCGCACCTGGCGACTGACGGCGCTCTGGGTGACGTTGAGCAACTCGGCGGCGCGGGTGAAGCTGCCGGTGCTTCCGGCAACTTCGAAGGCCTTGAGTGCGTTGAGGCCGGGCATTCTGCGTTTCATGGCGATACTCGAGAACGGCTGACGAGGCGCCAAGCATCCCATGGTCGCTGTCGTTTCTCCTACAGGCGCGGCCCTTTTTCCAACGAGTAACCTGCATTTTAGGAAGGTTCCCCCGACCAAATAATCGTTTGTCCTCCCCGCAGTGGGCGACAAGACTGCCGGCGTCTCACATAACAATAAACGAGAGCCGTCCCATGCCCCGCTCCACAACCCTTTGCTTGAATGCAGCCTGCCTGGCTGCCCTCTGCGCCTTCGCCGCGCCGGCCATGGCAGTGCAGGTCACCGACAACCTCGACCTCGGCGGCGCGGTCCGCGCACGCTGGGACTACGACCCGGATCGCGACATCCAGAAGTTCGGCCTGGACACGGTGTTCCTCAGCGCCAAGTACAACTCCGACACCTGGATCGGCGAGGCGCAATACCGCTTCTACGGGCGTTCCTACCCCTACCAGTACACCAAGGATTACGGCGATATCCAGTTCGCCAAACTCGCCTGGGTCGGCTACAAGTTCAACCCCGACCAGCAAGTGCAAGTGGGCCTGAACACGGTGCCGTTCGGCTTGCAGCCGTACTTCGGCAGCACCTTCTACGAAACCCTGGGCAACGTCATCGGCCTGGAAGATGTGCAACAGATCGGCGCCAAGTACATCCAGCAACATGCCGACTGGAACATCCAGGCCGGCTACTACCTGCGCCCGGCATGGCAGGGCAAGGGCACCAGCAAGGGCGTGACCTATTCCAGCGTGGTGTCCGGAGCCGACAGCTATGTGGCCGACGGCAGCGACAACCAGGAACGCAACACGGTGGTGCTGCGGGTGGCCAGGGCCCTGGACCTGGGGCCGTGGAAGTCCGAAGTGGGGGTCTCCGGGCTGACCTCGACCCTGAAGAACAAAGACACCAACAATGATGGCCGCCGCAATGCCCTGGCCGTGCATTACCTCGGCAAGAACGGCCCCTGGGGCGTGCAACTGCAAGCGGCGCGGCAGCAGATGTCGCCCCGCAACGCCGGCACCGATGAGGTGGTGACCTTCGGCGGTTACGACGGCACCTACAACGTTGCCAGCCGCGGCAACCTGTATGTGGCCGACCTGAGCTACGACGTCGCCGGCAAATACCTGTTCGACCAACTCAGCGGAATCAAGCTGTACGCCAACTACAGCGCCTTCGACAAATCCGCCGATGAGTTCAAGACCTCGCAGCGGCTGATCCTCGGCAGTTCCTTCTCCCTGAGCAAACTGTGGATCGCCACCGAATGGCTGATCGGCAAGAACGACCCCTATATCGGCGGCAGCAGCTACACCCAGAGCCTGGGGGCCGGCGGCAGCGACCAGTGGGAAAACCAGCTGTACGTGAACCTCGGGTATTACTTCTGAGCCGTTTCGGGCGCGCTTGAAATCGCCGCCCCGAGCCTGTCCGCGCCCGCGGTAAACCAGTCAGCGCCAGCCCGCTGACTGGCGGCTCCAGCGGCTTTCGCCGCCCTTGCCAAAGCCTTCGCAAGACCGCCAGACAACACTTGCACCGCCCGCTCGCAGCAGGTCAGATAGGCCCTCGGCCATCTGTGCGTCAAAACAATAATAATCCTGCCCGCCGCCTCGACTGTCGCCGCTGCCCGCAGCCTGGCCGTGGGGTGCCGGCACCCGGTGCGGAGTTCATTTTCCATGCGTCAACTGCCCGCTCTGAACATGCTGCGAGTCTTCGAGGAAGTCGCCCGGCATCGCAGTTTCAGCCAGGCCGCCCTGGGCCTGAACGTGACCCAGGGCGCCGTCAGCCGCCAGATCAAACAGCTGGAAGACTACCTTGGCGTCGCCCTGTTCGTGCGCACGCCGCGAGGGCTGACGCTCACCGATTGCGGCGCGGCGCTGTCGCCACAGCTGGGGGCTGCCTTCGACCATATCGAGCGCGCCCTGGAGGCGGTGCGCGTACCCAATCTGCGCCAGCGCCTGCGCATCCTCGCCCCGCCGACCTGGGCCACCCGCTGGCTGTCGACGCAGCTGCGCCACTTTTGCCAGCGCTATCCGGAAATCAGCCTCAGCGTGACCAACCAGAACAGCCACGCCAGCCTGGCCGAGATCGACTGCCAGATCCGCTTCGGCCTGGAGCCGGCCGGCCATTGCTCGAGCCAGTTGCTGGTGATGGAACGGCACATCGCCGTCGCCAGCCCGGAGCTGTTCGTCGACGGCCAGGCACCGGACCTGCGGCAATTTCCATTGCTGCACATCCTGCATGACGGCAAGCGCCTCAAGGTTTGGGAAAACTGGCTGGCCGCCATGGGCCGTGATGACGTCGATGCCGGGCAAGGCCTGGAATTCAGCACCCTGGACCAGGTGATCCATACCGCCCTGGCGGGTGGCGGCCTGGCCGTGATCGACCGGCAGATGATCGAGCGTGAACTGGGCAATGGCAGCCTGCTGCCGATCACCCCGGTGGAAGTGTCCGGCCCTTATGGCTACTGGCTGGACGTGGCCAACGACAAGCAGGGCCTGTCGAAGGTGCGGGTGTTTACCGAATGGTTGCGGCAGATAAGCGGCCCGTGAACCGGGCCGTTACCTTGAAGCGCTGCCGCAGGCTGTGACAGCTCCGCACGACCTTTTGCGTCGGCGAGAACGTTGCGAGCGTCCCGCCCGCGGCAGCGGCTACCGGCATTCAGACCGGCGCGCTCACCTTGGGCAGTGCCGCGCCACTCTCCAGCGCGCCCTCCTTCAAGCTTTGCACCTTGCACGCCTGGCTCAGGGTCAGTGCCTTGGTTTCCGGGGCCCAGGCCCAGGAGATCAGCGCACCCAGGGCAAGGATCGCGGCGAGGATGCCCATGGTCGGGCTGAGGCCGATCCCGGCCACGCTGACCGGCAGCAGGAAGGTGCTGATCGCCGACCCCAGCCGGCTGACCGCCGTGGCCAGGCCGATGCCGCTGGCGCGCACTTCAGTGGGAAAGTTCTCGGCCGGGAACACCCCCACCAGGTTGCTCACCGCCGACAGCACCAGGGTGAACACACCGAACACCAGCACCATCAACCAGGCCGCGCTGCCCGGCAGCACCGCCAGCAGCGACAACGCCAGCGCGAGAATGATGAACGAATTGATCAGGAAGCCACGGCGGGAAAACTTCACCGTGCACCAGATGCCGATCAGTGCGCCGAGGATCAGCAGCACATTCAGCATCAGCTCAGTGCCAAAACCTTCGGCCAGGCCCATCATCTGCAAAATCGACGGCAGGAAGGTGTAGATGGCGAAGTACGGCATGACGATGCAGACGAAGAACAGGCAGTTGAATGCCGTGCGCTTGCGGTATTCGCGGCTGAACAGCACCGCGTAGCCGGAGCGGGTTTCGCCGGAAGGCTCTTCATCGAGCACCACATTGGCGCCCAGGTGTTTCCTGACCACGGCCCGGGCTTCGGCGACCCGCCCCTGGTTGACCAGCCAGCGCGGCGACTCGGGGGTGCCGATACGGGCAATCAGGATCAACCCGGCCGGGATCGCCGATGACGCCAGCATCCAGCGCCAGGCATCGTCGCCGAGGCCGAGCATGGCGGTACCGGCAAAGGTCGCCGCCACATAACCGAAGGTCCAGACCACGCTGAACGAACCGAGCAGCACGCCCCGGTGCTTTTTGGGCGCGAACTCGGCGAGCATCGCATGGCCGACGCTGAAGTCGCCGCCCAGGCCGATGCCGATCAGGATCCGGCACAGCAGCAGGGCCATGGCGCTCTGCACATAGAACTGCATGACCGAGGCCAGGGTAATCAGCACGAAACTGATCAGGAAGATTTTCTGTCGCCCCAGGCGGTCGGAAATCCAGCCGAAGAACAGGCTGCCGAGAAACAGTCCGATCAACGCCGAAGCGCCGATCAGCCCCTGCCAGAAGGCATCGAGCTGCATCTGCGGGCTGAGCAAGGTAAAGGCAATGCCGATCAGGCCCAGGATATAGCCGTCGGTGAAATGCGCACCGAAGGTCAGGCCGGCGATCTTCAGGTGAAAGCGGCCGATGGGCAAATCGTCGATCTTGACGGATTGAGTGGTCATGTTCGTCTCCAGAATTATTGTTATTGACGAAGAAATGCAGCGGGCAGGCTCCCCGGTAGGAGCAGCCGGTCGGCGCTCGTTTGCTCGCGATTAACGCCAAGGCACCGCGGAGCTTCAGGTGCTCTGCGTTTGCGCTGAAGATTTATCGCGAGCAAGCTTCGCTCCTGCAGGGAACGCGGTGTGTCAGAGCCCACCCATCAGCAGGTATTTGATCTCCAGGTAATCGTCCAGGCCGTACTTCGAACCTTCACGGCCCAGGCCGGATTCCTTGATGCCGCCAAAGGGCGCGACCTCGGTGGAAATGATCCCTTCGTTGATCCCGACCATGCCCGCCTCCAGGCCTTCGGCCATGCGCCAGACCCGGCCGATGTCGCGGCTGTAGAAGTAGGCGGACAGGCCGAATGGCGTGTCATTGGCCCGTTGCAGCACCTCAGCCTCGTCCTTGAAGCGAAAACAGGCGGCCACCGGGCCGAAGGTTTCCTCCTGGGCGATCAGCATGTCGCTGCTGGCCTCGGTGAGCAGGGTCGGCTCAAAGAAGGTTCCGCCCAGGGCATGCCGACGACCGCCGCACAGCAGCCTGGCGCCCTTCTCCAAGGCATCGCCGACGTGCAGCTCGACCTTGGCCAGGGCGGCGGCATTGATCAGCGGCCCCTGCTCTGTCTCTCCGTCCAGTGCGCTGCCGACACGCATCGCCGCCACGGCTTCGGCCAGTTTTTCGGTGAAGGCCTGGTAGACGCCGTCCTGGATAAAGAAGCGGTTGACACAGACGCAGGTCTGCCCGGTGTTGCGGAATTTCGAAGCCATGGCGCCCTGTACCGCCGCGTCCAGGTCGGCGTCGTCGAAGACGATAAAGGGCGCATTGCCGCCCAGTTCCAGGGAGACTTTTTTCAAGGTGTCGGCGGCTTGGCGCATCAGCAGTTTGCCGGTGCGGGTCGAACCGGTGAACGACAGCTTGCGCACGATGCTCGAGGCTTGCAGCGCCCCGCCGATGGCCACGGCATCGCCGGACACGATGTTCAGCACCCCGGGTGGAATCCCCGCCTGCTCGGCCAGCACCGCCAGGGCGAAAGCCGACAGCGGCGTCTCTTCCGAAGGCTTGAGGACCAGGGTGCAGCCGGCCGCCAGGGCCGGGCCGACCTTGCGGGTGACCATGGCCAGGGGGAAGTTCCACGGGGTGATCGCCGCGACCACGCCGATGGCTTGCTTGGTCACGATGATTCGCGCGTCGGCCTTGTGGCTGGGGATCACATCGCCATAGGCGCGCTTGGCCTCTTCGCCGAACCACTCGAGAAAACTCGCCGCGTACACCACCTCGCCCATGGCTTCGGCCAGCGGCTTGCCCTGTTCGCGACTGAGCAAGGTGGCCAGCTCGCGCTGATTGCCCAGCATCAGCTCGCTCCAGCGTTTGAGGCGCTGGCTGCGCTCCTTGGCGGTGAGCTTGCGCCAGGCCGGCAAGGCCCGATTGGCGGCGTCGATGGCCAGCTCGGTTGCTTCAGCCCCGGCCTTCTGTACCTCGGCGATCAGTTCGCCATTGGCCGGGTTCAGCACCGGGTAGACGGGACCACCGCTGGACCATTGGCCGTCGATGTAGTTGCCATTGCGGATCAGCGTGCTCATGCCACGGCCTCGGTCAGGGTAAAGCGCTCCAGGCCCGGGCGGGCGGTGCGCAGGATACGTTTGCCGGCGGTGTAATCGTTGATCACATCGCACGGCGTGTAGTTGCGTTCCAGCTCGTGCAGCTCTTCGGCATCCAGGCGGGTTTCCAGGGCCGCCAGGGCGCTGTCGAATTGTTCGGTGGTGTCGGCGCCCACCAGCATGCAGTCCACGCCGGGGTGGTTGAG
Organism: Pseudomonas sp. NFIX28; assembly: GCF_900107395.1. Taxonomy (GTDB): domain Bacteria; phylum Pseudomonadota; class Gammaproteobacteria; order Pseudomonadales; family Pseudomonadaceae; genus Aquipseudomonas. Next base: position 166,939 of record NZ_FNPW01000013.1, read on the forward strand.
CACCCAGGCCTGGGCGATCTGCGCATTGCTCACACCGCGGGCCCGGGCCACGCGCTGCACCGAATGGGCGATCTCGAACGAGGCTTCGTCGCTGTACATCTGCTGGGTGAAAAAGTCGGTCTGGTTGCGGGTCGACTGCGCGTCGCCGGTAAGCAGGCCCCGGGCCAGCGGGCTGAACACCGAGACGCCCAGGCCCTGGTCGCGGCAGAACGGCAGCATCTCGCGCTCTTCTTCGCGGTAGGCGCAGTTCAGTTGCAGCTGCATGTTGATCGGCTTGACCCAACCATTGCGTTCGCAGGCCATGAGGATCTTCGCCAGCTGCCCGGTGAGCATGGTCGAGACGCCGATGTAGCGCGCCTTGCCGGAACGCACGATGTCGTGCAGGGCGTTCATGGTCTCTTCCACCGGCGTGTTCAGGTCGAAGTAATGCAGCATGAAGACGTCGACGTAATCCATGTCCAGGCGCTTCAGGGAGGCGTCGATGCTGTCCATGATGTGCTTGCGCGAATGGCCGCTGGCGTTGATGCCACCGCGGGTGCCATAGCCGACCTTGGTGGTGATCACCAGGTCTTCACGGCGGGCCAGGCGCTTGACGATGCGCCCCACCACTTCCTCGCCGACCCCGGCGGAATAGAAGTCCGCCAAATCGATGAAATTCACCCCGTTGTCCAGGGCATGGCGCACGATCGGCTCGCTTTGCTGCTCGTTGAAGATCCATGGTTTCCAGTCCGGGGTGCCCATGTTCATGGTGCCCAGGCACAGGCGGGAAACCTGCAGGCCGGAGTTGCCCAAACGAATGTATTGCATGCTGCGATCCTCAGGCTTTGGGGGTGTAGAACGGGTTGCTGATCTGGCCGACCACGTCGGCCAATTGCGCGCGCTCGGGCTTGCCGGCCAGGGCCGCGCGGATCGCCGTGCGGCAGGCGTTGTAGTTGTTCAGGTACACCGCATCCAGGTCATCGCAGGCCGGGTTGACCCAGTTGGCGGTGACGATGGCCCACTCATCCTCGGCTTCCTTGGGCAGGGTGCCGTCGAGCAGCGCTTCGAGCACCGCCTTGGCGATGCCGGCCTGGGAGGCGCCCCAGGTGGCGTTGCCGTGCAGCTCGCTGCCAATGGCCGCCTTGTTGACATACAGGGTCATCGGCTTGACCGGGATATTCGGCTGGGCGATCACCATGAACGGGCAATGCCCCTGGCTGGGCGACGCCAGGCTGTTGGCGAACGCCTGTCCGGCCGGACCGTTGCGCGGGCCGATGAGGATGTTGATGTGCGCGGCGTTCACGCCCGGGCCTTCGAAACCTTCACCGATATAGAGGTCGAGTTCTTTCATGGGGTAGCTACTCCTGGGGCGCAGAGGGATGAGTCGAGGCGATCGGCAACGCATGCAGCGCAAGGCAGCGGCGTGGCCGGGATGAGAGAACGAAGGAGCACGGCGCACGGCTGGCGCGGGCGAGACAGAAACGAGGTGGGGTCATGGCGCAAACGCTCTTTGTTGTTATGGATGAGCGGGTGTTTGCGCTTTTTTAGCACCGCCCTGGAGGCGGCCTGTAACCATTAAAAATCATGGGGCCATGAGCTTTAGTCATACCCCTGAGCGACTGCCCCACGCAGCCGCCCATGCTGGATGCGACCGCCACTTGCCTGGGTGGGCGAAGACGGCCTTGCACACCTCGTCGCTGGCGAGTCGGCGTTAAAGCCCCGAAGGGATCAGAGCGGACTGCGCGGCAAGGCGCGTTTGTGGGCGCTGCGCTGGTAGGCGGTTTCGATCAGCTGGCGCACGGCGGCAGGCACCGGCTCGCCCATCAGGTAGGCGTCGATTTCGGCGTAGCTGCAGCCATAAGCCGTTTCATCCAGCTTGCCCGGCGCCAGTTCTTCCAGATCCGCCGTGGGCGCCTTGTGCACCAGGTACTGTGGCGCATCGAGCGCATCGGCCAACAGGCGCACCTGGGTCTTGCTCAAGCCCGACAGCGGGGCAAGGTCGCAGGCGCCGTCGCCGTATTTGGTGAAGAACCCCATCAGCGCCTCCGCAGCGTGATCGGTGCCGACCACCAGGCCGTTGCTGAAGTTGGCGATCGCGTACTGCGCCAACATCCGCGCCCGGGCCTTGACGTTGCCCTTGACGAAATCCGTGAGCGCCGCCGAAGGCTGCGGGCCATCGAGCCGCAGCTGGCCCATCAGGCCGTCGACGCTGTCGGCAATGTTGCAGGTGCTGATTTCATCGGGGCGGATAAAGTCCAGGGAAGCCTGGGCATCGCTTTCGTCAGCCTGGCTTTTATAGGGCAGGCGCATGGCGATGAATCGGGCATCGCGCCCTGCCCCGCGCATCTGCTCCACTGCCAGCTGGCACAAGCGGCCTGCGAGCAGGGAGTCGACACCGCCACTGATGCCCAGCACCAGGGCCCGGCAGCCGGACTCGTGCAGCACTCGCTGGATGAATTGCACGCGCCGGGCGATTTCCGCCGCCTCGCCACCGCGTGCCAGTTGCCGGTCGATGCCCAGTTCCCGGGCAATGCATTCTTGGGTCCGGTCGATCATTTCAAGCCTCCAGGGGCGAATGGGCCAGGTTGACGTTGAACACTTGCGCCGCGTACCTGAGGAACGACGGGTCTTCGCAGACGTTCTTGATCGGGTCATCGGAGAACTTCACCACCGGCTCGCCGTGGACCCGCACCAGCTTCATCACAATGCTCAGCGGCTCGACGCCTTCGACGTCGCAGGCCAGGCTGGTGCCCATGCCGAAGCCGAATTTGGCCTGGCCACGCACGTGGCGCAGGATCGGCAGGCATTTCTCGAAGTTCAGGCCGTCGGAGAACATCAGGTCCTTGGTCCGCGGGTCGATGCCCAGTTGCCGGTAGCGGGCCAGGACCTGGTCGGCCCAGACGATCGGGTCGCCGGAGTCCTGGCGCAGGCCGTCGTAGAGCTTGGCGAAATACAGGTCGAAATCCTTGAGGAAGAACTCGGTGCTGATGCAGTCGGTCAGGGCGATGCCCAGGCGGCCACGGTATTCGCGCACCCAGTTTTCCAGGGCGCTGTTCTGGCTCTCGCGCAGTCGTCCCAATTGCTGGTGCACCATCAGCCATTGGTGGGCCATGGTGCCAATCAGCGGCAGATCGAACTCGTAGGCCAGGTGAGCATTGCTGGTGCCGACAAACACGCCGGGAAAGTCGCTGCGCATGATCTTCACCACTTCGCGCTGGGCCTTGAACGACAGGCGCCGACGCGTGGAAAAGTCCGAGACGCGCAGATCGGCGAGTTCTTCGCGGCTGGCGTTTTTCTCCAGCCATTCGAACTTCTGATAGAGCCGGCGAGTGACGTCCGCCACCTCCACCTCCGGGTACCTGTCGCGGTTGCGCAACTCACTGACCATCGCCAGCACCGGCTGCTCGAACATGATGCAGTGCAACATCGGGCCACGGACGCGGATACTCAGCTGGCCATCGACCGCCGCCACATGGATGTAGCGCAGGTTGAAGCGGAACAGGCCGAGGAACTGCTCGAAATCCGGAGTCAGGTATTCGCGAAAACGCTTGTTGAACAAGAAGCGCTGCTCGCCTTCGCGCATTTGCAGGCCGGCGAGCTTTTCCAGCTCCTGGCGGATCTCCGGGATCAGATGCACCAGCGACTCCCTGGACCGGACGATGAACTGGTATTCCACATCGACATTGGGGTGCTGGTGCAGCACCGCCTGCATCATGGTGAAGGTGTAGTAATCGGTGTCCAGCAGGCTCTGGATCACACCGTTGTCGCGGTCAAATGCACTTTCCATGGTGACTCCTCAAATCCTGGCCAATTGGGCGGTGGCTTCCCGGGTCGCGGCCACCGCGATACCCGCTTGCTGCATGTCCTCGATCGCCTGGGCGGCGCCCGCCGCGCTGATGGCGCGACATGCCGGCAGGTGGACGATTACCTGCAAGCCCGCGGCAGCCAGTTGCAGGGCGGTGGTCTTGACGCAGAAATCCAGGGCCAGGCCACCCACGATGACCCTTTGCACACCCCGACTGGCGAGGTACTCGATGACCCCGGTGGACAGCTTGCCGCGCAGGTCGTGGTAGCAAGCGCCGTAGGGGTGCAGTTCCAGCTCCACGCCCTTCCACACGAAGTAGTCGTAGTCATGGGGCGCGGGCAATTCATCCAGCAGCTTGAAGCCCTCGGTGCCCGGTACGCAGTGGCTGACCCAGGTCAGGTCGGCATGTTCCAGGCCGGTGGGCTGGAGCATTTGCCCAGGCTCGGCGACCACCCAGGGCGCCTGGGGGCTGTGGGCGTCCTTGCTGCCGATGCGCAGGCTGGCCAGGCTCGCCATGAAATTCAGCTCACCACCGATGCGGTCGCCCTCGGCCACGGGCAGCTCATCGGGGCACAGCGGGGTGAAGCTCTTTTGCGCATCGACATCGAAGGAAGCGGTGATCATCGTTTGGCTGTTCATGCGGGGTCTCTCCTTTGCATGAAGCACAAAGTACACGTCATGTACTTACAAAGCAATCCATTAGCCTTGTTTTTATTTCGCCAGCCAAACAAACACATCCAGATGCAGCTTATGAAAAGGCTGTTTCCCCGAACGCAAAAGCGATGATAAGGTACATGTCATGTACTCAAAGAGGAGAAACAGATGTTTGAACTGGCCCTCTACGGCGGAGCGTTCAACCCACCCCACGCCGGCCATGCCCGGGTGATGCTCGAAGCCGCCCGCCACGCCCGGCGCGTGCTGGTGGTTCCCAGCTTTCGCCATCCGGACGGCAAGCAGATGGTCGACTTCGAGCTGCGGGTGAACTGGTTGCAGGCGATCACCCAATGCCTGCAACCGGAGTGCCCCGCCGAACTGGCGGTGAGCCGCCTGGAGCAGCAAGTGGCCCTGGCAGACCCCGCTCCGGTCTACAGCTACACCTTGCTGCGGCGCCTGGCGGACGACCTGGCCCTGGACGGCAAGCGCATCGCCCTGGTGGTGGGCGACGACGTGGCGCGCCAGTTGTCCGGGTTCCATCGCGGCGAGGAGCTGCTGCGGCGCTTCTCCATCCTGCGGATCGACGAACAGCCGGGGGTGCGCAGCAGCGTGTTGCGCCAATGCCTGGCCCGCGGCGAAACACCGCCAGATCGGTGGCTGGCACCGGGGATGAATCCGCTAAACTACGGCCTCTATGCCGTCCACGGAAGTTGATATGCCCGACCGCCCTCTCCCCCCCAGCGCCTACCTGCACACCATCGACCTGTGCCTGCTGCGCTATAACCGCGAACGCTCCGAGCTGGAAATCCTCCTGTATCAACGCGACAGCGAGCCTTTCGCCGGGCACTGGGCGCTGCCAGGCATCGTGGTCAACGGCGATGTCGAGGACCGCAGCCTGAATGATGCAGTGGAACGTCTGCGGCGCTCGAGCAAGGTGGGCATGCCCCTGGCCTGGCTGGAACAAGTGGGCACGGTCGGCGACGCCTTTCGCGATCCGCGCTGCTGGTCGTCCTCGACCTTTTATCTTGGGATCGTCAGCGAACCGGTGGAGCCCGGCCCGCAGCAGGGTTTCTTTGCCCTCGGCGACGTGGCCGGCGGCAGCTTCAAGCTGCCCTTCGACCACAACAGCCTGGTGGCCCAGGTGCACGAGCGGCTGTTTTCCAAGTCCCTGTACAGCAGCCTGCCGCTGATGTTTCTCGGCAACGAGTTCAGCGCCCCCGAAGCGGTGGACATTTTCTCCCGGGTGCTGCAACGGCCGGTGCTCAAGACCAGCATCCGCCAGCGCCTGCTGAAGATGAGCGAAGCCGGTTACCTGCGCGAAACCGGACGCAAGAAAAGCGGCGACGGCGGCCGGCCGCAAGCCACCATGGAAAATCTCAAGCTCGCCGAGCTGTACCTGTTCGATCGTTGTTTTCTGGAGTGATACCCATGAGTTCCCCCGCCGATAACCAGTGCCTGCTGCAAACCCCGTATTTCAAGGTGGTCCGCGAGCAAGGCTACTTCATCATCAAGGAACCCCAGGCGGTGAACGGCGTGGTGGCCGTACCGACCCTGGCCGATGGCCGGCTGATGCTGGTCAATCTCAGGCGCCGGGCTATCGGCGGCCAGTCCATCGAGTTTCCCCGGGGCAGCATCGATGCCGGGGAACGTGCCGTGGATGCCGCAGCCCGCGAATTGCTGGAGGAAACCGGCTGGCAGGCGTCGCACGTTCGCGAACTGGGCCTGCTGCACAGCAATACGTCGCTGATCGCCAGCGCGGTGGCGGTGTACCAGGTAGAGATTGCCGAGCAACAGGCGGCCACCACCGATGGCGAAGTGGACGATCTGCTGTGGGTCAGTCGCCAGGAATTGATGAGGATGATCGCAGCAGGCCGGATCACCGACGGCCATACCTTGTCGGCGGCGATGATGCTGCTGGCCAGCGAGTCGGTCTAACGTCCCCACTTCTCCAGCGCAAACTCGACGAAACTGCGCAGCTTGGGCAGGCGATAACGGTCCTGGGCATACAGCAGGTGCATCGCCCGCCAGGGCAATTGATAGTCCTGCAGCAAAGGCACCAGCCGGCCCTGCTGCAAGTCTTCCTCCACCAAGGCATCGGGCATCATCACCACGCCCAGGCCGCCCCGCGCCGCACGGTGCAGGCCTGACGAGGTGTTGGTCAGCAGCGAACCGGACACCGGAATCAGCACGTCCCCCTCAGGGCCGCTCAGGGGCCATTGGGTCGCGGTGGAGCTCCATTCGTCACCGGCCGGATAGGCGAACGCCAGGCAATTGTGGTGCCGCAGGTCTTCCGGGACTTGCGGCGTGCCACAGCGCGCCAGGTAGTCCGGCGCGGCGCAGATGGTCAGGGTGTAATCCTCCAGGGGCCGGGCGATCAGCGACGAGTTGTCCAGGCTGCCCAGGCGAAAAGCCAAGTCGAAGGCGCCGTCGATCAGGTCGAAGCGCTGGTTGGCCAGGGTCAGTTCCACCTTGACCAGCGGGCAGCGCTGCTGGAACTCGCTCAGGGCCGGGGCCAGGCGTTCGGTGCCGAAGGTCAGCGGCGCGGTGATGCGCAGGGTGCCAGACGGCTCGCCCTGGACCTGTTCCGCCATGCGTTCGGAGTCCGCCACCAGCCCCAGCACCGCCAGGCAACGCTGGTAATACTCGGCGCCGAACTCGGTCAGGCGCTGGCGCCTTGTGGTGCGGCTGAGCAGACTGACCCCGAGGCGCTGCTCCAGCGCCCGCAAATGATTGCCGACCATGGTGGTAGACAAACCGCACTCGCGGGCGGCGGCAGTCATGTTCCCTGCCTCCACCACCTTCACGTACACCGACATCGCCTGGAACAAATCCATTATCAACCCTGACTTGAAGATGATTAAAGAATTGACGAGTTTATCTAGCACAGGTGGCTAACGATACTGCCAGGCACACCCCCTGGATGGAGCGACCCGTCATGACCGCCAATTGCCTGATGAGCACCTATCAACCCCTGCCTTTGAGCTTTACCCGCGGCCTGGGCACGCGACTCTGGGACCAGGCGGGCCGCGAATACCTGGATGCGGTGGCCGGTGTCGCGGTGACGGGCGTCGGTCATTCCCACCCCAGGCTGGTCAGCGTGATCAGCGAACAGGCCGGCCTGCTGCTGCACACATCCAACCTGTACGGCATCGACTGGCAGCAGCAACTGGCACAACGGCTGACCCGACTGGCCGGCATGGAGCGGGCGTTCTTCAACAATTCCGGGGCCGAAGCCAACGAGACGGCGCTGAAACTGGCCCGGCTGCACGGCTGGCACAAGGGCATCGACCAGCCGCTGGTGATTGTCATGGAGCACGCCTTCCACGGCCGCACCCTGGGCACCCTGGCGGCCAGCGACGGGCCGGCAGTGCGCCTGGGCCTCCAGGCACTGCCAGGGGATTTCCTCAAGGTGCCCTTCGGCGACCTGGCCGCCCTGGAGCGCGCGGCACTGGCCCACGGCCCGCGCATCGCCGCGGTGCTGATGGAGCCGATCCAGGGTGAAAGTGGTATCCGCCTGGCACCGCCCGGCTATCTGCCAGCCGTGCGCGAGCTGTGCAGCCGGCGCAACTGGTTGCTGATGCTCGACGAGATCCAGACCGGCATCGGCCGCACCGGCCAGTGGTTCGCCTGCCAGCACGAAGGCGTGGTCCCGGACGTGATGACCCTGGCCAAGGGCCTGGGCAACGGCATCCCCATCGGCGCCTGCCTGGCCCGGGGCAAGGCCGCGCAACTGTTCACCCCCGGCAGCCACGGCAGCACCTTCGGCGGCAACCCGCTGGCCTGCCGGGTGGCCTGCACCGTGCTGGAGATCATCGAGGAACAGGGCTTGTTGGCCAACGCCAGGCGCCAGGGCGAACACCTGCTGCAACGCTTGCGGGTGGAGTTGGCCGATCACCCGCAGGTCCTGCAGGTGCGCGGGCTGGGGTTGATGATCGGCATCGAGCTCAAGACCCCGCAGCGCGACCTGGCGCTAAAGGCGGCGCTGGATCACGGCCTGCTGATCAATGTGACCCGGGGCACCACCATCCGCCTGCTGCCACCGCTGATCATCGATGAACGGGAAGTCGAGATGATCGTGCGCGGGGTCAGCCGGACACTGCACAGCACGGCGGCCGATGCTGTGCAAGCGCCCAGAGAACGGGCGGTGTCGTAAGTAGGAGCCCGCTGGCAAGGGGCGGGTAGAACGCTATCGCAAGCTCGCTCCTGCGGGGCAAATGCCCTTCCAGGGGGCGGGCTTGCTCGCCAATCGCCAGGCTCAGTCGTCCAACGGCTTGGGCGGCGCGGCAGGCTTGCCCGACTTGGTGGCCTTGCCGGCATTGGCCGCCTTGACCTCCGAGACCGAGGGAGGCGTCGGCACCGTGGCTTCCTTTTCCGCCGCCGGCAGTTGGTCGATGGCGCTGAACAGTTCCTTGAGCTCAATGGCCCCGGAATGCTCGAGCTTCTTCTCCCCGTCCTTGCCCACCAGGATCACCTTGGTCTGCGCCCCCGCGCCAAGCTTCAGGCTGCGGATCAGCGCCATGGTCGATTGCGGGTCCAGGTCCTTGCCGTCGCGTTGGCCAATGGTGTTGATCACCGTGTAGAGCACCATGTTGCGTTCGTTGAAGGCCTGGCGGTTGGCCGGCTCGTCGAGGGACTTCTTCAGCGCCACCAGTGCCGGGTCCACGGTGCTGGGGGCAATGACGATCAGCGGCCGCGCCTTGCCCTGATCCTGGGCCAAGGGGCCTTCGTTGTCGGCCGCCATTGCGGGGCCGACGACAGCGAGCAGCGTTGCGAGGGTCAATGACCGAATGAACATGCGTCTCTCCTTTGGATATCCACGCTCTAATGATTGCGCATCAGGGCAAAAGGTCCAGACCCGGACTCAAATTCTGACATTTTCCCCGAGCCGTCCCCCGCCGCCCGCGGCTGGGTCAACCGCGATCCAGGCTCGTCTTCACCGCTCCCGTCGGGGGCTCGAATAATCGTCGCCGCTGGCCGAACCGCCTGATTCGGCATGATCGACCCGCCTTGGCGCCCATGACAACCGGCATGGCCTATGCCGTTCTGGCATGGCGCCATACCAATTCGTCATCATTTTCGCCGCGGCGGCGTGATAGCCTTCGTCCCGGCCATAACAAGACTGCCCGCTTGGTTTGCTCGACCGGTGCGGCGTCATCCGCCGTTTCATACCCGCTTGTTTCGTCTTCATCTGCCCAGGTTTTCGCAGCGCACCTTGCACACAGGCTCGCTGGAGGACCGATTGCATTTTTGACTCGACGCTATCGTCGGCATCTCTTTTACCTCCTTCCGGGAGTTCGTATGTCCAGGCTGTCTCATCAAGATTTACGCCGTAGTTTCCGCGAGTTGATCGCTTCAGACTCCTGCTTTCACACCGCCTCCGTGTTCGACCCGATGTCGGCGCGGATCGCCGCCGACCTGGGGTTCGAAGTCGGCATTCTCGGCGGTTCCGTCGCCTCGCTGCAGGTACTGGCCGCACCCGATTTTGCCCTGATCACCCTGAGCGAATTCGCCGAGCAGGCCACGCGCATCGGCCGCGTTGCCCAGCTGCCGGTGATCGCCGACGCCGACCACGGCTATGGCAACGCGCTCAATGTGATGCGCACCGTGGTCGAGCTGGAACGCGCCGGCGTCGCCGCCCTGACCATCGAAGACACCCTGCTGCCAGCCCAGTTCGGGCGCAAATCCACCGACCTGATCTCGGTCGCCGAAGGCGTGGGCAAGATCCGCGCGGCACTGGAAGCGCGGGTCGACCCGGAACTGGCGATCATTGCCCGGACCAACGCGGCGGTCCTGCCGATCCAGGAAATCATCAGCCGCACCCAGCAATACGAGCGCGCCGGCGCCGATGGCATCTGCATGGTCGGGGTCAAGGATTTCGAGCAGCTGGAGCAGATTTCCGAGCACCTGTCGGTGCCCTTGATGCTGGTGACCTACGGCAACCCGGCGCTGCGCGACGATGCGCGCCTGGCCCAGCTGGGCGCGAAGATCATCGTCGACGGCCACGCGGCATACTTCGCGGCGATCAAGGCCACCTACGATTGCCTGCGCGAGCAACGCCAGATCTTCACCCAGGCCTCGGACCTCAGCGCCACCGAGCTGGCCCATACCTACACCCAGCCCGAGGACTACATTGTCTGGGCCAAAGAGTTCATGAGCGTCAAAGAGTGAGCCGCTAGCTCACCCTTGCGATCACCGAGGACCTCGAGGTCCTGGGTGGTCGAAAGCCGCTGCGCTTGACCTTGCGTTTCTCGCTTCGCCCTTCCTGCTTCGCCCTTCCCGCTCGGCTGCCTACGCCTCCGCCTTGTTCAACGCATCGTCGACACTGTCGAGGATCTGCCCGATGGTCCAGGGTTTGCGAATGAACGACACGGGGTAGCGGATACCGGAACTCTGCGGCGTCTCGTAGCCGGACATCACCAGCACCGGCATGCGCGGCCAGCGCTCGCGCACCCGGTTGGCCAGGCCCGCGCCATTCAAGGAGCCCGGCATGTTGATGTCGGTCAGCAACAGGCGCACCTGCCCGGGGTGGCTTTCCAGGAACCGCAGCGCCTCGTCCGCGCTGAGCATGGCCTGGGTGGCGAAACCCTCGTCCTGCAGGATTTCGCAGAGAAACTCCAGGATCGTCGGCTCGTCCTCGACCACCAGCAGCAAACGATCGGGCCGGCCTGGATTGACGGATGAAACTGGACTCATGAGGATGCCGCTCCCTGACTGTGTACCCGACCCCGGCGCAATTACGCCACTTAGAGTTATGAGCAGTACCCGGCCGATAAATTCATTCAGCCCGTCGAGGTGCCGGACAAGACAGCCCGCATCCAGGGCGGCAGGTCCGATCCAACTTGATCGCTGTCGCCGGGCAGGCGCCTGGTTGCGTTGCCCGGCCATGTGAGTGGAGTGGACCGCGCTGAGCATAACCAAGGGCGATGCACGCCGCTTTCGCATCGAATCATCAGCTGTGAGAAAGTAGCGTGGCGGACGCACCGCACAGTCCCGCAGGCCTGTTTGCCTTCGCGCCGTGTAGCCCGGGAAAATGTTTTCCCGGCATCGCGCTTGCCGCTCACTATTCTTAAACCATGGGCCCGCATGGGCCGGTGGTCCCGCTTTCAAGGAATCCAGAATGCAACCAAGACACGTCATCAACGCTTCGGTCAGCCCCAAAGGCAGCCTGGAGACTTTGTCCCAACGTGAAGTACAACAACTCAGCGAAGCCGGTTCCGGCAGCATCTATGCCCTGTTCCGCCAGTGCGCCCTGGCCATCCTCAACACTGGCGCCCATGTCGATAACGCCAAGACCATCCTCGACGCCTACCAGGATTTCGAAGTCCGTATCCACCAGCAAGACCGTGGCGTGCGCCTGGAACTGCTGAACGCCCCGGCCGACGCCTTCGTCGATGGCGAGATGATCGCCAGCACCCGGGAAATGCTCTTCAGCGCCCTGCGCGACATCGTCTACACCGAAAGCGAGCTGGCCAGCCAGCGCATCGACCTGGAAAGTTCCCAGGGCATCACCGACTACGTTTTCCACCTGTTGCGCAACGCCCGCACCCTGCGCCCGGGCGTGGAGCCGAAGATGGTGGTGTGCTGGGGCGGCCACTCGATCAGCACCGAGGAATATCAATACACCAAGAAGGTCGGCCACGAGCTGGGCCTGCGCAAGCTGGACGTCTGCACCGGCTGCGGCCCGGGCGTGATGAAAGGCCCGATGAAGGGCGCGACCATTGCCCACGCCAAGCAGCGCATGAGCGGCAGCCGTTACCTGGGCCTCACAGAGCCGGGCATCATTGCCGCCGAGGCGCCGAACCCGATCGTCAACGAACTGGTGATCCTGCCGGACATCGAGAAGCGCCTGGAGGCCTTCGTCCGCGTCGGCCACGGCATCATCATCTTCCCGGGCGGCGCCGGTACCGCCGAGGAATTCCTCTACCTGCTGGGGATTCTCATGCACCCGGACAACCGCGACCTGCCGTTCCCGGTGATCCTCACCGGGCCGAAAAGCGCCGCGCCGTACCTGGAGCAACTGCACGCCTTCGTCGGCGCGACCCTGGGCGATGCGGCCCACAGCCTGTACCAGATCATCATCGACGACCCGGCCGAGGTCGCCCGGCAGATGACCGAGGGGCTAAAGGAGGTCAAGCAGTTCCGCCGCGAACGCAACGACGCCTTCCACTTCAACTGGCTGCTGAAAATCGACGAGGGCTTCCAGCGTCCGTTCGACCCGACCCACAGCAACATGTCCAGCTTGCAACTGAAGCAGGGGCTGCCGTCCCACGAACTGGCGGCCAACCTGCGCCGCGCCTTCTCCGGCATCGTCGCCGGCAACGTCAAGGACAAGGGCATCCGCCTGATCGAGAAGAACGGCCCGTACGAAATCCACGGCGACACCGCGATCATGCAGCCGCTGGACCGCCTGCTCAAATCCTTCGTCCAGCAGCACCGGATGAAACTGCCGGGCGGCGCGGCCTATGTGCCGTGCTACCGAGTGGTGAGCTGACAACCCGCTAACAGCCGCCCCGGTGCAATGCCGGGGCGGCTGGCGGCTGCGCGCAAGAATCCGGCGCGTCGAGCTGCGGGGAACTCCTGAGCCGTGTCGCGCATCCTAGATTATGTGGTACTTCCTTTTTGCTGTTGGAGGACGCCCTTATGCGCCGCCTATTACTCGTTTCTTCGTTGTTGCTCTGTCTGCCCGCAGGTTCAGCCATGGCCGGCGGTGTCGATGCGGGTGATGTCGCCACCTCGGCGGGGGTTTCCGCCTCGCTGTACTCGACCTTCAAGGACGACAAGAGGGTGATTCCCGCTTATGACGACGCCTCCAGCTTCGTTGCCAGCGGAGGCGCCATCCGCGGCGTTTACCTGGAATCGGTGCTGCAGAAAATCCGCCAGGAAAACCCAGGCCTCAACGCCAGCGATGAGGAACTGGCCAGAGCGATCCTCAGTCAACAGGCGCAGCCAGCCGCGCATTGACGGCCTGCGCCATCTCGCGCTCCGCGACTGCAATGTCGCGGAGCCGCACCCGCATTTCGCCCCTTATTCCACCCCGACCGCCACCGCGGCGCCGGCGCGGCTGAACAGCTCGCGGCCGATGGCCCGGGCCGTGCGCAGATGCAGCGCCGGGTCCTGGCTTTCCGACTCCAGCAACAGCTTTGACGTCACCACCCGCGCGCCGCAGTAGTCGAAGATCCCGTGATCGATCTGGGTCTTCATCGCCGCCTCGTAGCCGTGGCGCCCGTAGGTGCCGGCGTCGGCCCCGCCAACGCCAAGCAGGTGCACCGGCAGATGCCCAAGCTTCTTCTCCAGGCTTTGGGCTTCGAGGTTGAAATCGAATGCCCAGCCGTTGGCGAATACCCGGTCGATCCACCCCTTGAGCAACGCCGGCATCGACCACCAATACACCGGATAGACCAGCACCAGCGCGTCGGCGCGGTCGATGCGCGCCTGCTCGGCCAGCACATCGGCCGGCGGCTGCGCCTGGCGACGATGGACCGCGTGGTCGGCGGCGTTGAAGCGTGGGTCGAACGCCTCGGCGAACAGATCGGCGATCTCGAACGAGTGCGACGGCCCCAGACCCTCGGCGACCTGGGCCGCCAAGCTGTGGCTGAGCGAGTGGGCATCATGGTGGGCGACGACGATAAGCGCATGCATGGCGAAGGCTCCTGCAAGAAGGCAAATGGATTGAGGGCGGCAACCGGGGCCGATATACTTTTGGTAAGTTACGAATCGTAAGTTACTTTTGGTATATAAGCATGTCAAGCACCCCCTCCGAGGCTTCACCACCCCGTCGCCGCCTGTCCCGCGAAGAGCGCCTGCACCAGTTGCTGGAAGTCGCCTGGCACTTGATCGGCGCGGAAGGCACCGAAGCCCTGACCCTCGGCCGGCTCGCCGAACAGGCCGGGGTGACCAAGCCGGTGGTCTATGACCATTTCGTCACCCGCGCGGGGCTGCTGGCGGCGTTGTACCAGGACTTCGATGCACGGCAGACGCGGCTGATGGACGCCGCCCTGGACAGCAGCGAAGCGACCCTGGCCAGCCGCGCGGCGGTTATCGCCGGCTCTTATGTCGACTGCGTGCTGACTCAGGGCCGGGAGATTCCCGGGGTGATCGCCGCGCTGGCCAGCTCGCCGGAACTGGCGCGGATCAAGGAGGAATACGAAGGGATCTTCCTGGAAAAATGCCGCAGCGCCCTCGCCCCTTTCGCCGCCCCGGGAGAGATCGCCGCGGCCGGCCTGCGGGCGATGCTGGGGGCGGCCGAGGCCTTGTCCCATGCGGCGGCCACCGGTGAAGTCAGCCGCGAGCAGGCCCGCGACGAGCTGTTCGAGACCATAGTCGCCATGGTCGAGCGCAGTGCGCGACGGGGCGCCGGCACGGCCTAAGCCGCGTCGATTTGCCCGGGCACGGCGCGGCTCAACGACCCCACCCACCAGGTGACCAGGGCGCACAGGGCCATGACGCCACAGGTCGCGATAAACACCGTGCGCATGCCGAAATGGCCGCCGACAAAGCCCCCGGCCAGAGGGCCGAGCACCTGCCCGACGTACTGGCTGGACGTCGAATAGCCGAGCATCCGCCCGGCCATGTTCTCCGGCACCGAATGCCGGATGATGCTGGAAATGCACGGCAACAGCCCGCCCAGCGCCAGGCCCATGAGAAAGCGCAGCACCACCAGCTGCCAGGGCGCGCTGACCAGCGCCTGGGGAATCAGCAGCAACGCCGCCGCGGCCAGGCAGACGGTCAGCACCCGCCAGTGGCCGACGCGATCGGCCAGCTTACCCAGTTGCGAGGCGGAAATGATGCTGCCCAGGGCCGCGGCGGACATCACCACGCCCGCCATCAGCGTGACGTTCTGCGCCCGCAGCTCCTGGAGGTACACCGTGATGATCGGCTCGATCGACATGCTCGAGAACATCAGCAGGCAGGCCACCGCGAACATGCTCAGCAGCGGTTTGCTGTCCGTCACGCTGGCCCAGGAATATTCCTGCGGCTGGTCTTTTCCTCGCGCCTGGCGCGGTGCACGCGGGGCCTCTTTCAGCAGGAAGGTGGTGGCCAGGAAGGTTACGAATATCACTGCCCCGGCGATGAAGAAGGTGTTGCGGATGCCGATCAGCGGCGGCAGCAGGCCACCGATCAAAGGCCCGGCCAGGCTGCCGGCCATGATCCCCGAAGACAGCACGCCCAGGGCCCAGCCGGAGCGCGCCTTGGGGGTCTGCGTGGCAACCAGGATGGTCGCCCCCGAGGCGTAGCCGCCAAGCAGGCCGGCCAGCAGGCGCAACAGCACCAGTTGCCAGATGTTCTCCGCCAGGCCGATCAGCGACATGGCCACGGCCATGCCAAGGCTGGCGCGAATCAGCATCAGCTTGCGCCCGTAGCGGTCGCCCAGGCGGCCCCACAAGGGTGCGGTGATTGCTGCCGACAAGAAGGTCGCGCCAAACGCCACGCCGGACCACTGGACGATCGCCGCCGGGTCGCTGACGCCCAGTTGCTCGACGTACAACGGCAGGAACGGCAACAGCAGGGTCATCGCGACAATCGTGGTGAATGCCCCCAGGGCGCATACCGCGAGGTTGCGCTGCCAGTAGCGTTCGGCGGGTGACGGTGGGGTGGCCATGAGGGCGCTCCATCGGGCTGGGACGGGGCCACGCTACAGGCTCGACTTCGATAAATAAAATTCATGTTTTTTATGCAGTGGATTCCCTTCAGGAATCCATGCTGCCTTTGCCGCCCGGCCTGCCGCAGTCGCGAAGGCGATGGGTTCAGTCGCGTTTCCAACGTTTGCGCGCATGCAGGTACGCCGCGAGGTCGCCGTAACCCAGCTGACTCGCCATCTGGGCCCGGCTCTCGCCGAGAAACTCCAGCTGCTGCTCCAGCTCGGCGCGCACCTGATCGAGCAACTGGCGAAAGGTCATGCCCTGCTCTTCCAGGCGTCGGCGCAGGGTGCGCGGGCTCTGGTACAACGCCTCGGCCTGATTCTCCAGGCTGGGCACCACGCCGCGCGCCAGGCTATCGCGCATGCTGGCCGCGACCTTGCCGGTCCAGCCGCTGAGCTGCAGGCGCTGCGCGACCCGGCGGTCCAGCTCGCTGCGCAACAACTGCGCCATGCCGGCGTGACGGGTCAGCAAGGGCAAACGCAAGGTGGCCTGGTCGTAGTACAGGCAGTTGCGCGAGCAATCGAACTCCAGGTGGTCGCCGAACCATTGGCGGTATTGCGCGTGATACGCCGGCCGCGGATGGCTGAAGCAGGCGCGCACCGGCTGCAATGGCTGACCGGTGCTGTGGCGCAGCTGGGTCAGGGCCATGACGCAGTAATGCTCGACCACATAGCGGGTCAGCCCGGCGGGAGCGTCGAGACGCAATTCGACGCCGAGCAGCTCGCCATCGTCGACCAGCCTGAGGCTGTCCATGTCCGAGGCCAGGGCGGCGTAGTCGGCCCAGCACTGCATGGCGCCGCGCACATCCGGGCAATACATGCAGATATAGGCCAGCACATGCAGGTCCTGCGGGGTGAATTCAGCGAACAGGTGCAGGCCGATGGCCGGGTCGCGCTCTGCCGCCAGCCGCCACAGTTGTTCGAGTTCCAGCAGGTTGTAATCCTGGCGATCGCCACGGGTCTGCTTGTGCAGCAGCCGTTCCAGCACCCGGCCGAGCTGACCGCGGTGAAAACGGCGCAGCGGTTGATTGGCCTCTTCGCCAGTGTTTTTGTCCAGTTCGCGCATAGGGTCCTTGCGGCTCATGGTTTCTTATTGTTCGGGCAATGCCCATGTCGGGCCTGACTCGAGATTGCCATGAATACAACAATGCTCGCCAACAATCCAATACCGGTCGTGGCCGGAATTTTCCTCGGTTTCATCCTCCTTGAAATCGCCTGTGCCTGCTTTCGCCAACCCAAGGGCCAGCGCCGCGACGTGCTGATCGAAGTGATAGGTTCATCGCTGTTGCTGGGCCTGACCTTCCCCGTGGTGATGCTCCTCAGCAGCCTGCTGCTCGACACCCTGGCGCCGTCGCTGAAAAACAGCCTCAGCGGCCTGCACTGGGTGGCGGGCGCGGCGTTGTTCCTGCTGCTCGACGACCTGACCCAATACTGGTGGCATCGCCTCACCCATCGCCTGCCGTTCCTCTACGCCCTGCACCGCGCGCACCATTCGGCGCCGTACATGAGCATCCGCATCGTCTACCGCAACAACAGCTTCTATTACCTGCTGATGCCGGGCATCTGGCTTTCCGGCGTGCTCATCTACATGGGCCTGGCGCCGGTCTACTACGGCTACCTGATCGTCAAGATGCTGGTGATCTTCGGCGCCCACAGCAGCGTCGCCTGGGACGACAAGCTCTACCGCATCGCGCCCCTGCGGCCCTTGATGTGGCTGCTGGAACGGACCATCTCGACCCCCGCCACGCACTCTGCGCACCATGGCCTGAACGCCAAGGACGGGGTGACCCACTACAAGGGCAATTTCGGCAACCTGCTGTTTTTCTGGGACGTGCTGTTCGGCACCGCGAAAATCACCCGCCGCCGCCCAGACAGCTATGGCATCGAGGATCTGCGCCCCATCAGCTGGCAGCAGGAATTGTTCTGGCCGCTGGTGCGTTCACCTAAGCCCGCACCCCGCCCTGAAGCCAAGCAGGAGGTCGCGCAATGAGCCTGCACATCGCGCTGATCGCCGGCTCCAGCCAAGTCGACAGCCAGTCGGCCAAAGTCGCCGATTACCTGGGCCAACGCCTGCGGCAGTTGGAGCTCTGTGAACAGGTGACGCTGCTCGATCTCGGGCGCTCGCCCTTGCCGCTGTGGCCGGGCCCCGACTCGCGCGACGCCTGGGGCCCGTACTCGGCCACCCTGCGCGATGCCGACGCGCTGGTGGTGGTGACCCCGGAGTGGAACGGCATGGCCTGCCCCGCCATCAAGAATCTGTTCGTCTACGCCAGCCACAAGGAACTGGCGCACAAGCCGGCGCTGCTGGTCGGGGTCTCGGCCGGCCTGGGCGGTGCCTACCCGCTCGCCGAACTGCGCGCCTCCAGCTACAAGAACTGCCGCATCTGCTACCTGCCGGAACAGTTGATCGTTCGCCAGGTGGAGGGCGCCTTCAACGCCCATGGCGAACCCACCGCCGAAGAGCGTCGCCTGCGCGCTCGCGCCGACTGGACCCTGCAGGTGCTGGCCGAATACGCCGGGGCGATGCGGCCGCTTCGCGCGCGTATCGATATCCAGGCCGTGCCCTTCGCCAACGGGATGTAGCGCCCGCCCCAGCCGTTAGTCGTTCAACGCACCGGGGTTCAAGGCACACGCCTTGCGCCCCGGTCCCGCCAAACAGTGGCTACAGTCTCAGGCAGCCGTCATCGGCTTCGGCGCCACGAAGCACGCCGCAAGCCCATGACCAGGACGGGCCGCGGTGAACCTTATCGCCGCCGGCCCGGTCGATAGATCACGCTGGCCAGGTTTGGCAATGCCCCCGCATCCTCCTATGGGGCGTCGCACGGCTGGCTTCACTTCCTGGAGAACGCCCGTGATAACGACCCGACAGATCGCCAGTCTCAAAGCCTGGGGCGCCCATGGTTTCACCGCCACGGGGGTGGTCACGGCCTTTCTCGCGACCCTGGCGCTGTTCGACAACCAGCCCAAGGCCTGCCTGCTGTGGCTGGGCGTGGCGCTGATCGTCGATGGGGTCGACGGCTCGCTGGCGCGCAAGGTCAATGTGCGGTCGGTGCTGCCGCATTTCGACGGCTCGGTGTTGGACCTGGTGATCGACTACCTGACGTATGTGTTCATCCCGGCGCTGTTCATCTACCGCTACATCCCGCTGCCCGACTACAGCGCGCTGCTGGCGACCTCGGTGATCCTGGTGTCGTCGCTGTTCTGCTTCTGCAACGTCAACATGAAGAGCAAGGACAACTACTTCGTCGGTTTTCCCGCCGCCTGGAACGTGGTGGCGCTGGCGCTGTACATCATTGCCCCGCCTCCCTGGCTGAGCCTGTCGAGCATCGTGGTCCTGGCGCTGTTGACCCTGACCCGGATGAAATTCCTGCATCCCTTTCGTGTGCGCCGCTTCATGCCGGTGAACATCGCGGTGACCGCCATCTGGTTGCTGTGCAGCCTGTCGCTGGTGATCAACCATCCCTACAATGGCCGCTGGGTGATGGGTCTGTGGCTGGCGATGTCAGCGTACTTTCTCGGCATCTGCATCTGGCGCACCGCCCTGGGCTGGTTCGACCGCGCGCGAATCTGAACCCTGCCATACCCCTGACTGCAACGAGACTCGACATGCTCTACCGCTTTGCCGCTGACGGCCTGGTCTCCCTGCACCTGGCCTTTATCCTGTTCGTACTTTTCGGCGGCCTGCTGGTGCTCCGCTGGCCACGCCTGGCCTGGTTGCACCTGCCGGCCGCGACCTGGGGCGTGGCGGTCGAGGTGTTCCACCTGCCCTGCCCGCTGACCGACTGGGAAAACCGCATGCGCCACGGCGCCGGCCAGCAAGGGTATGGCGGCGGTTTCATCGAGCATTACCTGATCCCGCTGATCTACCCGGCCGGGCTGACGCCGCAAATCCAGCTGGGCCTGGGCGCGCTGGTGCTGCTGATCAATGTGCTGGTCTACGGACGGCTATTGTGGCGACGCCGGCGATCCTGAAAAAATCCGCGGTGTGGCGGTCGATTCCCGCGCCACGCCCGGCCCCGGCTGTGTATATTTCCAGGCAACCCCGTGGGCAACGGCGATCCGCGATCGCTTCGAGTGGAGTCCATAGATGCCCGATTTCCAGATCCGCCAGCCTTGCCCTCCCGGCGCCTGTGACTGCGACCGCGAGCGCCTGCTGGCCACGCCCGGCACCGACCTGCGCATCCTCGGCCTGACCCGCCAGGAGGAAAAGCGCCTGCTCGACCGGCTGGAAAACCTGCAAAGCCTGGGGGATCTGGAACATATGCAGCGGCGGATGCATGAACTGCTGGGCATTCGCGTGCACATCGCCCCCAGCTTCAACGAAGTGCGCAGCATGCGCGGCATTGCCATTCAGCTCGACGAGCAGCCGGGGCTGTGCCGCAAGACCCGGCAATCGATCCCCGCCGCCATCCGTCGCGGCCTGGAAAAGAACCCGGAAATCGCCTACCGCCTGCTCGACGCCCACGACCTGTTGCGCGACGCCTGAACTGGAAATGTCCTCTATGAAATCCGCCGTAACGGCCAGCCCCCTGATCATCGTCAACGACGTGATCGACAGCGCCTTCGAAACCCTGCTCGGCCAGGGCCTCGCCGCCTTCAACCAGCAAATGACCGGCTACAACGACCGCCAGCCCCTGGCCGTGGAACTCAAGGACCCGGCAACCGGCCAGGTCCTGGGCGGCATCAGCGGCCGAACCGCCCTGGGCATGTTGTTCATCGACCTGTTCTACCTGCCCGACCACCTGCGCGGTACGGGCCTCGGTGCGCGGTTGCTGCAGGCCTGCGAAGACGAAGGCCGGCGCCGCGGCTGTCGCTCGGCGGTGCTCTACACCCTGAGCTTCCAGGCGCCGTCCTTCTACGAGAAACACGGCTGGCAACGCTTCGGCGAATTCCCCTGCAACCCCGAAGGCAGCAGCCGGATATTCATGAGCAAAACCCTGTAGGAGCGAGGCTTGCCCGCGAAAAGCCGCGCCGCGCAACACCCGCCCCACCGCGTTATCGTTCTTCGCGCGCAAGCTGCGCTCCTACAAAAGCCCACCGCACCGCGCAATGCCTGCCCTACCGCGTTATCGTTTTTCGCGCGCAGAAGCAGAGCCTGCACATCCCCGTAGGAGCGAGGCTTGCCCGCGAAAAGGCCGCGCCGCGCAATACCTGCCCAACCGCGTCATCGTTCTTCGCGCGCAAGCTGCGCTCCTACGAAATAGCCTCGCCGTAGACCGGCCAATTCTCGACGATGCGTCCGCCGCGTACCGCCAGCAGGTCGCCGAATTGCAGCAGCACCGCTTCGCTCTGCATCGGCCGCAGGAACACCTGGTCGTCCAGCCCCAGGCCCACGGCGGGCGAGCCGTTGACCATCTCCTGGTTGGAACTGCGCCCGAACAAGCCGTTGCTTCGCAGCCCCGTTGGCGACTCGAACTCGGCCTGCCAGTTACCGCCATAGATGAAAAACGTCTCGCGCTGGTTCGGGTCCCACCAGGCGAACAGCTTCGACTTGTCGTCCAGCGCGGGGATGCGCACCGGGCCGGTGCTTTTCAACACCGGCGTGGCGATGTAGGCCGCGGGCAAATGGTCGCTCAGGGATGGCAGGTCGTAATGGCTGGGCTTGAGCATCGCCGTGCCCACCGACACTTCGTTGCTCAGTCGTTCCTGCTCGTGCATGCGGTAGCTGGGGCTGCCGGCGGTGTTCAGGGTCAGCCCCGGGTGCCACAGCGCCGGATAGCGTTGCCGGGTGAAATCCACCGCGCTCTGGTAGCGCTGCATGACCTTGGCGAACAGCGCTTCGGGCGAGCCGAGAATGCCCGGCACGCCCATGCCGACAAAGGGGTCGTAGCCCATGAAACCGGCGAACTCCAGGTGCTGGGGATTGGCCGCAATCAGCGTCAGCAGCGGCCCCAGCCCGGTGCTGTCCTTGACCCCGCCCCGGTGCAGGCCGACGTCCAGCTCGATATTGACCCGCAGCCGCGTGCCCAGGCCGCGTGCCAGGGCCAGGTACTGCTGCAGGCGCTCGGGCGTATCGATCAGCCATTGCAACTGCCGGGCCGGGTCGAACCGGCCTTTGTGGCGTTGATAGAACAGCTGCGCCGAGCGCACCGGCAGCGGCTTGCCCAGCAGGATATTGGCCTCGGGAAAGCGCTGCGCATCGTGGTTGAGGAACGGCTGATGGAACGACATCAGGCGCTGGGTGCCGGCACGCTGGCCGATGTACGCCAGCAGCCCCGGCGACGGCAGGGACTTCTCCACCAGCCGCAGCTGCTTGCCGCCACGCTTGACCGACTGCACCACCACATCGATGTTGTGGTCCAGGCGATCGAGGTCGATCAACATCACCGGGCGCATCGGGCCATGGGCCTTGAGTTCGCGGTTCAGCGCGCGGAAATAGTCGCTGTAGGGCCCGCCCCGGTCGGTGGGTCGCAACCAGGCGCCCACCCCCGCCAGCAAGGCGCCGACGCCCGTGGTAGCGAGCACGAAGCTGCGTCGATTCATGCTTTTTATCTCCCTTCAGGCCACGCCCAGGATGGACGACAGGTGTGCATTGAGGAACTTGCCGCCCGGGTCCAGCGCCTCGCGCACCCGGGTGAATTCCCGCCAGCGCGGGTACAGCGCCTGCAACTGCCGGGCGTTGAGGCTGTGCAACTTGCCCCAGTGCGGGCGGCCGGCGTACTTCCAGAAAATCGGCTCGATGGCGGCGAAAAAGTTGTGGTGGTCCATGGCGTAGTGCTGGTGCACCGAGATCGAACAGCTGTCGCGCCCCTCGAACATGCTCAGGGCGATGTCGTCGGCCTGGACATAGCGGTACTCGATGGGAAACCAAGTGCGCAGATCCTTGTCGCGGATCAGCTTGAGGATCTCGCGCAGGCACGCCGGGCCATGCTCGGCCGGCACCGAGTACTCCATTTCGTTGAAGCGCACGTTGCGCACGTTGGCGTAGACCTCGTAGGAATCGCCGACCCGGTCGTCGAAACTGGCGAAATGCCGCAGGTTGTTGAGCAGGATGCGGCGGGTTTCGGGGAAGTCGCTGAGGTACTTGTCGAGGTTTTCGATCAGGCTCACGAACTCGTTGCCGCCCTCTTCCGCCGGGTCCACGGGCGGGGTCGCCGGGTCTGAGGTTTCATTGAGGGCAATCGACAGCGCGTAGTCGGAATGGGTAACCACCAGCATTTCCCAGTGCTGATTCTCGCGGGTGTGTTTTGCCAGGTCTTCGAGCAGCTCTTCGGTCTTGGCGATCCACTGCGTTTCGCGCAGGCGATAGGCTGGGCGGTTCTGCAAGCGCACCTTGGTGGCCACCCCCAGCGCGCCAAGGGACACCCGCGCGACCTTGAAGACCTCGGCGTGGCGGTGGCTGTCGCAATCCAGCACTTCGCCGCTGGCGGTCACCAGTTGCAGGCCGCAGACCTGGGCCGAATAGGACGGGAAGCCGATCCCGGTGCCGTGGGTCGAGGTGGAAATGGCTCCGGCCAGGGTCTGGTAGTCGATGTCGGCCATGTTCGGCAGGGCCTGGCCGATTGCCTTGAGCGGCGCGCCCATGCGCGACATGGGCGTGCCGGCGGCAAATTCGGCCTGCAAGGTGGCGGCATCGTGGCTGAGCAGGCCGCTGAAAAAACTCAGCGACAACAGCGTGCCGTCGGTGGGCGCCAGGGCGCTGAAGGAATGCCCGGAGCCCACCGGGCGGACCTTGCCCGGGGCCTGGCGAATGACCTGCACCAGCTCGTCCAGGTCCTTGGGCGCCAGCCGCGCCAGGGGCAGGCAGCTTTGTCCGCCGGACCAGTTGCGCCAGGGAATCAGCCGCGGCGCCCGCGCCAGCTCGGCCAGCAGCGGGTTGCTGGCCAAGGCGCTGAACGTCCCGGCCAGCACAGCGCGTTGCAACAGCTGACGTCGTGTGAGGTGCATGCTCATGCCAGTGCCCTTGTGCCGGATTATTGGAGGTCTTGTGCGGACATGAAGCGGATCAGGGCGAGGAACTGCTCCTCGGAACACTGCACGCACAGGCCCATCGGCGGCATGCCGTTATAGCCGTTGATGCTGTGGTCCAGCAGGGTGTCGGCGCCCTGGGCAATGCGCGGCTGCCAGGCCTGCACATCGCCGGTCAGCGGCGCGCCGGCCGCCGGGTTGGCGTGGCAGAGCTTGCAACTGCTGTCGTAGATCCGCGCCAGCGCCGGTTCGGCGGGCATCTGTTGCACGGCAGCGGCCGGGGGCGGCGCGGTTTTGTCGTCGCAGGCCACCAACAGCCCGCCCAGCGCCAGGCACAGCACGACATGCCCACCGCGATGCCACGTGGCAACGGATGACGACTGCAACGAGACGGTGGTGGCCGGCATGGTGTTCCTCTCGGGTGATGGTCGAATCGACACAGAGCGAACACTAAGACAGGCGCCGCCACCGCCCGAGGGCATTGCGGGCCAGCAAGGGGGGCATCTGCGGCCAGCCCGTAGGAGCGAGGCTTGCCCGCGAAAGGCCGCGCCGCGTAACACCTGCGCCACCGCGTTATCGTTCTTCGCGCGCAAGCTGCGCTCCTACGAAAGCACACGCACGGCCCGTAGGAGCGAGGCTTGCCCGCGAAAGGCCGCGCCGCGCAATACCTGCGCCACCGCGTTATCGTTCTTCGCGCGCAAGCTGCGCTCCTACAAAGGCACATGTATGCCCGTAGGAGCGAGGCTTGCCCGCGAAGGCCGCGCCGCGCAATACCTGCGCCACCGCGTCATCGTTCTTCGCGCGCAAGCTGCGCTCCTACGAAAGCAGAGCGTGCACGGCTTGGTGGGGCGGGGTTATTTGATGCGGTAGTGGAAGGTGTTGCGCACCGCGGGCACCGACACTGCCTGGCCGTCGACGATGCGCGGCTGGTAGCGGAAGGTGTTGGCCGCCGCCAGCGAGGGGCGGATAAACAGTGGGTGGCAGCCGTCGAGCACCTTGGGGTTTTCCACCTTGCCTTGCGGGTTGACGCTGTATTCCACGGTGCAATCGCCTTCGATGTTCTTGTCCAGGGCGCGCTGCGGATAGTCCGGGGCTTCCTTGCTCAGGGGCTGGTACTGGCGGCTGTCGGCGGCAGTCTGGGCGGCTTGTTGCCGGGCGCGCTCGGCGGCCAGGCGGGCCTGTTCGGCACGCTGCGCCTGCTGCTGTTGCGCCTGCTCCTGGGCCAGGCGCTGCTGCTCGGCTTCGCGGTTGCGCTTGTGCTGTTCCTCGCGCTCGTGCTGCTGGCGTTGCTGCTCGGCCCGTTGTTCGCGCTTCTTGTCCTCCACACGCTTGCGCGCCAGGGCCGCCTGCTCGAGCTTGCGCGCCTGGAGCTGCGGCTCGACCGGTGCCGCGACCAGCGGCTCCGGCGGCATGGGTGTAGGTGCAGGTGCCGCCTCGACCGCAGCCGGTTGCGGTTGCGGTTGCGGTTGCGGTGCCTGCACTGTCGGCGCCAGCATCACCAGTTGCGTAGACAACACCGCCGGCTGTTCGACGGCCGGCGGCTGCACCGACCAGCCAGCCACCAGCAGCGCCAGCACCCCGGCGTGCAGCGCCACAGCCAGGGTCGCCGCCAGCGCATGGGGCCGCCAATGCCTGCGCAAGGGGTGCAGGGAAAAGTCGTCAAGGGCCTGCCGTGGACTGTGCATGATCATCGCCGTCATTGCGGGGCCTCGGTCACCAGCCCCAGGTTGCTCACCCCGCCCTGCTGCAACGCCGCCATGGCCGCCACCACCAGGCCGTAGCCGGCGTCCTTGTCGGCACGGATATAGACCTGGGTATCGCTGCGCGCGGCGATTATTTGCGCCACCTTGGCGCGCATCTCGTCGAGGTCCACCGCGCTGTCGGTCTGCTGCCCGGCATCCAGCTCGCCACCGAGGTTCCAGTAATAGCCGCCCTCGGCCTTCACCGACAGGGTCAGGATCTGCTGGCGGGTATCAGTGGCCAGGACTTCGCTGGCGACCTTGGGCAGCTCGATCTTCACCCCCTGGGTGAGCATCGGCGCGGTGACCATGAAGATCACCAGCAGCACCAGCATCACGTCGATGTAGGGCACCACGTTCATTTCGGCCTTGGGCCCATGTTTGCGTTGCGGCCTGACTAGCATCTGCACTCTCCTCTCAGGCCGCGACGGCCAGGTTCGACGACGCGCCGTGCAACTGGCGATGCAGGCGCGCCTGCAGTTCGTTGCCGAAGGCGTAGTAGCGGGTCAGCAGGGTTTGGCCACGGGCGGCGAAACGGTTGTAGGCGATCACCGCGGGGATCGCCGCGAACAGGCCGATGGCGGTGGCGATCAGCGCTTCGGCGATGCCCGGGGCCACGGTGGACAGGGTCGCCTGCTGTACCTGGGACAGGCCGAGGAAGGAGTTCATGATCCCCCACACGGTGCCGAACAGGCCGATATAGGGGCTCACCGAACCGACCGTGGCGAGGAACTGCAAGCCTTTTTCCAGGCGCACTTCCTGCTCGCTGATGGCCACGTACAGCGAACGCTCGACCCCTTCGAGCACCACCTCGGCCGGGTTGCCACCGTGTTGGCGCAGCTGGCTGAAGGCCTGGAAACCGGCCTGGAAGATCGGCGCGACCCCGCCTTCGCGATCCGCCTGCTGCAAGCTTTCGCGGTACAGCGGGGTGAGTTCGGCGCTGCCGCGAAAACGCTGGACGAAGGCGTCGAGCTGGCGTTCGGTGCGCTTGAGCACGCTGCTGCGCTGGATGATCAGGTACCAGCTGAGCAACGACGCCAGCAACAGGGTGAGCATGACCGCCTTGACCAACAGGCTGGCATCGCTGATCAGCCCCCAGATGGTCATGTGTTCCAGTGTTGCCTGCATGGTGAAACTCCTTTGCCTGTGCGCCCGGGCCGTCGCTGCACGGCGGCCCCGGGGCTATTCGATGACATGTCGATGAACGGTTAATGACAGCTCAGGGCAACTGCAGCGCCCTGGCCACCTCGGCCCAGGGCACGAACTTGAAGTTCTGGGTCTGCTCGGGCATGCGCTTGCGCCCGTCCTGGACCACCAGCAAGCCCTGGCTCCAGGGCCCGCCGAGGTTGGCCGAAGTGACTTCCAGGCCATCGGTTTCCGACGCCCCGTCGATGCCGGCGGCGGCATTCAGGCCAACGCGGAAGGCCCCGCGGGAAGCGAACGGCGGCTCGGCATCGAGCAGCACATAGCTGTCGTTGCCCTGGCTGGAAATCACCAGGTAGTCATGGGTCGCGCTCTGGTACAGCGCCAGGCCCTCGACGTCGGCATGCAGTTGCGGGCCGACCTTGATCACGCTACTCAGGTTGGCCGGCTGATCGGCGCGAGCGTCCACCGCCCACACGCCGACGTCCTCTTCGCCGAGGAACAGGCGCTGGCGCTGGTCGTCGGCGACACAGCCTTCCGGCTGGCTGTCGACCTTGAACTGGCGCACCAGCTCGCCCTGGACCCGGCCATCGGCGGCGCTCAGGCGGTATTGCAGGAAGCGGCCGTCCTTGCCGTTGGCGAAGGCATACAGCTCGCCGCTGGCCGGCTGGAACAGGCAGATGCCATAGATTTCCTTGAGCGGCGTGGGGATCTCCCCGGCTTCGCGCAGCTCGCCGCTGGCGCGATCGATGCTGAACAGGCTGAGGCTGTTGTGGTCGCGGTTGCTCGCCACCGCCAGATCGACCACCTGGGTGCCCAGCTTGAAGTTCGGCCGCAGGTCGACGTTGTTCAACCGCCCCACCGGCAACTCCTGGAGCAACTTGCCTTGCAGGTCGTAGGCCAGCAGCCCCTGCTTCTTGTTGGTGCCCAGCACCCGGCTCAGCTCCGGCTGGCGCGGATGAATCCAGATCGCCGGGTCGTCCGCCGCGTCGCCCTGGCGCCCCACCGGCTCGCTCTGGCTCAGGGCCGGCACATTCGGCAGCACCGGCGCCAGCGGCACCGGCGTGGCTTGCCAATCCAGCCGGCCCTGGTAGATCTGCCCGTCGTCATCGTCGCGCAGCAGCACTTGCAGGCCCTTGGCGCCGGCCTGCACGGCGAGGCTTTCCGGCTCTTTCAGACCCGGCAAGCTCAGGTTGGCCCTGGGCGACCAGCCTTCGTCCTGCTGTTGATCGCCCTGCTGATAAAGGTGCAGCCGCGCCGCCTTGGGGTCGAGCGCCAGCACGCCGCCCGGCACCAGGGCCATGGCGCCGGCGGCCTTGGCCACCTCGCCGAAGGGCACGCGCATGGCCACCGGCCGCCGTTCGACCTGCGCCTCGGGGTGCGCCGGGTAGGCCCACCAGCCGACGTTCTCTTCATTGACCAGCAATTGATTGGCGCCATCGTCCACCTGGCAGAACTGCGCCGCCGGCGGCAGCGGCACGCCGCGCACCCGCTGCGCCGTGGCGCTCAGCTGGGCGCCGGTGCCCACCAGCCATTGCTCGCCCTTGCCCTCCTCGCCCACCAGGAACAGAAACAGGTGGCTGGCCTCGTCGCGATACAGGCACAGGCCGTCGACCGGGAAGTCCCGCGCCGGCAGGTACAGCGGCTGGCTCCATTGGCGCCGCTGCGGATCGAGGCTGACCAGCAGCGCCTGCTGGCGCTGGCTATCGAGCGTGGCGACCAGCACCTGCTGGCCGGCGGCGCGGCTGTCCAGGCCATTGAAGGAACCTGGCAGGCGCGCCAGTTCCTGGCCCTGGGCATCGAGCAGCAACAGGCCATCGCGCTCACTGGCAGCCAGGCGCCCGCTGCCGCCCGGCACGAAGCCGATGGCGTCGATGGCCAGGTCCTGCTTGGGCAGCCAGGGTTTGAGGGTCAGGCTCGGCGCGCTGGGCGTCGACGCGGCGCCGGCGACGGCCGCACCGGCGCCCAGGCAGATCAGCGCGGCCAGCAGGCAGCGCGCGGGTGACAACGAAATGCTCATGAAAAGATCAGGTCCTTATTGTTCGTTCGGCACGGCGGCGGCACCGGGGCGTTGCCGCCTCGGGCTCAGAAGTGGGTAAAGGTCAGGCCGAGCTTGTAGGTCGGGCCGTACTCTTCGTACTGGCCGTTGTAGGAGCGGTGGCCGGTGTAGACGAAATACGGCTCGTCGGTGAGGTTCTGCGCCTCGAAGCTGAGCTGCAGGCTCTTGGTCAGCGCGTAGCGGGCGCTGAAATCGACGAAGGTCTGGGCATCGACGTGCAGGTCGTGGGCCTTGTCGTTGATCGAGGCCAGCTCGTAGAGGTAATCCGACTTGTAGTTGGCCGACAGGCGCAGGCTGAGCTTGTCGTTTTCCCAACCGAGCATCAGGTTGCCGACCGTGTCCGACTGGTTCGGCAGGTCGATGCTGCGCTTGCGGTTGACCCCGCTGGCGGCGTCGAAGCCCTTGATCTCGGCATCGGAGCGGCTGAAGGTGGCGTTGGCCCCCAGCAGCAGGCCGTTCCACGGCGCCGGCAGCCAGTCGAATTTCTGCGAGTAGGCCAGTTCCAGGCCGTACAGCTTGGCGCTGTCGCCGTTGGCGAAGGTGTGCGCCTCGGCAAAGTCGGTCCAGGCGCCGGTACCGGCCAGGTCGGTGTTGTAGACGAAGTTCTTGATGTCCTTGTAGAACACGAAGGCCGAGACGGTGCCGGCGCGGCCCATGAAATGCTCGATGCCAAGGTCCAGGTTGCTCGACTCCAGCGGCTTGAGGTCGGGGTTGCCGAAGGTGGCTTCGTCATCGTCGATGACAAAGCCCGGCGCCAGTTGGCCAAAGGTCGGGCGCACCACCGCCTTGGTCCAGGCCGCTCGCACCTGGGTGTTCTTGTCCAGCTGGTAGCGCGCGTGCAGGCCCGGCAGCCAGTGGTGGTAGCGGCGCTTGGTCGCGGTGGACTGGAATTCGCCGTCGGTGGCGCCGGTGCCCTTGGCTTCGAATTCGGTGCCTTCGTAGCGCAGGCCGGCGATAAAGCGCCAGTCGTCGATATCGAGGGTGTTCATCAGGTAGCCGGCGTTGATGTCTTCGCTGATCTTGAAGTCGTTGACCCGCGATTCGGTTTCGTCGAAAAACGCGTCGCGGTCCAGGCCGCCGATCAACTGCTTGATCGAGCTGCCGCTGATCCCCGGGCCGAAGCGGCCGAGGCGGTAGTCGACGTTGCCTTTGCGAAAGCGCTCGAGGTTGAGCTGCTCGTCGCTGAAGCCCAGGTCGTCGAAGTCTTCATAGACCCAGGCGTCGAGGTCGTTGTCCTTGTTGCGCCGGCTGACCTTGCCGCCGAATTTGACCTGGGACGCGTAACCGCTGAGGTCGTAGTCGCGGGCCAGGTCCAGGCGCAGGTTTTTCTCGGTGTCGGTGGTGCGCTGCTTTTCCCACTCGACCTTGTCCAGGCTGAAATTCGACGGGTTGTAGAAACCCTGGCCGACGATCGGCCGTGGCTTTTCGGTGTCGTAGAAACCGCTGTCGGCGAAGTCGTCGTTGCCTTCGAACACCGCGTTGGCGATATGCCCCGGGCTGTCCTCGCTGGAGCGGCTGTAGCCGGCCTGGCCGCTGAGGGTCCAGAGGCCGAACATGCGTTCGCCGCCGAACACATAGGACTGGATCTCCTGGGTTTCCTCGCGCTGCTTGAGCTTGCGCTGGCCTTCGGCGTCGCCCAGCTCGCCGGCCGCCTGGGGCTCGGCGAATTCCAGGCTGGCGGCGTTGCGTGTCTCGCTGTCCTTGTAGCGGCTGTACAGGGTGCGCAGGTAGTAGCTGCTGAGGTCGTCCGGCTTGTAGTCGAAATTCAGGCCGCCGCCGGCGCGTTCGCGGCTGATGTCGTAGTCGCGCTGTTCGAATTCCTGCAAGCGTGCGCCCTGCTCGAAGTCCCAGGCGCCCCCGGTCTCGACGTTGTCCGAACCGAAGTCGCGCTTCTGCCAGCTCAGGGCCGCGGCCACACCGAAGTTGTCGATGCCGTCGCCGAGGCTGAAGCGGTCGCTGATGGCGCCAGAGAATTTCGGGCTGGCCTGGTGGCTGTTCTGGTCGTAGCTGGCTTCCGTGCTGCCGGTATAGAACAGGCCCTTGTGGTCGAAGGCCGAGAGGCTCTGCACATCGACGGTGCCGCCCAGGGAGTTGGCATCCATGTCCGGGGTCAGGGTCTTGATCACCGACAGCGACTGCACCAGCTCCGAGGGCAGTACGTCCAGGGCCACGGCGCGGCGTTCGCTTTCCGGGGCCGGCACCAGGGTGCCGTTGATGGTCACGCTGTTGAGGTCCGGGCCCAGGCCGCGCACGCTGACGAAACGCCCTTCGCCCTGGTCGCGCTCGACGCTGATGCCCGGCAGGCGCTGCGCCGCTTCGGCGACGTTCTCGTCCGGCAACTGGGCCACGCCGTCGGCATGCACCACGCTCTTGATGCTGTCGGCGCTGCGCTGTTCCTTGAGCGCCTGGTCGATGCTCGCGGCCTGGCCGACCACCTCCACGTGTTCGGTGTTTTTCGCCGCGCCGGCTTCGGCGGCGCTCAGGCGTTCGCTGGCGATCGCCATGGCCAGGGCGGTGAGCGTGAAGCCGAGCAGGCCGGCGGTGCTGCTGCGCTTGTACATGATGGTCCTCCCCCAAGAGTCCGGTGACGCCAGGCAAGGGGCCCGGCAACTGGGAGGGCAAGCTAGGGTCGGCGAATGACGGTTCTGTGACAGGGGTTGGTGGGGAGGCACTTGGATCGGGGTTTTGCCCGGGTCCGCGGGGCAAAGTGAGCTGAAATGACCTTTTCCCGAGGGTTGGCGGTGACTGGTCTGACGCTTTCGCGGGCAAGCCTCGCTCCTACGCCGCGTAACGCAGCGGCCACACTACGCCTCGTAGGAGCGAGGCTTGCCCGCGAAGACGTCAGCGGCCACACCGCAACCAGATCGCAAAAAAACACACCGTCACGATGAGCTGATTCGACCTCCCCCACCCGCTTCGCCGCCGTCACCCGGCTGTCACAAACATCTGCTGTGCTGGCGCGCATTGCTTCTTCGCCAAAGGATCGCGGCCATGTTCTCAGTGCTCAAACCCCACCGTTGGAAACTCGCCAGCCTGCTGCTGGCGGCCAACCTCGGCCTGCTCCTGCACCTGGCCTGCGGCGAGTTGAAGGCGGTCGGCGAATGGGTCTGGCTGGACATAATCGGTGAAGGCGGCACCGCGCTGCTGGCCCTGATCTGGCTCGGCCTGGTACTGAAAAGCCGCCCGGCGGGACGGGTCACCAACTACCTGGCGCTGGGCCTGAGCTGCATCTTTTTCTCCTGGTGGATCGATAGCCTCGACGAGTTCATCCGCCTGCCCGAGAGCATCGCCTGGGACCATTGGCTGGAATCCGCGCCGATGCCGGTGGGCATGGTCCTGCTGACCATCGGCATCTACCACTGGCACCGCGAGCAGCTGGCGATCAGCGCGCAGATGGAAAAACGCGAACGGCTGTTCCGCGAGCACCGGCTGTTCGACAAACTCACCCCGCTGGGCGGCGCCGACTATCTCAAGCGCCAGCTGGCCGACAGCCTGCAGGACAGCCAGCGCCAGCAGCAGCCGCTGTCGCTGCTGGCCCTGGACCTGGACAACTTCGCCGCGATCAACCAGGACTTCGGCCATGCCGAGGGCGACGCGGTGCTGCAGGCGCTGAGCCATTTGCTGCTGCTCAACCTGCGTCGCCAGGACCTGCTCTGCCGCCTGGCCGGCGACCGTTTCGTGGTGCTGCTGCCCAACACCGGCGAGAGCCAGGCGCGGCTGCTGGCCCAGGAGCTGCAACAGGCGGTCCGCAGCCTGGCGCACAAGAGCCGCCAACACGGCGAACGCTTGCAGCTGTCAGCCTGCACCGCGGTGGTGATGGCCCTCAACGAGACGCCGGAAGAACTGCTCAAGCGCCTCAACCTGGCCCTGGCCCGGGCCAAGCAGCCGCTGGCGAAAAGCGCCTGAGGCCCGGCCATGACCCTGAAAACCAGCTGGTACGAAAACGACAGCCGCTTCATCCCCGGGCATTACCAGCCGGCGAGCCTGATCGACCTGGCGCTGTCGCGGGACATCGACAGCCATCGCCTGCTGCGTGGCACCGGGTTGTTCCATGAAGACATCCTGGCCGGCCAGACCCGCCTCAGCCCGCAACAGTTTCTCGGCCTGATCGGCAACAGCCGGCGCCTGCTGGACGCCGACGACAGCAGCTTCCTGTTCGGCCAGCGCCTGCTGCCCGGGCATTACGGCGCCGCCAGCCATGCCCTGCGCCACGCGCAGAACCTGCACCAGGCCCTCGACACCCTGGTGCAGCAACAGGCGCTGCTCAGCCCGCTGGCCAGCCCGCGCCTGCTACTGGACGACCAATACGCCTATTTCTATTGGCTGGACAGCTGCGGCGCCGGCGAACAATGGCGCTTCCTGCTGGAGGCCAGCATGACCTCGCTGGTGGCCATGAGCCAATGGCTGAGCGGCCAGCGCCTGCCCTGGGAATGCAGCTTCAGCCATGCCGAGCCACGCTATGTCGAGCAGTACTGGGTGCACCTGGGCGAGCACACCCGGTTCAAGCGGCCCATGGACCTGATGCGCATCCCCCGTGAATACCTCGCCCAGCCCTGGCCCAACGCTTCGGCCACCGCCGGCCAGGTGGCGCGCCAGGAAGCCCTGGGCCAGGTCGAGCAACTGGGGTTTGCCTCGAGCTTCCTCGACTGCGTCTACCGCTACCTGCAAGACCATGTGCGCCAGGCGCCGAGCCTGGAACAGACGGCCCAGGCCTTCGCCATGAGCGCGGCCACCCTCAAGCGCAAACTGCACAAGCACGACAGCGGCTTCCAGCAGCAGGCGGACCTGGTGCGCAAGCACGTGGCGCTGTACCTGTACCGGATCAAGGGCCTGAGCAACGAGGAAGTCGCCGAGTACCTGAGCTTCAACGACGCGGCTAATTTCCGCCGCTCGTTCAAGCGCTGGACCGGCAGCACGCCCAACCTGATCCGCCAATTGTTCAGCAGCGGTTGAAACAAAGGCTGTTTTTCCAAGGGAAAAAGCGGCTACTCTTGGCCCAAAGAACCACACCATCACACCTCTGCTGCACGACTTTCCGCCATTTTGGCCGAGCTTTTTGCTTAAGACCCGAGACACCTGAAACGACCTGTCTCGCCCGTCAGCGCCGGCGCGCTCTCCAGCCCGCCGGTGCATTGCCCATTGCCATTACGGAATAGAGTCATGACCCCAGCCCATCTGTTGAACACGCTGTTTCCCACCGCCGCCGACATCCCCGAGCAGTACCGCCTGGATGGCCAGGTCGAGCAACGCGAATACCTGGTCGACGGTCAATTGAAGACCTGGAACGGGCCCCTGGCCCTGGTCCGCAGCCCGGTGTACCTGGACACCGCCCATGGCGACGAGCAGGTGATTCTCGGCAGCACCCCGCTGCTCGACGCCGACACCGCGCTGACCGCCCTCGACGCCGCCGTGCGCGCCTACGACCGTGGCCAGGGCGCGTGGCCGACAATGCGCGTGGCCGAACGCATCCAGCACGTCGAAGCCTTCCTCGGGCGCATGCGCGAACAGCGCTCGGCGGTGGTCAAGCTGCTGATGTGGGAAATCGGCAAGAACCTCAAGGACTCGGAAAAAGAGTTCGACCGCACCTGCGACTACATCGTCGATACCATCAACGCCCTCAAGGAACTCGACCGCCGTTCCAGCCGCTTCGAGCTGGAGCAGGACACCCTCGGCCAGATCCGCCGCGTGCCACTGGGCGTGGCCCTGTGCATGGGCCCGTACAACTACCCGCTGAACGAGACCTTCACCACCCTGATTCCGGCGCTGATCATGGGCAACACCGTGGTGTTCAAGCCGGCCAAGTTCGGCGTGCTGCTGATCCGCCCGCTGCTGGAAGCCTTCCGCGACAGCTTCCCGGCCGGGGTGATCAACGTGATCTACGGCAGCGGCCGGGAGACCGTCAGCGCGCTGATGGCCAGCGGCAAGATCGATATCTTCGCCTTCATCGGCACCAACAAGGCCGCCAGCGACCTGAAGAAACTGCACCCCAAGCCGCACCGCCTGCGCGCGGCCCTGGGCCTGGACGCGAAAAACCCCGGCATCGTGCTGCCGCAAGTCGACCTGGATAACGCGGTCAACGAGGCGGTCACCGGCTCGCTGTCGTTCAACGGCCAACGCTGCACCGCGCTGAAGATCCTCTTCGTTCATGAAAGCGTGGTCGACGCCTTTATCGAAAAATTCAACGCCAAGCTGCTCAACCTCAAACCGGGCATGCCGTGGGAGCCTGGGGTGGCGCTGACGCCGCTGCCGGAGTCGGGCAAGGTCGACTACCTGCATGCCTTGGTGGCCGACGCTATCGACAAGGGCGCCAAGGTGGTCAACCCCGGCGGTGGCGAAGCGCGGGCCTCGTTCTTCTACCCGGCGGTGCTGTACCCGGTGAACAGCCAGATGCGCGTGTACCAGGAAGAACAGTTCGGGCCGGTGGTGCCGATCGTGCCGTATCGCGACCTGGAAACGGTGATCGACTACGTCCTGGAATCGGACTTCGGCCAGCAGCTGAGTATCTTCGGCACCGAGCCGGCACAAGTCGGGCATCTGGTGGACACCTTCGCCAACCAGGTCGGGCGCATCAACCTCAACGCCCAGTGCCAGCGCGGCCCGGACACCTACCCGTTCAACGGGCGCAAGAACTCCGCCGAAGGCACGCTGTCGGTGCATGACGCGTTACGCACCTTCTCGATCCGCACCCTGGTGGCCACCAAGTTCCAGGAGAGCAACAAGGAACTGATCAGCGACATCATCCGTAACCGCGAGTCGAGCTTCCTGACCACCGATTACATTTTCTAGAAACGGAGAACTTCCCCTGGGCCTGCCAACCCCCTGGCGATCCTTTCGCCTGCCACCGCTGTTGCGCCGCTTCCTGCTCCCGGTACTGGACCCGTATCGGCGCTACCGCTACGCCAAGCTGATCCATGCGGTGCGCGTGGCCCTGGGGTTGCTGGCCACCATCGCGCTGACCACCGGCCTCAATCTGCCCCACGGCGAATGGGCGTCGGTGACCATGCTGGTGGTGATCGGCGGCTTGCAGCACCACGGCAATATTGGCAAGAAGGCCGCGGAGCGGGCCATCGGCACCCTGATCGGCGCGGGCGTCGGCCTGGTGCTGGTGGTGCAGCAGGCGTACCTGGGCATGTCCTGGCTGACCTACCTGGGGATGTCGGTGGTGTGCGGGTATTTCTCCTATCACGCCATCGGCAAGGGCGGCTACACCGCGCTGCTGGCGGCGATCACCGTGTTCATCGTCGCCGGCCATGGCGACAACCACGTCAGCGATGGCCTGTGGCGCACCGTGGATATCCTCATCGGTATCGCCCTGGCCCTGGCGTTCTCCTTCGCCATTCCGCTGTATGCGGTCTACTCCTGGCGCTACAACCTGGCCAGCGCCTTGCGCGACTGCGCCACCCTTTACGGACGCATCATCGGCGGCCAGTCGGTGACCGACGACGAACACCTGAAGTTGCTCGGGCGCCTCAACAGCACCTTGCTGCAACTGCGCTCGCTGATGCCCTCGGTGTCCAAGGAAGTGCGGATCTCCATGACCGAACTGGACGCCATCCAGCGCAACCTGCGCATGTGCTTCAGCACCCTGGAAATCCTCGGCAATACCCGGCCGGACCTCAGCGCCCCACAAGCTCGCGAGCAACTGCAACAGGTGTTGAAACACGAACACCGGCAGGTGCGCATACAGCTGGTGGGCATGGCCCGCGCCCTGCAATCCGGCGCCACCAGACGCCTGGGGCGGCCCCTGGATAGCGCGGCCTCCTCGCCCCTCGACACCTCGGTCTACACCGCCTTGGACGGCTATCGCCTGCTGACCCGGCAACTGCTGGCCAACCTCAACGAGATGCGCCAGCGCCTGGCGAAAAGCGCGGAGCACTGGAAGATCTGAGGCCGTGGGCACCCGTCGCGCAATGCCATGAAGCGCGCCACAATGCAATCGTCCGAACCTGCAGCGCCTCACATCATGACCGCCACTCGCCCTGCCACTGCTTCATCCGCGCCCTGCTCGGTACTGCTGCTTGCCGGCGGCCGCGGCGCGCGCATGGGCGGACGGGACAAAGGGTTGATGCCCTGGCAGGGCAAGCCGCTGATCGCGCATGTCCAGGCGACGGTGCGGCCGTTCAGCGACGACCTGATCGTCTCCTGCAACCGCAACGCCAATCGCTATCGCGCTTATGCCGACCAACTGGTCGAGGACCCGCAGAAAGATTTCCCCGGCCCGCTGGCCGGCGTTTTGGCGGGCCTGGCGGTGGCGCGTCACCCCTGGATACTGGTATTGGCCTGCGACGCGCCTAAAATCGATGCCGCCCTGATCGAGGCCATGCTGGCCGCACGGACGGCGCCAGGCAGGCCGGTGATGGTGCAACAGGCCGGACAATGGCAGCCCATGTTCAGCCTGATTCCCAAGACTTTGTTGGCGAACCTGCAGCACGCCTGGAGCCAGGGCGAGCGCAGCCTGTTACGGGCGTTGTTGCAGCACCGGCCACAGGCATTGGCCTGCGCCAGCGACGACCCGCGCCTGAGCAATTTCAATACCCCCGAGCGGCTCGAGTAGCGCCGGTGCATGCTGCGCTTCCGGGGCGTTCAAGCGCTCCATACAACCTGGGCCGGAGCGTTATTGCGTCACGACCCGACGACGCAAGCCCAGGCTCCAGCCCTGCTGCATGCCGGCCGCCGCCAGCAGGATGGCGATCACGCCGATCCATTGCAGCAGTTCCAGGCGATGGCCGAAGGCGAACCAGTCGACGAAGATCGCCGCGATCGGATAGATGAACGACAGCGCGCCGGTCAGCGCGGTCGGCAGTTTCTGGATCGCGCCGTACAGCAGCACGTACATCACCCCGGTGTGGACGATGCCCAGGGTCAGCAGGCTGGCCCAGGCCTCCGGTGCCGTGGGCAGCGCGGAGAGATTGGCCCAGGGCGCCAGCAGCAACACCCCGGTGCAGACCTGGATCAGCGCGATCAGGTGCGGCGGCGTGCCGGTCAGGCGCTTGATCAAGAGCGCGGCGAAGGCATACAGCAGGGCCGCCCCCAGCGCCAGGACGATGCCCAGCAGATAATCGTTGCCCCCTGCCCCTTGCTCGCCATGGGCGCTGACGATCGCCAGCATTCCGGCAAAGGAAATGCTCAGCCAGAACAGTTTCTGCGCGGTGATTTTCTCGCCGAGAAACAACGCCGCCAGCCCCACCAGCATGAACGGCTGGACGTTGTAGACCGCGGTGCCGATGGCGATCGAGGCCCGGGAATAGGAGGCGAACAGCAGCACCCAGTTGCCGACGATGGCGACACCGCTGAGCACGGCGAGGAGAAAGGTGGTGCGCGTCAGGATGCCGGGGCGCAGAAAGCCGAAGCCGGCGCAGATCAGCAGCAGGGTCGCGGCACCGAACACGCAGCGCCAGAACACCACGTCGAGCACCGGCTGCCCGGACACCAGCACGAACCAGCCGATGGTCCCGGAAATCAGCATGGCGGCAGTCATTTCCAGTGAGCCGCGGCGTAATGATTTGTCCATGATCTTTCTCCTCAACAAGAGCCAAAAGTATGACAATCGGCTCCTGCCCGGCTCAAGACACAATGGCAGGCTAAAATTGCGTTACACCTTTTTTATCAAGGTATTTCTCAGGTTTTACCTAATGAGGTCAGCATGATCGACGAGATTGACCAGGCGCTGATCAGCGCCCTGATGGAAGACTCGCGCCGCTCGCTCAAGGCCCTGGCGCAGATCAGCGGGCTGTCTTCGCCCAGCGTCGCCGAACGCCTGCGCCGCCTGGAAGAGCGTGGCGTGCTCAAGGCCTATACCGTCGAAGTCGACCCCAGGTTCTTCGGTTATCAGTTGCAGGCCATCGTGCGTATCCGGCCGCTGCCGGGGAAACTCCAGGAAGTCGAACGACAGATCCTGGCCATCCCCGAGTTCACCGAGTGCGACAAGGTCACGGGCGAGGACTGCTTTATCGCCCGCCTGCATGTGCGCGACATGGAGCAACTGGACAGCCTGCTCGACCACCTCAACAGCTGCGCGGAAACCAATACCGCGATCGTCAAGAAAAGCCCGGTGAAACGGCGGTTGCCGCCGATGGCGTAAAGCCTGGGCTCGCCCCGGATGCCCAAAAACTGGCTAGACTCGGGACCTCATCGACGAAGGATCCGCACCGTGAAAAGCTCTTTCCTGTTGCTGGCGGCATTAATGCTCTCAGGCTGCGGAACCATCGATACCGTCTTCAGGGAAGACGCGGTGACCAGCCAGAAACTCAAGGAGCGAAAAACCTACTGCGGTGGCGTCCCGCGTATCTACAGTGGCGTGACTTACGATTTCTGTAGCTTGCATGCTCCTGAGCCAGAGAACGGCGCAACTTATATCGGCCCGGCCTCGAACCAAGCCATGCTGCTCGATATGGCCGTCTCGGGCGTGCTCGACACCCTGCTGCTGCCCTACACGATCTATCGGCAACACAGCGACGGCAGCCTGATCATTGTCCAATAGCGAGGTGCTGCGATGCTGTCTCATGTCTACATCGGCATAACCGATTTTGAGCGGGCCTGGAGTTTCTATGCACCGCTCATGGACACGCTGGGTTTGCGGGTGCGCTTTTGCGACCCAGCCAAGCCCTGGGCCGCCTGGGTCAGCGAAAAGGCCCCGCGCCCATTGCTGGTGATTGGCGCCGCCTTCAATGGCCAGCCGGCAACCAGCGGCAATGGCCAGATGATCGCCCTGCTCGCCCCCGATCGCGCCAGCGTCGACCAGGCGCATGCCCTGGCCCTGGCTAGCGGCGGCATCTGCGAAGGCCCGCCCGGCCTGCGCCCGCATTACCACCCTGACTATTACGGCGCCTATTTTCGCGACCCGGACGACAATAAGCTCTGCGTGTGCTGCCACGACCCGGCCTGACCCTGGGTTGCCGGATCGCAGACAGCAAAAAGCCCGCCGAAGCGGGCTTTTTGTTTCAGGGCTTACAAGAATCAGTCGTCGCGACCCATGATGCCGAACAGCTGCAACAGGCTGACGAACAGGTTGTAGATCGATACATACAGGCTGATGGTCGCCATGATGTAGTTACGCTCGCCGCCATGAATGATGGCGCTGGTCTGGTACAGGATGCACACCGAGGAGAACAGCACGAAGCCCGCGCTGATCGCCAGTTGCAGACCGCTGATCTGGAAGAACAGGCTGGCCAGCACCGCGCCCATCAGGACGAAGAAACCGGCGGTGATGAAACCACCGAGGAAGCTCATGTCCTTGCGGGAGATCAGCACGTAGGCCGACAGGCCACCGAATACCAGCGCGGTCATCGCAAAGGCCGAGCTGACCACTTCAGCGCCGCCCTGCATGCCCAGGTAACGGTTGAGGATCGGGCCGAGCAGGAAGCCCATGAAACCGGTCAGGGCAAACGCCGACACCAGGCCCCAGGCCGAATCACGGAGTTTGTTGGTGAGGAAGAACAGACCGTAGAAACCGATCAGCACCACGAAAATGTTCGGGTAACCGACCCGCATCTGCTGGGCCACATAAGCCATCACGCCGCTGAAGGCCAGAGTCAGAGCGAGTAGGCCGTAGGTGTTGCGCAGGACGCGGCTAACTTCTAGCTGCTCGGCCTGCATGCTGTTATTAACTGCGTAATCCTGTTCGCGCATGGCGACACTCCTGTTGGTTGAAACGTTCAGTGGCAAAGATCATAACAGACGCTCTGCAACAAGCTATGTACAGAGTTTGACAGTGTGTTTCATTCAGGTATTATGGCGCCCGCAACAAAAACGGAGGTGTGGCCGAGTGGTTTAAGGCAACGGTCTTGAAAACCGTCGACTGTAACAGGTCCATGAGTTCGAATCCCATCGCCTCCGCCATCTTATGTACGACAAAGCCCTGATTATTCAGGGCTTTGTCGTTTCTGGGATCCGCAATTTTATTCCGTCCTTTCTGGGTCGTTTCCGCATCTTTTCAGCCATTTCCGCAACCCTTCCCTTCTGACAAGTGCGTTCTACTCAAATCAAATTACTCGCGGCCCAAATGTCTTCAGGTGTTTCGTCGAGCGGTTGAATCCACAGCCGATTCTGTTGAAAAAGTCGGATTTTCAGCTCACCTGAGCTCAGGCACGACCACCACCGGAGAACCTACTCACCGCATTGAGTGGTTTCTCGGCCCTAGTCATTCCAAAGCAGACCATGGCAAGTGGTTATCAGATAGAGAGGGGTCCGCAGTTTTATCCGACTCTTGACTGGTCATTCCCATCCCAGTTTTCTGTAGGAAGTCTTGTCTTGTTCAGGAAAGTCCGTCAGGTATTCGCCCCACTGCATATGCGCATAATATTTAGTCATCGCTTCGAAATGACTTTCAGCCTCGACCTCCCAAACAAGCTTCGCTTCCGAATGCATAAGCGCACGCGCACCATCACCTTGAGCACCGGCTAGACAAAAGGTCTGACAGCCATCAGGTTCCTGCCAAAGTTCATGATTCATATTCGAGGTTCTGTTTTTTAAGGTCGTTATGGTGCCCGAAAGTCTGATGGAACGGCCGTTATGGATCGGCTCTGTAGACGAGACTGAATCTGAACGCCGACTTTTTCAACAAAATCGGCCGAAAGCTGACGTTTAGGAGTAGCTCTACCCTCGCGTTTCCAACTGTAGAAGCTGAAATCATCAGCTAACCAACCGAATAGCTGACCATAACCCGCACGTGATCGCCGACGGATTCGCTGGTGATGAGAAGCCGACACTCGCCTCTTCCAGTACAGTCGTGGGCCGGTTTTGCGGGGCAGGTTGAAGCATGAATACCCAACGAAGGCGTAATGCCATTATGCGCAAGAAGTTGCGCAATCGCCGGCGACATTTCACCCTCAACTTCGCTACAACCAACGTACTCCGTGGCCTGTAGACAAGTGCGCAAGAAGTTGCGCAGTACTGCGCAACTTCTTGCGCACTTTCACTCTGCTCCTTCCCCTCCCGCAAGGTACGAGAGTTCAGGAACAACGCTACAAGCCACGGTTTATATAGCCAAAGTGAATTTTGGCACGACTCTTGATAACGCTAAGCGCACCCACCGGGCGATCCGCCCCACCGGGCACCTTTATTTCTTAGCAAGGAGAGCATCCATGGCTACACCAGCGTATATGTCCATCACCGGCACCAAACAAGGCCTGATCACCGCCGGTGCCTTCACCGCTGACTCCGTTGGCAACACCTACCAGGAAGGCCACGAAGACCAGGTCATGGTTCAGGGCTTCCAGCACGAAGTGATCATCCCGCGTGACCCGCAGTCCGGCCAGCCAACCGGCCAGCGCGTACACAAACCCGTAGTCATCACCAAGGTTTTCGACAAGGCTTCGCCACTGCTGCTGGCAGCCCTGACCTCCGGTGAGCGTCTGACCAAGATCGAAATCCAGTGGTACCGCACCTCTGCCGCCGGCACCCAGGAGCACTACTACACCACCACCCTGGAAGACGCGATCATCGTCGACATCAAAGACTACATGCACAACTGCCAGGACCCAGCGAACTCGCACTTCACCCACCTGGAAGACGTGCACTTCACCTACCGCAAAATCACCTGGACCCACGAAGTCTCCGGTACTTCCGGTTCCGACGACTGGCGTTCCCCGGTCGCGGGCTAAGTCCGGCCGACCGTTACACCAACATCGGCCAGCTCT
>NZ_FNPW01000014.1:0-41709 GCF_900107395.1 Pseudomonas sp. NFIX28
ATCGACATGCTGACCCTCGGCCAGTACCTGCAGCCGTCCCGCAGCCACTTGCCGGTGCAGCGTTTCGTGCACCCGGATACCTTCGCCTGGTTCGCCGAGGAAGGTTACAAGATGGGCTTCAAGAACGTCGCTTCCGGCCCGCTGGTACGTTCCTCCTACCACGCCGACGAGCAGGCGAAGCTGGCCAAAGAAGGCCTGCTCTCCTGATGTAATGCGCCCGCAAGGTCCCTCCTTGCGGGCGTCATTTTCCGTTACACCCGCGTCTCCCTCCCTGTTCCGACTTTTCCTGCAAGCGCCGTGGCGTTTCAGCACTTCTGTTTGCCCGCTTTCATGTCTACTGTGCACTAGAGAATCCACACAGGGAGAACCATTGGATGACCCTCCAACCGACTGACGTCCTTTGTGCGCAACGTCCCGTCCCGGCGCTGCCTTCGCAAGGGTTGATCGGCTTGATTGCACCTGCCGGGCCTGCTGCCCTGGATACCGAGCGCGCTGCCCGCTGGATGCGTACTCGAGGTTATTCGCTGCGGATTTACCCAGGGGTGCAACAAAAGGACGGCTATCTGGCCGGTAGCGACGAGGTGCGCCTGGACGACCTGCACGCTGCCTTCGCCGATGCCGATGTCGATGCGATCCTGTGCCTGCGGGGCGGCTACGGCAGCCCACGCTTGCTCGACCGCGTCGATTTTGACCTGCTGCGCCGGCATGCCAAGCCGTTTGTCGGTTACAGCGATATCACCGCGCTGCACCTGGCCATCAATCGCCACGCGGGGTTTGTCACCTTTCACGGGCCGATGCTCAACGCCGACCTGCTGGGCGACAAGCAAGCGCCGACCGAGTCCTCGCTGTTCAGCCTGCTCAGGGGGCAGCTGAAAGCCGGTAGCCTGCTGGCGCATCCTGCGGCTTATCCGTTGGCCACCATTGAGCCAGGCATTGCCTGTGGCCAATTGCTGGGGGGCAATCTGTCGTTGATTGCGGCAACCATGGGCACGCCGTATGAGATCAATGGCGACGGCGTCATTCTGTTTATCGAAGATATCAACGAACCGCTGTACCGGATCGACCGTCTGCTGACGCACCTGCGCCTGGCTGGCAAGCTCGACAGACTTCGCGGTGTCTTGGTGGGAGATGTCGCAGGAGTTGAGCCAAAGGCGTTTGCCGGGCTGCTCAAGCAGACCTTCGAGCCCTTGCGCATTCCGGTGCTGGCCGGATGGCGTAGCGGGCATTGCGATCCGAACCTGACCTTGCCATTGGGGGCGATGGTCAGGCTGGATGCGGGGGAGAAGCAGCTGGTCCTGGAGCAGGATGTGGTCTTCGGCTGATCAGTCTGTATCCAAAGCCCTGGGAACGAACTTGCTCGCGATGGCGCCGGTGCTGTCTACCCTGATTTGAGGGCGCCGGCGCCCGCCCTCAACGCGAGCGCAGGCTCTCGAGCAGCTTGTGGGTCGGGTAACCGTCGGCGGGCCAGCCCAGCGATT
This sequence comes from Pseudomonas sp. NFIX28, assembly GCF_900107395.1. Lineage (GTDB taxonomy): Bacteria > Pseudomonadota > Gammaproteobacteria > Pseudomonadales > Pseudomonadaceae > Aquipseudomonas. The sequence goes on from NZ_FNPW01000014.1 coordinate 1,479, forward strand.
GCTGCGCACTGCGAATCGCCTTGCGGGTATTGGCGCCGATAATGCCGTCCGGGTTGCCGGCATCGTAATTGTTGGCGCTGAGCAGGTTCTGCAACTCGATACGCTCGGAGCGGCTGAGAGGCATGTCGTCTTTCGGCCAGACGCCGTTGATCAAGCCTGAACCGTTGAAGCGTTGCGACAACAGGTTCACCGCCAAGGCATAGGACGACGAATTGTTGTATTTCAAGACAGCGCGGAAGTTGTCGAGAATCAGGAACGCCGGACCGCGATAACCTGCCGGCAGCAGCAAAGCTGCCGAAAGCTGCTCGGAGCCAGCAGGCACGGCGGCACCGTTGGGCAGCTTCATGCCCAGGCGCATCCATTCGGCCACCGGTTTACGGATCGCGCCGTCCGCCAGCGCATAGTCGAAGCCGTTCGCCAACTGCACTTCAAAGCCCCATGGCTGGCCTTTCTGCCAGCCGGAGCTTTGCAGGTAGTGGGCGGTCGAGGCCAGGGCGTCGGCCGGGCTGTTCCAGATGTCGCGGCGGCCATCACCGTCGAAGTCCACGGCGTGGGTGTTGTAAGTGGTCGGAATGAACTGGGTCTGCCCCATCGCGCCGGCCCAGGAGCCAAGCATCTTCTCGGGTTGGATATCGCCGTGCTGGAGGATCTGCAGGGCGGCCAGCAGCTGGCTATTGGCAAAGGCCGGGCGACGGCCTTCGTAGGCCAGGGTCGCGAGCGAACGGATCACCGATTTGTTGCCCTGGAACTCACCGAAGTTGCTTTCCATGCCCCAGACCGCCACCAGTGCCTGGCGGTCGACGCCATAACGCTGTTCGATCTGCTGCAGGATGTCGGCGTACTGATTGACCAGCGCCTGGCCCTTGCGCACGCGCAGTGGTGACAGGGCGCCGTCGAGGTATTCCCACACCGGCCGGGTGAACTCCGGCTGGCTGCGGTCGGCCTTGATCACGCCCATGTCCGGGGTAATGCCGGCGAATACACGGTCGAAAAGATCGGCGCGAATCCCCGCGTTCAGAGCCTCGACACGGAACCCGGCCTGCCATTGGGCAAAGGTCTGGGTTGGCTGGATATCCAGGTTATCGACGGCCAGCGGGGCAACGGTTGCAGGCGCGGCGAGAGGGGCGGTTGGAATGCTTTGGAGTGGCTGGGCATCGGCGGCGGTGGGTTTTTCCGCGCAGGCGACGAGCAGGGCAAGGCTGGAGGCAGCGATCAGTTGGCGCAGGTGCCAACGACGGGAAATACAAAAGGGCATGCACAGGTCCAGAGGATACGAATCAGATACAGACCTTATCACGCCGGCGGGGTTCTCTGCTTTATGCAGCCAGAAAGTAAGAAGCCTCCCAGCTTTTAGACTGGAAGGCTTCGCGGCGGTAGCTGCCTTTGCCCTTGGCGGGTCGTTCCTGACGGCTGCGGAACAGTGGCTGGGCGATGATGGATTTGGCCTTGTTGGGGCCATGCTTGGATGGCTTGCTCATATTGGGTTCTCGCTTTAGGTGGTTTTTTGCGTGGCAGATGATCGGCCAGCTTCAACCCGTTGTCCAGCCCCACAATCTGTAGGGCTTTTCGCCAACCGGCAGCAACGAGCCTGCTGGCGATCGGCAATCCTCGGGGCGTCGAAGTGGTCTGGGCCAGCGTTATCGCGAGCAAGCTCGCGCCTGCAACGGGGGGTTATTCGGCGGGGAGAGGCAGGCGTTGGCCAGCCATCAGCAGCGACAGGCGGCTCAGGCTGCTCCAGGGCGAGCCGGCGGCCTGTCCCTTGATTTGCGCGTCGATGCGCTGGGCGTCCAGCAGCAATTGTGCCCAGCGCGGCGCTGAATAGCGCTGCAGGGCCTTGCTCATCAGCGGCTTGCGTTTGTCCCAGATGGGCGGGCGAGCCTGGCTGAACACCTTGTCCAGCGGAGTGCCCTGGCTGTATTGCAGCGACATATTGGCCAGCGAGCGCAGCTCCCGGGACAGCGCCCAGAGAATCACCGGAGGCTCGACGCCTTCACCGCGCAAGCCTTCGAGCATGCGCAGCGCATGCGCCGCTTCGCCATTGAGGATGGCATCCACCAGCCCGAAAACGTCGAAGCGCGCGCTGTCGGCCACGGCCGCCTGCACGGTTTCCACCGTGATCTGGCCGCCTTCGGCCATCAGCTTGAGCTTTTCGATTTCCTGGGCGGCAGCCAGCAGGTTGCCTTCGACCCTGGCCGCGATCAGTTCCACGGCATCCTGGCTGGCGGACAGTCCGGCCTGGGACAGGCGTTGGCGAATCCATTGTGGCAGCTGGTTGGCGTCGACCGGCCAGATCTGGATGAACTGGGTGTGTTCGCCTTCGATCAGCGCCTTGCCCCATTTGGTCTTTTGCGCACTGCCGTCGAGCTTGGGCAGGCTGATCAGCAGCAGGGTGTCTTCGGCCGGCCGTGAACAGTATTCGATAAAGGCCGCGGCGCCCTTGTCACCGGGCTTGCCCGAAGGCAGGCGCAGTTCCAGCAGGCGTTTTTCGGCAAACAACGACATGCTCGCGCCGGCTTGCAGCAGCGTTCCCCAATCGAAATTGGCATCGGCGCTGAAAACCTGGCGTTCATCGAAGCCTTGCTGGCGAGCGGCGGTACGAATCGCATCGGCGGCTTCCTGGCACAGCAACGGATCATCGCCACTGATGACATAGATCGGGGCGAGTGCGCCTTGCAGGTGTTTGCCGAGTTGAGCGGGGGCGAGTTTCATAAGGAGGGGCAAGCGGGGCGCCTGGGCGCCCCACAAGATTTACTGGTTCGGCAGCTGCATGGGCGACTGCTGCGGGGTTTCCGCCTCAGCCTTCTGCGCGGCTTCCAGTGCGTCGGCTTCGGCCTTGGCACGGGCATCCGCGGTCTGCTGCAATTGCTCAAGCTGGGTCGGGGTCAGCAGTTGCAGGCGCAGCATCATGTTCTGCACCAGGTCGCGACGCATTTCCTTGCGTGCTTCCAGCGACTCCTGGTCGGAACCCACCAGGTTGTTGCCGTCGTGGATGTAGACCTTCTGCACTTGCAGCTTGTCGCTGAGCAGCGTCTGGTTGTTCTGGCCCTGGATGTCGTAGTTCAGCACGGTGGTCAGTTCATATTCGGCCGAACGACCGGCACCGGCGTAGCTGAGGCTGCGCTGGGATTCCTGTTCGCGGGTCAGCACCAGCTTGTAGGGCGCGCCGGCATAGACCTTGACGCCACTGCTTTGCAGAACCTGGCGCAGCTGGGTCACGGTTTCGCCATAAGCGTTGCGGGCGCTCAGGTCGAGTTCCTTGATCGCCAGTTCGGTGGTGCCGGTACCGCGCAGCTGAAAGCCGCAGGCGCTCAGCAGTACGGCCAGGCCCATCACCAGGAGGTTGCGTTTGATCATCTTGTTGCTCCCCTTGAAACCATGTGGGCCGACAGGGCGGCCCTGGAGGTTTTATTCGGCGCCAACCTTGAGCTGGCGCCTGATCCAATTAGCTAGCGACGATATTGACCAGCTTGCCAGGCACAACGATCACTTTGCGAATCGTCAGGCCTTCGGTGAAGCGCAGCACGTTCTCGTTGGTCCGGGCGGCGGCTTCGATCTCTTCACGGCTGGCGCTGGCCGGCATTTCGATCTGGCCACGCAGTTTGCCATTCACTTGAATGACCAGTTGCAGGCTGTCCTGAACCAGTGCGTTCTCATCCAGCACGGGCCAGCCGGCGTCGATGATGGCGCCGCTGCGACCCAGCCGGCTCCACAACTCGTGGCTGATGTGCGGAGTGATCGGAGCCAGCAACAGGGCCACGGTTTCCAGGCCTTCGTGCAACAGGGCACGGTCTTGAGGAGTGGCTTGCGGTGCTTTTTCCAGCACGTTCATCAACGTCATGACCTGAGCGATGGCGGTGTTGAATTTGTGATGCTGGCCGACGTCCTGGCTGGCTTGCTTGATCGCCAGGTGGATGGCGCGACGAATGACTTTCTGTTCGTCGTTCAGCGTGGCCAGTTCCAGCGCGCTCGGCAGGCCCTGGGCGACGTGGGCCTGGGCCAGGCGCCAGACACGCTTGAGGAAGCGATGGGCACCCTCGACGCCGGAGTCGGACCATTCCAGGCTCATGTCGGGTGGCGAAGCGAACATCATGAACAGGCGGCAGGTGTCCGCGCCGTATTGTTCGATCATCGACTGAGGATCGACGCCGTTGTTCTTCGACTTGGCCATCTTTTCGGTGCCGCCGATTTCCACCGGCAGGCCATCGCTGATCAGCTTGGCGCCGACGATCTTGGCCTTGCTGTCACGTTCCAGCTCGACATCGGCCGGGTTGTACCAGGTGTAGGCGCCATTGGCTTCGCGGCGATAGTAGGTCTCGGCGACCACCATGCCTTGCGTCAACAGGTTCTTGAACGGTTCGTTGGAGCTGACCAGGCCTTCGTCGCGCATCAGCTTGTGGAAGAAGCGGGCGTAGAGCAGGTGCAGGATCGCGTGTTCGATACCGCCGATGTACTGGTCCACCGGCAGCCAGTGGTTGGCCGCGGCCGGGTCGACCAGGCCACCCTCGTATTTTGGCGAAGCGTAGCGGGCGTAGTACCACGAGGACTCGACGAAGGTGTCCATGGTGTCGGTTTCACGCTTGGCGGGCTTGCCGCATTTCGGGCAGCTGCATTCGTAGAATTCGGGCATGCGCGCCAGTGGCGAGCCAGCGCCGTCCGGCACCACGTCTTCCGGCAGGACTACCGGCAGTTGGTCTTGCGGTACCGGTACATCGCCACAGCTGTCGCAGTGGATGATCGGGATCGGGCAGCCCCAGTAGCGCTGGCGGCTGATGCCCCAGTCGCGCAGGCGGAACTGGGTACGGGACTGGCCGAGGTTTTTCTTCAGCAGGGCAACTTCGATGGCGTCGAAGGCGCCGGCAAAGTCCAGGCCGTTGAACTCGCCGGAGTTGATCAGTTCGCCGTGCTCGCCGTAGGCGTCCTGCCAAGGCGCGGGCGTTTCGTCGCCGGCGCTGGTGCGCACCACGTTCTTGATCGGCAGGTTGTACTTGGTGGCGAATTCATAGTCGCGTTCGTCGTGCGCCGGCACGGCCATGACCGCGCCATCGCCGTAGTGCATCAGCACGTAGTTGGCGACCCATACCGGAAGCTTTTCACCGGTCAGCGGGTGCTCGACGAACAGCGAAGTCGGCAGGCCTTTCTTCTCTTGAGTGGCGATGTCGGCTTCGGCGACGCTGCCGCCCTTGCATTCGGCGATAAAGGCTTGCAGCGCCGGATCGTTCTGTGCCGCCAGGGTGGCCAGCGGGTGCTCGGCGGCCACGGCAACGTAGGTCGCGCCCATCAGCGTGTCGGGGCGAGTGGTGAAGACTTTCAGTGCGCCCGCTTCGCCGATGGAGGCTTGGTCGTAGGGGAATTGCACTTCCATGCCACGGGATTTGCCGATCCAGTTGCGTTGCATGGTCTTGACCTGCTCGGGCCAGCCCGGAAGCTCGTCGAGACTCTCCAGCAGCTCATCCGCGTAGGCGGTGATCTTGAAGTAGTACATCGGGATTTCGCGCTTTTCGATCAGCGCGCCGGAGCGCCAGCCGCGACCGTCGATCACCTGTTCGTTGGCCAGGACGGTCTGGTCGATCGGGTCCCAGTTCACGGTGCCGTTCTTGCGGTAGATCACGCCTTTCTCGAACAGGCGAGTGAACAGCCATTGTTCCCAGCGGTAGTAGTCCGGCTTGCAGGTAGTGACTTCGCGGGACCAGTCCACCGCCAGGCCCAGGCTGCGCAGCTGGGACTTCATGTAGGCGATGTTTTCGTAGGTCCACTTGGCTGGTGCGACGTTGTTCTTCATCGCGGCGTTTTCCGCCGGCATGCCGAAGGCGTCCCAACCCATGGGTTGCAGTACGTTCTTGCCTTGCATGCGCTGGTAGCGGGAGATCACGTCGCCGATGGTGTAGTTACGCACGTGCCCCATGTGTAGCTTGCCGCTGGGGTAAGGGAACATCGACAGGCAGTAGTAAGTCTCCTTGCCTGGCTGTTCACTGACTTCAAAGGACTTTTGCTCGTCCCAGAACGACTGGGCGGCGGCTTCGATTTCACGGGGCTGATAGTGTTCGTGCATGGCTACTTTTGAACTGAATAGGGGTGGCCTAATCCTCTTCAATGCAACGTTGGGCGGTGATGGCGCCAGATGTGGCGTTTTCGCTACCCAGTCGAGCTGGAAGTGGAGTTACAGGAAGCGCCGTAGCATACATGACCGCGCTCTGCCGAGGGAAACCCTGATTACGCGCCGTGGGCCGTTGGTCGCGGCATCCGGCCGGTTTCGGCAGTGCGGCTAAGCTCAAAAAGGGGAGTGAGTCTTACTTTCATGAGGTGAGTGGATGGTTGAGTCGCAGCGAAAAGTCACAAAACCCGAGTTGTACGAACGATTGATCGATCGTCTGGCTTTGGCTTTGGACGCGGCGAAAACAGCAGGGAGCTTGCGGGATGAGCGTCCCCTGGAGTTGGAGTTGCGTGGCCTGAGTCATGCCGAGTTCGAGATGATCAAGGCCTATCTGGATCGCAGTGAGCGTGAGACGCAATTGAGCGTGCTCGAATGCCTGAGGCACGAGGTGACTCCACATTCGGCCAAGGTCATCTGGTTGAAAGACAAGGTGCCCACACGGGATGCGGTAAAGGTCCGATCCCTACAGTTCAAATAAATGCGCAGCCCATTCGGGCATCTGCGCAATGTCGACGCCGCGTACCTTGTGCGTGAAATCTGTTTCGTATCTGTTGTTGCTTTGCTTTTACCCACTTAGGCTTCGAGCATCTTTGGAGATGCTCGATGCCTTTTCGTTATTTCGTCAAACAATTACTCCTGCCGCCAGGCCTTCTGTTGCTGCTGCTTCTGCTCGCCTGGTGGCTTCGCCGCTCGAGGCCGCGACTGGCCGGTGTGTGCTTTGCCCTGGGGTTGGGCGGGTTCTGGCTGATGAGCCTGCCAGTCATGGTGGAGTGGGGTGCCAGTGCCCTGGAGAATAAGCCGGCGTTGACGCAAAGCCAGTGGTCGACCCTGGCCGAGCAGGCCGATGCAATCGTGGTGCTGGGGTCGGGGCGTGAACGTGGCGATCCGGCCTGGGGTTCCGACCAGCCGACCGGCGTTGGCCTGGAGCGCCAGCGTTATGCGGCGCGGCTGGCCAAGGCCTCCGGCCTGCCGATCCTGACCAGCGGCGGGCTGCACTACGGCACGCCGCCGACGGAAGCGGCGCTGATGGCCGAGTCGTTGCTGAACGATTTCGACGTGACGGTGCGCTGGCAGGAAGGGCGCAGCCGCACCACCTGGGAAAACGCCCAATTCACCGCGCAAGTGCTCAAACCGCAAGGCGTCAAGCGTGTGGTGCTGGTCACCCAGGCCTGGCATATGCAGCGGGCTGCCTGGAGTTTCGAGCAGGCGGGATTCACAGTGGTGCCGGCGCCTGTGGGGTTTCTGGGCGTGGATAACGCCAGGCCGCTGGGCGGCTGGATGCCGGAGTTCAAGTCGATCTGGCAGAGCGGCCAGCTGTTGAACGAGGCGGTGGGGCTGGTGGGTTACAAGCTGTTTTATCGCGCAGAACACTAAGTTCTTGAAGCGGTCGCTCCTGCGGAATCATGGATTCTCGCAGGAGCGACCGGTCGATGTTCGATGGATGGCGATGGGGTCAGACGGTCTTGGCGATCCGGCTGGCCAGCAGGGCCCAGCCGAACAGCAGGATGCTCACGATGATCAGGGGCCACGAACGCCATTGCAGATAAGGCGTGAGGTTGTGCATCGGCACCACTTCGCCATAAAGAATGCCGCGTTCGAACTGTGGAATCTGCACGGTGATCTTGCCGAACGGATCGATCAACCCGGTCACCCCGTTGTTGGTCGCGCGGATCATCCAGCGGCCAGCTTCCAGGGCGCGCATCTGGGCCATCTGCAGGTGTTGCAGCGGGCCGATCGAAGTACCGAACCAGGTGTCGTTGCTGATGGTCAGCAACAGGTCGCTGCGCGCTGACAGGCTGGCGGCGAATTCCGGGTAAACCACCTCGTAGCAGATGAACGGCGCAATCTGGTAGCCCTTGGCTTGCAGCAAAGGCTGGTCGGCAGGGCCGCGAGCGAAGTCCGACATGGGCAGGTCGAAGAACGCGATCAGGCCGCGCAGCAGATCTTGCAGGGGCACGTATTCGCCGAACGGAACGAGTTTCTGCTTGAGGTACTCGCCATCACCTTCACCGGTCACGGTAATGCCGTTGAAGTAGCGTTTCTGGTGATGCACTTCCTGGCGGATCGGTACGCCGGTGATCAGCGCCGAATGCCGGTCGGCGGCGAAGTTACCCATCATGTTCAGGTAGCCTTCGGCCGACTCCTTGAGCACGGGCACCGCGGTTTCCGGCCATACCAGCAGGTCCACGCGCTTGGAGCTGAAGCTCATGTCGCGATACAGCGCCAGCTGGGCATTGAGTTGCGCGGGGTCCCATTTCAGGTTCTGTTCGATATTGCCCTGGATCGCCGCCACGGTCAGCGGCTCGCCCGAAGGGCTGGTCCAGGCATGCCCCTTGAGCGCGATGCCGATCACCCAAGGGGCGACCAGCAGCACCAGGCCGGCGGCGAGAAACCCTTTGCGGCCGGCGCGGATCAGTCCGGGCAGGTTGTAGAGCAGGGCGGCGGTCAGCGCCAGGGTAAAGGAAATCAGCCACATGCCGCCCAGCGGGGCCAAGCCGGCCAGCGGGCCGTCGAGCTGGCTGTAGCCGGAATAGAGCCAGGGGAAGCCAGTCAGGAACCAACCGCGGAAGGCTTCCTGGCCCACCCAAAGAGCGGCGAACGCCAGGGCGTCAGCCAGGGGCGCTTCATTGCGGCGCAACCAGCGCACCCAGATCCAGGCCGGCAGGGCAAAGAACCAGGCAATGGCGGCGATGAAGGCCAGCATCAGCAAGCTGGCCAACAGCACCGAGGCGCCACCGTAGGTATGGATGCTGACGTAGATCCAGCTGGTGCCAGCGGCGAACAGGCCGAAGCCGAAGCACCAGCCGCGCCACAGCGCCTGACGCGGGCTCAGCTGGCGCAGGCCGGCATAGAAGAAGCCGACCGCCAGCAATGCCAGCGGCCAGATATCGTACGGCGCCAGGGCCAGCGTGGTGATTGCGCCAGCCGCCATGGCCAGCAGGTTACCGGGCCAGCCGGGGCGGGTTAAACGCAGCATGTCGATCCTTAGCGGGGGATAGGCGTTAGTCGCAGCAGATGAATCCGACGGCTGTCGGCATTCAGGATACGGAAGCGATAGGCACCGATCTCGGTGATTTCGTTACGTTTAGGCAGGTGCCCGAACGCGCTCATCACCAGGCCGCCGACGGTGTCGAACTCGTCGTCGGAGAACTCGCTGTCGAAGAACTCGTTGAAGTTCTCGATCGGCGTCAGCGCCTTGATCAGGAAATCGCCGCTCGGCAGGGGCTTGATGTAGCTGTCTTCCTCGACGTCATGCTCGTCTTCGATATCGCCGACGATCTGTTCCAGCACGTCCTCGATGGTCACCAGGCCCGCCACGCCGCCGTATTCGTCGATAACGATGGCCATGTGATTGTGGTTGGCACGGAACTCGCGCAGCAGCACATTCAGGCGCTTGGACTCGGGAACGAAGGTCGCCGGGCGCAGCAGATCCTTGATGTTGAAGCTGTCGCCGTTCTCCTTGAGGATCAGCGGCAGCAGGTCCTTGGCCAGCAGAACGCCCATGACATCGTCATGGCTTTCGCCGATCACCGGATAACGCGAATGCGCGGAATCAAGGACCGAGGGGAGGAATTCGCGGGGAGTCTGGGTCGCCTTGATGCTGATCATCTGCGAGCGCGGAACCATGATGTCCCGGACTTGCAGGTCAGCGACCTGGATGGCGCCTTCGACGATGGCCAGCGCTTCGCTGTCCAGCAACTTGTTCTGATGGGCTTCGCGCAACAGCTCCAGTAGCTCCTGGCGGTTTTTCGGCTCATGGGCAAAAGCCTGGGTCAGTTTACCCAGCCACGACTTTTGCCCGCTGCTCGATCGGTCTTCGCTCATAGCGATTACTCTAAATCCTTGGTTGTTACAGATGAATGTTCTTCGGTTTCGTCGTCTGCATAAGGGTCGGGATGGCCCAGCTCTGCAAGCAACGTTCGTTCCAGTGCCTCCATTTCTTCGGCTTCGTCGTCATCTATATGGTCGTAACCCAACAGATGCAAGCAGCCGTGAATCACCAGATGGGCCCAGTGGGCCTGGAGGTCCTTGCCTTGTTCGGCAGCTTCGCGCTCGACCACTTCGACGCAGATCACCAGGTCGCCAAGCAATGGAATATCCAGCAGATCGTCGGGTACGTCGGCGGGAAACGACAGCACGTTGGTGGCATAGTCCTTCTGCCGCCAGGTGCGGTTCAGCTCGCGGCCTTCGGGCTCGTCGACCAGGCGGATGGTCAGTTCCGAGTCGGCCGTGCGCTGGCGCAGGGCCAGCTCGCACCATTGGCGGAACAGGGCTTCACTGGGAGCAGGCTTGTCGCTTGCCAGTTGCAGATCAAGCTCAAGCATCGTGGCTATTGCCCTTTTCCGCGCGCGGGGTGGACTCGTCGGCCGTACGCTGCTCGAAGCGCTCGTAGGCCTCGACGATGCGTTGCACCAGCGGATGGCGCACCACGTCCTTGGGCATGAAATGGGTGAAGCTGATGCCCGGTACATCCTTGAGCACGTTGATCACGTGGGCCAGGCCGGACTTGGTGCCCTTCGGCAGGTCGACCTGGGTGATGTCGCCCGTGATCACGGCAGTGGAGCCGAAGCCGATCCGGGTCAGGAACATCTTCATCTGCTCGACGGTGGTGTTCTGGCTTTCGTCGAGAATGATGAAGCTGTTGTTCAGCGTCCGGCCGCGCATGTATGCCAGCGGAGCAATCTCGATGACTTGGCGCTCGATCAGCTTGGCGACATGTTCGAAGCCGAGCATTTCATACAGGGCGTCATACAGCGGGCGCAGGTATGGGTCGATCTTCTGGGCCAGGTCACCCGGCAGGAAGCCGAGCTTTTCGCCCGCTTCGACCGCCGGACGCACCAACAGGATGCGCCGGACCTGCTCGCGCTCCAGCGCATCTACCGCACAGGCCACGGCCAGGTAGGTCTTGCCGGTACCGGCCGGGCCGATGCCGAAGTTGATGTCGTTGCCGAGGATTTCCTTGACGTAGCGCTGCTGATTCAAGCCGCGCGGGCGAATCATGCCTTTCTTGGTGCGCAGGGCCACAGACGCTTCGGCGACAGGGTGATTGTTCAGCTCTTCGACGGCGGATTCCTGGAGGAACAGGTGCACCATGTCCGGCGACAGCTCGGTACCCTTGGTTTCCCGGTACAAGCGGCGCAGGAGATTTTCCGCGGAGGTGGTGTGTTTGGGTTCGCCGATCAGTTCGAACTGATTGCCGCGGTTGCGGATCTCGATGGTCAGGCGCTGCTCGATCAAGCGCAAATGCTCGTCGAACTGCCCGCACAGATTGGCGAAGCGGCGAGCCTCAAAGGGCTCGAGGATGAAACGATGTGGTTCTATGGGTGCGTTCAAGGTCGTTTTTTAGCCGCCCAACGGCAATAAGGGATGAATTCAAGGATAACGCCAGTGGCCTGGGTGCGAAAGCTCTTATACGAAGCAATGTTTTTCGCCGCATTTTCCTTGGCGGGCGGCTTGCCAGCGATGGCGCGCCCGAGGCCGCTATCGCGGGTCTGCCGCCGTTTGCAGGAGGTTATTGCAGCAGCGATCCGCGCAGCGAGTGCGGCTGGGCGGAGTCGATATGTACGTCGGCAAACTGGCCGATCAGGGTAGGGTTGTCGCAACGGAAGTTGACGATGCGGTTGTTCTCGGTCCGCCCCTGCAGTTCGCCCGGGTCTTTCTTCGAATAGTCGGTAACCAGGATGCGCTGGATCGAACCGACCATTTGTCGGCTGATTTCGAATCCTTGCTGGTTCAGCCGGTGTTGTAGGGCGTTCAGGCGTTCCTTTTTCAACTCTTCCGGGGTGTCGTCCGCCAGATCGGCCGCCGGGGTGCCCGGGCGCTGGCTGTAGACGAACGAGTAGGAGAAGTCGAAGCCGACATCTTCGATCAGCTTCATGGTCTGTTCGAAGTCTTTTTCGGTTTCGCCTGGAAAACCGACGATGAAGTCCGAACTGATGCAAATGCCCGGCACGGCGGCACGCAGTTTACGTAGCTTGGATTTGTATTCCAGCGCCGTGTGGTTGCGCTTCATGGCCGCGAGGATCCGGTCGGAGCCCGACTGCACCGGCAAGTGCAGGTGCTTCACCAGTTCCGGCACTTCGGCGTGGGCCTGGATCAGGCTGTCGGAGAACTCCAGCGGATGGGACGTGGTGTAGCGGATGCGCTCGATGCCATCGACCGCCGCAACCACGCGGATCAATTCAGCCAGGTCAGCCAGGCGGCCGTCGTGGGTCTGGCCCCGGTAGCCGTTGACGTTCTGCCCCAGCAGGGTGACTTCGCGCACACCGTTTTCCGCCAGGTGGATGATCTCGGCGATCACGTCGTCGAATGGCCGGCTGACTTCTTCGCCACGGGTATAAGGCACCACGCAGAAAGTGCAGTACTTGCTGCAACCTTCCATCACCGAGACATAGGCGCTCGGGCCATCGATGCGCGGTTCCGGCAGGTGGTCGAATTTCTCGATTTCCGGGAACGAGACGTCGACCTGCGGCAGCTTGCTGCTGCGGGCGGCATCGATCATTTCCGGCAGGCGGTGCAGGGTTTGTGGGCCGAAGACCACGTCGACGTAGGGCGCGCGATCGCGAATAGCCGCGCCCTCCTGGCTGGCCACGCAACCGCCGACGGCGATTACCATGTCCGGGTTGGCCAGTTTCAGCTCGCGCCAGCGCCCCAGTTGGGAATACACCCGGTCCTGGGCGCGTTCGCGGATCGAGCAGGTGTTGAGCAGGATGACGTCCGCGTCTTCGGCGCGAGCGGTGACTTCCAGGGCCTGGTGTTCACCCAGCAGGTCGACCATGCGCGAGCTGTCGTACTCGTTCATCTGGCAACCGTGGGTTTCTATGTAGAGCTTCTTGGCCATGGAATAAGGTCGTCACGTGGTTCAAAGAACCGCGCATTATAGGGAACATGTCCGCAGGTTCCTACCGCTGTGCGTCCGGCGGCTATGCTATAGTTCGCGCCCTCTTTTATATCCCCCGATGTGTTACCCGCCCACCATGACCAAACGTGAAGCTCCAATCTACAAGGTGATTTTCCTCAACCAGGGACAGGTGTTCGAAATGTACGCCAAGCAGATCTATCAAAGTGATCTGTGGGGATTCCTGGAAGTGGAAGAGTTCGTCTTTGGCGAGCGCACGCAAGTGGTCGTCGATCCGAGCGAAGAGAAGCTCAAGGCCCAGTTCGAAGGCGTGGTGCGCAGCTTTGTGCCGATGCATTCGATCGTGCGCATCGATGAGGTCGAGCGCCTGGGTACGCCGAAGATCAGCGAGGCACGCGGCGCGAGCAATGTCATGCCGTTTCCGATGCCGATGCCTGAGAAATAAGGGCTGATTCGAGAAGAACCTTGCGTTCTATCGCGAGCTGCGGCTCGCGATGCGCTTAAGGCAGGGGTGAGAAAGGCGAACGCCCGTCGGCGCTCTGCAACTCCATGAGGTATTTGCGGAAAATCTGCCCCAGCACCTGGGTGGCGACTTCCAGCTCATCGCGCTGCATGTGCTCGGCCACTTCGTCGGCCGTGTCCAGCGCCTCTTCGGCGCCGTTGACCGCCGCCATTTTCAGCACGATATAAGCCTGGACGTTATTGGCCGGTACGCCTTCGCCGTGGAAGAACATGGTGCCGAGTTTGAATTGCGCCTGGGCATGACCTTGCAGCGAGGCCTTTTCGAAGTAGCTCAGGGCCTGATTGAGGTCGCGCGGAGTGTTTTTACCGTCGTAGTAGAACTCGCCCAACTCGTATTGCGCTTGCGCATCCCCTTCGTCAGACGCCTTCTGGCAGGCCGCCAGGGCTTCGGACAGATCTTGTGGCTGAGTATTGAGGGTGCAGCGACCCATCGCTGGGATCAACAACGAGTTGCCGCCTGCTTGTGCGTGCGCGAGCAGGGGCTGAAGGAGCAACAGGCAGCCCAATGCAAGGGCGCGGCCGGTGCGGTTCATGGGAATCGACTTACCTCTGAAGGGCGCGCGGACCCATCGAGGGATCCAATAAGCGCGCATTATGAAATAAGCAGGGCCAACCTTACAAAGTCTTTACTCGTTTTTCTGCTGCGCGGGCGCGATATCCGTCGCTTTGGGGTTGTTTCGAGAGTCGGGGCGCTAATGCAGCGTAAAAACCGGCGCCAGAAGCGCGGCGCCGGTTTGGGGCAGGGTTACTTCAGGGCGGCGAAAGCGCGTTCGGCCGCGTCGAGGGTCAGTTTCAGCTCGGCATCGCCATGGGCGATCGAGGTGAAGCCGGCTTCGAAGGCGCTCGGGGCGAGGTAGACACCGCCTTCGAGCATCAGGTGGAAGAAGCGTTTGAACAGGTTGGCATCGCTGGCCATCACGTCGTCGAACGTCACGATGTCATCGGCGCCGCTGAAATACAGGCCGAACATGCCGCCCGCCTGGGTGGTCACGAACGGGATGCCGGCGGCGTCGGCGCGTTGTTGCAGGCCGTCGAGCAGGCGGCTGGTGTAGTCGCTCAGCTCGGCGTGGAAGCCCGGACGGCTGATCAGGCGCAGGGTAGTCAGGCCGGCGGCCATGGCCAGCGGGTTGCCCGACAGCGTGCCGGCCTGGTAGACCGGGCCCAGCGGTGCGATGTGCTGCATGATCTCGCGTTTGCCGCCGAAGCAGCCGACTGGCATGCCGCCACCGATGATCTTGCCGAAAGTGGACAGGTCCGGGGTCACGCCGTAGTGCGCCTGGGCACCACCGAGGGCGACGCGGAAACCGGTCATCACTTCGTCGAAAATCAGCACCACGCCGTGCTTGTCGCACAGGCTGCGCAGGCCTTCGAGGAAGCCCGGGGCCGGAGGCACGCAGTTCATGTTGCCGGCCACCGGCTCGACGATGATGCAGGCCACTTCCTGACCGACTTCGGCGAGCATCTGCTCAACCGCGTCGATGTCGTTGAACGGCAGGGTCAGGGTGTGTTTGGCGAAGGCCGCCGGTACGCCGGCCGAACTTGGCACGCCCTGGGTCAGTGCGCCGGAACCGGCCTTGACCAACAGGCTGTCGGAGTGGCCGTGGTAGCAGCCTTCGAACTTGATGATGCTGTCGCGGCCGGTGAAACCACGGGCCAGGCGAATTGCGCTCATGGTCGCTTCGGTGCCGGAGCTGACCATGCGCACCATTTCCATGGACGGCACGATGGAGCAGACCAGGTCGGCCATTTCGGTTTCCATGGCGGTCGGGGCGCCGTAGGACAGGCCGTGCTCCAGTTGTTTGCGCACTGCGTCCAGCACGTCCGGATGGCTGTGGCCAAGGATCATCGGCCCCCAGGAGCCGACGTAGTCCACATAACGCTTGTCGTCTTCATCGGTGACGTAGGCGCCTTCGGCGTGCTTGAAGAACAGCGGTGTACCACCCACGCTCTTGAACGCACGCACGGGCGAGTTCACGCCACCGGGGATGTGTTTCTGGGCATTGGCGAACAGGGTTTCGGAACGCGACATGATCGGACTCTCGGAATCAGCAGTTAGAAGAGGGCATTGAAGGCACGGGCGCGGCGGGTCACTTCTTGGGCGCTGTCGGCGCCGAACAGGCCATGGACCACCGCCAGCAAGTCGGCCCCATGGGCCACCAGCGGCGCAGCATTCTCCAGGGTGATGCCGCCGATCGCGCAGATCGGCAGATGCAGCCTGGCGCGGGCCTGGTCCAGCAGCTCCAGGTCGGCAGCCGGCGCGCCGGGCTTGGTGTTGGAATTGAAAAAGCGACCGAAGGCGACATAGCTGGCGCCTTCTTTTGCGGCTTGTTCGGCCAGCTCCAGTTGGGCGTGGCAGGTCGAGCCGATGATCGCCTGGCGGCCGAGCAGGGCACGGGCCGGGGTCAGCGGGCCGTCGGTCTGGCCCAGGTGCACGCCGACGCCGATGCGCGCGGCCAGTTCGGCGTCGTCGTTGATAATCAGTTGGGTCTTGTAGCGTTCGCACAAGCTGTGCAGGGCTTCGGCTTCGCGCAGGCGGCGGGCCTCGTCGCTGCTCTTGTCGCGGTATTGCAGGAGGGTCACGCCACCGTCGAGCGCCGCCTCCACGTACTGCAAGAACTTGCCGGCCAACAGCTGGCTGTCGGTGATGGCATACAGACCACGTAGTTTCATCGTGCGAGCCTCATGGCTTACGAGCAGAAATCCAGCGGCAGGCGGCGCGGTACGAACTGGCCTTGGCCCAGTTGTTCGGCATCGCGCAGGGTGCGCCAGGTGTAATCGAGGGCCGACTTCACGGCGCTGGCCAGGTTTTCGCCCTGGGCCAGGCGCCCGGCCAGGGCACTGGCCAGGGTGCAGCCGGAGCCGTGATAACTGCCCGGCAGACGCTGGCAGGTATAGGTGTGGCGGCTGCCGTCGCGGCTGTACAGGCGATTATGCACTTCGTGCTCGTCGCCATGGCCGCCGGTGATCAGCAGGTGCTTGACGAACGGCAGGAGCTTTTCCGCGCACTGGTCGGCGCTGCCCTCAGGCAGCTCGGCGAGAATCCGTGCTTCCGGAAGATTCGGCGTGGCGATGGTGGCCAGCGGCAGCAGGCGCTCACGCATCGCGTAGCCGACTTCGTCCTTGCCCAGGCGTCCACCGCCGCCGGCACGCAACACCGGGTCGCAGACCATTGGCAGGTGCGGATGCGCCTGTAACAGCTCGACCACGGTGTCGACCATTTCCAGCGAGCCGAGCATGCCCAACTTGACCGCGGCGACCGTGGAGTCGTTGAGCACAGCGTTGGCCTGGGCCAGCACCCACTCGCGATCCAGCACACGGAAATCGCTGACGTTGACCGTGTCCTGCACGGTCAGCGCGGTCACAGCGGGAGCTGCATGGCACCCCTGGGCGAGCAGGGCTTCGATATCTGCCTGCAGGCCGGCGCCACCACTGGGGTCGTGGCCGGAGAGACAGAGGACAACGGGGCGAGAGCTGTAGATATTCATGGTGCGCGAGCTTACCACCAAACGTTTTTTTTGCACGGCCCCTCGCGTGTTGGCCGGGGCTGGTTTTTTCGCCTGTTCGACAACTTGACCGAAGCAACAGCTCTAGCTCAATGGATAGCGCTGAAACGCCCGTTCTAGAGCCTTTAAACTAAAATTTTTCGTGGTGTTCATTGGCCATCAACGGCTATGCTAGAGTGGATCCAAACCAATAACAGGTAATGCCGGTTTTACGTCTACTCAAAGGGAAATGGGGGGCTTCCTGACATAACCGGACAGGCCACGCTGGGGCTTTATGCGCTATTTGCTGATGTTGCTGTTGAGCTTGCCGATGCTGGCTGGCGCGGTCGAGTTCGACGAGTTCACCCAAAGCCTGCCCCTGGGCCGGGTGATGCAAGTGTTTGAAGACGCGGGTGGTCAGGCAACGATCACGGACGTCAGCGCACCGGCCATGGCCGGCAGTTTCAAGACCCATGACAAGGCCACCCTCAACGCCGGTTATTCGCGTTCGGCATTCTGGCTGAAAATCGACCTCAGCTATCGCCCCGCCAACCCCTCCATACGACACACCTGGCTGCTGGAGCTGGCCTATCCGCCGCTCGACCATCTGGAGCTGTATGTGCCCAACGAGGCCGGCGGCTACCGCCTGGCCCAGCGCACCGGCGATGCCTTGCCGTTCGACAGCCGGCAGATCCGCCAGAACAATTATCTGTTCGACCTGAGCTTTGCGCCTTACGAGCAAAAGACCCTGTTCCTGCGCTTGCAGAGCCAGGGCTCGGTCCAGGCGCCGATGACGCTCTGGTCCAGCACGGCGTACCTGGAGGCGCAGCCGGTGCGCCTGTATGTGCTCGGCCTGATCTATGGCGTGCTGCTGGGAATGCTGGTCTACAACCTGTTTATCTACCTGAGCGTGCGCGACACCAGCTACCTCTATTACATCTTCTACATCGCTTCGTTCGGGCTGTATCAACTGTCGGTGAATGGCGCCGCGGTGGAATACTTCTGGCCGAACAATCCATGGTGGGCCAACGCGGCGACACCGTTTTTCATTGGCGCGGCGTCCTTGTTCGGCAGCCAGTTCGCCCGCAGCTTCCTGCAGACCGCCAGCCACAGCCGTTGGGTCGATCGCCTGCTGCTGCTCTTGATCCTGTGCAGCGCCGTGGTGGTGGCCCTGTCGCTGATGACCAGCTACGCCCTGGCCTTGCGCCTGGCCACGGCCCTGGCGCTGATCTTTACCGTGGTGATCTTCGTGTCCGGCATCGTCGCCTGGTGCCACGGCATGCGGGTGGCGCGTTACTTCATCATCGCCTGGTCGGCGTTCCTGGTGGGCGGGATCATCAATACCCTGATGGTGCTGGGTTATCTGCCGAACATGTTCCTGACCATGTATTCCAGCCAGATCGGTTCGGCCATCGAAGTGGCGCTGTTGTCGCTGGCCCTGGCCGACCGCATCAACTCGATGCGCGAGCAGCAGGCCCAGACCCTGTTCGATGCCGGACAGAAGCTTGAAGTGCTCAACCAGCAGCTGGCCCACAGCAACCGGCTCAAGGATGAATTCCTCGCCACCCTGACCCATGAACTGCGCACACCGATGAATGGCGTGATTGGTTCGCTGGAGTTGATGCAGACCGTCGATCTCGACCCGGAGCTGGAGCAGTACCAACAGACCGCTGCCGGTTCGGCCCGGGACATGATGCGCATGGTCAACGGTATCCTCACTTTGACCGAGCTGCAGGCCGGCAAGCTCAGCGCCCAGCGCGAGCCCTTCAGCCTGCGTTCGACGCTCGACGCCTTGCACGGCCAGTTTTGCGCCAATGCCGCCGCCAAGGGGCTGGGTTTTGATGTCGACCTGGTTGCCGGGCTGCCCGATCGGCTGCTGGGCGATCGCGGCAAGTTGAGCCAGTGCCTGGAATGCCTGCTGGACAATGCCATCAAGTTCACCCGGGTGGGCGGCCTGGTCCTGCGAGTGACCGGCAAGCCGCAGGCAAACGGCCGGATGGCGATGACCTTTGCGGTGATCGACACCGGCATCGGTTTCGTCAATCTCGACGAGGCTTCGCTGTACCAGCGCTTCTTCCAGCTCGATGGTTCGATGACCCGTGAATATGGCGGGCTGGGCGTGGGGCTGGCGATTTGTCGGCAACTGGTGGACCTGCTCGGTGGCCGTCTGACCCATGAATCCGAGCCGGGCCGTGGCAGCTGCTTCCGCCTGGAAGTGACCTTCGAACTGGACGGCGAACAGCCCATGGCGGCCCCGCCGGTGTTGCGGGCGCGCCCCGTGCGGCGCATGCCGCAGGATTGCAGCGTGCTGCTGGTGGACGACAACAGCATCAATCAACTGGTGATCCGCGGCATGCTGCTCAAGCTGGGTTATCAGGTGCACACGGCCGAGAGTGCACGCGCGGCGCTGGCGTTGTTGCGCCGAGAGTCGGTGGATGCGGTATTGCTCGATTGCCAGATCGAACCGGTCGAAGCGCTCAAGCTGTGCGACCAGATGCATGAGATGCCGGGTTGCGACAGGCTCCCGGTGCTGCTGGTATCGGCTTCGGCTCATGGCCTGGAGGCTGAGCGCTGCTTGCTCGACTACCTCTCCAGGCCGGTGAAATTCGAGGAATTGCAGGGCGTCCTGGCGCGTCGTGTGCTCGCTCCGGAACAGGGTGAAAGCGCCGGCATTTAGGCGGGTATGCCACTTTGTTCGTCGGGGTGGGGGTGCTTAACTGAGGTTCTGGCACACCCCACAAGGAGCCCCGACATGAACCTGCACCAGTTCGCCGAGACCCACGAAGTCACCAACCAGCCACCTTCCCTGGACGGTACCAACCTCTATCGAATCGACTTGCCTTTGCAGGAATGGGCACGGCGTTTCGGTGCCGGCTGGGCCGAATCGCGGATCGACGCCTATGGTGCCCTGG
The DNA here is from genome assembly GCF_900107395.1 of Pseudomonas sp. NFIX28. Lineage (GTDB taxonomy): Bacteria > Pseudomonadota > Gammaproteobacteria > Pseudomonadales > Pseudomonadaceae > Aquipseudomonas. The sequence continues at coordinate 21,405 of NZ_FNPW01000014.1, forward strand.
CCGGTGGGCCGCTGATGGAGGCGGGGTTCCTGGCCAACCAGAACAAGCCGGTGTTCACCAGTCATGACCGTTACGGGCATCGCCTCGACCTGGTGGAGTTCCATCCGGCGTATCACGAGCTGATGCGCACCGCCATCGAGCATGGGCTGACGTCGTTGCCCTGGGCGCATCCGCAGTCCGGGGCGCATGTGGCGCGTGCCGCCATGACCTATCTGCACAGCCAGGCCGAAGCCGGCAGCGGTTGCCCGCTGACCATGACCTTTGCCTGCGTGCCGGCATTGAAGCTGCAACCGGACCTTGCCGAGCAATGGCTGCCGAAAGTCCTTGCCACCGAATATGACCCGCGCAATGTCGGCATGGCCCACAAGGCTGGCGTCACCATCGGCATGGCAATGACCGAGAAGCAGGGCGGCACCGATGTCCGCGCCAACACCACCAGGGCCTACCCGGTGGGCGCTACGGGGCCGGGGCAGGCCTATGAGCTGGTGGGCCACAAATGGTTCTGTTCGGCGCCGATGTGCGATGCCTTCCTGACCCTGGCCCAGACCGAAAAAGGCCTGACCTGTTTCCTCCTGCCTCGCCATCGCCCGGACGACAGCCGAAATCAGTTCTATATCCAGCGTCTGAAAAACAAGCTCGGCAACTGCTCCAACGCGTCCAGCGAAGTGGAGTTCCGTGGAGCCCTGGCCTGGATGCTCGGTGAAGAAGGTCGCGGCGTCCCGACCATCATCGAAATGGTGGCCATGACCCGCTTCGATTGCATGGTCGGCTCCAGCTCGTTGATGCGCCAGGCCCTGACCCAGGCCAGCCATCACTGCGCCCATCGCCTGGTGGGCGGCCGGGTGCTCAGCGAGCAGCCATTGATGCAGAACGTATTGGCCGACCTGGCGCTGGAGAGCGAGGCGGCGCTGGCGTTGAGCCTGCGCATGGGGCGTGCGCTGGACAACCTGGGCGACCCGCAAGAAGCGATGTTCTCGCGACTGGTCACGGCCGTGGGCAAATACTGGATCTGCAAGCGGGCCCCGGCCATGATCAACGAGGCCGCCGAGTGCATGGGCGGCGCGGGGTATGTCGAGGAGAGCATCCTGCCGCGGCTTTATCGCGAAGCGCCGGTCAACTCGACCTGGGAAGGTTCCGGCAACGTGCAATGCCTGGATGTGCTGCGCGCCTTGTCCAAGGAGCCGGGCGTGCTCGATGCGTTGTTCGCCGAGTTGGGCGACGGTCATGGCGACAAGCGCCTGGCCGCGCATATCGCCAACCTGAAAAGCGCGTTCCGCGACACCGACGATATTCAATACCGCGCCCGCCAATTGACTGAAGACATCGCCCTGGGCCTGCAGGCCAAGCTGTTGCTGGAGGCGGGCAACGCGGTGGTCAGCGATGCCTTCATCGCCAGCCGCCTGGAGGGCGCCGGGCGGGTCTACGGCACCTTGCCGCGGGGCCTGGACGTGGCGGCGATCGTCGCACGCTCGACCCCGACTGGCTTCTGATCCAGCGCGGGGCAGGCTTGCTCGCGATAAATATTCCGGGCCATGGAACACTGAAGGCCCGCAATACTTTTGCGAGCTGGCCCACTCCCGCGGATATTCCACTGTTCCCGTGAGACGGCGTTGCAGGCAAGATGAAGGCCTGCAAGATCAGAACACAGGATGCTTATCGTGACCGAAGCTTTTATTGTCGTTCAAACCGCCGAGCAAGCCGTGGACCGGCTTGCTGTTTTGCATGAGCGGGCCACCACCGCGCTGAGCCAGGCGCTCAAGCGTTACCTCAAGGATCGCGTCGAACCGGACGCTGCGCAGCGCGCCCAGTTTCGTTACCCCGAACTGCGCCTGACCTATCTTTGCCAGGGCGAAGTCCCGCAGACCACCCGCGCCTATGCCAAGGTCCAGTTGCCGGGCACCTACAGCGTCACCGTCACCCAGCCCGCCGCTTTCCGTAAGTACCTGCTGGAACAACTGGTGCCCCTGATGCACGACTTCACGGTGACCGTGGAAGTGGGCGTCAGCGAACAGAACATCCCGTATCCGTATGTGGTCGAGCAGGGCGATGAGCTGGCCGGCTCCGGCGTTACCGCCGCCGTGCTGGCGCGAGTCTTCCCCAGCACCGACCTGTCCGCAGCCACCGATGGCATTGCCGACGGGCTGTACGATTGGGAGAACACCCATCCGCTACCCCTGGCGCTGTTCGATGCCGCGCGGGTGGATTTCTCCCTGCGCCGCCTGGTGCATTACACCGGCAGCGACTGGCGGCATGTGCAGCCGTGGATCCTGCTGACCAACTACCACCGTTATGTCGACCAGTTCATCACCCATGGCCTTGAGCAACTGCGCAGCGATCCGCGCTTTGTGCGCATGGTCCTGCCGGGCAATGTGATCATCGAGAAGGGCATGGACCACGGCGAAGCCTCGGCGATTGCCGCGGGTGTGGTCTGGCACCGCTATCAGATGCCGGCCTATCACCTGCAGGCCAGCGATGGCCATGGCGTGACCCTGGTGAATATCGGGGTCGGCCCGTCCAACGCGAAGAACATCACCGACCACCTGGCGGTCTTGCGTCCGCATTGCTGGCTGATGATCGGCCACTGCGGCGGCCTGCGGCAGTCGCAGACCATTGGCGATTATGTGCTGGCCCACGCCTATATGCGGCGTGACGGCATTCTCGATCGCGTGGTGCCGCCGAACATTCCGATTCCGGCCCTGGCCGAAGTGCAACTGGCCTTGCAGCAGGCCGCCGCCACCGTCACTGGCGAGAAGGGCGACGACCTGAAAAAACGCCTGCGCACCGGCACCGTGCTGACCTACGACGACCGTAACTGGGAGCTGCGCTGGGCCCAGGAACGTCCGCTGATCAACCTGTCCCGCGCCGTGGCGGTGGACATGGAAAGCGGCACCATCGCCGCCCAGGGTTATCGTCTGCGGGTTCCGTACGGCACCTTGCTGTGCGTCTCGGACAAGCCGCTGCACAGCGAAATCAAGCTGCCGGGTTCGGCCAACGCCTTCTACGAGCGTGCGGTCAGCCAGCACCTGAAGATCGGCATTGCCGCGGTGGACCTGCTGCGTACCGAGCTCAATTCGCTGCATTCGCGCAAGCTGCGCAGTTTCGACGAACCACCGTTCCGCTGATCGCGGGATGGTCATTTGACGGTCGGGCCACTAGCATGGTCGGTCCTGACCGTTAGATGTTCCTTTCGCCATGTCTCGTCCTCCACGTCCCGCTTCCCGCCGTCCCGGCGTGAAGAATTCCTCGTCTTCTTCCGCGCCGCGCCGTGTTGCCAAGGCGCCACCGGCCGAGCCGAAACTGATCCTGTTCAACAAACCCTTCGACGTGCTGACCCAGTTCAGCGACGGCGAAGGGCGGGCGACTCTCAAGGACTTTATCGCGATACCTGGCATCTATCCGGCCGGCCGCCTGGACCGCGACAGCGAAGGCTTGCTGCTGCTGACCAACGACGGCCAGTTGCAGGCGCGGATCGCCGACCCCAAGCACAAGCTGGCCAAGACGTATTGGGTGCAGGTGGAAGGCGAGCCGTCGGCCGAGCAATTGCAGCGCTTGCGCGATGGCGTGGAATTGAATGACGGCATGACCCTGCCCGCCGAAGCCCGGCAGCTCGAAGAGCCGCAGCTGTGGCCGCGCAACCCGCCGGTGCGTTTTCGCAAGAGCGTGCCCACCAGCTGGCTGGAATTGATCATCCGTGAAGGGCGAAACCGCCAGGTGCGGCGCATGACCGCCGCCGTGGGCTTGCCGACCTTGCGCCTGGTGCGGGTCAGGATCGGCGACTGGACGATCGATGGGCTCGATCAGGGCCAGTGGAGGGAAGTCCCGGCGCGCTTATAAGGTGCCGGACTCGATCAGGCCGATCACCACGCTCTTGATGATGAACGCGGCCACGCCCAGGCCCAGGACGAAGAACAGGATGAACGAGCCGAAGCGCCCGGCCTTGGACTTCTTCGCCAGATCCCAGACGATGAACGCCATGAAAATGATCAGGATGGTCACCAGGCCGGTCATCATCCACTCTTCGAATACTGCAGGATCCATTGAACATCTCCAGCGCGAGCAAGGCTAAAAAGGCGGGGGCGAGTATACGCCAAGGGGCTGCGGCGGGGCATTGACCCAGGTGCGCTTCGTCGTCACAGGCCACATTCCCTGTAGGAGCGCAGCTTGCGCGCGATAGCGATCTCTAGGTTCAGGTGATGTGTGACCCGGAATATTTATCGCGAGCAAGCTTCGCTCCTACAGAAGAGATAGCGCTCAGTTGCGCAGGTGAGTCAGCGGCAACTCGGTGCTGTTGAGCACCTGGTTGAGCACGAAACTGGAGCGCACGCTGGTCACGCCTTCAATGCGGGTCAGGTGGCCGAGCAGCAGTTTCTGGTAATGATCCATGTCCGGCACCACCACCTTGAGCTGGTAGTCGGCGTCCATCCCGGTCACCAGGCTACATTCCAGGACTTGCGGCAGGCTGCGGATCGCCGCCTCGAAGTTCTCGAAGCGCTCGGGCGTGTGGCGGTCCATGCCGATCAGCACATAAGCGGTCAGGCTCAGGCCGAGCATCTTGCGGTCCAGCAGGGCGACCTGGCGGGAAATGTAGCCGTCGTCTTCCAGTTGCTTGACCCGACGCGAACACGGCGAAGGCGACAGGCCGATGCGCTCGGCCAGTTCCTGATTGGAGATGCGGGCGTCGCGCTGCAATTCCGCCAAAATGCTGAGGTCGTACCGGTCAAGTTTGCTCATGGATCAGGCCTTTGTAATAACTATTGCGCAATATTATCTATTATGAGTTAAAAATTGCGCAAGTGATGTTTATTAGAGCAATCTTCGCAATCCTCTATCGGCACGCCAGGCCTATTCTTATCACCAGAATCACTGCCCGGACATAGAGTCCACTGCGGCCCGCCGAATCAGGCCTGCCGCGGCCGCCAATCCCACAGGGTTGAGCCGGCCCCCGGGCTGCACACTGTCCAGAAGACGGCGTGAGGTGAGCCGGCGTCATAAGCGTCGAGCACGGACGAAATTCTCAAAGGGGGGCCGACGGGTCCCCCTTTTTTATTGCCCGCGCGCCAGGAAATATCCCCTGGCACCCTCAATAAATAAGTTTTGCGACTGATAACCTGTGGCAGAACCGGCCTGGGCTTTTCCCAGTCTTATCTACAGGCCCCCATCCGCAGTGAGGAATAGCATGAAATCGCGCATCTGGCGTTTGGCAGGTGTTGGTTTGCTGTGTGTAAGCGTCAGTGCGCCCGTGCTCGCCGATGACCGCGATAATCGCCATGACGACCGTGCTGACCCCAACAGCGGCCAGCGCGGTGACGAGGGACACCCGGGCAACAGCCAGGGGCGAGGCGAAAAGAACCAGCCGCGCCCGCAGAATGAAATCATCCGCGGCGACAACAGCCAGCAGTTCGAGCCTATCGAATACCGCAGCCCGGGCCAGGGCGGGCCAAGCCCGGAGGAGGGGCGGGACGACGACAATCGCGCCCGCCCGGCATCGCCGCCCAGCCTGCCGATCCAGGGCCGCCCGGATACCGTGCGCCAGACCCAGGAACCGCGCCAGGGCTATTACCAGGACATCCCGCGCCGTAACGATTACAACCCGTATTGGCAGGCCGGCGGCCCCGGCTCGCGGCCCGACGACCAGCGTTGGCCGGGCCGTCCTGACGGCCATGGCAGCGGCTGGGGCCCAGGCCCGCAATACCGCCCGGGCCAGGTCATCGAGCGGTTCCCGGACCGCCATTACCGCGTGCCATATCGCGGCCAGGATTTTTTCTTCTCCGGCGGCTATTGGTATCGCCCGCAAGGCCCGCGCTATGTAGTGGTGCGCCCGCCCTACGGGATTCGCGTGGCCTACCTGCCGGACTACGCGCGGGAAGTGTGGATCGGCAGCGCGCTATTTTTCCTGGCCGCGGGCGTCTACTACATCTATGAAGCCAGTACCCGGCAATACGTGGTGGTCGAGCCGCCAGTCGCCGGCCCACAACCGTTGCCGCCATCGGCGGGCAGCGGTTATGACGTGCTGGCCTACCCGGTCAGCGGGCAAACCCCGCAGCAGATCGACCAGGACCGCTATGACTGTTATCGCTGGGCGGTGCAGCAGAGCGGCTTCGACCCGGCGACCATGACCTATCAACCCGCGCCGCAAGTCGTGCAGGCCTACCGCCAGGCCCAGGGTGGTTGCCTGGGCTCGCGTGGCTATCAGGTGACTTACTGAGCCCGGGCGGCCAGCACCACTTCCTGCGGGTCGGCGTGCACCAGCACCTCGGCCCGCGGATAGGCCGCATGAATCGCCGCGGCGGCCTGGTCGCTGATGCCGTGGGCCACCGACAGGGTCAGCTCCCCAGGTAGTTCCAGGTGCAATTGCACGAACCAGTGGCTGCCGGAAATCCGCGTGCGCAGGTCATGGGCGCCGAGCACCCCGGGCACGCCACAGGCCAGTTCCAGCATGTGCTGGCTGACCTCCGGCGGCAGTTCCTCGTCCATCAGCACCGCCACGCTTTCGCGGGCGATCTGCACCGCGCTCCACAGGATGTAGACGGCAATCGCCAGGCCGAACCAGGCGTCCAGTTGCGGCCAGCCAAAACTGGCCAGCACCAATGCCAGCAGGATGCTGCCGTTGAGCAACAGGTCGGAGCGATAGTGCAGCGAATCGGCGCGTACCGCGGTGGAGCCGGTTTCGCGGATCACCCGGTGCTGCACCATCAGCAAGGCCAGGGTCAGCGCCAGCGACAACAGCATCACGCCGATACCGACCCAGGGCGCGCCCAGCGGTTCGGGGTTCTGCAGGCGCTCGACGGCTTGAACCCCGATCAGCACCGCACTCACGGCGATGAACAGCGCCTGAGCCATGCCCGACAAGGATTCGGCCTTGCCATGGCCGTAGCGGTGGTCGGCGTCGGCCGGGCGCAGGGCGTAGTGCACCGCCAACAGGTTGAGGAACGACGCGGCGCCATCGAGCAGCGAGTCGGTGAGGCCGGCCAGCAGGCTGACCGAGCCGCTCAGCCACCAGGCGATGGCCTTGGTCACGATCAAAATGCTGGCCACCGCCAGCGAGGCGCGGGTCGCCAGGCGCAACAGGCGCGCGTGTTCCGGGCTACTGCTCATACAAGGCTTGTTCCTTCAAGAAATGCGCGAGTCAGGCGGCCGGTTGCAGGCCGTACAGGGCCAGTTGCTGCACGTTGCCCTTGTGCTGGATCAGGCGCGGGTCGTCCAGGGGGAAGCTGCGGCCCAGCTCGCTTTCGAGGATGGCCTGCAGCTTGCGCTTATCGACCTGGCCGTCGGCGCCTATGGCTTGCTGCAACTTGTGCGGGTCGACCTGCGCGGTCTTGTCCGGTTCCAGGTAGATGGCGCCGGTGGCGAAATCGACGCCAAAGGCGATCAGCCCCGGAATGATGTAAAACAGCAGGCCCACGGCGTCGAGCGCGACCACCAGCGGGTCGATCTTGCCGTCGATCTGGCCGCGCCGGTCGGGGAAGAAAATCGAGCCGCAGGCGGTGAGCTGAGTCAGTAGGGTGGCAACCAGGACGCCACCAATGATGCGGAAAGGAATACGCATGTAAATCTCCTGAACAGACACGAAAGAGCAAGGCTGAAGCGTTGCCGGTATGAATTCAGACCGTGATTAACGCCAGGCAGTTCGCCGTTATACTCGCGCCTCTGTTTGGGAGCCAGTATGAATTCTTTGCCAATTGATGAAGTTTTACCCGCCCTGCGCGAAGCCCTGGCGACGCGCCACGAGGCTGTGCTCGAAGCACCGCCCGGCGCCGGTAAGACCACCCGCGTGCCTTTGGCCCTGTTGAACGAACCCTGGCTGGCCGGACAGCGCATTCTCATGCTCGAACCGCGGCGCCTGGCGGCACGGGCGGCGGCCGAGCGGCTGGCCAGCGAACTGGGGGAAAAGGTTGGCGAAACCGTGGGCTACCGCATCCGTCTGGATAGCAAGGTCGGCCCGAACACCCGCATCGAGGTGGTTACCGAGGGGATCCTGACCCGCCGTCTGCAGGACGATCCGGCGCTGGAAGGCGTCGGCCTGCTGATCTTCGACGAATTCCACGAACGCAGCCTCGACGCTGACCTGGCCCTGGCCTTGAGCCTCAATGGCCGCGATCTGTTCCGTGACGAGCAGCCGCTGAAAATCCTCTTGATGTCGGCGACCCTGGAAGGCGAGCGCCTGGCCGGGCTGCTGGACGATGCGCCGATCCTGCGCAGCGAAGGCCGCATGTTCCCGGTCGATGTGCGCTGGGGACGGCCCTTCCAGCCGGGCGAGTTCATCGAGCCGCGGCTGGTGCAGACCGTCCTTGAGGCGCTGGACGATGAAAGCGGCAGCGTCCTGGTGTTTCTGCCGGGGCAGGCCGAAATCCGTCGCGTGCATCAGCAACTGGCCGATGCCTTGGGCGAGCGCCCGCAGGTTCTGCTCTGTCCGCTGCACGGTGAGCTGGACCTGGCGGCCCAGCGCGCGGCCATCGAGCCGGCGCCGCCGGGCAAGCGCAAAGTGGTGCTGGCGACCAATATCGCCGAGACCAGCCTGACCATCGACGGCGTGCGCGTGGTGATCGACGCCGGGCTGGCGCGGGTGCCGCGTTTCGACCCGGGCAGCGGCATGACCCGGCTCGACACCCAGCGCATTTCCCGGGCCAGCGCCACCCAGCGCGCCGGTCGGGCCGGGCGCCTGGAGCCCGGAGTGTGCTATCGCCTGTGGTCCCAGGACCAGCATGAACAGTTGGCGGCCTATGGCAGCGCGGAAATTCTCCAGGCGGACCTGGCGGGCCTGGCCCTGCAACTGGCCCGCTGGGGCGTGACGCCGGCGCAACTGGTGTGGCTGGATGTGCCGCCCGGCGCGGCCTATGCCCAGGCCCAGGACCTGCTCGAACGCCTCGGCGCGCTGACGGCCACGGTGGGCGAGGAGTGGAAGCTGACACCGCATGGCCAGGCAATGGCCGAGCTGCCGGCCCATCCGCGCATTGCCCATCTGCTGTTGCGGGGCCAGGCCCTGGGGCTGGCGAACATGGCCTGCGACGTCGCCGCCTTGCTCGGCGAGCGCGACATCCTGCGCGGCGGCGGTGCCGACCTGCATAGCCGCCTGGTGCTGCTGTCCGGCGAGGAGCGGGCGGCCCGTGGCGCGCAGGGCGGGGTCCAGCGGGCTCGGCAACTGGCCCGGCAGTACCGCAGTTATCTGCGCGGGCAGCCAAGCCAGGCAGTGGCGGACCCGGACCACCCGCGCTGGCTGGGCGCCCTGCTGGCGCTGGCCTATCCGGATCGGGTCGCCCAGCAACGCCGCCCTGGCGGCGCCGAATACCGGCTGGCCAACGGCCGCGCGGCGTTGTTCAGCGAGACCGACAGCCTGATGAAGCAAGCCTGGCTGGTGATCGCCGACCTGGGCAGTCGCCAGGGCCAGCGCGAAGAACGCATCTACCTGGCGGCGGCTTTCGATCCGGCACTGTTCGACTCGGTGCTGGCCGAGCAGGTGCGCAGCGTCGACCAGCTGGATTGGGACGAGCGCGAAGGCGTGTTGCGCGCCGAGCGCCAGCGCAAGGTCGGCGAGCTGGTGCTCAGCCGCGAGCCGCTGACTGGCCTGGACGAGGCGGCGCGCTGCCAGGCCCTGGTCAACCTGGTGCGGCGCAAGGGCCTGGAACTGTTGCCCTGGACCCCGGAGCTGCGCCAGTGGCAGGCCCGGGTGGCCTTGTTGCGCCAGCTTGATCTGGCGGCCAAGGGCGAAAGCGAATGGCCTGACGTCAGTGACGCGGCCTTGCTCAAGAGCCTGGAAAGCTGGCTGCTGCCGTACCTGGGCAAGGTTTCGCGCCTCAGCCACTTCGCCAACCTGGAGCTGGCCAGCATTGTCCATAACCTGCTGCCCTGGCCGTTGCCGCAACGCCTGGACGAGCTGGCGCCGCACCACCTGACGGTGCCGTCCGGCTCGTCGATTCGCCTTGATTACAGCGAGCAGCCACCGATTCTCGCGGTGCGCCTGCAGGAGCTGTTCGGCTTGGCAGAGACACCACGGATCGCTAGCGGACGGCAGGTGGTCAAGCTGCACCTGCTGTCCCCGGCGCGGCGGCCGGTGCAGGTGACCCAGGACCTGGCGAACTTCTGGCGCAGCACCTACGCCGAGGTAAAGAAGGACCTCAAGGGCCGTTACCCGAAACACTACTGGCCGGATGACCCTCTGGTGGCCGAAGCCACGGCGCGCGCCAAACCGCGCAAATAACCCCCCCTGTGGCCGCTGCCGCAGGCTGCGACAGGTCCGAAGTCCAGCGCCAGTGTCGACGTCAGCGGCCGTTCCGGCCGAGCGCAGCCTGCGGCAGCGGCTACAGGTATTGGTCGAAAAGTGAGCAGTGGGCTGGAGGGCTTGTATTGCCTGGTGTGCAGCGTCTTACGCGCAGGTTATCCACAAGCGGCTCCACAAAGGTTGGGGGTAAGCGCCCAGCTTTTGATGACCACCTGATAACGCGACAGGCCCCCCGTTTCCGTAGCCGCTGCCGCAGGCTGCGACAGGTCCGAAGCACCTCCAGCGCCAGTGTCGACGCCAACGGCCGTTCCGGCCGATCGCAGCCTGCGGCAGCGGCTACAGGTGTTGGTCGAAAAGTGAGCAGTGGGCTGGAGGGCTTGTATTGCCTGGCGTGCAGCGGCTTACGCGCAGGTTATCCACAAGCGGCTCCACAAAGGTTGGGGGTAAGCGCCCACCTTTTGCTGACAACCTGATGGCGTGACAGCCCCCGTAGCCGCTGCCGCAGGCTGCGATCGAGCGCGTAGCGCTCGCCATCCGGTTTCATGTGAGGACTCAGGTTTTGCGTCCGCTGCGTCGGAATGCCGCCCAAGCCGATCGCAGCCTGCGGCAGCGGCTACAGGTGTTGGTTGAAAAGTGAGCAGTGGCTACAGGGACATTGGTTACTGCGCGGCGGGCAGCAGGAAGCGGGCTGTCAGCGGCAGGTGGTCGGAAATGCGCAGGGTGTCGTCCTGCCGGACCTGGGCCTCGACCCGTTTGAGCCGTGGGCTGTAGAACAGGTAGTCGACCGTCCGGTCCGGGCCGCTCAAGGCCGGGTCGTTGGGGAAGTGGGTCAGCCACAGGGCGCGGTCGATGCCGCTGGCCTCGTTGTTGGTGGGAATCATCGGGTATTTGTCCCAGAGCGTGTGCAGCGCGCTGTCGGCGGAGTAGGGCGCACGTTGCTCGGGGGCCAGGCGTTGGTACTGGCCCAGGGGCAGCAGGTTGAAGTCGCCGCCGATCAGCCAGGGCGTGCCGCGAGCCTCGAAGCGGTCGAGGACCTTGGCGAGTGCGCCGACCTGGGTTTGCAAGGTGGTGTCGGCGGCGTTCGTCGCGCGGTCCAGATGGGTGTTGAGCACCACCATCTGCCCGCCGTCGCTTAACGGCAGGTAGCTCGCCAGCACGGCGTTTTTCGGCTGGAACTGGCGGCTGACGAAATTGGCCGCGGGCACAGGCAATTGCAGGCGTTCGGCGTGTTCGATGCGGTAGCGGCTCAAGGTCGCCAGTTGCCGGCCGACGCTGCCGAAGATGGGCGGGGAGGGAACGAAATCGGCTTTCCAGTCGAAAGCCTGTGTGTGGCATGGATACAGGTCGGTCAGGCGTTCCTGCAGCAGCTTGAGCTGGTCCTGGTAAGCGCTGGCCTTGGCGTCGTTATCCAGCTCCTGCAGCAGCACAATGTCCGGCTGCTCGTCGCGAATCACCCGCGCCACCTCATCCAGGCTGAAGGCCATGTCTTCCGGGGTCGGGCGCTCGTCCGGCCCCTGGGCCTGGTCGTTCCAGAACACGTAGCGCTTGCCCGCCAGGTACTGCACGTTCCAGGTCATCACTTTCAGCGCCTGGCCCGGCACCAGGGTGGGCGCCTTGCCGGTGCAGGCGACCGGTAGCGACTCCTTGGCATCGGGACGCCAGGTCAGGCTGTAGACCAGGGCTGACAACAGGCCTGCGCTGATCAGCAGGCCCAGGAGAATCAAGCGAAATAGACGGGGCATCGGCTCGGCTTATGGCGTTGCTGGATTGGGCCCGAGCATAACCGAGAGCGGGGCCGCGGCCCAAGGGGCAGAGCGCTCGCAGTCCCGGGTCATTGCTTGTCCGGCAAGTCGCCGATCAGCATGAACAGGCGGAAGACCACCACGCTGGTGAACAGTTGCAGGAAGCTGTGGGCGCTTTCGATCAGCAGCGACAGCATCGGGCCGGGCTCGGGATAGGCCGCCGCGCTGGCGCCCTTGAGCAGCCACAGCGGGGCCATCACGGCCAGGATGCAGACCAGGATCCGCAGGAAATGCCCGCGGGTCAGGCGCAGGCTTTCCTTGATCGCGGGCAGAGGTTGCAGGCCCTTGAGCACCAGCAGGTATTCGGCGAAGGCCAGGGTCACCATCAGCCACAGCCCGGGCAGGAAATACAGCGACAGGCCGAGCAAAATCAGCAGGGTGTTGATGGCAGTCAGCAGGGCAAAGCGCGGCCACAGGCTGACGGCTGCGGCGAGCAGGTCGCGGGCCTGCGGCGATTCGCCACGGCTGCGGGCATCGAGGAACAGGATCAGCACGCCGGTGTACAGCGGGTAGATCAGCAGGCCGACGATCACGCCGTAGCCGGGAAAGGCCTCGGGGCCCAGCGAGCGGTCGACCGCCTGTTGCAGCAGCGCCTCGAGGACCACCAGCGGCAGGCACAGCTGGACGATGCGCCCCAGGTTGCGCTGGCAGAAATACAGGGAGTCGCGCAGAACGGTTAACGGATTCATCAATGGTTATCGCAGATCGAAAAAGCGGTTGGACACTTTAACCGATGCAGCCCCGGGGCAAGCAAACGTAAACGTTCGGTAAAGGCCATTGAAAGCCCCCGCAGCAGCCCCATTACTGCTTGCACCTTGTGCATGACGGGCAAGGCCCAGTTTTCTACCGGCAATCTAAAGAGGTCGCCATGAACAGCGAAGAGCAAACCCTGATCGATGGACTGTTTTCACGGTTGCAGCAAGCCGCGAAGGATTCAGCCCCGCGCGACGCCCAGGCCGAGACGCGGATCAAGGAGCATCTGGCCCGGCAGCCTGGCGCCGGGTATTTCATGACCCAGGCGATTCTGGTGCAAGAGGCCGCGTTCAAGAGCCTCGACGAGCAGAACCAGCAGCTCAGCCAGCAAGTCCAGCAATTGCAGGCCGAGTTGCAGCAGGCCAGATCCCAGGCCCCGGCGCCTGGCAGTAGCGGCGGGTTTTTGTCGAGCATCTTCGGCGGCGGTTCCCGCGATCCGCAGCCGGCACCGACGCAAAGCGCCCCGGCCTCGTCCGGCGGCTGGCGCGAACCGGCGCGGCCGGCTTTCAACCCGCAGCCGCAGCAGAACTACCCGCAGCAGGGCTCTGCGCAGGGTTTTCCACAGCAGGGCTTTTCACAACAAGGCCTTTCGCAACAAGGTTATGGCGCGCCATCCCAGCAGGCGCCGGCCGCGGCGGGCAGCAGCTTCCTGGGCGGCGCGCTGAAGACCGCCGCTGGCGTGGCGGGTGGCGTGATGCTGGCGCAAGGCCTCAGCAGCCTGTTCCACGGCAACCAGCAGCCGCAGGAAGTCGTCGAGGTGATCAAGGAAGAACCGGCCCCCGCCAGCGACAATTCGGGCGGCTGGGGCAATGACGAACAGCGCATGGTCAACAACGATGCCTGGGGCAACAACGACCAGGGCGGCTTCAGCGATGCCGACTATGGCAACGACGACAGCTCGTTGTTTTCCGACGACGATTCCTTCGTCTGACCGCCATCGGTCCGGAACGCGGCAGCGGCCCGGACCGATTATTCGCGGAACCTTCCTTCCGGCTGGCATACTGGGCGACTTTTCGGGGGTTGCATCCCGGCCCAGTTCGCGCGCGTGAGCGCCATGAGGATAAGCGGTGAAAAAAATCGCTGTGTTCGCCGATGTCCAGAACCTCTATTACACCGTGCGCCAGGCCTATGGTTGTCATTTCAACTATGCCGCCCTGTGGGCCGACATCAGCCAGCGCGGGCAGATAGTCGAGGCTTACGCCTATGCGATCGACCGGGGCGACAGCAAGCAGCAGCAGTTCCAGCAGATCCTGCGCAACCTGGGCTTCACGGTAAAACTCAAACCCTATATCCAGCGCAGCGACGGTTCGGCCAAGGGCGACTGGGACGTGGGCATCACCATCGACATCATGGACGCCGCCGATCACGTCGACGAAGTGGTGCTGGCCTCCGGTGACGGCGATTTCGACCTGTTGCTCGAGCGCATCATCGGCAAGCACGGTGTCGAGGCGGTGGCCTATGGCGTGCCGGGGCTGACCGCCAATTCGCTGATTCGCGCGGCCACGCGCTACGTGCCGATCGAAGGCGCGCTATTGCTCAAGAATTGAGCTGATTATTTTTTCTACGGAGCAGGACAGGTTTGGAACGCATCGCAGTCATCGACTTTGAAACCACCGGGATCTCCCCGAGCAGCAGTTGCCGGGCCACGGAAATCGCCGTGGTGATCCTCGAGCAGGGGCGCATCGTCGAGCGTTACCAGAGCCTGATGAATGCCGGCGTGCGGGTGCCGGCCTTTATCGAACAGCTGACCGGCATCAGCAACGCCATGCTGCGTAGCGCGCCGCCGGCCGAGCAGGTGATGAACGAGGTCAACGAGTTCGTCGGCACCACGCCGCTGCTGGCGCACAATGCCGCGTTCGACCAGAAGTTCTGGGACTACGAGCTTGGCCGGATCAAGCGCACCCGTTTGCAGAACTTCGCCTGTTCCTTGCTGCTGGCCCGGCGCCTGATGCCGGCGGCGCCCAACCACAAGCTCGGCACCCTCACCACCTTCGCCAGCCTGCCCCATACCGGCCAGGCTCACCGGGCCATGGCCGATGCGGAAATGGCCGCCAACCTCACCGCCCACCTGGCGCTGGAACTGCGGCAGACACACGGGCTGCGCGAGCTGTCCCACGACTTGCTGTGCAAATTGCAGAAAGTGCCGGCCGCCAAGATCGGCGAACACCTCAAGCGTCATCGCGGCGTCTGACTCCTCAATCTCTGTAGCCGCTGCCGAGCCCTGGCGAGGCTGCGATAGGGCTCGAAGAGCCTTCCAGGGCCCTCAAGAGCGCGTCTTCTTCGGAGCCGATCGCAGCCTCGCCAGGGCTCGGCAGCGGCTACAGAACGGTGGTGGGGTTTATTTGCCGTTGCTCTCCAGATGCCCCAGCGGCACGCGCTGTTCGATGGCGCTGGAGAGCACGATCGAGGTCTTGCTGAAACCGAATTGGGCGACGCGGTTAATCAGCTCTTCCAGCTCCGGCATCGAGCCGACGGCGGCGCGCATGATTACGCACGGATCGCCCGTGACCCGATGGCATTCGGTGAGTTGCGGGATCCGGCTCAATTCGTCGTAGGCTTTCTGATTGCCGTGCTGGGCCATGCGCAGTTCGATCACGCATTGGATCGGCAGGCCGAGCTTGGCCAGGTCGACCTTGGCCTGGTAGCCGGTGATCACCCCGCTGGCTTCGAGCTTGGCCACCCGTTCGGCCACGGCCGGGGCAGAGAGGTTCACCTTGCGCGCCAGTTCGGCGTAGCTCGCCCGGCCATTTTCCAGCAGGGCCGCGAGCAGCATGCGGTCATATTTATCCATGATAAGGCTTCCAAACGCGGCGACTTTCGAAAGCATGGTTTATAGCCAGAATCTCCATGTTTTGAAAAGTGTACTGGCCCTTTAAACAGGTTTTGTAACTTAAGTTCCGTCGGTCGGCTTTCTAGAATAACGCTCTCCCTTGCCCTGTCTTCGAGCTGCCCATGCCTGGCCTACGCCGTTTTCCCTTGCCTTTGATTGCCGCCTTTTTTGCGTTGTACGTGATCTGGGGGTCGACTTACCTGGTGATTCGCATCGGTGTCGAATACTGGCCGCCGCTGATGCTCGGCGGCATCCGTTTCGTTATCGCGGGCAGCCTGATGTACGGCTTCCTGCGCTGGCGCGGGGTGCCGGCACCGACCTGGGCGCAATGGCGGGCGGCGGGGATGATCGGCATCCTGCTGTTGAGCTTCGGCAACGGCGCGGTCAGCGTCGCCGAACACATGGGCGTGGCCTCCGGCGTGGCGGCGCTGGCGGTGGCCACGGTGCCACTGTTCACCCTGCTGTGCGGCTACTTCTGGGGCGCGCGCAACACCCGCCTGGAATGGGCCGGGATCGTCCTCGGGCTGGTCGGTATCGCCATGCTCAACCTCGGCTCCAACTTGCAATCGAGCCCCACGGGCGCGGCCTTGCTGGTATTCGCGGCGGCGGCCTGGGCCTTCGGTTCGGTGTGGAGCAAGCACCTGCCGTTGCCGCAAGGGGCAATGGCCAGTGCCGCCGAGATGCTGGTCGGGGGCGTGGTGCTGCTGATCGGCAGCTGGTTGAGCGGCGAGCAACTGGCGGCGGTCCCGCCGATCGAAGGCTGGGCGGCCCTGGCGTACCTGATCGGCTTCGGTTCGATCATCGCCTTCAACTCCTACATGTACCTGCTCAAGCACGTGCGCCCGGCGGCGGCCACCAGCTATGCCTACGTCAACCCGGCGGTGGCGGTGCTGCTGGGGATCGTTTTCGTCGGCGAGACCATTGGCCTGGAGGAGGCGCTGGCGATGGTGGTGATCATCAGTGCCGTGGTCTTGATCGGCCTGCCGCAGTGGCGCAAGCCCAAGGTCGCGGCGATTCAGGAAGAAGCCACTGCCTGACGCGGCCGGTTGGCGCGCGAGCAAAAACGCCGGGCATTGCCCGGCGTTTTTTATTCCAGCCGGTGCTGCTCAGGCCGGGGCGAACAGCATCACCAGCGGTGTCAGCGCCAGGACGAAGGCCAGCATGAACAGCAGGCTGATCCCCGCGACGCGCCACAGCGAGAAGAACGGTCCCTTGCTGAGTTTGTGTTCGATGACGACCGGGCCGAAGAGCTGGCGCGCATAGGCGTTCATTCCGAAAATCGGTGGCAGTACGAAGGCCACGGCTGGAACGCTTTCGGGCAACACCACGCCCAGCACCATCATCACCACCAGCAGGCCAATACCGATGTACCAGGCCTTCTTCACTTCGCTTTCACGGCCGAGCGCCTTGAGGTTGGCGGCGATCATGTAGGAGCCCGCGACGGAAGTGCCGAGGAAGGTGGCCAGGCCGACAGCGTTAATGCTGTACAGGCGCAATGACGCCGTTGAGGCAGCCGGGGTCAGCAACTCGGCGGCAGGTGTCTGGAAAGGGTTGGGAGTATCCATACAGGTCAGGCTCCTGGGTTTTCAGTGGGGCGATAGGGACAAGGGACTGAATTCTCCTCCCGTCTCTCAAGGTGCGTCCACCTGCATTCTTCGCGTTCGCCAGCGGGCGAGCCGTAGCGGGGCAGCTCGTCAGCCCGAAAGAAACCCGCCTGAATTAGGGTAAACTGCCGCCCATTGCACACCTGCGCTGACATTTTCCCTACGGTATCCCCCATGACATTCGCCACTCTTGGCCTGATCGACCCCTTGCTGCGCGCCCTCGAAACGCTTGGCTACCAGACCCCGACACCGGTGCAGGCGCAAGCCATTCCGGCGGTGCTGGGCGGTCGCGACCTGATGGCCGCGGCCCAGACCGGCACCGGCAAGACTGCCGGCTTCGCCTTGCCGCTGTTGCAGTTGCTGGCCATGGAAGGGCCGAAAGTCACCGCCAACTCGGTGCGCGCGCTGATTCTGGTGCCGACCCGCGAACTGGCCGAACAGGTGCACGAAGCGGTGCGCCAATACGCCGAGAACCTGCCGCTGCGCACCTACGCGGTGTACGGCGGCGTCAGCATCAATCCGCAAATGATGAAGCTGCGCGGCGGCGTTGATCTGCTGGTGGCCACGCCGGGCCGCCTGCTGGATCTGTTCCGCCAGAACGCGCTGAAGTTCAACCAATTGCAGACCCTGGTGCTGGACGAAGCCGACCGCATGCTCGACCTGGGCTTTTCCGAAGAGCTGGCGAACATTTATCGCGCCCTGCCGAAAAAGCGCCAGACCCTGCTGTTCTCCGCGACCTTCTCCGATGACATCCGCCTGCTGGCCGGGCAGATGCTCAACGATCCGCTGAGCATCGAAGTCAGCCCGCGCAACGTCGCCGCCAACACCGTCAAGCAATGGGTGGTGACGGTGGACAAGAAGCGCAAGCCGGAGCTGTTCAGCCATCTGCTGCGCAAGAACCGCTGGAAGCAGGTGCTGGTGTTCGCCAAGACCCGCAACGGCGTGGACGCGCTGGTGGAGCGGCTGCAAGGCCAGGGCGTGAATGCCGACGGCATCCATGGCGACAAGCCCCAGGCGACCCGCCAGCGCGCGCTGGACCGCTTCAAGGCCAGCGAGATCCAGATCCTGGTGGCCACCGATGTCGCGGCCCGTGGCCTGGATATCGAGGACTTGCCGCTGGTGGTCAACTTCGACCTGCCGATCGTCGCCGAGGATTACATCCACCGCATCGGCCGCACGGGCCGCGCCGGTTCTACCGGTGAGGCGATCTCGCTGGTGTGCGCCGATGAAGTGAACCTGCTGTCGGCCATCGAGATGCTGACCCGCCAGACCCTCAAGCGCCATGACGAGCCGGACTTCATCCCCGAGCACCGGGTGCCGGAAACCGACGCCAGCGGCCAGGTGATCAAAAAGCCGAAAAAGCCGAAGAAGCCAAAAACCTCCGGCGGTGGCGGCAAGCGCAACCTGGGCAAGTGGGTGGACAGCGGCGAAGTGGCCGAAGCCCCGGCGGTCAAGCCGGTGCGCAAGGTCCCGGTCTTCAACACCGGGCCGCGCAAGCGCAAGCCGTAAGCCAGAGGCCAACACCGCCCCTGTAGCCGCTGGCGCAGCCTGCGATCGAGGACGCAGTCCTCGTAAAACCAAACGACCCGGTTCTCCTGGAGAAGCCGGGTCGTTTGCTTTGGCGGCCGCTGCGCGGCCGTTCGCAGCCTCGCTTCGCTCGGCAGCGGCTACAGGGCGTAGGCCGGGTTCAGGCCTTTTCCCGCAACCACTCGAGCATCCCCAACCCCGCCGCCCGTCCGCTGGCGAAACACGCGGTGAGCAGGTAGCCGCCAGTGGGCGCCTCCCAGTCGAGCATCTCTCCGGCGCAGAACACACCGGGCAATTGCTTGAGCATCAAGCGCTGGTCCATGGCCTCGAACATCACGCCGCCGGCGCTGCTGATGGCTTCGTCCAGGGGGCGGGTCTTCACCAGGGTCAACGGCAGGGCCTTGATTGCCTTGGCCAGCTGCGCCGGGTCGGCGAAACAATCGGCAGGGGCCAGTTCGCGCAAGAGCGCGGCCTTCACTCCGTCGATGCCCAAGTGGCTCTGCAGGTGCTTGGCCATGGAGCGCGAGCCCCGTGGCTTGCTCAGCGCGACCTGGATCCGGTCATGGGGCTTGCCCGGCAACAGGTCGATATGCACCGTGGCCGCGCCGTGCTTGTTGATCGCCTCGCGAATCGGCGCCGACAGCGCGTAGATCAGGCTGCCCTCGATCCCGGTGGTGGTGATCACGCACTCGCCGAGGCGGGGGATGTCATCGTTCAGGCCGATGGCGACGTTTTTCAGCGGTGCGCCGGCGAACTTGCCGCGCAGCAGGTTACTCCAGTCCTGCACTTCGAACCCGCAGTTGCTCGGTTGCAGGGGCGCCAGTTGCACGCCGCGCTGCTCCAGCGGCAGCATCCAGGCGCCATCCGAACCCAGGCGCGACCAGCTGCCGCCGCCCAGGGCGAACAACAGGGCATCGGCCTGGACCGCCTTTTCGCCGTCCGGACTGGCGATGCGCAGGCTGCCATCGGCGTTCCAGCCGAGCCAGCGATGACGGGTGTGGATAACCACGCCGGCATCGCGCAGGCGCTTGAGCCAGGCGCGCAGCAGTGGCGCGGCTTTCATATCGGTTGGGAATACCCGGCCCGAACTGCCGACGAATGTGTCGATGCCCAGGCCATGAATCCATTGGCACAGGGCCTCGCTGCCGAACTCGCGCAACAGCGGGGCGATCTGCGGCGCCCGTTCGGCATAACGCGAAAGAAAGACCGGGTAGGCCTCGGAATGCGTGATGTTCATGCCGCCGACCCCGGCCAGCAGGAATTTGCGGCCCACCGACGGCATGCCGTCGTAGAGATCGACCTGGATGCCCGCCAGGCTCAGCACCTCGGCCGCCATCAAGCCAGCGGGGCCGCCACCGATAATGGCGACGTGATGGGGCAGGGCGGTGCGGGATAAGGTCATGGCGAGCGACGGCGTGGCGGAATTAGCCGGGCATTCTACCCCAGGCAGGCCCATCGCCAATGCTCCTGACGACACAGCTTTTGTAGCCGCTGCCGCAGGCTGCGATAGGTCCGCAGGACCTCCAGCGCCAGTGCCGACGCCGGCGACCGTTCCGGTCGATCGCAGCCTGCG
>NZ_FNPW01000014.1:42434-52497 GCF_900107395.1 Pseudomonas sp. NFIX28
CTGCCGCAGGCTGCGATAGGTCCGCAGGACCTCCAGCGCCAGTGCCGACGCCAGCGACCGTTCCGGTCGATCGCAGCCTGCGGCAGCGGCTACAGAGCCTGGTCGCTGACGCGAGCGGCACTCATCAATCGCAACCCAATGACGTCCACACCCGTTGCGCACTGTGGTGGAGGATGCCGTGGCGGCGGGCCAGGGCCTGGCGGTCCTTGCTGTAGCCGCCGCCGATCACGCCGAGCACCGGGATGTCGCGGCCCAGGCAGTGGCGCATCACCAGTTCATCGCGGGCGGCGACGCCCTGGTCGGTCAGTTTCAGGTAACCCAGGGCATCGTCCTTGTGCACATCCACCCCGGCGTCGTACAGCACCAGGTCCGGCTGGTACAGCGGCAACAGGTAATTGAGGGCATCGTCGACCACCTTCAGGTAGTCGGCGTCGCCCATGCCCATCGGCAGGGGGATGTCCCAGTCGCTGGTGGCCTTGCGCGCCGGGAAGTTTTTTTCGCAGTGCAGCGAGACGGTCACGGCGTCCGGCGTATGTTCGAGAATCCGCGCGGTGCCGTCGCCCTGGTGCACGTCGCAGTCGAAGATCAGTACCCGGCCGACCCGACCGGCTTCGAGCAGGTAATGGCTGATCACCGCCAGGTCGTTGAAGATGCAGAAGCCCGCCGGGTGATCGTAATGGGCGTGATGGGTACCGCCGGCCAGGTGGCAGGCCAGGCCATGCTCCAGGGCCTGTTCGGCGGCCAGCAGCGAGCCGCCGACCGCGCGCACGGTGCGCCGGGCCAGGGCTTCGTTCCAGGGAAGGCCGAGGCGCCGTTGGTCTTCCCGCGACAACTCACCGGCCATATAGCGTTCGATATACCCAGGGTCATGGGCCAGGGCGAGGATCTCCGCCGGGCACAGCTGCGGGCGCAGCAAGTCGGCATCGCGGGTCAGGCCGCTGTCCACCAGGTGGTCGCGCAGCAGGCGGAACTTGTCCATGGGGAAGCGGTGCTCCGCCGGGAACTCAGGGCTGTAGTCGTCGTGGTAGATCAGCGGCAGTGGCATGGCAATTTCATGTAGGAATCCGAAAAGGATCCTACCAGCGATGTAGACTCGCACGCATGGAAATGGAGGGGACGATGGAGCCGATACTGCAACTCGAAAGTGCTCGACTGCTGTTGCGCCAGTGGCGCGACGAGGATTTGCCGGCGTTTGCGGCGATGTGCGCCGATCCGCAGGTGATGCGTTACTTTCCGGCCCCCCTGAGCCGCCTGGAAAGCGCCGCGCTGATCGGCCGGATCCGTGGCCATTTCGTCGAGCACGGTTTTGGCACTTGGGCGCTGGAACGCAAGGACACCGGGGCCTTTATCGGTTTTACCGGGCTGGGCGTGGTGGGCTTCGAGGCACCCTTTACCCCGGCGGTGGAGATCGGCTGGCGCCTGGCGCGCGAGCACTGGGGCCTGGGCTACGCCAGCGAAGCGGCCTGGACCGTCCTGCGCTGCGGCTTCGATCGCCTGGCCCTGGATGAGATCGTCGCCTTCACCACCGTCAGCAACCTGCCGTCGCAGAAAGTCATGCAGGCCATCGGCATGCAGCACGATCCGCGCGACGATTTTGATCACCCAACGCTCGGCAGCGAGCATCCGCTGCGTCATCATGTGCTGTATCGCATCAACCGCGAACAATGGTTGCAAACCTTGCATGGATAGCGGGCCGGGGCACCTGGAGTGTGCCCATGTGTGCATGAACCCGATTGAATCGACCGCAGCAGCGAAGACTGCGCGGCATTGCTCTGTGTGAGGAGAGTCTGAATGAGCCACGTGTTGGATGATCTGGTCGACCTGTTGACCCTGGAACCGATCGAGGAAAACCTGTTTCGCGGTCGCAGCCAGGACCTGGGTTTCCGCCAGCTATTCGGCGGCCAGGTGTTGGGTCAGTCCCTGTCCGCGGCCAGCCAGACGGTCGAGGAAGCCCGCCATGTGCACTCGCTGCACGGTTATTTCCTGCGCCCGGGCGACGCAGCGCTGCCGGTGGTGTACCAGGTCGACCGGGTGCGCGATGGCGGCAGTTTCAGCACCCGCCGGGTGACGGCGATCCAGAAGGGCAACCCGATCTTCACCTGCAGCGCCTCGTTCCAGTACGACGAGGAAGGCTTTGAGCATCAGAACGCGATGCCCCAGGTGGTCGGCCCGGAAAACCTGCCGTCGGAGCTGGAGATCACCCAGCAGCGCGCGCACCTGATCCCTGAGCACATGCGCGAAAAGCTGCTGTGCCCCAAGCCCATCGAAGTGCGCCCGGTAACCGAGAAGGACCCGTACAACCCGCAGCCGGCGGACCCGATCAAATACGTCTGGTTCCGCGCCGACGGCAGCCTGCCGGACATTCCCGCGCTGCATAAATACCTGCTGGCCTACGCCTCGGACTTCGGCCTGCTGACCACCTCGATGCTGCCCCACGGCAAGTCGGTGTGGCAGAAGGACATGCAAGTCGCCAGCCTCGACCATGCCTTGTGGTTCCATGCCGACCTGCGCGCCGACGACTGGCTGCTGTACGCCATGGACAGCCCGTGGGCCGGCAATTCCCGTGGTTTCTCCCGCGGCAGCGTATTCAATCGCGCTGGCCAGCTGGTGGCGTCGGTGACCCAGGAAGGCCTGATCCGCCACCGCAAGGACTGGGCATGAGCCTGGCCGAGGTTCGGCATTGGGTGTTCGACATGGACGGCACCCTGACGGTGGCCGTGCATGATTTCGCGGCCATCCGCGAGGCGCTGGGGATCCCCCCGGAGCACGACATCCTGACCCATCTCGCGGCCTTGCCCGCTGCCGAAGCCGCGGCAAAACACGCCTGGCTGCTGGAGCACGAACGCGACCTGGCCCTGGGTTCGCGCCCGGCGCCGGGGGCGGTAGAGTTGGTGCGGGAACTGGCGGCGCGCGGTTATCGCCTGGGCATCCTCACCCGCAATGCGCGGGAGTTGGCCCATGTGACCCTGGAGGCCATCGGCCTGGCCGACTGCTTTGCCGTCGAGGACGTGCTGGGCCGCGACGAAGCGCCGCCCAAGCCTCATCCGGGCGGCTTGCTGAAACTGGCCGCGGCCTGGGAGGTGGCACCGGCCGAAATGGTGATGGTCGGCGACTACCGCTTCGACCTCGACTGCGGTCGCGCGGCGGGCACCCACACGGTGCTGGTGAACCTGCCGGATAACCCGTGGCCGGAACTTGCCGACTGGCATGCCGAAGATTGCGGCGTGCTGCGCCGGATGCTGTTGGCTTAAAAAGCTTCGCGGGCAAGCCTCGCTCCTACGCTGGTGTAGGAGCGAGGCTTGCCCGCGATAGCGTCTATCCAGGCGCCGCCTTCATAACGTGGGCAGCGCCCGCACTCGGTGTATTACAGGCTTTTCGCCGCGAAGGTGTCGCACTGGCCCACCTGGCCCTGCGTGAAGCCGGTCTTGAACCAGCGCACCCGTTGCGCCGAGCTGCCGTGAGTGAAGGAGTCCGGCACCACGCGGCCCTGACCTTGCTGTTGCAGGCGGTCGTCACCGATGGCGTTGGCGGCGTTCAGGGCTTCTTCGATATCCCCCGGCTCCAGCCAGTTCAGGCGTTTCTGTGCATGGTTGGCCCAGACGCCGGCCAGGCAGTCGGCTTGCAGCTCCTGACGCACCAGCAGGCCGCCGTCGCCTTCCATCTGCCGGCCTTGTTGGCGGGCGGACTGGATCTTCGCCGAGACGCCGAGCAGGGTCTGCACGTGGTGGCCGATTTCGTGGGCGATCACGTAGGCCTGGGCAAAGTCGCCGGCGGCCGAGAAGCGCTGGTCCATCTCACGGAAGAAGTCCATGTCCAGGTACACCTGCTGGTCGGCCGGGCAGTAGAACGGGCCGGTGGCGGAAGTCGCCGAACCGCAGGCGGAATTGACCCGACCGCTGAACAGGATGAGTTTGGGCTGCTGATAGGAACGCCCGGCCTGCTGGAAGATCTGGCCCCAGGTGTCTTCGGTGTCGCCGAGGATGGAACGCACGAACTCCGCCTGCTCGTCATTGGCCGGTGGCGCCTGGCGGGTCTGCTGGGTGGTGGCGGGCGCCGAGGACTGGTCCATCTGCCCGGCGAGCTGCCCGAGGATTTGCAGCGGGTCCTGGCCGGTGACCCAACCGATGCCGACGATCAGGATGATGGCGGTCAGGCTCAATCCCTTGCCGCCGCCAAAGCGCAGGCCGCCGCCTCCACCGCCGCTGTCATCGCGAGCATCCACCACGTTGTCGCTGCGCCGTCCTTTCTTCCAAAGCATGGGTGAATCCTCGTTTTAATGTGCTGATCAGTGTTGCTGGTGCGCAGGGCTGGCGCCAGTCTGGTCGTCAACCTTTTGCATGAACGCTACCATTGCCCGCAGCCGCATCGATTCTATCGCGACACGTCCGGGGCCTCCTTTGAACATCGATACCCGCATCAAATTCCGTCACCTCGTGTGTTTTCTTGAAATGTCTCGCCAGGGCAGCCTGGCGCGGGCGGCGGATGTGCTTGCGGTAAGCCAGCCGGCGATGTCGAAGACCCTCAAGGAACTGGAGGAGTTGCTCGACACCCGGCTGTTTGTGCGCAGCAAGGCTGGCCTCAGCCTGACCGAGGCGGGCATGGCCTTCCTGCGTTACGCCGGGCCTTCGGTGCAGGCCCTGCGCGAGGGAGTGAATGCCTTGCGCGGCGGCGAATATGCCGCTGGCGTGGTGCGCCTGGGCGTGCTTTCGACCGCCGAAAGCCTGCTGCTGCCGGAGGTGGTGCGGCGCCTGCACGAACGGCATTCGGCGCTGGTGGTGAGCGTGGTCACCGGGCCCAGCGCCTATCTGTTGTCGCAGCTGCGGGTCGGCGATCTCGACCTGGTGGTCGGACGCATGACGGACAGCCCGCAGATCCAGGGCCTGAGTTTCGAGCATCTGTACAGCGAGTCCATGACCCTGGTGGCGCGCCCCGATCATCCGTTGCTGCAAGGCCCGCTGGAACGCAGCGCGCTGGAGCGCTACCCGCTGGTCCTGCCGCTGGCCGGCACCACCATCCGCAAGTTCGCCGACAGCCTGTTCGTGCAGTGCGGCATCAGCCAGTCGCGCCAGCGCCTGGAAACCCTTTCGGTGGCCCTGAGCCGGCGCTATGCGCTGTCCAGCGATGCGCTGTGGATTGCCCCGCTGGACGCGGTGCGCCTGGACCTGGCCAACGGCGAGTTGCGCGAGATCGACCTCGGGCAGCGCGAGCCGGGCGGCTCGGTGGGCATTTCGAGCAATGCCAGCCTGCCGCTGTCGCTGGCGGCGCAATGGTGCGTCGAGGTGTTGCGCGAGGTCGGGCAGGCCTACCGCGAGGGGCGTTATCCATAACCGTTTGGTTATGTCATTGAGGGGGCTTTTCAATAGTCGTCGTGCGGCTGTTGTTTGAAACTGCGCGGGCTGCGCTCCATAAATCAAACAACAGGAGACCGACATGTCTGATGCAGACAGCCGTCGTTTCGTTATCCGTGATCGTAATTGGCACCCCAAGGCCCTGACCCCCGAATACAAGACCTCCGTGGCCCGTTCGCCGCGCCAGGCGCTGGTGAGCATCCCGCAATCGCCGAGCGAAACCAGCGGCCCGGATTTCTCCCACCTGAGGACCGGGCGTTTCGATAACGACCTGTTGCTCAACTTCAATAACGGTGGCCTGCCGGTGGGCGAGCGGATCATCGTCGCCGGCCGGGTCTGCGATCAATACGGCCAGCCGATTCCCCACACCCTGGTGGAGATGTGGCAAGCCAACGCCGGTGGCCGCTACCGGCACAAGAACGACCGCTACCTGGCGCCCCTGGACCCGAATTTCGGCGGCGTCGGCCGGGCCCTGACCGACCGTGACGGCTATTACAGCTTCCGCACCGTCAAGCCCGGCCCCTACCCGTGGCGCAACGGCCCGAACGACTGGCGCCCGGCGCATATCCACTTCTCCATCAGCGGGCCGTCGATCGCCACGCGGCTGATCACCCAGCTGTATTTCGAGGGCGACCCGCTGATCCCGCTGTGCCCGATCGTCAAGTCGATCGCCAAACCGGAGGCGGTGCAGAGCCTGATCGCCCGGCTGGACATGAGCAGCGCCAACCCGATGGACTGCCTGGCCTATCGCTTCGACATCGTGTTGCGCGGCCAGCGCAAGACCCACTTCGAGAACTGCTGAGGAGCCCTGCCAATGCCTATCCAATTGCTGCCCGAAACCCCTTCGCAAACGGCCGGCCCTTATGTGCACATCGGCCTGGCGCTGGCCGCCGCGGGCAACCCGACCCGCAGCGACGAGATCTGGAACCGGATGGCCGGGCCCGACGCCCAGGGGGAAAAGATCCTGCTGATCGGCCATGTGTACGACGGCAATGGCCACCTGGTGCGCGACTCGTTCCTCGAGTTCTGGCAGGCCAACCACGAAGGGGTCTACGACCCGCTGTTCGATTCCGAGAAAGCCTTCAACAGCTTCGGCCGCACGGCCACCACCTTCGATGCCGGCGAGTGGGCGCTGCACACGGTCAAGCCGGGCGTGGTGAATAACGCCGTCGGGGTACCGATGGCGCCGCACATCAACGTCGCGCTGTTCGCCCGGGGGATCAACATCCACCTGCACACCCGCCTGTATTTCGCCGACGAGCCAGAAGCCAACGCCGCCTGCCCGGTGCTGAACCTGATCGAGCAGCCGCAACGGCGCGACACCCTGCTGGCGCATCCCTGTGAAGTGGACGGGCAGCGGGCGTACCGGTTCGATATCCGCATCCAGGGAGAAGGGGAGACGGTGTTCTTCGATTTCTGATCGGCCATCCGTAACCGCGGGCGTCTCCTGCGGAGCCGCAAGACCGGCCACTGCGGTAGGGCAGGTTGAACAGGGGCGCCTGTTTTACGGCCGCTGCGCGCCCGATCGCAGCCTCGCTGTGCTCGGCAGCGGCTACAGGTTTTCCGTTTCCCTGCTTGCGCGTTTCCTGTAGCCGCTGGCGCAGCCTGCGATCGGCTCCGCAGGAGCCGCAAGACCGGCCACTGCGGTAGGGCAGGTTGAACAGGGGCGCCTGTTTTACGGCCGCTGTGCGCCCGATCGCAGCCTCGCGTTGCTCGGCAGCGGCTACAAGTTTCCGTTTCCGGCTTGCGCGCTTCATGTAGCCGCTGGCGCAGCCTGCGATCGGCTCCGCAGGAGTCGTAAAACCGGATGCTGCGGTAGGGCAGGTGGAATGCGGTTTGCCGTTTGGCGGGCGCTGCGCATCCGATCACAGCCTCTTGATGGGATGCCGTCAAAGTCGATTGCTGGCTTATTCGTAATCGCTGGCCCCCGCGATGTGCCGGCCGGCGATGTAGCCGAAGGTCAGCGCCGGGCCGAGATTGATCCCGCCGGCGGGGTAATGGCCGCCCATGATGCTGGCCATATCGCTGCCCGCCGCATACAGGCCGGCGATGACCTGGCCCTGGTCGTCGAGCACCTGGGCATGCGGGTTGACCTTGAGCCCGGCGAAGGTGCCGAAGCAGCCCGGCTGGACTTTCACCGCGTAGAACGGCCCCTGTTCGATGGGCGCCACGCACGGGTTGGGTTGTTGGCGCGGGTCGCCCTGCTTGCGGTTGTAGGGTGTCGCGCCGCGGCCGAACTGCGGGTCCAGGCCTTGCCGGGCATGCCTGTTGTATTCCGCCAGGGTGTCGCGCAAGCCGCCCTGGTCGATGCCGCAGGCCTGGGCCAGTTGCTCGATGCTGTCGCCGCGCTTGAGGTAGCCGCTGCGGATCAAGGGCGCCAGCGGCACCGGGAAAGGCCGGGAAATTCCCAATCCGTACAAGCGCTGGAACCTGTGGCTGCAGATCAGCCACGACGCCACTTCTTCGCCCTCGGGCGTCGCCGCGACCATTGCCCGCACGTAGTCGTAGTAGCCGTCGGCTTCATTGACGAAGCGCTGGCCATTGCGCAATACCCCGATGATTCCCGGTTTGCCGCGCTCGATGATGTGCGGGAAATGCCCTTGGCTGCCGTCCTTGTAGGGCACCGCGGAAACCGGCGCCCAGGCCACGGGCGATTCCATGTTTGTATCGACCTGGGCGCCGACGCTTTCCCCCAGGCGCAAGCCGTCGCCCGAGGCCGCGAGTGGCGGCAGGGCCAGGTGCTCGTGGCCGGTGGGCGTGCGCGGGAACAGCGCCTTGCGCCGTGCGATGTCGTTGGGGAAACCACCGGCCGCCAGCACCACCGCCTTGCGCGCGTGAATTCGCCTGTCGCCCCGGCTGGCGCTGCGGACAATCGCGCCGGTCACCGCATCGCCGTCGCGCAGCAACTCGGTGACGGGCGCCGACTCCCAGAGTTGCACGCCAAGGTCGTCCGCCGACTTGGCCAGGCGCGCCACCAGCGCCACGCCATTGACCAGTTGCAGGGCTCGGCGATGGGTAACAAGGTCGCGCAGGTGGCGGGCGAGGCGTTTGCCCACATGCCAGGCTGCCGGCAGCGAACGGGTCAGGTTGAGGAAAGCCGCCAGGTCGGCGCCGGCCATGATCGGCATGCCGATGAACGAGGTTTCGCGCATCGTCTTGCGCAGGCGCTTGAGCAACTTGCCGACCTCGCGCCCATCGTAGGGCGCGGCGATCACCGAGCGCCCGCCGGTGCCGGCGCCGGGCGTGTCGCCGTGGATATCGGCGATGGCGTTGCCGTCGGCGAATTGCAGCGCGGTATGGCGCTCGAAGAACGACACCATGCGCGGCCCGGCTTCGAGGAAGGCGTCGATCATTGCTGGCTGGTAGCGCTCGCCCAGCTCGTGTTTCAGGTAGGTGCGCGGCAGTTCCACGTCTTCGACGATGCCGGCCCGCCGCGCCAGCGGGTTGCATGGCACCCAGGCCCAGCCGCCGGACCAGGCGGTGGCGCCGCCGAACACCGGGTCTTTCTCCACCACTATGACTTTCAGGCCATGCCAGGCCGCGGTCACGGCTGTCGCCAGGCCGGCCGCGCCGGAGCCAACGACCAGCACGTCGCAATCGATATCGGGGTGGTGCAGGGAGGTGGCAGGCATGGGAGGAGCAACTCCGCTCAATGAATAGTTATTGTTTTTGGAACTTGATTCCAAAAAATATACGGAGTCGAATAGTCCGCAGCAAGGCGAGGGCAGGATCATCCGCGCTTCGCCCAGCTTTTTATGTGCGGTTATCGAACGATGCCGTGCGTGTTTCCCATTGCGCCGGTTGTCACTAGAATCGGCCAAATTTCGTCTGGACCCGACCATGGCCGGCAGTCAAATCGAACGCGTCTTCAGCGTTCTGGAAAGTCTTACCAGCGACCCCCGAGGCCTGCCGATGCAGACCCTGGCCGAGCAGCTGGACATCCCCAAAAGCGCCACCCACCGGCTGTTGGCGGAGCTGATTCGCCTGGGCTACGTGCGGCAGAATCCGGACAATTTGCGTTATCACCTGTCGACCAAGCTGGTGGCGATGGGCTTTCGCTACCTGGCCAGCAGCGGCGCCGACATCGTCCAGCCGGTGCTCGACCGGCTGGCCCAGGAAACCGGCGAGCTGGTGCGCCTCGGGGTGATCGAGGGCGAGCGCCAGACCTGGATCGCCAAATCCCAGGGCGCCCGTTCCGGGTTGCGCTACGACCCCGACATGGGGCGCGAGGCGCCGCTGTTCTACACCGCGTCCGGGCACGCCTGGCTGGCTTGCCTGAGCGATGCCGAGGCGTTGTCGCTGGTGGAGCGTCAGGGGGCGGAAACTCCCGCGGACCTGGGGCCGAACGCGCCGCGCTCGAACATCGAACTGCTCGAGCGCCTGCGCCTGGCGCGGGAGCAGGGCTACGCCTGGGTCGAGGAAAGTTCGGCGGTGGGCACGTCGGCGGTGGCTGCGGTGGTGCGTCATCCGGTCGATGGCCATGTGGTCGGGGTGCTGAGCATCGCCGGCCCGAGCGCGCGCATGCCGCTGGCACGCCTGCATGAACTGGCGCCGCTGCTGCTGAAATTCGCCGATGAACTCTCGGCTGCCAGCCAGGCTTCCGAACTCTTCAACTGACCCTGTAGCCGCTGGCGCAGCCTGCGATCGGCTCCGCAGGAGTCGTAAAACCGGATGCTGCGGTGGGGCAGGTGGAATACGGTTGGCCGTTTTGCGGG
>NZ_FNPW01000014.1:53215-205669 GCF_900107395.1 Pseudomonas sp. NFIX28
GCTGCGGTGAGGCAGGTGGAATGCGGTTGGCCGTTTTGCGGGCGCTGCGCGCCCGATCGCAGCCTCGCGGGGCTCGGCAGCGGCTACGGGTTTTCCGTTTTGCTTGCGCGTTTTTTGTAGCCGCTGGCGCCTTCGCGATCTCAAGCGTTAAAGCTGTTCGCTGATCGGACACTATTTTGTTTTGCTCTTGTGTGAAAGTGGAACCGAGTTCTAAATATTTTAAATTTCGTGTTCCGATAACAATCACACGAGGATCCCGCCTTGGACTCGCCTTTGCGCATTGCCCTGATCGGCGCCGGCAATATGGGCCAGCAGCATTATCAACACCTCAAGACCCTCACCGAGGCCAGGCTCTGTGCCGTGGCCGATCCTGGGCCGCAAGCCGCGGGAATCGCCGATGGCTGGCAGGTGCCGTATTACCCCGAGTATCGACGGATGCTCGAACAGGCCCGCCCCGATGCAGTGATCGTCGCCAACCCGAACAACCTGCACGTCAGCACCGCGCTGGATTGCCTGGCCGCCGGCGTGCCGGTGCTGCTGGAGAAACCGGTCGGCGTGCAACTGGAGGAGGCGCGCGAACTGGTCGCTGCGGTGAAAGCCAGCGGCGTCCCGGTGCTGGTCGGGCATCATCGGCGCCATAACCCGCTGATCGCCCGCGCCCATGAGTTGCTGCGGGGCGGGGCGGTGGGCCGCTTGACCACGGTTACCGCGCTCTGGCAATTGCACAAGCCCGACAGCTATTTCGAGATTCCCTGGCGCCGCGAGCCCGGGGCCGGAATGCTGCTGACCAACCTGATTCACGACCTCGACCTGCTGCGTCACCTGTGTGGCGAAGTGCGGCAGGTGCAGGCTGTCACCAGCAATGCGGTGCGCGGTTTTGCCAATGAGGATTGCGCCGCCGTCCTGTTGCAATTCGCCAACGGCGCCCTGGGCAGCCTGACCGCTTCCGACGCCGTGGCGGCGCCCTGGAGCTGGGAGCTCGATTCCGGCGAGAACCCGGTGTATCCGCGCCAGGCCGACCAGCCATGCTACCTGCTGGCCGGCACCGGTGGCGCCCTGAGCATTCCGCAGCTCAAGCGCTGGCAATACGCCGAGGCCGGGGCTGGCTGGCATCAGCCGTTGCTGGTGAGCGAGGAAAATGTCACCGCCGCCGAAGCCCTGCGCCTGCAATTGCAGCACTTCGTCAAAGTGGCGCGGCGCGAGGTCGAGCCGCTGGTCAGCGTGGCCGATGCGGCGCGGACCCTGGCGCTGATCGAGGCGATTCGCGAAGCGGCCGCGACCGGCCGGGCCTGCGCTCCGGCGCTGATCGAGGAATGAGCATGAACGAACGCATTCTTTCCCTGGCCAGCCTCACGGTGCTGGAGATTTCGCCGCCGCAGATGGTCGAGGTCGCCGCCCGTGCCGGTTACAGCCACGTCGGTTTGCGCCTGGTGCCGGCGACGCCGGAAGAACACCACTTTGCCCTGGTGGCCGACGCCGAGTTGCGCCGGCAGACCCTGAGCCGCCTGCGCGACACCGGCATTTGTGTGCTGGATGTGGAGATCCTGCGGCTCAAGCCGCAAACCCGGGTGGCGGACTTCGAAGCGGTGCTGGCGGTGGGCGCGGAGTTCGGCGCCAGCGAGCTGCTGGTGGCCGGCAACGACCCCGACGAAGGGCGCATGACCGAGCGCTTCGCCGAACTGTGCGACCTGGCGTCGATCTACGGCTTGCACCCGCACCTGGAGTTCATGCCGTGGACCGATGCACGCAACCTGGAACAGGCGCTGCGGGTGGTGGAGAACGCCGGCCGCGGCAATGCCGCGGTGCTGGTGGACGCGTTCCACTTCGATCGCTCGGCCTCGCGCCTGGAAGACCTGGCGCAGGTCGCGCCAGCGCGGTTGCGTTATGCCCAGCTGTGCGACGTGGCCGGCCCGCGCCCGGACGATATGCAGGAGATTTTGCGTCAGGCCCGCAACGAGCGGCGTTTCCCCGGCGACGGCGATTGCGACCTGACGGGGCTCTTGCGCTGCTTGCCGGCCAACCTGCCGTTGAGCCTGGAAATCCCCACGGTGGCATTGCTCGAGCAGGGCGTTAGCGCCCTGGAACGGGCGCAGCTGGCGCTGGACAAGACTCGCGCGCTGCTCGCCCGGCTTTAGCGGGTAGCGGGTGCGACTTTTTTCGCGGGCAAGCCTCGCTCCTACGGACCCGGTTTCGTAGGAGCGAGGCTTGCCCGCGAAGCTGTTTTCTACACACAAACCCTATCTTGAGAGGCCCCGCGGATGACCCTCAGCACACCCCTTTGCGGTGTCAACCAGCCCTTCAAGGGCATCCTGCTGGTCGTCGTGGCGACCTTCCTGTTCGCCAGCCACGACGCCTTGTCGAAGTACCTCTCGGGGTTCTACCCGGTGGTGATGGTGGTCTGGGCCCGCTACCTGATCCATACCCTGCTGATGGCCGGGATCTTCCTGCCGCAATCGGGCCTGCGAGTGCTGCGCACCAAGCGGCCGCTGTTGCAGTGTGTGCGGGCCTTGTGCCTGCTCAGCACCAGCCTGCTGTTCACCTCGGCGCTGCTGTTCATTCCGCTGGCCGAAGCCACCGCGGTCAACTTCCTCGCGCCGGTGCTGGTCACCGCGCTGTCGGTGCCGCTGCTCGGCGAGCGGGTCACGCGGGGCCAGTGGCTGGCGGTGATCTGCGGCTTTATCGGGGTGCTGATCATCGTTCACCCGGGCGGCGACCTGTTCACTCCGGCGGTGTTGCTGCCTTTCTGCTCGGCGCTGTTTTTCTGCTTCTACCAACTGCTGACCCGCAAACTCGCCGAGCACGACAGCCCGACCACCAGCAACTTCTTCGCCGGCCTGTGCAACACCCTGGCGATGAGCGCGCTGGTGCCGTTCTTCTGGCAGCTGCCGAGCTTTACCCATGGCGTGCTGATGTTGGCGCTGGGGGCCTGCGGCATGACCGCCCACCTGTTCCTGACCCAGGCCTTCCGCCATGCAGCGCCGGCCTTGCTGGCGCCGTTCGGCTATTGCCAGATCGTCTTCGCCGGGTTGCTGGGCTGGCTGCTGTTCAGCCATACGCCGCTGCCAATCACCCAGCTGGGCATCGCCGTGATCTGCCTCAGCGGCCTGGCGGCTGCCTGGCAACAGCGTCGGCGCTGAGTTGCGTTGGTAACAGGGGGACAGCCGGTATCGACTGAGAGAAGAAAAAAAGCAGGCCCGGACTTACTGCCGATCAGCGAGGGCGATCCCCCGTAGGAGCGAAGCTTGCTCGCGAAAAACCTTAACGACAACGCGCACTATCTGGTTCAACGCGCTGTGCTGGAGGTCTTCGCGGGCAAGCCTCGCTCCTACATTAGGCCCGGAACCGGGCCTGCGAGAGGAAAGCGTCAGTCTTCTATTTTTGGAATCTTGCGTGGGGCCATGAAGTACATCCAGGTCAAGGCAATGAAGTACATCGCCGGGATCAGGGTGAACAGCACGGTGTAGTTATTGTTGGTGACGGTCAGGATGTGGCCCACCAGCTGGGTCATGAACATGCCGCCGATGGCCGCGCACATGCCGCCGAAACCGAACACCGTGCTCATCATGTGCTTGGGCGTGTAGTCCATCACCAGGCTCCAGATGTTGGCGGTCCAGGCCTGGTGCGCGCCGATGGCCAGGGAGATGGCGAACACCGCCAGCCACAGGTTGCTGGCGCCGGCCGCCATGACCACGCCGACGATGCAGCAGGCGAACAGCAGCATGGACATCAGGCGCGCCTTGATCGGGTTGACTCCGCGGCCGATCAGGAACGACGAGAGGATGCCGCCGCCGACGCTGCCGAAGTCGGCGGTCAGGTAGATGATGATCAGCGGGATGCCCATCTGGGTCACGTTGATGCCCAGGTTGTACTGCTGGTTGAGGAAGGGTGGCAGCCAGTACAGGTAGAACCAGAACACTGGCGCGGTGATCGAGTAGGCGAGGGCGAAGGCCCAGGTGCCGCGCATGCGCAGGATGCGCGAGAAAGGCACGCGGGTCTGTTCCGGCTCGACTTCTTTCTGGATGTATTCAAGCTCGGACTGTTTGACCGTCGGATGGTCCTCCGGGTTGAAGTACTTCAGGCCCCAGAACAGCAGCCAGACGCCGCCCAGCGCGGCCATGCACAGGAACGCCGCCTGCCAGCCCCAGGCGTGCAGGATCAACGGCAGCAGCATGGGCGTGAACATCGCGCCGACGTTGGTCCCGGCGTTGAAGATGCCGGTGGCCACCGCGCGTTCGCCGGCCGGGAACCACAGGCGCGTGGTCTTCACGCAGGCCGGGTAGTTGGCGGCCTCGGTCAGCCCGAGGATGAAGCGGCAGACCATAAAGCCCGCGGCCGAAGTGGCCAGGCCGTGAGCGCCGGTGGCCAGGCTCCACAGCAGCACCGCGAAGAAGAACACGCGCTTGACGCCGACCCGGTCGATCAGCCGTCCCTGCAGGACGAAACCGACGGCGTAGCCGACCTGGAACCAGAAGTTGATGTTGGCGTAGTCCATCGCCGTCCAGCTCATTTCCTTGGCCAGGATCGGTTGCATGACCCCCAGGGCGGCGCGGTCGATGTAGTTCAGGGTGGTGGCGAAGAACACCAGGGCGAGCATGCCCCAGCGGGTCTTGCCGACCGCCATGGCACCGCGGATCTTGTCGCCGATGCCACCGGAGGCGGTGCCGAGGCTCGAGGCCATGCGGGAGCTTTGAGAAGGAATCATGTGGGCCATCCGTTCAATGACTGACGAGGGACAACTCGTCGGGACTCAAGGGCGCGTGATCGATTGTCGACTGTGCGGACGGACCGCGGGGGAACTCGATGATCGATCGGCTGAGTGCTTTGGTCGACGCGCGTCGGGCGCGGCGGTGGAAAGCGGGTTGGTCAGCGTGCGGGCATGGTCAGCCCAGGGGCCGTAGTGTGTCCGTCTGAAGGCGGCGGTGAGAGGCGTGGGCGGATGAGAGCTGCGGGAGCAGGCAAAGAAGTGTGGCGTTGAGTGCAAGCATGAGGGTGTACCCGATTTTTGAAATTTTTATGGTGTGTTCTGGGTCTTTGGCGATTGAAGCCCGCAGGTTCGGTGCCGGCTCAATGTGCTGTCGATGGTGCGTAGTGGACGAAAAATCGTCAATTCGCCAACGGGCATTTTGTTCGATAATCGCACGAAAAACTAACTGGTTCGTACACTTTAAATTGCTGTCTGCAATGCCCGGCTCAATAATCCGCCCCATCCAATAACCAACGTACCTGTAGCCGCTGCCGCAGGCTGCGATGGCCCGCGAAGCGGGCGCGGGAGCTTCAGTGCGCTGGAGGACCTGCGGCAGCGGCCACAGGCACGGCGCCCGATCTGTGGTCATTACCGGGAGTTGAAACATGCAGCGTTCCATTGCCACCGTCTCCTTGAGCGGTACCCTGCCGGAAAAACTCGAAGCCATTGCCGCCGCCGGTTTTGACGGCGTGGAAATTTTCGAGAACGACCTGCTCTATTACGACGGCAGCCCCCGGGAGATCCGCCAGATGTGCGCGGACCTGGGCATCGCCATCACCTTGTTCCAGCCCTTTCGCGATTTCGAAGGCTGCCGCCGCGACCGCCTGCAGCGCAACCTGGAGCGCGCCGAGCGCAAGTTCGACCTGATGCAGGAACTGGGCACCGACCTGGTGCTGGTGTGCAGCAACGCCGCGGCCGACAGCGTCGGCTACCGGCAGATCCTCGTGGACGACCTGCGCCTGTTGGCCGAGCGCGCCGGCAGCCGTGGCCTGCGCATCGGCTACGAAGCCCTGGCCTGGGGCCGGCACGTCAATACTTATCAACAGGTGTGGGACATCGTCCGCGAGGCCGACCACCCGAGCCTGGGCGTGCTGCTCGACAGCTTCCACACCTTGTCGCTCAAGGGCGACCCGGCGGCGATCGCCGAGATTCCCGGGGACAAGATTTTCTTCGTGCAGATGGCCGACGCGCCGATCCTGGCCATGGACGTGCTGGAGTGGAGCCGGCACTTTCGCTGCTTCCCGGGGCAGGGCGATTTCGACTTGCCGGGGTTCCTCGCGCCGATCATCAAGAGCGGCTACACCGGGCCGTTGTCGCTGGAGATCTTCAATGACGGTTTCCGTGCCGCGCCCCCACGCGCCAATGCCGCCGATGGCCTGCGTTCGCTGCTGTACCTGGAGGAGAAAACCCGCCAGCGCCTGGAACAGGAAGCCGCGCCGGTGGCCAATATCGATACCCTGTTCGCGCCGCCGCCGGCCAGTGAGTATGGCGGCACCGAGTTCCTTGAGTTCGCCGTGGACGACGCGCTGGGCGCCAAGCTTGGCGGCTGGCTGGAACGCCTGGGGTTCGCCAGGGCCGGCCTGCATCGCTCGAAGAACGTCAGCCTGATGCGCCAGGGCGATATCAACCTGATCCTCAACTCTGAGCCGTACTCCTTTGCCCACAGTTTCTTCGAAGCCCACGGCCCCTCGGTGTGCGCCACGGCGATCCGGGTCAAGGACAGCGCCAAGGCGCTGGAGCGCGCGGTGGCCTACAAGGGCCAGCCGTATCGCGGGCTGGTGGGGCCCAACGAGCTGGAACTGGCCGCGGTGCGCGAGCTGGATGGCAGCCTGATCTACCTGGTGGACCAGGAGCAGGGCGGCCAGCACCTGTACGACACCGATTTCAATATGTTCCCGGGCGTGGTGGCCAAGGGCGGCCTCAAGCGCATCGACCACATGGCCATGGCGCTGCCGGCCGAGAGCCTCGACAGCTGGGTGCTGTTCTACAAGAGTCTGCTGGATTTCACCGCCGACGACGAAGTGGTGCTGCCCGATCCCTACGGGCTGGTGAAGAGCCGGGCGCTGCGCAGCCGCTGCAGCAGCATTCGTCTGCCGCTGAACATTTCCGAAAACCGCAAGACCGCGATCTCCCATGCGCTGTCCAGCTATGGCGGCTCGGGCGTGCATCACATCGCCTTCGATTGCGACGATATCTTTACCGAAGTCAGCCGGGCCAAGGAAGCGGGCGTGCCGCTGCTGGACATCCCGCTCAACTACTACGACGACCTGGCGGCACGCTTCGATTTCGACGACGAGTTCCTCAGCGAACTGGCCTATTACAACGTGCTCTACGACCGCGACGCCCAGGGCGGCGAGTTGTTCCACGTCTACACCGAGCCGTTCGAAGGGCGCTTCTTCTTCGAGATCATCCAGCGCAAGAATGGCTATGTCGGTTATGGCGCGGCGAACGTCGCGGTGCGCCTGGCGGCCATGGCCAAATCGCGCAGCGGCGGGGCGCGGCACGCCAAGTTGTAGGAGTTTCGTAACGGCGGCGGCAAAGGGCCGCCATCCTGCTTTCCTTCGCTGCGCGAGGCGGCCCATAATCGGCCGGGTGTGTAGTGATGGCCGTGAGCCCCAGAATGACAATGACCAGAGAACTCTCCGTAGCGCCCGAACAGCCTGTGATCGAGTCGCGCAAGAGTCGCAAGAACAACCCGGAAAAGACCCGCGAGAACATTCTTCAAGAAGCCATTGTCGAGTTCGTGCAGCAGGGTCTGTCCGGTGCTCGGGTGGATGCCATCGCCGAGCGCATCCACACCTCCAAGCGCATGATCTATTACTACTTCGGCAGCAAGGAGCAGCTGTACGTCGAGGTGCTGGAGAAGCTCTACGGCGATATCCGCAACACCGAAAGCCGCCTGCACCTGGCGGAGCTGGCGCCGCGCGATGCGATTCGCCGGCTGGTGGAATTCACCTTCGACCACCACGACCGCAACGTCGATTTCGTGCGCATCGTCAGCATCGAAAACATCCATAACGCCGAGTACGTGAAGCGCTCCGAAGCGATCAAGGCGATGAACAACACCATCCTCCATGCCCTGGGCGAGATCCTCCGGCGCGGTGTCGACGAGGGTGTGTTCCGCGCCGGCCTGGACCCGCTGGACGTGCATTTGCTGATCAGTTCGTTCTGCTTCTACCGCGTGTCCAACCGCCACACCTTCGGCGAGATCTTCCAGATCGACCTGCCCGACGAAGCGATCAAGCAGCGCCACCGCGAAATGATCTGCGAATCGGTGCTGCGTTACTTGCAGGCCTGATCGCCTAGGCGGTTGAGCCGCGCTGCCGATCGATCAGGCGGCACAGGGTTGCAACCGCATCCGGCATCGACTCCGCCCGGGTATTGCCAAAGCCCATCAGCAAGCCAGGGCGTGATTCGCCCTGGGCTCCGACGAAAAAACCTGACAGCGGCGCGACCCCGATCTTGCGGGCATGGGCGGCGGCCGCGATCGCCTGGTCGTCGAGCCCATCGGGCAGTTCGGCGAGCAGGTGCAATCCGCTGGTGCTGCTGGCTACCCGCATGCGCTCGCTGCCGGCGTTGTGAATGGCCGCCAGCAAGGCGGCGCGACGCTGCGCATAAACCGCCTGGCTACGACGGATATGGCTGCCGAGGTGGCCATTGCCGATGAACTCCGCCGCCGTCGCCTGGAGCGACACAGGCACGCGGTGGCCGCTGCCATTGCGCACGTTGCGCAATACCTCCACCACGGCCTCGGGGGCGACCAGGAATCCCAGGCGCAGGCCCGGCGCCAGCAGCTTGCTCAAGGTCCCGACATAAATGACCCGCCCCTGATTGCCGTCCAGCGCCTTGAGCGCCGGGGTTGGCGCGCCGCCGTAGCGAAACTCGCTGTCGTAATCGTCTTCGAGGATGAAGGCGTCGGCATCGTGGGCCCATTGCAGCAAGGCCAGGCGCCGCGCCAGGCTCATGCCGACCCCCAGGGGATACTGGTGCGAAGGCGATACCAGGGCGAGCCGGGCGTCGGGCGCGAGCCGGCGGCCGGCCTGCACATCCAGGCCTTCCGCATCCACCGGAACGCCCACCGCCTGCACACCGGCCAGCACCACGCTGCGGTAGGCCGCATCGTAGCCGGGGTTCTCGACCCAGACCCGTTCCCCCAGGTCGGTGAGCGCCAGGGTGGCAATCGACACCGCTGCTTGGGCACCGGGGGTAATCACGATGTGGCTGGCCTGGCATACCACCCCGCGCGCCGCGCCGAGGTAAGCCGCCAAGGCTTCGCGCAATGGCAGCAAGCCCTGCGGGTCGCCGTAGGACAGGTCGGGCAGTGGCCGGCGCCGCCAGAAGCGGCCTTCCAGGCGCCCCCACAACGCATAGGGAAAAGCATCCAGCGCCGGCAGGCCCGGGGTCAGCGGCCAGGCGGCCCGGGCCACGGACATCGAGTCGCTCCCGGTCAGCGCCCGCGCCCGGGTGGAGCCGACGGGGGCTGCTATCCGGGCGGGTGGCGGGGTCGTTTGCTCGGCGATCCGTGCCATGACGTAGGTACCCGAACCTGTCCGGGCCTCGAGGAACCCCTCGGCGATCAACTGCCCGTAGGCCTCGGTCACGGTCATGCGCGATAGCCCCAACTGTGTCGCCAGCACACGGGAAGCCGGCAGGCGGATGCCGGCCTTGACGCTGCCGTCGGCGATGCCTTTGCGCAGGAACAGCAGCAACTGCTCGCGCAAGGACAAGTGGCCGTCCTTGGCCAGTTGCAGGCGGTTCCAGATGGGATAGGCGGTTTTGCGGGTTTTCATCGGGGCCTGTGGATCGTCGGTGGCAGCTGGAAAGTGGTATGGGATATTGATCGAAAGTGGATATTTTATATAGACCATTGCCTGCGGATACTCCCTCGCCTCCAAACATCCAGAGGGCTCCCCGATGAAAACCGCCAGCATCAGAATCGCTGACCTGCTGCATCCGAGCGTTGCCGCGCTGATTTCAGTCATCGTCAATTACGGCGGAACCTTCATTCTGGTTTTCCAGGGGGCCAAGGCGGCCGGCCTGAGCCCGGAGCAGACCGCCTCGTGGATCTGGTCGATCTCCATCGGCGTCGGCCTGACCGGCGCCTGGCTGAGTTATCGCTACCGCGAGCCGATCATTACCGCCTGGTCGACACCGGGCGCGGCCTTCCTGATCGCGGTATTGCCGAGCACGCCTTACCCGCAAATGATCGGCGCCTTCATGCTCTCGGCTGTCGGCTTCGTCGTGCTGGGCATGTCGGGCTATTTCGAGCGGGTGGTGAAGCTGATCCCACCGGGGATCGCGGCGGGCCTGCTGGCGGGCATTCTGTTGCGCTTCGGGATTGGCGCTTTCGACGGCGCGGGGGTCGATCCTTTGCTGGTGGGCGCGCTGCTGCTCAGCTATGTGGTGCTGCGCCGCTTTACCGCGCGTTATGCGATTGTCGGGGTATTGCTGATCGGCATCGTGCTGTTGCTCGGCTTGGGGCAGGTCAGTTTCGCCAGCCTCGAGCTCAAGCCGGCCCTGCCGGTGCTGACCTGGCCGGTGTTCTCGCTGAATGCGTTGCTGAGCGTGGCCCTGCCGTTGTTTCTGATCACCCTGACCGGCCAGTACATGCCCGGCATGCTGGTGCTGCGCAACGATGGGTTCAAGACCAGTGCCAATCCGATTCTCACCGCCACCGGCCTGGGCTCGTTGTTGATGGCGCCGTTCGGTTCCCATGCGTTCAACGTCGCGGCCATTACCGCCGCGATCTGTACGGGCAAAGAGGCGCATGAGGAACCGGCCAAACGTTACCTGGCCGGCCTGGCGTGTGGGGTGTTGTATCTATTGGTGGGGATCTTCGGCAGCACCCTGGCGGCGCTGTTCGTGGTCCTGCCGGCGGCCTTTATCACCACCCTGGCGGGCCTGGCCCTGCTGGGGGCGATCGGTGGCAGCCTCGCCACCGCGCTGGTCGAGCCCAACGGCCGGGAAACCGCCTTGATCACCTTCCTGGCGACCGCCGCCAATATCACCTTGTTCGGTTTGGGCGGCGCATTCTGGGGCTTGCTGGCGGGGCTGCTGGCGCATGGCGTGATACACGGTCGACTGCGGCCCGCCGGTCGTCATGAACGCGCCTAGTCGCCATGCATGGCCGCGGGGAGTGTGCCGAGAGCGGAGCCGATCACAGCCCCGCACTGATCCGGTCAGGCACTGTCAGCCATTCATGCTCTGGAAATGCGCGAGCATGCGCTGGGCATCCGGTGTCACGCCGCTGAACAGTTCGAACGCCTTCACCGCCTGGAACACCGCCATGTTGCCGCCGTCGAGGGTGCGGCAGCCGAGGGCGCGGGCGTTGCGCAGCAGCTCGGTTTCCAGCGGGAAGTAGACGATCTCCGCGACCCACAATTCAGAGCGCAGCAACTCGACCGGTACCGGCATGCCCGGCAGCTTGGCCATGCCCATCGGCGTGGTGTTCACCAGGCCGTCGGCGGCAGCCAGGGTGGCGGGCAGGTCGAGGCCGGCCTTGGCCCGGCCGGCGCCGAAATGCTGGTTGAGGTTGTCCGCCAGGCTCTGGGCGCGGGCGCTTTCGACATCGAAGATATGCAACTGCCGCACGCCTTCGCTGAGCAGCGCATGGGCCACCGCGGCACCGGCACCGCCGGCGCCCATCTGCACCACACGCTCCAGGGCCACGCCCTGCAAGCCGCGACGGAAACCCTCGGCAAAACCCAGGCAATCGGTGTTGTGACCGATGCGCTTGCCATCCTTGAGTGCCACGGTATTCACCGCGCCGATGCCACGGGCCTCGGGCGACAACTCGTCGAGCAGCGGGATGATGCTTTGCTTGCATGGAAAAGTGATGTTCAGCCCGGTGAAACTCATGCGCTCGGCGGCCAGCAGCAAATCGGGCAGGGCGCTGCTGTCCAGTTGCAATGCGTCCAGGTCGATCAGCCGGTACAGGTAGCGCAGGCCCTGGGCGTCGCCTTCATGTTCATGCAGCGCCGGGGTGCGCGAAGCCTGGATGCCGGCGCCGATCAGCCCGGCCAGTACTGTGTGCTGCTGGGTCATGCCCGGGCTCCTTGAAAATGCTGGCCGAAATGCGCCAATGCCAGGCGATAGCCGTGGCTGCCGAACCCGCACATTACCGCCAGGGCGATGCCCGAGACAAAGGAATGATGGCGGAACGGCTCGCGGGCGTGGACGTTCGACAGGTGCACTTCGATCACCGGCAACTCGCTGGCCACCAGGGCATCGCGGATCGCCACCGAGGTGTGGGTCCAGGCCGCCGGGTTGATCACGATCCCGGCG
Organism: Pseudomonas sp. NFIX28; assembly: GCF_900107395.1. Taxonomy (GTDB): domain Bacteria; phylum Pseudomonadota; class Gammaproteobacteria; order Pseudomonadales; family Pseudomonadaceae; genus Aquipseudomonas. Next base: position 65,244 of record NZ_FNPW01000014.1, read on the forward strand.
CAACGGCCACGGGCACCGTGAATCCAGTCCAGCAGCTCGCCTTCATGGTTGGTCTGGCGAAACTCGACGCCCAGGCCGAATTCCTCGGCGGCACGCCCGCACAGCGCGGAAATGTCGGCCAGGGTCTCGTGACCATAAGTGGCGGGTTCGCGGGTGCCGAGCAGGTTCAGGTTCGGGCCGTTGAGCACCAGAACGATAGGGCGCATGAGGTGTTTCTCCGTTGTTATTGTGGGCGCGGCTCGAGCGGCCGGCGGCTGGGGATAAATTGTACTAACTGGTTAATTTGGTCAATTGCACCGGGACGACGAAACGCTGGCGCTGGCATTAAGTGTTCGGTGATCGAACGTATCCCTGTTGCGTGTGGTATTCGCCAACCCACTTCAGGCGGGGCTGCAACGGCCGCACAGCCGGTTGGCGGGCAAGGTGCAGAGGCTGCCATGAAAGGCTCGGGCACAAAAAAGCCGTCGCGGGGACGGCCTTTTTGTGGCGGGCGACAGGCAATTAACGCCGGGTCAGCAAGACCCCGGATTCCATGTGGTGGGTCCACGGGAACTGGTCGAACATCGCGCAGCGGGTGATGCGGTGGGTGTCGTGCAATTGGGCGATGTTGGCCGCCAGGGTCTCTGGGTTGCACGAGATGTACAGGATGTTGTCGAAGCGCCGGGTCAGCTCGCAGGTGTCCGGGTCCATGCCGGCGCGCGGCGGGTCGACGAACACGCTGCCGAACTCGTAGCTTTTCAGGTCCACGCCCTGCAGGCGGCGGAACGGACGCACTTCGTTCAGCGCCTCGGTCAGCTCTTCGGCGGACAAACGCACCAGGGTGACGTTCTCCACCGCGTTTTCGCTGAGGTTGCTCAGGGCCGCGTTGACCGAGGTCTTGCTGATTTCGGTGGCCAGTACCTTGCGCACCCGGGTGGCCAGCGGCAGGGTGAAGTTGCCGTTGCCGCAGTACAGCTCCAGCAGGTCGTCGGGGCGATCGCCCAGGGCGTCGTAGGCCCAGTTGAGCATCTTCTGGTTGACCGTGCCGTTGGGCTGGGTGAAGGCGCCTTCGGGCTGGCGGTAGCTGAAGGTGCGCCCGCCGACTTCGAGTTTCTCCACCACGTAATCGTGGCCGATCACTTCGCGCTTGCCCTTGGAACGGCCGATCACGCTGACGTTCAGGTCGGCTGCCAGCTGGCTCGCCGCGGCGTGCCAGTGCTCGTCCAGCGGGCGGTGATAACACAGGGTGATCATCGCGTCGCCGGCCAGGGTGGTGAGGAACTCGACCTGGAACAGCTTGTGGCTCAAGGCGCTGCTGGCTTGCCAGGCGGCCTTGAGTTGCGGCATCAGCTGATTGATGCGCTGGCTGGCGATCGGGAATTCCTCGATCAGGATCGGCGTGCGTTTGTCTTCCTGGGAAAACATCGCGTAATGACGCTCGCCGGCTTCGCGCCACAGGCGGAACTCCGCGCGCAGGCGGAAGTTCTGCAGCGGCGAGTCGAACACGGTCGGCTCTGGCGCATCGAACGGCGCCAGCAGTTCACGCAGGCGCGCGACCTTGTCGGCGAGCTGGGTGGCGTAAGCCTGGGAATCGAAAGTCATGCGTTGAACCAACCCAACTTGATCACAAACAGTATCGACAGGATCACCAGCGGCGCGTTCAGCTCACGGCCACGGCCGGACAGCAGTTTGATCGCGGTCCAGGCAATGAAACCGAAGGCGATGCCGTTGGCGATGGAGTAAGTGAATGGCATGGCCAGGGCAGTGACCACGACTGGCGCGGCGACGGTGATGTCTTCCCAGTCTATTTCCGCCAGGCCCGATGTCATCAGCACCGCGACGAACAGCAGGGCCGGGGCGGTGGCGAAGGCCGGGACGCTGGCCGCCAGCGGCGAGAAGAACAGCGCCAGCAGGAACAGGATCGCCACGACGATGGCGGTCAGGCCGGTGCGGCCACCGGCGCTGACGCCCGCGGCGGATTCGATGTAGCTGGTGGTGGTCGAGGTGCCCAGCAGGGAGCCGGCCATGGCCGCGGTGCTGTCGGCGATCAGGGCCCGGCCCATTTTCGGCATGTGGCCGTCCTTGCCCATCAGGCCGGCGCGCTTGGCGACGCCGATCAGGGTGCCGGAGTTGTCGAACAGGTCGACGAACAGGAAGGCGAAGATCACGCTGACCAGGCCGATGTCCAGCGCGCCCTTGATGTCCAGTTGCAGGAAGGTCGGGGCCAGCGAAGGCGGCATCGAGGTCACGCCGCCGAACGGGGTGAAGCCCAGGGCGATGGAGACGATGGTCACCGAGAGGATGCCGATCAGCACCGCGCCGCGGACTTTCAGGGCTTCCAGGGCGACGATCAGGGCAAAGCCCAGGGTCGCGAGGATCGGCGCCGGCTGCTTGAGGTCGCCGAGGCCGACCATGGTCGCCGGGTTGCCGACCACGATGCCGGCGTTGTGCAGGGCGATCAGCGCCAGGAACAGGCCGATGCCGGCGGCGATCGCCGAGCGCAGCGGCAGCGGGATGCTGTTGATGATCCATTCGCGGATCTTGAAGATCGACAGCAGGAAGAACAGCACCGCCGAGATGAACACCGCGCCCAGCGCCACTTGCCAGGTATGGCCCATGTGCAGGACCACGGTGTAGGTGAAGAAGGCGTTCAGGCCCATGCCCGGCGCGAGGGCGATCGGGTAGTTGGCGATCAGGCCCATCACGGTCGAGCCGATGGCGGCGGCCAGGCAGGTGGCGACGAACACCGCGCCCTTGTCCATGCCGGTCTCGCCGAGGATGCTCGGGTTGACGAAGAGAATGTAGGCCATGGCCAGGAAGGTGGTGAGGCCCGCGAGAATCTCGGTCCGCACGTTGGTGTTGTGTGCCTTGAGTTGAAACAGCCTTTCCAGCATGTCTGCTCCCCGTGGCGCGCAGGGCGCCGTGAATGTATCGACCCAGACAGCAAAGCACAGACCATAAAAAAGCGTCCGGGGATTTTGTGCTGGTCGGAAAAAGCCGCGCATCATACCAGCAGCGTAAGGCTATGGCTGCGATCGTCGGCGATGTTTTGCCAAGGTGGCGACTGGGGCATACTGCGCCGACGTTTTTAGGGGGAACTTATGCACGGCACGATCAAAACGCTGGCCCTGGCGGCAGCGGCGAGCACCTTGTGGTGGGGCGCACCGGCGGCCATGGCCCGTTCCGCGCCGCCCTTGAGCCAGGTGGAGATCCTCAAGGTCGAGTCGCCTTCGTGCGGCCTGGAAGATGTGTCGGACGGGCGCGACAAGACCTCCTGCGATCACCAGGGCCCGAATATCAAGGTGTATGTGCTGGAAATCGGCTACGGCCGCCAGCCCCGCGTGGCGCTGGATGGCTTCGAGGTCAACGGCACGCGCGCGGCGGTCTGCGAGGAAGGCTCCAGCCTGGTGCCGTGCGGTAACGCCGGGATCACCGTCGGCTACATCTATACCTTCGACCTGGCCGGCAAGCAGGAAGGCACCTTCACCTTCAGCAACACTTCGCTCAATGCGCCGGGCAACAGCATGAGCGCGCAGATCCAGATCAAGTGACGCCTGTGCCCGAACGCGGGGGCAAGGAAAGCTGACTAAGCTTTAAAGACCTTATCGCGGACACAGCCCATGACCTTTAGAGCCCTGATTCCCCTCGCCGAGGGTGTCGACGACCTGCAAAGCGTGACCCTGATCGATGTGCTGCGCCGCGCTCAAGTCGAAGTGCTGGTGGCCAGCATCGAAGGGCGGCGCATGCTCACCTGCGCCCGCGGCACCCGCATGACCGCCGACGGCATGCTGGTGGATGTGCTGGCGCAGAACTTCGACCTTGTCGTGCTGCCCGGTGGCGCCGTGGGCGCGCAGCACCTGGCGGCGCATCAACCGCTGATGCAATTGGTCAAGGACCAGGCCGCCGCCGGACGCCTGTTCGCCGGCATCGGCGAAGCGCCGGCCGTGGCCTTGCAGAGTTACGGGGTGCTGCGCCAGCGGCGCATGACCTGCCTGCCCAGCGCCAGCCATCAGCTGTCGGGCTGTAACTTCGTCGACCAGCCGGTGGTGGTGGATGGCAACTGCATCACCGCGCAAGGCTCGGGCGCGGCCCTGAGTTTCGCCCTGACCCTGGTGGAACAGTTGTGCGGCCGGGGCCGGCGGACGGTGGTGGAGGGGGAGTTGCTGGTTTAGCGATCAGCAGACATGAGCGGCAATAGGCTCGATGCGCGGTAACAAGTCTTGCTCGGTATGCCAGATATCGTAGTCAGCCTGTACCGCCAGCCAGACCTTGGCTTTACCTATTCCGGCGCGTTCCAGCCTTACCGCCAGTTCCGGCCGGATCGGCGCATGGCCATTCAGCACTTTGGACAGATGGGGGCGGGCGTAGCCAAGACGCCTGGCCAGTTCCGTCACGCTGATTCCCAGCTCGGGCAATACATCCACACGTAGTGTTTCACCGGGGTGTGGCGGGTTGTGCATGGGCATGATCCTGCCTCCTGTTCAGTGGTAATCCAGATAGTCGACCAGCTCGATATCCGAACCCGTAAAACGAAAAATCACTCGCCAATTGCCCGATACGGTCAGGGACCAGTATCCGCGACGCTCGCCCTTGAGCGGATGCAACCGCCATCCCGGAAGGTCGAGATCGTCAGGCTCTGTCGCGTGATCCATGAAAGGCAGCATGCGCGCCAGGCGCCTCGCATGATCGGCCCGGATCCCTCGAGTCGATCCCGTTTCATAGAAGGCCTTGAGGCCTTTGTGCTGAAAGGATTTGATCATGCGGCGAGTGTAAGGCGATACATTACACTCTTCACAGCGGATATGTATTGCAGCGCGTGAACCGGACGATCAATGGCCATCTCCCGCGCGGCTCATATCACCCTGAATCAGGCCTTCGCTTCTTCCACCGGCTCATGCATGCGATCGCGACGGGCCAGGGTCGGGAACAGTTTTATCCACACCCCGGTCACCAGCAGGGTGCTGACTCCGCCCAGGACCACCGCCGGCACGGTGCCGAACCAGTGGGCGGTGAGCCCGGACTCGAATTCGCCAAGCTGGTTGGAGGCGCCGATGAACAGGCCGTTGACGGCGCTGACCCGGCCACGCATTTCGTCCGGGGTTTCCAGCTGCACGAAGGAGGCGCGGATCACCATGCTGATCATGTCCGCCGCGCCCAGCACCACCAGCACCGCAAGCGAGAACCAGAACGAGGTCGACAGGCCGAAGGCGATGGTGGCGACACCGAACACGCCGACGGCGGTGAACATCACCCGGCCGACATGGCGGTCGACGGCAAAGCGCGCCAGCCACAGCGACATCAGCAGCGCCCCCACCGCCGGCGCCGAACGCAGCAGGCCCAGGCCCCAGGCGCCGGTGAGCAAAATGTCCTTGGCGAACACCGGCAGCAGCGCGGTGGCGCCGCCCAGCAATACGGCAAACAAGTCCAGGGAGATGGCGCCGAGAATGTCCGGCCGGCTGCGTATGAAGCGCACCCCGGCGAGCAACGAATCGAGGGTGGCCTTGCCCTTGTTCAGCGGCGTCTGCCGCGCGGGCAGGTTGAGCATCAGGCAGCAGGCAATCACATACAGCAGCACGGTCGGGCCATAGACCCACACGCTGCCGAAGGCGTAGAGCAACCCGCCCAGGGCCGGCGCGACGATGGTCGCCGATTGCTGGGCCGACTGGGCGGCCGCCACGGCGCGCGGGAACAGCGCGCTGGGCACGATGCTCGGCAGCAGTGCCTGGGTGGTCGGCATTTCGAAGGAGCGGGCGGCGCCCAGCAGGAAGGCGAGGATGAAGATCATCTCGCGAGTGACGTTATGGGTCGCGCTGCCGATGGCCAGGGACAGGGCAATCAGTGCCTGCAGCGTCTGGCAGATGGCCGCCACCTTGCGCCGGTCATAGCGGTCGGCCACATGCCCGGTGTGCAGCATGAACAGCACCCGCGGCGCGAACTCCACCAGCCCGACCAGGCCCAGGTCGAGCACGTTGCCGGTCAGTTGGTAGAGGTTCCAGCCAATGGCCACGGTGAGCATCTGGAAGCCGCTGGCGGTGAAGATCCGCGCCAGCCAGAAAGCAATGAACGGACGGTGATGGCGAAGCAGCAGAGGGTCTTGGCTAGGCATCTCAAAGGCAGGTCTTGGGCGTGGAGTGAGGCGAGGTTATCACCAAGATGTAACCAATAGTTGCAGAAACGTTAGCCTCGCATCTATCCCGTTTATTCGAAATAACCCAATCCCTGTAGCCGCTGCCGCAGGCTGCGATAAGGGCCGAAGGACCTTCGACGGTGCAGAAATCGCCACGACCGTTCCGGTCGATCGCAGCCTGCGGCAGCGGCTACAGGGAGAGCAAAACTTCGGGAAAACCCCGTGCTTGACGTGGCGAGGCAACCTGTCACGCGACAAAAGACCACACAAACCGATGATGAAAATGCGACTACTCTTTCAACGTTGATTGATCCAGATCAAAACCTTTTCCAAGGTTGGGTCTGGCGGCCACATGGCCAGACTCCCTGCGTTGCGATGGGTTTAAAAAGAACGAATTCGAATTCGCCACACTCCATATCCGTGGGGACAGTGGGTGCAGGCCTCCAGCCGGCAGCCGGTATTACCTGACAGAGGAAAGCTTATGTTCGGTTTGGAGGCACTTGATCTCGCCCGAATTCAGTTCGCGTTCACCATCTCATTCCACATCCTGTTCCCCGCCATCACCATCGGTTTGGCGAGCTACCTCGCGGTGCTCGAAGGGTTGTGGCTCAAGACTCGCGACGATACCTACCGTGACCTGTACCACTTCTGGTCGAAGATCTTCGCCGTCAACTTCGGCATGGGAGTGGTCTCGGGCCTGGTCATGGCCTACCAGTTCGGTACCAACTGGAGCCGTTTTTCCGATTTTGCCGGTGCCGTCACCGGGCCGCTGCTGACTTATGAAGTGCTCACCGCATTCTTCCTCGAGGCCGGTTTCCTCGGGGTCATGCTGTTCGGCTGGAACCGCGTGGGGCGCGGCCTGCACTTCTTTTCCACGGTCATGGTGGCCGTCGGCACGCTGATTTCGACCTTCTGGATTCTCTCGTCCAACAGTTGGATGCAGACCCCGCAAGGCTACGAAATCATCGATGGCCGGGTGATTCCGGTGGACTGGCTGGCGGTGGTGTTCAACCCTTCGTTCCCGTACCGCCTGGCGCACATGGCCACGGCCGCGTTTGTCGCCACGGCGTTCTTCGTCGGTTCGTCCGCGGCCTGGCACCTGCTGCGTGGGCGCGACAACCCGGCGATTCGCCGCATGCTGTCGATGGCCATGTGGATGGCCCTGATCGTGGCGCCGATCCAGGCCGTGATCGGCGACTTCCATGGCCTCAATACCCTCAAGCACCAGCCGGCGAAAATCGCCGCGATCGAAGGCCATTGGGAAAACGTCGGTGACGAGCCGACCCCGCTGATCCTGTTCGGCTGGCCGGACATGAAGGAAGAGAAGACCAAGTTCGCCGTCGAGATCCCGTATCTGGGCAGCATCATCCTCACCCACTCGCTGGACAAGCAGGTGCCGGCGCTCAAGGAATTCCCGCCGCAAGACCGACCGAATTCGACCATCGTGTTCTGGTCGTTCCGGATCATGGTCGGCCTGGGCATGCTGATGATCCTCACCGGCCTGTGGAGCCTGTGGCTGCGCAAGCGCGACCGCATCTACCACAACCGTGCGTTCCTGTACCTGGCGCTGTGGATGGGCCCGTCCGGCCTGATCGCGATTCTCGCCGGCTGGTTCACCACCGAGATCGGCCGCCAGCCGTGGGTGGTCTATGGGCTGATGCGCACCGCGGATGCGTCTTCCGGGCATAGCCTGACGCAGATGAGCATTACCCTCGCGCTTTTTGTCGTGGTGTATTTCGCGCTGTTCGGGGCAGGCCTGGGCTACATGATGCGCCTGGTGCGCAAAGGGCCGAAGACCAACGAAGGCAAGGAAGTCGCCCACGGCGGCCCTGGCCAGAAACGCACGCCGGCCCGTCCGCTGTCGGCCGCCGACGACGATGCCGAAGACAACGGCACCAGCCTGAACAAGGGGAATTGAGTCATGGGTATCGATCTTCCGCTGATCTGGGCCGTGATTATCATCTTCGGCATCATGATGTATGTGGTCATGGACGGTTTCGACCTGGGCATCGGGATTCTCTTCCCGTTCGTCAAGGACTCACGCGACCGTGACGTGATGATGAACACCGTCGCCCCGGTCTGGGACGGCAACGAAACCTGGCTGGTGCTGGGTGGTGCCGCGCTGTTCGGCGCCTTCCCGCTGGCTTATTCGGTGGTGCTCTCGGCGCTGTACATGCCGCTGATCCTGATGCTTATCGGCCTGATCTTCCGTGGCGTGGCCTTCGAGTTCCGCTTCAAGGCCAAGGAAGCCAAGCGCCATATCTGGGACAAGGCGTTCATCGGTGGTTCGGTGGCGGCGACCTTCTTCCAGGGCCTGGCGCTGGGTGCTTTCATCGACGGCCTGCCGGTGGTCAACCGCCAGTACGCCGGCGGATCGCTGGACTGGTTCACGCCGTTCACGCTGTTTTGCGGCGTCGCGCTGGTGGTGGCCTATGCCTTGCTCGGCTGCACCTGGCTGATCATGAAGACCGAAGGCAAGTTGCAGGAGCAGATGCACGACCTGGCGCGGCCTTTGGCCTTCGTGCTGCTAGGCGTGATCGGCATCGTCAGTATCTGGACGCCGCTGGCCCATCCGGAAATCGCCTCGCGCTGGTTCACCCTGCCGAACCTGTTCTGGTTCCTGCCGGTGCCGATCCTGGTGCTGGTGACCATGTACGGCCTGCTGCGCGCGGTGGCCCGCAATGCTCACTACACGCCGTTTTTGCTGACCCTGGTGCTGATCTTCCTCGGCTACAGCGGCCTGGGCATCAGCCTGTGGCCGAACATCGTGCCGCCGTCGATCTCGATCTGGGACGCCGCCGCGCCGCCGCAAAGCCAGGGCTTCATGCTGGTGGGCACGCTGTTCATCATCCCGTTCATCCTGGGTTACACCTTCTGGAGCTACTACGTGTTCCGCGGCAAGGTCACCCACGAAGATGGCTACCACTAGCCAATGCATCGCTCCCTTGCAGGAGCGAAGCTTGCTCGCGATGGCGTCCTTACCGGCGCCATCCCCACGAAATAAGAGGAGTCACGCCCATGTCCGGTAAACCCTCGTTGCAGGAAATCGAAGAAGCCGAGAAGAAGCCGCTCTGGCAGCGCCTGGGCTGGCTCGCCGGGATCTGGGCCGGCAGCGTGCTGGCGCTGTTTATCGTCGCCAGCCTGATGCGCATGTTCATGAACGCCGCGGGCCTGACCACGCACTGATTTTCACCACCGCTCATCCCATCCCGTTGCCTCGCGGCACGGTTTTATAACCCTCCTCTGGAGGGTTTTTTTTGGTCTGGGGTTGCCACGTTTTTCTTCCGTAGGAGCAGCCGGTCGACGCTCGATTGCTCGCGATGAACGATAACGCAGTGCTTCAGGCAGTCCGCGTGACACGTATCGCGAGCAAGCTTCGCTCCTATGGAGAGGGGGTTATTTGCGGGCCTTGAGGATCACGAACTTGGGCGTGGCGGCCACTTGCTCGACGCCGCGGAACAGCCGCGCCAGCTTGCTGTGATAGCCCAGGTGACGGTTGCCGACGATGTACAGCGCGCCGCCCACCACCAGGGCTTCGCGGGCCTGCTGGAACATGCGCCAGGCGAGGAAATCGCCGACCACCTGCTGCTGGTGGAAGGGCGGGTTGCACAGCACCACGTCCAGCGACTGCGGTTCCTGCCCGGCCAGGCCGTCGCCGGCGCGCACGATCACCTCGCGCTGGCCCAGGGTCGCGCGCCAGTTTTCCAGGGCCGATTGCACGGCCATGAAGGATTCGTCCACCAGCGTGTAGTGGGCCTCTGGGTTCTGCAGGGCGCTGGCGATGGCCAGTACGCCGTTGCCGCAACCGAGGTCCGCGACCCGGGCCTTGCCGAGGTTTTTCGGTAGGTGCGGGAGGAAGGCGCGGGTGCCGATGTCCAGGCCTTCGCGGCAGAACACGTTGGCGTGGTTGAGCAGCTCGATGGCCGGCTCGTCGAGCTTGTAGCGGGTCGGGTAGGGCGAAACCGCCGGGGTTTTCGCCTCCGGGGTGGCGATCAGCAAGCGGGCCTTTTTCACCGCCAGCGAGGCCTGCACCGGGCCAATGTAGCGTTCCAGCAGGTCGCCGGCGGCCCGTGGCAGGTGCTTGACCATCGCCGCGGCCACCACCTGGGCGCCCGGGGCCAGTTGGCCTTGCAGGCGAATCAGCTGTTCTTCCAGCAGGGCCAGGGTCTTGGGCACGCGGATCAGCACGCGGTCGAACGGCCCGCTCAGCGGCTCGCTGGCGGGCAGCACGGTGACGGCGTCGAACGGCAGGCCATTGCGCACCAGGTTTTTCTCCAGCGCCAGCGCGCCGAGGAACGAATCGCCGCTGCTGCGCACCTGCACGCGCCCGACCAGGCTGGCCGCCAGCGCGCCGAAGCTGTCGTTGAGCACCAGCACCCGGGTCTCGGCCGTCGGCTGCTGTTCGGCGAGGTGATTGAGCAAATACTCGTCGGCCGCGTCGAAAGCTTGCAGGGGCTCGTTCTGTTGTTCGGGCTGGCGGATCAGGTCGAGCTGGGCGAAGGGGCTGTCGAGCAGGGGCATGGGACGGACTCTTGGTAATCGGTGAATGTCCTGCCGGCGGGAGGGGCGCGAGGCGGGCGGGACCGTTCGGGCAGATGGCGCGCAGGCCGCGGGACATCGGCTCGAAGAGGCGGCAATGGTACGTTTTTTTGCGCCTGATTGCCCGTGCTCTATGCCATTACAAACCGCCGGTGTTTCTGCCGCGCGCTTTGCGGGACACTAAGGGCATTCGCTTATTGGAGCCTGCCATGACTGCCAGTGCAGAAAAATACACGCGCCAGACCTTGCTCGACGTCCAACCCTTGACGCCCAGCCTGTTTACCCTGCGTACCACGCGGGATGCGGGTTTTCGTTTTCGCGCCGGGCAATTCGCCCGCCTGGGGGTGACCAAGGCCGATGGCAGCACGGTGTGGCGCGCGTATTCCATGGTGTCTTCGCCCTTCGACGAGTTTCTCGAGTTCTTCTCCATCGTCGTGCCCGGCGGCGAATTCACCAGCGAGCTGAGCCGGCTGGGGGAGGGCGACACCTTGCTGGTGGACCGGCAAGCGTTCGGTTACCTGACCCTGGACCGTTTCGTCGATGGCCACGACCTGTGGCTGCTGGCCACCGGAACCGGGCTCGCGCCTTTTGTCTCGATCCTGCAGGACTTCGAGGTCTGGGAGAAATTCGAGCGGATCATCCTGGTCTACAGCGTGCGCGAGGCCAAGGAGCTGGCTTATCAGCAATTGCTGGCCGAGCTGAGGGAGCGCGATTATCTGGCGGAAGTTGCGCACAAGCTGCAAGTCATCACCACCGTGACCCGCGAGCAGCATCCGGGCAGCCTCAATGGGCGGATTACCCATTTGCTCGAAAGCGGCGAACTGGAGCGGGCGGCGGGGATAGAACTGAGCGCCGAGCACTCGCGCGTGATGCTCTGCGGCAACCCGCAGATGATCGACGACACCCGCGCCTTGCTCAAGCAACGGGACATGCACCTGAGCCTGACCCGACGGCCCGGCCAGGTGGCGGTGGAAAACTACTGGTAAAAAAAACGGCGCCGCCTTGTAGCAAGGGGCGCCGTCTTTCTTGTAACAACAGCCTCAGGGCTTGTTGTTCTGTGCCTTGAGCAGGTCGCGGATCTCGCCCAGCAGCTCTTCTTCCTTGGTTGGAACCGGCGGCAGGGTTGGCGCCACGGCTTCTTCGCGCTTCAGGCGGTTGATCGCCTTCACGCCCATGAAAATGGCAAAAGCAACGATGATGAAGTCGATCAGGCTCTGGATGAATTTGCCGTAGGCCAGCACCACGGCTGGCGTCTCGCCGACACCCTCCTTGAGCGTGATCGCCAGGTCACTGAAGTCCACCCCACCGATCAGCAAGCCAATTGGCGGCATCACCACATCGCCGACAAACGACGAAACGATCTTGCCGAAAGCGGCGCCGATGATAATACCGACGGCCATGTCGACCACATTACCTTTGACCGCGAAGGCCTTGAACTCACTTAGCACGCCCATAGGTTATTCCTTGTTACAGATGAGGTTGGTGAACGCAGTGTAATTCAGCGAAAGGCATCTTGCTGAAGCAACTGCCTATTGCGTTCGCAGTTATCGACCGGGTTAACGGCAAATAGTTTACAAAGTGCCATCAATCGCGCGCGAAATACCTGTGCCGGTTCTTTCATACCAGAATATTTTCTCAATCGGACTGTTGCGACCTTTCTATTTAGAGTTCGACTCATTGGTCACTAGCCTCTGACAGGCGCACCTGGATGCGTTTGATTAAAACCAGAGGAATAAAACATGACCATGATCATTGGCCTTGGGACTCTTTCCCAGCGACGCGTATTGGGCGCACTCGCCGCCAGTATGCTTTCTCTTTCCGTACAGGCCGCTACATTGACCCGCGATAACGGGGCAGCGGTGGGCGATAACCAGAACTCGCAGACCGCGGGTGCTACCGGGCCGGTCTTGCTGCAGGACGTGCAGTTGATCCAGAAGCTCCAGCGTTTCGATCGCGAGCGCATTCCAGAGCGGGTGGTGCATGCCCGCGGCACCGGTGCCCATGGCTCTTTCACCGTGACCGACAGCCTGAGCGACCTGACCAAGGCCAAGGTTTTCGCCGCCGGCCAGGTGACCCCGGTATTTGTGCGTTTTTCCGCGGTAGTGCACGGCAATCATTCGCCGGAAACCCTGCGTGACCCACGCGGTTTCGCCACCAAGTTCTATACCGCCGAGGGTAATTGGGACTTGGTCGGCAACAACTTCCCGACTTTCTTTATTCGGGATGCGATCAAGTTCCCGGACATGGTTCATGCATTCAAGCCCGATCCACGTACCAACCTGGACGATGATTCGCGTCGCTTCGATTTCTTCTCCCATGTTCCAGAAGCGACCCGGACCCTGACCGAGCTGTATTCCAATTCCGGCACTCCGGCCAGTTACCGGGAAATGGACGGTAATGGCGTGCACGCCTACAAGTTGGTCAATGCCAAGGGCGAAGTGCACTACGTGAAGTTTCATTGGAAAAGTTTGCAGGGCATCAACAACCTCGACCCTAAACAAGTGGTCCAGGTGCAGGGCCGTGATTACAGCCATATGACCCATGACCTGGTAACGCATATCAACAAGGGCGACTTCCCGAAATGGGACCTGTATGTCCAGGTGCTGAAGCCGGAAGACTTGGCCAAGTTCGATTTCGACCCGCTGGATGCCACCAAGATCTGGCCGGGCGTGCCTGAGCGCAAAGTCGGGCAGATGGTGCTCAACCGCAACCCGGCCAACGTGTTCCAGGAAACCGAGCAGGTAGCCATGGCCCCGGCCAACCTGGTGCCGGGCATCGAGCCATCGGAAGACCGCCTGCTGCAAGGCCGGGTGTTCTCCTATGCCGATACCCAGCTCTATCGCCTGGGCGCCAACGTCCTGCAATTGCCGATCAACGCACCGAAAGTCGCGGTGAACAATGGCAACCAGGACGGCGCGATGAACATCGGCAGCACCAGCACCGGGGTGAACTACCAGCCGAGCCGACTGATGCCGCGCGAAGAACCGCAAGGCGCGCGCTACAGCCAACTGGCGCTGAGTGGCAGCACCCAGCAGGCGAAGATCCAGCGCGAGCAGAACTTCAAGCAGGCCGGCGATCTGTATCGCTCGTTCAGCCAGAAGGAGCGCCAGGACCTGATCGAGAGTTTTGGCGGTTCGCTGGCGACCACCGATGACGAAAGCAAGCACATCATCCTGTCGTTCCTCTACAAGGCCGACCCCGAGTACGGCACCGGCGTGACCAAGGTGGCCAAGGGCGACCTGGCTCGCGTCAAGGCGCTGGCCGCCAAGCTGTCGGATTGATCCAACCCGCGTCACGCCCCGGCGTGACGCATCTTCTTTATGTAGGCGCGAGGCTTGCCCGCGAACGGCCGCAAAGCGGCCCCAACACCGATGACCGCGTTCTAGCTGACGAACGTCGGGCCGAAGTCATCGCGGGCAAGCCTCGCTCCTACACAGAATCTTTGAGACAAGGGAGTCGCACCATGCGCCTGTTCATTTCGCTGCTGCTGGCCGCCTGCTCGCTGGGCGCTTATGCAAAACAACCGGCCCCCGCGGACCCGGTGGCGGTCAAGGTCCAGCTTGAGAATTACTACTTCGATGCGGCCCGTCGCGGCGACCTCGAGATACTCAACACCTTTATCGAGGCCGGTTATTCCCTCGATACCCAGGACGAGAAGGGCTACACCGCCCTGATCCTTGCGGCGTATCACGGCCAGGGGCTGGCGGTGGAGCGTTTGCTGGCCGCCGGTGCCGACGCCTGCGTGCAGGATAAAAGAGGCAACACGGCGCTGATGGGCGCCATTTTCAAGGGTGAAGTGAGCATCGCCCGACGCCTGCTGGCCACCGATTGCAACCCCGACCAGCGCAACGGTGCCGGCCAGACCGCGGCGATGTATGCCGGGCTGTTCCGGCGGGTGGAATTGCTCGACGCCCTGGCGACCAAGGGCGCCGACCTCAATGCCGAGGACTCGCTGGGTAACAGCGCCACGCGTCTGGCCGAGGGTGAAATCCGCATGGCGGCGCCGCGCTGATCCGCTCCAGCTGAGCTATCATCGCGGTTTTTGCCCGGGGGATCAGATGGCCAAGGCCAAGCGCATGTACGGCTGCACCGAGTGCGGCGCAACCTTTCCCAAATGGGCCGGCCAGTGCGGCGAATGCGGGGCCTGGAACACCCTGACCGAAACCATGGTGGAAAGCGGCGGCGCCGCGGCCCCCAGCGGTCGTACCGGCTGGGCCGGGCAGCAGGCGCAGATCAAGACCCTGGCCGAAGTCAGCGTCGAAGAGATCCCGCGTTTTTCCACGGCCTCCGGCGAACTGGACCGGGTACTGGGCGGCGGCCTGGTCGACGGTTCGGTGGTGCTGATCGGCGGCGACCCGGGCATCGGCAAGTCGACCATTCTGTTGCAAACCTTGTGCAACATCGCCACGCGCATGCCGGCGCTCTATGTCACCGGCGAAGAATCGCAGCAACAGGTGGCGATGCGCGCCCGGCGCCTGGGCCTGCCCCAGGACCAACTGCGGGTGATGACCGAAACCTGTATCGAAACCATCATCGCCACGGCCCGGGTGGAGAAACCCAAGGTCATGGTGATCGACTCGATCCAGACCATTTTCACCGAGCAACTGCAATCGGCCCCAGGCGGGGTTTCCCAGGTGCGCGAAAGCGCGGCGCTGCTGGTGCGCTACGCCAAGCAGAGCGGCACGGCGATCTTCCTGGTCGGCCACGTGACCAAGGAGGGCGCGCTGGCCGGGCCACGGGTCCTGGAGCACATGGTCGATACCGTGCTGTATTTCGAGGGTGAGTCCGACGGCCGCCTGCGTTTGTTGCGGGCGGTGAAGAACCGCTTCGGCGCGGTCAACGAGCTGGGCGTGTTCGGCATGACCGATCGCGGCCTGAAGGAAGTGTCCAACCCTTCGGCGATTTTCCTCACGCGTGCCCAGGAAGAAGTCCCAGGCAGTGTGGTCATGGCCACCTGGGAAGGCACTCGGCCGATGCTGGTGGAAGTCCAGGCGCTGGTGGATGACAGCCACCTGGCCAACCCGCGCCGGGTCACCCTGGGCCTGGACCAGAACCGCCTGGCGATGCTATTGGCGGTGCTGCATCGCCACGGCGGCATTCCGACCCACGATCAGGACGTGTTCCTCAACGTGGTCGGCGGGGTCAAGGTACTGGAAACCGCGTCCGACCTGGCGTTGATGGCGGCGGTGATGTCCAGCCTGCGCAACCGGCCCTTGCCTCACGACTTGCTGGTGTTCGGCGAAGTCGGCCTGTCCGGCGAAGTGCGCCCGGTGCCGAGCGGCCAGGAGCGCCTCAAGGAAGCGGCCAAGCACGGCTTCAAACGGGCCATCGTGCCCAAGGGCAATGCTCCGAAGGAGGCGCCGCAGGGCCTGCGGATCATTGCGGTAACCCGTCTGGAACAGGCGCTGGATGCGCTGTTCGAATGATCCCTTACTGAAAGGAAGCAGTTGATGCGGAAGACAGGAGCGGGCCTCGGAGCCCTTGGTTTTACGCTGTTATGGGCCGGCGGCCTGGCTGCTGCCAGCCAGGAGGATGCGCCGCACGGCTACCGGATCGCCCAGGAGCTGCTGGTTGGCGACGGCACGGTGCTCGAGGTGCTGGAAGACCGGCGCATCACCGCGCAGTTGCACGCGCAGAGTTGGGGCAGCGGCCTGGACGAAGAAACCTTCGACGAATCGACGGACAGCGAGCACCAGCCGCAGCTGGAAGCCCGGGTTCGGCTGGTGTCGGATTTCGGTGAGGTGCTTGCCGAGCAGGCCCTGGGCTATCCGCTGGCGAAGGTGGAAAAGGCTCCGCTCAGCGGCCTGCCATACCCGGCGTTTTTCCTCACCGTCGATCAGACGGCGCCGCTGGGCACCTACAGCGGCCCGGCCACGCAGATCCTGCTGCCCACGCAAAGCCGGCTGGAGCCGGTCCGGTATCGGGCCGAAGACGGCAAGCAGCATCCGTTGGTGATGGCCCAGACCGGCAAGGCGGCCTGGCAGATTCTTCCATCGGCGTCGGGCGCCACCGAGTCGATTGCCCAGGTGTCGTCGGCGCCTGCCAGCGAGGGTGACGATTTTGTCATCACCTACCGTATCTATCGCTGGGTGGACGGGCAATGGATCGCCAGCAGTCGGCAACAGCCCGGCTATTGGGACATGGAAAGCGAATTCCCCGCGCCCTCGGCATTCCCTTGAACGGCTGGCGGGAAGGGGCGGGCGCTCAGGTCTCGAGCAGCGCCCCCAGCTCGCGCTCCAATTGCTGCGGATCGGCGAGGTTCAGTTCGATCAGCCGGCGCAGGTGCTCGATCGATTCCAGGTCGATGTGCAGGCAGACGAAGCCCAACTGGCCGTGATCGTCATGGGCCAGTTGCACGTCCATGCGCACCTGGACGTCATCGCTCAAATGAATATCGGCCTCGAACGGCTGGCTTTCCTCCCCCCGCCAGGGTTCGGGGCGCTGGATCAGCATGCCCTTGAGCGAGAGGTCGAGCAGTTGCACGGACCAGCGATAAGGGCCCTGGCTCAACTCGGTACGGGCATCGAAGGCGATGCGTTGGAAACGGCGGCGATCGCTATGGTGTTCGCTCATGGGCAGCCCCTCTGCATGGTGCAATGACTATAGTCCAGGCCCCGGCGCGCTCCACCGCGACTACAGCCAGCGACGCACCTTGCGGCAATAGTCGCGGTAGTTGTCGCCGAACAGCGCCAGCAGATGAGCCTCGTCCGGACGGATCACCGTCCGGTTCATCAAGTAAAGCAGCAGCGGCAACAACAGCCACGGCCAGAGGCTGCCGAGCAACAGGGCAATGGCGCAGTAACCCAGGGTGTCGCCGAGATTGATGGGGTTGCGCGAGATCGCAAACGGGCCGTCGCACAGCAGGCGCCGGGGCTCGCCGGCATTGCTGGTGGTGGTGTGCTGTTGCCTGAGCCGCCACATCGCCCAGAACGACAGGCTCTGGCCGCCGATGATCAATAGCACGGCCAGGGTGCGCAGCCAGGCGTTGACCGGGAGCGGCAGGGGCAGGCTATCGGCGAGCAACAGCGCCGCCACCAGGAACAACTGATACAGCAGCGGCGGTGACAGCGGCGGTCTATCGTGCGGCGCGGCCATGGGCGCTCCAGGCAACGAGTCGTTAAAGGTGCGACCGCTGTTTTGCCCAGCAGGTTCAGTGCCTCCAGGAACCGTTGCACCGGGGCGGTGCACACCTGAGTCAATTCTCAAAAGACGGCTCTAGACCAACGTGGGGGTGGTCTTTGAGGCCAGTAGCGCTAAACTCCCGGTGGCTGTCTTTCTTGTCCACCCTGGCTGGAATAAAAAAATGAAAAATAATAATAGCCCGCTACGCCACTTACCCTGGCTGGTGCTGGCAATCGTAGGAGCGTGCGCCCTGGGCGTAGTGGCATTGCGCCGCGGCGAGGCGATCAACGCCTTGTGGATCGTGGTCGCTGCCGTGGCCATCTATCTTGTCGCATACCGCTACTACAGCCTGTTCATCGCTAACAACGTGATGCAGCTCGATGCGCGCCGGGCCACCCCCGCCGTGCTCAACAACGACGGTCTGGACTACGTTCCGACCAACAAGCACATTCTCTTCGGTCACCACTTCGCGGCCATTGCCGGCGCGGGGCCTCTAGTAGGACCGGTGCTGGCGGCGCAAATGGGCTACCTGCCCGGCACGCTGTGGCTGATCGCCGGGGTGGTGCTGGCGGGCGCGGTGCAGGACTTCATGGTCCTGTTCATGTCCACCCGGCGCAACGGCCGTTCCCTGGGCGACATGGTCCGTGAGGAAATGGGCCGCATCCCGGGGACCATCGCCCTGTTCGGCTGCTTCCTGATCATGATCATCATCCTCGCGGTGCTGGCGCTGATCGTGGTCAAGGCCCTGGCCGAGAGCCCGTGGGGCATCTTCACGGTGATGGCGACCATCCCGATCGCGATGTTCATGGGCATCTACATGCGCTACATCCGCCCGGGCCGCATCGGTGAAATCTCCATTGTCGGCGTGCTCCTGCTGCTGGGTTCGATCTGGCTGGGGGGCCAGATTGCCGCGGATCCTGTGTGGTCCAAGGCCTTCACCTTCACCGGCGTACAGATCACCTGGATGCTGATCGGCTACGGTTTCGTCGCCGCGGTGCTGCCGGTATGGCTGATCCTGGCGCCTCGCGACTACCTGTCGACCTTCCTCAAGATCGGTACCATCGTCGCCCTGGCGATCGGCATCCTGATCACCATGCCCGAGCTGAAAATGCCGGCGCTGACCCAGTTCACCGACGGCACCGGCCCGGTCTGGAAAGGCGGCCTGTTCCCGTTCCTGTTCATCACCATCGCCTGTGGCGCGGTGTCCGGCTTCCACGCGCTGATCTCTTCCGGGACCACGCCGAAGCTGCTGGATAACGAAACCAACGCCCGTTACATCGGTTACGGCGGCATGCTGATGGAGTCCTTCGTGGCCATCATGGCGATGGTTGCCGCTTCGGTGATCGAGCCAGGCGTGTACTTCGCCATGAACAGCCCGGCGGCCATCGTCGGCGGCGACGTGGTGACTGTGGCGCAGACCGTCAGCAACTGGGGTTTCGCCATTACCCCGGATCAACTGCAGGCAGTGGCCAAGGACATCGGTGAAACCACCATCCTGGCCCGTGCCGGCGGTGCGCCGACCCTGGCGGTCGGTATCGCGCAGATCCTGCACACGGTGCTGCCGGGCGAGAACACCATGGCGTTCTGGTACCACTTCGCAATCCTGTTCGAGGCGCTGTTCATCCTGACCGCGGTGGACGCCGGTACCCGTGCCGGCCGTTTCATGCTGCAGGACCTGCTGGGTTCCTTCGTGCCAGCCCTGAAGCGCACCGAGTCCTGGACCGCCAACCTGATTGCTACCGCCGGCTGCGTGGCCCTCTGGGGTTACCTGCTGTATCAGGGCGTGATCGATCCACTGGGCGGCATCAACACCTTGTGGCCGCTGTTCGGCATCTCCAACCAGATGCTGGCGGGTATCGCGCTGATGCTCGGCACTGTCGTGCTGATCAAGATGAAGCGCCAACGCTACATCTGGGTGACCCTGCTGCCAGCCACCTGGCTGCTGATCTGCACCACCACAGCGGGCCTCATCAAGCTGTTCGACGCCAACCCGGCCGTCGGTTTCCTGGCCCTGGCCAAGAAGTACAGCGATGCCCTGGCCAATGGTCAGATCCTGGCTCCGGCCAAGGACATCACGCAGATGCAGCACGTGATCTTCAACGCCTACACCAACGCCACGCTGACGGTGCTGTTCCTGGTGGTGGTCTTCAGCATCCTGTTCTATGCACTCAAGGTGGGTATTTCTGCCTGGGGTAAAAAAGAGCGCACGGATAAAGAATCGCCATTCCATGCACTGCCGGATGCTTGATCGAGGATTGCAATCGTGTTCAATGACCTGAGTCGCCTCGGTAAATACCTCGGTCAGGCCGCGCGCCTGATGGTCGGCATGCCCGACTACGACAATTATGTCGAGCATATGCAGACCAAGCACCCGGACAAGCCGGTGATGTCGTACGAGGCGTTCTTCCGGGAACGCCAGGAAGCGCGGTACGGCGGCAAAGCCGGGCCGAAATGCTGTTGACGCACGACCATTGAGCGACACCCCACTGTAGGAGCCCGGCTTGCCGGCGGTAGCGATCTTCAGGACGCCATCGCCGCCAAGCCCGGCTCCTACAGTCTTTTCTGCCCATGGGAGATTCCGTTTTGTTAGCCCCAATCCCCGTCACCGTTCTCAGCGGCTTCCTCGGCGCCGGCAAGACCACCTTGCTGCGCCATCTGCTCAAGGCCGAGCACGGCCTGAAAATCGCTGTGATCGAAAACGAATTCAGCGACGCCGGTATCGACAGCCAATTGCTGGGCGACGAGCCGGTACAAGTGATGACGCTGTCCAATGGCTGCGTCTGTTGCACCATCCACACCGACCTGACCAAGGCGCTGTTCTTGCTGCTCGAACGCCTGGACAGCGGCGAAATCGCCTTCGACCGGCTGGTGATCGAATGCACCGGGCTGGCCGACCCCGCGCCGGTGGCGCAAACCTTCTTTATCGATGAAGAGCTGCGCGAGCGTTACATCCTCGACGGCATCATCACCCTGGTGGATGCCAAACACGCCGAGCACCACCTGACCCAGACCATCGCCCAGGCCCAGATCGGCTTCGCCGACCGGCTGCTGGTGAGCAAGCGCGACCTGGTGGACGAGCCGGCTTTCAACGCCTTGAGCGAGCGCCTGACGCGCATCAATCGCCGTGCGCCGATCCGCGTGGTCGAGCACGGCCGCATCGACCTGGCCGAGCTGCTGGATGTGCGAGGGTTCAACCTGAATGCCGACCTGGGCGGCGGAATCAGCTTGCGGCCGGTGAGCAAGGCGCCTTCCATCGATCGTATTTCCAGCCTGGTGCTGCGCACCGACGCGCCGCTGGATATCGACCGGCTCAGCGAGTTCATGAACGAGCTGCTGGAAGAACACGGCAAGCAATTGCTGCGTTACAAGGGCGTGCTGAATATTGCCGGCGAGCCGCGGCGCCTGGTGTTCCAGGGCGTGCTCAAGCTGTACGGTTTCGACTGGGACAGCGAATGGGCCGAAGGCGAGACGCGGGAAAGTGTGATTGTGTTCATTGCCGACGATCTGCCGGAAGAGAAGATCCGCGCGGGGTTTGCCCGCATGGCCGGGGCGTGAATCAGTTAGCGCCGGTGTGCGGTGTTCGCGAGCGCGTTCGCGCCTCCAGGGAAAAGTAGCAGCCTGCGGGCGCGAGCTTGCTCGCGAGAGCTCAGCGCATCATTTCGCCCCCGCGCTGGCCTTGAGCAACCGTTCTTCCAGGTGATCCAGGTGACTGGTCATCAATGCGACGGCGCTCTTGACGTCAGCGTCTTCGATGGCATCGACAATCGCCGCGTGTTCCTGCCAGGCGCAATGGCTGCAGGCACGGGTTTCATGATGGGCAATCGCCAGTGACGTCAGCGGCACCAGGCTGCCGAGGAAATGCGCCAGTGGCGCGTTGCCGGCCACCTCGGCCAATTGCAGGTGGAACTCGCCGGACAGGCGGATCGCCGGGCCACGCAGGCCACGGTCGATGCAATCGCGTTCTGCGGCGATCAACTCCCGTAGGCGCTTCAGGTTACGCGGTGCCGGTTGCTGGCAGGCGAGCCTGACCAGGGTGATTTCCGTCAGGCGTCGGGCATGCAGGATCTGCCGTGTTTGCTCGTGGTCCGGCGCCGCCACCTGGGGCCGATGGTTGGGCCGCAAGATAATCACCTGCTGGTGCGACAAGCGTGCCAGGACCTGGCGAATGATGCTGCGGCTGACCCCGAACACTTCGCCGAGGCTGTCCTCGGTGAAACGGCTGGCGGGGGCGATGCGTTGTTCGAGGATGGCATCGAAAATCTGCGGATAGACGTCGTCGACCAGCAGTTTTTTCTCGCCGCTGCGGCGCCGTGGCAGGGCAGCGGGGAGGGGGAATGCAAGTTTGTTCAAGGCGTAGCTGGCCATGGCCTGTCTCCAGTCCGGTTACCGATACGAAAATGTTGGTGCGGCTTAGTTGCCCAGATGGTCGTCCGGGATGTTCAGCTCGATGCCCATGCGCTGGCCTTCCTTGAGGATGTGCCGGCGCATTTCGGCACTGGCCAGCGCGCTGTTCTTGTTGCGGATGGCGCGGACCACCGCTTCGTTTTCTTCCAGGCGTTCGGCCAGGTGCTCCGGCGAGTTGCGCAGGATCTCCGCGCTCTGCTTGAGGGCGTTGCTGGTCTGCTGCACCACGTTCTGGAAGATCGGGTTGGAGGTCAGGGTGAACAGCTCTTCGTGGAAGGCGATGTAGGCGTTCATTCCGGCTTCGCTGTCATTGGCGTCCAGGGCTTCGCGCATGTCCATCAGGGTCAGCCGCAGCTGGCCCACTTCCTTGCTGCTGATGGACTGCGCCACCAGGCCGACGATAAACGGCTCGAGGGTGTAGCGCAGTTGCAGCACGTCCTCGAGGCTGGCCCCCGCCACACCGCTGTCGCTGGCCGGTTGCTCGTTGAGGCTGGCTTCAAGCACCACTACGCCCTTGCCGGGCATGGAGCGCACCAGGCCGAGGGTTTCCAGGACCGTCACCGCTTCGCGCAGGCTTGGGCGGCTGATGCCCAACTGCTCGGCCAATTCACGTTGCCCCGGCAGCATGTCGCCGGAGCGCCATTGGCCACGGGCCAAGGCCGCCCGCAGCTTTTCTACCACTGAATTTACAACCGTTGACGAGGTGATCACTGTTCACTCCCTGGAATATGGCGAATGAGGCTCATGGCAGGCGCTGATTGTTGTGCCTGCCGGCAACAGGCACAAGGCATGGCTCAGAACTCCTGCTGCTGCGCACCGGGCAGCGGTTTGCGCGGTTGGAAACCATAGCCCTGCTGGCCGCTCAGGACTTTGTTGGCCCGTTGAATGTCGATGTCTTTTTCCCAGCGGGCGATGGCCACGGTGGCGACGCAGTTGCCGATCAGGTTGGTCAGCGCCCGGCCGATGCCCATGAACCAGTCCACCGCCAGCACCAGCACCAGGCCCACCACCGGGATGGCGGGAATCGCGGTCAGGGTCGCGGCCAGGATTACCAGCGCCGAACCGGGTATCCCGTGGGCGCCTTTGGAGGTGATCAGCGAGACCAGCAGAATGGTCAGCAGGTCGGACGTCGACAGCGGTGTGCCGGTGGCATTGGCGATGAAGACGATGGCCAGGGTCAGGTAGATCGAAAAACCGTCGAGGTTGAACGAATAGCCCGTGGGAATGACCAGGCCGACCGTGGAGCTGCCGATGCCCAAGTGTTCCAGTTTGCGCATGATTTGTGGCAGTACGGCGTCGGAGGAGGCGGTGCCGAGGACGATCAGCAACTCTTCGCGCAGGTATTTGAGGAAAGGCAGCATGCGCAGGCCGGAACAGCGCATGACCACCCCGAGGATGATGGACACGAAGGCAAAGCAGGTCAGGTAGAACAAACCCACCAGGCTGCCCAGGTGCTGCAGCGACTCCAGGCCATATTTACTGGTGGTGAAGGCGATGGCGCCGAACACGCCGATCGGCGCCAGGCGCACGATCATGCCCATGATGCGGAAAATGATGTGGCTGAGCTCGTTGATCAGCCGCGAGATGCCGGAAGCGGCTTCGCCCACCAGGTTCAGCGCGCTGCCGAACAACACGGAGAACAGCAGCACCTGCAGGATGTTGTTTTCGGCGAAGGCGCCGAGGACCGAGTTGGGGATCAGCCCCATCAGGAACTCGGAAGTGCCGTGCATGTGCTGGCTGCGCTGGGCGATGTCGCCCATGTCGGCGGTGGACAGCTGCTCCAGATGGATATTGGCGCCGCTGCCGATGCCGGTGGTGAACGCGAAGACCAGGCCGATCACCAGGGCGATGGTGGTCAGGATTTCGAAGTAGATGACCGATTTGAGCCCGATGCGTCCGACCTTCTTCAGGTCGCCGGCGCCGGAGATGCCACTGACCACCACACAGAAGACGATCAGGCCGATCAGCATCTTGATCAGCTTGATAAAGGCATCGCCCAGTGGCTTGAGTTGCGAGGAGTATTCGGGGAGTGTCAGTCCGCACACGATGCCGAGCATCAGTCCGAGGACTACCTGGAGGAAAATCGAACGCGAGCACCATCTGAGCATGAGGAGGAATCCTGGTCGGTGTCCCGGCTGCCGTGCGCGGAGCGCATCAGATTCGGGACTTAATTATTGTGGTCTTACCGGTATGTCCAGTGCAGGCGCAGTCTATGCCCGATATTCCTACAAATACAAGGGTTGATCCGAAAATTGGCATGACCGGTCTGACCAGTGGTGCTGGTCCTGTAGCCGCTGCCGCAGGCTGCGATAAGTCCGAAGGACTTCCTGCGATCTTCAGAGTGTCGCGGCCGTGCCGGCCGATCGCAGCCTGCGGCAGCGGCTACAGGTCCCGGGCCAGACAATTCACGGGCAAAAAAAAGCCCGGCGCGAAGGCCGGGCTTTTCATGCAGCGTTCTGCTTATCAGGCGCCGTATACCGGCAGCTTCTTGCAGATGGCTTTGACTTTCTCACGAACGGCGTCGATCACCGCTTCGTTGTTCAGGTCGGCCAGGATGTCGCAGATCCAGCCAGCCAGTTCCTTGCACTCGGCTTCCTTGAAACCGCGAGTGGTCACGGCCGGAGTACCGAAGCGCAGGCCGGAAGTGACGAACGGGGAGCGTGGGTCGTTTGGCACGGAGTTCTTGTTCACGGTGATGAACGCTTTGCCCAGGGCGGCATCGGCGTCTTTACCGGAGATTTCCTGCTTGATCAGCGACAGCAGGAACAGGTGGTTCTGAGTACCGCCGGAAACCACGTCGAAACCGCGCTCGATGAACACGCCGGCCATGGCCTGGGCGTTCTTCACCACTTGTTGCTGGTAGGCCTTGAACTCAGGCTGCAGCGCTTCCTTGAAGCAGATGGCCTTGGCGGCGATCACGTGCTCCAGCGGGCCGCCCTGGGCACCCGGGAATACCGCGGAGTTCAGCTTCTTCTCGATGTCGGCGTTGGCGCGAGCCAGGATCAGGCCGCCACGTGGACCGCGCAGGGTCTTGTGGGTGGTGGTGGTCACGACGTCGGCGAAAGGCACCGGGTTCGGGTAGACGCCAGCGGCGACCAGTCCCGCAACGTGAGCCATATCAACAAAGAGATAGGCACCGACCTTGTCGGCGATTTCGCGGAAGCGTGGGAAGTCCAGGACCTGCGAGTAGGCAGAGAAACCGGCCACGATCATCTTCGGCTTGTGCTCGACCGCCAGGCGCTCGACTTCGTCGTAGTCGATCAGGCCGTTGGCATCGATGCCGTACTGGACGGCGTTGTACAGCTTGCCGGAGGAGGAAACGCTGGCGCCGTGGGTCAGGTGACCGCCATGGGCCAGGCTCATGCCCAGGATGGTGTCGCCAGCCGACAGCAGCGCCAGGTAGACGGCGGCGTTGGCTTGCGAGCCGGCGTGCGGCTGAACGTTGGCGTAGTCGGCGCCGAACAGCTCCTTGGCTCGGTCGATGGCCAGTTGCTCAACCACGTCGACGTATTCGCAGCCGCCGTAGTAACGCTTGCCTGGGTAACCTTCGGCGTATTTGTTGGTCAGCACCGAGCCTTGAGCTTCCATCACCGCAGGGCTGGTGTAGTTTTCCGAAGCGATCAGCTCAATGTGCTCTTCCTGGCGCTGAGCTTCTTGCTCCATGGCGGCAAAGAGATCGGCGTCGTACTTGGCAATAGTCAAATCACGGCTGAACATGGCGGTCCTCAAGGATCGGGGCAGAAAAGGGGGGCATTCTAACCCAACGGCTTTTAGATGGCATATGAAAGGACATCATGTCGCAGACAAGTGGTGTTCATGAGCTGCCCAGGCTGAGTCCTGTAGCCGCTGCCGTAGGCTGCGATCGACCACACAGTGGTCGTGCTCTTGAGGCCACTGAAGGCCTTCGGCCTTATCGCAGCCTGCGGCAGCGGCTACAGGGAGGCGAGGTTGATCAATCGAACATGAACAGCGCGTCGTTGCTGAACTGCCCTTCGAAGCTGTTGGCCGGCATCGGCCGGCCGAACAGGTAGCCCTGGACTTCGTCGCAGCCGTGCTCGCGCAGGAAGTCCAGCTGTTCGTGGGTTTCCACGCCCTCGGCGATCACCGCCAGGTTCAGGCTGTGGGCCATGGCGATAATGGCGCGGGCGATCTGCGCGTCCTGTTCGCCAGAGGGCAGGCCGTCGACGAAGGTGCGGTCGATCTTCAAGACATCGATGGGGAATTGCTTGAGGTAGTTCAGCGATGAATAGCCGGTGCCGAAGTCGTCGACCGCGATGCTCAGGCCGAGGTTCTTCAGCCCGTCGAGGATCTGCATCGCTTCGCTGACTTCGCGCATCAGGATGCTCTCGGTCAGTTCCAGCTCCAGGCAGGCCGGCGGCAGGCCGGTGTCCTTGAGGATGTTGGCGATCCGCATGCCCAGTTGGCCATCGGAGAACTGGCGGGCCGAGATGTTCACCGAGACCTTCGGCACGCGGACCTTGGCCTGGTGCCAGGCCTTGAGCTGGCGGCAGGCTTCGCTGATCACCCAGTCGCCGACATCCACCACCAGCCCCAATTCTTCGAGCACCGGGATGAAATCCCCCGGCGGTACCAGCCCGCGCCGCGGATGGCGCCAGCGCAGCAGCGCCTCGGCGCCGGTCAGGCGCTTGCCGTCGCCGCTGAATTGCGGCTGGTAGTAAAGGATGAATTCCTGCTGTTCCAGGGCATGGCGCAGGTCGCTTTCCAGCTCCAGGCGTTCCAGGGCGCTGGCGTTCATGTCGGCCTGGTAGAACTGGAAATTGTTCTTGCCGCGCTCCTTGGCGTGATACATCGCGGTGTCGGCGTTTTTCATCAGCTGGCTCAGCTCGTTGCCGTCCTGCGGGCTGAGAGCGATGCCGATACTGGCAGTGACGAAGAACTCGCGGCCTTCGAGCACGAACGGCTTCACCAGGCTGGCGAGAATCTGCTCGGCAACGTGAATCGCCCGGTTCAGGGCGATCTCGCGGCTGGCTCGCGGTTGCAGGAGCAGGGTGAACTCATCGCCGCCCATGCGCGCCACGGTGTCGTCATCGTCGACGCAATCGAGCAGGCGAGTGGCCATTTCCTTGAGCATGCGATCGCCCGCGGCATGGCCCAGGGAGTCGTTGATCGGCTTGAAGCGGTCCAGGTCGAGGAACATCAGCACCACCCAGGATTTCTGCCGCTCCGCCGATTGCAGGGCGGTGTGCAGGCGGTCCTGGAACAGCGTGCGGTTGGGCAGGTGGGTCAGGGCGTCGTAGTAGGCCAGGCGGTGGATGCGTTGCTCGCTGGCCTTGCGCTCGCTGATGTCGGTGAAGAAGCACACGTAGCTGGCCAGGTCGCCTTCGTCATCGAGTACCGCGGTGATGCCGACCCAGGCCGGATAGTGCTCGCCGTTGCGCCGCTTGAGCCAGACCTCGCCTTCCCAGGTGCTGTGCTGGTGCAGCTGCTTGAGCACATAGCGCAGGTGGGCCTCCTGCTGTTCGTCGACGGTGAGCATGTTCGGCAACTGGTCGAGCACCTGGGACACCGCGTACCCGCTGACCCGGCTGAATGCTTCGTTGGCCTGGACGATGTAGCCCGCCGGGTCGGTGATCAGGATCGCCGAGGTCGAATGCTCGAATACCGTGGCCGCCATGCGCAGGTCTTTTTCCGCGCGACGCTGCTGGCTGATATCGCGTCCGACCCCGAGCACGCCTTCGAAGGCGCCGTGTTCGTCCCACACCAGCACCAGCCGCAATTCGATGGGGATCTTGCGTCCGTCGGCCCGCAGGCAGTCGAACAGGAACAACTGGGTTTGCACCTGATTACGCAGGCGCGCCAGTTGCTCGGGCTTGTCCAGGGCCTTGCTGACCCGCTCCATCAGGGCGTAGATGCCGGTCAGCTGTTGCGGATTGGCGATGGTCGATTGCCAGCCGTTCTGGAAGATCCATTCCACGTCATAACCCAGCACCGACTGCACCGAGGGGCTGACATAGTTGAGCGCCATCTGGCTGTTGGTGGAGAAAATCACGTCGCTGATACTTTCGGCGAGCATGCGATAGCGCCGTTCGCTGTCGCGCAGCGATTCGCTGGCCTCGATCTGGTCGGTGATGTCCTTGGCCACGCCGATGATGCGCGTGACCTGGTCGTACTTGTCGCGCGCCAGGGCTTGTTCGCGAATGTCGAAGCAGCGCCACTGGCCGCTGCGGTGGCGAAAGCGCAAATGGCACTGCAGCAACTGCAGGTAGCCGGCATGCCGTTGTTCCTGGCGCAGGCGGTGATAAAGGTCGGCGTCTTCCGGGTGCAGGAGGATTTCCCAGAAGTACTCGCCCATCTGGTGCAGTTCGGTCTTGTTGTAGCCCAGGGTCTGGCCCAGGTGATGGTTGCTGAAGATCATCCGCTGGCTGATGACGTCCTGCACATACAGGTGGTCCGGTACGGTGCGCACCACGTCTGACCAGAAACCCTCGCGCTCCAGCAGCGACAGTTCGATGAGCTTGCGGCTGGTGATGTCGCTGATGCTGAGAATCACCGCCCGATAGTCGGCCGGGTCTTCCGGCAGGCGCAGCACCAGCCACAGGTGCTGGTCGTGGCCCTGGGCGTCGCTGAGGCGGATCTCCAGCTCCAGCTGTTTATGCTGGTTGACCACGGTCTCCAGCAGCTGGTTGCCGATGGCGCTGCTGTTGAGCGGGCTGCCGTCGATCAACAGTTTCCAGGCCTGTTCGCAGGACTCGACATTGAGCAGCCGCAGGGCTACCTGATTGACCTCGGTGATGCGCAGTTCTTCAAGCAGCAGCTGGCGCTGTTGTGGGTTGTGCTCCAGCCAGGTCTTGAGCTGTTCGCTGTCGTGCAGTTGCGCCTTGTCGAGAAACGCCGGCAGCCCGGAGATGTCCAGCACACAGAGGGCGACCCCGGTTCCTTCGAAAATATCCTGGTAGCGGCGACGCCCTTCGTGCAGCTGCCGTTGGCGCCGCCGCATGTTCAGCAGGGCAATCACCGGCAACAGGGAGAACGCCAGCCCGAGCAGGCATTTGGCGATGAACGCTGGCAACAATCGCTCGATCAGCGCGCTGTCGTCGAACAGGCCGCGCAATTGCCAGTCGCTGTTGCCCAAGGGGGCGACCAGCACGCTGTTGGCTATGTCGTCGCTGGTCACCGGGGTGTCGCTGCCATCGTCGCGGCTGAGGGCTTTCTGGTTCAGGCGGTTTTCAATGACCCAGGTCGGATGAAAACCCTGGTCGGGGCCGAGCTCCAGGGACTGCACGAAGGTCGGTGCCAGGCGCAGCACCCAGTAACTCTTGAGCGCGCCGCTGGGCTGGTGCAGCAGTTGCACCGGCGTGCCGTCGACGGCATTGCTGTAGTAATAGCGCTGGCCGCGGCTGCGGCTGGTCAGTTCGGCAAGCCAGGCGGTGTCCTGGTTGTCGGCGTCGCTGTCGCTGATGAGCTGGCCCTTGGCATCGAGCAGCGCGATGCCTTGCAGGTCGGGCAGGGAGCGCTGGAGCTTTTTCAGCAGCTGTTGCTGCTGTTCGGCATTCTGTGGCGGTTCGACGATCGGCAGCAGGTTGAGGGCGATCTGCGCATTGAGCGCCAGGTTGAGGCTGATGTGTTCGGCCAGGTCGGCGTTGTAGTCGATCGCGTGTTGGCGCTGGTCTTTACGGGTCTGTTGCAGTTGGTCGAGCAGTTGCCAGAACAGCAGGGCGAGCAGCAGCAGGACCAACGTCGCCAGCACGCCTTTCAGGGTGCCGCGCAGGGGCGAGCCGGACGCAGGCGCAGAGGCGCGCAGGGAAGAGGGCGGAGTGGCATTGGACAAACTGTGATCCTGCGGTTTGGCTGGACTGGCGCGACGTGCACTATAAGCCGGACGCCCGAAGGGCGGCTAGCATGCCTTGAGTTGTGGCAAAGTGCCAGCCCTGGCTGGCTGGACCTTGCCCGGCCATTGAGGTAGCTTTGCCGGTTACGCGGGAGCGCTCCAGCTCCAGACAATCAGGCTTTTTCGGTACGCAGGCATTGATCGCTATCAAATGCCGGCGCCGCGCATGGCCTGGCCCGGGCTTCGCCCGCTCTCTATTCATCAGTCACTGACGCTAGGTTCATCATGGCTCAATACGTCTTCACCATGCATCGGCTGGGAAAAGTTGTTCCGCCGAAGCGGGAAATCCTGAAAAACATTTCTCTGTCGTTTTTCCCGGGCGCCAAGATCGGCGTGCTGGGCCTCAACGGTTCGGGTAAGTCCACCCTGCTGAAAATCATGGCGGGCGTCGACACCGAGTTCGAGGGCGAAGCCCGTCCGATGCCCGAGCTGAACATCGGCTACCTGCCGCAGGAACCTCAGCTGGACCCGGCCAAGACCGTGCGTGAAGTGGTCGAGGAAGCGGTCAGCGTGATCAAGGACGCCCAGGCGCGCCTGGACGAGGTCTACGCGGCCTACGCCGACCCGGATGCCGATTTCGACAAGCTGGCCGCCGAACAGGCCAAGCTCGAAGCGATCCTGCAGGCCAGCGATGGCCACAACCTGGAGCGCCAGCTGGAAGTTGCCGCCGATGCGCTGCGCCTGCCGGCCTGGGATGCCAAGGTCGAACACCTGTCCGGTGGTGAAAAGCGTCGCGTGGCCCTGTGCCGCCTGCTGCTGTCCGCCCCGGACATGCTGCTGCTCGACGAACCGACCAACCACCTGGACGCCGATTCCGTAGCCTGGCTGGAGCACTTCCTCCATGACTTCCCGGGTACCGTGGTTGCGATCACGCACGACCGTTACTTCCTGGACAACGTCGCCGGCTGGATTCTCGAACTCGACCGCGGCGCCGGTATTCCTTACGAGGGCAACTATTCGGGCTGGCTGGAAGCCAAGTCCGATCGTCTGGCCCAGGAATCCAAGCAGCAATCGGCCCATGAAAAGGCCATGAAGGAAGAACTGGAGTGGGTGCGCAAAGGCGCCAAGGCTCGTCAGTCGAAATCCAAGGCTCGCCTGGCCCGCTTCGAAGAAATGCAATCGCAGGAATTCCAGAAGCGCAGCGAAACCAACGAGATCTACATCCCGGCCGGCCCGCGCCTGGGCGACAAGGTCATCGAGTTCAAGAACGTCACCAAGGGCTACGGCGATCGCGTGCTGATCGACAACCTGTCGTTCTCCATGCCAAAAGGCGCCATCGTTGGTGTGATCGGCGGTAACGGTGCGGGTAAATCCACCCTGTTCCGCATGCTGATGGGCAAGGAAACACCGGATTCGGGCACCATCGAAGTTGGCGAAACCGTACAGCTGGCGTGCGTCGACCAGAGCCGCGAAGACCTGGACGGCAGCAAGACCGTGTTCCAGCAGATCTCCGACGGTTCCGACCAGATCCGCATCGGCAACTACGAGATCCCGTCGCGTACCTACGTCGGTCGTTTCAACTTCAAGGGCGGCGACCAGCAGAAGTTCGTCAAGGATCTGTCCGGTGGTGAGCGTGGCCGCCTGCACCTGGCCCTGACCTTGAAAGAGGGCGGCAACGTCCTGCTGCTCGACGAACCGTCCAACGACCTCGACGTCGAAACCCTGCGTTCCCTGGAAGAAGCCCTGCTGGACTTCCCGGGCGCCGCCATTGTGATCTCCCACGACCGGTGGTTCCTTGACCGTGTCGCGACCCACATCCTGGCGTACGAAGACGACTCGCAAGCGGTGTTCTTCGAAGGCAACTACACCGAGTACGAAGCCGACCGCAAGAAGCGCCTCGGCGACGCGGCAGCCCAGCCGCACCGTGTACGCCACAAGAAACTGGCCTGATCCGGGTCGCTAGCTTGTAGAAAAACGGAGCCTTCGGGCTCCGTTTTTTTTGCGCCATTTCCAGCCTGGCCAACATGGGGCGTTGGCCGTAGGACTTATCCCTTGAATGGTGCGTGAAATACCTGAAAAGGCCGCTGATTTATATCCAGTGCACCATTTAAATTCATGGATGCGACATTTTGCGCTGTCACGGTGCTGTTCGAGTTGCTAAAGTCCCGGGCAAATCTGCGTTAACGACAATAAATTTGCCGAGACTTTTCCATGATCGAATCCGTCGAAGACTTCCTCGCCCGCCTGAAAAAACGCGACCCGGACCAGCCTGAATTCCACCAGGCGGTGGAAGAGGTGCTGCGCAGCCTGTGGCCGTTCCTGGAGGCCAATCCGCATTACCTGACCTCGGGCATTCTCGAGCGCATCTGCGAGCCGGAGCGGGCGGTGGTGTTTCGTGTGTCGTGGGTCGACGATCAGGGCAAGGTGCAGGTCAACCGCGGGTTCCGCATCCAGATGAACAGCGCCATCGGCCCGTACAAGGGCGGTTTGCGCTTCCACCCATCGGTCAATCTGGGCGTGCTGAAATTCCTCGCCTTCGAGCAGACGTTCAAGAATTCCCTGACCTCGCTGCCCATGGGCGGTGGCAAGGGCGGTTCGGACTTCGATCCGAAGGGCAAGAGCGACGCGGAAGTAATGCGCTTCTGCCAGGCCTTCATGAGCGAGCTGTACCGCCATATCGGTGCGGACGTGGACGTGCCTGCCGGGGATATCGGCGTCGGCGCCCGGGAAATCGGCTTCCTGTTCGGCCAGTACAAGCGCCTGAGCAACCAGTTCACTTCGGTGCTGACCGGCAAGGGCATGAGTTATGGCGGCAGCCTGATCCGCCCGGAGGCCACCGGCTTCGGTTGCGTGTATTTCGCCGAGGAAATGCTCAAGCGCCGCAACGACCGCGTGGAAGGCAAGCGCGTGGCGATTTCCGGCTCCGGCAACGTGGCGCAATACGCGGCGCGCAAAGTCATGGACCTGGGTGGCAAGGTGATTTCCCTGTCGGACTCCGAAGGCACGCTCTACTGCGAGGCCGGGCTGACCGAGGAGCAATGGCTGGCGGTGCTGGAGTTGAAGAACGTCAAGCGCGGGCGCATCAGTGAGCTGGCGGCGCAGTTCAACCTCGAATTCCTCGCCGGACAGCACCCCTGGGCGTTGCCTTGCGATATCGCGCTGCCGTGCGCCACCCAGAACGAGCTGGACGCCGAGTCCGCCCGCACATTGCTGCGCAATGGCTGCAGTTGCGTGGCTGAGGGGGCGAACATGCCGACCACCCTGGAGGCTGTGGATATCTTTATCGAGGCGGGCATCCTCTTCGCCCCGGGCAAGGCGTCGAACGCCGGTGGCGTGGCGGTCAGCGGGCTGGAGATGTCGCAGAACGCCATGCGCCTGCTGTGGAGTGCCGGCGAGGTGGACAGCAAGCTGCACGGCATCATGCAGTCGATCCACCATGCCTGCGTGCATTACGGCGAAGAGAACGGCCGGATCAACTACGTTAAAGGCGCGAACATTGCCGGCTTCGTCAAGGTTGCCGATGCCATGCTGGCCCAGGGCGTGGTCTAGGCCGGGTCGATGCGGATGACCTCGATCACCTGATCGCCAGCGGGGCGCTGCCATAGCACTTCATCGCCGAGCTGGGTGCCCAGCAGCGCCCGGCCCAGCGGCGAGCCCCAGTTGATCAGGCCCTTGGCGACATTGGCCTGGTCCTCTCCGACCAATTGCACGCACTGTTCGGTGCCGTGTTCATCGGCGAAAGTGACCCGGCTGCCAATCTGCACCTTCGAGCGCGATGTCGCCTGGGGAACCACCTGGGCGCTTTGCAGGCGCTGGTTGAAATAGCGCAAGTCGCGCTCGATATCGGCCAGCAACTGCGGGTCGGCCTGATCGCCCAGCGCCGCTTGTTCGCTGTGGCGGGTTTGCAGGTGCGTGACCCTGGCCTGCAGCTCGCTCAGGCCCTGTGGGGTAACGTAGTTGGGCTGCGCACTGATCTGCCGTTCCACGGGTGGGTCGGCCTGGGCGCCAGCCTGGTCTTCATTGACGAAGGCGCGGCTCATGGTGGTTCTTCCATTATGGAGTTTGGGCCATGGTCGCAGCCTTTTGGGTTCGGGCCATGTCTGAAAGCGACTTATTGCGAGCGATAGGCTCGCGCGGCATCGCGGTCTTTTTCTTCTTCCCAGGCGCGTTCGCGTTCGTCCCAGTGACGCTCCCGGTAGTCATTGCGTTCCTGGTTTTCCAGCATGGCCTGGCACTGGCGAAAACCGTCGCCCCAGCCTTCGGCGTATTGCGGGTCCTTGAGGTAGCGCGGCACGTCCTTGCGAAATTCGCCGCTGATCGCCCCGGCAGCCTGGCGTCCGCTGACGCAGCCATCATCGAAGCCTTCGGCGAAGGCCGGTGGATAACCCTGTTTCAGCAAATGCTCGTGGGTCGTCTCGCAACCGGCGATCGATGCGAGCAATGCCGCTACTACCGCATACCGCCACATCTTGGTTCCCACGCCGTTCAACGGCTCATAAGGGAAGTCTAGAAGGGGATTCGTCAGTGGTGGGGAAAGCCTGGCGAGAAAGCTGTAGTCGCTGCCGCCGGTCGCTCTGTTGAAGGCTTTCAGGCCTTTTCCCAGCGCGCGGCAGCGGCTACAGGGGCGGAGTCAGTAGTGATACCACTTGAGTTCGAGCATGACCTCGTTCTCCGCCGTGGCCAGGTGGCTGAATTCGCGCTGGGCGCTCAGGCGCAGGCCCAGGTTGCGCGACAGCTCCCATTGCTGGTTGAGGCTCAGGCTGCGGCGTACCTCGCCGTTGGTGAAATAGTCGCCCTTGGCTTCGACGCTGAAGTTGCCCAGCGGGTTTTTCCACAGCAGGCCGGTGTTGAAGCCGGCCGCCGGGGTGATGAAGCCGGCGAAGTCGGCATTGTGCTCGACGCGCATGGTGCCCAGGGCGAAGCCGAGCATGTTTTCGGCAAGTTGCCAGGTGGCGCCACCGCCGCCGTTGACATGGCTGACCAGGGTTTCATCGTCGTGTTTGCCCGGCACCCGCTCCAGGCCCCCGGTGACCTGCCATGACCAGGGTTGCAGCAGGTCGTTGCGTGGGGTCAGCGAACGAATGGTCGCCAGGTCCAGTTGTTGCAGCTGCCAGTTATTGCCTTCGTACTGGCGCAGCTTCATCTGCAGGATTTCGATCTGTGCGCCCAGGGGGAAGCCTTCGGCGTTGTCGTTGAGGTCGTGATAGGCCATGCGCAGCCCGTATTCGCCAAAGGCCTGGTCGCCGCGAGTGCCCACGCCGACCTGCCAGGTGCGCGACTCATGGCCGTCTTCGGGCAGGCCTGGGCGCTCGATGGACAGCTCGGGCGGCGGGTTGCGGTTGATCGCCCGCAACAGCTCGAAGCTGCGCTGCGCCCGTTGCGGATCGCGCTCCTGGCCGTTGGCCCGGTAGCGTTCGAGGCGATAAGCCGCATCGATGACCAGCGCCTGGCGCTCCCGTGGCAAGGCCTTGAAGGCCGGGTCCTGCAACTGTTTCTGGTCGGCGCTGACCTTCAGCACCCATTGCTGTTCGTCGTTGCTCAGCGGTTTGGCGCGCTCGAGCAGCTCACGTTCGCGAGACGGGCGATATTCGATTTTCTCCACCAGCCCGGCGTCCTTGACCGCCTTGACGGTGTCGGTAGGAATCGCCGTCAACGGGAATTGCCCGGTCAGGCGCAGGCTCGGACGGGCGACTTGCAACAGCTCCAGCAAGCGGTAGGAACAGTTCTCGTCAAAGAAGAAATAGTCGAATTTGATCTGTTTCAATTCCCAGACGTGCTCGACCATGCGTTCGGTCTCGGCCTGGGTCAGGTTCAGCCGGTATTCCCACAGGTCGCGGTTTTCCAGGCTGCGGTACTCCGAGAGTTTTTCCTGGTAGGGCACCAGCGCGAACAGGCCGGGGTAGCCGCCCATCAGGCCTTTCCAGGCATAGAGGATGCTGTTGTCCGAGCCTTCGATGTAGGCGCCGAAATTGATCGCATAGCTGAGCAGGGCGGTGTGGTTGCTTTGCACGTCGGCCTGGTCGATGCGCAGCAGGGTATGGCCGAACATCGACGACGGGCTGTTCAGGTAGGCCGCCGGAAAAATCATCACCGTGCTGTGGGGCGAGACGTCCTTGAACCACTGGTTGAATTCATTGCAGTCCACCGTCGGCAGATCGCTCAGGTTCAGTTGCGCCTTGAGCCAGCGGGTGCGGGCGGGGTACACGCATTGGGCATGCTGGTTGCCGCTGCTGGCGGGGGCGTAGATCGCCTCCAGGGTGGCCTTGAGCTCGGCGTCGGGGTGTTCGGCGCCGTCGCTGGCAAGGAAAAACTTCGAATCGCTGACGTAACTGCGCCAGCCCCCAAGCTTCGCGCTTTCGTAATGGCCAAGGGAAATCCAGAAGGGATCGGTGGCCAGTTGCTGCAAACGTGAAGGGTCGATATGTGGCGCGGCGGACAGCGGGGCGCAGACACAGAGCGCCAGGGAGGCAAGGCGTTTGAGCATGGTGGGCAACTTGAGTCGGAAAAAACAAAGACCCGGGAGGGATCATGTCCGAAAAACAAAAGCCCGCTCTTCGGGAAGAGCGGGCGGGTCGAGATTAAGCCGGGGTGGCGTATTTGGCCAGGCGTGCATCGTTTTTCAGCACGGCCAGAGTGTTGCTGTGCACATCTTCCGCGGTCACGTCGGCTTTGCTGAAAATCTGCTGGAAATGTTCGTGGGTGACGGCAGCGAAGTGCGCGCGATCTTCAGGCGCGACGCCCAGAACCACGGCGTAGGTGGTCAGCGCTTCGCCTTCACCTTTGGCCATGTCTTCGGAGAGCTCGTTCATCATGCCATTCATGGCAAACCAGGATTTGCCGCCGTAAGTCAGCGCACTGTTGGTCGAGCAACCGTTGGTGCCGGAAGTCATACCGAAGGTCGCGTTACCGGAGGTGCCGTTGGTGGTGGAGGCCAGGAAGTGAGCCGGAGTGCCGCGCTGCCCTTCGAACAGCATGTTGCCCCACCCACAATCCGGACCGCCTGGCGCTTGGGCCATTGCATTGATGGAAACAGCGGTGAAGAGAGTACCGAGAAGAATCCGTTTCATAGCTTTGTTCTCTTAGTGTGCAAACCAATGGACAAGGGTTCTGGCCCATGTCGGCGCCAGGGGGCCGGTTATTAGTCCAGCCGCGCAGGTTGGAGTTTAGGCAGATTCCAAGGGTTCCGTGCTTTTTTGCAAAACATTCCTTGAAATAGACGGTTTTTGTGCTGTCTGCACAACGCCTGGAATCTGTCGCTGCTTTCGCTTTCTCGCGCCTTGCCAGCCGGTGGACCCGGCGCCAGAATGCCCCATCTGCCCCGCCTGATGTAAGGAAGCCCGATGCCTGATCCTGTTGCTGCCAGCTTGCGTCTAGCGCCCGAAGCGCTGACCCGTCCGTTTTCCGCTGAACAGTTCAGCTTCTCGACCACCAATGATTTGGAGCCTTTTCGCGGTGTGCTTGGCCAGGAACGTGCGGTCGAAGCCTTGCAGTTCGGTGTGGCCATGCCACGCCCCGGTTACAACGTCTTTGTCATGGGCGAGCCTGGCACTGGCCGCTTCTCTTTCGTCAAACGCTACCTGAAGGCCGAAGGCAAGCGCCTGCAGACCCCGGCCGACTGGGTCTATGTCAACAATTTCGATGAGCCGCGCGAGCCCCGCGCGCTGGAGCTGCCTTCGGGAGCTGCGGGGGCGTTCATCAGCGACATCAACGCGCTGATCGACAACCTGCTGGCGACCTTTCCGGCGGTTTTCGAGCATCCGTCCTATCAACAGAAGAAAAGCGCGATCGACCGCGCGTTCAACCAGCGTTATGACCGCGCCCTTGATGTCATCGAGCGCCTGGCGCTGGAGAAGGACGTCGCGCTGTATCGCGACAGCAGCAATATCGCCTTCACGCCGATGCTCGAGGGCAAGGCGCTGGACGAGGCGGAGTTCGCGCAGTTGCCCGAAGCCGAGCGCGAGCGTTTTCATGAGGACATTTCCGCCCTGGAAGAGCGCCTCAATGAAGAGCTGGCGAGCCTGCCGCAGTGGAAGCGCGAGTCGAGCAACCAGCTGCGTCAGCTCAATGAAGAAACCATCACCCTGGCCTTGCAGCCGCTGCTGGCGCCGCTGTCGGAAAAGTATGCGGAAAACGCCGGCGTGTGCGGCTACCTGCAAGCCATGCAGGTGTATCTGCTCAAGACCGTGGTCGAGCAACTGGTGGACGACAGCAAGACCGACGCCGTGGCCCGCAAGCTGCTGGAAGAGCAGTACGGCCCGAGCCTGGTGGTCGGCCACCCGGCCAGTGGTGGCGCGCCAGTGGTGTTCGAGCCGCACCCGACCTACGACAACCTGTTTGGCCGTATCGAATACAGCACCGACCAGGGCGCGCTGTACACCACTTACCGGCAGCTGCGTCCGGGCGCCTTGCACCGGGCCAACGGCGGCTTCCTGATTCTCGAAGCCGAGAAAATGCTCGGTGAACCCTTTGTCTGGGATGCCCTCAAGCGGGCCCTGCAATCGCGCAAGCTGAAGATGGAATCGCCCTTGGGCGAGCTGGGGCGCCTGGCCACCGTGACTCTGACGCCGCAGCACATCCCGCTGCAGGTCAAGGTCGTCATCATTGGCGCCCGTCAGTTGTATTACACGCTGCAGGACCTGGATCCGGACTTCCAGGAAATGTTCCGTGTGCTGGTAGATTTCGACGAAGACATCCCGATGGTGGACGAGAGCCTCGAACAGTTCGCCCAACTGCTGAAAACCCGTACTTCCGAAGAGGGCATGGCGCCGTTGACCGCAGACGCAGTAGCGCGCCTGGCGACCTACAGCGCACGCCTGGCGGAGCACCAGGGGCGCTTGTCGGCGCGTATCGGCGATCTGTTCCAACTGGTCAGCGAGGCGGATTTCATCCGCAACCTGGCCTCGGACGAAATGACCGATGCCGGGCACATCGAGCGGGCGCTCAAGGCCAAGGCCACGCGTACCGGGCGGGTCTCGGCGCGGATTCTCGACGACATGCTGGCCGGGATCATCCTGATCGACACCGATGGCGCTGCCGTGGGCAAGTGCAACGGGCTGACAGTGCTGGAAGTGGGCGACTCGGCCTTCGGCATACCGGCGCGGATTTCCGCCACGGTTTATCCGGGCGGCAGCGGGATCGTCGACATCGAGCGCGAGGTCAATCTCGGCCAGCCGATTCACTCCAAGGGCGTGATGATTCTCACCGGCTACCTGGGCAGTCGTTACGCCCAGGAATTCCCCTTGGCGATTTCGGCGAGCATCGCGCTGGAACAATCCTACGGTTACGTCGATGGCGACAGTGCGTCGCTGGGCGAGGCGTGCACGCTGATTTCGGCCCTGTCGAAAACCCCGCTCAAGCAGTGTTTTGCCATTACCGGATCGATCAACCAGTTTGGCGAAGTGCAGGCGGTTGGCGGCGTCAACGAGAAGATCGAAGGCTTCTTCCGTCTGTGCGAAGCACGCGGGCTGACGGGCGAACAAGGCGCCATCATTCCCCAGGCCAACGTCGCCACCCTGATGCTCGATGAGAAGGTGCTGGCGGCGGTGCGTGCCGGGCAGTTCCATGTGTACGCCGTGCGCCAGGCCGACGAGGCCCTGAGCCTGCTGGTCGGCGAGCCTGCGGGCGAACCGGATGCGGATGGCCAGTTCCCTGAAGGCAGCGTCAACGCGCGGGTGGTGGAGCGTCTGCGAGTCATCGCTGAAATGATCAGCGAGGACGATCTCAAGGACGCCGAAAAAGAGCTGGCACAAGAGGCGTTGGCGCAAACCAAGCCCGCATGAGCCAGGGCCGCGGCGAGGGCTCTACCCTCGCTGCGGCGCCGGTTCGCTGACGTCAAATTTCGCAAGAGGACCATTCGGCGCCATTCAGCCGGTCAACTTTGCTTATCGGACTTTTCTTCCTATTCTCAGGCAAGGAGAACGACAGTCGTCACTGGATCGAAACAGTCTTCACATGAGGGCTGAATACCGGATCTACCGAGGGTCGCCGCCATGTCGCGCAACCTCTGCCTTACCCGCCAGTGTCTTGGCCTGGTCACCCGTATCGAGTGCAGTATCCGCCCGCTGGCGGGAGATAACGGAATGTGGACCCTGCTGTTCGCGGCCGGAATGGCCGGCGAACAACCTTCGGCCATCAAGTCCCAGGGACCTTTCTGCGGTCCCAGCGTGGCCGAATCCATCCTTGATTCCATCGTCGAAAGCCTGACCACCCATGGCTATGAGCTGGCCGACGATCCACAGATCTGGTGCCTGCACCTTCAGGCGCAACTACGGCAGATCAATGGCGAGCGCTGCCGCCATTGAGCGGGTTTGCCGTCCTGTGCCCTCCGCTGAGCCCTACTCGGCGGAGGGTGGGTTTTCCAGCTTGTCGAGCTTGATCTCAAAGCCATATTCGACGGTGTCGAGTTCGCTGCGCTGGTAGGTTTCCAGTTCGCTGGGCAGTCCATAGAAATAATGCACGTCGAATAATGCCGGGCCGTTCGCTGGCGCCTCATGGCTGACCGCAAGAATTTCCTTCAGGTACTGGCCGCTGCCGTCCTTGGCGTAGAAACGCCAGGCTTCGCTGGGGAATAGTCGCTGGTCGACGATCAGCGCATTGCCCCGCAACTCCATCCCCTTGGGTAACTGGCCGACGGGCAGGGCTTTCTTCTCGATGCGGGCCAGGAACAACGGGATCGAGCCGACGATGTAAGCCGGGGTTTCCGGGAACAGCGTCAGGTCGTAGGTGATTGAGCTGCGCATCGGATCGACCTCGACGGCCTCCGATGGCAGTTCGATGGGCTCGCCGCGTTTGCCGTTTTCGTTCTGGGTGAAGAAGGTCACGGGGCTGTCGCCGGTGGAGAAGGACGTGCCCAGCAACTCGTCGTTGAAGGTTCTCGGCCGGTCGAACTCGATCCGCGCCGCGCTGGCGTCCTCGGTGGACTGATGGACGACCACGCTTTTCTTCAAGGTCTCCTGGTCGAGATTGGCGCCCTTGAGGTAGTTCGCTGCCTGATCGTCATACACCACGACCGGCATTGGCAGCGGCTGGATCTTGCTGTCGGTGGTCAGAGGGTCGAAGCGTTGCACCGGCAGGTCGAGGTCTTTGCGGGTAACGCTGGCACTGGAGAAATCCAGCACGCTGACTTCGAGTTTGTCGATCAAGCCATTGAAATACACCTTGGTGTAATGACTGCGTTGCTCGCGCTCGAAGGTTTTGCGCTGCTCTTCAAGCTGCTGTTCGAATGCTTCGCTCCAGGCTTTCTGCTTCTGCATTTCGGCAAGTTGCTTGGCATAGAAAGCGATCTGTTGGCTGTTCTCATTGATCGACCCGGAGCGCGAAAGGACCTGCCCGCTAGCGTCGCGTGCCTGCACCAGCAGTGGGTTGATCGGCATGTCGCCGAGTTCAGGGGCCAGCGGGGCGCTGTTGATCAACTCGACTTCGGCGCTGTTCTGGTCCAGGGACAACAGTTTCACGCTGACATTCTGGTCGTTGCGCGGCTTGCCGATATCGGCCTTGCCCAGTTCGAAAGTGAGGACCTGGCGGGGAGCGATCACCTCGGCCTTGCCTTGCAGTGTCACGGGTTGGGGCTGGTTCTTGTTTTCGACTTCCAGGCCTTCGATGAACGGGTAGGCCACCGTCAGGTCATCTGGATTGGTCAGGTTGGAACTGGAAGGGCTCAGTTGGATGCCGGGATCGCTTTCCGACCATTCGGGCTGGAAGGCGATGACCTTGCCGTTGCTCAGCGTCACGGACCGCCATTGCAGGCCGTGAGGGAAGGGGAACTGCGCCGGGATCTCGAAGCTGAAGGGGAACACCGGCTGCAGGTCGGTCAGGTAGTCGGAGTTGGAGTGCTTGCGCAGCACGAACAGGCCGTTGAGGTAGGTATCGACCAAGGCCTGGGGGCTGCGGTAGTGCCTGAACAGGGCAAAGGCATCCTCGCCGTATTCGGTCTCGATGGGCTTGTTCTGGAGACGCAGTTGCGCACGTTCGAGCAGTAACAGCGAACCGCCCAGGTCGGCGACGGCTTCCTTGAGCTTGGGGTCCTGGATAGCGTCCAGGGACTGTTCGAATTGTGCGGTCTTCTGTTCAAGGTTGGCTTGTTGTTTCTCCTCGCTGGGCGAGCAGCCGCTGCTGAGCAGTACCGCGATACACAAGCCGGTCCTCGCCAAAGGCAATCGCAAATCCATTCTCCAGGCTTCCTGTCCGTTGTCGTTGAGCTGTTCGAGTGATTTCGACACTAGCAGAAAAACGCTTTGGCAGACGTGCAGGTAATGGATTTGCTTGCGGTTTATGGGCTTTTGGACGGCTGATATACTCGCCGCCATTTCTAGACCTGTGTGAGATTCAATGGAACGCTTAATCGAGAATGCAATGTACGCCTCGCGCTGGCTGCTGGCGCCGATCTATTTTGGTTTGTCCCTGGGGCTGCTTGCCTTGGCGCTGAAATTTTTCCAGGAAGTCTTCCACGTCATTCCCAACGTGTTCAGCATGGCCGAGGCCGATCTGATCCTGGTATTGCTGTCGTTGATCGACATGGCGCTGGTCGGCGGCTTGCTGGTGATGGTGATGATCTCCGGCTACGAGAACTTCGTGTCCCAGCTGGATATCGACGAAGACAAGGAAAAGCTCAGCTGGCTGGGCAAGATGGACTCCTCCTCGCTGAAGATGAAAGTGGCTGCGTCCATCGTGGCGATTTCCTCGATCCATCTGCTGCGGGTGTTCATGGACGCGAAGAATATCGAGCCGCAGTACCTGATGTGGTACGTGATCATTCACATGACGTTCGTGATTTCGGCCTTCGCCATGGGCTACCTGGACAAGCTGACCAAGCACTGATGGCCTGGTCACTGCTGTAGACACGCCGCCCGGCCGTTGCGAAACGGACGGGCGGCGTCGTTTGTGGCTTGTGCTTTTATCGGCCGAGGCATATCCCTGTAAGGGTCACGGGCTCGAACTGCGCGAGGTGCACCGATGAACCTGCACGAGTTGAATGCTTATGCCGTCGCCGGAAAAATCGACGAACTGAACCTGATCTCGCTCGAGGGCGGCATCTACCTGCTCGAGGCACGGATGCATGGGGCGGCCTATCCGTTGAGCGACGCCCACGGCCAGATGCTGCACCTGCGTTCGGTGGAGCATGCCCGGGAAGTGCTGCATGCCTTTCCCAAGTTGCCCTTCAACCTGATCCATGCCTCGGTGCACGACGAGATGTGCGGCTTGTCGGCGGGTACCGATGACAGCCTGCGGGTGCCTCTCGCCCTCCGCTCGGTCTGACGGGCGGGACGCACGTTCTTCATCGCCGTGGCAACTGTGCTAGTCTGCTCGCCCTTTTGGTTCCGGGCGTCCCGGGATGCGCTGTGTACGCACGGCGGATTTCCGAGCCGTCCGCACAGCGGAGCAGTGTCATGTCCGAAGTAAATCTGTCCACCGACGAAACTCGCGTCAGCTACGGTATCGGCCGCCAGCTGGGCGACCAGCTGCGTGACAACCCGCCACCAGGTGTGAGCCTGGACGCCATCCTGGCCGGCCTGACCGACGCGTTCGCCGGCAAGCCTAGCCGTGTTGGCCAGGAAGAAATGTCCGCCAGCTTCAAGGTGATCCGCGAAATCATGCAAGCCGAAGCAGCTGCCAAGGCTGAAGCCGCCGCTGGCGCGGGCCTGGCTTTCCTGGCTGAAAACGCCAAGCGCGAAGGCATCACCACGCTGGCGTCCGGCCTGCAGTTCGAAGTGCTGACCCAGGGTGAAGGCGCCAAGCCATCCCGTGAAGACAGCGTGCGCACTCACTACCACGGCACGCTGATCGACGGCACTGTGTTCGACAGCTCCTACGAGCGCGGCCAGCCTGCGGAATTCCCGGTCGGCGGCGTGATCGCTGGCTGGACCGAGGCCCTGCAACTGATGAATGCCGGTAGCAAATGGCGTCTGTACGTGCCGAGCGAGCTGGCTTACGGCGCGCAAGGCGTTGGCAGCATTCCGCCGCACAGCGTTCTGGTGTTTGACGTCGAGCTGCTCGACGTTCTGTAAGCCTCAACTGCTGGGCTAGCTTGCTCGCGATCCGGGCGCCGTATCTGCGGTGCACAGATCGCGAGCAAGCTTGCCTTGGCAGGGGGTAGGTGGGGTCATAGACGTATTTTTGCGCTCTGGCCTTGCCCTTCGGCTGTTCCGGCAGGGCGCAAGGCCCGTGCATAGCAGAACAGAAACAGGTTGCGCACCAGTTCTTTGAGCACCACCGGCTCGCTGGAACTCAGGCCGTTGAGGTCCAGGTCGCCCTGATCCTGCAGTTCATTTAAGGCTTCTTCTTCCAATACCGCACAGACTTCCCCGGTTTCCCGATGCAGGATTCGCAGGTAAGGGTGTGGGCGGTCCAGCCATGCGTCGATCAAATAAGTCATGAGTTTCATCTCCTTGATGGGGTTCAATGAGAATAATTCTTATTCAATGAATAGCAAGTGCCTATTGGCGGTTTCTGCTGTTTTCTGTGTGGAAATTGTTGTGCGTCAAAAGGGCTGGCCTTTTGATATTTGGCAGGAGGGGCTTGGAGTCGAGGGGGAGTGAGAAGGGCTTCACCCCGCGCCTGGCGCGGGGCGATAACCGGAATATCAGACCTTGCGGACGAACTCGGACTTGAGCTTCATCGGGCCGATACCGTCGATCTTGCAGTCGATGTCGTGGTCGCCATCGCACAGGCGGATGTTCTTGACCTTGGTGCCGACCTTGACCACCAGCGAGGTGCCCTTGACCTTGAGGTCCTTGATCACGGTGATGGTGTCGCCGTCTTGCAGGACATTGCCGACTGAGTCCTTTTTCACGGTTTCATCGGATGTGGCCTCGGCTTCACCGTTGGCGGACCATTCGTGGGCGCATTCGGGGCAGACCAGCTGGGCGCCGTCTTCGTAGGTGTATTCGGAATTGCATTTAGGGCAGGGTGGCAACGTGCTCACTAAGACTCCTCGAGTTCAG
The DNA here is from genome assembly GCF_900107395.1 of Pseudomonas sp. NFIX28. GTDB lineage: Bacteria > Pseudomonadota > Gammaproteobacteria > Pseudomonadales > Pseudomonadaceae > Aquipseudomonas. The sequence goes on from NZ_FNPW01000014.1 coordinate 110,143, forward strand.
GAAGGCTAAAAAGCGCACATTATATAGGGTTTTGCGTGGGGAGGGGCGTCGCGGGGAAAGTGCTGCGAGCAAGCCCGCTCCTGCGAAGGGCAGGAGCAAGCTCGTTCGTGGTCGGATCAGTGCGTGCGGGCTACCGCGAATTCGCTCAGTTCCACCAGCGCGTCGCGGTACTCGCTTGGCGGCAGGGCTTCCAGGCAAGCGATGGCGCGAGCGACATAGTCGCGTGCCAGCTGCGCGGTGTAATCCAGGGAGCCGGAGGCTTCCACGGCGGCGCGAATGCTTTCCAGATCTTCGATACCGCCTTTCTGGATTGCCTGGCGCACCAGGGCCGCCTGTTCCGGCGTGCCTTCGCGCATGGTGTAGATCAGCGGCAGGGTCGGCTTGCCTTCAGCCAGGTCGTCGCCGACGTTCTTGCCCAGGGTTTCAGCGTCGCCACGGTAGTCGAGCAGGTCGTCCACCAGCTGGAAGGCTACGCCCAGGTGATCGCCGAAGGTGCGCAGGGCTTCGCTCTGCGCTTCGGTAGCGCCGGCCAGGGCGGCGGCGCTGTGGGTCGACGCCTCGAAGAGCATTGCGGTCTTGCCGCGAATGACTTCCATGTAGGTTTCTTCGGTGGTGCTGGCGTCGCGGACTTTCGACAGTTGCAGCACTTCGCCTTCAGCAATGATGCGAGTGGCTTGCGAAAGGATCTTCATCACCGGCATCGAGCCCAGCTCGACCATCATCTCGAACGAGCGCGAGTACAGGAAATCGCCCACCAGCACGCTCGGGGCGTTGCCCCACATGGCGTTGGCGGTCGAGCGGCCACGGCGCATGCCGGACATGTCGACCACGTCGTCATGCAGCAAGGTGGCGGTGTGCAGGAATTCGATGGTGGCAGCCAGCAGGCGCATGTCATCGCCTTCGCGACCCAGGGCCTTGCCACACAGCAGCACCAATAAAGGACGCAGGCGTTTACCGCCGGCCGAGGTAATGTAGTCGCCGATTTTCGATACCAGCGGCACTCGGGAGGTCAGCTGCTTCTTGATGATGCCGTCGACGGCGCTAAAATCGTCCGCCACCGCGCGGTAGAAAGCTTGGGGTTGCATCAGCGACAGGTGCTCCAGAAGGGTTGCGCGGCATGCTAGGACCCACATCCGGGGCTGTCAAGGCGCGATGGGCGGCCACTTGCATCGCCAGGACAGCTTGCGTACAATCGCGCACCCTGAACTTCCTGGGCAGCACCTGCCTTACGCAATTGCACTTGGGCCGTTCCAGCCCCATGCAGCCATGCCAGCCAATACTTCTTCTTATAAAGAGCTGGGTGAGCAGGATTATCGGAGAAATACCATGTACGCAGTAATCGTTACCGGCGGTAAGCAATACAAGGTCGCTGAAGGTGAATACCTGAAGATCGAAAAACTGGAAATCGCCACTGGCGAATCCGTGACTTTTGACCGCGTTCTGTTGGTTGCCAATGGCGACGACGTGAACATCGGCGCACCTGTTGTTGCTGGCGCAACCGTCAAGGCTGAAGTGATCTCCCAAGGTCGTCACGATAAAGTCCGCATCATCAAGTTCCGTCGCCGTAAGCACCACATGAAGCGTATGGGCCACCGCCAGTGGTTCACCGAGATCAAAATCACCGGTATTCAGGCTTAATTTCAGCCTAATTCCTCACTAGGAGAATTGAACTCATGGCACACAAAAAAGCTGGTGGTAGTACCCGTAACGGTCGCGACTCAGAAGCCAAACGCCTTGGCGTGAAGATGTATGGCGGCCAGGTCATCAAGGCCGGCAACATCATCGTGCGTCAGCGCGGCACCCAATTCCACGCTGGCTACGGCGTTGGCATGGGTAAAGATCACACCCTCTTCGCGAAAATCGAAGGCGTGATCAAGTTTGAAGTAAAAGGCGCCTTCGGTCGTCGTTACGTGAGCGTCGTCGCAGCTTAATTGTGCGATCGCTGGAAAAGCCCTGTCTCGCGACGGGGCTTTTTCGTTTGTGGGGTGAGTCTCTTGCAAAACTGTTTGTATGGGCTGCCAGCGCTGGATGTTACGGCCGTTGATCGGGTTCGCTGCGCTCATTTTTGCAAGAGTCTTATATCTTAGTGTTTTTCAGCTCGTCCGCGCGGCGAGAGGCGTTTTGTTATGAAGTTCGTTGATGAAGTTTCGATCCGAGTAAAAGCTGGCGACGGCGGCAATGGCTGCATGAGTTTCCGTCGGGAAAAATTCATCGAAAACGGTGGTCCGAACGGTGGTGACGGGGGCGATGGCGGATCGATCTACATGATCGCCGACGAAAACCTCAACACCCTGGTGGACTACCGCTACACCCGTCATTTCGATGCCGAGCGTGGCTCCAATGGCGGCAGTACCGATTGCACCGGCAAAAAGGGTGAAGACCTGGAGTTGCGTGTGCCGGTCGGCACCACTGTGATCGACGCCGGTACCCAGGAAGTGATTGGCGATCTGACCAGGGCTGGCCAGCGTTTGCTGGTAGTGCAGGGCGGTTGGCACGGTCTGGGTAACACCCGTTTCAAATCCAGTACCAACCGCGCGCCGCGCCAGACCACTCCGGGCAAGCCGGGTGAGCAGCGCGACCTCAAGCTTGAGCTGAAAGTACTGGCGGACGTCGGTCTGCTGGGCTTGCCGAATGCCGGCAAGAGCACCTTCATCCGCTCGGTTTCCGCGGCCAAGCCGAAAGTGGCTGACTATCCGTTCACGACCCTGGTGCCGAACCTGGGCGTGGTCAGTGTCGATCGCTGGAAGAGCTTTGTGATCGCCGATATTCCGGGGTTGATCGAAGGGGCTTCGGATGGTGCGGGCCTGGGGATCCGTTTCCTCAAGCACTTGGCGCGTACCCGTCTGTTGCTGCATCTCGTGGACATGGCGCCGCTGGATGAAAGCAGCCCGGCCGATGCGGCAGAGGTTATCGTCAACGAGCTGACCAAGTTCAGTCCGTCCCTGGCTGAGCGCGATCGCTGGCTGGTGCTGAACAAGTGCGACCAGATTCTCGAGGAAGAGCATGAGGCGCGGGTCAAGGAGATCGTCGATCGCCTGGAGTGGACCGGTCCGGTGTACGTGATCTCGGCCATTTCCAAAGACGGTACCGAGCGCCTGAGTCGCGACATCATGCGGTATCTGGAGGATCGTGCTGATCGCCTGGCCGCCGACCCGGCTTATGCCGACGAATTGGCCGAGCTCGATCAGCGTATCGAGGACGAGGCGCGTGCCCAGCTGCAGGCTCTGGACGACCAGCGTGCCCTGCGCCGCAGCGGCGTGAAGAGCGTGCACGACATCGGCGACGATGATTGGGATGAGGAAGATGTGGATGATGAAGATGGTCCGGAAATCATTTACGTCCGCGACTGATTCGTTGCAGTAAACTACAAGCGCCGCTCACTGAGCGGCGTTTTAGTATCCGGGAAACGTAGCCAAGAATAACTTTATGGGCGCGCTCGGTCGCGTGGCTCTCAAGCTAAGGTTGAAGAAGATGCGGAGTAAGGTGACAGGTGCGCAGCGCTGGGTCGTGAAGATCGGCAGCGCGTTGCTGACGGCGGACGGCAAAGGGCTGGATCGCGCGGCAATGGGTGTTTGGGTCGAGCAGATGGTGGCCTTGCATGAGGCTGGCGTCGAGCTGGTATTGGTCTCCTCCGGCGCGGTTGCGGCCGGCATGAGTCGCCTGGGCTGGACCGCACGACCGAGTGCGATGCATGAGCTGCAGGCGGCGGCGGCCATCGGCCAGATGGGGCTGGTGCAGGCTTGGGAGTCGAGCTTTGCCGAACATGGCTTGCACACTGCGCAGATTCTGCTGACCCATGACGACCTGTCCGACCGCAAGCGTTACCTGAATGCTCGCAGCACCTTGCGCGCGCTGGTCGAGCTCAAGGTGATCCCGGTTATCAATGAAAACGACACCGTGGTCACCGATGAAATCCGCTTTGGTGACAACGACACGCTGGCTGCCTTGGTGGCCAACCTGGTCGAGGCCGATCTGCTGGTAATCCTCACTGACCGCGACGGCATGTTCGATGCGGACCCGCGCAGCAATCCCGATGCCCAGCTCATCTATGAGGCGCGCGCCGACGATCCGGCGCTGGACGCGGTCGCGGGTGGCACGGGTGGTGCGCTGGGGCGCGGCGGCATGCAGACCAAGCTGCGTGCGGCGCGTCTGGCGGCACGTTCCGGGGCGCACACCATCATTGTTGGTGGGCGCCTGGAGCGTGTACTGGATCGTCTCAAGGCGGGCGAGCGGCTGGGAACCTTGCTGTCGCCTGAGCGCGGCATGCTGGCGGCGCGCAAGCAATGGTTGGCGGGGCACCTGCAAACCCGTGGCACTCTGGTGCTGGACGATGGCGCGGTATCGGCCTTGTCCCAGGGCAACAAAAGCCTGCTGCCGGTGGGCGTCAAGCTGGTCCAGGGCAGTTTCCGTCGCGGCGAAATGGTGGTGTGCGTGGCGCCGGACGGGCGTGAAATCGCGCGCGGCCTGGCCAACTACAGCGCTCTGGAAGCACAAAAAATCATCGGTCAGCCTTCTGATGCAATTGTCGGCTTGTTGGGGTACATGGCTGAGCCTGAGTTGGTTCACCGTGACAATCTGATTCTGGTCTAAGGAAAAACCAATGCGCGTAGCAAAAGGATTGTTGGGCTTGCTGTTGGCAATGCCGCTGCTGGCCTCCGCTGAAGAGATCGGCCAGGTGTCCACGGTATTCAAGTTTGTCGGGCCTAACGATCGCATCGTGGTCGAAGCCTTCGATGATCCGAAGGTGGAAGGTGTGACCTGCTACCTGTCGCGAGCCAAGACTGGTGGCGTGAAGGGTGGCTTGGGTTTGGCGGAAGACCGTGCCGAGGCTTCCATTGCTTGTCGCCAGGTTGGGCCGATCAGTTTCAAGGGTGAGCTCAAGGATGGCGACGAGGTGTTCAAGGAGCGCACTTCCTTGGTGTTCAAAACCATGCAGGTGGTGCGCTTTCTCGATAAGAAGCGCAACACCTTGGTGTACCTGGTCTATAGCGATCGGTTGATCGAGGGCAGTCCGCAGAATGCGGTGACGGCGATTCCGATTCTGCCTTGGGCGCAAAATCCGTAACGGTCATCGCGAGCGCGCTCGCTCCTGCAGGTTTGTGCTGTGTAGGGGTGAGTTTCGCGATGGCGGTCTATGGGGTGGGGCATAAATCGCAGGCAATAAAAAACCGACCCTGAGGTCGGTTTTTTAACAAGCGTGTCGCTTAGGCTGCAGCAGCAAGGTTCAGAGCCTTGATGTGGCCATTCAGACGACCTTTATGGCGAGCAGCTTTGTTCTTGTGGATGATGCCTTTATCGGCCATACGGTCGATAACTGGCACGGCCAGAACATAAGCAGCTTGCGCTTTTTCAGCGTCTTTTGCGTCGATGGCTTTAACTACATTCTTGATGTAGGTACGAACCATGGAACGCAGGCTGGCGTTGTGGCTGCGACGCTTCTCAGCCTGTTTTGCACGTTTTTTGGCGGAAGGTGAGTTGGCCACCGTCGAGCTCCTCGAAAGACTTGGGAAATAGCTAACAAAATAGGCCGCGAATCATGCCGATGACGGAAAGACTTGTCAAGGGTAAGTGAGACGTTCCGCTGAGTGGTGGGATCTGAAGAGGCGGGATATTTATTTCCGGCGCTTGACCTGTAAACTCGCGAGCTTTGGCTCTGTGCTGTTGCGGCGCGGAGTATCGCATAAGTAGGCGCATTGTTCGCCTGCTGTTTATCTACAGGCAAAAAACCTTTTCATGAACCTGCTCAAGTCGTTGGCTGCTGTCAGCTCTATCACCATGCTTTCCCGGGTTTTGGGTTTCGTGCGCGATACCATCATTGCGCGCACATTTGGCGCCGGCATGGCGACGGACGCCTTTTTCATTGCCTTCAAGCTGCCCAACCTGCTGCGCCGTATCTTTGCCGAAGGGGCTTTTTCCCAGGCTTTTGTGCCGATCCTGGCGGAATACAAAAGCCAGCAGGGTGACGAGGCGACCCGCACCTTTATTGCCTATGTCTCAGGCCTGCTGACCCTGGTACTGGCGCTGGTGACGGCGCTGGGGATCATTGCCGCGCCCTGGGTGATCTGGGCGACGGCCCCGGGTTTTGCCGACACCCCGGAAAAATTCACCCTGACCACCGATCTGTTGCGGGTGACCTTTCCTTATATATTGCTGATCTCGCTGTCTTCCCTGGCCGGCGCAATCCTCAATACCTGGAACCGCTTTTCGGTCCCGGCGTTCGTGCCGACGCTGCTGAACGTCGCCATGATCATCTTTGCGGTTTTCCTGACGCCATATTTCGATCCTCCGGTCATGGCCCTGGGCTGGGCGGTCCTGGCGGGTGGCCTGGCGCAATTGCTGTACCAGCTGCCGCACCTGAAAAAAATCGGCATGCTCGTGCTGCCGCGCCTGAACCTGCGCGATACCGGGGTGTGGCGGGTGCTGAAGCAGATGCTGCCGGCCATTCTCGGGGTCTCGGTGAGCCAGATTTCGCTGATCATCAACACCATCTTCGCCTCGTTCCTGGTGGCTGGCTCGGTGTCCTGGATGTATTACGCCGATCGCCTGATGGAGCTGCCTTCGGGAGTTCTGGGCGTGGCCCTGGGCACAATCCTGCTGCCGACGCTGGCCAAGACTTACGCCAACAAGGATCGGCATGAATATTCGCGGATTCTCGATTGGGGCCTGCGCCTGTGTTTCATGCTGGTGCTGCCTTGTGCGCTGGCGCTGGGAATCCTGGCCGAGCCGTTGACGGTGTCGCTGTTCCAGTACGGCCAGTTCAGCGCCTTCGATGCTTCGATGACCCAGCGTGCGCTGGTCGCATATTCGGTCGGCCTGCTCGCAATCATTGTGGTCAAGGTCCTGGCGCCGGGCTTCTATGCCCAGCAGAACATCCGCACGCCGGTGAAAATCGCGATCTTTACCCTGATCGTCACGCAACTGCTGAACCTGGCATTTATCGGCCCGCTGAAACATGCGGGCCTGGCGCTGGCGATCAGTGCCGGGGCCTGCATCAACGCCGGTCTGCTGTTCTATCAGCTGCGCAAGCAGCAAATGTTCCTGCCGCAGCCTGGTTGGGGCAAGTTTGCCCTCAAGCTGGTCATTGCGGTGAGCGTGATGTCGGCGGTATTGCTGGGGCTGATGCAGTTCATGCCAGCCTGGGATCAGGGGCATATGCTCGCGCGTTTCCTGCGTCTGGGCGTGCTGGTGATCGCAGGCGTGGCGGTCTATTTCGGCATGCTGGCATTGCTCGGCTTCCGTTTGCGCGACTTCAATCGCAAGGCGTTGCACTGAGGTCCTGGGCCCCGTGAGCGTCGGCGAGGCAGTGGTTTTGTCGGTTCGATCACTTTGGCGCGTGCTGTTGCCTGTCGCCGGCCGTCGGGTGTGGTTATAATCGGCCACTTTATGAGCAAGAAGCGCGTTATGCAGCTGGTCCGAGGCCTCCACAACCTGCGCCCCCAGCATCGGGGCTGTGTCGCCACTATTGGCAACTTCGACGGTGTTCACCGCGGCCACCAGGCAATCCTGGGCCGGCTGCGGGAGCGTGCGCTTGAATTGGGCGTGCCCAGCTGCGTGGTGATATTCGAGCCGCAGCCGCGCGAGTTCTTCGCCCCCGATACCGCTCCAGCCCGCCTGGCACGCTTGCGTGACAAGCTGCAGCTGCTGGCGGAGGAGGGCGTCGACCGGGTCTTGTGCCTGGCGTTCAACCAGCGCTTGAGCAAGCTCAGCGCCAGTGAGTTCGTCGAGACGATCCTGGTCGACGGCCTGGGTGTGCAGCACCTGGAAGTCGGCGACGATTTTCGCTTTGGTTGCGACCGCGTCGGAGACTTCGATTTCCTGCAGAAGGCCGGCATTACCCACGGTTTTACCGTAGAAGCCGCGCAGACCGTCGAGCTGGATGGCCTGCGCGTCAGCAGCACCCAGGTTCGCAATGCGCTGGCGGCTGCCGATTTTGCATTGGCCGAGCGTCTGCTCGGCCGCCCGTTCCGCATCGCCGGACGGGTCTTGCACGGGCAGAAGCTGGCGCGCCAATTGGGCACGCCTACCATCAATGTGCAGCTCAAGCGCCGTCGCGTACCGCTGTCCGGGGTGTACCTGGTCGATGTCGATATCGACGGCAAGACCTGGCCGGGCGTCGCCAATATCGGCGTGCGGCCGACGGTTGCAGGTGATGGCAAGGCCCACCTGGAAGTTCATCTTTTAGATTTTGCCGGCGATCTGTATGACCGGCGTTTGACGGTGGTTTTCCACCAAAAGCTGCGTGAAGAGCAGCGTTTCGCCTCTCTGGAGGCGCTGAAGACGGCGATCAACGCGGATGTCGCCGCCGCCCGTGCCGAAATTGCACGTATCCATAGCGCCAATCGCTAATGAAGAGCCTTAAATGACCGACTATAAAGCCACGCTAAACCTTCCGGACACCGCCTTCCCAATGAAGGCCGGCCTGCCTCAGCGCGAACCGCAGATTCTGCAGCGCTGGGACAGCATTGGCCTGTACGGTAAGTTGCGCGAAATTGGCAAGGATCGTCCGAAGTTCGTTCTTCACGACGGTCCGCCTTACGCCAACGGCTCGATTCACATCGGTCATGCGGTCAACAAGATTCTCAAGGACATGATTATCCGCTCGAAGACCTTGGCGGGCTTCGATGCGCCTTACGTTCCAGGCTGGGACTGCCATGGCCTGCCGATCGAGCACAAGGTCGAAGTCACCCACGGCAAGAACCTGTCCTCGGACAAGACCCGCGAGCTGTGCCGCGCCTACGCCACCGAGCAGATCGAAGGCCAGAAGGCCGAGTTCATCCGCCTGGGCGTGCTGGGCGACTGGGCCAACCCGTACAAGACCATGGACTTTGCCAACGAGGCCGGGGAAATCCGTGCCCTGGCGGAAATGGTCAAGGGTGGCTTCGTGTTCAAGGGCCTCAAGCCGGTGAACTGGTGCTTCGACTGCGGCTCGGCCCTGGCTGAAGCGGAAGTCGAATACCAGGACAAGAAGTCCTCGACCATCGACGTAGCCTTCCCGATTGCCGACGAAGACAAGCTGGCGGCGGCCTTTGGCCTGGCCAAGCTGAGCAAGCCGGCTTCGATCGTGATCTGGACCACCACTCCGTGGACCATCCCGGCCAACCAGGCGTTGAACGTTCACCCTGAGTTCAACTACGCCCTGGTCGATGCTGGCGACAAGCTGCTGGTGCTGGCCGAAGAGCTGGTGGAGTCCTGCCTGGCCCGCTACAACCTCGAAGGCTCGGTGATCGCCACCGCCCCGGGTTCGGCGCTGGAGCTGATCAACTTCCGTCACCCGTTCTACGATCGCCTGTCGCCGGTCTACTTGGCTGAATACGTCGAGCTGGGCGCGGGTACCGGCGTGGTTCACTCCTCGCCAGCCTACGGCGAAGACGACTTCGTGACCTGCAAGCGCTACGGCATGGTCAACGATGACATCCTCAATCCAGTGCAGAGCAATGGCGTGTACGCCAGCTCGCTGGAATTCTTCGGCGGCCAGTTCATCTGGAAGGCCAACCCGGCGATCGTCGACAAGCTGACCGAAGTCGGTGCGCTGCTGCACACCGAAACCATCAGCCACAGCTACATGCATTGCTGGCGCCACAAGACTCCGCTGATCTACCGCGCCACCGCGCAGTGGTTCGTCGGCATGGACAAACAGCCAACCAGCGGCAACACCCTGCGCCAGCGCGCATTGCAGGCCATCGAAGAGACTCAGTTCGTGCCGGCCTGGGGCCAGGCGCGCCTGCATTCGATGATCGCCAACCGTCCGGATTGGTGCATCTCCCGCCAGCGCAACTGGGGTGTGCCGATCCCGTTCTTCCTGCACAAGGAAAGCGGCGACCTGCACCCACGCACCGTCGAGTTGATGGAAGAAGTTGCCAAGCGCGTCGAGCACGAAGGCATCGAAGCTTGGTTCAAGATGGACGCGGCCGAGTTGCTGGGCGACGAAGCCGCGCAATACGACAAGATCAGCGACACCCTGGACGTCTGGTTCGACTCCGGCACCACGCACTGGCACGTACTGCGCGGCTCGCACTCGATGGGCCACGCCAGCGGTCCGCGTGCCGACCTGTACCTGGAAGGTTCCGACCAGCACCGCGGCTGGTTCCACTCGTCGCTGCTGACTGGCTGCGCGATTGATGGCAATGCGCCGTATCGCGAGCTACTGACCCACGGTTTCACCGTCGACGAGAACGGTCGCAAGATGTCCAAGTCCCTGGGCAACGTGATCGCGCCGCAGAAAGTCAACGACACCCTGGGCGCCGACATCATGCGCCTGTGGGTCTCGGCCACCGACTACTCCGGCGAAATGGCGGTTTCCGACCAGATCCTGCAGCGCAGCGCCGATGCCTACCGGCGTATCCGCAACACCGCCCGCTTCCTGCTCTCCAACCTGAGCGGCTTCAACCCGGCCACCGATATCCTGCCGGCCGAAGAAATGCTCGCGCTGGACCGTTGGGCCGTGGACCGCACCCTGCTGCTGCAGCGCGAGCTGGAACTGCACTACGGTGAATACCGCTTCTGGAACGTCTACTCCAAGGTGCACAACTTCTGCGTGCAGGAGCTGGGCGGCTTCTACCTGGACATCATCAAGGACCGCCAGTACACCACCGGCGCCAACAGCAAGGCCCGTCGTTCGTGCCAGACCGCGCTGTTCCACATCTCCGAAGCGCTGGTGCGCTGGATCGCGCCGATCCTGGCCTTCACCGCCGACGAGCTGTGGCAGTACCTGCCGGGCGAGCGCAATGAGTCGGTGATGCTCAATACCTGGTACCAGGGCCTCAGCGAACTGCCGGAAGGCTTCGAGCTGGATCGTGCCTACTGGGACCGGATCATGGCGGTCAAGGTCGCGGTCAACAAGGAAATGGAAATCCAGCGCGCGGCCAAGGCCGTCGGTGGCAACCTGCAAGCCGAAGTGACCCTGTACGCCGAGGACGCGCTGAGCGCCGACCTGGCCAAGCTGAGCAACGAGCTGCGTTTCGTGCTGATCACCTCCACCGCCAGCGTCGCGCCTTTCGTGCAGGCACCGGCGGATGCGGTGGAAACCGAAGTCGCCGGCCTCAAGCTGAAAGTGGTCAAGTCGAGCTTCGCCAAGTGCGCCCGTTGCTGGCACTGCCGTGAAGACGTCGGCGTGCACCCAGAGCACCCGGAAATCTGCGGTCGCTGCGTCGACAACATCAGCGGCGAAGGCGAGGTTCGTCACTATGCCTAATGCCGCGGGCCGTTTCGGCCGTCTGGGCTGGCTGTGGTTGAGCCTGCTGGTCCTGGTCATCGACCAGGCCAGCAAGCTGCACTTCGAAAGCTCGCTGACGATGTACCAGCAGATCGTGGTGATCCCGGATTACTTCAGCTGGACCCTGGCCTACAACACCGGTGCGGCGTTCAGCTTCCTGGCGGACAGCTCGGGCTGGCAACGCTGGCTGTTTGCACTGATCGCCGTCGTGGTCAGCGCGGTGCTGGTGGTCTGGCTCAAGCGCCTGGGGCGCAACGAAACCTGGCTGGCAGTCGCCCTGGCACTGGTGCTGGGGGGGGCGCTGGGCAACCTGTACGACCGCGTTGCCCTGGGCCATGTGATCGATTTCATCCTGGTGCATTGGCAGAACCGCTGGTATTTCCCGGCGTTCAACTTTGCCGACAGCGCCATCAGCGTGGGTGCGGTGATGCTTGCGCTGGATATGTTCAAAAGCAAGAAAACCGGAGAAGCCGTCCATGACTGAACAGGCATCGGCTGGGCAACGCATTGGCCAGAACACGGAAGTCACTTTGCATTTCGCGTTGCGCCTGGAGAACGGCGACACCGTGGACAGCACCTTCGACAAGGCCCCGGCGACCTTCAAGGTCGGCGACGGCAACCTGCTGCCAGGTTTTGAAGCGGCCCTGTTCGGCTTCAAGGCGGGCGACAAGCGTAGCCTGACCATCGAGCCGGAAAACGCCTTTGGCCAGCCGAACCCGCAAAACGTGCAGATCATCCCGCGTTCGCAGTTCCAGGACATGGAGCTGTCCGAAGGCCTGCTGGTGATCTTCAACGATGCGGCGAATACCGAGCTGCCAGGCGTGGTCAAAGCCTTCGATGACGCCCAGGTGACGGTTGATTTCAATCATCCGTTGGCCGGTAAAACCTTGACCTTTGATGTCGAGATCATCGACGTTAAAGCGCTTTAACCCTGTAGGAGCAAGCTTGCTGGCGATGAATGCCTGACATTCGACATCGTCGTTACTGGCATACCGCCATCGCTAGCAAGCTGGCTCCTGGATAAGTTTTCTACTGTTTTCGCTACTTCTTGCGCGCAAGACACGAGGCACAGCATGCAAATCAAACTCGCCAACCCCCGTGGCTTCTGCGCTGGCGTGGACCGCGCGATCGAAATCGTTAACCGCGCCCTGGAGGTCTTCGGGCCGCCGATCTATGTGCGCCATGAAGTGGTGCACAACAAATTTGTCGTCGAAGACCTGCGCGCTCGCGGCGCGATCTTTGTCGAGGAGCTGGACCAGGTGCCGGATGACGTCATCGTGATCTTCAGCGCCCACGGCGTCTCCCAGGCCGTACGCAGCGAAGCGGCAGGCCGTGGCCTGAAAGTCTTCGATGCAACCTGCCCGCTGGTGACCAAGGTGCATATCGAAGTGGCGCGCTACAGCCGCGACGGTCGCGAATGCATCCTGATCGGCCATGCCGGCCACCCGGAAGTCGAAGGCACCATGGGCCAGTACGACGCCAGCAATGGCGGCGCGATCTACCTGGTGGAAGACGAGCAGGACGTCGCCGCGCTGCAGGTACGCAACCCTGACAAGCTGGCATTCGTTACCCAGACCACCTTGTCGATGGACGACACCAGTCGCGTCATCGACGCCCTGCGCCAACGTTTCCCGGCCATTGGCGGGCCGCGCAAGGACGATATCTGCTACGCCACGCAGAACCGTCAGGACGCGGTCAAGCAGCTGGCCGACGAGTGCGATGTGGTGTTGGTGGTGGGCAGCCCGAACAGCTCCAACTCCAACCGCCTGCGTGAGCTGGCCGAACGCATGGCCACCCCGGCGTATCTGATCGACGGCGCCGAGGACATGCAACGCAGCTGGTTCGACGGCGTCGAGCGTATCGGCATCACCGCCGGGGCTTCGGCTCCCGAGGTCCTGGTGCGGGGCGTGATCGAGCAACTGCACGCCTGGGGCGCCACCGGCGCGGACGAACTGGCCGGTCGCGAAGAAAACATCACCTTCTCCATGCCCAAGGAGCTGCGCGTTCGCTCGCTGCTCTGATCAACCGCGTTCATCGCACAGTGCCTGCGCCGTCTTGTCGCTGCGCAGGCTGACCCGCCCGCTGCGAGAAAGCACCACCTGGTGCTGGCTGACTCCCGATTCGACCGCGCAAATGTGCAGGGTCCCGGCCTGAAAGGCACCGCTGGGCAGATGCGGATCGCCCAGGCCACTGAAACGCACGTAATGCTGCACCGGGCGATTGCCGACAATCGCCACCCGGGCGTCCCCCCGCCGTTCAAGCAGCACCGGGTTGTCGCTGTCCTGCGAACCCTCGCCACTGATATCCAGAATGATCCGCCAGCCCTGGCTCCAATCGTCGTTCACGCCATGAATCACGGTTCGTTGCTGGCGCAGGATGGCTTCGGTGCGCGCGTTGCGAATGCCGCTGGCAAGCATCTGTGCGGCATCCAGCCGGCGTGTCGACTGCAGCAGCTCGCCAAATGACGTGCTCGCGAACAGCATCAACAGGCTGGCAAGCGCCAGGGCGACGACTATCTCGATCAGGCTGAAACCCTTCTGCAACATGGTCTTCCCTCCATGGAATGCGACTGGTCCGGACAATCCTTGTCCGGCCATTGAGCAAAACCGCGAACGCTCGGTCTATGAATGTTCGAAGTGCCAGAGCCAGTTATAGCCGCTGGCCGCTCAAGGGGATGGCATGCGTCACCGTACAGAAGGCTTCACGCTGATCGAATTGCTGGTGGCCCTGGCAGTTTCGCTGGTTTTGTTGACCCTGCTGGTTCCTGCATTCAGTCAAATGGCGCAGCGCTCCAAGGCCGAGAGCGATGTCAACGAACTGCTGAGAAGCTTGAATTACGCGCGTCTGCAGGCGATCGACCGGGGCTTGCCGATTTACCTGCGGCCGACTGCCGTCGATTCCGACTGGAGCCGGGGGCTGTCGATTTATCAAGGCGACGGGCCGGCGGCGAATGTATTGCGGGTTGTTCCCGCGGTCAGTCGCGGCGCCCGGCTGACGCTAACCTCTGAGTTCGACAGCATTGGTTTCAATGCGCTGGGTGGCGTATCGGCGGCGGTTCCGCCGGTCATGACCTATGTGCTGGGCGCGCAACACAGAACGATCACGCTGTGCCTGAACGGACGGATCGCGGTAAACGGGGAGTGCAAATGACAGGCAGGAGCGGGCAGGCCGGGATGACCCTGATCGAGGTGCTGGTGGCGGTGCTGATTCTCGGTGTCGGCCTGCTCGGTGCGGCGGCGCTCCAGCTCAATGCGCTGCGCTACACCGACAGCGCATTGATGACCAGCCAGGCCAGCTTCATCGCCTATGACATGCTCGATCGCATCCGCGCCAACAGCGCCGCCGACTACACCGTGGCGGCTCCCGATGTGGGCAATTTCAGCGTGGTTCGAGACCAGGACCTCTACGACTTCAAGCGCAATGTCGAGAGCTTTGGCGGGCCGACCGCCGAAGGCCATATCAGCCTCAAGCAGGGCGTGTTCACCATCAGCATCACCTGGGATGACGCCCGTGCCGCCCATTCTGGCGAGCCTGCCGAAGGCTCGCGCAGTTTTGTCCTGAGCAGCCGGGTGGCGGTGGATCCGGGGAGCAAGCCATGAGGCGCGCGAACAGTGGTTTCGGCTTGATCGAAATGCTGGTGGCGCTGGCCTTGAGCTTGATCGTGACCTTGGGGGTGACGCAGATTTTCATCTCGGCAAAAAACACTTACGCCAGCCAGAACGCCGCGGCCAGCCTGCAAGAGGACGCGCGTTTCGTGCTGAGCAAAATGCTCCAGGAAATACGCATGGTCGGCATGTTCGGCTGCCTGCAGAGCATCGCCGATGCCAGTACCGCGGCGGATTTTGCCGGTCACGCGCAAACGCCGATCCGCTGGGACAACACGCACCATCGGCTGACGCTGGTCACGACCGATATCGGCGACAGCGGCGGCGCCCCTACCTGGACCGTGTTGACCGACTGCCGCAACAGCGCCACTGCCTACACCGGTGCCCGCAAGGCCGCCACGGGGCAGCAGGCATTTGCGGTGCGGCGCCTGGTGTACAGCTTGAAGAACGATCAATTGCTGATGGGCACCGGCACCGGCTTCAGTCAGGCGGTGCTGGTGAACAACGTCAGCGCCTTCGAAGTGTCGTTCGGCATCGCCAGCACGGCCACGGATATCGCGGCTTCCCGCTACAGTCGCGATCCCGGCGACCCGGCCCGCATCCGTAGCGTGCGCTTGAGCCTGACCCTGAGCGATCCCCAGGGGCGAGTGCGGCCGCAAACCTTCAATGTGGTGGCCGCCTTGCGCAATCGGCTGTTGTGAGTGAGCTGCCCATGATTTCCTACCGAACGCTCCCCGGGGCGCAGCGCGGCATGGCGTTGCTGATGAGCCTGGTGTTCCTGCTGTTGCTGACCTTGATCGGCGTTTCGTCGATGCAGAACGCGACCTTGCAGGAAAAGATGTCCGGCGGCCTGTGGTTGCGCAACCAATCGTTTCAGGCGGCGGAAATGGCCCTGCGCATTGGTGAGAGCGCGGTGCAGCAAGACAGTTATGTATTGGCGGCCTGTACCGGCAGCCAGTGCGCGCCGCCCGGCGAAGCTTCAGTGGTCAGTGCCGCGGGCCGCAACAGCCATTCGGGCGTGACCTGGATTGCCACCGGCAACGGCTTCTACGGCGTGCAGAACATCGGTACGACGCTGGGGGCGGTCAACGTCCCGAGCAACACTTCCGCGACCCTGTACCGGGTAACCGCGGTCGGCGTGGCCGGCCATTCGCGCAGCGTGCTGGAGAGCATCTATGCCAAGTACTGAAACCTCGGCGTGGCTGGCTGGCGTATTGCTGGGCTTCTATCTGAGTGCCCCGGCCTATGGCTTCACCCCGGCACAGGCTCCCTTGGCGAATACGGCGGCAGTGGCGCCGAATGTGATGCTGCTGCTCGATGGTTCAGAGAGCATGAACAGCATCGTCCATGCTCCGGGTTTCGATCCCGAACAGCAGTGGGCGCCGGTCAGGCCCTGCCGGGTGCAGGCCGGCGAATGCCTGGCCGGGGCCAGCCTGAGCGCGGATTCGATAGCCCTTTCGACTCTCGGCCAGGCGGGTTGCGCCAGCGGTTACGTCGGCTTCCACCGCGACAATGCCCGGGCGCTGTGCCTCAAGCTGCCTGACCCGGCAGGTAACGGCCGCACCCGCTATTCGGCGGCTTACCTGGCCTATCTGCTTGCCTTGGCAGGCGGTCGCGATCGTGATTTCACCGATGGTTCGATTCCCGTTCAGGACCGGATGACCCAGGTTCGCGATGCCGCCAGCAAGCTGGTGGCTGGCAACCGTGCGCTGCGCATCGGCCTGGCGAGTTTCAACCCGCCAGCAGGCGGCGATGTGGCGCCGGGTGGGCGTATCGTGCAGGCCATCAGCGACCTGGCGCCGATCAGCGACCAGGTCAGCCAGGCCCAGGCTGACGCTAACTACCAGGCGTTGCTGTCCGCCATTGGCGGGCTCAGGGCGTCGACCGAGGCGCCGCTGGCGGAAACCTATTACGAAATCAGTCGTTACTTTCGTGGCCTGACGCCTTACTACAACAGCACGCCATCCACCTACGGCAGCCCGATCCAGTATCGCTGCCAGCGCAATTACGGCCTGGTGGTGACCGACGGCCTGCCCAGCTACGACCATAGTTTTCCCACCCGTGAGCCCCAGGCTGCCGCCAGCCTGCCGGATTGGGACGGGGTGGCGAATGACGGCAGCAATCCCGGCGGCAACGAGGAGGGCAGCAGCCTGTACCTGGATGACATCGCCAAGCTGGCGGTGGATGTCGATATGCGCGCGGCAGGCAGGGATATCGCCGGGAAAAGCTGGGATTCGGCAGGTTTCGCGCAACAACGGATGAACACTTACACCATCGGTCTCAACGCCCGTTACCCCATGCTGGCGGATGCGGCGAACTATGGCCGGGGCAAGTTCTACCCGGTGACTGACAAGGCGGGGCTCGATGCGGCGTTGGCATCGGCCCTGGACGAAGTTTCGGCTTCCGCCGCCCAGGCGCCCGCTAGCATTGCCGGTGCCGCCGGGCTGGCCAGCGGTTCGAGTTATTTCCAGGCGTCTTATGACCCCGGCGACTGGCACGGCACCATCAGGGCCTATGGCATCAGCCCCGCTGGCGCGGTCGATACCGGTACGCCGCTGTGGAGTACCGACTCGACCCTGGTTCCCGGTGCGGCGCCTGGGGTGTTCCAGACCTGGAACAGCGCCACGCGGAGCGCCGTCGCCTTGCGCCATGACCAGCTGTCCGGCGCGCAACAGGCCGCGCTCGCGCAGAGCCTGCCACCGGGCATCGCCGCGGCCGATCTGCTGGCCTGGAGCCAGGGCGCTGACCGGGCCGGCCTCAAGGTGCGTACCCACTTGCTGGGGGATATCGTCAATTCGCCGCTGGTCCTGGCTACGCCGACCGCGCGCGACGCTGCCGATCTACAGGGCGACAGCGGTTACAGCGCTTACCTGGCGGCCAAGGCCCAGGGCATGAGCCCGAGCCTGCTGGTCAACGCCAATGACGGCCTGCTTTCGCTGATCGATCCGGCCAATGGCAAGCGGCGTTACGCCTATATGCCCTCCAGCGCATTGCCGCTGCTGCACCACATTGCCGACCCCGGCTACGCCAATGGCGATCGTCATCGGTTTTTGGCCGATGGCCCGGTGGCGGTCTTCGATGCCCAGCTCGGCGCATCCTGGGCGACCCTGGCGCTGGCCGGCACCGGGGCGGGAGGTAAGGCGTTTTATGCCGTGCAGCTGTATGGCCAGGCCGGCGATGCGCCCCAGGCGCTATGGGAAATCGCCGCGCCTGGATCAGCCGATGCCAGCCATGCGTTCAACGATCTGGGTTATGCCTACGCGCGCCCGGAAGTGGCGCGCCTGGCCGACGGGCGCTGGGCGGCGTTCATCGGCAATGGCTACGGCAGCCATTCCGGGGTAGCGGCCCTGTATGTGGTGGATCTTCGCGATGGTTCGCTGATCAGGAAAATCGCCATCGATGGCAATGGTCGGGAGAATGGCCTGTCTTCGGTGAAGTTGCGGGTGGACAGCCAGAATGTGGTCCAGGCGGCCTATGGCGGCGATCTCCAGGGCCATCTATGGAAGTTCGACTTGCACGGTTCGGCGCCGGACAGCTGGGGCCTGGCCTTTGGCGGCGCTCCGTTGTTCACCGCCCCTGGCGGCGCGACCCAGCCCATCACTGCGCAACCATTGCTGGTGGATCATCCCGAAGGCGGCAAGCTCGTGCTGTTCGGCACCGGGAAGCTCAGCGAGCTGGCCGACAAGCGCAGCCAGGATTCCCAAGGTTTCTACGCGGCCTGGGATGCCCCGGATGGCGCAGGGCGCATCACCGTGGCGGATCTGCAGGCGCAAGCGATCACCGGGTTGTTTGCCGGCAGCGCAGGTTCCTACATCACCAGCACTAGGTCGGATGTCAGCTATCCGGCCGAGAAGGGTTGGTACCTGCCGCTGGGCGAGGCAACGAGCGGTGAGCGGGTTATCAACCCAGCCACCCTGGTGGCGGGGCGCATTGTGTTCAGTACCGCCGCGGTCGAGGCTGGCGACCCTTGTTCCAGCGCGAGCAACGGCAAATTGGTCGAGCTGGACGCATTCAGCGGTAAGATGCTCGATGACGCGGTGCTCGATACCAACGGTGATGAAGTGGTCGACAGCCTGGACACGCCGTCCAGCGGCGTCATCTTTACCGGCGGCATTCCTGCGTTGAGCGGCGTCCTTAACCGCGCTACCCGCAAAATCGTCAGCGATTCCGGCGGCGGTGTTGCTTCCCTGGTGGAAAAAGCGGGCGGTGGCAGCCGCCGCATCATGTGGCGACAAATACAGTAAGTGAGAATGAGGCATGCGCAGATCCAACCAAGGTTTTACCCTGATCGAAATCATGATCGTGATTGCGATCATCGGGCTCATCGTCACCTTGAGCCTTCCGAGCATCACCGAGTACGTGAAGAAAACCCATCGCACGCAAATCGCCGGCTTGTTGTCCGAACAGGCGCAGAGCCTCGAGCGTTTTCATTCCAAGGGCGGTGTCTACAGCAACGCTCCGGGCCTCAGCGCCGGCAACGATGACTACAGCATTACGCCTGTTTTGGCCGACCAGAGCTTTACCCTGACCGCGACGCCAAAAAGCGAGGGCATGATGGCCGGCGACAAGTGCGGCGAATTCACCCTCAGCCACACCGGTGCCATGGGCAACAACAACCTGGCCGAAGGGGTGACCAGCAAAGATTGCTGGGGGCGCTGAGCAACCTTCTCGGGTGCTGGCGGCGCCCGGTGTTTTTTCCTTCCTGGACTGGACTATGGCAAAGCAACAGCAAGTGGTGATTGTCGGCGGTGGAGTGATCGGCCTGCTGACGGCGTTCAACCTGGCGTCCGCCGGGCAGCAGGTGGTGCTGCTCGAGCGCTCGAATGTAGGCCAGGAATCTTCCTGGGCCGGTGGCGGGATCGTCTCGCCGTTATACCCCTGGCGCTACAGCCCGGCGGTCACCGCGCTGGCGCATTGGTCGCAGGATTTTTATCCACAGCTGGCCGAGCACCTGTACACCGCGACCGGGATCGATCCCGAAGTGCACACCACCGGCCTGTATTGGCTGGACCTCGACGACGAAGCCGAAGCGCTGGCCTGGGCCCGGCGGGAGCAGCGGCCATTGAGCGCTGTGGATATCTCGGCGGCCCATGACGCGGTACCGGTGCTGGGCAGCGGTTTTGCACGGGCGATCTACATGGCCGACGTGGCCAATGTGCGCAATCCGCGCTTGATCAAATCGCTGAAGGCCGCCCTGTCCCTGCTGCCGGCGGTGACGATTCACGAACATTGCGAAGTCAGCGGGTTCATCCGCGAAGGGGAGCGAGTCCTCGGCGTGCAGACCTCCCTGGGCGAAATCCGTGGCGACCAGGTGGTACTGGCGGCAGGTGCCTGGAGCGGCGAGCTGTTGCAAAGCCTGGGCCTGGCGTTGCCGGTGGAGCCGGTCAAGGGCCAGATGATCCTTTACAAGTGCGCCTCGGACTTTCTTTCGTGCATGGTCCTGGCCAAGGGGCGTTATGCAATTCCGCGGCGCGACGGCCATATCCTGGTCGGCAGCACCCTGGAGCACGAAGGTTTCGACAAGACGCCGACCTCATCGGCCCTGGAAAGCCTGAAGGCTTCGGCCGTCGAACTGATTCCGGCGCTGGCGCAGGCCGAAGTGGTGGGGCATTGGGCGGGGCTGCGCCCGGGCTCGCCCGAGGGCATTCCCTATATCGGTCCGGTGCCGGGGCAGGCGGGGTTGTGGTTGAACTGCGGGCATTACCGCAATGGCCTGGTCCTGGCGCCAGCCTCTTGCCAGCTGTTTGCCGACCTGATGCTGGGCCGGGAGCCGATCATCGACCCGGCGCCGTATGCGCCGGCCGGGCGGATCTAAGGTCTGTACGCAAAGCCGGCCAGTGAAGGCCGGCAAAAGCAGGTGAGCAAGCGAAGTTTGGTTTTACTGAATGAGCTCCGAGCCTGTTTTTAACGCAGCATGGCCGGCCTGGCGTCGGTGGCGCCCAGCCACCTGTCGGGCAAAGCCTAATCCAGCCCGAGTTTCTTTAGCCGGTAACGCAACGAACGAAATGACAGGCTCAAGCGCTGGGCCGCTGCCGTGCGGTTCCAGCGGGTGTGCTCGAGGGCCTGCAGAATCAGCCGGCGTTCGACGTCCTCCAGATAAGCTTCCAGATCGATCACCTGTGCTGGGTCGGACGCGATGGCCGGGTGGGCGCTGCTGGATGCCAGGCGCAGGTCATGCGCTTCGATTTGCCGGTTCTCGCACAGGGTGTGAGCCCGTTCGAGAAGGTTCTCCAACTCGCGCACATTGCCGGGAAAATCATAGCCCTTGAGCGCCAGCAACGCGCTTGGCTGAAGCCGTGCCAGCGGCTGGCCGGTGCCCTGCGCCAGACGTTCGAGGATGGTGGTGGCCAGCAACTCGATATCGTCCTGGCGCGCCCTCAGCGGCGGCACGGGCAGTTCGATCACGTTCAGGCGATAGTAGAGATCCTGGCGAAAACGCTCGGCCTGGACTTCCGCCTGCAAGGTTTTGTGGGTGGCGCAGAGGATGCGCACATCGACCTGGACTTCCTGTTGTCCGCCAATGCAGCGCACGGCCTTTTCCTGGAGCGCACGCAGCAGTTTGACTTGCATCGCCAGCGGCAAGTCCGCCACCTCATCGAGAAACAGCGTGCCGCCGTGCGCCGCCTGGAACAGGCCGGGCTTGTCTTCGACAGCGCCGCTGAAGCTGCCTTTGCGATGGCCGAAGAGCTCGCTCTCCATCAGCTCCGGCGGAATGGCCCCGCAGTTGACCGGCACGAAGGCTCGGCCGGCCCGAGGCCCCAGCGCATGAAGGGCGTGGGCCACCAGCTCCTTGCCGCTGCCGGATTCTCCGCTGATATAGATCGAAGCCTGGCTCTGGGCCAGTTTGCCGATCTGTCCACGCAGTTTATGCATGACGGCCGAATCGCCCAGCAAAGTGCCGGTAGCAGGCATTGGCGGCGTGGGCCCGGGTCGCGTGTTGTTCAGCAGCTCGCGCAAGCGGCCCAGGGCCACCGGCTTGCTGAGGAAATCGATAGCGCCGGCCTTCAAGGCCCGGGCCGCGGTTTCCGGGCGGGGGCAGGCACTGAGTATCGCCAGCGGTATTCGCAGCTGGCCGCCCTGGATATGCTCGAGTAATTCCAACCCGGTGCCGTCCGGCAAGCGCAGGTCGCTCAGGCACAGGTCGAAGCCTTCGCGGGCCAGCCAGTGATGCGCTTCGCCCAGGGTGCGGGCGCTGCGGGTGTGGCGTTGCATCCGGCCGAGGCTGATTTCCAGAAATTCGCGAATGCCCGGGTCGTTATCGACGATCAGGACTTTTTGCTGTGGGCTCATGCCGCGTGCTGCTTCATCCGTGAGCGAAAGAGGTGCGAAGGCACCCGCCATCCTGGCGTGTGCTGAAGTCTAGGCAGGCTTGAGGTCGCTTGCCCCGTTCAAGGCGCGATGGGGGACGGGCGCTTGGCCGGATTCAGAATGACCCACAGGCCGATACCCCCGGTTTGCGAAGGGTTGCTGGCCGCAAGCGCGGGGAGGGGGGAGTGCTGATTATTGTGTAGCGAATTATTCGGCGGTGCAGACAACGCGCTGTCGACGTTGCATGCACCGCGGTCAAGCGGCGTTCAACGCTCGCGCGACACCGGGCCTTGCTCCAGGTGTGCCTGGCTGCAATACCACTGTTGTTCGAGGCTCAGCGCCCGGTCACGGGGCAAATGCACGCCGCAATGGGCGCAGCGCACCATAGGCGTGGTGCTGGGTTCGCGGGGCGCAGCGGTGCCGGAGGCGGGCTGCTTGAATTTGCGCCAGAGCCATACCGCAGCGGCAATCAGGGCGATCCAGAACAGTAGACGAAGCATGGTAGCCAGCTATATGAATGAGGAACTGGCAGTTTAGCCAAGCTCATGCCGGGCGCACAGTGCAATCGCGCTGGCGATGAAATTCGCAGATAAAAAAAGGGAGGCTCGAAAGCCTCCCTTTTCTGGACCGCGGCGGTGTCAGTCGAACATGCCGAAAGTCATGTAGCTGAACCACGAGCGGTCGCTGTTGTTGCCTTCGGCTTCGTGCTGTTCTTCTTCGACAGCGTCGCCATTGGCGTCTTTAGGCTTGAGCTCGGCCGGAATCGCATCCTTGGCGTCCTGGTATTGCTTCATCACGTCCTGGTTGGCGCGGGTTTCTCCCGGCGGCAGCGGTGGACGGGACTCGATCAGGCCCAGGGTGGCCTTGCTTAACCAGGAGCGGTTGTCCGCCTCGGCAACCCGTGGCACGAACTGGCCGTCGACCAGGGTCGGATGATCAGGGTAGTTGAGCTTCAGGGTTTCCAGGCTGGTGGCCGCCAGATCGTCGAGGTGCAGACGCTGGTAGGCTTCGGTCATCACCGCCAGGCCGTCGCCGACCGATGGGGTTTCCTGGAAGTTTTCCACCACGTAGCGGCCACGGTTGGCGGCGGCTACATAGGCCTGACGGGTCAGGTAGTAGTCGGCCACGTGGATTTCGTAGGCGGCCAGCAGGTTGCGCAGGTAGATCATGCGCTGCTTGGCGTCCGGCGCGTAGCGGCTGTTCGGGAAGCGGCTGGTGAGCTGGGCGAACTCGTTGTAGGAGTCGCGGGCGGCGCCCGGGTCACGCTTGGTCATGTCCAGCGGCAGGAAGCGCGCCAGCAGGCCGACGTCCTGGTCGAAGGAGGTCAGGCCCTTGAGGTAGTAGGCGTAATCCACGTTCGGGTGTTGTGGGTGCAGGCGGATGAAACGCTCGGCGGCGGACTTGGCGGCTTCCGGCTCGGCGTTCTTGTAGTTGGCATAGATCAGTTCGAGCTGTGCCTGATCCGCGTAGCGACCAAACGGATAGCGCGACTCCAGGGCCTTGAGCTTGGCTGTGGCGCTGGTATAGCTGTTGTTGTCCAGGTCGGTCTGCGCCTGCTGGTACAGCTCGACCTCGCTCAGGTTTTCGTCAACGACTTCCTTCGATGAGCAAGCAGCGGTCAGTGCGAGGATGGCGATCAGCAGCAGGTGTTTCACTTGCATGGCGGCTTGCGTCCCTATGACGGCCGCTGTCTTGGGCGGGGCCGTCCTGTTATGATGAGCGCCCCGTTGAAAAGCCTCGGGGCAAAAGACGCCGTATTTAACCACAAGCGCGCAGCCGAAACCAAAGGCTGTGCCGACGCCTAGTCTGAGCATGTCCGATAAAATTGAACTTCGCGCAGAGGTGCCGTCCGAACTGGGCGGCCAACGCCTCGATCAAGTCGCCGCCCAATTATTCGCTGAGCACTCGCGCTCGCGCCTTTCCGCCTGGATCAAAGACGGCCGCCTGACTGTGGATGGAGCGGTGATCCGCCCGCGAGACATTGTCCATGGCGGCGCAGTCCTGGAGCTGACCGCCGAGCAGGAAGCCCAGGGCGAGTGGATCGCCCAGGACATCGAGCTCGACATCGTCTATGAAGACGACGACATCCTGGTGATCAACAAGCCTGCGGGCCTGGTGGTGCATCCGGCTGCCGGTCACGCCGATGGCACTTTGCTCAACGCCTTGCTGCACCATGTGCCGGACATCGTCAATGTCCCGCGCGCCGGCATCGTGCATCGCCTGGACAAGGACACCACCGGTCTGATGGTGGTGGCCAAGACCATTCAGGCGCAGACCCAACTGGTCGCCCAGTTGCAGAGCCGTAGCGTCAGCCGCATCTACGAGTGCATCGTGATCGGCGTGGTCACCGCCGGTGGCAAGATCAACGCGCCGATCGGTCGTCACGGCCAGCAGCGCCAGCGCATGGCGGTGATGGAAGGCGGCAAGCCGGCCGTCAGTCACTACCGCGTGCTGGAGCGTTTCCGTTCCCACACCCACGTCCGGGTGAAGCTGGAAACCGGGCGGACCCACCAGATCCGTGTGCACATGGCCCATATCAACTATCCGTTGGTCGGCGATCCCGCCTACGGTGGCCGTTTCCGTATTCCGCCTGCCGCGAACCCGACCATGGTCGAATCCCTCAAGCACTTCCCGCGCCAGGCCCTGCACGCGCGCTTCCTTGAGCTGGACCACCCGACCACCGGCAAGCGCATGAGCTGGGAGTCGCCGCTGCCGGAAGATTTCGTCTGGCTGCTGACCCTGCTCAAGCAGGATCGCGAGGCTTTCGTCGGATGAGTGACTGGCTGATTCCTGACTGGCCTGCGCCGGCGGGGGTCAAAGCCTGCGTCACCACCCGTGCGGGCGGCGTCAGCCTGGCGCCGTTCGACAGCCTCAACCTGGGCGATCATGTCGATGACAACCCAGAGGCGGTGGCTGAAAATCGCCGTCGCCTGACCGAACGTTTCTCTATAAAGCCAGCCTGGCTGAAGCAGGTTCACGGTATTGATGTGGTCGAGGCGGATCCGTCCGTCGTCGCCACCGCCGACGCCAGCTGGACCGCCACGCCCGGCATCGCTTGTAGTGCCATGACCGCCGACTGCCTGCCCGCGCTGTTCTGCGACCGTGCCGGTACTCGGGTAGCGGCTGCCCATGCCGGTTGGCGCGGGCTGGCGGCCGGGGTATTGGAAGCGACGCTCGAAAGCCTGAAAACCGCGCCTGAAGAAGTATTGGTCTGGCTCGGGCCGGCCATTGGCCCGCAAGCCTTCGAGGTCGGGCCGGAAGTGCGCGAAGCCTTCGTCCGGCAGCTGCCACAGACCGAACAGGCCTTTGTGCCGAGCCACAATCCCGGCAAGTTCATGGCTGACATCTACAAACTGGCCCGCCTGCGCTTGGCGGCATGTGGTGTCACGGCCGTGTATGGCGGCGACTTCTGCACCGTCAGCGACCCGCGTTTCTATTCCTACCGCCGCAGTCCGCGGACTGGGCGCTTCGCTTCCCTGATCTGGCTGGAACGCTAGAATCTTCTGACCTGTGTCAAGCCCGCAAGGCTTGAATCTTCCAGAATCGACCGCATCTACAGGGTTATCTGGCAGGTTTCTCTATTTAGGTGTGTCCATCGCTCCGACCTGCTCAAAAGGAAGGTGACTAATGCGTATAGACCGATTAACCAGCAAGCTGCAGCTGGCATTATCCGATTCTCAATCCCTGGCGGTTGGCCTCGATCATCCCGCCATCGAACCGGCGCACTTGATGCAGGCGCTGCTCGAACAGCAGGGCGGCTCGATCAAGCCACTGCTGATGCAAGTGGGCTTCGACGTGAACAGCCTGCGCAAGGAATTGAGCAAAGAACTCGACCACTTGCCGAAAATCCAGAACCCTACCGGCGACGTGAATATGTCGCAGGATCTGGCGCGCCTGCTGAACCAGGCCGATCGCCTGGCGCAACAGAAAGGCGACCAGTTCATTTCCAGCGAGCTGGTGCTGCTCGCGGCCATGGACGAAAACAGCAAGCTCGGCAAATTGTTGCTGGGGCAGGGCGTCAGCAAGAAGGCCCTGGAAAACGCCATCAACAACCTGCGCGGCGGCGAGGCAGTGAACGACGCCAACGTCGAGGAGTCGCGCCAGGCCCTGGACAAATACACCATCGACCTGACCAAGCGCGCCGAAGACGGCAAGCTTGACCCGGTGATCGGCCGTGACGACGAAATTCGCCGGACCATCCAGGTGCTGCAACGCCGTACCAAGAACAACCCGGTACTGATCGGCGAGCCTGGCGTGGGTAAAACCGCGATTGCCGAAGGCCTGGCCCAGCGCATCATCAATGACGAAGTGCCGGACGGCCTGAAAGGCAAGCGCCTGCTTTCGCTGGACATGGGCGCATTGATTGCCGGCGCCAAGTATCGCGGCGAGTTCGAAGAACGCCTGAAATCCCTGCTCAACGAACTGTCGAAGCAGGAAGGGCAGATCATTCTGTTCATCGACGAACTGCATACCATGGTTGGCGCCGGTAAAGGCGAAGGCTCGATGGATGCGGGCAACATGCTCAAGCCGGCCCTGGCGCGGGGCGAGTTGCACTGCGTCGGCGCCACCACGCTCAACGAATACCGCCAATATATAGAGAAGGACGCGGCCCTCGAGCGGCGCTTCCAGAAAGTCCTGGTGGATGAGCCGACCGAAGAAGACACCATCGCCATCCTGCGTGGCCTGAAAGAACGTTATGAGGTGCACCACAAGGTGGCGATCACCGACGGCGCGATCATTGCCGCGGCCAAGCTCAGCCATCGCTACATCACCGATCGGCAGTTGCCGGACAAGGCGATCGACCTGATCGACGAAGCCGCCAGCCGTATCCGCATGG
Source organism: Pseudomonas sp. NFIX28 (assembly GCF_900107395.1). Taxonomy (GTDB): domain Bacteria; phylum Pseudomonadota; class Gammaproteobacteria; order Pseudomonadales; family Pseudomonadaceae; genus Aquipseudomonas. Next base: position 137,105 of record NZ_FNPW01000014.1, read on the forward strand.
AGATCGACTCCAAGCCGGAAGTGCTGGACCGCCTGGAACGGCGCCTGATTCAACTGAAGGTCGAATCCCAGGCCCTGAAAAAGGAAGACGACGAAGCGGCGATCAAGCGCCTGGAGAAACTCCAGGAGGAAATCACCCGCCTGGAGCGCGAATACGCCGATCTGGAAGAAGTCTGGACCTCGGAAAAAGCCGAGGTGCAGGGTTCGGCGCAGATTCAGCAGAAGATCGAGCAGTCGCGTCAGGAACTGGAAGCCGCGCGCCGCAAGGGCGACCTCAACCGCATGGCCGAGTTGCAGTATGGGGTGATCCCGGACCTGGAGCGCAGCCTGCAGATGGTCGACCAGCACGGCAAAAGCGAAAACCAGTTGCTGCGCAGCAAGGTGACCGAAGAGGAAATCGCCGAGGTCGTCTCCAAGTGGACCGGTATTCCAGTGTCGAAGATGCTCGAAGGCGAGCGCGACAAGCTGCTGAAGATGGAAAGCCTGCTGCACCAGCGCGTCATTGGCCAGAACGAAGCGGTGGTCGCGGTGGCCAACGCCGTGCGGCGTTCCCGCGCCGGGTTGTCCGATCCGAACCGGCCGAGTGGCTCGTTCATGTTCCTCGGCCCGACAGGTGTGGGTAAGACCGAGTTGTGCAAGGCGCTGGCCGAGTTCCTTTTCGATACCGAAGAGGCGATGGTGCGGATCGATATGTCCGAGTTCATGGAGAAACATTCCGTGGCTCGGCTGATCGGTGCGCCTCCAGGCTACGTCGGCTACGAGGAAGGCGGCTACTTGACCGAGGCGGTGCGGCGCAAGCCTTACTCGGTGATCCTGCTGGACGAGGTCGAGAAGGCCCATCCGGATGTGTTCAACATCCTGCTGCAAGTGCTTGAAGACGGCCGCCTGACGGACAGCCACGGACGCACCGTGGATTTCCGTAATACGGTGATCGTCATGACCTCCAACCTGGGGTCGGTGCAGATCCAGGAGCTGGTGGGGGATCGCGAAGCACAGCGCGCGGCGGTGATGGATGCGGTGTCGACCCATTTCCGTCCGGAGTTCATCAACCGGATCGACGAAGTGGTGATCTTCGAGCCATTGGCCCGGGATCAGATCGCCGGCATCACCGAAATCCAGCTGGGTCGCCTGCGCGGCCGTCTGGCCGAACGCGAGCTCAAGCTGGAGCTGAGCGACGAGGCCTTGGACAAGCTGATTGCCGTGGGTTACGACCCGGTCTATGGCGCGCGTCCGCTCAAGCGGGCGATCCAGCGCTGGATCGAGAACCCATTGGCGCAGTTGATTCTGTCTGGCAGCTTCCTGCCGGGAGTCACGGTGACGGCCAAGCTGGAGAACGACGAAATCGTCTTCGCCTGAGCCGCGAAGGGCGTCGTTGTGAAGAAGGCCTCGCATTGCGAGGCCTTTTTTTGCATAGGGCGTTGAACTGTAAGGCAAAGGCTTGTAAAGTGCGCCCCGCAGTACGTCACCCCAAGGGTTTTTCCTCCCTGAGGAAAAAACTGAAATAAGTTGCAAATCATTGTCTTGAAAGCAATTTAGGGGGTTGACAGAGGTTTTTAAGATTGTAGAATAGCGCGCCTCAGAGACATGAACGCAGCGATGCGAACAAGGTCAAAGAGGAGGCTTCTAGAAATAAAAGCCTGCTGTAAAGGTTGTAAATTGAAATGTTCAGTTCCGTGATAGCTCAGTCGGTAGAGCAAATGACTGTTAATCATTGGGTCCCAGGTTCGAGTCCTGGTCACGGAGCCAATTTCAAATCGGGGTATAGCGCAGTCCGGTAGCGCGCCTGCTTTGGGAGCAGGATGTCAGGAGTTCGAATCCCCTTACCCCGACCATATTTGGGTCGTTAGCTCAGTTGGTAGAGCAGTTGGCTTTTAACCAATTGGTCGTAGGTTCGAATCCCACACGACCCACCATTTTTGAAACCAGTTCGCTGGAATCGAATCTTAAGATCAGACGCCAAAAGCTCTGTTCGCAGAAGGCGCCTTTAAAAGGTGCCTTTTTTTTACCGGGGTATAGCGCAGTCCGGTAGCGCGCCTGCTTTGGGAGCAGGATGTCAGGAGTTCGAATCCCCTTACCCCGACCATACTGAAAATCCTCGTATCGAAAGATACGGGGATTTTTTTTGCCTGAAATTTGCCGTCTTCCCGTGTCGTGACACAAAAAAATGCCCCGATCGCTCGGGGCATTCCTGTCTTGGCTGGCTGACTCAGTGCAGCTTGAGGCGTGGCTCGGTGCCGCGGCCGATCCGGCTGCCAAGCATCAGCATGGCGGTGCGGAACGGGCCATAGAGCGCCATCTGGTGCATGCGGTACAGCGATACATAGAACATCCGCGCCAGCCAGCCTTCGAGCATCACGCTGCCGGTCAGGTTGCCCATCAGGTTACCCACGGCGGAAAACCGCGACAGCGAAATCAGCGAGCCGTAATCGGTGTATTTGTATTCCGCCAGGGCCTTGCCTTCGATACGCAATTTCAGCGACTTGGCCAGCAGCGACGCCTGCTGGTGAGCGGCCTGGGCCCGCGGCGGAACATTGCGATCGGTGCCCGGTTGCGGGCAGGCGGCGCAGTCGCCAAAGGCGAAGATGTTCTCGTCGCGAGTGGTTTGCAGGGTTGGCAGGACCTGCAGCTGATTGATGCGGTTGGTTTCCAGGCCGTCGATGTCCTTGAGGAAACCCGGAGCGCGAATGCCGGCGGCCCAGACTTTCAGGCTGGCAGGAATCACCTGGCCATCGGCGGTAATCAGGCTGTCGGCGGTCACTTCGCTGACCGCGGCGTTGGTCATGACCGTCACCCCGAGTTTTTCCAGGGTCTTGTGCACCGGGCCGCCGATCCGCTCCGGCAGGGCTGGCAGTACCCGCGGGCCGGCCTCGATCAAGGTGATGTGCATGTTTTCCGGCTTGATCCGGTCCAGGCCGTAGGCCGCCAGCTCATGGGCGGCGTTGTGCAGCTCGGCGGCCAGTTCGACGCCCGTGGCACCGGCACCGACGATGGCCACGCTGATTTGCTCGACCGCATCGGTCTGCCCGGCGTGGGCACGCAAATAGTGGTTGAGCAGTTGCTGGTGGAAACGTTCGGCCTGTTTGCGCGTGTCGAGGAACAGGCAATGCTGGGCGGCGCCCTGGGTGCCGAAGTCGTTGGTGGTGCTGCCGACCGCAATGACCAGGGTGTCGTAGCCCAGCTCACGAGCCGGCAGCAGTTCCACGCCGTTTTCGTCGTAGGTGGCGGCCAGCTGGATCTTTTTCTGCTGGCGATCGAGCCCGCTCATGCGGCCCAGCTGGAACTCGAAGTGGTTCCATTTGGCTTGGGCGACATAGTTGAGTTCGTCTTCGGAAGAGTTCAGCGAACCGGCGGCCACTTCGTGCAGCAAGGGTTTCCAGATGTGGGTCAGGTTGGCGTCGACCAGCATCACACTGGCGGTGCCGCGCTTGCCCAGAGTCTTACCCAGACGGGTAGCCAACTCCAGACCGCCGGCGCCGCCGCCAACGATGACAATACGATGAGTCATGGGGATATCTCGCAAGGCTAAAAGAAATCGGTGCAGTTACCCGAGCGAGCGCGATGCAGCTCATAGCGTCAGGTAACTGATTAATCGGCTCAACAGGCCCAGGCCAATGGTGATGGCCACGACTATCACGAGGAGCATCCAGGGCCGGAAGGGGCGGCGCTCGACTCGGTGCTGGGCCAGTTGCAGGTATTCTTCGACATGGCGTTGGTCTTCGGGGTTCAGGCGGCTGGTCATAAAAAGCCTCGTCAGCTAGACGTTGCGAAAAGTATGAAGGTTACAGCGCAGTGCCATCTTGTCGGGCTATGCGGCAATGAACGGAGCATAGCTGCTCGCGGATGCCGGCCTTGTCATCCCGTGAATGATTGCGCTTTGTAACACTCACGCGGTGTTTGCGCCATGCCACGAACGGCTTGAAGGCTTGGGGGAAAACGGCGGCCGGCGGCCTACAGGCTGATACCGACGTCGAAAACGATGCTGCGCCCCAGGTTGCCGCGCAGGAAGTCCGGCGCATCGGGATGGGCGAACAGCACGCGGGCGAAAGTCGGCCCGACCAGCGACAACGAACGCCAGCCCTGGCGCAGGTATTCGGTCGGCGGCGGGAAGTGGCTGTTGAGGTCGAGCACTTCGCGCTTGAGGCTGGCGAAGGCAATGATGTCCAGCTCCCCCAAATCCATGCCGCGTTCCTTGTAGTTGTGGGCTTTCTTGCGCAAGGTCGGGGCGAGCCTGAGCAGCAGTTCATTGGCCGGAATGCGCTTGGGCTTGGCCTCGCGCCGCACCAGCTGGCTGAGGGAGAAAGCGCTGCGGCGCCGCTGCAACTCGTCGCGCCATTCGTCATTGAGGCGGCGGCCTTCATCCAGCACGAAGAACACCTCGAAACAGGCCTCGCGAAACAGCACGTCCGGCGGTTCCTGCCCCGCGGGGGTGAACTCGTCGGCTCGGTAAGGGATATTCAAGCCTTGCAGCAGGCGTTGGCAGACCCAACGCTCACGCTCCCATTTGCGCGCATTGGACAGGAAGGCGTTGGCTTGTTCGGCCTGAATGGTGAGCAGGCGCAAGTAATCTGAGTCATCCATAGTCCAAGCTTAGCGTCCAAACGCTGATCCAAGAAATACACTCTGCCGAGTCGGCGGGGGCTGACGACACTTATAACGGATAAGTGTGACATCCGGTCAAGCCTCCCGCCGGCCTTCAGGCGCGCCAGGGTTTCAGCCAGAAGCCCAGGGCGATCAGCAAAAGCAGCCCGGCGACGGTGCTGAGCCCCAGTTGCAGCCAGACATCCGGCAACGGATGCAGCAGCAGCGCCGCGGCCGCCAGCAGGGCGGCACTCACGGCCCAGCGCACCGGCCAACCGATGAGGGTGAGCAGTTGCTGGCGCTGCATCAGCAGCAGGTTGGTCAGGATTACCCCGCCGAGGGCCGCCAGGGGAATCGCGTTCAACCCCAGGATCAGCGGCAGGCCCGCCAGCAGCAAGGCGTTGAGCAGGCTGCCCAGCAGTTCGCAGTGCAGCGGCGTGCGGGTATCGCCGGCGGCATAGGCATAACGCGCGAGCATGGCGTTCCAGGCGCCGAACACCAGGGAAACGGCAAACCAGCCCAGCAAGGTCGGCAGCGGGCCGTCGGCGCTTTGGGCGGGCAGCAGCCAGTGGATCAGCGCCGGGCTGGCGCCCACCAGGCCGAGCGCGGCGGGCAGGCTCAGCAGGGTCGCCGCGTCGAGCCCGCGATGCAACAGGCCCAGGCGCTGGTCGCCGGCCTTGCCGCTCATCAGGCCGAGCAGCACCTGGTTCAGGCTCATCAAGGCAATCAGCGGCAGGTTGATCAGTTTTCGCGCCAGGTTGACCCAGGTCACGGCGCCTTCGCCCAGGTAGCTGGCGACCACGCGTTCCACCAAAGCCAGGCCCTGGCTGGCCAGGTTGCTGGCCAGCAGCGGGCCAAGGCGCACGAGCAATTCCCGGCTGGCTCCAGCGTCCCCGCGAACCTGCCAGGGGCGCCAGCCGGTTTGCCAGATCGCCGGGACCAGCGACAGGCACATCAGCAGGCTGCCGAGGAAAAATGCCAGCGAAAGGCCGGAGCCCAGGCTCGCCTGGCCGTAGAACGCCAGATAAAGCACCGGCGGCAGGTTGAACAGCAGCGAGCCAAGCCCTGGCAGGACAAAGCGTTGCCGGGCATGCAGCGGGATGCTGAACAGCGCATGCAGGAGCAGGCCGGGGATGCAGGCGGCGAGGCTGCGCAGGTTGGCGGCGGCCTCGGCCTGTGCCTCGTCATCGAGCCCTGGGCCGATCAGGCGGATCCACAGCGGCGCGCTCAAGGCCAGCAGGGCATACAGCCCCAGCCCCAGCCCCAGCAGGCGCGGGCTCAGGCCGGCCAGCCAGGCGTGCTGGCGCTGTGCGTCGCGCTCCTGGTACAGCGGCAGGGCCGCGGCCGCCAGGATGCCGGCCGCCAGGGTCATGCGCAGGGCCTCGGGAATGAACACCGCGACCAGGAACGCATCGCTGCGGCTGCCCGCGCCCCAGGCCGCGACCAGCAGCCATTCGCGGGCAAAACCGGCGACCAGCCCGGCGAGCGTCGCCAGGGTCAGCAGCAGGGTGCTGCCAAGCATCAATAAAACAGGGTGAACAAGCCTTTGCCACCCACCTTGTAGTTCAGATCGTGAGGGCGCTCGCCCATGGGTTTGGCACCGCTGCCACCAATGATCTTGTAGGGAGGAACGACCTTGGCCACGAGGGTGTTGGCGGTCACTACGGCCCCGCGACCGATATGCGAGCCATGGGCGAGCAGCGCGCGGGTGGCGATCCAGGCGTAGTCATCGATGTAGATGGGCGCGGACACCGACCAGAACTCGGGGCTCATCGGGTCATGGCCGCCGGCGAGAATCAGCACATGAGAGGCGATCGTCACATGATCGCCGATGATCAGCCCGGCCCGGGCATCGATCTGACAATGCCAGCCGATCACGCTGTCGTCGCCGATCACCAGGTTTTCCACGCCGAGCACTTCGGTGTTGCGCCAGATGCTCGAGCCCTTGCCGATCTTCGCGCCGCCCAGGCGCAGCCAGGCGATGCGTATGTGATGGCTGGGGATCTTGTTGATCAGGATGTTGTAGGCCTGTTCCCAGGCCCGCAGCCAGCGGTCCTTGAGGGTGGCCAGGTTCTTGCCGTAGCGCGGCACCAGGGTGGTCGGGATGTCCCGTTTCAAGCGACCGTACAGGCGCCGGGCCAGGGGATGCTCGATGATCGCTTCGATATCCACCGCACAGATGCTGTAGCGCGCTTGTTCGCCGTCGCCCTCGACGAACAGCACATCGTTGTTCTGCCCCCAGCTGTAGGCCTCGAGCAATTCATCGTGGCTGACTCCTAGCTCCGAGGCCAGGGCAGGCAGGCGTTCCGGTAGATCCGCTGAATGGAAAATACGGTGTTTCATGCTGGCTATCCTTGGGGTTGACGAGGGGGTTGGGTGATGACCGGACGCAGCCGGACCTGTTGCAGGCTCATGCCCATCAACAGCCAGAACAGACCGATCAGCACGAAAGTGAAGCTGAAATAGTGATCGAACAGACCGGTCAGCAGCGCCGCCAGCAGGCCGGAAATGCACCCCAGCCACAACGCGTTGTCGGCCGTCACCTGACGGATCGGCGCCTGCGGGCGCACCTCGCGCCACCACAGCACAGTGACGGCGATGAACAGCAACATGCCCGGAATGCCGATCTTGTAGATGAAGTTCAACCACAGGTTGGAAATGCCCGGCAGGCCGCTGCCCGGTACCGGCGGGTCAACTTTGAAGCCGATGCCCAGCGGGTAGCGCAGCATCGCCTCGGGGAATTTCGCGTATTCCTCGAAACGCACCTCGGTACTGGCGTTGGTCGCCGAAAACATCGTCATCAGGCGTTCCTGCAGTGGCGGGTAGAACATTACCAGGGCCACCGCGAAGGCTGCGCCGAGGCCGATGATCCGGCCGCTGTAGGGCACGCGCTTGTAGGTCAGCCAGATCAGCACCAGGGCCAGGGCCAGGATCGCCCCGCGGGAAATACTCAGCAGCAGCCCCGCGCAACCGAGGATCGCCACCGCCAGCCCCAGCGCCCGGCGCCCGCCGGTGCGGGTCCAGCCGTAGAGCAGCGCCAGGGGAATGAACAGCACCAGCACGCCGCCCGTCAGGTTGGGGTGTACCCAGGGCGATGCCATGCGCTGATAGTTGGCGGAGAAGATGTCCTTCACCGCTTCCGGGTGGGCGTACTTGAGGTCGGTGAGGATCGGGATCATCGACATGGCGTTGCGCGTCTTGATGAACATGCCGATCGACAGCAGCAGCATCAGCAGGGTGCCCAGCAGCAGGGCGATCACCAGTTTGTCGCGGTCGGCGTCGGTACGCAGCAGCAGCGGCACCATGAACAGCAGCGACAGGTTCATCAGCCAGCGCACCCAGTTCACTGGGCCGTTGCCTTCGGCGTGGATGATCAGCATGCCCCAGACAAAGGGAATGGCACTGAACAGCATCAGCCAGGCCATGGCCCGCTCGGTGGGGCGCCAGAGCATGAGGTTGCGGGTCTTGCCGATGAACGACTGCCAGAACACCCCCACCCAGGTCAGGCCCAGCACCGCTTCGCTGACCGTGGTGCGAACCCCCAGTTGCAGCGTGGTGTAGGGGATGCAGGTGGCCAGCACGGCGAAGATCAGCAGGCCCCACAACGGCTTGCGCAGCAGCGTCAGGGCCACCGCCATGCCGGCCACCACGAAGATGACCTTCGCCGGCGACAGGGTCCACAGCAGGATCCCGAAGATCAGCCCCAGGCTCAGGCCAATGTAGTTTCCTGGCAGCATCAGTGAAAAAGCCCTGTGAGCAAAGCATCGAGGCGCTGGCGGTGGTGCGGCTCGGCAAATTGCCGGGCCCATTCGCGCAGCGTTTCCGGGTCGGGCCTGTCGCTGGCCTGGGCTTGTTCGATCAGGGCGTTGCGCAGGCTGGCGCGGTCACGGGCGTCGAAGCGCCGCGCGCCCGGAGGGGTGACTTCGTCGAGCGCCGAGCCACGGGCCACCGCGACCGGCGTGCCCTGCAACAGCGCCTCGACCACCGGCAGGCCGAAGCCTTCGGCGTAGGACGGCTGCCACAGGCAGTCGGCATACCGGTACAGGGCCTGCAACTGCTCTTCGGTCAGGCCGTTGACCCAATGCAGGCCGGGCAGTTGGCTGAGGTTCGCCGGCAGGTCGCTGGCATGGCCGACCAGGACCAGGTCTGGTATGGACGGGTTTTCCAGGCGGCAGCGCTGCCACTGCTCGATGAACAGCGGCATGTTCTTGCGCGGCTCCCGCGTCCCCACGGCCAGCCAGTAGCGTTCGGGCAGGCCCGCTGGCAGTGGGGCGATGGAGCCCCGGAATTCCGGCACCAGGTTGTGCAGCACGCGGAATTTCGGGCGTGCCCAGGGAAACAGCCGGGCTGCTTCGCTGCAGGAAAACCGCGACGGGCACCAGACTTCATCGGCGATCCAGATCGACCAGGCGATCGACACGGCGTCGATCACTCGATAGGCCATGGCCTTGAGCTGCGAGCGGTGGAAGTTGCGCTGGGTCAGCTGGAACAGGTCATGCAGGATCAGCACATAACGCGTGCCCGCCGGTTTGTGGCCGATGGGCAGGCCCATGTTGGCGGTGGCGATATACAGGTCGACCGAGTGCTCGCGAATGGCCGCCGGCAAGAAGGTGCGTTCGAAGCGCAAGCGCACGCCGGGGCGTTGCACGCCATCGAGGGGGCTGGGCCAGGCCGGGCAGAAGGCGGTCTGGCGTTGTTCATGCTCCAGTGGCGCGTCGCTCACCAGCAGCAATTCGGTGTCTTCGCGGGCGCGCAGGGCTTGTTCCAAGGCTCGTACCTGGCGGGCGATGCCCGAGGAAGGAGCGGCCGTGGCCGGACGATAATCGAGGGCTACACGCATGCGGGATGCTCCTGTGTGGAGGGCAATGTCCGGTAGATCTGTTCCAGTTCGTCACCGGCCACCGCCCAGTCGTGATGCTGGCGGGCATACAGGCGGGCGGCGCCGGCCAGCCGGGCGGCGAGGTCCGCTTCGTGCAGCAGGCGAACCACGGCGTCGGCCAGTGCCTGGGCGTCGTCGCCTGCCAGGTAATGTTCCTCGTGACGGATGGCCAGGCCCGAGGCGCCTTGCGCGGTGCTCACCAGCGGCAGGCCGGCGGCCATGGCTTCGAGCACCTTGAGTTTGGAACCGCCGCCTTGGCGCAACGGCGCGATGAACAGCGCGCAACGCCGTTGCAGGTCGGGCAGGTCGGGAACGAAGCCGACCCACTCGATGCGGCTGTCGGTCCAGCGTTCGCGCCAGCTGGCCGGCAGGGCATACCCGGCCACCGCCAGGCGGGCCTCGGGGCAGCGGCTCCAGACCTGCGGGAAAATCTCGTCGAGCATCCACTGCACCGCGTCCAGGTTCGGTGCGTACTCGTAGTTGCCGACAAACAGCACCCGCTGGCTCTGCGGGTCGGCCGAAACGCTGGCGAAGCTGCGGCTGTCGACGCCGTTGACCACCACCTCGACCGGCGTGCGGGTCAGTTGGCGCATGGCCTGGGCGTCGCTTTCGGTCACCGCCACCACTTGGCGGGCCGAGTCGAAGGCCTTGCGTTCCCACTGTCGGCAGCGCCATTGGTCGTAGCGCACAAAGGGGCTGGCCCAGGCCGGGAAGCGGTCATAGGTGGCGCCGCCCAGGCTGGATTCAAGGTTGTGTTCGGTGAGCACGAAGTCCCGGCCGGCCCGCCGCAGCGGTTGCAGGTAGGGTTGCAGGCTGTAGCTGTGCTCGACCTGGATCACATCCCAGGGCTCCTGCAGCAGGCTGTCGAAACGCTCGCGCAGAGGGCGCGACATGCCGTTGACCGTGGTCAGCAGGGGCCAGGGGGCGAACAATCCGGCCAGCACCGTGATGGGGTGTTTCAGCGGGCGCCGCGGCACCACGATCAGGCGTTCGAGCCAGGGCTCGAGGGCGGCGCGGACGGCGGCATCGGCCTCGGTCTTGGACTGCACCAGCAAGGTGATGCGGTGGCCCCGCTCGCTCAAGGTCCGCAGCAAGTGGAACTGGCGCGTCTTGCCGCCGCTGGTCATGGGCCAGGGCAGGTAGGGGAGAATCCAGAGAATCTTCACGTACGGCACTCCATGTCATCGATTACCACACGAGAATCTGCAGGGAAGGTTTCACCGCAGGCTGAATGCCGTCCGCGGCGTCGAGGCTGGCCCGGGTTCCGCTGAGCGGATCGTGGAGCTCGGCCTGGCGCACCTGGGGCAAGCGGATGGTGCCGCCCTTGGCGCTCCAGAACATCAGCAGGCGTTTACCGTCGTCGCGGGTCCAGGACACGCTGTAGAAAGTGTCGGGCAGGTTCTCGAGCTGCGGCGTCTGGCCGGGCTTGAGGCGCGCGCCGGTGATCTCGAGAAAACGCGCGAGCGCCTTGTACACCGGCTTGGGTTCGCCGTTGAGGTCGAGCAGGCCGTAATGCTGGTCGCGGGCCGAGGCGCGCGAGTCGAGATCGGAAAGGGCGAAGAGAAAGATCCGCTCGTAGTCCTGGTCGCTCATCAGGGCCAGGCGGCGCAGGGTGTAGTCGGCCTGGCCATCGACGCCGATCAGCCGCTGCATCTCCTTGGGCCCGGCGTAGCTCGACCAGCCCCACTCGGTGGCCCAGATCCTCTTCAGGCCGGCGCGGTGCAGCATGTCGTTGAGCTGCTTGCCGCGCAGCAGCACTTCATTCTTGCCGGGCTCATCGCTTTCCGGGATTTCCGAATACGGGTGATAGGCGGCGACCATGCCCAGGCTCTGCACGCCCAGTTCGCCGAGCTTTTCGAACATCAGCGCGTTGCGATGAGTCGGCATCTGGCTGTAATAGGCCATGCCGCCCATGACCTGGGTCTTGTCCGGGGCCACCTGGTTCAGGGCCTGGTGGGTCGCCAGCAACAGCTCGCCGTAACCCTTGGCGTCGGGTTTGGGGCGCCAGTTGTTGGGGATGTTCTGTTCGTTCCACACCTGCCAGGCGTCGATGTTCGGGTAGCGCTGGGCGAGCATGGCCATGCGCGTGGCGAAGACTTTCGGATCGCGTGGCGGGTACTGGTCCTGGAACGGGCCGCCCTTGGGCGCGGTGGTCACGAAGGGCGCCGAGCCCACCAGGTAGAACAGCGACTTGAGTTTCGAGTCGGTGAGGGTCCGGTCCAGTTCGTCGAGGGTGCTGAGCTGGTAACCCTCTTCGGTGGGTTCGAGCCGATCCCAGTGCAAATCGACCCGCACCCATTGCAGGCCGAGCTGCTTATAGGCGGCGATCTGTTTGCGGTATTGCTGCGGGGTGAACCACAGGAAATGCGCATTGACCCCCAGGTAGTCCTTCCACTCCAGGGTGCGGTCGGGAGCCAGGTTGATCGGCGTGGCATCGACCTGTTCGCTGAGCAGCAGGGCGCCGCCCACCGCCAGCGCGGCCACCAGCGGCAGGTAGCGCAACAGCGGGCGACGTTGCAGATGTAGTCGGGTCTTCATGACCGCTCCTTGCACACTTCGTTGAACAGGTCCGCGAAGCGGCGCGCGGTCGCGCTCCACTCGCGTTGTTGCCCGGCCTCGCGGGCCCGCGCGGCCCACTGGCGAGACAGTTCGGGCTCCAATACCAGGCGGCTCAAGTGCTGGCTCAGCGCTTGGACGTCGCCTTGCTGATAGGTCACGCCATTGCCGCCGGCCACTTCCTCGGCGAAGGCCCGGGCGTTGGAAGTGACGACCCCGCGACCGCAGGCGTTGGCCCAGGACAGGGCGCCGCTGGTGCCGCGCATCTGGCCGAGCCAGGCGAGCTTTTTCGATTCGCGGTACGGCAGCACCATCACGTGGTGGGCCTGGATGGTGCGGGCGATTTCGCTGGACGGCAGGTCCAGTTGCCAGTCCACCACGTCCTCCAGTTGCAGGTCGCGAATGCGCTGGCGCAGGCCGTCGAGATAATTGCCGGCCGGGTCGAAGGTCATGTCCGGCGCGGTGCCGCCCGCCAGGGTCAGGCGTACCTGGCCACGACATTGCGGGTGGGCCGCGAGGGTGCGGGCCAGGGCGTCGACCAGATCCTCGATGCCCTTGCCGCGATAGATGAAACCGAAATACAGCAGGCGCAAAGGCGCCAGCGGCGGCAATTCGGCCGCGGCGATCGGCAGGTTGCCGTGGGCGATCACCGCCACTTGCTGCGCGTGCAGGCCCATGCGCTGGCGCAGGCAGTCGCCGCCCAGCCGGGTCAGGGTAATCAGCCGGCGCATGCCGCGCGCCAGGCGCCGTTCTTCGTGCAGGGTCAGCGGGTCGGCGAGCAGCGCCGCCGCTTGCGGCAGCGGGTGCGGCAGGCGTTCGAGCAGGGTCAGTGGCCAGAACAGCCGGGCGCGGCGCCAGATCAGGCGCTCCGGGTCATGCACGGTGGCCGTGCGGGGAATGCGCGGTTGTTCGCTGCTCAGGTAGTTGAGCGCCTGGAATTCGCCGAAGCGGCCGCCGCCGAGCTCGGCATGCACCAGGTCGACGCCCGTCCAGTCGAAGGCGCGCAGGCGCGTCAGTTGCTCCGCGGGATCGTGGCAGCCGGCCAGCGGCGTCAGCACTTCGATGCCAAGGCCGCGCAACGCATGGCTGAAATGCGCGGCGTAATCGGCGATGCCGGTCTGTTCCGGCGGCAGCGGGGCCAGCAGGGCGATACGCATCAGGTTGCCCCGCGCCAGCTGTTGATCCGCTCCAGGATGCTGGACGGCACTTCGAAGCGGCGACGGTTGAGGATCAACCCGTCGACCTTGCCGAAGGCGGTGGTGAGCAGCGACAGCGCGTTCTCGATCATCGGCACCGTGCTGGTCCGGGCCTCGATCACCAGGGCGATCAGGTCGGCGCGCCGCAGGATCAGGAAGGCCTCCTGGTTCGACAGCAGGGCCGAGGCATCCAGCAACAGGACTTCGCCGGGCTGGGCCGGCGCGCTGTCGTTGATCCGCACGCGCTGGCCGCGTTCCTCGAGCAGGCGGCGCAGGCGTTCGAGGATGAAACTCACGCCTTCGCCATGGCGCGCCGAGGTCAGGCCCAGGGTCAAGCCCTGGGTTTCGATGCGGTCCATGGGCAGCAGGCTGTAGAGCCGGTAGATGCTCGCGGTCATGGCGGCGGGCGTGGCGTCCTCGAGGTCCGGCACGCTGCCCCACAGCGGCACCTGGAACAGCTCCGGCAGGCGCGAACCGTCATGGATGCGCTGGTCCAGCAGGTAGCAGACATAGATGGTCAGCAAGCCCACGGCGATCCCCGCGGGAATGGCGAACAGCAGGATCAGCAGGCTCTTGGGAAAGACCCGCGCCGGGTTGAAGGTGGCGTGCTCGATGATCGCGATATTGCTGATCTGGCTGCTGTCGAGCTCGTGGTCGATACGCGCCTGTTCCAGGTTCTCCGAGTACAGCGCGTAGCTCTTTTCCGCGGTGCGCAATTGCTGGGTCAGGCGGTTGAGCTCGGGCTCGTCGGTCAATACCCGGTCGCGCTCGGTGCGCAGGGCGGCCAGGGTCTTGTCGTAGTTCTCGATCTGCCCGGTCAGCCTGCGCTGTTGCAGCTGGGCGTCGATGACCTGCTGCTTGACGTTGGTCACCAGGCTATTGGGGGCGGTGTTCTTCGAGCGTTCCAGGCGGGTGTCTTCCCGTTCGCTGAGGGCCTGCAAGTCCTGGATGTTCTGTTCGATCTGCTTGACCGCCGGCGCCTCGGGCAAATAGGTGCGCAGCAGGCGCGCGCGTTCCACTTGCAGGGTGTTGAGCTGGCGCTTGAGGTCGAGCTGGGTCGGGTTGAGGCTGGTCTCGCGACTGGTCACCACTTCGCCGGGCTGATCGAGGATCTGCTGGCGGGCGTTGATCAGGAAGCTGCCGATCCCGGACAGCTGGTTCTGCGCGCTGACCCGCGCGTCGGTCAGCCGGTCGATCTGGTTGGTGAGGTTTTCCAGGCGGGCCTCGACGCTGATCGAATCGATCTGCTTCAGGCGGCTCTGCAATTGCTCCTTGAGGCTGAGGATCTGCCCGGCCACCTTGTTGCCTTCGCCTTCGTAGAAGGCATACAGGCTTTTGCGACCCAGCACCCGGGCGCGTTCGGTGAGGAAGGTGTCGACCCAGATGCGTACCACTTGCTGGGCGACTTCCGGGTCGTCCCAGGTAAAGCTGATGTCGATCACCGACGAGCCGGGTTCATGGCTGGCCTGGAAGTTCTTTTCCAGGCGCGTCGCCAGGCGATCCAGCGGGCTTTGCGGCTCCGACAGACCGACCAGTTGCAGCAGGCTGCGCAGGAAGTCGATGGCCGCGCCTATGGCTTTCTTGGCGTAGAACTTGATGGTCTTCCAGATGCCCTGGGGCTCGGCGGCCGCGCTCAGTTCCAGGTAGCGCTGGGCGACGATGTGCACGATGGGCCGGCCGGTGAGCATCTTCTCCTCATCGACGATCGGGTCATGCTGGGTGCTGGGCGAGATCAGCGTCTGGCGGTTGCCGGCTTCGATCGGCACGGTGGTGCTGTCGCGCCCGGGCTTGACCAGCAGGCGCGCGTCGGACTCGTAGCGCGTCGGCAGCAGGAAGGCGCCCAGCACCGCGACCACGATGGTGGTGATGACCGCCAGCTTGAACTCGCGGCGGAAGATGAAGAACAGACGCAACAGGTCGCGTAGAGAGCGTATTTCGATCACGGGGATCACTCCGTTGAAAGTACTTTAAACAGTGGCTGGTGGAGGCCGGTCAAACGCATCGTTCCTGTCTACTCAAGGAAAGTTATTAACGTTTTCGATGTTGGTGGTGCTGTTGCCACTGTTGCTTACGTCCTCGCTGTTCAAGTCATAGTTGAAGCCCAGGCCGATGCCCTTGTTGATCGGGAAGAGCCTGGTGAAGTACATGTCCACCGCTTCCACCGTGCTGCCGATCGTCGATTGCGGCACGTAGATCAGGTCGCCGCGTTGCAGCGCGACCATCGGATGGTTGGGGTTGCTGAGCATGCTGCTGAGGTCGACGAAATACATTTTGTATTTGCCGTCGGGGCCGGTCCGCAGCAGCGCGATGTTCGAGCTGTCGGCCGAGGGCAGCACGCCGCCGGAACTGAGCAGCGCCTGTTCCACCGACACGGTGCCGGCCAGGTTGAAGAACGACGGGTTGGCCACCGCGCCGCCGATGAACACCCGGTTGCTCGGCGCAACGGCAATGTTCACGGTCACTTCGGGCTCGCGGTAGATCGCCTTGTAGCGCCTGGTGATTTCCTTGCCCAGGTCTTCCGGCGTCAGCAGCGAGGCCTTGATCCGGCCGATGCTCGGCATGGAGATAAAGCCGTCCGGGCGCACCACGAACAGCGCCATGTCGTCGGAGCTGGCCGGCTCCTGGGCATCGCGCACGATGCGCAGGGTGTCGCCGCTCTGGATCAGTACCTGGGCTGGCGGCAGGTCGGCCAGGGTCAGTGCCGCCGCATGGCGAGCCTTGAGGGTGTCGCTGTCGGGAAGCGGAACGTGGGCGGGGGTCGAGCAGCCGCCCAGCCACAGGGAGGCAGTCAGGATGCTCAACAGACAAAGCCGGGAAGGTCGGTTAATGGTCATCATGACGGCTCAGGTCCAGTAGTTGGAAAACATGCTCAAGCGGCGCTTGAGCGGTGTCGGCAGATGCTGCTCGGCGTGGCCGAGGCGATAGCCCAGCAGTTTCAGCGCGCTGCGCAGCAGCACTTCGGGCACGCGTTGCAACTGGCCGGCGTCGCGCAAGGCGCGCAACTCGGCCAAGACGTAACGCTTGCCTTCTCCGCCCGCGCTGCCGAAGGCATCGCGGATCCACGGTTCGCGGCCATAAAACACGCCGATATCGAAATAGCGGCGAAACTCCTGCGCCAGGCTGTAGCTGTGCGAATGCTGCACACAGGCGCTGGCGGCGTAGCGCACCAGGAAGCCGTTGAGCAGCATGCGCGCCGCGACGTGGGCGTCCTCGCTGCCGATGACATCCTCGGGAAAGCCGCCCACCGCTTGCAGGGCGCTGCGCCGGTAGACGGAAAACGAGTCCGAGCTGAAGCAGGTCTTGATCCCCAGCTCCTCGGCGTCGGCCAGGCTCTTGCTGCGGCTTTGCGCGCTGTAGTTGAAGTGGCGCGACTGCGCCTCGAGAATCCCCGCGCCGGGGTGCGGCACTTGCCGCCCGTAGGCCAGGCCGATGCGCGGGTCTTCTTGCAGTTCCTGGATCAGGTTGGCGAAGGTCTGCGGCGTGGCCGGGATCGCATCCTGGGTCAGCAGGATCAGCGCATCGGCATCCACTTGTTCGCTCGCCCAGCGGCGGGTGCCGCCATGGTTGAACTGCTGGGCGGGAATGACTTCTACCCGGGCGCCGGACTGCCGGAAGCGGCTGACGGTGTTGTCCGTCGAGCTGCTGTCGACCACCAGCACGCTGTCCGGTTGCAGCGTCTGCGCGGCCAGCGCCGGCAGCAGCCGATCGAGGTGCGGGCCGGCATTGCGGGCGGGAATGATCAGCGCCGTTTTCATTAGGGTTTTACCTGCGCCGGCGCGCGGCCGTAGACATCTTCGAAACGCACGATGTCGTCTTCGCCCAGGTATTCGCCGCTCTGCACTTCGATCATCACCAGGTCGATGATCCCGGGGTTGCTCAGGCGGTGCTTGTGGCCGGCGGGAATGTAGGTGGACTCGTTGCTGTTGAGCAGGACTTCCAGGTCGCCATTGGTGATCAGGGCCGCGCCGCTGACCACGATCCAGTGCTCGCTGCGGTGGTGGTGCATCTGCAGCGACAGCGACTCCTTGGGCTTGACCATGATGCGCTTGATCTTGAAGCGGCTGCTTTCCTCGAGCACGGTGTAGGTCCCCCATGGCCGGGTGACCGTGCGGTGCAGGCTGTAGGCGCTGTGGCCCAGGCGCTTGAGCTCGGTGACGATATGCCGCACGTCCTGGGTCCGCGTGGCATCGGCCACCAGCAGCGCGTCCGGGGTATCGACGATGATCAGGTTGCTGACGCCCACGGCGCCGAGCACACGCTTGGGCGAGTCGATATAGCAATTGCTCACGTCGTGCAGGATGGCTTCGCCGTTGACCTGGTTGCCGGCGGCGTCGCTCGGGGTCAGCTGGCGCAGCGCATCCCAGGAACCGATGTCGCTCCAGCCCAGGTCGCAGGGCACCACGGCGACCCGCTCGGAACGCTCCATCAGGGCAACGTCGATCGACACGTCCGGGGCGCGGGCCAGGCTGTCGGCGTCCAGTTCACGCTGGCGGCAGTGCTTGTTGTCCAGGGTCATGCCGTGTTCCAGGCAGGCCTGGGCGGCGCTCAGCACTTCGGCAGCGTGCAGGCTCAGCTCTTGCAGCAGGGTATCGGCACGGAAGCAGAACATGCCGGCGTTCCATAAATAGTTGCCGCTGTCGACGTAGGCCTGGGCGGTGGCCAGGTTGGGTTTTTCGACGAAGCGCGCCACCTGGAAACCCTGCTTCAGCGCCGGGCCCTGCTCGATGTAGCCAAAGCCGGTCTCGGGTTTGTCGGGCTGGATGCCGAAGGTCGCCAGGTAACCGTCGGCGGCGAGGCCGCGCGCCTTGCCCACGGCTTCGGCGAAGGCCTCCTGGTCGAGGATCAGATGGTCGGCCGGCAGGATCAGCAGATGCGCCTTGTCCCCCCAGTGCTCGCGTACATGCAGGGCAGCCACGGCAATGGCCACGGCGGTGTTGCGCCCGAACGGCTCGAGCAGCAGGTCGAGGTCGAGCTTGCCTTGGTTGATGCCGCGGTACTCGTCCAGCGAGCGGAACAGCAGTTCACGGTTGGTCACCGTGACCACGCTGCCGACGTCCGGCAGGTTGCTGGCGCGCAGGAAAGTCTTTTGCAGCAGGCTCTGGCCATCGCGCATGCGAATGAATGGCTTGGGCATGTTCTGCCGGGAGACTGGCCACAAGCGCGAGCCCGAACCGCCGGAAATAATGCAGGGGATCAATCCAGTGAATGTGCTCATCAGTAGACTTCCTTCGTCGAGAGAACGGCCGGGACCGTCATGAAAACGATGTACAGATCCAGCCAGACCGACCACTTGGAGATGTAATCGAGGTCGTACTCCACGCGCTTCTGGATTTTCTGCAGGGTGTCGGTTTCTCCTCGGTAGCCATTGATCTGGGCCCAGCCGGTAATCCCGGGCTTGACCCGATGGCGCGAGCTGTATTCGCGCACCGCTTGCTCGAATGGCACGCCCGCCGCCTTGGTGGCGGTGGCGTGGGGGCGAGGCCCGACAATCGACATGTTGCCCATCAGCACATTGATCAGCTGGGGCAGCTCATCGATGCTGGTTTTGCGAATGAAGCGCCCGACGCGGGTGATCCGCGGATCTTCCCGGGTGGTTTGCCGTTCGGCATTGAGGTCCGCCTGGTCGACATACATCGAGCGGAACTTGAGCACGTGGATCAGCCGGTCGTTGTAGCCGTAGCGCTTTTGCCGGAAGAGCACCGGGCCCTTGGAGTCGAGCTTCACCGCCACGGCGGTGGCCAGCAGCACGGGCGACAACAGCACCAGCCCGAGCATGGCGAGCACGACGTCTTCGCAGCGCTTGATCAGCGGTGCCCAGCCGCGCAACGGCAGTTCCGAGGTGTTGAACATCAGGATGCCGCCGACATCGGTCATGCGGTTGTGGCCAAAGCGCAGGGTGGTGATGTCGGGCACCAGGGCAACATTCACCGACAGCTGCCGCAGCCGGTGCACCAATTCGCCGATGCGCGCATGCGCGGCCCAGGGCAGGGCGATCAGCACCTGGTTGACCTGCTCGGAGCGGATCAGCGTTTCCAGGTTCTGGGTGTTGCCCAGAAAGGGCAGTTCGCAGAACTCCTTGGGCACGCGGTCGCTGCGATCGTCGATGAAACCGATCAGGCCGGAACGGATATCGCCGTGGCGCTGCATGTGTTCGGCAAGAAACCGCGCGCTTTCGCTGAAACCGAGGATCACCGTGCGTTGCAGGTATTTGCCGGTGGCCATCCACGAATGGAACAGGCGCAGCAAGAACAGGCGCTCGATGCCAAACAGCACGAGGCTGGCGACGAACCAGATAAACAGGTCTTGCAGGCTGAAGACGGGCAGCAGGTGCAGCCCCAAATACATCACCAGCAGGATGCAGAAAGCGGAGGTCCAGGCCACCAGCATGGTGCGCAGGCGCAGGCGATTGCTGAAGAACTCCTCGGAGTAGACCCCCTGGGCCTGGAACATGATGACGGTGATGACGGCGAAGAACAGCAACAGGCCCAGCACGGTGGGCCAGACATCCGCGCTGGCGGAGTCGAGGCTCAGGAGTAGCAGGATTCCAGGCAGGGCCGCCGACAGGGCGTGCGTCAGTTTTACCCCCGAAATGAAGAGTTCCATGAATCCGGTTCGGGTCAGGAACCTGCTATCAATCGATTTCGTAAGCATCGAATCCCGTCGCTGCCAGGTAAAACCCAGCTCTGTTAAGGGTGAGGCGACTACAGAGGCAGGTTGAAAAAACTAAGGCTTACTGCAAAAAAGTCTGTTTTTTGGCGGCCCATAGTGGCCAAACAATACTGCTTCCCTGCTTTAATGGTCAAGGATTTGACTAATTATGGCAGGACAACCAATTTTTTGCATTATTCATCGGTTTTTTGACGGTCTGTCGCGTTCAAGACGAACGGGAGCATGGCCGTGTGTCACGAAGTTGGCTCTTTCGTGAGCGAGGCGTGACGGATAAATGGAGTGTTGTTCAGGGGGTGACTCTTGTCCAACCCGCGGCCAGCTATTCCTTTTGGGCAACGCTGGCGGCGCTCCTGAAACCGGTGTAGCCCTCGGGCGACACGGCCTGGCGGTGTAGACTGGACCCGCCGGATTGACCGAAGCAAAGGGGGAGGCGCTGTGAGATACGGGTTATTGCTGTTGCTGGGTTTCATGCCATTTCTGGCGCATGCGGTGCAGGTCGGCGAGCGCCTGGCGCCCTGGACCCTGCTCGATCAATTCGACCGGGCCTACAGCCTCGACGGGCAGGCCAGGACGCTGCTGGTGGCGCGCAGCATGGACGGCGCCAAGCTGGTCAACGCCGCCATGCAGGGGCATCCGGCGGGGTATCTGGAGGCCCGGCACGCAGTGTTTGTCGCTGACATCCAGCGCATGCCGGCGGTGATCGCCAAGATGTTCGCGGTTCCGGCGATGCGTGATTATGCCTATCGGATCATGCTCGACCGCGACGGGCGAGTGGCGCCGCGCTATGCCGGTGCCGTGGATAAAGTGCTGTGGCTGCAGCTCGACAATGGCCGGCTGGTGGCGCAACGCGAGTACGGCAGCGTCGCCGAGCTGCGCGAAGCGCTGGAGCGGGTGCGGCCATGATCAGCGCCGCGCTGCTGTCGCCGCTGACTCTTGGCGTCGGCTGGCTGATCTATGTGCCGGTGCTGCTCTGGGCCGCCTGGCGCGCGCCCTGGGTCGAGCTGTTCAGTGACAGCCGGCGCCAGCATCTGTTGTTCGGGACGGTGTTTGCGCTGTTCATGCTGTGGCTGGTGCGCCGGGATTTCGATACCGGCGTGTCGTATCACTTTATTGGCATGACCGCCGTGACCCTGTTACTGGACTGGCCGCTGGCGATCGTCGGCGGGCTGATCGCCCAGGCGGGGCTGGTGGCGCTGGGACGCCAGGACCTGGCGGCGGTCGGCGTCAACGGTGTCTTGCTGATCCTGTTGCCGGTGCTGGTCACCGAAGCGTGCGCGGTCCTGGTGGAGCGGGCGCAGCCGCGTAACCCCTTTGTGTACATCTTCTGTTCCGGTTTTTTTGCCGCCGCGCTGTCGGCGCTGTTGTGCCTGCTGGTCGGCCTGGGGCTGCTGTGGTTCGACGGGCGCTTTGCCATGCCGGAGTGGCTGGAGGACTTCGTCGGCTACCTGTGGCTGATCCTGTTCCCCGAGGCTTTTATCAACGGCATGGTGGTCAGCGCGCTGGTGGTGTTCTGTCCGGAATGGCTGGAAACCTTCAACCGCACCCGCTACCTGTCGGCGCCGTGGAAGGACGACGACCCGCGTTTTTGATCCATATCAAGCACTCTCGGCGGACGCGGTTCCATGCTCCGGCAAAACCGTTCGGGAGCATGGCCATGAGTGTGTATGGATGGGCGCGGCAGGAAGTGCGCAACAGTTTGAACGCCGCACAGGAAGAGGGCTTCGAGCCGGGCTTGAGCCTGCGCGCGCTGCTCAGTGCGGTGGTGGAAGAGAGCCGGCGGGTACGCAGCGCCGAGGATCTGGCCGACGAGTTACAGTTTCTCGCGGAGAACCTCGACGATACGCAGGATTACGCTTTCATGCGGCCTTGAGGCCTTTTAGTGGGCACGGGGCGGCAGGTCGTCGGAAAACAGATCGTCCTCGGCATCCGGGCTGACGGGAATCTTGTGTTCTTCGGCAGCCCAGGCGCCTAGGTCGATCAGTTTGCAGCGGTCCGAGCAGAAGGGACGGTTGACGTTGCTCGCGGTCCATTCCACGGGCGCACCGCAGGTTGGACATTCCACGGTCAGGGGTTGGCTCATGACTGGCCTCCACGCAAGGTAAGGTAAAAGTGATGCAGGCGCTCGACCTCGCTGTGCAGCCAGGCGAGGTCGCGGTCGTTGACCAGCACATCGTCGGCATGCCGCAGGCGCTCTTCGCGGGTCGCCTGGGCCTTGAGAATCGCCTGGACCTGCTGTTCGCTGATGCCGTCGCGCTGCAGGGTCCGCTCGATCTGCAGTTGCTGCGGCACATCGATCACCAGGATCCGCTGGGTCATTGCGTATTGCCCGGACTCGATCAGCAGCGGTGACACCAGGATCGCGTAGGGCGATTCGGCGCGGGCCAGGTGCGCGGCGATTTCCTCGGCAATCAACGGATGCAGCAAGGCTTCCAGCCAGAGGCGTTGTTGCGGCACCTCGAAGATCAGCTTGCGCAGCGCGGCGCGGTCCAGCTGGCCATCGGCCTGCAGCACGCTGTCGCCGAAATGCTCGGCAATGCGGGCCAGCGCCGGGCGGCCAGGCTCTACCACCCAGCGGGCGGCGTGATCGGCATCCACCACATGGACGCCCAGGTCGATGAAGTGCTGGGCCGCGGCACTTTTACCACTGCCGATACCGCCGGTAAGGCCGAGGATCCAGGGTTTGAAAACAGGCTTGGTCATCTGAAACCGACAAACTGCAAATAGGAGCCGGTTATTTGACCACCCCAGAGCATGGCAATCCAGCCGGCAATGGCCAGAAAGGGACCGAAAGGGATAGGCGTGGACATTTGCGCACGGTTGCGGCGCAGCATGGCGATCCCGGCCAGGGCTCCCACCAGCGAGGCCAGCAGCAGGGTCAGCGGCAGGATCTGCCAGCCGCCCCAGGCGCCCAGCAGGGCCAGCAGCTTGAAATCGCCATGGCCGATGCCTTCCTTGCCGGTCAGCAGCTTGAACAGCCAATACACCGACCACAGGCATAGGTAACCGGCCACGGCGCCCCACAGCGCATCGTGGAGGCTGACGAACAGGCCGAAGCCATTGACGATCAGGCCCAGCCACAACAGGGGCAATACCAGCACGTCGGGCAGCAGCTGGTGGTCGGCATCGATCAGGCTCATCGCCAACAGGCCCCAGCTCAGGACCAGCAGCAACCCGGCCTGCCAGCCAAAGCCGACATGCCAGGCGACGAATGCCGAGGCCAGGCCGCAGGCCAGCTCCACCAATGGATAACGCCAGCCAATGGCAACCTTGCAGGCGGAGCAGCGCCCGCGCAGCAGCAGGAAGCTGAGCAGCGGGATGTTTTCCCACGCTCGGATCGGGTGCGCGCAGTGAGGGCATTGGGAATGCGGAAGCAGCAGGTTGTAGGTCGGCCCGGCAGGTTCGAGGGGCAGCCCCAGGATGTCACGGGCCTGGGCCTGCCAGTCGCGCTCGAGGATCTTTGGCAGGCGCCAGATCAACACGTTGAGGAAGCTGCCGACAATCAGCCCCAGGATCAGCGCCGATGACACGAAGACCAGCGGGTAGCTGGCCAGGACTTCACTCAATGACATGTTCAGATCGCTGTACCGAGTTGGAAGATGGGCAGGTACATGGCAACCACCAGACCGCCGACGAGGGTGCCCAAAACTACCATGATCACAGGCTCCATGAGACTGCTGAGGGTGTCGACCAGGGTATCGACTTCCTCTTCATAGTGGATCGCGACCTTTTCCAGCATGCCGTCCAGGGACCCGGATTCCTCGCCGATGGCGGTCATCTGGATGGCCATGCCGGGAAAGATGCCGGAGGCGCGCATGGAAAAATGCAATTGCATGCCGGTCGCCACATCCTGCCGGATGCGGTTCACCGCGTTCTTGAACACTTGGTTGCCAGTGGCCCCGGCCACCGAGCCCAGGGCCTCCACCAGCGGTACCCCGGCGGCGAAAGTGGTCGACAAGGTCCGGGCGTAGCGGGCCACCGCCGACTTGTATATCAACGGCGCTACCAGGGGCAGCTTCAGCAGCCCGACGTCGAGCCACTGGCGAAAACGCGGTGAGCGGCGGTGGGCATGGCGCAGGCCGAACCCGCCGAGCAACAGGCCGCCCGCCAGCAGCCACCACCAGCGCTGCACGAATTCCGAGAGGCTGATGACCAGCTGGGTAAACACCGGCAGCTGTGCGCCGAAGCCCTGGAACATCGACTGGAATTGCGGCACTACCTTGACCAGCAGGATGGTCGTCACCACCAGCGCCACGCAGATCACCGCCAGGGGATAGGTCATGGCCTTGCGGATTCGCGCCTTGAGGCTTTCGCTTTTTTCCTTGTAGGTCGCCACTCGCTCCAACAGGGTTTCCAGGGCGCCGGCCTGTTCTCCGGCATCCACCAGGCTGCAATACAGCTCATCGAAATACTCGGGCCTCTTGCGCAACGCGGCGGTGAAGCTGCTGCCGGCGGCGATGTCCTGTTTCAGCTCGCCCAGCAGTTTGCGCATGTTCGGGTTATCGAAGCCTTCGGCGATGATGTCGAACGATTGCAAAAGCGGCACGCCGGCCTTGATCAAGGTCGCCAGCTGCCGGGTGAACAGGCTGATATCGCGTGCCCTGACGGCAGGCGCGCGCTGGAACAGCGAGCGGGATTTCTTCCTGACCCGGGCCGGGTTGATGCCTTGCTTGCGCAACTGGGCCCTGATCAGCGAGGGGGTATGGCCGCTCAATTCGCCGCGCAGTTTGCTGCCTTGCCTGTCGGTGCCTTCCCACAGGTAAACGCTGACTTTTGCTGCTTTGACCGCCATGGTGTGGAGTTCCAGGTAGTGATGGATGTCCTCAGGGCCGGCAATGCCCTGTGCGATAGCCCGCCGGCCAGTGGCGCGGCGTGCGGCTCATAGAGTTTCAACGGCCCGATACGTTCCTTGGGCAGGGCAGATGGCGTGGCAATGGATGATCGAGTGACAGCGTAGCCCGCGATGGCGGCGGCCGAGGGCACTTGGCTGACAAAAAGTGTCAGATAGTGCGACTTCTGGCGCTCACCGCTGCGGGTCTGGGCCGCTCAAGCCCCCTTAACCCGGGGGGACAGGCGCTGGCACAGGCTGTGCTATGGCTGGTTGGTGAGTGTCCAGACCCTCGGATATCCCTGCTTGGAGCAGATAGATGAAGTATCAGAAAGGTTTCACCTTGATCGAGCTGCTGGTCGTCGTGGCGATCATCGGCATCCTCGCCACCTTCGCCATGCCGCTGTATTCCAAATACCAGGCGCGGGCCAAGGTCACCGCGGCGCTGGCCGAAGCCTCGGCACTGAAGGTCAACTTCGAGGACGTGCTGAACCAGGGCAGCGACCCGACCCTGGAACTGGTGGGTGGCAAGGCGACGACGTCGAACTGCACCATGAGCGCCGCGGGCTCCGCCTCCACTGGAGCGGGAAGCATTGCCTGCACCATCCTCAATGCACCGGCGCCGGTGCTGAACAAGACCGTTACCCTGACCCGCACCACAGCCGACGGCTGGGTCTGCAGCACCACCGTGCCGGCGGATTATTCGCCCAAGGGCTGCACGGCCAGCGGTAGCTGAGTCCGGTATCCGCGTGCCTGGCGCGTGAAATCTCACGCGCCGCCGTGCTTTTTTGGAAAGTTTTGGAAATTCAGGAAGTTAGCTTCCCCGGAAAATGCAACTTGCATGCAGATTATTCAACGGTCGTGCAATTTGCATGATCCGGAAGTTGATTGTGTATTTATAACTTATTGATATTTAAGGGTTTTGTTACTTTTCTGAACTTGGCATAACGCCTGCAATCTACTTTAGTAACCCTGCTGCCAGGACTTGGAGCAGGTTTTCCAGAAGAACAGGAGTTACTCGTATGAAGAAGTTCGCTATCGCTGCTGCAACTGCAACTGCTACCGCTCTGACCCTGACCATGGCTAACGTTGCATTTGCCCAGTCCACTCAAGCTACTCAGGCGCCAATGGTGCTCGCGGCGGGTGAAGTGACCAAGGCCAAGGAAGCCACTTCCGATACCTGGATCACCACCAAAGTCAAAGCGGATCTCGTCACTGAAAAAGGCATTCCCGGTACCGACATCAAGGTCGAAACCAACAAGGGTGTGGTTTCCCTTTCCTCCACCACAGCGTTGACCGATGCGCAGAAAGAAACTGCAATCAACATCGCCAAGAACATCAAAGGTGTGAAAGCGGTATCGGCTGATGGCCTGAAAACCGACTAAACCTCAAGCCTCTGGCCTGGACAGGGAAAAGACGCGGTGGATGAGCCATCCACCGCTTCCTTGAAGGTTCATGCGATCGGCCACAGGGAGGTGGCTCCTCTGCAAACGAAACAGGCCCCGGCACCATGTGTCGGGGCCTGTTTCGTTTTAGGCCGGGCGCAGCGGCTGCGCCGAGCGGCGCAGCCGCCGACGCTTATTCAGCGTCCAGGTGCATCGGGGTAATGACTCGACCATCGCTTTCGGCCTGGCCGAGGTTGGCATCGATGAAGTACACCCGGTCATCCGCCAGTTGGCCCTTGTCCACCAAGAAGTCCTTGATGCTGCTGGCCCGTTCCTGGCCCAGCTGGCGCAACAGCACATCGCTGCCGCTCCAGAACTTGATCACGCCTTCACGCATTTTTGCGGTGCGCTCTTCCTTGCCCAGGTCCTTCCATTCGGCCGGTGGCTGGGTCTTGAGGCGCGTGCGATAGATGCCTTCCAGCAGCGGGGCTTTCTCTTTCTCCGGTACTTCCAGCAGCGATGCCTGGGCAGGCACCTTGTCGCCGCGACGCTGGAGCATCTTGTAGTAGTTGTATTGGTATTCCCGCTCCAGGCGCTGCTCGGCGATCAACGGGCCATCGCTGCTCTGCGCGGCGGTACCTTCGATCTCCAGGCGCAGGGCCGGACGTTCCTTGAGCGCATTGGACAGCTTGACCAGCGCCGCTTCCGATTCCGGGTTCAGGTCACTGGAGCCTGGCGCGAACGAGACACTGCCCAGGTCTTCCGAACCGCCGCCGGCGACCAGCCCGCCAATCAGTTTGAACGGGGCCGCGGCGGCCTTGACGATCAGGTTGCGCAGGGTCTGCCAGACAATCGGCATGACGCTGAACTGCGGATTGTTGAGGTCGCCGGTCACCGGCAGTTCGATGGAGATCTTGCCGTCGACGTCCTTGAGCAGGGCCACGGCCAGCTTCAACGGCAAGCTCACGGCGTCGGGGCTTTCGACTTTTTCCCCCAGTTCCAGCTGTTCGACCACCACTTTGTTTTCGGCCTTGAGCTGGCCGTTGGTGATCACATAGTGCAGGTCAAGGTTGAGCCGGCCCTTGCGGATACGGTAACCGGCGAACTTGCCGGAATAGGGGGTGAGGGTGGTCAGTTCGACGCGTTTGAAACTGGTGGCGATATCCAGCGCGGCCATTGGGTCGAACGGGTTCACGCTGCCCTTGATGGTCACCGGCGCATAGCGATCGACCTTGCCCTTGATGTCGACGCTGGCCGGTTTTGCCTGGCGGCTGTCGATGGTGCCGACCTGGCCGTTGAGCTGCTGCACGGCCGTGGCGAAGTTGGGGGTCAGGCTGAAATCGGCGAAGTTGGCCGAACCGTCGTTGATGGCGATCTGGCCGATATGGATGCCGAGGGGTTTTTCCTTGGCGGCCGGCTTGGCCGCGCTTTTCGGCGCGCTGTCGGCCGGTTGCGGGATCAGCAGGTCGTCGATGTTGGTGGTGCGGTCGTCGTTGATCATGAAGCGCGCATAGGGTTGCAGCAGGTTGACCTTGTTGATGGTCAGGCTGTCACCGTGCTGATAGTTCAAGCCTTCGAGCACCAGTTGCTGCCACTTTACGAAGTCGCGGGTTTTCAGGGTATCCAGGGTATGCAGCTGGTCTACCTGGGCGCGGCCGGTCACGCTGAATGTCAGCGGATCGATGTTTTTCAGGTCCACCGCCAGGTCGCTGCCGAGCATGCCGCTGCGCAGCTCCAGGCGAATGAACGGGCTGATGTAGGACTGGGCGACCCGCAGGTCGATGTCCTTGGTTTGCACCGCCAGCTTGGCGGTCACCGGTTGCAGGTTGACCACGCCGCTGGCAAGGAGCTTGCCTTGCTTGCCCAGCCCGGTGTCGAGCTTGAGGTTGAAAGGCGACTGGTTGAGGCTGTCGAAATTCTGCACGTCGACGTTCAGCGGGCCGACTTCCAGGGCCACGGCCGGCTTGGCCTGGCGGTCCGCCAGGTGCACCTGGTAATTGCGCAGTTGCACATCCTTGAGCAGCACCTGCCAGGGCTTGCTTGGCGCCGGGTCCGCTGGCTGCGGGTTATCGGCGGTGGCGGGCGCCGGTTTGGCGGCGGGCTTGGCCGGCTGGCTGGCGAAGAGTTTCTGCCAGTCCAGCTGGCCATCGGCTTCCAGGGCGGCCCAGGTTTCCAGTTTCTGGCTGCGGATCTTGCCGACCACCACTTGCTGCTTGGCCAGGTCGACCGTGGTTTCGCTGACGTCCAGGCGCTCCAGGCGGGCCAGCGGCCGACCGTCGGGGGCCTTGATGGCGAAAGGGGCGATGCTGAGCGAGGTATCGCTGAGCAGCAGTTCGGTTTCCTTGGCCAGGTTCAACTTGTAGCGGGTGTTGAGGTCCAGCACGCCGTCCTCGAGGACCAGAGGCACGGCGTCGCGCACATAAGGCCACCAGGCTTTCATCTTGCCGCCGGTGACTTTCAGGGTGCCTTCGGAGGCGATCGGCGTCAGGCTGAAGTTGCCGCTCCAGTCGATCTGGCCTCCCGCAGGACCCACGGCGACCAGGGTCATGTCGGTGCTGGTGTCGGGCAGGGTGCTGAGATTCTTCAGCTCCAGATCGAGTTTGTCGTAGAGGAATTCGATGGGTTCGCTGGGGCGCAGGTCTTCGAAATGCACCTGGCCGTCCGCCAGTTTGATGCGCTCGATACGCAGCGGAAACGGCTTGGCCTCGGGATCGGCCGGAGTGGGTTCGCTGGCTGGCAGGTTGAACAGGCCCAACAGGTTGAGCTTGCCGTCCTTGGCGAACAGGATTTCGCTCTTGGGTTTGTCCAGTTCGACGTCGGCCAGGTGCAGCGCGCGGGTCCAGAGGCTGTCCAACTGCAGGTTGGCGTAAAGACGCTCGAAGGCCACCTGCTCCTTGCCCGGCTCACCGATGTTCAGGCCCCAGAGCGTCAATTCGAGACTGAACGGGTTGAGTTCGATGCGTTGGATCTTTGCCGGTACCGTCGCGTAGTTGGCCAATTGCTGATTGGCCACTCGCAGGGCGATGCCCGGCAAAATCAGAAAACCCAACAGGCTGTACAAGGCGAGAGCGGTCAACAGGGCGCCGATAGCGCGGATCAATCCTTTGGACATGCGAGGCTTCATCTATCTGAATCGGAAGTGCGTTGGAGTATGGCACGCGTTTCCGGTTCCGAAACAACCCCACGACTGTCGCAAACAGGATTGTTCAGATTCCCGCCAGGGAGTCAGAGATGCAGGATCAGGGTCTTGAGCGGCGGTTGCTGATCCAGCGACGGGAAGTCCTGGCCGGGTGTCAGCACCTGCCATTCGCGTACCGGGCGCCCGGCCTTTTCCGCACAGCGCAGTACCTGTTCGCGCCAGTCGTCCAGCGCGACTTTAGCCAGATTGTTGCAGCAGATCAGCACGCCGTTGTCGGCGGTAGCCAGCAGGGCCGGCTTGAGCAGGCTCTGATAGTCGCGCAGCAGGTCGACCGTGCCGAATGCACTCTTGGCCCAGGCCGGTGGGTCGAGCAATACCAGGTCGTACTGGCGTTGTTCCAGGCGCGGGTAGCTGGGCAGCTTCTGCCCGCGGCGCTGGGTGATGGGCAGGCCCGCCAGTTGGCGGATCGCCGGGAAGTAATCCGATTGCACGAACTGCATGGCCGGCAAGTGCGGATTGAGCTGGCCGTTCTCGCGGCCGACGGCCAGGTTGCCTTCGGCAAAGTCCAGGTTGCAGACCTCGCGGGCGCCTCCCGCCGCAGCGCTCAGGCCGACGCCGCAGGTATAGGCGAACAGGTTCAGCACGCTCTTGCCGGCGCTGTGGGCCTTGACCCAGCCACGGGCGTTGCGCAGGTCGAGGAACAGCAGCGGGTCCTGGCCGGCGTGACGGCCGCGTATCCGGTAATTCAAACCCCATTCATGGCCGACCAGGTCTTCCAGCGCCTCTTCTTCGGCGCGGTAAACCGGGTCTTCGCGGTCGATGCGTGAGTTGCCCCGGGAGCGATCGTTGTAGACCAGCAGGGTGTCCAGGCCCAGCTGTTCGCCGATGGTCTGCTGCACTTGCAGCAAGGCCTCGCGTTCCAGCGTCTGGTGAAAGCTTTGCACCAGCAGTTGCGGGCCGTAACGGTCGATGGTCAGGCCCCCGGCGCCTTCCTGGCTGCCATGGAACAACCGATAGCAGTCGGTGCCTTGCTGATGCAGCTCGACGAGCAGGTCCTGGCGATGATCGAGGGCGGCGCGCAGCGCCTGGTTCAAGGAAGACATGCGGGCGCCTTGCAGATGATTGGGCGGGGCAGTTTACCAGCTTCGCCCAACCGCTGTAGGAGCAGCCGGTCGATGCTCGACTGCCCGCGAAACAAACGTCATGGCAGCGCAGTGTTACAGGCATGGCGCGTCATCTTTTATCGCGGGCAAGCCTCGCTCCTACAGGGGGTACTGGGTTAGCGCTCGATGGCCAGGGCCACGCCCTGGCCGCCGCCGATGCACAGGGTCGCCAGGCCTTTCTTGGCGTCGCGCTTGAGCATTTCGTGTAGCAGGGTCACCAGCACCCGGCAGCCCGAGGCGCCGATCGGATGGCCCAGGGCGATGGCGCCGCCGTTGACGTTGACCTTGCTTGCGTCCCAGCCCAGTTCCTTGCCCACCGACAGCGCCTGGGCGGCAAAAGCTTCGTTGGCTTCGATCAGGTCCAGCTGCTCCAGCGACCAGCCGGCCTTGTCCAGGCAGCGGCGGGTGGCCGATACCGGGCCGATGCCCATGATCGCCGGGTCGACGCCGGCGTTGGCGTAGGCGGCGATCTTCGCCAGCACCGGCAGGCCCAGGGCCTGGGCTTTGGCGGCGCTCATCAGGATCACCGCGGCGGCGCCGTCGTTCAGCGACGAGGCATTGCCGGCGGTGACCGTGCCGTCCTTCTTGAAGGCCGGCTTGAGCTTGCCCAGGGATTCGGCGGTGGTGCCGGCGCGCGGCTGCTCGTCGGTGGCGAAGGCCACGGGTTCGCCCTTGCGCTGGGGAATCAGGATCGGCGTGATCTCGTCGACGAAACGCCCGCCTTCGATGGCGGCCAGGGCTTTTTGCTGCGAGGCGGCGGCAAAGACGTCCTGGGCTTCGCGGCTGATGGCGTACTTGTCCACCAGGTTCTCGGCGGTGATGCCCATGTGATAGTCGTTGAAGGCGTCCCACAGGCCATCGCTGATCATGCTGTCGACGATCTGGCCGTGGCCCATGCGCAGGCCGGTGCGGGCGCCGGGCAGCACGTAGTTGGCCAGGCTCATGTTTTCCTGGCCGCCGGCGATGATCACCTCGGCGTCGCCGCAGCGGATCGCCTGGGCGCCCAGGTGCAGGGCCTTGAGGCCCGAGCCGCAGACCTTGTTCAGGGTCAGCGCCGGCACCACGTGGGGCAGGCCGGCCTTGATCGCGGCCTGGCGCGCCGGGTTCTGCCCGGCGCCGGCGGTGAGCACCTGGCCCATGATCACTTCATCGACCTGGGCGCCGTCCAGGCCGGTCTGGGCGAGCAATTGGCGGATCACCGCAGCGCCCAGGTCGACCGCGGGAATGTTCGCCAGCGAACCCTGGAAACTGCCGACCGCGGTGCGGGTGGCGGCAACGATTACGACGTCTTGCATGGCGCGAATCCTCATTGTCATGGGGGCATCGGTCGGCGGCTATGGGCGGGCAACCGGTGCGCGAAAACATGGAAAATCATGGTTGCATAGAACGCCGCGGGGCTGCCAATCGCGAACCGGTGGGTCGCGTTCTGTTCGCCCGGTCGGGTCTTACAGGCCCATGCGCCGGCGTGCGCGTTGTATCGAGCCATTGCGCACCGCCCAGCGCAGCATCGGCGCACTGCGCTTGACGCTGGCGCGGACCAGCTGGCGTTGCAGCAGCCCCTGATTGACGCCGAGCATGTGGCTGGCCCAATCGGGCAGCAGGTCGATGCCGGCCTGCATCATCAACGAACCGAAAGGCTTGGCCAGGCGGCTTGGGGCCGGTGCCGCCAGCAGCAAGCGCAGCACTTCGCGGCTGCGCTCGTCGCACAGCAACTGAGGGCGCATGGCCGCCAGGTAGTCCGCCACGGCCCGGCGCGAGCGCGGCACATCGCAGGCACCGAGACGCTCGGCGACCAGGGCGATTTCCGCGTAGTAACGGTCCTGGTCGGCCAGCGATAGGTGGGGGTTGCGATAACGCAGGTGCGCCGCGAGAAAGCTGCTGACTTCGGCCACATGCACCCAGGTCAGCAATTGCGGATCGCTGGCGGCATACGGCCGGCCGTCTGGCGCATGGCCGACGATTTGCAGATGAATGGTGCGCACCTTGTCGATCAGCCATTCGGCGTCCTGCCGCGAGCCGAAAGTGGTGCCGGAAATGAACTGCGCGGTACGCCGCAGGCGGCCGATCATGTCTTCCCTGAAATTCGAGTGATCCCAGACCCCGGCCAGGGCCAGCGGATGCAGGGCTTGCATCAACAAGGCGCTGATACCGCCGATCAACATGCTGCTGAAATCGCCATGCACCTGCCAGCAGATGGCGTCCGGGCCGAACAGGCCCGGGTCGCCCTTGGGGTTGTCCAGGTCGAGCTGGCCCAGCGACAGGCCGCCCAGGCTCATCACCTGGGTTTCGATACGACTGCGAATGAATTCCATACCGCTTGGCTGTTCCTTGGTTGAGGCCCGAGGCCCCCTCAGAGGTTCAGGCGTTTATCGATCAGGCCCTCGACCACGCTCGGGTCGGCCAGGGTCGAGGTATCGCCCAGGCTGTCGAGCTCATTGCAGGCGATCTTGCGCAGGATACGCCGCATGATCTTGCCCGAGCGGGTTTTCGGCAAGGCCGGCGCCCATTGGATCAGCTCCGGCTTGGCGAAACTGCCGATCTCGCGGCTGACCAGGCTCAACAGCTCATTCTTCAGTTCATCGCTGGGCTCGACGTTGTTCATCGGGGTGACGAACGCATAGATGCCCTGGCCCTTGACGTCGTGGGGGTAACCGACCACCGCGGCCTCGGCGATACGGTCGTGCAGCACCAGGGCGCTTTCGACTTCGGCGGTGCCGATGCGGTGCCCGGATACGTTGATCACGTCGTCGATACGCCCGGTGATCCAGTAATCGCCGTCTTCATCGCGCCGTGCGCCGTCGCCGGTGAAGTAATAGCCCGGGTAGGGTTTGAAATACGTGTCGACCATGCGCTGCGGATCGCCGTAGACACCGCGGATCTGCGCCGGCCAGCTGGCCTTGATCGCCAGGATGCCGCTGCCGGCGCCGCGGATTTCCTTGCCATGCTCGTCCAGCAGCACCGGTTGCACGCCGAACATCGGGCGGGTCGCGCACCCGGGCTTGATCCGGGTGGCGCTCACTAGCGGGCTGAGCATGATGCCGCCGGTTTCGGTCTGCCACCAGGTATCGACGATCGGGCAGCGCTGCTCGCCGACGCTATTGAAATACCATTCCCAGGCTTCCGGGTTGATCGGCTCGCCGACACTGCCCAGCAGGCGCAGGCTGCGGCGCGAGGTGTGCTGCAGCGGCTCGGGGCCTTCGCGCATCAGCGCGCGCAATGCGGTGGGGGCGGTGTAGAAGATGTTGACCCGGTGCTTGTCGATGACCTCCCAGAAGCGCGAGCTGCTCGGATAACTGGGGACGCCCTCGAAGATCAAAGTGGTCGCGCCATTGGCCAGCGGACCGTAGACGATGTAGCTGTGACCGGTGACCCAGCCGACGTCGGCGGTGCACCAGAAGACTTCGCCTTCACGGTAGTCCAGCACGTATTTGAAGGTCATCGCCGCTTGCAGCAAATAGCCGCCGGTGGTGTGCAGCACGCCTTTGGGTTTGCCGGTGCTGCCGGAGGTGTAGAGGATGAACAGCGGGTCCTCGGCATCCATGGGCTGCGGCGGGCAATCGTCTTCGACGCCGCGTATGGCCTGGTGATACCAGAGGTCGCGGCCTTCGACCCAGTTCACCGGATTCTGGGTGCGCTCGACCACCACCACGGTGCTCACGTTCGGACAGCTTTGCAGGGCCTTGTCGACGTTGTTTTTCAGCGGGATGAACTTGCCGCCGCGCACGCCTTCGTCGGCCGTGATCACGGTGTGGCAGTCGGCGTCGAGAATGCGGTCGCGCAGCGCTTCCGGGGAGAATCCGCCAAAGACCACCGAATGCATCGCGCCGATGCGGGTGCAGGCGAGCATGGCGTAGGCGGCCTCGGGGATCATCGGCATGTAGATGCAGACCCGGTCGCCTTTCTTCACGCCACGGCTTTTCAGGACGTTGGCCAGGCGGCAGACGTAGTGATGCAGCTTCTTGTAGGTGATTTGCAACGACTCGGCGGGATCGTCGCCTTCCCAGATGATCGCTACTTGATCGCCGCGTTTTTCCAGATGACGGTCGATGCAGTTGTAACTGACGTTCAACTGGCCGCCGGCGAACCAGGTGGCGGCGCCGGTTTTCAGGTCATAGCGCTGCACCGTTTGCCAGGGGGCGCTCCAGTCGAGAAAACGCGTGGCCTGTTCGGCCCAGAAGGTGCTGGGATGCTCGATGGATTCGCGGTAAAGCCGCAGGTAGTCGTCTTGACTCAATTGCGCAGCCCGGCGGACGGCATCGGCTTGGGGATACATGCTGATATCGAACATGACGGTTCCTTATTCTTGTTTTAGCGACAAGTAATAAAGATGCGCCTTGATCGGAAGGGGTTCAAGGGGAGGGCGGTCTTGGGCGACCGATCGCGAATCGGCCCGCTGCCATGCAATGAATGGAGGATTGCATGGCAGCGGGCCGATTCGCCAAGGGGGGTATTTCAGCGGGCTATCAGCCGCGGTGACGACCGCGGAAGTAGTTGATCAGGCCTTGGGTCGAAGCGTCTTCGGCCGGAGTTTCCTCGCTGCCGACCAGGCGGTTGTAAACGCCCTTGCCCAGCTCCTTGCCCAGCTCCACGCCCCATTGGTCGAAGGCGTTGATGCCCCAGATCACGCTTTGCACGAAAACCTTGTGTTCGTACATCGCCACCAGCGCCCCCAGGCGGCGCGGGCTGATGCGCTCGACCACCAGGGTGTTGCTCGGGCGGTTGCCCGGGATCACCTTGTGCGGTGCCAGCTTTTGTACGTCAGCCTCGCTCATGCCTTTTTCACGCAACTCGTTTTCGGCCTCGGCGCGAGTCTTGCCGAGCATCAGCGCCTGGCTTTGCGACAGGCAGTTGGCGTACAGCCACTGGTGGTGGTCGGCGACCGGGTTGAAGCTGACGATCGGCACGATGAAGTCGGCCGGGATCAGCTGAGTGCCCTGGTGCAACAACTGGTGGTAGGCGTGCTGGCCGTTGCAGCCCACGCCACCCCAGATCACCGGGCCGGTGTCAGTGGAAACCGGCGTGCCGTCCTGGCGCACGCTCTTGCCGTTGGATTCCATGTCCAGCTGCTGCAAGTGCTTGGTGATGTTGCGCAGGTAGTGGTCGTACGGCAGGATCGCGTGGCTTTGCGCGCCCCAGAAGTTGCCATACCACACGCCCAGCAGGGCCAGCAGGACCGGCATGTTCTGCTCGAATGGCGCGGTCTGGAAATGCTGGTCCATGGTGTAGGCGCCGGACAGCAGTTCCTTGAAGTTGGACATGCCGATGGCCAGGGCGATCGGCAGGCCGATGGCCGACCACAGCGAGTAACGCCCGCCGACCCAGTCCCACATCGGGAAGATGTTCTCTTCGCGAATGCCGAAGGCCACGGCGGCGGCATTGTTGCTCGACACCGCGATGAAGTGGCGATACAGCTCGGCCTCGGAACCGCCCTGAGCCAGGTACCAGGCGCGTGCCGCCTGGGCGTTCTTCAGGGTTTCCAGGGTGTTGAAGGATTTCGACGAGACGATGAACAGCGTGGTTTCGGCGCGGATCTTCGATGACAGTTCGTGGAATTCGCTGCCGTCGATATTGGCCAGGTAATGGCAACGCACGCCTTTCTGGGCATAGGACAGCAGCGCTTCGGACACCAGCTCGGGGCCGAGGAACGAACCGCCGATACCGATGTTCACCACGTCAGTGATGGGCTTTTCGGTGTAGCCACGCCACAGGCCGTCATGGATGCGCCCGACCAGCTCAGTGATCTGGTTCAGCACCTTGTGCACTTCCGGCATCACGTTGACGCCATTGACCGACAGCTTGTCGCCCACCGGGCGGCGCAGAGCGGTGTGCAGGGCCGGGCGGCCTTCGGAAGAGTTGACCAGCTCGCCGGCGAACAAGGCCTTGATCGCGTCCTGCAGACCGGCTTCATTGGCCAGGCCCACCAGCAGGTTGCGGGTTTCGGAGGTGATCAGGTTCTTCGAGTAATCGAGGAAAAGCCCACAGCCGCTGAGACTGAATTGATTGAAACGCTGCGGGTCGGCATTGAAGGCCTCGCGCATGCTGAAGTCCTGCATGGCTTGGCGGTGGTCATTCAACGCTTGCCAGGCGGGCAGAGCGGTAACGTTATGAGGAGTGCGGTAGTACGCCATCGCTGCGGTTTTCCTTTTACTTGAACTGCCTGTAGGACACTGAAAAGCCCGGAACGTCCTGCTCGGAGGTTAACGTTCGGTCAACCGGGCGCTGACAC
The DNA here is from genome assembly GCF_900107395.1 of Pseudomonas sp. NFIX28. GTDB lineage: Bacteria > Pseudomonadota > Gammaproteobacteria > Pseudomonadales > Pseudomonadaceae > Aquipseudomonas. Next base: position 173,720 of record NZ_FNPW01000014.1, read on the forward strand.
GATTAAGCACGCAGGGCGATAACAGTAACTCTCGCGTGCTGATCTGTCTTGGCTTTGTCTGACTGGTGGCCGGTACTTTTTTATACCGGCGCTTCAGGACCGCGCAACGAGCTCGATGCCAGGAGGGGGAAATGTATGGGTTCAGGCGACCTGGACCGGGATGGCATGGCTGGTGTGGCTCAGCTCATTGCCTGGCGCCATGTAAAGCATGCGCGGCTTGAAATTGAGCAGCTCGGCTTCGCTGTAGTGAGCGTAAGCGCAGATGATCACTCGGTCGCCGACCTTGGCCTTGTGCGCGGCGGCGCCGTTGACCGAGATCATGCGCGAACCTTCTTCGCCGCGGATGGCGTAGGTGGTGAAGCGTTCGCCGTTGTCGACGTTGTAGATCTGGATCTGCTCGTATTCACGGATACCGGACAAGTCCAGCCACTCACCGTCGATGGCGCAGGAGCCTTCGTAGTCGAGCACAGCGTGGGTGACTTCGGCGCGATGCAGCTTGGCCTTGAGCATGATGGCGTGCATGGGTGGTTCTCTCGGTCAGATCCTCGAACAGGGCCCGCAGCATCGCTGCAGGCCCCGGGCGGCGGCAGTTTGCCCGAAGGTTGCGCTTCGGGCAATCGGCCCTTGGGGCCTAGGCGTCGAGGTTCAGATGCAGGTTGTCGATCAGGCGGGTGGCGCCTAGATAGGCCGCTGCCAGAATGACCAGGTCGCGGTCTTGCGCGGTGGCCGGGCGCAAGGTCCGGGCGTGGCGGATTTCCAGGTAGTCGGGGCGCAAACCGGCGGCTTCCAGCGCCTGCTTCTGCTCGCCAAGCAGCTTTGGATAGTCCCGCTCGCCCTGGCTGATGGCCTGGGCGATTTGGCTCAGGCCACGATAGATCGCCGGGGCGATGGCCCGTTGTTCTTCGCTCAGGTAGCCATTGCGCGACGACAACGCGAGGCCGTCGGGGGCGCGCACGGTGGGCTCGCCAATGATCTGGATCGGCATGTTCAGGTCATGCACCAGGGCGCGGATCACGGCCAGTTGCTGGAAGTCCTTCTGGCCGAAGACCGCGAGGTCCGGCTGCACCATGTTGAACAGCTTGCTGACCACCGTGGCCACGCCTTCGAAATGCCCGGGCCGGCTGGCGCCGCACAGGCCTTCGGAGAGTTGCGGCACGCTGACCCGGGTCTGGCCGTCCATGCCGTCGGGGTACATTTCCTCGACGGTCGGGGCGAACAGCAGATGGCAGCCGGCCTGCAGGAGCATTTCCTGGTCCGCGGCCAGGGTTCGCGGGTACTTGTCGAGGTCTTCGCCGGCACCGAACTGCAACGGGTTGACGAAAATGCTCGCCACCACGAAGTCCACCCGCTGGGCGGCCTTGGTCACCAGGGCGGCATGCCCGCTGTGCAGGTTGCCCATGGTCGGCACGAAGCCGATGCGCTTGCCTTCGCTGCGGGCGCGGGCCACGGCGGCCCGCAGTTCGCGTACGGTTTTTACAGTGTTCATGCAGAAAACCCGTGTTCGGCGCCTGGGAAGGTCACGGCCTTGACCTCATTGACGTAGGCGCTCAGGGCGGCCTGGATGTTTTCCTGGCCGGCCATGAAGTTCTTCACGAACTTCGGTGCGCGGCCGCTCAGGGACAGGCCCAGCATGTCGTGCAGGACCAGCACCTGACCGTCGGTGGCGCTGCCGGCACCGATGCCGATCACCGGAATCTTCACCGCCTGGGTGATTTCCGCCGCCAGTTCGCTTGGCACGCATTCGAGCAGCAGCATCGCCGCACCCGCCGCTTCCAGGGCGATGGCGTCGGCACGCATCTGCCGGGCCTGGTTTTCGTTACGGCCCTGGACCTTGTAGCCGCCGAGGATATTCACCGATTGCGGGGTCAGGCCCATGTGGGCGCAGACCGGGATACCGCGTTCGGCCAGCAGGCGGATGGACTCCGCCAGCCAGAGCGCGCCCTCGACCTTGATCATGTGCGCACCGGCCTGCATCAGTTGGGCGCTGTTATTCAGGGCCTGTTCGGTGGTGGCGTAGGCCATGAACGGCAGGTCGGCGAGGATCAGGGCGCCACTGTTGCCGCGTTTGACCGCAGCGACGTGGTAAGCCATCTCGGCGGTGGTAACTGGCAGTGTGCTGTCGTGCCCTTGCAAGACCATGCCGAGGGAGTCGCCCACCAGCAGTACTTCAACGCCGGCCTGGCAACAGGTGTGGGCGAAGGTTGCGTCATAGCAGGTCAACATGGTGATTTTTTCACCTTTCTGCTTGAGGCCTTGCAGGGTGGTCAGGGTAATGTCTGGCATGAAAAAGGGTCCTCATTCAGGCGCTCTGGAAACTGCTGCGAGTAACGCGCGTGATTCTTCGTTTATGCAGGCGCACGGTCTGTTGTCGTGCTTATAAGGCCTGGACCAAGCCATGCGAAAGCGACTGCGCTGGGTAATCCTGGGTAAAAGACAGGCTCGGGCTATTCATTTACAAACAGGTAAATGCCGCGTTCACGCCTGTTTTTGCCGGGTCTCACCTTCGCTCGCCACGCTCTCCCACCGCTTGGATTGCGCCCTGTAACGCCGTGTTGGCGGCAACGGGACGCCTATAGTCGTGAGGAGAACTCGGGAAGTCAATTGCATGTGTTACCGCATTGTTACGACGTGAGTGTTACCGCCGTAACTGATGCGTTTCAGCAGTCAGGCCAGACGTTCCAGGCCGACAAATGGGCAGGCGGCAAGCAGATCGCGCAGATGGCGACCATCAGCCAGTTGCAGATCGGAGGGGGCCAGCTCGGCCAGGGGATAGAGAACGAAGGGCCGCTCCTGCATATGGTAATGCGGGACCTTGAGCCGCGGTTCGTCGATCAGGCGATCGCCGAACAGCAGGATATCCAGGTCCAGGGTGCGCGGTCCCCAGCGCTCGAGACGCTCGCGGCCTTGGCCGTTTTCGATGGCTTGCAGCGCATCCAGCAGTTCAAGGGGCGCGAGGCTGCTGTCCAGTGCTGCCACGGCATTGGTGTAACGCGGTTGGCCGGGCAGCAGGGAGTCGCTTTGATAAAAGGCCGAGACTCCGGCCAGTTGGCTGTGCGGCAATTGCGCCAGTGCGTCGATCGCGCAGCGCAACTGCTCTGCCGGGGCAGCCAGGTTGCTGCCCATGCCGATATAGATGCGTTCCACCGGGTTATTCGCCGGAAGCGCTCGGGGCGGCTGCGGTGGCGCGCTTGCGTTTGGCGCCACTGCTGCGGCGACGCTTGCGCGGGCCTGTGCCAGCTTCGTCCTTGCCGCTCAAATCACGAATCATGTCGCGGCGCCCGGCATCATTGGCGTCCTGATAGTCAGTCCACCACTCGCCGAGGCCATCAGTCTGCTCGCCAGCGCTCTCACGCAGCAGCAGGAAATCATAGCCGGCGCGGAATCGCGGGTTGTCCAGCAACTGGTCGGCGCGTTTGCCGCTGCGGCGTGGCAAGCGTTCCTGCATGTCCCAGATTTCGCGGATCGGCATGGTGAAGCGTTTTGGAATGGCGATGCGCTGGCATTGCTCGCTGATCAGCTCATGAGCCGCTTCCTGCATCGCCGGAATCGGCGGCATGCCGCGTTCCTGCAGGCGCAGCACGCGAGCCGGCAGGGCAGGCCATAGCAGCGCGGCGAACAGGAAGGCTGGGGTTACCGGCTTGTTCTGCTTGATGCGCAGGTCAGTATTGGCCAGGGCTTCGCTGATCAGGGTATGGGTGTAGGTCGGGTTGTATTCCAGTGCCTCGGCGCTGGCCGGGAACAGCGGGTCGAACAGTTGCAGATCGACCAGCATCTCGAAGGTGTCGGCGGCATGGCCGGAGAGGAACAGCTTGAGCACTTCTTCGAACAGGCGGGCCGAGGGGATTTCCCGCAGCATGGGGGCCAGGTCGCGGATCGGCGTGGCAGTGTGTTTCTCGATGCCGAAATCCAGCTTGGCGGCAAAACGCACGGCCCGCAGCATGCGCACCGGGTCTTCCTGGTAGCGCTGGCGCGGATCGCCGATCAGGCGGATCAGATGGTTGCGGATATCGTGGACGCCGTTGGCGTAATCGAGGATGCGTTCGCTGACCGGGTCGTAATACAGGGCATTGATGGTGAAGTCGCGGCGCTGGGCGTCTTCTTCGAGGGTGCCGTACACGTTGTCGCGCAGGATGCGCCCGCTTTCGTTGCGCGAGGATTGGTTGCTGTCTTCCTCTTCATCGTTCTGCGGGTGATTGGCGCGGAAGGTCGCGACTTCGATGATTTCGCGGCCGAAGTGGATATGCACCAGCTTGAACCGACGGCCAATGATCCGCGCATTGCGGAATTCGGCCCGCACCTGTTCCGGCGTGGCACTGGTGGCGACGTCGAAATCCTTGGGGGTGATGTTGAGCAACATGTCGCGCACACAGCCGCCGACCAGATAAGCCTGGTAGCCGGCGTTCTGCAGGCGTTCGACGATGTTTACCGCATAACGGCTGAACTGCGCGCGTTGCAGCGAATGCTGGCTGCTGTTGAGCACTTCAGGCGTGCTGCGTTTGTGCTGCGTACGACGCAAGGGAGAACGGAATGACTGGAACAACTTCTTCAGCATGGGATGCACTGTTTGAAGGAATGTTCGGCCATAACGAAGAATGACCGCATGATGGGCGGGGATTCTAGCATTTAGTCGGGGGATGGTGTAGGAAGCTGCGGCGAGTCGTGCGCGGCGCTTTGGAATGGGGGTTGGCGGGGGGATTCGTCAGCAAAACCGCTATCGCACAAACCACAAGGGGAGCCGAAGCTCCCCCAGAAGTGTTTGCGTGCTCTATTTTTATTATTGGTTTCGGGCTTCTTGTTTTTGTTTAACGCCCTTGTCACCTGGTTAACCCAGTGTGACCCTCCCAATCGGGAGCCAAGAGCAAACGGATTGCTTTGGTCGCTGTGTTGCGATGATCAATGATCCAACCAGTTCAGGCTCTGCCTTAGGGCAGTTTTTATTGTTCTCGGCCTGGTTGTGGGGCAAGCCCCAATTACAACGCCTCTCCAAAAGAATCAGTTAGCTGCGCCTCCGCCGTGTTGTTTTTATTGTGCGTGAGTCGATTCGTCTTATTTTTATTGTCTTATGCATTGCTTGTTATTGTTCTTGTACCAAACATATAGCAGGTGCCGTGCCAACTTTTGCGAAATCCAGTAAAACAAGGGCTTAGGCGCGCTTTTGAGGTTTTCGCAGGCAAAAAAAAGCCGGGGCTTCGTTACCTTAAGCCCCGGCTTTTGTTACGCGAAATATCTGAGGTAACAGTTTTTTCACCCGGTCGCGTGTTACCCGCGACCCGTGACCGCCGCGCTTCAGCTTTCGCTGGTGACCCCGGTCTTGCGCCGTGGAATGCCCAGGCGCTGGCGTCGTTCCCACAGGCATTTGCGGCTGACGCCCAGTTTGCGCGCCAGTTCGGTCTCGGTCATGTGGTCCTGGTGCTCGAGAACGAAATGCTGGAAATAATCTTCCAGTGACAGGTCTTCGGTCGGCTCATGGCTGCTGTTGGTGGCGTTGGCGGCCTGAGGTGCCAGGCCGACGAACTCGTCATCTTCCAGGTCGCTCAGTTCGATATCGATACCCAGCAGCTCGGCAGAGATTTCCGGGCTTTCGCACAGGATGACCGAACGCTCGACAGCGTTTTCCAGTTCGCGAACATTACCTGGCCACGAGTAATGACGAATGGCTTGCTCGGCGTCCGGGGCGAATTTCAGGTCCGTGCGGCCCACGCGCGCGCTCTGGCGGGCGAGGAAGGCATTGGCGATTTCATTGACGTCGGCGCCGCGCTCGCGCAGGGCCGGCAGTTTCAAGGCAATCACGTGCAGACGGTAATAAAGGTCTTCACGGAACTGGCCGATCTTGGCCAGGCTCTTGAGGTCGCGGTGGGTCGCGGCGATCAGGCGCACATCGACTTTCTGCGATTGCACCGAGCCGACCCGGCGAATCTCGCCTTCCTGCAGCACGCGCAACAGGCGGGCCTGCGCCTCGAGTGGCAGTTCGCCGATTTCATCGAGGAACAAGGTGCCGCCGTCCGCGGCTTCCACCAAGCCGGCGCGACCGGCGCTGGCACCGGTAAAGGCGCCTTTTTCATGGCCGAACAGTTCGGACTCGATCAAGGTTTCCGGAATGGCCGCGCAGTTCACCGAGATCATCGGCGCCTTGGCGCGCTTGGACAGGTTGTGCAGGGCACGGGCCACCAGTTCCTTGCCGGTCCCGGATTCACCCTGGATCAGGACATTGGAATCTGTCGGGGCCACCTTGCGGATCTTGCTGTACAGGTCCTGCATCGGTGGGCAGGAGCCGATGATGCCGATTTCACCGTTGCTGGCATTGGCACCGGTCTTTTCCGCGCCGTTGCCTGACTTGGCGGCAGGACGTTCGCCCGGATTGCTCTGCGCGGTCTGGCGGTCGCGCAGGATACGCGCCACGGCCTGGAGCATTTCGTCGTGATCGAAAGGCTTGGCGATGTAGTCCACCGCGCCCATCTTCATCGAGTCGACCGCCGAGCGCAGGCTGGCGTAGCTGGTCATGATCAGCACCGGGGTGCCCTGGCCGAGCTTGATCAGCTCGGTGCCGGGGGCGCCTGGCAAGCGCAGGTCGCTGACAATCAGGTCGAACGTGGGAATGCTGAAACGCTCTTGTGCTTCCTGTACGGAACCGGCTTCGCTGACCTGGTACTGGTTGCGTTCCAGCAGGCGGCGCAAGGCGGAGCGGATAATTGTTTCGTCTTCGACGATCAAAATGTGCGGCATTGATTCGATTCTCTCGACGGTCTCAGTTCACAGCGGACGTCGCTTCGACATGACGCGGTAAGGTCACCCGGATACGGGTGCCGCGTTGGCTTTCGGTGTCAGCCGGGCTGTCGATGGTGATTTGTCCATAATGCTCTTCAACGATGGAATAGACCAGTGCAAGGCCCAGTCCGGTGCCCTCGCCAGGATCCTTGGTGGTGAAGAAGGGTTCGAACAGCCGATCCATGATGCTCGTGGGGATGCCGCTGCCTTCGTCTTCGACGATTAAGTCGATCGTGTGTTCGCCGGCCTCGCTCTTGACCCGTACCGCGCTGCCTGCCGGTGAAGCGTCGCGGGCATTGGATAGCAGGTTGATCAGTACCTGGGCGAGCCGCTGCGGGTCGCCGTCGACCCAGTGGTCGGGATCGCACAGGTTGTAGAACTGCACTTCGAAATTGCGTCGGTTCAGCGCCAGCAGGCCAATGGCGTCCTGCGCCACCTCGGCCAGGCACACGGCCTCGTCATTGTGCTGGTGGCTGCCGGCGTGGGCGAAGCTCATCAGCGACTGGACGATGCGTGACACCCGCTTGGTCTGCTCGAGGATCTGGCCGCTGATTTCGGTGAGTTCGCCGTCCTCTTCGCGCTCTTCGCGCAGGTTCTGCGCCAGGCAGGCGATACCGGTGATCGGGTTGCCGATTTCGTGGGCCACGCCCGCAGCCAGGCGGCCGATGCTGGCCAGCCGCTCGGAATGCACCAGTTTGTCTTCGAGCATCTGGGTTTCGGTCAGGTCTTCCACCAGCAGCACCAGGCCGCTGTTGCCCGGGGCCAGGGGTTCGTCGATGGCGGCCTTGTGCAGGTTCAACCAGCGGGTCTGGCCATCGAGCGCCAGGTGCTGCTTGTGCAGATGCTCGTCGGGTACGTTGATGAAGCCTTGCAGCAGTTCTTTCCAGGGCTCGGCAATGGTGCTCAGGCGCGAACCGACCACATGCTGCGCCGGGATGCTGGTCAACTCCTCCATGGCCTTGTTCCACATGAGGATTTCCTGGTCCTTGGCCAGGGAACAGACGCCCATTGGCAGTTCCTGCAGCGTCTGGCGGTGGTAGCGGCGCAAGGCGTCGAGTTCGGCGGCCAGGCCGGTCAGGCGCGAGTGGTAGTCCTCGAGCCGGCTTTCGATGAAGTGGATGTCTTCGGTCACATAGTTTTCGCCGCCGGCCTTGTAGGGCAGGAAGGTTTCCACCATGTCCTGGGCCACGCTGGGGCCCATCAGCCCGGACAGGTTGGCTTCGATGCGGTCGCGCAAACGGCGCAGGGCATAGGGGCGGCGTTCGTCGAAGGGCAGGTACAGGTCGCGCAGGGCTTGCTCGACTTCCTTCTGCGCGGCCTTGGCGCCCAGGGGCTTGGCCAGTTGGGTGGCGAACTCCTGGGGCGAGGCGGCATGCAGTTCGCGACGTTGCGGCCGGCGCACGTTGTCCACCGCGCAGGCTTCGGCGGCGCTGGCTTCTTCGGAGCTGGCGTTGGTGAACAGTGAGACCAGGGTGAACATCAGCACGTTGGCGGCCAGCGAGGCGATGGCCGCCATGTGCCAGCTGGTGTCGTCCAGCACGTAGATCATGTTCAGCAGCGGTATATAGAAGCCCTGCAGGTTGCCGATCAGCGGCAGCAGCATGGTCACCAGCCAGACCAGCGTGCCGGCCATCAGACCGGCGATGAAGCCGCGCCGGTTGGCGGTCGGCCAGTACAGCACCGAGAGTACGCCGGGGAGGAACTGCAGGGTCGCGACAAAGGCCACGATGCCGAGGTTGGCCAGGTCCTGCTCGGCCCCCAGCAACAGGTAGAAGGCATAGCCGGCCATGATGATCGCCACGATCAGCGCGCGGCGGGTCCATTTCAGCCAGCGGTAGATATTGCCTTCGGCCGGCGGCTGGTACAGCGGCAGCACCAGATGGTTGAGGGCCATGCCCGACAGCGCGAGGGTGGTGACGATGATCAGGCCGCTGGCGGCGGAAAGCCCGCCGATATAGGCCATCAAGGCCAATGCCGGTTTGTTGGCGGCGATGCCGATGCCGAGGGTGAAGTATTCGGGGTTGGTGGTGGCGCCCAGTTTCAGGCCAGCCCAGAGGATCAGCGGCACCGCCAGGCTCATCAACAACAGGAACAGCGGCAGGCCCCAGCTGGCGCTGACCAGCGAGCGCGGGTTGAGATTCTCGGTGAAAGTCATGTGATACATGTGCGGCATCACGATCGCCGAAGCGAAGAACACCAGCAGCAGGGTGCGCCAAGGACCTTCCTGCAGCGGCGTGTGCAGGGCGGCGAGGGCGGTCTGGTTCTGCAGCAGCCAGAGTTCCAGCTGTTGCGGGCCGTCGAACACGCCATACAGGGCATAGAGGCCGACGCCGCCGATGGCGATCAGCTTGATCACCGACTCGAAGGCGATGGCGAATACCAGGCCTTCGTGTTTTTCCCGGGTGGCGATGTGCCGGGAGCCGAAGAAGATGGTGAACAGGGTGATCAGTGCGCAGAAGCTCAAGGCCACCCGATGCTGCACCGGCTCGCGGGTGAGGATGCCGATGGAGTCCGCAACTGCCTGGATCTGCAACGCCAGCAGCGGCAATACGCCGACCAGCATGATGACCGTGGTCAGCGCGCCGGCCCAGGTGCTGCGAAAGCGGAAGGCGAACAGGTCGGCCAGCGAGGACAGCTGATAAGTGCGGGTGATTTTCAGGATCGGGTAAAGCAGCACTGGCGCCAGCAGAAAGGCGCCGGAGACCCCCAGATAGCTGGAAAGAAAACCGTAACCGTACTGATAGGCCAGGCCGACGGTGCCATAAAAGGCCCAGGCGCTGGCGTAGACCCCCAGGGACAGGGTGTAGGTCAGCGGGTGGCGGATGATCGAGCGCGGGATCATGCCGCGTTCGCTGATCCAGGCCACCCCGAACAGCACCAGCAGGTACGCGGCGCTGATCAGGATCATCTGGGTCAGGCTAAAGCTCATCGGCATCTTTTTGGCTCTGCAGGATGAAGGTCACGACGATCAGGATCAGCCAGAGCAGATACGGGCGATACCAGGCGCCCGTAGCATCGATCCACCAATCCATGATGGCGGGGGAGAACAGATAGATCCCCACTACCAGCAGCAGGACCAAGCGATAGATGTACATCTCGGCCTCTCTTTATTGTGTGCGTGCCCGAAAACGTGCGGCGATGGTAACGGATGGGCGCCAACCTGCAAGGGGCGTCAGCGGATTTGCGCTTCGGGCACGCTCAGTGTGCGTGGGATCAGTAAAGCATCCCAGTGTTCGATACCCCAGCCCAGCACTTCCTGAGGGCTGGCATGCACCATTTCGCTGTCGGTCTTCTGCCCGAGGGCGCGCAAGGCACGCAGCAGCTGCGGCGTGGCCTGGTCCGCGGCCAAGGGCGGGGAGCGGTAGGACTTGCCCAGTTTGTGCCCGTCCGGTTGGGTGATCAGCGGCACATGCAGGTAACGCGGCTGCGGCAGGCCAAGCAGTTCCTGCAGGTACAGCTGGCGCGGAGTGGAGTCCAGCAGGTCGGCACCACGCACGATATCGGTCACCCCTTGCCAGGCATCGTCGAGCACCACCGCCAGTTGATAGGCGTAGAGGCCATCGCGGCGGCGGATCACGAAGTCGCCCACTTCCCGGCCCAAATGCTGGCGGAACTCGCCCTGGACCCGGTCGGTGAAACGGTATTCCAGTTCCGGCACGCGCAAGCGGATAGCGGCATTTTCCTGGTCGTGCCCGGCATTGCGGCACAGGCCCGGATAAATGCCGTGGTAGGGCTCCAATTGTTTGCGCGAACAGGTGCAGGCATAAGCCAGGCCCTGGTTGAACAGGCGGTTGAGGACCTCGGCATAGGCCGCGTGCCGCTCGCTCTGGCGGACCATTTCACCGTCCCACTCGAAACCGTAGCTCTCCAGGGCCTTGAGGATGGCGGCTTGGGCGCCGGGCTCCTCCCGAGGCGGATCGAGGTCTTCCATGCGCAGCAGCCAGCGGCCGCCGACGGCACGGGCATCGAGGTAGGAGGCCAGGGCAGCGACCAGCGAGCCGAAATGCAGGTGCCCGCTGGGGGTGGGGGCGAAGCGCCCGATGTAGGAAGAGGCGTGAGAGGCAGTCATGGAGAGGATGTTACTTCGTTCGGTCCCAAGGTGACGATGGCGCCGGCGGGATCGCCACCGCGCGCAAGCTCGCTCCTGCAGGGGGAGGCGCCAGAAACAAAAACGGAGCGTTTGCACGCTCCGTTTTTCGTTCAAGCCAGCGATTATTTGCCGACTTGTTTTTCCTTGATTTCCGCCAGGGTCTTGCAGTCGACGCACATGTCGGCGGTAGGGCGGGCTTCCAGGCGGCGAATACCGATCTCGACGCCGCAGGATTCGCACCAGCCGTATTCTTCGTCTTCGATCAGTTGCAGCGTCTTGTCGATCTTCTTGATCAGCTTGCGCTCACGGTCGCGGGCGCGCAGTTCAAGGCTGAATTCTTCTTCCTGACTGGCACGGTCGGCCGGGTCGGGGAAGTTGGCTGCTTCGTCTTTCATGTGATCAACAGTGCGGTCGACTTCCTGCATCAAGTCCTGTTTCCACTTGTTCAGGATCTTGGTGAAGTGCTCGCGCATGGGCTTACCCATGTACTCTTCGCCCGCGGTTTCAACATAAGGCTCGAAGCCGCTGATCGATTGATTCTGTTGCTTTGCTTGGGTGGGCATGAAATGGACCGCCTCTACTCATGTAATCCATTGCGCAGGATTGCTCCATCACCGACACATGCCGGCCCTGCGACTGCAAGCGGGCGAACTTACCAGATCAAATCGGACGGCGCTACTCCCGGTTGTCGAGCCCGCATTCCACGGCGTCTACAAGGTCGATGCAGTCTGGCCTGGTCGGTTCGGGCGCCTGGTCAATTAATGATTCTAGCCAAGCTTTGCGCAGTTGCCGGGCTTCTTTAGGGGGAAATGGCGCAGTGCGAAGGCTTGGGGCTCTCTCTTGCCTCCGGGGTTGGGTAGAATCGGTTTTTTGCTCACTCCAATGAAGGAAGGCTAATGGCTCAGCCCTACAGTGCGCGCAGCCGCGCTATCGAACCTTTCCATGTGATGGCCCTGCTGGCCCGAGCCAATGAGCTGCAAGCGGCCGGGCACGATGTGATCCACCTGGAAATCGGTGAACCGGATTTCACCACGGCTGAGCCGATCATCAAGGCCGGGCAGGCCGCGCTGGAGGCGGGCAAGACCCGCTACACCGCCGCCCGCGGGATTCCCGAGCTGCGCGTGGCCATCGCCGGCTTCTATCGGCAGCGCTACGGGCTGGACATCGACCCCGAGCGCATCATGATCACCCCCGGCGGTTCCGGTGCGCTGCTGCTGGCCAGCAGCTTGCTGGTCGACCCAGGCAAGCACTGGTTGCTGGCGGACCCGGGCTACCCGTGCAACCGGCACTTCCTGCGGCTGGTGGAAGGCGCGGCGCAACTGGTGCCGGTCGGTCCGGACGTGCGTTATCAGCTGACGCCGGATCTGCTGGAGCGTTATTGGGACCAGGACAGCGTCGGCGCTCTGGTGGCGTCGCCGGCCAACCCCACCGGGACCCTGCTCAGCCGTGACGAACTGGCTGGGCTGTCCGCCGCGGTGAAGGCGCGCAATGGGCACCTGGTCGTGGACGAGATCTACCACGGCCTGACCTACGGCAGCGATGCCGCCAGCGTGCTGGAAGTCGATGACAGCGCCTTTGTCCTCAATAGCTTTTCCAAATATTTCGGCATGACCGGCTGGCGCCTGGGGTGGCTGGTGGCGCCGCAGGCGGCCATCGGCGAGTTGGAAAAGCTCGCGCAGAACCTCTATATCAGTGCCCCGAGCATGGCCCAATACGCTGCCCTGGCCTGCTTCGAACCAGGCACCATCAGTATTCTCGAAGAGCGTCGCAACGAGTTTCAGCGGCGCCGCGATTTCCTCTTGCCCGCCCTGCGCGAATTGGGCTTTGGCATCGCAGTGGAGCCGGAAGGCGCGTTCTACCTGTATGCCGATATCAGCGCTTTCGGCGGCGATGCCTTTGCCTTCTGCCGGCATTTTCTCGAGACCGAGCACATTGCCTTTACTCCGGGGCTCGATTTCGGTCGCCATCAGGCCGGGCACCATGTCCGGTTCGCCTATACCCAGAGCCTGCCGCGCCTGCAGGAAGCGGTGGAGCGAATTGCCCGTGGCCTGCGGAGCTGGCAAGGCTGATGCGTTTTCATCCTCCCCTCGAAGAAGGTCGCCTGGTCCGTCGCTACAAGCGTTTTCTCGCCGATATCGAGACCGTCGACGGCGAGTTGCTGACCATTCACTGCCCGAACACCGGCTCCATGTTCAATTGCATGGTCGAAGGTGGCCAGGTCTGGTTCAGTCGCTCCAATGACCCCAAGCGCAAATTGCCCGGGACCTGGGAAATCAGCGAAACGCCCCAGGGCCGGCTGGCTTGCGTCAATACCGCGCGGGCCAACATTTTGGTGGAAGAAGCCTTGCGTGCCGGCGTCATCGGCGAGCTGAACGGCTTTATCGCGCTCAAGCGTGAGGTCGCCTACGGCCAGGAAAACAGCCGTATCGATTTCCGCCTGGACTATCCGCAGGGCCCGGCTTTCGTCGAGGTCAAAAGCGTGACCCTGGGGTTTGACGGTTCCGCCGTCGCGGCATTCCCGGATGCGGTGACCCAGCGTGGCGCCAAGCACCTGCGGGAGCTGGCCTGCCTGGCGCGGGACGGGATCCGCGCGGTGCAGCTGTATTGCGTCAACCTGTCGGATGTCGAAGCGGTGCGGCCGGCCGTAGAGATCGACCCGGCGTATGCCGCGGCGCTGCGCGAGGCCGTGGCGTCCGGGGTCGAGGTATTGGCTTACGGGGTGCGCTTGACCGCCGAGGAAGTGTGCATCGATCGGCGTCTGGACGTATTGCCCAACGGTTAAAGCCGGACCCAGATGCCCTGGCTGTCTTCCCGGCAGGCAATGGCCGTCAGGGATTCCCCGGCGCAGGGGCCGGCCACGCATTCGCCGTTTTCGATCAGAAACAGCGCACCGTGGGTGGCGCACTGGATCAGGCTGGCGCTTTGATCGAGAAACTGGTCGGGCTGCCACTCCAGGGCGACGCCGCGGTGCGGGCAACGGTTGGCGTAGACGTAGACCTGCCGGTCGCGACGCACCGCGAAAAGCGGTCGGCCCTCGAGGTTGAAACCTCGGCTGGAAGCCTCCGGCAGATCGCCGGAGGCACAAAGAAACTTCATGTCTATTCTCGATGGCGGACGGCTCTGCACTGAGGCTGTCACAGTTTTCTTGTCGGCGCTTGGTGAAACATGTCTGTGCTTGACGGTCAAATGCAAACAATTATCAAATGGCCGCTTCGCCCATGGGGCGCTTGCTCATTTCGATGCCCGGGTTGCAGGGCATGTCACATATATGGCGGCTTCCGTGGGCTCACTCTCTGAAGGAAATGCTCTTATGCGTTCGAGTGCCCGCGCCATTGTGCTCTGTGTCGGACTCCTGGCCAGCCATGCCGCTGCGGCGGCCGAGCTACCCCAGCGCTGGGTGAGCGCCGGCGGCGCCTTGTCCGAGTGGGTGAGCGCGCTGGGCGCCGAGTCGAAGCTGGTGGGCGTGGACACTACCAGCCAGCATCCTGAATCCCTGAAAAACCTGCCGAGTATCGGTTATCAGCGTCAGCTGTCGGCCGAAGGCATTCTCAGCTTGCGGTCGCAGATCCTGGTGGGCACCGAAGAAATGGGGCCGCCGCCGGTACTTTCGCAAGTGCGTAGCGCCGGGGTGCAGGTCGAGCTGTTCTCGGCCCAGGCCGACCTGCCGACCCTGCAGGGTAATCTGCAGCATCTGGGCAAGCTGCTGGGCAATGAAGACAAGGCGACGCAGCTGTTTGCGGACTATAAGCAGCAGCTGGAGCAACAGCAGGCCTGGGTCAGCCAGGCGCAGAAAAAGCAGGCGGCGCCGGGTGTGCTGCTGTTGCTCGGGCATGCGGGCGGCAAACCGCTGATCGCCGGCAAGGACACCGCTGCCGATTGGCTGCTGCAGCAGGCCGGTGGGCGCAATCTTGCTGCCCACACGGGCTACAAACCCTTTTCCATGGAGTCGCTGGCCGAACTCGATCCTGACGTGCTGGTGTTTGCCGACCGCAGCCTGAGCGGCGAGGCGGCCCGTGCCGCATTGTTCAAGGAAAACCCGATCCTTGCGTCCAGCGGTGCGGCAAAGGCGGGCCGGGTCTTGGAGATTGATCCGACCTTGCTGGTGGGAGGCCTGGGGCCACGTTTGCCGCAGGCCCTGAAAAGACTCTCTGGCGCTTTCTATCCAGCCGGGCCAAGCCAGGCCAGCGCCGCCCAATGACCCCTTTGCTTAAACCCCGCACGTTATTCATTGGCTTGAGCCTGCTGTGCCTGTTGGCGATCTGGTTGTCCCTGGCGCTCGGGCCGGTCAGCCTGCCGTTGCTCGATACCCTGCGCGCGGCCCTGCGCCTGCTGGGCCTGCCCATCGAGGGGCAGGGCCTGGAGCAGGCCGAGCTGATTCTCGGGCAGATTCGCCTGCCACGCACCTTGCTGGGCTTGGCGGTGGGGGGCGTGCTGGCGCTGTCCGGCGTGGCGATGCAAGGGCTGTTTCGCAACCCCTTGGCTGACCCTGGGCTGGTCGGCGTTTCGAGTGGCGCGGCTTTGGGTGCGGCTTTCGCCATTGTCGGTGGCGTGCTGTTGGGTGGGGTGCCAGAAGCGCTCGGGCCTTATCTGCTGTCGTTTTCCGCCTTCCTGGGCGGGTTGCTGGTGGCATGGCTGGTTTACCGCCTGGGGCGGCGCAACGGCCAGACCCATGTGGCGACCATGCTGCTGGCCGGGATTGCCTTGACGGCGCTGGCCAGCTCGGCGGTAGGCCTGTTCACCTACCTGGCCGACGATGCGACCTTGCGCACCTTGACCTTCTGGAACCTGGGCAGCCTCAACGGCGCCAGTTATTCCAGATTGTGGCCGCTGCTGCTGATCAGCGCGGCCGTGGCCCTGTGGCTGCCACGCCGGGCCAAGGCTTTGAATGCCTTGCTGCTGGGCGAATCGGAAGCCGGCCACCTGGGGATCGATGTCGAGCGCTTGAAGCGCGAACTGGTGTTATGCACCGCGCTGGGCGTCGGCGCCGCTGTCGCTGCTGCCGGGCTGATCGGCTTTGTCGGGTTGGTGGTGCCGCACCTGGTGCGTCTGCTGGCGGGGCCCGATCACCGCACCTTGCTGCCGGCGTCGATACTGGCCGGCGCGAGCCTGTTGTTGCTGGCCGACCTGGTGGCACGCCTGGCGCTGGCGCCCGCGGAGTTGCCCATTGGCATCGTCACTGCCTTTATCGGGGCACCCTTCTTTCTATTTTTGCTGTTGCGAGGGCGTACCTGATGCTACGAGCTGAAGGCCTGGCGGTGCGCCGTGGCAGCAAAACCGTGCTGGCGGGGATCGACCTGCAGCTCACGCCTGGTGAGGTGCTGGGCGTGCTGGGGCCCAATGGCGCCGGTAAAAGCACCTTGCTGGCGGCCTTGTGCGGTGAGCTGAAACCCGACCATGGCCAGGTCTGGCTTGATCAGTGCGAACTTTCCAGATGGGACGGCGGGCAAAAGGCGCAAAGGCTGGCGGTGCTACCGCAAAGTTCGTCGCTCGAGTTCGCCTTCCGGGTCGAAGAAGTCGTCGGCCTGGGACGCCTGCCTTATCAAAGCGGCCGGGTACGGGATGACGAAATCGTCCTGCAGGCCCTGCAAGCGGCGGATGCGGGGCATCTTTACGGTCGCAGCTATGTGGCCTTGTCGGGCGGCGAACGTCAGCGCGTGCACCTGGCCCGCGTATTGGCCCAGCTATGGCCCGGCGCGGTCGGCCAGACCCTGTTGCTCGATGAGCCGACTTCGGCCCTCGACCCGTTGCATCAACATGTCACTTTGCAGGCCATCCGCGAGTTTGCCGATCGTGGAGTCGCGGTCTTGGTGATCCTGCATGATCTGAACCTCGCCGCGCGATATTGTGATCGCCTGTTGCTGCTCGAGGATGGGCGGCCGCACTCGCTGGACAGCCCGCAGCAAGTGCTGCGACCCGAACCGCTGAAGGCCGTGTTCGGCCTGGAAGTGCTGGTGCAGGCCCATCCCGAGCGCGGACATCCCTTGATCATCGCCCGCTAAGGCGATTCGCGGAGGCACCCGATGCGTGCGTTATTGATCCTGAGTCTGTTGCTGCTGGGTGCTTGCCGGGGCACGCCGGTCATGCCTGACCTTCCGGTCCAGGCGCAAAGCGGGGCGATTGAGGATCTGCGTACCGGGCAAGTCCTGAGCCCGGCGGAGCTGGTCATTCGACTGTCCCGGGCGCCGCGGGTGATTGTCGGCGAACAGCACGACCACCCCGAACACCATGCTTTGCAACTGTGGTTGTTGCAGGCGCTGGCGACCCAGCGTGCGCAAGGCAGCCTGCTGTTGGAGATGCTGACACCGGACCAGCAACCGCGGGTCGATTCGCTTCGCCAGCATCGGGCGACGCAAGGGCTGCCTGCCGATCTGCCTGGCGCGCTGGCCTGGTCGCCTGGGTGGGACTGGGCGCTGTACGGGCCTGTCGTGCGCTATGCGCTGCTCCAGCCTTATCCGGTGCTGGCCGCCAATCTGGATAACTTTGAAGTTCGGAGCATCTATCGCCAGGCACCGGCCTTGAGTGGCGAGCATTCCAATGCCGCGTCGGTGCGTGATGAGTTGTTGCGGCAAGTTCGTGATTCGCATTGTGGCTTGCTGCCCGAAAGCCAGATGCCGGCGATGCTGGCGGTGCAGCAGCAACGTGATCGACGCATGGCCGAGCGCTTGCTGGCGGCGCCGACGCCGGCGCTGCTTTTTGCCGGGGCCTTTCATGCGCGCAAGGATGTCGGGCTGCCTGTTCATCTGCTCGATCTCGATTCGTCGAGCGGCGCGGTGGTGCTGATGCTGGCGCAGAAGGGCAAGCAGGTTCCGCCGCAAAGCGCGGACTATGTGTGGTACAGCGCGCAGTTGCCGGACAAGGATTACTGCGCCCAGATGCGTCAGTAGGCGGATGGCCTGTTTGGGGCTTTTGTCAGGCAAAAAAAGACCCGGCAAGAGCCGGGTCAAATAACCGTGATTAGCCTGATGAGGAGATAATCTGAGAGTCCGAACCACTGGTCTTCCAGGTTATCGGCTGATCTCGCGACCAGTTGTGATAATCATAACGATTCTCATTTCCAAGTCAACAATGTTTTTGCTGCTTCTGCGTTTTTCGCCAAACGCTCGTTTGGATTTCCGCTGAACAGGGAGCTTCAAAGGTCGGCGGCGATGCTGTGCAGGCGGCTGACTTCCTTGTTCAGCAGGTCGATTCGCCGTGCCATGCTTTCGATCAGGCTATGAGCGATACGCGGATTGCTTTGGGTCAGGCTGAGAAACTGGCTCTTGGGGATCAGCATCAAGGTGCAGGGTTCGCTGGTGATCACGCTGGCGTTGCGTTTCTCCCCGGTGAAAATGGCCATCGCACCGAAAATTTCGTCCTTGGGTACGTCTCCGACCTTGTGGCCGTCGACAAAAGCTTCGGCATGTCCCTCGATAATGACAAAGACATGATCGGCATCATCGCCCTGGCGAATCAGCACCTCGCCCTTGGCCACACGTTGAAAGCCGTTGCTGCTGCGCAACTCGGGTTGCTTGAGGCGCGCCACGGCATCGGAGAGCAGGGCGGTTTGGCCGATCAGGTACTGCAGAAACAGTTCGGAACGCTGTTCATCGGCATACAGATGCTGGAACACCGCCGAACGCTGATAGGGAATCAGGCTCAAGGGCTGGTCGCTGCTGAGTTGCCAGCGCGGCAGCTCGGCCCCTCGGCGCAGCCCGAGCAGGTCGCCTTCGTGCAGGTAAAACAGGGGATGCTCATCGATGCTGGCTTGTACCTGGCCGCTTTCGAGCAAAAACAGCTGGCTGTCGACAAGGGTGCTCGAGAGATCCCTGGAAGGGTTTACCGCCAATACATCGCCGGACGGTGCCAGGCCTTCCAGCAGGCGTGGCGGGATGCTTTGCAGTCGATTGATCAAGGCGTCGGCGTAAGCCGGCTGTTCCCCCAATAAATACATAAAAGCCTGCCAGGTCAGTTCTTGTGGCGTGAAGAGATGGCGTCCAGCTGTTTGTTGAGTGCTTCCTTGCGTTCTGCCGGGATGTCGTTCCAGTGCACGTCCATCAGTGCGCCTTCGATGGCGTACAGCAATACTTTCGAGGCCCGGAACCCTCGGGTGCGCACCGCCCTGTAGGCGTCGACCGCCCCCAGGCGGCGCAAGTCCGAAGCGCTGTGGATGCCCACCGCATGCAGCCATTGTGCCGACGTCTTGCCAAGGTTCTTCAGGTGTTGCAATTCATCGTTCATCAAGCCTCCTTGCGACGGCCGAATGGTGCATGGGCAAGTCTCAAAGGAGTGTAGCGCTCAGTAGGAAAAGCGCTGTTCTTTGGTCGCTTTTGGCGCAAAAGCTTCTAAGGCGACGCAAGGCAATACGTCAGAAGCAGGAGGGGAAAGGCGGCGGGCCAAGTCCAGCGCATGGGGGAGGGCGCCGGACCTCGGGACAAGGTGCGATTACTTGGTGCGGTAGCGCAGGCGGGTGCCGAAATTGACTGACATGAGGATTTCATCGGCTGTCAGTTCAGGCGGGAAGTAGGCTCCGGAAATCTGCGCATGGGCCAGGCTGGCGCCTTCCATGGAGGAGTTGCGCAGGTCGAGGCCGCGCAGGTCGGCAGAGCGGAAGTAGGCATCGGTGAAGTCGACGCCGTCGGCGTTCAGTTCACGTAAATCAAGGCCCCGAAAATCGCCGCCGCGCATGTCGACTGTCTGGTCTTTCGGGCGCTCGCGGTTAAAGCCGTCGATGTCGTCTTTGTGCAGCAAAGCGTAAAGGGGGGTATCGAGAAGTTTGGGCTGACTCATGGGGCGTCACCTGCTGGAATTATGACGCCAGTATAGTGCCACTATTTTTCAGCCGTGAAGCCTTTGCGGTTTCACGGCTGAAATAGTTGATTACAAGCCTGGGAGACGCTGACGAATGTTCGCGACCAGGGCGTCGAGGCTACCGCTTTCGTTGGTTTCGACGCGCTTGCTGCGCAGTACTTCTTCGGCGCTGAGGGCTTCGCGAGTGGCTTGCTGCTGCTCGATCACAACCAGGGTCGCGTCCGACGGGTCGTTGCCGTCGGCCTGGCGTTGTTCCAGCCAGCTGGCAATGACGGCCTGCGGCGCATTGCAGTCGATGATCAGGCAAGGAGTGCCGGTCGCTTCGGCAACCTTGGCCGCGGCATCACGCTGGTCGCGCTTGAGATAGGTGGCGTCGATGACCACCGGGAAGCCCGCGCGCAGGACGATATCGGCAATTTCGTGCAAACGCTCATAGGTTGCGGTATTGGCCTGGGCGTTATAAATGCCGACATTCGGCTCGTTTTGCACCTGCTGCTCGCCGAACAGCCGCTTGCGCTCGACATCGGAGCGCAGGCGAACGGCGCCCAGAGCTTCCACCAGGCGCATGGCCACATGGCTTTTGCCAACGGCGGACACGCCGGAGGTGATCGCCAGGAAGCGCGAAGGAATGGTGCTGTAGCTTTCCGCCAGGTTGGCGTAGTTGCGGTACTGGCGCAGGGACGTGGCGCGCTGCATCGGCGTGGCGTCGGCCGGCATGCTGAACAAGGCCACCTTGGCCCGTACCAGCGCACGGTAGGCCTTGTAGAAGTTCAACAGTTCCAGGCCCTGATAGTCACCGGTCAGTTCCAGGTACTGGCTGATGAAACGGCGTGCCAGGCATTTCAGGCCGCGGTCTTCCAGGTCCATCGCGAGGAACCCGGCATCGGCGTAAACATCGGTGAAACGGAACGGCTCGTTGAACTCGATGCAATCGAAGATCACCACCTTGCCGTCGATGATCGTCGCGTTGCCCAGGTGAATGTCGCCATGGCATTCACGGATATAGCCTTCGGCCTTGCGCTGGGCGAAGAGTGGCTTGAGGCGTTCGAAGCTGCTTTCGGCCCAGGCTTGCAGGGCTTCGAGCTGTTGCAGGTCGGCCTTGTCGCTGAGGAAAGGGCGGATCTGCTCGAAGTTCTGGCGCACCGGCTCCATCACGCTGTCCGGAGTGCCGGCTTCGTGGGCGGCCGGCACCCGTGGGGCGTCGAGGTGGAACCTGGCAATCTGCTTGGCCATTTCGTCGATATGCCCGGTGGTCACTTCGCCATTGGCTTGCAGCGTACTGAGCAGCTGGCTTTGCGGGAATTGGCGCATTTTCAGCGCATATTCGATAACCGGGCCGTCCCCGGCGAGTTGCGGCGCTTCGACGCTGCCGGTGATCGGCAACACTTCAAGATACAAATCATCGGTCAGGCGCTGGTTCAGGCGCAGCTCTTCTGCGCAGAAGTGTCCGCGCGCTTCGAGGCTGGTGAAATCCAGAAAACCGAAATTGACCGGCTTCTTCAGCTTATAGGCATAGGTGCCAGTGAGCAGGACCCAGGAAATATGGGTCTCGATGACCTGGAACCCGTCTACGGGATGCGGGTAGAGGGACGGGTTTTGCAGGGCGGCGATCAGGGATTGGCTCACAGGCGATCCTTCAGAGTCGGGGAAAATTCAAGGGCGTCATTATGGCCGCTGACAGGGCTAACGCAAACCTCGGGCGGCTCCTGTTGACGATGAATAAAGTGCGTATAATCCGCCGCCATGACTCGTACCCGATCCCCCCGTTCCGCTAAAAAACGTCCGTCTGGTGGCCTGCGCCCCTGGCTGGGCTGGGCCTTGAAGCTCGGTCTGGTCGGTCTGGTGGTGCTCGCCGGCTTTGCGGTTTATCTCGACGCCGTGGTCCAGGAGAAGTTCTCCGGCAAGCGCTGGACCATTCCGGCCAAAGTCTATGCGCGGCCATTGGAGCTGTTCGTCGGACAAAAGCTCAGCAAGGACGATTTCCTCACCGAACTCGACGCACTTGGCTATCGCCGCGAAAGCGTGGTCAACGGCCCTGGCGCCGCGTCGGTCAATGGCAATACCGTTGAACTCAATACCCGCGGTTTCCAGTTCTATGAAGGCATGGAACAGGCACAACCGGTGCGCGTGCGTTTTTCCGGCGACTACGTGGCCGAGCTGTCTGGCAGCAAAGGCTCGAAACTGGCGGTGGTGCGCCTGGAGCCGCTGCTGATCGGTGGTTTGTATCCGAAGAATCTCGAGGACCGGATCCTGATCAAGATCGACCAGGCGCCTCCTTATTTGCTGGAAACCCTGGTGGCGGTCGAGGACCGGGATTTCTACAGCCACTTCGGCGTCTCGCCCAAGTCGATCGTCCGGGCCATCTGGGTCAACACTTCGTCCGGGCAGATGCGCCAGGGCGGCAGTACCCTGACCCAGCAATTGGTGAAGAACTTCTACCTCACCAGCGAACGCAGCCTGAGCCGCAAGCTCACCGAGGCGATGATGGCGTTGCTGCTGGAGTTGCATTACGACAAGCACGAGATTCTCGAGGCGTACCTCAACGAGGTCTTCGTCGGCCAGGATGGCCAGCGTGCGGTGCACGGCTTCGGCCTGGCCAGCCAGTTCTTCTTCAGCCAGCCGCTGGCCGAACTCAAGTTGCATCAGATCGCCTTGTTGGTGGGGATGGTCAAGGGGCCGTCCTATTACAACCCGCGTCGTTATCCGGAGCGTGCGCTGGAGCGGCGCAACCTGGTACTCGACCTGTTGGCGCAACAGGGAGTGGCGACGCCGGAACAGGTCGAGGCCGCGAAGAAGATGCCATTGGGCGTGACCAAGCGCGGCAGTCTGGCGGACAGTTCGTTCCCCGGCTTCCTGGACCTGGTGAAGCGTCAGCTGCGTGAAGATTACCGCGATGAAGACTTGACCGAAGAAGGGCTGCGGATCTTCACCAGTTTCGATCCGATCCTGCAGATGAAGGCCGAGGCTTCGGTCGCTGATACCTTCAAGCGCTTGGCCGGGCGCAAGGGATCGGACGAAGTCGAAGCGGCGATGGTGGTGACCAACCCGGAAACCGGCGAAGTCCAGGCCATGATCGGCAGTCGCCAGGCCGGTTTTGCCGGTTTCAACCGGGCGCTGGATGCGGTGCGGCCGATCGGCTCCCTGATCAAGCCCGCGGTTTACCTTACGGCGCTGGAGAAACCCAGCCAGTACACCTTGACCAGTTGGCTCTCCGACGAGGCTTTCTCGGTGAAAGGCGGCGACGGGCAAGTGTGGAAACCCCAGAACTACGATCGCCGTTCCCACGGCACGGTCTTCCTTTATCAGGGCTTGGCGCATTCCTATAACCTGTCGACCGCGCGCCTGGGCCTGGAAGTCGGCGTGCCGAACGTGCTGAAAACCCTGGGGCGCCTTGGCGTCACCCGTGAATTCCCGGCCTTCCCGTCGATGCTGCTGGGGGCAGGGGGCTTGAGCCCGATAGAAGTCGCCACCATGTACCAGACCCTGGCCAACGGCGGCTTCAATACGCCGATGCGCGGGATCCGCAGTGTGCTGACGGCTGAAGGCGAGCCGCTGAAGCGTTATCCATTCCAGATCCAGCAACGTTTCGATCCGGGTTCGATCTACCTGATCCAGACGGCGATGCAGCGTGTCATGCGCGAAGGTACCGGCAGCTCGGTCTACAACGTGCTGCCGCGCTCCCTGGCGCTGGCGGGCAAGACCGGTACCAGTAACGATTCCCGCGACAGTTGGTTCGCCGGTTTCAGCCAGGACCTGCTGGCTGTGGTCTGGCTGGGGCGTGACGACAACGGCAAGACGCCGTTTACCGGCGCTACCGGCGCGCTGCAGGTCTGGACCAGTTTCATGCGCAAGGCCGATCCGCTGCCATTGGATATGCCGCAACCGGATAACGTGGTGCAGGCCTGGGTCGATTCGCGGACCGGGCAAGGCTCCGATGCCAACTGTCCGGGGGCCGTGCAGATGCCGTATATTCGCGGCAGCGAACCTCCTCCCGGTCCGGCGTGCGCTGGCGAAGGGCCTATGCCCGGCGAATCGGTGATGGATTGGGTCAAGGGCTGGATGAATTAAGCGAAGAGGGTTTGACGTGAACAAGTGGTGGATTCCGGCTATTACAGCTCTGGCTTTGCTCAATGGTTGCGCCAGCGTGCAGCGTGGCTCGATTCCGGTGGTGGACTCCGGTACCACCGTCTCCAACAGCGAGCGCATTTCGGCCAATGGCGGCTTTCGCCAGACGACTATCAAGCGTCCGGCGCAAGCGCAGACTCAAAGTATTCCGCAGGACTCGGGCGTCGTGGTGATGGTGCCGGGCGGGGCTGCGGCCACCGCTGCGCCAATCAGCAGCGCGCCTATTACTCCGGGCCCGATCACGCCTGGCCCGATCGACACTTCACCGATCCAGTCCGCCCCGATCAACCAGGGCAGCTACAGCCTGCCGCCGACGCCTAGCGGAGTGCCTTCGGCCAGTTCCGGCGGGCTGTCTGCCGACGAACAGCTGGACGGTCCGGTGCTGGCATTGTTGACCACGGCGCAGCAGCAACAGGCCAGTGGTGATCTGAACGGCGCGTCTTCCAGCCTCGAGCGGGCCCAGCGCGTCGCGCCGCGCGAACCGCAGGTGCTGTATCGCCTGGCCCAGGTTCGCCTGGCCCAGGGCGATGCCCCGCAGGCTGAACAGTTAGCCCGTCGTGGCCTGAGCTTCGCCAATGGTCGTCCGGACCTGCAAGCCAGCCTGTGGACGTTGATCGCCCAGGCGCGCGAGAAGCAGGGCGATGCCGCCGGTGCTGCTCAGGCCCGGCAAAAAGCCAAGGTATCGCTGTGATGGATGCACGTTTTCCAAAGATCGCCGAACAATTGCTGTTGATCGAGCGCGAGATGCGTCTGCAGGGTTTGTGGGATGAAACCCCGCCGAGCATCGAGGCGCTGGCCAGTGTCGAGCCGTTTGCCGTCGATACGATGGAGTTCGAGCAATGGCTGCAATGGATATTCCTGCCGCGGATGAAGACGATTCTCGAGCAGGACCTGCCGTTGCCCAACGCCTCGGGTATCCGCGAAATGGCTGAAGTGGTCTTTGCCGGCCGCCCGATGCAGGGCCGGGATTTTCAGTTACAGATCCTGCTCAAAGAGTTTGATCAGCTGATCGTCGCCACACGCTGAAACCTCTGCAACCACTACCTAGCGGCAGTGGTTGTCTATCGCCTTCTGCGTTTCCACTATGCGCTGCTGACGCTCTTCTTCGGTCAGGCGGCGTATTCCTCCTTCCGTGTTCTCGCTCAGCCGCGGGTTGTTCTGCAACTGCGCCAGGCTGGCCCGTGTTTGTGTACAAAAACGCCGGCGCTCGGCTTCCTGTCGAGCGACCTGTTGCTTGGCCTGGCTGTCCATGACCTGTTGCTCGGCATCCGGAGCGTTGGGCGGCAGCGTGCTGCTCGCACCTTTCGGCGCTTTTGGCAGGCTAATGGCGGTACTGGCCACGCCTTGGGGTGGCTGGGCGTCGAAATGGGTGACTCCCTGGGCGTCGACCCATTTGTAAATCTGACCGGCCTGGCACGGGAGACACATGGCGAGCAGCAGGCCAGCCGTCATGGTGAAGGTTCGCATTTTTGAATTCCTTATTCAGGATTGCGCAATTGAAGCGTAGACAGTCGCTGTTTATAGGTTTTTTCTTGCGTTCTCATGCGCTTAGTTCGAATAAAGCACATTGACGTCTTGACTTGCAGAGGGCGAAACAGAAGAATCCAAAGTCCGCTGTAGAGGGACTGCCAGAAGCAGACCCACTCGGCAGAACATGAGGCGCACATCCGCGCCGACCTGCTACACCCGCAACGCGTTACCTCGCGCTGGGTGGGAAAACCCCGCAACACTTGGGGCACTCCCAATACTTGCTCAGTCAGTGCTGACGTAGTCGGCGACCACCGTCGCTCATGCTCTGCTGAGAAGTAAACCTATTAAGACCCGTCCCCTTTCAAGAGGGCGGTATTCTGGCGTTTTAGAGGTGAACAACGTGGAGCTTTTATCTGGCGGTGAGATGCTCGTCCGCTTTTTGCGTGACGAAGGCGTCAAATATATCTATGGGTACCCAGGTGGTGCTCTCCTTCATGTCTACGATGCCCTGTTCAAAGAACCGGAAGTGACCCACATCCTGGTTCGTCACGAGCAAGCGGCTACCCATATGGCTGACGGCTACGCCCGTGCCACCGGCAAAGCCGGCGTGGTACTGGTGACTTCCGGCCCTGGCGCGACCAATGCTATCACCGGTATCGCCACTGCTTATATGGACTCCATTCCAATGGTGATCATTTCCGGTCAGGTGCCTAGCACCATGGTCGGTACCGATGCGTTCCAGGAAACCGACATGATCGGTATCTCCCGGCCAATCGTGAAGCACAGCTTCATGATCAAGCACGCTTCGGAAATCCCGGAAGTCATGAAGAAGGCGTTCTACCTGGCGCAATCCGGTCGTCCGGGTCCAGTCGTGGTCGATGTCCCCAAGGACATGACCAATCCGGCTGAAAAGTTCGAATACGTTTTTCCTAAAAAAGCAAAGCTGCGCTCTTACAGCCCGGCTGTTCGTGGTCACTCCGGGCAAATCCGCAAGGCGGCAGAAATGCTCCTGGCGGCCAAGCGTCCTGTGCTGTACGCAGGTGGCGGCGTGATCCTCGGTGGCGGCTCCGCGCCGCTGACCGAACTGGCACAAATGCTCAACCTGCCGGTCACCAATACCCTGATGGGATTGGGCGCTTATCCAGGCACTGATCGTCAATTCGTCGGCATGCTCGGCATGCACGGCAGCTACACCGCCAACCTGACCATGCACCATGCCGATGTGATCCTGGCAGTCGGCGCGCGTTTCGACGACCGTGTGATCAACGGCCCGGCGAAGTTCTGCCCGAACGCCAAGATCATCCACGTCGACATCGACCCGGCGTCCATCTCCAAGACCATCAAGGCAGACGTGCCGATCGTGGGTCCGGTGGAGAGCGTCCTGACCGAAATGGTCGCGGCCCTCAAGGAAATCGGCGAAACCCCGAACAAGGACACCGTCGCCAGCTGGTGGAAGCAGATCGATGAGTGGCGCGGTGATCGCGGCCTGTTCCCTTACGACAAGGGCGACGGCAGCATCATCAAGCCGCAGACCGTGATCGAGACCCTCTGCGAGGTGACCAAGGGCGATGCCTATGTGACTTCCGACGTGGGGCAGCACCAGATGTTCGCGGCGCAGTACTACCGGTTCAACAAGCCCAATCGCTGGATCAACTCCGGTGGCCTGGGCACGATGGGCTTTGGTTTTCCTGCGGCCATGGGCGTCAAACTGAGCTTCCCTGATGCTGATGTCGCCTGCGTAACGGGCGAGGGCAGTATCCAGATGAACATTCAGGAACTGTCGACCTGCCTGCAGTACGACTTGCCGGTCAAGATCGTCAACCTGAACAACGGTGCGCTGGGTATGGTGCGTCAGTGGCAGGACATGAACTACGGTAGCCGTCACTCGCATTCCTACATGGAATCGCTGCCTGATTTCGTCAAGCTGGCCGAAGCCTACGGGCACGTGGGCATTCGCATCACGGACCTGAAGGATCTGAAGCCGAAGATGGAAGAAGCGTTCGCCATGAAAGATCGCCTGGTGTTCCTCGACATCCAGGTCGATACCAGCGAGCACGTCTACCCGATGCAGATCAAAGACGGCTCCATGCGCGATATGTGGCTGAGCAAGACGGAGCGTACTTAATCATGCGGCACATTATCTCCTTGCTTCTGGAAAACGAACCGGGCGCCTTGTCTCGTGTGGTTGGCCTGTTTTCGCAGCGTAACTACAACATCGAAAGCCTGACCGTGGCACCGACCGAAGACCCGACCCTGTCGCGTCTGACGCTGACCACCGTGGGGCACGATGAGATCATCGAGCAGATCACCAAGAACCTGAACAAGCTGGTTGAAGTGGTCAAGCTGGTCGACCTGTCGGAAAGCGCTCACATCGAACGCGAGCTGATGCTGGTCAAGGTCAAGGCCACCGGCGCCCAGCGTGCCGAGGTCAAGCGCACCACCGATATTTATCGTGGGCAGATCGTCGATGTCAGCGCCAGCGTGTATACCGTTCAATTGACCGGTACCAGCGATAAGCTCGACAGTTTCATCCAGTCGATCGGCACCGCTTCGATTCTGGAAACCGTACGCAGTGGCGTCACCGGCATTGCCCGTGGCGATAAAGTACTCAGCATCTAACTCAAATTAGCGAATGGCCTGAACGGCCTGATATAGGGGAAATTCATGAAAGTTTTCTACGATAAAGATTGCGACCTCTCGATCATCCAGGGCAAGAAAGTTGCCATCATCGGTTACGGCTCCCAGGGCCACGCTCAAGCGTGCAACCTGAAAGACTCCGGCGTTGATGTCACCGTTGGCCTGCGTAAAGGTTCGTCTACCGTTGCCAAGGCTGAAGCCCATGGCCTGAAAGTGACCGACGTAGCCGCGGCCGTTGCTGGTGCCGACCTGGTCATGATCCTGACCCCGGACGAGTTCCAGTCCCAGCTGTACAAGAACGAAATCGAGCCGAACATCAAGAAGGGCGCCACCCTGGCCTTCTCCCACGGCTTCGCGATCCACTACAACCAGGTTGTTCCACGTGCCGACCTCGACGTGATCATGATCGCGCCGAAGGCTCCAGGCCACACCGTGCGTTCCGAGTTCGTCAAGGGCGGTGGTATTCCTGACCTGATCGCTATCTACCAGGATGCTTCGGGCAACGCCAAGAACGTTGCTCTGTCCTACGCGGCTGGCGTGGGCGGCGGCCGTACCGGCATCATCGAAACCACCTTCAAGGACGAGACTGAAACCGACCTGTTCGGCGAGCAGGCTGTTCTGTGTGGCGGTACCGTCGAGCTGGTCAAGGCCGGTTTCGAAACCCTGGTTGAAGCTGGCTACGCGCCGGAAATGGCCTACTTCGAATGCTTGCACGAACTGAAGTTGATCGTTGACCTCATGTACGAAGGCGGTATCGCCAACATGAACTACTCGATCTCCAACAACGCTGAATACGGCGAGTATGTGACTGGTCCGGAAGTGATCAACGCCGAATCCCGTCAGGCCATGCGCAACGCCCTGAAGCGTATCCAGGACGGCGAGTACGCCAAGATGTTCATCAGCGAAGGTGCTACCGGCTACCCATCGATGACCGCCAAGCGTCGTAACAACGCTGCTCACGGTATCGAAATCATCGGCGAGCAACTGCGCTCGATGATGCCGTGGATCGGTGCCAACAAGATCGTCGACAAAGCCAAGAACTAAGTTCGGTTTTTGTCAGGGAAAACGCGGCCTAGGCCGCGTTTTTTCGTTTGGATAGGCAGATTCTGGTATAAAGCTGAATCCTTTGTGGTCCAATCGTGGCCCTGAGTACGTCGAAACTTTTCACACCGTTGCAAGGTAATGTCCATGAGCGAACGTCCCGAAGAGCCAAAACAGGCCTCTGACGCCGAAAGCCTGCTACCGATCGATGAGCATGTCGAAGAAGGGCATGACGCTGAAGGCCGTAAAGTCCGGCATCGTGGTATCTATCTGCTGCCAAATCTCTTCACTACCGCGAACCTGTTCGCCGGTTTCTACTCGATCATCAATTCCATGAGTGCCCAGAGCGCGTTGAGCGCCGGTGACGCGGTGGGGGCGAGCAAGTATTTTGCGTTCGCGGCCATCGCGATCTTCGTCGCCATGGTGCTCGATGGCCTGGACGGGCGCGTGGCCCGCATGACCAATACCCAGAGCGCTTTTGGCGCCGAATATGACTCGTTGTCCGACATGGTTGCCTTCGGCGTTGCGCCTGCCTTGCTGGCATTCGGCTGGGCGCTGGGCGACATGGGCAAGGTCGGCTGGATGGTCGCCTTCATCTATGTAGCTGGAGCGGCTCTGCGCCTGGCACGTTTCAACACCCAGGTGGGAACTGCCGACAAGCGCTACTTCATTGG
Organism: Pseudomonas sp. NFIX28; assembly: GCF_900107395.1. Taxonomy (GTDB): domain Bacteria; phylum Pseudomonadota; class Gammaproteobacteria; order Pseudomonadales; family Pseudomonadaceae; genus Aquipseudomonas. The sequence continues at coordinate 203,309 of NZ_FNPW01000014.1, forward strand.
CCTGGCCAGCCCGGCTGCGGCGGGTGTGGTGGCCGGTATTGTCTGGGCATTCAGTGATTACGGGATCCAGGGCTCGAAGATGTCGTTCCTGGTAGCGCTGATGGTCGCGGCAGCCGGCATGCTGATGGTCAGCAATATCAAGTACAACAGCTTCAAGGAGCTGGATCTGAAAGGGCGTGTTCCGTTCGTAGCGATCCTTGCGGTGGTTCTGGTATTCGCCGTGGTCTTCAGTGATCCGCCACGGATTTTGCTGCTGGTGTTCCTCGCCTATGCGGCGTCCGGCCCGGTGCAATACCTGCTGCATCTTCGTCGACGCAAAACGTTGCCTTAATGTAATTTCCCCCATACTCCGCAGTCTATTGGTGCATCAGTCCTCCAATACTGCGGAGTTGCCATGTTGATCAAAGTTCCCAAGCCATCTGACTGCAAAGAGTCGGATGTCACTCCTGAATCCCTTTACTTCTCGCGCCGTAGTCTTTTGGGTGGTGCCATTGCCGGCCTGGCTGCTAGTGCGCTGCCGCGCTGGGCGAGTGCCGAAGACGCGGGACGCTATCCAGGTGTCGAGCCTGGCAAGGCTCCCTCATGGTTTGCGCAAAAGCTGCCAGCGACGAAATGGCAGGCCGTCAATGTCAAGGATGAGGCGATTACTCCGTTCAAGGATGCCACTCATTACAACAACTTCTATGAGTTCGGCACCGACAAGGGTGACCCGGCTGCCAATGCCGGTGCGCTGAAAACCGAGCCCTGGAGTGTGGTGGTAGACGGGGAGGTGGGTAAGCCAGGGCGTTATGCGCTGGAAGACTTCATGAAGCCTTATCAGTTGGAAGAGCGGATCTACCGACTGCGTTGCGTCGAGGCCTGGTCCATGGTGATTCCCTGGATCGGTTTTCCGATCTCCGAATTGCTCAAGCGGGTCGAGCCAAGCTCCAAGGCCAAGTACATCCGCTTCGAAACCCTTCAAGACCCTGAAAGCATGCCCGGTCAACGTTCAGGATTTGCTCTGATCGATTGGCCTTATGTGGAAGGGCTGCGCCTGGATGAGGCGATGCACCCGTTGGCGATTCTTGCCGTGGGAATGTATGGCCGCGAATTGCCTAACCAGAACGGTGCGCCGCTGCGCTTGGTGGTGCCGTGGAAGTATGGCTTCAAGAGCATCAAGTCGATCGTGCGTATCAGCCTGGTAGAGAAACAGCCGAAAACTACCTGGCAAAGTATTGCGGCCAATGAGTACGGTTTCTACGCGAATGTGAACCCTACGGTCGATCACCCTCGCTGGACTCAGGCGCGCGAACGTCGTTTGCCCAGTGGGCTGTTTAGTCCCAATGTGCGCGAGACGCAGATGTTCAACGGCTACGCGGATGAAGTCGCTTCTTTATATACGGGCCTGGATCTGCGGAAGAACTACTGATGCGCTACCCATTCTGGCGCTTTGGCGTCTTCATCGCTGCTGCTATCTGGCCGTTGCTCTGGTTGTATCAGGCGTGGGCCGCCGATCTCGGCCCTGACCCGGGAAAAGTGCTGGTCGATCGTTTGGGGCTGGGGACGCTGATTTTTTTGCTGATAACCCTGAGCATGACGCCGTTGCAGAAACTGACGGGGTGGGCGGGATGGATAGCGGTAAGGCGACAGCTCGGTTTGTGGTGCTTTGCTTATGTAGTGCTGCATTTAAGTGCTTACGCCGTATTTATCCTTGGGCTCGACTGGTCGCAATTGGGGGTGGAGTTGCGTAAGCGGCCCTACATTATTGTAGGAAGCCTTGGGTTCCTCGGATTACTCGCCCTGGCGGTAACGTCCAATCGATACAGTCAACGTCGTTTGGGCAGTCGTTGGAAGAAGCTGCATCGGTTGGTGTATCTCATTCTTGGGCTGGGTTTATTGCATATGCTCTGGATTGTCCGGGCAGATCTTAAAGAGTGGGCTGTCTATGCCACTATCGGCGCGCTGTTATTACTGCTGCGGGTGCCGCCAGTGATGCGCCGAATCCCCCGGTTATTGGTGAAAAAACCATCTTCTGCAACAAAAGCGTAATTAGGGGTTGACGGCAGATTCTGGAAGTCTATAATTCGCCCCACTTCCGGCGCAGTCGAAACGGAAAACTCCTTGAGATTCAACGAGTTACACGGTTTTCGACAGCGGTCACGCTTCAGCTCATCGAAGCCCGAAGGAGTTGATTCGGCAGTGTGTTTTCGCCGAGTTAACGGTTCGATCTTCTCGGTCGAAAGCGGAGAAAAAGAGGTGTTGACAGCAGCGTGTAACGCTGTAGAATTCGCCTCCCGCTGACGAGAGATCGGAAGCGCAAGTGGTTGAAGTTGCAAAGGAAACTTTGAAAACTTCTTAAAATAACCGCTTGACAGATACAGG
>NZ_FNPW01000016.1 GCF_900107395.1 Pseudomonas sp. NFIX28
GTGCTGTTTCACTCCGATCAAGGTTGCCAGTACACCAGCCATAAGTTCAGAAATGAGCTGCTGGAACATGGACACCGGCAAAGCATGAGTCGTAAAGGCGAATGCTGGGACAACGCCCCGATGGAGCGTTTCTTTGGCAGTTTGAAATCGGAGTGGGTGCCTGAAACAGGCTACGACTCGGAGCATGAGGCCCGCGTGGATGTGCAGCGTTACGTCACGCGCTACAACACGATCAGGCCTCACAGTTACAACGACTATTGGTCGCCGATCGCGAGGGAGAAACGGGCGGCGTAGACCGTAATCGGTGTCCAGGATTACTTGACCAGTTCACCGCAGGCTGCGATCGGGTTGGGCGGCACTCCGACGCAGCAGCCGCCAAGCCTGGCAACGAGGTCTTTCAGCAATACCGCGTCGCCTCGTTACGGCCGCTGCGCGACCGATCGCAGCCTGCGGCAGCGGCTACACAAAGCTCGCAGCGATACGTCCAGCTTCAGCCAGCAGACACCGCACTGGCCTTGGCCACCAGGCGTTTGCCGACTTGCAGCGTCACCGTGGGCAAAGGCCATCTGCACCGCCCCCTGTAGCCGCTGGCGCAGCCTGCGATCGGCTGCACAGCAGCCGCCAAGCCTGGCAACGAGGTCTTTCAGCAATACCGCGTCGCCTCATTACGGCCGCTGCGTCGGAGTGCCGCCCAACCCGATCGCAGCCTGCGGCAGCGGCTACACAAAGCTCGCAGCGATATGCCCAGGCTCAGCCAGCAGGCACCGCGAACACCGCGTTGGCCCTGGCCACCACCCGCTCGCCGACTTGCAGGGTGACGGTGGCGAAGGCCATCTGCCGGCCGCGCTTGGAATGTTCCAGGCGCACGTCGATCCATTCGCCGACCTGCACCGCGCCCAGGTAATCCAGGTGCATGCTGGCGGTAACCAGCGACAACGGCGGGTCGCTGGCAAAGGCCATGGCGTAGCCCATGCCGATATCGGCCAGGGTGGCGAGGATGCCGCCGTGCACGGTGCCGCGCCCATTGGCATGGCGGCGGTCGGCGCGCAGGCCGAGCTCCAGTTGCAAGCCGCTGCCACGGCAATACACCGGGCCGATCAGCTCCAGCAGCGGGCTGCTGCGCGAAAGCGGAGCGTAGCCTTCAGGCAATGGAAAATCAGTCATGACGATACCTTGCTTGTATGATTGGCGGCCGCAGGGCGCGGTGCACTCAAGGTGTAATCCACAACCCGTCCCGCGGCTATCGAGATCAGCGCGGCAAATCTGCCGCGATAAGCCGCACCATCCCATCGCAACTCAAAAGGACCGAGGCGCCATGCAAACCATCCGAGCCAAATCCGTGTGCGTCTTTCGCCAGGGCCAGCACATCCTGCTGGCCGAAGGTTTCGACCCGGGCAAGAACGAGCGCTACCTGATGCCCGTCGGTGGCGGCATCGACTTTGGCGAGACCTCAGCCAGCGCCGCCAAACGCGAAGTGCTGGAAGAAATCGGTGCCGAGATCCAGGACATCAAGCTGCTGGGAGTGCTGGAGAATCTGTTCGTGTTCGACGGCACACCCGGCCATGAAATTGTCTTTATCCATGAAGCGCATTTTGTCGATCGGCACTTTTATGCCGCGACCGAACTTGAGGGTGTCGAAACCGACGGCCACCGGTTCGTTGTGCGCTGGGTAAGCCTGCAACTGATCCGCGACAATCGCCTCAACGTCTATCCGCACGGCCTGCTCGACCTGCTCTGAGGCCGCTGCAAACAACCGCTTGCCCCCCATTCAAGGAGAAACCATGCACCGCCAGGACCGCAAAACCCTTCGCCCAGGCACCCTTGCCTGCATCCTGCTCAGCAGCCTGCTGGCCGCCTGCTCCCCCAGCGACCGCTCGTCCTCGGTGGCGATCGGTGGCGCCCAGGGCAAGGCCGGCGCGCAGTTGGCCTACGAGCATGAACTGAGCCTGTCGCTGCCCTCGGCGCAGATCGCGCCGCGCCTGGACGCCACCCGCCAAGCCTGCGAAAGCGCCCAGTTCGGCGCCTGCAATATCCTGCGCCTGCAACAGGGTGAATACCGCGCCCAGGTGATCCTGCGCATCGTGCCCGACGGCGTCGAGCCCATCGTCGCGCTGGCCGCCCAGGGCGCCGAAATCGGCGAGCGCATCACCAGCGCCGAAGACCTGGCCGACGCCGTGGCCGACGTGCAGCGCCAGCAGGAGCGGCTCAAGGCCCAGCAGCAACGCCTCGACCAACTGGCGGCGCGCAAGGACATCACCGTCAGCGACCTGATTACCCTGAGCAAGGAACAGGCAAGCATCGAAAACGACCTGCAGGCCCTGGCCCAGACCGCCGCCGGCCAACAGCGCCGGCTCGACACCAACCGCCTGACCCTGAACTTCGTGCCCACCGACAGCAGCCAGCGCGGTTCGAAGCTGCAACGGGCGTTCGACAACCTGCTGGACAACCTTGCCTACGGCACCGCCGAAGCCCTGGAAAAAGGCAGCTATGTGCTGCCGTTCCTGGTCCTGGCCTTCCCGCTGGTGATGATCTGGGTCTGGCTGTGGCGCCGGTTCGTGCGCCGTCGTTGAATCCACGCCGCTGCCTTGCAACAAGCCCGGCCTGATGCGCCGGGCTTTTTTATGCCTGGGCCGGGAGCGGGTTGCGCCGGCAATTTTTATCGCGAGCACGCTCGCCTCTATAGGTCCTGCGCCGGGGGTGGAAGCCGGGCAAATGCCGCCACCGCGGCCCACTGGCGGAGCGCGCCGGACCGCGATCATGCGCCGCCCTGCCCCTTCAAATCCTCGGTGCAAGGCTCTATTCCAGGGCTTCGCGCCGCTATCATTGGCGTCGATGGTCACCATCGATTCAATGAAATTCTCAAAAAAAATCCGCCGCGTACCATCTGCTCCATACCAACCAAACAGCACCCCCGGAGCACACCACCATGAAACGCCAAGTCCTTCTCAGCATCGCTTTCTCGGTTCTTGCAGCCAACGCTTTTGCCGCGTCCTCGGCCTACCCGGTTGTCGCCGAAGGCGGCTCGGATCGCCTGATTGAAAAACGTGTCGCCGAAGGTGGTGCCGATCGCTTGATCGAACGCCGCGTCGCCGAAGGTGGCTCCGATCGCCTGATCGAACGCCGGGTTGCCGAAGGTGGTTCCGACCGCCTGATCGAACGCCGCGTCGCCGAAGGTGGCGCCGATCGCCTGATCGAACGCCGGGTTGCCGAAGGTGGTTCCGACCGTCTGATCGAACGCCGTGTCGCTGAAGGTGGTGCTGATCGCCTGATCGAACGCCGCGTTGCCGAAGGTGGTGCTGATCGCCTGATCGAACGTCGCGTCGCCGAAGGTGGTTCCGATCGTCTGATCGAACGTCGTGTCGCTGAAGGTGGTGCTGATCGCCTGATCGAACGCCGCGTTGCCGAAGGTGGCTCCGATCGTCTGATCAAGCGTCGCGCCGTATGATTGCGCGGTCCGCAGTACTCGAAAAAAAGCCCGGCCTTATCAGCCGGGCTTTTTTCATTTCAAGGCACTGTCAGCCCCTGTCGATCGCCACGCCCCTGTAGCCGCTGGCAAAGCCTGCGATCGATCTGGGCGGCATTCCGACGCAACGGCCGAAACAATGCAACGTCATACTCCTACTCCCACAGGCGTCTGCTACGCAGCCGATCGCAGCCTGCGGCAGCGGCTACAACCTCGCCATGCAGCGCTGATACCGCTCATCCACTCGCTTGGCGAACCAGGCGGTGGTCAGCTTGCGGGTGATTTTCGGGCTTTTCAGCTGGATGCCCGGCAGCACCTGGCGCGGCAAGGCCTTGCCTTGCGCCTGCTCCGCCAGGGCGAACACTCGTTTGTACAGCTTGGTGTCCTCGAATTCGAGGCTGTTGCCCTTCTCCAACTGGTTGCGAATGCTCGGGTTGCGCATGTCCAGGGATTTACCCAGGGCGCGCACCGCCAGTTCGGTGCTGCCGGGCATGATCGAGTCATGGCGGATCAGGTCGCCGTCCAGCGCCAGGGAAATCCCCGAAGCCACGCTCAGGGCGTTCTGGAACGCGGCGTTGCGGCTGGCGTACCAGCCGGCGTTGAAGTCGGCGAAACGGTACAGCGGCTGCGGGTAGTTCACCGGGTAACCGAGCAGGTGGGCGATACCGAAATACATGCCGCCACGCCGGCTGAACACCTCGCGGCGGATCGAGCCGTCCACGCTGTAGGGATAATTGCGCGCCTGCTGCTCGGCGAAATCGATGCTGACCTGCATCGGCCCGCCGGTGTGCACCGGGTTGAAACCGCCGAACAGGGTCTTGCCCATGGGCACGCTGTCGATGAAGTCGTCGAAGATCGCGCTCAGTTCCTTCTCCGTGCGCGCCGCGGCCAGGCGGTCGCTGTAGGACTTGCCGTTCGACGAACGCATCTGCAACGCCGCGCCGACCAGCATCGACGGCACATGCACCTTGGCCGCGCGGCGGTCGATTTCGCTACGGGCGATCTTGCCCAGCCCCGGCACCGGCGGGTCGACCTGATAGGTCGACTCCTGCTCGGTCACCGCCAGCACTGCACAAAGGTTGCTCTTGCTCGGCTCGATGCCCTGGGCGGTAAAGGCCACCTGGATATCCCGGGCCCAGCCCTGGCGGTCGGCGACCTTGGCCGGCAGCAGGCGCACCACCTGGGCCTGGACCTGCGCCGGGCTTGGCGCTGGCGCCCGTGAACCGAGCTGGCCGGCACAACCGGCCAGGGCCAGCGCGGCCGCGACGCCGGCCCAGCGAAGTGAGTACAGAGGTTTTCTAGACATGGCTTCCCAGTAATTTTGAAGGCGGCCCGCGCCTGGAAGATGTTGAGCAAGACGCGCGGCCGCCAATATCGACCCTCGAGGCGCCGCGCTGTTCCGTGCCGGCGACAGGCCATTTGAGCATTCCCCGTGACCGGCGGCGAATTTCACCTAATCTGAAACCTCATCGCCCACCGAAACACAACAGGCAGGGCCCGCCATGAGCGTGCAACTTGACCACACCATCGTCTGGTGCCGCGACAAGCAACGGTCGGCGGATTTTCTCGTGCAATTGCTTGGCCTGCCGCCCCCCTTGCCCTTCGGCCCGATGCTGGTGGTGCAGCTGGATAACGGCGTGTCCCTGGATTACTACAACGACGACCCGCCCATCGCCTCCCAGCACTATGCCTTTGTGGTCGCCGCCGCCGACTTCGAACCGATATTGCAACGCATTCGCCAGCGCGGCCTGGCGTTCTGGGCCGACCCGGGCAAGCAGCGAGCCAATGAAATCAACCGCCACGAAGGCGGTCGCCGGGTGTATTTTGATGACCCCGACGGCCACCTGCTGGAAGTGTTCAGCCAGACCTGAGCCCCGTCACCTGCCCTGGAGTGCCTTGCACCATGCTTTCACTGGATTTTCTCGTGACCTCGCTGATCGTCGTGCTGATCCCCGGCAGCGGCGTGATCCTGACCATTTCCACGGCGCTGGTGGCCGGCAAGCGCGCCAGCCTGTTCACCGCCATCGGCTGCACCGCCGGGATAGTCCCGCACCTGCTGGCCTCGGTGCTGGGCCTGTCGGCCATCCTGCACACCAGTGCGCTGGCCTTCCAGGGCTTGAAGTTCGCGGGGGTCGCCTACCTGCTGTACCTGGCCTACGCCACCTGGCGCGACCGCTCGGCCTTCGCCGTGGACACCAGCGCTCCTGCCACCAGCGCTGGCGGCCTGGTGCTCAAGGCCTGCCTGCTGAACATCCTCAACCCCAAGCTGACGATCTTCTTCCTGGCTTTCCTGCCGCAGTTCATCAGCCACGACGGCACGTCGCCGGCGATGCAGATGCTCGGCCTGAGCGGCGTGTTCATGGCGATGACCTTCGCCGTATTCGTCGCCTACGGCCTGTTGGCCAACCTGTTCCGCAAGGCGGTGATCGAGTCGCCCCAGGTGCAGAACTGGCTGCGTCGCAGCTTTGCCGCGAGCTTCGCCGCCCTGGGCCTGAACCTGGCGTTCGCCCAGCGCTGAAACCTGCTACACGAAACCGGCATGACATTGATCTCTCGACGAGGGCAAGGACATGAACCGCAGCGACGTACTGATCATTGGCGCCGGCCCCACCGGCCTGGTTCTGGCGTTGTGGCTGAGCCGGCAGGGGGTCAAGGTGCGCATCCTCGACCAGACCGCCGGCCCGGGCACCACCTCGCGGGCCCTGGCGGTGCAGGCCCGGACCCTTGAGCTGTACCGCCAGCTGGACCTGACCCAGGCCATCCTCGAGCAGGGCCATCGGGTGCCGGCCGCCAACCTCTGGGTCAAGGGCGAACAGGCCGCCCACCTGCCGCTGAGCGCCATCGGCGCCGACCTGACGCCCTACCCGTTCCTGGAAATCTACCCGCAAGACCAGCACGAGCAATTGCTGATCGAACGCCTGGAACGCTTCGGCGTGACGGTCGAGCGCCAGACCGAGCTGCTGGGCTTCACCGACCACGGCCACCTGGTCAGCGCCCAGCTGCGCGGCGCCGACGGCCAGGAGGAAACCTGCCAGGCCTTCTACCTGGCCGGCTGCGATGGCGCCCGCTCGACGGTGCGCAAGACCCTGGGCATCGATTTTCCCGGCGGCACCTATCAGCAGGTGTTTTATGTGGCCGACGTCGACGCCCAGGGGCCGGCGCTCAATGGCGAATTGCACGCGGACCTCGACGAGGCGGATTTCCTCGCGGTGTTTCCGCTGGCCGGCACAGGCCGGGCGCGGCTGATCGGCACGGTGCGCGACGAACGCGCCGAACAGGCGGAAACCCTCAGGTTCGAGGACGTCAGCCGGCGCGCCATGGACAACCTCAAGGTGCAGGTCGACCAGGTCAACTGGTTCTCCACCTACCGCGTGCATCACCGGGTCGCCCAGCACTTCGGCAAGGGCCGCGCCTTCCTGCTTGGCGATGCCGCCCATGTGCACAGCCCGGCCGGCGGCCAGGGCATGAACACCGGCATCGGCGACGCCATCAACCTGGCCTGGAAGCTCGCCGCGGTGCTCAACGGCAAGGCCGAGGAGCACCTGCTGGCGACCTATGAGTTCGAGCGCATCGAGTTCGCCCGGCGCCTGGTGGCCACCACCGACCGGGTGTTCAGCTTCGTCACCGCCGACGGGCCGATCGCCAACCTGCTGCGCACCCGCCTGGCGCCGCTGCTGATCCCCAAGGTGACGTCGGTGGAAGCGGCCCGCGAGTTCCTGTTCCGCACGGTGTCGCAGATCACCCTCAACTACCGCGACATGCCGCTGAGCTGCGGCAGCGCCGGCCATGTCCACGGCGGCGACCGCCTGCCCTGGGCCCACGGTGCGGTCACCGACAACTTCGCCAGCCTCGACCACCTGGGGTGGCAGGTGCATGTGTACGGCGTCACCAGCGACGCCCTGCGCGCCTGGTGCGCCGAGCGGCAGATGCCGTTGACGGTGTTCGACTGGGAACCGGCGCACCAGGCCGCTGGCCTCGCGCGCAACGCTTTCTATTTGCTGCGGCCGGACACCTACGTGGCGCTGGCCGAGAAATCGGCGGACCCGAGGGTGCTGGAGCGGTATTTCGAGGAGCGCAAGATTACCCTTTGAGAGGGGCAGATAAATTCGTCGACGGGATTATGCAGCGTCTGGATTGACGTCATCGCGGGCAAGCCTCGCTCCTACAGATTTTGTAGGAGCGAGGCTTGCCCGCGATAGGGCCCTTGAGGGCGATACATTTACATCTGGAACACCGCTGGAGCGCGTCAGATCCCGGCGAGCGCCAGGTCCATGGCGAAGTAGGTGAAGATCAAATCGGCGCCGGCGCGCTTGATCGAGCCCAGGCTTTCGCGGACCACGCGCGCCTCGTCGATGGCGCCGGCCTGGGCGCCGAACTTGATCATCGCGTACTCGCCGCTGACCTGGTACGCGGTCACCGGCAGGCGCGAGGCCTCGCGGATGTCGCGGATGATGTCCAGGTAAGCGCCGGCCGGCTTGACCATCAGCGAATCCGCGCCTTCCTGTTCGTCCAGCAAGGACTCGCGCACCGCTTCGCGGCGGTTCATCGGGTTCATCTGGTAGCTCTTGCGGTCGCCCTTCAAGGCGCTGCCGCCGGCCTCGCGGAACGGACCGTAGAGCGCCGAGGCGAACTTGGTGGAATAGGCCATGATCGCGGTCTGGCTGAAGCCCGCCTCGTCCAGGGCGCGACGAATGGCCTGGACCTGCCCGTCCATGGCCGCCGACGGCGCGATCACATCGGCGCCGGCGCGGGCCGCCGCCACCGCCTGCTTGCCGAGGTTGACCAGGGTCTGGTCGTTGTCCACTTCATGGCCGTGCAGCACGCCGCAGTGACCGTGGTCGGTGTATTCGCAGAAGCAGGTGTCGGACATCACGATCATCTCCGGCACCGCGTCCTTGGCGATGCGCGACATGCGCGACACCAGGCCGTTGTCGTTCCAGGTGTCGCTGCCGTTGCTGTCCAGGTGGTGAGAAACGCCGAAGGTCATCACCGACTTGATCCCGGCGCGGGCATAGCGCTCGATCTCCCCGGCCAGCTTCGATTCCGGAATACGCATCACCCCCGGCATGCTCTTGATCGGCACGAAATCGTCGATCTCTTCCTCGACGAAAATCGGCAGCACCAGGTCGTTGAGGGTGAACTCGGTTTCCTGGAACAGGCTGCGCATCTGTTCGCTGCGGCGCAGGCGACGGGGACGGGCTTGGGGGAACTGGCTGGACATGGGGTTTCCTCAGGACAGGCCAAATGGAACAAGGTGGGCTGCGAAAGACCGCAGCTAAAAAGAGCGAAGCTTATGCCCCAAGCCCCGACCGGCACAAACGCGGAGTCGCCAAGACTGCGTTTCCATTGGCGTAACAATGCTGGGAAAGCCTGGAGTTACGTCTGTCAGGCAAATGCTCGGCGGCGAAACTGTCGCGGTGTTTTTTGATCTAAACAAGACACGCCGAAATGCTCGGGCCGGCATTGAAAGCCAGTGCCTGGGGCATTTGTCGTCGCGTGTGCAGGACCTTGCGCCCGTTAGAGGCAGGCCCAGGCGAATCGGCTGCCGGGTACGACATCGAGGAGTCCAATCGAGCCCCTGGCAGCACCCTTTCGCGCGATGGCGGCCGCGGGCGCAAGAACCGGGCTTGCAGGCAGCGAACCCGGTTGGCGTTCTGTCGTGGCGGGTCGCCACAAGGACGTTCACGGCCCCCCCCTTGACTCAGGAGGAAGCAAAAATGGCCAACTCCGTGAAAAAGATGCCGATCCAGACTGAAGACAAGGCTCCCCGGCGCTCGTCCATGGGCGACCTGTGGCTGCCCCTGGAAAAACTTCGGCAACAGGTCGACCACCTGTTCGAAGACTTCGGTCGCGGCCCTGGCCTGTCTCCCTTCAGCCGCGGGCTGTTCGATGTCGATCCACTCTGGCGACGCGAACTGATCGGCCACAGCATGCCTGCCGTCGATATCACCGAGAAAGACGAGAGCTTCGAAATCTCTGCCGAATTGCCCGGCATGGATCAGAACAATATCGAAATCAAGGTCTCCGACGGCAGCCTGATCATCAAGGGTGAAAAAAGAGAGCAAACACAAGAAAACAGGAAGGGCTACCACCTGAGCGAGCGTCATTACGGATCGTTCGAACGGGTGTTCAACCTGCCCAAGGGGGTCGACGCGGAGAAAATCGAAGCGAGCTTCAGCAAAGGTGTGCTGAGCATCTCGCTACCGAAAAAACCCGCCGCCCTGAATGCGGACAAGGTCGTACCGATCAAATCCGAATGACCCAGGCCAGCCCGCCCCTTGCCGGGAAACCGGCAAGGGGTTTTTATTGCCCGCACGCCATGCCGCCACTGCCGCCGCCAGCGCCGAAAGATGCGAGCGCCCCGCTCAGCGCGAGGTATTGAGCGCCACGGCCGCCAGGATCAGCGCCTTCAAGGCGGCCTCGTCGAGGCTGTCGCCCGCATGCAGATCGATCGCCCGCCGGGTGTTGCCTTCCAGGCTGGCATTGAACAGGCCTGTCGGGTCGTCCAGCGCGGCGCCCTTGGCAAAGGTCAGCTTCACGACATTCTTGTAGGTCTCGCCAGTGCAGAGGATGCCGCCGTGGGACCACACCTGCACCCCGCGCCACTTCCATTCCTCGACCACCTGCGGGTCGGCCTGGCGGATCAGCGCCCGGACCCCGGCCAGGGTCTCGCCACGCCAATCGCCCAGTTCCTCGATGCGTCCGTCGATAAGCCGGGAGGCGCAATCGTCCTGCTCCGCCGGCGTGGTGTCGCTGGTCTGTTGTTTCATCCTGGTCGTCCTGATCATTCTCTGGTGAGTTCACCCGACACTTGAGTATCGCCGACGGGCCAATTCCCTCCAGGTCGGCGACGAACGTTGCACCGGGCCTGCCCCCCCATTCGTCGCGGATATGCCGATTGCCTTCCCGGCAACGGCCACGCTAGGTTACCCGCTGCCCCCTGAACGGTAAGTCGAGGACTGCAAGGCCTGCTTCTGTCAGCGAAGAATCCCGTTGGATCGATACACCCGATGGCCGTCTGTTTTCCCGTTGCTGGTGGCCGGCGGCCGCCCACCGCGAGCGGCCGCCGATCGTGCTGTTTCACGACTCCCTTGGCTGCGTGGAACTGTGGCGGGATTTTCCCGAGCTGCCCATGGAGTTTATCCGGGACGAGGCCGAGCACTTTTTCCCGCGGCTGCTGGCCGGCTGGAACATCGAGGGTTTCGTGGCCTTCGGCCATAGCGTGGGGTGGAGCCATGGCGGCAACCTGCGCGGCGCTTTATCCGCAGCGTTGCCAGGCGCTGGTCACCGAGTCGGCGCAAGCCTTCGTCGAAGACCGCACCCGCAGCGGCATCCAGTTCGCCAAGGAGCAGTTCCAGGCACCCGGGCAACTGGAACGCCTGCAGCGGTATCACGGCGCCAAGGCGCCCTGGGTGCTGACGGCCTTCCAGGCCTGGACCCTTGAAAGCTCCGTGGCCTCCATCGACTGCCCGCTGCTGGTGCTGCATGGCGCGGACGACGAATACGGCTCGCTGCTGCACCCCGAACGCATCGCCCGGCTGGCGACCGCGCGCCAGCGCTGCCTGATCCTGGAGAACTGCCGTCACATGCCGCACCGCGAGACGATGGAGGTGGTTCTCGATGCGGTGGATCAACACTTGCGGATCGATAACGCCTAGCTGTAACGGCTTGCAATCGAAAACGGCCGTGCTCGGCTCAGATTAATTGCGATTAACGGCCCCTTCTACTCGCATTAAATGCGAGTGAGCTTGCATTCAGCCGCACCGGCCTGCATCCCATTTTCCGTTGGCTCAGATTATTTGCATCTATCAGAAGTGTCTAATACCGCTCAAGGCCTCATGTTGGTTAGATACAGGGGTTACGCCCCAAACCATTAAAGGATATTCGTATATGGCTAACCACGGATACATGACCATCTCTGGTAAAGCTCAAGGCTTGATTTCAGCAGGCTGCTCAACCCAAGACTCTATCGGCAATAAGTGTCAGACGGGGCATACCGACGAAATCATGGTGATGTCTTACAGCCACAAAATGGTCAACATTGGAAATATTAATAAGCCAACACATAGCCCCATCATTATTTCAAAAAGCGTTGATAAATCCTCGCCACTCCTCGCTCAAGCACTTTCAACCCAAGAGGAAATAAACTGCACAATTAGTTTTTATCGCGTGTCGTCCTTTGGCATGCAGAAAAAATTCTATTCAGTATCAATCAGTGGCGGGATTATTGCCGATCTAACACTTGAAATGCCTCACGCCATTTTGCAGAACGACGCCGAACCGCAAGAACATGTAGCCATCCGTTACCGAGAGATCACTTGGACTCACCACGCTGCTGGCACCAGCGGATACACTACGTGGGGAAATAACGAATGAAACCAGAAAATGAAAGTTGCATGCCGGGTAGCTGCGATTACTGGATGGTCAGTGCCGCGGCTGGAAAACTCGGAAGCCAAGCCAGCACATTAGCCGTTAGACACATTAAAGACGGCACGCTGCGTTTGCAGTTCAACCGCGAAGTCGCTTATTACGCCAAAAGCATTGTTAATGATGTCGCGCAGGGTAATAAAAGCCCTGAGCAGGGGCTGCAAGACCTTAAGAACGAACAGAATAGCCTGCTGAGCCAGTCATTGGAGGTTGCTCAAAAAGGCGTAGGAGTAATCGCTGGAGCATTTCAATTTGCAGCAGGCGCTGGGATTTGCTATGGCTCAGCCGGTACGCTGTGCTTATTCCCAGGCTCACTCATGATGGTCCATGGCGCCAATAACATGTATGAAAACGGATGTAACCTTTTAGAGAATCGCTCTGACATCCAAGGCCCCGTCAGGAAGGTTTATCAGGAGGGGGCAAAACTATTCGGCGGTGGCGCGTTTGAAGGGAATATGGTTTATGGGGCTGCTGACTTAGAACTTTCAGCATATGGCGCCGGGAGAATGGTATTAAAGCCAGATGCTTGGCGCCTATTCAGATATATCCGGACGGATTATGTTCGCGCATATAAAGCCACAAGCAACTCAGCATTGTCATTCGAAGTGCTATCTGACGGAATAACTATAAACTCCATGCACTAAGAAGCTAAAGCCAGTGACAAATAATTCGATAGTTGCGGCCACGCTGTACTTGTTTTTTTCACTGACTGCCTTTTTAGCATTTCGCCATACCGTTAAAAAGAAATCAGGGGAAAACTTCAAGGCTGGATGGTTCTGGCTTTTATTTTCATGCGCAATATTCTGGGGAATGATTCAGCTAAACGCAGCCAGATATGGCTATATATTATTTTTCCCATCAACCAAAGATATAATTTCGACCAATTACTTAATTCGACGGATCGCATTTATAAGTGCACTCCTTCAAACAACTTGCATTCCAAGCAAAGATAAACCAAGACGCTGGTTCTCACGAAAATAACTTTCTGGTTTTGCCCAACCCCTGAGATTGTAAAGTTAGCCGAACGAACACTCGCCTCGAGCCGTGTTGGCTTCGGGTGGCCGAATAGATGCGGTCGCCTCATGGTGCTGAATGCGGGACGGAATTATCCGGGCACAAGAGAGGATGGGGAGCGAGAGCCAGGTGCGCCCATGCGGGGCGCACCTGGTTTTTTTACAGCGAGAGGTAAATCAGTTCCACGGACGGTCGCCGTTCTCGTCCTTGACGCGGGTGGGCAAGCCCATCACGTCCAGCGCCTTGAGGAACGGCTCGGCTGGCAGCTCCTCGACGTTGACCATGCGCTGCACGTCCCATTCGCCACGGGCCACCAGCAGGGCCGCGGCCACCGGCGGTACGCCGGCGGTGTAGGAAATGCCCTGGCTGTCGGTTTCGGCAAAGGCTTCTTCGTGGCAGGCCACGTTGTAGATAAAGACTTCGCGCGGCTGGCCATCCTTGGTGCCCTTGACCAGGTCGCCGATGCAGGTCTTGCCGGTGTAGCCCGGGGCCAGCGAGGCTGGATCGGGCAGCACGGCCTTGACCACTTTCAGCGGCACCACTTCCAGGCCTTCGGCGGTCTTGACCGGTTGCTCGGAGAGCAGGCCCAGGTTCTTCAGCACGGTGAACACGTTGATGTAGTGCTCGCCGAAGCTCATCCAGAAACGCACGTTGGGCACGTCGAGGTTCTTCGACAGCGAGTGCACTTCATCGTGACCGGTCAGGTACAGGTTTTGCGAACCGACCACCGGCAAGTCGTCGGTGCGCTTGACTTCGAACATGGTGTTGCTGGTCCACTGGCTGTCCTGCCAGCTCCACACCTGTCCGGTGAATTCGCGGAAATTGATTTCCGGGTCGAAATTGGTGGCGAAATATTTGCCATGGGAACCGGCATTGACGTCGAGGATGTCGATCGAATCAATGCGGTCGAAATACTGTTGCTTGGCCAGGGCCGCATAGGCGTTGACCACACCCGGGTCGAAGCCCACGCCAAGAATGGCGGTGACGTTCTTCTGCTGGCATTCCTCGAGGTGCTTCCACTCGTAGTTGCCATACCAGGGCGGCGTCTCGCAGATCTTGCCCGGCTCTTCGTGAATGGCGGTGTCCAAGTAGGCCACGCCGGTATCGATGCAGGCACGCAGCACCGACATGTTGAGGAAGGCGGAACCGACGTTGATGACGATCTGCGATTCGGTCTCGCGGATCAGCGCCTTGGTCGCCTCGATATCCAGCGCGTTGAGCGCATAGGCCTTGATTTCAGCGGGCTGTTTGAGGCTGCCCTTGGCCTTGACGCTGTCGATGATGGCCTGGCATTTGGAGATGTTGCGCGACGCGATAGCAATACGACCGAGTTCGTCGTTGTGCTGCGCGCACTTGTGGGCCACCACCTTGGCGACACCTCCTGCACCAATGATAAGAACGTTCTTCTTCAATTTCTTTATCTCTCCTTTCCGCCAGCTTACGAGAGGCTGGACAGGTAGTCTTCGAACCCAAATTCACGAACCACTTCGACGCTACCGTCGAGTTGTTTCACTACGATGGACGGCATTTTCAGGCCGTTGAACCAGTTTTTCTTGACCATGGTGTAACCCGCCGCGTCAACAAACGACAGCCGATCGCCGATAGTCAGCGGACGATCGAATTGGTATTCGCCGAAGATGTCTCCGGCCAGGCAAGACTTGCCGCACACCATGTAGGTGTGTTCGCCCGCGCTGGGCGCCAGCTTGGCGTTCAGGCGATAGATCAGCAGGTCGAGCATGTGCGCTTCGATGGAGCTGTCGACCACCGCCAGGTGCTTGCCGTTGTAAAGCGTGTCGAGCACGGTGACTTCCAGCGAGGCACTCTGGGTGATCGCCGCTTCGCCTGGCTCCAGGTAGACCTGCACACCGTACTTCTCGGAGAACGCCTTGAGGCGCGCACAGAACGCGTCCAGGTCGTAGCCTTCGCCGGTGAAGTGAATGCCGCCGCCGAGGCTGACCCATTCGACCTTGTGCAGCAGGTGGCCGAAACGTTCCTCGATGGTGCCCAGCATCTGGTCGAACAGGCCGAAGTCGGCGTTCTCGCAGTTGTTGTGGAACATGAAGCCGGATATCTGCTCGATGACGGCCTCGACCTTCACCGGGTCCCATTCGCCCAGGCGGCTGAACGGACGCGCCGGGTCGGCCAGCAGGTAGTCGGAGCTGCTTACCTGGGGGTTGACCCGCAGGCCGCGGACCTTGCCTGCGGAGGCTTCGGCGAAGCGCTGCAGCTGGCCGATGGAGTTGAAGATGATCTTGTCGCAGTTGTCGAGCATCTCTTCGATTTCATCGTCGGCCCAGGCCACGCTGTAGGCGTGGGTCTCGCCGGCGAACTTCTGCCGGCCGAGCTTGAGCTCGTACAGCGACGACGACGTGGTGCCGTCCATGTACTGCTGCATCAGGTCGAACACCGACCAGGTGGCGAAGCACTTGAGCGCCAGCAGGGCCTTGGCACCGGACTGCTCGCGCACGTAGGCGATCTTCTCCATGTTGCCGAGCAGTTTCTGTTTGTCGATGAGGTAGTACGGCGTTTTGATCATTTCGAGGCCTCCGGCCAGGCCAGCCAAAAAAAGGATGCGCATTGTGCCTTCACTTGCCGCGTATCGAAAGGGCAGAAAGCACCGCTCGCCGGGTCAGTGCCTCGGCACTGCTTGCCGATCGGCTCCCGCGCAGGCCATGGCCTCGCACGGAAAGCGCCTGCCAGTGCCTATCCTAGGGGCCTGGCATGACGTTCTGAAGTGACGCTGGTCGATAATGCGCAGCGCCGTGCCGCTCAATCGTCCTCGTGCAACTTGATGCCCCGGGCGTGCAGCAGGTAAGGCACCGTCAGCACCAGCAGGGTCAGCCCGAGAAAGGCCGCGGCGATGGGTTGGGTGATAAAGACCGACCAGTCGCCCTGGCTGATGGACAAGGCGTTGCGCAGTTGTTTTTCCGCCATCGGCCCCAGCAGCATGCCGACGATCACCGGGGCGACGGGGAAGTCGAAACGCCGCATCAGCACCCCGCCCCAGCCGATCGCCAGCATCAGCAACAGGTCGAAGGACGAATGGCGCATGCCGTAGACGCCGATGGAGGCGAACACCAGGATCCCGGCATTGAGGTACGGCCGGGGAATCCGCAGCAGCTTCACCCACAAGCCGACCAACGGCAGGTTCAGCACCAGCAGGATGACGTTGCCGATGTAGAGCGAGGCCACCAGGGTCCAGACCAGCTCGCCCGAGGTCTGGAACAGCAACGGCCCCGGCTGCAGGTTGTAGTTCTGGAACGCCGCCAGCAGGATCGCCGCGGTGGCGGAGGTCGGGATGCCGAGGGTCAGCAACGGCACCAGCGACCCCGTCGCGCTGGCGTTGTTGGCGGCCTCGGGGCCGGCCACCCCTTCGATGGCGCCCTGCCCTTTGCTGGCGGCAAACTCCTGCGGGTACTTGCTCAGCTTGCGTTCGGTGGAATACGACAGGAAGGTCGGGATCTCCGCACCGCCAGCCGGGATCGAGCCGAAGGGAAAGCCGATCAACGTGCCCCGCAGCCAGGCGGGAAGCGAACGCCGCCAGTCCGCGCGGGTCATCCACAACGACGTCAGGCGATGCCGGCCGGCCTCCGCTTCCTTCTGGTACAGCAGGCTGTATAAGGCCTCGCCCACGGCAAACAGGCCGACCGCCACCAGCACCACTTCGATGCCGTCGACCAGCTCGGGCACGCCGAGGGTGTAGCGGGCAATGCCCGAGGTCGAGTCCAGGCCGATCAGGCCAATGCCCAGGCCCAGCCCCAACGAGGCGAACCCGCGCAGCATCGACGCGCCGAGCACCGCGGACACCGTGGTGAAGGACAGCACCAGGATCGCGAAATACTCCGCCGGGCCGAACTTCAGCGCCAGCAGCGCGACGATGGGAGCGAACAGCGTCAGCAGCACCGTGGCGATGGTGCCGGCGAAAAACGAGCCGATCGCCGCGGTGGCCAGGGCCGGCCCGGCGCGGCCGTTGCGGGCCATGAGATTGCCTTCCAGGGCCGTGACCATGGACGACGATTCGCCCGGGGTATTGAGCAGGATGGAGGTGGTGGAACCGCCGAACTGCGCGCCGTAATAGATGCCGGCGAACATGATCAGCGCGCCGGTGGGGTCGACCTTGGCGGTAATCGGCAACAACAGGGCCACGGTCAGCGCCGGGCCGATACCCGGCAACACGCCGATCGCCGTGCCCAGCAGGCAGCCGATAAACCCCCAGAGCAGATTGATCGGCGCCAGCGCCGCGGAGAAACCTGTCGCCAGGCTCGCGAGAATATCCACCTTGTGACCTCCTTCGGCCCGGTTCAGATCCAGGCGTTGACCAGGGGCGGCAGGGCCACCCCCAGCCCGGCGTTGAACAGCCAGTAGATCGGCAGGGTCAGGGCGATGCCGATGGCCAGGTCGC
This sequence comes from Pseudomonas sp. NFIX28, assembly GCF_900107395.1. Classification (GTDB taxonomy): domain Bacteria; phylum Pseudomonadota; class Gammaproteobacteria; order Pseudomonadales; family Pseudomonadaceae; genus Aquipseudomonas. The sequence goes on from NZ_FNPW01000016.1 coordinate 17,307, forward strand.
GCACCGGGTGCCGGCTGCCGAACCCGCGGGCCGAGCTGGCAAACAGCAAGGCGGCGGCCAGGACAAAACCGATCAGGTTGATCAGCAAGGCAATCGCCACCAGGCCGGCGGTGACCCAGGCCGCCCCCAGCCTGCCGCCGGGCAAGGCCCGGGCGGTTTCGTCGTCGTGGGCGGCCAGTTCGCGAAAGCCACCGGTACAGGCCTGATAGCTCAGCAACAGGCCGACGGCACCGAGGAAGGCGCCGACGGCGCTGGGGTAGACATGGGCGCCGAGAACGACGAAGCCCATCTCGGGCGGAAAGCGCAAGGCACCGATGACCAGCACCAGGCTGATGGCGATCAGCCCCAGGCCGATCGCCAGCTGCGTCGGCACTATCCTGCCGGGCGCGGCCATTTCAGAGCAGCCCGACCTTGACCAGCATCGCCCGCAGGCGCTGGTGCTCCTGGTCGACGAACTGGCCGAACTCATCGCCGGTGAGGATGCTCGGCGACCAGGCGTTGGTTTTCACGCTGTCCTGCCAGACCTTGCTGTTGGTGGCGGCCAGCACCGCGTCGGTGACTTGCTTGCGCTGCTCGGTCGTCAGCTTGGCCGCGCCGTAGACCCCGCGCCAGTTGCCGATGATCACGTCGTAGCCATGCTCCTTGAGGGTCGGCGCCTCGATGCCCGGCACGCGCTCCGGAGCGCCGATGGCGAGCAGGCGGAACTGCTTGGACTGCACGTACTTGGCCAGCTCGGCATAACCGCCGGTGATCACCGTGATGTGGCCGCCCAGGGTCGCCGCCACCACTTCCCCGCCGCCGGCATAGGCGACGTAGTTCACCTTGTTCACCGCTACGTCCATCTTGCTCGCCAGCTCGGCGATGCCGATATGGTCGATCGAGCCCTTGGAGCCACCGCCCCACTTGATGCTGGCCGGGTTGGCCTTGAAGTCCTTGAGCAGGTCCTCGAGGGTCTTGTAGGGCGAATCCTCGCGCACCGCCAGCACGTTGTATTCGGTGAACAGCCGGGCAATCGGCGTTACGTCCTTGAGGCTGATCTGCGGCTTGTTCTGTTCCACCGCCGTGACCATGATCGCCCCCACCACCAGCAGCGCATTCGGGTCGCCCTTGGTGCTGTTGGCGAACTGCGCCAGCCCCAGGGTGCCTCCGGCGCCACCCTTGTTCTCAAAGGTGACCGACTTGGCCGTGCCGGCCTCGACCAGGGCCTTGCCCAGGATTCGCGCGGTCTGGTCATAGCCGCCACCCACCGAGCCGGGGGCCATGAACTTGACGGTATCCAGGGCCAGGGCCGGCGTGGCGAAGGCGATGGCGCCCAAGGTGGCGGCAAGGGACAGGCCGCGGCTGAATCGACGCAGTGCAATGAACATCAGGTTTCTCCCGAGACTATTGTTTTTGTGGGTTGAAAGTGCCCAGGGCAGCAACCCTGCATGGCTTGCGGGTAAGTGTAGACGGCCAGCGGCAGGCGGCCGCCAAAGGCGCGGGCCCCGCGGCGAGGCCGGGTAAAACCGCGGTCCACGGCCCGGCGCGCCCGGTAAGCAGCGGCGTGGGAAGGTTGCCCCGCAGGGCAGAAATGGCGGCCGGCGGGGCTCGGGCGCTGCGGCTCAGCGAAGCGGGATCGGCGCCCGAGCGCTGCGGCTTACGGGCGGGTCTTCACGGTGATGAACATGTGGATCCGATCATGGATTTCCTGGAGGGCGTGGCGGAACGGCTCATGCTTGTCGCTGGTGACCGGGTCCTCGAAGTTCCACACGATCACCTCGCCGGAAGTCGGCATGCGCGCGACCTCTTCGCGGGATTTGTCGCACAGGCTGATGACGTAGTCGAACGGCTGCCCGGCGAACTCATCCAGGGCCTTGCTGCGCAGCCCGTGGCTGTCGATACCGATATGTTCGAGCGACTCCAGGGTGCGCGGGTCGATCGCGCTGGCCAGCAGGCCGGCACTGAAGGCCTCGAAGCGTTCGGCATCAGCGTGGCGCAGCAAGGCCTCCGCCATCAGCGAACAGGCATCGTTCCTGGCGCAAACGAAAAGCACGCGGCGTTTCTCAGTCATGGAGCGATTTCCCCTGGTTCAATTTTGTTGGAATAGCAACGCTCAGTGATTGCTGATCAAGCCATGCAGCACGCCCAGGCGCAGCCCTGGCTCCGAGGGCGTCATATGGGTGACGCCAAACGCCTTGAACGCCGCCAGCATCAGCGCCAGGCCGCCGGGCAGGATGCCCAGGCGATGGGGCTGCAACCCGGCCAGCCTCAGGCGCTTGACGTGCCCGGCTTCCAGCAGGCGCAACGACAGGCGCAGCAGCCCGCCGTAGGTGATGCCGTCCTGGCCATAGTCGTTCAGGCCGTTGGCCTTGAGCACCTTGGCCAGGAAACGGGCGGTGCCCGAGGAACCTATGGCCTGCTGCCAACCCAGCGGGCGATAGCGTCGGGCGACTTGCTCGAACTTCAGGCAGGCCAGGCGCTCGGCTTCCTGCAGGGCGTGCGCCGAGACCGCGCCGCCCGGAAAATAGCGCGCGCCGAAGGTCCGGCTGCCCAGGGCGATGCTTTCGGTCAGCAAGGGCTGGGCTCCCTGGCCCAGGATCAATTCGGTGGAGCCGCCGCCGATGTCCACCACCAGCCGCATGCGCTCGAAGCCCGGCACGGCATGGGCCACGCCGGCATACACCAGCCGCGCTTCTTCATGCCCGGAAATGACATCGATCCGAAAACCCAGGTGGCGCTCGGCGCTGGCCAGGAACAGCGGCGCATTGTCGGCTTCGCGCACCGCGCTGGTGGCCACGGCCCGCACCCGGCCGGCCTCGAAACCGCGCAGCTTCTTGCCGAAGCGCGCCAGCGCCTGCCAGCCGCGGTCCAGCGCCAGCTCGTCGAGGGTGCCGCCCTGGAAACCCTCCGCCAAGCGCACCGGCTCACGCAGGGTCTTCACCTGCTGGATCATAAAGCCCTGGCTGCGCCGGACTGGCTGGCCGATCACCAGGCGAAACGCGTTGGACCCAAGATCAATGGCTGCGAACAGGGAGGCGTCGCCTTTCATGGAGGGATTCCTTGCAGTTCATCAACCGGCAGGCCGCGACCTGCCGGTTACCCGGACGGTTTGCGGCGATCTTGCCATGGCCTCGATGACGCAAAGATGACAGCCCCGACCTAGCTGCTTGATGCCCTGCGAATCAGCTTCTCGCCCTCCCCGCCGCCGCAGCGCTTTCAGGGGCGCTGTGGCGGCGGGCCTGTCATCAGCCTGTCATTATTCGCGGCGACACTGACCCCCATACAACGCGTGCTCTCCTTTACGCTGCCACTGTGGGCAGCTTTTTTTTGCCTGAAATCCGCGCAGCTTGCCGCCCGAAACCCTGGCAACGGCGGAGCGAGAAGCCGGCCCGCCGCTTACTCCAGACTGGCGACTTTCTCGGCCACCGCCTCCGGAGCCGTTGCGCCAGCATCCTCGCGCCCCTCCGCCAGGCAGCGGCGCGCGAACCCTGCCGCCGAACGCAGGGCTTGCCTGGCCGAGCGCAGGTAGAACGCTTGCAGCTGGAACACATACCACCGCGCCCCATGCACCTGCAGATGACATGGCACGCCACAACGCAGCGCCTGTTCGGCCAGGCGTGTGGAGTCCGCCAGCAACAATTCCTGATCCCCCACCTGGATCAGCATCGGCGGCAACCCGCGCAAATCGGCGGTCAATGGGCTGTGCGGCAGGCAATGCGCAGGAGCGGCGTAGGCCCGCAGCCCCTGCTCGAGCCAGTCGCGTCGCAGCATGGGGTCGGCGTATTGGCGGGTGGTGAAGGTCGCCCCGCTCAATGTCGTATCCGTCACCGGCGACAACAGCACAATGCCCGCGGCAAAGGGCTCACCGCGCTGTTGCAGGGTGAGCGCCAGCGCAAGGGCCAGGGAGCCTCCGGCGGAGTCGCCGGCCAGCAGGATCTGCCGCGCCGCATAGCCTTGCGCCCGCAGCGCCTGGTAGCAGGCCAACGCATCTTCCAGGGCCGCGGGAAAGGGCTGCTCCGGCGCCAGCCGATAGTCAGGCACCCAGACCGGCATGCCCGCTTCCCGGGCCAGGCGGCTGGTAACGCTGCGGTGAGTCGCCGGGCTGCCCAGGCAAAAGGCACCGCCATGCAGATACAGCATCACCCCGTCCGGCCCGCTGTTATGCGGCGTAAGCACATGCACCGCGACCCCGGCGACGTGCAACCGACTCTGGACCACCCCGGCGCAGCCCGGCATCAACCACGACAGGCCATCGACGATGCGCCGCTGCGTGGCGATGCCGCGCGGCGGGCCGATCAGCGCCCGGAAGCCGAGCCGCAGCAGTTGGCGCAACAAGCCGGCATTGAACACTTCGAGGCCATCGCGGGGCTCGGCAATCGCCTGCCCGTAGACCTGGCCCGACTCGTTCGCCAGCACCCTGGAAAACCGATAGGCGTGCAATGGCCAATAGCGCGTCAGCCAGCGATAGGAAAAGGTGAAACCCGGCCAGGTGGTGCTGTTGTTGCCCGCTTCGTCGATGTACCAACTCTTGCAACCGCTCCACACGGAACCGGCCAGCTGGCGCTGTACCCGCTGGTGAAAGCGCTGGTCGGCTTGCTCATCGACCTCGACCGTGGTGGCCGCGGCCTTGTGCATCGCGCGCCAGCAGCGCAGGACATGGGAAATCTGGCTTTCGAGCATGTAGATGATCGAGTTGTGCCCCAGGTTGGTATTGGGGCCGTACAACATGAAGAAGTTGGGAAAGCCCGGTACCGCCAGCCCCAGGTAGGCGCGTGCGCCCTGCCCCCAGGCGTGATGCAGGTCCACGCCGCCGCGCCCGACGATCGTCATCGGCGCAAGGAACCGCGTCGCCGCGAACCCCGTGCCGTAGATGATCGCGTCGACCGGGTGATGCTGGCCCTCCATCGTCTCGATGCCCTGCTCGGTAATGCGCCTTATGCCCTCGGTGATCAACTGCACATTGGGCCTGGCCAGGGTCTTGAGGTAATCGCTGGACAGCAGGATGCGCTTGCAGCCGATGGGGTAATCCGGAATCAGTTGCCGGCGCAGCAGCGGGTCGCTGATCGACTGCTTCAACAAGCGGCGAAACGGCACGCCGACCGCCCATTTCATCAGCCCCTTGAGGCGGGTGAAACCCAGGGCCCGGGACTCGTAGCGCAGGTAGATGGCGGCGCGGTGCAGCGCCATGCGCCAGGGCTTACTGGCGAACCGGCGCTGCTCCTCGGCGCTGTAGGCGCGATCGGGGCGCGGCAGGATGTAGGCCGGCGAACGCTGGAACACGCTGAGCTGGGCCACCGAGTCGGCGATGGCCGGCACGAACTGAACGGCCGAAGCGCCCGTCCCGATCACCGCCACCCGCTTGCCCGCCAGCGAGTAGCCATGGTCCCAGTTCGCGGAGTGGAACACCTGGCCCTTGAACGCTTGCATGCCTTCGAACCTGGGCCATACCGGCTGGCTGAGCTGGCCGGTGGCGCTGATCAGCAAGGCCGCGCGGTGCGCGCGCCCGCAGGTTTCAGTGACCTGCCACTGCGCACGGGCCTCGTCGAACTGCGCCCCCTGCACCGTCGCGCCGAAGCGGATATGGCGGCGCAAGTCGTACTTGTCCACGCAGTGCTGCAGATAACGTTGTATTTCGGCTTGCGGGGCGAACATTCGTGTCCAGCCGGGGTTGGCTTCGAATGAAAACGAATACAGGTGCGACGGCACATCGCAGGCGGCGCCCGGGTAACTGTTGTCGCGCCAGACGCCGCCGACATCCTGCTGTTTCTCCAGGATGACGAAGTCGGTGACACCGGCCTTGCGCAGGGCAACGGCCATGCCGATGCCGGCGAAACCGCCACCGATGATCACCGCGGTGAGCGGCGGCGATTTCAGGTCTGACTCGAATGTGGACATGCGCACCTCGTTTTTATTGTCGTCATGGGCAGGCGGGATATCGGGCATCCCGATGCCTTTCATCATCCTTGCCCGCCTGCGCCAGGCCCATGACGCAACGGGACAAATACTTTAGAGTTCAGGCCAACTGCCTTGCCTGACGGGTAAAAAGCATGAGCCAGCTGGAATTGACGCGGGGACCGGCCAGCGCCCTGCTACTGGTAGATTTTGGTCGCGAAAAAGGCCTTGCGCCGGCGCAATTGCTGGCAGGCTCGGGGCTGACGCTGGGCAAGCTGGCCGACCCGTATTTCGAGCTGTCGAGCGCGCAGGAACTGCGCCTGATCAATAACCTGCTCGACCTGCTGGGGCATCCGCGCGGGCTGGGTTATGAAGTGGGAGCCCGCTACCATTTCTCGACCTACGGGCTGTTCGGCTATGGCCTGATCAGCAGCGCCACCGCCGGCGATGCGCTGAAACTGGCCTTGCGTTTCTTGCCCCTGACCTATGCGTTTACCCGGATCGCCTACCATGAGGAGTCCTCGCTAGGCGTCCTGACGTTTACCGAGCCGGCATTGAACGATGAGTCGATCAGGAACTTCGTGGTCGAGCGCGACATGACCGCCGCAGCGGTGCTGCTCAAGGAAATAGCTGACCGCGAATTCTCGCTGGCGCGTTTTACCCTGAAGAAAAAACGCCCGGTGAATCGATCGGTTGCCCATGCCGACACGCTGCTGGGTATCCGCCCCGACTACCTGGCCGGCAGCAACAGCCTGGCCTTCGATCGCGCGCTGCTGAAGCGCCGGTTGCCCCAGGCGAATTCCGTCACCGTCTCGATGTGCGAGCGCCTGTGCGTGCAACTGGTGGAACGCCGGAGCCCCAAAGCCGGTACCGCCAGCAAGGTCCGCCAGTATCTGGAGATCAATCCGCTGGGCCCGGCGCCCGACCTGGCGACCATGGCCAGCCTGGTCAACCTCAGCGAGCGCACGTTGAAACGGCGCCTGCAGGAAGAAGGCACGGGCTACCGCCAGTTGCTGGATCAATCGCGCAGCGCCGCTGCTCTGGCGTTGCTTGGCGACCCGGCGCTGAAGCTGACGGCCATCGCCGAAAAACTGGGCTACAGCGACCTGTCGAGTTTTTCCCAGACCTTCAAACGCTGGTACGGCGTATCCCCTCGCACCTACCGCCAGGCATCCAGGCCCGCCTAGGCAGCGCCCCGGCCGGGCTAGAGCCGCAGGCTGCCGTCGATACAGGTCACCGCCGCACCGCCGATCCAGACGTCATCGCCGATCCGATCGACCTGGATGCGCCCTGCCCGCCCCATGCTCAAGCCCTGGCTGACCACGTAGGACGCCGGGGCCAGGCCGGCGCCCAGCAGCCATTGGGCGATGCCGGCGTTGAGGCTGCCAGTGGCCGGATCTTCCGGCATGCCGTCGCCGGCGATAAAGGCGCGCACTTCGAATTGCGCCGCGTCGCCATCGTGCTCGGGGCTCCAGGGCGCGATCACCCCCACCGCAAGGCCCCTCAGCTGCGAATAGTCGGGTTGCAGGTCGAGCACCTGGCCGCGCTCGGCCAGCAGCACCGCCAGCCAGCCGGCGCCGTTGTCCACCCATTGCGCGTCGAGAATGGCCCCGGGCGCCAGCCTCAGGCCCTGGCGCACCTGCTCCAGCAACCCGGCCTCGACCGGGCCGGACTTGAGCAACGGCGGGGCGAGAAACGCCAGGTCCGCGCCGTTGCGGCGAATGCGCACCAGGCCGACCGCGCATTCCTGGACGATCTCTTCGCCCTTGGGCACGCCGCCGGCCTCCAGCCAGGCGTGGCAACTGCCGAGGGTCGGATGGCCGGCGAACGGCAGTTCCTGCAGGGTGGTGAAAATCCGCAGGCGGTAATCGGCCCGCGGGTCGCGGGGTTCGAGGAGGAACGTGGTTTCGCTGAGGTTGGTCCAGTTGGCGAACGCCGCCATGCGCGCATCGCTCAACTCGTCGGCGCCGAATACCACCGCCACCGGGTTGCCCTTGAGCGGCTCGTTGCTGAAGACATCTACTTGCTTGAAATCGAAGCGGCTCATTACGGGTCCTTGTCTGAATGAACACGGCCAGGTCTGGAACCGGCCTGACCTGCAAAAAAGCATACCTGTAGCCGCTGGCGAAGCCTGCGCTCGACGACGCAGTCGTCGTAGAACCTGACGACGCGGTGTATCTGGCACAACGCATCAGGCCTTTTGCGACGACTGCGTCGTCGATCGCAGCCTGCGGCAGCGGCTACAGAGAGGGCAGTCAGACCGGCTTGGGGATCTCCAGGCCGCGGATCACCGCCGGGCGTGCGAGGAAACGCTCCAGCACCCGCTGCACGTTGGCGAAGTCCTTGAAGCCCACCAGGTCGCCGGCTTCGTAGAAGCCGATCAGGTTGCGCACCCAGGGAAAGATGGCGATATCGGCGATGGTGTAGCGCTCGCCCATGATCCAGTCGCGGCCTTGCAGGCGGCCATCGAGCACGCTCAGCAGGCGGCGGGACTCGGCCACGTAGCGGTCGCGCGGACGCTTGTCCTCGTAGTCCTTGCCGGCGAATTTATTGAAAAAGCCCAGCTGGCCGAACATCGGGCCGATACCGCCCATCTGGAACATCAGCCATTGAAGGGTCTCATAGCGCGCCGCGGACTCCTGGGCCAGCAACTGCCCGCTCTTGTCCGCCAGGTAGATCAGGATCGCCCCCGACTCGAACAGGGCCAGCGGCCGATCGCCCGGACCGTGCGGGTCGAGGATCGCCGGGATCTTGTTGTTCGGGTTCAGCGAAAGGAATTCGGGGGACATCTGGTCGTTGCTTTCGAAATTGACGCGGTGCGGCTCGTAGGGCAGCCCGATCTCTTCGAGCATGATCGAGACCTTGACGCCGTTGGGAGTCGGCAAGGAATACAACTGAATCCAGTCGGCGTACTGCGCGGGCCACTTCTGCGTGATGGGAAATGCGGAGAGATCGGTCATGACAGGCTTCCAGTGACAATCAGATGAAAGACCGTGGCCCGGGGCCGGGCGGCGGCGCTCGATTATAAGCATCGGTCCGCGACGCGCATTCTTAAATTCGAAACATCCGGTGGTTAAGCTTCCCGGCAGCCAGACAGCGGTACGGATAAAGTAACGGGGCCACACTCGCAGTCCACGCCGGATCGAACCAAAAGACATCCCGGGACTCTGAGCTACCTACGGGTAGAACATCCGTTCAATGACAGGGAAAACCACGCGGTGCCGGGAGCTCGCCGTGGAAAGGTTTGTCAGCCTTAACCGATTGCGCTGAAGTACCTACGATCCATGAAGAATCTGCTGAATTTCACCCAACGCCTGCAACGCCGGTCCTATGTGTTCTTTCCGGCGCTGATGCTGACCAGTGCGCTGCTGCTGTCGCTGGAGTCCAGCGAAAGTCGCGCCCAGCCGGTGGACGGCACCCAGACCCTGGTCTTCCTGCGCCACGCGGAAAAACCCGCCGGCGGCCTCGGCCAGCTCAACTGCCAGGGCCTGAACCGGGCCATCGACCTGGCGTCCTTGCTGCCGGAAAAATTCGGCAAGGCCAATTACGTATTCGCCGCCAACCCGACGCGCAATGTCGAGGAAGGCGAACTCGACAATTCCTACAGCTACATCCGTCCGCTGATGACCATCAGCCCCAGCGCCATCAAGCTCGGCCTGCCGGTGAACATCGAATTCTCGGCCAACGACACCAGCGAACTGGCCGACGAGCTGCTGCATGACCGCTACCACAACTCGATCATCTATACCGCCTGGTCCCACGGCTACCTGCCGGAACTGATCAACAAGGTCGCCCGCGAAGCCGTCGGCGAAAAGCGCACCATCACCGACGACTGGGCCTCCAACGACTTCGACTCGCTCTACGTGCTGACCCTGACCTGGCAAAACGGCAAGGCCACCCTCGATAGCCGCAGCTACAAGCAAGGCCTGGATAACGGCGAAGAAAACTGCCCGACCTGATAGCCGAACACCGTAGCCGCTGCCGAGCCCGCGAGGCTGCGATAGACCCGCAGGGCCTCCAGCGCCCACGAGCGTACCGCTCGATCGCAGCCTGCGGCAGCGGCTACACAACATCGAGCCCGAGCGAAATACCGAGGGTGTCACCGCTCCCTGTAGCCGCTGCCGAGCCCGCGAGGCTGCGATAGACCCGCAGGGTCTCCAGCGCCCTCAAGCCCCCCGCGAGCGTACCGCTCGATCGCAGCCTGCGGCAGCGGCTACACAGCATCGGGCCGATCGAAATATCGAGGGTGTCACCCCTTCCCTGTAGCCGCTGCCGAGCCCGCGAGGCTGCGATAGACCCGCAGGGTCTCCAGCGCCCGCAAGCCCCCCGCGAGCGTGCCGCCCGATCGCAGCCTGCGGCAGCGGCTACACAGCATCGAGCCCGAGCGGAATATCGAGGGCGTCACCCCTCCCCTGTAGCCGCTGCCGAGCCCGCGAGGCTGCGATAGACCCGCAGGGTCTCCAGCGCCCGTAAGATCCCCGCGAGCGTACCGCTCGATCGCAGCCTGCGGCAGCGGCTACACAAGCATCGAGCCCGAGCGAAATATCGAGGTGTCCCCCCTGTAGCCGCTGCCGAGCCCCGCGAGGCTGCGATAGACCCGCAGGGTCTCCAGCGCCCGCAAGATCCCCACGAGCGTACCGCTCGATCGCAGCCTGCGGCAGCGGCCACACCAAATTCAGCGCCGACCGGGCCACTGCGCTAAAATTCGCGGCCTAACGTCATTGCCCGGAAGCATTTTCATGTCCAGCCTTGCCCCTGCCAGCCCCGTCCGGGGCTGGTCGTTCTGGTGGAAACCCGCCCTGTTCGTCCTGGTGGCGTGCGTCGGCCTCTACTTCGTCAAGTGGTCGCCCTACTACGCCAAGGCCTTTATCGCCGCCGACAGCCACAGCATCGGAGCCTCGATCATCAACGATCAGCCCTCCTCGGCGCTGAACGCCGCCCTGGCCTATGCCCAGGTGTATTTCCTGGCGATCTGGAAGGCCGCGGTGCTGGCGGTGATCCTCGGTTCGTTGCTGCAAGTGCTGATCCCGCGGGACTGGTTGCTGCGCCTGTTCGGCCGCGCCGGTTTCGGCTCGACCCTGCGCGGCGGCCTGTTTGCCTTGCCGGGCATGATGTGTTCCTGCTGCGCGGCACCCGTGGCCGCCAGCATGCGTCGACAGAATGTCTCGGTGGGCGCGGCGCTGGCCTTCTGGATCGCCAACCCGGTGCTCAACCCGGCGACCCTGGTGTTCATGGGCTTCGTCCTCGGCTGGGGCTTTACCGCGCTGCGGTTGGTGGCGGGGATCGTGCTGGTGCTGGGGGTGTCGCTGGTGGCCCAGCGCATCGCCCGTCCCGAGCAACTGCCGGAGGCGGCGGTGGAAGCCGTGGTCGAGGCCAGTACGGGCAATGAAGGCGCGTTCTTCAGCCGCTGGGCACGCAGCCTGTGGCAGCTGTTCTGGAGCACCATTCCGATCTATGTGCTGGCGGTGCTGGTGCTGGGCGCGGCGCGGGTCTGGCTGTTCCCGCATGTCGAGGGCGCGATTGGCGACAGCCTGCTGTGGCTGGTACCGCTGGCGATCGTCGGCACGCTGTTCGTGATTCCCACCGCCGCGGAAATCCCTATCGTGCAGACCATGATGACCCTGGGCATGGGCACCGGCCCGGCGGTGGCCCTGCTGATGACCCTGCCGAGCATCAGCCTGCCGTCGCTGCTGATGCTGCGCAAGGATTTCGACGCACGGGTGCTGATGACCGTTGCCGGGCTGACCATGCTGATCGGCGTGGTGTGCGGGTTGATTGGCGCGGCGCTGCTGTAACCCAAAGTTCGATGGCGTCCGCCCGGACGCCATCGCGAGCAAGCTTCGCTCCTACACAGGCTCACGATCTTCTGTAGGAGCGAGGCTTGCCCGCGAAAGGCCCTGCTCCATGGCCCATTCAGACCCTGGACCTGGCCCGCTCGTGCAAATACTCCAGCACCGCCGCCTGCTCGCCGACGAACTCGATGCGCGCGCCCTTGCTTTCGCGCTGGAAGGCATACATCGGGTCGTAATATTCCTTGAGCAAGCCTTCGATCCAGGCCCGGTGCAGGTCCACGCTGCCGCTGCGGGCCTGCTCGGCCAGGGCGGCTTCCAGCAATTGGTACAGACGCTGGTGACGCTCGCCGCCCAGGCGTTTGCGGATGTTGTTCAGGCTTTCCAGCAGGCGCTCGGAAAACCGCGCGAAACCTTCCTCGGCATATGCCGCGACGAACTCCGCGCACAGATCGATTACGTAGTCGCGCAGGATCCGCTCGATCCGCCCTTGCAGGCCGTCCTCCAGCCAGACCATCGGAAAACGCTGCATGCCCTGATACAGCGGCAACGGCAAGGCGCAGCTGCCGATCATGCGGTTCTCGTCTTCCAGCACGAACCTGTCGATGCCGCGCGCGCGCTTTTTCAGCAGGTCCACCGCCAGGCGGTTCTCGAAATCGATATTCGACGGCTGCCCGCTGGCGTGCTTGCCGAAACTCGAGCCGCGATGGTTGGCATGGCCTTCCAGGTCCAGGCTGTTGTCCAACTGCTGGAGCACTTCGGTCTTGCCGATGCCGGTCATGCCGCCGAGGAGGACAAAATCACACTCGGCCACCGCGTCATCCAGGGTATCGAGCAGGAAGGTGCGCATGGCCTTGTAGCCGCCGCCGACCCGCGGGTAATCGATGCCGGCCTCGTCCTTGAGCCACTGCTGGACGATCTGCGAACGCAGGCCGCCGCGGAAGCAATACAGGTAGCCGTCGGGGTGGGCCCGGGCAAAGTCGGCCCAGGCCTGGATGCGCTCGGCCTTGATCGCCCCGGACACCAGCTGGTGCCCGAGGACGATCGCCGCCTGCTGGCCCTGCTGCTTGTAGCAGGTGCCGACCCGCTGCCGCTCGTGGTCGGTCATCAGCGGCAGGTTGACCACGCCGGGAAAGGCGCCCTTGCTGAATTCGATCGGCGCGCGGGTGTCCATCATCGGCCGGTCGTTGAGGAAGATTTCGCGGTAATCGGTGATATCGATGGGCATCAGATCACCTCGACCGCGTTGCTCTGTCGTTCCATCAGTTCACCGATCGGCGCCAGTTCCAGGCCCAGTTCGGCGGCCACGGCGAGGAAATTCGCGTTGCCCTCGGGGGTCACCGCGATCAGCAGCCCGCCGCTGGTCTGCGGGTCGCACAGCACCAGTTTGTGCAGGGCCTGGATGCGCCCGAGCTTGTCGGCATAACTGTCGAAATTGCGCTGGGTACCGCCCGGCACGCAGCCCTGGTCGAGGTAATACTCGACCCCTGGCAGGCGCGGCACACGGTCGTAGTGGATGCGCGCGGTCAAGCCGCTGCCGTCGGCCATTTCCACCAGGTGCCCGAGCAGGCCGAAACCGGTGACGTCGGTCATCGCGGTCACACCCTCGAGCTTGCCGAAGCGGCTGCCGGGCTTGTTCAACGTGCACATCCAGTCGCGGGCCAGGCCGACGTCGGCGCTGCGCAGCTTGCCTTTCTTCTCGGCGGTGGTCAGCACGCCGATGCCCAGGGGTTTGGTCAGGTACAGCAGGCAACCGGCGGTGGCGGTGTCGTTGCGCTTCATGTGGCGCTTTTCCACCAGCCCGGTCACGGCCAGGCCGAAGATCGGTTCCGGGGCGTCGATCGAATGGCCGCCAGCCAGGGGAATGCCGGCCGCGTCGCAAACCGCGCGACCGCCGCGAATCACTTCGCGGGCGATTTCCGGCGCCAGCACGTTCACCGGCCAGCCGAGGATGGCGATGGCCATCAACGGATCGCCGCCCATGGCGTAGATGTCGCTGATGGCGTTGGTCGCGGCGATGCGCCCGAAATCGAACGGATCGTCGACGATCGGCATGAAAAAGTCGGTGGTCGAGACCACGCCGCGCTCTTCGTCGATGGCGTACACCGCCGCGTCATCGCGCGAGGCATTGCCGACCCAGAGTTTCGGGTCGAGGTTCTGCGCGCCGCTGCCGGCCAGAATCACCTCCAGGACCTGGGGAGAAATCTTACAACCGCAACCCGCGCCGTGGCTGTACTGGGTCAGGCGAATCGGCTCGCTCATGGGGCACCTCTGGAAGTCGTGGACCGGCGATTCTAACAGAGCCCCGGCCTCTGGGAGTGTCCTGGGCCATCGACCCGTCGCGGGCGGCCGAGCCCTGCAGCGCGCTTTTTTACGCCAGACGTTGCGCAGGCAGTTGCATGCCGCTGCTCCAGCCGGCCCCGCCTGCAGCATCGCGGCAAAAAAAAACCGCCCTTTCGGGCGGTTACAGGAAACCACGGGGGTGATCAGAAGCCGAGGGTGAAACTGAGGGTCATCGCATGGTCGCGGTTGTCGTGGGACAGCTGGCCCGAATAGCCGATACCCAGCTTGCCGGCGGGGCTGATCTGGTAGTCCAGGCCAACCTCGACCAGCGCGCTGTCCTTGGCGATCGGTACGCCCTGGGTGGTGAACGAACCGCCGCCTTCGATGAAAGTCATGTCGGCGTCGGGCTGGGTATCGCCGTAGGCATGGCGCCAGCCCAGGGCGGCACGCGGTGTGATCTGCGAGCCGTTGCCCAGGGTGATGCGCTTGCCGGCCCGCAGGCCCACCGTGGAGAAGGTGATGTCCTGGCTCGAGTCGGCGCTCAAGCGCGCGGCCCCGCCTTTTTCGCGGCCGGTATCGCTGTCGTAGTTGACGTAGGCCAGGCCGACGAACGGCTCCAGCGCCACGCCTGCCGCCTCCAGGGCATAACCGACCTCACCGAACACCTGGGCACTGCGCGCGTCGTAGTTGGCTTTCAGGCGATCGTTGTAGCTGCCGACGCTGACGTTGCGCTTGGTGCTGATCCGGTGCCAGCTGTAGGCCGCGCCCAGGCGCACCGCCAGGGCGTCATGCTGGGAGTTGAGGTACATCGCCAGGTGGGTGCTGTTGATCGTGGCGTCGGACTGGCGCCGTTGCGCGTCGATGTCGCTGTGGGTGTAGCCGGCCGCAACCCCGCCGCGCCACTGATCGCCAAGCTGGCGGTCGGTGCCGAGCATGAAGCCGGACAGGTTGCGATCCAGGCTGGCGGTGTTGCTGTCGCCTTCCATGTCGCCCCAGGAGCCGAGCACCCGCAGCCAGCCGACCATTTCGTCCTGGTCCTGGCACCCTTCACGGCTCAGGCGGTTTTCCCCGGGTGCCAGGGTGCGCCGCAGCTCATCCTCCTCGGTACCGCAGCCCGGCTGGCGCATGCGGTCGTTGAGCGCATCGCGCACATGGCGCGAATCCTCGAGCAGCGAACTGGCGGTACTGGCGTGGATCTCACCCGACAGGCTGTCGAAAGCGGCACGGGCCGAGGCGCGATCCAGATTGACGACCTGGTCGCTGAGCACATCGCCGGCCGAACCTTCGGCGCCGGTGTAACTCTCCAGCGCCCTGGCGACACCCCGCTGGTTGGGGGTGGCCGCCACTTCGGCGAAGGTGGTCTGGTTGCGGCTGACCGCCAGGCCGACCTGGTTGGGCCCATACACCAGCGAGGTGTCGAGGAAGGCCAGGGACGGCAGGCTGGTGCTGCTGAACGTACCGTTGACGCCACCGCCGGCGGTGATCAGCGAGTAGACAGTGTTGCCGGTGTAAGGCGCCAGTGAGCGCACTTGCAGGCCACCGCCGAGGCTGGCGGTCCCGCCCACGGCCAGCACGGTGCTGGTTGGCGATGTCACGGTCAGGTCCAGCACACCGTCCGCGGCGTTGCTGAAGTTGCCCGCCACGCTCAAGGTGCCGGCGGCGCCGCCAGACTGGGTCAGGCCGTGGTTGTCCAGCGAACCGACGCTGCCGTTGCCGCTCAGCGCGGCGCCGTTGGCCACCGTGACTTGCCCGGCCAGCACGCTCGGGGTGCTGCGATCGCCGACCTGCAATTCGCCCTGCTCGACCGCGACGGTGCCGCTGAACGGCTGGTTGCCGGTCAGCAGCAACAGGCCGCTGCCCTGCTTGACCAGGCTGCCAGTGCCGCTGAGCACGCCGTTGAAACGCCCGGCGCGGTTCTGGCTGAACAGCAGGCGCGCATTGTTGAGGATGCGGCCTTGCAGGCTGGTGGTGTTACCGGCCAGGGTGCCGCCGCTGACAGTGGTGCCGCCGGTGTAGGTGTTGGCGCCGGTCAGCAGCAAGGTGCCGGCGTCGAGCTTGTTGATTCCGCCAGTGCCCACCAGCGGCGCATCGATCTGCGCGGTTACGTCGGCGTTGACCCGCACCGCGGCCAGGGTGCCATCGGCGGCATTGGTCGGGCTCAGGCTGCCGCCCTCCCCGGCGACCAGGCTGTAGCCAGGGTCGAGGAACTGCAGGCCGGTGAAGCCCTGGTTGCCGACCACGGTAACCGTACCGCCCTGCCCGCCGAATACGGCGAACTGGTTGTTGGTGCCCAGGCTCTGGGTACCGTTCGGGTCGGTCCAGTTGGTGCCCGGCCCCCAGGTGCCGCTGCCGCCGGTAATGGTGCCGTCGGCATTGGTCTTGCCGCCGTTCCAGAACTGCACCTCGCCCGGCGTGCCCTGCACCAGCAGGTTCACCTGATTGGCCAGCGCGGTCTGCAGCGTCAGGCTCGCAGGCAGCACGCCGGTCGGCAGCGTGCCGTAGACCAGGCCGTTGTCGGTCAGGCTGCCGCCGTAGCGGAACAGCTGGTAGATGCCGACACCGAACCCGCCACCGTTGGTGACGTTGAGGGTGCCGTCGAGGGTCAGATTGCCGGCCACGTCGACCACCG
Organism: Pseudomonas sp. NFIX28; assembly: GCF_900107395.1. Classification (GTDB taxonomy): domain Bacteria; phylum Pseudomonadota; class Gammaproteobacteria; order Pseudomonadales; family Pseudomonadaceae; genus Aquipseudomonas. Next base: position 33,879 of record NZ_FNPW01000016.1, read on the forward strand.
TGGTCGAGCTGCTGGCCTGGCCCAGGGTGAAGTCCAGCGTGCTTCCCGAAGCCAGGCTCAAGGCGCCCACCGACAGCGGTGTGGCAGCCCCGCCGGCGCTCAGGGTGGCACCGCTGGCCAGTTGCAGGCTGCCAGCGATTTCGCCGCTGCCGCCCACGGTCGCGCCGGCGGCGACATCCACCGTGGCACTGTTCAAGGTCCCGTCGACCCACAGCGAGCCGGCTTGCACGCTGGTGGCGCCGGTGAAGCTGTTGGTGCCGCTGAGCAACAGTTCGCCGCTGCCGGTTTTGCTCAGGGTGCCGCTACCGCTGAGGTTGCCGCTGTAGGTGCCGTCGCTGTTCTGCGCGAAGGTCAGCGCCGCATTGTTGAGGATTGCGCCGGTCAGGCTTGAGGTATCGCCGGTGGTGCTGCCGCTGTTGAGGGTCGTGCCGCCGGTGTAGCTGTTGGCGCCGCTGAGCAACAAGGCGCCGCTACCATTCTTGACCAGGCTGCCGCTGCCGCCGATGGCGCCGCTGAGGCTGGTGTCCTGGGTACCGGCCAGGGTCAGCTGGGCGCCCAGGTTGATGGCATTGGCCAGTTGCAATGCAGCGCTGCTGTCGAGCTGGGCGTTGCCGCCGACGCTCAAGGCACCGCTGCCGATGGCCGTGTTGCTGCCCAGGCTCAGTTCGCCGCCGTTGAGCTGGGTACCGCCCTGGTAGCTATTGCTGCCATCGAGGGTCAGGTTCGCCGCGCCGTTCTTGATCAGGCTGCCGCTGCCGCTGACCACGCCACCCAGGGTCAGGTCGTTGGAGCCGGCGAGCGTCAACCCGCCGTTGAGGACCACGGCGTTGCCCAGGCTGACCGCGGTATTGCTGTCCAGGCTGGTACCGTTGGCCGCGGTCAATGCCCCGCTGCCCAGGGCGCTGTCGCTGCCCACCACCAGGCTGCCGCCGTTGAGTGCGGTACCGCCGGTGTAGCCATTGCTGCCGTTGAGCACCAGGGTGCCGCTGTCGAGCTTGGCCAGGGTACCGGCGTCGTTGATGTCCACGTCGAGGGTGGCGGTGACGTTCGGGTCGACGCGGATCGCCGTGGTGCCGGTGGCGCCGTTGACCGCGTTCAGCGCGCCGGCGCTGCCATCGATCAGGTGGTAGCCATCGGTGACGAACTGCATGCCGGTGATGCTTTGCGTGCCGTTGAGCGCAACGTTGCCGGCCGCACCCTGGAACACCGCGAAGCTGTTGCCCCAGCTCTGATTGAGGGTGCCGTCGACGTTGGTCCAGTTGCTGGTGCCGCTGGCCCAGGTGCCGTTGCCGCCGTCGATGGCGCCGTTGCCGGTGAGCTGGCCGCCGTCCCAGAACTGCACTGTGGTGTTGGGCGCGGTCACCAGCAGGTTGACCTGGCTGCCCACAGCGGTCTGCACCTGCAGGTCGCCCGGCACCACGCTGCCCGGTACGCTGCCGACCGCCAGGCCGTTGTCGGTCAGGCTGCCGGTGTAGTTGATCAGGCGATACACGCCGCTGCCGAAGCCGCCGATATCGCTGACATTGAGCGTGCCGTCGAGGGTCAGGTTGCCGCCGACGTTGAGCAGCGAAGTGCCGCCACCCACCACTGGCGTGCCCAGGCCGACATCCAGGTTGGCGTTCGGCGCCAGTACCAGCGACCCCACCGTCAGGGTGCTGCCACTGCTCAGGCTCAGGTGGCCGCCGTCGGCGACCGTTACCGCACCGCCCAGGCTGCCGGTGCCGGCCAGGGTGGCGGTGTTGTTGACCGTCACATTGGCGCTGGCCAGGGAACCGCTGACGTTCAGGGTGCCGGCATTGACGCTGGTATCGCCGGTCAGGCTGTTGCTGCCGTCCAGGGTCAGGGTGCCGCTGCCGACTTTGCTCAGCAGGCCGCTGCCGCTCAGGCTGCCGCTGAAGGTGCTGCTCAGGTTACTGCCGCCGATGCTCAGGGTGCTGGCCCCGCCCACCTGCGCCGTGCCACTGCCGGTCAGGCTGGCGAGGCTGGCCGAGCCGCCCAGGTTGAGCTGGGTACCGCTGGCCAGGTTGACCCCGGCGTCGCTGCCCAGCGCCGAACCGCCCAGGGTGCTCAGGCTGCCGCCGACGACGTTGAATTGGCCACTGAAGGTATTGCTGCCGCTGAGGAGCAGGTCGGCCGCGCCGTTCTTGGTCAGGGTGCCGCTGCCGGCCAGGGTGCCGGCCAGGGTCAGGTCGTTGCTGCCCGCCACGCTGAGCGCGGCATTGAGGTTGAGGTCGTTGGCCAGCGTCAGCGGTGCGGTGCTGTCCAGCGTCGCACTGCCCGCCACCGTCAAGGCGCCGCTGCCCAGGGCCGTAGCGCTGCCCAGGGTCAGGCTGCCGGCATCCAGGGTGGTGCCGCCCTGGTAGGTGTTAATACCGTTGAGGGTCAGGTTGGCCGTGCCGGTCTTGCTCAATTCCCCGGTACCGCTGATTACCCCGTCCAGGGTCAGGGCCTGGCTGCCACCCACCGTCAGGTCGGCGTTCAACGCCAGGTTGTTGCCCAGGGTCAGGCCGGTATTGCTGTCCAGGGTGGCGGCCCCAGCCACCGTCAGGTTGCCCAGGCCCAAGGCCGCGGCATTGCCCAGGGTCAGGGTCCCGGCATTGAGGGTGGTGCCGCCGAGGAAACCGTTGGCGCCGTCGAGGGTCAGGTTGGCGCTGCCGTCCTTGCTCAGGCTGCCGGCACCGTTGATCGGCCCGGCGAGGGTCAGGTCGGCGCTGCCGCCGATCTCCAGGTTGCCGGCCAGGTTCACGGCGTTACCGATGCTGACCGCGCTGCTGGCATCCAGGGTGGTGCCGGCAGCGGCGTTCAGCGCGCCACTGCCCAGCGCCGTGTTGGACGCCAGGATCAGCCCGCCGGCATTCAAGGCGGTCGGGCCCAGGTAGCTGTTATTGCCGCCCAGGGTCAGGTCGGCTGCACCGTTCTTGATCAGGCCACCAGTGCCGCCGATGGCGCCGTTGAGGGCCAGGTCATTGCTGCCGGCCACCGTCAGGTTGCCGTTGAGGGTGAGCGCGTTGTTCAGGCTGACCGCAGTGTTGCTGTCCAGGGTGGTGCCGGCGGCGACAGTCAGTTGGCCGCTGCCCAGCGCCGAGTCGTTGCCGACCACCAGGGTGCCGCCATTGAGCGAAGTGCCACCGCTGTAGGTGTTGGTGCCGTTGAGCACCAGCGTGCCGGCGTCAAGCTTGGCCAGGGTGCCACTGCCGTTGATGTCCACGCCGATAGTCGCGGTGACACCCGGATCGACCCGCAATGCGGTGTTGCCACCGGTGCCGTTGACCGCGGTCAGCGTACCGGCGGTGCCCGCCACCAGGTTGTAGCCGTCAGCGGTGAATTGCAGGCCGGTGAAGGTCTGGGCACCGTCGACAATGACGGTGCCCGCGGTGCCCTGGAAGATCCCGAAATCGCCAGCCCAGGCCTGGTTGAGCACGCCGTCGGACGATGTCCAGTTGCTGCCGGCGCTGCTCCAGGTACCGCTGCCGCCGTCGACGCTGCCGTTGGCAATGGTCTGGCTGCCGTCCCAGAAACGGATGTTGACGTTCGGCGCGGCCACCAGCACGTTGATCTGGTTGCCCACCGAGGTCTGCACCTGCAGGTCGCCGAGGCTGAACCCCGCGGGAACGCTGTTGATGTCCAGCCCGAGGTCGACCAGGCTGCCGGTGTAGTCGATCAAGCGGTACACGCCCACGCCGAAGCCGCCGGCGTCGGTGACGTTCAATTTGCCGTCGAGGGTCAGGTTGCCGCCGACATTGAGCAGCGAGGTGGTGGACGGCGCGCCGAGGCTGGCGTCGAGGTTGGCGTTGCTGCCCAGCACCAGCGAACCTGCCGACAGCGTGCTGCCCGAACTCAGGGCCAGGTGAGCGCCATCGGCGACATTCAGCGCGCCCAGCAACGAGCCGCTGCCGGTCAGGGTTGCGCCGCTGGCGACGCTGACGTTGGCGCTGCCCAGCGAGCCGCTGACATCCAGGGTGCCGCCGTTGATGAGGGTGTCGCCGGTAATGCCGTTGACGCCGGTGAGGCCAAGGGTGCCGCTGCCGACCTTGGTCAGGCTGCCGCTGCCGCCCAGGCTGCCGTCGAAGGTGCTGCTGGAACTGACACCACCGACGCTCAGGGTAGCGCCCGCACCAACCTGTACCGCACCACTGCCGGTCAGGCTCGCCAGGCTGTCGTCGGCCCCCAGGTTGAGACTGGCCCCGGCGCTGATAGTGGCGCCCGAGGTATTGCCCAGGGCGCCAGTGCTCAGGGTGCTGACGCTACCGGCATTGATGTCCAGGGTGCCGGTGAAGGTGTTGTTGCCCGACAGGCTCAGGTCGCCCAGGCCGTTCTTGATCAGCGCCCCGCCGCCGCTGACGACGCCGCCCAGGGTCAGGTTGTTGCTGCCGGCGAGGCTCAGGTCGGCGTTGAGCGCAATGTCGTTGCCCAGGGTCATGACCGCGCTGGTGTCCAGGGTGGCCGCGCCATCCACGCTCAAGCCGCCGCTGCCCAATGCCGTGGCGGTGCCCAGGGTCAGGGTGCCGGCATTCAGGCTGGTGCCACCGGCGTAGACGTTGGCTCCGTTGAGTTCCAGCTCGCCCGTGCCGTTCTTGACCAGTGCGCCGGTGCCGCTGACCACGCCGTCCAGGGTCAGCGCATTGCTGCCGCCGAGGGTCAGGTTGGCATTGAGCGCCACGTCATTGTTCAGGGTCACGGCGGTGTTGCTGTCCAGGGTCGCCGCGCCGCCGACGGTCAATGCACCGAGCCCCAGCGCCGCATCGGCGCCAACGGTCAAGGTGCCGGCATTCAAGGTAGTGCCGCCAAGGAAGCCATTGCTGCCGTTGAGCACCAGGTTGGCGCTGCCGTCCTTGACCAGGCTGCCGGCGCCGTTGATGACACCGGAAAGTGTCAGGTCGGCGCTGCCGCCGATGTTCAAGGCCCCCGCCAGGTTCACCTGGTTGCCCAGGGTGACGGCGGTATTGGCGTCCAGGGTGGTGCCCGCGGCCGCGTTCAACACACCGCTGCCCAGGGCCGCGTCGGCGCCGACGATCAGCGTGCCGGCGTTGAGCGTGGTATTGCCCAGATAGCCATTGCTGCCATTGAGGGTCAGGTCGGCCGTGCCGTTCTTGACCAGCCCGCCCACACCAGTGATGACCCCGCCCAGGGTCAGGTCCTGGCTGCCGCCCAGGGTCAGGTCGCCACCCAGGTTGATGGCATTGCCCAGGGTGACCGCGGTACTGGCATCGAGCAGGGTGCCGGCGGCGGTATTCAATGCTCCGGTGCCCAGGGCGGTATTGCTGCCGACGATCAGCGAACCGGCGTTCAGCGCGGTCGTGCCCTGGTAACTGTTGTTGCCGCTGAGGGTCAGGCTCGAACTGCCGGTCTTGATCAGCCCGCTGGTGCCGTCGATGACTCCAGCCAGGATCAGCGGGTTGCTGGCGTCCACGGTCAGGTTGGCATCGAGATGCAGCCCATTGTTCAGGGTCAGCGCGCCGCTGCCGCTCAAGATAGCGGCGCCGGCCACGGTCAGGTCGCCGCTGCCCAATGCCGCGCCGTTGCCCAGGATCAGCCCCCCGGCATTCAGGGTGGTGCCGCCCTGGTAGGTGTTGGCGCCGTTGAGCGTGAGGCTGGCCGCGCCATTTTTGATCAACCCGCTGGTGCCGCTGACCAGGCCATCGAGGGCCAGGGCGTTGCTGCCGGCCAGGGTCAGGTCGGCGTTGAGCGTGACATCGTTGGCCAGGCTGATGCTGGCGGTATTGTCGAGCGTCGCCGCGCCGCCCACGGTCAGCGCGCCGCTGCCCAGCGCATCGGCGTTGCCCAGGGTCAGGGTGCCGCCATTGAGGACAGTGCCGGCAAGAAAGGTGTTGGCGCCATTGAGGATCAGGTTGGCGGCGCCATCCTTGGTCAGGCCGCCGCTGCCGCCGATTACGCCGTCCAGGGTCAGGTCGGCGCTGCCGCCCAGGCTCAGGTTGCCGGTGAGGTTCACGGCATTGGCCAGGGTCACCGCGGTATTGGTATCCAGGGTAGTGCCGCCGGCGGTGTTCAGGGCGCCGAGGCCCAGCGCCGTATTCGAACCGAGAATCAGCGAGCCGCTGTTGAGAGCGGTATCGCCCAGGTAGCCGTTGACGCCATTGAGGGTCAGAGCCGCGCCCCCGTCCTTGATCAACCCGCCAGTGCCATTGATCACCCCGTCCAGGGTCAGGTCCTGGCTGCCGCCCAGGGTCAGGTCGCCGCCAAGGTTGATGGCATTGCCCAGGCTCACGGCCGCAGTGGCGTCCAGGGTGGTGCCCGCGCTGGCGTTGAGGGTGCCGGTGCCCAGCGCGGTGCTGGAGCCGACCAGCAGCGTGCCGCCATTGAGCGAGGTAGGGCCCGAATAGGTGTTGGCTCCGCTCAGGGTCAGGTCGGCGCTACCGTTCTTGATCAGCCCGCCAGTGCCGGCCACCACCCCGCTCAGGGTCAGGGCATTGCTGCCGAGGGTGGTCAGGTTGGCATTCAGGGTCACGGCGTTGGCCAGGTTCACTGCGGTGCTGCTGTCCAGGCTGGCGCCCGCGCTGACGGTCAGCCCGCCGCTGCCCAGGGCACTGTCGTTGCTCACGCTGAGGGTGCCGGCGCTCAGCGTGGTGGTGCCCGAATAGCCGCTGTTGACGCCGCTGAGCAGCAGGCTGCCGGTGCCGGCCTTGGTGATCCCGCCGCTGCCGCTGACCAGCCCCGCCAGAGTCAGGCTGCCAGCGCCGGTGGCGATCATGCTGCTGTTGAGGCTGACGAGGTTATTCAGGGTGATGGCGCCGGACGTCGACAGCGTGGCCGTGCCATCGATGCTCAGCGTGCCACTGCCAAAGGCCAGGTCGTTGCCCAGCAATACCGAGCCGGCGCTGAGGCTGGTGTTGCCGCTGTAGGTATTGGCGCCGGCAAGGCTCAACTGGCCGACGCCGCTCTTGGTCAGGCCGCCGGTGCCGGAGATCACCCCGGCCAGGCTCATGTCGTTGCCGCCCTGCACGGTAAGGCCACCCGCGCCCAGGCTGATCAGGTTGTTCAGGGTCAGGCCGCCGGTGCTGGCCTCCAGGACCCCGCCATTGCTGGTCAGCAAGCCGCTGCCAAAGGTGGTGCTGTCATTGAATTGGGCGATGCCGCCGTTGAGGGTCGTGCTGCCGCTGACCATGGGCCCCTGCAAGGTCCAGGTACCGCTGTTGAGCGTGAGGTTGTTGAAGTTGATGTAGTTGTCGCTCGACACCGTGCCGCTGCCGGCAGTGCCGCCGCCGGGGCCAATGGTGTTCTGCAGGATCAGGGTGTTGATACCGCCCGCACCGCCGTCGACCTTGCCGGTAGGCGCGAAGGTCAGGTTGATGCCTGGCAGGCCGCCGAGGCCAAGGCTGATGTTGATCCCGTCGCCGACGCTGACACTGGAACCGGTGACCGCGGTGAAGGTGTTGGTGCTGTTCACGCCCATCGACACCCCACCCTGGATGGTGCCGGTGTTGATAAAGGTATTGCCGCCGCTGGAACTCTCGAAGGCGACCCGCCCTTCCAGGGTGCCGTTGTTGGTCATGTTCACTTCGGAGCCGCCGTACACCGCTACCACTGGCGTGTCCGCCAGGGTCACGCTCAGCAGCGACAGGCCCGTCGAGGTGATGGTGCCGTTGTTGACGATGGTGGTGACGCCGCCGGAACCGTTGTTGATGTTCAGCGCCGCGCCGTCCAGGCTGGTCAGGTTCAGGCCGAGCAATTGCCCGGTACCACGCATGATCCCGGTGACAGTGTTGGTGACGTTGACCACACCCGCCGCGCCGTTGCCAATGAAGGCCCCGCCGCTCAATACCGAGACCAGGCCCAGCAGCGCCGGGTCGATGATCCCGGCGTTGTTCAGGGTGATGTTGCTGCCCGTCAGGTTCAGCACCTTGCCGCCCAGGGTCGCGTTCATCTGCGCGCCGCTGTTGACATTGACCGTCAAGCCATCGGTGGCGCTGGAAAAATTGTTGAGAAACAGCGGCAGGCCCGGCACTCCGCTGCAGGTCACGACGCTGCCGACGGTGGAACAGGTGGCCATGGCCGAAGGGCTGACCAGGCTAAGCAGCAACCCGGCAAGACCCAGGCGCACTGCCAGAGAAAGGGGGGAAAGAGGATTGACGGCATCCCTGACCTGAACCTTGTCCACGCTCAACTCCTTGCTAAAGGGTCAAGCCGTTCATCCATGAATGCGCAGACTGCTCGCTCAGCAACGTCCTGAATCGACACGCACTGACTTCAAAGACCTGACCGTGGCGGAAAATGCTCCGTGCCAGAAACCTAGTCGAGCTTTGCGGGGGCAGAGACGAAAACCGGGATTAAATAGCATTAATACTATGGTAAGAATTGACCGACAAAACGCCGACAAAGACTAATAAATTGCTATTTATCAATAACTTATAAAAACAATTCTTTATCAGCGTTGACACTTCCCCTCATAAAGACGCCAGCGCCCTGCCATTCAGCGCTTTGCGAATTATCTGACCATTTCGCCGCCATTTTCTGACTTTTTTCAATGCAACGGGCCAGGTTGGTACAACCTGTGCAAACGTTTGCGTGAGCGTCGTTCGCTACACGTTCACCTCACATGGCCGGCAATGGCCTTTTACTGCACGAAAAGGACTTTCAATGCATTCACCTCTCCGACCTTCGGTGTCCTGCCGCACGCTTGCTGTTTCCCTGCTACTGAGCGCCGTTACAGGAATACTCAGCAGCGCCCAGGCCCAGCCACAAACCGTCGACGACTCGGCCCAGGGCGAAACGCTCAGCCCGCCAGCCAATCCGCCCAAAAAAGGTGCATATCTGTCGGACTGGTACAACCAGGACCTGACACTGATTGGCAGCAAGGACATCAGTTTCGGCCCGCAACCGGCCGACGATATCTACCTGGAATACGAATACTTCGGCCGCAAGGGGCCGTTCGAACTGTACGGCTACATCGACATCCCGAAGATCTTCAACATCGGCAACAGCCACGACAAAGGCGTGTGGGACCACGGCTCGCCGGTGTTCATGGAGCACGAACCGCGGATCTCCATCGACTCCCTGGCCGGACGCAGCCTGGCCATCGGTCCGTTCAAGGAGTGGTACCTGGCCTTCGACTGGATCTACGACCACGGCAGCAACAGCGCCAACCGCGCCAACACCCTGTACAGCGGCCTGGGCACCGACATCGACACCCATTCGCGGGTCAACCTGTCGGCCAACTTCTACGGGCGCTACCAGTGGGAAAACTACGGCGCCAGCAATGAATATTCCTGGGACGGCTACCGGGCCCAGCTCAAGTACATCGTGCCCATCAGCACCTTCGGCAACGGCGCGTCGCTGACCTACATAGGTTTCACCAACTTCGATTTCGGCTCGGACCTGCACCAGGACAACCCGGCCCGCACGGCCAACGCCACGGTGTCCACCAACGTGCTGCTGTACGCCTTCACCCACCTGCGCTTCACCCTGGTCGGGCGTTACTTTCACAACGGCGGCAATTGGCAGGACGGCAGCGAGCTGAATTTCGGCGATGGCGACTTCCGCGCCCGTTCCAATGGCTGGGGTTACTACGCCGGCATCGGTTACCAGTTCTGATCATTCAAGCAATGGAGGCTTTTATGCACGCGATTACTCGTCTTTCCCTCTGTGTGGGCCTGGCCTGCGGCGCCCTGCTCGCTTCGACGGCCTGGGCCGACGAGGCCCCGGCGACGCCGATCAAGCCCAAGGTCATGCTGATCACCATGTTCGCCCCCGAGGCCGAACACTGGATCGAGCGCCTGGAACTGAAACAGCAGGTGCGCGTACCGGGGCTGTCGGCGCAGTACCCGACGATTCGTTGCAACACCCGCGACGTCTGCCTGCTGGTCACCGGCATGGGCCAGACCAACGCCGCCGCCTCGACCCTGGCATTGGCCCTGTCACCGCAATTCGACTTGCGCAAAAGCTATTTCCTGGTCGCCGGGATTGCCGGTATCAGCCCGAAACACGGGACCATCGGCACCACCGCCTGGGCCCATTACCTGGTGGAATTCGGCACCCAGTGGGAACTGGATTCGCGCGATGCGCCCAAGGATTGGCCGACCGGCTACCTGGGCATCAATACCCAGGGCCCGAACGAGAAGCCGCCGCTGGACTACAAGACCGAAGTCTTCGAACTCAACCCGAAACTGCAGGCCAAGGCCTTCGCCCTGTCGCGTCGGGTAAGCCTGAGCGAAAGCAAGGAGTCGGCGGCCTGGCGCCTCAAGTACCCGGCGGCCCCGGCCAACCAGCCGCCGGTGGTGACGCGGTGCGACACCCTGGCGGGCAACACCTGGTTTTCCGGCACGCGCCTGAGCGAGCGGGCCGAGGTTTGGACCCGCCTGCTGACCGACAACAAGGGCGAGTACTGCACCACCCAGCAGGAAGACAACTCGACCTACGAGGCCCTGCTGCGCGCCAGCCGCGAAGGCCGGGTGGACGTGCAGCGGCTGGCGGTGGTCCGCGCCGGCTCCGATTTCGACCGCCCCGAGCCGGGCGGCAGCGAGGTCGACAACCTGCTCAAGTACGCCGACCAGGGCGGTTTTGTCCCGGCCCTGGAAAACCTCTATCGCACCGGCAACCCGCTGGTGCAGGACATCCTGAAGAACTGGTCGGCATGGGAGAAAGGCGTGCCCGAGGCCTAAACCCAACCTGTAGCCGCTGCCGCAGGCTGCGATCGACCCGAAGGGGCGTGGCGATCTTGAGGTTGTCGAGGTCCTGCGGACCTATCGCAGCCTTCGGCAGCGGCTACACAAAGCCGGGGCAGCCTGCCGATTCAGGTGGGCTGGCCGCCCTTACGGCAGCAAAATCACCTTTTCGCCGCTGCCTTGGTTCACTTGGTGATAGCGCTCCACGCCCTGCTCCAGCGGCGATTCGCACAGCCCCTGGGGCAACGGCAACAACCCCTCATCGAAGAAGCGGCCGAACTGCTCGAGCATAGCCGCGCAGGCTTGCACGCCGTACAGCAGCGAATTGATCCCGACCACCGAACCGCCCTTGCGATACAGGCCCAGGGCCGGCAGTTGCACCTGGCCGTCCACCGGCGCGGCGATGATGGCGATCCGGCCGAACGGCGCCAGGGCCGCGACCGAGGCCGGCAGCCAGAAGCCGGTGGTGTCGAAGATCACCTCGGCGCCGCCGGCGAATACCTGGTTGACCTGGGCGCCAAGGTCTTCCGGCTGGCCCAGCTGCAAGGCCTGGAACCCCTGCGCCTGCAGGGCCTCGACCTGTTCCGGGCGCCGCGCGGCGGCCAGCACCCGGGCCCCGCGAACCTTCGCCAGGGCCAGCGCGGCGCTGCCCACCGCCCCGCCGCCGATCACCAGCAGCGTGGTCCCGGCGCCCACCGCGCTGCGCTCCAGGGCATCCCAGGCGGTGGTGTAAGGCACGCCAAGGCTCGCGGCCTGGGCGAAACTCAGGTGCGCCGGCTTGTGCGCCACGCCCTTGGCCGACAGCGCCACGTACTGGGCATGGGAGCCGTCCGCGTAGAACCCCAACTCCTTGCCGGTACCCCAGACTTCTTGCCCCACCAGCTCCCGAGGCCCGTCCACCACCACCCCGGCGAAATCCCGCCCGGGAATGCGCGGCAAAGTGGTGTAGGGAAAACGCCCGAGCACGTTCTTCACGTCGCTGGGGTTGAGGCCGGCGGCCTTGATCTGCACCAGCACCTGATCGGCCGCCGGCACCGGGGTCGGCACCTCGACGTAGTGCAGCGAAGCCAGATCGCCGGTCTTGGAAAATTGCAGGGCGTGCATAAGCACCTCCATCAAGGGGAATAAAAAGAATCGGCAAGCCTCAGGACAACCAGTTGCTCACCAGTTGCCGGCCCATGGGCCACAGCTGTTCGCCGGCAAGCATACCGAGCAGCCCGACCAGGGCGATGGCCGGCGGCGCCGGCGAGCGAAAGTTCAGGGCGCCGTAGAGCAATCCGACGCCGAGGCCGATCGCCAGGGAGATGAGGTAATGCATGACGGACTCCAGGCAGTGCGCCGCGCCCGGGCGGCGGCGATTGGGCATGCCGGGAGTCTAGGGAACGCCGAGCCGGGCAACCGGCCAAGCACTTCAGGATTTCGGCCAATCTGGCGGCGGGCCGTGGGGGCCTGGTTTGCTGATGGTGCGGATTCTGTGGCGGGCCAGTTACGGCGCTTTCGCGAGCAAGCTTCGCTCCTACGGGGACCGTTGCCCATCCCGTAGGAGCGAAGCTTGCTCGCGAACGCCATGGACCTGCCACAACGCCTTTATCGCCAGGCGCCAGGCTCCCGGCCTCAGCCGCGACGCAATTCCCCGGCCGCATATTGCGACGGAGCCAGCCCCAGCTCGCGGCGGAACATGTCGCTGAAGCTGCCGGGGGAATAACCCAGTTCGCGGGCGATGGTGCCCACCGGCACGCCCTGGATCAGCTCGGCGGCGGCCGTGGCCAGTTGCACCTGGCGGCGCCACTCGGCGAAGCCCATGCCCAGGCCGTCCTTGAACAGCCGCGCCAGGGTGCGCACGCTGGCGCCCACCGTCTCGGCATGCTGCTCGAAGGAGATATCCAGCGAAGGCGCGGCCATCACCGCCTGGCACAGGCTGGCCAGGCGCCGGTCGGAGCTGTCCGGCAAGGCGATTTTCAGCCGCGAGCGACGGGCGCGCTTGAGCTCCAGCAAGGCCAGGCCCACCAGCGCGTCGTAGTACTCCGGCTGCGGCGCGCCGTCATGCTCCACCAGGCGCACGATCAGCTCGCGCAGCAGGTTGTCCACCTGCAACACCTGCACCTGGCTGTCGAGGGTCGCCGCCAGGCACGGGCGCAGGTAGATGTTGCGCATCTGCAGGTCGCTGACCACGCGGATCCCATGGAGCACGCCCGGCGGCAGCCACACCGCCCGTTGCGGCGGCACCACCAGCGCCTCGTTCGGCGTCTCGACCCACATCACCCCGCTCATGGCATACAGCAATTGGCCCCAGGCATGTTCGTGGGGCTCGATGAACAGGCCACGCGGGTAGGTGCGCGCCAGGGGTTGCACCGGCACATCGGTGTCAGTCAGATCGGGAGGTGCGGCAAGGGCCATGGCCGGGCTTCGTCGTCAGGCAGGGGGCGCCCATGTTAACCCCGGCAATCGGCCCGGAAAACCGCGAAAAGCCCCCCAGGCGAGCCCCCACTCGACAGCCGGCAAGCCGTTCGGATACCGGCCTTACCGCTGGTGCCTTTGCTCGATGAGCGGAGTGAATTTTTCCCGGCGCGCGCTGGTCACTTAAATCATCACAGGGAGGATTGATAGATTTATGAACAACGCAAAACTTTTCGTCATCGAATACACCCTGCACGGCCAACCCAAGTCCTTCATCATCCGCTCGGAGAAGATGGACAACGCCGAGGCATGGCACTGGGCGAGCTGCGACGCCGGTGTCGGCCGCATCGGCCGTTTTGGCCTGGAACGGGTGAAAAAGACCAGCAAACCCCTGGCGGAAAAATTCGGTATCGAGAACGTCACCTGGCGACCGTCGACCTGACCTCGCCGTTTCCCCTTGCATCAGGCTCCCGGGCACCTTGTCGGCCACCACACGCGGCAAGGTGCCCGGGTTAAAGCCATGGCCTGGCCGCAGGTCGCCCTGCCCCTGTCCCCTGTCCCCTGCGCAAATCGCCGATTGCCCCTCGGCCGCGCCTTGGCCGCCGCAATCGTCCTGGACGCTCCAGTTCATCGCCTCGCTCATCGCTCCGCTGCGGCTCCCCACCTGATAGCGGCGCTGGTCGACGTCGCGCCTGCCCAGCCCCGCAATTCACGGAACAAGCGCTCTACCCCGTGCCCTGGCGCCTGATTCCCGCTGCGTGCCGAATGAATCGCCGCAGCACTATCGCCAGCCCCCGCCGGCGTGTTATTTCATCGCTGGCCGCCCCGCCACCCACCGACAGGAAGTCACCATGCGCAAGGATTACCTGGCTTTTTTCATCTCGCTGTTTCTGTCGCGGCTGGCGGATCAGATCCTGCTGTTCCTCGTGCCGCTGGTGGTGTTCCAGGCCACCAACAGCGCGTCCTGGGCCGGACTGGCGTTCTTCGTCGAGTCGCTGCCGCGCTTTCTCGCGTTTCCGCTGTGCGGGGCCCTGTGCGACAAGTTCTCGCCGATCCGCATCCTGCATATCAGCCAGGTCTACCGGGCGCTGCTCTGCGTGCTGGCGGTGCTGCTGTACGGGGTCTTCGGCGGCATCGCCTGGGTCGTGGCGCTGTCGGCGCTGTGCGGGGTGCTGACCACCCAGGGCATCATGGCCCGCGAGGTGCTGATGCCGCATGTCTTCCAGCACTACAGCTACACCAAGACCCTGTCCTACTCGCAGATCGCCGACCAGACCGGGCTGGTCCTCGGACCGCTGGTGGCGGCGCTGCTGCTGGAAGCCTGGGCCTGGCACTGGGTGGTGCTGTGGATCGCCGCACTGTTCCTGCTGGCCGACCTGAGCATGCGGCTGTGGCAACGCTTGAGCCACGTCACCCTGGAGGTGTTCGAACAGCACCAGGACATCTGGCTGCAGCCCCTGCGTATCGCCTTCGGGCATATCCGCGAGCTGACGGAGCTGAAAAAGATCATCACCCTGGCGGTGGGGGTCAACCTGATCGTCGGGGTCACCCTGGCCACCTCGGCGGCCATGGTGATCGGCCAGTACAGCGCCGGCAAGGACACCTACGCCTGGCTCCAGGCGGCCGGCGCTCTGACCACCATCCTGATCCTGTTCTTTCTTGCCCGGGTGGCACTGCCCCTGCGGGTGCTGGGGGGCGTGGCCTATTCGATGATCGCCGCGGGCGCCTTCATCAGCGCCCTGAGCCCGAACCTGGCCGGCTATGTGCTGGGCTTCCTGCTGATTGTCGGCTTCGACAAGATGTTCAACATCTACATCCGCAGCAGCCGCCAGCGGGTAATTCCACCCCGGGACTTCGGCAAGACCGTGGGCGTGATCACCTTGCTCAACAACCTCTCGCAACCCCTGGCCGGCTTGCTGGTGGCCGTGCTCGCCGCGCCGCTGGGCACGCAACGGGTGATCCTGCTCCTGGCGCTATCGACCACGCTACTGGGCGCGGCGGCCCTCTGCTGGTTCGCCAAGGCACGCAGCCCCCTCGCCGCCCCGACCCTCGAGACCGACCAGGAGGCTGGCAGTTGAACGTGGAGCCGCCCTGGCTCCACTGCGTTCGCACCGTGCTACCGCAAACGCTCAGTGATGCGCGCCCTTGGCGCAATCGCAGCCTTCGGTAGAGGCGCAGGGTTCGCCGTTGGCGTGGTGGCTGGCGCAGGCCTGGCAGCAGTAGTGCTTGCCGTGACGCACAATGGCATGGGCGCCGACCTTGCAGGTGCAGCCTGGACAGGCACAAGTCTCGTTGGACATGGGGGGACTCCTTTGTGGTGGTCGTCGACGACGCGGATGTGGCCGCGTCTCTAGCAGTGTAGTGGCTGCCCATCGCCGCCATTGGCCCCTGGTCGCGGCGCCCTCAGTTCCAGCCTTCCAGGCGCAAGGTCGCGCGCACCAGGCGCTGCTCCTCGTTCTCGATTTCCCGCAGGTTGTCGCAGATGCCCTGGATATGCGCGATGGCGGCCTTGCGCGCCTGTTCCGGCAGGCGCCCGGTGACAGCGTTGTAGAGCCGCGCATGCTGGCGGTCGATCTGCTTTTTCTGCGCCTGGCGGTGGTAGAGGTTATTGACCGAGGCGAACACCGAATTCAGCAACAGGTCGGTCAGCGAACGCAGGGTCTGCACCAGCACCGGGTTGTGCGAGGCCTCGCAGATCGCCAGGTGGAAAGCGTGGTCCAGGCGCGCGTGGGCCGAGGCCTCCAGCTTCTGGTCGTGGGCGTCCAGCAGCGCCTGATAAGCGCGGCCGATCAGCACGAAATCGGCCTCGGTGCCGCGCAACGCCGCCAGCCGCGCCGACTCGCCTTCCAGCAGGCTGCGCACTTCGAACAGGTCGTAGAGGGTGCGCGGCTGGGAACTGAACAAATGCATCAGCGCCGAAGTCGCGCCCTGCCCCGACAATTGGGCGACAAACGAGCCCTTGCCCTGTTCGGTTTCGATGATGCCCCGCGCCCGCAGCAATTTCAGGCCCTCGCGCAAGGCCGTGCGCGAGACGCCGAGCTTTTCCGTCAGGCGCCGCTCCGAGGGCAGCAACTGGCCGGTCTTCAGCACGCCATCGACGATCAGGCGTTCGATGCGCTCACAGACCACATCCGCCACCTGATGCCGCCCCGAATCGCTCCTGTGCATGCGCCCCTCCACTGGTATGACCAGCCGCGAAAAAAAAACCCGATCAAGCGGGTCGCCAAGCCATCCTGCTGATATGCCTGGATTTTTATAAAAAACCCGACAAGCGGAGCGAAACAAACTGGTTCGACCAGCGCTCGGCCCCGTGGACAGTAAGGCCAGCCGGGCCAATGATGCAACTGAGCGGCCTGTCACCAAACGGGAACAGCCCCTAGCCAGCCGAGCGCCCATAAAAACAACTCAGGGTCGTTAGCCAGCCATGAATATCCTCTACGACGAACGCGTCGACGGCGCGCTGCCCAGCGTCGATAAAGCGGCATTGCTCGAGGTGCTGCGCCAGCGCCTGCCCGACCTCGACCTGCTGCACCAGACGGAAGACCTCAAGCCCTACGAATGCGACGGCCTGTCGGCCTATCGCACCACGCCGATGCTGGTGGCCCTGCCGCGGCATATCGAGCAGGTGCAGGAACTGCTGCAAATCTGCCACGAACGCCGCGTGCCGGTGGTCGCGCGCGGGGCCGGCACCGGCCTGTCCGGCGGCGCCCTGCCCCTGGAACAGGGCGTGCTGCTGGTGATGGCGCGTTTCAACCAGATCCTGCATATCGACCCCGCCGCGCGCACCGCGCGGGTCCAGCCGGGGGTGCGCAACCTGGCGATCTCCCAGGCCGCCGCGCCGTTCGGCCTGTATTACGCCCCCGACCCGTCCTCGCAGATCGCCTGCTCGATCGGCGGCAACGTCGCGGAAAACGCCGGCGGCGTGCATTGCCTGAAATACGGCCTGACCGTGCACAACCTGCTCAAGGTGGAGATCCTCAGCGTCGAAGGCGAACGCCTGACCCTGGGCAGCGACGCCCTGGACGCCCCGGGTTTCGACCTGCTGGCGCTGTTCACCGGCTCCGAAGGCCTGCTCGGGATCATCACCGAAGTCACGGTCAAGCTGTTGCCCAAGCCGCAGCTGGCCAAGGTGCTGCTGGCGGCCTTCGACTCGGTGGAGAAAGCCGGCCATGCGGTGGCCGATATCATCGCCGCCGGCATCATTCCCGGCGGCCTGGAAATGATGGACAACCTGGCGCTTCGCGCCGCCGAGGACTTCATTCACGCCGGCTACCCGGTGGACGCCGAGACCATCCTGCTGTGCGAGCTGGACGGCGTCGAAGCCGATGTCCACGACGATTGCGAGCGGGTCCGCGCGGTGCTCGAACGGGCCGGCGCCACCGAGGTCCGCCAGGCCCGCGACGAGGCCGAACGCGTGCGTTTCTGGGCCGGGCGCAAGAACGCCTTTCCGGCGGTGGGCCGGCTGTCGCCGGATTACTACTGCATGGACGGCACCATTCCGCGGCGCGAACTGCCGGGGGTGCTCAAGGCCATCGCCGCGCTGTCCGCCGAATACCAATTGCGGGTGGCCAATGTGTTCCATGCCGGCGACGGCAACATGCACCCGCTGATCCTGTTCGACGCCAACCAGCCCGGCGAACTGGAACGCGCCGAAGCCCTGGGCGGCAAGATCCTCGAGCTGTGCGTGGCGGTGGGCGGCAGCATCACCGGCGAACACGGGGTCGGCCGGGAGAAAATCAACCAGATGTGCGCCCAGTTCAACAGCGACGAGCTGAGCCTGTTCCACGCGGTCAAGGCGGCCTTCGACCCCGGTGGCCTGCTCAACCCCGGCAAGAACATCCCGACCCTGCACCGCTGCGCCGAATTCGGCGCCATGCACGTGCACGCCGGGCAACTGCCCTTCCCCGAGCTGGAGCGTTTCTGATGACGGCACCCGCGGATAACGACGCCAGCGGCGCGCTGCTGCAACAGGTCGAACAGGCGCTGGCCGGCAATACCCCGCTGTTGATCCAGGGCGGCAACAGCAAGGCCTTTCTCGGGCGCATGAGCGCCGGGGAAGTGCTCGACACCCGCGCCCATCGCGGCATCGTCCGCTACGAGCCGACCGAGCTGGTGGTGACCGTGCGCGCCGGCACGCCGCTGCGGGAACTGCTGGCCGCGCTGGACGCCGCCGGGCAGATGCTGGCCTGCGAACCGCCGGCTTTCGGCGACGGCGCCACCGTCGGCGGCATGGTCGCCACCGGCCTGTCCGGCCCACGGCGGCCCTGGGCCGGTTCGGTGCGCGACTTCGTGCTTGGCAGCCGGGTGATCACCGGCGCCGGCAAGCACCTGCGCTTTGGCGGCGAGGTGATGAAAAACGTCGCCGGCTACGACCTCTCACGTTTATTGGTGGGTAGCTACGGTTGCCTTGGAGTGCTCACTGAGGTGTCGCTCAAGGTCCTGCCCAAACCGCGCCAGTGCCTCAGCCTGAGCCTGGAAATGGACAGCGCCAAGGCCCTGGCCCGCCTCGCCGACTGGGGCCAGCAACCGCTGCCCATCAGCGCCGCCAGCCACGACGGCCAGCGCCTGCACCTGCGCCTGGAAGGCGGCGAAGGTTCGGTGGCCGCGGCCCGTGACCGTCTCGGCGGCGAGCCCTTGGCCGCTAACTATTGGGCCAATCTCAATGAGCAACAGTTGGCGTTCTTCGACGAAGGCCTGCCGCTGTGGCGCCTGTCGCTGCCCAATGACACGGGACTTCTGGAGCTGCCCGGCCAGCAGTTAATAGATTGGGCCGGGGCCCAGCGCTGGCTGAAATCCGCGGCGCCCGCGGAGCGCATCCGCGAACTCGCCAGCCGCGTCGGCGGCCATGCCACCTGCTACAGCCACGGCCTGCTGGACAGCCCGTTCCAGCCGCTGCCAGCGGTGCTGCTGCGCTACCACCGCCAGCTCAAGGCGCAACTGGACCCGCAAGGGATCTTCAACCCCGGCCGGCTCTACGCCGAGCTCTGAACGGAGGCCCGCGCATGCAAACCACCTTGAGCGAGCAAGCACGCCAGCTGCCCCGCGCCGCGGAGGCCGAGAGCATCCTGCGCACCTGTGTGCACTGCGGTTTCTGCAACGCCACCTGCCCCACCTATCAGCTGCTGGGCGACGAGCTGGACGGGCCACGAGGGCGCATCTACCTGATCAAGCAGGTCCTGGAAGGCCACGAGGCCACGGCCAAGACCCAGCTGCACCTGGACCGCTGCCTGACCTGCCGCAACTGCGAAACCACCTGCCCGTCCGGGGTCGATTACCACAACCTGCTGGACATCGGCCGCGCCGTGGTCGATGCCGCCGTGCCCCGGCCCCTCGGCCAGCGCCTGCTGCGCCAGGGCCTGCGCGCCCTGGCGCCGAACCCGGCACTGTTCAAGGCGCTGCTCGGCACCGGCGCGACCTTGCGGCCGTGGCTGCCCGAAGCCGTGCAAGGCAAGCTGCCGCGCCAGGTCCCGCCGGCCAAGGCGCGCCCGGCCACGGCCCACGCCCGGCAGGTGCTGTTGTTGGAAGGTTGCGTGCAGGCAAGCCTGTCGCCCAATACCAACGCGGCGACGGCGCGGGTCCTCGACCGCCTGGGCATCGCCGTGCGCGCCGTGAGCGAGGCCGGCTGCTGCGGCGCCGTGGATTACCACCTGGACGCCCAGGCCACGGGCCTCGACCGCGCGCGGCGCAATATCGACGCCTGGTGGCCGCACCTGGAAAACGGCGCCGAAGCCCTGGTGCAGACCGCCAGCGGCTGCGGCGCCTTTATCAAGGATTACGGCCACCTGCTGGCCCACGACCCGCGCTATGCCGCCCGCGCCGAGCGGGTCAGCGCCCTGGCCAGGGACCTGGTGGAAGTGCTGCGCGACGAACCGCTGGAGCAGTTGCAGGCCCACGGTAGCCAGCGCCTGGCCTTCCATTGCCCGTGCAGCCTGCAACACGCGCAGAAACTCGGCGGCGCGGTGGAGGCGCTGCTCAAGCGCCTGGGCTTCGAACTGACCGAAGTGCCCGACGGCCACCTGTGCTGCGGCTCGGCCGGCACCTATTCGCTGACCCAGCCCGAGCTGGCGCGGCAACTGCGCGACAACAAGCTCAATGCCCTGGAAAGCGGCCACCCCGAAGTCATAGCCACCGCCAATATCGGCTGCCAGACCCACCTCGACGGCGCCGGGCGAACCCCGGTGCGGCACTGGATCGAACTGGTCGAAGCCGCCCTGCCGCCCGCGCGGCCAGACACCCCCTGAAAGGAGCACGCCATGCACAGCAAAGCCATATTGGGCCAGCGCGAAGTCCAGCGCATTCTGATCGCCGCGCGGGACGAGGCCGAGCGCAACCAATGGGCGGTGAGCATCGCCATCGTCGACGACGGCGGCCATCCGCTGGCCCTCGAACGCCTGGACGGCTGCGCGCCGGTCAGCGCCTATATCGCCGTGGAAAAGGCCCGCACCGCGGCCCTCGGCCGACGCGAGTCCAAGGGTTATGAAGAAATGGTCAACGGCGGGCGCACGGCATTTCTCTCGGCGCCGCTGCTGACTTCGCTGGAAGGCGGCGTGCCGGTGCTCTTCGAGGGCCAGGTGATTGGCGCGGTTGGGGTGTCCGGGGTCAAGTCCGGGGAGGATGCCCAGGTGGCGAGGTTTGCTGCCCAGGCGCTGGATTGAAAGATCGGGACCGCTGCGCGGTCCATCGCGAGCAAGCTTCGCTCCTACGGAAGCGGGAGCGGGTTGGTCAATCCTTCGACTTACATCACCAACTGCGCGATCAGCCAGGCGTTGGCGCCGCTGATGATCGCGAACAGGCTCCAGGCGAGGACGCGGGTCGGCCAGCGGTTGACGAACACGCCCATCAAGCGCGGGTCGCTGGTCATACGGATCAGCGGGTAGAGGGCGAACGGCAATTGCAGGCTGAGCACCACCTGGCTCAGCACCAGCAACTGGCCGACCGCGCCGTCGCCCATCAGCCACACGCCGACGAACGCCGGCACCAGCGCCAGGCCGCGGGTGATCAGGCGCCGCTGCCAGCACGGCAGGCGCAGGTTGAGGTAGCCCTCCATGATCACCTGGCCGGCGATGGTGCCGGTGAAGGTCGAACTCTGCCCGGAAGCCAGCAGGGCCACGCCGAACAGCACGCTGGCCAGCGCCCCGCCCACCAGCGGATCGAGCAGGTGATAGGCGTCCTGCAATTCCACCACCTCGGTGTGGCCGGTGCCGTGGAAAGCCGCGGCGGCGAGGATCAGGATCGCCGCGTTGACCAGCAGCGCCAGGGCCAGGGAGCCGATGGTGTCGATGCGCGCCAGCTTGATCGCATCGCGCCGGCTAGCCTCGTCCTGGCCCACCAGGCGGGTCTGCACGATGGAGGTGTGCAGGTACAGGTTATGCGGCATCACCGTGGCGCCGAGGATGCCGATCGCCAGGTACAGCGGCGCCGCCTCGCCGATGGCCGCCAGCGACGGCGTGAAGCCGCGCGCCACGTCCGGCCAGTAAGGCTTGATCAACAGCAGCTCGACGAAAAAGCACAGGCCGATGGTGCCCACCAGCACCAGCATGATCGCCTCCAGGCGGCGGAAGCCACGGTTCTGCAGGGCCAGGATCAGCAGGGTGTCGAAGGCGGTGATGACAATCCCGGTGGTCAGCGAGACCCCGAGCAACAGGTGGAACGCCAGGGCGCAACCGAGGACTTCGGCCAGGTCGGTGGCGATGATCGACACCTCCGCCAACAGCCATTGGCTGCGCGCCGTGCGGGTGCTGTAGCGCTGCCGGCAGAGCTGCGCCAGGTCGCGCCCGGTGGCGATGCCCAGGCGCGAGCACAGGCACTGCACGGCCATGCCCGCAAGGCTCGCCAGCAGCACCACGAACAGCAGGTTGTAGCCATAGCGCGAACCGGCTTCGATGGCCGTGGCCCAGTTACCGGGGTCCATGTAACCGATGGAAATCAGCAGGCCGGGGCCGGCGAACCGCAGGATCCGCTTGAACAGCGGCGCGCTGGGGTCGACCACGATAGTGCCGGCGACTTCCGGCGGGCAGAACGGTGCGGTACCGATTTTCGGGAGGGTAAATTTCACGCGGGCATCCGGAAGGCGGGAACGGTGGCCCAGCTTAGTGGTTTCGACGAGCCGGCCCAAGCCTTGACAGCGCCCTGCCCCGGCCTTTTGCAGCCTGCCTCTGTAGGAGCGAAGCTTGCTCGCGATAGCGGCATATCAGTCACCACAACAGATGAGCCGCCCCCCTTTCCCAAACCACCCCGCACCGACCGGCCACTCCTACAGCACCAGTGTTTTCAGGCATGATGCGGACAGCCATCCGCGGAGCAGCGCCATGAACACTCCAGCCCAACCCACTGTCGCCCTGGCGATGCGTTCGTATTCCGGGCAGGTCGAGCTGCACGATCACGATTTTCCGCAGATCGTGCTGCCGCAGTCGGGGGCGATGGAGATCGAGGTGGACGGCCGTGGTGGCAAGGTCGACGCCAGCCAGGGCGTGTTGATTGCCCCGGGCGCCCGGCATGCGTTCCTGGCCGAACGCCGCAATACCTTTCTGGTGCTCGACCTGGATAGCCCCGACAGCGAACCGTCTCTGGCCGATACCCGCTTCTTCGCCATCGACCCGCAGATCCGCCACCTGCTTGGCTATGCCAACCACGGCGGCGCCTTGCTCAGCTCCTCCAGCCCGGTCGCCAGCGCCTGGAGCGCCCTGCTGCTGGCCTGCCTGGCCCGCCCGACGCCGAGCGCGCCGCAACGCCAGGCACTGGCGCGGGCCCTGGCCTATATCGAACAGCACCTGGGCAGCCCGCTGAGCGCCCGCGCCATCGCCCAGGCCGCGGGGGTCAGCGAGCGCAGCCTGTACCTGCTGTTCGAGCGGGACATGCACAGCACGCCTTTCGCCTACATTTCGACCCTGCGCCTGGACCGCGCCATCGACCTGCTCGGCCGTACCCTGCTGCCCATCAGCGAGATCGCCCAGCGGGTCGGCTACGCCGATCAGAGTGCCCTGACCCACGCCTTGAAGAAGGCGCGCAACCAGACCCCGGCCGCCCTGCGCAAGGCCGCTCGCGACGCCCAGGCGCAGGCTGCGACAAGAGTTCGGCAGGCCTGATCAATACCGCCGTCGCGGCGGCTTCTATGCTGGCCACACCGCTCTTGCCTCGGTGTGCCTATGACCGCAATCCACTCAACCCGCCTCGCCCCCTCCCGCAGCGGCGCCGCCACCGCCATCGGCGTGATCGCGGTGTTCCTCTGGTCATGCCTGGCGCTGCTGACCACCCTCACCGCCGGCATTCCCCCCCTTCCAGTTGCTCGCCCTGAGCTTTGCCGTGGCCTGCGGCGCCAGCCTGGTATTGCTCGGCTTGCGGGGGCGCGCCGGTTTTCGTGGCTGGCGCCAGCCCTGGCCGGTCTGGGCCCTGGGGTTCGGCGGGATCTTTGCCTACCACGCGCTGTATTTCTTCGCCCTGAAAGCCGCGCCGGCCGCCGAGGCCAGCCTGATCGCCTACCTCTGGCCGTTGCTGATCGTGTTACTGGCGGCCAGGGCCGGCGGCGAACCGCTGCGCGGCCGGCAACTGACCGGTGCCTTGCTGGGGCTGGCCGGCACCGCGTTCATCATGCAGCAGCGCGCTTCCAGCCAGGTCGGCGCGATGCCGGTGGCGGGTTACCTGGCGGCGTTCGGCTGCGCCCTGGTGTGGTCCGGCTACTCGGTGCTCAACCGCCGTTTCAGCAGCGTGCCCAGCAGCCTGATCGGCGGCATCTGCGGGCTGGTGGCGCTGGCCGGGC
The DNA here is from genome assembly GCF_900107395.1 of Pseudomonas sp. NFIX28. Taxonomy (GTDB): domain Bacteria; phylum Pseudomonadota; class Gammaproteobacteria; order Pseudomonadales; family Pseudomonadaceae; genus Aquipseudomonas. The sequence goes on from NZ_FNPW01000016.1 coordinate 57,651, forward strand.
TGCTCTGCCACCTGATGTTCGAAAGCCCGGTGCAACCGGACCTCAAGCAATGGCTGGCGATCCTCAGCCTGGGGCTGGGCCCGGTCGGCCTGGCCTTCTTCGCCTGGGACCACGCCACCAAACACGGCAACCTGGCCACGCTCGGCGCGCTGTCGTACCTGGCGCCGTTGATCTCCACCCTGCTGCTGATCGTCATCGGGCAAAGCCCGGCCAGTGTGTGGCTGCTGGTGCCGGCGTTGCTGATTATCGCCGGGGCGGTGCTGGCGACGTCGGGAGCCCGTTCTGCCCAGGGTTGAGGAGCGTCCGATAAGCCCCACGAAGCCGCTCCCACGCCCTTTTATCCGAAATTTCACGCCGCCGCATATCCCGCTGGAGTGCCGCGCAATGGCCGTGGGAAGATGCGCGCCCCCACGCGCTCACTCTGGAGAATCTGCATGTCCCTGTTCGGTAAACACGCCGCGGTCCTGGTCCTGGCGGCACTGGCCGGTTTCAGCGCCCTGGAGGTGTCCGCGGCCCAGCCGACCAGCAATAAGGCCAAGGTCGAGACCGTCTCGCTGCTGGGCGGCAAGTTCAAGTTCAGCCTGCCCAAGGGCTTTATCGCCAACCCGCTGCCGGCCGGCGACGAAGCCAGCGGCACCGCCGGCGCCACCGGCACCCTGTACACCAACGCCAGCACCAAGACCGTGGTCATGGTCGCGGAAAACCTGATCCCCGATGCGGTGCAAGCCAAGGACAACGACGCGCAGTTCCTCGACAGCGCGGTGTCGGGCTTTCTTTCGCAACAGGCCGCGGCCCTGCCGGACTTCAGCAAGCAGAGCGAAAAAAGCATGACCCGCAACGGCCTCGGCCTGCGCCAGATCGACAGCACCGCGACCCAGGGCGGCGGCATGACCCAGAGCTCCACCCTGCTGGCCGGCTCGGGCAACCGCATGGCGGTGGTGCAGGTGATTTCGCGGATCGGCGACAAGGCCAACCACGACAAGCTGATCGGCCAGATCGTCGGCAAATAAGCCCCGCAGCGGCCGCCACGGTCAGTCGGCTCAGGGGTTGAGGCTGAGCAACCAGCGGTTCAAATCCTGCAATTCACTGGCGCTGATGCTGTGGCCGACGCCCGGGTAGGCATGGAATCGCGGGCTCAGGCCCAGGCCGCGCAACAGGCTGTCGGCGTCGGAGCCGTCGCTGTACGGCAGGCGCATGTCCGCGGTGCCATGGGCGATGAAGATCGCCAGCCGCTCCAGGCCGGCACCGCTGTTGAGCTGCTCGCGCAGCACCGGCAGGATCTTTCCGCTCAGCGCGGCGATCCCGCGGACGGCCTGGGGGCGGCGCAGACCCAGCTCGTAGGCCATGATCGCGCCCTGGCTGAAGCCCACCAGGACCACCCGGTCGGCGCGGGTGTGGTACTTGGCGGTCGCCTGCCGCACGAACTCGTCGATCAGCCTGGCGCTGTCGGCCAGCTCGGCGGTCACCCCGTCATAGGCGCCTTCGCCCTGCTTGTGAAACCACTGGTAACTGCCCTCTTCCACGGTCTGCGGAGCCCGCACCGAGAGGTAGGTGTAATCGGCCGGCAAGGCGTCCTTGAGGCCGAACAGGTCTTGCTCGTTGCTGCCGTAGCCGTGCAGGAAAATCACCAGCGGCCGGTCGCGTGAATCGGCCGGCGCCTGCTCCAGATAAAGCAGCGGCAGGTCATCGTGGAGCACCGTTTGCGCCTGGGCGGCGGCGCAGACCCACAGCAGTAACAGGGACAGAAACTTGAACATGGCAGGTCCTTTGGTTGGCGCCCGCCCAGGGGCAAACGCGGTTCAGTGGCCAGGCGCGGGGCTCAATCGTTGGTCAGCTTGCCGCTGCGCATCGGCTCGCGGCCGGCGACCTTGGCCTGCCAGATGCCCGGCTCGGTGTAGCGGCTGCGGTCCAGGGCGAACAGCACGCCGCTGGTGGCGCTGCGTACCACGGTGACGATGTCCTTCAGCGGGTCGACCACCTCGAAGATCGCGTCGCCCTGCTCCACCCATTCGCCGGCCTCCCGCAAAAAGCTGACCACCCCATGGTGCGGGGCGAACAGGTATTGCGTGCCTTCGAACGGCATGCCCTCGCAACAGGCATCCGGGGTGGCCGGCCACTGGCCGCCGATAACCCCCTGCTCGGCGAGAAAGCCGAGGATCGCTTCGCAGTTGGCCTGGGCCTGTTCGACCCGGGTGTCGCCCATGCTGCCCAGTTCCAGGGTGGTGGCGAGGTTGGCCGGGGGAATGGCTGCTTGCGGGAAATCGCGGGCCAGGCGCAGCCAGGGCGTGGAGCAGGACTCGTCGAACGAGCTGCCGCCCGAGTCCTCGCAAAGCAGCGCCACGCCGGCCTTCAGGCGCGCGGCCAGGGGTTGCCAGCGCGGCCAGTGCTGGGGCAGCGCGTAGAGGTGGATTGCCGCTTCGAAATCGCAATGCAGGTCCAGGGTGATGTCGGCGTCGCAGGCATGGCGCAGCAACAGGCGTTGCAGGGCCTGGAGCTGCGAGGTCGGGGCCGGCAGGCGGTCGAGGACTTCGCCCATGGTCTGGCGGATCAAGGCGACGTTGGCCGCCGCATCGCTGCCCAGGCGGTCGCCGATCAGATCGCCCACCGGGCCGCTGAGCTCGACGAAGGCGCGGTTGAAGTTCTTGCCGCTGCCGCTTTCGAAACGCCCCAGGTGGCTGCTTTGCAGGTGCTGGTCGAGGCCGATCGGGTTGGCCACCGGCACCAGTTCGATCACGCCCTTGAGCTGCCCCTGGGCCTCCAGCTCGCTCAGGCGTTTTTTCAGTTCCCAGGCGGTGCGCATGCCCGGCAGTTCGTCGGCGTGCAGGCTGGCCTGGATATAGACCTTGCGGCTGCCGCTGCCAAAACGGAACACGCTGAGCTGGCGCTGGGTGCCCAGGTGGCTCCAGGGCAAGGAATGGTCGATGCGTTACATGAAAGGCTCCGGAAGAAAAATGGAGTTCGGCGGGGTCCGTAGACTGAGGCATTCGCGCGGCCGTGAAAAGGTCGTCGTTCGCTGCCGGGTGGCGTGGCTTCTGTAGCCGTTGCCGCAGGCTGCGATAAGGCCGAAGGCCTTCAGCCATCTCAAGGTCCCTGCGCCCCCTGCGGGGTCGATCGCAGCCTCGCGGGCTCGGCAGCGGCTACAGGAGCGCCCCGTCGCACGGGGTAAATAGCGCCCATGAAAAAGGCGGCGCCGTCTTCACGGTAGCCGCCTTTTTCAACCCGGCGAATTACTCGCCGTAGACGTCGAACTTGAAGTACTTGTCCTGCACGGCCTTGTACTTGCCGTTGGCGCGGATCTCGGTGATGGCGGTGTTGAATTTCTCGGCCAGGGCGGTATCGCCCTTGCGCACGGCGATGCCGGCGCCGCCACCGAAGTATTTCGGATCGTTGTACTCAGGGCCGACGAAGGCGAAGCCCTTGCCGGCGTCGGTTTTCAGGAAGCCGTCGTCGAGGTTGACCGAGTCGGCCAGCAGCGCGTCGATGCGACCGGAAACCATGTCCAGGTTGGCCTCCTGCTGGGAGCCGTAGCGCACCAGCTCGATCCCGGCCGGTACCAGCACCTCGGTGGCGAAACGGTCATGAGTACTGGCGCGCAGCACCCCGACTTTCTTGCCCTTGAGTTCGGTCAGCGGGTCCTTGACCTCGGTGCCTTGCTTCATCACGAAGCGGGCCGGGGTGTGGTAGTACTTGATGGTGAAGTCGACGTTCTTCTTGCGGTCGTCGGTGATGGTCATGGACGACAGGATGGCGTCGATCTTGCGCACTTTCAGCGCCGGGATCAGGCCGTCGAATTCCTGCTCGACCCAGGTGCACTTGACCTTCATCTGCTCGCACAGGGCATCGCCGATATCCACGTCGAAACCGGTGAGCTTGCCGTCGGGGGTTTTCATCGAGAATGGCGGGTAGCCGGCTTCGATGCCGATACGGATCGGCTTGGCATCGTCAGCCACGGCGGTCAGGGACAACATGGACAGTGCCAGGGCACCGAACAGCACAAGCTTCTTCATTTATAACTCCCGTAGACGGAGGCTTTTATTGGCAGAAATATTCGATTGGGGGAAATCGAAGTGGCCAGCAGTCTAGAGTGGCTCCGGGGAGGCAAATTGTGTTTATGCGACAAATACTTATATAAAACCACGACAGTGTCCGCGCGACGCCTGGCCCGCCCCGTGGTGGTGCAAAAGCGTGGGCTGTGCACCATGCCGGCAGTCGGATATACGCCCTGCCCGCTGCGCCAGGGAAGCCGACCCGGCCGCCGGTGTCTGCCTGGCTGGAAGGCGGCCTCGCCGTCGGTGGCAGGCGGTGTGGTGAGTTGCGACGGGTATTGTCGGAGGTCCTGCGGACCTATCGCAGCCTTCGGCAGCGGCTACAGTGGGCCTGCCGAACGCAATCCTGTAGCCGCTGGCGCAGCCTGCGACGATCTGGCTGCCGGTGTTCGCCTGGCTGGAAGGCGGCCTTGCCGTCGGTGGCAGGCGGTGTGGTGAGTCGCGGCGGGTATTGTCGGAGGTCCTGCGGACCTATCGCAGCCTTCGGCAGCGGCTACAGGGGCCGGGTCAAACGCGATCCTGTAGCCGCTGGCGCAGCCTGCGACGATCTGGCTGCCGGTGTTCGCCTGGCGGCCTTGCCGGCGGTGGCAGGCGGTGTGGTGAGTTGCGGCGGGTATTGTCGGAGGTCCTGCGGACCTATCGCAGCCTTCGGCAGCGGCTACAGTGGGCCTGCCGAACGCGATCCTGTAGCCGCTGGCGCAGCCTGCGATAGGCCCGCAGGGCCTCGACGATCTGGCGGACGGCTCAGCAGGCACAGCCCATCACAGTGTTCGCCGGCTGCTCCAGCGCCACGCTGAGCGCGAAGCCTTCATCCAGCCAGCCGGTCAAGCCGCCAATCATTTCCTTTACCGGATAGCCCAGCGCCGCCAGCCTGACCGCGGCCTTGTTGGCGCCGTTGCAGTGTGGCCCGGCGCAATAGACCACGAACAGCGTATCGCGCGGGTAAGCCGCCAGGCGTTCGGCATTGATCAGGCGCCCCGGCAGGCTGATCGCCCCCGGCACATGGCCGCGCTCGAAGGCCAGCGGGCCGCGCACGTCCAGCAGGACGAAATCGACCTCCCCGGCTTCCTGGCTGCCGAAGACATCCGAGCAATCGGTCTCGAAGGTCAGGCGGTTGGAGAAATGCATCAGGGCGATGGCCGAGGGGGCGGCGGGAATTTCACGAACCAGGCTGGTCATTGCAGCGTCTCCAAAAAACAACGTTGGGTGTGAGAGGACTTTATCGACAGGCCCGGCGCCGCTACAGTGGCGCACAAGACACTGACTGGTAACTTTCCGCCAAATGCACAACGCCCCCGGTTTAGTCGCGATCCTGGCCTACAACGGCCTCTGCACTTTCGAGTTCGGCATCGCCGTGGAGATCTTCGGCCTGGCCCGTCCGGAGTTCGATTTTCCCTGGTACGAACACCGTATCGTCGCCGTCGAGCCCGGGCCGCTGCGGGCCATGGGCGGCATCCAGGTGCTGGCCGATGGCGGCATGGAGCTGCTGGAACAGGCGCGGACCATCGTCATTCCCGGCTGGCGCCACCGCAGCGAGCCATTGCCGCCCGGGCTGGGCGAAGCCCTGGTGCGCGCCCATGCGCGCGGGGCGCGGCTGCTGTCGATCTGCTCCGGGGTATTCGCCCTGGCGGCCACCGGCCTGCTCGACGGAAAGGGCGCCACCACCCACTGGCAATACACCGATGAGCTGGCCGAGCGTTTCCCCGCCATCCTGGTGGACCCGGACGTGCTCTACGTCGATGCGGGGCAGATCATCACCTCGGCCGGCAGCGCCGCCGGCATCGACGCCTGCCTGCATCTGGTGAGCCGCGACTTCGGCACCCACGTCACCAATTCGGTGGCGCGGCGCCTGGTGATGTCGCCGCAGCGCACCGGCGGCCAGGCGCAGTTCATTCCGGCGCCGGTCAGCCGCACGCCGCGCAACGACCTGTCGCGGGTCATGCAATGGGCCCGCGAACGCCTGCATGAACCACTGGAAGTGCGCGACCTGGCCAGCCAGGCGTTGATGAGCGAACGCACCTTCCTGCGGCGCTTCAACCACGCCACCGGCGTTTCGCCCAAGGCCTGGCTGCAGCACGAACGCCTGGCCCGCGCGCGGGAATTGCTGGAAAGCGGCAGCGAGCACACCGAAACCATCGCCCTGCGCTGCGGCTACCGCTCGGTGGAAAGCTTTCGCGTGGCCTTTCGCAGCGTGGTGGGCCTGCCGCCCTCGGCATATCGCGAGCGGTTCGGGCGCGGGGAGAAAGTGGTCGCCGAGTGATTGGGTAAATGGGAGGACGCTTTCGCGGGCAAGCCTCGCTCCTACGGAAGCAGCCCTTCGGTCACGCCAACGAAACCCGCCTCTGTAGGAGCGAGGCTTGCCCGCGAACCCGCCTGCCCAGCCCTCCTCAATCCTCGGGCTTGCGCAGCAGGTAGGTGTCCATGATCCAGCCATTGGCCTGCCGCGCCGCCTGGCGCACTTGCGCGATCTGCCCCGCGACCTCCTTGAGCCGGCCAGCGATGAGGATTTCCTCCGGCGTGCCGAGGTAGGCGCCCCAATAGATGTGCAGATCCTGGTCGGCCACCTGGCGATAGGCATCCTCGGCGTCGAGCATCACCACCAGGCTGTCGGCATCGCTCACCTGCCCCGCCGCCAGCCGCCGGCCGGTGGTGATCTCCACCGAACGGCCGATGCGATTCAACGGCACCTTGTGCTGCGCCGCCAGGGCCTGGACGCTGGTGATGCCGGGGATCATCTCGAACTCGAAGACACAGCGGCCGCTGTCCAGGATCGCCTGCAGGATGCGCAGGGTGCTGTCGTACAGCGCCGGGTCGCCCCAGGCCAGGAAGGCGCCGGTTTCGCCGTCCGCCAGTTCCTCGTCGATCAGGCGCTCGAAGGTGCGCTGCTTGTCGCGGTTCAGCTCGGCGACGCTGGCCTGGTAATCCACCTCGGCGCCACGCCGCCGCTCCGGGCTTTGCGCTTGCACAAAACGGTAGCCGGGCTGCTCGATGTAGCGCTCGCAGATTTCCCGGCGCAGGTCGATCAGCGCGTCCTTGCCCTGGCCCTTGTCCATCAGGAAGAACACGTCGGTGCGATTGAGCGCCTTGACCGCCTGCATGGTGATGTAGTCGGGGTTGCCGGCGCCGATGCCGATGATCAGGAGGGTTTTCATGGCAAGAATCTCGCTGTCGATACTGTGCTGGAGTATGGCCGGGTTGGCGCGGCACATCCTGGAACGGCCGCCGGGCGGCCTATCGCGATCGGCTTCCGGGCTCGCCGTCGAGGCGCAACCGCCAGCGCCCGTTGAAGCGCAGCTCGACCCGGGCCAGCGGCTCGACATCGATGGCATTGAAGCTGGCCAGCGGGCATTGCATGACATGCACCAGCGCCGCGCGGATGACCAGCGGATGGGTCACCGCCAGCACATGCCCCGGTTGCTCGCGCAGCGTTGCCAGCCATGAAGCGACGCGCTCGCACAGCTGCGCCACCGACTCGCCGCCATGGGGCGCCGAATGGCTGTCGGCCAGCCAGGCTTGCAGGGCTTGGGGCTGCTCGCGTTGCAGATCGTCGATGGCCAGGCCCTGCCAGTCGCCCAGGTCACAGTCGCGCAGCGCGGCCTCAATTTCCACGCTGGCGCCATACAGGGCGGCGGTTTGCCGGGCCCGCAGCTCCGGCCCGCTGAGCAGGCGCGGCGGGCGCTTGAACGCGCCGGCCCGCGAGCCCGCCAGCGCCTGCCAATCCATTTCCAGCGGTTCGTCCAGGGGAAAACGCGCGAGCTTCTGGGCAAGGGTTCGGGCGTGGCAGATCAGGGTCAGGCGGGTGGCCGGCACGGGGAATCTCTCGACGGTGAATGAACGCAATGGGCAAAGCCGGCTGCGTTTGTATCATTGGTCGCCGGCGGTTTCCTAACATCCCGCGCCTGCGCACTGGCCGCGAGCCCGGAAAACAGCCGGACAGCCCATAAACAGAGGCCTTCAGGCCACCCTCGGCGGCGTTGGGGGCGGTAGGATTTTTCACTGGACATGTAGCGTAAATTACATAAATACTGTTTTTACTTTCAGTGAAACAAAAACGACAGTCAGCCACGAAGGCGTCGCATGCCCTCTCTCAGAGACCTGATCACCGACCCGGCCCTTGACCTCACGCCCTCGGAGCGCAAGGTTATCCGTGCCCTGCTCGACCATTACCCGCGCAATGGCCTGGGGCCCATGTCGCGCCTGGCCGAATACGCCGGCGTCAGCGACCCGACCATCGTGCGGCTGGTGAAGAAACTCGGCTTCGGCGGGTATGCGCAGTTCCAGGAAGCGCTGCTCAGCGACATGGACGACCGCCTGCGCTCGCCCAGCACGCTGTTGCAGCCACGGGCCCGCGTTCAACAGGACGATGCCTGGGGCCACTACCTACAAGGCAGCCTGCGCAGCCTGGAACAGACCCAGGCCCTGACCCAGCCCGAAGACGTGCGCATCCTGGTCGACTGGCTGCTGGACAGCCGCCACGCGCTGTACTGCTACGGCGGGCGTTTCAGCAGCTTTCTCGCCAGCTACCTGCTCAATCACCTGCGCCTGATGCGCCCCGGCTGCATGGCCCTGGAAGACAACGCGCAACTGCCCGACCGCCTGTACGACGTGCAGCGCCAGGACCTCGTTTTGCTGTTCGACTACCGCCGCTACCAGAGCCAGGCCCTGCGCGTGGCCACCGCCGCCAAGGCGCGGCATGCGCGGGTGGTGCTGTTCACCGACATCTACGCCTCGCCCCTGCGGGAGCTGGCGGACCTGATTATCAGCGCCCCGGTGGAATCGGCCTCGGCCTTCGACACCCTGGTGCCGGCCCTGGCCCAGGTCGAGGCGCTGGTGGCCAGCCTGACCCTGCGCAGCAGCGACCTGGATCGACGCCTGGAAGGCATCGACGCCCTGCGCAACGAATTCGCCACTCACCTGCTGGAGGACAAATAAGGATGATCTGCCTTCCCCACCACTCGCCCCGCGACCTGCCCTTTACCGTCGATCACACCGCCCTGCTGCTGGTGGACATGCAACGGGCCTGGCTCGAGCCGCAGTTCGACCCGCACTTGCAGGTGCCGGACGCCGAGTACTTCCTCCAGCGCACCCGCGAGCAGGTGATTCCCAACCAGCAGCAGCTCCTGGCGGCCATGCGCGGCGCCCGGCAGAACGTGCTGCACACCCTTATCGAAAGCCTGACCGCCGATGGCCGCGACCGCTCGCTGGACCACAAGCTGTCGGACATGCACCTGCCCAAGGGCAGCCCGCAGGCGGCGATCATCGCTCCGCTGGCGGCGCAGGAGAACGAAATCGTCCTGCCCAAGACCTCGTCCGGGGTCTTCAACTCGACCAACATCGACTACGTGCTGCGCAACCTGCAGACCCGCCACCTGATCGTCGCCGGCATCGTCACCGACCAGTGCGTCGACATGGCCGTGCGCGACGCCGCCGACCGCGGCTACCTGGTGACCCTGGTGGAAGACGCCTGCGCCACCTACACCGAGGCCCGGCACCAGGCCTGCCTGAATGCGATCAAGGGTTACTGCTGGATCACCGACACCCAGACCGTGCTCGGCCGCCTGCGGGAGATGCAGGCATGAGCCGGAACTCCGAGCCGTTGACGCCAGTGGCCATGACCACCCTGCTGACCACCGACCTGATCGGCGTCAGCCGTGGCCGTTCGTTCCCCAGCGACGAACTGGAGCGTTACGCCAGCGCCGGCTGCGGCTGGGTGCCGGCCAACAGCGCGTTGACCCCGCAAGACATCATCGCCGAGCCCAACCCCTGGGGCGCCCGTGGCGACCTGCGGCTGATCCCCGACCTGGCCAGCCGGGTGCAGGTCGGCAACGGCCCGGACGCCAGCGCCGCGCCGCTGGACTTCATCCACGCCGACATCTGCGAGACCGACGGCCGGCCCTGGGCGGCTTGCCCGCGCACCCTGCTACGCAACGAGGTGCAGCGCTACGCCAGCGAGCTGGGGCTGCAGGTCAACGCCGCCTTCGAGCATGAATTCAACCTGCACGGCGCCAGCGCGCAGCCGGAGCGCCTGGCCTTCTCCCTGCAGGCCCAGCGCCAGGGCGCCGAGTTCGGTGGCTGGCTGCTCAGCGCCTTGCGCGCCGCGGGCGTCGAGCCGGAAATGTTCCTCCCCGAATACGGCAAGCACCAATACGAAATCACCTGCCGGCCGACCCTGGGCGTAGCCGCCGCCGACCGCGCGGTGAACGTGCGCGAAGTCACCCGCGAGATCGCCAGGCAGCTCGGCCAGGGCCTGAGCTTCGCGCCCAAGACCGCGGAGCACGCGGTGTGCAATGGCGTGCACCTGCACCTGAGCCTGCAAGACCTGGACGGCAGCCCGGTGCTGTATGAGCAAGGGCGAGCCAACGACCTGTCGTCCCTCGGCCAGCACTGGGCGGCCGGGGTACTCAAATACCTGCCGGCGCTTTGCGCCTTTACCGCGCCCACGCCGATTTCCTACGCACGCTTGCAGCCCCATCACTGGAGCGCCTCCTACGCTTGCCTGGGCCAGCGCAACCGCGAAGCCTCGCTGCGCATCTGCCCCACCGTGAGCATCGGCGGCAAGCCGCTGGCGCCGCAGTACAACCTGGAATTTCGCGCGCTGGACGCCACCGCCTCGCCGCACCTGGCCATGGCCGTGGTGCTGATCGCCGGGCGCCTGGGCATCCAGCAGAAGCTGGCGCTGCGCGCCGTGACCGATGAAGTGCCCGACGAGCTGAGCGCCGAACTGCGCGAGCGTTGCGGCATCGTCGCCCTTCCGGCCTCGTTGCCGCAGGCACTGGACTGCCTGCGCAACTGCGAGGAGCTGCTGCAAGCCTTGCCCGCCCCGCTGCTGGAAACCTACCTCGCCGTCAAGAACAAGGAAGTGGAACTGACTGAGCACCTGACCCCTGCCCAACTCTGTGAACACTATGCACACCTGTACTGAAACCGCTGAACTGGGGCTCTATACCCGGCCGGCCTACCGGTTGCTGCGCGAAGACTCCGCGCATCCGCTGATCCTGGTCTGCGAGCACGCCAGCCGGTATATCCCGGCGGCGCTCAACGACCTCGGCCTGGACCCGCAAGCGGCGCGCGAACATATCGCCTGGGACCCCGGCGCCCTGGAGCTGGCGGAAAACCTGGCGCAGACCCTTGGCGCCAGCTTGCTGACGGCCAATTATTCGCGGCTGTTGATTGACCTCAACCGTCCGTGCCAGGCCCACGACAGCATTCCGCTGCAGAGCGAGATCTACCAGATCCCGGGCAACCAGCACCTCGACGAGGCCACCCGCGAGTACCGCCGCAAGCAGTTGTTCAGGCCCTTTCATGCACGCCTGAGCGCGCTGATCGATGCGCGCCTGGCCGCGGGCCGGCCGGTGCGGGTGGTGGGCATCCACAGTTTTACCCCGCTCTATTACGGCCAGCGCCGCACGCTGGAAATGGGCGTGCTGTTCGACCGCGCCGAGGGTTATGCGCGGCACCTGCTGGAAGGCATGGCGGTGCACGACGTAAAGATCGCCGGCAACGAGCCCTACAAGGTCGATGCCTTGAGCGACATGACGGTGCCGGCGCACGGTGATGCCCGCGGGCTGGATTCGGTATTGATCGAGGTGCGCAACGACCTGTTGCGGACCCCGCAAGCCATCCAGTGCTGGACGGATTACCTGGCACCGCTGCTGTAATCGCCGGAGGTCATGAACGGTGGTAATGAATGCGTGTAATCAACAATTGAACAAAGGCTGAGAGCCAGCCCCGAGTTGTCGTTGTAAAAAGCTGTTTGCTGTACCGGTATAACAACTATAAGAAACCGCCGTGGCGTGTCTTTAAACCTGCCAGGTTCAAATACATTGCCTGCCCCGGTCGTCCTTCGACACCGTGACAGGCACCCGCCCCCCTTTGGCTGACAAGGAGAACCTCTTCATGGAGATTGAAGAATTCGGCTACAAACAGGAACTCAAGCGCGGCCTGACGCTGCGCGACCTGGTGGTCTACGGGATGATTTTCATGATCCCCATCGCCCCGTTCGGGGTCTACGGCTATGTAAACCAGGAAGCACCGGGCATGGTGCCGCTGGCCTACATCATCGGCATGCTGGCGATGATCTTCACCGCCCTGAGCTACGGCAGCATGGCCCGCGCCTTTCCCATTGCCGGCTCGGTCTATTCCTACGCCCAGCGCGGGCTCAACCCCCATGTCGGGTTCATCGCCGGCTGGCTGATGCTGCTCGACTACCTGCTGATACCGCCGCTGCTCTACGTCTACGCGGCCATGGCGCTGAACCACCTGTACCCGGACATTCCCAAGGTCGGCTTCATCCTCGCGTTCCTGGTCAGCGCCACCTTCGTCAACCTGCGCGGCATCACCTTCACCGCGCGGATGAACATCGTGTTTCTGCTGGCGCAGCTGGTGGTGCTGGGGATTTTCCTGTTCTATGCCTGGAACGCCCTGCACGGCGGCGCCGGTAACGGCCAGCTGACCCTGGCGCCGCTGTACAGCCCGGAGAAATTCCACTTCGGCATGCTGATGCAGGGCGTGTCGATCGCGGTGCTGTCGTTCCTCGGCTTCGATGCCATCTCGACCCTGGCCGAAGAGGTCAAGAGCGAGCCGGGCAAGAGCGTCGGCCGCGCCGCGCTGATCACCTTGCTGGTGATGGGCGCGATCTTCGTGGCGCAGACCTGGATCGCCACCGACCTGGCCGCCGGCATGGGCTTCAAGTCGGCGGACACGGCCTTCTACGAGATCGCCGAAATCGCCGGCGGCAGCTGGCTGGCCACCCTGACCGCGGTGGCTACCGCACTGGCCTGGGGCGTGGCGGTGGCCATCACCTCGCAAGCGGCGGTTTCGCGGCTGCTGTTCGGCATGGCCCGCGACGGCAAGCTGCCGAAGATCCTCGCCAAGGTCCACCCCAGGCACAACACGCCGCACATCAGCATCTACCTGGTGGCGGTGCTGTCGCTGCTGATCTGCTACCTGTTCATCAACTCGGTGGACACCCTCACCTCCCTGGTGAATTTCGGCGCCCTGAGCGGCTTCATGCTGTTGCACCTGACCGTGATCAATCACTACTGGCGCCGCAACAAATCGACCCAGGTGCTGCGTCACCTGATTTGCCCGGTGGTGGGCTTCCTAATCGTCTGCGCGATCATGTACAACATGGGGGTCGATGCGCAGAAGCTCGGTTGCATCTGGATTGCCATCGGCCTGGTCTACCTGTTCTTCCTCAACAAGCTGGGCGCCAACACGGCGCTGGCCGAACCTCTTTAATCGATACCCCCGGCCGCCGGAGCACCATGAAGGTGCCCCGGCGAACCCGAGCGGGCGCCGCCAGGTGCCTGCGGGCCATCGCCCGTCTTCGCGGGCCGTGGCAGTAATGCGTGGAAACCGACAGTGATAGTCAGGTTTGGCGCCAGGGCCTTTTGGCCAGGCGTCGATCATTTTGATACAGGAGTACGTCCATGCTGGTCTTACGCCCAGTTGCGCCAGACGATTTGCCGGAGTTGCAACGCCTGGCCCGTGAAAGCCTGGTGGGGGTGACCTCCCTGCCGGACGACCGACAGCACCTTTTGGACAAGATTCTCGACTCCTGCGCCTCGTTCGCCGCCAGCGTGCAGGCGCCGGGGCCGGAGAACTATTTTTTTGTCTTGCACGACCAGGCCCGCGACCAGTTGCGCGGCTGTTCGGAAATCCTCGCCATGGCCGGGTATCGCACGCCCTTCTACAGCCTGCGCAACCGCCCCTTCATCAGCAACTCGCGGGAGCTGAACGTGCAGCATGGCGTGCCGACCCTGTCGCTGTGCCAGGACCTGAGCAACCACAGCCTGCTGCGCGGCTTTCACATCGACGCCGACCTGGTCGGCAGCCCCGTGGCGGAACTGCTCTCCAGGGCTCGCCTGCTGTTCATCGCCGCCCATGGGTCGCGCTTTGCCGACACCAGCATCACCGAGATCGTCGGCTACAGCAGCGACGACGGCCACTCGCCGTTCTGGGATGCCCTGGGCAAGCACTTCTTCGATTTGCCCTATGTCGAGGCCGAGCGCCTGTGCGGCCTGCAAAGCCGCAGTTTCCTCGCCGACCTGATGCCGCAGTACCCGATCTACATCCCGATGCTGCCCAAGGCCGCCCAGGACTGCATCGGCCAGGTCCACCCGCAGGGCCGCGAGGCCTACGAGATCCTGCTGCGCGAGGGGTTCGAAGCCAACCACTATGTCGACCTGTTCGACGGCGGCCCGACGCTGTACGCCCGCCATAGCGGCATTCGCTCCATTCGCCACAGCCTGCTGGCCAAGGCCAGCCCGGGCGGCCAGCAGAGCGGCAACGGCCGGGCCTGGCTGGCCAGCAACGAACGGCTGGGGCAATACCGCGCCGCCCTGGTACATCTGGACGAGGCGCCGGGAGACCGGGTCGAGCTCGACGCCCAGACACTCCAGGCCCTGCACCTGCTACCCGGCGACCCGGTAAGGCTGGTAGCCCTATGACCCTGGGATACATTTGCATTCGCGGCCTGAACAGGCGTGCAGAAGGAGTTGCATCATGATCGTTCGCCCGGTCCGCGTGACCGACCTGCCCGCCCTGATGGCCCTGGCCCAGCGCGCGGGCCTGGGGCTGACCAGCCTGCCAGCCAACCAGGAACGCCTGACCCATCGCATCCGCTGGGCCCAGCGCACCTTCGCCGAACAGGTGGAACGGGCCGACGCCGACTACCTGTTCGTGCTCGAGGACGACGACCTGCAAGTGATCGGCATCAGTGCCCTGACCGGCGCGGTCGGCCTGCGCGAACCTTGGTACAGCTACCGGGTCGGCATGACCGTCAATTCGGCGCCGACCCTGGGGATCCGGCGGCAGATCCCGACCTTGTTCCTGAACAATGAAATGACCGGCCAATCGGAACTCTGCTCGCTGTTCCTGCGCCCCGACCAACGCCGCGAAACCAACGGCCGCCTGCTGTCCCTGGCGCGCCTGCTGTTCGTTGCCGAGTTCCCGCATTTGTTCGGCGACAAGCTGATCGCCGAGTTGCGCGGCAAAGGCGACGAGAATGGCTGCTCGCCGTTCTGGAACAGCCTGGGCCGGCATTTCTTGCAGATGGATTTCGTCCAGGCCGACCACCTCTCCAGCCTCGGCCACAAACCCTTTATCGCCGAACTGCTGCCGCGCCAGCCGCTGTACACCTGCCTGCTCAGCGAGCCGGCCCAGGCCGCGATCGGCCAGGCGCACGAAAACGCCGAGGCGGCGCTGGCCATCCTGCGCCACGAAGGTTTTGCCTATCAGGGGCATATCGACATCTTCGACGGCGGGCCGGTGATCGAGGCCGAGCTGGGGCAAGTCCGCGCAGTACGCGAAAGCCAGGTGCTGCCGTTGCTGGTCGGCACCCCGGACGACGACGCGCCCATCTGGCTGATCCACAACCGCCGGCTGGAAAGCTGCCGCGTCACCAGCGCCCGTGGCCGCCTGGTGTCCGGCTGCCTGCTGGTCGATCGCCTCAGCGCCAAGCGCCTGCAAGTGCAGCCCGGCGACCTGGTGCGCACCGTGCCGCTGCTGGCCACCCAGGCCAAGGCCGCGGCGGCCTGAAAACACCGCGTTGAGCATGGCGCTGGCTGATGCCCGAGCAGCGCCAAGGCGCCCTGTCGCATCACCGCTTTATTCGAGCTTGAATCCGTCATCCAGCGGCACCCGGTAACCATTGGCCAGGCGATTGGTTTCATTGGCCATGCCGACCACCGCCTGCAATTCGCCGAACATCGCATCGGTCATCCCCGCCTTGCGCGCCGCGGCGGTATGCGAAGCGATGCAATACGGGCAGTTGTTGGTGACGCTGACCGCCACGTAGATCAGTTCCTTGGTCAAGGGGTCGAGCGCCCCCGGGGCCATGATTTCCTTGAGGCTCTCCCAGATACGCTGCAAGGTCGGCGGATGGGCCGCCAGGCATTTCCAGAAATTGTTCACCTGCTCGACCTGGCGGGTGCGCATGATGTCGTCGAACACCGCCCGCACTGGCGGGCTGGCGTCACAGTATTCGGTGAGGTGGTTGCTGCTCATGGATGGCTCCGCTTGGGGGACGAGGCTTTCGAGTATAGGCAGGGGCAGCGAAGGTGCCTGCGCCGCCGTCTTCGCGGGCAAGCCTCGCTCCTACGATGCGCGGCTGTAGCCGCTGCCGAAGGCTGCGATCGGCCCCGAAGGGACGCGGCGATCTCAAGACCCATGAAGGCCCTGCGGGCCTTGTCGCAGCCTCGCGGGCTCGGCAGCGGCTACAGGTGATAGCAGTCTTCGCGGGCAAGCCTCGCTCCTACGATGCGCGGCTGTAGCCGCTGCCGAAGGCTGCGATCGGCCCGCAGGGACGCAGCGATCTCAAGCCCCATGAAGGCCCTTCGGGCCTTGTCGCAGCCTCGTGGGCTCGGCAGCGGCTACAGGTGATGGCAGTCTTCGCGGGCAAGCCTCGCTCCTACGATGCGCGGCTGTAGCCGCTGCCGAAGGCTGCGATCGGCCCGCAGGGACGCAGCGATCTCAAGCCCCATGAAGGCCCTTCGGGCCTTGTCGCAGCCTCGTGGGCTCGGCAGCGGCTACAGGTGATGGCAGTCTTCGCGGGCAAGCCTCGCTCCTACGATGCGCGGCTGTAGCCGCTGCCGAAGGCTGCGATCGGCCCCGAAGGGGACGCGGCGATCTCGAGACCCATGAAGGCCCTTCGGGCCTTGTCGCAGCCTCGCGGGCTCGGCAGCGGCTACAGGTGATGGCCGTTGGAATGCGGATCAGGGCTTGGCCGACAGTTCCATGATCATCCGCGCCAGCAGGTAGATGCGTGGCGCCACGCTGTCGACTTCGGCGTATTCCTCGGCGGTGTGGATGTTGCCGCCGACGATGCCGAAGCCGTCCAGGGTTGGCGTACCGACGCCGGCCGACAGGCTGGAATCCGCCGCGCCGCCGCTGCCTTCGATGGTCAGCTTGCGCCCCAGCTCGCCGTAGATGCCCTGGGCCATGGCCACCAGCGCGTCGGACTTCTCGGTCTGCGGCATTGGCGGCAGGCCGCGCTGCAAGGTGGTCTTGACCTCGGTGTCGGCGATCAGCTTGTTGGCCGAGACCCGCGCCAGGTCCTTCTCGATGCGGTCGAACTCCTCCGGCACCGCCGCCCGCACATCGGCCTTGGCGGTGGCCTGGTCGGGAATCACATTGGTGCGGTCGCCGGCCTTGAGCACAGTGAAGTTGATGGTGGTTTTCTTCTCTTCGTCCCCCAGCTTGCCCAGTTGCAGGATCTGGTGCGCCGCCTCCATCGCCGCATTGCGCCCCAGCTCCGGCGCGACGCCGGCGTGAGCGGCCTTACCCTTGACCTCCACCAGCGCCGTGGCGCTGCCCTTGCGCCACACCACCAGGCCATCGGCCGGGCGCCCCGGCTCCAGGTTGAGGGTCACGTCATGGGCCTTGGCGGTTTTCTTGATCAGCTCGGTGGCGATCTCCGAGCCGGTTTCCTCGCTGGCATCGAGCAGGAACGTGATTTGCGCATAGTCCTTGAACTTGAGGTTATCCAGGACCTTCAGCGCATAGATCCCGGCGACGATGCCGCCCTTGTCGTCCATTACCCCCGGCCCGTAGGCGCGACCGTCCTGGATGCGGAACGGCCGCTCGGCCGCGGTGCCTTCCTTGAACACCGTGTCCATGTGCGCCATCAGCAAGATTTTGGCCTTGCCGGTGCCCTTGAGGGTGGCCAGCACATGGCTGCCGCCGGCGCTGCCATTGGGGACTTTTTCAATGCGGGCGCCGAGCTTTTCCAACTCGGCGATGGCGATGTCGCTCACCTGGTTCAGCCCCGTCTCGTAGCCGGAGCCCGAGTCGATGTTCACCAGGCGCTCCAGCAATTTCAGGGCATCGCCCTGGTAGTGCTGCGCATCGTTGTGGACTTGCGGGTGGGGTGTGGCGAAGGCCTGGGGAGCCAGCAGGCCAAGGGCGAGGGTCAGGCCGATACGGGCGGCCAGCAACGAGCGAGGAGAGGTTTGCGTCATGAATCGATCCTTGTTTCGTGTCGGAAGGTGCTCGCCCACCCTACCTGACAAATTCGCCCCTCTCCATGCTGGCGCAATGCAGCGCGGCCGGCCTCATAGTGAGTTGAGCAGGCGCCTGGGAGAACGGCCGCCGCGCCGGTAGCTGACCTTGTTGCGGCCGGAGGATTTGGCCTCGTACAAGGCCTGGTCGGCATCGTTCAACCAGTCCAGGGCATCACCATGTTCCGGCGAATAGGCGGCCAGGCCGATGCTCAGGCTGACCTGCAACGCCGGGTTCTGTTCATAGCCCAGCCCGCCGAAACGGCAACGCAAGGCCTCCATCAGCTCCGCCGCGTGCTCCAGCGGCACATCCGGCAGGATCACGCAGAATTCGTCGCCGCCGTAACGCCCGGCCTGGTCGCTGATGCGCAGGTTCTGCTTGAGCAGCTTGCTCAACTGGCGCAACACAATGTCGCCGGCGACATGGCCGTAGGTGTCGTTGATGGCCTTGAAATGGTCGATGTCGATCAGCGCGATGGCCCCGCCCTGGTTGGGGTTCGCCGCCTGGCGCCGGCAACGCTGGAATTCGATTTCCAGCTGGTCCTTCCAGGCCCCGTGGTTGAGCAGGCCCGACAGGCTGTCGGTGCGGCTCAGGGCCAGCAACTCGCGCTTGTGCAGGGCCAGCACATTGGCCTGCCGGTAGCAGATATACCCCAGGGCCAGCGGATACAGGGTCAGCATCGGCAGGCAGGCATAGAGTTGCACCGCGCTGGTCTGGGGCACGAAGCCGACGCCGAACAGCAGCAGCGCGACCGCGATCCCCAGCACTTGCGCCAGGCAGCCCGCGAGAAAAAAGCGCACGCCGCCCAGGGCGATATTGTTCATCGCCATCAACGACAAGGTGGTGGTGGTCGGCAGCGGGTTGAAATGCATGGCCGCGACCCAGAACCCGCCGAGAAAGGCGTCCATCAGCAGGTTCCGGTGCTCGCCGCAGAACGGCACGCGCGCGCGGCGTGCCCACTGGTACGCCAGGTGCGGCCAGATGAACGCGTTGAACAGCATGAACGCCCAGACCCAGGGCGACGGGTGCAGCGGGTACATGCCCGCCGCCACGCAGAGAAACCCGAGGGCCAGCCCCAGAATCCGCGATTTGTACAGCCTCCTGGCCAGTGAAAGTCCCTTTCCTCCGTTGTGCGGCGTCAAGGCCAAGTCGCCTCCGTTGAACGGTACGCAGTCATCGAATGCGGTCGTTTTGGAAGTCTATCAGCGCGCCGTCAAATAGCCATCACCGCTCAGCCCCCGAATATCGCGGCGGATCTCCACACAGGCGGAAATCGCCCGGACATTCTCCCCCGCCCCCCCGGCCAGCAAGCCGCCAACCCGCCACCGGCCTTCCGGGCGCGGCGCTGTGGCCTGCATTCATTTGCAGAATGAAGTCCGGAAGAAACTTCGTTTGTCAGCAGCGCCCCGCGCCGACCAGAATCAGGCCCAGCCAACACCGCTACCCTCCCAACACCGCTACCCTCTTTGTCTCACTGCACCGGGAACCCTTGTTTATGAGCCAGCAGAGTTTCGTCAGCCCAGACCTGATCCGCCAGCGTTTTTCACGGGCGATGTCGGACATGTACCGCGAAGAGGTGCCGCTGTACGGCGCCCTGATGGAACTGGTGGCCCAGGTCAACGCCCAGGTCCTGGGCAGCGACCCGAAGATCGCCCGGCAACTGCGCAGCACCGGCGAGATCCAGCGCCTGGACCTGGAGCGCCACGGCGCCATTCGCGTCGGCACCGCCACGGAACTGGCGACCCTGGGCCGCCTGTTCGCGGTGATGGGCATGCAGCCGGTGGGTTATTACGACCTCACCCCGGCCGGCGTGCCGGTGCATTCCACGGCCTTTCGCGCGGTGCATGAAAGCGCCCTGCAGGTCAGCCCGTTCCGGGTCTTCACCTCGCTGCTGCGCCTGGAACTGATCGACAACCCGTCACTGCGCGACTTCGCCGAAGCGGTGCTGGCCCGCCGGACCATCTTCACCCCGCGCGCCCTGGCCCTGATCGAACAGGCCGAAACCCGGGGCGGTCTCGACGACCGCGGCGCCGACGAATTCGTCGAGCAGGCCCTGGAGACCTTCCGCTGGCACCACCACGCCACGGTCACGGCGGCGCAGTACCAGCAACTGAGCGCCCAGCACCGGCTGATCGCCGACGTGGTGGCGTTCAAGGGGCCGCACATCAACCACCTGACGCCGCGCACCCTGGACATCGACCAGGTGCAGGCGCTGATGCCGGCCCACGGCATCACGCCCAAGGCGGTGATCGAAGGCCCGCCACGCCGCGAATGCCCGATCCTCTTGCGCCAGACCAGCTTCAAGGCGCTGGAGGAAGCCGTGGCCTTTGCCGACCAGCCCGACAGCCGCGGCAGCCACAGCGCGCGCTTCGGCGAGATCGAACAGCGCGGCGCCGCCCTCACCCCCAAGGGCCGGGCACTGTACGACCAGTTGTTGAACGCCGCGCGCGACGCCCTGGGGGACTTCCCTAACGAAGCCAATGCCGAGCGTTACAACAGCTTGATGGCCGAGCACTTCCGCGCCTTCCCCGACAACCACGAAGCGATGCGTGAACAGGGCCTGGCCTACTTCCGCTACTTCGTCAGCGAGCAGGGCCTGGCCGCGCGCCAGCAGGCGGGTCGGCCGACGACCCTGGAGGCTCTGCTCCGCGCCGGGCATGTACGCGCCGAGCCGCTGGTGTACGAGGATTTCCTGCCGGTCAGCGCCGCCGGGATCTTCCAATCCAACCTCGGCGACGATGCGCAAAGCCACTACGCCAGCCACTCCAACCGGCAGGCTTTCGAGCAGGCCCTGGGGCGCCCGACCATCGATGAACTGCGGCTGTATGCCGACACTCAACAGCGCTCGCTGCACGAATGCGCCACGGCGCTGGGCCTGCCGACGCTCTGATCGGCCTTGCCCGGCATCGGCCAGCACGGCCGATGCCGGGCTTTCCCGCCCCCCACCCCCAGGCAATAGCGACAAGGTGTTGCAACAACCCTGTTCGACAACATGCCGATACCAAACAGCCCGCCTCGCCCACGCCTCTGCTGCTTACCTTCCATGACACCTGCAAGGGCGCCGTCAGTCGCCTGAAGGGTTAATGCACCTTTTAATATTGTCTCTATATGGATACAGTCACTCATGGATTACGAGATCCTGCAGACGACCGCCTTTGCCCAATGGCACACCACGCTACGGGACCTGCGCGCCAGGATAGCCATCGCTCGGCGTATCGAGCGAGCTTCGGCGGGCAACCTTGGGGATGTGAAAAACCTGGGCGGCGGCCTCTCGGAAATGCGCGTGAATATGGGCGCCGGCTACCGCATCTATTTCACGCTTCGCGGCAATACGCTGATCGTCCTGCTGCTGGGCGGCGACAAGTCCACCCAGCCTGCCGATATCTGCCAGGCCCGTTACCTGGCCAAGGAGTTCTGACATGTCCAACACACTGCTTGCCTTCGACATCGCCACCCTGCTCGACAACGACCAGGCGATCAGCGAATACCTGTCCCAGGTCCTGGCCGACGGCGACACCGATGAGCTGATCCGCGCCCTGGGCCATGTCGCCCGGGCCCGCGGCATGACGCAAATCGCCAAGACCACCGGCCAGGGCCGGGCCAGCCTCTACAAGGCCTTTGCCCCGGGCGCCAAGCCGCGCTTCGACACCGTGGTCAAGGTCATGCGCGCGCTAGGCCTGCAGCTGTGCACCACCGTGCCCCGAAGCTGAAGCGCAGGCGGCGCGAAACATACCGGGCAAGGTGCGGGGGGTGATCGAGAGTCTGGCGGGGGAAGGAAACCGGCGTTGCCGACAACCGCTGATGCCAGGTTGCGGGGGCGTTAGAGGATATTGCGCAAAAGGCCGGGAGGAACCCCGAAGAGGGTGTTCGCCCAGTGCTCTGGCCTGGCAATCCATGCACCGGTAAAGAGCCCTTGCACCGGGCGAACGAGAACTATTTTAATCGAACGACTAAAGAAAGTCCGTGCACATATTCTGAAGAATTCTGAACACAAAGCTCGCGGAAAATTTTTCATTTCGCTCACCTTCGTTCAATTCCTTTCAAGGCCTGCCCCGAGATCCGGCGCGCCGGCCGCCACAACGACCGACGCGCACCTCTCTCAACTTTCGTGCTGCGTCGTAACTTGCAACACATCGGTATAGGTCACCACCACGCTCTGGCCGACCTTGAGCTCTTTGAGCCGCGCCTGGACTTCAGGTTTCTCCACGTCCAGGACCTTCTTGTTGCCCGCCGGCCCCTGGAAGGTCAGCTGGTTTTTCTTCAAGTCGATGCCGATGATCTTCAACTGCACCTGGACCTGGCGATAGGCTTCGCCGCCCGGGTTGGGATTGTCCTTGCTGGCGCGGATCACCCCGGTGCGCTCGGCGGAACCCGGCAGGCCCTTATCCACATTGGTGTCCAGCACCGCGACGACCGCGTGGGTGACGCGCACATTGACCTGGTCGCCGACCTTCAGTTTCCCGAGGTTCTTGGCCTGGTCGCTCAGTTGCACATGCACCGGTTGGCCCTGGGCGCCTTCCAGCACCACGCGATGGTTGGGGGCATCCACGGAGAGCACCTTGGTCACCAGTTCATCGGCCTCCACCGTGCCGGCCAACGGAATGTCGGCGGCAGAGGCATGGAGGCTGGCGGCAGACAACAAAGTGGCCAAGGCAACGGCCCTGGCCAGTGAGTGAAGCGGCTTCATAGACGTCATCCTTGTAATGAAAGACAAGACCCGCGCCCGGCAAAGGTGCGGTGCCGCTTGAGCATAGACGCCGCCAGCAACCGCGTCGGCAACTTCGGGCGTTTTGTTGCGCGCCGTCAAGTTCAGTAACCGGTCATTTCCAGGTAACCGCTGCCGGCATGGCTGCCGCTCAGGTGCACCGGCCCTTCCCAATAGGGAATGCGCAGGTTCATCCAGGCCTTGGGGTTGAGCGCCTCGGCCTGCACATCCAGGCCGTGGCCGGGGATGCGCAGGCGCCAGCGGGTGGGCAGCGTGCGCCCCGCCACTTGCGAGTCCTCCAGCGGGGTGAGCTGGATATCGTCCTTGTGCAAGGTTTGCGTGCGGCCGCCGGGGTCGATCCAGGTGCCGGTGATATAGGGCGGCCGCTTGTCTTCGCGCACGCGGAACAGCATCAGCCGCTCGCCGCTGTCCAGGTGCAGCGAGAACCAGTCCCAGCCACTCTGCCCGGCCGCCAGGGGCTGGCTGCTCCACTCGCGGTCGAGCCAGGCCGGGCCGCTGACCTCATAGGTCTGGCCGTCGATCCGCAGGCTGCCGCTGGCCTGGAAAAACGGCTGGCTGTAGTAATAGGACGCCTGGCCCAGCTCGGACTTGCGGCTATAGCCCGCCTCGCCCTGCAACACCAGGGGCTTGTCGCTGCGCAGCTGCAAGCGGTAGGCGAACCCCGGGCCGCTGGCCTGCAACTGCATGCGGGCCAGGGGGTCGGCAGTGGCGTCGGCTTCGGCGGACTGGCTGCTGAAACTCCAGTCGTCGATCCAGGCCTTGAACGGCTGCACGGTCACCCCAGCCTGCCCCACCCCGCCCCGGGCATAACGCTCGGCGGCGTGGTGGGCGGTGGCCGAAGTCGCGGCGGCGTGGCCCAGCCAGATATAGGGTGCCTGCCAGCCGGGTTGGTCGGGCTCGGCGCGCAAGGCGCTGCGAAACAGCGTCCACTGCACGCCGAAGCGCTGGCCGTCGCTGGCCTTGAGGTCCGCCGTGAGGTACCACCACTCGATGCGAAAACCGTCGTGGGCGCCGTGGTCGGCCGGGAAACTGAACACCCGCCCCGGCACCACCTGGGTGAACGCCGCGGCGTCCTCGCCCAGGCCGGCGAAACCTTGCGCCGGCTCGTCGGCTGGGTCGCAACCGCCCAGCAGCAAGACCAGCAACAGGCCAAGCAGGCGCTCAATCTTCATGGGCGAAAGTCCTGAGCAAATCCGTCGGCTGGCTGCGATACAGCCGCAGCAACGGCCAGGCCGAAGCCAGCAAGGTGGCGAGCATCGCCAAGGCCAACAGTTGCAGCAATTGCAGCGGGAACACCCGCAACGGCAAGCGCCAGCCAAACGCCTGGACATTGATCACCGTGTCCAGGCACCAGGCCAGGGCGATGCCCAGCGGCACCGCCAGGATCAACGTCAGCAAGGCCAGCAGCCAGGTCTGCCCGAGGTTCAGCAGCATCAACTGGCGCCGGCTCACCCCCAGCGCCCACAGCGGTGCAAGCTGGCCCAGGCGGCTTTGGCTCTGGGTCAGCAGGCTGATAAACAGCGCCACGCCGGCCACCCCCAGGGTCAGGCTGTTGAGCGCGGCGGTGGCGGCGAAGGTGCGTTCGAACACCTGGCTGGACCAGCCCTTGAGCTGCGCCTGCTCGACAATGCGGCTGTCGTCGAGGTCAAAGCGCTGTTGCAAGGCGCTGACCAGCGGCGCCACGGCGGACGGCTCGATGCGCAGGTTGAAACGGTTCGGCGTCAGTTGCGGCCAGTGCGCCAGCAGGCGCTCTGCATTCACCAGCAGGTGGCCCCTGGGGTTGCCGTAGTCGGCGTAGATCGCCACCACTTGCGGCGCCCACTGCCCCACGGGCACGGGAATAGCCAGCCGGTCGCCCAGCCGCACCTTGAGCCGACGCGCCGTCTGCTCGCTGAGCATCAGCGTGTCGGCGCTGGCCAGCCGGGCCCAAGGCTCGTCCAGGGCCTCGAGCAATGGCCAGTGCTCGCGGTAATGGGCGTGGTCAATTACCCCGTGCAGGTCCACCGGCCAGCCTTGCAGTTGCAGCGCCACCTGCCAGTTGGGCAGCACCGCGGCAATCGCCGCTTGCTCGGGCAGCCAGCGTTGCAGCTGCCGCGCCTGGGCCGGGGTCTGCGGGTTGATGTACAGCTCGGCGCTCAGGCGTTGTTCCAGCCAATCGTCGAAGGTCTGGCGAAAGCCGGCGGTCATGCTGCCCGCGCCGATATTGGCGGCCAGCGCCAGCAGCAGCGCCATCAACGCCAGGCTCAAGGCCGGCAACTGCTGCCGGCAATCGGCGACGAACCACTGCCCGAGCACCGAGCGGCTGCGCCCGAGCAGCGCGCTGAGCAGCCCATTGAGCAACACCGGCAAGCCCAGGGCGGTGCCCAGCAGCAAGCCCGCCAGCAGCACAAAACCGCTGCCCAGGCTGTCGCCCCAGGCCCAGGCCGCGCCCGCCATCGCCGCCAGCACCGTCGCCACCCAGGCCTGGCGCCGCAGCCAGCGCGCGTATGCCTGGTGCCACGCCTGGGGGTCGGCCAGCGCCAGCAGCGGCAGGCGCGCCGCCCGCAACACACTGTTGGCGCCCGCCAGCAAGGCGCCGAGCAGGCTCAGGCCGATGCCGCTCAGCCACCAGCCCGGGCTCAGGCTCAACTGCCCCGCCACCTCCGCGCCATACAGGCCGCGCAGGCTGGCGGCGACATCGGGCAGCAGCACGCTGGCCAGCAGGTAACCGCTGAGCACCCCGGCCAGGCCGCCGAGCAAGGCCAGCACACCCAGCTCGACGCACAGGCAAACCACCAAAAGGCGCGCGCTGACCCCGCAGGCGCGCAGGGTGCGCAACAGGCCGCGACGCTGTTCCAGCGCCAGGCCGATGGCAGCGTGGACGATAAACAGGCCCACCAGGAACGACAAAAACCCCAGGGCATCCAGGTTCAGGTGAAAGCTCTTGGTCAGGCGCGCCAGGTCGTTTTCCTCGGCGCCGTGCTTGAGCACCAGCAGGCCCTTGAACTCATCGGGCAAGTGTGGCGCGCTGGCGGCGAAATCCGCCGGCAACAACAGGCGCGACAGCTGCTGCGGCAAGCCCAGCAGGGGCTGGGCAAAACCGATGTCCACCAGCAACAGCCCCGGGGCCATGTCCGCCTGGCTGTGCAGTGGTGGCAGCGGCTGGCCGCTCGCGGTCAACGGCCGATCGCCTTCGCGGTAGCCCAAAGCGTGCAGGGTTTGCGGGGCGATCCAGGTGCGGCCCGGCGGGGTGACGAATTCGAGCAGGCGCGCGGTGTCCAGCACCTGGCCGGCCACCGCGGCACCGGCCGGCAGCGACAGCGGTTCGATGCCCAGCAATTGCAGGCGCGGCTGTGCATGGCCCTTGAGCGTCAGCCGGCCTTGCACCACCGGCGACACCGGCCAGCCAGCCCGGCGCAGGCCGACGAAAACCTCCTGGGAAAACGCCGCGCCGTTGGCCGTGGCCAGGCTGGCCTGGGGCGCGCCGCCGATCAGCTGGCTGGCCTTGGCGTAACTGTCGCGCGCCTGGCTGTTGAGCGCCTGCACCCCGGTCAGCAGGCTGGTGGCCAGCCACAACCCGGTCAGCACGCTGAAAAACTGCACCGGGTGCCGCCGCCAATGGCTGAGCAGCGCCCGCAGGCCATGCCAGAAAACCCGCACCTCAGCGCCCGCCCGCATCAGCCAGGCGCCCGCCGTGCAGCAGCGCAATGCGCCCCAGGCGGCTGGCCACCCGCTGGCTGTGGGTGACCATCAACAGGCTGGTGGGGGTATCGGCCAGCAACTCCAGCAACAGCTGCAGCACATCGTCGCTGGTGGCTTCGTCGAGGCTGCCGGTGGGTTCGTCGGCCAGCAGCAGGCGCGGCTTGCCGGCCAGCGCACGGCCCAGGGCCACCCGCTGCTGCTGGCCGCCGGACAGCTGCTCCGGGTAACGCCGCAGCAAATCGCCCAGGCCCAGGCGCTCCACCAACTGCGCCTGCCAGCGCCCATCGAAACGCCCGGCCAGCCGCGCCTGGAACTCCAGGTTGTCGGCCACCCGCAGGCTGCCGATCAGGTTGAACTGCTGGAACACCAGCCCGACTTCGGTCCGCCGCCAGTTGGCCAACTGGTGCTCGTTCATCCGCTCCAGCTGCTGCTCGCCGATGCGGATGCTGCCGCCATCGACCCGGTCCAGGCCGGCGATCAAATGCAGCAACGTGCTCTTGCCACTGCCCGACTCGCCCATCAGCGCCAGGCTGCCGCCCTGCTCCAGGTGCAGGTCGACGCCCTGCAACACCGGCAGCGGGCCCTGGGGGGTGGGGTAGCTTTTGAAGACGCCTTGCGCGTGCAGCATGGGCGGGGGTGTCCAACGGAAGATGGGGTTCAAGGATAGCCCGGGTTATAGGTGGGCCCGTTGAAACCTGCCAGGCGCCAAGGCCGCCTCGTCCGGCGCGGCCCTATCGGCCAGGGGTCGAGAACTATAGTATTGCGCCCCCTTTTCTTCATCGCAGGACGCACAGATGAACTACACCCAGGCCCAATTGAAATACCGGCTGGCCATCGCCGCAGGCGCATTGCTGTTTACCGGCGCCTTGATCTCCACCGTGTTTTCCACCCTGAAAATGCTCCACTGGCGCCTGGACAGCTACACCACCGCCGCGGCGACCATCAACCGCCCGATCAAGAACTTCATGTTCACCGTCTACGAAAACACCCGCCCCCTGGACTGGTTCTGGGACAACAGCCCAACCCCCGACTTCATCCGCCTGAGCAACCCGCCCCACTGGAAATTCCTGGTGATCTACCTGCTGATCTTCATCGGCGCAGCCCTGTTCACCTGGGGCCGCACCCTGATGCGCAAAGTCGAAGCAGTCGAACCCCTGATCCAGGCCCGGCTCAACGCGCCAGCGGAGGAAGGTGTCGCGGTCATGACGTTGCAGCAACTGGAAGACTCGACTCCGGTGGAGGCCGTGCCTTCGTTCTTTTCGCAGGTTCGGCTGCTTTGTGTGCTGCCGGTGGGGATTGGGGTGGTTTATTTGGGGGTGTTGTGGGTGTTGCGGATTTTGTAATGTCCGGTGGTGGATTGAGCTGTCTGTGCTCGGTGATAGATGTTCATGGGTTGCGCCAAATCACGGAGGCCTTTTCAGAGAGTTTCTAATGCATGAAGTCGCCATGGGAGCCAAAACACAAAATGGTCCACATGCAGCAATGATCATATCGGCAGCAAACAGCAACCCAGTTCATATATATACGTACTGATAGAAGAGCCGTTCAAAGCCAAGCCTGGCTTACCCAAGTAATAGTGCCTCGTCTATTCAGCAGAGAGCCAAAAATGTCACAGAATTCGCTCAGCAAAATTGAAAAAGTCCATCTTGGAACTCAGATCCTCGCCCAAGCCACGACAATAATCGCTGCGATCATCGTCGCGATGTGGGGTTATTACTCCAGCATGTATGTAAAAAAGGAAAAGGAAGTCACTGAATACACACTCAAGGACCTGAATCAGAAGACCACACAAAAACCACATATCCAGGCAAAGGTTGAATCAACGGTTCAGCCACTCATGGATGGTCAGCACTTGCTTCAGGTTAAGGTGATTCTGTCCAACCTCGGCAACAAGGAAAGCAAAGTTACTCTGGATGATGATGCCTTGACGCTTGTGCCCGTGACCTTCACTGAAGGGAAACCAATCTACCAGAAACCAATCAACCTCCTTTCGGGTCGATATTCGGGAACTCCCAACCGTACGCCACTAACGTTCGTGAATGTTGGAGCAGGTGAAAGCTACGAGCTCACGTTCGTACAGAACCTCGAAACTCCAGGTATTTACCTTATCCACTTTCTTGCCCTCAATGGTATAGATCCCACTGCGGAGGACTTTCTTATCACCGGTGGCGTGCCATACAAGTATTCCGTTGGCGCAGACCAATACGTGGTTGTGAGGTAGGTCACCTCACCCCTCAACGAGGGGGTGCGATTGGTCGTGATCCGTCTCTATGCGACAGGCAAGAACCGGTCAGAAGCAGCCACCCATGACTGGCTGTTTTCAGCCCTCTCAATTTGCCGTCGAAAGCCGGAATCAAGGCCGCTGAATTAATGGTCTTGATCGTCCGTTATGACATGTATTTAGCGACCATGACACCTTTTGAACTTTGCGCCACTGCCGCACGGACACGGATCGTTGCGTCCCGTTTTCTTGATCTTCAAAGGCTGAGAGACAATTTTGGGCCGATTAAGACTCAACGACCGCCCAGGTTGAGTCATTTGCGCAGCATCCTCGTAGATATTGGCATTTTCTTCTGTTTGCTCTAGCGGTATATGGGCCGTAAATGCTCTTGCCCTGTGGTAGATCCCGTCAGCTGTAGCCTCTACTACGACGCCGATGACGTTTGGAGCCTTAATGGCCAAGGCAGCTGCGCTGGCCTTGTCGTTTACCTTGGCCCAGTCAGTTTGTTGGTCGTATCGTTGAAGCCAAACGAAGAGCGGCTCCCCCTCTCCACCCAGAGTGAAGTAGCGAGCAGGATACCGGCTTAGAGTTGGGCTGAGGTCTGAGAGCAGCTTGGCCAGATTTTTCCGCCCTTCGTGTCCTAGATCTCGGATGTGGTTATCTGCGGAAAGCCATCCGCTTGCTCGGGTGGTATCAAGCACGTTAAGCAGTTTCAGCACTTCCTCCGGAAAGTCCTGCATCGGGATAGGTCTGCTTTCCCAGTCTTCACCCTCGAAACACCTGTCGACAATGTCGCTCATACCATCCCATATGAGCATGCTCCCCACATCGCCCTTCATCTGTTCGGCAATGGTTTGATCGAAACGGTTTTTCTTCAGGTACGCACCTAGGTGGTCGAACTCATCGAACAGATGAGCCTGACGCATGCCTGCCACGGCTTGCCGGACCTCCATGTAGTGGACGAACCCTCCGGTCGTAGGAAGAAAACGCCTGAGCACAAACAGGTCGTCAATGGA
The DNA here is from genome assembly GCF_900107395.1 of Pseudomonas sp. NFIX28. GTDB lineage: Bacteria > Pseudomonadota > Gammaproteobacteria > Pseudomonadales > Pseudomonadaceae > Aquipseudomonas. Next base: position 87,342 of record NZ_FNPW01000016.1, read on the forward strand.
TAACGAGACGAAAGCATGCTTCCCAAGTAACGGCTCAATCTGCGGCAATTCCTTGCAGTACGCCGAGAAGGGCGAGAAGGACTCAACCGTCAACCCCATCGGCACCATCACTCGATAGATGGATCGGCGAATGCGACCGCATTCCTCATACTTGCCGTCCACCAAGTGATAGAGCGGTACCTCATCAGCAGAATTTAGATAGTTGAAGAAACGCTCACATTGTTTGTACGCCTTGATTACCAGATCTTGCACTGACTGGGCGTGGCGGCCGAAATCGAGCGCTGGTGATGCGATGGTCGCTGCCGCACCAGCCTTGGCCTCAACCAGAAACAGTACGTCATCAAGAAGGACGAGCGTGTCGTTCTCGGACCACTGCCTTGTGACAGGGTCCTTGTAGTAGACCTCTTGGAAAACCATAGAACCAGAAAGCTGCACGGCCAGAATGTCGGCGAATGATGCTTCGCTCATCATCTTCTGCCGATATTCAAAGCTCTTCTTGTAGTCGGGCTTTCGCTGAAGAAGGTTGTAGAGAAGTGCACGATACCCCGAATCACGGGTGAAACATGGGTCGACGGCGTAGTAGTCCGATCCAAGCTGGATGAGTGGTTTCTTACGGGCAGGTAGTGTTCGGTAGGGTGTTCCCGCGAAATCACCCGCGGAGAAGAACTCGGTTTCTTCTCCGCGCTGGTATGCCAAATCCGCCAGTAGTGTCGACGGCAACTTTGTATGCCTACTCACGTTGGCAATACCCCCCCGAAACATGTCCTCCATTGCTTGCCTGGCAGCTTCCGTTTGTTCGGCATTGGCCTCAAGCCACGCCTCCATAACTTGTTCTAGGGGCTTTCCCTGTATCTTGGCGAAGGCCTGTGCCGCCTCGAGTTGGTTCATCATCACCAAGACAGCGTCGGCATGCCCAGAACGCGTGGCATTAGCCATGGCCTGAAAACCTTCAGCAATATCGGCAGCGCTGACGCCGTATACTTCCTTCAAAACGTCATCGTGAGGTGCAAGAACATAGCGATAGAACTCGCCTTCCAGGACTTGGTAGCGGTTCCCGCGTAACATGATCCAGGTGGATTTCGCGCGGAATTCAATGTCAGCCGTGTCTGGACCGAAGACGCCGTCTTTAGTACTGGCTGATGAGACCACGGCGAAAAGCATGGCCTGCTCTCGCAGTTTGCTGGAAAGCTCAAAAAGCTCCGCGCACTGGACTTCGTCAAATGTCACATTCGCAGAGGCCGCATCTGATGCTAGAACCGCGTGCACATACTCCAACAGAAACTGATTTTGGTTAATCAGATCAGACGGAGCATTTACTTCGTGCTGCCCCTCCCCCTCAGCAATGCTCTGGTCTGACATCGCTTTCATCATGTACTGGGCGTAAATGTATCCGAGCAGATCATGCGGCGGCATTGAAACAATCAGCTCGCGTAAGCGGGCCGCGGTGGCCTCCATGCTTCTCAACAGAGAAACAGCGACCTTTTCCTGCTCTTTTTCGTCCATAACTATTCAAGCCTGATTTGATGAATTCGGATTTGCCAAAGCGAGCCTCACTCGCTTGACATAGGTAGTCGCATCTGTACGTCTAGCGTTCATAGTTATGAATCGCTAGTGATTTCCTAGACGAATCCGACGGGATGCTTTGGGCTGTGGATTCAACCGGTCGGTACACTGCGCTTTGACTTTCGCGTGACGTCGACCGGTTAAAACTCTCTGGGTAGCCAGTGCCTTCGAGTTTATCTACAGGCGTCGACTTGATAATCCAAGTGACGTCGCTGATACACTACTTCGACAGCAGCCCTTCGGGCCGCACATTCGCTGGGTCGTGAGATGGATATCAAAGAGTTTTGCCTCGTTCATGAATTCGATATGAGCAAATGTGCAGTAGCGCCGGGTGGTGGCGGCTTCACAATGACGGAGCTGGAAACCTCACCTATCCAATTCTTGAGTTTAGCGGAAGACGATTTTGAACGAGGCGGTTTATCGGCACTTGTCAATGCAACGACTAATGTGAAGCGTGCGATAGTCTGTCAGCTTGATCAGTTGCTAATCTCTTTTGGCTACCCGTCATTAAGATGGAACGTGCCGAAAAAAATAGAGCGATTGAGAGCGCTAGGGTTATTGGCACCCAGTCTTTTGCGCAAAGTAGTTAACATGCGAAATATTCTTGAGCATGAATATAAAACACCTGAGCTTGAAATAGTTGAGGAGGCACTGGATATCGCGAGTCTGTTTGTGATGTCCGCCTCTGCGATGTTCATTCCATTTGATGACGTGCTGGAGTTTTCGTTGCCTGAAAATGCCGCTAGGGATAGTTCGGTATCACATATTACAGCCGGGTTAAACCGAGAACCTTCTAGGGTTTTCTACACGCTCTATGCATATGAGTCCGGTGAATATGCCGGACGATGTGTAGGTCAGTGTGAGATTCAATCAGGACACGTGCTTTTCGAGGCAATGGTCAAGCTTTCCGCATCGCTGATGCTTCGATATAAGGTCAAAGAAGCTTTGAGCAATTTCGACACCGCCTACTCTCAACTCTGAGCGTTCGTTAAAACTTAAAACAGGTGCCGGAAATTGAACACTGCGAGGAACAGCTATCGACCCAAGGATGCCTGTGAGTACTGCCAGAAGCGGATCAGAAGCACCAATTCACCTATGGTTGTTTTTGACTCCTTCTTGCCACTTAAGAAGACCGCTCACGAGCGGACTACCCACGTAAACGGTTGGTGAAGTCAGTGCATTACGCACCACTGCCATCGCTACTAACGCTCCGACACAACCACTCAAACATTCCCCACCAATACGCGGTTGCGCCGCTCAAGCGCGGCCCCTATAGTTCGCGCTCGCGGCAAAATCCGCGAACGACCTTGGCCGGTCGAGCATAGGAACGCATCAGCGTCCATACACCATCGCAGGCGCTTTTTTTGTGCCTGCGGTTTTGTGTCATGGCGGCTGTGCGTGGGACACCTTCGGGTGTGCCGGTGTCCTATGCCCGGTCGGCCAACCCGCGTACAGCCGCCACCCTAATTCGCTTGGCCGCGAAAGGTGGTTGCTCTATTCATAGGAGCTGCACCGATGATTGACCATCAAACTTCCCGCTTCACCCCCGTCGACACCCACGACGCCGATGCTCCCGTTTTCTACCTCGATAGCAGTGCGCCCTTGAGCGATCTGGCGGCTTGTGCAGCCCATCGTTTCACCGTGGTGCGCGACCTGATGGACAGCCTGTCCACGCTTAACCTGAAAGATATTTCCGACTGCGATCTGACGCGGGTGACGCGTGGGGTGCATTTGCTGACCCGGGAAGGCTGTGCGGTGTTGGAGGTGATTCAGTGGCGTACGGCGCAGGAGCCCTGAGCGCTATTGAGCTGTGGCGAGGAAACTGGGTCGGGGCACGCAGCGGCCCCGACATTTGAGTCTCTGATCAAACCTGAAATGCTGTTTGTAGCCGCTGCCGAAGAATGCGGCTTGCGATTGGGTTGGGCGGCATTCCGACGAAGCGCACGCCAAACCTGGCCATGCGGTGTAACAGGTAAAGCCGGGAGGCAGGACTTGCGTCTGCTGCGCAGCCGATCGCAGCCTCATTCTTCGGCAGCGGCTACAGGGCGTCGATTCCATAGCGATGTGCCCTCTGAACCCGATACATAACTCCAGACACACAATTCAACCTGCGTTATTATGCGCCTGGAGTTATAAAGCACCTCTCACCCCAATAAGGAGATGGAGGTGCAAAGCAGACAGCTGATCAAGGAGCTTGAAGCCGCAGGCTGGGTGCTGGAGCGCGTCACCGGCAGCCATCATCTGTTCAAGCATCCCTACCGGCCCGAGACCGTTCCGGTGCCGCACCCGAAGAAGGATCTGCCACGGGGGACGGTCAGGGCCATCAAGAAACTGGCCGGGCTGATATAGCCCCTTCGGCCTTCGCACCTTATGAGGAGATCCCCGTGCAATATCCCATCTGCATCGAGTGGGGCGACGAGCACACGGCTACCGGCATCCAGATTCCCGACATTCCTGGCGCGGTAACCGCCGGCGACACCTTCGAGGCCGCGTATAGCGCCGCCATCGAGATCGCCCACGTCATGCTCGAAGAACTGGCCCGTGAGGGACAAGCCATTCCCCTACCCTCGCCCACCGGCACACACCGCGCCAACCCCGACTTCGAAGGGATGGGCTGGGGCATGCTGGATATCGATATCACGCCTTACCTGGGCAAAACCGAGAAGGTCAATGTGACCCTACCGGGTTACGTGATTCAACGCATCGACCGCTTTGTGCGCGAGCACAACATCAAGAGCCGGTCGTCTTTCCTGGCGGATGCGGCGATGGAAAAGCTGGGGCGTTAAAAACCGAAAAGCGCCCTACACAACTCCACCAAGGCCGGCCGACAGGCCGCCGTCTTGCTTTTGCTTTTGATCTGAAAGCCCCGTTAACCACGATGGCCGAACGCAGGCATTGAGCCGTGGGTAACCCGGCAGGGATGCCGGGTTAGCCGCCCCAGGCCATGGATGGCCTGTGGCGGCGGCCCACGGATCAATGCCTTCGTTCGGGTATGCCGAGCCTAGGCGAGGGACCGAGTGGTGGGGCAAAGCGTTTTTGCTTACTTTTTTGGCGTTTGAAAAAAGTGAGTCGCCGTAAGGGCGAAACCGTAAGTAGCCGTAACCGCAAGAATGGATATGTACACCGTCCAAGAAATGCAGCGCCAGAACGGCCGCCATCGCGAGCAATCGAGCGTCGACCGGCTGCTCCTACAGAAAAGCCCACAACATCACCGCCAGCCGCCGTGACCGCAGGAATGGATATGTACACCGTCCAAAAAATGCAGCGCCAGAACGGCCGCCATCGCGAGCAATCGAGCGTCGACCGGCTGCTCCTACAGAAGCCCGCGCAGCAACGGATATGTACCCAAGAAGATCAAGCCCCTACTGCACCGGCAAAAAATTCATCAGCAACAAGCTCTGCGCATAGTTCAACCCAATCCGCCGGTAGCGCTCGTCAAGCATCTGAGTCAGCAGGTCGAGGCGCGCCACAATCTTGCCGAACTCCACAGCAAAACTCAGATTGCTGCCCTCCTCGGAAATCTCATTGGAAAACAACAACAGCTCGCCATTAGCCCCCTGCCGCTGGCTGAGCATCCAGGTAGCCTTTTCAATATTGCGCGCCGCGTTACTGACAAACTGCGGATCGATAGTGTCGGTCATGAAAAACTCAGTGCGCCCGCCATGGGCGGTCACCAGCATGCTGCCGATGGCGTAGATGAAGGCGCCAACCCGGTCGCCACGGAATTCCGGGCTCAGCGCGTAGCTCAACGCCGCCAGGTCGCGGCGATCGCCCAGGGCCGGCAAGGACTTCTGCTGCTCGATGGCCCGGCGGATTTCCCGCTGGGCGCTGGTGGCGTCGGTGTAGCCCCACTCGCGCCACTGGTTGGGGTTGCGCAGGTACAGCTTGTTCATCAACAGGTAAAGGCTTTGCAGGTTGTCGCGCATGCTCAGGGTGGCCATGCGGTCGACGCTGGTCTGGAAGAACTCCTGGGGCTTGCCATTGCTGAACTGCTGGACCATGTCGCGCCCCTGCTGCTGGCTGCAACCCGTGGCGCAGAGCACCAGGGTAGCGGCCAGCCACAGCGGCCAGCGCCGCAGACGCAGGCCAAACAAACGCGGGAAATAACGAGAAAGCGGATAAACCATCGGCACCGTTCTGGACTCTGGCCGCGCGGAGGGTCGGCGCGGCCTGGCCCTGAATAGAACCGCAAAAACGCAAAAAGTGCGGTGGCCGGGCCAACCGTGCGTCGCAGGCCAACCCCGCCGCAGCCATGGCTGGCAGCGTGCAGGCTCGCAAAAAAACACCATCAAGGTAGCGACGCCGCCCCGCCCATGGCGGTTTGCCGCTACGGCTTCGGCGACGGGTGCAAAACCGCCGGCGGCCTTGCATACTGCGCGCCCCCGAACACCACCCAAGGAAGAAACGTGTTGGCGCCCGCCCCCTCTTTGTCAAACCTGCTTATCCGTCGCCTGTTCACCCTGTGCTCATGGATCAACGCGCTGCTGAGCGCAATCGCCGTGGCCGCCCCGCTGGCGGTGATGGTGTTCGCCGACCTGCAACTGATTGTCCCGCGGGACGTCAGCGGCACGCTGTTTGGCGGGGCCATGGGTTTCCAGCTGTACCTCGGCGTGTGGCTTGCCTGCCTCCTCGGCCTGACCCTGGCCCTGCTCACGCGCATGCCCGGCGCGCGCCTGGCCTGGATCGTTGCCGGGCTGGTACCGCTGTTGCTGGGTGCCTGGTGGCGGGTCAACTACCCGGACGACGCCGACGGCAACCTGATCTTCAGCCCGCAGTCCTGGGAGCTGGACTACGCGATGGCGATCGGCTGCGGCTTTGTCGCCAGCGGCTGGTACTGGTACCGCCACGGCCGCCTCAAACCCCGGCCCGCCGCCACCAGCGTGGATGTGCTGTTTCTCCGAACCCTGGGTGCACTGATCCTGGCCGGCGTATTCATCCTCCCGACACTGAATTTCATCAAGCCGCCCCTGCCTACCTGCGCATTCAACAAGGCCGGGCAGCAGCTGAGCGTGTGCCTGGGCGACGACCCGAGCGAACGGGTGATTGTCGACTGATAAGTGACAGGGCATCGCCAGGCGGGGAACCTGTTTACCCAGGAAGGTTGTGCAGTGTTGGAAGTGATTCAATGGTGGGTAGCGTAAAACGAAAAACCGCTATCAAAACTTACTCAATCTGTATCCGCCGCTGTAGGGAGCAACGACCTTTCTCCGCATCGCTTTAGGCTATTGTCTTTTCGCAATGTAAAACACATCGATAGTGGTCTGTCCCCTCATAACTTCCAAGTCGAATAGCACACAAGCTAAAACCTGCTAGTTTTCTACCTACCCAGGCGCGCATAGTGGTCAAACCATGGCATTGGGACAGACACTCTAGCAGACAGGCTCGACTGACATGGACCTTCAAAAAATAAAAGAAAACATCTGTAAAACCGGCTTCAAACTTGAACATGAGATTGCAAGTATATTACGCACTGAAGGCTGGATACTTATTACCAACAGATATTACCTCGACGATCATGAAGAATCAGTACGAGAAATTGACATCCTCGCTTACAAATGTAGAAAAGTATCAGGCATACCCGTCTATACAGCAATCATTATAAGCTGCAAAAAAAGCGAATCTAATTACTGGGCACTTTTATCTCGCGACATAGAAATAAACGACCCAAATACAAACTGGCAACCTTTTAAGGGGTATAGTAGCGACAACGCAACATCTTATTATCTAGTGCAACCTGACTGGGAAGAAAACTATCATAATAGAATGATTAAAATGTGCCCTGGAATTTTCAGCCCTCCAGAAGTAGACATATTTGCTTTTCAAGAAATCAATAAAGAAAAATCAACCTGTCAAAATGACAAAAACATATTCAACTCAGTAACCTCTTTAATGAAGGCTCAAGCATATGAACTGAACATCTTGAACACAAGCAATAAAAACAGAAAAAAACCAGTCGTCTACCAATTCAACCTAATATCAGTTATTGACAGCGAGCTAATCAGATTAAAGTTCAACAACGATGAAATACTTGCATCCCCAATAGAATCTGAAGACTACCTATCAAAGTACATACTGAACAAAAAAGAAAGCACCTCCAGAATAAAATTTATCACTGCAAAGAACTTCAAAGAAAAAATAAAAGAATACTCCACACTCCACATAGAAAATGCACAACTAATAGAAGACCTCAACAAGGAGTTCTTCAAGGATATAATCCAGTCACATGAAAAAACCAGGGTATTACTTCAGGACTTCCGAGAAGCAATAGACAAGCACCTATGGTCCCCTTATTACTCCACAACAAAAAAGGCATTAAACCTCGAAAACATTGACATAACCTGGAATCAAAAAACCAATGAAGCCGCTATAGAGTTAGATGAACCAAGAGAAATAGTTTCAGCCCTTAATGATGATGACACCTGTATCAGAGCAGCAAAAAAAGCTCTTCTAGAAGTCTACAAATATACTGGCGATGTATGCTTTGAAGAGGCATTAATTTTTTGAAAATAGGACATTGAAAACCTGAGCTTTTCCACTCATAAAAAACCGAATAGCAGTTTCCTTCAATGCAGTCCTCAACTAGGAATACTGGAATCGACATGGGGCCAGAGCCGCCAGCAAATTGCATTGCCCATCCCACCGTCGCAGGATGTCGCCTGACCCACAACCGCTAAAAGGGACTTGCTGATGACAATTCGTGCTGTGGTTTTCGATTTTGGTGGCGTGCTGTTCGACTGGAGCCCGCACCACCTGTACCGCCAACTGATCCCCGACGATGCCCGCCGCCAATGGTTCCTCGACACCATTTGCACCCAGGCCTGGAACACCCAGCAAGACGCCGGGCGGCCCCTGGCCGAAGCGACCCGCAGCCTGGTGGCCGAACACCCGGAGCATGCGCCGCTGATCGAAGCCTATTACGGGCGCTGGCCACAAATGCTCCGCGGCCAGCTGGACGACGGCGTGGCCTTGCTGGAGGAGCTGCACCAGGCGCAAATGCCGCTGTTCGGGCTGACCAACTGGTCCCAGGAGACCTTCCCCTACGCCTGGGACAACTATCCGTTCCTCCAGCGTTTTCGCGACATCGTGGTGTCCGGGCAGGAACGCCAGATCAAGCCTGACGCCGAGATCTACCACACCGCCCTGCAGCGCATTCGCGCGCACCTGCCGGGCGTGACGCCGCAGGAGTTGGCGTTCATCGACGACCACGCGCCGAATATCGTCGCCGCCAAGGCCCTGGGCTGGAATGCGATCGAGCACCGCTCGGCGGCTGAGACGCGGCGGCAGTTGCAGGCGTTGGGCGTAACGGCTTGAAATGATCCGCGAACGCCAACCCGTCAGCTTGCCGGCTGGTAGCGCGCGCGGTAGCGCCCGGGGCTTTCGCCGGTCCATTTCTTGAATGCGCGGTGGAAGGCGCTGGGTTCCTGGAAGCCGGTGCGCTCGGCGATCTCGCCGATGCTCACGCGGCTCTGGCGCAGCAGTTCGACGGCCATGGCGCGGCGCACTTCGTCCTTGATTTCCTGGTACGACACGCCCTCGCGCTCCAGGCGCCGGCGCAGGGTGCTGGGGCTGACCCGCACTTCGCCGGCGAAGGCTTCCAGCGTCGGCCACTGGCTGTAATGACTGCGGCGCAGGCGTTGGTAGACCTGGCTCGCCAGGCCGTGCTGGTTGCGAAAACGAATCACCAGCCACTGCGGCGCGCTGCGCAAGAACACCTTGAGCGAGGCCAGGTCCTGGACCACCGGCAAACGCAGGAAGCGGCTGGCGAATTCGATTTCGGTGCGCTCGGCGCCAAAGGTCAGGTTCGGCCCCCAGAGCAAGGCATCGTCGCTCAAAGACAGGCGCGGATAACGAAAGTCGGCGCGGTCGATGGGAATGCGCCGCCCGCCGAGCCAGCACAGCAGGCTGATCATCAGCACCAGGAACGTCTCTTCGCCAAAACGCCCGGTGGCGGCGTCGCGCGGCTGGCTGTCGAGACTCAGCACCGCGCGCTTGCCGCGCACGCTGAGGCTGCCGTGAAAGTCGCGCAGGAACAGGCTGAAGTTGGCCAGGCATTGGCGCAGGGCCTTTTCCAGGGTGGGCTCCTGGATCAGCCCCCGGCAGATCAGGGCAAACGCCCCCGGCGGCATGCCGTGGGAGTCGAGCTGGAAGAACTCGTCCTGCAGCTCGCGAATCTGGATCAGCCACAAGGCCGCGAATGCGCTGGCCGGCACCCGCGCCTCGGGTTGGCCGAGCAGGGCCGGATCGATGCCCGCCTCGGCCAGCACCGCCGCCAGGCGCTCGGGCCGCTCGCGCAAGGCGTGGACCATCACCTGCACGAAGTAGACCGCGACCGAATCCTTTTCCCGCATGGAATGACTGCTCTCTGTGGCTGTGGACATGGCAAAAAATGCCAGCGCGGCTGAGCGCTTTTGGCATAGGCCGGGGTTGGCGCGGGCACTAGACTCGCGCCTCGAAGGTTGCATTACAAGACGCTGTCAGGCGGCTTCGCGACACGCCCGGACGAAGGAAGAGAACCACGATGAATCTGCACAATATCGGTGTGATTGGCGCCGGCACCATGGGTAACGGCATCGCTCAAGTCTGTGCCCTGGCTGGGTTCGACGTGACCTTGCTGGACATCAGCGACAGCGCCCTGCAAAAGGCCATGGCCACGGTGAGCAAGAACCTCGACCGGCAGATCGCCAAGGACAGCCTGAGCGAGGCGCAGAAGCTCGCCGCCCTGGGGCGCATCCGCACCAGCACCGACTACGCCAGCCTCGCCGAGGCGCAACTGGTGATCGAGGCGGCCACGGAAAACCTCGACCTGAAACTACGGGTGCTGCAACAGATCGCCGCCCAGGTGTCGGTCGAATGCGTCATCGCTTCCAATACCTCGTCGCTGTCGATTACCCAGCTCGCCGCCAGTGTCGTCGCGCCCGAGCGGTTTATCGGCCTGCATTTCTTCAACCCGGTGCCGGTGATGGGCCTGATCGAAGTGATTCGCGGCCTGCAGACCAGCGACGCGACCCACGCCCTGGCCATTGACCTGGCCACGCGCCTGGGCAAGGTCGCGATCACCGCCGGCAACCGCCCGGGGTTTGTGGTCAACCGGATTCTGGTGCCGATGATCAACGAGGCGATCCTGGTATTGCAGGAAGGCCTGGCCAGCGCCGAGGACATCGACGCCGGCATGCGCCTGGGCTGCAACCAGCCGATCGGCCCGCTGGCCCTGGCCGACCTGATCGGCCTGGACACCCTGCTGGCGATCCTCCAGTCCTTCTACGACGGCTTCAACGACAGCAAATATCGGCCTGCGCCGCTGCTCAAGGAAATGGTCGCCGCCGGTTACCTGGGACGCAAAAGCGGGCGTGGCTTTTATGCCTATGGCTGAGCGTTGCTCGCGTTTTGCCGAAAGCCGCGACAAGGCCCTGGAGCTGTTCGCCAGCAAGGGCTTCGGCCAGGTCGGCATGCGCGAGCTGGCCAGTCACCTGGGGCTGGCCCCGGGCTCGCTGTATCACCACTACCCGAGCAAGCAGCACCTGCTGCTGGACCTGATCGAAGAGTTCTACGACGAACTGCTCGGCACCCTGGCACGCATCGAACGACGGCGCAAGGCGCCCGACGATCTGCTGCGCACGCTGATCCGCGCCCACCTGAAACTGCACCGGGAAATGCCGCGGCATTTCCGCCTGGTGGAGCGCGACAGCGGCTGCCTCAACCCCGACCAGCAGCAGCGCGTGCGCCAGTTGCGCGAGCATTACGAGCACCGCCTGCTGACGCTCCTCGGCCCGCTGCCCCGGCTCGGCGACGCGGCGCTACGGGCCACCGGTCACGCCGTGGCCAGCCTGCTCAACAGTGCCCCCGGCTGGCTGGACGAGCAGCCACTGACCGACCACGAACGCGAAACCCTGCTGGAGCAACTGCTCAGCGGCGCCCTGGAACGACTGCTGACCCCCTCCTCGCAAAGCGCCGTGGCCTGAACCGCGACCGGTCTTAAGTTCGTCGCGAGCCTGCGGCTCGATCGCAGCCTTCGGCAGCGGCTACAGGGGGGATGCCGGTGGCTAGGTACGAAAGGAAATCGTGGCCTTGTCGCGGCTATCGTGACCGCACCGCATTCCCACAGACGAACACCAACCTGTAGCCGCTGCCGCAGGCTGCGATAAGCCCCGCAGGGGCTTCAGCGGTCTTAAATTCGTGGCGAGCCTGCGGCTCGATCGCAGCCTTCGGCAGCGGCTACAGGGGGGATGCCTGTGGCTGGGTATGAAAGGAAATTGTGGCCTTGTTGCGGCTATCGTTGCCACACCGCATTCCCCACAGACAAACACCGACCTGTAGCCGCTGCCGCAGGCTGCGATAAGCCCCGCAGGGGCTTCAGCGGTCTTGTGTTCGTGGCGAGCCTGCGGCTCGATCGCAGCCTTCGGCAGCGGCTACAGGGGATGCCTGTGGCTGGGTATGAAAGGAAATTGTGGCCTTGTTGCGGCTATCGTTGCCGCACCGCATTCCCACAAACGAACACCGATCTGTAGCCGCTGCCGCAGGCTGCGATAAGCCCCGCAGGGGCTTCGGCGGTCTTAAGTTCGTCGCGAGCCTGCGGCTCGATCGCAGCCTTCGGCAGCGGCTACAGGGGGATGCCGATGGCTGGGTACGAAAGGAAATCGTGGCCTTGTCGCGGCTATCGTTGCCGCACCGCATTCCCATAGACGAACACCAACCTGTAGCCGCTGCCGCAGGCTGCGATAAGGCCCGCAGGGGCTTCAGCGATCTTGTGTTCGTGGCGAGCCTGCGGCTCGATCGCAGCCTGCGGCAGCGGCTACAGGGGATGCCGGTGGCTGGGTATGAAAGGAAATCGGCCTTGTCGCGGCTATCGTGACCGCACTGCATTCCCATAGACGAACACCGACCTGTAGCCGCTGCCGCAGGCTGCGATAAGGCCCGCAGGGGCTTCGGCGCCCTTAAGTTCGTCGCGAGCCTGCGGCTCGATCGCAGCCTTCGGCAGCGGCTACAGGGGTGAGGCGGTTGGGGGCGCCTGCTTGAATTCATTGCTTGTAAGCGGCGGGTCGCTGATTGCCAAACGCGCTATAGGGCCGCGCCAGTGGCTTGTTCCGCCTGGATATATTTTTTCCCGATAACGGCTATTCAAAGTTAGTTATTGGCCCCCGCCTTTGCCCCGTGCCCGGCCTGCTTAACTGCAAAAGCTGCCGGATAGCGCAGTCTCTACAACTCCCACGGAAGGCAACGCCATGAGTTCATCCTCGCTGCACCCCGTCACGCCTTATGGCGTGGCGATTCAAGAAGCAATCTCCCTCGGCAACCTGCCGCAAATGAAGACCCTGCTCAAACAACGCGATTCCTCGAAAAAAGAATCCAAGGAACTGAGCAGCGCTTACGAGCAGTTGGCACAGGAAGTCGCCCGTCTGGAACGGCGCTAAGCCGGTTTCCATTTTCCAATGCACTGGAGGCAATCATGTCCGGATCCATTTCGTCCAATCTTGGCCTGTTTCCGCTCAGCTACCGGATCGGTAACTCGACCCCCGGCGCGCCGAGCCTGGCCCTCGATTTCCTGGTCTACACCCCCGAGCAAAGCGTGCGTGGCACCTCGCTGGTGACCCAGGCCGTCAACCCACCTTTGGAGCTGTCGTCCGATGTGTGGGGGCAATACACCTACCTGACCGTCATGCCGCCCAGCACCAGCAAGATCTTGGTCACCGCCCAGGGCAACCAGGGCGGGCCCGGCTCGAACTCGCCCATCAGCTTCAAGATCCAGCTGGTGGTGGACCACGACTGGAAAAGCGGCATCGCCACCTATCAGTTCTACAACGGCCAGCGCTGGGTGACGGTGGAAAACGTGCCGGCCCATCTGGTGGGTTCGGCCCCCAACAACTACGCCCTGCAAGCGCCCCAGGAAACCACCGCGGCCTTCTACCCGTACCCACCGATCCTGCCGCTGTATGCCGCGCCGATCCATGGCGCCATCGCCAGTGGCGACCTGAGCCAGATGAAGAGCCTGGCCAGCCTGGCCAAGCAGCAACTGGACCAGTTGCCGCAACTGCGCAGCGCGCTGGATGCGGCCAAGGACGAGATCGGCAGGCTCGAGCGGCGCTGACCGCGGCGTGTGCCCGCACCCGATTTCCATGAACAAGAACAAGGAGCTGCACCATGCAAACCGGACTGTTCCATACCCGCATCCAAGTCGCCACGGCGCTGTTGGGTGCTCCCGTCCTGACCCTCGACCTGCTGGTCAACACTGTGCAGAAAAAAGTCAGCGGCGTGGCCCGTGTGTTCAAGAGCACCTACCCGCCGGTGAATTTCTTTGCCGATGTGTGGGGCGACTATTCCCAGCCACAGCTGCACCCGTCGACCGAAGGCCACATCATCCTGAGCCTTACCGGCAACCCCAGCGGCCCTACCAGCCAGATCGCCGCGACCTTCCACCTGCAGGGGATTCTCGAGCTCGACTGGGCCAGCGGCTTCGCCAGCTACCAATATTGCTACCAGGGCAACTGGCAGGACGTGCAGCACGCCACGGTCAGCCAGGCGTCGATCCCACACCCCGAGCCCGTGCCGCATCATCCCGTGCCGCTGTATGCGGTGGCGGTGCAGCAGGCGCAAGGCAGCGGTGACCTGGCGCAGCTCAAGGCAGTGGTCCGCCAGGGCGAACAGCAACTGGCCAGCAGCGATGCGCTGCGCAGCGCCTTGCAGCAGCTGAACGCCGAGATCGCCCGCCTCGAAGCGCGCTGAGCAGTGGCGCCCGGGCCTGGCGTTGCGTTGCCGGGGCCAGGCCCGGCTTGCCACTGACAAACCCTGTGTCCGCTCGGGCCGGCAGCGCCGGGATCGACGCGGACATCCGCCAGCTTTGTGCCGCGCACCGGTGTGCGCCCAGGGACTGCCCATGTCAGCCAATCGCCCCGCCCGCTACCTCAGCGAAACCGACCTCAAGCGTTATGTACCGGTGCATGTGGTCTGGGAAATCACCCTAGCCTGCGACCTCAAGTGCCTGCATTGCGGCTCGCGCGCCGGCCACCGGCGCCCCAACGAACTGAACACCCAGGAATGCCTCGACGTGATCGACGCCCTGGCCGCCCTCGGCACCCGCGAAATCACCCTGATCGGCGGCGAAGCCTATTTGCGCAAGGACTGGACCCGCCTGATCCAGGCCATCCACGGCCATGGCATCTACTGCGCGATCCAGACCGGCGGGCGCAACCTGACCCCGGCGAAAATGCAGGCCGCGGTGGAGGCCGGGCTCAACGGCGTGGGGGTTTCCCTGGACGGCCTGGCGCCCCTGCACGACGCCGTGCGCAATGTCCCGGGCTCCTTCGACAAGGCCGTGGACACCCTGCGCCGGGCCAAGCAGGCCGGGCTCGCGGTCAGCGTCAACACGCAGATCGGCGCGGCCACCCTGCCCGACCTGCCGCAGTTGATGGACCAGATCATCGAACTGGGCGCCACCCATTGGCAGATCCAGCTGACGGTGGCCATGGGCAACGCGGTGGACCACCCGGAACTGCTGCTGCAACCCTATCAATTGCTGGAGGTCATGCCGTTGCTCGCGCGCCTGTACCGCGAGGGCCTGGAGCGCGGCCTGCTGATGAACGTCGGCAATAACATCGGTTATTACGGCCCTTACGAGCATATGTGGCGCGGTTTCGGCGACGAGCGCGTGCACTGGAGCGGCTGCGCCGCCGGGCAAACGGTGCTAGCCCTGGAAGCCGACGGCACGGTCAAGGGCTGCCCGTCGCTGGCCACGGTGGGGTTCTCCGGCGGCAATGTGCGCGACATGAACCTGCACGACATCTGGCACTACAGCGAAGGCATGCATTTTGGCCGGCTGCGCTCGGTCGACGACCTCTGGGGGTATTGCCGCACCTGCTATTACAACGACGTGTGCCGCGGCGGCTGCACCTGGACTTCGCACTCGCTGCTGGGCAAGCCCGGCAACAATCCGTACTGCCACTACCGCGCCCTGGACCTGCAGAAAAAGGGCCTGCGCGAACGCATCGTGAAACTCGAGGACGCGGCCAAGGCGTCGTTCGCGGTCGGCCGCTTCGACCTGATCACCGAGCGCATCGACACCGGCGAGACGGTCGGCAGCGTCAGCGACAGCGGCCAGGTGATCAAGCTGGCGTGGATCAACCAGGGGCAGAAATCCCCCGAGGAAGGACGCCTGCCCAGCCAGCTGGCGCTGTGCCGCGGTTGCTCGCAGTACATCCATGCCCACGAAACCACCTGCCCGCACTGCTCGGCGGACGTGGCCGACGCCGAGGCCGGCTACCTGGCCGACCGCGCCCGGCAACAGGCGATCATGGACCGCCTGACCGGCCTGCTGGGAATGCCCCGTACCCCATTGATGTAGCCCGGGCCGCGCCGCCAGCCCGGCGGCGCGCCCCGGGGGTGCAACGACGGTGATAAGTGGCCGCAAGACCATAAGAAAACCGTCTAAAAACAAGCCCCCTGCCAGCCGGGTTTAGGCTTTGCTAGTGGGGTCTGATTCATCAGGTTGCGTCAGCGCGCGAGCTTGCCGGCGCGTCCGCCGCCGCCCTGTCCACCCGGGAGACCGACTATGAAAATCAACCCTTACCTGATCTTCAACGGCGATTGCGCCGCCGCCTTCAAGTTCTACGCCCAGTGCCTGCAAGGCACCCTCGAAGTGATGATGACCTTCGGCGAAAGCCCCGCCCGCGAGCATGTTCCTGCCGAGTGCCATGACCTGGTCATGCACACCCGCCTGCTGGTCGGCGACCAGGCGATCATGGGTTCGGACAGCACGCCCGACCGGCCGTATTCGGGCATCCACGGCTGCTCCATATCGCTGAATGTCGACAGCGTCGCCGAGGCCGAGCGGGTGTTCGCCGCGCTGGCCGACCAGGGCACCGTGCAGATGCCGCTGGAGGCCACGTTCTGGGCGGCACGCTTCGGCATGCTGGTGGACCGCTTCGGCGCTTCGTGGATGGTCAACTGCGAAAAGGACCAGTGACCGGCGCCGTTCGTTAACCCGAGGCGCCGCAGCCCTGTGCGGCACCTTGGGCCTGGCGCTCCTCCATCGCCCGCAGGGCCCCCAAGCGCTGGCGCACGCCTTCGCTGGCCAGCGGCCCGGCCTGCACCGTGCATTGCTCCAGCGGCACCGGGCGGCCATCGACCACGTCCGCCATCATCGGCTGCACCGGCCGGCCGGTGGCGCGCTCGACTACCTGCACGCTTTCCCCTTCCGGCGCGTAATGGCGGTTGCCCCAGGCGACGAAGGCCATCAGCACCACGCGAAAATCCTCGCCGCGGGCCGTCGGCACATATTGGTAGCGCAGCGGCCGCTGGCTGTAGGCCTGGCGCTCCAGCAGGCCGGCCTCGACCAGCGAATTGAGGCGCCGGGTGAGCATGTTGGGGGCGATCTGCAGGCTGCGGGAGAACTCCTCGAAACGCCGCAAGCCATGCAGGGCGTCGCGCATGATGAGGATGCTCCACCATTCGCCGACCCGTTCCAGGCTGCGGGCAATCGGGCATTCGTCGTGAAGCAGGGTCTTGCGTTGCATGGTGGTTCCTCGGATTTCGCGGTTGCCGATTCAGGATGCGGGTAACGGTGCGGGCATGTTACTTTCATGATGATAGTGACGTCCATAGAGCGACATACCCTTATCAGACCGAGGAGCTGAACCACCATGAGCAAACGTATTGTCGTCACCGGCATGGGCGCATTGACCCCGCTGGGCTGTGGCGTCGAGCAGATCTGGCAACGCCTGCTGGCCGGGCAGTCGGGAATCCGCCGACTGCCGGAAGCCCTGATCGGCGACCTGCCGATTAGCATCGGCGGCCAGGTTCCCGACCGCAGCGAAGACCCGGAGGCCGGCTTCGATCCGGACGCCCTGCTGGCGCCCAAGGAACAGCGCAAGATGGACCGCTTCATCCTGTTCGCCCTGGCCGCCGCCCAGGAAGCGCTGGCCCAGGCCGGCTGGGCGCCGCAGACCGCAGAGGCGCAGGAACGCACCGCGACCATCATCGCGTCGGGCGTGGGCGGTTTCCCGGCCATCGCCGACGCCGTGCGCACCACCGACAGCAAGGGGCCGCGCCGTCTTTCGCCGTTCACCATTCCGTCTTTCCTGAGCAATATGGCCGCCGGCCATGTGTCGATCCAGCATGGCCTGAAGGGGCCACTGGGCACGCCGGTGACCGCTTGCGCCGCGGGCGTGCAGGCCATCGGCGACGCCGCGCGGATGATTCGCGCCGGGGAAATCGACGTCGCGGTCTGCGGCGGCACCGAGGCGACGATTCACCGGGTCAGCCTGGCCGGCTTTGCGGCCGCGCGCGCCCTGTCCAGCGACTTCAACGACACCCCGGAACGCGCTTCGCGGCCCTTCGACCAGGCCCGCGACGGCTTCGTGATGGGCGAAGGCGCCGGCCTGCTGGTGATCGAGGAGCTGGAACACGCCCTGGCCCGGGGCGCCACGCCAATCGCCGAACTGGTGGGCTACGGCACCAGCGCCGATGCCTACCACATGACCGCCGGGCCGGAAGACGGCGACGGCGCCCGCCGCGCCATGCAGCAGGCGTTGCGCCAGGCCGGGGTCGAGCCGTCCCGGGTCCAGCACCTGAACGCCCATGCGACCTCGACCCCGGTGGGCGACAAGGGCGAGCTGGCGGCGATCAAGCGCGTGTTCGGCAGCCACAGCGACCTGGCCATCGCCTCGACCAAGTCGGCCACCGGCCACTTGCTGGGCGCCGCCGGCGGCATCGAGGCGATCTTCACCATCCTGGCGCTGCGCGACCAGATCGTCCCCGCCACCCTCAACCTGGAAAACCCCGATGCCGATGCCGAGGGCCTCAACCTGATTCGTGGCCAGGCCCAGCCGCTGGCGATGGAATACGCCTTGTCCAACGGCTTCGGCTTTGGCGGGGTGAATGCCAGCGTGCTGTTCCGGCGCTGGGCGTAAGGCGGGCATGGCCCTCGCCCGAAGGGAGGTTTCAGCGCTGCCTGGCTGAAACCTCGGGCGGCCCCGGCGGAATATGCCGCTGGGGGCCCGTCTCAAGGTAACCAAAGTGTAATAAAGACAAATTTATTGCGGCTGGATCCGCCTTTTTCCAGGACGATCGTGCCAATACCTGGCTGCCCGACCCACGCCTTCCAGACGAATGAGTAGCTTGGGCGCAGATTCCGGAGCGCGCAGTCACCAGGCTCTGAAATCCGAGCGAAGAAGAACAAGAAGACTTCAGCTCTTGTTTTTTTTCATGACTTCTCAGTTTGTGAGGGAAAACGAACCATGGCGATATTCGACTACAAGGGCCAAGACGGCCGCGTGCTGATTTCAGATGCCTGGAGCCTGGCCACCTACACCAGCGGCGTAGCGACGGTAGGCGCGCTCTACCACTTGCCCGGGGCGGTCCTGGGCGAAGGCAACACCTTTGTCCTGCCCAAGGGCTGGCGCGAGATCAGCGCCAGCGACCTGGGCATCGACGGCAGTCACCTCGACCTGACCGGCAGTTTCAAGGGCGAAAACGTATCCGGCTCCCAGGCCAAGGTATTCGGCCAGTACGACGACAGCGGCAAGCTGGTGAAAATGGGCTTTTCGATTGCCGGCACCAACTCGCCGATGGACTTGCTGGGCTATCCGGCAATGATCGACAACTCCTATATCCACGGCTACGACTACCTGCTCGATTCGATCAAGAACTACGCCACCAGCCATAACCTGACGGGCAAGGACGTGCTGGTCACCGGCTACAGCCAGGGCGGCTCCGTGACCAACAGCATGTACCTGGGCCGGGAAGACCTGGCCGACGGTTTCTTCAAGGATTCGGACTACTTCGGCATGGCGTCGCCCAAGGCCAGCAACAACGATGGCATCTTCAACTTCGGCTTTGAAAACGACATCGTGCACCGGCTCATCGGCGAACAGACCGACCTGAGCGGCGCGATTCTCGCGGCCCTCCAGGGCAGTGACGCCAGCTACACCTCAACCACCGACAACATCGTCCTGTTCGACACGGTCTATGCGTTGCCCACCTGGCCCAACGGCCCCTTCTCCGTGATCAACCCCAACGGCTGGGTCGCACACCTGGAAGGCATTTTCATCAACCCTATCCAGCGTATCGGCCAGTCGACCTTCTACGACTACATCGAGCGTGACAGCACCATCATCATCAGCAACCTCGACCCGGTCAGCCGCAGCTTTACCTGGGTCAGCGACAAATACTCCCCCACCTCCAACCACTTCGGCACCCCGGCCTTCCTGCTCGGCACGGACAGCGCGGACAAGCTGCAGGACGGCAGGAACGACGACTTCCTCGACGGTTTCTCCGACAACGACAGCTTCAGGGTCAGCACCGGCACCGACATCGTCGCCGGCGGCGTGGGCGACGACAAAGTCTTCCTGCAGGGCACCGTCACCAGCTACGAAGCCGTGCGCCTGAGCGATGGCACGCTGTTCCTCAACGACACCAACGGGCGTTACGGCCTCAAGGAGCTGCACGACGTCGAGCATGTGGAGTTCGAAGGCCTGCTGGGCCAGACCTTCACTCCGGCCTTTACCGTGACCAGCAGCAAGCTCGACTTCGAAGGCCTGTTCGGCTCGGACAAGAGCTACGCCAAGGCCACCGAAGGCACGCAACTGGCAGACCTGCTCAAGGGCGGTACCGCGCGCGACCTGATCTTCGGTCAGGGCGGCGACGATCTGATCGAAGGCGGCGCGGGCAATGACCTGCTGCACGGTGGCAACGGCAACGACACCCTGCTCGGCGGCATCGGCAACGACGCACTCTACGGCGGCGCGCAGAACGACATCCTGGTCGGCGGCCAGGGCAACGACATGCTCAGCGGCGGTGTGGGCAGCGATCTGTTTGTCTTCGACGTAGGCGGTTTCGGCCGTGACCTGATCAGCGATTTCAACGTTCACCAGAACGGCTTCGATCAGTTGGTGTTTTCCAAGTCGCTGTTCGGCTCCACGGCCGACGTCCTCAGCGCCACCAGCCAGCAAGGCAGCGACAGCCTGATCGTGGCGGGCGACAGCAGCATCACCCTGGTCGGCTTCAATGCCGCGCAACTGAGCGCGGACATGATCAGCCTGGTCTGACGCGCCAGGGGCGCACCCTGCCCCTGGAGACACAAAAAAGGGCCCACCTGGCGGTGGGCCCTGCCTTTTCTGCTGGAGCACTTTGACCTCTCGTCCGGAATACCGCTGCTGCGCCCGTTATCCCTTCACCCGGGCATGCCGGCGCTGAACGGGTGACTAGACTCCAATGCGCAACACCCGCCCTGACTGGTCCAGCCAATTACATTGCCGGCCGCCGTAACGGCCTGCAACTTTTGGACAGTAATCGGTGCCAGCCCAGCTAATTCTCAGTCTAAAAAGGATATGGATATGGGTATTACCGTTACAAACAATTCGTCCAACCCCATCGAAGTCGCCATCAATCATTGGGGTAGCGACGGAGACACCAGCTTCTTTTCCGTCGGTAACGGCAAGCAGGAAACCTGGGACAGGTCCGACAGCCGTGGCTTCGTGCTTTCCCTGAAGAAGAATGGCGCGCAACACCCTTACTACGTTCAGGCCAGCAGCAAAATTGAAGTCGACAACAACGCCGTGAAAGATCAGGGCCGGTTGATCGAGCCGCTCTCGTAACGAACAGCCAAGGTGCCGAGCAGGCACCTTGGCTGCAAATTTCCAGGCTCTGGAGGGGAGCTCATGACGCCCCTCCAGCCACCCTCGCTGCGCTGTCGCTCAAAACTGCGCCGCGTCCAGCTGGTACAGGCATTCGCTGCCGGCCTTGACCGAGGCGCTCAGGGAGTGGATGCGCGGCAGCAGGCGGGCGAAGTAGAAGCGCGCGGTGCCCAGCTTGCTGGCGTAGAAATCGTCTTGCGACTCCTTGCCCAGGGCCGCCTTGGCCATCATGGCCCACATGTAGGCGTACAGGGTGTAGCCGAACACTTGCAGGTACTCGACCGAGGCGGCGCCGATTTCGTTGGGGTTGCTCGTTGCCCGATCCAGCAGCCACGCGGTCAGCTCGTCGAGGGTGTCCACGGCGGCATTCAACGGCCTGCAGAATTCGCCAAGCTCGGTGCCGGCGTTGGCCGTGAAGTTGCGAACCTCGGCGGCGAACAGACGGTAGAGCGCCCCGCCGCTGCCGACAATCTTGCGCCCCGCCAGGTCCAGGGACTGGATGCCGTTGGTGCCTTCGTAGATCTGAGTGATGCGCACATCGCGCACCAGCTGTTCCTGGCCCCACTCGCGGATGTAACCATGGCCGCCGAAGATCTGCTGGCCAAGCAGCGTGGTCTCCAGCCCCATGTCGGTGAGAAACGCCTTGGCCACCGGGGTCAGCAGCGCCACCAGTTCCTGGCCACGGGTGCGGCTGGCCGCGTCGGCGCCGTACCTGGCGGTGTCCAGTTGCAGCGCCACGTAGCTGGAGAAGGCTCGCCCGCCTTCGTTCAAGGCCTTCATGGTCAGTAACATGCGCCGCACATCCGGATGCACGATGATCGGGTCGGCGGCCTTGCCGGCGGCCTGCGGGCCGGTCGGCGAACGGCTCTGCAGGCGTTCGCGGGCATATTCGACGGCGTTCTGGTAGGAGCGCTCACCCTGCGCCAGGCCCTGGATGCCAACCCCCAGGCGCTCGTAGTTCATCATGGTGAACATCGCCGCCAGGCCCTTGTTCGGCGCATCGACGAGCCAGCCGATCGCGCCGTCGAAGTTCATCACGCAGGTCGCCGACGCCTTGATGCCCATCTTGTGTTCGAGGGAACCGCAGGACAGCGAATTGCGCGCCCCCAGCGAGCCATCGGCCTCGACCAGCACCTTGGGCACCAGGAATAGCGAGATGCCCTTGGGCCCCGTCGGCGCATCCGGCAGCCTGGCCAGCACCAGGTGGATGATGTTTTCGCTCAGGTCGTGCTCGCCGCCGGTGATGAAAATCTTACTGCCGCTGATCGCGTAGCTACCGTCGGCCAAGGGTTCGGCGCGGGTGCGAATCAGCCCCAGGTCGGTGCCGGCATGGGCCTCGGTCAGGCACATCGAGCCGGTCCAGACGCCGGCGTACAGGTTCGGCAGGTAGCGCTCCTTGAGCGCCTGGCTGGCGTGGGCATTGAGCGACAGGCAGGCGCCGGCGGTCAGCATCGGGTACAGGCCGAACGACAGGTTGGCAGCGTTGACCATTTCCTCGACCTGGGCCGAGATGATCTTGGGCATGCCCATGCCGCCAAACTGCGGGTCGCCGCCGACGCCCACCCAACCGCCTTCGGCGAAGGCCCGGTAGGCCGCGGTGAAACCGTCCGGGGTGGTCACCGCGCCGTCGTTCCAGGAGCAACCTTGTTCGTCGCCGCCGCGGTTGAGCGGCGCGATGACTTCGGCGCTGATCTTCCCGGCTTCCTCGAGGATCGCCGCGGCGGTGTCTTCATCGATCACCTCGGCCAGGCCAGGCAGGCGGGCCCAGAGCCTGGGAACCTCGAACACTTCGTTGAGGACAAAGCGCATGTCGCGCAGGGGTGGTTTGTAATCGGACATCGTTGGCTTACTCCGCAATGCTAAGGGCGTGCTGCTTGCCCGGGTCTTGAGGGGGAATGCTTGGGTCGGCGTGCGCCGCAGGGCCATCCGCCACGGAGCGGCGCGCCAGCGCCGGGCCCCGTAGCAGGAAGTACGACAAGGCGGGAATCAGGATCAGCGCCCCCAGCATGTTCCACAGGAACATGAAGGTCAGCAGGATGCCCATGTCCGCCTGGAACTTGATCGGCGACCAGACCCAGCACACCACGCCGGCCGCCAGGGTGATGCCCACCAGGCCCACCACCCGGCCGGTGAACGACACGGCGTTGCGATAGGCTTGCGCCAGCGGCAGGCCCTGGCGCTGGTAATGCAGCTGCACGCTGAGCAGGTACAAGGCGTAGTCCACGCCGATCCCCACGCCCAGGGCGATCACCGGCAGGGTCGCCACCTTCACGCCGATGCCCATGGCCACCATCAAGGCCTCGCAGAGGATCGAGGTGAGCACCAGCGGCAACAGCGCGACCAGGGTGGCGCGCCAGCTGCGAAAGGTCAGCAGGCAGAACAGCGTCACCGCCGCATAGACGTACAGCAGCATGGTGCGGTTGGCCTCGCGCACCACGATATTGGTCGCCGCCTCGATGCCGGCACTGCCGGCGGCCAGCAGGAACTGGCGATCGGCGCTGCTGTTGGCCAGGGCGAAGGTGTCGGCGATCGCCACCACGGCGTCCAGGGTCTCGGCCTTGTGGTCCTTGAGGAAGGCAATCACCGGCATCACCGAGCAATCGGTATTGAACAGCTCCGGCGAGTTGACCGAAGCCTGCTGCGCGGCGTAGTTCAGGACGTCCTGGTTGCGCTGGATGCTGTTGAGCTTGGGGTTGCCCTCGTAGGTGCCGGCGGTGATCTGGCGCACCGAGTTGACCAGCGAGCTGGTGGCCTGCACCCCCGGATGCTGCTGCAGCTCCCAGGCCAGGCGGTCGGCGAGAATCAGCGTGTGGTAGTTCAGGCAGCCTTCCGGGGGCGTCTTGATCATCACCGCGAACAGATCGCTCGACAGCCGGTAGTGGCTGGTGATGTAGGCGTTGTCGCGGTTGTAGCGAGAGTCGGCGCGCAGTTCCGGCGCGCCGCTTTCAAGGTCGCCGATCTTCAGGTGCAGGCTGGCCGCGAAGCCGCCGATGCCCATCAGCAGCGCGACCACTACCGCGCCGGTGGCCCATTTGGCGCTGGTGAAACGGTCGAGCCAGTCCCACAGTTTGCCGAAGCCCTTGTGCGCCTGCGCCCGGTCGTCGATGTGCAGGGCGCGCTGCGCGGCCTTGGCGCCGACGCCGATATAGGACAGCGCCACGGGCATCAGCAGCAGCGAGGTGAAGATCAGCACCGCGACGCCGATGCTGGCGGTGATGGCCAGGTCCTGGATCACCGGGATGTCGATCAGCATCAGCACGGCAAACCCCACCGCGTCGGCCAGCAGCGCGGTGACGCCAGCGATGAACAGGCGGCGAAAGGTGTAGCGTGCGGCGATCAGTTTATGGGTGCCTCGGGCGATGTCCTGCATGATGCCGTTCATCTTCTGCGCCGCATGGGACACGCCGATGGCGAAGATCAGGAAAGGCACCAGCACCGAGTACGGATCGATGGCGTAACCCAGCCAGGCGACGATGCCCAGTTGCCAGACCACCGCGATCAGCGAGCAGCCGACCACCAGCAAGGTGCTGCGCACACAGCGGGTATAGAGGTAGATGATGGCCAGCGAGGTGAGCACGGCCAGGCCGAAGAACATCATCACCTGGATCAGGCCGTCGATCAGGTCGCCCATCAGCTTGGCGAAGCCGATCACGCGGATCTTGTACGGCCCCTTGCCCTCCTCCCCGGCCTTGCGGGCCGCGCTGTCGCCGGCGAATTCGAGCTTGTCGCGCAGCTGCTCTTCGAGCATTTGCGAGAAGGCGTGGTAGTCGATGGGCTGGCCGCCGGCCACCGCCTTGTCGAGCAGGGGCACGATCAGCATGCTTGACTTGTAGTCGCTGGCCACCAGGCTGCCGACGATGCCGGCGCGGGAAATGTTCTGCCGCAGCTGTTCGATCTGCCCCGGCTCGCCCGTGTAGGCGTCGGGCATCACCGGGCCGCCCTGGAAACCTTCCTCGGTGACTTCGCTCCAGCGCACCGCCGGGCTCCACAACGACTTCATCCAGGCGCGGTCGACGCCTTCGCTGAGGAACAGCTGGTCGTTGACCTGTTTGAGCACGTCCAGGTACGCCGGGTCGAAGATATCGCCCTGGGTGTTCTCCACCACCACCCGCACCGAGTTGCCCAGGCCCCGCAGCGACTGGCGGTGCTCCAGGTAGTTCTGGATGTAGGGCTGGCTCTGCGGGATCATTTTTTCGAAGCTGGGGCGCAACTCCAGGCGCGTGGCGGCCATGTAGCCCAGCACCAGGGTGGCCAGCGCCATCAGCAGCATGAACAGCGGGCGATAGTTGAACACCCAGCGCTCGAGCCGGTTGCCGGAGTCGCGGTCGAAGTCACGCACATCGCGGATCACCGGCATGCTGTCTTGCTTGATATTGCCCATGTCTGGGTTCTCGCTCTAAGGGGTGGGAGTCTTGTCGGGCAAGGCCTGTACGCCACGGCTGCCCACCACTATCAACCTGCCATCGGCGGCCTGGACGGCGCCGGACACCGGGGCCGGTTGCGCTGCCCGGCGCAGGCCCGCGCCCGCTCCCTGCCCGAGCAGCATCTGCCCACCCTGGGTGAACAATCGGTAAGCCCCGCCGGCATCGACAACGCCGGCGCTGATGCTCGCGTGCAGGCCCGTCTGCAGCGGGGTCCAGCTGCGGCCCTGGTCGGTGCTGCGCAGCACGTTGCCGCGCAGGCCGTAGGCAAGCACTTCGCCGGGCTTGCCGAGGACGCCGAAAAAACTCCCCTGGTAAGGCGTCGGCAGCGCGACGAAGCGCTGCTCGGCCTCGCTCCATTTGCGCAACAGCCCCTGCTCGCCGGCGATGTACAGCCCATCGCCGGTGGAGGCGATGGCATTGAGGTGAAAGCCCTGGGGGTTGTCGGTGCGGTCCTGGAACGGTGTCCAGCTCTGGCCACCGTCCTCGGTGCGCAGGATCAGGTTGAACACACCGACCACATAGCCGAGGCGCTCGTTGGCGAACCAGACATCGAGCAAGGGCTTATCCGCGCCCTGCGCTTCCAGCCGCTGGCCTTCGGCGACCAGCAGCGGCCATTGCTCGTTGCCCGGCTCGGCACTGGCCAGCGCGCCGTAATGGGCGACCAGCAAGGCGCCGATCTGGCGCCCGTCCAGTTGCTTGTGCCAGCTGGCGCCGGCGTCTTGGCTGTGCAGCACCACGCCGTCGTTGCCCACCGCCCAACCCTGCCGCGCGGACGGAAAACTCAGCGCGTTGAGGTCGGCACTCACCGGCACGCTGGCCTGGTTCCAGTGCTGGCCGCTGTCGTCGGAATAAACAATGTGGCCGCGCTGGCCGACCGCGACCAGCCGCTCGCCGGCCCGCGCCACGCCCGACAACGGGCTGCTGGCAGCCAGGGCGCTGGCCCTGGCCGGCAGGTCCAGCACATCGACGTATCCACCCGCCTGGGCGATGCCCTGCGCCATGGCCAGCACGGCGGCCAGCGCCAGTTGCAGGCATTTATTGTACGAACCCATACCGCGTCCTCTTCGGAAAACTGCGTCGGCATGCACCGCGTGCCGCCCGACGTTCAAGCCTGGCGTCCATGCGCCCCCGGCCCGCCGCTTGAAGCAAGGCGGGCCGGGGCGCCTGGGAATGCCCGGGGCGCCGCTGGCTCAGCGAATACCGCTGCCGGCCAGGGACTCCGGCGACCACTGCGCCTTGGAGAGCGGGTCGATGTACTTGATGCCGCCGTAAGGCCCCACCACACCGTTGATGTTGTAGGAGCCGGCGACCAGGTCGTAGATCATGAAAGGCGTGGAGTCGGGGATCTGCTTGTCGTAGCTCTGGCTGAGGAACGCGAAGGAGCCGCGGTACAGCTGGCCACGGGCGTCGTACTGGTCGGAGGCCAAAGCGGTCCAGCTGTCTTCGTCCAGGTAGAACCGGCGCTTTTGGTAGATATGCCGGGCGCCGGCCTTGAGGGTGCCCTCCACCACCCACACCCGGTGCTTCTCCCAGCGCACGTAGTCCGGGGCCAGGTGGTTGGCGGTGGTCAGCGACTTGGCGTCCTGGGCGTAGGTCAACTTGTAGGTGTTGTAGGGCACGATCATTTCCTGCTTGCCCACCAGCTTCCAGTCGTAGCGGTCCAGCGCACCGTTGAAGACGAAAACGTCGTCATAAGTGCCCGCGCCCGCGGTGCCCGGGTTGGGCGTGTCGTAGGCCAGGTTCGGCGCCAGCTTGACCCGCCGCTGGCCAGGCAGGTATTGCCAGGCGCGACGGGGCTGCTGCAACGGGTTGGCGGCGTCCTTGAGCATCACCGCCTCGCCGGCCCGGCGCGCCGGGCCGGTGTAGGACAGCTTCATCTGGTAATACACGTCGGCGCTGCTGATCGGCTGCGCCAGGTTCTCGTAGATCGGATAGGAAATGAACGCCTGCCCGGTGGTCGCCAGGCTTGGAACGCCGGCGGAGTCGACGTTCCACGAGTCGTACTTGGAGTTGATGTTGACCCCCTGGTAGCGCAGCAGGAAGTTCCACATGGCCTCGTTGCCCGATTGCGGGATCGGGAACGGCACGCCCGGCAGCACGTTGTCGATGGCCAGCCCGCCCTCGAGGGATCTGGCGCCGCTGGCATTCTTCACGCCATTGTCCAGCACGGCCTTGGGCAGCGTGACGGTGCGGTGGGTCGGGTAGACATTGACGTGGAAACTGGGGAAGCGCCGGGCCAGTTCGACCGTGGTTGCCGTGAGCAGGCTTCGGTATTGATCGAGGTTCTTGCCGTCGATCACCAGCAGCGGCTTTTCGTTGGCGAAGGGGTCCGGGCGCATGCTGTCGCCGGCCTTGAAGCTGGCCGGCGGCGTAGTCAGGCCACCGGCGTAGGCGGGAATGGAACCGTCGGCGTTCCCGGCCTGTTCGGCCCCGACCAGGGTCAGGCTGCTGCCCAGCCGGGCGGCTTCCTGTGTCGAGACGGCGGCCTGGGCCTGGGCGGCCATGATCATGGCCAGGGAAGTGGCCAGCACGCTTTGCACGAATTTCATCTTGTTATTCTCCTGCTTGCCTGGGGAAGCATTCGTGGGTCAAAAGGTGGTTTTCATCGTCAGGTAAACGGCGCCCCGGTCTTCGGTAGTGGCGCCGCCACCGGAAAAGGCCGAGTAGCCGCCGCCGTAACAGGCGTAGTTTTCGTTACCGCTGAAAGCGTTCGGGGTGGAGCCGTCGCCGCTGCCGGCATTCGCCGCACCGCTACTCATACCGCTGGAGTCGCACTTGTCGGCCTTGCCGAACGAGTCCACGTACTTCAGGTCGACAAAATATTTGTTGTACATCACGGCCCCGACGCCGAGCGCGTAGTTGCCGGTGTCCCGGGCACCGCCGCCGGACACCGGCGACACGCCGGCCAGGCCCATGTTCAGGGACATCGGCAGGTTCAGGTCGACGCCGGGGAACACCTGGTACCAGGTCGGTGTGAAGTTGATCGCGACGCCCCAGTTGTCGCGGGTCGGCGCATCGATTCCGCGATAGCTGTCCTTGCCCTTGTAGAGCGCCTCGTTCTTGCTATCGAGCTTGAGCAGGTTGCTGTAGTACAGCTCGGCGAGCAGGGTTGCCGAGTCGAACAGCGGCGTCCTGGGCAGGGTCATCAGGCCGTTGAGCGTCCAGTGCAACGTGTCGCCGGTGGCGCTCATGCTGTCGCCCCGGCTCGGCGCGTCGTAGACCACGCCGGTGGCGGCCGACCGGGCCGGCAGCAGCCCGAGGCCGGCGCCAAGGCCTTGCGGGCCCGTGGCGCTGACAATGGCCGGGATACTGGCCAGCGGCATGTTGTGGCGAATGTTCAGGTCCGAGCCCACGCTGACCCCGGCCACGTCCTTGGACAGGCTCAGGCCGAAGACTTGAATGTTGTCGGCATAGGCCAGTTGATAGGTGCTGGTGCTCAGCGAATTGAGGGTGTTGACCACCGCCGGGACCATGCCGGCAGGCCGGGTCCCGTTGGCGTTGGCCGAGGTCAGCCCGGTGGCGTCCAGCCAGGCTTGCGGCAGGATGTCCGAGGTGTTGCGGTAATACACGCCGAGCGTGCCATCCAGCCAGGCGGGCGACCACTTGGCCATCACCCCCCAGTCGCCGCTGCTATGCGGCGTCAGGTCATGGCCGCGACGGACGTTGGTCAACCCGTTGCACGGGGCCAGGCCACAGCCCAGCGGGCTACCCGGCACCACGGCGTTGGTGTTGCCCAGCAGGAACGACTGCGCCCCGAAACCGACCAGGTCGGAACCGCCGTAATAAGTCCCGGCTTCG
This sequence comes from Pseudomonas sp. NFIX28, assembly GCF_900107395.1. GTDB lineage: Bacteria > Pseudomonadota > Gammaproteobacteria > Pseudomonadales > Pseudomonadaceae > Aquipseudomonas. The sequence goes on from NZ_FNPW01000016.1 coordinate 116,749, forward strand.
GGCAGGCGGGCCGCATCCCAATCGAGGAAGTACTGCGCGCCCACGGTCAATTCGGGGTTGACGGTGAACGACATCGACAACTGATTGCGCGGCACGAACAGTTCCTTGGCCTCGGTGCCGGGCGATGCCGCCAACTTGGCCAGGTCCAGGCCGGACTGGCCGTAGCTGACCGAATGCACCGGGTTGAGCAGGGTCTCGCCCCAGAACACGTTGTGCTGGCCGGCCTTCAGGCTGAGCAACGACTCCTCGCCCACTTCGGTGCTGTAGAACACGAAGGCATCGAGAATCTCGCCCGAAGGCCCGGTGTAATAGCGCTGGGCGTAGTTGCTCAGGTGCGGGCTGCCTTGGCCGACATTGTCGCCGGTGACCCCGGCCAGGCGCGGGTCGTTGGCCACCAGGCCCGACCGCGCGTCATTGCCGTTGACGAACGGGTTGCTGTTGGAACCGGTGTTTTCGTAGGCCTTGTCGTACCAGCTGGCGGCGCTGACGCGAAAGCCCATGGCGTTCTTGTAGACCACGTCCAGCTCGGTCAACAGGTCGATACGGTTGGTGATGTTGGTCCCGGCCTTGCGGAAGTTGTAGTCGCCATCGTTGTTGTTGGGCGTCGCCAGCATGCGTTGGTCGGCACTTTCGGTGCGCACGCCGTAGTTGTACTTGATGGTGTTGTCCAGGCGCGCGGTCCAGTCCGGGTTGCCGGTATCAAGCTCCACCGCATGGGCATTGGGCATCGCGGCGACCAGGATCGCCGAGGCCAGCAAGGTGTGGTGACGCGAAGGGGCGTACCCCTGACGCTGGGTGTTGTGCATTGCGTGTTCTCCGCTTTTTTGTAGTTGTTTTTAAGCGCAGCCGCCCTCGCGCTCCCCTGTGTGCAGGGGGTGGCGTTTTTCAGGAGTGAGGGCAAATTGCCGGATGGCGGGCAGCCAGCCGGCGCCTGATTCAGCGATCCAGTTCCTGGATAAGTGCTTCGGCGTGTGGCCACGGGCCAAAGCCCGCCGCCGGGTTGAGATGGCCCACGGCGCCGAGATTGCGCAGTTCGCTCCCCCAGCCGTGCGCCATGCGCGTGACGGCCGGGAGGCTGGCGAGGTGGTCGTTGGTGCTGGCGATCACCAGGCTGGGAAAAGGCAGCGGGCCTTGAGGTAGCGGGTTCCAGCCCTGGGCGCGCAGGGTCTGGGCCGAGGGGTAGCCTGGCGGCCAGTCGGCGTCGAGGTCCGGCGGCGCCGCCAGCAGCGCGCCCTTGATCGGACGGCTGTACTGCGCGGCCCAGTGCGCGACCATCAACACCCCGGCGCTGTGCGCGACCAGGATGACCGGCCCGTCGATCTGCTCCAGCTCGTGCTGGATAGCTTCTACCCGTGCGTTGCAGTCCAGCTTGTCGGTTTCCCGTGGCGGGACACTGCGTACCTTGCTCAACCTGGCTTCGAGCAAGGTTTGCCAATGCTCGGCCACATGCTCGCGCAGGCCCGGGACGATCAGAACGGTTGCGGCAGTCTGCAGTTTATCCACGTCAACACCTTCGCCTTCTCGATGACTCGACTGGCTGTATCGCCAGAAGCTTTTTGTAGTGTCGACATTAAAGAGCGCCCATCCGGGGCGCTTTTCATTCGACGTCAGGCGCTTTTCTTTTGATGACAGATTTTGCCCTTTGGGCGCCGCGCGACCACCGGTCGAAAAACCCAGCGAGTTGTCCCAAGGTCACTGTAATCAATGGGTGAGGGGCAACCGAGCCTGAGCGACGGCGAAGATTTCGGGCCGCTCCAAGGGCGCGCCATCGGCCACCGCCCAACTGTTCAATCCATGATGTGCTGGCTATAGTCGCCACGCTCCAGCCCATTCCAATCGGCCCAGAAAAGACTCTTCGCATGCCCAAGCTTGTTCGTGCCGCTGTCTTGACCAACTACCTGGAAGTCACCCAATACCTGGGCTTCAACCCGCGCGATCTATTGGCCGCCCACGGCCTGAGCAAGGCCCAGTTGCAAGCTCCGGAACAACGCATTCCCATCGATGCCGCCGTGCGCCTGCTGGAGACATCGGCCGCCGCCAGCGGTTGCCAGAGCTTCGGCCTGAGCATGGCCGAGTCGCGCCAGCTTTCCGATTTCGGCGTGGTCAGCTTGCTGCTCAGCCACCAGCGCACGCTGCGCGATGCCTTGCAGGTCGTGGTGCATTACCGCCACTTGATGAACGATTCGCTGGCCATCTTCATCGAAGAGGCCGGCAAGATGGTGATCATTCGCGAAGAGGTGGTCACCGATACGCCGATGCCCTGCCGCCAAGCCACCGAGCTGGCCATCGGGGTAATGTTCCGCCTGTGCGCCGCCCTGCTCGGGACCCACTGGCACCCCTACAGCGTCAACTTCACGCACCAGGCGCCGGACAACCTGCAGCTGCATCGCCGCCTGTTCGACTGCAACCTGGAGTTCGGCAGCGAATTCAATGGCATCGTCTGCTCCGACGCCAGCCTCGACATGACCAACCCCCATGCCGACCCGGCCATGGCGCGCTATGCCCAGAGCTATCTCGACTCGCTGCTCAGCCATGAAGGCCCGTCGATGCTGTTCGAGGTGCGCAAGGCCATCTACCTGCTGCTGCCGATGGGACGCGCCACCATCGAGCAGATCGCCCAGACCCAGGGCATGAACGTTCGCACCCTGCAGCGCCGCCTGAAAGACGACGGCTGCGCCTTCAACGACTTGATCAACGACGTGCGCCGCGACCTGGTACTGCGCTACCTGGAAAACCCGAACTACTCGCTGGGGCGCATTGCCGACATGCTCGGCTACTCCATGGCGAGCTCTTTCACGCGCTGGTTCATCACCCAGTTCGGCATGCCGCCCGCCACCTGGCGCAGCACCCAGAAGCAGCTCCCGGGCAAACCCCTCAAGGACCCGGACGCCCCCTGAACCGGCGTCGCTTGCCGCGCCGCGCAGGCAAAAAAAACGGCGACCGCTGGTACAGTCGCCGCAAAAAGAACCGGAGTGACTGACACCGGTTCGAAAGCCGCACTGCGAGAGGATTCACTCAGTGCGACCTGCCATGCACTTACACCCGCCTTACCACCCCCAGTGCAGCACCAGCAGCACCAGCCCGGCGAGAAACACCGTCTCGCCCACCATCAGCAAGATCGGCTTGATGCCAACCGCCGCCAGCTCCTTGAGCTGAGTCTTCATGCCCAGGGCACTGATGGACACCACCAGGCTCCAGCGCGACAGGTCGTTGACCGCCCCCTGCACCACCGGCGCCACCCAGCCGGTGCTGTTGAGGCAGGCCAGCAGCAGGAAGCCGACGGCGAACCACGGCAGCAACGGCGGCCGCTTGCCGCTGGTGTCGACGCCCTGCATGCGGGTGACCATCGCCGCACAGACGATCACCGGCAGCAGCATGGCGACCCGCAGCAACTTGACCACCGTGGCCGTGTCGCCGGTCTCGGTCGACATGCTGTAGCCGGCGCCGACCACCTGGGCGACATCGTGGATGGTCGCCCCGAGGAACACCCCGGCCACTTGCGGCGACAACGACAGCCCGTTGGCGATCATCGGGTAGAGGATCATCGCGGTGGTCGACAGCGCCGAGACGCCGATGACGGTGAACAAGGTGGCCCGTTCTTTCTGCGGGTGGTTGGGCAACGCCGCCGCCAGCGCCAATGCCGCCGAGGCGCCACAGATGGCGGTGGCGCCGCCGGTGAGCATGCCGAACAAGCGCTGGAACCCCAGGGCCTTGGCCGCGACCACCGAGACGCCGATTGTCAGCACCACCAGGACCAGCACCAGCACCACGGGCTTCCAGCCCAGCGCGGCGATCTGCTCGAGGGTGATGCGCATGCCCAGCAGGGCAATGCCGATGCGCAGCACCGTGCGGGCGGTGAACTCGATGCCGGCCTTGCATACGCCGTCGCTGGCCAGGAAGTTCAGCGCCATGCCCAGCAGCAGGGCAAACAGCATCACCGGCGCGCCGTAATGCTCGGACAGGAACGAGGCGGCCGCCGCCACGATCAGGCTGACCACCAGCCCCGGCGCCAGCTCACGCGTTCGGCTGTGCAGCCGGGTAAGCGCCAGGGTGCTCATGACACCGCCTGCGCGGCAGCGATCAGGATAAAGGCCTGGCCGTCGATGACCTCGACCGGGTAGCTGGCGACCTTGACCTGGCTGGAATTGAGCAGGCAACCGCTGCGCAGGTCGAAGCGCAGGCCGTGGGCGCAACACTGGATCACCCTGCCCTCCAGGCGCCCGCCATACAGCGATGCGCCCTGATGCGGGCAACTGTCGTCGATGGCGAACAGTTCGCCGTCGACGTTGAACAACGCCAGGCTTTTATCTTCGCAGGCAAGCAGCGCACGACCGCCTGCCGGCGGGTAATGGCTGGCGGGCACCGGGATACGCACGCTCATACCGGCTGCTCCACGCATTGGCTGCGCAGCGCTTCGTCCATGGCGCCCAGCAGCGCCTCGGCGGGCTGCGCGCCGACCACCGTCAGGCGAGCGTTGAACTGGAAGGCGGGCACGCCCTGGGACGCCCCCTGCTCCTTGCCGATAAAGGCACGGGCGTCGCCTGTCAGGCAGTCCGCCAGTTCGCTGGCCGGGTAGCCGCACGCGCTGGCGATGGCCAGCAGGGTTTGCGGGCACCCCAGGTTCTCGCCGAGCTGGAAGTAGCCGGCGAACAAACGCTCGAGCAACGCATCGCGCCGGGCGCTATCGCCCAAGGCTTCGGCGCGCGCCAACAGGCGATGGGCATCGGCGGTATTGGGCATGGTGGTGATGCCCTCCAGGTCGATGGCCACCCCCACGGCCATCGCCGCCTGCCGTACCTGGGCCTGGCGCATCCGCACCGCCTCGGCACTGCCCAGGCGCTGGCGATAGAACTCGGCGAAGGGCAACCCCGTCGCCGGCAGCTGCGGCAGCAACTGCACGCCGTGCCACTGGGTGACGATCTGCACGTCCGGCTGCTGGCGGCGCAACAGCTGCTGCGCGCGCTCCAGCTGGCGCTTGCCGATCAGGCACCAGGGGCAGATGAAATCGAAAAACACGTCAATCTGTAGACGACCACTCACACTTTTTCCTCCAGCACGGCTTCTCTCACCGAATCGTTGTCGCGTTCGCCCGCCAACCGGGCAATGTCCTTGGGGTAATGGCACTTGGCGTAAAAGAACACCGCCGCGGCGCCGATGCTGACCAGCGGCACCAGCTGAAAGGCCGCGTGCAGGCCGATCATGTCGGACACCTTGCCGGTGATAAACGGCCCCGGCGCCAGCCCCAGCAGGTTGTTGGCCAGGGTCAGCGTGGCAAACGCCGTACCGTGGACCGAGTAGTGGGTCAGGTTGGCAACCATCGCCCCGGCCGGCCCCGTGGTGCCGGCCGCGATCAGCATGCCCAAGCCGATCAGCACCAGTTGCAGCGGCCCCGGCGGGCAGGCGAACGCCGCCGACAGCAGCAGGCAACTGCCCAGGCAAAACGCGATGGCCAGCGCGACCTTGCGTTCCGGCGAGTGGTGACACAGCCGGTCGCTGAGCATGCCGCACAGGATCATCCCCGCCCCGCTGCACAGCACGATGATCGCCGCGACCCCGCCGGCCTTGTCCGTGGCCATGTGGTAGTAGCGATTGAGGTAGCTGGGCATCCACACAATCACGGTGCCGCCGACAAACAGTTGCAAGCCGCTGCCGATATAGGCGGCGATCACCGAGCGGCTGGAGCACAGGGTGCTCAACGGCCGCTTGACGGTCGCCGCGGCCTTGTTCGCCAGCTGCGCTGCCCGCTGGGGCGCGATCCGCGCTTCCTTGACGATCAGCGGGTACAGCAGCGCCAGCAGCAGGCCGAACAGGGCCATGCCGGCAAACGACCAGCGCCAGCCCAGCTTGGCGGCAATCGCCCCGCCCAGGGCCATGCCCAGCACCGAGCCGAACATGCCGCCGGCCATGAAGGCGCTGGCCAGCGTGGCGCGCATGTGCTTGGGAAACACCGAAATCACCACCGCGATGCCGACGCTGCCATAGGCCGCTTCACCGACGCCCACCATGAAGCGGGCGATGAACATTTGCTGGTAGTCCTGCGCTACCGCGCAGCCCAGCGTGGCCAGGCTCCATAACAAGGCCATCAAGGCCAGGCTCTTGACCCGGCCGAAGCGGTCGGCCAGCAACGACAGCGGGAATGTCAGCAGCCCGACCATCAAGGCCACGATGCCGCTGAGCATGCCCAGCTGGCTGTCGCTCAGGGCCCACTCGCCCTTGAGCATCGGAAACACCGCGTTGAGTACCTGGCGCGACATGTAGTCGGAAATCAACAGGCCAAAGGTCAGCGCGAACACGATCCAGGCATAGTTGCGCGCAACGCCGACGCCGCTGGCGTCGTCATCGCTGGCGATTGGGTGATAGGCCATGCAGCCTCCTCGAAACTTTGTTGTATTTGTTGTTATCGAGCTTTAACGGTAATGCAGCGGGCGAGAGGCCATGCCCCTCGCCCGTTCGGTCAGCCGCGTTGCGGCACGCCTTTCTGGCCGGCCCGGCGGTTGGGCGCCATGCCATTGGCCAGCAGGGTTTCCTCGATGCTCTGGTATTGCACGCCAATACGGTAGATCTCGCGGGCCTGTTTGCCAGTGGCGATCTCGCGCCCCAGCTCATGGGCAACGCGCACGGTCTGGCGCACCTGTTCCACCGAGCTGAAACGCTCGCCCTTGTGGTCGATGATCGTGTCTTCGATGCCCACGCGCGGGTGCATGCCCATGGCCAAGGCCATGGTGTTGAACGGCAGCACGTTCTTGAGCAGCGATTCGGCGGTCAGGGTGCAGCCATCCGGCGCGCGGTGAATGAAGTTGAAGAAGTTGAAGGGATTGGGGCCGTCGAAACCGCCGCCGATGCCGATCCAGGTCAGGTTCAACGGGCCTTTGTACACGCCCTTGCGGACCAGGCGCTCGAGGGTTTCCAGCGCGTGCATGCCGGTCAGCTGGAAATGCGGCTGCACCCCCGCCGCCGTCAACCGGCGCAAGTGCTCGGCGACCCAGGCCGGGCCGGCCGGCACGGTCATCTCGCTGTAGGCGGCCTGATAGGCCGGGTTGGCCAGGGAGGTGCCTTCCAGGTACTCCGGATACAGGAGCTCCATGATGTTCATCTGGGTGGTGTTGATCGCCACCGTCACCTGGTCCGGTTTCGGCGTCAGTTCCGCGAGCATGTGGCGCGTGTCGTCGGACAGCCACTTGGCGGCTTCGCCATCGCTTTCGGGGGCGAAGGAAATCGAGCCGCCGACCTGGATAATCATGTCCGGCACGGCTTCGCGCACACCGGCGATCAATTCGTTGAATTTGGACAGGCGCTTGGAGCCCTTGCCGTCGAGTTCGCGCACATGCAGGTGCAGCACGGTGGCGCCGGCCTCATAGCAATCGACCGCCTTCTGCACCTGTTCGTCCATGGTCAGCGGGATATCTTGCGGAAAGTCCTCGGGCATCCACTCGGGACCGTAAGGGGCCACGGTGATCACCACTTTTTCCATATTTTCCGGGTGCAGGGAATCGTCGAAAAATTGCATGAGTTACTCCTGTTCTTATGATTGTGCGCCCGCCCGGGGGGCATGCCGGGCCGACGTTTATTGAGTGCGAATGCAGAAACGCTGGATCAGAATGTCCGGTCGCCGATGATCCCGGCACGCTCCATCTTGCGATGGCACGGCGGGTAATCCATCACGGCGTAATGCTGGGTACTGCGGTTGTCCCAGATGGCGACGCTGTTGGGTTTCCAGCGCCAGCGCACCTGATACTCGGGGATGTACGCCTGGCTGATCAGGTAGCGCAGCAGCTCGCTCGCGCCGGGGTTGGCGTCCTGGCCGAAGCGCACCCGCTCGGCGGTGTGGTAGTTGCTCAGGTGGGTGGTAAAGGCGTTGACGAACAGCACCTTTTCCAGGGTTTCCGGATGGGTCCGCACCACCGGGTGTTCGGCGTCCGGGTACAGGGCTTTGAGCGCCAGGCGTTTTTCGATCGGCATGGCGGCGCCAAAGCTTGCTTCGATGCTGTGGCGGGCACGCAGGTCGGCGATCTTGGCCTTCACGTCATCGGGCAACCGGGCGTAGGCCTCCACCATATTGGCCCACATGGTGTCGCCGCCCACGGGCGGGCACTCCACGCAACGCAGCACGCAGCCCATCGGCGGCGCTTCACGCCAGGTGGCATCGGTGTGCCAGGCGTTCTCGTAGCGATCTATCGGCTGGTCCGGGCGCTTGTAGATCTGCACCAGCCCCGGGTGCTCCGGGTCGCTGCCGACCACCGGGTGGTCCTCCAGCTCGCCGAAACGCCGGGCAAAAGCCACGTGTTCGGCGCGGCTGAGCTGCTGGTCGCGCAAAAACACCACTCGGTGCCTGAGCAGCTGGGCACGTATTTCGGCAAAAAGACCATCGTCGTGGACCGCGTCGGCGAGGTTTACGCCGACCAGCTCCGCGCCAATGCTGCAGGTCAACTGTTCGACTTTCATGGCTGGCCGCTCCTTAAATGACGAAAATCGACGAGCCCGTGGTCTTGCGCGATTCCAGGTCGCGATGGGCCTGGACGGCATCCTGCAAAGCATAGTGCTGGTTGATCCCGATCTTGATCCGGCCGCTGCCGACATGGTCGAACAGCTCGCCCGCCAGCGCGGCTTTTTCCTCCGGTTCGGCGATGTAGTCGGCCAGGGCCGGGCGGGTCATGAACAGCGAGCCTTTCATCGCCAGCAGCACCGGATCGAGCGGCGGCACCGGGCCCGATGCCGTGCCGACGCAGACCATCAGGCCGCGACGCTTGAGCGAGTCCAGCGAACCCATGAAGGTGTTCTTGCCGACGCTGTCGAACACCACGTTGACGCCGACGCCATCCGTCAGCTCGCGCACGCGCTGGGCGACATCCTCATGGCTGTAGTTGATGACATGGTCGCAGCCATGGGCGCGGGCGATTTCCGCCTTGCCCTCGGTGGACACGGTGCCGATGACGGTCAGGCCAAGCAGCCGCGCCCATTGCGAAACGATCAGCCCCACGCCGCCGGCAGCGGCATGCAGCAGGATGCTGTCGCCGGCCTTGAACGCGTAAATGCGCCGCATCAGGTACGCCGAGGTCAGGCCGCGCATGGTCATGGCCGCGGCGGTCTCGAAACTGATGGTTTCCGGCAGCTTGATCAGCGGCGCGGCCGGGATCAGGCGTTCGGTGCTGTAGGCCCCCAGGGTGTTGAGAAAACCGGTGTAGGTGACGCGATCGCCGACTTGGACATGGGTGACTCCAGCGCCGACGGCCTGGACCACGCCGGAGGCTTCCACCCCCATGCCGTTGGGCATCGGGACCGGGTAGGTGCCGTTGCGAAAGTAGGTGTCGGCGTAGTTCAGGCCGACCGCCACGTGACGAAGGCGAACCTGGCCTGGGCCGGGATCGCCGACTTCGACCTCCTCATAGCGAAGGACTTCGGGACCGCCGGTTTCGTGGAAGCGAATGGCTTTGGCCATGTTTTCTTATTCTCCAGTCTGCGATATTGGCGTGCTGCATCAATTTGCGCTGACTGGACTGTAGGACGCCGTCCGGCGAACCGCTTCTCATCGGACGACAATGGCTTTTCATTTCGTGACAGCGGCCCTGGCAGCGGGGTCGGCGGACGGATGGCTTGGCCGATGCCGCGGAAAACCTTGCGCATGTCCGTGCCTGGAGGTATTCAGGCCAGGCCCCCACCTCCCGCCAGACGAGAATGTAATGAAACCCCCTGCAGGTTTGCTGCTGTCGAGCATTGAACTGGACCGCGCCAACGCCATTCCCCTGTACCGCCAGCTCTATTTGCAGATTCGCAAACAGATCCTCGGCGGCCGGATCCAGGGAGGCGTTCGCCTGCCCTCGACCCGGACCCTGAGCAAGGAGCTGGCGCTGTCGCGGATTACCATCCTCAATGCCTTCGATCAGCTGATCGCCGAAGGCTTCCTGGCCTCGCGCACCGGTGCCGGCACCTATGTCGGCACCGAATGGGAAGGCCGCGTTCTTGCCGACGCCGACGCCCAGCGCCAGCCGCCGCGCCTGTCCGACCTGAGCCAGTCGATGCTGTCGCTGCGCAGCAATCATTTCCAGGGGGTTTCCTATGCCGACTGGGCGCCCGGCAGCCCCACGTCGTTCCTGCCCAGCCACAGCACGTACGAGACCTTCCCGCAACATATCTGGCGGCGGCTAATGAACCGCCACCTGCACACGCCGAGCAAGGCCATGCTCGGCTATGGCGAACTGCAAGGGTTGCAGGCCTTGCGCCAGGCGATTGCCGAGTACGTGTTCGATGCCCGCGGCATCGATTGCGATGCCGGGCAGGTGGTGATCATTTCCGGCGCCCAGCAAGCGTTCAACCTGCTGGGCATGCTGTTGCTCAACCCGCAGGACAGCGTGTGGATGGAGGACCCGGGGCATATCGCTGCGCGAATCGCCCTCCAGGCCCAGGGGGCCGTGGTGGTGCCGTTGCGCATCGACGACCAGGGCATCGATATCCAGCAAGGCCTGGCGCAGTGCCCTGACGCTCGCCTGGTGTTCACCACGCCCTCTCGCCAGCACCCGCTGGGCGTCACCATGAGCCATGCGCGACGCCAGGAACTGATCGACTGGGCCGCGCGCAACCAGAGCTGGGTCATCGAGGACGACTGCGACGGTGAGTTTCGCTACCACGGCCGCCCCCTGCCCGCGCTCTACGCCATGGACCAGTGGGCCCGGGTGATCCATGTCGGCACCTTCAGCAAAGCGCTTTTCCCGTCGCTGCGCCTGGGCTACGTGATCCTGCCGCAGGCCTTGGTCGAACCCTTCTGCACCCTGCGCGCGGTCATGGATCGCAGCCCGCCCACCCTGCTCCAGGCGGTGACCGCGGACTTCATGCGCGAAGGCCATTTTCTCGGGCATGTCCGCCGCATGCGCACGCTTTACCAGGCGCGCCAGCAGGCGCTGGTCGAGCAGCTGCGGCAACAGCTGGGCGACTTCCTGAGCTTCACGCCGGTGGACGCCGGCATGCACCTGATCGCCTGGCTGCCGCCGCAGCTGGATGACAGCACCGTAGCCAGGGAACTGGCCCGGCATAACATTCACACCTACGCCTTGAGCGACTATTGCATGGCGCATGCCTTGCCACCGGCCCTGTTGATCGGGTTTGCCGGCACGCCCGAGCACCAGGCGCGCGAGCGCGTCGAGGCGCTGGCCCGGGCCTTGGGCGAGCTGGGCTACCTGCCGGCCCGGCAAGTGGTCTTATGATTTAACTGATAATGGATCTATCGAGAGTTCCTGACTGGCGCGATAAAGGCTGCGCCGGCAGACCCGGCGTCTGAACCAGGAACAACTCCAATGAACAATAAGATCCAAGAGCGATTCAATGCCTTGCTCAGCCACAAGGCTGTCGCCGCCGAGGCACCTCCCGCACTGACCCCGGCACTGGCGCGCCAGCTGCTCGAACGAATCGGGCAGCTGCGCCTGTTCGCCCACGCCTACCCCTTGCTGACCAACCTCACCCATGGCCGGGTGACCCCTGGCGACCTGCTGGACTTCGCCTATCGCCACGAGCTGCAGGGGCTGAGCCTGCACCTGCTCGACGGCGAGGAAAACAGCCTGAGCCAAATGACCCGCGAGCAGCTCCAGGCATTCGCCGACAAAGCCGCGGCGCTCGGGCTGGACGTGCACCTGGAAATCAGCAGCACGCTGAAACCGGATGTCGATCAGGCCATCGCCATCGCCAAGGTTTTGGGGGTGCGCAATATCCGTGTTTATTCGCGCTACGAGGGGCCCCTGTCGCGGGTCATGGACATTATCGAGTCCGACTTGCATTACCTCGCGCGGCAGGCGGATGAGCACGACCTGTTCTTCGATTTCGAGCAGCATGAGGAACTCAAGAGCACCGAAATCGCCCAACTGCTGGACCGCATCGCCCACCCGCGGCTGCACGCCCTGTTCGACTTCGGCAACATGATCAACGCCTGCGAACAGCCGCTGCAGGCACTCCGTGGCCTGGCGCCGCACATCCGCCAGACCCACCTCAAAGGTGTCCGCATCGTCCCGGAGCACAACGGTTTCGGCCATTACGGCGTATTGCAGGGCAGCAGCGAAGACGACCTGCCCAACGCGCGCATGCTGTTCGAATTGCTGATGCTCGGCGAATCGGCCCCACAAGTGATCGCGTTCATCCTCGAGCAGGAAAACCACTACGTCGCCCCGGCGTTCCGCCAGGCCAGCGAGGCCGCCGACCCGTTCATCGCCTACCGGGAGATGAGTGAAACGGCGCTGCCGGACGGCTATTCGCTGGAGCGCATGCTGGCCGACGAACACCGCTGGGCAAACAACCAGGTGGCCTATGTGCGAGGCCTGCTGGCCGAGTTCCGGACCCTGGCCGAATTGACCCTGGATAACCACGCGACCGCCTGAACCTGACTTGAAGTAGGCAGCGGCGCTGCTTACCCGACTACGCCTGGAGAACAATAATGACAACTCATGACAAGGCCAAATGGCTCAGATTCCTGATCCTGATCCTCGGTGGCGGCACCATCTACAAGCTGGCGAACCTCAAGGACGCCTTCTACATCCCCATGCAGCAATTCATGGGCTTGAGCCACACTGAAATCGGCTTGCTGCTGAGCGCCAACGCCATCATCGCCACCGCCTTGTTTGTCGTGGGCGGCATGCTTGCCGACCGCTACGACACGCGCAAGCTGATCCCCATCGGCCTGATCGGTACGGGCAGCCTGGGCCTCTACCTCGCGACTTTCCCGCCCTTCAGCCATCTGCTGGTGATCTTCTGCCTGCTGGCACTCTGCGCCGACTGCATCTTCTGGCCTTCGCTGCTCAAAGCCATCCGCAATCTGGGCGACGACCAGGAACAGGGGCGGCTGTTCGGGCTCCTGGAAGGCGGACGTGGCGTCATCGATACCCTGGTGGCCTTTTCCGCGCTGGGCGTGTTCATTGCCATGGGCTCCGGTGAAAACGGCCTGAAAGCGGCGATTCTCTTCTACTCGGTCATCGACATCCTGGCCGGGACCCTGACCTGGTTCCTGCTCAAGGGCGGCCGCGCGCAACCGCTCGCCAAGCCGAAGAACGGTATGTCGAACCTGCTCGAGGCCATCAAGGTACCGGGCATCTGGCTGGTCAGCCTCAACGTGTTCATGGTCTACATCGTGTATTGCGGCCTGACCTATTTCATTCCCTACCTCAAGGAAATGTACGGGCTGCCCGTGGCGCTGGTGGGCGCCTACGGCGTCATCAACCAGTACTGCCTGAAGATCCTCGGCGGCCCTGCCGGCGGCTTCATTGCCGACAAACACTTCAAGAGCACCAGCCGCTATCTGAAATGGGCGTTCCTGGCGTTGCTGCCGATGATGGGCCTCATCATGCTCGTTCCGAAAAGCCCGAGCTTCATCTACGCCGGCATGGCGGCCACCCTGGGCTTTGCGCTGATCGTGTTCTCCATGCGCGGCGTGTTCTGGGCGCCGATGGGGGAAGTCGGCATTCCTCAGCACATCACGGGCTCGGCCTTCGGCATTGGCTGCCTGATCGGCTATGCACCGGGCATGTTCGCCTATGTCATCTACGGCGCAATACTCGATCATTTCCCGGGCCAGCAAGGCTACACCTATGTCTTCAGCTTGATGAGCGTGCTGGCGATCCTTGGCTTCATGGTGTCGAGCCTGCTGTATAAGACCGTGCTGAAAAAACCCACCGCGACCGCCGAAACAGCTGCGGTGCACGCCTGAACAGCGCTCCGCTAAACCAGGAAGAGGCAGGCGCCTGCCTCCTCCTGCACTGCCCACAACCAGCCCGAAGGAATGCTGGGCGGCCAATCACGAAATTATCGTTTTTTGCTGATTACCGAGCGCTTGGCATCCCCCTCTAGACACCCGCAATGTGTATCGATAAGCAGGTCCTTATCGACGAAACCTAACACCGGCTCCAGGTCTCCCGGTATATCGGGATCTTGAGGTTCTTGTTTTTTCGCCTCGCGCTTGGCCTCGAGACGTTCCCTGGTGCGTTCCACGTCATACGACTTGCCCTCTGCAAGCCTGTTCAGGGTGGACGAAATCTTGAAAAAACCACCGCACAACAAGCAGTAGAACCGCTTGCCGCCGCCAAAGGACAGATCCTCGATCGCTTCTACGTTTTGGCAAATTGGACAAGCCATGATCTCTCCCCTCTTCCCATGTATTTCAGCTGATGCTCATCAGCAACCATGGACCGGCCAGCCACGTGCACAACGAAGTGCAGCGCGACCGACAGCGATCATCTGAATGAATCACCCAGGCACAAAAAAGCCCCCGCCAACCAGCGGGCAATGGCAAGCAGCGAGTATCAAGCGCCCGACTCAGGATCACTTGCAGGCACGTTGCGAGGCTCCTTATTGGCGTCGTCCTGCTCGTTCAGCTGTGGGTCGACGTCAGGGTCGTCGACGCGACCACTTCCGCCATCCTGCGGATACTCGCTCGACACCGAGTTGTTGGCCTCTACATCGGCCATGTCCTGTTCGACAGGCGCCTCATCGTCCGCAGGCAACGGAATTTCAGGCTGCTTGCGCTCAGGATCGCGGCCCGCTTTATTGCCTGTCGTGTTCAACAAGTCCTGGTACGACTTGCTCCCAGCTACATCCTCATCAAATTTCATGCTGGTTCTCCGTTCTAGTGCGCGGTGTGTCCGCCTCTAAACGTGAGAAATGACAAAACATGGCAAGTGCCGGGCGCTGGACGAACGGCAGGTGCTGGGGTGGGGGTGGAGGGCTGATTGGCAGCGGCTGAGGTCGATTGCGAGGGGTGATGAGTGGGCGCTCAAGTGTGGTCACCCCGTTAGCATCAGCCTGTCTCGGTCGGCCGCTGCTCGCCCTGCCAAACTTGTGGCAGGGTCGAAAAAATTCGATGGGTATGGGCGAGTTGCACGTCGCTACATCGTTACAACTCTCAAGTCGTAAGTTCGTTCAGCACTTTCAGAAATTCACTTAACAAGAAGGCTGACCAGGAATCGAAATCGACTTTCCTTGCAAAAGTCTTGGTTCACCAGGGTAAACATTAAAGGGATCCACTGTAGAGCCATCCACCTTAACGTCCTTGACCGGGTAACGCACATTTCCATTAGCGGTCAGGAGAGCTCCTGAACTTTCGCAGGTTACAGACAACTTGGACTGTTTGACGTTCGGTAGCTGGCGGACCAAGCCACTGAAGCTGAGGTTGATCAATACGTTGCCGGACGACGCCCGATGCTCTGTCTCTTCCAGGCTGATGATGGGTATGACGTCCAGACGGTACACCTGTTCGCGCACAACTTCTTCGAGCGGCTTCAGGGTAATGCTCTTGCTTTGCCCGGGAGCCAACGTGATGCGGAAAGGATAAGCGTAGAGAATCGGTTTGCTCACCAGCGTAATGGGCTCCAACCGTTCACTGCCCACCTCCACCCCGGGGTTGAGCAGGCGCGACAGAGTGATGGATACGTACTCCGGACGCTCGCCGTTATTGATGATCTGGACGGTAGTTGGTTTGTCCTGGACGACAATTTCCTTGGGGGAAATATCGATCAGTGCAAAAGCCTGCCCAGGAACAACGAGGTAGGACACCAAAAGCAGGGCAGAAAGAACAGACAAGCGCATGTTCACTATTCCTTATAAAGCATCATCACTAAGGCGCCTTCACCACCGGTTCGAAGGTCAGCGACAGCACACCGCTGTAAACTCCGGTGGTGCTCTTGAAATTGCCATCCGGAGGATAGGCGGAGATGGCCAATCCGTAGTAACCGACAGAGTCTTCGCCTTCCGCGGGCGGGGCCGGGTTGCCAAATTCGGTACCCTGACCAACCAGAAGGGGTTTCAGGTCCCCGCCCTCGACCCCGAGTTGGACCTTTGGCATTCGAAACATCTGCACGGGGTTGGCTTGGTTGCGTATCTCCAAGGGCTCGTCCAGGCGGACCTGAAAAAATCCGCTGGTAGATACCACCCGCAGCCGTGCAACCACTTCGTAAGGAGTATCCCAAGCACCAAGTTGCTGCATTTCCAGCCCCTGTTCGAACCAGCCACCTTTATCGTCGGTCACAAACAGATTATTGGGGCGAATGACATGCGCCGTTATCTTGCTGCTGGTCTTGCCTATGACCTTCACGGCAGCCGGCGCCATCGCTGGTAACAATCCCAGTGCCAGGAATAGGCACACGACGTTTTTTCTTCTCATATCGCTATAGCTTCCTAAGACTTCGTGGTGACGGTAAAGGTCAGTACGTCGTTGTAGTCGCCTTGCTTCACTGTTTTCCCCACTTCTGTTCTGAATGTGGGCGAAAAACAGCTACGACCACTATCAGCGAGGGGAAGCTCGATGTTGCTGCCAGGTAACTTAATAAGCGTGCTACCGCTGTCTAATATCAGACTGTAGGGTACTACCTGGGAAGTATCCGACAGATGTTTAAGTCGATACTGGTTGTTTACCACGCCATTGGCACTGTTTGCACCAATGACAAACTTTTTATTCTTGACACTTGCCCCATCATAACTAAAGCAAAGCATCTGATCCGCACGGGTCAATGGGGTGTCAGATAAACCGTGCTGTAGCTCACCCAGGTTCCAGTCCGGTGCAGATACGTTGATATAAAGATCGAGCGGCGGTGGACTTCCAGGGTCGGCAGCTGTTATACAAGAACCATTATTAGGGCCACTCCTGGATATATAAACAGCGCCCTTAGCCTCTCCAACATCATCCTCATCTGTATAATTTCCTGCCCGAATAGCGACCGCGGGCCAACTAGTGATAGCGCTATTATCAATAGTAACTTCGACCGATGCTAAAAAGGGCTCCTTATTCACCCAGGATGTCCCCACAACTTGACTATAGAAAATAATATAACCTTCACCAGAATACCTGCCAATATATTTTTTCCCATTCATATATACCGCCGAGGCTGGTGTTGAATTAGATACCAGCCTCCCATTCTTATCATAAGAATAAACCAATATACCCCTAGACTTAAATAATCCAGCACCCAGATGCCCAATAGCACGCTTATAATCAATAACCGTAGATACGGTACTGGTTCCATTTCCATTATCACGAAAATAACAACCAGAGTAGGAGTTACTGAGATAACTTGTCCTTAGGACAAATGCATATGTTTTACCTGAAACCAGAAAGCAGAATATTAGTAAGCACACATAACCCAGCGACTTATATAGTGCACCCTTCTTAAGATAAAATGTGACCACCCTCATCCCCCCAAAAAGCGCACAACCTAAAATACTTCTCTGTTCAGCCTTATAAAATCCAAAAAACACACCAAAAAGCCAACAACATTGAAAACACACTCAACCATTAAGCTAAGATCACTAATCACTAGACCCTAATTGATAGATCACTACGCCATAACCGACACTGACCATGCGCCGTTATCTTGCTGCTGGTCTTGCCTATGACCTTCAGGGCTGCCGGCGCCATCGCTGGTAACAATCCCAGTGCCAGGAATAGGTACACGACGGTTTGTCTTCTCATATCGCTATAGCTTCCTAAGACTTCGTAGTGACGGTAAAGGTCAGTACGTCGTTGTAGTCCCCTTGCTTTACTGTTTTCCCCACTTCTGTTCTGAATGTGGGCGAAAAACAGCTACGACCACTATCAGCGAGGGGAAGCTCGATGTTGCTGCCAGGTAACTTAATAAGCGTGCTACCGCTGTCTAATGTCAGACTGTAGGGTACTAGCTGGGAAGTATCCGACAGATGTTTAAGTCGATACTGGTTATTTACCACGCCATTGGCACTTCTTGCACCAATGACAAACTTTTTATTCTTGACACTTGCCCCATCATAACTAAAGCAAAGCATCTGATCTGCACGGGTCAATGGGGTGTCAGATAAACCATGCTGTAGCTCACCGAGGTTCCAGTCCGGTGCAGATACGTCGATATAGATATCGAGCGGCGGTGGACTTCCAGGGTCGGCAGATATTATGCAAGCACCATTCTTAGGGCCACTCCTGGATATATAAACAGCGCCCTTAGCCTCTCCAACATCATCCGCATATGTATAATTTCCTGCCCGAATAGCGACCGCGGGCCAATTAGTGATAGCGCTATTATTAATAGTAACTTCGACCGATGCTAAAAAAGCGTCTATATTACCCCATCCCCCCGTCCCAGCGCTATTATAGAACATAATATAATCTTCACCACTATATTTGTTATCATTTTTTAGCCCATTTATATATACTGCCGTGGCTGGCGTTGAACTAGATATCGGCCTTCCATTCTTATCATAAGAATAAACCAATATACCCCTACTCATAAAAGTAGAGCCCCCTGTGTGCCCAACTCTAGACTTATAATCAATTACCGTAGATACGGTACTGGTTCCATTTCCATTATCACGAAAATAACAACCAGAGTAGGACTTACTGAGATAACTTGTCTTTAGGGTATATGCATATGTTTTATCTGAAACCAGAAACCAGAGCATTAGTAAAAACACATAACCCAGCGACTTACATAGTGCACCCTTCTTAAGGTAAACCGTGACCACCCTTACACCCCCAAAAAAACATACAACCTAAAATATTTCTTTGTTCAGCCTTATAAAACCCAAGAAACACACCAAAAAGCCAACAACAAACAACATTAAAAATACACTCAACCATTAAGCTAAGATCATTAATCACTAGACCCTAATTGATAGATCACTGCGCCATAACCGACACTGACGATCAGGGGCGCTGATAGAGCCTTAGAATTGATATGGATTCGCTCCCTCGGACGGAAAGTCACCCGCCATACCAAGGGTTGTGTGGGTGCCTCTATCTCTTTGAGCAACATGCGGCGTTTTTGCCCAGCTGCCAGCACCAGCCGATCAGGTGTGACCAGTAGGCTCGGTCGCTCCACTTCCTGGATCGGCACCAGGCGTTCAGGAGTCTGCCCCGGGTTAAGCAGGAGCTCTTGTACAACCTCCAGATACAGGGGCGTATCTCCAGTATTTTCGACATACAGTGCGTGTGCTGGCTTACCGGGTTCCAGCTTCAGCTCGGTACGCGAGAGCTTCAGTACGCCCTCCGCCATGCCCTGCGTGGCAAATAGGGCCAGCAACAGCCCCAACAAGGATCCGGTCGTGCGCTTCATCAGGGGCAATCCACAGTTCGAGCCTGGTCATTGTCGAGCAAACTCAATTTCTTGCCGGGAAACTGATGGGGGGTGCCGGGAAACAGCGCCACGGTCTCTCCAACTTTTCCGACGTCCGATAGCACATAGCGCACGTTACCGGTGTTGACCAAGGTGATCCCGCCAGCATCACAGCGATGGCTCCAGCCGATGCGTTGCTTGTCCGGAGCAGGCATATGCCGGACCAATACGCCATAGCCGATAGAGACCGACATCGGTGCGGTAATCTTGTCCTTGGGCGCATCGTCCACCTTCAGCGACCTGACCGGCACGATGTACAGGCGGTACAGCGCTTCATCCATCGGTTCGAACAGCGACTTGAGGCTGACCTTACGGCTCTGGCCCGGGCCCAGCGTCAGTCTTTCCGGGCTGGCCAGCATGCCGGGGTGCTCAAGTTGCCCCAGATCTACCTTCGTTTCCGGCACCAACCCCGGGTTCATGACCTTTTGCAACGATATGGAAAGATACAGCGGCGCATCCCCCATGTTTTTCACGGTCACCTTCTGCTCATGGCTGTTGAAGACTTTGGTGGTGGCCGGCATCACCATCAGTTCACCCTCAGCCTGTACCGACCCGCAGGCCAGGAGTAGTGAACCAATCAGCATCGGCAGGGATGTTCGCAATTTCATAGTTCGTTCCTATTCGTAAGATCGATCAAAGACAGTGGTAATAGCTGCCGGTGGCGTTTCTCAAATCGCAACGGTAGTGACGCCCCATGTGGTCGACGGTGATCTGCGCCAGCACTGCCTTGCTGAATATCGAAAACAGACCGTTGGGGTAGGCGATGTCGCCGGTTTCCAGAATCCGTCCACCTATTGGACGACCGCTGGCGTCGACCAGAAAGCCGCTGTAGATCATGTTGATATCGACCTTGGCCTGTGCCGCATACACTTGGCCTGGATGGGCGCGGACGATATTCGCCGGCACCTCGATGTTCATGTCCATGTCCTCACTATTGCTCAACACCCTTGCGAAGCTAACGTCGCTGTAGCTGTTGATCGGCACCGCGTAAGTACTGTTACCCGCGACTGGATGGCCCTCGACGTTGAAGCCGTATTCAGTGCCTTCAATGTCTGGTGTTTTCAGCAGCATGGCGCTGCCACCATTGCTGTAACGACCCAGTGCGATCCCGTCGGCGCTGGCAGCCAGCATGCCGCGATAGTTCATATCCAGGTTGCTGGCGGTGTCGCTATGACCCAAGTTGAGAGATGCGTCCCCTCGCGTTCCGGAGCGGCTACCGTAGAGGTTGACGTTGTTTTTCCGGTCAATCCGGTTGAGCGTCACCCCGCCTGTCGTGGTACCGAAACTGTCTTGGAAGTCCTTGCGGTAGTCCCCGCTCAATTGGGTTTTCCCGCCAGAGTGAGCGGCGCTGAAACTGGCCTGACTGTTGTCCAGCATCCAGCTCATGTTGAAATACACACCGTAATTACCCTTGGCCTGCGTATAACCGTCTTTCTGAATACCCACCGAGAACGTCGACCACAGCCCGTTGGGGCGATAGTTCCAGCGTGCTTCGGCCTGTTGCGACTCTCCTCGACTGTACTTCTGGTAGTTGTAAGACAAGGTGGTACCCCCTACGTTTCGGCTATAGGACAGGCTGCTGCTCGGAGCCCCCCAATAGAAGCGGGATACGTTGTTGTTCTGATAGCGGCTCAGCATGAGGCTGCCCAGCTTGTCGTCGGACATCGACAGATTGAGGTAACCACCAGTCGTGCGTTCACCGCTCAAAATGCCCAGCGTCGGGGTAATATCAATACTCCCAAGTTTGCTCGGACGCGTTGCGTTCACCTCACTCGCCCAACTGCCCTGACCACCACTGACCGTCGATGCATTCAAATAGAATTGGCGCATATTTCGGCTCATCGAGCCCTGTACCAGGCGCCCTCTTCCTTGTTCCATCTCATTACCAACGGTCAGGTTCCAAGCATTGTTGCTGCTCGAGTCGAAGTTAATGTTGTTGATTTCACGGTTTTCCTGGTTCACCAGGTTGCCGTTACGGTCGACCAGACGGACCTCAACCGGGTAATAACCGCCGGGCAGGTCTACGAAGCTGATCTCGTTACGCCCCAGAGAAGCCGGGCGCTTGAGGATTAATCGACCGTTGCGGTAGAACTCATAATTACCTTCGGAAGTGGAATACAGAATGATAGAACCGGCATTCCGGCTCGCATTCAGATGGGTCTGGCTACCGAAGGTGACAAATTGGTCGAAACTGGGTGAAAGCAGCGTGCTGACCGAGCCTGAGGCATAGTCGATGCTGTTCTGCTTGCCCGTCCGTAAATAGGTGCTCGTGAAGTTTTTCTGCAGGTAGTAGGACGAAATTCCCTGACTGCGATTATTGGAATTTCGTGTTTGAGTGTTGTTGGCAAACCAGTTCATGTAACCGAAGCTACGCGAAGGCGTACCTATCCAGGTATTACCCGCAAGGTTCAGCGCGCGGTATCCCTCTGAGGAAGCACGAAGATCCAATGCCTGGTTATTGACCAGTCCCCAACTGGTGTTGGGCTCCAGAAAGTCATTGTGCGAATCGCGGATCACGAGCGACCGTTTTAACTTGTCAATAGTGACGTAATACTCTCCAACCTTAAGATCACAGCCGTTGTGACAACGTTTATAGTCAACCTGAGACAACACGCCACGGATAACTTCTACGTCCTGCCGGGATACCCCGTTTTCCTCATATCCGACTGCATCAAATACAAGTACTCCACTTTCTGGAGAGTAGGTTGTAAACCCAGGCAATGTTTTTCCATTAAAAGTAGCCACATATCTTGCACCATTGTCCATTTCAACCGAACTGAAGCCGTCTGGCACACCATATGACACCTTGACTTGTGCCACTGCCTGAAATGAAACAGCCAGACAAACACTCAACCAAAGTCTATTTAGTCGAAATACGGAGCAATAAGCGAACATGCACTTTTTCTTTTAGGAGGAAACCTAGAGAAGAAGCCCCGAACGAATCGAGGCTGTATCACGCGGAGAGGATTATTTTGCAGGTGCAGGTGCCGCTGCTGCTGCAACAGGCTCGAACAACATCACCAGGTCACCACTATAGCTACCATTGGTACCCAGAGTGCCGACCTTGGTTGGCGCACTAACACTAACGGTCACGTCATGGACTTCGTCGTAACCGTCGGCGGTGCTGACTACTTGAGTGATTTTCTGAGCACTGCCGAAGGAAAGTACCTTTTCACCTTGGGCGCTCTTCATGGATACCTTGGCGTCGACCATTTCATAGGTACCATTGGACATTTTCAGCGGCTGCGCCAGAGAGGCATTGAAGTCAGCATTCTTGGTCCAGATACGAACTGGCAGGGTCTTGCTGAATGCCTTCTGCTTGTAGTCATCCGCATCCAGTTCCTCCGTGCCGTACCAAGTCGAGCCATCCGGCTTGGAAACAAAGAGAGCATCGTTGATCTGGGCGGTCAGGGTGATTTTCTTGGAAACAGTATCCGCAGGCAATGGTGCGGCATTGACCGCACCGGCAAGTACACTACCCATTCCCAGGGCCAGAAACAGTTGGCTGATTTTCATTTTATATAACTCTATATATGTGCGTTGCTGCTCTAAATAAAGAAGCAGAATCTTAAGTGTGGGCTCTTGCTTTCCACCCCAAAGATTAAAACCTATATCCGCAGTGAGAAAAATCAGGGCTATCGCATTATTTGGGCAGATAAATCCTACAAGATACTGTCAGACCTCTCGTCAGATACATTTTCACCTGCGCCTTTAACAGCACCAGAAAATCAGATAATGCGTTGTGCACCGCCAAGCAGAATCCATCCAATAGATTCACTATTTAGTTAGTTAAATAAGTTCCCCATTAACCAAAGATTTATCCGCGCCGAGCGCAGGAAGATTCTATGCCGATACCAGAACTTACCGGCGAGCGCTCACAACTCATTTTACAGGCGATACCTGATGTATTTTTATACTTGGCAAGCAACCAGAATCTCCCCTTCAACAGAAAAGCATAAGACCTTTTGGAGAAATCTTGAGTTACATCCCCGATTCATATTTTTAGCTATATAAGCCCATGCATTGAGTAAGAAGATATCTAATATGCAACTTGGCCAAGCACTGCTATGAACAGCCACTTTCCTTCAATAGGGCGGGATGTTTTTTTGTGAGAGCTTATATTTCAAGTAGAGGGATGGCGCTGTACATGCCCTCCCCTATGGTTTGGCGCAATGGCAGTGCCATAGATAGCAGCAGTCCAAAGAGTGATGCCGTGGGAGGAGTCGAAAGCCCATGTGTTTTTCCTCTTTTCAGAAATGACAAAACCCGCTCAATGGCGGGTTTTGGGGGGTGGAGCCTTATCAGAGCCAGGCCGCTTAGCCAGGTTATTCAGCCTGACGGTTCAGAACCATCGAGCTTGCGGGCCAGCCCGACATTCATTTCAAACTGCTCGATGACATCGATTATCGTCCGGCTGCTTTTTTCGACCGAGCCTTCCCGCGTCCACAGAAATGGGAAAAAGGAGAAGCATTGATCGGCTTTTAGAGACTGAACATCGCTACGCCAGCCTTCCCAACGCAAGCCATCGTAAAAGGAAGCAAACTGCTCGCTCAAGGCCCAGCCAAGAAAGTCGGTATAACCAATTTCCAGCGGTTCCCACTGCAACGTGTCTGGCGCCCAGTAATACAGAGCCCCCACGTCATCCCCAAGCCCGCCACCGTTGATAGCGAAAAACCCTCCGGCGGCATCATCGGCGACCAGCAAGTAACCTTCCGAACGACCGGCGTTCCAGTCAGCAAGATTTCGGGGTAATTCTGGATGTCCAGATCCAAGTACCCGCAGCCATCCGTGATCGATCAATAGGCCGCCAGTTTCATAAGCGATAGCGCCCAACGTCGATCTCGTCGTGACCTGTAGAGTGGAAAGTACTCTTGAGTTATCACTGGACGGAGGCAGCAACTCATAATCCCGAGTCGTTTCTGCCAGCATTTTTTCGACGAGAGGTAATGCGGGGTCGCGGCTATCTATCAGCTCTTCCAAACTTTTCACCTGCCAGTCCATGGAAAAAAGAGGCAATTGTAGCGGCATAGCCATGCAGAGAATTAGGCCCGAGCCCTTTGTAGAGATCGGGAAGCAGATGCTCGCCCCAACTCCAACCGAAGCCGTTGCGGAAGATGAAGCATATTTCACGCGCTGCGCGCCGATGACGCAGCCCCTTAACGTCCCATTTAACGTGCGGGAATGTCACATGGTGCCAGGTGTTTACGGCAAGTCATGGGCATTCCCGTCGTTTCAGGCTCTGCTAGAAGTTCCACTCCTCTGCCCGAACTAGCTGGCAGAACGGCCCATCAAGAGTTGCATTGTGATGAGCAACGATGTCCTTAGCTTTCATCACTGGCGTGTCTGAACAGGTATGACCTTCGGCGACAAGTACCGCATCGAAGCCAAGATCACGAGCAGCACGGCAGGTGCTGTCGACACAGTATTGAGTTTTCATGCCAGTGATTACCACACCGGTAGCCCCGCGAAACCGCAAATTGTCCGCCAGGTCGGTCATTTCGAAGGCGTTGGGCCGCCGCTTTTCGAATACCACCTCTCCACCCAGAAGCCTCAGTTCCTGCGCAATCATCGTCAACGGGCTGCCTGGTTCGATTGGAGATCCAGCGGGCCCGATGTGACGCGCGAGAAAAATCGGAGCGCCAGCACTGCGTGCCTTGTCCATCAGGGTATTCACTGTTTCCAACAACTCTTCGCAGCGCCATGGTTTTTCCGGGCCGTGAACAAGCCCGACTTGGATATCGAGTATCAACA
Organism: Pseudomonas sp. NFIX28; assembly: GCF_900107395.1. Lineage (GTDB taxonomy): Bacteria > Pseudomonadota > Gammaproteobacteria > Pseudomonadales > Pseudomonadaceae > Aquipseudomonas. The sequence goes on from NZ_FNPW01000016.1 coordinate 141,603, forward strand.
GGGCGTACATGGGTGCATCTCCTTGCGTTTGAACCAGCGACACAAGGACATAAAAAAGGCCCTGTCCATCGCTGGCGGGCCTTTGAAGTTCGTCTGCTATTGGCTCACGACACCTCGCACGCTCCGCTTTCAGCGGTCGTGGTGGTGGTAGTCGAGGTGAGGCAATAGTTAGTCATGGATCGACACTAGCAATATCGCAGCGAGCTAACAAGCCAGGATCCTGGAGCGAGTGCTTTGGGCGGACTGAAACTTGCGACGGGCGTGGGCCATGCAGCCAATCACGGCGCGTGGGAACTGCGCCGGCTGCGGCGCACGCTTGGGCTTCTGAAGTGGCTCGGCCGTTACGTTCGACGGATTAACCGCCTTCAGCTCATCCGTGCGCACCATAGAGCTGGTTCAGCGCTATCAGCTCAATAACCGCCACCATCACACAGAATGCAATAAAGCCGCGCGTGAAGACCCTGCGAGGCTTTTCGTAAGGCTGGATGGTAGCGAGGCCGCTGAGCAGGTCGGATAAAAAGTCGAGCAGCCCCATCAGTCATCTACCTCCCTATATATGCATCTGGTCTTCAATTTGGACGTGTACGCTTCAATGAAGAACCCTGCGACTCTCTCCAATCCTGATCCGATCGAGCGCCCGGTTTAGCGCGTCCAGCGCATCGAGAAGGGCCTTGGCCTCAGCTTCTCGGCCATCGCCCCAAAGCCGCTCAGCCATTTTGTTGAGAGCCTGGATGGATCGCTCGATATCAGCGGCAGTCGCTGCCTTGGTATCCACTGGTTGTTTTTTTGCCATTCAATAACACTTCCACGGCACTTGAAAATCAGCGCGAAAGCATACGCTAACACGCGCCAAACTGGGCGAAGTGGGTTTGGAAAATTTAGGTGCCAGAACTGAGAACCAACTTTCTAATTCCTTCAGACTTCGGCGCCATACGAGCAATCCGACGTGAAGATTGGCGACGAGCGCCGTGGCCTGCCAAGCCTGTGTGCATCGATCGGCCATTGGCCGAAGGACTCAGAAATCGACTGTACCTTTCCCAGATCTATATGACCTGTTCACTGCTCGCAAGCTTGCTAGCCAAGCTTATGCGCGAGCGGGAGGCAAGAGTACGTGACGCCAAGTCCGTGTGCTGATAAGAGATACAGCTACACCCTTCCAGGGTGGATTTTCATCCGTCCAGAGCCTGTCCAGAATCAGGCCGACTTGAGCAGACAGGTTCCGCAGGCCCTCGATATATTCAATTTTCCTACCTCAGCGGGCTTGTTGGTGGCATCTACCAATGCCTGGACGTCAGGGCTCGCGCCTTAGCGCCGGACCACGCCGACGAACTCCTCGACGTCATGGCCGCGCATCTCGATCTTGGGTGCGCATTCCTTGGTGAAGGCTGGCTAACCGTACTTATCCATGGCGTGTGCGATGTGGTTCATGAGAGCGGATCTTCATAGGGCCTTAAAAGTCGGACACCAGCGTTTACCTTTTAAAGGTTTTCACAAAGACGAGTTCTGGATCGCCGGGGTCTAAATTCTCTATAACACCACTAGGGTTATATCCACTCCGCTCCAACAATCGCTGCATAGGTAAATTGGACGAGTTAGTTGAAGTGAATATTTTTTCCGCAGAAGCACAGTGCTCTAGGTGAGAAATGATTCGTGTGGCAACACCCATACGGCGGTGCGCAGCGGAAACAACGACAAGCGGAATGAACCATTCACCAAAAAAGCTTTTCTCTAGGCACCCGTAACCGAGAGAGACACGCGGCCCCCCATACCCACTTGCTAACCAACACTCCTTCTTTAGCACTGCATGCTCAATTTGCGCGCGGCGACTACTTTCCACCTGCGCTAGCGGGTCTAGGCGAAGCAAAAGCTCCATGTCGCTCTGAACAGCGAGCCTGATTTGAAACTCCATGATGAAAATCCCTAGCCCAATTCATCGAAGTGTACTAGCTGAAAAGCGGGTTGATGCTAGTAACGTTGGTCATGATGGCTCCTGTGTCGCGACCTAAGCTGCTAACTGCAGCTGCTTGTTGAACAACTCGCGGATCTCGCCAAGCCGCGGCTCACCCTTCAGATGGATCAGGTGGGCCAGCTGGTGGACGATCCCCTCATCCGACAGGACAACACTCGCCGGCAGCTCCTTGAACTAGCACACAAACACCGCGAAGTGCAGCGCTGCGGGCAGCTCCCTCAGGAAGCGCTTGTCGGTCATGCCGGCGAACCGGGCGTGTTCCTCGCGTAGGTCCTGGTAACTCGCGGAGTAGTGCCTTTCGACTCGGCAGCTTGACTGCGCGCAGCAGGCGTGACCGAGGAAGATCGAAAGGCACTCCAGCGCACTCAGGCCCGCAAGCACACCGCCAGCGCCCCAGGTCTGCAACAGGTAACCGCCTGCAAGGGGGGGCAAGGCTTGTCCTATGAGCGCAGGCCGCGCCATGCGCCCCATCAGCAAAACATAATGGGTGGGCGACATGAGGGCCAATGGCAGCAGTCCTCGAACGATCGCCCGCAAACCATTACCCGCGCCATAGATCACCAGCCCCAGGGCAGTCATTGCCGGTGCGGTGGTCACAAACAGCAGACCCATTGCCACGAATATCACGGAGATCAACGTCGTCCAGATCGGGTGTCTCTTACGCGAAAACACCTGTAGAACACGTGATCCTACCTGGCTCGGCCCCAGCAATGCGCTCAGTCCGACGGCGGCTGCAAGCGAGTAACCCTGCCCCTGCAACAATGAAATCAGCTGGACCGACATCGCCCTCATGATCACTGCACCCAACGCAAAAATCAGCGTAAGCAACAAGTAGATCCGCCGGTCGATTGAGAAACTTTCGCCACCTCCCCAGACCAGAACTTGTTGCCGAATACGCCAGCCAGTCGCGTTTGTTGATTCAAGACAGTGTCATCAGTGGTGAGAAAGGCGGATAGCGTGAGTCGCTGAGCAATGACGTTTAAACGAACGATTCATCTAGCCAACGAATCCGTTGGCTCAAAGCATGTGCCCAGCCCAAATCTTACGATTGACCAGGTCGGCAGCAATTTCTATGAAAGCATCCCCGACGAATTTGGCAGCCGGACTGACACGCCTGTCGGCAGGAAAAACCTGAACAAGTTTGCGCATGGGAATGGGGTCAACCAAGGGGGCGGCACTGAGCACGCCAGCTTCGATTTGGGCGTAAATCGATGCCAAAGGCAAAGCGGTCAAACCGAACCCATTGCAGACCAAGGCAATCATCGCGCCAAAGGAATCCGCTTCGACACTGGTCTTGAGCTTGATCCCGACTTCACGCGCACAATCATCCAGAATCACGCGAAGGCTATGTCGAGCGCTAGGCAACACCAATGGCTGCTCAGCCAAAGACTCGAACCACACCGGTGTATCGAGACGCAGGTTGGCGCCGGCGGGGCCGACCAGCAGCAGATTTTCCATCATCACCGGCACGATACGCAGCGTATGCAGGGGTTGGGGATCGTAAGAAATCGCCAGTTCCAATTCGCCACGCTGAACCCAATCCAGCAGATAACCACTGAAGGCCGAGGAAAACCTGACGGCAAGATTCGGATGCGCCTCTTTGATTTTGCGCACTAGAGGAACGGTGACAATTTCCGCTACCGTCGGCGTCGTACCGATGACGACCGTTCCCCGAAAAGAGGTCTTTCCGCCCACCACAGAACTTCGAATGGACTCCATTTCTTCCATGATTCGAGTGGCATGCGCCAGCACCTCGCGACCAGCATCGGTAATCTCCATGCCTCGTCCATGTCGATCAAACAGGTAGGTGCCGAGTTCTTTTTCCAGCATTCGAATTTGTCGGCTGAGTGCCGGTTGTGCGATGTGAAGCCGGTCTGAGGCCTTGCTGAGACTGCCTAGCTCGGCCACATGAATCAAGGTTTTGAGTTGAACGACATCCATTACCAGGCCAGTCAAAGTCGGGCTCGGCGCGAAATGCGTCGAAAGTAGTGTGAGTGTAAACGCATTAGCGTTTCCTGGAATGCCACAGGGCCCGCGTCGCATGGGGCCTAATGGCTTTTTAGCCGGCTCTATCCCCCTGCCCGCACGGGTTGCAAGGCAAGCTATAAAATTTCGGTATATCAGTTAGGCCTGGCTGACGACTTATTACCCTCGCCACTCTGCGGTAGCGTGCAATCAACGTCGACGCCAAGAGCGATCGACTGACTACAAGAATAAGATTCGAGGGCTTGCCGCCATGATTTACTACCTTTCTCGTTATCTGACCGACCCGCCTTACACAGTCAGTGAACAACTGACCTCTCATCTACATCCCCCCTCTTCATGTGCCTTGGTCGTCAAAGGGTCACAGCAACTGCGTTAAGCACATCAACCCATCGAGCTAGCAACGTCGGACACGCATCAGCGTGCGCCTCGTATCGTCTCGCCTTGAAAAAAGGGTGAACAGAATGTCTGCATCAACCAGCGACTCAACCCTCCACGCTGAAAAGTCCGATCAGATAAAAAGTCCGAATCGCGTCAGAGCCATCATGGGTGCCTGCTCGGGCAATCTGGTGGAGTGGTACGACTTTTTCATTTATGCCTATACCGCCATCTACTTTGCGGCTTCGTTTTTCCCCAAAGGCGATACAACCAGCCAGCTACTCGCAACCGCCGGCGTCTTCGCCGTTGGTTTTTTCATGCGCCCTCTGGGCGGTTGGATTTTTGGCTGGATTGCTGATACTCGCGGCCGGAAGGTCTCGATGATTATCTCGGTGTTCATGATGTGCGCCGGCTCGCTGTTGATCGCCGTCATGCCAACCTACGACACCATCGGTGTAGCTGCGCCAGTTTTGCTCGTCGTCGCCAGACTGATTCAGGGCTTGTCCGTAGGCGCAGAGTACGGCACAGGTGCCACCTACATCAGTGAAATCGCGACACCCGGTCGTCGCTGTTTCTATGGATCGTTTCAGTACTTCACCATCATCGCAGGCCAACTCCTTGCCCTGATGACCGTGGTCATACTTCAACAAACTCTTACTGGCGAGGAACTGCGGGAATGGGGCTGGAGAATTCCGTTCTTCATCGGAGCCCTGAGTTCTATCGTAGTCATGTATTTGCGCCGTGCGCTGCATGAAACCGCCACCAAGAAAGACATGAACCGCAAAGATGCCGGCTCGCTACGCGGCATGTTCAAACACAAACGCGCAGTGGCACTGGTGGTCGCGTTTACCATTGGCGGTTCACTTTACTTCTACACCTTCACCACCTACATGCAGAAATTTCTGGTGATCTCTGCGGGGTTTAGTCCGGAAACGGTGAGTTTCATCATGACGGCCGCCCTGGTCGGTTTCATGTTTTGTCAGCCACTCTTTGGTCTGCTCGGCGACCGAATCGGGATCAAGGTCCACATGCTGATGTTTTCCGGGTTGGCCATGTTGTTGGTGATCCCCCTGCTCTATTCACTGCAATCGGTCAGCAGTCCATTTACAGCGTTCCTGCTGGTATTTGGCGGCCTGGCAATCGCGTCGCTGTACACCCCGATTGCCGGTATCGTCAAAGCTGAACTGTTCCCGCCAGCGGTACGTGCATTGGGTGTGGGCTTTCCTTATGCCGTCGGCAACGCGGCGTTCGGTGGCACCGCCGAATACGTCGCCTTGTCGCTTCGGTCGCAGGGTATTGAGGAGTATTTCTTCTTCTACGTCGCGGCCGTAGTAACCATCACTTTCATCGCAGCGATGCTAATGCCTAACCTGTCCCGCTATGGTTACATCAGCGGCTCGGGTGAGATCGAAGAACGCACCGGACTGTGGGGCTGCATCAAATCGCAGGCTGCCAGGATCTGAGGCACTGACGATTACCATGGTTTTTTAAAAGGGCCCATGATGATCCATGGGCCCTTTTAAAATCATTGAGTAGCGGATACCGATGCTACTTGTGATGAATGCTCTTGGTGAACCTTGGTTACCTTTTCCCGGTTCGGCCATGCCTGCAAATCCAGATCAAGATCCTTGAACTGACTTGAATCGAAGACCGGCGACTTGATGCCGGTTTTGCGTTGCTGATCATAGTCACGCAGCAAGCGCATCCCAACCTTGAACAACAAAGCCAGGGCGATCAGATTCACGAAGGCCAGCAGTGTCATGGTGATGTCGGCAAAGGCGAATACCGTGTCCAGATTCTGGATGGCTCCCCACATGACAAGCATTAACACCAATCCACGATAGACCAGGACGGCAGCGCGCTTGTCTCCCAGCAGAAAACGCAGATTATTCTCACCCAAGTAGTAGTTGTAGAGGATCGAAGTGAAGACAAACAGAGCCAACGCTACGCTGATGAAAGTACGCCCCCAGTCTCCAACCACCGCGGCTAGCGCGTTCTGCGTCAGCGCCAGGCCATCACCTTCGAAACCCGGGGTATAAAAGCCTGATAGCAGGATCAACAGCGCCGTGCAGGTACAGATGACAAAGGTATCGAGGAAAACGCTGAACGCTTGAACCACACCTTGAGCTGCCGGGTGATCCACTTTCGCCACTGCGGCTACGTTAGGCGCACTACCGAGCCCCGCTTCGTTGGCAAACACCCCGCGTTTGACGCCCATGACAATGGCACTGCCGACCAGGCCGGCAAACGCCTGATCCAGGCCGAAAGCGCTTTTGAAAATGGTCATCAGCATGCCAGGGACATGATCGAACTGAAGCACAATCACATACACAGTGACACTGATGTAAGCCAGCGTTTTGATTGGCACCAGCAGGTCCGAGACGGCAGCGATGCGCTTGATGCCGCCCATGAAGACCAAGCCAAGTAATATCGCAATTGCGATGCCGGAGTAAGTCACCGAGAAACCGAACGCATTGTTCAGAGAATGGGTCACGGCGTGGGATTGCAGCCCGTTGAAAGCGAAACCGAAAGTCACCAGCAGCAACAAGGCCATGACCTTGCCTAACCAGGGTTGTTTCAGTCCGTACTGGATGTAGTACGACGGCCCGCCACGAAACTGCCCGTTCGCATCACACCGTTTGTACAACTGCCCAAGGCTGCATTCAAAGAAACTGGTGGACATGCCCACCAGCGCCGTAACCCACATCCAGAACACCGCGCCGGGGCCACCCAATGTGACTGCCAAGCCGACACCGGCGATGTTGCCTGCGCCTACGCGACCCGCCAGGCTCAGCATCAAGGCCTGAAACGAGCTGATCTGGCCGGCACTCTTTTGCACGCTATCGCGGAAAGCGCCGAACATATGCAAAAAATGGCGGAACTGCACAAAACGCGAACGCATCGTGAAGTAGCCGCCCAGGCCTACGATAAGCACGATCAGAAGCTTGCCGGAAAGAAAACTGTTAATGACTTCAAGCATGGGTCGAACCTCTTGTTGTTATAGGTACACGGATTTCAGGCACGCAAGCGCCTGCACACATCGCCGCCCGAGGGCAGCAGAAGTGACTGAACCAGTTCTTGAATTTCAAGGTTGTGGCCTGATTGGGCTCCCATGAAAAAATCAGGAAGCCCTCAGGACGACCGGACTTACCCGGTAAGGCTGCTCGCCTGGAAATCGGCGATCTGTTGCCACATCGCGATCGGGTTGGAATACATCGGGAAGTGCCCGCAATCAGGAATGGGCGCCAGCCGGACACCTTCGGCCTGGATATGCGGCAGATAAGACAGTGACGCGTTCTGCTCCCCGTACATGAACATCCGCGGGCACTTCAACCCGAGGAATTTGCTCATCAGATCAGCATTATCGGAAAGATCGACCATCGACTGGAAAATCCCCCGCACCGCACCGGCACGCACCTTGTGCCGCAAGCTCGCAGAATAGAGTGCGCTGGCATACGCCGGGGCGTGCCGGGCACGTTCGATGAAGGCGGCGAAAAACGCCTCGGGATCGTCGCTCGGATAATCGACGATCTGCCGGCTGAGGAAGCAGTCTTCCGGGGCGATATTGCCCTCGATATCGACGAAGCTGAGCACCCGCTCCGGGAACTGGTGGGCCAGCATCAGCGCGGTCAGCCCACCCATGGAGTGGCCGACCAAATGGAAGCGTTCGATGCCAAAATGCGCCAGCACCTGCAACGCAGTCTGCAGCAGAAAGGGAATGGAAATTCTGGAAAGATCACTGCACTGGCTTTCGCCGCAACCCGGTGCGTCGTACGCCACGAAAGGGTGACCGGCGAATGCGGGCTGCTGCACGATGTCGGCATAGTCCTCCTTGGTCGAACCAAAACCATGCAGGAACACGATCGGCGCAAGGACGCCGTCGCGATGGATGGCGGCCACGTTCAGTTGGACACCCTCCACCGTCAGAGGGAGTTGCACATGAGTGAACGTTTCTGGAGAAGACACGTTGTTGACTCCTTGAACGGAAAGGTAGCGCCGAACCTGGGTTGCCGGCAGCCAGGCTCGCAATTTCAAGGGAATCGAGCCTTCTGTAAATTCCTAATACGGGAAGGCTTTCATACGCCAAACCTATCACTCCTGTTCACGCACAGGGCCTTGGTCGACTCACACACGGGACTGGAGCCGGGTGACCAGTTCCTCCACCAGCGGGTTGGGCCGATCTGCATTCCAGGCCACCGCTGTGGTCACGACATTGAGCTTCTGGCTCAGCGCTCGAAATACCACATTGTCCGGCGCCAGTTTTTTCAGCGACGCCGGTACCAGTGCGATACCCTGGCCGCAGCTGACAAAGGCAATTTGCGAGGCGACCGAGCGCACTTCATGCAGCACGCGCGGGGAAAAACCGCTGGCGCGGCAGGTCGCGATCAGATTGTCAAAGTAGACCGGGCTGACCTTTCGGGAAAACATCACTAAAGGTTCAGTGGCCAGGCTGGACAGGCTGAGTCGCGTGCGCGCAGCCAAGGGGTGATTGCTGGGCAGGGCCACAACCAGGCGGTCCTGAGTTAGCGGCAGTGATTTGATCGAGACCCCCAGATCACCGTCCAGCCGGGCGAAGGCCAGATCGATGTCTCCGGCTTCCAGCGCCGGGACGGCTTCGACGCTGTCAATCTCCCGCACGGACACAGTGAGGTGCGGGTAATCACTTTTCAGTTGCTCGATCAAATCGGGCAAGACATCAAACATGGCCGTAGAAATCGCGCCGATGGTCAACATCCCGGACTGCCCCGCCACCGCCTCCTCCACGGCGAGTTCCAGCCGCTCCAATTGGTCCGCGAACTTGCGCACGGCCGGCAGAATCGCCGCCCCCTCCGGGGTCAACTTCGCACCGCGTCGCGAGCGATCAAACAGCTTGACCTTGAGCGCCTGCTCCAGCACCTGGATCTGCTCGCTCAGCGGTGGCTGGGACATGCCCAAACGCTTGGCAGCTCGGCCGAAATTCTGTTCTTCGGCCACCGCAAGGAACAACCAGAGATGACGAATCAGTCGAAAATTGATCATGATTAATCCATAGGTTTAACGTATCTAACGCATCTGTGATTAGTAATATACCTATCAAATTGTCTCACTGACACTGGACGCCTCCGTCACCACTGGGGCTTTCCCATGATCAATAAGAGTTTGCTGGATCGCTTGGCAGCGCTGGATACCAACACGGTTTCCGATGCGCTCGACTTCCTCGGCTTGCCGGGTGCCACCGTTGGGCTGCGCCCGTTATGGAACTGCCCAAAGATTGTCGGCCGCGCCAGCACCGTGCTGCTGGCTCCTAAATCCGACAACGTCCCCACTGTGCACCTGATTACCCCCGTGGTGGAACAGATCGACAGCGATGATCGTGTGCTGGTGATCGCCGGTGGAATCGAAGGCATCTCCTGCTGGGGCGACATCCTCGCCAATGCAGCGGCCAGCAAGAAAGTGCGCGGTACGGTAATCGACGGTTTCAGCCGCGACATCGACGGCAGCGAGTCAATTGGCTACCCGGTTTATGGCCGCGGCGTGACCATGATCAGTGCCCGCAATCGGGTGGTGCAGATCGATGCCGCCGTAACCATCAACGTGGCCGGCGTCGACGTCAGCGAGAACGACTACGTCATCGCCGATACCTGCGGCACCGTGTTCGTGCCCTCAGCCTATATCGAAAAAGTGGTCGACCTTGGCGAGCGTATTGCCCGCCGCCAGGACGGCATGGTCGAGGCTGTTCGCAGCGGTCGCTCAGTCGCCGAAGTGATGCATGACACCCAATTCGAAGCGATCCACGTGGAGCACGCCTAATGAATCCGGAAGACAAAGGCCTGGTCGCCTTATTTGAAGGCCTCGACACCCCGGGCGTCTCCGATGCCCTGGACAAACTCGGACTGCCCGGCCAATGCCTCGGTGTGGCGCCACTGGACAATTACGGCAAGGTCACCGTCGGACCGGCATTCACTGTGCAGTACGTCACGGCCAGCGTACCTCCGGGCACCGTGGGCGATTTCATCGAAGACGTGGCACCGGGCGACGTGGTGGTCATCGACAACGGCGGCCGCACCGACTGCACCGTCTGGGGCGACATCATGACCCAGTACGCCGGTACTCGGCAGATCGCTGCCACGGTCATCGACGGTGTTTGCCGTGACGTAAACAAAGCACTGGGCGATGGCTACCCGATGTTCAGCAAAGGCCGCTTCATGCGCACCGGCAAAGACCGCGTACAGGTTCAGTCGGTCAACCAGCCGGTGTCCATCGGTACGGCTCGGGTCTGTGCCCGCGACATCGTGGTCGCTGACGCCAACGGCGTAGTGATTGTCCCCCGCGCCCATGCGGCTGAAGTGGCGGCATGTGCCCGCCAGATCGAATCGGTCGAAGCCGAGATTCGCGCCCTGATCAGCCAAGGCAAAACCCTTAAAGAAGCCCGGGCAGCACTGGGTTACCACAACCTGCAGAGGAAAGTCTGATGACCACGCTCCCCCTCCCCCTGGATTTTCATGCGCGGGCAAAAGTGCTGGGCAGTTCAACGCTGTATGAAGCGTCCCATCTGCCTTGCGCGGTCGACAGTGCAATCCGCCCGGTCTGGGACGGCGCCTTCATCTCCGCCCCCGCTTACCCTCTGGAATGTTCGCCCGGTGACAACCTCGCCCTGCACCTGGCGATGGAACGTGTGCCCCGTGGCAGCGTGCTGGTCGTGGGTACGGGTGGCTTCATCGCCGGTTATTGGGGCGAAGTGCTGACCGTCGCGGCCGAAGCGGCTGGCGTTGTCGGACTGGTGATTGATGGTGGTGTGCGCGATATCGCGGCCCTGAAGAAGCGCCAGTTCCCGGTGTTTGCTCGCGGTATTTCGGTGAGAGGCACGGTCAAGGCCAGTGCGCCTTCGGTGGGGCAACCGTTCAATTTCAACGGTGCCTTCGTGGCACAGGGCGACTGGGTGGTGGCTGACGATGACGGTGTGATCATCATCCCCAAGGCGGATGCGGCACGAACCCTGGCCGAAGGCGAAGTGCGTGCGAACAAGGAAGCGCAGATGATGCAGGCGCTGACAGAGGGTCGCTCGACTCTGGAACTGATGAACCTGACTGAGTGGAGAACCCGCGCATGAGCGCCGATATCCAGCGTCTGAACCAGCGTCTGGCCAGTACACAGCCTTCCGCGACCTACCGAATAATGGATCGGGTGGCAGAGCGCCGGGCACAAGGCGCGAAGATCATTTCGCTGTGCGCCGGCGAGCCCGATTTCGATACGCCCAAGCATGTGCGCGAAGCGGCCATTCACGCCATTGAACATGGCCACACCCGCTACACCCAGGTCGCTGGTGTAAGTTCACTGCGAGAAGCGGTGGCCGCCAAGTTCCGCCGCGAGAACGGCCTGGACGTCACCTGGCAAGACACCCTGGTCTGCAACGGTGGCAAGCAGGTGATCTACAACGCCTTGGCCGCGACCCTCAATGAGGGTGACGAAGTCATCGTGCCGGCGCCGTACTGGGTCAGTTACCCGGAGATGGTGCAACTGTGTGGTGGTGAAGCCCGAATCGTTACCTGCGATGCCGACACAGGTTTCAAGCTGACGCCCTCGGCACTGGCCGCGGCGATCACACCGCAGACCCGCTGGTTGATCCTCAATTCGCCGTCCAACCCGACCGGCGCGGTGTACAGCCAGGAAGAACTGCACGCTCTGGCTGAGGTGTTGTTGGCCCATCCTCACGTGCTGATTCTGGCCGATGACATCTACGAGCATCTGATTTTCGACGATCAAGCGTTCTACACCCTAGCCCAGGTTGAACCACGACTGGCACCGCGCACTCTGACCATGAACGGGGTGTCCAAGGCCTATGCCATGACCGGCTGGCGCATCGGTTTCGCCACAGGGCCATGCTGGCTACTGGACGCCATGGAAAAGCTGCAAGGTCAGCAAACCTCCGGCTCCAGCTCTGTGTCGCAACAGGCCGCACTCGCCGCGCTGGAAGGTCCCAAGGATTTCATCCGTGAAAGCCGCGTTGCATTCCAGAGTCGTCGCGATTTGATGGTGGCGTTGCTGAACGACACCCCAGGCCTTGAATGCGTCAGTCCAGCCGGAGCGTTCTATGCGTTCGCTTCCTGTTCCGGATTGATCGGTCGCACCTCATCCGGTGGCCGAGTACTGCACACCGACGAAGATGTCGCGCATGCGCTGCTCGACGAAGCGAATGTGGCCGTGGTGCATGGCAGCGCTTTTGGTCTTGGCCCCTACATTCGCATTGCCTACGCCCTGGATGACGCTTCATTGCGCCGGGCGTGCGAGGCGATCCGTACGTTCTGCACCTCGCTACGTTAATCATTTCCCCTCCCATAATGCGTGGCTATCGCCGTTGCCCGCCAGGCCACGCATTCACCTTCCAGCTATACAAAATGGGCATATCTCAAAGACAAAAACGGTAGTCGTAGTCCGCTCCCAGCACTCCCAGAATGTGTGAAAACACAAAAGCAGCACTGCTTGGGAGATTGGCATGTCAACAGAAGCTGAACACACCGTGGGACAGGATTGGCAGGAGGACGTGTTTCGCGTGCTCAAGGCCCACGACGTCAAACACGTGGTCTTCGTACCGGATGCAGGCCACTCGGCGGCGATCCGTATGTCATATGCAGACCCGGACATCAAGGCCGTTGTCCTCACCACCGAGGAAGAAGGCATCGGCTATCTCGCCGGCGCATGGCTTGGTGGAGAGCGCGGTGCCCTCCTGATGCAGTCCAGCGGAGTCGGTAACTGCATCAACACCCTCGCCCTGCAAGTCTGCGCAGGCTTTCCGCTGTTGATGGTGGTCACCATGCGCGGCGACTGGGCCGAATTCAACGCGTGGCAGAACCCGATGGGCCAGGCCACAGAAGCCTCCCTGAATCTGATGAAAGTGATGACCTGGCGCGCGGACGTCCCGGAAGACGTTGCCCCGCTGCTGCACGGTGCCGCGACCATGGCCTTCAACGGTGACTCGTCCACTGCCCTGCTGCTCGGTCAGCGCCTGATTGGAGAAAAGAAATGGGTCAAGTAAGCGCAAACCACACCCTCTGCCGCCGCGAAGTGGTCAAGGCCTTGCTGGCCGACCGCAAAGACGTGCTGGTCGTGACGGGCCTCGGTTCGGCGTCCTACGACGTCATGGCTGCCGGTGACAACGATCTGAATTATTACCTCTGGGCCGCCATGGGCAGCGCAATCACTGTGGGACTGGGCCTGGCGAATGCGCAGCCAAACAAATCTGTGGTGGTGGTCACCGGTGACGGCGAGTTGCTCATGGGGTTCGGCGCACTGGCCACGGTGGCACTGCAGAAACCTGCCAACCTGACCATCGCTGTGCTGGATAACGGTCACTTTGGTGAAACCGGCATGCAAGTCAGCCACGCCGGCTTTGGTATTTCCCTGGATCAGATCGCAAAGACTTGCGGTTTCAGCTGGACCGATGAAATCCGTGACATGGAAGGCGTACATAACTTGCGCGAGCGCTTTGCAACTCGCGATGGCGTCAAGCTCGCGACGATCAAAATCAAGGCGGAAAACCCTCCACGGGTGCTGCCACCACGTGATGGTCACTACATCAAGAATCGCTTTCGTGCCGCCCTGGGTTTCAACCCGACCTGATTGCCTTTTGCCCGGTCCCGGTCACGCAGGGCAGATGCTGTGCGTGACGCGTGGAGGAGAATAATAATGACTGATCACAACTCTGAAGAACTAAATGCCATCCGCGAAGGCGTACGCGCTCTTTGCGCTGAATTCGATGCGGCTTACTGGCGTAAAGTCGATGAGGAAAAAGGCTTTCCGGAAACCTTCGTCAAGGCGCTGACCGGCGCAGGTTGGCTGGCCGCGCTGATCCCTGTCGAATATGGCGGCTCCGGCCTCGGGCTGGCTGAGGCCTCGGTAATCCTGGAAGAAGTGAACCGCTGCGGCGGTAATTCCGGCACCGTGCACGGCCAGATGTACAACATGTTCACCCTGCTACGACACGGCAGCGAGGCGCAGAAAAGCTACTACCTGCCGAAACTGGCCAGCGGCGAATTGCGCCTGCAATCGATGGGCGTCACCGAACCCACCACTGGCACCGACACCACCAAGATCAAGACCACAGCGATCAAACGCGGTGACAAGTACGTGATCAACGGGCAGAAGGTGTGGATCTCACGGGTTCAGCATTCCGACCTGATGATCCTGCTGGCCCGCACCACGCCGTTGGCCGAGGTGAAAAAGAAGTCCGAGGGCATGTCGATCTTCCTGGTAGACCTGCGTGAGGCTATCGGTAACGGCATGACCGTGCAGCCGATAGCCAACATGGTCAATCACGAAACCAACGAACTGTTCTTCGACAACCTGGAAATCCCCGCTGACAGCCTGATCGGCGAAGAAGGCAAAGGCTTCCGCTATATCCTCGATGGACTGAATGCCGAACGCACCTTGATCGCCGCCGAGTGCATTGGCGACGGACGCTGGTTTATCGAAAAGGCCAGTGCCTATGCCCGCGACCGCGTGGTGTTCGGCCGACCGATCGGGCAGAACCAAGGCGTGCAGTTCCCGATTGCCGAATCGCACATCGAAATCGAAGCGGCGGACCTGATGCGCTGGCGTGCCTGCGAGGAATACGACAGCGGCATCAATGCCGGGGCCAGCGCCAACATGGCCAAGTACCTGGCGGCGAAAGCCTCTTGGGAAGCCGCGAATGCGTGTTTGCAGACCCACGGCGGTTTTGGTTTTGCCTGCGAGTACGACGTCGAGCGCAAATTCCGTGAAAACCGTCTGTATCAGGTTGCTCCCATCTCAACCAACCTGATCCTGTCGTACGTTGCCGAACACCTGCTCGAACTGCCGCGCTCCTTCTAAAGAATCAGCGTATAGCCCAGTGCGTCGGCACAAGCAGGCGCGACTGGGGAGCCATGACAAGAGAGATAATAATCATGAGCCAACCGAAAGGCATCCGTCCGCTCGATGGCATTACCGTCGTCAGCCTTGAGCATGCGATTGCAGCGCCCTTCTGCACCCGACAATTGGCCGACCTTGGTGCGCGTGTGATCAAGGTCGAACGCCCAGGCACGGGTGACTTCGCCAGAGGTTACGACCAACGCGTCAACGGCCTCGCCTCGCACTTCGTCTGGACCAATCGCTCGAAAGAAAGCCTGACCCTCGATCTGAAACAAGACTCGGCCACCGAGGTGCTGGACAGTTTGCTGGGCACTGCTGATGTCCTGGTGCAGAACCTTGCGCCGGGTGCAGCAGCACGAATGGGGCTTTCATTTGAGGCTTTGCATCAGCGGTTTCCGCGCCTGATCGTTTGTGACATTTCAGGCTATGGCGCAGGCGGCCCGTATGAAAAGAAAAAAGCCTATGACCTATTGATCCAGAGCGAAGGCGGATTCCTGTCGGTCACCGGCGGACCGGGTGAGGAAGAAATGGCCAAGGCCGGTTGCTCGATTGCTGACATCGCGGCCGGCATGTACGCCTACACCGGAATTCTATCTGCCTTGCTGCTGCGTGGACGCACTGGCGAAGGTAGCCACCTCGATGTGTCGATGCTGGAAAGCCTGGTCGAGTGGATGAACTACCCGATGTACTACGCCTACGACGGCTCTCCCCCTCCCCCTCGCGCTGGCGCCGCGCACGCCACGATTTACCCCTATGGTCCCTTCCCCATCGGTGACGGCACCACCGTGATGCTGGGTTTGCAGAACGAACGAGAATGGCAGCTGTTTTGCGACAAGGTACTGCTGACTCCTGAACTGGCGAAAGACGAACGCTACTCTGTCAACTACAAGCGCGTCGAAAACCGTCAAGCGCTGCGGGCACTCATCGTTGAATCGTTCTCCACACTCAATTTCGATGCAGTGTTTGATCGGTTGGAGCATGCGCAAATTGCTAATGCTCGGGTCAATGACATGCAAGGTGTTTGGGACCATCCGCAACTTCAGGCACGTGACCGCTGGCGGGAAGTCGAAACCTCCGCCGGCACCGTCCCGAGCTTGATACCTCCCGGCAGCAACAGCGCGTTCGAGCCACGTATGGATGCCGTACCGGGCCTCGGTCAGCACACCGAACAGGTGCTCAGGGAACTGGGGCTGGGTACAGACCGTATTGAACAAATGCACGCAACCGGGGCGATTTAGCCTTGATCTGAAAACGAAAGGCCTGCTTACAACGATCAAAGTTTTTGAGAGAACACCGCCCAATGAAGATCCTGGTAGCTGTCAAACGCGTTGTCGATTACAACGTCAAGGTTCGCGTCAAGGCGGACAATTCCGGCGTCGACCTCGCCAACGTCAAGATGTCGATGAACCCTTTCTGCGAAATCGCAGTGGAAGAAGCCGTACGCCTGAAAGAAAAAGGCGTAGCGACTGAAATCGTCGTCGTCTCCATCGGTCCCGCTACTGCTCAAGAGCAACTGCGTACCGCCCTGGCGCTGGGTGCCGATCGTGCCATCCTCGTCGAGTCCGCTGATGAACTGAACTCCCTGGCCGTGGCCAAGCTGCTCAAGGCCGTGGTCGACAAGGAACAGCCGCAGCTGGTGATCCTTGGCAAGCAAGCCATCGACAGCGACAACAACCAGACCGGTCAGATGCTGGCGGCCCTGAGCGGTTACGCTCAAGGCACCTTCGCCTCCAAGGTCGAAGTGTCGGGCGACAAGGTTGCCGTGACCCGTGAAATCGACGGCGGCCTGCAAACCGTTTCGCTGAACCTGCCAGCGATCGTCACCACCGACCTGCGTTTGAACGAGCCGCGCTACGCGTCCCTGCCAAACATCATGAAAGCCAAGAAGAAGCCGCTTGAAGTGCTGACTCCGGACGCTTTGGGCGTTTCCACCGCCTCCACCAACAAGACCCTGAAAGTCGAAGCGCCGGCTGCACGCAGCGCGGGTATCAAGGTCAAGTCGGTGGCTGAACTGGTCGAGAAACTGAAAAACGAAGCGAAGGTAATCTGATCATGACTATCTTGGTAATCGCTGAACACGACAACAAGGTGCTGGCCCCGGCCACGCTGAACACCGTGGCTGCCGCTGCCAAAATCGGTGGCGACATTCATGTACTGGTTGCAGGCCAGGGCGCTGGCGCGGTGGCTGAAGCCGCTGCGAAAATCGCTGGCGTGAGCAAAGTCCTGTCGGCCGACAACGCCGCTTACGCTCACCAACTGCCGGAAAACGTTGCCCCTCTGGTAGCAGAGCTAGGCAAGGGCTACAGCCACATCCTGGCCGCTGCCACTTCCAACGGTAAAAACATCCTGCCGCGCGTTGCCGCGCAGCTGGACGTCGACCAGATCTCCGAGATCATCTCGGTAGAAAGCGCCGACACCTTCAAGCGTCCGATCTACGCCGGTAACGCCATCGCTACCGTGCAATCGAACGCCGCGGTGAAAGTCATCACCGTGCGCGCCACCGGTTTCGACGCCGTTGCCGCCGAAGGCGGTTCGGCCGCTGTCGAAGCGGTTGCTGCCGCTCACGATGCAGGCAAGTCGAGCTTCGTCGGCGAAGAACTGGCCAAGTCCGACCGTCCTGAACTGACCGCCGCCAAGATCGTCGTTTCCGGCGGCCGCGGCATGCAGAACGGTGACAACTTCAAACACCTGTACGCCCTGGCCGACAAGCTGGGCGCTGCCGTCGGTGCTTCGCGCGCCGCGGTCGACGC
>NZ_FNPW01000002.1:0-252783 GCF_900107395.1 Pseudomonas sp. NFIX28
CTCTGCATCTGTCAAGCGGTTATTTTAAGAAGTTTTCAAAGTTTCCTTTGCAACTTCAACCACTTGCGCTTCCGATCTCTCGTCAGCGGGAGGCGAATTCTACAGCGTTACACGCTGCTGTCAACACCTCTTTTTCTCCGCTTTCGACCGAGAAGATCGAACCGTTAACTCGGCGAAAACACACTGCCGAATCAACTCCTTCGGGCTTCGATGAGCTGAAGCGTGACCGCTGCCGAAAACCGTGTAACTCGTTGAATCTCAAGGAGTTTTCCGTTTCGACTGCGCCGGAAGTGGGGCGAATTATAGACTTCCAGAATCTGCCGTCAACCCCTAATTTGCTTTTACTATGAATAAACTTGAAAACACCCTGAAACAGGGTGTTTTCAAGCCTTCTATATAGAAGGATTAGATGCTCTCTATATAGAAGGACACATTCACAGCACGCCCGAGGCTCGCAAGGCGTCTACGGACTCAAGCTCAAGCCCCAGCACTCGCTGCAGAACCTGGGCGGTATGCTCTCCTAATAGAGGAGGCGCATAACGGTACTCAACCGGTGTTTCGGAGAGACGAATCGGACTTGCCACCTGAGGCACCAACCCCGCCAATACATGAGGCAGCTCGATCGCCAAACCGCGCGCCTTGACCTGCGGATCCTCGAACATCTGCGCCAGGTCGTTGATAGGGCCACAAGGTACCCCCGCCTGCTCCAACTGGGCGACCCATTCAGCGGTGGTCTTGAACACAGTGGCCTGACGAATCAGCGGAATCAGTACCGCACGATTGGCAACCCGCACTTTATTAGTCGCAAAGCGCGGATCGTCCGCCCACTGCGGCTGGCCCGCCACTTCGGCAAACTTGCGGAACTGCCCGTCATTGCCCACGGTAAGAATGAAATTGCCATCCGCCGTCGGAAAGTCCTGATACGGCACGATATTCGGGTGAGCATTCCCCAAGCGCTTGGGAGAAACCCCGGTGGTCAGGTAGTTCATCGCCTGGTTGGCGAGGCACGCGACCTGCACATCCAGCAGCGCCATATCGATGTGCTGCCCGCCACCGCTGTGTTGCCGATGCGCCAGCGCGGCAAGAATCGCCACCGTCGAGTACAGCCCCGTCAGAATGTCCGTCAACGCCACGCCAACCTTCACCGGCCCAGCGCCCTCATCACCCTCGGGACGCCCGGTCAGGCTCATCAGCCCCCCCAGCCCCTGAATCATGAAGTCGTAGCCAGCACGCTTGGCGTAAGGCCCAGTCTGACCGAAGCCAGTAATGGAGCAATAAATCAGATTGGGGTTGAGCTCTTTCAGCGACTGATAGTCCAGCCCATAAGCCGCCAAACCGCCGACCTTGAAGTTCTCGATCAATATATCGGACTTGGCCGCCAGTTCGCGCACCAGGCGCTGACCTTCCGGCCGAGTGAAGTCGATGGTCACCGATTGCTTGTTGCGATTGGCCGACAGGTAATACGCCGCCTCGGTGGTGTTCTCACCATAAGCATCCTTGAGGAAGGGCGGCCCCCAGGCGCGCGTATCGTCACCGTTGCCCGGACGCTCGACCTTGATCACCTCGGCCCCCAGGTCCGCCAGGATCTGGCCGGCCCAAGGCCCGGCCAGCACTCGCGACAAGTCCAACACCCGCAAATGAGATAACGCGCCCAT
The DNA here is from genome assembly GCF_900107395.1 of Pseudomonas sp. NFIX28. Taxonomy (GTDB): domain Bacteria; phylum Pseudomonadota; class Gammaproteobacteria; order Pseudomonadales; family Pseudomonadaceae; genus Aquipseudomonas. The sequence continues at coordinate 1,656 of NZ_FNPW01000002.1, forward strand.
GGTCGTTCTCCTATTAATAGAACGCCTGGATGCCGGTCTGCGCGCGACCCAGGATCAACGCATGGACGTCGTGGGTGCCTTCGTAGGTGTTCACTACCTCCAGGTTGACCAGGTGACGGGCGATGCCGAACTCGTCGGAAATGCCGTTGCCGCCCAACATGTCGCGAGCCATGCGCGCAATGTCCAGCGACTTGCCACAGGAGTTACGCTTCATGATCGAGGTGATTTCCACCGCCGCCGTACCTTCATCCTTCATCCGGCCCAAACGCAGGCAGCCTTGAAGGGCGAGGGTGATCTCGGTCTGCATGTCCGCCAGTTTTTTCTGGATCAGTTGGGTAGCCGCCAGCGGGCGGCCGAATTGCTGACGGTCCAACGTGTATTGGCGAGCGGTGTGCCAGCAGAACTCGGCCGCACCCAAAGCGCCCCAGGAAATGCCGTAGCGGGCAGAGTTCAGGCAAGTGAACGGACCTTTAAGGCCACGCACCTCCGGAAAGATGTTCTCTTCCGGCACAAAGACGTTGTCCATGACGATTTCGCCGGTGATGGAGGCGCGCAGGCCGACCTTGCCGTGAATGGCCGGAGCACTCAGGCCCTTCCAGCCTTTTTCCAGGACGAAGCCACGGATGTCGCCAGCATCGTCCTTGGCCCAGACCACAAACACGTCGGCGATCGGGCTGTTGGTGATCCACATTTTGCTGCCGGTCAGGCTGTAACCACCGTCCACCTTGCGAGCGCGGGTAATCATCGCACCCGGATCGGAGCCATGGTTGGGCTCGGTCAGGCCAAAGCAACCGATCCACTCGCCGGAAGCCAGTTTCGGCAGGTACTTCTGTTTCTGGGCCTCAGTACCAAATTCGTTGATCGGCACCATCACCAGGGAGGACTGCACGCTCATCATCGAGCGGTAGCCGGAATCCACACGCTCCACTTCACGGGCAATCAGGCCGTAGCAGACATAATTCAGACCGCTGCCACCGTACTGCTCAGGAATGGTTGCGCCCAGCAGGCCGACTTCGCCCATTTCGCGGAAAATCGCCGGGTCGGTCTTTTCATGACGGAAAGCTTCGAGCACCCGCGGCGCCAGCTTGCCCTGAGCGAATTGCTCGGCACTGTCGCGCACCATGCGCTCTTCTTCAGTGAGCTGTTGATCCAGCAGAAGGGGATCGATCCAGTTGAAGCTTGCTTTACCGCCCATGAGTGAGTCCTCGTGAAGTAGGTCAACATTTCGTGGACTGATCCTAGGCCGGCTTTGCGGCCGCGGCAAACGAGGATTTAGCATACTGTTGTGCTAATTTCTCACTCCGTAACAGCCGAAAGCGGCTTTTAGCGAGTCCATTAGTGAGATTGCCGTACATGCGTAGAAAGATTCCCAGCACCGCCGCCCTGATCAGCTTCGAAGCCGCCGCACGTCATGAGAGCTTTACCAAGGCGGCACAGGAGCTTTCGCTGACGCAAGGCGCCATTTGCCGACAGATCGCCAGCCTGGAAGAGTTTCTCGGGGTCGAGCTGTTTCGTCGGTCTCGACGCGGCGTCAAGCTGACCGAGGCCGGGCTCTCCTACAGCCGTCGCGTGGCCACCCAATTGGATGCGGTGGAGCGCGACACGCTTTCGGTCATGGGCCAGCAGGGCGCCAATGTCATCGAACTGGCCGTGGTCCCGACGTTCGGCACCCAATGGCTGCTGCCCCGTCTCAAGGATTTTCAGCAACGGCACCCGGAGGTCACGGTCAACCTGACCAACCGCACCCGGCCTTTTCTGTTCGCCGATACCGACTTTGACGCGGCGATCTATTTTGGCGACGCCGACTGGTCGGGCACCCAATCTCATCGCCTGATGGGCGAGAACCCGATGCCGGTGTGCAGCCCGACAATGCTGGGCAACCGCACTCGGCTGAGCGCCGAGGAAATCGCCGAATTGCCGCTACTGCAACAGACCACGCGCCCCTATGCCTGGCGCCAATGGTTCAACTCACAGCACCTGAATATCCCTCGCGACATGACAGGCCCGCGTTACGAACTATTCTCCATGCTGGCCCAGGCCGCTATGCACGACATGGGTATCGCCCTGATCCCGCCATTCCTTATTCAACGGGAACTAAGGGAAAAGCGCCTAGTGATTGCCAACCCCGAAGCGTTGACGAGCATCAAGGCGTATTACCTGATGATTCCAGAGCGCAAGGTGGAATCGGCATCTTTAAGGGCGTTTCGCGATTGGCTGGTGGAGCAGGCTCAAAGCTACAGCCTGGAGAAATAGCAGGGCAGGGAGACAAGCTGACTTCGTAGTCAATAAACACAAAACACTACAGATATAACTAAATGTCGCATTTAAGCAGACTGTATCGATAAGCGGGACAACCGTCCTACAAGCGCCTAACCACGTGGCTTGTAGGGTTTTATGGGGGTCATAAAAGCCCATTCACATGACCAATGTGAAAATTGTTTTATTTTCCGCCGAAATCCTTACAAGTCACGGCCTACAAGGGATTGAGCCGTACCCTTGCGACATTCGGTCACGGGGTGACTTGTAGTTAATTTTCCGTCACCCCTCATAATCCCTTGAAGGGCGTTATGTTCGCCTGCAAAATGCCGCGCCCCGCCTTGATTCTGGCGGGATCGTGCTGATCGGCCGCCCCAGCTGCACCATCCGCAGTGCGCTGGCCTTCTAGAAAAGATCGAAAGCAATAAGATCACGCAGGAGATTTGACGTGCACATTGGTGTTCCTCTCGAGACCCAAACGGGTGAAACACGGGTTGCTGCAACCCCGGAAACCATCAAGAAACTGATCGGCCAGGGTCATAAAGTCACTGTGCAGAGCGGCGCCGGCATCAACGCCAGCGTTGTCGACAGTGCCTATGAAGCGGCAGGTGCAACCATTGGCAGCGCCAACGATGCATTCGGCGCCGAGCTGATTCTCAAAGTCGTAGCTCCCAGCGACAGCGAGCTGGCCCTGATCAAAAGCGGCACCGTCCTGGTGGGCATGCTCAATCCGTTCAGCAATGAGACCATCGCCAAGATGGCCGAATGCGGGATTACCGCCTTCGCCCTGGAAGCAGCGCCGCGTACCTCGCGGGCTCAGAGCCTGGATGTGCTGTCCTCGCAAGCCAACATCGCCGGATATAAGGCGGTGCTGCTGGCTGCCCATTACTACCCGCGCTTCATGCCGATGCTGATGACCGCCGCGGGCACTGTGAAAGCCGCTCGCGTGCTGATTCTCGGTGCCGGGGTGGCCGGTCTGCAGGCCATCGCCACCGCCAAGCGCATGGGTGCCGTGATCGAAGCCTCGGATGTGCGTCCGGCGGTCAAGGAACAAATCGAATCCCTGGGCGCCAAGTTCGTCGACGTGCCTTACGAGACCGATGAAGAACGTGAATGCGCCGTCGGTGTCGGCGGCTATGCGCGCCCGATGCCGGCCAGCTGGATGCAGCGCCAGGCCCAGGCCGTACACGAGCGCGCCAAGCAGGCGGACATCGTGATTACCACCGCACTGATTCCAGGCCGCAAGGCGCCGCTCCTGCTGAGCGCCGAAACCGTGGCCCAGATGAAGCCAGGCTCGGTGGTCATCGACCTGGCTGCGGCCCAGGGCGGCAACTGCCCGCTGACCGTGGCGGATCAGGTAGTCGTCGAGAACGGCGTGACCATTGTCGGCCCGACCAACCTGGCCGGCGCCGTAGCGGCCGACGCCTCGGCGCTGTATGCCCGCAACCTGCTGGACTTCCTGAAGCTCGTCTTCACCAAAGAAGGTCAGTTCGAGGTCAACCTAGAAGACGACATCGTCGCCGCGTGCCTGATGTGCCGCGACGGCCAAGTCATCCGTAAAAACGCCTAAGCAGGGATTCAGACGATGGAAGAGCTTATCTCCCCCGGTATCTACAACCTGATCATCTTCGTGCTGGCGATTTATGTCGGTTATCACGTGGTCTGGAACGTTACACCCGCGCTGCACACACCGCTGATGGCGGTAACCAACGCCATTTCGGCGATCGTCATCGTCGGTGCCATGCTGGCCGCCGCCCTGACCGTGACCCCGCTGGGCAAGACCATGGGCACGCTGGCCGTGGCCCTGGCCGCGGTCAACGTGTTCGGTGGCTTTCTGGTAACCCGCCGCATGCTTGAGATGTTCAAGAAAAAAGCCCCGAAAGCCGTAAAAGAAGAGGCGCCCAAGTAATGAGCATGAATTTGGTAACGACGCTCTACCTGATCGCGTCGATCTGCTTTATCCAGGCCCTCAAGGGGCTGTCGCACCCAACCACGTCGCGTCGCGGCAACCTGTTCGGCATGCTCGGCATGGCGCTGGCGATCGTCACCACCGTCGGCCTGGTGTTCAAGCTCGGCGCGGAACTGGCGACTGTTGGCATCGGCTACGTGATCGTCGGCCTGCTGATTGGCGGCACCGCCGGTTCGATCATGGCCAAGCGCGTGGAAATGACCAAGATGCCGGAACTGGTGGCCTTCATGCACAGCATGATCGGCCTGGCAGCGGTGTTCATTGCCATCGCTGCCGTGGTGGAGCCGCAGTCCCTGGGTATCGTCAAGCAGCTGGGCGATGCGATTCCAGCCGGTAACCGCCTGGAGCTGTTCCTCGGCGCGGCCATCGGTGCCATTACCTTCTCCGGTTCGGTGATCGCCTTCGGCAAGCTGTCGGGCAAGTACAAGTTCCGCCTGTTCCAGGGCGCACCAGTACAGTTCGGCGGCCAGCACAAGCTGAACCTGATTCTCGGCCTGGCAACCCTGGGCCTGGGCGTGACCTTCATGCTCACCGGCAACCTCGGCGCTTTCGCCCTGATGCTGGTGCTGGCCTTCGTGCTGGGCGTGCTGATCATCATCCCGATCGGCGGTGCCGACATGCCGGTGGTGGTGTCGATGCTTAACAGCTATTCGGGCTGGGCAGCGGCGGGGATCGGCTTCTCGCTGAACAACTCGATGCTGATCATCGCCGGCTCCCTGGTGGGTTCGTCCGGTGCAATCCTGTCCTACATCATGTGCAAGGCGATGAACCGCTCGTTCTTCAACGTATTGCTTGGCGGCTTCGGCAACACTGCCGACGCTGGCGGCCCGGCAGGCGCGCAAGAGGCTCGTCCGGTGAAGTCCGGCTCGGCCGACGACGCGACCTTCCTACTGACCAACGCCGACACCGTGATCATCGTTCCAGGCTATGGCCTGGCGGTGGCTCGGGCACAGCACGCGCTGAAAGAGCTGACCGAAAAGCTGACCCACCACGGTGTGACCGTGAAGTATGCGATCCACCCGGTAGCAGGGCGCATGCCCGGCCACATGAACGTACTGCTGGCCGAGGCCGAGGTGCCGTACGACCAGGTGTTCGAGATGGAAGACATCAACTCCGAGTTCGGCCAGGCCGACGTGGTGCTGGTGCTCGGCGCCAACGACGTGGTCAACCCGGCGGCGAAGAACGATCCGAAATCGCCGATCGCCGGCATGCCGATTCTCGAGGCGTTCAAGGCCAAGACCATCATCGTCAACAAGCGCTCGATGGCCAGCGGTTATGCCGGCCTGGACAACGAACTGTTCTACCTGGACAAGACCATGATGGTGTTTGGCGACGCCAAGAAAGTCATCGAAGACATGGTCAAAGCCGTCGAGTAAAACCTGCTCCAGCGCAACACCCAAAACCTCAGCCTTTAGTAGGCTGGGGTTTTTTATTTCCCGCACAAACCCGACCAAAGGCTCTAAATCGCGGTCTTTCATTCGACCTTGGTAGCGGGACGAATTTTTTTGAAATCACTAGACTGCGCATCTTGCTTCCGTTGCCCGAGATAACAATCCATGTACCGTGATCGTATCCGCTTGCCTTCGTTGTTGGATAAGGTGATGAGCGCCGCCGACGCCGCCGCTCTGATTCAGGACGGCATGACCGTCGGCATGAGCGGCTTCACCCGCGCCGGCGAAGCCAAGGCCGTGCCCCATGCGCTGGCCGAACGCGCCAAGCTGACCCCACTGAAAATCAGCCTGATGACGGGCGCCAGCCTGGGCAATGACCTCGACAAGCAACTCACCGAGGCCGGTGTCCTGGCCCGGCGCATGCCGTTCCAGGTCGACAGCACCCTGCGCAAGGCGATCAACGCCGGTGAGGTGATGTTCATCGACCAGCACCTCTCGGAAACCGTGGAACAGCTGCGCAACCAGCAGCTCAAGCTGCCGGATATCGCCGTCATCGAAGCCGTGGCGATCACCGAGCAGGGCCATATCGTGCCGACCACCTCGGTGGGCAACTCCGCCAGTTTCGCGATCTTCGCCAAGCACGTGATCGTCGAGATCAACCTGGCGCACAACCCGAACCTGGAAGGCCTGCACGACATCTATATACCGACCTACCGGCCGACCCGTACGCCCATTCCGCTGGTGAAGGTCGATGACCGTATCGGCAGCACGGCCATCCCGATCCCGGCGGAAAAGATCGTCGCTATCGTCATTACCAACCAGGCAGACTCGCCATCCACCGTTTCGACGCCAGATAGCGAAACCCAAGGCATCGCCAATCACCTGATCAACTTCTTCAAGCAGGAAGTGGATGCCGGCCGCATGAGCAACAAGCTCGGCCCGCTGCAGGCGGGCATCGGCAACATTGCCAACGCGGTAATGTGCGGCCTGATCGAATCGCCGTTCGAAGACCTGACGATGTACTCCGAAGTGCTGCAGGACTCGACTTTCGACCTGATCGACGCCGGCAAGCTGAGCTTCGCCTCGGGCAGTTCGATCACCCTGTCGAGCCGCCGCAACGCCGATGTGTTCGGCAACCTGGAGCGCTACAAGGACAAGCTGGTGCTGCGCCCGCAGGAGATCTCCAACCATCCTGAGGTGGTGCGCCGCCTGGGCATCATTGGCATCAACACCGCCCTGGAGTTCGACATCTACGGCAACGTCAACTCCACCCATGTCTGCGGTACGCGAATGATGAACGGCATCGGTGGCTCGGGAGACTTCGCCCGCAACGCCCACCTGGCGATCTTCGTCACCAAGTCGATTGCCAAGGGCGGGGCGATTTCCAGCGTGGTGCCGATGGTCAGTCATGTCGACCACACCGAACACGACGTCGACATCCTGGTGACCGAGATCGGCCTGGCCGACCTGCGCGGCCTGGCCCCACGGGAGCGGGCACGGGTAATCATCGACAACTGTGTGCACCCGGACTATCGCCAGGCGTTGAATGATTACTTCACCGCCGCCTGCGCGCTGGGCGGTCACACCCCCCACATCCTGCGCGATGCGCTGCGCTGGCACATGAACCTGGAAGAAACCGGGCGCATGCTCGCTGTGTGATGGGTACAGTCGGGGGCTGGCACAAGAACAGTTGCGCCAGCTCATCGATACCCCTCAAGCAGCTTTCAAAAACTGTACTACTGTACCGGTCTTTTAACCCCTAAAACGCTGGTCACTTTCGACAAAACACCTCGAAACGCACCTAAATGGTGCTGACAGGTACAGTTGCATCATTTCCGAACAGTACAGCACCTATAAACAGTTAACTGGTCCCTCACAATACAGATGAACTGTATCTACAGAGACTGGCGCGAGAGGAGGATCATGGGCACCAGTTAAACCACTACCTAATCCCGCCACAAGCGGAAGGATGCACACCATGGAACGTACACTCAGTTCCGAACTGTTCTTCGAAGACAAAGCTGCAAAAACCCAGGCTTCCCTGCCTCTGCGCGTTCTCGCCAACCTGATGCTGTGGCAGCGCCGCATCTCCAGCCGCCACCAACTGGCTCGCCTGGATTCGCGTCTGCTGGCTGACGCAGGTATCAGCGAAGCTCAACGCTACGAAGAGCTGAGCAAGCCGTTCTGGCGCTAAGTTAGCGTCGCTGGCCTTGACCCACCGGGTCCACCGCCAGCACCCCGAATTGAAAAAACGAAACCCGTCGCGGGCAACCGCGACGGGTTTTGTCGTTTTGGCAGTCCGGCAACCCAAGATTTAGCCGTACAGAAAGGTTCAAGCATGACCGGTACAGTTTTAATATAAATACAACTGAACCAGTACAATTTGACCCTGGTGTATCTGTATACGCCGCTGTACGAGTAGCAACATGGTGTCCCAAGTCCCTGACTTCGGCCTGCCGAAAGGACCGCACCATGAACCACATACCAGGACGTATCGCACCTCTAACCTTTTCCCATCCTCAGATTAGCGCATGGCAACGCCTGTACCGCGCCTTGTGTCAGATGCACCAGAACGCCCGAACACGCCGTGTGCTGGCGGGGCTCAACGATCAGCAATTGTCCGACGTTGGCATCAGCCACAGCGATCGCATGGCGGAACTGGAAAAGCCCTTCTGGCGCTAGTTCGTCCCCAGACAGCAGAAGAGGGCTATTCGAACAGATAGGGTGGGCCTAATATCCTGTAGCGTGTAGCGATATTCCTGATGGGGCGCCTGATTCTGCCCCGCAGTGGCTACCCGGTGCCCACTCAGCACCACCCTATCTGTTATCAAGGAGTTTTTACCTATGTCCCGTCTTCGCCTGCTCAGCGCTGCTGCCTTGCTGGCCTTGGCCTCCAATGCCCACGCCTCCAGCTTTATCGTTACCACCGATGCGCTAGTCGGTGCGCTCAAAGCCACTTCCGATGCAACTTCCGACGTCACATCCTCGCTTCGCGACAATAAAATCGTGCGCGCCGCTCGTGACGACGCCGCCAGCTTTGTCGCCACCGAAGGCGCCATTCGCGGTGTGAAACTGGAAAGCGCGTTTGACCATATCCGCCAACAGTTGCCACAACTGAGCGCTACCGACGCCCAGCTCGCTCAGGCCATCCTGACGATCTGACCCTCGGTCCGGCGACGGGTGCGCCCAACGCACCCGAAACCCTGGGCGCTGGCTCTCGCCCGGGCATTGCGCTAGCCTTGCCGCTGGTTTTCCAGCTGTCGAGACTCATGCGTTTTTTCACATCCTTGCTTACCGTCCCTTCCTTGATTGCCGCGTGCTGGGCAGCCCCAGTCGCAGCCTTCGACCTGAGCACACAAGGCCTGGTCATCACGGGCTACGCCACCAGCAAGGTGACGTCCGCGCCTTTCGACAACAAACGCATCGTGGCCGCCCAGGATGACGCCGCGGCGTTCGTCGCCACTGACGGCCACCTGCGTGGAGCCCGGCTGGAGTCAGCCCTGAAATACCTGCGTAAAACCCAGCCACAACTTCATGTCGGCGACCTTGAACTGGCGCAGGCAATTCTCGTCCAATAACTATCCCTGTCATCCCGGAGTCGTTCCATGCGTAGCCCGCTGATTGCTGCCACCCTTGGCCTGTTGCTGTTGGCCGATGTGGCCCAGGCACAAACCCTGGTAGCCACCAGTAACATCATCGTTCGAGCCTTTGAGCGCACCATCGATTTCACCTCGGACACCACCACCTCCATCCGCGACTCGAAAATCGTACGGGCCGCGCATGACGATGCCGCCAGTTTTGTCGCCAGCGATGGCGGCATTCGTGGTGTCCAGCTGGAAGCCGCTTTCGATACCTTGCGTAACCGCGTGCCGGAAGCCCGCGACGCCAGTGACCAGGTGCTCGCCGAAGCCATCCTCGCATTGTGAGGCCGCTCGCTGCCTGGCTGCTGGGCGCAGCGCTGTTACTCCTGGGCAACAGCGCTCAGGCCGGCTTGCAACTGCGGCTCAAGGCCGAAGGCTTGAGCCCGCAGCAACAGCACGCCACCCAGGCGCTGCTGGATGAGGCGATGCAAGCGCTACCGCCGCGCTTCATCGAGCAACTGGACCGTCGCATCGACGTCGGCTGGACCGACAACATGCCTCATAACGCCTATGGCCAGGCATCGCTGGTCGACGAGCTCGACCTGAATCGCAAACTGCTGGCCAGCCTCGCCGACGGCAGCGCGGCCACCCAGAAAACCCATCGCCCTCATGGCACCGTGCGCCGGGAAATGCTCGCCACCGTGCTGCATGAACTCACCCATATCTATGACCGCTCGCGCCTGTGGTCGGGCGCCGAGCGCACGTTAATCCAGCGTTGCAGCCGCCAGAACAGCGCCTCGGGCCTGATCGGGCTGCCGGACCAGTGCCGTGGCCAGACTGCGCGCCGCTTCACCCTCAGCGACGACCCGCGCCTGCTCGACCTCGCCGGCTGGCCGCAATACGTCGGCCGCCGCGGCGAACGCGAGCAATACAACCGCCAGGTCGCCCGCAGCCCGGATATCTACGAAACGACCAACCCGAAAGAGTTCGTCGCGGTAAACATGGAGTATTTCCTCCTCGACCCGAGCTACGCCTGCCGGCGCCCGGCGCTTTACCGCTATTACCAGGAACACTTCGGCTGGGCGCCGAAGGCCAAGGACACGTGTGCCCAGTCCTTTGCCTTCCTCAACGCCGGCAATGACTTCGCCAAGCAGCCGCTGGGCAAGGTCGACCCGGAACGGGTCTATGCCGTGGATTACCTGCTGGCCGAAGCCAACCAGAATTGGGTCAGCCGCTGGGGGCACAGCATGCTGCGCCTGGTGATCTGCGCACCTGGCCGGCCGCGCGGGCCGGATTGCCGGTTGGACCTGGACCAGCACCTGGTGCTGTCCTACCGGGCCTTTGTCGGCGACGTGCAGCTGTCGAGCTGGGACGGCCTGGTCGGCAAATACCCGTCCCGCCTGTTTATCCTGCCGCTGGCCCAGGTCATCGACGAATACACCAAGACCGAGTTGCGCAGCCTGGCCTCGGTGCCGCTGAAGCTGTCGCGCAGCGAGATCGAAGAAGTGGTCGAGCGCGCGGCCGAGATGCATTGGAGCTACGACGGCAACTATTACTTCCTGTCCAACAACTGCGCCGTGGAAAGCCTGAAGCTGCTGCGCAGTGGCAGCAACAATGCCCAGTTCACCGGGCTGGACAGCATCATGCCCAATGGCTTGCTGGAAGTGCTCAAGGGCCGTGGCCTGGCCGACACCAGCGTGCTGGACGATCCTCGCGAAGCGTTGCGCCTGGGGTATCGCTTCGACTCCTTCCGCGACCGTTACCAGGCGATGTTCGAGGTGCTGAAAAAGCACCTGCCGATCAAGCAGAACAGCGTGGAAGACTGGCTGTCCCTGAGTGCCGCGCAGCGTCGCCAGTGGTTCGACCAGGCGGACCTGCGCACCAGCGCGGCCTTGCTGCTGCTCGAACAGGCGAGCTTCCGGCGTCAGCTGCTGCTGGCCCAGGATGAGGTCAAGCAGCGGTATCTGGGGGCTCGCGAGCTGCAGAACGGCGGCATGGACAAGGCCAACAAGACCCTGCAGGAAATCCTCGCCAGCAGCGGTTTCCTCAGTCGTCCGGCCGAATTGCTCGGTAGCAGCGGGTATGGCTTGCCGCAGCCGGGCGAATGGCAACGCCTGGAAGCGGAAAGCAGCCTGCGCCAGAAACAGTTGCAGGCCCTGACCGGCGACCTGGACAAGGAGGTGCGGGCCTTGCTGGAACCGAGCCGCGCCGCCGAAATCGCCGCCAACGAGGCCAACCTGAAACAGCTCGGCGAACACCTGCGGGCCTTGCACAAGGCGGCGGGCGGGCTGGAGTTGCCGTAACCTCAAGAGCTTCGCGGGCAAGCCTCGCTCCTACGCATTCAAGGCTCGCCCGCGACCTATAACGTCTCCTCGGCCTCTCCCGGCAAGTGCTCATCCAGATGCAGCCAGGGCAAACGGCTGTCGGTCCAGATATGCCGCTCGGCCGGCGCCAGCTCGGGATGGTCCAGGGTGGCGATGGTCACGTCGATGCTGTCCGGGCTCAACTGGGTAACCAGCGCCAGATGCGCGCCGCAGTTCGGGCAGAAATACCGCGCACAGCCGGGCGAAGAATCGTAGCGCGCCGGCGTCCCGGCCAGCCATTGAAAAGCCGGGCGGGGCAGGGTGATCCAGGTGGTCACCAGGCCGCCGCTGACCCGTCGGCAGATCGAACAATGGCAATGAGCGATATCGCGCAGCGGCCCGCTGAACTGATAACGCAGCTGGCCGCAGTGGCAACCGCCGGTATGCAACAGGCTCATGAAAAGAACCTCCCATCGAATGCTCCGGAAACCCGGCCAGCGAGCCCGCTGGTTATTTTTTAACCGCACATCGGCTCGCGGCCCCTCTCATCATTGCTTTCCATAACGAAAGGTAGCTGAAAGCTTCCGCGATTAGGATCGCCCCCACTACCGGCAATAGACCGGTTGGCCAATGAGCGTTTTCGCGCCCTCCCGGCCCAATTAACAACAACAATGGTGATTCTGATGTCCGTTCGTACCCGCCTTTTCGCCCCGCTTCCTCCAGCACGTCCCGCGCTTCCCGTTCTGCGCTGATCCCCCTCGGTTCGCCATTCCCTAGCCGCGCTACGCCTGGAGTATTCCCATGCTGACTTTCCTTGGCTTCGCCATGGTCATCACCTTCATGTTCCTGATCATGACCAAGCGCCTGTCCGCGCTGATCGCCCTGATCATCATTCCTATCCTGTTCGCGTTGTTCGGCGGCTTTGCCCCGAAGATCGGCCCGATGATGCTCGAAGGCATCACCAAGCTGGCGCCGACTGGCGTGATGCTGATGTTCGCCATCCTGTATTTCGCCCTGATGATCGACTCCGGCCTGTTCGACCCGGCCGTGCGCAAGATCCTCAAGCTGGTCAAGGGTGACCCGCTGAAGGTTTCGGTCGGTACCGCCGTGCTCGCGCTGGTGGTGTCCCTGGACGGCGACGGCGCCACCACCTACATGATCTGCGTGGCGGCCATGCTGCCGCTCTACAGCCGCATCGGCATGAGCCCGCGGATCATGGCCGGCCTGATCATCCTGGCCGGCGGCGTGATGAACATGACCCCGTGGGGCGGCCCGACCGCGCGTGCCGCCAGTGCGCTGCATGTCGATCCGTCGGATATTTTCGTGCCGATGATCCCGGCGATGCTGGCCGGCGTGGTGGCGATCCTGGTGATTGCCTATATGTACGGCAAGCGCGAACGTGCGCGCCTGGGTGAACTGCACCTGCAGGGCGACGAGATCGACCACAGCGAAATCAGCGTGTCGCAATTCCCGGACGCCCGCCGTCCGAAGCTGATCTGGTTCAACGGCGCCCTGACCTTCGGCCTGATGTGCACCCTGATTGCCGGCCTATTGCCGCTGCCCGTGCTGTTCATGGTGGCGTTCAGTATCGCGATGATCGTCAACTACCCGTGCCTGCAACAGCAGAAGGATCGCGTCGCGGCCCATGCTGGCAGCGTGCTGGCGGTGGTCGGGCTGATCTTCGCCGCGGGTATCTTCACCGGCATCCTGTCCGGTACCGGCATGGTCGACGCCATGTCCAAGAGCCTGCTGGCCGTGATCCCCGAAGCCATGGGCCCATACCTGGCGGTGATTACCGCGCTGGTGAGCATGCCGTTCACCTTCTTCATGTCCAACGACGCCTTCTATTACGGTGTGTTGCCCGTCCTCGCCGAGGCCGCCAGCCACTACGGCATCACCGCGGTGGAAATGGCACGTGCCTCGATCGTCGGCCAACCCGTCCACTTGCTCAGCCCGCTGGTACCATCCACCTACCTGCTGGTAGCCCTGGCCGGTATCGAGTTTGGCGATCACCAGCGCTTCACCCTCAAGTGGGCAGTACTGGTTTGCCTGTGCATAATGTTCGCCGCCTTGCTGATGGGGATTTTTCCGCTGTTCAGCGCTCTATAAAAAGCAATTGACTCACTGCGCCGGCCGCTAGACTTCGTTGTCGAAAGCCTCGACTGGCGCGGTACAACACTCGCTCAAAGGAATACACATGGAATGGCTGACCAACCCGGAAATCTGGGTTGCCTTCTTTACCTTGACTGCCCTGGAAATCGTCCTGGGTATCGACAACATCATCATGATCTCGATCCTGGTCAGCCGCATGCCCAAGCACATGCAGGCACGGACCCGGATTTTCGGCCTGGCGCTGGCCATGATCACGCGGATTCTCCTGCTGCTGTCGATCACCTGGGTCATGCGCCTGACCGCCGACCTGTTCGTGATCTTCGGCCAGGGTATTTCCGGGCGTGACCTGATCCTGTTCTTCGGTGGCCTGTTCCTGCTCTGGAAAAGCTCCCAGGAGATGTACCACGCCCTGGAAGGCGAGGACGAAACCGCGGAAGAGCCAAGCGGCAAGGGCGGCAACTTCCTCTACACCATCATCCAGATCGCGATCATCGACATCGTGTTCTCCCTGGACTCGGTGATCACCGCCGTCGGCATGGTTTCCCATGTACCGGTCATGGTGGCGGCGATCATCGTTGCCGTACTGGTGATGATGCTGGCTTCGGGCACCATCAGCGAGTTCATCGACAAGCACCCGTCGCTGAAGATGCTGGCGCTGTCGTTCCTGCTGGTGGTCGGTACCGTCCTGATCGCCGAGGCGTTCGAAGTGCACGTACCAAAAGGCTACGTCTACTTCGCCATGGCCTTCTCGCTGGCGGTGGAGGCGATCAACATCAAGATGCGCACTGCCATCGCGAAAAAGAAAAAGCAGCAGGAGCCAGTGAAACTGCGCAAGGACATCCCGGGTCAATAACCGGAGAGCGCAATGAAAAAGGGGCTTTCGAGCCCCTTTTTCACGCCTGCAGAAAGTCGTTTTCTTTATGACAGTTTTGTTTCAATCGCCGCATCGGCTATGCGATGCTGGCGCACAGACCGTTAGCCAACTACAGCTTAAGTACAGAACGTAGAACAACGCGCGGCACCGTTAACTTGCCCCTCTGGGGCGCTATTCACCACAGGGGGCCGTTATGCTCACCCTGCTCAATTTGCTATCCGCCGTGGCCCTGCTGATCTGGGGCACGCACATCGTCCGCACCGGCATCCTGCGGGTCTATGGCTCGAACCTGCGGCACCTCATCGGCCAGAACATGGCCAAGCGCCCCTTGGCGTTCATCTCCGGAATCCTGGTCACCGCCATGGTGCAGAGCAGCAACGCCACGGCGATGCTGGTCACCTCGTTCGTCGGCCAGGGGCTGATGGCGCTGACGCCCGCCCTGGCGACCATGCTCGGCGCCGACGTCGGCACCGCGCTGATGGCCCGGGTCCTGACTTTCGACCTGTCCTGGCTGTCGCCGCTGCTGATCTTTCTCGGGGTGATCTTCTTCCTGTCGCGCAAACAGACCCGGGCCGGCCAGCTCGGACGGGTGGGAATCGGCCTGGGGCTGATCATCCTAGCGTTGCAATTGATCGTCGAGGCCGCCGCGCCCATCACCCATGCCCAGGGTGTGAAAGTCCTGTTCGCCTCGCTGACCGGCGACATCCTGCTCGACGCCCTGATGGGCGCGTTGTTCGCCATGATTTCCTACTCCAGTCTGGCGGCGGTGCTGCTTACCGCGACCCTGGCCGGCGCCGGCGTGATCAGCCTGCCGGTGGCCATCGGCCTGGTGATCGGCGCCAACATCGGCAGCGGGGTGCTGGCCTTTCTCAGCACCAACATGCAGAACGCCGCCGGCCGCCAGGTGGCGCTGGGCAGCCTGCTGTACAAGCTGATCGGCCTGGTGCTGATCATTCCGGTGCTCGACCCGCTCGCCCAGTGGATGGACGGCCTGGACTTCAGCCCGCAAGAAGTGGTGATCGGTTTCCACCTGCTCTACAACACCCTGCGCTGCCTGGTACTGCTGCCGACAGTCGGGCCAATGGCCAAAGTCTGTGCCTGGTTGCTGCCGGAACGCCCGGAAACCAATGGCCGGGCCAAGCCTCGCCACCTCGATCTGGCGGCCTTGGCCACGCCCAGCCTGGCCCTGGCCAACGCAGCGCGGGAAACCCTGCGCATCGGCGACCTGATCGACAACATGCTCGAGGCCATGCTCGATGTGCTGCGCGGCAAGCAGACCGCCATCACCCAGGAAATGCGCAACCTCAACGACGACGTCGAAGTGCTCTACAGCGCGATCAAGCTCTACCTGGCGCAAATGCCCCGCGAGGACCTGGGCGAGCAGGACAGCCGGCGCTGGGCCGAAATCATCGAACTGGCCATCAACCTGAAGCTGGCCAGCGACCTGATCGAACGCATGCTGCGCAAGGTCCAGCAGCAGAAGACCGCGCAACGCCGCTCCTTCTCCGAAGTCGGCCTGGAAGAACTGGCCGGCCTGCATAACCAGCTGATCGCCAACCTGCGCCTCGGGCTGTCGGTGTTTCTCAGCGCCGATCCGGAAAGCGCGCGGCAGCTGCTGCGGGAAAAACGCCGCTTTCGCGCCCAGGAACGTCGCCTGGCCCATGCCCATGTCAGCCGCCTGCAACGTAAAATCGTCCAGAGCATCGAGACCAGTTCGCTGCACCTGGAGCTGATCGCCGATATGAAGCGCTTGAATTCGCTGTTTTGCGGCAGTGCCTATGTGGTGCTGGGCTCCTCCGAAACCGGCGCGCTCGCCGTGGACGATATGGCTGACATCACTCATTCACCCTGAACGTCCACAGTTACCCGAAGTCAGAAGGTTCTGTACGGAAAGTCGCCAAGCGGCGGTTTGGGTACAGAACCTGAACTTACGCCCGTCGTAAGGAACCTGTTATGCGTTGTCTGTTGTTCGCCTGCCTGCTGCTCGGATCAGCCCACTCGTTTGCCCTGGATCGCTTCCAGGTCGAAGGCTACATGCTGCCCAACGGCCTGCAATTGCTGCTCAAGCCGGGGAACGAACGCGGCCATGTGGCGATTCGCCTGGTGGTCGGGGTAGGGCTGGACGACTTCGGCTGCGCCGACAAGGAACTGCCGCACCTGCTCGAGCACTTGCTGTTCAGCGGGATCGACGCCGGCGGCGAGGGTGGGCTGGAGGAGCGCATGCAAGCCCTGGGCGGCGAATGGAACGCCTATACCAGCAATGCCGACACCACCTTCGTCATCGAGGCCCCGGCGAAAAACCAGCGCAAGGTCCTGGACCTGCTGTTGGCCCTGCTGACCCGCACCGAGCTCAACGACCACGCGCTGCAAACGGCAAAAAGGGTGGTCGAACGCGAAGACGGCGGCCATTACTCGCACCTGCAACGCTGGCTGGACCGCCAGGACCTGGGCCACACCGCCAGCAACCAGCTGGCGGTGGAACTGGGCCTGAAGTGCGCCGAACGGGCCGAAGTCGATCAACTGACCCTCGAACAGCTGGAGAAGCTGCGCAAGGACTGGTACGCGCCGAACAACATGACCCTGATCGTCGTCGGCGACCTCGACCGCCTGTTGCCCGCCTACCTGGAGCGCAGCTACGGCGCGCTGGAACCGGTGGAGCCGAGCGAGCACCAGGGCCTGCCGGACATCCAGCAAACGGCCGCCGCCGAGCGCAACCTGATCCGTGGCTGGGTCGGCGACAGCGCCAAACTGCATTGGTTGTTCCCCGAACCGGCCCTCGAACGGCAGCACGACGAAACCTTCGATCTGCTCAAGAACTACCTGGACTGGGCGTTGTACCGCAAGCTGCGCCTGCAGCATGAACTCTCCTACGGACCGAGCAGCGAGCGCGAAGTATTCGGCGGCGTCGGCTTTCTTAGCCTGAATGCCGACCTGGAACGCGCCGACGTGCCCGAGGCCCGGCAGGCGATCGAGGATCTCAAGGCGCAACTGCTCAAGGACGGCCTGGACCCGGCGACCTTCGCTCGCCTGCAACAGGCCGCCATTGCTCGCCAGGCCTGGGCGGTGCAGGGCAACAGCGCACTGGCGGATTATTACTGGAGTGCCTTGAGCGACTACGCGGACGGGCGTTTCAGCGACCCGGCCAAGCGCCTGCAAGCCGTCAGCCTGAAGCAGGCCAACCAGGCCATGCGCAAGCTACTGGAGCAGCCCGGCTACCTGCGGATCGAAAAACCGCTGCTGAGCTACGCGGCGTTGAGCGGGCTGGTCCTGGGGATGCTGGCACTGATTGTTCTGGTGCTGTGCGGATGGCGGGCTTATCGCAAACGAATCCGTGCCTGATGCGTCTTTTACCCAGCTAAACCGTTATTCTGTCGGGGATTTTTTTCTAGTGTGAATCGCCGAATGCCAAACCTGACTCATTACGTACAGCGCATCCTGGAATTGATGAAGCGCTACCCGGGAGTCATTGCACTCGGCGGTTTCATTTCCGGCGTCGGCAGTTTCATCCTGGTGGACCGCCAACAGGGCCTGGCCACCTGGATCGCCGTGATCATGCTGGTGAGCTGGATCTGGCTGATGCTGGAAAACAGCCTGACCCAACTGTTCACCCGGGTCTTCAAGCGGGAAATTCCCCAGCCGCTACTGCGCTACGCCACGCAGATGATCCACCAGGAAAGCCTGTTCTTCGTCCTGCCGTTCTTCTTCATCACCACCGCCTGGAACAGCGGGCAACTGGTCTTCACCGGCCTGCTGGCGGCCTCGGCGCTGGTCTCGATCATCGACCCGCTGTACTACAAATGGCTGGCCCCGCGCCGCTGGCTGTTCCTCGCCCTGCACACCCTGACGCTGTTCGCCGCGCTGCTGACCGCGCTGCCGATCATCCTGCACCTGACCACCGCGCAGAGCTTCAAGCTGGCCCTGGGCATCGCCATGCTGCTGTCGTTCCCCAGCCTCGCGTCGATCTTTCCGATCCGCAACCTGCGCGGCGCGCTGATGCTGCTGGGCATGACCCTGGCCATCGGCGGCACGGGCTGGCTGCTGCGCTCCTGGGTCCCGCCGGCGACCTTGTGGATCACCGAGGAAGCCATCAGCACCCATTTGCAGGACCGCACCCCCGGCGCCAGCCTCAAGGAAGTCAGCGTGAACGACGTGCGCAGCAGCGGGCTGTATGCCTACACCGCGATCAATGCGCCGCGCGGGCTGGACGAGCGCATTTATCACGTCTGGCAATTCAACGGCAAAGAGGTCGACCGGGTGGCCCTGGATATCCACGGCGGGCGCAAGGAGGGCTACCGCGCCTGGTCGCACAAGCAGAATTTCCCCGGCGATCCGGCCGGCAGCTGGCAGGTCCGGGTGCTGACCGAAGACGGGCAGGTCATTGGCGTGCTGCGCTTCAAGATCGTCGGCAGCGGCGCACAGAACACAGCACCTTAGTACAAGGCAAAGTCGCTTTGATCGTGGTATTACGTAGCACTGCGTAAAAGCCATACAAGCACGGAGCCTATGACCCAGAGCGCGACGGCCGGCAATGCCCAACTGGATGCGTCGAGTTCCCCCTCGCGGTTGCGAGTCACGGGGGACTGGACGCTCGCCCATTACACCGAGCTCAAGCAGCTGTGCGAACAGCTGGCCGGACAATACGACAGCAGCACCCACATCGACCTCAACGGCCTCGGCGCCCTGGATACCGCGGGCGCCTCGCTGCTGGTGGAGATGCTGGGCTCGGAGCGGCTCGGCCAGTCCACCGAACACCCGGACTGCACCCTGTCCGCGGCCGACCGCGCGCTGCTGCAGACCGTCTACTGCTCGCTGAGCGATTTCTGCGTGCCGCTCAAGGAGCCGGAAATCTCGGTCGGCATCCTGCTGCTGACGCGGATCGGCAAGGCGGTCGATGCCGTCTGGCAAGACACCTTGAAGCTGCTGGGGTTTGTCGGCCTGATCCTCGAAACCCTGGCCCGCGGCCTGCTGCGCCCCAAGCGCTGGCGCATCACGCCGATGGTCGCGCATATCGAGCAGACCGGCCTCGACGCCGCGCCCATCGTCGCCTTGCTGACTTTCCTGGTGGGCGCCGTGGTGGCGTTCCTCGGCGCCACGGTGCTGCAGAGTTTCGGCGCCAGCATCTTTACCGTGGACCTGGTGGCGTTTTCCTTCCTGCGCGAGTTCGGCGTGCTGCTCACCGCTATCCTCATGGCCGGGCGGACCGCGAGTGCCTTTACCGCGCAGATCGGCTCGATGAAGGCCAACGAGGAAATCGACGCGATCCGCACCCTGGGCCTGGACCCCATGGAGCTGCTGGTGCTGCCGAGGGTCCTGGCGCTGCTGGTGGCGCTGCCGATGCTGACCTTCCTGGCGATGCTCTCGGGCATCGTCGGTGGCGGGGTGGTCTGCGCGCTGTCGCTGGATATCTCACCGGCGATGTTCCTTGCGCTGCTGCAATCGGACATCGGCGTGCAGCATTTCCTGGTGGGCATGGTCAAGGCGCCGATCTTCGCCTTCCTGATCGCCGCCATCGGCTGCCTGGAAGGCTTCAAGGTCAGCGGCAGCGCCGAGTCCGTGGGCGCCCACACCACCTCCAGCGTGGTGCAATCGATTTTTGTGGTGATCGTCCTCGACGCCGTCGCCGCACTGTTCTTCATGGAGATGGGCTGGTGAACCGTTCAACCCGTGCGCCCACCGAGGCGGTGATCGAAGTCCGCGGCCTGTGCAATCGCTTCGGCCCGCAGAGCGTGCACGAAAACCTCGACCTGGACCTGTACAAGGGCGAGATTCTGGCCGTGGTCGGCGGTTCGGGCAGCGGCAAGTCGGTGCTGCTGCGCAGCATCATCGGCCTGCGCCAGCCCAGCGAGGGTTCGGTGCGGGTGTTCGGCCAGAACCTGCCGAGCCTGGCGGAACATGAGCGCTCGCTGATCGAACGGCGCTTTGGCGTGCTGTTCCAGAAGGGCGCGCTGTTCTCGTCGCTGACCGTGACCGAAAACGTCGCCCTGCCGCTGATCGAGCATGCCGGCCTGAGCCGCGCCGACGCCGAACACCTGGCGGCGGTAAAACTGGCGCTGGCCGGGCTGCCGCTGTCGGCGGCCGACAAATACCCGGCCTCGCTGTCCGGCGGCATGATCAAGCGCGCCGCCCTGGCCCGGGCGCTGGCCCTGGACCCGGACATTCTGTTTCTCGACGAACCCACCGCCGGCCTCGACCCGATCGGCGCCGCGGCGTTCGACCAACTGATCCTGACCCTGCGTGACGCCCTGGGCCTGAGCGTGTTCCTGGTCACCCACGACCTGGACACGCTGTACACCATCACCGACCGGGTGGCGGTGCTGGCACAGAAAAAGGTGCTGGTGGCCGATGCCATCGACCAGGTCGCCGAGACCGACGACGCCTGGATTCACGAATACTTCCATGGCCCTCGCGGCCGCGCGGCGTATCAGGCCGCTACACAGCTCAACGAGGTATGACATGGAAACCCGAGCCCATCATGTACTGATCGGCCTGTTCACCGTGATTGTGGTGGTCGGCGCCCTGCTGTTCGGCCTGTGGCTGGCCAAGTCCAGCGTCGACACGGAGTTCAAGGACTACGAGATCGTGTTCAACGAGGCTGTCAGCGGCCTGTCCAAAGGCAGCGCCGTGCAGTACAGCGGGATCAAGGTCGGCGATGTGATCAGCCTGCGCCTGGACCCGAACGACCCGCGCCGGGTCCTGGCGCGGATCCGCCTGAGCGGCGAAACCCCGATCAAGGAAGACACCCAGGCCAAGCTGACCCTGACCGGCATCACCGGGACCTCGATCATCCAGCTCAGTGGCGGCACCCCGCAAAGCCAGCCGCTCAAGGGCAAGGACGGCAAACTGCCGGTGATCGTCGCCTCGCCTTCGCCGATCGCCCGCCTGCTGAACAACAGCGAAGACCTGATGACCAGCGTCAACCTGCTGCTGCATAACGCCAACAGCATGTTCTCGCCAGAGAACGTCGAACGCGTCAGCAAAACCCTCGAACACCTGGAGCAGACCACCGGGGTCATCGCCGAACAGCGCGGCGACGTGCGCCAGGCCATGCAGCAGCTGGCGTCCATCGGCAAGCAGGCCAGCGCCACCCTGGAACAGACCAGCGCACTGATGCGCAACGCCAACGGCCTGCTCAACGAGCAGGGCAAGCAGATGTTCAGCAGCGCCGAGCTGGCCATGCAGTCGCTGGAACAGAGCAGCGCCACCATCAACAAACTGCTGACCGATAACCAGGACTCGCTGAACAACGGCATCCAGGGCCTCAATGGCCTGGCGCCGGCGGTACGCGAGCTGCGCGATACCCTGAGCTCGCTGCGGGCCATTTCGCGCCGCCTGGAAGCCAACCCCAGCGGCTACCTGCTGGGCAGTGACAAGAACAAGGAGTTCACGCCATGACGCGTGCCTATCGCCCATTCAGCCGCCTGGCCCTGGTCGCCGGCCTCGCCTTGAGCGGCGCCTGCTCGATTCTGCCCCAGGCCGACCCGGTGGATATCTATCGCCTGCCCACCACCCAGGGCGCCGCAGCCAAGGCGCAGGGCCAGGCGCAGCCCTGGTCGCTGCGCCTGACCAAGCCCCAGGCGAGCGACGCCTTGAACAGCGCGAGAATCGCCGTCATCCCTCAAGGCGATGTGATCAGCAGCTACAAGGACGCGCGCTGGAGCGATCCGGCGCCGGTGTTGCTGCGCAATCGGCTGCTGGACGGGTTCCTCGCCGATGGCCGGGTGCAGCTGCTGGGCACCGACGACAGCGATGTGCAGACCGACCTCGAGCTGGGCGGCAACCTGCAGGCGTTCCAGAGCGAATATCAGGGCCAGGCGGTAGCGGTGGTGATTCGCCTGGATGCGCGCCTGGTGCGCGGCTACGACCAGAAGATCCTGGCCAGCCAGCGCTTTGAAGTGCGCCAGCCGCTGAGCGATACCCAGGTGCCGGCGGTGGTCGCCGGGTTTGGCCAGGCGGGAGATGCCTTGAACCGGCAGGTGGTGGAGTGGACGGTGAAGCAGGGTAGCCAGTTGGTACGGCGCTGAGGTTTTTTCGCGGGCAAGCCTAGCTCCTACGGTCTTGGTAGGAGCGAGGCTTGCCCGCGAACCGCTCCAACCCTTAACCGAAGAACCAGTAGCACACCGCAATCGCCGCCACCACACCGGCCAGTTCGGCCAGCAGCGCGCAGCCGACCGCATGTCGCGCGCGCTGGATGCCGACCGAACCGAAGTACACCGCCAGCACGTAGAACGTGGTCTCGGTGCTGCCCTGGATAGTCGCGGCGGCCAGCGCCGGGAAACTGTCCACGCCTTGGGTCTGCATGGTCTCGATCAGCATCGCCCGCGCGGCACTGCCGGAGAACGGCTTGACCAGCGCCGTCGGCAGGGCATCGACGAAACGCGTGTCCCAGCCGGCCCATTCCACCAGGTGACGGATACCGTCCAGGCCGAAGTCCAGGGCTCCGGAGGCGCGCAGTACGCCGATCGCGCAGAGCATGGCCACCAGGTACGGCAACAGGTTCTTGGCGACGTCGAAACCTTCCTTGGCGCCCTCGACGAAGGTCTCGTAGACCTTGACCTTGCGTAACGCGCCAACCACCAGGAACAGCATGATCAGGCCGAACAGGGTGAGGTTGCCGAGGATCGACGACAGCGACGACAGCGCGGTGGCCGACATCGTCGCCAGCAAGGCCATGAAGCCGCCCAAGGCCAGCGCGCCGGGGATCAGGTAAGCCAGCACCACCGGGTCCCACAGGCGCAGGCGCTGCATCACCGCGACCGACAGCAGGCCGACCAGGGTCGAGGCGCTGGTGGCCAGCAGGATCGGCAGGAACACCAGGGTCGGGTCGGCGGCGCCTTGCTGGGCGCGGTACATGAAGATGGTCACCGGCAGCAGGGTCAGCGACGAGGCATTCAGCACCAGGAACAGGATCTGCGCGTTGCTCGCCGTGGTCTCGCTGGGGTTGAGGTCCTGCAGGGCGCGCATGGCCTTGAGGCCGATCGGCGTGGCGGCGTTGTCCAGCCCCAGGCCGTTGGCGGCGAAGTTCAGGGTGATCAGGCCGATGGCCGGGTGCCCCGGCGGCACATCCGGCATCAGGCGGGTGAACAGCGGGCCCAGGGCCTTGGCCAGCCAGTCGACGATCCCGGCCTTTTCGGCGATGCGCAAGAAGCCCAGCCACAGAGTCAGGGTGCCGAACAACAGCACCATCACTTCCACCGACAGCTTGGCCATGGCAAAGATGCTTTCCACCATCGCCGCGAAGATCCCGGCGTTACCGCCAACCAGCCACTGCGCCAGCGCGGAAACGGCCGCCACGACGAAGAAGCCAAGCCACAGGCCATTGAGCATCGGTTATTCCCCCAAAAGATGCGGCGAATGATAGCGGGGCAGACAGAAACGACAAACCCCGGATTAACCGGGGTTTGTCGATGATGACGGCGTAAAGACTTCTGTAGCCGCTACCGCAGGCTGCGATCGGCCGGGACGGCCGCGGCGTATTCAAGATCGCTGAAGGCCTTCGGCCTTATCGCAGCCTTCGGCAGCGGCTACAGGTATCAGCCTTTGGTGACTTCACCGGCCGGCAGCGGCTCCTTGCTGCGCCAGTGCGGCAGGGAGTTCCAGTAGCGCTGGCCCTTGGCGTCGTCGTACATGCCTTCCCAGCGAGCGATGACCAGGACCGCCAGGGCGTTGCCGATCACGTTCAGCGCGGTACGGGCCATGTCCATGATGCGGTCGACACCGGCGATGAAGGCCAGGCCTTCCAGCGGAATGCCCACGCTGCCCAGGGTTGCCAGCAGCACCACGAAGGACACGCCCGGTACGCCGGCGATGCCTTTGGAGGTGACCATCAGGGTCAGGACCAGCAGCAGCTGCTGGCTGATCGACAGGTCGATGCCGTACAGCTGGGCGATGAAGATCGCCGCGATGCTCTGGTACAGGGTCGAACCGTCGAGGTTGAACGAATAGCCGGTCGGTACCACGAAGCTGCAGATGGCTTTCGGCGCACCGTAGGCTTCCATCTTCTCGATCACGCGCGGCAGCACGGTTTCCGAACTGGCGGTGGAGTAGGCCAGCACCAGCTCATCCTTGAAGATGCGCATCAGCTTGATCACCGAGAAGCCGAACAGGCGAGCGATCAGGCCCAGGATCACGAAGGCGAAGAAGGCGATGGCCACGTAGACCAGGATCACCAGCTTGGCCAATGGCAGCAGGGAAGCGAAACCGAAGTTGGCCACGGTCACCGCGATCAGGGCGAATACGCCGATCGGGGCGTAGTTCATGATCATGTGGGTGACTTTGAACATGCTTTCCGAAACGCCCTGGAACATCTTCACCAGCGGCTCGCGCAGGTCGGCCTGCAGGCTCGACAGGCCGAGACCGAACAGCACCGAGAAGAAGATGATCGGCAGCATCTCGCCACGGGCCATGGCCGCGAAGATGTTCGACGGGATCAGGTTGAGGATGGTTTCGATGAACGCATGTTCATGCTGTACCTCGGCGGCGGTCGCCTGGTACTTGGAAATATCCACGGTCCCCAGGGTGCTCATGTCGATGCCGGCGCCCGGGTGGAACACATTGGCCAGCACCAGGCCAACGAGGATGGCGATGGTGGTGACGATTTCGAAATAGATGATGGTCTTCAGGCCGATACGCCCGAGTTTCTTGGCGTCGCCCACGCCGGCGATACCGACGATCAGCGAGGAGATCACGATCGGGATCACGATCATCTTGATCAAGCGGATAAAGATATCGCCCGCAGGTTGCAGGACGTTGCTGATCCACCAGGCTTTTTCGGCACTGAAATGGTTGAGCAGCGCACCAATTGCAATCCCCAGCACCAGACCAATGAGGATCTGCCAGGCGAGGCTTAGTTTTGCCTTCTTCATATCATTACCCTTACTTCAGTTGGACTCGGGCTGATGCGCGAACTGGAACGCTCAATGGCGGAAAAGTCTGTGCATCGGCCCCCGTATAAGGTCACCCCGAGCGAGTATTTACGGCTCTCTGCGGGCGAAAAAAGGCGCAACTATTCCGACGCAAGGGGAGCGCGTCTAATGCCGTAAACGCCTACCCTATGCCGAATCGGCATGAGTTTTTATAAACGAAACGGGCGTCCCAACCGGTTCGAATGCGACATTTCGGCCCGGTCATCTACCGTGAAACGGCCATTTCAGGCGGCATTCAGCGCTTTTGAGAGGGTTCGAAATGACCCTTGAAAGAAGGGAAAGTTCTTACGTTAGAACCAGAAAACCCATCTGGAAAAAGACAAAAGTTTCTCGATGTACGGTCGCAAAGAAATACCGTGAAACGGTTAGGCCACGCATCTTGGGAATATTTGTCGCGCCCCGCCTGAAGAAAGCAGGCCAGCGCTCTGCCACAACGGTTTGTGACAGACAAACACGACGCAAGTCGCCAAGCCTGAACGGCTGGCGAGCTTGCGTCGCAGTTTCCTGACCCGGCCCTTGCGGAGGCACTCCCTGTACCCCTAGGTCACTCCGATCCAATTCGATCAGAACGTCCCGGCCCCCTGGTCATGCGCTGCCCCTCCTCGGGGCCGTGCAACGGAAAGCAGGCCCGGGGGCGCTTGCTTTCCATGATCGAACCTTGCGAACCGCGTTCAGTACCAGTTCGGGTCCTTTTTCAGCTGCTCCATGAGCAAGCCCTGCATGCCAGCATCCGGCTTGCCGAGAAAGCGGTATTGGGCATGGCGGGTCGGCGACTTGTCCGCGGGCAGGCCCGCCGGCACTTCGACCAACATGGCGTAGGCATCTTTCTTGTCGAAACTGAACGCCACGATCAGGCGCTGGTTGCGACAGGTATCGGCGGTTTCGCACAGCGGCCCGACCAGATACTTTTCGCCGTCTTCTTCCACCGCATTCATTTGCTGCGCATCACCGGAGAGGTTCATCACCCATTCCGACAGGCGCTCTTCCTTTTCGACGACTTCCTGCCAGGTTTCACGGTATTGCGGGTCGCTGTTCAGCAGTTCGCTGACCCGGGCCTGACCGTCGTTGGCCGCTATCGCCGTGGCCGCGCCGCCCAGCAACAGGGCGGCGGCCAATGCTTTCAAAGAAACGCTCATGTTCAACCTCGACCACGACGGCCGAAGAAGAAGGAAGCAATGAACATCACCAGGAAAACGACAAAGAGAATCTTGGCGATACCCGTGGCGGTGCCCGCGATACCACCGAAGCCCAGAACCGCGGCGATGATGGCAATGATCAG
Organism: Pseudomonas sp. NFIX28; assembly: GCF_900107395.1. Classification (GTDB taxonomy): domain Bacteria; phylum Pseudomonadota; class Gammaproteobacteria; order Pseudomonadales; family Pseudomonadaceae; genus Aquipseudomonas. The sequence goes on from NZ_FNPW01000002.1 coordinate 28,343, forward strand.
GAATGTGATTGCCCAGCTCAACATGGTAATTCTCCTTACGCTTCTATTTAGAGGTGCTGCCTGGCCGGCCCGCTCATTTGCGCGCACCGGCTGTTTTGCCCTAGAACACCCAGCGCTCCTGATAAGGCGTGTCGGCGCCAGGCTGGGCCTGGTCGACATCCATCAACAGCATCGGGGCGGAATCCGCAAACCGCGTGCTCACCGCACTGAAGTGAGTTTGAGTGGTGTGGTGAGCCGGCAACCTCACGGCTTCTTGCTGCTGGCTCTGTTCCCAACGTGAAAACTGCTGGCCGCCAATCAGGGTTACCAGCAATGCCAGCATGGCGAACAATCCCTGCTGCAAGGGTGAAACAGACAATTGGACGAGACGTTGGCGTTTCATCCTGAAGCTCCTCCCACGCGGGTCGTTATTCTCAGGCGCTTGTTGCTGCGCCTGCGGCTTGTCTGCCGAGTCTGATCAGCTCGTTGCAGGCTGCATGCCAGCTTTTGCCCATATAAATAAACTCAATAAAAACAATTAGTTAACAAATATCAGGGCTATTCTTCATACGCCATCCTGCACGATGGCACCGTGGATACCGTGCGATTTGCACGATTGGCCCGGCATTCGAGGACAAAACCCGGCTGAAAAATGCATGGCGTACCCTGAGCAGGTACCGAGCGGTTCGAGGAAAAGTCCTAAAAATAATAAAAACCTATTGTTTTCAACCGATTAGCAATACCTCCCGCAGATGGCTTACCTGCAAGCGCGGGAATCGATCAGAATTAACCATGCAACTTGCCCGATTTTTCCGGGACTAAATAAAACCACTCACTTCAGGAGCCTCGGACATGGAATCAGCACCGGAAAATCAAGGCCGCATTCTTCTGGTAGATGATGAGTCCGCAATCCTGCGTACCTTCCGTTATTGCCTGGAGGACGAGGGCTACACCGTCGCCACCGCCAGCAGCGCCGCTCAGGCCGAGGCCTTGCTGCAGCGCCAGGTGTTCGACTTGTGCTTCCTCGACCTGCGCCTGGGTGAAGACAACGGCCTGGATGTATTGGCCCAGATGCGCATCCAGGCGCCCTGGATGCGGGTGGTGATAGTCACCGCCCATTCGGCCGTCGATACCGCGGTGGACGCGATCCAGGCCGGTGCCGCCGACTATCTGGTCAAGCCCTGCAGCCCCGATCAGCTGCGCCTGGCCACCGCCAAGCAGCTGGAAGTCCGCCAGCTCTCGGCCCGCCTGGAAGCCCTCGAAGGCGAAGTGCGCAAACCCAAGGACGGCCTCGACTCCCACAGCCCGGCGATGAAAGTGGTCCTGGAAACCGCTCGCCAGGTCGCCGGCACCGACGCCAATATCCTGATCCTCGGCGAGTCCGGCACCGGCAAGGGCGAGCTGGCGCGGGCCATTCACGGCTGGAGCAAGCGCTCCAGGAAGTCCTGCGTCACCATCAACTGCCCATCGCTGAATGCCGAGCTGATGGAGAGCGAGCTGTTCGGTCACAGCCGCGGCGCGTTCACCGGCGCCAGCGAAAGCACCCTGGGCCGGGTCAACCAGGCCGACGGCGGCACGCTGTTTCTCGACGAGATCGGCGACTTCCCGCTGACCCTGCAACCCAAGCTGCTGCGGTTCATCCAGGACAAGGAATACGAACGGGTCGGCGACCCGGTGACCCGCCGCGCCGACGTGCGCATCCTCGCGGCGACCAACCTCAACCTCGAGGACATGGTGCGCGACGGCCGTTTTCGCGAAGACCTGCTGTACCGCCTGAACGTCATCACGCTGCACCTGCCGCCGCTGCGCGAACGCAGCGAAGACATCCTGACCCTGGCCGACCGTTTCCTCGCGCGTTTCGTCAAGGAATACGCGCGCCCCGCCCGGGGTTTCAGCGACGAGGCCCGCGAGGCGCTGCTCAACTATCGCTGGCCGGGCAATATCCGCGAGCTGCGCAACGTGGTGGAACGCGCCAGCATCATCTGTCCCCAGGAGAAAGTGGAGATCAGCCACCTGGGCATGGCCGAGCAACCCGCCAACAACACGCCGCGCATCGGCGCGCCCTTGAGCCTGGACGAACTGGAAAAGGCCCATATCGGCGCCGTGCTGGCCACCAGCGACACCCTCGACCAGGCGGCCAAGACACTCGGCATCGACGCCTCGACGCTGTACCGCAAACGCAAACAGTACAACCTGTGAGCCGCACCTCATGAAGTTAGCGATGAAACTGCGCACGAGATTGTTTCTGAGCATCTCGGCGCTGATCACCGTGGCGCTGCTCGGATTGTTGCTCGGGCTGGTCAGCGTGATGCAGATGGCCAAGACCCAGGAAGCGTTGATCCGCAACAACTTCATCACCCTGGATTTGGGGCTCAAGCTGCGGCAGACCCTGGGCGACCAGTTGATCATCATGCTCAACCACAACCCTGACCGCGCGGCGCTGGATGAATCCAGGCAGGAATACCTGGCGCTGCTCGACCAAGGCATCGAGCATGAACGGCAGAACAACGTGCACAACGGCTTCACCCAGGCACGCGATGACTACCAGAAGTTCTTCGAAGCCTTCGAGCGCGCCGACGGGAGCTCGGCAGGGGTCAATGGCAATACCGAACTGACCCACCGCTTCAATACCCTGCGCAATGGCTTGATCGGCGAGCACAAGCAGGCCCTGGACAACATCAATGACATCGAACACCAGGCCCGCAATCGCGCCTTGCTGATCGCCGGCCTGCTGGGCCTGGTCGGCCTGGCTGTGCTGATCATCGGTTTCATCACCGCCCACGGCATCGCCCGGCGCTTTGGCGGCCCCATCGAAGCACTGGCCAAGGCCGCCGACAATATCGGCCAGGGCAACTTCGACGTGACCCTGCCGCTGTCTGCGGCTGCCGAGATGAACTTGCTGACCCGGCGCTTCGGGATCATGGCCCAAGCCCTGCGCGAGCATCAGGCGACCAATGTCGATGAACTGCTGGCCGGCCAGCAGCGCCTGCAATCGGTGCTCGACAGCATCGACGACGGCTTGCTGATGATCGACCGCCAGGGCCACCTGGAACACCTCAACCCAGTGGCGCAACGTCAGCTGGGCTGGGACGAGGAGCGTCTCGGGCAAGGATTGGGCACCGCCCTGGGGCGCCCGGAGCTCGATGAACAGCTGCAACTGGTGCTGCGCGGCGGCACCCTGGAGCGGGCGCCGGAGGACTTAAGCATCGAGGTCGATGGCGAGTCGCGCTTGCTGACGTACAGCCTGACCCCGGTCAGCCATCCCCAGGGGCATATCCTCGGCGCGGTGATGGTGCTGCACGACGTCACCGAGCAGCGAGCCTTCGAGCGTGTGCGCAGCGAGTTCGTATTGCGTGCCTCCCATGAATTGCGCACGCCGGTGACCGGCATGCACATGGCGTTCGGCCTGTTGCAGGAGCGCCTGCGCTTTCCCGAAGAGTCCCGCGAAGCCGACCTGCTGAACACCGTCAACGAAGAAATGCAGCGCCTGATGCAACTGATCAACGACCTGCTGAACTTTTCCCGCTATCAGAACGGCCTGCAGAAACTCACCCTGGCGCCCTGCATCCTCGAAGAACTGCTGGACCAGGCGCGCAACCGCTTCCTTGGCGCGGCCACGGCGCAGGACATCGAGTTGCTGGTGGAAATACAGGCACCGCTGCCGCGGCTGCACGCCGACCGCATGCAGCTGGAACGGGTGCTCGACAACCTGATCGACAACGCCCTGCGGCATACCGCCAAGGGTGGGCTGATCCGCTTGCAGGCTCGTCGGCACGGCGAACGGGTGATCATCAGCGTCGAAGACAATGGCGAAGGCATCGCCTACGGGCAGCAGGGGCGGATTTTCGAACCTTTCGTCCAGGTCGGACGCAAGAAAGGCGGCGCCGGCCTGGGCCTGGCGCTGTGCAAGGAGATCGTGCAACTGCATGGCGGGCGCATGGGGGTGTACTCGCGGCCCGGGCAAGGAACGCAGTTTTACCTGGCCCTGCCGCTCTAGGTTCTAGCCCTTGTCATCCACGCGCCGCGAATTCACCCGGCGCCCGCAGGTGATCAGATCGATGAACTGCACCGCGCTGAGCGCCTGGGCGAACAGCCAGCCCTGGCCGAAATGCACGCCCTCGCTGCTCAGCAACACCGCCTGATCCTCGAACTCGATGCCCTCGGCAATCACCTTGAGCTGCAGGGCATGGGCCATGCGAATGATGTGCGGGGCGACGCCGCTGCTGGCCGCGTCATGCCCCAGGGCATCGATGAAAGCCTTGTCGATCTTCAGGCAATCCACCGGCAGGGTCTGCAGGTAGGCCAGGCTGCAATAGCCGGTGCCGAAGTCGTCGATCAGCACCTGATGGCCGACATCGCGCAAGGCTTGCAGGTTATGCCGGGCGACCACCACGTCGATCAGCCCGCGCTCCGTGACTTCAAAGGCAATCTGCCGCGCGGCCACCCGATGCAGCGCCAGCAGGCGCGCCATCACCTTGCCGATCCGCGGGACCATGACATCGCAGGCCGCCAGGTTGACCGAGATGTACAGGTGCGGATTGGCGCGCAGCAAATGCCCCAGCTGCTCGAGCAGGCGTTGCAGGACAAAGTCGGTAATGGGGCGGATCTGCCCGGTGTTCTCCGCCATGGGAATGAACAGCTCCGGGCTGGTCAGGGAGCCATCCGGACGTCGCCAGCGCAGCAGCGCCTCGGCACCGACGCACTGGCGCGTTCGTAGATCGAAGATGGGTTGATACAGCACCTGCAGCTCGCCACGGCGCAATGCCCCTTGCAATTCCGCCCCCAGGGACTGGCGTTGCCGGGCCAGCTGGAAAGTCAGGCCGCCGATGAAGATCGCCAGCACCAGGCTGCTGGGCAGCAACCACCACCAACTCTCGAACATTTCCCGCTGCATGTTGTAGCGAGGGGTGACGAGCACCAACTGATACTCCGGGTTGGTGGTCGGCATGCGGTAAATCAGTTGGTCCTCGGTCACGTGCAGCAGGCTTCGGCCTTTGGGCGGCCACGGCTCGGTCGGCGGCCAGCCCAGCGCCGGGCCCAGCACCGGGACGGCACGCGTGCCCTGGTCGAGTACCACCATCAGGCTGCTATTGGCGGGCAAGTCGACCATGTCGGTCAGGTGCCCGCGCGACGTGGCCACGCGAAAATTGCCGCGCCCGAGCATCAGCGCGGCGCGGTTTTCATTGGGTTCGGTGGAGGTGTTCAGCCAGTAGCTGTAGGTCGGCCCGCGGATATCCGGTGGCCGCATCACGGCCAGGTTGTCCTGGTGTGGCCAGCTGGTACAGGCCTGGGAAGCATCGACGTAGGCCGCTTCATAAATGAAGCGATAGCTGAAGCTGATCTGCTGCAGGGTCACCAACATGTCGGGGCTGCATTCGCGCAGCGGCTGCGCCTCGAGCACATCCAGGCCTTCACGCAGCTGGCCGAACAGTTGCTCGAGGCGTTCGAGAAAGCGCTGGCCCTGGGCATTCATCTGCTCGCTTTCGCGCAGCTGCGCCTCATGCATCGCAACGCCCAAACTCGCCGCCAGCAGCAAGGCCGCACTCAGCACAGCCGCACACATCGCCAACAGCCAGGGGCGATAGAACCAACTGCGAAGGGGTTCACGAACGGCCGGCATCATTGGATATCCGAAGGTTACCAATGAGTTATAGCTACTGATTGAGAAAAAGCCCTGACCGTCGGGCGGGCGTCATTATTTTGTCTGGTTGAGAACCTGCAGGATCGCAGCGCTCTCCGCATCCGGCTGGCCGTCGAAACGCGACGGCCGATAATGCATCTGGAATGCGGCCAGCACATGGCGGGTTGCTACATCCAGTTGGCCGGTCTGTGGCGTCTCGTAGCCCAGGCGTGCCAGCTCCTGCTGGAACCAGGAGATGCTTGGCAGCGAGGCGGCGAAGAACGCTTGCTGGCGCGCCACGGCCTGGGCATTCGGCCACCGGCCCAACCCGGCTTCGGCCAGGCGCTTCCAGGGGAACAGCGGGCCCGGATCGAGCTTGCGCAGCGGGGCAATATCGCTGTGACCAATGATGTGCTGCGGCGCGATGTTGTTACGCTTGCTGATGTCCTTGAGCAGCACGATCAGGCTCTGCACCTGCGCTTCGCTGTAGGGATACCAGACGCGGCCGGTGGGCAGGTCGCGAAAACCCGGATTGACGATCTCGATCCCGATGGAACTGGAGTTCAGCCAGGTGCGGCCTTGCCACTGGCTCTCGCCGGCGTGCCAGGCGCGGTATTGCTCATCCACCAGTTTGTAGATGGTCCCCGCCTTGTCGTCGCCGATCAGGTAGTGGCTGCTGACCTGGCCGTGAGTCAGCAATTGCAGGGAGCGCTCCATCGAAGCCGAGGTGTAATGCACCACCACGAACTGCACCCGTTCATCGAAGTTGACCGAGGGGTGGCTGGTGTCGATGCGCGGGCCGCTGGTGCAACCAGCGAGCAATAAAAGAGACAGGGCGAGAGCAAGAACTTTCATGGCGGAAGGCAGTACGCTGGAGAAAATAATGCAACAGTGTAACGTACTGCCCCGGCGGAAAACCGGCAAAAACAGCGGTTTATACAAAATGGAACAAATTATGCGTCAGCCCAGTTCCACCCGGTTGCGCCCCGCTTCCTTGGCCCGGTACAGCGCCTGATCGGCTCTTTTAAGCACCAGTTCGCTGCGCTCTCCCGATTTGAAAGCACTCATGCCGATGGACATGGTGATGGTCACTCGCTCGCCCTTGAAGTGGAACGGGCAGGCTTCGATGGCGGCGCGCAAGGTTTCCACCAGACGCATGCCGACCGGCAATGAAGTATTGGGTATCAGCAGGACAAACTCCTCACCGCCGAAGCGGGCGATGAAGTCACTGCCCCGCAGGCGCTTGCGCAGCACGCCGGCAATGATCTTCAACACCTTGTCGCCGGCCAGGTGACCGTAGTTGTCGTTGATGCGCTTGAAGTGGTCGAGGTCGAGCATCGCCAGCAGCAAGGTGTTGCCGTGCTGCTGCCACTGCGCCACTTCGTGTTCCAGGCGTTCGCTCCAGGCCGCGCGATTGGGCAGGCCGGTGAGGGGGTCGATCAAGGCTTTCTGCCGCTGCTCTTCCAGGTGTTCACGGTAGCCCTGGGCTTCCTGCTCCATGCTCGCCACCCGTTCGGCCAGGCTTTGCAGGCGCGCGGCCACTTCCTTCTCGCGCTCGTCACGCTGCCTCTGGTGGTGGTCCATGGTGCCAAGCAGGCCTTCCAGGTGGCTTTCCAGGACGTGTTTGAGGTCGTCCAGATCCGCCGCTTCCTGAACGCTGCTTTGCAGGCCATCGACTTGCTCGCGGATTTGCGTGTCCATCTCGCGCGCCGCGGAGCTGCTGTCGGCATGCCCGTCGCTGGCGGCCTGCAGATGGCTCTGGAAGGTTTCCAGGCGCTCGTTGAGCTGCTTGAGATACGCCTCGAATTCATGCTGGCCGCTGTCGGTGATCGCCAGCATCAAAACTGCCAGATCATCGAGGATCGGCAACAGTTCGTACCAGTTCAACCCATGTTGCAGGCGATCGCGCATCGACTCGGCTTGCGGTCGGTGGCGCTCGGGCAGGCTCAGGTCGTCCAGCAGGCCGAGCAGGGTATGTTCGATGTGCCTGGCCACCGAACTGTAGGACGGTTCCGGCGAGTCGGGCAGGGCGTACAGCACATCTTGCCCGGCCTGCTGCGGGTCGACCGTCGCCAGCATCTCGGCCATGGCGGCCGGCAACGGCAAGCGGTCGAGCAATACTGGCGCCGGCGCGGCCTCGGCGGGCGCGGTAACGATCAACTCGTCCGGGTTGCCAGGGCTGACGGCAACCGAAGGTTCGACAGTCGCCGGCAAGACCGCTGGCGGTGCTTCGACAGGCTCAGGCGCGACTGGCAACGGCGGTGTGTGTGGTTCCGGCATCGGCGGCAGCGGCTCGACGGCGGGGGGCTTCTCCAACTCAAGCACCGGCGGCACAAAAGCCTCGACCTGGGCCACCGCACTGAGCTCGGGCGCAACTTGCGGCTGCGGCTGCGGCTGCGGCTGAGACTCGGGCTCGGGCGGCGGGCTGACGGCGGCAACCTTGTCGATCACCGGCGCTGGCGCTACGGCCGGCCGTGCGGGCGCGGCCTCGACACGAGGTGACGGCGCTTCGGTTTTTTCCACAGGTGGCGGTTGCACCGCAGCCGGCACCGCCACCAACACAGGCGTCCCGGCCTCGGCCGGTGCAGGCGCTTCGTCAGCCTCACGGCCACCAAACAGGCGCTGCAGCAAACCTGGGCGACTCGGCTCGGCAGGGTTCTCCAACAGGCTCAGCGCCTTGCCTTGCAGGCCGCTCAGTTCGCCGAGCAACAGCGGGATTTCCCGCGCCTGGCCAACGCGGCCATCCAGTTGCTTGGCAAAATTTTTCAGCGGCCGGCTGACCTCGCGAGGCAGCGGCAGCTTCTGCAACTGGCCGACTAGCGAAGTCAGGGCGCTGCTCATTTGCTCGACGCGGGTTTCGCGGCGCTGCTCGGAATCCAGCACGGCTTTTTCCAGGCGCGGCAACAGGGCCGCCAGGGCCGCATCCATTTCGTCCGTGCGCACCACTTCACGCATTTCCTTCATGCACTGGTCGACGGCGCGGTCAGTGCCCTCGGCCGCCAGCGTGCTGCGCACCAGGCCACGGCGAAGCAGGTCGAGGCGGGCATTCCAGCGTCGCTCGAGTTTTTCCTGTTGTTCGATACTTTTGAGGTATTTCTCTTTCCAACGTTGGGCGTCGTCGCTCATTCATGGGTTCCGCGAGGGGCAGGACTCAACGCGGGCAATGCATCGGCCGTGAGCGAACCCGGCAGACGAATCTCTACCGCGACCGGCAGGTGATCGGAAATCGGTTGGGCCAAAACTTCGACCCGCTCCAGCGTCAGGCTGGGGCTGAGCAAAATATGATCAAGGCAGCGTTGCGGGCGCCAGCTGGGAAACGTCGCTTCCAGTTGCGGCGCCAGCAAGCCGAGGTCGCGCAACGGCGAGTGTTCCAGCAGATCGCTGGCATGGGTGTTCATGTCGCCCATCAACACCTGGTGCTTGTAGCCGCCGATCATTTCGCGGATATAGGCCAGCTGCCGGGTACGCGTTCGAGCCCCCAGGGCCAGGTGCATCATCACCACTACCAAGGCCTCGGGGCCATCGCCGAAGCGCACCAGGATCGCGCCACGGCCCTTGGGCCCGGGCAGCGGATGGTCTTCGATCGCCCAGGGACGCAGGCGGCTGAGCACACCATTGCTGTGCTGGGCCAGGCGACCGAGATTGCGATTGAGCTGTTGATACCAGTAGGGGAAGGCACCGAGCTGGGCCAGGTGCTCGACCTGGTTGACGTAGCCCGAGCGCAGGCTGCCGCCATCGGCCTCCTGCAGGGCGACCAGATCGAAGTCGCCCAGCAGCTCACCGATTTTCTGCAGATTGTCGGCGCGGCCATTGTGCGGCAGCAGGTGCTGCCAGCCACGGGTCAGGTAATGCCGATAGCGTTCGGTACTGATACCGACCTGGATATTGAAACTGAGCAGCCGCAGGCGGCTGTCTGCCGGCAGGCCGGAGGATGCCACATGATGCTCGTTGACCCGCGGATCATGCAGGCCAACGATGCGTTCCGTACCCCAACGTCGCATGGACCAGGCTCGCTTACTTGGCCGCCCGCTCTTTGGCGATCAACTGGTCGGCGACGTTCAAGGCACCTTCAGGGCCACCGGCGGTGCCCAGGTCGAAACGGTACTTGCCGTTGACGACCATGGTCGGTACGCCGGAGATCTGATAGGCCTGGGCCTTTTTCTTCGCGTCTTCGACCTTGCCTTTGACGGCGAACGAATTGTAGGTGCTCAGGAACTTGTCCTTGTCGACGCCTTCGCCAGCCAGGAATTCGGCCATTTCCTCAGGGGAAGCGAGCTTCTTGCCGTCGTGGATGGCTTCGAATACAGCCTTGTGGACTTTGTGCTCGACACCCATGGATTCCAGGGTGATGAACAGTTGGCCGTGAACGTTCCAGATACCGCCGAACATGGCCGGGATACGCACGAAGTTGACATCGGCCGGCAGTTTTTCAGCCCATGGGTTGATGGTCGGTTCGAAGGCGTAGCAGTGCGGGCAGCCATACCAGAACAGCTCGACCACTTCGATCTTGCCAGGCACCGCAACCGGAACGGCGCTGCTCAGCTCTACGTATTGTTTACCAGCTTCGAGGGGCTCGGCGGCTTGAGCAGTCATGCCAAACACGCTGGCGGTGACGAGAGCGGCGCTGAGAATCAGATTACGCATGCTTTACTCCTGAACAAGTAAGGTCGCCTCGCGCGGCCTGTTCGCAGACAGGTCATGGCAGGCTTGAGTTCGCTAGTGTAGCGGCAGACGCCATAAAAAAGGGCGGCCTGAGCCACCCTTTATGCTTTCATCAACAGATTAATCGATCATTAACGTTGCGCAAGCTAGACCCTTTCGCAACATGATCGCCGGCCTCAGTGCAGGCCCTGGATGTAGCTGGATACTGCTTCGATATCCTTGTTGCTCAACTTGGCGGCGATGCTGCGCATGATCATGGTGTCGCCGTCGTTGGTGCGGTTGCCTTCGCGGAAGTCGGTCAACTGCTTGGCTACGTACTGCGCATGCTGGCCACTCAAGTGCGGGAAGCCGGCAGCCGCGTTACCCGTGCCGTTAGGCGCATGGCAACCGGTGCAGGAAGGCATGCCTTGATCCAGCTTGCCGCCACGGAACAACTCTTCACCGCGAGCCACGACTTTCGGGTCCGCTGCACCGACGCTGCCTTTCTGGCTGGCGAAGTAGGCGGAGAGGTCGGCCAGGTCCTGATCGCTCAGGTTGGTCAGCAGGCCAGTCATTTCCAACACCTGGCGCTTGCCGGACTTGATGTCGTGCAACTGCTTGTTCAGGTAACGCTCACCCTGACCCGCCAGCTTTGGAAAGTTAGGCGCCATGCTGTTCCCATCCGGACCATGGCAAGCGCCACATACAGCGGCTTTCGCCTGACCGGCAGCAGCGTCGCCTGCAGCATGGGCGACACCTGTGATGCCCAAGGTCAACAGCAGACTCACGAGTAATTTGTTCATCAGCTAATCCAACTACGGCTAAGGGTTAAGAGTTATGGACCGGGATCACTCGCTCATCCAAAGGATGATGGCTCGGTAATCCTCGGCACTGCAGTCCATGCACAAACCACGCGGCGGCATCGCCTTGAAACCCTGGGTCACGTGTTGCACCAGCGTCTCCATACCTTGCGCCAGCCTCGGCGCCCAAGCTCCCTGGTCCCCCTTGCGGGGAGCCGTTGGTAGTTGGCCGGAATGACAAGCCCCACAAACACGGTTGTACACAGCTTCCGGATCCTGTGTAGCCTGAGCGCTGTAAAGCGGTATCAGGACGCCGGCAGCCAGCAGCCATTTCGTCATAAAACGACCTTTTCAGGGTTGAGAGCGTTCTGCGTTCTAATGCGCAATCAAGGTCTATCGCTCTCGTGAACTTCATCCTACGCTGGGACAAAGCGCACACAAAATCTGCGGCATTATATACTGGCGTTACTGAAACGGAAACGACACCGCTCGCCGCGCCCATTCTCGGCACCGCCCCTATCGGAAATCCCATGCAACTGAAAAACCCCATTCTTGGTCTGTGCCAACAGTCCACTTTCATGCTCAGCGCCGCCAAAGTCGATCAATGCCCGGACGACGAAGGCTTCGAAGTGGCCTTCGCCGGGCGTTCCAACGCTGGCAAATCCAGCGCCCTGAATACCCTGACCCATGCCAGCCTGGCACGCACCTCGAAAACTCCGGGCCGTACGCAGCTGTTGAACTTCTTCAAGCTAGACGACGATCGCCGTCTGGTCGACCTGCCGGGTTACGGTTACGCGAAAGTACCGATCCCGCTCAAGCAACACTGGCAGCGTCACCTGGAAGCCTACCTGGGCAGCCGCGAGAGTCTGAAAGGGTTGATTCTGATGATGGACATCCGCCATCCGATGACCGACTTCGACCTGCTGATGCTCGACTGGGCCGTCGCCAGCGGCATGCCGATGCACATCCTGCTGACCAAGGCCGACAAACTGACCTACGGCGCGGCCAAGAACACCCTGCTCAAGGTGCAGTCGCAAATCCGTAAGGGCTGGGGCGACAACGTCACCATCCAGCTGTTTTCGGCACCAAAACGCATGGGCCTGGAAGAGGCCTACACTGTACTGGCGGGCTGGATGGAACTGGCGGACAAAGGCGCCGAAACCGAGGCCTGAAAGACATACGCAAAACTGCCTGTGGGGTGATCAGGCAAGGCAAAAACTGGCGGGAACGGCTGGGGTCGCATTCGACTTAGGGGCCTAAATGAGCATTTCCCGCCCGTTTTTAACGCAACATGATCGCGCCACAGGCAGTTTTGGGGCAAAAAAAACCCCGGACTTCGTATGGGGAGGAGAAGTTCGGGGTCCAAGTTCCGGACCGCTAGGGCGGGGTCCAGATATCTGCCAACACTTAACACAACATAGGAGCATCGAAGGGCTTCACCAGCCATTCAGATACTCTGAGTGGGCGTTGACTGATTAAGTTCCGGGGGCTTTCAAAAACTATTGGTAATAGTCGATGAAAGTTTCCGCACTAAAGCCCTCCGCCAGCCTTTTACCGCGGCACTATGCCGCGGCAAAAAGCGACTGTCAGTGCGCCTCGTCCCAGTTGCTGCCCACGCCGACTTCGACCAGCAGCGGCACATCCAGGGTCGCGGCCTTGCTCATGTGGTCGCGAATCTCCTCGCTCACTCGTTCCACCAGGTCTTCGCGCACTTCCAGCACTAGTTCGTCGTGCACTTGCAGGATGACTTTGGCATCCAGGCCTGACGTCGCCAGCCAATTATCCACCGCCACCATGGCCTTCTTGATGATGTCGGCCGCCGTGCCCTGCATCGGCGCGTTGATCGCCGTACGTTCGGCGGCGGCGCGCTCCTGCGGCTTGCTGGAGTTGATTTCGGGCAGGTACAGGCGACGCCCGAACAGGGTTTCCACATAACCCTGGTCCGCGGCCTGGGCACGGGTACGGTCCATGTATTCACGCACCCCGGGGTAGCGGGCAAAGTAAGTGTCGATATAGGCCTTGGCGGTCTTGGTATCGACACCGATGTCCTTGCCGAGCTTCTGGGCGCCCATGCCATAGATCAGGCCGAAGTTGATCGCCTTGGCACTGCGGCGCTGGTCCGAGGTAACGTCCTTGAGCTCGACCTTGAACACCTCGGCCGCCGTGGCGGTGTGCACATCGAGGTTGTTGCGGAAGGCGTTCATCAACCCTTCGTCACGGGACAGGTGCGCCATGATCCGCAGTTCGATCTGCGAATAGTCCGCCGCCAGCAGCTTGTAGCCAGGTGGCGCGATAAAGGCCTGGCGGATACGCCGGCCCTCGGCGGTACGCACCGGGATGTTCTGCAGGTTCGGATCGCTGGACGACAAGCGCCCGGTAGACGCCACCGCCTGATGGTAGGAGGTGTGGATCCGCCCGGTACGCGGGTTGATCTGCTCCGGCAGGCGGTCGGTGTAGGTGCTCTTGAGTTTGCTCAAAGTGCGGTATTGCATCAACACCTTGGGCAGCGGGTAATCATCCTCGGCCAGTTTGGCCAGCACTTCTTCGGCGGTGGACGGCTGGCCTTTGGCGGTTTTCTTCAGCACCGGCAGGCCGAGCTTGTCGTAGAGAATCACACCCAGTTGCTTGGGCGAACCCAGGTTGAATTCTTCGCCGGCGATATCCACGGCTTCCCGCTCCAGCGCCACCATCTTGTCGCCAAGCTCGATGCTCTGCACACGCAGCAAGTCGGCATCCACCAGCGCGCCTTGGCGCTCGATCCGCGCCAGCACCGGCACCACGGGCATTTCGATATCGCTCAGCACGCTGGCCAGGCTTGGGATCGCGGCCAGTTTTTCATGCAGGACCTGATGCAGGCGCAGGGTCACATCGGCGTCCTCGGCGGCATAAGGCCCGGCCAGTTCGAGGTCGATCTGATCGAACGTCAGCTGCTTGGCGCCCTTGCCGGCGATGTCCTGGAAACTCACGGTGGTGTGGCCCAGGTACTTTTCCGCGAGGCTGTCCATGTCATGCCGGGTGGCCGTGGAATTGAGCACGTAGGATTCGAGCATGGTGTCAAAGGCGACACCGCGCACGGTGATGCCGTTGGCTTGATCGCCGCCGATGGCGCAATTGGCCAGGATGTTCATGTCGAACTTGGCGTGCTGGCCGACCTTGAGTTTGTCCGGGTCTTCAAGAATCGGTTTCAGGGCCCGCAGGACAGTGTCACGATCCAACTGCTGCGGCGCCCCCATATAAGAGTGGGCGAGCGGAATATAGGCTGCTTCGTTGGCCTGCACGGCGAAGGACAGCCCCACGAGCTGCGCCTGCTGGGCGTCGATGCCGGTGGTTTCGGTATCGAAGGCGAACAGCTTGGCGTTCTTCAGCTTTTCCAGCCAGACATCGAAACGCGCCTGATCGAGGATGGTTTCGTACTGTGCCTCGATACTGACCGGCGCAGCGACTTCGACCTCGACAACCGTCAGCAGGTCGACCGTCACCTCGGGCGCCACCACGGCGCTTAGCTCAAGACGCTTGGCATCGCGCTGCAACTCGTCGAGCCAGCTCTTGAACTCCAGCAGGCTATACAGCTCGACCAGTTTTTCGCGATCCGGTTCGCCCAGATGCAGGTCGTCCAGGCCGATATCCAGCGGCACATCGACCTTGATCGTCGCCAGCTGATAGGAGAGGAAAGCCATCTCCTTGTGCTCCTCGAGCTTGGCCGGCAGGGTCTTGGCCCCGCGAATCGGCAGGCTCGGGACGATATCGAGCTGCGCGTACAACTCGTTCAGACCGCCGTTCACTCCCACCAGCAGGCCGGAAGCGGTTTTCGGGCCGATGCCCGGCACCCCCGGAATGTTGTCGGAGGAGTCACCCATCAGCGCCAGGTAATCGATGATCTGCTCGGGAGCGACGCCGAATTTCTCCTTCACGCCCTCCACGTCCATGCTGCTACCGGACATGGTGTTGACCAGCGTAATGTGCCCATCCACCAACTGCGCCATGTCCTTGTCGCCGGTCGAGATCACCACCGGGCGGTCGGCCGCCGCGCTGCTACGGGCCAGGGTGCCGATCACATCGTCCGCCTCGACGCCCTCGACGCACAACAGCGGAAAGCCCAGGGCAATCACGCTGGCGTGCAGCGGCTCGATCTGTACGCGCATGTCATCGGGCATGCTCGGGCGATTGGCCTTGTACTCGGCGTACATGTCATCGCGGAAGGTCCCGCCCTTGGCATCGAACACCACGGCGAACGGGCTGTCCGGGTACTGCTTGCGCAGACTCTTGAGCATGTTCAGCACGCCCTTGACCGCACCGGTCGGCATGCCTTTGGAAGTGGTCAGCGGTGGCAGCGCGTGAAAGGCGCGGTACAGGTAGGACGAACCGTCCACCAGGACGAGGGGGGCTTGGCTCATGAGCAGGATCAACCTTTTCGGCGGGTCCGGCGCTAGAATAGCGGGACCGTTGACGACAAAGGGACAAGGTTATCATGCGCACACTAAATCGCTTGCTGCTGGCCAGCCTGATTGCAATCGCGCCGATGGCCGTGATTGCGGCGGAGGATGCGCCGTCGGCGGATCCGGAAGTGACCATTCGCACGGAAGGCGACAAGACCATCCAGGAGTACCGCCAGAACGGTTTCCTGTACGCCATCAAGGTCACACCGAAGGGCGGCAAACCCTACTTTCTGGTGCGTGCCGACGGTTCCGATGGCAACTTCATTCGTTCGGACCAGCCGGATATGCTGATTCCGGCATGGAAAATTTTCGAGTGGTAAACCGCTCCTAACTTCAACCGGCGCTGCCTCGACAGCAGCGCCCGCAACGGCAGTTTTTAACCATGTCTGTGTTTACTCCCCTGGCTCGGCCCGAGCTGGAAACCTTTCTCGCCCCTTACGGGCTCGGCCGCCTGCTTGACTTCCAGGGGATTGCCGCTGGTAGCGAAAACACCAATTTCTTCATCAGCCTGGAACAGGGCGAGTTCGTCCTGACCCTGGTCGAGCGCGGCCCGGTCCAGGAAATGCCGTTCTTCATCGAGCTACTGGACGTGCTGCACGACGCCGACCTGCCGGTACCTTACGCGCTGCGCACCACCGACGGCGTGGCCCTGCGCGAGCTGGCCGGCAAGCCGGCGCTGCTGCAACCGCGCCTGGCCGGCAAGCACATCAAGGAGGCCAATGCCCAGCATTGCGCGCAGGTCGGCGAGCTGCTGGCGCATCTGCACCTGGCCACCCGGGACAACATGATCAAGCGCAAGACCGATCGCGGCCTGGACTGGATGCAGGAAGAGGGCACGCACATGCTGTCGCATCTCGACGCCCAGGCGCGGGAGCTGCTGCAACGAGCCCTGGATGAAATCGCCGAGCAGAAAGTGAAAATCCTCGCGCTGCCGCGGGCCAATATCCACGCCGACCTGTTCCGCGACAACGCGATGTTCGAAGGCACGCACCTGACCGGGCTGATCGATTTCTACAACGCCTGCTCCGGGCCGATGCTGTACGACGTGGCAATTGCCCTCAACGATTGGTGCTCCGACGCCGACGGCCAGCTCGACGGCGCCCGCGCCCGGGCCTTGCTGGGTGCCTACGCGGCCCTGCGGCCGTTCACCGCCGCCGAGGCCGAGCTGTGGCCCACCATGTTGCGGGTCGCCTGCGTGCGCTTCTGGCTGTCGCGCCTGATTGCCGCCGAGTCCTTCGCCGGGCAGGACGTGCTGATTCACGACCCGATGGAATTCCAGCTGCGCCTGGCCCAGCGCCAGCAAGTCAGCGCGCCATTGCCTTTCGCCCTATGAAAGCCTCGCGGGCAAGCCTCGCTCCTACAAATCCCCTGTAGGAGCGAGGCTTGCCCGCGATAGCGCCAGCAGCCGTTACAACGATTCCAGGCAACCTGCCAGATCGTTGCCCAGCTTCTCCAGCAATTGCTCATAACCCTGCGCGGTGGCCGGGGTGTAGCCGCCCAACGCATCGAGCTCCGCCAGCTTCACCGGCAAGCCCGCCACCAGGGTTTCGGCCAGGCGCGGGCGCAATGGCGGCTCGCTGAACACACAGGTCTTGCCGACTTCCTGCAAGCGCTTGCGCATCGCCGCGACGTGCTGCGCGCCCGGCTGCACCTCGGCCGCCACGCTGAACACCCCGGCGTGCTTGAGGCCATAGGCGTCTTCGAAGTAATCGAAGGCTTCGTGGAAGACGAAATAAGGCTTGCCGGCGATCGGCGCCAGGCGGGCTTTCAAGCGCGCATCCAGGGCATCCAGGCGCTGGTCGAAGGCCTTGGCGTTGCTCTGGTAACGCGCGGCGTTGGCCGGGTCGATGGCGCTCAGGTCGGCCGCCATGCGGTCGGCAATGACCCGTGCATTAACCGATGACAGCCAGAGGTGCGCGTCGAGGCTGCCGGGGCGGTGATCGTGGTCATGTTCGTCGGCTTCTTCGGCGTGCGAGTGTTCATCTTCGGCGAAATGACGGAGTTTCAATCCCGGCAGGTCCTGTACCGCCAGCACTGGTTGGGTGCGTCCCTTGAGCACTCGTGGCAGGAAGCCCTCCATGTCCGGGCCGATCCAGTAGAGCAAATCCACCGACTGCACCTTGCGCACGTCGGAAGGGCGCAACGCATAGTTGTGCGGCGAGGCCCCCGGCGGCA
This sequence comes from Pseudomonas sp. NFIX28, assembly GCF_900107395.1. Taxonomy (GTDB): domain Bacteria; phylum Pseudomonadota; class Gammaproteobacteria; order Pseudomonadales; family Pseudomonadaceae; genus Aquipseudomonas. Next base: position 45,994 of record NZ_FNPW01000002.1, read on the forward strand.
GCAGAACCTCGGGCACGGCGATGCCGTCCTGGACGGCGGCGGCGATCAATTGCAGGGGTTTGATGCTGGTCAGGACCCGGACTTCGGCCTGGGCCGAGCTGATCACGAACAAACTGGTGGAAAAAGCGACAAAAAGGCTAAAAAGTCGGGACACGATGACCACTCGAAGAGGCGAGAACGGGTAACATAATAACGTCTCTCACCATTATCGTCGCCGCTCATGCCTAAAACCCCTCTTGCCAGTCGCCCCCACGACCATTCTCACTGCGTGCACAGCGCGCTGTCCGAGGCCGATGCCCTGTGCGCACGCCAAGGCCTGCGCCTGACCGCCCTGCGTCGGCGGGTGCTGGAACTGGTCTGGCAAAGCCACAAGCCACTGGGTGCCTACGACATCCTCGCGGTGCTCAGTGAGCAGGACGGGCGCCGCGCCGCGCCGCCAACCGTGTACCGCGCCCTGGATTTCCTGCTGGAAAACGGTCTGGTGCACCGCATCGCTTCGCTCAACGCCTTCGTCGGCTGCAACCACCCGGAACACGCGCACCAGGGCCAGTTCCTGATCTGCCGCGTCTGCCACGCCGCCATCGAGCTTGAACAGAAATCCATCAGCGACGCGATCATCAGCAGCGCCCGCGATGTCGGCTTTGTCGTCGAGGGCCAGACGGTCGAAGTGGTCGGCCTCTGCTCGGGTTGCCAGGGGGCTTGATGAGCACTGCCTTGATCCGCCTCGATCAGGTCGCGGTGACCTTTGCCGGGCAGGCCGTGCTGGATAACATCCAGCTCAGCGTCGAACCGGGGCAGATCGTCACCCTGATCGGCCCCAACGGTGCCGGCAAGACCACCCTGGTGCGTGCCGTGCTCGGCCTGCTCAAGCCCGACAGCGGCAGCGTCTGGCGCAAGCCGAAATTACGGGTCGGCTATATGCCGCAGAAGCTGCACGTCGACCCGACATTGCCGCTGTCGGTGCTGCGCTTCCTGCGCCTGGTGCCCGGCGTGGACCGTGCCAGAGCCCTGGCCGCGCTGAATGAAGTCGGTGCCGAGCAGGTGATCGACAGCCCGGTGCAAAGCATCTCCGGCGGTGAAATGCAGCGCGTGCTGCTGGCTCGCGCCCTGCTGCGCGAGCCGGAACTGCTGGTTCTCGACGAACCGGTGCAAGGCGTGGACGTCGCCGGCCAGGCCGAGCTGTACAGCCTGATCACCCGCTTGCGCGATCGCCACGGCTGCGGCGTGCTGATGGTTTCCCACGACCTGCACCTGGTGATGAGCACCACCGACCAGGTGGTCTGCCTCAACCGCCACGTGTGCTGCTCCGGCCACCCGGAACAGGTCAGCGGCGACCCGGCCTTCGTCGAGCTGTTCGGCCAGAACGCGCCCAGCCTGGCGATCTACCACCACCATCACGACCACGCCCACGACCTGCACGGTTCGGTGGTCACCGGGGCCGCGGCCGGCCACGTTCATGTTCACGGAGATAGCTGCAAGCATGGCTGATTTTCTGTTGTACGCCCTGCTCGCAGGTTTGGCGCTGGCGCTGGTGGCGGGTCCCCTCGGATCGTTCGTGGTCTGGCGGCGCATGGCCTATTTCGGCGACACCCTGTCCCATGCCGCCTTGCTCGGCGTGGCCCTGGGCTTCCTGCTGGACGTCAGCCCGGCGGTGGCGGTAACCGTCGGCTGCCTGCTGCTGGCGGTGCTGCTGGTCACCCTGCAACAGCGCCAGCCGCTGGCTTCGGATACGTTGCTGGGGATTCTCGCTCCCAGCACCCTCTCCCTCGGGCTGGTGGTACTAAGCTTCATGCATGACGTGCGGATCGACCTGATGGCCTATCTGTTCGGCGACCTGCTGGCGATCAGCCCTGGCGACCTGGCGTGGATTCTCGGCGGCAGCGCCGCGGTCCTGCTGCTGTTGGTAGCCCTGTGGCGACCATTGCTGGCGATTACCGTGCACGAGGAGCTGGCCAGGGTCGAAGGCTTGCCGGTGGCGTCGCTGCGCCTGGCGCTGATGCTGTTGATCGCGGTGGTGATCGCGGTGGCGATGAAAATCGTCGGGGTCTTGCTGATTACCTCGTTGCTGATCATTCCGGCGGCTGCGGCCCAACGTCACGCCCGCTCCCCGGAGCAGATGGCGCTGGGCGCGAGCCTGCTGGGCATACTCGCGGTCTGTGGCGGGCTGGCGTTGTCGTGGTTCAAGGACACCCCCGCGGGGCCGTCGATTGTGGTCACGGCCGCCGCATTGTTTCTGCTGAGTTTTGTCCTGCCTCGTCGAGGGGTGTAGACTTGCTCGCTTTTTGCGCAATTAGAGAGTCGCAGGAATGAAGCCGTTCGCCTCCCGTTATCTGCTCCTTGTCGCATTTTCCCTGATGCTGGGGGCCTGCCAGAGCACGCCGCCGGCCGAAGTGCCCGACGCCCGGGCCACGGCCATCGCACAGCTGCAACAAAATATCGCCAGCAGCGAACTGGCCACCGCCGAAGACCAGTTGAGCGCCTTGCAGGCCCAGTCGCCCAACGATCCGCAGCTCGAGCAATACCAGCGCCAGCTGGCCGAAGCCTATTTGCAGCGCAGCCAGATCGTGCTGCAGAAGGGTGACGTCAATGCAGCCGCCACGGCCCTGAGCCGTGCACGCGCGCTGATGCCCAAGGCCCCGGCCCTGACCGGTGGCGTCAACGGCGCCATCACCCAGGCCCGCAAAGCCGAGCTGGAAAAAGCCGAAGCCGCGCTCAAGGCCGCCGAAGCCAGGCCAGCGGCCAAGCTGATCGACCCGGCCGCCGAAAGCACCACGGTTGCGCTGAACCTCACCGATATCAAGCAACTGCGCCGGCAACTCGATGCGATCGCCGCCGATGTGGTGAATTATCAGTGCGACGTGACCATCCAGGCACCGCGCACCGAGGATTACCCCTGGCTGAACACCCTGCTGAGCAAGCGGGTGAAGAAGCTCGACAGCGAGTTCGACCTGCAAGTCGAACGGCAGATCCTGCGCCACGTCCCGGCCCAGATGGTGCTGACCCCACGCAAACCGCAGTAACGCCACCTCCGTAGGAGCGAGCGGGCGGCGATCCGGCTTGCCCGCGCTCAATTAGCGCGGCGCCAAACCCTTTCGCACGCAAGCTGTGCTCCTACGCAAGCGTCATCGCATCAGGCCGGAATCGCCTTGGCCTTCGGCTCCCGCTCCCAGACCCGGTGATGGGCAATCGCATTGAAGAACGCCTTCAACGCCTGGGCATCGTCGCCAACGATCAACCCCGCATCCACCTCCAGCTTGAGCACATCCAGCAATTGCTTGGCCTCGCCGTGCAAGGCAATCGCCTTGAGGTGCTTGTAGGCTTCGAGCAGGTAATGCAAAGCCACGCCATCGTTGCTCAAGGCCTGTATCGACTTGGCGCCACCCGGCACGAACACCGCGTCGAACGCCACTGACGGCAGTCCTTCCATGGAAGCGTCCACCGCCAGGGTCTTACCATCCGCCGTGGTCACCGGCGCCGAGGTCGGCCCCAGCAACTTGGCGCGGGCGCCTTCGGCTTCCAGGGCCTTTTTCAACCCGGCGATGGCCCTGCCGTCGACCCCGTTGGCCGCCAGGATCGCCACCTTGCGAGTCTTGATGTCGCCAGAAAGCAGATTGGCCTGGCTCAGGGCCGGCGAATGATCGGGGGTCAGTTCAGGCACCTCGACAGTGCCCGCCTTGGGCACCGGCAAGCCCAGGTTCTGGGCGACCCGCTTGGCCAGCTCGAGATCGATATTGGCCAGGATCTCGTTGACCTGGCGTGCGCGGATCGCTTCGCGCTCGACCTTGCCCAGCTCGAAGCTGTAGGCGGCGATGATGTGTTCCTGCTCATGCTTGCTCATGCTGTTGAAGAACAGCCGCGCCTGGGAAAAATGGTCGCTGAAGGACGGGCTGCGCTGGCGGATCTTGTGCGCGTCGATACGCTCGTTATGGCTCTCGAAGCCACCGTCCTCGGCCGCTGGCGGCGTCTCTTTCGGCCAGCCGCCATCGATGGAATTCGGCTCATAGGACGCCCGGCCCTTGTCGATGGTGCTGCGGTGCATGGCATCGCGCTGGCCATTGTGGAAGGGCGCCACCGGGCGGTTGATCGGCAGTTCGTGGAAGTTCGGCCCGCCGAGGCGGCTGAGCTGGGTGTCGGTGTAGGAAAACAGCCGGCCTTGCAGCAGCGGGTCATTGGAGAAGTCGATACCCGGCACGATATTCCCCGGGCAGAAGGCAACCTGCTCGGTCTCGGCGAAGAAGTTGTCCGGGTTGCGGTTGAGCACCATCTTGCCCAGCGGCGTGATCGGCACCAGTTCCTCGGGAACCAGCTTGGTCGGGTCAAGGATGTCGAAATCGAACTTGTGCTCGTTTTCCTCGACTATCACCTGCACGCCCAGCTCCCATTCCGGGTAATCGCCGCTCTCGATCGACTCCCACAAGTCGCGACGATGGAAGTCGGTGTCCTTGCCCGCCAGTTTCTGCGCCTCGTCCCAGACCAGCGAGCAGGTGCCCACTGTCGGTTGCCAATGGAATTTGACGAAGCTGGAGGTGCCTTCGGCGTTGATAAAACGAAAGGTGTTCACGCCAAAACCCTGCATGCTGCGCAGGCTTTTCGGGATTGCCCGGTCGGACATCACCCACATCACCATGTGCGCCGACTCCGGCTGCAGCGACACGAAGTCCCAGAAGGTGTCGTGGGCCGAGGCGCCGGTGGGGATCTCGTTGTGCGGCTCGGGTTTGACCGCATGGACGAAGTCGGGAAACTTGACCGCGTCCTGGATGAAGAACACCGGAATGTTGTTGCCCACCAGGTCGAAGTTGCCTTCGTCGGTGAAGAACTTCACGGCGAAACCGCGCACGTCGCGCACGGTGTCGCCGGACCCGCGCGGCCCCTGCACCGTGGAAAAACGCACGAACACCGGCGTCTTCTTGCCCGGGTCGCGCAGGAAGCCGGCCTTGGTCAGGGCCGAATGGTTCTCGTAGGCCTGGAAGTAGCCATGGGCGCCGGTGCCGCGGGCATGCACGACACGCTCGGGGATCCGCTCATGATCGAAGTGCGTGATCTTCTCACGCATGATGAAGTCTTCCAGCAACGAAGGCCCGCGGGCGCCGGCCTTCAAGGTGTTCTGGTTATCGGCGACCTTCACCCCCTGGTTGGTGCGCAGCGCCTGTTCGCTGGCATCGGAGCGGAAGGTCTCCAGGCTTTGCAGCTTGCTGTTGGTGTTGCCGCGGTCCAGGGTATCGGTCCCGGCCAGCTGGCTTTTCGGTAGGCTCGGCTTCTTGCTGCTCATCAGACAAAACTCCTCGTTGGCAAAGTCCCGGCAGGCCGGGGCTTCATCGGTCAAAATCGCCAGGCAAGGCACCTGGCTTTTTTCGAGTGGCTTAAGCAGTGACTGACAAGGCTTGGGTGCCGTTCCTTTTTTATGACCTTTGATCGCGTTATTGCCAAATCGAAGGATGAATACAAAATAAATGCTAAGAACCTCTATACGGACAGGCTAAAATGCGCGCCCGGCTAACCGCTGATCCTTTTCTAACGCGCCCCACAAGGTTCGCTACGTGATCGAGTTTCAAAACGTCCATAAAACCTACCGGGTCGCCGGTAAGGATATTCCCGCCCTGCATCCGACCAGCCTGAAGGTCGAGAATGGCCAGGTATTCGGCCTGATCGGCCATTCCGGCGCGGGTAAAAGCACCCTGCTGCGCCTGATCAACCGCCTGGAAAACCCCAGCGGCGGCAAGATCATCGTCGACGACGAAGAAGTCACCGCCCTGGACGCCAATGGCCTGCGCCGTTTCCGCCAGCAGGTCGGGATGATCTTCCAGCACTTCAACCTGCTGGCCTCCAAGACCGTGGCCGACAACGTCGCGCTGCCGCTGACCCTGGCCGGCGAGCTGTCGCGCAGCGCGATCGACCAGCGCGTGGCCGAGCTGCTGGCCCGCGTCGGTCTTTCCGATCACGCCAAAAAATACCCGGCCCAGCTGTCCGGCGGGCAGAAGCAGCGCGTCGGCATCGCCCGCGCCCTGGCGACCAAGCCGAAGATCCTGCTGTGCGACGAAGCCACCAGCGCCCTGGACCCGCAAACCACTGCGTCGGTCCTGCAGCTGCTGGCCGAGATCAATCGCGAACTGCAACTGACCATCGTGCTGATCACCCATGAAATGGACGTGATCCGTCGCGTCTGCGACCAGGTGGCGGTGATGGATGCCGGGGAGATCGTCGAGCAGGGTTCGGTGGCCGAGGTGTTCCTGCACCCCAAGCACCCGACCACCAAGCGTTTCGTCCAGGAAGACGAGCAGATCGACGAAAGCGAGCAGCGCGACGACTTCGCCCACGTGCCGGGCCGCATCGTGCGCCTGACCTTCCAGGGCGATGCCACCTACGCGCCGCTGCTGGGCACCGTGGCCCGCGAGACCGGGGTCGACTACAGCATCCTCGCCGGCCGCATCGACCGCATCAAAGACGTCCCCTACGGGCAACTGACCCTGGCCATCACCGGCGGTGACATGGAGGCGGCGTTCGCCCACTTCAGCGCGGCGGATGTCCACATGGAGGTGCTGCGCTAATGGAACTGCTGACAAGTTTCTTCGCCAATATCGACTGGTACGAAATCTGGCTGGCCACCGGCGACACCCTGCTGATGCTCGGTGGCTCGCTGCTGTTCACCGTGCTGCTGGGCCTGCCGCTGGGCGTGTTGCTGTTCCTCTGCAGCCCGCGCCAGCTGCTGGAGCAGAAGAGCCTCTACGCCTTGCTGTCGCTGCTGGTGAACATCCTGCGCTCGCTGCCGTTCATCATCCTGCTGATCGTGATGATTCCTTTCACCGTGCTCATTACCGGCACCTCGCTGGGTGTCGCCGGGGCGATCCCGCCCCTGGTGGTCGGTGCCACGCCGTTCTTCGCCCGCCTGGTGGAAACCGCGCTGCGCGAAGTGGACCGCGGCATCATCGAAGCCACCCAGTCGATGGGCGCGACCACCCGGCAGATCATCACCAATGCCCTGCTGCCGGAAGCCCGTCCGGGTATTTTCGCGGCAATTACCGTGACAGCGATTACCCTTGTTTCCTACACCGCCATGGCGGGCGTGGTAGGCGCGGGCGGTCTCGGCGACCTGGCGATCCGCTTCGGTTACCAGCGCTTCCAGACCGATGTGATGGTGGTCACCGTGGTGCTGTTGCTGGTGCTGGTTCAAGTTCTGCAAACCGTCGGCGACAAGCTGGTGGTGCACTTTTCCCGAAAATAAGTCGGCCCTGGCCGGCAGGCGTCCGGCACCCGGGCGCCTCACAAGGAGCTAGCTGGATGAAAAAACTACTCGTCGCTTTCGCCGCCGTTGCCGCGTTCTCCGCGCACGCCGCTGACACCCTGACCGTGGCCGCCACTCCGGTGCCTCACGCCGAGATCCTCGAATTCGTGAAGCCGGCGCTGGCCAAGGAAGGCGTGGACCTGAAGGTCAAGGTCTTCACCGACTACATCCAGCCAAACGTGCAGGTCGCCGAAAAGCGCCTGGACGCCAACTTCTTCCAGCACCAGCCGTACCTGGATGAGTTCAACAAGGCCAAGGGCACCCACCTGGTGAGCGTCGCCGGCGTGCACCTGGAGCCGCTGGGCGCCTACTCCAACAAGTTCAAGAAGCTCGAGGAACTGCCGGGTGGCGCCAACGTGGTGATCCCCAACGACGCCACCAACGGCGGCCGCGCCTTGCTGCTGCTGGCCAAGGCCGGCCTGATCAAGCTCAAGGATTCCAACAACATCCTGTCCACGGTCAAAGACATCACCGAGAACACCAAGGACCTGAAATTCCGTGAGCTGGAAGCCGCGACCATCCCGCGCGTGCTGACCCAGGTCGACCTGGCGCTGATCAACACCAACTACGCCCTGGAAGCCAAGCTGGACCCGTCCAAGGACGCCCTGGTGATCGAAGGCAAGGACTCGCCTTACGTGAACATCCTGGTGGCCCGTCCTGACGACAAGGATTCGGCCGCCATGAAGAAACTGGTTGCCGCCCTGCACAGCGCGGAGGTGAAGCAGTTCATTCTCGAGAAGTACAAAGGCGCCGTGGTGCCGGCGTTCTGATCGGTTGCAGAGACACAAACGGGGCGCCTCAAGGCGCCCCGTTTCGTTTCAGTTGCCTACCGAGTTCCCTGTAGCCGCTGCCGCAGGCTGCGATCGGCTCCGCAGGAGACGTGCTCTTGAGGCCCTCGGAAGGCGCTACGCGCCTTATCGCAGCCTGCGACAGCGGCTACAGGATTCAGGCGTCCCGGGTTACTTGCGTTGCAACATCACCGGCAGCTGGGCCACCAGCTTCTGGTTGTTCAACGGCGCGCGGATGAAGCCGCGCTGGGTGCCGTCCGGGCCGATCACCGCCAGGTTGCCGCTGTGGTCGACGGTGTAGTTGGGCTTGCTGGTATCGGCCGGAATGAACGGGATGCTCACCGCATTGGCAAGCTTCTGCACGTCTTCCACCGAAGTCGCGGTCAGGCCCTTGAAGTCCTTGTCGAAGTAGCCCAGGTACTGCTTCAGCTGCTGCGGCGTGTCGCGGTTCGGGTCGACGCTGACCAGCACCACCTGCAGGTTATCCACCGCCTCCTTGGGCAGCTCGCTCTTGATCTGGCGCAGTTGGGCGAGGGTGGTCGGGCAGATATCCGGGCAGAAGGTGTAGCCGAAGAACAGCAGGCTCCACTTGCCCTTGAGCTCATTGAGCACCACCGGCTGGCCTTCCTGGTCGGTCATTTTCACGTCCGGCAGGTTGCGGCTCTGGGGCAGCAGGATGATCCCGGCATCGATCAATGCGGTCGGGTCCCCCTGGTTCTTGCCGGTCAGCACTTTGTTGACGGTGAGCCCCAGCACCAGGGCCACCAGCGCCACGAGAATAAAGACGGTTTTCTGAGTTCGAGTCATAGGTTCAACAATAGGTAGTGGTCTACGAGCAGCGCGATAAACAGCAGGAACAAGTAATAAATAGAGTACTTGAAGGTGTTGATCGCCGCGTGCGGCCGGCTGCCACGGTACAGCACCCAGGCCCATTGCAGAAAGCGCGCGCCCAGGCCCAGGGCACAAATCAGGTAGAGCAGGCCGCTCATGTGGATCGCATAGGGCAGCAGGCTGACCGCCAGCAGGGCGCAGGTATAAAGCAGGATATGCACCTTGGTGTAATGCTCGCCGTGGGTCACCGGCAGCATCGGGATGTCGGCCTTGGCGTATTCCTCCTTGCGGTGAATGGCCAGGGCCCAGAAGTGCGGCGGGGTCCAGGCGAAGATGATGAGCACCAGCAGCAGCGGTTCGGCGGTCACATGCCCGGTGGCCGCAACCCAGCCCAGCAGCGGCGGCGCGGCGCCGGCCAGGCCGCCGATCACAATGTTCTGCGGGGTCGCCCGCTTGAGAAAGCCGGTGTAGATCACCGCATAACCGAGCAGCGACGCCAGGGTCAGCCAGGCGGTCAGCGGGTTGGTGAACGCCAGCAGCAAGGCTTGCCCGGCAATGGCCAGCAGCAGGGCGAAACCCAGCGCCGCCGCCGGCGCTACCCGGCCTTCGGCCAGCGGCCGCTTGTGGGTGCGCGCCATGACCGCATCGATCCGCCGGTCCACCACATGGTTCACCGCCGCCGCCGCGCCGGCGCACAGGGCGATGCCCAGGTTGCCGAACACCAGCACCGTCCACGGCACCCCGGCGCGGGTGGCGAGGAACATGCCCACCAGCGAAGTAATGAGCATCAGCACCACCACCTTGGGCTTGGTCAGCTCCAGGTAGTCTCGCCAGATCGCCTGGCTGTGACGCTCGCCGGTCAGAGTCGCCATGGCATTTCTCCTTTAATGGTGATGGGCCCGGCGGCATGTTTGCGCGGGCTCAGGCGCCAGCCCAGCGGCAGGTGCGAACGGGCGCGAACCAGGCTGGTACGGGCGTGATAGTTGACCAGCACCAGGGTCAGCAGCAGCGCCGCGCCGCCGGCGTTGTGCGCCACGGCCACCGGCAGCGGCAGGTGGAACAACACATTGCTGATACCCAGGCCGACCTGCGCCGCCAGCGCCACCAGCACCAGCCCGGCGAGACGAGTCATGCCCACATGCTTGAGTTGCCAGGCCAGGCCGAGCAGCACCAGGGTCACCAGCAGCGCGCCGATGCGATGGGTCAGGTGGATGGCCGTGCGCGCGTCGCTGTCGAGCTGCCCGCCCAGGTAGTTGGGGCCGATGTGCTGGGTCAGGTGAAAGCCGTTGGCGAAATCCGCCGCCGGCCACCATTGGCCGTGGCAGGTCGGCAGGTCGATGCAGGCCACCGCCGCGTAGTTGGAGCTGACCCAGCCGCCCAGGGCGATCTGCCCGATTACCAGCACCAGCCCGGCCGTGGCCCAGTATTGCAGGCGCCGCGGCACGATCAGCGCCGGCAGCACGCCGGACAGGCGCAGCGTCAGCAAGAACAGCAGGCTCAGGGTGGCGAAACCGCCCAGCAGGTGCGCGGTGACGACTTGCGGCCACAGCTTGAGGGTCACCGTCCACATGCCGAACAAGGCCTGGGCGAATACCACCGCCAGCAGGAACAGCGGCAACTTCAGCGGTTGCCCGGGATGATGCCGGTGGCTCCAGGAGCGTGCCGCCAGCAGCACGATCAACAGGCCCAGGGTGCCGGCGAAATAGCGGTGGATCATCTCGTTCCAGCCCTTGTGGGCTTCCACCGGGGTCTCGGGAAAATGCAGTTCGGCATGGGCCAGCTGGGCTTCGCTTTTCGGCACGCCGATGAAGCCGTAGCAACCCGGCCAGTCCGGGCAGCCGAGGCCGGCGTGGGTCAGCCGGGTGTAGGCGCCGAGCAGCACCACGATCAGCGCCAGCAAGGTGGCAAACAAGGCGAGGCGAAATCCAGGCTTGGCCATGACGATGCCCTTATCCGATGTTCGACAGTTTCAGCAGATGGCGCAGGTCGTTGAGCAGGTCCTTGCCCTTGACCCGGGCGTCGTAGCGCAAAACCAGGTTGCCGTGCGGGTCGACGATCCACAGCTGCGGCGCGCCCTGTTCGCTGGCGCCCTTGGCGTAGGCCGGCAGGTCCAGCGGGTAGCGTTGCAGTTGCGGGTATTCGCGCTGCAGCTTGGCCTGGTAATCGTCGGCCAGCGGCTGGGCGGCGGCCAGGGCGTGGCTGGCCCGCGAGGCGTCGCGGCCCAGGGAGATCTGGATCTGCCGCGCCAGGTACACCAGTTGCTGGCAATCCGCGGCGCAATCCCGTGGGGCGGTGACCAGGATCTGCCAGCGCGTCTCGTCGGCCTGGACCCCGATGTCGGCGCGGCTCTGGCCGTTGCCGATCAGCTCGCCGTGGTAGCTGCGGCTTTCCGGTACCCAGAACTGCAGCTTGTACATGCCGGTGGCGAGGATCATCGGGCCGATCACCATGGCCACGATCAGCAACAGCTGCCAGCGCCCGCGACGTCGGTTGCGCGGCGCCTGGGCCTCAGAAATGTTGGGTGGATTCATGGCCGCTCCCATGGTTTTTCTCCCTTGCGTTATGCCATCCGAAATAGAGGTACAAAGCGCACAGGGCCAGCGCCAGGGCGAACCACTGCACGGCGTAGCCCAGATGTTTTTCCGGCCCCATGGCCACCACCGGCCACTCGGTCATGTAGGCGCCCGGGCCACGCTCCTGGCGCAGCTCATAGGCAAAGCCGCTGCGGCCCAGCTCACTCCAGAGCCTGGCCGGATCGACCGTCGTCACCAGCCGCGGCCACTGGGCATTCAGTGGGTCGGCATGCAGTTGAAAGGTCGCGCCGGGGGCGACATAGACCCAGGCATCAAGGCTCAACGACTGTTCCGGAGTGCTGAACGCCACAGGCGTGCGCCGGTCCGGCCAGGGCAGCCAGCCACGGTTGAGCAGCAGCCATTGACCGCTGGCCTGGTCGAGAAAGGGTTGCAGCAGCTCGACCCCGACCTTGCCGTCGTGCAGGCGGTTATCCAGCAGCAGGCTGTGGGCGGCATCGAAGCGGCCGTGCAACCGCACCCGGCGAAAAGCCGGATCGGTCGCGACCCGCAGCTCATCCACGGTCAAAGGCTCGGCCACCCGCCGTTCGGCGTAGCTGGCCAGCAATTCGCGCTTCTGTTCGCCCCGGCCCAGTTGCCAGCAGCCGAGCGCCACCAGCACCGGCAGCAACGCCAGCACCACCAGGGTCGGCAGCACGCCCGGGCGAAAGCCGTTCATGCCAGGGCCCGAAAGTGGCGAGATCGACTGGCTATACTCAAGCGCATCGCGTTTCTCCCGGAGCCCACCATGCTTAAAGCGGCCATCGTCCTGTTGCTGATCGCCACGCTTGCCAGCCTGTTCAGTGGCCTGTTCTTCCTGGTCAAGGACGACAGCAGCTCCCATCGCCTGCTCCGTTCGCTAACCGTTCGTGTGTGCCTGGCCGCGCTCACCGTCGGCTTGATCGCCTGGGGTTTCTTCAGCGGCCAGCTGGTGTCCCGCGCGCCCTGGTAACCAGGCGGTTCAGAGCACGTAGACGAAGACAAACAAGCCGATCCACACCACATCGACGAAGTGCCAATACCAACTGGCCGCCTCGAAGCCGAACTGATGCTCGGCGTCGAAGTGGCCCTTCATGATGCGCATCAGCATCACGAACAGAATCAGCGTGCCGATGGTCACGTGGGCACCGTGGAACCCGGTGAGCATGAAGAACGTGGCGCCGTAGATGCCCGATCCCAGGGTCAGCCCCAGTTCCTGGTAGGCGTGCAGGTATTCCTCGGCCTGGAAACCGAGGAAGGCACAGCCCAGCAACACGGTGATCGCCAGCCAGAGCTTCAGCGCGCCGCGGTGGCCTTTCTTCAGGGCGTGGTGGGCGATGGTCACGGTGACACTGGAACTCACCAGCAGCACGGTGTTGAGCAACGGCAAGCCCCAGGGGCTGATGACGTCCTTGGGCGGCGGGAACAGCTTGGAATCGGGGTTGTTGAGCAACGGCCAGACATACTCGAAACTCGGCCAGAGCATGTGCGCGATGCCCTTGCTGCCTTCGCCGCCCAGCGCCGGGCCGGACACCTGGCGCACGTAGAACAGCGCGCCGAAGAAGGCGATGAAAAACATCACTTCGGAAAAGATGAACCAGCTCATGCCCCAGCGGAATGAGCGATCGAGCTGGGCGCTGTACAGGCCGGCGCGGCTTTCCTTGATCACCGCGCCGAACCAGCCGAACAGCATGTAGGCCAGCAACAGGCTGCCGATGAAGAAAATCAGCGGGCCATGGGATTCCGCGCGCTCGGCCTTGAGGTCGTTGAACCAGGTGGCCAGGCCGAACACGGTAACGAACATGCCCACCGTGGCGATGATCGGCCACTTGCTCTGGGCGGGAACGTAATAATGCTCATGAGTTGCCATTTATTGTTCTCCTTATCGGGCACGCTTGAACGTCTTAGCCGCCGGTGCGGGTGCTCACCGCCACCGGTGGATGACGCGCGGTGATATCGAACAGCGTGTAAGCCAGCGTCAGGTGCTTCACATCCTTGGGCATGTCGCGGTCAACGATGAAACGTACCGGCATCTCGATCTGCTGACCGGGCTGCAGCACTTGCTGGGTAAAGCAGAAGCATTCGGTCTTGTGGAAATACATCGCGGCGCTGCTTGGCGAAATGCTCGGGACCGCCTGGGCGCTCATCGGCCGATCGCTGGGGTTGCGCGCGATGAAGATCATCTCGTTCACCGCGCCGGGATGAACCACGATGTCGTCGGCCTTGGGATAGAAATCCCAGACCATGTCGATCGCGTTGGTCGACAGGAACTGCACCCGCACCTGGCGCGAGGCATCCACCTGCTGCTCGCCGGAATACTGCCCGCCGGTCTTGCCGTTGATGCCCAGCGCCTTGCACATCACGTCGTAGATCGGCACCAGGGCAAAACCGAAGACGAACATCGCCGTCACCACCAGCAGCAGGCGGGTGACCAGTTTCTTCATCGAAATTTCGGCCATGCCGGCAACCTCCCTGCAGGGGCGAACCTGCTCGCGAAAAAGTCGCCGCCGATAACCCGCGCTGGCTGGCGGATCGCCGCTGCGCGGCTATCGCGCACGCGCTCGCTCGCGCAGCGACAGCTGTTCATTTCACTTCCGGCGGCGTGGTGAAGGTGTGGTACGGCGCGGGCGACGGCACGCTCCACTCCAGCCCTTCGGCACCGTCCCAGGGCTTGGCCGGCGCGGGCTCGCCGCCACGGATGCACTTGATGACGATGAACAGGAAGAAGATCTGCGTCGCGCCGAAGGTGAACGCGCCGATGGACGACACCATGTTGAAATCGGCGAACTGCAGGTTGTAGTCCGGGATCCGCCGTGGCATCCCCGCCAGGCCGACGAAGTGCATCGGGAAGAACGCCAGGTTCATGCCGACGAAAGACAGCCAGAAGTGCAGCTTGCCCAGGGTTTCGTCGTACATGTGCCCGGTCCACTTCGGCAGCCAGTAATAGGCCGAGGCGAAGATGCCGAAGATCGCTCCCGGCACCAACACATAGTGGAAGTGCGCGACCACGAAGTAGGTGTCCTGGTACTGGAAGTCCGCCGGCGCGATCGCCAGCATCAGCCCGGAAAAACCACCGATGGTGAACAGGATCACGAAGGCCACGGCAAACAGCATTGGCGTCTCGAAGGTCAGCGAGCCTTGCCACATGGTGCTGACCCAGTTGAAGACCTTGACCCCGGTCGGCACCGCGATAAGCATCGTGGCGTACATGAAGAACAGCTCGCCCACCAGCGGAATGCCGACCACGAACATGTGGTGCGCCCAGACGATGAACGACAGGAAGGCAATACTCGCGGTGGCGTAGACCATCGAGGTGTAGCCGAACAGCGGCTTGCGCGAGAAGGCCGGGATGATCGCGCTGACGGCGCCGAAGGCCGGCAGGATCATGATGTACACCTCGGGGTGGCCGAAGAACCAGAACACATGCTGGAACAGCACCGGGTCGCCGCCGCCGGCGGCGCTGAAGAAGCTGGTGCCGAAGTGGATGTCCATCAGCATCATGGTCACGCAGCCGGCCAGCACCGGCATCACCGCGATCAGCAAGAACGCGGTGATCAGCCAGGTCCAGACGAACAGCGGCATCTTCATCAGGGTCATGCCAGGGGCGCGCAGGTTGAGGATGGTGGCGATCACGTTGATCGCGCCCATGATCGAGCTGATGCCCATCAGGTGGATGGCGAAGATAAAGAAGGTCACGCTTTCCGGCGCGTAGGTGGTGGACAGCGGGGCGTAGAAGGTCCAGCCGAAATTGGGCCCGCCGCCCGGCATGAACAGGGTCGAGACCAGCATCAGGAAGGCCGCCGGCAGCAGCCAGAAACTGAAGTTGTTCATCCGCGGCAAGGCCATGTCCGGCGCGCCGACCATCAGCGGGATCATCCAGTTGGCCAGGCCGACGAAGGCCGGCATCACCGCGCCGAAGACCATCACCAGGCCGTGCATGGTGGTCATCTGGTTGAAGAATTCCGGCTGCACGATCTGCAGGCCGGGCTGGAACAGCTCGGCGCGGATCACCATGGCGAACGAGCCGCCGAGCAGGAACATGGAGAAGGCGAACCACAGGTACAGGGTGCCGATGTCCTTGTGGTTGGTGGTCAGCACCCAGCGCATCAGGCCCTTGGCGGGACCGTGGGCGTGGTCGTGATCGCCAACGATTGCATGACCCTGTTCATCGCTCACAGCGTTCATGGCCTGTCTCCTGCGAAGGTGTGGGTTGAACGACGGGCTGGGCGGGCGAGGCGACTGGCCCCCGACCGGTTTCGAAAACACGCGACAGGCCGGCTCATTTGCTTTCCGCCTGTTTCAGAGCCAGGACTTCCTTGGGCGTCACCATGTCGCCCTTGTTGTTGCCCCAGGCGTTGCGTTCGTAGGTAACCACCGCCGCCAGGTCGACTTCCGACAACTGCTTGCCAAAGGCCGCCATGGCGGTGCCGGGCTTGCCGTGGAAGACGATGTTCAGGTGGTCCGCCACCGGCCCGGTGGCGATCTTCGAGCCCTTGAGCGCCGGGAACATCGGCGGCAGGCCCTGGCCTTCGGCCTGGTGACAGGACACGCAGGCGGTGTGGTAGACCTTGTCGCCACGGGCCACCAGCTCTTCGAGGGTCCATTCCTTGCTGGTCAGCTCCTTGAGCTTGAGGGCTTCGGCCTTACGCTCGCCCAGCCAGGTGTCGTAGTCGGCCTGGGTCTTGACGTCGACCACGATCGGCATGAAGCCGTGGTCCTTGCCGCACAGTTCGGCGCACTGGCCGCGATACAGGCCGGGCTTGTCGACGCGGGTCCAGGCTTCGTTGACGAAACCGGGGATCGCGTCGCGCTTGACCGCGAAGGCCGGGACCCACCAGGAATGGATGACGTCGGCGGAAGTCACCAGAAAGCGCACCTTGGCGCCGATCGGCAGCACCAGCGGCTGATCGACTTCCAGCAGGTAATGTTCGCCCTTGGCGCTCTGGTTATGAATCTGTTCGGCGGGAGTGGCCATGTTGCTGAAGAACTCGACGTCCTGGCCCAGGTACTTGTAGTGCCACTTCCACTGATAGCCGGTGATCTGGATGTCCACGTCCGGTTCGCTGGCGTCGTACATCTTGATCAGGGTCGCGGTGGCAGGAACGGCCATGGCCACCAGGATCAGCAGCGGCACCACCGTCCAGAGGATTTCCACCGTCGTGCTTTCATGGAACCGCGCGGCCACCTGGCCGGTGGAGCGGCGGTGCAGGATCATCGACCAGAACATGGCGCCGAAGACGATGACGCCGATCACCACACAGATCCAGAAGATGGTCATGTGCAGGTCGAATACCGCGTGACTTATGTCAGTCGCTCCAGGCGCCATATTCACGGTCCAGGCGCCGTGCGCCTGGCTGAATACTGACCACAACAGGAGGCCCATCCAGACTGGTGGATGTCGCATCATTGCGGGTTCCCCTTATCGTTCTTGTTATCCCGCCGGCTTTCGCCTGCGGCCAAGGGAGCGGCTGCCTAGACTACGAACTTAAACCGCCGAGCCTTGCTGCAGACTGCAGTCGGGCGTCATCAGCTAACTTCATACAGACCCGAGTATAGACAGCGACTTCGACCTCGCAACGCGCTGCCGTAAATCAGCTGAGACAGTTGGCCCCCGGCTTATAGGCCACGGTTGGAAAGGGATGGGCGACGAATGGTGGCGAAGCGATATAACCCAGGCGACTAACCATGAAATAATTATGAGAAATAGGTCTTAAGCGCTTTCGTGAGCAGGCTAACTTATGTCTTCCCTAATTAATTGCCCTTGTTTCCTGGAGTATTCATGAACACCGCCGCATTGCGCGAGCAGATCCAACGAGCCCATCAACACGAGTCCGACACCGGCCAGTTGCGCCGCCAGCTGGAAGTCCAATTGCCCCACCTGCACCCCTCCATCCATCTGCCGGAAGTGGATGCCCAGGGCGTGATGACCCGTTTTGTCGCCGCTTATATCGACCAGGTTCCAGAGCTGCTGGACGCCGCCAACGAAGTCGCGCGCGAAGCCGGCATCGAATCGCAGGTCAAGCCGGTGCTGAAGATCGCCGAACAGTTCTTCCTCCAGCCGCCCGCCATCATGGCCGGCCACGAAGGCCTGGACAGCCTGCTGGACGAGGCCTACCTGGCCCATCGCCTGGTGGAAGAGGTCAACGACCTGTACATCACCCATTTCGGCCAGCCGCTGATCCCGCTGGACACCACGGTCGCCAACCTGATCGCCCACCAGTTGATCGGCGAGACCTTCGCCAACCAGCTGGACGAAGCGGTGCACCACGCGGTCGACACCATGCTCGACGGAGAGAGCTTCGCCCTGGAATCGGTCGAGGCCTACCGGGAAAAACTCAACAGCCCCGACACCGACGCCGCCTGGAAACGCTGGCCCTGCCTGTCGCGCCAGCTGGGCGTGGAACTGGAACTCGACCAACCCGCCGCCTGACCCACAAAGCCGTAGGAGCGAGGCTTGCCCGCGAAAAACCCAACGCGGTCCCCCAGACAGACCGCGGCGCATTCTTCGCACGCAAGCTGTGCTCCTACGGAAGCGGGGTCGGCCGTAGGAGCGAGGCTTGCCCGCGAAGGGCCCAACGCGGTCCACCAGACAGACCGCGGCGCGTTCTTCGCACGCAAGCTGTGCTCCTACGGAAGCGGGGTCGGCCGTAGGAGCGAGGCTTGCCCGCGAAGGGCCCAACGCGGTTCGCCAGACAGACCGCGGCGCGTTCTTCGCACGCAAGCTGTGCTCCTACGGAAGCAAGTCCGGCCGTAGGAGCGAGGCTTGCCCGCGAAGGGCCCAACGCGGTCCCCCAGATAGACCGCGGCGCATTTTTCGCACGCAAGCTGTGCTCCTACGGAAGCAAGTCCGGCCGTAGGAGCGAGGCTTGCCCGCGAAAGGGGGCAGGGTGGATTCAGGCGCGGGCTTGCAGCTTCGAGGCCGGGCTTACGCCCACATTGGTGTGCAAACGCCCCTCCAGGCGGCGCTTCAACCCGCGGGACTCGATCACCAGCTTCGAGCCCTTGGCCGCATTGGCCCGTCCCCATTCTTCGAGCAGTTCCAGGCAGGCATGGTCGATGTAGCCCAGGTTGTTGAGCGGCACATGCACCGTGGTGCCTGGCGCAATGTTGCCCAGTGCCTGGGTCAGGGCCGGCACCTTGAGGAACGTCGCGGCGCCCACCAGGCGCAACTCCATTTCGCCTTCGGCCGGCAGGTCGACCAGGCTGATCTTCAGCCGCGAAGCCCCCCAGGCCAGCTTCACCAGGGTCAGGCCAAAACCGATCAACACGCCGGTCAGCAGGTCGGTGAAGACAATCGCCAGCGCGGTCACGCCGTAGGTCAGCATCGGCATCGGCCCATAGCGGCGCAGCTTGCGGAACGACTTAAGGTCCACCAGCTTGAAGCCGGTATACACCAGCACGCCCGCCAGGCTGGCCACCGGAATGCTTTGCAGCACGCTGGACAGCAACAGCACGAACGCCAGCAGCCACAGGCCGTGGAAGATCGCCGACAGCCGCGTGGTCGCGCCCGCCTGGACGTTGGCCGAACTACGCACGATCACCCCGGTCATCGGCAACGCGCCGAGCAGCCCGCAAAGCATGTTGCCGATACCCTGCGCCGACAGTTCACGGTCGAAATCCGAACGCGTCCCGCTGTGCATGCGATCCACCGCGGCGGCGGACAGCAAGGTTTCCGCACTGGCGATAAAGGCCACGGCAAAGGCCGCGATCAGCAGCGTCGGGTCCGCCAGGTTGAGCAGGTCGGCCGGGCGCAACCAGTCGATCGCCTCGGCGAGGTTTGCCGGCACTTCGACTCGCTTGACCTGCAACGCCAGCACCAGGCTGGCGAAGGTCGCCAGGCCGACGCCCAACAAGGCCCCGGGAATAAAGCGCAGTGAATGCGGGCGCAGTTTTTCCCACAGGAACATCACGGCCATGGTCGACAGGCCAAGCAAGCCGGCCTGCCAGCCAAAGCCGCCGCCCAGGCTCGGCAGGGCCTGCGCCACCGCCTCGGGGAAGCCCGCAAGGTTATCCAGCCCGGAAGCCTGGGGTTTTGCGTCGAGCATGACGTGCACCTGGGAGAGCACGATCAACACCCCGATGCCGGCGAGCATGCCGTAGACCACCGCCGGTGCCGTGACCCGGAACCAGCAGCCCAGGCGCAAACGCCCGGCCACCAGTTGCAGGAAGCCCGCCAGCAGCAGGATCGGCCCGAGCATGGCGATACCGTGCTGGCGCACCAGCTCGAATACCAGCACCGCCAACCCCGCGGCCGGACCGCTGACCTGCAAGGGCGAGCCGGCCAGCCAGCCCACCACCAGGCCACCGATGATCCCGGTGATCAGCCCCTTGGCCGGCGGCATGCCAGAGGCAATGGCGATCCCCATGCACAAGGGCAGGGCCACCAGGAACACCACCACGGAAGCGAGCAGCTCCCGTGGCAAAACAGTTTTTAGTTGTGCAGCACGCATGATGATTCTCCCGAAGCTTTCTTCAGGCGTGGCAAAGCCTGACCGCGCTGATGGCAGTCATGGCTGAACCCCACTGGGTTTTAGGAGGATTTAGAAGCGCGCTTTAGGCGTCGCAACAGGGATCGGATGGCGTCCGTCCAACGGCAGGAAACACCCTTGATCCGCGTCGTAGGCTTTGATTTCGCTGGTCTCGATGTTGTACACCCAGCCATGGATGAACAACTGGCCATTGGCGATGCGCGAGGCCACCGACGGGTGGGTGCGCAAATGCTGCAACTGGGCGATGACGTTTTCTTCGGTCAGCACATGCATGCTGGCGTTCTCGTCGGCGCAATCGCAGTTCTCGTGGACCATGGTCTTGGCCACTTCGGCGTGGCGCAGCCAGGCCTTGACCGTCGGCATCTTTTCCAGGCTCTGCGGGTTGAGCACCGCGCGCATGGCGCCGCAGTCGGAATGGCCGCAAATAATGATGTGGTGCACGCCCAGGGCCATGACCGCGTATTCGATGGCCGTGGACACACCACCGTTCATCTGCCCGTAAGGCGGAACCACGTTACCCACGTTGCGGGTCACGAACAGGTCGCCGGGGGCGCTTTGGGTAATCAGTTCGGGGACGATGCGCGAATCTGCGCAGGCAATGAACATCGCGCGCGGCCGCTGGGCCGTGGCGAGTTTCTTGAACAGTTCTTCCTGCTGCGGGAAGACTTCGTGATGAAAATGCAAAAAGCCGTCAACTATGGTCTGCAACGCTGCATCGGCGCTTTCGGCGACCTCTGTGGGCGCTGAAGCCGACGCAGCCAACGGCTGTTTATCCTTGTCACTCATGATTCATCCTCTTTTTGACGGATCAGTTCCTGTCGAAAAGCAGCTGCACTCGGTGCCGACTTTTCGCTCAGGCCCTTAGGTGAATTTTCCAGTTTTATCCGGCACGACGCCAGCGATTGATTAAAAAACAACCAGACCGCCGAAAGCGACCCATCGGTCACTTGGTGAACAAGGTAGCTTTCCAAACTTAACTCAAACTGAACGGAGCGCTCTAAAACGCCACTATTGGCGATGCCAAAAGGTGACCAGCGTATCGGGGAAAGCGCCACGGCTCTACTCCACCATAGGCCAATACGCCCTACAGCAACGACATCTGCCCGCCCGGCGGACAGAAGGCCGCGCAGTCGAGGTTATAGCCTTCGCGCCGATCAAGCCCCAGGCGTTTGCTGGCCTTGGCGAAACGCTGCGCCAGCAGGGCCGCGAACGGGCCTTCGCCGCGCATCCGCGCACCAAAACGGCTGTCGTACAGTTCACCGCCGCGACACTGGCGGATCAGGCTCAGGACATGGGCCGCCCGCTGCGGATAGTGGGCGTTGAGCCACTCCTCGAACAACGGCGCCACTTCCAGGGGCAGGCGCAGCATCATGTAGGCCGCGCTTTGCGCCCCCGCGGCATGGGCCTCGGCCAGCAGGCTTTCGAGTTCGCTGTCGTTGATCATCGGGATCATCGGCGAACACAGCACCCCCACGGGAATCCCCGCCTCGCGCATCACCCGGATCGCCCGCAACCGCGCCTTGGGCGCCGCCGCCCGGGGCTCGAGGATGCGCTTGAGCTCGTCGTCCAGGGTGGTCTGGCTGATCATCACCGCCACCAGCCGCTGCTCGGCCAGTTCGACCAGCAGGTCGAGGTCGCGCAGGATCAGCGAGCCCTTGGTGACGATCGTCACCGGATGCCGGTAGCGCAGCAGCACCTCCAGGGTCTGGCGGGTCAGCCGGTGCTCGCGCTCGATGGGCTGGTAGGGGTCGGTATTGGAGCCCAAGTTGATCGGCGCGCATTTATAGCCGGGCTTGGACAGCTGCTGTTCGAGCATCGACGCGGCATTGGTCTTGGCGATCAGCTTGGTCTCGAAGTCCAGCCCCGGCGACAGGTCCCAATAGGCGTGGCTGGGCCGCGCATAACAATAGATGCAGCCGTGCTCGCAACCGCGATACGGGTTGATGGAACGGTCGAAGGGCAGGTCCGGCGAGCTGTTGCGGGTGATGATGGATTTCGCCGTCTCAAGACGCACCTCGGTGCCCTGGGTCAGCGGGGCTTCCTGGTACCAGCCGTCGTCGAAGGCCACCGAGCGCTGCGGCGCAAAACGGTTGTGCGGGTTGGTCGCGGTGCCACGGCCGCGTGGGGGCAGGGTGCTGAACATGGGAGGCGCTCCATTACTGTGTTTATATACAGTAATGGAGCGTGGGGAATCTGCCTAGCGCCGCTGGGCTGAAAACGTACCTGAAAACGCGCCTGGCGGCGCGTATCGCGGGCAAGCCTCGCTCCTACGAAGATCGCGGGCAAGTCGGATCGTCGCCGCTCGCTCCTATAACGCCGTAGGAGCGAGGCTTGCCCGCGATAGCGGCATATCAGCCACCGCTGTGCTTCGTCACCTGCCCCAGGTCGTCGTTCGAGGTGCTCTGCAGGTCGCCCTTGCGCAGGCCCGCCACGTCCGCGGCTTTCACCTCCGAGCCCTGGTTGCCCCAGCTGGTGCGGATGAAGTTGACCACATCGGCCACCTCCTGGTCCGACAGGCGCCAGGCGAAGGCCGGCATGGTGAAGGTCGACGGCGCGGTGTGGGTCGCCGGCAGGGTGCCGCCCTTGAGCACGATATGGATCAACGACGTGGCATCGGCGCTTTGCAGCACCGGGTTGCCCGCCAGCGCCGGGAACACCCGGGTATAGCCATGGCCGTCGGTACGGTGGCACGCCGCGCAGTTGTCGATGTACACGGCGGCGCCCGGCTTGCTGTCGTCGCCCTTCCACAACGCCTCGGCCACCGCCTTGTCGTACTGGTGCGGCTGGTCGTCGGCGTCCACCGCCGGCAGCGACTTCAGGTAGCGCGCGATGGCCGTCAGGTCGTCCGCGGACATGTATTGCATGCTGTGCACCACCACGTCGCTCATGCCACCGAACACCGCGCCGCGGTCGCTGCGGCCGGTCTTGAGGAACTGCACCAGTTGCTCTTCGCTCCAGCTGCCGAGGCCGTCCTTGTGGTCGCCGCGCAGGCTCTTGGCGATCCAGCCTTCGAGCGGCGCGCTGCCGGCCAGGAAGCTGCTGCCTTCAGTTGCGCTCAGGGCTTTCTCCTGCATGGTCAGGGCGCGCGGCGTGTGGCAGGCGCCGCAGTGGCCGAGGCCTTCCACCAGATAAGCCCCACGGCTGACCACCGGGTCTTCGCCCGCCTTGGCCTGGCCGCCGCTTTGCAGGGCCGCCACGCTCGGCGCGAACATCCAGCGCCAGCCCGCCAGCGGCCAGCGCATGCTCAGCGGCCAGGGGATGTCGCTGTCGCGATTGTCCTGGGCCACCGGCGCCACGCCTTGCATGAAGTAGGCATACAGCGCCTGCATGTCGGCGTCGCTGACCCGCGCATAGGACGGGTAGGGCATGGCCGGGTACAGGGTGCTGCCGTTCTTGGCCACGCCATGGCGCACGGCCTTGTCGAAGTCGTCGAAGCTGTACTCGCCGATGCCGGTCTTGTCCGGGGTGATGTTGGTCGAATAGATCGTGCCGATCGGGGTTTCCATCGGCAGCCCGCCGGCGAACGGCTTGCCGTCCTTGGCGGTATGGCAGGCCACGCAGTCACCGGCGCGGGCCAGGTATTCGCCTTGCTTGATCAGGGCTTGCCGGTCGGCTTCGGCGGCGCACAGGGAAGCGCTGCCGAGCAGCGCCAGGGTCGCGATAACGAGGGTTTTCATGGTCATCGCTCCTTATGCCTGGACCAGCGGGCCGGGGTTCTTCAGGTACTGCTCGCGGATCGCGCGGGCCGACCAGTAGGTCAACGCGGCCACCAGGCCGGTCGGGTTGTAGCCCAGGCCCTGGGGGAAGGCCGAAGCGCCCGGGACGAACACGTTGTGCACGTCCCAGCTCTGCAGGTAACGGTTCAGGGCACTGGTTTTCGGGTCGGTGCCCATGATCGCGCCACCGTTGAGGTGGGTGGTCTGGTAGGACGCGGTGTTGAAATGGTCGCCGACCTTTTTGCCCAGCACGGCGATGGCCTTGGGGTTCATCGCTTCGGCGATCTTGCCCATCTTCTCGACCATGAAGCGGTTCATCTTGATGTCGTTTTCCTGCCAGTCGAAGGTCATGCGCAGCAGCGGCAGGCCGTAGGCGTCGCGGTACACCGGGTCGAGGTCGAGGTAATTGCCGCGGTAGGACTGGTGGGCGCCGTGGGCGTCCATCGACACCTGGTGGGTGTAATAGTCGGCGGTGGCCTTCTTCCAGGCGCTGCCCCAGGCCGGGGTGCCCGGCGGGTTGGAGGTGCCGGCGATCGGCCGGCTGCCGGCCTGGTTGACCCAGAACGGCGAGCCGCCGACGAAGCCGTGGGGGCCGTGGTCGAAGTTGTCGGCGTTGAAGTCGTCCACCGCCACACCGTTGCCGCCGGCGCCGATGAAGTTGTTGGTGTGCACGTCCTTGTCGAAGTAGGCCTTGATGGTGGCCATGTTCTGGTAGGCGAAGTTCTTACCCACCACGCCTTCGCCGGTGATCGGGTCGTACGGCTTGCCGATGCCGGACAGCAGCATCAGGCGCACGTTATGGAACTGGAAGGCGCCGAGAATCACCAGGTCCGCCGGCTGCTCGATCTCCCGGCCCTGGCCGTCGACGTAGGTGACGCCGGTCGCACGGCTCTTGGTGCTGTCGAGGTTGACCTTGAGCACGTGGGAGTTGGGGCGCAGCTCGAAATTCGGCAGCGGCTTGAGGGCCGGCAGAATATTCACGTTCGGCGAAGCCTTGGAGTACATGTAGCAGACGTAGCCGCTGCAGAACCCGCAGAAGTTGCACGGCCCCATCTGCGCGCCGTAAGGGTTGGTGTACGGCCCCGATGTATTGGCCGACGGCAGGTTGTACGGCTTGTAGCCAACTTCGCCGGCGGCTTTCTGGAACAGCTGGGCGGAGTAGGTATTCTTCTGCGACTCCAGCGGGAAATGGTCCGAACGGTCCGGCGCGTAAGGGTTGCCGCCCTTGCCTTGACCGACCAGCTGGCCGTTCACAGTCCAGGCCTGGCCCGAAGTGCCGAAGACTTTTTCCGCGTAGTCGAAGAACGGCTCCAGCTCTTCGTAGGTGACGCCGAAGTCCTGGATGGTCATGTCCTTGGGGATGAAGTTCTTGCCGTAGCGCTCTTCGTAGTGGCTGCGCATGCGCAGCTCGATCGGGTCGGCGCGAAAATGCACGCCGGACCAGTGCAGGCCGGCGCCGCCGACGCCATTGCCCGGCAGGAACGCGCCCAGTTGGCGGTTCGGCAGGGCCACGTCGTTGATGCTGTGGCGAATGGTCACCGTTTCCCGGGAAACGTCCTGGAAGAGTTTCTTGCGCACGCTATAGGTGAGTTCATCGATCACCTGCGGGTAGTTGCCGTCCGGGTAGGTGTCCTGCATCGGCCCGCGCTCCAGCGCCAGCACGTTGAGCCCGGCCTCGGTCAGCTCCTTGGCCATGATCGCGCCGGTCCAGCCAAACCCGACGATTACCGCGTCGACCTTCTTCATTACCGTTGCCATGCTCAAGCCCTCTCACCGCGAATCGACACTGCCGGGAACGGGTATTGCTCGTTGCGTTCCACCCAGTCCATGAAATCGGCGCGCGCGCCGGGGAAGCCGATCAATGTCCAGCCGACCATGCCTTTATTGCCGCCATGGATCGGGTCGCAGAAGAACCCTTCCTTGGTGTTTTGCAGCAAAAGGTTGAAGAAAATCTTCGGCGGAACGCTGTCGAACTGCGGTTTTCCCGCTTCAAGCTGCTTGAGCAAATCGTCTCGGGTAGCGCTGTCTTGCGCGGCAAATGTTTTACCGTTGAAGGCTTTCGACCATGCATCCGTCGCGGCAATGCCCAGGCGATAGATCTCCTTGGGCACCAGCTTGCTCTGCCAGCCCATCTCCGGCGCGGCGTCGGCGTTGAACGGGCCTTGCATGTACCACAGGGCGCCCGCGGCGTAGGGGGTGTTCATCTGCCGGTCGATGTATTCCGGCACGCCGGCTTCCAGGGCGCCGGGGCCTTGTTCGTCGGCCGGGATGAGGCGCTCGACCGCGGCCTGGATAAAGGCCCACTCTTCGGCGGTGAAATAGGTCGGCTGGTAAGCCTCGGAGCTGGCCGGGGTTCGCGCAGGCTCCACCGGCTTGGGCGCTTCGGGGGCAGCCATCAGCATCGAGCTGCCGAGACCAGTACTGGCGACCGTGACCACCGGGATCAAGGTCAGGGATTTGCGTAGAAACTCACGCCGCGGGTTGTCTTGATCGTGATCAGACATGGGGGTGCACCTCACACTAGGCATTCACGGGTTGGGCAGCCGCGTCATGGCGTGGCTTGTCGTTCTGGCGGCGCTGGGGGTCGATTCCGACGCCGGAAAAAGCACAGTTCAGCAAAATTTGGTTACAAATGGTAGCAGGCTAAGCATTCGAATAAATCGTTTGTTTGGGAAAAAAGTCGCGATTGCCGCGCAAAACTCTCTGACACGGCTTCACGTTTCTTTGACGACTCCCTCACAGGGCGTTGACCGGCCCGGGCAGAAGCTAGGCTCCATCCTTTTCCGGCCGTGACCTTGCGCATGCTCACTTTTCGCACCTTCTGCCTGTCCTTGCTGGCGCTTTTTGCCTGGCCCCTGGCGCAGGCCGCCGACACCGGCACGACCCGTCCGGCCCAATGGGCCCAACCCGTGGCGGCGCATTACAACCTGTACCGGATATCGCCGACGCTCTACCGCAGCGCCTTGCCGGACAGCGGCGCCGTGCCTTTGCTGGAAACGCTCAAGGTCGGCACGGTGATCAACTTCCTGCCGGAATCCGACGCCAGCTGGCTGCAGGCCCCGGGGATCAAGCAGGTGCAATTGCCTTACCACACCAACCACGTGGACGACGCCGATGTGCTGGCGGCCTTGCGCGCGATCCAGTCGGCCGAAAGCGACGGGCCGGTGCTGATGCACTGCAAGCACGGTTCGGACCGCACCGGGCTGATGTCGGCGATGTACCGGGTGGTGGTTCAAGGCTGGAGCAAGGAGGAGGCGCTGAACGAGATGACCGGAGGCGGGTTTGGCGACAGTTCCCACTTCAAGGACGGCATTCGCTACATGATGCAGGCCGATGTCGACAAGTTGCGCACCGCCCTGGCCAATGGCGATTGCAGCACCAGCGTGTTTGCCACCTGTTCGGTGAAAAGCTGGCTGGAGACGGTGAGCGCCAGCAAGCCGGCGAATTGAGCGGCTGCGTGGGGTTGCAGCATTGAGCTTCGACCGCATCCCGGTAGGAGCCAAGCTTGCTGGCGATCAAAGCACCGCGGTGTATCTGATACACCGCTATCGCGCGCAAGCTGCGCTCCTACAGGGGATTGGCAGTTACTTGGGCTCGTCGGTCTTTTTCTTCAACTTGGGGTTGGGGAAAAACTGCACCGACTGGACCTTGGCATCCGGCACCTTCAGGGCCGTGGTATTAACCCGCGTGCCCAGTTCCTTGGGCACCGACAGGCCCTGTTCATTGAGAGTGTCGGAATAACCGCAGGCCACACATTCGCGATGGGGAACGTCGTTTTCGCTCCACATCATCAATTTGTCCTGCTCGCTGCACGCCGGGCAAACCGCCCCGGCGATAAAGCGTTTTTTCGTCTTCACGGGCGCCTCGCTCATGCCGCAGCGTCCTCGGTCAGGCCGCTGTGGCGCAAGAGTGCGTCAATCGACGGCGCACGTCCGCGGAAGTCGACGAACAGCACCATCGGCTCCTGGGAACCGCCACGGGCCAGGATCGCTTCGCGGAATGCGCGACCGGTCGCGGCATTCAGCACGCCTTCTTCCTCGAACTTCGAGAAAGCATCGGCCGACAGCACTTCGGCCCACTTGTAGCTGTAGTAACCGGCCGCATAACCGCCGGCGAAGATGTGCGCGAAGCTGTTGGGGAAGCGGTTGTAGGCCGGCGGACGCATCACCGAGACCTCGTCGCGCACGCCTTCGAGCACTTGCAGCACGGAGCGGCCGTCGCCGTGGGTGGCATGCAGTTCGAAGTCGAACAGC
This sequence comes from Pseudomonas sp. NFIX28, assembly GCF_900107395.1. Classification (GTDB taxonomy): domain Bacteria; phylum Pseudomonadota; class Gammaproteobacteria; order Pseudomonadales; family Pseudomonadaceae; genus Aquipseudomonas. The sequence continues at coordinate 73,899 of NZ_FNPW01000002.1, forward strand.
GAGAATTCCAGCTGGCGCACCATCATCAGGCCGGACTGGAAGTTCTTCGCCGCGAGCATTTTTTCCAGCAGGTCCTGGGGCAGCGGCTCGCCGGTTTCGTAGTGACCGGAGATCAGCGCCAGGCCTTCCGGTTCCCAGCACCAGTTCTCCATGAACTGGCTCGGCAGCTCCACCGCGTCCCAGGCCACGCCGTTGATGCCGGATACGCCGGCATGCTCGACGCGGGTCAGCAGGTGGTGCAGGCCATGGCCGAACTCGTGGAACAAGGTGGTGACTTCATCGTGGGTCAGCAGCGCAGGCTTGCCGCTGTCGGCCGGGGTGAAGTTGCACACCAGGTTGGCCACCGGGCTTTGCAGCACACCCTCAATGGTGCGGCGACGGTCGCGGGCGCCGTCCATCCAGGCACCGCCACGCTTGTTGGCGCGGGCATACAGGTCGAAGAAGAAGCGGCCGACGTGCTGGCCGTTTTCCTTGATTTCGAACAGGCGCACGTCCGGGTGCCAGCTGTCGAAGCCTTTGAGCTCGGCGATCTCGATGCCGTACAGGCGCTGGACGATGGCGAACAGGCCGCCGAGAACCTTGTCGATCGGGAAGTAGGCGCGCAGGGTTTCCTGGGCCACGCTGTAGCGCTGTTCGCGCAGCTTCTCGCCGTAGAAACCGCTGTCCCAGCTTTGCAGGTCCGCGCAGCCCTGTTCGGCGGCGTAAGCCTTGAGCTGTTGCAGGTCCTGGGCGGCGAACGGCTTGCTGCGCTTGGCCAAGTCACGCAGGAAACTCAGCACCTGGTCGCTGGACTCGGCCATCTTGGTGGCCAGGCTCAGCTCGGCGAAGTTGGCGTAGCCCAGCAGCTGGGCCAGTTCCTGGCGCAGGTCGAGGATTTCCTGCATGACCGGGCCGTTGTCGTTCTGGCCGGCGATCGGGCCCTGGTCCGAGGCGCGGGTGCAGTAGGCGGCGTAGACTTCTTCGCGCAACGCGCGGTCTTCGGCGTAGGTCATTACCGCGTAGTAGCTGGGGAATTCCAGGGTGATCAGCCAGCCTTGCAGGTCCTTGGCCTGGGCCGCGGCAGCCATCTGCGCCTTGGCCGAGGCGGTCAGGCCGGCCAGGGCCGCTTCGTCGGTGACGTGTTTGGTCCAGGCCTGGGTGGCGTCGAGCAGCTGGTTGGAGAAGCGGCTGCCCAGCTCGGAAAGCTTGCTCTGCACTTCGGCGTAACGCTTCTGCTGCTCCGGCGGCAGGTCGATACCCGACAGGCGGAAGTCACGCAGGGAGTGTTCCAGGATGGTTTTTTGCGCCACGTCGAAACCGGCGGCTTGCGGGCTGCTGGCCAGGGCTTCGAAGGCCTGGAACAGTTCACGGTTCTGCCCCAGCTCGGTGGAATAGGCGCTCAGGGCCGGCAGGCAGGACTCATAGGCCTCGCGCAGTTCGGCGCTGTTGCACACGGCGTTGAGGTGGCTGACCGGACTCCAGGCCGCGCCCAGGCGGTCGTTGAATTCGTCCATGGCCAATACCAGGCCGGCCCAGGTCGGCTGCGCGCCCTGGTTCTTGAGGATTTCAGCGATGGCAGCGCGGTTGTCAGCCAGGATCTGTTCGATGGCCGGCTGTACATGCTCGGCGCGGATCGCCGAAAACGGCGGCAGGTCGTAGGGCTGCAGAAGAGGGTTGTTCACACTCACGGTTGGCACCTTGGCTGGAAGAAACGTAGCGTCATCTTAATTACAATCGGCGCACACCGCAGCTATCGACCCCATTAATAAATGTCAGAGCAGGTATCCAACTTGGCCATTCGCAGCTATCAGAACCACACGCCCATCCTTGCCCCGCGGGCCTTCGTCGACCGTTCGGCGGTGGTGATCGGTGACGTCGAAATCGGTGCCGACAGCTCGGTCTGGCCACTGACGGTGATCCGCGGCGACATGCACCGCATCCGCATCGGCGCCCGCACCAGCGTGCAGGACGGCAGCGTGCTGCACATCACCCACGCCGGCCCCTTCAACCCGGACGGCTTCCCGCTGCTGATCGGCGACGACGTGACCATCGCCCACAAGGTGATGCTGCACGGTTGCAGCGTCGGCAGCCGGGTGCTGATCGGCATGGGCAGCATCGTCATGGACGGCGCGGTGGTGGAAGACGACGTGATCGTCGGCGCCGGCAGCCTGGTGCCGCCGGGCAAACGCCTGGAAAGCGGCTTCCTCTACGTGGGCAGCCCGGTGAAACAGGCCCGCCCGCTGACCGACAAGGAACGCGCCTTCTTTACCTACAGCGCCGCCAACTACGTGAAGCTCAAGGACCTGCACCTGGCCGAAGGCTACGACCAGGCTTGAGCCCGACCCACTGCCCAGGAATTCCCATGCATTACCAAACCGTTCTGTTCGACCTTGATGGCACCCTGACCGACCCGCGCGAAGGCATCACCCGCTCGATCCAGTTCGCCCTCGGCAAGCTGGGCATCGACGAACCCGACCTGAGCAAGCTGGAACACTTCATCGGCCCGCCGCTGCTGCAGGCGTTCATGCAGTTCTACGGCTTCGACGAAGCCAGGGCCTGGGAGGCGGTGAATTTCTACCGCGAGCGCTTCAAAGTCACCGGCCTGTATGAGAACCGCGTGTTCGACGGCGTCACGCCGCTGCTGGAAACCCTCGGCGGGCAAGGTCGCCAGCTGTACATCGCGACGTCCAAGCCATGGGTGTTTGCCCGCGAGATCGCCCGGCACTTCGACTTCGCCCGGCACTTCAAGGTGATCTACGGCAGCGAACTGGACGGCACCCGCACCGACAAGGTCGAGCTGATCCGCCACCTCATGAGCGAAGAAGGCCTGGACCCGAGCGACACCCTGATGATCGGCGACCGCAAGCACGACCTGATCGGCGCCCGCCGCAACGGCCTGGACGCGGCGGCGGTGGGTTATGGCTTCGGCAGCCACGAAGAACTGAGCACCGAAGCACCGGCCTATCACTTCCAGACCCTGGACGACCTGCACCAGGCGTTCCTGCAGCGCTAAGCCACCGCCCATCGCGGGCTTCCTCCCGTAGGAGCGAGGCTTGCCCGCGAAGGCGTCTGGCCAGACACATCCCGAACAACAGCCAACCACCGTCCGCTCCTTCTTCGATCTAGCCTTGAAAGCACGATCAAGGAGGATCGCCCATGCCCCGCAAATATCACGCTCACCGCCTGCGCACAGGACGTTACTCGCAGCCTGGTCAAATCTATGTCCTCACCTCCGTCACGCGAAACCGGGAACCGCTATTCAGCGACTTCCACTCGGGCCGCCTGGCCGTGGCTGCGTTCAAACAGGCCGAACGGGAGCAGCTCGTCCGCTCGCTGGCCTTTGTCGTCATGCCCGATCATTTTCACTGGTTGGTCGAGCTGCGTGACACGACGTTGCCCGTGTTAATGGGCAGGACCCGCTCGCGCATTTGCGTATCGGTGAACCGCCAGCGACAACGCAAAGGGGCGGTGTGGCAACGTGGCTACCATGATCGGGGCATTCGCAAGACGGAGGATCTGCAGGCCGTGGCGCGGTATATCGTGGCCAACCCGTTACGCGCGGGTTTGGTGAGGAAGGTGGGCGATTATTCGCTTTGGGATGCGATCTGGGTTTGACGTTCTGGCCTCTTCGCGGGCAAGCCTCGCTCCTACGCCGAGATGCAGAGTTTGGCGTAGGAGCGAGGCTTGCCCGCGAAGGCGTGCTTTCAGGCGCCGCCCATCAAGGCTTGCAACGCCGCCTTACGCTTTTCAGCCGGCAGCGCGCCGAGCTTCTCCACGGCCAGGTAAAAGGCCGGCCAATCTCCGCCCACCTGTTTGAACAACGCGGCAAACGCCGGCACCCATTGGTCGTAAAGGCCAAAGGGCAGCAGCCTGGCGTTGTTCAGCGGGGCGTTGATCCAGAAGTCGTAGCGCGCGTCGCCCTGCCATTGGCTGTTCTTGAGCTGCTGGTAATCCCGGCGCAGCTGTTCGAACTCGGCGGCCTTGCGCTGGCGCATCTGCTCGGCCGGCAGCGGCAGGGCATACAGGCGCTCCAGGCGCTGGCGGGTATCGAGAACCAACTGGATGAATTGGCTCCGCTGCTTGACCACGGCATCGCTGGCCGGCGCCAAGCCACGGGCCGCGCGCCATTGCCGGGTGCCTTCCTGCTCGACGAAGGTGGCGAAGGATTCGTTGAACTCGGTGTCGTCCTTCACGTAGAAGCGCTGATGGGCCAACTCGTGGAAGATCAGGGTGGCCAGGCGCTCGTCGCCCCAATGCAGCATCGAACTGAGGATCGGGTCGTTGAACCAGCCCAGGGTCGAGTAGGCCTCCACCCCGCCGATGGCCACATCCATACCCTGCTGTTTCTGCAAGGCCGCCTCGCCCCGGGCCGCGCCCTGGCTGTAGTAACCGCGATAGGCCACGCAGCCGGCAATCGGGAAACAGTGGGTCTTGGGGCTCAGGGAAAATTCGGGGGTGCTGAAGACATTCCACACCACGTAAGGCCGGCCGATGTCGGCGTAGAGGCGGTAGCTCTGGTTGTCCGGCAGGTGCAGGTGCTGGCTGGCGAAGCGCCGGGCCTTTTGCGCCTGGGCCAGGTGGGCGCGCAATATCGGGTCGCGTGCCGGGTCGGCGATTACCTGCTCGACCGGCGTGCGGGCCCGCAGCAGCTGCCATTGGCCACTGGCCAGCTGGCTGTAATAGCCCACGCTGGAGCAACCGTTGAGTAACAAAAGCAGCAAGCCCGGAAACAAAAAGCGTAAAAGATGATCAAGTAACCCATGGCTTGAACGCGGCCTAATCAAATCGAATCATCCTTCGAGAGTCTGCCCCCAAGACTATCTCGCCTGCCTGGAGTTTCGCTATGCGCGTGTTGCTGCTGACCACCGGACTGTTGACCCTGACCGGCTGTGCCGGACTCCCCACTCCCGATCCGACGCAAGCCTGGATCGACCTCGACACCCACCAGGACACCGCCCTGCAGGCCCTGGAAGTAGATGAAAAGGCCTGGGTGGATCGCCGCTATTTCGAGGTCCAGCCCGGTAACCATGAGCTGAAGGTGCGCTACCAGTTCGCCGTGGAGCCCACCAATATCGGCCCGGACAGCGAACCCCTGTGGCGCGATTGCCAGCTGAATGTGAAATACAAGGACTTCAACGCCGGCCAGCGCTACCAGTTGCAGACCGGCAATATCGGTTTCCGGCCCTGGGCCAAGCTCTACGATCAGCAGCGCAACCTGGTGGGTACCGGCCAACCGGCCGGCTGCCAACGCACCTGATCGGCGCTATGCTTGAGGCCTTTCCCCCGGACGGCCGACACCATGCGCCAACCCTTGCTGCTCCTTGCCCTGACCGGCCTCGTTGCCTGCTCCAGCCCCCTGCCGGCGGTGGACCCGCAACAAGCCTGGGTCGACTTCGCCACCCCGACGCCAGGCGGCAAGATGCTGATGGCCGAACGCCTGGACAACCAGCGCCTGAAGGATGGCCGCTATTTCCAGGTCACCCCGGGCAGTCATGAGTTGATGGTGCGTTTCGATTTCGAGGTGTTCAGCGGGCGCCTGGGCATGATGAACGACCCGGCCGAGCGCCTGTGCTACCTGAGCGTGCGCTACGACCATTTCCAAGCCGGCCAGCGTTACCTGCTGGAAGCGCGCTCGCTGGGTTTTACCCCCAGCGCCCGGCTGTACAACGCCAAGCGTGAGCTGCTGGCCGAAGACCACAAGGTCAACTGCGTGATCTGAACGATCAGCTGTCGTTGCGCTGATAGATGATCGCCTTGGTGCCGTATTCGCAGGTACCGACCACCATGGCCACGTCATGCTTTTCGGCTTCCTCCTTGCTGACAATCTCCAGGGTGTAGGAGGGCACGGCGTTGGCCTGGATCTTGATTTCAATTTCTTTCTTGAGTTCTTCGCAATCCTTCGGAGCCGCCAGGGCCGAGGTGGCCAGCGCGCTACAAACTACTGCCAGGACAATACGTTTCATGAGTGAAGCTCCCCTTGATGCAGCGCCCAAGGTCATGGGCCGAGCCTGCAGTCGGGTATTCGACCACATTTTCATGAAACGAGTTCTGACACCGCGCACATCTGCCGCGCGAAGTTTCCCCAAGCCTGCGCAATCGCAAGCCATCGAGCAGCGGTTGGCGGTTGCGGCACAACGCTCGTTTTTTTGCCGGCGATGTGCCGCAACGGTTCGGGCGGGGCTTAGCTGACCAGCGTCGCATCCAGGCTGATCTTGGCATTGAGCACCTTGGATACCGGGCAACCTTCCTTGGCTTTCTTGCTCAGTTCATCGAACTGTTGCTGGCTGGCGCCGGGGATCTTCGCCTTGAGCACCAGGTGCACCGCGGTGATGGCAAAACCGCCCGCGACCTGGTCCAGCGTCACCTCGGCGTTGGTGTCGATGCTGTCGGCCTTGAGCCCGGCCTCGCCGAGAATCATCGAGAAGGCCATGGAAAAACACCCGGCGTGCGCGGCGCCGATCAGTTCTTCCGGGTTGGTGCCCTTGCCGCCTTCGAAGCGCGCCTTGAAGCCATAAGGCGCGTCGCGCAGCACTCCGGTTTCCGTGGAAATCGAGCCAATGCCGGTTTTCAGGTCGCCTTCCCAGTGAGCCGATGCTTTTTTGATGATGCTCATGTCTGTCTCCTCGAGAACGGGCGCGAAAGGCCGCGCCCTTGTGGTTTTGTGCATCCAGGGTTCTAGAGGATAGAAGGCCGGGCGAAGTTCATCCTGTCTGAACCTGCCGTTTATCCGGAGAGCAAATTCACCTTGGCCATTGAAACTCGGGTATATGCCCACATTGCATGAACCAGGCTTACAGCATTCGGCAGGTTTTGACTCATGACAAAGGCCTGCACACCCAGAGGAGAAGCAGGTTCATGAAACCACTGTCCGACGTAAAGTTTTCCACCCTCGACCTGGTCCCCGTGCGCGAAGACGGCAGCCCGGCGCAATCGCTGCGCAATTCCCTGGACCTGGCCCGCCATGTAGAAAAACTCGGCTACACCCGCTTCTGGGTCGCCGAACACCACAACATGGACGGCATCGCCAGCTCCGCGACCTCGGTGCTCCTGGGTTACCTGGCCGGCGGCACCTCGAGCATTCGCGTGGGCTCCGGCGGCGTGATGCTGCCCAACCACGCGCCACTGGTGATCGCCGAGCAGTTCGGCACCCTGGAAAGCCTCTACCCCGGGCGCATCGACCTGGGCCTGGGCCGCGCGCCGGGCTCGGACCAGATGACCGCCCGCGCCCTGCGCCGCGAACGTTCCGGCAGCGCCGACGACTTCCCGCAGGACGTTGCCGAGTTGATGGCCTACCTCGGTCCGCGCACCCCGGACCAGCGGGTAATCGCGGTGCCGGGAACCGGTACCCAGGTGCCGGTGTGGTTGCTGGGCTCGAGCCTGTTCAGTGCGCAACTGGCCGGCGAGCGCGGCCTGCCTTACGCCTTCGCCTCGCACTTCGCGCCGCGCTACATGCACGAGGCGATTCGCGTGTACCGCAATCACTTCAAGCCTTCGGCCGTGCTCGACAAGCCTTACGTGATGCTCGGCGTACCGCTGGTGGCGGCCGATACCGACGAACAGGCCGACTACCTGGCGACCTCGGTGTACCAGCGGATCCTCGCGCTGATGCGCGGCCAGAGCCTGGTGCAGCGCAAACCGGTGAAGAGCATGGACGGCCTGTGGCTGCCCCACGAAAAAGAGGCCGTGGGCAGCTTCCTCGGCCTGGCGATGATTGGCAGCCCGGCGAAGATCCGCGCCAAGCTCGACGTGCTGATCGAGCAGACCGGCGCCGACGAGCTGATCTTCACCTGCGACCTGTACGAACACGCCGACCGCCTGCATTCCTATGAATTGCTGGCGCAGGTGATGAAAGGTTGAGTGCAATCGGGCCAAAGGACTCTGTGATCCTGAAGCCTTGCGCGCCCTTGGGTCGCGATCGCAGCCTGCGGCAGCGGCTACGGGGGCACGCCTGGCCTGGCTAAACGCCGGGCATAAAAAAGCCGACGCAGCGCGTCGGCTTTGTTCATTGCTACAAGGGCTTAGCCGCGCTTGTAGACGATTTCCTTGGTACCGCCTTCGCAGGTACCGACCACTTTGCCGTCAGTCGCGCTGCCTTTGTCGACAATTTCCAGCGAGTAACCCGACACGCCCTTGGCGTCGAGCTTCGCGGCGATTTCGCTTTTCAGTTCTTCGCATGGTTTGCCGGCAGCAAAGGCTGTTCCCGCGACACTCAACAACGCTAAAGCCATTACCCAGTTTTTCATCGGTCACATTCCCTGGTCGAATCAAAAGAAGCGTCAAGCCCCGGCCTGTTCGGCTCGAGGCGGATATAGCGCTTTGCCATTTCCTATGGCAATCGGCCAGCGCACAAGTTCAACAGCCTAGCCCAGGCTCAGCTGTTGGCAATCCGGAAGCCCACCTTGAGCGTGACCTGGAAATGCGCGGCCTTGCCGTCCTTGATATGCCCCCGGGTTTCCGTGACTTCGAACCATTCCAGGTGCTGGATGCTCTTGCTGGCTTCGGCCAGCGCATTGTTGATCGCGTCTTCGATGCTGCTTGGGGACGAGCCGACCAGTTCGATTTTCTTGTAGGTGTGATGATCAGACATGGCGTTCTCTCCTTGTTTAGGTAGATCAAAGCCTAGGCTCTATATGGAAAATCGGCGAGCGCAGGCCAGGCGCAGCAGCCGTTTTCCGTACCGAGCCTGGCAACGGCTTGAATGAGCCTTGATCCCGCGACGTTCAGATTTAATGCACTTTCGCCAAGCGGTGCAGTCGGACCCTACAGACCCTCACCAACAATGCAGGAGAGCCACCATGGCCAACAATTCGTTACGCAAAGCCTCATTGGAAAGCATGGAAGCCGAGATCGAAAACCTGCTCAGGTCGCTGGAAAGCCTCAAGGAGGATGCTTCGGACGAATCGCGCAAAACCCTCAAGGCTCTGAAAAGCAACGCCGAGAACGCGCTGAGACATTCGCGCAGCCTGCTCAGCGATGCCTATGAAGAAGTCAAAGTGAAAACCCGGGAAACCGGGCTCGCCACCCGCGACTATGCCCAGCAACACCCCTGGACCACCGCCGGCGTTGCCGTGGGCGCACTGGGCCTGCTGGCCGCTTACCTGCTGTGCAAACGCGGCAATTAAGCCGTCTGGCGCAACTCGTTGCTGAGCCACTGCGCCAATTGCCGGGCGCGCCCGTCCGCGGCGCGCTTGGGTAACCACAATGCCAGTTGCCCCGGGGTCTCGCAGAAGCCCCACGGGGCAACCAGGCGCCCGGCGCGCAGGTCCTCGGCCACCAGCGGCTGCGGCGCGATCGCCACGCCCAGCCCGGCCACCGCGGCCTCCAGCAAATAATACAAATGCTCGAAACCCTGCCCGAACTTCAACGCCCCGGCGTCGAGGCCGTTCTGTCGTGCCCAGCTGGGCCAGGCCTGCGGACGCGAGGTGGTCTGCAGCAACGCCTCGTCCAACAGTGCGCTGGGCGGCGCCTGGCGCAACTGTTCGTAACGGCTGTAGCGCGGGCTGAGCACCGGGCCGATGCGTTCGCCGGCCAGCTCGAAGACCTGCATGTCCGCCGGCCAGGGTGGCTCGGCAAACACCAGCAAGGCATCCAGCCCCGGCCGGCGCGGGTCGAGGTCGCCTTCGCCGGCCGACAGGTGCAGGCGCAAGTCCGGCAGGTCGGCATTCAACCGCCCCAGGCGCGGGATGAACCAGCGCGCCAGCAGGCTGCCGGAACAGCCGAGTACGAAGGGCGCATCGGCGGTGCTCTGGGCCAGCTCGGCGCAGACCGTGCGCAGGCGCTCGAAGGCGTCGCTGCTGGCATCGCGCAGGCGTATGCCGGCATCTGTGAGTTTCAGGCCGCGACCTTCCTTGACGAACAGGCTCACCCCCAGGTGCTCCTCGAGCACTTTCAACTGGCGGCTGACCGCGCCATGGGTGACGTGCAGCTGTTCGGCCGCCTGGCTGACGCTGTTCAGGCGGGCGGTGGCTTCGAAGGCCCGGAGGGCATTCAGCGGGGGCAGGTCGTGGCTCATGGGATATGTGAGTTTTCCTGACAGGTTGTGGCGATCTTATCGGTTTTCAGCCCGGTACGTCAGGGGTAGAGTGAACGCCATTGTCTTTCCAGCATTCACCCTTTTGACCCATCACCGGGAGCGTCCCAATGACCCAGACCCATCTGCGCAACGGCCCTGATGCCAACGGCCTGTTTGGCGCGTTCGGCGGCCGTTACGTCGCCGAAACCCTGATGCCGCTGATCCTCGACCTGGCCCGCGAATACGAAGCGGCCAAGGAAGATCCGGAGTTTCTCAAGGAACTGGCCTATTTCCAGCGCGACTACGTCGGCCGTCCAAGCCCGCTGTATTTCGCCGAACGCCTGACCGAGCACTGCGGCGGCGCCAAGATCTACCTCAAGCGCGAAGAGCTGAACCACACCGGCGCGCACAAGATCAACAACTGCATCGGCCAGATCCTCCTGGCGCGGCGCATGGGCAAGAAACGCATCATCGCCGAGACCGGCGCCGGCATGCACGGCGTGGCCACCGCCACCGTGGCGGCGCGCTTCGGCCTGGACTGCGTGATCTACATGGGCACCACCGACATCGAGCGCCAGCAGGCCAACGTGTTCCGCATGAAGCTGCTGGGCGCCGAGGTGATCCCGGTGGTCGCCGGCACCGGCACCCTGAAGGACGCGATGAACGAAGCCCTGCGCGACTGGGTGACCAACGTCGACAGCACCTTCTACCTGATCGGCACCGTGGCCGGCCCCCACCCTTATCCCGCCATGGTCCGCGACTTCCAGGCGGTGATCGGCAAGGAAACCCGCGAACAGCTGCAAGCCCAGGAAGGCCGCCTGCCGGACAGCCTGGTGGCGTGCATCGGCGGCGGTTCCAACGCCATGGGCCTGTTCCACCCGTTCCTCGACGACAAGAGCGTGCAGATCATCGGCGTCGAAGCCGCCGGCTACGGCATCGAGACCGGCAAGCACGCGGCCAGCCTGAACGGCGGCCTGCCTGGCGTGCTGCATGGCAACCGCACCTTCCTGCTGCAGGACGAAGACGGCCAGATCATCGACGCCCACTCGATTTCCGCCGGCCTCGACTACCCGGGCATCGGCCCTGAACACGCCTGGTTGCACGATATCGGCCGCGTCGAATACACCTCGGTGACCGACGACGAAGCCCTGGCCGCGTTCCACCAGTGCTGCCGCCTGGAAGGCATCATCCCGGCCCTGGAAAGCGCCCACGCCCTGGCCGAAGTCTTCAAGCGCGCGCCGAACCTGCCCAAGGATCACCTGATGGTGGTCAACCTTTCGGGCCGCGGCGACAAAGACATGCAAACCGTGATGCACCACATGGAAAACGCTCAATCCAAGCAGGAGAAACACTGATGAGCCGCCTGCAAACGCGCTTTGCCGAACTGAAGCAACAGAACCGCGCCGCCCTGGTGACCTTCGTCACTGCCGGCGACCCGGGCTACGACGCCTCCCTGGCGATCCTCAAGGGCTTGCCGGCCGCCGGCGCCGACGTGATCGAGCTGGGCATGCCCTTCACCGACCCGATGGCCGACGGCCCGGCGATCCAGCTGGCCAACATCCGCGCCCTGGCGGCCAAGCAGAACCTGGCGAAAACCCTGCAAATGGTTCGCGAGTTCCGCGCCGGCAACAACGACACACCGCTGGTGCTGATGGGTTACTTCAACCCGATCCACCATTACGGCGTGCCGCGCTTCATCGCCGAGGCCAAGGAAGCCGGGGTCGACGGCCTGATCGTGGTCGACATGCCGCCCGAACATAACAGCGAGCTGTGCGACCCGTCCCAGGCCGCCGGCATCGACTTCATCCGCCTGACCACGCCGACCACCGACGACGTGCGCCTGCCGAAAGTCCTGAACGGCAGCTCGGGCTTCGTCTACTACGTCTCCGTGGCCGGTGTGACCGGTGCCGGTTCCGCCACCCTGGAGCACGTGGAAGAAGCAGTGACCCGCTTGCGTCGCCACACCGACCTGCCGATCAGCATCGGTTTCGGCATCCGCACCCCGGAGCAGGCCGCGGCTATCGCCCGTCTCGCCGACGGCGTGGTGGTGGGGTCGGCGCTGATCGACCAGATCGCCAACGCCGCCAGCCCCGAGCAGGCGGTGGACGGCGTGCTGGGCCTCTGCGCCTCGCTCGCCGAAGGGGTACGTCAAGCCCGCGTCAGCTAAGGGTAGAGCTCCTGATACAGAGGAATTAGCCTCGGCGCCCACAGACTAAGCAGCAAGACCAAGGGGTTCAGAACCAGGTTCTGAGCCCCTTTTTATTGTTCGTGCCGGGGGGGAAAAAGCCGATGAAAATACCCAAACGCCTGATTGCCGGTCTCGGGGTGCTGATCCTCAGCGCCAGCCCGCTGCTGCCTGCGGTCGCCGACCCGCGCGACGACCATGGGCGCGGAGGGCCGCAACCGCGCCCTGGCGCACCTGCCGTATTACCCGGGTTATGAATGGCGGCGCACGGGCGCCGATATCGTGCTGATCGCGGTGGCCAGCGGGATCGTCTACGAGATCCTCGATGGCGTGCTGTATTGATCACGCCATGATGTAGGAGCACAGCTTGCGTGCGATGAAGGCGATACGGCGTGTCTGTCACAACGCGCCATCGTTCATCGCGGGCAAGCCTCGCTCCCACGGGAGCGAGCGTAGAAGCGAAACGCTCAAAAAATCGACAGGTCCAGCGGCCTGATCGCTCCCATCCAGATCGCATGCTCGGTGTGGTCCTTCAGGTCGTCGCCGGTATCGGGGTGCAGGAACACCACCAGCCCGTTGCGATTGAGCGCCAGCCACGGCAGCACCTCGCCCAGGTATTGCGGCTCGAACGCCAGCTGGCAACTCCAGTCCGGGTGCGGGCCGACCGGCCGTTCATGCACCCGCCCCATCTTCAGCGGAAACAATTGCGCCGCCTGTTCGCACAGGGCTCGCGCCTGGTCGATGGTGCTGGCGTCGAAATAAACGTGGGCGTGATAGCCCTTGATGCGTTGCATGGAACCTCTCATGACAAAGTCGAACCCTGGCGGCAGCCCACAGGTCATAACCGTACCAGTGTAAGAAACGAGCCGCGCCATGAAAAATGCCGAAACCCCAGTGGTCAAGCTGGTGCTCTATGGCGCCATGGGCAGCCTGGGCAGCGCGCTGATGGCCGAATTCCTGCGGCGCCAGCATGAAGTCATCGCCATTCTCGACGACCTGACGGCCCTCGCGCCGCTACCGGGTTTACGGACCAAATGCGGAGACCTGTTCGATGCCGCGCGAGTCAGGCAAAGCGTAGCCGGAAGCGATGTGGTCGCCTGTTTGCTGGATGCCCCGGGGCTGCCCATGGGCCTTGAAGAACCGGAAGACCTGCTGCTCGAACCCCAGGAGCAAGTCCGGGCGGTCACCGCGTTGATTGCCGGCATGCAGGCCGCGGGGGTGCGGCGCCTGTTCCTGGTGGGGCATTTCGAAGTGCTGGATCAGCCGGAGATGGCCGTTTATCCCCACCGCGAGGCCGCCGAAGCGATCCTCGACGCGCTGCAAGGCAGCACCCTGCGCTGGACCCTGGTGAATGCACCGCAAAGCATGCCCGGGCTGGCCCTGGAACACTTCAGCCAGCCCGCCAGCAGGCTCGCGCCGGAACAGGTGGCACCAGTGCAGCGGCTGGCGCGGGTGGCTGCCGGCATTGCCGATGAGCTGCAGCTGAACCTGCATGTGGGCGAGCATGTGAATTTCGTCGATGTGCTGGCCCAGGGCTGAGGCTAAAGGCGGCCCGGCCGGGGTGTCGCGGGTCTGCCTCGGCCCCGTGTTCAAGGCGCTTAAAGGGCAATGGGCGGCAGCGACAGCCCCTTGAGGGATTGCGCGCTGTCGGCCTGCTCGGCCATCAGCCAGTCGAAAAACCGCTGGATCAGCGGCCCGCGGCGCTTGCGCTGGGGCAGCACCACGTAATAGCCGTAGCGGGAAATCGCCGTTTCGCTGATCGGCCGGCATAACAGCCCTTGCGCCAGCAAGTTATCCACAAGGTGGCGCCAGCCGATGGCCACGCCCTGGCCACCGATCGCCGCCTGGATCAGCAGCGTGTAGTTGTCGAAACGCAGCTGCCCCGGTGCCGGCGGGGTAGCGATCCCCAGTTCGCGGAACACACCGCTCCAGTCGAACCAGTGGCTGCTGCTTTCGCCCTTCAGGTGCAGCAACGGCAACTCCAGCAGCGACTGCGCGCGAAGGGGCAGCGGCCGCTCCTTGAGCAGCAGCGGGCTGCACACCGGAAACACTTCTTCGTTGAACAGCCAATGGCTTTCACCCTGCTTGAAACGGCCATCGCCAAACAGCACCGCGATGTCGATGTCGGTGCGCAGCATGTTGTGGCTACGCTCACTGGTGACCAGGCTCACGTCCACCTGCGGGTTGGCGGCGTGGAAGCGATGCAGGCGCGGCATCAGCCAGTAGGCGGCAAAAGCAAAGTCGGTGGCCACTTGCAGCACCTCATGCTGATGCTGGGCGGTGATGGCGCTCAGGCCGCTGTCGATGCTCTGCAAACCGGCCTGCACCTGTTCGAACAGCTGGCTGCCGGCCTCGGTCAGTTCGATGCCACGGTAGATGCGGTCGAACAGCCGGGTGCCGAGCCGTTCCTCCAGCCGCTTGATCTGCTGGCTGATGGCTGGCTGGGTGGTGCCCAACTCCACCGCCGCGGCGGTAAAGCTGCGCTGGCGCGCCGCCGCCTCGAATACGCGAAACAGGTCCAGGGACAGGTCGCCAAGCGCTTCATACATAAGCTGTACTTATCCTAGTCATTGCCGCACATGGGCTTTACCGCAAAAGCCACGGGTTACATGCTCGATCGCAGCACTTTCGCATAACTACCCACTATGGAATGCCGCGAATACATGAAGCGCAAGAATATTCTTTTCATCATGGCCGATCAGATGGCCGCGCCAATGTTGCCGTTCTACGGTCCGTCGCCCATCAAGCTGCCGCATCTGAGCCGTCTCGCCGCCCAAGGCGTGGTGTTCGACGCGGCCTACTGCAACAGCCCGCTGTGCGCGCCCTCGCGCTTCACCCTGGTCAGCGGCCAGTTGCCGAGCAAGATCGGCGCCTATGACAACGCCGCCGACTTTCCCGCCGACGTCCCGACCTACGCCCATTACCTGCGTCGCCTGGGCTACCGCACCGCGCTGTCGGGCAAGATGCATTTCTGTGGCCCGGACCAGCTGCACGGTTACGAAGAACGCCTGACCAGCGACATCTACCCGGCCGACTACGGCTGGGCGGTGAACTGGGACCAGCCGGACGTGCGCCCAAGCTGGTACCACAACATGTCCTCGGTGCTGCAGGCCGGGCCGTGCGTGCGCACCAACCAGCTGGATTTCGACGAAGAGGTGGTGTTCAAGGCCCGCCAATACCTGTTCGATCACGTTCGCGAAGACGGCGACCAGCCGTTCTGCCTGACCGTGTCGATGACTCACCCGCACGACCCGTACACCATTCCCAAGGCCTTCTGGGACCTGTACCGCGACGAGGATATTCCGCTGCCCCAGGCGCCGGCCCAGGCCGAGCTCGACCCGCATTCCCAGCGCCTGCTCAAGGTCTACGACCTGTGGGACAAGCCGCTGCCTGTGGATAAGATCCGCGATGCGCGTCGCGCCTATTTCGGCGCTTGCAGCTATATCGACAGCAACGTCGGCAAACTCCTGGAAACCCTGGAGGAAACCGGGCTGATCGACGACACCATCATCGTCTTCTCCGGCGACCACGGCGACATGCTCGGCGAGCGTGGCCTCTGGTACAAAATGCACTGGTTCGAGATGGCCGCGCGGGTGCCGCTGCTGGTCAGCGCGCCCGGGCAATTCGCCGCCGGCCGGGTAAGCCAGGCGGTCTCGACCGCCGACCTGCTGCCGACCCTGGTGGAGCTGGCCGGCGGGGAACTGCAACCGGGCCTGGCGCTGGACGGCCGCTCCCTGGTGCCGCACCTGCAAGGGCAGGGCGGGCATGACGAAGTCTTCGGCGAGTACATGGCCGAAGGCACCATCAGCCCGCTGATGATGATTCGCCGCGGCCGCTACAAGTTCATCTACAGCGAGGACGACCCGTGCCTGCTCTTCGATGTCGCCAACGACCCCCGCGAGCAGGAAGAACTCAGCCAATCGCCGCAACATCGCCCGCTATTCGAGGATTTTCTCCGCGAGGCGCGCGCCAAATGGGACATCCCGGCCATTCACCAACAGGTCCTTGCCAGCCAGCGCCGCCGGCGCTTCGTCGCCGGCGCCTTGAGCCTGGGCAAACTCAAGAGCTGGGACCACCAGCCACTGGTCG
Organism: Pseudomonas sp. NFIX28; assembly: GCF_900107395.1. Classification (GTDB taxonomy): domain Bacteria; phylum Pseudomonadota; class Gammaproteobacteria; order Pseudomonadales; family Pseudomonadaceae; genus Aquipseudomonas. Next base: position 90,164 of record NZ_FNPW01000002.1, read on the forward strand.
ACGCCAGTGCGCAATACATGCGCAACCACATCGACCTCGACGATCTGGAGCGCAAGGCTCGTTATCCACAACCCTGCCAAAACCAATAACGTAAGGGGAAGAGCATGCAAAGGTTATCCACAGCAGTGACTGCCGCGCTTCTGGCGCTAGGCAGTGTTTCGATCCCGGCCCTGGCCTGGGCCGAACAGGGTTGCGAGACCGTGAAGATGGCCGATCCGGGCTGGAGCGACATCGCCGCGACCAACGCCATCACCGGTTTCCTGCTCGAGGGCATGGGCTACAAGGCCAAGGTCGACACCCTGGCGGTGCCGATCACCTTCGGCGGGCTCAAGGATGGCCATGTGGATGTGTTCCTGGGCAACTGGATGCCCGCGCAGCAAGGCTTCTACGACAAGTTCGTGGCCAATGGCGATGTCACCCAGCTGGCGAAGAACCTAGACGGCACCGAGTTCACCCTGGCGGTGCCGGATTATGTCTGGGAGGCGGGCGTGCATGACTTTGCCGATCTAAACAAATTCGCCGACAAGTTTGACAAGAAGCTCTACGGCATCGGCTCCGGGGCGCCGGCCAACCTGTCGTTGCAGGAGATCATCAAGAAGAACGACTTCAACCTCGGCCAGTGGAAGCTGATCGAGTCCAGCGAGCAGGCAATGCTCGCCGAAGTCTCGCGGGCGGTGAAACGGCAGAAGTTCGTCACCTTCCTCGGCTGGACCCCGCACCCGATGAACGTGCAACTGAACATGCGCTACCTCAAGGGCGGCGAGAAGTACTTCGGCGACACCGGCAGCGTCTACACCCTGACCCGCAAGGGCTATGCCCAGGCCTGCCCGAACGTTGGCAAGCTGCTGAGCAACCTGAGCTTCACCCAGGAAATGGAGAACAGCATCATGGCCGAGGTGGCCAACAAGAAGGTGAGCAACGCCGACGCGGCCAAGGCCTGGATCAAGGCCAACCCGGCGGTGCTGGACAAGTGGCTGGACGGGGTGAAGACCCTCGATGGCAAGGATGCGCTGCCGGCAGTGCAGGCCAAACTCTAACGCCCGTCGTAGGAGCGAGGCTTGCCCGCGATGGGCTACGCAGTAGCCCCAAAAACCGGTGCACGCGGTCCATCTGCAAGACCGAGTCGCCGGCATCGCGAGCAAGCTTCGCTCCTACAGGTAAGCTTGCCGGCAATGCTTTACCCTGACGCCTTTCGCCCCATCCCGACCGCGAGGACCCATGGCCTGGCCCAATCGCCATTCACTCTTGCCCTTCCTGAGCTGGCTGCCCCGGCAGACCCGCGCCAGCGTCGGGCGCGACCTGCTGGTGGGCCTGAGCGGCGCCATCCTCGCGCTGCCGCAATCGATCGCCTATGCCCTGATCGCCGGCCTGCCCCCGGAATACGGCCTGTATGCCGCGGTCGTACCGGTGCTGATCGCCTGCCTGTGGGGATCTTCCTGGCACCTGATCTGTGGCCCCACCGCAGCGATTTCCATCGTCCTCTACGCCAGCGTCAGCCCCCTGGCGGTGCCGGCGTCCCAAGACTACATCACCCTGATCCTGTTGCTGACCCTGCTCGCGGGGGTGTTCCAGTGGCTGCTGGGGCTGTTGCGCTTCGGCGCGTTGGTGAACTTCGTCTCCCATTCGGTGGTGCTCGGCTTCACCCTCGGCGCCGCGGTGGTGATCGCCCTCGGGCAATTGCCGAATTTGCTGGGCGTGGATTTGCCGAGCGAAGCCACCGCGCTGAACAGCCTGACCTCGCTGTTCGAGCATCTCGATGCGGTGGATAAACCTTCATTGATCCTCGGCCTGGGCACGCTGGCCGTCGGCCTGGCGCTGAAGCTGCTGGTGCCGCGCTGGCCGTCGCTGCTGATCAGCCTGATCCTCAGCGGCCTGGTGGTGTGGCTATGGCCGACGCTGTTCGGCCAGGTCAAGCTGGTCAGCGCCTTTACCGGCCGGCTGCCGCCGTTCAGCCCGTTGCCGCTGGACCTGGACATGATCCTGCGCCTGCTGCCCAGCGCCGTGGCGGTGGGCATGCTGGGGCTGGTGACCAGCTTGTCGATTGCCCGCTCGCTGGCGGCGCGCTCCGAACAATTGCTCGATGCCAACCAGGAAGTCCGCGCCCAGGGCGTGTCGAATATCGTCGGCGCGTTTTTCTCCGGCTATCTGTCGTCCGGCTCCTTTACCCGCTCCGCCCTGAGCTACGAGGCCGGCGCCTGCTCGCCGCTGGCCGGGGTGTTCTCGGCGCTGTGGGTGGCGCTGTTCGCCGTGGCCGGCGCGGCGCTGATCGCGCATATTCCGATTCCGGCCATGGCCGGGAGCATCCTGCTGATCTGCTGGGGCTTGGTGGACCATCGCGGCATTCGCGCGCTGTACCGGGTCAGTCGCGCCGAATTCCTGGTGATGAGCCTGACCTGCGTCGCCACCTTGCTCCTGGAGTTGCAGACGGCGATTTATGCCGGGGTCCTGGCATCGCTGTTCTTCTACCTCAAGCGCACCTCGCAACCGCGCGTGCAGCACGGGCGCGAAGGCGACGAGGACATCCTGCGGGTCGGCGGCTCGATCTTCTTCGGCGCCAGCCATTACCTGCAAGTGCGCATGCAACGCTGCCATGCGCCGCGCCTGGTGATCGACGCCCGGCAGATCAATTTCATCGACTATTCCGGGGTGGCCATGCTGCATCAGGAAGCCCGCCGCCTGCTGCGGCAGAACCGCAGCCTGACCCTGCGCCGCGCGCGGGCCTCGGTGATCGAGGAGTTGAGAAAGCTCGAAGGCGCGGAGAAATGCCCGATCCGCTTTGAGGATTGAGCGCGAGAGCGCATTGGTAATGCGGCGAAGCGTTCGCGGGCAAGCCTCGCTCCTACGCAAGCATGCGTTTGCGTAGGAGCGAGGCTTGCCCGCGATCAACGATGACGCGACCGCTCAGAGCGCCAGCTGGCGCCGCAGCTCGGCCAGCACCGGCGCCGTATCCGGACGCACGCCGCGCCACAGGAAGAAGGCTTCCGCCGCCTGTTCGGCGAGCATGCCCAGGCCATCCATGGAAATCGCCGCGCCATATTGGCTGGCCCAGCGGCAGAAGGCGGTCGGCTCCTTGCCATACATCATGTCGTAGCACACCGTCTGGCCCGGTTCGATCAGGCTGGCGGCGATGGGCGGCACGTCACCGGTGAGGCTGGCGGAGGTGGCGTTGATGATCAGGTCCACCGGTTCGCGCAACCAGTCATAACCGCTGGCGGACACCGGCCCCAGGTCATCGAACAGCTCGGCCAGCAGCTCGGCCTTTTCCACCGTGCGGTTGGCGATGATCAGCGACGCCGGCTGCTCGGCCAGCAACGGCTCCAGCGCGCCACGCACCGCACCGCCGGCACCCAGCAGCAGAATGCGCTTGCCCGTGAGGCCGAAGCCGGCGTTGACCGTCAGGTCGCGCACCAGGCCGGCGCCGTCGGTGTTGTCGCCCAACAGGCTGCCATCGGCGAGTTTGCTCAAGGTATTCACCGCACCGGCGCGCTGGGCGCGGGCGGTCAGGCTGTCGGCCAGGCGATAGGCGTCTTCCTTGAACGGCACCGTGACGTTGGCGCCGCGCCCATCGGCGAAGAACGCGCGGGCACACCCGGCGAAATCGTCGAGGGGCGCCAGCAGGGTGGTGTAGGCCAACCGCTGCCCGGTCTGCTCGGCGAACAGCCGATGAATCATCGGCGATTTGCTGTGGCCGATCGGGTTACCAAAAACGACGTACTGATCCATCCGATAAAACCCTCTTGCGCGCCCCGGCGAACAAGGGGCGCTGCGCTGTTCTGTTCAATCTGCATTATCGTCCAGCGCTGGCCAGCCGGCTGCAACGCCTTACGCGGAGCCCGCCAGCCAGTCGCGGTCCTGGAGGAAATACTCGGTCAGGCGCGCTTCTTCGCTGCCCGGCTCGGCTTTCCAGTCGTAGCCCCAGCGGACCTGCGGCGGCAGGGACATGAGGATCGACTCGGTGCGACCGCCCGATTGCAGGCCGAACAGCGTGCCACGGTCGTAGACCAGGTTGAATTCGACGTAGCGGCCGCGGCGGTATTCCTGGAATTCGCGCTGCTTCTCGGTGTAGCCCAGGGCCTTGCGGCGCTGGACGATCGGCAGGTAGGCCTCGAGGTAAGCGTCGCCGATGGCGCGCATGAAGGCGAAGCTGGTGTCGAAGTCCCACTCGTTGAGATCGTCGAAGAACAGGCCGCCGATGCCACGCGGCTCATTGCGGTGCTTGATGTGGAAATAGCTGTCGCACCAGGCCTTGTAGCGCGGGTAGACGTCCGCGCCGAATGGCGCGCAGGCCTTCTCGGCGACGCGGTGCCAATGCACGCAGTCGTCGATGTTGGCGTAATAAGGGGTCAGGTCGAAACCGCCGCCGAACCACCAGACGGGCTCTTCGCCTTCTTTCTCGGCGATGAAGAACCGTACATTGGCGTGGGAAGTCGGCACATGCGGGTTGTGCGGATGGATCACCAGCGACACGCCCAGCGCCTCGAAGCCCCGGCCGGCCAGTTCGGGCCGATGGGCGCTGGCGGAAGGCGGCAGGCCACTGCCGAACACGTGGGAGAAGTTGACGCCGCCTTTCTCGATCACCGTACCGTCGGCAATCACCCGGGTGCGCCCGCCACCGCCGGCCGGCCGGGTCCAGGCGTCTTCGACGAAGCGCGTACCGCCGTCTTCGGCTTCCAGGGCTGCGCAAATGCGGTCTTGCAGGTCGAGCAGGTAGGCTTTTACGGCCTCGGTGCGGGTAGTCATGGCATCACCTTGAATCGGGCAAAGCTACGCGGCGCCAGGGATACAGCGGAGGGCCTGCGCAAATGGGCGCGTAGCATAACACCGCACAGGGGCCCGCCGCAGTTGACGACGGTCAAGCAGTAGGAGTCCGATAACGCACTTTCGCGACACGACCGAGGAGAACATTGCAGATGGCCAGACGTATCCAGTTTCGCGCCCATGGCGGCCCGGAAGTACTCGAGTATGTGGATTACCAACCCGCCGAACCGGGCCCGCAACAGGTCCGCGTGAGCAACAAGGCCATCGGCCTGAATTTCATCGACACCTACTACCGCAGCGGTCTCTACGCGCCACCGGCCTTGCCATCGGGCCTGGGCGCCGAAGGGGCCGGGGTGGTCGAGGCCGTGGGCAGCGCCGTGACCCGTTTCAAGGTCGGCGATCGCGTGGCCTATGGCAGCGGCCCGCTGGGCGCCTACAGCTATGCGCATGTGCTGCCCGCGGACAATCTCGTGCACCTGCCGGACAGCATCAGCTTCGAACAGGCGGCCGGAGTGATGCTCAAGGGCCTGACCGTGCAATACCTGCTGCGCCAGACCTACGAGCTCAAGGGCGGCGAAACCGTGCTGTTCCACGCGGCCGCCGGCGGGGTCGGGCTGCTCGCCTGCCAGTGGGCCAAGGCCCTGGGCGTGAAGCTGATCGGCACCGTCAGTTCGCCGCAGAAAGCCGCGCTGGCCAAATCCCTCGGCGCCTGGGAAACCATCGACTACAGCCATGAAGACGTGGCCCAGCGCGTGCTGGAGCTGACCGACGGCAAGAAATGCCCGGTGGTCTACGACGGCGTGGGCAAGGACACCTGGCTGACCTCCCTGGACTGCCTGCAGCCACGGGGCCTGATGGTCAGCTTCGGCAATGCCTCGGGCGCGGTGGAGGGGGTCAACCTGGGGCTCCTGGCGGCCAAGGGCTCGCTGTACGTCACCCGTCCGACCCTGGGCAGCTACGCCAACAACGCCGAGAACCTGCAGGCCATGGCCGACGATCTGTTCGGCATGATCGCCAGCGGCAAATTGAAGATCGAGATTGGCCAGCGTTATCCGTTGGCGGATGCGGCCAAGGCGCAGACCGAACTGTCGGCGCGACGCACCACCGGCTCGACCATTCTGTTGCCTTGAAATGCTTCGCGGGCAAGCCTCGCTCCTACGCGATGGTGTGCGATCCACATCCGTAGGAGCGAGGCTTGCCCGCGATAAACGATGACGCGGTATCAGGCCGGACGCACGATCTTGCCGGTCACCAGGTCGCGGATCAGGCTCGGGTTCTTGCGCCCGCCCAGGCTGCCGCCCAGCACCATGTCCAGTTGCCCGCGGAAATACTGCTCGATGCGGATCCGCGTGCGGGCCGCCGGGCGGCCCTGGGGATTGGCCGACGTGGAAATCAGCGGCCCCACCAGCGCGCACAACTCGCGCACCAGCGGATGGTCGCTGACCCGCAGCGCCACGGTGTCATGCACCCCCGTCACCCATTCCGGCAACAGATTCTGATGGGGTACCAGCCAGGTGTTCGGGCCCGGCCAGGTGCTGGCCATGCGATCGAGCCATTCCTGGGGGAAATCCTCGAAAAGAAAATCGAACTGGTGGATGTTGTCGGCGATCAGGATCAGGCCCTTATCCACAGACCGTGACTTGATGGCCAGCAACCGGTCCACCGCCTCTTCGTTCCACGGGTCGCAACCCAACCCCCAGACTGCTTCGGTTGGATAGGCAATCACCGCCCCTGCGCGAATTTCTCGTGCGGCTTGTTGCACACGCCAACTGCTGACCATTGCTGACTCTCCGGATTAAGGCTGTGCGCAGTTTACCGATCCTGCCCATAAAACCTAGTTCTGTACGAAAACTCGAGGAGCGCCGATCAGGCAAGGCAAAGGCAAGCGAGGAAGCGCCCGGCGCGCTCGACCATAACGCCCTGAATAAGCATTGCGAGGCTGCTTTTACAGCCGTCTGCTCGCCGCATCGCCAGTTTTCCCGCACAGGCTAGCTTGCCCGCGCGAACCAGCAGCCGGCTTCGCATACCGCGCGGCCTTCAAGCTCCAGTTCAGTGAGCGCCGCCAGCACCCTGGACAGGCTCCAGCCACTGGCATCGACCAGGCCTTCGCTGGTCTGCGGCGCGGCATGCAACAGCGCCAGCAACGGGTGGGCGGCAGAGGCGGGCGACGGGGTCGTGGATACCGGCAGCCGCTGCCAGCCACGCAGGGCTTCGAGGATATGTTCGATGGTTTCCACCAGCACCGCGCCATCGCGAATCAACTGGTGACAACCCCGGGCCCCGGGATGATGGATCGACCCGGGGATCGCATACACCTCGCGGCCTTGCTCGGCGGCGAGCCGGGCGGTGATCAGCGAACCGCTGGCGACGCTGGCCTCCACCACCAGCACGCCCAGGGACAAGCCGCTGATGATTCGGTTGCGCCGCGGAAAGTGGCTGGCATGGGGCCCGGTCTCCAGCGGGAACTCGGAAACCAGCGCGCTGCCCTGGGCAATCATGGCGTCGGCCAGGCGCCGGTTGCGCTGTGGATAAAATTTTTCCAGGCCGGTACCCAGCACGCCGACGGTTTGCCCGCCGACGTCCAGCGCGGCCTGATGCGCCGCGCCATCGATCCCCAGCGCCAGGCCACTGGTGATAACAAAACCGGCCGCGGCCAGGCTGCGGGAAAAAGCCGCCGCAGTGTCCATGCCGGGCCTTGAAGCGCGCCGGCTGCCGACCACCGCCAGCTGCGGTTTTTCCAGGATCCGTGGATCACCGGCAACAAACAGCAGCGGCGGCGCATCGGCAATTTCATGCAGCAGTGACGGGTAGTCAGGCTGGTCCCACATCAGTAAATGCTGGCCCGGACGCTCCAGCCAGGCCAATGCGTGGCTGGCGCCATCACGCACTTCGGCGCTGCGCCGGGCCTCGGCCGCGCCTTTCGACAGGCCCAGGGCATGCCAGGCGCTGGCCGGCGCACTGATGGCCCGGGAGGCCGAGCCGAAGGCTTCGAGCAGTAGCTGAAAACGCTTCGGGCCGAGGTCCGGCAAACGATGCAAACGTAGACGGGCTTCCAGTTCCGCAGGGGAAACCGGCACCTGGGCAAGCAGTGACATGGGATCATCCTTGATCGTTATAAGGCCGTCCGCAGCCGTAACAAGCTGTGGATAACTCTGTTGGTAACTTGTTGAGGGTTTTTACGGATTACGCACTTTGTCCATGATCGCCAGGGAGCGCGAAGCGTTGAGCACCAGGCCATAGCTGAGCTTGTCGTAGGTGCGGAAAACCATCAGCAGGCCCGCTCGCTCGTCCGGTATTTTCACCGGGTCACCGACCACTCGGTCGCGCACGGTTTCACCGGTTTTCATTACCGCCAGCACGTTGCCTGCGACCAGGCCGTCGCGCCGCCCCTTGTTCAGGGTGACCACGTCCAGCGCGCCGATCTGGGTGACACCCCGTGGCACGTCGATGATCAGCCCCTCGACCGCGCGGCTTGGCGGGCTGGGCGCAAAGGCCGAGTCGATCGCCCGCGGTTCACCGCTGAACAAGCGGTCGCCCAAGCGCACTTCCTGGGTGGTGCGCTGCAATTGCAGGGTGGCGATATCGCCCTCGACCGCAACCACCTCGCCGCCGCCGATCTCGTCGGCGTTGATCCCCAGCACCTCGCCGCTCTGCGGGTCGGTGTAGGTCTTGCCCTGACGGAAGATGCCGTAGGCCGATTGTTCCGGCTCGAAGCGGCCCCGAGCGAAGATCCGGTCGCCGGTGCCGCTGAGCACCCGTTCGGCGTCGCCGGCGACGATATAAGGCGCGCTGTCGAAGGCGTCGGCCCGGTCGAGGATGCGGTTGCTCAGCAGAAAACTGTCGATGGCCTGTAGCGGGATGGTCGGGATCGCCTCGACCAACGGTGTGCGGCGCACCTGGGGCGACAGCTTGAGGGTGCCGCGCGAAGCACCGCGCTCCAGGGTCAGGCGCGGCTCGCCGTTGACTTGCACCAGCGCCAGGGAGTCGCCGGGGTAGATCAGGTTGGGGTCGGCCAGGCTGGAATTGGCCTGCCAGAGCGCCGGCCATTGCCAGGGATCGCGCAGAAAGCGATTGGCGATGCTCCACAAGGTATCGCCCGCCACCACCGTGTAGCGCTGTGGATAACCCTCCCGGAGCGGCACCTGCGCCTGGCCGATACCGGCCCAGCCCACGAGCAGCAAGGCGAGTAGTGATTTCCTCATGCGGTGAATCCCTTTATTATGTGCATTCGCGTGAAACGCCAGCGCCTGTGCGCTCCCTGCTCCTGATCGAGCACGTTTTACAACGGTTGCCCTTCCAGAAACCGCAAGGCCTCCGACTCCGAACTTACTTCACACGTGTAGCAACTACGCTTATGGCCATTTTAAACATCCTCGAATTTCCCGACTCGCGCCTGCGCACTATCGCCAAACCAGTGGCCGTAGTGGACGACGAAGTGCGTCAGTTGGTCGACGACATGTTTGAAACAATGTATGAGGCGCCCGGCATCGGCCTGGCCGCTACCCAGGTCAACGTGCACAAGCGCATCGTGGTCATGGACCTGTCCGAAGACCGCAGCGAGCCACGGGTGTTCATCAACCCCGAGTTCGAACCGCTCACCGACGAAATGGGCCAGTACCAGGAAGGTTGCCTGTCGGTACCGGGCTTCTACGAGAACGTCGATCGTCCGCAACGCGTGAAAATCAAGGCCCTGGACCGTGACGGCCAACCTTACGAACTGATCGCCGAAGGCCTGCTCGCGGTGTGCATCCAGCACGAATGCGACCACCTCAACGGCAAATTGTTCGTCGATTACCTGTCCACGCTCAAACGCGACCGGATCAAGAAGAAGCTGGAAAAGCAGCATCGCCAACAGGCTTGATGACCGTTTTGCAAAGGCTTGCCACGGCAAGCCTTTTTCTTTTCCGCATGTTTACTACCGAGCTGTTCATTACCGAGAACTCCCATGACTGAGCCATTGCGCATTGTCTTTGCCGGCACCCCGGAATTTGCCGCCGAACACCTCAAGGCCCTGCTCGACAGCCCTTACGAGATCGTCGCGGTCTACACCCAGCCGGACCGTCCGGCAGGGCGCGGGCAAAAGCTGATGCCAAGCCCGGTCAAGCAACTGGCGCTGGAGCACGACATCCCCGTGCAGCAGCCGCCAACCCTGCGCGACCCGCAGGCCCAGGCCGAACTCGCGGCCCTCGAGCCGGACCTGATGGTGGTGGTCGCCTATGGCCTGATCCTGCCGCAGGCGGTGCTGGATATTCCGCGCCTGGGCTGCATCAACAGCCACGCCTCGCTGCTGCCACGCTGGCGCGGGGCGGCGCCGATCCAGCGCGCCGTGGAAGCCGGCGACGCGACGAGCGGCGTGACCGTGATGCGCATGGAAGCCGGCCTGGACACCGGGCCGATGCTGCTGAAAGTCTGCACCCCGATCAGCGCCACCGACACCGGCGGCAGCCTGCACGACCGCCTCGCCGAAATGGGCCCGCCGGCCGTGGTGCAGGCCATCGCCGGCCTCGCCGCCGGGACGCTGCAAGGCGAAGTGCAGGACGACAGCCTGGCCACCTACGCCCACAAGCTGAACAAGGATGAAGCGCGGATCGACTGGAGCCGCCCGGCGGTGGAGCTGGAGCGCCTGGTGCGCGCCTTCAACCCCTGGCCGATCTGCCACAGCAGCCTGAACGGCGAAGCCCTGAAAGTGCTGGCCGCCAGCCTCGCCGAAGGCAAGGGCGCGCCGGGCACCATCCTCGGCGCCAGCAAGGACGGCCTGATCGTCGCCTGCGGTGAGCAAGCGCTGTGCCTGACCCGTCTGCAATTGCCCGGCGGCAAGGCGCTGAACTTCAGCGACCTGTTCAACAGCCGTCGCGAGAAATTCGCCACCGGCACCGTGCTCGGACAAGCGGCGGACGCCCAATGAACCCACGTCTGGCCGCCGCCAAGGCCCTGACCTCGGTCCTCAATGGCAAAGCCTCGCTCAACAGTTCGCTGCCAATCCTGCTGGACAAGGTCGAAGCGCGCGATCGCGGCTTCACCCAGGACCTGGCTTTCGGCACCGCGCGCTGGCAGCCACGACTGGCGGCGCTGGCGGCCAAGCTGTTGCAGAAGCCGTTCAAGGCGGCCGATGCCGACGTCGAGGCGCTGCTGCTGGTGGGCCTCTATCAGTTGCTCTATACCCGCGTCCCGGCGCACGCCGCCATCGGCGAAACCGTGGGCTGCGCCGACAAGCTGAAAAAGCCCTGGGCCAAGGCGCTGATCAACGCCGTGCTGCGCCGCGCCCAGCGCGAGAGCGAAGCGCTGTTCGCCGAGCTGGAGCGCGACCCGGTGGTGCGCACCGCCCATCCGCGCTGGCTGCAAAAATCCCTCAAGGCGTTCTGGCCCGAGCAGTGGGAAGCCATCTGCACCGCCAACAACGCCCACCCGCCGATGATCCTGCGGGTCAATCGCCGCCACCATTCCCGCGCCGCCTACCTCCAGTTGTTGAGCGAAGCCGACGTCGCCGCCAAGCCTTGCGTCTACAGCCAGGACGGCATCGTGCTCGATGAAGCCGCCGACGTGCGCAGCCTGCCGGGCTTCGCCGAGGGCTGGATCAGCGTGCAGGACGAAGCCGCGCAACTGGCCGCCGAGCTGCTGGAGCTGGCGCCGGGACAACGGGTGCTGGACGCCTGCTGCGCCCCTGGCGGCAAGACCTGCCACATTCTTGAAGTCGAGCCCGCGCTGGCCGGCGTGGTCGCGGTAGACCTGGAAGCCAAGCGCCTGCTGCGCGTGCAGGAAAACCTCGATCGCCTGGGCCTTAGCGCCGAGCTGATCGCCGCCGACGGCCGCGACATCGCCACCTGGTGGGACGGCAAACCGTTCCAGCGCATCCTGCTGGACGCGCCGTGTTCGGCCACCGGGGTGATCCGTCGCCACCCGGATATCAAGCTCACCCGGCAGGCCGACGACATCGCCGCCCTGGCCACCCTGCAAGGCGAACTGCTGGACGCCATGTGGTCGACCCTGGAGGTCGGCGGCATCCTGCTGTACGCCACTTGCTCGACCCTGCCGACGGAAAACACCGAGGTGATCGAGGCTTTCCTGGGCCGTACCCCGGGCGCGCGCGAACTGGACATCGCCGGGCAACTGGGTCAGCCTCCGGCCGGCTTGAAGCAGCCCCACGGTCGCCAGTTGCTGGCGCAGGAAGGTGGCCATGACGGGTTCTACTACGCCAAGCTGATCAAGATTGCCGCCGCGCGCGGTCAATAAATGTTCTAAGGGAGTGACTGGATGAAAATCATCATCCTCGGAGCGGGGCAAGTGGGCGGTTCCCTGGCGGAGCACCTGGCCAGCGAAGCCAATGACATTACCGTGGTCGACACCGACGGCGATCGTCTGCGCGATCTCGGCGACCGCCTGGACATCCGCACCGTGCAGGGTCGCGGCTCGTTCCCGACAGTGCTGCGCCAGGCCGGCGCTGACGACGCCGACATGCTGGTGGCGGTGACCAACAGCGACGAAACCAACATGGTCGCCTGCCAGGTCGCCCATACCCTGTTCCACACGCCGACCAAGATTGCCCGAGTCCGCGAAGCGGCCTACCTGACCCGCGCCGGCCTGTTCGACAACGAGGCGATTCCGGTCGACGTGCTGATCAGCCCGGAACAGGTGGTGACCAACTACATCAAGCGCCTGATCGAACACCCCGGCGCCCTGCAGGTAATCGACTTCGCCGAAGGCAAGGCCCAGCTGGTAGCGGTCAAGGCCTATTACGGCGGGCCGCTGGTGGGGCAGCAACTGCGCCAGCTGCGCGAGCACATGCCCAACGTCGATACCCGCGTCGCGGCGATCTTCCGTCGCGACCGGCCGATCCTGCCCCAGGGCACCACGGTGATCGAGGCCGACGACGAGGTGTTTTTCATCGCCGCCAAGGCCAACATCCGCGCGGTGATGAGCGAGATGCGCCGTCTCGACGAGTCGTACAAACGCATCGTCATCGCCGGTGGCGGGCAGATCGGCGAACGCCTGGCCGAAGCCATCGAAAGTCGCTACCAGGTGAAAATCATCGAGATGAACCCGGCGCGTTGCCGGCACCTTTCGGACAACCTCGACAGCACCGTGGTCTTGCAGGGCAGCGCCTCGGACCGCGACCTGCTGATGGAAGAAAACATCGCCGACGCCGATATCTTCCTGGCCCTGACCAACGATGACGAGGCCAACATCATGTCCTCGCTCCTGGCCAAGCGCCTGGGGGCGAAGAAGGTGATGACCATCATCAACAACCCGGCCTATGTCGACCTGATCCAAGGCGGCGATATCGACATCGCCATCAGCCCGCAGCTGGCCACCATCGGCACCCTGCTGGCCCACGTGCGCCGTGGCGATATCGTCAGCGTGCACTCACTGCGCCGTGGCGCGGCCGAAGCCATCGAAGCGATTGCCCATGGCGATGCCAAGTCGAGCAAGGTAATCGGCCGGGCCATCGAGAACATCGCACTGCCGCCGGGCACCACCATCGGCGCGATCATTCGCGACGAGGAAGTGCTGATCGCCCACGACGACACGGTGATCGAGGCGGGCGACCACGTGATTCTGTTCCTTGTGGATAAAAAACATATCCGCGATGTGGAGAAGTTGTTCCACGTTGGGTTGAGCTTCTTCTGATCCGGGACCTGCGTCGCTGGTACTGGCGTCATCGCGGGCAAGCCTCGCTCCTACAGGAGCGAGCGTGCCCGCGATAGCGATCCCGCAGCCCCTTCATTTCAAGGTGACCTCATGCTCGAATCCCTGGAAAAAATGCTCGCCAAGGGTGTGGATAACTCGCTGCTGCGCTTTGGCCTGGGCAAGGGTTATCTGGACCTGCACGAATACGCCAAGGCCGCCGAGCACCTGCAACGTTGCGTCGGCTTCGATCCCAAGTATTCGGCGGCGTGGAAGCTGCTGGGCAAGGCTTACCAGGGTCTGGAGGATTATGCAGCGGCGCGCCAGGCCTGGGAGCAGGGCCTGAAGGCGGCCCGCGCGCATGGCGACAAACAGGCAGAGAAGGAAATGACGGTGTTTCTCAAGAAGCTCGAGCGCCAGGGCAAAGGCGGACTGTAGCCGCTGCCGAGGGAGCGAGGCTGCGCGCGAGGACGTAAGTCCTCGCTGAATCTGAACAGCGGGATTGTCAGGCGAATCGCAGCGTCTGGTCTTGCGACCGCTTCGCGGTCGATCGCAGCCTCGCAAGCTCGGCAGCGGCTACAGGATGTCCGAACGTTTCAGAGGTAACGCAGGCCGATGCCCTCGGCGTCCACCAGCACCACTTCCATCTTCACCCGCGGCGCGGTCATCGGCAGGCCTTGCACCTGGCCGTAGACCACCGCGCCCTTGGGCAGCGTCGCCAATGCCGGGTGCTTGACGTACACCCCGCTGGCGGACAGGTTGCGCGTCTGCCCCAGGCATTCGCCGAAGCTTTCGTGCTGGATCTTGATCCTCAGGGATTTGCGTGAATCGGGCATGTGCTGTGCTCTGCTGCAGCCTTTGTGGATAACCTTCGGCAAAAGGTTATCCACAGATCGTGCCAGGCGGTCAGTACCAGCGTTCTTCGCCGGGCGGACGTTTCTTGAAACGCTTCATGCTCCACATGTACTGGCTCGGATAAGCCCGCACATAGCGCTCGACCACCTGGCTCATCGCCGCGCAGGAGGTTTCGGTATCGGTGCTGTACATCGCATCCGGCGCGGCTTCGAGGATCACCTTGTAGCCCGAACCGTCAGGCAGGCGCAGCGCGTGCAGGAATACCCCGACCGCCTTGCCGCCGGCCAGCATGTTGGGCACGAACTTGCTGGTCAGCGCCCTGGTGGCGAAGAAGGGCACGAAGATCCCGGCGGATTCGGCCGGTTCCGGGTCGGCGGGAATGCCCACCGCACCACCTTTGCGCACTTCCTTGATGACGCTGAGGATGCCTTCCTTGGTCGAGGCCGCCACGCGGTTGCCCAGTTGCACCCGCTGCTTGCGCAGCAGTTCGTCCACCGCCTTGAGCTTCGGCGGACGGTAGAAAATGATCGGTTTGCACTGGCTGCAATAGAAGTGGTTGAGCACTTCCCAGTTGCCCAGGTGGCTGGTGATGCCGACCACGCCTTTGCCCGACGCCAGCGCTTCTTGCAGCACCTCCAGGCCCTCGACTTCACGCACCAGGGCAATCGAACGTTCGGCCGGCCAGATCCAGGCGCAGGCGCTTTCGGTCAGCGACTTGCCGATGTCTTTCAGACTCTGGCCCACGAGGCGCTCGCGTTCGGCGGCGTCCATCTGCGGAAAGCACTTGGCCAGGTTGATCCGCACCACGTCGCGGGAACGGTTGGGGGTCTTCCACATGATCCAGCCGATGGCCGAACCGACCGCCTGCACCGCGCGCCAGGGCAGCAGGGCAAACAATCGCAAAGCGCCTACCAGCAGCGCGCCTTTAAACTTATCCACAGGTGACTCCTGATATCCGGATCATGAACCTTGTCGCAAGCGGGCTATTCTAACCGGCCGTTTGTCAGGATGGCGTAGCGATCGCAGTCGCGGGTGTGATCCATGACCATGCCCGAAGCCTGCATCAGCGCATAGCAGATGGTCGGCCCGACAAAGGTGAAGCCGGCCTTTTTCAGGCCGCGGCTCATCGCCTCGGCTTGCGCAGTGACCGCCGGGACCTCGCTGCGGTCCTTGAAATGATTGATTTTCGGCACTCCGCCAACGAACGACCAGAGGAACTCCACCGGGTCTTCCAGCGCCAACCAGGCCTGGGCGTTGCGCCGGGCGGCAGCGAGTTTCAGGCGGTTGCGGATGATTCCGGGATCGAGCATCAATTCGTCGATCTGCGCATCGCTCATCTGCGCCACGCGCTGCACATCGAAGCCGAACAGCACCTGGCGATAACGCTCGCGCTTCTTCAGGACGGTGATCCAGGACAGGCCGGCCTGGAACCCTTCGAGCAATAACAACTCGAACAAGCGCTGCGCATCGCGTAGCGGCACGCCCCATTCCTGATCGTGGTAAGCCATGTACAGGGGATCTTCGTTGCACCAAAAGCAGCGTGGCATAAGGCTCCAGTGGGCGTGCGCACAACTGAATCGGGTATACTCCCGCTCTTTAAATCGCAGCCCAAGTAACAGGTGAATTTCGTGAGCCAGCCTACGCCAGCCGTGCGTACCTTCCAAGACTTGATCCTCGCCCTCCAGCAATACTGGGCCGAGCAAGGTTGTGTGGTACTTCAGCCCTACGATATGGAAGTAGGCGCCGGCACTTTCCATACCGCCACGTTCCTGCGCGCCATCGGCCCGGAAACCTGGAACGCCGCTTATGTGCAGCCCAGTCGTCGCCCGACTGACGGCCGCTACGGCGAAAACCCGAACCGTCTGCAGCATTACTACCAGTTCCAGGTGGTCTTGAAGCCGAACCCGGAAAACTTCCAGGAGCTGTACCTGGGCTCGCTCAAGCACGTCGGCCTCGACCCGCTGGTGCACGACATCCGTTTCGTCGAAGACAACTGGGAATCGCCGACCCTCGGGGCCTGGGGCCTGGGCTGGGAAGTCTGGCTCAACGGCATGGAAGTGACCCAGTTCACCTACTTCCAGCAAGCCGGTGGCATCGAGTGCTACCCGGTGACCGGCGAGATCACCTACGGCCTGGAACGCCTGGCCATGTACCTGCAGGGCGTGGATTCGGTCTACGACCTGGTCTGGGCCGACGGCCCGTTCGGCAAGGTGACCTACGGCGACGTGTTCCACCAGAACGAAGTGGAGCAGTCGACCTACAACTTCGAACACGCCAACGTCGAGAAGCTGTTCGAACTGTTCGATTTCTACGAAAGCGAAGCCAAGCGCCTGATCGAGCTGGATCAGCCGCTGCCGTTGCCGAGCTATGAAATGGTCCTCAAGGCCTCGCACACCTTCAACTTGCTGGATGCCCGTCGCGCGATCTCCGTGACGGCGCGCCAGCAGTACATCCTGCGTGTGCGCACCCTGGCGCGTTCCGTCGCGCAAGCCTACCTGCTGGCCCGCGCCAAGCTGGGCTTCCCGATGGCAACGCCGGACCTGCGTGATGAAGTGTTGGCTAAGTTGGAGGCGGCACAATGAGTGCGCAAGATTTTCTGGTTGAACTGGGCACTGAAGAACTGCCACCCAAAGCCCTGAACACCCTGGCCGAAGCCTTCCTGGGCGGTATCGAGAAAGGTCTGCAGGCCGCTGGCCTGAACTTTGAGGCCAAGCATGTCTACGCCGCGCCGCGCCGCCTGGCGGTGCTGATCCGCGGGCTGGCCACGCAGCAGCCGGACCGCAGCATCAACCTGGACGGCCCGCCGCGCCAGGCCGCCTTCAACGCCGAAGGCAACCCGACCCAGGCCGCCCTGGGCTTCGCCAAGAAATGTGGCGTGGACCTGAGCGAAATCGACCAGAGCGGCCCGAAGCTGCGCTACAGCCAGAGCATCAAGGGCAAGCCGACCGCCAGCCTGCTGCCGACCATCGTCGAAGACTCGCTGAACGACCTGCCGATTCCGAAACGCATGCGTTGGGCCGCGCGCAAGGAAGAGTTCGTACGTCCGACCCAATGGCTGGTGATGCTGCTCGGTGACCAGGTCATCGACTGCACCATCCTTGCCCAGAAGGCCGGTCGCGACTCCCGCGGCCACCGCTTCCATCACCCGCAAAGCGTGCGCATCACCTCGCCGGCCAACTACCTCGCCGACCTGCGCGCCGCCTATGTGCTGGCCGACGCCAACGAGCGTCGCGAGCTGATCAGCAAGCGCACCGAAGAACTGGCGCGCCTGCAGGAAGGTACTGCCATCGTTCCAGCCGATTTGCTGGACGAAGTGACCGCCCTGGTGGAATGGCCGGTGCCGCTGGTGTGCTCGTTCGAGGAGCGTTTCCTCGAAGTACCGCAGGAAGCCCTGATCACCACCATGCAGGACAACCAGAAATACTTCTGCCTGCTGGACGTCGACGGCAAGCTGCTGCCGCGTTTCATCACCGTGGCCAACATCGAAAGCAAGGACCCGCGCCAGATCATCGAGGGCAACGAGAAAGTCGTTCGCCCACGCCTGACCGACGCCGAGTTCTTCTTCAAGCAGGACAAGAAGCAAAAGCTCGAAGACTTCAACCTGCGCCTGCAGAACGTGGTGTTCCAGGAGAAGCTGGGCAGCGTCTACGACAAGGCCGAGCGCGTCTCCAAACTGGCCGCGTTCATCGCCCCGCGCATCGGCGGCGACGCCCAGCGTGCGGCGCGCGCGGGCCTGCTGTCGAAGTGCGACCTGGCCACCGAAATGGTCGGCGAGTTCCCGGAAATGCAAGGCATCGCCGGTTATTACTACGCCCTCAATGACGGCGAGCCGGAAGACGTCGCCCTGGCGCTGAACGAGCAGTACATGCCGCGTGGCGCCGGCGCCGAGCTGCCAAGCACCGTCACCGGTGCCGCCGTGGCCATCGCCGACAAGCTCGACACCCTGGTCGGTATCTTCGGCATCGGCATGCTGCCCACCGGCAGCAAAGACCCGTACGCACTGCGCCGCGCCGCGCTGGGCGTGCTGCGCATCCTGATCGACAAGAAGCTCGACCTGGACCTGACCGAAGCCGTGGCGTTCGCCGTCAGCGCGTTCGGCGGCAAGGTCAAGAGCGCCGGCCTGGCCGACCAGGTCCTGGAGTTCATCTTCGACCGCCTGCGTGCGCGTTACGAAGACGAAGGCGTAGAAGTCGCCACCTACCTGTCGGTACGTGCCCTGAAGCCGGGTTCTGCCCTGGACTTCGACCAGCGCGTGCAAGCCGTCCAGGCCTTCCGCAAGTTGCCGGAAGCGGCGGCATTGGCGGCGGTGAACAAGCGCGTCTCGAACCTGTTGAGCAAGATCGAAGGCAACGTGCCGACCACCGTGGAAGCCAAGTACTTCGACAACGCCAACGAGTTCTCCTTGTACTCGGCGATCCAGCAAGCGGACCAGGCCGTACAGCCAATGGCCGCGGCGCGTCAGTACAGCGAGACCCTGGCCCGCCTGGCTGCGCTGCGCGAGCCGGTCGATGCCTTCTTCGAGAAGGTGATGGTCAACGCCGAAGACGCCAACGTGCGGGCCAACCGCTACGCGCTGCTGGCACGCCTGCGAGGCCTGTTCCTCGGTGTCGCCGACATCTCGTTGCTGGGGTAAGGCGTACGTGAAGCTGCTGATTCTCGATCGGGACGGAGTGATCAATTACGACTCCGACGCTTACATCAAATCGGTGGAGGAGTGGATTCCGCTCCCCGGCTCGGTCGAGGCCATCGCGCAGTTGAGCAAGGCCGGCTGGACGGTAGCGGTCGCTACCAACCAGTCGGGCATCGCTCGCGGTTACTACGATATCGCCACCCTCGAGGCCATGCATGAGCGCCTGCGCGCGCTGGTGGCCGAGCAGGGCGGCGAGCTCGGCCTCATTGTTTACTGCCCCCATGGCCCGGACGACGGCTGCGTCTGCCGCAAACCCAAGCCCGGCATGTTGCAGGCCATTGCCCAGCATTACGCGGTGGATCTGGCTGGTCTATGGTTTGTGGGCGACAGTCTCGGTGACCTGGAGGCCGCAAAAGCCGTCGACTGTCAGCCAGTTTTGGTGAAGACCGGGAAAGGCGAAAAGACCTTGGGCAAAACCCTCCCGATTGGAACCTTGATTTTTGACGACTTGGCGGCAATTGCCGCTGAACTTGTCCACAACTGAACTTATCCACAAAGCGTTCTTCTGACATGCTGGCCAAGGACTGTCAGGGGTGCGTTTTTTAGAGGCGGGCAATGCCCGCAACGGTAAACGTCGCTATGTCGATCCTGCAGGCAATCAGAACCTTCTTCTTTTACCTGCTGCTGGGCACCAGTTCATTGCTGTGGTGCTCCCTGAGCTTTTTTATCGCGCCTTTCCTGCCGTTCAAGGCGCGCTATCGCTTTATCAACGTCTACTGGTGCCGCTGCGCGTTGTGGCTGAGCAAGGTGTTTCTGGGGATCGACGTGGAAGTGAAGGGCGCGGAAAACGTCCCCGAGCGCCCTTGCGTGATTGTCTCGAACCACCAGAGCACCTGGGAGACGTTCTTCCTCTCGGCCTATTTCGAGCCGCTGAGCCAGGTACTCAAGCGTGAACTGCTGTTCGTGCCGTTCTTCGGCTGGGCCATGGCCATGCTGCGCCCGATCGCCATCGACCGCGACAACCCCAAGGCCGCGCTCAAGCAAGTGGCCAGCAAGGGCGACGAACTGCTCAAGGACAATGTCTGGGTCCTGATCTTCCCTGAAGGCACCCGCGTGCCCTATGGCCAGATGGGCAAGTTCTCCCGCAGCGGCAGCGCGCTGGCGGTCAATGCCGACTTGCCGGTGCTGCCGATCGCGCACAACGCCGGCAAATACTGGCCCAAGACCGGTTGGGTCCGGCACCCGGGCACCATCACCGTGGTGATCGGTGCGCCGATGTACGCCGAAGGCTCCGGCCCACGGGCGATCGCCGAGCTCAACGACCGGGTCGCGGCCTGGAACGAACAGGCGCAGCGCGACATGGGTTCGCTGCCTCCGGTAGCCGCGGCACCGGACAAAATGGCAATTTGAATTTCTGTGGATAACCTGTGTACCGTTTTAGCGAAAATCGCTATAATAATTTCGTAAAACTATGATTTATATGGATATTTCCTAAAGAAATAAAATACCGGAAAAGGTGCATAAGTTTTTTGCGACGCAAAAAAAACCGGCCAGAAGCCGGTTTTTTTTCGCCTGTGGATATTCAGTCTGTGAGCAACGGCAATTGCAGGCTGAAAGTCGTCCCCTCACCGACCACGCTGCGGCAGATAATCCGCCCTTCATGCCGGTCGACCACCGCCTTGACCATCGACAAGCCAAGCCCCAGGCCTTCGCTGCCGTGGGCCGAGGCAAAGCGCTGGTATTGCATGAACAGCTGCGGCAGATCATCGGCCGCGATGCCTTTGCCCTGGTCGCTGATATCGCAGGTCAACCAGCCTTCTGTGCAAGCGACCTGCACGCGGACCGTCGAGCCCGACGGGCTGTACTTGATGGCGTTTTCCAGCAGATTGAACAAGGCCCGGGTCAGCAGGGACTGGTCGGCCAGGACCATGCCTTCGGCATCGTCGTCGAGGTCATGCACCAGCTGGATATTTTTCAATTGGGCGATGGTCATCGCCTGGTCGAATGCGTCCAGCACCAGCATGGCGAACATGCTCGGCTGGAACTTATAGGCCTCGGACTCGGCCTTCGCCAGCTGCACGAAGGCTTCGGTGAGCCCCAAGGCGCGGCGCACCTGCAGTTCGATCTGGTTATAGATGCGCGTGTCGCCCGAGCCTTGATGGCGCTGTACATCGAGCAACGCCAGGATCGCCGAATGCGGCGCGCGCAGGTCGTGGGACAGGAAGCGCAACAGGGTTGCCCGCTGCTGTTCGGCATCCCGTTCCAGGCTCAGGTCGGTAAGGCTCAACAGCCAGCCGATGGGGGTCTCGCTGTCGATCGGCAGCAAGGGGGCCAGGTCCACGCGCAGGCTGCGCTGCTCGATATCACGAAACTCCAGAGGCTGCAGTTGGGCCAGGGCAGGGCGTTGGCCGTCCTGCAAATCGGGATAGCCCAGGCCGGCCAATTGCTGCACCAGGTCCTCGCCGATCAGCGCATTGCCAAACACTTCGCGGGCGTTGCGGTTGGCCAGGAGCACGCAGCCGTCCGGATCGCTGATCAGGGTGGCCACCGGTAAATACTCCAGCCCGTCGGCAATGAACCGGCGGGTGTCGCGGGTGCGGCTCAAGGCCTGCTCCAGGGCCACGATCCGCCCCTGTAACACGTCCCCGGCGGGAGCCTGGGTCCGCCGGCGTTCGGGCAGCACCTTCGGCTCGCTGTCCAGACGCGCCAGCTCCCAGCCGAAGTAGGCGAGGATCACGCTCAGGCGGCGCCAGTTCCAGATCAGGTAGGCCAGCAGCATTCCCAACAGGCTGGCCACCGGCGGCCACCACAACCCCAGACGCAACAGCCCGGCCGAACCGAGCAGGGCAACCGCCATGCAGGCCAGGGTCAGCCACAATGCATGTCGCGGCCGCACCAGCAGCAAGCCCAGCAGGGCCGCCACCAGCAGCACCGACAGCGCGGCTGCCGGCCATTGTCCCAGGGCGACGATCGTGCGCTGCTGCAACAAGCCGTTGAGCAGGTTGGCCTGGATCTCGATACCGGGGGTGGTGCCGACGCTCGCCGATTGCGGGGTGACGTAACGGTCGCCCAGGCCCGGGGCAGTGGTGCCGATCAGGATCAGCCTGTCGCGCAACAGCTCCGGCGGGACCTCGCCGCGCAGCACGCTGACATAGGGAACACTGGGGAACCCGGCATGCGGGCTGATAAAGGGGATGCGTATTTCATTGCTGCGCAGCCAGCCCTGGGTGATCTGTGCGTTGTCCGCGCCGGGCATCGACAGGGCGGTGCCCGCCGGGTGCGCCTGTTGATAAAGCAGCCAGGCCAATTGCGCCTTGGGCGCCTGCGGTGGGCCTTCGCGCAGGTAGACGCTGCGCACCGTGCCGTCGGTATCGGCTTGGGCATTGATATGGCCGACGGCCTTGGCGCACTGATTCAATGGCTGCACCGGTTCGATTTCGCCCAGCGGCTGGCCATAGCGGGCCACGCTTTCGCGCAGCAGCGGCAGGAACACATTGCCGCCACGGCAGACCGCCTGGGCCAGACGCTGATCGTTCTCGGGAATGCTGTCGGGCTCGCTGAAGATCACGTCGAACAACACGCCGCGGACCTGGGCCGCCGTCAGCCGATCCAGCAGGTCGGCGTGCAGGGTACGCGGCCATGGCCACTGGCCCAGCTGCTGCAGGCTGTAGTCGTCGATGGTGATCATCAGCAGGCGTGAATCGACCGGCAGCGGGCTGAGCCGCCGCAGGTTGTCATACAGCAGATTATTCAGCGCCAGCCCTTGGCTCAGCGACAGCAGTACGGTCAATGGCAGCAGGATCAGGCTGACCCATGCCCATTCCCGCACCAGGCCGCCAAACAATCGCTGGGCTTGCGTCGGTTCCCGGCCTTCGGGCCGGCGCCAGCGCCTCACCGACAAACCGCCGCGCACTTACTGAACACGCGTGGTCCTGGGGTAATAGAAGATGTCATAGACACCCGTCTCTCCTTCGAGCCCATGCTCATCGAAAGCAGAAAGGCGGACATGATAGAAAAACGCTTCCAGGCCGCTGAAGTTGACTTCCGGCGTGCTGGAAAACTGTTCCTGCTTGATATTGAGGAAGGTCTTGTCGGTCGCCACCTGGGCCCGGTAGCGCTTGGCGCCAGGCAAGGGCTTCATGATCAGCTGCCAGACCGGCAGATCACCAGTCTGGCCCGCCTGGCCCATCAGCTGCGGCGCGGGCAACAGGTCGACCGGCTTCAGCGGGCCTTCTTTCTGGATGCGCAGGCCTTGCCGCCCCATGACCTGGACCTCGCCGGGAGCTGGCCCGACCGGTTTATCCACAGGGCGTTTTTTGCCCTTGGTCTTTTTGGGCGTTTCACCGTCCTGGCGATTGACTGCTACCTGGCCGTTGAGCACTTCCACCAGCGATTGCTGATCGTCGTTGCGCACCCGGAAGTGCGTGCCGCGCACACCCAGCACGCCAATCGGCGTGACGATCTGGAAGCGGTCGTAATCGCTTGGGCGCTTGATGACATAGGATTCGATCTGCCCCTGCTCGAGCGCGACCTGGGGGATCGCCTGTTCCTCATTCAAGTGCAGGGTGATCTGCGAACTGGAGGGCAGCACCACCAGCGAGCCATCCCCCAGGGACAGGCTGACAAAGGCCGAAGGCGAGGTCTTCACCCCTTCGAGCTCATCGACGCTCATGCCTTCTTCCAGGGGAACCTGGTTGCCCTTGGCATCGAGTTTCCAGGCTTCGCCCGTGAGGTGTTCGACCGTCGCCGGCAGCGGCTGGCCACGGCATTGCTGGTTGTCATCGATATAGGCAGGGCGCTTGGGCGCTGCAATCGCAGCCTGCACCGTGGAAAAGGCCACTGCGCTGCCGAGAAGAAACGACATAAGCATGGCCCGGTGGCGGATGTGCAAGGAGGTCATGGGTTCATTGGTCCCTAGTCGCGCTCTTCTGAAGTCCGTGCCATTAGAACTGCATTGTTAGCGTTCTGACCATACCTCTTGAACCAAGGCCGGCCAGGGTCATTCCTTTATGGAACAAACAGCACAACCGCTGGAGAGCGGCTGGGCTGTCTGGTTCCATGCCGGCGGGAAGCGAACCACCGCATCCCGCCGCTCTGGTCAGTCCCGCTCGCTGGAGATCAACCGATAGGCCAGCGCTCCCAGGCCTGCGCCCAGCAGCGGTGCGACCCAGAACAGCCACAGCTGGGACACAGCCCATTCGCCTGCAAAGAAGGCGACGGCGGTGCTGCGCGCCGGGTTGACCGAAGTATTGGTGACCGGAATGCTGATCAGGTGGATCAGGGTCAGCGTCAGGCCAATCGCAATCGGCGCAAAACCGGCGGGCGCGCGCTTGGCGGTGGCGCCCAGGATGATCAGGAGGAACATGGCGGTGAGCACGACTTCGGCCAACAGCGCGGCGAACATCGAGTAACCGCCTGGGGAATGTTCACCGTAGCCGTTGGCCGCGAAGCCCGCCGAGGCGTCGAACCCGGCCTTGCCGGAGGCGATCAGGAACAGCACGCCACCCGCGGCGAGTCCGCCGAGGACCTGGGCAACGATGTAGGGCAGCAGCCGGCTACCGGGAAAACGCCCACTCAGCCACAGGCCAACCGAGACGGCAGGGTTGAGGTGCGCCCCGGAAATCGGCCCCAATGCATAAGCCATGGTCAGCACGCTCAGGCCGAAGGCCAGGGCAACCCCCAGGTAACCAATCCCGAACTGCGGAACGCCGGCCGCCAGCACGGCGCTCCCGCATCCGCCCAGGACCAACCAGAACGTACCGAAAAATTCAGCGCCGAATGTCTTCATCAGAGGCCTTCACAAATAAGAAATGAGGAGTTGTTTGTTGGCTGGCGGCGCCGTGGGCCCGCACGGGAGAGGAGGGATGACACATCCTTGTGTCGAAGCATTACGTCCTGAGGAGGCACTCCCTGTATTCCCCTGTACTGCAAATCGAGGTCAAGCCTCGGTCTGACGCCCGCCAATCCGGCGGTTGACACTCCCTGTGTCGGAGCACTTCCCAATGCCCCTGTGTGCCACTCAGCGACTACGAATTTACCGGCATGGTGTGGAGACCGGGCCGGTTTGCAATATTTGTTCAGATTTGCCCGAGCTAGAACACCCAACGCTGCTGCTCCTGATACACCACGGGCTGCGTCATCTGCGGCGCGCTGATCGGTGCGAACCCCTGGGAGTCGCTGAACCCGCTGGGCGTCGCGGACGGGCTGAAGTAACGCTGCACCGGCAAGGCGTATTCCGAAGACTGCAGCGCAGGCTGCTCTGCGGTCGGCGCCAGGCTCAGGCAAGCCATGAGCATCAACGTGGAAAATCGCGCCAGGTCTGCTGCCTGGACAACGTTTGTGTAGAGCAACCGCCCCTTCCCCAGGATGTTCCCCATAGTCCTTTTCCTTGCACGTTCGAGCCGGTATCGTTCTGCAACGAATGCAGGCCGGATGGACAGTGCTCCTGTCGGCTACCGGCTATATGACATCAGCGTACCGAGCAAAGGTATGAACTTGAGCAATTCGCCACAATTGTTCAGATTCGTCCGATCAGCCTAAACTCAGCGCCTGGAAGGCCACCAACAAGGCCATCAGCACCTCTCGCGATAAAAGGAACTGCCCCGCATGCGTGTCGCAATACTGGATGACGAACCCGCCGAACTGGCGCGGGTGGAACAGACACTGCGACAGATCCCCGGCCCCGGGGAACAGCCATGGACGCTGCACAGCTTCGAGCGCGGCGAGGACTTGCTGCGTCAGCTGCGGCGCGAAACCTTCGACCTGCTGATTCTCGACTGGCAGCTGCCGGACCTCAGCGGGCTGTCACTGCTGCGCTGGACCCGTGAACACATGGAGGCTCCTCCACCCGCGATCATGCTCACGAGCCGCGATGCCGAGAGCGACATCGTCCAGGCGCTCAACACTGGTGCCGACGATTATGTGAGCAAACCCTTCCGCCCTAACGAACTCAAGGCCCGGGTGACCGCCGTGCTGCGGCGCCACGGCTTGCAGCGATCGGCTGCTGTCGAGGTGCAAACCTTCAACGACCTGGTCTTCGATGACGCCGAGCTGACCGTGACTCGTGCCGGCAACCCGATCAGCCTCACCGAGCGCGAATACCGCCTGGCCCGCTGCCTGTTCGCCAATCTGGGTCGCCCTTTATCCCGGGAGTATCTTTACGAGCGCTTCTGGACCCATGAAGAAATCGTCTCCTCCCGGCCCCTGGACACTCACATCTACCGCTTGCGCAACAAGCTGGGGCTGACCGCGGATCGTGGCTGGCAGCTGCTGACCATTTATGGCTATGGCTATCGGTTGGAAAGTGTCGCGGCAGCGGAGTAGGGCAGCCCTTTCAGCCGGGCAATAAAAAAGGCCAACGCAGAGCGTTGGCCTTTTTTATTTCGGCGATGCAACCCGGATGTAGGATCACAAAATAGATGACTCGGGAGCCCCAGCAAACGCTGGCAGAAAATCATCTTTTTTGTGAGACCGCCGGATGGGATTCACAAAATAAATGAGAAAAGCCTACTCGCCTCACAGAATAGTTGGTTCCACGTGGAACATGGGGCACGCCGCGTCATGGGGGCGGAGACGCTGCCAGCCAGTAGGCCAATCCCTGTAGCTTAATAAAGGCTCATGTCAGCCACTCCTAGGCAAGGTACGCGGCAGCTTTTTAAAGATGTCACACAACTCCGTTCCCCCGTTTTAGCTCAATACGCAGGTAGCGAAGCTCAACGCACTAATCGTCCTCCTGAACGTACTGATCCTTGGCATGGATAGCGCTTGATTCAGACATAGAGGCTGTGAACGGACACACCCGATTGCACAGCCATCTCCGAGACAGAAGCTACTTTCGATCACTTGTTGACCATCTGCCTTTTTTAGTTCTTCGGGCTGGCGCAGCTGTTCGTGTGGCACCTCCTACAGGCGCCTCATTGTTTGGCTTGGAGGCTTTAACCTTGGGTAGCTCGAGGGTGTCGTGATTGATGGAAATCATGTGAGATTCGTTCCCGGAATGAAAATGACGACAGCCCCGGATATCTACTTTCATGCACGACAATTTGCACAAATGGATATTAATCCAGTATGTGTTTATATACAGTTAAGGCGTAGTGTGCTCACGAGCAAACCCAGCATTATCTGAGCTTCACCGCTTAGTGCAGTGTGTACTTTGGGCGATAATCGATCCGATAGATATGAGGTGAGAATGGAAAGTCTACCGAGCATGCTTGGCGTCGTTTTGGGCGTGGCACCAGCATTTATAATCCTAAGTGCAGTGAAAGGCATGCAGCCTTGGCGCATTTGGACATTGATAGCCGGCCTTGCTTTGGTCGCAAACGCAACACTGATGCTAGGGATGATGACGGATTTTGCGCCTCTTTTTAAAGCTTTGCAGAGCCAGGGCACTCTGACAGAAGAAGTAGCATCGAACGCCCAACAGCATCTGGCCCTCTGGGTCGTTATGTTTCCGGCGATTGTCGGCGCTATTGGTGCAAATTATCTCACCGCTTGGTTTCAATCAAAAAAACCATGAGCTTTGCCTGTCCAAACCGTGGGATTAGTGCCCAAGAGAGCCTGAATAGCTAGCGTCAGGTCAGGCTTCGCTAGCATTAAGGCACTCTCCAACCATGGCTTGAATGTCTAGAAACCAGGGGCGATTCAGATGATAGAGTTACGTCATTCCGAAAAGCGTCCCCGTTGACGCCTTCTTCTTGCGAGGCGAACTTTCCTTCTTGGGTTTGGGCACTTCTGCTCCTCGCTTGGTGAGGTCAATACCGATGACCTGTATATCCTCAACGTTGGGATAGCGGGGAGCGAGGAACAGCCAATGCTGCTGCAATGCGGAAACAAGTTCGTTGAAAGCTACCCTTTTATTACCAGGAAGTGTCCAGTGTTGCCGCTGACCGAAAACTGACCCAGTAAAGGCTGTTCTGCCGACTGAAAACTGCCCCAGGTTCCAATAGCCTCTACACAGAGAGCAGGCGAGTAGCCCCTTATCCCTGCCGCCGAATAAATGCCTCGATCAACTTGCTGACCTCGCCAGGACATTCGAGCCCCGCCAGGTGCGCCGCGCCTTGCATTAGCACGAATGACGCCCCCGGAATCACCTGCGCCATAGCACGGGTCTCGGCCACGGGGAAGGTCGCGTCCTCAATGCCGGCCACGACCATCACCGGCGTGCGGACCGTGCGCAGCAGCGCGTCCTGAGATGGGCGGCGGATCACCACACTTTCCACTGCCCAACGCACCGAGCGGAAGTCGACCCGCGCTAGCGCGGCGCGGACCTGGGCCACCACCTGGGGCCGGTCGCGGCGACTGGTGGGTCCTAGGAACGCCGCCGTCGCGCTGGTACGCAGCGGCCCGCGGATGCCGCGCAGCAAGCGTCCGAGCGACACCATCAGCCTGAATTGCAGGCGCTGGGCAGGGCCGCAAGGAGAGGCCGTGCCGTTCATCAGCACGGCCACGCCCACCCGCCCC
Organism: Pseudomonas sp. NFIX28; assembly: GCF_900107395.1. Lineage (GTDB taxonomy): Bacteria > Pseudomonadota > Gammaproteobacteria > Pseudomonadales > Pseudomonadaceae > Aquipseudomonas. The sequence continues at coordinate 118,488 of NZ_FNPW01000002.1, forward strand.
GGGTAACGCGCGGCGAAGGTCCCGCCGATCATCGCGCCCCATGAATTGCCGACGTAATGGGCACGATCGATGCCCAGCCCGTCCATGACCTGGACGATGCATTCGGCGCAGGTAGAAAAGTCGAAATGGCGTGTGAGCGCCGTGCTGCCGCCGTGACCGGGTGGGTCGATCAGCACCACCCGGTAGCGCTCGGCCAACCGCTCCGCCACCCCCTGCCACATCGTACCGTCCATCAACAGGCTGGGCCAGAACAGGATCGCCGGTCCGTTCCCGCCGACGCGCACGCGCAACTGCCCGAGCACCGTCGGCAGGGTTCTGTGTTCAAGGCGTTCTTGGTTCATGCTAGGCCCTCGGCGCGTATGGAGAGCGTGCAGCATAGGCTGCCGACAGCCCCGACGGAGCGCGTGAATACCACCCGATCCGATGGCGAAATGTCGCTTGATCTTAAACCAGGCTTTAAACCTAGGCTTGCGAGAACTTCACCGATCGAGTTCTGTCCCATGAACCTCTTCGACCTGCTGCAACTGCCCAACGGTGCCACTGTTCCCAACCGCCTGTGCAAGGCGGCGATGGAGGAGAATATGAGCGATGCCGAACATGCTCCCTCCGAAGCGTTGTTGTGTCTGTATCAGACTTGAGCCGACGGCGGCGCTGGGTTGATCCTCAGCGGCAACGTCATAGTCGACCGCCACGCGCTGACCGGCCCGGGCGGCGTGCTGCTGGAAAGCGACCGGCAACTGCAGCACTTCACGTAATGGGCCAAGGCTGGGCGCAGCCGGGGCGCGCAGTTCTGGTTGCAGATCAACCACCCCGGCCGGCAGATGCTCGCCAGCCTTGGTCAGCCAACCATGGCGCCGTCGGTGGTGGCGCTGAAGCTCGGTGCCCTGTCGCGGATGTTCCAGGTGCCGCGGGAGATGATCGAGGCGGACATCGCTGAGGTTGTCCGTCGCTTCACCCACACCGCCGTGCTCGCCGAGCAGGCCGGCTTTACCGGCGTGCAGATTCATGCCGCCCATGGCTACCTGCTCAGCCAGTTCCTCTCGCCGCTGAGCAACCGCCGTACCGACCGCTGGGGCGGCTCGGTGCAGAACCGCGCCCGCCTGCTGCTGGAGATTATCCGCGCGGTGCGCGCAGGTGGCGCCGACCTTCTGCGTGGCGGTCAAGCTCAACTCTGCGGATTTCCAGCGCGGCGGCTTCGATGTCCACGACGCGCGACGAATGTTGGAGATGCTCAATGAGCGGCCGGTGGACCTGGTGGAACTCTCCGGTGGCAGCTACGAGGCGCCGGCCAGGCAGGGCGACACGCGCGACGGCCGGACCTTGGCCCGCGAGGCGTACTTCCTAGAATTCGCCCGCGATATGGTGACCTGCGCGCGAATGCCGCTGATGGTCACCGGTGGAATCAGCCGGCGCGAGGTGGCACAGCGTGTGATTGCCGACGGCGTCGCCATGGTGGGCATGGCCTAGGCCCTGGCCATCTATCCGCAACTGCCCAAGGTCTGGCGCGACCATCAGGGCATGCAGGCCCGCCTGCCGATGATCCGCTGGAAGCACAAGCTGCTGGCGGCCCGCGCCTACATGACCAGCATCAAGTACCAGATGCGCGCTCTCAGCCGTGGTCGCGCGCCGAGGCATGACTGATGATCGAAGCACCTAGGCGGCGTGCATCAAAAGCAGAAACATTACGGTCGAAAAAAATCCACACATGAGCACCATTGCCTGAGCGTGAAATGCAACAGTTCCGAGTTGAGCAAGCTGTATCAGCGCCGGGGGCAAAAAACCAAGGTTTTGCTTCACAAGCGGATGATCCACACCGTCATCGGCCTACCCGACGGGTTGTTCTCCGGATCTTCGACTGCTGCTTCAGTGATGATTCTCAATACGGTGAAACCATCCGACTCCATTCGATTCGTGAAGGTGACAGATGAGTTCACCGCTAGCGGCCCCGAAAAACGCACTGAACTGACCAAGCTTCCACAGTTACTGAGCACCGTGAACAATCCGATGGCGATCAAAATCGCCGTTAGCGAGATTGTGCCAGACGATTGCAACCTTGAAATTAGTCGATACCTGCCGGACGAAGAGATATGCAAACTGAGCGCGGCCTGTCCATTCAGCCCACCAACAAATTGATCGACCATGGGGCCATATTTATAGATCAATACATAGAAAAACCCCGGCACGAGGCCGGGGGTTTTCATTAGAGAGCGACAATAACCCGCCCACTCGCGACACTTAATGTGCCCATCGACACCGGATCAGAAGTCCAGGTTGGATACCGCCAGGGCGTTGCTTTCGATGAAGTCGCGACGAGGTTCGACCGCATCACCCATCAGGGTGTTGAAGATCTGGTCGGCGCCGATGGCGTCTTCGATGGTGACCTTGAGCATGCGACGCACGCTTGGGTCCATGGTGGTTTCCCACAGCTGATCCGGGTTCATCTCACCCAGACCTTTGTATCGCTGGATGGTGTGGCGCTTGGTGCTTTCGGTCATCAGCCAGTCCAGGGCTTCCTTGAACTCGACCACCGCCTTCTTGCGTTCGCCGCGCTGGATGTACGCGCCTTCGTCCAGCAGGGAGCTCAACTGAGCGCCGAGGGTAACGACGGTCTTGTAGTCATTGCTGCCGAAGAAGTCGCGGTTGAAGGTGACGTAGTTCGACAGGCCGTGGGAGATCAGTTCGACCTCTGGCAGCCACACGCCACGTTCACGATCTTCACGCAGGCTGGCCTTGTAGACCAGGCCGGACTTCTCGACGGTGCGCAGACGGACTTCGTACTGGGCCAGCCAGTCCTGCATCTTGGCGTGGTCGCCAAGCATTTCCAGGCTAACGGCCGGCAGGTAGATGAAGTGCTCGGTCAGTTCCTGCGGGTACAGGCGCGACAGACGCTTGAGGGTTTTCATCACCATGCGGAAGTCGTTCACCAGGCGCTCCAGCGCCTCGCCGGAAATCCCCGGTGCGTCTTCGTTCAGGTGCAGGCTCGCATCTTCCAGGGCCGACTGCGTCATGTACTCTTCCATGGCGTCGTCGTCTTTGATGTATTGCTCTTGCTTGCCTTTCTTGACCTTGTACAGCGGCGGCTGAGCGATATAGATGTAGCCACGCTCGATCAGCTCCGGCAACTGACGGAAGAAGAAGGTCAGCAGCAGGGTACGGATGTGCGAACCGTCGACGTCGGCGTCGGTCATGATGATGATGTTGTGATAGCGCAGCTTGTCGATGTTGTACTCTTCGCGGCCGATGCCGCAACCGAGTGCAGTGATCAAGGTGCCGACCTCTTGCGAGGAAATCATCTTGTCGAAACGCGCTTTCTCAACGTTAAGGATCTTGCCCTTGAGCGGCAGGATCGCCTGGGTCTTGCGGTTACGTCCCTGCTTGGCGGAGCCGCCAGCAGAGTCACCTTCCACCAGGTAGAGTTCGGAAAGGGCAGGGTCTTTTTCCTGGCAGTCCGCCAGTTTGCCCGGCAGGCCGGCGATATCCAGCGCGCCTTTACGACGGGTCATTTCACGGGCCTTACGCGCCGCTTCACGGGCCCGGGCAGCGTCGAGCATCTTGCCGACAACCAGCTTGGCCTCGTTCGGGTTTTCCAGCAGGAAGTCGGAGAAGTACTTGCCCATTTCCTGTTCGACCGCGGTCTTCACTTCGGAAGACACCAGCTTGTCTTTGGTCTGGGAGCTGAACTTGGGATCCGGCACCTTGACCGAAATAATCGCAGTCAGGCCTTCGCGGGCATCGTCACCGGTGGTGGCGACTTTGTGCTTCTTCGCCAGGCCTTCCTGTTCGATGTAGTTGTTCAGGTTACGCGTCAGTGCCGAGCGGAAGCCCACCAGGTGAGTACCGCCATCGCGCTGCGGGATGTTGTTGGTGAAGCACTGCAGGTTCTCGTTGAAACTGTCGTTCCACTGCAGGGCGATTTCCACGCCGATGCCATCTTCACGCTGGACGTTGAAGTGGAACACCTGGTTGACCGCAGTCTTATTGGTGTTCAGGTATTCGACGAATGCACGCAGGCCGCCTTCGTACTTGAACAGTTCTTCCTTGCCGCTGCGCTCGTCCTTCAGAACGATACCGACACCGGAGTTGAGGAAGGACAGTTCACGAATCCGCTTGGCCAGGATGTCCCAGCTGAAATGGATGTTCTTGAAGGTCTCGCTGGAAGCCTTGAAATGAATCTGGGTACCGGTGGTTTCGCTGTCACCAACGATTGCCATAGGTGCCTGAGGCACACCGTGAACGTAGGTTTGTTCCCAGATCTTGCCGCTGCGGCGCACAGTGAGAACAAGCTCTTCGGAAAGGGCGTTCACTACCGACACACCTACACCGTGCAGACCGCCGGATACTTTGTAGGAGTTGTCGTCGAATTTACCGCCGGCGTGCAGCACGGTCATGATGACCTCGGCCGCGGAAACGCCTTCTTCTTTATGCACATCTACCGGGATGCCGCGACCGTTGTCACGCACGGTGATGGATTCGTCCGGGTGGATGATGATGCTGATGTCGTCGCAGTGGCCGGCCAAAGCTTCGTCGATCGAGTTATCGACCACCTCGAACACCATATGGTGCAGACCGCTGCCATCGTCGGTGTCACCAATGTACATACCGGGACGTTTGCGTACGGCATCCAAACCTTTCAGCACTTTAATGCTGCTCGAGTCGTACGTGTTTTCTTCGCTCATGCCTTCACTCCCGATGGTCGTGGGTCTGGGTGATACGGCCCTGTTCCACGTGGAACAGGGCAACTGGCGTTTCCGTCTGCCAGCCTTCCCTCAATAATTCGTGGTCTACACAGGTGATGAACACCTGGCAGCGTAAGTCTTCCAACAAGCGACAAAGTGCGCGGCGATGCTGCTCGTCCAACTCGGACGGCAAGTCATCCACAAGATAAATACACTGACCGCGCCGGGCCTGGCTGACCAGGTGCCCCTGGGCGATCCGCAAGGCACAGACCACCAACTTCTGCTGACCGCGGGACAAGATATCCGCAGCGTTGTGTGCGCCCAATCTGAGACGCAAATCAGCACGTTGGGGGCCGGCCTGGGTATGACCCATTTGCTGATCACGATGGAGGGATGCCGCGAGCACTGCACTGAGCTCTCGCTCTTTATCCCAACCACGGTAATAGCTAAGCGTTAAGCCCTCGAGCTCTACCAGCTCGCTCAAGGTCCGCTCAAAGACTGGTTTCAAGGCTTTGATATAAGCGCGGCGGTATTCATCAATTTCAGCGCTGGCCTGACACAGTTCCCTGTCCCAGGCTGCTTGCGAAGCGGCGTCAAGTGTACCATGCCGCAGCCATGAGTTCCGCTGCCGCAGGGCCTTCTGCAAGCGCTGCCAGGTTGACATGAAGCGGGGTTCCACGTGGAACACGCCCCAATCAAGGAACTGGCGCCTGATTTTCGGAGCACCTTCCAACAAGCGGAAACTGTCCGGGTTGATCAATTGTAACGGCAGGATTTCCGCCAGCTGCGCAGCACTTCGAGCGTTCTGCCCGTCGATGCGGATCTGGAACTCGCCTTGCCGATCGCGAGATATCCCCAGGCTGCTATGTCCCCCATCTGCCAGTTCGACCTGACCGAATACCGTACAAGCGGGCTGCTCGTACTGGATTACCGGCAACAAACGAGCACTGCGAAACGAACGAGCAAGCCCCAACAGATGGATGGCTTCCAGCACGCTGGTTTTGCCGCTGCCGTTGGCGCCGTAAAGGAGATTGATGCGGGGAGAGGGGGAGAAGGTCACCGGGTGCAGATTGCGCACCCCGGTGACCGAGACGCGACTGAGGGACATCTAGCTTCTGCTGAGCATGATTACAGGCGCATCGGCATGACAACGTAAGCCGAGTCGTCGTTGTCAGATTCCTGCACCAGCGCACTGCTGTTGGAATCGGACAGGATCAGGCGTACCTGTTCGGTGGTCATCACGCCCAGCACGTCGAGCAGGTAGCTGACGTTGAAGCCGATCTCCAGCGAACCGCCGTTGTATTCCACGCCTACTTCTTCTTCCGCTTCTTCCTGCTCCGGGTTGTTCGCCTGGATTTTCAGCTGACCGTTGGCCAGTTGCAGGCGGATACCGCGGTACTTCTCGTTGGACAGAATCGCGGTACGGCTGAAGGCTTCACGCAGCGCCTGGCGGTCGCCCAATACCAGCTTGTCACCGCCCTTCGGCAGTACGCGCTCGTAGTCGGGGAACTTGCCGTCGACCAGCTTGGAAGTGAAGGTGAACTCGCCGGTGGTCGCACGGATGTGGTGTTGACCCAGCACGATGCTGACGTTGCCGTCCGGCTCGGTGAGCAGGCGGGCCAGTTCCAGGATGCCTTTGCGCGGCACGATCACCTGGTGGCGATCCGGCTGACCAATATCGGCCTGCATCGAGCACATGGCCAGGCGGTGACCGTCGGTGGCCACGGCGCGGATGATGCCGGCGGAGACTTCCAGCAGCATGCCGTTGAGGTAATAACGCACGTCCTGTTGAGCCATGGCGAAGCTGGTGCGCTCGATCAGGCGACGCAGCTTGCTCTGCTCCAGCTGGCAAGTCAGCGAGCCCGGGCCTTCTTCCACGGTCGGGAAATCGTTGGCCGGCAGAGTGGACAAGGTAAAGCGGCTACGGCCAGCCTTGACCACCAGCTTTTGCTCGTCGACCTTGATGTCGATCAGGGCATCGTTCGGCAGGCTCTTGCAGATGTCCATCAGCTTACGTGCCGGGACAGTGATCTCGCCTGGCTCCGCCGGCTCTTCCAGCTGCACGCGACCGACCAGTTCGACTTCCAGGTCGGTACCGGTCAGCGACAGTTGCTGGCCTTCGACAACCAACAGCACGTTGGAAAGTACCGGCAAGGTCTGACGACGTTCGACGACGCCGGCGACCAGTTGCAGGGGTTTCAACAGGGCTTCGCGTTGAATGGTGAAATGCATGGTCTAGTCCCTTGCCTTAATAAGCTGCGCTGGAGTCATCAAGTGGTCAGAGTACGCAGCAGGTTCTTGTAGTCCTCGCGGATGTCCGCGTCGGATTCCTTAAGTTCATTGATCTTGCGGCATGCGTGCAAGACCGTGGTGTGGTCGCGGCCGCCAAACACATCGCCGATTTCCGGCAGGCTATGGTTGGTCAGTTCCTTGGACAAGGCCATGGCCACCTGACGCGGCCGCGCGACCGAGCGCGAGCGCCGCTTGGACAGCAGATCGGAGATCTTGATCTTGTAGTACTCGGCGACTGTGCGCTGAATGTTATCCACAGAGACCAATTTGTCCTGCAGGGCCAGCAGGTCTTTCAGCGACTCACGAATCAGCTCGATGGTGATGTCGCGCCCCATGAAGTGCGAGTGGGCGATGACGCGCTTGAGCGCACCTTCCAGTTCACGCACGTTGGAGCGAATCCGCTGGGCAATGAAGAACGCCGCATCGTGAGGCAGTTCGACTTTGGCCTGGTCGGCTTTCTTCATCAGGATCGCGACGCGGGTTTCCAGTTCCGGTGGCTCTACCGCCACTGTCAGGCCCCAGCCGAAACGTGATTTCAGGCGTTCTTCCAGGCCTTCGATCTCCTTCGGATAGCGGTCACTGGTGAGAATCACCTGTTGGCCGCCTTCGAGCAGGGCGTTGAAGGTGTGGAAAAACTCTTCCTGGGAACGCTCCTTGCGGGCGAAGAACTGGATATCGTCGATCAGCAATGCATCCACCGAACGGTAGAAGCGCTTGAATTCGTTGATGGCGTTGAGTTGCAGCGCCTTGACCATGTCCGCGACGAAGCGCTCGGAATGCAGGTACACGACCTTGGCATTCGGATTCTTCTTTAATAGATGGTTACCCACAGCATGCATCAAGTGGGTCTTACCCAAACCTACGCCACCATAAAGGAAGAGCGGGTTGTAACCGTGCTTGGGGTTGTCGGCTACCTGCCAGGCCGCAGCACGGGCCAGCTGGTTGGACTTACCTTCCACAAAGTTTTCGAACGTGAAGGTGCGGTTCAGGTAACTGGTGTGCTTGAGCGCACCTTCTACCTGGACGGTGCGCTGTTCGGCGCGCACTGGAGCCTGTTGCGAACTGGCCCCCGCCATTGGGTCGAAGCTGTCACGAGAGGGTTCTTCGCTGACCTCGGCAATCTTCTGGGTCGCCGGTTTAGTCGGAGCGGCCGGAGCCGGCGTAGCAACCGGGGCGGCAGCGGCTGCCTGCTGAACCTGAGAGGCAACGGCGGCGGCCAATGGCGCATTGGGTGCCGCACGAGGAGCGGAACTGCGTTTGCTGCCTATTAATAAGGAAAGCGCCGGCGCCATGCCATTGCCATGCTCATCCAGCAGCTCGAGCACACGGCCCAGGTACTTTTCGTTGACCCAATCGAGAACAAAACGATTCGGTGCGTAGACACGCAACTCGTCGCCTTCGGCTTCGACCTGTAGCGGACGGATCCAAGTGTTGAATTGCTGGGCAGGCAGCTCATCACGCAGAAGCTCCACGCACTGCTGCCAAAGTTCCACTGACACGGATATCCCCTAAGTTGAAAGCCGGTGAGGCAAAAACAAGCCGCCATTGTAGCGACCAGACGCCCACTTATCCACATGTAGGTTGATCACAGGCCACTACGAATCAACGCTTTATCCCGAAAAAACACGACCAATGGTATGTGCATAAGCTCTGTGGATAACCGCCCCTGAGGGCTTTGCACAACTGGGGGCGAAACTCAGTGGATAACCCGCCTGTGGATAACTAGCCTTTCCACACACAGCTTTTCCGATAGCGCAGCACAGGCAGAACACCGCTTCTCGACAGTGTTGTCATTCTCTGTACAGTACGTTCTATAAGGGCTGAATGCAGTTATCCACAGATGGGCAGGGCCCTAGCCTTTATAAGCTTTACAGAAAAGCTTTAAATAATTCCCTTCTTTATTTCTATATCTGGCTGACCTGGTTCTTCGGCTCGCTGAGCGGACATACCCAGATAAAGGAAAAGCTGGTTGGAAATTGACCTAGAGGCTTGCTTTCTCTAGAATCGCCGATCTCTTAAAACGGGGGCCATTCCGGCCCGTTGTGGACGAACCAGGTAACACGACAATGAAACGTACTTTCCAACCAAGCACTATCAAACGCGCTCGTACCCACGGTTTCCGTGCTCGCATGGCTACCAAGAACGGTCGTGCCGTCCTGTCGCGTCGTCGCGCCAAAGGTCGTGCGCGTCTGGCAGTTTGATACTCCGGCACTGGAGGTGAGTCAGGACTTCAGTCGGGAAAAGCGTCTGCTTACTCCCCGGCATTTCAAGGCAGTCTTTGACTCCCCTACCGGCAAGGTTCCGGGGAAAAATCTCCTGCTCCTTGTGCGCGACAACGATCTGGATCACCCCCGTCTGGGGCTGGTTATCGGAAAAAAGAGCGTCAAGCTCTCCGTTGAGCGCAATCGTCTCAAACGTCTGATGCGCGAATCGTTTCGCCTGCACCAGGATTCTCTGGTCGGCTGGGACATCGTTGTCGTCGCGCGCAAAGGTTTGGGCGATGTAGAAAACCCCGAATTGATTCAGCATTTCGACAAACTCTGGAAGCGTCTGGCCCGTAACAAGCCGGCACCAGCAGTCAAAACCGAAACTGTAGGGGTAGACAGCCCGAATGCGTAAACTGGCACTCGTTCCGATCCAGTTTTATCGCTACGCCATTAGTCCCCTGATGGCCAGTCACTGTCGTTTCTACCCCAGCTGTTCCTGCTACGCGTATGAAGCCATTGAAAATCATGGCCTTCTGCGCGGTGGCTGGCTGACCTTTCGTCGTTTAGGTCGCTGTCATCCGTGGAATCCCGGTGGTTATGACCCGGTTCCACCTATCCCTACCTCCCGTTCTTCTTCGATGGCCGAGTAATCATGGATATTAAACGCACGATCCTGATCGTCGCCCTGGCAATCGTGTCCTACGTCATGGTTCTTAAGTGGAACCAGGATTATGGCCAGGCTGCCCTGCCGACTCAGAATGTTGCTGCCAACACTGCCACTCCGGCTCTACCGGATACGCCTGTTGGTAACAATGCTTCCGCCAGTGCCGATGTACCCAACGCGAATACCGATACCAGCACCCCTACCGAAACTCCGGTAGCGGCAAGCAAAGACCTCATCCAGGTAAAAACGGATGTGCTCGATCTGGCTATCGATCCTCAAGGTGGTGATATCGCCCAGCTGAAGCTGCCGCTGTATCCACGTCGCCAGGACCATCCGGAAATTCCGTTCCAGCTGTTCGATAACGGTGGCGAGCGTACTTATCTGGCGCAAAGCGGCCTGACCGGCGTCAACGGTCCGGATGCCCGTCCTGCAGGACGCCCGGTTTACTCGGCCGAGAAAAAGACTTATCAACTGGCTAACGGCCAGAACCAGCTGAATGTCGACCTGAAATTCAGCGAAGCCGGCGTCAACTACATCAAGCGTTTCACCTTTACCCGCGGCCTGTACGATCTGAAAGTCACCTATCTGATCGACAACACCAGCGATAAGGCCTGGACTGGCAACCTGTTTGCCCAGCTCAAGCGCGACGCCAGCTCCGATCCTTCTTCCAGCACCGCCACCGGCACCGCGACTTACCTGGGCGCTGCCCTGTGGACAAGTTCCGAGCCGTACAAAAAAGTGTCGATGAAAGATATCGACAAGGGCTCGCTGAAAGAATCCGTACAAGGTGGCTGGGTTGCCTGGCTGCAACACTACTTCGTGACCGCCTGGATTCCGGCGAAGAACGAAAGCAACGTGGTGCAGACCCGCAAGGATAACCAAGGCAACTACATCATCGGTTTCACTGGCCCGGCGCTGACCGTTGCACCAGGTGCCAAGGCTGAAACCACCGCCACTCTGTACGCCGGTCCGAAAAGCCAGGCCGTGCTGAAAGAGTTGTCCCCAGGCCTGGAACTGACCGTCGACTACGGCATCCTGTGGTTCATTGCCCAGCCGATCTTCTGGCTGCTGCAACATATCCACAGCATTGTGGGTAACTGGGGCTGGTCGATCATCTTCCTGACCATGCTGATCAAGGGGATTTTCTTCCCACTGTCGGCAGCCAGCTACAAATCCATGGCCCGTATGCGTGCGGTAGCGCCGAAACTGGCCGCTCTGAAAGAGCAACATGGCGACGACCGGCAGAAAATGTCGCAAGCCATGATGGAGCTGTACAAGAAGGAGAAGATCAATCCGCTGGGTGGTTGCTTGCCAATCCTCGTGCAGATGCCGGTGTTCCTGTCCTTGTACTGGGTACTCCTGGAAAGCGTGGAAATGCGCCAGGCCCCGTTCATGCTGTGGATTACCGACCTGTCGATCAAGGATCCGTTCTTTATCCTGCCGATCATCATGGGCGCCACCATGTTCATCCAGCAGCAGCTGAACCCGACTCCTCCGGATCCGATGCAGGCCAAGGTGATGAAAATGATGCCAATCATCTTCACCTTCTTCTTCCTGTGGTTCCCGGCAGGCCTGGTGCTGTACTGGGTTGTGAACAACTGCCTGTCGATCGCACAACAGTGGTACATCACACGTAAGATCGAAGCTGCTACCAAGAAAGCAGCTGCCTGACCTACGCTGTGGATAACCACTCAAAACGCCCCCTAGTGGGGCGTTTTGCTATCTGTCACTTTTGTCTGCCTCTTTATGTCTGGAGCGGGTTATGAATGTCCCTCGTGAAACCATCGCAGCTGTAGCCACCGCCCAGGGGCGCGGTGGCGTGGGCATCGTGCGTATTTCCGGACCGTTGGCCAGCGTTGCCGCCAAGGCCATCAGCGGCCGCGAGCTGAAACCGCGTTATGCCCATTACGGACCGTTTCTTAGCGATCGGAATGAAGTCCTGGATGAGGGGATTGCCCTGTATTTCCCTGGGCCAAACTCCTTTACCGGCGAAGACGTACTGGAATTGCAGGGCCACGGCGGCCCGATTGTCCTGGACATGCTGTTGCAACGTTGCCTGCAGTTGGGATGCCGACTGGCCCGGCCAGGGGAATTCAGCGAGCGCGCCTTCCTCAATGACAAGCTCGACCTGGCCCAGGCCGAAGCCATCGCCGACCTGATCGAGGCCAGTTCCGCACAGGCCGCGCGCAATGCGTTGCGCTCTTTGCAGGGGGCATTCTCCAAGCGTGTGCATAACCTGACCGAGCAACTGATCGCATTGCGCATTTACGTCGAGGCGGCCATCGATTTTCCCGAGGAAGAAATCGATTTCCTCGCCGACGGCCACGTCCTGCAGATGCTCGACACCGTGCGCGATGAGTTATCCACCGTGGTCCGCGAAGCTGGGCAGGGCGCCTTGCTGCGCGACGGCATGACCGTGGTCATCGCCGGGCGGCCGAATGCCGGCAAATCCAGCCTGCTCAATGCCCTGGCCGGACGCGAAGCAGCGATCGTTACCGAGATCGCCGGCACCACCCGGGATGTGCTGCGCGAACATATCCACATCGACGGCATGCCGCTGCACGTTGTGGATACCGCGGGGCTGCGCGATACCGAGGACCAGGTGGAAAAGATCGGAGTGGAACGTGCCCTCAAGGCTATCGGCGAGGCCGATCGCGTATTGCTGGTAGTCGACGCCACCGCTCCGGAAGCGACGGATCCTTTTGCCTTGTGGCCGGAGTTCCTGGAACAGCGTCCGGATCCGGCGAAAGTCACCCTGATCCGCAACAAGGCCGACTTGACCAATGAAGCGATCGCTTTGGAAGTCAGCGACGATGGCCACGTCACGATCAGCCTGAGCGCCAAGGCGGGTGGCGAGGGTCTGGAGCTGTTGCGTGAACACCTCAAAGCCTGCATGGGTTATGAACAGACCTCCGAAAGCAGCTTCAGCGCACGCCGGCGTCACCTGGAAGCCCTGCATCACGCCAGTGAAGCGCTTGAACATGGCCGTTCGCAACTGACCCTCGCCGGCGCGGGCGAGCTGCTGGCGGAAGATTTGCGCCAGGCACAGCAGTCACTGGGGGAAATTACCGGCGCTTTCAGCTCGGACGACCTGCTGGGCCGGATCTTCTCCAGCTTCTGTATCGGTAAATAACCCGATCTTCTTGTAGGAGCCGTCGGTCGACGGCTCGATTACGCGTGATACTCAAGGCCCTGCTCGCCTGCATCACGCGCAAACCAGCGCTATCCCCATCATTTTCGAATTTGCCGAGCGCCACCGAGCGTTCCGGCGGATTTTTTGTGGGCGCCGTTTGGCTGTCCGAACCTTTTTCTGTGGATTAAGCTCTGTGAATAACTGCCCTTAGGCTCGGTTGATAACAGGGCGCAAAAAGTGAGGAAAACCCGCTCTGTGGATAACCGCTACTTTAATCCACAGGCTTACACCGGTTATCCAACGGCCTCCTGGCCACCTAACCACAGAGTTTTGAATCTCTGTACACATTGAAAACAAATGGCTGTATGAATCTATCCACAGATAGGTCGGTGCCTAAGAATAAACATAAAAACAAAGATTTAATAAATTTCTTTCTTTTTAATTTCTATTGTCCGTGAGTCATCCACAGCTGGTTAAATTTTGTGCAAAGGGTTCTTTAGGAAGGGCGAAGACCCTATACTTGTCCGTTAGCCCAAGAACCCATCCTTTTTTTACCCATATAAGCAGGCACGAGGTGCGTGGTGGATTTCCCTTCCCGTTTTGAAGTGATCGTCATCGGCGGCGGTCATGCCGGTACCGAGGCAGCACTTGCATCAGCGCGCATGGGGGCAAAAACCCTGTTGCTGACGCACAACGTGGAAACCCTCGGAGCAATGAGCTGCAACCCCGCAATTGGCGGGATCGGCAAAAGCCATTTGGTCAAGGAAATCGACGCCCTCGGCGGCGCGATGGCCATGGCTACCGATAAAGGTGGTATTCAGTTTCGGGTGTTGAACAGCCGCAAAGGCCCGGCCGTGCGCGCTACTCGCGCCCAGGCCGACCGTATCCTGTACAAGGCCGCTGTCCGCGAAACCCTGGAAAACCAGCCGAACCTGTGGATATTTCAACAGGCAGCGGACGACCTGATCGTCGAGCAGGACCAGGTCCGCGGCGTAGTGACCCAAATGGGCCTGCGTTTCTTCGCCGAGTCCGTGGTGTTGACCACTGGTACCTTCCTCGGCGGACTTATCCACATTGGTTTGCAGAATTACTCCGGTGGTCGTGCCGGTGATCCGCCGTCTATTGCTCTGGCTCGCCGTCTGCGCGAACTGCCTCTGCGTGTCGGCCGCCTGAAAACCGGTACACCACCGCGCATCGATGGCCGGTCTGTGGATTTCTCGGTGATGACCGAGCAACCGGGCGATACGCCGATCCCGGTCATGTCTTTCCTGGGCAACAAGGAACAGCATCCGCGGCAGGTCAGTTGCTGGATTACTCATACCAATGCGCGGACTCACGAAATCATCGCTGCAAACCTCGACCGTTCGCCGATGTATTCCGATGCCGGGATGATTGAGGGCATTGGCCCGCGCTACTGCCCGTCGATCGAAGACAAGATCCATCGCTTTGCCGACAAGGAAAGCCACCAGGTCTTCATCGAGCCGGAAGGCCTGACTACTCACGAGCTGTATCCGAACGGGATATCCACAAGCCTGCCGTTCGATGTGCAGTTGCAGATCGTGCAATCGATCCGCGGCATGGAAAACGCCCACATCGTGCGTCCCGGCTATGCCATCGAGTACGACTACTTCGACCCGCGCGACCTGAAATACAGCCTGGAAACCAAAGTGATCGGCGGCCTGTTCTTTGCCGGCCAGATCAACGGCACCACCGGTTACGAAGAAGCCGGCGCCCAAGGCTTGCTCGCCGGGGCCAACGCCGCATTGCGCGCGCAGGGCAAAGACAGCTGGTGCCCGCGTCGCGATGAAGCCTACATCGGAGTGTTGGTCGACGACCTGATTACCCTGGGAACCCAGGAACCGTATCGGATGTTCACATCCCGCGCCGAATATCGGCTGATCCTTCGCGAAGACAACGCCGACCTGCGCCTGACTGAAAAAGGTCGGGAACTGGGCCTGGTGGACGATGTCCGTTGGGCTGCGTTCTGCAAGAAGCGCGAAGGCATTGCCCTGGAAGAGCAACGCCTGAAAAGCACCTGGGTACGCCCGGGCACCGAGCAGGGGGATGCGATCGCCGAGAAGTTCGGCACGCCGCTGACCCATGAGTACAACTTGTTGAACCTGCTGAGCCGTCCGGAAATCGACTACGCTGGTCTGGTCGAAGTGACCGGGCAGGGTGCGGAAGATCCCCAGGTCGCCGAGCAGGTCGAGATCAAGACCAAGTACGCCGGCTACATCGATCGCCAGCAGGATGAAATTGCTCGTCTGCGGGCTAGCGAAGACACCAAGCTGCCTGTGGATATCGACTACAGCACCATCTCCGGCCTCTCGAAAGAGATCCAGAGCAAGCTCGGCGCGACTCGTCCAGAAACCCTGGGCCAGGCTTCGCGGATTCCGGGCGTGACCCCGGCAGCGATTTCGCTGTTGATGATTCATTTGAAAAAACGCGGCGCGGGCCGTCAGTTGGAGCAAAGCGCTTGAGTTCGCAGGTCACCTCGCAACATGCAGAAGAGTTATCCACAGGTGCTCGCCAACTCGGTGTCAACCTGACAGAAACCCAGCACGAACTGCTGCTGGGTTATCTGGCGCTGTTGATCAAATGGAACAAGGCCTACAACCTGACCGCCGTGCGCGATCCGGATGAAATGGTCTCGCGGCACCTGCTCGACAGCCTGAGCGTGATGTCCTTCATCGAAAACGGTCGTTGGTTGGACGTTGGCAGTGGCGGCGGGATGCCGGGAATTCCATTGGCTATCCTGTTTCCGGACTCGCAAGTGACCTGCCTGGACAGCAATGGCAAGAAAACCCGCTTCCTGACCCAGGTCAAACTCGAGCTGAAACTGGACAACCTGCAAGTTATCCACAGTCGCGTCGAAGCCTTCCAGCCGCAGCAGCCTTTCAACGGGATCATTTCCCGGGCATTCAGCAGCATGGAGAACTTCACCAACTGGACTCGCCACCTGGGCGATCGCGACACACGTTGGCTGGCAATGAAGGGCGTTCATCCCGCCGATGAGCTGATAGCATTGCCGGCAGACTTCCACCTCGATAGCGAACACGCCCTGGCCGTACCCGGTTGCCAAGGCCAACGCCATCTGCTGATACTGCGCCGCACGGCATGATTGGGAACACAAGCAAGAATGGCTAAGGTATTCGCGATAGCGAACCAGAAAGGTGGTGTGGGCAAGACCACCACCTGCATCAACCTCGCAGCATCGCTGGTTGCTACCAAGCGCCGGGTGCTGTTGATCGATCTCGATCCACAGGGCAACGCCACCATGGGTAGCGGTGTGGATAAACATGGCCTGGAAAATTCGGTCTACGACCTGCTGATCGGCGAATGCGATCTGGCCCAGGCCATGCACTATTCCGAGCATGGCGGTTATCAGCTGCTGCCGGCGAACCGCGACCTGACCGCCGCGGAAGTCGTCCTGCTGGAAATGCAGATGAAGGAAAGCCGCCTGCGCAGCGCCTTGGCACCGATCCGGGAAAACTACGACTACATTCTGATCGACTGTCCGCCGTCGCTGTCGATGCTGACGCTCAACGCCCTGGTTGCCGCCGATGGGGTCATTATCCCCATGCAGTGCGAGTACTTTGCCCTTGAAGGGCTGAGCGACCTTGTGGATAACATCAAGCGCATTTCCGAACTGCTGAACCCGAACCTCAAGGTCGAGGGCCTGCTGCGTACCATGTACGATCCGCGCCTGAGCCTGATGAACGATGTTTCCGCGCAGCTCAAGGAACACTTCGGCGATCAGTTGTACGACACAGTGATCCCACGCAACATCCGTCTGGCGGAAGCCCCCAGTTATGGCATGCCGGCCTTGGTCTACGACAAACAGTCGCGCGGTGCCATCGCTTATCTGGCCCTCGCTGGCGAGATGGTTCGTCGGCAACGGAAAAACTCACGCGCAGCTGCCGCCCAGCCAACTTAAGGAATCCCCATGGCCGTCAAGAAACGAGGTCTCGGACGTGGACTGGATGCACTGTTGAGTGGTCCGACTGTCAGCTCGCTGGAAGAACAAGCGGTTCAAGCCGATGTGCGTGAGCTGCAACATTTGCCGCTGGACCTGATCCAGCGCGGCAAGTATCAGCCGCGCCGGGACATGGACCCACAGGCACTGGAAGAACTGGCGAGCTCGATCAAGACTCAGGGCGTGATGCAGCCGATCGTGGTGCGTCCTATCGGCTCCGGGCGTTTTGAAATCATCGCCGGTGAGCGCCGCTGGCGCGCCAGCCAGCAGGCGGGTCAGGAAACCATCCCCGCGATGGTTCGCGATGTCCCGGACGAAACCGCCATCGCCATGGCGCTGATCGAGAATATCCAGCGCGAAGACCTCAACCCCGTCGAGGAAGCGGTTGCCCTGCAGCGCCTGCAGCAGGAATTCCAGCTGACTCAGCAGCAGGTTGCCGAGGCTGTGGGTAAGTCCCGCGTCACTGTCGCTAACCTGCTGCGCCTGATCGCTTTGCCTGAAGTGATCAAGACCATGTTGTCCCACGGCGACCTGGAAATGGGTCATGCCCGTGCCTTGCTGGGTTTGCCGGAAAATCAACAGGTTGAAGGGGCGCGACACGTTGTCGCACGCGGCCTCACTGTGCGCCAGACCGAAGCCCTGGTTCGCCAGTGGTTGAGTGGCAAACAGCAGCCTGCCGAACCCGTCAAACCCGACCCCGATATCGCGCGTCTGGAGCAACGCCTGGCCGAGCGCCTAGGCTCTGCGGTGCAGATTCGTCACGGAAAGAAAGGGAAAGGTCAGCTGGTGATCGGGTATAACTCCCTCGATGAGCTTCAAGGCGTCCTTGCACACATTCGCTGAAACATTTCCTCATGTAGCGTGCAGTCGGAAATCACTACCCGGCAGTTGAATAGGGGCTGAACCGCCCCTATACTCTGCGCGCATTTTGTCGGCACAAATTATGCCAAGTTATTGAATTCTGGCAGCCGACCCATGAGGAGCAAGAGTGATGGAAACCCGCACGCCAAACCGCTTGCCGTTCCATCGCTTGGCGGTTTTCCCGGTTTTATTGGCTCAATTGGTCGTTTTATTGCTGGCCGCGTTGGCGCTCTGGCATTGGCATGGAGTCGTAGCCGGATATTCAGGCCTTTGTGGGGGACTGATAGCCTTGCTGCCGAATGTGTATTTCGCTCATAGGGCATTTCGGTTTTCCGGCGCCCGAGCAGCTCAAGCCATCGTCCGGTCTTTTTATGCCGGCGAGGCAGGCAAACTGATTTTGACGGCAGTGCTCTTTGCATTGACGTTCGCAGGTGTGAAGCCATTGGCGCCGCTAGCTGTATTCGGCGTCTTCGTGCTGACCCAACTGGTCAGCTGGTTCGCTCCCCTGCTTATGAGAACAAGACTTTCGAGACCTTAGGGCGTTTGAGGCAACCATGGCAGAAACAACCGCTTCGGGCTATATCCAGCACCACTTGCAGAACCTGACCTTCGGTCAGCTACCTAATGGCGGCTGGGGCTTTGCCCACACCGCAGCAGAAGCCAAAGAAATGGGCTTCTGGGCATTCCACGTCGATACTCTCGGCTGGTCTGTCGCGTTGGGTCTGATCTTCGTTCTTCTTTTCCGCATGGCGGCCAAGAAGGCAACTTCCGGTCAGCCAGGTGCTTTGCAGAACTTCGTTGAAGTATTGGTCCAGTTCGTCGATGGCAGCGTGAAAGACAGCTTCCATGGCCGTAGCCCAGTGATTGCACCGCTGGCACTGACCATCTTCGTCTGGGTGTTCCTGATGAACGCCATCGACCTGATTCCGGTCGACTGGATTCCTCAACTGGCCATCCTGATCTCCGGCGATTCGCACATTCCTTTCCGTGCCGTATCGACTACCGACCCGAACGCGACCCTGGGCATGGCCCTGTCGGTGTTCGCTCTGATCATTTTCTACAGCATCAAGGTCAAGGGCATCGGCGGTTTCATCGGCGAACTGACCCTGCACCCATTCGGCAGCAAGAACATCTTCGTTCAAGCACTGCTGATTCCGGTGAACTTCCTGCTTGAATTCGTGACGCTGGTAGCCAAGCCAATCTCCCTGGCACTTCGTCTGTTCGGCAACATGTACGCTGGCGAACTGGTGTTCATCCTGATCGCCGTGATGTTCGGCAGCGGCCTGCTCTGGCTCAGCGGCCTGGGCGTGGTGCTGCAATGGGCGTGGGCTGTGTTCCACATCCTGATCATCACCCTGCAAGCGTTTATCTTCATGATGCTGACCATCGTCTACCTGTCGATGGCGCACGAAGAGAACCATTAAGACCGGTCTCGACCAGTCTGATGTCCCTCCCGGTCAAACGGGAGGGGGCCCGTCTAGGGCACGATGAAACGATTTGTTTTACCGCTTTAATCTAAAAAACCTAAACCATACGACGTAAAAGTCGGGAGGAAAGATGGAAACTGTAGTTGGTCTAACCGCTATCGCTGTTGCACTGTTGATCGGCCTGGGCGCACTGGGTACCGCAATTGGTTTCGGCCTGTTGGGCGGCAAGTTCCTGGAAGGCGCTGCGCGTCAGCCAGAAATGGTTCCAATGCTGCAAGTTAAAATGTTCATCGTTGCTGGCCTGCTCGACGCCGTAACCATGATCGGCGTTGGTATCGCTCTGTTCTTCACCTTCGCGAACCCCTTCGTTGGTCAACTCGCTGGCTAATCACTCGAATTTTCGAGTTGATTGGTGTGATGGACAACGAACGAGCGAGGTGTTGGCGTGAACATTAATGCAACCCTGATTGGCCAGTCCGTTGCGTTCTTCATTTTTGTACTGTTTTGCATGAAGTTCGTGTGGCCTCCGGTCATCGCGGCTTTGCACGAACGTCAGAAGAAGATCGCGGATGGACTGGACGCTGCCAGCCGAGCAGCTCGCGACCTGGAACTGGCCCAAGAGAAAGCGGGTCAGCAACTGCGCGAAGCAAAAGCTCAGGCAGCCGAAATCATTGAGCAAGCCAAGAAACGCGGTAACCAGATCGTCGAAGAGGCTGTTGAAAAAGCCCGTATCGACGCTGACCGTGTGAAGGTTCAGGCTCAGGCCGAGATCGAGCAGGAACTGAACAGTGTCAAAGACGCGCTGCGTGCCCAACTGGGTGTGCTGGCCGTTGGCGGTGCCGAGAAGATCCTGGGTGCCACAATCGATCAAAACGCGCACGCGGAGCTGGTTAACAAACTGGCTGCTGAAATTTAAGCGAGGGCGATCATGGCAGAACTGACCACGTTGGCCCGACCTTACGCTAAGGCGGCCTTCGAGCACGCTCAGGCCCACCAGCAGCTGGCCTCTTGGTCAGCCATGCTCGGCCTGGCCGCAGCAGTGTCGCAAGACGACACCATGCGGCGCGTGCTCAAGGCCCCGCGACTGACGAGCGCAGACAAGGCCGCCACGTTTATCGACGTGTGCGGCGACAAGTTCGATGCCAAGGCACAGAATTTCATCCACGTCGTTGCCGAAAACGACCGTCTCCTGCTTCTGCCGGAGATCGCCGCTCTGTTCGACCTGTACAAGGCCGAGCAAGAGAAATCGGTAGATGTGGAAGTCACCAGTGCTTTTGCGTTGAACCAAGAACAGCAAGACAAACTCGCCAAGGTTCTCAGTGCACGACTCGACCGGGAAGTGCGCCTGCAAGTTGCGGAGGACGCTGCCCTGATTGGTGGTGTCGTCATCCGCGCCGGCGACCTGGTTATCGATGGCTCGATTCGCGGCAAAATCGCGAAACTTGCCGAAGCATTGAAATCTTGAGTTTGAAGGGGCAGCAGAGCAATGCAGCAACTCAATCCTTCCGAAATAAGTGAAATTATCAAGGGCCGCATCGAAAAACTCGATGTGACCTCTCAAGCCCGTAACGAAGGCACTGTCGTCAGCGTTTCTGACGGTATCGTGCGGATTCACGGTCTGGCCGACGTTATGTACGGCGAGATGATCGAGTTTCCGGGCGGTGTCTACGGTATGGCACTCAACCTCGAGCAAGACTCCGTAGGTGCCGTTGTACTGGGCGCATACACGACTCTGGCTGAAGGCATGAGCGCCAAGTGCACCGGCCGCATCCTCGAAGTTCCGGTTGGTAAGGAACTGCTGGGTCGCGTAGTCGACGCACTGGGTAACCCAGTTGACGGCAAAGGTCCGCTGAACAACACCGAGACCGACGCGGTCGAGAAAGTTGCTCCAGGCGTGATCTGGCGTAAGTCGGTAGACCAGCCTGTACAGACTGGCTACAAGGCTGTCGATGCCATGATCCCAGTCGGCCGTGGCCAGCGTGAGCTGATCATCGGTGACCGTCAGATCGGTAAGACCGCTCTGGCGATCGACGCGATCATCAACCAGAAAGACAGCGGCATCTTCTGCGTATACGTGGCTATCGGTCAGAAACAATCGACCATCGCCAACGTTGTTCGCAAGCTGGAAGAAAACGGCGCTCTGGCCAACACCATCATCGTGGCTGCCAGTGCTTCCGAATCCGCTGCCCTGCAATTCCTGGCACCGTACTCCGGTTGCACCATGGGCGAATTCTTCCGCGACCGCGGTGAAGACGCGCTGATCGTTTATGACGATCTGTCCAAGCAAGCAGTGGCTTACCGCCAGATTTCCCTGCTGCTGCGCCGTCCACCAGGCCGTGAAGCTTACCCAGGCGACGTGTTCTATCTCCACTCCCGTCTGCTGGAGCGCGCATCCCGCGTTTCGGAAGAGTACGTAGAGAAGTTCACCAACGGCGCGGTAACTGGCAAGACCGGTTCCCTGACCGCACTGCCGATCATCGAAACCCAGGCTGGCGACGTTTCCGCGTTCGTTCCGACCAACGTGATTTCCATCACCGACGGTCAGATCTTCCTGGAATCGGCCATGTTCAACTCCGGCATCCGTCCGGCAGTGAACGCCGGTGTTTCGGTATCCCGTGTAGGTGGTGCCGCTCAGACCAAGATCATCAAGAAGCTGTCCGGTGGTATCCGTACCGCTCTGGCTCAGTACCGTGAACTGGCGGCATTCGCCCAGTTCGCTTCTGACCTGGACGAAGCGACCCGTAAGCAACTTGAACACGGTCAGCGCGTTACCGAGCTGATGAAGCAGAAGCAATACGCGCCGATGTCCATCGCTGACATGTCGCTGTCGCTGTATGCCGCTGAGCGTGGGTTCCTGACTGACGTCGAAATCGCCAAGATCGGTAGCTTCGAACAAGCGCTGATTGCTTACTTCAACCGCGATCACGCCGACTTGATGGCGAAGATCAACGTGAAGGGTGACTTCAATGACGAAATCGACGCTGGCCTGAAAGCCGGTATCGAGAAGTTCAAGGCCACCCAAACCTGGTAAGCCGCAGCGGGGGCCGCGAGGCTCCCGCTTGCTAACCTGATAGGTGTTACATGGCAGGCGCAAAAGAGATTCGCAGTAAGATTGCGAGCATCAAAAGCACGCAAAAGATTACCAGCGCCATGGAAAAAGTGGCGGTCAGCAAAATGCGCAAGGCACAAATGCGCATGGCTGCTAGCCGTCCTTACGCGGAGCGCATCCGCCAGGTTATTGGTCATCTGGCCAACGCCAACCCGGAATATCGCCACCCATTCATGATCGACCGTGCAATCAAGCGCGTCGGTTATGTCGTGGTGAGCAGTGACCGTGGTCTGTGCGGTGGTTTGAATACCAACCTGTTCAAGGCTTTGGTCAAGGACATGGCGGTAAACCGCGAAAATGGCGTCGAGATCGATCTGTGCGTGGTTGGCAGCAAAGGTGCGGCTTTCTTCCGTAACTTCGGCGGTAACGTCGTCGCTGCAATCAGCCACCTGGGTGAAGAGCCGTCGATCAATGATCTGATCGGCAGCGTCAAGGTGATGCTGGATGCCTACCTGGACGGCCGGATTGACCGCCTGTCCGTGGTGTCCAACAAGTTCATCAACACCATGACGCAACAGCCTACGGTGGAGCAGTTGATTCCGCTGGTGGCAACCCCGGATCAAGAACTCAAGCACCACTGGGACTATCTCTACGAACCGGACGCCAAAGAGCTGCTTGACGGCTTGATGGTTCGCTACGTGGAGTCGCAGGTCTACCAGGCGGTGGTCGAGAACAACGCGGCCGAACAAGCTGCGCGGATGATCGCGATGAAGAACGCTACCGACAACGCCGGTGATTTGATCAGCGATTTGCAGCTGATCTACAACAAGGCGCGTCAGGCTGCGATCACCCAAGAGATCTCGGAAATCGTCGGCGGCGCTGCCGCGGTTTAACGGTTCAAATATTCAGAGGATCCAGCTATGAGTAGCGGACGTATCGTTCAAATCATCGGCGCCGTTATCGACGTGGAATTTCCACGCGACAGCGTACCGAGCATCTACGACGCCTTGAAGGTTCAAGGCGCCGAAACCACTCTGGAAGTTCAGCAGCAGCTGGGCGACGGCGTGGTACGTACCATTGCGATGGGCTCCACCGAGGGCTTGAAGCGCGGTCTGGACGTCAACAACACTGGCGCAGCCATCTCCGTACCGGTCGGTAAAGCGACCCTGGGCCGGATCATGGACGTACTGGGCAACCCGATTGACGAAGCTGGCCCGATCGGCGAAGAAGAGCGTTGGGGCATTCACCGTCCTGCGCCGACCTTCGCTGAACAAGCTGGCGGCAACGACCTGCTGGAAACCGGCATCAAGGTTATCGACCTGGTTTGCCCGTTCGCCAAGGGCGGTAAAGTCGGTCTGTTCGGTGGTGCCGGTGTGGGCAAAACCGTAAACATGATGGAACTGATCCGTAACATCGCCATCGAGCACAGCGGTTATTCCGTGTTCGCCGGTGTGGGTGAGCGTACTCGTGAGGGTAACGACTTCTACCACGAGATGAAGGATTCCAACGTTCTGGACAAAGTGGCACTGGTATACGGCCAGATGAACGAGCCGCCGGGAAACCGTCTGCGCGTAGCTCTGACCGGTCTGACCATGGCCGAGAAGTTCCGTGACGAAGGTAACGACGTTCTGCTGTTCGTCGACAACATCTATCGTTACACCCTGGCCGGTACCGAAGTATCCGCACTGCTGGGCCGTATGCCTTCGGCAGTAGGTTACCAGCCGACCCTGGCTGAAGAGATGGGCGTTCTGCAAGAACGTATCACTTCGACCAAGCAAGGCTCGATCACCTCGATCCAAGCGGTATACGTACCTGCGGACGACTTGACCGACCCGTCGCCAGCGACCACCTTCGCCCACTTGGACGCCACCGTCGTACTGTCCCGTGACATCGCTTCCCTGGGTATCTACCCAGCGGTAGACCCACTGGACTCGACTTCCCGCCAGCTGGACCCGAACGTGATCGGCAACGAGCACTACGAAACCGCTCGCGGCGTTCAGTACGTGCTGCAGCGCTACAAAGAGCTGAAGGACATCATTGCGATCCTGGGTATGGACGAACTGTCCGAAGCCGACAAGCAACTGGTATCCCGCGCTCGTAAGATCCAGCGCTTCCTGTCGCAGCCGTTCTTCGTGGCTGAAGTCTTCACTGGTTCTCCAGGCAAATACGTTTCCCTGAAAGACACCATCGCTGGCTTCAAAGGCATCCTCAACGGTGACTACGACCATCTGCCAGAACAAGCGTTCTACATGGTTGGTGGCATCGAAGAAGCGATCGAGAAAGCCAAGAAACTGTAATCCCGGCGCCCGGCAACGGGCGCTAATTTAGGTTGAGGCAAGCAGATGGCTATGACAGTCCATTGCGATATCGTCAGCGCGGAAGGAGAGATCTTCTCCGGTCTGGTCGAGATGGTGATCGCACACGGCGAGCTCGGGGATCTTGGTATCGCCCTGGGTCACGCTCCGCTGATCACTAATCTGAAACCAGGTCCGATCCGCTTGATCAAGCAGGGCGGGGAAGCCGAGGTGTTCTACATCTCCGGTGGTTTCCTCGAGGTTCAGCCGAACATGGTCAAGGTTCTTGCCGACACCGTGCAACGTGCTGCCGACCTGGACGAAGCCTCCGCTCAGGAAGCCGTCAAGGCTGCTGAGAAGGCCCTGAATGAAAAAGGCGCAGATTTCGACTACGGTTCTGCTGCTGCACGTCTGGCCGAGGCCGCAGCCCAGCTGCGCACCGTCCAGCAGATCCGCAAGAAGTTCGGCGGCTAAGCCGCGGGATTTCCGCGTGATTGATTAAAAAGGGTAGCCTCGGCTACCCTTTTTATTTTTTGCAATTCACTTCATGGTCGCAATCGCTGACCACCCAGGATTGGTAGCCAGTCATGTCTCTTGAAATCGTTATTCTCGCTGCCGGTCAAGGCACCCGCATGCGTTCCGCGTTGCCGAAAGTACTGCACCCGGTGGCGGGCAACTCCATGCTCGGGCATGTTATCCACAGCGCCCGACAACTCGATCCACAACGCATCCATGTAGTCATCGGCCATGGCGCCGACGCGGTTCGCGAGCGCCTGGCGGCCGATGACCTGAATTTCGTGCTGCAGGACAAGCAACTGGGTACCGGTCACGCTACCGCCCAGGCGGTGCCGTTCATTACCGCCGACACCGTGCTGATTCTCTACGGTGACGTGCCGCTGATCGAAGTCGAAACCCTGCAGCGCTTGCTCAAGCATGTTGTCCCCGGGCAGATGGGCCTGCTGACCGTGGAGCTGGACGACCCGACCGGTTACGGCCGGATCGTTCGTGACGCCGACGGCAAGGTCGCAGCCATTGTCGAGCACAAGGACGCCAGCGAAGCACAACGCGCTATCACCGAAGGCAACACCGGCATCCTTGCCGTGCCGGCCAATCGCCTTGCCGACTGGATGAGTCGTCTGTCGAACAATAACGCCCAGGGCGAGTATTACCTGACCGACGTGATCGAGATGGCGGTCAGCGATGGTTTGTTGGTGGCCACCGAGCAACCGCACGATCCGATGGAAGTGCAGGGCGCCAACGACCGCAAGCAGTTGTCCGAACTGGAGCGCCATTACCAGTTGCGTGAAGCTCGCCGCCTGATGGCCCAGGGCGTGACCCTGCGCGACCCGGCACGTTTCGATGTGCGCGGTGAAGTGACGGTGGGCCGCGACGTGCTGATCGACATCAACGTGATTCTCGAAGGCCGTGTGGTTATCGAGGACGACGTGGTGATTGGCCCGAACTGCGTGATCAAGGACAGCACCCTGCGCAAGGGCGTGGTAATCAAGGCCAACAGCCATATCGAAGGTGCGGTGCTTGGCGAGGGCAGCGATGCCGGCCCGTTTGCCCGTCTGCGCGAGGGCACCGTTCTCGAAGCCCGTGCCCATGTGGGTAACTTTGTCGAGCTGAAAAACGCACGCATGGGCGAGGGGGCCAAAGCCGGTCACCTGGCCTACCTGGGCGATGCCGAGATCGGTGCACGCAGCAACATTGGCGCCGGCACCATCACCTGCAACTACGATGGCGCCAACAAGCATCGGACAGTGCTGGGCGAAGACGTATTTATTGGTTCCAACAACTCCTTGGTGGCGCCTGTGGATATCCGCGACGGCGCGACCACGGCGGCTGGCTCGACCATTAACCAGACTGTGGAAAAAGCCCAACTGGCGGTGGCCCGTGCCCGGCAGAAGAACATCGACGGTTGGAAACGCCCGGTGAAAATCAAGAAGAGCTGAGTTATCCACAACCCGGTGGCCGGTACTCTCGAGATTGCTTTCGCGGGCAAGCCTCGCTCCAACAGACAGTGATATCTGTAGGAGCGAGTCTTGCCCGCGATGCTTTTATCCACAGATTTTTTTCTTGGCGCTGGCTTGACGAATTTCCGGCAATAGGTTTTGATTGCTTCCGTTATCTTTCGAATCGAAACTTAAGTGCTCATGTCGAAACGCAACACTCCCCAGCGCCGTCACAACATCCTGGCCTTGCTCAATGAACAGGGCGAGGTGAGCGTGGATGAGCTGGCTAAACGCTTCGAAACTTCCGAAGTTACGATTCGTAAGGACCTGGCTGCCCTGGAGAGCAACGGACTGTTGCTGCGACGCTATGGCGGAGCGATCACCATGCCGCAGGAACTGGTCGGCGATGTCGGCCAGCCAGTCTCCCGATACAAGCAAGCCATCGCCCGGGCGGCGGTGGCGCGGATTCGTGAACATGCACGCATCATCATCGACAGCGGCAGTACCACCGCGGCGATGATTCCCGAACTCGGCCTGCAGCCGGGCCTGGTGGTCATGACCAACTCGCTACATGTGGCCAATGCCCTGAGCGAACTGGAGCATGAGCCGGTGCTGTTGATGACCGGCGGCACCTGGGACCCTCATTCCGAGTCGTTCCAGGGGCAGGTAGCCGAGCAGGTATTGCGTTCCTATGACTTTGACCAGCTGTTTATCGGGGCCGACGGCATCGACCTGGTGCGCGGGACCACCACCTTCAACGAGTTGCTCGGCCTGAGCCGGGTGATGGCCGAGGTGGCGCGGGAAGTCGTGGTAATGGTCGAGGCCGACAAGATCGGCCGCAAGATTCCCAACCTGGAGCTGCCGTGGAGCAGCATCCATACCCTTATTACCGATGATCGCCTGCCCGCAGAGGCCCGCGATCAGATTCAGGCCCGCGGCATCACGCTGATTTGCGCGGCAGTCATCTAGGAGAGAAACCCATGTGTGGAATTGTTGGTGCCGTTGCTGAGCGAAATATCACGGCCATCCTGATCGAAGGTCTCAAGCGCCTCGAATACCGCGGCTACGACAGCGCCGGCGTGGCGGTCCTCACCGGCGATGGCAAGCTCGAGCGCATGCGTCGTCCGGGCAAGGTCAGCGAGCTGGAACAGGCCCTGACCGGCGAGCCACTGGCCGGCCGCCTGGGCATCGCCCACACCCGCTGGGCCACCCACGGCGCGCCGTGCGAACGCAACGCCCACCCGCATTTCTCCGGCGGCCTGGCGGTAGTGCACAACGGCATCATCGAAAACCATGAAGCCCTGCGCGAACAGCTGAAGGGCCTGGGTTATGTATTCACGTCGGACACCGACACCGAAGTCATCGCCCACCTGCTGGAGCACAAGCTCAAGGACCTGGGCGACCTGACCGTGGCCCTCAAAGCCACCGTCAAGGAGCTGCATGGCGCCTATGGCCTGGCCGTGATCAGCGCCAGCCAGCCGGACCGCCTGGTCGCCGCCCGCAGTGGCAGCCCATTGGTGATCGGCCTGGGCCTGGGTGAAAACTTCCTGGCTTCCGATCAACTGGCCCTGCGCCAGGTCACCGACCGCTTCATGTACCTGGAAGAGGGTGATATCGCCGAGATTCGCCGCGACAGCGTGCAGATCTGGGATATCGACGGCAAAGCGGTGGAACGCGAAGCCGTGCAATACCGCGATGGGGCCGAAGCCGCCGAGAAGGGCGAATTCCGTCACTTCATGCTCAAGGAAATCCACGAACAGCCAGCCGTGGTGCAACGCACCCTCGAAGGTCGCCTGAGCCAGGGCCAAGTGCTGGTCCAGGCTTTCGGTCCACAGGCCGCCGAGCTGTTCGCCAAAGTGCGCAACGTGCAGATCGTCGCCTGCGGCACCAGCTACCACGCCGGCATGGTTGCCCGTTACTGGCTGGAAGAACTGGCCGGGATTCCATGCCAGGTCGAGGTGGCCAGCGAATTCCGCTACCGCAAGGTGGTGGTGCAGCCGGACACCCTGTTCGTGACCATTTCCCAGTCCGGCGAAACCGCCGACACTTTGGCCGCTTTGCGCAACGCCAAGGTGCTTTCTAGAGAAGAAGGGGGCTACCTCGCCAGCCTGGCGATCTGCAACGTCGGTATCAGCTCGCTGGTCCGCGAATCCGACCTGACCCTGCTGACCCAGGCCGGTCGCGAGATCGGCGTGGCATCGACCAAAGCCTTTACCACCCAGCTGGTCGGCCTGCTGTTGCTGACTCTGTCCCTGGGCCAGGTCCGCGGCACGCTGGGCGAAGGCGTCGAAGCGACCCTGGTGGAAGAACTGCGGCGCTTGCCGACCCGCCTGGGCGAAGCCCTGGCAATGGACGGCACGGTGGAAAAAATCGCCGAGCTGTTCGCCGAGAAGCACCACACCCTGTTCCTGGGTCGTGGCGCGCAATTCCCGGTGGCGATGGAAGGGGCGCTCAAGCTCAAGGAAATCTCCTACATCCACGCTGAAGCCTACCCGGCCGGCGAGCTCAAGCATGGTCCGCTGGCCCTTGTGGATAACGACATGCCGGTAGTCACCGTCGCGCCGAACAACGAGCTGCTGGAAAAGCTCAAGTCGAACCTGCAGGAAGTCCGCGCCCGTGGCGGTCAGCTGGTCGTCTTTGCCGATGAGAAAGCCGGCATGACCAATGGCGAGGGCACGCATGTTGTCCACATGCCGCATATCCACGACATCCTGTCGCCGATCCTCTACACCATCCCCCTGCAATTACTGTCGTATTACGTAGCGGTGCTCAAGGGCACTGACGTCGACCAGCCACGCAACCTGGCCAAGTCCGTCACGGTGGAGTGAGTTATCCACAGTCGGCCGCATGGTTGCTTTTTAGACAATAAAAACTGTCGCAGAGGAGGATTTGCTCCTCTGCAGACATTGGCGAGTCCTTACCCTGCTCACCGGTAGGCGTCAGGGTGGCTACGTATCCTCATGATTGTACGAATCAACCTGACGAATCCTTGCATTCGTACATCGAGCGAAATCTCCATTTGAATTGGAGAAATCTGACCGTCGAGTTGTTCGAGAGCCTTTCCAGGTCCAGCTGAAGCTCGATGGACCTACGTAAAATCACTGCGCATATGGGATGGCCTGGATGCTGTCCATTTGATCCTTTCACCGTCCTGGCCGTAGGCCGACTGTCTACGCGGGCAAAAGGCTCAATTCGTCTTTGATGCATGTCATGTCGCTTTTCCAAAATACCGAGTTTAATACTTGAAAACCTTGATTTCTTAAGAGGAGTTCAACTATCGCGAGGAATATTGGAAGTATCCATCAGTACGGAAATAACCAAGTTAGGCACCCTTCCGAAACCGGCAAATTGCACAAGGTGGTGGCGTTTCCGCCAGCCCTATCCCACCAGCGGCCTACGCCCAGCAACTACAACGAACTGCTGTTCGACGATGTGATCAGGGTGAGTCAGGCCTAGCACGATCACTTCGACTTCGTCACCAAGATGCGCAAGCGGGAAGTGGAGGTCTTGGAGACTCACAATTTCTTGCGCCTGACTCAAAACTCAAGAAGTGTCTGGAGGTATATCCGGACCTGTCTTGACGCTAACCGGGGCGTTCGGGCGGCAGAATCATCCAGCCGCGCAACAGGAGAAGCCGCCCAGTCAAAACGAATCCGATAGACCATACCGGTAAGCGCAACGTTGAGACGCGTCCAGATTCCTGTTGCCACTTTTCAAAGTGTTCAAGCCTTTTTGACTCCGGTGGTTGTTATGAGTATGAAAGCCCTAATCGTCGATGATCACCCCTTAGTCTGCCAGGCAATCCGCCAGGCCCTTGTATCTATCGGCTTCGAGGCCGTTGGCGAGACAGCCGATGGCGTGGATGCGTTGCGCATGATCCAGACGTTGGCACCAGACGTGGTCATCCTCGATATCGGCCTGGAGAAACTTGATGGTCTCACCGTGCTCAAGCGCATCACCCGAGAGAAGCTCGATACCCGCGTGCTAGTGTTCACCTCCCAGGCCAAGGAGAACTACGCAGTCCGCTGCCTGCATGCCGGCGCCAGTGGCTTCGTCAGTAAAAGCGAGTCGATCAGCAAGCTGATCAAGGCAATCGAAACGGTTGCCGAGGGCTATGTGTTCTTCCCGAAGGACTGTATGACGCTGCTCGGCAAGCCGGAGTCGACGGGGGACTTGGAAGACCTCACTGATCGCGAACTGCAGGTACTCAAGCTGCTGGCCGAGGGTTTTTCCAACGGTGAGATCGCTGCACGGCTGAGCCTGAGCCGTAAGACTGTCAGCGGGCACAAGGTAAACATTCAGGCCAAATTGGGGGCGGTCTCAGTGATCGAGCTGGCCGATATCGCGCGCCGGCATGAGCTGGTCTGAGCCGACAATGAGCCATTCGTGCCTGCTGCGCTGCCTGACAGTGCTAATCCTGCTATTTTGCTGGCGCAGCGGCATGGCGCAAGAGTACGAACTGCTGCCGTTCGCCCGGCAATCGCTCGAAGATCTGAAGGTAACGCTGTCCGTATCCGAACAGCAGTGGCTGGCGCAGAAACCCTCCCTGATGGTTGGTGTTCTGAAGGATCCGCTTCCACCGCTGCGGATCTTTGCCGGGGGCCAGCGCCTGGAAGGCCTTCTGGCTGATTACATTGTGGCCTTACAGCGGGAACTGGGTACGCCGATTCACGTCCACTCGTTCCAGACTCGCGAGGCCATGTATGACGCATTGCGCGATGGGCGCATTGACATGGTCAGCAACATCAATCCGCTGATGGCCTCTAACTACGGTCTGGTCCTGAGCCCGGCCTATGCCCTGACCGAGCTGTCGCTGTTCTCAGAAAGTGGAGACCTCCGCGAATACAGTACGACTGATGGCCAGACGCGCATCGCCGTCGCAAACGGCATGATGCTGGAGCTTTTTCGCAGTGCCGGTGGTGACGGCCGGTTTCAGCGCTATCCGTCAGCGTTGCAGGCGATGGCGTCGGTGCTGAGCGGCGAGAATGACGTGTTTCTCGGCGACGAGCTTTCCACCCACTTCCTCTCAAGCCAGCTGTTCAGCAACCAGCTGGTGGTCAACCAGAGCGTTAAGTTGCCCGAGGTTCAGGTCGGTTTCGGCCTGATGCCGGGCAATCGGGTGCTAGAAGGCATTCTCAGGCGTGCTCTGGGGGGGCTGAACCGATGCCAGAAGATCGACGCGCAGTACATCTGGGGCGATACCGAAGAGTGCTGGCCCGATGACTTCCGCAGCCGTCTCAGTGCAGATCAGAGAGCGTGGCTTGAGAACGCCGGTACCGTGCGCCTGGCAGTCAGCGAGGACATTGCCCCCTACGCATTTTTCAACAATCGAGGACGCTTCAGCGGTATAGCTTCGGACCTGCTGGACATCATTCGGCGCAAGACCGGACTGCACTTCGAGATCGATCGCGTCAGCTCGTTGAGCAAGGCCGGTGCCTTGCTCGACCGAGGTGCGGCGAGCTTGAGCATCCTCCCTCAAACAGCCTTTCTCGATCGGCCTTACCTGCATACCAGCGCGCTGGTCACGGCCCCCTACCTGTTTGTGCAGCGCCAGGATGCGCAGCCGATGACGCTCGATGCACAGACCCGCGCAACGGTCGTGGTCGCCAACGGCTACTTCGATCCCCGTCAGTTCAGCGCCCTGTATCCGAACCTGGTGTTCAGCAAAACCGAGACCATGGGCGAGGCCTTCAATCTGGTGCGCGATGGCGATGCCGACATAGTCCTGGCCCCTGCCAACCTGGCGCGTTACTACCTGGCCTACAAGTACGAGAGTAGCTTGAAGGTCGGCGGAGTCTTCAACGGCCTAGTTGTGCGGATCGTGTTCAGCGCGGCGAAGGACCAGGGGCAGCTGGTTGCCATCCTGAACGAGGCGCTGCTGGAGATCACCCCACGCGAGTACCTGCGGCTCGCCGGCCGTTGGCGGGCCAACTCGGCCAACAACGACAAGTACTGGGAGGGCGTCGCATCCTTAATCTGGCGTTCCGTGGGGCTGCTCGGTGTGTTGCTGTTGGTCGCCGGTGTGCTGATAGTCGTCCAGCGTCGACGTATTCGATGCAAACGCTCGGAGCTGGAACAACGCCAGTTGCTGCTTGATGAGCTGCAGCAGGCGAAGGAGTCGGCGGACGGTGCGAACCGCGCCAAGACAGTGTTTCTTGCCACCATGAGCCACGAAATCCGCACCCCGCTCAACGCCATCATCGGTATGTTGGAGCTGGTGCTGACACGCCGCAGCGAAACCGAACTGAATCGGCAGTCGGTGCATATCGCCTACGAGTCGGCCATCGGCCTGCTCGCCTTGATCGGCGATATCCTGGACATTTCCCGCATCGAGTCGGGAAATCTGACGCTGATACCTGAGCCGGCGCGCATCAGCGAGTTGCTGGAGTGTGTGGGTAATGTGTTCTCGGGGCTGGCAAGGCAGAAGCAGTTACGGCTGACCCTGGATATAGACGCGCGGGCTACCGAGCTGGTCTGGGTGGACGCGGTGAAGGTCAAGCAGATTGTTTCCAATCTGTTAAGTAACGCGATCAAATTCACCGAGCACGGCGGCGTCGACCTGAGCTGTTCGGTAGTTGAGGCCGGGGATGCGACATTGAGCTTGCGAATCAGCGTGACCGACAGTGGTGCAGGCATTCCCGCCGCGCAGCTGGATCAGCTGTTCAAGCCCTTCTACATCGTCGATGGCGCTGTGGGTAATCCTAATGCCGGCGCGGGTCTGGGCCTTGCGATCAGCCAGTCTCTGTGCGTGCTGATGGGCAGCGGTCTGGAAGTGGAGAGCGAGGAGGGCAGCGGTACGCGAATGAGCTTCGCAGTCTCCCTGGAACGGGTGAAGGTCGACTCCATCGTATTGCCCGAAAGTTCGGGCAATACGATGAAGATCGATGAACCGCTGACGGTCCTGGTCGTCGAGGACCACCTGCCGAGCCAGTATCTGCTTGTCCAGCAGATCGGTTACCTGGGGCATCGCACGTTGACCGCCTGCAACGGCTTGGAGGGACTCTCCCTGTGGAACGAGCATGCGGTCGACATCGTCATCACAGACTGCAACATGCCGGAAATGGACGGACTGGAAATGACCCGGGCGATCCGTCGCTTGGAAGGTCTGCAAGGCACCAGGCCCTGCCTGATCATCGGTCTCACGGCGGATGCGCAACGTGAGAGTCTGGGGCAATGCCACGATGCTGGAATGGATCATGCGCTGGTGAAACCGACCAACCTGGTGATACTCAACCGCCTGATTCCCAAACTTGGCGCCGAGCAGATCCACGCACCCGACGGGCCGTCTTGGACCCATGACATCCGCGCCTCGATGGTTGGCCAGGTAGTGGCGAGCAACCAGGGTGAAAGCGTTGCGCTGCGCCAAGCGCTGGACGACGGAGATGTGCCCGCGCTGCGGAGCATTGCCCACAAGCTCAAGGGCACCGCCTACTTGCTCAATCACCGGGCGTTGCTGGAGCGGTGTGTCGAGGTCGAGGAACTGTGCGTCGACGGGCTCACCCAGGAGCTGAACGAGGCGGCCCAAGCGCTGCTCAATGCCCTGGAGCAGATCAACCTGTCCCTACAGATGGCGTGACCCCAGAAGATTCTCGGCTCGAATCGAGAACCGTCTCAGTCACTTTGCAGATGCGTCTTTGAGGGTGGGAAAGGTCATTCGCATAGGCTTTGCGGGTGATTTGAACCAGGGTTCCCAACATGTCCATCGCACTCTCCACCCAGTTTCCCGACGGCGAAAGCCGACGTTCTCCCCGGCTCGCTGCTGCGGCACAGCAGCCTGATGCCATCGATATCCGCAGGGGACTGCGACGCGGCGAGTTCCAGGCTTATGTGCAGCCCAAGTTCGACCTGCAGAGCCAGGCGGTGCAGGGTGTGGAAGTCCTCGCACGCTGGCAGCATTCCCAGTGGGGCCTCATGACTCCAGCAGCGTTCATCTCCCTGATGACCCGTGAGCAGTTGCTCGATGAACTACTGAGTAGTCTTCTGGCGCAGGGCCTGGCCTGTCAGGTCGAACTGCATCGGCAAGGTCGCGAACTGAGTTTCGCTTTCAACCTCAGTCTGCATCAGCTTGCCAGCGATTCGCTGGTCGATCAGTTGGCCGCACGACTGCAGCAGCATCCGCTGCCGTTGTCGTCGGTGACACTGGAAATTACCGAGGATGCATTCACCAGCGTCTCGCCCGCTGTTCAGCAGCGCCTTGTGTGCCTGAAGGAACTTGGCGTACGCCTGTCGATGGATGATTTCGGCACGGGTTACTCCTCGCTGTGGCGTCTCAACCAACTGCCATTCGATGAGATCAAGCTGGCGAGGGAGTTCACGGCCCAGCTAGAAAGTTCGCCGCGCGCGCGAGCTATCGTCCGGCATGCGCTGTTCCTGGCTGAGGACTTGGGGATGCAATTGATTGTGGAAGGAATCGAGACCCAGTCGCAGCGTTCGCTACTGATGCAATTGGGTGCCTGTTTTGGCCAAGGTTATCTCTACGCTGAGCCCATGCCGGTAGGTTCGCTGGACGCATGGTTGAAGCGCTCGCAACAACCTTTCTGAAATGAAAAGGCCGGGGGTTCAGCCCCGGCCCCACCGACTCATACTTGGGTCAGTCGTAATCGATGATGTAGTTCAGCGTCCCGTTCGCCTTACCAACCTCGATGGTCTGCGCGTTCTTGTGTGCATAGCCAGCGCTGACGGACAGGCGATAAAGCTCGCCGCCGGGTTGGCTGTTGATCCAGTCCATGGCCAGGGCGCTGCCCTTCGAGAAGGGCAGCAGGGCGCCTTTGCCATCTTTAAGTGCGATCTCCACGCCTTTCGCTCCCCCCGCATCGAGGTTCAGACGCCCCGGCCCATCGGAACTGCCTTCGAAATAGACCCGTACAGGAATCTTTGTGCCCGCCGGCAATCCGGAACAGAGCACGTCAAGATTGAACTGCTTCTGCTGCTTGCCGATTTCCGAGATGGAAATCTTCCCCAGGGGAATGGTGAGCTTCTCGACGCCTGCGCAGCCAGAGAAATAGCTGCGGGTTTCAAAACTGGTGCTACCGCCGACCTTGATCTGCGCCGCATTCCAGCCGTTGATATTTTGCTCGATGGTGAAGTTCATCGACACCATGCCCTGGCCGACGTCACGTGCGGTACGGATGAATTCGAGCTGCACAGCCTTGATCACGTTGGTGTAGATGGTGGCAGCATTAGGGTATGGGTCAATCATCGGCAGGTTGCCAATGGTGCCGCTGGCGTTGCTCTTGAACCGCACGCCGAGGCCGGGAATGCTGGTCTTGTACACATCGGTGAAACCGTCCGCCAGTTCAGCATCGGACACGTAGTAGTCGCCCCGGTAGTTCTGAACGGCCGGATACGGGCACTTTATCTGCATGATTTCGGTATGGATGGTCGCATTCGGTGCGCTAGCCATAACACCGCCGATAGCCACGCTCTGCAGGTCCATCTGGCTCGGTGCAGTCATCGTAAAGTACCTTTTCTGGTCGCCAACACCGCCCTTATTCCAGTAGCACCCGTCCGGGTTGGCCGCCTGTGCCACGTTTGAACCCAGCACGGCGCAGGTCGCCGCCAGGGCTAGAAGCTTCATTTTCATCTCAGGACTCCGTTGCCGGCTGAGCGACGCATGCCGCGTTCACCTGGTCGTACACCAGGGACGCATCGCGCTCAGGTAATGTATAGGGAAGGCTGCAACTGCCCCCCGCCCAGCGCACTTGCAACTGGCCTTTCTCGGTAACGCCGAACACCAGCGCTCGGGACTGGTTGTCCACCACGGCCAGCAGTTTCTGTCCGTCGAACAGCTGCGCGCCAAAGGGAATCCGCGTGCCATCGGCCTGCAGCAGGTCGAATTGCACGCGTCGTCCGGAGGAGGCGTCGAAGCGCGCCTTGACCACGGCGCCCCGGCGGGGCACGACCCGCGTCGAGGTCTCGCTGACATCCACGTCCGTTCCCAGGGTCTGGGTGTTGAGGCTGAGGTCGTTGTAGCGGTAAGGCTGCACGTAGCCTTCGATGGTGTAGCCGGCGCCATTGGTGCGCGCCGTTGCGCCTTCCAGACTGGCACCTTTGACGCCTGGTACCTCGACCAGGGCGAAGGTTTCGCCCACGGGCTGACCGAAGGTGATCCCTCCGCTGTGGGCGACCACTGAGCCGGTAGCTGTCAGGTCCAGGTGGCGGGATGAACCGGATTTCGCATAGTTGCCGGCGAGCTTGGCCGAGGGCGCATCCCAGCCCAGGCCTACGCTTCCCGAACGATCGCTGCCGGCCTGGCCGGCCTGTGCCGAGTAGGACAGGGTGCTGGCATCGTTCAGGTAGCCGGAGACCCCCGCCTGCAGGTTGTCGTCACCTTTGCCTGCGGTCGTGTAGCTGCTGTACACACGCTGCGAGCGCGAGCGGGAGCCGAACGGAATGCTCGCCGAAAGCGCCACTTGGTTGTCCGAGCCTTTCGAACGCCCGGCGCTCTGGGTGCGTGACGCGGAAATGTTGTAGCTGACCTCGCCAATATTGCCGCTGTAGCCCAACTGAATACGGCGGGTATTGCCGCTGCGGTTCCAGTAGGTGGTTTCACCGAGGCTAAGAAACACCGAGTCGTTGTTGTACACGGTCTGGTTGATGCTCAGGTCGAGGCGGTTCTTGGGCCTGACGCTGATGAAGCTCTGGCGATCGACCTCGGTCATTTCCTGAATGTGCTCGCTGAGTGTGCGATAGCCGGAAGTGGAATAGCGGTAGCCGACCATGGTGAAAGTCGTGTTAGTACTGTTGAGCGTCTTGGAGTAGAGGAACCGCGCACTCTGCCCAGTGCTGGCCTTGCCATGGTCCGGACGCGAATTGCTGTTGGTCACGTCCAGCGACATACCGCCTACCGGCGTGTTAAGGCCCAGACCCAGGTTGACGGCGTTGTATCCGTCGGCCCCGAGCAGGCCGCCGTAGGTGGTGAGGTTGTCGCTGGCTCCATAGACCGCCGTGCCCTGCCAAAGACTTGGATTCTTCTCCCCTTCGTTGTCGTAGTGACCCAGTGACAGGTTGTACTGAAAGGTCCCGCGGCGCACCATCACCGGCAGGTAGGAATAGGCCTGGGTAAACTTGCGCTCACGGCCATCCGATTCGATGATCGTGATTTCCAGATCGCCGTTGGAACCACTGGGATAGATATCGCTGATCTCGAAGGCGCCGGGCGACACGGTCGTCGAGTAGATGACATAGCCGTTCTGGCGAACTTCCACCGTCGCATTGGTTTCCGCGATACCGCGCACCATCGGTGCGTAGCCAGATTCGTTATCCGGCAACATGCCGATGTCCGACGCCAACTGCAGACCCCGGAAGCGACTGCTATCGAAGATATCTCCGTTGGTGTAGAGCTGACCGATAGCGAAGCGTCCTTTCAGCGCGGTGACGTCATGCTCCAGGTAGGTCCGGTTGCTGGAGAAGTGACGCGACAGACCGGTGCTCTGGCTGATCGACGAGTCGTTGCGAAAGCGCCACTGGCCAATGTTGAAGCCGTTGCGCAGGCCCAGGTAGGCATAGTCGCTCTTGAAGCCATCGCCGCGGTTGCGGTTGAGGTTCAGCTGGTAGTTAGTGAAAGCGGCAGTCACGCCGTCGTCCCATAGGGAGGGATCGACGTAGCCGCGCGAACGGCGCTTTATGTACGCTTGTGGCACGCTTACGTACAGCGCGAGTCGGGAGGCGTCCATTTCTATGGACGCACCCTCGATGCGCAGCAGGATCACCGGGTCGTTGTCCGCACTGTCGGACGAAACAATGCCTTCACGCTTAAGGCGCTCGACGTCCACGCCGATTTCGCGCAGCAGGCTCAGGCTCAGGACCGGCTGAGCGTCGTTGGAGCCACCCTCGTCATCGGCGCGAAAGCTGATTTCCTCACGACGTTCCAAACGCTGGTTCAGGTACAGGTCTACGCTGTACTTGCCCGGAACAACACCATTGTTCTGTTCGAAGTAGCGCAGATCGATATCGGCGCCCTTGTTCTGCAGGAACATGGGGTTGAATTGCGCGGCGGAGACCGAAGTAGCACCCAGCAGGCTGGCCGCGGTGAGGAGAGGAATTCCGGTACTCGAACACTTCCAGGTTCGCTTCTTTTCAGGCCTCTTCTTGTATTCATTCATGTTCATGAACAGCACTTTCCTGTGCGCATAGGAACGCGAGCTGAGAACTCAGCGTGCGCAAGAGTTGTACGGATGTGAGCGTGGAGAGGGCGTCAGAATTGGAGTGGAGCGTCGTGCCTGTTCAGGGCGCCGTAGTCGTTGATCGACTCCCAGCGAATCTTTGCAGCGCCACTGAAGCCGGCGGGAAGTCCCTTGATAATCATTCTGCGAGTGTCCCGCGGGCCGACCATGGCGGACTCAACTGGGTATTCCTTCTCGCCGGCAATGACGCGGACCTGGGCCAGCGAGACGTGGAAGGCGGAATCGTTGGTGGCCAACACCATCGGCGCACCGTCGGTCTTGAGCAGGTTCCACTTCAATTGGTTGGCTGCCTCGTCCGCGCTACCGGGAAGGCCGTTGGGTCGGTAGAACAACTTGAGACGCTGCCGGAAGGCGACCTGCAGGTTGTTGCTGGTTTCGGAGATCTGCGGGATCTCCTGAATGCTCAACCAGACCACCGATTCACGATCCTGCGCGAGGCCCTTGCCTTGGTAAAAAATGCGCAGTGTCTGTTGTTTGCGGTGGCCCAGTCGCGCCAGTGAAGGCGTAACGGCGAAGGGCACATCTACCTCAGGACGGCCCGGTTCGGCTTCTATCCAAGACTGGATCATGATGTCCTCGGTACCCAGGTTGCTGACCTGCATGGACGCCTCATGGTCGCTGGCGGGAAAGATGATGCGAGTACCGCCGACCTGGATGCCGGCCAGGCAGGTCCCAGCGATCATGGACAGCGTCAGCAGCGTGCAGAGGCGGAAAAGGAATCCAGGTTTCATGGCTGGCTCGGAAAAAGTCAAAGGAACGAAAACGCGGGGGCGTGATGCGCCCCCACTGCAGCGGCTTACTCGTAAGTAAGAGTGAATGGCAGGGTGCCGTTGGCGGTGCCCGGCATAAGCACATCGCCGTTGGCGACGTAAGAGGCACGCATGTTTAGAGCGGCGGAGTATTTGGCTTCTGCGCCTTCGCCGGCGACGGTCAGTGGCGCGCTATAGGCTTCGTTCGCCGACAGGTTGATCAGCTTGCTGTTCTCGTCATACATGCCGATCCCCACACCGGTGGCGGTGCCGGTAATTTTCAGCAGGCTGTTGTTCTTCGGATCGACGCCCGAGCCGGACATCGGGTCGAAGCCGAACTTGACGGTGGTCAGGCCGGCGGCGGTGTTGCCGCAATCCAGGTTCAGGTTGATCGAGGTGCCGGCGGCGAGGCCCGATTCGCTCGAACCAGCCAGTGCGTCCATGCTGACCTTGCCCAGGTTCACATCGACGATCTGCTGGCCCTTGGTACCGCCAACGGAGGAGCCGGCACCCGCTGAGGCCACGCAGGATGCGGCGGTGATCTCGCCGGTGAAGTTGATAGTGCCGTCGGCGGCCATAGCATTGCTGCTCAGTACGCAGGCGGCGGAGGCGAACATCAGGAACTTGATTGCTTTCATGGAGACAGAACTTCCGTGCAGGTTTATTTCAGGCAATGACGCTATGTTTCAGCGCCGGGAAATTCTAGAAGGCGAGATGAGCAGGATTAACAAGACATGTCTTGTGAGGCGGCGAGTTGTGTCTCGAATTGGATAGGTGGTGGGAATTCTTGATGATAAACAGAGTCGTTAAGTCTCTCTGCGCTTGCGGTTCCAATAATTGTTCAAAAGGAGCAGTGATATATTTCAGGGGCTGTGGGGCGAGGGAACATGAAGAACACTTGTTTAAGCGTGTGCGTGGAACTGGCAGGTACCCCTATTAACAAACAGCTGGCGGGCGCTCGCTGTAGCCGAGAAAAACTGTTCGAGTTTAGTTGATTGCTACATTGATTCATCAAGCCTGAACGGCTTTTGCAGAAAGAGGCCCGTGTGATGTTCCAGTCGACAGAACAACCCAAACCTGTTCGATCGCGATCATTGCCGATTTCCCTCACCGAAGATTCTAAGGTCATGATGTTGAGCTGTTGGCAGTGCTCCAGCATCTGCGTCAAAACCGCGCCGCTCCTGGCTGCGACAGCTTGGGTGGAGGCGGATCTGTAGGTATGCCTGAGCGCACCAAATAAACGGGAGGCGGGACAACTTCCCTATTTTTGAGTTTTTGTTAAGGACTTCAACTATGAAAAAGCTGACAACTTCTGTATTTCCGTTAGTACTCACCTTGGGGGCAGTATTCTCTACTCCGGCCTCTGCTGATTGCGCACATAAACGTGCGGCCATTGAATATCAGATCCTGCAAGCGGAGAAGTACGGCAATACTCACCGCGTGGCAGGACTGAAAAGGGCGCTGAGTAGAATAAACGCCTATTGTGTCGACCACAGCTACGTCAGTCAGATCACAAGCGTGGAGAAGCTCGAAAGCAAACTGCAGGAAAAGCAGGATGACTTGAATGAAATAGCGACCAAACTGCGAGAGGCACAAGCGATGCCGGGTGATAGTTGAGGGACTTGCTTGGTATCTGAAGTCAACACGCTGAGTTTGCAAACCAACATCATCAGGGAGTCAGTTTTGCGTTTCCTCTCAACAGGGCTGCAGGTCCCGTATCGTGGGGCCCCGCAGCGACAGTTTTAATTCTCTAAGATCAGGCTGGCTACCGGCGTCCGACATCGCTCCGACGCCGGTCATGACGCTTGCGCCGGCGCCGGCCGGTCTGCCGTCGTTCAGGCGGCAAGTCCAACATAGAGATGTGAGGCACGTTGAGCGGCCAGTCTGGCCGCTCGATGCCTGCGGGCGTTACCAGAGAATGAAAGCGGACGCCGTTGTCTGATTCAGGT
This sequence comes from Pseudomonas sp. NFIX28, assembly GCF_900107395.1. Taxonomy (GTDB): domain Bacteria; phylum Pseudomonadota; class Gammaproteobacteria; order Pseudomonadales; family Pseudomonadaceae; genus Aquipseudomonas. The sequence continues at coordinate 159,905 of NZ_FNPW01000002.1, forward strand.
TGATGTCGCCGACTTCCAGCACTTCATATTCGGCGCGCAGACCGATGTTGCGAAATACATCAAACTCGACGCCGGCGCCGTAGGTCATATTCACCCCGGTATCATCGTCGCTGGCATTCCCGTCGGCATCCCAGGCATGGGCACCGAGACTGCCGAAGACGCGCACCCGCTCTCCCAGCGGAAAGCCGAGGTGGGCACTGGCCTGAACGGATTTGCCATCGAAATCGAGATCCTCGTCCTTGAATTGGCCGAGATCGACGAAGGCGCCTTCAAAGGCCAGGTAGCTGTTGACGCGATAGCCTGCAAAAACCTTGTAGCTGTAATCCTCATCGCTCAGATGGGTTTTATCGGTTTCGATGCTGCTCACGCCTGCGCCAAGATACAGGCCTTTGTCATCGGCCAGTGCCTGAAAAGACAGCAACGAAAGCAATGAAACGACGCCAATTTTTCGCAATAGCATGTGAAATAAAATCCTTTACAGGTTTATCGATCGGGTTATTTGAATTCGATTAATCGCGAAGCCGATAACGGCATTGATTGATATTGATATGTGACATCGCCAAGCAAAAAACGCGGGAAGTTATTGATGGAAATAACTAACTGCGGGGCGATTTTTTTGAAGCAAGAGTATTAGTAACAATCAATCAACCAGGCCAACGCGACTCCACACAAATAGGCGGCAAGGCAATAGAAGATCTTCTGTTTGAGCGACAGTGCATTTAATCGATAGCGCATGCTTGTCCGTCCCTTGGGTTGGAAATAATCAATATTGGCCATTGGGCTTGGCGGATGAAAATTATTGATTGTCATTTGTTGGGCTTGATGCCGCTGCAGGGCGCTGCGCGGCCGTCAGTTCGCGGCGTTGCGCCTGGCCGTTTCTGACGGAGGTTCCCCATAGGCGTCCTGATAGGCCTTGGAAAACCGGCCCAAGTGGTGGAAATTCCAATACATCGCGGTTTCGGTAACCGTTGGCCAGGTGTTGCGGATCAAGTCTCGACGGACATTCGCGAGCCTCAGGTTTTTAATATAGGCAATCGGCGAAATCCCGAAAGTTTCGGAAAAACCGTGGTGCAAACTGCGCGAGGTGGTTTCAAACTGCGTGACCAGCGCTGTCATGTTGAGCGATTTCTTGGTGTTCTGGTGAATGTAATCCATGACGTCCGTCGCGACTTTCCTTCTTCTCGGAGAGTTAAGTTCAGAGCGACTAACAGGCGTCAGGGCCCGTAATAGGGAAACCAGCAGAACACTTTCAATGGCGGCGCCGCGGCGCTGTTTGGCGTTGATAAAATAAGTGCCGATTTTCTCCAGGGCAGCTTGAATCAGCTTGAAGTTCGCAGCCTGAAAGCGCTGCTCCTTTCGATGTGCAAATATATCGATCACCGAATGTTCTTCCAGGCACTGCGCATAATGTTCCAGCGTTGTGCTGAGGATGAAAATGGTCTCATTCGGCTCGCAAATGTAATGCACGGGCTCGCAGCTATGGAGCACGACGATTTCGTTAGGCCGCAGCGCATGGTTGTTTACCAGCGGACGGCCGACGGAAGTCTGTGAAATGACAAAGGTCACAAAGCCATGGGGAACCGAACCGGTCAGGGTGACAGCTGAATCGAACTCCAGCCGGCTGCATTGGAACCTGGAGCTGTGAATGAGCCTGTGTTGTCGAATGCTTGCTTTGCGCTCTGATGGAATGAGGTTCATCCCCCACGGCCCAATCGTTCTCTTGGGAGTGCCCGCGGGAATTGAAGTTACATGAAAGACGTCATCAGGAATGTTGCGCATGGAATTGAATACTCTTCAGCCAATGGATAGTGCTAAACGGTTTTTTCAGGCGTCGTTGGCTCTGGCGTAAGCTCCAATGCTGCTGAAAAAACGTACGTATCGCTTGTTGGCAAATTCAGGTTTTGAAGTTTGCACGACGCTGTTTTCGAACCGAAAATCGCCGTTTTCTGAACTGTCGGGTCGATGGCCGCTGCATCAAAGGCAAAGTAATCGTTGGCTGGATAGTCGCTGCGAATCCTGTAGTTGGACTGTTCATCGGCCAATGTCTTTTTGCGGTTTTCAATAGTGGTCAGGTCAGGCCGGTAGACTTCCTCATCCTTGATCATGGCCTTGAGCGAAAGCACGACACCAAAAGAGACGGTTGCGAGATTTTTTAGCAGCATTGATGTGCGTTCCTTATTAATGATTTTCAGGCAGAACACAGCGTCAGCCGCATCGCTTCACGGCTTGGCCTGTGGATAGTCTTGCGATGCGTATTAAGGCCAGAACTCAGGTGGTCGACGATCAAATAGCGGATTGGGTTTTTTCAAAGTCCGGCCAGCCCGCTAGGGAGCCACGATCAAATGGGAATTAATGAATAGTCTTGAACTTCATTAATGGTGTCCGGTGGCGGGAAAGGAACGGGAAGATCCATCGTGCCTTCGTCGTCATGCTGTTCATTTTCAAAGTAGATTTTCAGTTGCGACAGTTTCAGCTTCTCGTTCGGGCTCAACTCGATCTGGTAGAGCTCGATCTCGGTGCTGGCGCTGGAGTGCTCGTTTTGCGCCACCGAATAAAAGGGCAGCGCAGCCAGGGAGAGCACTGCCAGGATCCTGGTTATCATCGATTTGACGACTCGCAAAAAAAGGTACGTTTTCATCGGGCACCCGCAAGAGTGTTTGAATGAGGGACGCGGAGCCGGTTTCTGCCCGGGGGGCAACAGGCACGGCTCCGAACGCGACAATGGCGAGATCTTCAGGGGGAGGGAGCGTCTGATTCAAATCAGTGATTATTATTTTTCTGTTTGAATCGGCATTGGCGGACAACGGGCATCAAGCCCCTGTCGCCTGGTCAAGCTTGAGTGGGGCGTGGCAGGGGCTAGTGGTTCATGCAGCGCAGGCGGCTCAGTTCATGCACATAAACGCACATGGTGTTTTTATCGGTAGTGGGGATCAGTTCGTAATTCAGAACAGCGCCTTCTTGCAGGACGTATTGGCGTTTGAAAAAAAGATCCGGCGTCTTTTCGATGGCGAACAGTTCGTTATCCTGGCTTAACTTGACGGTCCTGATCTTGATTTGAACGTGATGATTACTCTCACGGATAACGTCCGCCGAAATAGTAGAGTTACGAATTTTTCCGTTCAGGCTTTCCAGCGTGGTCTGGGTAAGTCGACCGTGCCCAATGGTCATGTACTCTTCCGTATTGAGTTGGTTCGAATCTTCCAGCCACTGTTGGGTGATGGTTTGATAACTGATGTTTTCCATGTAGTGAGTGGGCGAGTAAGTCAGCGAGAAAATACACGCGGCGTTAATGGCTCCCAGCACTAGCCAATGGGCGGTCGACGATATGGTTGGCTTCATAGGGTGGCCTCCAAACATTGCCGGATCATCAGTGCGAAGTCTTTCTGTTCGCTGTGCCATTGCAGGTTTGCAGTGCTGAGATCCGGGCGGGCGCACGAAACGGAATAATTTGATTTAGCGAGAGTCAACCAGACCTGGCCTTTCAACTCGGGTGACTGTTGAACCTGTTTGGCCGAAAGATCCCTCAGCGATTGGGCTTCGGCGACCGTGTTGGCCACTGCATGAATGACCAGATCGTTCTGTTTTATGCTGGAAACTTCAATTTTCGGAGTGTCGAAGCCCGAGCGGAAACCGGTAAAGGCACACACGCCCAAGGTCAGGACGTAACCGATCAACTGGGCCTTGGTGATGCGAGTCGATGGCCTGGCTTTTTCCGCAGGCAACGGCAGCGGATCTTTCGGGGCTTCAGGCACTTCAATGACCGGCTCGACCGGTTGCGCGGCGGTATCTGGCGGCATCGGCAAGTCGGCGGGCGCATCGACTACATACTGGCGATTGAAGCAATAGCCTCTTCGCGGAACCGTCATCAAGATCTCGTGATCTCGACTGTCGTTGAGAATGTTGCGAAGAGAAAAAACGGCCTGATTCAAACTGCCGGAGGCGACGACACGGTCATTCCAGGTGTAGTCGATGATTTCCTCGCGGCTTTTAGTCTGACCCGGTTCCATCAGCAGCAGATTCAGTAGACGCGATTCAGCCCTGCCTATCGTGGAGTTTTGCACCTCTCCAAGAGGTGTGGTGATAGAGAGCAAGGCGGTATCCGGGTCGAAAACAACCATGGCGTCGTTTTTCAACTTGAAGGCGTAGCGCATGGGAATCCTTCGTTCAGGTGGTTCTGGCTGAGTATAGAGACGGCGTCGATGGCACGCGGATGGGCGCGCGAAGTGCAGGGAGAATCACTGGACACTGCTGGAACAGCCCATCAAAAGTCTCACTGGAATCAAGCAAGGAAACCACGGGAGTTAATCGCAGGCAGCGATGATGCTCAGTGCGAGTCATCTGCGCCATCCGAAAAGTGCAAGGCAGTGTATCGGACGGCCTGTTATTCAAGCACAAGCTTGCGGCCAGTCATATCCGCCGTGCTGTATTGCAGCGGACCGCTGGACAAGGATGGCGGGCGAGAGCTCGCCGGAGGGAGAAGAAAAGAGGGGCGGTACTTAAGGGGAGGGGCGAACGTGCAGGCATTCCAGTGCAGCATGCGAAATTGATTTTCCAATCTGCATCAAGAATGCCCGCGCTGTGTAAAAGTCCGGCGCCTCAAGGCAGGACGTTGTAACCACGCTGTTGCAGGCAACTGGTGTACACCGAGTTATTGGCGGTGACGTTCTGTTCGCTGGTTTTCTGGTCCTGCCTGCGTTCCTGGCGCTGTCTCGACGCGCCGATCATTGCCCCGGCCGTCGCGGCGCTGCGCGCACGGTTCTGGCGATAGTCCTGCTTGATATCGTCGTCGATCTGGTCGTAGACGTTTTCATGTTGCCGGCCCCGGACCTCCGCGGCAGTGGCCCCGGCGATGGCCGCGGTGGTGGCGCCTTTTACCCGGCCGCCGGCCGGCACGGTGTTCTGTGTCGGGAACTGCGCGTTGGCCTGCGACTGGCAGGCGCTGGTGTCTTGCTGGATCGTCTGGGAAGTCTGGCCCTTTAATGGAACCACCGTCGCCGCCATCGCACCGGAGCTGGCGAGCAATACAAAGGCCGATAAGGCAAAGCTGAAAATTTTCATCAAGTCGGACTCTCATTGGCCGTCGTTACCCGGCCTGGCGGTTTGTCTTTGCAGACGCAGCGTGACTGCCGTTCCTCAAACCCGGACCTTTCGATGCAATGCAACGTTTGCACCTGGGCCTGCGCGTTGGTTACTGCTTGGAAAGCAACGTCTGCATGTCGTTTGTCATGCCTTTGAATGCAGCCTTGAAGTCATTGGCGACTATCGGCTGGCTGGCATTTTCCAAGGTCTCGCCGAACACCTTGCGAACCATCTTGGCGACCGGCAAACCGGTTTTAGCATCGATCAAATCTGCTTCCAGATACAGCTCCGCCGTCTGATCGCGATGACCGGTAGCGGCCTGCGTTGCGCCGACGATGGCCGCGATAGGGACGACCTCATACCAATGCATGCCTTCGTTGCTGGCGCTGACCTGGGTGATTGCCGCCTGCAGGATCAAGGTCTTCGAATGGGCCGGTGCCTGGCGCACGCTCGAGACGACCGTGTAGGACGGCGCGAATGCGTTCCTTACGCTGTTGCTGGCATTGACCTGCAGGTCCTTGAGGGTTTGCAGGTTGACCCGCTCGGTCGCTTTCGGCGAGGGATACAGCATCACCTCCTTGAATACGACGGTGGAATAGGCATGAGGATCAAACCCAGGCGCTACCCAGCGCAGCACGGTCTGCTCGCTGGGCGTGGTGTGTTCTTCCAGGCCCTCGTAGTTGGGCAAGAAGCCCGAATATTGCTCTTGCTGCGCCACCTTCGAGACACAGCCGACCTGGAATACGCAACTCAGGACGATTCCTACGAGCCATTTGTTCGACATGCACATATGTTCTGTTTCCCAGTGATGAAAGTTGACATTGCGGTTTCCTAACCTTGCCCCCGATGCACCCTTGAGCTGACGCCAGGCGATGCCTGCCCGTCGCTCAAAGCGTGGCGCAATGCTGCCCGCGGGGGCGGGATAATCCGAATCAATAATCCTCAACAATGATCAAACTTCTCCGCCAGGGCCCGTGCGGCCTAGGTCGCGGGATGGCGCAACCCGCTACGCCCGGTCGTCGCGGCGCTTGCGCCAAAGGCCCAGCGGATTGCCCGGGGCAAATTTGGACGTGGGTCCGACGCCGCCGGCTCCGGGCCGATATGGCTCCTTGCCTTATGTCCGGATTGTTCAAAACACTATGATGAAACGATATAGCAACTGATTTGCGCTTCGAAAAAGCTTGGCCTATACCTCCAAGCCACACATTGATGAGGTGTGTGGCAAGCAAGGGTTCATGGAACTGAACTCCTGCATAACAAGGATAGTTTCAGCGCTTCAAGGATGATTCAGCCATGCATGCGTATCGGCGTTTTGGTCGTTGTTCCGTTTTCCAGCGAAACCACGTTTCTTCATTCCAGGCTCTCGGCCTGGTCGTTTATTGCGACCGGCATTCGACCCGGCCTGATTCCCCCCGTACTGCTCGCCTTCGCGGCGCTACTTCTTCTGCCCATCGCGCCTGTATGGCTTCCCGGCCTCATCCGGGTGTCGGCGCGTGGCGTGAAACATCCGGGTGTTCGACCCGGGTGACCCTGGGCAACGGCCCGAACGGACCCTCTCAAGGCGATCCGTTGTCCTGAGGCAATCCTGCCTCGATTGCAGCGAATGTCGGAACGGCTCGGCTCACCCCACAGGTGGCCCGAGGCGGGTCCCGTGTAGTCGTTCGTCCAACCTTTTATGACGCAGTACCCACTTTTCCAGGATGGAGATGGTTATGACTGTACTCAGAGTTGGCATCGTCGGCCTCGGCGCGCAGATGCAAGAAAATCTGCTGCCCACGCTTTTGCAAATGCCGGATATTCGCATCGTCGCGGTGTGCGACAGCGACTTGACCCGCGCCGGACAGATTCACCGCTTCATCTCCGACGTGGCGATCACCGACGATTTCGACGACATGCTCGATAGCGCCGCGCTGGACGCGGTGGTCATGGCCTGCCCGCCCCAGGCGCACCGCGACCTGGCGATCAAGGCAATGGCCAAGGGCGTGCACGTGTTCGTCGAGAAACCGCCGTGCTTCACCCTCGCCGAGCTCGAATGCCTGATCGGCGCGGCGAACCAGGCCCAGGTCGTCACCGGCGTGGGCATGAACTTCAAATACGCCAAGCCCATGCGCCAGCTGCGCGATATGACGCGCACCGAGCAGTTCGGCAAGGTCGTGCACATCCAGCTCAACCACTACGCGAGCAAACCCACCGCGCCGCTGTGGGGCCTGGACTCCACGCTGCGTTCGTTCCTGCTGGCCCAGGCAATCCACACCATCGACCTTGGCGTGACCTTCGGCGGCGGCGAGCTGCGCGATATCGAATCGCGGGTGCAGCGCCACGAAGACTCGTTGCTGGTGAGCCTGGAGCTCGGGTTCAGCTCCGGTGCCACGGTCAGCCTGCTGAGCGGGACCATGTTCCCGTACTTCGAATTCGACATGAAGATCGTCAGCTCCAACTCGATGATGGTCGAGCTCAACAACCTGTGGAACATCACCCTGCACGAGCCGGTGCATGGCACCGGGGCAACCGGCACCGCCAAGCGCTGGCGCGGCGCGTGGCAGCCGGGGCCGCTGGATTCGGGCTACGAGCGCAGCGGTTATTTCGGCGAACTCGAGAAGTTCTTCGACGCGGTGCGCAACCGCTCGCCATACGAAGCCAGCTTCGAAAGCCTGCTGCCGACCTTCCAGGTGATCGAGCAGATCTGCCACGCCGACAGCGCCCGCACCGATGTCGCCCCGTTGCTCGCCCTGCATTCCACGCATGCCGCCAAGTCCCCTGCCTTTCTCGGAGCCCAGACCAATGTCCGCTAATCTCTCCAGCGCTGCCCGTATTGCCGTTTCCGACAAATACCGCCCGGTATACGCCGACGATCTGCTGACCTTGCAGAACACCCTGGAACGGCCGCTGTCCGGCACCAGCGATGTGGTAAGCGAATACGAGGCCAAGCTGGCGGCCTGGTTCGAGGCCCGGCATGCGATCGCGGTCTCCTCCGGAGGCGCCGCCCTGAGCGTGGCGATCTACGCCGCCGGCGTCGGTCCCGGCGACGATGTCCTGCTGACCCCGAGCTGCCCGCTGTGCACCATCTATCCGATCATCGCCGCCGGCGCCAACCCGATCTTCGTCGACACCCGCCGCCACGGTTTCGGTGCCGACCCGGAATCGATCAAGGCCCGCATCACCTCGCGCACCCGGGCGATCATCGATATTCCAATGTGGGGCTACCCCACTGAAGTCGACGAGCTGCAAGGCCTGACCCGCGAGCTGGGCATCAAGCTGATCCTCGACCTGGCGCATTCCCACGGCAGCACCCTCAATGGCCGGCCGCTGTCGGCCTATGGCGACCTGTCGTGCTTCAGCACCCACGAACGCAAGCCGCTGGCCACTGGCGAAGGCGGCTTCATCCTCACCGACGACGACCAGCTGGCCCAGCGCTGCCGCGACTACAGCCGCTTCGGCAACCTCAACGGCAAGGATTTCGGCCTCAACTACAAGCTGGCCGCGCTGCCTGCCGCGCTGGGCGCCAACCGCCTGGACTCGCTGGCCGCGCAGATCGAGCAACGGCGCGCCAACGCCGCTTACTTCCTGCAACGGCTGGACCACAGCAAGGTGCGGGAAAAAGTCATCATCGAGGGCGGGCGCACCAACTATTACTTCCTCAACCTGGAGCTGCATTTCGCCGACAACCGCGCCTTCATCGATTACCTGGACGAGGCGGGCATCCCGTCGGACATCAAGCGCTACGGCTGCAAGGCGCTCTACGAGTTCCCGGCGCTGGCCGAATACCGCAATGACTGCCCGAACGCCGAGGCGCTGCTGGCCAGCATGACCACCATCCCGGTGCATCCGGACATCACCCACGCCGAGCTGGACTACATGGTGGAGCGGATCAACCAGTACGGGGCGCCATGATGAGCGACGTTCCTGATCGTTCGACCCTGGATCGGCACTTTACGGCCTCGGCGTTCGTATTGAACCCGGACCGCAAAATGCTCCTGCTGCACCATCGCAAGCTGGGGGTCTGGCTGTACCCGGGCGGCCATATCGAACAGGGGGAAACCCCCGATGTGGCGGTGTTGCGCGAGATCTACGAGGAAACCGGGATTCACGCCGCCCTGCTGGGCGAGCGTGACCTGGAACTGGCCGATGCCGAGACCGACGTCACTGTGTTGCACCAGCCTTACCGGATCCTCTGCGAATTCATCGATGACAAGCGCGGGCCGCATTACCACCTGGACCTGATCTACCTCACCGCCACCGACCTGCGGGCTTGCCCGCCGGAGCGCGAAGTGGAAAACGCACGCTTCTTCAGCCGGCAGGAAACCGCCGAGCTGAAGATGTTCCCCAACTTCCGGCGCATGGTCGACCGGGTGTTCGCCGATGCCGAGGTGTGGGACATGGTCGGCAGGAAGGTGGCGCCATGAACCAGGCCCTTTCCCGCCCCGCCCGGGTCATCGCCGAAAAATGCGGTCACGACACCGCCGACGATGTGCCCGAGCTGCAACGCGCCCTGGCGACGGGGCTGACCGGCACCTCGCAGATCGTCGAGGACTACGAGACCGCGCTCGCCGTGCTGTACGGCGTGCGCCACGTGATTGCCGTGTCGTCGGGGGCCGCCTCGGTCACCGCGGCACTGGCCGGCGTGCGGTTCCAGCCGGGCGACGAGGTGATAGTCGCGCCCACGGGCCCGATCTGCACCGTCCTGCCGATCCTGTCCCTGGGCCTGGTGCCGGTGTTCTGCGATGTCGCGCCGGACAACTTCGGGCTCGACCCGGACGACCTGCAGCGCTGCATCGGCCCCCGCACCTGCGCGATCATCGAGGTGCCGATGTGGGGGTATCCGATTGCCTCGCACACCACCTGGGACGCGGCGCGCCAGGCCGGCATCCCGCTGATCCAGGACCTGGCCCACGCGCACCTGACGCGCCTCAACGGCACTTGGCTGGCGCAGCATGGCGACATCAGCTGCTTCAGCACCCACGACTGCAAGTTCATGTCCACCGGCGAGGGCGGTTTCGTCATGACCGATGACGATGAGCGCGCCAGCCGTATCCGCGCCTATACCCGCTTTGGCAACCTCACCGGCGAAACCCTGGGCATCAACCTCAAGCTCGGCGGCCTGCAGGCCGCCCTCGGGCTGGCGCGTTCGCGGCAGCTGGAAAGCCGCTTGCACCAGCGCCAGGCCAACCGCCGGCAATTGCTCGAGCAGCTGGACAACCCGGCGATCCGCGAGCTGCCGCTGACCCCCGGGGGCGAAGCCAACGCCTATGCCTTGCTGTTGCAGGCGGTGGGGCACGACGGGCGACGGCTGGTGCATTACCAGCAGCGCCATGGCATCCCTTCGGACATCGGCAAGTACGACAACCAGCCGCTGTACCAATTGCCGCTGCTGGCGCAGTACCGCCGCGACTGCCCCAACGCCGCCCGGTTGCTGCGTTCGCTGACCACGGTGCCGCTGCACCCGGGGCTGGCGCAGGACGACCTGGCTTACATTGCAAAGGTGCTCAATGACTATTCCCCAGCCTGATACCGTCGTGGACGGCCGACACGCCGTGGTCATCGGCGGCAGCGTCACCGGCTGCCTGACCGCGGCGGTCCTGGCCCGGCGTTTCCAGCGGGTCACGGTGATCGAGAAGAGCGATTTCTTCGACGAGACCGGCCCGCGCCAGAGCCTGCCCCAGGAACATCACGTGCACCTGTTGCTGCTGCGCGGCAAGCAGATCATCGAAGGCATCTTCCCCGGCACCCTGGGCGCCCTGGAGCAGGGCGGCGCGCAAGTGGCCGACCTGGGCCACGACGTGAAGTGGTACCAGGGCGGGCGCTGGAAAAACCGTTACCGCAGTGGCATCTATGCCCACTATTGCAGCCGGCGCCTGATCGACAACCAGTTGCGCCGGGCCCTGCTCGGCGTGCTGAACGTCGAGGTGTTGTCGAGTACCCGGGTCACGCGCATCGAGTTCGCCGGGGCCGATCCTTCGCGGCGGGTCGAGGCGGTGACCGTCGACGACGGCCACAGCGAGCGGACCCTGCGCTGCGACCTGCTGGTCGACGCCAGCGGGCGGGGCACGCGCTTGCCGACGTGGCTGAAAGAGGCCGGCTTCGGCGAGGTCGAGACCAGCGTGGTCAAGACCGAGCTGGGGTATGCCTCGCGCATCTACCGGCGCCTTCCGGCCTATGCCGAGCAATGGCAGGTGCTGCTGGTGCTGCCCAAGGCGCCGCTGCAACGCTCCATGGGCGTGATCAGCCCCATCGAAGGCGACCGCTGGATGGTCACCACCGGGGGCTGGTTCGGCCACTTTCCCGGCAAGGACCCGCAGGAGTTCCTGCAAGCCCTGGCGGCGTTGCCGGTGCCGGATATCCATGAGGTGATCCGCGACGCCGAGCCGCTGTCGCCGGTCCACACCTTCAAGATGCCCGGCAGCCGCCGCACGCATTTCGACCGGGTCGAGCACTGGCCCGCCGGGCTGCTGGTGGTCGGTGACGCCCTGAGCAGCATGAACCCGCTGTACAGCCAGGGCATGACCATCGGCGCGCTGGAAGCCGACTGCATCGATTGCCACATCGACCAGGCCCTGCGCGGCGTCGAGAGCTTTCGCCAACTGCAGGGCCGGCTGTGCGGGGTGGTCGATGGCGCCTGGAGCATGGCCACCACCGAAGACTTCCGCTTTCCCGAAACCGTTGGCCAGCGCAGTTGGCGCACGCGCTTCCATCATTGGTACGGCGCCGGCCTGGGCCAGGTCTCGGCGAACAATCGCCGCGCCCTGGAAACCCAGATCGGCGTCACCAACCTGGTGATGGAGCCCAGCAAGCTCTACACACCGGCGATCGCCTCACGCATCGCCCTCAATGCCCTTCTTGCGGAGAAAACCCGACCATGATCGATGATCGACTGCATTTCGCGGGGATCGAACACCTGGTATTCGACTGGAACGGCACCCTGATCGACGACATCGCGCTGGCCGTCAGCGCGGTCAATCGCTGTGGCGAGCGTTATGCCGTGCCGCCCATCGATGCGCCGCGCTACCGGGCGCTGTTCGACTTTCCGATCGCCGATTTCTACGCCGCGCTGGGGTTCGACCTGCAACGCACGCCCTTTGCGCAAATCGTCGAGCACTACCTTGAGCACTTCGACGCCAACGTTGCCCACTGCCCGCTGCACGACGGCGTGTTCGAGGTGCTGGAGGCGGCGAGCAATGCCGGCATCGGGGTTTCCATCGTCTCCGCCTCGCATAGCGACGTGCTGCTCCAGACCCTGGAGGCCAAGGGCCTGCGCGGGCATTTCGAGCATGTCGTGGGGCTGAGCCACAACCAGGCCACCAGCAAGACCGCCGAGGCCCTGATGCTGCAGCACAAGCTCGGCACCCCGGCCGGGCGCACCCTGTTCATCGGCGACACCCTGCACGATTACGACGTGGCGCGGGCCGTCGGCTGGCAGCCGCTGCTGGTCGGTACCGGCCACCAGGACATCGACCGCCTGCGGCAGGCCGGCGCCCCGGTCTTCGCCGGGCTGGGCGAACTGCTCGGGCATTACGCCAGTGACGAGCGACGCGCCGTCGTTCGGGAGGGAGCCTGATATGGACACCGCGCACCTGGTCCTGCTGGGCCTGATCGCCACTTCGCTGCTGTTGCGCGCGCTGGTGGCTTTCTATTACCGCGATGCGCAGCGGGTGCTGCGCCTGCTCAAGCTGATACCGCGCCTGGAAGGGCGGCGCGAACAATATTACCGCCCGCTGGACGCCTGGCTCGCGCCGCTGCCCTTTGTCTGGACGTGGCTGGACATCGTCGCCGCGGTGCAGGCGGCGTCGATCTACTCGTCGCCGCTGGCCTGGCTGGCCGTGCTGCTGTGGAGCGGCGGGCGCATGCGCGCGTTGCAGGAATTCGGGCACAACGCGGTGCACTTCGCGCTGTGTCGCCACCACGGCTGGCAATGGTGGTTGAGCAACGTGTTCTACCAATTCCCGATGTTCAAGCGCGACATGCGCAGCCGGCACCAGACCCACACCCTGGAACACCATCGCCACCCCAACCATCCGCAGCTCGACCCCAACCGCGCGCGGGTGCATGCCGGCGGCTATGTGGCAGGCCTGACGCCCAGCGGTTTCTATGCCCTGTTGCTGTACCCGCTGACCCCTCGCGGGGCCTGGGTGAACCTCAGCACCCTGGTGCGCAGCAGCCTGCTCAACCATTCCCGGCTGACCACCCTGGTGCGCTGCCTGAGCGTGGCGGCGGTGGCGGCGTTGCTGTATGCCTTCGGCGGCTGGGAAGGCGTGTTGTTCGCCTGGTTGCTGCCATTGCTGACGTCTTATCCGGTCTTTGCCTGGATCTCGCTGCTGACCGAACACCGCTGGTTCATCGAAGGCAACGCGCGCAATCGCCGCGAGCTGGAATACCTGGCCGGCCGGCCCACCGATTACTTCGGGATCTCCGGCTGGCTGGTGCGGGTGTTCATCGCGCCGACATCCGACGCCTATCACCTGGCGCACTCGCTGTACCCCGGGGTGCGCTGGAACTACCTGCCGGCGATCGACCGGCACCTGAAAATCCACGAGCCGCGCTACAGCAGCAACGCCAGCGAAGGGCTGCTGTTGCCGCGCGGCAATGCGCCCACGGCCCTGTCCGAACTCTATGAGCGCCTGGTCTGCACCGAACACCAACCGTCCACCCTGAAGTCGAGAGGTAGCCTGTGACATTCCCAACCGCATCCCAGCACGTCCAACGTATCGGCATCATCGGCGGCAGCGGCCTGCAACAGCTGCCCGGCCTGCAAGACATCCAGCAGGTGCAATGCACGACCGCCTTCGGCACGCCGTCGTCGCCGCTCACCCTGGGCACGCTCAATGGCGTGCCCGTGGCCTTTGTGCAGCGCCACGGCGTGGGCCATGTGATTCCACCGGCCTCGATCAATGTCCGCGCCAACATCGCCGCGCTGCGCAGTGTCGGCTGCACGCAACTGCTGTCGGTCAGCGCGGTGGGCAGCCTGACCCACGAGGCGCCACCGGGCAGCTTCGTGCTGGTCGACCAGTACATCGACCGCACTATCCAGCGTGAAAAGACCTTTTTCGGCCCCGGGCTGGTCGGCCATGTGCCTTTTGGCGAGCCGGTCTGCGCGCGCATGCGCGGGGTGCTGGCCGAAAGTGCCGAGGCCGAGGACATCCAGGCGCGCAACGGCGGCACCTATGTGGTCATGGAAGGCCCGCAGTTTTCCACCCGCGCCGAGTCCCACCTGTACCGCCAATGGGGCGGCACGGTGATCGGCATGACCGCGATGCCCGAAGCCAAGCTGGCCCGCGAGGCCGAGCTTTGCTACGCGATGATCGCCATTCCCACCGATTTCGACTGCTGGCACGAATCCCACGAGCCGGTGAACGCCACGCTGGTGGCGCAACGCATGGCCGACACCTTCAACCTGACCCGGCGCCTGGTGACCGCGGCCGTGACCCGCCTGGGCCGGCATGCCGGTGCCTGCCCCTGCGGGTGCGACCGCGCCCTGGACACCGCGGTAATGACCGCGCCCGAACACCGTGACCCGCGCATGGTCGAGCGCCTGTTGAGCGTCGCGCCCAATGCCACCCATCTGTCAGCGAACAAGGAATGAAGCGATGAACCAGGCCATCTCCACCAAGGACCGGGTGCGGATCCACCAGGTCCAAGTGCTTTCTGACAACTGGTACGTGCTGCGCAAGACCACCTACGACTTCCAGGGCCGCGACGGCGTCTGGCGCACCCTGGACCGGGAAACCTACGACCGCGGCAACGGCGCCACCATCTTGCTCTACAGCCGGGCCAAGCAGACGGTGGTGCTGACCCGGCAGTTTCGTTTCCCGGCCTTCGTCAACGAGCACGACGGCATGCTGATCGAGACCTGCGCCGGGCTGCTGGACAAGGACGATGCGCTGACCTGCATCCACAAGGAGACGGAGGAAGAAACCGGCTACCGCATCCGCGAAGTGCGCCAGGTGTTCGAAGCCTTCATGAGCCCCGGCTCGGTCACCGAGCGCCTGCACTTTTTCGTCGGCGAATATTTCGATGAAGACAAGCAGGGCGAGGGCGGCGGCCTGGCGCACGAGGGCGAAGAGATCGAAGTGCTGGAACTGCCGATCGATGAGGCCCTGGCGATGATCGACCGCGGCGAGATCTGCGACGGCAAGACCATCATGCTGCTGCAGTACGCCAAGCTGCATCGGCTGCTGGAGGTTGCCGCCGATGACTGAACTCAACGCCATCAGTTCGATGGAAAACGCCGAGCTGGCCGAGTTCGTCGCGGGCATCAGCCAGCACATCGGCATGCCGGTGCGCCTGACCCGTTGTTCCACCTCGGAGCTGATCGAGCGCCTGCACAACGGCAGCGCCGGGGCCTGGGACTTGTTGCTGGGCACGGCGGCCACCGCCTTGCTCGACCCAAGCCTGGCCTGGCAGTTGATGCCGCTGACCGACGTCGAGTTCACCGGCCTGCCGGACGCCGCGGTGGCCACGGATCGCCGCTGGTTCGCGGCATCGGGGTTTGTCCCGGCCTTCTGTTACGACCCCAAGGTCCTGGCCCGTGAGGGCCTGGTCGCGCCGCACAGCTGGCAGGACCTGACAAACCCCGAATGGGCCGGGCGCATCGCCTTGCCCGATCCCGGGCGCTCCGGCGCCGGCTACCTGCACCTGAGCGCGCTGCTCGAGCATTACGGTGAATCCGCCTGGGCGCTGCTGGCCCGGGTGGCCGCGCACGGCCCGGCGATCAGCGGTTCCTCCACCGCGCCGATCGAGGCCGTCGTGCAGGGGCGGGCCTGGCTGGGGGTGACGGTGTCGACCGCCGCCACCCGCGCCGCCGAACAGCACGCGCAGTTGCGCTGGTGCGTGCCCGAGGATGCGCGCTGTTATGAGGACGAGGTGTTTGCCTGCCGGGCCGGGTCGCCCAACGCCGCCTATGCCCAGCAGGCATTGCAATGGATGCTCACCCCGGCCGCGGCGCAGATCAGCCAGCGTTACGGCAAGGTGGTGCCGGGCCAGGCGCACCCGGTCGGCGCGCTGCAACCGCTGGCCGCCTTGCAGGCCAGCCGCGACAAGGCGGCGCGCTGCCGGCATTGGCAGGCGCTGTTCGGCGGAGGGTCGACCCATGGCTGAAGCCGCGCCGGATTCCAGCCAGGCGCTTGCCCGCCAGGACCTCGTCCATGAGGCGCGCCCGTGGTTCCTGTACCTGCTGTTCGGGCTGTTCGGCGCCCAGCAAGGCTTGCTCGGGCCGATCATGCCGTTCCTGCGCGGCACCCTGGCGCTGGACCTGAGTTGGGCCGGCCTGCATTTCGCGGCCTATGCCGCCGGCCTGGCGCTGGTCGGCTGGCCCTATCGCTGGCTGGAGCGACGGCTGCGCTCGACGAGCATGACCAGCGCCGCGTGCCTGTCGGTGGTCGTCGCCAGCAGCCTGTTCACGGTTGCCGGGCACTGGTCGCTGAGCCTGCTCGCCGCCGCGGCGATGGGCCTGTCGGGCGGGTTCGTGCTGGCGGTGGGGCAGGCGGCCCTGGGCCAGCGTTACCGCGAACAGGCCGCGCCCCGGCTGGTGGAGGCGCATATCGTCGCCGGGCTGTGCGTGCTCGGGGGAGCCTTGCTGGTGGGTGGCATGACCGGCCTGGGGCTGTCCTGGCGCCTGGTGCCGGGCAGTATCGCGGCCCTCGCGCTGCTGCTGACCCTGCTGTCGCTGAGCGCCTGGAACGTATCGCCGAGCTTCGTCATGGCCGGTCAAGCCGGCGAGGGCGGGCAACCGCCAATGAACCGGCGGCTGCAACTGAGCCTGTGGGCCCTGGTGCTGCTGGGCATTTCGGCGGAGTGGGGGGTGGGCTTCTGGGGCGCGGAGTACCTGGCCGTGCACACCCAGGTCAGCGCCTCGGCCGCCGCCACGCTGATGAGCCTGTATTTTGCCGGCACCGTGTGCGGGCGCCTGGCCAGCCGTTACGCCTTGACCCGCATCCGCCCGTTACCGTTGCTGGTTGGCGTGGTGCTCGGCGCCATCGCCACCTTGCTGGTGCTGTACTTCAGCCAGACCCGACTGCTGACCGCGCTGTTCGTCTTTGTGCTGGGGGCCTGCCTGGGCAATTTCTTTCCGTTGATCCTCGGTTCGGCGATGCGCATCGCGCCCCAGGCCAGCTCGGCCATCAGCGCTCAGGCCTCGCAGGCGGTGGGCGTGGCGTTGTTGCTGGCGCCGTTCCTGCTGGGCTTGCTGTCGGCGCGGATCGGTGTCGAAGCGGCTTTCAGCCTGTTGATCGTCTATCCCTTTCTCATGCTGCCGATCGTTCGCGGTCTGCATATTCCTGGAGCACGCCCTTGAAGCTATCCGCCCTGTTGTTCGACCTCGACGGCACCCTTATCGACACCGACGACCTGCACCTCAACGCCTACAACCAACTGCTGGCGCGCTGGGGGAAATCCATGAGCCTGGAATACTACAAGGCCCATGTGATGGGGTTTCCCGACGATATGATTTTCTCCGGCCTGTTTCCCCAGGCACCGGCGACGCAATACCCGGAGCTGGCGGCGCAGAAGGAAGCCATGTTCCGCGCCCAGCTGCGCGACACCGTTCCGGTGCCCGGCGTGCTGCGCACCCTGGACCATGCCCAGGCCGCCGGCATCCCCACGGCGGTGGTGACCAATGCCCCACGGGAAAACGCCGAAGCCATGCTCCAGGGCCTGGGGATTGCCGAGCGCTTCGATGCGCTGGTGATTGGCGGCGAACTGGCGCGCGGCAAGCCCGACCCGCTGCCTTACCTGACGGCCCTGCGCCTGCTGGACGCGAGCGCCGAGCAGGCGCTGGCCTTCGAGGACTCGCTGGCCGGGGTGCGTTCGGCGGCCGCGGCTGGCATCCACACCTTCGGCATGCTGTCGGGCCTGGAGGAATCGCAGCTTCGCCAGGCGGGTGCGCGGAGTATCATCCGGGACTTCAACGATGAGGCCTTGTGGCAGCGACTCCAGGTCCCTGCCTGAGCCCCGGGCGGTCCAGCGGGACCGTGCCGGGCGGGGCGCCGTAAAGCGAGGACCGTCATGGACCGATTCCAGGAAATGCAGGTGTTCATCAGCGTCGCCCAGGAGCAGGGCTTCGCTGCCGCGGCGCGGCGCCTGGGGCTGTCCGCGCCCAGCGTGACGCGGGCGGTGGCGGCGCTGGAAATGCGTATCGGCACGCCGTTGCTGACCCGCACCACGCGCACCGTGCACCTGACGGAGGCCGGCCAGCGCTACCTGGAAGACAGCCGGCGCATCCTCGCCGAGTTGCAGGACGCCGAAGCCTCGGCCGCCGGCGTCCATGCGTTGCCCCGCGGGCAACTGACGCTCACCGCGCCGGTGCTGTTCGGCGAGCTGTTCGTGACCCCGCTGATGGTGGATTACCTGGAGCGCTTTCCCGAGGTCAGCATCAATGCCCTGCTGGTCGACCGGGTGGTGAGCATGGTCGAGGAGGGCATGGACGTGGCGGTGCGCATCGGCGAGCTACCCGACAGCGGCCAGCATGCGGTGCGCGTCGGCGAGGTGCGGCGGGTCATCTGCGCTTCCCCGGCCTTTCTGGCCCGGCATGGCCGGCCGCGGCACCCCCAGGAGTTGCGCCAGGCAACGGTGATTGCGCCATCGTCCATCGGCCAGTCCAGAAGCTGGCTGTTCGACGAGGGCGGCACCTCCCTGAGCGTTCGCACGGAACCGCGGCTGATAGTCACCGGCAACCAGGCGGCCATCGGCGCCGCGTGCCTCGGGCTGGGCCTGACCCGGGTGCTGTCGTACCAGGTGGCGGGCAAGGTGGCGACGGGCGAGCTGGAAATCATCCTGGCCGAATTCGAGCTGCCGCCGCTGCCGATCCATGTGGTGTATCAGGGCGGGCGCAAGGCTCCGGCGCGGGTGCGCGGTTTCGTCGACTTCGCCGTGCAGGCGCTGCGCGAACATCCGGCGTTGCAGGCGTAGCGCCGCTCACCGTTGCACTGGCTGAAATGATGGATTGTGTTTTTTGGTGATTCCGTTGTTTTCAAGCGAGGGGGAAGATGGCGCCCTCAGTGCCGCTCTTGTGAGTCGCACCCTTGCCAGCGGAGTCTGCCCATGCACCCCATCAAGCTCTACAACTTCCCCCGTTCCGGTCATGCCCATCGCGTCGAACTGATGTTGTCGCTGCTGGGGCTGCCTTTTGAATCGATCATCGTCGATCTGGCGAAAGGCGAGCATAAACAGGCGGACTTCCTGGCGCTGAACCCCTTTGGCCAGGTGCCGGTGATCGACGACCAGGGCGTGGTGCTGGCCGATTCCAACGCGATCCTGGTGTACCTGGCGCAGAAATATGGCCAGGGCCGCTGGCTGCCTGCCGATCCGCTCGGCGCGGCGCAGGTCCAGCGCTGGTTGTCGGCGGCGGCGGGACCGCTTGCGTTCGGCCCGGCGGTGGCCCGCCTGATTACCGTATTCGGCGCCCAGCGCAACGCCGAAGAGGCCATTGCCCGCTCCCATGAGCTGCTCAAGGTGGTCGAGCAGCAACTGACGGCCAGCCCTTACCTGGCGGGCGGCGAGCCGACCATCGCCGATATCGCCGGCTACAGCTACATCGCCCACGCCCCCGAGGGCAATGTGTCGCTGGCCGACTATCCACAGGTCCGCGCCTGGCTGGCACGCATCGAAGCCTTGCCCGGTTTCGTCGGCATGCCGCGCACCGCGGTCGGCCTGCAAAGCGCCTGAACCTGCCGGCCCGGCACGCCCGGGCCGGCTGCACGCTGCGTCCTCGACGCAGGGGAGACCCATGATGAATAGCCTATCCCCCTGGCATGCGGGCGAGACTCGCCTGCAAACCCAAGCCGGCGTTGCCGAGCGCATGGACGTCGTCGGGCGCAAGGTGATCCGCAGCGAGATGCCCGACCAGCACCGGCAGTTTTATCAACAGTTGCCGTTCATGCTGCTCGGGGCTGTGGATAACCAGGGCAACCCCTGGGCCAGCGTGCTCGAAGGGGCGGTCGGCTTTGCCCATTCGCCGACCCCCGGGCTGCTGCAGGTGGGTAGCCTGCCGGCCGCCGAGGACCCCGCCCAGCTGACGCCAGGCGCGGCCATCGGCCTGCTGGGCATCGAACTGCACACTCGGCGACGCAATCGGCTCAACGGTCGGGTCATCGAGCTGGACGAGCGCGGTTTTACCCTGGGCGTCGAGCAATCCTTCGGTAATTGCCCGCGCTACATCCAATTGCGCCAGTTCGAAGCGGTGCCGCTGGCGGCGAATCGGCCCGTGCAGCGCCTGGATGCGCTGGATGATGCGGCGAGGTCGATGATCCGGGGCGCCGATACGTTTTTCGTCGCCAGTTATGTGGAAGTCGAGGGGCGGTACTGGGTCGATGTGTCCCACCGCGGCGGCCCGGCCGGTTTCGTGCGGGTCGAGGGCAACCGCCTGAGCATTGCGGATTTCGCCGGCAACCTGCACTTCAACACGTTGGGCAACCTGCTGCTCAACCCCCGCGCCGGCCTGTTGTTCATCGACTTCAACCGCGGCGACCTGTTGCAGCTCAGCGGGCGCACCGAAGTCGTCCTCGACGACCCGCAGATCGCCACCTTCCCGGGCGCCGAACGCCTGTGGCACTTCGACGTCGAGCAACTGCTGCGCCGTCCCGCGGCACTGGCCCTGCGCTGGCGCCTGCCGGACCTGGCGTAAAACCTTAACCTGGCGGCGACTGCATCGCGGGCAAGCCTCGCTCCTACGGAGAGGTCCGGCATTTCCCGTAGGAGCGAGGCTTGCCCGCGAAAAACGCCAGGACACCGCGTTTTCCCGGTGAGCACGCGTATTTGTTAACGCTTATCGCGAGCAAGCTTCGCTCCTACGGAGTGGTCAGGCGTAGGACAGGGCTTTTTCTTCCAGCAGCTCGTGGTACAGCTCGTTCCAGCGCTGGCCCATCTGCTCGGCGGTGAACAGCTGCCGGTAGCGGGCTTCGGCCTTGAGGCCCATCTGCGCGGCCTGCTGCGGGTTGTCCCACAGCTGGCGCATGGCGGCGCGGAAGGCCAGGGGATCGCTCGGCGGCACCACCAGGCCGGTTTCGCCATGGATATTGATGTAACTGGTGCCGGTGCCGATCTCGCTGGAGATCATCGGCTTGCCGTACATCGCGCCTTCGAGCAGCGAGATGCCGAAAGCCTCGCTGCGCAGGTGCGAAGGGAAGACGATGGCGTAGCTCAGCTGCAGCAGGGCCACCTTGTCTTCATCCCCCAGGCGGCCGAGGAAATGCAGGTTGCGCAGGCCCAGGGCCGCGGCCTGGGCGTGCAGTTCGGCCTCGAGCGGGCCGGCGCCGACAATCACCACCGGATAGTCCACGTCCTTGAGCGCATCGAGCAGGATGTGCAGGCCCTTGTAGTAACGCATCACCCCGACGAACAGGAAAAAACGCTCGCCCAGCCGCTGGCGCCAATGGGCCGTGCGCTCGGCATCGGGCTGTGGATAACCGGCCTTGTTCAGGCCGTAGGGGATGACCCGGGTCTTGTCCGGGTATTGCTGCAGCACATCGCTGGTGTGCAGGTAGTTCGGCGAAGCGGCGACGATCCGGTCGACGCTGTCCAGGAAACGGTTCATCAGCGGCCGGTACAGCTTGAGCAGGTGGCGCTGGCGGATGATGTCGGAATGGTAAGTGGCCACGCAGGGCTTGTTCATGCCGCTCATGAAATGCACCAGGTCCATGAACGGCCAGGGGAAGTGGTAGTTGACCACGTCGGCTTCGGCGGCCATTTCGCGAAACTGCTTGAACACGCTGTAGGAAAAACCGGTGGAGGCGAACTGGAAATCCAGCTTCGCCTGGTGCACCTCATGCTGGCCGACTTTCAGCACGCCGGGCGCGGGGGCGCTGCTCAGCGTCAAGACCTGGCCGTCGATACCGTACTGGGCAACGCTCTCACAGAGCTGAAAGATGACCTGTTCGGTGCCACCGATCGAATCAGGCAGGTATGTTTTATAGAAGTGTAAGACCCGCATTCAGCCTCCCATGGCCTGACGGTAAGCACGCGCAGTGATCTGCGCACAGCGACCCCAGGAAAAAAGTTTTGCCTGCGCCAATCCCGCTTCGCGGCACGCCTGCCAATGAGGCTCGTCGTCAATCAGGCGCAGCATGGCGTAGTGCACGCCGTGCACATCGCCAGGCTCGACATAGTTGCCCGCCGCACCCGCGACTTCCGGCATCGCCGAACGCCGCGTGACGATGACCGGTGTGCCGCTGGCCATGGCCTCCAGCACCGGCAGGCCGAAGCCTTCGTACAGCGATGGAAAGATCAGCGCCCTGGCCCCGGCCACCAGCTCGGCCACTTGTTCGTCCGGCAGGTAACCCAGCAGGCGCACATGGCCGCTGGCCAGGGCTTTTTGCAGGGGCTCGCTGAAGTGCTCTTGTCCCCAGCCCGCCATGCCGACGATCAGCAACGGATACCGGCGCCGCAGCGCCGGGGCCATCTGCTCATGGGCCAGCAGGGCCTGGGTCAGGTTCTTGCGTGGTTCCAGCGTGCCGATGCACAGGAAATAGCCCTGAGGTTGCAGGCCATGGGCCGCGAGACCCTGTTCCAGTTCGGTGTGCGTGCGTGGATGAAAGCGTGGGGCGACTCCCAGCGGCGCCACGACAAAGCGGTCGCGTGGCAGGCCGAAATAGTCCTGGGCTTCATCGGCGATGAACTGCGAATCCGTGAGGATCAGCAGCGCCTGTTGCACGCCTGCGCCGAGGCGTCGCTCGATTTCCCTCAAGCGGGCCGGTGGCTGGGTGGCGGGGTAATGCAGGTGGGTCAGGTCGTGCAGGGTCATCACGGTCGGGCCGTCGAACTCCAGCGGCCACAGGCTGGGTTCGTGGTAAAGGTCGATCGCCTGATGCTGCCCCTGGTCGAAGCGTTGTTGTTCCAGCCAGCGCCGGGCCTGGTACGCGCCGGGGACCCTTCGCAGCCAAGGGGCCAGTCGCGAATAGCCCGGCAGGGCGGCCGCCGGCAGCTCGGGGCTCCAGCCCCAGCCATGGAACAGCGACAATTCCAGCCCCTGTTCGGTCGCCAGGGCCGAGGCCAGCTCCGCTACGTAATGGCCGATTCCGGTACGCGGTGACTGCAGGATGCGAGCGTTAAGGGCTATCCGCATCGTGCGTCTCCCTGACCGAAGGCACGTGGCTCTTGTGCAACATGATGCGTTCCACCAGCTGGGTGCTGGCTTCGCGCCAACCCAGCCAGCGCCACTCATCGACATGGCGGGCCGCGGGGAACACGCCGCTGGTTTCCTGCTGGATCACCAGATCGGCCAGGCTTTGCGGGTTGTCGAGGTCGAAATAGACCATGAACTCGCCGCCGATTTCGCGGAACACCGGAATGTCGCTGCCCATGGCCGGCAGACCGCGCTGCATGGCTTCCACCAGGGGTAGGCCGAACCCCTCGACATGGGACGGGAACACCAGCGCCGTGGCCTTGGAATAGGCGTATTCGAGGCTGTTGTCGTCCAGGGCATTGAACATGAACAGGCGTCGGTTCAGCTGCGGGTGCCGGCGGATCCGCTCGATCAGCGCCTCGCATTTCCAGCCGATGCGCCCGGCGATGCACAGGCGGGCCTGGGACCCGCTGGCCCAGACGCGCTCGAAGGCATCGAGCAGGAACCCGTGGTTCTTGCGCGGTTCGATGGTGCTGACCATCAGGAACACCGGCGCCGGCTGCTTGAACAGCTGGATCAGGTCCGGGTTGATCCGCGAGTGTTCGTT
Source organism: Pseudomonas sp. NFIX28 (assembly GCF_900107395.1). GTDB lineage: Bacteria > Pseudomonadota > Gammaproteobacteria > Pseudomonadales > Pseudomonadaceae > Aquipseudomonas. The sequence continues at coordinate 183,637 of NZ_FNPW01000002.1, forward strand.
GCGCTGGTCCAGCTCCGAACCCAGGTGGAAATAGTCGAACCAGCGCTGCGCCACCTGCTGGCGCCCGACCCGGCGGAGCATCTCTTCACGGACCTGGTCGCGGATGGTCGCGGAAATCGCGATGTAGCCGTCGGCGGTGCGCGCTATCCAGTCGAACCAGTGGTTGAACACCCGGACCAGCCCGGCGTCGCAGAATTGCGGATGGGTCAGCGGGATCAAGTCGTAGATCACCGAGACGATACCCACGCCATCGCGCTTGAGCTGTTCGGCCAAGGGGAAAAAGTCGGCGTGCCACGACGAGTCCAGCAGCACCAGTTGATCGCCCGGCTGATGTTGCAGCGGTACGCAGCGCTGGGGGATGTCATCCACATTCACCAAGCGGTTGCACAGGCGCAGGGGAATGCTGAGAAAGGCAAAGGCGGTCACGCGACACGCCACATAGAGCAAGCGCCGGGCGATGTATGAATCGGCAAAGGGTTTGCGCCGCTCCAGAGTCCGGTGGCGCAGCCAGAAGACATTGGCCATCTGCTCCAGGCGCACACGCAGGCTCATCAAATCCCAGCGTCGGGTCGGTAGCGGCTTGAGGCTCAGGACCCGATACAGTTTGCCGCCGAGCATGACCACCGGAATGCATTCCACCGAGGCATCGGTATCGGGCAATTCACCAATCACATTGCGTACCACGCGCTGGATGCCCGAGTTGGTCTCGGGGTGTTCGAACACATAGGTGCATTCAATCAACAGTCGGGTCATTGGGCCGCTCGCTGAGGCGTTGACTGGGTGGTTTTCGACGGCGAGCGGACAATGCTGGTCCGCGCCTGTAGCCAGGAACAGCCGACGAAGTCTTCCTGGCGGTTATTGATGACGTGGAAGACCAGGCCGTAGTCGCGCCATTCGAAGTTGCGATCCAGGTGCGAATCCAGCCGCGACAGGCTCAGCGCCACCGAATAGTTGCCCTTGCCCAGGCCCATGGTGAAGGCAAAGCGGAAGGTGACTTTTTCGCCGGCGCTGAGGTCGGTCAGGGCCTGGTCCAGGCGATGGGTGTTGATGCCGTACATGGGTTGGCCGAGGCGGTCCTTGATCATGAAACCCAGCACCAGCCGCTCGATGTCCTGGCGCACCTCGACCTGCACCTCCAGCACCACCGGCTGGCCGACTTCGGCCATCTCGATCGAGCGTTCGCGTTCGTCGCGCAGGTGCACGCTGAGGATCCCGGCCTCGCCGGTGCCGGAAATGGTCCGCACTTGCCCGTTGGCGAGCATTTCCTGGCGCACCGTCTGGCCTTCGCGTTCGGCGAGCATGGCGTTGTAGTAATCCATCACTTCTTCCGGCTTGCCGTGCATGGCCACGCGGCCCTGCTCGAGCAGGATTGCCGTGTCGCAGATCGACTGGATCGCCGAGCGGTCGTGGGACACGATCAGCAAGGTGGTGCCGGCGCGCCGGAAACTGCGGATGCGCTCGAAACTCTTGTGCTGGAAGTAGGCGTCGCCCACCGACAGCGCTTCATCGACGATCAGGATATCCGGGCGCCGCGCGGTGGCCACGCTGAACGCCAGGCGCATCTGCATGCCGCTCGAATAGGTGCGCACCGGGTGATCGATGGCCTCGCCGATCTCGGCGAAGGCTTCGATGTCCGGCATCAGCGCTTCGATTTCCTCCACCTGCATGCCCAGCAGCTGGCCGGCCATGACCGCGTTCTGGCGCCCGGTGAAGTCCGGGTGGAAACCCATGCCCAGCTCCAGCAACGCCGCCACCCGCCCGCGCAGATGAATCTCGCCGCAGGTTGGCTGGGTGGTGCCGGTGATCATTTTCAGCAAGGTGCTTTTGCCCGCGCCGTTGACCCCGACAATGCCCACGGCCTGGCCCGGCGCGATCTCGAAATCGACGCCCTGCAGCACCCAGTGCAACTGATGACGCGGCCTGGAAAACGGAATCATCCATTCGAACAGCCGGCTCCAGCGGTTCGGGTACTGTTTATAGGCCTTGCCCAGGCCGGTGACGCGTATATGTCCCATCAGAGCTCATCCACCATTTCACCGACGCGCTGGCGGAACAGCCGCAGCCCCAGGGCACAGAACACCAGGCTGATCACCAGCATCGGGGTCAGCGAACTCCACTGCGGCCACTGGTCGTAGAGGAACAGGTTCTGGTAGCTGTGCATCAGCGCCGTCAGCGGGTTGAGCGCCAGCAGGCGCTGGATCGACTCGGGCAGGATGCCGATGGGGTAGACGATGGGCGTCAGCCAGAACCAGAACTGCAGGAAGATGCCGAAGAACTGCCCGACATCGCGAAAGAACACATTGAGCACTCCGAGAATCATCCCCAGGCCGATGCAGAACAGCACCTGCAACAGCAGCAGCGGGACCAGCGCCAGCAGCGCCAGGCCCGGCAGGCGCCCGGTAATCAACAGGAAGCCGAGGAACAGGCCGAGGATGATCGCGAAGTTGATGCCGGCGTTGAGCAGCACGATCACCGGCAGGCAGATGCGCGGGAAGCTGATCTTCTTCAGCAGGTTGGCGTTTTCCAGGAACATGCTCTGGCTGCGCAGCGTCAGCTCGGAAAACAGGCCCCAGGTCAGCAGCCCGGCGCACAGGTAGACGCTGTAGGCCAGGCCATCCTCCACGCCTGGCAGGCGGGCGCGCATCACCTGGGAAAAGATCACCGTGTAGACCACGATCATCGACAGCGGGTTGAGCACGGTCCACAGGGCACCGAACAGCGAGTTGCGATAACGGGCCTGGAACTCGCGTTGCACGCTGCCGAGGATAAAGCCCCGGTAGCTGCGCAGCGAACGGTACAGATTGAGCAGCATCAGGCCGTCCTGCCGTATTGGTCTTCGAAACGGACGATGTCGTCCTCGCCCAGGTACTCGCCGCTCTGCACTTCGATGATGACCAGGTCGATCACCCCCGGGTTCGCCAAACGGTGCTTGTGCCCGGCGGCGATGAACGTGGATTCGTTGCTGTTGACCAGATGCGAGCCGTCGCCGTTGTTGGTGACCATGGCCGTGCCCTTGACCACCACCCAGTGTTCGTTGCGATGGTGGTGCATCTGCAGCGACAGCGCCGCGCCCGGCTTGACCACGATGCGCTTGATCTTGAAGCCCGGGCCTTCCTCCAGCACGGTGTAGCTGCCCCAGGGGCGGCTGACCGTGCGGTGCAGGCGATAGGACTCGTGGTTTCGATCCTTGAGCTGGCGGGCCACCTGGCGCACATCCTGGGCGCGGTCGGCGTGGACCACCAGGATCGCGTCGGCGGTCTCGACCACGATCAGGTTGTCGACGCCCACCGTGGCGATCATCCGGCCTTCGCTCTGTACGAAGTTGCCGTGGCTGTCGATGAACAGGGCCTCGCCGGTGGCGCGGTTATCCTGGGCATCGGCGTCGACCAGGGCGCTGATCGCGCCCCAGGAGCCGATGTCGCTCCAGTCGAACCGCGCGGGCACGACCGCGACCCGTTCCGAGATTTCCATCAAGGCATAGTCGATGGAAATGTCCGGCATCTCGGTGAAATGCTCCGCGGGCAATTCATGCTGGATGATGCGGCCGGTCTCCACCGGCGTGCTCGCGGCGAGGCAGGCGCGCGCCTGTTCCAGCAGCTCGGGAGCGTGCTGTTGCAACTGTTCCAGCAGCGTGGCGACGGTGAAACAGAACATCCCCGAGTTCCACAGGAAGCGGCCGCTTTGCAGGTAGCCGAGGGCGGTGTTCAGGTCGGGTTTTTCCACGAAACGTTGCACTTTGGCGGCGCCATGCGCGTCGAGGGCGTCGCCGGACTCGATGTAGCCGAAGCCGGTTTCCGGGGTGCTCGGCGTAACGCCGAAGGTCACCAGGTGGCCGCTTTCTGCCAGTTGCGCGGCATGGGCGACCGCGCTTTTGAAGGCCTCCTCGTTACGGATCAGGTGATCGGCCGGCATCACCACCATGGTCACCTGGTCGCCGTGCCGGGCCTGCAGGGCCAGGGCCGCGGCGGCAATGGCCGGAGCGGTATTGCGGCCCGAAGGCTCGAGGATGAAATGCCCGTAATGCCGATCCAGCCGGGCGGCCAGGAAGTGATCCTTGCTTTGGAAGAAGTGCTCGCGGTTGGTCACGGTGACGATATCGCCGCTACCGGCCAGCAACCCGGCGGCGCGGCGGTAGGTCTTGCCCAGCAGGCTCTGGCCGTCGGGCAGGAGCATGAAGGGCTTGGGATGGCCTTCGCGTGAAACCGGCCACAAGCGGGTCCCGGCACCGCCGGAAAGGATCACTGGAATCAGCATGCCTTACTCCTTGGCGACGCGTTTCATGTCCGCATCCATCATCATGCGGATCAGGGTTTCCAGATTAGTCTTGGGTTTCCAGCCGAGCACCCGTTGGGCCTTGGCCGGGTTGCCCAGCAGCACGTCGACTTCCGCGGGGCGCAAGAACGCCGGGTCGATTTTCACGTAGTCACGGTAGTTCAGGCCGACGTGTTCGAAGGCGATCTGGCACATCTCGCGCACGGTGGTGGTCACGCCGGTGGCCACCACGAAATCGTCGGCCTTGCTCTGTTGCAGCATCAGCCACATGGCTTCGACATAGTCGCCGGCAAACCCCCAGTCGCGCTTGGCGTCGATGTTGCCCAGGCGCAGTTCCTGCTGCTTGCCCTGTTTGATCCGGGCGGCGGCGTCGGTGACCTTGCGGGTCACGAACTCGATGCCGCGCAGCGGCGACTCGTGGTTGAACAGGATGCCGCTATTGGCATGCAGGCCGAAGCTCTCGCGATAGTTCACGGTGATCCAGTGGCCGTAGAGCTTGGCCACGCCGTAGGGGCTGCGCGGGTAGAACGGGGTGTTCTCGTCCTGTTGCTCGGCCTGGATCAGGCCGAACATCTCGCTGGTGGAGGCCTGGTAGAAACGGGTATGCGGGCTGAACTGGCGAATCGCCTCGAGCAGGTGGGTGACGCCCAGCCCGTCGACGATGCCGGTGGTCACCGGCTGGTCCCAGGAGGCGGCGACAAAGCTTTGCGCCGCCAGGTTGTAGAGTTCGTCGGGCGCGGCCTTGATCACCGCCCGTTGCACGGAGCAGGCGTCGGCCATGTCGCCATCCAGGTAACGGATTTCGCCCTCGATGCCCATCTCACGCAAGCGCCAGCGCGAGTCGCTGCTGCGTCGCGCCACCAGGCCATGAACCTGATAACCCTTGTCCAGCAGCAACTTGGCCAGATAGGCGCCGTCCTGCCCGGTGATCCCTGTGATCAGTGCACTTTTTGTCATTCTTGTCGTACCCGTGACTCCCAGTCGGACAGGATCGCCCGCAGGGATTGTTTTATTGTGGTTTCAGGCGTCCATCCGGTGACTTGCTGCAACCTGGCATGACTGCCGCAGACGCGACGCTGTTCTGCCCGTCGCAGACGGGCGGGGTCCTGCACCAGTTCCATTTCGACCTGAGCGATGTCGGCCAACTGCAGGATCAGGCTGCGGATGCTGTGCTCCTGGCCGGAGCAAATGTTGTAGACCTGGCCCGGCACGCCACTGCGCAACAGGGCGAGGTAAGCGTTCACCACGTCAGCGACATCGAGGAAGTCGCGGGTGACGTCGATATCGCCGACCTCCAGCCGCGGTGCCTGCAGGCCGTGCTTGATCCGGGCCACCTGGCGCGCGGCGCTGGCCACGGCGAAGCTCTCCAGCTGGCCGGTGCCGATGTGGTTGAACGGCCTGGCCACCATCACCGGCCAGCCTTCGCTCATGCCCCATTGCAGGCACAAGAGTTCGGCCGAGGCCTTGCTCACGGCATAAGGGTTGCGCGGGCAGGGCGGCTGGCGCTCGTCGATGGGCAGGTCGTTTTCGCTCACCTGGCCATAGACGTCGCCGGAGCTGACGTACAGGAAGGTGCCGCTGAAATCACGGGCTTTCAGGGCTTGCAGCAGGTTGAGCGTGCCCAGCAGGTTGATCTGCAGGGTCCTGCCAGGATCGCGGAAGGCTTCAGGGACGAATGTCTGGCCGGCGAGGTGGATGACCGCGTCCGGCAATTCGGGCCACAGGTCTTGCAGGCTTTGCGGTTGGGTCAGGTCGAAGGAGGGCGCGGGCAACAACTCCCATTGCGAGTCGGCTGCACTCAAGCGGGATCGCAGATGGCGTCCCACGAATCCATTCAGGCCTGTGACAAACAAACGCTTTTTCAAAAAGCAGCCTCTCCGGGGAGACTTCGGCAATATTTGGATACACAAATCGTGTGTAAAAAGCGAAAAATCTTCTACTTAAGAAGAATGTTCTTATTGACGAAGTTTGTTGTAGTTGTTTGGCGCTCAATCTGTGCCAATTGAGTTGGAATTTCAACAGGTCCTACCGTGACCGGTAAGTTCTCGTTTTTCAGCATAGGAAAAATCTTGCGGGGAGGTTCCCGAATCTTCAGAGGATGTGTTTAGAATGCCCCTCGTCTCGACCCCAAAGCGATCAGAGTGGCTGTCTCGGAGCCATGCATAACTGACCAATAGAACAAGAACGTAGACGGGCATGAGGACGATGGACGCGCGCCCTTCGACACAGGCGTGGCGCCATGGCTCTACCGTCATTGTGTGAAGTGCCAGGACGGCGGCTTCATCGTGAGATGCCATGAATTTCATTCTTTATTCGGATGTCAACGACGGCTCCATCAGCCAGAGCCTCGGGCGTCCGGAATACAGCTATTACTTCGTGCTCAAGGCTTATCGCCCGGTGCTGGAAAGCCTTGGGCGGGTTCACGTGGTGCAGGCACCGGACGAGGTCGACCGGCTGTACCACGAGCTGCGGCTCAAGGGCGAAGACTGCCTGTTCCTTTCGTTCACCCCACCCCAGAAAACCCTCTTCGACCTGGACTGCCCGACCGTGTGCGTGGTGGCCTGGGAGTTCGACTCGATCCCCTGCGAATACTGGGACGACGACCCGCGCCAGGACTGGAGCCGCGTCCTCGGCCGCCATGGCCGGGTGATCACCTTGTCCAGTCATACGGCCGATGCGGTGCGTCGGGCGCTGGGTGAACAGTTTCCGGTGTTGGTGCTGCCGACCCCGTTGTGGGAGCGCTTCGACGGCGTCCGGGCGCAATTCCCCAACGTGGCGGTCAACCCCGGCACGGCTTTGCACGTCAACGGCTGCATCATCGACAGCCGGATACTCGGGCTTTCCGCCGACGGCCTGATCGCCCCGGTGCCGCAGGAAACGCCGCCCGCCGCGCCAGTCGCGGTCGAAGTTGAAGTCGTCGAGGCTCCGCCGCTGACAGCCGGGCGCCGGCTGTTCATCGCCAAGCACTACCTGCGCGAATGGTTGCGGGCGCTGGTCGGCGGCGAATGGCGCCGGCCGCTGTTCATCAGCAAGCACTATGTTCGCCAATGCTATCGCGAGGGCCTGCGCGACCAGGTGCCCGAGCGCCTGCGGGCGCTGATGGCCAAGTCCAGGCCGGACAAGGCGTTGCCTGTCGTCCCGCCGCAGCCCGCGCCTGAACCGGAACGCCCCCAGGCCAGCCTCCCGGCCACCGACCAGCAAGTGCAGTTCCAGGTCGAGGGCGTGGTCTATGTCAGCGTGTTCAACCCCGACGACGGCCGCAAGAACTGGCATCAGTTGATCACCGCGTTCTGCTGGGCGATGCGCGACGTCGAAGACGCCACCCTGGTGTTGAAGATGACCCAGAACGACCTGTCGACCTATTACGTCGAGATGCTGACCCTGCTGTCGCAGCTGTCACCGTTCAGCTGCCGGGTGGTGGCCATGCACGGCTACCTGGACGACGAGGAATTCGCCAGGCTCTACGGCGCGGCCAGTTTCTACGTCAACGCCTCGCGCTGCGAAGGCCTGTGCCTGCCGCTGATGGAGTTCATGGCCTGCGGCAAACCGGTGATCGCGCCACGGCATACGGCCATGCTCGATTACATCGACGAGGAGGTGGCCTTCGTCGTCGCCTCCAGCCAGGAGCCGGCGATCTGGCCGCAGGACTCGCGCATCCTGTTCAGGACCCTGCGCCATCGCCCGGATTGGGGATCGTTGAAAACCGCCTACCAGGACAGTTACCGCATGGCCAAGGAAAACCCCGCGGGGTACCAGTCGATGTCCCTGGCCGCGGCCCGGCGCATGCAGCAATACAGCAGCTTCGCCAGCGTGCAGGGGCGCCTGCGGGACTTTTTCGAACTGCCTCCTGCGAGCGAGATCGACGGCGCGTCTTCCCTGGCTGTGGCGGGGAATGCCTGATGCTGATCCTCATCCATTCGGAAACCAACAAGAGCAACATCCAGCAGAACCTGGGGCGTCCCGAATACAGTTATTACTTTGTGCTCAAGGAATTCCGGCCGGTGCTGGAACGCCTGGGCCAGGTGGTGGAAGTCAGCCACCCCGACGAGCAGGTGGACCGCCTGTATTTCGACTGCCAGAGCCGCGGCGAGGCGTGCATCTTCCTGTCGTTCTCCCCACCCCATCGCACGCCCAACCATTACGCCTGTCCGACCATCCCGGTGTTTGCCTGGGAGTTCAGCACCATTCCCACCGAAAGCTGGCAGGGCGAGCCGCGGCATGACTGGCGCCTGGTTTTGGGCCGCGCGGGCGCGGCGATCACCCATTCCAGCTTTACCGTGCAAGCGGTGCGCGATGCGATGGGCGAGGACTATCCGATCTGCGCGATTGCGGCCCCGGTCTGGGATCGCTTCGCCCACCGTGGCGAGCAATTGGGCAAGCAGGCGCGGGCGTCGCGGGTGACCCTCAACCTGCATGGCCTGCTGCTCGACAGCCGGACCCTGGACCTGGACGCCTACGGCCCGGGCTCGCAGCGCGAAGGCACGCCGCTGGCGCTCGATACCGCGCCCCGCGATTGCCAGCTACTGCTCGATGGGGTGATCTACACCTCGGTGTTCAACCCCTACGACGGGCGCAAGAACTGGCAGGACATGATCAGCGCGTTCTGCACCACCTTTCGCGACTGTGCCGACGCCACGCTGGTGCTGAAACTGACCCACCACGACATCGGCAACGCGCTGGCCGACATGCTGCATCACCTCTACAAAAACCAGTCCTACCAGTGCCGGATCGTGCTGATCCACGGCTTTTTGGCCGACCCGGACTACGAGCGGCTGGTGGAGGCCACCAGTTACGTGGTCAATTCCTCGTTCGGCGAAGGGCAGTGCCTGCCGCTGATGGAGTTCATGTCCTGCGGCAAGCCGGCGGTGGCGCCGTGCAACACCGCGATGGCCGACTACATCGACCACGGCAACACCTTCATCGTCGACTCCACCGACGAGCTGACCGCCTGGCCCCACGACCCCCGGGCCGCCTACCGCACCCTGCGCTACATCACCAACTGGGATTCGCTGTGCTCGGCCTATCGCGCCAGCTACGACGTCGCCTGCCAGGACCCGGAGCGTTATGCCCGGATGTCGACCCAGGCCATCGAAAGCCTGCGGCGCTTCTGTAGCCAGGCCACGGCCGAACAGCGCCTGGGCGAGTTCTTCGAGCAGGTGCTGGAGCAGCGCAAGGCGCTCGCCGCACCTGGGCTGCCCGCGTGATGCGGGCGTTTCTGCGGCGTTTGCGCAGGGGCGCGGCATTGCCTTCGCCGGTGCTGGCCGAGCCGCCGAGGCCGGCGGTTTCTCCCCGCGATTGCGGCTTGCGCGACGCCATGCTCGATGGCTGGTTCCGCTCCGAAACCGGCGAGCTGCTCAAGGGCTTTGCCATCACCGCCGAGGACACCCTGCTCGATGTCGGCTGCGGCGAGGGCGTGGCGACGCTGTTCGCCATGCGCCAGGGCGCCTCGGTGATTTTCACCGACAGCGAGTTCGACAAGGTGCGCGAGCTGGCCCGGCAAGTCGCCGAGCAATCGCACGTGCCCGCCCTGGGACTGGTCAGCAACAGCTTGCCGCTGCCGCTGGCCCAGGGCTGCGCGAGCAAAGTGGTGTGCATGGAGGTGCTGGAGCACATCGAGCAGCCCGAGCCGTTTCTCGCCGAGCTGGTGCGCATGGGCCGCCCCGGCGCGCAGTACTTGATCAGCGTTCCGGACCCGGTGGGCGAGCATTTGCAGAAGGGCATCGCGCCGCCTGGCTATTACCGCGCGCCGAACCATGTGCAGATATTTTCCCGCGAGGGCTTTGGCCAGATGATCGAGGACGCCGGCCTGGTCATCGAACACCGCCAGGCCACGGGCTTTTTCTGGGTCATGGGCATGATCTTCTTCTGGGCCAGCGAACGGGCCGCCGGGCGCGAGCCGCCGGGCGCCGTGCGCGACCGCATCCAGGCGCCTTACCCGGCGCTGATGGAAGGCTGGGCGCGGGCCTGGGATGAACTGCTGGCGCAACCCGACGGGCTGGCGATCAAGCAGGTGCTGGACGGCTTCATGCCGAAAAGCCAGGTCATCATCGCCCGCAAGCCGCTTTCCGGCGCAGGGGCCGCGGCCTCTTGAACGACAAGCGGATCATGGACATCGAGCTGCTGCGTGGCCTCGCGGTGCTGGGGGTGGTGTTCCATCATCTGCAAGGCAGTCTGTTTCGCGACGGGGTCGGCTGGCTGGGCGACATCGCCGCCTACGGGCAATTCTGGTGGGGCGTGGACCTGTTCTTCGCCATCTCCGGCTTTGTCATCGCCCGCAGCCTGATCCCGCAACTGCGCGCTTGCACCAGCACTGCGCAGTTCTGGCAGCGGACCCGCGACTTCTGGATTCGCCGCGCCTTCCGCCTGTTGCCTTCGGCGTGGTTATGGCTGCTGCTGATGTTGCTGGCGAGCCTGTTCCTCAATCGTTCCGGAGCGTTCGGCAGCCTGCACGCCAACCTGTGGGCAACCCTGGCCGGCTTGCTGCAATTTGCCAACTTGCGTTTTGCCGACAGTTTTTTCCATTACGAATACGGCGCCAGCTTCGTCTACTGGAGCCTGTCGCTGGAGGAGCAGTTCTACCTGCTGCTGCCGGTGCTGGTGCTGCTGTGCCGCAAATACCTGGCCTGGGTGTTGCTGGCGCTGGTGCTCGTGCAACTCCTGACCACGCGCTCGGCGCTGCTGATGGTCATCCGCACCGACGCCATGGCCCTGGGCGTGCTGCTGGCGCTGTGGACGGCCCGCGGCAGCTACCGGCACTGGGAACCGAAGTGGCTGGGACGGTATCCGGGGCTCGGCCCGCTGCTGTTGATCCTGTCCTGCCTGGGCCTGGGCTGGTTGGCTACCGATGGTTTCAATGTCACCCGTTACCGGGTTGGCGCCCTGGCGGTGCTCTGCGCGCTGTTGGTGTGGATCGCGTCCTATAACCGCGATTACCTGTTGCCCCGCGGCCGGCTGAAAAGCCTGCTGGCCTGGGTCGGCAGCCGTTCCTACGGGATCTACCTGATTCATGTCCCGGTGTTTCTGCTGGTCCGCGAAGCCTGGTTCCGCCTGGCGCCCCATGGGGCGGACGGGCTGAATGACCAGCCGCTGCTGGCGCTGGCCTGCGCCGTGGGCCTGCTGCTGTTGCTGAGCGAACTCAACTACCGTGTCATCGAATTGCCCCTGCGCAACCGCGGTGCCGAGCTGGTGCAACGCCTGGGCACATCCCGTTCTCCCGTTCCCTCCACTGGAGTCACTTCATGCTGAGCCTTCTGAAAAAACTCACGGCGAGCGCTCCTGCGGCCGTAACGCCTGACGCACCGCCGCCGGCCAAGGTCGACCCGTACATGCTGGGCCTGCAGGACGCCATGCTCAGTGGCTGGTTCAACCAGGAAAACGGCGAACTGTTCAGCGGTTTTCCGGTGACGGCCGAGGACACCCTGCTGGATGTCGGCTGTGGTGACGGGGGCAACGTGCATTACTGCGCGATGCGCGGGGCGAGGATCATCATTGCCGACATCGATGCGGCCAAGGTCGAGGCGACGCGCCAGCGGCTGAGCGATACCCCGGCCCGCGGCGTCGAATGCCATGTCACCGACTGCAACCCGCTGCCGATCGCCGACGGCACCGCCAGCCGCGTGGTGTCCACCGAGGTCATCGAGCATGTGGACGACCCGGCGCAGTTCCTGTCCGAGCTGGTGCGGGTCGGCCAGCCGGGCGCGCTGTACCTGCTGAGCGTGCCGCACCCGAGCTCCGAGGACCTGCAAAAGGACATCGCCGCGCCGGAGTATTTCCAGAAGCCCAACCATATCCGCATCATCAGCGAGGAGCAGTTCAAGCAGATGGTCAGCGACGCCGGGCTGGAGGTGCTCAGCCACAGCCAGTACGGCTTCTATTGGTCGCTGTGGATGCTGTTGTTCTGGGAAGCCAAGGTCGAATTCAGCAACCCCGACCACCCGTTGCTCGACCAGTGGGCGAAGACCTGGCAGACCATCCTCAACTCGCCGCGCGGGGTGCAGATCAAGCACGCGCTGGACGCCGTGGTCGCCAAGAGCCAAGTCATCATCGCCCGCAAACCGGCCTGAACCGGCCTATAGCCGCTGCCGAAGGCGGCGATAAGGCCGCAGGCCTTCGGCGATCTTGCGACCCTGCGCGTCCTTCGGCCGCGATCGCAGCCTGCGGCAGCGGCTACAGGGGCTGCGTGAATGTTGGGCAAGGGTGGATTTTGCGGGAATGACGAAGGGGCAGTTTGCGAAATGACGCCTGGCGCGGTTTTTTGTAGCCGCTGCCGAAGGCTCGGGCCGCGTTCGGACGATAAGGCCGCAGGCCTTCGGCGATCTTGAGGTCTTGCGCGCCCTGCGGCCGCGATCGCAGCCTGCGGCAGCGGCTACGGGCCTGCCTCAGGCCTGTTGCACGAAGGTCAGGCGCACGGCGAAGCCGATCAGCAGGCTGCCGAACAACCATTGCTGGGCCCGCTGGGCGGTGCGGCTATGTGCGAGCCAGCGGCCGATCCAGGCGCCGGCCAGGGCGTAGACGCTGTCGAACAGCAACCCCACCAGCACCAGCAGCAGGCCCAGGCTGGCGAATTGCACGGCCACGGGGCCGGCCTGCGGGTCGACGAACTGCGGCAGCAGCACCGAGCAGAACAGCAGCGCCTTGGGGTTGAGCAGGTTGGTCAGCAGGCCGCGGCGGATCGCTTCGCGCCAGCGCAATGCGCTCGCGGCCTGGTCGCTGTGCAGGCTGGGCAGCATGTTCGAGCGCAAACACTGCACGCCGAGCCACAGCAGGTACGCGGCGCCGCCCAGGCGCACCACCTCGAAGGTCCAGGGCGCGGCCTTGAACAGGGTAGCCAGGCCCAGCGCCGCCAAGGCCACATGGCAGCCCCGGGCAATCGCCAGGCCCACCGCGGTGGCCAGCGCCAGGCCCTTGCCCTGGCGGGCGCCGGTTTGCAGCAGGAGGATCATATCGGGACCGGGCAGCAGATAGACCACCGCCAATGCCAGGAAAAACATCCACAGTTGCGTCACCTTGCCACCCCCTTTCGTTGTCGATTCGGTAACCAGAGTCTAGGGCCGAAGGGCAGGGCAGGTGCTTGCGTAGTCAGCCAGCATGCAGGCGGAAATTGGCATAATCTTCCACCTGGACCTGGAGTGACTATCGGAAAATGCCAAAAATGAAACTGGACGCCTACGACCGCAAGATTCTCGCCGCGCTGCAGCGCGACGGGCGCCTGAGCAATGTGCAATTGGCGGAGGAAATCGGCCTGTCGCCTTCACCCTGCCTGCGCCGGGTTCGGATGCTGGAAGAGGCCGGGGTGATTCGCGGCTACCAGGCCAACCTCGACCGCGATGAAGTGGGCCTGGGGCTGACGGTCTTCGTCGGGGTCAAGGTTGAGCGGCACACCGATGAGCATTCCGAAGCCTTCCACCGCGCGGTGACGGCGCTGCCGGAGGTGCTTTCGGCGTTCCTGGTGTCTGGCGAGTCGGACTTTCTGCTGCAGGTGGTGGTGCCGGACCTGCGCGCCTACGACCGCTTCCTTACCGGCAGCCTGTTGAAACTGCCGGGCGTCAGCGATATCCGCAGCAACTTCGCGATCCACACAGTGAAAACCCCGGGCGCGCTGCCGCTGGGGCATCTGCCGGCGTGACGCGGTTTGGAGCCGTTGCCGAAGATCTTTGGCGATCTTGAGATCCTTGCGCGCCCTGCGGTCGCGATCGCAGCCTGCGGCAGCGGCTACAGGGGCCGTGAATGTTGGCTGGGGTGGGGTTGCTGGAATGATGAAGGGGCAATTCGCGGAACGACGCCTGGCGCGGTTTTTTGTAGCCGCTGCCGAAGGCTGCGATAAGGCCGCAGGCCTTCGGCGATCTTGCGGCCTTGCGCGCGCCCTGCGGTCGCGATCGCAGCCTGCGGCAGCGGCTACAGGGCGCGGCAGCGGGGCTACATCTGCGTTGCCATCCCTTCGACATCCATGGCGGCCTGGCGCAGGGCCTCGGAGCGGGTCGGGTGGGGGTGGCAGGTCAGGGCGATGTCTTCGGCCGAGGCGGAGAACTCCATGGCCACGCAATATTCGCCGATCATTTCGCTGACGCTCGGGCCTACCAGATGCACGCCGAGGATCTCGTCGGTCTGCGCGTCCGCCAGGACCTTGGCGAAACCTTCGGTCTCGTGGTTGATCTTGGCCCGGCTGTTGGCCGTGAAGGGGAACTTGCCGGCCTTGTAGGCCCGGCCCTCGGCCTTGAGCTGCTCTTCGGTCTTGCCGACGCTGGCCAGCTCCGGCCGGGTGTAGATCACGCTGGGGATCAGGTTGTAATTCACTTCGGCGGCCTTGCCGGCGATCTGCTCGATACAGGCCATGGCCTCGTCCTCGGCCTTGTGGGCGAGCATCGGCCCGGAGGTGACGTCGCCAATCACCCACACGCCGGCGGCCGCGGTGCGGTGCCGCTGGTTGGCGAGCATGCCGCGCGAATCGGTGTCCAGGCCGACGTTCTCCAGGCCCAGGCCCCGGGTATAGGGCCGGCGGCCGATAGCCACCAGCACATAGTCGGCTTCCAGCAGTTCCAGGGCGCCGCCCGCCGCCGGTTCGACGCTCAGCTGCACGCCGTGCTCCGAGGTGCTGGCGCTATTGACCTTGGTGCCGAGCCTGAAGGCGATCCCCTGCTTGGCCAGGGCGCGTTGCAGGGTCTTGCCCGCCTCGCCATCGACGCCGGGGCAGATGCGGTCCAGGTATTCGATCACCGTCACCTGGGCCCCCAGGCGCCGCCATACCGAGCCCAGCTCCAGGCCGATCACCCCGGCGCCGATCACCACCAGGTGCCTGGGCACTTCGGCAAGAGACAGCGCGCCGGTGGAGTCGAGGATGCGCCGATTGTCGATCTCCACCCCGGGCAGTGGCGTCGGCTCGGAGCCGGTGGCGATCACGATGTCCCTGGCCTGCAACCGGGTCTTGCCGCCGGCGCTGTCGGTCACCGTGACCTGGCCCGGGCCGTCGATATGGCCCCAGCCCTTGATCCAGTCGACCTTGTTCTTGCGGAACAGGAACTCGATGCCCTTGGTCAGGCCCGCCACGCTGTCGTCCTTCTGTTTCATCATCTGGGCGAGGTTGAGGCGGGGCTCGACCTCGATGCCCAGCTCGGCGAATTCCTTGCCCATGGCCGCGTCGTACAGCTCCGAGGCGTGCAGCAAGGCCTTGGACGGCATGCAGCCGACGTTCAGGCAAGTGCCGCCGAGGGTCGCGCGACCCTCCACGCAGGCGGCCTTGAGCCCCAGCTGGCCAGCGCGAATAGCGGCGTTGTAGCCACCGGGACCCCCACCGAGGATGACGACGTCGTAGCTGCTCATGGCTGTTCTCCCTGCAATCGGAAAAGAAGGCTTTCAAAGATAGTCGAGCAAAAAATTACGGTCGTAATATGAGCGCGCGAAGCAACCCCGGTCAAGCCCGCGATCGCACCCCGCATGGCGATTGCATCTGCCTTGTAGGAGCGAAGCTTGCTCGCGAAAAGATCGCCAACGATGACGCGTGCCGGTTGACGGCACGCCGCTTCGCGGCTTTCGCGAGCAAGCTTCGCTCCTACAGAAGAAGGGAGGTGTTCAGGTCCACCAGTAGCGCACGAGGTGGAAGAAGATCGGCGCGGCGAAGCACACCGAGTCCAGGCGGTCGAGCATGCCGCCGTGGCCTTCGATCATGTGGCCCCAGTCCTTCACCCCGCGGTCGCGCTTGATCGCCGACATGACGATGCCGCCGGCGAAGCCCAGCAGGTTGATCAGCAGGGCGATCAGGAACGACTGCCAAATGGTGAAGGGGGTAATCCACCACAGCGCGCCGCCGATCAGCGAGGCCAGGAGGATGCCGCCGACAAAGCCTTCGACCGTCTTGGACGGCGACAGCCGCGGGGCGATCTTGCGTTTGCCGAAGAGTTTTCCACAGACGTACTGCAACACATCCGACATCTGCACCACGATCACCAGGTAGGCGATCAGCAGCAGGTTGCGGCCTTCGTAGCCGGCGATGTCCAGGGTCAGCAGCGCCGGGACGAACGACACGCAGAACACCGCGATCATCAGCCCCCACTGGACCTTGGAGGCGCGCTCGAGGAAGTGCGTGCTGTCGCCCCCGAGCGAGGCGAGGATCGGCAGCAGCAGGAACACATAGACCGGGATGAAGATCGAGAACAGCCCGTACCAGTCGAAATAGATCAGCAAATATTGCAGGGGCAGCGCCAGGTAGAACGCCGCCACCAGCGCCGGGTAGTCGCTGCGCCGGGTCGGCATCAGCGTCAGGAACTCGCGCAGGGCGTAGAAGGACACCGCGTAGAACAGCAGGATCACCGCGCTGGTGCCGAGCCAGAAGGCGATGCCGATCACCAGCACCATCACCCACCAGGCGTTGATGCGCGCGTTGAGGTTGTCGATCACCGAGTTCGGCGCGCCGCGGCTGCGCAGCTTCAGCAGAAAACCGATCAGCGAGGCCAGCACCAGTACCGCGCCGATCCCGCCGAACAACATTAGGGTTTGCCTATCCATCTCAATGCTCCGGGGCCATGGCCAGCAGCGCTGCGCGGCTGCGTTCGAGGAAATGCTCTTTGCTTTCGCCGTCTTCCAGGGACAGCGGCGCGCCGAAGCGGGTGGTGCACAACAGCGGCAATGGCAGGAAACGGCCCTTGGGCATGACGCGGTTGAGGTTGGCGATCCACACCGGGATCAGCTGGGCCTGTGGATAACTCTTCGCCAGGTGGTACAGGCCGCTCTTGAACGGCAGCAGGCCTTCCTCCTCCAGGTTGCGCGTGCCTTCGGGGAAGATGATCAGCGAATCGCCGTTGGCCAGGGCGTCGAGCATCGGCTGCAAGGGGTTATCCACAGGCTCCTTGCGCTCGCGGTCGATCAGCACGCCATTGAACACGCGGTTGATGATGTAGCGGCGCAGCGGGCGGGTCTGCCAGTAATCGGCGCCGGCCACCGGCCGCGTCACCTTGCGCAGCGCGGGCGGCAGCGAGGCCCAGAGCAGCACGAAGTCGCCGTGGCTGCTGTGGTTGGCGAAATAGATGCGTTGCACCGCTTCCGGCCCGCAGCCGAGCCACAGGCTGCGCGCCCCGGTGATGGTGCGGGCGGCGGAAGTAATGAGGGTAGCGACCAGGGGTTCGAGCATGAGAATTCCTTATCCGGCGACGACCAGCCAGGGGCTGGCCAGGATGAAACCCAGTGTCAGCAGCACTTGCGCCGCCAGCAGCCAGGCCTGGCGACGCAACAGGCCGAGGGCGCCGCGGCTGCGTTGTGGCCACGGGCGACCGCCGGCATGCGCCGGTTGCAGGCCCAGGGCGCTCAGCGCCTGGTCCAGCTCGGCGCCGCGCTCGGTCAGCGGCAGCGGGCTGTCCGCCACCCGCTGGAACAGCTCGGCGTCGAAGGCCACCCGCAGCGCCCAGTATTTTTGCAGCACGCCCAGCACCAGCAGGGCGACGCTCAGGCCGATGGCCCAGGGAGCGGCCACGCCGAGCAAAAACTGGCCGAGGCCGAGCAGGGCGCCGAGCAGCGCCAGGCCTGTGGATAACAGGTCCAGCGAATGCCCGCGGCGCAACAGGCTGGCCACGGTGTGCAGTTGCATGTCAGTGGCCATGGACGCTCCCCCGGGCTGTGGATAAAGGCTCCAGGGCCTCGCGGTGCGCGGCGTGCAGGACGATGTGCGGGCAGGCGCGGCGGATCTGCACGATGGCCGCGTCGACGCTGGCGGCACGGCCGCTGTGCAGCAGCCACGCGGCCACGGCGGTGGCGCTGCGCGAATAACCCAGGGCGCAGCAGACCAGCAGCGGCGCGTGCTCGCGCAGGCTTTCGATGGCGTGCGCGGCCTCGCGGCATTGCGCGGTGGTGGGCGCGGTCAGGTCGAGCACCGGCACGCAGCGATAGGCCAGGTGGCGGCCATCCACGGACAGCTCGGCGCACAGGTCGAGCACCGCGCTGAACCGGCTGTCCTGCAATTCGCCCGGGGTCGGCACGCGCCCCAGCCAGACGTTATCCACAACCTCGCCCGGCTGTGGATGTTTGCGTGTCCACAGCCGCGAATTGAGCCAGGCCGCCGCCAGATACGGCGCCAGCAGCCAGCGCGCGGCGCTGTCGAGGCGGCCGTCCGCGCCTTTCTGGAAGCCCCTGGCATCGAACACGGCATAGTTCAGCGCCACCAGCAGCAGCGACACCGCCGGCCACAACAGCCACAGCCAGGCCCCGCCGAAGATAAAGGCCGGGGCGGCGAATGCCGCGGCGCCCACGGCGTAGCGCAGCGCCAGGCGCCAGCGCTGGCGATCGCGAGCCAGGCGCAGGTTCTGCAGCATCCCGGGGCGGTCCAGCGGCCACAGCCAGACGCACAGCCAGCCGGCCAGGGCGCCTGTCGGCACATCAATAAAGTGATGTTGATAAGTGGTCAGCACCGACACGCCGATCAGCGCAAACCAGCCGTGCACCAGCCAGCGCCAGGCGCCCTGGACATGCCGCGCGTAGCAGACCCACAGCACCACCAGCAGCGCGATGTGCAGCGATGGCGCCTGGTTGAACGGCTTGTCGAAGCCGGCCAGCACGTCGAACAGCCAGCCGAACAGGCCATCCAGCTCCGGCCGCTGGAAGGTGAAGCGCAACGGCCAGAGCAAAAAGCAACTGACCGCGATGACTTGCGCGCTCAACAGGCGCAGGGCGTGGCGCTTGAGCTCTTGCCGGCTGTTGGGCAGCAGCAGGGAAAAGCCGTACAGCAGGTCGATCGACCAATAGGGCACGATGGTCCAGGCCCAGAACGGCATCTGCCGCTCCCAGTCGAACACCAGGCTGCCGACCTCGGCGCGCTGCGCCGTCACCCAGGTGGCGAAGCCATAGGTGCCGAAAAACAGCGGCGCCAGCAGCAACAGCCAGAGCACCGCGGGTTTCAGCAGGCCGGGCTCGCGGGTGTATGTCGCGGCGGCGGTCATCATTGCACCCGCTGCGCCAGCGACACGCTGAAAATGCCCCACTGATCCACGCGCAGGCTAATCCGCCGGAACCCCGCGGCTTCCACCAGTTGGTCCATCTCGGCCTGGGTCCGGCGCCGCATGACCCAGGCCTGCCCCGCGCGGTGGCTGGTCAGGGCGCGGGCGATCAGTTCCAGCTGCGGGTGCCACGGCTGCCCGGTGTACACCAGGTAGCCGCCGGGTTCCACGGCGGCGGCCAGGCCGGCCAGGGAGTCGCTGACCATCTGGTTGTCGGCGAACAGCTCGTACAGGCCGGAGACCACCGCCAGCGTCGGCTTGGGCTCCAGGGCCGCGAGGTCGTTGCGGTCGAAGGCGTCGGCCTTGACGAAGCGGGCAATCTCGCCCAGGCCTTTCTCGGCGATCAGCGCGCTACCGTCGCGCACGTTGATGTCGCTGTAGTCGCGCAGCAGGATCGATTCCGGCAGCGGGCTGACGCCCTGCAAGGCTTCGAGGATGTAGCGCCCGTGGCCGGCGGCAATGTCGACGATGCGCACTTCGCGTTGTTCGGCGCGCAACTTCTCCATGGCCAGGCGCAGCAGTTCCTCCACGTGCAGCTTGCGCTGGCGAATGCCGCGCCAGCCGATGGAGTCCAGGTAGTTGCGGTCGATCATCCGGCCCAGGGCCGAGGTGCCGGTCGGGCGGTTGCGATACACGTAGTCCAAAGTGCTGCCGGAGTCGAAACCGGTGTCGAAGCCCAGCTTGACCCCGGCCGAGAGCCGGCTGCCCAGGCGCATGCTGGCGCGGGTCATGCGCCAGTAAAGGTCGCGCAGCGAGTTGCGGGGCAGGGGCGCCGCCAGCGCCTCGGACTCGGCGCAGGTCAGGCCCAGGCGGTCGGCGTCGAGCAGGGAAGGGCGGCTTAGGGGCCGCGCGAAGTTCTGCAGGATGAACCGCCGCACGCTGGCGACGGCCGGGGCCCGGGCTTTCTCGCCGAGGGTGTCGTGGAAGAAGCCCGGCAGGATGTGTTTTTCCTTGTGCAGGCTGCCCAGGCGCTCGAAGAACTGCTCCTGGGGGCGGCGATGGACGACGAAGTCGGCGCCGGAGATCAGCAGCTGGGTCGGCACCTGGATCGCCTGGGCGTCGGCCACCACGCGCTCGGCGGCTTCGTACAGGCCGAGCAGCACGTTCACCGAGATCGCCTTGGTGATCAGCGGGTCGCTGTCATAGGAGGCCACGCGCGCCGGGTCGTGGCTGAGAAAGCGCGCCTTGACGTAGCTGTTGACGAAGAAGTTGCCGCGAAAACGCCGCATCAACGCCAGGCCCGGGCGGGCGAAAGGCACGTAGAGCTTGACCTTGAACGCCGGCGACGCCAGCACCAGGGCGCGGATGCGCGGCGCGTAGTCATGGACCCAGGTGGACGCGATCACCGCGCCGACGCTCTGGGCCACCACCGCCATGTGCTCTTCTTCGATGCCGTGGCTGGCCCGCAGGTGGTCGCAGAAGGTCTGCACGTCGCGCACGCTGGTGGCGAAGCTCGGGCTGTCGCCGCGGGCGCCCGGCGACTGGCCGTGGCCGCGGGCGTCCCAGGCGAAGAAATCGAAGGCCGGCAGGTCCAGCTCGTCCACCAGGTGGGCGATGCGCGCCGAGTGTTCATGGCCGCGATGGAACAGCAGCACGGCCTGGCGCGGGGCGTCCGAGGGAACGGCGGTGGCCGGCCAGTGGCGGTAGAACAGCTCGACGCCGTCGTGGGTGGTGAAGGTCTGATGGAGCGCTTCGCGCATGGCAACTTCCTTATTCTGAGGGGGCGTTTTGCGGCACTTCTTGTTGCGGCAGGGGGTGTGGCCGGGCGTCTTGCCGCTGGGCGTCGAGCAGGCCCTGGCGCACCCGGTTGATCAAGGTGTAGACCAGCAATGCGCCGACCACCGCCAGCACGCCGTTGATCCAGGCGGCGCTCAGCCAGCCCAGGGCGATGCCGGTGGCCAGCACGCCGAGCACGAACGCCCGGTCGCTCTTGCCCATGGGCCCGTCGTAGCGGCGCGAGGCGCCGATCATCGGCCCCAGCACCCCGGCGTATTCGCTGAACAGCGCCAGCAGCGTGACCAGCAGGACCAGCGGCAGGCTGACGCCGGCAATCAGCGCGAAAGGCAGGATCAGCGCGCTGTCGGCAATCACGTCGCACAATTCGTTGAGGTAGGCGCCCAGGCGCGATTGCTGGCCGAACTCCCGGGCCAGCATGCCGTCGATGGCGTTCAGCGCCATGCGCAGGATCATCCACAGCGGGATCAGGATAAACAGCCAAAGGTGGCTGGCGAAGCTGGCGACCAGGGCGCCGACCAGCAGCGAGATCACCCCGGCCAGCACGGTGATCTGGTTGGCCGTGGTGCCGTTGTCGTACAGGCGCTGGACCGTCGGCCGCAACAGGTTCTGGAAGCGCGGTTTGAGCTGGTAGATAGAAAGCATGGCTGGACGGTTCCTTGTCACTCGGTGGGCCACGGATTATGGCCACAGATCTTGCGGGCTGGCATCAGCGCAGTGCCGGTTTTCCCTGGCTTTGTGACGCATCCATGGCAAATAAAGGCATAGGTGGGCGACGAAAATTTCACTACTATCGTTATATCGTAACGATTTATGGCGATTTATCGCGGCCTGCCAGGAACTTATCCACAGGCCGCAATCGGTTAACGAGCAACGTTGGAGTGGTATGCAAGTCGATCTAGAGGCTGAGGGGGCGGGGCTCGAAGCCTTGCCGAGGTTCCAGCGGGCGGCCTTTCATGAACGCCGTCTGAAGCGTTGGGGCATCGGGCTGGCGGTGCTGGCCGCAGTGGGGCTGGTCGTGGCGTTTTTCGTCGAGCTGTTTGCTCCGCAATCGCTATGGCCGGCGTTGCTGGTCAATCTGGCGGCGGCCTTGCTGGTGCTGGTCGCTGGTTTGCAGGCGGCGGGCTGGGTCAGCGCCTGGCGCGTGCAGGCATTGCGGTTGCCCGAAGCGGCTGGGTTCCTGCAGCCGATGCTGGATGAACCGCTGCCCGAGGAGGGGTGGTACGAACGCCTGCTGGACCGCATCGGCCGGCGTTGCTCGGCGTGGCTGGCGCAGATCGGCGCGCCGACCTTGTGGCTGGGCGGCTGGGCCTTGCTGGTGCTGTTGGCCGTCGAGCAAGCGTGGAACCTCGGCCTGCCCGCCGCGGCCCTGGGCCTGGCGGGCAATGTCGGCGCGGTGCTGGCGCTGTTGCTGGCTTTCGGCTTGCTGGTGTTCGAGCGCCAGCTGAACCAGGAACACCCGGCCGAATGGCCGGAAGCCGCGGCACTGGCGCAGTTGGCGCGGGTGACAATCATCAGCCTGGTAGTGGCGGCGCTGTGCCTGCTGTTCAGCAGCGACACGGCGCTGTGGCCGGTGCGCCTGGGCGTGCTGATCGGGGCATTGCCGGCGCTGGTGGCCGTGGAATTGCTGCTGCGCGCGGTGCTTTCGCTGTTCAGCCCGCGCCGCGCGCAACTGGAGCCGCGCATGCTGGCCCACAGCGTGGTCGCCGATCTGCTGCGCTGGCCGCCGCAACCCTTGCTGGCCTTGCAGCACGAACTGCACAACCGCTTCGGCATCGATTTGCGCCAGGTCTGGGCCTTCACTTACATGCGCCGGGCCTTCCTGCCGGTGCTGCTGGTGGTGCTTGGCGTGGGCTGGCTGCTCACCGGCCTGCATGAGGTGCCGCTGCAGGGGCGGGGCATCTACGAGCGTTTCGGCAAGCCGGTGGCGGTCTTCGGCCCGGGCTTGCACGCCGGGTTGCCCTGGCCGCTGGGGCGGGTGTTGAGTGTCGAGAACGGCGTGGTGCACGAACTGGCCACCAGCGTCGGCGAAGCGCCCGGCGTGGTCGAGCCGGCACCCGCCGAAGGGCCGCCACCGCTGGTGGCCAACCGCTTGTGGGACGCCAGCCATGTGAATGACAAATCCCAGGTGATTGCCAGCGGCAGCGCCGACCAGCAGAGCTTCCAGGTCGTCAACATGGACGTGCGTTTTGTCTATCGCATCGGCCTGAGCGATCGGGCGGCGCTGGCGGCGACCTACAACAGCGCCGACATTCCCTTGCTGATTCGCAGCACCGCCAGCCGCATCCTGGTCCACGATTTCGCCTCGCGCACCCTCGATGGCCTGTTGGGCGAAGACCGAACCAGCCTGGCCGAGGATATCGGCCGCGCGGTGCAGGCCGACCTGGAAAAGCTCGACAGCGGCGTGGAGATTCTCGCCACCGTGGTCGAAGCCATTCACCCGCCGGCGGGCGCCGCCAATGCCTTTCACGGGGTCCAGGCCGCACAGATCGGCGCCCAGGCGCTGATTTCCCGCGAGCGCGGCGCCGCCAGCGAGCAGACCAACCAGGCGCAATTGCAGGCCAGCGTCGCCCGCGACCAGGCCCAGGCCACGGCCCACGAAGTGCGAGCCACGGCGCAGGCGGCCGACCTGCGTTTCACCGCCGAGCGAAAGGCCTATGCCAGCGCCGGCCAGGCGTTCGTGCTGGAGCAGTACCTGAGCCAACTGAGCCAGGGCCTGCGCAACGCCAAGTTGCTGGTGCTCGATCATCGCCTGGGCGGCGCCAATGCACCGACCCTCGACCTGCGTACATTCACTTTGCCGACCGAGCCTTCGGTGCCGGGTAACACCGCTCAGCCAGGAGCCGTCCATTGAGCCAGTCCCATTCCCACGATCATCAGGATCACGCCGGCCACGATCACGGCCATGGCGGCCATCACCATCACGGCCACCATCATCACCATCACGGCGCGCCGGAAGAGGCGGGGCCCTTTCCCTGGCGGCGCATGGCCTGGGCGCTGTTGCTGGTGCTGTTCGCCGTCGCCGCCGCGAGCCTGGTGCAGGTGCGTTCCGGCGAAGCCACGGTGATTACCCGTTTCGGCGACCCGGCGCGGGTGTTGCTGGAGCCGGGCCTTGGCTGGCGCTGGCCGGCCCCGTTCGAGGCGGCGATTCCGGTGGACCTGCGCCTGCGCACCACCTCCAGCGGCTTGCAGGATGTCGGCACCCGCGACGGCCTGCGCATCATCGTCCAGGCCTATGTGGCGTGGCAGGTGCAGGGCGATGCGGACAACGTGAAGCGCTTCATGCGCGCGGTGCAGAACCAGCCGGACGAAGCGGCGCGGCAGATCCGCACCTTTGTCGGCTCGGCCCTGGAAACCACCGCCAGCAGTTTCGACCTGGCCAACCTGGTGAACACCGACGCCAGCAAGGTGCGCATCGGCGACTTCGAAGCCCAGTTACGCAAACAGATCGAACAGCAGTTGCTGAGCACTTACGGCGTGCGCGTGCTGCAAGTCGGCGTGGAACGCCTGACGCTGCCTTCGGTGACCCTGACCGCTACTGTCGACCGCATGCGCGCCGAGCGTGAAACCATCGCCACCGAACGCACGGCCATCGGCAAGCGCGAAGCGGCGCAAATCCGTTCCGCCGCCGAGCGCGACGCGCGCATCGTCCAGGCTGATGCCACGGTGAAAGCCGCCGATATCGAAGCGCAATCGCGGGTGCAGGCGGCGGAGATCTACGGTCGCGCCTATGCCGGATCGCCGCAGCTGTACAACTTGCTGCGCTCGCTGGACACCTTGGGCACCGTGGTGACCCCAGGCACCAAGCTGATTCTGCGCACCGACGCCGCGCCGTTCCGGGTGTTGGTGGACGGTCCGCCGAGCCTCGGCAATAAAGCCGCCGGGTCGCAACCATGAGTTTGGTTCCACGTGGAACACATGAATTTTCCAGCCCGTGGATTCAGGCCGGTCGCCTGGCGTTTCTCGCCCTGTATGCGGTAACCGTGCTGGCGGCGTTGGCCTGGGCCTTCTCCAATGTGCGGCAGATCGATCCGCAGAATCGCGCGGTGGTTTTGCATTTCGGCGCGCTGGACCGCATCCAGAATGCCGGTTTGTTGCTGGCCTGGCCGCAGCCGTTCGAACAGGTGGTGCTGCTGCCGGCCGCGGACCGGGTGATCGAGCGCCGGGTGGAAAGCTTGCTGCGCTCGGCCGAGGCCTTGCAGGGCGACAAGGTGGCGACTTTCGCCGTGCCCCTTAGCGACGCCCTGGCCGGTTCCGGTTACTTGCTGACGGGCGACGCCGGGGTGGTGCAGCTGGATGTGCGGGTGTTCTACAAAGTCACCGAGCCGTATGCCTTTGTACGGCAGGGCGAGCATGTGTTGCCGGCGCTGGATCGGCTGGTGACGCGCAGTGCCCTGGCCCTGACCGCCGCGCGGGATTTGGACACCATTCTGGTGGCGCGTCCGGAACTGATCGGCGCCGACAACCAGGCCGCCGAGCGTCGCGAACGGTTGCGCGGCGATCTGGTGCAAGGCATCAACCAGCGCCTGGCGGACTTGGCGGCGACCGGGCAGGGGATCGGCATCGAAGTGGCGCGGGTCGACGTGCAGTCCAGTTTGCCGGGGCCGGCCGTCAGCGCCTTCAACGCCGTGCTGACCGCCAGCCAGCAGGCCGACAAGGCGGTGGCCAACGCTCGCACCGAAGCCGAAAAACTCACGCAGACCGCCAACGAACAGGCCGACCGCACCTTGCAGGTGGCGCACGCCCAGGCCGGTGAACGCCTGGCCAAGGCCCAGGCGGATACCGCGACCATCCAGGGCCTGGCCCAGGCGCAACGCAACGGCACCGACCCGCAAATGCTCCTGCGCATCTACCGTGAACGCTTGCCGAAGATCCTGGGGCAGGCCGGCTCGGTAACCACGGTCAATCCCCAAGACGATTCCCGCCTGATTATTCAGGGAGCCCAACCATGACTGTTCACACCCATGCCGCCGCGCCGGCGAGCATGCTGACCTCCACCGAACAACGCAGCGCCGCGCGCCAGCTGACCCTGGCCATGCTGGCGCTGGGGCTGCTCGGCCTGGGCCTGGCCTGGCGTTGGCTGGCCCCGGAACAGGCCGGCGTCAGCCAGTTGCTGCTGGGGTTCGCCTCGTTGCTGGTGGCGTTGCCGGTGATGCGTTCGGCCTGGTACAGCCTGCGCTACCCGAGCCTGCACGGCATCACCGACCAGTTGATCGCCCTGGCCATGCTCGGCGCCTGGGCCACGGGCGACCTGCTGACCGCGGCGCTGTTGCCGATCATCATGATTTTTGGCCACGTGCTGGAAGAGCGCAGCGTCATCGGCTCGCAGGAAGCCATTCATGCCCTGGGCCGCTTGACCCGCAGCCACGCGCGCCGGGTGCAGGCCGACGGCAGCATTCTGGAAGTGGACAACGCCACGCTCAAGGCCGGCGATGTGGTCGAAGTGCGCGCCGGCGACCGGGTGCCCGCCGACGGTTTGGTGCTGTCCGGGCAGGCCAGCCTCGACACCGCGCCGATCACCGGCGAGTCGGTGCCGCTGGAAGCCGGGGTCGGCATGCAGGTGTTCGGTGGGGCGATCAACCTCGACGGCCTGTTGCGCCTGGAAGTGACCCGCACCGGCCACGAATCGACCCTGGGCAAGGTCATCGCGCTGATGCAAAGCGCCGAGCGTTCCAAGCCGCCGATCACCCGTTTGCTCGAGCGTTATGCCGGCAGCTACATGGTGCTGGTATTGCTGCTGGCGGCGGTGACCTGGTTTATCACCAACGATGCCCAGGCCATGCTCGCGGTGCTGGTGGCGGCCTGCCCCTGCGCGCTGGTGCTGTCCGCGCCGGCCACGGCAATTGCCGGGATCGCCGTGGCGGCGCGGCACGGCATCCTGATTCGCAGCTCGGCGTTTCTCGAGGAACTGGCGGACCTGACCTCGCTGGTGGTGGACAAGACCGGCACCCTGACCTTCGGCACCTTGCGCCTGCAATCCATCGACAGCCCGCGCGAAGACCGCCAGGCCTTGCTGAACCTGGCGGCCAGCCTCGGTTCGGCCAGCAGCCACCCGGTCAGCCGCGCGCTGGCCGGGCTGGTGGCCCAGGAGCATTTCCTGGTGCTGTCGGATATTCGCGAGCGCCAGGGCCTCGGCGTGGTGGCGCAGACCGCGCAGGGCGAAGCCGCCCTGGGGCGCCCCGAATTGTTCAGCCAGCTGGGCATCGCCACCACGGCGGTGCCCGAGCATGACGGGCCGATAGCCGGGCTGGCGCTGAACGGCGAATTTCTCGCCTGGCTGCTGCTGGCCGACAGCGTCAAGCCGGAAGCGCGTTTTGCCCTCGACGAGTTGCGCGAACTGGGGCTGGGGCGCCAGCTGTTGCTCACCGGCGACCGCCAGAGCGTGGCCGACAGCCTGGCGCGGGATGTGGGCATTGGCGACGTCGAAGCCCAGGCGCTGCCGGAAGACAAACTCAAGCGCGTGCTGGGGGAAATCGACAGCGGTTTCCGGCCGATGGTGGTGGGCGACGGGATCAACGACTCCCTGGCGCTCAAGGCCGGCGTGGTCGGTGTGGCGATGGGCGCGGGCGGGGCGGATATCGCCCTGGCATCGGCCGATATCGTGCTGATCGGCAGCGACCTGCGGCGCCTCGGCACCTGCGTGCGGTTGAGCCGCCAATGCCGCCAGACCTTGCAGGTCAACGTGATCATCGGCCTGGGCTGGACCCTGGCCATCGTCGCCTTTGCCGCGTTCGGCTGGCTCGGCGCCGCCGGGGCGATGATCGCGGCGGTGCTGCACAACCTCAGCACGTTGCTGGTGCTGGGCAATGCCGGGCGGTTGCTGCGTTTCCAGGAGCCGTTGCTAAAGTTGTAGAAAGGCAGGTCGCGGTCAGTCATCGCACGGTTCGGGCCGCAGGGCCGTAAGGCGGCCCGGTCGAACTGTGCGCGCGCTTGGCGGTCATCAGAAAGAGGGTTCGGCCCCACGGAGGGTTGGCTGGCTGGAACGGTGGCCGCCCATGGATTGTTGCAATGCCGGCACTGATGAATTTCAGTCTGTCAGATCGATAGCCTGCTAATTTTTCAGTATGGTCTAACCTCACTCAGACGTCTGAAACAAGGGGGATAATCCATGCTCGCGCAACTTCCACCGGCCTTACAGAATCTGCAACTTCCGCTGCGCCTGCGACTCTGGGACGGCCATGAATTCAACCTGGGGCCGTCGCCCAGCGTCACCATTGTGGTCAAGGACCCACAACTGGTTACCCAGTTTTCCCATCCCACTCTCGACTCGCTGGGGGCGGCATTCGTCGAGGGCAAACTTGAACTGGAAGGTTCGATCAGCGAAGTCATCCGGGTCTGCGACGAGCTGAGCCAGGCGTTGCTGGACGGCGAAGAGCAAGCGCTGCCGGTGCGTTCCCTGCACGACAAGGCCACTGACGCGGCCGCCATTTCCTACCATTACGACCTTTCCAACGATTTCTACCGGCTGTGGCTCGACAGCGACATGGCCTATTCCTGCGCCTATTTCGAGACCGGCAGTGAAAGCCTGGAACAGGCCCAGCAAGCCAAATTCCGCCACCTGTGCCGCAAGTTGCGCTTGCAGCCCGGCGAATACCTGCTGGATGTCGGTTGCGGCTGGGGCGGGCTGGCGCGCTATGCGGCGCGGGAATTCGGGGCCAAGGTGTTCGGCATTACCCTGAGCAAGGAACAGTTGGCCCTGGCCCGGGAACGGGTCGTCGAGGAAGGCTTGCAGGACCAGGTGGAGCTGCAACTGCTGGACTACCGCGATCTGCCCCAGGACGGCCGCTTCGACAAGGTGGTGAGCGTCGGCATGTTCGAGCATGTGGGGCACGCCAACCTGGCGCAATACTGCAAGACGCTGTTCGGCGCGGTGCGTGAAGGCGGCCTGGTGATGAACCACGGGATCACCGCCAAGCACACCGATGGGCGTCCCGTGGGCCGTGGGGCCGGCGAATTCATCGAGAAATACGTGTTCCCCAACGGCGAGCTGCCGCATCTGGCGATGATCTCGGCCGAGATCAGCGAGGCGGGGCTGGAAATCGTCGATGTGGAAAGCCTGCGCCTGCATTACGCGCGCACCCTGGACCACTGGAGCGAGCGCCTGGAAGACAACCTGGAAGCCGCCTCGCGGCTGGTGCCGGAACAGGTCTTGCGCATCTGGCGCCTGTACCTGGCCGGCTGTGCCTACGCCTTCGCCCGCGGCTGGATCAACCTGCACCAGATTCTCGCGGTCAAGGCGCACGCCGATGGCAGCCACGAGCTGCCTTGGACCCGCGACGACCTGTATTACTCGTGAAGCGCCGACGCTAGAGAATCGGTGAAATAAGCCGGGCGACCCGCATGCCAAGCTGTTGCAGGCGGTGGGTTTCCCGGCTTTCTTCCTTGGCGATTTCCCGCGACTGTTCGAAGTCCTGGTTGAGCATATGTTCGACCTGGCGGGCGAAGGCTTCGTCGACGGTCAGCAACATCACTTCGAAATTCAGGCGGAACGAGCGGTTGTCCAGGTTGGCGCTGCCGATCGCGGTGATTTCGCTGTCGATCAGCACCACCTTCTGGTGCAGGAAACCCGGCTGGTAACGGAAGATCCGCACGCCGGCGCGCACCGCTTCGAAGGCGTACAGGCTGGACGCCGCGTAGACGATCCGGTGGTCGGCGCGCGACGGCAGGAGGATGCGCACGTCCACCCCGCGCAGCGCGGCCAGGCGCAAGGCGGCGAACACGGCTTCGTCGGGGACGAAATAAGGGCTGGTGATCCACACCCGCTCGGTCGCCGCGTGGATGGCTTCGACGAAGAACAGCGAGCAGGTTTCATAGGAATCCGCCGGGCCGCTGGCCAGCACCTGGCACAGCACGCCGTCGTCGGGGTAAGCGTCGGGCAGGATCAGCGGCGGCAATTGTCGCGAGGCCCAGAACCAGTCTTCGGCGAAGGACTCCTGCAAACAAGCCACCACCGGCCCGCTGACCGCCACGTGGGTGTCGCGCCAGGGCGCCAGGGGCGGTTTTTTCCCCAGGTATTCGTCGCCCACGTTATGCCCGCCGACGAACCCCAGCAGGCCGTCCACCACCACGATCTTGCGGTGGTTGCGGAAGTTGATCTGGAAGCGGTTGAGCCAGCCGCTGCGGGTGGCGAAGGCATGCACCTGGATGCCGGCGTCGCGCAGGGGCTGCACATAAGCGTGGGGCAGGGAATGGCTGCCGATGCGGTCGTAGAGCAGGTGGATCGCCACGCCTTCGCCGGCTTTTTTCAGCAGCAGGCTGTGCAGGCGGCGGCCAAGGTCGTCGTCATGGATGATGAAGAACTGAATCAGCACCGCCGTGCGGGCACGCTCGATGGCCGCGAAAATCGCCGCGAAAGTGGCGTCGCCGTTGACCAGCAGCTGCACATGGTTGCTGGCCAGGCAGGGCATGCGCCCCAGCTTGGGCATGGCCCGCAGCGAGGTGTAGGCCACCGAGGCGCGGGCGCTCAGGGCTTCTTCGACCCAGGGGCGCCAGTTGAGGTCGTTGATCGCCTTGCGCATCTCCAGGTTGGCCTGGCGTCGTGCCTTGATGTAGGCATCGAAAGTGCTGCGGCCGAACACCAGGTAGGGGAGCAGGGTCAGGTAAGGCATGAACAGCAGCGACAGGGCCCAGGCGATGGAGCCTTGGGCGGTCCTGACGGTCAGCACGGCGTGGATGGCGGCGATCAGGCCGAGAAAATGCAGCAGGGCAATCAGATAGCCAAAAATATGTGGGCCAAAATAATCCATGGGGACAGCCTTGCTCCTGAAGATTCAATGCTGGGGTCCGTTTGAAAAGCGGCGTGCCGGGCGCCTTTGGCGCTACGCGCAAACAGGCTCGAACGTGCTCGCCAACTCTTGGTGCAGACCCTAACAGACCATGTTCCACAACGATTGTCGCTAATTAATTCGCCATGCAACGCCGCTGCATTTTTGGCGTCTAACGGCCACTACTGTCTAGGAGTCATTCGATGAAGCTTCGTCTACTGGGTTTGGCCATGGCCGCCGTTGTGTCGTTTCCGCTGGCCGCGCAGGCCCAGATGCTGCAACCGGGCCTGTGGGAGCTGACCACCAGCAATATGAAGGTCGATGACCAGAACCTGCCGGATCTGTCGTTGATTCTCGGCCAGTTGCAACAACAGCTGACCCCCGAGCAGCGGGCGCAGCTGGAGAAGCAGGGCGTGACCATGGGCGGCAAGGGCATTCGCGTTTGCCTGACGCCGGAGCAGGTGAAGACCGACAGCATTCCGCTGCAAGACCCGCAATCGGGCTGCCGCCAGGAGATCACCGACCGTACCTCCAACCAATGGAAATTCCGTTTCAGCTGCCCGAAAGCCCAAGGCTCGGGCGTGGCGAAATTCCTCAGCGATCGCGAGTTCACCACCAACGTCATCGGCACCTTCAATGCCACCGGCTTCCAGCAGAAGGGCAGCATGGACACCCGCGCGGTGTGGCTGGGGCAGGATTGCGGCACGGTCAAACCCCGGGCCTGAAAGCTTCGCGGGCAAGCCTCGCTCCTACAGAAGACGCGCTGCGGGCGTTCATGACGCTACACAGGCGAGGTAGGAGCGAGCGGACGACGATCCGACTTGGCCGCGATAGCATCCGCCCAGGCGCTGCCGCTACAACCCCAAGCGCATCCGTTCGGCCACCTCGCTCACCGGCCACCGTCCCAGGTCCTCGCCATGGCGGTTGCGCAAACTGACAAATCCCCCGTCCTTTTCCTTGTCGCCCACCACCAGCAGGTACGGCACCTTTTGCAGGCTGTGCTCGCGGATCTTGTAGCTGATCTTCTCGTTGCGCAGGTCGGCGCCGGCGCGCAGGCCCTGGCGCGACAGGCTGTCGGCCACTGACCGGGCGTAGTCCGCCTGGCCTTCGCTGATGTTGATCACCACCGCCTGCCGCGGCGCCAGCCAGCACGGCAGGGCGCCGCTGTAATGCTCGATGAGGATGCCGATAAACCGCTCCAGGGAACCGAACAGCGCGCGGTGCAGCATCACCGGGCGCTGGCGTTCGCCGTGTTCGTCGATGTAGCTGATGGCGAAGCGTTCCGGCAGGTTGAGGTCGACCTGCAGGGTGCCGCATTGCCAGTCGCGGCCGATGGCGTCGCGCAGCACGAACTCCAGCTTCGGGCCGTAGAACGCGCCTTCGCCGGGGCTGACCTGATAGTCGATGGCCATCGTTGCCAGGGCGCCGGACAAGGCGCCTTCCAGCTGGTCCCACAGCGCGTCGCTGCCGATGCGATGGGCTGGGCGGGTGGAGAGCTTGACCGCGACATCGTGGAAGCCGAAGTCGCGATAGATGTCGAAGACCAGGGCGATGGTGCTCGCGCATTCGGCCTGCATTTGTGCCGGGGTGCAGAAGATGTGCGCGTCGTCCTGGGTGAAATGGCGCACCCGCAGTAACCCGTGCAACGCGCCGGAGGGTTCGTAGCGGTGCACCTTGCCGAACTCGGCGATGCGTAGCGGCAGGTCGCGGTAGCTTTTCAGGCCGCGGCTGAAGATCGACACCGCGCCGGGGCAGTTCATCGGTTTGAGGGCGAACACCCGCTGGTCTTCGGTGGTGGTGCTGAACATGTGGTCGCGGTAGTTCTGCCAGTGCCCGGAGGTTTCCCAGAGGCTGCGGTCCATCACGTCCGGGGTGTTCACTTCCTGATAGCCAGCCTGGTCCTGGCGCCTGCGCATGTAGCCGATCAGTTGCTGGAACAGGGTCCAGCCCTTGGCATGCCAGAACACCGAGCCCGGCGCGCAGTCGTCGAAGTGGAACAGGTCCAGTTGCTGGCCGAGCTTGCGGTGGTCGCGCTTGCCGGCTTCTTCCAGACGGGTCAGGTAATCCTTGAGGTCTTTCTGGGTGGCCCAGCAGGTGCCGTAGATCCGTTGCAGCGGTGCGTTCCTGGCGTCGCCGCGCCAGTAGGCGCCGGCGACCTTGGTCAGCTTGAATGCCTGGAGGATGCCGGTGAACGGCACGTGGGGGCCGCGGCACAGGTCTTCGAAATCGCCCTGGCGGTACAGCGACAACACTTGCTCCTGGGGCATGTCGCGGATCAGTTCGGCCTTGTAGTGCTCGCCCAGGCTGGCGAAGTATTCCAGCGCGTCGTCGCGGCTCAGCTCGCGCCGGCGCACTGCATGGTTGGTCGCGGCGAGGCGGATCATGCGGGCCTCGATGCGCTGCAGGTCGTCGGGGGTGAAGGGCCGTTCGTAGGCGAAGTCGTAAAAGAAGCCGTCCTCGATCACCGGGCCGATGGCGACCTGGGCCGAGGGGTACAACTCCTTCACCGCCATGGCCAGCAGATGCGCGCAGGAGTGGCGCAAGATCTCCAGGCCCTCGGGCTCGCGGGCGGTGACGATGCTGACCCGGGCAGCGCTTTCGAGCACGAAGGAGCAATCCACCAGATGATCATTCACCCGGCCGGCGACGGCCGCCCTGGCCAGGCCGAGGCCGATGCTCGCGGCCACCTCGTATACGGAAAGTGGCTGGTCGTACTCACGCTGTGAGCCGTCGGGCAGGGTGATGTGAATCATCGGGGTGTTCCTTGGTGTTTCAGGGCGGAAGAATTCGGCGGGGGATCAGCGGGTAAAGCGCAGCGGCAAACCCTGGCAGTTGTCGTGCAGGCGCCCGGCGTGCCAGGCCAGTTGCCCCGAGACCAGGGTGGTGCCGACGCTGTGGCGCAAACGTCGCTCGGCGAAAGGCGTCCAGCCGCACTGGGCGAGGATCGGCTGCTGGTCCACGGCCACGCCTTCGGGCTCGGGCCTGATCAACACCAGGTCGGCCCAGTAGCCTTCGCGCAGGTAGCCGCGGTCGGGAATGGCGAACAGGTCGGCGACCCGGTGGCTGGTTTTTTCCACCAGCGTGGTGACGGGCAGCACGCCGTCGGCCACCAGTTCGAACAGGGCGGGCAGGGCGTGTTGCACCAGCGGCAACCCGGCGGGCGCTTGCCGGTAGGGCAGCTGCTTTTGCGCCCAGGTGTGCGGTGCGTGGTCGCTGCCGATCACATCCAGGCGATTGCCGAGCAAGGCCTGGCGCAGGGCGTCGCGGTCGGCGCGGGTCTTGATCGCCGGGTTGCATTTGATCAGGTGCCCGAGGCGCGCGTAATCACGGTCGTCGAACAGCAAATGGTGCAGGCAGACCTCGGCGGTGATGCGCTTTTGCGCCAGGGGCTTGTCTTCGAACAGCACCAGTTCGCGGGCGGTGGTCAGGTGCAAGACGTGCAGGCGCGTACCGTGACGCTTGGCCAGTTCCACGGCCAGCGACGAGGAGCGGTAGCAGGCTTCGGCATCGCGGATCAGTGGGTGGGCCACGGCGGGAATCGCCTCGCCGAAACGTGCCTGCATGCGCTGCTCGTTGGCCTGGATGCTGGGCGTGTGTTCGCAGTGCGCCAGGAGGATGGTCGGCACCTCGGCGAACAGCCGCTCCAGGACCTGCGGGTCGTCCACCAGCATGTTGCCGGTGGAGGCGCCCATGAACACTTTGACCCCGGCCACCAGGCACGGGTCGAGGGCGGCGACGGTGTCGAGATTGTCGCGGCTGACGCCGAAGTGAAAGCCGTAGTTGGCTACCGAGTTGATGGCCGCGCGGCGCTTCTTGTCCTCCAGCGCGGCCAGGCTCAGGGTCGCGGGCTGGGTGTTGGGCATGTCCATGAAACTGGTGATGCCACCTGCCACGGCCGCCCGCGACTCGCTGTAGAAACTGCCTTTTTCCGGCGCGCCAGGATCGCGGAAATGCACCTGGTCGTCGATCATTCCCGGCACCAGCCACTGGCCCCGGGCATCGATTTCGAGGCTGGCGTTCTCGCCTTCGATGCTGCTGGCGATCTTCACGATGCGCCCATGGTCCACCAGCAGGTCGGCGTCGAACTCGCGTCCTTCGTTGACCAGCCGGGCGTTGCGAATCAGCACGCTGCCCATGGTCAAAACTCGTTCTGCAGGGCTTTGTAGCCGCGCACCAGGTCGACGTTGGTGCGTGCCACGTCTTCGGAAAACTCCGAGGCGCTGACGCTGACCGGCGGGAATTGCGAGAGGTCGGTATTGGGCCCGATGCGGGTGGTGGAGGGCACGTAGAAGCCCTGCGGCAAGTCGCGGCCATCGACCACCGAGTTGTGCCGCACCACGCTGCGGTTGCCGACCACGCAGTTGAACAGCACGCTGTTGAAACCGATGAAGACCCGGTCGCCGACCGAGCACGGGCCATGGACGATGGAGCGGTGGGCGATGGAGGTGAACTCGCCGATGGTCACCGCCGCGCCGGATTTGGAGTGGATCACCACGCCGTCCTGGATGTTCGAATTGGCGCCGATGACGATCGGGTCCATGGCTCCGTGCTCGTTGACTTCGTCGGCGCGGATTACCGCGTAGGGGCCGACGAATACGTTTTCGCCGATCACCACCTTGCCGCAGATGATGGCGGTCTTGTCGACGTAGGCCGACTCGGCGATGACCGGCAGATCGCCGGAAGGGTTCTTGCGAATCATGCTGGGGTTTCCTCTAGCGGCGCGCTGATGACTTGTACGGCGCCGTCGCGAATGGCGTTGTAGAAACAGTTGGGGCGCCCGGTGTGGCAGGCCGGGCCTTGCTGGTCCACCAGCAGCAGGACGGCGTCGCCGTCGCAGTCCAGGCGCGCCTCGACCAGCCGCTGGCGATGCCCCGAGCTTTCGCCCTTGCGCCACAGCCGCTGGCGCGAGCGCGACCAGTAGCAAACCTGCTCGCTGGCCAGGGTCTCGGCCAGCGCCTTGCGGTTCATCCAGGCCAGCATCAGCACCTCGCCGGTGTCGTGCTGCTGGGCGATGGCGGCGATCAGGCCGTCGGCGTTCCACGGCAACGCCTCGAGCACAGCGGTGAGCGGCCAGCGGCTGTCCAGGGGCGCGCTTTCCAGGTCGAGCATCGACAGCGGCGGACGCTTGTTCATGGCTGGCTCAGGGCGTCGTACAGGGTGTCCAGGTTGTATTCGAACAAGCCGGTGAAGGTGCTGGCCGGGCCCTTGGCGGCGAGGGCGTCGGAGTACAGGGTGCCGCCGATGTGGGCGCCGCTTTCTTCGGCGATCTGCTTGAGCAGGCGCGCGTCCTTGATGTTCTCCATGAATACCGCCTTGACCTTGGCGTTGCGGATCTGGGTGATCAGCGCCGCGACTTCCGCCGCCGAGGGTTCGCGTTCGGTGGACAGGCCTTGCGGGGCCATGAAGTCGATGCCGTAGGCCTGCCCCAGATAACCGAAGGCATCGTGGGAAGTGACGACCTTGCGGTTGCCCGGCGGCAGCGAGCCGAGCTTGGCCTTGGCCTCGGCCAGCAGCGCGTAGATGCGTTTCAGGTAGGCCTGGCTGTTGCGTTGGTAGTCGGCCTGGTTCGCCGGATCGGCGGCGACCAGCGCCTTGGTGATGTTGGCCACATAGAGCTCGGCGTTCGCCAGGTTGTGCCAGGCGTGAGGGTCGGACACGGTTTCGCCGTCCTCGTCCAGCGAGCGTGGAATGACCCCGCGACTGGCGCTGATCACCATGGCCCGGGTGCCGGTGCTGGCCACCAGGCGGTCGAGCCAGGGCTCGAAACCCAGGCCGTTCTTGATGATCAGCCGGGCCTTGAGCAGGGCCTTGGCATCATCCGGAGTCGGTTCGTAAGTGTGGGCGTCGGCGTCCGGGCCGACCATGTCGGTGATCTGCACATGCTCGCCGCCGACCTGTCGAGTGATGTCGGCAAGGATGCTGAAGCTGGTGACCACGGCAAGTTTGTCGGCGGCCTGGGCGGTCGACAACGACAGCGGCAGCAACAGACTGAAGAGCACGAGTAGGGCGCGCATCGGGAAACACCTCATGGGGATGTGGGCAAGGGCGGACGGCGCAGCAGGCCGTGCACCGGCCCGAACACCACGGAAAGTAGGTACAGGCCGCCCGCCACCAGGACGATGGCCGGGCCGCTGGGCAGCGAGTAGTGGAACGACAGCAACAGGCCGAGCCACACCGAGAGGCAGCCGAACACCGCGGCCACGCCGATCAGCACCGGCAGGCGACGGCTCCAGAAGCGCGAGGCGGCGGCCGGCAGCATCATCAGGCCGACCACCATCAAGGCGCCGATGGCCTGGAAACCGATCACCAGGTTCAGCACCACCAGGGTCAGGAACACGCCGTGGGCGAAGGGGCCGAGGCGGCTGACGCTGTTGAGGAACAGCGGGTCGAGGGTGTCCAGCAACAGCGCCTTGTAGATCAGCGCCATGGCTAGCAGGCTGACCCCACAGACCCAGAGCATGCCCTCAAGCGTCGGCCCGTCCACCGCCAGGGCCGAGCCGAACAGCAGGTGCAGCAGGTCCAGGCGCTTGCCGGCCAGGCCGAGAATCAGCACGCCGCTGGCCAGGGAGATCGGGTAGATCGCGGCCAGGCTGGCGTCCTCGCGCAAGCCGGTGCGCCGGGTAATCCAGGCGGCCAGGCCGGCCATGCCCAAGCCGGCGCCCAGCCCTCCGAGCGTCAGCGCCGGCAGGCTCAGCCCGGCGAACCAGAAGCCCAGCGCCGCGCCCGGGAGGATGCCGTGGGCCACGGCGTCGCCGATCAGGCTCATGCGCCGCAGGATCAGGAACACTCCCAGCGGCGCGGTGCTGCACGCCAGCACCAGGCCGCCGAGCAACGCCCGGCGCATGAACACGAATTCGTGGAAGGGTTGCCAGAGCTGGGCGGCGGCGAGCATCAGGCCACCTGCATCCGCAGGGGCTGGACGATCAGCTCCTCGCTGCTGCCGAACAGGCATCCGCCGGCCTTGATCACCAGCGTCTGGGGGATGTGTTGGCGCACGGCGGCGAGGTCATGGCAGACCACGACTTGGGTGCGGCCTTGCTGGTGCCAGGCGTGGATGTGTTGCCACAACAGCTCCTGGCCCAGTTCGTCCAGGGCCGCGTGGGGTTCGTCCAGCAGCAACAGCGGCGTATCGGCGAGGCTCAGGCGGGCGAGCAGGGCACGCTGCAATTCGCCGCCGGACAGGGCCATCAGCGGGCGCTGGTCCAGGCCGTCCAGGCGCCAGTCCGCGAGCACCTGCTGCAAGCGTTCGGCCCGCTGTTGGGCGTTTTGTCGAGCGCCCCAGAAACCGGCGGCCACCAACTCTTGCAAGGTGATGGGGAACTGCCGGTCGAGGTATTGCTGCTGCGGCAAATAGGACAGGCCGCCACGGCGCGGGACCTGCAAGGCGAGCCTCCCGGCCAGGGGTTTTTGCAGGCCGGCGATGACCTTCAGCAAGCTGCTTTTACCCGAGCCATTGGCGCCGATGATGGCCGTCAGGCTGCCGGCCTCCAGCGTCAGGTCGAGCGCTGGCGCCAAGGGTTGGCCGGGCGCGCCCCAACGCAGCGCTTGCAGGCTGATCATGCGAGCTCCCAGTTCCAGCGGCTCTCGGCCACGGCGTCATGGGCGTGCAGGCTTTCGGCGTGCACCACGCGTACCTGGAAGGCGCGGATGCCAGGCGTGCGTTGCAATGCCAGGTTCAGGCGGCGCGCGGCGTCTTCACAGAACATCAGGTTTTGCCCGTTGGCCAGGGCGAAGGCTTGTTCGTCGGCGCGTTTCACCGCGGTTTGCACGGCAGTGCCGAGGGCGGCTTCGGCGTCGTTGATCGCCGCCATCAGCGGTAGCTCGTCGAGAAAATCATCCAGGCGCAGCTGCAGTTGCGCGCTGCTGCGTTGGCTGTGGGGCGTGGCGACTATGCCTTTGGAGGAGCCGAGCCAGGTCAGTACGTCTTCATGCTGCAGCGGCCGATTGGCGAAATCATCGATGAATTGCTGCTGAATCAGCTGCCTGGAAAGCGCGGCGGAGCAGGGGCACGTCGAGGAATAAGGCACCTCGATTTTTAGTTCCACGTGGAACACTGCGTTTTTCAGACGCGCTTCGATGCTCACCGGATAGCTTTTCCAGCCGGCCAATGGGCTGATCAAGGCCGGGCGTTTCAGCAGCAGATCGGCATGGATTCGCAGGTAGGCGCTGCTCGACAAACCGTCGTGGCTGTCGAGGAAACGTTGCAGCAAACGGCGCATCAGGGCTGGGGTGAGGTTTTCCTGTTCGAGCATTTCCAGTGCCAGATACAGGCGCGACATATGAATGCCGCGGGCTTCGCCGTCGTCGAGACTGACGCCGGCATCCGCTGTTGCGCCAATCCGCTGGCCATCAAACAACACAGGTAAGGCAATGCCGCACATGCCCACCCACTCAAGGGGCAGGGCCTGGCGTGCGGCCTGCGCGGCGATATCCGGCAGAGTCAGCGCATTCATGGGCAGGTCCATCGTTGGAAACAATTCGCCATGTTATATTATAACAATGCAGTCGATGAAACCTTTTTCCTGAACGTTTTTTCACCAAGCCTTATCGAGTACGGAAGCTCCTCAATCTGCGGTGTAAGTCATGCACAGACGTCAATTGCTCAACCTGTTGCTGGCCAGTGCGGTCCTGATTCTGCCGTTGGGGGTTTGCGCCACCCAGGTTCGCAACCTGCGGTTATGGAATTCGGCCGACAAGCTGCGCCTGGTGCTCGACCTGAGTGGGCCGGTGCAATACAAGACGTTTTCTCTCAGCGCCCCGGAGCGGCTGATCATCGACCTTCGTGGCGCGCAGCTCAGCGGCGATTTCAGCCAGCTGGCCCTGGCCAACACGCCGATTCGTTCGATCCGTTCCGGGCACCTTGGCCAGGGCGATACGCGGATCGTCCTCGACCTCGTCGAGCCGCTGCGGCTCGACAGCTTCTTGCTGCCGCCCCAGGACGGCCAGGGCCACCGCCTGGTGCTGGACCTGAGCAACGCCGTTCGTGCCCCGCAGCCGGTTGCCGCGCCTGTGTTGCCCCGTGAAACAGCGTCGGACCGGGCACACCCCAAGCGCGACATCATCGTTGTGGTCGACCCGGGCCACGGCGGCAAGGACCCGGGCGCGGTCGGTGCCCGTGGCGAACGGGAAAAGGATGTGGTGCTGGCGATCGCCCAACTGCTGGCCAAGCGGCTGAAGCGCGAGAAGGGCTTCGATGTGAAGCTGGTGCGCAACGACGATTTCTTCGTGCCGCTGCGCAAGCGGGTGGAGATCGCCCGCAAGCACAAAGCCGACATGTTCATCTCGGTGCACGCTGATGCGGCGCCGCGCCTGACCGCGTCCGGGGCGTCGGTGTACGCGTTGTCCGAAGGCGGCGCGACCTCGGCCACGGCGCGTTTCATGGCGCAGCGGGAGAACGGCGCCGACCTGTTGGGCGCCACCAGCCTGCTCAATCTGAAAGACAAGGACCCGATGCTCGCCGGGGTGATTCTCGACATGTCGATGAACGCGACCATCGCCGCCAGCCTGCAGTTGGGCAGCACCGTGCTGGGCAGCTTGGCCGGCATCACCACGCTGCATCAGAAGCGCGTGGAGCAGGCCGGTTTCGCGGTGCTCAAATCCCCCGACGTGCCTTCGATCCTGGTGGAGACCGGCTTCATCTCCAACAGCCGCGACAGCCAGCGCCTGGTCACCGCCCGGCACCAGCAGGCGATCGCCGACGGGCTGTTCGCCGGTTTGCAGAGCTACTTCCAGAAGAACCCACCGATAAACAGCTACCTGGCCTGGTTGCAGGAACAAAAGACCCAAGCCTGACCCCACCGCACGTCCGTAGGAGCACAGCTTGCGTGCGAAAAAGGCGCCGTGGTGTATCAGCCTGACGGCGTCAACATTCATCGCGGGCAAGCCTCGCTCCTACGAGGCCGCACGTCCGTAGGAGCACAGCTTGCGTGCGAAGAGAGCGCTGCGGTGTACCTGGCTGACCGCGTCAACGTTCATCGCGGGCGAGCCTCGCTCCTACGAGGCCGCAGGTCCGTAGGAGCACAGCTTGCGTGCGAAGAGGGCGCTGCGGTGTATCTGGCTGACCGCGCGACATTCATCGCGGGCAAGCCTCGCTCCTACGAGGCCGCACGTCCGTAGGAGCACAGCTTGCGTGCGAAAAAGGCGCTGCGGTGTACCTGGCTGACCGCGTCAACGTTCATCGCGGGCAAGCCTCGCTCCTACGAGGCCGCAGGTCCGTAGGAGCACAGCCTTGCGTGCGAAAAAGGCGCTGCGGTGTATCTGGCTGACCGCGCGACGTTCATCGCGGGCAAGCCTCGCTCCTACGGGGTGGATTTGTTTTTGCTTAGCAGCCGCTGATTCGGCTGCAGGTGAACGTGGCGCTGCTGCCGCCGGAGCTGGAAAAACGGTTGCGGGTGGTCCAGCCGATGCGCTGGCTGTAGCCCACCCAGGCCTCGCCGTCGGAAGCCAGGCCAGTGAAGAAGGTCAGCTGGCCGTAGCGGCTGTTGGTCTGCGCCCAATAACGTTTGCCGGCCACTTCGAACCCCCGCAGATAGGTGGTGCTGCCCGCGGCCGCGACGCTGTAGGCGTTGCCTTCGGGGTCCACGCAGGCCAGCAGGTTGGCGCTGCGGGTGCAGGTGGCCAGGGCACTGGGGACTTGCCCGATGGCAGTGTCCGCAAGCAGCAGGGACAGGCTCAGCAGCGTGTATTTCAAGGCGTGGCGCATGGGCTTTCTCGGCAAGGGACGCTCAAGCATCCCGCCCTTCGTCGCGGGCGGCAAGAGAGGGTTGGCTTATTTGCATTGTTATACTATAACATTAAATAAAGCCTGACCCGTGACTCCCGCCATGACCGAACGCCGCATCACTGAAGCGCAACTCCTCGCCCAGCCCGAGGCGGACTACATGAACGACCTCCAGCAGGCCTATTTCCGTGAGCTGCTGCTGGCCCAGCGCGCCGAGCTGCAAGAACGCATCGACGGCGAATTCGAGGTGTTGCGCGAGCAGGAGCCCCACAGCGACCCCGCCGATATCGGCAGCGCCGAGGAGCAGCGCCAGTGGCAACTACGCCTGCTGGAGCGGGAAAAGAAGCTGCTGGACAAGATCGACGAAGCCCTCGAGCTCCTGGCCCGAGGCGAATACGGCTGGTGCCGGGAAACCAGCGAGGCCATCGGCCTCAGGCGCTTGCTGCTGCGGCCCACCGCCACCTTGTGTATCGAAGCCAAAGAACGCCAAGAGCTGCGCGAACGCCATCAACGGGCGATTTGACCCAGCCACCCAGCCCCCGATGAGGACCACCTGATGACCGACCGTCTTCCCGTTACCGTGCTGTCCGGCTTTCTCGGCGCCGGCAAAAGCACGCTGCTCAACTATGTCCTGCGTAACCGCGACAACCTGCGGGTGGCGGTGATCGTCAACGACATGAGCGAAATCAACATCGACGGCAGCGAAGTGCAGCGCGATGTCAGCCTCAACCGCGCCGAAGAAAAACTGGTCGAAATGAGCAACGGCTGCATCTGCTGCACCCTGCGCGAAGACCTGCTGGAAGAGGTCGGCAAGCTGGCCAGGGACGGGCGCTTCGACTACCTGCTGATCGAATCCACCGGCATTTCCGAGCCGCTGCCGGTGGCCGAGACCTTCACCTTCCGTGACGAAACAGGGCAGAGCCTGGCCGACATCGCGCGGCTGGACACCATGGTCACCGTGGTCGACGGCCTGAACTTCCTGCTCGATTACCAGGCTGCGGAAAGCCTGGCCTCCCGTGGCGAAACCCTGGGCGAGGACGACGAGCGTTCGATCACCGATCTGTTGATCGAGCAGATCGAGTTCGCCGACGTGATCCTGATCAGCAAGATCGACCTGATCGGCAGCGACGAGCGCCAGGAGCTGATCGCCATCCTCGAGCGCCTCAATTCCCAGGCGGAAATCATCCCCATGCTGATGGGCCAAGTGCCGCTGGGGAAGATCCTCAACACCGGGCGCTTCGACTTCGAGCGCGCCGCCCAGGCACCGGGCTGGCTGCAGGAACTGCGCGGCGAGCACGTGCCGGAAACCGAGGAATACGGCATCGCCTCCAGCGCCTATCGGGCGCGGCGGCCTTTCCATCCGCAGCGCTTTTTCGACTTCATCAACCGCTCCTGGGACAACGGCAAGCTGCTGCGCTCCAAGGGCTTCTTCTGGCTGGCCAGCAAGCACCAGGAGGCCGGCAGCTGGTCCCAGGCTGGCGGCCTGATGCGTCATGGTTTTGCCGGGCGCTGGTGGCGTTTCGTGCCCAAGCAGCACTGGCCGCAGGACGCCGAAAGCACCACGGCGATCATGCAGAACTGGACCGCCGCCACTGGCGATTGCCGCCAGGAACTGGTGTTTATCGGGCAGAACATCGACTTCGCCCGGCTCACCGCCGAGCTCGACGACTGCCTGCTGACGGACGACGAAATGGCCCTGGGCGCGGAGGGCTGGCGCCTGCTGCGCGACCCGTTCGGCCCCTGGCATGAAGAGGCTGCCGCCTGATGCACTACCGACCGTTGCCCCCCGCAGGAGCGAGCGTGCTGGCGAAAAAATACCTGCCGCCAATCGCGCCGAAACCGACACGCCGCCAATCGTCCGGCCCGGCTCCCATCGTGCTCGCCGACATCCTGGACGACGAGGTCAACCTGGCCCTGTGGCAGCGCCAGTTGCCGGCGCA
The DNA here is from genome assembly GCF_900107395.1 of Pseudomonas sp. NFIX28. GTDB lineage: Bacteria > Pseudomonadota > Gammaproteobacteria > Pseudomonadales > Pseudomonadaceae > Aquipseudomonas. Next base: position 227,042 of record NZ_FNPW01000002.1, read on the forward strand.
TATCGCCGATTTCGGTGCCTTGCTGCTGTCGCTGGACGAACCGTTGGCCGAGTCGCTGTCGCTGGAACTTGCCACTGAAGACGCCGAGCCGAACCTGCGGGGCCTGGCTTCCGGCTTCAGCGATCTGCAGGGCTACGACGGCTTTATCGCCGATGTCGCCTGGCTGGTCAGCGCCTTTGCCTGCCTGCTGGGCGCCAAGCGTGTCGGCCTGCGCCTGCGGGTGCTGGATAAGGCCATGTGCCCGCGTTTTCATGTCGACCATGTGCCGGTGCGGCTGATCACCACCTATGCCGGGGCAGGCAGCCAATGGTTGCGCGAGGGCGCGATGGATCGCCGGCAACTGGGCCAGGCCGAGGCCGAACCCACGGATGGCACGCTGATCCAGCAGATCGCCAGCGGCGAGGTGGCCCTGTTCAAGGGCGAGAAATGGCTGGGCAACGAGGGCTGCGGCCTGATCCACCGCTCGCCGCAACCGGCCCCCGGCGAGCGCCGGCTGATCCTCACCCTGGACTGGCTCGGCTGACCCGCTGCCGCAGGCTGCGATCGGCTCCGCAGGAGACGTGCTCTTGAGGCCCTCGGAAGGCGCTGCGCGCCTTATCGCAGCCTGCGGCAGCGGCTACGGGAATTTCGCTGCCGCGGGTTAGCGCGTAGGATCAATGACCCCTTTGCGAGCGCTTCATCCATGCTGCAGAACATCCCCACCCACGTCATCGCCGGCCCCCTCGGCGCGGGCAAGACCAGCCTGATCCAGCAGCTGTTGGCGCAGCGTCCGGCCCATGAGCGCTGGGCGGTGCTGATCAACGAGTTCGGCCAGATCGGCCTGGACGCGGCGCTGCTGGCCCGGGACGAAGACGGTATCGCCCTGGGCGAAGTGGCCGGCGGCTGCCTGTGCTGTGTCAACGGCGCGCCGTTCCAGGTAGGCCTGGGGCGGCTGCTGCGCAAGGCCCGGCCAGACCGTCTGTTTATCGAACCTTCCGGGCTGGGGCACCCGGCGCAGTTGCTCCAGCAATTGCGCGAGGCGCCCTGGCAAGGCGTGCTGGCCGTGCAACCTTGCGTGCTGGTGCTCGATGCCCAGGCCCTGGCGGCCGGCAAACCGCTGCCGCAGGCCCAGCAGGAAGCGCTGCCCAGTGCCGGCTTGTTGCTGCTGAACAAGAATGAAGGGCTCGACGCCGCGCAGCGCCAGGGCATTGTCGAGCGATTGCCGGCCTGTCCGCTGTTCTGGACCACCCGGGCGGCCTTGCCGCTGGAGCGTTTACCCGGCGTGGACGTTCGCGCCGGGGCTGCGGAGCAGGCGTTCGAGGTGCCCAAGGGATTGGCGCAGTTGCCGGCAGTCTGGAGCGATCCGGCCCAGCCCATCTGCCTGAGCCAGGCCCAGGAAGGCGGCTGGAGCATCGGTTGGCGCTGGCACCCGAATCGGATATTCGAAGTCCGGCGCGTCGAACACTGGCTGGCGAACCTTGATTGGCGCCGGGCCAAGATGGTGATCCATGGCGCCGATGGCTGGGTCTCGGGCAACGCCCTGGATAACGCCGCGCTGCACTGGCAAGCCAGCGAATGGCGCCGCGATTCCCGTATCGAATTGATCTTCAGCGAGCCGCAGGACGTGGCCACCCTGCAACAGTCTCTGGCCGGGTGCTGCCAATAATCCAACCCCTGCTTCTGTAGGAGCGAGGCTTGCCCGCGATAGCCGCGAAGCGGCGTTTTTTCCTGGCAAAACGCGTCATCGTTGACGATTTTTTCGCGGGCAAGCCTCGCTCCTACGGATTGCATAGGTGGTTGGTGTTACTTGCTGCGGCCTTCGCGCCATTGGCTCAGTTCGATCACTTCGGCGCTGTGTGTCGGCACGGGAGGGGGCGCTGGCGTTGCAATCGGGTAGGGCGCCAGCTCGATCTGCGCGCTGTGGGCGCCGAACTGGGTGATGGTCCCGGCATGGCGGGTTTCGCCGGTGACGGTGAATTCGAAGGCGTAGACCCGGGCCAAGCGCCGCCGGCCGCTGCCATCCCTGACAAAACCGATGCGCTTCAACGCCACGGCGCCGTCCAGCAGCTCGATATCGAGCCGCGCGCAATGCTGCTTGACCCTCTCCAGCGCCCGCTCGCGCAGGCCGTGGTTGTGCCATAGCCAGGCGGCGCCGGTCGCCAGCAGCATCAGCACGAAAATGTTTCCAAGGGTCAGCATGAGGTGCGCTCCAACGAAGTCGCACCAGCTTAACTGCGTCTTCGGTCTGTCGTACAGGTTGCGTTTAGTCGCATACTGCGCGGCTCGAATTTCAATCGTTTTACGGAATGACCCGAATGAAACGCACACCTCATCTGCTCGCGATCCAGTCCCATGTGGTCTTCGGCCATGCCGGCAACAGCGCCGCGGTGTTCCCCATGCAGCGGGTCGGGGTGAACGTCTGGCCGCTCAATACCGTGCAGTTCTCCAACCACACGCAATACGGCCAGTGGGCCGGTGAAGTGCTGTCGCCGCATCAGATTCCGGAGCTGGTGGAAGGCATTGCCGCCATCGGCGAGCTGGGCAACTGCGATGCGGTGCTGTCCGGCTACCTGGGCAGCGCGGCGCAGGGGCGGGCGATCCTCAGTGGCGTGGCGCGGATCAAGGCGACCAACCCCAAGACCCTGTACCTGTGCGACCCGGTGATGGGCCACCCGGAAAAGGGTTGCAGCGTGCCCCAGGAAGTCAGCGATTTCCTGCTGGAAGAGGCGGCGGCCGTGGCGGATTTCCTCTGCCCCAACCAGCTGGAGCTGGACAGCTTCGCCGGGCGCAAGCCGCAGTCACTGTTCGACTGCCTGGCCATGGCCCGGGCGCTGTTGGCCCGCGGCCCGAAAGCCGTGCTGGTCAAGCACCTGGATTACCCGGGCAAGCTGCCGGATGGCTTCGAGATGTTGCTGGTGACCGCCGAAGGCAGTTGGCACCTGCGTCGGCCGCTGCTGGCATTCCCGCGCCAGCCGGTGGGCGTGGGCGACCTGACCTCGGGCCTGTTCCTGGCCCGGGTGCTGCTGGGCGACAGCCTGGTGGCGGCGTTCGAATTCGCCGCCGCGGCGGTGCATGAAGTGCTGCTGGAAACCCAGGCCTGCGCCAGCTACGAGCTGCAACTGATACGGGCCCAGGACCGCATCACCCATCCGCGCGTGCGGTTCGAGGCGGTGCCGATCGATCTGTGATGGGTGCGGCCGCTTATGCGGCCTTATCGCGAGCAAGCTTCGCTCCTACGGGCAAGCGAGCCTGCTCGCGATGCGCTGTCAGGCGTCGGCCTTGATTTCCTGATAGCGCTTTTCCAGCTCCTGGCGAATCTGCCGGCGTTGCTGGGCCTGGATGAAGCGCCGCTTGCCTTCGCTGGTTTCCGGTTGCAGTGGAGGCACGGCAGCGGGTTTGCGCTGGTCGTCCACCGCCACCATGGTGAAGAAGCAACTGTTGGTATGGCGCACCGAGCGCTCGCGGATGTTCTCGGTGACCACCTTGATACCGACTTCCATCGAGGTATTGCCGGTGTAGTTGACCGAGGCCAGGAAGGTCACCAGTTCGCCGACATGGATCGGCTCGCGGAAGATCACCTGGTCCACCGACAGGGTCACCACATAGCGGCCGGCATAACGGCTGGCGCAGGCGTAGGCGACTTCGTCGAGGTACTTGAGCAGGGTGCCGCCGTGGACATTGCCTGAGAAATTGGCCATGTCAGGGGTCATCAATACCGTCATCGACAGCTGGGCGTTTCCGGGTTCCATAGCACACTCACGGGATTAGGCAGGGGTTGCGGGGCGCACCTCTGCGGGTGCTTGGTCAGCGTTTCAAACCATCGATAACGGGACGCTGCGCCCGCGATCGCCGTCACGCGGCGGTCTATCTGTTTCCTTATATTGCATCGCCTTTTCGGCGCAAGTCGCGATGTTACCCTTCAAAAGCCCGTCGCAAGGGCCTTTCCCGCTGGCCGGCGGGCAGCGCAACGATCTGCGCCGCCCGCAATGACACGACCCCAAGGAGCCCACGCCATGCATGCCATCAGCTTCATTCAGGACTTGGCGGTGATCATGCTGGTCGCAGGCGTGGTGACTATTCTCTTCCACCGGCTCAAGCAGCCCGTGGTCCTTGGCTACATCGTCGCCGGCTTCATCATCGGCCCGTACACCCCGCCGTTCGGCCTGATCCACGACGAAGACACGATCAGGACCCTGGCCGAGCTGGGAGTGATTTTCCTGATGTTCTGCCTGGGGCTGGAGTTCAGCCTGCGCAAGCTGTTCAAGGTCGGCGCCACGGCCTTTATCGCGGCGTTCCTGGAAATCGTGCTGATGATCTGGATCGGCTATGAAATCGGCCGCTGGTTCGACTGGAACACCATGGACTCGCTGTTCCTCGGCGCGATCCTGGCGATTTCCTCGACCACCATCATCGTCAAGGCGCTCAACGACCTGAAGATGAAGAACCAGCGCTTCGCCCAGCTGATCTTCGGCGTGCTGATCGTCGAGGACATCCTCGGCATCGGCATCATTGCCTTGCTCTCGAGCATCGCGGTCAGCGGCACCGTCAGTTCCGGGGAAGTGTTCTCCACGGTCGGCAAGCTTTCGCTGTTCATGATCGTCGCCCTGGTGATCGGCATTTTGCTGGTGCCGCGGCTGCTGGCCTACGTCGCTCGGTTCGAAAGCAACGAAATGCTGCTGATCACCGTGTTGGGGCTGTGTTTCGGTTTCTGCCTGCTGGTGGTCAAGCTGGAATACAGCATGGTGCTCGGCGCTTTCCTGATCGGCGCTATCATGGCCGAGTCGCGCCAATTGCTGAAGATCGAGCACCTGGTCGAGCCGGTTCGCGACATGTTCAGCGCCATCTTTTTCGTCGCCATCGGCATGACGATCGACCCGCAGATCCTCCTGCAATATGCCTGGCCGATTGCGGTGATCACCGTCGCGGTGGTGCTGGGCAAGATGCTGTCCTGCGGCCTGGGCGCCTTTATCGCCGGCAACGATGGCCGCACCTCGCTGCGGGTCGGCATGGGCCTGTCGCAGATCGGCGAGTTCTCTTTCATCATCGCGGCGTTGGGCATCACTTTGCAGGTCACCAGCGATTTCCTCTACCCGGTGGCGGTCGCCGTGTCGGCCATCACCACTTTGCTCACGCCTTATCTGATCCGCGCCGCCGACCCGCTGTCGCTGAAGCTCGCCGCGGTGATGCCGACCCGCCTGGGCCGGGTGCTGGGCATGTATGGCGAATGGCTGCGCAGCATCCAGCCCCATGGCGAGGGCGCGCTGCTGGCGTCGATGATCCGGCGGATTCTGCTGCAGGTCGGGGTCAACTTGGCGCTGGTGGTGGCGATCTTCTTCTCAGGCGCTTATTTCGCGGCCTACATCGGCGATTACCTGCAGGACTGGATCAGCGATCCAAGCTGGCAGAAGGCGTTGATCTGGGGCGGGGCGCTGCTGGTGTCGCTGCCGTTCCTGATCGCCGCCTATCGCAAGCTCAAGGCCCTGTCGATGCTGCTGGCGGAGATGGGCGTGAAGCCGGAAATGGCCGGGCGCCACACTCAGCGCGTGCGGCGGGTGATCGCCGAGGTGATTCCGGTGCTATCGCTGCTGGTGATTTTCCTGCTGCTGGCGGCGTTGTCGTCGAGCATCCTGCCGACCGCCGAGCTGCTGGTGCTGATCGCCGTGGTCACGGCGGTGGTGACGGCGCTGTTGTGGCGCTGGTTCATCCGCGTTCACACCCGGATGCAAGTGGCCTTGCTCGATACCCTGGATAACCACAAGGAAGATAACGGCCAGTGATTCACGCTTCCGGCCCGGGTCATCCTCGCTAAGGCCGGGCCAGTGGTTTCGCCCTTGGCGGCAGTCGATCCATGCGCCTGCGCCAGCGGGCGAAACCGGGCAAGGCCGGTCAGCTTTCCAGCCAGACGTCCCGCGCCCAATGCCACACCGATTCCCAGGATTCTTCGGTGATCAGCTCTTCTTCGCCGGACCACAGCACCACGGTGCCGTCTTCTTCGACGCAGTAGTAATCGTCGCCGTCCTGGCAGATCGGGATCAGCTCGCGCGGCACGCCCATGTCCCAGGCGGTGGCGGCCACTTCCGGCAGGTAAGTGTGGGACTGCGGGTCGGTCACGGTGACCGGCTCGAGGCTGCCGTAGACGACATCGCTCACGGTCAACAGGAACTCTTTGAAGACGAACGGAATATTGATGAACAGCTGTTCTTCGATTTCCACCAGCAAGTCTTCGTCCGGCAGTTCCAGGGGAACGGGCACCGGTTCGTTTGCTTCACGGAGTTGTTCGATGACTTCTTCCACGGCCTGGGTCCTCTTAGCTCTATGGCGCGGTTTAATAGACGGCGGTTTATACAGTAGCTTGCTATAAGTGCAATCGTGAAATGCAAAACCCCGACCTGAGCCGGGGTTTTGCGATTAGCGATGTGACAGCGGGGAGGATCAGCCGTTCTGGCGGATACCTGCAACCAGCCAAGGCTGGTTTTCGCCCTGCGCACGCTCCATGTTCCAGCTTTCGCTGAACACTTCGCCCTGGTCGAAACGCGAGGTCTTCGACACACCGGTAAAGGTCAGGGTGGCGATGGTCTTGTCGGCGCGATCGTCGACGCCTTCAAGCTGCACATTGAGGTTGTCGATGTAGGTCGACTGGAAGCCGTCGCCCAGGTCGGCACGTTCCTGCTTCAGGAATTGCAGCATTTGCGGGGTCACGAACTCGGCGATCTTGTCCATTTCGTTGGCGTCCCAGTGTTGCTGCAGGGACTGGAAGTGGTTGCGCGCGGCTTCGACGAAGCGCTCTTCGTTGAACCAGGCCGGGGCATTGATCACCGGACGGGCCGCTGCCGCAGGGGCAGCCGAACCGCCAAAGATCGAACCCGAGGCTGGTTTTGGCTCGAAGGCTTCACGCTGCATCGGCGCGTGGCCGGCTGGGGCGTACTGCTCCTGCTGCTTGCGGCGACGAGCGGCGATAAAGCGGAAGACCAGGAAGGCGATGACCGCCATGATCAGGATGTCGAAGATCTGCATGCCCTGGAAGCCGTCGCCCATGAACATGGAGGCCAGCAGGCCGCCTGCGGCGATACCGGCCAGCGGGCCGAGCCAGCGCGATGCGCCGCTGGCCTTGGTGGCAGCGCCCGCGGCACCGGCAGCGCCGGCGGTCGCGGCAGTGGAACCCATGCCGGAAGAGGACGGAGCCATCTGGCTGGTCTGGTGGGTCGGCGCGGCGCCAGCGCTTTTGCCGCCACCGAAGCGCTTGGCGTTGGCGTCGAGGCTCATCGTCAGGCCGATGCACAACGCCATGGCGATGCTAAGAAAACGTTTCATAAAGGGAATTCCCATTTGTGGATGGCACGCGCGCCATGTTGCACAGGTGAAGTGTCACTGGCTAGCGGCAGAGTGTTTCGGGCTTTTGCCTGACAGCCGCGGTTCAGCTTGGGTCGAGGCAAGTGGGCCCTGTACAGGTTTGTCCGTTGGGCGGATGCAAAGGTTCAGTGGCTGGTCAGCCCGACTTCGTCCCATGCCGCGGGGCATGCTTCTGGTTCAGAAGCATCGCCCCGGCATGGTGAAGGAGGTCAAGGCGTCAGATGGCTTCGAGCTTGGCGTAGCCGAGCATCAGCCACTTGCTGCCTTCGCTGAAGTTCACCTGGACCCGGGCCTGGGCGCCGGCGCCCTCGAAATTGAGGATCACGCCGTCGCCGAAGACCGAATGGCGTACCGCCTGGCCGAGGCTGAGGCCGGTATCCGGGATCTCGCTGCCGCCGAACAGGCTGCTGGTGCTCTGCGACTGGCCGCCGCCGAACGGACGGCTGACGCTGTTGGACAGGCGCACTTCCTGGATCAGACCTTTCGGTACTTCCCGTACGAAACGCGACACCTTGTTGTAGGTTTCGCTCCCGTACAGGCGTCGGGTTTCGGCGTAGGTCATCACCAGATTCTGCATCGCCCGAGTGATGCCGACGTAGGCCAGGCGGCGTTCCTCTTCAAGGCGGCCGGGCTCTTCCAGGCTCATCTTGTGCGGGAACAGGCCTTCTTCCATGCCCACCAGGAACACGTAGGGGAATTCCAGGCCCTTGGCGCTGTGCAGGGTCATCAGCTGGATGCTGTCTTCGTGCTCGTCGGCCTGGGTGTCGCCGGCTTCCAGCGAAGCGTGGCCGAGGAAGGCCGCCAGCGGTGTCAGGTCCTGGTCTTCTTCGGTGGTTTCGAAGTTGCGCGCGGCGCTGACCAGTTCCTCGAGGTTTTCTACCCGGGCCTGGCCGTTCTCGCCTTTTTCCGCTTCGTGGTAGGCGATCAGGCCGGACTGCTCGATAACGGTCTGGGTCATCAGGTGCAGCGGCATCTCGGCGGTTTTCGCCGCCAGGTGCTCGATCAGCTCCATGAAGGCGCCCAAGGCACCGGCGGCCCGTCCGGTCACGCCTTTATTGGCTACCAGCTGGCGCATCGCTTCCCACATCGACACATGGCTGTGGCGCGCGTGTTCGCGAATCGCCTCGACGGTCTTTTCGCCAATGCCGCGGGTCGGCACGTTGATCACCCGCTCCAGGGCCGCGTCGTTGCCGCGACCTTCGAGCAGGCGCATATAGGCCATGGCGTTCTTGATTTCGGCGCGTTCGAAGAAGCGCTGGCCGCCATAGATGCGGTACGGAATGCGCTCGCGCAGCAGGGCCTCTTCGAGTACCCGCGACTGGGCGTTGGAGCGATACAGGATGGCGATATCGCTGCGGGCCATGCCGGTCTTCAAAGCGCTTTCGATGGTTTCCACCACGTAGCGCGCTTCATCGTGTTCGTTGAAGGCGGCGTACAGGTTGATCGCTTCGCCTTCGCCGCCGTCGGTCCACAGTTCCTTGCCCAGGCGCCCGGTGTTATTGGCGATCAGGGCGTTGGCGGCCTTGAGGATGCCGGCGGTGGAGCGGTAGTTCTGCTCCAGGCGGATCACTTCGGTGTCCGGGAAGTCTTCGGAATACTGGTGGATGTTCTCGATCTTCGCCCCGCGCCAGCCGTAGATCGACTGGTCGTCGTCGCCCACCACCATCAGGCTGTCGCCGCCCTTGGCCAAGAGGCGCAACCAGGCGTACTGCACGGCGTTGGTGTCTTGGAATTCGTCCACCAGCACATGGCGGAAGCGCTTCTGGTAATGCGCCAGCAGGCCCGGGTGGTCGCGCCACAGGTCGAGGGCGCGCAGCAGCAGTTCCGAGAAATCGATGACTCCGGCGCGCTGGCACGCGGCCTCGTAGGCTTCGTAGATGCCGCGCATGGTGGCCAGGAACAGGTCGCCGCTGGCTTGAATATGTTGCGGGCGCAGGCCTTCGTCTTTCTGCGCATTGATGAACCACTGCGCCTGCCGGGCCGGCCAGCGCTGCTCGTCCAGGCCGAGTTCGCGGATCACGCGCTTGACCAGGCGTTGCTGGTCGTCGCTGTCGAGGATCTGGAAGGTCTGGGCCAGGCCGGCTTCCTGCCAGTGCGCCCGCAGCAGGCGGTGCGCCAGGCCGTGGAAGGTGCCGACCCACATGCCGGCCGGGTTGATGCCCATCAGCTGCTCGATGCGCTGGCGCATCTCGGCAGCGGCCTTGTTGGTGAAGGTCACCGACAGGATCGAATGGGGCGAGGCGTTCTCGACCTGGATCAACCAGGCGATACGGTGCACCAGCACTCGGGTTTTACCGGAGCCAGCACCGGCCAGGACCAACTGACGACCCAGGGAGGCAGCTACGGCCTGGCGTTGGGCATCGTTGAGGGAATTCAGCAGAAGGGAGAGATCATCGCGCATCGGCGCATTCTAGGGGGCTGGCGCACACCGGGCAAACCAAGCTTTGGTTTAACCGATAAAAGAGCGCTGGGGACGACCGGTCAGTCACGGGCCGCAGCCGTTGGCCGGGCTTGGCTGGAGGAATTTCACGGCGATCGGCGCATGCGCGGATTTGCCGATTTTATGGCGCCGGGCAGTTTGGTCCGGGCGGTTGCTTGTGTATGCTCCGGCGACGTTTCGGGCTCAATCATTATAAGAACACTGCCTATGACCCTCAGCTCTGGCCCGTCCGGCCCCTTCGTGGAGCCTCGGATTGTTCGCAAGCAATACGCCATGGAGATGGCGGTAGAGCGTACGCGCTTGCTCTATCAGGGATCGCTGTTACCCACCCTGTTCATGCTGCTCAACGGCCTGGTCTGCGCCTGGCTGTTATGGACCCCCGCGCGTTATTGGCTGGTCAGCGTGTGGATGGTCTGGCTGCTGGCCCTGGTCGCCCTGCGGGTAATCCAGGTCGCGGCGTTCGACTCGGCGATCCCCAGCCGCCAGGCGCAGCCGGTCTGGCGCCGGATGTTCCTGCTCGGCTCCGCCGTCAGCGGCCTGACGCTGGCCTGCGCCGGCATCGCGCTAGTGCCCACCGACAATTTCCTGCAGCAGGCCTGGGTCTTCGGCCTGATCGGCGCGGCGATCCTCTCGGCCAGCGTGGCCTACGCGGTCAGCCTGCCGGCCTTCCTGTCCTTTACCTTGCCTTGCCTGCTGCCGGCGATCGGCTATCTGTTCTGGGGCGGCGATGAGCAGCAGCGTGGCTGGGGCTGGCTGGGCCTGATCCTGCTGGTCTCGCTGAGCGTGGTGGCCTGGCAGGTCAACCGCCTGATCCACACGGGCTTGCTGCGGCGTTTCCAGAACCAGGCGTTGATCGAGCATCTGCAACAGGCGCAGGGCCGCAGCGAACAGCTCAATAGCGAGCTGCTGCGGGAAGTCGAGCAGCGCCGCCGCGCCGAAGAACAATTGCGCGAAGCCCAGGCCGGGCTGGAAAACCGCGTGGCCCAGCGCAGCCTTGAACTGGATGCGGCCAACCAGGCGCTGAGCAAGAGCGAGGCGCGCCTGGCACTGGCCTTGAAGGCCAGCCAGCTGGGGCTGTGGGACTGGAACCTGGAGACCGACGAAGTCCATCACAGCCATATCAAGGAGCTGTTCGGCCTGGAGCCGGAATTCGTGCGGGCGATGCTCAGCCATCTCAAGCCGCTGCTGCATCCCGAAGACCTGCCGCTGCTCAAGCGCGCGCTGGTGGAGCACCTGAAGGGGCGCACCGAGGATTACCTGGTGGAATACCGCGTGCGGCACGCCGATGGCCGCTGGGTCTGGATCGAGGATCGTGGGCGGGCCGTGGAGCGCGGCGCCGAGGGCCAGGTGCTGCGCATGGTCGGCACCCGGCGCGATATCAGCGCCAGCAAGCAGCAGGAAGAGCAGCGACGCCTGTCGGCGATGGTGTTCGAGGCGGCCAGCGAGGGCATTGTGATTCTCGACCCGGATTACCTGCTGCTGGCGGCCAATCAGGCCTTCAGCCGCGTTACCGGTTACCAGCTCGAGGACATGCTCGGGCGCAATATGGTCGACCTGCCGTGCAGCCGCGATGCACGGCGGCACTATCCGGCGATTCACCAGGCCCTGGAACAGCACGGCAGCTGGCAGGGCGAACTGGTGGAGGCGCGCAAGAACGGCGAGCTGTACCCGCAGTGGCTGCAATTGAACGTGGTGCGCGATACGCGGGGAAACATCAGCCATATTGTGGGCTTCTTCGCCGATCTGTCGGCCCGGCGCGAATCCGAAGAGCGCATGCGCTACCTGACCCATTACGACGAACTGACCGGCCTGGCCAACCGTTCGCTGTTTCGCGAACGCTTGGGCGAAGCCCATCAGCGGGTGCGCCAGGGCGGCCGCAGCCTGGCCCTGGTGCATATCAACCTGGACCGTTTCAAGCTGCTCAACGACAGCCTGGGCCATGAGGTCGCCGACCAGCTGTTGCAGAAAATGGCGCGGCGGCTGGTCAACGCGCTGCCGGAAGCCGACACCATCGCCCGCTTATCCGGCGATGAATTCGCCGTGCTGTTCGACGCCTACGGCAGCCTGTCGAGCCTGAGCCGGGTGGCTACACGGCTGTCGGCGAAGCTGCGCCTGCCGATCACCGTGGAAGGGCATGAGCTGGTGGTCAGTGCCTCGATGGGTATCAGCATGCTGCCCGACAGCGCGCGGGAAATTCCGGCGTTGATCAGCCAATCGAACATCGCCATGCAACACGCCAAGCATTTGGGCGGCAACAACTTCCAGTTCTACACCGCCAGCCTGCAAGCCAGCACCCTGGAGCGCCTGCACCTGGAGAACCAGCTGCGCAAGGCGGTGGAGGAGCACCAGCTGAAGGTCTTCTACCAGCCGAAACTGTGCCTGGCCAGCGGCCGCCTGAATGCCGCCGAAGCCTTGGTGCGCTGGGATCATCCCGAACTGGGGCGGGTGCCGCCGTGTGACTTTATCGGCCTGGCGGAAGAGATCGGGCTGATCGGCCCGATCGGCGAATTCGTCCTGCGCCAGGCCTGCTGGCAAGCCTGCGAATGGCAGCGCCAGGGGCTGCCGGCCATTCGGGTGTCGGTGAACCTGTCGGTGCATCAACTGCGCCAAGGCAAGCTGGTCAGCCTGGTCCGCAGTGTGCTGGAAGAGACCGGGCTGGCGCCGCATTTCCTCGAGCTGGAGCTGACCGAAAGCCATCTGCTCGACAGCGTCGACCATATCGTCTCCACCTTCCAGCAACTGCGCGACCTGGGGGTCAAGCTGGCCATCGACGACTTCGGCACCGGTTATTCCTCGCTGAGCTACCTCAAGCGGATTCCGGTGGACTACGTGAAGATCGACCAGGCGTTCATCCGCGGCCTGGGCGAAGGCAGCGCCGATGCGGCGATCACCCGGGCGATCATCGCCATGGCCCACGGGCTGTCGCTGAAAGTGGTGGCCGAAGGCGTGGAGCATCCGGGGCAGCTGGCATTTCTCAAGGAGCAGAAGTGCGATGAGGTGCAGGGCTACCTGATTAGCCGGCCGGTGGAAGCCGAGGGCCTTGCGGCGCTGTTGCGGGCCGAGACCCTGTAGCCGCTGCCGCAGGCTGCGATCGGCTGCGCAGCGGCCGCAAAAGGCCAGGAATATCTGAAGTTTTTACTAATACCAGCTGCCCGGCTCCAGCAGCTACAAAGAGCAGGCAAGGCTAAAACAGTGGGGCGCAAAGGTGATTCAGTTACGCATTGAGCAGGCAAAAAGCGAATTCATGTAGTATAACTACAAGATTGCTACATCCTTGGGCGTCTGCCCCATAACAACGAGTCCAGCCCTTTGAATCTGTTGCAGCACATCGCCCAATCACGCCATCTCTTGCGCAAGTCGGAGCTCAAGGTCGCCGATCATGTGCTGCTCGACCCTGCGGCTGTGATGCACAGTTCCATGGCCGACCTGGCCCACAGCGTGGGGATCAGCGAGCCGACCATCGTGCGCTTCTGCCGCGCCATCGGTTGTTCCGGGTTCCAGGACCTGAAGCTCAAGCTGGCCCAGAGCCTGGCCGCCGGGGCGAGCTTCGGCCAGTTCGCGATTCACGAAGACGATTCGGTCGCCGACTACAGCCTGAAAATCTTCGACACCACCCTGCACACGCTGATGGAGGTTCGCGAGAAGCTCGATCCGGTGGAGCTGCAACGGGCTGTGACCCTCATGTCCCAGGCCCAGCGCGTGGAGTTCTACGGCTTCGGCGCTTCCGGCGCGGTGGCGGCGGATGCCCAGCACAAATTCTTCCGTTTGCTGCTGACCGCGGCGGCCTATTCCGACCCGCATATGCAGGCGATGTCGGCGGTGACCTTGAAGCCCACCGACGTGGCGATCTGCATTTCCCAGTCCGGGCGTTCCAAGGACCTGCTGATCACCGCCAATCTGGTGCGTGAAAGCGGCGCCTCGCTGATCACCCTGTGCCCGAGCCAGACCCCGCTGGCCGAGCTGTCGACCGTCAACCTGGCGATCGACGTGCACGAAGACACCGAAATCTATACCCCGCTGACCTCGCGTATCGCCCACCTGGTGGTGATCGACGTGCTGGCGATGGGCGTGGCCATGGCCCGCGGCCCGAGCCTGGTCAACCACCTCAAGAGCGTCAAGCGCAGCCTTCGCAGCCTGCGCCTGTCGCCCAAGTCGGTAAAAGCCCTCGACGATTGAGCTGCCGGCAGCGCCCGGGTGATCATCCGGGCTAGGGCAGCGTGGCGTCGTCCTGATCCTGGTCATCGAGGTCGTCCGGCTTCACTTCCATCAGGGTGCCCGCCGCGTCTTCGCTGAGGCTGCGCGCCCGGCGCACTGCCGCAAGGTCCGGCTTGAAATCCAGCAGCTTTTCCGCGGCCAGCAATTGCTCGTCGGCCTCCTCGAGCCGTACCAGTTCCTCGCCATAACCTTCGTAGCAAGTGTCGTCGTCCGACAGATCGTCGATGCGCCGCTGCTTGGCGCTCAGGTTGGCGTGGATCCTTTCCAGCAGATCCTGGTGCTCGGCGATCTCATCGATGATTTCATCGACTTCATCGGGGTCGGCCGCAGCGTCAGGTGCCGACTCCTGGCTTTGACTGGCAGCGAGGGCAGCAAGGGTGTCCTCTTTGCCTGGGCTGAAGACCGTGGGTTGCCCGGCAGGTGCTTCGCCGGGGAATTTTTCGTGTTCGGGTGTGGCCATGGTGACGCTCTCCAAAAGGAAACAGGAATGGGTTTGTCCAGCTGAGTGTTGCGAGGGCGATAATAGAGAGCGGGCATTTTCCGGTTGACCGGAAATCCGAGGAGGCGGTGTCCATTTTTCAAGGAGCGACAGTCGATGGTCAGGATTCCAGCGTATTTTGAAGTCTTCGAGGTGTTGTGCTGGGGAGCAGGACTGGTGACTTCCACTGCTGATGGCTTTTCCGGGCTCAGGTCCTATGAGGCCAAGCAGAAGCTGTACTTCAGGAAAAACAATGAAGTGGAGCAGGGGCTGCTGCCGGACCTGCTCAGGTACCTGGTGCAGGACGACAAGGCGCTGGCCAGTACGCTCCAGCACTATCTGAATCAATACGAGCATGTCTTTTCGATATTGAGATCACGCCCGATCATCACTTACCAAGATTACGCAACGGGAATAGCCCGGTTTCTGGATATCTGGGTACTGCCGCAACTGGCCGTACTTCTGCATCGGTTGAGCGGCAAGCTTTCTCCTCAAACGACGCTCCATCATTTCCACGCACTGCTGGTCAGCCACGGTACCAGCGGTATACAAGCGGCTGCGGTAAAGGCCTATATAAAAAGCCTGGTTCCAGCCACGGTAGACGCTCCGGATTTTTTCTATGCCCTGGACAAGGTCAGCGATAAATCCCATAAGAAAATCTCCACGATCAACGCTGAAGTCGAAGGCCTGAGGGCAGAGATTTCATCCAGCAAGCTGACTGCAGCAGAGCAGCAGGAGTTGCTGGGCACCGTGCACTGCGCCTATATGGCGGCGACCGCGCTGAGTCGTTTTTCCGAGATGTACGGCTCTACCCGAATGGACTCGAAGGCCACTCTGGTAGAACGTTTTCGTTACCACTACGAAGCATTCTGCGGGCGCCGGGAGCCGGATCGACTGGCTACCTCGCATATCGGGCTGTTCGATGGCTTCATTGCTTCCGGATTGCTGAATGCCAGTGGAAATGGCCATCTTGAGCGCCAGTTCGCTATCTTTTCCCAGCAAGTCGGCGCACGGTCAGTGGAGGCGTTCGAACCCTTGTACCAGCTTGTTCTGGCCACTGAAGAGGAGTACAGGGACCCCGTGGCGATCGAGCAGGCATTCTCGAAGCTGGAGCAGCATCCGGATTACAGGCTGTTCGAGGCCTTTGCTTGGCAGGCGCGTGCCGTCTTGGCATTGGAGAATGGCGAGACTGCCCGGTCCCTGGCGTTTTATCGAAACGTCTTGCCGTACTCGGACAAGCAGCAGTTGGGGCATTTGGGGTTCTATGCTGCGTCTTATGTTATTGCGCTCGAGATTTCGCAGGAAAAAACCTTGCCCCACGGATGCTTGAACCCCTTGATCAACAAAAGAATTGAATCTGAACGACAACTCAGTGTGCTGCACGTGGCTCTGCCTACGGTTTTCACTCCATTCAGTGAACCGCCTGAATGGTCGGCCCCGGTGCAAGCGGTGTTTTCCTCGATCAGGGAGTTCAACAGCGACATGTTGGAACTGACGCGAACTCCCCTGGAGAACCTATGCAATCCCCTGAAAAAGCTCAACGAGTTCATGGGAGAGTTCTTCAGTTTGCTGGCGTCGGGAAGCGATGAGGCCCAGTTCGGCAAGCTGATCTGCAAGGCCATCAAGAGCAAGGACCGAGAGCGCTCGGTGTTGAGCATGCATACTGCGACGCCTTATGAAGTCTTGCGGGATGAAATCCTGTACGCGCAAACACTGTTCGGTGGCCTCAGGCTGTGCTTTCGGCTGAACCCGCACTTGCGTTCGTATCATGAGTTGTCGGATGCCCAGAAGAAAGTCATCTTGAAGGCCTTGAGCCCGAATCGTTACCAGCATGACTCGCAGCTGGTCCGTTGATCATTGCCGGGCAGCCGCCCGGCGAGCGCCGCAAGCTTCATCGTTCTGTTACCCCAGTGACGTACAACTGTCATCGAGGTGGCGCATCGTGAAACTCCCGTACTCGCATAGGGAGACTCGAAATGGCCCGGCCTTACGAAGAGAGCAGCAGCGCAGTCAAGACCCGTCGTCAACAGGAAGACCAGCGCCGCATGGAATTTCGCCGCGCGATCGAACATCGCTGTGAGCTGCGCCGTCTGCAGCAGGAAATCAACGACTACCCCGAGCTGGAAGCCGTCAATTACTGGCAGGCTGCCCCAGCGGCTTCCCGTCAAAGCGTTCAACCAACCCGCTGATCTGCACCCGTTCGCTGCGGATAAACCCCAGGAACGCATGCGCTACCGGTGACAGGCGTTTCGCCTTGGCCTGCACCAGGCACCAGCTGCGATACAACGGCAGCTCTTCGACCGGCAACTCGACGAGGCCCCCGGTCGCCAACTCAAGGTTCAGGGCGTGGCGCGTCAACAGCGCCACGCCCAGACCCGCCCGCACACACTCACGCTGCGCCTCGGCCGACGACACTTCCAGGGTCTGGGTGAAGTGCACGCGCTTTTCCTTGAAATACTCCTCGCAGGCCAGGCGCGTGCCCGAGCCCTGTTCGCGCACCAGCAGGTTGTAGGGTTCCAGGTCCTGCAGGCGCAGCGGCCCCAAGTGGCACAGCGGGTGGTCGGGCGGGGCCACGGCGACGATCGGGTTGTTGAGGAACGGCAGGAATTCCAGGCCCATGTCCTGCGGGACCATGGACATGATCACCAGGTCGTCGCGGTTGTCCGAGAGGCGGCGGATCACCTGGCCGCGGTTGACCACCGTCAGCTGCAGGTTGACCTCCGGGTGCTGGCGCTTGAAGGCGGCGAACAGGTGCGGCACGAAATACTTGGCGCTGGATTCCACCGCCAGTTTCAGCTGGCCCTGCAAGGAGCCCTGCATGTCCGACAGCTGCATGTCGAGGTTTTCCAGGCGCCCGAAGATATCGCGGCTGGCCCGTTGCAGGGCCTCGGCGGCCTCGGTCATGTAGAGCTTCTTGCCGACGTAGTCGAACAAGGGCTGGCCGATCAGCTCTTCCAGCTGGCGAATCTGCAGGCTGACGGCAGGCTGAGTGAGAGACATTTCGTCAGCCGCCCGGCTGTACGAGCGTAGATCGCAGACTTCATTGAAAATCTGCAGTTGGCGTAATGTCATACGCATCAAGGACTTACGCATTTTTTAAGGTCTCGCGCCGAAGGCTGTCGGATCAACTATAAGTCTTTGCTTATGAGCGACCCAATAATTATTGATTTTTGTTAATTCATCGACAGGAATAGTGTGAGCCTGCGACTGGCTTGAAACATTTAGTCACGCGCCGGCCCGGTCTAGGGGTCGACTGTTCCAACGGCTCAAGGGTACCTCCAAGTGATAAAAAAGATCCTGATCGCCAACCGTGGTGAGATTGCCGTACGAATCGTGCGTGCCTGCGCCGAGATGGGCATTCGCTCGGTCGCGATCTTCTCCGACGCCGATCGCCATGCCCTGCATGTGAAGCGCGCGGACGAAGCCCACAGCATTGGTGCCGAGCCCTTGGCCGGCTACCTGAACCCGCGCAAGCTGGTGAACCTGGCCGTGGAGACCGGCTGCGACGCCTTGCACCCCGGCTACGGTTTCCTCTCGGAAAACGCCGAACTGGCAGACATTTGCGCCGAACGTGGGATCAAATTCATAGGTCCGTCGGCTGAAGTGATTCGCCGCATGGGCGACAAGACCGAAGCCCGTCGCAGCATGATCAAGGCCGGCGTGCCGGTCACCCCGGGCACCGAAGGCAACGTCGCCGATATCCATGAAGCCCTGAGCGAAGGCGACCGCATCGGTTACCCGGTGATGCTCAAGGCCACTTCCGGCGGTGGCGGCCGCGGCATTCGTCGCTGCAACAGCCGTGACGAGCTGGAGCAGGCCTTTCCGCGGGTGATTTCCGAGGCGACCAAGGCCTTCGGCTCCGCTGAAGTGTTCCTGGAAAAATGCATCGTCAACCCCAAGCACATCGAGGCGCAGATCCTCGGCGACAGCTTCGGCAACGTGGTGCACCTGTTCGAGCGCGACTGCTCGATCCAGCGCCGCAACCAGAAGCTGATCGAGATCGCCCCGAGCCCGCAGCTGACCCCGGAGCAGCGCGCCTACATCGGCGACCTGTCGGTGCGCGCGGCCAAGGCGGTGGGTTACGAGAACGCCGGTACCGTGGAGTTCCTGCTCGCCGACGGCGAGGTGTACTTCATGGAGATGAACACCCGGGTGCAGGTGGAACACACCATCACCGAGGAAATCACCGGCATCGACATCGTTCGCGAGCAGATCCGCATCGCCTCCGGCCTGCCGCTGTCGGTGAAGCAGGAAGACATCCACCACCGCGGTTTCGCCCTGCAGTTCCGGATCAACGCCGAAGACCCGAAAAACAACTTCCTGCCGAGCTTCGGCAAGATCACCCGTTACTACGCCCCCGGCGGCCCGGGCGTGCGCACCGACACGGCGATCTACACCGGCTACACCATTCCGCCGTTCTACGACTCCATGTGCCTGAAGCTGGTGGTCTGGGCCCTGACCTGGGAAGAAGCGATGGACCGTGGCTTGCGCGCCCTGGACGACATGCGTCTGCAAGGGGTCAAGACCACCGCCGCGTATTACCAGGAAATCCTGCGTAACCCGGAATTCCGTAGCGGCCAGTTCAACACCAGCTTCGTCGAAAGCCACCCTGAACTGACCAACTACTCGATCAAGCGCAAACCCGAAGAGCTGGCCCTGGCCATCGCCGCCGCCATCGCCGCCCACGCAGGCCTGTGAGGAAAAGAACAATGAGCAAGAAGATTTTTGTTACCGACACCATCCTGCGCGACGCTCACCAATCGCTGCTGGCGACCCGCATGCGCACCGAAGACATGCTGCCGATCTGCGACAAGCTCGACAAAGTCGGCTACTGGTCGCTGGAAGTCTGGGGCGGCGCGACCTTCGATGCCTGCGTGCGTTTCCTCAAGGAAGACCCGTGGGAGCGCCTGCGCAAACTGCGCGCCGCGTTGCCCAACACCCGCCTGCAGATGCTCCTGCGCGGGCAGAACCTGCTGGGCTACCGCCATTACAGCGACGACGTGGTCAAGGCCTTCGTCGCCAAGGCGGCGGTCAACGGCATCGACGTGTTCCGCATCTTCGACGCCATGAACGACGTGCGTAACCTGCGCGTGGCCATCGAGGCGGTAAAGGCCGCCGGCAAGCACGCCCAGGGCACTATCGCCTACACCACCAGCCCGGTGCATACCATCCAGGCGTTCGTGGCCCAGGCCAAGCAGATGGAATCCATGGGCTGCGATTCGGTAGCGATCAAGGACATGGCCGGCCTGCTGACCCCTTACGCCACCGGCGAGCTGGTCAAGGCGCTGAAGGCCGAGCAGTCGCTGCCGGTGTTCGTCCATTCCCACGACACCGCCGGCCTGGCCGCGATGTGCCAGCTCAAGGCCATCGAAAACGGCGCCGACCACATCGACACCGCGATCTCCAGCTTCGCCTGGGGCACCAGCCACCCGGGCACCGAGTCGATGGTCGCCGCCCTTAAAGGCAGTGAATTCGACACCGGCCTGGACTTGGAACTGCTGCAGGAAATCGGCCTGTACTTCTATGCTGTGCGCAAGAAGTACCACCAGTTCGAAAGTCAGTTCACTGCGGTCGATACCCGGGTGCAGGTCAACCAGGTTCCGGGCGGGATGATTTCCAACCTGGCCAACCAGCTCAAGGAGCAGGGCGCCCTGAACCGCATGAACGAAGTGCTGGCGGAGATTCCGCGGGTGCGTCACGACCTCGGCTACCCGCCGCTGGTGACCCCGACTTCGCAGATCGTCGGCACCCAGGCGTTCTTCAACGTGCTGGCCGGCGAGCGCTACAAGACCATCACCAACGAAGTGAAGCTGTACCTGCAAGGCGGCTACGGCAAGGCGCCGGGCGAGGTGGACGAGAAACTGCGGCGCCAGGCCATCGGCAGCGAAGACGTGATCGACGTGCGCCCGGCCGACCTGCTGAAGCCGGAGATGACCAAGCTGCGGGCCGATATCGGCGCCCTGGCCAAGTCCGAGGAAGACGTGCTGACCTACGCCATGTTCCCGGACATCGGGCGCAAGTTCCTCGAAGAACGTGAAGCCGGCACCCTGACGCCGGAAGTGCTGCTGCCGATCCCGGAAGCGGGCGGCGTTGCCTCTGCCGGTGGCGAGGGCGTGCCGACCGAGTTCGTCATCGACGTACACGGCGAAACCTACCGCGTCGACATTACCGGCGTCGGCGTCAAATCCGAAGGCAAGCGCCACTTCTACCTGTCCATCGACGGCATGCCGGAAGAAGTGGTGTTCGAGCCGCTCAACGAGTTCGTCGGCGGCGGCAGCAGCAAGCGAAAGCAGGCCAGCGCGCCGGGCCACGTCAGCACCACCATGCCGGGCAACATCGTCGACGTGCTGGTCAAGGAAGGCGACACCGTCAAGGCCGGCCAGGCCGTGCTGATCACCGAAGCCATGAAGATGGAAACCGAAGTCCAGGCGGCCATCGCCGGCAAGGTCACCGCCATCCATGTGGCCAAGGGCGACCGGGTCAACCCGGGCGAAATCCTGATCGAGATCGAAGGCTGATTTCAGGCCTTTCATCTGCAACGTTTTACCTCGGGGGGGCTACGGCCTCCCTTTTTTTTGCCCGTTGCCGAGCCGAGGCGGGAGGCTGGCCCGCGTGCTGCTGGGCCGTTTGAGGGGCGATTTGCGGGCTGCCCGAGGTGAAGTTTCGCTGCATTTTAATGCACTTGTTTCGTTCTGATTTTCAGATATCTGCATTAGAATGCATTCTTTTGCCTTATGGCTGATTCAAAGTGCATCAAAATGCAGACGAAAACGTGCTTCGGCTGACCTTGCAACTCTACCGCGCAGGGGCCTGGAGCGACGCCATGACCCTGGCCTTCGACAGGCCCGAAGAGGGCTTCGCCAGCCCCTGCCGTTTTGCTTACGTGCAGCAATACCTGGTGGATAACCTGGAGGCGGTCGCCAGCCCGTTGGCCAGGTCGGTCAGTGCGCAGATCCCGTTGGGCTGGGAGTCGTGGCGAGAAGAACGGGCCCCGGCCTTTATCTACGACCTTGCCCCGGCAGCGGCGGCCGGGCGCTTTTTGTTGCGGCATATCGGCCATGAGCGGCCGGATGGCATGGGCGGTGAATTGTTCCTCCTGGCCCGCTCGTGCGCGGCGCCGATGGGCAACCTGCGGATCAAGGAGTCGCTGGCGGGGCTGCGCAGGCGCCCGGCGCTGGGCTTTTCACGGGGCCAGGTGAGCGCCCTGGACAACCGCTTTCTTGAATACGCCCATGAGCAGGGGGCGGCGTTCGCCGGTTCGGCGAGCATCGGCGGCGAAGCGCCCAAGCTGCTGCTGACCGAGAACCGCGAGGGCTTATTGTTCCCCGATGCGCTGCTCGATGACGCCGCGGCGGCGCGCCACTGGTGGGTGAAGTTTCCCCGCAACCCGGCCACGCAGAATGACTGCGACATCCTGCGCAGCGAATTCCACTATTTCCGCGCGCTGCAACAGCTGGGCATCGATACGCCACCGGCCCAGGGCCTGGCCCTGGAAGAGGGGCCCAGGCCCAGCCTGTGGATGCAGCGCTTCGACCGCCGGGTTACGCCGGCGGGGGTGGAGCGCCTGGCGGTCGAGTCGATCTATTCCCTGGCGGGGCTGGTGGGCCATGGCCAGGGCATGCGGCACACCGAGGTGCTGGGCATCCTCGCCGAGCTGTGGCGAGCCACCGGCCAGGAGTCGGCGATCCCCGAGCTGGTGGCGGATTACCTGCGCCGCGACTTGCTCAACACCATCCTCGGCCACTCGGATAACCACGGCCGCAACCTCTCGATCATCCGCACCGAAAGCACAGTGCGGCTGGCGCCGATCCACGATCTGGCGCCCACGGTCATGGACGACGAGGGCATTACCCGGACCATCAAGTGGCCCGGGCGCATGGAAGTGGCGGGCGACGTGGACTGGCGCCTGGTGTGCGCCAGCCTCAAGCCGCTGACCGACCCCGAGGCCGCCCTGGCGCGCCTGCGCGAAGACGCCGAGCACCTGCGGGCCCTGCCGGACCTGTTGAGCGCCAGCGGCTTGCCCGAGGCGACCCTGAACCATCCGCGCGTGCATTTGCGCCACCTGGACCGACGCCTGCAGGAGTGGGGATTGCGATGAGTACGAACCTGGAAGAACGCGGCGCGCTGATCGAGGACATCCAGCAGGAGCTGGCGGCCGGACGCCTGTCGATTGGCGATGCGGTCAGGCGCCTGCGCACCGAAGTCACGGGGTTGCACCAGAGCCAGTTCGCCCGGATGTGCCGGCTTTCCCTGCGCACCCTGATCCATATCGAACACGGCGACGGCAACCCGACCCTCAAGTCGCTGAACGCGGTGTTCAAGCCCTTCGGTTTGCAGATGGGGGTGGTAACCGTGCAGAAAACCAGTCGCGCCCGCTCGCTGCTCGATGATCTCGAGCGCCTGGAAAAGGGCCCGGGAAATCCCCGGGCCTCGGCGGCCAGCTGAGCCTCAGCCGCGTTTGGCGTAGGCCTTGCCGTAATGCCGTTCCATCCGCGCCTGGATCAGCTCCAGGCCGATCGACAGCAGCCAGTAGATGAGCGCCGCGGTGCTGAGCATCTCGATGTAGCGGTAGCTGGAGCGGCCGTAGGACTGGGCCAGGAACATCACTTCCCAGACGCCCATCACCGAGATCAGCGACGAATCCTTGAGCATCGAGATGAACTGGTTGGTGGCCGGCGGGATGATGGTGCGCATGGCTTGCGGCAGGGTCACGCGCCAGAAGATCACGCTGTCGCGCATGCCCAGCGCCAGGGAGGCTTCGCGCTGGCCATGGGGCACGCCGAGGATGCCGGCGCGGAAGATCTCGCTGAGGTAGGCGCCGTAGTTCAGCGACAGGGCGATCACCCCGGCGGCGATGGCGCCCGGCACCACGCCCAGTTGCGGCAGGCCGAGGTAGATCAGCAGGATCTGGATCAGCAGCGGCGTGCCGCGAAAGAACGAGGCATAGAAGCTGGCGATGCCAAAGGCCACGGCGCTTTTCGACAGCCGGGCCAGCGCGGTGACGAAGCCCAGCAGCGACGACAACACGATCGAGCAGGCGCAGAGGAACAGGGTCAGCGCCGCGCCTTGCAAAAAGCCGCTGGGGGCCAGGCTCAGGCCGAGCAGGTTGGGCAGCTTGTCGAGGATGATCGAGAACTTCAGGTCGAAGCTCAGGAAGAAACTGGCGAACAGGCCGAACAGCACCGCCCAGGTCAGGTACAGGCGAGTGCGGAAGCCGAAGAGGCGTTTGATCGGGGGCTCGGCCAGCGCTTGCGGCGGCCGAGGCGGTTGCGAAAGAGAAGTCATTGGCTGATGTCGGCGCCGATCCATTTCTGCGAGAGCTTGCTCAGGGTGCCGTCCTGTTTCAGCTGGGCGAACACTTCACGGACCTTGGCGTTCCACTGGGCGTCGCCTTTCTCGATGGCCACCGAGTTGGGCTCGGCGTACAGCGGCTCGCCGGCGAGCTTGAAGCGCGCGTCCTGGGCCAGGCGCGGCTGGGCGCTCACCAGGTTGGTGAGAATCGCGTCCAGACGCACGCCAGCGCCCAGGCCGAGGTCCTGGAAGGCCACGTTGTCGGTGTCGTACGGGGCGATCTGCACGTTGTCGAACGGGTACTGCAACCGGGTGTCCTCGGCGCCTTCGATCACCAGGTTCTTGTTCAGGTAGCTTTCGTAGCTGGACGCGCTGGTCAGGCCGACTTTCTTGTCGCTCAGGTCCTTGGCGCCGTGGATGCGCTCGTCCTTGGCGTTGACCACGATCACCGCGGGCGAGGCGTAGTACTGGACCGGGAAGTCGAAGACCTCGGCGCGGGCCTTGCTCGGGGTCATGGAGCAGATGCAGATGTCGTAGCGACCGCTCCAGCGGCCGGCGGCGATCACGTCCCAGGACGGGGTTTCCAGGCGCAGCTTCACGCCCAGTTTGTCGGCCACGGCCTTGGCCACATCGACGTCGAAGCCATCGAGCTGGTTCTGGTCGTTGAGGAAGGAGAAGGGCGGGTAGCTTTCCATCAACACGCCGACCAGCTCTTTTTTCTGTTCGATACGGTCCAGGGTGGCGCCGCCAAAGGCCTGGCTGGAGGCAGCGAGAATCGTCAGGCCCAGGGCCAGAAGCGGTTTGAATTTCATGGGAATCCCGGGCAGAAAAAAGGTTGTTATTAACTGAATGGTGCGTATTAAATAGTTATAAGAACGACTCAGGTAGTGAGTTATTTTCATAAGCATATGAGAAAAAAGCATATGGGCGCAGAGAGCAGGGTAATTCTGGATGGCGGCATGGGTCGGGAACTGCAACGCCGCGGGGCGCCCTTCCGGCAGCCCGAATGGTCGGCGCTGGCCCTGAGCGAAGCGCCGCAAGCGGTGGAGGCGGTGCATGCGGCCTACATCGACAGCGGCGCCGACGTCATCACCAGCAACAGCTACGCGGTGGTGCCGTTCCACATCGGCGAAGAGCGTTTTGCCGCCGAAGGCCAGGCGCTGGCGGCATTGGCCGGCGAACTGGCGCGGCGCGCGGTACAGGCTTCCGGCAAACCGGTGCGGGTTGCCGGTTCGCTGCCGCCGCTGTTCGGCTCCTATCGCCCGGACCTGTTCGAAGCCGGCCGCGCCGCCGAACTGCTGGCGCCGCTGGTCAACGGCCTGGCCCCGCATGTCGACCTGTGGCTGGCGGAAACCCAGAGTTCCACGGTCGAGGCGCGGGCCATCCACGCCGGCCTGCCCAAGGACGGCAAGCCCTTCTGGCTGTCGTTTACCCTGCTCGATGAAAACCCCGACCAAGTGCCGCGCCTGCGTTCCGGCGAGGCGGTGGCGGATGCGGCGGCAGTGGCTGCCGAGCTGGGGGTACAAGCCCTGCTGTTCAACTGCAGCCAGCCGGAAGTGATAGGCGCGGCGATCGACGTGGCGCGGGCAGCCTTCGAGCGGTTGGGGGTACAGATCAATATCGGCGCCTACGCCAACGCCTTCCCGCCGCAGCCCAAGGAAGCCACGGCCAACGATGGCCTCGACCCGCTGCGCGAAGACCTCGACCCGCCGGGCTATCTGCAATGGGCGGCCGACTGGCGACAACGCGGCGCCAGCCACCTGGGCGGTTGCTGCGGCATCGGGCCGGAGCACATTGCCGTGCTGGCGCGGCAACTGGCCTAAACCGCACAGGGAGGGGTGACACCCTCGATATTCCGCTCGGGCCCGATGCTTGTGTAGCCGCTGCCGAAGGCTGCGATCGAGCGGCATGCTCGCAGGGATCTTGAGGGCGCTGGAGACCCTGCGGGTCTATCGCAGCCTCGCAGGCTCGGCAGCGGCTACAGGGGGG
>NZ_FNPW01000002.1:253213-253413 GCF_900107395.1 Pseudomonas sp. NFIX28
GGAGACCCTGCGGGTCTATCGCAGCCTCGCAGGCTCGGCAGCGGCTACAGGGAGCAGTGACTCGATATTCCGCTCGGGCCCGATGCTTGTGTAGCCGCTGCCGCAGGCTGCGATCGAGCGGCACGCTCGCGGGGATCTTGCGGGCGCTGGAGACCCTGCGGGTCTATCGCAGCCTCGCAGGCTCGGCAGCGGCTACAGGG
>NZ_FNPW01000002.1:253825-513603 GCF_900107395.1 Pseudomonas sp. NFIX28
AGGCTGCGATCGAGCGGCACGCTCGCAGGGATCTTGCGGACGCTGGAGACCCTGCGGGTCTATCGCAGGCTGCGCCAGCGGCTACACCGGCTTTAGCCCCGGCACTGCGCCAGTCCCTTCAACTGCCCCGAGCCGCTCTGGTTGTCTTCGCTCAACCAGCGCTCGAACCCCGCGCCGACTTTCGGCCATTCGGAGTCGAGGATCGAATACCAGGCGGTATCGCGGTTCTGGCCCTTGACCACCATGTGCTGGCGGAACACGCCTTCGAAGCTGAAACCCAGGCGCTCGGCCGCATAACGCGAGCGGGCGTTGGCGTTGTTGCATTTCCATTCCAGGCGGCGGTAACCCAGGGCGAAGGCTTCCTTGGCCAGCAGGTACACCGCTTCGGTGCTCTTGGGCGAGCGCTGCATGGGCGCGCCGAAGGTGACGTGGCCGATCTCGATGCGGCCCTGGGCCGGGACGATCGACATCAGGCTGAGAATGCCTTGCACCTGGCCGCTGGCCCGGTCGACCACGCTGAAGAAATACGGGTCGCTGTTGGCCGCATGGTTGTTCAGCCAGTCATTGAACGCGCTGCGTTCGGTAAAGGGCCCGTAGGGCAGGTAGTCCCACAGCTTGGGGTCGGCGCCCGGGCCCTGGAAGGCTTGCCACAGGTCGTCGGCGTGGCGTGCCGGGTCGAGTTTTTCCAGGCGGATAAAGCGCCCTTCGAGCAGGGTGGTCGACGGCGGCGGCACGCCTTTCCAGTCGGCGAGTGAGGTCGGCATGGGGTTCTCCTTGAACGCTTAAAGGGCTTTGCGAAATTGAATGAAACCCGGGCACTCGGCGATCCGCTCGTAGAGCTGGATGGCCGTGGCGTTGGTTTCGTGGGTCAGCCAATGGACCTTGCAGCAGCCGTCGGCCTTGGCGGTGGCGTAGACGAACTCGATCAGCTGGCGACCGACGCCGGTGCCGCGTTGCTCCGGGACCACCAGCAAGTCCTGCAGGTAGCAGGAGTTCTCGATGCTCCAGTTGGAGCGATGGTAGATGAAATGCACCATGCCGACCGCCTGCTCGCCGTCCCAGGCCAGGGCGGCGTGGGTCGGCTCGGCGGGGTCGAGAAAGCGCTGCCAGGTGCTGTGGCTGACCGTGTCGGCCAGCTCGGTCTGGTAGAAACGCAGGTAGGCCTGCCACAACGGCAGCCAGGCTGCGTGGTCGGCTGCGGTGACGGGGCGAATCCGGATCTGGCTCATGGTTGCTCCTGGCGCATCAGTTGGGACATGTGCTGGTCGCGAGGGTCGGCGCTGGCGGCCAACCCTTCGCGCACGCCGGCGAAGTCGGCGGCGGTGCGGTTCTGGCTGAGTTTGCGCTTGCCCTCCAGGCGCTGGATCGGCAAGGCGAAGGCGACGATGGCGCGCAGCATGCTGTCCATGAAATCGGCGGGGGCGTCCTCGAATGCCCAGGGGCTGGCGCGGCCGGCCTCATGCTGCTGGGTGAGGGCGCTGACGATCTCGCGGATGCGTTGCGGGTCTTCGAACACCTCGGCGCCGCCATAGGCGTGCACCACCTCGTAATTCCAGGTCGGCACCACCTTGCCGTGTTCGGCCTTGCTCGGGTACAGCGACGGGCTGATATAGGTTTCGGCGCCCTGGAAAATCACCAGGGCCTCGGCGCCGCTGGCCAGTTCCTGCCATTGCGGGTTGGCCCGGGCCAGGTGCCCGTAGAGGGTGCCGTACTGGCCCTGGTCGCGGTTCAGCAACAGCGGCAAGTGACTGGCCTGCAAGCCGCGCTCACCACAGGTGACCAAGGTGGCCAGGCGGCTGTCCTGGATCAGCTGGTGCAGGGTCGGCAGGTCTTCTTCGGCAAAAGCGCGGGGTAGGTACATGGAAAAATATCCTTGGCGAATGGCTGCATCCTAGGCAGGCTATTGGTCTGTTGTAAGAGCCATCTTCGGTCAATTTCATAGGTCCATTTCGCCGGTCCAGCCAGCGGCTCAGGAGCACGTCCATGAACAGCCCGACATTGCCGCTTTCCTTCAACCCCGCCGGTATCGAGCTGGATCGCGGCCAGGGTCTCAGCCGCCAGCTGTACCAGGCGCTGCGCCAGCGGGTGCTGGACGGCCGGCTGGCCAGCGGCACCCGCCTGCCGGCTAGCCGCGACCTGGCGGCGGCCCTGGAGATTTCCCGCAACAGCGTGGTGCGCGCCTATGACCAGCTGTACGCCGAAGGTTTTATCGAAGGCCGGGTCGGCGACGGCACTTATGTGGCGCAATTGCCCGCCAGCCGGCTACCGCTGGAAAAACCCGCGAAAAAATTATCCACAAAAGTATCCACAGGGTTATCACCAGGCTTACCCACAGGGTTATCCACAAAAAGCATGATTTTACCTGGGATTACATCCAGTAAAGTTATCCACAGCGAGGCTTTGCAAAGGGTACAAGAGCACCATTTGGCGACCCCGCAAAGCGGTCCGCCACGGGCTTTTCGGGTGGGCATTCCGGCCTTCGATCTGTTCCCGTTCGAGGTCTGGGCCAAGCTGAATGCGGCTTTCTGGCGCAAGCCGGATCTGCGCCAACTGTGTTATGGCGATTCGGCCGGCGAAGAGCGCTTGCGCGGCTTGATCGCGGCCTACCTGCGCAGTTCGCGCGGTATGCAGTGCAGTGCTGAACAAATTGTGATCACCAGCGGTGCACAACAGGGCATCAGCCTTTGTGCACAGTTGCTGGTGAACCCTGGCGACGGCGTGGCGGTGGAGAACCCCGGCTATCGGGCGGCCGGGCATGCCTTCGCGATTGCCGGCGCGCGCCTGCACGGGGTGGCGGTGGACAGCGAGGGTTTCGACTGCGCGGCCCTGGCGGCCCTGGGCGATTGCCGCCTGGTATATGTCACGCCGTCCCACCAATACCCCACCGGCGTGACCCTGAGCCTGGCCCGGCGCCTGGAACTGCTGGCCTGGGCCGAGCGCACCAACGGCTGGATAGTCGAGGACGACTATGACGGCGAGTACCGCTACAGCGGCGCGCCGCTGGCCCCCCTGGCCGCGCTCGACCGCCAGGGCCGGGTGTTGTACGTCGGCACTTTCGGCAAGGTCGCGTTCCCGGCCTTGCGCCTGGGTTACCTGGTGCTGCCGCCGGCGCTGGTGCAACCCTTCGCCCAGCGCCGGGCGGTGGATGTGCGCCACTCCGAGGTCAGCACCCAGGCGGTGATGGCCGAATTCATGGCCGCCGGGCATTTCCAGCGGCATATCCGGCGCATGCGCCGCGCCGCCTTGAGCCGGCGCAACGCCTTGCTGGCCGGCTGGCCTGTGGATATCCCCGGGGTGGGCAAGTTGCCGAACGTGGCGGCGGGCCTGCACCTGACGATCCCGGTGCAGAGCCTGGCGCGGGAGCGCGAACTGGTGGAAAAGGCCGCCGCCGTGGATGTCGAGATCAACGGCCTGAGCAACTACTGGCTGCCGGACTCGCCCCAGCCGGCGGACCAGCGCGCCGGCCTGGTGCTGGGCTTCGCCGCGGTGCCCGAGGCCGATATCGCCTGTGCCCTGGAGCGCCTGCGCCGGGCCTGGAAAGTGTGACGTCTATACTCGCGGCCAATGTCTTTTGCCGAGCCCGCTCATGAGCCTGATTCTATCTGCGGCAGCCGAACGCAAGTTCGGCGCTCCCTTGTTCGCTTTACTCGCATTGCTGGGCGCTGGCGCATTCCTCCAGGTGCAGGTCGGTTCGCGCCAGGTGTGGCTGTTGCTGCTGGGGGCGGCCCTGGGCCTGGCCCTGTACCACGCGGCTTTTGGTTTTACCTCGGCCTGGCGGGTATTCATTCGCGATCGTCGCGGCGCCGGCCTGCGGGCGCAGATGGTCATGCTGGCGCTGGCGGTGCTGCTGTTTTTCCCGGCGTTGGGCGCGGGCAGCCTGTTCGGTTCGCCGGTCACGGGGCTGGTGGCGCCGGCCGGGGTCTCGGTGATTGTCGGCGCGTTCATCTTCGGTATCGGCATGCAACTGGGCGGCGGTTGTGCGTCCGGCACGCTGTTCACCGTGGGCGGCGGGAATGCGCGGATGCTGGTGACCCTGCTGTTTTTCATCTGCGGCTCGCTGATCGCCACACATCATGTGGACTGGTGGTTCGCCTTGCCGTCGCTGCCGCCGGTGTCCATCGTGCAGCGCCTCGGCGTGGCACCGGCGCTGGGGCTCAGCCTGGGTCTGTTCGCCTTGATCGCCCTGGTTACGGTACGCCTGGAGAAGAGCCGCCACGGCACCCTGGAGATGCCGGTCGAAAGCGCGCACCAAGGCTGGCGTCGCCTGCTGCGCGGGCCCTGGCCGTTGGTGTGGGGCGCGGTCGCCCTGGCGCTGCTGAACTTCGCCACCCTGGCGCTGGCCGGGCGGCCCTGGGGCATTACGTCGGCGTTTGCCTTGTGGGGCGCCAAGGTCGCCAGCGGGCTGGGGGTGGATGTCGGCAGCTGGGTGTTCTGGCAGGGCGCAGCGAACGCCAAGGCCCTGGCCGCGCCGGTGTGGCAGGACATCACCAGCGTGATGGATCTCGGCATCGTCTTCGGCGCTTTGTTGGCGGCGGGGCTGGCCGGGCGCTTTGCGCCGAGCCTGAAGATTCCCGCGCGCTCGCTGGTGGCGGCGGTGATCGGTGGTTTGCTGCTGGGCTACGGCGCGCGCCTGGCCTACGGCTGCAACATCGGCGCCTATTTCAGCGGCATCGCCTCCGGCAGCCTGCACGGCTGGCTGTGGCTGGTGGCGGCGTTCATCGGCAACGGCGTGGGCGTGCGCCTGCGGCCGTGGTTCTTTGCCGAGGAACGCCAGCCGCAAGGGCTGACAGGCTGCTGAGCTTCCGTAGGAGCGAGGCTTGCCCGCGATAGGGCCGCCGCGGTGTATCAGCTACACCGCGTTATCGTTCATCGCGGGCAAGCCTCGCTCCTACGGGCAGGTGCCGGGCAGGTTGTTCGCGGGCAAGCCTTGCTCCTACGGTATGGGGTGGGTCAGGTTCCGGACTTGATCTTGGTCCAGGCCCGGGTTCGCGCCCGTTCCGCGTCACGTGGCAGCGGCCGCAGGGTGTACAGCGTGCTCATCGCCGCGGCGGTCGGGTACAGGTTGGGGTTATTGCGGATCGACGGATCGACCAGCTCGGTGGCGTCCTTGTTCGGGTTCGGATAGCCGACGAAGTCGCTGACCGGGGCGATCACCTGCGGTTGCAGCAGGTAATTGATAAAGCGGTAGGCATCGTCCGGGTTCTTCGCGCCTTTGGGGATCGCCAGCATGTCGAACCAGATCGGCGCGCCTTCCTTGGGCAGGCGCATGTCCACCACCACGCCGTTCTTGGCTTCCTTGGCGCGGTTGGCGGCCTGGGAGAAGCTGCCGGAATAGCCGACCGCCACGCAGATATCGCCATTGGCGATGTCGGCCATGTATTTGGACGAGTGGAAATAGGTCACGTAGGGGCGGATCTTCAGCAGCAGCGCCTCGGCCTTGGCATAGTCCGCCGGCTGCTTGCTGTTGGGGTCCAGGCCCAGGTGCTGCAGGGCCAGCGGCAGGATCTCCGACGGCGAGTCGAGCAGGGCCACGCCGCACTGCTTGAGCTTGCTGATATTTTCTTCCTTGAAGATCAGGTCCCAGCTGTCCACCGGCGCATTCTCGCCGAGGGCGGCCTTGACCTTGGCTGGGTTAAAGCCGATCAGGATGGTGCCGTACATGTAGGGCACGGCGAACTTATTGCCCGGGTCGTTGGCCTCGATCAGTTGCATCAGCTTGGGATCGAGGTGGTTCCAGTTTGGCAGCTTGCTGCGGTCCAGCGGCTGGAACACCCCGGCCTCGATCTGCTTGGCCAGGAACACATTGGACGGCACCACCACGTCGTAGCCGGAATTTCCGGTCAGCAGCTTGGCCTCCAGCGCCTCGTTGGTGTCGAAGATGTCGTAGACCAGCTTGACCTGGGTGTTCTCGGCCTTGAAATCTTCCAGGGCCTTGGGGGTGATGTAGTCGAACCAGTTGTAGACGCGCAGGGTGCGTTCTTCGGCGTGCGCCGCGCCGCCCAGCAGCGCCGCGCAGAGCGCGGGCGCGATGTAGCGTTTGAGCCTGTTCATGTGGCGGGTTTCCTTCACTGGGCGTTGTTAAAGCCTTCGAGAACGTTCACGGCGTTGATGCCGATTTCTTCCACCGCGTAGCCGCCTTCCATGACGAACAGCGTCGGCTTGCCCAGGGCGGCGATGCGTTGCCCCATGGCCAGGTAGTCCGGGCTGTCGAGCTTGAACTGCGAAATCGGGTCGTCCTTGAAGGTGTCCACGCCCAGCGACACCACCACTATGTCGGCGCCATAACGGCGGATTTCCTCGCAGGCCTGTTCCAGCGCCGCGCTCCAGCTGTCCCAGCCGCTGCCGGCGGGCAGCGGGTAGTTGAAGTTAAAGCCGACGCCTGCGCCTTCGCCGAGTTCGTCGGCATAGCCCAGGAAGAACGGGAATTCGGCTTCCGGGTGGCCGTGGATCGAGGTGAACAGCACGTCGCTACGTCCGTAGAAGATCGACTGGGTGCCGTTGCCGTGGTGGTAGTCGACGTCGAGGATCGCGACCTTCTTGTGGCCCTGGTCGAGGAAGGCCTGGGCGGCGATGGCGGCGTTGTTCAGGTAGCAGTAGCCGCCCATCAGGTCGCTGGCGGCGTGGTGTCCCGGTGGCCGGCACAGGGCGAAGGCACTGCGCGCGCCGCGCTGGATCACCGCCTGGGCGGTCAGCGCGACTTGCGCGGCGCTGTAGGCCGCCTGCCAGGTGCCGGCGGTAATCGGCGCGCCGCCGTCGAAGCTGTAATAGCCGAGTTGGCCGTGCAGGCTGGTGGGGATCACGCTGCGCAGGGTGCGCGCCGGCCAGGTGTAGGGCAGCAGGTCGCCGTCGATGCCCTGGGCGGCCCAGCGGTCCCAGGCGCCCTTGAAGAAGTCCAGGTAGGCGCGGCTGTGGATGCGCTCGATCGGCCCCAGGCCGAAGTCCCGCGGCGCCTCCACCGGGCCCAGGTTGCGGTATTTCACGCGGTCCAGCACGTGGTCGGCGCGCGAGGGCATTTCGAAGCAGGGCATCAGTTGCCCGTCGATCAGTTCGCAGCGGCCGTGGTGCAGGTGGTGATCGTCCGAGTAGATCGTCAGCATTTCTTGTTCTCCGCAGGCTGGTTCGGTGCTTCACAGTCTTGCGGCGCCGGGGCTTTTGGAGAACGGCAGGAGCGGCCAAAAGGGGATCAATATGGCCAAAGTCTCTGTCCGAAATTCGCCCCCCGAAGCAGCGCGGCGCCCCATTGCGGGGCGCCGGCGGGTTCAGCTTGCGGGCGGCGCTTGATCGAAGCGCTGCAGCACCTGGAGCATGTCCTCGCGTTTTTTCCGGGTGAGGATACCCAGCAGCAGGGCGCGGCCGTTTTTCTCGCAGCGCTGGCCGGCATTCGGATCGGCGCCTTTCTCCAGCAGCAGGGTGAACATGTCCAGGGTCTCCTGCTGGCTGACAGTGGGGGACTTGTCGTCGGCGGAGGTCTTGTCGGCGACGAGCGTCAGCAGGCTCTGGCCGCCGGGTTGTTGGTTGGAGCAGGTGCCACGGCCGTAGCTCAGGTTGAGGTTGGCGCCGGCTTCGATCAGCAGCCTCATTGCCGCGTAGTTGTTGCCCCAGAACGCCCGGTACAGCGCGGTTTCGTTGTCATCCACGGTGCGCAGTTCGAGGTTCTGCGGGTGTTGCAGCAGCCAGGTGAAGCCTTCGAGGTTGCGCTTCTGCTCGGCCAGCTGCATCAGCGGGGTGTAGCCCCGGCTGTTTTGTTCGTCGACGGCGACGCCGGCTTCCAGCAGGAATTTGAGGCGCCCGCCCTGGTTCAGGTCGGGGCCGTCCTTGAGGTCGCGCTCCATGGCCAGCAGGGCCAGGGTGCTCCATTTGTACGGGCCGCTGGTATGGGCGCCGTGGGCCAGCAGCAGCCGGGCGATCTCCAGGTTCGGAGCGTCCAGGGCATGCAGCAGGGCGCTGCGCCCGTCGTCGGCCATGACCTCGCCACTGACGCCACTGGTCAGCAAGCGCCGGACCTCGGCCGCGTCGCCGGCATCCACGGCGGCCACCAGCGGCCAGAAGCCCTGGCAGGCCTGCGGGTTGGCGGACTTCAGGGCCAAACGCTGCAATACGCGCGGCGGCACGCTCAGTTGGCGTTGCAGGCGCAGGCCGCAATACAGCCGATAGCGTTCGATGGCGCGGCCCTGGTGGATGTTGTCCAAAGGCCGCTTTTCAAACTGGGCCCAGTCCAGGTCGGCCAGGTTGAGGTAGGTCGGCATGCGCCCGGGTTCCCGGCGCAACACCTCCAGCAGCCAGGGGCGGGCGGTTTTCAGCTGGCCGGCTTCGCTGGTCCAGTAGGCGATGTCGTTGAGCAGGCCCGGGTATTCGCTGCGGTCCTGGGCCATGCTGCGAAAGTCATGGGCGGCAAAGAAGTCTTCCACCTGGCGGATGCCCGGCGCCTTGTCCTTGGCTTTGCGCAGTTGCTCGTGGAGTTCGCGGAACTGGGTCCAGACGTCGTCCGCCGTGGCCGGCGGCGAATAGGCATTGAAGGTGATCGGCCCTGCGCCGCTGCTGAAGGGCCGGAACCACGCGGGAAAACGCTGCAGGGCGTACAGCCACTGTTGCTCGATCTCGCTACCGATCGGTTGCAGCGGCGTGAAGTCCATCTGGGTCAGGTCGCGGCGGTGACTGACGGCCAGCATCGGCTGCTGCGGATAGCGCTGGTCGATCAGCAGATAACGCTGGCTGAGCTGCCAGCCTGGGCTGATGCAGTTGAAGCTCAAGGGCGTCAGGCTCAGCCCGACTTCGAGTTGATTGCTCGGCGGCCAGTTGTCCGAGACCTGGATCGGGTCGTCCGGCGAGACGCAGGCCCGTAGCTCCTCGGGGCTGAACAGCGGCAGGGGCGGCGACTTGTAAATGCGCTGCTGGTACTGCTCGTCCTGATAGGCGTTGAGATAAAACAGCCCGCGATACTGGCTGAGCACGATCCGCGCCGGCAACTGCTCGAGGCCCGGCAGGGGGAACGGCTTGATCTGCAAGGTGGCGGTTTCCGGTTCGTCCAGGACGATACCGCGGGAGACTTGCCACCATTTGATCTTGGCCAGGTCCAGGTCGAATGCCTGGACGGCGGGGGCGATGGCGAGCATCAGCAGCGCCAGGCCGCTCGCGCAACAGCGCAGGTGCCTGGCGACGATGCCTGTAAAGAAGTTCACGTTTGCAGTCCCTTGCCGATATGAAAGGTCGGCAATGTAATGCAATCGGCGGCTTTATGCCGGGGTTTGTGTCAGGGCCGGAACTGGCTCGGGGCGACGCCGCTCCAGCGCACGAAGGCATGGCGGAAACTCGCGGTTTCGCTGAAGCCCAGGGCTTCGGCGATGCGGTAGATCGGCAGGTCGTCCTCGCAGAGCATCTGCTTGGCCCGCTCGAAGCGCAGCTCGTCGAGCAGTTCCTGGTAACTGCAACCCAGGTCCTTGAGGTGCCGGCGCAGGGTGCGGGCCGAGCAGTTCATCTGTTCGGCCAGGCCTTCCAGGCCCGGCGCGGCGTCCAGTTGCGCCGCCAGCAGCTGGCGGATGCGCCCCAGCCAGGCCTGGCGCCCGGTGAATTCGGTGTTTTGCTTGCGGCAGCGTTCGGCCATGGCCTGGTGGGTGATGGCGTCCGCCAGGGGCAGCGGCTGCTCGAGCCAGCGCCGGTCGAAGGCGAAGGCGTTGCTGGCCGCGTCGAATTGCAGCGGGCAGTCGAAGCGCTCGGCGTAGCGGCTCTGGTAGTCGGGCGCGGGGTAGTCGAAGCGGGCGCCGCGCAAGGGCAGCGGGTGGCCCAGCAGGTCGTCGCAGATGACCTTCATCGACACCAGGCAAAACTCGATATTGAAGGTCGCCAGCGCCGGGTTCTCGCGGTAGTCGGCGGCGGTCAGCCAGATCAGCTCGCCGTCCGCCTCCAGGCTCAGCTCGAAAAGTGTTCCCAACAGCGCCGGATAACGCAGCGCCAGGCGCAAAGCGTCACCTAAGGTGGCACTGGTGAGCAGGGCATAACCGAGCATGCCGTAGCTGGAAACGTGCATGCGCCGGCCCAGCTCCAGGCCGATATCGTGGCGCAGCGCCACGGCGTTGGCGCATACCAGCATTTCCTGGTTGGTGGTGATGCGCGTGTCGGCGCGGCTCAGGTCGGCGGCGTTGATGCCGCTGCCGGCCAGCAGCGCATCGCTGGGCAGCCCTTGGTCCTTGAAGGTGTTGAGCACCAGCGAGACGGCGTTGAGGGTGGTGAGGTGGGAATGCAGCATGTCCGTTTCCAGCCCGGGGGATGCTGAAAACGGAGCAATTTGTATGCCGCGCCACGTGATTCTCTGTAGGAGCGAAGCTTGCTCGCGATGAATTCCAACGGCGCTGCGGTGTGACTGTTGGAGCGCCGCTTTGCGGCTATCGCGGGCCAGCCTCGCTCCTACGGGAGGAGCGAGGGGAGGGGCAGCTCAGCTCGCCGCACAGGTCCAGTTCCACCAGGCGCCGCACTTCGGCGCTGTCCAGGCCGGCGCCCAACAGGGCGTTGAGCTTGCCGAACGCCGCTTCGCGGGTCATGCCGCCGCCGGACAGCACGCCGACGCCGCGCAGGCGGCTGCCGGCCTCGTAGATGTCCAACTCCACGCCGCCTTCATGGCATTGGGTGATGGCCACGACCACGATGTCCTGGTCCCGGGCACGTTGCAGGCTGGCCAGGAACTGCGGGTTGTCGCTCGGCCCGGTGCCGCTGCCGAAGCACTCCAGCACCAGCGCCTGGATGCCGCTGCCCAGCAGGGCGTCGAGCTGTTCGGCGGCGATGCCCGGCACCAGCGGCAGTACGCCGACCCTGGCCAGTTGCTTGGCCTGGCGGTAATCCAGCTGCGCTGGAATCGAGCCCGCCTTGGCTCCGCCGCCCTGGCGCTGCAACGCGGCGAACGGATGACGGCCAAAGCTGCGGATCTTCGCGCAGCGGGTCGGCGCCAGCAGTTCGCCGTGGAAATACAGGTGCACGCCCGGGGCCAGGCCCTGGCCGAGGGCAACCAGCGCGCCGCCGAGGTTTTCCCAGGCATCGCTGTCGGCCACGCCGGCCGGCAGCATCGAGCCAGTGAATACCACGCGCGCGTGCAGGCCCAGCAGCTGGAAGCTCATGGCCGCGGCGCTGTAGGCCAGGGTGTCGGTGCCGTGCAGGATCAGCACGCTGTCGCAGCCCTGCGCGTCGACCGCATCGACCACGGCTTCGCGCAGGCGCTGCCAGTAGGCGGGGGTCATGTTGGCGCTGTCGATCAGCGGCGCCATCTCGCGAAAGCGCCAGTTGGGCACCACCAGCCCGGGCTGGCTGTCGAGGTAGTCGCGCATCCGCGCCTCGAAGCCCGAGGCCGGGGCCAGGCCGTGGGCGCTGGCCTGCATGCCGATGGTGCCGCCGGTGTAGAGCACCATGACGTTCTGCGCGGCAGGATAGGTAGTGGAATTCATTGGGAAGTCTCCGGAACGATGACAGCGTGCGGTCGAGCATGACGCCGACCGCAGGGTGTGTCACGTCGGGCGCAACCAGAGGTTGCGCCCGACTCTGACCGATCAGCGTTGCGCTGCGGTCGCGCCTTCAGGCTGCGGGGCGGCCTGCGAGGCTTGGGCCTGTTGCGGGTTGGCCGGCCAGGCCTGGGTGTCGAGGTCCAGGTCCGGGAACTTGGCGGAGTCGAACACCGGGGTCTTGATACCCGCCGCGCGCTGGTCGTCGTAGTCGCGCAGGATGCGCATGGCGATCTTGAACAGCAGCGCCAGGGCGATCAGGTTGACGAACGCCAGCAGGGTCATGGTGATGTCGGCGAAGGCGAATACGGTGCTCAGGTTCTCGATCGCACCCCAGAAGATCAGCACCAGCACCAGGGCGCGGTAGCCGATCAGCGCCTTGCGGTTGTCGCCGATCAAAAAGCGCAGGTTGCTCTCGCCCAGGTAGTAGTTGTAGAGGATCGAGGTGAACACGAAGAGCGCCAGGGCCACGGAAATGAACATCCGGCCCCATTCGCCGACCACGGCGGCCAGGGAGTTCTGGGTCAGGGCGATGCCGTCGCCTTCGAAGCCCGGGGTGTAGAAGCCCGACAGCAGGATCAGCAGTGCGGTGCAGGTGCAGATCACGAAGGTGTCGAGGAACACGCTGAACGCCTGGACCACGCCCTGCGCGACCGGGTGCTCGACCGAGGCCACGGCGGCCACGTTCGGCGCGCTGCCCAGGCCGGCTTCGTTAGCGAATACGCCGCGTTTCACGCCCATGATGATGGCGCTGCCGATCAGGCCACCGAAGGCCTGGTCCAGGCCGAAGGCGCTCTTGACGATGGTCATCAGCATGTCCGGCACCTGGTCGAACTGCAGCACGATCACGTAGATGGTCACGCCGATGTACGCCAGGGTCTTCACTGGCACCAGCAGGTCGGCAACCTTGGCGATGCGCTTGATGCCGCCAATGAACACCAGGCCCAGCAGGATCGCCAGGGCGACGCCGGTGTAGGTGGTGTCGAAGCCGAAGGCGTTGTTCAGCGAGTGGGTCACGGCGTGGGCTTGCAGGCCGTTGAAGGCGAAACCGAAGGTCACCAGCAGCAGGAAGGCCATGACCATGCCCAGCCAGCGCTTCTGCAGGCCGTGCTGGATGTAGTAGGACGGGCCGCCGCGGAACTGGCCTTCGGAATCGCAGCGCTTGTAGAGCTGGCCGAGGGAACATTCGATGAAGCTGCTGGACATGCCGACCAGCGCGGTCACCCACATCCAGAACACCGCGCCCGGGCCGCCCAGGGTCACGGCGATGCCGACACCGGCGATGTTGCCCGCGCCGACGCGGCCGGCGAGGCTGAGCATCAGGGCCTGGAAGGAGCTGAGTTGGCCGGCGCTGCTTTTCAGGCTGTCGCGGAATACCGCGAACATGTGGAAGAAGTGGCGCAGCTGGACGAAACGCGAGCGGATCGTGAAGTAGCTACCGAGCCCGACAATGAGCACGATCAGTACTTTCCCTGAGAGGAAGTCGTTGATGACTTCGAGCATGGAGTATTCCTCGCTGTTTTTTGTAAAGGCAGAAGCTGGACAGTCCGAAACATCGAGTTACACACCGTCGCGCAGGCAGCACGACAGGTGGGCCGAGTGTTCGTCCCGGTTCCAATTCGCGGGTTGTTATTAGTTCGGGTTTCCCGTGAGGTTGAGCCTCGTTACCGACGGCTGCCTACGTGAAGAGGGGGCGCACTATACCGGTGCGCGCGCTCGCCGTCTGCATGTAGCGCGTCGAGCCGAGGAACGGCAGGCGGGGCAAGGGGCTGAATCGGTTCTCGCGCAAGCGCCCCGGCAAGCTTTATCGCCTGCGTAGGAGCGCAGCTTGCTCGCGACGAACGTCAACGAAAATGCGCTGTGGCTGGCAGGGCGCCGCTTTGCGGCTATCGCGAGCAAGCTTCGCTCCTACGGGGCGATGGGGGCGTTTTCGTAGGAGCGGGCCGGTCGACGCTCGATTGCCCGCGATAAGCGCGGCGCAGTCCGCCAGGCCTTAGAAGTAGTAGCCGATGTTGACGTTGGTCCGGTAGTACCACTGGTTGCTGCCCACCGAGCTGGTGCTGGTGAAGCCGCTGCCGTTCTCCGCGCCGCCGTAGGGGTTGGCGTTCCGGGCCCAGGTCAGGTCGACCCAGGCCATGATCGGCATGGCCAGGAATTGCGCGCCCACGGTGTACATCTGCGAGTCGTCCCAGCCGCTCTTGTCTTTCATCATCCGGCTGTAGTCGTTGTAGAGCTTGATCTTCTTCAATTGCCCAAGCTTGGGCGTGTAGATGTCGTAGCCGACGTTGAACGAGGCGATCGTGGCCTTGGAGGCGATCAGGTACGCCGGGGTCAGGCCGTTGCCGCCCATCAGCACCGAGTCCTGGCTGACGCCGGCCGGGTTCTCGGGGTCGAACTCATAGCGGATGCCTTGGGTAGTGACGGTCCAGGGGCCCTTGCTGATGACCGCGTGCACGCCCGCGGCCCAGTAGTCGCCATCGTCCTTGGTGGTGGCGTTGTAGAGCTGGGCGGTGGCCAGCGAGGCGCCGATCTCGGTCTTCCAGCCATCGCTGTTGAAGGTCCGCGCCACACGGGCGTTGAATTGGTTGCGCTTCTCGTTGTCCTGGCGCGACTGGGTGAAGGCGATGGCGTTGTTATCGAGGTCGGCGTAACGCCCGACTTCCGGCGAGTAGCGAATGTCCGTGGGCAACATGCGCGGGAAGTAGCCGAGCTGCACGTCCCAGTCCTGATCCTTGTAGGTGTATTTGAGGCCTGAGCCGGCGCTCACGCCGTAGCCCATGAAAAACGGGATGTGATAGCTCCAGCCGAATTGCGGATAGGGCTCCAGGCCGAAGGGCTTGAACGGCGCGCCCAGTTGCAGGTTGGAGTTGGCGTTGAGCCGGTAGCCGACGAAGCCGCGGTCGATGGAGCGCTTGCCGTCGTCCTGGAACCAGTAGCCGATGTCGCTGTAGAGGTTCTTGTAGGTGGCCTGCACATCCAGGCGGAAAGTGTCGAACAGAAACCTGCCGTTGTTCTCGGTGGTGTCCCAATGTTCGTCGCGGTAGTTGGTGCGCAGCGCGCCGCCGATATCCAGGCTGCTGTCGCCGTCGTCACTGCGCCAGGAAATATGCGGGAAAGGCTTGTTGGCGGCGTTGGCCCGCACGGGGGCGGAAGGAATGGGTTCGACGGCGAAACTTGCGCAACTGACTACCATCAATCCTGCACAGAAGACATGACGTTTCATTTTGACCTCACCTTTAATGCTCGGCGCTACCTGACGATCGGCAACACTCGTCCGCTTGCCAGATAAGGCAACTGTGGGGGAGCGGGTCTTGCCGGGTTAAGTGCGGTTTATTGTTGTTTTATCGGCGGAACGCCGTTTGGCCTGTGGATTTACAAGGGCTAGAGCAGGAACTGTGCCAGGCACCCGGAATATTGACTGCTTGCGGAAAGTTGATTGAAAACAATTGTTTATATGGGAAACACGGCACTTTGTGCAGCCAGTGAAACAGCGGGGAAAGTCGGTAACAAAGTTGCGCGTTATAGGTGCGACTTTATTGCACGCTGTTAAATAAGCGGGCATCCAGTTGTTTTATCCATGAACAACCCTGGGTCGCAAAAGTTTATTTACCGCCAATAAACCACCCGCATAAACAAAATCCCCTGTAGCCGCTGCCGAGCCCCGCGAGGCTGCGAACGGCCCCGCAGGGGCCGCCATGCGGGCGCTGCGGGGTATCAATTGAATCGCGCTTGGCAGGTTTTGCGGTTGCTGCGCAACCGATCGCAGCCTCGCGGGCTCGGCAGCGGCTACAGCGGACGTTTGCAGGTTTTCAGCGGTTTTGGCGGTTGTTTTGCGGGGGCGGCTGTTTTGTGGGCCTTCGGCGGGCACCTGGATTCTGTAGCCGCTGCCGAGCCCCGCGAGGCTGCGAACGGCCCCGCAGGGGCCGCAATGCGGGCGCTGCGGGGTATCAATTGAATCGCGATTGGCAGGTTTTGCGGTTGCTGCGCAACTGATCGCAGCCTCGCCCGCTCGGCAGCGGTTACAGCGGCTACAGCGTTTGCAGGTTTTCAGCGGTTTTGGCGGTTGTTTTGCAGGGTGCGGCCATTTTGTGGACCTTCGGTGGGAACCTGGATTCTGTAGCCGCTGCCGAGCCCCGCGAGGCTGCGAACGGCCCCGCAGGGGCCGCCATGCGGGCGCTGCGGGGTATCAATTGAAACGCGATTGGCAGGTTTTGCGGTTGCTGTGCAACCGATCGCAGCCTCGCGGGGCTCGGCAGCGGCTACAGCGGACGTTTTGCAGCCTTTCAGCGGGTTTGGCGGTATGTAATAGCCGTACAGGCTTTGCCTGGCAACAATTACGTAGCGATTACGTAACAGTTACATAGCGATTACATAGCGCGTTAGAGGTCCAGCACCAATCGGCGGCTCTTGCAGCCGGAAACACAGACCATCATCGATCGGTTGGCTGCCCGTTCGGCCTTGGTCAGCACGCCGTCGCGGTGGTCGATCTCGCCTTCCACCACCTTCGTTTCACAGGAGCCGCAGACCCCTTCGCGGCAGCTGTGGTCGATGTCGCAACCGGCTTCGAGCAGTACATCCAGCAGGCTCAGGCCGGGTTCCACGGACAGGGTCTTGCCGGACTTTTTCAGCTCGACGCTGTAACTGCTCTGGGCGTCTTCGCTGGGCGGCAGCTCGGCGGCGGCGAAGCGCTCGATGTGCGCATGGGGATAACCCAGGCGTTCGCAGGTGGCTTCGAAGGCGTCGAGCATCGGCGTCGGGCCGCAGCAGTAGAAATGCGTGTCCGCCGGCTGGCCGGCAAGGTAGGAGGCGAGGTCCGGCGGCGTGCCTTTCTCATCGTTGAAATGGTAGATCACCCGGGCCTTGAGCCCGCCCAGTTCTTCCACCAGCGCGGCCTCCTGGCGCGAGCGCGCGCAGTAGATCAGCTCGGCGGATTTCCCCAGCGCCAGCAACTGGCGGAACATGCAGTAGATCGGCGTGATGCCGATGCCGCCGGCCACCAGCACGCTGTGGCTGGCGCTCGGGTCCAGTTCGAAGTTGTTGCGCGGCGCGGCGATCGACAGCTGCATGCCGACCCGCAGCTGGCTGTGCACGTACTCCGAGCCGCCGCGGCTGTTGCGGTCGCGCAAGATGCCGACCACATAACGGCCCTGGTCGCTGGGCGAGTTGAGCAGCGAGTAACTGCGCACCAGGCCGTTGGCCAGATGCAGGTCGATGTGCGAGCCGGCGTCGAATGGCGGGAACACCGTGTCGCCCAGGGGCCGCAGCTCGACGCTGATGATGCCTTCGGCTTCGTAGCGCAGGGTATGGACGCGCGCGGTGAGGAGGGAGGGTTTAGACATCGTTCACCTCTAAGACGGTACGCAGGTCGACATCGAGCCGGGCGTCGGCCTCGATCTCGACCCGTAGTTCGGGAAACACCAGCGCGCTGACCGCCACCAGGGTGGAGGTCGGGAGCAGCGCCTGGCCAGCAAAGAAATCGCGCCGGGCACGGCCTGCCTGCTCCTTGTCGGCGATGTCGGTGAGGTACACCGTCAGCCGGCAGATATTGCCGACATGGCCGCCGGCGGCTTCCACCAGCGCCTGGATCTTGCCCAGCACCAGCAGGGTCTGGGCGTAGCAGTCCAGCGCCGCGCCGGCTTGCGCGGCCTCGCGGCTGGCGGGGTGCGCGGTCATGCCCGACAGCAGCACCTCGTGGCCAATCACCAAGGCATTCGACCAACTGGCCCCGGCCGGCTCGGCCACGGCTGCACTGCGAACCCGGTGCACGGCCTGGTTCATGGCAGCTGCTTCGCTTCGATGAGCTCGAGCTGGGCCTTGGCGGCGTTCTTCAGGTAGCGCCGCAGCCGCACCACGCCCAGGTCATGCTGGTAGAGGTTCTCGCGCTGGTTGGCGTCCGGCTCCATGAATTCCAGCAGCACCCGGTCCTGCTCCAGCACCGCCCAGTGCCGCGCTTCCAGGCGGTTCTTGTAGAGGAAACGCCAGGTGTCGCGCTGCCAGCCGGTCAGCGGGCGGCAGCGCCAGTGGAACACCGCCGCCAGCGAGCGGCTGCTCGGGGTGTAGCTGCCGATGATGGTGAAGTTGCCGCCCGGACCGCCGGTTTTCGGGTAGGGAATTTCCAGGCGCAGCCAGTGGCAGCCGTTGTCCATGAACTCGGTCCAGTCGAAGTTCACCCCGCGCTGGCCTTCCTTCTCGAAGAAGAAACCGTTGTCGGTGTCGCGGGTGACGAACTTGGCGGTGGCTTCGCCTTCGCTCATCGAGTGCGACATCTTGTGCAGGTAGGTGCCGTGCATCGGGTCCATGACGTTGTCGAGCACGTAGCGGTAGTCGCCTTTCCACTCGGTGTAGCAGACGAAGCTGCTCCACTCGGGGGAGCTCAGTTGCTCCGGCAGCACCAGTTCCGGCGGGGTCTCCAGGTGCGGGTCGGTGGCGTTGAACAGGAAGATCGCGC
Organism: Pseudomonas sp. NFIX28; assembly: GCF_900107395.1. Taxonomy (GTDB): domain Bacteria; phylum Pseudomonadota; class Gammaproteobacteria; order Pseudomonadales; family Pseudomonadaceae; genus Aquipseudomonas. Next base: position 271,757 of record NZ_FNPW01000002.1, read on the forward strand.
CGGCGGCCTCGCGGGTGTGGAACATGCGCGTCGGGCGGCTGCCTTCGAGCTTGCAGCCGGGACTGCCGGGCACCTTGGTTACCGTGCCGTCGCAGCGCACTTCGACGCCGTGGTAAGGGCATTGCAGGCGATCGCCCAGCACCGGCCCCTGGGACAGCGGCGCGCCGCGATGCGGGCAATGGTCTTCCAGGGCATGGACGCTGCCATCGTTGTCGCGCCACAGGGCGATCTTGTAGCCCAGGCGGCGCACCGATACCGGCTTCTCGCCCAGCAGGTCCGAGGGCAATACCGGGAACCAGAGGTCCTTGAGGCCATTGGCCAGGTGATTTTCAACAGGGTCGACGGTCAGTTGCGTATTCATCTTGTTATTCCTTCTGCCGGGTCATTCGCCCAGCCGGGCCATCAGGGTTTTATAGGCGTCGGCGGTCCACTCGCCGCTGGTCAGCGGGCAGGGCGGCCCGGCCAGGTTGAGGTGGGCGAGCAGCGCCGGCAGCTCGGTCACGCCATTGCCGAAAGCGCGCTCGATGGAATCGCCCAGCAGCTCTTCGAACTGGGTGTTGGGCCGCTTGCGCGCCTGGTGGGGTTCGAGGAATCGTTCTTGGGTGCTCATTTCATTGACCTCCGTTGCGTACCCGTTCGCGGATCGTTTCGCGCACCGGGATAAAGTCGTATGTCGGAAAGACCTCAGTGCCAAACACGCCCCAGGCCGAGCGTTCGAGCTCGACGTTGAGGGCCGGCAGCAGGCTCGGCGGCAAGCGCAGGGTGACGATCTGGCCCAGGCCCATGGCCACGGTCCACGACACCAGCTCGACGCCTGGCGGGGGAAACCGCTCCCACCAGTCCTGCTGCTTCATGTGGCGCTGGATGTCCTCCAGGTTCTTCGATTGGTCGTGCTTGAGCAGCACGCTCACCAGCAAGGTCTCGCTCATGTTCAGGCCGCGCTGTCGGTGGGCACGGCCCAGGCGTCATAGCCGTAGACCCAGTCGGCGTTGCCGCCGTCCTTGAGCCACTGGTTGCCCCGCGAGCCGATCTGGATCTGGCTGGTACGCGCCAGGCGCGCCTGCTGGTAGGCCTGCAAGGCCGCGGCCACCGACGCCGGGCTGTCGAGGTCGCGCAGGTGGCGGGCGAGCACCACCGCGTCCTCGATGGCCTGGCCGGCGCCCTGGGCCATGAACGGCATCATCGGGTGGCAGGCATCGCCCAGCAGGGTGATCGCGCCCCTGGACCAGAACGGCAGCGGGTCGCGCTCGTACAGTGCGGTCTTGAGCACGTCGGTGCAGGCGTCGAGCAGGGCGCGGGCGTCCGGGTGGAACGCCCGGTAATGGCTGCGCAGTTCCTCGGCGTCGCCGGCGCTGGTCCAGGACTCCTCGTGCCAGCTGTCCTGGGCGGTGGTGGCGAAGATGAAGATGTCCTTGCCCTGGTTCAGCGGGAACGTGACGATCTGGCTTTGCGGATTGGGGCCCCACCATTTGGTGAAGGCCTGGATGTTCGGCACCTGGGCCACGCGCTCGGCCGGCACCACCGCGCGGTAGGCCACCACCCCGGTGAAGCGCGGATGCTCTTCGCCGAACAGCGCGTTGCGCACCACCGAGTGAATGCCGTCGGCGCCGATCAATACATCGCAGCGATGCTGGCTGCCGTCCTTGAAATGCAGCGCGATGCCGTCGGCGTCTTGCTCAACCCGCTCGGCGCGCTTGGCGAATTGCACCTGCTCCAGCGGGAACACTTCGGCCAGGGCCGCCAGCAGGTCGGCGCGGTGGATGGTCAGTTGCGGCGCGCCGTATTTGCGCTCGGCGGCGTCGGACATTTCCAGGCGCGAGGTTTCTTCGCCGCTGTCCCACATCCGGCTGATGCGGTGGGTCGGCCGGGCGGCCGGCAGGCGCACGGCGGCGCCTATGCCCAGGCCGTCCAGCGCGCGCACCGCGTTGGGCGTGAGGTTGATGTCGGCACCGACCCGCAGGAAGGCTTTCGACTGTTCGAACACGGTGACCCGGTGGCCGGCGCGGTGCAGGGCGATGGCGGCGGTCAGGCCGCCGATACCGGCACCGGCGATGGCAATGTTCAGGGAAGACATGGGCGACTCCTGCTCAGGGTTTCGGTTTGTCGGTAAGGAACTTGCCTTGCGGCGCCTCGACGTTCTGCTGGCGCCGGGTATGGCCGTCGATGCCGCCGGCAATCGCCCATTCGGCGAACACCGTGGGGCCCGGTTCGAAGGTGCGTGGCTGCCATTCGCCGGTCAGCTGGTCTTCGTCGGCGTAGTACTCCACCAGCGCGCCGGCGGGGTTCTTGAAGTACCAGAAGAACGCCGAAGACACCGGATGGCGGCCCGGGCCGATCTCGGTGGTCCAGCCGCTGCGCGAGATGTGCATGCCGCCGCCGAACACTTCGTGCACGTCGCGCACGGTGAACGCCACGTGGTTGAGCCCGGCCCGCGGCGCTGGCAGTTGCAGCATGAACAGGTCGTGGTGGCCGCCTTCCTCGGCGGTGCGCAAGAACGCCCCGCGGTCCGGGTAGCGGTCCGAGGCCTGGAAGCCGAAACGCTCGTGGTAGAAGGCTTCGCAGGCGTTCACGTCCTTGACGAAAAACACCACGTGGCCGACTTCGATCGGCGTCGCGCGTTCATAGACCGGCGCCGCCTTGTTGATCCGGCCCTTGGTCTGCCAGGTGTTGTGGCCGCTGCACTCGATGTCGATCTCGCGCTTGCGGGTCACTTGCAGGCGGATCGCCAGGCCGTTGGGATCGGTGCAGCCGATGCGCCCGTCGGCCTCGACAAACCCCGGGTCATGGGCGATGCGCTGGCGGTACAGCGCCAGGTCGGCCGCATCGGCCACGCCCCAGACCACTTCGCGCACGGTGGAGCCGGCTTCGATCGCGGGCGGCAGGCCCGGCTTGTCCAGGTTGGCAAGCACTACGCGGCAGCCGTTGAGGGTTTCGAAGATCACCTGGTCGGGCTCGGCGCTGACTTGCTTGAGGCCCCAGTCGCTGAAAAACCGCACGCAGGTGTCCAGATCCTCGACGCCATAGGTGACTTCATCGATGCCTAACACACTCATAGCGCTACCTCTTGTGGCACACCGGCCCAGGCCAGTGGCTGTTCGTTCATGCCCCAGTAGAGGCTCTTCTGTTCCATGTATTGCAGGATCCCCAGGCGGCCTTTTTCGCGGCCCAGGCCGCTGTCGCGCCAGCCGCCGAAAGGCGTGGAGATCGAGAATTGCTTGTAGGTGTTGATCCACACCGTGCCGGCCTGGATCCGGCGGCCCAGGGCCCAGGCGCGCTTGTAGTCGCGGCTCCAGATACCGGCCGCGAGGGCGTAGAGGCTGTCGTTGGCCTGCTCCACCAGCTCTGCTTCGCTGTCGAACGGCATGGCCACCAGCACCGGGCCGAAGATTTCTTCCTGGCAGGTCTGCTGGCTGTTGCTCAGGCCTTCGAGGATGGTCGGCGGGTAGAAGTAGCCTTGGTCATAGAGGCCGCCGGTCGGGCGCTGACCGCCGAGCAGCAGGCGGCCACCTTCGGCCAGGCCCAGGGCCACATAGCGCTCCACCGATTCGCGATGGCCGGCGCTGATCAGCGGGCCCATCTGGGTGCTTTCGTCGGCCGGATCGCCGACCCGCAGGTTGGCCGCGGCCGCCACCAGGCGCTGCATGAACGGCTCGTATAAGGCGCGGGCGACGAACAGCCGCGAACCGGCGATGCAGGCTTCGCCCGAAGAACTGAAGATGCCGTACAGCACCCCGGCCACGGCGTGGTCGAGGTCGGCGTCGTCGAGAACGATGGTCGGCGACTTACCGCCCAGCTCCAGGGACACCGGCATCATCTTGTCGGCGGCGATGTGGGCAATGTGCTTGCCGGTGCGGGTGCCGCCGGTGAACGACACGCGCTTGACCAGCGGGTGGCGGGTCAGGGCGTCGCCGAGCAGCGAGCCCTTGCCGGGCAGCACGCTGACCAGGCCCTTGGGCAGGCCGGCTTCTTCGCACAGCCGCGCCAGGCGCAGGGCCAGCAGCGGGGTGATTTCCGCCGGCTTGATCACCACCGCGTTACCCGCCGCCAGGGCCGGCGCGACCTTCTGCGCCTCGCTGGCGATCGGCGAGTTCCACGGGGTGATCGCGGCGACCACGCCCATCGGCTCATACACGCTCATGCTGACGAAATCGCCGCGCGACGGGGTGATGGTTTCTTCGAGGGTTTCGCAGGCCGCGGCGAAGAACTGGAAGGTGCCGGCGGCGCTGGCCACCAGGGCGCGGGTTTCATTGATCGGCTTGCCGTTGTCCTGGCGCTGCAATTGCGCAAGCTCTTCACCGTGCAGGCGGATCAGTTCGGCGATGCGGTACAGCACGCCGGCCCGTTCGTGGGGTTTGCGCTGGGCCCAGCCGCTGTGCAGGAACGCCTGGTGCGCGCCCTGGATGGCGTCTTCGACATCCTGCAAATCGGCGGCGTTGAGCCAGGCCACGGCTTCGCCGGTGGCCGGGTAGCGGCTGGCGTAGCGTTCGCCGCGGCCCAGGCGCCATTCGCCGGCGATGCAGATCGGTAAAGTCTGTTCGAGGGTCATCGACCGGCTCCTTAAATGGAAATCGCGTGGGCGTGGTTGCCCAGGGCGCGGACCACGCTGTACACGGTCAGCGCCGAGGTCTTGGGGTTGGCCAGCAGCGGCTTGCCGCGCAGGCTCAACTCGAAGCCACCGAAGGCGCCACGGGCTTCGAAGTGGTGGACGTTTTCCTCGCTGTGCGGGTCGGCGATCAGCGTCACCCGCGTGCGATCCAGGCCGATGCCGGCCAGCGACAGGGTGGCGGCGACGTTGGCGTTCTTCGGGTACAGCCGCGCCGCTTCGCGGGCGCTGCCCTGGAAGATCACCGTGGCCTCGCTGATGCTGTCCAGGTCGCAGGCCTGCTCGCCGGGGGTGTTCTTCCAGGCGTGGGCCGGCTTGCGCCCGGTGTAGTCGACCGAGTCCAGCCCGCCGACCTTGGCCGCCGACAGCGCGTCGATGCCACCGATGGCGCCGGGCAGCAGTTCGATACGGGTCTGGCCGCGTTCGGCGGCGGCTTCCAGGCGCTCCACCAGGCCGACTTCGGAGAGCGCGCCGACCGAGACGATCAGGCAGGCGATGCCGCGCTCCAGGGCCGGCAGCACGTGTTCTTCAATGGCGCGGTGGCCGGCGCACTCCACCAGCAGGTCCGGACGGGCATCGGCCGGCAGCGCGGTGAGCACCTGCGGCGGCTGCTTGAAACTGGCCAGGCGCTGGCGCACCAGGGCTTCGGAACCCTGGGAGGCGATGACGTAGTCCACGCACAACTGCGGATCGTTCTCCAGCAGCTCCAGCACGCCGACGCCAATGGCGCCGCAGCCGATCATGGTGATATGCAACATGGCGCGATCCTCAGGCGGTGGCCTTCTGGGCTTTGGTTTCGCTGTTGGGCGGGCCGGCGAACTGGGTGGCGAAGTTGCCGACGCTGAGCATGTCGACTTCCAGCAGGAACGGGCCGGGCTGGCTCAGGGCGCTGTCGACCACCTTGCCGAAGTCCTTGAGGTCGGTGACCAGGCCGTGGCGCAGCCCCAGGGATTCGGCGAGCTTGGTGTAGTCCGGGGTGTGCAGGTCGACGTAGCAATGACGGCTGCCGTAGACCGCGTCCTGGATATTGCGGATCACCCCGTAGCGCTGGTCGTTCATCAGCAGGATCACCAGGTTGGCGCGCTCCTGGACCAGGGTCGCCAGCTCACCGAGGTTGAGGATGAAACCTCCGTCGCCGGCCAGGGCGAAGACCTTGCGCTCGGGCGCGGTTTCGGCGGCGGCCACGGCCGCGCCGATGCCCATCGCCAGGCCCTGGCCGATGCCGCCACCCAGGGCGTGGACCCCGGCGCGCGGGTGGTAGAGGGTCAGCAGGCGGTTGCCCCAGATGCTGTTGGACAGGGTCACGTCGCGTACCCAGGAGAAGTTGCGGCCGGTGCTGGCCTGCAGCTGTTCGACCATCGCCGAGTACGGCCCCAGGTCGGCCACCAGCTGGCTGCGCGATTGCTCGCGGACCGCCTTGAGTTCGACGAGGAAGTTCGGGTCGGTCTGCAAGCGGCCTTCAAGACGGTCGGCCAGGCCTTCCAGGGCCAGCGCGGCATCGCCGCAGATAAACAGTTCGCTGGCGTAGCTGCGGCCTTCGATGGCCGGGTTGGCGTCGATGCGCAGGGTGTTCTGCGGCAGCTTCAGGGCGTACTTGAAGGTCTCGTTGCTGCGCAGCCGCGAGCCGGCGATCAGCAGCGCGTCGCAGGTTTGCAGGAACTGCTCGACCCGCTTGTTCTGCGAAAAGGCCCCGAGGCAGCGCTCGTCGTCTTCGTTGACCACGCCGCGGCCCTGGGTCGAGGTGATGACGCCCACGCCCATGGCCAGCAGGCGCTTGACCTGTGCCCCGGCATGCCGGGCGCCACCGCCGAGCCACAGCATCGGGCGCTTGGCCCCGGCCAGGCGCTCGGCCACCAGGTCGAGGGCTTCCGGCGCGGGCACCGCGACCGGAATCGGCAGCGGCGACAGGTCGGTGGGCATCGGGATAAAGGTCGACTGGATGTCGATCGGGATTTCCACGCTCACCGGCCCGGTCGGCGCGGTCAGGGCGGTCTGCACCGCCAGCTTCAGGGTGCTGATGGCGGTCTCGACGCTGCGCACGCGGAACGCCGCCTTGGACACCGCCTTGAGCATGTTCAGCTGGTCGCGGGCCTCGTGGATGTAGGCCAGTTCCTGGTCCAGGTACGGCGTTTCGATCTGCCCGGTGATGTGCAGCAGCGGGGTGCCGGCGGTCTGCGCCTCGACCATGGCGCCGGCGGCGTTGCCGGCCGCGGTGCCGGTGGAGGTCAGGCACACGCCGAGGCCGCCGGTGGTGCGGGCATAGGCATCGGCCATGTTGGCCGCGCCGGCTTCGCCACGGGCCATGACGAAGCGGATATTGCCGCGCACGGCGAAGGCATCGAGGATCGGCATGTTGTGGATCGAGATCACGCCGAACGCGGCCTTGACCTCGCATTGCTCGAGAAAGGCGGTGATGGCAGCGCCCACGGTGACAGTGTTTTCGTTACGCATGGCGGGACAGGCCTCCGGATACATCGATATGGCTGCCTGTGGTGTAAGCCGACAGAGGCGAGGCCAGGAACAGGATCGCGCGGGCCGCTTCAAGCGGCAGGCCCAGGCGCCCCAGGGGAATGTGTTTTTGTTGGGCCAGGTGGGCGGTCCATTGCGCCCAGTCGAGGTCGCGTTCTTCGCGGGCCTCGAAGCGCCGGCGCCATTGCCCGGACTCCACCAGGCCAATGAGGATGCCGTTGACCCGGATGCCCTGCGGGGCGAATTCGGTGGCCATCGAGCGCACCAGGTTCATCACCCCGGCGCGGGCGGCGGAGGTGGCGACCATGTGCGGTTCCGGCTGGCAGGCCAGCAGCGAGTTGACGCAGACGATGGCGGCCTCGGCCTGGCTTTCCAGCTGGGCCTTGAAGGCGCGGACCGGGTGGATCACCGAGAAGAATTTCAGGTTCAGCTCTTCGCTCCAGGCGGCGTCGCTGGTGTCGGCGAAGGTCGAGACGCGGCCTTGCCCGGCGTTGTTGATCAGCACGCTGGCGGCGCCGAGCGCGGCCTGGCTGGCATGAGCGAAGGCGCGGACCGACTCGGCGTCGAGCACGTCGCACACCTGGGCCAGCAGTTGCGCTTGCGGGAAGCGCTGGCGCAGGCCGGCTTCGACGCTGCGCAGGCGCTCGCCGTCGCGTCCGCAGAAGGCCACGGCGGCGCCGGCTTCCAGCAGCAGTTCGACGCAGGCCAGGCCGATGCCCGAGGAGCCGCCGGTGACGATCGCGGTGCGGCCTTGCAGTTGATAAAGGCTCATCTCAATCCCTCATCAAGGCGGTCACGCGCTGTTGCCCGTCATGGGCCACGCCGTTGTAGTTGAGCAGGCGCGACAGTTCGTCGGCGCTGCGGCGGACCTGCGACAGCAGTTCCTCGAAGTTGACGTGGCCGATCTGCGTGGTGGGAATGGTCACGCCCAGGGCGGCGGCGATGCGCCCGCTCTGGTCGCGCACCGGCGCGGCCACGGTGGAGATCGCCGACTCGAAGAAACCTTCGCCGCTGACAAAGCCGCGCTGGCGGTCGGCCTGGACCATGTCGAACAGCTCCAGCACGGTTTTCGGCGTGCTGTGGGAGTGCTGCTCCAGGTGCTCTTCGGGGTACAGCTCGCGCAGTTCGGCCAGCGACAGGTCCTCCAGAAGGATGCGCCCCAGTACCGTGGCGTGGGCCGGCAGGCGGGTGCCGACGTTGACCGCGTTGGAGAACACCGACGGCGGCGAGACCTTGGCCACGTAGACGATCGAGCGGCCGTCGCGCACCACCAGGTTGCTCGGGTAGTTGAGGCGGTCGCACAGGCGCGCCAGCAGCGGCTGGCCGAGTTCGGTCAGCTCCAGCGACGCCAGGTACTCGAAGCCCAGGCGCAGCACCGACATGCCGAGGCGATATTCATTGCCGCTGCGGGTGACGAAACCCATGGTTTCCAGGGTGGCGAGCAGGCGGAAGATGGTCGAGCGCGGCAGGGCCAGGCGGCGGGCCAGTTCCGGCGCGGTCAGGGTGCGGTTGCGCCGGCTGAACTCGCAGAGCAGCAACAGGCCACGCTCCAGGCCCGGCACTATGTATTTGTCCTGAGCGTCCTTCAGCAGATCGGAGTCGTTCATAGGGTTCTACCTGTCAGGGATTCTTTGATGGCAAAGGCCAGGCGGCCCGCGACCACCAGCGGTTGTTCGATGGGGCTGGCGTGGCCCGCGTCGGCGATCAGGTTGAAGCTGGCGCCCAGCGCCTTGGCCAGGGTCAGGCAGGCCTCGGCCGGGGTGATGCGGTCGGCCTCGCCGCAATGCACTTCGCAGGGCATGCCGGGCTGGCCGTGGCGCAGCAGGTCGTCGCCGCACAGCAGCTCGATGGCCTGGCGATAACCCGCGGGGTTGAGCCGCGCCATGTTCCAGCGCACCCAGGCCAGGGCTTGCGGCGCGGCGTTGGGCGAAAGCATGTGGGCGCTGCGCTGTTCGGCCAGGCCGGCGATCCCCAGGTGCTCCAGGTTCTCCAGGCGCTGGCGGCGTACCTGCTGGCGCTGCTCGGCCCGCTGCGGCGCGCCATAACCCCGCGCCGGGCTGATCAGTACCAGGCGACTCACCCGGCTCGCCTGTGAACTGCGGGCGAAGGCCAGGGCCGGCAGCGCGCCGAGGGAATGCCCGACCAGCACGCATTTCTCGACGTCCAGCGCATCGAGCATCTGCACCAGGCGCGCGGCGTACTGCTCGGCCTTGGGCGCGGGGTATTCCAGGGGGCTGGAATCGCCGTAGCCGGGCGCGTCCCAGGCGATGACCCGGGCCTGCGGCGCCAACTGTTGCGCCACCTGCAGCCAGGACGCCGCCCCGGAACCGATGCCGTGCAGCAGCACGATCGCCGGGCCCGAACCGCATTCGCGCAGGGCCTGCCGGCCGCCGGCCACGGGCACCAGGCGCTGGGCAAAGTCGCGGGCCAGTCGGGCTTGCAGGTCCGCCGTCGGTGCGGCTTGAGAGAGGCCTGGCAACATGGGCTTATCCGCGCTTGATCGAGGCCAGAGGGTGCTCTGGCGGATAGGTCGGGGTGATCGGCTTTTTCGCGCCGAGCATCACGCACATCAGCGCGTCTTCGTCGCCGATGTTGATCTCTTCGCGGTACACGCCCGGCGGCACGGAGATCACGTCGCGGTCGGTGAGGATGGTCTCGAAGCGCTCGCCGTCCTTCTCCAGCACCACCTTGAGCTTGCCGCGCAGCACGAAGAACACTTCCTCGACGTCGATGTGCAGGTGCGGCGGGCCTTCGTGACCGGCCGGGATGACCATGGTGGAGAAGGTGAAGTGCTCCGACGGGATGGTGTTCATGTCGCTGCTGACGCCGGTGCCGCCGGTGCCGATGTAGCGCATTTGCGCGCGGCGGAATTTCGGGTCGTAGTCGGCCTGGAACTTCAGCGCGTCCCAGTCGTACTTGCGCGTCTGGTAGCGGGCGATGCGGGTGTTCATCCAGCTTTCCAGGCTGGCGCCGGCAGGGCGGTCCCAGCTCTTGGGGGTGGCGTTTTGGGCAGATAGATCGGTCATGACAGTCTCCAGATCAAGGCATGACGAACCCGCCGTTGACCGGCAGGGTTTGTCCAGTGATGAAACGGGCAAGGTCGGACAGCGCGAACAGCACGGCGCCGCTGACGTCTTCGGGCAGTTGCGGGCGCTGGATGGCCCGCTGGTCGTTGTACAAACGGTGGCGCGCCTCGGGCACGTAGGCGGTGGCCTCCACCAGCACCAGGCCGGGGGCGATGGCGTTGACCGTGATGTTGTCGGCGCCCAGCTCGCGGGCCAGGCTGCGGGTCATGGCGATGATCGCGCCCTTGCTGGCGACGTAGGCCAGCAGGTTCGGCGCGCCCCACAGCGGGGTGTCTGAAGCCAGGTTGACGATGGCGCCACGGCCGCTGGCGCGCAGGGCCGGCAGGCAGGCGGTGGTCATCAGCCAGGTGCCGCGCACGTTGACCTGCATTACCTGATCCCAGGTGTCGATGCTCAGCTCTTCGCAGCCCTTGCCGCCGGAATTGGTGATCGAGGCGTTGTTCACCAGGCCGTCGAGGCCGCCGAGCAGGCCCAGGGTGGCGGCGATGCAGGCATCGATGGAGGCTGGCTGGGTCAGGTCGAGGGTCACGGCCTGGACATCCAGGCCCTGGGCTTGCAGTTCGCTGGCGGCCTGTTGCACGCGCTCTTGCAGCACGTCGGCGATCACCACCCGGGCACCGGCCCGGCCGATGGCCTGGGCGAAGGCATAGCCCAGGCCGCGGGCGCCGCCGGTGACCAGCACCCGGCGCCCTTCTAGCAGAAGATTCTGGCTGTTCATTATTGGGTGCTCAGCATGGCTTTGGGCATGTAGTGCAGGACGCGTTTTTCCGCCCAGACCACGGCGCCATAGGCGATCACGCCGATCAGGGTGAGCATGACGATGGCGACGAACACCCCGGCGGTGTTGCCCTGGCCCTCGGCGTCCACCAGCAGGAAGCCCAGGCCCTGGTTGCCGCCGACCAGCTCGCCGACGGTGACGCCGATCACCGCCAGGGTCGAGGCGATGCGCAGGCCGGAGAACAGCGCGGCCATGGCCGAGGGGAACTCCACCAGGCGGAAGATCTGCCAGCGGCTGGCGTTCATGGTGCGCACCAGGTTGATCATGTCCGGATCGACGGTGCGGATCGCCGACAGCACGTTGATCATCACCGGGAAGAACACGATCAGGATGGCGATCAGGATCTTCGGGTAGATGGTGTAGCCCAGCCACATCACGAACAGCGGCGCGAAGGCGACTTTCGGGGCGATCTGCAATGCCAGGATGTAAGGCGACAACATGGCTTCGGCGGCGGGCGACAGGCCCAGGGACACGCCAATCACTACCCCCAGCAAGGCACCGAGGGCGAAGCCGACGATGATCTCCAGCGCGGTGATCAGGGTGTGCTGCAGCAGGCCGCCGCTGTGCCACATCACCAGGCTTTCCTGGGCGACGCGGCTCAGCTGCGGCATGACGAATTCGGGCATGTCGAGCAGGCCGGGGCCCCATTGCCAGAGCACCAGGAACAGGACCAGCAGCGCGGCGCTGCCGAGCATGGAGTTATTCAGGCTTTTCATCGTGTGCGTACCTTGTTGTCCCGGTGGCTCATTGCGCGGCGACCGGGCTGTCGACGAATTGGTTGGTGAACAGGTCCTCGAGCTTGGGCTCCTGGCTGACGATGCCTTCGCTGACGTAGAACTGGCGGACCTTGTCCAGGCGCTGCGGGTCGATGTGCCCAAGCACGCGCTGGTTGGCGTAGACATGCTCGACGTAGAGCTTGAAGACCTTCTCCAGCGAGTCTTCCTTGCCGGCATAGGCCGGTACGGCCTTGGCGAAGGTCACGGCGGCGGCGCGCGGGTCCTGGATGATGTCGCGCATGCCTTGCAGGGTGGCCTGGACCACGCCGCGCACCACCTTGGGCTGGTTCTTGATAGCGTCGTCGGAGGCGAGGATCGCCTGGGCCATGCTTTCGAAGATCTGCGCCTGGGGAATCAGCTTGATCTGTATCCCGGCTTCTTCGGCGTTGACCACCCAGTCCGGCACGCCGGCCATGGCCTGGGCCTTGTCGGCCGAGAACAGCTGCCAGACCCCGGCCGGCCCGGCGGCCTGGATGTTCACGTCGGTCTTGCTCAGGCCGGCTTTGCGCAGCGAGGCGAGCAGGGCGTAGTAAGTGGTGTCGGAGTAGGACATCACCGTCATGGTCTTGCCCTTGAGGTCGGTGATGGAGCCGATGTTTTCCTTGGCGTTGGTGGCGATCATGGTCACCCCGCCGGCGCCCAGCACCGCCACGGCGCGTACCGGGATGCCATTGGCCCGCACCACGATCGGCGTGTCGCCGATGGCGCCGCCGAGCAGGGCGTTACCGGCGCCGATCTGCTTGGCCACGTCGACCCCGCCCTTGGCGGCGATAAAGGTCAGGTCCAGGTCCTGGGCGGCGTAGTAACCCTTCTCCTTGGCGATGATCCAGGGCGCGAACGCCGGCGAGTTGGGCGGTGCCGGCAGCAGGTAGGTGACCTTGGTCGGTTGCGCCTGGACGGCACAGGCCATGCCGAGGCCCAGGCTGAGGGCGCAAAGACGTTGAAACAGAGACTTGAGCATGGGGACTCCTGAATCGGTTGGGGGCCGCGAGGGCGGTGATCAATGCAGTTCGGTGTCTGCGCCGACTTGCAGCAACTCCATCAGGCGGCCCACCAGCGGGCCGATTTCCGGCAGCTTGCGGCGCTCCAGCGGGTTGTCGCGAAACGGCAGGTCGATGCTGATTTCTTCGATGATGGTGCCGGGGCGGGCGCTCATGACCAGCAACCGGTCGGACATGGCGATGCCTTCGATCAGGTCGTGGGTGATGAACAGGGCGGTCTTCTTTTCGTCGTACAGCATCCGCGCCATGTCCTGCTGCAGGATCATCTTGGTCTGGGCATCGAGGGCGGAAAACGGCTCGTCGAGGAACAGCACCTGCGGGTCGATGGCCAGGGTCCGGGCCAGGGCTGCGCGCTGGCGCATGCCGCCGGACAGCTGGAACGGGTAGTGATCGGCGAAGCCCTTGAGGTGGCAGCGTTCGAGCAGGTCGTTGGCCACGGTCTGCCGGGTGGCGGCGGGCACGCCCTGGATCTCCAGGCCCAGCTCGACGTTGCGGCGGATGCTGCGCCAGGGCATCAGCAGGTCTTTCTGCAACATGAAGGCGACCTGGCGCACCGGGCCGGTGACCGGCTCGCCGCTGACGAACACTTCGCCTTCGCTGGGGCGATACAGGCCCGAGCCCATATTGAGGATGGTGCTCTTGCCGCAACCGGAAGGGCCGATGATCGATACCACTTCACCGCGGCGAATCTTGAAGTTCACTTCGCGAATGGCGAACGGCGCTTCGGACTGGCCCTTGGCCGGGAAACATTTGCCGACATTGCGAAATTCAATTTCAGTCGGCTCCTGATCTTCCTTGGGAGCGGGCTTATTCCATTGAGAGGCGACGGCGTACATCTCTTTCACAGCCATTGGGAAGGTACTCTGGTCTGTTTTATAGGTGATACGCCGTTTAGTGCATGAACAATGCCAGTGCTTTCCTTTGCTTTGGTTTTGTTTAAAAACTCTTGTTTATTAATTACTTATAGATAATTAGTTGAAAATGAAATGTTTTATATATGAAACACGGTTTCTTATTTGGCACGAAACTGCACACTGCCCGGGCATAGCCTGGGAAGTTGCAAGAAGTCGGTGCTTGTTCAGGTAACGCAAAAAGCGCAATAAATCGCTTATTTGTTTTGTATATGAAACAGAGCCAATAAGAGTTACTGGTTTATCAGGGAAGAATCTTGAGGACATTGGTAGTCCTCAAGGTCAGTATCGGCAGGGCGGGATCAGGTCGGCTGGGGGAGGACCGGGCATCTGCTCAAGAACTGTTGCAGTCCTTGTTGATATGCCTGGGGCGGCATGAGGTCACTGTGTTTGGCGATGTGATAGGCCAGGCCCTTATGTTCCAGCTCGGCGCAGGCCACGGCGTAGAAGTCGGGCGTTTCCCGCAGGTGCGCGATCCGCTCCCAGGCCAGCGTACTCTTGCCGCCCTTGGCGTTGCTCAAGGTAAAGCCCCGGTCGTCGAACGCCAGGCAATAAATGCCTTCGGCGGCCTTCAGGGACGCGCGCAACCTGGATTCGATCAAGCGTTGGTTCAGCCCGCGCAACGGTGGGTTGGGCTTGGCCGGCTTGGCGGCGATACGGGCTTGCAGGTGCTGGAGCCAGCGCCCGCAATAGCGCCACCAGAGCGGGATGAAGACCAGCGCGAACAGCGCCAGGGCGATGAGCTTCTCTGGCGTGAAGCGCCGCTCGGGGAAATAGATCGCCAGGGCGCCGCCGACCAGGCACAGGACGAGCAGCAGGGGGCCGAGCAGGCGGCTCTGCCAATGGGCGACGCTGCCCATGATCCGCGCCTGCTGCTGATCATGCTCGAGCATTGCCTGGCGCAGCTTTTCGGCGAGCCTGGTTTCGGTGTGTGCGGGGGTGATGCTGAATTGCAGTTCCATGGGGGCTGATTCCGAGGTCCATGTTCGGTTGAGGGCGGCAGTCTAGCGGTTTGGGCAATGCCCGGCGGCTCGCCGTTCAGGCTGGAAACTGCGGTACATGCTGTTCCACCCACTCGAACAGGCGCTCGTCGAGCAGCGGTCGGTAGCGGTCGTAGGCGTCCTGGTGGCTGTTGAAGAGTGGGTCCTGATTGATCCGCGCGGCCAGCGCGGTCGGGCTGTCGCTCCCGGCATGGTTTGCCCTCAGGTGTTTTTGTCGCTGATCGGCCTGTGCCAGGGTGTCCGCCAGGGCGTGCAGTTGCAGATGCCTGAACTGGGCGATGGCCTGGGGCAGGTGAAAGTGCAGGGCACTGTCAAAGCCTTCCCAGTCCTCAAAGGCCAGCCACTCGTGGAGTACCATGAAGCAGCGCGGTGCCGGTGCCAGTTGTTCCAGTGGCTCGAAGGCCAGCCAGTACTGGCGCGGCAGCTGTTCCTCGGTTTCGATGGCCTGGGCGATCAGGTCCAGGGCCCGGCCTTTGTCTCGGTGATGTTTGCGCAGGATGCGCTGGGTCAGGGTGAAGCGTGCTTCTTCTATAGCGTGCAGGGCACGGTTCAGGTCGTAGCCAGCGTTGTGCAGGTGTTCCCGGGCTTGCTCGGGAGGCAGGCCGGACTTGCTCGCCAGCACTTGCAGCAACTCGTTCTTGTAGTGCTCGGCGGCTTGCTGGGGGTTGCCTGCGCAGCGTTCGAGCAAGGCCTGGGCATGGCGCAGGCCCACGGGGATCAAGCTGCGCAGTTGCTGTATCGCCTGGATGTGCGTCGGGTCCATCGACGGCGGTGCCTCGGGGTCTGATTGGGCGGAAAGCCGATTATCCTCCGCGTCGGGGGAGTGTGCTTGTTTAAAGCGAGTGGTTTGCCGGACAGATTGTGCTGCCAGGTTTTGCGGCCCCTGCGGTGCCGGTCGCAGCCTCGCGGGCTCGGCAGCGGCTACGGGGCCAATGTTGTAGCCGCTGCCGAAGGCTGCGATCGGTCGCGAAGCGGGCGTGGCGATTTTAAGGACGAAGAGCGTCGGCAGCAGGTCGGGAGGGAGAACGGCAGGCAAAAAAAAGGGCCTGGAGAAGAATCTCCAAGCCCTCAAAAGGTGAGAGGTGTCTAGTCCCTCGACCTGGTGAGCGTTGCCCTGTGGCCAGGGCGGGCGTTGGTCAGGCTTTGAGCGGGACCAGACGCGGGGCAATCATGTTTTCCGGGCGCAGGATGTCGGCGAGCATGGCGTCGTCGAGCAAGCCTTCTTCGCGCACCAGTTCCAGTACGCCGCGGCCGCTTTCCAGGGCGATGCGGGCGATACGGGTGGCGTTTTCATAGCCGATGTACGGGTTCAGCGCGGTAACCAGGCCGATCGAATGCTCGACCAGTTCGCGGCAGCGCTGCTCGTTGGCGGTGATGCCGGTGATGCAGTGCTCGCGCAGCATGTCCATGGCGCGTTGCAGCAGGCGGATCGAGTCGAAGATCTTGAAGGCGATCAGCGGCTCCATCACGTTCAGTTGTAGCTGGCCGCCTTCGGCGGCGATGGTCAGGGCCAGGTCGTTGCCGATGATCTGGAACGCCACCTGGTTGACCGCTTCCGGGATAACCGGGTTGACCTTGCCGGGCATGATCGAGCTGCCTGGCTGGCGCGCTGGCAGGTTGATCTCGTTGATCCCGGTACGTGGGCCGCTGGACAGCAGGCGCAGGTCGTTGCAGATCTTCGACAGCTTGACCGCGGTGCGCTTGAGCATGCCGGAGAACAGCACGAAGGCGCCCATGTCGGAGGTGGCTTCGATCAGGTCGGCGGCCGGAACCAGCGGCTGGCCGCTGATGGTGGCCAGCCGCTGGACGGCCAGGGCCTGGTAGCGCGGGTCGGCGTTGATGCCGGTACCGATGGCGGTACCGCCCAGGTTCACTTCGGTCAGCACTTCTGGCGCCAGGGTCTTCAGGCGGGCCAGGTCTTCGCCCAGGGTGGTGGCGAAGGCACGGAATTCTTGGCCCAGGGTCATCGGCACGGCGTCTTGCAGCTGGGTGCGGCCCATCTTCAGGACGTGGCTGAATTCTTCACCCTTGGCGGCGAACGACTGGATCAGGCTGTCGAGGCTGGCCAGCAGCGCATCGTGGCCCAGCAACAGGCCCAGGCGGATCGCGGTCGGATAGGCGTCGTTGGTCGACTGCGCCATGTTCACGTCGTTGTTCGGGTGCAGGTACTGGTATTCGCCCTTGCTGTGGCCCATGGCCTCCAGCGCGATGTTGGCGATGACTTCGTTGGCATTCATGTTGGTCGAAGTGCCAGCGCCGCCTTGAATCATGTCCACCACGAATTCTTCGTGGAAGTCGCCGCGGATCAGACGTGCACAGGCTTCGCTGATGGCAGCGTGCTTGGCTTCGCTCAGGTGACCCAGCTCGCGGTTGGCGTCAGCAGCTGCCTGCTTGACCATTGCCAGGGCCACGACCAGTTTTGGGTAGTGCGAAATCGGAACGCCGGAGAGGCGGAAGTTATTCACCGCTCGCAGGGTCTGGATGCCGTAATACGCTTGAGCAGGTACTTCGAGTACGCCAAGCAGGTCTTTTTCTGTGCGGAAAGATGCAGCGGAGGACATGATAGAAATCATCTCGATATGGACCCGGTCTGTGCCGGAACGCTGCGAATCCTAGGCTTGTGGGAAAATTTGGGCCAATGCTGTTAAACACTGGCCTATGCATAAACGGCATAATGCCCATGTGACGCCGCTTGCGCGGCAAGCGTGTGACCTAAAATGGTGCGTTCCCCGGGAGGACGTGATGAATCTGGAAAGCAAATGGCTCGAGGACTTCAGTGCCCTGGCCGCCACCCGCAGTTTTTCGCAGGCCGCCGAACGGCGCTTCGTGACCCAACCGGCCTTCAGCCGGCGGATCCGCAGCCTGGAAGCGGCGCTGGGGCTGACGCTGGTGAACCGCTCGCGCACGCCGATCGAACTGACGGCGGCGGGGCAGTTGTTCCTGGTCACCGCGCGCACGGTGGTCGAGCAACTGGGTGAAGTGCTGCGCCATTTGCATCACCTCGAAGGCGGGCAGGGCGAAGTGATGCAGGTGGCCGCGGCGCACTCGCTGGCCCTGGGTTTCTTCCCGCGCTGGATCGCCCAGCTGCGCAACGAAGGGCTGAACATCGCCACGCGGCTGGTGGCGACCAACGTCGGCGACGCCGTGCATGCCCTGCGCGAAGGCGGCTGCGACCTGATGCTGGCCTTCTACGACCCGGATTCGGCGATGCAGATGGACCCGGAAATCTTCCCTTCGCTGCACCTGGGGCAGACCGAGATGCTGCCGGTGTGCGCGGCGGACGCGGCCGGCAAGCCGCTGTTCGACCTGGAAGGCGAGGCCAGCGTGCCGCTGCTGGCGTACAGCGCCGGGGCGTTTCTCGGGCGTTCGGTGAACCAGCTGCTGCGCCAGCGCAACCTGCGGTTCACCACGGTGTATGAAACCGCCATGGCCGACAGCCTCAAGAGCATGGCGCTGGAAGGCCTGGGGATTGCCTGGGTGCCGCACCTGAGCGTGCGTGCCGAACTGGCCCGTGGCGAACTGGTGGTCTGCGGCGGCGCGCAGTGGCATGTGCCGCTGGAGATCCGCCTGTACCGCTGCGCCCTGGTGCGCAAGGCCAACGTCCGGTTGCTGTGGCGCAAGCTGGAAGGCGGCGCGGCGCAGGGCACGACAGGTGCGTGAGACTCTTCGCGGGCAAGCCTCGCTCCTACGGAATCTTCTGTAGGAGCGAGGCTTGCCCGCGATGTCGTCAATCCGCGCGAAATCGCGCTCGACGGCTGACCCGCAAGTCAATAAAACCGCTGCTTTGCGCCTGAAACATGGTGTATGACAGATGGTCGGCAAAAGTGCGTTTAATGCACCTTTTTCGGTATACTGCGCGGCCTTCGGCCGGTTCGTCCGGTCATAATTCGTACATTCAAGCCACGCACTCCGCGTGGCTTGTTGTTTTTGACGCGCCCCCGGGCGCCCAGAGAGAAGAGGCACGACGATGAGTGCACTGGTTGGCGTGATCATGGGCTCCAAGTCCGATTGGTCCACCCTTAGCCACACCGCCGATATGCTGGAAAAGCTCGGCATCCCTTACGAGGTGAAAGTGGTCTCTGCCCACCGCACCCCGGACCTGCTGTTCCAGTACGCCGAAGAGGCCGAGGCGCGTGGCATTGAGGTGATCATCGCCGGTGCCGGTGGCGCGGCCCACCTGCCAGGCATGTGTGCGGCCAAGACCCACCTGCCGGTGCTGGGCGTTCCGGTGCAGTCGTCGATGCTCTCGGGCGTGGACTCGCTGCTCTCCATCGTGCAGATGCCCGCGGGCATTCCGGTCGCCACCCTGGCCATCGGCAAGGCCGGCGCGATCAACGCCGCGCTGCTGTCGGCGAGCATCCTCGGCGCCAAGCACCCGCAATTTCATACCGTGCTGAAAAAATTCCGCGCTGAGCAGACAGACAGCGTCCTGGACAATCCAGACCCACGCGTCGCCTGAGGTTTTTGACGATGAAGATCGGTGTAATCGGTGGCGGCCAGCTGGGCCGCATGTTGGCTCTGGCGGGTACTCCGCTGGGGATGAACTTCGCTTTCCTCGACCCGGCTCCGGACGCTTGTGCCGCTGCCCTGGGCGAACACCTGCGGGCCGATTACGGCGATCAGGATCACCTGCGCCAGCTGGCTGACGAAGTGGACCTGGTGACCTTCGAGTTCGAAAGCGTACCGGCGGAAACCGTAGCCTTCCTGTCGCAGTTCGTCCCGGTCTACCCGAGTGCCGAAGCCCTGCGCATCGCCCGCGATCGCTGGTTCGAGAAGAGCATGTTCAAGGACCTGGGGATTCCCACCCCGGCGTTCGCCGACATCCAGTCGCAAGCCGACCTGGAGGCCGCCGTGGCCACCATCGGCCTGCCTGCGGTGCTGAAAACCCGCACCCTGGGCTACGACGGCAAGGGCCAGAAAGTCCTGCGCACCCCTGAAGATGTAGCCGGCACCTTCGCCGAGCTGGGCAGCGTGGGCTGCTTGCTGGAAGGCTTCGTGCCGTTCACCGGCGAAGTCTCGCTGATCGCCGTGCGCGCCCGCGATGGCGAAACCTGCTTCTATCCGCTGGTGCACAACACGCATCACAACGGCATCCTCAAGCTGTCCGTGGCCAGCTCCAACCACCCGCTGCAGGCCCTGGCCGAAGACTATTCCAGCCGGGTGCTCAAGCAGCTGGACTACGTCGGCGTGATGGCGTTCGAGTTCTTTGAAGTCGACGGTGGCCTCAAGGCCAACGAGATCGCGCCACGGGTGCACAACTCCGGGCACTGGACCACCGAAGGCGCCGAGTGCAGCCAGTTCGAAAACCACCTGCGGGCGGTTGCCGGCCTGCCGCTGGGTTCGACCGCCAAGGTCGGCGAGAGCGCGATGATCAACTTCATCGGCGAAGTGCCGGCAGTGGAGAAGGTCATCGCCATCGAGGATTGCCACCTGCACCACTACGGCAAGGCCTTCAAGATCGGGCGCAAGGTCGGTCACGCCAACCTGCGCTGCAAGGACAAGGCGACCCTCGAGGCGCAGATCCTCAAGGTCGAAGCACTGATCGCCGAATAACTTCCTGGGGCTGCGGTGGAACCAATCGGGGCCGCCGTTCTCTGATGGCAGGATGCCAATGCGCTAACTAGGCTTTGGCATACCTAACTCATACAGAGGGAAATGCCATGGGAATTATTGGAACCATCTTTATCGGCTTGATCGTTGGCCTGCTGGCTCGCTTCCTCAAACCGGGCGACGACAGCATGGGCTGGATCATGACCATCCTGCTCGGTATCGGC
The DNA here is from genome assembly GCF_900107395.1 of Pseudomonas sp. NFIX28. Taxonomy (GTDB): domain Bacteria; phylum Pseudomonadota; class Gammaproteobacteria; order Pseudomonadales; family Pseudomonadaceae; genus Aquipseudomonas. The sequence continues at coordinate 292,156 of NZ_FNPW01000002.1, forward strand.
GGTTCGCTGGCGGCCACCTACGGCGGTCAGGCCCTGGGCATCTACCAGGCGGGCCAGGGTGCCGGCTTCCTCGGCGCGCTGGTTGGCGCGGTCGTGCTGCTGGTGATCTACGGCCTGGTCAAAAAGAACTGATTTAGCGACAAGGCCCTCTCTGCTGCGCAGGTAGAGAGGGCTAGAATGCCCGGCGTTGTCTTGTCCCTTTCTTGCCGAGCTCCTTCATGCGCCGTCTTCTGTTGACTCTCATTCTGCTGGCCTCCGGCCTGGCCCATGCCGGCGAATTGCCGGAAACCGACTGGCTCGAACTGATGCCCAAGTCGGACCAGAAAGCCCTCGAACAAATGCCGGAAATCGATCACAACTCCCCCGAAGCCAATGGCACCTTTACCGAAAAGGGCGGCCTGAAGCAGAGCAAGGGGTTGCCGGCGGTGATGTATTCGACCAAGACCGTGCCGGCCATGAACGGCAAGGACATCCGTATCGGCGGTTATCCGGTGCCGCTGGAAGCCGACGCCAAGGGGCGCAGCACGCTGTTTTTCCTCGTGCCGTACCCGGGCGCCTGCATCCATGTGCCGCCACCGCCGCCTAATCAGCTGGTGCTGGTGCGTTTTCCCAAGGGTGTGAAGCTGGACGATATCTACACGCCGCTGTGGGTGACCGGCCACTTGAAAGTCGAGACGGTCAGCAACGACCTGGCCGATGCGGCCTATGCGCTGGATGCGCAGAAAGTGCGGGTGGTGCAGGAGTCGGATCTGTAAGACGTGGTGCCTTTCCCGTAGGAGCGAAGCTTGCTCGCGATGGACTTCAACGATTACGCGGGTTCACTGAAATCTTGCGGTGTGTTGACCACTTATCGCGAGCAAGCTTCGCTCCTACAGAAGAGGCCGGCGTTACAGCGGCACGCTGGTGACGCTCACGCCCAGGGTATGGCTGGCACCCGGCGCCAGGGTCACCACGTCATCCATCACGTTCGCGGTCTCGATGCACAGCATGCGTTGCCAGCCATCGTCGGCCATGTCGCTGAACTGCGCGGCGCGGGCGGTCCACGGGTTCCAGATCACCGCCGAGCGCGAGCCGCTGCTGGTCAGCTGGATGCGCCGCTCCCAGGCCGGGTCGACGATGCTCAGCCGTGGCGGAGGGTCGAGGTAGATGCGGTCGGTCTCGCCGGTGAAATGCAGGTCGCCGGACTGCTGCCGGGTCTTCCAGTCATCCAGGGTCTCGATGTAGTTCAGGCCGTCCAGCCCCTCGACATGCACCTTGCGCACGTCACTGACCGCAAAGTAACTGTGCAGCGCCTGGCTGATGGTGACGGTGTCGCTGCCCAGATTGTGGCTGGTGAGGTTGATGTGCAGTTGCTCGTCGAGGCGAATGCTCAGTTTCAATTCGACCTGGTGCGGCCAGCCTGGCAGCCCGCCTTCGGGGATCGGCAGTTGCAATTCCACCAGCAGGCTTTCACCTTCGGCCTGGATGCCCAGCAATTCCCAGTCGGTGGCGCGGACCAGGCCGTGGGCCCCGGCCGGTTCGCTGCCCTGGCGCATGGCCTGGACGCTTTGCGGGTTGCGCGCGAAATTGCCGAACCACGGCCAGCACACCGGAACACCGGCGCGGATGCTTTTGCCGGTCTTGAACACGGCCTCGTCGTTGAGCCAGATCAGCGGCGGTTGCCCGGCCAATTGATAGCTGAGGATGTGCGCGCCTTGCTGGGCCACCAGCAGTTCGGCCTGACCGTGGCGGATGCGCCAGCAGTTCAGCTCATCGAGTTTCACCGTTTCAACGTGAGGGGTAGGCATGGTGCTGTTCTCGTTCAAAAGCAGGGCTGCTATGGACCACGTAACAGCCGTCGGGTTTAACCCTCGCCGCAATTAACGGGCTCTGGGCGGAACCGAGCGAGTGCGGCCGCTGCCGTCGATGGCAACGAACACGAACACCGCCTCGGTGACCTTGCGCCATTCGCTGGACAGGGGATCGTCGCTCCAGACCTCGACCATCATCTGGATCGAGCTGCGACCGATTTCCAGGGTCTGGGTATAAAAGGAAAGCTGCGCGCCGACCGCGACCGGCACCAGGAATGCCATGCGGTCGATGGCGACGGTGGCGACGCGCCCGCCAGCCACGCGACTGGCCATGGCGGTACCCGCCAGGTCCATCTGGGCCACCAGCCAGCCGCCGAAAATATCGCCAAAGCCGTTGGTTTCGCGGGGAAGCGCGGTGATTTGCAGGGCCAGGTCGCCTTGCGGGATCGGATCTTCTTGTTCGAGCTCTATCATTCCGGGGGTGCCTCTGACCCGTGACTCTTCATTGGTACTTCAGGTGAATAGCCGTCTTGAGGAAAAACGATTCAGCCCGAACATACTACGTTCGTCACGTTCTTCGTAAGGCGTACTAAAGGGAAACTCTGCGAAACCGGCTGGCCCAGTCGGCGCCTGGGGCGCCAGCGGCGTTTTCGCACAGCAACCCTTGCCGGGGCGGCGTTGTTCCAATGCCTGCGAGTATATCGGTCGACAGGCTCCACGACGACCATCCGGTTCTGATTTTGACTGGCAATTGTGCACGTCTATGTGCTTTTTCGAACAATTTGCTATCGTGCCGAACCTGCCAGGCCACAACCAGCGCTGTTGCGGCTTCCAGAACCGACTATAAGAGAAGCCCTTGCCATGACCACTGTGCCCTCGAGCGTCGCGCAGCCCGCGCAACCTGCTCGTCCGTTGACCCGCAATGACTATAAGACCCTGTCGCTGTCTGCCCTGGGCGGTGCGCTGGAGTTCTACGACTTCATCATTTTCGTGTTCTTCGCCACGGTGGTCGGCAAGCTGTTCTTCCCGGCGGACATGCCCGAGTGGCTGCGCCTGATGCAGACCTTCGGCATCTTCGCCGCCGGTTACCTGGCCCGGCCCCTGGGCGGGATCGTCATGGCGCACTTCGGCGACCTGCTCGGGCGCAAGAAGATGTTCACCCTGAGCATTTTCATGATGGCGGTGCCGACCCTGATCATGGGCCTGCTGCCGACCTACGCGCAGATCGGCATGTGGGCGCCGATCCTGTTGCTGCTGATGCGGGTGATCCAGGGCGCGGCCATCGGCGGGGAAGTCCCGGGCGCCTGGGTGTTCGTTTCCGAGCATGTGCCACAGCGGCATATCGGCTACGCCTGCGGCACCCTGACGTCGGGCCTGACGGCCGGCATCCTTCTGGGCTCGCTGGTGGCCACCGCGATCAACAGCCTCTTCACGCCGGTTGAAGTCGCCGATTACGCCTGGCGGATTCCGTTCCTGCTGGGCGGCGTGTTCGGCCTGTTCTCGGTGTACCTGCGCCGCTGGCTGCACGAAACCCCGGTGTTCGCCGAGCTGCAACTGCGCAAGGCGCTGGCCGAGGAAGTGCCGCTGCGCGCGGTGCTGCGCGACCACCGCAGCGCGATCATTCTTTCGATGCTGCTGACCTGGCTGCTGTCCGCCGGGATCATCGTGGTCATTCTCATGACCCCGACCGTGCTGCAGACCGTCTACCATTTCAGCCCGACCACCGCGTTGCAGGCCAATAGCCTGGCGATCGTGTTCCTGAGCCTGGGTTGCGTGATGTCCGGCGTGCTGGCCGACCGCTTTGGCGCCGGCCGGGTGTTCGTTTTCGGCAGCGCACTGCTGTTGGCGACGTCCTGGACCTTCTATCACAGCCTGCTGGATCACCCGGACTGGCTGTTCCCGCTGTACGCGCTGACCGGCCTGCTGGTGGGCACCATCGGCGCGGTGCCGTATGTGATGGTCAAGGCCTTTCCTGCGGTGGTGCGCTTCAGTGGCCTGTCGTTCTCCTACAACCTGGCCTACGCGATCTTCGGTGGCCTGACGCCGATGGTGGTGACCGCGCTGCTCAAGGAGAGCCCGATGGGCCCGGCTTATTATGTTGCGGTTATTTGCAGCATCGGAATCCTGGTCGGCCTGTACCTGTGGAAAAAGGATCGCTGATCCTGTGACCCTGTAGCCGCTGCCGAAGGCTGCGAACGACCCGAAGGGGCGCGACGACCTTCAGTGCGCAGAAGGGCCTGCGGCCCTATCGCAGCCTGCGGCAGCGGCTACAAAACGCCCTATAAAGAAAGGCCAGCCTTCCATCGCGAATGCTGGCCTTTCATCTAATTGTCATATTTCAGCCATAGAGTGTTCACACGGCCTACAGATACTTGGCCCGACTTAACACACCCTATCTGCTAGGAGTAAGGCATGAAACTGAAGCGTTTGATGGCGGCAATGACTTTTGTCGCTGCTGGCGTTGCGACTGCCCACGCGGTTGCCGCTGTTGACCCTGCTATCCCGAGCTACACCAAGACCACTGGTGTGTCGGGCAACCTGTCCAGCGTCGGTTCCGATACCCTGGCCAACCTCATGACCTTGTGGGCCGAGCACTACAAGAAAGAATACCCGAACGTAAACATCCAGATTCAGGCCGCTGGCTCCGCCACCGCGCCACCTGCGCTGACCGAAGGCACCTCCAACCTGGGCCCGATGAGCCGCAAGATGAAGGACACCGAACTGGCGGCCTTCGAGCAGAAGTACGGCTACAAGCCAACCGCCATCCCGGTGGCCGTGGACGCCCTGGCCGTGTTCGTGCACAAGGACAACCCGATCCAGCACCTGACCATGGAACAGGTTGACGCGATCTTCTCGTCGACCCGCCTGTGCGGCGCCAAGGCCGACGTCAAGACCTGGGGCGACCTGGGCGTGACCGGCGACCTGGCCAACAAGCCAGTGCAACTGTTCGGCCGTAACTCGGTATCCGGCACCTACGGCTACTTCAAGGAAGAAGCCCTGTGCAAAGGCGACTACAAGCCTAACGTCAACGAACAGCCAGGTTCGGCTTCCGTGGTCCAGTCCATCAGCTCCTCGCTGAACGGCATCGGCTACTCGGGCATCGGTTACAAGACCGCTAGCGTGAAGACCGTGGCCCTGGCCAAGAAAGGCAGCAGCGAATTCATCGAAGACACCGAAGAAAACGCCCTGAACGGCAAGTACCCGCTGTCGCGCTTCCTGTACGTGTACATCAACAAGGCCCCGAACAAGCCTCTGGCCCCACTGGAAGCCGAGTTCGTGAAGCTGATTCTGTCGAAGCAGGGTCAGGAAGTGGTGGTGAAAGACGGTTACATCCCACTGCCAGCCAAAGTCGCCGCCAAGGCACTGGCTGACCTGGGCCTGCAAGAAGGCGGCAACGTCGTAAAGAAGTAACACCTTAGGCCCGGGCTTGCCCCGGGCCCTGTAGGAGCGAGCCAGCTCGCTCCTACACTCCCAATTTTCGATCCGCTGCCAGCTCTGCTACGCGGCGGATTTTTTGCGTCACTGCATTGTCATCTTTCTGTCATACAGGATCGCTAGGGTGTGCGCATGAATGATCTGGCCAACTCCACCATGACTCCGACTTCTCCCCCCAAGCGCATTGACTTCAATACGCCTGAGCTGCAACGCAAGCGTCGCATCCGTGCGCTGAAAGATCGCCTGACCCGCTGGTACGTCCTCGTCGGCGGCCTGGCCGTGTTGGCCGCGATCACCTTGATCTTCTTCTTTCTTGCCTACATCGTGCTGCCCCTGTTCCAGGGTGCCGACCTGACCGCCAAGGAACCGCTGACACCGGCCTGGATGCAGGACTCCGGCAAGCCGCTGATGTTCTCCCTGGAAGAGCAGAACCAGGTCGGCATGCGGGTTTCCGACAAGGGCCAGGCGCTGTTCTTCGACATCGACAGCGGTGCCCAGCTGAGCCGCGTCGACCTGCCGATTCCGGCCGGCGCCACCGTCACCGCCATCGGCAAGGATCAGCCGGGCAGCCCGCTGGTGGTGGTTGGCCTGTCCAACGGCCAGGCGCTGGTGTTCCGTCACACCTATAAGGTCAGCTACCCGGACGGCAAGAAAACCATCTCGCCGGCCATCGAATACCCCTACGGCGAAACCCCGATCGTGTTGAACGAGCAGGGCGGTGCGCTGGAGCACGTTAACCTCAACGCCACCGATTCGGCGCTGGTGGTGGCCGGTTCCAGCGGCGCGCAACTGCACGTGCTGCAGCTGACCCGCGAAGAAAACATGATGACCGGCGAAGTCACCAGCGAGCAGAACCGTATCGAGCTGCCGCAGATGACCGAACCGGTCAAGGCCATGTACATCGACCCACGCCAGCAATGGCTGTACGTGATCAACGGGCGCGCCCAGGCCGACGTCTTCAGCCTGCGCGACAAGAGCCTCAACGGTCGCTACAAGCTGCTGGATGACGCCGATACCGAAGTGACGGCCAGTACCCAGCTGGTGGGCGGCATCTCGCTGATCATCGGTAACTCCAAAGGCGGCCTGGCCCAGTGGTTCATGGCCCGCGACCCGGACGGCGAGCTGCGCCTGAAGCAGATCCGTACCTTCCAGATGGGCACCACGCCGATCACCGAAATCACTGCCGAGGAGCGCCGCAAGGGCTTCATCGCCCTGGATGCCTCGGGCAAGCTCGGCGTGTTCCACAGCACCGCGCATCGCACTCTGCTGGTGGACCAGGTGGTCGAAGGCGAAGGCCTGTTCGGTCTGTCGCCACGGGCCAACCGGGTGATCGTCGAAGCCGGTGGCAAGCTGCAACCGCTGGTGCTCGACAACCCGCACCCGGAAGTGTCCTGGAGCGCACTGTGGAGCAAGGTCTGGTACGAGAACTACGACGAGCCTAAATACGTCTGGCAATCGACCGCGGCCAACACCGACTTCGAACCCAAGCTGAGCCTCTCGCCGCTGACCTTCGGTACCCTCAAGGCGGCGTTCTACGCGATGCTGCTGGCAGCCCCGCTGGCGGTGGCCGCGGCGATCTACACCGCTTACTTCATGGCTCCGGGCATGCGCCGCAAGGTCAAGCCGGTGATCGAGCTGATGGAAGCGATGCCGACGGTGATCCTCGGTTTCTTCGCCGGCCTGTTCCTCGCGCCTTATGTCGAAGGCCATCTGCCGGGCATTTTCAGCCTGCTGATGCTGCTGCCGATCGGCATCCTGCTGGCCGGCTTCATCTTCAGCCGCCTGCCCGAGTCGCTGCGCCTCAAGGTGCCGGACGGCTGGGAAAGCGCGATCCTGATCCCGGTAATCATCCTGGTGGGCTGGTTCTCGCTGTACATGAGCCCGTTCATGGAGAACTGGTTCTTCGGCGGCGACATGCGCATGTGGATCTCCCACGACCTGGGCATCACCTACGACCAGCGCAACGCCCTGGTGGTCGGCCTGGCCATGGGTTTTGCGGTAATCCCGAACATCTACTCGATCGCCGAAGACGCCGTGTTCAGCGTGCCGCGCGGCCTGACCCTGGGCTCCCTGGCTCTGGGCGCCACGCCGTGGCAGACCATGACCCGCGTGGTGATCCTCACCGCCAGCCCGGGCATCTTCTCGGCGCTGATGATCGGCATGGGCCGCGCGGTCGGCGAAACCATGATCGTGCTGATGGCCACCGGCAACACCCCGGTCATGGAAATGAACCTGTTCGAAGGCCTGCGCACCCTGGCGGCCAACGTCGCGGTGGAAATGCCGGAGTCGGAAGTCGGCGGCAGCCACTACCGCGTGCTGTTCCTCTCGGCGCTGGTGCTGCTGCTGTTCACCTTCATCATGAACACCCTCGCCGAGCTGATCCGTCAGCGTCTGCGCAAGAAATACTCGTCGCTTTAAGAAAGGTAGAAGTCTGTGAAACAGAACTCCCTAAAAGACTGGTTCAAGAGCGGCGCCCCGGGCGTCTGGATCAGCGGTGGCGCAGTGTCCATCGCGGTCATCATGACCATCGGCCTGCTGGCGGTGATCGCCGTGCGCGGTCTGGGCCACTTCTGGCCGGCGGACCTGGTGCATGCCCACTACGATGTGCCGGGCCAGGCCAACCACCTGATCATCGGCGAAGTGGTACAGAAGGAAGAAGTGCCACGCGCACGCCTGAAGAGCGCCGGCCTGCCGGTGCCGGACGAAGGCCCCGAGTTCATGACCCGCGAGCTGCTCAAGGTCGGCAACCGTGACCTGAACGGCAACGACTTCACGTGGATCGTCGGCGACTGGCTGACCAACCAGACCACGCCGCCGGAGCTGATGGCCATCGAGCGTCGCGAGTGGGGCAACTTCTACGGCTACCTGGTCAACGTCAAGCAGGATGGCAAGGTCATCGCTGAGGGCGAAGCCGCCTGGCCGGAGCTGCAGGCACGCATCGACCGGGTGAACGCGCTGGCAGCCCAGCTCAAGACCCTGGAGAAAGTCGACATCGGCGCGATCAACGCCGGCCTCGAACGCATCCGCCTGCACAGCCGCAAGCTGGAACTGGACGGCAAGCTCGATGCCGCTGCCCAGGCCGACATGGAAAGCGACCGCGCCGAGCTCAATGCCCGTTACCAGGACATCGAGGCGCGCCTGAGCGACCTGCACGCGCAGTTCAATCGCGACAGCCTGACCGCTCGCGATGCCAACGGCAAGGAAGTGGAAATCAGCCTGGGCAAGGTGGTGCATGCCTACCAGCCGAACGCCATGGGCACCCTGACCAAGTTGAGCTTCTACTTCAGCAAGGTCTGGGAGTTCCTCAGCGACGACCCGCGTGAAGCCAACACCGAGGGCGGTATCTTCCCGGCGATTTTCGGCACCGTGATGATGACCCTGATCATGGCGATGATCGTCACCCCGTTCGGCGTGCTGGCAGCGGTGTACCTGCGCGAATACGCCAAGCAGAACACCCTGACCCGGGTGATCCGCATCGCCGTGAACAACCTGGCGGGCGTTCCGGCCATCGTCTACGGCGTGTTCGGCCTGGGCTTCTTCGTCTATGTGCTGGGCGGCTCGCTCGACCGCTTGTTCTTCCCCGAGGCGCTGCCGGCCCCGACTTTCGGTACTCCGGGCCTGCTCTGGGCTTCCCTGACCCTGGCGCTGCTGGCGGTGCCGGTGGTGATCGTGGCCACCGAGGAAGGCCTGGCGCGGATTCCCCGCACCGTGCGTGAAGGTTCCCTGGCCCTGGGCGCGACCAAGGCGGAAACCCTGTGGAAGATCGTGCTGCCGATGGCCAGCCCGGCGATGATGACCGGCATGATCCTCGCGGTGGCCCGTGCCGCCGGTGAAGTGGCGCCGCTGATGCTGGTGGGTGTGGTGAAACTGGCGCCGTCGCTGCCGGTGGACGGCAACTACCCGTACCTGCACCTGGACCAGAAGATCATGCACCTGGGCTTCCATATCTACGACGTCGGCTTCCAGAGCCCGAACGTCGAGGCCGCGCGGCCGCTGGTGTACGCCACGGCGCTGCTGCTGGTGCTGGTGATCGCGACGCTCAACCTGTCGGCGGTGTGGATTCGCAACCACCTGCGCGAGAAATACAAGGCACTGGATAGTTAATACCGCCCCTGTAGGAGCGAAGCGTGCTCGCGAAAGCTGTCTGTCAGTCGCATCATTATCCAATGTGCCGACGCCTTCGCGGGCAAGCCTCGCTCCTGCAAAACGGCAACACCGCTGGCCCATCTTGTGAGGCCAGCGGCTCACTGAAACGAATTTGTTAGCGTAGGGAGTGACCCATGCAGCAAGAAGCACATACCCACGGCATCAACATGTCGGCCTTGGGCCGGGACAAGCAGAGCCTGAGCCTGGACCAGGAGACCGTGGCCATCGAAGTCCCGGGCCTGAGCCTGTACTACGGTGAAAAGCAGGCGCTGTTCGACGTCAGCATGAACATTCCGAAGCAGCGCGTGACCGCCTTCATCGGCCCGTCCGGCTGTGGCAAGTCGACCCTGCTGCGCACGTTCAACCGCATGAACGACCTGGTGGACGGTTGCCGCGTGGAAGGCGAGATCAACCTCTACGGCAACAACATCTACCGCAAGGGCGAAGACGTCGCCGAGCTGCGTCGCCGTGTGGGCATGGTGTTCCAGAAGCCCAACCCGTTCCCGAAAACCATCTACGAGAACGTGGTCTACGGCCTGCGCATCCAGGGCATCAACAAGAAGCGCGTCCTCGACGAAGCCGTCGAGTGGGCCCTCAAGGGCGCGGCGCTGTGGGAGGAGGTCAAGGATCGCCTGCATGAATCGGCACTCGGCCTGTCCGGTGGTCAGCAGCAGCGTCTGGTGATCGCCCGCACCATCGCCGTGGAACCGGAAGTGCTGCTGCTCGACGAACCGTGCTCGGCGCTCGACCCGATCTCCACCTTGAAGGTCGAAGAACTGATCTACGAACTGAAATCGAAGTTCACCATCGTGATCGTGACCCACAACATGCAACAGGCCGCGCGTGTCTCCGACTACACGGCGTTCATGTACATGGGCAAACTGGTGGAATTCGGCGACACCGACACCCTGTTCACCAATCCGGCGAAGAAGCAGACCGAAGACTACATCACCGGTCGTTACGGCTAGGAAGCTGTATTGCTCACTGAACTGACGCTGCGGTCCACCGCACCTTACCGGACGCTCCAAGGACGCCAACCATGATTAGTAAAGAAGGCCTCACGCATCACATCTCCCAGCAGTTCAACGCCGAACTCGAGGAGGTGCGCAGCCACCTCCTGGCGATGGGCGGGCTGGTCGAGAAACAAGTCAACGACGCCGTCACCGCGCTGATCGAAGCCGACTCGGGGCTTGCCCAGCAGGTGCGCGAGATCGACGAACAGATCAACCAGATGGAACGCAACATCGACGAAGAATGCCTGCGCATTCTTGCCCGTCGCCAGCCGGCCGCTTCCGACTTGCGCCTGATCATCAGCATCTCCAAGTCGGTGATCGACCTGGAGCGCATCGGCGACGAATCGACCAAGATCGCCCGTCGCGCCATCCAGCTGTGCGAAGAAGGCGAAGCCCCACGCGGCTACGTGGAAGTGCGGCATATCGGCGACCAGGTGCGCAACATGGTCCGCGATGCGCTGGACGCTTTTGCCCGCTTCGACGCCGACCTGGCGCTGTCGGTGGCGCAGTACGACAAGATCATCGACCGCGAGTACAAGACCGCGCTGCGCGAGTTGGCCACCTACATGATGGAAGATCCGCGCTCGATCTCGCGCGTTCTGAGCATCATCTGGGTCCTGCGCTCGCTGGAGCGGATCGGCGACCATGCGCGCAACATCTCGGAGCTGGTGATCTACCTGGTCCGCGGCACCGATGTGCGTCATTTGGGGCTCAAGCGGATGAAGGAAGAAGTTGAAGGCACAAGTGCCGAAACCGCTAATGTTCCGGGTGAAGCTGACGATAAGTAAGGTTGCCCGAGAGAAGCGCCCGGCCTTTTGGCCGGGCGTTTTCGTTTATGGGGATCGAACTTGAAAAGCAGCGCCCGCGAACGAAAAGTCCTGGCGTGACTGAAGAGTTTTGGCAAAGTGCCATCAGTAAAGCGTTATGCTAGCCGGGATTTTTAAAGGGGTGGTCGATGAGTAAGGTAAGTGTGTTGGTGGTGGATGACGCTTCGTTCATTCGTGACCTGGTGAAGAAATGTCTGCGCAACTACTTCCCTGGCATCAAGATCGAGGACGCCATCAACGGCCGTAAAGCCCAGGCCCTGCTGGCCCGTGAAGCCTTCGACCTGGTCCTGTGCGACTGGGAAATGCCGGAAATGTCCGGCCTGGAGCTGCTGACCTGGTGTCGCGGCCAGGAAACCATGAAGGCCATGCCGTTCATCATGGTCACCAGTCGTGGCGACAAGGAGAACGTGGTGCAGGCGATCCAGGCGGGCGTCTCCGGCTACGTCAGCAAGCCGTTCACCAACGAGCAGCTGCTGACCAAGGTCAAGCAGGCGCTGAACAAGGTCGGCAAGCTCGACACCCTGATGAACAGCGCGCCGACCAAGATGAACTCGGCCTTTGGCAATGACTCCCTGAGCGCCCTGACCGGCGGCAAGGCGGAAGTGCTTGGCAGCGCGCCGGCGGCCGCGGTGGTCAATCCGTTCGCCAAGCCCGCCGTCGTCTCGGCTCCAACGGCTGCACCGGCCCGTGGTTTGCTCAACAGCCCGCCGGTGAAGGCGCCGGCTCCCGCCGCTGCTGCCGCGGCCGGTGGTCGTGGCCAGGGCCAACTGCGCCTGCCCAGCGGTAATCAGCAATGCGTGATCAAGGCGCTGAGCATCAAGGAGGCGCTGCTGGTGGTGAAACGCACTGACACGCTGCCCCAGGTGCTCGACAGTGCCGTGCTGGACCTGGAGCAGGGCGACAATGCCGAAGTGGCCCGCCTGAACGGCTACCTGCATGCCGTGGTGGCTTATGAGCCCAAGCCGGACAGCGAGTGGCTGCAGCTGACCTTCCGTTTCGTCGACCAGGACGCACAGAAACTCGACTACATCTCCCGCCTGATCGCCCGCGGCACCGCCCAGAAGCACTTCGTCCCCGGCGCCTGATGCCACATCACGGGCAGCCACGCTTCCGTAGGAGCGAGGCTTGCCCGCGATGACGTCCGTCCTGCCCCTGCATTTTCCGGACGGCTGGCCCCCGACCTTTCACATCCCCACACAATCCCTCGATTGCTTCCTTCTGGGCTCAAACCTAGGCTCTGGTTTGTCGCGGCCAATTCCGCGACCGGGTTTGGCGACTCGTGTTAATAGGCGTAACAGCGCCATGTATCATGTCGGGCATTTCGTGTTCGCCGTGTTATGGCGGCTGTGCGTGGGAGACCTTCGGGTCTGCCGGTTTTCCTATTTACCCGGTTCGCCAACCTGCGTACAGCTGCCACCCTATCGTTTGGCGACGATGGCTGACAGCTCCCAAAATAGGAGCGTTATCGATGTCCAAGCCAATTCCCCTCAAGTCCAATACCGGCGACTCGCCCGTTCTGCTGATCAACCCGGATGCGTCGCTGGTCGATCTGCAGGCCAGTGCCAGTTTGCGTTTGAATGCGGCGCGAAACCTGCTGCAAACACTTTCCTGTACCACGCTTTTGCACGCTGACGAGGGTGATCTTGGGCGTGTCACTCAGGCGTTGTATCTGTTGCTGGATGATGGGTGTGATGTGTTGCAGGCGGCGCAGTGCAAGGCGTTGGGGGAGGGGGCGGTGGTTTGATGCCGTGCGTCCGATTCTCGGTTTTTCAGGTTGATTTATATCCGTACAGATATAGCTTGTGATCTGTGCTTTTGGCTTTTCTTGTGCCTGGCCACGCTTTGAAACAACCCGGCCGCGCGCTGTGGCGGTCGGCTGTTTAACCTCTCTGGGTCAGTCACGAGGAGAGGTTCGATGCCTAGGCACAAGGACGTGGTGTTTGTCGGGAGCGCGCTCCGGGACCTCCGGGCTTTTCCGCTGGATGCGCGAAGAGCGGCGGGTTTTCAGCTGGACTTGTTGCAGCAGGGTGAGCAGCCCTATGACTGCCGGTCGATGAAAACCGTGGGCCCAGGGGTGTTCGAGATCAGGATCAGTGAGGATTCAGGGGCGTTTCGGGTGTTTTACGTGGCCAACCGGCCTGCGGCCATTTATGTGTTGCACGCCGCGCGCAAGACCACCCGGAAAACCGAAACGCGGGACATCGAACTGGCCCGGGCCAGACTTCAGGAGATTAGTGCACGCCATGACCGATCACATGCATACCGAGCGTTTCGCCAGTGTCTGGGACGCGCTCGAAGGTTCGCCCCAGGAAGCCGCCAATATGCGCCTGCGCTCCAAGCTCATGCTGGAGTTGGGCAAGACCATCAAGGCCTGGGGCGTTTCGCAGAAGGAGGCGGCCAAGCGGCTCAACATCACCCAGCCGCGCCTCAACGATGTGCTCAGCGGCAAGATCAACAAATTCTCCCTGGATGCGCTGGTCAATCTGTCCGACGCCGCGCAAATGGGCGTCGATATCAGCTTCAGTCCGTCGGGAACGGAACCTCTGGTGCCGGGTTGATTCATACAAAGTCCACGTCGGGCTGCTAGCCTGACTTCAGGCTTTTTCTCAGAACCTTGCCCATGTTCACGCATCTGCTGTTGTCCTGCGGTCTGTTGCTGATTGCCACCTCGGCCATGGCGATGACCATCTACAAGTCCACCGACGCCAACGGCGTGGTGTCCTACAGCGACCGTCCGTCGCCGGGCGCCCAGGTGTTCGTGTTTCGCGACGGCATGGTCGAACACCTGGAGCGCCAGGTACGCCTGGATATCCAGAAGAGGAAAGGAGTGGACAGCGTGTTCGTGCGCAACGAGCTGCATGCGCCCGTGGAGATCGAGCTGGGGTTCACCGGGCTGAAGAATGTCAGGGGCGCGCCGCAACAGCCGATCCGCCGTGTGCTGCCGGCCCGCAGCCAACAGCGCCTGGCGTTGCTCATGGCCAAGCAGCCGGACAGACCGCTGGTCTATACCCCGCAGTTCCGTTATTCCCTGGGTGACCCGTCAGGCACTGCGCAGGTTTATCGTTATCCGCTGCCCTGGCGGGGCGGTCCGTTTCGCCTGACCCAGGGGGCCAACGGTCGATACAGCCATTTCGGCCCCAAGAGCCGTTACGCCATGGACATTGCCATGCCCGAGGGCACGCCGATCATCGCGGCGCGCGGTGGAGTGGTGGTGAAGACCGAGAACCGCCAAAGCGGGCGCGGCACCGACCCCTCCGGCAATTTCGTGCGGGTGCTGCACGACGACGGCACCATGGGCGTGTACCTGCATCTCAAGCGGGGCTCGGTGCGCGTGCGAGAAGGCCAGCGGGTGGTGGTAGGCAGCCCGCTGGCGCTGTCGGGTAACACCGGCAACAGCAGCGGCCCGCACCTGCACTTCGTGGTGCAGCGCAATACCGGCCTGGGGCTGGTGTCGATTCCCTATCAATTCAACCAGCCCATCGGCAGCCTGCCGAACTTCGCGCTGGGCAAAAAATAGCCATGTAGCCGCTGCCGAAGGCTGCGATAAGGCCGTAGGCCTTCAGCGATCTCTAGATCCTGCGCCCGCTTCGTCGGAGTGTCGCCCAGGTCGATCGCAGCCTTCGGCAGCGGCTACAGGGTGATCGGCGGAGCAGGTGGTATCGGGAGGGGATCGCGAGCAATCGAGCGTCGATTACTCGCGATGGGGGCTCAGGCCGTGCTCAATCGAGCATCAATACCTTGGCCAGGACGATTTTCGGGCCTTTCATCTTCTTGATGATGATGCGCAGGCCTTCGACTTCCATGACCTCTTCTTCTTCCGGCACCCGTTTCAGGGTTTCGTAGACCAGGCCGGCAAGGGTTTCGGCCTCGATATGGTCCAGGTCAATGCCCAGCAGGCGTTCCACCTTGAACAGCGGGGTATCGCCGCGCACCAGCAGTTTGCCGGGCTGGTAGGCGAGGATGCCGCGTTCGGCCTTGCGGTGTTCGTCCTGGATATCGCCGACCAGCACTTCCAGCACGTCTTCCATGGTCAGGTAGCCGATGATCTTGCCGTCGGCTTCTTCCACCAGGGCGAAGTGCGAGCCGCCTTTGCGGAACTGCTCCAGCAACTGCGACAGCGGCATGTGCCGGGAAACGCGTTCCAGTGGGCGGGTCAGCTCGGCCAGGTTGAACGACTCGGGGATGTGGTCCAGCGCGGCCAGCTCCAGCAGCAGGTCCTTGATATGCAGCAGGCCGACGAACTCGTTGTGCTCGCTGTCGTAGACCGGGTAGCGGCTGAACTTGTGGCGGCGGAACAGCGCGAGGATCTGCTTCAGCGGCGCGTTGAATTCCACGCTGATCAGGTCTTCCCGGGAGTTGGCCCAGTCCACCACTTCCAGTTCGCCCATTTCCACGGCCGAAGCCAGGACGCGCATGCCCTGGTCGCTGGGGTCCTGGCCGCGGCTGGAGTGCAGGATCAGCTTCAGTTCTTCACGGCTGTAGTGATGCTCGTGATGCGGGCCGGGCTCGCCCTGGCCGGCGATGCGCAGGATGGTGTTGGCACTGGCGTTGAGCAGGTAGATCGCCGGGTACATCAACCAGTAGAACAGGTACAGCGGCACTGCCGTCCACAGCGACAGCAGCTCGGGTTTACGGATGGCCCAGGACTTGGGCGCCAGCTCGCCGACCACGATGTGCAGGTAGGAAATGATGAAGAAGGCGGTAAAGAACGACACGCCCTTGACCACTTCCGGCGAATCCACGCCCACGGCGCTGAGCAGCGGCGCCAGCAGGTGCGCGAAGGCCGGTTCACCGACCCATCCCAGGCCGAGGGAGGCCAGGGTGATACCCAGCTGGCAGGCGGAAAGGTAGGCGTCCAGCTGGCTGTGTACGGTACGCAGGATCTGCCCGCGCCAGCCGTTCTTGTGGGCGATGGCCTCGACCCGGGTCGAGCGCAGTTTGACCATGGCGAACTCGGCGGCTACGAAAAAGCCGTTGAGCAGAACCAGGAGCAGTGCAAAAAGAATCATGCCGAAGTCGGCGAAAAGAGACGCGAGGGTAAAACCAGGGGAAGGGTCCATGATGGAGTTTTGCGGGTTCCGTGTATTCGAAAAAGAGAGAAATGCGCGACGCAATGGCAGGCGCAAGCCAGCCAATGTAGCGGCTGGCAGGGCGATTGCCTAGTGGTGCGTGGCGGTCACTGCTGGTCGGTCAGGGCGTCGGCACGGAATCTTTTCACCTGGGCCGGGGCGAAATGGCAGGTAAAGGTGCTGCCGTGGCCCGGTACGCTGCTGATCTCCAGGCGCGCCCGGTGGCGCAGCAGCACATGCTTGACGATGGCCAGGCCCAGGCCGGTGCCGCCGGTGTTGGAGTTGCGGCTGGAGTCGACGCGGTAGAAACGTTCGGTCAGGCGCGGCAGGTGCTTGCTGTCGATGCCGATTCCCGAATCCTGCACGCTCAGGTGCGCGCCTTGCTCGTCGCCCCACCAGCGGATGCGGATGTTGCCCTCGGCCGGGGTGTATTTCACCGCGTTGAACACCAGGTTGGAAAAGGCGCTGCGCAGCTCCGCCTCGCTGCCCTTGAGCTGGACCTGCGCGTCGGCTTCCAGGGTGATGCGCTGGTTGCGCTCGCCGGACAGGGCCTGGGCATCGCTCTTGATCGATTGCAGCAGCACATCGATCGGCACCGGCTGGTTGTCCGACGGGTAGTCGGTGGCTTCCAGCTTGGCCAACAGCAGCAGGTCGTTGAGCAGGGTCTGCATGCGCTCGCCTTGCTGCTGCATCTGCTGCAGGGCACGGTTCCAGCGCGGGTTCACTTCGTCGACGTTGTCGAGCAGGGTCTCCAGGTAGCCGCAGATCACCGTCAGCGGCGTGCGCAGTTCGTGGGAAACGTTGGCGATGAAGTCCTTGCGCATCTGTTCCAGCTGGTGGATGCGGGTCACGTCGCGCACCAGCATCAGGTGTTCATTGTTGCCGTAGCGGGTGATGTACAGCTGGATGCGTACCCGGTCGTTGGTCGGCGAGGGGATTTCCAGCGGCTCGTTGTAATTGTCCTGCTCGAAATATTCCTTGAAGCGCGGATGGCGCACCAGGTTGGTCACCGGCTGGCCGCTGTCCTGCGGGGTCTTCAGGCCCAGCAGGGTTTCCGCCGCGCGGTTCCACCATTCCAGGTTGCCGTCGCTGTCGAGCATGATCACTGCGTCTTTCAGCGCCGCAGTGGACTCCTGGACCCGGTCGATCACCGCTTGCAGGCGCCCGCGCACCCGTTGGTCGCGGCGTTGCAGGTGATAGATGCTGTCGAACACCTCGCCCCACAGGCCGTAGCCATCGGGCGGTGCTTCATCGGGTTGGTGCAGGCGCAGCCATTCATGCAGGCGCAGCAGTTGCTTGAGGGTCCAGGCCAGGTAGATTCCCAGGCCGACGGCCAGGCTCCAGCCGTAGAAACCGCTGATCAGGCCGACCAGCAGGCAGCCGGTGATCAATAACAGCATGTGGCGAATCAGGGTGCCATGCCAGTTCTGGTTCACTTAACACGCGTCCTTGTAAGCGTCTGGCGGAGGGGGCGGCTTCAGGCCTTGGTGGAAAAACGGTAGCCGGTGCCGCGCACGGTTTGTACCAGATTCTCATAGGCATCGCCCAAGGCTTTGCGCAGGCGACGGATATGCACGTCGACAGTGCGCTCTTCAACATAGACGTTGCCGCCCCAGACCTGGTCCAGCAACTGGCCACGGGTGTAGGCGCGCTCCTGGTGGGTCATGAAGAATTGCAGCAGGCGGTATTCGGTCGGGCCCATCTCGGCCGGTTTGCCGTCGATGGTCACGCGGTGGCTGATCGGGTCCAGCAGCAGGCCGCCGACTTCGATCGGTGCCTCGCCGTCGGTCGGGCCGGCGCGGCGCAGCACGGCTTTGAGGCGTGCGACCAGTTCGCGAGGGGAAAACGGCTTGGTGATGTAGTCGTCGGCGCCGACTTCCAGGCCCTGGATCTTGTTGTCCTCTTCGCCCTTGGCGGTCAGCATGATGATCGGGATGTCACCGGTCAGTTCGTCGCGTTTCAGGCGCCGCGCCAGCTCGATGCCGGAAGTGCCGGGCAGCATCCAGTCCAGCAGGATCAGGTCGGGCTTGCGGTCGACGATGATGGCATGGGCCTGCTGGGAGTTCTCGGCCTCCAGGCAGTCGTAGCCGGCCATTTCCAACGCAACGGCGATCATTTCGCGAATGGGCGCTTCGTCGTCAACGATCAGAATGCTCCTGCCAACCATGCTTAATCCTCTTGTCATTTAACTGTCTTGCGCCGCATTAGATAACGGAATTATTGCAGTCGTGTGACAGTATTTTAGGTGCTGCGGCGAGGGCTGCATTCGTGGACTAAGCTTTGGGTCCGAATCCTGAAACCATAAAGGAAGGTTTCCATGACTCAACTCTCGCAATCCTGGAAAGCCCTGTTAGTGAGCGCTGCGCTGGCCCTGCCGGGGCTGGCGTTCGCCGCGGAACCGGCGATGACCAAAGACGGCATGCTCGTCGATAACAAGGGCATGACCCTCTACACCTTTGCCAAGGATGCCGGCGGCAAGTCCATGTGCAACGACAAGTGCGCCGCCAACTGGCCACCGCTGGCGGCTGAGGCGACCGACAAGCCCATGGGCGAGTGGACCGTCATCAAGCGTGACGACGGCACCATGCAGTGGGCCTATGACGGCAAGCCGCTGTACACCTTCGTGATGGACAAGAAAGCCGGCGACATGACCGGCGACGGCAAAATGGATGGCGCCTGGAAAGTGGCCAAGCCTGACTGACCTTGGTGCTTTCATCGCGGACAAGCCTCGCTCCTACGTAGGAGCGAGGCTTGCCTGCGATAACGATCTTCAGCGCACCGCGTAATCCACGACTATTCCCAGGAAAATCGCCAGCCCGGCCCAGTGGTTGTGCAGGAAGGCCTTGAAGCACTTCATCCGGTCGCGATCGCGGGTGTCCCAGAATTCCCAGGCAAAACACCCGGCCGCCGCCAGCAGGCCCAGATGGAACCAGCCACCCAGTTCGAAGCGCGCGCCTGCCAGCAGTAAGCAGACCAGCGCCAGGCCTTGCAGGGTCAGAATGATCACGCGGTCGGCTTCGCCGAACAGGATTGCGGTGGATTTCACCCCGATCTTCAGGTCGTCGTCGCGGTCGGTCATCGCGTAATAGGTGTCATAACCCACGGTCCACAGCAGGTTGGCGATAAACAGCAGCCAGGCGCTGGCCGGCAGCTCGCCGGTTTCGGCGGTAAAGGCCATGGGGATGCCCCAGGAGAAGGCCGCGCCCAGCACCACTTGCGGGTAATAGGTGTAGCGCTTCATGAATGGATAAGTGGCCGCCAGCGCCAGGCCGCCCAGCGACAGCCAGATGGTCGCCGCGTTGGTGCACAGCACCAGCAGGAAGCTGATGAACATCAGCACCGCGAAGAACACCAGGGCTTCCCTGGACCTGATCTTGCCACTGGCCAGCGGCCGCTGTTCGGTGCGCTTCACATGACCGTCGACCTTGCGGTCGGCCCAGTCGTTGATCACACAACCGCCGGCCCGGGTGAGGGTCACGCCGAGGACGAAAATTACGATGTTGGCCAGCGATGGCGAACCTTCGCCGGCAATCCACAGGGCCCAGAGAGTCGGCCAAAGCAGCAGGTAGATGCCGATTGGCTTGTCCATGCGGGTCAGCTGGATAAAGTCCCAGGCGCGCGGATGCAGGCGGTTGAAGGATTTGAGCAGGCTCTGATACATCAGCGGTTCTCCGGCTGGGCGCTGACGGCGCTCCACAGGGACGGCAGGAAGATTTCGGCGACCAGCACGCTCAGGGTTGCGCGGTCGAAGCGCGAGCGGCGGGCCCAGAGGTCATCGGCCTGCACCTCGTCGGGCAACCACGGGCGTGGGTAATGGCAAACCTCGATGGGGCGACGTTGGAAAGCCTGGTCGCAGAACAGCAATTCGCCCAGGGAGCGGCTGCCCAGTTCGTCCAGGTTCAAGCCGCCATCCTGCAGGGCGCTGCGGGCCGCCACGCTGCGGGCGAATACCCAGGCCTGGCCATGCCCGCGCAGATACACCTCGCGCACCCAGCCCTGGCTGGCCGGTGGCAGATCCAGCGCGGCGCATTCGTCGGCGCGCAGGGTTTGCCAGCCTTCGACCAGCGGCGTCACGCTGAAGCCGTCATTGGAGAGACGGGTCAGGCGCCGGGTCAGGGAGCCTTCATCGAACAGCCAGTCGAGGGTTTGTGCGTCGGGAAGTGGCGCCAGCCGGCTTTGCGAAAGCCATTGCGGGGTGGAAAATGCAGGAATTGAGTGCGGCACAGTGGGTCATTATTGGCAGCAAATGAGGCAGCGAGCTTAGCATGGCACCAGTCGATTTTGCCGCAATGGCGCGGCCGCCCACGGCGAACATGCTTGCATCCGCCGATGCTCATCAGTACAAAGCGCGCTGGGCCGGACGCGCCTTTCTGGCGTCATCCAGAGTCGAGTCATCGACCATCCTGCCGGCAATAGCCTGAAACCTGAGGAAACGCGTAAATGAAAAAGTGGCAATGTGTGGTCTGCGGCCTGATCTACAACGAAGCCGACGGCTGGCCGGACGACGGCATCGTGCCCGGTACCCGCTGGGAAGACGTGCCTGAAGACTGGCTCTGCCCGGATTGCGGAGTCGGCAAAATGGATTTCGAAATGATCGAGATCGGCTGATCACGGTTGGTGATCTTTCCCCGGATTATGTGGTCCCCAGAAATTAAAGGAGTAATGAATGAGTGCACCTGTAGTAATCGTGGGAACCGGGCTTGCCGGTTACAACCTGGCCCGGGAATTTCGCAAGCTCGATAGTGAAACGCCGTTGCTGCTGATCACCGCGGATGACGGGCGTTCCTATTCCAAACCGATGCTTTCCACCGGTTTTGGCAAGAACAAGGAAGCCGACGGCCTGAGCATGGCCGAACCGGGTGCCATGGCCGAGCAACTGAAGGCCGAGGTGCGCACCCATACCCGCATCAGCGGGATCGACCCTGGCCACAAGCGCCTATGGATTGGTGAAGAAGCGGTGAACTATCGCGACCTGATCCTGGCTTGGGGCGCGGAAACCGTGCGTGTGCCGGTCGAGGGCGATGCTGGCGACCTGATTTTCCCGATCAACGACCTGGAAGACTACGCACGTTTTCGTGCTGCCGCGGCCGGCAAGCGCCGCGTATTGCTGCTGGGCGCGGGCCTGATCGGCTGCGAGTTCGCCAACGACCTGATCCTTGGTGGCTATGAAGTGGACCTGGTGGCGCCTTGCGAGCAGGTCATGCCGACGCTGCTGCACCCTGCGGCCGCCGCAGCGGTACAGGCCGGGCTGGAAAGCCTGGGCGCGCGCTTCCACCTGGGGCCAGTGCTCAATCGCCTGCAGCGCACGGCGGATGGCCTCGAGGCGCATCTGTCCGATGGCCAGGTGATTGCCTGCGACTTGGTGGTATCGGCGATCGGCCTGCGTCCGCGCATCGACCTGGCCGCCGCCGCGGGGCTGATGGTCAACCGCGGGGTGGTGGTAGACCGTCATCTCAAGACTTCCCACGCCAATATCTATGCCCTGGGCGACTGCGCCGAGGTCGATGGGCTGAATCTGTTGTATGTCATGCCCCTCATGAGCTGTGCGCGAGCGTTGGCCCAGACCCTGGCTGGCAACCCGACCACCGTCAGCTACGGAGCAATGCCGATCACGGTGAAAACCCCGGTTTGCCCGCTGGTGGTTTCGCCACCGCCACGCGGTATGGAAGGCGTCTGGACAGTCGAAGGGCAGGGCGCCGATATCAAGGCTCTGTGCCGCGATGGCAGCGGAAAACTGCTGGGTTATGCCCTGACCGGAGCCGCGGTCATGGACAAACTGGCCCTGAACAAGGAGCTTCCCGGCTTGTTGGCTTAAATACCGGTCGTTCTGTCGGAATAATCATCTGTTTGCCACTACAAAGGTCGCGCAGAGACTGGCGCCACTCCTAACTGCGTGCCATCCTCACTCCCGTCTGCCGCAGAGTAGAGCCTGCGGCGCCTTGGGCGCTGTTCCGGAAGAACAGCACGGACATAACAACAAAAAACCGTCAAAGAGGCTTCACTATGCGTAAACCAGAACTCGCCGCCGCAATTGCTGAAAAAGCGGATCTGACTAAAGAACAAGCCAACCGTGTTCTCAATGCCGTTCTCGAAGAAATCACCGGCGCCCTGCACCGTAAAGACAGCGTCACCCTGGTAGGATTTGGCACCTTCCTGCAACGCCACCGTGGCGCCCGTACCGGCAAGAACCCGCAAACCGGCGAGCCGGTGAAGATCAAGGCCAGCAACACCGTAGCCTTCAAGCCAGGCAAATCGCTGAAAGACAGCGTCAATCCATAACGGTTGAGAACTCCCTCAATAGTGGGGAGAACTGTGTTGAAAATGGGCAAGCCGAT
Organism: Pseudomonas sp. NFIX28; assembly: GCF_900107395.1. GTDB lineage: Bacteria > Pseudomonadota > Gammaproteobacteria > Pseudomonadales > Pseudomonadaceae > Aquipseudomonas. Next base: position 314,771 of record NZ_FNPW01000002.1, read on the forward strand.
AGTCGGATGCCCATTTTTTATGGGCGGTCGTTAAACATATAAAAAATAGGAATGCTTATCCGAAAGTTGCCTGGTGATATCTGTATCGTTCAATAATCATACAGATACAGTGAGTGGCAAACTAATCTTCGAATGACATCATAATAGTGGCACTTCCCGAAGTTCCGGGTCGGTGCGTGACTGCACTTTTTTATAAAAGTTCAGAATTATGATTGTTCCCATATTCGGGACTTTCCGACTCTACGCAGGATTATTCCTTAAACATTGAGGCGTTCTCTGGTTCATATCACCCGAGGCTCTGGCTCGCGGCTCTTGGCGGCGCTGGTTTGAATGGGAATTGAGCTGGGTGCCTAGGGGAATCCCCTGTCATATATAGGGCAATCTCTTACGAATAGCCTATGACAGTTCGTCTTGTTGTCGGAGGGGATGCTTGCTAGTGGCCATCATACTGATTACGATGCGCGCTCTTGAAAGAGCACGACTCAATTGGATGAGTACCAGCAGTTGCTCTTCGATACTGTCCAGCACGCGAAGAAGTCTCGCGGGCGTATAGACCGTAATCTCAAAAAAGGCCATGGATGTCCTACTCAAGTAAACTTTCTGCCCATTACCTCGAACTCGCCAAGGCCTCTATTTCCAAAGAGAGTTTCGCAGGTGAGGACGTTCGCTTCTCCAGCGAATACGAGGCGTTGGAAAGCGAGCTGGGCAAAGCCCAATCCATGCACGAAAGCGGTCAGATCGACTGGCTGAAAATCCTCGAAAACAGTGAAGCGCTGCTGCGGACCCAGTCCAAGGATCTGCGGGTGGCCGCCTGGCTCACCTGGGCCTTGTACCAGCGTGAATCCTTCCCCGGCCTGCTGGCCGGCATCGGCCTTCTGCAGCACTTGTGCGAACAGCACTGGGCGCAGATCCATCCCGCCAAATTGCGTACCCGGGCTGCCGCCATTGGCTGGCTGGTGCCGCGTCTCGAGCAAGTGCTGGGCGAAAACGTCGCGATCAAGGAGCAATTGCCGCTGTTCCGCCGCCTGGTGGAGCATCTGGAAGGGCTCGATGCCGCGCTTACCGAGCATCTGGGTGACGATGCCCCCTTGCTGCTGCCGATCTGCCGGCGGCTGTCGACCATGGTCCTGCGTGCCGCCGACAACCAGCCGGAACCCGGCGCCGTCGGTGCGGTGGTGGCGCAGGTCAAACAGGCCGCGACCCAGCTGTTCACGCCCGGCGCGCCGATCGACAACGAGAAGGAAGCGCAGAAAGCCCTGCGCGCCTTGCAGGAAAACGCCCGGCCGCTGAGCGCCTGGTGGCTCAAGCAGAAGGCCACTGACGTTCGCGCCCTGCGCCTGAACCGCACCATGCTGTGGTTGCCCATCGATGCCGTCCCGGAGCGCAATGCCGAGCAGATCACCGCGTTGCGCGGGCTGCCGGCCGACAAGCTGAAGACCTATCAGGAGCGTTTTGCCAATGGGCAATACGCCGACCTGTTGGTGGAACTCGAAGCCAGCCTGGCCAGGGCGCCGTTCTGGTTCGACGGTCAACGCATGGTCTGGGAATGCCTGCAGGGGCTGAACGCCGACCAGGCAATGCGTGAGGTGGAGTTTCACTTCGCGCTCCTGCTGCAGCGTTTGCCGGGCGTGGTCGAGCTGCGCTTCCACGACGGCGCGCCGTTTGCCGATCCGGCCACCCGCAGCTGGATCAGCGCTCACGTCATGCCTCATCTGCAAAGCGCCAGCGCGCCGCGCAAGGTCGAAGTGACCGCCACCCAGCCAGCCTGGGAAGAAGCCCTCGAAGAGGTATTGCCGATCCTGCGCAAGGACGGCCTCAAGGCCGCCGTGCAGATCCTCAAGCAAGGCCTGCAAAACGCCCATGGCGGGCGGGTACGGTTTTTCTGGCAATTCAGCCTGGCGCGGCTGTGCTTCATGGCCAAGAAATACGAACTGGCCAAGACCCAGCTCGAAACCCTCGATCAAGAATTACTGAACTCGGGCCTGCATGCCTGGGAGCCGGATCTTGCGTTGGAAGTGCTGCACCTCCTGCATAGCTGCTGTGAGTTGTTGCCGCAGAACCACGCAGTGCGAGAACGCAAGGAAGAGATTTATCGCAGGCTGTGCCACCTCGACCTCGAAGTGGTACTCGAATAGGCCCCAGGGCCAACAACCGCAAGGAGAAAAGCCATGGCCAAAGAAGGCTCGGTAGCCCCCAAGGAACGCATCAACGTCACCTTCAAACCCGCCACCGGCGGTGCTCAGGAAGAGATTGAACTGCCGTTGAAGCTACTGGCAATCGGTGATTACACCCAGCGCGTGGACGAGCGCAAAGTGGAAGACCGCAAGCCGATCAGCATCGACAAAATGACCTTCGACGAAGTGCTGGCCAAGCAGGAGCTGAGCCTGACGCTGAGCGTGCCTAACCGTCTTCAGGAAGAGGGCGACACCGAAGAGCTGGCGGTCAAGCTGCGCGTCAACTCGATGAAGGACTTCAACCCGGCCAGCCTGGTCGAGCAAGTGCCTGAGCTGAAAAAACTGATGGAACTGCGCGACGCGCTGGTGGCCCTCAAGGGTCCGCTGGGTAACGCCCCTGCATTCCGTAAAGCCATCGAAGGCGTACTCGCCGACGACGAATCGCGCGGTCGTGTACTCGGTGAGCTGGGTCTGAACGCCGCAGCCACCGAAGCCTGAGTCTCTATCAGTCAAGGAAGCCAAACACTATGAGCACTAGTGCAGCACAACAGAAAAGCAACGAGAACGGCGAGTACAGCATTCTCGACAGCATCATCGCCGAAACCCGCCTGACTCCGGACGACGAAGCCTATGACATCGCCAAGCGCGGCGTGTCGGCCTTCATCGAAGAGCTGCTCAAGCCTCAGAACGATGGTGAGCCAGTCAAGAAGGCCATGGTTGACCGCATGATCGCCGAGATCGATGCCAAGCTCAGTCGCCAGATGGACGAAATCCTTCACCACGAAGACTTCCAGTCCCTGGAATCGGCCTGGCGTGGCCTGCAGTTGCTGGTCGATCGCACCAACTTCCGCGAAAACATCAAGATCGAAATCCTCAACGTCTCCAAGCAGGACCTGCTGGACGACTTCGAAGATTCGCCGGAAGTGATGCAGGCTGGCCTGTACAAACACATCTACACCGCTGAATACGGCCAGTTCGGTGGCCAGCCGGTGGGCGCGATCATCGCCAACTACTTCATGTCGCCAAGCTCGCCAGACGTGAAGCTGATGCAATACGTGTCTAGCGTTGCCTGCATGTCCCATGCGCCGTTCATCGCCGCGGCCGGTCCGAAATTCTTCGGCCTGGAAAGCTTCACCGGCCTGCCGGACCTGAAGGATCTGAAGGATCACTTCGAAGGCCCGCAATTCGCCAAATGGCAGAGCTTCCGCCAGTCGGAAGACTCGCGCTACATCGGCCTGACCGTACCGCGCTTCCTGCTGCGCAACCCGTACGATCCGGAAGAGAACCCGGTCAAGTCCTTCGTCTACAAGGAAACCGTTGCCAACAGCCACGAGCACTACCTGTGGGGCAACACCGCGTATGCGTTCGGTACCAAGCTGACCGACAGCTTCGCCAAGTTCCGCTGGTGCCCGAACATCATCGGCCCGCAGAGCGGTGGCGCGGTAGAAGACCTGCCGCTGCACCACTTCGAAAGCATGGGCGAAATCGAAACCAAGATTCCGACCGAAGTATTGGTTAGCGACCGTCGTGAATACGAACTGGCCGAGGAAGGATTCATCTCCCTGACCATGCGCAAAGGCAGCGACAACGCGGCGTTCTTCTCCGCCAGCTCGGTGCAGAAGCCGAAGTTCTTCGGCATCAGCGCCGAAGGCAAGGCTGCGGAGCTGAACTACAAGCTCGGCACCCAGCTGCCGTACATGATGATCGTCAACCGCCTGGCTCACTACCTGAAAGTGCTGCAGCGCGAGCAACTCGGTTCGTGGAAAGAACGTACCGACCTCGAGCTGGAGCTCAACAAGTGGATCCGCCAGTACGTCGCCGACCAGGAAAACCCGAGCGCCGAAGTGCGTGGCCGTCGTCCGCTGCGCGCTGCGCAGATCATCGTCAGCGATGTGGAAGGTGAGCCGGGCTGGTACCGCGTCAGCCTGAACGTGCGCCCGCACTTCAAGTACATGGGTGCCGATTTCACCCTGTCGCTGGTTGGCAAGCTGGACAAAGAGTAACCAGGAGCTAGGTCATGACCGGATACGGCAGCCTTTTCGAACGCCTGAGTGGCGAGGCCGACAAACGTGTCGGCTGGAGCCGCGAGGTTTCCGCCATGGCGTCGGTGGCTGCCCATCTGGGCAAGATGCTCAGCACCCGTGCGGGCAGCGTGCAGACGCTGTCCGACTACGGGTTGCCCGATCTCAACGACATGCGCCTGAGCCTGCACGACGCCCTGAGCCAGGCTCGCCTGGCCATCGAAAGCTTCATCGAAGCCTACGAACCGCGTCTGAGCAATGTGCGTGTCGTTTCCCTGCCGCGTGATCACGACCAGCTCAAGCTGGCTTTCAATATCGAAGGCTTGCTTGAGGTGGACGGGTTCAAGCGCCAGGTCAGTTTTTCCGCGCGCCTGGATGGCAGCGGCCAGGTCAAGGTCAGTTAAGGAGACGAGGATGTCAGGTAAACCCGCAGCACGCGTCAGCGACCCCACCGCCTGCCCGCTCCCCGGCCACGCGACCAACCCGATCGCCGCCGGTTCCGGCGATGTGTTTTTCGACGGCCTCGCGGCCGCCCGCCAAGGCGATGCCTCGGCCTGTGGCGGCGCGATGTCCGGCGGCCTGGCGACTACCGTGCTGATCAATGGCAAGCCGGCGGCCACGGTTGACTCGGTCGGGACTCATGGAAATATCGTTATTGGTGGGTCGGGGACGGTGATTATTGGCAATTCGCATTCGCCAGCGGGATTTGTGCCGCCGATTCCTTTAGATATATTCGGTTTTAATATTCGCGTTCAGCTCATGGATCCGGTGTCTGGTGAGCCGCTTAAGAACATGGCTTATATAGCTACTCTCGAAGATGGTTCGCAGATTCATGGCGTAACAGACGAAGCAGGTCTTTCTCCATTGTTAGGGACTAAAGCCAGCGTTCAGAATATCGAAATTGCAGCTAAGCCAAATTGGCTGGTGAGAGGAGAGTAAAATGCCTCAAGCTGTAAAAGTTGCAACTGTCGCGACCACGCCCGCCAAGGATAAGACACCTGTACAAATCTATCTGGTGAGCGATCACGATTTTGTAATTCCTGTCGTATTTCCAGACTACAAAATTCATGTTGAAATGATTGGTCTCAGTCACGAGTTTCCGAATTTAGGACATGCGGGTGTTCTAATTGTCAACGGTAAAACAGGGAAGACGATGTATGGAGAATATGGACGTTATCATGGCGAAGAGGGTCCCCCTGGAGTAGTCAGGGTCCGAGCGGTTCCCAACGTATCTATTAAAGCTGGTGCGATTACGGAGCAATCGCTGAAAAAAACCTTGAGGAAAATGGCTGTTGAGTTTGGCCAGTCCGGCAATATATCAGGTGTGGTGCTCCGCGGAGCGGCATATCCTGAAGCCGAAAAATGGTTAAACAACAAACTCAAGGAAAACAAAACCCTAGACAGAGAGCCATATGATCTGAGAAATCATAATTGCATGACCTTTGTGGCCGACTTAGTCGATAGTCTCAACCTCGGCGCACCGAAAAGATCATATTTTGCGGTCATTCCTAAAGACTATATGGAAGATTTTCAGGCGGTTAAACCTGACTTGAATTATGTATATGGTACCGATTCTTTGGAGATAAAAGATTGATTTGGGTGAAGCGTTTTCTAATGTTTATTGGTGCGCTTTCTTTGTTGGTTGTGGTGGTGGGTATATATATTATGGTTTTTTCTAAAGATAAGCCGTACGTATTGAGTGATTACCCTAACGCTCACTGGAGAGGTGGTGCCGACGGTGGTCAGTTTGTAGAAATCACAAAATCCGAACGGCCATATTATTTTGTCCAGATCCGAAATGATGATGGATCACTATGGGATGAAGGCTGGCTGAAGTTTGGAGATGAAAATAGTGAGCCATTCACTGTTGATAATGTGCTCTTCTTCGAGGGCGACGGTGCTATTTTTCTTCAAGAGCGAAAAACCCTTAGTTCCGATAAAGCGAAAGCGAAGTAGCCGCCGCTCATGAATGGGCAATGATGTTCGGTTGGCTGGTGTTCATTCCGTGTGTGCTCATCGTGGGCTACGTGGTTTCCGGGCTGACAGTCGCGCTCTACAGGACGGTTTATTCATGAGATTCAATACCAGGCAGGTAACCCGTGTCCTTTAACCACTACTACCAAAGCGAACTCACCGCGCTGCGTCAGCTGGGTCGCCGTTTCGCCGAGCGTAGTCCGGCCCTGGCGCCGTTTCTGGGCCAGGCCGGGCGGGATCCGGATGTGGAGCGCCTGCTCGAAGGTTTCGCCTTTCTCACCGGTCGCCTGCGGCAGAAGCTCGATGACGAGCTGCCGGAGCTCAGCCACTCGCTGATGCACCTGCTGTGGCCGAACTACATGCGGCCGTTGCCGGCGTTCAGCATTCTGCAGTTCGACCCGCTGAAGCAGTCCGGGCCGGCCCTGCGCGTGGAGCGTGATACGCCGGTGGAGAGCAAGCCCATCGATGACGTGCGTTGCCGCTTCCGCACCTGCTACCCGACCGAAGTCCTGCCGCTGGACCTGACGGCGCTGAATTACTCGGTCAAAGGCGACGGCGCGCTGCTCAGCCTGCGCCTGGAAATGAGCTGCGACGGCCACCTCGGCGAGCTGAACCTGAGCCGCCTGCGCCTGCACCTGGCGGGCGAGCGCTATATCAGCCAGATGCTCTACCTGAGCCTGTTGCGCAACCTCGAAGGCATCGAGCTGGTGCCGCTGGGCATGGACGGCAAGCCGTTCCCGGGCGTCAGCGGCGATGCCATGTCCTTCAAGATGCCGGGCAGCCGTGTGCAGCCGGTGGGCTTTGCCGAAGAAGAAGCGTTGATCCCGTATCCGCTGAACACCTTCCGCGGCTATCGCTACCTGCAGGAATACTTCGCCTTCCAGGACAAGTTCCTGTTCGTCGACCTGAACGGCCTGGACCTGCTCAAGTCGCTGCCGGAGGACACCCTCAAGCAGCTGCACGGCCTTGAGGTGCGCTTCGACATTCGCAAGAGCGGCATCCAGCGCCTGCGGCCGACCCTGGACAATGTGAAGCTGTATTGCACGCCGATCGCCAACCTGTTCAAGCACGACGCCCTGCCGATCCGCCTCGACGGCAAGCAGGACGAGTACCTGCTGTTGCCGGCCGAATACGACCTGGAAAACTGCGGCGTGTTCTCGGTGGAAACCGTGACCGGCTGGAAGCCCGGCGGCCTGGGTTACCAGGAATATGTGCCGTTCGAATCCTTCGAGCACGATCCGAGTTTCGACGTCCCGCAAAGCCGCCCGCACTACAGCATTCGCCAGCGTTCCTCGCTGCTGCACGACGGCCTGGACACTTACCTGAGCTTCGGCATCCGCCACACCGAAGCCCACGAAACCCTGTCCATCGAGCTGACCTGCACCAACCAGAATCTGCCGCGTCGACTCAAGCTCGGCGAGATCAACCAGGCGTGCGAGGAAACCCCGGAGTTCCTCAGTTTCCGCAACATCACCCCGGCCACATCAAGCTACGCGCCCCCGCTGAATCGCGACTTCCTGTGGAAGCTGATCAGCAACATGTCGCTCAACTACCTGTCGCTGGCCAATGTCGATGCGCTCAAGGTGATTCTCGAAACCTACGACTTGCCGCGCTACTACGACCAGCACCTGGAAAAGGTCAGCAAGCGTCTGCTGGGCGGGCTCAAGTCGATCCGCCACGAACATGTCGACCGGCTGCACCGGGGCCTGCCGCTACGCGGTTTGCGCACCGAGCTGACCATCGATCCGGAAGGCTATATCGGTGAGGGCGACATGTTCGTCTTCGCCTCGGTTCTCAACGAGTTTTTCGCTCTTTACGCCAGTCTCAACTCGTACCACGAGCTGCGGGTAAAAAGTACACAGGGAGAGGTGTACCAATGGACACCACGTATGGGTCTACAGCCCCTGCTTTAAGCGGGCTGACCCGGGTCATTCGCGAGTACTCGCTGTTTCAGGCCGTGCTGCTGGTGGTGGACCGGCTGCGCGATTCCCATCCGGGCCTGAGCGAAGAAGATCTCTACGACCAGCTGGAATTCCAGGCCAACCCGAGCCTGGGTTTCCCTGGCAGCGACGTCGATCGCGTGGAGTTTTTCGAAGAGCACGGGCAGATGCGCGCGCGCCTGCGGTTCAACCTGATCGGGCTGTTCGGCTCCGGCTCGCCGCTGCCGGCGTTCTACGGCGAGCAGGCCCTGGGCGACAGCGAAGACGGCAACCCGACCCGCAACTTCCTCGACCTGTTCCACCATCGCCTGCAACGGCTGATGCTGCCGATCTGGCGCAAGTACCGCTACCGCGCCAGCTTCAAGAGCGGCGCGCTCGACCCGTTTTCCGCCCAGCTGTTCGCCCTGATCGGCCTCGGCGGCGAGGACATCCGCAAGGCCAAGGAGCTGAACTGGAAGCGCCTGCTGCCCTACCTCGGCCTGCTCAGCCTGCGGGCCCACTCGGCGGCATTGATCGAGGCCGTGCTGCGCTACTACTTCAAGCATGCGGACCTGGTGATCGAGCAGTGCATCGAGCGCCGCGTGGAAATTCTCGAAGAGCAGCGCAACCGCCTTGGCCGTGCCAACAGCCAGCTCGGCGAGGACCTGGTGCTGGGCGAGCGGGTGCGCGACCGCAGCGGCAAGTTCCGTATCCATATCCGCCAGCTCGACTGGCAACGCTTCCACGAATTCCTGCCGATCGGTTTCGGCTACCAGCCGCTGTGCGCGCTGGTGCGGTTCACCCTGCGTGACCCGCTGGATTACGACATTCGCCTGGTCCTGCGCCAGGAAGAAATCCGCGAACTGCGCATCGGTGAGCAGAACGCCTGTCGCCTGGGGTGGACCAGTTGGCTCGGCCGCGAACGTGCGGACGGCGTGGTGACCCTGGGCAGCAAAATTCATTAAGGACAGATGACATGATCAACGTAGACCTGCAGCAACTGATCCAGGCGCTGGACGCCGAAACCCGCCGTGACCTGGAAAGCTCCGCCGAACGCTGCGTCGCCCGTGGCGGCAGCAAGATCTTGGTTGAAGACCTGTTGTTGGGCTTGCTGGAGCGCCCACAAGGCCTGCTCGCACGCGCGTTGCAGGACGCCGAAGTGGATGCCGGCGAGCTGAGCGCGGCGCTGCAATCGCGGGTCGAGCACAGCGCCTCGCGCAACCCGGTGTTCGCTCCGGAGCTGGTGCAATGGCTGCAGGACGCCTTGCTGGTGGCCAACCTCGAACTGGGCCAGAGCCAGGTCGAGCAGGCGGCGCTGATCCTCGCGCTGCTGCGCAACCCGATGCGTTACGCCGGTAGCCGCTACCAGCCATTGCTGGCCAAGCTGAACATCGAGCGCCTGAAGGATTTCGCCCTGTCGCAGAAGGAAGAGCCGGCCAGCGGCAAGCCGGCGGCGCCGGGCGAGTCGCTGCTGCAGCGCTTCACCCACAACCTGACCCAGCAGGCGCGCGAGGGCAAGCTCGACCCGGTGCTGTGCCGTGATGGCGCGATTCGCCAGATGGTCGACATCCTTGCCCGTCGCCGCAAGAACAACCCGATCGTGGTCGGCGAGGCCGGCGTCGGTAAAACCGCGGTAGTCGAAGGCCTGGCCTCGCGCATCGCCGCCGGTGAAGTGCCGCAAGTGCTCAAGGGCGTCGAGCTGCTGTCGCTGGACATGGGCCTGCTGCAGGCGGGCGCCAGCGTGAAGGGCGAGTTCGAGCGCCGCCTCAAGGGCGTGATCGACGAGGTCAAGGCCTCGCCCAAGCCGATCATTCTGTTCATCGACGAAGCCCACACCCTGATCGGCGCCGGTGGCAACGCCGGCGGTTCCGACGCGGCCAACCTGCTCAAGCCAGCCCTGGCCCGTGGCGAGCTGCGCACCATCGCCGCCACCACCTGGGCCGAGTACAAGAAATACTTCGAGAAAGACCCGGCCCTGGCCCGTCGCTTCCAGCCGGTGCAGTTGCACGAACCGACCGTCAACGAAGCGGTGACCATCCTGCGTGGCCTGGCCCAGGTCTACGAGAAGAGCCACGGTATCTACCTGCGCGACGACGCCGTGGTGGCCGCGGCCGAGCTGTCGGCCCGCTACCTGGCCGGCCGCCAGCTGCCGGACAAGGCTGTCGACGTGCTCGACACCGCCTGTGCCCGGGTGCGCATCAGCCTGGCGGCGGCGCCGGAGAGCCTGGAGCGCCTGCGTGGCGAGCTGGCCGAAGGCGGTCGTCAGCGCCAGGCGCTGCGCCGCGATGCCGAAGCCGGCCTGGCGATCGACCAGGAAGCCCTGGACGCGCTGGAGGCCCGCCTGGCCGAAGCCGAAGCCGAGCAGCAAGCCCTGGAAACCCTGTGGAGCGAACAGCGCACCCTGGCCGAGCGCCTGCTCGAATTGCGCCAGCAATTGGCCAAGGCCCGCGAGGCCGCGGCGGTCGAGCCGACCGTCAGCGTTGAAGAAGATGCCGAAGGCACGGTGATCGAAACCCTCGCCGCTGAAGTGGAGGAGGGGCAGAGCGTCGAGGCGCTGGAAGCCGCGCTCAACGAAACCCATCGCGCCCTGAGCGATGCCCAGAGCCAGGAGCGCCTGGTCAGCTTCGAAGTCTGCCCGCGCCTGGTGGCCGAAGTGATCAGCGCCTGGACCGGCGTGCCGCTGGCGCAACTGGCCCGTGAGCACAACGCCAAGGTGGCGAGTTTCGCCACCGATCTGCGCACGCGGATCCGCGGCCAGGAGCAAGCGGTGCATGCGCTGGACCGCTCGATGCGCGCCACCGCCGCCGGCCTGAACAAGCCGGATGCGCCTGTGGGCGTGTTCCTGCTGGTGGGCCCGAGCGGCGTCGGCAAGACCGAAACCGCCCTGGCGCTGGCCGACCTGCTGTACGGCGGCGATCGTTTTATCACCACCATCAACATGTCCGAGTTCCAGGAGAAGCACACCGTGTCGCGCCTGATCGGTGCACCGCCAGGCTATGTCGGCTATGGCGAGGGCGGCATGCTCACCGAGGCGGTGCGGCAGAAACCCTATTCGGTGATTCTGCTCGACGAGGTCGAGAAAGCCGACCCGGACGTGCTCAACCTGTTCTATCAGATCTTCGATAAAGGCGTGGCCAATGACGGCGAAGGGCGCGAGATCGATTTTCGCAACACCCTGATCCTGATGACCTCGAACCTGGCCAGCGACCGCATCAGCGCGCTGTGCGAGAACGGCGAACGGCCGAGCGCCGAGACCCTGGAAGAAACCATCCGCCCGGTACTCAGCAAGCACTTCAAGCCGGCGCTGCTGGCGCGCATGCGCGTGGTGCCGTACTACCCGGTGGGCGGTCCGGTGCTGCGCGAGCTGATCGAAATCAAGCTGGGCCGTCTGGGCGAACGCCTGAACCGTCGCCAGCTGGACTTCACCCACTGCCAGAACCTTGTCGATCACCTGGCCGAACGCTGCACCCAGAGCGAAAGCGGCGCGCGCCTGATCGACCATCTGCTCGATCTGCACGTACTGCCGCTGGTAGCCGACCGCCTGCTGGATGCCATGGCCACCGGCGAAACCCTCAAGCGCGTGCACGCGACGCTCGACAGCAGCGGCGGCGTGACCTGCGAGTTCGCCTGAGGTGGGTGTGATGTTCACTCGTGTACCGCAACCGCTGATCTACGCCGAGGCGCTGCTGGCGCAGTTCGCCAGCCTGTCGCGGGCGGCCGACGCTGGCGCGCTGCTGGGCGATTTCGTGCGCGGGGTGGCCGGGCTCAGCGGTTGCGAGCTGAGCCAGCTGTACCTGCTCGATGCCACGCATACCCGGCTGGGCCTGAGCGCCGAATGCCTGGGCGGCATCCTGCAGCCGCGGGAAGCGGCGAGCCTGCCGGCGGACTACAACGGTGAGCAACTGCTGCAATTCGCCCTGTGCCAGAACCGTGTGGTGAGCCTGGTGGGGCTGAGCGGCAGCCTGCATGAAACCAGCTTCCTGCCGGCCCGCGAGACGCCCTGGCAGTCGCTGTTGTGCGTGCCGCTGGTGAACACGCAAAAGGCCGTCGAGGGCCTGCTGCTGTGCGCCAGTCGCGACCATATCGACCTGCAGGGCTTCGCCGATTCCATGGGCCAGCTGGGCTCGTTCGTGCTCGGGCAATTGCACCTGCTGCAACGCCTGCGTCGTCCGGTGGGTGATACGACGCCCGTGGCCAGCCCCCTGGTCAGCGCCAGCGGCTACGGGCTGATCGGCAACAGCACGGCCATGCGCCAGACCTATCAGTTGATCAGCAAGGTGTTGCACAGCCCCTACACCGTGTTGCTGCGCGGCGAGACCGGCACCGGCAAGGAAGTGGTGGCGCGGGCCATCCACGACTACGGCCCGCGGCGCTCCCAGGCGTTCATCGTGCAAAACTGCGCGGCGTTCCCGGAGAACCTGCTGGAAAGCGAGCTGTTCGGCTACCGCAAGGGCGCCTTCACCGGCGCCGACCGCGACCGCCCGGGGCTGTTCGATGCGGCCAATGGCGGCACCTTGTTGCTGGATGAGATCGGCGACATGCCGCTGTCCCTGCAGGCCAAGCTGCTGCGCGTATTGCAGGAGGGCGAGATCCGCCCGCTGGGTTCCAACGACACCCACAAGATCGACGTGCGCATCATCGCCGCGACCCACCGCGACCTGGCCGTGCTGGTCAGCGAAGGCAAGTTCCGCGAGGACCTGTACTACCGCCTGGCGCAATTCCCGATCGAGCTGCCAGCCCTGCGCCAGCGCGAAGGCGACATCCTCGACCTGGCCCGGCACTTTGCCGACAAGGCCTGTGCTTTCCTGCAGCGCGACCCGGTGAGCTGGTCGGAAACCGCGCTCAATCACCTGTCGGGCTACACCTTCCCGGGCAACGTGCGCGAGCTCAAGGGCCTGGTGGAGCGTGCGGTGCTGCTGTGCGAGGGCGGCGAGCTGCTGGCCGAGCATTTCTCCCTGAGTGTCGAAGCGCTGCCCGAGGAGCCCGGGCTGAACCTGCGTGAGCGCCTGGAAAAGGTCGAGCGTCATCTGCTGCTCGATTGCCTGCGCAAGAACGATGGCAACCAGACCCTGGCGGCCCGCGAGCTGGGGCTGCCCAGGCGCACGCTGCTGTACCGCCTCGGGCGCCTGAACATCAATCTCGGCGACTTCGAGGGCTAGCGCGATATGACTTCCCCAAGCGCCTTTTTCGTTTCTCGAAGCGTCGCCCGCAAGGGTCGGCGCTTTGTGCATTGTCTACCCATGGAGACCCTCTGATGTCTGTTCGTCACTGGCAAGCCGCCCTGCTGGCTCTGATCGTTCTCAGCGGCCTCGGCGGCTGTAGCGGTAATTACAAATTCAACGACAACACCTATCGCCCACTGGGTGATCCGCAGGCGGTCAATCGCGGCAAGTGACCGCAAGGAGCATCATCATGGAACTGGTTTTCGAAATGCTGAACACCAAGCAGTTCGTGCCCACGGAGTTGAGCAGCAAAACCTTCAAGCAGGCCGGCGGAGTGATCGGGCGGGGCGAGGATTGCGACTGGATCATTCCGGACCGCAAGCGCCACCTGTCCAACCACCATGCGATCGTCAGCTACCGCGACGGTATGTTTTTCCTCACCGATACCAGCAGCAACGGTATCCAGGCCAGCGACAGCGGTGCGCGCCTGCGCAAGGGCGAGCCGCAGCGTATCGAGCACGGCAGCGTCTATGTGCTGGGGGATTTCGAGATCCGCGCGCGCCTGGTGCGCGACCCGGCGACCTTCGATGCCGAAGTCGGCCGTCCGCAAGCCGCCGGCAGCATCATTCCCGATGACGCATTCCTCGACCTCGACCCGCTCAACGCGCTGGACCAGCAGGAGCGGGTATATTCGGAAATCGACGAGCTGACCGCGCTCAACACACCGCGCCAGGAACCACGGCAGCGCGCGGACTATGCGCGCATCGACATGGAAAGCCTGCTGGTGCCGGAACTGGTGGCGCAGCCCGAGGCGCCGGTCGCCGTCGAGCCGGCCCCGGTGGAGCGTCAGAGCGAAGGCTTCTGGGAGCATTTCGGCGCGGCGCTGGGGGTCGATCTCAAAGGCCTCGATCACGACAGCCGAGAAGCCCTGGCGCTCAACGCCGCGCGGCTGCTCAAGCAAAGCATTGGCGGCCTGCAGCAGAGCCTGCGTACCCGCAGCGAGCTGAAAAACGAACTGCGCCTGGCCCTGACCACCGCCCAGGGCGGCAGCAAGAACCCGCTCAAGTTCGCCGTGGACGCCAGCGAGGCGCTGGGCATCCTGCTGCAGGGCAACAAGCCCGGCCAGTTGCCGGCCGAGCAGGCGATCTCCCGGGCTTTCCGCGATCTGCAGGCGCACCAGGTGGCGCTGCTGACCGCCAGCCGCGCGGCCGTGCGCGGCACCCTCGAGCATTTCTCGCCGCAGCAGCTGACCCTGCGTTTCGAGCGCGACAACAAGCCGTTGCTGGCCACCTCCGGCAGCCGCTGGAGAGCCTACAACCGCTACCACCAGGCCCTGCGTCAGGACGATGACTGGAGCGAACGCCTGCTGGCCCGTGACTTCGCCCAGGCCTACGAAGAACAGATCCGCCTGATCTCCACCCTTCACACCGAACACCAAGGATGATGCGCATGTCTCGCTGCTCGACCCTGTTACTCAAGACGCTGGCTGCGCTGACGGCCCTGGCGTTGCTGGCTGGCTGCTCGACGCTGTCGCCGTACTCGACCATGACCAAGCTAAACCTCAAGCTGACCGCCAGCGACCAGCTCAACCCGGACCTCAATGGGCGCCCGTCGCCGATCGTGGTGCGGCTGATCGAGCTCAAGCACCCGGTGGCCTTCGAGAACGCCGATTTCTTCAGCCTCTACGAGCGCGCCAAGGAATCCCTGTCCCCGGACATGGTGGCCAGCGAAGAACTGGAACTGCGCCCGGGTGAAACCGTGGAACTCAAGCTCAGCGTCGAAGAAGGCAGCCGCTACGTCGGCGTGCTGGCGGCCTACCGCGATATCTCCGAAGCCCAGTGGCGCTATGTGGTGCAGCTCACTCCGGTGGAGTTGACCGAAGCCGATCTGACCCTCGACCAGGCCGGTATCCGCACTACCAGCAACGCAACGCTCGCCAAGGCGGACAAGTAATCATGAACGTGCATAAAGTCATTTGGCAGGAAGGCATGTTGCTGCGCCCGCAGCACTTCCAGCACAACGATCGCTACTACGACTACCAGATGAAAACCCGCACCCAGTTGCTGGGCAGCTATTCCTGGGGTTTCCTGAGCCTGGAGATCGACCTGCAATTCCTCAACATGGGCAAGCTGGTGATCAGCCAGGCGTCCGGTATCCTGCCCGACGGCAGCCTGTTCGAGCTGGGTGGCAACACCGAGCCGCTGGCCCTCGACGTGCCACCGAACACCGGTAACACGCCGGTCTACCTGGCCTTGCCGCTGGTGACCGGCAACCACATCGAGGCGCGTCGTCCGGAGCAGTCCGACGTGCTGGCGCGCTACACCGCCTACGAGGCGGAAGTGGCCGATTCCAACGCCGGCGACGATTCCAGCAGCCAGGTCAGCTGCGCCCGGCCGGACTTCCGCCTGCTGCTCGGCGAGCAGCAGAGCGACCAGGCCTATGTGAAGCTCAAGCTCTGTGAAGTCCTCGACACCACGCCCGATGGGGTGATCAGCCTCGACCCGGACTTCGTGCCGACCTTCATCCACGCCCATGCCTCGAGCTACCTGCTGTCGTGCCTGAAGGAAGTGATCAGCATGCTCAGCCACCGCGGCGACACCATTGCCGACCGGATCCGTTCCAACGGCAAGGTCGGCGGTGCCGAAGTCGGCGACTTCATGATGCTGCAACTGATCAACCGCACCGAGCTGCTGCTGCGCCACTACCTGGGCCTGGAGCAGGTGCATCCGGAAGAGCTGTACCGCACGCTGCTGAGCATGCTCGGCGATCTGGCGACCTTCGCCAGCGACAGCAAGCGCCCGCGCCTGGACAGCCGCTACCAGCACAGCGACCAGGGCGCGAGCTTCCGCAAATTGATGGACGCGATCCGCCAGGTACTGTCGATGGTGCTTGAACAGCATGCCATCGAGCTGGTGCTGCAGGCGCGCCAGTACGGGATCATCGTGTCGCCGTTGCACGACCACAAGCTGCTGGGGTCGGCCTCGTTCGTCCTGGCCGCCAGTGCCAACTGCGACTCCGAAGAACTGCGCCATCGCTTGCCGGCGCACCTCAAGGTCGGCCCGGTGGAGCGTATTCGCCAACTGGTCAACCTGCACCTGCCGGGAATCAAGGTCAAACCGTTGCCAGTGGCGCCACGGCAGATCGCGTTCCACTCCAACAAAACCTATTTCATCCTCGAACTCAGTTCCGAAGACCTGGCGCAACTGGAGCGTTCCGGCGGTTTCGCCTTCCACGTGTCCGGCGAATTCGCCGAGCTTGAACTGAAATTCTGGGCCATCAGGAACTGACCGACATGATCAAGGACATGGAACACAACCAGGACGACAAGACCGTCCTGCTCGATCGCCAGGGCCATGGCCCGGCGCAGAGTCCGCTGACCGATTTCGCCGCGCCGCCGCGCTTCGAGCAACTGGAAGAACGGATGATCTACGCCGCGCGCCTGCGCCCGGCCGAGGCCTTCAACATCAGCCTGAACGCGCTGGTGGCGGCGGCCTCCGATCTGTTGTCGGAAGTGGTGCGCCTCAAGCACAGCGACACCCGCGAAGACCTGTATGCGCTCAACGAGCGACTGACCGCGGCACTGAAACTGTTCGAGGTGCGCGCCCTGCACAACGGCGCCGAAAGCAGCCAGGTCATGGCCGCCCGCTACGTGCTGTGCACCGTGGTCGACGAGGCGGTGGTCACCACCCCTTGGGGCAATGAAAGCGAGTGGTCGCAGATGAGCCTGCTCAGCAGCTTCCACAACGAGACCTTTGGTGGCGAGAAGTTCTTCCAGCTGCTGGATCGGCTGTCGAAGAACCCGGTCAAGCATCTGCCGATGCTGGAGCTGATGTACCTGTGCCTGTCGCTGGGCTTCGAGGGCAAGTATCGGGTCATGGCCCGCGGCATGCTCGAACTCGAAGGCATCCGCGATGCGCTGTACCGGCAGATCCGCCAGCTGCGTGGCGACGTGCCGCGCGAGCTGTCGCCGCACTGGGAAGGCTTGCACGACAAGCGCCGCAGCCTGGTGCGCATCGTGCCGTGGTGGATGGTCGCGCTGTTCACGGTGGTCTGCCTGGTGGTGATGTATTCGGGGTTCGCCTGGGTTCTGGGCGAGCAGCGCGAGACCGTTTTGCAACCTTATCAGCAGCTTGACCCGGCCGTGGTCCAGCCCCAGCCGTAATACAGGGACGTGTGATGAAAAACTTCTTCAAGAAAGTCGGCGCCTTCCTGCGCAAGACGTGGGTCTGGACGCTGTTGCTGGTGCTGTTCGTGGCGCTGCTGGTGTGGTTCGTCGGGCCGCTGCTGGCGGTCAACGACTACAAGTTCTGGGAAAGCGCGACCTCGCGCCTGCTGACCATCAGCGTGCTGTTCCTGATCTGGGGCCTGACCATGGTCTTCGTCAGCTGGCGCGCCGGGGTCCGTAAGAAAGAAATGGAAGACAGCGAAGACGGCCAGGAACGCCTGCGCCGTGAAGAGCTGATTGACGAGGAACAGAAAGAGCTGCGCAGCCGCTTCAAGGAAGCCATGCGCACCCTCAAGACCTCGAGCCTGTATCGCGGGCGCAGCGAGCGCTGGCGCAACGACTTGCCGTGGTACCTGCTGATCGGCCCGCAGAGCAGCGGCAAGACCAGCCTGCTGGACTTCTCGGGCCTTGAGTTCCCGATCAACAAGATCGATCGCAAGCTGACCCGCGACACCATCGGCACCCGGCATTGCGACTGGTATTTCGCCGACCACGGCGTGCTGATCGACACCGCCGGCCGCTACCTGACCCAGCCTGACGCGGAAGTCGACGGCAGCGCCTGGAGCACCTTGCTCAACCTGTTGCGCAAGCGCCGTCGCGGGCGTCCGCTCAATGGCGTGCTGGTGACGATTCCGGTGGAATTGCTGCTGAGCGGCAACGAGCAGGATCTCGAAACCCTGGCGCGCCAGGTCCGTGCGCGCTTGCAGGACGTGCACCAGAAACTGCACGTCGACGTGCCGGTGTACCTGGTGCTGAGCAAGGCCGACCAGCTGCTGGGCTTCGACGAATTCTTCGACCAGCTGAGCCGCGAGGAAAGCGACCAGGTGCTGGGCACCAGCTTCCGCAAGGAGCAGAACGGCACCGACGTCGCCGTGCTGCGCCAGGAGTTCGAAGAGCTGCTGCGTCGCCTCAACAGCCAGGTGATCATGCGCATGCACCAGGAGCGCGACACCCAGCGCCGTGGCCGCATCCTCGACTTCCCGCACCAGCTGGGCCAGATCGGCGAGCGCCTATGCCTGTTCGTCGACATGGCGTTCACCGGCAACCGCTACCAGCGGGCCAGCCAACTGCGCGGTTTCTACCTGACCAGCGCGCCGCACCTGACTGAAAAGCTCGACCACGACACCGCCAGCATCGGCGCCAGCCTGGGCATGGCGGCCGGCGTGCTGCCGACCCTGCGCAGCGGTCGTTCGCGCTTCATTCACCACCTGCTGAGCCGGGTGATTTTCCCCGAGGCCGACCTCGCTGGCCTGGACAAGCGCGAGCGCAATCGCATCCATTGGGGCCAGCGTGCGTTGTATGTCGGCGCGCTGGTGGCCCTGGCCTTGTTCGGCCTGCTCTGGGCCGGTGGTTTTTCCGCCAACTACGAACGCCTGGAAAACCTGCGCTCCCTGGCGCAGAACTGGAACCAGCAGCGCACGGCCCTGACCGCCCGCGACGACGCGATGGCGGCGCTCAAGACCCTCGATACCAGCTTCGAAGCCACCAAGGTGTTCCCGGCCAAGGGCGACGTCTCGCTGCACGAGCGGGTCGGCCTGTACCAGGGCGAGGAAAGCAACCCGGTGGTGCTCAGCGCCTACGAGCGGGAGCTGCAAGCGCAGTTGCTGCCACGGGTGGCGCAGATGCTCGAAGGGCAGATCCGCAACAACATGCGTGACCGCGATCGCCTGCTCAACAGCCTGCGCGCCTACCTGATGCTGAACATGCAGGATCGTCGCGACCCATCCTGGCTCAAGGATTGGGTAGCCACCGACTGGTCGACGCGCTACGCCGGCAACACTGCGGTGCAGAACGGCCTGAACGGGCATTTCGAACGCCTGCTCAAGCTGCCGTTCAGCTATCCGCTCAACGACACGCTGGTGGCCCAGGCGCGCCAGGTGCTGCGCAGCGAGTCGCTGGCCAACGTGGTCTATCGCGTACTGCGCGAACAGGCACGCAGCCTGCCGGAGTACCGTCTGAGCCAGCACCTGGGGCCGCAAGGCAGCCTGTTCGTCGGCACCGACTATGCGATCCCGGGCTTCTACACCCAGCAGGGTTACCAGCAGTATTTCTCGGTCCAGGGCACGGCGCTGGTCACCGATATCCTGCGTGACAACTGGGTGCTGGGCGAAGGCAGCGGCATCAGCGGCATGGACCTGCGCCGCCTGATGGTGGAGCTGGAGCAGCTGTACTTCCGCGACTACGCCAACTTCTGGAGCGAAGCGGTGGGCCAGGTCGGCCTGCAGCCGTTCAACGATGCCGGCGAAGGCGCCGATCAGGTCGCTGGCCTGACCTCGGCCAACTCGCCGGTGCTGCAACTGCTGGTGGAAGTGCGTGAGAACACCCGCTTCCAGGCCATCGCCGAAAGCGCCGAAGACGTGACCGCCGCGGCGGACAAGGCGGCCGAGAAGGGCGGGGCGCTGGGCAAGGCCGCGGCGGCTGCCGCGGGCAAGGCTCAGGAAGCCTTGGCCAAGAACCTGCCGGATACCGCGAAGAAGTCGCTGCAACGGCGCTTCGAACCGCTGCACCGCCTTCTGGACGACAACAACGGCCCGGCGGCGGACCTGACGCCGGCGCTGCAAGCGCTGAACGACCTGCAGCTGCAACTGGCCGGCCTGGCCCGTGCCAGCGCGCCCGACCAGGCGGCGTTCGAAATGGCCAAGACCCGCATGAGCGGCCAGCGCGATGCGCTGAGCAACCTGCGCAACGCCTCGGTGCGCCTGCCGCGTCCGGTGAGCGTGTGGTTCAACGTGCTGGCCGAAGACACCTGGCGCCTGGTGCTCAACGACTCCTACCAGTACCTGAACCAGCGTTATCAGAGCGAGCTGTACAGCTTCTACGGCAAGGCCATCAGCAAGCGTTATCCGTTCAGCGCCCACAGCACCAGCGACGTCGCCATCAGCGACTTCCGCGAGTTCTTCAAGGCCCAGGGCATTGCCGATCGCTTCTTCGAAAACTACATGCGGCCTTTCGTCAGCGGCGATCCGGGCAACTACCGCCTGCGCAGCATCGATGGCCACAGCCTGCCGATGTCCAAGGTCTACCTCGACCAGATGGCCGCGGCCCAGGTGATCCGCCAGAGCTTCTTCGCGGAGAACCCGGCGGAGCCGCAGGTGCAGTTCAAGCTGGAGCCCTACACCCTGGACCCGGCGGTCAGCCGTTCCGAGTTCCGTTTCGGCGACAAGACCATGGAATACCGCCACGGCCCGATCGTGCCGGTGTCCTTCAAGTGGCCGACCGATGCCGAAGACGGCCGCACCAGCCTGGTGCTGGACAAGATGGCCGGGCGCCCGGTGGGCATTGAAAAGAACACCGGCCCCTGGTCGCTGTTCCGCCTGTTCGACCTGATGCAGACCGAGTACCTGACCGGCCGTGACGTGCTGGTGCTCAAGGCCGACCTGGGCGGCCTGCGCGCCAACTACCTGCTGATGAGCCAGCGCACGCCGAACCCGTTCGACATGGGCGTGCTGCGCACCTTCCGCATGCCGGTGCAGCTCTGATGCTGGTTGCCAGTACCTGGCGCAGCGCTGCGCGTACCGACCCGGGCAAGGTTCGGGCGCGCAATGAAGATGCCTTCCTCGACTGTCCGGAGCAGGGGCTCTGGGTGGTCGCGGACGGCATGGGCGGGCATCAGGGTGGCGACATCGCCAGCCAGTTGATCGTCGCCAGCCTGGCCGAGTTGCCGGCGCAAGACAGCTTCGACGAGCGGCTCAAGGGCTTGCGCCAGTGCCTGCACTGGCTCAACCGGCGCCTGGGCCAGGAGTTGACCGTCACCGCCGAGCGCCATGACAGCATCATGGGTAGCACCGTGGTCGCGCTGTTGCTGGAAGGCGACCGCGCGGCGTGCATCTGGGCCGGCGACAGCCGCTGTTACCTGTGGCGCGGGCAGCGTCTGTACCAGCTGTCCAAGGACCATTCGCTGCAACAGCAACTGATCGACGAGCAACAGATGAGCGTCGAGCAGGCGCGCGCCCATCCGGCAGCCAATGCGCTGACCCGGGCGGTGGGTGCCAGCGAGCAGCTGACCCTGGATGTGCTGGAGCTGCAGGTCTACCCCGGCGATGCCTTCCTGCTGTGCAGTGATGGCCTGTACCAGGGGCTGAGCAGCGATGCGCTGGGCAATGCCCTGAGCCTGGCGTCGCCGCAGGTGGCGTTGGAGCGGCTGTTCGACGGCGCCTTGCGCGGCTCGGCGCGGGACAATCTGACAGCCGTAGTGATTCGCCAATGAGCGAGCTCAAATCCGGTCTGGATAACATCCTGATGAGCGAGGAAGAGGCCAGCAACCTGACCTATTTCGCCTTCGCCAAAGCCAATGAGGCGCCGCGTCCCGTGGCGCCTGCCAAGGCCAAGGGCAAGGGCCGTTCGAAAAACCGCACCCGCGCCAAAGCCAAGCCGGTGGCGCCTGTGGGTGGGCTGCCGGACGTATTGGCCGGACGTTACCGCCTCGAGCGCCTGCTCGGGGCCGGTGGCATGGGCGCGGTCTACCGCGCGCGGGACCTGCTGCATGAGCAGTTCGGCGACCCCGACCCGTACATTGCGCTCAAAGTCATGAGCGAAGAATTTTCCGAGACGCCGGATGCCAGTGCCTTGCTCTACAGCGAGTTCGCCCTGACCCGACGCCTGCGCCACCCGAACGTTGTGCGCCTGCACAGCTTCGAGGTGGACACCCAGTGCCAGCGCGCCTTCATCACCATGGAGCTGATGCGCGGCCTGACCCTCGACAAACTGCTCTGCGAACGGCCGTTGGGCCTGCCCTGGAAAGAGCTGCGCGACGTGGTGCGGCCATTGCTCGATGCCTTGGCGTACAGCCACGAGCGTGGCGTGCTGCACGGCGACCTGAAGCCGAGCAACGTGATGCTCTGCGAAGACGGGGTGCGGCTGTTCGACTTCGGCCTGAGCCAGGCCGAGGAGGGCATCCTTCCCGGCCTGCCGCAGCTGAGCCGCAGCCGCTTCAACGCCTGGACGCCTGGCTATGCCGCCCCCGAGTTGCTCGAGGGCGGAACCTTGTCGGCCAGCGCCGACCTGTACGCGGTGGCCTGTGTGATCTACGAGCTGGCCTGCGGCAAACATCCCTATCGGCGATTGCCGTCGACCCAGGCCCGCGATGAAGGCCTGGACCGTTCGCTGCAGGCGCCCACGCATCTTCCCAGACACTGTTGGCCAGCCCTGCGTGCGGCGCTGGCCTTCGACGCGGCGCAGCGCCACGTCACCGCCCAAGCATTGCGCGACACCATGCGCGCGGATTCGTCCTGGCTACAACGCTGGTTCAAACGGCGTAACGGATGATTACCGAACACGGAGCAAGTCATGTTCAACCCTTCCAATGAAACCCATTTCAGCCTGACGGTCGACGACTTCCAGGGTGATTTGCAGGTGCTGTCTTTCGAGGGGATCGAAGGCATCAGCCAGCCGTTCCGTTTCGACCTGGAACTGGTCAGCGAGAACCCCGACCTGGACCTGGAGACACTGCTGCACAAGCAGGCTTTTCTCGCCTTCGAGCCGACTGCTCTTAACGGCGGGGGCTCGGGCATCCACGGGCAGATCTACCGCGTGGCCCAGGGCGATGCCGGCAAGCGCCTGACCCGCTACAAGGTGTCGCTGGTGCCGCAACTGGCCTACCTCGAACACCGCAGCAACCAGCGCATCTACCAGCAGCTGTCGGCGCCGAAGATCATCGCGCTGATCCTCGAAGAGCACGGCATCCAGGGCAACGCCTACCGCTTCCAGCTCGGCACGCCGTGCCCGGAGCGCGACTACTGCGTGCAGTACGACGAGACCGACCTGCACTTCATCCAGCGCCTGTGCGAAGAGGAAGGCCTGCATTACCACTTCCAGCACAGCCCGCAGGGCCACTTGCTGGTGTTCGGCGACGACCAGACCGTGTTCCCCAAGCTCGGCCAGCCCACCGCCTATATCCAGGGCAGCGGTATGGTCGCCGACGAACCGGTGATCAAGGGCTTCAACCTGCGCCTGGAAACCCGCACCCGCCGTACTACTCGACGCGATTACGACTTCGAGAAGCCGCGCCTGCAACTGGAAGCGGCCTATAAACCCGAGGCCGAAAGCGCCGAGCCGGACCTGGAAGACTACGACTACCCGGGGCGCTTCACCGACCGCGCGCGCGGCAAGTTCCTCAGCCAGCGCGCCCTCGAACGCCATCGCGCCGACTACCAGCAGGCCGAAGGCTGGGGCGACCAGACGCGGCTGGTCAGCGGCCATTTCCTGGAACTGTCCGAGCACCCGCGCAGCGAGTGGAACGACCTCTGGCTGCTCACCCACATCGTCCATGAAGGCAAGCAGCCGCAGGTGCTGGAAGAGTCGGTGACCAGCGACACCACCGACAACAAGGACGACTTCCACCAGGGCTACCGCAACCGCTTTCTCGCCACGCCGTGGGACGTGTTCTACCGCCCGCCGCTGAAGCACCCGAAACCGCGGGTGCTGGGCAGCCAGACCGCGGTGGTCACCGGACCCAAGGGCGAAGAAATCCACTGCGATCAGTACGGCCGGGTGAAAGTGCAATTCCACTGGGACCGCGAAGGCAAAGCCGACGACAAGACCAGCTGCTGGCTGCGCGTGTCCTCCAGCTGGGCCGGCGACCGCTACGGCGCCCTCGTCATCCCGCGCATCGGCATGGAAGTGCTGGTGACCTTCCTCGAAGGCGACCCCGACCAGCCGCTGATCACCGGCTGCCTGTACCACAAGGAACACCCGGTGCCTTACGCCCTGCCAGCGAACAAGACCCGCACCCTGTTCAAGTCCATGAGCTCACCGGGCGGCGGTGGCTACAACGAACTGCGCATCGAAGACAAAAAAGGTGCCGAACAGATCTTCATCCACGCCCAGCGCGACTGGGACGAAAACATCGAGCACGACCAGAAAATCCGCATCGGCCACGAACGCCACGACACCGTGGTCAAGAACACCTACACCGAACTCAAGGCCGAAGAACACCGGATCACCCACGCCGACCGCAAGATCGAAACCAAGGCGGACGACCACCTCACCGTCGGCGAAAACCAGCACATCAAACTCGGCACCGCGCAGTTGACCAAAGCCGGCCAGGAAATCCACCTCAAGGCCGGCGCCAAGATGGTGATCGAAGCCGGCAGCGAACTGACCATCAAGGCCGGGGGCAGCTTTATCAAGCTCGATGCCGGCGGCGTCACGGTGGTGGGGCCGGTGGTGAAGATCAACGCGGGGGGCTCGGCGGGGAGTGGGACGGGGATTGGGATCAAGCCGCCGGGGTTGCCGGGAGCGGCCGATGCGGACAAGGCCGGCAGCCTGATGGATGAGGCATTGGTGAATGCTAAACAGGAAATAAAGCCTGAAGTGGATTACCCGTTCTCGCTGTGAATCAGCTCTCGATGGATTTGAAGATTGGTTAATGGATCAAGACTATGTTGATTAGCCCACCGTTTATTCCCGCAGCAGTCGCTAATGAAAGCGATCAAGACTATATAAATCGAGCAATGATTGGCGGAGAGCCTGGAAATGGTGCCTTCCCAATAAGTCACGACATGGGATGGCACGGCGGAATCCATCTAACAGCACCTCAAGCAGGGAATGAGTACCTACCCGTTCGTGCGATCGCAGATGGAACAATTGCTTATGTTCGTCAACCGTCAGCGCGTAATATCGAGCCGACGGATCCCCAAAATTATCGAAACGGTTGGACTGATAATGGCTGTCTGGTGCTGAAGCATGAGACTGATATTGGCGACGGTGTTCAAGCTAGCGTGGTGTTCTACTCGATCTATATGCATTTATCCTCAGTTACTCTTGCGAATGCCCAGCAGGGATTACGTGTCTATCGAAAAGATAAAGTTGGCACTGCTGGAAGCATCTACGGGGAAGAGCACAAAATGCACTTCGAAATTATCTGTAGTCAAGAGCAAATCTCACGGCTGACAGGAAGAAGTAACGCAAAGTTGTCTACCACAAGTGTTGGTAGGGCTGACAGTTGCTGGGGGGATATGTACTTCTACATTCCACAGGAGGTGGTTTTTCATGCAGAGCGTCCAGCGAATGCTACAAGCTCAGCTAATAGTTCGCCTATAGTTTATCGTCCGGCAGAAGCATATTTTATCCGAATGAACTATAGTCGTGGCCAGTGCAAATTATCAACATTTAATGAAGATGGGATTCTGCAGGGGGAAAGGGCTGAGGAGCAGGATTACGAATACAATCTTTACAAGCATGCCGCAGACCTATATCCGCGATGTACAAGTGCAGGTTATGAGTTGCTTCGGTTTGGTAGGGTCTTAGGAACAGATACCCTGCAGCCAGTCGATGCTGCACATTGGAGGGAGGTCACATATCCAGGTGGAAGCGGTTGGGTGAACCTAAATGGCCCGACTGTTACGATCTATAGTGATGCTGATTTTCCGCATTGGCAAGGATGGATACTTGTCGATGATGACACCAACTCAGATGGCCGTTGCCAATCACGTATGGTAATGGATTTGCTGGGCATTGCCAGCGTACCGGTTACACCAGAGGAACGAGAAAATTGTAGGTCTATATTAGACCAAGCTGAAATGTGTAAAAGAATAAGGCGACTTATTTGTAAGTTTCCGACTGAGTGGAAAAAAGGTAATTTTTCTGAAAGGTTTAACTGGTTAACCTCCGGTGATGCCCCTATTGTCTCGGCGGAGGTTTATAAGAGGCTGAAGGCTCATTACGAAGCTCTTGCTTTTTGGGAGGATGCGGATCTGGATGGAATAGATGCAGAGCACTGGCATTTGCCACCCAAAGAATTTGTAGCGCTGTTCAGACGCTGCGGCTGGTTAAGCCTTAACGAAATGAAGCAGTTAATCCCGACGGTACATCCAAATACTCCTCCGACTGCGATAAGTAATGCCAGTGTCACATTGGCGCTGACAGACGCTGCGAGTGGTAATAGGAACGCTTATCGTCCATCTGGATTGCATTTAAGCCTTAACAAAATGATGAGGAAGTATAATTTCTCTACCGCTGAACGTATGTCGGCTCTATTTTCTCAGATGCTGACCGAAACAGATCTGATGAAAACAACGAGAGAGTACGGTAATGCAAACTACTACACTCGAGCCTACGAAGGGCGTTGTAATGTAACTATCCAACGGGTCGTAGTTGAGTGGGGGGCTGGTATATCTAATCTTTCTCCGTTGGGGAATTGTAGCCCAGGGGACGGTGAGAGGTTTATAGGTCGTGGGGTTATCCAAATGACCGGGCGTGAGCTATATGTGAAATATGGAAACTATAGAGGTATGGATTTTGTAACGGGAACTAACTATTTGAATGTATCGGATGTGGCTGATAACGCATGCGATAGTGCTGGTTATTATTGGGTGAAAGAGGACTTAAGGGACAGAAACGCAGCCGGGCAGTGGGTGCTGAGAAGAGTAAAAAATATCCATAGAGATGCAGATGCTCTTAGTTCAACAGAGCTAAGTACGGCAGCAGGTGAAGCAGCAGCAGATGCGAAAATTTTGACTTTGACAAGACAAATTAATCGGGCAGCATTTCATATCATTTGGCGTAGAGCCTTCTTTAAACACTCGTATTATGTTTTGTCCGAATTAGTTACTTTGCCGCCAAGCTCGTATCATAGAAGGCAATTATAATGAAGGCTTACATCATTGGCTGCTGTTTTGCATTGTCCGTTCTAGTTTCTGGAATGGCAGAATCGGAATCGTTAGAGGTATGTGGTGTTTCTATTCCTGAAATACCCGGGTTTAAGCTAACAATCAGAGTAGAAGATAATGTTTGCTACGGTGAGTTAGTGTCTACTATGGATCTTAATCCAGCAGTGTTGGCGGAGGAAAATAATTTTATTATTGAACCTATCTCGTTTAAGAGTCGGCTCGATACTTCGGGACGGTTCAGTCGGAACGGTAGCTATACTTATAACTACTCTGTGGATGAAACTATTCAGCAAGTTTCCGAGGCGGGCAAGGTAAACCTCGACGATTCGATAGCATCTGGTACAGCTACGCTCCGGATAAAAATGTCGCCGTTTATGTTGTGGGATTCGGAAGAAAATATTAATAAGGCTCAGAAAAAATTTTCGATTTCTAAAACGGGATTATTGTTTGATTGTTTTTATGGTTTGGTTGGCGTAGGTGATGCAACCGCTACATTGTCTGCTTGTGTTCCAAGGTCGGTTGATAAGATGGATCCTAAAATTACTGATGTAAAAACTGCTTTTGAAAATATAAAGCCAAAAAGGGAGAGCTAGAGGGGGATGTTAGAGTCCTATGGACAGTCCTGTTTTCCCAGTATCCGCCAACGCCGTATCTATGACCCCATTAGTCGTTGTTCGCCGGAGTGTTGAAAGATGGAAGTTTTCAGAAAGATATTGACGCCGGCAGTTACTATATTGATTTTTATTCCATGCATGTCCTTGGCAGATACTAATGCAGAAGTGATTTCAGATATAATGCGCAGCTCTCAAAACTCTCTCTCGAGAATCGATAAAATTTTGAATGAGCAATATAAAGCTCTTTCTGATGAGCTAGCCTCTGATTTTAAGGCTGACTTGGTTTCTACACAAAGAAACTGGATTCGTCTGAGGGACGAGCAATGTAATGATGAGGATGAGGAGTCTTCCGGTCAAGAAGCTCCCATTGAAAGACTTTCTTGTTTGAACCAGTTTACGAGCTTTCGTGTAAATGAAATTGTATATCTGCGAACTGGAGTCATTGGGGATGGGTTCTATAAAGCGGTATCCATTGTGAATAAAAAAGCAACCTCTATGGATTATGCTAAAGCTGTTGCATATGTGGGCGGAGATATGGATTTTGGATCGGGCTGGTCTGAATATGCCAAAAAGAACTGTGTGATGACACAGAAAATTTATGGTGAAGCTACTGAACGGTGTTTGTCTAGGATGCGTTTTCAAATGCCGATCTATTGAGTGACTCTCTGAGATTACACTAGGCAAGCCATTAGTTTTAATGGCTTGCCTTCTATGTATCAAATGTTCATTGAGTACTGTTTTTACTGACTTGGCGAAATGGCATTCGAAAGGTCATCCACTACAGCTTTGCCCATTTCGCACAGATAGTAAGCTGACCAAGCATAACGCTCTCCTTGCTCCTCCATCGCGGCATCGAGCATGAGTTTCTTGGCGTAGTAGAACAGGTTGGAAGCATGCTCCAAGGCTTCCCGAGCTGGGATATCTGGATTGACGCGGAACAAGCTTTGTTCTTTTTCGCCGCAGTCGGCGAAGGTGACGATGCCGATGGTTTTGATGGTGCTGGTCATTGCTCACCTCCAGTTTGGAAGTGGGCTCTGGTTAGGACGATAACGTTCATGGCAGTAACTCCGTTTACTGGGTTAGAGCCGCCACTTTTTCGTTACCAAGCGAATAGGTGGCAGCTGTACGCAGGTTGGTAAACCGGGGTAAACGAGCCCGGCAGACCCGAAGGTCTCCCGCGCACAGCTGCCATAACGAAAATGCAGGCGCAAAAAAAGCGCCAGCATTCGTCATGGAGGGCGCTTACGCGCCGTTTACTCATCGGGTTACCAAGCCCGGTCGCTGATTTTGCAGCGACGGCGGAAGGATAACGGGAAGGGTATGTGGCTGCAACGACAGGATTACCGCATTTTATGACAAGGTGTATTCCGTGGGGCTTGGTAACAGCCCCAGACAGATCTTTTATGAGTTGCACATCAAATAGGAATTCTCCTGTCGATATTTGGTGTTTTCCTACAGTCGTTAAGTGCTCTGCTTGGTAGCGTCAGTATTTTGAGAGCCACTTTTTTCATCGTTCCACTGAGGTACATGGATGACCACCGAACACAAGACTACCAGCCGCTCCTCGTCATGCCGTGGGACGGGTTCTACTGTTTGCTGCTGAATCACCCGAAACCCTACATCGATGAGCACCTTACCGTGGGCAAAAGCCAACACATTGGTGAATGGGGGCTGGAGAAGGTTAAGCCGAAGGCTTTTTTGTGTTTCAGAATGAACTGTTAGGAACTGACATGAACTTTAATATTGCTTTTTTTAAAACTTTCATGGTACGCACATTGGCATGTTTGCTTTTTCTGAGTGGGGCTGCATGTGCGGAGAAAAATAATATAAGCAAAGGGTTTGACGTTATCACCTATGAAGAGGCATTGGAGAAGTTCAATGAAGAGCATTCGGATGAAAACTACAGGTGCCAATATAGCCTTTTCGGCGTAAGCGAAAACTCATCGCTGACTGCCGTAGAAATAGAAGATTTTATTTATCTCAAGAAAAATGGAAGCATCATTGAGCTAGTTGGCAAGGATAGAGACGAAAATGCGGGAAGTTACAGTTCAAGAGATGGAGGGCTGAAGATCTCATATAAGGTACTCAAGAAATATAATTTCTCAGAGTATCAAGAGTCTGACGACAGAGATGTAGAGATTAAGTTCACATATCAAGGGAAGGTCGAGGTTGTAAAAATGTATGGCATTCGATGCGGAGTTTGATATTGGGCTTGATTGGCGTTGGAGAGAAGTATGTCGTATGAAGAGTATGAGATCGTTGAAAGTGTTGGTTGGTGAAAGTGAACTATGTATGGAGGTGGGTTTTGTTTTAGGTTTTTAGAGTAGAGGTCTTTGTATATGTTCAATAATAAAGTTATTTGTTTTTTTCTGTATTTTTTATTGTCTGGGTCGGCTGTGTCTTCTCCAGATTTTGAGTCGTATATAAAGAAGGATGTCATGAGCTGTGATGGGGTTAAAGTGGAGTTGGTATCGCATTGCCTGAAGGACACAGTAGAAATATCGCAGGCTCATGGAGGGTTACCTGTATGTACTGATCAAGTTATCAATATTAATGGTAAAAAAAATCGTCGTAAAATCGATAAAATCTCTCAACTCACAAGCTCTGGTGAAAATGTAGAGTCCTTATCAAATGTAGTGGTCTCTATGGCCTGTCTAAAAGGTAATAAGGGAGGTGTAGTTTCCATAGGTGGCTATGGTGGGTGTGGCTCTTGCCCAGAGTGGCATGGTTACTACTCGAAGGATGGAGAGTTGGTTTATTATAATTTTAGCAATTCATATCGGTCATTTGGTTCTTCTGGGTCTTTCGATGATCTCATTAGTCAGTATGGTATCAAAGAGAAAGACTTAATTGATGAGGGCCGTTTTGCACAAAAGGTAATATACGACAATCCTTAATTTTTGAGGGGGCATTTGAGTCTGACTCAGTCAGTAAGTCATACGGATCCAATTAGCTCGATGCCATTTTTTCCGATTTTTGGTGTTTTACTAAATAGCCAATAACAAGAGGCCAGTTTACTTATATAAGAGGTGCCGCTGAAAGACTTTCTTGTGTGAACCAGTTCACCTGCGTTCGTGTAAATGAAATTGTCCATCTGCGAACTGGTTCATTGGGATGGGTTCTATAAAACGGTATCCATTATGAATAAAAAGTAACCCCCCATCGATTATGCTAAGGCTGTTGCATATGTGGGCGGGGATATGGATTTTGGATCGGTTGATCTGAATATATAGGATGGTGTATGCCTAGAAAAAATAGTCTTAAAGTTTTGTTTGTATTCTGTATATTCAGTTTTGTTGTGTCTCCAATTTTTGCAGAGGAGGCGGATATTACTCTGTGTGAGTCATATGAAGATATCTACTTCAGTTGTCCACTTCCGGGCGGGAAAATTGTATCGGTGTGTGCTTCCGGTAATGATAAGCCGAGTTCGGGGTATGTGCAGTATCGATATGGTGCTCCTGAAAAAATAGAACTTTTTTATCCCAGGAGTAAACTTCCACCAGAAGGACGATTCTATGTTGTTAATGCCTCGGAGGGGAGCGTAAATTTAGATATAATTAAATTCTACAATGGCAAGTATACATATCTTGTTGCGCAAGCTTTTGTTAGTTTCTTGACCGTGTTGAAAGATGATAAAGCCATTCTTAGAAAATCTTGCGAGGCAGGTGGCTATGCATTCGTCAGTCGAGCAGCCTCAAAAGGTATTGAAGCCCTTCCGAAAAGTGCAGAGGATTTTCGGTGATTTGTAAAACATAGATAATACGTATTTGTTTATGTGCAGGTAGGGGGTTGCGGTGTGCTGGCGGCGAATAAAGAAGGGCCGAAGGATGACTCCTTCGTTGTCACCAACGACCGACGCGGTGGCTGATATGAACCAGCGGCGATTGTTCGGAGGAATGGCGCTGGGGATGTTGGGCGCGCTGATGCTCTCTGCATGCCAGGCTCGTCAGGAAATGCTGAGTGCTCCGGTGGCTGGGTACAACCATACCTCGGCCGCTATCAATTGGTTCAGCGTCAATGGTGCAGGTGGCGGAAATGTGGGGCCTCATCAGGGAGGGGGCAGTCAGGTTTGTTGTGGGGTGGTACCGAGATATTGGACGCCAGGGCTGAGGGCGATTGTCGAGTGGGAAAAGGACTCTGATCCATACTCTTCGAAGATATGGCCAGAGCAGTCTTACTCAGATGCCTGGACCAAGCGGATGGAAGCAAAAAAGCGGCAGTACACACGTCATAAGGTGACGGTTGAAATTCCGAGGTATAACGAGCCCGGAAGTCTGAATGTTCACTTTCTCCCCTGTAATGAAGTGCGGGTTTCGGCTACAGGCATTACTCCTGGGTACGCTGGTTACCCCTACAACTTTCCGATGAATATGCCGGAGCCAAAAGTATGCCCGGACTGATAAGGAGAGGAGCATTGCTTGGGTGAATGACAGTTGGGATAGCAGGGATACTGATGCTTTTAGCGTGTCAGACCGGCCCGCAAATGTTGAGCGCACCAGTAACCGGATACAACCACACTTCGGCGACTATCAATTCCTTCACCATTAACGGGGCCGGTGGCCCAAATCTTGGTCCGAATTTGGCTGGTGGGGGTGAGGTTTGTTGCGCTGCTTTACCCCGCGATTGGCGCCCGGGTTTGAAGGCAACAGTGATGTGGGAAAAGGATCCCCATCCAGGTGAGTCTGTAAATTGGCCTCCCCTTGGAACGGACGCTTATCGAGAGGCATACCGAAAGCACGCTGCCAAGTACACCCAACATCGCGCTGTTGTGGATATCCCGCAGTACGGGGAGAAAGTCTGTGCACTCCAGGTTCACTTCCTTCCCTGCGATCAGGTGCGGGTATCGACAACCTGCTACACACCAGGTAATCCCAGCTACCCCGACCGGGAATACTTCCAGATGAAGGAGTCGGCAGCATGCCCGATTCTTTGATCAGCTTTGGGGCCTCATGAGGATGGAGGTCGCCAGGCATGACTATGACGAGTTGTCGCGAGTTCTCTTGTTTAAGGTGGAAAAATCCATGAGGTTTGTCATTCAGCACCCTTCCTTTAACGCATTTGAAGGCTTGTTCTCTGTAAAGCGTATGAGCAGGCTTGGCACTGGAGTGTTGCTCGGAGCGCTGCTGCCGATCATGACCTGTTCAGCTGAAGCCCAAGAATCGGGAGAGGGTTGTTACGGTTACCTCACCGAGTTGCTCAGGAGCAGCAATTTTCCTTTTCGGGAGGTCGCCAAAGAGAAGGCCAACTTGCTGATCGACGAGGACGATGGCGAGACGATCCGGGCCAAGGTGTTTTTCGATACGCAGGGGACGGGCACGCTTGGGTGGGTGAGGTATGGCGTGAACGATGGGGCGTTGCTGGATATCACGGTGGATCCTGAGGAACCGGTGGTGTTGAGGTATGACGAGCGTTTTGCTCGGGCTTACAGCAGTTGCCTTGAGCAACGATAGTGTTGGGTCCACATCCCTTTGCGAGTGCTGCGCACTCGATCGCAGCCTGCGGCAGCGGCTACAGGGAGTTTGAAGTGACTTGGTGGTCATTTTCGCTAAAAAGACATTCATCTTTCTCTAACGCTGCATAACTGTGGCGTTCCCCTCCGAAGCCGCTACACTGCGCCAGCCGTTCATTTTTCCTTTGGGGCTTTGCGCATGAAATTTCGTTTTCTTCTGTGGATGATGGGCCTGTTGATGGGCAAGGCCAGTCGGACCAATCCGGCATTCCAGCAGCAGTTGGGTGACAAGGCGCTGGTGTTTCAGCTGCAGACGCTGGACGGCAAGGTGGCACGGCATTTTTTGGTGAAGGATCAGCGGATTACCAGCAAATCGGGGGTGCATCCCGAGCCGGCATTTGTCATTGCCTTTAAAGATGCGGCCTATGGTTTTGCCACGATGCAGGCGAAGAACAAGCAACTGGCCTTTATGACCGGGATTCAGGACAAGTCGATTCAGATCAAGGGCAACCCGGCGCTGGTGATCTGGTTCCAGGGGCTGACCAAGTACCTGAAGCCGAAGAAGGCCAAGCCGAAGGCTTGAGGGCGGGCTGTATACAAGCCGGAGATGATCGCGGGCAAGCCTCGCTCCTACGGGAGCGGGGCTTTTTTGTGGGTTTCAGTGCTGGCTGAACTGCGAGGCCAGTTCGCGTAGCAGCACTTCGGCTTCGAGGACTTTGCTGACCACGTCTTCAGCCTTGTCGCGGGACAGGCCGACTCGTTCGAGCAGGGCATCGGGAATGTCTTCGACGGGGCCGGAGCCGATGCCGCGGCTGCGCAGCAGGCGCACGGCCAGGCATACCAGGTTCGGGTACTCGGCGTAGGCACCGTCGTAGCTCGGGTCGTGCTGGAAGCGCAGGGCAGTGGACAACTCGTCCGGCATGTCCCAGTAGCGCATCAGCCAGGCGCCGATCTGTTCGCGGCTGATGCCCAGCAGGTGCTGTTCGACGTAGCTGTGGCACAGGTGCGGGTTGACCTCCAGGTGCCGGCAGATCAGCGAGAAGTGCGGCGGGAAGACGTGGGCCAGCAGCAGATAGCCAAAGTTGTGCAGCAAGCCGGCGAGGTAGGTCAGGCCGGCTTCCGGGCGCTGGGCGCGCGGCATGGCGCGGGTCAGGCCTTCGATGACGGCGGCGGTGTAGATCGACTGCTGCCAGTACGGCGTGCTGTGTTGCGGATGGTCCTTGGGCAGGCTCAGGGTCTTGCCCAGGGCCAGGCCCAGCGCCAGGTTGATCACCAGGTCGAAACCCAATACGCGGACGATGGCGTCTTCCACCGAGCGGATCTTGCCCGGCGAGGCGTAGTAGGGCGAGGCGGCCCAGCTGACCACTTGCGCGGCCAGGGCCGGGTCGGTTTCCACCACGCCGGTGATGTCGTCGATGGTGGCGTTGGGGTCGACCCGCAGCTTGATGATCTTCTGTGCCGTCTCGGCGAGCGGCGGAATCTCGATGGTCGCTTCCAGGCGTTGCTGGATGCGCCGGGCGGTGAAGGCCTGCATGGCCTGGGTGATTTCCTCGCGGTCGTCGTCCGGACGGTCGAGGTTCGGGCGGATGCTGCTCAGTGCCTCGCCGAAGTTGCCGGCGCTGGCCTTGCTCAGCATGCTTTTGAACGCGTCGCTGGTGATTTCCAGCAGCAGGCCCGGCTCGCCTGAGTTGATCAGCAGGGTCGGCTCGCGCAGCAGGCTTTCTTCATACAGGCAGGGCGAGCTGGTGAGCGCCGGCAGGCCGGGCAACAGGCTCAGGTTGTGTTTGCCGAGCATGCGCTCCAGGCGTTCCGTGGAGACGGCGGTCAGGCGGCGGCCGGTCAGTTCGGCGAGGCGGTTGAGGTCCAGCAACTGGCTCTGCGGGAACAGCACCATCAGCGCGCCGACGGCGTCGTCCAGCAGGACCGCCTGTACCTTGCGCGCGGCCGACAGGCCGGGGTGGTCGAGGACTTCCGTGAAGCCGATGTCCAGCTTGCCGAGCAGCAGCCGGATTACAGACGGAGCGTGCGGGGCTGCGGTGGCGAGGGCAACTTCTGTCATGGTCTGTATCCGTTTTCAAACAATTTCAGGAGTATAACCAGCTTGATCGGGGCATTCGCCCCTTAACTGAGACGCTGCTCACACTTGGCCGTATTGCTGCCCATGGCGCAGCCAGCGTTCCAGCAGCGGGCTGACGTGATGCGGCCAGCGCTCGAGCAGCGCCTGGGCGGCGTCGCGCACGGCCGGCAGCAGGTCGGCGTCGCGCATCAGGTCGGCGACCTTGAATTGCAGCAGGCCGGTCTGGCGGGTGCCGAGCATCTCGCCGGGGCCGCGCAGTTCCAGGTCCTTTTCGGCGATGACAAAACCATCGTTGGTTTCGCGCATGATGCCCAGGCGCTGGCGGCCGATCTGCGACAACGGTGGATGATAAAGCAGGACGCAATGGCTGGCGGCGCTGCCCCGGCCCACGCGGCCGCGCAGCTGGTGCAACTGGGCCAGGCCCAGGCGCTCGGGGTTCTCGATGATCATCAGGCTGGCGTTGGGTACATCGACGCCGACTTCGATCACGGTGGTGGCCACCAGCAGCTGTAGCTCGCCGGCTTTGAACTGGCCCATGACTTCGGCTTTTTCCGCCGGCTTCATGCGCCCATGAATCAAGCCGACCCGCAGCTCGCCCAGGGCGCTGCTGAGGTCTTCGTAAGTGGTTTGCGCGGCCTGGCAGGTCAGTTCCTCGGATTCCTCGATCAGCGTGCACACCCAATAGGCCTGGCGCCCTTCGGCGCAGGCGGCGCGCACCCGCTCGATGACTTCGACCCGCCGCGAATCGGTGACCAGCACGGTGTTCACCGGCGTGCGGCCCGGGGGCAGTTCGTCGAGGATCGAGGTGTCCAGGTCGGCGTAGGCGCTCATCGCCAGGGTTCGCGGAATCGGCGTGGCGGTCATGATCAGCTGGTGCGGGCACAGGCGTCCGCCCACGCCTTTCTGGCGCAGGGCCAGGCGTTGCTGAACGCCGAAGCGGTGCTGTTCGTCGATGATCACCAGCGCCAGGTTCTTGAACTGCACTTCGTCCTGGAACAGCGCGTGGGTGCCGACCACCATCGGCGCCCCGGCGGCGATCTGTTCCAGGGCCGCAGTGCGGTTCTTGCCCTTGAGCTTGCCGGCCAGCCAGGCGACTTCCAGGCCCAATGGCTCGAGCCAGCGCTTGAAGGTGATGAAGTGCTGCTCGGCGAGGATCTCGGTCGGCGCCATCAGCGCCACCTGATACCCGGCCTCCAGCGCTTGCAGGGCGGCGAGGGCGGCGACCACGGTCTTACCGGCGCCGACGTCGCCCTGGATCAGCCGCAGCATCGGCTCGGGCTGGCTGAGGTCATAGGCGATTTCGTTGCCGACCCGCTGCTGCGCGCCGGTGGGCGCAAAGCCAAGGTTCTTCAGGTACAGCGCCGGCAGCCGGGTGGCCTTGGGCAGCGCCGGGGCGAGTTGCGAGCGCAGGCTTTCGCGCAGGCGCTGCTGGGACAGCTGATGGGTCAGCAGTTCTTCGAACGCCAGGCGGTGCTGGGCCCAATGGTGACCCAGGGCCAGTTCGTCGACATCGGCATCGGCCGGCGGGTGGTGCAGGTAGCGAATCGCATCGTCCAGCGGCGCCAGTTGATAATCCCGCGCCAGCTCTTGCGGCAGCCAGTCCGGCAGGCTACGCGGGCCGAGCAGGGCCAGGCTCTGCTGGCACAACATGCGCAGGCGTTGCTGGGTCAGGCCTTCGGTGAGTGGGTAGATGGGCGTCAGGGTCTGGTCCACGGGCGGCGGTTCATCGCCGCTGATGGCGCGGTATTCCGGGTGATAGATTTCCAGCCCCGAGGCGCCGGGACGGGCTTCGCCATAACAGCGCACACGGGTGCCGCGCTTCAGGCCTTCCTTCTGCGCATTGCTGAAATGGTAGAAGCGCAGGCTGAGTCCGCCCGTGCCGTCCTGCAGGCGTACCAGCAGGCTGCGGCGCTTGCCCATCACCACGTCGGCGCCGCTGACGGTGCCTTCGATCACCGCGTCCTGTCCGGGGCGCAGCGCGCCGATCGGCACCACGCGCGTGCGGTCCTGATAACGCAGGGGCAGGTGGAACAGCACGTCCTGGAGGTTTTCCAGGCCGACCTTGGCCAGCTTCTCGGCCATGGCTTCGCCGACGCCTTTGAGTGCCGTGACCGGCACGTTCGACAGCTCAGTCATCGCGACGGCTTAGCTCGCGGCAGGCGGCTTGGCCACCGAGCATAGGCGGATCGAGTCGGCAAGGATCTCGATGGCTTTCGGCCGCGGGAAGCTGGCGCGCCAGGCGATCGCCACGGTGCGGAACGGCACTGGCGGAGTCAGTGGGCGGACTTCGATCACGCCCGGGGCGTAGTGATGGCTGTCCACCGCCGAGAGCGGCAGGATCGAGATGCCAAGGCCCGAAGCGACCATATGGCGAATGGTCTCCAGGGAGCTGGACTCCACCGTGGTGTGCTTGGCGCCATCATTGCCTTTGGCCAGGGTCGGGCAGGCCTCGAGTACCTGGTCGCGGAAGCAGTGGCCTTCGCCCAGCAGCAACAGGCTCTTGTCGTTGAGCAGGTTGGCGTCGATGGTTTCTTTCTGGGTCCAGGCGTGTGCGCTTGGCATCAGCACGTAGAACGGTTCGTCGTACAGCGGCAGCGTCAGCACATCGGCTTCGTTGAACGGCAGGGCGATGATGATCGCGTCCAGTTCGCCGTTGCGCAGCTTGTCGCGCAGCACGTGGGTGAAGTTCTCTTCGATGTACAACGGCATCTGCGGGGCGACCCGGTGCAGTTGCGGGATCAGGTGCGGGAACAGGTACGGGCCGACGGTGTAGATCGCGCCGACTTTCAGCGGGGCGGTCAGCTGGTTCTTGCCGGCCTGGGCCAGTTCGCGAATGCCCTGGGCCTGTTCGAGGACCTTTTGCGCCTGGGCGACGATGCCTTCGCCGACCGGAGTCAGACGTACCGCACTCTTGCTGCGCTCGAAAATCAGCACACCGAGTTCGTCTTCAAGCTTCTTCACGCCCACCGACAAGGTCGGCTGGCTGACATGGCAACGCTCGGCCGCGTGGCCAAAGTGCTGCTCTTGGGCGAGGGTAACGATGTAGCGTAATTCAGTAAGAGTCATAGCGGACGTCCATGAGGTTGCGGGCCAAGCATACCGGCTGCAATCGATAGACGCACGTT
Source organism: Pseudomonas sp. NFIX28 (assembly GCF_900107395.1). Taxonomy (GTDB): domain Bacteria; phylum Pseudomonadota; class Gammaproteobacteria; order Pseudomonadales; family Pseudomonadaceae; genus Aquipseudomonas. Next base: position 353,119 of record NZ_FNPW01000002.1, read on the forward strand.
ATCAGACGGAGTGCTTGCTGTGACACCGGGCAATGCATGCAGGTCATGCCTGGAAAAGCAAAAAGGCACCTTTGGGTGCCTTTTTGCTGGGGATTGCCTGTGCGTCATGCTCAGCGGCGACGTTTCTCCAGGGAGTAGACGAAGGGCGCGACGATTTCGATCGAGCCGTTGTTGAGCATGTCCGCCGGCGGCTTGGGCAGCGGCTGGGCGCGACGGATCATTTCCAGGGTGGCCCGGTCCAGATCGGCGTTGCCTGAGCGCCCGACCAGTTCATAGGACAGCACGTTGCCTTGAGCGTCGACCACGAAGCGCAGGCGGTTCAGGCCTTCCTTGCCGCGTGCCTGAGCGCCCGGCGGGTACTTCTTGTATTTGGCCAGGTGCGCCAGCAGCGTGCCTTGCCAGCTTTCCTTGGCGGCGATCTGCGCCGGCGAAGGGCCTGGAGCCGGTGCCGAGGACGGTGCCGTGCTCGGTGTTGGCGGAGCGTCGCTGGGTTTGTCTTCGCTCGGCTTTTCCTTCGGCGGTTCCGGCTTTTTCTCCACCGGCTTGGGTGGTTGCGGCTTGGGCTTGGGTTTGACCGGCTTGGGCACGGAAATCGTCGGCTTCGGCGCTTCCGCGAGTTTGGGCAGCGGCAACTCTTCGACCGGAGCCGGTGGCTGCGGTGGCGTCACGACCTTGGGCGGTGCTGGAGGAGGCGGAGCCGGGAGCGGCGCCAGCTCGACCATCATCGCCTGGGGGGGCAGTTCGACCGGTGTGGAGGAGGTCCAGTTGAGCGCGAGCAGAATCGCGACCGCATGGACGCCCAGAACGATGGCCAGGCTACCGCTGTAACGCGTCAGTTTTTGGCGCGTCGTGATCATTTCTTGGTAGCCGTCTCAAGTCCGACCAGACCGACCTTCAGGTATCCGGCGGCCCGCAGGGCATCCATCACACTCATCAGGTCGCCGTAATCCACGCCTTTGTCGGCCTGGAAGAAGATCGTCGTGTCTTTCTTGCCCTGGGTCTTGGCGTCGAGGGTGGCGCCGAGCGCTTCGGCCTTCACTTCGTCGTCGCCGAGGTACAGGCGTTGGTCGGCCTTGACGCTGAGAAACACTGGTTTCTCAGGTCGTGGTGCCGGTTTGGCCGTCGAGGCCGGGAGATCGACCTTGATGTCCACGGTCGCCAGCGGCGCGGCGACCATGAAGATGATCAGCAGCACCAGCATTACGTCAATGAAAGGCGTGACGTTGATTTCGTGGTTTTCGGCGAGATCGTCTTCCGCGCCTTCTTTCAAATGCAGGCCCATGGTTGATTACCCTACTTTGACCACATGAGGTTGCGCGGAGCGCTCGGTGGTCGGCAGGTGATCGAGATCACGGCTGACCAGCAGCAGGACTTCCGCGGAGGCGTCGGAGACCTGGGCCTTGTAGCCGGCGATGGAGCGGGCGAAGACGTTGTAGATGACCACTGCCGGAATGGCCGCGACCAGGCCCAGGGCGGTGGCCAGCAGGGCTTCGGCGATGCCGGGGGCGACGACGGCGAGGTTGGTGGTCTGGGTTTTGGCGATGCCGATGAAGCTGTTCATGATGCCCCACACGGTACCGAACAGGCCGACGAAGGGCGCGGTGGAACCGATGGTGGCGAGCACGCCGGTGCCGCTGCTCATATTGCGGCCGCAGGCGGCTACCAGGCGCTCGAGGCGGAAGCTGACGCGTTCCTTGATGCCTTCTTTCTCGCGGCTGTTGGCAGACAGGCGCATTTCTTCCAGCGCGTCATGGACCAGCAGGTTGGCCAGGGTGCCTTCTTTGGCGGCGGTGACGCTGGCTTCCTTGAGGGTGGTGGCCTTTTTCAGGTTGAGGATTTCACCGCGCAGGCGACGCTTGGCGCCCATCAGCTCGAAGCCTTTGGCGATCCAGATGGTCCAGGTGATGATCGAGGCGATGGCCAGGCCAATCATCACGAGCTTCACGATGATGTCGGCGTTCTGGTACATGCCCCAAGGAGACAGGTCGTGTGCCATGCCCAGGGTGTTGTCCGCTTCGAGGACTTCCGGTGCATCCCCGGCCGGCTCGCCTTCGGCAGGTGCCGGTGCTGCAGCGGCTGGAGCGGCTACCGGCGCTGCGGCGTCGGCCGGCGCGTGGGCTGCCGCAGGTGTCGCGGCGCCAGTCGGGGCCTGCTCATCGGCGAAGGCCGCGGTCGGTGCCAGCAGCAGGCTGAACAGCAACGCTGCGGCCGCGCTCATGGCGCGCAGCGGGCTTGGGCGTTGGGTTGGCGAAGCGGAGAATTGATTGCGTGTCATGCTGGCCGGACCTGAGAGGGAAAAGGGGTTAAGTGTCCTTCTAGGCCTCGCAGGGCCGAGAACAAATGGGCCATCATTATTGCAACTAATTCTTGTTAACAGAAGTAATAGAGTATCTTTTTTTCTTTGATTGCTAGCCGCTCGTCCATTGCCGACGCTAGTCTGTGCCTTTCTGATAGGAGTTTTCCGATGTCCGCCCCTTCTGTTCTGATCGCTGGTTGCGGTGATGTCGGCAGCCGCCTGGCGAAGCAACTGCTGGCTGCAAACTGGCAGGTCTACGGCCTGCGACGCACGATCTCGCAATTGCCGGAAGGGGTGATCGGCGTGGCGGGCGACCTGTTCAGCGAACAGTGCCCGCCGGCCTGGCCCACTGCACCGTTGGATTACCTGGTGTACAGCGCGGCCGCCACCGAGCATGACGAAGCAGGCTACCGCGCAGCCTATGTCGAGGGGCTGACCCATGTGCTGGGTTGGCTCAAGCGCAACGGCCAATCACCGAAGCGCCTGCTGTTCGTTTCCAGCAGCAGCGTCTATGGGCAGAAGAACGGCGAGTGGATCGACGAGACCTCACCCGCGCAGGCCGACGGCTATTCCGGGCGCGTGATGCTCGAGGCCGAGCAAGTGGCCTTGCAGAGCGGCATTCCCGCCAGCCTGGTGCGTTTGACCGGGATCTACGGCCCTGGGCGGGAATGGCTGTTGAATCAGGTGCGCCAGGGTTATCGCGTCGCCATCGATCCACCGTTGTATGGCAACCGCATTCATGCCGACGATGCCGCGGGGTTGCTGGCCTTCCTGCTGCAAGCCGATCAGCGTGGCGTGGCGCTTGAGGATTGCTATATCGGGGTCGACGATGCGCCGGTGCCGCTGGCCGAGGTGGTGGGTTGGCTGCGGGAATACCTGGGCGTCACCGAGTGGGCGGAAAGCTCGAGCGTGCGCCGCTCCGGCAGCAAGCGTTGCAGCAATGCCCGCGCCAGGGCCCTGGGCTGGGTTCCGCGGTATGCAAGTTTTCGCGAAGGGTATGCGCAGATTATCCAAGAGCAGGACTGAGCCGCATGCCTGGATAAAGAAAAAGGAGCCTTGGGGCTCCTTTTTACTGGGTCACTGTTTTTCCAGTAGCCACTGACGCGTGCCTGGGGTGAGCGAAGGCACCTCATCCGCCCGGGAGGCGTTGATGGGCTGGAAGATCTCCAGTTGCTCGCCGTTGCGCGCGAAGATCCACGGGTTGCCCTGGCCGTTGAGCTGCAGCCACAGGTTGTCGTAGCCGCCGCTCATCGAGGCGCAGTCGCCGGCGAGGCACAGCGCGTAGCGATCGGCGCCCGGCAGGCCCATGACCTGGCCATTGGACTGGAACAGCACCGTGCCGCCTTCGCCCGGACCGTTGACGATTTTCCATTCGCCACCCAGGTAGGCCGAATACAGGGCGCGCTCGAAGTTGGCGCCCAGTGGCGCGCCTTCCGGGGCCGGATCCTTGGGACGGTCGAAGACCTGCTCCGGCTCGTTGTCGTTGGCTTCTTGCAGCAGTTGCTTGCCGTCGCGTTTCAATTCGCTGGCGGAGCTGCCGTAGAAATCGATTTTCCAGGAGCCGGACTCTTCCGCCAGCACCTTGCCTTCGACGTTTTCGAAGCCGTTGGTATAGCGCGCCTGGCTGGCCTTGGTGTTGACGTCCCATTCCAGGTTCGGGCCGTAGCCTTGCAGTGCCTCGCGCAGCGGTCCGCCCTTGGCGGCGGCGTCGATGGCGACCTGGTTGATCCAGGTGCCGCTGATATCACGGTCGGCGGGGTCGCTGGCGCAGCCACCGAGAAACAGGGCGCACAACGAGAGGGCTAGCGCTTTGCGCATGAGGAAATCCTTTCAGAACGAAGACGGCGCGGCCTGGGTAGCCGCGCCGGACGTGTTACTCGATGACCAGGATGGCATCCATTTCAACCTGCGCGCCTTTTGGCAGGGCGGCAACGCCGATGGCGGCGCGGGCAGGGTAAGGCTGCTGGAAGTACTTGCCCATGATCTCGTTGACCTTGGCGAAATGGCTCAGGTCGGTGAGGAAGATGTTCAGTTTGACGATGTCCTTGAACGAACCACCGGCGGCCTCGGCTACGGACTTGAGGTTCTCGAAGACCTGGACGGTCTGGGCTTCGAAGCCTTCCACCAGTTCCATGGTTTTTGGATCGAGCGGGATCTGGCCGGACATGTAGACGGTGTTGCCTGCCTTGATCGCCTGGGAATAGGTGCCGATCGCGGCGGGTGCCTTGTCGCTGGTGATGACGGTTTTGGTCATGAATGACTCCTTGTAATGGGCGGGCTGTATAGCGAGCTATGCACGCATGCGAGTGATGCGAATGACCCCGGTCAGGGCGCGCAGTTTCTTGATCACGCGGGCCAGGTGCACACGGTCGTGCACGCTGACCACCAGTTGGACCACGCTGATGCGACCATCGCGTTCGTCCATGCTGATTTTCTCGATATTGCCGTCGGCCGCGTTGACGCTGCTGGCCAGCAGGGCGATCAGGCCACGCTGGTGTTCCAGTTCGACGCGCAGCTCGACATTGAATTCGCCGGTGACATCCTTGGCCCACGAAAGCTGGATGCATTTTTCCGGGTTGTGGCGGATTTCGCTGATATTGCGGCAGTTGTCCAGGTGCACCACCATCCCCTTGCCGGCGGAGAGGTGCCCGACAATCGGGTCGCCCGGAATCGGCGTGCAGCATTTGGCGTAGCTCAGGACCAGGCCTTCGGTGCCGCGAATGGCCAGCGGGCCTTCCGGGCTTGGCAACTGCTCGCCTTCGCCGAGCAGGCGGCGGGCGACCACATAAGCCATGCGGTTGCCCAGGCCGATGTCTTCCAGCAGGTCTTCGATCAGCTCCAGGCGATATTCGGTGAGCATGGCTTGCACGCGTTCGGCCGGGATCTTGTCCAGCGAGCTGTCGAAACCATTGAGCACTTTGTTCAGCAGGCGTTCGCCCAGGCTGATGGATTCGGAACGGCGTTGCAGCTTCAGCGCGTGGCGAATATGGGTGCGAGCCTTGCCGGTAACCACGAAGTTGAGCCAGGCCGGGTTGGGCCGGGCGCCCGGGGCGCTGACGATTTCCACGGTGGAGCCGCTTTGCAGCGGTTCGGACAGCGGCGCCAGGCGGCGATTGATCCGACAGGCGATGCAGCTGTTGCCGACGTCGGTATGCACCGCGTAGGCGAAGTCCACCGCGGTGGAGCCTTTGGGCAGCTCCATGATCCGGCCCTTCGGCGTGAACACGTAGACCTCGTCCGGGAACAGGTCGATCTTCACGCTTTCGATGAATTCCAGGGAGTTGCCGGCGCGTTGCTGCATCTCCAGCACGCCCTTGACCCATTGGCGAGCCCGGGCGTGGGTGCCCTTCGGCTGCTCGTCGCCGCTGGATTTGTACAGCCAGTGGGCGGCGATGCCGTTGTTGGCCATCTCTTCCATTTCACGGGTGCGGATCTGGATCTCGATCGGCACGCCGTGCATGCCGAACAGCGTCGTATGCAGCGACTGATAGCCGTTGGCCTTGGGAATCGCGATGTAGTCCTTGAAGCGGCCCGGCAGCGGCTTGTACAGGTTGTGCACGGCGCCGAGCACGCGGTAGCAGGTATCGACCTTGTCGACGATGATCCGGAACGCGTAGACGTCCATGATCTCGTTGAAGGCCCGGCGCTTGCCGCGCATCTTCTTGTAGATGCCATACAGATGTTTCTGGCGGCCGCTGACTTCGCCCTGGATGCCGTCGATGGCCAGGCAGTGGCTCAGGGATTCTTCGATCTTGTTGACGATTTCCTTGCGGTTGCCCCGGGCGCGCTTGACCGCCTGGTAGATCCGCGCGGAACGCATCGGGTGCATGGCCTTGAAGCCAAGGTCTTCGAATTCGATGCGGATGCTGTGCATGCCCAGCCGGTTGGCGATGGGCGCGTAGATCTCCAGGGTTTCCTTGGCGATCCGTCGGCGTTTTTCGCCGGACAGCACTTCCAGCGTGCGCATGTTGTGCAGGCGGTCAGCCAGTTTGACCAGGATCACGCGGATGTCGCGCGCCATGGCCATGGCCATCTTCTGGAAGTTTTCCGCTTGGGCTTCGGCCTTGGTCTCGAAGTTCATCTGGGTCAGTTTGCTGACCCCATCGACCAGTTCGGCCACGGTTTCACCGAACTGCGCTTGCAGCGCTTCCTTGGCGATACCGGTGTCTTCGATCACGTCATGCAGCATGGCCGCCATCAGGCTCTGATGGTCCATATGCATGTCGGCGAGAATGTTTGCGACCGCTAATGGGTGCGTGACGTACGCCTCGCCGCTGCGACGGCGCTGACCGTCATGGGCTTGTTCGGCGTAGAAATACGCTCGGCGGACCAGATTGACCTGGTCCGTGCCGAGATAGGTCGATAAGCGATCGGCGAGGGCGTCTATGCTCGGCATGATGACTCCTGCCGTAAGCTGTGATCCCGCGCCGTGCTACGTCGACCAGGCATAGGCTTAGACGGCCTCGTTGGACTCGTCCTCGAATGCAGCAAAAAGCGGTTCATCTTCAACGATTTCGGCTTCGGCGATAGCTGCGTAGTCGATCAGGCCTTCAGCGATTTCGCGCAGGGCGACGACAGTAGGCTTGTCGTTTTCCCATGCTACTTTCGGCTCTTTGCCGCCGGTTGCCAGTTGACGGGCACGCTTGGTAGAGAGCATGACCAGCTCAAAGCGGTTATCCACGTGTTCTAGACAGTCTTCAACGGTTACGCGGGCCATGGTCTTCCTCGTAGCAAATGCAATATGCGCGCTGCCCGGATGGGCGAGCGGACTCAACAGTTTAAAAAATCACCAGCGATTAGGGAAGCGCTGATTTTTTAACCAAGCTTTCCGACGCGCTACAAGCACCAATGTAAAGCGCTTGCAGCGGTTTTGGGAAGTGCTAATCAGCCCAGCAATTCGGCAAGCAATTTGCCAAAACGCTGTTGCTGGTGCTTCTGGCGCAGCTGGTTGGCGCGGAAAATCGCCTTCAGGTCGTCCAGCGCATGGGCAAAATCGTCGTTGATGATCAGGTAGTCGTAATCGACGTAATGGCTCATTTCGCTGACGGCTTCGCGCATCCGGCCCTCGATGATCTCGTCGCTGTCCTGGCCGCGATTGGTCAGGCGCTGGCGCAAGGCCTGCTGGGACGGCGGCAGGATGAAGATCGAGCGAGCCTGGGGCATCAGCTTGCGCACTTGCTCGGCACCTTGCCAGTCGATCTCCAGGATCAGGTCATGACCTTCGTCCAGGGTTTGCTGCAAGTGGCTTTGGGACGTGCCGTAGAGGTTGCCGAAGACTTCGGCGCGCTCGAGGAAGTCGCCGTGTTCACCCATCTTCACGAACGTTTCGCGTGAGACAAAGTGATAGTTCACGCCATCCACTTCGCCCGGGCGCATGGCGCGGGTGGTGTGGGAGACGGAAACGCGGATCGACGGGTCGGCGTCGATCAAGGCCTTGACCAGGCTGGTCTTGCCCGCGCCCGAGGGGGCAGAAATGATGTAGAGGGTGCCGGTGCTGTGGTTCATGTCTGGGTAGCCTTACTCAATATTCTGTACTTGTTCGCGCATCTGCTCGATCAACACCTTGAGGTTGACCGCAGCCTGGGTGCTGCGCGGGTCGAAGGCCTTGGAGCCCAGTGTGTTGGCTTCGCGGTTGAGTTCCTGCATCAGGAAGTCCAGGCGTCGGCCGGCGGCGCCGCCGGACTTGAGCACGCGGCGCACTTCGATGATGTGGGTGCTCAGGCGGTCCAGTTCTTCGGCGACGTCGCTCTTCTGGGCGAGCATCACCATTTCCTGTTCCAGGCGCGTGGGGTCCAGCTCGGCCTGCATGTCGGCGAAGCGGTCGAGAACCTTCTGGCGCTGGGTGGCGAGCATTTGCGGGACCAGCTCGCGCAGGGTCACGACGTCTTCCTCGATGGAGGTCAGGCGTTCGTTGATCAGGCGCGCCAGCTCCGCGCCTTCGCGCTCGCGGCCGCTCTTCAGTTCTTTCAGTCCCTGGTTGAACAGGCTCAGGGCTTCGTTGTTCAGCGCCTGCGGGTCGCTGGCATCGGCTACCAAAACGCCGGGCCAGGCCAGCACTTCCAATGGGTTGAGCGCTGCCGGCTGTTTGATCAGGCTGGCAACGGACTCGGCCGCCGCCACCAGCTGCGCGGCGCGCTCGCGGTCGACCTGCAGCGGTTTGCCGGTGGTTTCCTCGGTGAAGCGCAAGGTGCACTCGAGCTTGCCGCGCGACAGTCCCTGGCGCAGCGCTTCACGGACAGCGCCTTCAAGGTCGCGGAAGGATTCCGGCAGGCGCAGGTGCGGTTCCAGGTAGCGGCTGTTGACCGAGCGCAGTTCCCAACTCAGGGTGCCCTGGGTGCCGGCCCGTTCTACCCGGGCGAAGGCGGTCATGCTGTGCACCATGGAGGTACCTCCGATACAGGTCCGCCAGCAACTGCGAAGGGTTGCACGGGCCCGAAATGAATGAATTGAAGCCGACAGGCTGCGAAGGCGCGGGATTGTAGCGCAGTGCAGCGGATGCTCCCAAATTGCGGGTGTGACAAAGCACTGCGCAGCGACCGAAGGTCCGTTCCAGAGGCGTCGGCGACGGGCCGGGCTTTTTAGAACTGCCCAGGCAAGGCCGCGGGCCCTATAATGATCGGCAGTTTTCCGTCCCCGTACAGGTATTTCCCTATGAAACGTCCAAGTGGTCGCGCTGCCGATCAGCTCCGCTCGATCCGCATCACCCGCAACTACACCAAACACGCCGAGGGATCTGTACTGGTCGAGTTCGGTGATACCAAAGTGATCTGCACGGTCAGCATCGAGAACGGCGTGCCCCGCTTCCTCAAGGGACAGGGCCAGGGTTGGCTGACTGCCGAATACGGCATGCTGCCGCGCGCCACCGGCGAGCGTAACCAGCGTGAAGCCAGCCGCGGCAAGCAAGGTGGCCGCACCCTGGAGATCCAGCGCCTGATCGGCCGTTCCCTGCGCGCGGCGCTGGACATGACCAAGCTGGGCGATGTCACCCTGTATGTCGACTGCGATGTGATCCAGGCCGATGGCGGTACCCGCACCGCGTCGATCACCGGTGCCATGGTGGCCCTGGTGGATGCGCTGAAGGTCATCAAGAAGCGTGGTGGCCTGAAGGGCGGCGACCCGATCAAGCAAATGATCGCTGCAGTGTCCGTGGGCATGTACCAGGGCGAGCCGGTGCTGGACCTGGATTATCTGGAAGATTCGGCGGCCGAGACCGACCTCAACGTGGTCATGACCAGCACTGGCGGTTTCATCGAAGTGCAGGGCACTGCCGAAGGCGCGCCATTCCAGCCGGAAGAACTGAACGCCATGCTGGCCTTGGCCAAGAAAGGCATGAGCGAGATCTTTGAATTGCAACAGGCAGCCCTGGCTGACTGATTGCCCGGCGACTTTCAGCAAGGAGGGCACCATGAGTGACGACCAGCTTCCGCAGCCTGTCCCGAGCCATGAGGTGCGTCAGTGGGCAATGTTCTGTCACCTGTCGGCCTTGCTGGGGATCTGGATTCCGTTCGGCACCCTGATCGGCCCGTTGGTGCTCTGGCAGATGAAGCGCGAGACGGACCCGTTTATCGATGCCCAAGGCAAGGAGGCGCTGAATTTCCAGATCACGGTGGCTATCGCCTCGCTGGTTTGCTTCCTGCTGATGGTGGTGCTGGTGGGCTTCCTGCTTTTCGGTCTGCTGGCGATCGGCGCCCTGGTGCTGACCATCATCGCTGGGGTCAAGGCTAATGAAGGGGTGGCGTACCGTTACCCATTCACCTGGCGATTGATCAAGTAAACCGAGCGCGCACAAAAAAGCCGACAGCGATGTCGGCTTTTTTGTGTCTGCGAAAAGGCGCTTAGATGGTCAGCGTCCAGTCATAGTCCACGATCAGCGGCGCATGCTGCGAGAAGCGCGGCTGGCGTGGCAGGCGCGCGCTGCGAACGAAGCGACGCAGGCCCGGGGTCAGCAGCTGATAGTCGAAGCGCCAGCCCAGGTTGAGCATCTCGGCCTGTTCGTTGTCCGGCCACCAGCTGTATTGATCGCCTTCGCGGCTGACTTCGCGCAGGGCGTCGACATAACCCATATTGCCGACAATCTCGTCCATCCAGGCACGCTCAGGCGCCAGGAAGCCCGGAGATTGCTGGCTGTCGCGCCAGTTCTTGATATCCAGCTTCTGTTGCGCCACGTACAGCGAGCCACAATAAATGTACTCGCGACGTTTGCGCCGCTGTTTATCCAGGTAGCGGGCGAAGTCGTCCATAAGCTTGAACTTCTGGTTCAAGTCTTCATCGCCGTTCTGCCCGGAAGGAAGCAGCAAGGTCGCGATGCTGACCTTGTCGAAATCGGCTTGCAGGTAGCGCCCGTAGCGGTCGGCCGTCTCGAAGCCGAGACCGCTGATGACAGCCTTCGGTTGCAACCGCGAATACAAAGCCACACCGCCTTGGGCGGGAACTTCGGCATCGCAGGCATAAAGGAAGTAGCCATCCAGTTGGAAGGCTGGATCGTCCAGTTCAAAGGCGGAGGCGCGGGTGTCCTGCAGGCAGATGACGTCGGCATTCTGTGCTTGCAACCAACTGAGCAAACCTCGCTCCACTGCAGCCTGAATACCATTGACGTTCACACTGATGATCCGCATAAATGGCCCCAAAAATCACGTGCGTGTATGATACCCGAGGTCTACCTAATTAGCTAAATCCGTGGTATTTGGGGCTTTTTCATGCAGGCGTATCAGCGCGATTTCATTCGTTTTGCCATCGATCGCGGGGTTTTGCGCTTCGGTGAGTTCACCCTTAAGTCCGGGCGTACCAGTCCTTACTTCTTCAATGCCGGCCTGTTCAACAGCGGTTCGGCCCTGGCGCAGCTGGGGCGTTTTTATGCTGCGGCGATCGTCGACAGCGGCATTTCCTTCGACGTGCTTTTCGGCCCTGCGTACAAAGGCATCCCTTTGGCGGCCGCGACAGCCGTTGCCTTGGCCGAGCATCATCAGCGCGATCTGCCATGGTGCTTCAACCGCAAGGAAGCCAAGGCACACGGCGAAGGCGGCAGCCTGGTCGGCGCGCCATTGACTGGCGATGTGCTGATCATCGACGACGTGATCACCGCGGGTACGGCAATTCGCGAAGTGATGCAGATCATCGAGTCCCAGGAAGGTGCCAAGGCGGCGGGTGTGTTGATCGCCCTGAACCGCCAGGAGCGTGGCAACGGTGAGTTGTCGGCGATCCAGGAAGTCGAGCGCGACTTCGGCATTCCGGTGGTGAGCATCGTTTCCCTGACCCAGGTCCTGCAGTTCCTGGCAGACGATCCGGCGCTCAAGCAGCACCTGCCGGCGGTGGAAGCCTACCGCGCGCAATTCGGCGTCTGATACCGACCTGTAGGAGCGAGGCTTGCCCGCGAAGGCGTCGTCACATTCGACAATGATGTGACTGCCGGATCGCGTTCGCGGGCAAGCCTCGCTCCTACAAGGGATCGCACAGGCAAAAAAAGACCCCGTTCAGCCTGGCTGAGCGGGGTCTTTTTGTTTGTGTTGCTTAAGGACGCTTGCGATTGCTGATCAGGGTGCCGACGCCGGTATCGGTGAAGATCTCCAGCAGAATCGCATTGGGTACGCGACCGTCGATGATCAACGAGCTGCCTACGCCACCTTGTACTGCTTCCAGCGCGCAACGGATCTTCGGCAGCATGCCGCCGTAGATGGTGCCGTCTTCGATCAGGGCATCGACCTGCTGGGTGGTCAGGCCGGTCAGGACCTTGCCCGACTTGTCCATCAGGCCGGCGATGTTGGTCAGCAGCATCAGCTTCTCGGCTTTCAGTGCCTCGGCCACCTTGCCGGCCACCAGGTCGGCGTTGATGTTGTACGACTCGCCATTGGCGCCGACGCCGATCGGTGCGATCACCGGGATGAAATCACCTTTGACCAGCAGGTTCAGCAGGTCGGTGTTGATGCCGACCACTTCGCCGACGTGGCCGATGTCGATGATTTCCGGGGTGGTCATTTCCGGCGTCTTGCGGGTCACGGTGAGCTTCTTCGCGCGAATCAGCTCCGCGTCCTTGCCGGTCAGGCCGATGGCGCTGCCGCCATGGCGGTTGATCAGGTTGACGATGTCCTTGTTCACTTGGCCGCCGAGGACCATCTCCACCACGTCCATGGTCGCCGCGTCGGTGACGCGCATGCCATCGATGAAGTGGCTTTCGATGGACAGGCGCTTGAGCAGATCACCAATTTGCGGACCGCCGCCGTGCACCACCACCGGGTTGATGCCCACGGCCTTCATCAGCACGATGTCGCGGGCGAAGCCGGTCTTCAGCTCCTCGCTTTCCATCGCGTTGCCGCCGTATTTGATCACCAGGGTCTTGCCGACATAGCGGCGAATATAAGGCAGCGCTTCGGACAGGACCTTGGCGGTATTGGCGGCGGCATCGCGTTCGAGGGTCATTCAGGGCTCCGGCACTTCAATAAAGGCGCTTGAAGAAAATCAAAACGGTAGTTGGAGGTCAGGTGCAACACGTTTCAGCTGGGTGTGGAACACATCCTTGATGCGCTGCAGTTCGGCTTCGTCATCGGCTTCGAAACGCAGCACCAGCACCGGCGTGGTATTGGAGGCGCGAACCAGGCCCCAGCCTTTGGGGTAGTCGACTCGTACGCCGTCGATGGTGGTCAGGTCGGCGCCTTCGCCCCATTGCGCGTCGTGCAGCGCATCAATGATGCTGAATTTGCTCTCTTCGGTCACATGGATATTGATTTCCGGCGTAGAAATATCGTTCGGGAAGGTGGCAAACAGCTCTTCCGCGTTGGATTTTTCCTTGCTGAGGATCTCCAGCAGCCGCGCGGCGCTGTAGATACCGTCATCGAAACCGAACCAGCGCTCCTTGAAGAACACATGCCCGCTCATTTCACCGGCCAGCAAGGCACCGCTCTGCTTCATTTTCTTTTTGATCAAGGAGTGGCCGGTCTTCCACATGAGTGGGCGACCGCCGTATTCCTTGATCAACGGGATCAGGCGGCGGGTGCATTTGACGTCGAAGATGATCTCCGCGTCCGGGTTGCGCGCAACCACGTCCTTGGCGAACAGCATCAGCAGGCGATCGGGGAAGACGATGCTGCCGCTGTTGGTCACTACGCCAACGCGGTCGCCGTCACCGTCGAAGGCCAGGCCGATATCGGCGTTGGTTTCGGCGACCTTGGCGATCAGGTCTTCCAGGTTCTCGGGCTTGCCCGGGTCCGGGTGGTGGTTGGGGAAGTTGCCGTCCACTTCGCAAAATAGCGGGATGACTTCGCAATTCAGCGCTTCGATCAGCTGAGGCGCGATCACGCCGGCCGCACCGTTGCCGCAGTCGACCACCACTTTCAGGCGACGAGCGAGTTTGACGTCGGCGGTGATTTCCTTGCCGTAGCGATCGAGGATATCGACCTTGGTGATGCTGCCCTGGCCGCTGCTCAGGTTGTTGGTCTTGAGGCGATCGTGCAGTGCCTGGATCTGTTCATTGGCCAGGGTGTCGCCGGCAATGACGATCTTGAAGCCGTTGTAGTTCGACGGGTTATGGCTGCCGGTCAACATCACCCCGGATTTGCCGGCCAGCACGTTGGCCGCGTAATACAGCGCCGGTGTCGGTACCAGGCCGACATCGCTGACGTGGCAACCGCTGTCGTGCAGGCCCTGGATCAATTGCGCCACCAGCTCAGGGCCGGACAGGCGACCGTCACGACCTACGCAAACGTTCGGCTCGCCCTGGGCCAGGCTCTCGGAGCCGATGGCGCGACCGATCCAGTAGGCGGTTTCGGCGTTCAGGGTTTCTGGAACGGTTCCACGAATGTCGTAGGCGCGAAAGATGCTTTCAGGGAACTTGGGTACGACTTGGGCTGCATTGCTCATCACTGGGGGTGCTCCGTCTAAAAGAGGCAGGACAGGCCGGAATACTGGCCGGAAGGCTCAAACTGAAGGGTAAGACGGCGTTTTTGCCCTTGGGTTCATGGTGCAAAAATGCCATCTGATGAGCATCGGCTCTTTTTCGATCACCTTCTGCCGTGATTCCCGGTGGTTAAGTCCGTGAATAAATCCGCTGAGTTTTTGTGTTGAACACAACCCACCAATCTTAGGCGAGCCGCTGGCGCGGCCCGCTTTTTTTGCTCAATGGCTGCCGGAGTGCCCGAAACCGCCCGCGCCGCGCTGGCTTTCGTCGAAGGCCTCGACCACTTCGAAGTGCGCCTGGACCACGGGCACCAAGACCAGTTGGGCAATGCGCTCGCCCACCGCGATGTTGAAGGCGGTCTGGCCGCGGTTCCAGCACGAAACCATGAGTTCGCCCTGGTAATCGGAGTCGATCAGGCCGACCAGGTTGCCCAGGACGATGCCGTGCTTGTGGCCCAGGCCGGAGCGCGGCAGGATCAGCGCCGCCAGGCCGGGGTCGCCGATGTAGACGGACAGGCCGGTAGGAATCAGCAGGGTCTGGCCCGGCTCCAGAATGGTGTCCTGCTTGAGCATGGCGCGCAGGTCGAGGCCGGCGGAGCCAGGCGTGGCGTACTGCGGCAGGGGGAATTCGTTGCCGATGCGTGGGTCGAGAATCTTGGCTTGTAAAGCGTGCATGCGAGTTAAACCTGGTTCAGCCGTTCGGCGATGAAAGAGATCAGCTGGCGGGCAATCTTGCCCTTGCTGGTCTGGGCGAAGAGAGTTGCGTGCAACTCCCGGTCAATCACGCTGCAGGCGTTTTCCTCGCTGTTGAAGCCAATGCTCGGGTTGGCCACGTCGTTGGCGACGATCAGGTCGAGGTTCTTGTCTTTGAGTTTACGTGCAGCGTAGTCGAGCAAATGTTCGGTTTCAGCGGCGAAGCCGACACTGAAAGGGCGGTCGGGGCGGGTGGCGATGGTGGCCAGGATGTCCGGGTTGCGCACCATCTGCAGCAGCAGGCCGTCGCCGTTTGTAGGGTCTTTCTTCAATTTCTGTGGGGCGACGACTTCCGGGCGGTAATCCGCGACGGCTGCGGAGGCGATAAACAGGTCGCACGGGATGGCGGCTTCACAGGCGGCGAGCATGTCGCGGGCGCTGACCACGTCGATCCGCGTCACGCGGTCCGGGGTTGGCAAGTGCACGGGGCCTGTGATCAGGGTCACCCGGGCACCGGCTTCGACCGCCGCTTCAGCCAGGGCGAAGCCCATTTTTCCGGAGCTGTGGTTGGTGATGTAGCGCACCGGGTCGATGTTTTCCTGGGTCGGGCCGGCAGTGATCAGCACGTGCTTGCCGGTCAGTGCCAGGTGCTGGAAGCACTCGGCGGCGCACAGCGCCAGATCGTTGGCTTCGAGCATGCGGCCCAGGCCGACATCGCCGCAGGCCTGGCTGCCGGAAGCCGGGCCGAAGACTTTCAGGCCGCGGCTTTGCAGCAACTGGGTGTTGGCCTGGGTGGCCGGGTCGCGCCACATGGCCTGGTTCATGGCCGGGGCGATGGCGACGGTGGCATCGGTGGCCAGGACCAGGGTGGTCAGCAGGTCATCGGCGATGCCTTGGGCCAGGCGGGCGATCAGGTCGGCCGTGGCCGGGGCGATCAGTACCAGGTCGGCCCATTTGGCCAGTTCGATATGGCCCATGGCGGCTTCGGCCGCAGGGTCGAGCAGGTCCAGGTGGACCGGGTGCCCGGACAGGGCCTGCATGGTCAGCGGGGTGATGAATTCACTGCCGCCACGGGTCATGACCACACGCACTTCCGCGCCCTGGTCGAGGAGTCGGCGAACCAGCTCGGCGCTCTTATAGGCAGCGATGCCGCCGCCGACGCCGAGAACAATGCGTTTCCGATACAGCCGCTGCATAGGCCTGCCTTTCAGTTCAATGATTGCTGCGTGTAACACCCCCTCCCCAGGGGAAATCCCACGCAAAAAGATGGGCTAAGATAGCACAGCGACCGCTATGGAACAGCGGCGCCCACACACATGGAGGTGCTATGAGCATTCGCGACTGGCCTGCGGCAGAGCGCCCGCGGGAGAAGCTTCTCGAGCAGGGCGCGCTGGCCCTTTCCGATGCCGAATTACTGGCAATCTTCCTGCGTACCGGGGTGGCTGGAAAAAGCGCCGTCGACCTGGCGCGACACCTGTTGCATCAGTTCGGCAGCCTGCGCGGCCTGTTTGAGGCGGACCAATTGACCTTCAGCCGGCAACTGGGCCTGGGGCCGGCGAAATTCGCACAGCTGCAGGCCGTGCTGGAAATGGCGCGGCGGCATCTGGCGGAAAAGCTCAGTCGCAATTCGGTGTTGGAAAGCCCGGTGGCGGTCCGCGATTACCTCAAGGCGATGTTGCGGCATGAGCCGCATGAGGTGTTCGGTTGCCTGTTTCTCGACTCCAAGCACCGGGTGCTGGCGTTCGAGGCGTTGTTCCAGGGCTCCATCAACACCACCAGCGTCTATCCGCGGCAGGTGGTCAAGCGTGCCCTGGCGCACAACGCGGCGGCCCTGATCCTGTGCCACAACCATCCTTCGGGCGTTTCCGAGCCAAGCCAGGCGGATCGGGTGCTGACCCGCAGGCTCACGGAAGCGCTGGACCTGGTGGATGTGCGCGTACTCGACCACTTCATCGTCGGCGAGGGTGAGCCGCTGTCGATGGCCGAGTACGGCTGGATTTAGCCGGGGTTCAGGGCTTTAGGCTGACCTTCGAGTAGTCCTGGCGACCGAATGGGCTGACCTGGTATCCGTGGACATCCTTGCGCGTCAGGGCGAATGCGGTCGGATGCGCGAGCGGCAGCCACAGGGCCTGCTGCTGGATCTGGGTTTGCGCCTGCTGGTAGAGCTTGCTGCGTACACCCTGCTCGGTGGTGGTTTTGCCGGCGGTGATCAGCTTGTCCAGGCCGGGGTCGCAGTAGCGGGCGAAGTTGGTCCCGGACTTCACCGCCGCGCAGGTGAACTGCGGGGACAGGAAGTTATCCGGGTCGCCGTTGTCGCCGGCCCAGCCCATGAACAGCAGGTCGTGCTCGCCGGCCTTGGCCCGCCGAATCAGCTCGCCCCACTCGATCACGCGGATCTCCGCCTGGATCCCGACCTCCGCCAGGTCCGCTTGCAGCTGTTGCGCGCCCAGGCTCGGGTTGGGGTTCAGCAAACTGCCGGAAGGGCGGGTCCAGATCGTGGTCTGGAAGCCGTCTTTCAGGCCGGCCTTGGCCAGCAACTGGCGCGCTTTTGCTGGGTCATGGGCGTAGCCCGGCAACTCCTTGGCATAGCTCCAGGTGTTGGGCGGGAAGGGGCCGTTGGCGGGTTCGGCGGTGTTTTCGAACACCGCTTTCAGGTAGTGGGTCTTGTCGAAGGCAAGGTTGATGGCCTGGCGCACTTCTGGCTTGTCCAGAGGTGGGTGCTGGCTGTTGATGCCAACGAAGGCGGTCATGAAGGCCGCGGTTTTCTCGACCTTGAGCGCCGGTTCCTGAAGCGCGGCATTCACGTCCAGCGGTTTAGGCGACAGGGCGATCTGGCATTCGTTGCGACGCAGTTTCTGCAGGCGCACGTTGGCATCCGGGGTAATGGCGAAGATCAGCGAGTCCACCGCCGGCTTGCCGGCAAAGTAGTCGGGGTTGGCCTTGTAGCGGATCGACGCATCTTTCTGGAAACGGCTGAAAACGAAGGGGCCGGTGCCGATCGGCTGGCTGTTGAGCTTGTCCTGGGCACCGGCCTTGAGCAGTTGGTTGGCATATTCGGCGGAGTAGATCGACGCGAATCCCATGCTCAGGGTGGGAAGGAAGGTGGCGTCGGCATGGTCAAGGGTGAAGCGCACGGTCAGCGGATCCAGGGCGTCGATCTTCTTGATCAGCACCGGCAGTTGCAGCGACTGGGCATGTGGATAGCCGCTCTGCGCCACTTTATGCCAGGGATTGGCCGGGTCGAGCATGCGATCGAAGCTGAACTTCACGTCTTCGGCGGTCAGCTCGCGGCTCGGGTTGAAGTACGGGGTACGGTGAAACTTCACTTTCGGGTGCAGCTTGAACACATAAGTCAGGCCGTCGGCCGAGACTTCCCAGCTATCGGCCAGGCTCGGTACCACCTTGCCGTTGCTGGCGTCGAACTCCACCAGGCGATTCATCAGCACGTCGGCCGAAGCGTTGGTGGTGGTCAGCGAGTTGTACTGCACTACGTCGAAACCTTCCGGGCTGGCCTCGGTGCACACGCTTAATGTGGCGGCGTGGGCCAGCGGGCTCAGAAGAAGAGGGGCGAACAGGAGCGGGAGGGCAGCGAGGCGCATGTTTGGCTTCCTTTGCAGATCGAAGGCCCATCTGCGAGTGCAGTCTGGAAAAGGCTTACCCTAGTGGCCCCGCTGAAAAATGACTATCCCCTTTTTTTGCGTTTATTGGGGCGTCGAGCCTGCCTGCGGCTGGCGGGGATGGCCACATTAGGCATGAATTGACAGCGGTTTTTCCATATATTGGCTCGCAACGAGCTTCGCGGCGGTTGTTCATGATGGTTTTGCCGCCCGTTTCATCCGCGGAAAATTTATTCTGCGACGAGCGGTCAGTCATGCCGCCAGCCTTTGGTGCTGGCATCCGGAGCAAGAAAGTCGGGACTTTTCGAAATCCAAAGCACACCGGCTGTTGTTGCTACGGGGTCTTTCTGGTATAAAGCAGCGCTCTTTTCTAGGGGCCCGGTTCCTTCGCTTGTAGGTGTAGCCGGTAAGACCCTAAAGAAACGCGGCGCCTGGCGCCAAATGACTGAGAGATTAAGCGGCCAACCCATGCCGGGTTGGGCATGTGGTTTTAGAGGGCTGAGGCATGTCGAGAGTCTGTCAAGTTACCGGTAAGGGTCCGGTGACTGGGAATAACATTTCCCACGCAAACAACAAAACCCGTCGTCGTTTCCTGCCGAACCTGCAGCATCACCGCTTCTGGGTTGAGTCCGAGAAACGTTTTGTGCGTCTGCGCGTATCTGCCAAGGGCATGCGTATCATCGACAAGCGTGGCATTGATGTCGTGCTGGCCGAACTTCGTCGCGATGGCAAGGTTTAAGGGAGCTAATCATGCGTGAATTGATTCGTTTGATTTCGAGCGCCGGTACTGGTCACTTCTACACTACCGACAAGAACAAGCGCACTACTCCGGACAAAATCGAGATCAAGAAATATGATCCGGTTGTTCGCAAGCACGTGATCTACAAGGAAGGCAAAATCAAGTAATTGATTTTTCTTCTGACAAAAAAACCCGCCTTCAAGCGGGTTTTTTTGTGCCTGCAATTCAGGCTTTCGGTTCGAAGATCACATAGATCTTGCGGCACGGCTCCAGCACCTCCCAGGTGCCACGGAAGCCGGCGGGAATGACGAAACGATCGCCGGCGCGCAACGTCTTGGCATTGCCTTCGCCGTCGCGCAATACCGAGACCCCCTGCACGATCTCGCAGTATTCATGCTCGGTGTAGTTCACCGTCCACTGGCCGACCGCGCCTTCCCAGACCCCGGCATTCATCTGCCCGCACGGGCTGTTGTAATGGTTGAAGACGGTTTGTTCGGGGTCGCCCTTGAGGACCTTTTCCTGGGCGGGGCGGTAGCGTTCGGCCGCAGTGCCGGCCTGGTTGAAGTCGACGATGTCCTGGATGCTCATGCTGGTATTCCCCCCTGATTACGCTGCGATTGGCTGGAAAGCCCAAAGTCTATGTTTATTAAAATGAACATGGCAATGGCGTTTGCCCGGCCTCTGTCAAATATATTGAAACTTCGGGTGCCGCTGGTTTAGGGTGGCGAATGCCATGGGCCGAAGCAGGCTGGCCGGGCAGAATTCCTGAAGGTGCCGGTGTTGATCGCGTGGCGCCTGTATCCAACAAGAGGAGGACACTCGCATGACCACCCTGACTCGAGCCGATTGGGAACAACGTGCCCGCGAGCTGAAAATCGAAGGCCGCGCCTATATCAATGGCGAATACACCGCCGCCGTTTCCAATGAAACCTTCGAATGCATCAGCCCGGTCGATGGCCGTCTGCTGGCCAAAATTGCCAGCTGTGATGCCGCCGACGCGCAACGTGCCGTGGAAAACGCCCGCGCCACTTTCAATTCCGGTGTCTGGTCGCGCCTGGCGCCGGCCAAGCGTAAAGCCACCATGATTCGTTTTGCCGGCCTGCTGAAAAAGCATGCCGAAGAACTGGCCCTGCTCGAAACCCTGGACATGGGCAAGCCGATCAGCGACTCCCTGGGTATCGACGTTCCGGGCGCGGCGCAAGCGCTGAGCTGGAGCGGCGAGGCCATCGACAAGATCTACGACGAAGTCGCCGCTACGCCCCACGACCAGTTGGGCCTGGTGACTCGCGAGCCGGTGGGCGTGGTCGGCGCCATCGTGCCGTGGAACTTCCCGTTGATGATGGCCTGCTGGAAGCTCGGCCCGGCGCTGTCCACCGGTAACTCGGTGATTCTCAAGCCATCGGAAAAATCGCCGCTGACCGCTATCCGCATCGCCGCGCTGGCCGTCGAGGCCGGGATCCCGGCTGGCGTGCTCAACGTGCTGCCAGGTTATGGTCACACCGTGGGCAAGGCCCTGGCCCTGCACATGGATGTCGATACCCTGGTGTTTACCGGCTCGACCAAGATCGCCAAGCAACTGATGGTCTACTCCGGCGAATCGAACATGAAGCGCGTCTGGCTGGAAGCTGGCGGCAAGAGCCCGAACATCGTGTTCGCCGATGCTCCGGACCTGCAAGCCGCGGCCGAATCCGCGGCCAGCGCCATTGCCTTCAACCAGGGCGAAGTCTGCACCGCTGGTTCGCGCCTGCTGGTGGAGCGTTCGATCAAGGACAAATTCCTGCCGCTGGTGATCGAGGCCCTCAAGGCCTGGAAACCGGGCAATCCGATGGACCCGGCCACCAACGTCGGTGCGCTGGTGGATACCCAGCAGATGAACACCGTGCTGTCGTACATCGAATCCGGCCATGCCGACGGCGCCAAGCTGGTGGTGGGCGGCAAGCGCACCCTGCAGGAAACCGGCGGGACCTACGTTGAGCCGACCATTTTCGACGGCGTTAGCAATGCGATGAAAATCGCCCAGGAAGAGATCTTCGGCCCGGTGCTTTCGGTCATCGCCTTCGACACGGTGGAAGAAGCTATCCAGATTGCCAACGACACGCCTTATGGCCTGGCCGCGGCGGTGTGGACGGCCAATATTTCCAAGGCTCACCTGACCGCCAAGGCGCTGCGCGCCGGCAGCGTGTGGATCAACCAGTACGACGGCGGCGACATGACCGCGCCGTTCGGCGGCTTCAAGCAGTCGGGCAACGGTCGCGACAAGTCGCTGCATGCGTTCGACAAGTACACCGAACTGAAGGCGACCTGGATCAAGCTGTAACTCAAGAGGCGCGCAGGGCGGGCGTCCAGACTGACGCCCTCCCGCGCGCCGTTACCGGTCCATCGCGCAGCCGGACTTACCGCAAGGGAGGTCCGGCTGCGTTGTCTGTGTACTGAAAAAACAATCCACAGGAGCGTGGAGATGCGCTGGGCAACGTATTTCGCCGTGTTGGCGGCTGTCCTGAGTGTGGGCTTGGCTTTGGGCGTGAGCATGCCCCTGGTGTCGTTTCGCCTGGAAAGCTGGGGTTATGGGCCCTTTGCAATCGGCGTGATGGCCTCGATGCCGGCGATTGGCGTCTTGCTCGGGGCGAAGGTTTCCAGCCGCCTGGCGGCGCGCTTCGGCACCGCGGGGCTGATGCGCCTGTGCCTGTGGGGCGGGGCGATCTCCATCGGCCTTTTGGCGCTGTTGCCGAGTTATCCATTGTGGCTGGTGCTGCGGCTGATGATCGGCGTGGTGCTGACCATCGTCTTCATCCTGGGCGAAAGCTGGATCAACCAGTTGGTGGTGGAGCAATGGCGCGGTCGCCTGGTGGCGCTGTATGGCAGCAGCTATGCCCTGAGCCAATTGGCTGGCCCGCTGTTGCTGGGAGTGCTGGGCACCGAGCATGACTACGGTTTCTGGGTTGGCGTGGCGCTGCTGGTGGTGTCGCCGTTGCTGCTGATGGGCCGCAGCGGTGCGCCGAGCAGCGAGTCTTGCAGCGTGACTTTTGGCGATCTGTGGCGGTTCTGTCGCGGCCTGCCGGCCATCGGCTGGGCGGTGGCGCTGTTCGCCGCGTTCGAGGCGATGATCCTGACCTTGCTGCCGGTCTATTGCCTGCGCCAGGGGTTTACCGAGGACATCGCCTTGGCCATGGTCAGCACCGTCGTGGTGGGCGATGCCTTGTTGCAACTGCCGATTGGCGCCCTGGCCGATCGTCTGTCGCGGCGCGCCTTGTTTGCCGGCTGCGCGGTAATCCTGCTGCTGTCGAGCCTGGCCATTCCATTGCTACTCGACACCCTGCTGATCTGGCCGCTGTGGGTGCTGTTCGGCGCCAGTGCCGGCGGCCTGTTTACCTTGTCGTTGATCCTGATCGGCGAACGCTACCGCGACGATGCGCTGGTGCGTGCCAACGCTCATGTCGCCCAGCTGTGGGGCATTGGCTGCCTGATCGGGCCGTTGGTGGCGGGGGCGGGCAGCCAGTGGGTCAGCGGGCATGCCTTGCTGTTGCTGATGGCGGCCGGAGCGCTGGGGCTGATCGTGCTGTTGCTGCGCGAGGGCGCATTTGGCGCGCCCCAGCCCCAAGCGTTGTAGGAGCGAGGCTTGCCCGCGATAGCGGAACTACATTCAATCAAGATGTTGACTGGCAGAACCCTTTCGCGGGCAAGCCTCGCTCCTACAGGGCTGGGCTCAGAGCATCCGTTCGAGGCCGATGGTATTGCTCATCCAGGCATTGAAGCGTCGCCACCAACTGCCTGGTTCGCGGGTCAGGGTGTGCAGTTGCTGGTTGTCTTCGGTGACCCAGACCAGTTTGCCGTCCTTGAGCTTCGCTTCGTAGCTCAGGGCCGGCGCCATGCCTTGCAGGGCCAGGGTGCGAACGTGTTCGGCCAGCTCGGGGCTGTCCACCAGCACCCCGACTTCGGTGTTCCACAGCACCGAGCGCGGGTCGAAATTGAAGGAACCGATAAAGGACTTCTGGCGGTCGAAGATGATCGCCTTGCTGTGCAGGCTGGAATCCGAAGCAGGATACGAAGAGCCGTGGAACAGGTAAGGGCCGCTGCTGTCGCCATTGCCGGGTTGGCGTCTCAGTTCGTAGAGCTTCACGCCATGTTGCAGCAACGCCTTGCGATACGGCGCGTAGCCGCCGTGGACCGCCGGCACGTCGGTGGCCTCCAGGGAGTTGGTCAAAAGGCTCACCGCAACCCCGGCATCGGCACGTGCTGTGAGGTAGACCAGGCCCGGCTGGCCAGGGACGAAATAAGCCGAAACCATCATCAGCTCTTTGCTGACGGCCTGTAGCTCCGGCGCCAGCTGGGTGGTCAGCAGCAGGTGCGGATCGGGCTCGCCCTTGGACAGGACTTTGCTCGGGGCATCCCACAGCGCCTGGTTCCAGGCCCAGATCAGCTCCGTGCGCCAGGCGTCCAGGCGCGGCTGGGTTCGATAGGCCTTGAGCTCCTGGAACAGTGCATGGTTCTGCTGCTGGGCATCGTCCAGCGATTGCTCCAGGCGTAGCCGGGTGTTGGCCAGCTCCCTGGCCGATGGCAGGCGCGACAGGAGCTTGCCTATGGGTTTGCTCAAGGCGCTGTTCCAGTATTGGTCGAAGCTGTGCCCGAGCTGCTCGGCCACGGGGCCGACCCCGAGGATGTCGATGTCGGTGAAGTTCAGGTTGGGCTCGGCGTCGAAGTATTCATCCCCCAGGTTGCGCCCACCGACGATGGCCGCGCTGTTGTCCGCCAGCCACAGCTTGTTGTGCATCCGCCGGTGTTGCAGCGACAGGTTGAACAGGCGGCCAATGGTGCGAGTCACGCCGGTGCTGCGCCCCAGGTGCAGGGGATTGAACAGGCGGATCTGCACCTGCGGATGAGCGGCGAGTGTCGCGATGATCTGGTCCAGGCCGTCGCTGGTGGTGTCGTCCAGCAGGATGCGGATGCGCACGCCACGGTCGGCGGCCTTGAGCAATTCGTCCACCAGCATCCGGGTGCTGATGCCGTCATGGACGATGTAGTACTGCAGGTCGAGGCTGCTTTGAGCGTTGCGGATCAGCTCGGCGCGAGCCATGAAGGCTTCGCCGCTGTCGGACAGCAGGCGGAAACCTGAGCGTCCCTGATGAGGGGCGGCCTGAGCCTGGATCGAGCGACCAAAGGCCGACTCGGCGGCCGGCAGCGCCTGGCTGGGCTCATGGGGCACGTCGAGGCTGGCGCAGCCGCTCAGGCACAGCGCGATCAGCATAAGGAAGGCCAGGGCCTGTCTGGGTCTCAAGTCAGCTCGTCTCGAATCGCAGCGGTGTTCTAGCTGTGACGCCGCTTTCACGGAAAAAGGTCAGTCCGTTGCGCAATCTTCAGCCAGCAGCTTGATGGCGGCGGCGCCCACTTTGCGCACGGCTTCCTCGATCTGTGCCGTTGGTTTGGCAGCGTAGTTCATCCGCAGGCAATTGCGGTACTTGCCCGAGGCCGAAAAAATGCTGCCCACGGCAATCTGCACGCCCTGGCCGAGCAGCGCGCGGTTCAGGCGCAGGGTGTCGAAACCTTCCGGCAGTTCGACCCACAGCATGAACCCGCCCTGCGGTCGGCTGGCGCGGGTGCCGGCGGGGAAGTAGCGGCTGACCCAGTCGATCATCAGGTCGCGGTTGCGCTGGTATTGGGTGCGCAGGCGCCGCAGGTGCGGCTCGAAATTGCCGCTCTTGAGGAACTCGGCGATGGCGATCTGCGGCTGCGGCGCGGTGGAGCCGGTGCTGATGTACTTCATGTGCAGCACCCGTTCCAGGTAGCGCCCGGGGGCGACCCAGCCAATGCGCAGCCCCGGCGCCAGGGTCTTGGAGAAGGAACTGCACAGCAGCACCCGGCCATCGTCATCGAACGACTTGATGGTCCGCGGGCGCGGGTAGGTGTAGGACAGCTCGCCATACACATCGTCTTCGATGATCGCCACGTCAAAGCGCTGGGCCAGGGTCAGCAGGGCCCGCTTGCGCGACTCCGGCATGATATAGCCCAGCGGGTTGTTGCAGTTGGGGGTCAACTGTATGGCCTTGATCGGCCATTGCTCCAGGGCCAGTTCGAGGGCGTCGAGGCTGATGCCGGTGAGCGGGTCGGTGGGGATTTCCAGGGCTTTCATGCCCAGGCCCTTGAGGGTCTGCATGGCGCCGTGAAAGCTCGGCGAGTCGACGGCGACGATATCCCCGGGCTCGCAGGTAGCGCGGATGCTGGTGGACAAGGCTTCATGACAGCCGGTGGTGATCACCAGGTCGTTGGCGCCGATCTGGCAGCCGGAATCGAGCATCAGGCGCGCCAGTTGTTCACGCAGTTCGTGCACACCGTAGATGGTGTCGTAATACAGGCCGGGCATGTCCTGGCGCCGGCTGATGCGGGCCAGCCCGCGCAGCAGGGGCTTGAGGGTCGGGCTGGTGACGTCGGGCATGCCGCGGCCCAGCTGGACGATGTCCTTGCGCGGCACGCTGCGGATCAGCTCCAGCACCTGGTCCCACTGCGAAATCTCCACCGGCCGCTGCGCCGGCCGGCCCACCGCGGGCAATGCCGGCAACTCGCGACTGACCGGCACGAAATAACCGGACTTGGGCTTGGGCGTCGCCAGGCCGCTGTCTTCCAGCATCCGATAAGCCTGCTGCACGGTACTCAGGCTGACCCCGTGTTCGACGCTCAAGGCGCGCACCGACGGCAGCCGGTCGCCGGGGCGATAGAAGCCTTGTTCGATACGGGTGCCCAGCAGTTCGGCGAGATTGACATACAGGGTCATGGCGCAGCCTCGGGATAATTGATTCGGGTGACCAGTACAGATGGCGCAAAATTACAGGATTCAGCCCGGATAGGGGAAATTCTGTATGGAAATAATAGCGGCTCTTTGAATCTGTAATGGTTTTTGGCACCCGCGCATGATGTCTGCTCATAGCGACCCAAGTAAACAGGAGCAGCAAAAATGAACGGCTTGAGCGATGTGCGTCTGTCGTTACACAGTCAGGAACTGGCGGCTGGGCAGGAGCGGGCAGCAGGGGCGACGTCCGCGCGCAATGCGCCATCCGGCCTCGGCGCCTGGGGCCTGTACTGGCATCGACTGCGTACACGCAAGGCGCTGCTTGAACTGAGTACCGAACAGTTGCGCGATATCGGCCTGAGTCGCGAACAGGCGCGGCAGGAAGGGCTCAAGCCGTTCTGGCGGCTTTGAAAGTCCCCGCGGTTTAGCCGCTGGCGCAGCCTGCGATCGGTTGCGCGGCAACCGCAAAAGGCCGCATCCGATTTCACAGGAAACCGGATGCGGCCTTTTTTTCGCCTGCTGCGCAGTCGATCGCAGCCTGGCGCCAGCGGCTACAGGTTCAGACCAGCTCTTTCAACCGATGCCAGAGCATCCCCAGTGCCAGCAGCGGCGAGCGCAGGTGCTTGCCGCCTGGGAAGGTGATGTGCGGGACCTGGGCGAACAGGTCGAAACCGCCGCTCTGTTGGCCGCTGATGGCTTCGGCCAGCAACTTGCCGGCCAGGTGCGTGGCATTCACCCCGTGGCCCGAATAGGCCTGGGCGTAATACACATTGGGCTGGTCCTTGAGGCGGCCGATCTGCGGCAGGCGGTTGGCGCCGATGCCGATCATGCCGCCCCACTGATAGTCGATCCTTACTGCTGCCAGCTGCGGGAATACCTGCAGCATCTTCGGGCGCATATAAGCGGCGATGTCTTGTGGGTCGCGGCCGGAATAATGGCAGGCACCGCCGAACAGCAGGCGGCGGTCAGCCGAAAGGCGGTAGTAATCCAGGGCCACGCGCTGGTCGCAGACCGCCATGTTCTGTGGCAACAGGGAATGGGCCAGCTCCTCGCTCAAGGGTTCGGTGGCGATGATGTAGCTGCCGGCCGGCAGGACCTTGCCACCCAGTTGCGGGTTGAGGTCGTTGAGGTAGGCGTTGCACCCCAGCACCAGGGTGTTGGCGCGCACCGCACCCTGGGCGGTATGGACCTTGATCTGCGGCCCGTAGTCGATGCGGGTCGCGGCCGAGTGTTCGAACAGGCGTACGCCCAGCTGTTGCGCCACTGCGGCTTCGCCCAGGGCCAGGTTCAACGGATGCAGGTGGCCGGAGCCCATGTCGATCAGGCCGCCGACATATCGGTCGGAGCCCACCACGCTGTGCATTTCATCGGCTTGCAGCAGGCGTGTTTCATGGCGATAGCCCAGGTCGCGCAACTCCTGGGCATCTTCGGCGAAACCTTCGAGGTCGCGCGGTTTGTTGGCCAGGTCGCAATAGCCCCAGGTCAGGTCGCAGGGAATTTGGAAATGCTCGATGCGTTGGCGGACGATTTCCACCGCTTCCAGGCCCATCAGTTTCATCTGGCGTACGCCGTCTTCGCCGATGATGGGGGCGAATTGTTCGAGGCCGTGACCCACCCCGCGAATCAATTGCCCGCCGTTGCGCCCGCTGGCGCCCCAGCCGATCTTGCGCGCCTCCAGCACAATCACGCTGAGCCCGCGCTCGGCCAGCTCGATTGCGGTGTTGAGCCCGGAGAAGCCGCCGCCAACCACGCATACGTCCGCCGTATGCTCGCCAGCCAGCGCCGGATAGTCGGGCTGCGGCAGGCTGCTGGCGGCGTAATAGGAAGCGGGGTGCGAATGGCCTGGCCCCGACGGCTGAACACGGGTGTTCATGTGGATCATCCTGATTCGTAGTGTTTGGAAAATTTGACGGAGCATAAGCCGGACCTTTCCGGCGCGGCAACACTGGTCGGCCAGTGCTGTCTGCAACAAGGCTTTTAGGGCAGAATCGCCGCTTCCCCATACCCCCGGTAAACGCTCCGATGAGCTGCAACAGCCAGAAAATCCGCATGCTCCGACAGCAGATCCCCTCGTTCGAATGCGTGCCCGGCTGTCATGACTGCTGCGGCCCGGTTACCACCTCGACCGAAGAAATGTCGCGCCTGCCGCGCAAGACCCGGGCCGAGCAGGACGCGGCGATGGAGGAGCTGAACTGTGTGCACCTGGGGCCCAACGGCTGCACGGTGTATGACGAGCGGCCGCTGATCTGCCGCCTGTTCGGCACCACGCCGAGCCTGCCATGCCCCAACGGTCGGCGTCCGGTGGAAATGATCCACCCGCGGGTGGAAAAACAGATCCATGAATACATGGCGAGCACCCGGCAGGTGCTGGTCTGACCCGAAGCCATCGCGGGCAAGCCTCGCTCCTACAGATTGCACCGGTCCCGTAGGAGCGGCCGGTCGACGCTCGATTGCCCGCGTAGCGATTACCCTGACAACACTGGTCTCAGCTCGTTGTAGTCAATCCGGAATCGGCAGGTTCAGGCTCTCTTTCACCTCTTCCATCACGATATAGCTCTTGGACTCACGCACGTGGGGCAGCTTGAGCAGGATGTCGCCCAGCAGTTTGCGGTACGAGGCCATTTCGGATATCCGTGCCTTCACCAGATAGTCAAAGTCCCCCGACACCAGGTGGCATTCCAGTACGTGAGGCAGCTTCAGCACGGCACGGCGAAATTCCTCGAAGGTGTCGCCGGACTTGTAGTCCAGGCTGATCTCGACGAACACCAGCAGGCTGCCCTTGAGGTGCTGCGGGTTGAGCCGGGCGTTGTAGCCCATGATGATGCCTTCGCGCTCCAGGCGGCGGACCCGTTCGGTGCACGGCGTGGTCGACAGCCCGACCTTCTCCCCGAGCTCGGTAAAAGAGATGCGTCCATCTGCCTGCAGGATGCGCAAGATATTGCGATCTATCTTGTCTAGCTCGCGCTTTGTCTGATGGTTGGTACGCATAGGGGATGCGCCTCCGTGAAAAGGGTTTTTGCCGAGAATTCTCGCCAAATATAGGCGTTTATATAGTGAAAAGCACTGGTCATTGCTTTTTATACTGCGCGCATCTTCGCTCTGAATAACAAACGTCAGCGGTTGTCCGCGATGAGGGATATGAAAATGCGCGTTCTGGTCTTGGGTAGCGGCGTAATCGGTACCACCAGTGCCTACTATCTGGCCCGTGCCGGTTTCGAAGTGACTGTTGTCGACCGTCAGCCGGCCGTAGCCATGGAAACCAGCTTCGCCAACGCTGGCCAGGTTTCGCCCGGTTATGCCTCGCCCTGGGCCGCGCCGGGCGTGCCGCTCAAGGCCATCAAGTGGCTGCTGCAACGCCACGCGCCGCTGGCGATCAAGGCCACCGCCGACATCGACCAATACCTGTGGATGGCGCAGATGCTGCGCAACTGCACCGCTGCCCGCTACGCCGTGAACAAGGAGCGCATGGTCCGCTTGTCCGAGTACAGCCGCGACTGCCTCGACGAGTTGCGCCTGGAGACCGGCATCGCCTACGAAGGCCGCAGCCTGGGCACCACCCAGCTGTTCCGTACCCAGGCGCAACTGGATGGTGCGGCCAAGGATATCGCCGTGCTCAAGGAGTCCGGCGTGCCATTCGAGTTGCTGGACCGCGAGGGCATCGCCCGCGTCGAGCCGGCCCTGGGTCAGGTCACCGACATCCTGGCCGGTGCCCTGCGCCTGCCGAACGACCAGACCGGCGACTGCCAGATCTTCACCACGCGCCTGGCGCAAATGTGCATCAAGCTGGGCGTGGAATTCCGTTTCGAACAGGACATCCAGCGCCTTGATTACGCCGGTGACCGCATCAACGGCGTATGGATCGACGGCAAGCTGGAAACCGCCGACCGCTACGTGCTGGCCCTGGGCAGCTATTCGCCGCAACTGCTCAAGCCGCTGGGCATCAAGGCCCCGGTGTATCCGCTCAAGGGTTACTCGTTGACCGTGCCGATCACCAACCCGGCGATGGCTCCGACTTCGACCATCCTCGACGAAACCTACAAGGTCGCGATCACCCGTTTCGACAACCGTATTCGTGTTGGCGGCATGGCGGAAATCGCCGGTTTTGACCTCTCGCTGAACCCGCGTCGGCGTGAAACGCTGGAGATGATCGTCAACGATCTTTATCCTCAGGGCGGTGACCTGTCCCAGGCCAGTTTCTGGACCGGCCTGCGTCCTACCACCCCGGACGGCACGCCTATCGTCGGCGCCACGCCAATGCGCAACCTGTTCCTGAATACGGGCCACGGCACGCTTGGCTGGACCATGGCCTGTGGTTCCGGTCGTCTGCTGGCCGATCTGATGGCGAAGAAAAAGCCGCAGATCAGCGCCGAAGGTCTCGATATTTCTCGTTACGGTAATCCTCAGGAGCCTGCAAAACATGTCAATCCAGCGCCAGCTCACCAATGAGCGCATGAGCCAGATCGTCGTTCACAGCGGTACCGTGTATCTGGCCGGGCAAGTCGGCGACGACCTGAACGCCGGGATTGAGCAGCAGACCCGCGAGACCCTCGCCAACATCGAGCGCTTGCTGGATCTGGCCGGTACCGACAAGTCGCGCTTGCTGTCGGTGACCATCTACCTGAAGGACATCGATGCGCACTTCGCCGGGATGAACAGCGTATGGGACCAGTGGCTGCCAAAAGGCGTCGCCCCAGCCCGCGCGACTGTCGAAGCCAAGCTCTGCGAACCGCAAATCCTGGTCGAGCTGTCCGTCGTGGCTGCTCTGCCTTAAGCAAGATCCCTCTCCCGGTGCCACTGATGGTTAACGTTGTCGGCCGGCACCGGTTTTTTCTTCCCACATGACCGCCTAGAAGTCTGCCGCCATGCGTCCTGCCCGTGCCCTGATCGATCTTCAAGCCCTGCGTCACAACTACCAACTGGCCCGCGAAGCGTCGCCGGACGCCCGTGCGCTCGCGGTGATCAAGGCCGATGCCTATGGCCATGGCGCGGTGCGCTGCGCCCAGGCGCTGGAAGCCGAGGCCGACGGTTTCGCCGTGGCCTGTATCGAAGAGGCCCTGGAGTTGCGGGCGGCGGGGATTCGCGCGCCGATATTGCTGCTCGAAGGGTTTTTCGAGGCCGACGAACTGGACCTGATCGTCGAGCACGATTTCTGGTGCGTGGTGCATTCGTTGTGGCAGCTGGACGCCATCGAGCAAGCCACGATCGCCAAACCGCTGACGGTATGGCTCAAGCTGGATTCGGGCATGCACCGCGTGGGCCTGCACCCCAAGGACTACCAGCCGGCCTATCAACGGCTGCTGGCCAGCGGCAAGGTGGCGAAGATCGTATTGATGAGCCACTTCGCCCGCGCCGACGAGCTCAGCTGCAGCAGCTGCGACGAGCAGGTCGCGGTGTTCGAGGCGGCGCGCCAGGGCTTGTCGGCCGAGATCAGCCTGCGCAATTCGCCGGCCGTGCTGGGCTGGCCGAATATCCCCAGCGACTGGGTGCGCCCCGGCATCATGCTGTACGGCTCGACCCCGTTCGAAGAGGCGCATCCGCTGGCGGCACGTCTGCAACCGGTGATGACCCTGGAATCGAAGGTAATCTGCGTGCGCGAATTGCCGGCCGGCGAGCCGGTGGGGTATGGCGCCAAATTCGTCACGCCACGGCCGA
The DNA here is from genome assembly GCF_900107395.1 of Pseudomonas sp. NFIX28. Taxonomy (GTDB): domain Bacteria; phylum Pseudomonadota; class Gammaproteobacteria; order Pseudomonadales; family Pseudomonadaceae; genus Aquipseudomonas. Next base: position 384,780 of record NZ_FNPW01000002.1, read on the forward strand.
TGCGTATCGGCGTGGTGGCCATGGGGTACGCCGACGGTTATCCGCGGCATGCGCCGACCGGTGCGCCGGTGCTGGTGGCGGGGCAGCGTACCCAGCTGCTCGGCCGGGTTTCCATGGACATGTTGTGCATCGACCTGACCGACGTGCCGCAGGCCGGGCTGGGTTCGACCGTCGAGCTGTGGGGCAGGAATATCCTCGCCAGCGAGCTGGCGGCAGCCGCCGATACCATTCCGTACCAGCTGTTTTGCAACCTGCGCCGGGTGCCGCGCATCTATTCCGAGGGCTGAATACCTCGATGCCGCGCCGGAAGTCGCCTTCCCCTCCGGGATTGGGGCCCAAGTGTTGTAAATACTGAACGCTATCGCCATGATAACGCTCAACTACAACAACGCCTGATCCCTAGGAGGCTGCCGCATTGGACGTCGGTGAACGACTGCAATCCATCCGTAAACTCAAAGGCCTTTCCCAGCGTGAACTCGCCAAGCGCGCGGGCGTCACCAACAGCACTATTTCGATGATCGAGAAGAACAGCGTCAGCCCCTCGATCAGTTCGCTGAGAAAGGTTCTTGGCGGCATTCCCATGTCGATGGTCGAGTTTTTTTCGGAAGAAATCCTCCAGGAAAAACCTACTCAGATCGTCTACAAAGCCAACGAGTTGATCGATATTTCCGATGGTGCGGTGACCATGAAGCTGGTCGGTCGGGCGCATCCGAGCCGGGCGATCGCTTTCCTCAACGAGATCTATCCGCCGGGTGCCGATACCGGTGAAGAAATGCTCACCCATGAAGGCGAAGAAACCGGGATTCTCGTGGAAGGACGCCTGGAACTGGTGGTAGGCCTCGAGACATTCGTGCTCGAAGCCGGTGACAGCTACTATTTCGAAAGCACCAAGCCGCACCGTTTCCGTAATCCCTTCGATGCCCCAGCGCGACTAATCAGCGCAGCCACGCCCGCGAACTTCTAATAGAAGAGGCGTCCTGCAAGGATTGCAGCGGTGCCCGAAGCAGCCTTTTGCCCTGCTCTAATTCCCCTTTGAATCTAGGGTTGTTTCGGAGTGACGGGCTAACCGTTATACTTGCGCCCGCCCGCGAAACCGTGGCCGTGGGCGTGACTAGCCACCATTGAGGGTGTACGCGTGAACCTAATTATGAAAATGCTGGCTGCACCAGCAACCGTATTGGCCCTCTGGGCTGTCAGCGCTCAAGCTGCAACCAACGACGACATTGCCAAGCGCCTCGAGCCGGTTGGCCAGGTCTGCGTCCAGGGGCAGGAATGCAAGGGCATGGAAGTCGCTGTTGCCGCAGGTGGCGGCGGTGCGAAGACTCCAGACGAAGTGATCGCCAAGCATTGCAATGCTTGCCACGGCTCCGGCCTGCTGGGAGCGCCGAAAATCGGCGACGCCGCAGCCTGGAAAGAACGTGCCGATCACCAGGGCGGCCTCGACGGCCTGCTGGCCAAGGCCATCACTGGCTTGAACGCAATGCCGCCTAAAGGCACTTGCGCCGACTGCTCCGACGACGAGCTCAAAGGCGCCATCCAGAAAATGTCCGGCTTGAAATAAGCCTGCATTTTCCGCAAAAAAGCCGCTTACGAGCGGCTTTTTTCATGCCTGCGATTCGGCTGGGACTGTTCATCGCGGCGAAGACCCGGCAAGCTCGATCCAACCTCAATTCATGGAAGGCTTCAGGAGGATCGGATGGTGCAGTCATGTTCTATCGAGCAGGCGGTCGATGAGGTCCTGGCACGCTTGCCGGCGCATATTCACATGGGCATGCCGCTGGGGCTGGGCAAACCCAACCGGTTTGCCAATGCCCTGTATCGTCGCATCGCGCAACTGCCCGAGCGCCGGTTGACCATCTACACCGCCCTGAGCCTGGGCCGCCCGCCGTTGGGCGATGGCCTGCAACGGCGCTTCCTCGAGCCGTTCATCGAGCAGGTATTCGGTGATTACCCCGAGCTGGAGTTCCTCGCCGACCTGCACCGTAGCCAGGTGCCGGCCAATATCCATATCGAACAGTTCTTCATGCAGCCCGGCAGCCTGCTCAACAGCCCGGCGGCGCAGCAGGATTACGTCTGCAGCAACTACAGCCATGCCGCGCGCGACATCAATAACGCAGGCCTGAACCTGGTTGCCCAGTTGGTGGCCCGGGACCCGCAGCAGGCCGGTCGCCTGAGCCTGAGCTGCAACCCGGATATCACCCTCGACCTGTTACCGATGATCGAACAGCGGCGCGCCGCCGGCGAAACCATCCTGCTGCTGGGCCAGGTGCATCGCGACCTGCCCTACATGCCGGGCGACGCTGAGATCGACGCCGCCACCTTCGACCTGCTGCTCGACGAAGAGGAAGCCAGCACGCTGTTTTCCACGCCGAACATGCCGGTGGGGTTCCAGGATCACTTCATCGGCCTGCATGCCAGCACCCTGGTGCGCGACGGCGGCACGTTGCAGATCGGCATCGGTTCCATGGGCGATGCGCTGACGGCGGCATTATTGGCGCGCCAGGCGGACAACGTCGGTTATCGGGCCCTGCTGGCGGACCTGGAGATCCAGTGCTGGAAGCCGCTGATCGAGCGCGAAGGCGGAGTGGAGCCTTTCGCCAAGGGGCTTTATGGCTGCAGCGAGATGTTCGTCAACGGCCTGCTGGCCCTGGCCGATGCCGGCATTGTGCGGCGCAAGGTCTACCCCTCGGTGGCGCTGCAGCAACAAGCCAATGCCGGGACGCTGGATGAGGCCCAGGCGCTGGGCGGGGTGTCGGTGCATGGCGGGTTTTTCCTTGGGCCGCGCAGCTTCTATCAGCGCCTCAGGGAGCTGCCCAAGAGCAAGCTCGCCGAGTTCAACATGACCGCCATCAGCTACATCAACGAGCTGTACGGCGACGAAGAACTCAAGCGCTTGCAGCGCCAGGATGCGCGCTTCATCAACAGTTCGATCATGGTCACCCTGCTGGGAGCCGGGGTCGCGGACCAACTGGAAGGCGGCCGGGTGCTCAGTGGCGTCGGCGGGCAGTACAACTTCGTCGCCCAGGGCCATGCGTTGCATGGCGCGCGCTCGATCCTGATCCTGCGCAGCTGGCGCGAATCCGCAGGCCTGGTCAGCTCCAACATCGTCTGGGAATACAGCCACTGCACCATCCCGCGGCATCTGCGGGACATTGTGGTCACCGAGTACGGCATTGCCGATCTGCGTGGCAAGAGCGATGCAAAGGTCATCGAAGCGCTGCTCAATGTCAGCGACTCGCGTTTCCAGCCGGGCCTGATCGAACAAGCGCAGAAGGCCGGCAAGCTGCCCAGGGATTTCCGCCTCGATCCGCGTTTTACCGACAACCACCCGCAACGCCTGCTGACGATCCAGGCGCAGCACCGGCATCTGTTTCCGGAGTATCCGTTGGGCAGCGATTTCAGCGCAGAGGAGCGGGACCTGCTGCGGGCGCTGAACTGGCTGAAGAGCAAGTTCAAGCTCAGCGAGATTCTTGAGCTGGGCAAGGCGGCGCTGGATGCGCCGCCGCCCGAGGCTTTCCCGGCGCATTTGCAGCGCATGCAGCTGGTGAAGCCCGATGGCTGGCGCGAGGAGATCTATCAGCGTTTGCTGCTGGCGGCGCTGCAGGAGACGGCGCAGGCGTGAGGTCGACGCCTGCCCGCGTCATCGCGGGCAATCGAGCGTCGACCGGCTGCTCCTACAGGCGCGGGTGGTCTCTGTAGGAGCGAGGCTTGCCCGCGATCAGAGGCGAAGCCTCTTAGATAAAGCTCACCACGCCACCGGCCAGGGATTTGACCCGGGCCAGGGATTCCACGCGATAGCCCTGCGCATCCAGTTCGGCACGGCCGCCCTGGAACGACTTCTCGATGACGATGCCCAGGCCGGCGACGGTGGCGCCCGCCTGCTTGATGATCGAAATCAGCGCCTGGGACGCCTTACCGTTGGCCAGGAAGTCATCGATGATCAGCACGCGGTCGCTGCTGGTCAGGTGGCGCGGGGAAATCGCCACGGTGCTTTCGGTCTGCTTGGTGAACGAGTAGACGGTCGCCGACAGCAGGTTTTCGGTCAGGGTCAGGGACTGGTGCTTGCGCGCGAAAATCACCGGCACGCCGAGGTTCAGGCCAGTCATGATCGCCGGGGCGATGCCCGAGGCTTCGATGGTGACGATCTTGGTGATGCCCGAATCCTTGAACAGCGTGGCGAATTCGTCGCCGATCAGCTTCATCAGGGCCGGGTCGATCTGATGGTTCAGAAAGGCGTCGACTTTCAGGACCTGGTCGGAAAGCACGATGCCTTCTTCGCGGATTTTCTTGTGCAGTGCTTCCACAACAGCTTCCTCTGTTGGCGCGATGGGCGCCGAAAGTAGATTAAAAAGTAGTCGATTCTAGCGCTTTAACATCGCGCGTATATCCGCCAGTGCGCTATTGCCGCGAACGGCTTTGACTTCGGTCGGCGTGTCGTCGTTGCCTTCCCAGGCCAGGTCGTCCGGGGGCAATTCATCGAGGAAGCGGCTGGGCGCGCAGTCGATGATCTCGCCGTATTGCTTGCGCTTGGCGGCAAAGGTGAAGGCCAGGGTCTGGCGCGCGCGGGTAATGCCCACGTAGGCCAGGCGGCGTTCTTCCTCGATGGTGTCGGCTTCGATACTGGAGCGGTGGGGGAGGATTTCCTCCTCCATGCCCATGATGAACACATAAGGGAATTCCAGGCCCTTGGAGGCATGCAGGGTCATCATCTGCACGCCTTCGGCGCCGTCTTCCTCTTCCTGCTGGCGCTCCAGCATGTCGCGCAGCACCAGCTTGCCAATGGCGTCCTCGACGGTCATTTCGCCGTCTTCGTCTTTTTCCAGGGTGTTCTTCAAGGCTTCGATGAGGAACCAGACGTTGCCCATCCGGTAGTCGGCGGCCTTGTCGCTGGAGCTGTTGGTGCGCAGCCAGTTCTCGTAGTCGATGTCCATGACCATGCTGCGCAGGGCGGAGATCGGGTCTTCGCCGGCGCACTGCTCGCGCACCTTGTCCATGAAGCGCTTGAAGCGCGCCAGGCGGTCGGTGAAGCGACTGTCCAGGTGCTCGCCGAGGCCGATTTCATCGGTGGCGGCGTACATCGAGATCTTGCGTTCGGTGGCGTAGTTGCCGAGTTTTTCCAGGGTGGTGGAGCCGATTTCCCGGCGCGGCACGTTGATCACCCGCAGGAAGGCGTTGTCGTCGTCCGGGTTCACGATCAGGCGGAAGTAGGCCATCAGGTCCTTCACTTCCTGGCGCCCGAAGAAGCTGTTGCCGCCGGACAGGCGATAGGGAACCTGGTGATGCTGCAGCTTCAGCTCGATCAGCTTGGCCTGGTAGTTACCACGGTAGAGGATCGCGAAGTCGCTGTACGGCCGGTCGGTGCGCAGGTGCAGGCTGAGGATTTCCATGGCCACCCGCTCGGCCTCGGCGTCCTCGTTGCGGCAGCGGATCACGCGGATCTCGTCGCCGTGGCCCATCTCGCTCCACAGCTGCTTTTCGAATTCGTGGGGGTTGTTGGAGATCAGCACGTTGGCGCAGCGCAGGATGCGGCTGGTGGAGCGGTAGTTCTGCTCGAGCATCACCACCTTCAAGGACGGGTAGTCCTCCTTGAGCAGCATCAGGTTTTCCGGGCGGGCGCCGCGCCAGGCGTAGATCGACTGGTCGTCGTCGCCCACCACGGTGAACTGGTTGCGCTTGCCGATAAGCATTTTCACCAGCAGGTATTGGCTGGCGTTGGTGTCCTGGTATTCGTCCACCAGCAGGTAGCGCACCTTGTTTTGCCACTTCTCGAGGATGTCGGCGTGCTCCTCGAACAGCTTCACCGGCAGCAGGATCAGGTCGTCGAAGTCCACCGCGTTGAACGCCTTGAGCGTGCGCTGGTAGTGGGTGTAGACGATGGCCGCGGTCTGTTCCTTGGGGTTGCGCGCGTTTTCCAGGGCCTGGGCCGGCAGGATCAGGTCGTTCTTCCAGGCGCCGATCATGTTCTTGATTTCGTCGACGCCGTCGTCGCCCGAGTATTCCTTTTGCATGATGTCGGTCATCAGGGCCTTGACGTCGGTCTCGTCGAAGATCGAGAAACCGGGTTTGTAGCCCAGCCGCGCATGCTCCTTGCGGATGATGTTCAGCCCCAGGTTGTGGAAGGTCGACACGGTCAGCCCGCGGCCCTCGCCACTGCGCAGCAGGGTGCCGACCCGTTCCTTCATCTCCCGCGCGGCCTTGTTAGTGAAGGTCATGGCGACGATGTACTGCGCGCGAATGCCGCAGTTCTGGATCAGGTGGGCGATCTTGCGCGTGATTACACTGGTCTTGCCGGAGCCAGCACCGGCGAGCACCAAAAGAGGGCCGCCGACGTAGTTCACGGCTTCTTGCTGCCGGGGATTGAGTCGGGACATGACGAAAAAAGGGGTCTGTAACGAAATGGGCGGGCATTTTAACAGGCTGGACGGATTCTGCTGCTATCTCCGACTTGTGACGCAGCACGCTATCTAAATTTGCCGGTTTTGATACTTTCCCTCAGGATGCGCGCTGAATATGCGTCTAATGTTCGAGTTAGAGCGGTACAATAAATTGCGTTTGATAATCAATATCATTTGTCATTGCTTATCGACGCGTCATAATGCCCGCCGCCAACTTCTATTCCAGAGTCTAGGGAGCTAGCTTGTCCAAGCCTGTCGAACCCTTGCGCTTGCTGCTGCTGGCCGAAGAGCCGGCGTGGGCAGCGTTGTTGCGCGAGTGTCTCGCTCCGTTGGGAGACTCGGTGGTGCTGATCAGTGCCCCGACCTGGGAATCCGTCAGCCGTCTGTTCGACGAAGATCGCTCCGCAATTCTGTTAACCGTTCCCCAACTGCAACCGGCTCCCGGCCGTTGCAGCTTGCCAACGGTATTGCTCCTGGAGCAGGAGCCGCAGAGCACGCCCGCCGGCGCCAGCGACTGGCTGGTGAACAAGAACCTCACCGCCGATACGGTGCGCCGATGCCTGCGCCATGTGCGCGAGCGCGGGGTGCTGGAAAATACCCTGCTGCGCCTGGCCGAGCAGGACCCGCTGACCGGCATCGCCAACCGCCAGGGTTTCCAGACCCTGCTGGCGGCGCGCCTGGCGGAAAACGAAGGGCGCGGCCTGGCCCTGGGGCACCTGGACCTCGACAACTTCCGCCACGCCAACGATGCCCTGGGCCACCAGGCCGGCGACCGATTGATCCTGCAAGTGGTCTCGCGGCTCAAGAGCCAGCTTGAGGCCGGGGACCAGCTGGCGCGCCTGGGCAGCGACGAATTCGCCTTGCTGATCGACACTCGCCGGGCGCCGCAACGCGCTGAGTGGATGGCCGAACGCATCGTCGAAGTCATGGCCGAGCCGTACTGGATCGATGGCGAAAGTCTGTTGATCGGCTGCAGCCTGGGCATTGCCCATGCCCGGGCGAATGCCGGCGCCGACCCGCTGATGTGGCACGCGCACATCGCCATGCAGCAGGCCAAAAGTACCCAGGGCTGTACCTTTCATATCTTCAACGAACGCATCAACCGCAATGCCCGCAGCCTCGCCGACCTGGAAAGCGAACTGCGCCGGGCCCTGCGCCGCGACGAGCTGGAGCTGCATTACCAGCCGCGCCTGAACCTGCATGACGGGCAGATTGTCGGCCTCGAGGCCTTGGTGCGCTGGCGCCACGGCGAGCGCGGGCTGTTGCCGCCAAGCGAATTCGTGCCGCTGGCCGAGCAGAGCGGCCTGATCGTGCCGCTGGGCTACTGGGTGATTTCCCGGGCGCTGCGCGACATGCAGGCCCTGCGCGAACGCGGCCTGGCGCCGCTGCACATGGCGGTCAACCTGTCGTTCCGCCAGTTCCAGGACAGCCAGCTGCTGTCGACCCTCAGCCGGCTGATTGCCGAGCGTGGCGTCGAGGCGCAATGGCTGGAATTCGAGCTGACCGAGACCGCGGTGATGCGCCGCAGCGACCTGGTCAAGCAGACCATGGATGCGCTGGGGCGGTTGGGGGTGCGGTTTTCCCTGGACGATTTCGGCACCGGCTTCTCGTCTTTCGTGCACCTCAACAGCCTGCCGATTGCCCTGCTGAAGATCGACAAGAGTTTTGTCGGCGGCATGGAGCAGCGCGACGAGAACCGCAAGCTGGTGCACGCCATGATCAACCTGGCCCACAACCTCCATCTCGAAGTGGTGGCCGAAGGCGTGGAAACCCCCGAGCAACTGGCCTTGCTGCGCAGCTTCGGTTGCGACCAGGCCCAGGGTTACCTGATCAGCAAGCCGCTGCCGTTGGCGGAACTGGTGGAATATCTGACGTTCGGCAGAAGCCAGCAGGTCCTGCTCGGCGAGGTTATCTGAGGGCACTTCCCGGCAGGCGCGGGCAATGGGCGGCAGCCCAACTGCTCCTTGCGGCTACGGGATGTCCCGGGCGGCCTGGAAGTTATCCCGCGGCGCAGGCTCCGCGCCTTCCCGGCGAATCATCCGTTGCATTTTCCATTCAAAGGCCAGGGTCAGGCTGATGGCGGCGCATGCCAGCCCCGATGCCAGGCCCCACCACACGCCGGTCGCGCCCCAGCCCAGGGTGAAGGCCATCAACCAGGCTGCCGGTGCACCGATCAGCCAGTAGCAGCCCAGGCCCACGAGGAAAGTGGTCTTGGCATCCTTGAGCCCGCGAATCGCGCCCATGGCGATGGTCTGCGTGCCGTCGAACAGCTCGAACCAGGCCGCGACCGCCAGCAGGCTGACCGCGAGGTTGATGACATCGCGAAAGGCCGGGTCGTCATGGTCGAGGAACAGCCCGATCAACTGGTTCGGCAGCAGCCAGAAGACCATGGCGAAACCCAGCATAGCCGCGCCGCCAAAGGCAATCCCGACCCGACCGGCCAGGCGCGCATGCAGCAACTGCCCGGCGCCGTAGTGCTGGCCGATGCGCATGGTGATCGCGTAGGAGATCCCGGCCGGCACCATGAACGCCACGGAGACGATCTGCAGGGCGATCTGGTGCGCCGCCAGTTGGGTGCTGCCCATGGTGCCCATGCACAGCGCGGCGAAGGCGAACAGCCCGACTTCCACCGCGTAGGTACCGCCGATGGGCAGGCCCAGGCGCCACAGCTCCCGCAGGTAGTGGCGGTTGGGCCGGGCCAGGCCCTGGCGCAGCGGGTAGGCGGCATAGGCTGGGTGACGCTTGATGTGCCAGGCCAGCGCCAGGGCCATGCAGTTGGCGACGATGGCGGTGACCAGGCCGACCCCCACCAGGCCCAGTTTCGGCAGGCCGAACATGCCGGTGATCAAGGCGTAGTTGAGCAGGAAGTTGGCCACGGTGCCGGCCAGGCTGATGACCATCACCGGCGTGGCGCGGCCGATGGCGCTGGTGAAGCCGCGCAGGGCCATGAAACTCAGGTAGCCGGGCAGGGCGAACGGCAGGATCAGCAGGAACTGGCCGGCGGACTGCACGTTGGTTTCGGTCTGGCCGAACAGCAGCAACACCGGTTTGAGGTTCCACAGCAGCAGGCCGGCGACCAGCGCCATCAGCCATGCCAGCCAGAGCCCGGCCTGGGTCAGGCGGGCGGCGCCTTCGATGTCGCCGGCACCCTGGCGAATCGCGACCAGGGTGCCGACCGCCGCGATCACGCCGATGCAGAAGATCGACACGAACGAATAGGTGGCCGCGCCCAGGCCGCCGCCGGCCAGGGCTTCGGGGCTGAGGCGGGCCATCATCAGGGTGTCGGTCAGCACCATCAGCATGTGCGCCAACTGCGAGGCGATCAGCGGCCCTGCCAGCCGCAGGATGGCCCAGAGTTCGGTGCGTGCTGGATGCTGCATGGTCATCGGTCTCGATTCCGAGGAGGGAGTGAAGAGGGTTGATTCTCGGCGCTCTCGGCGACTTGCACAAAGGGATAAAAACGATTGGTAGCATGATTAAAACTCATGCAAGGCGGATTCTGGTAAGTTGCCGCCATCGCGCCCGTGGAGAGCTGCCATGCCCCGTCGTCTTCCGCCCCTGTATGCCTTGCGTGCCTTTGAAGCCGCCGCGCGGCACAGCTCGTTCACCCGCGCGGCCGAGGAACTGTCGATCACCCAGAGCGCAGTCAGCCGGCATATCCGCACCCTGGAAGATCACTTCGCCTGCCGGCTGTTCCAGCGTAGCGGGCGCAACCTGCAATTGACCGAAGCCGCGCGCCTGCTGCTGCCGGGCATTCGCGAGGGCTTCACCGCCCTTGAGCGTGCCTGCAATACCCTGCGCGCCGAAGACGACATCCTGCGCATGAAGGCGCCCTCGACCCTGACCATGCGCTGGCTGCTGGCGCGCCTGAGCCGGTTCCGGCATTTGCAGCCGGGCAACGAGGTGCAACTGACCAGCGCCTGGATGGACGTCGATTCGGTGGACTTCAACCAGGAGCCCTTCGACTGCGCGGTGCTGCTGAGCAATGGCCATTTCCCGCCGGGCTGGGAGGCCAGCTACCTGTTTCCCGAACTGCTGATTCCGGTGGGCGCGCCGAACCTGCTCAACGACCAGCCGTGGGATGTGGCGCGACTGGCCGCCACCGAGCTGCTGCACCCGACCCCGGATCGCCGCGACTGGCGCAACTGGCTGGAGCGCATGGGGTTGTCCGAACAGGTTTCGCTCAAGGGCGGGCAGGTCTTCGACACCCTGGAGCTGGGCATGATCGCCGCGGCCCGGGGCTACGGCGTGTCCATGGGCGATTTGCTGATGGTGGCCGAGGATGTGGCCCAGGGGCGCCTGAGCCTGCCCTGGCCGACGGCGGTGGCCAGTGGCGAGAATTACTATCTGGTCTGGCCCAAGACCCGTCCTGGCGGCGAACGTTTGCGCCGCCTCAGCGACTTTCTCCAGAACGAGGTGCGGGCCATGCAATTGCCCGCCGTCGAGCGCCTTGGCTGAAACGATGAAGGCCCCATGACCACGGGGCCGCGCGATACCTGTGCGCTTCGCTCAAGTATTGATCGGTGCCGCCGAATCCTTGGAAGTGGAACCTTCGTTCTGACCGGTTCCGAGACCTCATTCTTATTAGAACCATTGCCGAGCGTGTGACGCGATCAGGACGATCCGGTCTCTCGGCCAGGAGCTGTCATGTCTCAACCTCGTGCCCGGATCGCCTCGCAGCTTGGTCTCGCACTCGCCGTGGTACTGGCGATCGTGATCAGCGGCAGTACCGTTTTCGCCCTGCGCTCGCTGGACGCCGCCAACCTCGCCACCCGGGAAGAACACCTGGCCAGTGAGGCCCGGCTGCTGGCCGACCAGCTCAACACCTTCCACAGCACCTTGCGCGAAAGCACCCAGCGCCTGAGCGGGTTGTTCGAAAAGCGTTTCAGCGGCGGCCTGAGCCTGCACCCGGACCAGCCGGTGACCGTGGCCGGTACCCGGACCCCGGGCCTGTACCTGGGTGACGTGGTGCTGAACAACAACTTCGAGGAAGTCGACGAGTTCAAGCAGATGACCGCCGGCGTGGCGACCGTGTTCGTGCGCAGCGGCGACGACTTCATCCGCGTCAGCACCTCGTTGAGCAAGCAGGACGGCAGCCGGGCCATCGGCACCCTGCTGGACCACGCGCACCCGGCCTACCAGAAACTCATGGCGGGGCAGAGTTATGTCGGCCGCGCGCTGCTCTTCGAGCGCCTGTACATGACCCAGTACACGCCAGTGCGGGACAGCGCCGGCCAGGTGATCGCGGTGCTGTTCGTCGGCTTCGACTACACCGACGCGCAGAACGCCCAGTTCGCCAACCTCAAGCGCTTCCGCATCGGCCAGACCGGTTCCCTGGCATTGCTCGACGAACAGCAAAAATGGCTGGTCCCGCCGGCCGGCGTACAAGCCCTGGAGCAGGCGGCGACCGTCACCGAACTGGCCGGGCAATCAGGCAAGGGGCGTTTCTGGAGCGACAAGGCCGAGGACTTCTACAGCGTCGCCGTCCCTTTCGAGGGCGGCCCCTGGTCGGTGGTGGCGAGCATGCCGAAGGCCGAGATTCGCGCCGTGACCTGGAGCGTCGGTACGCGCCTGGTCATCGGCAGCCTGTTGGCGATGCTGCTGGCGGTGGGTGCCACGGTCTGGCTGCTGCGCAGCAAGCTTGCGCCGCTGGGTGACCTGGTGCGCCAGGCCGACGCCTTGGGCAAAGGCGACCTGAGTGCGCGCCTGAATGTCTCCAGCCAGGATGAGATCGGCCAGTTGGCGGGCAGCTTCAACCAGATGGGCCAGGCCCTGTCGACCATGGTCGAGCACATCCGCCAGGCCGCCGCGCAAGTCAATGGCCGGGCCCAGGCGCTGTCCGGGCTATCGAGTGGGGCATACGAGGGCATGGAGCAGCAGTCGGGCGAGATCAGCAGCATGGCCGGGGCGGTGGAAGAGTTCAGCGCCACCTCGCTGAACATCGCCGACAACATGGGCAACACCGAGCGCCTGGCCCAGGAAAATGCCCAGCAGACCCGGATCGGCCGCACCTCGATGGAGGAAGCCTCGGCCTCGCTGGAGCAAATCGCCGGCGCCTTGAACAGCACCGCCACGGTGATCGATACCCTGGGCCAGCGCTCCGAGGAAATCGGCGGCATCGTCGGGGTGATCACCGCGATTGCCGACCAGACCAACCTGCTGGCGCTCAACGCCGCCATCGAAGCCGCGCGTGCCGGCGAGCAAGGCCGCGGCTTTGCCGTGGTTGCCGACGAGGTGCGCAACCTGGCGTCGCGAACCCGCGAAGCCACCGACGAAATCTCGGTGATGATCAACAGCATCCAGCAGGAAACCGGCAACGCCATCGCCACCATGGAGCAGGGCAACGTGTTGATGCGCGAAGGCCTGTCGCGCAACGCCAATGTCGCCTCGGCCCTGGCGCGCATCGACGAGCAGAGCCGCTCGGCCGGCGAGCAGTTCGCCGCGATCACCACCGCGACCCAGGAGCAGAGCAGCACCGCGACCCTGCTCAGCAGCAACCTGCAGAGCATCGCCCTGGCCAATAGCGAACAGCGCGAAGTGGTGTCGAACCTGGCGATCACCGCCAAGGAACTGGAGAAGCTGGCGGCCGACCTGCGCCAGGAGGTCGACCGCTTCCGCTGACCGCATCGCGGGCAATCCCATCCTCCGTAGGAGCGAGGCTTGCCCGCGATCACATCAGACCTGCCAGCGCATTCCTCAGCCTTGTCCCCCTGGCCCCGGATCCACGCGCTTGCCGATATCCCGCAAGCGCGCCAGTTAGTCGACCCTGGTCGGCGCTTCATCCAGGCCGCCGCCTCGCGATCCGGCAGCCAGATCCGCAGCCGCGACAATTGAAGATTCGCTGAGTCCTGGGTAGGCGTTCACGTGAGCTCGCCTGTTGCGGAAATTAAGTTGCTGAAACGTTTCATCAGCGCTATAAAAATTCCCACAACTCCAATAAAGGCACCTGCTCATGACCCCGCTCCGTTTGCTGCTCGCTACTTCCGCATTCACCGCTGCTTCCCATGCCATGGCCTGGGACTACGTTCTGCTCGATACCGATAAGGCCGCCGAGGATTTTCGTGTCACCAGCCAACAGCTGGGCGTGAAGACCGACCCACCTTTTTCCGTGACCCTGCGCACCCTGCATGGCGGGCGGCAGGAGGGCGTGAGCATTGTCGACATCGACAACGGGGCGATGCAGCTCTCGGTGGTGCCGACCCGCGGCATGAACGTGCTGCAGGCTTCCGTCGGCCAGGTGCGCATGGGCTGGGATTCGCCGGTCAAGGAGGTGGTCAACCCGGTGTTCATCGAGCTCAACGGTCGCGGCGGCCTGGGCTGGCTGGAAGGTTTCAACGAGCTGGTGACCCGCTGCGGCTATGAGTGGGTCGGGCATCCGGGCATGGATAACGGCGAGCTGCTGACCTTGCACGGTCGGGCGGCGAATATCCCGGCGAACAAGGTCACCCTGCATATCGACGAGAAGCCGCCATACGCCATCAGCCTGCGCGGCGAGCTCAAGGAGCAGGCGTTCAAGAAGGTCGATTTCTCGGTGGCCACCGAGCTGGTAACCGAGCCGGGCAGCACCCGTTTCGCCCTCAACGACACCCTGACCAACAACGGCGACTACCCGAAGGAATACCAGGCGCTGTACCACAGCAACTTCAGCACGCCGTTCCTCGAAGAGGGGGCGAAGTTCGCCGCGCCGGTGAAGCAGGTGTCGCCGTTCAATGACAAGGCCAAGGGCGATCTTGCCGATTGGCAGGCCTACCGCGGCCCGACCCGGGATTACGATGAGACCGTCTACAACGTGGTGCCCTACGCCGATGCCCAGGGCGACACCCTGACGGTGCTGCACAACAAGGCCGGTAGCCTGGGCGTGGCGGTGGGCTTCAATACCCGGCAGTTGCCGGTGTTCTCCCTGTGGAAAAACACCGATACCCAGGGCCAGGGCTACGTGACCGGCCTGGAGCCGGGCACCAGTTTTTCCTACAACCGCCGCTACCAGCGCCCGCTGGGCCTGGTGCCGACCATTGGCGCCAAGGAGCAACGGCAGTTCCAGATCCATTACAGCTTGCTGGCCGACAAGGCGGCTGTGGATAAAACCCTGGCCGAGATTCGCCAGATCCAGAACGGCCGCCAGACTGAAGTGCGGCCGACGCCGCTGGTGGACCTGAGCAAGGAATAAGCGCTTTCAACTCGCGGCCGGCCGGTATTGCAGGGCCTCGGCCAGGTGTTCGCGGCTGATCTGCTCGACCTGCTCGAGGTCCGCCAGGGTACGGGCAACCTTGAGCAGGCGGTGGGCGGCGCGCAGGGACAGGGTCAGGCGTTCACAGGCGCTTTCCAGCCAGTGCTCGTCGGTTGTGGATAACTGGCAATGCCGGCGCAGGCCCGGGAGATCGAGAAAAGCATTGGCGCAGCCCTGGCGCCGTTGTTGCCGCTCCCGGGCGCGGGCCACCAGGGCCGCGGCTTGCGCGGTGTTATCCCCAGCCTGGGGCTTGGGGTTGAGGGCCGTGCTTTCCCGGGCCACCGTCAGGTGCAGGTCGATGCGGTCGAGCAGCGGCCCGGAGAGCTTGTTGCGATAGCGCTGGATCTGCTCCGGGGTGCAGCGGCAGCGGCCACTGGGCTCGCCAAGATATCCACAGGGGCAGGGGTTCATCGCCGCCACCAGTTGGAAGCGCGCCGGAAAATGCACCCGGTCGCGGGCGCGGGCGATAACGATCTGCCCGGACTCCAGCGGCTCGCGCAGCACTTCCAGCACTTTGCGGTCGAACTCCGGCAACTCGTCGAGGAACAGCACGCCGTGGTGGGCCAGGGTGATTTCCCCGGGTTGCGGTTTCGAACCGCCGCCGACCAGCGCCGGCCCCGACGCCGAGTGGTGAGGCTGGCGGAAGGGCCGTTGTGGCCAATGGCTCAGGGGAACATGGCTGGTGACCGACTGGATGGCTGCCACTTCCAGGGCTTCCTGCTCTTCCAGCGGTGGCAGCAGGCCGGGCAGGCGGCTGGCCAGCAAGGTCTTGCCGGTGCCCGGCGGGCCGCTGAACAGCAGGTTGTGCGCCCCGGCCGCGGCCACTAGCAGCGCACGCTTGGCGGCCAGTTGGCCCTGCACTTCATTCAGGTCGGGGTAGGGGCGGTCCTGGTAGAGCAGGCCGTCCGACGCATAAGGCGCGATCGGCGTATGGCCGTTGAAGTGGGCCACGGCTTCCAGCAAATGGTCGACCGCGATCACTTTCAGCCCTGAGGCCAGGCAGGCTTCCTCGGCATTCGCGCGCGGCACCATCAGCGTGCGCCCGGCCTGGCGCGCCGCCAGGGCCGCCGGCAAGACCCCGCGCACCGGGCGGACCGCACCGGAAAGCGCCAGCTCGCCCAGGCACTCGACGTCCTCCAGGGCCAGGGTCGGCACCTGCACGCTGGCGGCGAGAATGCCCAGGGCGATGGCCAGGTCGAAGCGCCCACCGTCCTTGGGCAGGTCGGCCGGGGCGAGATTGAGGGTGATGCGCCGGGCCGGAAAGTCGAAGCCGGCATTGAGAATGGCGCTGCGCACCCGGTCCTTGCTTTCCTTGACCGCCGCTTCGGGCAGGCCCACCAGGGTCAGGGCCGGCAGGCCGTTGGCCAGATGGACTTCGACCGACACCGCCGGCGCTTGCACGCCGGTCTGGGCACGGCTGTGGACAATGGCCAGAGACATGACTCGTTCCTTGAGGCTGGGAAACCGCGTCCTGCGGTTGTGCAAGCCTAGCCCCGGCCGGAGCTTCGTCGCGCCGGAAAATCGGCTCAGGATGTTGCAGCGGGCGGCTCAGCCGCGCCAGTCGTGGGACCAGCCCGGCTGTGCGATGCGCGCTTCGTACAGGGCGATATCCGACTGATTGTCGACTTCCACCCAGCCGCCGCGAATGGCCACGGCGGTGATGGCGGTGCCGGCCTGGAGCAGGGCGCGCAGCAGGCTGGTCATGTCCAGCTGGTCGATCTGCTGCTGGCTCATGCCGGACAGCAGTGTCCGGACCTGGCTCCAGCCGTCGGGGGTGAATTTCAGCAGGCCCATGTATTGGCCTTCGATTTCCTCGCGGCTGGCGGTTTTTTCACCGATGCCCAGCAACTGGCCGGCCTGTTGGCGGAAGCTTTCGGCATCGCTGAGGGGGTCATCGAAGCGCGCCGACCACAGGTCCCACCAATCGAGGTCGTAGGTGATGCTCAGGGGCGCCTGGGAGGCCATCAGGTCGCGGACGATGTCCGGGCGGTAGACGATGTCGCCGTAGCACACCAGGGTCGGCCCGCTGGACAGCAGGGCGTCGGCGCGCATCAGGCTGCGCACCATGTTGCTGCTGGCCCAATGCGGGTTGTACAGCCGGCTCTGGCCGTAGCCTTCGAGGGCTTCGCTGCAATAACCGCTGACCAGGTGCACCTCGTCGACTCCGGCGTTGTCCAGGGCTTGCAGCTGCCATTCGAGCAGCGGCTTGCCAGCCAGGCGGGCCAGGGGCTTGGGTTGCGTGGCGGTCAGGTGTTTCAGGCGGGAGCCGCGGCCGGCGGCGAGAATTACGGCTTTCATGTCAGGTCACTCAAAGAGCCATTGGCACAGTTGTCGATCGGCTTCGTGCAGGGTTGTTTCGCGCTCGGGGTGCCACATGATGCCGGCCACCTTGAGGTGGGTATGCACCAGGGCCTCGCAGTTCCCGGCAGCGTCCACGGCCCAGGGGCGCAGGGCGGCGGGCAGCGGCTCGAGCAACTGTTTGCCGTGGAAGGAATTGACCGAGCGCGAAGCGGCCTGGCCCTGTAGCCAGGGCAGCCCGTCGGCGGCCAGCAAGTTGATGCGGTGGCGCTGCGCGACGTGCACGCTGCGGTCGGCCTCGGTCAGCTGGCCGCCGAAAAAGCTGTGGATCAGTTGCAGCCCGCGGCACACCCCGAGCACTGGCAGCCGCTCGGCCAGGCAGTGGGCAAGCAGCGCCTGTTCGCTCCGGTCGCGCAACGGGTCGTCGCCGAGGTCGTCGCCACCACTGAAAATCAGCCCTTGCACGCCCTGGTCCCGGGCATAGGCCACGGTGTCGTCGCCCAGGTTGGGCAACAGCAGCCATTGGTGGCCGCAGCCCAGCTCGCTGAAAAAGCGGTACCAGTCCCTGGCCAGGCCATCGCGCGGTTCATGGTAGGCCTGCGGGTTGCAGGTTCGCAGGGTGATACCGAGGCGTTTCATGGCTGCACCGGGTTCAGGGTCTTGTCGCGGCAGTTCAGGGCGATCCGTGGGCTGCGCAGGATCCGGTTGAACAGCTGCTCGCCGCAGCCGATGGCCGCCGGGATGCCGAACTCGGCGCAGCGGATGGCCATGTGCGAATTGGCCCCGCCGTATTGGGTGACGAGCCCGACGATGCCCCGGGTAAAGACCCAGTCGTAGCCGGGGTCGGCGTTTTCGATGCAGACGATCTTGCCTTTGAGCGGTGCCGAGGCCGGGGTGTCCTGGCGCAAGTGCATGCCGTTGGCTTCGATGTTCTGCCGGGTGATGAAGTTGGGCAGGCTGCGATGCAGCGGCGCGACGAACACATCGTCGACCGTGCTGATCAGATGCCCGAGTTTCAGCGAGATGCCCTGTTCATAGCTGCGCCGTGCCTGGCTGGCCGACTCCAGCAGGACGCGGTCGGTGTCGTCCATCAGCGGTGCGGTGAGGCTGTCGAGCAAGGGGTGGATATCCAGAAAGGACAGGTCTTCCCGGGCCAGGCCGACGTCGGCGCCCCAGTTCACCAACAGTTGCAGGGCATCGGACAGGTCGCGGGTGAACACCAGCTTGGCGTATTCCCGGGCCTGGATGGCCTGGCTGGCATAGTCCAGCAGGTGTTCGGCGGTCAGCGGCCAATTTTGCTCGTCGATCAGCCGTTGCAGGGCCTGGCGTTCTTCGGTTTGCAATTGGAATGTCGCCTGCGGGCCTTCGCCGAGTGCCAGCTCGACGGTCGTTGCGGCGAACAGGTCGTGGCGTTCGTCATATCGCAACGAGGTGATGTCGTAGGTGCCGGGGCGCAGATGGCCGAACTTGGCGACGAAGGCCGGCAGGGCCCGGGCGTCGGCGCAGACCTGGGCGTATTCGCCGATCAGTTCGGTAGTGACGGTGCGGATCGACTGCTTCCAGGCCAGCAGGCGCTCATCGCTCAGGGCGCCTCGGCGACAGGCCGAGCGCAGCAGGGCTTCGGCGATGAAGGCATGCCGGGCGAGTATGGCGAACGGCAGCGTGCCTTCCTCGCGGCAGTCGTGCAGCAGGCGCTGGATGCTATCGAGACCTGCCGGCAGGGCATCGAGACGGCGGCTTTGCTGGCGGCTTTCGTGAGTGCGCACCTGATCGAGCAAGGGCGGCAGCGCTCCGGCGCCAGCGCCGGTCAGCGCCCGCAGCGTCAACTGGTCGAGGGCCGCGCGATAGGCCTGTTGTTCGGCGGTGCTGAGGCAGTCGCCGTACCGCTCGGCGAAGTCGGCGTCGAAGGTGAAGTCCAGGCAGGTCTGGACGATGTCGAATTCGATCTTGTCGTGCCATTGCGGGTGGGCTTGCAGGCGCTGCAGCCAGGCGTCGACCAATTTACTGCACAGCCCCGGCTCCAGGCCCGCCGGCAGGAGGGAGTTGAAGCTGCAGCGCACGTCGATGTACGGGTGATGGCCCAGCATCACCATCAGCGCCTGGTGCCGCGGATGGTGATAACCCATCAGGGCGCGCGCTTCGCGCCAGGTCGAATCCGTCACCAGGCGGCGATACAGCGATGCCGCCAGCGGGCGCGGGGTGGTGCCGATGATTTCCGCCGGGTTCCAGTCGGGCATGACCCCCAGCAAGGTGCTGTCGCCATACAGGCCGGCCTGGGGGGCCAGGCGTTTGCCGAGGAAGCCCTGGAGGTGCTCGAGCTGGCGCGCCACCCGCCGTTCGGTGACCGGGTGCCAGGTGTTGCACAAGGTGATGCGCCGCACTTGCAGCACATACACCTGCTGGTGGCGGTCGACGGCGAATTCGATGTCCAGCGGCACCTTGCCGCACAGCGTTTCCAGTTCCCTGCAGGCATCGATCACTGCCTGCAGGCGCGGGGAGCGCAGTTGGCTGCTGGCGGTGTCGCGGTAGACCAGCACGGTTTTCTGGATGCCCTGGCCGCCGGTGATGGTGTCGGTCAGCCCGCTCTCATCGTCGTAATTCACCACGTAGTAAGGGGCGCCGTGCTCCAGGTCGTGGGTCATGACCACGCCGCTCATCTGGATCGAGGTCAGCATCGGCTGGATCAGGATCTGGTTGTCCTCGCAGCGGTGTTCGGCAAAGGACGCGATCACCTGCTCGATGGCTGCGCTCAAGGCCTGTGGCGCGGTGGCGCTGACATTCAGGCAGCTGGTGAACAGGCCGGCCATCGAACTGTTGAAGCCGTCCTCGTTTTGCGCGCTGCTGCGCACGATCACGCAACCGCCATGCTCCATCCGGGCAATGTTCTGCAGCACGTCCGCGGGGGCCTCTTGCCACTGGCGCGCGGTGAAGAAATACAGCGGCAGGATCCGCGAGCGGGTGACCCGTGGTTGCAGGCGCTCCAGGGTTTCAGACTTGGTCCCGAAACGAACGGTGTTGTCGGCAGCCTGGTTCATGACGCGTCCTCATGCTTGTCCACCGTCAGCAACGCCAGGTGTTTGAGCAGCGGGTGGATGATGAAGTAGGGCGGCTTCTCGGCCTCGGCCGGCAGGGGCCGCAGGGCTCGCTCGCCTTCGCGTCGCCAGTGGCGCAAGACTTCCACCAGCAGGTCGGCGCGGATCGCATTGTCGTACAGGTAGTCGACGTCCATGCCGGGCGGCGGCAGCGGATAGGCCTTGCGCGCCAGCACCGGGCCGGTGTCGATCTGCTCATCGAGCAGCAGGGCGCTGGCGGCGCATTCGCGCTGTTCGATGATCTGGTAATACAAAGTGGTGCTGCCGCGATAATCCGGCAGCCAGCCGGAGTGGATATGCAGCACCGGATAGCGGCTCAGCAGGGCCGCGGGCACCAGTTGCCCGCCGTAGCCAGAGTAGACCAGCAGGTCTGGGGCCTGGCGGGCAATGCATGCCAGCAGTTGCGGGTCGTCGAGCGCCTGGGTCGGGCATACCTCGTGGGGCCAGCCCAGCGCGGCCAGGCAGGTCTCGACGTCCTGGCTCAGGTCTGGGCAGAAAAGCCCGGCAAGCGGTTGTACCCGCAGCTCACGGGTAGTTTGCAAGGCGCCGCCGCCCTGGCCGTAGACAATCACGGCTTCAGGCTCGATACCCGCCGCCGCCAAGCCTTGCAGATAGGCGACCGAACGCGCGGTGCGGGCGCAGAGGACCAACAGGCGCGCGCGACTCATAAGCCGGCCTGCCGGGCGACGCTGGCCAGTACCTGTTGCTCCTGGCCCAGCAGCCAGGCCAGGTAGGCGCCCTGGTCCGGTTCCAGGCGCGCCTGTTGCGACACCAGCGTGTCGGTCAGTTTCAGCAGGCCGCTGAGGTAATAGGCCGCGCCGCTCGCTTGCCAGCCGTGGAGCATGCATTCGGCCAGCAACAGGTAAGGCTGTAGGCAGCTGTAGCTGCTCTGCGGCAGCGGACGGTGCGGCGCTGCGGCTTCGTAGCCGGCATACAGGCGTTTGCTCACTTCGAACTTCTTCAGCAGGCGCGGCAGCCAGTAAGCGGCCAGCGGGCCGGATACGCCGGCACGCATTTCCAGGCACAGGTGGCTTAGCAGCGTTTTGCTGTCTTCGGCATGCGCCGCGCCGTGCGGGTGCAGCGCGGGCAAGGCCGGCGCCGGCAGGGCGGCACATGCGGCCAGGCGCGAGGCGCGCCAGGCGTCGACGAAGGCGTGGCCCTGGAAACTGCTGTAGCGGTAGGTTTGCGGGGTTTCCAGCAGGTCCCCGTCGCTGTAGGCGTAGTTCAGCATGGCGACGGATACCCGCAGAGCTGGCGAATGCGTTCTACGTAACCGGCGATATCTTCGGGCTGGTGACGGTTGTGCAGCACCAGGTCCGGACGTTGCGGCGGCGGGTATTCAATGTCCACGCCCACCACGTTGCTCTGTTCGCCTCGCAGGGCGGACTGGTAGAGGCCCTTGTTGTCACGGCTGACCAGGGTGCTCAGCGGCACATCGACGAACACTTCGCGGTAGCTGGAGAACCGCTGCCGGTTGTCGTCGCTGATGTCCTGGAACATCGACAGGATGCAGCAGACCACATCGATGCCCTGGCCATCGAGCCAGCCGCACAGGGCCTGGATCCGCTCGGCATTGACCCGGCGTCCGGCGACGCTATAGGCGTCCGCCTGCTGGTCATGGCGAAACAGCGCGCGAATCTCGTCGCCGTCGACGAATACCGTCTGCGGCCGTTGCGCTTTCAAGCTGGCGTACAAGGCCTGGCCAATGGTGGTTTTACCTGCGCCCGACATGCCGACCAGCCAGATCACCATGCTTTCACCCCTGCTTGAGTATGTTTTCGATGTTGCGCAGCGCCAATACCGCCAGCTCCGCCGAGAAACCGTAGCTGGGAGCGAAGTAATGGCGGCGCAGACGCTGGCGGACCGCAGCCTGTTGTTGCCAGAGGGCCTCGTCCCCCAGCAGGTCAGCCAATTGCCAGCGCGCCTCGGGGTCGAGGTTGACGATGTCGTTGCGCAACAGCACGTCGGGCGACTCTTCGCCGGTCAGCGCATCCCGCTCGGCGCCCGGCACGTTCAACAGCAGCAGGTTTTTGTCCAGGTACAGGGCGCCGAACGCGGTTCCGCCGTAGTCCGAAACCACATAGTCGGCGCATCGGAACAGGCTCAGGTTGTCATAGACCCGGGTGATCACCGCCGTGAACGGGTATTGCCCGAGAATGCCCAGCGCCTCGGGATCGGCCGCGGCCGACAGCGGGTGGGTTTTCACGATGACGTTGTAGCGATCGCACAACCCGGCCATGGCGTCGGCGAAGCGGCTGATCGACGACAGTTCCAGCCAGGTCGGCAGCCACAGAACGGTCTTTTTCGCCGGGTCCAGGGCCAGGTCCGCCGGGCGCGTGCCTTGCAGCGAGGCTTCGCGGAAGTAGGCGTCGTAGCGCGGGTAGCCCATCTGGAAGGTCACCGCATCGCAGCATTCGCGCAAGCGCTCGGCCTGCCACGGGCCGAAGCACAGGATCAGGTCGTAGTGCTGGTTCCAGCTGGAAAAGTTGTGTTTGTACTTGCCCAGCGCATACATGAAACGCACCTGGCGATGGCCCAGCGCCTTGATCATCGGCTGCGAGCCGTGGTCGTACATGCTGTGGTTGGACACCACCACGTCATAGCGGTGGCTGGCCTTGATCACATCCAGGCTGCCGTGACAGCTGTAGCCCAGGGCGCCAATCAGTTCGCGGCTTTGCGCACGCTCTTCACGGGAGCCATGCAGGACCACATCGAAAGCGTCGGCCCCCAGCAGGCTCCAGACCGCCTGATAGTGATTGAGCATCTCGGCGGTATGAACGAAGAAAGCCAAGCGACTGAAGGGTTTTGGCGCGGTCATGGGGGCTACCTGGTACACGACGGAAATAAGTCGAGGGCAAGCATTCTCGTTATTTTGTGGCGTTGCGGGTCATGGCGCGCCGGAGGGGGCCAGGATCGCAAGCGTCAGACATGTTATCGGCAGGGCAGGGTGAAATGAACGGGCAGGGCTGAAAATCTTTGTTGGCAGGCCCCGGCGCGACCGGTAGCAAGGTTGCACGGTCAAGCCGGGGCGCAGGAGTGCGGCTGAATGGGCTTATTGCTCGCTCGGATTGAGCTTCGATTCCAGCTCGGCGACCTTCGCCTCGAGGCTTTCCAGGCGGGCCCGGGTGCGGGCCAGGACGACCATCTGGCTGTCGAATTCTTCCCGGCTGACCAGGTCCAGCTTGCTGAAGCCACTTTGCAGCAGGGCCTTGAACTGGCTTTCGATTTCGGCGCGGGGCAGTGGGGTGTCGCCGCTGAACAGACGGGCGGCATGGCCGCTCAGGGCATCGAGGAGGTCTTTGGGCGCGAGCATGGGAAGTGTCCTGAAAACAATGGCGGGCAGTGTATCACGCACTGTCTATAGTCAATCGGCAGGCGGAGATGCACGCTTTTCGCGCATAGCGTCGGGCAGTGGCGCACCGTTGTTGTGCGTATCCGTGGTGATGCTGGCGAAGTGATTTCCGCTGCGACGGCCAAGGGACTGAAATCAGTGGGTTTTCACGATATGGCAAGGTTTCTGCTTAGTCGCTGATGACCCATGCACTGATGCAGTCGCTGTGACGAATGCAGTGCGGCAGGCGGAGCGGGGAAGTGTTTCGTCAGGAGCGGTTAGCTGGCGTCGGTCTGGCCGAGGAAGGCCGACGATGCGTTACAAAGCCAGGCACTGCGCTTAGACTTGAGTCGGGTTTGTTTTCCTGGGGCAAGTCCACCAATTCGGGAGAAAGTTTCATGAAGCTAGTCACTGCCATCATTAAGCCGTTCAAGTTGGACGACGTGCGCGAGTCGCTGTCCGAGATCGGCGTGCAGGGCATTACCGTTACCGAGGTCAAGGGCTTCGGCCGGCAGAAGGGGCACACCGAGCTGTATCGCGGCGCGGAGTACGTAGTCGACTTCCTGCCCAAGGTGAAGATCGATGTCGCCATTGACGACAAGGATCTTGATCGGGTGATCGAGGCGATAACCAAGGCCGCCAACACCGGCAAGATCGGCGACGGCAAGATCTTCGTGGTCAATCTGGAACAGGCTATTCGCATCCGTACCGGCGAAACCGATACCGACGCCATCTAAGCCGCCCCAAACCCAACGCCCCAGGAGAAAACAATATGACTCTGCGTAAAAACGCAGGGCTAGGAGCCCTGTTGACCTTCGTAATGCCCTGCCTGGCCATGGCGGCGGACGAAGCGGCTGCTCCAGCCCTCAATTCCGGCGACACCGCCTGGATGCTGACCTCGACGGCCCTGGTGCTGTTCATGACCATTCCCGGCCTGGCGCTGTTCTACGGCGGCATGGTGCGCTCTAAAAACATTCTTTCCGTGATGATGCAGTGCTTCGCCATTACCGGTCTGATCAGCATCCTGTGGGTCATTTATGGCTACAGCATTGCGTTCGACACCACCGGCATGGAGCAGGGCGTCGTCAACTTCAACTCCTTCGTCGGCGGCATGGGCAAGGCATTCCTGGCCGGCGTCACCCCGGCGAGCCTGACCGGCCCGGCGGCGCTGTTCCCCGAAGCGGTGTTCATCACCTTCCAGATGACCTTCGCCATCATTACCCCGGCGCTGATCGTCGGTGCCTTCGCCGAGCGGATGAAGTTCTCCGCGATGCTGATCTTCATGGCCATCTGGTTCACCCTGGTCTATGCACCGATCGCGCACATGGTCTGGTCCGGCAACGGCGGCCTGATGTGGGACTGGGGCGTGCTGGACTTCGCCGGCGGCACCGTGGTGCACATCAACGCCGGTATCGCCGGCCTGGTGGCCTGCCTGGTACTGGGCAAGCGCAAGGGTTTCCCGACCACCCCGATGGCGCCGCACAACCTGGGCTATACCCTGATGGGCGCGGCCATGCTGTGGATCGGCTGGTTCGGCTTCAACGCCGGTTCCGCCGCGGCCGCCAACGGCACCGCCGGCATGGCGATGCTGGTGACCCAGATCGCTACCGCCGCCGCAGCGCTGGGCTGGATGTTCGCCGAGTGGCTGACCCACGGTAAGCCAAGCGCACTGGGCATCGCCTCGGGCGTGGTGGCCGGCCTGGTGGCGATCACGCCTGCCGCCGGCACCGTCGGCCCAATGGGCGCCCTGGTGATCGGCCTGGCAGCGGGCGTGGTGTGCTTCTTCTGCGCCACCACCCTGAAACGCAAGCTGGGCTACGACGACTCCCTGGACGCCTTCGGCGTGCACGGTATCGGCGGTATCCTCGGCGCGATCCTCACCGGTGTGTTCGCCGCACCAGCGCTGGGTGGCTTCGGCACCGTGACCGACATCGCCGCGCAAGTGTGGATTCAGTGCAAAGGCGTGGGCTTCACGGTCATCTACACCGCGATCGTGACCTTCGTCATTCTCAAGGTGCTGGATATGATCATGGGGCTGCGTGTCACCGAGGAAGAAGAGTCGGTCGGCCTCGACCTGGCGCAACACAACGAGCGCGGTTACAACCTGTAATCCCGCGAGAAAAAAATGCCCGGCTTGCCGGGCATTTTTTTGCCTGCGTTTTGTCATTGAGAGAGCTGAAAGGTTTTTTCCAGAGCTTGTCAGCCAGTTTGGCGAGCGCTTTTTTTTCGGGTCAATGGCTTACAGCATTGGAGGAATATTCGGCACTTTGTTTTTTTCCAGAGCACGCTAGAATGCGCGCCGAATGTGCGGAGAACTGTATGTGGCAACAGACTCTGATTACCCTGCGGGCAAGGCCCCGGGGCTTTCATCTGGTAACGGACGAGTTGCTCGCCGGCCTGCCTGAACTGAAGGCATGTCGGGTCGGTCTGTTGCATTTGTGGCTGCAGCATACCTCGGCCTCGTTGACCATCAACGAGAATGCCGACCCTGCGGTTCGTCGTGACTTCGAACGCTTTTTCAACACCCTGGTGCCTCAAGGCATGGCCGGGTATGAACATGACGACGAAGGGCCCGATGATCTGCCGGCGCACTTCAAGGCCAGTTTGCTAGGCTGTCAATTGAGCTTGCCGGTCTCGGCGGGTCGCTTGGCGTTAGGCAGCTGGCAAGGCGTTTATCTGGGCGAGCACCGTGATCATGGCGGTGCCCGCAAAGTCCTTGCCACCTTGCACGGTGATAAGGCATAAGCCGCTGGTTATCAGCGGATGTTGATTTTTTTCCAGCGGCCTTCGACAGTCGGCTCAGCTGGGCTATAACTAATCTGCTTTTCGCAAGTCATGAGGTAGAACATGAGCGACGATGATCTGGAAAACGACGACCTCGAAGTAGGCGACGAAGACGAAACCGAAGAAGGTCTTGAAGCGACCGCCGACGATGTGGTGGAAGACGATGGCAGTGATGTTCCTGCCCCGACCGCCAAAGGCAAGGCCAAGGCTGCCGTATCGGTAGACGAACTGCCGAGTGTCGAAGCCAAGAACAAAGAGCGTGATGCACTGGCGCGCGCCATGGAAGAATTCCTGGCCCGTGGCGGTAAAGTGCAGGAAGTCGAGGCCAATGTGGTCGCCGACCCGCCCAAGAAGCCTGATAACAAGTACGGTAGCCGGCCTATCTAAGCGCCAGCCACTTGCTTGCTGAAAAAGCCCGCCGTCGCTGCGGGCTTTTTCATGGGCGTCTGTTGGGCGATGGCGCGACGTCGCGGTAACCGCGAGGGTGCCGTCAGCTGCCGCGGTGCCAGCGCGCCAGCAGTTTCGGCAGTTCGGTCAGGCTGCGGATTTCCGCGTCCGGCAGCCGGTCGGCCTCCCAGGTCTTGCCGGTCGGGTTAAACCAGATGGCCCGCAGGCCGGCCTGCTGCGCCCCGGCAATGTCGTCGCCGGGGTGGTCGCCGATGTGCACGGCGGTGTCCGGTGTCGCCTCGCCTCGTTGCAGGGCCTCGTGAAACAGCCGCGAATCGGGCTTGGCAATGCCGATGTCTTCGGCGCACAGGGCGAACTTGAAATAATCCGCCAGCCCCAGGCGGCGCACGTCGGCGTTGCCGTTGGTGACTACGCCCAGTGCGAAGTGGTTGGCCAGCGCCTCCAAGGTCGGCAGCACCTCGGGAAAGATCTCCAGCTGATGCCGCGCCTGCAGGAACACTTCAAAACCCTGCTCGGCCAGTGCGTTGGCCCGGTCCTGGGCGTAGCCGGCTTCCTCCAGCGCATGGAACAGGACTCGGCGACGCAGCGCGCTGATGCGGTACCTGAGCCCCGGGTCGTTGTTCAGCACCCGTTCGCGAATGGCCCACAGATGTTCCACCGGCACGCCGCCCAGCTGCGGGGCGTGGTCGGTCAGCCACTGGCGCAGCACGGCTTCGGCGCTGACGATCACGGGCGCGGTATCCCACAGCGTGTCGTCGAGGTCGAAGGTGATCAGCTTGATCGTCATTACTCACCGCCTTTGTTGCGTTTGGCCCGTGGGTGGGCGCTGTCGTAGACCGCTGCCAGGTGCTGGAAATCCAGGTGGGTATAGATCTGCGTGGTCTTGATATCCGAGTGCCCCAGCAGCTCCTGCACCGCGCGCAGGTCCTGGGAGGATTCCAGCAGGTGGCTGGCGAAGGAATGGCGCAGCATGTGCGGATGCAGGTTCTGTCCCAGCTCGCGCTCGCCGGCGGCCTTGACCCGCAGCTGGATCGCCCGGGGGCCCAGGCGGCGGCCCTGTTGGCTGACGAACACCGCGTCGTCCGGCGGGTTGCTCAGCGCCCGCAGCGGCAGCCACAGCTGCAATGCCTCGCGGGCCTTCTTGCCGATCGGCAGGACCCGGGTCTTGCTGCCTTTGCCGTGCACCTGCACCAGGCCATCGGCCAGGTCCAACTGTTCGAGGTCCAAACTGGTCAGCTCCGACAGGCGCAGCCCGGAGGAGTAGAACAGCTCGAGAATCGCCTGGTCGCGGTGCGCGAGGAAATCGTCCTCCACGGCGCCGTCGAGCAATTGCAGGGCGCGGTCGGTGTCCAGGGTCTTGGGTAGGCGGCGTTCACCCTTGGGCGGCGCCAGGCCGTTGGCCGGGTCGTGATTGCACAGGCCTTCGCGGTTCAGATAGTGATACAGGCCGCGCACCGCGGAGAGCAGGCGCGCCAGGCTGCGGGAAGATTGGCCCTGCTGGTGCAGGCGCGCGATCATGCTGCGCAGACCCTGGATGTCCAGGTCGGACCAGCTGCAAACCTGCTGCTTGGCGCAGAAGGCCAGGACTTTTTCCAGGTCGCGGCGGTAGGCCTGCAGCGTATGGGGCGACACTTGGCGCTCACTGCGCAGGTGCTCGCAGTAGGCGTCCAGTTGTCGTTCCATGGTCAGCGAACCGAGCGTAGTGAGTGAGTGAAGCGCGGCAGCACACGGCCCATGACTTCGGCGATATAGCTGAGGAACAGTGTCCCCACCGAGCTTTTGTAGTGCTGCGGGTCGCGGCTGGCGATGGCCAGCACGCCGTGCATGCCCTGGTGGGCGATGGCGACCACGGCGCTCGAGCCGATCTGCCGGCGCTGTTCTTCGCCGAACAGGAAGTCCAGTTCATGCTCGCGCAGGCTGCCGCTGACGCTCTTGCCTTCGGTCAGCAAGCCGCCAATGGCGGCCTGGGCGTCGGCCGCGGTGACCCAACGGCCCACCGGCATGGCGTTGTCGCTGAACAGGATCAGGCTCACGAAAGGCACCTGGAAATCCTGGCGCAGGCTGTCTTCGACGCTCATCACCACGTCTTCCAGGCTGTTGGCATCCATCAGCGCCAGGATCAGGCGGCGGGTCTTCTCGAAGAGCCGGTCGTTGTCCCGGGCCACATCCATCAGCTGCGAGAGCCGATGGCGCATCTCGATGTTGCGCTCGCGCAGGATCTTCATCTGCCGTTCCACCAGCGAGATGGTATCGCCACGCTGATGGGGAATGCGCAGCGCCGGGAGCAGTTCTTCATGTTCGACGAAGAAGTCCGGATGCGCCTCCAGATAGGCGGCGATCGCCGCCGCTTCGAGGTTTTCGGAAGGCGACTCGTCGGGCTTTTCGGCTGGAACCTGAGGCTGATCAGTCATGGTTTTCGCTCATTCAAAGACGCACCTGTCCTTCGTATACGCGCACTGCCGGGCCGGTCATTTTCACCGGTTGGCCTGGGCCTGCCCATTCGATGGACAGGCGCCCGCCCGGCAGGTCGATCAATAGCGGCGAATCCATCCACCCCTGGCTGATCGCGGCCACTGCGGCGGCGCAGGCGCCGGTACCGCAGGCCTGGGTTTCCCCGGCGCCACGTTCCCAGACCCGCAGCTGCGCGCGCTGGCGGTCGATGACCTGGATGAAGCCGACATTGACCCGAGCCGGGAAGCGCGGGTGATGCTCGATCTTCGGCCCCAGCTCATGCACCGGCGCGCTGTTGATGTCGTTGACCCGCAGCACCGCATGGGGGTTACCCATGGACACCGCGGCCAGCTCGACGGTCTGGCCGTCGACTTCGACCTGGTAGCTCAGGGCCTGGGCCGGCGCCACGAATGGAATCTGCTCGGGCACCAGGCGCGGCGCGCCCATGTCGACGCTGATCTGACCGTCGTTGCGCACATCCAGTTCGATGATGCCGCTTTTGGTCTCGACGCGGATCTGGCGCTTGGTGGTCAGGCGCTTGTCCAGGACAAAACGGGCGAAACAGCGGGCACCGTTGCCGCATTGCTCCACTTCGGAACCGTCGGCATTGAAGATCCGGTAGCGGAAATCCACATCCGGGTTGCTCGGCGCCTCGACGATCAGCAGTTGGTCGAAACCGATGCCGGTATGGCGATCGCCCCATTGCTTGGCATGTTTGGGCAGGATGTGCGCGTGCTGGCTGACCAGGTCGAGGACCATGAAGTCATTGCCCAGGCCGTGCATCTTGGTAAAACGCAGCAGCATGGTTTTACTCCGGCAGCAGGCTTTCGCCAGCAAACAACTCGGCTACCGTCTCGCGGCGACGCACTTCAACAGCCTGTTCACCATCGACCAGCACTTCGGCAGCGCGACCGCGGGTGTTGTAGTTGGAGCTCATGACGAAACCGTAGGCACCGGCCGAATGCACGGCCAACAGGTCGCCTTCCTCCAGCGCAAGCGAACGTTCCTTGGCCAGGAAGTCGCCGGTTTCGCAGATCGGACCGACGATGTCGTAGATACGTGCCTGGCCATCGCGTGGGCGCACGGCGCTGACGTCCATCCAGGCCTGGTACAGGGCCGGGCGGATCAGGTCGTTCATCGCCGCGTCGACGATGGCGAAGTCCTTGTGTTCGGTGTGCTTGAGGTACTCGACCCGGGTCAGCAACACGCCGGCGTTGGCGACGATGAAACGACCGGGTTCGAAGACCAGTGCCAGGTCGCGGCCGTCGAGGCGCTCGCGCACGGCCTTGATGTAGTCGGCGGCCAGCGGTGGCTCTTCATCGCGATAACGCACGCCCAGGCCGCCACCGAGGTCGATATGGCGCAGGTAGATACCGCATTCGCCCAGGCGGTCGACCAGGTCCAGCAGGCGGTCGAGGGCATCGATGAAGGGGGCCAGGGTGGTCAGTTGCGAGCCGATATGGCAATCGACGCCGACCACTTCCAGGTTCGGCAACTGAGCCGCGCGGATGTACACGTCTTCGGCATCGGCGATGGCGATGCCGAACTTGTTTTCCTTCAGACCGGTGGAAATGTACGGGTGGGTGCCGGCGTCGACATCCGGGTTGACCCGCAGCGAGACCGGCGCGCGAACGCCCAGCTCGGCTGCGACCTGTTGCAGGCGCTCCAGCTCGTCGCTGGATTCGACGTTGAAACAGTGCACGCCGACTTCCAGGGCGCGACGCATGTCGTCACGGGTCTTGCCGACACCGGAGAAGACAATCTTGTCGGCCGCGCCGCCGGCGGCCAGGACGCGTTCCAGCTCGCCCCGGGAAACGATGTCGAAACCGGCGCCCAGTCGCGCCAGGACATTGAGTACGCCCAGGTTGGAGTTGGCCTTTACCGCGAAGCAGACCAGATGCGGCATGCCGGCGAGAGCATCGGCGTACGCGTGGTACTGCGCTTCAATGTGCGCTCGGGAATAGACGTAGGTCGGCGTGCCAAAGCGTTCGGCAATGGCGGACAACGCTACACCTTCCGCGAACAGCTGCCCGTCGCGGTAGTTAAAAGCGTCCATGGAGTTCCCTTAGTTGGTGTCGTGCTTGTGCGACTGCGAGTGACCCTGGTCTTCAGCGGATTTGCTGTCATCGGGAAGATACAGCGGACCTTTTTGGCCGCAGGCAGTGACAAGGCAGGCAACCGCGACGAGCGCAGCAAGGGAAGAGATCAGGCGCTTCATGGCGAAATCCTTGAGAATGCGTTAATTGCGCCCGAGTATACCGGCCACCCGACGGCTTGCCTATGCGCTGGAACACCCGTCCGGCGGGCCTTTGCCCTGGGCGAAGGCGCTGGGCGCGGCACTTGCGGGGATATTTTCCCCGCTGCCCGCGCCCTTGATCGGTATCCTTTGCATTCGCCCGGATGCGCCCGTATCTTGCGGCGCTTGAGCGTGAGTAGACACTTTTCGAGGTTCCCGCAATGAGTTTGACTGAAGCCCGTTTCCACGATCTGGTCGATGCCACCCAGCAGACGCTGGAGGACATTTTCGAGGACAGCGACCTGGATATCGACCTGGAGAGCTCCGCCGGTGTGCTCACCGTCAAGTTCGAAAACGGCAGCCAGGTGATCTTCAGCCGCCAGGAACCGCTGCGCCAGCTGTGGCTGGCCGCGCGCTCCGGTGGTTTCCACTTCGACTACGACGAAGAAAGCGAGCGCTGGATGTGCGACAAGAGCGAAGAGCAGCTGGGCGAAATGCTCGAACGCATCGTTCTCGAGCAGGCCGACATCAAGCTTGAGTTCGAAGGGCTCTGAGACCGTGACGCAGACCGCCGCCGCGCGCCCGCCCAAGCCGCTGTACAGCAACGTCAGCCCGGCGGTGGCCTCGCCCTGCGTCAGCCTGTGCCGGCTGGATGAGGCAAAAGTCTGCAAGGGCTGTTTCCGGCATGTCGAAGACATTCGCGAATGGCGCTCGGCGGACGACGAGCGACGGCGAGTGATCTGCCGCCAGGCGCTGGAGCGCAAGCGGGCGGCGGCGCCCGGCCTGGGCTAGCGCAGGCACGGAAGCCCGGCGGCTTGTTTATTTGTGCTGCTGTGGTAGTGTCCGGTTACGCCTCGCCACATCGAGGCCAGTGAAAACCCCGTCCTATCTGGATGGGGTTTTGCTTTTTTGTGCCGAAAAAAGGAGTCTGCCTGGATCATGAGCACCGCACCTTCCATCATTCTCACCCGCCTCGACGTACAGCGTCTGGAGCGCCTGATCGACAGCCTGGACGACACGCTGCCTGGCGTCATTGCGCTGCAGACCGAGCTGGATCGCGCTGAAACCCTGGTGGGCCACGATGAAGTCCCAGCCGGTGTCGTGACCATGAATTCGCGTGTGCATTGCCGCGAAGAGGGCAGCGGCAAGGACTATCACCTGACGTTGGTGTATCCACAGGACGCCAATGCCGACGAAGGCCGGATCTCGATCCTGGCGCCGGTGGGCAGCGCCTTGCTCGGCTTGCAGGTCGGGCAGTACATCGACTGGCCGGCCCCCGGCGGCAAGACCCTGAAACTGACCTTGCTGGAAGTGGAATACCAACCCGAGGCGGCTGGCGACTTTCACCTCTGACCGCTACTCCTGACCGGCTAGACCTGCTCGAGCGCGTCGTTCAAGGCGCGCTCCAGGTCCGCCTTGTAGCGCAGGTAAAGATTGCTTGAGCCGTGGTGGTCGCCGAGCAGGCCCGACAGGTCCAGGTCGGTGATGTAGCAGCGATAGCGTTCGGTTGCGTGACGCTGGCCAACGATCTCCTGGGCGACCGCGGCAAACAGCTGGTTGCCATGCTCCAGCTCGGAAAACTCCCGTTGATTGCAATACAGGGTGACCTGCACCTGTCCCGGTGCGGCCTTGCCGATAATCCCCTGCACGTCATAGAACGGCTTGTTCGCCGGTGTCTGCGGCATCGGGCGCGGCTCGACCCGGCGGGCCCTTGTGCCGCCTGAGGGCAATATCTGGTAATACAAAATGTCCAGCGGGACCAGGGCTTGCGCGGCATCCATCGGCAGTTGGGCATCGCGCCGGTAGAGGATCGACTGCAGGAAGCGTTGCAGGGGAACCAGCAGGCTTTGTTCGTCGTGATAAGGCAGGCGTTGCTGCCAGAGCGCATCGAATTCATCCAGCACGTACAACTCGGCTTGGGCCTCGACGACGCGGTAGAACACCTGGATGCAATCGGGCTGGCCCATCGGCAGGATCAGGGCCAGGTCGTGCTCTTCCAGGGCCATTGGGTCCAGGTGCAGCGGGCTGTAGCTCGATTGTTCTTCGCCAAGGTAGTCGATCAGCGCCGGCAGGCTGGCCAGTGCCACATGATTGACCTGGCCCGGCACCAGCTCCAGCACGTGGTAATGCTGCTGCACCTGGATCAGATAGCGGTGGTTGAGCTGGCTGAGCAGCAGGTTCTGCGCCATGTCGAACAGCTCTTCGACGCGCTGGGCGATGAACTGGGCCCGGTTGTGGCAAAAGCAGCGGACCCTCAGTCTCGGTTGTTCGAGGCCGCGCGGCAGGCTGTTGAGGTAGTCGCGCAAGCAGTCGAGCAGGGCATGGGTGCCGTCGTAACGGCCTACCAGGACTTCGTTCCAGCTGGTGAGTGTCACTTGGTCGAGGGTCAGCACCAGGTTTTCCCGCACCCCGGCGTAGCTCAGGGAATCGGTGCGCTCAGTGGTCATCAGGATGTTCAGGTCGCGGTGATGCTTGAGCGGATCGCGGCCCACATTCACCAGGATCAGCACCTCGCTGGGCACGCTGGTGTGCAGCAGGCGCTCTTCGCTGACGGTGCCCAGGGGCAGGGCAATGGTCTGTTGCAGGCTGCCCAGCAGGTTGAACAGCTCGAACTCGCTCAGGTCGCTGCTGCCCGGATGCAGCGCCAGGCGCGTGCTGCTGTCGATCACGCCGTTGCGATGGCACCAGGTCAGCAGTTCCAGCAGTTCGCGGCTGCGCTTGATCGGCGCGAAGTGTTCCCACTCCAGGGCATTCAGGCTGCCGTTGTACAGGCCCCAATGGGTTTGCCCCGGCTCTTTCTTGTTGGGCGACTGGACCAGGGTCAGGGTGTCTTCGGCCAGGTCCGGGGCGATGCCGGGGTTGATGAACTCGATCTTGCCAGCCTTGCGCTCGAAGGCGGCATACAGCCGGCGGCCGAGGACATTCAGGTCGCGCTTGTTGATCAGCCCGAGGGTCTGCTCGGTACGGGCGAACTGGGTCAGGAAGCGGTAGCTGTAGTTCAGTTCGTTGACCAGGGCCCGGCGTTCGGCGCTGACCTGGCGGACTTTCCACTGGCTGCGGCTGTCGAGCATCGCCAGTTGGCGTTGATCCCAGCCCCATTCATGGGCCAGCCGTTCGAGCAGCGAGCGCTGCCAGCCCGGATTACGCGCGCCGTTATGGCCGGTGAGCTTGCGGTTGACCTTCAAATACAGGCTGCGCCGTACCAGTTCCAGGCGCTCCGGCTCGCCACGGGCCTTGAGGTATTCCTCGATGCGTCGGTAGACCACGATGTACGGGTCCAGCTCGTCGAGGTCCAGGCGGTTGGCGAACACCGCCTGCTTGAAGCGCAGGCTCAGGCATTCCACCCGGGGATGCTCGCTGGCATAGACCTCGGTCAGCAGCAGTTTGAGTACGGACTTGTAGGGCGACTCGATGCCCTTGAACAGCTGCCAGAGTCCGGCGCCGATGAATTCGCCCGGCGGGATATGGGCCAGATGGCCAAGATCGAGGTTTTCATCGGCGCGGATGAAGCGTTTGGACAGCAGCGTATGGGTGTATTCCTGATAGCGGGCTTCTTCGTACACCGGTACCAGCCACCACAGCGGTGTGCGCCCGGCCAGCCAGATCGCCGTGCGATAGAACTCGTCCAGCAGCAGGTAGTGCTGGGTGGTGCCGCAGTCGTCCGAACTCAATTGGGTGTCGCGATCGCCACGGACAAAGCGGCTCGGGTCGATCAGGAAGAAATGCGCCTCGGCGCCCTGGCCGGCAGCCCAGGTTTCCAGCAGCAGGCACTTCTTGCGCAGCTCGGCGAGTTCATTTTCGCCGAGGTCGGGCGCATGGCAGACCCACACGTCCATATCGCTCTGGTCGGCCTGGGCCAGAGTACCCAGGCTGCCCATCAGGAACAGACCATGGATAGGA
Organism: Pseudomonas sp. NFIX28; assembly: GCF_900107395.1. Taxonomy (GTDB): domain Bacteria; phylum Pseudomonadota; class Gammaproteobacteria; order Pseudomonadales; family Pseudomonadaceae; genus Aquipseudomonas. The sequence continues at coordinate 419,902 of NZ_FNPW01000002.1, forward strand.
CGCGGCGCATTGCTTGGCCGAGCCTTGTAGGAAAACGAGCGGGTCAGGCGCTGGGCTTCGTTGAGCGTGGGCGTATCGGGCTCATAGTTCGACAGCCCGGCCGGTGTAGCACCCGACACGTAACCCGGCAATAACGGGTGGTTGACGTGAAAGAACAGCGGCAACAGGTTGAGCACCAGTTGCTGGCGTGGCGACAACCCCTCCATGGCCCGGCCCAGGCGCCCTTCGTTGAGCTTGAGAAAGCGCGCGCGCAGTTGGCTGAGAACCTTGCGATCGATTCCCTCGTCCAGATCTGGGCGGATTTCATGGGTGCGGGTCATTCAAACAGGCTCGCGAAGCTTGAACGTGGGAGGCATGGATGCGAAGGAGTTTACAGCCAGTCGAGGGCGAGTCTTAAGCTGAATTTGATTTTTGACGTCAGATTCCCAACGTCCGCTTGGAGCTTGCCCGCGGAATCCGACAGGCGGGGATTCCGAGGGCTGTAGGGGAGAGCGGTCAGGCGGCTTCTTTGACTGTCAGGATGGTCAGCAGGCCTTGGGCATGCTCGGCGGCATCGCGGCCCAGGCTGGTCAGGTAACCACCATCGGGCTGGGTAATGAGCTCTTTCTCGAACAGGCGTTGTGCGGCGGCGATGGCTTGGGGGGCAGCGGTCTGATGGATTTTCAGGCCTTCCTGGGAACTGTCCAGGTTGAAGAGTGCAAGGATTTCCAGTTCGGCAACCAACTCAGGGGTATACGACATAAGGACTCCAGACTTTCTAGGAATTAGACGACAGCGTCCTTAAGGTGACCGCAGTTGCGCAGCCTGTCCAGTGTCCGCTGCGGACTTTTACGCCTCTGGGCGGCGGTATTTGGCCGCAGGGCGCAAATCAGTGTAGCCAAGGGTCGCAATCGCGCCGGCGGGTCGCGGCGCGAGGCGGGGCGGGGCTTATTTCTTCTCGGGCGGCAGCTCGGGCAGCGCACGCAGGGCGGCTTCGTACCATTGGGTATCGAACGCGCGGTCTTCTTCGAGGATCGCGTCGATTTCCACTGCCAGGACGTGAGCCATGAGGTTGAGGATTTCGTCACGCTCGTAGCCGACCAGGGTCAGCTTGTTGAAAGTGGCCCTGGCCGCTGGCGGGTTGTCGCTTTCGATCTGGTTTTCGATCGCTTCGATCAGGGTGTTTTCGGCGAACTCTTCATCGTCGTTATCGTCGTGCTGGGTTGGCTCGCTCATGGCAGGCTCCTCAAGGAAAGGTCGCCAGTCTACCTGTATTCAGGAGCCTGATGCTGCTGGCCAGTCGGCTGCCGAGGATCTATAAAAGTGGCTGCCAACCCCGTACCCGGCCTGGAGGCTGCGTGATGCTCAAGCTTTATGGATTCGCCGTCAGCAATTACTACAACATGGTGAAACTGGCATTGCTGGAAAAAGGTCTGCCCTTCGAAGAAGTGCCGTTCTATGCCGGGCAAAGCCCCGAGGCATTGGCCATCAGCCCGCGCAGCAAAGTGCCGGTGCTTGGGGTGGAGCAGGGCTTTATCAATGAAACCAGCGTGATCCTCGAATACCTCGAAAGCCAGCCAGGGCCTGCCTTGTTGCCAAGCGACCCGTTCGAGCGCGCCCAGGTGCTGGCGCTGGCCAAGGAAATCGAGCTTTACATCGAACTGCCGGCACGCGCCTGTTACGGCGAGGCATTTTTTGGGACGGCAGTGCCTGAAGCCATCAAGGAAAAGTCCCGCAACGAATTGCTGCTGGGGTTCGCCTCACTGGCCAGGCACGGCAAGTTCGCCCCTTATGTGGCGGGCGGCAGCCTGAGTGTGGCGGACCTGTATTTCCTGTACAGCGTGAGCCTGGCCTGCGCAGTGGGGCAGAAAGTGTTCGGTGTGGATTTGCTGGCGCAGATACCGGCAGCCAAAGCCTTGATGGCGCGACTGGAGCAGATGCCCAACGTGCAGCGGGTGGCGGCGGATAAAGATGCGGCGATGCCGCAGTTCCTGGCGATGATCGCCAGCAAGAAGTAGGAAGGTTTCAGGTCGCTGACTGCGGGCAAGCAACGTTGGGAATGTTGCTTGCTCGCGCTGGCTTTTAGCGGCTGGCCAGTAGCGCCTGGCCGCGAACCACTGCAGCCCTGACCTGAGCCGGGGCGGTGCCACCGATGTGGTCACGGGCGTTGACCGAGCCTTCGAGGGTCAGCACGGCAAACACGTCCTGGTCGATCTGATCGCTGAACTTGCGCAATTCTTCCAGGCTCATTTCCGCCAGGTCCTTGCCGGTTTCCACGCCGTACTTCACCGCGTGGCCAACGATCTCGTGGCAATCACGGAATGGCAGGCCGCGGCGCACCAGGTAGTCCGCCAGGTCGGTGGCGGTGGAGAAGCCGCGCAACGCCGCTTCGCGCATCATCGCGTGCTTGGGCTTGATCGCCGGGATCATGTCGGCGAAGGCGCGCAGCGAGTCGCGCAGGGTGTCGGCGGCGTCGAACAGCGGTTCCTTGTCTTCCTGGTTGTCCTTGTTGTAGGCCAGGGGCTGGCCCTTCATCAGGGTCAACAGGCCCATCAGGGCGCCGAATACGCGACCGCTCTTGCCACGAACCAGCTCTGGAACGTCGGGGTTCTTCTTCTGCGGCATGATCGAGCTGCCGGTGCAGAAACGGTCAGGCAGATCGATGAACTGGAACTGCGCGCTGGTCCACAGCACCAGCTCTTCGGAGAAGCGCGACAGGTGCATCATGGCCACGCTGGCCGCGGCGCAGAACTCAATGGCGAAATCGCGATCAGACACGTTGTCCAGCGAGTTGCCGCCGACGGCGTCGAAGCCCAGCAGCTGGCAGGTCAGCTCGCGATCGATCGGGTAGGTGGTACCGGCCAGAGCGGCGCTGCCCAGGGGCATGCGGTTGGTGCGCTTGCGGCAGTCGACCAGGCGCTCGTAATCGCGGCTGAGCATCTCGAACCAGGCCAGCATGTGATGCCCGAAGGTCACAGGCTGCGCGGTTTGCAGGTGGGTGAAGCCCGGCATGATGGTGCCGGCTTCGCGCTCGGCCTGCTCCAGCAGGCCTTTTTGCAGGCGAGTGATTTCCGCCAGGATCAGGTCGATTTCGTCACGCAGCCACAGGCGGATATCGGTGGCGACCTGGTCGTTGCGGCTACGGCCGGTGTGCAGCTTTTTGCCGGTGACGCCGATGCGGTCGGTCAGGCGCGCTTCGATGTTCATGTGCACGTCTTCCAGGTCGACGCGCCAGTCGAAAGTGCCCGCCTCGATTTCACCCTGGATGGTTTTCAGGCCGTCGATGATGCTGTCGCGTTCGGCATCGGTCAGCACACCGACCTTGGCCAGCATGGTGGCGTGGGCGATCGAGCCCATGATGTCGTGACGATAGAGGCGCTGGTCGAAGGTGACGGAGGCGGTAAAGCGGGCGACGAAGGCGTCGACGGGCTCACTGAAGCGGCCGCCCCAGGACTGATTGGTCTTGTCAGTGCTCATGAATTCGCTCGTGATCGGCTGGAAGGGAAATGAGGTGAAAAGTTGCCGCGGATAATAACAGGGTTGCCAATCCTGTAGCTGGCGCCGGTCGGCAGGTTTTTATTTCCGTCGCGGGCCCGCGGGGCGCTTGTCGCTGCCCTTGGGCGCGCAGAGACTAGGCGAGCGAAGGCGGGGTGCGAGTGGTGATGTAACGATATTTCTCGATTGAGCAATATCGTCTTGGCAACCGTCTACAGTTGGACTGAAGGAACAGCGCAATCTCGGAAATTCCATCGAGCTGGTCGCTGATCACACAACCGTTGTCGCATGCGCTCCGGTCTCGATGCCACCTCGCGATTTGCGAGGGAGGCGGTCGGGGTGGAAGCCGACTATAAGAAAGGGGGGTGTTTGTGTCTTGTATCAGCAGTCCCCATGACCATGTCGTGCAGTGGCGGGCCCTGAACGGTGTCGAGCAGGCCCGGGTAAATAATGGTGCTTCTCGTAGGGCACTTTTTGGCCCTCGCACTAGTCTTAGCGTGGATCGCCGTGACGGACGTCACTTCACCTGTCTACGCTATCCTTGTGCGAGACTCACGCAGGAATCCAGCGCAATATGAATGTCCTGATCGTTGATGACGAACCCCTAGCCCGCGAGCGACTGAGCCGGATGGTCAGTGAGCTTGAGGGATACAGTGTCCTGGAGCCCAGCGCCACCAATGGCGAAGAGGCATTGGCCCTGATCGACAGCCTGAAGCCGGATATCGTGCTTCTCGACATCCGCATGCCGGGTCTCGATGGCCTGCAGGTCGCCGCCCGCTTATGCGAGCGTGAGGCGCCGCCAGCCGTGGTGTTTTGTGCCGCCCCCGATGAATTCGCCCTCGAGGCTTTTGATGTCAGCGAGGTAGGGCACCTGCTCAAACCGGTGCGTTCCGAGCATCTGCTCGAAGCGTTGAAAAAGGCCGACCGTCCCAACAGGGTCCAGTTGGCGGCCCTGACCCGGCCCGCTGCCGAAAGCGGTAGCGGCCCCCGCAGCCATATCAGTGCGCGCACCCGCAAAGGCATCGAGCTGATCCCGTTGGATCAGGTCGTCTATTTCATTGCCGACCACAAATACGTGACCCTGCGCCATGAGAGCGGGGAAGTCCTGCTGGATGAACCCCTGAAGGCGCTGGAAGATGAGTTCGGCGAGCGTTTCGTGCGCATCCATCGCAACGCCCTGGTGGCCCGCGAGCGCATCGAACGCCTGCAGCGTACGCCGCTGGGGCATTTCCAGCTGTTTCTCAAGGGGCTCAACGGTGATGCGCTGATCGTCAGCCGACGGCATGTGGCCGGTGTACGCAAGATGATGCAACAGCTCTAGAACCAGGGCGGCCGGGCGGGAAACGCATCCGCCCGGGAGGTTCCTGCGGCCGGGGAGGGGCTGCGCTTCCTGATACAAATCAAAGCTGATTTGGCTGAGCTGTTATCATCTGCCGTATTTTCTTCAGTACGGATTGATCCATGTCCTCTCGCGAAATCCGCATCGCTACTCGCAAAAGTGCCTTGGCCTTGTGGCAAGCCGAATACGTCAAGGCTCGTCTGGAAGCCGCTCACCCGGGGTTGATCGTGACGCTGGTGCCCATGGTCAGTCGCGGCGACAAGCTGCTTGATTCACCGTTGTCGAAAATCGGCGGCAAAGGGTTGTTCGTCAAGGAACTGGAAACCGCGCTGCTGGAGAACGAAGCGGATATCGCCGTGCACTCGATGAAAGACGTGCCGATGGACTTCCCCGAAGGCCTGGGCCTGTTCTGCATCTGCGAGCGTGAAGACCCGCGCGACGCCTTTGTTTCCAATACCTACTCCAGCCTTGACGATCTGCCCGCGGGCAGCGTGGTGGGCACCTCCAGCCTGCGTCGCCAGGCGCAACTGCTGGCTCGTCGTCCGGACCTGCAGATCCGTTTCCTGCGCGGCAACGTCAATACTCGCCTGGCCAAGCTCGACGCCGGTGAGTACGACGCCATTATCCTGGCCGCTGCGGGCCTGATCCGCCTTGGCTTCGAAGACCGCATCAGCTCCTCCATCAGTGTCGACGACAGCCTTCCCGCTGGTGGCCAGGGCGCGGTGGGCATCGAATGCCGCACGGCCGACAGCGAGATCCATGGGCTGCTGGCGCCGCTGCATCATGCCGATACGGCAGACCGGGTTACCGCCGAGCGGGCCCTCAACAAACATCTGAATGGCGGCTGCCAGGTACCGATCGCCTGCTATGCGGTGCTCGAAGGCGACCAGCTGTGGCTGCGTGGCCTGGTCGGCGAACCGAGTGGCGGCGTGCTGCTCAGCGCCGAGGCCCGTGCCCCGCGCACTGCGGCGACGGCACTTGGCGTGCAGGTTGCGGACGACCTGCTGGCTCAGGGGGCCGACGATATCCTGCGCGCAGTCTATGGCGAGGCCGGCGAAGAGTGAGCGACTGGCGTGTGCTGCTGACCCGGCCCACGGACGAGTCGGTGCTGCTGGCTGAGACCCTGGGCGAAGCGGGGGTGTTCAGCAGCAGCCTGCCGTTGCTGGAAATCGCAGCCCTGCCTTTAGGCGAAACCCAGCGCGCCCGGATGCTTGAGCTGCAGCTGTATTGCGCGGTGATCGTGGTCAGCAAGCCGGCCGCGCGAATGGCCGTGCAACTGCTCGAGCAGTTCTGGCCGCGGCCACCGAGCCAGCGCTGGTTCAGCGTGGGCGCCGCCACGGCGCAGATCCTGGCCGATCATGGGCTGTTGGTCTTTTTCCCCGAGCAAGGCGATGACAGCGAAGCCTTGCTTGAACTTCCCCAGTTGCGCGAGGCTATTGCGCGCCCTGACCCGCGGGTGCTGATCGTGCGTGGGCAAGGCGGTCGCGAGCTGCTGGCTGAGCGCTTGCGCGGCCAAGGTGCTAGTGTCGATTATCTGGAACTGTACCGCCGCGACCTGCCGCATTACGCCGATGGGGTCCTGATGCAACGCATCCAAGCGGAACGCTTGAATGGGCTGGTGGTCAGCAGTGGGCAGGGTTTCGAGCACTTGCAGCGATTGGCCGGCGAGGCCTGGCCGCAAGTGGCACGGCTGCCGTTGTTTGTACCGAGCCCCCGCGTCGCCGAGATGGCGCGTGCCGCCGGGGCCGATAAAGTTGTGGATTGTCGTGGCGCCAGCGCCGCGGCCTTGCTAACGGCGTTACGGGAGCAACCCGTGCCCGTTCTCTAAACGCAAAGGATGGATACGTGAGCGAAACAGCCTTGCCTAAAGATGATGTCCAGCCAGCAATCGATGCGCCGGCTGAACCCGCAACCCCTGCCCCGCAACGCCGTGGCAACGGGTTGGCGATCCTCGCCCTGCTGCTGGGGGCGGCCGGTGTCGCTGCCGGCGGCTGGGGTGTCTGGCAGGTGCGCAGCCTGCAGGCCAACAATCAACAGCAGCTGGGACAATTGCAGGCCCTGAGCGACGAGGCCCAGAGCCTGAAGCTCAACGGGCAGCGCCTGGCCGAGCGCCTGGAGCAGTTGCCGGCGGCTAATGAACTGGAAGAGCGCCGCCGCCTGGTCGCGCAATTGCAGGGCGACCAGCAGCGGCTCAATCAGAAGCTCGAGAGCGTGCTGGGCGCCAGCCGCAAGGACTGGCGTCTGGCCGAGGCGGAGCATCTGTTGCGCCTGGCCAGCCTGCGTCTTTCGGCCCTGCAGGACATCAGCAGCGCCCTGGCCCTGGTGCAGGGTGCCGACGAGATCCTGCGCGAGCAGAATGACCCGGGTTCGTTCGCCGCCCGCGAGCAGTTGGCCAAGAGCCTTGCGGCCCTGCGCAGCACCGAGCAGCCGGATCGCACCGGGCTGTTCCTGCAGCTGGGCGCGCTGCGCGACCAGGTGGTCGAGCTGACAGAGCTGGCTCCTGAGTACCGCGACCGCGGCGATTCGCTGCTGGGGCTGACCGCCGATGGCGATGGCGCGAGCCGCTGGGCGCAATGGTGGGATCAGATCTCGCGTTACATTCGTATCGATTTCAATGCGGACAAGAACGTGCGGCCGTTGCTCGCCGGTCAAAGCCTGACACAGGTGCGCCTGGCCTTGAGCCTGGCCCTGGAGCAGGCCCAGTGGGCTGCGCTGAATGGCCAGGCGCCGGTGTATACCCAGGCGCTGGCGGAAGCCCGTGACGTATTGAAGGGCAACTTCAATCAGGACAATCCGCAGAGCAAGCTGATGCTGGAGCGCGTGTCCGAGCTGAGCAAGCAGCCGGTTACCGTGCAGACGCCAGACCTGACCAACGCCCTGGGCGCGGTTCAGGCCTATCTGGAGCGGCGCAACCTGAGCGCCGAGGAGTCGGTGAAGCCACTGGCCAAACCTGCTGCGAATGCCCCGCAGGAGACCAGTCCATGAAGCGCCTGTATGTGATTCTGTTCCTGGTGATCGCCGCCTCGGGATTGCTGGGGTTGGCGATTGCCGAGCATTCCGGGTACGTCCTGATTGCCTATGACAGCTTCCGCTATGAGTCGAGCCTGTGGGCGACCTTGGCACTGATTGCGGTGATCTGGCTGGTGATTTGGGGTATCAAGGTGTTGATCGAGCTGGTGATGACCTCCAGCGGCGTGGTCAATCCCTGGTCGCGACGCAACCGCAGCCGGCGCGTGCAGATTGCCATCGAGCAAGGCCAGATGGACCTTGCCGAAGGCCGCTGGGCCAATGCCCAGAAGCATTTGCATCGTGCCGCGGAAGCCGAACGCCAGCCTCTGCTGTATTACCTCGGCGCAGCGCGGGCGGCTAACGAGCTGGGAAACTACGAGCAGTGCGACAGCCTGCTGGAGCGTGCCCTCGAGCGCCAACCCCAGGCCGAGCTGGCGGTTGCCTTGAGCCATGCCCAGTTGCAGACCGACCGGGGAGACACCGAAGGCGCCCTGAGCACCCTGCAAGCCATGCACGAGCGTCATCCGCACAGCGTCCAGGTGCTGCGACAGCTGCAGCGCCTGCATCAGCAACGGGGCGACTGGTCGGCGGTGATTCGCCTGCTGCCCGAACTGCGCAAGGACAAGGTCCTGCCCGCCAGCGAACTGGCCGAGCTGGAGCGTCGTGCCTGGGGCGAGAACCTGACGCTCGCGGCGCATCGCGAAGAAGACGGCGCGGCTGGCCTGCAATCGCTCAATCGCGCCTGGCAGCAATTGACCGCGGCGCAACGCCAGGAGCCGCAACTGGTGCTGGCCTACGCCGAGCAACTGCGGCAACTGGGCGCCGAGGCCGAGGCCGAAGAGGTGCTGCGTGTCGCGCTCAAGCGCAAGTACGACAGCCATCTGGCGCGGCTGTACGGTTTGCTGCGTGGCAGTGATCCGGCGCGGCAGTTGCAATTCGCCGAGCAGTGGCTGAAGGACCATCCGAACGATCCGAGCTTGCTGCTAACTTTGGGGCGTCTGTGCCTGCAAACCAGCCTCTGGGGCAAGGCGCGGGACTACCTGGAAAGCAGCCTGCGCCTGCAACGCAACCCTGAGGCCTGCGCCGAGCTGGCGCGACTGTTGGCACAGTTGGGCGATACCGAGCGCAGCAACCAACTGTTCCAGGAAGGCCTGGGGCTGTTGGACGAGCGCCTGCTGGCATCGCCCTTGCCGGTGCCCGCCAGGGTCTGAACCGCAGGGTTGGGCCGGCCCGAGAGGGGCGGCCCACCCTTCAAAAATCTTCCGATCAGGCCACTATGGCCCTTTAATCGCGTCCGGTCTTGTCAGGTCGCGCCTTGAAAGGGCCGAGCGCTTTCTCTACCGTGGCTGCCTGTTTCTTCCGTTGTGGATACACCATGTCGCTGGCCGGCTCACGCTTGCTGTTCTCCCTTGTGTTGTTTACCGGTGCCTTGGCCCTGTGGGCTTCGTTTCACCTGGAATCCCGGGTTGGGCTCGAGCCTTGCCTGTTGTGGGTGCTGCAACGTTTCTTCGTACTGCTGTTGACCTCGATCAGTCTGGTTGCGGTGCTGCATGGCCCACAATACCCGGCAAGTGCCCTGTATTGGCTGCTGGAACTGTTCTGCAGCCTGGCGGGTGTCGTTACGGCAGGGCGCCATGTGCTGCTGCAGAATATTCCTTCGGATCAGTTGCTGGCGTGCTTGCCAGACATGCCGTTCATGCTTGGCAATCTGTCTTGGGGGCGGGCGCTGCAGTTGGTTTTCACCGGGACTGCGCAGTGCGCGCATGTGACCTGGACGCTGCTGGACATGAGCGCCGCGGAGTGGAGCCTGCTGTTTTTCATCGGTGTGATGATTTTGAGTGCCTATCGGCTGTTGCGTCTTCTGCCGCGAAGCCGGCGCAGGGCGGCCGGGGCATAGGACGTCGATTTGCGAAGGGGCGCAAGATTAAACACTTGTATGAACTTTATCTCCTGCGTACCTTGAAGCGCTTGTCGAGCGGGCATAATCTGGCCCGCACGTATCACTGCAATTACGTTGCTCGATGCTGTTCTGCCTGGCCGGATATCGATGTTCAGTCCAGTGGCGGATTCAGAGCGGCATGACCCATAAGGGAAGAGAGATCGCCATGCTCGAAAGTTGTCAGAATGCTCAGGAACGCTGGGGTGGAGTGCATCTGCTGATCGATCGCTGGTTGCAGGAGCGTCACGAACTGGTTCGGGCCTATGATGCTCTCGGCGAGGAGCCTGAGACGTTGGCTGAAAATCGACAACCGCTGCAAGAGTTCTGCGGGATCCTGGTCGATTACGTTTCCGCCGGGCACTTCGAAATCTACGAACAGCTGACCGGCGAGGCCAAGGCCTTCAATGACAAGCGCGGGCTTGAGCTGGCCGAAACCATTTATCCACGGATCGATGTCATCACCGAAAAGCTGCTGGCGTTCAACGACCTGTGCGACGAAGGAAAATGCGTGGCGGAGAAGTTCAAGGAACTGGGCGGCCTGCTGCATGAGCGTTTCGAACTGGAAGATTGCCTGATCGAAGTGCTGCACAACGCTCACAAGGAAGAGGCCGCCGTTCAGGCCTGACTTGTAGCTTGAGAGTTACCGAAACGGTGCGCATTGCGCGCCGTTTTTCGTTTCTGCGTCACCCTAGCCGGTGGTCCCGAGCAGCTCGATTTCAAACACCAGTGGCGTGTAAGGCGCAATCAGGTCGCCCGCACCGTCGGCGCCGTAGGCCTGGGCCGAAGGAATCACCAGGCGCCACTTCGCGCCCGTCGGCATCTGTGGCAGGGCGCTGCGCCATCCAGCGATCACGCTGTCCAGGCGAAACCACTGCGGCTGCTGGTTTTGGTCGAACACCGTGCCGTCAGGCAGGCGCCCGGTGTAGCGAACCTGTACCGAACCATTGGGGCCCGGCCGGGCTCCGTTGCCGGGCGCCAGCTCGGTGAGCAGGATGCCGTTTTCCAGTTCGCGTACACCCGGGCGGTTTTTTTCGGCCGAGAGAAAACGTTGTTCGTTTTCCAGCGCCACTTCGATTCGCGGCTTGTCCGCTTGCTCGCCAACCTGCGCTTCGTGCTGGGCAAGGATCTGTTCGATGCGCTCATCCTTGAGGGCCAGCGGCTTGCCCTGGTAGGCCTGTTTCAAGCCTTCGACCAACGCCTGGATCTGCAAGTCGGGGACCTCCTGGCGCAGGCGTTCGCCGAGGCTGGCACCCAGGCTGTAGGCGAGGTCGTGAGCATCGTTTTTCTGCGAATCTTCGGCGGCCTGAGCCAGTGGTAACAACACGCACAAGGATAAAAAAAGGTAACGCGACATGGGCGTTCTCCGGCCTGAGATGAGGTGGATTATGCCAGTGTGGATATGGCGGCTGGTGAGTAACTTTCTTGTGCGCGAAGAACATTTTCGATCCTCTGCAACGCATGGCATTCGATACTGTCAACATGCCCTAGCGGCGGTAGCAGCAGAGGTCTAGTATGAGCCGCAACTCACGTCAGCCAGGAGGTAAACCATGTCGGCCAATAAGAAGCCTGTAAATACTCCGTTGCATTTGCTCCAGCAGCTTTCGAGCAGCCTGCTCGAACACTTGGAAAACGCTTGTTCCCAAGCCTTGGCTGATGCTGAGAAACTGCTCGCCAAACTGGAAAAGCAACGCGGTAAGGCACAAGAAAAACTGCACAAGTCGCGCACTAAATTGCAGGACGCTGCGGCGGCCGGCAAGGCCAAGGCCCAGGCCAAAGCCAAGGACGCAGTGAAAGAACTTGAAGACCTGCTCGATGCACTTAAAGCACGGCAATCCGAAACCCGCGCCTACATTCTGCAACTCAAGCGCGACGCTCAGGAAAGCCTGAAACTGGCCCAGGGCGTAGGCCGTGTGAAAGAAGCCGCAGCCAAAGTACTGAGCACCCGCTCCGCCAAGCCGGCAGCCGCTCCAGCACAGAAAGCCGCAGCCAAGCCAGCGGCAAAAGCTCCTGCCAAACCTGCCGCCAAGGCACCGGTAAAAACTGCCGCTAAACCTGCTGCCAAGCCAGCCGTAAAAACCGCCGCCGCCAAGCCCGCAACTGCCAAGCCAGCAGCTAAACCGGCTGCTGCAAAAGCTCCTGCCAAGCCAGTCGCCAAACCTGCTGCGAAAACAGCAGCTGCCAAACCGGCCGCGGCGAAACCTGCAGCCAAGCCGGCTGCAAAACCCGCTGCAAAACCAGCGGCCAAAACTGCAGCGGCCAAGCCAGCGGCTAAATCCGTAGCGGCAAAACCAGCTGCCAAGCCAGCCGCCAAACCAGCTGCGGCAAAAGCTCCGGTGAAAGCAGCAGCCAAACCTGCAGCCAAGCCCGCTGCCAAGCCGGCAGCAGCCAAGCCAGCGACGGCGGCTAAACCTGCCGCTGCCAAGCCAGTCGCCGCTAAACCTGCTGCTGCAAAACCAGCGGCAAAACCTGCGGCTAAACCTGCGGCCAAACCGGCTGCAAAACCTGCTGCCAAGAAGCCAGCCGCAGCCAAGCCTGCTGCTGCCAAACCGGCAACCGCTCCTGCGGCCGCCAAGCCGGCTACCCCGGCAATCCCGGCTGCCAAGCCTGCGGCACCGGTATCTTCGCCAGCTCCAGCAGCGGCGGCTGCGCCGGTTTCGGCTCCAACCGCTCCTGCCAGCACCACGCCAACCAGCGCTTCCTAAGCGCCGGTCACCGCGACGCGCAGTGCCTGCAGCGCGTCGCGGTTGAGGTTGGCGGCTTCGGCCGCCAATCCTTGCAGCCAGTCCTCCAGATCCCGCGCTTCATCCTCCGGCCATCCCTCTGCCAGCGCTTGCAGGCGGCTCAGCAGTTGCCGTTCGGCTTCCAGTTCCAATGCCTTGACCTGTTCACGCAACACCGCCAATTGCGGATCCGCGCTCGCGGCCGGGCGCCATTGCGTGCGCAGCTGTCGTAACGGGCTGACGACGGCGTCGTGCCAGGGCTGGCCCAGGGTTCGCAGCTGTTGCAGGCGCTGTGCGTTGCAAGCCACCCCGCGGGTGCCGAGCCAGACCGCGCAGAGCAAAAGACAGACATTGGCCCCGGCCGCCTGAAGGTCCAGGCAGGCTCTTTCGACGCCTGGGTGTGCGTAGGTCTTGAGGGTGAAGCTCCACAGGTCAGAGGACATAGTGCTACTCGCGCCAGTTGCGAACGAAGCTGGTAGACTCCGCCGCCATTATGATTCGACTTCAGAACCTGACTTTACAGCGTGGTCCGCAACGTCTGCTAGAAGACGCCGAGCTGACCCTGCACGCCGGCCAGAAAGCCGGCCTGATCGGTGCCAACGGCGCCGGCAAATCCAGCCTGTTCGCCTTGCTGCGTGGCGAGTTGCACCCGGATTCGGGCGACTGCTTCCTGCCCGCCGACTGGCGCATCGCCCATATGCGCCAGGAGGTCGATACCCTCGAGCGCCTGGCGGTCGACTATGTGCTCGATGGCGACCTGCGTCTGCGCGAGGTCCAGCGTGAGCTGGCCGCCGCCGAGGCCGCCCATGACGGCGCGGCCCTGGCACGCCTGCATGCCGAGCTGGACAGCGCCGACGGTTATACCGCCGACGCCCGGGCGCGCAAATTGCTGGCCGGCCTGGGCTTCAGCAACGAGCAGATGGACCGTCAGGTCGGCGATTTTTCCGGCGGCTGGCGGATGCGCCTGAACCTTGCGCAGGCGCTGATGTGCCCATCGGACCTGTTGTTGCTCGACGAACCGACCAACCACTTGGACCTCGATGCGATCCTCTGGCTGGAGGACTGGCTCAAGGGCTACCCCGGTACCTTGCTGCTGATTTCCCACGACCGCGATTTCCTCGACGCCGTGGTCGACCATGTGGCGCACGTCGACCAGCGCAAGATCACGCTCTATCGCGGTGGCTACAGCGCCTTCGAGCGGGCTCGTGCCGAACGCCTGGCGCAACAGCAGCAAGCCTACGAGAAGCAGCAGGCGCAACGCGCGCACATGGAAAAGTACATCGCGCGCTTCAAGGCCCAGGCCACCAAGGCCCGTCAGGCCCAGAGCCGGATCAAGGCCCTGGAGCGGATGGAAGAGCTGTCCGCCGCTCATGTCGACTCTCCGTTCGATTTCGTTTTCCGCGAGTCGCAAAAGATCTCCAGCCCGCTGCTCGACCTGTCCGATGCCCGCCTGGGTTACGGCGACAAGACCGTGCTGGAGAAGGTCAAGCTGCAACTGACTCCGGGTGCGCGCATCGGTCTGCTCGGCCCCAACGGTGCCGGTAAATCGACTCTGATCAAGAACCTTTCCGGCGAGCTGTCGCCGCTGGGCGGCCGCCTGACCCGTGGCGAGAACACCGTGGTCGGCTATTTCGCCCAGCACCAGCTGGACTCGCTCGATGCCAAGGCCAGCCCGTTGCTGCATTTGCAGCGCCTGGCGCCGACCGAGCGCGAGCAGACCCTGCGCGACTTCCTTGGTGGCTTCGACTTCCGTGGCGCGCGTATCGACGAGCCGGTGCTGAACTTCTCCGGCGGCGAAAAGGCGCGCCTGGCCCTGGCCCTGATCGCCTGGGATCGCCCGAACCTGCTGCTGCTCGACGAACCGACCAACCACCTGGACCTGGAAATGCGCCTGGCGCTGACCATGGCCCTGCAAGAGTTCACCGGCGCGGTCTTGGTGGTTTCCCACGACCGTCACCTGCTGAAAAGCACCACCGACAATTTCTACCTGGTAGCCGACGGCAAGGTCGAGGAGTTCGACGGCGACCTGGACGACTATGCGCGCTGGCTGGTGGATTACCGCCTGCGCAACGCGCCGGTCAGCAGCATCGCGGCCAACCCGGACAAAACCGACAAAAAGGCCCAGCGCCAGGCCGCCGCGGCCCTGCGCCAGCAGTTGGCTCCGCACAAGCGTGAGGCCGACAAGCTGGAAACCGAGCTGGGCAAGGTCCACGAGCGGTTGGCAAAAATCGAAACCAGCCTCGGCGACAGTGGCCTCTATGAAGCCGCTCGCAAGGATGAATTGCGCGATCTGCTGGCTGAGCAGGCCAAGCTGAAAGTGCGCGAAGGCGAACTGGAAGAGGCCTGGATGGAAGCCCTGGAACTGTTGGAAAGCATGCAGGCGGAACTGGAAGCCTTGTCCTGATGGAAGCGTTCAAGCTGCCTTTGCCGGCCATGTGGATCGAGCCGTTGTGGGTCACCGTGCAGATCTTGCTGATCCTGCTGGCCGGTTACATTGCCCAGCGTTTCGTCGCACGCTGCCTGACCCGCCTGGGTGAGCGCTATCCCTTCCCGCCGCAGCTGCTGATGCCGCTGCGTGGCGGCTTGCGCTGGCTGATCATGGGCAGCGCGCTGATCTTCGTCCTGGGGCGGCTCGGGGTTTCGGCGACGGTACTCTGGACGGCCCTGTCCGGTTTTGTCGCCGTTGCGGCGGTGGCCTTCTTCGCCATGTGGAGCGTGCTGTCCAACCTGCTCTGCGCGATCCTGATCTTTACCGTGGGCCCGTTCCGCATCGGCGATGTGGTCGAGCTGGTGGACACCCTCGACAAGCCGGGCATCAAAGGCCGCGTCGTGGCAATCAACCTGCTGTACACCTCGCTGATCGAGGCCGAGGAAGCCGGCACCGGCGGCGTCATGGTGCAAGTGCCCAACAGCCTGTTCTTCCAGCGCTCGGTACGTCGCTGGCGCGGCAGCGATGCGCTGTCGATAGGCTCCGGCGAGAAATAGTCTCCCTGCGCCGTCTCTGTAGCCGCTGCCGAGCATCGCGAGGCTGCGATCGGCTGCGAAGCAGACGTGCTCTTGAGATCGCAGGAAGCTCCTGCGGACCTGAGCGCAGCCTTCGGCGGCGGCTACAGTCGGTCGGCGATATCTGTCCGACAAAAATCTATGGTCATCCGCCCGCCAGCGCATTAGCTTAAGCGTCCACGACGAATTCGAGCCGAGGTGTGCGATGGTTCTTGAGACATGGCTGGCGTTTTTGGCCGCCTGCTGGGTGATCAGCCTTTCCCCGGGGGCCGGCGCGATTGCGTCGATGTCCTGCGGCCTGCAATACGGTTTCTGGCGCGGTTACTGGAACGCCCTGGGCCTGCAACTGGGCCTGGCCATGCAGATTGCGATTGTCGCGGCCGGCGTGGGGGCGATTCTTGCGGCATCCGCGACCGCCTTCTACGCGATCAAATGGTTCGGCGTGGCCTACCTGGTCTACCTCGCGGTCAAGCAGTGGCGCGCGCTGCCCAGCGATCTGAGCGACGACGCCGCGATCCGTCCGATCGGCAAACCCCTGGCGCTGGTGTTCCGCGGTTTCCTGGTCAACATCAGCAACCCCAAGGCGTTGGTGTTCATGCTCGCGGTCCTGCCGCAGTTCATCGATCCCCACGCGCCGCTGGTGAAGCAATACCTGATCCTTGGCGCCACCATGATTTTCGTCGACCTGATTGTCATGGCCGGCTACACCGGCCTGGCCTCCAGGGTCTTGCGCCTGCTGCGTACGCCTACCCAGCAACGGCGTATGAACCGCACCTTCGCCGGTCTGTTCCTCGGTGCCGCGGGGTTGCTGGCGACCCTTCGCAAAGCGCCGGCCTAAGAGACTGGCCATATAAAAAAAGCGCCCTTGCGGGCGCTTTTTTTGTGCGTGCGTCTCAGCCGGGCAAACCCATGAATCGCTCCTCGGCGGCACCAGGATTTATTTCATGTTCGTTCAGGAAGCCCCGGACCCCAGGTGATTCAAGGCTTTGGCCCAGCATCAAGCGCCGCTGAGCCTGGGCGGCGGCATGACAGCGCTTGAGTGAAACTCATTGGAAGTGAACAATGTGTTACTTCGTATTTCCATTTGAGATTCGTTCATGACTGCCCCCTCCCGTTTTCTGGCGTGGCTCGTGCTGCCAGTATTGGCCCTGTGCAGCTCCAACCTGCTGGCGGACACCGTAGAAGGCGCGCCCAAGGCGCTGCATCTGCTCGACTACATTGGCGCGGACTATCCACCGACGGTCGAGGCGGGCAAGGTCATCGACGACTCCGAGTACCGTGAACAGGTCGAGTTTCTCGGCGTGTTGCAGGGGCTGGTCGCCGATTTGCCGGCCAAGCCGGAAAAAGCCGAGCTGGAGCAGGGCGTCGCCGGCCTCAACGACGCGGTCAAGGCCAAGGCGGACGGCGCTCTCGTCGCCCGTCAGGCGCGGCAGCTGGGCGCCAGGCTGGCGGTGGCCTACGAGGTCAGCCAGGCCCCGATCATCACTCCGGACCCGAGCCGTGGCGCGCCGTTGTATGCCCAGCATTGCTCGGTGTGCCATGGCGACACCGGTGCCGGCGACGGCCCGGCGGGTGTTGGCCTGACCCCGCCACCGGCCAACCTGCGGGATGCGGCGCGCACGGATCACCTGAGCCTCTACGCGATCTACAACACTCTCGGCCTGGGCGTCGAAGGCACCGACATGCCGTCGTTCGCCGATCAGCTGGACGACCGCCAGCGCTGGGACTTGGCGACCTATATCGCCGGTTTCACCGCCGACCCGGCCGCGGCGAAGGGCGACAAGAGCTACAACCTCGCCGACCTGGCCCGTCAGACCCCAAGCGAAGTAGAGGCCGCCGAAGGCCCGCAGGCCGCAGCCACCTTCCGTGCCCAGCGGGCCCAGCCGCCACAGGTCAAGCGTGGCCCGGCGCAGTTGCTCGATTACACCGCCTCGACCCTGGACAAGAGCATGGCCGCCTACCGCACCGGTGACCGCGAACAGGCCTACGACCTGTCGGTGGCGGCGTACCTGGAAGGCTTCGAGCTGGTGGAAAGCTCCCTCGACAACGTCGACGCCACTGTGCGCAAGGACACCGAGAAAGCCCTGATGGCCTACCGCCAGGCGTTGCAGGACGGCTTGCCGG
This sequence comes from Pseudomonas sp. NFIX28, assembly GCF_900107395.1. GTDB lineage: Bacteria > Pseudomonadota > Gammaproteobacteria > Pseudomonadales > Pseudomonadaceae > Aquipseudomonas. The sequence goes on from NZ_FNPW01000002.1 coordinate 437,510, forward strand.
TGGAGCAGGCCGAGCAGCGCCTGGATGCCGCCAAGGCCAAGCTGACAGAGTCGGCGGGCCTGTTGGGCAGTGACGGCTTGAGTTGGTCGCTGAGCTATATTTCCGGCCTGCTGATTCTGCTGCGCGAAGGCCTGGAAGCGATCCTGGTGCTGGCGGCGATCCTGGCCTTCCTGCGCAATACCGGCCAGCAGTCGGCGGTGCGCAGCGTCAACATCGGCTGGGCCCTGGCCTTGCTGGCCGGCCTGGCGACCTGGGCGCTGGCGGCGTATGTGATCGACGTCAGCGGCTCCCAGCGCGAGTTGCTGGAAGGCGCCACGGCCTTGTTCGCCAGTGTCATGGTGCTGTGGCTCGGCGTGTGGATGCATGACCGCCGGCACGCGGCGGCCTGGCAGGACTACATCAAGAGCAGCCTGGTGGGTGGCGGCGGACGTTTCGGCTTTGCGGTGCTGGCGTTTTTCTCGGTCTATCGCGAACTGTTCGAAGTGATCCTGTTTTACGAAACCTTGTGGCTGCAGGCGGGCCCGGCGGGTCATAACGCGGTGCTGGCCGGCGGCGCCACGGCGCTGGTGCTGCTGTTCGGCCTGGCCTGGGTGATCCTGCGCGGCTCGGCCAAGCTGCCGCTGGCCCTGTTCTTCGGCATCAACGCAGCGTTGCTGTGCGCCTTGTCGGTGGTGTTTGCCGGGCATGGCGTCAAGGCGCTGCAGGAGGCCGGGGTCTTCGGCACGCGGCCGGTGGCATTCTTCGACTTCGATTGGCTGGGGATCCACGCCGATGCCTACTCGCTGGCGGCACAGGCGGTGGCGATCGTGGCGATCATCGTGCTTTACAGTCGCAGCCGCATCGCCGAAAAACGCCGGGCTCAGGTTTCCTGACGTACTCGCTTCGCGCATGATCGCGGGCAAGCCGTGCTTCTACAGGTCATCGAGATCTGTAGGAGCGCGGCTTGCCCGCGATGCTTTCAGAGGAATAACGCAATGCGTGTGTGGATCGATGCCGACGCCTGCCCCAAGGCGGCGAAGGATCAGGTAGTCAGGTTTGTCCTCAAGCGCCAGTTCGAGCTGGTGCTGGTGGCGGGGCAGCCGCAGATCAAGCCGGCCTTTGCCTGCGTCAAGCTGATCGTGGTGCCTAGCGGCCCGGATGCGGCCGACGATTATCTGGTGGAGCACGCCCTGCCGGGCGAACTGGTGATCTGCAGCGACGTGCCCCTGGCCGACCGGTTGGTGAAGAAGGGTGTCGCGGCCCTCGACCCGCGGGGCAAGGAGTTCGATGCGCAGAACATGGGCGAGCGGTTGGCGGTGCGTAATCTGTTTACCGATCTGCGCGAGCAGGGGCAGGTCGGGGGTGGGCAAGGCCCTTATGGGGACCGGGAGAAGCAGGCTTTCGCCAATGCCCTGGACCGGATCCTGACGCGGCTGGCGCGTCAGGCCTGACGATTGTGCGAGGCGAGGGCGCTTGCCTGCTCGCCACGCTTGCCGGGTTATTCGTCGTTTTCGTGGGTCAGTTCCAGCACTCGATCCACCAGCTTATTGATGCCGGCCGCGGCTTCGCTGATGGATTGCGCGAGCATGTAGGCCGGGGTGCTGACCAGCTTGCGCGCCTTGTCCTCGATGATGTCGCTGACGGCGCATTCTGCGTGGGTCGCGCCCATCTTGCCCACGGCGGCAGCGGTATCGGCGTCGTTGCCGATGGTGCAGGTAACGCCCGGGCCGTAGATTTTCGCCGCCAGTGCCGGCGAAATGCAGATCAGGCCCACCGGCTTGCCGGCTTCGGCGAAGGCCTCGGCCAACGCCAGGACATCCGGCTGGACCGTGCAGCCAGGTCCTTCCACGGCGAAATTGGACAGGTTCTTGGCCGCGCCAAAGCCGCCCGGCACAATCAGCGCGTCGAAGTCTTCGGCATTGGCGTCGCGGATGTCTTTGACCTGGCCGCGGGCGATGCGCGCCGACTCCACCAGGACGTTGCGCGACTCGGGCATCTCTTCGCCGGTCAGGTGGTTGATCACATGCAGCTGGGCGATGTTCGGGGCGAAGCACTGCACCTGCGCGCCGCGCTGATCCAGGCGCAGCAGGGTGATGACGCTTTCATGGATCTCGGCACCGTCATAGACGCCACAGCCGGAAAGGATCACTGCAACTTTTTTGCTCATGGTTTTTTCTCCAGATTCATGGCGTTAAATGTCCACTAATTTGCCGCCCGTGGCCATAGGGCTATCTCGCCGCCCGACCTAATCTTCGACCAGCATTGCGCCCAGGCGTGTCATGAATTTCAATCTTTATGCGGTGCCGTTTTCTGGGTCTCGATGGCGCAAGCCTGAGCTGGGCCGGTTCCGCAAGTTCGGGTGGAGCGGTGCTGGAGAGTCGCCCGGGGGCACTGAAGAGAGGGAGCTGCTGCGGCTGGCGTCGGTGAGGCTATGGCCGGCCGGCGCCTTGGGCGGGGTCGGCCTGGCCGGCTGCGGCCTGCTCGGCGGCATTGCGCTTTGCTGCTGGCTGAGCCGTCTTATTCGACGGGCGTCCTGGGCTTGCAGCTGTCGTTCTGTTCGTTCTGCTTGACCTGCTCGGCCTCGTAGATCGCCTTGGCCAGCCGCGCATTCTTGAAGCGGCGACGCAGCCACAGGGCAAAACCCAGCACCAGCAAGGCGCCGAGCACCCACAGTTCGTATTTCTTGATGCTGCCCAGCATGCCTTCGAGCACGGCGCCGAAGTGATAGGCCGCAGCGGCCAGGGCGGCGGCCCAGATCGCGGCGCCAATGCCGTTGAGCAACAGATAACGTCCCGGCGGATATCCCGACAATCCGATGGCCACCGGCATCACGGTACGCAGGCCGTAGACGAAGCGAAAGCTCAGCACCCAGATATCCGGATGCTTGCGGATATGCTCCAGCGCCCGATCGCCCATCAATTGCCAGCGCGGCTTGCGTGCCAGCAACTTGCGCCCGTGCTTGCGCCCCAGGAAGTACCACAGCTGGTCGCCGGCATAGCTGCCGAAGAACGCCACGACCACCACCAGGTTGATGTCCATGTATCCGCGAAACGCGAGGAAGCCGGCCAGGACCAGGATGGTCTCGCCTTCGAAGAATGTGCCGAGAAAGAGGGCGAAGTAGCCGAATTCCTGAAGAAATTGTTGGAGCATTGTCTGGATGCTGGCGAAATGAACGCGCAGCCTAACCCTTCAAGCCCATGGAGGAAAGTATCCAAATGTGTCTCGACGTGAACAAATGCCGGCCGGACAATAGCTGCGACTACCGATCACAGGGTTAAGCACAACTGTCATCCGTTCGTCATAATGGGCGCTTATAACTGTCACGCTCGCCCGCCTGTGCGGGCTCAGGAGTCTGTCGTGAGCTTTACCCCAGCCAATCGCTTGTTTCCTGCCACTCGCCTGCGCCGCAATCGTCGTGATGAATTTTCTCGTCGCCTGGTTCGGGAGAACGTCCTGACCACCAATGACCTGATCCTGCCGGTGTTCGTCCTCGACGGCGAGAATCGTCGGGAGGCGGTGGCCTCGATGCCGGGCGTCGAGCGCCTGACCATCGACTTGCTGCTCGAGGAAGCGGCGCAGTGGGTCGAGTTGGGGATTCCCGCGCTGGCGTTGTTCCCGGTGACCCCGGCGGCGCTCAAGTCGCTGGACGCCGCCGAAGCCTGGAACCCGGACGGCATTGCCCAGCGCGCCACCCGCGCATTGCGCGAGCGTTTCCCTGAGCTTGGGGTAATCACCGACGTGGCGCTCGACCCGTTCACCACCCACGGCCAGGACGGCATCCTCGACGAAGAAGGCTATGTGCAGAACGACATCACCGTCGATGCGCTGGTCAGGCAAGCCCTGTCCCATGCCGAAGCCGGTGCCCAGGTGGTGGCGCCCTCAGACATGATGGACGGTCGCATCCAGGCGATCCGCGAGGCCCTGGAGTTGGCCGGGCATGTCAACGTGCGGATCATGGCCTATTCGGCCAAGTACGCCAGCGCCTATTACGGGCCGTTCCGCGATGCGGTCGGCTCGGCGCTGAACCTGGGCAAGGCCAACAAGGCCTCCTACCAGATGGACCCGGCCAACAGCCACGAAGCCCTGCATGAAGTGGCCGCCGACCTCGCCGAAGGCGCGGACATGGTCATGGTCAAGCCGGGCATGCCGTACCTGGACATTCTTTTACGGGTCAAGGATGAATTCAAGGTGCCGACCTTTGTCTATCAGGTCAGCGGCGAATATGCCATGCACATGGCGGCGATCCAGAATGGCTGGTTGAGCGAAGGGGTTATTCTCGAATCCTTGACCGCCTTTAAACGCGCGGGTGCCGATGGCATCCTGACTTACTTTGCCGTTCGTGCTGCTCAATTGTTACGAGAGCAAAAATAGCCCTCCCAGGAACACGCGATGAATACCGAAGGACTCACTGAAATTGCCGTAAAAGAAGCTCAACCCGTGGTCGAGCAGGTTGTCGAAACGCCACCGGAGCAGGAAACCCCGCCGCCGGTGCAAGCGGACGCGCCGCATGTGGCGATGCCGACCCTGGTCATCCCGAGCCTGGATGACAGCAGCCTGTATATCCATCGCGAGCTGTCGCAACTGCAATTCAACATCCGCGTGCTGGAACAGGCGCTGGATGAGTCCTACCCGTTGCTGGAGCGCCTGAAGTTCCTGCTGATCTTCTCCAGCAACCTGGACGAGTTCTTCGAGATCCGCGTCGCCGGCCTGAAGAAGCAGATCACCTTCGCCCGCGAGCAGGCCGGTGCCGACGGCCTGCAGCCGCACCAGGCCCTGGCGCGCATCAGCGACCTGGTACACGGTCACGTCGATCGCCAGTACGCGATTCTCAACGACATCCTGTTGCCGGAACTGGAGAAACATCAGGTCCGCTTCATCCGTCGCCGGTACTGGACCACCAAGCTCAAGACCTGGGTCCGTCGTTACTTCCGTGACGAAATCGCGCCGATCATCACCCCGATCGGCCTCGACCCGACGCACCCGTTCCCGCTGCTGGTGAACAAGAGCCTGAACTTCATCGTCGAGCTCGAAGGGATCGACGCCTTCGGTCGCGATTCCGGCCTGGCGATCATCCCGGCGCCGCGCCTGTTGCCGCGGATCATCAAGGTGCCGGAAGAAGTCGGCGGCCCTGGCGACAACTATGTATTCCTCTCGTCGATGATCCACGCCCACGCCGATGACCTGTTCCAGGGCATGAAGGTCAAGGGTTGCTACCAGTTCCGCCTGACCCGCAACGCCGACCTGGCGGTGGACACCGAGGACGTCGAAGACCTGGCCCGCGCCCTGCGCGGCGAGCTGTTCTCCCGCCGTTATGGCGACGCGGTGCGCCTGGAAGTGGCCGACACCTGCCCGAAACACCTGTCGGACTATCTGCTCAAGCAGTTCAACCTGAGCGAGAGCGAGCTGTACCAGGTCAACGGCCCGGTGAACCTGACGCGCCTGTTCAGCATCACCGGCCTGGACAGCCATCCGGAGCTGCAATACACGCCGTTCACCCCGCAGATTCCCAAGCTGTTGCAGAACAGCGAGAACATCTTCAGCGTGGTCAGCAAGCAGGACATCCTCTTGCTGCACCCGTTCGAGTCCTTCACGCCTGTGGTCGACCTGCTGCGGCAGGCGGCCAAGGACCCGCATGTGCTGGCGGTGCGCCAAACCCTGTACCGCAGTGGCGCCAACTCGGAAATCGTCGATGCGCTGGTGGATGCCGCCCGTAACGGCAAGGAAGTCACCGCGGTGATCGAGCTGCGCGCACGCTTCGACGAAGAGTCCAACCTGCAACTGGCCAGCCGCCTGCAAGCGGCCGGCGCGGTGGTGATCTACGGTGTGGTCGGCTTCAAGACCCACGCCAAGATGATGCTGATCCTGCGTCGCGAAGCCGGCGAGATCGTGCGCTACGCCCACCTGGGCACCGGCAACTACCACGCCGGCAACGCTCGCCTGTATACCGACTACAGCCTGCTGACCTCCGACGATGCCTTGTGCGAAGACGTCGGCAAACTCTTCAGCCAGTTGATCGGCATGGGCAAGACCCTGCGCATGAAGAAACTGCTGCATGCGCCCTTCACCCTGAAGAAGGGCATGCTCGACATGATTGCCCGCGAAACCCAGTTCGCCCTGGACGGCAAGCCGGCGCACATCATCGCCAAGTTCAACTCGCTGACCGATCCGAAGATCATCCGCGCGCTGTACAAGGCCAGCCAGTCGGGCGTGCGCATCGACCTGGTGGTGCGTGGCATGTGCTGCCTGCGTCCGGGGATCGCCGGCGTGTCGCACAACATCCACGTGCGCTCGATCATCGGCCGCTTCCTGGAGCACACCCGGGTGTTCTACTTCCTCAATGGCGGTGAGGAGCAAATGTTCCTTTCCAGCGCCGACTGGATGGAGCGCAACCTCGACAAGCGCGTCGAGACTTGCTTCCCGGTCGAGGGCAAGAAGCTGATTCTGCGGGTCAAGAAAGAGCTGGAAAGTTATCTCACCGATAACACCCACAGCTGGAGCCTGCAGTCGGACGGTCGTTACATCCGCAACACCCCGACCGGCAACCAGAACCCGCGCAGCGCCCAGGCCACATTGCTGGAGCGCCTGAGCAACCCGGTGCTGGCGGTGCGCTAGCCCCGGGGCTTATTCAGCCCATGAAAAAGCCGGCTTGCCGGCGATGGTGCCCTTTGGAAGGAGCCCATCGCCGGCAAGCCGGCTTTTTTGCGCAAGGGTGTTTCAGTGCACGTTGAGGATGATGCCGACCCGAGTCAGCCACTCGGCTTCCAGGGCGAAGTCGGCCTGGGTCAGTTGGTTCTCGTCCAGCCAGTTGGCCGGGAACATCACATCCAGGCTGTCGCCGGCGGCGTGCAGCTTCACCTGGGGCATTTCCTGGGTGCCGCGGATGTGGTGGAACAAAATGGCAAAACGCAGCAGGACGCACAGGCGGATCAGCTTGCCGCCTTCTTCGCCGAATTCGGCGAACTTGTCCTTGGGAATGTTGCGGCGGTGGCCGCGTACCAGCAGCGCGAGCATTTGCTGGTCTTCGCGGGAGAAGCCGGCGAGGTCGGAGTGCTCGATCAGGTAGGCGCCGTGCTTGTGGTAGTGGTAGTGGGCGATATCCAGGCCCACTTCATGCACCTTGGCGGCCCAGCCCAGCAGCTCGCGCCAGACGCCATCCTCCAGGTCCCAGTCCTCGGCCACCTGGTCGAAGGCATGCAGCGCCTTGCGCTCGACCCGGGCGGCCTGTTCCAGGTCGACGTGATAACGCTCCATCAGCGAGCCGAGGGTGCGCTCGCGCACGTCTTCGTGGTGATGACGGCCCAGCAGGTCGTAGAGCACGCCTTCGCGCAGGGCGCCTTCGCAATGGTCCATGCGTTGCAGTTCGAGGGCATCGAAGATGGCTTCGAGAATTGCCAGGCCGGCGGGGAAGATCGCCCGGCGGTCCGGCTTGATGCCTTCGAAGTCGATTTTCTCGGCATCGCCCAGTTTGAACAGCCGGCGCTTGAGCCAGGCCAGGCCTTCGGCGTTGACTTCGCCGCTGCCGTGGCCGCCGGCCTTGAGCGCCAGGCCGATGGCGCGGATGGTGCCCGAGGAGCCGATGGCTTCATCCCAGGTCAGGCGATGCAGGGCGTGCTCGATGCTCATGATTTCCAGGCGCGCCGCGGTGTAGGCCTGGGCGTAGCGCGCTGGGGTGATCTTGCCGTCGCGGAAATAGCGCTGGGTGAAGCTGACGCAGCCCATTTGCAGGCTCTCGCGCAGCAGCGGTTCGAAGCGCTGGCCGATGATGAATTCGGTACTGCCGCCGCCAATGTCGGCGACCAGGCGTTTGCCCGGGGTGTCGGCGAGGGTGTGGGATACGCCCAGATAGATGAGGCGGGCTTCTTCGCGACCGGAAATGACTTCTACGGGGTGGCCGAGGATTTCTTCGGCGCGGCGGATGAATTCGCCGCGGTTGCGCGCTTCGCGCAGGGCGTTGGTGCCGACAATACGCACCGCGCCCAGGGGCATGCCGTTGATCAGTTGGGCGAAGCGCTTCAGGCAGTCGAGCCCGCGCTGCATGGATTCTTCGTTGAGTTGGCGGTCTTCGTCGATCCCGGCGGCCAACTGCACCTTTTCACCGAGCCGCTCGAGAATGCGGATTTCATTATGGTGAGCCTTGGCCACGACCATGTGAAAGCTGTTGGAGCCCAGGTCGATGGCGGCGATCAGGGACAGATTCTTGGCTTGGGTTTGCGGCATGGTTTGGGGGTCTCGGTCGATAACCTTGCCATCCTGCCACGATCAATCGCTCGCGCCAACGCGCAGCGTCCAATGCGTTGATTCAACGCATAGGTTCGCGTGGCCCGGCCCCTTGCGGCCGATGCCACGGGCTGCGATCGACTGCGAAGCAGGCGCTGTTCTTGAGGGCCCAGGAAGGCCCTGCGACCAGCGTGGCCCGGACCATCGCAGCCTGCGGCAGCGGCTACAGGCAGCATCAAGCGCTTTCATTGGTCCCGATGAAATTCGCCAGTTCCGGCGTCTGCGGGTTGGCGAACAGCACTTTCGGATCGCCGACTTCATGCACCTTGCCCTGGTGCATGAACACCAGCTTGTCGCCCACTTCCCGGGCGAAACGCATCTCGTGGGTCACCATGATCAGGGTCATGCCGTCCTTGGCCAGCTGGCGCACCACGCTGAGCACTTCGTTGACCAGCTCCGGGTCGAGGGCCGAGGTGATCTCGTCGCACAGCAGCACCTTGGGCGACATGGCCAGCGCCCGGGCAATCGCCACCCGCTGCTGCTGGCCGCCGGACAAACGGTCGGGGAAGGCGTCGAACTTCTCTTCCAGGCCGACCCGCTTGAGCATCTCCCGTGCCAGCTCGGCGGCCCTGGCCTTGGGCACCTTCTGCACCACTTGCGGGGCGAGCATGACGTTCTCGCCGACGGTCAGGTGCGGGAACAGGTTGAACTGCTGGAACACCATGCCGACCTTCTGCCGCAGGCTGCGCAGGTCGGCGCGGGCGGCGTCGAGGTATTCGCCGTCGACTTCGATGACCCCGTCGTTGATCGACTCCAGGCCGTTGAGGGTACGCAGCAAGGTGCTCTTGCCCGAGCCGCTGCGGCCGATGATCGCCACCACCTGGCCTTCCTCGATACTGAGGTCGATGCCCTTGAGCACATGATGGTCGCCGTAATATTTATGCAGGGCGGAAATTCTAAGCAGAGGCATGCAGTCTCCTTTCCAGGTAGCGCGCACTGAGGGACAGGGGGTAGCACAGCAGGAAGTAACCGAGCGCCACCAGGCCGTAGACCATGAAGGGCTCGAAGGTGGCATTGGCGAGCATGCCGCCGGTCTTGGTCAGCTCGGTAAAGCCGATGATCGAGGTCACCGCGGTGCCTTTGACCACCTGCACCGAGAAACCCACGGTAGGCGCCACGGCAATCCGCAGCGCTTGCGGCAGGATCACATGGCGCAGTTGTTCATAGGGGTTGAGCGCCAGGCTGGACGAGGCTTCCCATTGGCCATTGGGGATCGAGTCGACGCAGCCGCGCCAGATCTCCGCCAGGTAGGCGCTGGTAAACAGCGTCAGGGCGATGGCCGCCGCCAGCCAGGGCGAGATATCCACCCCCAGCAGGGCGATGCCGAAGAACACCAGGAACAGCTGCATCAACAGCGGCGTGCCCTGGAACAGCTCGATATACAGGCGGGCGAAATGGCTGGGGAAAGCCTTGCTGGAAATGCGCAGGGTCATGATCAGCAAGCCGATCAGCCCGCCGCCGACAAAGGCCACCAGTGACAGCAGCAGCGTCCATTGCAGGCCGGCCAGCAGGTTGCGCACGATGTCCCAGAAGCTGAAATCACTCATTGGCTGCTCCTCGCGATATAGCGGCGCCCGACCCAATTCAGCAACTGCCGGATCAGCAAGGCCATGCACAGGTAGATCAGGGTGGTCAGGGCGTAGGTTTCAAAGGCGCGGAAGTTGCGCGACTGAATGAAGTTGGCGGCGAAACTCAGCTCCTCGGTGGCGATCTGCGAACACACCGCCGAACCGAGCATGACGATGATGATCTGGCTGCTCAGGGCCGGCCACACCTTGCCCAGCGCCGGCAGCAATACCACGTGGCGAAAGGCTTCCAGGCGCGTCATCGCCAGCGCCGCCGCGGCTTCCAGCTGGCCGCGGGGGATGGCCTGGATGCCGGCGCGAATGATTTCCGTGGAATAGGCGCCCAGGTTGATCACCATCGCCAGCACCGCTGCCTGCCATTCGGAAATCTGCAGCCCCAGGGACGGCAGGCCGAAGAAGATAAAGAACAGTTGCACCAGGAACGGGGTGTTGCGGATCAGCTCGACGTAGACGCCGAAGAGGGCCGAGAAGGGCTGGATCTTCCAGGCCCGCACCACCGCGCCGACTATGCCCAGGCCGACCCCGAGCAACGCGCCGATGGCGGTCAGCTCAAGGGTGAACAGGGCGCCGTGCAACAACAGGCTGGTGTTTTCCAGCACCGGTAGAAAGTCGAACTGATAAGCCATGGATAACCTCCGCGACCGCGATCAGAGGCCAGCCGGCAACGGCTGCTTGAGCCACAGCTGGGCGTTCTTATCCAGGCTGCCGTCGGCCTTGGCGGTGGTGAGGATCTGGTTGACCTTGTCCAGCAGCTCCGGCTGGTTCTTGTTCACGCCGACATAGACCGGGGAGTCCTTGAGCTTGACCTTCATCGCCGGGATGCGCTTCGGGTTGCGCTCGCTGATGGCGACCATCACCACGTTGCCGCTGGCGATCAGGTCGACCTGGCCGGCCAGGTAGGCGGCGATGGTCGAGTTGTTGTCCTCGAAGCGCTTGATGGTCACGCCTTGCGGAGCGACGGCGGTCAGCTCGATGTCTTCGATGGCGCCGCGGGTAACGCTGACGGTCTTGCCCTTGAGGTCGTCGAGGCTGGCGACAGGCGCCTCGGGTGGGCCGAATACCGCCAGATAGAAGGGCGCGTAGGCCTGGGAGAAGTCGATGACCTTCTCGCGCTCCGGGTTCTTGCCGAGGCTGGAGATCACCAGGTCGACCTTGCCGGTGGTCAGGAACGGAATGCGGTTGGTGCTGTTGACCGGGGTCAGCTCCAGCTTGACCTTGAGCTGGTCGGCCAGCAGTTTCGCGGTGTCGATATCCAGGCCACGGGGTTTCATGTCCGGCCCGACCGAGCCGAACGGCGGGAAGTCCTGGGGCACGGCCACCTTGAGGGTGCCACGGGTGACGACATCGTCCAGGCCGCTGGCGTGGGCGGGCGTCTGGCTCAGCAGCAGACTGGCAAACAGGGCAGGGAGCAGGGCGCTGAAACGCTTGGTCATGGCAAATCTCCGGAGTCACGGGAAGTGATTTCTGCGCAGCGATACAGCACAGCCCGTGCCAAACGCCGGAAAAAGCCCTGGGATACTGGGTTTTGCTGGCCTCTTTCGGTCTTACTGGTCTGAACAGTCAAGGGCTTTTCTGCCCCCTTATCGAGCGTTCGGCAATGTGCCCGAACCCCCGTGGGGCACGACTTGCCGGGCTCGGCGAATAGCTTTACAACTAGCGCTTTCCTGGACTGGCCAGCCTGAATTCTATGAACTCGATCTCCCGCGCCGTACCCGAAGTGGCGCTGCAAGCCATTCGCCAATTGATCAGCGAACGCGGCTTCGGCCCGGGCGATGCGCTGCCCTCGCAACGCGACCTGGCCTTGCAGTTGGGGGTCAGCCGGGCTTCATTGCGCGAGGCGCTGTCGTCCTTGAGCGCCCTGGGCGTGATCAGCGTGCAGCCCGGCAAGGGCGTTTTCGTGCAGGCGGTGGAGTCGCCGATCAATGGCCTGGGGGTGAGCTGGCCATTCGCGGCCCAGGCGTCGCCCGCCGATATCTTCCAGTTGCGCTACGCCCTGGAAGGCTTCGCCGCGGGGCTGGCGGCGGTGACGCTGACCGCCGACGAGCTGGATGCGCTGCAGGATAATGTCGAGGCCATGCGCGGTGAGCTGCGGGCGGCGGATTTCGAGGCCGCGGCGCGGCTGGATTTCGAGTTTCACCAGAAGATCCTGCAGGCCAGCGGCAATCAGGCGATGGTAAGCATTCTCAGTACCAGCGCCGAGATCTTCCTGGAGAGCCAGAAGCTACCGTTCATCCGGCCCGAGCGGGCCATGGAAACCTGGCAGGAGCATCGCAAAATCCTCCGCGGACTAGCCCGGCATGCCTCGGGAGCGGCGCAGAAGGCCATGCAGGAACATGTACGCGGCGCCGCGCTGCGCACTGGAATCGCCTTCGTCACCCCCGCATAGTTTCCAGTTGAGCTATACCCAAACTCATCGGCCATCATAGCGAGAGTCAATTAACTCCGGCTTCCTGAACGCGGGAAGGGCGGCTATGATGGGCCACGTTTTTTTGCTTACAACTGGAGACTTCCATGAGCAGCGATCTTATCAAACACGTTAGCGACGCTAGCTTCGAGGCTGACGTACTCAAGGCCGAAGGCGCTGTACTGGTCGACTACTGGGCTGAGTGGTGCGGCCCATGCAAAATGATCGCTCCGGTCCTGGACGAAATCGCTGAAACCTACAAAGGCAAACTGACCGTTGCCAAGCTGAACATCGACGAAAACCAGGAAACCCCGGCCAAGCATGGCGTGCGTGGTATCCCGACGCTGATGCTGTTCAAGAACGGCAATGTCGAAGCCACCAAGGTCGGCGCACTGTCCAAGTCGCAACTGGCTGCTTTCCTCGACGCCAACATCTAAGCGTTGTTGTAAACAGCATCAAAAAAGCCCCGTAAATAGCGGGGCTTTTTCATTATTCAGGGCTAGACGCTCAGAAACTCAGGTGTTACATTCGGCCCCGCACTGGTTTCTCCTCTGCCCCCTGCAAGCCGTCGCCGACGCTCTCCTTTTCGAATAAGTACGCGATCTGTCGCCTTCTCCGCGGCGCGGCATCATTAAGCCAAAAGCTTAATTTCCCCCCTCCATAAATGATTACGTCATTCCTATATGAATCTGACTGAACTCAAGCAAAAGCCGATTACCGAACTGCTCGAATTGGCCGAACAGATGGGCATAGAAAATATGGCCCGTTCGCGCAAGCAGGACGTGATTTTCTCCCTGCTGAAAAAGCACGCTAAAAGCGGCGAGGAAATCTCCGGTGATGGCGTGCTGGAGATCCTCCAGGACGGCTTCGGCTTCCTTCGCTCCTCCGACGCCTCCTATCTGGCCGGCCCAGACGATATCTACGTCTCCCCGAGCCAGATCCGTCGTTTCAACTTGCGCACCGGTGACACCATCGTTGGCAAGATCCGCCCTCCCAAGGAAGGCGAGCGTTACTTCGCACTGCTGAAGGTCGACACGATCAACTACGATCGTCCCGAGAACGCGAAAAACAAGATTCTGTTCGAAAACCTGACGCCGCTGTTCCCGACCGTGCGCATGAAGATGGAAGCCGGCAACGGTTCCACCGAAGACCTGACGGGTCGTGTCATCGACCTGTGCGCCCCGATCGGTAAAGGCCAGCGCGGTCTGATCGTTGCTCCGCCGAAAGCGGGCAAGACCATCATGCTGCAGAACATCGCGTCGAACATCACCCGCAACAACCCTGAAGTTCATCTGATCGTGCTGCTGATCGACGAGCGTCCGGAAGAAGTGACCGAAATGCAGCGCACCGTGCGCGGCGAAGTGGTTGCCTCCACCTTCGACGAGCCGCCAACCCGCCACGTGCAGGTTGCCGAAATGGTGATCGAGAAGGCCAAGCGCCTGGTCGAGCACAAGAAGGACGTGGTGATCCTGCTCGACTCCATCACCCGTCTGGCCCGTGCCTACAACACCGTGATCCCGAGCTCCGGCAAGGTGCTGACCGGTGGTGTCGATGCCCACGCCCTGGAAAAACCGAAGCGTTTCTTCGGCGCCGCGCGGAACATCGAAGAAGGCGGCTCGCTGACCATCATCGCCACCGCGCTGGTCGAGACCGGCTCGAAGATGGACGAAGTGATCTACGAAGAGTTCAAGGGTACCGGCAACATGGAGCTGCCCCTGGACCGCAAGATCGCCGAGAAGCGTGTATTCCCGGCCATCAACATCAACCGTTCCGGCACCCGCCGCGAAGAGTTGCTGACTGCCGACGACGAGCTGCAGCGCATGTGGATCCTGCGCAAGCTGCTGCATCCAATGGATGAAGTCGCCGCCATCGAGTTCCTGGTCGACAAGCTGAAGCAGACCAAGACCAACGATGAGTTCTTCCTGTCGATGAAACGCAAGTAAGTCGAGCAGGGCCGCAAAAGCCGGGGAAACCCGGCTTTTTGCTATCTGATTATTGATGAACGGCCAGTTCAGTGTTCTGAACAGTCGGGTTCGGCGCTAAACTGCCAGCCCCGAACGCCACGGCCAAAACGAGGCTCACGCATGCAGTATCGCGACTTGCGCGACTTTATCAGCGGTCTGGAACAGCGCGGCGAACTCAAGCGCATCCAGGTTCCGGTGTCCCCAGTGCTGGAAATGACCGAGGTCTGCGACCGCACCTTGCGCGCCAAAGGTCCGGCCCTGCTGTTTGAAAACCCTACCGGCTATGACATTCCGGTGCTGGGCAACCTGTTCGGCACTCCGGAGCGCGTGGCGCTGGGCATGGGCGCCGAAGCAGTCAGCGAGCTGCGGGAAATCGGCAAGCTGCTGGCGTTCCTCAAGGAACCCGAGCCGCCCAAGGGGCTGAAGGACGCCTGGTCCAAGCTGCCGATCTTTCGCAAGATCATTTCCATGGCGCCCAAAGTCGTCAAGGACGCGGTCTGCCAGGAAGTAGTGATCGAAGGCGATGACGTCGACCTGGCGATGCTGCCGGTACAGACTTGCTGGCCGGGCGATGTCGGCCCGTTGATCACCTGGGGCCTGACCGTCACCAAGGGTCCGAACAAGGACCGGCAGAACCTCGGCATCTACCGCCAGCAGGTAATCGGCCGCAACAAGGTAATCATGCGCTGGTTGAGCCACCGTGGCGGCGCGCTGGATTACCGCGAGTGGTGCGAAAAGCACCCGGGCCAGCCGTTCCCTGTGTCCGTGGCCCTGGGGGCCGACCCGGCGACCATCCTCGGCGCGGTGACGCCGGTGCCGGACAGCCTCTCCGAATACGCCTTCGCCGGCCTGCTGCGGGGCAACCGTACCGAGCTGGTGAAATGTCGTGGCAACGACCTGCAAGTGCCGGCCACCGCGGAAATCATCCTGGAGGGGGTGATCCACCCAGGTGAGATGGCCGATGAAGGCCCGTACGGCGACCACACCGGTTACTACAACGAAGTCGACAGCTTCCCGGTGTTCACCGTCGAGCGCATTACCCACCGGACCAAGCCGATCTACCACAGCACCTATACCGGTCGTCCGCCGGATGAGCCGGCGATTCTCGGCGTGGCGCTGAACGAAGTATTCGTGCCTATCCTGCAAAAGCAGTTCCCGGAAATCACCGACTTCTACCTGCCGCCCGAAGGCTGCTCGTACCGCATGGCGGTGGTGACCATGAAGAAGCAGTACCCCGGCCATGCCAAGCGGGTAATGCTCGGTGTCTGGTCGTTTTTGCGACAGTTCATGTACACCAAGTTCGTTATCGTCACTGACGACGATATCAACGCGCGCGACTGGAACGACGTGATCTGGGCTATCACTACGCGCATGGACCCCAAGCGCGATACGGTGATGATCGATAACACGCCGATCGACTACCTCGACTTCGCCTCGCCGGTCTCCGGCCTGGGTTCGAAGATGGGGCTCGATGCCACGCATAAATGGCCCGGTGAAACCACCCGCGAGTGGGGCCGGGTGATCGTCAAGGATGAGGCGGTGACCCGCCGGATCGATGCCATCTGGAATCAGTTAGGAATAGATTGATGCGTGTAACCTTGCAGCCCTCCGGAGCGGTGCTTGAGACGCTGCCCGGCGAGCGGATTCTCGATGCGGCGCGGCGCCTGGGCTATGAATGCCCGCAAAGCTGCCGCAATGGCAACTGTCATGTGTGCTGCGCCCTGCTGGTGGAGGGCCGGGTCATGCAGGCCGGCGATGTGCGCGATCACGGCGAGTTCTACACCTGCATCGCAGAGCCGCTGGAAGACTGCATCGTGCTGTGGGATGGCGTCCTTGCGCTGGGAGAGCTGCCGGTGCGCAGTCTGTCGTGCCAGGTCACCGAGTGTCTGGAAGTCGGTGGCGACGTCTGGCGGGTCCGCCTGCGGGCACCGGCTGGCAAGCCTCCGCGTTACCACGCTGGGCAGTACTTGATGCTCGAACGGGAGAATGGCGAGAAGTCGGCGTTTTCCCTGGCCTCGGCGCCACATTGCGGGCGTGAGCTGGAGTTGCATGTGCTGGTGCGCGAAAGCAGTGCGCAAAGCCTGATCGAACAGTTGCAGCGCAATGGCAACGTGCGCGTCGAACTGCCGTTTGGCGATACCCACCTGGCCGAGCTGCCGGACGGGCCGCTGGTGCTGATCGCCGCCGGTACCGGCATGGCGCAGATGCACAGTCTGATCGAGCATTGCCGGGCCAAGGGCTTCAAATACCCGGTACACCTGTATTGGGGCGTGCGCCGGCCGGACGACTTCTACCAGATCGAGCATTGGGACGAATGGAAGAAGCTGCCCAACCTGTTCCTGCACAAGGTGGTCAGCGACCTCTGCGGCTGGGAAGGGCGCTGCGGCATGCTGCACGAGGCGGTGAGCGAAGACATCGCCGACCTGTCGGCGGTGCATGTCTACGCCAGCGGCTCGCCGGCGATGATCTACGCGACCCTGGACGCGCTGGTCGAAGCGGGCATGGATGCACACCAGATGCGTGCCGATGTATTTGCCTACGCCCCCCGCTCCTGAGTTCTCGGGACGCTTCTTCGTTATAACTTCCCATATAGCCCATCGGTATTTATTCAATTAGATAAATACCGGTAGGTTATATGTCGCGCATTATTGAAAGTTGAAACTCTTCGATGGCACTTAACTTGCCTTGAAACATGTGTGTCTTGCAGTTACAGCCGTGCGTTCTATTAAGTAATTCTTTATATGCGGGGAGCCGAACGCTATTCGCCATGACAGCCATTGAATCCAGTTTTTTGAATCTGGCTTACCCTCCGCGACTCGACCTGGGGCCGCAGCTCACCCACGAACAGCTCCTCAGCTCGATGCAGTCCACCATGGCGCGCCACAAGGGCGGGCCGGTCTGGTTGTTTGCCTACGGTTCGCTGATCTGGCGCCCTGAATGTTCGGCGGTCGAACGCGTGCGCGGGCGGGTACATGGCTACCATCGTGGCCTGTACCTGTGGTCCCACGAACACCGTGGCACGCCGGAAAAGCCGGGGCTGGTGTTTGGCCTCGATCGTGGCGGCTCCTGCAGCGGCTTTGCCTACCGCTTGCCGCAAGAGCAGCTGGAAACCTCGCTGTTTGCACTGTGGCAGCGCGAGATGCCATACCCGTCCTATCGCCCACACTGGCTCAACTGCCGTCTTGAAGACGGTAGCCGGGTTCAGGCCTTGGGGTTCGTTCTGGAGCGACACCTGCCCAGCTACGCCGGCAACCTGCCGGACCATGTGCTGAGCCAGGTGTTTGAAAGCGCCTGCGGGCGCTACGGCACCACTCGCGATTATGTCGAGCAGACCGTCAACGCCCTACGTAGCCACGCCATGCCAGACCGTAATCTGGAGGCGCGGCTCAAGCGCTGTAAGTCAGCGACCCACTAGGCAATGGCTTCGCGGCTCTGGCTGGCGATCTGCTTGTGCCACAGGGTCGGGGCCAGGAACGCCATCGACAGCAGGCAGGCGCCTACCAGCAGCACGAAACCGCCATCCCAGCCGAAATGGTCCACGGTGTAGCCCATCGCCGCGCTGGCCGCGACCGAACCACCCAGGTAACCGAACAGACCGGTAAAGCCCGCGGCGGTGCCGGCGGCTTTCTTCGGTGCCAGTTCCAGCGCCTGCAGGCCGATCAGCATCACCGGGCCGTAGATCAGGAAGCCGATGGAGAACAGCGCGATCATGTCGACGGTCGGGTTGCCGGCCGGGTTCAGCCAGTAAACCAGGGTTGCCACGGTCACCAGCGCCATGAACACCATGCCGGTCAGGCCACGGTTGCCGCGGAAGATCTTGTCCGACATCCAGCCGCACAGCAGCGTGCCCGGAATGCCCGCCCACTCGTAGAAGAAGTACGCCCACGAGGTTTTATCCACCGTGAAGCCCTTGGCTTCCTTGAGGTAGGTCGGCGCCCAGTCCAGTACGCCGTAGCGCAGCAGGTAGACGAAGACGTTGGCCATGGCGATGTACCAGAGCATTTTGTTGCGCAGCACGTATTTGACGAAGATTTCCTTGGCGCTGAATTCTTCTTCGTGGCTGGCGTCGTAGCCTTCCGGGTAGTCGTTCTTGTACTTCTCGATGGGCGGCAGGCCGACCGATTGCGGGGTGTCGCGCATGGTGACGAAGGCAAACAGCGCCACCATCAGCGCCACGGCGGCCGGTACGTAGAACGCCGCGTGCCAGTCGTTGAACCAGCCCATGCCGAGCAGGAACAGCGGGCCGATCAGGCCGCCGCCGACGTTGTGCGCAACGTTCCATACCGAAACCACGCCGCCGCGTTCCTTCTGCGACCACCAGTGCACCATGGTTCGCCCGCTAGGCGGCCAGCCCATGCCCTGGGCCCAGCCGTTGATGAATAGCAGGATGAACATCATGGTCACGCTGGACGTGGCCCAGGGTGCGAAACCGAAAATGAACATCACCCCGGCCGACACCAGCAGGCCGAAGGGCAGGAAGTAACGCGGGTTGGAGCGGTCGGACACCAGGCCCATGAGGAACTTGGACAAGCCGTAGGCGATGGCGATCGCCGACATGGCCAGGCCCAGCTGACCGCGGGTGTAACCCTCTTCGATCAGGTATGGCATGGCCAGGGAGAAGTTCTTGCGCAGCAGGTAGTAACCGGCGTAGCCGATGAAGATCCCGGCGAAGATCTGCCAGCGCAGGCGGCGGTAGGTACTGTCTATTTTTTCGTCAGGCAGGGGCGCCTGATGTGTGGCAGGTCGAAAGAAAGCAAACATTCAAGAGCTCCAAATTTCTTGTTTTGACTGCGGATGCGAATGTTACAGTTTCGTTACCGAAAATAGCACTGCATCTTGTCTGGGAGCACGCAACACAAGAGCATTTGCATGTTCTTTTACGAACATGTCGCTTGAAGATAAGCCAGGGGCGTACCTGATGTTTATGCAGGAACGAGCTTGCTGGCGATTAGCGGTGCGACAGTCGCTTCACTGCGCTGTTGGATCGCCATCGCGAGCAAGCCTGCTCCTAGGGGAGGGGGCGGTTCAGCGAACCTGGACCACGACCTTGCCCACCGCCTTGCGCTGGCCAAGGTCGTTGATGGCATTGGCGGCCTGCGCCAAGGGGTAGACCTGCGAGACCAGCGGCTTCAACTTGCCTTCGGCGAACCAGCCGAACAGCTGCTGGAAGTTCGCCGCATTGTCCTGGGGCTGGCGCTGGGCAAACGAACCCCAGAACACACCGATTACCGCGGCGCCCTTGAGCAGCGCCAGGTTGACCGGCAGCTCGGGAATGCGCCCGCTGGCAAAACCCACCACCAGCAGCCGGCCGTTCCAGGCGATGGCGCGGATGGCCTGGTCGAACAGATCGCCGCCGACCGGGTCGTAAATCACATCGGCGCCCTGGCCGTCGGTCAGGCGCTTGATCTCGTCCTTCAGGCTGGTTTCGCTGTAATTGATCAATTCGTCGGCGCCGGCGGCCTTGGCCACGGCGAGTTTCTCGGCGCTGCTGGCGGCGGCGATGACCCGGGCGCCCATGGCCTTGCCGATTTCCACCGCCGCCAGGCCGACGCCACCGGAAGCGCCGAGCACCAGCAGGGTTTCACCCGGTTGCAGGTTGCCGCGCTGCTTGAGGGCATGCATCGAGGTGCCGTAGGTCATGCTGAAGGCGGCAGCCGTCTTGAAGTCCATCGACGGCGGAATCGGCAGCACGTTATAGCCCGGCACCGCCACTTCCTCGGCAAAGCTGCCCCAGCCGGTCAGCGCCATCACCCGGTCGCCGACCTTGAGGTGGCTGACCTTCTCGCCGACCGCGCCCACCACTCCCGCGGCCTCGCCACCGGGCGAGAACGGAAAGGGCGGCTTGAACTGGTATTTGCCCTCGATGATCAGCGTGTCCGGGAAGTTCACCCCGGCCGCGTGTACCTGCAGCAGGATTTCGTTCTTCTTCGGTACAGGACTTGCGACGTCTTCCAGCACCAGCGTTTCGGCGGGCCCGAAGGCTTTGCACAGCACGGCTTTCATCAGGGCTATTCCTTTTGGAGTGATGGCCGATAAGTGTAGGTGGGTGAAGAACGCGGTCAACGAGCATGCCCCGGCCTGATAGCCAGCCATAAGCTTTGTGCTTGGGCACGGGCGCAGGGGCCTTTATGCTAGACCGCCTACCGGATAAGGAGCGAATTGTGAAAGCGTGGATCATGTTGATGCTGGCCCTGTCTCTGCCGATGGCAGCCATGGCCGAGGAAGCCAAAGAGGGCGAAGCACCGAAAGTCAGTTACATCAGCCTGAACCCGCCGTTCGTGGGCAACTACGGCCTGGATGGCGGCCCGAAACTCAAGGTGTACAAGGCTGACGTAGCCCTGCGAGTGACCGGCGATGCCGCCGCCCAGGCCGTGCGGGCCAACGAGCCGTTGATCCGCAACCAGCTGGTGGCGCTGTTCGCCCAGCAGACCACGGAAACCATGAACAACGTCGAAGCCAAGGAAAAGCTGCGCCAGGAAGCCCTCAAGCAGACCCAGCAAGTGATGAACGACGAGACCGGCAAGCCAGTGGTGGAAGACCTGCTGTTCAACAACCTGATCATCCAGTAATGCTGGATCCGTAGGAGCGAGGCTTGCCCGCGAAAGCGATAGTGCGAGCCCCGCCCAATTCAGCCTGACGGCTGATCGCGAGCAAGCTTCGCTCCTACGGAATGCACATGTGTTTCGCGCCCCGAGACCACCTCACGACGCCAAGCTCCTGCGAAACCTCGCCAAGGCAATTCCAAAGAACAGCAAGCCGATCGCCGTCAGGGCCAGCAAGTCTGGCCAGACCACTTCGACGCCGGCGTCGCGAAACAGGATGGCGGCGCTGAGGCTGACGAAGTGGGTCGACGGCGAGCCCTGCATCACCCATTGCAGCCATTGGGGCATGCTGTCCAGCGGTGTGCTGCCGCCCGACAGCAGCAACATCGGGATGATCACCGGAATCGCCAGCAAGCCGAATTGCGGGGTCGAGCGTGCCAGCGTGGCGAGGAAGATCCCCAGCGCGGTGCTGGCGAACAGGTACAGCGCCGTCACCGCGAGGAACAGCGCCAGCGAGCCGGCCAGCGGCACGCCCAGCACACCTTTGACGATCACCTCCAGCGACACCCAAGTGCAGAGCACCACCACCAGCATGTTGCTCCAGATCTTCGCCAGCATGATTTCCAGGGCGGTCAGCGGCAGCACTAGCAGATGGTCGAGGGTGCCGTGCTCGCGCTCGCGCAGCAGCGCCGTGCCGGTCAGGATGATGGCCAGGATGGTGATGTTGTTGACGATCTGAATCACCGCCAGGAACCAGCCGCCCTGCAGATTGGTGTTGAACAGCGCGCGACTGGTCAGCAGGGCCGGCATCCGGTTCGCCGTGTCGGCCTGGCTGTAGTTGAGCAGTTCGCGCTGGAAAATCCGCCCGATATAACCGGCGCCCATGAATGCCTGGCTCATGGCCGTGGCGTCGACATTCACCTGCACGCTGGGTTGGCGCCCGGCCAGCAGGTCGCTCTGGAAGTTGGCCGGCACATTGATGACGAAGGTGAACTGGCCGCTGTCCATGACCTCGTCCAGTTGGTCGTAGGGCAACGGCACCGGGTTCTGGAATTCCGGCGGTTGCAGCGCTTCGGCCAGCTGGCGCGAGAGCTGGCTGTGGTCTTCGTCGACCAGCGCCACGCTGGCGTTGTGCACGCCGATCACCGAACCGGCCGCCGGCATGTAGATGGCCACGGTGAAGGCGTACAGCAGAAACAGCAGCAACACGCTGTCGTGTCGCAGGCTGGTGAGCTCCTTGAGGCCCAGGCGCAGGATGTGGCTGAAACGGTGCATCAGGCCTCCTGCTTTTTCAGCATCGCCAGGCTCAGCCCGGTGAACCCGAGGAAGAAACCGAACAAGGCCAGGCACTGCGGCCACAGCTGGCGCAGGTCCAGGGCCTTGGTGAAGGTGCCGACGGCAATGTCGAGGAAATAACCGGCAGGGAACAGCTGGCCCATCAGCGCCGCCGAACCGTCCAGCGACGAGCGCGGCACGATCAGGCCGGAGAACTGGATGGTCGGCAGGCTGGTGATGATCATGGTGCCGAGGATCGCCGCGATCTGGGTACGGGTGAAGGCGGAAATCAGCAGGCCCAGGCTGGTGGTGGCCAGCACGTACAGCAGGCCGCCGAAGGCCAGGGTCAGCCCGCTGCCCTTGAACGGCACGCCGAACAGCCAGCGGTTCATGGCCACCAGCAGCGCCAGGTTGATCAGGCTCAGGCCCAGGTAAGGCGCCTGTTTGCCGAGGAGAAACTCCAGGCGCTTGAGCGGCGTGGCGTAGAAGTTGGTGATCGAACCCAGCTCCTTTTCGCGCACGATGCCCAGCGCCGTAAGCATCGCCGGGATGAACGCGAGGATCAGCGCCATCACCCCGGGGCCGATGGCGTTCACGCTGACCACGTCCTGGTTGTAGCGAAAGCGCGTTTCCAGGCGGGCCGCCGGTGGCCGGCCCAGGGCCGGGCTGCTGTGTTCGGCCAGCAACTCGATATTGGCCTGATGCACTGCCTCGACATAGTTGCGGCTGGTCTCCGCGCGAAACGGCATGCCGCCGTCGAGCCAGGCGGCTACCGCGGGCTGGCGCCCGGCGTAGAGGTCACGGCCGAAACCGGGGGGAATCTCCAGGGCCAGCTTGATCTCCGAGCGTTGCAGGCGCCGGTGCAGTTCGGCAGCGTCGCGGATCGGCTGCTGCTCCTTGAAATAGCGGGAGCTGCGGAAAGCTTCCAGGTATGCGCGGCTTTGCGGGGTCTGGTCCTGGTCGTAGACGGCGAAGGCGAGGTTCTCGACGTCCAGGGAAATGCCGTAGCCAAAGATCACCATCATGAACAGCGCCCCGAGCAAGGCGAAGCCCAGGCGCACCCGGTCGCGCAGCAGCTCCTTGCCTTCGCGGGTGGCCACGGCGACCAGGCGCGACAGGCTGAAACGCCGGCTGTCGCTGTGGATGGCGCTGGCAACTTCAGGCTGTGCGGTGGCGGGGGGAGCGGGTTGCGGCTCGCCCTGGGCATCTTCCAGGCAGCGGACAAAGGCGGCCTCCAGGGTTTGCCCGGCGAACTGTTGCTGCAGGGCGGCCGGCGTGTCGCAGGCCAGCACCTTGCCGGCGTGCATCAGCGAGATGCGGTCGCAGCGCTGGGCTTCGTTCATGAAGTGGGTGGACAGAAAGATCGTCACTCCCTGTTCCCGCGACAGCTCGATCAGCAGGCGCCAGAAGTCGTCGCGGGCCGCCGGGTCCACGCCCGAGGTCGGCTCGTCGAGGATCAGCACTTCCGGGCGGTGCAGCACCGCTACCGCCAGGGACAGGCGCTGGCGCAAGCCCAGCGGCAGGGCGCCGGAGGGTTGTTCGGCAATGTCCTGGAGCGCGAAGCGACGGATCAGCTCTTCGATCCGCGGACCACTCTCGGCCTTGGGCAGGTCGAACAGCCGGGCGTGCAGCAGCAGGTTCTGGCGCACGCTGAGTTCGCCATACAGCGAGAAGCTTTGGGACATGAAGCCCACGCGCTTGCGGGTAGCCAGGTCCTTGGCGTCCACCGGGTTGCCCAGCAGCCTGGCGCTGCCTTCGGTGGCCGGCATCAGCCCGGTCAGGACCTTCATGGTGGTGGTCTTGCCGCAGCCGTTGGAGCCCAGAAAGCCGAAAATCTCGCCCCGGCCAATGGCGAAGCTGACCTTGTTCACGGCGGTGAAATCGCCAAAGCGCAGGGTCAGTTCATGGGCTTCGATGGCGATTTGCTGGTTGTCGGCGGTTCTTGGCGGGATCAGCAGCGGCTGGTTGTCGCGCCCGTTGTCGCCTTGAAAGTGAGTGAAGGCATCGTCGAGCTTGCCGCTGGGCGTGGCGATCGCCAGGTCCCGGCTCAAGCCCTGGGCAATCAGCCGGCCGCGGTCGAGCATCAGGCAGTGTTCGAACTGCTCGGCTTCCTCCATGTAGGCGGTGGCCACCAGCAGCGTCAGTTGCGGGCGCTGCCGGCGAACCTCATCCACCAATTCCCAGAAGCGCCGGCGGGACAGCGGGTCGACGCCGGTGGTGGGCTCGTCGAGGATCAGCAAATCCGGTTCATGGATCAGCGCGCAGCACAGCCCGAGTTTCTGCTTCATGCCGCCCGACAGTTTGCCCGCCGGCCTTTCGGCGAAGCGCAGCAGGTCGGTGGCCAGCAGCAGGTTGTGCATGCGCTGTTCGCATTCGGTTTTCGACAGGCCGAACAGGGTGGCGAAGAAGCGGATGTTTTCCTGGATCGACAGTTCGGGGTACAGGTTGCCGCCCAGGCCCTGGGGCATGAAGGCAATTCGCGCGTACAGGCTGTTGCGATGGCGACGTTGCTCGATGGAGCCGCCGAGCACTTGCAATTGCCCCTGCTGAAGCTTTTTTACCCCGGCAATCAGTCCCAGCAGGCTCGATTTGCCGGCGCCGTCCGGGCCGATCAGCCCGCAGCGGGTACCGCTGGGCAGGCTGAAGGCGAGGTCGAGCAAGGCGTGTTGCGAGCCATAGCGGTGGCTGATGCCCGTGGCGTGCAGCGCCAGCTCGCTCATTGCAGGTTGGCCGGCCAGTCCACGACCGCCGTGCGCACGTAGCCGGCACCGGGCATGCCTGGCTTGGCCTGCGGTACGGCGCTGGGCTGGGTCAGCCGCAGCTTGACGCGGAACACCAGTTTTTGCCGCTCATCGCGGGTTTCCACTTCCTTGGGCGTGAACTGGGACTTGGCCGCGACGAAGCTGATCTTCGCCGGCAGCGGCTGGTCAGGCAGGGCGTCGAGCAGGATCCGCGCCTCGCTGCCGACGGCCAGGCGGCCAGTCACGGAGGCCGGCAGGTAGAGGTTCATGTATTGGTCGCTTGGGTCGAGCAGCAGCAACACCCGGCCGCCGGCGCCCAGCACTTCGCCGGGCTCGGCCAGGCGCAACTGGATGACGCCGTCGATGGGCGCGCGCAGGCTGCTGTCGTCGATCTCGCTGGTCAGTTGAGCGACCAGGGCCTTGGCCGAACCGATGGCGGCACGCACCGCCGCCACCTGGGCCTGGGCTGCCTGGACGGCGGCGTTGCCGGTATTCAGGCGTGCCTGCTGCTGGTCGATGATCTGCTGGCTGGCGTAACCACGGTTGAACAGTTCCCGGGAACGCTTGAGTTCCTGGTTGGCCAGCAGCAGTTCACTCTGGCGCAATTGCACATTGGCTTCGGCCGCCGCGAGGTTTTCCCGGGTGCGCACCACGTCGGCCTCGGCCTGGGCGCGCTGGGCTTCCAGCGTGCGAGTGTCCATACGGGCCAGCAACTGGTCCCTGGTCACTTTGTCGCCTTCGTCGACCAGCACTTCGGCCAAGCGCCCGGGCGTCTTGCTGGCGATCTGCACTTCGGTGGCTTCAAGCCGGCCATTGCCCATGCTCAGGCCTTCGGGCAGGCGGTCCAGCGTGGATTTCCAATAACCCACACCGCCCGCGATCAGCAGCAGTGCCAGCAAGGCGAAGGCAAAAAGACGGGAGGAGCGGCGATTCGTTGGCATTGGGGCATCCCTGCGGCTTTAGCCATCTAGTCTGGCGGCTCAAGCCATGTGGCAACTTGATGTCCGTCAAATGAACGGGCAAGCCTAGTACGTTGTGCGCGGGATGCCTGCCTGGGTATCGCTTGCGGCCTGTTCAGCGCAGTGCCAGCACCGCGGCCCATTGTTCGGCGGTCACCGGCATCACCGATAGTCGGCTGCCTTTCTGCACCAGGGGCAGTTCGGCGAGGGCGGCTTGCTGTTTCAGGTAGTCCAGGCGCAGCACCTTGGGGAAGGTTTCGACGTGGGCGACGTCGACGGCGCTCCAGGCATTTTTCTCGGCGCTGGCCTTGGGGTCGAAATGCGGGTTTTCCGGTTCCAGGGCGGTCGGATCAGGATAAGCCGCCTCGATGATCCGGCCGATTCCGGCAATACCCGGCTCGGGGCAACTGGAGTGATAAAAGAAGAATTGGTCACCCACCGCCATGTTGCGCAGGAAGTTGCGGGCCTGGTAGTTGCGCACACCGTCCCAGCGCGCCTGGTTCTTGAGCGCCAGGCCCTCGATCGAGAGTTCTTCCGGTTCGGATTTCATCAGCCAATAGGCCATTTTCTTTGCTCTCCAGAGGTGCGCGGGCAAGTTGTCGGGCAATTTTATGACAAACCGACAGTCGGTTGACGTCAGCATTTGCGTGTCGGTTCACGTTATCGCAGAATGCCGGGATTTTAAGCTTGACGCTGCTGCACGGCCTGTTATGGAAACCGTCGCTGTCATCGTGTGGGACTTGCCTGAGGGGGGCAATCGATGCAACGCAAACCGGATTTACTATGGATTTTGGTTATTTTGTTCGGTTTGGGCGTAGTGACAACTGGTTATGCGCAGAGCCTGTGGGCCAACAAGACTGACGCTCCGGTCGAACTCGCGCAACAGCAGCCGTCCTTCAAGCGTTGAATCCTTCCTGGGCGCCGCTTTCCAGTGGCGCCTACTCCGCGAAATACCATTTCTTGTCGGTCACCGTTCCTTGCAGCGGTACATCCCAGCTCGCCTGATCCAGTTTCGCGACTTTCTGACATTCATGGGCCAGCCCCAGCAGCGTCGGCTTGCGCCAGCTTTTGCGCCGCGCCAGATAAGCCAGGCTGCGATCGTAGAAACCTCCACCCATTCCCAGGCGCCCGCCCGCCTCATCGAAGCCGACCAGCGGTAACAGCACCAGGTCCAGCGCCCAGACCTTGCGCTGCCGGGCCAGGCTCACTCGCGGCTCGGGAATGCGGAAGCGGTTGGGGCGCAGCTTTTCGCCGGGGCGAACGCGCTGGAATACCATTTTGGTTCGTGGCCAGGCGCTGAGCACCGGCAGGTAGGTCGCCTTGCCCCGGCGTTGCGCGGCAAGCAGCAGCGGGCGCGGATCGATTTCACCGTCCATGGGCAGATAAAGGGAAATATGCCGGGCGCGACGGAACAGCGGGTGTTGCGCCAGTTGCCGATACAGCCCACGAGAGGCCTGGCGTTGTTCGCTGGCGGTAAGGGCGCGGCGGGCTTTGCGCAGCATGCGGCGAAGTTGCGGGCGGGAAAGCGGCGCCGGTTCGGTCATGGTCGCTCGGGTCTGGATTGGGTACGGCAGGACAGCGTACCAAATAACCCGGAAGCCGAAAAAACGAGAGCGGAAAAAACAAATGCCAGCTATTTGCATAGCTGGCATTTGTTTGTAATTCAGGCTCCCCGGATGAACCGCTGTCGACTTAGCCCTTGAACCCGAAAGTTCAAGGCGGAAGATGCAGTAGGCGTTAAGGCTTTCCGTCTAGCGGACATGCACACCGGCCCAACGTGCAACTTCCAGGGTAGTGCGAATCGGCTCAGGGACATCGCCAACTGGCAAGCACCCCAGGGAGTGCCGGGGATTATACCGCAACCACCCTCAGGAATCAGCCTTGGTTGTATCTGTATCGGTGGCAAGCACCAGATCCACGCGCTCGAGCAGGTCACGCACCTGTTCGCGGGTCGAACCGCTGGCTTGCACGTCGGGACGGTCCTGCTTGTGCAGCAGATCGTGAGTGATATTGAGGGCGGCCATCACCGCGATGCGGTCGGCACCAATGACTTTGCCGCTGCTGCGGATCTCACGCATCTTGCCATCCAGGTACCGGGCGGCGCTCACCAGATTGCTGCGCTCTTCCTGGGGGCAGATGATCGAATACTCTTTGTCGAGGATCTGCACGGTAACGCTATTGCTTGAACTCATGAGTCTTGCTCCAGGGCCTTGAGGCGCGAAATCATCGATTCGACCTTACGCCGGGCGATTTCGTTTTTTTCAATGAGATGCGCGCGTTCCTCGCGCCAAGTCTTTTCCTGAGCTAATAAGAGTGCGTTTTGACTCTTTAGTTGCTCGACCCGGTCAATTAGCAGCTCGAGTCTGGCCATCAGCGCTTGCAGGTCGGTGTCTTCCATTGGATCCCACTGGATTTGTCTGATGAGTGGCAACTGCCTGGGCAAACGAGTTGACGGCCTCGATGGTCTTGGCGCGTCTGCCGATGCTAGGATACAAGACCTTCATTCTAGACATTGCGCCGCTTGGCGCCTAGCTGCCCATGCCCATTCAGAATTCCCCGTACAACGCCTTCGCCACCCTGCTCAGCAGCAGCGGTCACCCTGTCTCGCCCGCCGAATTGCATGGCCTGTTGCTGGGTCGCAGTTGCGCCGGCGCCGGCTTTGAAGTCGACGGCTGGCTGATCGACGCCGCCGAGCTCCTCGAAGGCGAGCCGCAAGACAATGTCCGCAATGCCTTGATCGGCCTGCAGGAGATGGTCAAGGGCGAGCTGACCAGCGACGACATGACTGTCGTTCTGCTGCTGCCGACCGACGATGCTCCGCTGGCCGAGCGCGCTGCCGCCCTGGGTCAATGGTGCCAGGGCTTCCTCACCGGCTTCGGCCTGAACTCCCGCGACAGCAGCGCCCTGAGCGCCGAGGCCACGGAAGTGCTGCAGGACCTGGCGGCGATCGCCCAGGTACAGGACGCGCTGGAAGAGTCCGACGACGGCGAAAGCGACTATATGGAAGTGATGGAATACCTGCGGGTCGCACCGCTGCTGCTGTTCACCGAGACCAACAAGACGGTTGAACCGGCCGCCAAGCCTTCTCTGCACTGATCGCTCGATAGGGAAATCCGTCTGCCCATGATCCATATCCCGAAATCGGAATACACCCGCCGCCGCAAGGCGCTCATGGCGCAGATGGAACCCAACAGCATCGCGATCCTGCCGGCCGCCGCCGTGGCCATTCGCAATCGCGACGTCGAGCACGTCTACCGCCAGGACAGCGATTTCCAGTACCTCAGCGGCTTTCCCGAGCCCCAGGCGGTGATCGTGCTGATGCCTGGCCGCGAGCATGGCGAGTACATCCTGTTCTGCCGTGAGCGCAATGCCGAGCGCGAGCTCTGGGATGGCCTGCGGGCCGGCCAGGAGGGCGCGATCCGCGATTACGGCGCCGACGATGCCTTCCCGATTACCGATATCGACGACATTCTGCCGGGCCTTATCGAAGGTCGCGACCGGGTGTATTCGGCCATGGGCAGCAATCCGGAATTCGATCGCCACCTGATGGAATGGATCAATGTGATCCGCTCCAAGGCGCACCTGGGGGCCCAGCCGCCGAACGAATTCGTTGCCCTGGATCATCTGCTGCACGACATGCGCCTGTATAAATCGGCGGCGGAAGTGAAGGTGATGCGCGAGGCCGCGCGGATTTCCGCCCAGGCCCATATTCGTGCCATGCAGGCCAGCCGCGCCGGCTTGTACGAATTCAGCCTGGAGGCCGAGCTGGACTACGAATTCCGCCGGGGCGGGGCGAAAATGCCGGCTTACGGCTCGATCGTCGCGGCCGGGCGCAACAGTTGCATCCTGCATTACCAACAGAACGACGCGTTGCTCAAGGACGGCGATCTGGTGCTGATCGACGCCGGTTGCGAAATCGACTGTTATGCCAGCGATATCACCCGCACCTGGCCGGTGAACGGCAAGTTTTCCGCCGAGCAGAAAGCGATCTACGAGCTGGTGCTGGCCTCCCAGGAAGCCGCCTTTGCCGAGATCGCGCCGAACAAGCACTGGAACCAGGCCCATGAAGCGACCGTCAGGGTGATCACCGCCGGGCTGGTCAAGCTGGGGCTGCTTGAAGGCGAGGTGGACGAGTTGATCGCCAGCGAAGCCTACAAGGCGTTTTACATGCACCGCGCCGGCCATTGGCTGGGCATGGATGTGCATGATGTCGGCGAGTACAAGGTCGGCGGCGAATGGCGGGTGCTGGAAGTCGGCATGGCCCTGACAGTCGAGCCGGGCATCTACATCGCGCCGGACAATCAGAACGTGGCGAAGAAATGGCGCGGCATTGGCGTGCGCATCGAGGACGACGTGGTGGTAACCAAGCAAGGCTGTGAAATTCTCACCCATGGCGTGCCGAAAACCGTGGCCGAGATCGAGGCGCTGATGGCCGCCGCACGGAGCCACGCAGCATGAACCGGGTCAATCTGGCGATCATCGGCGGTGGCCTGGTCGGTGCCAGCCTGGCCCTGGCCTTGCAGGCCGGCGCCAAGGAGCGTGGCTGGAAGATCGTGCTGATCGAGCCGTTCGCTCCAGGCAATAGCTATCAGCCCAGCTACGATGCGCGTTCTTCGGCGCTATCGTTCGGCGCGCGGCAGATCTATCAGCGGTTGGGCGTGTGGCAGGAAATCTCCCGCCGCGCCGAGCCGATCAAGCAGATCCATGTCTCCGACCGCGGGCGGTTTTCCACCGCGCGGCTGTCGGCCATGGAGGAGGGCGTTCCCGCCCTGGGTTACGTGGTGGAAAACGCCTGGCTCGGCCAATGCCTCTGGCAGGGGCTGGACAAGGACGTGGTCAGCTGGCGCTGCCCCGCCGAAGTCACGCGCATGGAGCCGCTGGAAGACGGCTACCGCCTGACCCTCAACGACGAAACCACCCTGGACTGCGAGCTGGCGGTACTGGCCGACGGTGGCCGTTCCGGGCTGCGCGAGCAGCTGGGGATCGGGGTGAAGAAGCGCCCTTACAACCAGAGCGCGCTGATTGCCAACATTACCCCGAGCGAAGCCCATGGCGGCATGGCCTTCGAGCGCTTTACCGACGACGGGCCGATGGCCCTGCTGCCGCTGCCGGAGAACCGTTGCGCGCTGGTCTGGACCCGCCAGGGCATGGACGCGCAGCGCCTGGCCGCGCTGGACGAACGCAGCTTCCTCAGCGAATTGCAGGGGGTATTCGGTTATCGCCTGGGCACCCTGAAGCAGGTCGGCGCGCGGCATCTTTACCCGCTGGCGCTGGTGGAGGCCGAGGAGCAGGTGCGTCCTCACCTGGTGGTGCTGGGCAACGCGGCCCATAGCCTGCATCCGATTGCCGGGCAGGGTTTCAACCTGTCGTTGCGCGACGCCCAGGCGCTGGCCGATGCCTTGCTGGTCAGCCCGACGCCGCCAGGTGATTTCAGTATTTTGCAGGCCTACCGCGAGCGACAGCGCCTGGACCAGGACCTGACCGTGGGCTTCTCCGACCAGGTCACCCGGTTGTTCGGCAGCAAGCTGCCGCTGGTGTCCCTGGGGCGCAATATCGGGCTGCTGGGCCTGGACCTGCTGCCGCCGGCCAAGCGCTGGTTCGCCCGCCAGGCCATGGGCCTGGGCACCCGTCCCGATGCGTGAGCGACTGAGCCCGCGTCCGGGCATGGAAATCCTGCACAGAGTCGGCAGCCACGCAGCGCGGTTCGACAAAACCCTTTACCTGCGGTGCAAGCCGCTAGCGAGACAGGCTTAAAGCATGGAAATGCGTGCAGATCTGCTGATTGTCGGGGCCGGAATGGTCGGGAGCGCCCTGGCGCTGGCGTTGCAGGACAGCGGCCTGGAAGTGCTGCTGCTCGATGGCAGCCCCTTGAAAGTCAAACCCTTCGACACCGAGGCCCCGTTCGAGCCACGAGTGAGCGCCTTGTCGGTGGCCAGCCAGCGGATTCTCGAGCGCCTGGGGGTATGGGAAGGAGTGACCCGCCGGCGCAGCAGCCCCTATGCCGAGATGCATGTCTGGGATGGCAGCGGCACCGGGCAGATTCACTTTTCGGCCGCCAGCGTGCACGCCGAGGCGCTGGGCCACATCGTGGAAAACCGCGTGGTCCAGGACGCCCTGCTGGAGCGCCTGCACAACTGCGACATCGGCCTTTTGGCCAATGCGCGCCTGGAGCAGATGCGCCGCTCCGGCGACGACTGGCTGCTGACGTTGGCCGATGGCCGTAGCCTGCGCGCACCGCTGGTGATCGCCGCCGATGGCGCCAATTCGGCGGTCCGGCGCCTGACCGGCTGCGCCACCCGCGAATGGGATTACCTGCACCACGCCATCGTCACCAGCGTGTGCTGCACCGAGCCGCACCAGATGACCGCCTGGCAGCGTTTCACCGACAACGGCCCGCTGGCGTTCCTGCCGCTGGAGCGCGACGGCCAGCACGACTGGTGTTCGATCGTCTGGTCGACCACGCCCAGCGAGGCCGAACGCCTGATGGCCCTGGACGACAGCAGCTTTTGCCAGGAGCTGGAGCGCGCTTTCGAGGGACGCCTGGGCGCGGTGTTGAGCGCCGATCCACGGCTTTGCGTGCCGTTGCGCCAGCGTCATGCCAAGCGTTACGTGGCCGAAGGCCTGGCCCTGATCGGCGACGCGGCCCACACCATTCATCCGCTGGCCGGGCAGGGAGTGAACCTGGGCTTCCTCGATGCCGCGGTGCTGGCCGAAGTGCTGCTGCAGGCGGCCAGTCGCGGCGAGCGCCTGGCCGACACCAAGGTCCTCAGCCGTTACGAGCGCCGGCGCATGCCGCACAACCTGGCATTGATGGCGGCGATGGAAGGCTTCGAGCGGCTGTTCCAGGCTGATCCGCTACCGCTGCGCTGGTTGCGTAACACCGGGCTGAAAATGGTCGACCAGATACCCGAGGCCAAGGCGCTGTTCGTGCGCCAGGCGTTGGGCCTCACCGGGGACCTGCCGGAACTGGCCAGGGCCTGATGTAAGGACCCCCGGCGCGAACAGGCCCGGCGCTTCATTGCAGGCGCGGCTTGCTCGCAATCGGGTGGCCCGGCCGCGGCTCGATGTTTATGCAACATCTCGTTACTCCTCCGCGGGCGGTACAGTTTGAGAAGCTAAATAGTAGTCCTTATCATTTACTTCCCTTTAATTTCGAGAGACCGCTCCCATGTTGGCACCTAAGCGTCTATTGACTGCCCTGGCCCTCACCCTCATTGACGGTACTGTTCAGGCAGCCGACGAAGTGGTGGTCTACTCCTCGCGCATCGACGAGCTGATCAAGCCGGTGTTCGATCTCTACACCCAGAAAACCGGGGTCCAGGTTAAATTCATCACCGACAAGGAAGCGCCGCTGATGCAGCGGATCAAGGCCGAGGGCGAGAACGCCACCGCCGACCTGCTGCTCACCGTCGATGCCGGCAACCTGTGGCAAGCCGAGCAGATGGGCATCCTGCAGCCGTTCACCTCCAAGGTGATCGATGCCAACATTCCCCTGCAATACCGCGCCGCCTCGCACGCCTGGACCGGCCTGAGCCTGCGGGCGCGGACCATCGCCTATTCCACCGCGCGGGTAAAACCGTCCGAGTTGAGCACCTACGAAGCCCTGGCTGACAAGCAGTGGGAAGGCCGCCTGTGCCTGCGCACGGCGAAGAAGGTCTACAACCAGTCGCTGACCGCCACCCTGATCGAAACCCACGGCGCGGCGAAAACCGAAGAAATCGTCAAGGGCTGGGTCAACAACCTGTCCACCGACGTGTTCTCCGACGACGTCGCGGTGCTCGAGGCAATCAACGCCGGCCAGTGCGACGTGGGCATCGTCAACACTTACTACTACGGCCGCCTGCACAAGCAGAAGCCGGACCTGCCGGTCAAACTGTTCTGGCCGAACCAGGGCGACCGCGGCGTGCACGTCAACCTGTCGGGTATCGGCCTGACCAAGCATGCACCGCATCCGGAAGCCGCCAAGGCGCTGGTGGAGTGGATGACCACTACAGAAGCGCAGAAAATCTTCGCCGACGTGAACCAGGAATTCCCGGCCAACCCAAGCGTGCCGCCGTCCGCCGAAGTAGCCGCCTGGGGCAAGTTCGTGGCCGACACCCTGCCGGTGGAAGTGGCCGGCAAGCGCCAGGCCGAGGCCATTCGCCTGATGGACCGTGCTGGCTGGAACTGATCCGCTGGTTATACTGCGCCCCGCCTTTGCGGGGCGTTTTGTTTATCCGCTCCGCCATTTATTGATCCCACCTCGCTCGAGAGTCTTTCGTGGCCCATCCCGCCCAACGTCGTTGGTACCCGCTGGTCTTTGCCGTCGCCGCCCTGGTGCTGCTGCCGCTGAGCGTGCTGCTGCTGTCGTGGCAGGTGGTCGACCAGCAGATCTGGTCGCACCTGTGGGACACCCAGATGCCGCGCCTGCTGGGCAACACCCTGACCCTGGTGCTGGGCGTCGGCGTGGGCGTGACGCTGCTGGGCGTGAGCCTGGCCTGGCTGACCAGCCTCTGCGAGTTTCCCGGGCGCCGCTGGCTGGACTGGGCGCTGATGCTGCCCTTTGCGATTCCGGCCTATGTGCTGGCCTTTGTCTTTGTCGGCCTGCTGGATTTTTCCGGCCCGGTGCAGACCCTGCTGCGCGAATGGTTCGGCACTGGCCTGCGCC
Organism: Pseudomonas sp. NFIX28; assembly: GCF_900107395.1. GTDB lineage: Bacteria > Pseudomonadota > Gammaproteobacteria > Pseudomonadales > Pseudomonadaceae > Aquipseudomonas. The sequence continues at coordinate 471,884 of NZ_FNPW01000002.1, forward strand.
TGCCGCGGGTGCGTTCCACCGGCGGGGTGATCCTGGTTCTGGTGCTGGTGTTCTACCCCTATGTGTATCTGCTGGCGCGCACTGCCTTCCTGGCCCAGGGCAAAGGCCTGATGGAGGCCGCGCGGGTGCTTGGGCAGACGCCCTGGCAGGCGTTCTGGCGCGTGGCGCTGCCCATGGCGCGGCCGGCGATCGGCGCCGGTGTGGCCCTGGCGCTGATGGAAACCCTGGCGGACTTCGGTGCGGTGGCGGTGTTCAACTTCGATACCTTCACCACCGCCATCTACAAGACCTGGTATGGCTTCTTCAGCCTGTCCAGCGCCGCGCAGCTGGCCAGCCTATTGCTGCTGGCGGTGATGCTGGTGCTGTACGGCGAACGTCGCGCCCGTGGCGCCAGCCGCACTGGCAATGAGCGTCCGCGAGGCAAGGCGCTGTATCACCTGCGTGGGTTCAAGGCCCTGGCGGCCACCAGCTGGTGTGCGCTGGTGTTCGCCTGCGCCTTCGTCATTCCGCTGCTGCAACTGGTGGCGTGGTTCTGGCAGCGCGGCCGTTTCGACCTCGACGAGCGTTATGCCGGGCTGATCCTGCATACCCTGTACCTGGGCGCCATGGCGGCCCTGATCACGGTCAGCGTGGCCCTGCTGCTGGCGTTCGCCCGACGCCTGGCACCGACCCGGGCAATCCGCTCCGGCGTCAGCCTGGCCAACCTGGGTTACGCCTTGCCGGGCTCGGTGCTGGCTGTGTCGATCATGCTGGCCTTCAGTTATCTGGACCGCGAGCTGGTGATTCCGCTGTCGGGCTGGCTTGGCGGGGCGGGCAAGCCGCTGCTGCTGGGCAGCCTCGCGGCCTTGCTGCTGGCCTATCTGGTGCGGTTTATCGCGGTGGCCTACGGGCCGCTGGAAAGCAGCCTGGCGCGCATCCGCCCGTCGTTGCCGGAAGCGGCGCGCAGCCTGGGGGTCAGCGGGCCACGACTGTTTTTCAAAGTGTATCTGCCGCTTTTGCTGCCCGGCACCCTGAGCGCTGCGTTGCTGGTGTTCGTCGATGTGCTCAAGGAAATGCCCGCCACCTTGCTGATGCGCCCGTTCGGCTGGGACACGCTGGCGGTGCGGATCTTCGAGATGACCAGCGAGGGCGAGTGGTCGCGCGCCGCGTTGCCGGCCCTGACCCTGGTCCTGGTGGGACTGCTGCCGGTGATCGGCCTTATCCGGCGCTCCGCTCATCGAATCGGTTAGGTGCCAGTGCCACACCTTGCGGCTACAATGCGCGGCATTCGGTGCGGTAGATCTTTCTGATCGGGTCTTTTGAATTGTCTGATAGCCATGTATTTCAAGGCTTTCAGCTCATACGGCGACCGTCCGCACCTTCGCCACGCCCGGAAGGAGAAACCCATGGGACAGCGCACGCCTCTGTATGACCTTCATCTCGCCCTGGGCGCGAAGATGGTCGATTTTGGCGGTTGGGATATGCCTCTGCATTACGGCTCGCAAGTCGAGGAGCACCATCAGGTGCGACGCGATTGCGGGGTTTTCGATGTATCCCACATGACCGTGATCGATGTCGACGGCCCCCAGGCCAAGGCCTGGCTCCAGCACCTGCTGGCCAACGACGTCGAACGCCTGCAAAGCCCCGGCCGGGCCTTGTACAGCGCCATGCTCAACGAGCACGGCGGTATCGTCGACGACATGATTGTCTACCGCACCGAAGCCGGTTATCGGCTGGTGTTCAACGCCGCCACCCGTGACCAGGACATCGCCTGGATGCAGGCGCAAGTAGGCGCTTTCCAGGTGCAACTGCATGAGCGCTCCGAGCTGGCGATGCTGGCGATCCAGGGGCCTCACGCGCGGCACAAGATCGCCGAACTGGTGACCCAGTCGCGCGGCACGCTGATCCAGCAACTCAAGCCCTTCGAAGGCCAGGCCGACGGCGACTGGTTCATCGCGCGCACCGGCTACACCGGTGAGGATGGCCTGGAAATCGTCTTGCCGGCCGAGCAGGCCCCGGCGTTCTTCAACGATCTGGTGGGCGCGGGTATCTCGCCGATCGGCCTCGGCGCCCGCGACACCCTGCGCCTGGAAGCCGGCATGAACCTGTACGGCCAGGACATTGACCAGGAGGTTTCACCGCTGGTGGCCAACATGGCCTGGAGCATCGCCTGGGAACCGGCGTCGCGCAGGTTCATCGGCCGCACCGCCCTGGAAGCCGAGCGCGCGGGCGGGGTGAAGCACAAACTGGTCGGCCTGGTGCTGGAAGAACGCGGCGTGTTGCGTGCCCATCAGGTAGTTCGCATCGCCGATGTTGGCGAAGGAGAGATCACCAGTGGTAGTTTCTCTCCTACGCTTAGCAAATCGATCGCACTGGCGCGGGTGCCGATGGCGACCGCCGACCGTGCCGAAGTGGAAATCCGTGGCAAGTGGTACCCGGTCCGGGTGGTCAAACCGACCTTCGTGCGTCATGGCAAAACCTTGATCTAACTTATTTTCGGCGGGATCTGCCGCTGACATTTCTTCTTGAGGACACAGAACATGAGCGATATCCCTGCTGACCTGCGTTTTGCCGAAAGTCACGAGTGGGCCCGTCTGGAAGCCGATGGCACCGTGACCGTGGGCATCAGCGACCACGCTCAGGAAGCCCTGGGCGACGTGGTGTTCGTCGAGCTGACCGAAGTCGGCAATGTCTTCGGCGCTGGCGACCAGGCCGGTGTGGTGGAGTCGGTGAAGGCCGCTTCCGACATCTACGCGCCAGTGGCCGGCGAAGTGATCGCGGTCAACGAAGACCTGAGCGGCAGCCCGGAGCTGCTCAACAGCGACCCGTACGGCGCCTGGATCTTCAAGCTCAAGCCAAGCAATGGCGCCGACCTGGACAAGCTGCTGGACGCTGCCGGGTACCAGGCTGCCATCGGCGAATAAGCCTTGCATCGATCGCCGGCCGGCCCGCTCCAGCAAGGGGAGCGGGCCGGCTGGCGATTGCATTTACCGCTGCAACACGTGTTTCACGCTCGCCACCGAACGCTCGACGTCGTCCTTGCTCATGGCCGTGAACATCGGCAACGAAACGATTAACCGTCCCACCCGTTCCGCCACCGGCAACATCCCCTCCTTGAAACCGCGTTCGCGGTACAGGCTCAGCAAATGAATCGGCGGGTAGTGATAGCCGATCCCGATTCCGCGTTCCTGCATCTGCTCCATGAAGGTCGCTCGCGCCGGCCGGCCGTCATGCCGTTCCGGCAAGACCAGCTGGAACAGATGCCAGTTGCTGTTGCTGAAGTCCGCCGGCGGCAGCTGGGCGCCGTAGCGGGTTTCGAAGTCGCTGCCCAGGCATGCGAAATAATGCCGGGCCAGCTCGCGGCGATGAGCGGTGAGGGTCTCGAGGTGGGCGAACTGGCCCAGGCCGATGGCGGCCGCAACGTCGGTCATGTTGAATTTGCCGCCCAGCACATCCACGTCCAGGCCGTCGAAGCCGTGGCGGGTCACGCCCTGCAGGCGGTATTTCTCCGCCAGCCGGGCCTCTTCGGCGGTGTTCAGCACCAAGGCGCCGCCTTCGCCGCAGGTGACGTTCTTGTTGGCCTGGAAGCTGAACGAGACCAGGTCGCCGCCGGCGCCGATGCGCTCGCCATTCCAGCTTGAGCCCAGCGCCTGGGCGGCATCTTCCACTACCCGCAGGCCGTGCTTGCGCGCCAGGGCGTAGAGGCGCGGCATGTCCAGCGGCAGGCCGGCGAGAAACACCGGAATGATGGCTTTGGTCCGTGGCGTGATGGCCGCTTCCACCTGGGCCAGGTCGATGTTGCGGGTAACCGGGTCGATGTCGGCGAATACCGGGGTGGCGCCGACTTCGAGAATCACGTTGGCCGTGGCCACCCACGAGATCGGCGTGGTGATGACTTCATCGCCCGGGCCGATGCCGGCGATTCGCAGGGCGATCTCCATGGTGCAGGTGCCGGAGTTGAAGGTGCGCACCGGGCGCCCGCCGCAATATTGCGAGAGTTGCGCCTCGAAGGCCTGGACCTTGGGCCCGCTGGTGATCCAGCCCGAACGCAGGACTTCGCCGACGCTGGCGATGGTCGCTTCATCGATGGTGGGTTTGGAAAACGGCAGGAAAGGCAGCTGGCTCATGACGATGGGATACCCGATAAGCGGAAGTCGAGGCCGGGCGGCGTGCCGCGCCGGAGTCGCATCATGCTACCGGTTCGCCCCGGGTGCCACCGTCGGCGTCCGGGATCGGCTGCTATGCTGCTTTGACCGTGTTCCATCGACGCCGAGCGCCGCCTGAGAGAGAGCCCGTCATGTCCCAGTTGCCGTCCTTGAGCCAGTTACGCGATCCCAATGCCTTTCTGCGGCGTCACCTCGGGCCCGACGCCGCCGAGCAGCAAGCGATGCTCGACAGCCTGGGCCTGGGCAGCCGGGTCGAGCTGATCGAACAGACCGTGCCGCCGGGCATCCGCTTCAACCAGGCGCTGGACTTGCCGCCGGCGCTGGACGAGCAGGCCGCGCTGGCCAAATTGCGCGGTTATGCCGAGCAGAATCAGGTCTGGACCAGCCTGATCGGCATGGGGTATTACGGCACCTTGACCCCCACGGTGATCCTGCGCAACGTGCTGGAAAACCCTGGCTGGTACACCGCCTACACGCCCTACCAGCCGGAAATCGCCCAGGGCCGGCTCGAAGCCCTGCTCAATTTCCAGCAATTGACCATCGACCTCACCGGCCTGGAGCTGGCCAACGCCTCGCTGCTGGATGAAGCGACGGCCGCCGCCGAGGCCATGGCCCTGGCCAAGCGGGTGGCCAAGTCCAAGAGCAATCTGTTCTTCGTCGACCAGAACTGCCACCCGCAGACGCTCTCGGTGGTGCAGACCCGCGCCGAGGGGTTCGGCTTCGAACTGGTGATCGACACTCTGGACAACCTCAAGCGGCACCAGGTATTCGGCGCCTTGCTGCAATACCCGGACACCCACGGCGAGATTCGCGACCTGCGGCCGCTGATCGACCACCTGCATGCGCAGCACGCGCTGGCCTGCGTGGCGGCCGATCTGCTGAGTCTGTTGCTGCTGACACCGCCGGGCGAACTGGGGGCCGACGTGGTGTTCGGTTCGTCCCAGCGCTTTGGCGTGCCCATGGGCTACGGCGGCCCGCATGCGGCGTTCTTCGCCAGCCGCGAGGAGTACAAACGGGCGATTCCGGGGCGGATCATCGGCGTGTCCAAGGATGCCCGGGGCAACGTGGCGCTGCGCATGGCCCTGCAGACCCGCGAACAACACATCCGCCGCGAGAAGGCCACGTCCAACATCTGCACCGCCCAGGTATTGCTGGCCAATATCGCCAGTTTCTACGCCATTTATCACGGCCCGGAAGGCTTGCGGCGCATCGCCCAGCGCGTCCATCGCCTGACCTGCATCCTCGCCGCCGGCCTCGAGCGCAAGGGCATCGTGCGGCTGAACCGGCAATTCTTCGACACCCTGACGCTGGAGGTCGGCGGTAGCCAGACGGCGATCATCGAGAGCGCCAAGGCCGTGCAGATCAATCTGCGGATCCTTGGGCGCGGGCACCTGGGCCTGAGCCTGGATGAAACCTGCGACGAAAACACCGTCGCCCGGCTGTTCGACGTGTTCCTCGGCGCCGACCACGGGCTGGACGTCACGCAACTGGACGCTGAAACCCTGGTGGGCGGCATCCCCCAGCAGCTGCTGCGCCGCACGTCTTACCTGAGCCACCCGGTATTCAACAGCCATCACAGCGAAACCGAGATGCTGCGTTATCTCAAGCAACTGGAGAACAAGGACCTGGCGCTGAACCAGTCGATGATCCCGCTGGGCTCCTGCACCATGAAGCTCAATGCCAGCAGCGAGATGATCCCGATTACCTGGCCCGGCTTCGCCAACCTGCATCCCTTTGTCCCGCCGGAGCAGGCCCTGGGCTATTCGCTGATGATCGACGAGCTGCAGCGCTGGCTGTGCGCTATTACCGGCTTCGACGCGATCTGCATGCAGCCCAACTCCGGGGCCCAGGGCGAATACGCCGGGCTGCTGGCGATCCGCAAATATCACGAGAGCCGCCAGCAGGGCGAGCGCAATATCTGCCTGATTCCCGCCTCGGCCCACGGCACCAACCCGGCCTCGGCGCAGATGGCCGGCATGCAGGTGGTGATTGTCGATTGCGACGACGCCGGCAACGTCGACCTGCACGACCTGAAGGACAAGGCGCAGATTGCGGGCGGCCACCTGTCATGCCTGATGGCCACTTACCCTTCGACCCACGGCGTGTACGAGGAGGGCATCAGCGAGATCTGCGAAGTGATCCACAGCCACGGCGGCCAGGTGTACATGGACGGCGCCAATCTCAATGCCCAGGTCGGGCTGACGCGGCCGGCCGACATTGGCGCCGACGTTTCCCACATGAACCTGCACAAGACGTTCTGCATTCCCCACGGCGGCGGTGGCCCGGGCATGGGGCCTATCGGTGTGCGGGCGCACCTGGCGCCGTTCGTGGCCAACCACCCGGTGGTGCCTATCGACGGGCCGCTGCCGCAGAACGGCGCGGTCAGCGCGGCGCCCTGGGGCAGCGCGAGCATCCTGCCGATCAGCTGGATGTACATCGCCCTGATGGGGCCGCAGCTGGCGGATGCCAGCGAGGTGGCGATCCTTGCCGCGAACTACCTGGCCGAACACCTCAGCGGCGCTTTTCCGGTGCTCTACAGCGGGCGCAACGGCCGGGTCGCCCATGAATGCATTCTCGACCTGCGGCCGCTCAAGGCGCAGACCGGCATCAGCGAAGAGGACGTGGCCAAGCGCCTGATGGACTACGGCTTTCATGCACCGACCATGTCGTTTCCGGTGCCGGGCACGTTGATGGTGGAGCCCACCGAAAGCGAGTCCAAGGCCGAACTGGACCGTTTTATCGAGGCCATGCTGAGCATTCGCGCCGAGATCGCCCAGGTCCAGGAAGGCAACTGGCCGGCCGAAGACAACCCGCTCAAGCGTTCGCCCCATACCCTGGCGGACATCGCCGGCGTCTGGGAGCGGCCCTACAGCATCGAGCAGGCGGTGGTCCCCAGCCCCCACGCCAGGGCGCACAAGTACTGGCCGACGGTGAACCGGGTCGACAATGTCTACGGCGACCGCAACCTGTTCTGCGCCTGCGTGCCGGTGGATGCCTACCGCTGAGCTTGGACGGCGGGCAAAAAAATGCCGCTCCAGGGAGCGGCATTTTTTATCGCGGCGGCCTGGCTACAGGCCGGCGGTCACTGCTGGGCGACGGCGTTCTTCGCCAGGATCGCGTTGGCCAGCTCCATGTCGGTCGCTTGCAGGCCCGGGTTATCGGCACGGACTTTCTGCATGGCTGCTTCCAGGTACGGACCGCGGATGCTGCCTTCACTGGCGACGAAGCTGCCGGCGTCATCCTGCGCGGCAATGATCAGTTTGTGGTCCTTGAACGTCAGGTAGGTGGAAGCGGTGGTGGCGCCGGAAGAAAGGACGTTACGCCAGAAACTGTCGGCCATTGCCGAACCTACAGGCAGGGAAAGCAGGGCCAGGGTGGCGACAGCTGTTTTGAAACGCATGGTGGGTGACTCCAACTAGGGGGAAAACTGAGTCCTTTGATAGGACCTGGCCTGATTGAGTTCCCTGCTGCGCCAACAAGCTTTAGCCTGCCGGGGCAGGGGCTGAAAGGCCGCTTCAGGCGCGACTGCTGCACCTCGCTATCGAGTCAAGGTGCTGGCACGCAGGGACGGCGTTTGCCACTATGGGCGGCTTCTCGACTGCACGGATGCTTGCCTTGATTGTTGGCGCGATGATGTATGGAACCCTGCTGAACCTGGTCTTGCTGTCCTTTATCGGACTACCCTTGCTGTTGATTGCCTTGCTCATTCCGGCCTGCCGGCAGCGGATGCGTCGTCAGCCCCGGCATTTCGGCGCGCTTGCCGGGGTATGCGCAATTATCGTGGTGTGCGTGCTGTGGAAAATCCACCGCGACGACCAACTGAATAAGGCGCACCACCCGCAACTTGAGCAGGACGTACAGCTTGATGGCCTGCAATTGCCCGCGGGTGCCAAGCTGTATCTGCGAACACTCGAACCTCTGGATGCACAAGGCCAGCCGCAACCCCACGGCCTGCGCAGCCTTGTTTACGCCGAGTTCGCTGCGCCACACACCATCAACGGCGTGGAGGTTACAGAGTTGCAGATGTACGGCAGCGGCTCTTCCTCAAAGATGCTGCTGAGCCGTGACCAGGTGGTTGCGGGCTGGCCCTGCGCCGGCGGCACCTGGGTCACGCTGGACATTGCCGACGAGGACCGCTTGCAACCCAGTCGCTGGCGTTTCTCTGCCTGCAGGCTGGTGACCGGGGCCGATGTGGCAGGGGTGAAGTGGCCGGACTCCAGCGAGGTCAGGCAGTACGACGGCAGGTTCCGCATCGGCCTGGCTTCACCGGCGGTGGTTATCCAGGGGATAGCGCTGTCGAACCTGAGCCTGGACCTCGACGAGCAACGGCAACCCGGACGTTGGAACGGGCAACTGGCGCAAGACCTGACCCTGGGCGATTGGCACTACCCCCGCGGCATGAGGGTTCGCCAGGACGCGCCGGGGACCCTGATGTTCAGCCCGAGCCAGTCGGACTGCGCGCAAAACTTGCGTACGGGGGAAACGCTCGACGCTGGGCGCTCGATACAGCAACGCCGTGATAACGGCGCAGTGCTGTGGATCAAGCCCAATGCCGGATTGGGTGTCGCCGACTGGTAGCGGGCCGCTGCGTGCTGTCATCGCGGGCCCCCTGGAGGGCGGCCCAGCCTCTGTCTTACAACTGAAAGCGCGTCACCGAGGTCTGCAGGGTGGCGACGGAGCGTTCCATGTGTTCGACCGTCGTCGCCAGTTCATGCATGGCCTGGCTGTTGCGTTGTGCCACCTGGTTGATCATTTCCACCTGTTGCGCCACTTCGCTGCTGGCCTTGGATTGCTCGCCGATGGTGTGGGAAATCTCCTCGACCATCAGCGCCGAGCGTTGCGCGCCTTCGCGGATTTCGTTGATCGAGGTGCCGGCCTGCTGGGCCATGTTCACCCCGTCGTTCACCCGGCTGACCCCGGTCTGCATGCTGCGCACCGCCTGGGCGGTGGTTTCGCGGATGCGCTCGATCATGCCGGTGATTTCCCGGGTCGATTGCGCCGTGCGCGCCGCAAGGCCGCGGACCTCGTCGGCGACCACGGCGAACCCACGGCCGGCCTCGCCCGCGCGAGCGGCTTCGATCGCGGCGTTCAGCGCCAGCAGGTTGGTCTGTTCGGCGATGCTGTTGATCACCTGGATGATCGAGTTGATTTCCTCCGAGGACTGGCCGAGCGCGGTGATGCTTTGCGACGACTGATTGACCGCCTCGGCAATGTGCGCCATGCCGTCGACCACCCCCAGGATGACCTGGCCGCCGCTGCCGGCGAGGGCTTCCGATTGCGCCGAAATATCCTGCGCATTGCGTGCGTGCTCGGCCACCTGGGCGATGTTGCTGATCATCTGCTCCATGGCCGCGGCCATGCTGTTCGCGCCGTGGGCCTGCTCGCTGGCCCCGCTGGCGATGCCCTGGGAGGTCTGGCTCAGGTTGTGGGAAGTGCCTTGCAGGCCTTCGCTTTCGCGACGGATGGTGGTGATCATGTCCCGCAGGTTGGCCTGCATCTCACCCAAGGCTTTTTGCAGTTGCCCGGCCTCGTCGTCGCTGTCGATGCTGATCGGCTGGCTGAGGTTGCCCTGGGCGATGGCGCGGGCGGTGGCGACCGATTTTTCCAGGGGGCGCAGTACCGAATGCAATAACCGGCGAGTCAGCAGGCAGAGCGTCAGCACGGCCAGTAGGCTGCCGCCGATCAGCCACCCACCGGCCTGGTGCACGGCTTTTTCGCTGTCTTCGCGGGCCTGGGCGGTGCTGCTTTCGATCTTGCTGCTCAGGGCTTCGTTGCGGCGCTCCACCTCGCTGAAACTCATGGCGAACGCCGGCATGTCCGCGCGGGCGGCGACCGGGTCGCGCAGTGCCAGTTCGGTGATTTTTTCCGCGGCGCCAATGTAATTTTCCAGCACTGGCTGCAGTTCGCCGATGGCTTGGCGAATGTCCGGTGCCAGGGGCAATTTGGCGTTTTCCGCGAGGACCTTGCGGAACCAGTCGCCGTGTTCGCGCAAGTCGTTCCTGATCTGCTCGCCCTCGCCGGCGGTACCCGGCTGGCTGGCGAAGGCCGCCAGCACATCGGCGCGCAGGGCGTCGTGCATCATGTCGGCTTCCAGATGATTGCGCAGCGCGCTGGCGTTCAGCTGGCTGTCCGCTAGCGCTTGTTCCAGGCGGGCCTGGCCCCACCAGCCGATGCTGCCCACCAGGGCGATGGCCAGCACGCTGACCGCTCCGCAGGTGATCATTTTCTGCCGGATGTTCATGCTCACTCCCTGTTCGCCTGGACCTGTGGCTAAGCGTAGCCCAGGGCCACGCAAACCGGCTGGCGGCAGGCCTTAGCGCTGCTCGCTTTGTGGCGTGACGCGCAATATCTCCTCGAGGGTGGTCAGCCCGGCCGCGACTTTCTGCGCCCCGGACAGGCGCAGGCTGCGCATGCCTTCCGAAAAGGCCTGGCGGCGGATGGCGAGCAGGTCGGCGTCGGCGCTGATCAGGGCTTTGAGGCTGTCGCTCAACTGCATGATTTCATACACGCCGGCGCGGCCACGGTAGCCGGTATCGCGACATTCCAGGCAGCCGGTGGCGCCATGGGCATGGCTGGGCAGCGGCGCCTGCCAGGGCCTGGTGAGGTTTTGCCAGTCGCCTTCGTCCAGCGCCAGCGGGGTCTTGCAGTGTGGGCACAGGGTGCGCACCAGGCGCTGGGCCATGACCCCGAGCAGCGTGGCCTTGATCAGGTAAGGCGCGACGCCCAGTTCCAGCAGGCGGCTGATGGCGCCGGGCGCGTCGTTGGTGTGCAGGGTCGACAGCACCAGGTGGCCGGTAAGCGCGGCCTGGATCGCCATCTCCGCGGTTTCCAGGTCGCGGATCTCGCCGATCATGATGATGTCCGGGTCCTGGCGCATCAGGGCGCGCACGCCGCTGGCGAAGGTCAGGTCGATGTTGTGCTGGACCTGCATCTGGTTGAACGCCGGCTCGACCATCTCGATCGGGTCCTCGATGGTGCAGAGGTTGACCTCCGGCGTCGCCAGTTTTTTCAGGGTGGTGTACAGGGTGGTGGTCTTGCCCGAACCAGTGGGGCCGGTGACCAGGATGATGCCGTTGGGCTGGCGGGTCATCTCCTGCCAGCGCCGCAGGTCGTCGCTGGAGAAGCCCAACTGGTCGAAGTCCTTGAGCAGTACCTCGGGGTCGAAAATACGCATGACCATCTTCTCGCCGAAGGCGGTGGGCAGGGTCGACAGGCGCAATTCCACTTCGCCGCCTTCCGGGGTCTTGGTCTTGACCCGGCCGTCCTGCGGTTTGCGTTTTTCCGCGACGTTCATCCGGCCCAGGCTTTTCAGGCGGCTGACCACCGCCATGGTGACCTGGGGCGGGAATTGATAGACGTTGTGCAGCACCCCGTCGATGCGAAAGCGCACCGTGCCTTGCTCGCGGCGCGGTTCGATGTGGATATCGCTGGCCCGCTGCTGGAAGGCGTACTGGAACAGCCAGTCGACGATATTGACGATGTGCGCGTCGTTGGCGTCGGGCTCCTGATCGCTGGCGCCGAGGTTGAGCAACTGTTCGAAGTTGCCCGGGGTGTTGGTCTTCTGGTCGGCGCTGGCCCCGGTGACCGACTTGGCCAGGCGGAAAAACTCAACGGTCAGGCGCTGGATTTCCACCGGGTTGGCCACCACCCGTTTGATCGGCAGTTTCAGCACGTGGGTCAGGTCGGCTTCCCAGGCGCTGACGTAAGGCTGGGCGCTGGCCACGGTGACGGCTTCGGCGTCGATCGAGACCGCGAGGATCTTGTGGCGTTGGGCGAAGGCGTAGGACATCAGCGGGGTGACGGCGGCGACGTCGATTTTCAGCGGGTCGATGCGCAGGTACGGCTGGCCGGCCTGTTGCGCCAGCCACAGGGTCAGGCTTTCCAGGTCCAGGCGTTTGCCGGGCCGGCGGCGGTCGTCCAGGTGCTGGCTGGCGAGAAATTCCAGCGGGTGCAATTGGCTGTTGGCGGCGTTGCGGCGTGTGGTCAGGGCGTGTTCGGCCGAGTCCTGGCTGATGAAACCCTGGGCGACCAGGTCGCGCAGCAGATCGTTGAGATCCAGCCAGCGGTCCTGGGTAACGAGGGGAACGGACATGCGGGCTCCTTATGAACAATCCGGCGGCAGGCGGGTTGGATAGATGCCTCTGACCACGCAATGCCAAGAATAGTCCCCGGATCACCACCGTCAGTCGCCCAAGCGTTGCCGGATTTTGCCGGATGCCCTCAGCCGGCGGCCTGCAACGGCTCGCGCTCGGCGAGTTGCAGCTGGACCGAACACACGCTGATCAGGTTGCGCAATTTTTCCGCGATGACTTGCGCGCGGTGCCAGCTGAGGCCGTCGAGCACCACTTCCATCAGCAGCGAAGCGTCCTGGCGCTGCACCCGGACCTGCTGCGGCAGCAGCGATTGCAGGGCGAAATGATTGAGCACCCGGCACAGCACATCGGCCTCGGCGTCGGTGACCAGTTGGTAATGCACCCGGCAATGGGCGTTGGCGACATTCCACACATCGGCGCGGGAGGGGACGGCTTCGAGAAGGGGCATGGGATTCTCCAGAAAAGTGGAGAAATTTTTACATTCGGTCCGGGGTATTTCTTATCTAAGATGAAGGTATTTTCCAATCTGACGAATAATATGATTCGAGTTAATAGGTTATTGAGGAATATCTATGCATAGCGAGTTGGACGCTTATGACCGCCGCATCCTGGCGCTGCTGCAGGAGGACGCTTCCTTGTCCAGCGCGCAAATCGCCGAGCAGGTGGGGCTGTCGCAATCACCTTGCTGGCGGCGGATCCAGCGGCTCAAGGAGGAAGGGGTGATCCGTGGCCAGGTGACCTTGCTCGACCGCAAGAAGATCGGCCTCAACACGCAGATCTTCGCCGAGGTCAAACTCAACGCCCACGGCCGTTCCAACTTCACCGAGTTCACCGAGGCGATCCGCGGTTTTCCGGAGGTGCTGGAGTGTTATGTGCTGATGGGGGCGGTGGATTTCCTGTTGCGTATCGTCACGGCGGACATCGAGGCGTATGAGCGTTTCTTCTTCGAGAAACTGTCGATGGTGCCGGGGATCCAGGAAGTGAATTCGATCGTGGCGCTGTCGGAGATCAAGTCGACCACCAGCTTGCCGGTGTTGCGCTGAAGATGGCTTGAAGCGGCTGGCGCCATGGCCAGCCAACTCGCTCCTGCAGGGCAGGAGCGAGCGTGTGCATGGAGCCCTTACATGCGCAGCAGGGTCTTCCACGCGCGGTTCTGGAACACCGTGATTGCCTGTTGCTTGCGGGCGTCGAGGGCTTCGTCGGTGATCGGCTCGTTAGCCAGCTGCACCAGCTTGTTCAGCTCGCCGTACAGACGATCCAGCTCGGGGATTTCCAGCACGTTGCGCGCATGATGCAGCCAGGCCTGGATGCGTTCGATGCGCGGCAGTTGCTCGGCCAGGTCTTCCGGTTGCTGCTGGTAGCGGGGCAGTTGCAGGGAGCTGGCTTCGTCGGCCAACAGGCGCGGTAACCAGCTGCCCAGTTGCGCCGCGCCCTGGCGGTTGCCGCGGGTGTTGCGTTCGGCGGTCCAGCTGCGGGCCAGCAACCAGCGCGAGGTGTTCAGCGAGAACAGGCCCCAGCGCACGTCCTCCAGCTCTTCGATGAACTGCTCCGGCGCGGCCTTGCGCACGTCTTCGTCGTCGAGACCGGCCTGCACCAGCGGGCGCCAGTCTTCCAGCAGGCCATCGAGCGACGCACGCAGTTCGGCGGTCGCCTGGCGTGGCGCGGCCTGGCCCAGGCTGCTGACCAGGGCGCGCAGTTCCGCCAGGTTATCGACCCAGTCCTGCAGCAGGCGCCAGTGGCCGTTGAAGCGATATTGCTCGGCCAGGCGCTGGCTGCTGCCCAGCAGGTGCCAGGTCAGCGCGGCGAAGGCGTCGTCCAGCGGCATCTGCGCGCTCAGCTCGGGAGCGGGCAGGCTCAGGGAGTAGCTGTTGGCATCGAACAGGCGGTAGCCGCGCTCGGCCTTGCTGATGTCGCACGGCATCAGCGGCAAGGTGGCGGCCAGCTCGGCGGCCAGTTCCAGCAGGGCGGCCGGTTCGCCTTCGCGCAGTTCCAGCTCCAGCTCGCAGATTTCTTCCTTCTGCTTGCCGGCGATCACGTGGCCCAGGTCCAGAGCGGCTTCGATCACCACCTTGGCCTTGCCGCGGCCCCAGGCGATTTCCGCGCGCTCGCGGACGAAATCGGTGGTGAAGATCGGCTTGAGGGTCTTCTTGTCCAGCTCGGCCAGTTGCTCGGGCCAGCATTCGCCGTCGAGTTTCTTCAGGTCGAGCTTGGCTTTGGCCAGGTGCCAGTCGTATTCGTTGCGTTCCGACAGGCCGGCGACGCTCTGGCCGCGGGTCTTGAGGGTCTGGATCACTTCTTCGCCGTCGCGGCGCAGGCGCAGGGCGACCTTGGCGCGGGCCAGGTCGCGCTCGGGCGTGTCGAAGTACTGGTTCATCAGTTCACGGTGTTCCCAGCCACTTTTGTTGCGTTTTTTCAGGAGCGGGTGCTCACGCAGGGCGGCAAGGGTTTCGCGGCTGACGCGGAGTTTGATTTCGGTTTCTTTCTGCATGGCCGGAAAATCCAGGATCGGGAGCGCAGCCGGGGGGAATGTGTGGCTGCCAAGGTCGTGCAGTGTACAGGACTCGCCGCGTCGAGGTGCCGTGGCGGTTTATTCCTGTCGCAGGATGGCTCTATGATGGACCTCATCTTGGAGCCCGGGAGCCAGCGCATGCCATTGCCGTCCATGAAAGAGCAGTTCGCTGCGCTGATTGCCACACCTTCGGTCAGCTGTACCCAGCCGGCGCTGGACCAATCCAATCGCGCGGTGATCGACTTGCTGGCCGGCTGGCTTGGCGACCTGGGTTTTGCCTGCGAGATCCAGCAGGTCAGCCCGGGCAAGTTCAATCTGCTCGCCAGTTTCGGCAGCGGCCCCGGCGGCCTGGTGCTGGCCGGGCACAGCGATACCGTGCCCTACGACGGCGCGCTGTGGCAGACCGACCCGCTGAAGCTCACCGAAGTCGACGGCCGCTGGGTCGGCCTGGGCAGCTGCGACATGAAAGGCTTTTTCGCCCTGGTCATCGAGGCGGTCCGGCCGCTGCTGGATCAACCCTTCAAGCAGCCCTTGCTGATCCTCGCCACTTGCGACGAGGAAAGCTCGATGGCCGGCGCCCGGGCCCTGGCCGAGGCCGGCCGGCCTCTGGGGCGCGCCGCGGTGATCGGCGAGCCGACCGGGCTCAAGCCAATCCGCATGCACAAAGGCGTGATGATGGAGCGCATCGATATTCTCGGGCGCAGTGGCCATTCCTCCGACCCGAGCCTGGGCCATAGTGCCCTGGAAGCCATGCACGACGCGATCGGCGAACTGCGCGGCCTGCGCCTGGCGTGGCAGCGCGAATTTCGTAACCCGCAGTTCAGCGTGCCGCAGCCGACCCTGAACCTTGGGTGTATCCACGGTGGCGACAACCCGAACCGCATCTGTGGCCAGTGCTCGCTGGAATTCGACCTGCGGCCGCTGCCGGGCATGGACCCGCAGACGCTGCGGGCGGCCATCCGGCAGAAGCTTGCGCCCGTGGCCGAGCGGCATCAGGTGAAGATCGACTATGCGCCGCTGTTCCCCGAAGCGCCGGCCTTCGAGCAACCTGAAGACTGCGAACTGGTGCGGGTGGCCGAGCGCCTGACCGGCCATCGCGCCGAAGCAGTGGCGTTCGGCACCGAAGCGCCTTATCTTCAGCGCCTTGGCTGCGAGACAGTGGTGCTGGGCCCGGGCGATATCGCCTGCGCTCACCAGCCGGGGGAATACCTCGAAATGTCACGCTTGCAGCCTACCGTGCATCTATTACGTGAACTGATTAACCATTACTGCCTGACGCCGGCCTGATTTTTCCCTAAATCGCCAGCGTTCAAGCCCGTACCTGAAGGAGAGCGAGCGTGTCGCCAAGCCTGTTCCGACGATA
The DNA here is from genome assembly GCF_900107395.1 of Pseudomonas sp. NFIX28. Taxonomy (GTDB): domain Bacteria; phylum Pseudomonadota; class Gammaproteobacteria; order Pseudomonadales; family Pseudomonadaceae; genus Aquipseudomonas. The sequence goes on from NZ_FNPW01000002.1 coordinate 487,994, forward strand.
ACCACCAGCCCGCTGTGCGTTTTCCCGTTTCGTCCTTTTATAGGCTGCTTCTTATTTACAGGCTCAGGTTATGCCCGAATACGTCAATTGGCTTCGTCACGCTTCTCCTTATATCAATGCTCACCGTGACTGCACTTTCGTGGTCATGCTGCCCGGCGACGGTGTCGAGCATCCGAACTTCGGCAATATCGTCCACGACCTGGTATTGCTGCACAGCATGGGCGTGCGCCTGGTGCTGGTGCATGGCTCGCGTCCACAGATCGAAGCCCGCCTGGCCGCTCGTGGCCTGACCCCGCATTACCACCACGGCCTGCGCATCACCGATGCGGCGACCCTGGAATGCGTGATCGATGCCGTCGGCCAATTGCGCATCGCCATCGAAGCGCGGCTGTCGATGGACATGGCGTCCTCGCCGATGCAGGGCTCGCGGTTGCGGGTCGCCAGCGGCAACCTGGTCACCGCCCGGCCGATCGGCGTGCTCGAAGGCGTCGACTATCACCACACCGGCGAAGTGCGCCGGGTCGACCGCAAGGGCATCAACCGCCTGCTGGACGAACGCTCGATCGTGCTGCTGTCGCCGTTGGGCTACTCGCCGACCGGGGAAATCTTCAACCTCGCCTGCGAAGACGTGGCCACCCGCGCGGCCATCGACCTGGGGGCCGACAAGCTGCTGCTGTTCGGCGCCGAGCGTGGCCTGCTGGATGAGCACGGCAACCTGGTGCGCGAGCTGCGTCCGCAGCAGGTGCCAGCGCATTTGCAGCGCCTGGGCAGCAATTATCAGGCGGAGCTGCTGGATGCCGCGGCAGAAGCTTGCCGGGGTGGAGTAGGGCGCAGCCATATCGTCAGTTATGCCGAAGACGGCGCGCTGCTGACCGAACTGTTCACCCGTGACGGCGGCGGTACGCTGGTGGCCCAGGAGCAGTTCGAACTGGTCCGCGAGGCGGCCATCGAGGATGTCGGCGGTTTGCTGGATTTGATCAGCCCGCTGGAAGAGCAGGGGATCCTGGTGCGGCGTTCCCGCGAGGTGCTGGAACGGGAGATCGAGCAGTTCAGCGTGGTCGAGCGCGAAGGCATGATCATCGCCTGTGCCGCGCTTTACCAGATTGCCGACTCCGATGCCGGGGAGCTGGCCTGCCTGGCGGTGAATCCGGAATACCGCCACGGCGGTCGCGGCGACGAATTGCTGGAAAGGATCGAAACCCGGGCCCGGGCCCAAGGCCTGAAAACCCTGTTCGTGCTTACTACCCGTACCGCCCACTGGTTCCGCGAACGCGGTTTTGCACCCAGCAGTGTCGAGCGCCTGCCTTCCGCGCGGGCCTCGCTGTACAACTACCAGCGCAACTCGAAAATCTTCGAAAAAGCCCTCTGAGCCTCCTCCCTCCGCCAACCCGCTCTTGACAGGAGCGGGTTTTTTATTTTCGAAATCCCATGCGGTTTGATCTCGAAAAAATACATGCGCGCAATATAAAAACTGTAACAAATTGACGGGAGTATCCGCGCTTGGCCATTATCGCGTCGCCTTTTCGATACTGATTGGCGTATCTGGCATTAGTTGTAACTGATCGATCTAAAGATCAGCGTGCAAATACCATTCAGGAATCAGAAAGAGCGCCGATACCTTGTGCCACGGCTCAAGCAGGTGCGCCTGGATATATTCCAGAATCGTATGAAAAAGGATGAAGTAATTCTTTTTGGGATTATGAGGAATTCATTACCCTGCACGAAGCAGATCACCGCGATTAGACCTTGGTCGTAGACACAGTTAGTTACGATTGACTTATAGGTCACGCTCTGGCGCTAATCGCCCACCAATGGACCCGGGGCATCAGACCCTGGGCCTGAGTACACAAGAATTAGAAACGAGAGGAGCGAAACATGAACAAGTCCACCTTGGCCATGGCTGTGGCCGTTGGGGTAATGGCGCAGCAGGCAGGCGCCGCAGGTTTCATCGAAGACAGCAAGGCCACTCTGGGTCTGCGTAACTTCTACATCAATACAGATAACCGCGATGGCGACACCAAGGCTTCTGGTGCGCAAAACAAGCAGGAAGAATGGGGTCAAGGCTTCCAGCTCAACTTCATCTCCGGTTACACCGAGGGCACTGTCGGCTTCGGTCTCGATGCCATTGGCCTGTTGGGGATCAAGCTGGACTCCGGCGGCGGTACCAACGGCGCTAACGCTACCTCTTACGGCGGCACCGTCTTCCCGAGCGAGTCCAATGGCAAAGCCGTGGACAACTACTCCAGCCTGGGCCTGACTGCCAAAGCCAAGATCTCCCAGACTGAACTGAAGCTCGGCACCCTGCAGCCAAAACTGCCGGTAATCGTGACCAACGACGGCCGTATGCTGCCGCAAACCTTCCAGGGCGGCCAGATCACCTCGAACGACATCAAGGACCTGACACTGGTCGGCGGTCAGATCGAGCACGCCAAGGGTCGTAACTCCAGCAACAACGAAGAGTTGTCGATTGCTGGCGCGAACGCGCATACCGCTGCGGGTCGTGACAGCAACAAGTTCATCTACGGTGGTGGCGACTACAAGATCACCAAAGACCTGACGGCCCAGTACTACTACGGCAACCTGAAGGACTTCTACAAGCAGCACTTCCTGGGCCTGACTCACAACTGGGCGATTGGCCCGGGCGTATTGAAGTCCGACCTGCGCTACTTCAACAGCAGTGACGACGGTGCCAACGGCCACGACTCGGCCTACTACACCACCGGCGACTACGGTACCGGCATCACCAAGGGCAAGGTTGATAACAAACTGATCAGCGGCCTGTTCCTGTACTCGGTGGCCGGCCATACCTTCGGTGGTGGCTACCAGGTCAGCAATGGCGACAGCGACTTCCCTTGGTTGAACCAGGGTGACGGTTCGTCGGCTTACCTGACCACCGACATGCAGATCGCCAAGTTCGCCCGTGCCGGCGAACGTACCTGGCAGGCTCGCTACTCCTACGATTTCGCCAAGGTCGGCGTGCCTGGCCTGACTGCTGGCGTGGTCTATCTGCGCGGCGACAACATCGATACGACTGGCCGGGAGGGTTCCGTTACCCCTCAGCGCTCTGTTTCGGTTACCAACGCCAGCGAGTGGGAACGCGACCTGACCGTGGCCTACGTGATTCCGGAAGGTCCACTGAAAAACCTCGGCCTGACCTGGAAAAACGCCATGTGGCGTAACGATATCCCGGGCCAGCGTTCGCAGGATGAAAACCGCCTGATCGTCAGCTACTCGATCCCGCTGTTGTAATCCGACGCTAAAAACCTCGCCCGGCGCAATGCCGGGCGAGGTGTTGTCATCCAGTTCGGACCCACCCCCGCAGGTCCTCCCTGAAACCCCTCTTTACAGCTACTCAAGGCCTTCTCGAACCTTGTCGAGGATGGTGTGCCTTGCATGGGCGCGAATCCAGTGAAGAGATTTTTAATATTCTTTTTCGATCTAGATAAATCGACATTTATTCTTTTTAAATATTCAACGTCGCAGGCACAGTAAGGCCCATAACGCACTCACAGGAGCCGCAACATGAGCCTCAGACTTGGCGACATCGCCCCCGACTTCGAACAGGATTCCAGCGCCGGCAAGATTCGTTTCCACGAGTGGCTCGGCGACAGTTGGGGCGTGCTGTTTTCCCATCCGGCGGACTTCACCCCGGTGTGCACCACGGAGCTGGGATTCACTGCCAAGCTCAAGGACGAATTCGCCCGGCGCGGTGTGAAAGCCATTGCCTTGTCGGTCGACCCGGTGGCCTCGCATCACAAGTGGATCGAGGACATCAACGAAACCCAGAACACCCTCGTCAATTTCCCGATCCTGGCCGATGCCGACCGCAAGGTCTCGGATCTTTACGACCTGATCCACCCGAATGCCAACGACACCCTGACCGTGCGTTCGCTGTTCGTCATCGACCCGAACAAAAAGGTGCGCCTGACCATCACCTACCCGGCCAGCACCGGGCGCAATTTCCACGAGATCCTGCGGGTGATCGACTCGCTGCAACTCACCGACAATTACAAGGTGGCCACGCCGGCCAACTGGCAGGACGGTGATGAAGTGGTGATCGTGCCGTCGCTCCAGGACGAAGACGAAATCCGCAAGCGCTTTCCCAAAGGCTATCGCGCGGTCAAACCCTATCTGCGCCTGACCCCGCAACCCAATCGCTGACCCAAGACCATAGGAGCGAGCGGGCGGCGATTCGGCTTGCCCGCGAAAAGCGCGATTCGGCGCGCTGTGTCAGGGATGACGCTATCGCGGGCAAGCCTCGCTCCTACGAGGCCGTATTCACAAAGCAGGGGTTTTTGGGCCGTTTCGACGGCCTTTTTTTTGCCTGGGATTTGGTTTTCTTATATTCAATTAAAGAATAAACAAATGAAAAAATAAGATTTATGGATATAAAAATAGGCTGTTAAGGTCTGCTCAATTCAGCGAGATCGCAAATCGCGAATCGCCTATTCAGTACTTAAGGAAACTCTGCATGCTGGTCGTCTCTCTCGGTGGCAGTCCCAGCCAACGCTCCCGCTCCGGGGTGCTGCTGGAACACGGCAAACGCTGGTTGCAGCAACAAGGTGTGGAAGTGGTCGCTTATCAGGTCCGGGACTTCCCGGCCGAAGATCTGCTCCATGCGCGCTTCGACAGCCCGATGGTGGTCGACCTGTTGCAACAGATCGAACAGGCCGACGGCTTGTTGATCGCCACGCCGGTCTACAAGGCTTCGTTTTCCGGCGCACTGAAAACCGTGCTCGACCTGCTGCCGGAACGCGCGCTGAACCACAAGGTGGTGCTGCCGATGGCCACGGGCGGCAGCATCGCCCACATGCTGGCGGTGGACTACGCGCTCAAGCCGGTGCTGTCGGCCTTGAAGGCCCAGGAAATGCTTCAGGGCATCTTTGCCGAGGACAGCCAGATCGCCTATGGCGAAGGCAATGCCCAGGCGCAGTTGGCGCCGGCGCTGGAGCAGCGTCTGCGCGAGGCGCTGGAACAGTTCCGCAGTGCCATGGCGCGACGCCCCAAGCCGCTGGACCCGAATCTGTTGAATGACCGTTTGTTGAGTGCTCGCTGGAGCATTTGAAAGATTCAGTTTTTGGTTTGAAAAGTCGCCGAGCGAAGATCAGGCAAGGCAAAAGGCTGTGAAGAAGCGGAGTTGACGTCAGTCAATGAGCATTCTGAGCAGGCTTTTAACGCAGCATGATGTGCGTAACACCGCAGGTGTTCAGCCCGCAGGCACTTTTCGGACAAAAAATCGCCTTACTTCGCCGCCAACGGCTTAGCAGGTGCAGCCAAAACCCAACAGCAAAAAGGAGAGCGCCATGCGCCCTGTTATTTTGCGTCGTGGTCTGGTCGCTCTGTTTGCTGCGGCTGTGTCCTTCGGCGCCATCGTTCAAGCCCAAGCGGCCGAGACCCTGCGTATCGGCTATCAGAAATACGGCACCCTGGTGCTGCTCAAGGCCAAGGGCTCGCTGGAGAAGCGCCTGGCGGCGCAAGGCGTGCAGGTGCAGTGGACCGAATTTCCCGGCGGCCCGCAGTTGCTGGAGGGGCTGAACGTCGGCTCCATCGACTTCGGCGTCACCGGCGAAACCCCGCCGGTATTCGCCCAGGCCGCCGGTGCCGACCTGTTGTATGTGGCCTACGAGCCGCCGGCGCCGACCAGCGAGGCGATCCTGGTGCCCAAGGACTCGGCGATCAGCTCGGTGGCGCAGCTCAAGGGCAAGAAAGTGGTGCTCAACAAGGGCTCCAACGTGCACTACCTGCTGGTCCGCGCCCTGGAAGACGCCGGCCTCAAGTACAGCGACATCCAGACCGTATTCCTGCCGCCCGCCGATGCCCGCGCCGCCTTCGAGCGTGGCAGCGTCGATGCCTGGGTGATCTGGGACCCCTACCAGGCGGCGGCCGAAAAGCAGCTGCAAGCCCGCACCCTGCGTGACGGCAGCGGCATCGTCGACAACCACCAGTTCTACCTGGCAACCAAGCCCTATGCGCAACAGCACCCCGAGGTGATCAAGGCCTTGGTGGAAGAAGTGCGCGCGGTGGGCGAGTGGTCCCAGGCCAACCCGGACGAGGTGACCCAGCAAGTGGCGCCACTGCTGGGCCTGCCGGCGGACATCACCCTGACCTCGGTGAAACGCCAGGGTTATGGCGCGCACTTCCTGACCCCGGAAGTGGTGGCGGCGCAGCAGAAAATCGCCGACAGCTTCCATCAGCTCAAGCTGATTCCCAAACCCTTGAGCATCAAGGATGTGATCTGGACGCCTCCAGCCGCCGTTGCCAAAGCGCCGTAACTCGCCCCCCTCAGGAGACAACTCCATGCGCCTCAATATTTTCTGGTTCCTGCCCACCCATGGTGACGGCCATTACCTTGGCACCGCCGAAGGCGCTCGCGCCGTCGACCACGGTTACCTGCAGCAGATTGCCCAGGCGGCCGACCGTCTCGGTTTCGGCGGCGTGCTGATTCCCACCGGGCGTTCCTGCGAGGACTCCTGGCTGGTGGCGGCCTCGCTGATCCCGGTGACCCAGCGCCTGAAATTCCTGGTCGCCCTACGCCCGGGGATCATCTCCCCGACGGTGGCGGCACGCCAGGCGGCAACCCTGGATCGCCTGTCCGGCGGCCGGGCGCTGTTCAACCTGGTGACCGGTGGCGATCCGGACGAACTGGCCGGCGACGGCCTGTTCCTCAGCCATGAAGAGCGCTACCAGGCCTCGGTGGAATTCACCCGTATCTGGCGTCGTGTGCTGGAGGGCGAAACCGTCGACTACGATGGCCAGCACATCAGCGTGAAGGGCGCCAAGCTGCTTTATCCGCCGATTCAGCAGCCGCGTCCGCCACTGTACTTTGGTGGCTCCTCGGAAGCCGCGCAGGACCTGGCCGCCGAGCAGGTGGACATGGTCCTGACCTGGGGCGAGCCGCCCGCCGCGGTGGCCGAGAAGATCGAGCAGGTCCGCGCCAAGGCCGCCAAGCAAGGGCGCAGCGTGCGCTTCGGCATTCGCCTGCACGTGATCGTGCGCGAAACCAATGCCGAAGCCTGGAAGGCGGCCGAGCGCCTGATCTCCCATCTGGACGACGACACCATCGCCCGTGCCCAGGCGTCCCTGGCGCGTTTCGATTCGGTCGGCCAGCAACGCATGGCGGCCTTGCACGGCGGGCGCCGCGACAAGCTGGAAGTCAGCCCCAACCTCTGGGCCGGGGTCGGCCTGGTACGCGGTGGCGCGGGCACCGCGCTGGTCGGCGATGGGCCGACCGTGGCCGCGCGGGTACAGGAATACGCGGACCTGGGCATCGACACTTTCATCTTCTCCGGTTATCCACACCTGGAAGAGTCGTACCGGGTCGCCGAGCTGCTGTTCCCGCACCTGGATATCGAGCGTCCCGAATTGCCCCAGGGCGCCGGTTACGTCAGCCCGTTCGGCGAAATGGTCGCCAACGACATCATCCCCAAAGCCGCGTCCCGGAGCTGAGGCGGCCATGAACAGACAAACCTTGCTCCAGCGCCTGGCGCCCTGGGCCCTGCCGCTGCTGTTACTGGCGGCGTGGCAGTTGTCGGTCTCGGCCGGCTGGCTGTCGACGCGAATCCTGCCGGCACCCAGCGCGGTGATCGAAGCCGGGGTCGGCCTGGTGCGCAGTGGCGAAATCTGGACCCACCTGGCCATCAGCGGCTGGCGCGCGGCGATCGGTTTCCTGATCGGCGGCGGCATCGGCCTGGTCCTGGGCTTTATCACCGGCCTGTCGAGCTGGGGCGAGCGCCTGCTGGACAGCTCGGTGCAGATGATCCGCAACGTGCCGCACCTGGCGCTGATTCCCCTGGTGATCCTGTGGTTCGGCATCGATGAGTCGGCGAAGATTTTCCTGGTGGCCCTGGGCACGCTGTTTCCGATCTACCTGAACACTTATCACGGCATCCGCAACGTCGACCCGGCGCTGGTGGAAATGGCGCGCAGCTACGGGCTGTCCGGCTTCGCCCTGTTCGGCCAGGTGATTTTGCCGGGCGCCTTGCCTTCGATCCTGGTGGGCGTGCGTTTTGCCCTGGGTTTCATGTGGCTGACGCTGATCGTCGCGGAAACCATCTCCGCCAGCTCCGGTATCGGTTACCTGGCGATGAATGCCCGGGAATTCCTGCAGACCGACGTGGTGGTGCTGGCCATCGTCTTGTACGCCGTGCTCGGCAAATTGGCCGACCTCGCCGCGCGCGGCCTGGAGCGTGTCTGGCTGCGTTGGCATCCGGCCTATCAAGTGGCCAGGGGAGGTGAGCAATGACGGCTCAACAACCTCCACGCCTGCTGCGCGGTATTCCGCTGGCGGTGCGCAAGCTGCAAAAGACCTTCGGTTCGCGCCAGGTGCTGCGCGAGATCGACCTGCATATTCCGGCCGGGCAATTCGTTGCGGTGGTTGGCCGTAGCGGCTGTGGCAAGAGCACCTTGCTGCGCTTGCTGGCCGGCCTCGACAAGCCCTCCGCCGGTGAACTGCTGGCCGGCGCCGCGCCGCTGAGCCAGGCCATCGAAGACACCCGCTTGATGTTCCAGGAGGCGCGCCTGCTGCCCTGGAAAAAAGTCATCGACAACGTTGGCCTGGGCCTCAAGGGCGACTGGCGTGCCCAGGCCTTGCAAGCCCTGGAGGCGGTGGGCCTGGCCGATCGCGCCAATGAGTGGCCGGCTGCCTTGTCCGGTGGCCAGAAGCAGCGCGTGGCCCTGGCCCGCGCGTTGATCCACCAGCCGCGCCTGTTGCTGCTGGACGAGCCCCTGGGCGCGCTGGATGCCTTGACCCGGATCGAGATGCAGCAACTGATCGAGCGCCTGTGGCGGCAGCATGGCTTCACCGTCCTGCTGGTGACCCACGATGTCAGCGAAGCGGTGGCGGTGGCCGACCGGGTGATCCTGATCGAAGACGGCGAGGTCGGTCTCGACCTGCTGGTGGAGCTGCCGCGCCCACGGGTGCGCGGTTCCCACCGGCTGGCCGCGCTGGAAACCGAAGTACTCAACCGCGTATTGGCGCTGCCCGGGTCGCCACCCGAGCCGGAACCCGTTTCACCCTTGCCCACGCAATTGCGCTGGGCCCAGTAAACAACCCTCTACCACGACAGGAATCAACATCATGACTATCAAGGCCATCAACGTTCGCAACCAGTTCAAAGGCATCATCAAGGAAATCGTCGAGGGCGACGTGCTCTCGGAAATCGATGTGCAGACAGCCTCCGGCATCGTCACTTCGGTCATCACCACCCGTTCGGTCCGCGAGCTGGAACTGGCGATCGGCAGCGAAGTGATCGCATTCGTGAAATCCACCGAGGTGTCGATCGCCAAGTTGTGATCGGTGCACAACCACCGGCCCCGGATGGCGCGAGTCCTTCGGGGCTTTTTTGTGGGCGATGACGGCTGTAGCCGCTGCCGAGCCTGCGAGGCTGCGATCGAGGTGGGTGGCATTCCGATGCAGGCTTCGCCAGCCGGTTTATCTGAAGGAATGCATGGCCAGGTTTCACGGCCGCGTTGCGGCCGGGCGCAGCCTCGCTAGCTCGGCAGCGGCTACAGGGCAGGGCGCTTGGGCAGGTAGGGCGGCAGGTACAGCCCCAGGTAGGCGTCGAACACCCGCATGCCTTCCTCGGCCATGCGCGCGGTGATCTGCCCGTGCTGCTGGACCGAGCGCGCGTAGACCCGATCGCCCAATTCCATGGCCAGGGCGAACACATCGACATCCTCGGGCAGCGTCGGCAACTGGAAGTGCTGGTCGAACAGCTTGTGCATCAGGTCGCCCAACTCGATGTCGTGCTGGCGGTCGGCCTGGGTGACTTCGGTCAGGCCGTGCTGGGCCAGGATCAACTGGCGGGCCGCGGCGTCGGCGCTATAGATGGCGAGCATGCGCTGTTCGACCAGGCGCGACAGGTCGCGCCAATGGTGCAGCGAGGCCGGCTCGATGGGCTCTTGCAGGCAGGCGCGGAACGCCGCGTGGACGTCGGCGGTCAGGGCCTCGAGCAGGGCGGGGACGCTGGCGAAGAAGTGATAGACCGAGGAGGGAGGAATCTCCGCGCGTTCGGCCACGCTGTAGATCGACAGGCTGGCCACGCCCTCGGCGGCGAGCAGGGTGCGGGCGGCATCGAGTATCGAGTCGATCCGGGCCTGGCTGCGTGCGCGGGGTTTGCGGGGGGTGGCTACGCGTGTCATGGGAGTCTCCTGCGGGGCAGCGGGCATTGTACGAGGCGTGTCGGGTGTTGTCTGCCAGGACGCTTTCGCGGGCAAGCCTCGCTCCTGCAAGATGGAAATGGCATACGCTGCGCTCCTGTAGGAGCGAGGCTTGCCCGCGATCCGCCGCAAGGCGGCCATAAAAAAACGCCACGGGCCTTTGCGGCCCGTGGCGTCGTTTTTTTGCTACAGCCGCTTACACGGTGTGCAGGTACCAGTTGTATTCGAGGTCGGAGATCGAATGCTCGAACTCTTCCAGCTCGCTTTCCTTACAGGCCACGAAGATATCGATGTATTTCGGATCGATGTACTTGGCCATGACTTCGCTGTCGTCCAGCTCGCGCAACGCGTCGCGCAGGTTGTTCGGCAGGCTTTGCTCGTTCTGCTCGTAGGAGTTGCCTTCGGTTGGCGCGCCCGGTTCGATCTTGTTGGTCAGGCCGTGGTGCACGCCCGCCAGCACCGAAGCCATCAGCAGGTACGGGTTGGCATCGGCGCCCGCCACGCGGTGCTCGATGCGCACGGCGTCGGAAGAACCGGTCGGTACGCGGATGGCCACGGTACGGTTGTCCAGGCCCCAGCTCGGCGAGTTCGGCACGTAGAACTGCGCGCCGAAACGACGGTAGGAGTTGACGTTCGGGCAGAGGAAAGCCATCTGCGCCGGTAGGGTCTCGAGCACACCGCCGATCGCATGACGCAGTGCGGCGTTCTGCTCGGGATCCTCGCTGGCAAAAATATTCTTGCCGTCTTTGTCCAGGACCGAAATATGGACGTGCAGACCATTGCCCGCCTGGCCTGGGTAAGGCTTGGCCATGAAGGTGGTGTCCATCTCATGGTCGTAGGCGATGTTCTTGATCAGACGCTTGAGCAGTACCGCATAGTCGCAAGCCTTGATCGGGTCGGCGACGTGGTGCAGGTTCACTTCGAACTGCGCCGGAGCACTTTCCTTGACGATGGCGTCGGCGGGGATGCCTTGTTCTTTCGCGCCTTCGAGAATGTCCTGCAGGCAATCGACGTATTCGTCGAGGTCGTCGATCAGGTAGACCTGGGTCGAATGCGGGCGCTTGCCGGAGATCGGCGAGCGTGGCGGCTGTGGCCGGCCGTTCACGTTCTCCTGGTCGATCAGGTAGAACTCCAGCTCGAAAGCCGCGCAGATGGTCAGGCCCAGCTCGTCGAACTTGGCAACGACCTGGCGCAGCACTTCGCGTGGATCGGCGAAGAAAGGATCGCCTTCAAGTTCGTGCATGGTCATCAACAGTTGCGCGGTGGGGCGCTTCTGCCAGGGTTCATTGCACAGGGTATCGGGGATTGGATAGCAGATTCGATCGGCGTCGCCGATGTCCAGGCCAAGGCCGGTGCTTTCCACCGTCGAGCCATTGATATCCAGGGCAAATAAAGAGGCCGGCAGGTTGATGCCTTTCTCGTAAACCTTATGGAGGCTGGTGCGTTCGATGCGCTTGCCGCGCACCACACCATTCATATCCGCAATCAGAAGGTCAACGTACAGAACCTCAGGATGTTCCTTAAGGAACGCGTTCGCTTCGTTAAGCTGAACGGCACGCGGGGGTACCGACATGATGCAACACCTTTGTTGTTAAAAATATCAATCATTGATCTTTTCAGGTTTCAGTCAACCCGAACGGCATGCCGAAGTCAAGCGAGGCCTTTTTTGCCCTAAAAAAGCGCCTGTGGGGCATTTTTGGGGCGCTTTTGTGCCTTCGCCGGGCTTGGCTGCCGCGGCCTTGAGCGGGCCGTGTTGTATTTTTTACGGGGGTGTTGTGTAAAAAAATGAACAAGGCTAAGCTCGATTTAAACCCATAACAGCAATAATACCGGGGTGTTTCATGTCTCGCCTGCCGTTAATCGGCGTCACCGCCTGCTCCAGGCAGATCGGTCTGCATGCTTATCACATCAGTGGCGACAAGTACGTCCGCGCAGTGGCAGTAGCAGCCAAGGGCGTGCCCATGATTCTCCCGTCCCTGGCCGATATCCTGGCCCCGTCCGATATTCTGGACGGTCTGGATGGCATCCTCTTTACCGGCTCACCCTCCAATATCGAACCTTTTCACTATAGAGGTCCTGCCAGCGCGCCGGGAACTGCGCATGATCCTGCCCGTGATGCTAGCACCCTCCCGCTGATTCGCGCGGCGGTGGCGGCAGGCGTTCCGGTATTGGGGATCTGCCGCGGCTTTCAGGAAATAAACGTGGCCTTTGGCGGCAGCCTGCATCAGCGAGTCCACGAGGCCGGTCCGTTCATCGACCATCGCGAGGACGACAGCCAGCCAGTGGAAGTGCAATACGGCCCGGCCCATGCGCTGCATGTCCAGCCGGGCGGGGTGCTGGCCGGCCTTGGCCTGCCGGCGCAAATTGAAGTCAATTCGATTCACGGCCAAGGCGTTGAACGTCTGGCGCCAGGCCTCAGGGTAGAGGCGCTGGCACCGGACGGGTTGATCGAAGCCTTCTCTGTCGAGGGGGCGCCGATCGAGGGAGGCAAGGCTTTTGCTTTGGGGGTGCAATGGCACCCTGAATGGCAGGTAAGCTCTAACCCTCACTACCTTGCCATCTTCCAGGCATTTGGCGATGCCTGTCGCAAGCGGGTAATTCAACGCGACGCCGATGCGTCACAAAAACCTGGCTTATAAGAGCCAGGAAACTCACGCCTAGAGGCATTTATGAGTAACAACCTCGACCAGCTCACCGATTGGTTGAAAGACCACAAGATCACAGAAGTCGAATGCATGATTGGCGACCTGACCGGTATCACCCGGGGCAAGATCTCGCCGACCAACAAGTTCATCGCCGAAAAAGGCATGCGCCTGCCCGAGAGCGTGCTGCTGCAGACGGTGACCGGCGACTATGTCGAAGATGACATCTATTACGAGTTGCTGGACCCGGCCGACATCGACATGGTCTGCCGCCCGGACCAGAACGCGGTATTCCTGGTGCCCTGGGCCATCGAACCCACCGCCCAGGTGATCCACGACACTTATGACAAGCAGGGCAACCCGATCGAGCTGTCGCCGCGCAACGTGCTCAAGAAGGTACTGAAACTCTACGCCGACCATGGCTGGCAGCCGATCGTGGCGCCGGAAATGGAGTTCTACCTGACCAAGCGCAGCGACGACCCGGATTACCCGTTGCAGCCACCGGTCGGTCGCTCCGGTCGCCCGGAAACCGGTCGCCAGTCGTTCTCCATTGAAGCGGCCAACGAATTCGACCCGCTGTTCGAAGATGTCTACGACTGGTGCGAACTGCAGGAACTGGACCTCGACACGCTGATCCACGAAGACGGCACGGCGCAGATGGAAATCAACTTCCGTCATGGCGACGCCCTGTCCTTGGCCGACCAGATCCTGGTGTTCAAGCGCACCATGCGCGAAGCCGCGCTCAAGCATGAGGTGGCCGCCACCTTCATGGCCAAGCCGATGACCGGCGAGCCGGGCAGCGCCATGCACCTGCACCAGAGCATCATCGACATCGAGACCGGCAAGAACGTCTTCTCCAATGAAGACGGGACCATGAGCCAGCTGTTTCTCAACCACATTGGCGGCCTGCAGAAGTTCATTCCCGAGCTGCTGCCGCTGTTCGCGCCCAACGTCAACTCGTTCCGCCGCTTCCTGCCGGATACCTCGGCACCGGTAAACGTCGAGTGGGGCGAAGAGAACCGCACCGTGGGCCTGCGCGTGCCGGATGCCGGGCCGCAGAACCGCCGGGTGGAAAACCGCCTGCCGGGCGCCGACGCCAACCCTTACCTGGCCATCGCCGCGAGCCTGCTGTGCGGCTTCATCGGCATGGTCGAAGGCCACAATCCGAGCGCTCCGGTGGTCGGTCGCGGTTACGAGCGCCGTAACCTGCGCCTGCCGTTGACCATCGAGGACGCCCTGGAACGCATGGAAAACAGCAAGACCATCGAGAAGTACCTGGGCAAGAAATTCATCACTGGCTACGTCGCGGTCAAGCGGGCCGAGCATGAAAACTTCAAGCGCGTCATCAGTTCGTGGGAGCGGGAATTCCTGCTCTTCGCCGTCTGATGCGCGGGGCGCCGCGGTAACCGGCGGCGCCCTCACCGGAAAATCAGGAGAGTTCCAATGACCAGCAACAACCCGCAAACCCGCGAGTGGCAAACCCTCAGCAACGAGCACCACCTGGCCCCGTTCAGCGACTTCAAGCAATTGAAGGAGAAGGGCCCGCGGATCATCACCAACGCCGAGGGCGTCTACCTCTGGGACAGCGAGGGCAACAAGATCCTCGACGGCATGGCCGGGCTGTGGTGCGTGGCTATCGGTTACGGCCGCGAAGAACTGGCCGAGGCCGCCAGCAAGCAAATGCGCGAGCTGCCGTACTACAACCTGTTCTTCCAGACCGCCCACCCGCCGGCGCTGGAACTGGCCAAGGCCATCGCCGATGTGGCCCCGCAGGGCATGAACCATGTGTTCTTCACCGGCTCCGGTTCCGAAGGCAACGACACCATGCTGCGCATGGTTCGCCACTATTGGGCGATCAAGGGCCAGCCGAAGAAGAAAACCATCATCAGCCGCGTCAACGGCTATCACGGCTCCACCGTGGCCGGTGCGAGCCTGGGCGGCATGACTTATATGCATGAGCAGGGCGACTTGCCGATCCCGGGCATCGTGCATATCCCGCAGCCTTACTGGTTCGGCGAAGGCGGCGACATGACCCCGGACGAGTTCGGGATCTGGGCGGCCAACCAGCTGGAGGAGAAGATTCTCGAAGTCGGCGTCGATAACGTCGGGGCCTTCATTGCCGAGCCGATCCAGGGAGCGGGCGGCGTGATCGTGCCGCCGGAAAGCTACTGGCCGCGAATCAAGGAAATCCTCGCCAAGTACGACATCCTGTTCGTCGCCGACGAGGTGATTTGTGGTTTCGGGCGTACCGGTGAGTGGTTCGGTAGCGATTTCTACGGCCTCAAGCCAGACATGATGACCATCGCCAAGGGCCTGACGTCCGGCTACATCCCCATGGGCGGCCTGGTCGTACGCGACGAAGTGGTGGCGGTGCTCAACGAGGGCGGCGATTTCAACCACGGCTTCACCTATTCCGGGCACCCGGTGGCCGCCGCCGTGGCCCTGGAAAACATCCGCATCCTGCGCGACGAAAAAATTATCGAGCGCGTCAAGGCAGAAACGGCACCCTATTTGCAGAAACGTCTGCGGGAACTGAACGATCATCCGCTGGTGGGTGAGGTTCGCGGAGTCGGCCTGTTGGGCGCCATCGAGCTGGTTCAGGACAAGGCCACCCGCGCGCGTTACGTCGGCAAAGGCGTTGGCATGATCTGCCGGCAGTTCTGCTTCGATAACGGCCTGATCATGCGCGCTGTGGGCGACACCATGATCATCGCGCCTCCTTTGGTCATCACCAAAGAAGAGATCGATGAGCTGGTGAGCAAGGCTCGCAAGTGCCTGGACCTGACCTTGAGTGCGTTGCAGGGCTAAGTGCTAGGCTCAGAGCGAAGTGCCTCGCGGTACTTCGCTCGGGGCGGTCACAAAGGATGGGTCTTTTGTTGAAAGCCTGCCTTGGAACTTGCCAGACTACCGCCTGTTTTTAGTTGCCTGGCAACCGGTCGCTGAACACAAGCTTAAAAAGAACAATTGGAGCATGACGCATGAAGGCATTAGGTATGAAGAAAGCTGGCAAGACCCTCCTCGCCATGTCCCTGATGGGCGTGATGGCTGCAGCAGCCCAGGCGGACGACAAAGTACTGCACGTTTACAACTGGTCTGACTACATTGCACCGGACACCATCAAGAAGTTTGAAACCGAGTCCGGTATCAAAGTTGTCTACGACGTGTTCGACAGTAACGAAACCCTTGAAGCCAAGTTGCTGGCAGGCAAGTCCGGTTATGACATTGTCGTACCGTCGAACAACTTCCTGGCCAAACAGATCAAGGCCGGGGTTTATCAGCCGCTGGACAAGTCCAAGTTGCCCAACTGGAAAAACCTCAACGAGTCGCTGCTCAAGGCCGTATCGGTCAGCGACCCGGGCAACCAGCACGCCTTCCCTTACATGTGGGGCTCGATCGGTATCGGCTTCAACCCCGACAAGGTCAAAGCCGCACTGGGTGCCGATGCGCCGACCAACTCCTGGGACTTGCTGTTCAAGCCTGAAAACGCAGCCAAGTTGAAGTCGTGCGGTATCAGCTTCCTCGATTCGCCGACCGAAATGATCCCGGTGGCCCTGCATTACCTCGGCTACCCGACCGACAGCCAGGACAAGAAGCAACTGGCCGAGGCCGAGGCGCTGTTCCTGAAGATCCGTCCATCGATCGGCTACTTCCACTCTTCCAAGTACATCTCCGACCTGGCCAACGGCAACATCTGCGTGGCCGTCGGTTATTCGGGCGACATCTATCAGGCCAAGGCACGCGCTGCCGAAGCCGGCGACAAGGTGAAAGTCAGCTACAACATTCCGAAAGAAGGTGCCGGCAGCTTCTACGACATGGTCGCGATCCCCAAGGATGCTGAAAACGTCGAAGGCGCCTACAAGTTCATGACCTTCCTGCAGAAGCCGGAAATCATGGCGGAAATCACCAACGCCGTGCGTTTCCCGAACGGTAACGCCGCTGCAACCGCGTTGGTCGATAAAGAAATCACCGCCGACCCGGGCATTTATCCACCTGCCGATGTGCAGGCCAAGCTGTACGCCATTGCCGACTTGCCGGCGGCGACCCAGCGGATCCTGACCCGCAGCTGGACCAAGATCAAATCCGGTAAGTAAGGCAGGCCTGTAGCCGCTGCAGCAGCTGTCGGGGCCCCGCTTGGGGCCCCGGCAAGTTCGACGGCGGCAGCGGTTACAGCGTTTTGCAGTAATTAAATGACAGAAAGTTTTGCTGGATCGGTTTATCGAGGGTAAGTTGCGCGCCGGTTTTGTTGCTGGGCAGTGATTGGCTGTCATGTAGCGCGGGCAACCCAGGCCCAATTATTTAGAGGACCTCCACTTGCCTATTTCTTTATTTCGCAAAGCCATGCTGGCAGGTGCCGGGCTGACGCTGGCCGTCAGCGCCTATGCCGCGCCGACCGTGCATATTTATAACTGGTCTGACTACATCGGTCAGAGCACATTGGCAGACTTCGAAAAAGCCACCGGGATCAAGCCGGTGTATGACGTATTCGATTCCAACGAAACCCTGGAAGGCAAGTTGCTCGCCGGTCGTACCGGTTATGACGTGGTCGTGCCGTCCAACCACTTCCTGGGCAAGCAGATCAAGGCCGGGGCGTTCCAGAAGCTCGACAAGGCGCAATTGCCCAACTACGCCAATCTCGACCCGGTGCTGCTCAAGCGCCTGGAGAAGAACGACCCGGGCAACCAGTACGCCGTGCCTTACCTGTGGGGCACCAATGGCATCGGCTATAACGTCGAGAAGGTCAAGGCCGCGCTGGGCGTGGACAAGATCGACTCCTGGGCCATGCTGTTCGAGCCGGAAAACATCAAGAAACTGTCGAGCTGCGGCGTTGCCTTCCTCGACTCCGCCGATGAAATGCTCCCGGCGGTGCTCAACTACATGGGGCTGGACCCCAACAGCCAGAACCCCGATGACTACAAGAAGGCCGAAGCCAAGTTGATGGCGGTGCGGCCTTACGTGACCTACTTCAATTCCTCGAAATACATCTCCGACCTGGCCAATGGCGAAATCTGCGTGGCCGCGGGCTTCTCCGGCGATGTGTTCCAGGCCAAGGCGCGCGCCGCCGAAGCCGGCAAGGGCATCGAGATCGCCTATGTGATTCCCAAGGAGGGCGGCAACCTCTGGTTCGACATGCTGGCCATTCCCAAGGATGCCGGCAACGTCAAGCAGGCCCATGCCTTCATCAATTACCTGCTCAAGCCTGAGGTGATCGCCCAGGTCAGCGATTCCGTCGGTTACGCCAACCCGAACCCCAAGGCCGGCGAGCTGATGGATCAAGCGGTTCGCAAGGACGAGGCGGTTTATCCGCCGCAGGAGATTGTCGACAAGCTGTACGTCAACTCAGAGTTGCCGCCCAAGATCCAACGACTCATGACCCGCAGCTGGACCAAGGTCAAGTCGGGCAAATAGCGTCAATCGCTCAAACTATCCAGAGTTCGCCCGCATGGGGCGAGCTGCAAATTCTGTTGGGAGTTTCGTAAATGGCAGTTGCCTCCGGCGCCTACAAGAAAGCCCTCGAGGGCGACCAGACACCGAAGCAGGTGTTGGTCAAAATCGACCGGGTCACGAAGAAGTTCGACGAGACGATTGCCGTGGACGACGTGTCCCTGGAAATCAAGAAAGGCGAGATCTTCGCCCTGCTCGGCGGTTCTGGTTCGGGTAAGTCCACCCTGCTGCGCATGCTGGCGGGCTTCGAACGGCCCACGGAGGGGCGCATCTACCTGGACGGTGTGGACATCACCGACATGCCGCCCTACGAGCGGCCGATCAACATGATGTTCCAGTCCTATGCCTTGTTCCCGCACATGACCGTGGCGCAGAACATTGCCTTCGGCCTGCAGCAGGACAAGATTCCCAAGGCCGAGATCGATGCCCGCGTGGCCGAGATGCTCAAGCTGGTGCAAATGAGCCAGTACGCCAAGCGCAAGCCGCACCAGCTGTCTGGCGGCCAGCGCCAGCGCGTGGCCCTGGCCCGTTCCCTGGCCAAGCGGCCGAAGCTGCTGCTGCTCGACGAGCCGATGGGCGCCCTGGACAAGAAACTGCGCTCGCAGATGCAGCTGGAACTGGTGGAGATCATCGAGCGCGTCGGCGTGACCTGCGTGATGGTGACCCACGACCAGGAAGAGGCCATGACCATGGCCGAGCGCATCGCGATCATGCACCTGGGCTGGATCGCCCAGATCGGCAGCCCGATCGACATTTACGAAACCCCGACCAGCCGCCTGGTCTGCGAATTCATCGGTAACGTCAACATCTTCGAAGGTGAAGTGATCGACGACGCCGAAGGCCACGCGACCATCACTTGCAAGGATCTGGACCGCAATATCTACGTGGGCCACGGCATCAGCACTTCGGTGCAGGACAAGTCGGTGACCTACGCCATTCGCCCGGAAAAACTCCTGGTGACCCCGGACATGCCGACCTGCGAATACAACTGGTCGAGCGGCAAGGTGCATGACATCGCCTACCTGGGCGGGCACTCGGTGTTCTACGTCGAACTGCCGAGCGGCAAGCTGGTGCAGTCGTTCGTGGCCAACGCCGAGCGGCGTGGCGCGCGTCCGACCTGGGGCGACCAGGTCTACGTGTGGTGGGAAGACGACAGTGGCGTGGTACTGCGCTCATGAACATGCGAAAGCTCAAGCGCCGCCTCAATCGAATAATTCCCGGTGGCCGCCAGCTGGTCATCGGGGTCCCGTTCATCTGGCTGTTCCTGTTCTTCATGCTGCCGTTCTTCATCGTCCTGAAGATCAGCTTCGCTGAAGCGGACGTGGCCATTCCGCCGTACACCGAGATCTACAGCTTTATCGACCAGAAGCTGCAGGTGCTGCTCAACCTGGGCAACTACGCGATGCTCGGCGACGACGAGCTGTACATCGCCGCCTACCTCGGCTCGCTGAAGATGGCCTTCTTCAGCACCTTGCTGTGCCTGCTGATCGGCTACCCGATGGCCTATGCCATCGCCAGCGCCCGCAAAGAGCTGCAGACCGTGCTGGTGCTGCTGATCATGATGCCGACCTGGACCGCGATCCTGATCCGCGTCTACGCGTGGATGGGCATCCTCAGCAACAACGGCCTGCTCAACGGCTTCTTGATGAGCATGGGCTTGATCGACGAGCCGCTGCAGATCCTCAACACCAACCTGGCGGTGTATATCGGCGTGGTCTATTCGTACCTGCCGTTCATGATCCTGCCGCTCTACGCCAATCTGGTGAAGCACGACACCAGCCTGCTGGAAGCCGCCTCGGACCTGGGTTCGAGCACGTTCAACAGCTTCTGGAAAATCACCGTGCCGCTGTCGAAGAACGGCATCATCGCTGGCTGCATGCTGGTGTTCATTCCGGTAGTCGGCGAGTTCGTGATCCCGGAACTGCTCGGCGGTCCGGAAACCTTGATGATCGGTAAAGTGCTCTGGCAAGAGTTCTTCAACAACCGTGACTGGCCGGTGGCTTCCGCCCTGGCAGTGGTGATGCTGGCGATCCTGATTGTGCCGATCATCCTCTTCAACCGCAGTCAGGCCAAAGAAATGGAGAGCAAGGGATGAAGCGCTTCAGTTTCTCGAACCTGATGCTGGTAGTGGGGCTGCTGTTCATCTACCTGCCGATGCTGATCCTGGTGATCTACTCGTTCAACGCCTCCAAGCTGGTGACGGTCTGGGGCGGCTGGTCGGTGAAGTGGTACGTCGGCCTGCTGGACAACTCGCAACTGATGGGCTCGGTGGTGCGCTCCCTGGAGATCGCCTGCTACACCGCGATCGCCGCGGTGGCCCTGGGTACCCTGGCGGCCTTCGTGCTGACGCGCATCACCCACTTCAAGGGCCGCACGCTGTTCGGCGGCCTGGTCACCGCGCCGCTGGTAATGCCGGAAGTGATTACCGGCCTGTCGCTCTTGCTGCTGTTCGTGGCCATGGCGCAGATGATCGGCTGGCCGCAGGAGCGTGGCATCGTCACCATCTGGATCGCCCACACCACGTTCTGCGCGGCCTATGTGGCGGTGGTGGTGTCGGCGCGCCTGCGTGAGCTGGACCTGTCCATCGAAGAGGCGGCCATGGACCTCGGCGCGCGGCCGTGGAAGGTGTTCTTCCTGATCACCATCCCGATGATCGCGCCGTCCCTGGCGGCGGGCGGCATGATGTCGTTTGCCCTGTCGCTGGACGACCTGGTGCTGGCGAGCTTCGTCTCCGGGCCGGGTTCCACCACCTTACCGATGGAAGTGTTCTCGGCGGTGCGCCTGGGGGTGAAGCCGGAAATCAACGCGGTGGCCAGCCTGATTCTGCTGGCGGTATCGCTGGTGACCTTCCTGGTCTGGTACTTCAGCCGCCAGGCCGAAGAGCGCCGCAAGCGCGCCATCCAGCAGGCCATCGAAGAGGCCGCGGCCGATTCCTGGAAGCAGCCGGACGTGCGTCGCGCACAGGCCCCGGAAGCGGTCTGATAGGCAACAGCAGCAACGACATCGCCCCAGTTCTGGGGCGATGTCGTTTTCGGGGGTGGCCCTGGCCTTGAGTGCTGCGTCGACTGGATCGCCAGCCAAGCTGGCTACTGCGGGTTAGGCGTCGTTCACCACGGGGCTTACTGCGCGGTTCGCGCCGGCAGCAGCTTCAGGGTGCTGTGGGTATTGGCCGTGACTTCTTCTTCGTTGAAGTGCGCCTGCTGGTACACCCCTTCGATATAGGCCTCGGCCTGGTCCTGGTAATGCTTGTCGAACAGCACGCCGCTTTGCCCGACCGGGTTGACGGTCAGGCTGTGGGCCGGGTCGGCGAAATCGATCAGGCGCCGGGTCGAAGGGCCGTAGGTCACCGGCCAAGGCGCCGGGCCGATCTTGGCCGACTGGTTGTTCGGCACTTCATGGGTGCCCGGCGCGGCGAACGGGCCGACGTTGAAGACCTGGTCCAGGGGCTTCTGCTGGCCCAGCGGATGGCCGTGGGTCAGGGTATGCGCCTGGCCCCACAGCCATTTCGCCGGGTCGTCGCCAAAGGTCGCCTTCAGATGAGCGAGGCTGGCGCGCCAGGCGGCCCTGACCGTGTCGGCGCGGCTTTCCTGGCCGAGGGTGTTGCGGTTGTCCCACCACGGCGAATCGGCGGCAGCAGCCAGGCGCGGCAGCGCGGCGTCGATCGCCCGGGTGGACAGCAGGGTGTCGAAGAAGGCGTCGCCCAACTCGTCATGGAAGGCGGCGTCGGTCAGGTTGAACAGGAACTGGTTGAACAGGGTGGCGCTGGTGGAATCCAGCGGGTAGTCGCCTTTCCACTGCGCCAGTTGCTCCACCAGCTTGAGCTCACGCGGGTCGCTCACCACCTCGCGTAGCACCGGCAGCAACGGCGCCAGCAGGCGCGGGCCGTAGTCGGTGGTGGTGCCCAGCTGGAGCTTCTGGCTGGCGTCGATGTCCCATTTCACGCTTTTGTCGCCGAGCTGGCGGTCCAGTTGCTGGCCGCGATCGGCGAGGTTGTAGTAGCCGGGAATCTCCATGCCGGTGGGCGAAACCGGCTGGAAGTTGGCCGAGACGATGTAGCCGCGCGCCGGGTTTTCTTCCTGCGGGTTGGCGCTGAAGGGGTAGAAGCCGTCCTTGTCCGCCAGCGAGGTGCTGCCGTCGAGGATGAACGCGCCCTTGGCGCCGATCGGGCGCTTGGGCAACAGCGCCGCGGCCCACCAGCCGATGTCGCCCTTGGCGTTGGCCCAGACGATGTTCAAGCCCGGCGCCTGGACCTTGGCCGCGGCGCTGCGGGCCTTGGCCAGGGTGTCGGCGCGGTTGAGCTGGTAGAAGCCGTCGAGGATCGGGTTCGGCGTTTCGAGGAAGGCCCACCACATGGCGATCGGTGTCTTGTCGGCATTGGCCCCGAGCACGTCGTTGATGATCGGCCCGTGGGGCGACTGGCGCAGGACCTGCGTGACCGGCGGCTGACCCTTCACGGCGATCTGCTGCTCGCTGTTGACCAGGTCGACCCACTTGCCGCGGTACCAGACCTGGTTGGCATTGTTCGGGTTGACCTTCTCGGCGATCAGGTCCAGATCGTCGTTCTGGAACATGGTCAGGCTCCAGCCGAAGTCCAGGTTGTGGCCGAGGAAGGCAAAGGGCACCAGCGCCTGGTGATGGCCGTAGAGTTCGAAGCCCGGCGCCGACAGCTGGGCCTCGTACCACACCGACGGCACCGCGAAGCGGATGTGCGGGTCGCCCGCCAGCAAGGGCTTGCCGCTCTTGGTGCGGGTGCCGGATACCGCCCAGGCATTGCTGCCCTCGAACTGCGGCAGGCCGGCGTCGGCCAGGGCCTGCTCGCTCAGCCGGGCGATGGCGCCCAGGTCTTGCCAGTCGCTGGCGGCGAGGCTCGGCGCCAGCGGGCCGCGGCCCTTGGTCAGCACGCCCTTGGCTTGCCAGTCGAGGTCGAAGACTTTCAGGTAATCGCTGCCGAGCTGGTCGCGCACATAGGTCAGCAGCGGCTCGGTGCGAAAGGCCGCGGCAAAGCTGTAGGCCATGTAGCCGGCGACGCTGACGCTGTCTTCGGCGGTGAAGGAGCGCTTGGGGATGCCAAGGACGTCGAATTCGATCGGTTGCGGGTGCGTGTCCTGATATTGGTTGACCCCGTCCAGATAGGCTTGCAGGCCCTTCCAGGCAGGGGACTGGCGATCCAGTCCGGCCACATAGCTCTCGGCACGCTCGCGGATGCGCAGGCTGCGGAACAGCTTGTCGGTGTCGAGCAGCTTGGGCCCGAGTATCTCGGCCAGCTCGCCGCGAGCCAGGCGCCGCATGGCCTCCATCTGGAACAGTCGGTCCTGGGCATGGACATAGCCCAGCGCGCGGTACAGGTCGGTCTCGTTTTCCGCACGGATATGCGGCACGCCGCGCTCGTCGTAACGCACCGTGACCGAGCCCTGCAGGCGCTCCAGCTCGACCTGGCCCTGGCGCGACGGCTGCTTGCTGTACAGGTACCAGCCCCCTCCCGCGGCGAGGGCGAGAATCAGGACGGCAACTACGGTCAGGCTGCGTTTCATGGTGACTCCTTGTTCTTTCTGCGATTGCCTGCCGTGGGGAAGGCAGACATTTAGCACAGGCCTTCTGTGCCGGTATTCGTTGTCTGTGAAAAGTCAGGAATGCCTTAGTCCGTTGGCTTCGGCCATGGACAATAACAGCCCACCGCCAAGGTATGGGTGGCGTTGACCGTCCGGCCTTCGTGCAGGGCCTGGAGGATCGGCTCGATAAAGCTGTTGCTGGAATTGCAGGTCAGGCCTTCGCTGTAGGGGCCGAAGTAGGCGAGGCTGCCGTTGCGGTCCCAGATCGCCACGGCCGGGCTGGCGGGGATCTGCTCCGCGCCGGGCAGGCCGTCGAGAATCTTCAGGCGGCTCAGGGTGGCGGGCAACTGGCCGTGGCTGCCGGCCTTCTGCACCGAGTAGAACTCCACGCCCTGCGGGCCGTAATGCTCGATCAGCTCGGCCAGGTGCTGCTGGTTGCCGACATTGCATGGGCAGGCTGGGTCCCAGAAGTGCACCAGGCGGATGGCGCCTTCGCCGGCCAGCCCGGGCGGCAGTTGCAGCGGGTCGCCGGAAAACACCGCCGTGTGTTCGCTGAAAGCTCGTACAAAACGTCCCTGGAACCAGTCGTAGGCGGCCCACAGCATCACGGCGCACAGGAGGGCGAGCAGGCTGGCAAGCAGGGTCGTGCGGTAGGGCAGACGCATACGGATCATTCCTCGAAGGTCGCGTAGCTTGCCATGCTTGCCCCGACAGATGAATATCGCAGGCCGATAAAGCCCGTTTCGCGTTCCGCGCCACCCTTGGAAACCCTTATGCCTGCGACCTTCGATCCCGACCTCCTGCGCGCCAGCCTGCGGCCCCTGGCCGAGGCGCAGCCGCTCTCGGCCCAGGCGCAGGCCTATCAGCGCTTCTATGGGCTGGACCTGCCGGTCAAGCGTGGGTTGGGGCGTTTCGCGGTTGATGGTTTTGAGCTGGTCGGCCAGGCCTGGTGGCCCGAACGGCCGGTGGCGACGTTATTTCTGTTGCACGGTTTCTACGATCACATGGGCTTGTACCGGCATGTGATCGAATGGGCGCTGGAGCGCCAGTGGGCGGTGATTGCCTGCGACTTGCCGGGCCATGGCCTGTCCAGCGGCGAGCGCGCCAGCATCGATGATTTCTCGGTGTACCAGGCGGTGCTGCAAGGCCTGTTCGACGAGGCCCGGTCCCTCGATCTGCCTCAGCCCTGGCACCTGTGCGGGCAAAGCACGGGCGGGGCGATCGTGATCGACCATTTGCTCCACCAGGGCGCGCAGAGCCCGGCCCAGGGCCAGGTGATCCTGCTGTCGCCGTTGGTGCGCCCGCGTGCCTGGGGTTGGTCGAAGCTCAGCTATTACATGCTCAAGCCGTTCGTCAAAGGCATTGCCCGGCGGTTCAGCGAGAACTCCACCGACCCCGATTTCCTGCCGTTCCTGCAGCGCGATCCGTTGCAACCCTTGCGCTTGCCGACGGCCTGGGTCGGGGCGTTGGCGCGGTGGATCAAGCGTATCGAGCTGGCCCCGTGCAGCAGCCGGCAGCCGCTGATCGTGCAGGGGCAGGCGGACATGACGGTGGATTGGCAACACAACCTGCAGGTGATCCGGCAGAAATTCCAGCAGCCCCAGGTGCTGATGCTGCCTGAGGCGCGGCATCACCTGGCGAACGAAGCGGCGCGCATTCGCCAGGAATACTTCGCCTTCCTCAACCAGCACCTCTGATCGGCGCCTGTAGCGGCCAAGGTCCTCAAGAGCACGACCGCTGCGCGCTCGATCGCAGGCTTCGCCAGCGGCTACACAAAGCAGGCAAGGCGTACGCCTGTAGCCGCTGCCGCAGGCTGCGA
>NZ_FNPW01000002.1:514043-612719 GCF_900107395.1 Pseudomonas sp. NFIX28
CCGCTGCCGCAGGCTGCGATAAGGCCCGCAGGGCCTTCAAGGATCTCAAGAGCACGACCGCTTTGCGCTCGATCGCAGGCTTCGCCAGCGGCTACGGGGTCAGGGGGCGAGGCTCGAGGTGCTCTGGCCGACAGCCAGCCCGGCGCGGATCGCGGCCAGGGCGGCTTGGTAATAGGCCTTGCCTTCGGCGGACTCGGCGAAGTTGGCGAACTCTTCCAGCTCCGGATCGGACAGGTCGCGATAGACGTACAGCAAGGTGTTGTTCAGGTCGTTGCCGATTTGCGCCATCAGCCGCTGGCGCTGGCCGTTGAGCATGTTCTGGGCCTGGCCGGCGCCCAGCAGGCCGGGGATCATCTGGCTCAGGCTGTCGGCGGCCACGCCAGCGATCGCCAGGCTGACCTCGGCGCCGGCTTCACGGGCCGGCAGTGCCTGGGCGAGGTGGCCGATGATCAATTGACGGGTATCGCTGGCCTGCATCTTCGGCAAGCCCTGGGCATTTTTCGCCAGCTGGTCGCGGCGGGTTGCCAGCAGTTCGGCGGCGACGATCTTGCGCCCCAGCGGCGACTGGAAAAACGCCAGGGCCGGTTGCGGATCGGCGAGTTTCTGCCGCAGCTGCGCCTGGGCACGGCGGTCCATGGCCTGCGGTGCGAAGCGCTGGTTGCTGTTATTGACCAGCGCCTGATAGACCGCCGGCGGCAGGCTATTCTGATAACGCTGCTGGGCGGCGATAAGGGCATCGTTAAAATGCGCGCGTTGTTCCGGCCAGCCGGCGACCTTGTACAGCTGGTCATGGCCGTTTGCCCAGGCGGGCAATACACAGAACATCAACAGTGAAAAAAGCAAACGGCGCATAGGGACTCCTGTCGGCAGCCCACTATTCTCCGGGGCACGGCGATGGTTGTCGAGAATTCGTATCAGCTTCCGTGCGCAAACTGTCCGATCGGACGACGAACGCAAACAGCGCCAGGCTGCTTGGTCAGAATTCTCTCGCGGATCTGTCGGATTCATCTGGGTGTGGATACTATGCGCGCCATGCAAATACCCTCTGATCACCCGCTGCTGTTACGTATTGTCGATGACCTGGCCACCCGTGGCTGGTCGCAGCAGAACATCTTCCTGCCAGAAGCCCTGACCCTGGAGCTGGCGGCCGAGTGCCGTAAACGCGCGGCCGAAGGCGAGCTGGCGCCGGCGGCGGTTGGCCGTGGCCCGGCGCAGGAGATTCGCGAGGGTATTCGCGGCGATCACATCCAGTGGCTCGAGCCCGGCCAAGCCGACTGCTGCGATACCTACCTGGGGTTGATGGACAGCCTGCGCGAAGCCTTGAACCGCGGGCTGTTCCTCGGCCTGGAGGACTTCGAAAGCCATTTCGCCCTGTACCCGCCGGGAGCGTTCTACCTCAAGCACGTCGACCGTTTCCGCGACGATGACCGGCGCATGGTGTCGGCGGTGATCTACCTCAACCAGGACTGGCTGCCCGAGCAGGGCGGGCAGTTGCGCATGTATTTCGAAGGCGCGGCCGAGTACGACGTGGACCCCGCCGGCGGCCGGCTGGTGGTGTTCCTCTCCGGCGAGGTGCCCCATGAAGTCCTGCCCGCGACCCGGGAACGCCTGTCCCTGACGGGCTGGTTCCGTCGCCGTGGCAACGAGCCGTTCTGACCATGCACAAGATCCTCGTCAGTCGCTGCCTGCTGGGCCATCGCGTGCGTTACGACGGGGCTGCCAGCGGGCCGTTCGAGCAACTGGCGAGGTGGCAGGCCGAAGGCCGGGTGGTTGCGCTGTGCCCGGAAGTCGCCGGTGGCTTGCCGACGCCACGGGCGGCCGCGGAAATCCCCGGCGGGCAGGGCGGTGAAGTGCTCGATGGCTTGGCGCAGGTCATCACCAGCGAGGGCGAGGATGTCAGCGCCGAGTTCCTCAGCGGCGCCCGGCAGGCCCTGGAACTGGTGCGCCAACACGGGATCTGCATCGCCGTGCTCAAGGCCAACAGCCCGTCCTGCGGCAACCTGCTGACCTACGATGGCAGTTTCAGTGGGGTCAAGGTCAGCGGCGAGGGCGTCACCGCCGCCTTGCTCAAGCGGGCCGGGGTGCAGGTGTTCAGCGAGCTGGAACTGGCCGAGGCCGCCGCCGCGCTCGCGGCGCTTTAATACTCCTGTAGCCGCTGCCGCAGGCTGCGATCGGCCGGTACGGCCGTGGCGAACGTGATATCGCTGAGGTCCTGCGGACCTTTCGCAGCCTGCGGCAGCGGCTACAGCATCAAGGCTTGGGCGGCTTGCTCGCATCCATGCCGAACCATTTTTCCGACAACGCCATCAGCCGGCCATCGGCCTTGATGCGCTGCAGCGCGCCGTCGAGGCTCGCCTGGAACGCCGGATTGCCTTTCTGGAACGGGATCGCCAGGCTCAGCGTCGGCCCGACCTTGGCGCCTTCCTTCACCGGCAACTGACTGTCGCGAATGGCGTAGGGGATCAGCAGGCGGTCGCTGATGGCGGCGTCGAGCTGCTTGTCGGCCACGTCCTTGATGGGTTGCTGGGCGTTCGGGTAACTGCGCAGGTCGATGCCTTCAACGGTGCGGGCCTGCTCGACGAACTGGCTGCCCTGGGCCACGCCCAGCGCCTGGCCCTGGAGCGCCTGCAGGCTGCCCAGAGTGCGCTTTTCTTCCTTGCGCACGATCAACTGTGCGCTGGAATAACTGTAAGGTTCGCTGAAGTCGAAACGATCCTTGAGTTCCGGAGTCATTGCTACGTGATTGATGGCGATGTCGTAACGCCCGCTTTCGACGCCAGGCAGCAGGTCGGCGGCGTCGGCGACCACGAAGTCCGCCCGCACATCCAGTTCCCGGGCGAGCAGTTGGCCCAGCTCGACTTCGAAACCGGTGAGCTTGCCGTCTTCCTTGAAGTTGAAGGGTGGGGTGTTGGCTTCCAGGGCGATACGCAGTTCCCCGCGATCGTTCACGTCGTCGATCAATTCGGCTTGAGCGTAAGTGCTCACAAGAGGTAGCAAAAGTATCAGGCCAGGCAGGAAACGCATGGTCACTCCTTGAATTTATATGTGCGATGCGCTGTTCAGGCTCGCTTTGCTATGGTGTTGATTGCCCTTCGACAACGATATGCCACGAAGTTGTCATAACCGTACCGATTTTGCGGAAAAACTGGAGAATAGAATGAAAACCTTTATATCTCGTGCTGCGTTGACCGGCCTGCTGCTGGGGGTCTCGATGCTGGCTTCTGCGGATATGCCTCGCACCAAGGCGCCGGAAGGTGCATCCGTGTTCATCGTCACCCCGGTCAATGGCGATACCGTGGCCAAGACCTTCAAGGTCAAGTTCGGCGTCAGTGATATTTCCCTGGCTCCCGCCGGCGACCAGACTCCGCATACCGGGCACCACCACCTGCTGATCGACGTCGACAAGCTGCCGGCCGAGAACATGCCGATCCCGGCCGACGCCCAGCACATCCACTTCGGCAAGGCCCAGACCGAAACCGAAGTGACCCTGGCCCCGGGCAAGCACACCTTGCAGCTGGAGCTGGGCGACAAGAACCACGTGCCGTTCGACCCGCCGATCGTTTCGGAAAAGATCACCGTCATCGTCAAGTAATCGCGGGCGGCAAACAAAAAAGGGAGGCCCGAAGGCCTCCCTTTTTTATTGGCAACAAGCGCTTAGAACAGCACGCGGCTGCGGATGGTGCCGTTGACGTGTTGCAGCTTCTCTTGCGCCAGCTCCGAGTATTCGGCGTCGACGTCGATCACCACGTAGCCAACTTTCTCGTTGGTCTGCAGGAACTGACCGGAGATGTTGATGCCGTTTTCGGCGAAGACCTTGTTGATCTCGCTCATCACACCCGGGATGTTCTCGTGGATGTGCAGCAGGCGGTGCTTGCCAGGGTGAGCCGGCAGGGCCACTTCCGGGAAGTTCACGGACGATACCGAAGTACCGTTGTCGCTGTACTTGACCAGCTTCTCCGCCACTTCCAGGCCGATGTTGGCCTGGGCCTCGGCAGTCGAGCCGCCGATGTGCGGGGTCAGGATCACGTTGTCCAGGCCACGCAGCGGGCTTTCGAACTCTTCATCGTTGGAGCGTGGCTCCACCGGGAATACGTCGATGGCGGCGCCGATCAGGTGCTTGTCCTTGATCGCTGCAGCCAGGTGGTCCAGCTCGACCACGGTGCCGCGAGCGGCGTTGATCAGGATGCCGCCTTTCTTGATGGCGCGGATTTCCTTCTCGCCGATCATCCACTGGGTGGCAGCGGTTTCCGGAACGTGCAGGGTCACGATGTCGGACATGCCCAGCAGCTCGTGCAGGTTGCCGACCTGGGTGGCGTTACCCAGCGGCAGCTTGGTCACGGTGTCGTAGAAGAACACCTGCATCCCCAAGCCTTCGGCCAGGACCGACAGTTGGGTGCCGATCGAGCCGTAGCCGACGATACCCAGCTTCTTGCCACGGATCTCGAAGGAGTTGGCCGCGCTCTTGATCCAGCCGCCACGGTGGCAGGAGGCATTCTTCTCTGGGATACCGCGCAGCAGCAGGATTGCTTCGGCCAGCACCAGTTCGGCTACGGAACGGGTGTTGGAGTACGGCGCGTTGAACACGGCGATACCGCGCTCGCGAGCCGCGTCGAGGTCGACCTGGTTGGTGCCGATGCAGAAGCACCCTACGGCAACGAGCTTCTTAGCGTGATCGAAGATCTCTTCAGTCAGCTGGGTGCGGGAGCGAATGCCGATGAAGTGCGCATCGGCGATCTTTTCCTTGAGCTCGGCTTCCGGCAGAGAACCGGTGAGGTACTCGATACTGGTGTAGCCCGCGGCCTTGAGGACGTCGACAGCCGATTGGTGGACGCCTTCGAGAAGAAGGAACTTGATCTTGCTCTTATCGAGAGAAGTCTTGCTCATCTGCGTAAACCTGTGTCCCGGAGAAAAATGGCAGGAAATGGTCAACAGATGCTGACCCGGACGGCAGGAAAGCCGTCGCCGCAGAACGCCCTTCGGCACTATTCTGCGGGGGGCGTATGCTAGCATACGGACCCCGCGAAACACTCGTTCCTGCGACGTGAAGCGTTCTCAGGATGACCATGAATTGTTCGAGAGTTCTGTCGATGACCAATCCTGCGCTGATTGATGAGCTGAAGACTTTGGTCGAGGCCGGCAAAGTCCTCACCGATACCGACTCCCTCGATACATACGGCAAGGATTGGACCAAACACTTCGCCCCGGCGCCGAGCGCCATCGTCTTTCCCAAGACCATCGAGCAGGTCCAGGCCATCGTGCGCTGGGCCAACCGGCACCAGGTCGCGCTGGTGCCGTCCGGCGGCCGGACCGGCCTCTCGGCCGCTGCCGTGGCGGCCAATGGCGAGGTGGTGGTGTCGTTCGATTACATGAACCAGATTCTCGACCTGAACCTGACCGACCGCACCGCCGTTTGCCAGCCGGGCGTGGTGACCGCGCAGTTGCAGGACCTCGCCGAAGAAAACGGCCTGTATTACCCGGTGGACTTCGCTTCCGCCGGTTCCAGTCAGATTGGCGGCAATATCGGCACCAATGCCGGCGGGATCAAAGTGATTCGCTACGGCATGACCCGCAACTGGGTGGCCGGCATGAAGGTCGTTACCGGCAAGGGCGACCTGCTGGAGCTGAACAAGGACTTGATCAAGAACGCCACCGGCTATGACCTGCGCCAGCTGTTCATCGGCGCCGAGGGCACCCTGGGTTTCGTGGTCGAGGCCACCATGCGCCTGGAGCGTGCGCCGAAGAACCTCACGGCGATGGTGCTCGGCACTCCGGATTTCGACTCGATCATGCCGGTGTTGCACGCCTTCCACGGCAAGCTCGACCTGACCGCCTTCGAATTCTTCTCCGACAAGGCCCTGGCCAAGATCCTCGGGCGCGGTGACGTGCCGGCGCCGTTCGAGACCCAGTGCCCGTTCTATGTGCTGCTGGAGTTCGAAGCCATCAACGAGGATGTGGCCAACGACGCCCTGGCCACCTTCGAGCATTGCGTGGAACAGGGCTGGGTGCTCGACGGCGTGATGAGCCAGAGCGAGCAGCAACTGCAGAACCTGTGGAAACTGCGCGAATACATCTCCGAAACCATTTCCCACTGGACGCCGTACAAGAACGATATTTCGGTCACGGTATCGAAAGTTCCGGCGTTCCTGCGGGATATTGACGCGATCGTCGCCCAAAACTATCCGGACTTCGAAGTGGTCTGGTATGGCCACATTGGCGACGGCAACTTGCACCTGAACATCCTCAAGCCGGACAACCTGAGCAAGGACGAGTTCTTCGCCAAGTGCGCCACCGTGAACAAGTGGGTGTTCGAAACGGTCGAGAAATACAACGGCTCGATTTCCGCCGAGCATGGCGTGGGCATGACCAAGCGCGATTACCTGGTCTACAGCCGTTCGCCGGCGGAAATCGACTACATGAAGGCGGTCAAGGCGGTGTTCGACCCGAACGGCATCATGAACCCGGGCAAGATTTTCGCTGTGTGACCCAAGGGTCGATCCAGCAGCGGTACCTGATGAACCAAACGAGCAGGAGTCGGTAATGAGCTATCAGCACCAATATGTCGACGGTACCCGTATTCATTTTCCGGTCGGCAAGATCGTGTGCATCGGGCGCAACTATGCCGAGCACGCCAGGGAACTGGACAATCCGGTGCCGACCGAACCACTGCTGTTTATCAAGCCGGGCAGTTGCGTGGTGCCGCTCGAAGGCGGCTTTGCCATTCCTACCGAGCGCGGCTCCGTGCATTACGAGGCGGAAATCGCGGTATTGATCGGCAAGCCATTGTCGACCAAGCCCAGCCGCGAAGAAGTGCTGGATGCCATCTCCGGTTTCGCCCCGGCCCTGGACCTGACCCTGCGCGACAAGCAGGCCGAGCTCAAGGCCAAGGGGCTGCCCTGGGAAATCTCCAAGTGCTTCGATGGCGCCTGCGTGCTGGCGCCGTTCGTGGTCGGCAGTACCTTTCCCGACCTGGCGGATATCAATATTCGCCTGACCATCAACGGCGAAGTCCGTCAGGACGGCAACAGCAGCAACATGCTCAACCCGATCGTGCCGATGATCCAGTACATGGCCGGCTGCTTTTCCCTGCAGGCGGGCGACGTGATCCTGACCGGCACGCCGGTGGGCGTCGGCCCCTTGAATGTGGGTGACGAGCTGGTGCTGGAGCTGCCGGGCGTCAGCCGCTTCGAAAGTCGCGTGGGCTGACCCACCGGTTTTACCGCGAGGCCCGCCTGCAATGGGCGGGTCTCTCTAGCTAAATAAGATATTTCTGACGTTTTGCCGTTTTTTTCACACCCGGTCTGGATAATTTCCGGATTCCAGGCGTCTGAGCCTGCCCCGATGTGCTATTACCCATAGCTGGTTTTCTGGAACGCTCCCCATGTCCACGCCTCACACCCCCGAGCTTCAAACTGTTCGCCGCCGTGGCCTGTTCGCCATGCGCTGGTACTCCTGGCTGCTGCTGACGGGCGTGGTGATGTATGGCATTTCGATCGCCATGCATTGGGATGATCGTGGCCTGCTCTGGGTGCTGGAAGGCTTCGAAACGCCGACCGAGCGCAAGGAAAGTGTCTGGCTGCCGGATTACCGCGCGGTCATCGATGCCAAGGTGCTGCCGGGCATGGAAGAAGACGAGGCCTCCGACCTGACCTACAACCCGCAGACCAAGACGCTGTTTTCGGTGATGGGCAAGAACCCGTTCCTGGTCGAGCTGAACCTGCAGGGCGATGTGCTGCGCAAGATGCCGCTGGTGGGCTGGAGCAATCCGGAAGGGGTGACCGTCATGGAAAACGGCCTGCTGGGGATTGTCGATGAGCGCGATCACCTGCTGACCATCGTCAAGGTGGATGCCAACACCCGCGAGCTGAATATTTCCGACTTCCCGCAATACGACCTGGGCCCTTCGCCGGACCAGAACAAGGCGTTCGAAGCCGTGGCCTGGGACCCGCGCAAGCAGCAGTTGCTGCTTGGCGAGGAGCGTCCACCGGCGCTGTTCACCTGGAGCAGCGATGGCAGCCAGACCCTCAAGGGCGACAAGCAGAAGCTGGAAAGCGATGAGCTGGACCTGCGCAACCTGTCTGCCCTGAACATCGATCCGCGCACCGGCCATACCCTGGTGCTGTCCTCCAACTCGCACATGCTGCTGGAATTGGACGAAACCGGCGAGCAGGTGAGCTTCATGACATTGCTGGGCGGTTTCAACGGTCTGAAAGGCACCATTCCGCGGGCCGAGGGCGTGGCCATGGACGATCAGGGCAACCTGTATATGGTCAGCGAGCCCAACCTGTTTTATCGCTTCGAGAAGCACTGAATCAGAAGTGTCTGCTGGCAAAAAGCCGTAAATCCGACATACGCCCGCTGCGATTAAGTTTAAATTCATCCAGTCGTGATATTTCATCCGCCTGATTTGTATTTTTGAGCTTGCCAGCATGTACCGACTCGCTTATCCCAAACCGCTGTTCCTCCTCCTTTGTTTTCTCGTGCTGGTGCTGCTGGGCGTTGCCGCGCAGCACCACCGCTATTTCGAACGCCTGTGGTTCAACTGGCGGGTCATGTCACAACCGGTCAACACCGATGCCATTGGCCTTGATGACTATCGGGTGACCCTCGAAGCGCAAAAGATCGAAGGCCTGGATGACGTCTCTGCCTTGACCTACGACCCGGTGCGCAAAAGCCTGTTCACCGTGACCAACAAGAATTCCGAGCTGATCGAGCTGTCGCTCGACGGGCGCATTCTGCGGCGCATCGCCCTGACCGGTTTCGGCGATCCGGAGGCGGTCGAGTTCATCAGCGCCGACACCTATGTGATCACCGACGAGCGCCAGCAGCGGCTGATCAAGATTCATCTGGAAGAAGACACAGTGTTCCTCGACGCCGCGGACGCGGAGCAAATGACCCTCGGCGTGCACATGAGCGGCAACAAGGGGTTCGAGGGCCTGGCCTACGATTCGGTGGGCAAGCGCCTGTTCGTCGCCAAGGAGCGCGACCCGATGCTGATCTACGAGGTCAAGGGCTTCCCGCACTACGACCCGGAGAAGTCCTACGCGGTGCATGTGGTCAACAACCCCAAGCGCGACGCCGGGCTGTTCGTGCGTGACCTGTCCAGCCTGCAATACGACGAGCGTACCGGGCATCTGCTGGCGCTCTCGGATGAGTCTTGGCTGGTGCTGGAGCTGGATGTGGATGGCCGGCCCCTGAGCACCATGTCGCTGCGCAAGGGGCGGCAAGGGTTGCAGGCGACGGTGCCGCAAGCCGAAGGCATTGCCATGGACGACGACGGCACCCTGTACCTGGTCAGTGAGCCGAACCTGTTCTACGTCTTCAAGAAGCCCGCCCAGTAACCCTGTAGCCCTGTAGCCGCTGCCGAGCCCGCGAGGCTGCGCCCGGGCGCGCAGCGGCCGTAAACCCGGCAACCCCCATCCTCCCAGACACTCCGCATGCACCGGATCGGCGAGGACTGCGTCCTCGATCGCAGCCTCGCAAGCTCGGCAGCGGCTACAAGGATCGGTTACAGGCTAGCGCTTAAAACTGCCACTGCACGCCGAGGGAATAGCCGGTCTGGCTGCCTTCGGCATGACCGAGCCGGCCGTTGACCTCGGCATACAGCCCCAACTGCGGCGTGATCGCCAGTTGGCTGCCGAGCTGGGCACGACCGAAGCTCTTGTCCACGCCGCCCAGGCGGGCCACGCGAACCTGATCGTCGGCGTGGCTGGTCAGGTCCAGGTCGTCCAGGCGGCCATCGCCCAATTCCTTGACCCAGGCCAGATCGCCGTACGGCAGCAGGCTCATGCCGTAAGGCAAGGCCACGGCGCCGCGAACGCGCCAGCCGAGGCTGGCTTCCAGCGAATCGAACGACTGCTCCTCATAACTCAAGGCCGTGCGCAGGTCCTGCTTCTCGTGGAACTGGTCGATACGGTAGTGGGTGTAATCCAGGCCGGCGAACGGGCCGCTCTTGATCGCGCCGAAGTCGAAGTCGTAACCGCCGAGCAGACGAGCACCCAGGGTCAGGGCGTCGGTGTCGCCCGTGAGTTTCTGGTTCAGCAGCACCGGGCCGCCGTTGGCCTGGATCACCAGGTTGCGCTTGGATTCGAAGCGTGTGCGCCCCACGCTCAGGTCGCCGGCCAGCCATTGCGGGCCGCCGTCGTTGAGCAAGGCATAAACCGCGGCCTGCCAGGTGTCGCTGTCGAGTTCGCCGCGGTGCTCGAGTTCGTCGCGGCCGTTCTGGTAACTGAGGCTGGCGCCGATGTTTAGGCTCGAACTGAGCTGATAGTCGCCCAGGGCATGCACCCCCAGCCGACGCGCCTCGGGATTGGGCGCGCTGTCGAAACCGCTGTCGGGGCTGTATTCGCCGTCGATGCCGATTTCCCCGTCGAAGCTGCCGACTTCCCGGCCCATCGCCTGCAAGGTCAGCCAGCGCCGGTCGTGCAGCCGCACCATGGCCTGATGCTGGCGTTGCAGATGGTCCTGCTGGTTGCGCGCCACGGCGCCGCCGGAAGCGGTGGAGGCCAGCAGGTCGGCATTGGTCAGTTCCAGCACCAGGCGGCTGAGCAGGCGCGAATAATCGCGCAGGCGCTGGTCGATACGCTCCTGGCCAAAGGCGTTGGTCAGCACGGTTTGATTGTCCTCGGCGGGATCGTGCCAGGTGGAGCCGCCGGGGATGGCCGGGTTGGTGGTCTGGGTGTAGCCGTCCAGGTCGCCGATTTCCCAGTTGGTGGCCTCGACATAGAGAATCGGGATGTTCAGCTCTTCAAAGGCTTCGCCGTCGCTGCAGCAGCCGGTGCCGGCGGGATACGCCGGGTCCAGGCCGGGGTTGGTGAACAGGTCGATCCGCAGTTCCCGGGCGATCTGCAAGGTGTGTTCGCGCAGGGAGGCCAGGGCCGGGTTGGCGCTGCTGTTTTGTCCGGCGTGGGCATACATCATGTCGCCGGTGATCAGGCTGTCGAGGTTGATCATGGCCAGCATGTTGGCGCGCTGGCTGGCGCTGAGCGAGTCGACGAACGCCTTGGAGCCACGCAAGCCTTCCTCTTCGGCGCCGAAGCCGACCACCTGCAGGCCGTTTTCCAGTTGCAGCCCGCCAAGGTTGCGGGCGATCTCGGTCAGCACGCTGGCGCCGGAGCCGTTGTCGTCCAGGCCTTGCAGGGCAGGGCGGCCGAAATAGGTATCGAAATGCGCGCCGACCACCACGTATTGCGGCTTGGTCCCGGCAGCGTAGGCCACCACGTTTTGCGAGCTGCGGCTGTTGCCGCCGGCAGTCCAGGAAAAGTCCTGGCGGCTGATGTCGTAGGCGCTGCCCATCTGGCTCTGCATCCAGTCGGCGGCACCGGCGAAGTTGGCGGTGCCACGATAGCGGCCGGGGTAGTCGTTGATCAGTTTGTCGAGGGTGGTGGCCGCGTGTTCGCCATATTCATAGGTGAGGGCCTGGGTGGACAGCAAAACGCTGGCGAGACTGACGGCAAGCGTGAGGGGCTTGAGCACGGGGATCTTCCTTGAGAGATGAAAAACGGGAGCAGTTGCACAATGCGCGCCTCATTCCTTGGGCGACCCTGTATTGGCGCATTGCTTAAATCGAACGTCGCCTGGCGGTAATTTGTAACGGATTTGATACCGCAAGTCGTGGGCCGGATTGAGACCTGGTGCGCGAATCCGGATATTTCTGCGGCGAAATGCTGCGAAAAGTAGCAGTAGTGGCGAAGTTGGTGCGGGAGGGAGGAGCGGGACGGGATGGCGCACGGCCTTTTCGCCCCCGCCATTGCGGCAGGGGCGAAAACTGGAACATCAGGCGGTGAGGGTCTTCACGCCTTCGCGGGTGCCCAGCAGCAGCACGTCGGCCGGACGGGCGGCGAACAGGCCGTTGGTGACCACGCCGACAATCGCGTTGATCTGCGCTTCCAGCTCCACGGGATTGGTGATCTGCATGTTGTGCACATCGAGAATGATGTTGCCGTTATCGGTGATCACGCCTTCGCGGTAGACCGGGTCGCCGCCCAGCTTCACCAACTCGCGGGCCACGTGGCTGCGGGCCATCGGGATCACTTCCACCGGCAGCGGGAAGGCGCCCAGCACCGGCACCAGCTTGCTGGCGTCGGCGATGCAGATGAAGGTCTTGGCCACTGCCGCGACGATCTTCTCGCGGGTCAGGGCCGCGCCGCCGCCCTTGATCAGGTGCAGGTGCTCGTCGCTTTCGTCGGCGCCGTCGATGTAGAACTCCAGGTCACTGACGGTGTTCAGTTCATACACCGGGATCCCGTGGCCCTTGAGGCGCGCCGCGGTGGCTTCGGAGCTGGCGACCGCGCCATCGAAGGCGGCCTTGTGCTGGGCCAGGGCGTCGATGAAGCAGTTGGCGGTGGAGCCGGTGCCGACCCCGACGATGCTCTTGTCATCGAGTTTCGGGAGGATAAGGTCGACGGCAGCCTGGGCCACGGCCTGTTTGAGTTGATCCTGGGTCATGCGGGCTCCGGAAGCGGGCAAGGAGGGAACGGAAAGGCCGGCATTATAGGCCTGGCGATGGGGAAGGTCATTGCCCGATTGGCGGGTCAAATGCACGCTCCAGGCAGCTGATTAACTGCAGGAGCGAGGCTTGCCCGCGAAGAGGTCGTCACATCCAGCATAAATATTGGCAGTAAGATCGCTGTCGCGGGCAAGCCGCGCTCCTACAGGTGTGGTCGCTCGGGCAAACGCTGGGTTAGACTCGCTGGCCCTGCCCAACCCGCTCAGTGATGCTTTCCGATGCTCGAACAGTACGTCAAAAAGATCCTCACCTCGCGCGTTTATGACGTTGCCGTAGAAACCCCGTTGCAGACTGCCCGCCAGCTCTCCGAGCGGCTGGGCAATCAGGTCTGGCTCAAGCGCGAAGACTTGCAGCCGGTGTTCTCGTTCAAGATCCGCGGTGCCTACAACAAGCTGACCCAGCTCAGCGATGCGGAGCGCGCCCGTGGCGTGGTCACCGCGTCGGCTGGCAACCATGCCCAGGGCCTGGCCCTGGCGGCCAAGGTGCTGGGGGTGAAGGCGACCATCGTGATGCCCAAGACCACCCCGGAAATCAAGGTCGAAGGCGTGCGTTCGCGTGGCGGCAAAGTGGTGCTGCACGGCGATTCCTTTCCGGAAGCCCTGGCTTATTCGCTGAAGCTGGTGGATGAAAAAGGCTACGTCTATATCCATCCGTACGACGATCCGCACACCATTGCCGGGCAGGGCACCGTGGCGATGGAGATCCTGCGCCAGCACCCCGGGCAGCTGGATGCGATCTTCGTGCCGGTCGGCGGCGGTGGCCTGATCGCCGGGATCGCCGCCTACGTCAAATACCTGCGGCCGGAAATCAAGATCATCGGCGTCGAGCCGGACGACTCCAACTGCCTGCAAGCGGCGATGGCCGCCGGCGAGCGCGTGGTGCTGCCGACCGTGGGCCTGTTTGCCGATGGCGTCGCCGTGGCGCAGATCGGCCAGCACACCTTCGACATCTGCAAGAACTATGTGGATGAAGTGATCACCGTCACCACCGACGAGATCTGCGCGGCGATCAAGGATATCTACGACGACACCCGCTCCATCACCGAGCCGGCGGGCGCCCTGGGCGTGGCCGGGATCAAGAAGTACGTCGAGCAGCGCGGTGTCAGCGGGCAGACCCTGGTGGCCATCGACTCCGGCGCCAACGTCAACTTCGACCGCCTGCGCCACGTCGCCGAGCGCGCCGAGCTGGGCGAGGGCCGCGAAGCCATCATCGCCGTGACCATTCCGGAGAAGCCGGGCAGCTTCAAGGCGTTCTGCGAAGCCATTGGCAAGCGCCAGATCACCGAATTCAACTACCGCTACCACACCGGCAGCGAAGCGCACATCTTCGTGGGCGTGCAGACCCATCCGGAAAACGATCCGCGCAGCGCACTGATCGCCAGCCTGTCCGAACAGGGCTTCCCGGTGACCGACCTGACCGACAACGAACTGGCCAAGCTGCATATTCGCCACATGGTCGGTGGCCATGCGGTGCGGGTCAGCGACGAAGTGGTGTTCCGCTTCGAGTTCCCGGAGCGTCCGGGCGCGCTGTTCAACTTCCTCAACAAGCTGGGCGGGCGCTGGAACATCTCGATGTTCCATTACCGTAACCATGGCGCGGCCGATGGCCGGGTGGTCGCGGGCCTGCAAGTGCCGGCGAACGAGCGCCACCTGGTGCCGGCGGCGCTGGCGGAAATCGGTTACCCGTACTGGGACGAGAGTGATAACCCGGCGTATCAGCTGTTCCTCGGCTGAACGGCTACGCTGGTGGGCAAGGCCTCAAGGAGTCGATTACATGGAAACGCTGAACGTCCTCAAAACCGTCCATATCCTGGCCACCGTGTTGCTGCTGGGCAGCGCGCTGGGGCTGGGAGGCTGGGTCTGGCGCGCTCGCGGCAAGGGCGACACGAGCATCTATGGCCGGTTGTTGCGCCGGCCCCTGGTGTTCGTCTGGCTGCTGCTGGTGATTTGCCTGGCCAGTCTGCCGTTCAGTGGCTGGTGGCTGGTGCACCTGACGGGCTGGTCGCTGGGGCAGACCTGGATCCTGGCGTCCAGCGTGATCTACACCGTCGGAGCCTTGAGCTGTTTCTGGCTGCTGGCGCGGCTCAATCGCGTGCGGATGGCCGCGGGCGTGGGCAATCCGAAGTTCACCCTGGCGCTGGCGGTGTTCAGCTTCGTGTGCTTTTTCGCCATTGCCGGGTTGATGGGCGCCAAGCCGGCCTGATCGGCATTTAGCCTGTTGCCGCGAACCAGCGTGTGCCTGCAGAGATTGCTGTAGACGCACGCTGGCTCGCGATGGTTTCCTCAATCGCGCAGGCTGATCACCGGCCAGCCAAGCTGCTCGGCCTTCGCCCGCAGGTTCGGGTCCGGATCCACCGCGATCGGGTTCGCTACCAACTCCAGCAACGGCAAGTCATTCATCGAGTCGCTATAGAAGTAGCTGTCTTGCAGGCTATGACCGGTTTCCTCGAGCCAGCGAGTCAGGCGGGTGACCTTGCCTTCGCGAAAGCACGGGACGTCGGTGCTGCGGCCGGTGTAGCGGCCGTCCTGCATCTCGCACTCGGTGGCGATCAGGGTTTCCACGCCCAGGCGTTCGGCGATCGGCGCGGTGACGAAGCGGTTGGTGGCGGTGATGATCACCAGCTTGTCGCCGGCGGCCTTGTGCTTGGCCAGCAGTTGCGCGGCCTTGGGCAGCAGCAGCGGCTCGATGCAGTCGCGCATGTAGTCGCGGTGCCATTGGTCGAGCACGTCCATCTCGGTGCGGCCGAGAATTTCCAGGCAGAAGTTCAGGTACGCCGCATTGTCGAGCTTGCCGGCCAGGTAGTCCTGGTAGAACTCGTCGTTGCGGGCCTTGTAGGTGACGGCGTCGAGGAAGCCTCGTTCGCACAGGTAGTCGCCCCAGGCGTGGTCACTGTCGCCGCCCAGAAGGGTGTTGTCCAAGTCGAATAAAGCCAGGCGCATCACGGTTACTCGCTGATAAGTCTGAAAAAAGGCGATCAGAATACGGTCTTTTCACAAGAGTGCACATAAGGTAGGAAGCCTCGTTGCTGCTTTCACAACCTTTGTGGAACAATGCGGCGACATGCGTTTGCGAGGTTGTTGCCGTGATCGACCCCGATGGTTTCCGCCCCAATGTCGGGATCATTCTGACGAATGATGCCGGCCAGGTGCTATGGGCTCGCCGTATCAATCAAGATGCCTGGCAGTTTCCGCAAGGGGGGATCAACCCCGAAGAAACACCGGAAGACGCTCTGTACCGCGAGTTGAACGAAGAAGTAGGCCTGGAGCGCGAAGATGTGCAAATTCTCGCCTGTACCCGGGGCTGGTTGCGCTATCGTTTGCCGCAACGCCTGGTCCGTACCCACAGCCAGCCGCTGTGCATCGGCCAGAAACAGAAATGGTTTCTCCTGCGCCTGATCTCCAACGAGCAGCGGGTGCGGATGGATTTGACCGGTAAACCGGAGTTCGATGGCTGGCGCTGGGTCAGTTATTGGTATCCGTTGGGCCAGGTGGTGACATTCAAGCGCGAGGTTTATCGCCGCGCTCTCAAAGAGCTTGCCCCGCGCCTTCTAGCGCGCGACTGACGACGGAGTTCGACCCCGAGCCATGCTCAATACGCTGCGCAAGATCGTCCAGGAAGTTAACTCCGCCAAGGATCTCAAGGCGGCGTTGGGGATTATTGTGTTGCGCGTCAAAGAGGCCATGGGCAGTCAGGTCTGCTCGGTCTATCTGCTGGATCCAGAGACCAATCGTTTTGTCCTGATGGCCACCGAGGGCTTGAACAAGCGCTCGATCGGCAAGGTCAGCATGGCACCCAACGAGGGTCTGGTCGGCCTGGTGGGCACGCGCGAAGAACCGCTGAACCTCGAAAACGCCGCTGACCACCCGCGCTATCGCTACTTTGCCGAGACCGGCGAGGAGCGTTATGCCTCCTTCCTCGGCGCGCCAATCATTCACCACCGCCGCGTCGTCGGCGTCCTGGTCATCCAGCAAAAGGAGCGTCGCCAGTTCGACGAGGGCGAAGAAGCCTTCCTGGTGACCATGAGTGCCCAGCTGGCGGGCGTTATTGCCCACGCCGAAGCCACCGGTTCGATCCGTGGCCTGGGCCGCCAGGGCAAGGGCATCCAGGAAGCCAAGTTCGTCGGCGTACCCGGCTCGCCGGGCGCCGCGGTCGGTACCGCGGTGGTGATGTTGCCGCCGGCCGACCTGGACGTGGTGCCTGACAAGAGCATTACCGACATCAACGCCGAACTGGCGCTGTTCAAGACTGCCATCGAAGGCGTGCGCGCCGACATGCGCACCTTGTCGGAAAAGCTCGCCACCCAGCTGCGCCCCGAAGAGCGGGCGTTGTTCGACGTCTACCTGATGATGCTCGACGATGCCTCCCTGGGCAGCGAAGTGACCACCGTGATCAAGACCGGCCAATGGGCCCAGGGCGCGTTGCGCCAGGTGGTCACCGATCACGTCAACCGTTTCGAACTGATGGACGATGCCTATCTGCGTGAGCGGGCGTCCGACGTCAAGGACCTGGGCCGCCGCCTGCTGGCCTACCTGCAGGAAGAGCGCCAGCAAACCCTGGTCTATCCCGACAACACCATCCTGGTCAGTGAAGAACTGACGCCGGCGATGCTCGGCGAGGTGCCGGAAGGCAAGCTGGTCGGCCTGGTCTCGGTACTGGGTTCGGGCAACTCCCACGTGGCGATCCTGGCCCGGGCCATGGGGATCCCGACGGTGATGGGCCTGGTCGACCTGCCGTATTCGAAGGTCGACGGCATCCAGATGATCGTCGACGGCTACCACGGTGAGGTCTACACCAACCCCAGCGACGTGCTGCGCAAACAATTCGCCGATGTGGTCGAGGAAGAGCGGCAACTGGCCCAGGGCCTGGATGCGCTGCGCGACCAGCCGTGCGTCACCCTGGACGGTCACCGCATGCCGCTGTGGGTCAACACCGGCCTGCTGGCGGATGTGGCGCGGGCGCAGAAGCGCGGCGCCGAAGGCGTGGGCCTGTACCGCACCGAAGTACCGTTCATGATCAACCAGCGCTTCCCCAGCGAAAAGGAGCAACTGGCGATCTATCGCGAGCAACTTGCGGCCTTCCATCCGCAACCGGTGACGATGCGCAGCCTGGACATCGGCGGCGACAAGGCACTGTCGTATTTCCCGATCAAGGAAGACAACCCATTCCTCGGCTGGCGCGGCATTCGCGTCACCCTCGACCATCCGGAAATTTTCCTGGTCCAGACCCGCGCCATGCTCAAGGCCAGCGAAGGCCTGAACAACCTGCGCATTCTTTTGCCGATGATCTCCGGCACCCATGAACTGGAAGAAGCACTGCACCTGATTCACCGCGCCTGGGGCGAAGTGCGTGACGAAGGCACCGATGTGCCGATGCCGCCGGTCGGGGTGATGATCGAGATTCCGGCCGCGGTGTACCAGACCAAGGAGCTGGCACGCCAGGTGGATTTCCTTTCGGTCGGCTCCAACGACCTGACCCAGTACCTGCTGGCCGTGGACCGCAACAACCCACGGGTCGCGGATCTCTACGACTACCTGCACCCGGCGGTGCTGCAAGCCTTGCAGACCGTGGTGACGGACGCCCATGCCGAGGGCAAGCCGGTGAGTATCTGCGGCGAGATGGCCGGTGACCCGGCGGCCGCGGTGCTGCTGATGGCGATGGGCTTCGACAGCCTGTCGATGAACGCCACCAACCTGCCGAAAGTGAAGTGGATGCTGCGTCAGATCAATCTCAGCAAGGCCAAGGAACTGCTGGCCGAGCTGATGACCATCGACAATCCGCAAGTTATCCACAGCTCGCTGCAAT
Source organism: Pseudomonas sp. NFIX28 (assembly GCF_900107395.1). Lineage (GTDB taxonomy): Bacteria > Pseudomonadota > Gammaproteobacteria > Pseudomonadales > Pseudomonadaceae > Aquipseudomonas. Next base: position 532,351 of record NZ_FNPW01000002.1, read on the forward strand.
TGGCGCTGAAGAACTTGGGCCTGGCGCGGATGATCAACCCGGCGTCGGCCAAGACCCTTTAAGAACGACCCGCGAGCCAGCCCGCTCCTGCAGATTCACCGGGGCCAACGCCTCTCTGCCGGAGCGGGTTTGCTTGCGATAGCGTCCCGGCAAGCGCCGCTAGATCTTCAGCTCCACCTCTCCCAGATGCCCGCCATAAGGGCCGAAGCTGCGCTCGACGATATGCCGCGAACCATCGGCCCGGACGATCAGCGCCGTGCTGGCTCGCGTGCCATAACTGGGGCTGGCGATAAACACGCTCGACAGCAGGCTCTCGGTGGCCAGGCCGACCCCGGTATCGGGAAGCTCGGCAAAAGGTGCGGTCTGCGCATCACTGAGCAACGCCAGCAGCGCTTGCGGCTGTGGATCGTCCAGTACTTCCCGTAGCGCCGCCTTGGCCTTGAGCAACTTGGGCCAAGGCGTGTCGAGCCCGGCATTCGACACGCCATACACGCCAGCGCCCAGTTGTTGCGGCGCCGGGTCGTGGGCGTTGTAGTGCCAGAGCTGTTCGTGGGTGCCGACCAGCAGGTTGAAGCCGGCGTATTCCGGCGATCGGCCGACAACATCGGAGAAATAGTCGTCTATCGACGCCTTTGTGTTAAGAAAGCGCGCCACCAGCTCGCCTCGCGAGCGGCGTGCCGGGGGTTGCTGCGGATTGCGGATATTGGTCAGGGCAGCGAAGCGTCCGTCGGCGCCCAGGCCGAGCCAGGTGCCGCCTGCTTCGAGATCGCGGCCGGCGTAGATCTCCGGGGCTTCGGGCCATTGCCCCAGCGGCAGGCTGGGGCGGGCGTAGAATTCGTCACGGTTGGCCGCGACGATCAGCGGCACGGCGTGGCCCGGCCGCCAGGCGAATACGATCAAGCACATCAGGTGGTCCCTTTTGTGTTTTTGCTCACTTTACGCACAGATCGGCTGGGTATCCATCGCCATCCAGTGGAGCCGAAGGGCATGCTTCCGTTACCATGCCGCTCTCTTTTCGGGATGCCTTCATGGAATTTCTGCTCTATCTGCTGCTAGGGGCCTGCGCGGGCGTGTTGGCCGGCCTGTTTGGCGTAGGTGGCGGCATCATCATCGTTCCCGTGCTGGTGTTCAGCTTCACCCTGCAAGGTTTCGATCCGTCGATCCTGACCCACCTGGCGGTCGGCACGTCGCTGGCGACCATCATTTTCACCTCGGTCAATGCGGTTCGCGAACACCAGCGCAGAGGCGCGGTGCGCTGGCCGATCTTTGCCTGGATGACCCTGGGCATCCTGCTCGGCGCCGGGTTCGGGGCGCTCACCGCCGAAGCGATCTCCGGGCCGAACCTGCAGAAAATCATTGGCGTCTTCGCCCTGGTGGTGGCCCTGCAAATGACCCTCGACCTGCGGCCCAAGGCCAGTCGCGACGTGCCCGGCAAGCTGGGGCTGACCCTGGCCGGCAGTGTGATCGGCTGGGCTTCGGCGATTTTCGGCATCGGTGGCGGCTCGCTGACCGTGCCATTTTTGACCTGGCGCAGCGTGCCGATGCAGCAGGCGGTGGCCACGTCCTCGGCCTGCGGCTTGCCGATTGCCGTGGCCAGTGCAATAAGTTTCATGATTCTGGGCTGGCATGATCCGTTGCTGCCGGCTCATAGTCTGGGTTTTGTGTATTTGCCGGCACTGCTGGGCATCGCCCTGACCAGCATGGTCTTTGCCCGGTTCGGCGCGCGACTGGCCCATCGGCTGTCGCCGCGCCTGTTGAAGCGCTTGTTCGCCGCCCTGCTGTTTGTGGTCGGCCTGACATTCCTGCTCTGACCGGTTTCGCAATCCTGGCTTAATCCGCGCGTGACATGGTCCCGGCGCAAATCGAGTTTCACTCTAACGAGGAGTCGCAATGCTGCCTTACCCGCAGATCGACCCGGTGGCCCTGGCCATCGGTCCGCTGAAAATTCACTGGTACGGCCTGATGTACCTGATCGGCATCGGTGGCGCCTGGCTGCTGGCGTCGCGCCGGTTGAACCGCTTCGACCCGACCTGGACCAAGGAGAAGCTCTCCGACATGGTGTTCTGGATGTCGATGGGGGTCATTGTCGGCGGGCGCCTGGGCTATGTGCTGTTCTACGACCTGAGCGCCTACCTGGCCAACCCGATGCTGATCTTCGAGGTCTGGAAAGGCGGCATGTCGTTCCACGGCGGATTCATCGGGGTGATGCTCGCGGCCTTGTGGTTCGGCAAGAAGAACGGTAAGTCGTTCTTCCAGCTGATGGACTTCGTCGCGCCAATGGTGCCGATCGGCCTGGGTGCCGGGCGTATCGGCAACTTTATCAACGCCGAGCTGTGGGGCAAGCCGACCGACCTGCCATGGGCGATGATCTTCCCGTCGTTCAGCGACCCGGCCCAGCTGCCGCGCCATCCTTCGCAGCTGTATCAGTTCGCCCTGGAAGGCGTGGCGCTGTTCCTCATCCTCTGGCTGTTCTCGCGCAAACCTCGCCCGACCATGGCGGTTTCCGGGATGTTCGCCCTGTTTTACGGTATTTTCCGTTTCATCGTCGAGTTCGTCCGGGTCCCGGATGCGCAGCTGGGCTATCTGGCGTGGAACTGGCTGACCATGGGCCAGGTGCTGTGCCTGCCGATGATCATTGGCGGCCTGTTCCTGATCTGGCTGGCCTACCGTCGCGCTCCAGCGGCCCCGGTGGCGAAAGACGCCGCGCTTTAAATTCGGATCGCAGGGCGCAAGCCCTGCCTTCAAGGACACAGGTAATACATGAAGCAATATCTCGATCTGGTCGCCCACGTCATCAAGAACGGCACCAAGCAGGCCAACCGCACGGGCGTGAACACCATCAGCTTTCCCGGCGCGATGCTGCGTTATGACCTGAAAGAAGGTTTCCCGGCGATCACCACCCGCAAGATGGCTTTCAAGTCGGCCATCGGCGAGATGTGCGGTTTCCTCCGTGGCGTGAACAATGCCGCCGAATTCCGTGCCCTGGGCTGCAAGGTCTGGGACCAGAACGCCAACGAAAACGCGCAGTGGCTGGCCAACCCCTTCCGCCAGGGCGAAGACGACCTGGGCGAGATCTACGGCGTGCAATGGCGCAAGTGGCCGGCGTACAAGCAGATCCCCCTGAGCAACCCGGCCGCCATCGAGCAGACCCTGGCCCAGGGCTACCGGCAGATCGCCGAGGGCGAGGAAAACGGCCAGGCCTATGTGGTGCTGTACAAGGCCATCGACCAGGTGCGCCAGTGCGTTGACACCATCATCAAGGACCCGGGCAGCCGGCGCATTCTGTTCCACGGCTGGAACTGCGCCCAGCTCGATGAAATGGCCCTGCCGCCGTGCCATCTGCTGTACCAGTTCCACCCGAATGTCGAGACGAAGGAAATTTCCCTGACCCTCTACATCCGCTCCAACGACCTGGGCCTGGGCACGCCGTTCAACCTTACCGAAGGCGCCGCGCTGCTGAGCCTGATCGGCCGCCTGACCGGCTACACGCCGCGTTGGTTCACCTATTTCATCGGCGACGCCCACGTCTACGAAAACCACCTGGACATGCTCAACGAACAGCTCAAGCGCGAGCCGTTCCCGATGCCGAAGCTGGTGATTTCCGACCGCGTACCGGAGTTCGCCAAGACCGGCGTGTACCAGCCGGAGTGGCTGGAAAAGGTCGAGCCGAGCGACTTCTCGCTCGAAGGCTACGAGCACCACGCGCCAATGACCGCGCCGATGGCGGTCTGATCGATACACCCGGCGGCGGCTCCCATAGCCGCTGCCGCAGTCTGCGATAAGGCCCGCAGGGCCTTCTAGCCATCCCGAAGAGCACGCCCCAGGTGGTCGCTACTGCCTCGATAGGAGCGAGCAAGCTCGCCCCGGCGGGGATGTTTCAATGGCCGTGACTACGGCCGACGTGCGAATCCTCGGCTTCGCTGGGCGCCACCGATCCGCTGACTTCCAGGCGCTGCAAAATCCCGCATTGATCCAGGTCCGGCCCTTCGCTGCAGCGTTGGCGCAGGTCGATCAGTTGTGTCTGCAAGGCCAGCAGGCCGTCGATCCGCGCCTTGACGTGGCGGATATGCTCGTCGATCAGCGCATTGACGCTCTGGCACTGGCCCTGCGGGCTGTCGCGCAGGTCCAGCAGGCTGCGGATTTCCTCGAGGGTCATGTCCAGGCTGCGGCAGTTGCGGATGAAGGTCAGCCGCTCGGTGTGGGCCTGGGTATACAGGCGGTAATTGCCTTCGCTGCGGGCCGGCTCCGGGAGCAGGCCTTCGCGCTCGTAATAACGGATGGTTTCGACCTGACAGTCGGTCAGTTTCGCCAGCTCGCCAATTTTCATCGCGACAATCTCCGAAAGGGTGCTTGACCCTATAGTGGCTACAGGGTGTTCACTTCGCAACAGGCACCTTTTCGGACGCGACCTCATGAGTGATTCCCAGCACACCCACGGCAAGCCCGACGCTGACTCCAGGCAGGCTGGCCACGACCACGCCCCTCATCACGAGCACCGCCATGGCACCAAGCTGCAGCCCGTCAAACAACATGACCATGGCGCAGGCTCCTGCTGCTCGTCGCCGTCGCTGGTCCAGTTGAGCGAGCCCCAGGTCGCCAGCCACGGCGATTCCTGCTGTTCGTCGGCCGCCGCACCGACGCGGGTCACGTTCAGCGCCACGTCGAGCGGCAATGCGCGCTTGAGCAGCTTTCGCATCGACGCCATGGACTGCCCGACCGAGCAGACGCTGATCGAGAACAAGCTGGGCAAGCTGGCCGGCGTGCAGCAATTGGAGTTCAACCTGATCAACCGGGTGCTGGGCGTGACCCACGACCTGGCGGACACCGCGCCGATCATTGCCGCCATCAAGTCCCTGGGCATGGAGGCCGAGCCCATTGGCCTGGGCGGCGAGTCCGATGCGCCGGCCGCCGCGCCGGCGAAAAAACACTGGTGGCCGCTGGCACTGTCGGGCATCGGCGCGCTGGCCGCGGAAGTGATCCACTTCACCAGCGCCGCGCCGACCTGGGTGGTGGCGTTGATCGCCCTGGTTTCGATCCTCAGCGGCGGCCTGGGCACCTACAAGAAGGGCTGGATCGCCCTGAAGAACCGCAACCTCAACATCAACGCGCTGATGAGCATCGCCGTGACCGGCGCGGTGCTGATCGGCCAGTGGCCGGAAGCGGCCATGGTGATGTTCCTGTTCACCGTGGCCGAGTTGATCGAGGCCCGGTCCCTGGACCGCGCGCGCAACGCCATCAGCGGCCTGATGCAGATGACCCCGGAGCGGGTCACGGTGCAGCAGGCGGACGGCAGCTGGCTTGAGCTGGAGGCGAAAAACATCGAGCTGGGCGCGCGGGTGCGGGTGCGTCCGGGCGAGCGCATCGGCCTGGACGGCGAGGTGCTGGCCGGCAGCTCGACCATCGACCAGGCACCGATCACCGGCGAAAGCCTGCCGGTGGAGAAGACCCTGGGCGACAAGGTTTTCGCCGGCACCATCAACCAGGCCGGCTCGCTGGAGTACAAGGTGACCGCGGCGGCCAACAACTCGACCCTGGCGCGGATCATCCATGCCGTGGAACAAGCCCAGGGCGCGCGCGCGCCGACCCAGCGCTTCGTCGACAGCTTCTCGAAAATTTACACGCCCGCGGTGTTTGCCTTTGCCCTGGCCGTGGCGGTGATTCCGCCGCTGTTCATGGGCGCCGCCTGGTTCGACTGGATCTACCGCGCCCTGGTGCTGCTGGTGGTGGCGTGCCCGTGCGCGCTGGTGATATCCACTCCGGTGACCATCGTCAGCGGCCTGGCCGCGGCGGCGCGCAAGGGCATCCTGATCAAGGGCGGGGTCTACCTGGAGGATGGCTACAAACTCGACTACCTGGCGCTGGACAAGACTGGCACCATCACCCACGGCAAGCCGGTGCAGACCGATTTCCTGTCCCTCGACCCGCTGGCGGACAGCAGCGCCGCGGCCATCGCCGCCAGCCTGGCGTCCCGTTCAGACCACCCGGTGTCCCTGGCCATCGCCAATGCGGCTGTGGATAAACAGCTGAGCCTGCACCTTGTGGATAACTTCGAGGCCCTGGCCGGCCGCGGCGTGCGAGGGGAAATCAACGGCCAGCTCTACCACCTGGGCAACCACCGCCTGGTGGAGGACCTGGGGCTCTGCTCGCCGGAACTGGAAGAGCAACTGTTCGCCCTGGAGAAGCAGGGCAAGACCGTGGTGTTGCTGCTCGACCGCACCGGCCCGCTGGCCCTGTTCGCCGTGGCGGACACGGTCAAGGAGTCCAGTCGCGAAGCGATCCGGCAACTGCATGAGCTGGGCATCAAGACCCTGATGCTGACCGGCGACAACCTGCACACCGCCCAAGCCATCGCGGCCCAAGTGGGCATCGACCAGGCCCGTGGCGACCTGCTGCCCACCGACAAGCTGCAGGCCATCGAAGACCTGTACGCCCAAGGGCACCGGGTCGGCATGGTCGGCGACGGTATCAACGACGCCCCGGCCCTGGCCCGCGCGGAGATCGGTTTCGCCATGGCCGCGGCAGGCACCGACACCGCCATCGAGACCGCCGATGTCGCCCTGATGGACGACGATATACGCAAAATCCCGGCCTTTATTCGCCTGTCCCGCCAGACCTCGAACATCCTCGTACAAAATATCGCCCTGGCCCTGGTCATCAAGGCGATCTTTCTTGGGGTAACCTTCTTCGGATTGGCCACCATGTGGATGGCCGTGTTCGCCGACATGGGCGTCAGCCTGTTGGTGGTGTTCAACGGTTTGCGCCTGCTGCGCAAATAGACGACGAGAGGACGCAGTGCTGAGTGCCGAGCTGAAGGCGTTTTACATGGTGGCCCGCCTGGGTAGCATCACCCTGGCGGCGAAAAAGCTCGGCCTGAGCCAACCGACGGTGACCACCCAGATCCGTCATCTGGAAAGCCAATACGCGGTCGAGCTGTTCTATCGCGGCGGCCGCCGCCTCAGCGTCAGCGAAGAAGGCGCCCGGCTGTTGCCGATGGTCAAGGCGCTGTTGCAGCAGGAAGCCGATATCGAGTTTTTCCTGCGTAACAGCGGCCAGCTGCAAGGCACCCTGCGGATTGCCGCCACGGCGCCGTATTACATCCTCGACCTGGTGAAGACCTTCCGCGAGCGCCTGCCCCAGGTGGAGGTGTCGGTGGAAATCGGCAACTCGCAGCAGGTGTTGGAATCGCTGGAGGAATACCGGGTCGACATTGCCGCGTCGTCGCAGCTGCTCGAGGATGCGCGCCTGATCCGCCGGGTGCTCGGCAGCGATCCGCTGGTGCTGGCGGTGCACCGCAGTCATCCGTTGGCGGCCCTCGACCACGTGCCCTTGAACGCCCTGGCCGGGCACACCCTGCTGATGCGCGAGCCGGGCTCCACCACCCGGCGCCTGACCGAGGAATTGCTCGACGGCGCCCGGGTCAGCTTCGGGCCGCTGCTGGAAATCGGCAGCCGCGAATCGATCCGCGAGGCGGTGCTGCGCAATATCGGCATCAGCATCATTGCCCGCCAGGAAGTGCCCCACGATCCGCAACTGCGGGTGCTGACCATCGAGAACGCACCGCAGATCGTCGAATACCTGTACTGCCTCAAGGAGCGCAAGAATGCGCGCCTGCCGGCGGCCTTTCTCGGGTTGGCCCAGGAAATGGCGCCGGCCTGAACGGCCACCTGCTGCGCAGGTGATCGCGGGCAAGCCTCGCTCCTACAGAAGACGAGCGATGTTTCCGTAGGAGCGAGGCTTGCCCGCGATAGCGTCCGTCCAGGCGCCCGCCGTTGAACCCAAATCCGCCAATACCACTATCGGCAGCTTTTGCCTCACTGCCACAGTAACTACGCATTCGCGCCCTAGGATGGCCTGCATCTGCTTGATGAGGTCCGTCCATGAACAACCCGAACGCAACTGCCCTGAGCAACCCCGGCGCCCCCATGAAGGTGCGCGGCATGCAGAAACGCTTTGGCGCTTTCACCGCGCTGGATAACGTCTCCCTGGACGTGGCGGCCGGCGAGCTGGTGTGCCTGCTCGGTCCGTCGGGCTGCGGCAAGACCACCTTGCTGCGCTGCATCGCCGGCCTCGAGCGCCAGGACCGGGGCGAGTTGCACCTGGGGGCCCGCGACGTCTCGCACCTGGCGCCCCAGGCCCGGGACTACGGCATTCTGTTCCAGTCTTATGCGCTGTTCCCCAACCTCAGCGTCGAAGCCAACATCGCCTACGGCCTGGCCGGCAGCGGTCGCGACGAAGTGCGCAAGCGCGTGGCGCAGATGCTGGAACTGGTGGGCCTGACTGGCAGCGAAAAGAAATACCCCGGCCAGCTGTCGGGCGGCCAACAGCAGCGGGTGGCCCTGGCGCGCGCCCTGGCGCCGGCGCCTTCGTTGCTGCTGCTCGATGAGCCGATGTCGGCGCTGGATGCCCGGGTGCGCGAGCACCTGTGCACCGAGCTGCGCCAGCTGCAGCGGCGCCTGGGCATCACCACCTTGATGGTTACCCACAACCAGGACGAGGCCATGTTGATGGCCGACCGCATCGCGGTGATGAACAACGGCAAGGTCGAGCAATACGCCACGCCGCAGGAAATCTACGATCGTCCGGCCACTCCGTTCGTCGCCGAATTCGTCGGCCAGGGCAACTGGCTGCCGTTCCGCCGCAGCAGCGACAGCCACGCCCAGGTTGGTGGGATGAACGTGCGGCTGGCGGCCGACTCCGGCAAGGCCGCTTCGGGCCGCTTGTTCTGCCGCCCGGAAGCGATCAGCGTCAACCCGCCGGTGCACGAGGAAAACCTGTTCCCGGCCAAGGTCCGGGAGATCACCTTCCTCGGCAACCGTTGCCGCATGAGCTTCGAGCTCAATGAGTTGCCCGGCCATCCGCTGCTGGCCGAACTGGCCCCGGAAGCCATGCCGCGCCTGGGCGCCCAGGACATCTGGGTCGCCCTGCCACCGCGCAGCCTCCAGGTGTTTGCCTGAGATGGCCGTTGAACTGAGCCTGCCGCTACCCGCGGAACGGGCGCGCCAGGCTGCCCGTGCGCAAATCGGCGACCGCATCTTCGTGCTCGGCGGCAAACTGGCGTTGCTGGTGCTGCTGGGCCTGGCGGTGCTGCTGCCATTGCTGGCGATCTTCTGGCGCGGTTTCAGCGGCGAAGCCGGGCAGGGCGGCGGCCTGGTCGCCGCCCGAGAGCTGGTGACCAGCGCCAACTTCCACTGGCTGTTGGGCAACAGCCTGAAAGTCTCCCTCAGCGTCGCCGCCATCGTGGTGCCGCTGGCCTACCTGTTCGCCTATGCCCTGCAACGCACGCTGATTCCCGGCAAGGCGATCTGGCGCGGCCTGTCGCTGCTGCCGCTGATGGCGCCGTCGATGCTGCCGGGCATCGCCCTGGTCTATCTGTTCGGCAACCAGGGCCTGCTGCGTGGCCTGTTCGCGGACAACATCTACGGCTTCTGGGGCATCGTCCTCGGCGAGGTGATCTACACCTTTCCCCACGCCCTGATGATCCTGCTGTCGGCGCTGTCCCTGGCCGATGCGCGGCTGTTCGACGCTGCGTCGAGCATGGGCGCCAGCCCGGCCAAGGCCTTTCGCAGCATCACCTGGCCGGCCACCCGGCAGGCGGTGTTCGCCGCGTTCTGCCTGGTGTTCACCCTGACCATCACCGATTTCGGCGTGCCGGTGGTGGTCGGTGGCGACTATCAGGTGCTGGCGCTGGAAGCCTACAAGGCGGTGGTCGGCCAGCAACAGTTCGGCCGTGGCGCCCTGATCGGCATGGTGCTGTTGCTGCCGGCGCTGTTCAGCTTCGGCGTCGACGCCTGGCTGCGCCGCCGGCATGGCGATTCCATGAGCGGCCGGGCCCAGGTTTTCAACCCGGCGCCCTCTCGCGTGAGAGACGGCTGCTACCTGGCGATTGTCCTGCTGATCTGCGCGGCGCTGCTGCTGGTGTTCGGCATGGCGGTGTTCTCGTCGCTGGTGAAGTTCTGGCCCTATAACCTGTCGCTGTCGCTCAACCACTACCAGTTCAACGACACCGCCGGCGGCGGCTGGCTGGCCTACCGCAACAGCCTGACCATGGCCCTGTGCACGGCGCTGATCGGCAGCGTGCTGATCTTCACCGGCGCCTATCTGATGGAGAAGACCCACGCCCAGCGGGGCCTCAACCTGGCGCTGCGCATGCTCAGCTTCGTGCCGATGGCGGTGCCGGGCCTGGTGCTGGGCCTGGGTTACGTCTTCTTCTTCAACCTCAGCGGCAACCCGCTGCATGTGTTCTACGGCAGCATGACCTTGCTGGTGGTGTGCACCATCGCCCATTACCTGACCACCGCGCAGATGACCGCCACCACCGCGTTGCGCCAGCTCGACGCCGAGTTCGAGGCCGCCGCGCTGTCGCTCAAGGCGCCGCTGTACCGGCATTACCTGCGCGTCACCGTGCCGATCTGCCTGCCGGCGCTGCTGGATATCGTGCGCTATCTGTTTGTCTCGGCCATGACCACCGTCTCGGCGGCGATCTTCCTCTACAGCCCCGACACCATCCTCGCGGCGGTGGCGGTGCTGAACATGGACGACGCCGGCAACGTCGGCGGCGCGGCCGCCATGTCGACCCTGATCCTCTTTACCTCGGCGGGCGTGTCCCTGCTCCTGGCCTGGGCTTCGCGCGGCTTGCTGCGCCGGTCCCAGGCCTGGCGGCAGACCGCGCCCGGCCACTGAAGCCGATTTTTACCGCCAGACCCACTCCACAAAGGAACCGCACCATGTTCAAGCCCCTGGCTGTTGCCGCTGCTGTCCTCACTGCTTTCAGCATGAACGCCTTTGCCGCCAAGACCGAACTGACCGTTTATACCGCCCTCGAAGCCGAACAGCTGAAAAGCTACAAGCAGGCCTTCGAGGCCGCCAACCCGGATGTGGAAATCAAATGGGTGCGCGATTCCACCGGGATCATCACCGCCAAGCTGCTGGCGGAGAAAGCCCGGCCGCAGGCGGACGCGGTGTGGGGCCTGGCGGCTTCCAGCCTGGCGATCCTCGATCAGCAGGGCATGCTGCAAAGCTACGCGCCCAAGGACCTGGACAAGATCGGCGGCAACTACCGCGACGCCGCCAACCCGCCGGCCTGGGTCGGCATGGACGTCTGGGCCGCGACCATCTGCTTCAATACCGTCGAGGCACAAAAGCAGGGCCTGACCAAGCCGGTGAGCTGGCAAGACCTGACCAAACCCGAATACAAGGGCAAGATCGTCATGCCCAACCCGGCCTCGTCCGGCACCGGCTTCCTCGACGTCAGCGCCTGGTTGCAGACCTTCGGCGAGAAGCAGGGCTGGCAGTACATGGACGACCTGCACCAGAACATCGGCCAGTACGTTCACTCCGGTTCCAAGCCGTGCAAGCTGGCGGCGGCCGGTGAATTCCCGATCGGCATCTCCTTCGAATACCCGGCCGTGCAGCTCAAGCGCCAGGGCGCGCCGCTGGACATCGTGCTGCCCAAGGAAGGCCTGGGCTGGGAAATCGAAGCCACCGCGGTGATCAAGGGCACCCCGCATGCAGAAGCGGCGCAGAAGCTCGCCGACTTCTCCGCCAGCCCAGCGGCCATGGAGCTGTACAAGGAAAACTTCGCCGTGCTGGCCCAGCCGGGCATCGCCAAGCCGCAAACCGAACTGCCGGCCGACTACGAGCAGCGCCTGATCAAGAACGACTTCGCCTGGGCCTCGAAGAACCGCGACGAGATCCTCGCCGAATGGCGCAAGCGTTATGACGGCAAGTCCGAGAAAGTTGCCGCCAAGTAATCGACAACCCCTGTCGCGGGCCGTCTCGCTTCTATGGACGCTTCTGTAGGAGCGAGCGGGCGGTGATCCGACTTGCCCGCGACTTGACCTCGCCGAGGTCATCGTCCAAGGACCATACACATGAGCAACCACAACGACCTGCTGATCGTCGGCGCCGGCATCCTCGGGCTGTCCCATGCCTATGCCGCGGCCAAGCGCGGTTTGCGGGTCAAGGTTTTCGAGCGCAGCGCCACGCCCCTGGGCGCGTCGGTGCGCAATTTCGGCCAGGCCCTGGTGACCGGCCAGCCGCCGGGCGTGATGCTCGACCTGGCCCGGGCCAGCCGCGGCATCTGGGGCGACTGGGCGCAGCTGGCCGGCCTGGCGCTCAAGCGCAACGGCTCTTACCTGTTCGCCCGCACCGAGGCCGAGGAGCAATTGCTGCAGGCCTTCTGCGCCGGACGTGCGCAGGAACACGGCTACCGGGTCGAACTGCTGCGCGGCGCGGCGTTGAACGATCTGTACGGCGGCCGCTTCCGCCATCATCGCGCGGCGCTGCATGGCCTGGATGACCAGCAGCTGTATTCCCGTGAAGCCATCCCGCTGCTGATCGACTACCTGCGCCGCGACCTCGGGGTGGAGTTTCATTTCTCCACCCTGGTGCGCGACATCGAGCCCGGCCAGTTGCACAGCACCGCCGGCAGCTTTCGCGCGGGGCAGATCCTGGTTTGCTCCGGCCACGACTACCAGACCCTGCTGGCCGAGCCGATTGCCGCGCTGGCGCCGCAGGTCTGCCGCCTGCAGATGCTTCGCGCCCGGCCCGAGGTGCCGTTGAACCTGCAACATGCGCTGCTCACCGGCCTGAGCTGCGTGCATTACGGCGCCTTTGCCGACCTGCCCGAAGCGGCGGCGGTGCAGGCGCAGATTCTGCGGGACGCGCCGCACCTGCATGAAAACGGCATCCACCTGCTGATCAGCCCGACCCCTTATGGCGAGCTGATCATCGGCGACTCCCACCATTACGGCAGCGATCCGTCGCCGTTCAATGCCGAGCAGGTGGACAACTGGATGCTCGAGCTGGCCGAGCACACCCTGGGCTGCAAGGTGCAGGTGGTCGAGCGCTGGCAGGGCGTCTATGGCGCTCGAGGCCCGGCGCCGTTTTCATTCCTGCGGCCGGCCGCCGGCGTCAGCGTGGCGCTGATGCATAGCGGCGTGGGCATGAGCGTCGGCCCGGCCCTGGCCGAGGGCAATATCGCGCGTTTGCTGGAGGAAGCCTGATGCGGCCTGAGCAGCGAATCGCCGAGGTGTTCGGCCTGTACGAGCGTTTTGGCGATAGCGACTACATCGGCGAGCCGGTGTCGCAGATCGAACACATGTCCCAGGCCGCGCAACTGGCCATGGCCGAAGGCTTCGACGACGAGGTAGTGCTGGCGGCGTTCTTCCACGATATCGGGCATATCTGCGTCCAGGATGCCGAGAGCATGGGCGGTTTCGGCGTGGCCAGCCATGAGCGGCTGGGCGCGGACTACCTGCGTCGCGCCGGTTTCAGCGAGCGCCTGGCGCGGCTGGTGGAATACCACGTGCAGGCCAAGCGTTACCTGACCTTCAAGGAGCCGGGCTATTACCAGCGGCTCAGCGAAGCCAGCCGGCGCACCCTGGAATACCAGGGCGGAGTGATGAGCGCCGAAGAGGCCCGGACCTTCGAGCAGGACCCGCTATGCGCGGTCAGCCTGCGCCTGCGCCATTGGGACGAACAGGCCAAGGAATTGTGGGTGCCGGTGATGGATTTGCAGGTGCTCAAGGACAAGGCGGCGCGGTTGTTGGCTGCCTGATCCTGTGCTGTCTGGACGATAGCTATCGCGGGCAAGCCGGATCGCCGCCCGCACGCTCCTACAGAAGACCGGTGTCTGTAGGAGCGAGGCTTGCCCGCGATGGCGTCCACGAGAACAGCGCCGACCTAATCCTCGACCACCAGCTTCTGCGCCAACGCCTCGATCTGCTCCTGGCGTTCGGCCTGGCTCAGCCGTGGCGCCGGGTTCAGCGACGACCACTGCGGATGAGCGCGGGCCTTGTTCAGCGCCTCCGGCAGCTTGCCGTCGCGCCAGCTCTGGTCCTGGGGCGTGGCCAGCTGGATGCTGCCCAGCGCCGCATGCCCGCGCACATTCAAGGCTTGCACCAGTTGCCGTTGGCGCAGGGCCAAGAGGCGCAGCACGCTGTCGTCCACGGTCAGCTCACGCTGGCCCTTGATTTTGCCCAGCAGGCGGCTGCCATAGCTGCGGGCGGTTTGCAGCGCACCGCCGGCAATCGCCCCGGCCAGGGCGGCCGCGCCCAGGGTCAGGCCGCCGACCAGCAGGTCGACGCCAGCCCCGGCCGCCGCGCCAGCCGCTATCCCGCCGCCGACCCGTACCCCCAGCTGCTTGAGGGTTTCCGGGTTGAACAAATCATCGCCCCAGCGCCCGTCGAGCAGCGGCACATCGCTGGTGGCGGCATCCTGCGGGCGGAAGGCGTAGAGCTTGAGCAGAGCCTCGACGCAGCGCTGTTCGCGCTGGCGCACGGCCTGGCGCAGTTCGCCGATGGCCTGTTGTTCCTGCGCGACCTCGCTGGCCACGCTGCGCCGGCAGGCGGCGCAATCGACCAGCAGTTCGGCGATCAGCCGCGCGGCGCTTTGCTGGCGGGCCACGCGTTGCGCCTGCTGGTCGGCGATCAGGCGTTCCAGTTGCGACCGCGAGCTTTCCAGCAACAGCGCCAGGCTTTCATACAGGCGCCGCTCGCCGTCTTCCGGCGGCGCCACGCTGTCGAAACGCACCAGCGCGTGCAGGCCCAGGCGGGCCAGGGCTTCGCGCCAGTCCGGCTCGCGGTGGCTGGCGCTGCTGACGAAATTCAGCACCGGCAGCAGCGGTTTGCCGCAACTGGCGAGGACTTCCAGTTCGTCGCGGTACTTGGCCAGCACCGGCTCGCGGGCGTCGATCACATACAGCCCGGCGTCGGAAGCCAGCAGCTGGCGCAGCACCTTGGCTTCCTGTTCGAAACGCTGGCGCGCCTCGCTGCCTTCGAGAAACCGCGCCAGGCGGGCCGGGCCGTCCAGGCGCTCGCCGGGGTGCTCCAGGCGTTCCAGGTAGTCGAGCAGGGCAATGGCGTCTTCCAGGCCGGGGGTGTCGTACAGGTCGAGCAGCGGTTCGCCATCCACCGACAGCCGCGCGCCCTCGACATGGCGGGTGGTGCTGGGGCGATGGGAGACTTCGCCGAACCCCACATCCCGGGTCAGGGTGCGCAGCAGGGAGGTCTTGCCGACGTTGGTGTGGCCGACCACCGCCAGCTTCAACGGTGGTTTGCGAGGATCAGTCATGTCCGGTCTCCAGCCAGTTCAGCGGTGCGCAATCGGCGAATGGCAGCTCCAGCTGTTGCAGCGCCACGTGCCAGTCGCCCAGGCGTTCGGCGTCCAGCGCTTCGCCGGGCGGCGCCTGCAACAGCCAGACCCGGGTGGCAGTGGCGCTGCGGGCCAGCTCGGCGATCAGCGCCAGGCTGCCACGGTCCGGCGAGCGCCGTGGATCGCAGGCGATGGCCAGGCGCGCCGGCGGAAAGCGGCTCATCTGTTCCAGCAGTTTGTGCCGGGATTCGCGGCTGTCGAGGATGCCGGCGTCTTTCACCGTGACCGGCAATTGCGGTGGCCAGGGGCGCTGGCCGTCCAGTTCGATGGCCACCAGCAGGGCGCCATCGCTGTCCTGCGCGCTGACGCCGCCTTCGACGCGGTGTAGCAAGTCGGGGGCGGCATCGTTGATCCCCAGGCGTTCGCTGCTGGGCATCAATGCTTCGCGCAGCTGGCTGTAGCCGGGGAGGTTGAGGTCCAGGTGCAGGCGCGCCTGGCCGTGCTTCCAGCGCCAGCGACAGAACAGCATCAACAGCAGGCGCGGCAGCACGCCGTAAATGATCAGCGAGGCCACCAGCCAGACGGCCCACATCTGGCGCACCAGTTCAGTGTTGTAAACATCCCGGGTGCTGGCGTGAATCATCTCTACGGTCGGTACCCCGAAACCTATGGCACGGGGTATGGCCGCGAGGGCGTTGGTCATCACCACGAAGGCATCCGCGCCGAGCAGGGTGCTTTCCCAGTAGAACCCGTAGCGCTTGGTGATCAGCAGCATCAGCAGGATCGCCACGGCGCTGAGCAGGGCCAGCAGCCACAGGCCGTTGACCAGGCTGCCGATGGCCCAGCGATTAAGTTTGCGCCGTTGCAGCAACAGCAGCAGGGCGGGCGCCAGCTGCGCGGCCTTGGCATCGCGGGCGAACTTGGCGCTGAGCCACAGCCACAGGCGGCCGAGGCTGGCGCCGTGTTCACCGGCGAACAGCAGGCCGATGGCCCAGCTCAGCAGCAGAAGCAGGTTGAGACCGAGCAGGCTGCCCAGGGCCCAGAACACGTTGACCGGCGCTTGCCCGTTACCCAGAGCGGCGAAGGCCAGGCCGGCACCGCTGACCATGGCCAACATGGCCATCAGCAACAGCGCCAGGCGCGCGCCCTGGACCCAGTGGCGCAGGGCGGCGGCCAGGCCGTCGCGTTCGGCCAGCCACAGCGCGCGGTATTGGAGGCGGCTCGCCAGGTCGCCACCCGCGGTGCGGGCCAGGCGATTGGCTTCCTGGTCTTCCAGGGCGCCGGCGTGTTCTTCACGCAGGCGTACGGCTTCGGTGAGCCAGAGTTTTTGCAGTGGGGTCAAAGCTGTCACACGTCATTCCATTGCTCAAATGAGCGCTGAGCATAACCGCTGTGGCGCTGGTCGGGGTACGTTGCGGGGCACCGAGCCTCTGGTATCCTCGCCGGCATGAAAAAATCTCTCCCTCTCAGCCTGATCGCGGCGCTCGGTGAAAACCGCGTGATCGGCGTCGACAACAGCATGCCCTGGCACTTGCCGGGGGATTTCAAATACTTCAAGGCCACCACCCTGGGCAAGCCGATCATCATGGGTCGCAAGACCTGGGATTCGCTGGGGCGGCCATTGCCGGGGCGGCTGAATATCGTGGTCAGTCGCCAGGCCGACTTGCGGCTCGAAGGCGCCGAGGTGTACCCGTCGCTGGAAGCCGCGGTGGCGCGTGCCGAGGAGTGGGCGCTGGAGCAGGGTGTCGCCGAGCTGATGCTGATCGGCGGGGCGCAACTGTATGCCCAGGGCCTGGAGCAGGCCGATCGTCTGTACCTGACGCGCGTGGCGCTGAGCCCGGAGGGCGATGCGTGGTTTCCAGAGTTCGATCAGCAGCAGTGGAAACTGGTGTCGAACGTGCCGAACCCGGCGGAAGGCGACAAGCCGGCCTACAGCTTCGAGGTGTGGGAGAAGCGTTAAAAGCATCGCGGGCAAGCTCCGCTCCTACGGGGCCGAGGTCGAATCACATGAGGTGATCAACTCGGGATCCGTAGGAGCGAGGCTTGCCCGCGATGACGTTCTAAAGGTCGCAGCCCTTAAGCCTGCGCCAGCTCCGCATGCGCATCGGCATCAAGCTTTTTCTTATCGGTCTGCTGCATGACCTGGCTGGTGATCGCACCGGCGGTCATCGAACCGCTGACGTTCAGCGCGGTGCGGCCCATGTCGATCAGCGGCTCCACCGAAATCAGCAGCGCCACCAAAGACACCGGCAAGCCCATGGCCGGCAGCACGATCAGCGCGGCGAACGTCGCGCCACCGCCTACCCCGGCCACCCCGGCCGAACTCAAGGTCACAATCGCCACCAGGGTCGCGATCCACAACGGGTCCAGCGGGTTGATGCCCACGGTTGGGGCGACCATGACCGCGAGCATGGCCGGGTACAAGCCGGCGCAGCCGTTCTGGCCGATGGTCGCGCCGAACGAGGCGGCGAAGCTGGCGATGGACTGCGGAATGCCCAGGCGGCTGGTCTGCGCCTCGATGCTCAGCGGAATGGTCGCGGCGCTGGAGCGGCTGGTGAAGGCGAACGTCAGCACCGGCCAGATCTTGCGGAAGAAGCGCAGCGGGTTGATCCCGGCCAGCGACACCAGCAGGCCGTGGACCACGAACATCAGGCCCAGGCCGATGTACGACACCACCACGAAACTACCGAGCTTGATGATGTCCTGCAGGTTGGAACTGGCGACCACCTTGGTCATCAGCGCCAGCACGCCGTAAGGCGTCAGCTTCATCACCAGGCGCACCAGGCGGGTGACCCAGGCTTGCAGGGTGTCGATGGCGTTGACCACTTTCTGGCCCTTGTCGGCGTCATCCTTGAGCAGCTGCAGGGCAGCGATGCCGAGGAAGGCGGCGAAGATCACCACGCTGATGATCGAGGTCGGCTTGGCCCGGGCCAGGTCGGCGAAGGGGTTCTGCGGAATGAACGACAGCAGCAGCTGCGGGATATTCAGGTCGGCGACCTTGCCCGCGTAGTCGCTCTGGATCACTTGCAGGCGAGCCATTTCCTGGGTCCCGGCCACCAGCCCTTCGGCGGTGAGGCCGAACAGGTTGGTCAGAGCGATGCCGATCAGCGCGGCAATCGCGGTGGTGAACAGCAGGGTGCCGATGGTCAGGAAGCTGATCTTGCCCAGGGACGAGGCGTTGTGCAGGCGCGCCACGGCGCTGAGGATCGAGGCGAACACCAGCGGGATCACGATCATCTGCAGCAACTGCACATAACCGTTGCCCACCAGGTCGAACCAGCCGATGGAGGTTTTCAGGATGGGGTTGCCGGCACCGTAGATGCTGTGCAGGGCAACGCCGAAGGCCACGCCCAGCACCAGCGCCAGCAGGACCTTCTTGGCCAGGCTCCAGGTGGTGTGACGGGTTTGTGCCAGGCCCAGCAGCAAGGCGAGGAACACCAGCAGATTGAGGATCAGCGGCAGGTTCATTAAGGCTCCATAAGACTTGTGCCAATCGCTTATGACTGCGATTGCGAACCGGCAAGCCTAACAGCTTGATATCTAATGAATTAATATCAAAAACGCATGGCGACTGTCGTTTTTGGAATAAGCAGCTGACGCTCAGGCGCATGTCGGTGACGGAATCAGGACGCGCACGGTCGCGCACAGGCGAGGATTGTCATGGCGATTTGTTAGCGTCGAACTCTTTAAATCAGGGAGAAAACGCCGATGAAACTCGCTCCGAAATTTCTGGTTGCCGCACTCTGCCTGGGCCTTGCCGGCCAGGTTCTCGCCACCGACTTGAAGCACTGGCCCGCGGACCAGGCCAAGCAACTGGACGCGATGATCGCGGCCAATGCCAACAAGGGTAACTACGCGGTGTTCGACATGGACAACACCAGTTACCGCTACGACCTGGAAGAGTCGCTGCTGCCATTCATGGAGAACAAGGGCCTGATCACCCGCGAGAGCCTCGACCCCTCCCTGAAGCTGATGCCGTTCAAGGACACCGCCGAGCATAAGGAAAGTCTGTTCAGCTATTACTACCGCCTCTGTGAAATCGACGACATGGTCTGCTACCCCTGGGTGGCGCAGGTGTTTTCCGGCTTCACCCTCAAGGAGCTCAAGGGTTATGTCGACGAGTTGATGGCTTCGGGCAAGCCGGTGCCGGCCACCTATTTCGAAGGCGACGTGGTCAAGAACACCGAGATCAACCCGCCGAAAATCTTCACCGGCCAGAAAGAGCTGTACAACAAGCTGATGGAGAACGGCATCGAGGTCTACGTGATGACCGCCGCCTCCGAAGAGCTGGTGCGCATGGTCGCCTCCGATCCGAAGTACGGCTACAACGTCAAGCCGCAGAACGTCATTGGCGTGACCACCCTGCTCAAGGACCGCAAGACCGGCGAGCTGACCACCGCGCGCAAGCAGATCACCGATGGCAAATATGACGAGAAGGCCAACCTCGGCCTGGAACTGACCCCTTACCTGTGGACGCCGGCGACCTGGATGGCTGGCAAGCACGCGGCGATCCTGACTTACATCGACGAGTGGAAAAAACCGGTGCTGGTGGGCGGCGACACCCCGACCAGCGACGGCTACATGCTGTTCCACGGGGTCGACGTGGCCAAGGGCGGCATCCACTTGTGGGTCAACCGCAAGGACAAATACATGGACCAGATCAACGGCATGATGGCCAAGCATGCAGCGGCCCAGGCCAAGGAAGGGTTGCCGGTGACGGCGGACAAGAACTGGGTGATCGTCAAGCCGCAAGACATTCAGTAGGAATGGGTTGAATCAATCGCGGGCAAGCCTCGCTCCTACGGGCGGCGATCCGGCTTGCCCGCGATAGGCCTCGCAGAGGCCGATCTCCAGGCAAAAAAATGCCCCGCACTTGGCGGGGCATTTTCATTCAGCGGCTGGCAATCACAGGCCGTCGAGCATGGCCTTGTTGCGTACCGCGCCCTTGTCGGCGCTGGTGGCCAGCAGGGCATAGGCTTTCAGTGCGGTGGTCACCTTGCGTGGGCGTTTTTCCACCGGCTTCCAGCCTTTCTTGTCCTGCTCGACCCGGCGGGCAGCCAGTTCTTCGTCGCTGACCAACAGGTTGATCGAGCGGTTCGGAATGTCGATCAGCACCTTGTCGCCGTCCTGCACCAGGCCGATGGCGCCGCCCGCGGCGGCTTCCGGCGAGGCGTGGCCGATGGACAGGCCCGAGGTGCCGCCGGAGAAGCGGCCGTCGGTCAGCAGGGCGCAGGCTTTGCCCAGGCCCTTGGACTTCAGGTACGAGGTCGGGTAGAGCATTTCCTGCATGCCCGGGCCGCCTTTCGGGCCTTCGTAGCGAATGATGACGATGTCGCCTTCCTTCACTTCGTCGGCGAGGATGCCGCGCACCGCGCTGTCCTGGCTTTCGAAGATCTTCGCGTTGCCTTCGAAGACGTGGATCGACTCGTCGACGCCGGCGGTCTTCACCACGCAGCCGTCCAGGGCGATGTTGCCGTACAGCACGGCCAGGCCGCCTTCTTTCGAGTAGGCATGCTCGACGCTGCGGATGCAGCCGTTTTCACGGTCGTCGTCGAGGGTTTCCCAACGGGTCGACTGGCTGAATGCGGTCTGGGTCGGGATGCCGGCCGGGCCTGCCTTGAAGAAGTGGTGCACCGCTTCGTCGTTGGTCTGGGTGATGTCCCACTTGGCGATGGCTTCTTCCATGCTGCGGCTGTGCACGGTCGGCAGGTCGGTGTGCAGCAGGCCGCCGCGGGCCAGGGAGCCGAGGATGCTGAAGATGCCGCCGGCGCGGTGCACGTCTTCCATGTGGTACTTCTGGATGTTCGGCGCGACCTTGCACAGTTGCGGCACGCTGCGGGACAGGCGGTCGATGTCGCGCAGGTCGAAATCGATCTCGGCTTCCTGGGCGGCGGCCAGCAGGTGCAGGATGGTGTTGGTCGAACCGCCCATGGCGATGTCGAGCATCATGGCGTTCTCGAACGCCTTGAAGTTGGCGATGTTGCGCGGCAGTACCGACTCGTCGTTCTCGCCGTAGTAACGCTTGCACAGCTCGACGATGGTGCGGCCGGCCTGCAGGAACAGCTGCTCGCGGTCGCTGTGGGTGGCCAGGGTCGAACCGTTGCCCGGCAGGGCCAGGCCCAGGGCCTCGGTCAGGCAGTTCATCGAGTTGGCGGTGAACATGCCGGAGCAGGAACCGCAGGTCGGGCAGGCGCTGCGCTCGTATTCCGCGACCTTCTCGTCAGAAGCGCTGGAATCGGCGGCGATCACCATGGCGTCGACCAGGTCGAGGCCGTGGGCGGCGAGTTTGGTCTTGCCGGCCTCCATCGGGCCGCCGGAGACGAAGATCACCGGGATGTTCAGGCGCAGGGCGGCCATCAACATGCCGGGGGTGATCTTGTCGCAGTTGGAGATGCAGACGATGGCGTCGGCGCAGTGGGCGTTGACCATGTACTCCACGGAGTCGGCGATGATCTCGCGGCTCGGCAGCGAATACAGCATGCCGTCGTGGCCCATGGCGATGCCGTCGTCCACGGCGATGGTGTTGAATTCCTTGGCTACGCCACCGGCGCGTTCGATTTCGCGGGCGACCAGCTGGCCCAGGTCCTTGAGGTGCACGTGGCCCGGTACGAACTGGGTGAAGGAGTTGGCAATGGCGATGATCGGCTTCTTGAAGTCGTCATCTTTCATCCCCGTGGCGCGCCACAGTGCGCGGGCGCCGGCCATGTTGCGGCCGTGGGTGGATGTTTTCGAGCGGTAATCAGGCATGGAGCACTCCGGGCGGCTAAATCAGGTAACAAATGGGGAGTGAGCTTCTATTGACCCCTGGAACACTCAGAAATGGCCGTGTGTCCTGAAGCTGCTGATGACGCCGCGGGATCGCCGCGCGCCTCAGCCTGAGCTCATAAACCCGCCGGGGGATGACTGGCGATGAATCTCGCGATTCTACACCGCTGGCGGCAGGAAGGAATGCCGTGGCCGCTCTACGGCGTCGATTGCCTGGAGACCGAATGGCGCAACCAGCGATCGGGGACTGGTTTAGACTCGCCGGCCTTCGATCTTCCAATGGAGCTGGAATGTCCGCGACGCTGCAATCTTTGAAGTTCTACCTTGTTGTTGGCCTGCTACAGGGCCTGCTGTTGATGTGGACCGTCCTTTATAGCGGCGGGTCCGGTGTGGCCATGGCCGCGTTGGCGGCTGCCATGCTGGTGGGTGGCATGCAGCTGCAACTGCTGGCCGAGCAACGACGCCAGCCGCGGGTCTGGATCGCCACACTGCTGGTGGCGCTGGGTGCGGCGGGGCTGGTGTGGGGCTGCCGTGGCTTGCCCGCCACCGCGGGTGTGGGGTTGGGCGTGATGGCCGGCCTGCTGTTGATGACCCTGCTCAGTGCCACGCTGCTGCGGGGGCGTGCCGAGCTGTGGCGACGCCTGCTGGCTAACGGTGCCTGGGTGCTGCTGGCTTTGCCGATGCCGTGGCTGGTGCAGTGGCTGCTCAAGTTATGGATTCAGCACCGACACCTCGACCCGTTCAAGAGCGGGTTTCTGTCCCTGGCGTTTTTTGCCGCTCCGACCCTGGCGTTCTCCGGCGCCCTGTTTCTCGGTTCTTTATGGCGCGCGCGCCGTCGGGCACCGCTCGCTTGAGCGCTGAATCTTGAGGGAGGAGGGGGCAATCGGCTTGGGCGCTCCTTGCCGCGTGGGGCAAGGGGCGTCCGGTCAGGCTCAGCTGTTAGGCAGCAGGCGGCAGGTGATGCTCTTGATGTAGCGGGTTTCCGGGATGGCCGGGTGCACCGGATGGTCCGGGCCCTGGCCGCCGCGTTCCAGCAGCTGGATATTGCGGTCCAGATGGCGGGCGCTGGTGAGCAGGATGTTCTGCAGGTCGTCTTCGGGCAGGTGCATCGAGCACGATGCGCTGACCAGGATGCCGTCCTTGCTGAGCAGGCGCATGGCCTGTTCGTTCAGGCGGCGGTAGGCGCCTTCGCCGTTCTTCAGGTCTTTCTTGCGTTTGATGAAGGCGGGCGGGTCGGCCACGATCACGTCGAAACGCTCTTCGGCGGCCTTGAGTTCCTTCAGGGCTTCGAACACGTCGCCTTCGATGCAGGTGACTTTCTCGGCGATGCCGTTGAGCGCGGCGTTGCGCTCGACACCGTCAAGGGCGAAGCCCGAGGCGTCGACGCAGAACACTTCGCTGGCACCGAAGGCGCCGGCCTGCACGCCCCAGCCACCGATGTAGCTGAACAGGTCCAGCACGCGCTTGCCCTTGGCGTAAGGCGCCAGGCGGGCGCGGTTCATGCGGTGGTCGTAGAACCAGCCGGTCTTCTGGCCTTCCATCACCGGGGCTTCGAACTTCACGCCGTTCTCTTCCAGGGCGACCCACTCCGGCACCAGGCCGAACACGGTTTCCACGTAGCGGTTGAGGCCTTCGGCGTCACGCGCGGCGGAGTCGTTCTTGAACAGGATGCCGCTTGGCTTGAGGACCTGGACCAGCGCGGCGATCACGTCGTCCTTGTGCTGTTCCATGGTCGCCGAAGCCAGCTGCACGACGAGGATGTCGCCGAAACGGTCGACCACCAGGCCTGGCAGCAGGTCGGAGTCGCCGTAGACCAGGCGGTAGAACGGCTTGTCGAACAGGCGCTCGCGCAGCGACAGGGCCACGTTCAGGCGGTGCACCAGCAGCGACTTGTCCAGCGCCAGCTTGGCGTCGCGCGACAGCAGGCGGGCGCAGATCAGGTTGTTCGGGCTCATGGCGACGACGCCCAGCGGCTTGCCGCCGGCGGCTTCCAGCACTGCCTGGTCGCCTGCCTTGAAGCCGTGGAGTGGGGTGGCGGCTACATCGATTTCGTTGCTGTAGACCCACAGGTGGCCGGCGCGCAGGCGGCGATCGGCGTTGGCTTTGAGGCGCAGGCTTGGCAGGGACATGACGTCGCTCCGGAAAAAAGAGCGGGAGTATAACGTGTTGCGCTCGCCGAGAGGCCGGCGAGTGGATATGTGGCGCCTCCAGTGGACCCGCCCGCTGCTGTCGTAAAGTTCCTCGGGGGTGGTCATGGGCGCCGTTTTAAGGGTTAGAATCGCCGCCTAGCCCAGAGTGCGTATCTATGTCCCAAGCGATATCCCAAGAGCTTTCCGCCGAGCAGATCCAACAGGCCCTGCAAGGCATCAGCGTGCCGCCCCAACCGCAAATCATGGTGGATTTGCAGATGGAGCAATACATGCCCGACCCTGACCTGGAAATGATCGCCAAGCTGATCTCCCAGGACCCGGGCCTTTCCGGCGCGCTGCTGAAAATCGTCAACTCGCCGTATTACGGGTTGAGCAACAAGATTGCCTCGATCCAGCGCGCGGTGAACCTGCTGGGCAGCCGTTCGATCATCAACCTGATCAACGCGCAGTCGATCAAGGGCGAGATGAGCGACGAAACCATCGTCACCCTCAACCGTTTCTGGGACACCGCCCAGGATGTGGCGATGACCTGCCTGACCCTGGCCAAGCGCACCGGCGTGCAAGCAGTCGATGAAGCCTATGCCCTGGGCCTGTTCCACGATTGCGGCGTGCCGCTGATGCTCAAGCGCTTCCCCAATTACATGACGGTGCTGGAAGAGGCCTATGCCAGCGCCGGCCCGGAAAACCGTGTGGTGGATACGGAAAACCGCGCGTTCAACACCAACCACGCGGTGGTCGGTTATTACACGGCCAAGTCCTGGCGCCTGCCGGAACACGTGACCAATGCCATCGCCAATCACCACAACGCCCTGGCGATTTTCAGCGACGAGTCGTCGCGCAACAGCCAGCTGAAGAACCTGCTGGCGATCCTGAAGATGGCCGAGCATATCTGCGCGTCCTACCGGGTGCTGGGCAATCAGGTCGACGACCATGAGTGGAACAGCATTGGCCACCTGATCCTCGATTACGTCGGCCTGTCCGACTACGACTTCGAGAACCTCAAGGAAACCGTGCGCGAGCTGGGCGCGCACTGATTCCCGACCACGTAGCGAGCACACGAGGCGCACATGCCTGAATTACCGGAAGTCGAAACCACCCGGCGCGGTATCGCGCCGCACCTGGAAGGGCAGCGCGTCAGCCGCGTGATCGTGCGCGACCGGCGCCTGCGCTGGCCGATTCCGGAAGACCTCGATGTGCGCCTGTCCGGCCAGCAGATCGTCAAGGTCGAGCGTCGCGCCAAGTACCTGTTGATCAATGCCGAAGTCGGCACGCTGATCAGCCACCTGGGCATGTCCGGCAACCTGCGCCTGGTAGAGGTCGGCTTGCCGGCGGCCAAGCACGAGCACGTCGACATCGAGCTGGAGTCCGGCCTGGCCCTGCGCTACACCGACCCGCGGCGCTTTGGCGCGATGCTCTGGAGCCTGGACCCGCTCAACCACGAACTGCTGATTCGCCTGGGGCCGGAGCCGCTGACCGACCTGTTCGACGGCGAGCGCCTGTATCAGCTGTCGCGGGGGCGTTCGATGGCGGTCAAGCCGTTCATCATGGACAACGCGGTGGTGGTGGGGGTGGGCAACATCTACGCGACCGAAGCGCTGTTCGCCGCCGGCATCGACCCGCGTCGCGAAGCCAAGGGGATTTCCCGGGCGCGCTACCTGAAGCTGGCGATCGAGATCAAGCGCATCCTGGCCGCGGCCATCGAGCGCGGCGGTACCACCCTGCGCGACTTTATCGGCGGCGACGGGCAGCCGGGCTATTTCCAGCAGGAACTGTTCGTCTACGGGCGCGGTGGGGAGCACTGCAAGGTCTGCGGCACGGGGCTGCGGGAAATCAAGCTGGGGCAGCGTGCGAGCGTGTATTGCCCTAAATGCCAGAGCTGAAAAGCTTCGCGGGCAAGCCTCGCTCCTACCAATGCGAAACCTGTAGGAGCGAGGCTTGCCCGCGATAATCGCGCCGCATACTTCCGATTTATGCCTTGCCGGTGATCTTCCGGTACTTGGCCATCAATTCTTCTTCGGTTTCCGGATGGGCTTCGTCCAGCGGGATGCAATCCACCGGGCAGACCTGCTGGCATTGCGGCTCGTCATAGTGGCCGACGCATTGGGTGCACAGGTTCGGGTCGATCACGTAGATCTCTTCGCCTTGAGAAATGGCGGCGTTCGGGCACTCGGGTTCGCAGACGTCGCAATTGATGCAATCGTCGGTGATGATCAGGGACATGGGGCACTCCGGCCAGGGCGGCGGGCCCAGGCATTTGAAAAACCAATGCGCAATTGTGCCGCATTGACGAGCGCAGTGCACGCGGGCGCGATGGGAGGGGCATTGCAGGCAGACGGCGCGGGAACTGGCGCAGGTTTCGCCAGCTCCCGCGCGGGGGTTATTTCTTGAAGCGCAAGGTCAGGGCGTCGGCCACCGCCGGGTGCACGAACTTGCTGATATCGCCGCCCAATGCGGCGATTTCCCGGACCAACGTCGAGGAAATGAACGAATAACGCTCCGACGGTGTGAGGAACAGGCTTTCCACGTCCGGCGCCAGTTGGCGGTTCATGTTGGCCAGCTGGAATTCATATTCGAAGTCCGAAACCGCCCGTAGCCCCCGCAGGAAGACATTGGCGTTCTGCTCCTTGGCGAAATGCGCCAGCAGCGTGGAAAAACCGACGACTTCAACGTTCGGCAGATGCTTGGTGACCTCACGAGCCAGTTCCACGCGCTGTTCCAGAGGGAAAAGCGGGTTTTTCTTCGGGCTGGCGGCGACGGCGATGATCACATGATCGAACAGGCGCGAGGCGCGTTCGACCAGATCGCCATGGCCCTTGGTAATAGGGTCGAAGGTACCTGGGTACAACACTCGGTTCATCGCGTCGTCCTGGCGGGAGTCCGTTGGGGAGTCGGATGGTATCGCAGCCTTTCCGGTCGGCCAAGTCGCCTGTAACGGAAGAAAGCACTATAGACGACAAGAATAAACGGCTTTTTCACCCGCTTTTCAGCCGTTCGGCCAGGGCCGTGGCCAGTTGCGCGGTCAGGCCGTAGACCGACAATTGCGGGTTGGCGCCAATGCTGGTGGGGAACAGCGAGCCGTCGTGGATCGACAGATTCGTCAGCTGGTGATGCCGCCCCAGGCTGTCGGTGACGGCGCTTTTCGGGTCTTCGCCCATGGCACAACCGCCCATCACATGGGCGCTGCCCAGGCGAGTGCGGTACAGCGCGAGCGGCAGGCTGTCGATCAGCGCCTTGGCCTCGGCCAGGGTCTTCACGTAGCGGGCGTCGCTGTGCACCGGCATGACCGCCTTGGCGCCGCCGGCGAACTGGATCTCCGCCATGCTGTGGAAGGCCCGGCGCACGCCGTCCCAGGCGTAATCCGAAACCTGATAGTCGAGCACCGGCGAGCCGTCGCCGCGCAGCTCCACGCTGCCGCCGCTGCTGTCCGGGTGAAAACCGTCGCGCAGCAGTGCAAGCATCGCGTGGGTGTGGGGCAGTTGCTGCATGTTCAAGGCGCTCTGCTGGCCGAAACCGCCAAGCAGGGTAGTGGCCAGCGCCGGTTGCAGCGGCGGCACCTCGAGTTTGTAGGACATCCTGCCGGTGGCGCCGTCCAGCCATTGGAAATGATCGGAGTAGATCGACTGCGGCGCACCGTAGAAGGGGTTGATGACCTGGTCGAACTGCCCGGCGGAAAAATTCACCAAGTGCAGGAAAGTGCGCTTGCCCAGGCGCTTGTGCGGGTCGGCCGCGTCGGAACGCAGCAGCAGGGCCGGGCTGTTGATGCCGCCGCCCGCCAGCACGTAATGCCGGGCCTTGACCTGGATGGTGCGGCCGGTGGGCGCCACGCAGCGCTCGTCCATGGCCACGCATTGCAGGCTCTCGACCCGCTCGCCCTTGATCTGCAGGCGCTCGGCGCGGGCCAGGTACAGCAGCTCGCCGCCTTTTTCCAGGGTTGCGGGAATGGTGGTGACCATCATCGATTGCTTGGCGTTGGTCGGGCAGCCCATGCCGCAATAGCCGAGGTTCCAGCAGCCGCGCACGTTACGCGGGATCACATGCCAGCTGTAGCCGAGCTTTTCGCAGCCGAGCCTGATCACGTCGTTGTTGGCGTTGGGCGGCATGATCCACGGGGTGATCCCCAGGCGTTGCTCCATCTTCGCGAACCAGGGCGCCATGTCGGCCGGGCTGTGGCCCTTGACGTTGTGCTCCTTGGCCCAGTGTTCCAGGGTCGGCTCGGGGGTGCGGAAGCTGGAGGTCCAGTTGATCAGCGTGGTGCCGCCGACCGCGCGGCCTTGCAGGATGGTGATGGCGCCGTCCTTGCTCATGCGGCCGATGCCTTCCTGGTAGAGCTCGGCGTAGGCCTGGTCTTCGAGCATCTTGAAGTCGTCGCTGGTCTTGAGCGGCCCTTCTTCGATCAGCAGCACCTTGTAGCCGGCGGCGCTGAGGATCTCGGCGGTGGTGCCGCCGCCCGCGCCGCTGCCGATGATGGCGACATCCGCTTCGAGGATCAGGTCCTGTTGCAGTTGCGCGCCGTTGTAGGTTTTCCAGCCGCGGGCCAGGCCTTCGCGAAACGGATCGGGTACAGGCATATCAGGCTCTCTCTAGTTGTTCTGGGGCTTCTGGGTGCTTGTGTAGCGCTGCCGAAGACTGCGACAAGGTCCGTAGGACCTTCCGAGGGCTTCAGGAGCGCGTCTCCTGCGGAGCCGATCGCAGCCTTCGGCAGCGGCTACAGAGCGAGCAGTCTTCAGATTCTGGGCGGCCCGGGATAACCGCAGTGGGCCCAGGATTCGGGGCGGCTGTACCAGGCCATCATCACCAGTTGCAGCAAGGACGCGTGGCCCATGCGCAACAGGCTGAGAGAGCTGTTTTCCCAGCGCTTGAGGAACTGGCGGATGTCTTCGGCGCTGGCGTTTTCCCAACTGCCCCAGATACCGGTCAGCGGCCCGCGCGTGATACCCATGCCCAGCACGTCGAACAGCTGCTGGGTGAGCTTGAGCATTTCCGGCGACAGATGGTCGAGGCTGTAGTCCAGGCCTTTCAGCGTGGCGTCGAGCGCCGCGGGCAGTTTTTCGGCGGCCACCGAGCCGTCGAGCATTACTGGCAGTAATGCCCGCAAAACCGGCAGGTCACTGCTGCGCAGCACCGCGAAGCCACTGGCCGGCGTGCTGGACGAGCAGCCGCTGAGGCTGGCGCCGATACCCGCGGTGGTCAGGAATGCGCTGGCGCACAGGCCGATTTTCAACAGGCCACGGCGCGACAGTTCGGGGGCTACAGGCAGGCTGGGGGGCATTATTGTGATTACCCGGTAATGGTCTGGTTAGCGGATGAACAGCTTCTGGATCAGTTTCTGGATCGGCTTGCCGTAGGGCGGGTAGATCAGCCGCGCGGCGTTCAGGCGCTGTTTGCTCAGTACGCCCTTGGCCTTGCTGAAGGTCAGGAAACCCTCGTGACCGTGGTAATGGCCCATGCCCGAGTGGCCGATGCCACCGAACGGCATGTCGTCCTGGGCCACGTGCAGCAGGGTGTCGTTGAGGCAGACCCCGCCCGAGTGGGTTTCGTTGAGCACCCGGTTCTGCTCGGCCTTGTTGTAGCCGAAGTAATAGAGCGCCAGCGGGCGCGGGCGCTGGTTGATGTAGGCGAAAGCCTGGTCCAGCCCGGTGTAGGGCACGATCGGCAGGATCGGGCCGAAGATTTCGTCCTGCATCACGGTCATGTCGTCGCTGACATTGAGCATCAGGCTGTGGCCCATGCGCCGTTCCTGGTTTGCCTCGAACAGCGGGATCAGCAGCGCGCCCTTGCTGGTAGCGTCGCTGATGTAGCTGTTCAGGCGCGCCAGTTGCCGCTGGTTGATGATCGCCGTGTAGTCGGGGTTGTCGACCAGGGTCGGGAAGAAATCGCGAACCACCTGGCGATAGGCATCGACGAAGGCGCCGACGCGGTTTTCCGGGACCAGCACGTAGTCCGGGGCGACGCAGGTCTGGCCGGCATTCATGGTCTTGCCGAAGGCGATGCGTTCGGCGGCGTCCTTGAGCGGCACGTCGTCGGACACGATGGCCGGGGACTTGCCGCCCAGCTCGAGGGTCACCGGGGTCAGGTTTTCCGCCGCGGCGCGCATCACATGCTTGCCGATGCTGGTGGCGCCGGTGAACAGCAGGTGGTCGAAGGGCAGCCGGGAGAAAGCCACGCCCACTTCAGCCTCGCCCAGAACCACGGCCACCAGGTCCTCGGGGAATACCTTGGCCAGCAGGCGCTTGAGCAGCAGGCCGGTGGCGGGGGTCGATTCGCTGAGCTTGAGCAGCACCCGGTTGCCGGCGGCAAGCGCGCCGACCAGCGGGCCGATGGCCAGGTACAGCGGGTAGTTCCACGGCACGATCACGCCGATCACGCCCAGCGGCTGATAGACGACCTTGGCCGAGGCCGGTTGAAAGGCCGCGCCGACCTTGCGCCGCGAAGGCTTCATCCAGCCCTTGAGGTGTTTGCTGGCGTAGTGGATGCCATGCAGGCTGGGCATGATTTCGGCGAGCAGGGTTTCGTCGGCGCTGCGATGGCTGAAATCGTCGCTGATGGCCTCGATCAGGGCCTGGCGTTCGCTGTCGAGCAGGTCGCGCAGGCTCTTGAGCCACTGCAGGCGCTGGGCCGCGGGCGGCATGGGGTTGGCCGCGAAGGCCTGGCGCTGGGCAGCGAACAAGTGATGAAGCTCGTCCAGCTGTTGGTGAGCTTCAGGCAAGTAGGCGATTTCGGCAGGCATGGGCGGCTCCGGTTTTTTTAAGTGGGCGATTTTTAGAGCTTATACTCTAAAATGTCAAATGCCATCCCGTACCAGCTTTGATTTATCCCGTTGGGGATAGGTCGTAAGATGCCGGGCAACGCCTCTTCGATTAAAGCCCACGCTCATGGCCCCACGCATAAAAACTCGCGAACGCATCGTCCAGAACAGCCTGGAGCTGTTCAACCAGCAGGGCGAACGCAATGTCAGCACCAACCACATTGCGGCCCACATGGAGATTTCGCCGGGCAACCTGTATTACCACTTCCCCAATAAGCAGGCGATCATCGCCGTGCTGTTCTGCGAGTACGAAGCGCTGGTCGACAGTTTCCTGCGCCTGCCCCAGGGCCGCGCGGTGACGGTGGAAGACAAGCGTTATTACCTGCAGGCCGTATTGGCGGCCATGTGGCGCTATCGCTTCCTGCACCGCGACCTGGAGCACCTGCTCGACAGCGATGCCGAAATGGCTGCCCGCTACCGGCGTTTCTCCCAGCGCTGCCTGATCCACGGCACGGCGATCTACGCCGGCTTCGTCGACGCCGGCATCCTCAAGATGGACAAGGTGCAGATCGAGTCCCTGACCCTCAACGCCTGGATCATCCTCACGTCCTGGGTGCGCTTTTTGTGCACCACCCGGGAAAACTCCGCGCACCTGAGCGAAGAAGCCATCAAGCGCGGTGTCTATCAGGTGCTGGTGCTGGAGGCCGGGTTTGTCACCGACCAGGCCCGGGAAGCGGTCAACGCGCTGTTCGACGAGTTTTATGTGCCCCTGGCCCAGGCCCTGGAAGAAGTGCAGTAGATTTGTAGGCAAGCCGACTGCGTTTACCCGCAGGTCCTGGATCAAGCCAT
Source organism: Pseudomonas sp. NFIX28 (assembly GCF_900107395.1). Taxonomy (GTDB): domain Bacteria; phylum Pseudomonadota; class Gammaproteobacteria; order Pseudomonadales; family Pseudomonadaceae; genus Aquipseudomonas. Next base: position 563,953 of record NZ_FNPW01000002.1, read on the forward strand.
CGTTCAATTACAGGAGTCCGTCATGCCCATCGCGCAACTGATCAGCCCACAGCAATTGGCCGCTCGCCTGGAGCAGCCCGGGCTGGTGATTCTCGATTGTCGTTTTGCCCTGGAAGACCCGGATTACGGCCAGCGCAGTTATGCCGAGGGGCATCTGGCCGGCGCGCATTTTGCCGATCTGGAACGCGACCTCAGTGGCCCGGTGATCAAGGGCGTGACCGGGCGCCATCCGCTGCCCGAGCCGGCGACGCTGATTGCCCGCCTGCAGGCCTGGGGCATCGACGCCGACAGCGACGTCGTGCTCTACGACGACGGCCCCGGCGCCTATGCCGCCCGGGCCTGGTGGCTGCTGGCCTGGCTGGGCAAACGTGACGGCGTGTTTATCCTCGACGGCGGCCTGAAAGCCTGGCACGCCGCGGGCCTGCCGTTGAGCCTGGACCCTCCGGCCAACGTGCTCGGCCACTTCACTGGCCAGCCCGATGAAAACCTGCTGCGCAGTGCCGAACAACTGCAAAAGCGCCTTGGCCAGCCGACCCTGACCCTGCTCGACGCCCGCGCCCAGCCACGCTTTCGCGGCGAAGTGGAGCCGATCGACCCGGTGGCCGGGCATATCCCTGGCGCGCAATGCGCGGCGTTCACCGACAACCTGGGCAGCGATGGCCGTTTTCTGCCGGCCGAGCAGCTCCGGCAGCGGTTCGCCGAGATGTTGGGCGAGCGGTCACCGACCGAGCTGGTGGCGTACTGCGGCTCGGGCGTGACGGCCTGTCATAACCTGTTCGCCCTGTGCCTGGCCGGGTATCCCCTGGCCAGTCTGTATGCCGGCTCCTGGAGCGAATGGATCACCGACCCGCAGCGTGCGGTGGCCAAGGGCGACTGAGCCCTGCCCCACCGTAGGAGCGAAGCTTGCTCGCGATCAACCTTCCAGGCAGTGCGTTCTTACGGGCAGATTGCGTCGTCCAGAGTTTTTTTCGCGAGCAAGCTTCGCTCCTACGGATGGAGGGGCCGTCACGGGGACTGGCGGGCGCTGCGATAGGCCGCTGGCCCCACGCCATAGACCTGCTTGAACTGCCGGCTCAGATGGCTCTGGTCGGCGAACCCCAGTTGCATCGCCACTTCCAGCGGCAGGCAGCCGTCGCGCAGCAGTGCCCGGGCCTGGGCGATACGCTGTTGCATCAGCCAGGTGTGCGGTGGCATGCCGGTGGCGCGGCGAAATACCCGGGCGAAATGGAACGGCGAGAGATTCACCGCGGCGGCCAGTTCTTCCAGCGACGGTGGGGCCGCCAGCTGCGCTTGCAGCAACTCCTTGGCCCGGACGATCGCCCGGTGTTCCCGCCCCGGTTCGCCCGGCGCCTTGACCCCGGCGTGACGCCGCAGTAGCAAGAGCATCATTTCCCGCCACAGGGTCTGTTGTTGCAGGGCGGTGGCCGGGCTTTCCAGCAGTTGATGCAATTGGCAGAAGCCGCTGACCAGATCGGGGTCGCGATACAGCGTGGCGCCAAAGGCCGGCAGGCTGCCGGTGGGCAATTCCAGCTCGTCGAGCATGGCGAGGATTTTCGCGTTGTCCGGATAAAACGCCCGGTACAGCCAGCCGTCCTCGGTGCCTTTGTGGCCGGTGTGCAGCTCGTCCGGGTTGATCAGCACCAGGGTGCCGCGCCCCGCCAGGTGTTCGGCGCCGCGATAACGGTAGCGCTGGGCGCCGTCCATGATCATGCCGATCACATAGCCGTCGTGCACATGGGGCACGAAGCGATGCTCGATGTAGCGCGCAGCCAGCAGTTCCACGCCGGCCAGGGGCGCGGTTTGCCAGAAACGGATCGATTCGCCCTGGTCGCTGTTCATCGCGGCTCGCGCCCCAGGTCGGACAGCCATTGCGGGATGCGTCGTTCCAGGTAATAACCCGGGGTCTTCACCGAACCATCGACAAAGCCGACGTGCCCGCCCTTGGCCTGCAGTTCGAAGTGGGTGCTGCTGGACAGCTCGCCGGCTTCCGGCAGGCTGTGGGGAAATACGAAAGGGTCGTCCGCGGCCTGGATAATCAGGGTTTGCGTGCGGATTTCCCCAAGGAAATAGCGGCTGGAGGCGCGTCGGTAGTAATCCTCGGCATCGGCAAAGCCATTCAGCGGCGCGGTGACCCGGCCGTCGAAATCCCAGAAGGTGCGCATCTTTTCCAGCGAGCCGAGCCGCTCCAGCACCGCCAGGCCCTCATGGCGCCCGTCATGCTGGAACTGGCGCTGCTTGTCCTTGATGTAGGCCAGCATCTCGCGCATGAAATGCGCCTGGTAGACCTTGGAAAACCCCTGGCCGATGCGGTCGGCGCATTGGTCCAGGCGAAACGGCACCGATACCGCGACGGCGCCTTGCAGCTGGCTGGCGCTGCCGCTTTCCCCCAGGTGCTTGAGCAGCACATTGCCGCCCAGCGAATAGCCCACCGCGAACAGCGGGGCCAGCGGGCGTTTGCTGCGCAGGTGGTCGATGGCGGCGGCCAGGTCTTCGCTGGCCCCCGAGTGGTAGCTGCGCGGCAGCAGGTTGGGTTCGCCCGAGCAGCCGCGCCAGTTCAGCGCCACGCTGGCCCAGCCCTGGCTGGCCAGGGCCTTTTGCAGGCCGGCCACGTAAGGCGAGTTGGAAGAGCCGGTCAGACCATGCAGCACCAATACCAGGGGCGCGCTGGCGGTGTGCGGGCCGTGCCAGTCGAGATCGAGAAAGTCGCCGTCGTCGAGCCATAGGCGTTCGCGCTGGCGGTCAAGGTGAGTGGTCTTGCGCCACAGCGGGCCCCACAAGGTTTGCAGGTGCGGGTTGCCGAGGCCGAAGGCGGGAATGAAGCGATCTGACGGAGTAGGCACGGCGATTCTCTGTAACAGCGATGCGCGACCCGGCAGGGCCGCGCAGCTTTTTCAGTCCGGTGGGTTAACCGGCGATCTTCGCCATGCGTTGCCACAAGGCGTAATACACCTGCCCGGATTTCTGCTCGCGGTGCAGGCGCCAGTTCGCCGGAAGGCCGAGGGTCGAAGGCGCGGTTTCACTTTCGGTATAGACCCAGGAATCGTCAGCCAGCCAGTCCCGTTCCTCCAACAGGGCACAGGCGGTCGGCAACAGGTTCTGATGGAACGGCGGATCGAGGAATACCAGGTCGAAACGGCTGGCCGGCTGGGTTTCCAGGTAGCGCAGGGCGTCGGCGGTCTGCACCTGACCAACGGTACAGCGCAGGGTGCCCAGGTGTTCGCGCAGGCGCGACACGGCCAGGTTGCTGGCATCCAGCGCCTGGCCCATGGCGGCGCCACGGGACAGGGCCTCGAGAAACAGCGCGCCGCTGCCGGCGAACAGGTCGAGCACCTTGGCTCCGGCGACATACGGCGCCAGCCAGTTGAACAGGGTTTCGCGCACCCGGTCCGGTGTCGGGCGCAAGCCCGGCACATCGGGGAAGCTCAGGCGGCGGCTGCGCCATTCGCCGCCGATGATGCGTAGTTGGCCTACACCGTTGTGCTGGTTATGGATGGGTTTCTTGCTGGGACGCGATGGGCTGGCCATTAATGCTCCGGAACCCCGAGCGGCTGCTCGGCGGGTTTGTCAGTAGGGGCCGGCAACGGCTTTTGCGGGACGGTCGGACCGGCGGTGACGATGACCATCTTGTCCGCTTTCAGGTGTTTGTTCATGACGTCCCGGACCTGTTCCACGGTCAGGCTCTGGGACTGCTGCATGAAGTCTTCAAGATAGCTCAGCGGCAGGCTATAGAAGCCGATGGCGCCCAGTTGGCCGACGATATCCGCATTGCTGGCGGTGGACAGCGGGAAGCTGCCGGCCAGTTCGCGCTTGGCGTCGTCGAGTTCCTTCTGGGTCGGGCCGGTCTTGAGGTAATCGGCGAGCACGTCCTGCACCAGCTTGAGGGTGCCCTGGCTCATTTCGGCACGGGTCTGCAGGTTGATCATGAACGGGCCACGGGCCTGCATCGGGCTGAAGCCGGAATAGACGCCGTAGGTCAGGCCGCGTTTTTCGCGCACTTCACTCATCAGCCGGGTGCCAAAACCGCCGCCGCCCAGGATCTGGTTGCCCAGGGCCAGCGCCGCGTAGTCCGGGTCGTCGCGATCGATGCCCAGTTGCGCCAGCAGCAGGCTGGTCTGGCTGGACGGGTATTCGATATGGCCGATGCTGGCCTGTGGTTCGGTCGGTTGCGCGATTTTCGCCAGTGCCGGGCCTTGGGGCAGGGCGCTGGAGATCTGTGCGGCAATCGCCTCGGCTTCGCTGCGCGACAGGTCGCCCACCAGCGCGATCACCACGTTGCCGGCGGCATAGGCCTTGGCATGGAACGCCCGCAACTGGGCCAGGCTGATGGGCGGCACGCTCTGCGCGGTGCCGTCGCTGGAATGGGCATACGGATGGCTGCCATACAGGCGGTTCATCAGTTCCAGGCTCGCCAGCTTGCCGGGGTTCTGCTTCTGGTACTCGAAGCCAGCGAGCATCTGGTTCTTGATGCGCGCCAGGGAGTCGGCGGGGAAGGTCGGCTTGCCCACTACCTCGGCAAACAGTTGCAGGGCCGGCGTGCGCTTGTCCGGCGCGCTGAGGCTGCGCAGGGACGCGATGGCCATGTCCTTGTAGGCACCGTTGCCGAAATCGGCGCCCAGGCCTTCGAAGCCCTGGGCGATCGCGCCGACATCCTTGCCGGCCACGCCTTCGTTGAGCATGGCGTTGGTCAGCATCGCCACGCCCGGCGCGTCGCCGTCCTGGCTACTGCCGGCGGCGAAGGTCAGGCGCAGGTCGAACATCGGCAGCTCATGGGCCTCGACGAACAGCACCTTGGCGCCTTCTGGGGTGTTCCAGGTCTTGATATCGAGGCGGCGATGGCTTGGCGCCTTGCCGTCGAGCTCGGTCAGAGATTGCAGCTTCTGGCTGCTCTTGGCCTTGTCCAGCGCCTGGCTGGCGCGGGATTCGTTGCCACGCAGCAGATAAAGGCCGGCGGCAACGATCAGGGCCACAAGTGCCAGGCCAAGCAGGACCGGACTGGCGCTTTTGCGATTACTCATGAGCGGACTCCTCAGGCAATACGTGGGCAACGCTCAGGCGTTCGCGGGTGAAATAGGTGCGGGCGGCCTTCTGGATGTCCTCAGGGGTCACGCTTTGCAGTTCGGCAAGTTCAGTGTCCATGAGCTTCCAGGACAGGCCGACGGTTTCCAGCTGGCCGATGGCGGTGGCCTGGCTGGTGATGGAGTCACGCTCGTAGACCAGGCCGGCGATGACCTGGGCGCGCACGCGCTCCAGTTCTTCGGCGGTCGGCGGGGTGCTCTTCAGCTCTTCGAGCAAACGCCACAGGCCGGCTTCGGCCTGGGCGACGGTTTTTTTCTTCTGGCTGTTGGGCATGGCCGAAAGCAGGAACAGGCTGTCGCCGCGGGTGTAGGCGTCGAAGCTCGACGAGCCGCCGGACACCAGCTCTTCGCCACGCTCCAGGCGGGTCGGGATGCGGGCGCTGTAGCCGCCGTCGAGCAGCGCGGCGATCAGGCGCAGGGCATGCACCGAGTGCTTGTCTGCGGCGGTGGCGATGCTCGGCACGTTGAAGGCCAGCATCACGCTCGGCAACTGGGTCTTCACCCGCAGGGTGATCTGCCGCTCGCCGGGCTCGGCCAGTTCCAGGGGGATCTTCGCCGCGGGCACGGCGCGCTTGGCAATGGCGCCGAAATAACGCTGGGCCAGGGTCTTGACCTCGTCCGGGGTCACGTCGCCGACCACCACCAGGGTGGCGTTGTTCGGTGCGTACCAGGATTCATACCAGTGGCGCAGCTCCTCGACCTTCATTCGGTTGAGGTCGGCCATCCAGCCGATGGTCGGCGTGTGGTAGCCGCTGGCCGGGTAGGCCATCGCCTTGAAGCGTTCGAAGGCCTTGGACATCGGCTTGTCGTCGGTGCGCAGGCGGCGCTCTTCCTTGATTACCTCGATTTCGCGGCTGAACTCGTCGGGCGGCAGGCGCAGGCTGGCCATGCGATCGGCCTCCAGCTCGAAGGCCACGCCCAGGCGGTCACGGGCCAGCACTTGGTAATAAGCGGTGAAATCGTCGCTGGTGAATGCGTTCTCTTCGGCGCCCAGGTCGCGCAGGATCAGCGAGGCTTCGCCGGGGCCGACCTTTTCGCTGCCTTTGAACATCATGTGTTCCAGGGCGTGGGACAAACCGGTCTGGCCCGGGGTTTCGTAACTGGAGCCGACTTTGTACCAGACCTGGGAGACCACGACCGGAGCCCGGTGGTCTTCGCGGACCACGACCTTGAGGCCGTTGTCGAGGGTGAATTCATGGGTGGGTTGTGGATCGGCAGCCAAGGCTGAAAGGGGCAGACAAACCGTACTGAGCAGCAGGCCTGCGGCGCGGCGGGCTAGAGCATTCATTCGTTTTTAAACCTGTTGGACTGCCCGCTTGGTCTTAGCGTCGGCGGGCGAGGAGATGCTAGGATACTGATCCGTTTTACTGGCGGCCACGCCTATCAGGCCTTTGCGGATCAGAGTGTGCTTGAGCAGGTTGTATGGGTTTCCGGCAGGAAGTCTGGATTTATCAGCTAAACTTCGACTTTTCGCCGATTTTGCCGTTTCAGTCCTTTAGTAAAATCGATCCTTGAGATGCCGCTGGGCACCTCGACAAAATGTTGCGCGTGAACAAGCCGGCGGAAACGCAGTCTGTTCTGCATCGAATATTTATTTGCCGATGCGCCTTGCTGGCGCGTCGCTACCTTGAGATAGCCGTCCTCCATGTTTGGTTCCAACGACGACAAGAAGACCCCAGCCGCGGCTGGCGAGAAAAAAGGCCTGTTCGGATGGCTGCGCAAAAAGCCGCAGGAAACCGTCGTCGAACAGTCACAAGTTCCTGTCGAGCCTGCCCCGGCTCCCGTTATAGAAGAAACCCCGGTTGTCGAAGTCGTAGCGCCTGTGGTGTTGCCGATCGCCGAGCCGATCCTGCAGCCTGAACGACCTGCTGCCGCGACCGAGCCCGCGGCCGCGCCGGACCTGCCGCTGACCCCCGATCCCGATCACAAGCCCTGGCTGACCCTGCCGGTGGCGGAAGAGCCAGTGGCGCTGGTGGAAAACGAGCAGGCGCCGCATGTCGTCCCGCCGATTCCCGCTGCGACCGTCAGCGCGCCGCAACCGCCAGAGCCGGTCGCTGCCACCCCGGCCCCGGTGGTCGAGCCTGTGGCCCCGGCGCCTGTTGCGCCTGCCTTTGTTGCACCGCAACCTGTTCCAGCTCCAGCTCCAGCTCCAGCTCCAGCTCCAGCTCCAGCTCCAGCTCCAGCTCCAAGCCCAGTAGTCGCGCCGGTGGTTGCGACGGCTCCGGTCGAAGCGCCAGCTGCCGTCGAGCCGTCCCGCGCCGAGGAGAACAAGGTCGGCTTCTTTGCCCGCCTCAAGCAGGGCCTGTCCAAGACCAGCGCCAGCATCGGCGAAGGCATGGCCAGCCTGTTCCTGGGCAAGAAGACCATCGATGACGAGCTGCTGGAAGATATCGAGACCCGCCTGCTGACCGCCGACGTGGGCGTGGAAGCCACCGCGGTGATCATTCAGAACCTGACCCAGAAAGTCGCGCGCAAGCAACTGACCGACGTCGATGCGCTGTACAAGTCGCTGCAGGCCGAGCTGTCGAGCATGCTCAAGCCGGTGGAGCAGCCGCTGCAGATCGCTTCGCAGACCAAGCCGTTCGTGATCCTGGTGGTCGGCGTCAACGGCGCCGGCAAGACCACCACCATCGGCAAGCTGGCCAAGAAGCTGCAGCTCGAAGGCAAGAAGGTCATGCTCGCCGCGGGCGACACCTTCCGCGCCGCGGCCGTGGAACAGCTGCAGGTCTGGGGCGAGCGCAACAAGATTCCGGTGATCGCCCAGCATACCGGCGCCGACTCGGCCTCCGTGATCTTCGACGCCGTGCAGGCCGCCAAGGCCCGTGGTATCGACGTACTGATCGCCGACACCGCCGGTCGCCTGCACACCAAAGACAACCTGATGGAAGAGCTGAAGAAGGTTCGCCGGGTGATCGGCAAGCTCGATGCCGACGCACCGCACGAAGTGCTGCTGGTACTCGATGCCGGTACCGGCCAGAACGCCATCAACCAGGCCAAGCATTTCAACCAGAGTGTCGAACTGACCGGCCTGGCCCTGACCAAGCTCGACGGTACCGCCAAGGGTGGGGTGATCTTCGCCCTGGCCAAGCAGTTTGGCCTGCCGATCCGCTACATCGGCGTCGGTGAGAGCATCGACGACCTGCGTACCTTTGAAGCCGAACCCTTTGTCCAGGCACTGTTTGCCGAGCGGGAGCGTTCATGATTCGTTTCGAACAGGTCGGTAAGCGTTATCCGAACGGCCATGTCGGCCTGCACGAGCTGAGCTTCCGGGTCCGTCGCGGCGAGTTTCTGTTCGTCACCGGCCATTCCGGCGCTGGCAAGTCCACGCTGCTGCGGCTGCTGCTGGCCATGGAGCGCCCCACCAGCGGCAAGCTGCTGCTGGCCGGCCAGGACCTGAGCACCATCAGCAATGCGCAGATTCCATTCCTGCGGCGGCAGATCGGCGTGGTGTTCCAGAATCACCAGTTGCTGTTCGATCGCACCGTTTTCAACAACGTCGCCTTGCCGTTGCAGATCCTTGGCCTGTCCAAGGCTGAAATCGCCAAGCGCGTGGACTCGGCCCTGGAGCGCGTGGCGCTGTCGGACAAGACCGATCTCTACCCGGGCGACCTGTCCACCGGCCAACAGCAGCGCGTCGGTATTGCCCGCGCCATCGTGCACCGCCCGGCCTTGCTGCTGGCGGACGAACCCACAGGTAACCTCGACCCGCGTCTGGCGGCGGAAATCATGGGCGTATTCGAAGATATCAACCGTCTGGGCACCAGTGTGCTGATCGCCAGTCACGACCTGGCGCTGATCGCGCGCATGCGTCACCGCATGCTGACCCTGCAACGCGGCCGATTGATCGGCGATGGGGAGGCTGGCGTATGAGTGCGACCCGCAGCCCTAAAGTGGCCGAACGCGTGGCTCCGAAAGCCTCGGACCAGCCGCCGCAGAAGAAAAAACGCGACGAAGACGACGGCCCGGATTTCAGCACCCTGCTGCACGCCTGGGTCGAGAGCCACCGCGCCAGCCTGCTCGACAGCTTGCGTCGCCTGGGCAAGCAGCCGATTGGCAGTTTCTTCACCTGCCTGGTGATGGCCGTGGCCCTGAGCCTGCCGATGGGCCTGTCGCTGTTGCTCAATAATGTCGAGCGCCTGGGCGGCTCCTGGCAGCGCGCAGCGCAGATTTCCCTGTACCTGGAGCTCGATGCCAGCGCCACCGAGGGCGAAAGCCTGAGCGAGCAGATCAAGGCCATGCCGGGCGTGGCGGACGCCGAGTTCATCAGCAAGGACAAGGCCCTGGACGAGTTCCAGCAGCAGTCCGGGCTGGGCGAGGCGCTCAAGGAGTTGCCGCAGAACCCGCTGCCGGGCGTAGTCCTGGTCACGCCGAACGAAGTGGACAAGGCCGCCCTGGAAGCCTTGCGCCAGCGCCTTGCGGAAATGCCCAAGGTGCAGCAGGCGCAACTGGACCTGGTATGGGTCGAGCGGCTGGCGGCGATCCTCAAGCTGGGCGACCGGTTTGTCTTCGGCCTGACGGTGTTGCTGGTTTCTGCATTACTTTTGGTGATAGGCAATACCATTCGTCTTCATATTGAAAACCGCCGCACCGAGATAGAAGTGATTAAACTCGTCGGCGGCACTGACAGCTATGTACGGCGTCCCTTCCTTTATATGGGCGCCTTGTATGGCTTCGGTGCGGGGATTTTGTCCTGGGGGGTTCTGGCGTTCGGCCTCGATTGGCTGAACGACGCAGTGGTGGGGCTTGCCGGCTTGTACGGCAGTGATTTCGCCCTGGCTGGCGTGCCGGTCGCCGATGGTCTTTCGCTCTTGCTTGGCGCGGTGTTGTTGGGGTATATCGGTGCGTGGATTGCGGTCGCCCGCCACTTGCGGGAGCTGGCGCCGAAATAGTGTCTTTTTGCTTGTATTGACCTTTCAGTATTTTTGGGAACTTGTTTTGTGGTTCCCGGTCAATTTTCAGCAGTGCTGAATAAGCACGAGTTATGTGAGTCGGAGGTTTTTTCGTATGACCACTTCTTTGCAACCTGCTTATGCCTTGGTCCCGGGTGCGAACCTGGAGGCCTATGTGCACACGGTGAACAGCATTCCATTGCTGACGCCCGAGCAGGAGCGTGAACTGGCCGAGAGTCTCTACTATGAGCAGGATCTTGAGGCGGCTCGGCAGATGGTGCTCGCCCACCTGCGTTTTGTCGTACATATCGCCCGTAGCTATTCCGGCTACGGCCTGGCCCAGGCTGACCTGATCCAGGAAGGCAACGTCGGCCTGATGAAGGCTGTCAAGCGCTTCAACCCGGAAATGGGTGTGCGCCTGGTTTCGTTCGCCGTGCACTGGATCAAGGCGGAAATCCACGAGTTCATCCTGCGCAACTGGCGCATTGTGAAAGTCGCGACCACCAAGGCCCAGCGCAAGCTGTTCTTCAACCTGCGCAGCCAGAAGAAGCGCCTGGCCTGGTTGAACAACGAAGAAGTCCATCGTGTGGCCGAAAGCCTCGGCGTAGAGCCACGCGAAGTGCGCGAGATGGAAAGTCGCCTGACCGGTCATGACATGGCCTTCGACCCAGCCGCCGAAGCGGATGACGACAGCGCCTTCCAATCGCCGGCCAACTACCTGGAAGACCACCGGTACGACCCGGCGCGCCAGCTGGAAGACGCCGACTGGACCGACAATTCCACCAGCAACCTGCACGAGGCGCTGGAAGTGCTGGACGACCGCAGCCGCGACATCCTCTACCAGCGCTGGCTGGCGGAAGAGAAAGCCACGCTGCACGACCTGGCGCAGAAGTACAACGTCTCGGCCGAGCGCATCCGCCAGCTCGAGAAGAGCGCGATGAACAAGCTCAAGTTGTCGATTGCCGCGTAATACGCCACGCAATAAAAAACGCCCCGATCCGATCGGGGCGTTTTTGTTTGTGGCGTTGTGGTGTTGTGGCTTTGGTGTCTGTGGGGGTGCTATCGCGAGCAAGCTTCGCTCCTACAGAAGATGCGCGGAGGCTGTGGCTTGAGCGTCACTGCGCCCACAGCGCCTTGCGCGAATCGTTCAGGCCCAGCAGGTAGCTGTCTCCGCCCAGCTGGCTCATCTGCCGCCGGATCCAGCCGGCACGCCGTGCCACATAGCTGCTCGGATGGCTGGCGCTCCACACCCGTGGATTGGGCAGGACCGCGGCCAGCAGACTGGCCTGTTGCCGCGACAGCGAGCCTGCGCCGACGCCGAAGTGATGCCGCGCCGCGGCCTCGGCGCCAAATACGCCGGCGTCCCATTCGACGCTGTTGAGGTAGACCTCGAGGATCCGTTGCTTGGGCCAGAAGAGCTCGATCAGCCCGGTGAACCAGGCTTCCAGGCCCTTGCGCAGCCAGCTGCGCCCGGACCACAGGAACAGGTTTTTCGCCACCTGTTGGCTCAGGGTGCTGGCGCCGCGAATCGAGCCGCCGCGCTCGTTATGGGCGAAAGCCGCCTGGATTGCGCCGATGTCGAAACCCCAGTGTTCGGGGAATTTCTGGTCTTCGCCGGCGATCACCGCCAACTTCAGGTCGTCGGAGATCTCGTCCCAGGGTTTCCAGCTGCGTTGCAGGTCGATGGGGTCGCCGTCGATCCAGGATTCAACCTTGCGTTCGACCATCAATGCCGTGCCCGGAGGCGGCACGACACGGAACACCAGTACCAGGAAAACGCTGCCGATGGCGAACCAGAGCAGGGCTTTGGAGAAACGACGGAAAAATAAACGCAGCATAGAGATGGCTTGGCCGAACCCGTTGAGCGGGCCATTATACAGGCCCGACCGACGATTCTGACTGGAGTTCCTCATGCTGCGTGGCTTTCTGATGCTGGCCGCCTTTTTCGGATTTACCGGCGTTGGCCTGGGCGCATTTGCCGCCCATGGCCTGAAGAATCGCCTGACCGCCGAGTACCTGGCGATTTTCCATACCGGCGTCACCTACCAGCTGGTGCACACCCTGGCGTTGCTGGGCGTGGCATTGCTCGCCACGCAGGTCTCCGATCGCCTGGTGGCCTGGGCCGGCGCTTCGTTCGCCATCGGCATCCTGCTGTTTTCCGGCAGCCTCTACCTGCTGACCCTGACCGGCATCGGCAAGCTGGGCATGATCACGCCCTTCGGTGGCCTGGCCTTCCTGGCGGGCTGGTTGTGCCTGGGGCTTGCCGCCTGGCGGCTGAGCTGACCGGCAGGTCCATTTCGAGACGAATGGCTTGGGTCGGCCAGACTGATCGGGCTAGAATGCTGACCCCTAAAAATGATGGCGGCATTCGGCATGCGCATTCAGTTGAACGGCGAATCCTTTGAACTGCCCGACGGCGAAACCGTTGCGGCCCTGCTGACCCGTCTGGACCTGACCGGACGCCGGATCGCGGTCGAACTCAACCTGGATATCGTCCCGCGCAGCCAGCATGCCGAGACCACCCTCAACGAGGGCGACCAGGTCGAAGTGGTGCACGCCATCGGCGGCGGCTAGCCAAACACCGTGAAAACTGCTGCGTGCCGGGCCGCACGCAAGAAAGACTGCATTAAAAGCAGACTCGGAATGCTCATTTACCGCCAGTAAAGTCGAGCACGACTCCAACCGTTCCTTGTCTTGCCTTGGCTCGCTACGTTTTCACGGCGCCTGGTCCAATACAGAATTCTGCAAGAACCTCACCCCAACAGAGGATTTCCGATGAGCAACGTTCGCAGCGACAAGCCTTTCGTCCTGGCCGGTCGTACTTACCAGTCGCGTTTGCTGGTAGGTACCGGCAAGTACCGTGACATGGAAGAAACCCGCCTGGCCATCGAAGCCTCGGGTGCCGAGATTGTCACCGTCGCCGTGCGCCGGACCAATATCGGGCAGAACCCGGGCGAGCCGAACCTCCTGGATATCCTGCCACCGGATCGCTACACCATCCTGCCGAACACCGCCGGCTGCTACGACGCGGTCGAAGCCGTGCGCACCTGCCGCCTGGCCCGTGAGCTGCTCGACGGCCACAACCTGGTGAAGCTGGAAGTGCTGGCCGACCAGAAAACCCTGTTCCCCAACGTGCTGGAAACCCTCAAGGCCGCCGAAGTGCTGGTCAAGGAAGGTTTCGACGTAATGGTGTACACCAGCGATGACCCGATCATCGCCCGCCAGCTGGCGGAAATGGGCTGCATCGCGGTCATGCCGCTGGCCGGCCTGATCGGTACTGGCCTGGGGATCTGCAACCCGTACAACCTGCAGATCATCCTCGAAGAAGCCAAGGTCCCGGTGCTGGTGGATGCCGGTGTCGGCACTGCCTCCGACGCCACCATCGCCATGGAGCTGGGCTGCGAAGCGGTGCTGATGAACTCGGCCATCGCCCATGCGCAACAACCGGTGCTGATGGCTGAAGCCATGAAGCACGCCATTGTGGCAGGCCGCCTGGCGTACCTCGCCGGCCGCATGCCGAAGAAACTCTATGCCAGCGCTTCCTCGCCGCTGGATGGTCTGATCAAGTAAGAGCCATTGATGACTGAATCAAACGACATGCCAATCCAGCCGGAAGCAGGCGAAGAGCGCCAACACCGCCGCATCAAGAGTTTCGTGATGCGCGCCGGGCGCATGACCGAAGGCCAGCAACGCGGCCTGGAGCAGGGCGCACCGCTGTACGTGCTGCCGCTGGCCGATGCGCCGGTGGATTTCGACCAGGTGTTTGGCCGCTCGGCGCCACGTTCCCTGGAAATCGGCTTCGGCATGGGCCACTCGCTGCTGGAAATGGCCGCGGCCGCGCCGGAGCAGGATTTCATCGGTGTGGAAGTGCACCGTCCGGGTGTTGGCGCGCTGCTCAACGGCGTGCTGACCCAGGGCCTGACCAATCTGCGGGTCTACGATTGCGATGCGATCGAAGTGCTCAACCGCTGCATCGCCGATAACAGCCTGGATCGCCTGATGCTGTTTTTCCCCGATCCATGGCACAAGAGTCGTCACCACAAGCGGCGTATCGTCCAGGCGTCCTTCGCCGAGCTGGTGCGCAGCAAGCTGAAGGTCGGCGGCATCCTGCATATGGCCACCGACTGGGAACCGTACGCCGAGTACATGTTGGAAGTGATGAATGTCGCGCCGGGTTACCGCAACCTGGCCGAAGATGGCAAGTGCGTACCGCGCCCGGCCGAGCGTCCGATCACCAAGTTCGAACGCCGTGGCGAGCGCCTGGGCCATGGGGTGTGGGATCTGAAGTTCGAAAAGCTGGCCTGAGGCCTGCTGTGTAGGAGCATCCGCTCGATGCTCGATTGCTCGCGATCAGCTGCCAGGCTGAAAGATAGCGGCGCTGCAAAGTCCGCTATCGCGAGCAAGCTTCGCTCCTACAGGGGCGAGAGGAAATCGACGGGAACGTGATCGGTCAGCCAGACCCCGTTCTCTGCTTGATAGAACGTGTAGCCCTGCGCCTGCATGTCCTGTGCGGCGATCTTGAGTATCACTACCTTCCCGTAACGCTGCCCCACCGCCTCGGCGGTCGCCAGGTCCTGTGACAGGTGCACGTGGTGGCGGGCGCCTGGGATCAGGCCTTGCTGGTTGATCGAGTCCATGAAACGGGTGGCGGTGCCGTGGTAAAGCACGGCCGGTGGCTGCTGTTCAGCCAGTTGCAGGTTCACGGTCTTGCTGGAGTGGCCTTGCACGGCGCGGATGCGCTGGCCGTCCTCGGAGAGGGCGAAGCGCTTCTTGTCGTTGCTGGCGACCACCTCGGCGATCAGTTCGGGTGTCAGCTGGCGTCCTTCCCTGGCTGCGCCGCCGATCAAGGCCTCGACTTCGGCCCAGCCTTCGCTGTCCAGCAGCAGGCCAATCGCCTGCGGCTCATGACGCAGCACGTAGCTGAGGAACTTGCTGACTTCTTCGGCGGCTTTCCTGCTCATATTCATCCTTGTGCATAAGTCATGTAGCCGCTGCCGCAGGCTGCGATCGGTTGCGAAGCGACCGCCAAGCCTGTCGATGCGATACGTCAGGTGTAACGCAGTGTCTGGGTTTATGGCTGCTGCGCAGCCAATCGCAGCCTGCGGCAGCGGCTACAGGTCAGCGACGGTCGGCGACCACGCCGATCAACACCAGCACCACCAGCAGCACCGGCGCCAGGCTGTAGTTGTTGAACTGGCTCAGGCCGCGGACGATCCATGGCGTGGCGTAGATCAGCGCCGCGCCGCTGCCGATCATGCACAGCAGCGCCATCATCGGGACGCGCAGGGCGCCGGCGAGGCCACCCAGGCGCGCTTCGACCCAGCCCTTGATGTCGGCGCCGAACAGCACCAGCAGGCAGCCGACAAGGGCCAGGGAGATTTCTGAAAGGTTGCTGCGACTCCAGCGGGACACGGTAGCGAGCAGGTCGAGTATCAAATCCATTCGTTTTCCCTTAGGGCGAAATCAGCACAGAAATTTCTGCAGCAAGTCATTGAGGAACAGCTGGCCGCGCGGGGTGGCCGCCAGGCGTGACGGTTCGACCTGCAACAGGCCGCTTTGTTCGGCGTCGCGACGGCCTTCGGCGAGGCTTTCCAGGGGCAGCCCGGTGCGTTCCGGATACAGCCGGGCCTCGACGCCTTCGGTCAGGCGCAGGGCGTTCATCAGGAATTCGAACGGCAGTTCGTCGTTGCCCAGGGACTTTTCGCCGGCCTTGAAGTTTTTCGCCGGGTTGAGGTAGTCCTTGGGCAGGCGGGTCTTCCAGGTGCGCACGATGCGCCCGTCCGGGTGGCTGAGCTTGCCGTGGGCGCCGGCGCCGATGCCGATGAAGTCGCCAAAGCTCCAGTAATTCAAATTGTGCCGGGCCGCCCGGCCGGGCTGGGCATAGGCCGAGACTTCGTACTGGGCGTAGCCGTGCTCGGCCAAAAGCGCCTGGCCGGCTTCCTGGATGTCCCACAGGGTGTCGTCTTCCGGCAGCGTCGGCGGCTGGTTCCAGAACACCGTATTGGGTTCCAGGGTCAGCTGGTACCAGGACAGGTGCGTCGGCTTCATGGCGATGGCCTGGCGCAGGTCGCCCAGGGCGTCTTCCAGGGACTGGTCGGGCAAGCCGTGCATCAGGTCCAGGTTGAAGTTGTCGAACCCGGCCTGGCGCGCCATACCGGCGGCGCGTACCGCTTCGTCGCCGTTATGGATGCGGCCCAGGGCCTTGAGCTTGTCTTCCTGGAAGCTCTGGATGCCAATCGACAGGCGGTTGATACCCAGGGCGCGATAGGCGGTGAACTTCTCCTGCTCGAAGGTCCCGGGGTTGGCTTCGAGGGTGATCTCGATGTCGTCGGCGAACCGGATGCGTTGTTCCACGCCTTCGAGCAGCCGGCCCAGGGCCTGGGCGCTGAACAGGCTCGGCGTGCCGCCGCCGAAGAAGATCGAACTCAGCTCGCGGCCGTAGACGGCGGGCAGGTCCTGGTCGAGGTCGGCCAGCAGGGCGTCGACATATTCCTCTTCCGGCAGCACCGGGCTGGCGGCGTGGGAGTTGAAGTCGCAGTAAGGGCATTTGCGCACACACCACGGGATGTGGATGTACAGCGCCAGGGGCGGCAGTTGGGGCAGGGCCGCCCGGGGCGTTTGCACACCGCCGTGGATCAGCGGTGGCGCGGACGAATCGATGGTCATTGCAGACCCAGGCGTTGCCGCAGAATGGCCATGGCGCGGGCGCGATGGCTGAGCTGGTTCTTTTGGACCGGGTCCAGTTCGGCGCTGGAGCAGTTGCGCTCCGGTACCCAGAACAATGGGTCGTAGCCGAAGCCGTGCTCGCCGCTGGCCGCGGTGAGGATGCGCCCGTGCCACAGGCCTTCGCAGAGGATCGGCAGTGGATCCTCGGCGTGTCGCACCAGTGCCAGCACGCAGACGAACTGCGCGCCGCGCTCGGCTTCGGGAACGTCCTTCAGGGCGTCCAGCAGCTTGGCGTTGTTCGCCGCGTCGCCCTGGCCGTCGGCATAGCGCGCCGAGTAGATGCCCGGCGCGCCGCCGAGGAAGTCCACCGCCAGGCCCGAATCGTCCGCCAATGCCGGCAGGCCGGAAATGCGCGAGGCGTTGCGGGCCTTGAGGATGGCGTTCTCGACGAACGACAGGCCGGTTTCTTCCGGTTCGACGCTGCTGAACTCGCCGATCGAGCGCAGGTGCACCGAGTCGCCGAGCATGGCCTGCAATTCCTTGAGTTTGCCGGCGTTATGGCTGGCCAGTACGAGTTGGGTAAAAGTCATCATTCGCCGGGGAAAAGCTCTTGGTTGAAGTTGATGGTGTTGATTGCGTCACCGGTCTGCACCTTGATTTGAAAGGTGCGGGTTTCCTGCTGTTCCACCGGGTACTGGGCGATGTAGTAGATCGCGCCCTGTTCGGTGACTTGCTTGAATTTCAGCGGTATCGATTGGCTGGTCAGGTCCTTGACGGTCCCGGAGACCTGGGCGACCTGCGGCTTGCCAGCCTTGAGCACCGAAACGTTGATCACCCCCTGATTCTTGCTGCGCACCAGCTCCGCGGCCTTGGCGATATCCGGTTGCAGGAAGGTGGAGTTGAAAGTGTTGTAGTGCACGGTCACGTCACCGAACACTTCCTGGCGCTCGCCCTTGATGGTGTCGGCGGCCACCGCCGACGCGCTCAGGCACGCTGCCAATAAAAAAGTAACCAAGCGACCCATGATCGTTCTCCTTGCTTTGAACCTGGTTTATACCGCGATCTGGTGATCCTGCAGGCCGGGGCTGCTGACGCGGTAGATGCCGATCTCACCTAACAGATTAGGCCATAGCTTACTGGCCCACCCGTGCCGGTGCTGTTGATCCACCGCAAGGCGATCGATGACCTTGGCCTCACGTTCGCGGCAAAGCTCTTCGAAGTCCTCGAAGGTGCAGAAGTGGATGTTCGGCGTGTTGTACCAGGTGTACGGCAGGAATTCCGAGACCGGCATCCGTCCCTTGCTGGCCAGGTACCAGCGGCAGCGCCAGTGGCCGAAGTTGGGGAAAGTGATGATGCACTGGCGGCCGACCCGCAGCATTTCGTCGAGGATCCGGTCCGGGTAATGCACGGCCTGCAGGGCCTGGGTCATGACCACGATATCGAAGCTGTTGCTGGCGAAGTTGCCCAGGCCCTTGTCCAGGTCCTGCTCGATGACGTTGATGCCCTTGGCCACGCACTCGGCGATGTTGTCCGGATCGTTTTCCAGGCCATAGCCGGTGACTTGCTTGTGATCGCGCAGCCAGCTCAGCAGTTCGCCATTGCCGCAACCGAGGTCGAGCACGCGGCTGCCGGCGGGGATCCATTCTTGGATGATTTCCAGATCGGCTCTCATGGCGTCCTCACAGCGTTATACGGTTCATGTAGTTGCCGAACGCCTGCAGGTAACGCGGGATCGGAATCAGAAAGGCGTCGTGGCCCTGTGGGGCATCGATTTCCAGGTAGCTGACGTCCTTGCGCGCGGCCATCAGCGCATCCACCAGCTCCCGCGAGCGGGCCGGGGAGAAACGCCAGTCGGTGGTAAACGACATCACGCAGAACTTGGCCTTGGCGCCTTCGAAGGTTTTAGCCAGGTTATTGTCGAAGTTCGCCGCCGGATCGAAGTAATCCAGCGCCTTGGTCATCAGCAGGTAGGTGTTGGCATCGAAGCGCCCGGAGAACTCTTCGCCCTGGTAGCGCAGGTAGCTTTCGACCTGGAACTCGACGCTGTGGAAGTCGTAGTTGAGCTTCTCGCTCTTCAGGCCGCGGCCGAATTTCTCGCCCATGGAGTCGTCGGACAGGTAGGTGATGTGCCCGACCATCCGCGCCAGCATCAGCCCGCGCTTGGGGATCACGCCCTGTTCCTGGAACGAGCCGCCGTGGAATTCGGGGTCGGTGAGGATCGCCTGGCGCGCCACTTCGTTGAAGGCGATGTTCTGTGCCGAGAGCTTGGGGGCCGAGGCGATGGCCAGGCAATGACGCACCCGGTCCGGGTAGGTGATGGTCCATTGCAGGGCCTGCATGCCGCCCAGGCTGCCACCGATCACGGCGGCCCATTGGCGGATGCCGATGCGGTCGGCCAGGCGCGCCTGGCTGTGCACCCAGTCTTCCACGGTCAGCACCGGGAAGTCGGCGCCGAACGGCTTGCCGGTGTCCGGGTTGGTGCTGCTCGGGCCGGTGGAGCCGTTGCAGCCGCCCAGGTTGTTCAGGCTGACGACAAAGAACTTGTTGGTGTCGATCGGTTTGCCCGGGCCAATGCAGCTGTCCCACCAGCCCGGCTTGCGGTCGTCGGGGCTGTGGTAGCCCGCGGCGTGATGGTGGCCGGACAGCGCGTGGCAGATCAGCACGGCGTTGCTCGCCGTGGCGTTCAGCTGGCCGTAGGTCTCAAAGATCAGATCATAGGCTGGCAGGGAGCGACCGCAGGCCAGGGCCAGGGGCTCGCTGAAATGCGCCACTTGCGGCGTCACCAGACCAACGGAATCGGCGGGAAAGGCAGTTGGCATCGACCCTGCTCTCGTTTAAATGAGGCGTAAGTCTAAAGACCGCTGCCCCCAGCGGCAAGCAAAGGCCGGGGCTGATTTCAGGCGGTTGCAGCGCAGTCAGGCAATCGCGGGCAAGCCTCGCTCCTACAGGTCCACGCGGTCGTGTAGGAGCGAGGCTTGCCCGCGATGAACGGTGACGAAGTCAGCTGGCCGGCCACTTCAATTCCGGCAGGTCCGGGAGTTTTTTCGGGGCGTTGATCCGCACCCGTTTCTGCCGGTTCAGCTCGCCGCTGATCAGGCTGACCTGGCTCTTGGATACGCCGAACGCCTTGGCCAGGAACGCCATCAAATAAGCGTTGGCCTTGCCCTCCACCGGCGGCGCGGTGAGGCGGATCTTCAGGCGCTCGCCATGCAGCCCGGCGAAATCATCGCTACGGGCCGCAGGTTGCAGGTGGCACTCCAGGATCAGGTCGTCGCCGTCCCAGCGAAAGTAGCTCATCGCAGAGGCCGGGTCAGATCAGCAGACGCAGGATTTCCGGCATCATGGTCATCGCCGCGAGGTTGTTGATCACCAGCATGTCGATCAGCTTGAGCACCATGAACGCCAGGATCGGCGAGATATCCAGGCCGCCCATGCTCGGCAGGATGCGGCGGAACGGCGCCAGGGCCGGCTCGCAGATCTGGTTGACCAACTCGGCGCCCGGGTTATGGCTGCCCGGGGCGACCCACGACAGGATCACGCTGATGATCAGGGCGAAGAAGAAAATCTTCATGAACAGCGCGGTCACGCCAATGATCGACCAGATCAGCAATTGCACCGGGTTGCCGATGGTGCCGTAGGTCAGCAGCAGGGTCAGGGCCATCAGCAGCAGCTGCACGACGATCGCCAGGATCAGCGACGACATGTCCAGGCCGAACAGGCTCGGGATGACCCGGCGCATCGGCTTGAGCAGCGGCTGGGTGGCGCGCACGGCGAACTGGCACAGCGGGTTGTAGAAGTCGGCGCGTACCAGTTGCAGCACAAAGCGCAGCAGCACGATCAGCAGGTACAGGCTGCCCAGGGTTTGCAGCACGTACACCGCCGCAGTGTTCAATCCAATCATCATTGGCTCCTTATTGGCCCAGTTGTTCGGCCATCTCGGCCGAGCGGTGCGCGGCGGCACCCAATGCTTTTTCCACCAGGGCTTCGAAGCCGCTGGCCTGGAACGATTTGATCGCGGCTTCGGTGGTGCCGGCCGGCGAGGTCACGCGACGGCGCAGTTCGGCTGCGTCCACATCGCTGGAAACGGCCATGTGGGCGGCGCCCAGCGCGGTTTGCAGGGTCAGTTGCCGCGCGGTTTCCCGTGGCAGGCCGAGTTTCTCGCCGGCGGCGGTCATGGCTTCGATCAGCAGGAAGAAATACGCCGGGCCGCTGCCGGATACGGCGGTGACCGCGTCCAGCTGCTGTTCCTGTTCCAGCCACAGGACGATGCCCACGGCGGACAGCAGTTCTTCGGCCTGCTGGCGTTGCTCGGCGCTTACCGCAGCGGTGGCGAACAGGCCGCTGGCGCCCTGGCGCAGCAGGGCCGGGGTGTTGGGCATGCAGCGCACGATCGGCTGCTCGCCGAGCCACTTGTTCATGCTGGCGCAGGTGATGCCTGCGGCGATGGACACCACCAGCTGATGCGGTTTCAGGCTGGGGCGCAGGGCTTCGCACACGGCCTTCATGGCCTGCGGCTTGACCGCCAGCACCACCACGTCGGCGCCGTCGATGGCCTCGGCGTTATCGGCGAACAGCTCAATGCCGTGCTCGGCCTGGACCTTGGCGCGGGTTTCGGCGCCCGGGTCGCTGGCGCGGATCCGGCTGGCTTCCAGGCCCTTGGCGCGCAGGCCGCCGATCAAGCTGGCAGCCATGTTGCCGGCGCCGATAAAGGCGATACGAGTCTTGCTCATGACAGGTCCTTATTCAGAGGTGAGGCCGCCACGGTCATGGCTGGCCATAATCGCGTGCGCCAAATAAAGCGGTACCGATACGTACCCAGGTGGCGCCTTGGGCGATGGCCGCTTCGAGGTCGTGGCTCATGCCCATGGAAAGTGTGTCGGTTGGCAGGTCCAGGCGATCGCGCAGGTTTTCGTTCAGGCGGCGCACGGCCGCGAAGGCGGCGTCCTGGGCGGCTCGATCGTCGGTCGGTTCGGGAATCGCCATCAGCCCGCGCAGCTTCAGGCGCGGCAAGGCACTGATGGCGCTGGCCAGGGCGGGCAGGTCGGCCGGCGTGCAGCCGGATTTGCTGGCTTCGCCACTGACATTGACCTGAATGCAGATATTCAACGGCGGCAAGTCGGCCGGGCGTTGTTCGGAGAGGCGTTGAGCGATTTTCAAGCGATCCACGGAATGCACCCAGGCGAAGTTCTCGGCGATAGCTCGCGTCTTGTTCGACTGAATGGGGCCGATGAAGTGCCAACTCAAGGGCAAGTCGCCGAGTTCTGCCTGCTTGCCCAGGGCTTCTTGCAGGTAGTTCTCGCCGAAGTCGCGCAAGCCGGCGGCATAGGCTTCGCGCAGCGCCGCGGCAGGCTTGGTCTTGCTCACGGCCAGCAGATGGATGCTGCTTTCGTCACGTTGCGAGGCCTGCGCCGCGGCACGGATCCGTGCGCTAACCAGGGCGATGTTGTCTGCTATCGTGGACATTCGATGTACGCCAGCGGCTCTTGGGTTCGCGGCATTCTACTGGAATTGGGGAACGCTATGGATATCACTGAGTTGCTGGCCTTCAGCGTCAAACAGGGCGCTTCGGACCTGCACCTCTCGGCCGGTTTGCCGCCGATGATTCGCATCGACGGCGATATTCGCCGCATCAACCTGCCGGTGCTGGAGGCCCAGCAGGTGCACGAGTTGATCCTGGCCAGCATGAACGATGCGCAGCGGGCCGAGTTCAAGGCCGCGCTGGAGATCGACTTTTCCTTCGCGGTGCCGGGCCTGGCGCGCTTCCGGGTCAATGCCTTCAACCATCAGCGCGGCGGCGGTGCGGTCTTTCGCAGCATCGCGGCCAGGGTGCCGAGCCTGGACGAGCTGGGCATGGGCGAGGTGTTTCGGCGGATCAGCGAAGTGCCTCGCGGCCTGGTGCTGGTGACCGGGCCGACGGGGTCGGGCAAGTCGACCACCCTGGCGGCGATGATCGATCACCTGAACCAGCACCGGCACCAGCACATCCTCACCATCGAGGACCCCATCGAGTTCATCCACGAATCGAAGAAGTGCCTGATCAACCAGCGCGAAGTGCATCGCGACACCCGCAGCTTCTCCACGGCGCTGCGTTCGGCGTTGCGCGAAGATCCGGACGTGATCCTGGTAGGGGAGATGCGCGACCTGGAGACCATCCGCCTGGCGCTGACGGCCGCGGAGACCGGGCACCTGGTGTTCGGCACCCTGCACACCACGTCGGCGGCGAAAACCGTGGACCGGGTGGTGGACGTGTTCCCGGCCGAGGAGAAGGCGATGGTTCGCTCCATGCTCTCGGAATCGCTGCAGGCGGTGATTTCCCAGGCATTGGTGAAGCGTATCGGCGGTGGCCGGGTAGCGGCTCATGAAATCATGCTGGGCAGCGCGGCAATCCGTAACCTGATCCGCGAGGACAAGGTGGCGCAGATGTACTCGGCGATCCAGACCGGCGGGGCGCAGGGAATGCAGACCCTGGACATGAGCCTGAAGGCGCTGGTGGACGCGGGGCTGGTCAGCCGCGAGCACGCCCGGGAGAAGGCACGGGCACCGGACAGCATCTAAGGGCGGGAAAAAGTATCGGGGCGGTAAATGCAATCGCGAGCCACCGAGCAGGTGGCTCGAGGGCTCGCGATCAGGCGGGGCGGATCAGCGCTGGACGATGCGCAGGGTGTTCGGCTCTTTTGGCAGGACCCGCTTGGCCACGACGTAGTTCTTGTCCCAGTAGGGCTTTTTCAGGGTATCGATGGTCACCGACTTGCCGCGGCGCGGCGCGTGGATGAAGCGATCGTTGCCCAGGTAGATGGCGACGTGGTTGACCCGACGGCTCTTGAGGTTGAAGAACAGCAGGTCGCCAGGCTTGAGGTCCTTGCGCTCGACTTTCTGCCCATGGCCGCGGGCCATGGCGTTCGAAGTGCGCGGCAGGTCGACGGCGGCGACGTCATTGAACGCATATTTCACCAGGCCGCTGCAGTCGAAACCTTTACTTGGGCTGCTGCCGCCCCAACGGTAAGGCGTACCGAGGACGTTGACGGCACGGCTGAGCACGGCGCTGCTCTGCTTGGCCGCCATCTGCGGCACCGGCTTGCTGCTGACGCTGCTCAGGTGAGTCGGGCGTTTGACCGACTGCTTGTTCTTGGTGCTGGTTTTGCCGGCTTGGGTTTTGCTGATCTGGGTAACGTGGGCTTTTGGAGTGAAGCCGTTCACGTTGGGAAGACGTTGCTCACGATTGGTGGCGTGGGCGGCCAGTGGCATTAATAGGCAAATGGTTAGCCATGTCTTGAAAAATGGACGCATTAGGCAGGGCTCATATGGGTTAGCGCGCAACTTTATAACAGCTTTTTTGTCACTTCTCAGGCCGTTGGTCGATTCAACCTGGCGGTCAATTTCGTTGAAGAGGCGGCAAATTGACGCAATTCTCCGACAGAAGTCAGGCGGTGCAAGGGTTTCACGGCAGCGACCTTAACATTTGCCACACGTCGGCTGCCTGTAAAAAAGTCACAAAGAATTAAAGAAAATTTATCTATCGCGTGGAACGAGGTACTCAATGAACACCTATCGTCCGGACGGTTCGACCCACGACACCCACAGCAAGGTGATCGGCTATCTGCTGTGGATTTTCGGTTTTACCGGTTCCCACCGCTTCTATTACGGCAGGCCGATTACCGGGACTATCTGGTTTTTCACCCTCGGCTTGCTGGGCATCGGCTGGCTGATCGACCTGTTCCTGATCCCGGCCATGGACCGCGAGGCGGACCTGCGTTTTACCCCGGGCCCCATCGAGTACAGCGTCGCCTGGATCCTGCTGACCTTTCTCGGGATCTTTGGCGTGCACCGCATGTATCAGGGCAAGTGGATCAGCGGCCTGCTGTACCTGCTGACCGGCGGGGTGTTCTTTCTGGGGGTGTTGTATGACTTCTGGACGCTGAACGACCAGGTGTCGTTGCGTAACGCGCAGCGGCGTTAAGTACCGAGAGCGTCATCGCGGGCAAGCCTCGCTCCTACAGAACCGTAGGAGCGAGGCTTGCCCGCGATAACAGGCGCCGCAGGCCTCAGCCCTGGTGGCTGATCCGCCCGTCCATCAGGGTGTAACGCACCACGCCCGGCAGGCTATGGCCGAGGAACGGGCAGTTCTCGCCTTTGGACAACCAGTGCTCGCCAGCCACGGTGGACGTGCTCGGGTCGAACAGCACCAGGTCCGCCGGTGCGCCCACCGCCAGCTTGCCGGCTGGCAGGCGCAGGGCGTCGGCCGGGCCGCTGCTCAGGCGTGCCAGCAGGGTCGGCAGGTCGAGCAGGCCGTCTTCCACCAGGGTCATGGCCAGCGGCAGCAGCAGCTCGACGCTGCTGATGCCCGGTTCGGTGGCCCCGAAAGGCGCCAGCTTGGCATCGCGCTCATGGGGCTGGTGATGGCTGGAAATAGCCTGGATCACTCCGGATTTCACTGCCTCACGCAGGCCTTCGCGGTCGGCGCGCGAGCGCAGCGGCGGTTGCACGTGATAGAGGCTGGAGAAGTCGATCAGCGCGTCGTCGGTGAGGATCAGCTGGTACAGCGCCACGTCGGCGGTCACCGGCAGGCCACGGGCCTGGGCCTGGGCAATCAGGGCGGCGCCGCGGGCGCTGGTCAGTTGGCTGAAGTGGGCGCGCACGCCGCTTTGCTCCACCAGCAGCAGGTCGCGGGCCAGGGCCACGGTTTCCGCGGTTTCCGGAATGCCCGGCAGGCCGAGGAAGCTGGCGGTGGCGCCTTCGTGGGCCAGGCCGCCTTCGGCCAGGTCGCGGTCCTGGGAGTGGAAAATCACCGTCAGGTCGAAGGTTGCCGCATATTCCAGCGCCCGGCACAGGGTGCGGGTGCTGCGAAAACCGTCCAGGCCGTTGCCGAAGGCCACGCAACCAGCGTCGCGCAGGGCGATCAGCTCGGCCAGCTGTTCGCCGTCCAGGCCTTTGCTCAGGGCGCCGATCGGGAACACCTTGGTATTGCCGGCCTCGCGGGCGCGATCGAGGATCAGCTCGGCCACCGCCGAGGTGTCCAGCACCGGCTTGGTGCGCGGTGGGCAGCACAGGCTGGTGACGCCACCGGCCGCGGCGGCGCGGGTTTCGCTGGCGATGGTGCCTTTGCGGCTGTAGCCCGGCTCGCGCAGGGAAACGTTCAGGTCCACCAGCCCGGGCGCGGCCACCAGGCCTTTGGCGTCGATGCTTTCAATCGCGCTGAAACCTTCGGGCGCGGCGCCGATGGCGACGATCTTGCCGGCTTCCAGATGAATATCGCTGACTTGATCCAGGCCGCTGCTTGGATCGATGACACGGGCGCCGAGAATGCTGAGCTTCACTGGGCGTTCTCCTGCTCGAATTGTCGCTGGGCGGTTTGCCCGCTCATGGCCATGGACAGTACGGCCATGCGTACCGCGATGCCGTAGGTCACCTGGTTGAGGATCACCGAATGCGGGCCGTCGGCCACTGCCGATTCGATCTCCACGCCGCGGTTGATCGGCCCCGGGTGCATGACGATGGCATCCGGCTTGGCGCCGGCCAGGCGCGCGGTGGTCAGGCCGAACAGGCGGTAGAACTCGCCCTCGCTCGGCAACAGGCCGCCCTGCATGCGCTCACGTTGCAGGCGCAGCATGATCACCACGTCGACGTCTTTCAGGCCTTCGGCCATGTCGGTGTAGACCTTGACCCCGTATTGCTCGATGCCGATCGGCAGCAGGGTCTTGGGCGCGATCACGCGGATGTCCGGGCAGCCGAGGGTTTTCAGGGCCAGCATGTTCGAGCGCGCGACCCGCGAGTGCAGGATGTCGCCGACGATGGCCACCGAGAGGTTTTCGAAGCCGCCCTTGTGCCGACGGATGGTGAGCATGTCGAGCATGCCCTGGGTCGGGTGGGCGTGGCGGCCGTCGCCGCCGTTGATGATCGCTACCTGCGGGCACACATGCTCGGCGATGAAATGCGCAGCGCCGGAGTCGCCGTGGCGCACGACGAACATGTCGGCGGCCATGGCCTCGAGGTTGCGCAGGGTATCGAGCAGGGTTTCACCCTTGCTGGCCGAGGAGGTGGACACGTTGAGCGTGATCACGTCCGCCGACAGGCGCTGGGCCGCCAGTTCGAAGGTGGTGCGGGTCCGGGTGGAGTTCTCGAAGAACACGTTGCACACGGTCTTGCCGCGCAGCAAAGGGACTTTCTTCACCGCCCGGGCGCCGACTTCGAGGAAGGAGTCGGCGGTATCGAGGATTTCCGTCAGCAGCTCGCGACGCAGACCGTCGAGCGAGAGGAAGTGGCGCAGCTGGCCCTGATCGTTGAGCTGCAGCGGGCGCTTGGCGTCTAGAGGCGTCATCGCAATGGACTCTGTGAGAGGGGCAAATTAAAGGGCGAGGTCTTGAAGCTCGAGTTGAAGCGGCGCAGGACCGGACAATTTTACCCGTTCGTGGGCGGCCAGCGACAGGGTCGCGCCGACCACGTTCGGGCGAATCGGCAGCTCGGCGGCGTCCAGGTCGAGCAGGCAAACCAGGGTCACGCTGGCCGGGCGGCCGTAGTCGAACAACTCGTTGAGGGCGGCGCGGACGGTGCGGCCGCTCATCAGCACGTCGTCGATCAGGATCAGGTGCTGGCCTTCGATCTCGAACGGCAGCTCGGAAGGGCGCACTTGCGGGTGCAAGCCGTTCTGGCTGAAATCGTCGCGGTAGAAGGACACATCCAGGGTGCCCAGCGGCGCGTCGCTGCCCAGTTCGGCGAGCAGGGCCTGGGCTACCCAGACGCCGCCGGTACGAATGCCGATGTAGCGGGGCTCGCTGATGGCGCGTTGTTCCAGGTGGGCGCTGAGGCGCGTGGCCATCTGGCTGATCAGTTCGGCGGGATTGGGCAGGCTCATGATTGCTCCTTCGTGGGCCCGCGCCTGGTTGCGTGCAGCAAGGCGCAGGGTCTTACGGCTGGTGTTGTGGCCAGGAGGCGCGTGGCCGGGGGTGACCGCGCATCTTCAGGATTCGGCGTTTCAGTTGTTCAACAGCGCTGCGTTTTCGTCGAGCCAGCCTTGCAGCAGCAGGGCGGCGGCGATGGCGTCGACCGGGTTGTCGCGATAACTGCCTTTCTGGCCGCCGCGGGTCAGGCGTTCGCCCTTGGCTTCGAAAGTGGTCAGGCGTTCGTCGTGGGTATAGAACGGCACATTGAAGCGGCCGTTCAGGCGCCGGGCGAACTTCTCGGCGCGCACGCACATCTCGCTCGGGGTGCCGTCCATGTTCAGCGGCAGGCCGACCACCACCGCGTCGGGTTTCCATTCCTTGATCAGGGCTTCGACCTGATTCCAGTCCGGCACGCCATTTTGCGCTTTCAGGGTGCAGAGTTCACGGGCCTGGCCGGTAACGGCCTGGCCGACTGCCACGCCGATCTGTTTGGTGCCGTAGTCGAAACCGAGGATCAGTCGCAGGGCCATCAGGCGTGGCCCGCCTGGCTGGTCAGCAGGGCGAGGTTGATGCCCAGGTGCTTGGCCGCCGCTTCCAGGCGCAGTTCGCTGCTGGTGTTGAACAAAATGTCGGCGTCGAACGGGCAGGTCAGCCAGGCGTTGTCCGCCAGTTCGGCTTCCAGTTGCCCTGCCTCCCAGCCGGCATAACCGAGGGCGATCAGGCTTCTGGCCGGGCCGACGCCATCGGCGATGGCGAACAGCACGTCCTGGGACGTCGATAGCGACAGGCCATCAAGCTCGACCGTGGCCTGGAAAGTCGGGCCGCTGGGGTGCAGCACGAAACCGCGATCGGTCTGCACCGGGCCGCCGGTAAAGATCGGCACATGCTGGCAGAGCGCTGGCGGTTCGATCTCGGGGCGCAATTGTTCGAGGATGTCGGCGAGGTTCAGGTCCTGCGGACGGTTGACCACCAACCCCATGGCGCCATTGGCATTGTGCTCGACGATGTAGGTCAAGGTGTGCGCAAAGTTCGGGTCGGCCATGTGCGGCATGGCGATCAGGAAGTGATGCTTGAGGTAGCTGGGGCTGACGTTTTTCATGAGCGCTAGTGTGGCGGTGGAGGGGCAAACTGACAAGCTGGGGATGCTCTCATTCCCCATGAATCCTGTAGCCGCTGTCGAGCCTGCGAGGCTGCGTACGACTGCGCAGCAGGCGCAAATCTGCCCGTACGTTTTGCCTGGCACACCGCATGGACATTTTTTGCGGCCGCTACGCGCCCGTACGCAGCCTCGCAGGCTCGGCAGCGGCTACAAGAGGTAGGGGATCAGTTGCTGGACAGGCGGTCGCCGCGGGCGAATTTCCAGGTGCGGATGATTTCCAGGCGGTCGATGTCCGACAAATCACCGGTAAACGGCGCGAACGGCGCCGCCAGGCGCACGATGCGCTGCGCCGCCTGGTCCAGCAGCGGTTGGCCGGAGGATTCCAGCACCAGCACTTCGTACAGCGAGCCGTCGCGGTTGATCGACACCATCAGCCGCAGGTTGCCGTAGATCTGCTTGCGCCGGGCTTCTTCCGGGTAATTGAGGTTGCCGATGCGCTCGACTTTCTTGCGCCACTCATCCTTGTACCAGGCGCCCTTGTCGCGCATGGTCGAGGCCGCGCTCAGGCGGTGGATGCGCGGGCGCTTGGCGTACAGCTGCTGCTCCTGGGCCAGCTCG
Organism: Pseudomonas sp. NFIX28; assembly: GCF_900107395.1. Lineage (GTDB taxonomy): Bacteria > Pseudomonadota > Gammaproteobacteria > Pseudomonadales > Pseudomonadaceae > Aquipseudomonas. The sequence continues at coordinate 593,177 of NZ_FNPW01000002.1, forward strand.
GCCTCCAGGCTGGCGATGTCGCTGGACAGCTGCTCGCTGTCGAACGTCGGTACGGGAACCTTGGGCTTGGTCTCGGTCTTGACCTCTTCACGCTTGGTGACGGTCTTTTTCGGCTTCGGCGCGGTGGTGGCGACCGCGGCCTTGGGCGCGGCTTCCTTGACTTCGGTCTTGGCCGGAGGCGGCGGGGTGACCTTGTTCACCTTGTTTTCCTGGAACGGCGCCACCTCGGTGGTCTTCGGGATCGCCTTCTTGTCCAGGGTGCCGCTGCCTTGCTGGTTTTCCTGGGCGAGGAAATCGGCCTTCTTCGGCTTGGTCTCGCTCTTGAAGGTGGCCAGGGTGATTTCCAGGGTCTTGCTGATCTGCTTGGGTTCGGCGAAGGAGAAACTCAGGCCGAGAATCAGCGCGATATGCAGCAGGGCGGCCAGGAACAGGGTAAACCCCAGGCGATCGGCCGGGCGCACGCCGCTGGGGGCCAGCTCGGGGGGCAGATCGGAAGGGAAAGCCATTAGCGGTTCAACATCACAAAAAGCATCACAAAACCAACATCGCGCGTTTCACAGGCGGCGCATGATAACGCAATGTTGGTTTGTGCTTGGCGGTTCTGGATCAACGAGCCTTGAGCTTCTGATCGATGGCATCCATCAGCATTGCGCCGATATTGGTGCCGAACGCGTTGTCGATCTCGCGGATGCAGGTCGGGCTGGTGACGTTGATTTCGGTCAGGTGCTCGCCGATCACGTCCAGGCCCACGAACAGCAGGCCTTTTTCACGCAGGGTCGGGCCGACTTGCGCGGCGATCCAGCGGTCTTTCTCGGTCAGCGGACGGGCTTCGCCACGGCCGCCGGCGGCGAGGTTGCCGCGGGTTTCGCCGAGGGCGGGAATCCGCGCCAGGCAGTAATCCACCGGCTCGCCGTCGATCATCAGGATGCGCTTGTCGCCATCGACGATGGCCGGCAGGTAGCCCTGGATCATGATCTGCTGCTTGCCGTGATGGGTCAGGGTTTCCAGGATCACCGAGAGGTTCGGATGGCCAGCGGTGTGGCGGAAGATCGACGAACCGCCCATGCCGTCCAGCGGCTTGAGGATCACGTCGCCGTGATGGTCGGCGAATTCGCGCAGCACGTCCGGGCGACGGCTGACGATGGTCGGCGGCGTGCACTGCGGGAACAGCGTGGCGAACAGCTTTTCATTGCAGTCGCGCAGGCTCTGCGGCTTGTTGACCACCAGCACGCCGTCGCGCTCGGCCTGCTCGAGCAGGTAGGTGGAGTAGACGAACTCCATGTCGAACGGCGGGTCCTTGCGCATCAGGATCACGTCCAGCTCGCTCAGGGCGCTGTCGGTCTCGGCTTCCAGTTCGAACCACTTCTGCGGGTTGGCGAACACCTTCAGCGGGCGCATCCGCGCCCGCGCCTCGCCACCGCTCGCCTGGTACAGATCCTGCTGTTCCATATAGAACAGGGTCCAGCCGCGCTCCTGGGCGGCCAGCAGCATGGCCAGCGAGCTGTCCTTCTTATAGGAGATGCTGGCGATAGGGTCCATGACAATCCCGACGCGAACGCTCATGGGCGGTTTCCTCGAAAATAAGTGGGCGCAATGGCTTGAAAAAGTGGCGTCAGAGTGGCGCCCGGGCGGTTCCCGGTCAAGGAAAAACCACCGTGCCGGCCGGCCGATAGATTGCATGGGGAGAGTATGCTAAAAAGGCTCGCATGCCGTGCTCAGGCCTTGAACATCAAGGGCTTGAGGCATCGGCCACCAGTACGGGCAGAAAATCGATTCGCTGTGGCGATGGTAGAGCAGATATGGAACAGCAACCCAGCGCCCTCAAGGTGATGGTGATCGATGATTCGAAGACGATCCGTCGCACCGCCGAAACGCTGCTCAAGAATGTGGGCTGTGAAGTCATTACCGCAGTCGACGGTTTCGAGGCCCTGGCCAAGATCGCCGATAACCACCCAGGCATTATCTTCGTCGACATCATGATGCCGCGGCTCGATGGCTATCAGACCTGTGCACTGATCAAGAACAACAGCGCGTTCAAGTCCACGCCGGTGATTATGCTGTCCTCCAAGGACGGCCTGTTCGACAAGGCCAAGGGTCGCATCGTCGGCTCTGACCAGTTTTTGACCAAGCCTTTCAGCAAGGAAGAGCTGCTGAGCGCGATCAAGGCCCACGTGCCGGGGTTCGCCGCAGTAGAACAAGCACATTGAGGTTCGGCCAGCGGGCCGCACGCCTATTCGTATGGGGAAGACCATGGCTCGTATTCTGATCGTCGATGACTCGCCGACTGAAATGTACAAACTGACCGGCATGCTGGAAAAGCACGGCCATCAAGTCCTGAAGGCCGAAAACGGCGCCGACGGCGTGGCCCTGGCGCGCCAGGAAAAGCCCGACGCGGTCTTGATGGACATCGTCATGCCCGGCCTCAACGGCTTCCAGGCCACCCGTCAGTTGACCAAGGACGCGGAAACCAGCCATATCCCGGTGATCATCATCACCACCAAGGATCAGGAAACCGACAAGGTCTGGGGCACCCGCCAGGGCGCCAAGGATTACCTGACCAAGCCGGTCGACGAAGACATCCTGATCAAGACCCTGAACAGCGTCCTGGCCGGCTGACCGCCCGCGCCATGGCCGAGTCGCAAACCGCCTTCGAACTGCTGCTCGAGATCGACCAGCGTTGCCGCCTGCTGGCGGCCGACCTGCCTTCCCAGGAAACCCGCCAGCATGGCTGGAGCGGTATCGGCTTTCGCATCGGCGAGCATTGGTATGTGGCGCCGATGGGCGAAGTCAGCGAAGTCCTGCACGAGCCCCGTTACACCCTGCTGCCCGGGGTCAAGCCCTGGGTCAAGGGCCTGGCCAACCTGCGCGGGCGGTTGCTGCCGATCATGGACCTGTGTGGGTTCTTCGGCCATGAGCTGTCGGCCCTGCGCAAGCAGCGGCGGGTGCTGGTGGTCGAGCATAAGGAAGTGTTCGCCGGCTTGATGGTGGACGAAGTGGCCGGCATGCAGCATTTCCAGCAAAGCAGCCTGGAAATGACCGCCAGCAGTGACGAACAGGGCGCCATCGCGCCATACCTGCGCGGATATTTCCCCTGCGAGCCGGTCTGGTGGGTATTCAGCCCCTTTGCCCTGGCGCAGTCGCCGGGGTTTCTCGACGTGGCGTTGTAGAAGCAGGGGGGCGCCTAGCCCTTGCCCGCGAAACGGATGACGCGGTTTTGCAGGCTCACCGCATGATGCTGCTCATTGCAGGCGACAGAACAACCGGAATTCAGGTGTGCAGATGCTAAAAGCCAACCCAGGCAAGCCAATGGAAGGATCGCGCAGCCGCTCGCAGATCATCGTGCTGTTCATCGCCCTGATCGTGTTCATCATGCTGCTGTTCGCCAACTTCGCTTACCTCAACACTCAGGCCACCTACGACAAGCAGTACATCGGCCACGCCGGCGAGCTGCGGGTGCTGTCCCAGCGCATCGCCAAGAACGCCACCGAAGCCGCGGCGGGCAAGGCCGCGGCGTTCAAGCTGCTGGGCGAGGCGCGCAACGATTTTGCCCAGCGTTGGGGCTACCTGAAAAAGGGCGACCCGGCCACCGGGCTGCCCGCCGCGCCCGTGGCGGTGCGCCAGGAAATGCACGCGGTCCAGAAGGATTGGGACAAGCTGCTGCAGAACGCCGACGCGATCCTCGCCAGCGAGCAGACGGTGCTGTCGCTGCACCAGGTGGCCGCGACCCTGGCCGAAACCGTGCCGCAGTTGCAGGTCGAGTATGAAAAGGTCGTGGAAATCCTCCTGCAGCGCGGCGCCCCGGCCGCCCAGGTGGCCATGGCGCAGCGCCAGTCGTTGCTCGCCGAACGCATTCTGGGCGCGGTGAATACCGTGCTGGCCGGCGACGAGAACGCGGTCCAGGCCGCCGATGCCTTTGGCCGTGACGCGGCGCGCTTCGGCCAGGTGCTCGGCGGTATGCTCCAGGGCAACCCGAGCCTGAAGATCAGCCAGGTCGAGGACCGCGATGCGCGGGCGCGCCTGACCGAGATCAGCGAGCTGTTCCAGTTCGTCTCGGGCTCGGTGGACGAAATTCTCGAAACCTCCCCCGAGCTGTTCCAGGTCCGCGAATCGGCAAGCAATATCTTCAGCCTGTCGCAGACCCTGCTCGACGAGGCCTCGCACCTGGCCATCGGCTTCGAGAACCTGGCCGGCGGCCGTTCGCTGGACACTATCGGCGGCTACGTCCTGGGCCTGGCGGCGCTGGCCTCGATCATCCTCATTGGCCTGGTGATGGTCCGTGAAACCAATCGTCAGCTGCATGAGACCGCCGAGAAGAACGAGCGCAACCAGAACGCGATCATGCGGTTGCTGGACGAAATCGAGGACCTGGCCGACGGCGACCTCACCGTGACCGCCTCGGTGACCGAGGATTTCACCGGCACCATCGCCGACTCGATCAACTATTCCGTCGACCAGCTGCGCGACCTGGTGGCGACCATCAACCTCACCGCCGGCCAGGTCGCCGGCGCGGTGCAGGAAACCCAGGCCACCGCCATGCAACTGGCCGAAGCCTCGGAGCATCAGGCCCAGCAGATTTCCGAGGCTTCCACCGCGATCAACGAAATGGCCCAGTCGATCGACCAGGTGTCGGCCAACGCCGCCGAGTCCTCGGCGGTGGCCGAGCGTTCGGTGGAGATCGCCAACAAGGGCAACGAGGTGGTGCACAACACCATCCACGGCATGGACAACATCCGCGAGCAGATCCAGGACACCGCCAAGCGCATCAAGCGCCTGGGCGAGTCGTCCCAGGAAATTGGCGACATTGTCAGCTTGATCGATGACATTGCCGACCAGACCAACATCCTCGCGCTCAATGCGGCGATCCAGGCCTCCATGGCCGGCGACGCCGGGCGCGGTTTCGCGGTGGTGGCCGATGAGGTGCAGCGCCTGGCGGAGCGTTCTTCGGCGGCGACCCGGCAAATCGAGACCCTGGTGCGGGCGATCCAGACCGACACCAACGAGGCGGTGATCTCCATGGAGCAGACCACCTCGGAAGTGGTGCGCGGCGCCCGGCTGGCGCAGGATGCCGGGGTGGCCCTGGAAGAAATCGAAGGCGTCTCCAAGACCCTGGCGGCGCTGATCCAGAGCATCTCCAACGCCGCCCAGCAGCAGACTTCGTCGGCCGGACAGATATCCTTGACCATGAACGTGATCCAGCAGATTACTTCACAGACTTCGTCCGGCTCGACCGCGACGGCCGAGAGCATCGGCAACCTGGCGAAAATGGCCAGCCAGCTGCGGCGCTCGGTGTCCGGTTTCACCTTGCCGGCCAATCGCGAGCAGACGCCGCGCGAAAACCGCTGAGGCCGAGGCACGACTTTGATGGGAATGGTAATGGGTGATCGGCACGACTATGTGGCCCTGGAATGGGTCAAGGGCGAAATTGCCGAAACGCTGAAGCAGGCTCACCAGGCGCTCGATCATCTGGTCGACGAGCCGCAGGCGGTAGACGCCCTCGACCAATGCCTGGAGTGCATCCACCTGGTGCACGGCAGCCTGCAGATGGTCGAATTCTATGGCGCGGCGCTGCTTGCCGAAGAAATGGAAGCCCTGGCCCTGGCCCTGCGCGAGTCCCGCGTGGCCCGGCGGGACGAGGCGATCTACCTGCTGCGCCAAGCCATCAGCCAGTTGCCGCAGTACCTGGACCGGGTGCAAAGCGCGCGCCGCGACCTGCCGCTGGTGGTGTTGCCGCTGCTCAACGACCTGCGCAGCGCCCGCGGCGAAAGCCTGCTCACCGAAACCAGCCTGTTCAGCCCGCAGCTGCCGGACCTGCCGGCGCTCGACGAAGCCACGCTGAACCGCCTGGCGCCCCCCGACCTGACCATCTTGCTGCGCAAGTTGCGGCACATGCTGCAAACCGCGCTGGTCGACCTGCTGCGCGAACAGGATGTGAAGAACAGCCTGGGCTACATGGCCAAGGTCTTCGAGCGCCTCCAGGTGTTGTGCCAGAACGCGCCGCTGGGGCCCTTGTGGCAGATCGCCCTGGCCCTGGTGGAAGGCATGGGCAGCGGGGCGATCGCCAACAGCCCGGCGGTGCGCAGCCTGCTCAAGGATGCCGACCGCGAACTCAAGCGCCTCTATGAACAAGGCATCGCCGGGGTCAACCAGCCGGCCCCCGACGAACTACTCAAAAGCCTGCTGTTTTATATCGCCAAGGCCCGCTACCCCACCGCGCAGATGCAGACCATGAAAGACACCTACGGACTCGATGACGCTTTGCCCGACAGTGCGCTGGTCGATCAGGAGCGGGCCCGCCTGGCCGGCCCCGACCGCGACGCCATGCGCTCGGTGCTGGCGGCCCTGTGCGAGGAGCTGGTGCGGGTCAAGGAGCGCCTGGACCTGTTCGTGCGCAGCGACCGCCAGCACGCGTCCGAGCTGGACAGCCTGCTGGCGCCCCTGCGGCAGATCGCCGATACCCTGGCGGTGCTGGGGTTCGGCCAGCCGCGCAAGGTCATCATCGACCAGCTGGCGGTGGTGCTGAGCCTGGCCCAGGGCCAGCGCGAACCGAACGACGCGGTGCTGATGGATGTGGCCGGGGCCCTGCTGTATGTCGAGGCGACCCTGGCCGGCATGGTCGGCCCGGCCGAACCCGAGAGCCGCGAGGAAAGCCGCCTGCCGACCACCGACCTGACCCAGATCCACCAGTTGGTGATCAAGGAGGCGCGGATCTGCCTGCAGCAGGCCAAGGAGTTGATCGTCGATTGCATCGACGCCGGCTGGGATCGCGAACACTTGCAGGCGCTGCCGGAACTACTGACCCAGGTGCGCGGCGCCCTGGCGATGATTCCCCTGGGCCGGGCGGCGGGCCTGCTGCAAGCCTGCATCGGTTTCGTGCGCGAGCGCCTGCTGCTGGACCCGCGCCAGCCCGGCTGGCAGCAGCTCGACAGCCTGGCCGACGTGATGACCAGCATCGAGTATTACCTGGAGCGCCTGAACGACGACCACCAGGCGCCGGGGGAAAAGATCCTCGACGTGGCCGAGCAGGGCCTGGCCGCACTGGGCTATGTGCCACAACAGCGGACGCCGGACGAGCAGCTGCCGGACGAACAAGTGCCGCTGCTCAGCGATGTGCTCAGCCCCAACGAGGCCCTGGTGATGCAGGACCTGCAGGAACTGGACAGCCCGCAAGTGGCGCAGTCCCTGGCCGATGTGCTGGCCAGCCCGGTCTCGGTGCTCAACCCGCCGGCGCTGGACACGCCGGGCAGCCTGTTGCCGCCGCCGGGCGACGAAGCGCCGGTGGACGAGGAACTGCGCGAAGTCTTCCTCGAAGAGACCGACGAAGTGCTCGACGTGCTGCGCGAATACCTCCCGCGCTGGGCCGCCGACCCCCACGGCACGGCGGCGCTGGGTGAGCTGCGCCGGGCCTTCCACACCCTCAAGGGCAGCGGGCGGATGGTGCGCGCGCTGGTGTTGGGCGAGCTGGCCTGGGCCGTGGAAAACCTGCTCAACCGCGTCCTGGAACACAGCGTGGAGCCGGGGCCGCAGGTGCGGCAACTGCTCGACGAGGTGCTGCAATTGCTGCCGGAACTGGTCGCCGAGTTCGCCGCCCAGGCCCAGCGCCAGCGCAACGATGTCGATCGCCTGGCTGCCCGGGCGCACGCCCTGGCTAAGGGCGATGCCGCGCCGCTGGCGGAAAACGGGCCGGACGACGGGCTCGATCCGCAGTTGCTGGAGATCTTTCGCAACGAGGCCGAAACCCATCTGGAATGCCTCAACCGCTTTCTCGACCAGGCCGCCGAGCATCTGCCCCTTCAGGCCAGCGACGAATTGCAGCGCGCCTTGCACACCCTCAAGGGCAGCGCCTACGTGGCCGGCGTGCTGCCGATCGCCGAGCTGGCGGCGCCGCTGGACCTGCTGGCCCGCGAATACCGCGCGCACCTGATGGCCCTGGACCTGGACGAAGTCGAGCTGCTGCTGGAGGCCGAAGGCCTGTTTCGCCGTGGCCTGCAACAGCTGGGCAAGGACCCGCTGGCGCCCATCGACGGCGCGGCCGGCTTGATCGAACGCGTCCAGGCGCTGACCGCCGAGCGCCTGGAAACCCTGCTCAACACGCCCAATACCGGTTTGCGGGTCAAACGCGATGCGCGTTTGATCAGCAGCTTCCTGGCCCAGGGCATGGACATCCTGCTGGATGCCGAAAACCTGCTGCGCCGCTGGCGCCAGCACCCCGGCGAACGCCAGGAACTCAGCGCGCTGCTGGACGAGTTGACCACCCTCGGCGAAGGCGCCCACCTGGCGGACCTGCAACCGATGGACGAGCTCTGCGAAGCGCTGCTGGACCTGTACGGCGCCGTGGAAGAAAGCAGCCTGGCGGTCGGCGAGCGCTTCTTCCATGAAGCGGAAAACGCTCACGAAGCCCTGATCAACATGCTCGACGAACTGGCCGCCGGGCAGGAAATCAGCCCGCAACCGGCCATGCTCCGGGCTTTGCGCGAACTGCTCGAGGAAAGCCTCGACCCCGCGGCCATGGGCCTGATCCGCAGCGATGGCAGCCGCACCCTGAGCATCACCGACCTGGCCAGCGCCACCGCCGAAATGGCGCGGGCGACGCAGGCCGAGGTGGAGGAGCCGGACGACGAGATCGTGGCGATCTTCCTCGAAGAGGCGGTGGATATTCTCGACAGCGCCGGCCAGGCCTTGCAGCGCTGGCTGGCCGACCCGGACAACGGCGCGCCGCTGTCTTCCCTGCAGCGTGACCTGCACACCCTCAAGGGCGGCGCGCGCATGGCCGAAGTCGGGCCGGTGGGCGACCTGGCCCAGGAGCTGGAAAACCTCTACGAAGGCCTGGTCGATCGCCGTTATCAACATGGCGAGGCCTTGGTCGACCTGCTGCAGCGCAGCCATGCGCAACTGGCGCTGCTGTTGCAGCAATTGCAAGCGCAACAGGCATTGAGCGACCCCAGGGCGCTGATCGAGGCGATTCGCGGTTTTCGCCAGCGCAGCGGGGTCCCCAGCGAGGTGCCCGAGGCCGCGGTGGTCGACGATTCGGCGGCCCACGATCCGGAATTGCTGGAGATCTTCCTCGAAGAAGGCTTCGACATCCTCGACAGTTCGGGGGCGGCGCTGACGCGCTGGCAGGCTGAGCCGGCGAATCGCCTGGAAGTGGAAAACCTGCTGCGCGACCTGCACACCCTCAAGGGTGGCGCGCGCATGGTGGAGATCGCGCCGATCGGCGACCTGGCCCACGAGCTGGAATTTCTCTACGAAGGCCTGTCCGCGGGCCTGCTGCAACCGACCCCGGCGCTGTTCGGCCTGTTGCAGAAAAGCCAGGACCGCCTGGCGCAGATGCTCGACGCCGCCCGCGCCGAACAACCGATCAAGCCGGCCGACAGCCTGATCGAGGCGATTCGCGGCTTTACCCACCCGGCCCAGGTCGAAGCGCCGCCGCTGCTGCTGCCGGACCTGACGCCGCCAGCCAAGCCCGAGCCACCGGCGGTGCCGGCGGAAGCCGCGGTGGCGGGGGACATGGTCAAGGTCTCGGCCGAGCTGCTGGATGACCTGGTCAACCTGGCCGGGGAGACTTCGATCTTCCGTGGGCGCATCGAGCAGCAGGTCAACGATGCGCGGGTGGCCCTGGGCGAAATGGAAACCACCATCGAGCGCATCCGCGATCAATTGCGTCGCCTGGACACCGAAACCCAGGGGCGGATTCTCAGCCGCCAGCAGGTCGAGGCCGAGCGCCTGGGCTACGAGGAATTCGATCCGCTGGAAATGGACCGTCATTCGCAGTTGCAGCAACTGTCGCGGGCCCTGTTCGAGTCAGCGTCCGACCTGCTCGACCTCAAGGAGACCCTGGACCGGCGCAACCAGGACGCGGAAAACCTGTTGCAGCAGCAAGGCCGGGTCAATACCGAACTGCAGGAAGGCCTGATGCGCACGCGCATGGTGCCGTTCGAGCGCCTGGTGCCGCGCCTCAAGCGCATCGTCCGGCAGGTGGCCGAAGAGCTGGGCAAGGACGTCTCGTTCAGCGTCGGCAATGCCGAGGGCGAGATGGACCGTAACGTGCTGGAACGCATGGTCGCGCCCCTGGAACACATGCTGCGCAACGCCGTCGACCATGGCCTGGAGTCCGCCGAGGTGCGGCGCGCCTCGGGCAAGCCGGAGCAGGGGCGGATTACCCTGGACCTGTCCCACGAAGGCGGCGATATCGTCTTCGACATGCGCGACGATGGCGCCGGGGTGCCGCTGGAGGCGGTGCGGCGCAAGGCGATCAAGCGTGGCCTGCTCGACCCGAATGTCGAGATCAGCGACCGCGACGTGCTGCAATTCATCATGCAGCCGGGGTTTTCCACGGCGGAGAAGATCACCCAGATTTCCGGGCGCGGGGTCGGCATGGACGTGGTGCATGAAGAGGTGCGCCAGCTCGGCGGTTCGATGACCATCGACTCGATCCCGGGGCAGGGCGTGCATTTCCGCATCCGCCTGCCGTTCACCCTGTCGGTGAACCGGGCGCTGATGGTGCAGTGCCTGGACGAGCAGTACGCCATTCCCTTGAACACCATCGAGGGCATCGTCCGCGTGCTGCCCAACGAACTGGAAAGCTACTACCAGCTCGACCCGCCCCATTATCAATACGCCGGCCAGCGTTATGAGCTGTGTTACCTCGGCGAGCTGCTGCACACCGTGGCCCGGCCGAAACTGCTGGGGCAGAGCCTGCCGCTGCCGGTGCTGCTGGTGCATTACAACGAACACCGGATTGCCGTGCAGGTGGACGCCATGGCCGGCAGCCGGGAAATCGTGGTCAAGAGCCTGGGGCCGCAGTTCGCGGCGGTGCAGGGTTTGTCTGGCGCGACCATTCTCGGCGATGGCCGGGTGGTGCTGATTCTCGACCTGCTGGCGCCTATCCGCGCCTTGCAGACGCGCTTGCCAGCGCCGCGCACGACGAGCGACGAAGTCAGCACTGAGGTCGAGCCGCTGCGGCCGAAGCTGGTGCTGGTGGTCGACGACTCGGTGACCGTGCGCAAGGTCACCAGCCGCCTGCTGGAACGCCACGGCATGAACGTGCTGACTGCCAAAGACGGGGTCGACGCCATGGCGCTGCTGCAGGAGCACACCCCGGACCTGATGCTGCTGGACATCGAAATGCCGCGCATGGACGGCTTCGAGGTGGCCATGCAGGTACGTGCCGACCCGCGCCTGCGCCAGCTGCCGATCATCATGATTACCTCGCGCACCGGGCAGAAACACCGCGACCGGGCCATGGCCATCGGCGTCAACGACTACCTTGGCAAGCCTTACCAGGAGTCGGTGCTGCTGGAGAGCATCGCCCAGTGGAGCAAACCCCATGCATGACTACCGCGCCAGCTTCCTCACCGGGCTGCTGCTGCCGCTGGCCGACCGCACGCTGATCCTGCCCAACGTCGCGGTGGCCGAACTGATCGACTACCAGCGCGGCGAACCGGCCAGCGACGCGCCGCCCTGGTACCTGCGCCCCGTGGCCTGGCGCGATCGCCAGCTGCCGCTGATCAGCTTCGAGGCCGCCTGCGGCCAGCCCCTGGTCATCGGCGAGCGCGCGCGCATCGTCGTGCTCAACACCCTGGGCGGCCGCGACCGCTTGAAGTTCATCGCCCTGGTGATCCAGGGCATTCCGCGCTCCTGCCGGCTCGACAGCCAGCTGAGCTACGTCGATGTGCCGCTGTGCCCGCTGGAGAAAGCCGCGGTGCAGGTGGGGGAGCAGGTGGCGAAAATCCCCGATCTTTTGCGATTGGAGGCGATGCTCGTGGAAGCGGGGCTGCATCTGTAGCCGCTGCCGTGTAGTTGTACCGGCTTTCGGTGTCGACACCAATCTTGTAGGAGCGAGGCTTGCCCGCGATGGCGCCCGCTCCGGCGCTGCATTTTTTGGACGGGGTGCATATCTACTCCTGCGGTAACGGCTGCTGGCGGTTTCGCCCTTACGGCGACTCACTTTTTTCAGACGCCGGAATGCCGGCCCAGCAAAAAGTAAGCAAAAACGCTCGCCCCTGGCGTACGGCCTTCGCTCCGGCGTCCCGATGGGGCGGGTAGATCAAAATCAAAAGCCGGGCGCGACCTACCGGTCGACGCTAAACCCTGTAGCCACTGCCGAGCCTGCGAGGCTGCGATCGACCCCGCAGGGGGCGCAGGGATTTTGAAACCGCTGGAGGACCTGCGGTCCTATCGCAGCCTGCGGCAGCGGCTACAGGTTTGGGGAGGCATCAGGGGAGAGTGGGGCAGATCTGGTTTTGTTGAAGGCAATGGCAACACATTGCGGGTTGTCGCTGGTTTTTTGCATAGCCATAGTGGGTTTGCCACCGACGCATCGGTGGCCGATCTTAGCCGGTCGAAACTGTTCACGGACGCACAAGCGCCCTCCTATAATGCTGGCGCTTTTTGCTGCCTGCATTTGCTATGGCGGCTGTGCGTGGGACACCTGCGGGTGTGCCGGACTTCCGTGAATGGTCCGGTCGGCTAACCCGCGTACAGCTGCCACCCTCTTTGTTTAGCCGCATAGGGTGGTAACTCTTCAGCATTCACGGAGAAATACCCATGACGGACTTCACCCCGCTACACAGCAATCTCACCTCCACCCCCGTGCTTTACCTCAACCCCAACGCCCCGGCATCCGACCTGCACGGTTGTGCCGTCCAGCGCCTCAAGGCCACCCGCGACCTGATGCACAGCCTCAACTGCCTGAGCCTCAAAGGCGTCCACGACCAGGACCTGCACCACATCGTCAATGCGGCCCATCTGTTGTTGCAGGACGGCTGCGATGCGCTGGATGCCTTGCAGTGGCGCATCGAGCGCTAAAAGCAAAACCGGTTTCGGGCGTAAGCATCACGGCTTACGCCCGGAGGCGGCTTGGCTATATCGAGAAACACCTCGTTTTTGCGCCAGATGGTGTTGAGCACATCCTTGGGTGTTTGCCCTGTCGGTATGGCAGGGGGCGCCAGATAGTCCTCTCGCGAGAGCAGCCCTTTGCGGCTGCCGGGCGTGGCTGAAGTCATGCCTGATCCTTAGCGGTCATGCGACTTGTGCCTCTTTCTCCAGCTCGGCTTGTCGCAGGCGGGTGGCCTGTTCCAGTTCGGCAGAACGTTGCGCCCATTGTTCGGAAGGCAGGGGTTTTGACCATTCGACGATGGCGGGATCGGTCAATTCTGGCGGTGGCGCGAGTTTCCAGTTCTGCAGTTTTTCGGCCAAGTAAGTACCTAGGAACACAATGAAAAACAGCCCATGCAACACGTCGAGAATGTCACCCTTGAACAGGCTGGTCACAATGGAGCCGATCTGCGTTTCGGCGTAAGGCCTACGGCCTAACCGGCTATCTGGAACAGCATCTGCCCCAATTTCCATATAGCTGCGCATGCATTCCCACAGACTCATCGCCGTTTCACCACCGCCGCAGCTGAAGCTCAAGCTGAAGTCGCGCTCTGTCTCTGGTGCATTCGGATCGGGATTGTTAAAGCCCACCACCAACAAACCCTGAGTGGTTTTGCCGTGCTGGCCTACTGAGTGCATGGCTATGGCTTGGGCAGTGACTTGTTCCCAGGGCACGATCCAATAGCGGCCATCTTTGAACGGCACGCACACTTCACGGCGTTGACGGTTGAAGCGAACAGGAGGAGGAACGGGTTTGGTCAAGCTATGGAGAATAATAAGAATGGGAATGCCCAGCATGAAAGCGAATATGATCGTCAGCCCCAGGTTTCGCCCTCCAAAACCTCCTGTGTTCCATAAGATCAGTATTGCCACCAATAGCGATGGCCAGATGACCATCACTGCCGAGCCAATGCTGTATGAACCTATATCGAGAAACACCTCGTTTTTGCGCCAGATGGTGTTGAGCACATCCTTGGGCGTTTGCCCTGTCGGTATGGCTGGCGGCGCCAGATAGTCCTCTCGCGAGAGCAGCCCTTTGCGGCTGCCGGGCGTGGCTGAAGTCATGCCTGAGCCTTAGCGGTCATGCGACTTGTGCCTCTTTCTCCAGCTCTGCTTCTCGCAGGCGAATGGCCTGTTCCAGTTCGGCAGAACGTTGCGCCCATTGCTCGGGGGGTAGGGGCTTGGACCATTCGACGATAGCGGGATCGGTCAGGTCCGGGGGGGGAGCAAGTTTCCATACCTGAAGCATCATGGCCAGAGGTGTACCCAAGAGGAAAATGGACACGAATAGCCACAGTGCCTGACCAAACTCCTTGGCCATCAGGTGATCGCGGATGGCCGTAAAAAAACCGTACCAGATACCCCAGAAAGTGCCTTTCTTTCCAAGCTTTCCACGAATGCCTTCCAGGTCGTTTCCGAACGGTATCGCGTCCGGTCCGGCCTCCATATAGCTGCGCATACACTCCCAGAGACTCATGGCAGTCTCACCGCCACCGCAGCTGAAACTCAGGCTGAAGTCACGGTCCTTCTCAGGTGCGTCGGGATCGGGATTCCGAAAACCCACCACTAACAAGCCTTGGGTGGTTTTACCATGCTGTCCCACGGACGACATGGCGATGGCTTGGGCAGTGACTTGCTCCCAGGGCACGATCCAGTAACGGCCATCTTTGAATGGCACACACACTTCACGGCGTTGGCGATTGAAGCGAACAGGCAGTGGTACTGGCCTGGTCAGGCTGTGCAAGAGAATCAGGATCGGGATACCGACCAAGAACAAGGACAGACCGACTGTGCCCAAAAGTTTTTCAGAGTCTCGATCGATATAGATCATGCAGAGGCAAAGCAGTACCACTGGCCAGAGCACCATGACGAAGGAACCAATGCTGTAAGAACCAATATCGAGAAACACCTCGTTTTTGCGCCAGATGGTATTGAGCACATCCTTGGGCGTTTGCCCTGTCGGGATGGCTGGGGGCGCCAAATAGTCCTCTTGTGAGAGCAGTCCCTTGCGGCTGCCGGGCGTGGCTGAAGTCATGCCTGATCCTTGGGTTTCAAATAGCTGGCGTTCTGTTGTGGGCCCAGGCGGTGAACACTGGCCCGATCCAGTTCGGGGGTTGGTTCGCCAGGGCGTAGGGTGATGATTTCGCCCTCCGGGCTCAGCAGCCCGCCATTGGGCGACAGGGTATAGGCCAAACCCCTGGCGCCGCCGATGGTAGCACCGACACCGGCCAGCAGCGCCACCGGGCTGAGGTAACACAGGCGTAATGACAGGCGGGTGAGGGGCCGAGGGAAGTCGCCACTCAGGCGCAGCCCCTGGCCGGCATCGTCAGGGATCCAACTGCACTGGCTGGCATTCAGCCAGGTGGCACCGAGGTCGGTCGGAGTACCCCGGGTACCGGTGCCGAAGCCGGCCGAGACAGGGGTCAGGTTGCCACTCATGGCCAGGTCGATTTGTGCGGCGCCGGGAGCAGCGCCGGGCAAGTCGATGGTCAGTTGGCTGATGCCGTCCTGGGTAATAGTGTCACCCAGCGAACCCCTGATGCGCATTTCCTTGGTGTCCATCGCCAGACGTGGCTGGTAGAGCAGCACCAAAAGTTCGTTGATTTCGTCCAGTTGTGCTTGCGGTGCGATTGTTTGGTTAGAGCTTGCTCTGCGATGGGACCAACAGCAGTTGCTCAGGTAATTCTGCAGCGGGCTGGCCTGGCGAAACCAGGCGAACAGGTACAGGCCGCCGAGCCCCAGCAGCAGTAGGTTAAGCGGCCCCATGCCCAGGCGGAATCGGCGAATGGCTACGGGTGTGCTGATGGTGTTGGCCAGCCGCATGCCGGTCAGGCTCAGGCCAAGCAGGCCTTGAGCGAAGTACACTGCGACTTGCCCGGTAACAGTCAGTTGCTTAAGTTTCAGCCATGGGTCGACATTGGATTGAGCACTTTCGATTTGAATACTCAACGAGTTCCATTCGTTGAAGGCGGCAAATCCAGATAGCCCCCCCACAATCCCCCCAAAAAGCGTCAACGTTGGTGCCGTTGCAGAAAGTCCCAAAGGCAGTCGCCCCGTTATTTCCTTGAGCCCCTTCCCCAAAATCATCCAATTCTGAATCACCGCCCCCAACGCCGCCCCGGCATAAAAGTACGCCGACAGGCTATCCGCCTGCCGCTGCGCATCTGCCCCTTCCAGCGCGGCTGCCTGCCCGGCGTAGGTGCCGGCATTGAGCACGTTGACCACCAGCGCCGCCAGCGGCAGCAGGCCGCCCGAGGCCTTGACCGACGGGGCGTTGACGATGCCGTTGACGCGCCCGAGGCTGATGGCCTGGGCGGTGTTGCGGGCCCATTGGCTGAGGGCTTCGGCTTTCTGGCCGGCCAGGCGCCAGACTTCCAGGCCGTTCTCCATACTGCGCAGCAGGCGGGTGTCTTCGCCCAGGCGCATGACCAGGAACAGTCCCATGGCCAGGGCGGTGCCGTTGCGTGTCTGGATCAGGGACGCGCCAAGGCGAGTCATGGTCGCGGCCCACGCCCCTTCGAGGTTACCGGCCAGCCGTTCGATGTTGCGCAGGGTGTCGGCGTCCAGGGTCTTGGCCGCAGCGGCGCGGGCGTCCGCGAGGTTTTCCATGCCCAGGGCCGTCACCAGTTCATTGAGGCGCGAGGCGTTGTTGACCGCCGCTTCCAGGCTCGGGCTCCAGGCCTGGAACACTAGGCGCAGCAGGCCCGGGTTGTCGCTGCGCACGTAGTCGGCGAACTGTGTGGCCCCCTCGCTGCGGCTGCACTGGGCACTGAGGCAGGCGACGGTCAGGCTTTCCAGCCATTTGAGGTGGTCTTCGCTGCCCTGGTCGACGAACCAGGTGCCGCTCTCGTTGCGTGGCAGGTAGGTTTTACGGTCCGCGTACAGCAGGCGATGGCGTGTCTCCACCTGCTTGAAGTGCTGCGGTGCTTCCTGGTCCAGCCAGTGGTCCATGCTGGCCAGGTCGATGTACTGCCCGACCTTGGCGGCGCCGCGTCCACCCTCCAGGTTGCTGACTTTTTCCTGGCGATACTCACGCACCACCTGTTGCGCCTCGTGGTGCAGCTCAGTCGGGATAAAGCTGCGCACCTTGCTCAGTACTGCCTCTTCACGGGCGCGAACCTGGGCCAGCATCGAGTCCGCCTGGGCATGCCCGTACTGTCGGCCGCGTTGCTGATTGATGCGGGTTTCTTCGGCCAGCAGGGTATTGAGCTGCTTCTGGCTGTCGAGCAGGGTGCCGCCCTGTTCCGGTGTCAACTGCAGGTTGTGCTCGCGATAGCGGTAGTTGAGCAGGTTGGCCACTTCTGCGCCGTCTTCGGTGACCATGCTGCGGATAAAGCTGCCGATGGTCTGGCGCAGACTGTTGTCGGCGACCCACTCTTCGTGCTCCGCCTCGACCTTGTTCTGTTCGTGGTCGATGTCGCGCAATACGCCCAGATCATCGTCAAGTGCGGCGAGCACGGCATAGAGCGGTGCCGACTGGTTCTTGGCGGCATCCAGCCAGGCCTGGGTAGGGGCCAGCTCCCAAGGGCAGGCGCTCCAGGTTCCGGGCTCGACCAGGGGCTCGCCTGGCGGTTGTGCGGCGGCCGCCTGTTCACGTTCGTGCAGCCACTGTGAGCTGGCGGCGTAGGCCTTGACGTTGTCCTGGGTGGGGGCGTCGTGCACCACCTTGCCCTGTTCTTTCAGACCTTCACGGTAGGTCGCGCCGTTTTGCTGATAGTCATGTGCCAGGGTCTTTTCACGCACCTTGGGCATGAGTTCGGCCACCAGCGCCTGGGCTTTGTCGAGCGGTGGGCAGTGTTTGGCCGACAGGCGCTTGGCGATCTCGGTGAGGCCTATCTGGCGCATGCGCTTGCGCCGCTGCGCTTTGTTCTTCAAGCGTTCACAGGCGTCGTTGCTCAAGGGCACTTCGCTGTAGAGCATCCAGGCATCGGTGTCCTTGTCCAAGGCAATGCCGGCCTTTTCGCCGGCCGTGATGGCGGCATGAGGTTGTGCCAGGGGCTGTTCGAGCAACAAGCCATCGGCCGCCACGGCATAACGTTTGAGCGGTCCTTCGGCATGCCACAGGTAAACGTAACCCGCACGCAGGCGGCGCAACGCCATGGGGTGGCTTTGGGTCTGGCTGGAAGGCTTGAAGTCACTGTGTTCTGCGGCCTGCTCGGCCATGGCATAGCGACAGGGAACAACGAAGACTTGCGGTTGGCGGGCCGGGCAGGTGGTCACCGGACTCGACAGGTCTTCGTTGCCGAACTGACACTGTGCGGCCTGATCGGCGGCAGCCAGGTTGCGGTTTTTGTCAGGCTGGCGGGTGGTCATGAAAAGGACTCCTGGTCCGTCAGTAGCCAATGGCGATGCAGCTCTATCAGCAAGGCATCCAGGCGTTGCGGGGCGTTGAGCGTTGGCTGTTGGAGAATCTCGCGATAGGCCTGGTGTTCGGGCGCCTGTGGAAACGCCGTGCCGTGTTCTGCAACCAGGGCCGCCCAGCGCGAAACCTCG
Organism: Pseudomonas sp. NFIX28; assembly: GCF_900107395.1. Classification (GTDB taxonomy): domain Bacteria; phylum Pseudomonadota; class Gammaproteobacteria; order Pseudomonadales; family Pseudomonadaceae; genus Aquipseudomonas. Next base: position 611,543 of record NZ_FNPW01000002.1, read on the forward strand.
TTGGGCGCCGAATAGCCGTGGCGGGCGGCGCCTTCGCGGCACATTACCGCCCATTCTTGCTGTTCGACTGTCGAGCGTTGGGCCAGGCAGTCGGGGAAATAGGTGCGCACGTGTTCCAGCAGTTGTTGATCGAAAGCTTCCAGCTGGCCCTGGTTAAGCTGCTGCAGCTGCTGCTCATCCAGATACAACCACGGGCGCTCGGCGTATTGCTGGGCGCTTTGCGGGTCTTGCTCGCGAACGATCCACTGCTCGCCGAGGCCGTCCCTGGCCGGCAGGCGCATTCGGCTGACCGGGCCCATCATGCGGTCTTTTTCGGCTGAACCCAGGGTGGGCAGCCAGTGACGCATGACACGTGGGTCGTAGTAGCGAAACAGCAAAGAGGCATTACCGGGCACCCGTACGTGGATCAGGCTGCGCAGATGCTCAGCCAGTTGTTGCAAGGGCGCATCGCTTTCAATCGTCAATCCGGCGTCGTGTTGCCAGTGCTCGGTGAAGGCTTGCTCCAGAGAGCTGTTGGCGCGCAAGGCGACCAGAGCAGGCCCGACGTCGGACAAGGCTTGATAGGGCGTTGCGTGGTAGAGCCATTCGAGCGTCGGGCTGTCATCCAGGCTGTACAGGCGGTTCGGCAGGTTTTCGATCTTTGCCCCATCCAGAAGCAAATAACGCGAGGCGTTGCGGCTCATTTGGTGGCCCCCAGTTTTTGGCATATCTCACAGACCGGTTGAGCCGTTGTGGCTGCCCGTTGCAGGGCCTGGCGCAGGGCCGGCACCAGCAACTGCCCAGCCTTGTCCGTATCCGCCTGCTGCAACAGCCCAGGCAGCAACGGCGCTGCTCCGCTGCCGCTACCGGGCGCGCCGCCGGAGTTGACCTTGACCTGCGGGCCACTCAGGGTCACGCCACTTGCATCGATCTTGACGAAGCTGCCGCCGCCTTTGAGGGTCAGTTCACTGCCGGCTTCGAGGACGATTTTCAGCCCGCTGTCGAAATGGATCTCCTGCCCAGCCTCGATGAACTGCCCGGTGCCGATCTTGATGTGCTGGTTCACACCGACGGTGAGGTGATCGCTGGCGCGCGCTTCGACCTTGCGGTCGGCGTGCACGGTGTGGTGTTCCTCGGCCTTGAATTCGCTGTAGCTGTTGGCCTCGACCGTGTCGTGGCGTTCGTTGCCGACGCGGAT
>NZ_FNPW01000017.1 GCF_900107395.1 Pseudomonas sp. NFIX28
GATGACCTTGAGCAGTTCGTTGAGCTGGCTGACGCCCAGGCACTGGCCGATATAGGGCTCCAGCAGGCGCGCCTGTTCGGCGGCGGACAGGCTGTCGGCGCCCTTGAGCTCGATGTCCTTGATCGGGAAACAGCGGGTGTCGGCCGGCGCGGTCGGCGCCGTGGGAGCGGCCTCTTTACCGGGCAGATCCTTGAGCTCTTCCAGGCGCCGGCGCTGCTCTTCGAGCAAGCGGTCCTGGCGTTCGCGGATCAGGTCGGTGTCACCGGGGGTGGGGGCAGCATGAACAAGGTGCAGCGGAGTCAGGCACAGCAAAGCCAGGCACAACCTCCCCGCGAGGGCGGGTGAGTACATGTTCGATCCCTCGAGACAGCTTGATATCAAAATAGTGGCGCGATGTTAATTAGCCATTATTTTGCCGTCAATCACTTGTCGCCCCGGCCGAGACCAGTGCAATCGCTCGAGCTTGGCCAAGGCCGCACATCCCCCTGGGCGTAACCCGCGGGCCAGAGCCATCGCCACTGCCGACGGGGGTGAAAAGGCGTTTTTTTTGCCAGGCAAAAAAAGGGGCGATCGACGATCGCCCCCACCCTTTGTTGCCACGAGAGAACCTATAAGCTCAGCTGCCGCTGCTCCTCGTCGGTCAACTGCTGGCGCGCCTGATCGCTCAGCGGCCCGGCGCCCAGCACCTGCACCGGGCTGTCCGGGTTGTAGCCGGGGTTGGCGCGGCTGGCGCCATCCTGGGTCGGCGCCAGGCGCTCCTGGCCGAAACTCAGCACCTGCACGCTAAACACCGACGGCATGTTCTGCCGCGCCGCCGCCTGCTGCTGGCGCGCCACATCCTCGGCGGCCTGGGTCGCCGAGGACGCGGCCGAGCTGGCCGACGTCAGGGCGCCGGTATTGACCGAGGCCACTACCGGAATCCCCGAGGACTTGCCCTGGGTCTGGATGTTTGCCGCGTTGACCACCTGCAGGGCGAAGATGTTGACGTTGCCCGAGACCCGGATCCCCGCCTCGCCGGCGTCGATGGTGCCCAATGGCGCCAACAGGTCGATATCCCCGGCGGGCACCTCGGCAATCGGCGCCAGGGTGGCGATCCCCGCCCCCGAGCTCGGCACATTCGACGACAGCGTGACGTTGCCCCAGTTGTCGTAGATCCGCTTGGGCGGGGTGTAAATCACCGTGGTCTTGGAGCCGCGCCCGGCGTTGATATCGCCAGCGTTCGACCAGCCGAGGATCGACCCGCCAAAGGTGGTCATGACCCGGCTCTGCCCCAGCAGGATGCTGCCTTGCGAATACAACTGGATATCGCCGGCGCCCTGGGTGATGACCCCGGCGGTGGCCGGCGGCGCCTCGCCTTCGATGCCGAATACCTGCTGCCCGCCCGGGGTGAGCATCTGGATATCGCCGCCAAACAGCGTATGTACGCCTGCGCCGCCATACATCGTGATGTCGCCGTCGTAAACGATCGGATTGCCCGCCACATCGGTGGCTGGCAGCAAGGAAGCGATCGCGCTGCGACTGCGCAGGAAGCTGCCGAAACGCGGGCCGTTGGCATCGTTGTATTCACGGCCGCCCTCACGCAGTTCCTCGAAGTACACGCGACGGGCGAAGACCCGCTGCTGCTCCGCCGGCAAGCTGGCAAAGTAGCCCCGCGCCTCGTCGCCGGAACCCTCGAAGGCAAAGCGCTCCTTGAGCCACTGCAACAATTGCGCTTCATAGCTCTTGGCGACTTTGCCCCGTTGCTCGGCCAGCGGCACGCCGGCCTGAGCCTGGTTGATCGGGTCCAGGTACGGCGTGACGAACTTCAGGTAATCCAGGCCCGCGGCCCCGACCCCGGCCTGCATGACGATGCTGGCGCCAGGCCGCGAGTCGCCGGCCACCACCGGACCGAGACTGCTCACCGAGGCCTTGTCCTGCATCAGGATATTGCGTCCGGCGCTGATCTCCAGCGTGCCGGGGCCGGCGACGTTGAAGGAGCTGAACAGCAGGTCGCGTCCGGCGGAAACGATGGAGATATCGTTGGGGTTGTTATGGACAAACAGGTTGCCGCTGCTGGTGCCAGCACCGGAATAGTCCCCTAGGGAACTGGCGATGATGCTAGGGATCCCTGTCCCCTCGCCCAGCGCCGTGCCCGAGTTGACGATATCGCGACCGGCTTTCATCCACACGGGACCCGCAGCTTCGTACCAAGTCTGGCCCAGTCGCGAACCGCTGGTGAAACTCAGTATCTCGCCACCGCGCAAACCAACAATATCGCCCTGAGCCGCATACAGCCGTGATGACTGGATGGCGCTGTAGGCACTGGCAGTATTGGCGCCGAAGGCAAACAGCGACAGCTCGCTGATCGTAGGTGCAATGGCGTCGCTGCTGAGGTTGCTCACTATGAGACTCCGAGCAGCGTCCCAACCAGCAAAAGCAGGTCTGAACGGTGTCGGCAAGGTATCCAGGTCTGCGCCCGAGCGGTTGACCGAGTAGCCACCGGCATAAATCGAATCGCCGGCCAACAGATCCAGCCGACCATTATGCGAAGGCGCCAACAGCAAGGAGTAGTTGGGAGCGCTTGGGGTGCTCGCGCCCAGTGCCGACGAGCCGAGGAAAATGCTGCCGCTGGCGGCCACTGTGGTCAACTGTGACGGAAAGATAAAACGGCCGTCGGTAGTGGAGTAGTTCTGCCCAGGCACTGGAACAGAAGTCGAACGTAGGGCCCCCGTTTGCACGCTCGGGGTCAGATTGCCACCCGCTGAAAACAGATTGATCGCAGTACGATCGGTCCACAGCGAGAACCAGCCATAACCACCAGCCCCGTAAGTCGTTCCCTGATAGGTAAAGGCCGAGGAGTTCTCGCTGGCCACCCGCCCCGGATCGCCGGTGCCCGCCAGCACCAGATCGCCCCGGGTCGTCAGGTTTGCCGCGGTGTCGCCCAGCATCAGGGTCATGCCGCCTGTGGCGGTGCCCAGGCTGGCCTGGAACGGGTCATAGGCCCGCGTTTCACGGGCATCGTTCTCAAGCGGCAGGCTGCCATACCGCAGAGCGATACCACCAAGCTGACCGGTCTGCATGTTGAGGGCGCCACGCAGGTTGCTCAGGACGCCGTTGAGGTTGAGACTCTGCTGGGTGTAGTCAACGGATTCGACACTGTCGCTGTTGTTTCTGATCGACGCCCGTGCCGCCAGCCCCGGGTTGAGGTCACCGCCAACCCGCAGATCGAGGTCGCCGCCACCGGTCAGGATCAGTTGGCCGTCAGCCCCCACCCTCCCGGTACTGGCCACCGCCAGCGCCAAGCCCTGGCTACGCGGCGACGACTGACCGTCGGCGCTGCCGCGACGGGCGAGCATGCCCGCATCGCCCCCGACATCCACGGTCAGGTTGCCACCCCCCAGGGTACCGATACCAGTAAACCCCATCAGGACCGGCATCTTCCCGATTGATTCGCTCTCGGGATTGATCGCGTTGACCGTGCCCTTGGCCGGCACATAGGTGCCGTAGTTGATCCACCAACTGGTTGGAATCGGCGTCATCCCCTGAGTATCACCGCTACCCTGGCGCCACAGCCAGTTGGCCAGGTTGGCGCTGGGCCGCTGCACACGGGCATTTTCGTTACGCGGGAGGCTGTAGTCGCTGATAATGTCGCCAGTCAGGGTCCCCCCCATGCGCAGCAGCAGATTACCACCCTGATCCGGATACCAGGCCGCATACGGGCTGCCCGAGTCCTCGCTGACCAGGCCCTCATAGGTCGCGGCGCCACTGCCCAGAACACTGCCATCGGCAATGCGGCTGCGCGGCTGATCGAAGCCCGGCGCCCCGGTACCGGCCCGCGACGCGCTGGAAGCGCCGGCGGTATACAGGCCATACAGCGACTGCATGGCCACATTGCCCGCGGCCAACAGATCCAGATCCCCGGTACCGGTGCGCAGTACGCTGAAGTTCTGGGTGACTGGTACCACCTTGTTCACCGGACCGACGATGACCTGCTCCGGCGTGCCGGGAATGGCCTCGCCCAGCGAGACACACAATCCGTCCGAACACCAGGACTCATACTCCGCCGTCACCGGCGTACCCTCGATAAAGCTCGGGTCGATCAACACCCCGAGATCGCTCCAGACGTAGTTGAAGCGATTGCACAGGCCATCGACACACCAGCTTTCATCGGCTGGAGAAACCCGCGTGCCTTCAATGAAGCTCGGGTCGATCAACACCCCCAAGTCGCTCCAGAACCATGCGCCGCCCGGACGTTCCGGAGTCCCCGGGATAATGATGGTCTCGTGCCCCTCGAAGACCGCGTAATGGGTATCGGCCAAGGTCAGGTCGCCAGCCATCACCGGTTTGAGCGCCCGGGTGTCGGCCGCCTGGGTATCGGCCCCCGACACCAGGCGCATCGACCAGGACAACGAGCCTTCCGGCAACAACGGAGCGACGGCCCAGTTGCTGCCCTGGCGGCCACCGGTCACTGTGCGCAGGGGCACCGAAATCACCCCGGACGGCAACTTGATATCGGTTTCCGACGGGATCAACGCGCCCACCTTGAGCACCAGCGAGCCGGCCAGTTGCACGCCGTCCGGGTCGTTCGGGCCAAAGCTGTCGCGGCTCGGCAGCGGCACCCCGGCCGGCCAGGTCATGGCGCCCAGCGAAGCTGCCACGGGCAGCCGTGTGCCGGCGTCCAGGGTCATGCCGCTGGCCAGGGTCACGGCCTCGCGGATCAGGGTGCCGGCGGCATACACCTGGTTGCCGGCACTGTCGCGCACCGCTGCTTGCAGCACGGTGCCGGCCGGCAATTCCAGCGCTGCCTGCAGGGTCGCCTCGACCGGCAGCAAGGTGCCCTGCGCCAGGCGTACCGGCTTGATCGGCAACGCGTAGTTGAGGGTCTTGCCGGGCGGGAACAGGCTGCCGTCGGCCAGCGTCACCCCCGGCCCCGGCACCACTACGTCGCCGCCAAAGGCCTGGCGACCGGGGGTCAAGATCCAGCCGGCATCGTCCGGGGTCGGCGGCGGCGGTGCGAAACCGTCGTTGATGCTGCCGTAGATATCCAGGTTGCCACCGGCGCGAATCACCAGGTTGCCCGGTTCGCCGGAGCCATACACCGCGGTTTTCTGCGCATGGGGGTTGACGCTGGTATAGCGATAACCGGAAAGATCCAGGTCACCGCTGATCACCAGATCGCCCTGGGTGACGATCTCCAGCCCCGGGCGCAGGTGGAAGGCGTCGGCATAGCTGGCGTTGTTCAAGCCGGCCAGCTTGCCGTTCATCAGGCCAGCATTGCCCAAGGCATTGTCGATAAAGCGCTGGCTGTCCTGATGCTTGGCGTCCAGGTAGGCCTGATCGATCACCTGGTACGGCCGACCGCTGGCGGCCGGCGCTGTGCCCTCGGGGGCATCGGTGTAACGGGCGGTACCGTTTACCGCGATGGAACGGGCCCCCAGGATGTTCAGCCGGCCACTGGCGTCGATGGCGATATCGCCCAGGGTCGGGTCGCTGGCATCCAGGCGCGGGGCATTGAGCTCCAGCGTCCCGCGGGCTTGGCCGTCGTACTGGCCGGGCGCCGTACCGGCAGCGACCGAGGTGCCATGGCGCAGGTCGATGCGTGCGCCGTCGGCCAGGGTCAATTGGCCCTGACCAGAGTTGAGTTCGACCAACGCGCGGTTCGGCGAATCGATGATCTTGCCGTAGCTGTCGACCCGCAGGGCCGTGCCGTGGACATCGAGCACCGAGCTGCCGGCCAGGGTCAGGCCCTGGCTGGCAGCCAGGCGGATGCTGCCGACCCGCTCGCCACTGGCGTCGATGCTGCCCAGCACCGTCAACTGGCCGTTGTCCACGGACACGTTGACTTCGCCGGCCTTGAGTTCGTTGCCGATGCTCAGGTCGCCGCGCTTGATCTGGAAGCTGCGGGCGCCGAACACCTGGCCCTGGTTGAGGCGCTGGTTGAGCGCGGCGAAATCCCCCAGGGTCTGCGCGCGGATATCGACGCTGCCAGCCTTGTAGGGCACCAGGGTGCCACCGGCGTCGTAATGCCCCGAGCTAGCACCGAGCAGTTGGCCTTGCAGGTCCACCTGACCGCCACCCTCGCCCACCGCCAGCACTTTCAGATTGCCGCCGTGGTTGTTCTCTGCCGACAGGTCGATCCGCGATCCCGCCGCCTGGCGGATATCGCCCTCGCGGCTTTGCAGGATCACATCGCCGCCCCAGCTGTATTGGCTGACTTCGTTGAAGGTGACCTGACGCCCGGCCAGGTCCAGCTGCGCGCTGTCGGTCAGGTTCAAGGCATGCTCGGCATTGACCGTCAGCTTGCCGCTAGGCAGGACCACGGCGCTGTCCAGTTCGACGTTGTTACCGGCCAGCAACACTTCAGCACCAAGGCTGTCGATGGCCGGCAAGGCCGCCTGCTGGCCCGGCGCGCGGCTCAACCGCAGGTCGCCCCCCGCCGTGAGGCGGTTGACCGAACCGGCCTCGCCGGTGAGCAACGGTGTGCTGATATTCAGGTTGCCGCCACTGTAGGTGAAGCCCTTGCCGGCTTCATAGGCACCCTGGGACTGATACACCGCCAGGCTGCCCTTATGGTTGGCGGTCAGGCGTTCGCTGGCGCTGAGGTTGACGTTGGCAAAGCCCAGGGCCAGGCGCGCGTAGTCGGCCAAAGGATCGGGCTGAGTGTTGGGGCCATAGCCGAATTCGATGCGCCGGGCCTGGATCTCCAGGGTGCCGCTGCCGGTGCCGGCACCGTTGGCGATCACCGCGGCGGGCGTACCGGCGGCGCCGTTCCAGATCAGGTTGCCGGTCTGGATCAGCGCCACATCGCCGGCCGCGCCGGCGCCGTAGATCGCCGGGGTGCTGAGCATCAGGTTGTCGAGCATCGACTGGCCGTTGCCGTCCAGGGTGCTCAGGGTGGTGCTGCCGTAGAAATTCAATGACTGGCCGGCGGTCAACGACAGGGTTTCCAGGGCCGGCGCCCCACTGGCGATATCGCCGCGCAGCAAGCGGTTCATCACGTCCTGGTTGAGGGTCAACCCCGACGGCAGTGCATTGCGCGCCTGGGCGGCGGCCAACGCCTCTGGACTGCCGACATTGATCCCACCGACCGCCAGCGCCAGGTGACGGGTACCGTAACGCACCGCGTCGCCCAGCCTGAAGGTGTTGGTGGTGGCGAAGGCAATGGTGCCTTGGGAGTACAGCGTGGTTTCGCCCTGGCAGGCAGCCTGTGCACAGTCCCCGATCAAGATACTGCCAGGCCCCCGGGAAATATCGCCCTCGGTCGGCGCGAGCATTTGCAGCACACCGTTGGAAACCGCCAGCACGCTGCGCACTCCGGGTTGGTAGATAAAACCGTCGGTGGAGTCATAGGCAGCGTCGCCACGTCCCAGGGTGTTGATCGAGGCGCCCTGCTCGATCCGGATCGCGCCATTGGGCCGACCGGAAACGAGGAACACTTCAGGGGCCGACAAGGTCACGCCCTGGCGCAACGTCACCGACTCGGCGACACCATTCGTGTCGAAGCCAACAAAATTGCCACCCTGGCCGTACACCACGGTCGGTGCTCCGCCAATGCTCATGCGGGCCGTGCCAATGGCGTTCAGGTCATCGGCATGGAACGCCACCCCGTTGCCGCTGGCAGTGGCCCCGGCCGGCAGAATCTCGATGGCGCTGCCGCTGGACATCACCTCCAGGCTCGCGCCAAAACCACCTTCGGCCACCGCCGAACGTGCTACCCCGGCGAACTCGAAGCCGCTGGGAGAACCGCTCTGGCCGGCGATCAGGCTGACCCGCAAGGTTTTGCCATCGGCCTCCAATGCTGCGCGAGGCACGCCCTGGCGCGCGGCATCGCTGCGCACGAAATCGGCATACCGGGTTTCGTTGTATTGCGAGTAACTGCGCAGCACCGCGGCCGGGGTCAGGATCACCTGGCGGCTCAAGGCATCCTGAATCCCGGTCTGGGCGATGGACAGCCGGCCTGCGCTGGACCAGGAACCGTTGCTCATGGCCGCGCTGCCGCTGACAGCGCCAGCCCCGAACGGCGCGATCCGGCCATTGACCTCGACCCGGAACGCTCCCGGCAGCAAGGCATAGGTCGAAGGCAGCAAGGTGTAGGTGCCCGCCGGCAAGCCGGGGACGCCCGCGTCGATGCTGATCTGCTGGCCCACCAAGGGCGTTGTCGCCCCCGCCTCGCCGCCGCTGGGCGCGACACTGGCCTGGACCCCGGGCACGATGGCGTACACCGGGTTAGTGTCCAGCCCCGGCAAGGTAAAGCGGCCATCGGCGCCGAACTGCACCAAGGGGTTATAGCGCGCATCGGTCGAACCACCGCGCCCGGAAACGAATGCCGCGCCCAGCAACTGGCCACCCCCGGAGAGGTCCAGTACCGCGCCCTGCTGCACCTCGATCGACTGGCCCAACAGCTGCGCGCCCACTACCAGGTTAGCGTTAGAGCTGGTGCCGCCCACGCCCAGCAAGTCCACTTGTTTACCGTCGAAGCGCCAGGTCACGCCGTCCACCGTGCCGCCATAGGGCAAGGTCAGGCCCGCGGCGCTGACCGACGTCAAGCTGCCCGGCAGCAGGCTGAGTTGTTTGGTGTAGCGCAATATCCCCTCCTGGGTGCCCAGGGAAATATTGCCCAGGGGCGACCGCAGCACCCCGCCCTGCTCGATGACCGCCGCGCCGAGGGTCAGTTTGCCGAACACCGAATAGGGTTGCGCCGGATCGGCGTTGCCGGTGCGACCAATGCTCAGGGTGCGGTCAGGATCGTAGTCCAGGTCAATGCCTCGATAACCCGCGAGCACCTGGGCCACCGCGCCGGTGGCCGGGTAGATCTGCGCCGCCGCCAGGCGCAGGTCGGCCTGGGTGCTCAGGTTGGTGTTGCGCGTATTGACGGTGCTGGCCAGGAAGCGCAGGTCGCCCTGGCTGATCAGTTGCGTGTCATCGAAGGCACCGCGGTCTATGGCCTGGCTCAGGCCGCTGGCGGTGGTGCCATGGGCACCGATACTCACGCCATCGCGGATGTCCAGTACGTTACCCGCCGTGACCAACAGGCTGCCCGTCGAAGCCTGGGTCGAAACCCCACCCTGCACCGTAGGGCGCATCGAGCGATCAGGTGCATCCACCGCGCCGACACCCGCCAGGCGTACATAAGGCGCGGCCAGTTGCACCCGCGAACCGGTCGCGGCGCCATCGTTCAACGCCAGGGCACCGGCATACAACTGCAGGCTCTGGCCCAGGGACAGCGACAGCGCGCCGTCGAAACTGATCAGGCCATTGCTGAGCAGCGACAGGTTATCGAAACCGCCCACCTGGACCTTGTCCAGCCCCAGCCGGGCATGACCATAGGTAAGGGCGCCTTGCGCGGCTTCGGGACCGGCGCCGCTGAGCAGCAAGCTGTCGGCGCTGGTCTGGCCCACCACCATCTCCCGCGCCTGGCGCACCCGCTGCGACGCATTGGTGCGGTAGAGCGGTGTCTCCAGCGCCACATTCAGTGAGCCGCCCGCCGCGCCGCTGCCACCAGCGTGGGCGCTGAAACTGCCGTCCAGGTACAAACCGTTGTTCGACGCCAGGGAAATACTGCCGCCGCCGCTGGCAATCGCCACCGGCCCTTGACCCGCCACATCGACCATAGCCTGGGCGCCGGAAGCCTCCAGGCGCGCGCCTTCACGCACCACCACAAATTGATTGGCCGCGCTGGCGATACCGGTCTGCGGGTCGATTTGCCCGCCGATCACGATGCTGCCACCCGCGTCCACCTTCCCGTAGCGACGCCGCAGGGCATCGGTCGCAGTAGCCGCCCGCGCGGCGACATCGAGCACCGCCTGTTCCCCCACCCAGATCGAACGGCCATGACCGGCGCTCTCGACGGCTTCGGCCACATCCGGCGCCACCTGGATACCGCTCAAGGTGATGGTGCCGCCCCAGGCATTCAATGCACCGTCCACGGTCAACTGACCGATGCTGCCCAGGGCGATCGACTGGCCCGGATCGACGCTGATGGCTGCGCCCTTGCCGACCACCAGCTGGGTGCTGGCCATGTCCGCCGCGCTCGAACGCGCGGTGCCGGCCCGCAGGCTGATGCTCGCGCCCTGGCGCTGGCCGAGTACGGCCTTGATCGGGTCTTCCTGGTACAGCTCCGGCAGCCATCGCTCCAGCGCAGAGGCCGGATCCGCTCCAGTCGTCGTGCTCCTGGCCCGATCGCCCAACAGATAAACCGGTTGGGTCACCTCGACCTGTGCCCCGTCGGCCACCTTCAGACCCTGATTGCCGGTGATGTCATATGCGGCGAAGCCTTTGTCGAAGAACTGCGGGGCCAGCACCAGGGTGTCGGCAGCAGTGTCGGCGGCGCGCTCACCAATCAGCACCTTGCCGCTCTGCAGGCTCAAGGTGCCGCCACCGTCCACGCCATAGCCGCGCAATTCACCGTCCAAAGTGAGCGTACCGATAGCCGCCGCGCTGTTGGCATTGGCCGCCAGGGTGACATTGCCGCCCTTGCCGGCGCGGGTCTTGCCGTCGCTCATCAGCGCCGCGCCCGACGACACGTCGATCAGGCTGCCGCTCTCCAGTGCGACATCGGCGCTGCTGCGCAGCGAGATGCTGCCGCCATCGAGGTAAGGCAAGCGACTGCCATCGGCGGGGTCCAGCAACAGGTTGCTCCACAGGCCGCTGGCGTCCAGCCGGACGCCACTGCCAACCGTCAGCGTCGCACGCTTGCCTCCCGTCGCCGCCAGGGTGGTGTCGAGCTTGCCGTTGCTGGTGATCTGCTGCAGCACATTGCCCAGGGCGAGACTGCCGCCATGGGCTGTCAGGTCGGCATCAACCTGCACCTGTGGGCCATACAGGGTGATATCACCGCCGGGGCTGACCTGCAGCGCACCGTCAACCAGAATGCTGCCGGTGGCGGCGACCTTGATGCTGCTGAGCTGGAAGCCGTTGAGTTGGTTGGCGTCGAGCAGCAAAGTGCCCTTGCGCTCGTCGGGCAGGACGGTGTCCAGGTCCAGGCCATCGGCGATCGCCGCGGCCTGCCCCAGCACCACTTGCTTGACGGTATTGGCATCGGCACTCAGGGCGTACTGCAGGCTGGCGCTGTCCTTGACGTAGTAAGGCATATAAGCCCCGACCACCAGTTGCCCGCCCCGGGCCACGGCATTCTGCCCCTGCTGGTAGCCGTCGAGGCCGGCACGCGGGGCCTGGGTCTGGCGGTCGCCCTGGAAGGTGTCGGCGACAATCTGCCCTTCGAGCACCGCATTCCGGGTACTGACCTGCAGGCGCCCGGCATCGCGGCCGACGCTGTAGCCCTGTTCGAAACGCTCGCGCGGGGCAATCAACGGGTTGTAGTGATAAGCCGTCTGGTCCCAGCGCACGCTGTGCTCTTCGAAGCCTTTGTAGAGCCCGCTGTAAAGAATGTCGCCGGGGGCCTTGGATAGCTCGAACAACCGGCCATCGGCGGCCCGCAACCAAGTCTGCCGGATCATCCCGTCCTGCACGTCCAGGGTGCCGCCGGAAAGATTGATCTGCGAGCCCTGGCGGGTCACCACCTCGTTGCCGCCCAGAAGTACGCTGCCGCCCTGGGCCATCCATTCGCCGACGTTGTGCGGCTGGGTGCCCAGGTAACCGCCCACCTCGAGCAAGCCGCCGGCGGTGTACCAGCGATCCGTGGCATAGCCGTTGGTCCCCGCCGGCACCAGCACCAGCTCGCGGGTGTCGACCCAGACATCGTTGCTGTTGAGGTTCTTGCTGTCGCGGTTGACCGAGGCGTCGCGCTGCTCGTTGCCCTGGATATTGACCTTGACGCTGTTGGACTCCATCGCCACCTTGACGCCCACCGCCCCCGACACATCGATCACCGCACCGTCGCGCACCAGGCTGCGCTGCCCGGCATTCACCGCGACCTGGCCACCGGTGGCCAAGGTGATCGAGCCACCCTGGAAGTCCACGCTGCCACCGCTAACGATCTCCACCAGCGACTGGTCGCGGCGGTAGGTATCGGCCGGCGTCGCATTGCCCGCCTGGTTCAAGGCGGGCGTCAGCAACCCATCCCGCTGGCTGTCCAGGGCGGTGCCGCTGTCGATGAGGATGGCGCTGGTACTGCCCTCGCCCAGGGTGACCTGGGCATCGCTGCCCCGGGCATTGAGGTGCAAGGTGCCACGGGCGTCCACCGAGGTGCTGCTCAGGACCAGGCCCTTTTGCAGTACTTGCTGGGCGCTGAGGGTAATGTCGCCGGTGGCCGCCTGGATCGAGCCATGGTTGCTGGCCTTGCCGCTGCCAGCAACGAACACCTCGTTGCCGCGGGTGGTCGAGGTCGGGTTGCCGTCGGTGCTGTAGCCTTTCTTGATCACAAAGCTGTCGCCGGCGGCCAGCACGGCTTGGCCCCGCGGGGTAGTGATGCTGCCCGCGTTATCCACTTCCTTGCCCAGCAACAACACGTAACCGCCGCTGGAGGTGGAAGAACCTGGCGTGTGGGTCTGGAGCAATGCGCCCTGCTCCACCAACACCTTGCCAGCGGCGTCGCTGAACGTCGGCGCGCTGTCGCTGGCGCTGAACAGCCCACGGTTGTTGAACTGCTCGTCGCTGATGGTGGTGGCCGCGGCCACCAGGTTGCGCACGTTGACCTGGCTGCTGCCGCTGAATACCACGCCGTTGCGGTTGAGGATCATCACCGTGCCGTCGGCCTTGAGCGCGCCCAGGATGTGGCTCGGCGAAGTGCTGTTGTCGACGCGGTTGAGCGCGGCCCAATCGGCGTGCTGCTGGAACTCGACCGTGGTGTCACGGCCGATGTTGAAGGTTTCCCAATTGAGAATCGCCTTGTCGGCGGTCTGCTTGATCGACACCAGCGCCTTGCCGTTGGCATCGGTCTGCACCGGCCCCTCGGCGTTGACGAACAGCGGCTTGCCGTCGGCCCCCAGCAACACATTCAGGCCATTGCCCCCCAGGCCGTTGTGCACGGTCTGCGGGCCGTTCAGCGCCGCGGCGCGCCCGGCGGCCTGCGCAGCCTGCTGGGCGGCGATGGCGGCCACGGTGTTGTTGAGGTTGCTCATCGAGCGTTGCAGCTGATTGTTGACCCGCTGCTGTTGCGCCAGGGGCGGCGGCGTCCCGGCCGGCTGCGCCACCGATGGACGCCCGGCACCGGCGCCCGGATTCGCGCCCATGGCGCCGAACCAGCCCGAACTGAAGGCCTGGGGCTGCGCCGCCTGGGCCGTGCCGGCAAGCATCAGCAGGGCCATGGCCTGCGCCAGAGGCTTGAGCCGCAGCACCGGCTGTCCATGGGCGGCAGAGGCGTTGATGAGTCGGGAAACAGGCAGATTCGGCTCAGAGCGCATCACTTGCAGATCCTTTTTACGGTTCGGGCGAATGGCGGGTGCAACGGTCGCCGCAACAACACTCGCGGGGTTACTGCTAAGGCGGTTATGGGCCGGCGCGACCGAACTCTTGTCATGCAAAGTTCATCTGCGCGACAACAGCCGGAAACGAGAAAGCCGGCAATGACCTGGGCCATTGCCGGCGGTTACGCGGACCCTGCCGATGGCGAGGTATCAGGAAGGACGGCCAATGCCGTTGCAGACGTTGGTGTTGCCGACGCGCAGGGCGCTGGTGCTGTTGTAGAAGGTGCTGTGTACCGCGGCCTGCCAGGTAGCCGACAGCGGGATGAAGGAATGGCTCGACACCGCGCCGTTGTTGACACCGGTGTAGTGGGCATTGAGGAAGTTGCGGATGCGCAGGTTGTCACCGGCGTCCTTGTAGCACTGGCTGAAGATCAGGTTGGTGTAGCCAACGATCGGGTAGCCGGTGCTTGGGTTGACGAAGGTTGGTACCCAATCCAGCGGGTTGGCCGGGTTCTTGCCGCTGGCCGGGTTGGTCGGTGGCAGCGCGGTGTCCAGGGTGATCTGCACGTTGACTTGAGTCGGCAGGAAACCGTTGACGGTGGCGACCTTGGCCGCGTTGTTGAATTCGGCGAAGTCAGGGCTGACGTAGCCGATGGCGCCGTTGGTGCTGGCCACGGTGGAAGCGATCGCGCCGCTACCGGAAACGCCGATGTAGGTCGAGCCGGCTGGAGCGTTGGTGGCCGGGTTGAAGCCCACGGCAGTGGTGAAGTTGTTGCTGGCGCCAGGCACCGAAGTAGGCTTCACGGCCTTCAGGTGAGTGGTGAAGATCTCGGTGGTACCGCTGCCGTCGGTGCGATAGACGACCTTGATCGGCAGGTTTGGACCGGCAACGCCGGAGAAGACGATTTGATTCCAGTTGGTAATCTTGCCCGAGAAGATATCGGCCAGTTGAGCACTGGTGAGGTTCAGCGAGGTTTGGCCAGCAATGTTGTAAGGCACAGTCACCGAAGTGGCTTCGGCCGGGATCTGGATCAAAGGACCGAAAGTGGCACGGCCTTTGTCGGCGCTGGCGTTGTAGGCGTTAAGTTCAGTCAGGCTGACGATCGAATCGCTACCGGCGTAGTCAACGTTGATGCCAGCAGCCAGGTTGAACTTGGTGGAGTCGTTGTTGAAGAAAGCCTGCTTGCCTGCACCGCTGCCCACGCCGATGTAAGGGTTAAAGCCAGGAGTCGAGGAAGCCAGGATGCCGGTACCGGCGGTGGTGCCGTACAGGTTTTGCGGCAGAGTGGCACCGCCACCCACAACAGCCGCCATCGATTGGGCGGAAGCCAGGGCCGCTACGGCCAGGGAAGCTGCGATCAAAGTGCGCTTAAACATGAAGAATCTCCTTTCGTCGTGTGTATACGGAGGTCAATGGTTCTTGCATGACGCCATGGCGCTCAGATCCTCTGCCCTGCTCCGTGAGCGTTGTGCGGGGTGAGGCCATGGGAAGAAGTTCGCAGTTTCCGGTGACAGATAAAGGAAAAAACCTCGGGAGAAAGCGCTTGATTTTCAAAAACTTTCTCGGGTGTTCGCAGGCTCTGGCGCGGGCTTTCCAGCGCAGGTGACAGCGAGGTTGCAGCGGGCTTTTTGCCGGTTCCGGCTGGGTGCGGCGCGGGCCCTGGGCCGGGGGCGATGGGGGTGGTCGTGCATGACAGAACGAGGAACCCGAGTTCGGCGGATCCGGCGCTCGGGTGGCGTGGCGTGACCGAGAAAAACGTTGAGGCGCCTATGCCGTTAATCCTGGCAAACCACGTGCTCAGGTTTGGCGAGGACTGCGTCCCCGAGCGCAGCCTCGCTACGCTTGGCAGCGGCTACAGGTATTTGCGGGCGCCGGTCGATGATAGAAAAATCCACGCTCCGCGGGAGCGAGGCTTGCCCGCGATCCAGGCGACGCGACTCGTCTGACCCGACGCCATCGCGAGCAAGCTTCGCTCCTACAGAAGTCCGCGAATCCATGCACCTTTATTGCACCAACTGGTTGATCTCGATGATCGGCAGCAGCACCGCCATGACGATCACCAGCACCACCCCGCCCATGACCACGATCATCAGTGGTTCGAGCAAGGCGGTCATGCCCATGGCGCGGCGTTCGATGTCGCGGGACAGGGTTTGCGCGGCGCGTTCGAGCATCGGTGGCAGAGCACCGGTTTTTTCGCCGCTGGCGATCAGGTGGATCAGCACCGGCGGGAAGACTTTTTCCACCCGCAGCGCGGCGGCCAGGTTGACGCCTTCGCGGACCTTGGCGGTGGCGTCGCTGACGCTCTGGCTCAGGCGGTCGTTGGACAAAGTTTGGCGCGCCGCTTCCAGGGCGCGCAGCAGCGGCACCCCGGCTCCGCCGAGGATCGCCAGGGTCGAGGCGAAGCGCGCGGTGTTCAGGCCCAGCACGAAACGCCCGATCAGCGGCAGGCGCAGCACCCGGCTGTGCCAGTTCAAGCGGGCCTGGGGGTTGCGCAGGTACAGGCGCCAGCCCCAGAAGCCGCCGGCCAGCACACCGAAACACAGCCAGCCCCAGGCGCGGATGAAATCGCTGGCGTTGAGCATCGCCAGGGTCAGCCCCGGCAGGTCCTGGCGCGCCTGGGAAAAGGCGCTGACCACCTGCGGCACCACGTAGCTGAGCAGGAAGATCACGATGCCCACCGAGACCAGCCCGACCACGCCGGGGTAGATAAAGGCGGTGAGAATCTTGCCGCGCAAATTGTTGCGTTCCTCGATGTAGTCGGCCAGGCGCTCCATGACCTGGGCCAGGTCGCCCGACTCTTCGCCGGCGGCGATCAGCGCCCGGTAGATGTCCGGAAAGTCCCGTGGCCGCGCCGCCAGGGCTTCGGCCAGGCGCATGCCACTACGCACATCGGCGCGCACCGCGCTCAAGGTCTGGGCGATGTGCTTTTTTTCCGCCTGTTCGACCGTGGCGCTCAGCGCCGCCTCCAAAGGCAGGCTGGCGCCCAGCAGGCTGGCCAATTGGCGCGTGGCCCAGGCCAGGTCGTTGTCCGACAGCTTGGCGCTGAACAGGCTGCCGCCACCGGCCTTGGGCGCACTGCTCTCGACCTGCACCAGCAAGGCCGTCAGCCCACGACTGCGCAGCACGCCGAAAGCGGCGCTCTGGCTGTCGGCTTCCAGGTGGCCGGACTCGATCTTGCCGAGGGCGTCGGCGGCTTCGTAGCGGTAGCGATTCATCAGGCGTCCCGGGTTACGCGCAGGATTTCTTCAGGGGCGGTGGCGCCGCTGCGCACCCAGCGCTCGCCGTCCTCGCGCATGCTCAACATCCCGGCGCGCCGTGCGGCGGCCCGCAGCGCCTGCTCGTCGGCGCCCTGGTGGATCAGGCTGCGAATGTCGTCGTCGATGCAGAACAGCTCGTGGATGCCGGTGCGTCCGCTGTAGCCGACCTGGTTGCAGGCCGGGCAGCCCACCGGGCGCCAGGTGCCGGGGGCGGTCGGGTCGGGTTCCTTGCAGTGCGGGCACAGCCGTCGCACCAGGCGCTGGGCCAGCACCCCGAGCATCGACGAGGCCAGCAGGAACGGCTCGACGCCCATGTCGATCAGGCGGTTGACCGCCGACAC
The DNA here is from genome assembly GCF_900107395.1 of Pseudomonas sp. NFIX28. Taxonomy (GTDB): domain Bacteria; phylum Pseudomonadota; class Gammaproteobacteria; order Pseudomonadales; family Pseudomonadaceae; genus Aquipseudomonas. Next base: position 16,883 of record NZ_FNPW01000017.1, read on the forward strand.
CGCATCGTTGGTGTGCAGGGTCGCCAGCACCAGGTGCCCAGTGAGCGACGCCTGCACGGCGATCTGCGCGGTTTCCAGGTCGCGGATCTCGCCGATCATGATGATGTCCGGGTCCTGGCGCAGGATCGCGCGCAAGGCCAGGGCGAAGGTCATGTCGATCTTGGCGTTGACCTGGATCTGGCTGATGCCCGGCAGGTCGTACTCCACCGGGTCTTCGACAGTGAGGATATTGCTGGTGCTGGCATCCAGCCGCGCCAGGGCGGCGTAGAGGCTGGTGGTCTTGCCGCTGCCGGTGGGGCCGGTGACCAGCACGATGCCGTGGGGCTGGCGGATCAGGTGGTCGAGCTTGCCCAGCAGCTGTGTGTCCATGCCTAAGGTTTCCAGTTGCAGGCGTCCGGCTTGTTTGTCCAGCAGACGCATCACCACCCGTTCGCCGTGGCCGGTGGGCACCGTGGACACGCGGATATCGATGGGCCGCCCGGCCACGCGCAAGGCGATGCGGCCGTCCTGGGGCAGGCGTTTTTCCGCGATGTCGAGCTGGGCCATGATCTTGATCCGCGACACCAGCGCGCCATGCAGCGCCTTGCGCGGCGAAACCACGTCACGCAGCGTGCCGTCGACCCGGTAGCGCACCACCGAATGGCTTTCAAACGGCTCGATATGGATATCGCTGGCCTCGTCCCGCGCGGCCTGGGTCAGCAAGGCGTTGATCATGCGGATCACCGGCGCGCCGTCCTGGGTGTCCAGCAAGTCGGTGATTTCCGGAATGTCCTGCATCAGGCGGTCGAGGTCGACCTCGTTCTCGGCGGCGCCGACCACCGCGGCGGCGCTGCCGGTGTCGGAATAGGCGCTGGCCAGCAGGCCGTCGAGTTCCTCGTCGCGCACCCGCTCCAGCAGCGCCGGGCCGAACTGGCGGCGAACTTCGCTGATCGACCAGCCGGGAGTCGAAGGGCACACCACCAGCACCGGCCCCTGCTCGCCATGGCGCAGGAGGATGCGCTGGGATTTGGCCCAGGCGTAAGGGAGTTGGGGGTTCATGGGAGTAACTCCGGGGGTTGGCTGTGTACAGATCCGGTGCTGCGGTCATGGCCACCTAGGGTTTCGCCCTTATGGCGAGTCACTTTGAAACCCGGAGTGCCGGCCAACCCAAAGTAACCAAAGGCTCTTAGGCCTCCCGACGGGGCAAGAAAATCAAAAACAACGCGAGGCGACCTGCCGGTCGGCCTGGATTCAACGGTGTCCCCTGTAGCCGCTGCCGCAGGCTGCGATCGGGCGCGCAGCGCACGCCAGGCCGGGCGGCGCGGTGTATCAGGCGGATCGAGGTGGATGGTTTTGCGTCTGCTTCGCAGCCGATCGCAGCCTGCGGCAGCGGCTACAAGAGGCGCATAGACCGCGCTTGGCTTTTGATCCGTCCACCCTTTTCCCTGAGGCCAAACGCAGGCGTTATGCAGGAAAGTACCCGGCACTAACACCGCAACCCCTGTAGCCGCTGCCGCAGGCTGCGATCGGGCGCGCAGCGCACGCCAGGCCGGGCGGCGCGGTGTATCAGGCGGATCGAGGTGGATGATTTTGCGTCTGCTTCGCAGCCGATCGCAGCCTGCGGCAGCGGCTACACAAGGCGCGTACAACGCGCTTGGCTTTTGATCTTGCCTTTGATCCACCCGCCCCTTTCCCAGAGGCCGAACGCAGGCGTTGCGCAGGGGGTAGCGCGGCAGGGATGCCGCGCTAGCCGCCCCAGGCCATGGATGGCCTGTGGCGGCGGGCCCCCGGAGCAATGCCGGAGTGAGGGCATGCCGAGCCCTAGCGAGGCACCGAATGGAGGGGCAAGCGTTTTTGCTTACTTTTTTGGCGTTTGAAAAAAGTGAGTCGCCGTAAGGGCGAAACCGCCAGCAGCCGTGACCGCAGTACCGGATATGTACCCCGCCCCCGCCGTAAGGGCAGAACCCTAAGCCGCCGTTACCGCAGCAACGGATATGTACCCCGTCAGACACCCGGCGCATAACCACAACAAACGAACTCATTGCACCGGCACCGCTTTGATCCTCACCCTCGGCGCTGGCGCCGACACCGGCACCGCCCCCGGCACGCCCTGCTCCGCCGTCGGCAATTGCGGCGCCTGCATGTCCGGCATGGCCCAGCTGCGCTCCGGTTGCAGACCGCCCTGGGCGCGGCGCATGAAGTCGTAGCGGTTGAGAGTGATGCTGCGCCCCGCGGCGCTGTCGCGAATGATGTAGGGGCGCAGGAACACCATCAGGTTGGTCTTGGTGGTCGAGCGGCCTTCGCTGCGAAACAGCGCGCCGATCCCCGGGATGGTCGACAGCCACGGCACCGCGTTGTTGCTCTGGCTATAGCCATCCTGCAGCAGGCCGCCCAGGACCATGATCTGCCCGTCGTCGAGCAGGATGCTGGTGTCGATCGCGCGCTTGTTGGTCACGGTGCCGGCCTCCACCGAGGCCCGCTGGTCGACGCTGCTGACCTCCTGGTAGATGTCGAGCTTGACCGTGCCGCCTTCGGAAATCTGTGGCCGCACATTGAGCTTCAGGCCCACCTCTTCGCGCTGCACGGTCTGGAACGGGTTGTTGCTGGTGCCGCCACCGCCGGTGACGTAGCTACCGGTGACGAAGGGAATGGTCTGACCGACGAAGATGCTCGCCGCCTCGTTGTCCAGGGTCAGCAGGTTGGGGGTCGACAGCACGTTGGTCCCGCCTTTGCTTCTCAGGGCCCGGGCCAGCACCTTGAGGTCGAGGACCTTGCCGATCCCGGGGATGTCCACGGTGCCGTTGACCAGGCCGATATTCAGGCCCGGCGGCAGCACGTCGAGGCTGGTCTTGCCGTTGAGGTTCAGGCCGCTGCCGCCCAGGTTGGCGCCGCCGATAACGCCGCTGCCACCCAGGTCGCCGGTCTGCCATTGCACGCCGAACTCGGCGGTATCGTCCTCGCCGACTTCGACGATCAGGCTTTCGATCACCACCTGGGCGCGGCGCTGGTCGAGCATGTCGATGACTTCGCGCAGGTTGCGGTACAGCGGCTCCGGCGCGGAAATCAGCAAGGTGTTGGTCGTGGCATCGGCCTGGATGGTCACGCCGCCAGCACTGAAGGCGGTGTTCTGGTCGGAGGTCTGGGTGCCGCCCTGGCTGCTGCTGGAACTGCCGCCCTGGGCATAACCGCTGCCGGAACTGCTGCCGCTGCTGAGGCTGGAGCTGCCACTGGTGGAACCGCTGCTACCGCTCTGGCCGCTGCTGGAACTGCTGCCCTGGCTCATGCCGCCCATGCTGCCGAGCATGGCCCGCGCGTTGTCGCCGCTGCCGCTGTCGCTTTCGCCGGTAAGCAGCCCGCGCAAGGCCTGGGCCAGTTTGCCGGCCTGGGCGTTGCGCAGGTACACCACGTGCAGGTTGCTCGGGTTGCTCTGGGCGTTGTCCAGCTTGTAGATCAGGTTGCGCGCCAGCTCGGTGCGCTCGGGGCTGCCGGTGCGGATGATGATCGAGTTGGAACGCGGGTCGCCGACCACGCTGACTTTCTGGGTCGCATCGGCGCCCTGGGTTTCCAGCAGCTCGGCGACCATGCCGGCGATGTCCACGGCGATGCCGTTCTGCACCGGCACCACGTCGGTGTCCAGGGCGCTGGGGATGTCGATGCCTTCGATGATCTGCGCCACCCGGGTGAGGTTCTCGGCATAGTCGGTGATGACGATGCTGTTGTTGCCCGGGTAGGCGTTGATCGGGTTGTTCGGCGAAACGATCGGCCGCAGCACCGGGATCAGGTTCACCGCGTTTTCGTATTGCAGGCGGAAGGTGCGGGTCAGCATGCCGTTGGCCGACGGCTTGCCGGCGTTATAGATCGGCCCGCCGAGCAATTTGGCGTCGGCCTCCGGCACCACCTGGGCCACGCCACCGACGTCCACCACGCTGAAACCCTGCATGCGCAGGGCCGCCAGCAGCATGTCGTAGGCTTGGTGGGCCGGCACTTCGCCTTCGCTGACCAGGGTCAGGTTGCCCTTGACGCGCGGGTCCACCAGGAACTGCTGGCCGGTGGAGCGCGCCAGGGCCCGGACCACCGCCTGGATATCGACGTCGACGAAATTCAGCCGCACCGGCTGGTCGCCCAGCGGGTTGCGCACCACCGTGCCGCTGGCGGCAGGCGCCGCCGGGGCGCGTCCGGTACGGCTGATCGGATGCTGGAACCTGGGGCGCTGGCCCTGTTGCGCCTGGGCGCTCTCCCGCTCGGCCACCACGTCGCCGCCGCTGCGATTGGTCTCGGCCAGCGGCCGCCCCAACTCGCTGTCCACCAGCAACGGCGGCTGCTCCGCCGACGGCGTGTTGCTGCACGCCGCCAGCGCCAGGGCCAGCGGCCACAGCAACAGCAGCGCCCTGTGCGACGGGCATGCATAGAAACCTGAGCACTTCATGAAGCTTCCTTAGCGCCAAGCGCCTGATCCATGCGAACGGTTCCGGACAGTTTGCCTGCCGTGCCATCGATATCGGCCGGCCCCGCGCGTTGCAGGCGGGCCTCCACCACTTCCAGGGAAAACTGCCGGGGGTTGCCCAGCAGCCAACCGACCACGGCGTCCGCCGGGGCCTCTTGAAAACTCAGGTGCCAGGCCTGGGCCTCGCCTTCGCCGGCCGCCTGCAGTTGATACAGCCCCTGCAGGCCGGCGGCATCCAGGGTCTGGCGCAAGGACTGCTCCAGGCTCTGCCCCGCCTCGCCGCCACGGGGCCCGCCGGCCTGGTGCAGCAGCATCTCCAGCGCCTCGGACTGCGAGCGCAGCCTGGGCGTCTCGGCCTGCCAGTAATCGATCTTGTTCAGCGCCGGCGCGATCAGCACCAGCCACACCAACAGGCCGCCCAGCACCGCCGCCGCGCCGGCCAGCAGGCGCTTTTCACGCAGGGCCAGGCCATTCCAGTACAGCCGCGCCTGGGCCGCCTGATGCTGCCAGCGCTGCCGGTAGTGGCTGCTGAGTCTGAGACTGCGGCTCAGCTTATTCATCTTCGTCTTCCTCACTGTCGTCGGCTTCCATCGGCACCGCGCCGGACGTCGTGCCGGATGCCGCGCGCAGGGTCCAGCCGTGGTCGCCGGCGCTGGCCTGCAGCCCGGCCTGGCTCAACAGGCCCTGCCAGCCGCTGTCCGGCGCGGGCACCCGGGTGTCGCTGAGCAGGCTCAGTTGCAATTCGCCGTTCCGGTAGTCCAGTTGCTCGACCCCGCCGATCACGAAGGGCATGGCGTTGCCGGCTTGCTGCAGCAGGCTGTTGAAGCTGTATGGGTCTTCACCATTGGCACCGCTCTGGCGCGCCGCCAGTTGCTGGCGCGCCTGTTGCAGCGGGTTGAGGATCACCGGCAGCTCCGGGAAGACCTGTTGCACCCGCTGGCTCATCTGCGCCTTGAGCTGCTGGCCCTGGGCCGCCTGGCGCGCGGCGTAAAGGTTCAGGCCCAGGGTCCAGACCAGCAGCGCCGCCGTGCATAGCGCCGCGGCCCGGCCCCAGCCTTGTTGGCCAGCGGTGTTGCGCTGCACGCCGCCGTGCAGGCCCCAGTCAGGGGCTTGGCCAGTCCAGCGGCAGCTGTCCGGCAGTTGTTCCAAAGCCGCTGCCGGGGCCGCCTCGCCCACCCATTGCAGCCCGGCGCCGTTGGCCAGCAGGGCCTGCAAGGCATCGTCGGGCAAGGGCTGCACGCTGCCCTGTCGCGGGCCGTGGCGCAGCAGCAGGTGCTGTTCCAGCAGGCAGGCCGTCAACTGGCCCGCCGCCGGCACCGGCAAGGCATAGGGCGCCGGGTACAGGCCGCGCAGTTTCAGGCCGGCCTGCTCCAGCACCTGGCCGAGCCGCGCCAGTGCCTCGCGCGGCAGCCAGCTGATGTGCACCTGGCCGTCGCTGTCGCGCGGGCTGTGGGCCACATAGGTGTTTTCGCTCTGGCCGAGAATCAGCGCCTGGGCGGCACAGGCCACCGCCGCGCTGACCTTGGCCGGCGCCAGGGCCGGCAGTTCGATGCTTGCCAGCAGGCTGTCCTCGGGGTGCAGGAAACATTCCAGGGCCGGCGCCCTGGGCGACTGCCCCAGCTGCATCAGGCTGGCTTCGCCGGTTTCCTTGACCTGGTCCTCGTTGATCGGGCCGGTCTTGACGGCGGCCTGGCGCTCGAGCCGGGCAAAGCTCACCCGGCTGTCGGCCGTCAGCGTATGCAAGGGCGGCAGGCTGACACGCAAGCGGCTCATACACCCACCCGCGACCAGATCACCCGGGGCATGTTGTCTTCGCTGCGGTGCAGCAAGGCCAGCAGCCTGACCCGGCGTCGTTCGCCGCGGGCCTGGCCTTGCAGGCGGAACCATTCGCTGGTGATGCCGACCCGCACCGCATCCGCCGGCACGCTGGGCATGCGCAGGCGATTGATGAAGTCGCCCTGATTGATGAACCACTGGCCGCTGTCGCGTTCGGCGATCAGCGCCTTGGCCCGTGGCAGCGCCAGCCCCGGCACGCTCGCGGCCAGCACTTCGGCGCTGGCGGTATTGCCGTTGAGCCAGGTGTTGGCCGGCAAGATTGTGACGAAGGGCTCCAGGCGCGCCAGCAGTTGTTCATCGACGCCCTTCATCCCCAGCAGGTCGTCGAGGCTGCGCAGCATCGGCTGCTTGGCCGGCAGCGGTTTAGCCGCAGCCGCCGGCGAAGTGTCGCGACCGCTGTGGAAACCGCCATTGAGCGGCGCCGCCGAGCCTTGCGGGCTCAACTGCCGTGGGTAGGACGCGATCACCCGCTGACTGATGCGCTGGCCCAGGGTCGCGCTGACCCCGAGCAGCTCGCACAGGCGCTGGAAATTCTCTATCTGCAACGGGTCGAGGCGGTCGTTGGCCAGCAGGTTACGCAGGTTGAACTTGCCCTGCTCGTCCTCCAGCCGGCCTTCGAACGGCCCCGTGCCCGGGCCCAGGGCCGCCAGTTGGATCGGCCGCGCCCAGGGCTGGTCGAGCCGGGTCAGCACGTCGCGCTGGCGATCCTCCCACAGGCGCTGGCGGCTGACATCCAGGCCACCCAGCAGCTGCCAGCTGCCCTGGACCCGCAGTTGCTCGCTTTCCAGGCCGCGGGTGAACAGGGTCTGGCGGGTCAGCATGCCGCCGGCGATCACCGCCACCACGGCGGCGATCAACAAGGCGCTGATAATGGCCATGCCACGCTGTTTCGCCACTGTCGGCGAACGGGCTGTCATGGTGGCGCTTACAGCTGCCAGGAGCCGATATCGGCATTTACGCCGTCACCGTCTGGCTGGCCGTCGGCCCCCAGGGAGAACACATCCACTTCGCCGTTGGCCCCCGGGTTCAGGTAATGGTAAGGCCGGCCCCAGGGGTCGTTGGGCAGGCGTTCCAGGTAGGAGCGCCAGTTGCTGTTCTTGGCATCCGCCGGGCGCTCGACCAGCACTTTCAGGCCCTGGTTCATGTTCGGGTAGGTGCCGTGGTCGAGGCGATAGAGCTTGAGGGCCTGCATCAGCCCGCCGATGTCCTGCTTGGCGGCCGTGGCCCGGGCCTGGTCGGGACGGTCGAGCACCTTGGGCACCACCATCGCCGCGAGGATCCCGAGAATGACCACCACCACCATGATCTCGATCAGGGTAAAACCGCCCTGGCCGCGCGGGCGGCGGGACGGGAGGTGGGATTGGGGGTGTGACGTGAAGCGCACGACATCCATCTCGACATTCCTTGGCTTGATTTCGATTCGTCGCGCAGTGTTGCAAGAAAATATGTCAGTGATATTGACGTTGCTCGGGAGCCTGCGTAGCCATTCGGTCAAATTTGCCGGCTAGGCTGCAAGCCTTTGATTACGCCACGAGGCAAGCATGCCGCGGTCACCCCAGCCAGCATTCAAGCCAGCGTCGCGCACGCAACGGGGTTTCACCCTGATCGAGGTGCTGGTGGCGCTGGCGATCATTGCCGTGGCCATGTCGGCGGCGGTGCGCGTGGCCGGGCTGATGACCCAGAGCAACGGCCTGCTGCGGGACAAGTCCATCGCCCTGCTGGCCGCCCAGACGCGCCTGGCGGAGTTGCGCCTGGTAGGACGCCTGCCGCCTGGCGCCAAGAACATCGAATGCGACCAGGGCCGGCTGAAACTGCGTTGCGAGCAAAACATCGGCCCCAGCACCGACCCACGGCTGGCCAAGGTCAGCGTGCTGGTCCTCGACCGCAGCCGCGAAGCCCCGCCCCTGGCCCGCCTCGACACCCTGATCGCCCGCACACCGAAAAACCCCAATCGGTAGGAGCGAAGCTTGCTCGCGATGGCGGTGGTTCAGGAAGTCCGTGTTGCCTGGATCGCGAGCAAGCTTCGCTCCTACGGGTTATTGCCTAGTCAGTACCGGCAGTGCCGGGCTTTGCGGCAGCTTGCTGACATCCAGCCGCGAGCGTTCCCCGCCGCGTTCGATCACCACCCCGTCGCCCTCGATGGCCACCAATTGCACGCCCTGGGCCAGCCGCTCGCCGACCAGGAAGCTGCGCGGCGGCGCGTCGTTGAGGCTGAGAATCGCCACTGCGCCACGGGGGCTGGCCAGCAGCCCGGTGACCTTGATGTCCAGCGCCAGCGGCTGGTTGGAAAACCACTGCTGCGCCGGGCTCTGGGCCTGCGCGGCCAAAGCTTGCGGCGGCGCCTGCGGGGTGCGCGACTCGGCGGGCGTCAGCAGCAGCGACGACCAGGTCGCCAGCCCGGCCACGATCGCCAGCAGTGCCAGGGCCTGTACCAGCTGCGAGGCAGAGAATCGATGGACGAATGCCATGGCAAGGACCTCCTGTTTGTCCGTTTTCCAGATTAGCGCGCAATGGTCACGTTTTTATTTCACATTCAGCGCTCAGGATGAAAAGCGACGCACAGGAGGCGCGCCCCATGATTCCGTCCCGACAACAGGGCTTTACCCTGATCGAGCTGATGGTGGTGCTGGTGATCATCGGGATCGCCAGCGCCGCCATCAGCCTGAGCATCCGCCCCGACCCGCTGCAGGGCCTGCGCCAGGATGCCGAGCGCCTGGCGCAGTTGCTCCAGGTGGCACAGGCCGAGGCGCGTGTGGATGGCCGGCCCATCAGTTGGCGCGCCGATGCCAAGGGCTTCGCCTTCAGCCGGACCGGCGACGACGGCCGCAGCCTCGATCAGTTCAAGGATGACCCACAGCTGCGCCCGCGACCCTGGGAAAGCCCGTCGATCAAGGTGCGCATCGAGCCCGGCCCGCGGCTGGTGCTCAACGCCGAATGGATAGACGCGCCGCTGCAGGTGCAACTGTCCGACGGCCAGCACAGCCTCACGGTGCAACGCACCGCCACCGGCGTGGTGCGTGTGGTGGCGCTGCCATGAAGGCCCGGATCGACCGGCGACAAGGCGGTTTCACCTTGATCGAGGTGATGGTGGCGATCCTGCTGATGGCCGTGGTCAGCGTGATCGCATGGCGTGGGCTGGACAGCGTCAGCCGGGCCGACAGCCATCTGCAGGCCAGCAGCGAGCAGACCGAGGCGCTGCTGCGCACCCTGCATCAGCTGGAGCGGGACGTGGCGCTGCGGGCCAGCGTCGAGCTGCAGGAGCCGACGCTACCCGGGGGCGATGCGGCAGCCAGCGACGTGCCGCCGGCGCTGACCGTGCGCAGCGCCGACAACGGCACCTTCCGCCTCGATGTGATCCGCGCCGCGGCGACGCCCGGCGAGGGCTTGCAACGGGTGCGCTGGTGGCTCAAGGGCGACACCCTCTACCGCGCGGCGGCGCCGGCCCGCGATCGTTATCCGCTGCCCGCGCCGAAGAATGGCGTGGCGGTGCTGGAGCACGTCAGCGATTTGCAGCTGCGGGTCTGGGACCGGGACAAGGGCTGGCGCCAGCTCAGCGGCAACCGCAAGGAAAATCCACCGGGCCTGGAGATCCGCCTGGTGCGACAGACACCCCAGGGCGAAGAACGTTATCGCCAAGTGCTGGGACCGTTGGAATGATTGCCGCGTCGAGCTGGACGCCGCACCTGTAGCCGCTGCCGAGCGCAGCGAGGCTGCGAACGGCTGCGCAGCGGCCGCCAATCAGGCGACATGGTGTTTCAGGCAAATCCAATGCTCAGGTTTTGCGAGGACTTCGTCGGAATGCCGCCCACCTCGATCGCAGCCTCGCTATGCTCGGCAGCGGCTACAACTGCAACGCACGTTATGGGTCAACACCGATGCTGTAGGAGCGAGGCTTGCCCGCGATCCAGGCAGCGCGGTTTGCCTGCGCCGACGCTTTCGCGAACAAGCTTCGCTCCTACGGAACCCGTGCTGGCGCGCTCGCCAGGGCATGTGCCAACACCGATGCTGTAGGAGCGAGGCTTGCCCGCGATCCAGGCGACGCGGTCTGCCCGCATCGACGCTTTCGCGAGCAAGCTTCGCTCCTACAGATCCAGGTGCCAGGTGCCAGGTTTCAGCTCAGCAACACCACGCCGCCGGGCAATTCGGTGCATTTGGCGCCGTAGGCGTCGCGGATCAGCAAGGCCACGCCGGCCAGCTGGTTGAGGTTGAAACGGGCCTGCACCTTGCGCTTGCCCAGTTCGGCGTTGAGCAACACCAGCATGCCCGGGCGGTAGCGGTTGATCTCGTCGATCACCGTATTGAGGGTGGCGTTGTCGAACACCAGCACCTGCTCGCGCCAGGCGATCACCGCCGCCGGGTCCACCGCCTTCGGCTCGCCGACCCGGCGGCTGTCGTAGGTCAGCTGGCGACCGCTGTCCAGGCGAATCAGCCGGCCAGCGACCTCGACTTGCAGCGCACCGTCGATGCACGTCACGCAAACACTGCTATGGGTATTGCGCACGTTGAAACGCGCCTGCGAGGCGCTCAGCCAACCGTTGCCGGCCTGGACCCGCACCGGCAGCGTGCTCTGGCTTGAGATCTCGACCTCGCCTTCGAGCAGTTCGATGCCCTGCCCGCCGCCAGCCAGTTCATGCCGGCTGATGCGGGTCTGGGTATTGAGCTCCAGGCTCAGCCCATCCTCCAGCTCGACCCGGCGTTGCTCGCCGACCTCGGTACGGTAGTCCGCGTTCAACCCGGCAAAACCGCCGGGCACCGAGACGCGCACCGCCACCAGTGCCACCGAGGCCGCCAGCGCCCCGCCGAGAAACGCCCGGCGCCCGAAGCGTCGCGGCTGCGCCTGTTGCTGCAGCAGTTCGGCGGCCGGCTTCAAGCCGTGCCACAACCGCTTGGCCTGCTCGAAAGCCTCGGCGTGCTGCGGGCTCTGCGCGCACCATTGTTGCAACGCCCGGGCATCGGCGGCGGTGGCCCGCCCCGAGGTCAGCAGGAGCAGCCAGTCCTGGGCCTCGTTGCGCAGCCGGTGGTCCGGTGTGGCCCGAGAGGTGGAGATGCTAAAGATGTTCAAGCGTGCGGGTACTCACGGATTAATCAGGGACTCATTGACTAGGACGGTTTTCCGGCACCGGGACCGAACCGCTGAATCGCTTTTCTTTCAAGACGCGCGGCGCAGTGGCCAAGGGCAGCCTTGATTTCCTTCTCGACCATCCGTGTCGAAATACCGAAGCGCTGGGAGATTTCCAGGTGCGGCGCCTCCTCCAGGCGCGCGGCGATAAAGATCTTGCGCCGCCGCGCCGGCAGTTCGTAGAGCGCCTTGAGCAGGGACTGGATTTCCTTCTGCCCGCCCACCACGCGCGAGGGGTCCAGGGCTTCGTCGCTGATCTGCAGCAGTTCCTCGACCTCGCTGCCGGTGAGCAGCCGGGCATCGGCCTGGCGGCGGTCGGCGGCGATGTTCAGGGCCATGCGATACAGGTAGGCATTGGGCTGGGCCAGGTTCGGCGGCTCTTCCATGCGGTCGACCCGCAGGTAGGTTTCATGCAGCACATCGTTGGCCAGGTCCTCCGAGCCCAGGCGCCGACGCAGACGCACCTTGAAGTCGTCGTAGGAGGTCAGGAACAACCTGACCATCGCACTGTGCCCGGTATTCTTCATGCCCCGGAGGCTCCTTGCCGCTGTCTGCAATCCATGCGTTTTCCTGCGCTGTCGGGGATCAGGAGCAAAGTCACTGGCTGGCGCAGCGAACTCGGGGCGGGCCGCTCGACCCAGGTTTCGCTCAGGCTCTGCACCAACGCCTCGTCACGCCGCAGGTCGCCGGTACTGGCGACCAGGCGGCTGTGCTCGATATGCCCGCCGCGGTCGATCCACAGTTGCAGCACCGCGCGGTAGCGCCCCGGCCGGGTCAGTTCCGAGCGGCACAGGCCAGCCTCCACCGCGCGTTGCAGCGCACTGGCGAAACTGTCGCTGGCCCAGGCCCCGGCGCTGCCGCCCGCGCCCTTGGGGGCTGGCGCATCGCTGAGCTGGGCGACTTGTAAGGTAAAGGCATCGGAACGGGCATAACGGGCCATCAAACCACTTCCTGTCAGCAGGCGACTCAGGGCATCCCGGGCGCTGTAGCGGCCCTGGACCCGTACCGAGCGACGCCCTCGGGTCAGCTCGCGGTCCACCAGCACCGCCATCCCGGTCGAACGGCTGAACAGTTCCAGGGCGTCGGCCAGGTCTTGGGCGGCAATGTCCAGGTCCAGCAGCCGGTGCGAATCCATCATCGGCAGCGCAGGTGGCGCTGCCCGCAATCCGTCCGTGGCAGCCAACGCCAACAGCAGCGCAAGGCCACAGCGCGCGAACACCGCGTGAAAGAAAGAGCGGTATCCGACCTTTGCTCGGCGTCGCTGCACGGCTGACCTGTCCTGAAAACCGTCATCCTGAGGCCACTTTATGAATCTGGTGTGACGGCACGCGCAAAAAAACCATCACCTTTTCGCCATGCGCCTTGCTCTACACTCAAGGACCGCAACGGCCCCTCCCGGGCCCGCCAGGAGCCCCCGATGAAAACCCTTTCCCTGCCCGCCACCGCCTTGCTGCTCGGCAGCCTGCTGCCGCTGGTCGGCCACGCAGAAACGCCTGCTGCAACGCCGGGCGAAGGTTGTGTCGAAGTCAGCGTCGGCGGCTACAAAGCCCCGGACTACGGCTGCCTGAGCCAGCAGATGGGCAACAACCCCGACGCCGCCAAAGCCGCCCAGCAGAACCGGGAAGCGCTGCAGGTGCCGATCCACAAGCGCCCGCCGAACCAGATGGGCCTGGCCACCCCGGCGGCCACCAGCACGCGGATGGGCAATACCTTCGGCACCTCGGTGAAACCGCAGCGGCCCTGAGGTAGGGGGCCGGCTTTCCGGCCCTTTCGCGGGCAAGCCTCGCTCCTACGGTGGAATGGACAGGCTGGCGTAGGAGCGCAGCTTGCGCGCGAAAAAGACGGCGCAGCCGGCGCTGTTTTGGGGATTTATGCAGTGGGTTTTGTGTTGGGGTTTCGGGACTTTTCGCGGGCAAGCCTCGCTCCTACGGGGAATGGACAGGCTGGCGTAGGAGCGCAGCTTGCGCGCGAAAGACGGTGCAGCCGGCGCTGTTTTGGGGATTTATGCAGTGGTTTTTTGTGTTGGGGTTTCGGGGCTTTTCGCGGGCAAGCCTCGCTCCTACGGGATTAGGCTGCCCATTGTCGCGCGATGTCCTGCAGCTCCAGCCGGGCCCGTGCCAGGGCCTCTTCGCGGGCTTCGGGGTTGGCGAATTGCAGCGGCTGGGCATCGACGAACAGCGGCTTGTCCACGCCGATAAAGGCAAAGGCGGCTTTCAGCGCCGGGGTCAGGGCGTCCATCCAGGCCATGGGGTTGCCCGGGCGCAAGTCGGCGCCGCGGCTGGTGAGGAACAGCACTTTCTGCCGGGTCAACTGGCCAACGATGCCGTCCGGGGTGTTGAGGTAGGTCAGCTCGGTGCGAGTGATGCTGTCGATAAAGGCCTTGAAGGTCGAGGGCATCGACCAGTTGTACATCGGCATGGCGAACAGGCAGGCATCGGCGTCCAGCAGCCTCTGGCACAGGGCATCCGAGGCGGCCAGGGTCTGGCGCATCTGCGGCGTGCGGGCCTCGGGCGCGGTGTAGGTGGCGATGGCGAAGGCCTCGCTGACGTGGGGCGGCGTCTCCACCGCCAGGTCCAGGTAATCGATCTCGAGATCGACGCCATGACCTTGCAGCAGCTCGACGAAATATCGGCCCAGGGCCCGGGAGTTGGAGCGTTCGCCTTTGGAGCTGGCATCGACGTGTAGCAGTTTCATTGACAAGTACCTTGCTTGGATGAGTGGAAAAGGTTCCGCGCTAGACGCTGGGCTGTTGGCGGAATGCCACGGCGAGGCGGTTCCAGCAGTTGATGGCCGCCACCACCACGGTGAGGTCGACCAACTCGCGCTCGCTGAACTCGGCGCGCGCGGCCTGGAACAACTCATCCGGCACCACGGAATCGGGCAGCAGGGTCACCGACTCGCTCCAGGCCAGGGCCGAGCGTTCGCGCGGGCTGAACCAGCCCGAATCGCGCCATACGCTCAAGGCATGCAAGCGCCGTTCGCTCTCGCCACGCTGGCGCGCCTGCACCGCGTGCAGGTCGGTGCAGAACGCGCATTGGTTGAGTTGCGAGACGCGGATCTTGATCAGTTCCAGCAGCGGCTGCTCGATGGACAGGCCATAGTTGTGCGCCTCGAACATCAGCAGGCCCTTGATGGCTTCCGGCGAGGCGCTGTAGTAATCCAGGCGGGGTTCCATCGAGGTCACCGTGAGCGTTGCGGTCATGTTCCCCTAGCCTAAGGGCCACGCCGGCCTGCCCCTATAGCCAATCCGCGGGTTTATTGGCAGACCACCGGGCTGTGCCGGATTCAAGACCGTCGAAGCCCTGCGGGCTTATCGCAGCCTGCGGCAGCGGCTACAGGGGATTTCAAGTCCGTGTTGTGTCTGTAGCAATGCTGGGGAGTTGGCGGTTCGTCGCGGCGGTGGCCGGCTCAAGACCGCTGAAGCCCTGCGGGCTTATCGCAGCCTGCGGCAGGCCTCAGGCCGATCCCGGGGCGCTACACGAACCGGGGGCTTGCGGGTAATCTGGCGGGCACTGAAGGTTTGGGAATGTCACCGATGGAATTGCATGTCGTCATCAACGGGCGCAAGGACCTGGCCGAGCAGTTGTATCGGCAATTGCGCGACGCCATCGAGTCCGGGCGGCTGGCGGCGGGCGCCCAATTGCCGCCGAGCCGGCTGTTGGCCGAGCAACTGGGGATTTCGCGCAAGACGGTATCGGACACCTACAGCCTGCTGACCTATGAAAACTTCCTGATCGGCCGGATCGGCCGCGGCACCTTCGTCAATGCCCGGCCGGTGAAAGCCGAACGCAAGCAGAGCGCCGCTGACCTGGCCTGCGCGCAGAGCCTGGAAAAATGGCAGGAGCTGCCCACGCCCCTGCGCCACCCGACCCTGGAAGGCACCTCGCGCTACGAACTCATCGGCGGCGCCACCAGCCGCAATCAGTTCCCCCAGGAAGAATGGCGCCGCTGCACCCAGGACGCCCTGCGGCGGATCGCCCAGAGCGGCGGGTTCTACAGCCAGCCGGAAGGTTTGCCGGCGCTGCGCAATGCGATCGCCGGGCATGTCTCGTTCTCTCGCGGCGTGGTCTGCAGCGACGCCGACATCGTGGTGTGCAACGGCGCGCAACAGGCCCTGGATCTGATCGCCCGAGTGGTGCTGGAGCCCGGCAGCCTGGTGGCCATGGAAGATCCCGGCTACACCCCGGCGCGCCTGCTGTTCAGCGCCCAGGGCGCGACCGTGGTCGGCGTGCCGGTGGACGACCAGGGCATCCAGGTCGAGCGGATTCCCGACGGCGTGCGGCTGATCTACGTCACCCCTTCCCATCAGTTCCCGCTGGGCATGCCCATGAGCCATGCCCGCCGCGAAGCGCTGCTGGAACGCGCACGGGAGCTGGGGGCGATCGTCATCGAGGACGATTACGACAGCGAGTTCCGCTACGAGGGGCGGCCTACCGATTCCCTGCAGAGCCTGGATAAGCGCGGCGTGGTGGCCTATGTCGGGACCTTTTCGAAAACCATGCTGCCGCAGCTGCGCCTGGGCTACGCGGTGTTGCCGCCGGCGATTCTCGGCGCGGTGATCAAGGCCAAGCGCCTCACCGACTGCCACACCTCGACCCTGCCGCAATGGGCGCTGGCCAAGTTCATTGCCGAGGGTTACCTGCTCAAGCACATCCGCCGCTGCCATACGGTGTATGCCGGGCGCCGCGAGCGCATCCTGCGGCGCCTCGACGGCGACCTCTCGCCCTGGCTGCAAGCGGTGCCCTCCACCGCCGGCTTTCACATGGCGGCACTGTGCAAGGTGCCGGTGAACATCCCGCTGTTGCTGGAGCTGGCGAAAAAGGTCGAGGTCGGACTGTATTCGCTGCACGGCTTCTTTGATCAGGAGCCGGTCAGGGAGGGTTTGTTCATCGGCTTTGGCGCCATCGAGACCCTGGACATCGACCCGGCCCTGGACAAGGTGCGCGACCTGCTGCAGCAGATCGCCTGATTGGCCCCGGGCATTTCCCGGGGATTGGTTATTTTTGTTGCAATCTTGCGGCCCTATTCTGAGCCTCCACCCAATGCCGTGACTGTCGCCGGGTGCTGCTGGGGTCATCAGATCCCGCACCTGCTCCGTCGGAGTGCCGCCCAAGCCGATCGCAGCCTGCGACAGCGGCTACAGGACTCGCGGAGGGTTCTAGATGTCCAGTCCAGCCATCAATATCGTGCAGATCAGGGCCGCCCAGGGCCGTTCGGAGGAGCTTGGCCAGCAGTTGACCACGCTTCTCGCCGCCCTGCGCGAGGCTCCCGGTTGCCTGGCATACAGCGCCCAGTGCAACACAGCGGACTCGCAGCACTGGACCGTAAGCGGCCAATGGCGCTCGACGGCCGAAATGCAGGCGCATTTCCATCTGCCCGCGGCCCAGGGCTTCATCGACCTGCTGGACAGGCGCCTGGCCTGCGCCCTCGATTTCGAACACTGAGGCATTGGTCTGCGATTCTTTGCCGGGATTGGTTATAGGTCGGTGGCGACCGCGGGCTTAACTTGGGCCGGCCACTTTCGAACCGGAGAAACCGACCATGAAGCCCCTTACCGCCCTGACTTCCGCCCTCGCCGGCCTGACCCTGCTCGCCTCCCTGGGCGCCGCCGCCCATGAGCTGGAGTACGGCCAGGAGAAAATCAAGATTCTCCAGGAACATGCCCTGGCCAACCTGCCAGGCAAGACCGCGCTGATGCTCACCGTCGACTACGCGCCGGGCCAGGCCACGGTGCCGCACATGCACAAGGGCGCGGCCATGGCTTATGTGCTGGAAGGCGAGATCACCTCGCGGGTCAACGACGAGCCGGCCATTACCTATAAAGCGGGCGAGTTCTGGTACGAACCTGCCGGCTCGCAGCACCCGGTATCGGCCAACGCCAGCGCCAGCAAACCGGCCAAGCTGCTGGTGTTCGTGCTCAAGGATGCCAAGGACGAAGTGCTGACACCGCTGAAGCAATAACCAGTCGTAGGAGCGAGGCTTGCCCGCGATCCGCGCAGCGGCCAGGCGCCTTTTCTCACCGGGAGATTGTGTTGCCTGTCCTGGCGTCATCGCGAGCAAGCTTCGCTCCTACGCAAGCGGCGTTTCCGCCACGCCAGATAACCCGTAGGAGCGAGGCTTGCCCGCGATCCGCGCAGCGGCCAGGCGACTTTTCTCTCCGGGAGATTGTGTTGCCTGTCCTGGCGTCATCGCGAGCAAGCTTCGCTCCTACGCAAGCAGCGGTTCTGTCGTGCCGGAGCAGCCATAAAAAAAGCCCCGTATCTCGCGATACGGGGCTTTTTCATTCAGCGCTCGATCAGGCCGCTACAAGGCCCGATTGGCCGCTCATGGCCAGGTCCAGCAATTCGCGGTTGGCCACCGCGTACATGGCGTAGTCGGTGCCGCTGGCGGCACGGATTTCCACCAGCATCGCGCGCCAGCGCTCGACCATGCTCTGGTTCTGCTCAAGCCACAGGGCCACGCGGGCTTCCATGTCTTCTGGCGCATCGGCCATTTGCAGGACCGAGATGGTGATCGCCCGCTGCTGCCAGTCCACGTCGTCGCGGAAGGCTTCGCGTGCCTGGGCCTGCCAGTTGTTGGCCACCGGCAGATCGCTGATCTGCTGCAGGTACCACGGCAGGTCCAGGGCACTGCCCACGGCGAAGTAGGCCTTGGCCACATCGGCAGCGTCGTGCCCGGTGACATCCGCGGCCTCGATGATCGGCAGCAAGGTATACAGGTGAGTGGTACCTGCCACCATGCGCGCCAACAGCTCAGGCACGCCGGCTTCGACGTAGGCGGTGTAGCGGGTCTGCCAGCCTTCGCGGGTCGGGCCTTCCAGCAGTTCGTCGAGCTTGAGGCCCAACGCCGCCAGGTGCGGACCGAAGTGCGCGACGTCACGGGCAGCATCCTGCTCGTTGCGGCGGCTGCGCAGGAACCAACGGGTCGCGCGACGACCAAGGCGCATCAGCTCGTCCATCAACTCCAGCTGCACCTGGGCCGAAACCTGGTGGTCCAGGGCTTCGATCTGGCGGAACCAGTGCGGGAGATGGAAGATGTCACGCACGATCACATAGGCGCCCGCCACGTTGGCCGGGCTCATGCCGGTGGACTCCTTCAGGCGCTGCACGAAGGTGATGCCCATGTGGTTGACCAGGTCGTTGGCAATCTGGGTGCTGACGATCTCGCGCTTCAGGCGGTGACGGCGCATGGCTTCGGCGAACTTGCTGACCAGGGTCGGCGGGAACGCGGTTTCCATGTCGCGGGTCAGGTAGTCGTCGTCCGGTACCAGGGAGTTGAGCAATTGCTCCTTGAGGTCGATCTTGCTGTAGGAGATCAGCACCGACAGTTCCGGACGAGTCAATCCGTGGCCGGCGGCAACGCGCTCGTTGAGCTGCTCTTCCGACGGCAGGAACTCGATGGCGCGATCCAGCTTGCCACGGCCTTCCAGGTCGCTCATCAGGCGCTTGTACTCGGCGATCCGCGCGAAGGCGCGACGGGCCGCCAGGGACAGGGCCTGGGTCTGCTTGTAGTTGTTGCCCAAGACCAGGCCACCGACTTCGTCGGTCATGCTCGCCAGCAGCTGGTTACGCTGCTTGTCGGTCATGTCGCCGGCCTGCACCACTTCGTTGAGCAGGATCTTGATGTTCACTTCGTGGTCGGAGCAGTCCACGCCACCGGCGTTATCGATGAAGTCGGTGTTGGAACCGCCACCATTGAGGCCGAACTCCACGCGACCCAGCTGGGTCATGCCGAGGTTGCCGCCCTCGCCCACCACTTTGCAGCGCAGCTCGTTGCCGTTGACGCGCAGCGCATCGTTGGCCTTGTCGCCGACATCGGCGTGGCTTTCGGTGCTGGCCTTGACGTAGGTACCGATACCGCCGTTCCACAACAGGTCCACCGGCGCCTTGAGCAAGGCGTTGAGCAGCTCGGTCGGGGTCAGCTTGTCGGCCTGGATGTCGAAGCGTTCTTTCATCTGCGGCGAAATGGCGATGCTCTTCGCGCTGCGCGAGAAGATGCCGCCGCCTTCGGACATGATGCTGGTGTCGTAGTCGCTCCAGGCCGAACGCGGCAGGTCGAACATGCGCTGGCGCTCGGCGAAGCTGGTGGCCGGGTCCGGATTCGGGTCGATGAAGATGTGCATATGGTTGAAGGCCGCGACCAGCTGCAGCTTGTCGGACATCAGCAAGCCGTTGCCGAATACGTCGCCGGCCATGTCGCCGACGCCCACCACGGTGATGCTGTCTTCCTGGACATTGATGCCGCGCTCGCGGAAGTGGCGCTGCACGCCAACCCACGCGCCCTTGGCGGTGATGCCCATCTTCTTGTGGTCGTAACCGGCGGAACCGCCGGAAGCGAACGCGTCGCCCAGCCAGAAGCCGTAGTCGATGGCGATGCCGTTGGCGATGTCGGAGAAGGTCGCGGTGCCCTTGTCCGCCGCCACCACCAGGTACGGGTCATCGTCGTCGTGACGCACGACGTTGGCCGGCGGCACCAGGACGCCGTCCTTCAGGTTGTCGGTGATGTCCAGCAGGCCAGAGATGAAGATGCGGTAGCAGGCGATGCCCTCGGCCGCGATCTCGTCCCGGCTGCCGCCCAGCGGCAGGCGACGCGGCAGGAAGCCGCCCTTGGCGCCCACCGGCACGATCACCGAGTTCTTCACTTGCTGGGCTTTTACCAGGCCGAGGACTTCGGTACGGAAGTCTTCTTCGCGGTCCGACCAGCGCAGGCCGCCACGGGCGACGTTGCCGAAACGCAGGTGCACGCCTTCGACGCGCGGCGAGTAGACGAAGATCTCGAACTTCGGCACCGGCTTGGGCAGCTCGGGAATCAAGTGCGGGTTGAACTTGAAGCTGAAGTACGACTTGTTATGGCCGTTGGCGTCGGTCTGGTAGAAGTTGGTCCGCAGGGTGGCCTTGATCAGGTCCAGGTAGCGACGCAGGATGCGGTCTTCGTTGAGCACCTGGACATCGTCCAGGGCGGTGAGGATCGCGTGCTCCAGGCGCTGCTGCTTGTCTTCCAGGTCATCGCTGCCGAGCTTGCGCGCCAGGTAGAAGCGGGTCTTGAACAACCGGGTCAGCTCGCGGGCGATATCGGTGTGGTTGTTCAGGGTGCTGGCGATGTAACCCAGGTCGAAGCCCAGGCGGATCTGCTTCAGGTAACGGGCGTAGGCACGCAGCAGCGCGACGTCGCGCCATGGCAGGCCGGCGGTCAGCACCAGGCGGTTGAACGCGTCGTTCTCGGCATCGCCACGGACGATGTGGACGAAGGCGTCCTGCAGGGTGTCGTTGAGCTGCTGGATATCCAGGTTCAGGCCTTCGGCCGCGGTGAAGGCGAAGTCGTGGATCCAGAACTCACGGCCGCTGGCGTGACGCAGGCGATACGGGAACTCGCCGAGCACGCGCAGGCCGAGGTTTTCCAGGATCGGCAGTACGTCGGACAGCGCCAGCGGGGTATCGGCGTGATACAGCTTGCAGTGCAGCAGCGGCTGGCCGGTAGGCTGGGTCAGCGGCTGGTAGAAGCTCATCACCAGCGGGTTGGCCTCGGACAGGCTCAACAGGTGCTGCATGTCGACCACCGCCGAATGCGCAGCGAAGCGCTCACGGTAGCCGGCCGGGAAGCCTTTCGGGAAGTCGGCCAGGACGTTGGTGCCGTGGGCCTCGCCGAAGCTTTCGACGGTCAGCGCGGCGTAGTCGTCCTGCCAGCTGCGGCAGGCCTGCACCACTTCTTTTTCCAGCAGCAGCGGATCGATGTCGATGCGGTTCTTCGGATCGACCCGCAGGATCAGTTGCACGCGCGCCAGCACGGACTCGGAGAAGAAGGTCCAGAACTCGCAGTCGGTGGCCTTCAGGCGATCCATCAGCACCTGCTGGATCTTCTGCCGGACTTCGGTGGAATAGATGTCGCGAGGCACATAGGCCAGGCAGTAGCAGAAGCGGCCGTACGGGTCCTTGCGCAGGAACACGCGGATCTTGTTGCGTTCCTGGATCTGCACGATCGACATCACGGTGTTGAACAGTTCGTCGACCGGGGTCTGGAACAGGTCGTCGCGCGGCAGCACTTCGAGAACCTGGGCCAGTTCCTTGCCCAGGTGCGCCTTGGCCTGGAAGCCGGAGCGCTGTTCGATGATTTCCACCTTGCGGCGGATGTAAGGAATCACTCGCACGCTTTCGCCGTACACCGAGGAGGTGTACAGGCCCATGAAGCGGCATTCCTTGATTACATTGCCGTCGGCGTCGATCTGGCGGATCGACACGTAGTCCGGGTAGGCCGGACGGTGTACGCGGCTTGGGTGTGCGGCCTTGGCGAACGACAGCGGCGTCGGTTCGCGCAGGTAGTTCACGGCGTAGTCTTCGATGCGCAGGTCGTCGATGGTGAGGCCGGCGCGCAGCAGCTTGGTCAGGCCGAGGAAGGAATTCTGGTCGTATTCGATATGACCGCCATTCTGGTCCTCGCGCACCACGAACTCTTCATAACCGAGGAAGGTGAAGTGGTTGTCCACCAGCCATTCCAGGAAGCTCTTGATCTCGCCCTTTTCATCGGCGTCGATGACGAACTGGCTGTTGCCAATGCCGTCGATCATTTCCTGGACCTTGACTTTCATCGGCTCGAAATCGGCCACGGCGACGCGCACTTCGCCGAGCACCTGCTCCAGTTCCTTGCTCAGGACATTGAGCTCGGCGGTGTTGGCGCAGCGGTCGATCTCCAGGTACATCAGCGATTCTTGCAGGATGCCTTCGCCCTGGGTGCCCTTGGGCAGGATTTCCAGCAGCTCGTTCTTGCTCCCGCGACGCACGCTCAGCACGGTGGTCTGCAGGGTGTGGATGCTGTAGCCGCGACGGTTCAGCTCGGTGCGGACCGAGTCCACCAGGAACGGCAGGTCATGGTGCAGCACTTCGACCGCGGTGTGGGTCGACTGCCAGCCATGACGTTCGTAATCGGGGTTGTAGACACGCACTTGCGATTGCGCGTGGTCGAAGCGCTCAAGCAGGCGCCAGGCAGAAAGGGTGCAGCCCGCCAGGTCGGACAAGCGACGCTGGGTGAGTTCGTCCAGAGAAATGATGCCGAAGAATTGTTCAGCGAACAGCGCCACTTGTGGCAGTGCCTGTTCACTGATGTGCTGCGCCAGTGCCGCTTGCAGTTGGTGCTGGAAGTCGGCCTTGCTGGCTGCGGTGAAGAACGCCATCTGTGGTACTCCGCTTGGGCTTGTTATTGATGAAAGCGTCGCATGCAACCCCTTGCGGGGGTCGGTCATCCTGCTCCTGGATCTCGGGCAGAGGTCGCAGAATGACAGGGTGGTGAAGCTGGACAAGACGCTCAGGTCACATTCAGCGTTCGCGGATGGGCATCTGCAAAAACGACTGCTGCGGTGCGCCGGGCAATGCCTTTACAGGTGCTCATCCGTTGCGCAGCTTAACGAGTGCGGCAAGCCCGCTGCTTGCGGTGCTGCGACATATTCGGTCATTGGCAGGCAACTGGCGGGCCAAGCTCTGGACAACACTAGCAGCCGCTGGAAAAAATAGCGCACGAAGCACGGTTTCCGGGACTGTCGTGCCAAAAGCCAAGCGCCGCCAGCACACCACCGCGACCTGTTCTCTGACACACAAAGCAGCAGAAATTCCCCCGGGCTGGCAGAATTGCACTTTGTTCGCCCCGCTCCCCGCGCCGGAGCCCGACCCAGGACACACCCCATGCAAATGACCACCGCCCACCTGATCGCCAATCCCTGCGATGACGAAGAAGACAACATGGCCATGCTCTGCTGCCACAGCAACCAGGGCGAGATGTTCCTGATGACCCGCTACCCGGACGAGGATGAGCTGGAGATCACCCTGGACGGCGAGCCTTCGACCCTGGACGGGGTGAAAGTCACCCTGAGCCCGACCCGCCTGCTGATCGAAATCGCCGCGGCCGATGCCGATGCCCTCAATGGCAGCGACCACCTGGAGATCCACCACAACACCGCGGCGGCGGACCTGGCGGAAGTCGAGGAAACCCTGCGCAACATCCTCAAGGGCACCGGCACCTATATCAGCGAGCTTTGATTTTACGAGCTCTGATTTTACGAGCTTTGATTTACGAGCTCTGATCTACGGGCTTTGATTCAACCCGGTTTGAGCAAGCGACTGGTTTCTTGACAAGAAACCGGCGCCCCGGCATTGTCTGACAACCTGACTTATGAGCCCCCTCCTCCATGCTTCAGCTCCAGCGCCCCGACACCCTGGTCGAACGAGTGGTCAACGCGATCCGCAAGGAAATCGACGCCGGCCGTCTGACCGCCGAATCGCGCCTGCCGACCGAACAGCAATTGACCGAGCAACTGAACGTCAGCCGCTCGGTGGTGCGCGAGGCCGTGGCGCAACTCAAGGCCGACGGCATCCTGGTCAGCCGCCGCGGGCTGGGCTCGTTCATTTCGCAGAATCCCAACGGCAGCGTGTTCCGTTTTCCCAGCCAGAAGGGCCGCAAGCCTGACCTGGTGCAGATGTTCGAAATGCGCCTGTGGATCGAAACCCAGGCCGCCTCCATCGCCGCCCAGCGCCGCGACGACGCCGACCTGCAACGCATGCGCAGCGCCCTGCAAGAGATGCACGACCAGCGCAGCGATCTGGCCGCGGCCGCCCTCGCCGACGTGGAGTTCCACCGGGCCATCGCCGACGCCAGCAAGAACCACTACTTCGTCGCCTTCCATGATTTTCTTCGTGGCCAGCTGGCCGAAGCGCGGCGCACCGCCTGGGAAAACTCGGCGGCCCATTCGGTCGGCGGTTCCGCCGATGCCGGCCGCGAACACCAGGCGCTGTACGAAGCCATCGCCGCCGGTGACCGGCAGCAGGCCGCCGCCTGCGCCGAAGCGCACCTGCGAGCCGCGGCCAAACGCTTGAAAATCGATCTGCCGAGTATCGATTAACCCCCTGTAATCACTGCCTGACGGACGCTGCCGCGCGGCGTCTTTTGTTTGCTTAGCTTTGTCTGACAACCTGATGATCAGACCCGAACAAGAATAACCAAGGTGACATCTGCATGATCTACGACTACTGCATCATCGGCGGCGGCATCGTTGGCCTCGCCACCGCCATGGCGCTGCTCGAACGCCAGCCCGGCGCCTCGCTGCTGATTCTGGAAAAGGAAAACGTCCTGGCCCGGCACCAGACCGGCCACAACAGCGGCGTGATCCACGCCGGCATCTACTACGCCCCGGGCAGCCTCAAGGCCGACCTGTGCAAGCGCGGCGCCCAGGCGACCAAGGATTTCTGTACCCAGCACGGGATCAGGTTCGAGGTCTGCGGCAAGCTGCTGGTGGCCTCCACGCCGTTGGAAGTCGAGCGCATGCATGCCTTGTACGAGCGCTCGCAGCAGAACGGCCTGAAGGTCGAACAGCTGGACGCGCAAGAGCTGCAGCGGCGCGAACCGAACATCGTCGGCCTCGGCGGCCTGTTCCTCGATGCCACCGGCATCGTCGACTACCGGCAGGTGTGCGAAGCCATGGCCCGGGTCATTCAGCAGGCCGGCGGCGAAGTGCAGCTGCAAACCACCGTGCGCGCCATCGTCGAAAGCGCCGACAAGGTCACCATCAGCAGCGACGACAAGGTCTGGAGCGCCCGCCAGCTGGTGGCCTGCGCCGGCCTGCAATCGGATCGCCTGGCGGCCCTGGCCGGGGTCAGGATCGACCACCAGATCATCCCGTTCCGCGGCGAGTACTTCCGCCTGCCGGCGGCGAAGAACGCCATCGTCAATCATCTGATCTACCCGATCCCCGATCCGCAGCTGCCGTTTCTCGGCGTGCACCTGACCCGCATGATCGACGGCAGCGTCACGGTCGGGCCCAACGCCGTGCTCGGCCTGGGCCGGGAGAACTATCGCAAGCTCTCTATCAACTGGCGCGACGTGGCCGAGTACGCAACCTTCCCCGGCTTCTGGAAAACCATCTGGAACAACCTCGGTTCTGGCACCACGGAGATGAAGAACTCACTGTTCAAGCGCGGCTACCTGGAACAGTGCCGCAAATACTGCCCGTCCCTGGAAGTCGACGACCTGCTGCCTTATGAGGCAGGGATTCGCGCCCAGGCGGTGATGCGCGACGGCACCCTGGTGCACGACTTCCTGTTCGCCGAAACCCCGCGCATGGTCCACGTCTGCAATGCCCCCTCGCCGGCCGCGACCTCGGCCATCCCCATCGGCCAGATGATTGCCCAGAGAATCCGCAAAGCCCGTTGATCCCCGCTGCACGGGTGCCTGGCGCCCGCTTGAAAATAACTACAAACAACAAGGAATCCTCAGATGTCAGTCCATGAGGCGGCCCCGGCCGCATGCGAAACGCCGCAACAAAAACAAAAACGCCTGCGCAAGGTCGCGGCGGCGACCATCTTCGGCTCGATGCTGGAGTGGTACGACTTCTATCTGTACGCCACCATGGCGGCCATCGTCTTCTCGAAAATCTTCTTCGACCCCAGCAACCCGAAAGTTGCCTCGCTGCTGGCGTTCTCCACCTTTGCCATCGGCTTTATCGCCCGACCCTTCGGCGGTGTGCTGTTCGGCTACCTGGGCGACCGGTTCGGGCGCAAGCAGGTGCTGGTCATCACCTTCTGCATGATGGGTGTGTGCACCACGCTGATCGGCCTGATTCCCAGCTATGCCTCGATCGGCATCTGGGCGCCGATCATCCTGGTACTGGTGCGGATCATCCAGGGCCTGGGTGCCGGCGCCGAACTGTCCGGTGCGGCGGTGACCTCTTATGAGCACGCCAGCGAAGGCAAGCGCGGCAGCCAGGGGGCCTGGCCGGCGCTGGGCCTGAACCTGGGCCTGCTGCTGTCGTCGCTGACCGTCTACCTGCTGACCATGAACGGCAACGACTTCCTGCTCTCCGGCGGCTGGCGCATTCCGTTCATCTGCAGCATTGCCCTGGTCGGCGTCGGCCTGTGGGTGCGGCGCAGCATTCCGGAAACCCCGCAGTTCGAGAAGCTGGACAAGGTGCAGGAAAAGCACAGTGCCAAGGTCCAGGCCTCGCCCCTCAAGCTGCTGTTCAAGAATGACCTCAAGGGCCTGGCCGTGGTGCTGTTCGTAGCCATTGGCTACAACGCCCTGAGCTACATCTTCAAGACCTTCTCCCTGGCCTACCTGACCCAGTACAAAGGCGTCGAGGCCCATGTCACTTCGCTGTCGGTGACCATCGCCAGCCTGGTGGCGATCGTCGCCGTACCCTGCTTCGGCTGGCTCTGCGACAAGTGGAGCAGCAAGAAGGTGCTGATGCTCGGCGGCCTGTGCTCGGTGTTGTTCGCCTATCCGTTCCTGAGCCTGCTCAATACCGGCGAGCCGCTGATGATCTACCTGGCCATCGCCATCGGCACCGGGGTGCTGGCGCCAATGATGTTCGCGCCCCAGGGCTCGTTCCTCAGCCGCCAGTTCCCGACCCAGACCCGCTCCTCCGGCTTCGGTACCGGCCGTGAAATCGGCACCGCCATCGCCGGCGGCCTGGCGCCCCTGGGCGGGCTGGCCCTGGTGGCCAACTCGGCGACTCACTCGACCGACGGCGTGGCGCTGATCCTGGCGGTCTCGGCGGTGATGGTGGTGGTCTTCGCCCTGTGCGACCAGGGCCGCAAGCACTCCAGCTTCAAGAACTGAGCACCATCCACTGACGCGCCGTGAGGGCGGCGCGTCAGGCACCCGCCGCCATCCCCTTGCGCCGATCCTTACAATAGGTCGCAGCGTTGCGGACGATTACCGGTTATTTACAGAAATTTGCCAGGTGCCGTTAGTCGCCGGGGGCCCGGATGGATTAAAGTAACGCCCCCAGCCCTGGCGTTATTCGAACGCCCTCGGTCACCCTCTGCAGGAACAGTCATCGATGGAACATCGTGAAGCGCTACTCGCGCTGCGAACCTTTCTTTCAACGCAGATTCTCGGCCAGGAAAAACTCATCGAGCGCTTGCTCATCGCCCTGCTCGCCGACGGCCACATGCTGGTCGAAGGCGCCCCGGGCCTGGCCAAGACCAAGGCCATCAAAGAGTTGGCCGAAGGCATCGAAGCGCAGTTCCATCGCATCCAGTTCACCCCCGACCTGTTGCCGGCCGACATCACCGGCACCGAGATCTACCGCCCGGAAACCGGCAGCTTCGTGTTCCAGCAAGGGCCGATCTTCCACAACCTGGTGCTGGCCGACGAAATCAACCGCGCCCCGGCCAAGGTCCAGTCGGCCTTGCTCGAAGCCATGGGCGAGCGCCAGGTCAGCGTCGGCCGCAGCACTTATGAGCTGTCGCCGCTGTTCCTGGTGATGGCCACGCAGAACCCCATCGAGCAGGAAGGCACCTATCCGCTGCCCGAAGCCCAGCTCGACCGTTTCCTGATGCACGTGAAGATCGGCTTCCCCGACGCCGCCGTCGAACGGCGCATCCTGCAACAGGCCCGTGGCGAAGCACTGAACGGCGAAACCAAGCCCGAGCGCCGTATCAGCCAGCAGGCGATCTTCGCCGCGCGCAAGGAAATCCTCGGCTTGTACATGGCCGACGCCGTGGAGGAATACCTGGTGCAGTTGGTGATGGCCACCCGCACCCCGGCCAAGTTCGACCCGGAGATGGCCGAATGGATCGCCTATGGCGCCAGCCCGCGCGGTTCCATCGCCCTCGACCGCTGCGCCCGGGCCCACGCCTGGCTGGCCGGACGCGACTTCGTCAGCCCCGAGGACATCCAGGCGGTGCTGTTCGACGTGCTGCGCCACCGCATCATCCTGTCCTTCGAAGCAGAAGCCGCCGGCATCGACCAGGACCGGGTGGTCCAGCGGATTCTCGACGTCGTAGCCGTCGCTTGACCCCGATGAACGCCAACCCAGTCGATGCCTCGGGCATCCGCGTCAGCCTCGCCGAGCTGATCGAGATGCGCCACCGCGTGCGCGAAGTGCAGCTGTTTTCCACGCCAAGCCAGCGCAGCCCGCTGGTAGGCCTGCACCACTCCAAGCTGCGCGGGCGTGGTGTCGACTTCGACCAGGTGCGGGTCTACCAGGCCGGCGACGACGTGCGCAGCATCGACTGGCGCGTCACCGCGCGCACCCAGGAACCCCACACCAAGCTGTTCCACGAAGAACGCGAACGGCCGATCTTCATCATGGTCGAGCAGAGCCGGCGGCTGTTCTTCGGTTCCGGGCTGATGTTCAAGTCGGTGCTCGCCGCCCAGGCCGCGAGCCTGATCGGCTGGGCCGCCCTGGGCCACAACGACCGGGTCGGCGGCCTGGTGTTCGGCGACGACGAGCACTACGAGATCAAGCCGCGGCGCAGCAAACAGAGCCTGCTGCAACTGCTCAACCGCCTGGTGCGGGTCAACCAGTCGCTGCACAGCGAAACCGAACCCGAGCGCGACGCCCTCGGCACCGCCCTGCGCCGAGGCCGCGAGGTGTTGCGCCCGGGCAGCCTGGTGATCGTGATCTGCGACGAGCGCGCCCTGAGCGACGCCGCCGAGCAGCAACTGAGCCTGCTGTCGCGGCATTGCGATCTGCTGCTGATGCCGCTGTCCGACCCGCTCGACCACGCCCTGCCCGCCGCCGGCCTGCTGCGTTTCGCCGAACGCGGCGCGCAGCTGGAACTGGACACCCTCAACTACGAACTGCGCCAGGCCTACCGGGCGCAGAGCGAAGCGCGCATTGCCCGCTGGGAATTGCTCGCACAGAAACTGCGGGTGCTGCTGATGCCCCTGAGCACCCAGAGCGAAATGGTCGAGCAACTGCGCGAATACCTGAACCCGCAACGCCCGGGGAAAACCCGATGAGCAGCCTCGACCAACTGCAACCCTTGATCGCCCCGCCCACCATCGGCCTGTGGCCCCCGGCGCCGGGCTGGTGGCTGTTGCTGGCGTTGCTGCCGCTGCTCGGCTTCGGCCTGTGGCGGCTCAAGCGCTTCTGGCCGCGCCAGCAGACCCTGCCCCGCGCCGAACAACCGCTGGACCCGGTGCGCCTGGCCGCCCTCGCCGAACTGGCGCTGCTGCCCAAACCCTACGACGGCGCGCCCGCCGGCGCCTGGCTGCAGCAGCTCAACGGCTTGCTCAAGCGCCTGTGCCGCAACCATTACCCCTACAGCCAGAGCCACACCCTCAACGGCCGCAAGTGGCTGGCGTTCCTCGACAACCGCTGCCCGGCGGCCGGCCTCACGCGCTGGATGGTCCTGGTGGAAGGCGCCTACAAGCCCGAATGCAAACTGGATGACAAGGCCATCGCCGGCCTGACCCAGGCGGTCGAAATCTGGATTCGCAAGCATGTTTGAATTCGCCTGGCCGTGGATCTTCGCCCTGCTGCCGCTGCCCTGGCTGCTGCGGGTGCTGCTGCCAGTGGCCGACAGCGGCGAGCCGGCGCTCAAGGTCAGCTTCCTCAGCGACCTGGAGGGCCTGGCCAAGCGCCGCGCCCGCGCCAACCTGCCGGCCTGGCGCCAACAGGCCCCGTTCATTCTGCTGTGGCTGTTGTTGCTGGTCGCCGCCGCCCGCCCGCAATGGCTCGGCGAACCGCTGCCGGTGGCCGCCAGCGGCCGCGACTTGCTGGTGGCGGTGGATGTGTCCGGCTCCATGGACTTCCCCGACATGCAATGGCAGGACGAAGACGTCAGCCGCCTGAACCTGGTCCAGCACCTGCTCGGCGACTTCCTGGAAAGCCGCGAAGGCGACCGCGTCGGCCTGATCCTGTTCGGCAGCAAGGCCTACCTGCAAGCGCCGTTGACCTTCGACCGGCATACCGTGCGCGTCTGGCTGGACGAAGCAAAGATCGGCATCGCCGGCAAGAACACCGCCATCGGCGACGCCATCGGCCTGGCGCTCAAGCGCCTGCGCCAGCGTCCGGCGCAGAGCCGGGTGCTGATCCTGGTCACCGACGGCGCCAACAACGGCGGTGAAATCGATCCGCTGACCGCCGCCCGCCTGGCCGCCGAAGAAGGCGTGAAGATCTACCCGATCGGCATCGGCGCCGACCCGGAGCAAAGCGGCACCCTAGGTTTTCTCGGCCTCAACCCGAGCCTGGACCTCGACGAACCGGCCCTCAAGGCCATCGCCGAAGCCACTGGCGGGCGCTATTTCCGCGCCCGCGACAGCCAGGAGCTGCAAGCGATCAAGGACACCCTCGACCAACTGGAGCCGGTGGCCCAGCAACCGACCCAGGCCCGTTCGGCGCAGGCGCTGTACAGCTGGCCGCTGGCCGCGGCGCTGCTGCTGAGCATGCTGCTGGTGGTGCGCGAGCGCTGGCCGGAGCATCCGCTGCAACGCTTCTTTACCCGCGAGCGCTTTCTGCAACCGCTGCCGGACTGGCGCGAGCGGCTTAAACGCCTACGCCTGCGGAGGCGTCGATGAGCGCGCCGTTCTGGGCCGAACTCTGGCCCCACTGGTTCCGCCCCTGGTGGCTGCTGCTGGTGCCGCTGCTCGGCTGGCTGCTGTGGCAGTTGTGGCATCGGCAAAAACGCGCCGGGCGCTGGCAGATGATCCTGCCGCCGGCCTTTCACACCGCCCTGCTCAGCGGCGGCAACGGCCGCGACAGCAAACTGCCGTGGGTCGCCCTCGGCCTGACCTGGATACTCGCCGTGCTGGCCCTGCTCGGCCCCGGCTGGCAACGGGTGGAGCAAACCAGCCAGAAACCGGCCGACCCGCTGGTGGTGCTGCTGGAACTGACCCCGGAAATGCTCGCCGGCGACGTACCGCCCAATCGCCTGGAACAGGCCCGGCGCAAGCTGCTGGACCTGCTGCAGGTACGCAGCGATGCGCAGACGGCGATCGTGGTCTACGCCGGCAGCGCCCACACCTTGGTGCCGCTGTCGGATGACCTGGCCACCAGCCGTAACCTGCTGGAAGCCCTCAAACCGTCGATCATGCCCCAGCCAGGCCACCGCGCCGACCTGGCCCTGCAAAAAGCCTTGAAGCTGCTGGACCAGGGCGCGCTGGGCCAGGGCCGCATCCTGCTGATCGGCTCGTCCTTGAGCGAGCAGGAACGCCAGGGCATCCGCCAGGCGCTTGGTGGCCAGGCGCCGCAGCTATTGATGCTGGGCATCGGCAGCCGCCAGGGCTCGCCGGTGACCCAGGAAGACGGCAGCTTTCTCAAGGACGAACAGGGCGCGATTCTCATCTCGCGCCTCGACGGCCCGAGCCTGAAGCAGTTCGTCGGCGAGCTGGGTGGCCGCTATCGCCCGGCGCGCCTGGACGACAACGACCTGCGCGGCCTGGGTCTGCTCAGCGGCCCGCAGAACCTGCGCAGCGACGGCCAGACCCTGCGCCTGGACAGCTGGGCCGACCAGGGTTACTGGCTGCTGCTGCCACTGTTGCTGCTGGCCGCCTGCGCCGGGCGCCGCGGCTGGCTGTTCTGCCTGCCGCTGCTGCTGTTCGCCGCGCCGCAGCCCAGCTACGCCTTCGAGTTCAACGACCTGTGGCTGCGCCCCGACCAGCAGGGCCAGCGCCTGTTGGAGCACAAACGCCCCGGCGAGGCGGCGCAGCGTTTCGAGGACCCGCAGTGGCAAGGCGTGGCGCTGTACGAGGCCGGCAACTACGCCGCTGCCGCTCAGCGCTTTGCCGAAGGCAACGACGCCAGCGCCCACTACAATCGTGGCAATGCCTTGGCCAGGAGCGGCGAGCTGGAAGCCGCGCTGGATGCCTACGAACAGGCCCTGGAGCTGCAACCGGAGCTTACGGCCGCGCAAAAGAACAAGGCCCTGGTCGAGCGCCTGCTGCAGGAAACCGAGCCCGCACCAGCGGAAGAACCGGCCACGGACGAAAACCAGGACAACGACGAAACCCGCCAGCCGCCGCAAGCCGGCGCGGCGACCCAGGCACCGACGACGCCAGGCCAGCAGCCCCCGGAGAACAGCCACCCCGCCACCGCCGACGAGTCGACGGACGACGAAATCGCCACCCCGGGCAACGATGCGGTTCCCGGCAGCGAACTGGGCGACGAACAGACCACCACGCCGCCGCTGCGCAATGCCCAGGACAATTTCGACGGCGAACATCGCCAGGCATTGGAACAATGGCTGCGGCAGATTCCGGACGACCCGGGCGAACTGCTGCGCCGCAAGTTCTGGTACGAACAGCAACAACATCAGGATCAGGGAAAAATTCGATGACCCGCTTCACCACTCTCCTGCTCACGCTGGTACTGACGCTCGGCGCTTTCGCCGCCCGGGCCGAGGGGCTGGTCGCCAGTGTCGACCGCAGCCGCGTGAACTCCGGGGAAACCGTCGAGTTGACCCTGGAGTCCACCGACGTCACGCTGTTCGGCAAGCCCGACCTGACGCCGCTGCAAGCGCAGTTCGAAGTCCAGGGCACGCGCCAGGTCAACCAGTTGACCAGCCTCAACGGCGACAACCGCGCCATCACCCGCTGGATCATCACCCTGCTGCCCAGGACCACCGGCACCGTGATGATCCCGGCCCTGCAACTGGGCCAAGTGCAGAGCCAGCCCATCAGCCTGCATGTGCTGCAAAGCGAAAGCCGCAACGACAGCGCCCCGCTGGAACCGGTGTTCATCGACGCCAGCCTCGACCAGGACAGCGTCTACGTGCAGGCCCAGGCGGTGCTGACTTTGCACATCTATCACTCGGTGTCGCTGTACGACGACAGCAGCCTGACGCCGCTGCAGATCGACGATGCGCGGATCGAACAGCTCGGCGAGTCGCGCACCTATGAAAAAGTCATCAACGGCATCCGCCACGGCGTGATCGAGATCCGCTATGCGATCTTTCCCCAGCACAGCGGCGTACTGAACATTCCGCAGCTGACCTTCAGCGCCACCCTGGCCGACCCCGTGGGCAGCCAGGACCCGGCGCCCCTGGGCCTGAAGCCGGGCAAGCTGATGCACGTGAATTCGGCGCAGATGCCGCTGACGGTCAAGGCCAAGCCGGTCGAATACCCGGCCGATGCGCCCTGGCTGCCGGCCCGCAGCCTGAGCCTGGGCGAAAGCTGGAACCCCGAGCCTGACCGCAGCCAGGTCGGCGACTCGCTGACCCGCAGCCTGACTCTCAAGGCCGAGGGGCTGTCCAGCTCGCAGCTGCCCCCCCTGCCAGTCACCGAGGCCAACGGCCTGCGCAGCTACCCGGACCAACCGCAGCTGAGCAATCAGGTCAGCGACCGCGGCCTGATCGGCAGCCGCGAAGACAGCCAGGCCCTGGTGCCGAATCGCAGCGGCAGCATCGACCTGCCGGCGGTGGAAGTGGTGTGGTGGAACACCCATGAGGACCACCTGGAACGCAGCAGCCTGCCGGCGCGCACTCTGCAGGTGGCGAACAATCCGAGCCTGGTGGTGGACACCCCGCCCGGCGCCACTCCAGCCGGCGTCGGTGGCGACAGCGCCACGCTGTGGGCCTGGAAACTCAGCACCCTGCTGCTCGCCTGCACCACCCTGCTGGGCTTTGGCCTCTGGTGGCGGGCGCGCTGGCAACCGGCGATCCTGCGCGCCGCGCAGACCGGCCCGAGCCCGCGCACCCTGCTCGACGACCTCAAGCGCGCCTGCCTGGCCAACGACCCGCAGGCCACTCGCCAGGCCCTGGACGCCTGGGCCCGCCAGCAACCGGAAACCCTGGCCGACATGGCCGCCCGCTTCGTGCCCCTGTCCGACGCCCTGGACGGCCTCAACGGCGCGCTCTACAGCGAAACCGGCCACTACTGGCAAGGCGAAGAACTGTGGCGCGCGATCCGCGCCATCCCGATCGCCGAACACGTGCAAACGCCACTGGCCGACACCAGCAGCCTGCCGCCGCTCTACCCGAAATAACCGAGGAAACCGTGCAGCCTCGCGCTGCGGTTTCCGCCAACAAAATCAGAATTGTCCTATTCCTCAGCGCGAACCGAGAGTGAGCTAATCGCCGCTCTCCCCCGTCGAGGCAGGCCGCAAATTTTGATCATCTCCTCCAGTGCCCGCTTTCTGCTCGTCACCCATTTGCACAGCAGCTCCCTCCAACCCACCGCCCACCTGCGTGAGCGACTGAACTCGATTCTTGACCAAGAGCTGAATGCGACTTGCCAGTTGTTGTTCTGCAACGCCGAGCAGACTGAGTTGGGCTGGCTGATCCAGTCGAGCCAGCCCTACCGAGAGCTCGATGCCACCCTGTCCCAACTGGCCCTACCCGACTCCCTGGCGCTGCGCGCTACCGGAGCGAGCCTGGAGCGCTTCGAGTTGTTCGAACAGTACGAAAAACCCAAGCTGGGTGCTGCCTGGCAGGGGTGCAGGAACCTGGTTGAAAAGATCTTCCTGCGACTGTTGGCGCGGGTGTGAGTAGCACTGACGGTGCGCTTTCGGCCAAAAAGCGGACGCTGTCAGTTACCTCCAAAGTGGATTTCACCCTTGAGCCTTTGCGGTTGAAATGGGCATCGAATCACATCGAACGTCGTTCTATCCACCGTCGGTATTGGCGGGTGCGACAGGCCGTGGCGAGCTGTTGCAAGAGCAGCGCGCGTAACGGTGACACCCCTGGATAGGGCTTTTTGTCCTGGCTGAGTTTGCGCAGCTGAAACTTGACGACTGCCATGTTGGCCAAGGACGCGATGGTCTTGTTTTTCCAGGTGATTGGCGGCAGTTGCGGAGCGTTGTCTTTACCCACAAGCCAATCCCGAGGCAGGTAAGGATCGATGGCCAAAGCCGTTCCGATGCCGACCATGTCTACGCCACTCTGCACGACCATTTCGGCAATGGGACGCCGGCGCACTCCGCCGGTAACCATCACCGGCATCCTGGCGACGGTCTGGATGTCACGGGCAAACTCGACGAAATAGGCCTCACGCGCCAGAGTGCGACCATCGCGCGCCTCGCCTTGCATGGCCGGCACTTCGTAGCTGCCACCGGATAGCTCGACCAGGTCCACCTCCAGATCATTGAGCCGTTCAACCACTTGCCTGGCGTCATCGGCGGTGAACCCTCCGCGTTGGAAATCGGCCGAGTTGAGTTTGACCGCCACCGCAAAGCCTGGGGAAACCACGGCCCGTACCGCCGTGACAATCTCAAGCAGCAGGCGTGCCCGGTTTTCCAGGGAGCCGCCCCACTCGTCCGTTCTCTTGTTGCTCAACGGCGACAGGAACTGGCTCAACAGATAGCCATGGGCCGCGTGGATTTCCACGCCGGTGAAACCGGCTTCTTCACCGAGGCGCGCCGTGCGCGCGAAGCGTTGGATGACCTCTTCGATCATGCTGGGAGTCATCGCATGGGGCGTGGCGAAATGCTTGGACATTTTGCCCAGCTGCAGCGGTATGGCTGACGGAGCCCAGGTTTTCTGCCCAAGACTGGCCTGCA
Organism: Pseudomonas sp. NFIX28; assembly: GCF_900107395.1. Taxonomy (GTDB): domain Bacteria; phylum Pseudomonadota; class Gammaproteobacteria; order Pseudomonadales; family Pseudomonadaceae; genus Aquipseudomonas. The sequence continues at coordinate 52,463 of NZ_FNPW01000017.1, forward strand.
TCTGACGGCCGGGATGATTGATCTGCAGCCAGAACTGCGCACCGCCGGACCGACCGACCCGCGCCCAGCGCCGAAACTTGTCCAGTTGCTGGTCATCCTGCAGCACCACGCCGCCCGGCCCGGTCATGGCACGGCCATCGACCATCACGTTGCCTGTGATGATCAGCCCGGCGCCACCATCGGCCCAGGCCTGATACAAGCGCATCAGTTCTTCGGAAGGCGCCTGGTCGGCGTCCGCCATGTTCTCTTCCATGGCGGCTTTGGCGATACGGTTCTTGATGGTCGAACCATTGGGGAGCATCAGGGTGTCGAACACATTCATGGGCAGTCCCTCATTTGACGTGGGACCAGCCTAAGTTTGAAGTGAACTTGAAGGTCAATAGCTTTTTTTCAACTGCATCCGACAGTTTCATCGAACACCGCCTATTCGATGTTCAAGGCGCCTGATCCCGGCAAGCGCGTCACCAGATCGGCGCCCAGCAACCTCGCGGGCGTGTAGGCACCGCCTGCCGGGCGCGCCTGTAACAGGTAGTCGACCACGGTCAGCGCACCGTAGATCGTCAGGCTGTAGACATTCGCGGTGTGCACGCGCGCCACCTTGCAATCGCCGCGAGCGTTACGGGCTTCGCCCCAGACATAGGTGCCCTGGTCGGCACGCTTTTCGTCATCCGGGCCGATCACGGTCTTGCCGATGTGGGCCTTGAGCCGCTTCTGCACGAACGACAAACCCAGCAGCGGGCGAATCAGGTTGGCGAACCTGGCGCCGCGAACCATACCGGCGGAGCCCGGCACGAACACCTCGATATTGGCAATGCCGGTGGTGTGATAGGCCGTGGAAACATCGCCCCAGGGAATGGTCATGGCAAGCTTCTCGCCAGCGCCAAAATCGATACGACGCACCCGGTAGGCCAGGGGTACGGAGACGATTTTGCCCTCGCGGCGTATCTTGCCGCCCTGGGCCATGCCTTCGATTGAAGTCTTGGCCGTGCCCGGCGACAAGCTGGAGCGCGAATCGAACCCCAAGGCCAGGTGCGTTGCATCCGGCAGCGCGGCCTTGAGTGCAGCGGCGACGCAGTCGGTGGGGATCACGTCGAAGCCGACCCCGGGGCAAATCACCACGTCCGCCGCTTGCGCACGCTCATGCAGGGACTGGGCGTGTTCGAACACGGCAATCTCGCCGGTGATGTCCAGGTAATGCGAATTGGCCCGCAAGCAAGCGTCCATCATCGGTGCGGCGGTCGCCGAAAACGGCCCCGCGCAATGCAAGACCAAGCCATGGCCCTTGATCTGGGCCAGCAGTCGCACCTCGTCATCCAGCCCGAAAATACGTGCCTCAAGCCCCAGCTCCCGGGCCAAGGGTTCGATCCTGTCGCGGCTGCGCCCCGCCAGCACCGGCCTGAGCCCACGCTTGACGGCTTCGCGAGCGATCAGCTCGCCGGTATAACCGTAGGCGCCATAGATCATCCATTTCATCTGCGTCACGGGGTGGTCTTGCTGGCTCATGCTGTGGCTCCTGACTGGATGGTTAAGTGCGTTCTTGCCCAATCGGCGCCAGACGCTAACGTTGAAGTCAGGTTTAGAGTCAAGCAGAACCGCGCCAGCGCCCACGGAAACTTTTTGGAAATATGGGGATTGACCTTAAAGCATGGTTCAAGGTGAGCATGACTGGCACTGCATGACTGTCGGAGCCCGGATGATGTTGAAGACCCTTGTTTCTTGTGCGTTGGTATTGATAGGCGGTGTATTCATGACTTTTGCAAATGCTGAAACCAACCCTTCCACTGCAATGCCGAAGGATCGCCAGATACTGGTGATCATGACCAATCACGCCAGCTATCCCTCACGAACCGACACCACGGGGCTGTGGTTGACCGAGCTGACGCATTTCACGGATGTCGTCGAGGCCGCCGGTTATACGACGGTTTTTGCCAGCCCCAAGGGCGGAGCGGTTCCGCTGGACGAGCGCAGCCTCGGTTGGCTCTACATGGACAAGGCCGCCCGTGAGCATTTGCAGTCACCGGCGTTTCGCGCTCGCCTGAACAACACAATACCGATCGCCGACATCGACCCCTCCCGCTTCAGCGTCATCTATTTCACCGGGGGCCACGGTGTGATGTGGGACTTTCCCGACAACCCGGACCTGCGTCGTGTCGCCGAGAAGATCTACAACCAAGGCGGCATTGTCTCGGCGGTCTGCCATGGCGTGGCGGGACTGCTGGATCTCAAGGACGAGCAAGGCCAGGCACTTATCAAGAACAGAAACATCACCGGTTTCTCGAATCGCGAAGAGCTGCTTTCGGGCATGAAGAACCAGGTTCCCTTCTTCCTCGAGGACAGACTGGTCGGCCAGGGTGCGCGTTACCGCAAGGCCTGGCTGCCATTCACCCCATTTGCCATCACCGATGGCCGCCTGGTGACGGGGCAGAACCCGCAGTCGCCCAGGGCCGTGGCTGAAGCCGTGATGGCCTTGCTCTCCGCTGGCAATAAAACTCGCTGAGCCATTGCAAACGGCACGCTGAAAGCCAACGAAAAAAGCCAGCTCACGGCGCTTGACCTTAAAGTTCAGTTTAACGTTAAGGTGATTTTCGGCGGCTTTCAAAAGCCTGCCCTGGCGAATTTCGGCTGGCGTGAATGGCGTGAGATATCGAGCGCATCGAGTGCTCAGCGAAATTCTCTGGTCGACGCCATCGAGTCAGATGCAATCACCTGGAGAGAAACCCATTGAAACTCGCAAGTGCAGCCGTTTTAACAGGATTGCTTTTAAACACGTTTGCCAATCATGCATTGGCGGGGATGCCTGAAATGCCCAGCCAGACCGACAGCACCCTGATCGATATCGCGGGCCATCAGGTGCCCGTGGTCAAGGGCGGCTTGTACGACCGCTTTCGCTCCAACCCTCCCTTGTCGGTGATTGCCGCAGAAGTCCCGGGCGTTGATTTGAGCTGGTTCAAAGGGCTGGAGAAGACCAGGGTCGACATCGGCTTTGAGTCCTACTCCCCGAACTTCTACTACCAGAACAGTCGCGTGACCGCTGTCTATACGGCAGACCTGGACAGGCTTCGGGCGCTGATGCCGGCCGAGGTGCTGGCCACCGTCCAACCCCTGCAAGTCTGGCCAGGCCGGGGCTTGATCGCGTTTACCGCCTATACCTACGAGCACTGCGATAACGACGCCTATAACGAAGTCGCCCTATCGATCATCACCAACAAGCCTGGCAAGGCCAACCTGGGCCCCTTCACGCTGATTGGCCAGTCGATGTCCGGAGATTTCTGGGGTTATGTGCTCAAGCTGCCGGTCAATACCGAGCTTGCGCGGGTTCGCGGTGTCGTCGGTTATAACCTGCCGAAATGGCTGACAGGTATTGAGCGAAAAGAGGATGCCAAATCGGTGACCTATGACATTACCGACAGCCAGACCGGCAAAGTGGACGTGTCCTTCACCGCGAAGAAGCTCGATGACCTGTCCAGCGACATTGATATCGTCACCAGCAGCTTCACCAATCTCGATCACAAGGGCCAATTGGCCTATGGGTATGCCGTTTCCCGCCAGCTCAGCCATGGCTCCAGCCGGAGCGCGGATTCGGCGACCCTCACGCTGGGCGACGGTAGCCTGTCGAACTACATTCGCTCCTTGCAGCTCGGGAAAATGCTGAAGTACGAATATGTGCCTGAGTTCCAAAGCGCGCTCTACGCGCCAAAACCACTCGTTACCCTGGCTGGCATGCACTGATCAAAGGATCATGGCTTTTTAAGCCTGTCAGGCCTCATCAGCCTGACAGGTTGCGTGTTACTTGGAAGACGCACCATTACGGCGGCCTGAAGCCGGCACCCCGCCTTCTTCACGCAGACGATGCAACAACAATTGCGTGTTGTCCGCACAGCCCATGCCCTCGGGCTTACTCTCGACACCCTCGATCACAAGCAGTAGCTGGGCTTTATTCTGCGCCAGCCGTTGCTGGAGGATTTCGATTTCCTCGACCTTGCGCTTGAGCCCACTCAGCAACTCTTCATGCTGCCATCCGTTGGCATTCATAGGCAGTAACTGGTGGATCTCCTCCAGCGAAAAACCTGCCGCCTGTGCCCCGGTGATGATCTCCAGCACCCACTCGGTGTCAGGTGCGTAGTCCCGATACCCGTTGGCTTTGCGCTCGACGGATTTGATCAAGCCTCTCGCTTCGTAGAAGCGGATGCGTGAAGGCGCCAACCCGCTGATTTTCGCCAGTTCGCCAATTCTCATATTCCCACCCAAAAAACCATTGACCTTAAAGTTGACTTTAAACCTAAAGTTATTTGGCGGCCAAGCAGCGCAAGCGTCGCCCCATGACTCAAGAGCTATCTTGCCGAACGCCAACTTTTGACTGTCGCCAAACGGCACCGCTATTCGGCATCCAAGCAAACCCCACACCCCATTTGCCAGTAAACTCTCCCCCCTCACGCCGCGCTCCTCTTCCCTGCGGCTCACCTGATTGTTTGCGGAGTTTGCCTTGCGTCTGTTTCACACCTCCGACTGGCACCTGGGGCAGAACCTCCATGGCCAGGAACGCGATTTCGAGCATGCCTGCTTTCTTGAATGGCTGTTGCGCCAGCTGGCGCTGCACAGCCCTGATGTGCTGCTGATTGCCGGCGATATCTTCGACACGGTCAACCCGCCGGTCAAAGCCCAGGAGCGGCTGTACGACTTTATTGTCAGCGCCCATGAACAGCAGCCCGGCCTGACCATTGTGATGATCGCCGGCAACCATGACTCCGGCTCGCGCATCGAGTTGCCGGCGCCTTTGATGCGGCGTCTGCGCACCCACGCTTTGGGCCGGGTGTTGTGGCTGGACGATGGGCAGTTGGACAGCGAGCGTCTGTTGCTGCCGTTGCCGGATGCCAGCGGCGCGATTGCCGGTTGGTGCCTGGCGCTGCCGTTCCTGCGCCCGGCGGAAGTCACCGGAGCGCATCTAGGCGACGATTACCTGCGGGGCATCGGCCAGGTGCATGAATGGCTGATCGCCGCGGCCAACGCCAAGCGCCAGCCGGGCCAGGCGCTGGTCGCCATCAGCCACGCGCATATGGCCGGTGGTTCGGTGTCGGAGGACTCCGAGCGCAGCTTGATCATCGGCAACGCCGAGGCCCTGCCCGCCAGTCTGTTCGGCCCGAGCATCAGCTACGTGGCCCTGGGGCATCTGCACAAGCCGCAGAAGGTCAACGGCGAGGAGCGCATCCGCTACAGCGGTTCGCCGATACCGCTGTCGTTCTCCGAGATCAGCTACCAGCATCAGATCCTCGATATCCAGCTCGACGGCGAAACCCTGGTCAGCGTCGAACCGCGGCTGGTCCCGCGCGCGGTCAACCTGCAACGCCTGGGCCCGGTACCGCTGGCGGAGATCCTGCTGCAACTGGCCGAGTTGCCGGACATCGACCTGCTGGCCGAAGAACAGCGCCAGCCCTGGCTGGAAGTGCGGGTGCGCCTGGACGAGCCGCAGCCGGACCTGCGCCAGCAAGTGGAAAGCGCCCTGCAGGGCAAGGCCGTGCGCCTGGTGCGGATCGCCGCCGAATACGCCGGCAACGGAGGCCGCGAGGGCGATGACGGCGCCGCGCAGCTGGTGGAGCTCGACCAGCTCAGCCCGCAGGACCTGTTCAGCCGCGCCTGGCTGGACAGCTACGGCAGCGAAGTGGACGAACAGACCCTCAAGGACTTTGCGCAACTGCTCCAGGAAGTGCAGCACGAGGAGGAGCAGCCATGAAGATTCTTGCCATCCGCCTGAGAAACCTGGCCTCCCTGGCCGGCCCCTTTGAAATCGACTTCACCGCCGAGCCCCTGGCCAGCGCCGGGCTGTTCGCCATTACCGGGCCCACCGGCGCCGGCAAGAGCACCCTGCTCGACGCCCTGTGCCTGGCGCTGTTCGGCGCGGTGCCGCGGCTGAACAATATCGGCCGCGAAACCAAGGTGCCGGAGGTCGACAGCGAAATGCTCACCAGCGACCCGCGCACCCTGCTGCGTCGCGGCACCGGCAGCGGTTACGCCGAGGTCGACTTCGTCGGCATCGACGGCCATCGCTATCGCGCGCGCTGGGAAACCAACCGCGCCCGGGACAAAGCCAACGGCAAGCTGCAGGCCAGCAAGCAGAGCCTGCATGATCTGGATAGCAATCAACTGCTGGCCAGCCAGAAGCGCGACTACGAGCAATTGATCGAAGCCAAGCTGGGGCTCAATTTCGAGCAGTTCACCCGCGCGGTGATGCTGGCCCAGAGCGAGTTCAGCGCCTTCCTCAAGGCCGACGACAAGGAACGCAGCGAGCTACTGGAAAAGCTCACCAACACCTCGATCTACAGCCAGCTCGGGCGGCGCGCCTACAGCAAGAGCAAGGAAGCCGAGGAGCAACACAAGACCCTCAAGGCCCAGGCCAGCGGCATCACCCCGCTGGAGCCTGAGGTGCGCGCCGAACTGGACCAGCGCTTCGACGCCGCCCAGCAGCAGCTCAAGGCCCAGCAGGCGCAGCTCAAGCAGCTGGAGCTGCAACACGGCTGGCTCAAGGAATTGCAGCAATTGCAGGAGCAGCAGCAGAGCGCCGCCGAGCAATTGCAACAGGCGCAAACGGCCTGGAATGGCCTGGCCAGCGAGCGCACCCGGCTGGCTCGGCTGGAGCAGTTGGCGCCGCAGCGCCATCAGTTCGCCCGACAGGTGGAGCTGAACCAGCAATTGACGCCGCTGCGCGAACAGATCCGGCAACAGCGTCAGCAACAAGGCGCAGAACAGCAACGCCAGGGCGAACTGGAGCAGCAGTTGGGTACGGCCCAGGCCGCGTTGCTCGCTGCCCAGGAACAGCAGAGCGCCAGCGCCCCGCTGCTGCGCGAGGCCTTTGCCGAGCAAAGCACCCTCGCCCATCTGGGCAAGAGCTGCGGCGAAGCCGGCGAGCTCAAGGACAAGCTGCAACAGGCCAGCGAGCAAGGCCAGCAGGCGATCCAGGCCATGCTCGAACAGCAGCGGCTGGTGGGCGAGCGCCTGCAACGGATTGCCGAACAGTTGGAACACAGCACTCACCTGGCGCCGCTGAGCGATGCCTGGAACGCCTACCGCGATCGCCTGCAACAGCTGATGCTGGCCGGCAACCGGCTGAACAAGGGCCAGGAAGAACTGCCCGGCCTGCAACAACGGGCCGCCAGCGCCGCGCAGCAGTTGGCCGCGCAACGCGATGAACTGCAAGTGCTGTACAGCGAAGCCGGCGCCGAGCCCCAGGCGGTGGCCGAACAGTTGCAGATCCTCAGCGACCTGCTGCAGGACAACCGCAAGCAACAGCGCGCCTTCGAAGAACTGGCGCGGCTGTGGGCCAGCCAGCAGGACCTGGACAAGCGCGGCGCGGAACTGGCCGACAAGCAGCAGGCCGTGGCCCTCCAGCGCGAAGAACTGAACCGGGTCGGCCTGCAGGCCAAGGCCGAACTGACCGTCGCCGAACAGACCCTGGCGGTGACCCAGCAACTGCTGGAGCGCCAGCGCCTGGCGCGCAGTGCCAGCGTCGAAGAGCTGCGCGAGCAGTTGCAGGACGATCAGCCCTGCCCGGTCTGCGGCAGCCACGAGCATCCTTATCATCAGCCCGAGGCGCTGTTGCAGAGCCTGGGCCGCCATGACGAAAGCGAAGAAGCCAACGCGCGCAAGGCGGTGGATGAACTCAAGGAAAAACTCGCCGAACTGCGCAGCCAGGTGGGCGGCCTGATCGCCCAGCAAAAGGAATTTCTCCAGCAGCAGGAGCAACTGGCGAGCCAGCAACAGGCGTTGGCGCCGAGCATCGAGGCCCATCCGCTGGCGGCGGCGCTGCTCGACCAGAACGCCGGCAAGCGCGAGGCCTGGCTGAACCAGCAACTGGGCCAGTTGCACCAGAGCATCCAGCAAGACGAACAGCGCCAAGGCGCGCTGCTGAAACTGCAAAAGGACGCCGGACGCCTGCAACAGCAACTGCAGGCAGCGATCGAGGCCAGCCAGGAAGCCACGCAGCACCTGACCCAGCAGCAACAGCAACTGGGTGCGGACCGCCAGCGCCTGGAAGAAGAGCTGGCAGCCTTCGCCACCTTGCTGCCGGCCGATACCCTCGAAGCCCTGCGCAACGATCCGGCCGCGACCTTCATGCAGATCGACCAGCAGGTCATGCAGCGCCTGGAGCAGCTCGACCAGCAGAAGGAAGAACAACAGGAGCAGCAACAGCGCCAACTGGCGCTGGACAAGGAACAGGACCGCCAGCAAACCCGCATGCAGCAACTGCAAGCCGCCCAGGAGCAATTCAATGCCCTGGCCGAGCAACAGCAAGCCGCCCGCGACAAGCTCGCGCAACTGCTCGGTGAGCAGCCGAGCGCCGAGCAATGGCAGCAGCATCTGGAACAAGCGGTGGAACAGGCGCGCGCCGCCGAGGTGCTGGCCAACCAGCAATTGCAGCAAGTCCGCAGCCTGCTGGTGCAGCTGGGCGCGGAACTGCAAGGCAAGGAGGAACGGCTGCAGGCCCTGGAAGCCGAGCAGCAGGAACTGGGCAGCAAGATCGCCGACTGGCGCCAGCAACACCCGGAGCTGGACGACGGCGCGCTGGAGCAACTGCTCAGCCTCGACGACCAGCAAGTCGCCGCGCTGCGCCAGCAGCTGCAAGAGTGCGAAAAAGCGGTGGAACAGGCCAAGGTCCTGGTCACCGAACGCGAGCAGCGTTTGCATAGCCATCAGGCCCGGCACGATGGCCAGCTCGATGCCGAACAACTGACCAGCGCCCTGGCCGAGCTGCACAACCAACTGGCCGCCAGCGAACAACTGAGCGCCGAACTGCGCGCCCAGCAGACCGAAGACCAGCGCCGCCAGGATGCCAACCAGGCGCTGGGCGAACAGATCGCCCAGGCCTACGCCGAATGGCAGCGCTGGGCGCGGCTCAATGCCTTGATCGGCTCGGCCAGCGGCGACACCTTCCGCAAGATCGCCCAGGCCTACAACCTCGATCTGCTGGTGCATCACGCCAACGCGCAACTGCGCCAGCTGGTGCGGCGCTATCGCCTCAAGCGCGGCGGCAGCATGCTCGGCCTGCTGGTGATGGACACGGAAATGGGCGATGAACTGCGCTCGGTGCACTCGCTGTCCGGCGGCGAGACCTTCCTGGTGTCCCTGGCGCTGGCCCTGGGCCTGGCGTCCATGGCGTCCAGCACGTTGAAGATCGAGTCGCTGTTTATCGACGAAGGCTTCGGCAGCCTCGACCCGGAATCCCTGCAACTGGCGATGGACGCCCTCGATGGCTTGCAGGCCCAAGGGCGCAAGGTGGCGGTGATTTCCCACGTACAGGAGATGCACGAGCGGATTCCGGTACAGATCCAGGTGCGGCGCCAGGGCAACGGCTTGAGCACCCTGGAGGTGAAATGAATACCCTGTATTCGTTCCGCCGCTGCCCCTATGCCATGCGCGCCCGTCTCGCGCTGCGCTACAGCGGGGTGCCGCTGGAGATAGTCGAAGTCAGCCTCAAGGCCAAGCCGGCGGCGATGCTGGCGCTATCGTCCAAGGGCACGGTGCCGGTGCTCAACGTCGACGGTCGAGTGATCGACGAAAGCCTGGACATCATGCGCTGGGCCCTGGCCCAGCACGATCCGCAGGACTGGCTATTGAAGGATGATGGGCCGGGCCAACAACGGATCGAGGCGCTGATCGCGGAAAACGACCAGGTGTTCAAGCAGCACCTCAATCGTTACAAATACGCCGAGCGTTATCCCGAGCAGCCGATGGAGCATTACCGCGGCCAGGGAGAAGTATTTCTACAGCAGTTGGATGAACTGTTGAGCCAGCGCGACTACTTGCTGGCGGATCATCCGTGCCTGGCGGACATGGCCCTGGCGCCTTTCGTGCGGCAGTTCGCCCATGTCGATCGCGAGTGGTTCGCGCAGGCGCCTTACCCGCATTTGCAGCGCTGGTTGCAGCGGTTCCTGGAGTCGGAGCTGTTCACCCAGGTGATGGCCAAGGCCTGAACCTGCGCCCATTCCGTAGGAGAGAAGCTTGCTCGCGAAAAAAACCGCAACGATAACGCGGTATGACGGATACATCGCCGCTGCGCGGCTATCGCGAGCAAGCTTCGCTCCTACAGAAGATTGTGTTGTTTCGAGAGTTGCATTCAGGCCAGCACGCTGCACATCTGCAACGCCGAGCAATCGACGCTGAACGGGCCGAAGTAGGCGGCCTTGGGCTTGGCTGGCGGGTTGCCGGCCAACAGGCCCTGGGCCTTGGCGGTTTCAATGTTGTGGGCAATGTTGTGATTGCATTCGATGGCGCGGGCCAGCGAGCCCGCCGAGCCCTGCCCTATCCCCAGCAAGGACGCGCCATTGGTCATGAACGCCAGGAAGGCAATGACCCAGAACCTGCGTCCTTTCATAGCAGCGCCACTCCCGCATCCATGGAGTGCTCGGCGGCTTGCGCGCGGTGTTCGAACTGGATGGCCGGGTAAGCGACGTGGATCGGCGGTTGCGCCACCGATGGGGTCTGGGCCGAGAGGCTGACCAGGAGGACCATGGCCAGGTACAAGCCGATGGCGACATAGGCGCCGCGCTTGGCAGAGGTGAGAATCGAGCGGGCCATGATGGTCTCCGTGGGCGTGTTTCAGTGCTCACAGAATCCGTTAAAAACGCCCGCCGCAGAAACCACCTCGGTGCATAGTCACCATCAGTTGGATTGATCGTTAGCCCGGCCCATCAATCCTGCAGCAGGGTCAGCATGCGCTCGCGGGAAGTTTCCGGCTCGCCTTCGACAGGCTGGGCAGCCGAGAGAATCGGGGTGGAATAGAGGAACAGAAGAACCACTGCCAGACGCATCGCCATGCTGTCGATCCTTGGAAAAGAGGGGTCAATAAATTAGCGTCAAATTTAAACATATGGCGATATGACATTACCAAGCTAATTTGCCTGGCATGGGGGAAAACGTCGCATACAGGTGATGCAGGAGCGACATCACTGCCGGTTCGCTGGATGGACAAGCCATTCAGGGAAGCCAGTGACTTCGCTCCTGCATACCTGGGTGTTGTGGGGAGTTTCAGTGTTGGATCTTGTGATCCAGCGCGGCGTAGAAGTTGGCGCTTTGTTGCAGGTATTTCTGGGTGTAGGTGTGGGTCGCGGATTTTTTCTCGCGGATTTCCACGTTGGCGCTGGCTGGCAGGGCCACGGTGGCGGAAATGGCGGAAGCGGCGATCACGGAGAAGAGATTGAAATTCATTGGATAAACCCTCGTATGCAGTCGGCTTGTTTGCCCGGAAGCCTTGATGCGCCGGGCCGTGAAGCAAAACTACGCCCGAGGGTTGGCGGGTTGAAATCTTTTCCAGCAGTAGCAGATATCAGCGTCATTAATAGAACGGCTCAGGCCCCGGCAGCCGGGGCCTGCGGCCTATTGACGCACCAGGAACTTGATATCGCTGGGTGAATCGAACGGCAGTTTTTGCACGGTCTTGCCGAGGAATCCGGTCTTGGCGTCGCGCTCGATCACCACGATCTCGTTGCTCTTCTGGTTGCCGATCAGCACGTACTTGTTGCTCGGGTCGAGGCTGAACTCACGAGGATGATCGCCCTCCACCGAGCGGCGCTGGATTTCCTTGAGCTGGCCTGTGGCCTCGTCGATGGCAAATACCAGCAGCTGATTGGCCTTGCCGCGGTTACTCACGTACAGGTACTTGCCGTCCTTAGAGGCATGCAGCGCACCCGCCGACTTCTTGTCCTTGCCGCCGTTGGTCAAGTCGAGGATCTGCTTCTGGGTCAGCTTGCCGTCCTGGTAATCGAACATCGCCACCTGGGCGCTCATTTCCAGGGTCAGGTAGGCGTGCTTGCCGTCGGCGCTGAACAGCAAGTGCCGTGGGCCGCTGCCCGGCGGCAGCTCGACGAATGCCGGCTCGGCCGCGATCAGTGGATGTTCGGCGTTGGCCTTGGGGTCGTAGCGGTAGATAAAGACCTTGTCCGCGCCCAGGTCGCTGGCGAACACGAATTGGCCGTCCGGCGACGACACCACCGAATGCACGTGGGCCGAGGCCTGGCGCTCGGGGTTGGCCCGGCTGCCCGGGTGGCTGCTGAGCTGGACCACCGGCGACAGTTTGCCGTCGGTGCCGACTGGCAAGACCGCCAGGCTGCCGCCCGGATCTTCGGCCACCGAATAGTTGCTGACGAACAGGTAACGGCCATCGTCGCTCAGGCTCGAATGCGTCGGCTCGTTGCCCAGGCTCTGCACCTGGCTGATCGGGTTCAGCTTGCGGCTCTTGGCTTCGATACTGAAACTGCTGACCCGGCCAATCGCGTCGGCTTGCCCTGGCCCGTTTTCATTGACCACGAACAGTTGCTTCTGGTCCTTGGACAGGGTCAGCCACGACGGGTTGGCGCTCTTGACCACCTGCAGAGGTTTAGCGTCGATCTTGCCGGTGCGGACGTCGAACTTGAGGCGGTAGATGCCCTCGCTCTGGCCCTGGGTGTAGGAGCCGACCAGCACTTCCTGGGTCTCGACCGGCGCGGCCTGCACGGCCATGGCGCCGACACTGCCGGCCATCAGCAATGGCCAGAAGTTACGCATCCTCATGTTCATCCTCCTCATCGTTACGGGCGCTGAAAGCACTCATGCACACCAGGCGGTGCTCACCGGAATCGCCGACGATGGTCCAGCTCTGCAGGGTGTCGTCGAAGGTCGCGGCGTTGACCTGGGCCAGGCTGAAGCTCCAGCGCTTGGCCGCGCGACCGTCCATGCATTCGATCAGCAGGCGCTGGTCGTCAAGGGTGAAGTCGAAGGCGTGCAGCCCGTCGATTTCCAGCATGTCGCAGGCTTGGAGGGCAGTGAGCAAGGTGTCTGTTGCGGCAGTCATGATCATCAGTCAGCAATGGAAAGCGGCCATGATAACGGGTCCGGCGCGGCGCGGCTGTAGTGGCACTACAAAGTTCGCGCGCCCCATTGCTACAAACCTTGTAGCCGCTGGCGAAGCCTGCGCCAGGGCCGGAGGCCCTCCTGGGCCCGGAAGACCGCTGCGACCGTGCCGGTCGATCGCAGCCTCGCGAGCTCGGCAGCGGCTACAGGTCACGGAGACGGGCATAAAAAAACCGCGACCTGGGTCGCGGTTTTGCTTGGAGCCTGGAGGGCTTAGTGGGCGAACAGCGAGCTGCCCTTCTGCCCCGCCAGTTTTTCCGGCTTGATCAGGAACCGCGCCAGTGCCGGCAGCAGCCACAGCGCGCCGAACATGTTCCACAGGAGCATGAAGGTCAGCATCAGGCCCATGTCGGCCTGGAACTTGATGGCCGAGAAGATCCAGGTCGCCACGCCGATGGCCAGGCAAAGGCCGGTGAACAGCACCGCCTTGCCGGTGGATTTCAGGGTCTGGTAGTAGGCTTCCTGCAACGGCAGGCCGGCACGCAGGAAGCTTTCCAGGCGGCTGTAGATATAGATCCCGTAGTCCACGCCGATCCCCACCCCGAGCGCCACCACCGGCAAGGTCGCGACCTTGACGCCGATGCCCATGAACGCCATCAGCGCGTTGCCCAGCACCGAGGTCAGCACCAGCGGCAGGACGATGCACAGGGTCGCCGCCCAGGAGCGGAAGGTGATCATGCACATGACCGCCACGCAGATGTACACCAGCACCAGGATGATCAGCTCGGACTTCTTGATCACTTCGTTGGTGGCTGCCTCGATCCCGGCGTTACCGGCCGCCAGGAGGAATTCCAGGCCTTCCTTGTTGTGCTCCTTGGCGAATTCCTGCACCGCATGCACCGCGCGGTCGAGGGTCTCGGCCTTGTGGTCGTTGAGGAAGATCAGCACCGGCGCCAGCGAGCAATTGTTGTTGTACAGGCCATCGGCCCGGGCGATGGAGTTGTTCAACACGTCCGGGTTGCGCGACAGGGTTTCCCATTTCAGGTTGCCCTCGTTCATGCCCTTGATCATCTGCTTGGACACGGTCACCAGGGAAATCGCCGACTGCACGCCCTCGGTGTTCTGCATCTTCCACATCAGTTCGTCGATCGGCGCCATGGCTTCGTAGCGCGAGCAGCCTTCGGATGCGGTCTTGACCATTACCACCAGCACGTCGGAACTGGTGGAATAGTTGTTGATGATGAAGTTGTTGTCCTTGTTGTAGCGCGAGTCCGGGCGCAGTTCCGGCGCGCCCTGGTCGAGGTCGCCGATCTTCAGGTTCTGGCTGTACCAAAGGCCGCCACCGAAGGCCAGCAAGGCCAGGAAGATCGAGACCGGCGCGACTTTCGGGCTGGCGAAGTTCGACAGCAGGCGCCAGAACGGATGCTCGCGGGTGGCGTCCTTCTTGCTGCGCTCGATCGCCCGCTTGCTGATGCCGACATAGGAAATCGCCACCGGCAGCAGGATCAGGTTGGTGAACACGATCACCGCCACGCCGATGGACGCGCCGATGGCCAGTTCGCGAATCACCCCGATGTCGATGATCAACAGCGTGATGAAGCCCACGGCGTCGGCGAGGATCGCGATCATCCCCGGCAAAAACAGCTGGCGGAAGGTGCGCCGGGCGGCGGTCAGGGCGTTGTCGGCGCCGCTCGATTGCAGGGCGATACCGTTGATTTTCTGCACGCCATGGGAAATGCCGATGGCGAAGATCAGGAACGGCACCAGCATCGAATACGGGTCGAGGCCGAAACCCACGGCGTGCATCAGGCCCAGCTGCCAGACCACCGCCACCAGGGTGGTGATGAGCACGGCGATGGTGCTGCGGATGCACCAGGTGAACCAGTACAGCAACACCAGGGTGATAAGGAAGGCGACGCCGAAGAACATCACCACCATGATCAGGCCGTCGATCAGGTCGCCGACCTTCTTGGCGAAACCGACGATGTGAATCTTCACATTGGGGTTCTGCACCTCGAACTTGTCGCGGATCTTCTCTTCAAGCTGGTGGGAGAATTTCTGGTAGTCCAGGGCCAGCAGCTTGCCCTGGTCTTCCGGGTCCGGGTAGGACTCCAGCAGCGGAATGTCGACGATGCTCGACTTGAAGTCGTTGGCCACCAGGCGCCCGACCTGCCCCGACTTGAGCACGTTGTTGCGCAGCAGGTCGAGGCTGTCGGCCGAGCCGTTGTAACTCTGCGGGATCACTTCGCCGCCGGCGAAGCCTTCCTCCGTCACCTCGGTCCAGCGCACGCTGGGGCTCCACAGCGACTTGAGGCCCGAGCGGTCGACGCCGGAGATGTAGAACACCTCGTCGTGGATCTGCCGCAGCGTCTCCATGTATTCCTTGGTGAAGATGTCACCGTCCTTGGCCTCCACCGAGATGCGCACGGTGTTGCCCAGGTTCGCCAGGTCGTTGCGATGCTCCATCATCTTCTCGATGAAGGGATGCTCGAGCGGGATCATTTTCTCGAAGCTGGTAGACGGCTTGATCAGCGTCGCCTGCCAGAACAGGAAGACGCTGACCAGCAGGCAGATCACGATCACTGCCGGGCGGTTGTTGAAGATCAGACGTTCGAGAAACGTCGCCTTGTCGGTTTGATGACTGGTCATGGAAGTGTTCCCGCCTTCTTATTATTGGCCCGGCTTGCTTGCCCTGATTATTTTCCGAGATCGGCGCCATTCGGCGAGGTCGAGCGCACACCGCCCTGCCCCGCCAGAATCAGGTTGCCATTGCCGGCCGCGGTCACCGCTGCCAGGGAGATCCGGTCCGGACGGTTGTAGACGCTGAACGTCACGCCGTTGTCGGTGCTGCGCACCACGCTGCCGCCGTTGCCGACGATCACCAGCGAGCCGTCCTCCAGCAGCGTGGCGCCGGACAAGCCGAACTCCAGGCTGCCGCGTGCCGCCTTGAGCTCGACCTGCTCCCAGGTGCCGCCGAAATCCGTGGAGCGATAGAGGTTGCCGCGCAGGCCGTAAGCCAGCAGCGTGGCGGGCTGCGCGGTGCCGATCACGCCGAAGAACGAACCTTCATAAGGGCTTTCGAGGCGCTCCCAGGTCTGCCCCCAGTCGGCGGAGCGGAACATGCTGCCCTGCTCGCCGACGATGAACAGGCCGGAATCCTTCACCGCGGCGATCGCGTTGAGGTGGTATTGGTCTTCGTTGTCCAGGCGGTCGCTGGCGTCTTCCCAGGTCTTGCCACCGTCGGTGGTGGCCAGCAGCGCGCCATAGGCACCCACGGCAAAACCGTTGCTGGTGTCCTGGAACCACACGTCCAGCAGCGGCGCTTCGCGCTTGAGGTCTTCGAATTGCTTGGTCCAGGTCAGGCCGCCGTCTTCGCTGGCGAGCACCTGGGCATCGTGGCCGACGGCCCAGCCATGCTTGGCGTCGACGAAATACACCGCGGTCAGCAGTTGGCGGGTCGGCACCTTGGCCTGGATCCAGGTCTGGCCCTGGTCGTCGGAATAGAGAATGTGCCCACGATCGCCGACGGCGACCAGGCGCGAACCGGCATGCACGACATCGAGCATCAAGCCCTTGCTGGCCTTGGCCGATTCGGTGGAATAGACAGTGTCCGCCGCAGACGCAGCGGCCTGGACGGGAGCCGGCAACAGGGCGACTCCCAACAGCGAGAGCGCTGTAGCCAGCAACGCAAATCTGCGCAAGGCCGGCGGGCGGCAGGAACTCACACCCATGACAGGCTCACTCATAGACCTCTCCCCCATTTATTATTGTTAGGTCGTTCAACCTTTACAGGGCGCCGTTCAGGGCGTGCCGATCGACTGGCGATTCCGGACACCGTCCTGAAACCTGCAATCTAGAGCCCCTTCGGAAGCAGACCTATCCTATCGGGCTTTAGAAACTTCTGACAATCGACACCACGTTATCTTTTGTTAACCACCGCCCCCAAGCCTGGGACCTGAATATTTCGGCATTCGCAGGCCTGATCGATACTGGCTTGGCGTACGAAGCGTAGTCGAGGCGGCAGCGAAGCCACCGCGAAATCCACTCCCTTGCTTGCCCAGGGCCCGTGCAGCTAGTCGCGCAAAGACTGATCCGGGTATGGGCCCGCGCTCGCCGGCTTTGGCTATGATGAGCTGCGCGGTTTGCGAGCCGGACCTCAGGAGTGAATCATGATTGCCATACGCGAGGCGTGGAAAGCCGGGTTGCTGGGGCGTGCGCACTGGGCCCGCAACCTGGTGTCCGGGGTGATTGTCGGCGTGGTGGCGCTGCCCCTGGCCATGGCGTTTGCCATCGCCTCCGGGGTCAAGCCCGAACAGGGGATCTACACCGCCATCGTCGGCGGCCTGCTGGTGTCGCTGTTCGGCGGCAGCCGCTTGCAGATCGCCGGCCCCACCGGAGCCTTTATCGTGATTCTGGCCGGGGTCACCGCCAAATACGGGGTCGACGGCCTGCAACTGGCGACCATGATGGCCGGGATCATCTTGTTCCTGCTCGGCATCAGTCGCCTGGGGGCCTTGATCAAGTTCATCCCGGACCCGGTGATACTCGGCTTTACCGCCGGGATCGGGGTGATTATCTGGGTCAGCCAGTGGAAGGACTTCTTCGGCCTGCCCGCCGTCGGCGGCGAGCACTTTCATCAGAAGCTCTGGCACTTGCTGCAAGCCCTGCCCGACCTGCACCTGGCCACTACCCTGCTGGCCCTGCTCAGCCTGGCGCTGCTGTGGGGCGTGCCCAGGGTCCCCCAGCTCAAACGCCTGCCGGCGCCCCTGGTCGCCATGACCCTGGCCACCGCCCTGCAGTCACTGTTCCAGTTCGACGGCGTGGCCACCATCGGCAGTGCCTTCGGCGGCATTCCCCAGGGCTTGCCGGCGTTGCAGTTGCCCGAAATCAGCCTGCCCCGGGTGCTGGACCTGATCGGCCCGGCCTTCGCCATCGCCATGCTCGGCGCCATCGAATCGCTCTTGTCGGCAGTGGTGGCCGACGGCATGGCAGGCACCCGCCACGACTCCAACCAGGAACTGATCGGCCAGGGCATCGCCAACCTGGCCACCCCGCTGTTTGGCGGTTTCGCCGCCACCGGAGCCATTGCCCGCACCGCCACCAACATCCGCAACGGCGGCAGCAGCCCGCTGGCGGGCATTACCCATGCGCTGGTCCTAGTACTGATCATCCTGTTTCTCGCGCCGCTGGCGGCCAATATCCCGTTGTGCGCCCTGGCGGCAATCCTGTTCGTGGTGGCCTACAACATGAGCGAGTTGCACCACTTCAAGCGCATGGTGCAACGGGCGCCGCGGGCGGATGTGGCGATCCTGCTGGCCACCTTTACCCTCACGGTGTTCAGCGACCTGGTGATCGCGGTGAATATCGGGGTGATTCTGGCGATGCTGCATTTCCTGCGGCGCATGGCCTCCTCGGTGGAGGTGCAACAGGTGGTGGAACAGGACCTGCAGCACGAACTGCAGGGCAACGGCCAATTGCGCCTGCCACCCGGCGTGCTGATCTACACCATCGAAGGCCCGCTGTTCTTTGGCGCGGCGGAAACTTTCGAGCGCGCCCTGGCCCAGACCCACAGCGACCCGCAGGTGCTGATCATTCGCCTGCGACATGTGCCGTTCATGGACATCACGGGCTTGCAGATGCTGGAGGAAGTGATTGGCCAGCTGCATAAACGCGGGATCGTGGTGAAGCTGTGCGAAGCCAACCTCAAGGTCCACACCAAGCTTGAGCGGGTCGGCATCCTGCATGCCATCGGCGTGCAGAACTATCACCCTGACCTGAGCAGCGCCCTGACCACCACCCTGTAGCCGCTGCCGCAGGCTGCGAACGGCCCGCAGGGACGCAAGAGGCTGGACGGGAGACCGTCAGGCAAGCCCCTGCGGGGTTTTTCGCAGCCTCGCAGGCTCGGCAGCGGCTACAGCTGTCGAGCCTACATAGGCCCAAGCCCGGCGTCAGGCGAGGCTTTTGCTCACGACCTCAAAGACATCGCTGGACAGCTCGCCGGAAGCGCGGATGCGTTCCAGCTCGCCTTTCATCAGCGCCTGGCGGGCGCTGTCGTATTTGCGCCAGCGGGTCAATGGCGCCAGTTGCCGCGAGGCGATCTGCGGGTTGAAGCCATTGAGCTGGATCACCAGGTCGGCCAGGAAGCGATAGCCAGAGCCATCCGCCGCGTGGAAGTTGATCAGGTTCTGGCCGGCGAAGGCGCCGATCAGGGCACGGACCTTGTTCGGGTTCTTGATATTGAACGCCGGGTGCTGCATCAAGGCCTTGACCCGCTCCAGCCCGCCCGGCAGCGTGCTGCCGGCCTGGACGTTGAACCATTGGTCCATGACCAGGGCATTGTCCTTGAAGTGCTCGGCGAACACCGCCAGGGCCTTGGCCTTCTCCGCTTCTAACGGCGAATTGACCAGCACCGCGAGCGCGGTCAGGCGTTCGGTCATGTTGTCGGCGGCGTCGAATTGCTCGATGGCGGCCTCCAGCACTTGCGGCTTCTCGGTCAGCATCAGGTACGACAGCGCAATATTCTGCAGGGCGCGGCGGGCGAAGTGCTCGGACTCGGCCACATAGGCGGTGGCCTTGGAGACCTCGCGATTGGTCTGGTAACGCTTCCACAGCGCCTCGAACAGGCTGTCGGCCAGTTGCTGGCGGGCGAATTCGCGCGCGGTGTGAATGGCCTCGACATCCGCCACTTCGCTGATTTCGGTCAGATAGGCCTCGCCTGGCAGCGAAAGCATTTCCGCGACCATGGCCTGGTCCAGGCTGTCATCGGCCAGCAATGTGCCCAGCGCGGTGACCAGGCGCTGATCGAGCACCAGTGCCTGGCCCTGCTGATGCTGGGCAATCAGGTCTTGCAGCACTTGCACCGCCAGTTGCTGGCCGGCGTCCCAGCGGTTGAAACCGTCGCTGTCGTGCTGCATGAGGAACATCAGCTGGTCGCGGTTGTACGGGAAGCTCAGCTTCACCGGCGCCGAGAAGCCGCGCAGCAAGGACGGCAGAGGCTGCTCGGCGATGTCGACGAAAGTAAAGGTCTGCTCGGCCTCGGTCACCGAAATCACCCGCGAAGTGCCTTGCGCGGTGGCTTCGCCCGCCAGGCGCAGGGCGATGGCCGCGCCCTTGGAGTCCAGCAGGCCCAGCTCGACCGGAATCACGAACGGCAGCTTTTCCACCTTGTCCGGGGTTTGCGGGCAGCTTTGGCGGAAGGTCAGGCTGTAGGTCTTGGCCGCCGCGTCATAGGCCTCGCTGACCGCCAGGCGCGGGGTGCCGGCCTGGCTGTACCAGCGCTTGAACTGGCCCAGGTCGATGCCATTGGCGTCTTCCATGGCCTTGACGAAATCGTCGCAAGTCACGGCCTGGCCGTCGTGGCGCTGAAAGTACAGGTCGCTGCCCTTGCGGAAGCCTTCGGCGCCGACCAGGGTGCGGATCATGCCGACCACTTCCGAACCCTTTTCGTACACGGTCAGGGTGTAGAAGTTGGAAATCTCGATAAAGCTTTCCGGGCGCACGGCGTGGGCCATGGGGCCGGCGTCTTCGGCGAACTGGTGGGTGCGCAGGTAGGCCACGTCCTGGATGCGCTTGACCGTGCGCGAGTTCATGTCCGAGGAGAAGCCGGCATCGCGGAACACGGTGAAGCCTTCCTTGAGCGACAGCTGGAACCAGTCGCGGCAGGTCACGCGGTTGCCCGACCAGTTGTGGAAGTATTCGTGGGCGACGATCGCCTCGACCCGCTGGTGCGCGGCGTCGGTGGCGGTTTCGGCGCGAGCCAGCACGGCGCTGGAGTTGAAGATATTGAGACCCTTGTTCTCCATGGCGCCCATGTTGAAGTCGTTGACCGCGACGATCATGAAGATGTCCAGGTCGTACTCGCGACCGTAAACCTCTTCGTCCCAGCGCATCGACTTCTTCAGGCTGGTCATGGCGTGCTGGCACTTGTCGATGTTTTCCGGCTCGACATAGATGCGCAGCGCGACTTCACGCCGGCTCATGGTGGTGAAGCTGTCTTCGACGCACCACAGGTCGCCCGCCACCAGGGCGAACAGGTAGGCCGGCTTCATGAACGGGTCTTCCCAGGTCGCCCAGTGCCGGCCGTCTTCGCCCGGGCCGCTGGCGATCGGGTTGCCGTTGGACAACAGCACCGGGTAGCTGTGCTGCTCGGCCACCACGGTGGTGGTGAACTTGCTCATCACGTCCGGGCGATCGAGGTAATAGGTGATCTTGCGAAAGCCCTCGGCCTCGCACTGGGTGCAGAACATGCCGCCGGACTTGTACAGGCCTTCCAGGGCGGTGTTGCTTTCCGGGTGGATCTTGACGCTGGTGTCGACAGTGAAGGATTCGCTGGTCGGCTGCAGGGTCAGGTGGTTGGCGCTCAGCTGGTAGTCCGCGGCCGTCAGCTCGCGGTCGCCCAGGGACACCGACAGCAGCTCCAACTGCTGGCCATCGAGCACCAGCGGCGGCAGGCCGGCGCCATGCGCCGGGTTGCGGCGCATCACCAGTTGCGCATGGACCAGGCTGTGGTCCTCGAACAACTCGAAGGTCAGGTGTGTTTCGTCGATCAGGTACTCGGGCGCCTGATAGTCCTTGAGGTAAATCATCTTCGGTTGTTCGGTGCGCATGCTCGAATCCTTCTACTGATGCACGGCGAGCTGGTAAGCCGTGTATTTACGAATATTGATCACGCCGGTATCGAAGATCAGGTACTGCCCCTTGATCCCCAGCAGCGTGCCCTCGGCAATCGGGTTCTTGTCCAGGTTGAAGCTGACGATCTTGGCCGGGTACTGCTCGACCGGGTAACGAATTTCGATCGGCTCGACGTCGATGACCGGTTGGATCGCCTGCAGGCCGAAGCGTTCCTGCAAGGCGCGCAGGCCCTCGGCGCAGGAAGCGAACAGCTGGTCGCGCACCTGCAGCAGGTCCACCGACTCGGCTTCGCCCTTGAGCAAGGCGCGCCAGTTGGTCTTGTCGGCCACCTGGCTGCGGAACAGGTCCTCGACGAAACCGGATTGCTGGCGGGTCGCCACGCGCATGATCGGCAGCGCCTGGCTGGCGCCCTGGTCGAGCCAGCGGGTCGGCAGTTGCGTCGCGCGGGTGATGCCGACCTTGATCCCCGACGAGTTGGCCAAATACACCACGTGGTCGGTCATGCAGAACCGCTCGCCCCAGGACGGCTCGCGGCAGGTGCCGGCGTCGTAGTGGCAGCGTTCCGGGCTCATGATGCAGATATCGCACTGGGCCAGCTTGGTCATGCACGGGTAGCAATAACCCTGGCTGAAGCTGGTTTTGGTCTTGCGCCCGCAATGGGTGCAATGGATCGCCCCCAGGTATTCCAGGCGCAGGGGGCTGCCGATCAACGGATTGACCGGCACCTCGGTGTCGCCAAGGCGAAAGGCATACTGCACATCGGAGCCTTCCAGGCGCGCCGACATTTTACTGATGGAGCCACGGCCAATCTCGATCAATGGATGGCATCCGACTTGAAGAGGATATTCGGCACTTCGATCGACTTCGACGCACATTCCTGCGGGCCCATGTAACCGGTGCGCTGTTCTTCGGGCAGGTTCTGCATTTCCCAGGCGATCACCGCCTGCAGGGACAGCTCGCGCTGCTCGGCGGTGAGCTTGCGGCCATCGGACCATTTGCCGATCTCTACCGCCAGTTTCAGGCTCTGGTAGATGTCCGGGGTGATGTTTTCAATCATTTCAACAAACGACGACATAAGTGGTCTCCAGCATTAGAGGGCCAGTTTACGGCGGCTGTACAAGCCGCCCAACAAACCTGTGAGGCATCCGACGAGCAACCCGCCGACGTGGGCGGCGTTGGCGATTTCACCGAAGCCGATCATCGAGATCAGCCCCGACATACAAATCAGCAACCATACCAGCATCATCGCCAGGACCCCGCGAGGCAGGCGATACGCCGGGTTGGGCGACAGCAACTGATAGATCCAGCAGTGCCCGAGCAGGCCGTACAGCACGCCGGACAGGCCACCGAACAGGCTCGGCCCGCTGAACAGGTATTGCGCGTAGTTCGACACCAGGCTGAACAGCAACGTCAGGCCCAGCAGGTTGATGCTGCCCTGGCGCTGTTCGATGCGTCGCCCCAGCTCCCAGTACCACATGCCGTTCATGGCGATGTGCAGGAAGCCGAAGTGGATCAGCATCGGCGTGACCAGGCGCCACCACTGCCCCGCCGCCAGGCTGTCGGCCAGGGGCGTGAAGCGGATGTAGTCGCCGACCACGCGGAACTCGAGGAAGGTCAGCCAGCTCAGGGACTCGAGGTTTTCGCCGAGCAGGGTCAGGGCGCCGACGATCAGGCTCAGCAGCAGGATCAGCGCGGTGGCTGGGCTATGCCGCAGTTGCTCGACGAAACCCGGACGACGCATCGCGGCGCCAGCCTCGGGAATGTCCAGTTGCTGCTCGGGGTCGCCCGCCGGAAAACGCTCGTACAGCGAACGCACGTCCTCGCTGATGGCATGTGGCACCCAGAGCACCTGCTCCCCGGCTTCCTCGCTGACCCGGTGCGGCACCTGCATGCGCTGCAACAGTTTGACGAAGCCACTCAGGTCCACATTCAACGGCAGACGCAATACCGCAACAGCACTCATGGCAGGGACTCCTCCGGCCGCTCGACATAGACCCAGACGAATTTATCCGGGTCCAGGCGGGTTTCCTGGTCCAGGCGATAAGCCACCAGCCTGCCGTAGAGCACCGCGCTGTAATCCAGGCAGGCTAGGTTCGAGCGAATCGGCGCCGGTTTGCCGCTGCGCCAGTAATGGCCGACGAACAGCAATGGCTCATCGACGCCGTAGCGCAGCAGGTTGTTTTTTTCCGCCGATGACAGCGGCGTGCGGGCGACCGGCTCGGGCAGCGCATCGGGCTGGAAGACGATGTCGCCGTAAGTCTGCGGGTCGTCTTCCCAGAACTTGGTGCGAAAGAACGAACGGGTCAGGCCATCGCCGCTGGTCATGGTCAGGCCATGGGGCAGACGCATGTCGGTGCCGCGCAGCAGGCGGTCGAACACGTTATTGGCGAAGCTGCCAGGTACCGCCGAGGCCTGGAGAAAGTGCTCGTCGATGCAGCCATCGGGGTATTGCGCCCGCAGCGGCTCGATCAGGCCGGCGTCCCAGCAGGCATGCACCACGCGAAAACGCCCGGCGTCGATAAACAGCGGCATCTCGTAGAACCAGGCGAGGAAATCGTGCCAGTCCTTGGGGTGCTGTTCGAACTGCGCCAGGGTCTCCTTGATCAGGCGGGCATGACGCGGCGTGTGTTCGCGCACGAACTGCCTGCTGCTGCCGGGCGGTGCCGGAGTGACCCAGCCCAGGGCGTTGAATTCATGGTTGCCCATGACGCACAGCGCCTGGCCGGCCTCAACCATGTCATGGACGATGTGCAGGGCTTCGCGGATCCGTGGGCCGCGGTCGATGATGTCACCGAGGAACACCGCCATGCGCGACGAATGCCGCCAGACGCCGCCCTGCTTGCGATAACCGAGCTTGTCCAGCAAGTGCTCCAGGGTCAGGGCGCAACCGTGCACGTCACCGATCAGGTCGTAGCTACGCGCGGGATCGAGCATCAGTCGCCTCCACCACCCAATCGACTGCCCCAGCCGAGCTTGGTCCGGCAGACCTCGTAATAGTTATGGTCCAGCGGATGGATCAGGCGCAGTTTCTGCGCCTTCTTGCTGACGGTGATGGTGTCACCCGGGGCGCAGGTGAAATGGTTCTGCCCATCGCAGGAAACCTGCGGGTAGATTTGCATATCCTTGGACACGACAATTTTCAGCTCGCTGTTGCCATCGACCACGATCGGCCTTCCCGACAAGGTATGGGGATACATCGGCACAATCACAATGGCGTCGAGCTTGGGATGCATGATCGGCCCGCCGGCGGACAAGGCGTAGGCCGTGGAGCCGGTCGGCGTGGCAACGATCAGGCCGTCGGCCTTCTGGCTGCAGACGAACTGACCGTCGATATAGATCTCGAATTCGATCATCCGCGTCGATTTGCCCGGGTGCAGCACCACATCGTTCAACGCATCGCCCTGGCCGATGGCTTCGGCGTGGCGCCGCACTTCGGCCTGCAGCAGGAAACGGTTTTCCACCAGGTAATGGCCATCGAGGACTTCGGCGACCTTGATTTCCAGCTCGTCCGGACGAATATCGGTGAGGAAGCCCAGGCTGCCGCGGTTGATCCCCAGCACCGGGATGTTGTGGCGCGCCAGGGCACGGGCCGCGCCCAGCAGGCTGCCGTCGCCGCCGACCACGATCACCATGTCGCAGACTTCGCCCAGCAACTTGCGCGACGAAGTCTGCAGGCCGTGGCCTGGCAGCACTTCGGCGATGGTGTCTTCGAGGATCACATGCAGGTGGCGGGCGAGCAGAAACCTTTTCAGTCGGCGAACTGTGTCCAGCACCTGCGAACTGCCCAGGCGACCGATAATGCCGATATTGCGAAATTGCTCCATGGGGCTCCTGCAAGGTTCTGGGACGGGCAAAGCAGAGATTATGGGCGAAAGCCGGCCATAGACAAAATCCTTTCAGCCTCGACGTTAGGCGCTATGCTCGCAGAATGATCCTGTTTCCCGGCTTGCTCGACCTCCCCCGCCAGTTGCGCCACCCCGAAGTGCGCGACCTGGCCTGGGTCATCCTCGCGCCACCGATGCTCGACCAGACGCCCTGGCCGCAGCGCCATCCACTGGCCGGCAGCGACTGGGTGCAGGCGCCCCAGGCGCTGGAACACTGGTTGCGCCAGCTGGACCAGGACGACCGCATCCTGCGCCGCTGGCTGGCCCTCGGCCCGACCAAGCGCCTGGGCCTGTATTACGAACGCCTGTGGCAATTTGCCGTACAGCACGCGCCCGGCGTCGAGCTGTTGGCGGCCAACCTGCCGATCCGCCGTGCAGGCCACACCCTGGGCGAACTGGACATGCTGCTGCGCGATCGCGACGGCATTCATCACCTGGAACTGGCGATCAAGCTCTACCTCGGCCCGCAATCGGGCGACGGCGAAGACACCGCGGCATGGCTGGGCCCCGGCTGCCACGATCGCCTGGACCGCAAGCTCGCGCATTTGAATGAACACCAGTTGCCGATCTCCGCCCGGGCCGACAGCCTGGAGGTGCTCGCGGCCATGGATATCCAGGACTTCAGCGCGCACCTGTGGCTCGGCGGCTACCTGCTCTACCCGTGGCCCGGCGCCACCCGGCCGCCTCGCGGTGCTCATCCGCAGCACCTGCGCGGGCGTTGGCTGCACCAGCGCGACTGGCCGGCCTTTATCGCGCAAAGCCCGGTCGGGCGCTGGCAACCCTTGCCACGCCAGGCCTGGCTGGCGCCGGCGTCCTACCCGGCGGCGCAAACCTGGAGCGATCAGCAGTTGCAAGCCTGGCTGCAGGAACTGGACCCGCAGGCCCCGGCGCAACTGCTGGTGCGCCTGACGGAAAACCGCGCCGGCGACTGGGAAGAAGCCGAGCGCCTGTTCTTGGTGGCGGACCTCTGGCCGAATGTGCCGGGTACGGCTTGAGCCGCCCTCAGCACCTCAGCCTTCCTACATCACCGACAAACGCAGGGCCAGCGCCGCCAGGGTCACCAGCAGCACCGGCAGGGTCAGCACGATACCGACCTTGAAGTAGCGGCCCCAGCCGATATGAATGTTCTTGCGCTCCAGCACGTGCAGCCAGAGCAAGGTGGCCAGGCTGCCGATCGGGGTGATCTTCGGCCCCAGGTCGCTGCCAATCACGTTGGCATAGATCATGGCTTCCTTGACCAGGCCGCTGGCCTGGCTGGCGTCGATGGACAACGCGCCGATCAGCACCGTCGGCATGTTGTTCATGATCGAGGACAAGAAGGCCGTCAGCAACCCGGTGCCCATGGCCGCGCCCCAGATACCGTGCTCGGCGAAGCGGTCGAGCCAGCCGGCCAGATAGGTGGTCAAGCCGGCATTGCGCAGGCCGTACACCACCAGGTACATGCCCAGGGAGAAAATCACGATCTGCCACGGCGCTTCGCCGAGGACCTTGCGGGTCGAGATCTTGTGGCCCCTGGCCGCGATGCCCAGCAGCAAGGCCGCGCACACCGCCGAAATCGCGCTGACGGGAATGCCCAGCGGCTCCAGGGCGAAACAGCCCAGCAGCAGGATGATCAACACCCACCAGCCGGCGACGAAGGTGGCCTTGTCGCGGATCGCGCTGGCCGGCGATTCCAATTCCTCGGGATCGTAGGCTTGCGGAATGTCGCGGCGGAAAAACCACAGCAGCACCGCCAGGGTCGCGGCCACGCTGACCAGGTTCACCGGCAGCATCACCGCGGCGTACTGGTTGAAGCCGATGTTGAAGAAGTCCGCGGAAACGATATTCACCAGGTTCGACACCACCAGCGGCAAGCTCGCGGTATCGGCGATGAACCCGGCGCCCATGACGAACGCCAGGGTCGCCGCCCTGGAGAACCGCAGCGCCAGCAACATGGAAATCACGATCGGCGTGAGAATCAGCGCCGCTCCGTCGTTGGCGAACAGCGCCGACACCAGCGCCCCCAGCAGCACCATGAAGGCAAACAGCTTGCGTCCGCTGCCCTGCCCCCAGCGCGCCACATGCAAGGCGGCCCAGGCGAAAAAGCCGGCCTCGTCGAGCAGCAGACTGATGATGATCAAGGCCACAAAGGTGCCGGTGGCGTTCCAGATGATCTGCCAGACCACCGGAATATCCGTTAATTGCACGACCCCGAACAGTAATGCGAGCACCGCGCCGAACACCGCGCTCCAGCCCACGCCGAGGCCCTTGGGCTGCCAGATCACCAGGGTAATGGTCAGCAGGAAAATCAATGAAGCAGTCAGCATGCCAGGCAGCCTTGAACAGAAAATGAAGTTGGGGAGGAATTCAGCAGCAGCGCACGGGGCGATCGGTCATGCCTTGCAGGCGTTGCAGGTCGCCCAGCAACCAGGGGCTGTTGGCCTGCAGCGTGTTTTGCAGCAGGGTGCTCACCCAGGGGGCCAATTGCGGATGCAGCCGGTAGTAGATCCACTGCCCCTGGCGACGGTCGGCCAGCAAGCCGCAACTGCGCAACAGCGCCAGGTGCCGGGAGATCTTCGGCTGGCTCTGGCCCAGCGCGGCGGTCAGCTCACAGACGCACAACTCGCCTTCGTGGGTAACCAGCAAGGCAATGCGGCTACGGGTTTCGTCGGCAAGTGCCTTGAACAGCTCGGCGGGGTTGAGAGTGTCGGACACAAGGGCCACTCCAGACATATGAAGTGGCGAATATATGAATATTCAGATATGCGGTAAAGCGCTTTTCTCACGGCACGGGAATCGCCCATGCCCCGCGAAAGCCGGCTGGCCGGCTTTCGCGGCGCGCAGATCAGAGCTTTTTATGCTGCTCGACCCACTGGGCGTAGGCATTGATGAAGCCCTGCAAGAACGGCTTGACCGACTCGGACAGCTTGCCCGCCTCGTCGAAAGCCGAGCCGGCGCCACCCAGGTAGGCTTCCGGCTGCTGCATGCACGGCACATTGAGGAATACCAGCGACTGGCGCAGGTGGTGGTTGGCGCCGAAGCCGCCGACGGCGCCCGGGGAGACACTGATCACCGCTCCCGGCTTGCCGCTCCAGGCGCTCTTGCCATAGGGCCGCGAGCCCACGTCGATGGCATTCTTCAGCGGCGCGGGAACCGAGCGGTTGTATTCCGGGGTCACGAACAGCACCGCATCGGCGCCACTTACCTGCTGGCGGAAGGTCTGGTAGGCGGCCGGCGGATCCACATCGATGTCTTCGTTGTAGAGCGGCAAGTCGCCAATCTCGACAATATTCAGCCGCAAATTGGCCGGGGCCAGTTCCGCCAGGGCCAGCGCCACTTTCCGGTTGATCGAGGCCTTTCTCAGGCTACCCACCAGCACTGCGATCGTGTAGACGTTGCTCATAGCCAATTCCCGACTTCTGGTTGAGGAGGCTGGTAGTTATAGATGATCCATCCCGCCTGGAGCCACCCGCGCAAGGAAAATTGGCGAGCTTTTTCATGTGCCGCGCCGCTGTACGCGCGCTGCAACCAGGCTGCGGACTATTTTTTTTTCGTCGCTAAACTTCCTTCACCCAGGCACGGTCTACAGGACCGCGAATTGAGTGTTTTATCTCCAGAGGCTCTAAAGATGGCAGCAGTACTCGTCGGACAATTTCATGCAAGGGACGCGGAAGGCCGTGTCTATTCGGTGCATGAGTTCCAGGAATCCACCCCGTCGCCAGACGGTATCGCCGGCTCGGAGCCTGTTACCACCTATCGCCTGGCCATTGGCGATCGCGTCAACAAAATGGACGACAACCAGTTTCTCCTCGTGCAATCGGGCATCACCCTCATTCGCGAACCCGAGACCATTCTCCCTTCATAACGTGCCGTTATGAGCTGAAGTCATAAGCCTGGACATGAGTTAGGATTCAGGATGAATCCCTCACCGGCTGGACATGGACTTCAAGCATGCGTTTACGTCATATCGAAGTGATTCAGGCGCTCCTGCAAACCGGTCACCTGGGCACGGCCGCCGAGCTGCTGCAACTGCCGGTGGCCGAAGTGGAAGCGATCCTGCGCGACGCCGAAGGCCAATTGGGCTTCATGCTCTTCGCCAGTGTTCGCGGCCGCCTGCAAGCCACTCGAGAGGCCCGCGAGCTACAGCCGGCGATCGCCACCCTGTATGACGCCTTCGAACCCGTGCAACGCCTGGCCGACAGCCTGAAACAATACCAGGCGCCGCCCTTGCGCATCATCGGCACCCCGCCCCTGGCCCAGCAACTGTTGCCGCAGAGCATCGCCGCCCTGCGCCGGCGCTTTCCCGATACCCCATGCAATCTCGCCAGCCAGGGCACCCGCGACATGGTCAAGAGCCTGTTGCTGCGCGAAGGCGACTTGGGCCTGAGCCTGCACAACCCCGATCACCCCGATATCCAGTGCGTGGCCCTGGCCCAGGGCAAGCTGCAACTGCTAGCCCCCCACGGCTGGTTGCAACCGAAGCAGAAGTACATTTCCCTGCAGGACCTGGCGGGCCAGGCCATGGTCGGCCTGGAAGGCCAGGACCCGCTGAGCGTGACCCTCGACAGCAAGCTGCAGAACCTGCGCCCCAGCCCGACCATTCACACCCGGGTGCAAACCCACCAGATGATGCGCAGCATGGTCGAGGCTGGCGAAGGCCTGGCCATTGTCGACCCCTTCACCGCGCTGGGCGCCCGCGCGGGCGGCCTGGACGTCTGCCCGCTGTCGCCGCCGATCCCGGTCACTCTTTATGCCTTGACCCGCAGCGGCAACGCGCCCTCGCCAACCCTCGAGGCGTTGCTGGAAACCCTCACGGAAAAAGCCGAAGGCATGCTGGCCGGCTAGCCCCCGGCTTACCGCGCCAGTTCGTCGTTGAATAGCCGATACCAGAAAATCGCCACCTCGGCCGTGGTCGGATCGATCCCGCGATAACGCAGGTGGTCGATGCCACCGACCACATAACCACAGCGCTCGTAGAGCCGGCAGGCTCCCAGGTTGTTGTTCTGGGTTTCCAGCATGATGCCCGGCAGCTTCTTCTTGCGGCTCCAGAACTGCGCGACATCCAGCAAGGCCTTGGCCACCCCGTGGCGTCGCGCCGGGGCGTGCACCGCCAGCTCGTCGATATGGGCGTAACCGTTCCAGTTGGTGCTGACCACCACATGGCCGACCGGCTCGTCGTCCAGGTAGGCCATGAACACCGCGCTGTCGGCGGCATCGCGATAGCTGCTGAATTCTTCGGGATCGATGCCGTAGCACTTGCGGTACGGGGTGATATGCCGCAATGGCCATTTGGCCACCGCCTGCTCGCTCTCGGCCTGGGCGTAGGCGCTGACTTCGAAGCTGAAATCGCTACCCCACACATAGGCGGCGAAACCATCGTCGGCGACACGCACCGACAAGCCGGGATACTTGGGATTGATCATTGGCTGCATAGCGGGAAACGTCCTCAAACCTTGATGCAATCGACGGTGTAATGCCGCCCATTGCCTTCGTCTTCATGCTGCAATCCATGCACATCCGCGACAAAGCCGGGAAAGCTGCTATCGAACGTACGGGCAAACGCCAGGTAATCGATGATCGAGCGGGTCGATTCGGTGAAACGTTCGCCCGGCATGATCAATGGGATACCCGGCGGGTATGGCACCAGCATCACCGCCGCCACCCGCCCGGCAAGGGCATCGATGGAGACGGCCTCGACCTCGCCCCGCACCAACTGATCGTAGGCGTCGGCGGGCTTCATCGTCACCTCCGGCAGCACGGTGTACATGCGCTTGAGGTGCTTGGCCGTGGCATTGCTGCGGTAACAGGCATGCAACTGATCGCAGAGGTCGCGCAGGCCCATGCCCTGGTAGCGCGCCATGTCCTGCTGGGCGATGCTCGGCAGGCAGGCCGCGAGGCTGGCATTGGCGTCGTAGTTGCGCTTGAACTCCAGCAGCTCGGTCAGCAGCGTGCTCCACTTGCCTTTGGTGATGCCCATGGAAAACAGCACCAGAAATGAATACAGGCCGGTCTTTTCCACCACCAGGCCGCGCTCCCAGAGAAACTTGCTGACCACCGCCGCCGGAATCCCGCGCTCGCTCAAGGCACCGCCAGCGGTAAGCCCGGGCATCACCAGAGTGACCTTGATCGGGTCCAGCAGCACGTAATCGTCGGTCACCCCGGCGAAGCCATGCCATTCGCCTTCTGGCTCCAGCAGCCAGTCCGCGGTGCTGACCCGGTCGATGCCTTCCACCCGCTCCGGTTGCCAGATGGAAAACCACCAGTCGTCGGCGGCGATGTGCTGGCGCAGGTTGGCCAGGGCCCGGCGGAAACTCAGGGCCTCGTCGAACATTTCTTGCAGCAGCGAGCGCCCCGCCGGCCCTTCCATCATTGCCGAGGCCACGTCCAGCGAGGCGATGATGCTGTATTGCGGCGACGTGGAGATGTGCATCATGAAGGCTTCGTTGAAGCGGTCGCGGTCCAGCTGCCGCGCACCGCCGTCCTGCACATGGATCATCGAGGCCTGGCTGAAGGCCGCCAAAAGCTTGTGGGTCGAATGGGTGGTGAACACCAGCGGGCTGTCGGCGCTGCGCGAGGTGCCCATGCCGTAACGCCCCTCGAAGAACTCATGGAAGGCCGCGTAGGCGTACCAGGCCTCGTCGAAATGCAGCACCTCGACGCTGTTGCCCAGGCTCTGCTTGATCAGCTCGGCGTTGTAGCAGAGGCCGTCATAGGTCGAGTTGGTGATCACCGCCAGCTTGACCTTGGCAGGCCGGCCCTGGGTCAGCGGGTTGGCGTCGATCTTGGCCTGGATCGATTCGCGGCTGAATTCGCTCAAGGGAATCGGGCCGATGATCCCCAGCTCGTTGCGCTCCGGACAGAGGAACAGCGGGATCGCGCCGGTCATGATGATCGAATGCAGTACCGACTTGTGGCAGTTGCGGTCCACCAGCACCAGGTCGTCGCGACCGACCATGGAGTGCCAGACGATCTTGTTCGCCGTCGACGTGCCGTTGATCACGAAGAAGGTATGGTCGGCGCCGAAATTGCGCGCCGCCCGCGCCTCGGCTTCCGCCAGGGGCCCGGTGTGGTCGAGCAGCGAGCCCAGCTCCGGGACCGATACCGACAGGTCCGAACGCAGGGTGTTTTCCCCAAAGAACTGATGGAACGCCTGCCCCACCGGGCTTTTGCGATAAGCCACGCCGC
Organism: Pseudomonas sp. NFIX28; assembly: GCF_900107395.1. Lineage (GTDB taxonomy): Bacteria > Pseudomonadota > Gammaproteobacteria > Pseudomonadales > Pseudomonadaceae > Aquipseudomonas. The sequence goes on from NZ_FNPW01000017.1 coordinate 84,958, forward strand.
CGCCGTGCCCCGGGGTGTGCCAGGAATAGTTGGAATCGGCCGTGTGCTGCACCAATGCCTTGAAGAAAGGCGGCAACAGGCCATCGAGGTAATTGCGCGCCGCCCGCGCCACCTGGCGCGCCAGGAACGGCACCGTGTCTTCGAACAGGTAGAGAATGCCGCGCAGCTGATTGAGCTCGCTCATGGCGTCGGCCGGTGCGTTTTCCAGGGTCACCTGCTCGCCCAGGGCGAAGATCGGCAGGTTCGGCGCACGTACCCTAGCCAGGCGGATCAGCTCCACCATGTTTTGCAGCAGATGGGTGTTTTCCCCGGCGCCTTCGGCGGCGATCAGCATGCAGGCCAGGCCGTGATGGGTCGAGGCCACCAGGCGCCCTTCGGCATAGTCCACCGCGGAAAAGATACTGAAGCCTTCCTGCTCCAGCTCCTTGGCGATCCCCCGCACCCGGTCGCCGGCGACAGTGTCGGCCTTGATGTCGCGATGCACGATAAGGACGGGGAATTTCAGGTCTTTGTACATGGCGCCAGGCATCCTGAGGCGGCGGACAAGCGTCCGCCAATCACCTCAGGGTAGAAGCTCGGGGGCCGGTGCGGAACCCCATCAACGACCTCCTGTAACAAAAGGTCGCCCACGAACAACTACTGCTGCTGGGCCTTGGCTTCGGCCAGCTGGGTCCAGAGCGCCGGGGCACCGGCGGATTTGGCGATGATCTCGAGACGCACCAGGTGCTCGGCCAGTTCGGCTTCGCTGGCACGGATCACCCGACCGCGCTGGCGATCCGCCGGCAGCCGGCGGATTTCGCTGGCACGGTTGCCCGAGCCTTCGCTGCCGTTGCCGTCCGAAGCGTTGCCGGCCAGCGACAGGCTGGTCTGGCCGCCAGTCATGGTCAGGTAGACGTCGGCGAGAATCTCCGAGTCGAGCAAGGCGCCGTGCAGTTCACGACCGGAGTTGTCGACGTCGTAGCGCTTGCACAAGGCATCGAGGCTGTTGCGCTGGCCAGGGTGGCGTTCCCGGGCCATCAACAGGGTGTCGAGGATGGTGCAGTGCTGGGTGATGTCGGCGCGGTCGTGCTGGCCCATCAGGGCGAATTCGTTGTTGATGAAGCCAACGTCGAACGCCGCGTTGTGGATGATCAGCTGCGCGCCCTGGATGAACTCGAAGAACTCATCGGCGACTTCGGCGAAGCGCGGCTTGCCCACCAGGAATTCGTTGGTGATGCCGTGGACGCCGATCGCGCCCTCGTCGCTCTCGCGATCCGGTTGCAGGTAAACGTGGAAATGCCGACCGGTCAGGCGCCGTCCGATCAACTCGACGCAACCGATTTCAATGATCCGGTGGCCGTCGGTCACCGGCATGCCGGTGGTTTCGGTATCGAGTACAACAGATCTGTTGGCCATCAGGGGTCAGTTCTCAACGGTGGAAGTCTTTCAAGGCGCGGGATTTTAGCACGCTCTCGCGGCATGGCACGCATGCCGGATTCGCCCGGTTGCGGCCTGCGCAGTTTTTAACAATCGTTCGCAAAGCTCATGCAGTTTGCCGTGCGGCGGCTTGTTAGGGTTCGCGACGATATTTCCAGCGGACCTCCACCTCTCATGACCACCTGCAAAATTCGACTGCCCTTTCTGATGTGCTCCTGCCTGTTCGCCAATCTTGCCCAGGCCACCAGCCTGGTGATCAGCACCGACATCACCATGAGCCTGGCCTTGAGCACAACCGAAGGCAGCTCTAAAGCCACCAGCTCGTTCAAGGATGACAAACTCGTGCTGGCCGCCCGGAGCGATGCCGCAACCTTTGTCGCCAGCGCCGGCGACATTCGCGGCGCCCAGCTGGAAGCGGCCCTGCAGCACATTCGCCAGGTACTTGGCGACTCGCCCTACTCCGACCTGCAGCTGGCCAGCGCCATCCTTACGCTTTGATCGCCCCGGACGGCGCCGCTCATTTATCCCGCGCTCCACGCGTTGCTTTAAATGAGCGCGACCATTGCGCTACCGTACGCCCCACTCAAGCGGGCGGGGTGCCGATACCCGGCCTGCACTCACCTCCAGGAAACCGCCTTCCCATGCTCGAGACTCGACAGGTGATCCCCCTGCTGCTGGCCGCGGCCTTCATCGGTGGCTGTTCATCGCTTCCGGCAACCGACAGCGACGCCGGGCCACGGCCGTTGATCGTCGCCCATCGCGGCGGTGCCGCGGACTTTCCCGAGAACACCCTGCTGGCCATCGACAACGCCCTGCGCAACGGCGTCGACATGCTCTGGCTCACCGTGCAACTAAGCCGCGATGGCGTGCCGGTGTTGTATCGCCCCGCCGACCTGGGCGCCAACACCCCGGCATCCGGCGCGGTCAACGAAAAAACCCTCGCACAGCTGCAAGCGCTGAATGCCGGCTGGAACTTCAAGCAGACAGCGGCCGATGGCCAGGTGAGATTTCCCTATCGTTCGCAGCCGCTGAGCATTCCGTCGTTGCGCCAGGCGCTGGCGGCGATCCCCGAATCGGTGCCGGTCATTCTCGACATGAAGGCCCTGCCAGCCGCTCCCCAGGCCAAGGCTGTGGCCCAGTTGCTGGAGCAGCTGCATGCCTGGAACCGGGTGCTGATCTACTCCACCGATGCCAGCTACCAACAGGCTTTCGCGCAATATCCGCAGGCGCGGCTGTTTGAATCCCGGGACAGCACCCGGGATCGGCTGGCCAGCGTCGCTCTCGCCCATAGCTGTAGCGCGCCGCCCGCCCCAGCCAGTTGGGTGGCCTTCGAGTACCGGCGCCCGGTTCAACTGGTCGAGACCTTCACCCTGGGCGAAGCCCGTTCCAAGGTGGATGCCCGGCTATGGACGCCCGCCGCGGTGGATTGCTTCCAGTCGCGGGGCAAGGTGCGGATGCTGGCGATCGGGATCAATACCGCCGAGGACTACCAGGCGGCCGCCTGCCTGAAGATGGATGCGGTGCTGGTGGATTCGCCCCGCGCGATGCGGGAAATGAAGCAGCGGCTCGAATGGCCGCTGCGTTGCCCATGACTACCCGGCCAGGGCATCAGGCCTGCTTGTAACCGCGCACCTCGTCGACGCCGCGGTTGGCCAGTTGGTCTGCCCGTTCGTTGCCGTGGTGCCCGGTGTGGCCGCGCACCCATTTCCAGGTGACCTGGTGGCGGTTGACCTGCTCATCGAGCTGCTGCCACAGGTCGGCATTCTTCACCGGTTCCTTGGCCGCGGTTTTCCAGCCGCGCTTTTTCCAGTTGGCCATCCATTCGTTGATGCCCTTCATCACATATTGCGAGTCAGTGACCAGGATCACCTGGCACTCGCGCTTGAGTTCCTCCAGGCCACGGATCGCCGCCATCAGCTCCATGCGGTTGTTGGTGGTGTTGGCTTCGCCGCCCCAGAGTTCCTTCTCCACGCCCTTGAACACCAGCAGTGCGCCCCAGCCTCCCGGGCCAGGATTGCCCTTGCAGGCGCCGTCGGTGAAGATTTCTACGCTATCGCTCATGCCAGACTTCCAATCGAAAATACCTGTGGCCCGCCGATCGTCGATCGACAACGCCCAAGCCGGGCAAACTCGGCCCGGCTGAATTAAAGAGGGGGTTCGCTGTGCCGGCGGTTGACCTTGGCCATCGGCAGCGGCACCAGCTTGCCCATCGGCTCGCGGCGCACCTGGCGCACCGGGCGCAGGCCGACCACTATCTTGCGTGCTACCAGCAGGTAGAAACCGCCGCCGGACAGTTGCCAGTCGCCGGCCTTGCGCTCCCAGCCGGCCAGCCGTGCCTGCCAGGCCGCCGAGGCAAGCGGCGGACGATAGCACCCGAAGCGGCGTTTCTCCAGCGCGAAGCCCAGCAGGTTCAGCCAGTCGGCGACCCGCGACGGCGAAATGCAGCGTGCCTTGCGCAGCGCGTCATGGGCGAACGCATGCCGCAGGCCCCAACTGCTCCAGGGATTGATCCCGACGATCAGCAGATGCCCGCCAGGGCGCACCGCGCTGGCGGCTTCGCGCAGCAGGCCGTGGGGCGACAGGCAGAAATCCAGGCCGTGCTGCAGCACCACCACATCGGCGGCATGCTCGCTGAGCGGCCAGGCCTGCTCCTCGCAGACGATCTCCACGCCGGGCAGTGGCGCACCCAGGCGGACATTGCGCTGCACCTGCGGCGCTGTCGGCGGGGTTTGCGCCGACGGCCCGTAATGCACCAGGTAACCGCCAAAGAAGCGCCCCAACTCGTCGTCGAGCATGCGCCGTTCTTCATCCAGCAGAAATTGCCCCAGTGGCCCGGACAGCCACTCACGGGCCGAACTGATCAGGGCCAGCCAGTCAGGATCGGCCTGAGCGAACGCTTTATCGGTCATTGCATTCTCCAACCCGCCAAGAAGTTCTAAGATGCGCCAATGTTTTCCGCTTGGCGACTCCAACGATGATACAGATCAGTGCCCTGCCCGCGTTCACCGATAACTACATCTGGTTGTTACAGGATCATCGCCACCAGCGCTGCGCGGTGGTCGATCCGGGGGACGCTGCGCCGGTCCTGGGCTGGCTCGCCGAGCATCCGGGCTGGGTGCTGAGCGATATCCTGGTAACCCATCACCACCACGACCACGTCGGCGGTGTCGAACAGCTGAAAAAAGCCAGCGGCGCCAAGGTCTGGGGCCCGGCCAACGAAAACATCCCGGGGCGCGACGTGGCCCTGAACGACAACGACCGGGCCAATATCCTGGGCTGGGACTTCGACGTCTACGCGGTGCCCGGACACACCCTGGGACATATTGCCTACTACCATCATGGCTTACTGTTTTGCGGCGACACCCTGTTCGCCGCCGGCTGCGGGCGCCTGTTCGAGGGCACGCCGGAGCAAATGCACCATTCGCTGAGCCGCCTGGCCGCCTTGCCCGCCGACACCCTGGTGTACTGCACCCACGAATACACCCTGAGCAACCTGCGTTTTGCCCAGGTGGTGGAGCCGGACAACCCGCACATCGCCGAGCGCCTGCAAAAAGTCAGCGAACTGCGGGAAAACGGCCGCATGACCCTGCCTTCCACCCTGGCCCTGGAAAAACTTACCAACCCTTTCCTGCGGACCGGCGAAACATCCGTTAAACAAAAAGCGGACGAACGGAACGGCCTCGATAACCGGGCCCAGAGTGCGGTTTTTGCTGCCTTGCGGGCTTGGAAAGATAAGTTCTAAGCAGGTGTCGGGTTGGTACGAAAATTCTGAATGGTTGACCGCACCCGGTGCGCTTTCTAGAATCGCCCGACATTTTTGCCCGGAACTTACTTCCAGCCAATGTCGTCATCTATTCGTAAATCCATCAATTCAGACGCATTGACGCGGTTGGCTCAAGCCATCGCGGTGGCTGTGTCCGCCACCCTGGCGGGCTGCCAAAGCACGAGCCACGTCCCGCAAACCGACACTTCCCACACCCAGAATTTCAACGCCCGCATCAAGCAGAAACCCATCTGGCTGAATGAAAAACCCAGCCCGCAATTGCCCCAGGACGTCTGGGAGCGCATGCGCGAAGGTTTCCAGTTGCAGGAAGGTATCGGCGTCAACCCGCGCATCGAACAGCAGCGCCTGTGGTTCGCCAGCAATCCCTCGTTTCTCGAGAATGCCAGCGAACGCGGCAGCCTCTATATCCATTACATCGTCGAACGCCTTGAAGAACGCAACATGCCGCTGGAACTGGCGCTGCTGCCCGTGATCGAGAGCGCCTACAACCCGCTGGCCTATTCCCGGGCCGACGCGGTCGGCCTCTGGCAGTTCATCCCGTCCACCGGTCGTTCCTTCAACCTGCGCCAGACCCGTTTCTACGATGGCCGTCGCGATATCACCGCGTCGACCACCGCGGCCATGGATTACCTGACCCGCCTGCACGACATGTTCAATGGCGACTGGCTGCTGGCCCTGGCGGCCTATAACGCCGGCGAAGGCACGGTCAGCCGGGCCATCGAGCGCAACGAGAAACTCGGCCTGCCCACCGACTACTGGAACCTGCCGCTGCCGTCGGAAACCCAGGCCTACGTGCCCAAGCTGCTGGCCCTGTCCCAAGTGGTCATGGCGCCCGAAGCCTATGGCGTGAACCTGAACCCGATCGCCAACGAACCTTATTTCCAGGTCGTCGAGATCAACCAGCGCATGGACCTGTCCAAGGTCGCCGCGGTGGCCAATATCGACGAAGACGAGCTGTTCCAGCTCAATCCGGCCTTCAAGCAGCGCACCACCATCGACGGTCCCCAGCACCTGCTGGTGCCGACGTCCAAGGCGCAACTGCTGAGCGCCAGCCTGTCGACCATGAAACCCGAGGAACTGATCAGCCAGCGTTCGCTCAAGCCGGTGTTCGAGGGTGCCGACAGCCGCGAGATGGCCCAGGCCAAGCGCAACTATCGGGTCAAGCGTGGCGATAACCTGTCGCAGATCGCCAAGGCCAACAAGGTCGGGGTCAAGGACCTGCAACGCTGGAACAATCTGACCGGCAAGAAACTCAAGGTCGGCCAGACCCTGGTCATGCAGGACACCCGCAAAGCCAAGACCGGCACCAAGACCAATGCCAAGACTTCCGGCAAGAAGACCCTGGTCGCCAGCACCGACAAGAAGTCGACCCAGTACAAGGTCAAGCAAGGCGACTCGCTGTACATGGTGGCCAAGCGCTTCAACGTCGAGATGCAACACCTCAAGCGCTGGAACCCCCGCGCCGGCCAGGCCCTCAAGCCAGGCCAGATGCTCACCGTCTACCTGCCTCACTGATCTGTAACTCCTGGCGCAGGTCCTACTGCGCCAGGAAGATCGCCGCGACTGTGCCAGTCGTTCGCAGCCTTCGGCAGCGGCTACGGGGTTGCCTTGAAATCGTGATATCTCCAACGACTCTTCCGGCGTAGCCGCTGCCGCAGGCTGCGATAAGGCCGCAGGTACTCCTGCGCCAGGAAGATCGTCGCGACCGTGCCGGTCGTTCGCAGCCTTCGGCAGCGGCTACAGGATTGCCTTGAAATCGGGATGTTTCCAACGACTCTTCCGATGTAGCCGCTGCCGCAGGCTGCGATAGGGCCGCAGGTCCGCCTGCGTCAGAAAGATCGTCGCGACCGTGCCGATCGTTCGCAGCCTTCGGCAGCGGCTACAGGCAAATGTCGTGGTCGGCGGGGGCGGCCTTTTTCCTGTCGATACAAGCTGTTACTGTACGGAGCACAAAGCCCAAGCCGCCCGGATCGGATCTCTGCCTTGATGCGTCCCCTCCTCCTGTCCCTAATCAGTCTGGCCTTGAGCTTTCCCGCAAGCGCAACGATCACTGAAAGTCATGGTTACGCGCAGTTCGGCACGCTCAAGTACCCCGCCAAGTTCACCCATTACGATTGGGTCAACCCCGCCGCGCCCAAGGGCGGGACCTTGCGGCTCATGGCGTTTGGCACCTTCGATACCCTCACCCCCTACACCTTCAAGGGCAGCAGCCCGGTTTCCACGCCCAACTTCCTGCAATACGGGGTCAACGAACTCAACGAGCCGCTGATGGTCGGCACGGGCCAGTACGCGCCGTCCGGCGACGAGCCGACTTCCAGCTACGGCCTGATCGCCCGCTCCGTCGAATACAGCGAAGACCGCAGCTGGGTGGTGTTCAACCTGCGTCCCGAGGCGCGTTTCCACGACGGCAAGCCGATCACCGCCTACGATGTGGCGTTTTCCTACCGGTTGCTGCTCAAGGAAGGCCACCCGCAATACCGCACCAATCTGCAGGAAGTGCAGCGGGTGGATATCCTCGGCCCGCAGCGCATCCGCTTTGTCTTCAAGCGCTCCGGCAACCCGCTGCTGATCCTGCGCCTGGGCGAGCTGCCGGTGCTGCCGCAGCATTACTGGAAAGACCGCGACTTCAAGGCCACCACCTTCGAGCCGCCGCTGGGCAGCGGCCCCTACCGCATCACCCGGGTGCAGCCGGGCCGCTCGCTGCTGTTCGAGCGGGTCAAGGACTATTGGGGCAAGGACCTGCCGGTCAATCGCGGCTTCAACAATTTCAACAAGGTCGCGGTGGAGTTCTACCGCGACAGCGGCGTGGCCTTCGAAGCCTTCAAGGCCGGCGAATTCGACATCTACATCGAGCACCAGGCGAAGAACTGGGCCAACGGCTACAACTTCCCCGCAGTCAATCGCGGCGACGTCATCAAGGCCCAGGTGGCGCACCAGATCCCGACCCAGACCCAAGGCCTGTTCATGAACAGCCGCCGGCCGATTTTCGCCGAGGGCAAGGTGCGCGAGGCCCTGGGCCTGATGTTCGACTTCGAGTGGACCAACCGCACCCTGTTCAGCGGCGCCTACAAGCGCGCGACCAGCTATTACCCGAACAGCGAGTTCTCCGCCAGCGGCCTGCCGGTCGGCCATGAATGGCTGCTGCTGTCGCCCTACCGCGAGCAATTGCCGGCCAGCCTGTTCACCCAGCCCTTCAGCCTGCCGCAGACCGATGGCCGCGGCATTCCGCGGGCCACCCTGCGCCGTGCCCTGGGCCTACTGGCCGAAGCCGGCTGGAAGCTCAACGGCCAGCGCCTGCTCAATAGCGCCGGGCAACCGCTGCGTTTCGAGCTGCTGCTGGTCAACCCGAACCTGGAACGGATCCTCCAGCCCTACGTCGAAAACCTCGCCAGCATCGGCATCGACGCACGCCTGCGCACCGTGGACCGGGCGCAATACAAACAGCGCCTGGACCAGTTCGACTTCGACATGATCCTCATGACCCTGAGCCAGACCCTGAGCCCGGGCCTGGAGCAATGGCAGTACTTCCACTCCAGCCAGGCCAGGGTCAAGGGCAGCAAGAACTATGCAGGCATCAGCAACCCCATCGTCGATCACCTGCTGGAACACCTGCTCGCCGCACAGAGCCGCGACGAGCAACTGGCCGCCGGTCGGGCCCTGGATCGGGTGCTGCTGTGGCAGCACTACATCATCCCCAACTGGTACCTCAACTATCATCGCCTGGCGTACCGCAACCGGTTCGCCTTCGTCACCACGCCGCCCTACCAACTGGGCCTGAGCGCCTGGTGGCTGAAGTCTCTGGAGAAAGCCCAATGATGCCCCTGCGTGCCCTGCTCCCGTGGGCCGGCGGCGTGCTGCTGGTGGGAATCGCCTGTCTCGCCCAGGCCGCCCCGCAACACGCCCTGACCCTGTACAACGAACCGCCGAAGTACCCGGCAAACTTCAAGCACTTCGCCTACGTCAACCCGGACGCGCCCAAGGGCGGCACCTTCCGCGAGGCCGGCTTCGGCGGCTTCGACAGCCTCAACCCGTTCATCAACAAAGGCGTGCCGGCGGACAATATCGGGCTGATCTACGACACCCTGATGCGCCAGAGCCTGGACGAACCCTTCACCGAATACGGGCTGATCGCCGGGCAGATCGAAAAGGCCCCGGACAACAGCTGGGTACGCTTCTACCTGCGCCCCGAGGCACGCTTTCACGACGGCCATCCGATCCGCGCCGAGGACGTGGTATTCAGCTTCGAAACCCTGATGAAGACCGGCGCGCCGATGTTCCGCGGCTACTACGCCGACGTCGATCAAGTGGTCGCCGAAGACCCGCTCAAGGTGCTGTTCAAGTTCAAACACGCCAACAATCGCGAGCTGCCGCTGATTCTCGGGCAACTGTCGGTGCTGCCCAAGCATTGGTGGGAACACCGCGACTTCTCCAAGGGCAACCTGGAGATCCCCCTCGGCAGCGGCCCGTACAAGGTGGCCGAAGTGAAGGCCGGGCGCTCGGTGCGCTACGAGCGAGTCAAGGATTACTGGGGCAAGGATTTGCCGATCAACCGCGGCCAGTTCAATTTCGATGTCATGGTCACCGACTATTTCCGCGACAACACCGTGGCCCTGGAAGCCCTCAAGGCCGGGCAGTTCGACTACTGGCTGGAGATCAGCGCAAAGAACTGGGCCAACGCCTACAACGTCCCGGCGGTGACCGAGGGCCGGCTGATCAAGGAACAGATTCCCAACGGCAACCCCACCGGCATGCAGGGCTTCGTCTACAACATCCGTCGCCCGCTGTTCCAGGATGTGCGGGTGCGCAAGGCCCTGAGCCTGCTGCTGGACTTCGAGTGGACCAACAAGCAGCTGTTCAACGGTGCCTACACCCGTACCCGCAGCTACTTCGAGAACTCGGAAATGGCCGCCACCGGCCTGCCCGACGCCGACGAACTGCAAATCCTCGAACCGCTGCGCGGCAAGATCCCCGAGCAGGTCTTCAGCGAAGCCTTCCAGCCCTCGGTGTGCGACGGCAGCGGCATGATCCGCGCCCAGCAGCGCCAGGCCTACCAGCTGTTGCAGGAAGCCGGCTGGCGCATCGTCGACGACAAGATGGTCGACGCCCAGGGCAAGCCGGTCGTCATCGAATTCCTGCTGGCGCAGACCGAATTCGAGCGCATTTTGTTGCCCTTCAAGCGCAACCTCGCCGACCTGGGGATCGACCTGGTGATTCGCCGGGTCGACGTCTCCCAGTACATCAACCGCCTGCGCTCGCGGGACTTCGACATGGTGGTCGGCAGTTTCCCGCAGTCGAGTTCGCCCGGTAACGAGCAGCGCGAATACTGGAAGACTTCCAGCGCCGACAACCCCGGCAGCCGCAATTTCATCGGTCTCAAGGACCCGACCATCGACGCCCTGGTGGAAGACCTGATCAACGCCGACTCGCGCAAGAGCCTGGTGGCCCATGCCCGCGCCCTCGACCGCGTGCTGCAATGGGGCTACTACGTGATTCCCAACTGGCACATCAAGACCTGGCGCGTGGCCTACTGGGACCATATCGGCCATCCCCAGGTCTCGCCCAAGTACGACATCGGCATCCAGACCTGGTGGATCAAGCCCGACGCCAAGCCGGCCGTGACCCCGGCCACCCAATCGCAAGCCGCCCCCGCCGGCGTGGAGCAATAAGATGCTGGCCTACATTCTGCGGCGACTGCTGCTGATCATCCCCACCCTGTTCGGCATCCTGCTGATCAACTTCGTGATCATCCAGGCCGCGCCCGGCGGCCCGGTGGAACAGATGATCGCCAAGCTCGAGGGCTTCGAGGGCGCCACCAGCCGGATCGCCGGCGGCGGCGCCGAAGTTTCGGTGGCAGGCTCCAGCTACCGCGGCGCCCAGGGCCTGGACCCGGCGCTGGTCAAGGAAATCGAGAAGATGTACGGCTTCGACAAATCGGCGCCGGAACGCCTGTGGATCATGGTCAAGAACTACGCCACGCTGGATTTCGGCGACAGCTTCTTCCGCGATGCCAAGGTGGTCGACCTGATCCGCGAGAAGCTCCCGGTGTCGATCTCCCTGGGGCTGTGGAGCACCCTGATCATGTACCTGGTATCGATCCCCCTGGGGATCGCCAAGGCCACCCGCCATGGCAGCCACTTCGACGTCTGGACCAGCTCGGCGATCATCGTCGGCTACGCGATCCCGGCGTTCCTGTTCGCCATCCTGCTGATCGTGATGTTCGCCGGCGGCAGTTATTTCGACTGGTTCCCGCTGCGCGGCCTGACCTCGAACAACTTCGACCAGCTGAGCTGGAGCGGCAAGATCCTCGACTATTTCTGGCACCTGGCCCTGCCGGTGACCGCGCTGGTGATCGGCAACTTCGCCACCATGACCCTGCTGACCAAGAACAGCTTCCTCGACGAGATCAACAAGCAGTACGTGATCACCGCCCGGGCCAAGGGCCTGACCAAGCGCCGCGTGCTCTACGGCCACGTGTTCCGCAACGCCATGCTGCTGGTGATCGCCGGGTTCCCCTCGGCCTTCATCGGCATCTTCTTTACCGGATCCTTGCTGGTGGAGGTGATCTTCTCCCTCGACGGCCTGGGCCTGATGAGCTTTGAAGCGGCGATCAACCGCGACTACCCGGTGGTGTTCGGCACCCTGTTCATCTTCACCCTGCTGGGGCTGGTGGTGAAACTGATCGGCGACCTGACCTACACCCTGGTCGACCCACGCATCGACTTCGAAAGCCGGGAGCATTGAGATGAACCTGTCCCCCCTCAATCGCCGACGTTTCGAACTGTTCAAGGCCAACAAGCGCGGCTGGTGGTCGCTGTGGCTGTTCCTGATCCTGTTTGGCGCCAGCCTGGGCGCCGAGCTGATCGCCAACGACAAGCCGCTGGTGGTGCACTACGACGACGGCTGGTACTTCCCGGCGCTCAAGCGCTACCCGGAAACCACCTTCGGCGGCGAATTCCCGCTGGAGGCCAACTACAAGAGCCCGTATATCCGTGAACTGCTGGCGGCCAAGGACGCCTGGGTGCTGTGGGCGCCGATCCCCTTCAGCTACCAGAGCATCAACTACGACCTGAAGGTCCCGGCCCCCGCGCCGCCCTCGGCGGAAAACCTGCTGGGCACCGACGACCAGGGCCGCGACGTGCTGGCGCGGGTGATCTACGGCTTCCGGGTGTCGGTGCTGTTCGCCCTGACGCTGACCATCCTCAGCTCGATCATCGGCGTCATTGCCGGGGCGCTGCAGGGCTTCTATGGCGGCTGGGTCGACCTGGCCGGGCAACGCTTCCTGGAAATCTGGTCGGGGCTGCCGGTGCTCTACCTGTTGATCATCCTCGCCAGCTTCGTGCAGCCGAACTTCTGGTGGCTGCTGGGGATCATGCTGCTGTTCTCCTGGATGAGCCTGGTGGACGTGGTGCGCGCCGAATTCCTGCGCGGGCGCAACCTGGAATACGTGCGCGCCGCGCGCGCCCTGGGCATGCAGAACGGCGCGATCATGTTCCGCCATATCCTGCCCAACGCCATGGTCTCGACCATGACCTTCATGCCGTTCATCCTCACCGGCGCCATCGGCACCCTGACCGCCCTGGACTTCCTCGGCTTCGGCCTGCCGCCCGGCGCGCCGTCCCTGGGCGAACTGGTGGCCCAGGGCAAATCCAACCTGCAGGCGCCGTGGCTGGGCATCAGCGCCTTTGCCGTGCTGGCGATCATGTTGAGCCTGCTGGTATTTATCGGCGAGTCCGCTCGCGATGCCTTCGACCCGAGGAAATGAGATGAATCAGGACAATCTGATCGAAGTGCGCGACCTCGCCGTCGAATTTGGCGTCGGCGAACACACGCAACGGGTGGTCAACGGCATCAGCTTCGACATCAAGCGCGGCGAAACCCTGGCGTTGGTCGGCGAAAGCGGATCCGGCAAGTCGGTCACCGCGCACTCGATCCTGCGCCTGTTGCCCTACCCGCTGGCCCGCCACCCGTCCGGGACCATCCAGTACGCCGGCCAGGACCTGCTGAGCCAGAAAGAGAAAACCATCCGCCATATCCGTGGCAACCGCATCGCCATGATCTTCCAGGAGCCGATGACCTCGCTCAACCCGCTGCACAGCATCGAGAAGCAGATCAACGAGGTGCTGGGCCTGCACAAGGGCCTGACCGGCAAAATCGCCACCCGGCGCACCCTGGAGCTGCTGGAACTGGTGGGCATACCCGAGCCGCACAAGCGCCTCAAGGCCCTGCCCCACGAGCTGTCCGGCGGCCAGCGCCAGCGGGTGATGATCGCCATGGCCCTGGCCAACGAGCCGGAGCTGTTGATCGCCGACGAGCCGACCACCGCTCTGGACGTCACCGTGCAACTGAAAATCCTCGAACTGCTCAAGGAGCTGCAGGCGCGCCTGGGCATGGCCTTGCTGCTGATCAGCCACGACCTCAACCTGGTCCGGCGCATCGCCCACCGCGTGTGTGTGATGCAGCGCGGCTGCATCGTCGAGCAGGCGCCTTGCGAACAGCTGTTCCGCGCGCCGCAGCATCCCTACACCCGTGAATTGCTGGCGGCCGAACCCAGCGGCAAGCCGGCGAGCAATGTGGTCGGCCCGCCATTGCTGCAGGTCGAGGACCTGAAGGTCTGGTTCCCGATCAAGAAGGGCCTGCTGCGCCATACCGTCGACCATGTGAAGGCGGTGGACGGCATCAACTTCAGCCTGCCCCAGGGCCAGACATTGGGCATCGTCGGCGAGAGCGGTTCGGGCAAGTCGACCCTGGGCCTGGCGATCCTGCGGCTGATCGGCAGCAAAGGCGCCATCCGCTTCGAGGGCAAGCAGCTGGACGGCCTGTCACAGCAGCAGGTGCGGCCGTTGCGCCGGGAAATGCAGGTGGTGTTCCAGGACCCTTTCGGCAGCCTCAGCCCGCGCATGTGCGTGAGCCAGATCGTTGGCGAAGGCCTGCGCATCCACAAGATCGGCACCGCCGCCGAGCAGGAACAGGCGATCGTCGAAGCGCTCAAGGAAGTGGGGCTCGATCCGGAAACCCGCCACCGCTATCCCCACGAATTCTCCGGCGGCCAGCGCCAGCGCATCGCCATTGCCCGGGCATTGGTGCTCAAGCCGGCGCTGATCCTGCTGGACGAACCGACCTCGGCCCTCGACCGCACCGTGCAGCGCCAGGTGGTGGAGCTACTGCGCACGCTGCAGGCCAAGTACAACCTGACCTACCTGTTCATCAGCCACGACCTGGCGGTGGTCAAGGCGTTGAGCCATCAGTTGATGGTGGTCAAGCATGGCCAAGTGGTGGAGCAAGGCAATGCGCAAGAGATCTTCACCACCCCGCAGCATCCGTACACCCGGCAATTGCTGGAAGCCGCGTTCCTGAGCCAGCAAACCCAGGAAGTCTGAAACCGCGGGGCTGGTGATGGGCCGCTTTGCGGCCTTCGCGGGCAAGCCTCGCTCCTACGCAAGCCTGTAGCCGCTGGCGCAGCCTGCGATCGGCTGCGCAGCAGACGCGGAATCGGCAAGCGCGGTGGGGCTGGAAAACCGCGGAGGCTGGGGAATGGCCCGCTTTGCGGCCTTCGCGGGCAAGCCTCGCTCCTACGCAAGCCTGTAGCCGCTGGCGCAGCCTGCGATCGGCTGCGCAGCAGACGCGGAATCGGCAAGCGCGGTGGGGCTGGAAAACCGCGGAGGCTGGGGAATGGCCCGCTTTGCGGCCTTCGCGGGCAAGCCTCGCTCCTACGGCCTCTGGCGCAGCAGACGCCAGGGCCCGACCGGGCGGCATGGCAATCCGCCTCATGCCTGGGCAGCGACAACCGGCCTAGACATGCCGCCTCATGGACTTGTCGGCATCCGCCAGCAAGCTCTCCACATCGGCCGGCTTGCCCGGCTCGAATTCGATCTGGCCGATGCTGAAGCAAATGTCGTAAACGCACTGCTGGGTGCTGGTGCGCTCGTCGAGAATGGCTTGCAGGCGGGCAATGATCGCCAGCTTCTCGACCCGCTCCGAGCCGGTCAGCAGCACCGCAAAACGCTGGTATTCCAGATGCCCGACCACATCGCTCTCGCGAAAGGCGATGCGCAGCCCGTCGGCGAAGGTCTTCAGCGCGGCCTCGCCCTCGTCCGGCCCATAGGCGCGGACGATGCGGTAGATATCGTCGAGATCGAACACCAACAGGGTCGCCGGACACTTCAGGTCCCGGCAGGCCTGCAACGCGTCGCCGGCCAGCACCGCAAAGCCGTGCCGGTTGGGCAGCAGGGTCAATTTATCGAGGTTGGCCACCTGCACCGCGGCCAGTTCCTGCTCGGCCCGGCGGCTCTGATCGCGCAACAGTTGCCGGGACGGGTCGTCCGCCTCGGGCGATGGCGCCTGGGTCGGCGCCTGGACAGGTTTGTCTGGGGAAAACATCGCACACTCCATTCCATTGGCGGGTCACTCCTTCAGCGTAGCCGCCAAAGACGTTGGCTCCGGGGTAACCGGCCGTGCGGGGCCCTTCCGGGCCTCAACTTCCGACCGCCGGGCAAGGCCCGCCGGCCGCGGCCCACAGCTTGAACTGGCTGACGAACACCTCATGGGGCACCGCTACCGGCGCACGGTTGCCGCCGGGGTTCCAGCCCCACAACACCAGCTTGTCTTCGCTGACATGCTTGATCAGCGCGGCAAAGTCGCGATCGCCATTGCTGGCCCTGTCCTTGATCATCTGGCACAGCCGGTCGGCCGGCAGGCCGATCCAGGCCATCTTGTGCGCCGCCGGCGGCAGGCTCCAGTGCGGCGCCCCCGGTGGCGCGTGGGGGCCATAGCTGGCCGGCGGATTGTCTTCGCCATGGCAGGCGGCACACGGCAGCCCCGCCGCGCCCTTGCCGTCCAGGCCGCGAACCACGGCCATGGCATGGGGCGTGCCGGCGTCGAACTGCAGGGGTGCATCCCCGGGAATGTGGCAATTCTGGCAACGCGGGCTCTGGAACACCTTCTGCACCGTGGCGAACGCGGCGAGCGCCGGCTCATCGGCGGCGAACAGGTCCGAGGCGTAGCCGCCCAGGCCAACCAGGATCAGCGAGCCGAGGAACAGATGGCGCCTCATCTCACACCCCCGCCAGTTGCAGCGGCAGCTCGCGCAGGCGCTGGCCGGTCAGGGCGAATACCGCGTTGGCCACCGCCGGCGCCGTGGGCGGCACGCCCGCCTCGCCAATACCGCCGGGCTTGTCGCTGCTGGCCACTATATGCACCTCGACCTGGGGCATTTCGTTGAGGCGCAACACCTGGAAATCGTGATAGTTGGACTGCACCACCCGGCCATCCTTGAAGGAAATGCGGCTGTGCAGGGCCATGCCCAGGCCAAAGGTGATGCACGACTCCATCTGTGCGGCGATGCTTTGCGGGTTCACCGCCACCCCGCAATCCACCGCGCAGACCACCCGGTGCACGCGAATCTGCTCGGCGTCCTGGGACACCTCGGCCACTTGCGCCACGTAGCTGCCGAAAGACTCATGCACCGCAACGCCCAGCGCATGGCCGTTGGGCACCGGCTTGCCCCAGCCTGCCTTTTCCACCGCCAGGTTGAGGACCCCAAGGTGCCGCGGGTGGTCCTTGAGCAGGGTGCGGCGGTATTCCACCGGGTCCTGGCCCGCCGCGTCGGCCATCTCATCGATCAACGACTCGACGACGAACGCCGTGTGGGTATGGCCCACGGAGCGCATCCACAGCACGGTGATGCCAGTCATCGGCGAATGCAGCTCGACCCGGTGGTTCGGTGTGCCCTTGAGGTAAGGCCCGTCCGCCAGGCCCTCGACCGAAGTGTTGTCGATACCGTTCTTGACGAAGCTGGCCTCGAACGAGGTGCCCGCCATGATCGACTGCCCCACCAACACATGCTGCCAGGCCAGCGGCAGGCCCTTGGCGTCCAGGCCGACCTGCGCCTGGTGCAGGAATGCCGAGCGGAAGTAGCCGCCGCGCACGTCGTCTTCCCGCGACCAGACGGTTTTCACCGGCGCTCCGGCGGCCTTGGCCACTTCCACCGCCTCGCTGACGAAGTCCGAGGTCGGGTTGGCCCGGCGGCCGAAACCACCGCCTAGAAATTGCGTATGGATCTGTACCTGTTCCGGCTTGAGCCCGGTGATCTTCGACGCGACCATCTGGTCCAGGGTCTGGAACTGGGTGCCGGTCCAGATCTCGCACTTGTCGGCGCCGATGCGCACCGTGCAGTTGAGCGGTTCCATCGGCGCATGGGCCAGGTACGGCACGCTGTATTCGGCCTTGAGCACCTGCGTCGCCTTGGCCATGCTCCCCGCCGCATCGCCGGCCTCGGCGGCCCGGGTGCCGGGGGTCGCCGCCAGTTTGCGAAAGCCCTGCATCAGGCTTTCGCTGCTCATGCTGGCGTTCGGCCCCAGGTCCCATTCGGCCTTGAGCGCATCGCGCCCCTGCTTGGCCGCCCAGTAATGCTCGGCCACCACCGCCACGCCCGTGGGCACCTGGAGCACCTTGAGTACCCCGGGCACCGCCAGCGCGGCCTCAGGGTCGAAGGACTTGAGCGTGCCGCCGAACACTGGCGAGCGCAGGACCACGGCGCTCAACAAGCCATCGAAATACATGTCCATGCCGAACTGCGCGCGGCCGGTGATTTTCTCCGGGGTATCCAGGCGCGGGGTCGGCTGGCCGATCAGCCGCCAGTCCTTGGCGTCCTTCAGGCGCAGCGAGGCCGGGTCCGGCACCGGCAGTTGCCCGGCCTCGTTGGCCAGCTCGCCATAGCTCAGGCGCTGGCTCCCCGCCACCACCCAGCCCTGCTCGGTGTGCAGGGTCGAGGGCGCGACCAGCAGGCGCTTGGCCGCCGCCTCGATCAGCATCTGCCGGGCCGCGGCGCCGGCCTGGCGATAGCGGTCGAACTCCATCCAGGTCGAGGTCGAGCCGCCGGTGATCTGCATCCCGCCGAACGCCGGCAAGCCATACACCGCGGCGGCCGGCGCATGTTCGACGCGGATCTTCGACCAGTCGGCATCCAGCTCCTCGGCGATCAGCATCGGCAGGCCGGTCCAGATGCCCTGGCCCATTTCCGAGTGGCCGAGCACCACGGTGACCATGCCGTCCGGGGCGATGCGCAAGAACGCATTGGGCACGAACTCTTCGCCCGCCGCGCGGGCAAAACGATTGGCGCCCGGGATGACGAACGCCACCACCAGCCCGCCGCCGAGCAGCGCGCCAGCCTTGAGAAATCCGCGACGCGATGGCGTGATCATGCCTTGCCCCCTTTAGCCGGTTCAGCCGATTTGCGCGGCACGCTTGACCGCCGCGCGGATTCGCGGGTAGGTGCCGCAGCGGCAGATATTGCCGGACAGCGCCTGGTCGATATCGCTGTCGGTGGGCGACGGGATCTTCGCCAGCAAGGCCGCGGCCGACATGATCTGCCCCGACTGGCAGTACCCGCATTGCACCACGTCCAGTTCGGCCCAGGCCCGCTGCACCGGGTGCGAGCCGTCCACGGACAGGCCCTCGATGGTGAGGATCTTCTGCCCGTTGGCCACGGTCGCCGCCGGGGTGACGCAGGAACGCAGCGGCGCGCCGTCGACATGCACGGTGCAGGCGCCGCACTGGGCGATGCCGCAGCCGAACTTGGTGCCGGTCAGGTGCGCCACATCGCGCAACACCCAGAGCAGCGGCATGTCCGCGGGCACCTCGAGCTGCTGGTCCTTGCCATTGATATTGAGTGTCAGCATGCATGACTCCTCAGGCCGAAGGGGGGACAGGATTCACGGGATCCTGGAGCGGTGTCGCCGTGGCCGAAGGCCTACGCGCGCCGCGAGGTTTTCCATTCAGCTAAGCGCAATTTGCCGAACAGGCCGGATTCTGCGACCGCCGGTCATGCGCCCACCGCCCTCGGATGAAGGGCGGTGAGTTGTCGATCTACGGCAACCCCGGACGACTATCGGCTGGCTACGCTTGCTCAAGCGTGGACCATCCGCCGAGGAGAACCGTCATGCCGCACATTCATCGCATTACCCCCTGCCTGTGGTTCGACCACCAGGCCGAAGCCGCCGCGCAGTTCTACTGCTCGGTGTTCGAGCATTCGCGCATCACCGCCCTCACCCACTACGGCAAGGCCGGGTTCGAGCTCCACGGCCGCCCCGAAGGCTCGGTGATGACCGTGTCCTTCGAGCTCGACGGCCAGACCTTCACCGGCCTCAACGGCGGCCCGGTGTTCCGGTTCAACGAAGCGATCTCCCTGCAGGTCAACTGCCAGAACCAGGGGGAAATCGATCATTTCTGGAGCGCGCTGTCTTATGGCGGCGATCCCCAGGCCCAGCAGTGCGGTTGGCTCAAGGACAAGTTCGGGCTGTCCTGGCAGATCATCCCCAGCGCGCTGAATCACTGGATGACCGACCCCGATACGACCAAGTCGCAGCGGGTGATGCAGACCCTGCTGCAGATGAAAAAACTCGATATCGCCGCGCTGGAGCGAGCCTTCGCCGGCCAGAGCTAATACACTCGTTGGCCGACGCTTGCCGATGGGAGCCCTTTGATGAAGCCAAATTTGAGCCGCCACCTCGATACCGCCCCGCAGTTCTGGCGCGATGCGGCGCTGCCCTTTATCGAAGCCCGCTCGATCGCCGATGGGCGCAAGGTCTGTTACGCCCGGCATGCCCACGAGCATTTTTCCATCGGCGCCATCACCGCCGGCTACAGCACCTACCTGCACGAGCAAGCGCAATTTCGCATCGGTGTAGGCACCGTGGTGCTGATGAACCCCGGCGAAGTGCACGCCTGCAACCCGATCGACGACCAGCCCTGGTCGTACCTCATGCTCTATGTCGATACATCCTGGCTGACCGACCTGCAGCACCAATTGGGGTTCAGCCAGGACTTGGGCTTTCGCGCCTTTGCCACGCCCCACAGCGACGATCCCGAGCTCTACGCCGGGCTCAATCGCCTGTATGAGGTGCTGGTGGACGAACAGGCCGAGACGCTGCACAAACACAGCGCCACGGTGACGTTTTTCAGCGACCTGCAGCAGCGCCTGAACCCGGCAGGCCGGCCGCCGCGCGAAAGTAACCAGAAGCTGCAACGGGCCGCCGACTACATCCGCGAACACTGCACCCGCTCGCTGAAACTAGAGGAAATCTGCCAGGCCGCCGAGCTGTCGCCGTCCTACCTGATTCGCGCCTTCAAGCAGCATTACGGCATGACGCCCCACGCCTTTGTGGTCAACCAGCGGGTGCAATTCGCCCAGGCCCGGCTGCGCGACGGCGAGCCGATCGCCGACGTGGCCCTGGAAGCCGGCTTCGCCGACCAGGCGCATTTCCAGCGCGCGTTCAAGCAGCACCTGGCGGCGACGCCGGGGCAATATCGCGGGTGACGCCTCCCAGCCTCCCCCGCTTGCGTAGGAGCGAGCGGGCGGCGATCCGACTTGCCCGCGAAAGCCATGACGCGAAACACCTGGCACACCGCTCAAATGCTCAAGGCAACAACAGATACACCGCGCTCGCCACCAGCAACAACGCCATGCTGCGGTTGAACAGGCGCATGCCCTTCGGGTTGCTCAGGTACTGGCGCAAAAAGGTCCCGGCGTAGGCCCAGCAGGCAATCGACAGATAACAGATCACCAGGTACACCAACGCGAACTGCCACACCAGCAGCGCCTCGCCATTGGCGGCAAACGCCCCCATGCCGGCGACGCAGGCCAGCCAGGCCTTGGGATTGAGCCACTGCATGAGCGCGCCGTACCAGGCCGACGGCGCCTTGGTGTCGCCATTGCTGCCCAGCCGGCCGTCATCGGCCGCCAGCTTCCAGGCCATGAACAGCAAGAAGGCGACCCCGAACAGCTGGATGCCGCGGGTGAGGAACGGCCATAGCCGCAACAGCTCGTGCAAGCCCAGGCCGATCAGCACCAGCAACAGGACAAAGCCCAGGGTTGCGCCACCGACGTGCCGCAGGCTGGCGCGAAAGCCGAACTGCGCGCCAGAACTCAGGGCCACGATATTGACCGGGCCCGGGGTAATCGAAGAGGCTAGCGCGAAGGCCGCCATGGAAAACATTACGCTCATCACACACCTTCAAAGGATCAATCGGAGAGTCCGGTGGCCAAGGTAGGTGCGCGAGCCTTGCCTGTATTGAAGAAAATACCCCCTCGCTCACGGACGAACCCTATGCCCGATGCCTCCTGCGCGACCACCATCACCGCCCGCCTGCTGTTGCGGGCGCCGACCGCCGCTGACCTGGACGTCGTCCAACTGATCCACGGCGATCCGCGGACCCAGCGCTACAACCCGGCCGGCCCCGACAGTCGCGAAAGCTGCCGGCAACGGCTGCTGGGTTGGATAGAACACTGGCGGGATCAGGGTTTCGGCTATTGGGTGGTCTGCGACCGTACCCAAGCGGAACGGGTGCTGGGGTTCGGCGGCGTCATGCACAGCCGCTTCGGCGAGCGCAGCGGGCTGAACCTGTACTTTCGCTTCATCGTCGAGGCCTGGGGCCAGGGCTACGCCAGCGAAATGGCCGGCGCCGCGCTGCACCTGGCGTTCCGCGTGCTGGGCAAGGCACAGGTGATCGGCCTGGTGCGCCCCGATAACCTGCCATCGCGGCGTGCCCTGGAACGCCTGGGCCTGACCCGCGACGGCGCGCTGGAGGACTTTCCCGGCCTGCCCCCCAGCCTGCTGTACAGCCTCAACGCCGAGCGCTATTTCGCCGCCCAGGCCACCTCGCCCAACGACACCCAGCGGAGCCTCGAACCATGAGCCAGATCGAACTCCACCCAGCCCAGCGCGACGAGCTGGAATGCCTTGAAAACCTGATGCAGTTCTACCTGTACGAACTCAGCGAGTGGCTGCCGCTCCAGCTGGGCCGCCATGGCCTGTTCGCGATTCAGCCGCAGGCCGAATACTGGCGCC
This sequence comes from Pseudomonas sp. NFIX28, assembly GCF_900107395.1. Taxonomy (GTDB): domain Bacteria; phylum Pseudomonadota; class Gammaproteobacteria; order Pseudomonadales; family Pseudomonadaceae; genus Aquipseudomonas. Next base: position 107,002 of record NZ_FNPW01000017.1, read on the forward strand.
AGCCCGGCACCCGCCCCTGGTTGCTGCGGGTCGACGGCGAGCTGGCGGGCTTTGCCATCGTCGACGAGCAGGTGCATTTTGCCGAGGTGCAGTACAACCTTGCCTACTTCTTCGTGGCCCGGCGCTTTCGCGGGCATGGCGTCGGCAGCCAGGCGGTGGCGCAACTGCTGGCGCAATTGCCCGGGCACTGGCAGATCTTCCACATCGAGGCCAACCCGCCGGCCCGGGCATTCTGGGCCCGGGTCATTCCCGCGCTCAGCCAGGATGCCTACAGCCGCCACCCGATCACGGCAGACGGCTACCCCTGCACCCTGTATAAATTCAACACCCTGGCATTGCCCGGGCAATGAGCGAGGTGAAAAAAACCTCGTCCCGCGTGCCTGCACCGGCAGGGATCCTGGGCCACGGCCGCTGACCGATTAACGCAAACCGCTGTTCCAGAGGCTTGCGACGATTGTTTCGCCGAATAAAAAAATATCACGCGTGAGCCATTGAGCAGCAATAAAATCCCCTGTAATGTTCTCACGCGTGATACGTGAATAGCGGAGTCACCCCATGAAAAAGACCCACCCGGCCGGTCAGCCTGCTGACCCACGGGCTTCCTCAGAGAGTCGACAAGGAGAGCGCTCGAACCCTTTCAGCGTCAAGGCAGCCAGCAGCAAGGCATCCGGCAAGAAACCGTCGAGCTTCTACATGAAGCAGATGCGCGCGGGCCTGAGTGCCGCTGGTTATGTGAAACATGAAACCTGGGTACTTCCGGAAAACCGGAGCGTGCTCAAGCACATTGAGAAGAAGCTGCGCCAACCCCTGATAGGCGGCGCACCGGTATTGGAGACCGACATGATTGCAGGTGAGAACTGGACCATCGACCGCCTCTTCGGCGCCTTGCAGGCCCTGGACGAAGTGACCTCGAACGACATCGGCCTGAGCCTGATTCAAGGCGCCGAGCAAAGCATCAAGCTGGAAATGCACGAGTTCGGCGGCCTGCCGATCTACATCGCGGTGGTCGGCGAGCAGATCATCGTCGACACCGTGCTGGTGGACCTGGAGTCGATTAACGACGTCGCCCGTTTCAATGACGCCGTACTGCGCAGCCGGGAGATGTTCCCCCTCTCCTCGATCGGCATCGAGACCATGCCCAACGGCCAGACCGTCTACAACATGTTCGGCGCCCTGAGCTCGAGCTCGAACCTGACCAATGTGGTGACCGAGGTCAAGACCCTGGTGGACAACGTCCAACGCGCCACCGAAGCCTTCGAAAGCTTCTTCAACTGATTGCCGAGAACCTGGAGTACCGCGACATGACTCAGTCCATCTGGAACAAACTCTTCACCGCCCTGCGCGGCGGCGCCAACGAAGTCGGCGAAAGCATCGTCGACCACCAGGCCTTGCGCATCCTCGACCAGGAAATCCGCGACGCCGACAACGCCCTGTCCAACGCCAAGCGCGAACTGGTCAGCATCATGGCCAAGCACAAGCTGGCCTCGGAGCGCGTGAGCGAGTTCACCGCGAAGATCACCGACCTGGAATCCAAGGCCGTGGCCGCCTTGCAGGCCAACCGCGAAGACCTGGCCCTGGAAGTCGCCGAGGCCATCTCGACCCTGACCACCAGCCTGGAAGCGGAACAAAAGCAAGCCAGCGAATTCGGCACCTACGCCGAAAACATGCGCAAGGACATCGGCAAGGCCGAAGCGCGCATCCGCAGCCTGCGCCAGCAAGTGGACATGGCCAAGGCCCGCGAGAGCGTGCAGAAGGCCCAGGTCAGTGCCTCGATCGCCAGCGGCGGCGCCAATGGCAAGCTGGAAACCGCGGTCAACACCCTGAGCCGCCTGCAAGCCAAGCAAGACCAGCGCGCAGCGGAATTGGAAGCCCAGGAGCAACTGGCCGACTCGGCCAATGGCAACGACCTGGAACGCCGCCTGCGCGAAGCCAACATCGTGCCCGACCAAGGCAGCGCCAACGCCATCCTCGAGCGCCTGAAGAAACAGAAGTCGGCCGAATAAGCCCTCTGGAGCGGTAAAAAGGCACGCGGCGCGATGCCAATAAAACTGTAGGAGCACAGCTTGCTCGCGATGGTCGTTAACGATATCGCGTACTGGCTGGATGAGCGCGGTGTTCTCCAGTGCATCGCGAGCAAGCTGCGCTCCTACAGTGGATCACCTGCGCTTAACCGACCTCCTGGAGGGCCTCGATGGTCGTTGCAAATGGTTTCAAGACCCTGGCGGGCCTGGCCCTGCTGATGATCGCGGTGCAGGTGCTCAACAGCCTGAGCGGCTACAGCCTGAACATCTTCGGCCTGATCCCACGGACGTTGCAGGGTTTGCCCGGCATCGTTACCTCGCCCTTTCTCCACGGCTCCTTCGCCCACCTGACAGCCAACCTGGTGCCCTTCCTGATTCTCGGCGCCATGGTGATTGCCGAGGGCTTGCGGCGCTTTGTGGCGGCCAGCCTGATCATCATCCTGCTCGGCGGTGCGCTGCTCTGGCTGTTCGGCTTCAGGGGCATTCATGTGGGCGCCAGCGCCTGGGTCTTTGGCCTCTGGGCCTACATCCTCACCCGCGCCTGGTTGCTGCGCAGCTGGAGCAGCCTGCTGGCCGCCGCCGTGACGATGTTCCTGTACTCCGGGCTGGTCCTGGGGTTCCTGCCGCGTGCCGGAGTTTCCTTCGAAGGACATCTGTTCGGAGCCTTTTCCGGGCTCATTGCAGCAAAAGTGCTTTTATCCGGCGCCAAGCCGATGTCTAATGCCGCGCGGCAATGAGCCATGTCCTGCCCGGGCATCGCACGACACGCCGCTTCACGGATAGATCAGCTCATCAGGAAATCAGGGACTCGATGTCGATTTTTATCTTGCTTCGCGTATACGCGGCCACCTTCTTCCATCGCTTCGGCTGGATGGGCCTGGCCATGGCGCTCGGCGTCCATGCCGCGACTTCCTATCTCGGCCTGGTGGCCCTGGGCGAGCAGCACCTCACCGCGCCCAGCACCTTTATCTATTTCTACTTCACCACCACCCTGACCGTGGGTTATGGCGACCTGTCGCCACAATCCGCCGCTGGCCGGGTGTTCGTGGCCGTGTGGGTGATGCTCGGCGGCATTGCGCTGCTGACCGCGGCCATCGGCAAAACCACCAGCAGCGTCATCGACGTATGGAGAAAAGGCATGAAAGGCAAAGGCGACTTCACCGGCAAGACCGGGCATACCGTACTGGTCGGCTGGGAAGGCGCGTCCAGCGAGCGGGTGATCGAATTGCTGCTGCAGGACGAAACCTCCAACGACAACCTGATCGTCATCTGCGACGCCAGCCTCGAAGAGAACCCGATGCAGGGCAAGGCCGCGTTCGTCAAGGGCGAGAGCCTGTCGTCCGCGGCCCTGCTGCTGCGCGCCGGGGTGCCCGGCGCCGAGCGCGTGCTGGTGCGCACCAGCTCCGACGACCTGACCCTGGCCAGCGTGCTGGCGATCAATCAGCTGCGCCCGAGCGGCCATGTGGTCGCCCACTTCAATGACAGCGAAATCGCCACCCTGGCCTCCTCCTACGCCCCCAAGCTCGAGTGCACCTCGAGCATGGCCATCGAGATGCTGGTCCGCTCCTCCCAGGACCCGGGCTCCTCGGTGGTGATCAACGAACTGCTGTGCGTCGGCGAAGGCGCCACCCAATACGTCATGCGCCTGCCCGAGACTTACCAGTGCAGCTTCGCCGAGCTCTACGTCCGCCTCAAGGAAGACTACAACGCCACCTTGATCGGCTATCGCGCCCGCGGCACGCAACACCCGCAGATCAATCCGCACAGCCAGACGCGGATCCACGGCGGCGAACTTTTCTACATCGCATCCTCGCGCCTCAAGGACATCGACAATGGGATGGTTTAAACGCTTCATGGGGCTACAGGCCCCCACCAGCACAAGCTCCAGTTTCGCCCCCGGGCCGCTGGGCCTGAGCATGGGCACCGGCATCCGCTTCGACGCCAGCCTCAAGCTGTTGCTCGAGGGCCACAGCGCCGTGGCGATTCCCGCCGACCAGGCCGTCTACAGCGAGGGCCTGGTGGACCTCGGCCAGTCCAACTGGCTGGCGCGCTACTACCTGGACGACGAGGATTACTGGCTGCAAGTGCACACCAGCGGCGGCGTCGACGGCGAGGTCAAGTCGATCATCCTGTTCAACTATCTGAACAACCAGGCCCTCAACAGCGAAGACGAACTGCGGCGCCTGGCCGGCCCGAAGAGCCTGATCGGCCGCCCCACTTACCAACTCGAGGGTGTCCAGTACCAGCGCGAATGGGGCACCGAAGCCGGGCAGACCGAACTGGTGCCCATGCACGAGCAGGTTTCCAAGCCGGACGAGACCTTCGCCTTCGATAGCCATTCGATGCTCTACGCCCGCGACACCGGCCTGACCAATCGCCGCGAGTTCCTGCTGTTTTCCGTGGAGCAATATGCCGACGGCAGCGTCAGCCTCGTGACCTCCCTCGGTATTTCCCTGTACATGACCGACCTGCAAACCCTCTGACAAGGACCAGACCCATGCTTGAAGCGCTCTCCATTTCCCTGAACAAATTCGCCGTGGTCGGGTTCCTGACCTACCTCCTCGGCGCGGCCGTGCTGTTCGCCCTGTTCCAGTTCGTCTACACGCGCATGACCCCGCACAAGGAATTCCAGCTGATCCGCGACGGCAACAGCGCCGCCGCCGTTGCCCTGGGCGGCGCCATCATCGGTTTCGCGATCCCGGCCAGCAACGTCATTGCCTACTCCATCAGCCTGCTGGACTTCGTTGTCTGGGCGCTGATCGCCGCCGTGGTGCAACTGGTGGCGTTCCTGATGACCAGCCTGGTGCTCAAGGGCGCCTCGCAGCGCATCCGCAACGGTGAAATCGCCGCCGGCATCTACGTCGCCGCCGTGGCCATCAGCGTCGGCCTGCTCAACGCCGCCTGCATGACCCCCTCGCAGAACTGATCGACCGCACGGAGCACTCGATGAAACGAAGCCAATACGTCCAGCTCTCCCTGGCCGCCTCGGTGGCCCTGGCGGTCTCGGGCTGCAACTCGGAGCCGGAAACCCTCGCGGTCCAGCAGAAATTCAACTTCCAGTCGGTGCAGGAATGCGTGGACGGCAAAATCGCCGTGGACGTCTGCTCCGATGCCTATATCAAGGCCATGGCGGAGCACCGCGCCCAGGCGCCGGTCTACGACAACCAGGCCGATTGCGATGCCGACTTCGTCGAAAACTGGTGCCAGATGGACTCCAGCGGCAAGTTCGTGCCCAAGCTCGGCGGCTTTGAAATCAACGCCCAGGGCGCCTTCACCCGCGAGCAGCTGGCGGCGGCCGGGGTCAGCCCCCAGGCTGGCCAGGGCTCGTCGTTCAGCAGCATCGACAGCGGCCTGCTCACCGGCCTGCTGATCGGCAACATGCTCAGCGGCGGCAGCCGCAACTATTACTCCGAGCCGGTCTATCGCTACCGCGACAACCGCGGCGGGTACGCCAACTCGACGCTGAACCAGCGCATCGCCAGCGGCTCGACCTTCAGCAAGTCGCGCCAGGCGCAATACGGCAAAGGCTTCCAGACCACGCGGCCGATGTCGGTGGCCTCCTCCACCTCCCGTGGCGGTTTCGGCAGCCAGGCCAGTGCGCGTAGCGGCTGGGGCGGCTCCAGCTCCTCGAGCTGGAGTTCGGGACGCTCGAGCAGCTAAGGGACCGCGCCATGAAGAAGATCCTCTGCAACGAACGTCCGGACTGGCGACAGACCGCGGAAAAACTCGGCTTCCTGTTCCACACCATCGACGGCGAAGCCTACTGGGACGAAAGCGCCTACTACCAGTTCAGCCTCAAGCAGATCGAGGACGACCTGGAAGACCCGACCACCGAGATCCATGAGATGTGCATGGACCTGGTGGACCGGGTGGTGCGCAGCGAGGCCTTGCTGGATCGGCTGAGCATCCCGCCGGCCTTCTACGACATGATCTGCACTTCATGGCTCGACGGTCACCCGCACCTCTACGGCCGCCTGGATTTTTCCTATGACGGCCAGGGCCCGGCCAAGCTGCTGGAACTCAACTACGACACGCCCACCAGCCTCTATGAAACCGCGGCGTTCCAATGGGGCTGGCTGGAGCAGAACATCGAGCGCGGCCTGCTGCCGCGCCATGCCGACCAGTTCAACAGCATCGATACGAGGCTGCACCAGGCCTTTGCCCAGCTGGGGATCAAGCACCCGTTCTATTTCGCCTCGATGAAGGAGTCGGTGGAAGACCGCGCCACCACCGACTACCTGCGCCTGATCGCGGAAAAAGTCGGCATCGAGTCGCGGCATATCGACGTGGAAGACATCGGCCTCACCGCCGAGGGGCGCTTCGTCGACCTGCAGGACCGCTGGATCCCGCACCTGTTCAAGCTGCACGCCTGGGAGTTCATCTTCCATGAACCCTTCGGCGCGGCGATCGCCGGCAGCGACACGCAGTTCTTCGAGCCGGCGTGGAAGGCCATTCTCTCCAACAAGGGCATCCTGCCGCTGCTGTGGGAAGCCCACCCGGGCCACCCGAACCTGCTGGAAACCCACCTGGACCTGCACCCGCAGCGCGACGTGCCCAAGGGCTGGGTGCGCAAGCCGTTCTTTTCCCGCGAGGGCGCCAACATCGAGTTGCGCACCCCGCAGGACGAGGTGGTCAAGGAAGACGGCCCCTACACCGACGCGCCGTACATCCTGCAGTCCTTCGCCCCGCTGCCGCGCTTTGGCGACAGCTACACGCTGATCGGCTCCTGGGTCATCGGCGACCAGGCCGCCGGCATCGGCGTGCGCGAAGACAACAGCCTGATCACCAAGGACTCCAGCCGCTTCCTGCCGCACCTGATCCTCGATTGACCGCTCGCCGGGGCGCGCCCTGCGCCTCGGCCGGTTTATGCGCGGGCAAACTTTCGCCGCACAATAACTTTCAACGGACTGTTCCGGACAGTTATTCAAGGTCGCTTATATAAGCGCGCATATTATTCAATCGAGTTCCGAGACAAACCCAACTTGAAACTGAACGAACTATCATTCGTGGCAATTTAATCTTGACTTGACAGGTCGCCCTGAGTAAATTGCGCGGGCCGGCCAAACCGGCCTTTTTTCAACTCACTAAAGAAGCCAATGGACACAGTATCTAGACGCTGTCTGGTCGATGCGCTTGCGCAAGGCTGGGCACTTAACCCAGAACATGACGGGGCTCGACTTTTCGGTCGGGTGAGCTGCGCTAGAGCTTGACGCTCCTTCGTAACTTGCCTTCACCGGAACCAGTCCGGTCGCGAGGCAACGCTTATGAACTTCACATCCACTGTAATGCCCGGCGTACGCGCCTTTGCATCGACCATGCGGGTCAAGCCCTGCGCCGAGCGCGCGGCCGTTTCCCGGGCCGATAGCCTGTATTCCACCCCCTCCTCGGCAACCCGGCCGCGAGCCAACTGGCGCGTCTGCCCGGTCACCTGCCGGCTTCAGCAACGCTGGAGCCTCGACGACAGCCAGGACCCTCAGAGTCGCAGCCTGGCCGGCCTCCTCATGCGGGCCGGCCGGCTGCCGAACCTGTCTCGGGGTTCGCACTTCTAGTTTGATCGAAGGCACTTTCAAGTCCTTCCCGAACGTTTTCCTTAATAAGGAATTCGGCAACTTTCTATTGCCCGTTTAAATCCACAAGTTGGTGGTAATTGTTATGGACGAAGCCAGTAGTAGGTTCGTCGTCTGTTCAAGTTCATTGAATGGGCGGCGAACGTTAAACCCCATTGAACGCAACTACCTGAATCGATCGCTTACTTGCGGCTCGACATACATTCGCTCGTCCTTGAATAGGTGAGTGGCCTGTGTGTCGTGCCGCAAGACTGCGGCAGGAGCACACGCAATGACCACGGTAAAAACCCGCACCGCCTCCTCGCAAAACCCCACCCGTGAAGACGCCCGGCTGTCGATGCGCGCCGCCCGGGAAGCGCTGAACAGCCTTGACGTGACCCTGGGCAACGTCCAGTCGAACGCCAATGGCCTGACCGAACTCGACGCCGAAGGCCGCCTGCAGCGCGACGGCGGCAACGAAGTGGCCCACGACCGGCCGCCTCACGCACTGGTGCAAGTGCTGCACGCCTTCAACAACCCGTTCATCTATGTGCTGATGACGCTGACCGTCATCAGTTTCTTCACCGACTTCTGGCTGCCCCTCAAGGCCGGCGAGGAAACCGACCTGACCGGCGTCGTCATCGTCCTGGTCATGGTCCTGGCCAGCGGCCTGATGCGTTTCTGGCAGGAATACCGCTCGGCCAAGGCCGCCGAAGCGCTCAAGGCCATGGTGCGGACCACCGCCACCGTGCTGCGCCGCGAGCAAATGGGCATGCAGGCCACGCTGCGCGAAGTGCCGATGCGCGACCTGGTGGTCGGCGACATCGTGCAGCTGTCGGCCGGCGACATGATCCCCGCCGACATCCGCCTGATCGAATCGCGCGACCTGTTCATCAGCCAGGCGGTGCTGACCGGCGAGGCGCTGCCGGTGGAGAAGTACGACACCCTGGGCGCGGTGCAGGAAAAATCCGCCCAGCGCACGGCCGCCGCCGACCAGCAAGACCTGCTCGACCTGCCGAACATCTGCTTCATGGGCACCAACGTGGTCAGCGGCACCGCCATCGCAGTGGTGGTGGCCACCGGCCCGCGCACCTACTTCGGTTCCCTGGCGCGCTCCATCGTCGGCTCGCGCACCCAGACCGCCTTCGACCGCGGGGTGAACAGCGTCAGCTGGCTGCTGATCCGCTTCATGCTGGTGATGGTGCCGGTGGTGTTGCTGATCAACGGTTTCACCAAGGGGGACTGGGCCGAAGCCTTCATGTTCGCCCTGGCGGTAGCGGTCGGCCTGACCCCGGAAATGCTGCCGATGATCGTCAGCGCCAACCTGGCCAAGGGCGCCGCGGCCATGGCCAAGCGCAAGGTGGTGGTCAAGCGCCTCAATGCGATCCAGAACTTCGGCGCCATGGACGTGCTGTGCACCGACAAGACCGGCACCCTGACCCAGGACCGGATCATCCTCGAGCACCACGTCGATATCGGCGGCAGCCGCTGCGACCAGGTGCTGCAACTGGCCTGGCTGAACAGCTTCCACCAGAGCGGCATGAAGAACCTGATGGACCGCGCGGTGGTGCGCTTTGCCGAGGACAATCCGCAGTTCAGCGCGCCCGGTGCCTGGAGCAAGGTCGATGAGCTGCCGTTCGATTTCGTCCGCCGGCGCCTTTCGGTAATCCTCGCCGACAACAAGGGCCATCACCTGCTGGTGTGCAAGGGCGCGATCGAGGAAATGCTCGACACCGCCACCCGGGTGCGCCAGGACGGCGTCACCCTGGCTCTCGACGCCCCGCGCCGCGCGGCGCTGCTGGAGCTGGCCGAGGAATACAACCGCGACGGTTTCCGCGTGCTGCTGGTCGGCACCCGCGACCTCGCGCCGGGGCAAACCCGCCAGCAGTACAGCGCCAGCGACGAGCGCGAGCTGATTATCGAAGGCTTCCTGACCTTCCTCGATCCACCCAAGGAAACCGCCGGCCCGGCCATTGCCGCGCTGCGCGAAAACGGCGTGACGGTGAAGGTGCTGACCGGCGACAACCCGATCGTCACCGCGAAGATCTGCCGCGAGGTCGGCCTGGACGTCGGCCAGCCGCTGCTCGGGCGCGATATCGAGCGCATGGACGACACCGTGCTCGGGCGCCTGGTGGAAGAACGCACGGTGTTCGCCAAGCTCACCCCGCTGCAGAAATCCCGGGTGCTCAAGGCCTTGCAGGCCAACGGGCACACCGTGGGCTTCCTCGGCGACGGCATCAACGACGCCCCGGCGCTGCGCGATGCCGACGTCGGCATCTCGGTGGACAGCGGCACCGACATCGCCAAGGAATCGGCGGACATCATCCTTCTGGAAAAGAGCCTGATGGTGCTCGAGGAAGGCGTGATCAAGGGCCGCGAGACCTTCGGCAACATCATGAAGTACCTGAACATGACCGCCAGCTCCAACTTCGGCAACGTGTTCTCGGTGCTGGTGGCCAGTGCGTTCATCCCGTTCCTGCCGATGCTGGCGATCCACCTGCTGCTGCAGAACCTGATGTACGACATCTCCCAGCTGTCGCTGCCGTGGGACAAGATGGACAAGGAATTCCTGCGCAAGCCGCGCAAGTGGGACGCGAAAAACATCGGCCGCTTCATGCTGTGGATCGGCCCGACCTCGTCGATCTTCGACATCACCACCTTCGCCCTGATGTGGTACGTGTTCGCCGCCAACAGCGTGGAAATGGCCGCCCTGTTCCAGTCCGGCTGGTTTATCGAGGGGCTGCTCTCGCAGACGCTGGTGGTGCACATGCTGCGCACCCAGAAGATTCCGTTCATCCAGAGCACCGCGGCGCTGCCGGTGATGCTGATGACCGGGTTGGTGATGGCGCTGGGCATCTACGTGCCGTTCTCGCCGCTGGGCGAAATGGTCGGCCTGGTACCGCTGCCGTGGGAATACTTCCCTTGGCTGGTCGGCACCCTGCTGTGCTACTGCGTCTTCGCCCAGACCATGAAGACCCTCTACATCCGCCGCTTCAAGCAATGGTTCTGAAGCACTGAACCGGGACCGCGCCAGCGGTCGCAGCGAGGCATGTCCACGCTCGACACTGACGCGGTTCTTGCGATTCGCGGGCAAGCCTCGCTCCTACGGGTTTGTGCCGCCGCAGAACGACCATGAAGCGAATCGCCGCCCTGCTGGCCGGGGCCCGCGCGCACCCGCGGCGATCCGCCAAGCCATGCAACACAAAAAGGAGAGTCCTCATGTCGGGAACTACTCTGCTGATCAACCTCGCCGGTTCCATCGCCCTGCTGCTGTGGGGCACCCAGATGATTTCCTCGGCGCTGCTGCGCGGCTTCGGCACCCAGCTGCGCCAGTGGCTGGGGCAACACCTGAACAACCGCTGGATGGCCCTGCTGTCCGGCATCGCCATCACCGGGGTCTTGCAAAGCAGCACCGCGGTGAGCCTGATGGCCAGCTCCTTTACCGCCGCCGGCACCCTGGGGCTGGGCCCCGCGCTGGCGGTGATGCTCGGGGCCAACATCGGCTCGACCCTGGTGGTGCAACTGCTCAGCGTCGATGTCTCGATCCTCGCGCCGCTGGTGCTGCTGACGGGCTTTATCGTCTTTCGCCTGCGCGACGACTCGCGCTTTGAAAGCCTCGGCTGCGCGCTGATCGGCTTGGGGCTGATGCTGCTGGCCCTGCGCATGCTCGGCGCAACCCTGGGCGAAGTGGAAGGCACGCCGGTGTTCGCCGCGCTGATGCGTGGCCTCGACGGCGACCTGCTGATCGCCCTGCTGATGGCGGCGCTGCTGACCTGGATGTGCCATTCCAGCGTCGCCGTGGTGCTGCTGGTGGCGTCCCTGGCCGCCACCGGGCTGCTGTCGTCGGCGACCGCCATGGCCCTGGTGCTGGGGATCAACCTCGGCGCCGCATTGCCGGCGCTGCTGGGCGCCGACTCCAGCGTCGCCCGGCGCCTGCCCCTGGGCAATCTGCTGGTGCGCCTGGGCGGTGCCGCGGCACTGCTGCCGTGCCTGCCCTGGATCGCCGGCAGTGCGCCGGTCGCCGCCCTCGATGCCAGCCTGCAAGTGGTGTACCTGCACAGCCTGTTCAACCTGGCGCTGGCCCTGCTGTTCATCGGCCTGACCGGGCCCATGGCGGCGCTGCTCAGCCGCCTGTTGCCGGAACCGCCGCGCGACGTCGACCCGGGCATGCCCCATTACCTGGACGAAGCCGGCCTGGCGGTGGCCAATATCGGCCTGTCCAATGCCGCCCGCGAGGCCCTGCGCCTGGCCGACATGCTGTCGCTGATGCTCGACCGGGTGCTGCGCCTGTTCCAGGCCTCGAGCGCGGCCGGCGCCGATGAGGTGCGGCGCATCGACCAGTCGCTGGACCTGCTCAGCGCCGCAATCCGCGCCTACCTGGCGGATATCGGCCAGGACGGCATCAGCGACCGGGACGCCGACCGCGCCCAGGAAACCCTGTTGCTGGTGATCAATCTCGAACACGCCGGCGACATCCTCTCCAGCAGCCTGACCCAGCTGGCGGCGCGGCGGCTGCGGCGTGGCGAACAGTTCTCGGTGTTCGAGCTGGACTGCATCGAGCCGTTGCACCAGGCCGTGGTCGACAGCCTGAGCCTGGCGGTCACCGTGTTCCTGCGCGAAGACCTGGCCAGCGCCCACCAGTTGCTCAACCGCAAGGAGCTGGTCAGGCGGCTGGAAGCCGACGCCAGCCGCGAGCACTTTCGCAGCCTGCGCGAAGACCGCACGGCCTGGGCCGAGTCCGGCGATATTTTCCAGCGGGTGCTGCGCGATTACCGCCGCGTGCACCATCACATCGCGGCCCTGGCCTATCCGGCGCTGGAGCGCGCCGGCGAGCGCCAGCTGGATACCCCAGAACCCGGCGAGATGCTGCTGGACCACCTGCTGGACCTCAAGCCGACAGCACAGGAGGCCGCACGATGCGTGTCCTGATCTGCGCCGGGCGCCACTACGCCGACGGCGCCCAGTGCCGGCGAGTGCTCGACGCCTTTCAGCGCCTGCATGAAGTGCGGGTGCTGATCCACGGCGGCAGCCAGTTCCTCGGCGGCCAGATAGAAGACTGGGGCCGCGAAATCGGCGCCGACATCGTGCGCTACCCGGCCAACTGGCAACTGCACGGCAAGCTCGCCGAACGCCTGCGCAACGCCTTCATGCTGCGCGACAGCCGGCCGGACATGGTCATCGCCCTGCCCGGCGGCGACGACACCGAAGAGCTGCTGGCCCAGGCCCGGGCGGCGGGCATCCAGGCCCTGTCAGTCAGCGACTGGCAATGACCCTTTTCCCACTCGACTACTTCCCCACTCGACTACGCAGCGGCCCGCACACCGCGGCCGCTGCCCATGCCTTAGCGAGAACCGACATGCCCAAGTACACCCCTTCATCCAGCAACCGCTTCGCCCGGCTCACCCGCGACCTGCCCCCGGCGAAACGGCGCATGCTGCGGCGCAACCTGATGTTCGTCGGCCTCACCCTGGGCCTGGTCGGCCTGTTGAGCCTGATGGCCAAGGCCAATGCCGCGGGCGGCGCCTATACGGTGGACGACGGCGCGATCAATGCCCCGGGGGAATGCAACCTGGATATCTGGTACCAGAGCCTGCGCCACCAGGGTTCCAACCATGGCGTGGTGATCTCCCCGGCCTGCACTTTCGCCAGCCTGCCCAGGCTGCAACTGGGCGCCGCCCTCGAACGCAGCCGCGAGGACGGCCACGGACAAACCCAAGTGAGCCCACAACTCAAGGCGCAACTGTGGAACCGCGAAGACCTGGGCCTGCAACTGGCGCTGGCGACTTCGGCGCATTTCGCCCTCGACCGTGGCCATTCGTTCGACGGCGGCGACATCAACCTGCCGCTGACCTATCAGCCCCTGCAAAGCCTGCGCCTGAACCTCAACGCCGGCTGGGCCCACGCCTATGACGACGGCCAGCAGGACCACCACTGGACCTGGGGCGGCGGCCTGGAATACGACCTGGGCGAACGCCTGACCCTGGTCACCGAACGTTATGGCCAGCGCGGCGGCGAACAGACCTGGCAAGCCGGCCCGCGCCTGCACCTGGGGGCCAACCTGGACCTTGACCTGGTGCTCGGCGGCCAGTTGAACCAAGGCCGCGACCGCTGGCTGACCAGCGGCGCGACCTTGAGGTTCTAAATGGCTTCTAGCGGTGTGCCGCACAAGCTGCGCGAAGACAGCTTCTGTAGGAACGGCCGGTCGACGCTCGATTGCCGGCGATGAGAACGACGCGGTGTGTCTGATACGCCGCCTCACGCGCAAGCTGCGCTCCTACAGAAGCAGATACGCCGCACCACTCGCAGCGCCCCAGAACCTGTAGGAGCCAGGCTTGCCGGCGATAGATACGCTGCGGTGTGTCAGACATACCGCAGCGCATCTATCGCCAGCAATCGAGCGTCGACCGGCCGCTCCTACAGAAAAGCAGGAAGCAGGACGCCGGTCTATCGGTTCAATGCAGCTTCAACGCATATCGCTGCGCCGATACAGGCTCAGGCCCAGCGCCAGCACCGCGAGCATGCCGGCGCAGCTGCGGTTGATCCACAACATCACCCGCGCGGAGAAGGTGCGCATGGCATAGCGCCCGCCAAAGGCGTAGGTCGCCATCATTACGCAGTTGATCGCCGTGCTGACCAGCGCCAGGATCAGGTACTGCTGCGCCACCGGCTGCTCGGGGCGCACGAACTGCGGCAGGAAGGCCGAGAAAAACAGCAACCCCTTGGGGTTCGACAGCCCCACCAGCAATGAGCGCATGAAAGCCCCGCGGCCGCTGCTGGCACCGCCGCTGCTCTGCGCGGCCAGCGCCGTTGTCGGCGCCTTCCACAGCACCCACGCCAGGTACAACAGGTACGCCGCGCCGCCCCACTTGACGATGGAAAACAGCTGCTCGGAGGCTTGCAGCAACGCCCCCAGGCCGCAGCCCACCGCACCGATCAGCAGCAGGTCGGACAGCATCGCGCCAGCCATGCCGCAACCGGCGATGCGCATGCCATGGGTGGCACCGTTATTGAGAGCCAGCAGCATCGACGGCCCCGGGGTCATCATCACCGCGCTGACGGTGACGACGTACAAAAACAATGTGGTGGCGTCCATTCGAACCCTCCGTAAAACCACAGACACAACAGGTCGGCGAGCATACACCAGGCGCTTTCAGCCCGGCAGTGACGCGCCCCAGTCCGCCACCTGGCGGGCGCTGATGCTGACGCCGCCGCACACCACGATCACCACGTCCCGCGCCGCGGCGATGGCCGGGTGATCGAGGTAGGCCACCGCCAGCGAGACGCCGCAGGCCGGCTCCACCAATTGCCGCAGATCGTCGGCATAACGCACCACGCCGAGGATCGCCTCGGCATCCGACAACACCAGCGACTGATGGGCAAAAGCCTGGATCTGCTGCAACGGCCAGGCCGCCACCTGGGCCGCACCGAGGGAACTGGCGACGGTGTCGACCTTCGCCAACTTGACCGGGTGCCCGGCCGCCAGCCCTGCGGCAAAGGAAGCGCTGCCCGTGGTTTCACAGGCGATGATCCGGCAGTCCTGGCGCTGATGGTGCAGCAGGCCGGTGAGGATGCCGGCCAACAAGCCTCCGCCGCCCACCGATACCACTATCGTGTCGACCTGCGGACAGTCTTCGAGGATTTCATCGACCATGCTGCTGTGCCCTTGCCACAGCACCGGGTGGTCGAAGGCCGGCACGTATTCGCTGTCGGCAGCGCTGCTCAGTTGCAGCGCGCGCTCGTTGGCTTCATCCCAGACCTGGCCATGCACCAGCACCTCGGCGCCGGTCCGGGCGATGCGTTCGCGGGTGGTTTGCGCGGTGGTCTGCGGCACCACGATGCAGGCTTGCAGGCCAAGGCTGGCCGCCGCCATCGCCGTGGCCAGCCCGGCATTGCCGCCGGACGGACAGACCACGCGGCGCTTGCCCTGCCGCGCCGCCTGGGTACAGAGCAGGCCCAGGCCGCGCATCTTGAACGAGCCGCCGGGCTGCAGGTTTTCCAGCTTGAGCCAGATACGCCGGGTGGCCGTGGTCAACCCGGGATGCAGGATCAGGGGGGTGCGGATATGCAGCATCATGGGCTCCTTGGATGAAGACGGGCGTCTTGCAACCATAGATGCTCAGGCCTGCCTATGCCGCCCCCCTTGGACCCTCGCCGGTCAGCGAATCGGCGGAACGCGGATATCGCCCTGGCGGCACTGGGTGCGCACGCCCTTGCCACAGGGCCCGAACCCCAGGTTCTTGTCCAGGCAGACCCGCACTTCGGAGAGTTCCGGGCCACTACACAACACCGCCACGCCCTTGTCGGGAATGCCCGGGTTGGCCTGGCGGAACAGCTGCTCGATCTCCCGGGCCTCGAAGTAATGCACGGTGGTCGAAGGTTCCAGGACCTGAGGAATCTTCACCTTGCCCAGGGCCTGGTCGGAGGCCTCCAGGTAAGCCATGGCCCCCAGCCCGCTGCAGGTGCCGTGCTTGCTCCACTCGTGCTCCATCAACTTGGCGGTGGGGAACAGGGTCAGGCCCTTGGCCCGCTCTTCGGCATTCAACGGGGTCAGCGGCGGGCAGGACTGCGGCCAGCCGCCCTTGGCGTATTGCGGCCACAGGCCGTGCAGGACAAAACCGTAGCCCTTGCCGGAACACTGCTCGTTTTCCGGGTGGGTCAGGCAAAAGGTCGGCGACCAGGACAGCGACAACAGGTAGTAGTCGAACACCCCGGCCACCGATTCGCGCTGCTGCCGCGCCTCTCGTGCCTGGCTGACCCCGGCGGTGCAGATCATCAGCGCGGCCAGTGCCGCGGTTGCAAACAGTTTTTTCATTGACCCTCTCCTTGGGATGGGGCGGTAGGTGAACGGCCCCGTGGCGACCTGGCCGATAGCGGCCAGACACTCTTCTTGGCATGGGGCTGTTGCAGGAAGATGACAGGCCGCCTCCCTGCAAGAGAAGCCGGCCGATGCTCGCGGAGCGTTGTAGCAGACAGATCGCCCGGTTGCCATCGCCGGCCGGCGGCTTCTACGCAATGACCCGGCAAATGTGGAATTTGCGGCAAACACTCATCTCTGTAGGAGCCAGGCTTGCCGGCGATCGGGATGATGCGGTGCGCCTGACACAACGCCTCGCGAGCAAGCTGCGCGCCTACAAAGGCAAACCTGGGCCTGGCGATAAATAACGGTCGTTGGCGCCAAATGCGCAAGATCGTTCAAGCCATTTTCGCCGCGGGCTGGCACATTCGGTTTCCGTTCCTTGATTGCAGGCCGTCATGTCCAGCGCTCTTCTTCCCCGCGCCGCGTTTCTGCGCGGCGCCGTCGCCATCATGCCGTTGTCCCTGGCCACCGCGCCCTGGGGGCTGCTGGCCGGTTCCATGGCCATCGAGGCCAATCTCACGCCCCTGCAAGGCCAGGGCTTGTCGAGCATCGTTTTCGCCGGCGCCGCGCAACTGGTGGCGATCGGCATGCTCAAGGGCGGCGCGGGGATCTTCTCGATCCTGCTCACCACCCTGCTGCTGACTTCGCAGCACCTGCTGTACGGCATGAGCATGCGCTCGGTGATTTCCCCGCTGCCGGGGCGCTGGCGGGTGGGCCTGGGGTTCCTGCTGACCGATGAGCTGTTCGCCCTGACCAGCCAGCACGACAAGCAGCAGTTCGATCGCTGGTACGCCCTCGGCGTGGGCCTGACGTTCTACATCGCCTGGAACCTGTTCACCCTGGCCGGCATCGTGCTCGGAAGCGCCATTCCCGGCCTCGAACACCTGGGCCTGGACTTCTCCATCGCCGCGACCTTTATCGCCCTGATCACGCCGCTGGTGCGCAACGTGCCGACCGTGGTCTGCGTGGCGGTTTCGCTGTTCTGCTCGGTGCTTTTCAGCTACTGGCAATGGGGCTCGGCCCTGGTGCTGTCGGGCCTGGCGGGCATGACCGCGGGTTTTCTCTGCAACAAGTTCTACCGGGGGCGCACATGATGATCTGGGCAGTGATTTTCGGCATGGGCTTGCTGGTGTTTCTCAACCGCTATGTGTTTCTCGAACCGCGCCTGCCGGTACGCCTGAGCAGCAACGCCCGGCAGTTTCTCGGTTTTGCCGTGCCGGGCATGCTCACCGCGATCTGCGGGCCGATCGTGTTCATGCCCGACCACCAGCTGAACCTGGCCTACGACAACCCGTACCTGATCAGCTCGCTGGTGGCCATCGTGCTGGTGATCTACACCCGCAACACCCTGGTCAGCATGTTGTTGAGCATGGCGTTCTTTTTTCTGCTGCGGTGGTGGTTGTAAGAGCCAGTTTGCTGGCGACAGGCACCACGCGGTGTGCCTGACGGACCGCTTCGCGCGCAAGCTGCGCTCCTACGGGGTCTCTGTAGGAGCCAGGCTTGCCGGCGATGGCAGCGACGCGGTGTAACTGAACACACCGCCTCGCGAACCACCGACCGCTGACGCCCGCATTTACGGCGCCTTGGCTTCGCGCAGCAGTTGCTGGATCACCTGTTCCTGCGCCTCGTAGCGGCCTTCGCCAAAGTGGCTGTAGCGCACCTGGCCGCGGGCGTCGACGAAGTAATGGGCCGGCCAGTACTGGTTATCGAAGGCGCGCCAGATCGCGTAATTGTTGTCGATGGCCACCGGGTAGCCGATGTCCAGCTTGCGCACCTGGGCCTTGACGTTGTCGATGACCTTTTCAAAGGCGTACTCGGGGGTGTGCACGCCAATCACCACCAACCCGTCCTTGGCGTACTTTTTCGCCCAGGCGTTCACATACGGCAGGCTGCGCTTGCAGTTGATGCAGTCGTAGGTCCAGAAGTCCACCAGCACCACCTTGCCGCGCAAGGCTTCGGCGTCCAGCGGCGGCGAGTTCAGCCATTGCACCGCGCCGTCCAGCGAGGGCATCGCGCCCATGCTCGGCAGTGTCTCGGTGGACGCCGCGCCGGCCTTATCGATCAGGTAGTCCAGGGCCTTGGGCACATTCTTCAGCAGGCCTTGCTCGAGGGCCGCGCCGCCTTGGGACGAGGTGCCGGCCAACAGGCGCTCGTCCACCCCGCTGCCGATCGCCACGGCTGCCAGCAACACCAGGCAACCGGCGGCGCGCCGCAGCCAGGCGGTGGCCGGCAGCGACGGCTTGAGCCGGTTGACCAGCCCTCTTCCGGCGAAAATCAGCAACCCCAGGGACAAGGCACTGCCCAGGCCGTAGGCCAGCAGCAACAGGCTGGTCTGGGCGCTGGCGCCTTGCAGCATGGCGCCGGTCAAGATCACCTCGAGAATCGGCCCGGCGCAAGGCGCCCACAGCAAGCCGGTGGCCACCCCGAGCGACAGCGCCGCCAATGGCCCGGAGAGCTTGCGCGCCCGATCGAGGCGCAGGCCTTCCAGGCGATTGCCCAGGCTGACCCAGGGCCGGGCCAGCCAGTTGCCGAAGCGGGTAAAGATCAGCGACAAAGCGAACAGCCCCAGCACGATCAGCGCCAGCTGGCGCCCGATGCCGTTGGCCCGCACTATCCATTCGCTGCTGACCACCGCCAGGCTCGACACCAGGGCAAAGGTCAGCGCCATGCCGCCAAGGGTCAACAGCACCGAGCTGCGCGAACGGTCGGCCCGGGCGAAGAGAAACGGCACCACCGGAAGAATGCAGGGGCTGAGGATGGTCAGGACCCCGCCGAGAAACGCAATGAGCAACATGGCATCACCTGTGTTGGGTCAATGTCCCGCCCGCCATCGATGGCGGGCGTGTCCAGGGTTGGCAGGCCGGGTTCAGGCCTGGTTGTCGACGCGCATCCCTTGCGGGGTGCGCTCGTAGCCGCCTTCGGCGAGCAGCGGCGCCGCGCGCTCTGGCTGGGCGGCCTGGCTCACCGGCGCGAGCTGGAAGCAGGTCGAGCGGGATGCGTCGGCGGCGCTGGCATCCACGGCCACGCCGGCCAGGGCCAAGGTCAGGGAAAACAGGCAGGTTTTCAGGGTTTTCATGGGGAGGTCCTCATATTCGATAAAGGTGATATGGCAGGGAGTGCGTTCAGTTGCCGTCGTTACAGTTGTTGGCCAGCTTGCGGTAGTCCAGGGCCTGGGTGCGGCCCTGGGAATCGAGGTAGGTCATGCGTGCATTGACCACGCCGCAGGTCGGCTCGGCGTCTTCGGTCATCGACAGCACCTTCTGGATATCCAGGTGGGTGCCGTAGCGGTAGGTCTGGGCCTGCACCGTGCTTTCGGCGCGGGCCGACAAGGTGCAGATATTCAGCGCGGCGAACAGGCAGGCGGCGTAGAGGGCGGTGCGTTTCATGCGGGTTTCCTCGAACGACAATGGGTTTGGGTGGCGAGGCCAGTGGCTGTGCCTCGATGGAGCCCATTGAATGCGCGGCAGGTATCGCGCTTGTGTCGGCAAACCGTCTTGTTGGTCTTCTTGCGTATCCCCGCCGCCAGGGGATACACAGCGATACAAAAGCCCCGGGCAAAGCCTGTTTTGCATCGTCGTGTATTCGCCAGGGCGCCAGATACACTGCAATACAATGCGCCGCAGGCAGGCCCCGCCGGGCCCTATAGACTAGGGTCTGTAGCACCGGTGGCCGCCCTGGCCGACTGTTTGTACAACCTCCAAGCTCCATCATCCCGACGACAGAGGCACCCCATGGATCATGTCGATCACGTATTGATAGTCGATGACGACCGCGAGATCAGAGAACTGGTAGGCAACTACCTGAAGAAGAATGGCCTGCGCACCACGGTGGTGGCTGACGGCCGGCAGATGCGCAGCTTCCTGGAAACCACCCCGGTGGACCTGATCGTGCTCGACATCATGCTGCCCGGCGACGACGGCCTGGTGCTGTGTCGCGAGCTGCGCGCCGGCAAGCACAAGGCCACGCCGGTGCTGATGCTGACCGCGCGCAACGACGAGACCGACCGCATCATCGGCCTGGAGATGGGCGCCGACGACTACCTGGTCAAGCCCTTCGCCGCCCGCGAGCTGCTGGCGCGGATCAATGCCGTGCTGCGGCGCACGCGCATGCTGCCGCCGAACCTGGTGGTCACCGAGAGCGGCCGCCTGCTGGGCTTCGGCCGCTGGCGCCTGGACACCACCGCGCGCCACCTGCTGGACCAGGACGGCACCCTGGTCGCCCTGAGCGGCGCCGAATACCGCCTGCTGCGGGTGTTCCTCGACCACCCGCAGCGGGTGCTCAACCGCGACCAGTTGCTCAACCTGACCCAAGGCCGCGACGCCGACCTGTTCGACCGTTCCATCGACCTGCTGGTCAGCCGCCTGCGCCAGCGCCTGTTGGACGACGCCCGCGAACCGGCCTACATCAAGACCGTGCGCAGCGAGGGCTATGTGTTCTCGCTGCCGGTGGAAATCCTCGAGGCCGCGTCATGAAGCTTGCCCTGCACTGGCCGCGCACCCTCGCCTCGCGGCTGTCGCTGATTTTCCTGATCGGCCTGGCGCTGGCCCAGGGCCTGTCGTTCGCCGCGCAGTCCTACGAGCGCTACCAGAGCGCGAAAATGACCATGCTCGGCAACCTGGAAAGCGACGTCGCCACCTCCATCGCCATTCTCGACCGCCTGCCCGCCGCCGAGCGCCCCGCCTGGCTGGCGCGCCTGCAGCGGCGCAACTACGGCTATCTGCTCAATGCCGGCGAACCCGGCCAGCCCATGGACAGCGCCGATGTCCCGGTCTCGGTGAACTCGATCAGGAACGCCATCGGCGGCGACTACCGCCTGACGTTCAACACCATCCCCGGACCGCGCCAGCATTATCAGGCGCACCTGCAACTGGCCGACGGCAGCCCGCTGACCATCGACGTGCGCCCGGCGATGACGCCGATCTCGCCCTGGCTGCCGGTGGTGCTGCTGGGGCAGCTGCTGGTGCTGATTCTGTGCGTCTGGCTGGCGGTGCGCCTCGCGGTGCGCCCGCTGACCCGGCTGGCCCAGGCGGTGGACAGCCTCGACCCCAACACCCACGGCGTGCACCTGGACGAAAAAGGCCCGATCGAAGTGGTGCACGCGGCCAAGGCCTTCAACGCCCTGCAGGCGCGGATCGGCGCCTACCTCAAGGAGCGCATGCAGCTGCTGGCGGCGATTTCCCACGACCTGCAGACGCCGATCACCCGCATGAAACTGCGCGCCGAGTTCATGGACGACTCCACCGAGAAAGACAAACTGTGGAACGACCTGAGCGAAATGGAACACCTGGTGCGCGAAGGCGTGGCCTATGCCCGCAGCATCCATGGCGCCACCGAGGCCAGTTGCCGGATCGACCTGGACGCATTCCTCGACAGCCTGGTGTTCGACTACCAGGACACCGGCCAGGACGTCGAGCTGGCCGGCAAGAACGGCGCGCTGATCGACACCCGCCCCCACGCCCTGCGCCGGGTCCTGGTGAACCTGGTGGACAACGCGCTGAAGTTCTCCGGCGCGGCGCGGATCGAGGTCCAGGCCGAAGCGGGCGAGCGCCTGTCGGTCAAGGTCCTGGACCGCGGCCCGGGGATCAGCGAAGAGCAGCTGGCCGAAGTGCTCAAGCCGTTCTACCGGGTAGAAAGCTCGCGCAACCGCGATACCGGCGGCACCGGCCTGGGGCTGGCCATCGCCCAGCAACTGGCGGTGGCGCTGGGCGGCTCGCTGCGCCTGAGCAATCGCGAAGGCGGCGGCCTGTGCGCCGAACTGATCCTGGTCAGCAACAAGGCCAGTCTCTGAGCGCCTCGCTACACAGGCATACATAACCGCCGTTTGCCGACACAGCCGATATACATGGCCTTGCAAGACTCCTGGGACGCGCCGCGCTGGCGGCGCCCAACCTCAAGGAGCCTCTCATGCCCACTCAATCCCTTCCCTCGCGTTTCCACGGCTGGCGGCTGTTCAGCCTGCTGGCCGCCGCCGTGCTGCTGATGACCGCGCTGGTGCTGCTGCTCAATCCAGACCTGGTCGAGGCCACCCGCAGCGCCATCCGCGCCACCGCACGCTCGTCCTTCGTGCTGTTTCTGCTGGCCTTCACTGCTTCGGCATTCGCCGTGCTGCTGCCCTCGCCCTGGAGCCAGGCGCTGGTGCGCGAACGCCGCTACATCGGCCTGGCGTTCGCCTTTTCGCACCTGGTGCACGCCGTGCTGATCTACGCCTACGGGCAGCTGAACCCAGAGTTCTGGCCCGGCCGCACGGCCCTGGGCAATGTGCCCGGGTCGGTGGGCTACCTGTTCATCCTGCTGCTGGCCCTGACCTCGTTCAAAGGCCCGGCGTCGCTGCTCAGCCGTACCGCCTGGAAACGCCTGCACACCACCGGCATGTGGGTGATCGCGGCGATCTTCGCCTACTCCAACTTCAAGCGCCTGCCGTTGAGCGCCTGGTACCTGCTGCCCTTCACGCTCACCTGTTCGGCCATGGCGATCAACCTGCTGGGCAAGCTGGCCCAGGCCAACAAACGCTGGCAACGCCAGGCCCTGAGCCCGCGCTGAGCTGATGCCGCCCCTGTAGCCGCTGCCGCAGGCGGCGCCGCTTTTGCAACGCCCCAACTTTACCCAGGAGATCCACCCCATGATCCTCACCCTTTCGTCCGCCCTTGGCGGGCTGCAACGCCACCTCAATCGCGTCGCCCCCTGGGTCGCGCTGCTCAGCCTGCGCCTGTTGCTGGCCTGGGAGTTTTTCGAATCGGGCCTGGAGAAATGGCGCGGTGAAAACTGGTTCCAGGAGATCCAGTCCGCCTTTCCGTTTCCCTTCGACCAACTGCCGGCGAGCCTGAACTGGCAACTCTCGATGTGGGCCGAGCTGCTGTGCGCCCTGGCCCTGCTGCTGGGCCTGGGCACCCGCTTCGCCACGCTGGTACTGATCGTGGTCACGCTGGTCGCCACCGCCGCCGTGCATTGGCCGGCCGAGTGGTCGAGCCTCAGTGAACTGGCCCAGGGCTACGCCATCAGTAACAAGGGCCACGGCAACTTCAAGCTGCCGGTAATCTACCTCGCGGCGCTGCTGCCGCTGCTGTTCCAGGGCCCGGGCAAACTCAGCCTGGACGCGCTCATCGAACGCCTGCGCCGCAACCGCTGAAGCCCAACACAAAAAAGCCGCAGCTCCAGGCTGCGGCTTCTTGGTACCCAATCCCTGTAGCCGCTGGCGCAGCCTGCGATCGGTTGCGGAGCAGCCGCAAACCCCAGGCCACGCGGTGGGTCAGGCAGAACGTGCAATCAGGTTTTACGACGGCTGCGCCGCCGATCGCAGGCTGCGCCAGCGGCTACATCGGCAACGTCAGCAGCCGGCATCTGGTCCGGTGATCGCGGTAACGCAGCCGCTGCTTCAAGTTATGGCGTTGGGGGCTTTCCAATAAAGAAAGGCCGATACCCAATCCCTGTAGCCGCTGGCGCAGCCTGCGATCGGTTGCGAAGCAGCCGCAAACCCAGGCCATGCAGTGGGTCAGGCGGAACGTGCAACCCGGTTCTGCGACGGCTGCGCCGCCGATCGCGGGCTGCGCCAGCGGCTACATCGGGCCGATAACGGCTTGGGCGTGCATTTGTTGCAGTAGGCTCAGGCCATTGGCGAGAAAGGTCTCGAGGTCGTCGATGCCGGCTTCCTGGGCCAGGCCTTGCAACTGGGCGTGCCCCGTGAGTTGGGGGAATGCCTCGAGGCGTTGCAGCAGGCGCCAGGCCAGGGGGCTGAGTTCGCAGAAGTGCACGCGATAATCGGCATCGCGGCGGATCAGCAGCAAGGTCGGTGCAGCCCCCGGCGTCGTGGGGCGCCAGGCCGGGCCCAAGCGCTGCACTGGCCAGGCGTAGGCCAGCGGCCAGGCCAGGGGCGACAGGCGCAACGGCTGATCCAGCAGCCGACCTGGATCGCTGGCCGGCAATGGCTCGGCCTCAGCCTGCTGCAAGGCCATTTCGATCCATTCGTAATGGCTGAGCTCGACCATAAAGGCCGGCCAGCCGGCGTCCTGCAAGGCGGCAGGCTCCGCGGCCAGCCAGGCCACGAACTCGCCGGCGATCTCACCGAACTTCGGCGTGGCACAGCGATGCTCGCGCAGAAAGATACGCAGCAGCCGGCGCCAGTCAGTCTCGCCGAGCACCGAGCGCAGCACCGGAAAAGTACCGCTGAGCAACGACTGCAGGTTGTCGAACACCAGCTCGCGGTAAATCTCCACCCGCGCGCGGTCCATCCCGGCGGGCGGCGCCTGGTGCTCGGGGTCGCGCAGGTAAGCGGTGAAGGCCTGTTGCTGGGCCCCGAGGGCGATCGTCGGCTTAAGCATGGGCCAGCCTCCCCGGCGCCTGGCCGGTATCGGCCTGCAACCGGCGGATGCTGTCCAGCTCGCCCAGCAGCTCGGCGAATGGCGGGAAATTGAAGTCCCGCTCCAGCAGGGTCGGCTGCACGCCAAACAACTCATAGGCACGCGCCAGCAAGGCCCAGACCACCGGCTTGACCGGCGCACCGTGGGTGTCGATTTTCAGGCTGTCGGACTGGTCGTAGTGCCCGGCCACATGCATCGCCACCACCCGTTCCGGCGGCAGGCCGGCAAGGAAAGCCTGCGGGTCGAGGCCGTGGTTCACCGAGTTGACGTAGAGGTTGTTGACGTCCAGCAGCAGGTCGCAATCGGCTTCGGCCAGCACCGCGTTAGTGAAGGCCAGCTCGTCCATGTCCTGGCGCGGCGCCGCGTAGTACGAGACGTTCTCCACCGCCAGGCGCCGACCCAGTACCTCCTGGGCCTGGCGGATGCGCGCCGCGACATGGCGCACCGCCTCTTCGGTGAAGGGCAGCGGCAACAGGTCGTAGAGGTGGCCGTCGTCGCCGCAGTAGCTCAGGTGTTCGCTGTACAGCGGCACATCGAAACGCTCGAGGAACTGCCGGACTTCGCCCAGGAACGCCAGGTCCAGCGGCGCCGGGCCGCCCAGGGACAACGACAACCCGTGGCAACTCAGCGGGTAGCGCTCGGCCAGGGCACACAGCGCGGCGCCATGGGCGCCGCCGATGCCGACCCAGTTCTCCGGTGCCAGTTCCAGAAAATCAAAAGCGCCCGCAGGCGCCGTCTTCAGTGAGTCGAGCAAGGCACGGCGCAAGCCAAGCCCCACGGCTGCCGAAACGGGCAGGCGCGGGGCCTGGCGGGATAACGCGATAGGGAAAGGTTGCATGGGCTCATCTCCTGGTTGCCCCGAAAAAAGGGGGCACCTAAGTGCCCCCGCCGCCGATCAGGACTCGATCGCCGCGCCGCACTTGCCTTCGCCACATTTGCCTTCGGCCGAACCGGCCTTGGCCGCCAGGTACTGCTTGGCCTCGCCGAGGCTGATGGCGCCATCGTGGTTGGCGTCGATCTTGTCGAACTCGGCGGCCCGCTCGGGGGCGGCGGCGATGAACTCCTCGCGGGAGACCTTGCCGTCGTGGTTAGTGTCGGTCTTGGCGAACTTGTCCTCGCCGCATTTGCCTTCGGCCGAGGCCTTGACCCCGTCGGCCGCGGCCAGGGTGTAGCCCTGGGACAGCTCGGTCATGCTCAGTGCCGAAGCAGCGGTGGACAGGCCCAGGCCGCCGACCAGTGCCAGGCCGAGCGCGACGTTGGAAACGTTGGAGAGTTTGAACATGCTGATACCCCTTCGATGGATTGATTAACGGTTCCCGCCACCGGCACCGAGAAGCTCGGTGCTGGCGGGTGGACGTAGTTAATCCTCGGGGTGTATCCGGGTTGTGTGCGCAAGCGGCGCCAGCACAAGCAGGTGTATCAGCGCCGGGCCGATACACACTTCGATACAAGGCCGTCAGCCGGCCGGCCCGCAGAGGGCCGGCTCAGCGGGAGGTGTTCAGCGGGGAATGTCCTGCAGCGAACGGTAGACCGCCAGGCCCAGGCGCTCGCCCATCGCCACCAGGGCATCGGCACGGGCGCAGGCGCCGCCGATGCGCAGCAGCGCGTCGCAGCGCTGCAATAGAGGCAGGGCACGCGCCTGGAAGCGCGCATCGTGCTGCGGGTCCGAGTCATCCGTCGCGTCCCCCAGCCACTGGCCGAGCACGGGGTGATGCCCGGCCTCGAACAACTGCGCGGCACAGCGGTCCAGGCTGGCGGCCTGCTGCGCCGCTGCATCTTCGGCCCCCGAGGAGCGCGGCGCGGCCAGCAGGATCGTCAGGCGCGGTGGCATCAGGCGCAGTTCCAGGTACTGCAAAAGCATGATGGTCTTGCCGTCGACGATCTCGCCGCTGCGCACCATGTCCAGCGCCTGCTGGTAGCCCAGCTCCAGCACCTCGATGTCCTCGCCCTCCTCTTCCAGCCCGCCGCCGTCGCCAATGCGGTCGTCGGGGGAATACTCGCCGATGAAAAAGTGGATGCGCTCGGTGACCGAGCCGGGGCTCATAAAGGCTTCATAGACCTTCTGCACCGCGCCGACGCGGTAGCCGGTTTCCTCTTCGGCTTCCAGGCGGATGCGCTCCTCCGGGCTGGCATTGTCCAGCAGGCCGGCGGCGGTCTCGATCAGGTAGCCGCTGTGGTCGTTGACGTAGGTCGGCATGCGGAACTGGCGGATCAGCAGCACCGTGCGCCGCTCGCGGTTGTACAGCAGGATGGTCGCGCCATTGCCACGGTCGTAGACCTCGCGGGTCTGCGCCTGCCAGCTGCCGTCGCGGCGTTGCAGGTCGAAGCTGTATTTCTTCAGCAGGTACCAGTTGTCGGAGAGCATCTCCTCGGCGGTGATGCGCACGGGCGCGGCTTGCATGGTCTTCCCTCTTGGCAATGGGCCGACATTCAACACGAGTGATGCGCCAGATGTCGATCCCAACCCAGGTCGAACGTTGACAGGCACCGGCCTGAACCAGCGCACAGCCCGGGCAGAAACGACAACGCCCCTCATGGGAGGGGCGTTGGCGATGACGCGTTAAGTTCGCTTACACCTGGATCAGGTTGGCGATCTTCACGTCCGGATCGACATCGGCTTCGTAGTCGACGCCGTCGATCTCGAAACCGAACAGGCGCAGGAATTCCTGCTTGTAGCCGGTGAAGTCGGTCAGCTGGTAGAGGTTTTCGCTGGTGACTTCATCCCACAGCTGCTTCACGCGGTCCTGGATGGCCGGTTCCAGTTCCTTGTAGTCGGCGCGCAGGCGGCCTTCCTGGTCGATGATCGGGTTCGGGTTGTACAGGCTGTCCTTGTACAGGCCGTAGACCTGCTCGATGCAACCTTCGTGGGTGCCCTGCTCTTTCATGACCTTGAACAGCAGCGACAGGTACAGCGGCATGATCGGGATCGCCGAGCTGGCCTGGGTCACCACGGCCTTGAGCACCGAAACCCGCGCGTCGCCGCCCAGCTCCGACAGCTCCTTGCGGATGCCGATGACTTTCTGGTCCAGGTCCTTCTTGGCTTCGCCAATGGAGCCGTTCCAGTAGATGTCGTGGGTCAGCTTCTCGCCCAGGTAGGTAAAGGCGGTGGTTTTCGCGCCTTCGGCCAGCACGCCGGCTTCGTGCAGCGCGTCGATCCACATCTGCCAGTCTTCGCCGCCCATCACCGCCACGGTGCCGTCGATTTCTTCCTGGGTGGCTGGCTGCAGGGTGGTTTCTTTAACGATTTCCTTGTCGGTGTCGACACCACGCAGGGTCACCGACTTGCCCAGCGGCTTGAGGGTCGAGCTCAGCACTTCACCGGTTTTCGGGTGGGTACGGCGCGGAGCGGCCAGGCTATAGACCACCAGGTCGATCTTGCCCAGGTCGCGCTTGATGGTTTCGATGGTCTGGCGCTTGACTTCGTCGGAGAAGGCGTCGCCGTTGATGCTCTTGGCGTACAGGCCTTTTTCTTCGGCAAATTTGTGGAAAGCCGCGGTGTTGTACCAGCCGGCGGTGCCGAGCTTGCCGTCAACGCTGCCGCGCTCGAAGAACACGCCCAGGGTGTTGGCACCGCAACCGAAGGCAGCGGTGATACGCGCAGCCAGGCCGTAGCCGGTGGAAGCGCCGAGCACCAGTACGTTCTTTGGCCCAGCGTCGATGGCGCCTTGTTCGGTGACGTAGTCGATCTGTTGCTTGACGTTGGCTTCGCAACCGACCGGGTGGGTCGTCACACAGATAAAGCCGCGAACGCGGGGTTTGATGACCATAGACAATCTCCCAAATTTCAATATGCCAAGAGCCAATACGGGCTGCAGCAGCGTCACTTGTTCAAGTCGTAGACGCTCGGAACGTCCTCGCGTCACGCCTTGGCGGTTCAATGAATGCAGATTTGCCCGCCAGCATAAGTTCATTCCCGGGTTTGGGCCAGAAAACGCTGAAGTTGCGCCTAGGCCCGCCGGCCCCGGGAAAGGGCTGCGCTCAGGGGTTCAGACGGTGGGCATCGTAGGCATCCCGGACCTGACAGGCGGTGTAGGTCGCCTGCGCCGCCACCAGGCCCAGCAGGCCGCAGGTGGGCACCAGGCCGAAGCGGGCAAAGCCCTGGGGAATCGGGATGGACTTGGCGATGGCATCCGCCAGCACCTCCCCCGCCACCGTGGTCGGCGCCATGCCGTGGCCGCCGAAGCCCACGGCATGCCATACCCCGTTGTCATCCCGGCCGATCTGCGCCATCTGCTGGCGGCCGTAGCTCATCAGCCCGCCCCAGGCATAGTCGAGCTGCACGTCGGCCAATTGCGGGTAGACCGTGACCAGGTCGGCCTTCAGCAAGCCGGCGATCGCCTGCGGGCCGCGATTGAGGATGGAAATGCGCCCGCCCCAGAGGATCCGGCTGTCCGCCAGCGGGCGGTAATAGTCGAAGGCGAACCGGGTGTCGTAGACGGCCGCCTCGCAGTTGATCGCCTCGCGCAAACGCTCGCCCAGAGGCTCGGTGGCCACCACGTAGGTGGCGATCGGCAGCGTCGCCCGCTCCACCGGGCGATACAGCCCGCGGGCATAACCGCCCGCGGCGAATACCACCTGCTCGGCCAGCACTTCGCCGTGCGTGGTCCTGACCAGGTACTTGCCGCCCTGCGGCTCGATCGCCAGGGCCGCCGAGTGTTCGTGGATATCGATGCCATGCCCGGCCACGGCCGCCGCCACGCCATAGACATACTTGAGCGGGTGGAAGTGAAAGGCATTGCTCTCGAACAAGGCGCCGAAATAGCGCTCGGTCTTGAGCATTTCCCGCAACTCGCCGGGCGCCACGTGCTGCCAGTCGACGCCATAGACCTCCTTCATCAGTTGCCGAGGTTGCTCCAGGCGCGCCGGGTCGTTGAACCAGTTGGCCAGCAAGATGCCCTTGTCGGTCAGCTCGCACTGGATGCCGTATTGCCGGACGCGCTGGCGGATCAGCTCGACCGCGTCGATGGTCAGCCGGTAGAGCCGCCGTGCCTCTTCGCGGCCCAGCACCTTGAACAGCTCGGCGTTGCCCAGGCAATAGCCGGCGAATACAAACCCGCCGTTGCGCCCCGAAGCGCCGTGCCCCACGGAGTGGGATTCGAGCAGCACCACGTCGCTCACGCCACGTTCGGCCAGGCCAAGGGCAGTGGAAAGCCCGGCCAGCCCGCCGCCCAGAATGCAGACCCGGGTTTCCACCCGCCCGTCGAGCCCTGGGTAGGCGGTCTTTTCAACCGTGGCTTGGTAGTAAGTTTCGACAAAGGCATGACGCATTGCGTGGCTCCGGGGTCATGGGCGCAGGAAAGTCCCTCTTTCTGTTCATAGCCGACTTTCGCCGCGAACGAGGCAGTTTCTTCAGGGCGCCTGGTTTCACCGGCGGCAAATCGAGCGGCCGGCTAAGGGCGCCAGCCCACGAACCACTGCCCGAACAGCCGGGCCGGCAGCGGCCTGGAAAACAGCTCGCCCTGCCCCACGCCGTAACCTTGCGCCAGCAGGATATCGCGCTGCTCGGGGTGCTCGATGCCCTCGGCCACTACCCGCAGGGCCAGGCCCTTGCCGATGCCGACGACCGCCTCGCTCAAGGCGCGGCAGGAGGCATCGTGCTGCAGCTCCTCGACAAAGCTCTTGTCCAGCTTCAGTTCGTTGATCGGCAAGCGCCGCAGATAGCCCAGGCTGGAATAACCCGCGCCAAAGTCATCGATGGCCAGGCGCACGCCCAGGGTGTGCAGGTCCTGGAGGGTCTGCTCGGTATTGGGGTTGCTGCACAGGAACACGCCCTCCGTGACCTCCACGCACAGGTCCGCCGGCTGCAGGCCGCAGCGCTGCAACTGGCGGGCGATCAGGGCCGCCAGGTTGAGGTTGTGGAAATTGGTCGGCGACAGGTTGACCGAAATGGACGGCACCCTGAGCCCCGCCTGACGCCAGCGCGCCAGTTGCTCGCAGGCTTTGCACAGCACCCACTGGCTGAGGTAGTTGATCAGCCCGCACTCCTCGGCCAGGGCGATAAATTGCGCCGGCGCAATCTTGCCCAGGCTCGGATGTTCCCAGCGTGCCAGCGCCTCGACCCCGACCAGGCCGTTGCTGCGCAAGTCGATCTGCGGCTGGAACACCAGGTGCAGGCCGTCGCTGGTCAGGGCCTGGCGCAGCGCCGTCTCCAGCTGCAGGCGGTGCTGGGCGAGCTGGTCCATTTCCTCGAGGAAAAACCTGAAACCGCCGCGCTCGGTGCGCTTGGCCTGGTCCATGGCGATATCGGCGCAATGCAACAGGCTTTCCATGTCCTGGCCGTCGCCGGGAAACATGCTGACGCCGATGCTGGCCGAGGGCAGCATGGCGGTTCCGGCAATCTCGGCCGGGGCGCCCAGGGTTGGCATCAGGCGCTCGAGAAAAGCCGTGACCTTGCCGGCGTTCATGCGGGGCAGCACCAGCACGAACTCATCGCCCGACAGCCGCCCGACGATGTCCGACTCGCGCAGCACGCTGCGCAGCCGCTGCGCCATGATTTGCAGCAGCGCATCGCCCGAGGCATGGCCCAGGGCATCGTTGACCTGCTTGAAACGATCCAGGTCGACATACAACACCGCCAGCTCGCCCTGCTCACGGGCGACCTCGGCGATGCTGCGGTTGGCCTCGGCCAGCAGGAAGCTGCGATTGGGCAAGCCGGTCAGGGCATCGGCGAACGCCATGCGGCGGATCGAAACCATGACCTCCGGCGCCAGGCGCTCGACTTCCTGGCACAGCAGCGTCAACACGCTGTCCAGCGGCTGCTCTTGCAACAAGGCGCCCACGACCTTGTCCTGCAGCGCTTCGGGTAACCGGGAACCGCTGATATCGGTGAACACAATGACGATGTTGCCGATCCGCCCCGCGGCGTCGAACACCGGCGCCGAGCAGACCTGCACCCTCAGCCGCTGGCCGTTGCGCTTGCCGACCAGGCCACAGGCTTCATGGGGCTGGCCACCGAGGATGCTGTCCAGCTGCAGCGCATCGGCCTGCGCGTCGGCATCGGCGACGAAGAACATCTGCGGCGAGCGCTCGAGCAGTTCCTCGCGCGAATACCCCAGCAAGCGCACCAGCCCGTCGTTGATGTAGATCATCCGGCCGTCGGCATCGACGATGCAGATGGCCGAACAGTCGGGGTTGACCGACATCGACAGCAAGCACTGCTCGATATCCTTCAGCCGCGCCTGGGTCACGTCCTTGAAAAAGGCCGCATACAAAATGTGCGTCTGCAGGGTGATTTTCGAAATCGCCATCGCGCCCCAGCGCTCTTCGCCGTCCTTGCGCGTGATGCAGACATCGCGGCTGGTGCCGATGATCTTGTTGATCCCGGTCTGGCCGTCGTTCCGCGAGCGGATGGGGATCGGCACCAGCGTGCCGACATCGCTGCCCAGCACCTCGCGCCGTGGGCAGCCCCAGAAGCGTTCGGCCGCCGCGTTGAAAAATACCACCTGGTTGCGATCGTCGATGATCACCACTGCATCGTTGGCCTGTTCCAGGGTCTGCGCGAAAAAGCCCGCGTCTTCTTCTCCGGCCGTCGACCCGACGCTCATATCCATTGTCGCCACTTCATGCATGCCATCACGGTCGTCGTCCCTGATTACCGTGAAGCGCCATTGACAGCCCTCGACACTGGAGGGGCCCCGTCGTCGAAGCCACACCCGATACGGCTCAGCAAGGCTGAGAAAGCGTTTTTACCCGGGCGAGCAGGACATCAGGCCATCGGCGTGGACATGGGTCTTTTAGGCCATCGACCTGAAATTAGATAATAGCCGCGAAGTGGCCGGCCCATGGAAAACCGTGCGAACGGCACCCTGCCCGCCGGCCCTCGCCAAGGCCATGCAATCCGTAGTGTCCGCTTGTGGAGGGCACTTTAGTCACCGGGTTGTTCGATGTGCCAGATTTCAGGGCTTCACGAAGAGCCAGACCTGTTCATGAGACCACTGGACAGCAGATGAACTGCAACTGATGGACGCTCGACGGTCGCTGCCAGAATGCAGAAAAGGGGGCGGACGGCTTATAGGGTTATTTCGCCGAGCTATTTCAAGATTTTTTGCCGCTCGTGTTTTCGGTATGGGTGAAGCAGGGATTGCGGTTGGACCGTTTCCGGGATCGCTAAAAAGGATGTCGAGCCACACAGAAAAACATCAGGCTATTTGCAAACCGTCAGAAATGAAAGCCCATGCCGGGCAGCTTTCAAGAGCGGATATTTCCAATATCAACGCCCGAAAACGCTGATCGTTTAGCAGCTTACAATGAGCACCCAAACCGTCAGTGTCACCGCACAGCATAAGGACATCCCTTGCGAAGACTACTCCTCAGTAACAAAAAACTCCGAGGCATCCCCCGACGTCTCCGCGCATTGGAGTACTGGGCCGCGGGCTTTAGCGGTGAGTTCTATCCTCACATTGATGAACGCCAGCGCTACACGCACTGGAAGATTCCAGTGCTCAATACCCTCGTTGAGGGTCCGCAGGCACGTATCGAATTGCAGGCGTTTTGCGTTCAGCAACTGCTCGAAGCAGCGAACCATCTTTCCCGCGCTGCGGATCGCAGCCATGGCTACTACCGCGTCGCCTGCCTACTGGTATGGCCCTGGCTGCACCAAAGTGAAGTAACGGTGTTCTATGACCGTGAGTACTATCTGAGTTTTCTGGGGCAGCATAATTCGCTCGCTCCAATAAGCCTGAGCCACAAGCTTGCCCTGGATATACCCGAGTCATTCATCGAGCATGGGCATGATGTAACCCAAAGCGATGATGAGGTTGAAGTTCAGTGGTGGTGTATTGGGGAGCGTGCCTGATCAACGAAGTTCAGGGACAGGCCCTGGGTTGATAGTTGACCACTAGGCTAATAGC
Source organism: Pseudomonas sp. NFIX28 (assembly GCF_900107395.1). Lineage (GTDB taxonomy): Bacteria > Pseudomonadota > Gammaproteobacteria > Pseudomonadales > Pseudomonadaceae > Aquipseudomonas. The sequence continues at coordinate 140,629 of NZ_FNPW01000017.1, forward strand.
CAAGCTCAAATTGCTGAAAGCCCACGCGCTTGATGTAAATCCAAAAGTCATCCCCTGGCTCATGCAGCTCCATGCAGACGCTGTGACTCATACACAGTTCGTCTTCATCGACCAAGGTACGACCCCAATCAAAATCCGGGTTCTTGGAAATGGTATAGCCGGGGTAAGGTGAGTCGAGATCGAAGTGGATTGAGCACACATACAACGGAGACTCCCACGGCATATGAGTCTCATAAAGCCGCATCAACTCGGGCCTCTGCGTTTTACAGTGCTGCTCGGCAAACTTTAGGGCTTGGGGCAAATCAGTCCACGCGGCATTGACCATATGTTGCGCTTCGATAAGCCTGGCATGGGGGAGCTCGTCATCGTGATGCTGGACGTAAATCAATCGGCTCCCAAACTGGAACTCGCATTGCCAGACACCCGAGGGAATACGCCAATGACCAATCATGGATTCGTTCAGTAGATTGATGTCCATCGCGGTGCTACGCAGTTGGGAGCTCAGGTTACCTGTCGAGCGTCTCTGAGAACACCTGCCCCTTAGAGCTGTCCGCCCAACATCCACAAGATCTGACCTGCAGAAATCGATCAAGGGCTGCTTTCGGCCAGAAGCAGACGTTGGCAAGCGACTGCTAACGGCCGAAGCCTGCCATTTGTGATGGCCAGCTAACGACCAACATCAGGCGTTCAAATCAACCACTAAACACCGTGCGCGGCGATGAACATGGCGACAGCCGACCGGCAATAGGATTCGATTTCGTTGTCGTCCTCGGCTTTCGCCTCATCGAAGCGGGCGATCATCAAGAGATCGGACCCTTTGATAAGCGCGGCAAACAAGCGGGCAGACTCTAACGGGTCGGGCACGTTAAGCATCGCCTCCGCGTGCAACTGACGCAACAGGGCCTCGATCTGGGCGATGACATAGGCAGGGCCGGCTTCGTAATGGAGCTTGCTCAACGACTTTTGCTTCGTCTTGTCGACCATGATCATGGCTTCAACACTGCGCACTTCCGGACTCAACAACGTGCGCAACAGGAATGTCCCCACCGCCATGAGCTGATCTGCAGCCGAACCGTCGACGCCTTCAATAATGGCCTGTGGTGCAAACTGATGGCAGTGGGCCGCGATGGCCGCGCTGAACAGCGCCTCCTTGTTCTCAAAGTGTCGGTAGATGCTTAGCTTGGATATTTTTGCCCGCTGGGCGACCTTGTCCATTGTTGTCGCTTGAAAACCCAACTCCACAAAAAGTTCGCCGGCGGCGTCGACGATCGTTTGGCTGAGCGCCTCGTTGGCCGGCCGGCCGCGCCGGGTCTGGCTGATTTCGGTCATAAAAATTCCAGTACTTGACGGTATCGTAATTCCGGGATTATGGTACTCGAAAGTATCCAAACAGTAAAACCCAAGCCCCTTCAGCCACAACGCGGAGCCTATCACCATGAATGACGTCATCATTATCGGCGGCAGTTTTGCGGGTCTTGCCGCCGCCCTCCAGCTTGGTCGTGCCCGCCGAAAAGTCACCGTTCTCGATACCGGCCTTCCGCGTAATCGCTTCGCCGACCACTCGCATGGTCTACTCGGCCACGACCACAAGCCACCGCTGGAGATTCTTGCCGAGGCGCGGCAGCAACTGGCGCGCTACCCTACGGTCAGTCTGGTCACTGCCCGAGCCGAGAGTATTTCCGGCGCCATTGACGATTTCTCCATCCTCACTGGCGATGGCGAAAGCCTCAGGGCGCGCCGCCTGATCCTGAGCTATGGCGTCGCCGACCAGATGCCTGAAGTTCCCGGCTTCGCCGAAGGCTGGGGCACCTCCATCGTGCCCTGCCCCTATTGTGACGGCTTTGAAGTTGCCGGCCGGCATTGGGGCCTCGTCTGGTCCGGCCCGCCATCGCACAACTACGTCAGGCTGTACCACGACTGGACCGACACATTGACGGTCTTCGCCAATGGTCACGACATTCCACCCGACATCCGGGCCGATCTGGCGCGCCGCGGCATCCCTGTCGTCGATGGCCGGATCACCGAAATCGACCATGAAGAGAGCCACAACGCCACCGTCAGGCTCGACGCCAGCCCCTCTGTTGCGGTCGACATCCTGTTCGCGCATCCGCGCAACAAGCCGTCCGCACGCCTGCATGAATCGCTGGGCCTCGCCACGGTCGATACGCCCCAGGGCATCGTCCTCAAGGTCGACGAGCGCCGCGAAACCAGCGTGCCCGGCATCTACGCCGCCGGCGACCTCGCCAACCCCGGAATGCCCTCGGTCACCACGGCATCATGGCAAGGCGCGACGGCGGGCATCTTCGCCCAGCAGTCGATGCTGGTTTGAGATCAAGCAGCATCGATCACGCCAATTTCACAATAGACGCGAGCGCCACCATGGAAGTCCTAAAGAAATTCAAGCCGCTAGACGATAAATTCCCGCTTGAGCGCCAACTCGGCATCTCGGCCGCGCCAATCGTACTTATCAACATATTCACGGTCGGTTCCGCCGACGAAGCGGGCTTCCTGGACGCCTTCAAGGCGGCAGGCGAAACCCTGAAGAAGCAGCCGGGCTTCATCTCCACCCAACTGCACCGAGCGATCGGTGATAGCCCGACCTTCCTGAACTATGTGGTGTGGGAGTCCACCGAGACGCTCCGCGATGCCTTCGCCCGCCCCGAATTCGTCGCGAAGGTTTCGGCCTATCCGTCATCCGTCGTAGCCACCCCGCACCTGTTCCAGAAGGTCGCCGTCCCCGGCTTTTGCACGGCCTGACTCCGGAAATATGGCAAGGCGCGATGGCCGGCATCTTCGCCCAGCAGTCGATCCCGGCTTGAGAGCACAGCTTGGAGATGAGCATGGAGGCGCACATGTCCAAGACCAGAAACACCGAAGCCAGCATCAGCATTTCTCGCCCGACCATTTTTTGAAAAAGGCTGACACACATGGAGTTCGAACACGTCACTTTCGACCTGCCACACGGCACCTTTCATGCGCTGAAGGGGGGGGATCCCGATGGTCAACCGACGATCGTCTTGCACGGCTTCCCAGATCATCCGCCGACCGCGAAGCCCTTCCTTGCCGAGCTCGGCCGCCGTGGCCGCCACGTCGTCGCACCCTGGCTTCGCGGTTACGCGCCGTCCCCGACCGCGGGGCCGTTCGACTTCGCAGCCCTCACCGGCGACGTGCTCGCGCTGATCGACCGCTGGTCTCCGGGGCGCCCCGTGGAGTTGATTGGCCACGATTGGGGCGCCCTGATCACCTATGATGCCTGCGTCACCGCACCGGAGCGGATCGAACGCGCGGTCGCGCTCGCAATCCCTCATCCACTCACGTTCATGAGCCGGCTGACGCACCTCGCTCAACTGCGCCGGAGCTCGTACATGGGGCTCTTTCAACTGCCTGGAAGCGGCTGGATCGCCACCGCCCGCGATCTTGCCTTCATCGACAGCCTCTTGCGTCGATGGTCGCCCGGCTTCTCGCTCGATCCCGCTCTCAAGGCAGAGCTACACGAGCATCTGCGCAAGAGCATGCCTGCGCCCCTAAAGTATTACCGGGCGATGCTGCGCCCCGGCATGATTGGTGCGACGCGACGCATGTCTCAGCCGATCACGGTGCCCCTGTTGCAGCTTCACGGTGCCAACGACGGCTGCATCCTCCCCGCGCATGTCGAAGACCGACATCGGTTCGCCGCCCCGCACGCGATGGAAGTCGTCCCCGGCGTCGGTCACTTCCTGCACATCGAGGCCCCTGAGGCGATCGCGGAGCGGATCGCGGCATGGGCCAAGTAGCGCCCCTTCCTCCTTGCCTCGATCAAAGGCTAGCTGGTTAAAAACGAATCAAAACGAGGAGATGTCATGACAGAGCAAAAAGCCTATCAGGTCGCCGACTGGAATGGCCAAAGCGGAGAGTACTGGGCCGCCAACCAGGCCCGGCTCGATGCCATGTTTGCGGTATTCGGCCAGGCCGCGATAGAAGCCGCGGCGCCCGCCACGGGCGAACGCGTGCTGGATGTCGGTTGCGGCGCGGGCGCGTCGAGTCTGGCTCTGGCTGCCCGCGTCGGCGCGGGCGGACATGTGCTGGGCGTGGACATATCCGAACCGCTGATTGGACGAGCGCGCGAGCTTGCGCCGCAGGATACGCCGGTCCTGTTCCAGGTGGCCGACGCCAGTAGCGCCGAGCTGCCCGAGGGCGCGTTTGACATCCTTTTCTCGCGTTTCGGGGTGATGTTCTTCGACGATCCGACAGGGGCGTTCGCCCATATGCGACGCGCGCTCCGGCCGGGCGGGCGGGTCGCTTTCATCTGCTGGCGCGGCGTGGCCGAGAACGATTGGGTGCGCCTGCCGATGGGCGCGATCAAGGGCATCGTCCCGCTGACCGCACCGCCTGATCCCGAAGCACCCGGACCATTCTCGTTCGGTGATCGGGGACGCGTGACACGTATCCTGACGGCCGCTGGCTTTACCGATATCACTTTTGCGCCGTTCGATGTTTCCATCCCGTTCGGTGAAGGCGAGACTCGGGATGCGGCGATAGATGACGCGGTGAGGATGGCGTTCGAGGGCGGCCCGCTGTCACTTATGCTCGCTAATCAGCCCGACGACATCCGCGCCCACGCCTCGGCCGCGGTTCGCGCCGCCTTTGCGGGCCTCCCCGGCGAGCGGTCGGTGATGATCGACGGCGCGGCGTGGATCGTCATGGCACACAATCCGGCAGCTAGCGCCTGTTAACAGGGATGACGCCCCCGCTCAGTAGAGCGGGGCAACTTTGGCTAATTAGATTGATGTCCCTTTTGGTTTGGTGATCTGTCCTTGGCAAAAGCGAGTACTCGCCAATGGCCCTAATCGGCCAGAAGCGGACGCTAAAGCTTGGTCAGCTTTCGGCCATAAGCAGTCTCTAGCGAACGTCTGCTTTTGGCTGTGGATTCAACCGGTCGATGCAACACAACTAAATTCTGTGTAAGCAGAAGGAGTGTTGCAGATGAAGCAGAGACCTCGGATCTATTACACCGAAAGCCAGAAAAAACTGATGTGGGATCACTGGCAGAAAGGCGACTCTCTCCAGCACATAGCCCAACTATTTGATCGAAACCATTCATCGATACAGCACATCTTGGCGGAAACAGGCGGTATCAGACCCGCTGTACGCCGCAGGTCCAGATTGGCGCTGACGTTGGCTGAGCGCGAAGAGATTTCGCGTGCAGTGGTGGCAGGTAACTCGATCCGTTCCATGGCCGCGCTGCTAGGGCGAGCAGCCTCTACGATCAGTC
>NZ_FNPW01000018.1:0-8035 GCF_900107395.1 Pseudomonas sp. NFIX28
AGTGAAACGATGCATCGCCGATGGTAGTGTGGGGGTTCCCCATGTGAGAGTAGGTCATCGTCAAGATTGAATTCCGAAACCCCTGTCTGCTGACGCAGACAGGGGTTTTGTTTTTGTACGGCTGAAAGCCCAAGCCTTGTCTCGAGCCAAGTCCCAAGTCCCAAGGCCAGGTCGCTGGAAGACTCAACGTCCCTCCAGCTCCCAGCCCCTGCTCCAGAACATCAGAATAGAGCGAAGCCCCTCCGCTCTACCCCTCAGCTCACCTCACTTCAATTCACCGCTGACGCATCTTGCTGCTTCTGCGGGCCAGCCATTTACGCCACCAGATGTAGATCCCGGTGACGGACAGCATCGCAATCACCAATCCCAATAGCGCAATGAGCACCTGCCCGGTAAAGCCGATGATCCGGCCGCCATGGATCGGCAGTTGCAAACGATAAAACTGTTCACCCAAGGTGCCTTGCCCGGCGATTTCCTGCCCCAGCAGGCGCCCATCCGTGCCATGGAAGAACAGCCACGACTTACCGTGGGCCTCAGTGTCATGCTGGCCGAAGCCGGCACCGTAGAAGTTGTATTCGAAGCTGTAATACAGCTCGCCGATCGCTGCTGTCAGGCCCAGCCGTTTGCCTTCCTCCTGGGCGAGTTCATAAGCCTGTTGATAGCTGAGCCGGGTGATCCCCAACTCATCGCTGGGCATGCGCCCCCGAGCTTCATAGACGCTCGGCTCGATCGGCGAGAAGAGGGACACCACCGGCTTGAACACCTGGCTTGGCAAGTTCATCGCCACGCTGCTGATCGCTATCGGCAGCAGCAGTAACCACAGCCATAACCCACCTGCGCGGTGCAGATCCATATTGAGCCGGTAGGCATGCCCGCCCTTGATCTTCCAGGCGGTCGACCACTTCTTCCAGAACGGCCGGCCACGGGGCAGGGTGAGGAACACGGCAATGAAGCAATCGATAACCCAGAAGATCGCCACCAGTCCCATCAACAGCAATCCCCAGTTACCCGGCAGCGTCAGGTTGTAATGGAATTCGAGAATGAAAGGGATGAAGTTCTCCGGCTGGAAACAGCAGGCGCCCCAGAACCGTTTACCGGTCTGCTCGCCGCTGACGGGGTCCAGGTAGAACACCTGGTTGGGCTCATCGAATGGCTTGCCCGTGGCCGGATCGTTACGTGGCACCGCCGCGAGCAGCGCGGTATGCCCGGGCTCGTTGGGGTATTCCATGTACCAGACCTGCAGGCGCGGATGCTGCGTCTGCACCTGGTCGACCAAGCTTCCAGGCGGCAATGCCTGACCCTCGGCGGGAGCTTCGTAGAATTGCGGATTGAGCCATTCGTCCAGCTCGTGATGGAAGGCCAGCAGGCTGCCGGTCAGCCCCGCCAGCAGCAGAAACACCGCGGTGGCCAGGCCGATATAACGATGCAGTAGAACCAGAATTGCGCGCATGGAATTTTCCCGTAGAGACGACAAAGCCAGCGCGTGCGCTGGCTTCGGGGAATCGACAAATTGATTAGAACTGGTAGCTGACCGTGGCCGCGACGTTACGCTCCTCGCCCATGTAGCAGAAGCTCAGGCTGGCACAGGAAGCAATGTAGGACTCGTTGGTCAGGTTGTTGGCATTGAGCCGGACATCCACGCCCTTCAGGCCGACCTTGCCCAGGTCATAGCCGACGGAGGCATCGAACAGCGTGTAGGACGGCACCTTCATGGTGTTCTCCGCATCCGCCCAGCTGTAGCCCACATAGCGCACGCCACCACCCAGGCGCAGGCCGTCGAGCGAGCCGCTGTCGAACTTGTAGTCGGCCCAGAGCGAAGCCATGTGGCGCGGCGCCTGGGTCGGCGAGTTGCCTTTGTTCTCGATGATGTCGGTGGCCGTGCTCAAGGTGCTGATCATCGACTTCGAGTATTCGATATCGGTGAAGGTGTAGCTGCCGAGCAGCTTGAGGTTGTCGTTCAACTGCATGTGCGCTTCCAGTTCCAGGCCCTGGGAGCGTACGGCGCCGACCGCGCGATAGAAGTTTTCCTGGGGCAGCTTGGTGGCCAGGTTCTCCTGGTCGATGCGGAACAGCGACGCGGTGTACAAGTCATCCGTGCCCGGTGGCTGGTACTTCAGGCCCAGCTCCCATTGCGTGCCATCGGTGGGGGCCAGCGGGTTGCCGGCGCTGTCCGCATAAGAGTTGGGGTTGAAGGATTCGGAATAGCTGATGTAAGGCGCCAGCCCGTTATCGAACAGGTACAGCGCCCCGGCGCGGCCCGTCAGCTTGGTGCGCTTGTCATTGATTTCGGTGCCCACCGGGCGCGTGGCTTCAGCCAGGCGGTTCTCGTCCGACGTCTCCACCCAGTCCTGGCGCAGGCCAAGGGAGAAGCGCCACTTGTCCATCTCGATCAGGTCTTGCAGGTAGACGCCGGTCTGCTCCAGGCGACGCAGATAGCTGACGGGGTCGTAATAACTGATGGCCGAGTTGCCATAGACCGGGTCGAACGCATTGATCGGCGCCACCGAGCCGCTGGTCCAGTCCACCACCGTCTTGCGCCGCTGGTAATCCACGCCTGTCAGCACGGTGTGCTTGGTCGAGCCGGTGAGAAATTCGGCCTGCAGCATGTTGTCGACGATAAAGGCATGCAGCTTTTCGTCGCCGCCGGTGTAGTAGCGGTTCAGCTCGTTGCTGGTCGGCGTGGTCCAGCCGTAGCCGTAGACCTGGTCCAGCTTCACCTTGGAGTCGAGGTAGCGGAAGTTCTGCCGCGCGGTGAAGACATCGTTGAAGCGATGTTCGAACTGATAACCGAACGACTGCTGATCGCGCTCATAGCGGTCGATGCCCGGTTCGCCCTCAAAGAAATTCTCGGAAATCCGCTGACCGTTGCGCTGGTGCAGCGCGCCGTCGGCCGGCATGCCGCTGTGATAGCCGCCATCCGGATCGTGTTGCAGGTACGCCTGCAGGGTCAGCGAAGTGTCATCGGTGAAGTCGATGCTCAGCGTCGGCGCCAGGGCGAAGCGTTTTTCCTTGTTGTGGTCGAACTGGGTGTCGGAGCGGTCCGCCAGCCCGGTCAGGCGATAGGCGATGCGCTTGTCGTCGTCCACCGGGCCGCTGAAGTCGAAGCCCATGCCGCGTTGGCCCTGGGTGCCGACCGTCGCCTGGATCTGATGATAGGGCTCGAACAGCGGCTTCTTGCTGGTCAGCGCCACCAGGCCGCCCGGGGAGCTGCGGCCATAAAGCACCGACGAAGGCCCCTTGAGGATGTCCACCCGCTCCAGGAAGTACGGATCGACCTGCATGGTGCTGTAGGTGCCGCTGTCGCCCATGGACTTGAGGCCGTCGAGGTAGATGTTATCCACCGAGCCGTCGTTGAAGCCGCGCATGGCCACGTAGTCGTACCTGTGGGTTGCGCCGTAGGGGTTGGTCAGCACGCCGGGGGTGTAGCGCATGGCCTGGGACACGGTTTGCGAGCCCTGGTCGTCCATCTGCTCGCGGGTCACCACGGAGACGCTCTGCGAGGTTTCCAGCAGCGCGGTGCTGGTCTTGGTGGCGATCTGGCTGTGGGTGGCGTTGTAGCCTTCCATGCTGCCCAAGGCATTGCCCAAGGCGAAACCCTTGATGTCGGTGGCCGGCAACGCCAGGGCGCCAGTCTCGGGCAACGCACGCAGGACATAGCTGCTGCCGTCCTGGCTCACTGCTTCCAGGCCGGAGCCATTGAGCAGCTGGCCCAGGGCCTGGTCGGTGGAATATTCGCCCTTCAGGCCGGCGGATTGGCGCCCCTGGATCTGTGCCGGGGTCATCGACAGGGTGATGCCGGCCTCGCGGGCGAAGCGGTTGAGCACGTCGCTCAAGGCGCCGCCGGGGATGTTGTAGCTATGGCTGAGGCTGGCCGCGCCCGTCTCGGCCGCCTGTGCCAGGCAAGGCAAGACGGCGACGCCCAGCGCCGAGGAGAGCAGGGCCACGCGCACGGCATGGCGCAGGCCGAGGGCGGGCCGTGCAGAAGAGAAGTTGTGGAAATTGCTACGCACAGTCATGGAAAGGTTCCGTTGAGTCACTGAAGGCAGATGGAAGTGCTTACTGTCCAAGCCGGACTCGCGCGCAAAAGCCGCCAAAAAAATTCAACGAATTGAAACGCCTCAGGCCAGGCGCTCTAGGGTGACCCACCAGCGGGTGCGATAACGCAGGCGCACCGGCAGGGTTTGCGGGAGGATCGCCAGCAGTTTGTCGGTGTCCTCCAGGCGGAACACGCCGGACAGGCGCAGGTCGCCGATCCCGTCGGCACACCCCAGGTAGCCGTGGCGATAACGCCCGACCTCCCGGATAAAGTCCGCCAACCGCATGTTGCGGGTGACGATCAGGCCATCGGCCCAGGCGCCCACGTCCATGTCCAGCGGCGGCACCGGCACCGCCTGGGACGCACTGACCCGATAGCTTTGCCCGGCCTGTACCTGGGCCGAGGCGCCATCGGCGGTGTGCGGCGAATGAATGGCGACGCTGCCGGCGGTCACGCTCAGGCGCGTGCAGTCGCCCTCCATGCGCACCACGAAGCTTGCGTCGAAACCCTCGAACAGGCCGTGGCGAGTCCGTACCAGCAGTGGCCTGGAGGGGCTTGCCTGCGAGTCTGGACCGCAGGTCAGCATGATTTCCCCACGGCTGAGCCGGATCAGCCGCTGCTGGGCATTGAAGTCCATATCGGCGGCGCTGTCGGTGTTGAGCTCCAGGCGCGAGCCGTCCGGCAGCTGGAAGCCGCGGCGCTCGCCGGTGGCGGTGGCGAAGTCGGAACTCCACTGCTGCCAGGCCAGTTGCTCCTTGCCCAGCCACGTGGCGGAACCTATCAGCATGACGCCGCCGAGCAGCTTCAGGGCCTGGCGCCGGCCGAGGCGCTGGGCACTGTTTTCCAGGGTGTCGAAGGCCACCTGGGCGCCGGGCACGGCCCGCAGGTTGCTGTGCAGCTCCTGCTGCAGCGATTGCACCCGCTGCCAGGCCTGCTCGTGTTCGTGATGGGCCGCGCGCCAGGTGTCGCACTGCTGCTGCAGCCGGGGGTTACCGGCGTTGTTGCGCAGGCGCAGCATCCAGTTGATGGCCTGCTTGACCACCAGGTGCCTGGGGTCCACGGGGCGGCGCAGGTTGATCGAAGGGTTATCCACCGCGCTCAAGCCTCATAGCGCAGCAAGTAGCAATGGAACAGCGCGTCGGCCACGTAACGCTCCACCGAGCGCAGGGACAGGCCCATTTGCTCGGCGATCTGCTTGTGGGTCAGGCCTTCGCACTGGGCCAGCAGAAACGCCTTGCGCACTTTCGGCTTCAGACCCTCGAGCATGCGCGCGATGCTTTCCAGCAGCTCCAGCACCAGGGCGCGGGCTTCTTCGCTGGGGGCTTGGGCTTGCGGCAGATGAGCGATGGTTTCCAGGTAGGCGCGCTCGATTTCCTCGCGGCGCCAATGGTCGATCACCAGGCCCCGGGCGATGGTCCGCAGGAAGGCCCGCGGGGCCTTGAGCTCGAGGCGTTCGGTGCGCTGCAACAGGCGCACGAAAGTGTCCTGCGCCAGGTCGGCCGCATCGGCGGCGTTGCCCAGCCGGCTGCGCAACCATGTGTTGAGCCAGCCATGGTGATGGCTGTACAGCGCCTGTACTGCGAACTCAGGTGATGACATGGATGCGACTGCCCGGGTGTCACAAATGATAATTAGTCGCATTGTCATCAAGGGTTTGGGATTTTGCAACAGCCGCGGAGCCACTGGCGTCGGAAAAGTCTGAAGCGATCGCTCTAGCGTGCCGTTCAGCGGGTTTTTTGCGGATAACCCGTAGATTTCTGACAAATCGCTAAGATTTATCCGTCTCGTGCCGACAGACAGTGAGACCCATGCGTGCACCAAAGTAGAGCGGCCGCAAGAACACCGCCTGCGCTGTTACATGGAAAGTTGCATCCCGTACGCATCCCCAATTTCGGCATAAGAAGTCCCATGACATGAATCTCAAGTTCAGCCATAAAATCCTTTTGGCCGCCTCCGGTGTAGTGGTTCTGGCATTCGCGTTGTTCACTTTGTACAACGACTATCTGCAGCGAAATACCATTCGCCAGAACCTTGAATCGTCCATCGAACAGGCGGGTGACCTCACTTCCAGCAGCGTCCAGAACTGGATGAGCGGACGCATCCTGGTGCTCGAGAACCTCTCGCAGAACATCGCCCACCAAGGCGCCAATGCGGACTTCCCGGGGCTGGTGGACCAGCCGGCGTTCACCACGAACTTCCAGTTCACCTACGTGGGCCAGGTCAACGGTGTGTTCACCCAGCGGCCTGACGCGAAAATGCCCGACGGCTACGACCCGCGCCAGCGTCCCTGGTACAAGCAGGCCGTGACCGCCGACAAGACCATGCTGACCCCGCCCTACATGGCGGCGGTCGGCGGCCTGGTGGTGACCATCGCCATGCCGGTGAAAAAGGACGGCCAGTTGCTGGGCGTGGTCGGCGGCGACCTGAGCCTGGAAACCCTGGTGAAGATCATCAACTCGGTGGACTTCGGCGGCCTCGGCCATGCCTTCCTGGTCAGCGCGGAAGGGCAGGTGATCGTCAGCCCGGACAAGGACCAGGTGATGAAGAACCTCAAGGACATCTACCCGGGCGCCAACGTGCGCATCCAGAAAGGCACCCAGGAAGTGCTGCTCAACGGCCAGGAACGCATCCTGTCGTTCACTCCGGTGACCGGCCTGCCGAATGCCGAGTGGTACATCGGCCTGTCCATCGACCGTGACAAGGCGTTCGCGCCGCTGAGCAAGTTCCGCACCTCGGCGCTGCTGGCGATGTTCATTGCCGTGGCCGCGATTGCCGTGCTGCTGAGCCTGCTGATCCAGGTGCTGATGCGTCCGCTGACCACCATGGGCCGCGCGATGCAGGACATCGCCCAGGGCGAAGGCGACCTGACCCGGCGCCTGGTGGTCGAGAGCAAGGACGAATTCGGCGTACTGGGCGGCTCGTTCAACCAGTTCGTGGAGCGTATCCATGCCTCGATTTCCGAGGTGTCCTCGGCCACCCGCCAGGTGCACGACCTGTCCCAGCGCGTGATGGCCTCTTCCAACGCCTCGATCATCGGTTCCGACGAGCAGAGCGCGCGTACCAACAGCGTGGCCGCGGCGATCAACCAGCTGGGCGCCGCGACCCAGGAAATCGCCCGCAACGCCGCCGATGCCTCGCAGCACGCCAGCGGCGCCAGCGAGCAGGCCGACGATGGTCGCCAGGTGGTGGAACAAACCATCCTGGCCATGACCGAGCTGTCGCAGAAGATCAGCCTGTCCTGCACCCAGATCGAAACCCTGAACGCCAGCACCGATAACATCGGCCACATCCTCGATGTGATCAAAGGCATCTCTCAGCAGACCAACCTCCTGGCGCTCAACGCGGCCATCGAAGCGGCGCGCGCCGGTGAAGCCGGTCGCGGTTTCGCGGTGGTGGCCGACGAGGTCCGCAACCTGGCCCACCGCACCCAGGAGTCGGCCGAAGAGATCCACAAGATGATCACCTCGCTGCAGATCGGCTCCCGTGAGGCGGTCTCGACCATGAACGCCAGCCAGGCGTCCAGCGAAGAGAGCGTCGAAGTGGCCAACCAGGCCGGTGCGCGGCTGGTCAGCGTGACCCAGCGCATCACCGAGATCGACGGCATGAACCAATCGGTGGCCGCGGCTACCGAGGAACAGACCGCCGTGGTGGAAACCCTCAACGTCGACATCAGCCAGATCAACCTGCTGAACCAGCAGGGCGTGGCCAACCTCAACGAAACCCTGAAGGATTGCGATGCCCTGTCGTTGCAAGCCAACCGCCTGAAACAACTGGTGGACAGCTTCAAGATCTGACCGGCACCGCCAGAAAAAAACGCGATGAGGCCGGCATTGGCTCATCGCGTTTTTTTTCGCGATCTGAAAATCCGCGCCCAGATCCCTGTAGCCGCTGCCGTAGGCTGCGAGAAGGCCGCAGGCCTTCCAGCGATCCCAAAACCTTGCGCCGCCTTCGGCGTCGATCGCAGCCTGCGGCAGCGGCTACAGGAGTTCGTCAGTGCCT
>NZ_FNPW01000018.1:8633-25907 GCF_900107395.1 Pseudomonas sp. NFIX28
GCTCTTCAGACCACCTCCCCACCATCGGCCTCCAGATCCCTGTAGCCGCTGCCGAAGGCTGCGATAAGGCCGCAGGCCTTCCAGCGATCCTAAAATCTGCGCCGCCTTCGGCGTCGATCGCAGCCTGCGGCAGCGGCTACGGGAGTTCGTCAGTGCCTTATTCGAACATCCTGCGCACGTTGCCCATTGCCTCATCGGCAAAGCCTTGCAGGAAACCCTGGAAGGCCGCGATGTCGGTGCCGCCTGGGGCGGGGTCGGCGATGATGCGCCAGGTGGCGCGCGCCCGTTCGCCGGGCAGGGCTTCGACGCTCATGGCCGCCCACAGGTTGCCGATGCCCAGGGTGTCGTAGATCAGGCTCCAGGTCATGTGCAGCGCCTGGTCGTCCCGTGAGTTGAGTTGCTCGATCACGATGTTGCCGTCGTGGAAGAACTTCTTGCGTACCGAGCGCACGCCTTCGCCGGTCATTTCGATGTGCGACAACGCGGGAATGAAGGCCGGGAAGCCAGCGAAGTTGCCGACGATGCGCCAAACGCTTCGGGCATCGGCGCCGATCTCGACGGCGGACACGACCTCGCAGGCGTGCGGGTTGCTGATCAAGGTATCGGGTTGCAGGTTGTTCATGGCGTTCTCCAGCGTGGGTGGGGTCAGATAAAGCGGATGTCTTTCAGGTATTGGCAGCCCTTGCGCAGCAGCGCCGGGTCCTTGGGCGGGTAGTCGGCGCCCATGCGCCGTACCCCGGCCGCGGCGTTGGCGTGGCCGATCAACGAGATATCGCCGATGTCTTCCTCGAAGCCGTTGAGGTAGAAGCCCAGGACGCCGAACAGCGCGTTGTCGCGGTCGACCCGGCCCAACTGGCGCTGCCAGTCGGCGACGCTGACCATGCGGAACTCGCGCCCGGCCTCGCGGAACGAGGCGACATAGGCCTCCCAGCTCAAGGGCTGCGGGTTGTGCAGGTTGAAGACCGCGTGGGCCGGCTGATAGCGGCTGGCGTGGAAGGCGATGAAGCGGGCGAGGAAATCCACCGGCATCAGGTCGAAGTTCATTGCCAGCCGCGGCACCTGGCCCAGTTGCAGCGAGCCCTTGAGCATCAGCATCAGGCGGTTGCGGTGGGGCTGGCAGACCCCGCTCTGGCTGTTGAAACTGATGTTGCCCGGGCGATAGAGATTGACCCACGCCCCCTGCTCGCGCGCGCGTTGCAGGACCCGCTCGCCAACCCACTTGGAGAGGTTGTAGCCGTTGCGGATGTAGATCGGCGGGGTGGCCGCCGGCGGTTGTTCGAGCACCCGGCCCTGGCCGTCGACGCTGCTGCAGGCGGAGAGGGTCGAGACGAAATTGAAGACCTTCTTGCTGCGCCCTTCGCACAGGCGCAGGCATTCGAACAGCGGCTCGACGTTGTCGCGTGCCAGCGCCGGGTAATCCAGCACGTGATTGACGTGGGCGGCGTTGTGCACCAGCGCGCCGTACTCGCGGTCGATGCGTTCGTACACATCCGCCGCCAGCCCGAGCCGTGGCTGGCTGATGTCGGCGGCATGCACCCGCACCCGGCTCAGGTCCAGATGCTCCAGGCGGTTGTCGCGCAGCGCCTGGGCGAAGCGCTCGGCGGCCGATTGCGTGGGTGTCTGCCGCACCAGGCAGGCCACCTCGCTGGCGCCCGCTTCCAGCAGCGCCTCGACAAGGTGCGCGCCGAGAAAACTGTTGGCGCCGGTGACCAGCACCTTGCGCACATCGCCCAGCTGGCTGGCCGGCAGCACCCGCAGGTCGAGTTCGGCGTTGGCATCGGCGAACACCTGCTCGAGGCAAGCGTCCGGGCCGTCGTGGGCGGCGCCGTCGATCAGGGTCGCCAGGTTGCCCAGGGTCGGCGCCTCGATAAAGCGGTTGATCGACAGGCTGCGACCGAAGCGTTCGCGGACCGCCAGCAGCAGGCGCGACAGCAGGATCGAATGGCCGCCGAGGTTGAAGAAGCTGTCGTCGGTGCCGATGTCGTCGGCCGGCAGCTCCAGCAGTTCGGCCCACAGCGCCAGCAGGCGCCGTTCATTGGCGGTTCGCGGCCGGCGCTGTTGCCCATCGCCACTTGATGGACGCGGCAGGGCCAGCAGGGCGCGACGGTCGACCTTGCCATTGGCGGTGTAGGGCATGCTCGGCAGCTCGATATAGGCGCTGGGCCGCATGTAGTCCGGCAACCGCAGTCGCGCCTGCTCGCGCAGGGCCGGCAGTGCATCGCCGGCCGCGTTCGGCTGGGCCAGGTAGGCGAGGATCCGCCGCCGATCGTCGATCACCACCGCCACCTGGCGAAACAGCTGGCTGTCGCGCAGGCAATGCTCGATCTCTTCGGGCTCGACCCGGAACCCGCGGATCTTCACCTGATTGTCCCGCCGCCCGCAGATCTCGATGCCGCTGTCGGTCCACTGGCCGATGTCCCCGCTGCGATATACCCGCAGCCGGCGCCCGTCCGGCAGGTCCAGGTTTACGTAGCGTTCGGCGCTCAGTGCCGGGTTGTTCAGGTAGCCGAGGCCGACGCCCGGCCCGGCCAGGTACAGCTCGCCGGGGGTGTGGTCGGCCAGCGGTTGCAGCTGTTCGTCGAGAATCAGCACCTGGCTGTTGGCGATCGGCAGGCCGAGGTTGCGCGGGTTGTCGTCGGCTCGCAGGCGGCGGGTGGTGGCCAGCACCGTGGTTTCCGTCGGGCCGTAGATGTTGTGCAGCGCGCATTGGCCGGCCAGGCGCCGGATGACGAAGGGCTCGCAGACGTCGCCGCCGGTCACCAGATGGCGCAGGCCCAGCGGCTGCTCCAGGGGCAGGATGCTCAGCAGCGCCGGCGGCAGGAAGGCATGGCTGAGCCGCTGGCGCTGGAGCAGGGCCAGCAGTTGCCGCGGGTCGCGCCGCTGGTCCTGGTCGGGAACCACCAGCAGGGCGCCGCAGAGGAAGGTGGGCAGGATATCCAGCAGCGAGGCGTCGAAGCCGATGGTCGAGAACTGCAGCACCCGGCTGTTTTCGTCCAGCTCGACATGGCCGATGTACCAGGCGCAGAAGTGGCTGAGGTTGCCCTGGCTGAGCAACACGCCCTTGGGCTGGCCGGTGGTGCCCGAGGTATAGATCGCCACGCAGGGCGCCTCGGGGGGCGGCGCCTGGTGCAGCAGCGGGCCGGTGTCCTCGGCGTCGTCATGCAGCAGGGGGCGCACATCGAGCTGCGCCAGCTTGAGGTCGGCCAAGTCTTCGCAGCCGTCGTGCAGCAGCAGGGCGGCACCGGCGTTGTCGAGAATGTAGCGGCGCCGCTGCGCCGGGTGCTCCGGGTCCAGCGGCAGGTACACCGCGCCACAGCCGAGGGTGGCGAGAATCGCGGCATACAGCGCCGCCGACTTGGCCAGGCACAGGCCGATCACCGGTGGTCGGTCAGGGGCTGGAGGCAGGTGTCGCAGCATCTGCCGCTGCAGGTTGCGGCTCAACTGGTGCAGGGTCTGGTAGCTGTAGTCGACGCCCTGGATGTTCAGGGCCGGGCGCTGGGCGAAGGCCAGCAGGCTGTGGTCGATGCGTTGGGCGATCGGCACCTGCATCTCGCGCAGCAAGGCCAGTGTCGGCTGTGGGTTATGCCGGTGCTCGAAAGCCAGCGAATCCAGGCGCTCCAGGCCCAGCAGCGGTTCGGCGGGCTCCTCCAGGTGCGCCAGTTGCTGGAAAAAACCGGCGCTGCGAGAGAAGCCGCTGACCAGCCGCGCAGTGCTGGCGACCAGCCTGGCCACGGCACTGCCGCGCACTGCCTGACCGTTGCCGCTGGCCTCCGGCGGCAGGTCTGCCTGTTCGATCAGCCGAGTGTTGTGGCGGTGAAACAGGCGCACCCGCGGCAACCCGGGAGCCGCTTGCGCGATCAGGGCGATACGCAATTCCAGGCGCGCGCAGCCCGGGGCAATAGCGGCTGGATCGCTCAGGCTGCCGTCGTCGATCAGCAGGTCGGGCTGCGGCCCCGTGGCGTCGGCAAGCGCCTGTGGCGAGCCCAGCCGCCGTAGCAGATGGCCGTGGCGCTCCAGCTCCAGGGCCAGTTCGCCGAGGGCCTGGCTGCGGCCCGTCAACAGAATCTCGAGGCGTCTCATGCTCGGGTCCCTCCGTTAGCGCAGGTAGTCGGCCAGTGCGTCGCGCACGCAGGCCGAATCCAGCATCGAACTGCTGCGCAAGAAGCGCAGGATGTTGGCGATCAGCGGGTGATGGCGGTTGATCGGGTAGGCCAGGGCGGCTGCCTCCTCGCGCAGCGCCTGCTTGATTGGCGCGCCGACCGGCAGTTGCTCGATCAGCCGCAAGTCGAAGTCCTTCTGAATGTCGTTGGTCAGGTACTGCGCGATGAATTCCGGCAGCACCCCGGCAATCTGCCGGCGGTCGGCGTCGCTGGCGCCGTGCCAATAGATGCGCACCAGCCGCGACCAGAAGCCCGAGTGCCGGCCTTCGTCCTGCAGGTGGTCGGCCATCAGCCCCTTGATCGACTGCTTGACCGTGTCGTCCTTGGCGAAGGCGGCGACATCGTTGGTCACGGTGTTTTCGGCGATGGCCACGCAGATCAGCTCCACCGCGTCGCGCAGGTGCCCGGGGGCGCGTTGCAGGGCGGCGGGGATGGCCCGGCTGAGCTCGATCTCGCGGGGCAGCTCGATCGGCTCGATGCCGCTCAGGGCGATGCTCTGCTGCATGAAATCCATTGCCACCAGCGCGTGGTAGTCCTCGTCCACCACCACGGTCATGGCGTCATAGCGACAGGCGAAGGGGAAGGCGATGGCGAAGCGGTTCTTGGCGATGCTACGCGCGGTCTTGTCCACCAGCTCGGTCTCGAAGATCACCACGTCGTTGATGAACTTGTAGAGGCTTTGCAACAGCACGAAATCGCGCAGGTGGGCGCAGTGCTCGAGAAAGCTCTGGCTGTGCACCAGCGGCTGGCGGCTCAGGGGGTAGATCAGCTGGTCGTCGTCCTCGAGCATGCGCCGCGGCCGGGTGCGGATGGTCGCGCGTTCTTCCCAGGTGTTGGCGAAGGATTGGTAGTCGAGGGCGTTCATACGCTCACCCCGACTGCCGATTCGGCCATGCTCAGGCGCAGCCCGTCCCACAGGGCGATACGGCTGTCCACCGCGGCAATGGCCGCGGCGTACACCTCTTGCTGGCGCCGCGGGTCGCCCTCCACCAGGCGCTGCAGCAACTGTTCGGCGGCCGGGCCATGGTCGTCGGAGTCGACCTCGATATGGCGTTGCAGGTAATACCGAAAGGTCGGCGCCTGCTCGATGCCGATGCCCCAGTCGTCGAGCAGGCGCTGGAACATCTGCGGGATCACGCTTTCCCGGCCGTGGAGGAAGGCCGCCGCGACGCAATGGGCTGGCGCCTGCATGGCGGTGTGCACGGTCTGGCGGACAAAGGCGCTGGCGGCCGGGTCGGCGTCGACGCTGTGCAGGGCGGTGTCGAAACTCACGCCTTCGCGCTGCAGCGCGACAAAGTGTTCGACGACCCGCGTGGCGGCGCCGACTTCGCGCATGGCGTCCAGGTACAGCTCGAAGTGGCTGCAATGGCCTTGCCCGGGGCGATCGTCGGACTCTTCGCCGAGCACGATCTCGTTGATCAGCCGCGCGGCGCGAGGGTCCCGCGGCGGTAGCCAGGGCAGGCGCACGCACGTCAGTTCCTGTTGCAGGCGCTTGGCCAGCGACATGAAGTCCCACACCGCGAAAACATGGGCCTGCATAAAGCGTCGAAGAACCGCAAGTGTGTTGATTTCGGCAAAAATCGGGTGAGCGCCGAGTGTGGCTTTGCGGGCGTCGAGAAGTTCTTTGCTGGCGTTCATTTTGGCTGCCCTGTCTGAGATTAAAGTGCGTTTTATTGTTCGCTTAGTTGTGGGGCGCATAGGCGTTTTAATAAGCACATCTTTGTAAGGGGCGAGCAGGGACCTCAAGCCTGAGTTGATAAGTTTGAAAGTTGTCGAGTGCTGGCCGCTCTAACCGTTAAATAACCGCTGCCTTGGCCCTGTTGGCTTTTGAAAGCCAGTGGGGCCGAGGTTTGCCGGGTGTCCGTGAGCGGGCGTTCGACGTTGCTAGAACGTTGTTGGAGAAAAAACTAATACAGGGAAAAGAGTCCGGCAAGTTGTTTTTCCAATACTTTTTAAAGTTGTATTTTCAGTGTGCGATATATTGCGGCAAAACTTCTTGTTGAAGTTTTGTTGGGGTGAAGTTGCTCCTTCCGGCTTATATAAGTCAGAATTTTTAACGTTGAGTGAATGCCTCACTCGAAGCAACCTTCGAAGCGCTGAACTGAAGTCATTGAATATCTGGGAGAAGGCATGCGGGAGCCGATTCCGGGCAAGCCTTCCAGTCGCTGGGCTCCTTGCGTAAATCGTCGGATCGTCGTGTGGCGGGCAGCCGCCGCGCCCACGTCCCTTTTTTCGCTCGGCGAGAGCAAGAGTGAGCCCAAATCGACGGCGGGGCCATCGTTGGCAGGCCATGAAGATGCCCGGCCGGGCAACACGGCGAGGTGGCCGGCGAGGCGACGGATTATTCGCCGAGCAGGCCCAGGTGAGTGTTGATGATCCGCAGCAGGCGCTGGCGCTGGGACTTGATGAAAAAGTGGTTGCCGGCCACCTCGATCAGCTCGAACTCACGGCGGGTGAACTCGCGCCAGTTGGCCATGTTGCTGGCGGGGGCCAGCGGGTCCTCGCTGCCATAGAGGGCCGTGAGGGGAATGTCGAGGCTGCCGGTCGACTGATCGCGCCAGGATTCGAACAGCTTCAGGTCGGTGCGCAGCAGCGTCTCGTAACGGTTGCGGCTGGCCTGGTCGCGGGGCATCTGGATCGGCGTGGCGCCCAGCGACAGCATGGCTTCATGAAAGGGCGTGGTGGCCAGCGCATGCAGCAGCGGCCGCGACGACGGGTGGTCGGGGCTGCGACAGGCGGAAATGAACAAGTGGCGGGTCTGGCCGGGGTATTGGGCCTGGGCGCGCTTGGCGGTTTCGTAGGCCAGCATGCCGCCCAGGCCATGGCCGAACAGGGCGTGAGGTTCGGCCAGCAGCGGTTGCAGCGCGGCAAACGTATCGAGCAGCAGCCGTGGCCAGTCGTCGAGCGGCGGCTCGGCCTGGCGGCTGCCATGGCCAGGCAGCCGGACCAACACCAGCTCGATGTGCCCGGCCAGCCCCATGGACCAATTGCGCAGCTGTTGCGGGTCCGCGCCGGTCTGCGGAAAGCAGATGAGTCGGGTTTTCGCTGGTTCGCCGGAATTGAGCACCATCAACCATTTTTCATCACGCGCTTGCACTGCTTTTCCTTAAGCCGGGGTGACGACCATCGAATGCTTGTCGTGGCCGCGTCGTGCGGCCGTTGGCGCTATCAGCCCTCGGCGGGGCGCTCGAGGTAGTTGCGAATGGCCTTCTCGGCCTTTTGCAGGTGGCCGCGCAGCACCTCCACCGCCCGCTCGACATCCTTGGCCTCGGCGGCATCGGTCATGGCGTTGTGGTCGTCCTGGGTCAGCTTGCCCAGGCCCATGGAAGATAGATGGAAACGCAGGAAGCGCTCTTCCTCGTTCAGCTCGAGCTCGATCAGGCGCAGCAGCTTCTGGTTTGGCGCGCGGTGGTACAGCGACATGTGGAAGAGGCGGTTGAGGCGGCCGATTTCGGCATGGTCGGTTTCAGTTTCCAGCTGTGCGATGTAGCTGCGGGCCTGGGCGATGTCCTCGGCGTCGAGCAGCGGGATCGACAGGCGCAGCGCCTCAAGTTCAAGCAGCAGGCGCAGGCCGTAGGTTTCCACGGCGTCATAGCCGATCAGTTCGGCGACCACCGCGCCTTTGTGCGGCACCACGTGCAACAGCGATTGCGCCTCGAGCTGGCGCAAGGCTTCGCGCACCGGCATGCGGCTGACGCCGAAAAGGTCGGCCAGGTCCTGCTGGCGCAGGGCCGTGCCGCTGGGCAGGCGGCCATCGAGAATCGCCGCGCGCAAGGTTTCCTCGATCACCGAACGCGCGAGATGGGCGGGGATTGGCCCGCTGACTGCGATCTTGCTCAAGGGCCTCGGTTTTTCTGTCACGTTAACGCTGTCCTGTTTTCTGAAGATTGGATCCAATGACGCTAGATAGCGCCCGGCAGCTTGTCAAACCAGCCGTTCGGGCCCTGCCATGGATTTGCCGGCGCTGATTCTCGGGGCAGCCCTCTTGGCACTCAAGCGCCGGCCGATAAACGAACAGGTGCCTTTATTGAGCTTAGCTTTTCCAGCGGGCGGCGATTGCAAGGTGCCATTGTCTTTTGGCGGACCAACCTGCACCATTCTTCGACCCACGACAGCTCCCATGGACTCTTCGCATTGGCGGCACGTTTAGCTCTTTCCCGGACCCTGCGCTGGCTGCTTTCGGCGCTGCTGCTGGCCGGCGTGCTGCTGGGCGGCCTGCAGGCCGATTGGGATTTTTCCCAGATCAGCCGCCGCGCCACGGCGCTGTACGGGCCGCTGGGCGAAGGGCAGAAGCGCATCGACGCCTGGCAGCAGCTGCTGGCGACCCAGAACCAGGCCAGCGAGATGGAGCAGCTCAGGGTGGTCAACCTGTTCTTCAACAAGAACGTGCGCTACGTGGAAGACACCGACCTGTGGCGCCAGGTGGACTACTGGGAAACCCCGATCGAGGCCTTGTGGAAAGGCGCCGGCGATTGCGAGGACTATGCGATCGCCAAGTATTTCAGCCTGCGCCATCTCGGGGTTTCCAGCGACAAGCTGCGTATCACCTACGTCAAGGCCCTGCGCCAGAACCGCGCGCATATGGTCTTGACCTACTATTCAAGCCCGGAGGCCATGCCGTTGGTCCTCGACAGCCTGATCGACGCCATCCAGCCGGCCAGCCAGCGTACCGACCTGCTGCCGGTGTATTCCTTCAATGCCGAGGGCCTGTGGCTGCCCGGCAAGGGCAACAAGAAGGTCGGTGACACCAAGCGCCTGTCCCGTTGGCAGGACGTGTTGAAGAAAATGCAGGCCGAAGGTTTTCCGGTCGAGACGACTCACTAGGAGCACGAGCTCAGATGTCTTTGTTCAAACAACTGTTGATCGCAATCTGTCTGTTCCTGGTGGTCGCCTTCAGCGGCAGCTTCATGGTCAGCCTGGAAAGCTCGCGGACCCAATACGTCAACCAGCTGCGCTCGCATGCCCAGGACGCGGCCACGGCGCTGGCCTTGTCCCTGACCCCGAACATCGACGACCCGGCGATGGTCGAGCTGATGGTCAGCTCGATTTTCGACAGCGGCTACTACTCGAGCATCCGCGTGGTCGACCAGGTCACCGAGCAGGTCATGGTCGAGCGCAGCGGCGCCCCCGAGGTCGGCAACGTGCCGGACTGGTTCGTCAAGCTGATCGGCCTGGAGCCGGCGGGCGGCGATGCCCTGGTCAGCCGCGGCTGGCAGCAGGCGGCGCGGGTCGAGGTGGTCAGCCACCCGATGTTCGCCGTCGCCAAGCTCTGGCAAAGCGCCCTGGGCAGCCTCGGCTGGCTGCTGCTGTGCGGCGCCGTCAGCGCGGTGCTGGGGGCCTTGCTGCTGCGGCGCCAGCTCAAGCCGCTGGACTACATGGTGCAGCAGTCCCACGCCATTGCCCGCCGCGAGTTCCTCAGCCTGCCCGAGCTGCCGCGCACGCCGGAACTGCGGCGCGTGGTGCAGGCCATGAACCAGATGGTCGAGAAGCTCAAGGCGCTGTTCCAGGAGCAGGCCGAGCGTAGCGAAAAACTGCGGGTCGAGTCCTATCAGGACAACCTGACCGGCCTGGCCAACCGTCGTTACTTCGAGATGCAGCTCAACGCCCGGGTCAGCAACCCGGAACAGGCCAGCTCCGGCTACCTGCTGTTGCTGCGGGTCAAGGACCTGGCCGGCCTGAACCAGCGCCTGGGCGGGCAACGTACCGACCAGCTGTTGCAGGCAGTGGGCGAGCAATTGCTGCGTGAATGCGCGCGGTACCCGGAAACCCACAACCTGGTGACCCGCATCCGCGGCGGCGAATTTGCCGTGCTGGCGCCGGGGCTGGTGCGCGAGGAGGCCCTGCAACTGGCGCAGAACCTGGAAAATGCGCTGGCCAGCCTGCACGCCACGGGCGCCACCGACGTGGCTTCGGTGGCCTCCATCGGCCTGGCGCCCTTCGTTCATGGCGACTCGCCGCAAGCCGTGCTGAGCCTGGGCGACCAGGCCCTGGCCCAGGCCGAGGCCCAGGGCGACACGAGCTGGGCCTGCCTGGAGCATGGCGCGGCGGCCACTGTCGGCGACGACCATCACGCCTGGCACACCCTGCTGGACGGCGCCTTGAGCCAGCAGCGGTTCGAGCTGTACTTCCAGCCGGTGGTCGCGACCCGCGATACCACGCTGGTCCTGCATTACAAGGTGCTGTCGCGCTTGCTCGACGAGCAGGGCCAGACCATTGCCGCCGGGCGCTTCCTGCCGTGGCTGGAGCGCTTTGGCTGGACCTCGCGCCTGGACCTGCTGATGCTCGAACAGGTGCTCAAGCAGATGGACCAGCATCAGGATTCGCTGGCATTGAACCTGTCGGCCGCGACCCTGGCCGACCCGCAGGCCCTGAACAAGGTGTTCGAGATCCTGCGCCAGCACTCCAGCCTGGGGCCGCGCCTGACCCTGGAGATCGGCGAAGAGCAGCTGCCTGAGCAGGCGCTGCTGGAACAGCTGACCCGACGCCTGCGCGAGTTGGGCTTCTCCCTGAGCCTGCAGCGCTTCGGCGGGCGCTTCAGCATGATCGGCAACCTGGCGCGCCTGGGCCTGGCCTACCTGAAGATCGACGGCAGCTACATCCGCGACATCGACCAGGAAAGCGACAAGCGCCTGTTTATCGAAGCGATCCAGCGCGCCGCCCACAGCATCGACCTGCCGCTGATTGCCGAGCGCGTGGAAACCGAAGGGGAATTGCAGGTGATTCGCGAGATGGGCCTGTACGGCGTCCAGGGCCGCCTGTTCGGCGAGCCCGCTCCCTGGCGCTGAGGCCCTGAACGAAAATCGCCGGCCACCGGCTCCCGCGAGAGGAGCCGATGGCCGGCGACAAGTCAGATCAGGCCGGTTTCGTCGTCGTTGATCAGATGGCTCAGGCCGCCCAGCGCCTCACGCGCCTGGGTGCGGTCCATCAGCTTGGCCTGGGCCGCCGGCGGCAGGTCGGTGACGCGAATCACGCCCTTGCTGGTCAGCACCTGAATCAAGTCGTCGAGTACCCGGATCATTTCCAGGTCGCTCTGCTTGAGCTGTTTCAGGCTGACTTCCACCACCTCGTTGGCGTACCACTGCTGGATCTCATTGTTGTCGGCCGGCAGCGTTTCCGTGGCCTCGGCGTAAGGGGCGGGCTCCACGCGAACCAGCTGGCCCTGTGCATCGCGTTGCACGTAGAACATGGGAAATCCCTCTAGAAATGGTCCGGCTTCATGCTGTCAGCAGCATAGGCCAACGGCGCGCTTTGGTCGCGAGTATGCGACGTGGCGGCAAAATCGTCACGGTGGGAAGAACCGGCCACCCAGGGCGGGTGGCCGGTCGGCCGTGGATCAGCTGTTGTTGTGGTCGATCTTGATGGTCGGGTCGCTACCGGCGATCAACGAGTTGATGTTGGTATTGGACCAGTTGTTGCCTTCCAGCTTGATCGTCACATCGGCGTTGGCGATGCCGCCCGCCGCGTTGAGCTTGCCTTCGGAGCTGACCTGCAGGGTCGAGGTACCGTCCACCGTGGTGATCTTCAGGAAGTTGTCGATGGTGCTGGCGCTTTCGCCCTGCAACAGGTCCCGCAGGTCGATACGGTCGCCTTCGCTGGCCTTGAAGTCCTTGATCACATCGTTGCCGGTGTCGCCGGCCTTCCACACGAAGGTGTCGGCACCCGAACCGCCGACCAGGATGTCATTGCCCGAACCGCCGATCAGCGTGTCGTTGCCGGTGCCGCCCAGCAGGATGTCGTTGCCCTTGCCACCGTCGAGCAGGTCGTTGCCGCCCTGGCCGAAGATGATGTCGTTGCCGGCACCGCCCAGCAGGGTATCGGCGCCGTCATTGGCACCGGACACATCGAAGTCGGCGTAGTGCTCGGTGACGTACTGGTGCACGTTGCTGGTGGTGACCTTGCTGGCCTCGACCCCGGTTTGCTGGGCGACGTAGGCCTGCATGGCCTGGTAGCCCTCGCCGGCGATGCCGTTGAAGCTCACCAGGTCGCCGAAGATGATGTCGTTGCCGTTGCCGCCGTTGACCGTGTCGGCTCCCGGCATCGTCGCCTCGGTGTGGCCGAGGATGGCGTTGGCCAGGTCCGACGGGTCGATGTTGCTCTGCGGCTTGCCATCGCTGTCGTAGGGCTTCAGGTCGTTGAGGCTGACGTCGTTGTTCAGGCCGATCGCTTCCACCTGCGACAGATTGCTCAGCAGGGTGAAGCTGCTGGTGGAATTGCTGGTGGTGGCGTTGTTGGTGTAGCTGCCTGCACCGCCCAGGCTGGACAGCTCATAGGTGCCATCGCCCTGGGCGTGCAGGGTGCCGGCGTTGTAACTGGACCAACTGCCCCAGGCCTGCGTCCATACCGTGACGCTGCCGCTGCTGTTGATATCGATCAGGTGCGTGCTGTCCGGTTGCAGCCGGACGGTGTCGCCCAGCTGGTAATTGCTGGTGGTGATCACACTGTCGAGCCTGACGTTGCCGTACAGCGTCGGGTTGGTCTGCTCGCCGGACTGGTAGAACGTCGGTTTGCCGTCGGTAATGAAGTACGTCAGGTTGGTGGCGTTGGTATTGCTGGTGGCCGTATTGCTCTGGAAGAAGTTGGCCGTGGTCTTGAACACGTCTTCGTAGTTGGTGCCGCCGCCGGACGCCATGCTGTCCAGCACCGCCTTGAGCTGGGTCAGGGCGTTCGGATCGTTCAGGTTCACCGAGACCTGCTTGTTGACCTGGGTATCGAAGTCCGCCAGGAAGATGTTCACGGTGCCCGAGGTGCTGGCGCCGAGGCTGTTCTTCAGCGAGTTGAACACGGTGGTCAGCGAGTTCTTGGCCGCAGTGAGCGAGGCGTCGCTCATGCTGCCGGAGCTGTCGACCATGAACGCGATGTTGTAGTTCTTGCCCTGCACCACGTTCAGGCCGGCAACGTCGGCGACCATGATGTCGTTGCCCTCGGTGCCGACGAAGTTGTCGTCGGCCGCCGTGGCGACGCTGGCGCTGTAGGTCGCCGGGTAGACCGTGACCGGGATCTGCGCGGTGCTGCTGGCCGAACCGCCCAGGGATTCGGTGGACGTCGAGGTCACGGTCAGGTTGAACGAGCCGTTGTAGTGCGACGGCGGGGTAAGGGTCAGCGTACCCAGGTTCCAGCCGGTGACATTGACTTCGCCGACGCTGGCGCTGGCGGTGAAGGTATGACCGGCACCGTCGCTGAGCACCGAGCCCGCCGGGATGCCGCCGATCTTCACGCTCAGGCTTTCCGAACCGTCGGTATCGGTCAGGGCGGTGGTGATCTTCGACAGCTTGACGCTGCCGCCCTCGGCCCCTTCGTTGAGCTTGTAGCCGTCGTAGTAGCCTTCGCCGTTGCTGCCATGCAGCTCGGAAAGGGTCACGCCGGCGTTGTTCAGCGCGGTTTCGCTCGGGTACATCGGGATGTTGGCGCTGCTCAGGTCGACCGGCGTGCTGCCATTGACCGACAGGTTGACGTCATAGCTGCCCGGGCCGCTCTGGTTGGCGTGGTAGATGTCCAGGGTGTAGTAGCCGCTGGCGGTCGGAGTGAACGAACCGCTGATGCCGCCGCCGGCGCCCCAGGTCGCGCTGGCCACGTTCTTGCCGCCGATGGTGATCAGCAGGCTGTCGTCGCCGGTACCGCTAAAACTGTAGGTCTTGCCGGCTTCCAGGTAGATCAGGCCGGACGTTTTCGAGCCGCTGCCGCCGGTCACGCTGGCGTCGGACTGGGCGTTGGTCACCGTCGTGCTGCTGTTCGGGTTGCCGGAGTTGTTGAACACGTTTTTCAGCGCATCGCCGGTGATGCCGTTGCCGTTGGTGCCCAGGCCGCTGAGGCTGCTCCAGGATTCCTTGAGCAAGCCGATGGAGTTCACGCTGTTGCTCGCCACGCCCAGGGTCGGCGCATCGGCCACCGGAGTGATGTCGATCTTCACGGTGCCGGTGTTGCCCAGGACCTGGCCGTCGGTTGGCTGGAACTTGATCTGCGCGTAGTCGGCCTGCTGGTTGCCCACGCCGCTGCCGTTGTAGCCGTCGACACCCGATTCGTTGGCATCGGGGGTGAAGCGCAGCTTGCCGGCATCGATATCGGCCTTGCTGAAGGTCTGGTTGCTGGCCACATCCTTCCAGGTCGAGCCGTCGAGGTATTGCAGCTTGCCGTCGCCCGGCAGCTGGGTGATTTTCACCCCGAGGCTGGTCGCGGGGCTGTCGACGTCGCTGACGCCGAAGGTGGCCCAGGTCAGGGTCAGGGCGGTGTCTTCGGTGCCGGTCACGGCGCCGCCGGTGGCCACTGGCGCGTCGTTCACCGCCACCACGTTGACCGTGGTGGTGGCGACGTTGGAGTAATTGCCGCCGTCGGTCACGGTCACGGTGATGGTCCGTGGCGTGGTGCTCGGGTCCTCACTGTTGTTGGTGAAGGTGATGTTCTTGATCTGCTGCATGTAGTCGGCCAGCGTCGCATTGCCTGACAGGGTCAGGGTGATGGTGCCCGCCTGGCTGTTGGCGTTGATGCTGATGCCATTGACGCTGTTGCCCAGGTTCAGCGAGTCGCCCGGCTGACGGTTGGTCAGCACGATGGTGGCGCCAGTCAGCATGGTGCTGTCCGGGTCGGTGATGCTCAGGTCGGTGTCGGCGATCGACACGCCCGCGCCCGGGGTGTTTTCGGTGAAGGTCACCTTGTAGTCGGCACCGCTGGCGCCACTGGAGTTGTTGGCATCCAGGTCGAGGACCGGTGGCGCGTCGTTGTCGATGATCGAGGTGGTGACGCTGCCGTTGGTGCCGCTGACTACCAGGCTCTCGAAGTTGCCGCCGGTGGCCGAGTCGATCTTGACCACGAAGTTTTCCGTGCCCTCGGTGACCTTGTCGTCCAGGGTGGCGACGTTGAAGCTGGCGCTGCTGGCGCCGGCCGGGATCTTCACGGTGTACACGCCGGTGAAGTCCGAACCGTCGGCGGCGGTGCCGCTGTAGCTGATCTTCAAGGTGACTTCGGTTTGCGCCGGGCTGGTCAGGCTGACGGTGTAGGTCGCGGCCTGGCCTTCGGTGACCGAGGTGCTGCCGTTGATGCTCACCGTGGTGGTATTGAGCGTGTCGGTGACGCTGGTCACCGCCGGCGTGGTGCTTGGCACCAGATTCTCGAAATTGCCGCCGCTGGTGCTGGCGATGCTGGCGCTGACATTGCCGGCGTCGATGTACACATCGTCGGCCGGCGCGGCCACGGTCACGGTGCCGGTTGTCGCACCGGCGGCGATAGTGATCACCGCGCCGTTGCTCAGGGTCACCGTCATCGGCGTGCCGGCGGCGTTGCTCAGGGTAGCGGTGTAGACGATAGAACCGCCTTCGGCCACGGTGCTGGTCGCAGTCAACGACAGGCTGGTGGTGTCCGGGGTATCGGTCACCGAGGTGTTGGCCGGATTGTTGTCGATCGCCAGTTTTTCGTAGTTGCCGCCGGTGGCATTGGTGATGGTGGTGCTCAGCGAGCTGCCACCGGCCAGGGCATCGTTCGGTGCTACGAAGTTCACGGTACCGCTGCTGGCGCCGACCGGGATGGTGATGGTCTGGCCGTTGGACAATGTGACGACCACTGGCGAGCCAGTGACCGGAGCCGTTACGGAAGCGGTGTAAACCACGGTACCGCCTTCGGCCACGTTCGAAGTCGCGGTGAGGCTGACGGTCGAGGTGTCGATGGTATCGGTGACGCTGGTCACCGCTGGCGTGGTGCTTGGAACGAGGTTCTCGAAGTTACCGCCGGTGGCGGTCTGGATCGTGGCCTGCACGGTGCCGGCGTCTTTGTAGACGTCGTCACTCGGCGCGGCCACGGTCACGGAGCCGGTAGTAGCACCGGCGGCGATGGTGATTACTGCACCGTTGTTCAGGGTGACGGTCACTGGCGTGCCGGCGGCGTTGGTCAGCGTCGCGGTGTAGACGATCGAACCGCCTTCGGCCACGGTGCTGGTCGCAGTCAACGACAGGCTGGTGGTGTCCGGGGTATCGGTCACCGAGGTGTTGGCCGGATTGCTGTCGATCGCCAGTTTTTCGTAGTTGCCACCGGTGGCGTTGGTGATGGTGGTGCTCAGCGAGCTACCACCGGCCAGGGCGTCATTCGGTGCTACGAAATTCACGGTACCGCTGCTGGCGCCGACCGGGATGGTGATGGTCTGGCCGTTGGACAAGGTTACGACCACTGGCGAGCCAGTGACCGGAGCCGTTACGGAAGCGGTGTAAACCACGGTGCCGCCTTCGGCCACGTTCGAAGTCGCGGTGAGGCTGACGGTCGAGGTGTCGATGGTATCGGTGATGCTCGTCACCGCCGGGGTGGTGCTCGGAACCAGGTTCTCGAAGTTACCGCCGGTGGCGGTCTGGATCGTGGCCTGCACGGTGCCGGCATCTTTGTAGACGTCATCGGCTGGAGCCGCAACGGTGACGGTGCCAGTGGTAGCGCCGGCGGCGATGGTGATTACTGCGCCGTTGCTGAGGGTTATGGTCACCGGAGTGCCGGCGGCGTTGGTCAGCGTCGCGGTGTAGACGATCGAACCGCCTTCAGCGACGGTGTCTGTCGCTGTCAGGCTCAGGGCGGTGGTGTCTGGGGTATCGGTGACCGACGTTTCAGCCGGCTTGCCGTCAACGTCCAGTTTCTCGTAGTTGCCGCCGGTAGCACCGGTGATGGTGGTGCTCAGGGAACTGCCACCCGCTAGGGCGTCGTTCGGTGCGGTGAAGTTCACGGTGCCGGAAGACTCACCGACCGGAATGGTGATGGTTTGGCCGTTGGACAGGGTTACGACTACTGGCGAGCCGGTCACTGGAGCAGTGACGGAGGCGGTGTAAACCACGGTGCCGCCTTCGGCCACGTTCGAAGTCGCGGTGAGGCTGACGGTCGAGGTGTCGATGGTATCGGTCACATCGGTGACAGCTGGAGTCGTGCTCGGAACCAGGCTCTCAAAGTTGCCGCCCGCTGCATCCTGGATGCTGACTTCAACCTTGCCGGCGTCTTTGTAGACGTCATCGCTCGGCGCGGCCACGGTCACGGAACCGGTAGTGGCGCCGGCGGCAATAGTAATCACCGCACCGTTGCTCAGAGTGACGGTGACTGGCGTGCCGGCGGCGTTGGTCAGCGTCGCGGTGTAAACAATCGAGCCGCCTTCAGCGAC
>NZ_FNPW01000018.1:27827-29185 GCF_900107395.1 Pseudomonas sp. NFIX28
TCGTTTGGCGCCGTGAAGTTCACGGTGCCGGAGGATTCACCCACCGGGATGGTGATGGTCTGGCCGTTGGACAGAGTGACGACTACAGGCGAACCCGTGACCGGCGCAGTGACGGAGGCGGTGTAAACCACGGTGCCGCCTTCTGCCACAGATGGAGTGGCTGTCAGCGAAACGGTGCTGGTATCGATGGTATCGGTGACGTCGGTAACGGCTGGGGCAGTGCTCGGAACCAGGTTCTCGAAGTTGCCGCCGGTGGCGGTCTGGATCGTGGCTTGCACGGTACCGGCGTCTTTGTAGACGTCGTCACTCGGCGCGGCCACGGTCACGCTGCCGGTGGTGGCGCCGGCGGCGATGGTGATTACCGCACCGTTGCTCAGGGTGACGGTCACCGGCGTGCCGGCGGCGTTGGTCAGCGTCGCGGTGTAAACAATCGAGCCACCTTCAGCGACGGTATCGGTCGCGGTCAGGCTCAGAGTGGTGGTGTCCGGGGTATCAGTAACCGACGTCTCGGCAGGCTTGCCGTCGACATCCAGCTTCTCGTAATTACCGCCGGTGGCGCCGGTGATGGTGGTGCTCAGGGCGCTGCCGCCAGCCAGGGCATCGTTTGGCGCCGTGAAATTCACGGTGCCGGAAGACTCGCCGACTGGGATGGTGATGGTCTGGCCGTTGGACAGGGTCACCACAACGGGCGAGCCAGTCACCGGCGCAGTCACCGACACGGTGTAAACCACGGTGCCGCCTTCGGCCACGGACGGAGTCGCGGTGAGGCTGACGGTCGAAGTATCGATAGTGTCAGTGACATCAGTGACGGCAGGGGTGGTGCTCGGCACCAGGTTTTCGAAGTTGCCGCCGGTGGCGTCCTGGATGCTAACTTCGACTTTGCCAGCGTCTTTGTAAACGTCATCCGCAGGGGCGGCGACGGTTACGGAACCTGTGGTTGCCCCCGCGGCGATGGTGATGATCGCGCCATTCGACAGGGTCACAGTCACCGGAGTACCGGCGGCGTTGGTCAGCGTCGCGGTGTAAACAATCGAGCCGCCTTCGGCCACGATATCGGTCGCGGTCAGGCTCAGAGTGGTGGTGTCCGGTGTATCGGTCACCGAAGTCTCGGCAGGCTTGCTGTCGACATCCAGCTTCTCGTAATTACCGCCGGTTGCACCGGTAATGGTGGCGCTCAGGGAGCTACCGCCGGCCAGGGCATCGTTTGGTGCGGTGAAGTTCACAGTACCGGACGATTCGCCCACTGGGATGGTGATGGTTTGGCCGTTGGACAGAGTCACGACTACAGGCGAACCGGTCACCGGAGCGGTCACGGACGCGGTGTAAACCACCACGCCACCTTCAGCCACAGACGGCGT
>NZ_FNPW01000018.1:30585-31955 GCF_900107395.1 Pseudomonas sp. NFIX28
GTCAGGCTCAGAGTGGTGGTGTCTGGTGTGTCAGTAACCGACGTTTCAGCCGGCTTGCCATCGACATCGAGCTTCTCGTAATTACCGCCGGTAGCACCGGTGATGGTGGCGCTCAGGGCGCTGCCGCCCGCGAGGGCATCGTTCGGCGCGGTGAAGTTCACGGTACCGGAAGACTCGCCCACTGGAATGGTGATGGTTTGACCATTCGACAAGGTGACCACAACCGGCGAACCGGTGACTGGCGCGGTCACGGAAGCGGTGTAAACGACCACGCCACCTTCAGCCACAGACGGAGTAGCAGTCAGCGACACAGTCGAAGTGTCGATGGTGTCGGTGACGCTGGTCACAGCCGGTGTGGTGCTCGGCACCAGACTCTCGAAGTTGCCGCCAGTAGCAGTTTTGATTGTGGCTTCTACGGTACCGGCATCTTTGTAGACGTCGTCTGCAGGAGCGGCCACGGTAACGGAGCCAGTCGTAGCGCCGGCAGCGATGGTGATCACTGCACCGTTGGAGAGCGTTACGGTCACCGGAGTGCCAGCGGCATTGGTCAGTATTGCGGTGTAAACAATCGAACCACCCTCGGCCACGGTATCGGTCGCGGTCAGGCTCAGAGTGGTGGTGTCTGGAGTGTCAGTCACCGACGTTTCAGCCGGCTTGCCATCGACATCCAGCTTCTCGTAATTACCGCCGGTAGCATCGGTGATGGTGGCGCTCAGGGCGCTGCCGCCCGCGAGGGCATCGTTCGGCGCCGTGAAATTTACGGTACCGGAAGATTCGCCGACCGGAATGGTGATGGTCTGGCCGTTGGACAGAGTCACGACTACAGGCGAACCGGTCACCGGAGCGGTCACGGAGGCGGTGTAAACCACCACGCCACCTTCAGCCACAGACGGTGTGGCCGTCAGCGAAACGGTGCTGGTATCGATGGTATCGGTCACATCGGTGACAGCAGGCGTAGTGCTCGGTACCAGGTTCTCAAAGTTGCCGCCCACGGCATTCTGGATGCTGACTTCAACCTTGCCGGCGTCTTTGTAGACGTCATCGCTCGGCGCGGCCACGGTCACGGAACCTGTAGTAGCGCCGGCAGCAATGGTGATTACCGCACCGTTGCTCAGCGTGACGGTGACCGGCGTGCCGGCAGCATTAGTCAGCGTCGCGGTGTAAACGATCGAGCCACCCTCGGCCACGGTGTTGGTGGCGCTGAGGGTCAGATTGGTGGTGTCGGGGGTATCGGTAACCGAGGTATCAGCCGGCGTGCTATCAACATCCAGTTTCTCGTAGTTGCCACCCGTCGCACCGGTGATGGTGGCGCTCAGGGAGCTGCCGCCAGCGAGGGCATCGTTTGGCGCGGTGAAGTTCACCGTGCCGGA
>NZ_FNPW01000018.1:34140-82751 GCF_900107395.1 Pseudomonas sp. NFIX28
GGCGAGTCGGTAATGGTGGTCACCGCCGGCGTGGTGCTCGGCACCAGGTTCTCGAAATTGCCGCCCGTGGTGCTGGTAATGCTGGTGCTGACGGTGCTGCCGTTGTTGTAGACGTCATTGGCCGGGGTATCGACGATCACCGTGCCGGTGGTCTTGCCGGCCTCGATGACGATGGTCGAGCCGTTGGACAGGGTCACGGTAACCGGGGTCTGCGCCGGGTTGGTCAAGGTCGCCGTGTAGGTGATCTGGCCGCCCTCGGTCACGCTGGAGCCGGCGGTCAGGGTCACGGTGGTGGTGTCCACGGTGTCGGTGACCTGGGTAACGGCTGGCGTCGGGTCGACGGTCAGCACCAGGCCACCGCCGCCGGTGGTGCCGGTGACGCTCACGCTGACTTGGCCCGGGTCGTTGTAGACGGTGTCGTTCGGGGCCAGCGGCACGTTGACGGTGCCCGTCAATTGCCCGGCCGGAATCACGATCACCGAGCCGTTGGACAAGGTGATATTGAGGTCGGTGAGCGGCGCCTGGGTCAGCGTGGCGGTGTACACCAGCACGCCACCGGCCTCGGTGATGGTCGGGGTGGCGCCCAGGGTCAGGGTCGAACCGCGCAGCACCTCGGTGGTGGTGTTCGTGTTCCCGTCATTCGCCAGCGCGCCGAGGGTGTTTTGCGCGGCGTTGCCGGTCGTTCCGATGCCGGCTGTGGGGAAACCGATAGTCGGGTCCACCCGGCCCGCCGTGGCGTCGAGCATCACGAAGCTGTGGCCGCCGCCAGCGGCGCCGGTACCCGCAGCGCTCGGGCCGGCCGCGGTGGCTTCCAGGTCGGTGGTCGGGTCCGCGCCGGCGACGATTGCCTGCTGCAGTTCAGCGACCGACGGCGCGGCTTGCGCGGCGGCTTCGGCCAGGTCGGTGCTGGAGTCCGGGGCAGTGCCACTCCATTGCGTTTCGCGGCCCAAGTCCAGGGTCCGGCCATCGGCCAGCTCCAGGCTGACGGCACCCGCCAGGCCGGTATCGACCTGGTCGCCTAAATACAGGCGGTCACCCTCAACGAGTACGCGGCGAACCCCCTCGGGGGATACGACGAAAACTTGGCCAACAATGCTTTTGACGGTAGCAACAACACTGCTCATTGAGGATTCTCCGGGGGTACCGTTCAGTAGACTTCCATGTGCCTGACGGGCATAGCCGACGCAGTCTGGACGTTCTTCAGAGTGTATTAACACGTGATTTTGACGCGAGTAATTGTCAATATATTGGCTATATTTTTTTGCTATTAACCATATGCCAAACTATTGACCTTCTGAGTGCCATCCTAAACAATCGTCAAGGTAATGTCACATTGATATTCATGCGGCGACCTGTCTAAAAGTGTGTGACCCAGTTCATGGTTTGAACTTTCCGATATACGGTCATTCCGGTTGCCATCATCCGATGCAGCACCTCGTTTTGCTGTGATTTGGGACAAGAAGTCCTGGGAACCCCTCTATGCGTCCGCAGTTGTTCAAAGCCTTACCCTTCGCCCTCGTCGCCAGTTTTGCCCAAGCACAAACCTTGCCCGAAGCCATGCAGAAAGCCCTGGATGTGCATCCGGAAATCCAGGCCGCGGTAAACAGCCGCCTGGCGGCCGACTACCAGCTGAAAGCGGCCAAGGGCGGCTATTTGCCGCGGGTCGATTTGCTGGGCGGCTACGGCCGCGAAGGCACCGACAGCCCGACCTCCCGTGCAGGATCGAGCAATCACTGGGAAACCTTGAGCCGCAGTGAGTCAAGTTTACGTCTCCAGCAAATGGTTTTTGACGGTTTTGCCACCTCCAGCGAGGTGGGGCGTCAACAAGCCACCGTCAATTCGCGGGCGTACTCGCTGCTGGGCGCCTCCGAGCGCACTGCGCTGACCGTCGCCCAGGTGTACCTGGATGTGCTGACCCGCCGCGAGTTCGTGCGCCTGGCCGAAGACAACATGCGCAACCACGAGCGCATCTACGACCAGATCCAGCTGCGCACCCAGCGCGGCGTCGGCAGCCGCGCCGACCTTGACCAGGCCGAAGCGCGCATGGCCCAGGCGCGCAACAACCTGATCACCGAACAGACCAACCTGGCCGATGCCCAGACCAACTACCTCAGCGCCGTCGGCCAGATGCCGGACCAGCTGGAGCGTCCGGCCGGCTTCATGGCCCTGCTGCCGGCCAGCCTCGACGAAGCCCAGCGCCAGATGCTGGAAAACAGCCCGATCCTGCGTTCGGCCGAGTCCGACATCGTCGCCGCCGAAAAGCAGTACGAAGCCGCCAAGTCGACCTTCTACCCGCGTTTCGATGCCGAGCTGGGGCGTACCGCCGACAACAACCTGGACGGCATCAACGGCCATAACAATGAATGGCAGGCCATGCTGCGCATGCGTTTCAACCTGTTCGCCGGTGGCAGCAACAAAGCCGACCTGGAATCCAAGGCCTATCAGTCCAACCAGGCACTGGATATTCGTAACAACGCCCTGCGTGTTCTGAATGAAGAGCTAGGCTTGGCGTGGAACGCCTTGAATAACGCCAACGCGCAAGTGCCGATCGCCCAGCAATACGTCGATCGCAGCGCCAGCGTTCGAGAGGCGTATCAGAAGCAATTCAGTTTGGGCGAGCGCACCTTGCTCGACTTGCTCGATAGCGAGAATGAACTGTTCACCGCCTCGCGTCGGTTGGCGGAAATCAAGAACATTCAGTTATTTACTCAATATCGAATCAAGGCGACCATGGGCGAATTGCTCAAGAGCCAGGGAGTGGTCGCCCCCATGGCTTCCGTCGTACAGAACGATGTGAAGCCCAAGGTCCAACTGCCTGGGATGAATTGAGTACTTTTCATCCAACAGACAGTAAAGAGTGCCGAGCGTGGAATCAGAAGTCAGTCGAGTGCAACTCAGCCATGATCCACGCGGCATGCATGACGACCCGCTGCTGGACGCCCTGCTGACCCTTTGTTCCCTGCATCAGAAGCCGGCCAGCGCGGCGATGCTGACCACTGGCCTGCCGTTGCCGTCCCAGCGCCTGAACGCCGAGCTGCTGCCGCGCGCCGCCGCTCGCGCGGGCCTGCAGGGGCGTTTGCTGCGGCGCAAGCTGGAGCAGATTCCCGCCATCGCCATGCCGGCCATGCTGTTGCTCAAGGACGGCCGCAGCGCCGTTCTGCTCGGCTGGCAGGACGATGACCGGGCCCGCCTGCTGCTCAGTGAGAGCGACGGTGGCGAAGTCAGCGTCAGTCGCCAGTTGCTGGCCGACGATTACAGCGGGCAAGTGTTCTTCGCCCAGCCGCAACACAAATTCGACGTCAACCATGGCTCGCTGATTCCCCGCGCCCGCTCCTGGTTCCGCGACACCTTGAAGCGTTCGCGCTGGCTGTACGCCGACGCCATCGCCGCCAGCCTGCTGATCAACGTCATCGCCATGGCCGCGCCGTTGTTCGTGATGAACGTCTACGACCGCGTGGTGCCGAACCAGGCCGCCGCCACCCTGTGGGTGCTGGCCATCGGTATTACCGGCGCCTACCTGTTCGACCTGATCCTCAAGAGCCTGCGCAGCCTGTGCCTGGACCTGGCCGGCAAGAAGACCGACCTGATCATCTCGGCCACGTTGTTCGAGCGCATCGTCGGCATGGCCATGAAGTACCGGCCGGCGCGGGTCGGCAGCTTTGCCCAGAACATCCACGAGTTCCAGAGCCTGCGCGACTTCCTCGCCTCGCTGACCCTGACCAGCCTGATCGACCTGCCGTTCACCCTGCTGATTTTCCTGGTGATCGCCATTCTCGGCGGGCACCTGGTGTGGATTCCGGTCTTGGCCTTCCCGATTGCCCTGGGCATCGGCTACGTCCTGCAGAAGCCGCTGATCGCCACCATGGAAAAAACCATGGCCCTGGGCGCCGAGCGCCAGTCGAGCCTGATCGAGACCCTGGCCGGGCTGGACGCGGTGAAGGTCAACAACGCCGAAAGCGAACGCCAGTATCAGTGGGAGCAGACCATCGGCACCCTGGGCCGTCTCGAGCTGCGGGTGAAGATGCTTTCCAGCCTGGCGATGAACATCACCCTGCTGATCCAGCAGCTGGCCGGGGTGATCATGATCGTCTTCGGCGTGTACCAGATCATCGACGGCAACCTCAGCA
Organism: Pseudomonas sp. NFIX28; assembly: GCF_900107395.1. Classification (GTDB taxonomy): domain Bacteria; phylum Pseudomonadota; class Gammaproteobacteria; order Pseudomonadales; family Pseudomonadaceae; genus Aquipseudomonas. The sequence goes on from NZ_FNPW01000018.1 coordinate 38,268, forward strand.
TGGGCGGGCTGATCGCCTGCTACATGCTCAGCGGCCGCGCCCTCAGCCCGCTGGCGTCGTTGTCCGGCCTGCTGACCCGCTACCAGCAGGCGCGGGTGACCATGACCTCGGTCGACCAGATGATGGAGCTGCCCCAGGAGCGCAATTTCGACGAGCGCCCCCTGAGCCGCAACGTGCTGCAGGGCGCCATCGAATGCCGGCAGCTGAACTTCACCTACCCGGGCCAGCAGAACCCGGCACTGAAGAACATCAACCTGGTGATCAAGCCGGGCGAGAAGATCGGCATCATCGGCCGCAGCGGTTCGGGCAAAAGCTCCCTGGCCAAGCTGCTGGTGGGCCTGTACACCCCGGATTCCGGCGCCTTGCTGGTGGATGGCGTGGACATCCGGCAGATCGACGTCAGCGAATTGCGCCACAACATCGGTTACGTCGCCCAGGACATCCAGCTGTTGGCCGGCACCCTGCGCGACAACCTGACTTCCGGCGCCCGTTATGTCGAAGACGAACTGGTGCTGCAGGCCTCGGAACTGGCCGGCGTTCACGAATTCGCCCGCTTGCACCCGCAGGGCTATGAACTGCAGGTCGGCGAGCGCGGGCAAAACCTCTCCGGCGGCCAGCGGCAGAACGTCGCCCTGGCCCGGGCGCTGCTGCTCAACCCGCCGATCCTGCTGCTCGACGAACCGACCAGCGCCATGGACAACACGGGTGAAGAACGCTTGAAACAACGCCTGCAAGCCGTGGTGGAATCCAAGACCGTGGTGCTCGTCACCCACCGTGCCTCGCTGCTGTCGCTGGTGGATCGCCTGTTGGTGATCGACCGCGGGCAGATCCTCGCCGACGGACCAAAAGCAGTCGTGATGGAAGCGTTGAAGAAGGGGCAGATCAGTGTTGCTTAAATCCGCTTTCAAAGACTCGATCCTGAGCTACTTCAAAGGCACCGAATCACTGCACGACCAACCCCTGCCCGAGGTCAACAAGGCGCTGATCGAGGATGCGCCGCGGGTTATCCGCCTGACCATCTGGGGCATCATCGGCTTCTTCCTGTTCCTGCTGCTGTGGGCCAACTTCGCGGTGATCGACGAAGTGACCAAGGGCGAGGGCAAGGCGATCCCGTCGTCCAAGGTGCAGAAGATCCAGAACCTGGAAGGCGGCATCGTCTCCGAACTGTTCGTCAAGGAAGGGCAGATCGTCGAGGCCGGCGCCCCGCTGATCCGCCTGGACGACACGCGCTTCAAGTCCAACGTCGGTGAGACCGAGGCCGACCGCCTGTCGATGCTGCTGCGGGTGGAGCGCCTGAGCGCGGAGATCGACAACCGCGAACTGAATTTCCCGGCCGATGCCATGGCCGCCGTGCCTGGCCAGGCCGCCAGCGAGAAGTCGCTGTATGAAAGCCGTCGCCAGCAGCTGCACGACGAAGTCGGCGGCCTGCAGGAACAATTGATCCAGAAGCAGCAGGAACTGCGCGAGTTCACCTCCAAGCAGGCGCAGTACCGCCAGCAACTGAGCCTGCAGCGCCAGGAAATCGCCATGTCCGAGCCGCTGGTGGCCCAGGGCGCGGTCTCGCCGGTGGAAGTGCTGCGGCTCAAGCGCGCCGAAGTCGAGACTCGCGGGCAACTGGACGCCACCACCCTGGCGATTCCCCGTGCGGAGTCGGCGATCAAGGAAGTCCAGCGCAAGGTCGACGAAACCCGCGGCAAGTTCCGCAGCGAAGCCCTGACCCAGCTCAACGAGGCGCGCACCGAGCTGAACAAGGCCAGCGCCACCGGCAAGGCCCTGGAAGACCGGGTCAGCCGGACCCTGGTCACCTCGCCGGTACGCGGTATCGTCAAGCAACTGATGGTCAACACCATCGGCGGGGTGATCCAGCCAGGCAACGACATGGTGGAAATCGTGCCGCTGGACGACACCTTGCTGGTGGAAGCCAAGATTCGTCCGCAGGACATCGCCTTCCTGCACCCGGGGCAGGAAGCGGTGGTCAAGTTCACCGCTTATGACTACACCATCTACGGCGGCCTGAAGGCCACGCTGGAACAGATCGGCGCCGACACCATCACCGATGAAGACAAGAAGACCACCTATTACGTGATCAAGCTGCGCACCGAGCGCAGCCACCTGGGCACCGATGAGAAGCCGTTGCTGATCATCCCCGGCATGGTCGCCTCGGTGGACATCATCACCGGCAAGAAAAGCGTCCTCAGCTACCTGCTCAAGCCGATCATCCGCGCCCGCGCCGAGGCGCTGCACGAGCGTTGAGGCGGTAGCTGCCGCCGCCTGCGTCTGATTATCCCGGGGATGGGCAGGAGATGCGCGGCGGCGATCTTCGAATCCATTCGCGAGCAAGCTTCGCTCCTACAGAAGCCACCGCGCGGCTTCTGTAGGAGCGAAGCTTGCTCGCGATGGCGCCTGTGGATTCACCATTGAATTCCCCCGCCTGAATCGCCATATCGTTATTCGCTAACGGTATTTAAAATTCAATTCTTATATCTATAAAGTCGACTCCCTGCGTACCTGCCGACCAATCGGCGCGCCGCACGAAATGAACCAGCACGGGGACCCTCCGTGAGTTTCTGATCGACGCGCGCGCCACCCGGGCGTGCTCTGCGTGGGAGTGATTTATGTCCGTAGCGTCTCCAAGTGCCGCGCCCATCGCCGCACAAGCCTTTGATATCCGCCCGTTCAGCGGCGCCGTCGGTGCCGAGATCGTCGGCCTGGACCTGGCCCTGCCGGTCAACGACCAGGACTTCGCGCGCATTCACCGCGCGCACCTGGATCATCACGTCGTGGTGTTTCGCGACCAGCGCATCAGCCCCGAACAACAGATCGCCTTCAGCCGCCGTTTCGGCGTGCTGCAAATCCATGTGCTCAAGCAATTCCTGCTGGCCGGGCACCCGGAAATCCTCATCGTTTCCAACATCATCGAGAACGGCCAATCCATCGGCCTGGGGGACGCCGGCAAGTTCTGGCATTCCGACCTCTCCTACAAGGAACTGCCGAGCCTGGGCTCGATGCTGCATGCCCAGGAGCTGCCGGCCGAGGGCGGCGACACCTTGTTCGCCGACATGCACAAAGCCTGGGACAGCCTGCCCGTGGCGTTGCGCAAGGCGGTCGATGGCCGTAGCGCCGCGCATTCCTACACCGCGCGCTACAGCGAGGCCAAGTTCGAAGGCAACTGGCGCCCGACCCTGACCCCGGAGCAACTGGCTCAGGTCCGCGAAGTGGTGCACCCGGTGGTCCGCACCCACCCGGAAAACGGCCGCAAGGCGCTGTTCGTCAGCGAAGGCTTCACCACCCGCATCGTCGGCCTGCCGGAAGACGAGAGCCGCCAGCTGCTCGCCGAGCTGTACGCCCACAGCGTGCTGCCGGAAAACATCTACCGCCACCAATGGCAGGCCCATGACCTGGTGTTCTGGGACAACCGCTCGCTGATCCACCTGGCCGCCGGTTGCCCCAGCCATCTGCGCCGCAAGCTGTACCGCACCACCATCCAGGGCGACGCCCCTTACTGATCGGCCATCCACGGCAGGAGAATCACCATGTCCCAACCCACTCAACGCTTTCCGCGCCTGGGCAAGCTGGCCGCCGCCATCGGCCTGGGCTTCAGCCTGCTGACCGCTGGCCTGGTGGCGCCGACCGCGGCCCACGCCGAAGGCGAAATCCGCATCGCCGAACAGTTCGGCATTGTCTACCTGCTGCTCAACGTGGTGCGCGACCAGAACCTGATCGAGAAACACGGCAAGCAAGAAGGCATCGACATCAAGGTCGACTGGACCCAGCTGTCCGGCGGCGCGGCGGTCAACGACGCCTTGCTCTCCGGTTCCATCGACATCGCCGGGGCCGGCGTCGGCCCGCTGCTGACCATCTGGGACCGCACCCACGGCAAGCAGAACGTCAAGGCCGTGGCGTCGCTGGGCAACTTCCCTTACTACCTGGTGAGCAATAATCCCAAGGTCAAGACCATCGCCGACTTCACCGAGAACGACCGCATCGCGGTGCCGGCGGTGGGGGTTTCCGTGCAGTCGCGGTTCCTGCAATACGCCGCGGCCAAGCAGTGGGGCGACAAGGAATTCAATCGCCTGGACAAGTACACCCTCGCTGTTCCGCACCCGGACGCCACGGCCGCGCTGATCGCCGGCGGCACCGAGCTGACCGGGCACTTCTCCAACCCGCCGTTCCAGGACCAGGCGCTGACCAACCCGAATGTGCACGTGGTGCTCAACACCTACGACCTGCTGGGCCCGAACTCGCCGACCGTGCTGTTCGCCACCGAGAAATTCCGCAGCGAGAACCCGAAAACCTACAAGGCTTTCGTCGAGGCGCTGGCCGAGGCCGCCGAGTTCGCCCAGAAGGACAAGGGCGCGGCGGCGGATACCTACATCCGCGTGACCAAGGCCAAGATCGACCGCGAGGCCTTGCTGAAAATCATCGACAACCCGCAGTTCGAATTCACCGTCACCCCGAAAAACACCTACCCGCTGGCGGAATTCCTCTACCGCGTGGGCGCGATCAAGAACAAGCCGCAATCGTGGAAGGACTACTTCTTCCAGGACGCCACGCCGCTGCAAGGGAGCTGATCGCCATGAACGCCCCCTGGCAAGGCCCTACGGCCAGCGACTCGACCACGGCGGCGCAGGCGCTGCTGGCGGTCGACCAGGTCAGCCTGGAATACCGCACCCCGCAGCGCGTGGTGCGGGCCACTCACCAGGTCAGTTTCGAAGTCGATCCCGCCGACCGTTTCGTCCTGCTCGGGCCTTCGGGCTGCGGCAAGTCGACCCTGCTCAAGGCGGTGGCCGGTTTTATCCCGCCCTGCGAGGGCGAGATCCGCCTGCAAGGGCGGCGGGTCAGCCAGCCGGGGCCGGACCGGATCGTGGTGTTCCAGGAGTTCGACCAGCTGCCGCCGTGGAAAACCGTGAAGCAGAACGTGATGTTCCCGCTGCTGGCGTCCAGGACCCTCAGCCGCCGCGAGGCCGAGGAACGCGCGCTGCATTACCTGGACAAGGTCGGCCTGGCGGCGTTCGCCGACGCCTATCCGCACACCCTGTCCGGCGGCATGAAGGCCCGCGTGGCGATCGCGCGGGCCCTGGCCATGCAGCCGAAGATCCTGCTGATGGACGAACCCTTCGCCGCCCTCGACGCCCTGACCCGGCGCAAGATGCAGGAGGAGTTGCTGCTGCTCTGGGAGGAGGTGCGCTTCACCCTGCTATTCGTCACCCACTCCATCGAAGAGGCGCTGGTGGTGGGCAATCGCATCCTGCTGCTGTCGCCGCACCCGGGGCGCGTGCGGGCGGAAATCCACAGCCATCAGTACGACCTGCAAAGCCTTGGCGGCGTGGCCTTCCAGCAGACGGCGCGGCGTATCCACCGGCTGTTGTTCGACGAAGGCCAGTCGCCGGAAACCGAGCGCGAGCTGGATTTCACCGATATCCGAATCGCTTATTGAGCCTCTAGGCCGACTTGTACGAGGAACACCCGATGAGCCATTCATCACCGGTTCGCCAGGAATACGAAATCACCCTCGAGCCGCTGCTGGCGGTGCCGCTGGAGCGTGAGCTGCCGCTGGGCCAGCGTCTTTGGCAGCAAGGCTGGTTGCGCAAGGGCCTGATCCTGATCGTGCTGGCGTTGCTCTGGGAGGCCGTGGCCCGCTACCAGGACAACGACCTGCTGCTGCCCAGCTTCCTGCAAACCGCCAGCGCGCTGTACGACGGCCTGCTCAGCGGCGAGCTGCTGGGCAAGGTCGGTATTTCCCTGATCGTGCTGCTCAAGGGCTACCTGATCGGCATCGTCCTGGCCTTTGCCCTGACCACCCTGGCGGTGTCGACCCAGGTGGGCCGCGACCTGCTCGGCACCCTGACCGCGATGTTCAACCCGCTGCCGGCGATTGCCCTGCTGCCGCTGGCCCTGCTGTGGTTCGGCCTGGGGGAGAACAGCCTGATCTTCGTGCTGGTGCATTCGGTGCTCTGGGCCCTGGCCCTGAACACCTACGCTGGCTTTCTCGGGGTTTCCGAAACCCTGCGCATGGCCGGGCGTAACTACGGCCTCAAGGGCATGCGCTTTGTGCTGTTTATCCTCATTCCGGCGGCGCTGCCGTCGATCCTCGCCGGCCTGAAAATCGGCTGGGCCTTCGCCTGGCGCACGCTGATCGCCGCCGAGCTGGTGTTCGGCGCCACCAGCGGCAAGGGCGGCCTGGGTTGGTACATCTTCCAGAACCGCAACGAGCTGTACACCGACAAAGTCTTCGCCGGCCTGGCGGTGGTGATCCTGATCGGCCTGCTGGTGGAAAACCTGGTGTTCGACACCCTGGAACGCCTCACCGTAAAACGCTGGGGCATGCAACGCTGAACCTCACCCGTAGCCGCTGCCGAGCCCGCGAGGCTGCGATCGACGGCGCAGCCGGCGCAAAACCTGACAGCGCGTTCTGTCTGGCACACCGCGTGCGCAGATCTGGCGAGGACTTCGCCCTCGATCGCAGCCTGCGGCAGCGGCTACACGGAGCGGTGTCCACGGTTGAACGGCCCTCCACGATCCCGTAGCCGCTGCCGAGCCCGCGAGGCTGCGATCGGCCGCGCAGCGGCCGCAAAACCTGACAGCACATTCTGTCTGGCACACCGCGTGCACAGGTCTGGCGAGGACTTCGTCCTCGATCGCAGCCTGCGGCAGCGGCTACACAGAGTGGTGTCCATGGTTGAACGGCCCTCCACGATCTCGTAGCCGCTGCCGAGCCCGCGAGGCTGCGATCGGCCGCGCAGCGGCCGCAAACTGACAGCGCGTTCTGCCTGGCACACCGCGTGCGCAGGTCTGGCGAGGACTTCGTCCTCGATCGCAGCCTGTGGCAGCGGCTACACGGAGCGGTGTCCATGGTTGAACGGCCCCTCACGATCCCGTAGCCGCTGCCGAGCCCGCGAGGCTGCGATCGGCCGAAGCGGCCGCAAAACCTGACAGCGCGTTCTGCCTGGCACACCGCGTGCGCAGGTCTGGCGAGGACTTCGTCCTCGATCGCAGCCTGCGGCAGCGGCTACAGGTGGCGGGTTGTTTGAACCTGCTAGCATTGCGCCTGACTCATTCCCGATCAGCCACGAGTGCTCAGCATGCAACTCCCGGACATGAACCTTCTGGTCGCCCTCGACGCCCTGCTCGACGAGGGCAGCGTGGTCGGCGCGGCACGCCGCATGAACCTCAGCCCGGCGGCCATGAGCCGGACCCTCACGCGTATCCGCGAGGCGCTGGGCGACCCGATCCTGGTGCGCGCCGGCCGGGGCCTGGTGCCCACGCCCAAGGCCCTGGAGCTGCGCAGCCAGGTGCGCGAACTGGTGGAACAGGCGGCGCTGGTGTTCCGCTCCGGCGATCAAGTCGACCTCGGCAACCTGCGCCGGCGCTTCAACGTGCGCGCCAACGACTTCTTCGTCGGCGTCTACGGCGGCCGCCTGATGGACACCCTGGAACGCCAGGCGCCTTATTGCGAGCTGCGTTTCGTGCCGGAAGGCGATGGCGACGACGAGGCCCTGCGCGAAGGGCGGATTGACCTGCGCATCAGCAACACCCGGCCGCTGACCCCGGAAGTGAAGGTGCAGAACCTGTTCTCCACCACCTTTGTCGGCCTGGTCCGCGAGCACCATCCGCTGCTCGACGAGGAAATCACCGCCGAGCGCTTTGCCGCCTTTCCGCACATCAGCATGTCGCGGCGCGGCATCGCCCGCGGGCCCATCGATACCGCGCTCGGCGACCTGGGCCTGGAGCGCCGGATACCGCTGATCGCGCCGAGCTTCCATGCCGCGATGTTCATGCTGCCGGATTCGGACCTGATCCTGCCGGTGCCCAAGGAAACCCTGCTCAGCGTGTCGCGCCTGGGCTTGCACCTGCGTTCGTTCGCCTTGCCGATTCCCTTGCCGACCCTGGTGCTGACCCAGGCCTGGCACCCGCGCTACGACAAGGACCCGGCGCACAAATGGTTCCGCGAAACCCTGCGCGCCTCCTGCAACGAAACCTGGCACGCCGCCCAGCCCTGAAAACCATGTCTGCGTAGGAGCGAGGCTTGCCCGCGATCCGCGAAGCGGCCATTTATCGCGGTGCTGGGCCTGGCCCTGGCCCTAGCCCTAGCCCTATCGCGAGCAAGCTTCGCTCCTACGGGTTTGGGGTGGGGCGATTGTTGCGTGTAGCGCACTTATAAGCTGTCGATAAGTCAGTTTTCGTCAGCTTTTCGGCTTTTTACACTGCTTCGGTATTTCTATCGGAGTCGTTCCCTTCATGAGTTCCCTCGCCGTGGCTACGCCGGTGCCCGCAGAAGTGGCCAGTAAACCGGCAGCCGCCAGCCCCGCGGTCTTTGGCCCACGAATCATCATCGGCCTGCTCGGCGTATTGCTGGCGGTGCTGGTGTCGGGCCTCAACGAGATGGTGACCAAGATCGCCCTGGCCGACATCCGTGGCGCCCTGGCCATCGGCTACGACGAAGGCACCTGGCTGGTCGCCAGCTACACCGCCACGTCGGTGGCGGCCATGGCCTTCGCGCCCTGGTGCTCGGTGACCTTCTCGTTGCGCCGCTTCACCCTTTGCGCCATTGCCCTGTTCATCCTGCTGGGCGTGCTCTGCCCGTTCGCCCCGAACTACCAAAGCCTGTTGCTGCTGCGCACCCTGCAAGGCCTGGCCGGCGGCGCGCTGCCGCCGATGCTGATGACCGTGGCCCTGCGGTTCCTGCCGGCCAACGTCAAGGTCTACGGCCTGGCCGGCTATGCCCTGACCGCCACCTTCGGCCCCAGCCTGGGCACGCCGCTGGCTGCCCTGTGGACCGAATACGTCGGCTGGCAATGGGCGTTCTGGCAGGTGGTGGCGCCCTGCTTGCTGGCGATGTTCGCGGTGGCCTACGGCCTGCCCCAGGACCCGCTGCGCCTGGAACGCCTCAAGGCGTTCAACTGGCGCGGCCTGCTGCTGGGGTTTCCGGCGATCTGCATGCTGGTGATCGGCATCCTCCAGGGCAACCGCCTGGACTGGTTCGGCTCGCCGCTGATCTGCCTGCTGCTGGGCGGCGGCGCCTTGTTGCTGGTGCTGTTCCTGATCAACGAATGGTCGCAGCCGATTCCGTTCTTCAAGTTGCAGATGCTCGGCATCCGCAACCTGTCGTTCGCCCTGCTGACCCTGGCCGGGGTGCTCGTGGTGCTGACCGCGGTGATCATCATTCCGTCCAGTTTCCTGGCCCAGGTCCAGGGTTACCGGCCGTTGCAGACCGCCCCGGTGATGCTGGTGATGGCCCTGCCGCAGCTACTCGCGTTGCCCCTGGTGGCGGCCCTGTGCAACCTGCGCCGGGTCGATTGCCGCTGGGTGCTGGGCATCGGCCTGGCGATGCTGGTGCTGTCGTGCCTGGGCGGCACGCGACTGACCGCGGCGTGGATCCGCGACGACTTCTACGTGCTGCAACTGCTGCAGATCTTCGGCCAGCCGATGGCGGTGCTGCCGCTGCTGATGCTCGCCACCGGCAGTATCCAGCCGATTGAGGGGCCGTTCGCCTCCGCCTGGTTCAACACCGTGAAGGGCCTGGCGGCGGTGATTGCCACCGGCGTGCTGGATGCCCTGACCACCCACCGCCTGCACTTTCACTCGACCATGCTGGTGGACAGCCTCGGCAACGCGCCGCTGAGCGCCCTCGACGCCGGCAACCTCGCCCAGCGCCTGCACCGGCAGGCCGTGGTGCTGACTTCCGCCGACCTCTACTACGTCATGGCCGGCGTGGCGGCGGCCCTGATCCTGCTGATTTTCTGGCTGCCGACGCGGATCTATCCGCCACGCGCGCCGACTTGAACGTTCACTGAGACAGAAGGTTTTTATGACGATCCCAAGCAAACACACAATCGCCGTCAGCGTGGCGGCAGTCGCGGTCCTCGGCGTGCTGGCGTACCTGGTCACCGGCAAGGCCACCGAGCAGACCACCAACGATGCCTTCGTCAGCGCCGACTACACCCTGGTGGCCCCGCGCGTGGCGGGTTTCATCAAGGAAGTGCTGGTGGAAGACAACCAACGGGTCAAGGCCGGCCAGCTGCTGGCGCTGATCGACGATCGCGACCTGCGCGCCGCGGCCCAGGCGGCGGACGCCGAAACCCTGGTGGCCAAGGCGCAGCTGCAGAACGCCCGCGCCACCCTCGACCGGCAAAGTTCGGTGATCGCCCAGGCCCAGGCCTCGGTGGTGGCCGCGCGGGCGGAAATGGCCTTCGCCGAACATGAGCTGAACCGCTACAACCACCTGGCCGGGGTCGGCGCCGGCACGGTGCAGAATGCCCAGCAGGCCCGGACCCGCATCGACCAGGCCAGCGCGCGGCTGGCCACGGCCACGGCGGCGCTGGCGGCGGAACGCAAGCAGGTGGAGATTCTCACCGCCCAGCGCGACGCCGCCGAGGGTGGGCTGAAACGCGCCCAGGCAGCCCTGGAAATGGCCAGCTACGAGCTGTCCTACACGCGCATCGTCGCGCCGGTGGACGGCATGGTCGGCGAACGCGCGGTGCGGGTCGGCGCCTATGTCACGCCGGGCAGCAAGATCCTCGCCGTGGTGCCGCTGGAGCAGGCCTACGTGGTGGCCAACTTCCAGGAAACCCAGCTGGCCCACATGCGTGCCGGGCAGCCGGTGCAGGTGCGGGTCGACAGCCTCGACGGCGAAACCCTGCGCGGCCGGGTCGAAAGCCTGGCGCCGGCCACCGGGGTGACCTTCGCCGCGGTCAGGCCGGACAACGCCACCGGCAACTTCACCAAGGTGGTGCAGCGCATTCCGGTGAAGATCCTGCTGGAGCCCGGCCAGCCCCTGGCCGAACGCCTGCGGGTCGGCATGTCGGTGGAGGCGAGCGTCGATACCCTGGGCAAGGCCAGCTCCGTGCGCGAGGTGGCGAAGCGATGAGTCGTCTGCGCCAGCCGGTATTCGCCCTGAGCCTGTTGTCCCTGGCCGCCTGCACTGTCGGCCCGGATTTCCAGCGCCCCGAAGGGCCGCGGGTCGAGGCCTGGGCCAGCCCGCAACAGGCCGCACCGAGCCAGGTGGTGAACAGCCCCCTGGACGAGCGCTGGTGGGAAGTCTTCAACGACCCGCAGTTGTCGGCCCTGAGCCGGCGCGTGCTGACCGACAACCTTGACCTGCAACTGGCCACCAGCCGCCTGCAACAGAGCCGCGCGGCGCGCCAGGTGGTCACCGCCGAGCGTTATCCGACCAGCAGCGCCAGCGGCGGTTACGCACGCAAACGCAACAGCGGCGAAGGCCTGAACGACCCGTCGGGGCATGCGGGCCAGTCCGCCTTCAACCTGTGGGACGCCGGCTTCTCGGCGTCCTGGGAGCTGGATTTCTGGGGCCGCGTGCGGCGCGAAACCGAGGCCGCCGACGCGACCCTGGAAGTCGCGGAAAACGACCGGCGCGGGGTGCTGCTGGCGGTGCTGGCCGAAACCGCCCAGGACTACATCCAGCTGCGCGGCGTGCAGAGCACCCGGGCGGTGACCGAGCAGAACCTCGACGTCGCCCGCCACAGCCTCAAGCTCTCGCAACTGCGCCTGGCCGACGGCGTGGCCACCGACCTGGACGTGGCCGAAGCCGCCGCGCAGGTGGCGACCATCGAGTCGCAACTGCCGGCCTTGCGGCAGCGCCAGGCGCAACTGATCAATGCCCTGAGCCTGCTGATGGGCGAGCCGCCCCAGGCCCTGCACGCCGAACTTGCGGCGGATGCGCCGGTGCCGCAAACCCCGCGCCAGGTCGCCATCGGCCTGCCGTCGCAACTGGCCGAACGCCGCCCGGACATCCGCCAGGCCGAAGCCCGCCTGCATGCCGCCACCGCCAGCATCGGCGTGGCCAAGGGCGATTTCTATCCGCGCATCACCCTGTCGGGCAACTTCGGCTCCCAGGCTATGCAGCTGTCGGACTTCGGCTCCTGGGGCTCGCGGCAGTTCGGCATTGGCCCGCAGTTCAGCCTGCCGCTGTTCGACGGCGGCCGCCTGCGCGGCATGTTGCACCTGCGCGAGGCCCAGCAGCAGGAAGCGGCCGTCGCCTACCAGCAGACCGTGCTGCGCGCCTGGCACGAAATCGACGACCAGCTGACGCGCTACAACAGCAGCCAGCTGCGCCGCGACAGCCTCGCCGAAGCCGTGCGGCAGAACCAGATCGCCCTGCGCACCGCGCAGCAGCAATACGTCGAGGGCGTGGTGGACTTCGTCAACGTCCTCACCGTGCAAGGCGCCCTGCTGACCACCCAGGAACAACTGGTGGAAAGCTCGACCGGCGTTTCACTGGCCATGGTTGGCCTGTACAAGGCGCTGGGTGGAGGCTGGGAGTCGGTGTATCCGTTGGCGGCTGCACAGCCGTGAGCCGCCTCACCAGTACCCCGGCTTGATGGCCGGCGCCTTGTGCGTTGGTACGCGCTCCGGGAACTGGTGCCGCTGTAATTCATCGACCGTGACGACCCGCCGCATCCAGTGGGCACAGGCTTTCAACGAGCCCGGCGCGGGACGTTTGGAAACCAGCTCGCTGGCCGGGTTCTCGACGTGGGCTATATGCGCGAGCAACTGCGGCAGATCCAGCCATTTGTACGGCGTACCGGCCAACAACCCGTAGAACAGGTTGTAGCCGTCAACGAAGAAGGCGGTGCGCACAATTCCAATCCCTGGAAACGAAAAAACCGGCCTGGGCCGGTTTTTTCACCCCAACGGCCAGCGAACTTAATCGCTGCGTACGGGGTTGAGTTGTGGGGCCGATCCTAAGTTCCAGTGGTCGACTTCGTCAACCGTGCTCCGACTTAAGGTATCGACCTGCAATAGGTTCCGAACCTGTGCCAGCTGTTTTGCCTGGGCGGACCCAGAGCGTCAAGGGTGCGGCGGGTACGGATCTGTTAGGGCGTGTTGCGCTTGCTGCTGTCCTGCAATGGATTCTGCAAGAACACCACATATCCCCTGAACCACGGGCTGTCTCGCAGATAATCCGGCTCCTGCCATTCGCCGCCCTGGATCAGGCCCACCTTGAACGGCAGGCCCATGCGGTCGAGGCGGGGCAGGTAGGCGGCGTAGTTGGGGATGCTGTGGCGGCCCTGGTAGGTCTGCACCACCACTTCGTCGACGACGCCCTTGAGGCCGGCGATGGCCTCGGGGTTGGCGTTGCTGCTCCAGTCCATCAGCCCGGTGATGCTCAGGCGGTATTGGGTGGGCAGGCGCTGGCGCAGGTCGCGCAGGAAGCTGGCGTACTCGTCGAGGTAGCGGGTGCGGGCGTCGAAATCGATCTGGATGCCGACCACCGGATTGCCGGCCTGCTGCCAGCGCTGTACCTGGCCGAGCAGTTGGCGGTACACCGGTTCCGGCCAGTGCAGGGTGTGGGCGCGATAGACCACCCAGACCTCGCCCTGGCGCAGCCGCGGGATGGCCATGCCCTGGGCGATGAAATGCACCTGGCCGCTGCGGTCGCGGCGCGAGGTGCTGATCTGCCCTTGCAGGATGTACAGGGTCTTGGCCTGGTTCAGCACCGGCTGCGGGGCGACGCCGCTCCACAGCCAGAAGGCATCGTGATCGCGGGCGTCGACCGCCGCCTGGGCACTGCCGGCCAGCAACAGCCAGACCGGCAGCAGGCATCGCCAGAAGCGGCCCATGCTTACCAGTAGTACTGCTGCGACTTGCCCCACTGGGTGTCGGCGAAGGTGCCTTTGAGCTGGCGGAACCAGGCCTTGCGCACCGCGGGCTCCACGTCTTTGCCGCCACAGCGGTTGTTGCCCGAGGAGGCAAAGCAATTGATCGCGCGGTACAGGGCGTAGGCGCGGTCGTCGCGTGGCGCCTTGCTGTTGCCGATCACCTGTTTGTAGCCCTCGAGGCGGGAGAACGGTTCGCCCTTGAAGGCCGACGGCGTGCCGCCCAGGGACTGCTTGTCGGGCTGGCTGTCGAGCGGCATGCCGTCCAGGCCGTTGCGCAGGATGAACTCACCGAGGCAGTTCAGGCCTTGCGGGCTTTTCCCATCCTTCTCCAATGCCGCCGCGGTTTCCGCGATGCTCGGGCAGACGTAGCCGGACCCGGCCTCTTTACCGTTCCACTGGAACAGCTGGAGCGACTGGCCGTTGCTGTAGACGTAACCCAGGCTGTAGCCAAGCTTGTCTTCAGGGGCATTGGCCGGCAGCGCCTTGAGGTCGCTGGCGAAGGCCGCGTACTGGCCGCGCAGCAGGTCCTTGTAGAGCAGCACGAACTGCGCGGTATTGCGTTCGACCGGGTCGGCGGCCTGGCCGATCTGCTGGCGCAGCAACTCGGCGTCGGCCACATGGCGCAGCAAGATGAAGCGCACCTGCGGGCTTTGGATCGGCGAGTCGGCGGCGAACACCTTGGCCAGCTGCTGGTTGCGCTCGTAGTGCATGGCCAGGGCCAGTTCCAGCTGTTCGCGTTGCAGCGGTTGCTTGGCCAGCGGCAGCAGTTGCAGCCACAGCGCCTGTGCGCCCGAGGCGTCGTTCTTCGCCTCCAGGGCCAGGCCGCGCAGGGTCTGCTGGCTGAAGGCGAGGTAGTCGAGATTGCCCGGCAGCTCGCTGGGCAGGTGTTTCAGCGCGGCGTCCGGGTCTTGGTCGACATACAGGGCGAAGGCCGCTTGCAGGTAGTCGTACAGCGCCGGTTGCTCGGCGAAGACCGCCTTCTGTTGCTGCAAGGCGTCACGGGTCAGCTGGCCTTCGCCTTGCTCGCGCATCCACATCAGGTCGTTGACCGCCAGCAGCAGCGGCGTGCCGACTGGGCTGCGGTTGACCATCAGCAGCTTGGTGTCGACTTCTTCCACCAGCTCGTCCAGCGACAGGTTGCGCTGCCCCTCCTTGGCCTGGGTCATTTGCCAGGCGTAGTCGGCGGCGAGTTTTTCGGGGTTGCCGTCCAGCCAGTGCACCCGGCGCAGCAGGCCCTTGGCCGACGCGGCGTAGGCGCCCTGTGGATAAGTTTGCAGATAGGCGTCGAAGGCGGTTTCGGCCTGTTGCAAGGTCGACTTATCCACATGCTCGAGCGCCGGCATGCCGTATTCGTCGAAGGCGTTCTGCTGGGCGCTGTTGAGGAGCGTGCGGGCGTTCAGGTACAGCGCGGTTTCTTTCAGCCAGGCATTGGGGCTGTCCTTGAGGGTGGCAAAAGCCGCGCCGGCCTCGCTGAAGCGTCCGCTGTAGAAATCACCGGCGGCCTGTAGATAAGTGGCGAAACCCTTGCCCAGCGGGGTTTGCAGGTCGGTTGGCAGGAGGCTGGTCAGTTGCGCGCTGTCCCAGCCGCAGGCGGCGAGCAGCTTGACCCGGCTCTGCGCCAGCGCCTGGCGCTCGCTGGCCGGCAGGTCGGCGGCGATCAGCTGGTCGACGAAGGCCTGGGCGCTGGCATCCGAGTTGCTGCGGCAGCGGCTGCCTTCGCCGGACAGGAAGGCATCGCCGGCTGCTTGCGGGGTTTCGCGCACCACCTGCAAGGACTCCAGGCGGCCGTTGAGGTCAGTGTCTTGCGGGGTTTGCGAGGTACTCGCGTCCTCTGGGCCGGACGCGGGTTGCAGGCGAAATACTGGAAACGGCACCGCCCCATAACCCTCGTCCAGGTTATCGGCGTCCAGCGCTTTCGGCGTCAGGGGCAAGGCGCCGCTGTCGGCGAGCAGCAGGCGCAGGTTCACCCGGCTGTCGTTGCCCGGGTTGAGGAAGGGCAGGCTGCTGCAGCTGTCGAGGTTTTTCTTGAGCAGGGTCCAGTGCGGGTAACAGGAATCGTCGGAACTGGCCTGGGCCTGGTTGCAGAGGAGGGCGCCGAGCGCCAGTGTCAGAGACGACAGAAGACCGATACGCATGAATTGTCCTTAATCCGAAACGATGGGAGCCGAAGGTTCAAGTGTGGTGCAAATCATACAGAAGGCATTCGCTGGCATCTAAAATACCCACACGACACGACACGATACATGCCGCGCCGGACAAGGCATCTATGCTGTCAGGCGGGCGCTCGATGCCGTTGTCGGGATCGATAAAGATAGTGGCCATTTGCTTGACGCTTGCGCTTGCTGTCTTAGACTCCGCCCATCCGTCAGGGAGATCGGCTATGCGGCGTTTTCATGGATTGGGATTCGGATTGACCTGCCTGGCGTGCCTGGCCCAGGCGCAAACACCTGCACCAGACGATCCGCTGTTCAATGACAACACCGCCAGCGCCGCCGTGGCCAACGGCAGCGAGGCGCGCGGCGTGCTGCGGGCCAGGGACCAGGCGGTACTGGCCGGCGAATTGTCCGGGCGCATCGTCGAGCTGCCCTACAGCGAAGGCGAGTCCTTCAAGAAGGGCGACGTGCTGGCCCGCTTCGACTGCTCGGCCTACCAGGCCCAGCTCAACGCCGCGCAGGCCGCCAGCCGTGGCGCCAACGAAGAACTGGCGCACAACCGCCAACTGGCCTCGCTCAACTCGGTCGGCCGTTTCGAAGTGGCGCGAGCCGCGGCCAAGGTCTCCGAGACCCAGGCGCAATCCCAGGTTTATCAGGTGCAGGTCAAGCGCTGCAGCGTGATCGCGCCGTTCGACGGGCAGGTGGTGGAACGCAAGGTACAGCGCTACGAAAGCGTGACGGCCGGCTCGCCCTTGCTGGAGATCGTCGACAACCGCTCCCTGGAAATCCACCTGCTGGTGCCGTCGAGCTGGATGGGCAAGCTCAAGGCCGGGCAGACCTTCAGTTTCGTTCCCGATGAAACCGGCAAGCCGCTGGCCGCCACGGTCAAGCGCCTTGGCGCGCGCATCGACGAAGGCAGCCAGACGCTGCTGCTGGTGGCGGCGCTGCCCGATGCCGAGGGCCTGTTGGCGGGCATGAGCGGCACGGCGCGGTTCGCGGAGCTTAAATGAACGCGCCGGCAGCGGGTGCCGCCGAGCAAGTCTTCGCCCGGTTCCTCGAACTGGAGCGCCAGACCCGCGCTGCGCGCACGGTCGAGCAACTGGCCTTCAGCCTGGTCAACGACAGCCAGGCGCTGTTCGGTTTTCGCCACGCGGCCCTGGTGATCGCCGGCAAGGTCCGCGCGGTGACCGGCGTCAGCGCGCTCGACCCGAATGCGCCATTCGTGGCCTTCGTCGAGCAGGCGGTGGCGCAGTTGTTCAAGCTCGAACAGGTGCAGCAGCCCCGGGCGATCGCCGCCGAGCAACTGAGCGCGCCGGTGCGGGCCGATTGGCAGAGCCTGTCGGCGGCGCAGGTGTTCTGGCTGCCGCTGATCGACCGCCAGGGCGCGGTCTTCGGCGGCCTGTGGCTGGCCCGCGACACCCCGTGGAACCCTTCCGAACAAGTATTGCTGGCGCAACTGGGCGACACCTACAGCCATGCCTGGCTGGCGCTGCAACCGCGCAAGCCGTGGCGCCTGCGCTGGACGCGCAAGCGCCGCCTGGCGCTGCTGGCGGTCGTGCTGCTGGGCTTGCTGATTCCGGTGCGGCAGTCGGTGCTGGCGCCGGCCGAAGTGGTGCCGCTGGGCGGCCGCGTGGTGGCGGCGCCGCTGGACGGGGTGATCGCCGAATTCCTGGTCAAGCCCAACCAGGCGGTGAAGGCCGGCGACCTGCTGCTGCGATTCGAAAACACCACCCTCAATGCCCAGGCCGACGTCGCCGCCCGCGCCTTGGGCGTGGCCGAGGCGGAATTGAAGGCCAATTCCCAGCGGGCCTTTGCCGATGCCGAATCCAGCTCGAAGATCGACCTGCTGGCGGCGCGGGTCGAGCAGAAGCGCGCCGAACGCGATTACGCCCGCCAATTGCTCAAGCGCAGCGAGGTCCGCGCCGAACGCGACGGCATCGCGGTGTTCGCCGACGCCGAGCGCTGGACCGGCAAGCCAGTGCAGACCGGCGAGCGGCTGATGGAAATCGCCGACCCGGGCCAGGCCGAGTTGCGCATCGAGCTGGCGGTGGGCGACGCCATTGCCCTGGAGCCCGGCGCGCAGGTGGCGCTGTTTCTCGACAGCGACCCGTTGCAGCGCCACCTGGCCAGCCTTGAACGGGCGGCCTACGAGGCGCAGCCGACCCCCGGCGGGCAACTGGCCTACCGCCTCGATGCGCGTTTTCGCGATGCGCCGCCACGGATCGGCCTGCGCGGCACGGCCAAGCTCTTCGGTGAGCGCGCGCCGCTGGCCCTGTACCTGCTGCGCCGGCCGCTGGCCGGGCTGCGGCAGAGCGTGGGCCTGTAATGAGCCTGCCGGCGCTGCGCGCGGACTTGCAGCTGTCGCCAGCGGCGCCGGCGCTGGACGGCTCGCCGCGCTGGACCCTGGCCGACCCGGTGCGCGGGCGCTATTTCAAGCTGGGCGCGGCGGCGATGCGCTTGCTCAGGCACTGGTCGCTGGGCGACGCCGCGCAGGTGCTGCGCGCCGCCAACCGCGAGCCGGGGTTGCCCCTGGGCGGCGCGGAACTGGAAGAACTGCTGGGCTTTTTGCGCAGCCACGACCTGATCAGCGCCCTCGACCCGCAACAGCGCGCCAGCTACGACCTCAAGGCGACCGCGCAGCAACAGAGCCTGTGGCAGGTGTTGCTGCACCAATACCTGTTTTTCCGCATCCCGCTGTGGCGCCCGGACGCCTTTCTCAATCGCGCCTGGCCGTGGCTGGCGCGGTTCGGGCCGGGGCTGCTGCGCTACGGTTTGCCGCTGACCCTGGGGCTGGGCGTGTTCCTGGTATCGCGGGACTGGCAGCGCTTCCTGGCGACCTTCCCGCATCTGTTCAGCCTCGGCGGGGCCCTGGCGTTTGCCGTGGCGCTGCTCTTCGCCAAGCTGTGCCATGAGTTCGGCCACGCGTTCATGGCCAAGCGCGCCGGTTGCCGGGTGCAGAGCATGGGAATGGCGTTCATGGTGCTGTTGCCGATGTTCTACACCGACGTCAGCGACGCCTGGCGGATCAACGACCGCCGCGCGCGCTTGCTGATCGGTGCCGGCGGCGTGCTCGCCGAGCTGCTGCTGGCGAGCATCGCCCTGCTGGCCTGGTCGCTGCTGCCGGACGGGCCGGCACGCACGGCGGCCTTCATGCTCGCCAGCGCCACCTGGATCACCACGCTGGTGATCAACCTGAACCCCTTCATGCGCTTCGACGGTTACTTTTTGCTCAGCGACTTCTGGGAAGTCGACAACCTGCAAGGGCGGGCCTTCGCGCTGTGTCGCTGGCGCCTGCGCGAGGCCCTGTTCGGCTACCGGCAGCCGGCGCCGGAGCCCTGGTCGCCGGCCATGCAGCGGCGCCTGCTGTGGTGGGGCTACGGTTCGTGGCTGTGGCGCGCGGTGCTGTTTTTCGGGATCGCGCTGGCGGTGTATCACCTGTTCTTCAAGCTGCTGGGCATCTTCCTGATGCTGGTGGAACTGGCGTGGTTCATCTTCCTGCCCATCGTGCGGGAATGGCGCGAATGGTGGACGCGTCGCGAGCAGGCGCAGGCGTCGCGGGTGTTGCTCAGCAGCCTCGGGCTGGTGGCGGTGCTGCTGTTGGTGGCGGTGCCCTGGCGCAGTTCGGTGCAGGTGCCGGCGATGCTCGAGGCCGGGCGGGCCAGCGCCTTGCATGCGCCGGTGGCGGCGCGGGTGCTTCAGGTGAATGTCAGCGACGGCCAGGCGGTGAGCAAGGGCCAGGTGCTGATCGAGCTGGAGTCCCCGGACCTGGCGTCGCGCCAGGCCATCGCCCGTCGTGAAATCGACATCCAGCAATTGCAGATGCGCCGCCGGGCCGGGCGCAGCGAGACGGCGGCCGACGCCGGGATCGTCGAGCAACAACTGGCCGAGGCGGTGGCCGAGTATCGCGGCCTGTCGGCGCAACGCGAGCGCCTGCTGCTGCGCGCGCCAGAAACCGGCCAGCTGCGCGATGTGCTGCCGCAGCTGCAAGTGGGCCGCTGGGTATCGCCCAAGGACCCTTTGGCGCGGGTGGTCGAGCCGGGCGCGCGGGTGCGCGGCTTCCTCGCCGAGGCCGACCTGTGGCGGGTCGCGCCGGGCGCCACGGGCCGTTTTATCGCCGACGACCCGATGCACCCGGCGCTGGAGGTGCAATTGACCGAAGTCGATACCAACGGCGTGGCCGCTATCGACCAGGAGGCGCTGACCTCCGATCACCATGGGCCGATTGCCGTGCGCCGCGATGAAAACCACCGCGCCGAACCGGTCCAGGCGCAATACGGCGCGCGGCTCAAGGTGCTCGACGCCGGCGCCAGCCCAAGCCAGCCGCTGCGCGGCGTGGTGGTGTTGCAGGGGCGCGGCGAGTCGCTGCTCGGTACGGCCTGGCGTCGCCTGGCGGCGCTGGGCGTGAGGGAAAGCGGGTTCTGAGACAGGGCATTTTCAAGGAGAACGCACATGCTGCAAAAGGATTCGGCCATGTCCGATGGCCTGGTGGTCCGTCCGTCGCGACCCACCGACGGGCCATTTCTGCAAAGCCTGTACCGCTCGGCGCGCAGCGATCTGCAATGGATCGACGGCGAACAGGAGCAGATCGAGCAGGTAATCGCCCAGCAGTTCCAGGTGCAGGAGCAGGGGGCGGGGGAGAACTTCCCCGGCGCCATGCATTACGTGATCGAAAAGCTTGGCAGCGCCATCGGCGCCCTGACCACCGATTTCGGCGCCAATGAAATCCGCGTGCTGTACCTGGCGTTCATTCCCGCCGCCCGCGGGCGCGGCTATGGGCGCACGGTGCTGCAAGGCGTGCAGAAGGCCGCCGCGCAGGTGCGCTGCCCGGTGGCCACGGTGGTCTGGGCCAGCAACCCGCATGCGCGCCGGCATTACCTGGCGCTGGGGTTCCAGGTCGAGGAAGCCAACCCGGCGGCCGAGCGGCTGGTGTGGTACCCCGGCCCGCGCGCATGAGCCGCGCGGCCCGGCGGGGCTGGGCCAGTGCCTGGAGCGGTGGCGCCAGGCACGCGTATTTCAGTTGAAGGCGATGAAGAAGTAACCCAGCGTCGGGTCGCGGCCCAGGGCCGGCACCCTTGAGACGAAGATGTCCTGCAACTGGCCGACGCCGGGCAGGTCAAGCTCGCACAAGCCATCGACGAACGCCGTCGGCTGCAGGCTGTTGAGCTCGACGCAGAACGGCATGCGCGCGCTGTTCGGCATACGGGCCTGGGGAGTGTCCTTGATCGACTCGATATGCACCGACAAGACGCTGCCGTCCGGTAGTAACAGGTTGCAGGTTTGCCCCAGCAAGGGCTGGAAATGCTCACTTTGCAGCAGATGCAGCATGGCGCCACTCCTGGCCGGAAAAAGGGCCGGGGGGCTGGCCCCCCGGCGTGAACGTCAATTGCGCGACGGGAACAGGCCGTTCAGGGCCACGCTGAAGTTGATCACCAGGAACGGGTTCATGACTTCCAGCGGCAGGCCGTTGCCGGCGGGCGAGATGGTGCCGGAAATCGTGGTGCTGACCC
Source organism: Pseudomonas sp. NFIX28 (assembly GCF_900107395.1). Classification (GTDB taxonomy): domain Bacteria; phylum Pseudomonadota; class Gammaproteobacteria; order Pseudomonadales; family Pseudomonadaceae; genus Aquipseudomonas. The sequence continues at coordinate 59,547 of NZ_FNPW01000018.1, forward strand.
CCTGCAGGGGCACCGGCGTGGCACCCAGCCCGTCGGAATAGATGGTCGCGGTGCCCGGCCCGCCGCCGGAGGTGCCGATGAACGAGTTGGTGGCCGTCGGCGCGCTGACCGGGCTGCTGGCGGGGTTGGCCAATTGCAGCGTGGTGGCGGCGCTCACGCTGGCGAGGGTGTGGGTGTGGGACGGCAGGTTGTTGAGGGTCGGGGTGACGTTTTCGGTACCGGAAACTTCGCCGATCACCCGTGGCGTCAGGCCCAGCCCGTTACCCTGGCCGATCGGCAGCCGCCCTTGCAGGTTCGGCAGTTGGAAGTTGGTGGTGCCGTTGCCGCCGTAATAGGTGCCCAGCAGCGAAAACAGCGCCTGGTACTGCGAAATCCCCAAGGTCTGGCCATAACAGGAGGCCCAGCCGCTGGGGGGGAAGTTAAAGGAAAAAGCTTGAATGGTGCCCATGAACACTTCCATAGTTTTTTATCCTTCAGGTTAATCAGTGGTACTCCCTGAGCCGGTCCTGGCGTCTGGCCTGATAGCTTGCCCAATCGGGGCCGCGCCTCAGGCTGGCTCGTCGACAGCACTGGTTAGCGTAGACGCTGTTGCACCAGTCGCCCGGGATGACGCAATGCCCGATGCCCGACCGGACGAACAGCGCTGCCGCGTAGGAAAAACGCCGAGGCGCGGGGCCTGCGCGCCGTTGTGCAGCGCGCCACGGGCCCGGCCGGGCGGTGCCATTGGCCATGGATAGCCGGCAGTTGTCGAAGGCGGGGAATAAAAAATCGTCGCAGGTCGTTCACAGGCTTAATCGGTACACGTTCAGTAATAGAGCGCCGGGTGTTTTTAAAGCACACACTCTCTATGGTTTTTGCTCCGAATTGATATCAGAAGACCACTAGTCGGTTTTCTGACCCTGCACTACGCTTTGCCCTACAAATGGACTTATCGCTAGGGTGAAGGGATTGCCGCAGTTCCACTTTGTCTCCGGTTTACCGCGCTCAGGGTCGACCCTGCTGTCGGCTATTCTGCTGCAAAACCCGCGGTTTCACGCCGGCATGACCAGCCCGGTGGGTGCGCTGTTCAGCGGCATCCTCGAACAATGCAGCGCCGGCAGCGAATACGGCGCTGTACTCGATATCGACATGCGCCGGCGCCTGCTGCGCGGGCTGTTCGACTCCTATTACGCCGACAAGGCCGACAAACCCGTCATCTTCGACACCAATCGCCAGTGGTGCGCGCGCCTGCCGGCCTTGAAGGACCTGTTTCCCAAGGCCCGGACCATCGCTTGCGTGCGCAATGTGGCCTGGGTCATGGACAGCCTCGAGCGCCTGTACCGGGCCAATCCCTTCGAAAACACCAAGCTGTTTGGCGATGCGGCCGAGCGCAATTCGGTGTACAGCCGCTGCGAAACCCTGGCCCAGCACAACCGGCTGGTGGGGTATGCCTGGACCGCCCTGAAAGAAGCCTATTACGGCGAAAACGCCGACTCGCTGCTGATCGTCGACTACGACCTGCTGAGCCAGGCGCCGGAGCGGGTGATGCGGCTGGTCTACGACTTTATCGGCGAACCCTGGTTCGACCACGATTTCAACAGCCTGGCCTACGACGCGCCCGAGTTCGACCAGGCGCTGGGCCTCTCGGGCCTGCACAAGGTCAAGGCGCGGGTGGCGCTTGAGTCGCGCCGTACCATCCTGCCGCCGGACCTGTTCGAAAAGTATGCGGAGCTGTCCTTCTGGAAAGACGGGGCCGCCAGCGCCGCCAATGTCATTCGTATGAAATCCGACGCCGCGATCCATTGATCGCGGTTTTCATTCCTGCACCTTTCAGCACGTTCGAGTCCGGGTGAGCATCATGTGGTGGAGCAAAGGCAAGTCGCGGGTCAGTCAACGGGCCGCCGGGCGGGCGAGTGCCCTGGCCTCACCGATGATCATGCCCCTGGAGCCGCGCATGCTGTTCGACGGCGCGGTGGCGGCGACGGTGGCCGATGCCGCCCAGCCGGACAACCCGGTCGCCACGGACGTGGCCAAGACCCCGACCGCCGCCGATCAGCCGAGTGTCAGCCAGGACACCCATGGCCAGGCCGATGCGCCAGCGGCCGCGACCCCGCCGGCGATACCGGGTTTGACGGTGGTGTTCGTCGACTCGCGGGTCAAGGACGCCGACAGCCTGCTCCAGGGCATGGCCCCCGGCACCCAGGTGGTGCAACTGGGGGCGAACCAGGATGGCCTGCAACAGATCGCCGATTACCTGGACCAGCATCAGGGCGTCAGTTCGGTGCAGATCATCGCCCACGGCAATGCCGGCGACCTGTGGCTGGGCAACAGCTATCTGTCGGCGGACAACGTCCAGACGCGCGACACCGTGCTGGCGGACATCGGCCAGGACATGAACGCCGGCGGCGATATCCTGATCTACGGCTGCTACACCGCCGAGGGCGAGCGCGGCCTGGGCTTCATCGACTCGCTGGCGCAACTGACCGGCCGCGATGTGGCCGCTTCCAGCGACCGCACCGGCCTGGGCGGCGACTGGGAACTGGAGATCGCCACCGGCACCATCGAAAGCGCCAACGTGCTGTCTGCCCAGGCCATGCAGGATTATCAGTGGGGGCTGGCGACCTGGACCGCCACCAACAACGCCAACTCCGGCGTGGGTTCGTTGCGGGCGGCACTGGCGTCGGCGCAGAACGGCGACATCGTCACCTTCAGCAGCGGCATGACGGTGCAGCTGACCTCCGAACTGCTGGTCAACAAGAACGTGCTCATCGACGGCGACCTGAACAACGACGGTGCGGCGGACGTGATCCTCGACGGCCAGTACCGCACCCGCGTCATCGAAGTGACCGCGGGCAGTACCGTGACCCTCGATGGCCTGGTGATCACCCGGGGCCTGGTCTCCGGTAACGGCGGCAACGGCGGGTATGGCGCGACCGGCGCCATGGCCGGGGGGATTTTCAACGCCGGCAACCTGACCCTCAACAACGTCACCGTGACTTCCAACGCGGCCTCGGGGGGCGGCGGTGGCGGCGGTGTCACCGGTGCGTTCTACGGCGGTGGCGGTGGTGGCGGCGGTGGCCTGGGTGGCCAGGGTGGCGGCCACGGCGGTTCCGCCGGCCCCGGCACCGGCACATTGGGCGGCCAGGCGGGCGGCGGTGGCGTGGGCGGTTATGGCGGTGGCTACGACGCCATCCACATGGGCGGTCGCGGCGGTAGCAGCACCGGCGGCGCGGGCGGCGTGGGCGTGTCCTACTACAGCAACGGCGGCAACGGCGCCTCGGCCACCAACGGCACGATTTCCATCGGCGGCGGTGGCGGCGGCGCGGGTTGGGACAAGGTCGGCGGCGCGGGCGGCAATGCCGCCGGCGGGATCTACAACGCCTCCAGCGGCACCATCACGGTGATCGGCACCTCGACCATCAGCAACAACATCGGCGCGGGCGGCGGCGGTGGCGGGGGTGGCGGCCAAGGCAGCAACGCCAGCAATGGCGGGATTGGCGGCCGCGGCGTCGGCGCGGTCTGGAACAAGGGCACCTTCCTGATCACCGCTGCCAACTTCTCCGCCCTGAGCGGCAACGCGGCGGCCAGTGGCGCCGGTGGCGTAGCGCTGGGCGGTGGCAGCAACGGTACTTCGCCGACGTCGGTGGCGACCATCTACAACGACGGCGGCATCCTCAATACCGCCTATGCACCACCGCCCACCGCGACCATAGTGGTGGCGGACACCGCGCTGAAAATCGGCGAGACCTCGCTGGTGACCATTACCTTCAGCGAGGCGGTGACCGGCTTCAGCAACGCCGACCTGACCATCGCCAACGGCACGCTGACCGCGGTGAGCAGCAGCGACGGCGGCATTACCTGGACCGCCACCTTCACCCCAACGGCCAGCATCACCGATACCAGCAACGTCATCACCCTGGATAACACCGGGGTCATCAATGGCCTGGGCACCGCCGGGGTCGGCACCACCAACTCCAACAACTATGCGATCGATACCGCACTGCCGACCGCGACCATAGTGGTCGCGGACAACGCCTTGAGGGTCGGTGAAACCTCGCTGGTGACCATCACCTTCAGCGAAGCGGTCAGCGGTTTCACCAACGCCGACCTGAGCATCGCCAACGGCACGCTGAGCGCGGTGAGCAGCAGCGATGGCGGCATCACCTGGACCGCGACCTTCACCCCGAGCGCCAGCATCACCGATGCCAGCAACCTGATCACCCTGGACAATACCGGCATCGCCGACCTGGCCGGCAACGCCGGCAGCGGTACCAGCGATTCCAACAACTATGCGATCGACACCGTGCGCCCGACCGCGACCATTGTGGTCGCCGACAGCACCCTCACGGCGGGCGAAACTTCCCTGGTGACCATCACCTTCAGCGAAGCGGTGAGCGGCTTCACCAACGCCGACCTGAGCATCGCCAACGGCACGCTGAGCGCGGTGAGCAGCAGCGATGGCGGCATTACCTGGACCGCCACCTTTACCCCGACCGATGGCATCAGCGACACCAGCAACCTGATTACCCTGAACAACACCGGCATCGCCGACCTGGCCGGCAACACCGGTAGCGGCACCACGGACTCGGGCAACTACGTGATCAACACCGCGCACCCGACGGCGACCATAGTGGTGGCCGACAATGCCCTGAGGATCGGTGAGACCTCGCTGGTGACCATCACCTTCTCCGAGGCGGTGACCGGCTTCAGCAACGCCGACCTGAGCGTCGCCAACGGTACGTTGAGCGCGGTGAGCAGCAGCGATGGCGGCATCACCTGGACCGCCACCTTCACCCCGAGCACCAGCATCACCGATGCCACCAACCTGATCAGCCTGGACAACACCGGCGTCCAGAACAGCGTGGGCAACCTGGGCCAGGGCAGCACCAACTCCAACAACTACGCCATCGACACGGTGCGGCCGACCGCGACCATCGTAGTTGCCGATACCGCACTGAGGATCGGCGAAACCTCGCTGGTGACCATCACTTTCAGCGAAGCGGTGAGCGGCTTCAGCAACGCCGACCTGAGCATTGCCAATGGCACCCTGAGCGCGGTGAGCAGCAGCGATGGCGGCATCACCTGGACCGCGACCTTCACCCCGAGCGCCAGCATCAGCGACACCAGCAACCTGATCACCCTGGACAATACCGGCATCGCCGACCTGGCCGGCAACGCTGGCAGCGGCACCACCGATTCCAATAATTACGCCATCGATACGCTGCGCCCGACCGCGACCATCGTGGTCGCCGACAGCGCCCTCAGCGCCGGTGAAACCTCGCTGGTGACCATCACCTTCAGCGAAGCGGTGAGCGGCTTCAGCAACGCCGACCTGAGCATCGCCAACGGTACGTTGAGCGCGGTGAGCAGCAGCGATGGCGGCATCACCTGGACCGCCACCTTCACCCCGACCGTTGGTATCAACGATGCCAGCAACCTGATCACCCTGAACAACACCGGTATCGCCGACCTGGCCGGCAACAGCGGTAGCGGTACCACCAACTCTGGCAACTACAGCATCGACACCGTCCTGCCGACCGCGACCATCGTGGTCGCCGACAGCGCCTTGAGGATCGGAGAAACCTCGCTGGTGACCATCACTTTCAGCGAGGCGGTGACCGGCTTCAGCAACGCCGACCTGACCATCGCCAACGGTACGTTGAGCGCGGTGAGCAGCAGCGATGGCGGCATCACCTGGACCGCGACCTTTACCCCAACGGCCAGCATCAGCGACCCCAGCAACGTCATCACCCTGGACAACAGCGGCGTGAGCAACGCCTCGGGCAACGCCGGCAGCGGAACCACCGACTCGAACAATTACGCGATCGATATGGTGCGCCCGACCGCGACCATCGTGGTCGCCGACAGTGCCCTGAGGATCGGCGAGACCTCGCTGGTGACCATCACCTTCAGCGAGGCCGTGGGCGGTTTCAGCAATGCCGACCTGAGCATCGCCAATGGCACCCTGAGCGCGGTGAGCAGCGGCGATGGCGGCATCACCTGGACCGCGACCTTCACCCCGAGCGCCAGCATCAACGACACCAGCAACGTCATCACCCTGGATAACACTGGCATTGCCGACCTGGCCGGTAACACCGGCAGCGGCACCAGCGATTCCAACAACTATGCGATCGATACGCTGCGGCCGACCGCGACCATTGTGGTCGCCGACAGCACACTCACTGCCGGCGAGACCTCGCTGGTGACCATCACTTTCAGCGAGGCGGTCAGCGGCTTCAGCAACGCTGACCTGAGCATTGCCAACGGCACCCTGAGCGCGGTCAGCAGCAGCGATGGCGGCATCACCTGGACCGCCACCTTTACCCCGACGGTCGGCATCGCCGATGCCAGCAACGTCATCACCCTGAACAACACCGGGGTCAGCGACCTCGCGGGCAACAGCGGTAGCGGCACCACCAACTCCGGCAACTACAGCATCGACACCGTCCTGCCGACCGCGACCATCGTGGTGGTGGATGACAACCTGAAGATCGGTGAAACTTCACTGGTGACCATTACCTTCAGCGAAGCGGTCAGCGGTTTCAGCAATGCCGACCTGACCGTGGCCAATGGCACGCTGAGCGCGGTGAGCAGCAGCGATGGCGGCATCACCTGGACCGCCACCTTCACCCCGACGGCCAGCATCAGCGATACCAGCAACGTCATCACCCTGGACAACAGCGGCGTGAGCAACGCCTCGGGCAACGCCGGCAGCGGCACCACCGATTCCAATAACTATGCGATCGACACCGCGCGCCCGACCGCGACCATCGTGGTCGCCGACAGTGCCCTGGGGGTGGGCCAGACGTCCGTGGTCACCATCACCTTCAGCGAGGCGGTGACCGGCTTTACGCTGGCCGACCTGACCGTGGCCAACGGTACGCTGAGCGGCCTGAGCACCAGCGACAACATCACCTACACCGCGACCCTCACGCCGACTGCCGCTGTCACCGACACCTCCAACCTGATTACCCTGGACAACACCGGTGTCACGGATGGGGCGGGCAATGCCGGCAGCGGCACCACCGATTCCAACAACTACGCGGTCGATAGCCAGCGGCCGGTCGCCACCGTCGTCCTCGCCGATACCGGCCTCAAGGCCGGCGAAACCACGTTGGTGACCATCACCTTCAGCGAAGCAGTGAGCGGCTTCGACAACAGCGACCTGAGCATCGCCAACGGCACCCTGAGCGCGGTCAGCAGCAGCGACGGCGGCATCACCTGGACCGCCACCTTCACCCCGACGGCGGGCATCACCGACCTGAGCAACCTCATCACCCTGAACAACACCGGTATCACCGACCTGGCCGGCAATAGCGGCACCGGGACCACCAACTCCGCCAACTACAGCATCGAAACCGTGGTGCCGACGGCCACCATCGTGATTGCCGACACGGCGTTGAAGGCCGGCGAAACCTCGCTGGTGACCATCACCTTCAGCGAGGCGGTGAGCGGTTTCGACAACAGCGACCTGACGCTGGCCAATGGCACCTTGAGCGCGCTGAGCAGCAGCGATGGCGGGGTCACCTGGACCGCGACTTTCACCCCGAACGCCAACGTCAGCGCTGCCAGCAACCTCATCACCCTGAACAACGGTGGCGTGACCAACGTCTCGGGCAATACCGGCAGCGGCACCACCGACTCCAACCACTACAGCATCGACACGGCCCGTCCGACGGCGACCATCGTGGTGGCCAACCCGATGCTGCCGATCGGCGAAACCAGCCTGGTGACCATCACTTTCAGCGAGGCGGTGAGCGGCTTCGACAACAGCGACCTGACGGTGGCCAACGGCACCCTGAGCGCGGTGAGCAGTAGCGATGGCGGCATCACCTGGACCGCGACCTTCACCCCGAACGCCAACGTCAGCGATGCCAGCAACCTGATCACGCTGAACAACAGCGGGGTCAGCGACCTGGCCGGCAACGCCGGCAGCGGCAGCAGCGACTCGAACAACTTCATCATCGACACCGGGCGCCCGACCGTCAGCATCGTGCTCGCCGACAGCACCCTGAAGGCGGGTGAAACCACCACGGTCACCATCACCTTCAGCGAGGCGATCAGCGGCCTCACCAACGCCGACCTGACAGTGGCCAACGGCACCCTGGGGGCGCTGAGCAGCAGCGACGGCGGCATCACCTGGACCGCCACCTTCACCCCGGCCAGCAACATCAGCGACAGCAGCAACCAGATCACCTTGAACAATGCCGGGGTGATGGACGCGCTCGGCAACACCGGCAGCGGCACCACCGATTCGGCCAATTACGTGATCGACAGCACCCGGCCCACCGCGACCATAGTGGTGGCCAACCCGATGCTGGCCGTGGGCGAAACCTCGCTGGTGACCATCACTTTCAGCGAGGCGGTGAGCGGCTTCGACAACAGCGACCTGACGGTGGCCAACGGCACCCTGGGCGCGCTGAGCAGCAGCGACGGTGGCGTCACCTGGACCGCGACCTTCACGCCCGGCAGCAACCTCAGCGATACCACCAACCTGATCACCCTCAACAACAGCGGGGTCAGCGACGCCTCGGGCAATACCGGGCTGGGCAGCACGGATTCGAACAATTACCTGATCGACACCCAGCGGCCGACCGCGACCATCGTGGTCGCCAACAGCAGCCTCGGCGTGGGCCAGACCAGCAGCGTGACCATCACCTTCAGCGAGGCGATCAGCGGTTTCACCAACTCGGACCTGACGGTGGCCAACGGCACCCTGAGCGCCCTGAGCAGCAGCGACGGCGGCCGGACCTGGACCGCGACCCTGACGCCCACCGCCAACATCAGCGATACCAGCAACGTCATCACCCTGAACAACGGCGGGGTCAGCGACTCGTTCGGCAATACCGGCACCGGCAGTACCGATTCCAACAATTACGCGATCAACAGCGTGCCGGCGACCAACCCCCCCACGCAGTTGCCGGTGGGCGATCCGGAGTTCCGTTCGAGCGACCCGGTGGTTCCGCCGTTGCCGCCGTATGTGCCGCTGCAACCGGCGGTCAGCGCTCCGCCGGTGGGCAACCTGGGCTCGCCACTGACCTTCGCGCCGCTGTTCGAGCAGCGGGTGCTGGGCGACGGGATCCGGCCGCTGGGGGATATTTTCATCAACAACGGGGCCCTGGCGCCGAGCTTTATTGCCCAGGTATTCGGCAGCAGCGATGCCGGCGGCGACGGCAACGGCCATGGTTTCCTGGGGTTTGGTGGCGGCGACGGCGGGGTGTTCGGCCAAAGCACGCTGTCGGTGCTGTTCAGCCAGGACTCCGCCGAGGACGAAGGTTCGCGCAGTTCCCTTGGCGACAGGGCCGGCGACCTTTCCCAGGGTGGGCGCGGGGTGTTTGGGGCGCCGTCGCTGACCCAGCAATTGCAATTGATGCAAGACGCCGAGCAACGGCAGATCCGCGATCTGGCCATGGCGTTCGAACAGGCCGGCATCAGCGCAATGCCGGCCTGAACACACCTAATACGATGCGGCATCCAGGGGCGAGACAAGGATGAATAAAAGTCAGAAGTTGTTCGGGGTCAGCTTGTTGGCGCTGATGGTCAGCGGTTGTGCCGTCAGCAGTAAACCGATCGAACGCAGCGCCAGCGAGCAGCGCGCCAGGAGCGACCTGCAAAGCATGTACAAGGACCAGGAGCCGCTGAGCGGCCCGCTGACCCTGCACCAGGCCATGGCCCGGGCGGTGAAGTACAACCTCGAGGGCCGCTTGAAGATCATGGAGGAGGCCCTGGCCAAGCGGCAGCTGGACCTTGCCAGTTTCGACATGCTGCCGCGCATGGCGCTGTCCGCCGGCTACGTGGGGCGCAACAACGTCAGCGCCTCCAGCAGCCAGAGCGTGGAGACCGGCACCCAGTCCCTGGAACCCTCGACCTCCCAGGACCGCGACCGCAACGTGGCCGACCTGACCATGGTGTGGAACGTGCTGGACTTCGGCGTCAGCTACATCAATGCCAAGCAGCAGGGCGACCAGCGGCTGATCGTCCAGGAGCGCCGGCGCAAGGTGATCAACACCATCGTCCAGGACGTGCGCTCGGCCTATTGGCGGGCGGTGGCGGCCGAACGCCTGCTCAAGCAGATCGACAGCCTCATGGGCCGGGTCGAGCAGGCCCGCAGCAACAGCCAGAGCATGAGCCAGCAACGCATCGGCGACCCGGTGCAGGCCCTGGCCTACCAGCGCTCGCTGATCGAGGCCACGCGCCAGCTCGAGGAGCAGCGCCGGGCGTTGTCCCTGGCCAAGACCGAGCTGGCGACCCTGATCAACCTGCCGATGACCACCCACCTGACCCTGGCGACCAGCGACGATTACCCGGTGCCGGAACTCAAGGTCGATATGGCCCGCCTCGAGCACGAGGCCCTGACCAGCCGCCCGGAACTGCGCGAGCAGGATTATCAGAGCCGCATCAGCGCCGCGGAAACCCGCAAGGCCATGCTGCGCCTGCTGCCGGGCCTGGAGTTCTCCGCCGGCGGGCATTACGACAGCAACTCGTTTTTGGTCAACGACAAATGGGCCGACTACGGGGTGAAGGTCACCTGGAACCTGTTCAACGTGCTTTCCGCACCGGCCGCCATCGACACCGCCAAGGCCGGTGAAGACGTCGCCGCGGCGCGTCGGCAGGCCATGTCGATCGCCGTGCTGGCCCAGGTCTACGTGGCCAACGCCAACTACCGCGATGCCTTGCGCCAGTTCAAGACCAGCCAGGAGCTGGCGGACATCGACGGGCAGATCGTCGGCCAGCTGCGCAACCGCTACCAGGCCAATGGCATCGGCGAGCTGGACCTGATCCAGGGCGAGCTGAACACCTTGCAGGCGGACCTGCAGCGCGACCTGGCCTATGCCGACCTGCGCAACGCCTACGGGCAGATCTTCGCCAGCGCCGGGCTCGACCCGCTGCCCGACGAGGTGCAATCGACCCAGGTGCAGTCCATCGCCACGGCGCTGGCTAGCCGCGAGGCCGACTGGGCGGCGGGCAACCTCGGCACGCCGGTGGCCCATGCCCAGGGACAATGACCTGCGGGCCCCAGAGGCCAGCGTCAGCCGGGCCCGGCGCGAGGCCCGCAACGGCCATCGCGGCGCGGCGCTCCTGCTGACCGGCCTGCCGGCGGCGGGCAAGTCGACCCTGGCCCAGGCGCTGCAGGCCAGATTGTTCGAGCAGGGGCGGCAAAGCCTGGTGCTGGACGGCGATGCCTTGCGCGGTGGCCTGAACCGCGACCTGGGGTTCGCCGCAGCCGACCGCCGGGAAAATATCCGCCGCGCCAGCGAGCTGGCGGCCTTGCTGGTGGACAACGGGCAGATCGTGATCCTGGCGATGATCGCGCCGCTGATCGAGCAGCGCGAACTGTTCGCCCGGCGCCTGGGCGAGGACTACCTGGAAGTCTGGTGTAGCGCCTCGCTGGCGGTCTGCGAGCAGCGCGACCCCAAGGGCCATTACGCCCGCGCGCGTCGCGGCGATCTGCCCGGGTTCACCGGTATCTCGGCGCCCTACGAACCGCCACGGGCGGCGCTGGAGCTGGACACCGGCGCCCAATCGATCGACGACTGCCTGGGGCAATTGCTCGGCTGGCTGGTCGCGCGCCAGGTGCTGCCGGCCTCATGAGTCGCCCGGCGTTCGCCCGCTTGCCGGTCGCGGTGGATCTGCCGCGGCTGCTGCGCGCCTTGGCGCGAATCGGCGCGGATGCCTGGCAGGGCCATTTCAATGGCCAGTATTACGACGGCGACTGGAGCGGCGTGGCCTTGATCTCGGCGGCCGATGCACCGTCCGAGCTAGCGCCGGGCAAGGGCCTGCCGGTGCAGCGCGAGCCCTGGCGGCAGGACCCGGACTGGCACCTGGCGTTGCGGCATTTGCCCTTGCGGATCGTCTCGGCGCGCCTGCTGCGGCTGGGGCCGGGCGCGCGCATCCATGAGCACCGCGACTACGACCTGGGCGGCCCGGACGCCGACCTGCGCCTGCATATCCCCTTGCTCAGCCCGCCACGGGTGGACTTTTTGCTCGACGGCCAGCGCATGCCGATGCAGGCGGGGGAGTGCTGGTTTCTCGACCTGTCGCGCCCGCACCGGGTCGACAATTACGACCGCCAGGCGCGCGTTCACCTGGTACTCGACTGCCGCCCCGACCCTTGGCTGGCGCAGAAGATCGCCGAGGGCGTGGCGACCACTCCGGCACCCGGCGTGGGCCGCGCCGCCGAGGATTTCGCGCGGTTTTGCCGCATGCTCGAAGAGGACGCCGCGCTCTGCCAGGCCTTGCAGGCGCTGACCGACAGCGAAGCTTTTATCGAGCGCAGCCTGGCCCTGGCGGCCGCGCGCGGCCTGGCGTTCACCCGCGAAGACCTGCGCTCGGCCATGCGCCAGGGGCGGCGTATGTGGAACGAACAATGGATGGCCTGAACCTGCACGGCTGGTTGCCGATTCGCATCTGGCAGTTGCGCGGCGAATGGACGGTCGACTGGTGCTGGTTCGGCGACCGGCCGCTGGTGCAGCCATTTTTCCGCGAGTCGGTCGAGGAGGCCCTGCGCCTGCCGTTCAACCAGGCGTTCCGGCGCCAGACGCCTTTGTCGGCCCTGACGCAATGGCGCCAACGTAGCCCGGGCCTGGCCCCCGGTGCCTTTATCTTCCACGCCTCGCGCTGCGGCTCGACTTTGGTCAGCCAGATGCTGGCCAGCCTGGACGAGCACATTGTGATGTGCGAACCGCCGCCGCTGGATGCCTTGTTGCGCAGTTCGCTGGCCCCGCAGGAACGGGCTGCGGCGCTGATCGGCTTGCTGTCGGCCTACGGCCAGGTGCGTCGTGGCACCGAGCAGCGGCTGGTGATCAAGCTCGATGCCTGGAACATCGGCGAACTGCCGCTGCTGCGCGAATGCTTCGCCGATACGCCTTGGCTGTTTGTGTACCGCGACCCGCTGGAAATCGCCGTGTCGCATCTGCGCCGCGCCGGCATGCACATGACGCCGGGCCTGATCGGGCCTTGCGCGCTGGACGACGGCGAACCCTTGCCGGACCGCGAAAGCTGGATCGCCCGGCGGCTGGGGCGGCTCTTGCAACTGGGGCTGGAGCATTGCCGCCAATACCAGGGCCTGGCGCTGAACTACAGCGAACTGCCCGCCGCCATGGACGGCCACCTGGGCGATTTTTTCGGTTTGGATGTCGAGCAGCGCAGGGCGACTTTCGCTTGTGTCGGGCAGCATGCCAAGCAACCGGCGCAGGCCTTTGTCGACGATCGCCAGGGCAAGCGCGAGCAGGCGTCGGCCCGGCTCCGCGAACAGTTGGAGCAATGGGCGCAGGCGCCTTATGCGGCGCTGGAACAATGGCGCAGCCGTGCAGCGGCGCCCCGCCTCAGCTCTTGGGCGACGAGTCCGCCATGCCCTTGAGCAATTCGATGGGCAGCGGGAAAACGATGGTCGAGCTTTTATCGCCGGCAATCGAACCCAGGGTCTGCATGTAGCGCAACTGCATGGCGCCGGGCTGGCGGCCGAGCATTTCGGCGGCCTGCATGAGTTTTTCCGAGGCCTGCAATTCGCCTTCGGCGTGGATCACCTTGGCCCGGCGTTCGCGCTCGGCCTCGGCCTGTTTGGCGATGGCGCGGATCATCGATTCGTTGAGGTCGACATGCTTGATCTCGACGTTCGCCACCTTGATGCCCCAGGCGTCGGTCTGGGCGTCCAGCACTTGCTGGATATCGGCGTTCAGGCGTTCGCGCTCGGCCAGCAGTTCGTCCAGCTCATGCTTGCCCAACACCGCGCGCAGGGTGGTCTGGGCCAGTTGGCTGGTGGCCACGAGGAAGTCCTCGACCTGGATGATCGCCCTCTGCGAGTCCAGCACGCGGAAATACAGCACCGCGTTGACCTTGACCGAGACGTTGTCGCGGGTGATCACGTCCTGCGGCGGCACGTCGAGCACCACGGTGCGCAGGTCGACGCGGACCATCTGCTGGACGACCGGAATCAGCAGGACCAGCCCCGGCCCCTTGACCCGCCAGAAACGCCCGAGCTGGAACACCACCCCGCGCTCGTATTCGCGCAGGATGCGAAACGTCGAGACCGCCAGCGCCAACAGCAGCGCCAGCAGCGCGCCAAAACCCAATTCCAGACCCATTTCATCCTCCTCGCGGCGCGGCCTCGGCCGTCGTCACTTCCAGAAGCAGCCCCTTGCGCGCCACCACCCGTACCTGCTGCCCGGTTTGCAGCGGCGTTGCGCTCAGGACCTGCCAGTGTTCGCCCTGCAACAGCACCCAGCCGTTGCAGGGGTTGTCCGCTTGCACCGCGGTAATTGCCGTGACGCTGCCCACCAGACCCGCGTCGCCGGCCACCAACTGGCGCTGTCGCGCGCGCACCGCCATGCTCATCAGCGTGACCAGAAATAGCGCACTGATCACCGCCAGGCTGACGATCAGCGGCAGGGGAATGCCGTAGCCGGGGACGTCGGTGTCCATCAGGATCACGGCGCCGACGACGAAGGAGACGATGCCGCCGAAGCCGATGACGCCGAAGGTCGGCAAGAAGGCTTCGGCGACCATGAAGGCGATGCCCAGCAGGATCAGGGCCACGCCCGCGTAGTTCACCGGCAGCAGTTGCAAGGCATACAAACCCAGCAGCAGGCAGATGCCGCCGAGCACGCCGGGCACCGCGGTGCCCGGGTTGACGAACTCGAAGAACAGCCCGTAGATGCCGATCATCATCAGGATCAGCGCCACGCTGGGATGGGTGATGACCGACAGCAGCTGCGTGCGCCAGTCCGGGTCGTGATGGATCAGCGCCGCCCCCAGGGTATGCAGCTGCACCTCGCGGCCCGCGGCGTTGAGGGTCTTGCCGTCGAGTTGCTTGAGCAGGCTGTCCAGGTCCTGCGCCACGTAGTCGACCACCTTGAGTTTCAGCGCTTCCTGGGCCGGCAGGCTGACGGCCTCGCGCACCGCCTGTTCCGCCCATTCGACGTTGCGTCCGCGCAATTGCGCCAGGCCGCGAATGTAGGCCGCGGCGTCATTGATCTGCTTGTGGCTGAGGGTGTCGCTGTCCGGCTCCGGTTTTTTGTCCGAGCGCGGCGCGTCGGGCGGGTTGCCCGGGTCGGGCTGCCCCGGCATGCCGACCCGCACCGGAGTGGCGGCCCCCAGGTTGGTGCCCGGGGCCATGGCGGCAACGTGGCTGGCATACAGGATATAGGTGCCGGCGCTGGCGGCGCGGGCGCCGCTGGGGGCGACGAAACTGGCCACCGGCACCGGGCTGGCGAGGATCGCCTTGATGATCGAGCGCATCGAGGTGTCGAGGCCGCCCGGGGTGTCGATGCCCAGCACCACCAGCTGCGCGTGCTGGTCGGCGGCCTTGCCCAGGCCGCGCACTACATAGTCGGCGCTGGCGGGGCTGATCACATCGCTGACCGTGAGCACCACCACCGGGTCCACGGCCTGGGCGTGCCCGGTCGGCAAGCCGATCAGCAAACCCAGCAGCAGCCCCTTCAGTGTCGCTCGCCACCCACGCCCGTTCATCCGACCCTCCTGGAGAGTCATGCGCCTCGGCTTCCGCCGTTCGTTGGCCCTGTCCTTGAGTCTAGTAGAGCGTGGGGTTGGACGAATTTCGGGCAGTTTTCCCTGTGCCTGCCGTTCGGAAGTTAGTCGGTGGAGCCAAGCGGCGCGGCCTAGACTTGGTGAAGGGAGTGACGTCGTTAACCCATCGTCCTGCAAGACCCTTCAGGACATCGAGGTGCATCATGCGTATGGCAAGAACCGTGCAGCGTAGCCTGGAGGAGGCGCGTTGCGATTTTGACGTGGTGGCTCACCCACATTCGTCGAGCAGCCTGGAGACCGCTCGGGTCGCGGGGGTTCCCGCCGAGCGCGTGGCCAAGTCGGTGATCCTCGATGATAACCACGGCCACTATCTGATGGCCGTGCTGCCGGCCAGCCGGCACCTGGACCTGAGCAAGGTGCGCGGCAGCAACGAATGGCAGATCACCCGGGAAAGCACCCTGGCCCATCTGTTCAACGATTGCGAGCGCGGCGCGGTTCCGGCCCTGGGCGAATCCTATGGCCTGGACGTGGTGATCGACCCCATGCTGACCCGGCAGAAAGACATCTACCTGGAAGCCGGCAATCACAACAATCTGGTGCATCTGAGCATGGACCAGTACCTGAAAATGGTGCCTCACGCCGAGGTGTGCGAGGTCAGTTACTAGCGTTGGCGGGTGTCTGTTGCAGCGGTTTCGCGGGCAAGCCTCGCTCCTACGGGAAGCGCTTGCCCGCGAGCGACTGCGCGTCTGCCGCCCGAGATGCCACCCATCCCGCCCTGGAGTTGCCATGGAATCCCCATCCCACAGCCTGTCCGCCCTGTTCAAACAGCTGGGCCTGCCCGACGACCCCGTCGGCATCGACCGTTTCATCGCCACCCATTCACCGCTCAAGCCGGAACTGCACCTTGCGGATGCCTTCTTCTGGACCAGCAGCCAGGCGGATTTCCTGCGCAACGAGATCCTCGACGACGCCGACTGGGCGGAAGTGGTGGATCAGCTGGATGTATTGTTGAGGAAAGGGCGAGGGGGGTAAGGCGTCAGGCTTCGAGGGGAGGCCATTGGCGCGCGGTGTGCACCAGCGCCAGGATCCACACCGCGTCCTGATGGAGTTGGTAAACCAGGCGGTAGCTTTGATGAGGAATCAGCTCGCGTGTGCCGGCGATCAGTCCGGGGCGCCCGGCTTGAGGATGCAGCGTCAACTGCTTGGCCGACTGGCTGAAGCGGGTGTCCATGTCCAGCGCTGCCTGTGGGTTGAGGTCATGCAGGTAATCCCAAATGTCTGCACGATCCTGTGCGGCTTGCGGCGTCCAGAATAGCTTCATTGTCGAGGCGCTACCTGTGCCCTGCGGGCTGCGAAGCTGGCTTCCAGCTCATCGTTGGCAATGCCTTCCCCCGCCGTCATGGAGCCGCGGGCGATATTGACCTTCTGTTGCAGAAAAGCCTCGTATTCACGGGCTTGCCGTTGTTCCTGCACGAATTGGCGCATCATTTCCCGGACGATTTGCGAGGCGGGGCGATGGCTGGCCTCAGCCTCGGCCATAAATTGATCGCGCAAATCGGCTTCGAGCTTCATCGTGAAAACGGCATGTTTAGGCATGAGACAGTTCCTGGAAAACGTATATACCAAGTATATACACCTTCAGTACCTGCGCAGGTCCAGGTTTCTGCAATGACGACCGCTGGCTAAATTGTTTCAAAACTTGACTGGATTTAACCCCCTCATGCACCATTGATAGTTAGCAAACTAACAGTGTGCGAATCTTCTTTTGCCCGACTCTCTCGAATCGCTCCAGATGAATATCAGCAGTGGCATGGTGGTCGCCGCCCGGCATTGGCGGCGGATCTGCCAGAGCACGCTGGTCAACTATGGAATCTCCGAAGCCTGCGCCGTGCCCCTGTTGATGATCGGGCGCCTGGGCGAGGGTGTGCGCCAGGTGACGGTGGCGCAGGCGGCGGGCATGGAAAGTCCGTCCCTGGTGCGGCTGCTGGACCAGTTGTGCAGCGCCGGCTACGCCTGCCGCAGCGAAGACCCTCACGACCGCCGGGCCAAATGCCTGAGCCTGACCGACACCGGCCGCGAGCTGGTGCGGTCGGTGGAAGCCGAGCTGGTGCGCCTGCGCCGCGAGGTGCTGGACGGCATCACCCCGCAGGACCTGGCGGCGGCGCTGAAGGTGATTCGTGCCTTCGAGGCGGCCGCCCAGCCGCCGGCGGTGGCTTCTTGAGCGGATTCTTTACCGGCGTGCCGCCGGCGCGCGACTGGTTCTACGGCGTGCGCACCTTTGCCGCGTCGATGATCGCCCTGTACATCGCCATGCTCATGCAAATGCCGCGTCCTTACTGGGCGATGGCCACGGTGTATATCGTCTCCAGCCCGTTTGTCGGGCCCACCAGTTCCAAGGCGCTGTACCGCGCGGTGGGGACCTTTCTTGGCGCCACGGCGGCGGTGCTGTTCGTGCCGATGTTCGTGCAGAGCCCTTATTTGCTGGTGCTGGTCATTGCCCTGTGGACCGGCATCCTGCTGTTCCTGTCGCTGCACCTGCGCACGGCCAACAGCTATGCGCTGATGCTGGCCGGCTACACCTTGCCGCTGATTGCCCTGCCGGTGGTGGATAACCCGCTGGCGGTGTGGGACGTGGCGGAGGCGCGCACCGAGGAAATCTTCCTCGGCATCGTCTGCGCCGCGGTGATCGGCAGTATGTTCTGGCCACGGCGGCTGGCGCCGGTGTTCGTCGATTCGGCGGGCAAATGGTTCGCCGATGCCGCCACCTACAGCCAGCGCTTTCTCAGCCGTAACGTGCAGCCCGAAGAAGTCAGCGCCCTGCGTGCGTCCATGGTCGCCACCTTCAACAGCCTGGAGCTGATGATCGGCCAACTGCCCCACGAGGGCGCGCGCCCGCAGACCGTGCGCAATACCAAGGAGCTGCGCGGGCGGATGATCCACCTGCTGCCGGTGGTGGACGCCCTCGACGACGCGCTGTACGCCCTGGAGCGGCGTACCCCGGAGCTGGTTGAGCAGTTCGCGCCACTGCTGGCCCAGGCCGGGCAATGGCTGGAAAGCACCGCCCAGGGCGCGTCGGTCGAGCGCTGGCAGGCCCTGCGCGGCCAGCTCGAAGCACTGCAACCCGACGCAGAAGCCCTCGACGACCGGCGCCAACTGCTGTTTTCCAACGCCCTGTACCGCCTGGGCGAGTGGATCGACTTGTGGCAGGACTGCCGCAGCCTGCAACACGCCATTCAGTGCGAAAGCCAGGCGATCTGGCGCGCGGTCTATCGCCACTGGCGCCTGGGCCGGCTGACGCCGTTCCTCGACCGCGGGCTGATGCTGTATTCGGCGGCCTCCACCGTCCTGGCGATCATCGTCGCCTCGGTGCTGTGGATCCTCCTGGGCTGGACCGACGGCGGCAGCGCGGTGATTCTCGCGGCGGTGGCCTGCAGCTTCTTCGCCTCGATGGACGACCCGGCGCCGCAGATCTACCGGTTCTTCTTCTGGACTGCGATGTCGGTGCTGTTCGCCAGCCTCTACCTGTTCCTGATCCTGCCCAACCTGCATGACTTCCCGATGCTGGTGCTGGCCTTCGCCGTGCCGTTCATCTGCGTCGGCACCCTGACGGTGCAGCCGCGTTTCTACCTGGGCATGCTGCTGACCATCGTCAACACCTCGTCCTTTATCAGCATCCAGGGCGCCTACGACGCCGACTTCCTGAGCTTCGCCAACTCCAACCTGGCCGGGCCCATGGGCCTGCTATTCGCCTTCGTCTGGACCCTGGTCGCCCGGCCGTTCGGCTCGGAGCTGGCGGCCAAGCGCCTGACCCGCTTCAGTTGGCAGGACATCGTCGGCATGACCGAGCCGGCCAACCTGGCCGAGCACCGGCACCTGGGCGTGCAGATGCTCGACCGCCTGATGCAGCACCTGCCGCGCCTGGCCATGACCGGCCAGGACAGCGGCGCCGCCCTGCGCGAAGTGCGCGTGGGCCTGAACCTGCTCGACCTGCTGGCCTATGCCCCGCGGGCCCAGGGCAACGCGCAGGCGCTGTTGCGCCAGGTGGTGGCCGAGGTCGGCGCCTACTTCAAGGCCTGCCTCAAGGCCGGCGAACGCCTGCCGGCGCCGAGCGGCCTGCTGATGACCCTGGACCGCGCCCGCCGCGCGCTGGATGCCCGAAGCCAGGACGAGCGCGAAACCCGCTTGCACCTGCTGCACGCCCTCAGCGGCCTGCGCCTGGCGCTGCTGCCCGGCGTCGAGTTCGTCGGTGGCGGCGAGCTTGAAGAACCGCTGCCCCATGGCATCGATGGAGCGCCTTTATGATCGGTGACCTGGATATCAGCGGGGTGTTCCTGCCCACGCTGCTGGTGCTGATGGGCCTTACCTACGGCTTGTACCTGGTGGTCCACGGGCTGCTGACGCGCCTGCATTTTTATCGCCTGGTCTGGCACCGGGCGTTGTTCAACGTGGGTCTGTACGCTTTGCTGCTCGGCGCCGTGGACTCACTCAGTCGATACCTGATGACATGAAAAAACCTTTATTGACCATTGGCCGTGTGGTCCTGACGTTGCTGGTGGTGACCTTCGCGGTCGTGGTGGTCTGGCGCATGGTGATGTACTACATGTTCGCGCCCTGGACCCGGGACGGGCATATCCGCGCCGACATCGTGCAGATCGCCCCGGACGTCTCCGGGCTGATCCAGCAGGTGCAGGTGCGCGACAACCAGCCGGTCAAGCGTGGCCAGGTGCTGTTCAGCATCGACCAGGACCGTTTCAGCCTGGCCCTGCGCCAGGCCAAGGCGTCCCTGGCCGACCGCCAGGAAACCCTGGCCCAGGCCCAGCGCGAGGCCCGGCGCAACCTCGGCCTGGGCAACCTGGTACCGCGCGAGCAGTTGGAAGAAAGCCAGTCCCGCGTGGCCCGCGCCCAGTCGGCGCTGGCCGAAGCCCAGGTGGCGGTGGACAGCGCCCAGCTGAACCTCGACCGCTCGGTGATCCGCAGCCCGGTGGACGGCTACGTCAACGATCGCGCGCCGCGCCCCCAGGAATTCGTCACCGCCGGGCGCCCGGTGCTGTCGGTGGTGGACAGCAATTCCTTCCACATCGACGGTTATTTCGAAGAAACCAAACTCGACGGCATTCATATCGGCCAGAGCGTCGACATCCGGGTGGTCGGCGATCGCGCGCGGCTGCGCGGGCATGTCGAAAGCATCGTCGCCGGCATCGAGGACCGCGACCGCAGCAGCGGCTCCAACCTGCTGCCCAACGTCAACCCGGCCTTCAGCTGGGTGCGCCTGGCCCAGCGGATTCCGGTGCGCATTGCCTTCGACGAGGTGCCGGAAGACTTCCGCATGATCGCCGGGCGCACCGCCACCGTGTCGATCATCGACGATCAGGCGCCAATCCGGTCGGAGCCGGCGCAATGAACAGCGCCCTGCGTTTGGCCGCGGCCGGGCTCGGTTTGCTGCTGTCGGCTTGCCAGGCGGTCGGTCCGGACTACCAGCTGCCGGACGACGCGGCGCTGCATCGCGGCGATTTGCAGGGCGACCTGGCCGGTTCGAGCGACAGCGTGGTCTCGGCACCGGTCCCGGCGGATTGGTGGCGCTTGTACCAGGACCCGCGCCTGGACCAGCTGGTGCAGCAGGCCATGGCCTCCAACACCGACCTGCGGGTGGCGGCGGCCAACCTGGCGCGGGCCCGTGCCCAGGTCGACGAGGCCCAGGCGGCCGGCGGCTGGAGCGGCGGGGCCAAGGCCGGGGTCGAGCGCCTGCAGGAGTCCGGCGAAGCCTTCCTGCTGCCGGAGAAAGTGCCGGTGGCCAACGTCGGCAACCTGTCCGTCAGCACCTCTTATCAGTTCGACCTGTTCGGCACCCTGCAACGCGGCATCGAGGCCGCCCAGGCCAATGCCGACGCGACCCAGGCCGCGGCCGACATCGCGCGCATCACCCTGGTGGCGGATGTGGTGCGGGCCTACACCCAAGTCTGCGCGGCCAACGAAGAGCGCGAGATCGCCGAGCATTCGCTGAGCCTGCAGGCCCAGAGCACCGAACTCACCCAACGCCTGCGCGATGCCGGGCGCGGCGACGAAACCCAGGTCACCCGTTCGCAAACCCAGTTCAAATCCCTGCGGGCTGAACTGCCGCGCTACGAGGCGGCGCGCCAGTCGGCGCTGTTCCGCCTGTCGATGCTGCTGGCCAGGCCGGTGGCGCAACTGCCCGCCGGCACCGGCAGTTGCGCCGAGTTGCCCCATATTGCCCAGCTGCTGCCGGTGGGCGACGGCGCGGCGCTGCTCAAGCGCCGCCCGGATGTGCGCCAGGCCGAGCGCCGGCTGGCCGCGGCTACCGCGCAAATCGGCGTGGCCACGGGGGCCCTGTACCCGGACATCAGCATCGGCGCGACGATTGGCACCGTGGGCATCGTCGACAACCTCGGCAAACCCTCCACCAACCGCTGGGGCTTCGGCCCGCTGATCAGCTGGACGGTGCCGGCCAACGGCGCCCGCCAACGCATCCATCAGGCCGAAGCCGCCAGCCAGGGCGCCCTGGCGCATTTCGACGGGGTGGTGCTCAACGCCATCCGCGAAACCCAGACCGGCCTGGCCCAATACAGCGCCCAGCTGCAACGCCGCGATGCCCTGGCCGATGCCGAGCAGTCGGCGCGACAGGCCGCCGAGCAGACGCACCGCTTCTTCCAGGCCGGCCGCGAGTCATTCCTCGCCGACCTGCAGGCAACCCGCACCTATACCGACGTACGGGCGCAACTGGCGGCGGCCAACAGCCAGGTGGCGATGAGCCAGATCGACCTGTTCCTGGCCCTCGGCGGCGGCTGGGAAAGCGGACGAACGCAAGCCTTGAACCCCGGCAAACCCTGAGGCCGTTGCTATGCTTTGAACAGTTGGGTGAGCACCTTGCGTCCAGTGCTCGGCCAGCGGTCAGGCACGTGATGGTCATGGGGATTCCAATAATGAAAAACCCTTATGCTCTCGGCTTCTGGTGCGCCATCGTTGCACTGGTGCTGCTTTCTGCGACTTATTTCTACGGCATCATGCTGGCGCATCAGATCGACAAGGCCATGATCTTTCTCGACAGCGCCAGCGCGCTGATTGCGGTGAGCGCCATCGTCTTCGTGGCCTGGACGTCGTTCCAGACCCAGAAAATCAAGAAAAGGCAGCTGGAGCAGGGCAAGACCCTGGTGGCGATCTGGGACACCAAAGTGGCCCTGCGCCGGGTCGAAACGGTGTTTGACCGTTATTTCTGGGGCAGTTACTGGCAGCCGGGGCGGACTTTCCAGGAAGTCATGGGCGAGTTGACCGGCACCCCGCTGGAAAAAAGCCTCGAAGCCCTGAAAAAACAGTGTGTATTACTGGATAAACAAGCCGCCGACGGTCGCCACTGGCTGAACAATGCCCGCGAACTGTCCGATGTCGCCGCCGCCATGGCCCGCGAACGCTATCAACTGGATTTCTGCGACCCGCGTTCGGAAACCCCGGGCGGCGCGGTGATCAACCGCGATTTCGAAGTGCTGGTCTACACCTGGACCGCGCGCCTGAAAAGCTTCGATCACCAGCTCGACGCGCTGGAGGTCGAATACTCCGAACACACCACGTAGCCATGTAGCCGCTGCCGAGCCCGCGGGGCTGCGATCGGTTGCGCAGCAACCGCAAACCCTGAATCCGCGATCTGCTGAAGAAACGCCCCGTCTGGCCCAGCGACGGCTGCGCCGCCGATCGCAGGCTGCGCCAGCGGCTACAGGATCGCGGCGTCTA
>NZ_FNPW01000018.1:83106-133241 GCF_900107395.1 Pseudomonas sp. NFIX28
GGTTGCAGAGCAACCGCAAACCCTGAATCCGCGATCTGCCTGAAGAAACGCAGCGTCAGGCCCAGCGACGGCTGCGCCGCCGATCGCAGGCTGCGCCAGCGGCTACAGGCTGTGTTTTCAACCTCCCCTATTCACGACTTTTCACATGGAAAGGTTGGGCCGGCTGGCCTGGCCGGTGCTAATCTTCGGCAGTTTTACGCACAGTCGAGCCGCAACCCGTGCCGGGTTCAGGGAAGACGACCACACATTCAACAACGGATCGATCGGGTCAAATAATGAATAAATCAGCAGGCGTACTGTTAGGAATCGTCGTTGCAGTGGGAGCTATCAGCGCCGGCGGCGCCTGGTACACCGGGACCAAGCTGGAAGGGGTACTGCAAACCTCCATCGCCGACGCCAACAAGGAACTCCAGGCGGCCATGGTCGGTTCCAACGGTACCGCCAGCCTGGAGCTGGTATCGCTGGAGCGCAATCTGTTCAGCAGCACCGCGCGCTACCGCCTCAAGGGCCAGGGCGAGATGTTCGGCGACAGCGCCGAAGGCGTCGAGCTGGTCTTTGTCGACCGCATCGAACACGGCCCGCTGCCGTTCTCGCGCCTGATGACGCTGAAATGGCTGCCGGTCATGGCCACCAGTCACTACGAGCTGGAAAAGAACCCCCTGACCGAAAAATGGTTCGCCGCCACCAAGGACGTTTCCCCGCTCAAGGGCGTGGTCAACCTCGGTTACGACCGTTCCGCCACCGGCAACCTCGAGCTGCTGCCGCTGGAAACCGCCCTGGACGACAAGTCGACCCTGAAGTTCTCCGGCATGAAGCTGGACCTCTCCACCAGCACCGAGGCGCAGAAGGTCAAGGCCGAAGGCTACATGGACAGCCTCAAGCTCAACAGCGTCGCCGAAGACCAGACGCCGGTGCAGATCGAGCTCAACGGCCTGACCCTGGCCAGCAACCTGACCAAGAGCAACTACGGCTTCTACGTCGGCGAAAACACCCTGGAGCTGACCAGCACCAAGGCTACGTTCGGCGAGAAACAGTCGGTGCTCAGCTTCAAGAACTCGGAAATCAAGAGCGCCACCGACGAGACCGGCGCGCACCTGGCCGGCCGCGCCGACTACAAGATTGGCGAGGTCGCCCTCAACGGCAAGGCCGTCGGTTCGGCGCAGATGACCTGGAGCATGAAGAACCTCGACATCGCCTCCGGCATGTCGCTGATGCAGGTCTACCAGAACAAGCTGCAACCCTACGAAGACGCCGTCGCCGCCGCCGAAGCCGCCGGGGAGCCAGCGCCCGAGCTGAACCTGAGCGAGGCCGAGCAGGCCCAGGTCAAGGCTGACCTGGACAAGCTGCTGGCCGCCCAGCCGCACATCGCCCTGGAAAACCTCTCGTTCAAGACCACCAATGGCGAAAGCCGCCTGAGCCTGGTGGTGGACCTGAACAAGCCGCAATCCATGGAGCTGCCGCCGGCCGAACTGAGCAAGCAACTGCTCACCCAGCTGGACCTGAACCTGCTGCTGTCCAAGCCGATGATCGCCGACGTGGCATCGCTGCAGGCGCAGCTGGACGGCGTGACCGACGCCAAGGCCATCGCCGACCAGGGCAGCATGGCCGCCGATATGGTCAGCGGCATGGCGCTGGGTACCCAGCTGGCCAAGCTGGAAGGCAACGACATCGTCTCCAAGCTGCGTTATGCCAACAACGAAGTGAACTTCAACGGGCAGAAAATGACGCCTGAGCAGTTCGTCGGTTTTGTCATGAGCAAACTGGGCCCGGTCACCATCCAGTAAGCTGCGAAAACGCCCGCCAGGGCATTTTCGGCACGCAACGCCCGGCCTCCATGCCATGGAGCTGCCGGGCGTTTTTTTGCCTGCTCCGGGCTGGAGAATCCCCGTCCAGAGCCTCCTTCAACATCGCTGGAAGCCACGTCGTTCGCGGATTTGTGCAGAAACGAATCTGAAGAAATATTGCATTTCAGCATCTGTATCAGCCTTGCATGGAAGACTCCGCCGCAATCTGGCCGAGTCATCTGATTCGGCTTCCTGGCACGTACCAGGCGGGGCCACGACCCCGGCTAGCCATGTAAGGATGCTGAAGAAATGCCGCCCATTGTTCATCCCGTTCGTGTTTATGGTTTGCGACCACTGCTGCGCCTGGCGTTATGCAGCCAATTGCTGTGGCCGACCCTGGCCCTCGCCGACCCTGCCTATGACCGCCTGATCCTCGATGCCCGTGCCGGCAGCTATGCCCCCGCGCTGAGCCATTTGCGCCAGGTGCCGGCCGACCGGCTGAGCACCGGGCTGGTCAGCGACCACCTGCAGATCGCCAGTTGGGCCGGCCTCGATGCCGAGGTGGTGAATGTCTATGAAACCCAGGCCCGTGGCCGGGTGCTGCCGGTCCAGGCACTGGCCGCCACCGCCCGGGCCTATCGCAACCTGCAGCGCTGGGACTCGGCCATCCAGGTGTACCGCCTGGCTCTGGAACGTGCCCCGCGGGACCCTGATCTGCAACTGGGCCTGGCCCTGACCCAGGCCGACGCCGGCAAGCCGGAGGAGGCCGTGCGCCGTGCCCGCGAGCTGGTGGCGGCCAAGCCCGACGACGCCACCCGCCGCCTGGCTCTGGGCTACGCCCTGAGCCGCGCCGGTTCGCCGTATGACGCGCTGTTCGAGTTCGACCAGGCGTTCGTCCGCGCCGGCACCCGCCCGGAAGTCGCCCGCGAATACGTATTCGCCCTGCAACGGGCGCGCTTGCCGGAGCCGGCCCTGCGCCTGGCCCGCCAGCGCCCGGGGCTGATCGATCCGACCATCGAACGCCGCCTGCAAGGCGACCTGGCCGCCGAGCGCGTGCGCCTGGCCGAGCTGGCCACCCGCAGCGAGAAAGAGCGCTACGTGATCGCCGACCGCGCCCTGGCCGATTACGACCAGTTGCTCGCCACCTGGACCCCGGACCCGGCAGCCAAGGACGACGTGACCCGCTGGCGCATCGACCGCATGGGCGCGCTCAAGGCCCGGGCGCGCACCGCCCAGGTGATCGCCGAATACCACCAGCTGACCGCCGAAGACGTGGCCATCCCCACCTACGCCCTGCGCTGGGTGGCGGCCGCCTACCTGGACCAGCGCCAGCCGGAGATTGCCAGCGACCTCTATCGCCAGGTGCTGGCGGCGCCGGATGCCGACATCGGCGACCGTGTCGAAGACAGCACCGCGCTGTATTACGCGCTGCTGGAAAGCGACCGCCCGCTGGAGGCACAACAGGTCGCCGAGGACCTGGCCCGGAACCAGAAACCGCGGGTCGAGCTCAAGGGCCTGCCGGTGGGCAACCCCAGCGATGAATGGATGGACGCCCAGCAGCTCGCCGCGCAGGCCGGCACCTACAGCGCCGACCTGGCGGGCAGCGAACAGCGCCTGGCCAGCCTGGTGGACCAGGCGCCGGGCAACATCGGCCTGCGCGTGGCCCAGGCCAACCTGTACCAGGCCCGCGACTGGCCGCGTCGCGCCGAGGGCCAGCTCAAGGAAACCGAGAGCATGGCGCCACGCGATGTCGGCCTCGAAGTTGCCCAGGGCTACACCGCCCAGCAGCTGCAGGAATGGCGCCAGTTCGATGCGCTGACCGACGACGTGGTGCAGCGTTATCCCGAAAACCGCCAGGTGCAGCGCCTGGCCCGCAAGCGCGAAGTGCACGACATGGCCGAGCTGCGGGTCGAGACCTACGGCGGCAAAAGCTACGGCGGCGGCAACAACGGCGCCGGCGCGGTTTCCGGGAGCAAGGATTTTGGCATCGAGACGCTGCTCTACAGCCCGCCGATCAACGAAGACTGGCGCCTGTTCGGCGGCCTCGGCTACGCCACCGGCGATTTCCAGGAAGGCACCGGCCACCACCGCTGGCAGCGTATCGGCGTGGAACGCCGGACCCGCGACATGACCCTGGAAGCGGAAATCTCCAACCATTCCTACGGCTTCGACGACAAGCAGGGCGCGCGGCTGTCCCTGGCCCGCGACATCGACGACCACTGGCAGTACGGCGCGAGCCTGGAATACCTCTCGGCCAATACTCCGCTGCGGGCGCTCAACAGCAACATCTACGCCAATGGCGGCAGCGCGTTCCTGCGCTGGCGGGCCAACGAGAGCCGGGAATGGCGGCTGGCCCTGAGCCCCTCGCACTTCAGCGACGGCAACAACCGCCTCGAGGCCTTGCTCACCGGTCGCGAGGGCATCTATGCCACGCCTCACGTACAGGTCGACCTGGGCCTGGAGCTGGGCGCCAGCCGCAACAGCAAGGAAGACACACCGTACTTCAACCCCAAGTCGGACCTCACTGTCCTGCCGACGGTGAACGTCAACCACGTGCTGTATCAGCGCTACGAAACCTCCTGGAGCCAGCAGTTCCAGGTAGGCGCCGGTACCTACAGCCAGCGTGATTACTCCACCGGGGCGATTGGCCTGCTCAGCTATGGCCAGCGCGTGACCTGGAACGATGTGTTCGAAGCCGGCGCCGCCCTGAGCGTGCTCAACCGGCCTTACGACGGCGACCGGGAAACTGACCTGCGCCTGCTCCTCGACCTTACCTATCGCTTCTAGAGAGTCTGAAGATGCCTCCGATGACCCGTTGCATCCTCCTGCTGGGAGCCCTGATTCTCAGCGCCTGCGCCCAGCCCGCCGCGGACTTCCTGCCGCCGGCGCAACGCCCCGTGCCGGCCAACGAAACCCCGTGGCCGAAAAACCACGTGCTGGGCATTGCCTACCACGACGTCGAAGACCGCGACCCCGACCAGGCGGTGGTGGCCGTGCGCACCGAACGCTTGATCGAGCAACTGGCCTGGCTGCGCGAGAACGGCTACCAGCCGGTGACCGTGGACCAGATCATGGCGGCGCGCAAAGGCGGCCCCGAGCTGCCGGCCAAGGCCGTGCTGCTGAGCTTCGACGACGGCTACGCGAGCTTCTACACCCGCGTGCTGCCGGTGCTGCGCAGCTACAACTGGCACGCGCTGCTGGCGCCGGTGGGGGCCTGGGTCGATACCCCGCTGAACCAGCCGGTGGATTTTGCCGGCACCCCGCGCAAGCGCTCGGACTTCCTGACCTGGCAGCAGGTGCGTGAAATCTCCCGTTCCGGCCTGGTGGAAATCGCCGCCCACACCGATGCCAACCACAAAGGCGTGCTGGCCAACCCCCAGGGCAACCTGCAACCGGCCGCCGCCACCCGGCGCTATGACGCCAGCACCGGGCGCTACGAAAGCGAGGCCGAGTTCGAAGCGCGCCTGCGCGGCGACGTCGCCGCCATCTCGAAAAAAATCCGCGCCGCCACCGGCTACAGCCCGCGCGTCTGGGTCTGGCCTTATGGCGCCGCCGACGGCACGGCGCTGCGGGTGGTGGGCGAGGAGGGCTATGACATGGCCCTGACCCTCGACGACGGCCTCGATGCCCTCGACAACCTGATGAGCAGCCCGCGCTTCCTGGTGGCGTCGGACCCGGACGGCATGCATTTCTCCAACAGCATCGTCGGCGTCGAAGCCAAAAACCCAATGCGGGTGGCCCATGTCGACCTGGACAACGTCTACGACCCGGACCCGCAACAGCAGGAAATCAACCTCGGCAAGCTGGTCCAGCGCATGGCCGACCTGGGCGTGAATACCGTGTTCCTGCAAGCCTTCGCCGACCCCAAGGGCGATGGCCTGGTGCACTCGCTGTACTTCGCCAACCGCCACCTGCCGGTGCGCGCCGATATCTTCGACCGGGTCGCCTGGCAGCTGCGCACCCGGGCCAACGTCAAGGTCTTCGCCTGGATGCCGGTGCTGAGTTTCGCCCTCGACCCGAGCCTGCCGCGCGTGACCCGCTGGGACCCGGAAACCGGCCAGGTCGCGGTCGATCCGGACCAGTACCGGCGCCTGTCGCCGTTCGACCCAGAAGTGCGGCGCATCATCGGCGAGATCTACCAAGACGTGGCGCGCCTGACCTCGGTGGACGGCATTCTCTACCACGACGACGCGGTGTTCTCCGACTTCGAAGACGCCAGCCCCGCCGCGCTGCGCACCTACGCCGCCAACGGCCTGCCTGGCTCGATCGCCGCCTTGCGCGCCGACCCGGCGACCCTGCAGCGCTGGACCCGTTTCAAGAGCCGCTACCTGATCGACTTCACCCATGAGCTGACCGCCAAGGTCAAGGCGATCCGCGGGCCGCAGGTGCTGACCGCGCGCAACCTGTTCGCCGAGCCGATGCTCAACCCGCAGAGCGAAACCTGGTTCGCCCAGAACCTCGACGACTTCCTCGCCAACTACGACTGGACCGCGCCGATGGCCATGCCGTTGATGGAGGGGCAGCAGCGCAAGGCTTCCGGCGCCTGGCTGGAACAGCTGGTGGCCACGGTCAAGGCGCGCCCCGGTGCGCTCAACCGCACCGTCTTCGAGCTGCAAGCCCGGGACTGGACGCAAAAACCGGCGCGCGATATTGACGCCGCGCAAATGGCCGACTGGATGGGCCGACTCAAGCGCCAGGGCGCGACCAGTTTCGGCTACTACCCGGATAACTTTCTCGAGAACTCGCCGGACCTGAAGACCATCCGTCCTGCGTTCTCCACCAAGTGGAATCCTTAAATCATGTTGGATCGACTGTTAGCCCTGCTCGTTCTGGCGATTGTCCTCGGTGTGCCGCTGGGCCTGATTTTCCTGGTGACCGGCCAGTTCCTGATGGACTTCGTGTTTTTCTACCCGCTGTTCATGTCCGGCCTGTGGATCGCCGGCGGCCTGTACTTCTGGCTGCACTGGGAGCGCCACTGGCCCTGGAAGGACGACACGCTGCCGCCGCCGCTCAAGGGCGAGCCGCTGATCAGCATCCTGATCCCTTGCTACAACGAGGGCGACAACGCGGCGGACACCATCCACGCGGCGCTGGCCCAGCATTACCCGAACATCGAAGTGATCGCGATCAACGACGGCTCCAAGGACAACACCGCGCAGGTGCTCGATGCCCTGGCGCTGGAGGACTCGCGGCTGCGGGTGGTGCACCTGGCACAAAACCAGGGCAAGGCCGTGGCCCTGCGCATGGGCGCCGTGGCGGCGCGCAGCGAATACCTGGTGTGCATCGACGGCGATGCGCTGCTGGCGCCGAACACCGCGGCCTACCTGGTGGCGCCGCTGCTGGAGAACTCGCGCCTGGGCGCCGTCACCGGCAACCCGCGGATCCGCACGCGCTCGACGCTGGTAGGGCGGGTCCAGGTGGGCGAATTCTCTTCGATCATCGGCCTGATCAAGCGCACCCAGCGGGTGTTCGGGCGGATCTTCACGGTCTCCGGGGTGATTGTCGCGTTCCGCCGCTCGGCCCTGCACCGGGTCGGCTACTGGAGCCCGGACATGATCACCGAAGACATCGACATCAGCTGGAAGCTGCAGCTCGATCACTGGAGCATCTTCTACGAGCCGCGGGCGCTGTGCTGGATCCTCATGCCGGAAACCCTGCGCGGGTTGTGGAAGCAGCGCCTGCGCTGGGCCCAGGGTGGCGCCGAGGTGCTGTTCAAGAACATCCGCGGGATCTGGCAATGGCGCCACCGCTACCTGTGGCCGCTGCTGTTCGAATACTGCCTGTCCACCGGCTGGGCCTTCACCTTCCTGCTGTCGGTGATCTTCTGGGGCGTCGGCCACTTCATCGTCATGCCCGAGGCCATCGCCGTCGACCGCCTGATGCCGCCGGCCTTTACCGGGCTGGTGCTGGCGATGGTCTGCCTGCTGCAGTTCGCGGTCAGCATCCTGATCGACCGCCGGTATGAGAAGGGTTTGGGCAAGACCATGTTCTGGGTGGTCTGGTACCCCCTGGTGTTCTGGTTCGTCAGTTTGCTCACCACCTTGGTGAGTTTCCCCAAGGTGCTGTTCAGCCAACACCGCAAGCGTGCGCGCTGGGTCAGCCCCGACCGTGGCATCAAGCCGATAGATGATGAAGAGGAGGCTCGCTGATGAAAATCATCAGAACCCGTCAACGCCCATTGCTGGTGATCGTCGATGTGGCGTTCACCGTGCTGGCCTGGATCGGCCTGGTGTACCTGCTGGTACGCGGCCTGTGGCCGCTGATCGACACCCACGACGGTCCGCGTATCGAAGTCGGCGTGCTCGAGGCGCTCGGCACCTTGCAGATCTACCTGTGGGTGGCCCTGCTTAACGCCGCTGTGCTGATCCTCTGGGCGCGTTACCAGCAGCGCAAGAGCAAGCGTTTTGCCCGGCGCCGCCTGCCGTCGCCGATCGTCGACGATCAACGCCTGAGCGAAAGCTTCAAGCTCAGCGCCGCCAACCTGCTGCGCATGCGCCAGCCCGGGACCATGACGGTGCACAACGACGAAGAGGGCGGCATCAGCCTTGTCACTACCGGCTTCATGCGCCTCAACGCCGAGCACTCGGGGCATTCGTCGTTGCTGGCCGAACCTGCGGAACGTTGATCCAGCGGCCGGTGAAAGGCCCAAGGGTCAGATGGCCGGTTGGAATCCCGGTTGTGGCAAAAAAGCCCCGGTACGGAAAAATCGGGGCTTTTTCGTTTACAAGCGGCTACGGCTCAAGCTCAATCAACGGCAATATCGCTCAAGCGCAACGCTGCGCAGTGATAGTCTCCAGGCCCCGATGAACCTATTCGCAGAAGGTGCTCGCGTATGTCCCGTTTTGCCTCTTTCCCTACCTGGCTGGCCGCCAGCGCCGTCCTGCTGTGCCTGCAATTGCCGGCCCAGGCCCAGGAGCGTTTCACCCTGAACGTGCCCGGTGTCTCGGACAACCGCCTGTTCACCCCGGCCAGCGCCAGCGATGCCAAGGGCTGCGGCGGGCATAACCAGTCGCCGGCCCTGGCCTGGACCGCCGGCCCCGAAGGCACTCGCAGCTACGCCATCGTGATGCACGACCCGGACGGCGCCAAAGGCCAGGGTATCGATCACTGGGTGCATTACGGGATCAAGGCCACGACCCGGCAGATCGCCGCGGGCGCTGGAACCAAGGGCACCCTCGAAGGGCTGGGCGGCACCAACAGCAAAGGCTCCACCGGCTACGTCGGCCCTTGCCCGCCGGTGGGCGACAGCGCGCACCACTACATCATCCAGATCTACGCCCTGGAGCTGGCGCCCGATGCCTTGCCGGCCGGCCTGACCCGCGCCCAGCTGCTGGAAAAGATCAACGGCCATGTGCTGCGCAACAGCAGCGTGGTGCGGCGCTACCTGCGCTAAGCAAAAAAATTCCTGGGGCTTAACCCGAATCGCCAAGGGGCTTCGTCTGAAGGGGGGAATGGATCAATTTCTCCCGAGGTCAGCCCCTATGTTCCTTCCTCCGCACTACATTCGCCCCGCCTTCCAGGGTTGCGCCGCCGGGTTGCTATTGGCCATGGCCGGTTGCGGCCCGTCCTTGCCGGATACCCGGGGCGGTGCCTTGCCCGTCCAGGAGACGACAGCGCCGCAGGCCGCCGTGGCTGTGCCAAGCGAGGCCGCGCAGGCCGATGCCAGCCTGGCCCGGCACAGCGCCAAGGCGTTCGCCCCGGCGCCGATGCCCGCCTCGATGCTGCAACGCGAAGCGCTGCCCGCCGGCTATCGCGCCGAGCCGCGCGAGCAGTACCAGAACCTGCCGGACAACCCGATCCACAGCGTGGCGCAGGCTCCGGTCTCGACCTTCAGCGCCGACGTCGATACCGGCGCCTACGCCAACGTCCGGCGCCTGCTCAACCAGGGCAGCCTGCCGCCGGAAGGCGCGGTGCGCCTGGAAGAGCTGGTCAATTACTTCCCCTACGATTACGCCCTGCCCGGCGACGGCTCGCCGTTTGGCGTGACCACCGAGATCGCGCCGTCGCCGTGGAACCCCCACACCCGTTTGCTGCGCATCGGCATCAAGGCCTCGGACCGCGCCGTCGCCGAGCTGGCGCCGGCCAACCTGGTGTTCCTGGTGGACGTGTCCGGCTCCATGGATCGTCGCGAGGGCCTGCCGCTGGTGCAAAGCACCCTCAAGCTGCTGGTCGACCAATTGCGCGAGCAGGACCGGGTGTCGCTGGTGGTCTATGCCGGTGAGTCGCGGGTGGTGCTGGAACCGACTTCCGGGCGCGACAAGGCGAAGATCCGCAACGCCATCGAGCAGCTGACGGCGGGCGGCTCCACCGCTGGCGCCTCGGGCATCCAGCTGGCGTATCAGATGGCCCGCCAGGGCTTTATCAAGAACGGCATCAACCGCATCCTGCTGGCCACCGACGGCGACTTCAATGTCGGCATCAGCGACTTCGACCGCCTCAAGCAGATGGCCGTCGAGCAGCGTAAAAGCGGGGTGTCGCTGACCACCCTCGGCTTTGGCGTGGACAACTACAACGAACACCTGATGGAGCAACTGGCCGATGCCGGCGACGGCAACTATGCCTACATCGACAACCTGCGCGAGGCGCGCAAGGTCCTGGTCGACCAGCTCGGCTCGACCCTGGCGGTGGTGGCCAAGGACGTGAAACTGCAGGTGGAATTCAACCCGGAGCAGGTCAGCGAATACCGCCTGCTGGGTTATGAAAACCGCGCGCTGAAACGCGAGGACTTCAGCAACGACAAGGTCGATGCCGGCGAAGTCGGTGCCGGGCATACCGTCACCGCGCTGTATGAAATCGTGCCCAAGGGCGAGCCGGGCTGGCTGGAGCCGCTGCGTTACGGCCCAGCCCCCGCGCAGCCGCAATCGAGCATCAAGAGCGACGAACTGGCCATGCTGCGGGTGCGCTACCAGACAACCCAGGGCGGCAGCAGCCGGTTGATCGAGCGGCCGATCCTGGCTGCGCAGCAACACGGCAAGCTCGCCCAGGCCAGCGATGATCTAAGATTTGCCGCAGCCGTGGCGGCGTTTGCCCAGCAGCTCAAGGACGCTCGCTATACCGGCGACTTCGGCCTCAAGGACACCGTCGCCCTGGCGCGCGGCGCCAAGGGCGAAGACCGTTTTGGCCTGCGCGGAGAGTTCGTGCAGCTGGTGGAACTGGCGCAGAGCCTGCAGACTCAGGCCGCGCCGGCGGACCAGCCGGCGCCTGCCGGGCAGGCCTTGAGCCGCCGTGAGTAACGCCATGACCCGCCCCCACAAGGAGCCCAGCACGACCATGCCAGGGATGAACCGGCCAGGCACCGCCAGCAGCGACGAAACGCTGCTGGCACGTTATCGCGCGGGTGACAGCGCCGCCTTCGAGGTCCTCTACCAGCGGCATCGCCAGGGGCTGTACCGGTTTTTGCTGAGCCTGTGCGACAAGGTCGAGCTGGCCGACGAGGTCTACCAGGACACCTGGCTCAGCCTGATTCGCACGGCCAGCGCGCCACAGGGCCGGGCCAGCTTTCGCACCTGGCTGTACCAGATCGCCCGCAACCGCCTGATCGACCATTGGCGCAAGCACGGCATCCGCAACCCGCTGCACGACAGCTACGACGAGCAGCTGCACGACCTGGCCGATGCCGCCGACGGCCCCGAGCAGCACCTGAGCCTGAGCCGTGAACGGCAGCGCATCGAGGCCGCCTTGCAAGACCTGCCCGCCGACCAGCGCGAGGTCTTCCTGCTGCGCGCCCACGGCGACCTGGAATTGCCGCAGATCGCCAGCCTTACCGATACACCGCTGGAAACGGTGAAAAGCCGTTTCCGTTATGCGCTGAAAAAATTGCGTCGGCTCCTGGCCGAGGAGGTACTGACATGACTGACGCCCGACCACTTCCCCCCACCGAAGAAGAGCGCATGCTCGAGCACATTCGCCAGCACAGCCACGGCGAGCCGCCAGCCAGCCTCGACGCCCTGATCATGGCCACGGCCCGTCGCGAAGCCCCGGCGCCTCGGCCTTCGTTGTGGCAACGCTGGTTCGACCTGTGCCGTCAGCCGCGCTGGCAAGTGGCGTTCGCCAGCCTGTTCGGCGTGACCCTGCTGCTGGGCGTGCTGCGATCCCCGGAACCGGCACCGAGCCCGGCCTTCGCCCCTGCGCCGGCCCCCGCGGCAAAGCCCGCCGCCCCGCAGCTTGCGCGGCGCCAGGCCGAATACGCTGCCGACGCGGAAGCGCCCGCGCTGAAAAAATCCGCGCCGAGCGCAGCGGCCCTGGAAGAATCGAGTGGCTTCGAACTGGCCGCCACGCCGGATACGGCCGCGGGCGCCTTGTCGGTGCCGGCCCCGGTGGCGCCCATGGCGGGGCCGCCGCTGACCCAGGACGCACAGGCATTCGATGCCGAGCCGCAACAGGCGCTCAAGCGGCTGGCCTCATCCCCCGGCAAGGAACGGTTCGACGGCAAGGCGCCGAACCCGCTTCTCGATGACGCGCTGCGCGAAGTGCTGCGCCTGCGCCAGGCCGGCCAGGGCAAGGCCGCCGACCAGCACATCAGCACCCTGAAGCAACGTTTTCCCACCGAGGACATCGACGCCCGCCTGCGGGCCTTGCAGCAACCCTGACGGCAAAACACGCGCAAGCCATGGCCTGGCATCCGGAAAACGCGCACTATCGAGGCAGTTTCCTGAAAGTGAGAGGCTGGCCATGGCGCCACGCATCGACCGTATCGCTGCACTGCTGAACTGCCCGACCAAGGGCGCGGATATCCGCCAGGCCATCAAGGAGAGTCGCAAGGACTTTCTGCTCGAGGCCGGTGAAGACGATGAAGACCCGCAGCAGGCCCAGCCTGCCGCGGATCAGGATGAAGCGGCGCAGAAGCCGCAAGCGCCCGAGTGAAACCCTCCGTGATTACTTGCGGGCCGGCGCGCGCTTGACGTTCTGGCCCTTGGCCTCGATGGCCAGGGCAATCGCCTTGTAGCAGTCGTAGAACAGCTCCTGGTTCTTGAACATGTTCTCCACCAGTTCCATCTTGCCGTCGCTGTGCTGGACGCGGATGAAACGCTGGTTGAAGACCTCGACCAGCTCGACGTCCGAGATATTGATCAGGCGAATCTCGCGGATCTTCGAACTGAAGTTACTGACCGGGGCCACCAGCTTCTTGTCCGTCAGCACCACATAGCGATTGCCGGCGCCACGCAGGAAGATCAGCGCACCCGCGACGGCGACGGTCATGGCAACGCCCAGGACGCCGGTCAGTTGCATGACCAGATGCCCATTGAGCCCCAGGCCATCTAGCAGCCGGATCACGCCGTTGTTCTCGCTGGGTGTGCCGAACACCGCGAACAGCGAAAGCCCACCGAAGACCAGGCCCGCCAGGGTCATTTTCTTGTAGTTGGGCCCGTAGTAATAACGCGCCTGGTGCGACGGCGCGGTGTTGCCGGAAAGGTTCGAGATATTCATCGTGCGGGGTCTTCCATGAGTCTGGCGAGAAACGCTGTGTATGCGCTCGGCAGTGGGCCGGGCGCGTGAATGGCATCGGGGAGGCATCATCGCAAAAAAGATTGGAGACACCTAAAGGGCTTTCGGAGTGAAAAGGCTTCAGCAAGAAGCGAAATACCTCACAACGAATGCAGCCAATCCGCCTTGTTCCTCCCAAACCTCCATCCCTATAGTTCCCCCTGTCGCTGAAAAATCAGCGACCGGATTTGGCGATCCGTTTAAAGTTAGGCGCAGTCGTGTCATCGACTCCTTGCGCGTGCATTTCTGTACGGGTGATGGCGATCAATGGCGGCTGTGCGCGGGAGACCTTTGGGTCTGCCGGGTTTACTAACTTACCGGTTCGCCAACCCGCGTACGGCTGCCACCCACTCGTTTGGCGACGAGATCGGCAGTCTTCTTAACCAAGTTAGGGATGACATGTCATGTCGAAGTACATACCGCTGCAAACCAATTTTCCTGATTGTCCTGTTCTGCTGATCGATAGTGATGAGCCGATAGCGCATGTGTTGGATTGTGCTCATCAGCGG
Source organism: Pseudomonas sp. NFIX28 (assembly GCF_900107395.1). Lineage (GTDB taxonomy): Bacteria > Pseudomonadota > Gammaproteobacteria > Pseudomonadales > Pseudomonadaceae > Aquipseudomonas. Next base: position 96,884 of record NZ_FNPW01000018.1, read on the forward strand.
ATCAAGGCGGGGACGGATCTTTTGGAAAGCCTCACCTCAGTGACGATCAAGGGCATTGAGGATGAGGATCTCTATCGGCTGACCAACGCGGCTTATCTGCTGCTCAGGGAGGGGGTGGATTTATTGGAGGTCGCGCGAAGAGTTGTTGCTTGAGCTTGAGTTCCACGAAGGGCTTCTTGCGCAGCCCTTCGATCAATTTCAGCTGACGGGAGAGGCCTCGCCTCTGCATGAATGCCCCCTCTGTCCCCCTAAATTGACGCAATCGTATCGCCCCACCTATAGTCTCGGGCAGAACGAATGAAGCGAGCGGACGGTACAAGGAAAACCTCCCACCTCATTTTGCAGCTCTATGGCCAAGGAGAAAGGCGATGCTGAACGGTGCTGGCACCCGTGGGTGCAAAAAACTCAAATCAGACACGGTTGATGTAAAGACTTGTTGCCGGTGTGCCGTCGTATCGAATTCATCTGAACTATATATGCTGTACTTTTCCCTATGAGCCAAGCCGCCCTTATCAATCCAAACATCTTAACGTGGTCCCGCGAACGTGCTGGTCTGACTGCTGAGGATGTAGCTAAAAAGCTGCCTACAAAACCTGATCGTGTTCTTGAATGGGAGTCTGGGGAAAGCAAGCCTACTTTTAGGCAGGCTCAGCACTGGGCGACTATTGCCCACGTTCCCTTTGGCTTTCTCTTCCTCAAAGAGCCTCCCTCCGAAAAACTTCCATTACCCGACTTACGCACTTTGGGCGGAGCTGCTCCTGCGTATCCTAGTTTGAACCTACTGGATACAGTGAAAGATGTGCTACGTAAGCAGGATTGGTACCTAGATTACCTTCAGGACCAAGAGATGAACCCACTTCCGTTTGTGGGTAGGTTCACAACACAGGCTTCGGTAAAGCAAGTAGTAGCTGATATAAGGCAAACTCTAGGTGTAGATCCTGATGCAGCACGGCTTAACTATGAAGCATATGTCCGTATGCTCATTAGCGCAGCTGAGACGGTTGGAATACTTGTGATGCGTAGTGGCATTGCTTTAGGTAATACTCATCGTAAATTAGATGTTTCTGAATTTCGAGGGTTTGCGATTAGCAATGCGTTAGCGCCAGTGGTTTTTATCAATAGTGCTGATGCTGATACAGCTCGTTTATTTACTCTTATGCATGAGCTTGCACATATTTGGATTGGCAGCACTGGAATATCTGATGGCGGTAGTCCTGTTGGCCGTAGAGAGGAAGTTTTCTGTAATGCCGTGGCTGGCGAATTTCTTGCTCCAGAAGAAGCCTTTCGGGCAGCTTGGCAGGATGGGGTCGATTGGCACGATAATTTAGCCCCATTGGCTGCTCGATTTCACGTTAGCACCCTAGTAATTGGTCGTCGCGCACGGGATCTAGGCTATATCAGCAGCGATCAGTACGGTAACTACTACCGTCAGATACTCCGAGCTTTTCAGGATAAGGATGGTGCTGGCGGCGACTATTATCGAACCGTAAAGGCAAAAAATAGTATCCGTTTCAGTAGAGCTGTATTAACAGAAGCAATGAGCGGTCGGATGCTGCTGCGTGACGCGGGTAGGTTGCTCGGTGTGCAGCCTGCTAACCTTAGGACCTACGCCAGTAAGCTCACGGAATGAAGCATTTATTAGACGCAAATACACTGATTGAAGCTAAGAATCGTTATTACGGTATGACCATCTGTCCCGGATATTGGTCTTGGCTTCTTCTTCAAAGCCAGGCTTTTGAGTTGGCCAGCATAGTGCCTGTTAAAGATGAGTTGACCAAAGGGAAAGACGAGCTGGCTCAATGGGCTAAAGATAATTCTGCTTTGTTTCATGAGATTAGTGATGAACGAACTCAGGAAGCATTTGGCCAAGTTGTTTCTGCTATTGCCGTACAAAGCGAGAAAATGAAGGTTGGCGCGCTCGACGAGTTCCTGAGTGGAGCAGATCCTTGGCTAATTGCGAAAGCCATTACTACTGGTGCAGCAGTAGTGACTCACGAAGTGCTTAATCTTGAGGTTAAGAGGAAGTTTATTATTCCGAACGTATGTGAGATGTTTGGCGTTCCTTATATGAATACCTTTGAACTACTAAATAAACTTGAGGCGCGGTTCGTCTTACCAGTATGAGCCGTTAGAGAAGTGGTTCAGGTTCCTTGAACTGGTAGAAATGACGTTTTGCCGAAGTATCAGGACAAACATATTTCGAGCGATCAGCAACCGGTGGCAGGCGCGTTCAGGCGTAGGGGGACGCGGGCGGGTCGATGAATTCGGTGGCGGCACCGTCCTCGGCCATGCGCCGGGCCCGCTCCGGCAGCAGCCGGGCGTGGTTTTCCAGCTGCCAGCGATACCAGCTCAGGCGCTGGACTATCCGTCGTCGGCAAGGTGCTGGCAGTTGCGCCAGCAGATCGGTGCTGGCGGGTGCCCAGCGAGCCCGGGTCGAGTAATAGCCGAACAGGTTTTCCCGCAGGCCGAAACAGTCCTCGAAGCTTTCCTCGATGCTGTACACATACAGCTCGAAGCTGGCGCTCAACTGCTGCTCGCCGTCGGCGTTATCGCGCAGGTAGGCGAATATCCCCGGCCAGTTGATGCAGAACAGGTGCTCGTCCCAATCGCCGTCCCGGGTCAGGTACTCGCCCTGGCCACGAAAGAACTGCGGTATCTCCTGGCGTGCCAGGGCCCGTTCAAAGTTGCTGCTCATGCCGCTCTTCCTCTCGTGAGCCCTGGACATTGGCGATGCCGACGGATTGCGCCACGCATTCGATGACACAGTCGAAGCCGATTTCCAGGCGCAGGTAATAACCGGGCTTCAAGCGCGTGAGCTGGGTGCGCATACGTCCGTCGAAACGCGTGCCGCTGACGTGCAGTTCGCTGATGCCCTGGATCTTCAGGTCCAGGCGGCAATGGGTCAGCGCCTGGCTGGCCGGCCAGGTGGACGGCAGGGACTGGCGATGCAATGCGCCCGCCAACGGCAGGCTCAGTTGCTCGCCCTGGAATTGTGGTCCCGGGGTGTGCAGGTCGTAGGGCGTGGCCGCTACGTCGAATACGGCTTTCCAGGCTTGGGGATTATCGACGCTGAACAGCCAGTCGTGGGAACCGCGATCTCGCGCCGGGATCGTCCGGCATTCGGCCAGGGACGGCAACCGGGCGCGGGACAGGTCGTCGTGCCACAGCTGCCGGGCCGCCAGGAGCAGGCGCTGGAAGAAGTCCCGGCTGTCGTCGATCTGTGCTGGCCAGCCGCTCGGCCATTGATCGTATGCGTAGTCGTCTTCCATGGGCTCCCAAACCGCCTGGAAGTCGAAATCCGGGTCGTCCAGAGCCGCTTGCAGGATTTCCACCCGCCGCTGCCGGTGACGGAAGTTCTCCTGGGCGTTGATGCGCGCCAGGCAGTAATGGCGGATCAGGTGTTCGCGATCATCAGGGTCGTTGGGGTCGTAGCGGCTCAGTTCGGCATCCAGGGCCGGGGGCATGTCATAGCCGGTGAAACAGCCAATCCAGACACGCAGGTCGGGCTGATAGGGCTGGTTGAGCAAAGGATGGCGCAGCATTGGGACCTCCTGTCCGCGAGGCGTGGGGTGGAACACCTCGATGATTTTTTGACCCACTCCAATGCCAGAAACGAAAAAGCCCCAGGCCATGCGACCTGGGGCTTTTGCGTTTCTAGCTGGCGCACTCGGCGGGATTCGAACCCACGACCCCTGCCTTCGGAGGGCAGTACTCTATCCAGCTGAGCTACGAGTGCAGTGCGGGCGACATCATACCCATGTCGGCTGGGGGCGTCCATGCGGTTTTTTTCTGCGTGATGATTGGTTGCCGCCTCGCTGTTTTCCCGGTCCTTGGCGATACCCGAACGCCCCTTCGCCCTATTCACAAGTGCCCCCGCCGGACGTCCCTTTGTTTGCTTTGCTCTATGGGCTCCAAGAGGGGCCTCAAGCGCTCTCCGGCTGCGTTTGCGCAGCTATTTCCTACCAGTCAAGGCGAACGCATGCATTCAAAAGGCGCGGTAATGCTCGATTTTTCGTTACGTCAGACACTGCTGGCTCGCTCCGATCTGTTCCGGGGGCTGCCAGACACCTTGATCCGTTATGTGGCCACCCATGCCGTGGAGCGGACGTTGAAGGACCGGGAGGTGCTCTACCTCAAGAGCGAGGCGCTGGACTTCATCGCACTGGTCGCCGAAGGGCAGGTGTATTCGGTGATTCATGGCCCCGACGGGCGCGAGCAGATTGTCGGCAGCGCCGGTGTCGGCCAGGTGGTGGGGGAGTCGGCGCTGATCGAGGGCCACGCCCGGGAAAACTCGGCCTTCGCCTGCGGCCCCACGCGCGTGCTGCTGTTGGGGCAGCGACATTTCCGGGTGCTGTACGACGAGCCGCTGTTCTGGCAACGGGTGCTGATGCTGTTGATGACCCGGCTGATAAAAATCATGGAATTGCTCGAGCTGGTTTGCCTGCATCGCCTGGAGTCGCGGTTGGCGCGGTTCCTGCTGGCCAACATCGATGACTTCGAGCTGGCGCCGGTGACCTGTGCCTCGGTTCCGCGCAACCAGGGCATCCTGGCTTCGATGCTCAATACCAGCCGGCCCAAGCTCAATGTCCAGTTGCAGCTGTGGCGGCGTTCGGGGGTGATCAGCTGCCAGAGCGGCCGGCTGGTGATCAACGATGTCGAGCATTTGCGCCGCAAGGCCTACTCGCTCAATTAATTGTTCAACTGTTCCCCAGGTAACAGCGAACGCCCTCTGTGCAATCACAGACTGTCGGCTCATCAAGGAATGCACAGGGAGTGCTGGCGATGGGATCTTTTCGTGAAGTGGCGGCGGTCGACCGGTTGTTCGAGGACAGTTGGCGAGCGGTGTACCCCGAGCTGATGCGTCGGGCCAACCGGCGGGCCAGGGGCAACCTGAGCCTGGCCCAGGAGTGGTTATCGAACACGGCCGTCAAAGCCCTGCTGTTCTTCAGGCGTTCCCCGGAACGCATACGAGAGCCGCAGGGTTTTCTGTTTCTGGTGCTGGACCATGTGTTTCTCGACAGCCTGCGGCGCAGCAAGCGCGAAGGGCAGCTGTTCGATCATTCGGTCGATCTTGAACACGATCACCAGGTGCTCCTCGCCGCGCCGTGCATGTCGGTGCTCGAGTACACCGAGCAGATCGAGCGGCTGGTGCAGCTGGGCAACCGCGTGGAGCGGTTGCCGTTGCCTCAGCGGCGGCTGTTTGAAATGCGTTTTGTCGAGGAACTGCCCTATCCGCAGATCGCCGCGGCGCTGGGCATCGCCCAGCCTTTGGTGCGCAAGCGCGTGCAATTGCTGCGCGAGGCGCTGCGCTGAAAACGTTTTTTGCATTCACAGCCTCGGATGTCGGGCGTTCTTGTTTCATGAGCACCTGAAACCACCGACGAGTTCACCGCCAGCGCGCCTGCGCTGGTGCATTCCATCAAGGAGAGATGTATGTCAGAGCCGATGGTCAACAGCCAGATTACCGACGCTGTAACCCAAACCAACGTCAAGGTGGTGGCCGAGGCTCCGGCCCAGGCCATTGCCTCGCTGTATCAGGTGGCCAGCCATTCGGCGGGCCTGTCCCTGCAGAATGCGGTCAACAGCCAGCAGGCGTTGAATCAGATCTCCAACGCGGTGATCTCCAAGGCTGTGTCGCTGATCATGCAGATCGGCGAGAAGGCCTGACGCCTGGGGAGATACCTCATGTTCTGGTTCAAGAAAAAACCTGCTGCCGCCGCCGAGCCGGCCACCGACGCCACGGCAGCGCCTGGCCCCACCGCGCCTGGCCCCACGGCCGCCAGCGATGCCCCGCAGCCGGCGGCACCGGCCAACCCCACGCGCAGCGTAATGGACCGCATGAACGAGCACATGCTGGCCCAGGCCGCGGCACCGGCGCCCGGCAGCACCGATGCGCTGAACAGCCAGATCGTCGAGGCGGTGCAATTCACCAATGCGCAGACCTTCAGCTATGCCCCGGCGCAGATCGCCATCGCCCCGGACATGATGATCAGCCAGGCCGCCGGCCTGGTCGCGCAATCGGCGGCGGGCTATTTCGACGGGGTCAGCAAGCTGGCGTTGGCGGCGCAGGCGGTGTTGCTCGAGCAGATGACGAAAAACATCGTCGAGAACCATCCGGAAAAAGCCGCCGAGGATGCCTTGGGCGCCCTGGCCACCGATCTGCTGGTGGGGGCCGCCGCCGCGGTCGCCGCGGCCGCCGGTGCCATGGAAGCGGCCGCGGCGGGCGCGGCCATCGACAAGATCGACCAGAGCATCGCCAACTACAGCAGCACCCTGGCCAATCGCGCCGCGCCACCGCCCTGATTCACGCCGCCCTGGCGTCATGAGCATCAAGTCCCGGAACCCCTCCGGGACTGTGCAGCAGCACGTTCAAAAAGCACTTTTCTTCAACGAGGAGCGACATCATGCAGCCCGGAGATATTGTTTTTTCAGTGGCGCAAGTGGACGACAAGCTGTCCACCAGCATTCCTCGCGCGTTCATTCGCGCGGGGCAATGGATCAAGGCCAAGATGTTCGGCGAAGGTTCGCCGAATGTGCCGGTGGTGCACGCGGCCATCGCGATCAACGATACCTGTGTGATCGAAAGCGTCGGCAACGGCATTCAGATGACCGATCTGTCGACCGAGACGGTCAAGCGCTCGGCCATGGTCTATTCGTGCGGCGACGAGGATCTTGCACGGGCCGCGACCGTGGCCGCCGAGCAGTTCAACGGCGACGTCGGCAGTACCCAGATCAGTGGGCGCTACAGCGTATGGAACGCGACCCTCTCGGTGTTCAAGCGCACCCCGTTCACCCCGGAACTGCAAGCGCGGATCAACGAGTCGGTGGCGATCGGCAATGTCTCGTTTTGTTCGCAATTCGTCGCCAACAGCTACGAGGTCGGCAACCTCTACAACAACGCCAACCTGCTGCCACCGCCGCCGGCGGTCTTCGACACCCGCCCCAGCGCCATGACGCCCTGGGACCTGGCCTCGTCCTGCGACAGCGACGGCAAGTTCTACTTCGCCGGCTTCTGGCAGGACGGTATCGAGGTGCGGCTTTAGCGGCACGGCCCCGTGCCTGAAGGAGGAAGTCCAGATGCCCCAGGAAACCCCGGACGCGCTAGCGGCGCTCTATCAATTGGCCGATGCGCTCAACCTGAGCCTGACAGCGGGTGAAAAACAGATTCTCGAAGCCTGGATGCGCAGCCAACCGCAGACCGGTGTCATCGATCAGGTGCTTACCCAGACCCAGCATTTGATCGAAAACGAGAAGCAGCGCACCAGTGAGTTGATGGCGCAGGCCAAGGCCAGCGAAAGCGCGCTGCAGCAGAACGCCCAGCAGCGCGAGGCGGTGATCCGCCAATGGCTGGCGGCCAAGCAACAGGCAGCGGCCAGCGAGGCGGGCGCGCCACCGGCCCAGACGCTGGCGTCCGGGCAGGCCGAGCTGATCCAGAAGGCCGTCAACGCTGCCGTGCAAGCCCGGATGCAGGGGCTGGTCGAGCAGGTCGAGGCGGTCATTTCCCGTCTCGGCACGCCCGTCACGCCGCCTCCGGAAACTTGAGCAGTTGCTTGTTCACAGCCTGTGTTTTGCCACGTTCATTGATTAACACGGAACCCGCCGTGTACTAACAAAGGAAGTTGAACCATGCCATTAGTCAACGAGCAAATTACCGACGCGGTCACCCAGACCAACGTCAAAGTGGTGGCTGAAGCGCCAGCGATGGCCATGAGCACCATCTACCAGTCCATGGCCCAGGCCACGGCGATCCTGTTCCAGAACTCCGTTTCTGCGCAGCAACAGCAAAACACCCTGGCGCAGGCGGCCACCAACCAGGGCGTGATGCAGATCTACAGCGTCGATACCACCGCGGGCGCGGCGGCGACCGAAAAAGTCGCCCAAGGCGGCGTGGCCGACAACCTCACCAGCCTGCTGACGATCCTCAAGTCGTTCAACCCTTGATCGGGCGAGCGTTAACGGAAGCTATTGTTTTCTAATCAGGAGTTTCATTTATGAGCACAGTCAGTCCGCAAATCACCGATGCCGTCACCCAAACCAACGTCAAGGTCGTTGCCGAAGCGCCGGCCATGTCGATGGGCACCATCTACCAGTCCCTGGGGCAATCCGTGGCGATCCTGTTCCAGAACTCGGTCTCGGCCCAGCAGCAGCAAAACACCCTGGCCCAGGCGGCCACCAACCAGGGCGTGATGCAGATCTACAGCGTCGATACCACCGCCGGCGCCTCGGCCACCGAAAAAGTGGCCCAGGGCGGTGTGGGCGACAACCTCACCAGCCTGCTGACAGTGCTCAAGTCGTTCACTTAAGACCTGGCCCTGGAGAAACCCCGCAGCCTTTTGGGCTGCGGGGTTTTTTGCTTTCCTGCGGCAGTGGGCTCGCCAGCGATGAAGAACGGGCCCTGGCCATCGATGCCGACCTCCAGGCCGCCATCGCCAACAGGCTCGCGCTGCAGGCGGGGGGCCGGTGCGGCGATAGCGGGCAATGTCGTTGATCCGAAAGGTTCTGCCAAAGCGGCGTTTTCGTTCTTTTTTTCGAACAGCCTATTGCCCTGTCCCCCTGTTGACCCTAGGATTCGTTTGAGATTTCAAACGCTCTTGTCTGAGAGCCAACCCGCACGTCTATTCTGATATGCGCTATTTCTGTGCTTGAGCCCGGTAAAAGATTTTCCTGACGGCAGCCTGTCAAGGCGCCTTTCAATAATCACAATTCGCTCCGCCCCGCGCGGTGCTGTTAAGGAAGCCGACATGCAGCTTAAAGACGCCCAGTTGTTCCGCCAGCAAGCCTTCATCGATGGAGCTTGGGTCGACGCGGACAATGGCCAGACCATCAAAGTGAACAACCCGGCAACGGGCGAAATCCTCGGCACCGTGCCGAAGATGGGCGCCGCCGAGACCCGCCGTGCCATCGAAGCCGCCGACAAGGCGCTGCCGGCCTGGCGTGCGCTGACCGCCAAGGAGCGGGCGACCAAGCTGCGTCGCTGGTATGAATTGCTGATCGAAAACCAGGACGACCTCGGCCGCCTGATGACCCTGGAGCAGGGCAAGCCACTGGCCGAGGCCAAGGGCGAAATCGCCTACGCCGCGTCCTTCATCGAGTGGTTCGCCGAAGAAGCCAAGCGTATCTACGGCGACGTGATTCCCGGCCACCAGCCAGACAAACGCCTGATCGTGATCAAGCAGCCGATCGGCGTGACCGCGGCCATCACCCCGTGGAACTTCCCGGCGGCGATGATCACCCGTAAAGCCGGCCCGGCCCTGGCCGCTGGCTGCACCATGGTGATCAAGCCGGCTTCGCAGACCCCGTTCTCGGCCCTGGCCCTGGTCGAGCTGGCGCACCGCGCGGGCATCCCGAAAGGCGTGCTGAGCGTGGTCACCGGCAGCGCCGGCGACATCGGCGGCGAGCTGACCAGCAACCCGATCGTGCGCAAGCTGTCCTTCACCGGCTCGACCGAAATCGGTCGCCAACTGATGGCCGAATGCGCCAAGGACATCAAGAAAGTCTCCCTGGAGCTGGGCGGCAACGCGCCCTTTATCGTGTTCGACGACGCGGACCTGGATAAGGCCGTCGAAGGCGCGATCATCTCCAAGTACCGCAACAACGGCCAGACCTGCGTCTGCGCCAACCGCCTGTACATCCAGGATTCGGTCTACGACGCCTTCGCCGAGAAGCTCAAGGCCGCGGTGGCCAAGTTGAAGATCGGCAACGGCCTGGAAGAAGGCACCACCACCGGTCCTCTGATCGACGAAAAAGCCGTGGCCAAGGTCCAGGAACACATCGCCGACGCCCTGGGCAAAGGCGCGACCCTGCTGGCCGGTGGCAAGCCGATGGAAGGCAACTTCTTCGAGCCGACCATCCTGGTCAACGTGTCGAAAGACGCGGCCGTGGCCAAGGAAGAAACCTTCGGTCCGCTGGCGCCGCTGTTCCGCTTCAAGGACGAGGCCGAAGTGATCGCGATGTCCAACGACACCGAGTTCGGCCTGGCCTCGTACTTCTACGCTCGCGACCTGGGCCGTGTGTTCCGTGTGGCCGAAGCCCTGGAATACGGCATGGTCGGCGTCAACACCGGGTTGATCTCCAACGAAGTCGCGCCGTTCGGCGGCATCAAAGCCTCCGGCCTGGGCCGTGAAGGTTCCAAGTACGGCATCGAGGATTACCTGGAAATCAAATACCTCTGCCTGGGCATCTGATACCCGCGCCAAGGCATGGTTTTAAACGCCAGGGGCACGAGAGCGCTGTCCCCTGGCGTCGCTTTAAACGATTTTTCAGTTAGTGGCCGGGATAGCCGGGGCAGTCGATCATCGCATGCTGCCGCGGTTGCCTTCCCGCCACGTCATCCTTGAACCACGCCGACCGATGAGCGGCGAATGAGGACACTATGAGCAAGACCAACGCATCCCTGATGAAACGCCGTGAAGCCGCCGTACCGCGTGGTGTGGGCCAGATTCACCCGATCTTCGCCGATTCCGCGAAGAACGCTACGGTAACCGACGTTGAAGGTCGCGAGTTCATCGACTTTGCCGGCGGTATCGCCGTACTCAACACCGGCCACCTGCACCCGAAAATCATTGCCGCGGTGACCGAGCAGTTGAACAAGCTGACCCACACTTGCTTCCAGGTCCTGGCCTACGAGCCTTACGTGGAACTGTGCGAAAAAGTGAACGCCCGGGTGCCAGGCGATTTCGCCAAGAAAACCCTGCTGGTGACCACCGGTTCCGAAGCCGTGGAAAACTCCGTGAAGATCGCCCGTGCCGCCACTGGCCGCGCCGGCGTGATCGCCTTCACCGGCGCCTACCATGGCCGCACCATGATGACCCTGGGCCTGACCGGCAAGGTCGTGCCTTACTCGGCCGGCATGGGCCTGATGCCAGGCGGCATCTTCCGCGCGCTGTACCCCAACGAGCTGCACGGTGTGAGCATCGACGATTCGATCGCCAGCATCGAGCGCATCTTCAAGAACGATGCCGAGCCGCGTGACATCGCCGCGATCATCATCGAGCCGGTGCAGGGCGAAGGCGGTTTCTACGTCGCACCCAAAGAGTTCATGAAGCGCCTGCGTGCCCTGTGCGACCAGCACGGCATCCTGCTGATCGCCGACGAAGTGCAGACTGGCGCTGGCCGGACCGGCACCTTCTTCGCCATGGAGCAGATGGGCGTTGCCGCCGACCTGACCACCTTCGCCAAGTCCATCGCCGGCGGCTTCCCGCTGGCCGGTGTCTGCGGCAAGGCCGAATACATGGACGCCATCGCGCCAGGCGGCCTGGGCGGCACCTACGCCGGTAGCCCGATCGCTTGCGCCGCCGCCCTGGCGGTGATGGAAGTGTTCGAGGAAGAGCACCTGCTGGATCGTTGCAAGGCGGTCGGCGAGCGTCTGGTGACCGGCCTCAAGGCCATCCAGGCCAAGTACCCGGTGATCGGCGAAGTGCGTGCCCTGGGCGCGATGATCGCGGTCGAGCTGTTCGAGAACGGCGACAGCCACAAGCCGAACGCGGCAGCCGTCGCCCAGGTAGTGGCCAAGGCGCGCGACAAGGGCCTGATCCTGCTGTCCTGCGGCACCTACGGCAACGTCCTGCGCGTGCTGGTTCCGCTGACCTCGCCGGACGAGCAGCTGGACAAGGGCCTGGCGATCATCGAAGAGTGCTTCTCCGAACTCTGATGCCGTTGTGACCTGTTCGACAAAAAGACCCGCCTCGGCGGGTTTTTTTGTACCTGTCGCTGCCGCGCAGTGCATTTACGCTGTATGGAAGCCTCGGCTTTGACTAAGGTGCAAAGGATTGCCCAGGGAGCGTGCTGCATGACTGCTGTGGATTTACCCGCTGTACCGCGAGTGTTGATTGCCGAGGCGGACCCTTGGTCTCGCGACCTGTTGAAACAGGTGTTGTTGAGCGTTCGCTGCGACGCCCGGCTGGATGTCTGCGGCAATGGCCAGGAAGCCCTGCAACTGCTGGCCGAACACCCTTATGACCTGGTGATCGCCGATTGGGAATTACCCGGCGTCGACGGCCTGGGCCTGCTGCGCAGCGTGCGCCAGCGCAAGCGCAACCCGGTGTTGCCCTTTATCCTCATGAGCAGCCGCAACGACAGCGCCAGCGTGCGCGAAGCCCTGCCGCTGGCCCCCACGGCCTATCTGACCAAGCCGCTGAACATGGAAGGCCTGACCCAGCGCCTGCAGGACTTGCTGCTGGACCCCGGCCAGGAAGTGTCGTGCGAGGTGCCGACCCTGGCGCCGGGCATGACCCTGTGGACCTTTCTCGAGCGCCGCCGCGAGCTGGCCGACGGCGCGCCGTTGCTCGCCGATGTGCAACTGGCGGTCAAGCGCAGCCTCAACCCCGACGGTCTCGACCTCAAGCTGCTGGAAGAAGAGGTGCGTACCGACCCGCAGATCAACGCGGTGCTGATCGCCGCGGCCAACAGCGCCGCCCAGCACCATGGCAGCGCCGTGCAGACCCTGGGCCAGGCCCTGCACCGGCTGGGCACCGGGCAGAGCATGAACCTGATTTTGGGCCTGGCGCTCAAGCGCAGCGCACGCCTGAGCGACCCGGCCCTGGGCGACTATGCCGAGCGTTATTGGGAGCTGTCGCTGCACACCGCCGAATATGGCCGGACCCTGGCCCGGCTGCTGGACCTGGACCAGGAGCGTTGCTATTGCGCCGGCCTGCTGCATCGCCTGGGCGACCTGGCGTTGCTGCGTTGCCTGCAGGAGTGGAAGCAGGCCGGGGGCGCGCTGGACGACATGGAAGAGATCGGCGACGCCCTGGAGCAGTTCGGCGCGGCCTACGGTTCGGCCCTGCGCACCCGCTGGCGCCTGCCGTTGGAACTGCGCGAGCTGATTGCCTCGGCCTATCAGCTCGGTGGCGGGGTTTATTCGCGCGAGGCGCTGGTGATGAACCTTGCCAGCCAGCTCGCCCGCCTGCAGCCGTCCGAGGGCCTCGAAGAGCTGGCCAACAGCAAGACCGCGCGGTTGCTCAAGATCGGCCTGCCGGAACTGGTTCGCCTGCGTAAAGCCGACACGCGAGAAGCATGAGGACCCCGCGCAATCCTGTAGCCGCTGCCGAGCCCGCGAGGCTGCGATCGGCGGCGCAGCCGCCGCAAAACCAGCGCACGCGGTGTGCCTGATGTAACGCGGAGCCTGGTTTGCGATGGCTGTGCCATCGATCGCAGCCTCGCGTTGCTCGGCAGCGGCTACAGGTGCGCAGGCGGCTCGAGCGTTCGCAGTACCTCTTTTCGCAGCTCTTATTGCGTTTAGCTAATTCATGAACCCACCCGTCCCCCGTAGCCGCTGCCGAGCCCGCGAGGCTGCGCTCGGCGGCGCAGCCGCCGCAAAACCCGCGTACGCGGTGTGCCTGATGTAACGCGGAGCCTGCTTGGCGATGGCTGCGCCATCGATCGCAGCCTCGCGTTGCTCGGCAGCGGCTCCGGTGGGTTGCAGTTGCGACCTACGCCGAAACGATGCGGTTTTTGCCCTGGCGCTTGGCCTGGTACATGGCTGCGTCGGCGCGGGCGAAGAGGCTGTCGAGGTTTTCGTCGGCGGCGGTGAGACTGGTCAGGCCCTGGCTGACGGTGATGCTGAAGTGCTCCTCGCCATGGCTGAAAGTCAGGCGCTGGATTTCCCGTTGCAGGCGTTCGGCAACCTGGCGCGCCATGTCCGGGGCGCAGCCGGGGAAGAGGGCGGCGAACTCCTCGCCGCCGATTCGCCCGAACAGGTCGCCACGGCGCAAGGTCGCGCGCCCGGTCTCGGCGATGCGTTGCAGCACGTTGTCGCCCTCGGGATGGCCGTAGGTGTCGTTGACCACCTTGAAGTCATCGATATCCAGCAACAGGAAAGCCAACGGCGTGCCTTGCTGGCGCGCCTGCTCGAACTCGCGGTTGGCGCACTCGAAGAAGTGCCGGCGGTTGCTGCTCTGGGTCAGCACATCGGTGGTGGCCAGGCGTTGCAGCTCGGTTTCCAGCTGCTTTTTCTCGGTGATGTCTTCGGCCAGGCCAACGATGATCACCTGGTCCCCGGGGGCGGCGTTGCGATTGATGAAGCACTTGTCGCTGAGCCAGCGGACCTGGCCCTGGGCGTCGATGATGCGGTATTCGCGGTCTTCCACCGCGCCTTTGTCCAGCACCTGGGCCAGGGTCCGCTCGGCGTATTCGAGGTCGTCGGGGTAGACGCTGTTGCGCCATTCGTTGAAATCGGCCAGCAGCAGGCCGGCGGAGCGCCCGAAAATGCGTTCATACGCCGGGCTGACATAGAGCACCTTGCGGGTTTCCCAGTCGAAGGCCCAGAGCACGGCATTGACGCTGACCAGCAGCGAGTTGAACAGCTGTTCACGCTCCGTCAGCCGGGCGACTTCGCCCTGGGCATGCATCAGCGCCATCAGGGTTTGCGCGGCCTCGGGCCACTGCGGAAAAGCGGATGGGAGTTGTGGGTTCTTGTTGACCATCGGCACCGATCTCAAAGCGCACGCCGCTCTGGAAGCAAAGCGGCCACAGAAAGCCCGCCTGGATGGCGAAGTGTTGCTTGAGATAGGGGATTGGCTGCGAAGTTCCCGTTTCTCGCGGTCTGCGAGCAGGCTCCCGCTGGGCGGTCACGGTACGGGGAGAAATGGGCTGCCACCGAGCGGCCCGAGGCTTGCGAATTGCCGCGCCAGGCCTGTCCGCCACGGCAGGCGAGGCTGCCGTGGCGGGTGGCGGGCCGGCGTCAGATGCCGGCAGGGCGTAGCGAGTAGGTTTTCAGCTGGCTGGCGAAGTCGCGCAGCGATTGGATCCCGCTGGCCTCGGCTTCGTGGACCCATTCCTTGATCGCCGCCAGCATGTCGTGGCCGTTGGAGCTGGTCTTGGCCCAGATCTGTTGCAGCGCCAGGCGCTTTTCGTAGATCACTTTCAGGGCCTGGCTGTGTTCCAGCATGTTCTGGATGCGCACATGGTGGCGATCTTCCAGCAGGCTGGTTTCCCGCGACAGCAGGCGCTTGGCGCGATGGAATTGATGGCGCACCGAGTGGTCGACCTTGTCCAGTTCCTGCTTGACCAGCGGCGCGATCACCAGCTTGCGGTACTGCGCCATGATCTGGAAACGGTTGTTGAGGATCGCCATCGCCGTGTCCATGTCCAGGTGGCCCTTGCCTTCGACCCGGTGGGCGATCGGCGCGACCCGCTGCACCTTGGCCAGGCGCAGGAAGCTGAACACCTTGATCCAGGCCCAGCCCAGGTCGAATTCCCATTTCTTGACCGACAGCTTGGCCGAGTTGGGGTAGGTGTGGTGGTTGTTGTGCAGCTCTTCGCCGCCGACCAGGATGCCCCACGGCACCAGGTTGGTGGCCGCGTCGCGGCATTCGAAGTTGCGATAGCCGACTGCGTGGCCCAGGCCGTTGATCACGCCGGCAGCCCAGACCGGGATCCACATCATCTGGATCGCCCAGATGGTGATGCCGATGGTGCCGAACAGCAGCAGGTCGATCACCGCCATCAGCGCCACGCCGCCCAGCTTGTAGCGCGAGTAGAGGTTGCGTTCGATCCAGTCGTCGGGGCAGTTCTTGCCGTAGATGCGCAGGGTTTCCGGGTTTTTCGCTTCTTCGCGGTACAGCTCGGCGCCCTTGCGCAGCACCGTGGACAGGCCTTTGATCACCGGGCTGTGGGGGTCGTCCGCGGTTTCGCATTTGGCGTGGTGCTTGCGGTGGATGGCGGTCCACTCGCGGGTGTTCTGCGCCGTGGTCAGCCACAGCCAGAAGCGGAAGAAATGTTTCAGGCCGGCATTGAGCTCCAGGGAGCGGTGGGCTGAATAACGATGCAGGTAAACCGTGACGCCAACGATGGTCACGTGAGTCATTAACAGGGTGACTGCCACCAGTTGCCAGGCCGACAAGCCAAGAAAACCTTCGTACCACATAGGCTGTAGGGCCCTCGATAAAGAAAAAACAGCAGTCGCATTATCGCCAAGCCTGCACAGAAAACCAGTCGCCCTTTCAGATAAGAGTGGCCAGATGTTTCTTCCTCTATAATCCCAAGCTTTTCGTAAGGACATTGACGACCTTATGTCGGTTTCTTCTCGCGACGCTCTGCGCGCAGCCCTGCTCTACCTTTTGCTGTCGGTCTTGTGGCTGCAGTTCAGTGGTTATTTATTGAGCAGTTTCTTCGATGAGTCGAACGACCTGGCGCGCTGGCAACTGATCAACGGATATCTCTGGGCCCTGGTCAGCGCCGTTTTGATTTTCATCGCGCGGGGCCGTTTGTTGCGTTTGCTGGGCGCCGACTCCTGGCGGCACCAGCGCGAGGACCGCGAGCGCCTGCGCCAGGCGGCGGCCGTGTTCGATTGCACCCGCGAAGGGGTGCTGGTCAGCGATCGCCAGGGCAAGATCGTCCATGTGAACCGTGCGTTCATCGAGATCACCGGCTATCAGCGCGACGAAGTGCTGGGTCGCCAGCCGAGCATGTTCAAATCCGGGCACCACACGGCAGAGTTCTATCAGGCCATGTTTGATTCGCTGAACGCCACGGGCGAATGGAGCGGCGAGATCTGGAACCGGCGCCAGGGCGGCGAGATCTACCCGCAGTGGCAGACCATTCGGGCGATCCGCGATGACGATGGCCAGCTCAGCCACTATGTCGCGGTGTTTTCCGATATCAGCGCGATCAAGGATTCCGAGTACGAACTGGCGCACCTGGCGCACCACGACCCGCTGACCGACTTGCCCAACCGCCTGCTGTTCACCGACCGCGCCGAGCAGGCGCTGGCGTCGGCACAGATCCACAAGCGCGGCTGCGCGCTTCTGATGGTCGACCTGGACCACTTCAAGATGATCAATGACAGCCTTGGGCACAACGTCGGTGACCGCCTGCTCAAGGCCGTGGCCCAGCGCCTGCAGGGCATGTTCGGGCCGGGCATCACCCTGGCGCGGCTGGGCGGCGACGAGTTCGCGGTGCTGGCGGAGAGCTGCGCGCAACCGGGCCAGGCCGCGGTGCTGGCGCAGCGCATCATCGACGGGCTGAAGCAGCCTTTCCTGATGGACGAGAATCAGCTGTTCATCAATGCCAGCATCGGCATCAGCCTGTTCCCCAGCGACGCCCTGAGCGCCGAGCAGCTGTTGCGCAATGCCGACACGGCGTTGTTCAAGGCCAAGAGCGCCGGGCGCGACAGTTACGCGCTGTACACCGAGGAACTGACGGCCCATGCCCAGCAGCGGGTCGAGATTGCCTTCGAATTGCGCCGGGCCCTGGAGCAGCAGGAGCTGCGGGTGTTCTACCAGCCGGTGCATGACCTCGCCAGCGGCCGCCTGGTCGGGGTCGAGGCGCTGGTGCGCTGGGAGCATCCGCAGCGCGGCCTGGTGTCGCCTGGCGAGTTCATTCCGATTGCCGAGCGCACCGGGCTGATCGCCGAGATCGACGCCTGGGTCATGCAGCAGGCCTGCCGGCAGATGTGCCAATGGCAGGCGGCCGGCGTGGTGTTGTCCTTTGTCGCGGTGAACGTTTCCAGCCGCCTGTTCGCCCGCCGCGAGCTGTACCAGCAGGTGGCCCAGGTGCTGCACGACACCGGCCTCGACCCGGCCTACCTGGAGCTGGAAGTCACCGAAAGTGCGGTGATGGAAGACCCGGAAGTCGCCCTGGAGCAGATGCATCGCCTGCGTGAATTGGGGCTGCGCCTGGCCATCGACGACTTCGGGACCGGTTATTCCTCGCTGCTGCGGCTCAAGCGCCTGCCGGTGCAGAAGCTGAAGATCGACCAGGGTTTCGTCGCCGGCCTGCCATGGGACGAAGACGACGCGGCGATCTCCCGGGTAATCATCGCCCTGGCCCAGAGCATGGGCATGCAGGTGCACGCCGAAGGTATCGAACAGGCGGAACAGGCGCGGTTCCTCCTCGACCAGGGATGCAACCTGGGCCAGGGCTACTGGTTCGGCCGCCCGTCGCCGGCGGCGCAACTGCAATGGGACCGCGCGCCGCAGATTCACTGATTGCCAGGCTTGCATCGATTCCACCCTGTAGCCGCTGCCGCAGGCTGCGATCGGCCGGAACGGCCGTGGCACGCGTGAGGACGCAGGAGGACCTGCGGTCCTATCGCAGCCTGCGGCAGCGGCTACAAGGTTTTCTGCTGCCTGAAGAGACGCAACTGCGCGTCAATTCGAATAATTTTTTCTGGTTATATAAACATTCTTAAATAGTATTTTTAAGAATATCTGCGCCTATCTACTATTGCCCTCACGCCGCATGCAGTGCCGCCACTGCCAGGCACATTTCATTCAGGAGCAACACCATGAGCGCATCTCTTCGTAGCGTTGACGGCCAGGACGAACAAACCATCTTGCGCGAGATTCAAAGCGCGTTGCGCGACCTGCGTTTCGGTGCGGTGGAAATCACCGTGCACAACGCCCAGGTCGTGCAGATCGAGCGCAAGGAAAAATTCCGCCTGCAAAACCCTGGCAACAAACCGAGCTGAATCCGCTTCACCCTCTCGGGCTTCTGACGAAGCCTGGAGAGCCCGACTGGTCAACCGGAGGGCGTCTCCATGATCCGCCGCCTGAATCCCGGCGTTCGGCCACGAATGCGGGCCTGATCCGCCATAAGAAAAATGCCAGCACATTAGAAATTTCGGGAGCTCCATCATGTCGTCGATTCGCCGTTATGCCCTGGCCGCCCTCGCCAGCGCTGTTTTTGCCGGTTCCGCCGTTGCCAAGGATTACGAGCTGCTCAATGTGTCCTACGACCCGACCCGTGAGCTGTATCAGGATTACAACGCCGAATTCGTCAGCTTCTGGAAAAAGCAGCACCCGGACGACAACGTCAAGATCCAGCAATCCCATGGCGGTTCGGGCAAGCAGGGCCGCGCGGTGATCGACGGCCTGCGGGCCGACGTGGTGACCCTGGCGCTGGCCGGCGACATCGACGAAATCGCCAAGCTCGGCAAGACCCTGCCGGCCGACTGGCAAACACACCTGCCGGATGCGAGCACGCCCTACACCTCGACCATCGTGTTCCTGGTGCGCAAGGGCAACCCCAAGGGCATCAAGGACTGGGGCGACCTGATCAAGAAAGACGTGTCGGTGATCACGCCGAACCCGAAAACCTCCGGCGGCGCCCGCTGGAACTTCCTTGCCGCCTGGGCCTATGGCCTCAAAGCCGGCGGCAGCGAAGCCCGTGCCCAGGAATACGTGAAGGAGCTGTTCAAGCACGTACCGGTGCTGGACACCGGTGCCCGCGGCTCGACCATCACCTTCGTCAACAACGGCCAGGGCGACGTGCTGCTGGCCTGGGAAAACGAAGCCTTCCTGGCGCTGAAGGAAGACGGCGGCGCCGACAAGTTCGACATCGTGGTGCCTTCGCTGTCGATCCTCGCCGAGCCGCCGGTGGCGGTGGTGGACAAGAACGCCGAGAAAAAGGGCAACAGCGAGATCGCCGAGGCCTACCTCAAGCACCTGTACAGCCCGGCCGGCCAGGAAATCGCGGCGAAGAACTTCTATCGCCCGCGGGACAAGGATGTCGCGGCCAAATACGCTCAACAGTTCCCGAAACTGGAGTTGGTGACCATCGACAAGGACTTCGCCGGCTGGAAAACTGCCCAACCGAAGTTCTTCAATGACGGCGGGGTGTTCGACCAGATCTACCAGGCACAATAAACAACACCGTCCACTGGAGGGGCGAGCGTGCCGGCGAAAAACTTCAAGGCTGCGCGTGCCTCGGACGGCCCGCGTTATCGTTGACGATCTTCGCGAGCAAGCCCGCTCCTGCAGGTGATTACGAGCCCGCATTCCCGTTGCGGGCTTTGCGTATCGGTTCCGCTAACCAAGGACTTTTATGTCGCGTCGTATTTCCCCCGTCATACCCGGCTTCGGGCTGACGCTGGGCTACACCTTGGTGTACCTCAGCCTGATTGTGCTCATACCCCTGGCGGCGATGTTCGTGCATGCCGCCCAACTCACCTGGGAGCAGTTCTGGGCCATTGTCTCGGCGCCGCGGGTTATCGCCGCGCTCAAGCTGAGCTTCGGCACGGCGCTGTATGCGGCCATCATCAACGGCGTGATCGGTACGCTGCTGGCCTGGGTGCTGGTGCGCTACACCTTCCCGGGGCGCAAGATCATCGATGCGATGATCGACCTGCCGTTCGCCCTGCCCACCGCCGTGGCCGGTATCGCGCTGACCGCGCTGTACGCGCCGACCGGCCTGGTCGGCCAGTTCGCCACCGACCTGGGTTTCAAGATCGCCTACACGCCCCTGGGCATCACCCTGGCGCTGACCTTCGTCACCCTGCCGTTCGTGGTGCGCACCGTGCAGCCGGTGCTGGCCGACATTCCCCGTGAGGTCGAAGAAGCCGCCGCGTGCCTCGGCGCGAAGCCCTGGCAGGTGTTCCGCCACATCCTGGTGCCGGCGCTGCTGCCGGCCTGGCTGACCGGCTTCGCCCTGGCCTTTGCCCGGGGCGTCGGCGAATACGGCTCGGTGATTTTCATCGCCGGCAACATGCCGATGAAAACCGAAATCCTGCCGCTGCTGATCATGGTCAAGCTCGACCAGTACGATTACACCGGCGCGACCTCCATCGGCGTGTTGATGCTGGTGGTTTCCTTTGTCCTGTTGCTGCTGATCAACCTGCTGCAGCGGCGCATCGAACGACCTTAAGGAGGCGCGAACCATGTCCCAATCGTCTATTGCGGCCTCTTCCGTCAACGCTGCCCGTCGCGGTAGCCCGACCTCGCGGCGCATCCTGATCGGCCTTGGCTGGCTGATCTTCGCCCTGTTCCTGCTGCTGCCGCTGTTTATCGTGGTGTCCCAGGGGCTCAAGCTCGGCCTCGGCGCGTTCTTCGCCGCGATCTTCGAGCCGGACGCGCTGTCGGCCCTGAAGCTGACGGTGATCGCCGTGCTGATCTCGGTGCCGCTGAACCTGGTGTTCGGCGTCAGCGCCGCCTGGTGCGTGAGCAAATACAACTTCCGCGGCAAGAGCATCCTGGTGACCCTGATCGACCTGCCGTTCTCGGTGTCGCCGGTGATCGCCGGCCTGGTCTACGTGCTGATGTTCGGCGCCCAGGGCCTGTTCGGGCCGTGGCTGTCGGACCACGACATCCAGATCGTCTTCGCCCTGCCGGGCATCGTCCTGGCGACCATCTTCGTCACCGTGCCCTTCGTCGCCCGTGAGCTGATCCCGCTGATGCAGGAGCAGGGCACCCAGGAAGAGGAAGCCGCACGGCTGCTGGGGGCCAATGGCTGGCAGATGTTCTGGCATGTGACCGTGCCGAACATCAAGTGGGGCCTGATCTACGGCGTGGTGCTCTGCACCGCGCGGGCCATGGGCGAGTTTGGCGCGGTGTCGGTGGTGTCCGGGCACATTCGCGGGGTCACCAACACCCTGCCGCTGCACGTCGAGATCCTCTACAACGAGTACAACCACGTCGCCGCGTTCGCCGTCGCGAGCCTGTTGCTGATCCTGGCGCTCTTCATCCTGCTGCTCAAGCAGTGGAGCGAAAACCGTATCAACCGCCTGCGCACCAGCGCCGCGGAGGAATGAATCATGTCGATCGAAGTCCGTAACGTCAGCAAGAACTTCAACGCCTTCAAGGCCCTGGATAACATCAACCTGGATATCCAGAGTGGCGAGCTGGTGGCGCTGCTGGGCCCGTCCGGCTGCGGCAAGACCACCCTGCTGCGGATCATCGCCGGCCTGGAAACCCCGGATGCCGGCAGCATCGTGTTCCACGGTGAAGACGTGTCCGGCCATGACGTGCGCGATCGCAACGTCGGTTTCGTGTTCCAGCACTATGCGCTGTTCCGCCATATGAGCGTGTTCGACAACGTCGCCTTCGGCCTGCGCATGAAGCCGAAGAACCAGCGCCCGAGCGAAAGCAGGATCGCCGAGAAGGTCCATGAGCTGTTGAACATGGTGCAGCTGGACTGGCTCGCCGACCGCTACCCGGAGCAGCTGTCCGGCGGCCAGCGCCAGCGGATCGCCCTGGCCCGCGCCCTGGCGGTGGAGCCCAAGGTGCTGCTGCTGGACGAACCCTTCGGCGCCCTGGATGCCAAGGTGCGCAAGGAACTGCGGCGCTGGCTGGCGCGGCTGCACGAAGACATCAACCTGACGTCGGTATTCGTTACCCACGACCAGGAAGAAGCCATGGAAGTGGCGGACCGTATCGTGGTGATGAACAAGGGCGTGATCGAGCAGATCGGCTCGCCGGGCGAAGTGTATGAAAACCCGGCCAGCGACTTCGTCTACCACTTCCTCGGCGACTCCAACCGCCTGCACCTGGGCGAGGACAACCATGTGCTGTTCCGCCCGCACGAAGTGTCGCTGTCACGCTCCGAACTGGCCGACCACCACGCCGCCGAAGTGCGCGATATCCGTCCGCTGGGCGCCACCACGCGGGTGACCCTGAAGGTCGAAGGGCAGAGCGAACTGATCGAGGCCGAAGTGGTGAAAGACCATGACAGCCTGGTCGGGCTGGCCAAGGGCGAGACGCTGTTCTTCAAGCCCAAGGTCTGGCAGAAAGTCGCCAATATCTAAAAAGGCAAAGGCATCGCGGGCAAGCCTCGCTCCTACAGAAGAAACAGGAGCGAGGCTTGCCCGCGATTGCGATCTAAATCGGCGCACGCTTCGGATTGACCCGCACCCCTCCCGCCCGCGCCTCGATCTCATGCTTGAGCGCCTGGCGCAGCCCCAGCAGAAACGCCAGCTCCGCCACTACGAACAACGGCCCGACGATCAGCCCCGAGATATCGTCGACAAAGGCCGGCTTGCGCCCTTCGTAGTAATGGCCGACGAACTGGATCGCCCAGCCGATCACGAACATGCCGACCCCGCTGGCCAGCCAGACCAGGGTGCTTTGTTGCGCCAGCCCATGGCCGGCCCATACCGACAGCCCCATCAGCAGCGTCATCAGCAGGCCCAGGCGCAGCTCCAGGCGCAAGTAGAACACGCAGGACGCCAGCGCCAGCAGCAGCGCCGGCGACAGCCACAGCCCGGCGACCGGCCAGGCCGGACGCGACAGCAGCACCGCCACGGCCAGCACAATCAGCGGAATGCCGATAAAGTGGCTGGCGATGTTGCGCGGATCACGGTGGTAGGCGGCGTATTGACTGAGATGGTCGACGAGGCTTTTCATTGTTGTTCCTCCTGTAGGGTGATCGAATCATGCCCTGCGCCGGTCGCCGGCTCTGTCGGCTAGGCGACAATCGGCTCGCTGCCCGTGTGGATAACGCTATCGATGAATATGCAGGTCTGGCGCGAGCGCCTGATGAGCGGCCAGTGGTTCAGCCACTTGCCTGCTCATTTACAGAATAGCCTTCTGGCCAGGGCCCGTTTGCGCCCGCTGAGCGCCGGCCAGCGCCTGTTCCAGCGCGGCGATCCGCCTTGCGGCCTGTATGCGGTGCTGCAAGGCACGGTGCGCATCGGCGCGGTCAGCGAAGAGGGCAAGGAGGCGCTGCTGAGCCTGGTGGAGGCGCCGCACTGGTTCGGCGAGATCTGCCTGTTCGACGGCCAGCCGCGCACCCATGACGCCTATGCCGTGGGCCCGTGCAGCCTGCTCAATGTGCCCCAGGCGGCGTTGCTCGAACTGCTGGACGAGCACCCGCAATACTGGCGGCAGCTGGCGCTGTTGATGAGCCATAAACTGCGCCTGGCCTTTATCAACCTCGAACAGCTGAGCCTGATGCCGGCGCCGGCGCGAGTGGCCAACCGCTTGCTGATGATCGCCCGTGGCTACGGCGAAACCGAGACCCTGCGGCGGGTCCTGCACCTGCCCCAGGAGCAGCTGGCGCTGATGCTTTCGCTGTCGCGCCAGACCACCAACCAGATCCTCAAGGAGTTGCAGGGGCAGGGCATTCTCAAGCTGGGTTACGGCGAGATCGAGATCCTCGACGAAGCGCGGTTGCGGGCAGTGGCTGGGGTTTGACCGTCAGATCGCTTTCGCGGGCAAGCCTCGCTCCTACAGATCGGCGTCGTTCGTAAATGGCACGAACGACACAACCCTGTAGGAGCGAGGCTTGCCCGCGATAAGTCCCGCACCGACACCGCCAATCCACGGCTAACGCAACCCATCGCGAAACTGCCCCGGGGTCATCCCGGTCCAGCGTTTGAATGCGCGGCTGAAGCTGCTGGCGTCGGCGAAACCCAGCAGATAACTGATTTCGCTCAGGGAGCACTGCGGATCGCGCAGGTGCAGCAGGGCGAGGTTCTCCCTGCATTCGTTGAGCAGCGTGTCGAAGCGGCAACCCTCGTCCGCCAGGTGGCGCTGCAGGCTGCGCAGGCTCAGGTGCAGGGCCTGGGCCACACGTTCGGCCGAGGGCTCGCCTTCCGGCAGCTGGGCCTCGATGACACCGCGCACCTTGCGCTCCCAGGTCAAGGGTTGCAGCTGCGCTAAGGTGCGCTTGAGCACCGTTTCGTTGTGCTCGGCCAGTTCCGGGTTGGCGTCGTCCAGGTGGCTGTCGAAATCGTGCAGGCCGAACTCCAGGCGGTCCTCGTCGGCGCTAAAGAACACTGGCGCGCGAAACACCGAATGCCATTGCCGGGCGTCTTCCGGCTCGGGGCGCCGCAGGTACACCGCCAGTGGCGCATAGTCGCGGCCCAGGCGGTTGCGGCAGGTGCGCACGTAAATCGCGATAAAGGCGTCGATGGCCTCGACCGCCGGCTCCGGGTTGCCCTCGGGGACTTTCAGGCGAAAGCGGTAGCGGTCCTCGGTACGGGTCAGCTCCAGTTCCAGGGCATCGCTGACCACCTGGTGATAGCGCACGATGCGCTCGAACACTTCCCGCAGGCTGCCGCTGGCCACCAGCGCATAGCCCAGGGCGTGAAAAGTGGTCGGGCTGACAAAACGCGAGACCCGCAGGCCTATGGCCGGGTCGCCGCTGGCCTGCACCGCCAACTGCCACAACCGCGTGGTGCCGGACAGCGGGTAGCGGGCGTTGGGGTCGTCCATCAGTTGCGGGTCGAGCCCGGCCTGCTGGCACAAGGCGATGCTGTCCAGGCCCAGGGCATCGAGCTGCTTGCGCAGGGCGCGGGTCCAGCTGGCGAGGGAAGTGGGTTCGGTCATGGTGGTTGGCGCGTCCGGTCAACAGGTTGGCGTCCGCGGCTAGCGCCTGGAGCACGAGCCCAAGGCAGGATGCGAACATCAATAACCAGAGGATGGAAGCATGCACGGTACTTCTGCAAGTCCCGACCGGCTGAATGCACAGCAACGATCGGCGCGTATTCGCGAGGTGGTGCTGGCCAGGGGCGTCGAGTTGCGCGAGCGTTACCCGCTGCTCAAGCATCAGGATGCGTTGGGCGCGGGCATCCTGGCCTTGGCCCTGGCCGGGATGATCGGTTCGGCGGCGCTCTACATCGGCGGCTACATGGCATGGTGGGCCTGCCTGCTGCTCAATGCATTTTTCGCCTCCCTGACCCATGAGCTGGAACACGACCTGATCCACAGCATGTATTTCCGCAAGCAGCGCATCCCGCACAACCTGATGCTGGCGCTGGTCTGGCTGGCGCGGCCGAGCACCATCAACCCGTGGATCCGCCGTCATCTGCACCTCAATCACCACAAGGTGTCCGGCACCGAGGCCGACATGGAGGAGCGCGCCATCACCAACGGCGAACCCTGGGGCATCGCCCGCTTGCTGATGGTTGGCGACAATCTCATGTCGTCATTGATCCGCACCCTGCGCGCCAGGACCTGGGCGCACAGGCGCAGCATCCTCAAGCGCACCCTCAAGGTGTATGCGCCGCTGGCATTGCTGCATTGGGGCGCCTGGTATGTGTTTCTCGGCTTCCACGCCGCCAATGGCGTCGCCGCGCTGCTGGGGGCGCCGATCGACTGGTCGGCCAATACCCTGGCGGTGATGCAGGTGCTCGACATCGCCGCGGTGGTGATCATCGGCCCCAACGTGCTGCGCACCTTCTGCCTGCACTTCGTCAGCTCGAACATGCATTACTACGGCGACATCGAGGCGGGCAACGTGATCCAGCAGACCCAGGTGCTCAATCCCTGGTGGCTGTGGCCGCTGCAGGCGTTCTGCTGCAACTTCGGCAGCACCCACGGCATCCACCACTTTGTGGTCAAGGAACCCTTCTACATCCGCCAGCTGACCGCCCCGGTGGCGCACAAGGTAATGGCCGAGATGGGCGTGCGCTTCAACGATTTCGGTACCTTCGGCCGGGCCAACCGCTTTACCCGCCAGGAGCGGGCGGCGGCGCAGGCGGTGCGGGGGGCGAGGGCGTGAACTGGCATTGAAGGTGCAAACATCCGTAGGAGCGAGGCTTGCCCGCGATTCGTCCGCCCTGACCCACCTCGGCGTCCACATCGCGGGCAGACGGCTTATTTGCAGCGGTAGCCTTCCGGCATGGTCACCGTGTAATTGCGCTGCACGCGGTCGCGCAAATTCAGGTTCTGCAGGCCTTGTTCCACCAGGAAGGCCTCGACCTTGCCGTTCTGGCAGTCCTCGTTATAGGAAGACACCCGCAGCAGATACACCGCACGTCGGCTGGCTTCGTCCCGGGCCGTCGCGGTAAAGGTCGAAAGGGTGGTGTAGCCGGTGCGTTCCGAGGTGCCTACCGGCCCGTAAGACGTATTGGGCGTGCTGGTGCAGACCAGCTTTTCCTTCTTTTTCTTGCCATCCTTGCACACCGTGGAAGTGCTGTTCAGCACCTGGCCGTAGTCGGTGGCGGTGTAGCGGTAAGTGACTTGCTTGCTGTGGATATCGAGGCTGACCGTCATCTTGATCGGCGCATGCTTCTTGGGCAGCGACGCATCGGTAAACACCTCGCGGAAGCCCTGGTCCTTCAACGCACTGACCATATCGCGCAGGTAATAACGGGCATTCAGCGAGTTTTCGTCATCCCCCGTCGCGACCGTCACCAGCACCGGCGCCTGCCGGTCGAAGGCATAGTCCGGATCGGGCGTGCCATTGAGTGCGACCTCGTACTTGGTGGCACAGCCGGTGAGCAGGGTGGAAAGCAGCAGGAGTAGCGGGTAAAGCGTGTATCGAGTCATGGGGGCTTCGTTGTGTTGCGGGAAGTGGATAGGGATTAGACGGATGAAGGCGGGAATAAACAAATAAAGGGTGAGGGAGCAGTAGGTCCGACAGGTTTTTTCGTATTGAAAGGCGGCTTCGCTTGTAAGCAGATTCCCGTAGAGCATGGTTAAGGGGAAGCATGAGCAGCTTGTAGAGGCGGTAATGTTCCCGTCACCCAGCGTCCCGCTGTTGCCTGAGTCGCATGCCTGTCATGACTGCGAGATGTTGGTATTGATCAATCTTCCGTTGAGAATCTTGCTCTCAATGTTTTGCATTTTAGCAAAATGCTATCACGGTCTAACATGGCGTTATTGTCGCACCAGCTGCTGATGGCAGAGGCTCCGTCAGAAAATGGAAGTACTACGTGCTCGCCCATGAACTCGAATGCTATTCCTTCTTTCAGGTATTCGGGGATGTTTTCAAAGTCCTCATCAGTACTGAGATAAATTCCCGACATGTCGATGCCGAAACCCTCCGAAGTTACGAGCTTGTCTAGCGCTACAGGTAGAAAGCTTGGGATGGTCAGGGAGGAAGAGTCTTTGAGGTCGAGGAGGCAGTTGTGGATGATGCTTTTTTGTCTGAGCGTCAGTGTGTTCATTAGCCTGTACTACTGATTGAACTTTATGTCAGTCACATTGGGTGACTATATAGACGCGATCATCAGGGGCTGATGTTTTACTTCCAAAGAAGTATATTTCGTTCTGGTTGAATAAAGTGTAGTTTCTTTTTGTTCGGGGCTTGTTTTCGCCAAAAATATCCATTTCCTGTTGTGGCGGGGCGGTATCAATAATCGGAAATGACTGCTCTCCATGTACTTGCAATAAAAAGTCCAAGGCTGCTCCCTTGTACTGGGCCGGTGTTTCATCACCCATGAGCCACTTGGGCTTATCACCAGCCCAACCGAATACATCGCTGCCTTTGCTATGGCTAAAGGCTAAGGGAGTCATTGCGACTCGGATTGGGTAGTCATTCGCATAGGTTTTTTCTTCATTCTTGAAAAGAAAGGCGGCGAAATATTTTTGGTAATCGCTTAAGAAATTGTCTGGAATTGTCGCTCCCAGTAGTGGGATCTTGAGCATTTCAGGAATCGTATAGTCTTCGTTGAAGTCCTCGGTCGCGGCAAAAATACTTAGTGTGTGGCCATGTAGTGAATGAGCCTCTGGGAATTGCAGAGTGAAGTAAAAGCTCATCAAACTGCCGTTGGGGCTTTTGGGTATGCTCATTCCTTGGGGAAGGGCTGGTTTTCCTCCGATGTATGAAGCGGATTCGGTTTTTTGGGTTCTATTTATGTACATGGATTTAAATTGATTTTCCTGAAGAGTAGACTTTTACTGGTTTTGAGGGGGGAGCGCTTTTTGATGCCACAAGATTATGCTTCTAATAGGTAACGGGGTTGACAGGCCGAAGACTCTTACCAAGTTGATGGGGCTTCAATGCTCGCTTTGGCTAAATCGCTCTTCCATTTTTCGTTTGCCAGCCTCAAGATCTCTTCGAAAAAAGCTTTTGGGTTTTTCATTTCGTTCCATCCTGAAGGAAGCGACGAATATTCTTCGGGATCATCTTCAAGTAGCTTGTTAAAGTCGAAGTTCTTATCAAGTAATGCATTTTCCAAAGATTTCAAAAGAACAAATTTATGTCTATATGAAAGGTTTTCGTGTCTGTTAAGGCAATATTTCTCTATCAGCTCGATACGATCTTTTGGATCTTCCAGATTGTAAGTTTCGAGTTCAGTTCCTAGAGTTTCCTCTCTGTCGTAGATATCAAATCCACCTAAGAAATACGCTGGCGTTGGACAGTAGGGAATACCTGAGTCTTTATCTAATAACATCAAAGCCTCATTTAGTCAGGAATGCGGTACGCTGAGTCGAGTTTCACCTCAGCCCCATTCATGCTGTCATTATAGTGTGGATTAGTCTTGTACTTCTTATTTGGTGTGTAGCCTCTATCTGCACTAGATATCTCCATTCGAACGATATCATTACCGACAGGCATAAAAATACCAGCTGTTCACATAGCGACATTTGCATGTCTCGATCATATTTGGTCTGTAAAAACCGGTCACTGATTTTGCAGCGACTTGAAGATGCTATCTGGGCAGAGAGGGGGGCTACAAGCTGGCAGAAGTCGATTTGTTTTGTAGGAAAGGTCTCTGAATGTGTTACATTGATTTCTCGCTTGAAATGAATCTGAGTGTTGTTCTGTTATTGTTTTTAGTCGAAGTTTTGTCGGTGGGTTTTCTTTAGAGGTCATACCAAGTTTCTCTTGGTCTTTTTACATTTTTCATTTTTGCCCCTCAAGCGGATTTGGCCAATAAATTCGTACATCACCCCAACCTACTTCGGGGTAGGG
Organism: Pseudomonas sp. NFIX28; assembly: GCF_900107395.1. GTDB lineage: Bacteria > Pseudomonadota > Gammaproteobacteria > Pseudomonadales > Pseudomonadaceae > Aquipseudomonas. Next base: position 126,182 of record NZ_FNPW01000018.1, read on the forward strand.
TTTCTATCTGTCTTGGCTAGAGCTGAGTATGAACTATTGTCTTTTATTTTTCTGATCTACGACCTACCATTCGGACTGATCTTCTGATGCGGCTTTGATAAGATCGTTATGCCATTTTTCTTTCGAGTTTTTGAGTATTCTTTCAAAAAAACCATATGCGTCTTTAATTTCGGTTTCGTCCCATGCGATAGTTCTAGGGTCGTCGTAGTCGCTTTCAAAAAGTAGATTGAAATCTGTTTCTCTTTTAAGTAGTGCGTTTTCTAGATTTTTAATGAGGACGAATTTGTGTCTGTATGAAAGATAGTTTAAAGCTGGAAGTATGTAGAGGTTTATGATTTTCTCTCTGTCTTCAGCATTGTTTGGATTGTATTTTTGTAATTCCTCACCAAGAGTATGCTCGCGATCGTAGATCTCTATTCCTCTAAGAAGAGCCGATAGGTGAGGCTCATATGGTACGTCTGAGAAAGGGTGTTTTAACAAGTTATCTCTCCTTCACTGGAAATGCAGTATAGGGCCGAGTCGGGTCATCCGCATCAAACTTGATTTCAGCGCCATTCATTGGGTCTACCCGAATTGGGTTTTGTGCATCTCGCTTGTTTGGCTTGTACCCTTTACCTGATCCAGGCTGTTCGATTCTGACAACAGGGTTGTCATTTCCATCGAAGCCCGTATGTGCGGGCAAACCACGTCTTACTCGGGTAGTCGCTTCGTTGATTGCATGCATCTGCAATTTCCAGCTATTAAATTGAGAGCTTGAGTTTCTTTTGCCTCTTCTACCCGTTATTGGATCGCTGCCGTCAATCGCTCTTTGTTTCATGGTCGCATCGGGGATGTCTGGTCCGTGTTTTCCAATGGTGTGCATATCATATTTAGCTTCAAATTCCTGAACACGGCGTTTTGCATTTGCCTCAGACAGCTCCTCAATTCGAGCTTGACGTTGCTGCGACGTCATTTGAGGAGCAGGAGCTTTTGGACTCCCTTCATCCACTGTTGCCTTAGCCTCGGGATTTGCGGGAGGGCTTGCTTTACCTCCATCCTGGCCTAGACATCCATTCAACCCTAACGGATCCACCCACCCCGTAGGGTTAGGCACGTACTGGTAGTTATTCAACCCCCCTGCCAGCTTGATCGGGTCCGGCGTCAAGAACCGTCCAGAGCTCGGATTGTAGTAGCGATGGCGGTTGTAGTGCAGTCCGGTTTCCGTATCGAAGTACTGGCCCTGGAAACGCAGCGGGTTGTCGATTTCGGAAACGTCCAGCGCGGCCAGATTGCCATAAGCGCGGTACTTCGCCGACCACATGATCTCGCCACTATAGGCGGTCAACTCCTGCGGCGTGCCGAGGTGGTCGAGTTGGTAGTAGAACGGTGTGGCCTGGGCCGGGCCTTCGCCATCGAGCATGGCCAAGGGGCGGAAGGTGCCGGGTTCGTAGAGGTAGCTGCGATAGCGGTTTTCACCACTCTCGGCAATCAGTCGTTCGCCCTGCCAGAGGAACTCGGTAGTGCGGCCGTCGACGGTTTTGGCGATGCGACGGCCAAAAGCGTCGTACTTGTAAGTGGCGGTGCTGCCGCCCGGCAGGCTGACGCCGATCAACCGGTGCTGGCAGTCGTACTGGTATTCGGTGACCAGCTTCTGGCCCGCGCCGCGGCGTTCGCGGCTGAGGTTGCCGAAGGCGTCGTAGTCGTAATGCCGGTCGCCTTGCATTAGCAGGCGGTTGCCTTTGACGTTGGCCAGGTTGGCGGCGGGTTGGTCGCCCTGGCCGAGCAGGTTGCCGGCGGGGTCGTGGGCGAAGCTTTCCGGGGTGGCGCCACGTACGTTGATCAGGCGATCCAGCGGGTCGTAGTGATAACGCAGGTTGCCCTTGCGGCTGTCGTCGATACCGGCGAGGTTGCCGTTGGCGTCGTAGGCATAGGCGCGGTGGTAGAGGCTCTGATGCTGGCCGTGCCGTTGCTGGCTGACGCTGTGGGCCTGCAGGCGGCCTTGTTCGTCGTACTGGTACTGGCTGAGCAGCAGGCCCTGCTGGCGTTGCTGTTCGCGCCCGGCGTTGAACTGGTGGCTGGTCAGGCGCGAGCCGTTGAGGTCGATACTACTGAGCTGGCCGCCAAGGGCATGGCGGTAGTCGAGCTTGCTGCCATCGGGCAGGCGGCAATGGCTGAGCTGGCCGAGCTTGTCGTACTCGTAGCGCAGGGTGCCCCAGCCCTGGTGTTCGGTGATCAGGCGGTCTTGCAGGTCGTATTCGTAGGCCAGCGGCCAGTGGCCGTCGTCGACATTCACCAGGCGCCCGAGGGCGTCGTAGCTGTAGTGGATTTCTTCGCCATCGGCCAGGGTTTTCACCAGCAGGCGGCCAGCGGCATCGCGCTGATATTCGGTGACCAGCTCGCTGCCGTCGTCGCCGAATTCGGTTTTCTTCAGCAGGTTGCCGTTGAGGTCATAGGCGTAGGCGGTGCTGCGTCCATCGAAGCCGGTTTCCTGCTGGATCAGGCCGTTGGGGTAGTAATCCAGGTGGTACTGCTCGCCGCGCTCGTTCTCGATATCGGTGAGCAGCAGGCGTGCGTTGTCGTAGCGATAACGCAACTGGCTGCCGTCCGGGTTGATGCGGCGGCTAACCAGGTGCAGGTTGTCGGCATATTCGTAGCGTGTGATACGGCCTAGCTCGTCGCGCTCGGCGGTGACTTTGCCGTAGGCGTTGTAGCTGAAGGCGCGGGTGGCGCCGCCGGGCAGGGTGATCTGTGCCAGACGGTTAGCGGCGTCCCACTGGTACTGGGTGATGGCGCCGCTTTCGTCCTGACGGGTGATCTGCCGGCCGAGGGCGTCATAGCGGTATTTTCGCTGGCCGCCGTCGGGCAGGCGTTCTTCCAGCAGTTGGCCGAGGCCGTTCCAGCCCAGTTGATGGCGGCTGCCGTCGGGGTGGGTGATTTCCAGCAGGCGGCCCTGGCGGTCATAGCTGTAGTGGGTTTCGTTGCCGTCGGGGTCGGTCTGTTGGGTGATGTCGCCTTGATCGTTGCGTTCGTATTTCCACTGCGCGTTGCCGCGTCGAACTTCGATGAGATGACCATCGAAATAATTGTAATAGGTGGATTCGTCCTCTGGAGGAATCACGGCGATCAGGCGCCCGGCCTCACTGTACTCGTATGTGGTGATGGCCCCGAGAGGGTCTTTTTCGGCGATCAGGCGACCTTTTTCATCGTAGGCTTTTTGCGTTTCCGCACCGTCAGGGGTGGTCTGGCTGACCAGCCGCGCATTCTCGTCGTGCACGTAGACCTGTTCGCTGCCATCGGCGTTGATAACGGTGACCGTACCTTCGTCGTCCCACACATAGCGCGCATCGATCTGCGATAGGTTGGACCACTGGCGGATACAACGGGCTGCCTTGCCTTCGTATTCCCACTCCCAGCAGAAGCTCGCACCACCGGCCAGTTGGCGTTGCTGAATGACATGCTGCTCGTCATAGCGATAGCGTTCGACTTCACCCATCGCATTGGTGGCGCTGATCAGCTGGTTGTGTTCGTTGTACTGGTAGCTGACCAGGGTCTGAACCGTCAGCCAGGGTTCCTGGCGCTCACCTTGTTCGTTGTAGTCGGGACGTCGCTGCTGATAGTCGACTGCGGCGATATGGCGGTCGTCGTAACGCAAAAACAGGGAGCGGCCTGCGCCATTGTCGATGCGCTGGATGCGATCGACCAGGTCGTAGCTGACGTGCAGCTGGTTGTCGTAGGCATCGCTAATGGTGGTCAGGCGCCCGGCACGGAAGTGATAAAAGCGCGCGCCTTGCCCGGCTTGGGTCAGGATCAGTTCGCCCGGAGCATCCCCCAGATAGATGGCGGCCTCGGCCAGGCTATTGGTAATGGCCGGACGCTGTTCGGTCGGCAGTGGAAACTGGGTTTGGCGATTTTCGTTGTCAGTCCACAGCACGCCCTCATCGTTGATTTGCAACCGATGGGACAACGAGTGGCTCCAGCCGAAACCCAGGCGGTTGTCGATTTCCACCGCACTGGTGCGGTACAGCCGCGTCCATTCCAAGGGCAGCAGGCCATCGAGTTCACCATCGGTGAGGGTCAGCAGTTCCTCACCGGTGACCATCGAGATGGGGTCACCTTCGCAGCGAGTGTCTTTTGTGCACCGCGCTGGTTTATCCGCCGGGTTTGTAGACTGCTTGGGGGCATCACTGACGGGTTCATTTTGCTCGGCGCGAGTGGCGGGCTTTTTCTTACCGCGAGCCTGGATCTGCGCATCGGTTTCCACGGTGCCGCCAGAGCCTTTAGGCTTGCTCTTGGGCGCTGTGGCTGTCGCTGCGGGCTTGGGTGGGGCTATCTCTACACTAGCCTTGCGACCAGGGTTCAATGCGGCGTTGCCATTGAGCAGCAATGGCCTGGCTGCCTCAGTGTGGCCAGCTGCGTTCTTCTTGCTGGTTTTCATCAGCAGGGAAGTGAAGTCTTCGATCAGCTTCAGCACTTTGCCGCTGTTTTGCGTGGCCTTGAGTGCCTTGGTGCCAACCCGTACGGCCAGACCAATACCTCCGGTGAGCACAATCCCGATCAGGATGTTCAGCAACACTTCGGTGGTCAGCTCGGCCAGCACTTCCATGCAGGTTTGTGGTGGCAGCATCTTCACCCAGGCGACAATCGCCGACACGTAGATCCACATCAGTGGCTCGTCGCTGGCAATCAGCAGGGCGGTATGGATGGCGCTTTTCGAGGCGTTGTAGATCTTCTTGATTTCTTCCTCGGTGAAGAACTTTTTCAGCTTCTGGTAGTTTTCCCGAGGGTGGGCCACCAGGTTGTAGAGGCTCTTGATATCGCCCCACAAACCCATGATGGCCTTCAGGAAACCCTTCCAGGCCGACTCTAGCTGCTGTAGCGCCCGGCCGCCGATGGAAGCCTTGTTATGGGCCTTCCACAGCGGCAGGAAGTCGGTACTCCATTCGGTTTGCAGCCAGCCGCTCAGGTCGCCAATCACGCCCTGATAAGAGTTGAACAGCGAGTCGATTTGCGCACGGGTCGGGTTGGGAAAGAAAGTGATTTTGTATTGCTGGTTGGGCTTGAGCCCCGTGACTTCCTTGATGCCGCTGGGGCCGATGGTGACGTTGATGGCAGCACCGGCCTCGTTCTTGCCGTAGACCATGCCATCGACCACTGGCACCAGGCGTACCGGCGTATTGCCGATCGGTACGAAACGCGCGGATTCAAAGCTGTGCACCAGCTTGAGCTTGCCGTTGGCCGGGCAATTCGCGTAAAGATCAGCGCTGCGTTTGCTGTCTTTGTCCTGGGTGGCTACTTCGTCACCGACTTGGAACTGCTGTTCAGCGTCCAGCACGCCGCCGTACCAGGCTTCGGCTTGAGCACGATAGTCGGCCAGGCATTTCTTGAAGTCGCGGATGATGACTTGAGCATCCGGTTGTTTAGCCGTCAGGTTAACGGCGAATTCCCCCAACAAAATGCTCATGCAACCACCTCATTTTCCAAATGGGCTTTCAATAGCCCGGTGTAGTTTTCTTCCGTGAGAGGGGTGCGTTTTACGAAACGTGCCACCTTCTGCCGCAGGTTGGATTCGGGGAACGAGAAATACAGCTCGGCGTGGTCTTCCAGCAGCCACTGCATCATGTTGTCGATCACAGTACCGGGGTCATCCTCGGCGAGCTTCTTGACCAGCGCTTCCGGCACTTCCCACCAGGGAAATGGCTTCGGCGGCTTGACCACGCCCTGGCCGACGTTCAGTGCCCGGCCATTGATCAGGTAGCGGTCGAATATCGGCAGGACTTGGGGGGCGCCTTCGCCCAACCCCTCCAAAATCGGATAGATATGCCGCCCATCCCAAAACCGGAAAAACACCTCCGCCCCATCCGGCATCTTCACCTGGGTCAGGCTGCGCAGGTGTTCAAATACCACTGCCGGTTCGCAGTGGGAGACGGCGAGCCAGCCCCAGTCGTCGGCGTCGGTTTCGGCGATCCAGTCGAGGAAGCTTGAGGTCGGTTTGAGTTCGGCGAGGTAAGGCATGACCGGCTGCCAATCGGCGTAGGGCGTGCCGCTCCAGATCGCGGTCAGGCCGCTGGTGCCCTGGCTTTGGTAGAAGTCCTTGAGCGGATCGGCGTCGCTGGCGTTGCTGATCACCAGGTACAGGCGTTCGTCGGCTTGCAGGGGCTGGCGGGCGAGCCAGGCCTGGGGTGTCAGGCGATCAGATGGCACAGGCACCGTCCTTGCACTTTTCGCACTCTTCGCAGAAAGGCGCGTTGCGTTTGAGGGTGTTGATTTGCGCCGGGGTCAACAGGGCGCCGGCCTTGTCGGCGTCGGCCTGCTTCAGCACGCCGGGCATCAATGGCGCGGCGCCGGAGCCGCTGCCCGGGCCGCCGCCGGAGTTGACCTTGACCTGCGGGCCGCTGATGGTCACGCCGCCGGCGTCGAGCTTGATGAAGCTGCCGCCGCCCTTGAGGGTCAGCTCGCTGCCGGCCTCCATGACGACCTTCATCCCGGCATTGAGGTGGATCTCCTGGCCGGCTTCGATGAACTGCCCAGTACCGATCTTGATGTGCTGGTTCACGCCGACGGTGAGGTGGTCGCTGGCGCGCGCTTCGACCTTGCGGTCGGCGTGCACGGTGTGGTGTTCCTCGGCCTTGAATTCGCTGTAGCTGTTGGCCTCGACCGTGTCGTGGCGTTCGTTGCCGACGCGGATCTTCTGGTCGTGCTCGACGTTCTCGTCCCAGTCGCGCTGGGCGTGCAGGAAGATCTGTTCCTGGCCCTTCTTGTCCTCGATGCGCAGCTCGTTGTAGCCGCCACCACCGGGGCTGCTCAGGGTCTTGAAGGTGCTGCGGGTCTTGTTCGCCGGCAACTCGTAGGGGACGACGTTTTCCTTGTGGTACAGGCAGCCGCTGATCAACGGCTGGTCGGGGTCGCCCTCGAGGAAGGTCACCAGCACTTCCATGCCGATCCGCGGGATGGCGATGCCGCCGTACTGGGCGCCGGCCCAGGCGCTGGAGACGCGCAGCCAGCAGCTGGTCTTGTCGTCGGCCTGGCCTTCGCGGTCCCAGTGGAACTGCACTTTCACCCGGCCGTATTGGTCGCAGTGGAT
>NZ_FNPW01000019.1 GCF_900107395.1 Pseudomonas sp. NFIX28
CAGGTTGTGGTTGAACACATCCGGCGGCTCGGCCGCGGTAATTTCCAGCGCCACGTCCATGCGGCCACGGTAGTCCGGGACCAGGGTTTCCAGCTGCACGTTCGGCGACAGCTTGCGGATTTCACGGATGCAGTCGGCAAAGTGCTGGGCACCGCCGTCGCGCAGGTCGTCACGGTCGACCGAGGTGATCACCACATACTTCAGGCGCAGGTCGGCGATTGCTACCGCCAGGTTCATCGGCTCATCGACATCCAGAGGCTTCGGACGGCCGTGACCGACGTCGCAGAACGGGCAACGACGGGTGCAGATGTCGCCCATGATCATGAAGGTCGCGGTACCGCCGGAGAAGCATTCGCCCAGGTTCGGGCAGGATGCCTCTTCGCAGACGCTGTGCAGTTTGTGCTTGCGCAGCAATTGCTTGATCCGGTCGACTTCCGGGGAAACCGGAATACGCACGCGAATCCAGTCAGGTTTCTTCGGCAGTTCGGTGGTCGGGATGATCTTCACCGGGATACGTGCGACTTTCTCGGCACCGCGCAATTTAACGCCGGTTTCAACTTTCGCACGGGCCGGACGCTCGGAAACATCCAGCGTCGGGATCAGGGTTTGCACAGCGTCTTGCGCAGTAGTCATATCAGTCGATTCCGCCCGTTAGGGTCGTCTGCTCAGCATAGTCGAGGTGTTTGACGAGCTGCGCACGCAGCCGGGCACTTACCTCGGCAAATTCAATCGGTCCTGTGTGGTCGCTCAGCTGGGTCATTGCCAGCCCGGCATAGCCACAGGGGTTAATCCGTCGAAACGGCTGCAGATCCATGTCCACGTTCAAGGCCAGTCCATGAAAGGAACAACCGTGACGGATCCGCAGGCCCAGGGAGGCGATTTTCGCGCCATCGACGTAAACGCCCGGAGCATCCGGCTTGGCCGCCGCAGCCACGCCGTAGCTGGCCAGCAGCTCGATCAGGCACTGCTCCATGCGGCTGACCAGGTCGCGTACGCCAAAGCCCAGGCGACGCACGTCCAGCAGCAGATAGGCCACCAGTTGGCCTGGGCCGTGGTAGGTCACCTGGCCACCGCGGTCGACCTGCACCACCGGGATATCCCCCGGAAGCAACAGATGTTCGGCCTTGCCCGCCTGGCCCTGGGTAAAGACCGGCGGGTGCTGCACCAGCCAGACTTCATCGGGAGCATCGGTGCCGCGTTCGTTGGTAAAGCGTTGCATGGCCTGCCAGACCGGCTCGTAGGCCATCTGGCCGAGCTCGCGAAAGCCCAGCGTTTGTGGCATCACAGCACCATGTGCACGAAACCGGTGGCCCGCAACTCGCTGTTGATGTCGTACAGCTGTTCTTGACCGGTGGCGGTAATGTGCAACTGGATGGTCGTGTACTTGCCGTTGGTGCTCTGGCGCTCGGCCAGGGTCTTGTGGTCAACGGTCGCGTGTTTTTCAAGGATCGCGATGATCTTGTCCTTGAAACCCACGCCGGTGTCGCCGATCACCTTAATCGGGTAATCCGCGCAGGGGAATTCGATCTTTGGCGCCTTTACTTCGGTGTCTGTCATGGCGTAACGGCCTCGTAAGCCGTGGCGACGGACGCGGCCCCCACTCTGCTTCAGAGGGAGGCCACGCGGGTCGACAATATCAGTTGAACAAGCCGTAGAAGAATAGACGGATGCTATCCCACATGCGGCGGAAGATACCACCTTCGTCGACCGCGTCCAGAGCGATCAGATCGGCGCTGTGCACCACCTTGTCGTCCAGTTTCACTTCGACTTTACCGATCACATCGCCCTTGGCGATAGGCGCGATCAATTGTGGATTCATGGTCATGCTGGCAGCGAGCTTCTTCAGCTGGCCTTTTGGCATGGTCATGGTCAGGTCCTGGGCCAGACCGGCCTTGATCTGGGAGGTAGTGCCTTTCCAGACAGGGGCCTGAGCCAGCTCGGTGCCCTTCTGGTAGAAGGTCTGGGTTTCGAAGAAGCGGAAACCGTAGGTCAGCAGCTTCTGGGTCTCGGCCGCGCGAGCCTGCTCGCTGTTGGTACCGAACACCACAGCGATCAGGCGCATGCCGTCACGTACGGCGGAAGACACCATGCAATAGCCGGCTTCGTCGGTGTGACCGGTTTTCAGGCCGTCAACGGTCTTGTCGCGCCACAGCAACAGGTTGCGGTTAGGTTGCTTGATGCCGTTCCAGAAGAACTCTTTCTGCGAGTAGATCGCGTAGTGAGCCGGGTCTTCGTGAATGATGGCGCGAGCCAGCACCGCCATGTCGTGCGCCGACGAGTAGTGCTCGGGGTTCGGCAGGCCGGTCGGGTTCATGAAGTGGCTGTTGGTCATGCCCAGGTCGCCGGCCGTCTTGTTCATCATGTCGGCAAAGGCGTCTTCGCTGCCGGCGATGTGCTCGGCAACCGCGACGCTGGCGTCGTTGCCCGACTGAATGATGATGCCGTGCAACAGATCGCTGACAGTGACCTGCGAGCCGACCTTGATGAACATCCGCGAACCGCCGGTACGCCAGGCGTTCTCGCTGACGGTCACCGGGTCGTTCTCACCGATCTGGCCGCGACGGATTTCCAGGGTCGCGATGTAGGCTGTCATCAGCTTGGTCAGGCTGGCGGGCGGCAGACGCTGGTCACCGTTGTTCTCCACCAGCACGTTACCGCTGCTGGCATCCATGAGCACATAGGACTTGGCGGCCAGCTGCGGTGGCGACGGCATCACTTCTACCGCCCAGGCGGCAGGCGTGATGATCAGCGGGACAAGCAGGCACAGGCGTTTGGCAAAGGTGGTGATGTTCATCCGTCTCTCGAAATTGCTAATGGAAACTTGTCCTTGCGGACAAAACTATTCAGACAGCCTTCTAAAGGGCTGTCGCGTGTTCAGTTGTTCACTCACTGACCCTTGCCGGGCTTTTGTTGTACGACGAGCCAACAACCTGGGTTCACCCCGCAAATTGCGGGCGAACCATGAATCAGAATCCGATTACTCGGCAGTTACCAGGCTCGGCTGCCCAAGATTAGCCAGCCGGACACTGTTCTGCACTTGCTGGATCTCACCCGGCGAGCCGATCGGCCCCAGGCGTACTCGGTGCAGCGTCTGTTGATTGCGCACGATCGAGCTGATGAACACCGGAGCGCTCACCATCCCGCTCAGCTTCGAGCGCAGGAGCTCGGCAGCGTCCGGGTTGGCGAAGGCGCCCACCTGCAGATACTGGCCAGAGGCTTGCGCAGAAGCGTTTTTTTTTGCATCCAGCTGCACCGGCACAACGGCCGCGGCGTGCTGCTGCGGAGGCGGAGTCCACTGCTCTACAGTCCCTGTGGACGCCGTCACCACTGGCGCGGCTTTCGGCTCGTTGAGCATCAAGGGGGCCGGCCGGCCGCGTTGGGCCCACCATTCCTGCGGGTCGATGCCCTCGACCTTGACCCGGGCGGTGCCGGTCTCGGCGTAACCGAGCTTCTTGGCCGCGGCATAGGACAAATCGATGATCCGGTCCGAATAGAACGGCCCACGGTCGTTGACCCGCAGGATCACGCTCTTGTGGTTGTCCAGGTTGGTCACCCGGACATAGCTTGGCAAAGGCAGGGTCTTGTGCGCCGCACTCATGCCGTACAGGTCATACACCTCGCCATTGGCGGTGTTTTGCCCATGGAACTTGGTGCCATACCAGGAGGCCGTGCCCGAAGCGACATAACGCTTGGATTCGGCCATCGGGAAATAGGTCTTGCCCAGCACCGTATAAGGATTGGCCTTGTACGGACCGGTGTGCAGGGTCGGCGTGGCGTCGGGAATACGCGATACATCGACGTCCCACCACGGTGCGCCATCTTTGTGGGCACGGTTGATGTCCAGGCCCGGCGTCGCACGTACAGCCGTCGTCGGGGCCTTCTGTTTCGGCGCCTTGGTTGACGAACAACTGACCACCAGCAAGGACAACGCGGCAAGAGCCACCAGCTTCAGGGGTTTGCGGATTGGCGATGCCAGCATTACTTGACGCCCCGTGCTTGGACCAGCTGTTCAGAGAGCTGATGTACGGCCATGGCGTACATCACGCTGCGGTTATAACGCGTGATCGCGTAGAAATTCTTCAGGCCCATCCAGTATTCGGGGCCATTGTCGCCTTCCAGGCGGAAAGCCGTGACCGGCATATCATCGCGCAGCGCATCATGACTCGACCAGCCCAGCGCCCGCAACTCCCCGACGGTTTTCGTCGGCTCGATACCCGTGGTCAGGCCCTCATCGACCTGCTCGCCGCGCACCTCGGCCCGGCTGACCACCGGCTGCCCGGTTTCCCAGCCATGACGCTTGAAGTAGCTGGCGACGCTGCCGATGGCATCGTCCGGATTGGTCCAGATATTGATATGGCCATCACCATCGAAGTCCACAGCATAGGCGCGAAAACTGCTCGGCATGAACTGCGGCAAGCCCATGGCGCCGGCGTAGGAGCCTTTCAGGGTCAACGGGTCGACCTGTTCTTCACGAGCCAACAGCAGGAATTCACGCAACTCCTTGCGGAAGAAATCGGCACGTGGCGGGTAATCGAAGCCCAGGGTCGACAGAGCGTCGATCACCCGATAGTTGCCGGTGTTGCGTCCAAAGAAGGTTTCGACGCCGATGATCGACACGATTACCTGGGCCGGTACGCCGTATTCCTGCTCGGCGCGAGCCAGCACCGCCTCGTGCTGGCGCCAGAAGTCCACACCGCGGGCAATACGCGCGTCGGTAATGAACATCGGCCGGTATTCTTTCCACTGTTTGACCCGTTCGGCGGGACGGGAAATGGCGTCGAGGATCGACTGCTTGCGCTCGGCCTCACGGAACACACCCATCAACTGTTCGCCCGCGAAGCCATAGTCGCGAGTCATTTCGCCCACGAACTCGGCCACCTGAGGTGAGCCTTCGTATTCGCCGCCGGCCAGCGCTTCCTGCGCCGCGCCAAGGATGCCTACCAGACCGACCCACGGCGCATACCGAGCGGTCCAGCCACGCATTGCTTGCATTGAATTCTTCACCTTATTCAAACCTGCGCGATCCACTTACGATGGGTATGGATCGACATCAAAACCCCAAACGCTGACAGCAGCGTCACCAGCGAAGTTCCTCCGTAGCTAATGAACGGCAACGGCACCCCCACGACCGGCAACAGGCCACTGACCATACCGATGTTGACGAAAACGTAAACAAAAAACGTCATGGTCAGGGCGCCGGCAAGCAATTTGCCGAACAGCGTCTGCGCCTGGGCGGTAATCACCAGACCACGACCGATCAGCAGCAGATAGATCAGCAGCAAGGCGCAAATGCCCACCAGGCCGAACTCTTCGCCCATGACCGCGATAATAAAGTCGGTGTGGCTCTCGGGCAAAAAGTCCAGGTGGGACTGAGTGCCCAGCAACCAGCCCTTGCCGAAGACGCCGCCGGAACCGATGGCTGCCTTGGACTGGATGATGTTCCAGCCGGTGCCCAGCGGATCGCTCTCCGGGTCGAGGAAGGTCAAAATCCGCTGTTTCTGGTAGTCATGCATGATGAAGAACCACATGGCGATCGCCACCGGCACCGCGGCAGCCAGCACGCTGAGGATCCAGCGCCAGCGCAGCCCCCCCATGAACAATACGAAGGCGCCACCGGCAAGGATCAGCAGCGAAGTCCCGAGGTCCGGCTGGCGCACGATCAAAATGAACGGGATGCCGATCAGGACCAGGCTGATGCCCACATGCTTGAGCTGCGGCGGCAAGCTGCGCTTGGCCAGGTACCAGGCGATGGTCGCCGGCATGATGATCTTCATGAACTCCGAGGGCTGGAAGCGAATCACCCCCGGAATGTTGATCCAGCGGGTGGCGCCCATGGCGTTGTGCCCCATGACATCCACCACCACCAGCAATACCACGCCGAACACATAGGCCAGTGGCACCCAGCGCGCCATGAAGCGGGGCTCGAGCTGGGCAATGACGATCATCGACACCAGGCCGATGCCGAACGACGTGGCCTGCTTGCCCAGCAGGTCCCAGCTCTTGCCGCTGGCCGAATACAGGACGAACAGGCTGCCGGCCGCCAGGGTCAGCAGCAGGATCAGCAATGGACCGTCGATATGCATGCGCTGCAACAGCGTCGCGCGACGACGCATCACATCCTCGCTGGAGAGGATGCGATCGAAATTACTCTTCACGGGCCGTAGCCTCCGCACTGATAGGGCCGCCGAACTCAGGCTTGAGCAGGCCATCCGGGCCGAGGAGCCAGGCGTCCATCACCTGGCGCACCACGGGGGCTGCCACGCCGGAGCCGGACTCGCCGTTCTCGACCATGACCGAGACCACGATTTTCGGGTTTTCCGCCGGCGCGAAGCCGACGAACAGGGCGTGGTCGCGATGGCGTTCCTGAACCTTGGAGCGGTCGTACTTCTCGCCCTGCTTGATCGCGACCACCTGGGCCGTACCACTCTTGCCGGCGATCCGGTACTGCGAGCCGATGGCCGCCTTGCGCGCCGTGCCACGAGCACCGTGCATGACCTGCTGCATGCCGTGGTTGACCTTCGTCCAGTCCGACGGATCGCGCAGGACGATGTCCGGCATCGGGTTTTCATCCACCGGTTTTTCGCCTTCGATGGTCTTGGCCAGGTGCGGACGGTTCCATTTGCCCTTGTTTGCCACCAGCGCCGTGGCCTGGGCCAGTTGCAGCGGAGTGGACTGCATATAGCCCTGGCCAATCCCCAGAATCAGCGTCTCGCCCGGGAACCAGGCCTGGCGACGGGTGGCGCGCTTCCATTCCCGCGACGGCATCAGGCCCGGCGACTCCTCGAACATGTCCAGCGAGACCTTCTGGCCGATACCGAACTTGTTCATGTATGCCGACAGCCGATCGATCCCCAGCTTGTGGGCCAGGTCATAGAAATAGGTGTCGTTGGACCGCATGATCGCGGTGTCGAGGTCGACATAACCGTCGCCGCTGCGGTTCCAGTTACGGTATTTGTGATCGTAGTTGGGCAGTTGGTAGTAGCCCGGGTCATAGACCCGCGTGGCGGCTGTCACCACTCCCGCGTCCAGGCCGGCAATCGCCACCGCTGGCTTGATGGTCGAGCCCGGCGGATACAGGCCGCGCAGCACCCGGTTGAACAGCGGACGGTCGATGGAATCGCGCAGTTCGGCATAGGCCTTGAAACTGATGCCGGTGACGAACAGGTTCGGGTCGAAGCTCGGCTGGCTGACCATCGCCAGCACTTCCCCGGTGGCCGGATCCAGCGCCACCACCGCGCCACGCCGGCCGCCCAACGCGGCCTCGGCGGCTTCCTGCAGCTTGATGTCCAGGCTCAGGACGATGTCCTTGCCAGGAATCGGGTCGGTACGCTTGAGCACCCGCAATACGCGACCCCGGGCGTTGGTCTCGACTTCTTCATAACCCACCTGGCCGTGCAGCTCGGGCTCGTAGAAACGCTCGATGCCGGTCTTGCCGATATGGTGGGTGCCGCTGTAGTTCACCGGGTCGAGGGTCTTCAGTTCCTTCTCGTTGATCCGTCCCATGTAGCCCACCGAGTGCGCAAAGTGCGCGCCCTGCGGGTAATGGCGGACCAACTGCGCCACCACTTCCACCCCTGGCAAGCGGAACTGGTTCACGGCGATCCGGGCGATCTGTTCTTCGTTGAGCTCGAACAAAATCGGCACCGGCTCGAATGGCCGGCGCCCCTGCTTCATGCGCTTCTCGAACAGCGCCCGATCTTCCGGCGTCAGCTCCAGCACTTCGACAATCACGTCGAGCACCTGGCGCCAATTCCCGGAACGCTCGCGGGTCATGCTCAGGCTGAAACTCGGCCGGTTGTCGGCCACCACCACGCCATTACGATCGAAGATCAGGCCGCGAGTCGGCGGAATCGGCTGGACGTGAACCCGGTTGTTTTCCGACAGGGTCGAGTGATAGTCGTACTGGATCACCTGCAGGTAATACAGCCGTGCGATCAGCACCCCAATCAGGCACACCACGGCAATAGCCCCGAACACGACACGGCCACGCACCAGACGGGCGTCTTTTTCGTGGTCCTTGATACGGATCGGCTGGGACATTAGAGGCGCGGACTATTTGTGGTAAGGGTGCCCGGACAGGACTGTCCAGGCGCGATACAGCTGTTCACCAATCAGGATCCGTACCAGCGGGTGCGGCAAGGTCAGCGGCGACAGCGACCAGCGCTGGTCCGCCCGCGCACAGACTTCCGGCGCCAGCCCCTCGGGGCCGCCGACCATGAAGTTCACGGTACGCGAGTCGAGGCGCCAGCGGTCCAGTTCCACCGCCAGTTGCTCGGTGCTCCAGGGCTTGCCGTGCACTTCGAGGGTGACGATCCGCTCGTTCGGGCCGACCTTGGCCAGCATGGCTTCGCCCTCCTGACGGATGAAACGAGCCACATCGGCGTTCTTGCCACGGGTATTGAGCGGTATTTCCACCAGTTCCAGCGCCAGCTCGGATGGCAGACGCTTGGCATATTCGTGCCAACCCTCTTCCACCCACTTGGGCATGCGTGAACCGACAGCGATCAGACGCAGGCGCACAGCCGTCCCTTATTGCTGGTCTTTGTTGAGCTTGGTGAAGTGCTCATGGGTGTGCTCCGGGCTGTGATGCTTGCCATCGGCCGCACGGCTTTGCTCGGCGCCCTGCCACAGACGCTCCAGGTCGTAGAACTGGCGCGCGGAGGCCGTCATCATGTGCACGATCACGTCGTCCAGGTCCAGCAGCACCCAGTCGCTGTCGCCCTTGCCTTCTTCACCCAGCGGCTTGACGCCCTGGGCCTTGACCATCTCGCGGACCTTTTCCAGCATCGCGCCGATCTGGCGGTTGGAAGTACCGGTGGCGATGATCATGTAGTCGGTGATGCTTTGCTTGTCGCGAACATCGATCACCAGGACGTCCTGGGCCTTGACGTCTTCCAGCGCGGCGACTGCCACCTTGACCAGATCTTCGCCTTTCATTACTTGGTTAGTCATATAAAACTCGTTCAGCTCGTATGTTTGGAGCGTTGCACGGCATTGGCCGGCAGCGCGCCTTCAGTTCGGCCCACGGTAAAGACCGTGTGCATCGATATAGGCCAGGACCGCATCAGGCACCAGGAAACGTACCGACTTACCGCTGGCCAGCAGTTGACGGATCTGGGTGGCGGACACCGCGAGCGGTGTCTGCCAGACGAATGCAATGTGTCCACCCGGCCCTTGCAGGGCCAGGGGATCGCTTACCGAGCGCGCCGCCAGCAGGTTGCGCAACGCATCCGGCGGCTCGCTGTCGGCATCCGGGCGTTGCAACACCAGGATGTGGCAATGCTGGAGCAACTCTTCCCAGCGATGCCAGGTAGGCAGGCCGCAAAATGCGTCCCAGCCCAGCAACAGGAACAACTGGTCATCCGCGGCCATCTCGGCCCGCATCTGTTCCAGGGTGTCTATGGTGTAGGACGGCTTGTCGCGTTTCAGCTCACGGTCATCCACCACCAGGGGTGAAACACCCGCCACCGCACACTTGACCATCGCCAGGCGGTCCAGCGCCGACACCTGCGGCGTATCGCGATGCGGCGGCCGCGCGCTAGGCGTCAGGCGCAGCTCATCGAGCCCCAGCGAATCGGCCACCTCCAGCGCACTGCGAAGATGACCGATGTGCACGGGGTCGAAGGTACCGCCCAGCAGACCGATACGTTTGGCCATCAAGTGCGCACATGGCCGTCGCCGAAGACGACATATTTCTCGCTGGTCAGCCCTTCCAGGCCGACCGGGCCACGGGCGTGCAGCTTGTCGGTGGAAATACCGATCTCTGCGCCCAGGCCATATTCGAAACCGTCGGCAAACCGGGTCGAGGCATTGACCATCACCGAGCTGGAATCCACCTCGTTGAGGAAACGCCGCGCATCGGTGAAGTTCTCGGTGACGATGGCATCGGTGTGCTGCGAACCGTAGGTGTTGATGTGCTCGATGGCCGCATCCAGGCTGTCGACCACCAGGATCGACAGGATCGGCGCGGTGTATTCGGTGCGCCAGTCTTCTTCGGTGGCTTCGATCACATCGTCGCCCAGCAAGGCGCGGGTACGCGGGCAACCGCGCAGCTCGACCTGCTTGTCGCGATAGATCGCAGCCAAGGGCGGCAATACGCGCTCGGCGATACCAGCGTGGACCAGCAGGGTCTCCATGGTATTGCAAGGTGCGTAACGCTGGGTCTTGGCGTTGTCGGCGATGCGAACCGCCTTGTCCAGGTCGGCCGCGACGTCGATGAACACATGACAGACGCCGTCCAGGTGCTTGATCACTGGAACCTTGGCATCGCGGCTGACCCGCTCGATCAGGCTCTTGCCGCCACGCGGCACGATCACATCGACGAACTCGGGCATAGTGATCAGCGCGCCAACGGCAGCGCGATCGGTGGTTTCCACCACCTGCACCACCTGCGCCGGCAGACCGGCCTGCGCCAGCCCTTGCTGAATGCAGGCGGCAATGGCGCGGTTGGAATTGATCGCCTCGGAGCCGCCCCGCAGGATGGTGGCGTTGCCGGACTTCAGGCACAGGCTGGCAGCATCGATGGTCACGTTGGGACGCGATTCGTAGATGATGCCGATCACGCCCAGCGGCACGCGCATCTTGCCGACCTGGATGCCCGAAGGCAGATAGCGCATATCGCGAATTTCACCGATGGGGTCAGGCAGCTTGGCCACCTGACGCAGGCCCTCGATCATTTCGTCGATACGTACCGGAGTCAGCGCCAGACGGTCGAGCAATGCCGGTTCCAGACCATTGGCCCGGCCGTTGGCCAGGTCCTGCTCATTGGCCGCGCTCAGCTCGGGGCGAGCAGCGTCCAATGCATCGGCAGCCGCCAGCAATGCGCGGTTTTTCTGCGCAGTGGTGGCACGGGCGATTACCCGCGAAGCTTCGCGGGCAGCGCGACCCAAACGGGTCATGTAGTCAAGAACGGACTCAGTCATGGTCTGCAGTGGTCTTGGCAAAGAGGAAAGCGGCTGATTATAGCTGTCGCGCCGGCCCACGGACAGCGGTCACGGGCGGATGGTCGAAATGGACGGCAAATACCTCTCGTTCAGCCTGAATTAAGCCGGGAATTGATATCATTCCGACCCAATTCCCGTCATCGCTCCTGGCTAACATGTCCATTCTGTCCATTCCGACGCTGCCCAAGGCCCTGCCTGACAGCTTTTTCGATCGAGACGCCCAGGTCCTGGCCCGTGAACTGCTCGGCAAAATCATCCGCCACCGGGTCGGCGATCTCTGGTTGTCGGCGCGCATTATCGAAACAGAAGCCTATTACTGCGAGGAAAAAGGCAGCCACGCCTCCCTCGGCTACACAGAAAAGCGTAAGGCTTTGTTTCTGGACGGTGGACACATCTATATGTACTACGCCCGCGGTGGCGACTCGCTGAACTTCAGCGCCCAGGGTCCGGGTAACGCGGTACTGATCAAATCGGCCTATCCCTGGGTCGACGAAGTCTCGGGCCCGGCCAGCCTGGCGCAGATGCTCCTGAACAATCCCGATGCCAGCGGCCGGCCACGCCCCTCGCAGAAGCTCTGCGCCGGGCAGACCCTGCTGTGCAAGGCGCTGGGCCTGAAGGTCCCGATATGGGACGCCAAGCGCTTCGACCATGAGGTGCTGTTCGTCGAAGATGTCGGTACCCCCGTTACCAGCATCATCCAGACCACCCGCCTGGGCATCCCCCACGGCCGCGACGAACACCTGATGTACCGTTTTGTCGATGCCGCCTATGCCCCTTACTGCACCCGGAACCCGCTACGTCGCGGCCAGGTCGAAGGTCGCGACTATCTGCTGCTCGGCTGAACCCTTTCGCAGAACCGGCGGGCCCGCGGATGGCCTTATCGCGAGCACGCCCGTTCCTACCGTTGAACCGAATAACCGGAGTTGAAAACCTATGGGCCAATGGCTCGATGGAATAACCGGCTGGCTGACAATGAACCCCCAATGGCTGGCAGCAGCCGTGTTCATCGTGGCCTGCGTCGAATGCCTGGCGATCGCCGGCCTGATCGTCCCCGGCACGGTGCTGCTGTTCGCCATTGCCGTCATGGCCGGCAGCGGCGCGCTGTCCCTGGGCGAAACCCTGGTGCTGGGGTTCTTTGGCGGCTTGCTTGGGGATGTCGTGTCCTATCTGCTGGGCCGGCGTTTTCACCAGAACATCCGCCGCCTGCCAGGCCTGCGCCATCATCCGGAGTGGATCAACGGCGCCGAGGCGTATTTCCAGCGTTATGGCATCGCCAGCCTGCTGGTCGGGCGCTTTATCGGCCCCTTGCGGCCCATGCTGCCGATGGTGGCCGGGATGTTCGACATGTCGTTCCCGCGCTTTTTCTCCGTCAGCCTGCTGGCTGCCGCCGGCTGGACCGTGGCCTACCTGCTGCCGGGCTGGGCCACGGGCGCGGCCATTCGCCTGCCCTTGCCTGAAGGCTTCTGGCCGCAGGCGGGCATAGTCGCCGCCAGCATCGCCCTGCTGCTGGGCTTGAGCATCAACAGCACAGTGCGTCGCCATCGCAAGGCCAGCCCGCTGGTGGCCGGCCTCAGCCTGGCGATTCTCGCAGGGCTGTTCATCGGCTATCCCTACCTGGACCATTTCGACCAGGGCCTGATGGCGCTGGTCCAGGAGCACCGCAGCCGGGGGCTGGATGAGGTGATGGTGGTGCTCACCCAGTTTGGCGAGTTCCGCACCATGCTGTTCGCCAGCGCCCTGGTCACCTTGCTGTTGCTGGTCGCCCGGCAATGGAAACAAGCGATTTTCGCGGGCGCCACGCTGTTGTGCACCGCACTGGCCAACACTGGCACCAAACTGTTTTTCGCCCGTATACGCCCGGAAGTCCTGACCGACCCACTGACCAGCTACAGCATGCCCAGCGGGCATAGCTCCGGCTCGTTCGCGCTGTTCCTGACCCTGGCGGTGCTCGCCGGTCGCGGCCAGCCGCCGCGCATGCGCCTGACCTGGCTGCTGCTGGGTTGCTTGCCGGCGGCGGCGATTGCCTTGTCGCGGATTTACCTGGGAGCGCACTGGCCTTCCGACATCCTGGCCGGCGCCATGCTTGCCGCCTGCGTGTGCGCCGCCAGCCTGTGGGTTGCACAGCGCCAGGCTCCGCTGGAGCCCATGCCAGCCAAGATCTGGTGGTTGGTATTGCCGGCGCTGGTCGCGCTGTTCGGCTTCGAGGCCGTCAGGCATTTGCCGCACGCCATGTTGCGTTATGCCTACTAGATAGAGCGAACGTCTGCTGTAGCCGCTGCCGCAGGCTGCGATCGGCCCGCAGGGGCGTTGCGGTTTCCAGATCGCAGAAGGCCTTCGGCCTTATCGCAGCCTGCGGCAGCGGCTACAGGGCCAAGCCAGAGCCAGGGTCAGGATTAGGATTAGGATCAGGATCAGGATCAGGATCAGGATCAGGATCAGGATCAGGCGAACAGTTCGCCCTGCAATTCGTCCAGCAGGGCCTGGATCGCGTCCAGGCGTTGTTGCGGGTCGTCCAGTTGCAGCAGGTCGATCTTGTCCAGTTCCGAGAACGGCAACAGGTAGGCCAGTTGGTTGGCCAGCGACTGCTGGCCGGTGGCTTCGGTGCCCATGTTCAGGGCTTCGACCATCGGGTGTTCGGCCAGCGCCTTGAGCAAGGCAATCAGGTCCCCGTCTTCATCTTGCAGCGGCTGCTCCGGCGCTTCGTCCAGCCATTCGACTTCAGCCACCCGCAGCTGGTCGCGCTGCACTTCGCTGCTCAGCACCCGAAAGCGCCTTCCGCCCTTGACTCGAATGCCCAACAGGCCGTTGTCCTGCTGATGGAAATCGGTGATCAGCGCTTCACAACCCACCCGCGCAAAACCTTCCGGGGCGATGCCCACCTCTTCGCCCTCGAGGATGCACACCACGCCGAAGCCGCTGCCCTGTTTCATGCAGCGACCGATCATGTCCAGGTACCGCGCCTCGAAAATCTGCAAATCGAGGATGCAGTCGGGGAACAGCACCGTGTTCAGGGGGAAAAGCGCCAGGCTCATACAGGTTTCCTTAAACCACCAACGACACCGCCAACGGCAGGAACACCGCCGTGGCCACACCCATCAGACTCATCGCCAGCGCCGCGAAAGCGCCGCATTCGTCACTTTCCTGCAGGGCCACCGAGGTGCCCACTGCGTGAGCCGTCATGCCCAGCGCCATGCCGCGGGCTTCCGGGCTATGCACCTGCAGGCGGTTGAGGATGGCGGGGCCGAAAATCGCCCCGATCACCCCGGTGATCAAGACGAATACCGCCGCCAGCGCCGCAACGCCGCCGATCTGCTCGGCCACCAGCATGGCGATCGGCGAGGTCACCGATTTCGGCGCCATGGTCATCAGGATCATGTTCTCGGCACCGAACCACCACCCCAGCAATACGCCCAGGCCAGTGGCGATCACCCCTCCAATCACCAGCGTAGTAAATATCGGCCAGAACAACTGCCGAATCCGCCGCAGGTTGAGATACAGCGGCACGGCCAGTGCCACTGTCGCTGGCCCTAGGAGAATACTGAGGATTTCCGTGCTCTTGCGGTACTCGGCGTAGCTCAGGCCACAGCCCAGCAACACGCCGATCACCAGCAACATGGAGACCAGCACCGGCTGCAGAAAGATCCAGCGGGTTTTCTCGAAGGCCGCCAGGACCAGTTGATAGGCGCCCAGGGTAATGCCGATGCCGAACAATGGATGGTGGATCACCGAGGCCCAGGCGCCCTGCCAGTCGAACATCATTGGCCCTCCCCCCGATGCCCGTGACGCTTGACCAGCCGCTGCATCAGCACACCGACGAAGGCCATGGAAATCACCAGCGACAGCACCAATGCGCCGACTATCGCCCAGAAATCCGCGGCGATATCCGCCGCATACACCATCACGCCCACCGCGGGCGGCACCAGCAACAGCGGCAGGTAGCGCAGCAGGCTGGAAGCGGCCAGGTTCAACGGCTCGCCCACCTCGCCGCGCGCCACCAGGAAGATCAGCAGCAACAGCAGGCCGACAATCGGTCCCGGCAGGATCGGCAGGAACAGGTGATTGATCGCCGTGCCCAGCAATTGAAACAGCACCAGCCATGTCAGACCGCGTAGCAACATCCCTTCATCCCCCCGAAAAAACGCTGGGCATTATAAGCACGCGAGCGCTATGGACCGGCATTCGCCAAAAGCATGGAAGGTTGACCGGAGCAAACCCCCATGATGATCTACAGTGGGTTGTCAGGGGGGCTGCCCCCGCCCCTTCTGAACTATAAAACCGATGAAACCAAGGAGAGTCTCAATGCCGTATGTTCCTGTTGCAGAGCTCAAAGATTATGTCGGAAAGGAACTCGGACGTTCCGAATGGCTCACCATCGATCAACAACGTATCAACCTGTTCGCTGAAGCCACGGGTGACTTTCAGTTCATCCACGTAGACCCGGTAAAAGCCGCCCAGACGCCGTTCGGCAGCACCATTGCCCACGGTTTCCTGTCGCTGTCGCTGATCCCGAAATTGATGGAAGACATCCTGATCCTGCCCGAGGGCCTGAAGATGGTGGTCAACTACGGCCTGGACAGCGTGCGTTTCGTCCAGCCGGTCAAGGTCGATTCCAGGGTCCGCCTCAAGGTCGACCTGGTGGACGTCACCGAGAAGAAGCCCGGCCAGTGGCTGCTCAAGGCCACCGCCACCCTGGAAATCGAAGGCCAGGAAAAGCCGGCCTACGTCGCCGAGCCTTTGTCCCTCTGCTTTGTCTGAAACATTCCTGATGCGAAACAGCTCACGCTGTTTCGCACAGCCTCTCTATATATAAGCCTCGTTGCTACGGCATACTCGGTCCCCTAATTATCCGGATCCCGCTATGCGCCCACTTGTACCCCTGGCTCTGACCCTGTTGCTCACCGCATGTGGAGACGGCGAATCGCTGCTGCCTCCCGATGCCCGTCTGCCGGACGGTGGCCGCTACCGCGGCGATGTGGTCGACGGGTTGCTGCAGGGCCAGGGCCGCATCGACTACCCCAACGGCAGCTGGTATGCCGGCCAGTTCGAGAAGGGCCAGTGGCACGGCCAGGGCGAATGGCATGGCAGCGACGGCGAGGTCTATCGCGGGCAATTCCAGCAGGGTCTGTTTCATGGCCAGGGCAACCTGACCACCAAGGACAGCAGCTACACCGGCGGCTTCAAACTGGGCCGGCGCGACGGTGAAGGCACCCTCAAGGAACGCGGCATGACCTACCGCGGCGAATTCCAGGCCGACCTGTATTCCGGGCTGGGCCGCCTCGAACTGGAAGACGGCAGCCAATACCAGGGCCAGTTCTCGCGCGGCAAACCCAACGGCGAAGGCCAGCGCAGCGACGCCAGCGGCAACCAGTTCAGCGGCCGCTTCGTCGACGGCCAGCTGGAAGGCAACGGCACCTTCAGCAGCGCCGACGGCGACCTCTACGTCGGTGGCTTCAAACAGAACCAGCTCAGCGGCAAGGGCCGCTATGAAAACGCCGACGGCGATGTCTGGATCGGCCAGTTCAAGGAAGGCGCCCTCAGTGGCAAGGGCGAGCTGATCGGCGTCGACGGCAGCCATTACATCGGCCGCTTCAGTGACTGGCGCTTCAGCGGCCAGGGCCGCCTGAACCTCAGCGACGGCAGCTTCTACATCGGCGGGTTCGAAGGCGACAACTACCAGGGCCATGGCGTCCTGGTGCTGCGCGACGGCACCGTACAAAGCGGCGACTGGATCAATGGCCTGCGGGTGCGCGATGCCGACGGCCGGCTGCTGCCTGACCCGCTGGAAACCGGCCTGCTGGCCCAGGGCCGCCTGCTTGACGAGGCCTTTGCCGCAGTGCCGGCATCGACGCCCGCCATCGAGCTCTACAGCCTGACGCTGGCCGGTGACGGCAAGCAAAGCGTCTTCCTGCGTGAAGCCGACTATGTCAGCAACATGCTCGCCACCCGTTTTGGCGCCTACGGGCAGGTCCGCCTGGTCAACCACCGCGACCGCCTCGACAGCCGCCCCATGGCCACCCGGGAAAACCTGCGGCGCGCAGTGCAGGTCCTGGCCGAACGCAGCGGCCCGGAAGACGTGTTGTTCATCTACCTGACCAGCCACGGCACCAGCGAACACGAACTGGTGCTCGACCAGCCACGCCTGGAGCTGGCCGACCTGCCGGCCGACGAGTTGGCCGCAGTGCTGGCGCCCCTCAAAGACCGCGACAAGATCATCGTGATCTCGGCCTGCTATTCCGGCGGGTTCATTCCCGCGCTCAAGGATCAGCGGACCCTGATCATGACCGCCTCACAGGCCGATCGCGTATCGTTTGGCTGCTCGGAAGAAGCCGACTTCACCTACTTCGGCGACGCCCTGTTCGCCCGGGCCCTGAACCAGACCGACGACTTGGAGCAGGCTTTCAAACTGGCCAGCGCAACCGTGGCCGAACGCGAACAGACAGACAATTTCGAAGCTTCCGAGCCGCAGATCTGGGCGCCCAAGGGGGTCTTGGCGCACTGGCAGCATCTACGCAAGCAACAAGCACGAAAGGCGCTGCAAAGCGCCGCCAACGACAGCAAGGAAGCAAAGAGCAACTAAGCTGAAACAGTATCAAGGGGGAAACACTATGTACTTGACGCCTCAGCATATCTTGCTCGCCGGCGCGACCGGCCTGACTGGCGAGCACTTGCTCGACCGCCTGCTCAACGAACCCACGGTAACCCGTGTACTGGCGCCCAGCCGGCGCCCTCTTAGCGAACATCCACGCCTGGAAAACCCCGTCGGCGAACCGGCGCAGCTCCTGCCGCAGCTCAGTGGCCGGGTAGACCTGGCGTTCTGCTGTCTGGGCACCACCCTCAAGAAGGCTGGCTCCGAACAAGCGTTCCGCGCCGTCGACCTGGACCTGGTGCTGGCCTTCGCCAAGCGTGCGCGGGAGATGGGTGCGCGGCACCTGGTGGTGATCAGCGCCCTGGGCGCGGACCCGAAATCGTCGATTTTCTACAACCGGGTCAAAGGTGAAATGGAGCAGGCGCTGAAGGCCCAGGATTGGCCACAACTGACCATTTGCCGGCCGTCGCTGCTGCTCGGTGAGCGCATCGAGCCGCGCCTTGCCGAACAGCTGGCCGGGCCACTGTCCAAACTGATTCCCGGCAAATACCACGGCATCGAAGCCTGCCAACTGGCCCGGGCCATGTGGCGCCTGGCCCTGGAAGAGCAGGATGGCGTGCGCATCGTCGAGTCCGACGAGTTGCGCAAGCTGGGTAAATAAACGCCATGGATCGCGCCTGTAGCCGCTGCCGCAGGCTGCGATCGACTGCGCAGCAGGCGCAATCCTGACGACGCGATTTGCCGCACCACCGCGCCGCCCGCCTCTACGGCCGACGCGACCGATCGCAGCCTTCGGCAGCGGCTACAAGGTCGCT
This sequence comes from Pseudomonas sp. NFIX28, assembly GCF_900107395.1. Lineage (GTDB taxonomy): Bacteria > Pseudomonadota > Gammaproteobacteria > Pseudomonadales > Pseudomonadaceae > Aquipseudomonas. The sequence goes on from NZ_FNPW01000019.1 coordinate 18,345, forward strand.
ACAACCCGCCCGTAGCCTGAAACCCAACCCCCAATACCGTCAGCACCGACAGCGGCAACAGCAACGTGTCGAGCAAGGCACTGGCCGGTAGATCGACGCCCGGATAGCTCGGCGCTTCGGCGCCGAAACGGTCCATCGGGCAACAACCGCCCTGCATCACATACCAATCCAGACGCGTCCCGGAATACACCACCGGCGCCCCCGGCTTGGCCGCGTTCAGCGTGCGTGCGGTGGCGCAGCCGCCCAGTTGCAGGGCGACCAGCAGGAGCAGCAGCGGCTTACTCATCGCTGCTCAAATGATGCTCGCCCCAACGCGGCAGCATGTCCTGCGGAATGTTCAACAGGTTGAGAATCCGCGCCACGACAAAATCCACCAGGTCGTCGATGGTCTGTGGCTGGTGATAAAAACCCGGAGAGGCCGGCAGGATGGTCACGCCCATGTTCGACAGCTTGAGCATGTTCTCCAGATGAATGCTGGAATAAGGCGCCTCGCGCGGCACCAGGATCAACTGGCGACGCTCCTTCAGGGTCACGTCCGCCGCCCGCTCGATCAGGTTGTTGCAAGCCCCCGTGGCGATGGCCGACAGGGTGCCGGTCGAGCATGGCACCACCACCATCGCCGCCGGCGAACCGGAGCCCGAGGCCACTGGCGACATCCAGTCTTCCTTGCCATACACGCGAATCTGCCCGGCCGCCGCACCGGTGTATTCGGTAAGGAAGGCCTGCATCGTCTGCGGCTTGGCCGGCAGGGTCACGTCGGTCTCGGTCGCCATCACCAATTGCGCGGCCTTGGAGATCAGGAAGTGCACTTCGCGATCTTCGCGCACCAGGCAATCGAGCAGGCGCAGGCCGTACTGGGCGCCCGAGGCGCCAGTCATCGCCAGGGTGATGCGTTCCGGGCCGTTGTTCATCGCAGCGCCTCGGCCAGCTTGCCGTGCAGGCCGCCGAAGCCGCCGTTGCTCATGATCACCACGTGGGTGCCCGGCTTGGCCTGGCTTTTTACCCGCTCGATGATGCCTTCCAGGGAATCGCTGACAATCGACGGCACGCTGCACAGCGCGGCGGTGGCGCCCAAATCCCAGCCGAGGTTGGCTGGCGCGTACCAGACCACCTGGTCGGCCTGGTTGACGCTTTCCGGCAGCCCGGCGCGGTGGGCGCCGAGCTTCATGGAGTTGGAACGCGGCTCGATGATCGCGATCAACGGCGCATCGCCGATGCGCTTGCGCAAGCCATCCAGGGTGGTGGCGATGGCCGTCGGGTGGTGAGCGAAGTCGTCGTAGATGGTGATGCCATGGACTTCGGCCACCTTCTCCATCCGCCGCTTGACGCTTTTGAAGGCACTCAGCGCAGCGACGCCCATGGCCGGCACCACGCCGACATGGCGCGCCGCGGCCAGGGTGGCCAGGGCGTTGGCGACGTTGTGCTGGCCGGTCAGGTCCCATTCGACCACGCCTTGGGCCTCGCCTTCGAAGATCACTTCGAAAGCCGAGCCGTCTTCGCTCAGCAGCTTCGCCTGCCACTGGCCGCCGGCGCCGGTGGTTTGCACCGGGGTCCAGCAACCCATTTCAATCACCCGCTGCAGGGCCGGCTCGGTGGTCGGGTGGATGACCAGGCCTTCGCTCGGAATGGTCCGCACCAAGTGGTGGAACTGCCGCTCGATAGCCGGCAGATCGGGGAAGATGTCCGCATGATCGAATTCGAGATTGTTCAGGATCGCCGTGCGCGGACGGTAATGCACGAACTTCGAGCGCTTGTCGAAGAAGGCACTGTCGTATTCGTCGGCCTCGATCACGAAAAACGGCGTGCCGCCCAGGCGGGCCGACACCGAGAAGTTCTGTGGCACGCCACCGATCAGGAAGCCCGGGCTCATGCCCGCATGCTCCAGCACCCAGGCCAGCATGCTGCTGGTGGTGGTCTTGCCATGCGTACCGGCCACCGCCAGTACCCAGCGGCCTTGCAACACATGGTCGGCCAGCCATTGCGGGCCGGAAACATAGGGCAGGCCCTTGTTCAGTACATATTCCACCGCCGGGTTGCCGCGGGACATGGCGTTGCCGATCACTACCAGGTCCGGCGCCGGGTCAAGCTGGGCCGGGTCGTAACCCTGGGTCAACTCGATGCCCTGGGCTTCGAGCTGGGTGCTCATGGGCGGGTAGACGTTGGCATCGGAGCCGGTGACATGATGGCCCAGCTCTTTGGCCAGAACTGCCATCGAGCCCATGAAGGTGCCGCAAATACCGAGAATATGAATGTGCATAGTCGACCTCGTAAAACATCGAGGCAGGTTAGCGTAGAGGGCTGCAAATCGCACTCTTTAGCTGATGGGCAAGCACGCTGTGGTCACTGCCCGGAGGCTGGGACGAGTTCTGTGGAGCTTTTGACGGGGAATCGCTCGAACGCGGCTGGTGCGTTGGACCGCGATTACCGACATACCGGCGGCTGCGCCGCCTTTCGCGAGCAAGCTTCGCTCCTACAAAGCAATGCGCACCTGTAGGAGCGAAGCTTGCTCGCGATGAACGATAACGCGGTACCGCGCCTAGCGAGCGATCCCATGCTTGCGCAGCTTTCTATAGAGGGTGTTGCGGCTCACCCCCAGCTGCTCGGCGGTGTGGGTCATGTGCCAGCGCTGTTGCTCCAGGGCATTGAGCAAGGCCAGGCGTTCGGCGTCGTCCAGCGGGTATCCGCCCGCTTCCTCGACAGGCGCCGGCACCGGCGCCGGACGGCCCTGGCGAATCATCGCCGGTATATCCTCCAGGCCGATTCGCCCGTCGTCGCAAAGCGCCGCCAGGGTGCGCAACACGTTGCGCAGTTGCCGTACGTTGCCGGGCCAATGGAAATCCAGCAGCGCCTGGCGCGCCGGGCCGTCGAGCACCACGTGTTGATCGCCGGCTTCCTCCGCCAGGAGAAAATCCAGCAACTGGGATTTGTCGCTGCGCTCGCGCAGCGCCGGCAAAGCGATTTCCAGGCCGTTGAGACGGTAATACAGATCCTCGCGGAAGCTGCCATCCCGCACCCGCTCCAGCAGGTCGCGGTGGGTCGCGCTGATAATGCGCACATTGACCGCCTGCGGCTCGCCGCCGATAGGCACCACCATGCGGTCTTCCAGCACCCGCAACAGGCGGGTCTGCAAGGCCAGCGGCATGTCGCCGATTTCATCGAGGAACAGCGTGCCGCCATCGGCCTGCTGCAACTTGCCGCGCATGCCTTCCTTGCGCGCCCCGGTAAAGGTGCCGCCGCGATAACCGAACAGCTCGCTTTCAATCAGGCTTTCCGGGATTGCCGCGCAGTTCAAGGCAACGAAGGCTTTCTCCGCGCGCTGGCTGGCATGGTGCACGGCCTTGGCGAACGCCTCCTTGCCGGAGCCAGTTTCGCCGTTGATCAGCAATGGCACATCGCGCTCGAACACACGCAAGGATTTGCGGAAATCGTTTTGCAGGGCCGCGTCGCCCAGGCAGATGCCGGGCAGCCGCGGCCGTTCCAGCACCAGCGCGCTTGGCTGCGCTGGCTTTGGCACACTGCGCGGCTGGCCACGCAACACGGCGAACAGATGCCGGCCATCGCGGGTGCGCAGCGGCCAGCTGGCGCTGGCATTGATACTGGCGCGGCCCAGCAACTCGTCCAGCGAGCAGTCGAAAAACGCCTCCACCGGTTTGCCCAGCAAGCCGCCGCGAATGTGCCCCAGCAGGTTCAGGGCGCTCTGGTTGACCGCGCTGATCCGCCCTTCCCCGTCGAACGCCAGCAGGCCTTCGCTGAACAAGCCGACGGACTCGGCCTGCAGGTGAAAGCGCAGCAGCCACTGATTGTCGAAATAGCGCAGGAAATAGCAGCTCTCGATCATCTTCGCCGAGAGATTGACCAAGGCCATGGTGTGGAACTGGCTCTGGCGCGACACGTCCGGGCGCGCCGAGGAAACGTCGAGCACCGCCAGCAGCTCGCCGTGCGGGTCGAACACCGGGCTGGCCGAGCAGGTCAGGCCGGTATGCCGGCCACGGAAATGTTCGTCCTGGTGGATGGTCAACGACTGGCGCTCCACCAGGCAGGTGCCAATGCCGTTGGTGCCTTCGCAGGCCTCGCTCCAGTCAGCGCCGAGCCAGAGCCCGGCGCGCTCGAAAATCTTGCGCTCGGTGGGCGCGGTAACGCAGTTGAGGATCACCCCGCGGGCGTCGGTCAGCAGCACCGCATGGCCGGCGCCGGACAACTGCTGGTGCAGGCTGGTCATCTCGCTGCCGGCAATCTGCAGCACTTGCTGCAGGCGTTCGCGGCTTTCCAGCAGGCGACCATGCTCGAGCACCGTGGGCGCCATGCTCAAGGCCGGGTCGAGGTGATAGTCCTCCAGGCACCGCAGCCAGGAACGGGCGATGGAAGGATCGCTGCCAGGCCCCTGCAAATGGGCCTTGCCCTGGGTCACGGTGAGCACTTGCTGGGCGTGCCGGGTGAGGTGATTGCTGTGCATTTCTTATTGTTCTCCTGCTGCGCTGACTGCTCAGAAGGCACCCACCTGTAGCCGCTGCCGCAGGCTGCGCCAAGCCCCGCAGGGGCTTCCGCGATCTGAAGAGCAGCGCCCGCTTCGCGGTCGTTCGCAGCCTGCGGCAGCGACTACAGAAGAGTTCTTCAGATCCTCGCGGCCCACCAGCATCCTCCAGCCATGGACGCATTGCAATGCCGCCTCGACCAATGAGTCACAGGCTGTGCCACAAGCGGTACAAAGTGTCACCCAGCCTGTGCCACAACTGCCACATACGCCTGGCACGCAGCCGCTGAAACATTTGCAAGCCCTTGATTTACATGGCCTGCAACGCAGTGGCCCGGGCTTTGCTCTAAGCTTTTACAAGCGCAACAGCGCGTCCTCCCCTATAAGCACAAAAGCCAGGAGATACCCACCATGCGTTACGCACACCCCGGTACTGAAGGCGCTATCGTTTCGTTCAAGAGCAAATACGGTAACTACATCGGAGGCGAATTCGTCGCGCCTGTCAAAGGTCAGTACTTCACCAATACCTCACCAGTAAACGGCCAACCGATCGCCGAGTTCCCGCGCTCCACCGCCGAAGACATCGAGAAAGCCCTGGACGCCGCCCATGCCGCTGCCGATGCCTGGGGTGCCACTTCGCCACAGGCGCGCTCGCTGATCCTGCTGAAAATCGCCGACCGTATCGAGCAGAACCTCGAACTGCTGGCCATCACCGAAACCTGGGACAACGGCAAGGCCGTGCGGGAAACGCTCAACGCCGACATTCCCCTGGCCGCCGACCACTTCCGCTACTTCGCTGGCTGCATCCGCGCCCAGGAAGGCAGCGCCGCGGAAATCGACGGCAACACCGTGGCCTATCACATTCACGAACCGCTGGGCGTGGTCGGGCAGATCATCCCGTGGAACTTCCCGCTGCTGATGGCCGCCTGGAAACTCGCCCCGGCCCTGGCCGCCGGCAACTGCATCGTGCTCAAGCCGGCCGAGCAGACCCCGTTGGGCATCTGCGTGCTGATGGAACTGATCGGCGACCTGCTGCCGCCGGGCGTGCTCAACGTGGTGCAAGGTTTCGGCAAGGAAGCGGGCGAAGCCCTGGCCACCAGCAAGCGCATCGCCAAGATCGCCTTCACCGGCTCGACCCCGGTGGGCTCGCACATCATGAAATGCGCCGCCGAGAACATCATCCCGTCCACCGTGGAACTGGGCGGCAAGTCGCCGAACATCTTCTTCGAAGACATCATGCACGCCGAACCGACCTTCATCGAAAAAGCCGCCGAAGGCCTGGTCCTGGCGTTCTTCAACCAGGGCGAAGTCTGCACCTGCCCGTCCCGGGCGCTGGTGCAGGAGTCGATCTACGACGAGTTCATGCAAGTGGTGATGAAGAAGGTCGAGCAGATCAAGCGCGGCGACCCGCTGGACACCGACACCATGGTCGGCGCCCAGGCATCCGAGCAGCAGTTCGACAAAATCCTCTCCTACCTGGAAATCGCCAAGGGCGAAGGCGCGCAACTGCTGACCGGCGGCAAGGTGGAAAAACTCGAAGGCAACCTGGCCAGCGGTTATTACATCCAGCCAACCCTGCTCAAGGGCCACAACAAGATGCGCGTGTTCCAGGAAGAGATCTTCGGCCCAGTGGTGAGCATCGCCACGTTCAAGGACGAAGCCGAAGCCCTGGCGATTGCCAACGACACCGAGTTCGGCCTCGGTGCCGGCCTGTGGACCCGCGACATCAACCGCGCCTACCGCATGGGCCGGGCGATCAAGGCCGGTCGCGTATGGACCAACTGCTACCACCTGTACCCCGCCCACGCGGCGTTCGGCGGTTACAAGAAGTCCGGCGTCGGCCGTGAAACCCACAAGATGATGCTCGACCATTACCAGCAGACCAAGAACCTGCTGGTGAGCTACGACATCAACCCGCTGGGCTTCTTCTAAAGGAAGAGATGGGCGACGCAGCGGCTGCTGCGTCGCCCTTGAGGACGCCATCGCCAGCACGCTTGCTCGCGATGACGGCCTCACGACGAAACACATCGCCTCGCAACACCGATCCGGCCTGTCGGCCGGGCACAACAATAAAAACAGGTGAACCCTTATGCCTAGCGAACATACCGGCGTGCAGTCGGCTGGCTCTTCCGTCGACTTTGAAAAAGTCGGTTCCGACTACTTCCAACAACGCGAACTGAAAAAAGGCGCGGCAGGCTGGGTCCTGCTGGTGGGCCTGGGCGTGGCCTACGTCATTTCCGGCGACTACGCCGGCTGGAACTTCGGCCTGGCCCAAGGCGGCTGGGGCGGTATGTTCCTCGCCACCCTGCTGATGGCCACCATGTACCTGTGCATGTGCTTCTCCCTGGCCGAACTGTCTTCGATGATCCCCACCGCCGGCGGTGGCTACGGCTTCGCCCGCAGCGCCTTCGGCCCCTGGGGTGGCTTCCTCACCGGCACCGCAATCCTCATCGAATACGCGATCGCCCCGGCGGCGATCGCGGTGTTTATCGGCGCCTATTGCCAATCGCTGTTCGGCATCGGCGGCTGGATGATCTACCTGGCGTTCTACATCGTGTTCATCGCCATCCATATCTTCGGGGTCGGCGAGGCACTGAAGCTGATGTTCATCATCACCGCCGTGGCCGCCATCGCCCTGGGCGTGTTCCTGGTGGCGATGGTGCCGCACTTCTCGGTCGCCAACCTGCTGGACATCCCCGTCACCGAGGCCGCGGGCGCCAGCAGTTTCCTGCCGTTCGGCTATGTCGGCGTGTGGGCAGCGATTCCCTACGCCATCTGGTTCTTCCTGGCGGTCGAAGGCGTGCCGCTGGCCGCGGAAGAAACCAAGAACCCCAAGCGCGACCTGCCGCGCGGCCTGATCGGCGCCATGCTGGTGTTGCTCAGCTTCGCCTTGCTGATCCTGGTGATCGGCCCGGGCGGCGCGGGGGCCAACGCCCTGCTGACCTCCGGCAACCCGCTGGTGGAGGCGCTGGCCAAGGCCTACGGCGGTTCGACCTGGATGGGCAGCTTCGTCAACCTGGTGGGCCTGGCTGGCCTGATCGCCAGCTTCTTCTCGATCATCTACGCCTACTCGCGGCAGATTTTCGCCCTGTCCCGCGCCGGCTACCTGCCGCGCAAACTGTCGGAAACCAATAAGAGCAAGGCGCCGGTCCTGGCGCTGGTGATCCCCGGCATCATCGGTTTCGGCCTGTCGCTGACCGGCCAGGGCGACCTGCTGATCCTGGTGGCGGTGTTCGGCGCAACCATCTCCTACGTGCTGATGATGGCCGCGCACATCACCCTGCGCATCCGGCGCCCCAAAATGGATCGCCCATACCGCACCCCAGGCGGCATCTTCACCTCCGGCGTGGCCCTGGTGCTGGCCTGCATCGCCGTGGTGGCGGGCTTCCTGGTGGATCCACGGGTGGTCATTGGCGCCGCGATCATCTATGGAGTATTAATTGCTTACTTTGCTTTCTACAGTCGGCATCACTTGGTAGCAGGCACGCCCGAAGAAGAATTCGCGGCCATTCAGAAAGCTGAAGAAGCCCTGCACTAACCGCCGAAAACCTCGACGCAGGGCCACCTCCCTGCGTCGTCACGGAGAACCTGTATGGCAAGTTTCGCCCACACCGTCGGCGCCCAGACCTACCGCTTCGACAGCCTCAAGGAAGTCATGGCCAAGGCCAGCCCGGCGCGCTCCGGGGACTTCCTGGCCGGCGTCGCCGCCCTCAACGACGGCGAGCGGGTCGCCGCGCAAATGACCCTGGCGGACATTCCGCTCAAGCATTTCCTCGATGAAGTGCTGATTCCCTACGAAACCGATGAAGTCACCCGGCTGATCATCGATACCCACGACAAGGCCGCCTTCGCCGCCGTCAGCCATCTCACGGTCGGCGGTTTTCGCGACTGGCTGCTCAGCGACGCCGCCGACGAGCAGAGCCTGCGCGCCCTGGCGCCTGGGCTGACCCCGGAAATGGCCGCTGCCGTGTCGAAGATCATGCGCGTCCAGGACTTGGTGCTGGTGGCGCAAAAGATCCGCGTGGTCACCCAGTTCCGCGGCACCCTGGGCCTGCGCGGGCGCCTGTCGACCCGCCTGCAGCCCAACCACCCGACCGACGAACCGGCAGGCATTGCCGCGAGCATTCTCGACGGCCTGCTCTACGGCAACGGCGATGCCATGATCGGCATCAACCCGGCCACCGACAGCATCGCCTCGATCTGCGCCCTGCTGGAAATGCTCGACGCGATCATCCAGCGCTATGAAATTCCCACCCAGTCCTGCGTGCTGACCCACGTCACCACCTCCATCGAAGCGATCAACCGTGGCGTGCCGCTGGACCTGGTGTTCCAGTCGATCGCCGGCACCGAGGCGGCCAACGCCAGTTTCGGCATCAACCTCAATGTATTGCAGGAAGGCTACGAAGCCGGCCTGAGCCTCAAGCGCGGCACCCTGGGGCAGAACCTGATGTATTTCGAGACCGGCCAGGGCAGCGCGCTGTCGGCCAACGCCCACTTCGGTATCGACCAGCAGACCTGCGAAACCCGCGCCTATGCCGTGGCCCGGCACTTCAAGCCGTTCCTGGTGAACACCGTGGTCGGCTTCATCGGCCCGGAATACTTGTACAACGGCAAGCAGATCATCCGCGCCGGCCTGGAAGACCATTTCTGCGGCAAGCTGCTGGGCGTGCCCATGGGTTGCGACATCTGCTACACCAACCACGCCGAAGCCGACCAGGACGACATGGACACCCTGCTGACCCTACTGGGCGTGGCCGGGATCAACTTCATCATGGGCATCCCCGGCTCCGACGACATCATGCTTAACTACCAGACCACCTCCTTCCACGACGCGCTCTACGCCCGCCAGACCCTGGGCCTGAAACCGGCGCCGGAGTTCGAGCAGTGGCTGGCGAAAACCGGCATCTTCACCCAGCCCGACGGCAAGGTGCAGTTCGGCCACAACCTGCCGCCGGCCTTCCGCCAGGCGCTGGCGCAACTGGGATGAGTGACTTACCCATGGACAAACACCCGACCGATAACCAGAACCCCTGGCTGGAACTGCGCCGCCTGACCCCGGCGCGCATTGCCCTGGGCCGCACCGGCACCAGCCTGCCCACCGGCGCCCAGCTGGATTTCCAGTTCGCCCACGCCCAGGCCCGCGACGCGGTGCACCTACCCTTCGACCATGCCGAACTGAGCAGCCAGCTGGCCGAACGCGGCCGCGACAGTCTGCTGCTGCACAGCGCCGCCAGCGATCGCCACAGCTACCTGCAACGCCCGGACCTGGGGCGCAAGCTCAGCGACGAGTCGGCCCAGGCCCTGCGCGATCACGCATCCGCCAACCCGGGCGGGGTGGACTTGGCGGTGGTGGTGGCGGACGGTTTGTCGGCGCTGGCGGTGCATCGGCATACCCTGCCGTTTCTCGCCCGTTTTGAAGAACAGACCGCGGCCGAAGGCTGGTCGCTGTCGCCGGTGATCCTGGTGGAACAGGGCCGGGTGGCGGTGGCCGACGAAATCGGCGAACTGCTCGGCGCGAAAATGACCGTGATCCTGATTGGCGAACGCCCGGGGCTCAGCTCGCCGGACAGCCTGGGGCTGTATTTCACCTACAACCCGAAGGTCGGGCTCACCGATGCCTATCGCAACTGCATCTCCAACGTGCGCCTGGAAGGCCTGAGCTACGGCATGGCCGCCCACCGCTTGCTGTACCTGATGCGCGAGGCCTGCAGGCGGCAGCTCTCGGGGGTCAACCTGAAGGACGAGGCCCAGGTAAATACCCTGGACAGCGACTCGCCCGACACCCTCAGGGGCAATTTCCTGCTGGGGCCCGCAAAGCCATGAGTTTTCGAGACGATTGCGCTTTTTCCACGCTTTAGGCAGCATCGAAACACGGCTGCCCGAGTAATGAACCGTTTGCCGTCGTATCCATTCGAAGTTGAGGACAACTCATGCGGATTACTCAAGCGACCCTCGAACACCTGGATCTGTTGACACCGCTGTTCGTCAAATACCGCGAATTCTATGGTGCGCTACCGTTTCCGGACTCGTCCCGGGCGTTTCTGGAAAAGCGCCTGCGCCGCAAGGAATCGGTGATCTACCTGGCCCTGCCTGACGATGACGACAAGAAGCTCCTCGGTTTCTGCCAGCTTTACCCCAGCTTCTCTTCCCTGTCCCTGAAGCGCGTGTGGATCCTCAACGACATCTATGTCGCCGAAGACGCCCGCCGCCAGTTGGTGGCCGACAACCTGATCCGCACGGCGAAGAAAATGGCCAAGGACACCCATGCCGTGCGCATGCGCGTCTCCACCAGCAGCGACAACGAAGTGGCGCAGAAAACCTACGAATCCATCGGTTTTCGCGAAGATACCGAGTTCAAGAACTACATATTGCCGATCAGCGACGAATAAGCTTTCACCGCGACCGCTCATCCATTTTCGCTATCACCACCTTCGGCAGTTCCTGGCACAGGCACTGTCGAAGGCTGTACCGCTTTCGCCACAAGCCAGCTATCGCCGCCAAGACACTCCCCGCTACAAACTCAACGCCCATTTCACCTATCAGGTCTTATAATGCCGACCTTTTCGGGGCGTAAGATGAATCTGCGCCAGCTGTAAGTTTTTGCCCCAGTCATCGCACAGGCCCGCCGAGTCGGGCCGTCACCACAGGTGCTTCAATGGATTTCAACCCGATCGACCTCATCCTCCATCTCGACGTTTACCTCGATATGTTGGTGACCAACTACGGGCCATGGATCTACGCCATCCTGTTCCTGGTGATTTTCTGCGAGACAGGCCTGGTGGTGACGCCGTTCCTGCCCGGCGATTCCCTGTTGTTCATTGCCGGCGCGGTTGCCGCCGGGGGCAGCATGGACCCAGTATTGCTCGGCGGCTTGCTGATGCTGGCGGCGATCCTCGGCGACAGCACCAACTACATCATCGGGCGAACGGCCGGCGAGCGGTTGTTCAGCAATCCCTACTCGAAGATCTTCCGCCGCGACTACCTGCAAAAGACCCACGACTTCTACGACCGCCACGGCGGCAAAACCGTGACCCTGGCGCGTTTCCTGCCGATCATCCGTACCTTTGCCCCCTTCGTCGCCGGCGTGGCAAAAATGCCTTACCCGCGTTTCTTCGCCTTCAGCGTGGCCGGCACCATCCTGTGGGTCGGCGGCCTGGTGACCCTGGGCTACTTCTTCGGCAACGTGCCGTTCATCAAGAAAAACCTGTCGCTGCTGGTGGTGGGCATCATCCTGCTGTCGCTGGTGCCGATGATCATCGGCGTGGTGCGCAGCCGCCTGGGCCGCTCGGCGGCAAAGGCTGAAAGCCACTGATCGGTATGTGGCCCCTCAGCACCTGGCGCCGCCGGCGCCGGCTGGCCAAGCACCCGGTTGCCGATGAAATGTGGCAACGGGTGCGCCAGCACCTGCCCTTTCTCGACGGCCTGAGCGATGCCGAGGACCAATGGCTGCGGGAAACCAGCGTACTGTTTCTCGACGACAAGCACCTGAGCGCCCTGCCCGGCGTCGAGCTGCACCAGTTCGAGCGCCTGCTGTTGGCCGCCCAGGCCCAGTTGCCGCTGCTGCACCTGGGAGATCTGAACTGGTACCAGGGTTTCCATGAAATCGTCCTCTACCCCGACGACTTCCTCAGCCCCCAACGTCATCGCGATGCCAGCGGCGTGGAGCATGAATGGGACGGTGAACACAGCGGCGAGGCCTGGCAACAGGGCCCGGTCATCCTGGCCTGGCCCGGCGTGCTCGCCAGTGGCGGCTGGGAAGCCTACAACCTGGTGATCCATGAGCTGGCGCACAAGCTGGACATGCTCAACGGCGATGCCAACGGCCTGCCGCCGCTGCACAGCGACATGCGCATCAGCGACTGGGCGCAGGTGATGCAGGCGGCCTACGACGACCTCAACCGCCAGCTCGACCATAACCCCGATGCCGAAACCGCCATCGACCCCTATGCCGCGGAAAACCCCGCGGAGTTCTTCGCCGTCACCAGCGAATACTTCTTCAGCGCCCCGGACCTGCTGCACGAGGCTTATCCGAAGGTCTATGAGCAATTGCAGCTGTTTTACCGGCAGAATCCCCTCGCCCGGCTCCAGCAACTGCAAGCCAGCGACCCGAACTACCAGCAGCACTGACGCTTCCTGCAGAGGCGAGCTCGCGAAACAATCGCCGACGAAGACGCAAACCACTGAACTAAACGCGTCATGGCGACTCTCTTTTCGCGGGCTTTCGAGCATCGACCGGCAGCTCCGGCACCGGGCTTTCGGCGGTCGCCCAAGGCTTCCACACGTCCTGCGGCACGTGGCATAGCCCGGCGAATGTGCCTATAATCGCCGCCACTTTTTGGTCAATCCGGCCAAGACATTTTGGTCAACTAACGGGGGCATCGCCCAATGAGCTACAGCAAGATTCCGGCTGGCAAAGACCTGCCGAACGACATCTACGTCGCAATCGAGATCCCGGCCAACCACGCGCCGATCAAATACGAAATCGACAAAGACAGCGACTGCCTGTTCGTTGACCGTTTCATGGCCACCCCGATGTTCTACCCGGCCAACTACGGTTACATCCCGAACACCCTGGCCGACGACGGCGACCCCCTCGACGTGCTGGTCGTGACCCCTTACCCGGTGGCTCCAGGCTCGGTTATCCGCGCCCGTCCGGTCGGCATCCTGAACATGACCGACGACGGCGGCGGCGATGCCAAAGTCATCGCTGTTCCACACGACAAGCTGTCCCAGCTGTACGTCGACGTGAAGGAATACACCGACCTGCCGCCGCTGCTGATTCAGCAGATCGAGCACTTCTTCGCGAACTACAAAGATCTCGAAAAAGGCAAGTGGGTGAAGATCGAAGGCTGGGACGGCGCCGACGCCGCCCGCGAAGCGATCACCAAGTCGGTTGCCGCCTACAAAGGCTAAGCACCCTTCAATAAAAAGCCCCGCTAACCCGGGGCTTTTTTATGCCCATCAAATGCCCCTCCCGTAGGAGCGAGGCTTGCCCGCGATAACCCTTCCAGAACAACGCCCCACTCCCAGCCCAACAACATCCCCAGATACAAAACGCCCCAGTTTTTGCCCCGTCACCGGCCCTGGCTAACGCATTGCGCTGGGAATTCTCTTCGAATATCAGTATGCTGCGCCCCACCTTTGCGCATCGACCTGTTCAACCGGTCAGATCCGCCCGACGCGGCAGATGATTTTCTCGCCAAGTCCCACAGCCAGCCGCAAGAGCTGGGTGTACGTTTTGCAGGCTGGTGCGGTTTACCAAAAATGAACCAAGCCAGTCCCCGAGAAGCCGGCCACAAGCCGGCTTTTTAATGTCCTCCAGATTCCCCTCTCTCTTCAGCAAGTACATTGAGTAGTCATGCACTTGATCGCTTGCTAGATCACAGATTTAAAAGTCAAAGAATCAGTCAAAAAAAGGCCCACTAGCCAAAGACAGTGGCGTCATGCCACCATAAAAACTGTTATAGACAAGGAGTCTTTATGGATATTGCTCGCTGCACCCTCGATAACCACAACTATGACATCCCCTCCTTTGAGGCGCTTGGAGATAGGATCATCGAGCGCTACAGGAGGCGGCTAGTATGTCCAGAATGTGGAGGGCCTGGTTTCTACAGAAGAGAATCTACAAGTGGCCAAGCAGCATGCTTTGGCGCCCGCCCACATAGAGATCAATGTTCCCTCGCCGCAACAGAACCTAGACGTAGTGGTGGCCTAGGCCCCGGCCAAGATGAGCGCATAAATTTGGGAGAACGGATCGAGGTTGATTTTAACTACGGAGCAGACCCAAACGTAAATCCTGACCCCGATGAGCCCAACAACCCTCAAGGACGAGGAGGTAGATATGTGGGAAGAGGTGGAGCAAGAAACGCAGTCATTCATCGTCGACTTAGCACTCTCTTACGCAACTTAATACATAGCGAAGACTTCCGACAATCGAATCAGCTCATAGCTTTGCCCGAGGGACAGTTTCGCGTACGAGATTTCTTCGTAGAGTTTCCCGATATAGAGGACACCAATATAGGAGAGTACCGAGGCTACTGGGGAATGATCGCCGATGCTGCACTATCGCGATTTGATCCACCTAGTCTTTGGCTCAATAGCGGTGGAAGAGATGACGTCAGCATTGTAGTTGGAGACGAACAATCAAATGAGTTCCTTGAGCGATTCCCATTTGAAGACATCGAAGAGTTCGCCGGCGCATATGCATTGATCTTTGGGGAACTACGTGAGTCTCAGAACGGAAAGAAATACTTGGCAGCAACTCAAATCGCAAAACTCACCTTAAGTTACTAGATAGCTCAAAAGGAGAGCGACTGCTCTCCTTTTCACTTAATAGAAACCTGTATGTTTTTGGGAAAATACATCTCGCAGCACGATGCAGCTAATAATATGTTTCGATCAAGCTATCGCATCATACCTCTCAGTTCTTATATAGATAACAGTCAACCTCAAGTTCTTTACACTCACCTGAATTGAGCCAATTTTGGCGAGGGCAATCATTTCCCATGTTATCCACTCTCCATTTCTTGCCATACAAATGTAAGGTTCTTCTCTTTCTATTGAGCGACTTTTCCTAGAAACTCCCAGCCGCTTGCGCCTGTGAAACCTGCTGTCTAGGCTCGGCCTGTCACTGCTTATTCAGTGATCGGGTTTAGCAGCTCGAAACATCACATTGGGCGCATCGATGTCACCGGTCGGTAGACTTTTTATTCTGCCTGTCATGGTGGCTGTGCGCAGGGCATCTTCGGATGCGCCGGTTTTCCAATGTGACCGGCCTGCTAACCTGCGTACAGCTGCCACCCCATCGTTTAGCAGCGACATCTGGCAGCTCCACTCACGTTGGAGATGCACCATGAAAAAGCTTGTCCCCGATCCGCCCCTGCCCGGGCAATTCAGAACCCCCGAACACGACCTCGCCACCCAGCGCATCCGCCTGGCCCTGGCCGCGAACACCGCTGAAACCTCAATCCTCGACAGCCTGAAAGCCACCGTCCCGACAGCCGTGGGCCGTGACGCCCTGTTCAGCGTCCGCCCCGACGTCAGCGCCGAAGAGGCCTTGGTGCATGTGTCGCTGCTACTGGATTGCGCGGTACAGGTCAGCGACGAGATCAGCGAACGCGCCAGCGGCGTGGAGCGCGGGCTGATCTGGTCGATGATCCACTCGGTGGAGATGGCCAATGCCGTAGTGAGCGCGTTGCTCGACGCCAACCGGCCAGCCGAGGCTGGCGCGGGGCGTTAAAAATCGGCAAACAGCGGAACGGGGCGAAGCTCATTCGCCCCGATTTCCATGAATGCCCACCAGGCGCTAGGCAGGGCCATCAATCAAGACGCCCCATGTACCCGCGCCGTCATGTCCAGCCCCAGTGCACGCATTACCGCCAGCAGGGTCTTCAGGGTCGGGTTGCCCTTTTCGCTGAACGAGCGGTACAGCTGCTCGCGGGACAGCCCGGTTTCATGGGCCAGCTCAGTCATGCCCTTGGCCCGCGCCACCACCCCCAGGGCTTTGGCGATGTAGCCGGCATCGCCGGTCTCGAAGGCATCCGCCATGAACAGGGCAATCGCTTGCGGGTCACGCAAGGCCGCGGCGGGGTCATAGTCAAATAGCGGTTCAGTCATGATCGGCTCCAACGACGGGCCAGGTGTTTGGCCAGTTCGATATCGCGGCTCTGACGAGTTTTGTCGCCGCCGCACAACAGGATGACGAGTTGCAAGCCGCGCTGCTGGAAGTAAACCCGGTAGCCCGGCCCGTAATGGATGCGCAGCTCACTGACGCCTTCGCCCACCGGTGACACGTCCCCGGCAAGGCCATTGGCCAGGCGAAAAATCCGCGCAGCAATCAACGCCCTGGCTCTGGAATCCTTGAGCCTGTTTTCCCACTCCATAAAGGTCGCGGTCTGTTTGATCTCGATCATTCCGCAACTGTAGTTTCAAGACTACAGCATTTGAAAGCGTATTTGTATTGCAAAGCACTGCCAACGCACAGGCGGATAGCGATCCGGGCCACAGCGTGTTGAAATCGAGCACTCGGCCATCAACCTGATGTCTCAACGGCTCAATGTCTTAACTTCTGTAAGGACGTCCCCATGAGAAAGCTGTTCCCCCTGCTGCTCCTCGCCGCGGCTTTCCATCAACCCCTCGCCCTCGCCGACTGTGCCAGCTCGCCCAAACCGGTGGCCGAGGCTTTCTATAGCTGGTACCTGCAGAGTTTCAGCAACGAAAAAGACCCGATCACCGATGACCTGCCGCACCTGCAGCAGTACGTCACGCAAGCGCTGATCGAACGGATCAAGAAGCAGATGAGCAGCCCCGAGGGCCTGGAAGAGGATTATTTCCTCAAGACCCAGGACTACATGGATGAGTGGCTGACCCAGATCAAGGTCAGTGAACCGCAGGTGCAAGGCACCTCGGCGCGCGAGTCGGTGACCCTGGGCGATACGCCGGATACCACGCAGATCGTCGACCTGCTGCTGGTCAAGGATAAAGGCTGCTGGAAGATCAACGAGGTGCTGGCCACCACGGATCAGAGCGAGTGATCCGCGGCGACCGGCGAGGCAAAATCAGATATCGAGAATGATCTTGCCGAAGTGCTGGTTGCTTTCCTGGTAGCCGAAGGCATCGGCCATCGCGTCCAGGGCGAAGTGCTTGTCGAGAATCGGATGCATGCCGTTGGCGTCGATCGCGCGGATCATGTCCTGCTGCTGCCGGCGGCTGCCCACCAGCACGCCTTGCAGGCGCAGTTGCTTGACCAGCGCGGTGACGATCGGGAACTCGCCGGCAACCCCGGTCAGGATACCGATCACCGAGATGTGGCCACCGGCCCGCGCGGCAATCATCGACTGCTCGAGAGTCGACGGGCCACCCACTTCGATCACGTGGTCGACACCACGGCCGGCGGTGAGCTTCTGCACGGTTTCACCCCAGGTCGGGTCCTGGCGGTAGTTGATCAGGTGGTCGGCGCCGAGGGCCTTCAGGCGCTCCAGCTTGGCATCGCTGGACGAGGTGGCGATCACGGTGGCGCCGAGCATCTTGGCGAATTGCAGGGCGAAGATCGACACACCGCCGGTGCCTTGCACCAGCACGGTATCGCCGGCGGTCACGCGGCCGTCATCCACCAGCGCGCGCCAGGCAGTGAGACCGGCGGTGGTCAGGGTCGCCGCTTCGGCGTGGCTCCAGCCCTTGGGCGCGCGGGTGAAGGAGGTGGCGCGGGCGGTGACGACTTCCCGGGCGTAACCATCCACACCATCGCCCGGCACCGTGGCAAAGCCCACGACATTGGGCCGGCCGTCCAGCCATTCTGGGAAGAAGGTGCTGACCACCGAGTCGCCGACGGCGAATTCACTGACACCCTCGCCCACCGCTACCACTTCACCGGCGCCATCGGCCATGGGGATGCGCGACTCAGTCGGGCCCCACATGCCGCTGACCACCGCGAAATCGTGGTAGTTGAGGGAGCTGGCGCGCAGGCGCACGGTGATTTCGCCCGCCTGTGGCGCCGCGGCCGGAGCCTCGCCGACCACTACTTTGTCGTAGCCACCACCGGGTTGTACGTAGATTGCTTTCATGAACAGATCCTCCTGGGTTGCCTTTCATTTCGAAAAATAACGAAATGTTCAAGTAAAAAAACTCAGAGTTCGCGCTTCAGTTGCTCGGCAAAGGCCGCAAGGGCCGCTTCGTTACGGCGAAAATAGGTCCATTTGCCAATGCGCGTGGCCTCGACCAGGCCGGCCTGCTGCAGGATCGCCAGATGGCTGGAGGTGCTGGACGCCGAAAGCCCGGCCTTGTGCTGCAGATGAGTCATGCAGATACCGATTTCTTTCGGCGCATCATGCCCCTGGGGCGGAAAGTTGCCTTCCGGGTCCTTCAGCCATTCGAGCATCTGCATACGGATGTCGCTGGCCAACGCTTTGATTTGGTCGATGAGCATGGCGAGGATATTACGGACTTTTACGAAATGTTCAAGATCCGAGCAATATCCCCACCCGCCCTCCTATTACTTGCTCTCGACGATCGGCCCCGGCGCTTTCTCCTGGGTCATCAGGTCATCGTTCCACTGCCCCTGCACCTTGACCTGGGCCAGGGCCCCCAGCTCCATGGCTTCGATCAGGTTGTGGCTGAGATAAACGTAGGTTCCCGGCTGCTTGAAGGTGTACAGCGCCGCCACCGCGGAACCACCGGGGATAAACCAGGTTTCCATGTTGCGTTGCGGTGGGTTGGCGAATTTGCCGGTGGTCCAGACCCAGTCGCCATGGCCGCCGATCAGGTGCGGACGGCTGTCGCGGTTGGCCTGGGAGTGGATGAACAGCACGCTTTCACCGACCTTGGAGGTCAGCGCATTGGCTCCGGTCAGGGCCCCGACACGGCCGTTGAACACCACATGGCTCGGGGTCAGGGTGCGCATGACCGCGCGGGTGTCCTGGTAGCTGGACGCCAGGTCCGGGTAATCCTTGTAGCGGCCGTCCTTGTCCTTGGGGATATACAGGTCAGACTCGCCAATGGTGTAGACGCGGTCGTAATGCAGGGGCTTGCCCTGAGGATCGCGCAGGCCGTCACGCGGCAGGACCATCAGCGCGCCGTTCATGCCCGACACCACGTGCCACGGCACCATGCCTTGCGGCGCGCAGTGATAGACAAAGGTGCCGCTGCGGTCGGCCTTGAAGCGCAGCACCACTTCCTGCCCCGGCACCACCTGGGTCAGCTCCGCCCCACCCAGGGCGCCGGTGGCCGCGTGGAAGTCGACGTTGTGGGGCATGCTGTTGGTCGCCGGATTCACCAGCGTCAGCTCCACATAATCCCCTTCGTGCACCACCAGGGTCGGGCCAGGCATGGAGCCATTGAAGGTCATGGCCTGCAGCGTGGTGCCCTGGTCGTCGACGACCATTTTTTTCTCTTCGATACTCATGCGGAACTGCACCACCTTGGGCGGCCCGCTGACTGCCTGCTCATGAGGATGAACCAGCGGCGGTGCGACCAGGTCGACCCTCACCCGCTGCAAACCTTCTGCCCCACCGGCCAGCGCCAGGCTGCTGGCAAGCAGCACCCAGGCCCCCAATACACTTCGAAAAACACTCATTGCAGCTTCTCCTTGCCAATCAACGATGGGGCATTGCAAGGCAAGTGCACGCAATTTTCCTTGTCGTAAAGCAAGAAATGGCGACAGAAGGTCGGCCACACGACCGGCCCCTGATCCAGAGCAGAAAATCGACCTCCGGACCGCTTGGCGACCGCCGCTCATTTGCCCCAAACCCCCATGTCTGCTAGTGTCGCGCCGGTTTAACGTCAACCGGGATAGCCGCCATGGCCCGCAAAAAAGCTGCCTTAGATTTCGAACAATCCCTCGCCGACCTGCAAACGCTGGTCGAGCGTCTGGAGAACGGCGAGCTGTCGCTGGAAGACTCGTTGACCGCCTTCGAGCAAGGCATTGGCCTGACCCGCGATTGCCAGGCGGCGCTGGCCCAGGCCGAGCAGAAGGTGCAGATCCTGCTGGAGCGCGATGGCGAACTGGCCGAAGAACCCTTCGACGCGGAACAGCCAGAATGATCGCGGCCTATCAGGCCAGCAGTCAGGCCCGGGTCAATGCTGCACTGGAAACCCTGTTCCTCGCGCCGAGCCCGGAGCTGGCCCGTCTTTACGAGGCCATGCGCTACAGCGTGATGAACGGCGGCAAGCGTGTGCGCCCGTTGCTGGCCTACGCCGCCTGCGAAGCCCTCGGTGCTCACCCGGAACAGGCCAACGGCGCGGCTTGCGCGGTGGAACTGATCCACGCTTATTCCCTGGTGCACGACGATTTGCCGGCGATGGACGACGACGATCTGCGTCGCGGCCAGCCGACCACCCACAAAGCCTTCGATGAAGCCTGCGCGATTCTTGCCGGCGACGGTTTGCAGAGCCTGGCCTTCAGCGCCCTGCTCGACCCGCGCCTGAGCGATTCGAGCGCCGAGATCCGCCTGCAGATGGTCAGCGCCCTGGCGCTGGCGGCGGGCCCGGCGGGCATGGTCGGCGGCCAGGCCATCGACCTTGGCTCGGTCGGCGTCAAGCTCGACCAGAAAGCCCTGGAATACATGCATCGGCACAAGACCGGCGCGCTGATCGAAGCCAGCGTCAAGCTCGGCGCCCTGGCCAGCGGCCGGGCCGAGAAAGACGAGCTCAAATCCTTGCAAAGCTATGCCCAGGCCATCGGCCTGGCGTTCCAGGTGCAGGACGACATTCTCGACGTGGAAAGCGATACCGCGACCCTTGGCAAGCGCCAGGGTGCCGACATCGCCCGGGACAAACCGACCTACCCGGCCCTGCTCGGCCTGGAAGCGGCCAAGGTTTATGCCCTGGAGTTGCGCGATCAGGCCCTGCACGCGCTGCGACCCTTTGACGCTGCCGCCGAGCCCCTGCGGGAGCTGGCGCGTTATATCGTCGATCGACGCAGCTGATCGCCCCCGGCGCGGCAGACCGCATATCGGCCAAGTTCCGCGCTCTGCGTGGGCAGCTTGCGATGCATAAGGTAAACTGCCGCCTCTTTTATACCTATAACGATTCGCCTGATGCCCACGACGTTTCATGAGATTCCCCGCAAGCGCCCGACCACGCCCCTGCTCGACCGTGCCAACACGCCGGACGGCCTGCGCCGGTTAGGCGAAGCCGAGCTGGAAACCCTGGCCGATGAGTTGCGCCTGGAATTGCTCTACACGGTCGGCCAGACCGGTGGGCATTTCGGTGCCGGCCTGGGCGTCATCGAGCTGACCATCGCGCTGCATTACGTCTTCGACACGCCGGACGACCGCCTGGTGTGGGACGTGGGTCATCAGGCTTATCCGCACAAGATCCTCACCGGTCGCCGCGAGCGCATGGCCAGCCTGCGCCAGAAGGACGGCCTGGCCGCCTTCCCGCGGCGCTCCGAGAGCGAGTACGACACCTTTGGCGTCGGCCATTCCAGCACCTCGATCAGCGCCGCGCTGGGCATGGCGATCGCCGCCCGCCTGCAAAACAGCGATCGCAAGGCCATTGCCGTGATCGGCGACGGCGCCCTGACCGCAGGCATGGCCTTCGAGGCGCTGAACCACGCGCCGGAAGTGGACGCCAACATGCTGGTGATCCTCAACGACAACGACATGTCGATCTCGCGCAATGTCGGCGGCCTGTCCAACTACCTGGCCAAGATCCTCTCCAGCCGCACTTACGCCAGCATGCGCGAAGGCAGCAAGAAGGTGCTGTCGCGCCTGCCCGGCGCCTGGGAAATCGCCCGCCGCACCGAAGAATACGCCAAGGGCATGCTGGTTCCCGGCACCCTGTTCGAAGAGCTGGGCTGGAACTACATCGGCCCGATCGACGGCCACGACCTGCCGACCCTGATCGCCACCCTGCGCAACATGCGCGATCTCAAGGGCCCGCAGTTCCTGCATGTGGTGACCAAGAAAGGCAAAGGCTTCGCCCCAGCCGAAGTCGACCCGATCGGCTACCACGCCATCACCAAGCTCGATCCCCTGGACAGCCCTGCCGCCGCGCCGAAAAAAGCCGGCGGGCCGAAGTACTCCGGTGTATTCGGCGAATGGCTGTGCGACATGGCCGCCGAAGACCCGCGCCTGGTGGGTATTACCCCGGCGATGAAGGAAGGCTCGGACCTGGTGGCCTTCAGCGAACGCTTCCCGCTGCGCTATTTCGATGTGGCGATTGCCGAGCAGCACGCCGTGACCCTGGCGGCCGGCATGGCCTGCGAAGGCGCCAAGCCGGTGGTGGCGATCTATTCGACCTTCCTGCAGCGCGGCTACGACCAGTTGGTCCACGACGTGGCGGTGCAGAACCTCGACGTGCTGTTCGCCATCGACCGTGCCGGCCTGGTGGGCGAAGACGGTCCGACCCACGCCGGCAGCTTCGACCTGTCGTTCCTGCGCTGCATCCCCGGCATGCTGGTGATGACCCCGAGCGACGAGAACGAACTGCGCAAGATGCTCAGCACCGGCTACCTGTACAACGGCCCGGCCGCCGTGCGTTACCCGCGCGGTACCGGCCCGAACACCAGCATCGAGAAAGACCTGCAACCGATCGAGATCGGCAAGGGCGTGGTTCGCCGCCAGGGCAACAAGGTCGCCCTGCTGGTGTTTGGCGTGCAACTGGCCGAGGCGCTGAAAGTCGCCGAAAAGCTGGATGCGACGGTGGTCGACATGCGTTTCGTCAAACCGCTGGATGAAACCCTGGTGTGCGTGATCGCCGCCAGCCACGAGCTGCTGGTGACGATTGAAGAGAACGCCATCATGGGCGGCGCCGGTGGCGCGGTCGGCGAGTTGCTGGCGCGTGAAGCGATCCTCAAGCCGATCCTGCACCTGGGCCTGCCGGACCTCTACGTCGAGCACGCCAAGCCAGCGCAGATGCTCGCCGAATGCGGCCTGGACGAAGCCGGTATCGAAGCCGCCGTACGGGCACGCCTGCAACGGCTCGGCCTGTAACCTGTAGCCGCTGCCGCAGGCTGCGATCGCCCCCGAAAGGGGGCGTTGCTTTTGAGGTCCCTGGAAGGTCCTACGGACCTTATCGCAGCCTGCGGTTTTTCCTCGCATGCTCCATTCGCAACAGATTGCCGATGAAACCCTCGCACCTCACCCTGACCCTTTGCCTGCTGCCCGCCGGCCCACTGCTGGCCGACAATCTCGACCGCGAACAAGCGCTCAAGCTGCCGGACGTGCTGATCAGCGCCAACCGCCAGGTGCAAGCCCGCAACGACAGCAGCGCCGCCAACACCATCTTCACCCGTGACGACATCGACCGCCTGCAACCTTCCAGCGTCACTGACCTGCTGCAACGGGTGCCTGGCGTGCAAGTGGCGCAAAGCGGCGGCCGGGGCAGCGTGCCGGGAATCTACATCCGCGGCACTTCGTCGGCGCAGACCCTGGTGTTGGTGGACGGCCAACGCATCGGCAGTTCGAGCTCCGGCGACAGCAACCTGCAACACCTGAATATCGATCAGATCGAGCGGGTGGAAGTGCTGCGCGGTTCCCGCTCGGTGATTTACGGCAGCGACGCCATCGGCGGGGTGATCCAGATCTTCACCCGGCGCGGTGCCGAACAGGGCCTGCAGCCCCGTTTGCACCTGGGGGTCGGCAGCCACCAGACCTGGGAGCGCAGCATCGGCTTGTCCGGCGGCGACCAGCAGACCCGCTTCAGCCTGGGCGCCAGCCTCGACGACACGGCCGGGAGCAACCGCACGCATGAGTCCTATGCCAGCGACCGTGACGATGACGCCTACCGCAACCAGTCCCTCAGCCTGAGCCTGAGCCACGCCTTCAACGACGACTGGGAAGCGGGCCTGAACCTGCTGGATAACCGTGGCAAGAGCGAGTTCGACAACCCCTTCGGGCGCTTCGACAGCAACACCTTCGAGAGCCTGCCGCAAAAACCCTACAGCGAATTCGCGGTCAGCAGTTTCAGCAGTTATGTCGACGGACGTATCAACGAAGCCTGGAAGTCGCGCCTGGAACTGGGCCACAGCGAGAACCGCGAGAAAACCTTCGACAAGCTCAGCGATGAGCGCACGGTGTTCAACACTTACCGCGACTCGCTCAACTGGCAGAACGACCTACGCCTCGACGAACGCAACAGCCTGATCGTCGGCGGCGACTGGTACCAAGACCGGGTCAACAGCAGCACCGCCTTCGCCGAGGACAGTCGCTGGAACCGCGCGGCCTTTGTCCAGCATCGTTTCAGGGCCGACAGTTTCTCCACCGAATTGGGCCTGCGTCGCGACCAGAACCAGCAGTTTGGCGGCCAGAACAGCTGGAGCGGCACCCTCACCCTGCCGTTGAATGCCGACAACGATGTCCTGCTGACCTACAGCGAGGGCTTTCGCGCGCCGACCTTCAACGACCTGTATTACCCCGACTTCAGCAACCCCGACCTCAAGCCCGAGACCTCGAAAAGCTACGAGCTGCAATGGCGCAGCCAGTTGAGCGAAAGCACGCGCCTGGAGACTTCGCTGTACCGCACTGACCTGGAAGACGCGATCATTTTCGGCAGCAACTCGCGCCCGCAGAACGTCGCCTCGGCGCGGATCAACGGCTTCGAGGCGGCGCTGCGACAGGAGCTGTTCGGCTGGCAGAGCAATCTGGGGCTGGCCATCATCGATCCCCGCGACCGCGACACCGGCCACACCCTGGCCCGCCGCGCCCGGCGCACCCTGAGCCTGGATCTGGATCGACAGTTC
This sequence comes from Pseudomonas sp. NFIX28, assembly GCF_900107395.1. Lineage (GTDB taxonomy): Bacteria > Pseudomonadota > Gammaproteobacteria > Pseudomonadales > Pseudomonadaceae > Aquipseudomonas. The sequence goes on from NZ_FNPW01000019.1 coordinate 42,995, forward strand.
GACCGCCTGGGCCTCGGTGCCAGTTGGCAGGCGGTGAGCAGCAGTTATGACGACTTGGCCAACCAGCAGCGCCTCGGTGGCTATGCCCTGCTGGGCTTGCGCGGCAGCTGGGCGCTGGACCGCGAGATCCGGCTGGAATTGAAGGTCGACAACCTGCTCGACAAATCCTACAGCCGGGTGCTGTACAGCCATGACGGCGCGCAGTACGGGTATCGGGAGGCAGGCCGGGCCTGGATGTTCGGGGTGACCTGGGCGCCGGAGCTTTAGGCAGGCCGGGGGTTGTAAGAACGCTATCGCGGGCAAGCCTCGCTCCTACAGGGGAATTGCATATTTTTCTGTAGCATCGAGGCTTGCCCGCGATGCACTAGCCGCAGCTACTCGGAATCAAGCAACTCACAGAGCTTGGCCGTCGCCGCGATCATCTGCCCACTCGGCCGCTCCAGGCCTTTATCGCCGATCAGCAACAACCTGCCTTGCGCCACGGCCTTCAGTTGCGGCCAGGCTTTCCAGGCGTCAAGTTGCGCCTGGGTGCTGGCCAGGATCACTTCAGGGTTGCGCTGCAACACCGACTCGAGACTGACTTGAGGCGCCGGCAGCGGCAGGTCGGCAAACACATTGCGCGCGCCGCACACACTCAGGGCATCACTGATGATTTGTCCGCCGCCCACGGTGTACAACGGCTGGTCCCAGACTTGATAAAACACCTGCAAAGGCTCGCTACGGGCATAACGTTGGCGCAGCTCTGCCAACTGCTGCCGCAGCTCGGAGGCACGCGCCAGGCCACGCTGTGGACGCCCCAGCCGGGCGGCGATGGTTTCGATCTGGGCGACGAGCTGGTCGAGGCTGCGGGGTTCGGCCACCAGCGTCGGGATCCCCAGGCGACCCAGCTGTTCGCGCTGCGCCGGGCCAACGCTGCCGGGCCAGAGCAGGAGCAGGTCCGGCTTGAGGCTGAGCAGCCGCTCCATGTCCAGTTGGCCGTAGCGGCCCACCGACGGCAGGTCTTTTAATTGGACGGGACGTTCGCCGGCATCAAGCACGCCGACCAGCAAGTCGGCGGCGCCCAGTTCGACGACGATTTCCGACAGCGAAGGCGCCAGGCTGACCACGCGTTCCACCGCCAGCGCCGGGCCACCGAGGGCCAGCAGCAGGACTGCCAGCCAGCGCCGCATCAACCGAGCTGACGCGGGATGCGGTAGAGGTAGAACAGCACTGCGGTGGACAGTGCCAAGAGGATCAGCGGCACCGCTTCCAGACCGACGAATACCGCCAGGGCGCCGACCCAGGCCGGCAGGGCCGCCGCCAGAAATGCCGCGCGGCGACTGGCCGCCAGCTCGATCCAGGCCGCTGGCTCTGCGGGGGTATCGAGGGCTTTATGGGTGGCGATCAAGGCCCGTTTGTAGCCACCGAAGAATCGCAGGCTGACAAACATCGAAGCTACACCGGCAATGAAAAACGGCATCGCCAGGATCGGCAGCAGCGGCTCGCCCTGGCCGAACACCAGGTTGATCACGAACAGCGGCAGCAGCGCCAGCGCCAAGTATTGCCACCAGCTGACGGCCAGTCGCCGCCGAACCTGAGCGCGGGTCACGCCCGATCTACCTCGCCCTGATGCTCGTTGCCCATCATGTGGTCGAGCTTGCTGGCCTTGGTGGCCAGGTAGAGTTTGTTGTGCGGGTTGTGGCCGGTGTGCAGCGGCACGCGCTCGGCAACGACGATGCCCATCTCGGTCAGGGCCTTGACCTTGCGCGGGTTGTTGGTCATCAGGCGCAGGGATTTCACGCCCAGGTGCTCGAGCATCGGCAGGCACATGGCGTAGTCACGCTGGTCGGCGGCAAAGCCCAGGCGTTCGTTGGCTTCCACGGTGTCGGCGCCGCCGTCCTGCAACTCATAGGCGCGGATTTTGTTGAGCAAGCCGATGCCGCGGCCTTCCTGGCGCAGATACAGGAGCACGCCACGACCTTCGCGGGCGATCGCCTGCAAGGCGGCTTCCAGTTGCGAACCGCAGTCGCAGCGCTGGCTGAACAGAGCGTCGCCGGTCAGGCATTCGGAGTGCAAGCGGCCGAGCACCGGAGCGCCATCGGCAATATCACCCAGGCTGAGCACGACGTGCTCACGGCCGGTGGCTTCATCGAGAAAACCGTGCATGGTGAATTGCGCAAAAGGGGTGGGCAGCTTGGAAGCGGCAACAAAAACGACGGGCACCGTTGTGCTCCTGATCTGTATGGGACTGGAGATTCGCAGAGGCGGCATTGTAACAGCAGCTTTCGACAGACGCTTAGGCTGAATTATTGAGCATAAAGATCAAGAAGTTAGATCACCGATCGGCAGGAGGGCGCTTGGCGTCAAACGGATAGGGTTGCTGCCAGCGCTGGAAAATCGGCCGCAGCCGGCCGTCTTTGACCAATTCGTCCATCCGGCGATCAAACAGCGCGCACAGCACCCGGCCCCGTTCATTGTTGGCAAAGGCCAAGAACAGCGGCAACTCAGCCAAGTGGGTGCGGCGGAACTGCGTGCGGTCCTCGGCCTGGGCCAGTACAAACTCGACCTCGGTCAGCGCATCGATATAGAAGTCGGCACGGCCTTGCTGGAGCATCGGCAAGATGCCGACCCGCCGGCGGATTTCATTGAAGCGCTGGATATTGGGCAAATAGTCCTGGTAGCGGTAGCCGCGCACCCAGACCAGGCGATGATTGCCGAGCGTGTCCAGGGACAGCGGCGGACTCGTCGCCAGCCCCAGGGAGTAGATATGGTCGGTGTCGTAATTCCAGCGCGGATACAGGGCGCCGTCGGTTTCGTCCTGATAGGAGCCGACCAGAGCATCGACTTCACGCCGCTGCACCAGCCCGACCGAACGGGTGTAAGGCACGCTGCGCATGTCGAGCTTCACGCCCTGGGTCTGGAACACCTCGCGCAGGATATCCCAGGCCAGGCCCTGACCATCGGCCTGGGTGTAGCTGTTCCATTCCTCGCTGGCTACCCGGATTTCCTCGGGCAGCGCCGCCGGCTCGCTGGCCCGGGCCAGTCCTGCGGCCAAGACGCAAAACACTACCAGCAGAGCGCGAGCAACCGGCATGGCTGATTCCTCAGGCAAAGCACCAGACCAGGCCCTGCATCGCCAACCAGGCGAAGACACCGGCCAGCACATCGTCGAGCATGATGCCGATTCCGCCGTGCACATGCCGGTCGACCCAGCGAATCGGCCAGGGCTTGAGAATGTCGAAGAAACGGAACATCAGGAACCCTGCCAGCAGCCACTGCCAGCCTTCCGGCACCAGCCACAGGGTGATCCACATGCCGACCATCTCGTCCCAGACGATGCCTTCGTGGTCATGCACCCGCAGGTCGTCGGCCACCTTGCCGCACAGCCAGAAGCCGAACAGCATGGTGATGCCGAGCATCAGCCAGTAGCCCCAGTCCGGCAACATCTGCCACAACGGAATAAAAGGCAGCGCCACCAACGAGCCCCAGGTACCCGGGGCCTTGGGCAAGGTGCCCGAGCCAAAGCCGAATGCCAGAAAATGCCAGGGGTTACGCCAGACGGAAGGCGGCACGAACTCTGCCGGAACCTGTTTGGGGTGATCTGTCACGGTGTCTCCCGAAAATGTTGATAGCCCCGAGTGCTCGGGGTGATGTCCCGCCCCTCGGCATCCAGCAGCGTCACGCCCTGCCCGGCCACAACCCGGCCCAGCACATGCACCGGCCAGCCGGCGGCGAGCAACGGCGCCAGCTCGGCCTGGGGCAAGGTGAAGGCCAGCACGTAATCGTCGCCGCCGCTGAGCGCCGCCGAGCGGGCGCCATTCTCACCGAGAAAGCTCAGCAGCGCCTGGGACATCGGCACTTTTTCACTTTCGATCAGCAAGCCGACAGCTGAAGCGGTGGCGATGTGCCCACAGTCGGCCAGCAGGCCATCGGAGATATCCAGGGCCGCGGTGGCCTTGCCGCGCAGCGCCTGGCCCAAGGCCAGTTGTGGTTGCGGCGACCAGTAGTGGCCGAGCAAGACGTCGGCGACTTCTGCGTCGGCGCTGCGCTGCCCGAGCACCAGGGGCAAGGCGCCGGCAGCATTCCCCAGCTCGCCGCCGACGCACAGCAGGTCGCCCGGACGGGCACCGCTGCGGGTCAGGGCCTGGCCGCCGGGCACGCGACCGAACACGGTCATGGTCAGGGTCAACGGGCCGCGCGTGGTGTCGCCGCCCACCAGGCGCACGCCGCAGCTCTGCGCCATGGCGCTCAGGCCGTTGGCATAGGCTTGCAGCCAATCGGTTGCAACCGTCGGCAGGGTCAAGGCAAGGGTAAAGGCGACAGGCGCGGCGCCCATGGCCGCCAGGTCGCTGACCGCCACCGCCAGCGAACGCTGGCCGAGCAGGAAAGGGTCGCAGGGATCTGCGAAATGCACACCGGCCACCAGGGTGTCGGTGGAAATCGCCAACTGTTCGCCAGAAGGAACAGCCAGCAAGGCGCAGTCGTCGCCAATCCCCAGCGCAACGCCCTCGCCGCCCTGCGCACAAGGCGCGGCAGCGAAGAAGTTACGGATCAGCTCAAACTCGCCCATGGCAGCTGCAAGCGCTGATCAGCGCTTGAAGGCCTTCACTTCAGCTTCACGCAGACGCGGGGCCAGCTTGTCGAGTACACCGTTGACGAACTTGTGGCCGTCGGTGGAACCGAAGACCTTGGCCAGTTCGATACCTTCGTTGATCACAACGCGGTATGGCACGTCGACGCGCTTGAGCAGCTCCCAGGTGGACAGGCGCAAAACCGCCAGTTCGACCGGGTCCAGCTCTTCGATGGTGAGGTCCAGGCAAGGGGCGAGAGCTTTGTCGATCTCGTTCTTGTTGGCCGGTACGCCGTGCAGGATCTCACGGAAGTAAGCACCGTCGATGTCGGTGAAATCGTTGTCGACCCGGAACTGCGCTTCGATCTCGTTCAGCGAGTGCTTGGCCATGTGCCATTGATACAGCGCCTGGGTCGCGAGCTGACGGGCTTCGCGACGCTTGGCGCTCTTGGATGGCTTGCCAGCGTCCGCAGGTTTCGGATCGCGCGGGTTGAAACGATCGCTTTCGTCGCTAATCACTTGGCCTCCAACTGCGCCAGCAGGCTGACCATTTCCAGAGCGGACAAGGCAGCTTCAGCACCTTTGTTGCCGGCCTTGGTGCCGGAACGTTCGATGGCTTGCTCGATCGAGTCGACGGTCAGTACGCCGAAGGCCACCGGTACGCCGAACTCCATGGACACCTGGGCCAGGCCCTTGGTGCATTCGCCAGCCACGTATTCGAAGTGCGGAGTGCCGCCACGAATGACCGCGCCCAGAGCGATGATCGCTGCGAACTCGCCTTTCTGCGCGACTTTCTGCGCAACCAGCGGAATCTCGAAGGCGCCAGGGGCACGAATCACGGTGATGTCGCTTTCGCTCACGCCGTGACGGACCAGGGCGTCAACGGCGCCGCTGACCAGGCTTTCGACGACGAAGCTGTTGAAACGGCCGACCACCAGGGCATAGCGGCCTTTGGGGGCGATGAAGGTACCTTCGATGGTCTTCAGGGTCATTCGACAAATCTCTTAAAGAGCCGGAGCGCGTTCACTACGCGCTCACTGATGATATTTGAACCGCGAATTTCAAGCCCGCAACAGCCGGCTTTTATTCAGAGGGCACGTATTCTACAACTTCCAGGTCGAAACCGGATATCGCATTAAATTTCATCGGCGCACTCATCAGGCGCATTTTGCGCACGCCCAGGTCACGCAGGATCTGCGAGCCGGCACCAACGATGCTGTAGGTGGTCGGCTTTTTCACTGGTTGATGCTCGGCCGTTTCGCGGATATGCGCCAGCAGCACGTCGCCATCCAGCGGGTGGCCCAGCAACAGCACCACGCCGCTGCCGGCCTCGGCCACCGTGGCCATGGCGGCCCGCAGGCTCCAGCGGCCAGGCTGCTTGACCATCAGCAGGTCGCGCAGCGGGTCCATGTTGTGCACGCGAACCAGGGTCGGTTCTTCGGCGCAGATATTGCCCAGGGTCAGCGCCATGTGCACGTCGCCTTCCACCGAATCACGGTAAGTCACCAGGTTGAACTGGCCCAATTCGCTGTCCAGCGGCTGCTCGGCAATCCGCTGAACGGTACGTTCGTGGATCATCCGGTAGTGAATCAGGTCGGCGATGGTGCCGATCTTGATGTTGTGCTCGGCGGCGAAGGCTTCCAGTTCGGCGCGACGGGACATGGTGCCGTCGTCATTCATCACTTCGCAGATCACCCCGCTCGGCTCGAAACCGGCCATGCGCGCCAGGTCGCAAGCCGCTTCGGTGTGGCCGGCGCGGGCCAGGGTGCCGCCCGGCTGGGCCATCAGCGGGAAGATGTGGCCCGGGCTGACGATGTCTTCGGCCTTGGCGTCCTTGGCGGCGGCAGCCTGCACCGTGCGTGCACGGTCGGCGGCGGAAATGCCGGTGGTCACGCCGGTGGTGGCCTCGATGGACACGGTGAACTTGGTGCCGAACCCGGAACCGTTGCGCGGCGCCATCAAAGGCAGCTTGAGCAGCTCGCAACGCTCGCGGCTCATCGGCATGCAGATCAGGCCGCGGGCGTGCTTGGCCATGAAGTTGATGTGCTCGGCCTTGCAGCACTCGGCGGCCATGATCAGGTCGCCTTCGTTCTCGCGGTCTTCGTCATCCATGAGGATGACCATCTTGCCTTGGCGGATGTCTTCAACCAGTTCTTCGATGCTGTTGAGCGCCACGCGGCACCCCCTTGAGTCAGGATTTGAGGTAGCCGTTAGCGGCCAGAAAACTTTCGGTAATGCCACCGCTCGAAGGCTCCGCGGCCTTGTCGCCCAGCAGCAGGCGCTCCAGGTAACGCGCCAGCAGGTCGACTTCGAGGTTGACCTGCCGCCCCGGCCGGTAGTCGGCCATGATGGTTTCGGCCAGCGTGTGCGGGACGATGGTCAGCTCGAATTCGGCGCCATTGACCGCGTTGACCGTCAGGCTGGTGCCGTCGACGGTGATCGAGCCTTTGTGGGCGATGTACTTGGCCAGGTCCTTGGGCGCGCGGATGCGGAACTGGATGGCGCGGGCATTTTCGTCCCGGGCCACCACTTCGCCGACGCCGTCGACGTGGCCGCTGACCAGGTGCCCGCCCAGGCGGGTGGTCGGGGTCAGGGCTTTCTCCAGGTTGACCCGGCTGCCGGCCTTCAGCTGATGGAAAGCGGTGCAGTCCAGGGTCTCGCGGCTGACGTCGGCCCAGAAGCCGTCGCCCGGCAATTCCACCGCAGTCAGGCAGACGCCGTTCACCGCGATGCTGTCGCCCAGCTTCACGTCGCCCAGGTCGAGCTTGCCGGTTTCCACATACACCCGCACATCGCCGCCCTTGGGGGTCAAGGCGCGGATGCTGCCGATGGATTCGATGATGCCTGTAAACATGGAGTCCTCCTCGAGAACAGGGCCGCCGCGTGGCGAAAGCCCGAAATTATACGCTCGCTGCTGGCAGAGGAATGGCAATGACTCGCCAGTCATCGCCTACGGCGCGCATTTCAATGATTTTCAGCTGCGGCGCCTCGCTCATCTGCGCCAGCGGCCAGTCGAGCAGCGGGCGCGCCGAGGAGCCGAGGAACTTGCCGGCGACAAAGATCTGGTATTCGTCCACCAAGCCTTGCTGGGCGAACGCTCCCGCCAGGCGCGGCCCGGCTTCCACCAGCACCTCGTTGATGCCTCGGCCGGCCAGTTCGCTCAGCAGCCGCCGCAGGTCCACCTGGCCATCGGCACCCGGCACGATCAGGCATTCCGGGCCATTGGCGTACTGCTCCTCCACCGCGGCGCAAGTGGCGACCAGTGCCGGCCCCGCCTTGAAGAACGGCGCATCGAGCGGCACTCGCAAGCGGCCGTCGATCAATACCCGCAACGGTGGACGGCTCATGGCCAGGGCGGTCTGCTCGGCATCCAGCCCCAGCTCTTCGGCACGCACCGTCAGCCGCGCATTATCGGCCAGCACCGTGTCGGCGCCGGTCAGCACCACGCTGGCCTGGGCCCGCAGGCGCTGCACCGCCGAGCGCGCGGCCGGGCCGGTAATCCACTGGCTCTCGCCGCTGGCCATGGCAGTGCGGCCGTCCAGGCTCATGGCCAGCTTGACCCGCACGAACGGCAGGCCATGTTCCATGCGCTTGAGAAAACCCTGGTTGAGCGCCCGGGCCTGCTGCTCCATCACGCCACTGGAAGTGGCGATGCCCGCCTGGGCCAGGCGCTGCAAGCCACGGCCGGCGACTTCCGGGTTGGGGTCCTGCATCGCCGCCACGACCCGTGCCACCCCGGCATCCACCAGGGCATCGGCACAGGGCGGCGTACGTCCGTGATGGCTGCAGGGTTCAAGCGTCACGTAAGCGGTGGCGCCCCGGGCCTTGGCCCCGGCGGCACGCAGGGCGTGGACTTCGGCATGGGGCTCGCCGGCCCGCACATGCCAGCCTTCGCCGACAACCTGGCCGTCGCACACGATCACGCAACCGACCCGGGGGTTGGGGTGAGTGCTGAAGCGGCCCTTGGCCGCCAGCTCCAGAGCACGCGCCATGTAGTGGGCGTCGAGCACCGCCTGTTCGTCGCAGAGGTTCATTCTTTGCCCGGCTCGCGGGCGAGACGGTCGATCTCTTCGCGGAATTCGTTGAGATCCTGGAAACGCCGATAGACCGAGGCGAAGCGGATATAGGCCACTTCATCGAGCTTTTGCAGCTCGGCCATCACCAGTTCGCCGACGACCAGGGACTTGACCTCGCGCTCGCCGGTGGCGCGCAGCTTGTGCTTGATATGCACCAGCGCGGCTTCCAGGCGCTCGACGCTGACCGGGCGTTTTTCCAGGGCGCGCTGCATGCCAGCGCGAAGTTTTTCTTCGTCGAAGGGCTGGCGGCTGCCGTCAGTCTTGATCAGGCGCGGCAACACCAGTTCGGCGGTTTCGAAGGTGGTGAAACGTTCACCGCAGGCCAGGCATTCACGCCGGCGGCGCACCTGTTCGCCTTCGGCGACCAGACGCGAGTCGATGACCTTGGTGTCGTTGGCACCGCAGAAGGGACAGTGCATGGTGGCAGGCAACAAAAAAAGGGAGGGCCATGGTAGCGCATCCCACTGGCAAGACAAGCCATAGCCTTTACGGTATACAGACCGACTATTATGTTTTTCACATGGAATTTCGCCTTGTTGGAGCTGCATATGCCACTACGATCGCTTGTTTTGTTCAGCCTTTTCGGCCTGCTGGTCGCTTGCAGCAGCGACGCACCGAAACCTGTCCAGTCCACTGTCCCGCCTCAACAGAGTGTGAAAAAAGCCCAGGAAGCCACCGACCTCGGCCCTCTGCCCGCCCACCAGCGGGAACTGAGCGGTACCTTGCAAGGCGTGCCGAGCGGCGCCGAAGTGGAATTGGCGCTGCTGGTGATCGACGAACGCGGCCGTCCGCAACGTTTGCTGGCCAGCAGCAACCTGATCGGCAACAACAAGGTCCTGCCGTTTCGCCTGCGCTTCAATCCCGATGTGTTCCCGGTCGGCGCGCGCGTCGAACTGCGCGGCCGCGCCAGCCAGTCCGGCCAGTTGATCCTGCACCTGCCGGCGCAACGCATCACTCAGCCAACCACCCAGGCCGTGGGCCAACTGCAATTTATCAAGGCGCCATGACCCCGCCGCTCGACCTGCAGCACGCCCTGAGCAAACTGCTGGGCGATGCCCAGTTGGTGGCCTGCCCATTGCCGGAAACCGAGCTGAAGCTGTGGTTGATCGATGCCGACAACATGGACCGCGCCTTCACCCCGGAAGAAACCCGGCGAATTCTCCACGAACCGCCGTACTGGTGTTTCTGCTGGGCCAGCGGCCTGGCGCTGGCGCGCTACCTCGCCGAGCAGCCGCAGTGGGTGCAAGGCAAGCGGGTGCTGGACTTCGGCGCTGGCTCCGGCGTGGCCGGCATCGCGGCAATGAAGGCCGGCGCGCTGGAAGTGGTGGCCTGCGACCTCGACCCGCTGGCCATTGCCGCCTGCCGGGCAAATGCCGAGCTCAATGGCGTTGAATTGAATTACTCCACGGACTTTTTCGAGCAAGCCGACCGCTTCGATCTGATCCTGGTCGCCGACGTGCTCTACGACCGCGCCAACCTGCCGCTGCTGGATGCATTCCTCAGCCGCGGACGCCAGGCGCTGGTGGCGGACTCCCGGGTCAAGGACTTCCAGCATCCGTTGTACCGACGCCTGGAAATGCTCCACGCCCTGACCCTGCCGGATCTGGCCGAGCCCTGGGAATTTCGCGAAGTGAGCCTGTATCACGCGCAGCGCGATCGATGAAGGACAGATCACGCTGCACCTGTAGGAGCGAGGCTTGCCCGCGAAACAATCTAGCGCCCCCCATGCCCCGCTTTCAGCGGCCCCTCGCCAAGCCTTATAGTTGGCCCATTCACGTTTTTCGAGATCTCCCATGAGTCAGGACACGCCGTACATTTTCGACGCCAGCACCGCCGACTTCGACCAGTCGGTGATCGAGAACTCGTTTCACAAACCGGTGCTGGTGGATTTCTGGGCCGAATGGTGCGCGCCCTGCAAGGCGCTGATGCCAATGCTGCAACAGATCGCCGAGAGCTATCAGGGCGAGCTGCTGCTGGCCAAGGTCAACTGCGATATCGAGCAGGACATCGTCGCCCGTTTCGGCATTCGCAGCCTGCCGACCGTGGTGCTGTTCAAGGACGGCCAGCCGGTGGACGGTTTTGCCGGGGCGCAACCGGAGTCCGCGGTGCGGGCCATGCTCGAACCCCATGTGCAGATGCCGCCACCCAAGGCCGCCGATCCGCTGGAACTGGCCGAAGCGCTGTTCGTCGAAGGGCGCATCGCCGATGCCGAAGCCACGCTGAAAGTGCTGCTGGGCGAAGACAACAGCAACGCCAAGGCGCTGATCCTCTATGCCCGCTGCCTGGCCGAACGCGGTGAACTGGGCGAAGCCCAGACCGTGCTCGACGCCGTCACCGGCGATGAGCACAAGGCCGCGCTGGCCGGGGCCAAGGCGCAGATCACTTTCCTCAAGCAGGCCGCCGACCTGCCGGACAGCGCCGAGCTGAAAAGCCGCCTGGCGCAGAACCCGCAGGACGACGAAGCGGTGTATCAGCTGGCCATCCAGCAACTGGCGCGCCAGCAGTACGACGCGGCGCTGGAGGCGCTGCTCAAGCTGTTCATCCGCAATCGCAGCTACAACGAAGGCCTGCCGCACAAGACCTTGCTGCAAGTGTTCGAGCTGCTGGGCAACGATCACCCGCTGGTGACCAGCTACCGCCGCAAGCTGTTCGCCGCGCTGTACTGACTCACCGCCGCGCCGGCGTTATCGCAAACAGGCTCGCCCCACAAAGGGCGGGCCTGTTTAGTCTTGGGCTACTCGATCCAGCTGTACAACGGCGTATCACCGCCGCTCGCCACCTTGACCTGGGCGCTATGGCGCAAACGCACCAACAGGCGCTTGCCCGCCGCCGCGCTGCCGGTCAGGCCTTCCAATTGCTCCAGCAGATCCGGACCGCTCAATTGCCCGGCCTTGCGCAGCAGGTCCTTGGCGATCTGCCACAGCGCATCGTCCTGGCTGGCCGGCTTGGCCGCCGGTGCGCCGCCTTCAGGCTTGGGCGCCTGCAACGACGTGCCCAACCGGGCGCTCAACTGGTCCCAATCGCCCTCGTCCAGCTCCAGGGTCAAATCCACCGGCCACTCGCCGATGCTTCCACGAATCCGCACCATCGCTCTGCTCCCGAAAGTTTCTGACGAGCATGCTCCCACGCGTCTTGCGCAACGCCAAGCAGGCGGTCAAACTCCCGGCACATTTGTTATAAGATTACATAACATTAATTTCATGTTCGCCCCGGAGACTTGCCATGCGTCGTCTGCTGCTCGCCCTGCCGTTCGCCCTGTTGCCCCTGGCCATCGCTCAGGCGGCCGAAAAACACGACCATGACCACGACCATGAGCACGCCAGCCTCGACGCGCATGAGCATGGCGTGGCGCGCCTGAACGCGGCACTGGACGGCCAGACCCTGGAGCTGGAACTGGAAAGCCCGGCGATGAACCTGGTGGGGTTCGAACATGCCGCCAGCACCGACGCGGACAAGGCCAAGGTCGCCGCCGTGCGCGCCCAGCTGGAAAAACCGCTGGCGCTGTTCAGCCTGCCGCCAGCCGCCGGTTGCGTGGTGGCGCAACAGGAGCTGGAAAGCCCGCTGTTCGGCGACAAGCCGGATGCTCACGACCACGACGAAGACCATGGCCAAGCGAAGGATGCCGGCGGCCACGAACATCACCATGAACACAGCGAGATCCACGCCCACTACCAATTCACCTGCGCCACGCCGGGTGCGCTGAAGAACCTGGACCTGGCCGGCGTGTTCAAGACCTTCCCCGCCACCCAGAAAATTCAGGTACAACTCATCTCGCCAAGTGGCCAGCAAGGCGTGGAAGCGACCGCCAAGGCCGCCAGCCTGAAGTTCTGAGCCACCCATCCTGTAGGAGCGAAGCTTGCTCGCGATAGCGATATTACGGCCAACAAATCATGCAAGCCGGACAACCGCCATCGCGAGCAAGCTTCGCTCCTACATTAAGCACCCACTCATGACCCCATGCCCATGACCCAAGCACTTATCGAACTGTCCGACCTGGGCTTCAGCTGGCCCGGCCATCCACAGTTGCTGGATATCCCGGCCTTTCGCCTGGAGGCGGGTGAAACGCTGTTCCTCAAGGGTCCCAGCGGCAGCGGCAAGACCACCCTGCTCGGCCTGCTCGGCGGCGTGCAGAAACCCGACCGCGGCAGCATCCGCCTGCTGGGCCAGGAGTTGACCGAACTTTCCGCCGGCGCCCGCGACCGCTTCCGGGTCGATCACACCGGCTACATTTTCCAGCAGTTCAACCTGCTGCCGTTTCTCTCGGTACGCGAGAACGTCGAACTGCCCTGCCATTTCTCCAAATTGCGCGCCAGCCGCGCCGTGCAACGCCACGGCAGCGTCGACCAGGCCGCCGCCACGCTACTCGCCCACCTGGGCTTGAAAGATCCCGCGCTGCTCGGTCGCCGCGCCGATTCGCTGTCCATCGGCCAGCAGCAACGGGTCGCCGCCGCCCGCGCACTAATCGGCCAGCCGGAACTGGTGATCGCCGACGAGCCGACCTCGGCGCTGGACTACGACGCCCGCGAAGCCTTTATCCGCCTGCTGTTCGCCGAATGCCGCGAGGCCGGGGCCAGCCTGCTGTTCGTCAGTCACGATCAGAGCCTGGCGCCGTTGTTCGATCGCAACCTGTCGCTGGCCGAACTCAATCGCGCCGCCACGCCCGCAGAGGTCTGAGATGTATCTGTTCCGTCTAGCCATGGCCAGCCTGGCTAACCGCCGCTTCACGGCGATCCTCACCGCCTTCGCCATCGCGCTTTCGGTCTGCCTGCTGCTGGCGGTGGAACGGGTGCGCACCGAAGCCCGCGCCAGCTTCGCCAGCACCATCAGCGGCACCGACCTGATCGTCGGCGCCCGCTCCGGCTCGGTGAACCTGCTGTTGTATTCGGTGTTCCGCATCGGCAACGCCACCAACAACATCCGCTGGGACAGCTTCGAACACTTCGCCAGCAACCCGAAAGTCAAATGGGCGATCCCGATTTCCCTCGGCGACTCCCACCGTGGCTACCGGGTGATGGGCACCACCGAGGCCTATTTCAAGCATTACCAGTACGGCCACCAGCAGAGCCTGCAACTGGCCAGCGGCCGCGAATTCGCCAGCGACCCCTTCGAGGTGGTGCTCGGTGCCGAAGTTGCCGAGGCCCTGCATTACCAGCTTGGCGACAAGCTGGTGCTGGCCCATGGCGTGGCGGCCATCAGCCTGGTCAAGCACGACGACAAACCCTTCACCGTGGTCGGCATTCTCAAGCGCACTGGCACCCCGGTAGACCGCACGCTGCACATCAGCCTCGGCGGCATGGAGGCGATCCATGTCGACTGGCACAACGGCGTGCCGGCCCGGGGCAATGGACGCATCAGTGCCGACCAGGCACGCAACATGGACCTGACACCCCAGGCGATCACCGCCTTCATGCTCGGCCTGAACAATAAGATCGCCACCTTCGCCGTGCAGCGCGAGATCAACGAATACCGTGGCGAACCGATGCTGGCGATCCTGCCCGGGGTCGCCCTGCAGGAACTGTGGAGCCTGATGGGCACCGCGGAAAAGGCCTTGTTCGTGGTGTCGTTGTTCGTGGTGCTGACCGGCCTGATCGGCATGCTCACGGCGATTCTCACCAGCCTCAACGAGCGTCGCCGGGAAATGGCGATCCTGCGTTCGGTCGGCGCGCGGCCCTGGCATATCGCCACGCTGCTGGTGCTGGAAGCCTTCGCCCTGGCGCTGTTCGGGGTGCTCGCCGGGCTGGGCCTGCTGTACCTGGGCATCGCCCTGGCCCAGGGTTACGTGCAGTCGACCTACGGCTTGTACCTGCCGCTGTCCTGGCCGAGCGAGTATGAGTGGACGCTGCTCGGCGGTATCCTGATCGCCGCCCTGCTGATGGGCAGCGTGCCGGCCTGGCGCGCCTACCGACAATCCCTGGCCGATGGCCTGTCCGTCCGTTTATGAGGAACTCTAGTATGAGGAGCTCCGGCATGCCCCGTGCCCTGCTTGCGCTGTTGATGCTGGTCGCCCTGCCGCTGTGGGCCGCCGAACCCCGGGACCTGGCCTGGTCGGAAATGATCCCGCCGGATGCGCCGGCGGAAGTGCCGAACATGAAGCCGCTGCATGACCTGTCGCAGATGAGCGATGCACTGGCCGCCGAATCTGCCCCGGCGGCCAAGCAGGACATGCCCAACGCACCGGTGGTGCAAAGCCTGGACGGCTTGTCGGTGCGCCTGCCCGGCTACATCGTGCCGCTGGAAGTCAGCGAGGAAGGGCGTACCACGGAGTTTCTGCTGGTGCCGTATTTCGGCGCCTGCATCCACGTGCCGCCACCGCCGTCGAACCAGATCGTGCATGTCAAAAGCGCAGTCGGGGTAAAGCTCGACGAGCTGTATCAGCCGTACTGGATTGAAGGGCCGATGCAGGTCAAGGCGTCCACCAGCGAAATCGCCGACGCGGGCTACCAGATGGAGGCCGAGAAGATTTACGTGTACGAATTGCAGGAGTGAAGCGGCGCTTTTTGCAGCACCGCGCATGGCCTCGGCGCACGCAATCCGGTTCTTGCGAAACAGTACAGTTGCCTGTCGTCTAGCCTGTTTACGCACTGATCCGGTTTTCATTGAGCTGAGTCAAAGCTCGTTCCTTGACGATCCCTACCATTGGACCTAGCCAACTCGAATCGTCCTTTGGAGCTCCCATGCACAAGTCCCTGCTCAGCGCCCCCCTGTTCGCGCTCGCGCTCGCCGCCCCGCTCGCCCACGCCCACGAAGCGGGCGATATCATCATTCGCGCCGGCGCCATCACCGTTAACCCGAAAGCCGACAGCGGCGACGTCAAGGTCGACCGCGGCCCGCTGGCCGGGGCCAATCTCGGCGGCAAGGCGACCATGAGCAGCGACACCCAGCTGGGCTTGAACTTCGCCTACATGCTGACCAACAACCTGGGGCTCGAACTGCTCGCGGCCACTCCGTTCGAGCATGACGTGAAGCTCAAGGGCACCTCACTGGACGCCGCCAACGGCAAGCTCGGTACCCTCAAGCACCTGCCGCCGACCCTGAGCCTGGTCTACTACCCACTGGACCACAAGGCCGCCTTCCAGCCTTACGTCGGTGCCGGTATCAACTACACCTGGATCTATGACGAGCACGTCGGCAGCCGCGCCAGCGCCGCCGGTTTCGACAACTTCCGCGCGAAGAACTCCTGGGGCCTGGCCTGGCAGGTCGGCGCCGACTACATGTTGACCGACAACGTGATGATCAACGCCCAGGTGCGCTACGTCGACATCGACACCACCGCCTACGTGGACAACAACGCGGTTGCCGGCGGCACCCGGGCCAAGGTCGACGTGGACGTCGATCCATGGGTCTACATGGTCGGCCTGGGCTACAAGTTCTAAATCGGCCGTACAAAAAAAAGGCGCCTTCAAAAGGCGCCTTTTTCATGGGCTGGAAAAACTCAGAGGCCCAGCAAGCGCTTCAGCCCGACGCTCATCGGCGTTGGTTCGGGAAACTTGAAACGCTGCAACAGGCGCTGATTGTTCGCCCGTGAATGGCGAATATCCCCCGAGCGTGCCGGGCCATAGCTGATCGCAGGCAACTGCCCCACCACCTCGCCCAAGGCCTCGAGCAGTTGGTTGAGGGTGGTGGCCTGGTTCAAGCCGACATTCACCGCGCCCACTTCCAGTTGCGGTGCTTCCAGGGACTGCACCAGCACGTCCACCAGGTCTTCGACATACATGAAATCGCGCGTTTGCTCGCCATCGCCGAATACGGTGATCGGCAGGCCTTTCTGTACGCGCTCGCAAAAGATGCTGATGACCCCGGAGTACGGCGAGGACGGATCCTGGCGCGGCCCGAAGATATTGAAGAAACGGAAGATCGCCGGTTCCAGGCCATGCTGGCGGCGGTAGAAATCCAGGTAGTACTCGCTGGCCAGCTTGTCCGACGCATAAGGTGTCAGTGGGGCCTTGGGCGTGTCTTCATCGATCGACTCACCCTCGCCGTTGTTGCCATAGACCGCCGCGCTGGAGGCGAACAGCACGCGCTTGACGCCTGCCTGGCGCATGGCCTCGCACACATTAAGAGTGCCGATGAAGTTGCTCTGGTGGGTGCGTACAGGGTCGTCCACCGAGGCTTGCACCGAAGCGACCGCCGCCAGGTGCGCCACGGCGCGGCAGCCGGCCATCGCCCGCGCCACCAGGGCTGCGTCGGCGACGTCGCCTTCGATCAGTTCGACCCGCGGATTATCCAGCGGCAGGTTGCTCGGTTTACCCGTGGACAGATCATCGAGGATCCGCACCGAGTAGCCCTTGGCGAGCAAAGCGTCGGTCAGGTGCGAACCGATAAAACCGGCACCGCCGGTGATCAAAACAGGGCCATCAGCCATGACGATAAAACCTATCCAATAGAGTCGGGAGTGCCGCGCGCCAGGCACGCGGCTTGATCCCGAAGGTGTGCAGGATTTTCTTGCAGGCCAGCACCGCGTGTTGCGGCTCTTCGGCGGCGTCCGGCCGGGCGGCGTGGGCCTGGGGAGTCGGCGCCTCGATGGCCAGCGGGTGCAGGCTGCGGGCCTCGGTGAGGATCGCCTGGCCCAGCGCCAGCGGCGTGGTCGCCTCATGGCCGGCGTAGTGATAAGTGCCCCACAGCGGCGCGGCGCAATCGAGTTGCTTGAGCACGGAAATGATCACCCGGGCGGCGTCGTCCACCGGTGTCGGGTTGCCTCGGCGGTCGTCGGCCAGCAGCAGCTCTTCCGCTTGCTCGGCGCGGGCCAGGAAACGCCCCAGGATGCCATCGGCGCTATCGTCCAGCAGCCAGCCAAAACGCAGCAGCACATGCTGCGGGCAAGTGGCACGCACATTCTGTTCGATCCGCCACAAGGCCTGGCCGCGCAAGCCCAGCGGTACCGGTTCGTCTTTCTCGCTATAGGCGGTAGCCCGCGAACCGTCGAACACGCGGTAGCTGGAAGGTTGCAAGAGAATGATGTTGTGATGCTGGCACAGCTCGGAAAGCCGCTCGACCGCCCGTTCCTGGCTAGCCAGGCGCGCCTCGGGGACACTCTCCGCCTGGAACCAGTCGAAGTAGTACGCAAGGTTGATCAAGGCATCCGGCCGGGTGTCGTCGAGCAGTTGCGTCAGGCTCGCGGCATCCCAACCGTCTTGCGGCGGACGGGGGGCGAGGAAACCGATGTCCTCCTCCGCACCGAGGCGAATCAGCGCCTGCCCAAGGGCATTTCCGCCGCCCAGTAACATAAGGCGCATTCGCATAGAGTCAGCAGGCCCAATCTGTTCGGAACGATGGTTTGAATCGGCCAGACCCGCGGGTTTGGCCATGAATATTGCTCAGAATCGTTGCATTTTGCGGGTTTCCGGCGCAACCGTCACTGAGAAAGTGCAGCGCCGTCGGTCATACCGTCCCTCTGTAGCCGCTACCGAGCCCCGCGAGGCTGCGATCGGCAATGCAGTTGCCGCAAACCCTGAGTCCGCGATCTGTCTGGAAGATCGCATTGCCTGGTTTTACGAGCGCTACGTCGGAATGCCGCCCAGCTCGATCGCAGCCTGCGGCAGCGGCTACAGAGTACGTGCTGTCCGTGTAGCCACTGACGAGGCAGGCTTGCAACTTGGCCCCGGCGGTCGCATAACGTTGTGCATGAACCTTCCCCAGATCCCCGCCAGCGCCTTGCCGGGCTTCCATCCGGCGGTCAGTGCCTGGTTTTACAGCTGTTTCTCGGCAGCGACCGCTGCCCAGGCCCGGGCCTGGCCGCTGATCCGCCAGCGCCGCTCGACCCTGATCGCCGCCCCTACCGGCTCCGGCAAGACCCTGACCGCCTTCCTCGCGGTGATCGACGAGCTGGTTCATCGCGGCCTGGAAAACGGCGGCACGCTGCCGGAGCAGACCCTGGTGGTGTACGTCTCGCCGCTCAAGGCCCTGAGCAACGATATCCAGATCAACCTGCAGGACCCGCTGGCCGGCATCACCGCGCAGCTCGAACGCATGGGCCTGCCGCAATTGCGCATCAGCACCGCGGTACGCACCGGCGACACCCCGCAGAAAGACCGCAGCGCCATGCGCAAGAGCGCACCGCACATTCTGGTGACCACCCCCGAATCGCTGTATGTGCTGCTGGGCTCGACTTCCGGCCGGCAGATGCTGGCCAGCACGCGCACGGTGATAGTCGACGAGATCCATGCCATTGCCGCCAGCAAACGCGGCAGCCACCTGGCGTTGAGCCTGGAGCGTCTGCAAGCGTTGTGCGGCGAGCCGCTGACGCGCATCGGCCTGTCGGCCACGCAGAAACCCATCGAAGCGGTGTCGCGTTTCCTGGTGGGCCATGAACGCCCCTGCGAGATCGTCGATATCGGCCATGCCCGGCCCCGGGACCTGGCCATCGAGGTACCGCCCGTGCCGCTGTCGGCGGTCATGGCCAACGACGTCTGGGAGCTGGTCTACGAACGCATCGCCGAACTGGCGCGGGAACACCGCACCACCCTGGTGTTCGTCAATACCCGGCGCCTGGCCGAGCGCCTGAGCCGCCACCTCAGCGAGCGCCTGGGCAAGGATGCGGTGGCCGCCCACCATGGCAGCCTGGCCAAGGAGTTTCGCCTGGACGCCGAGCAGCGCCTCAAGCGCGGCGACCTGCAAGTGCTGATCGCCACCGCGTCCCTTGAGCTGGGCATCGATATCGGCGATGTCGACCTGGTGTGCCAGATCGGCTCGCCGCGTTCGATTTCCGCATTTTTGCAAAGGGTCGGGCGCTCCGGGCACCAGGTCGGCGGCACGCCCAAGGGCCGCCTGTTTGCCCTGAGCCGCGACGACCTGATCGAATGCACCGCCCTGCTCGACTGCGTGCACCGGGGCGAACTCGACACCCTGCAGATCCCCAAGGCGCCGCTGGATGTGCTGGCGCAGCAGATCGTCGCCGAAGTCAGCAACCAGGAATGGCAGGAACAGCCGCTGCTGGAAATGATCCGCCGCGCCTCGCCCTACAGCGAACTCGACGAAGGGCATTTCCAGGCGCTGCTGCGCATGCTCGCCGAGGGCTACAACGGCCGCCAGGGCATTCGCAGCGCCTATCTGCACCGTGACGCCGTCAACCGCAGCCTGCGGGGCCGGCGGGGCAGCCAACTGACGGCGGTGACCAGCGGCGGCACCATCCCCGACAACGCCGATTACAGCGTGCTGCTGGAACCCCAGGCGCTGAATATCGGCAGCGTCAACGAAGACTTCGCCGTGGAAAGCATCGCCGGCGATGTGTTCCAGCTGGGCAATACCTCGTACCGCATCCTGCGGGTCGAGACCGGCAGGGTGCGAGTCGAGGACGCCCACGGCCAGCCGCCGACCATTCCGTTCTGGCTCGGCGAAGCCCCCGGGCGCAGCGCCGAACTGTCGTTTGCCGTGGCGCGCCTGCTGGCGCGGCTCGACACGTTGCTCGGCGCCACGCCCGGCCATTTGCAGCCGGCCCTCGACTGGCTGGGCGGCAGCCTCGGCCTGGACGCCGCCAGCGCCGAGCAACTGGTCGATTACCTGGCGCGCGCACGCCAGGCCCTGGGCGCGCTGCCGTCCCAGGACACGCTGATCATGGAGCGTTTCTTCGACGAGTCCGGCGGCACCCAACTGATCATCCACACGCCGTTCGGCAGCCGGATCAATCGCGCCTGGGGCCTGGCGCTGCGCAAGCGCTTCTGCCGCACCTTCAATTTCGAGTTGCAAGCCGCCGCCAGCGAAGACGCCATCGTGCTGTCGCTGTCCACCGGCCACAGTTTCGAGCTGGACGAAGTCTGGCGTTACCTGCACAGCAACAGCGCCGAACATATCCTGATCCAGGCCGTACTGGAAGCGCCGCTGTTCGGCGTGCGCTGGCGCTGGAATGCCGGCGTGGCCCTGGCGCTGCCGCGCTTTGTCGGCGGGCGCAAGGTGGCGCCGCAGATCCAGCGGATGAAAAGCGAAGACCTGATCGCCAGCGTATTTCCCGACCAGATCGCCTGCCTGGAAAACCTCGCCGGCGAACGGCAGATTCCCGATCACCCGCTGGTGGAGCAGACCCTCGACGATTGCCTGCACGAAGCCATGGACAGCGAGGGCTGGCTGAAGCTGTTGCGGCGCATGGAGCGCGGCGAGCTGCGCCTGATCAGCCGCGACCTGCCGGCGCCCTCGCCGCTGGCCGCGGAAATCCTCAGCGCCCGGCCTTACACCTTCCTCGACGACGCACCGCTGGAAGAGCGCCGCACCCAGGCCGTGCTCAGTCGCCGCTGGAGCGACCCCGAGTCCAGCGACGACCTGGGCGCCCTGGATGCCGAGGCCATTGAATCGGTGCGCGAGCAAGCCTGGCCCGCCCCCGGCAACCCGGACGAAATGCATGAAGCGCTGATGAGCCTGGGCTGTATCGCCGAGGACGAAGCCCTGGCCAACCCGCAGTGGACAGGCTGGCTGCAAGCCCTGGCGGACAGTGGGCGCGCCAGCCGTTTGCTGATCGGCGCCGCGCAGGCCCTGTGGCTGGCCGTCGAGCGCCTGGGCTGCCTGCGGGCGATTTATCCACAGGCGCCGCTGCAGCCGCCCCTCGAGGCTCCGCCCGGCTTCGATGAGCGCTGGCAGCGCGATGAGGCGGTGCTGGAGCTGATTCGAGCGCGGCTCGGCGGCTTCGGCCCCTTGCCGCTGGAAGCCATCGCCGCGCCCCTGGGCCTGGGCACCGGCGAGGTCGCCCAGGCGCTGGCCCAGCTGGAAGGCGAAGGTTATGTGCTGCGCGGCCGCTTCAGCCCCGGCGAAACCCGCGAGCAATGGTGCGAGCGGCACCTGCTGGCGCGCATTCATCGCTACACGGTCAAACGCCTGCGCCGGGAAATCGAACCGGTGTCGTTGCAGGACCTGATGCGTTTTCTGTTCGACTGGCAGCACCTGTCCAGCGCCACCCGTGGCCAGGGCAGCGCCATGCTGGCGCAGACGGTCGCCCAGTTCGAGGGCTATGCCGCCGCAGCCAGCGCCTGGGACAGCGACCTGCTGCCGGCGCGGGTCAAGGATTACTCCGCCGCCTGGCTGGACGAGCTGTGCCGCAACGGCAAGGTGGTCTGGAGCCGCCTTAGCGCGCCACACAAGACCGTCGGCGCGACCCTGCGCAACACGCCGATCGTGCTGCTGCCGCGCAGCCAGGTGGCGCTGTGGAGCGCTCTGGGCGCGCAGCCCGAGAGCAGCGAGCTGTCGCCCAAGGCGCAGAAGGTCCATGAAGCCCTGAGCCGGCACGGCGCCTTGTTCTTCGATGAATTGCAGCACGAAGCCCACGTCCTGCGCACCGAGCTGGAAATAGCCCTGCAGGAGCTGGTAGCCGCCGGGCTGGTGAATGCCGACAGCTTTGCCGGCCTGCGCGCGCTGATCACCCCGGCCAGCAAGCGTCAGGCCCGTAGCGGACGACGCGGACGCGGGGCCGTGGTCGGCGGCATGGACGATGCGGGACGCTGGGCCCTGCTGCGGCGCCCCTCGTCGCTGCAGCAAAGCCCCGGCCCCCATGCCCAGGCCACGCCACCGGCAACGCTGGAACACATCGCCATGACCCTGCTGCGGCGTTATGGCGTGGTGTTCTGGCGCCTGCTGGAGCGCGAAGCCGACTGGCTGCCAAGCTGGCGCGAACTGTTGCGCACCTTCCACCGGCTGGAGGCCCGCGGCGAAATTCGCGGCGGGCGTTTTGTCAGCGGCCTGGCTGGCGAGCAGTTCGCCCTGCCCGAGGCCATCGCCCTGCTGCGCGAAGTTCGCCGCCGCCCGCTGGACGGCAGCCTGGTCGCGGTGTGCGGGGTCGATCCGCTGAACCTCGCCGGCACCTTGCTGCCCGGGCAGAAGGTCCCGGCCCTGGCCGGCAACCGCCTGGTGTATCGCGATGGCCTGCCCGCTGCTGCCGAGATCGCCGGCAAGCAGCACTTCTGGCTGGACCTCGAGCCGCAGGCCAGCCTGGAGCTGCGGACCCGGTTGATTCGCCACTGATATCGGGTCGTGGGCGGCCTGGTGCATCGCGTCGGCCTTATCGCGAGCAAGCTTCGCTCCTACAGAAGCCTGCCGTCATTCGATATTTGCCCGCAGGTCAAATATCAAATACCGAAACCGCTATTTTTCCGCATGAGTCAAATCCGGACACTGCGCTCCATTATCAAATCCACCGGAGTTGCAGCCATGCCCATTGCCTTGCTCGCGCTGACGCTGAGCGCTTTCGCCATCGGGACGACTGAGTTCGTCATCGTTGGCCTGTTACCCACCATCGGCGCCGATCTCGGCGTCAGCTTGCCGTCCGCCGGGCTGCTGGTCAGCCTCTACGCCCTGGGTGTCGCCGTCGGCGCGCCGGTGCTCACCGCGCTGACCGGCAAGGTCCCGCGCAAGCTCTTGCTGCTGTCGCTGATGGTGCTGTTCACCCTCGGCAACCTGCTGGCCTGGCAGGCGCCGAGCTATGAATCGCTGGTCCTGGCGCGCATCGTCACCGGCCTGGCCCATGGCGTGTTCTTTTCCATCGGCTCGACCATCGCCACCAGCCTGGTGCCCAAGGAAAAAGCCGCCAGCGCGATTGCCATCATGTTCACCGGCCTGACCGTGGCCCTGGTCACCGGCGTGCCGCTGGGAACCTTTATCGGCCAGCATTTCGGCTGGCGCGAAACCTTTCTCGCGGTGTCCGCCCTGGGAGTGATCGCCTTTATCGGCAGCCTGGCCTACGTGCCGAAAAACATCGCCCACAGCAAACCGGCGTCGCTGCTGCAACAGCTGCAAGTGCTGAAGCAGCCGCGCCTGCTGCTGGTGTACGCCATGACCGCGGTGGGCTACGGCGGCTCGTTCATCGCCTTCACCTTCCTCGCGCCGATTCTCCAGGACATTTCCGGCTTCAGCGCCAGCACCGTCAGCCTGGTGCTGCTGGTCTACGGCATCTCGGTGGCCGTGGGCAACATCTGGGGCGGCAAGCTGGCGGACAAGCGCGGCCCGATCAGCGCACTGAAAATCATCTTCGCCCTGCTGGCCGGCGTGCTGTTCCTGCTCACCTTCACCGCCGGCAACCCATGGCTGGCGCTGGCCACCGTGCTGGTATGGGGCGCCGTGGCCTTCGGCAACGTGCCGGGCCTGCAGGTCTATGTGGTACGCCAGGCCGAACACCACACCCCGCAGGCGGTGGATGTGGCCTCGGGCCTGAATATCGCCGCCTTCAACCTCGGCATCGCCGGCGGCGCCTGGGGCGGCGGCCTGATCGTCGCTCACCTGGGGCTGATCCACACCGCCTGGATTGGCGGCCTGGTGGTATTGGGCGCCCTGGCCCTGACCGCCTGGAGCGGGCGCCTGGACCGCCTCGGCCCGGTGTACGCCGAGCCGGCGCAAGGCTCGAGCCGGGTGGTGGTCGGGCATTAAGCCCGCCAGCCGGCTAATGCCGGCTCCTCTGTAGGAGCGAGGCTTGCCCGCGAAGGCCGCGCCGCGCAATGCCTGTTCCACCGCGTTATCGTTCTTCGCGCGCAAGCTGCGCTCCTACAGGGTCGGCGCCCAGAGGATCGAAAATGCCGTCCGTAGGAAGTTCGAAACTTTCCCGCCGGCCAGGCAGTCATCAAAAGACAGAGTCCGGTCGGAGAGCATCAGACGGGAGAGGACATGGCGGCGATTCATATCGGTATTTCCGGCTGGCGCTACAAGCCCTGGCGTGGAGACTTCTACCCCGAGGGGCTGGCGCAAAAGCGCGAGC
Source organism: Pseudomonas sp. NFIX28 (assembly GCF_900107395.1). Lineage (GTDB taxonomy): Bacteria > Pseudomonadota > Gammaproteobacteria > Pseudomonadales > Pseudomonadaceae > Aquipseudomonas. The sequence goes on from NZ_FNPW01000019.1 coordinate 67,281, forward strand.
TGCAGTTCGCCTCGCGCGCGGTCAACAGCATCGAAATCAACGGTTCGTTCTATGCGCTGCAGACTCCGCAGCGCTATGCCCAATGGTATGACGACACGCCCAAGGGCTTTATTTTCAGCGTCAAGGCGCCGCGCTACATCACCCATATCCGGCGGCTGCGGGACGTGCACAAGCCAATCGCCAATTTCTTCGCCTCGGGCGTGCTGGAGCTCAAGGACAAGCTGGGGCCGATTCTCTGGCAGTTTCCGCCGAACTTTTCCTTCGACGCCGAGCTGTTCGGCGCTTTTCTTCAACAATTGCCCACCAATACCCAACAGGCCGCCGCCCTCGCCCGCCAGCACGAACCCCGCTTGAATGGCCATGCCAGCACCGAGGCCTACGGCAAAAGAGCCATGCGCCATGCCGTGGAAATCCGCCATGCGAGCTTTACCGTGCCTGAATTCCCCCACCTGCTGCGCCACTATGGCGTGGCGCTGGTGGTGGCGGACACGGCCGGCAAATGGCCCTACTGCGAAGACCTGACCGGCGATTTCGTCTACCTGCGGCTGCACGGCGACAAGGAGCTGTACGCCAGCGGCTATACGGCCCAGGCCCTGAAGCGCTGGGGCGACCGGATCGAGGCCTGGCATACCGGCAAACAACCGGCCGATGCCCGGCTGATCGATACCCGGCACACCCCCCGAGCGCGCAAGAGCCGGGAAGTGTTCTGCTATTTCGACAACGACCTCAAGGTCCGCGCGCCCTACGACGCCCGCCAGTTGCTGCAGCGCTTCGGGCTCGACCAGGCGCTGGCGACCACGCCCGGCGAACCCGCCGCGCCGGGAGTATTGCCATGAGCCGCGACGAATCGCCCAACAGCCCCATGCCACCTTCGATCGAGCTTGCCACCGTGGACCGCTTCACCGTGCTGACGGTTAACACCCACAAGGGTTTTACCGCCCTGAACCGGCGCTTCATCCTGCCCGAGCTGCGCGAGGCAGTGCGCACCGTGGCCGCCGACGTGGTGTTTTTGCAAGAGGTGCATGGCACCCACGACCAACATCCGCAGCGCTACAACAACTGGCCGAGCATGCCGCAGTACGAGTTCCTCGCCGACACCATCTGGCCGCAGTTCGCCTATGGCCGCAATGCGGTGTACCCGGCGGGCGACCACGGCAACGCGCTGCTGTCGAAATTCCAGATTATTCGCTACGACAACCTCGACGTCTCGCTCTCCGGGCACGAGAGCCGCGGCCTTCTGCATTGCGTGCTGCGCCTGCCCGGCAATGCCCAGGAGGTGCATGCGGTTTGTGTGCATCTGGGGCTGCTCCAAAGCCATCGCCAGCAACAGTTGGAGCTGCTGCTGCAACTGGTCGCCGAACTCCCCGCCGACGCGCCCTTGATTGTCGCCGGGGACTTCAACGACTGGCGGTTGCGCGCCGACGCGCAGCTCGCTCCCAGCGGCTTGCAGGAGGTCTTTGTCAGCCTGCACGGCAAGCCGGCGCGCAGCTTTCCCGCGCGCCTGCCACTGCTGCGGCTGGACCGGATTTATGTGCGTAACCTGAAGATCCATCGACCACAGGTGCTGGCCTCGCATCCCTGGTCCCATCTCTCCGATCACGCGCCACTGTCGGTCGAGGTCGAACTATGAACGACATGCCCCTGGAAAAAACCACCGTGGACCATCTGGCCGATACCGGGCAGATCCACGAACCGCCCCGGATGGATCTCCAATACGGCTGGCACAGCAACAACCGGGTCGTGCTGCTGGAAAATGGCGAAGCGTTTTTTCCCCGGGTATTCGAAGTCCTGCGCCAGGCGCAGCATGAAATCTTGCTGGAGACTTTCATCTTCTTCGAGGACAAGGTCGGCCATGAGCTGCACCATATCCTGATCGATGCCGCGCAACGCGGGGTGCGGGTAATCGTCAGCCTGGACGGCTTCGGCTGCGGCGAATTGAGCTCCGAGTTCCTCGGCGCCATGAGCAACGCCGGGGTGCACCTGCAGATATTCGACCCGGCGCAACCGATTCTCGGGGTACGCACCAACTGGTTCCGCCGCCTGCATCGCAAGATAGTGGTGGTCGACGGCAGCATTGCCTTTGTCGGCGGGATCAACTTTTCCGCCGACCACCTGGCCGATTTCGGTCCCCAGGCCAAGCAGGATTACTCGGTGGAAATCCAGGGGCCGGCCGTGGTGGACATCCATCACTTCGCCCTGGCGCAGGGTGACCGGCCGGCTCGCGCCCGCTACTGGTGGCAACGCCGGCGGCAGCGTCGGGCGGAACTGGCCCTGCCCGACCATGACGGCCAGGTGCGCCTGGTCTACCGCGACAATCATGACCACCGCAGCGATATCGAAGAGGCCTACCGCCAGGTATTGCGCGGGGCCCGGCAACGGGTGGTGATCGCCAACGCCTACTTCTTCCCTGGCTATCGGCTGCTGCGCGAGATCCGCAACGCCGCGCGCCGTGGCGTCGAGGTGCGGCTGATCCTGCAAGGCGAGCCGGACATGGTGGTGGCCAAGCTGGCGGCGCGCATGCTCTATGACTACCTGCTCAGGGACGGCGTGATCATCTACGAATATTGCGAACGGCCGCTGCACGGCAAGGTGGCGCTGGTGGACGAGGACTGGAGCACCGTGGGCTCGAGCAACCTCGACCCGCTGAGCCTGTCGCTGAACCTGGAAGCCAACGTGCTGATCCGCGACCGCGCCTTCAATCGCGACCTGTTCGAGCGCCTCGACCGGCTCGCCCGCGACCACTGCCAGGTCATGCCGGCCAAGAAAGCCAGTCGTGGCCGCTTGTGGCGCCTGACCGTGGGTTTCCTGGTGTTCCACATACTGCGTCACTTCCCGGCCTGGGCCGGCTTGCTGCCTGCCCACAAGCCGCGCCTGAAAACCTTCGGCCGCCCGGTCGGCATCGTGCAGGAATCGCCTCATGAGCCGCACTGACGCTCACGGCACGAGGTCCGCGGCAACCCATGCCCGGTCGCGCTGGCAGCGCTGGAAAAAACCGCTGACCGTTGCCTTCTTTCTGCTGTTGATCGTGCTGTTTACCTTGCTGGCGCGGCGCATCGACTGGAGCGAAGTGCTCACTACCCTGGCCGACTTCAAGGTGCGCACGCTGCTCACCGCGGCGGGCCTGACCCTGGGCAGCTTCCTGGTTTACGCCTGCTTCGACCTGATCGGCCGCACCTATATCCGCCAGGACCTCGGCTGGCGCCAGATCCTGCCGGTGGGGTTTATCAGCTACGCCTTCAACCTCAACCTCAGCGCCTGGGTCGGCGGGATCGCCATGCGCTATCGGCTGTATTCCAGGCTCGGGGTGAGCACCGGCAATATCGCCAAGATCCTCGGCCTGAGCCTGGCCACCAACTGGTTCGGCTACATGGCCCTGGCCGGCACGATATTCGCCAGCGGCCTGATGAAATTGCCGCCCGGCTGGAAACTCAGCGACGGTGCGCTGCAGGGGGTGGGAGTCCTGCTGCTGGTGGTGTGCATGGGTTACCTGGCGGCCTGCCGGTTTTCCCGACGGCGCGCCTGGACGATACGCGGGGTCGAGATCAATTTGCCCTCGCTGCACATGGCCCTGCTGCAACTGGTCTTGGGCGCGCTCAACTGGTCACTGATGGCGGCGGTGATCCTGACCCTGCTGCCCAGCAAGCTCGATTATCCGGTGGTGCTCGGCGTGCTGCTGATCAGCAGCATCGCCGGGGTCATCACCCACATTCCGGCGGGGCTCGGGGTGCTGGAGGCGGTGTTTATCGCCCTGCTGCAACATGAAGTGTCCCGCGGCAGCCTGCTGGCCGGCTTGATCGCCTACCGGGCGATCTATTTCATCCTGCCGTTGCTGATCGCGCTGCTGATGTACCTGGTGGTGGAAGCCAGGGCCAAGGCGCTGCGGGTGGAGAAGAAGCGGCGCGGCGGCTGAGGCCAGCGCCTCCCTGGCAGGACCCAGGCTGCCCGCGCTGAACTCACCGATATTCGCCCCACCTTGCGCCCTTGCCTGCGAGCTATCGCGAGTGGGTGATGCTCAAGCGTTCGCCCACCACCATTTCGGTGATCCAGTCCACCAGGATCGAGGTGTAGGCCTGCTGCGACACTGGATCGCTCAGGGCATGGTCGGCACCGTCGATGATCCGGTGGGTCATGGAATGAGTCTGCTGGCAGGCGGCGCGATAGCTCATGAACGTGGCGTGGGGGACATATTCGTCACTTTCCGATTCCACCAGCAGCACATCGCCAGTGAATGTCGAACAGGCATGCAACGCCCGGTTGCTATCGGCGCGCACCAGGCTGCTGCGGTAATCCAGCAGGTCGGCCTTGTCCAGGTCACGCTTGGGACTGTGCCAGGCTTCGTCCCGATACAGCGCCGGCACCCGCAGCGCCAGCCAGCGCACGGGGCGCAGCGAGGTCAGGATGCTCGCCAGGTAGCCACCGTAACTGGTGCCCACGACCGCAATCGCCGAGGTATCGAGGGCCGGATGGGCCAGCAGGCGGTCGTAGGCCGCCAGCAGGTCGCGCAGGTTGTCTTCGCGGGTCACGCGGTTCAGCGGGATGCCGCTGCCGGCGTGGCCGCGCAGGTCGAAGGTCAGGCACACGCACCCCAGCCCGGCAATGCCCCGGGCGCGCTCCAGGTCGCGCTCCTGGCTGCCACCCCAGCCGTGGACAAACAACACGCCGGGGACTTTCGCCTTGGGACTGAGAAAGGTCCCGCTCATCTGCTCGTCATCAATGTCGATTTGAATGCTTTCGCTTCTAGCCGTCATAGGATTTGACCGTTACATATTTGAGAAGAAAATCACCGTTTTCCGCAGGCCCGCTATAGACCTCAATGGCATCGGCCGGCAAAGGCTGGTCGACGTAGGTTTCCATCGCGCACACGCGGATCGCGCGTATGCCCGGATCGTTGACGAAGGCCTGCAACGCCGCCACTTCAGCGCTGCTGGCGCCGCCCATGCGCCACGATTGCTCGAGTACGCCGCTGCGCTGCCGGCCTTCGGCGTCCAGGCCCTGGGCGATGTCGTAGTTGCGCCGGGAGGCGAAAAAGCGCGGGTAGGCCTCATCGGCCGCGGCATCGAAAACCTGGGCCTGCTGCACCGCCAGGCGCACCTCCTGGGGCAATTGCAACGCCAGCAATTGGGGGTAGCCGCCCTGCACCACCAACAGTTCGGAGCCGCCGTAGACCTTCTCGCCGCAGGAGTCCTCGGTCAGGTATTGCTGGCCGCAATAGCTCAGGACATGACCGGCGATAAAGGACTGGCCAGCGCTGTGGGTGACCACCTGTTGCAAATCCTGCTCCAGTACCACGCCTGTATTGAACTGCCTGGCGACGTCCGGTTGCGCGAGGACTTCATCGAAGTGCTCCAGGCTCTCGATCACTTGCTGGCCGCGACCGGCGCAGGCGTGGATCGGCTTCATGCGGATCGGCCCGCTGTAGAGCAAATGAGCGGCCGCAGGCCGGGCGTCATTCAGGGAAAACACGCTCAGGCCATCCAGCACCACATTGCGCACCCGCTTGGAGAACAGCGGCGCCCAGCCCGGCGGGGCCACGGCATTCTTGTTCAACAGGCCATGCGTGATGGCCTTGGTGGCGATAAAGTCATGCTCGACATAGCCGCCCCACAGGTCATCCGGCCCCGCAATCCGCAACTGCCGGGCCGCGTCGGGGCCGACGATGGTCTGCGTCGGCAGCAAGTACAGCTCGTCCTGCCCATGCACCTGCGGGTCATAGTCGCCGGCGAATTCCAGCCCGAGGATCTGCGCCAGCCAACGAGCCAGCATGCGATGGGTCTCGATTACATGCTGCGAGACGTCTGGGTCAACCGAGTGGGCGACCACCCGTTTCTTGCGTTGCGTCGGGGTCATGCGTCCCCCTTCGGCCTAGGCGTGATGAATGTACAAGGAAGGGTGCAGGGATCACGCCAAAGCAATCAATTGCCCACGGATAAGCGGTCCAGGTCATCGCTGCTGGCATTGGGCCCGTCTTATTTTGCACGATCGAGCAGGGTCGCCCGGTATTTTGCACGACCTGAAGCTCAGAGCTGCTCCACCCGCGCCTGCGGCGTCGGCGCCGTCACGCCGAAGCGCGCGCGGTATTCGCTGGGAGCAAGGCCGGTGATTTTCTTGAAGGTGGCCCGAAACGCGCCCGGGTCCTGATAGCCGACCGTCCAGGCGATATGGTCGATGGTGCCGTTGGTGAATTCGAGCATTTCCCGGGCCTTGCCCACACGCACGTGCTGGCAGTATTCGGTGGGCTTGAGCCCGGTGGCGGCCCGAAAGCGCCGCAGGAAAGTGCGCTCTTCCAGCCCGGCCTGCTGCGCCATCACGGCCAGGGAAACATCCACCGCGCCGTTGGCCTGCAGCCAGTGCTGCACCTTGAGGATCGCCCCATCGCCATGGCCGAGGATCGGTGCGAAGTTGCTGCCGCACTGGCTGGCGCTGTCGCTGTGTTCGATCACCAGGAAACGCGCGGTGCCGCTGGCGATGCTCGGGCCGAGCAGGCGGTTGACCATGCGCAGCCCGAGCTCGGACCAGGCCATCAGGCCGGCGGTGGTGATCAGGTCGCCATCGTCGACGATCGGCTTGTCGGCGTTGAGCCGGACATTCGGATAACGCTCGGCGAACTGCTTTGCCGAGGTCCAGTGCGTGGTGGCGCTGCGACCGTCGAGCAGACCGCTTTCGGCCAGCAGGATCGAACCGACACACACGCCGCCCAGGGTCGTGCCATTGGCGTGTTGCTGGCGTAGCCACTGGGTCAGCGCCAGCGGCGCCTGTGCCTGGGAGAAGCCTGCCACCGAGGGTGGAATCAGCACCGCGAGCAGCGCACTGTCAGCACCGGGATGGCTGTCATACACCCGGCTGGGCGCCTGGTCGTCCTGCGCCTGCCAGTGGCTGATGCGCAACAGCGGCAACTGCGCACTGCGCTGTTCGGCGGCGATGCGGTTGGCGACCCCGAACAGGTCGGTCAAGCCATGCACCGCGGCCATCTGCGCGCCGGGATAGATCAGCACGCCCAGCTCGGCGACTGCGCTTTCCACACCCATTGTCAGTTTTCCCCCTGCTATTGTCGGTGCGGCCAATCCTCGACCGGCCTGCCGGAGCCAATACTGGACTCCACAGCCAACCACTACTTCAGAGGAAACACCCATGGCCAAGCAAGCGCTCATCGTAGTCGATATCCAGAACGACTACTTCCCCAACGGCAAGTGGCCCCTGGTCGGCGCCGAAGCTGCCGCCGACAACGCCGCGCGGCTGCTCCAGGCGTTCCGTGACAGCGGCCAGCAAGTGGTGCACATCCGCCACGAATTCACCTCCGACAGCGCGCCGTTCTTCACCCCCGGCTCCAGCGGCGCGCAACTGCACGCCAAGGTCGCCAACCGGGCCGACGAGCCGGTGGTGCTCAAGCATTTCGTCAATTCGTTTCGGGAAACCGAACTCGAAGCCATTCTCGACCAGCATGGCATCGAACACTTGGTGATCGTCGGCAGCATGAGCCACATGTGCATCGACGGCGTCAGCCGCGCTGCTGCCGACCTGGGCTATGGCGTCACGGTGATTCATGACGCCTGCGCCACCCGCGACCTGGAGTTCAACGGCACCGTAGTGCCTGCCGCCCAGGTGCACGCTGCGTTCATGTCGTCGCTGGGCTTTGCCTATGCCAGCGTGCTGTCCACCGATGAGTTCCTTGCCGCCGAACGCGTCACTCCGGCCTGAGCCCACGGCTGCGGTGAGTTCTCCCTCACCGCAGCCGCCGTGGAGCCCGATCTTCACGGACAACCGATGCAGAAACAGCCAGGTCCATGGCACACGGCAATACATATTGTTTCAAGCAAGGCAACTTAACCGAATAGCTTCACGAATGATTCTTACTACCAAAAATAACCACCTCCTTAAACAAGCTCCCAAATAAATCCGCCCACACAACTCAATAAAGCCAAACCAACAAGCCACCTACTCAATAGCCAACTAATAGCCAGCCTAAAATAGTTATTTCAAATTCTGCCTTATTTCCTCCTACCTTCCCAAAGTATTCCCTTTATAAATTGCCGCGTTTATTTCTTTTTGTTACTTCTCTTGCATATGAAAAATAGCAATAAATTTTATACCCAAACACTACACCAAAAAAATCTTGCACCGCCCCGAATCCATTGACTAACAGGTCATCACAGTCAATTCACAAGACTGTTCGCAACAGTACAAACACATTATTCCCAGGTTTTCCCAACGAACCAGAAAAGTGTATTGCAGCCAGCTCGCTCGGTTTACTTGCAAAACTCTAGGCCTTGGCTAAGTTGATGACTAATCGCCATCCAAGTGCTCTCCAACGGGGCAAAGACCAATAAGAACCTTTCGAGGAACTCAATAACCGAACATCTCCCCTGCCTTACAAGCTGAACTGACACGGAATAAGTCATATCAATCAAGAGGGATGCTTGATGACGCGCAGCTCGTTGCCTCGTGCCTTCTCGCTGAAGGGTACGACTGAGAATTACTGGCTCTCGTTATTCCTGTTCTCGACCCTGGTGGTCGCCAGCTTCCTGCTGTTCGAACAGCAGATCCAACAGTTGCTGAATCATCTGGACAGCTTGCTACCCACCGACCCCACGCAACGTTTAGGCCTGGCCCTGCTGCTGGTAGCCCTGCTGACGCTGGATGTGCTGCTGCCAGTACCTTCAAGCCTGGTGGCGCTGCTGGCCGTGGCAGCCCTGGGTGCCATCGGCGGCTATCTGGTGATCTTTATCGGTCTGTGCCTGGGAGCCTGCCTGGGCTACTGGCTGGGGGCGGGCTACTTTCGCCTGCTCTCCAACTGGCTCGGTCTCAGAAGCTGGCAACCCGGGCAACTGGCCTATCGCCTCAGTACCTTGTCGCTGGTCTGCCTGCGTGGTGTGCCAGTGCTGGCCGAGACCTCGGTGCTGGCGGCCGGCATGCAGCGCTACCCGCTACGCCAGTTCCTGCTGGTCACCACCCTGGCCAACGCCGGACTGGCCCTGGCCTACAGCGCCATCGGCAGTCTGCTGGTAGAGCAGAATGCCCTGCTGGCGACCATTCTCGCCAGCATGGTCCTGCCGGGTCTGTTCCTGGGCGGCCGCAGCCTGCTCAAGTCACGCGTCGCGCAGCCGCAGGGTGATCGAGCGCGCTCCCTGGAGGGTCGCTTCGAGGTGAGCTACCACTATCCGGTACTGTTCACCGACCACATCTTCCAGGCGGACAATGCCTGCCTGCACCAGCAACTCACCCGGCAGCATCCGGGGCGGACCACCGTGCTGGTGTTTGTCGACGAGCAACTGCTGCAGTGCTCCGCGCAATTGCCACAGCAGATCAGCGATTACTTCAGCGCCCACACCGCCGACCTGCATCTGCAGGCCGCGCCGATCGCGGTGCCGGCGGGGGAACTGAGCAAAACCCCGGAAGTGCTCCAGCAGTTGTATGCGCACATGCTGCAACATGGCCTGGACCGGCACTGCTATGTGCTGGCCCTGGGCGGCGGAGCGGTACTGGACGCCGTGGGCTACGCCTGCGCGACCTTCCACCGGGGCATGCGCCTGATCCGCATTCCGACCACGGTGCTGGCCCAGAACGACGCGGGCATCGGGGTGAAAAACGGCATCAACGCCTTCGCCCAGAAGAACCTGCTGGGGGCGTTCTACCCCGCCACGGCAGTGATCAACGACTTCCAGCTGCTGCTCAGCCTGTCGCACCGGGACCAGATCGCCGGCCTCGCCGAGGCGGTGAAAGTCGCGGTGATCAAGGATCATGCGTTCTTCCAGTGGATGGAGCAGCAGGTCGAGGCCCTGGCCAGCTTCGAGCACAGCGCCAGCCGTTATGCCATCCGCCGCTGCGCCGAGCTGCACCTGGGCCATATCAATGGTGCCGGCGACCCCTTTGAACAGGGCAACGGCCGGCCTCTGGATTACGGCCACTGGGCCGCCCACAAGCTGGAAAACCTCAGTCGGCACCGCTTGCGCCATGGTGAGGCGGTGGCCGTGGGCATGGCTCTGGATGCGCTCTACGCCAACGCCATCGGCCTGCTGTCCGATGGGGAAACCCAGCGCCTGCTGCACGTGCTCGACAAGCTCGGCTTCAACCTGTGCCCCGCGGAACTGCGCCTTAAAGACGCCCAGGGTGGCTCTGTGGTGCTGCAAGGGCTGGAAGAGTTCCGCCAGCACCTGGGGGGGCAGTTGTCGATCCCGATGCTCAACCGCCTGGGCCAGTCCATCGATGTGCACCACATCGAACTGCCAGTGATGGAACAAGCCCTGTTGCGCCTGGCCAGCCTTGGCAGAGCGGACTTCGCCTGGAGCGAGGGCTGCGCGCAATGACGCCTTCAGCGCTGAGCACCTGGCTGACCCTGGGGCGGGTCTCCAACCTGCCGACGGTGTGGACCAACGCCCTGGCCGCCGCCTTGCTGGCCAGCAGCGCCACCGCCCTGGCGCCGCCCTCGTCGCTGGTCTGGACCCTGCTGCTGGTGGGGCTCTCGGCGCTCTACCTGGCGGGCATGCTGCTCAACGACCTGCTGGATGCCGACTGGGATCAGCGGCACCAGAACCCGCGCCCCATTGTCCTCGGCCTGGTCAGTCGCACTCAGGTGAGTCTGGCCACCACCGCCCTGCTGCTGTTGGCGTTGCTGTCGCTGCTGGGACTCAGCCAGTTGATCGCCCAGCCTCGCTGGCTGCTGGCCAGCGCCGGGTTGCTGCTGCTGTTCATCCTGGCCTACAACCTGCTGCACAAAAAACACCCCCACAGCGTCTGGCTCATGGGCGGCTGCCGCTCGGCCCTGTACCTGACCGCCGCCGCCAGCCTGGCCATGCCCCCGCAACCGTTGTGGTTGTGCGCCGCGTTGCTGGGCGCCTACATCGCCGGCCTGACTTACCTGGCCCGGCTGGAACATAAGAACCAGTTGCTCAGCCGCCTGCCGCTGCTGCTGATGCTCAGCCCGCTGGCCCTGGTCGCTTATGCCGACAACGGCGTGTTCTGGCTGGTACTGCTGCTGTGGCTGGGCTGGCTGGGCTGGCACTACCGGCGCCATCTGGCCAACCCGCGACAGCGGAACATCCGTGCCTTTATCGGTGCCGGCCTGGCCGCCCTGCCACTGTTCGATGCCCTGGTGCTGGCGCTGGCCAACCACCCCCTGGGCAGCCTGCTGTGCGTACTGGTGTTTTTCCTGCTTCCCCACCTTCAACGCTGGATCAAGCCGACATGAGCATGGACGTCATTGCCCCATCCTCGAATGCGCTCGCCCCCCGCCATGCCGCCTTCGCCGAACGGCGCCGGCAGCTCGACGGACAGCTCGCCCCCGACACCCGCCGCTGGTGGCAAGAGGCCCTGGAACAACTGGCCCGGAAGCCTTCGGCCAATACCCTGGTGCAGCTCAGCAGCCAGTGCAAACGCCGCCTCGGTGACAGCCTGGTGCCCGACAGCCAAGGCTGGACCCGGAGCCAGCTGGCCCGCGCGCTGTTGCTGGCGCAGCTTCTGCAACAGCAGGCCAGCGCCGATCGGTTGCCCTTGTTGCGCCAGCTGTTCCTTTGGGCCGACGACTCGGAAAAGAGCGCCCTGCTCAAGGCCCTGGACGACCTCGATAGCCAAGGCCACAGCCTCGACCTGGCGTTGCAGGCGGGGCGCACCAACAACCGCGAGGTGTTCGCCGCCATCGCCCTGGACAACCCCTTCCCGGCCCGCCACTACAACGACCGGGCCTTCAATCAACTGGTGCTCAAGAGCCTGGGCATGGGCCTGGATAGCCGCCGGATCAACGGCCTGGCCCAGCGGCGCAGCGTCGATCTCAACCAGCTGGCGCTGGACCTGATGGAGGAGCAATTGGCGGCGCAGCGCAACGTTTCCGACGGGCTGCCCCAGGTCATCGCCTTCGAGTTGTTGAGCCCGGCCCAGCGTCTGCGTCTGCGCGACCTGTGCCAGCAGCGACGACTGCCGCCGCACTGGCTCGAACACCTCCCGGTCGACGCCTGAACAAGCCAGGCGCCACCACGTTTTCTACAACCACATCAGGAACTCACCATGCTGAAATACTTCGACCCGCATATTCATATGGTCAGCCGCACCACCGACGACTATCAGAACATGGCCGCCGCTGGCATCACCGGGGTGATCGAGCCGGCTTTCTGGCAAGGCCAGGCGCGCACCAGCGTCGGCAGCTTCATCGACTACTTCGATACCCTGCTGGGCTGGGAACGCTTTCGCGCCAGCATGTTCGGCATCCACCACTTTTGCACCATCGGCCTCAACCCCAAGGAGGCCAATGACCTGTCGCTGGCCAACGAGGTGCTGGAGATCCTGCCGCGCTATCTGGTCAAGGACGGCGTCGTGGCGGTAGGCGAAGTCGGCTACGACGACATCACCCCGGAGGAAGACCGCTTTCTCGCCGCGCAACTGGAACTGGCCAAGCAGTTCAACCTGCCGGTGCTGGTGCACACCCCGCACCGCGACAAGATCGGCGGCACCAAGCGCACCCTGGCGGTGATCCGCGAAGTGGGCATCGCCGAACATCTGGTGATCATCGATCACCTCAACGAACTGACCCTGCCCCTGGTGCTCGACAGTGACTGCTGGCGCGGGCACTCCATCTACCCCAACACCAAGATGTCGGAGCAGCGCATGGTGGCCCTGCTCAAGGAGTACGGCACCGAGAAAATGGTGGTCAACAGCGCCGCCGACTGGGGCATCAGCGATCCGCTCAAGGTGCCCAAGACCGGACAGGCCATGCTCGCCGCCGGCTTCAGCGAAGCCCAGGTGGAACAGGTGCTGTTCCACAACCCGGTGGATTTCTTCGCCCAGAGCGGGCAGCTGGACAAGCAGTGGGTAAGTGCCCCGCTGCCCATCGACCAGCGTCGTCAGTGGCAGGACAACTCCGCCCTGCGCGGCCAGGAACCGGTGGTCAAATGAGCGCTCGTCGGGGCTGGAGCGCCGCCCGGATCGGCTATTGCAGCAACGTGCACCCGGCCCCCGACCTGACCACGCTGTGCGCCTCGATCGAGACGCACTTCCAGGGCGTGCGCCAGCAACGCGGCCTGCCCGAACAGGACAGCGGGTTGTGGATCAGCGCCCAGGCCGCGGCCGAGCTGCAACAGCCGCAGGCCCTCATGGGATTTCTCAGGCTATTGCGGCACAGCGGGCTGCGCCTGACTTCGCTCAATGGTTTTCCCTACGGCCAATTCCACCAGGGTGCGGTGAAAGCCGAAGTCTATCTGCCCAACTGGGCCGACCCGCAGCGCCTGGAGTACAGCCTGCAACTGGCGCGGATCCTGGCCGCGGCCCTGCCGCAGGATTGCCCCAAAGGGGTGATTTCCAGCGTGCCGCTGGGGTATGCCGCCACCTGGAGCCGGGCCCACCGGCAACGGGCCGAGCAGCAGCTGCGCCAGCTGACCCAGGCCCTGGCCAGGCTACGCCGGGAGACCGGCAAGCAGATCCTGTTCTGCCTGGAAATGGAGCCCGACTGCGTGCTGGAGCACACCGACCAGGCCATCGAATTCTTCCGCCGCTGGCAAGCCACGGATCCCCATCATGAGCATCTGGCCCTGTGCTTCGATGTCTGCCATCAAGCCGTGGTCTTCGAGCATTGCCATGACGCCCTGGAGCGGCTGCGCCAGGCCGGTGTGCCGGTGGGCAAGATCCAGCTCTCCAATGCCCTGATCTGCCGCCTGCCGGAAGCGGGCCCGCTGCGGCGCCAGCAGGTGCTGACGGCCCTGGGGGACTTTGTCGAGGCCACCTACCTGCATCAGGTCAAAGCCCGGGACCACCAGGGCCGCCTGCTGGCCTGGCCGGACCTGCCCGCCGCGCTGCAGGCCGGGGAGCTGGCGTCCTGCCCCGAGCTGCGCATCCATTTCCATGTGCCGCTATTCAGCGAGCAGTTGTTGCTGCCCGAACTCAGCGGCAGCCAGAGCGCGCTGTTGCAGACCTTCGATTACCTGGCGGAGCACCCGGAAGTGCACCCGGTACTGGAGGTGGAGACCTACAGCTGGAATGTGCTGCCCGCTCCGCTGCGGCCACAGACCGAACAGGCGCTGCTCCAGGGCATCATTGCCGAGTTGCGCTGGGTCGAAGGGCAATTATGCGAGCGGCAACTGCTGAGCGAACCATCCCCCGCGCAGGAGGCCTGCCCCCATGGTGTCTGAAACGAGCTGCCCACCGCTGTTGCTGATCAATGTGGTCGGGTTGACGCCGAGCCTGCTGGGCGAGGCCACGCCACGGATCAATGCCCTGCTGCGCAACGCCGCGATGACCAGCCTGCAACCGGTGTTCCCGGCCGTGACCTCGACCGTGCAGGCCTCGCTGCTGACCGGCCTGACGCCCGCGGAACACGGTATCGTCGGCAACGGCTGGTACTTTCGCGACCAGGCCGAAGTGCGCTTCTGGCTGCAATCCAACGCCCTGGTCCAGGGGGAAAAAGTCTGGCAGACCCTCAAGCGCCAGCGCCCCGACTTTCGCTGCAGCCAGTTGTTCTGGTGGTTCAACATGCACGCAGAGGTGGATGCGGCCATCACTCCACGCCCCCATTACCCGGCCGATGGGCGCAAGGTGTTCGGGCTCTATTCGACGCCCGCCAGCCTGCATCAGACCCTCGAACGGCAGATCGGCGAGTTTCCCTTCCCCGGTTTCTGGGGGCCCGCGGCGGGCATCGCCTCCAGCCGTTGGATCGTCGATTGCGCCATGGCCGAGTTCCAGCTCAACCGACCCGACCTGCAATTGATCTACCTGCCGCACCTGGATTACAGCCTGCAACGCCTAGGCCCCCAAGACCCGTCGATTGCCGACGAGGTCCGCGCCATCGACCAGCAGGTGGGGCGCCTGCTGAGCTTCGCCCAAGCCCAGGGCGCCAGGGTGATGCTGCTCTCCGAATACGGCATCGAGACGGTCCGGCAATCGGTGTCGATCAACCGCCTGCTGCGCCGTGAAGGATTGCTGCAGGTCCGCCAGTCGCTGAGCTGGGAGTTGCTCGACCCTGGCGCCAGCGCCGCCTTCGCCGTGGTGGACCATCAGGTCGCCCATGTCTACGTGAAACGCGCCGAGGACGTGGCCCGGGTCAAGGCGCTGTTGCAGCGCCAGCCGGGCATCGAGCAGGTGCTGGACAAGCCCGGGCAACGGGACTGGCAACTGGACCACGAGCGCAGCGGCGAACTGGTGGCGGTGGCCGCGGCCGGCTACTGGTTCGATTACCGCTACTGGCTCGACGACCGCCTGGCCCCCGACTTCGCCCGCACCGTGGACATCCACCGCAAGCCGGGCTACGACCCGCTGGAACTGTTCATCGATCCGGCCATCCGCTTTCCGAAACTGCGAGCGGTGCGACGCCTGCTGCAGAAAAAACTCGGCTTTCGCTACTACATGGACCTGATCCCCCTGGATACCCGGCTGGTCCGCGGCAGCCATGGACGCTTGCCCGCCAGCCGCGCGACCGCTCCGCTGCTGATCACCAATTGCGGTCTGTCGTTGCCGGACCAGCTTCCGGCCACGGCAGTCAAGCAACTGCTCCTGCAGTACTTCCTGGAGCGCCCCCACCACGACCCGGCCAATGCCAAGGAGCTTCCATGCGGCGAGCCATCTCTATAACAGTTCTGAGTGCCGTGGCCGGTTTGGCCCAGGCCCAGAGCGCCAGCCCTTACGACTGCAGCAATTTCCTCACCTACGGGACCAGCGTCGAGAAGACCCGCAGCGACTTCCACGCCAGTCCCGAGACCCAGGCCTGGAACTGGTTCGTCTGCCTCAACCAGCCAACCGCCCAGGGCAGCCCCAACCGGGTCTGGGAAGGGCTCAAGCCCTCGAGTCAGGTGTTCCTGCCCAATGGTGCCCCGCCCCAGCCCTACCTGCCGGAGCAGCCCGCGCCCGACGCAGTCCTGGAACAGGCCCGACAACTGGGGATGAACCTCGACCGGACCTTCCATGACCTGGACAGCACGCTACAGGTGGACGGGCTGCCCCTGCTGATGGGCGGCCAGGTACCGGAAGCGCAACGGGGCCAGCCGGTGCGTTTTCTCTTGCAAATGGGCCAGGGCACCTTCGACTACATCGTGCAAAAACAGGTCTACAACATGAACGGTCAGTACGCGCTGACCAGCGACCTGAAATTTCCCGAGACCTCCTGGGAGGTAAAAACCTCCTGGATCTGGATCGGCACCGATGCGACGTTCAAGCAACAGCTGGAAAACGACGGTTACTACGTCATCCAGGCCTACTACCCTCACCAGAACCAGTATCAGGTCGGCTATGCCGCGCTCAGCGGCATGCATGTGATCAACAAGCTGAGTCCCGAGTGGATCTGGACCACCTTCGAGAACGTCAACAACCACAAGTACACCGTGACCAACGCCGTGCCGGCCACCCCGATGACCAACACCACCGGGCCGACGCCCCCCTCCATACCAGTCAACAGCAGCTTCCAGGGCAACTACCCCGACCTCTCGAAGTACGAGTTGATCGGGGTCGAATTCAAACCCGTGACTCAGGTGCTGGCCAATTCGCAACTGGAGTCGGCCTTCCAGGACACCTCATCGTGCCTGGCCTGCCACGGTACCGCGGCCTACTCGAAACAGAAGGGTTACTTCAATTTCGCGATGAAAGAGGACGGCGGGATCGTCTACCCCACCACCCCGCTGCCGGCTTCGGACTTCGCCGATTACAACAAACTGGACTTTGTCTGGTCGCTTAAACGCGCCCAGTGGCAACGCTAAGGAGCCTGACATGAGCGTATTGAACTTCCCCCGCATCTACCTCAACGGCCATATGTTCTGGAACCCGCCAACGGCCAACAACAACGATGCACTGCCGCTCTATGACGCGGTCAGGATGGACCTCAACTGGCAGTTCCTGAAGTACTACGACATCAATCCCCAGAACGCCCCCGAAGCGCTGATGCCCTGGACCATCCAGCCGTTGTCCAGCACCCAGGTACCTCGCTATGTATTGCAGGTGCCGACCAATGCCGGGGCCTTCCGCAATCCGTTCATGCCCGCCGAATGGGACCTGTTCGGCGACAATGCCTGCGGTACCGTGAGCTACAAGGACACCCAGTCAACGATCATTGGTGGCGAGTTCCAGGCCAATACCTACATCGACCGGGACCCGCTGGTCAGCAAGAGCTTTCAGTTGCTCGGCAACCCCTTTGGCAGCAAGGCGCCCACGCCCGCACGCTTCGTCGATATCAGCCCCTGGCAGAACACCTTCACTGCGCTGTATTTCGACAAGCTGGTGCTGGGCGACGCCCAGTGCGGCCTGACCCTCAACCGCCAGTACCGGATGCTCGACCGCTTCCTGAACTTCAACTGGGCCTCCACCTTCGGCGGCCTGAACTATGTGACGACCACCTGGCAGAGCTGCTTTGCGAGGGAAAACCTGGACTGGGTCGTCGGCGATTCGCTCCTGCTGCAACAGCTCCAGCAGCAGATGATCGAGCAAGGCGCCAAGGGGCTGATGTTCCGCTTCTCCACCTACCTGACCTACTACGACAAGAACGGCGTGTTCAACGACTTCCCTCCGGTCAATACTCACTCCGGCGACCCCGTGGACGCAGCCCGGGTGCAGCGGATGTATGAGCAGGGGCTGAACAACGTCGCCGATATTTTCTACAACCCGGCCTACAGCAGCACGGCGGGCACCCTGGGCCTGTGGTTCGACGACGAATTCCCCACCGCCCCGGCTGGCCGGCGCCTGGTCCCGGCGGAGCCGGTGCCGGTCTACAAGACCACGCCTGGCGATATGCAAGACACCAAGGCCACGCTGGGCGTGATCCCTGTCCAGATCACCGACGACACCCTGTCGCTGGACCTGTCCAACGGTTTTCCGTTCTACCCGGTCGATCCCGACGCGCCCATCGCGGTGGCCGAGAAATTCAATGCCGGCATCCTCCACCTGGGAACGCGCCAGAGTGGTCAGTTCGTCTCCGTTATCACCATCGACTATAACCAGTACCGGCAGTCGGCTTTCAACCAGCGCTCGGGCATTCTCGACCTGCCCCTGAACGACCTGCAGAAGAACCTGCTCGAGAGCGGCCCCCTGGAACTGCAAAGACAGCAGCCAGGCGTCACGCCGGTGATCGCCGCCACCCAGCGAGAGTGGACCGCCGAAGTGGTCGAGAGTGGAGGCTTCATCGACGTAGGCGACCACAAGACGCTGACGATCATGGTACAGAAGGACGGCAAGCCCGCGCCGGAGGGCACCGAGCTGCTGGTCGCCGAATACGGCAACGCCTATATGGTGACCACCAGCGACTATTACCTGGCGTTCAGCAACGAAGCCGACTTCACCCTGTTCTACGATTACCCGGAAGAACCTACGCTGAACCGCTCCAACCGGCCGCAGTTCATCGACACGCCGGTGGCTGTCAGCTATCTGGCCACTGGCAGCGGCCGGCGGCTCACGGACAGGCGCACGGTCGTCACCTCCAATACCGTGCCGGAGGGAGAACCGGTCGGTTATCAGCAGTTCCTCGACCAACCCATTACCGTCGACCTGCGCCCCTGCCTGGTTTTCGACAGTGCCATCGCCCAGACCGGCACCCTGCGCGACGAAACGGCTACCAGCAACATCAACTACAGCATCGCCAGGATCCGCACCGACGCCAGCGGTGTCGCCCGACTGGGAATCAGGGCAGAGGCACCGGGTTTCCCTACCCTGCGTTTCTTCCTGCCCGAAGGCGGCAAGATGCCCGCCGTGCCCTTCAGCTTCAACTACTCCGAGGCCTACACCGACTGCCTCGCGCCTTTGCGGGTGCTGCCGCTGGAGCCGAAGCTGCAGCAGGACTTCATCGACTACTGGAACACCATCTACCGGGACCTGAACGCCAGCCAGCTGATGTGGAACAACTTCATCTACCCGCAGATCCTGCAACCCTTCTATTACCTGTACCCGATCATGAACAAGTTCATGCCGCTCAACTCCCAGCAGCGCGTGGAAGGCGCCATCGACCAGTTGATCGTGCTGATCAGCAAGGAGTACCAGGAAGAAAGCACGCTCTCGATGCCCATCACCCGTGACATGTCGCAAAGCCGACGGGCCGTGCTGGAGCTTTGGGCCAACGCCCTGGTGAAGCACAATTACCCGCCGATGCCCCTGAGCATGAAGGACTTTCCCCCCAGCTGACAGGAACCCCGTACCGGGAACACCGGGTGACACAGCGTCACCCGGTACTTCACAGGAGTGCCGCCATGAACGTCCGTCTCTTGCGCCCAGCAACCGCGACAAAGGCACCACGCTGTTCATGCCCGTGATGCGCTCGATGTCGCCCAGCCGGCGCGCCCTACTCAGGGCCTATCTCACCGGCGCGCCCTGGCAGCCGCCGCTATGAACCGACCCAACGCCAACTGGAGAGAACCGATGACAGCTCCCCTACGGATTCCCCCCCGGCCCCGTGAAGACTTGCGTGCGCACACGGTCATTCGCGAGAACCTGCTCAACCCCCGGGGCCTCTGTCTGCAAGCCGATGGCAGCCTGCTGCTGGCCGAAGCCGGCTCCGGGCGGCCGGACCAGCCGTTCAGTGGGCGTATCAGCCGGCTGCGCCCCGACCCACGCCGGACGGGTGCCTACCTGATGCCCGAAACGCTGGCCCATGGCTTTCGCTCCATGAACATGCAGGCACGCATGCTGCGCGATGAAATCCTGGGGCTGTCGGATATCGCCTGCGGCGCGGGGCGCTGCCTGGCCAGCCTGACCGACTACGTCGAAGGCTCGAAAGTCCTGGACCTGGCCTGTAGCCCTCCCGAGCCTGTGTTTCACAGCCGCGGCAACCTCAACGCCCTGTGCTATCACCCCACGCGCCATCGCTGGCTGGCAGTCAAACCCGATAGCAACCAACTGGTGGAGTTCAGCGGCACCGGCGAGGAGCGGGTCCTGCTCGAGCTGCCCGACCTGGGCCAGGGTCAGGATGCGGTGCCCGTTACCCTGGTCTACGAACCGAGCACCGGCGCCATGTTGATCAGCCTGTTCTCCGGCGAGTTGCACCAGGACCCGAGCCGCCGGGGCATCGACTTCGCCGACCAAGCCGGCCAAGTGATCCGGGCCTGGCCGGAAAGCGGTCACAGCGAAGTCCTGATCGAAGGCCTACAACTGCCCACCGGCCTGGCACTGACCCCGACGGGACAACTGCTGGTGCTGGAACTCTGCGACCGTCTGATGCAACCGCTGCTCACGGACTGGGACGGCGAATGCCAGCACGGCGGCTTCGCCCGCTTCAGCGGCCGCCTGCTGTGCTGCAACCTGCAGACAAGAGAAGTGAGTATCCTCGCCCAGGGGCTGGATACCCCGTCCAACCTGTGCCTGGTATCGGGGGCCGTACTGATCAGCGAAGGCATGGGCTTGAGTGGCCGCCCCTTGCCCACCCCCGACGGCCCGCCCGCCCCCTTGACCGGGAGGTTGCGGCGAGTCGAACTCTAAAGCGGCGACACCATGCCGGTGTTTCAAGCGGCCAAAAAAAACGGAGCCCATCAAGGGCTCCGTTTTTCACTCATGACCTGCGTTCCGAGGGATCAGAACGGAATATCGTCATCGAAGCTGTCATCGAAGTTCTGCGCCGGCTGCGGCGAAGACTGCTGAGGCGCTGGACGCGATTCGCGTTGTGGTGCCTGCGAAGGCTGTGGACGCGACTGCTGTGGACGTGGAGCGGAGTTGCCCATGCCCTGGCCCTGGTCGCCCTGTGGACGGCCGCCCAGCAGCTGCATGGTGCCCTGCATGTCGACGATGATTTCAGTGGTGTAACGCTTGATGCCGTCTTTTTCCCACTCGCGGGTCTGCAGCTTGCCTTCGATGTAGACCTGCGAACCTTTGCGCAGGTACTCGCCAGCGATTTCAGCGACCTTGCCGAACATCGATACACGGTGCCACTCGGTCTTCTCGACCTTCTGACCGGTCTGCTTGTCGGTCCACTGTTCGCTGGTGGCCAGACTCAGGTTGGTCACGGCGTTACCGTTAGGCAGGTAGCGAACTTCAGGATCCTGGCCGCAAGTGCCGACCAATATGACTTTGTTAACCCCACGGGCCATAACGTTCTCCTAAGCTTCGCACGCCGATCGGGCTGGGTTGACCAGCTGCTCGAGGGTCGCGCGATCCAATAATTCGGTGTCCAATTTGATGTAAATGGCGGCCTCTTCGGCCACCATCACTGCATCTGTTACCCCAACAACGGCCTTCAGGCGCTCGACCAGACCGGCTTCGCGGATCGCTTCGGGCGATAACGGCAAGCGCAGGCTCGTCACATACGGGGGTTCGCGCATGGTAACAGCAAAGGCCAACCACAGTGCAGCAAGTCCTGCACAACCCAGGAACACAACCGACAGACCGCCATGCTGGAACAGCCAGCCGCCGAGAATGCCGCCCAGTGCCGAACCGAGGAACTGACTGGTGGAGTAAACCCCCATGGCCGTGCCCTTGCCACCCGCCGGCGAAACCTTGCTGATCAACGACGGCAGCGAAGCTTCCAGCAGGTTGAACGCGGTGAAGAACACCACCGTGCCAATCACCAGGGCCCGCAGGCTGTCGCCGAACTCCCAGAAGAATAGCTCGGTGAGCAGCAGCGTAGTGACCGCGCCCAGCAGAACTCGTTTCATTTTGCGTCGCTTCTCGCCGTAGATGATGAACGGGATCATGGCGAAGAAGGAGATCAACAGCGCGGTGAGGTAGACCCACCAGTGCTGTTCCTTGGGCAGGCCGGCTTTTTCCACCAGGGCCAGCGGCAAGGCCACGAAGCTCGACATCAGCATCGCGTGCAACACGAAGATACCAAGATCCAGGCGCAGCAGGTCCGGATGCTTGAGCGTCGGCAACAATGCCTGGCGTGCCACGCCGGACTCCCGGTGCTGCAAGGGCCCGGTCGAGCGCGGCACCATGAAGGCGACGATGAAAATGCCCAGCAGCGCCATGCCGCCGGTAGCGAAAAACAAGCCGGACAAGCCGAAACCACGGGTCAGCAACGGCCCCACCACCATGGCCACGGCAAACGACAGGCCGATGGTCATGCCGATCATGGCCATGGCTTTGGTGCGGTGTTGCTCGCGAGTCAGGTCCGACAGCAGTGCCATGACCGCCGCGGAAATCGCCCCGGCGCCCTGCAGGATGCGCCCGGCGATCACGCCCCAGATCGAGTCGGCATTGGCCGCCAGCACGCTGCCCAGGGCAAAGACGATCAGCCCCAGGTAAATCACCGGACGACGGCCGATACGGTCGGAAATGATCCCGAACGGGATCTGGAAAATCGCCTGGGTCAGGCCGTAAGCGCCAATCGCCAACCCGATCAGGGCCGGGGTCGCTCCCGCCAGGTCCATCCCATAGGTCGCCAGGACCGGCAACACCATGAACATGCCAAGCATACGGAAGGCGAACACCAGGGCCAGACCGCTTGCCGCGCGGGTCTCAGCACCACTCATGCGTTCGCTGTGGGGATCATGCATGGAAAAACCTCGTGTGAACCGGCGGCGATTCTACCAGTCCGATCGATTGACGGGGTATATGGCGACGCTTTGCCGCGCAGGTTTCATCTACGACCGCGCAGACCTCGTTTGATAGTGTGCATCCATCCAGTATTTACCCTTATACTCCTACGTTTTCGACGCCCGCCGAGCGAGGCCACTTTGGACAAGATCCTGATTCGTGGGGCCCGAACCCACAACCTGAAGAATATCGACCTGACCCTGCCACGGGACAAACTGATCGTCATCACCGGCCTGTCCGGATCCGGCAAATCGTCCCTGGCGTTCGACACGCTGTACGCCGAAGGCCAGCGCCGTTATGTCGAGTCGCTGTCGGCCTATGCCCGGCAATTCCTGTCGATGATGGAAAAACCCGACGTCGACACCATCGAAGGTTTGTCGCCGGCCATTTCCATCGAGCAGAAATCCACCTCGCACAACCCGCGCTCCACCGTGGGCACCATCACCGAGATCTACGACTACCTGCGTCTGCTGTATGCGCGGGTGGGTACGCCACGCTGCCCGGATCACGACATCCCGCTGGAAGCCCAGACCGTCAGCCAGATGGTCGACCTGGTGCTGGCCCAGCCGGAAGGCAGCAAGCTGATGCTGCTGGCGCCGGTTATTCGCGAGCGCAAGGGCGAGCACCTGTCGGTCTTCGAGGAACTGCGCGCCCAGGGCTTCGTCCGCGCCCGGGTCAACGGCAAGCTCTACGAGCTGGATGAGCTGCCGAAGCTGGATAAACAGAAGAAGCACTCGATCGATGTGGTGGTCGACCGCTTCAAGGTCCGCGCCGACCTGCAGCAGCGTCTGGCCGAGTCCTTCGAGACCGCGCTGAAGCTGGCCGACGGTATCGCCCTGGTGGCGCCGATGGACGACGAACCCGGTGAAGAAATCATCTTTTCCGCGCGCTTCGCCTGCCCGATCTGTGGCCACGCCATCAGCGAACTGGAACCCAAGCTGTTCTCCTTCAACAACCCGGCCGGTGCCTGCCCGACCTGCGATGGCCTGGGGGTCAAGCAATTCTTCGACATCAAGCGCCTGGTCAATGGCGAGCTGACCCTGGCCGAGGGGGCGATTCGCGGCTGGGACAGGCGTAACGTCTATTACTTCCAGATGCTTGGCTCGCTGGCCTCGCATTACGGCTTCAGCCTGGAAGTGCCGTTCAACCAGCTGCCGGCCGACCAGCAGAAGGTCATTCTCAACGGCAGCGGCACGCAGAACGTCGACTTCAAGTACCTCAACGATCGTGGCGATATCGTCAAACGCTCCCACCCGTTCGAAGGCATAGTGCCGAACCTGGAACGTCGCTACCGCGAGACCGAATCGGCCACCGTGCGCGAGGAGCTGGCCAAGTTCCTCAGCACCCAGCCGTGCCCGGATTGCCGCGGCACCCGCCTGCGTCGCGAAGCCCGCCACGTGTGGGTCGGCGAGAAAACCCTGCCGGCCGTGACCAGCCTGCCGATCGGCGATGCCACCGACTATTTCGGCACTTTGTCGCTGACTGGGCGCCGTGGCGAGATTGCCGACAAGATCCTCAAGGAAATCCGCGAGCGCCTGCAGTTCCTGGTCAATGTCGGCCTGGACTACCTGACCCTGGATCGCAGCGCCGATACCCTGTCCGGCGGCGAGGCGCAGCGTATTCGTCTGGCCAGCCAGATCGGCGCCGGCCTGGTGGGGGTGATGTACATTCTCGACGAACCCTCCATCGGCCTGCACCAACGCGACAATGACCGCCTGCTGGGCACCCTCAAGCACCTGCGGGATATCGGCAACACGGTGATCGTGGTCGAACACGACGAGGATGCCATTCGCCTGGCCGACTATGTGGTGGACATCGGCCCTGGCGCCGGCGTGCATGGTGGGCAGATCGTCGCCGAGGGCAGTCCCGAAGAGGTGATGTCTCATCCCGACTCACTCACCGGCAAGTACCTCTCCGGTCGGGTGAAGATTGCTGTGCCGGCCAAGCGCACACCGCGCAACAAGAAGCTCTCGCTGTCCCTCAAGGGGGCACGGGGCAACAACTTGCGCAACGTCGACCTGGACATCCCGATTGGCTTGCTGACCTGCGTAACCGGTGTTTCGGGTTCGGGCAAATCGACGCTGATCAACAACACCCTGTTCCCCCTCAGCGCCACGGCCTTGAATGGCGCCACCACGCTGGAAGCGGCTGCGCACGATAGCATCAACGGCCTGCAGCACCTGGACAAGGTAGTAGATATCGATCAAAGCCCGATCGGTCGCACACCGCGTTCCAACCCGGCGACCTATACCGGGCTGTTCACGCCGATCCGCGAACTGTTTGCCGGGGTACCCGAATCGCGCTCACGCGGTTATGGCCCGGGCCGCTTCTCTTTCAATGTCAAGGGCGGACGCTGCGAAGCCTGCCAGGGCGACGGCCTGATCAAGGTGGAAATGCACTTCCTGCCGGACATCTACGTGCCGTGCGACGTGTGCAAGAGCAAGCGCTACAACCGTGAAACCCTTGAGATCAAATACAAGGGCAAGAGCATCCACGAGGTCCTGGAAATGACCATCGAGGAAGCGCGGGAGTTCTTCGACCCGGTGCCGGCGCTGGCGCGCAAGCTGCAGACGCTGATGGACGTGGGGCTGTCCTATATCAAGCTGGGGCAGTCGGCGACGACCTTGTCCGGCGGTGAGGCGCAGCGGGTCAAGCTATCTCGCGAGTTGTCCAAGCGCGATACCGGCAAGACCCTCTACATCCTCGACGAGCCAACCACCGGCCTGCACTTCGCCGATATCCAGCAATTGCTGGATGTTTTGCATCGCCTGCGTGACCACGGCAACACCGTGGTGGTGATCGAGCACAACCTGGATGTGATCAAGACCGCCGACTGGCTGGTGGACCTGGGGCCGGAAGGCGGCTCCAAGGGCGGGCAGATCATCGCCGTGGGTACGCCGGAACAGTTGGCAGAAATGCCGCAGTCCCATACCGGCTACTATCTCAAGCCATTGCTGACCCGCGACCGGGGCTGAGCCCAACGAAAAAGCCCCTGCCATTCACAATGGCAGGGGCTTTTTTGTGTCGCTCGGATCGCTATAGGTAGCGGCGACCCGACTCACGTATCAGAACTGCGACTGCAGGTAGTTTTCCAGGCCGATCGACTTGATCAGCCCCAACTGCTTTTCCAGCCAGTAGGTATGGTCTTCTTCGGTATCAGCCAGTTGCACACGCAGGATGTCGCGACTGACGTAGTCCTTGTGCTTCTCGCAAAGCTCAATGCCCTTGCACAGCGCAGCACGCACCTTGTATTCCAGGCGCAGGTCGGCAGCGAACATGTCTGGAACCGTAGTGCCGATGTCCAGATCGTCTGGACGCATGCGCGGCGTGCCTTCGAGCATCAGGATGCGGCGCATCAACGCATCGGCGTGTTGAGCCTCTTCTTCCATTTCGTGGTTGATACGCTCGTAGAGCTTGCTGAAGCCCCAGTCCTCGTACATACGCGAGTGGATGAAATATTGATCACGTGCTGCCAGTTCGCCCGTCAGCAACGTGTTGAGGTAATCGATTACGTCCGGGTGACCTTGCATCGCCCTACATCTCCCTGCTTGAAAGTCTGTATTTTGAACCAAGCTGACTTGCAGGTCACTGGATAAACGCTAACAAAGTGAAGATTTTCAGAGAAAAGTAGCCGAAAAAACGCAAAAACCGCCCAAATGAGGGCGGTTCTGCTTCTCGTTTAGACTTAGTTAAGCTGTACGCCCAACGCCTTTGCGATTCCTTCTCCATAAGCCGGGTCAGCCTTGAAGAAATGCTGCAACTGACGCTGGACCACATCCGAACTGACACCCGTCATTGCGCCGGCGATGTTGCTGATCAACAGGGCTTGCTGCTGATCATTCATCAGGCGGAACAGAGCGCCCGCATGGCTGTAGTAATCGGTGTCTTCACGGTGATCGTAACGATCCGCCGCACCGCTGAGGGCCAGCGCCGGTTCCGCGTAGCGAGGAGCCTGCTTAGGCGCATCGGCGTAGCTGTTCGGCTCGTAGTTCGGTGCCGCGCCACCATTGCTGCCAAATGCCATGGAGCCGTCGCGCTGGTAGCTGTTCACCGGGCTTCGTGGGGCATTGACCGGCAGTTGCTGGTGGTTGGTGCCAACACGATAGCGATGAGCGTCGGCGTACGCGAATACGCGGCCTTGCAGCATGCGGTCAGGCGACAGGCCCACACCAGGAACCATATTGCTAGGACCAAAGGCAGCCTGCTCGACCTCTGCAAAGTAATTCAGCGGGTTGCGGTTCAACTCCAGCTCGCCGACCTCGATCAATGGGAACTCCTTCTGCGACCAGGTCTTGGTCACGTCGAACGGGTTCTCGTAGTGAGCGGCAGCCTCAGCCTCGGTCATGATCTGAATGCACACGCTCCATTTCGGGAAGTCGCCGCGCTCGATCGCGTTGAACAGGTCACGCTGGGCGTAATCCGGATCTGTACCCGCCAGGCGCGCCGCCTCGGCCGGTGCCAGGTTCTTGATGCCTTGCTTGGTCTTGTAATGCCACTTCACCCAGTGACGCTCGCCCTTGGCGTTGATCAAGCTGTAGGTGTGGCTGCCGAAACCGTGCATATGCCGGTAGCCGTCGGGAATCCCGCGATCCGAAAACAGAATGGTGACCTGATGCAGCGCCTCGGGAGAGTGAGACCAGAAGTCCCACATCGCCTGGGCGCTTTTCAGGTTGCTCTGCGGCAGACGTTTCTGGGTGTGGATAAAGTCGGGAAACTTCAACGGATCACGAATGAAGAACACAGGCGTGTTGTTGCCGACGATGTCCCAGTTACCTTCTTCGGTATAGAACTTCAGGGCGAAACCGCGCGGGTCGCGTTCGGTATCAGCCGAACCACGCTCGCCACCTACGGTGGAGAACCGCAGGAAGGTAGGAGTCTGCTTACCCACGGACTCGAAAAGCTTGGCGCTGGTGTATTCGGTGATATCCCGGGTCACGGTAAAAGTACCGTAAGCACCCGAGCCCTTGGCGTGTACGCGACGCTCTGGAATGTTTTCACGGTTGAAGTGGGCAAGCTTCTCGATCAGGTGAAAATCATCGAGCAGCAACGGGCCGCGTGGGCCGGCGGAGCGGGAATTCTGGTTATCGGCGACTGGAGCGCCACTTGCGGTGGTAAGCGTTTTGTTTTGGCTCATGCTCAATCTTCCTCTGTCAGTCTTGGAACTGCCGGCTAATCGGCTGACGAGGAGTATTGACCATCAAGATGACAGCATCAAATGCATTAAATAATTACAATCGATAGATATTTTCTAATCAAGCAGGCACAAAAAACCGGGCACTAGGCCCGGTTCTTTGTATTTGACGTCTTACTCAGCGGATACAGCTTCACCGCCGACAGCACGATCAACCAACTCGACGTACGCCATAGGCGCGTTGTCGCCAGCGCGGAAACCGCACTTGAGGATGCGCAGGTAGCCACCCTCACGGGTAGCGTAACGCTTGCCCAGGTCGTTGAAGAGCTTACCAACGATAGCTTTCGAACGAGTACGGTCGAAAGCCAGACGGCGGTTAGCCAGGCTGTCTGTCTTAGCCAAAGTGATCAGCGGCTCAGCAACGCGGCGCAGTTCTTTAGCTTTCGGCAGTGTAGTTTTGATCAGCTCGTGCTCGAACAGCGACACCGCCATGTTTTGGAACATGGCCTTGCGGTGCGAGCTGGTGCGGCTCAGGTGACGACCACTTTTACGATGACGCATGGTTCATTCCTTACCAAACACAACGTTCGGTGATTACGACGATCAGGCAGTCGCCTTGTCGTCCTTCTTAAGACTTGCAGGCGGCCAGTTGTCGAGGCGCATGCCGAGGGACAGACCGCGGGAGGCCAGAACGTCCTTGATTTCGGTCAAGGATTTCTTGCCAAGGTTCGGAGTCTTCAACAGTTCTACTTCGGTACGCTGAATCAGGTCGCCGATGTAGTAAATGTTTTCCGCCTTAAGGCAGTTAGCCGAACGTACAGTCAGTTCCAGATCGTCAACCGGGCGAAGCAGGATCGGATCGATCTCGTCTTCCTGCTCGATTACCACTGGCTCACTGTCACCTTTGAGGTCGACGAACGCAGCCAACTGCTGTTGCAGGATGGTTGCAGCACGGCGGATAGCCTCTTCAGGATCCAGAGTACCGTTGGTTTCCAGATCAATAACCAGCTTGTCCAGGTTGGTACGCTGCTCGACACGGGCGTTTTCCACCACGTATGCGATACGGCGAACTGGGCTGAACGAAGAGTCAAGCTGCAAGCGACCGATGCTGCGGCTTTCGTCTTCATCGCTCTGACGCGAGTCTGCCGGTTCATAACCACGACCACGAGCTACTACGAGCTTCATGTTCAGGGCGCCGTTAGACGCCAGGTTAGCGATTACGTGATCGGGGTTAACGATCTCGACATCATGATCCAGCTGAATATCGGCAGCGGTAACCACCCCCGAACCCTTCTTCGACAAGGTCAGCGTAACTTCGTCACGGCCGTGCAGCTTGATAGCCAGACCTTTAAGGTTCAACAGGATTTCAATTACGTCTTCCTGTACACCTTCGATGGCGCTGTACTCGTGGAGCACACCGTCAATCTCGGCCTCGACTACTGCACAGCCGGGCATTGAGGACAACAGGATGCGGCGCAGCGCGTTGCCCAGGGTGTGGCCAAAACCACGCTCGAGAGGCTCGAGGGTGATCTTGGCGCGGGTTGGACTGACAACCTGCACATCAATATGGCGGGGTGTCAGGAACTCATTTACCGAAATCTGCATGGATGCACCTATTTTCTAGCCCTTACTTGGAGTAGAGCTCGACAATCAGGCTTTCGTTGATGTCGGCGGACAGATCACTGCGAGCTGGAACGTTCTTGAAAACGCCCGACTTCTTCTCAGTGTCTACTTCTACCCATTCTACGCGGCCACGTTGGGCACACAGATCGAGAGCTTGGACAATGCGAAGTTGGTTTTTTGCTTTCTCGCGAACAGCAACCACGTCACCAGCACGAACCTGGTAGGACGGTACGTTAACGGTTTGACCGTTCACGCTGATCGACTTGTGCGATACCAGCTGACGGGATTCGGCACGAGTCGAACCGAAGCCCATACGGTATACAACGTTGTCCAGACGGCATTCGAGCAGTTGCAGCAGGTTCTCACCGGTTGCACCTTTCTTGCCAGCAGCTTCTTTGTAGTAGCCGCTGAATTGACGCTCGAGAACGCCGTAGATACGACGGACCTTCTGCTTTTCACGCAGTTGGGTGCCGTAGTCGGACTGGCGACCGCGGCGCTGGCCGTGGATACCAGGTGCTGCTTCGATGTTGCACTTGGATTCGATAGCGCGCACGCCGCTCTTCAGGAAGAGATCGGTGCCTTCGCGACGAGCCAGTTTGCATTTTGGACCAATGTAACGAGCCATTCTTTACAATCTCCTGGATTACACGCGGCGCTTCTTCGGCGGACGGCACCCGTTATGCGGGATTGGCGTCACGTCGGTGATGCTGGCGATCTTGTAGCCACAGCCGTTCAAAGCGCGGACTGCGGATTCACGACCTGGACCTGGGCCCTTGACGTTTACGTCGAGGTTTTTCAGGCCATATTCCAGCGCAGCTTGACCAGCACGCTCAGCAGCTACTTGAGCAGCGAACGGGGTGGACTTGCGGGAACCGCGGAAACCCGAACCACCGGAGGTTGCCCAGGAAAGAGCGTTACCTTGACGGTCGGTGATGGTCACGATGGTGTTGTTGAAAGACGCGTGGATGTGGGCGATGCCATCAACCACTGTCTTTTTAATCTTTTTACGAGGACGAGCAGCAGGTTTTGCCATGACTAAATTCCTGTCGATTCGCTGGTGCGATTACTTGCGGATCGGCTTACGCGGACCTTTGCGAGTACGCGCGTTGGTCTTGGTACGCTGACCGCGCACTGGAAGACCACGACGATGGCGCAGACCGCGGTAGCAGCCCAGATCCATCAAGCGTTTGATTTTCATGTTGATTTCGCGACGCAGGTCACCTTCAGTGGTGAACTTCGCCACTTCGCCACGCAGCTGTTCAATTTGCTCGTCGCTCAGATCCTTGATCTTTGCGGCTGGGTTGACCCCAGTCTCTGCACAGATTTTCTGTGCAGTCGTGCGACCAACACCATAGATGTAGGTCAGCGAGATAACAGTATGCTTGTTATCTGGAATGTTAACGCCTGCAATACGGGCCATTCAGTGGGACTCCAATTGACAGCTACCTACGCCCCGGAAGCCAAGAAATAGGGCGCGAGATAATATCGCTGTAATAACAAATAATCAACCCAGCAGCGCACTAGCTGCTGGGCTTGAAGCACAATCACACTCAGCCTTGGCGCTGTTTGTGACGCGGTTCCGCGCTGCAAATTACTCGAACAACACCTTCGCGGCGAATAATCTTGCAGTTACGGCACAGCTTTTTCACCGATGCACGAACTTTCATCACCAACTCCTCGAACCTTATGGGTCAGCGCAGCATGCCGCTGCCGTAACCCTTCAGGTTGGCTTTCTTCATCAGGGATTCGTACTGGTGCGAAACGAGGTGCGATTGTACTTGCGACATAAAGTCCATAACAACCACGACCACGATCAGCAACGAGGTCCCGCCAAGGTAGAACGGAACGTTTGCTGCAACCACCAGGAACTGGGGCAACAGGCAGACGGCCGTCATATATAGAGCACCGAACATGGTCAAGCGAGTCAGAACGCCATCAATGTAGCGCGCGGACTGCTCACCTGGACGGATGCCCGGAATAAAGGCACCGGACTTCTTCAGGTTTTCCGCTACGTCTTTCGGATTGAACATCAACGCCGTATAGAAGAAGCAGAAGAAAATAATCCCTGCACTAAACAGCAGAATATTCAACGGCTGACCAGGAGCGATCGACTGCGAGATGTCCTGCAACCAGCCCATACCTTCAGACTGACCGAACCAGGCACCCAACGAAGCCGGGAACAGCAAAATGCTGCTCGCGAAAATAGCAGGAATAACGCCTGCCATATTCACTTTCAGCGGCAAGTGGCTAGTCTGCGCAGCAAATACCTTGCGGCCCTGCTGACGCTTGGCATAGTGAACAGCAATACGACGCTGGCCACGCTCAATGAACACCACAAAACCGATAATCGCTACTGCCAGCAAACCGATGGCAACCAGGGCAAAAATGTTGATATCACCCTGACGCGCAGACTCGAAAGACTGCCCGATCGCTCTCGGAAGACCGGCGACGATACCTGCGAAAATCAACATCGAGATACCGTTGCCAACACCACGCTCAGTAATCTGCTCACCCAGCCACATCATGAACATCGCACCAGCCACAAAGGTGGATACCGCGACGAAATGGAAGCCAAAGTCACCAGTGAACGCAACGCCCTGCCCCGCCAGGCCAACGGACATGCCGATGGCCTGAACAAGAGCTAGGACGACAGTGCCGTAGCGGGTGTACTGGCTGATCTTGCGACGGCCAGCTTCACCTTCCTTCTTCAACTGCTCCAGCTGCGGGCTGACGGCTGTCATCAGTTGCATGATGATCGATGCCGAGATGTACGGCATGATCCCCAATGCAAAGATGCTCATCCGCTCCAGCGCGCCGCCGGAAAACATGTTGAACAAGCTAAGAATGGTCCCCTCATTCTGTCGAAACAGGTCTGCGAGTCGGTCAGGGTTGATACCTGGAACCGGGATGTGTGCGCCTATTCGGTAGACGATAATCGCCAAGAACAGAAAACGCAGACGAGCCCAGAGTTCAGACATACCGCCTTTGCCGAGCGCAGAGAGAGCACCTTGCTTAGCCATTTATTCCTCGAACTTGCCGCCAGCTGCTTCGATAGCCGCACGCGCACCTTTGGTGGCTGCGATGCCCTTGATAGTCACAGCGCGAGTAACTTCGCCGGACAGCATGATTTTTACACGCTGTACGTTTTGGTTAATCACGTTGGCATCTTTCAGGGACTGCACGGTGACGATGTCGCCTTCCACTTTAGCCAGCTCGGACAGACGCACTTCTGCGCGGTCCATGGCCTTCAGGGATACGAAACCGAACTTTGGCAGGCGACGATGCAGCGGCTGTTGACCGCCTTCAAAGCCTGGAGCAATGGTGCCACCGGAGCGGGAAGTCTGACCTTTGTGACCACGGCCACCAGTCTTACCCAAACCACTACCGATACCACGGCCCGGACGATGCTTTTCGCGACGGGAACCCGGCGCTGGACTCAGATCATTGAGTTTCATCGATTAACCCTCGACACGCAGCATGTAGTAAGCCTTGTTGATCATCCCGCGGTTCTCGGGAGTATCCTGGACTTCTACAGTGTGACCGATGCGACGCAGACCCAGACCCTTAACGCACAGTTTGTGGTTAGGGATACGGCCGGTCATGCTTTTGATCAGCGTTACTTTAACGGTAGCCATGATCAGATGATCTCCTGGACGCTTTTGCCACGCTTGGCGGCAATGGATTCAGGGGACTGCATTGCTTTCAAACCCTTGAAAGTGGCGTGAACCACGTTTACTGGGTTAGTCGAGCCGTAGCACTTGGCCAGAACGTTCTGAACGCCAGCAACTTCGAGGACAGCACGCATAGCGCCGCCAGCGATGATACCGGTACCTTCAGAAGCAGGCTGCATGTACACCTTCGAAGCGCCGTGAGCGGACTTCATTGCGTACTGCAGAGTGGTGCCGTTCAGATCAACTTGGATCATGTTGCGGCGAGCAGCTTCCATTGCCTTCTGGATCGCAGCAGGCACTTCACGCGACTTGCCACGGCCGAAGCCAACGCGACCTTTACCATCACCAACCACGGTCAACGCGGTGAAAGTGAAGATACGGCCGCCTTTTACGGTTTTGGCTACGCGGTTAACTTGAACCAGCTTCTCGATGTAGCCTTCGTCGCGCTTTTGGTCGTTATTTGACATAACTTAGAACTCCAGCCCAGCTTCACGAGCAGCATCAGCCAGCGCCTTGACGCGGCCGTGGTACTTGAAGCCAGAGCGGTCGAAAGCCACCTGCGAGACGCCAGCGGCTTTTGCACGCGTAGCGACCAGCTGGCCAACCTTAGTGGCCGCGTCGATGTTGCCAGTGGCGCCATCACGCAGTTCTTTATCCAAAGTCGAGGCGCTCGCCAGGACTTTGTTGCCGTCGGCCGAAATGACCTGGGCGTAGATGTGCTGCGAAGAGCGGAACACGCAGAGACGCACGACTTCGAGTTCGTGCATTTTCAGGCGTGCTTTGCGAGCGCGACGCAGTCGAGTAACTTTTTTGTCGGTCATTTGCTATGCCCTACTTCTTCTTGGCTTCTTTACGACGGACGACTTCGTCCGCGTAGCGCACACCTTTACCTTTGTAAGGCTCTGGTGGACGGAAGTCGCGGATCTCAGCGGCCACTTGACCTACCAGCTGCTTATCGATGCCCTTGATCAGG
Organism: Pseudomonas sp. NFIX28; assembly: GCF_900107395.1. Classification (GTDB taxonomy): domain Bacteria; phylum Pseudomonadota; class Gammaproteobacteria; order Pseudomonadales; family Pseudomonadaceae; genus Aquipseudomonas. Next base: position 101,086 of record NZ_FNPW01000019.1, read on the forward strand.
ATATCGGTCTGGCTAGGAGTCTCAGCGGTGATGCCTTCCGGCAGCTCGTAGTCCACTGGATGCGAGAAGCCAAGGGCCAAGTTCAGCACTGTGCCTTTTGCTTGCGCTTTGTAACCAACACCGACCAGCTGGAGCTTGCGCTCGAAGCCTTGGCTTACGCCTTGGACCATGTTGTTTACCAACGCACGAGTGGTACCGGCCATTGCGCGAGTTTGTTGGTCGCCGTTGCGAGCAGCGAAACGCAGCTCACCAGCTTCCTGAACAATTTCAACGGACGAGTGTACGTTCAGTTCGAGAGTGCCCTTGGCACCCTTCACCGAAAGCTGTTGGCCGGCGAATTTAACTTCAACACCAGCTGGCAGCTTAACGGGGTTCTTAGCGACGCGAGACATGCTTATCCCCCCTTAGAACACAGTGCAAAGAACTTCGCCGCCGACACCGGCAGCGCGCGCAGCACGATCAGTCATCACACCTTTGTTGGTGGAGACGATAGACACGCCGAGACCGCCACGAACTTTCGGCAGATCCTCAACGGACTTGTACTGACGCAGGCCTGGACGGCTAACGCGCTTCACTTCCTCGATGACCGGACGGCCTTCGAAGTATTTCAGCTCGATGGACAGCAGTGGCTTGGTTTCGCTGCTGATCTGATAACCCGCGATGTAACCTTCGTCCTTCAGGACTTTTGCTACAGCCACCTTCAGCGTGGAAGACGGCATGCTTACGACGGACTTTTCAGCCATCTGGGCATTACGGATTCGAGTTAGCATGTCCGCTAACGGGTCCTGCATACTCATGGGCTAGACGCTCCTGATACAAAAAAAATGAGCCTTGCGGCTACAGCTTGTCGCCGAGAAATTCCGGGCAAAAAACACGGGCTCAGGCGAGCCGGTCATTCTAGACACACCCCAGAAATGAATCAAGCCCCAAAAAGGGGCTTGATTCAACTTCAAGGCCACCGGCGGTCAGGATCTTTCAACCCTGAACACCGCGACTTTGATAGCTATTACCAGCTGGCTTTAACCAGACCTGGTACGTCACCACGCATTGCAGCTTCACGCAGCTTGTTACGGCCGAGGCCGAACTTGCGGTAAACGCCGTGCGGACGACCAGTCAGGCGGCAGCGGTTACGCATGCGCGAAGCGCTTGCGTCACGCGGCTGCTTCTGCAGAGCTACGGTAGCTTCCCAACGCGCTTCTGGACTTGCGTTCAGATCGACGATGATAGCTTTCAGCGCTGCACGCTTGGTGGCGTACTTGGCAACGGTGAGCTGACGCTTCAGCTCACGGTTTTTCATGCTCTTCTTGGCCATTTTCCTACTCCAATCAGTTGCGGAACGGGAATTTGAAAGCACGCAGCAGAGCGCGGCCTTCATCATCGTTCTTGGCAGTGGTGGTCAGGGTAATGTCCAGACCGCGGAGAGCATCGATCTTGTCGTAGTCGATTTCCGGGAAGATGATCTGCTCTTTCACGCCCATGCTGTAGTTACCACGACCATCGAAGGACTTGGCATTCAGGCCGCGGAAGTCGCGAACCCGAGGCAGGGAGATCGACAGCAGACGATCCAGGAATTCATACATACGCTCACGGCGCAGGGTCACTTTGACGCCGATCGGCCAACCTTCACGGACCTTAAAGCCAGCGATGGATTTCCGAGCGTAAGTCACAACGACTTTCTGGCCGGTGATCTTTTCCAGGTCAGCAACAGCGTGCTCGATGACTTTTTTGTCGCCGATCGCTTCGCCCAGACCCATGTTCAGGGTGATTTTGGTAACGCGCGGAACTTCCATCACGTTCGAAAGCTTAAGTTCATCCTTAAGTTTCGGGGCGATTTCCTTCCGGTAAATCTCTTGTAGTCGTGCCATGGTCTTCTACCTAGCAGTGTTCAAGCATCAACCGCTTTTTGGGTCGACTTGAAGACACGAATTTTCTTGCCGTCTTCTACTTTGAAACCAACGCGGTCAGCCTTGTTGGTTTCGCCGTTGAAAATGGCGACGTTGGAAGCGTGCAGTGGCGCTTCTTTCTCGACGATACCGCCCTGTACGCCCGACATCGGGTTAGGCTTGGTATGACGCTTAACCAGGTTCAGACCACCAACAACCAGACGGTTGTCAGCGAGAACCTTAAGCACCTTACCGCGCTTGCCCTTGTCTTTGCCGGCGATCACGATGATCTCGTCGTCACGACGAATCTTTTGCATGTCGGATCTCCTTACAGCACTTCTGGGGCGAGCGAGACGATCTTCATGAACTTCTCAGTACGAAGTTCACGGGTCACTGGCCCAAAGATACGGGTGCCGATCGGCTCTTGCTTGTTGTTCAGCAGAACAGCAGCGTTGCCATCAAAGCGGATGATGGAGCCGTCAGCACGACGGACACCGTGGCGAGTGCGAACTACAACAGCAGTCATCACTTGGCCTTTCTTCACCTTACCGCGAGGAATTGCTTCCTTGACGGTAACCTTGATGATGTCACCGATACCAGCGTAACGACGATGGGAGCCACCCAGCACCTTGATGCACATAACGCGGCGAGCGCCGCTGTTATCGGCCACATCGAGCATGGATTGAGTCTGAATCATATAATTTCTCCGACCCTTAGCCCTTAGACTTCCACAGCGCGTTCGAGAACATCAACCAGAGCCCAAGACTTGGTCTTGGCCATCGGACGAGTTTCACGAATAGTGACTTTGTCGCCGATGTGGCACTGATTGGTTTCGTCGTGCGCGTGCAGCTTAGTCGAACGCTTAACGTATTTACCGTAGATAGGGTGCTTAACGCGACGCTCGATCAGAACGGTGATGGTCTTGTCCATCTTGTCGCTGACAACACGGCCAGTCAGCGTACGGACAGTTTTTTCGGCTTCAGCCATGATTACTTACCTGCCTGCTGGTTGAGCACAGTCTTCACGCGAGCGATGTCACGCTTAACTTGCGAGAGCAGATGAGACTGCCCCAACTGGCCAGTTGCCTTCTGCATACGCAGATTGAACTGGTCGCGCAGCAGGCCGAGCAGTTGCTCGTTCAGCTGCTGTGCGGATTTTTCACGAAGTTCATTCGCTTTCATCACATCACCGTCCGCTTAACAAAGGAGGTGGCGAGCGGCAGCTTTGCAGCAGCCAGGGCGAAAGCCTCACGCGCCAACTCTTCAGAAACACCCTCGATTTCATACAGGACTTTGCCTGGCTGAATCTGGGCAACCCAGTATTCGACGTTACCCTTACCTTTACCCATCCGAACTTCGAGTGGCTTCTTGGAAATAGGCTTGTCCGGGAATACACGGATCCAGATCTTGCCACCACGTTTTACGTGACGGGTCAGAGCACGACGCGCTGACTCGATCTGACGAGCGGTGAGACGACCACGAGCAACAGACTTCAGCGCGAACTCGCCGAAGCTGACTTTGCTACCGCGCAATGCCAGACCACGGTTGTGGCCGGTCATTTGCTTGCGGAACTTCGTACGCTTTGGTTGCAACATTTGGCGTACCCCTTACTTAGCAGCTTTTTTACGAGGCGCAGGTGCTTGTGGCTTCAGCTCTTCTTGGCGACCACCAATTACTTCGCCTTTGAAGATCCAAACCTTCACACCGATCACACCGTAAGTGGTGTGAGCTTCGTAGGTGGCATAGTCGATATCGGCACGCAGGGTGTGCAGTGGCACACGACCTTCGCGATACCATTCAGTACGTGCGATTTCAGCACCGCCGAGACGACCGCTCACTTGGATTTTGATGCCTTTGGCACCAATGCGCATGGCGTTCTGTACTGCGCGCTTCATAGCGCGACGGAACATTACACGACGCTCCAGCTGCTGAGCTACGCTCTGGGCAACCAGCATACCGTCGAGCTCCGGCTTGCGGATCTCTTCGATATTGATGTGCACAGGCACACCCATTTGCTTGGTCAGGTCCTGACGCAGTTTCTCAACATCTTCACCTTTCTTGCCGATCACGATGCCGGGACGAGCGGTGTGGATGGTGATGCGTGCAGTTTGAGCCGGACGATGGATATCGATACGGCTTACGGACGCGCTTTTTAGTTTGTCTTGGAGGTACTCACGCACATTCAGATCTGCGAGCAAATAGTCCGCATAAGTCCGACCGTCTGCGTACCAGACGGAGGTGTGCTCCTTGACGATTCCCAGGCGAATGCCAATGGGATGTACTTTCTGACCCATCTCTTCGACTCCGTTACTTGTCAGCAACCTTGACAGTGATATGGCAAGACCGCTTGACGATGCGATCAGCACGGCCTTTGGCACGTGGCATGATGCGCTTCAGCGAACGCCCTTCGTTGACGAAAACGGTGCTGACCTTCAGGTCATCAACGTCTGCGCCTTCGTTATGCTCGGCGTTGGCTACGGCCGACTCCAGCACTTTCTTCATGATCTCGGCGGCTTTCTTACTGCTGAAAGCCAACAGGTTGAGCGCTTCGCCCACCTTCTTCCCGCGGATCTGGTCGGCGACCAAGCGGGCTTTCTGGGCGGAGATTCGAGCGCCCGACAACTTAGCGGCTACTTCCATCGTTCCTTACCCCTTAACGCTTGGCTTTCTTGTCAGCCACGTGCCCGCGATATGTACGGGTACCGGCGAACTCGCCCAGTTTGTGGCCGACCATGTCTTCGTTCACGAGAACTGGAACATGTTGACGACCGTTATGCACAGCAATGGTCAGACCGACCATTTGTGGCAGGATCATGGAACGGCGCGACCAGGTCTTAACTGGTTTGCGATCGTTCTTTTCCGCCGCCACTTCGATCTTCTTCAGTAGGTGAAGATCAATAAAAGGACCTTTTTTCAGAGAACGTGGCACTGTCGTATCCCTCTATTTACTTGCGACGACGGACGATCATTTTGTCGGTACGCTTATTACCACGAGTCTTCGCGCCCTTAGTCGGGAAGCCCCATGGCGATACCGGATGACGACCACCAGAGGTACGACCTTCACCACCACCATGTGGGTGGTCAACCGGGTTCATGGCAACACCACGAACGGTTGGGCGAACGCCACGCCAGCGTTTGGCACCAGCTTTACCCAGCGAACGCAGGCTGTGCTCGGAGTTCGAGACTTCGCCCAGGGTCGCACGGCATTCAGCCAGGACTTTACGCATCTCACCAGAACGCAGACGCAGGGTCACATAGACACCTTCACGAGCGATCAGCTGAGCCGAAGCACCAGCGGAACGAGCGATTTGTGCGCCTTTACCTGGCTTCAGTTCGATGCCGTGTACGGTGCTACCAACTGGAATGTTACGCAGTTGCAGAGCGTTGCCCGGCTTGATCGGTGCCAGAGCACCTGCGATCAGCTGGTCGCCAGCGCTCACGCCTTTAGGGGCGATGATGTAGCGACGCTCGCCGTCTGCGTACAGCAGCAAAGCGATGTGAGCAGTACGGTTTGGATCGTATTCGATACGCTCGACAGTGGCAGCGATGCCATCTTTGTCGTTGCGACGGAAGTCGACCAGACGGTAGTGCTGCTTATGACCGCCACCAACGTGACGAGTGGTAATGCGGCCATTGTTGTTACGACCACCAGACTTCGACTTCTTCTCGAGCAGCGGTGCGTGAGGAGCGCCTTTATGCAGCTCCTGGTTGACCACCTTGACCACAAAACGGCGGCCAGGGGAAGTCGGTTTGCATTTAACGATTGCCATGATGCACCCCTTCCTTACTCAGCACTGCTGCTGAAATCGAGATCTTGGCCTGGCTGAAGGGAGATAACTGCCTTCTTCCAGTCATTACGCTTGCCCAGACCGCGAGCGGTACGCTTGCTCTTACCCAGAACATTCAGGGTAGTAACGCGCTCCACTTTCACGCTGAACAGGCTTTCGACGGCCTTCTTGATTTCCAGCTTGGTTGCGTCAGTAGCAACCTTGAAAACGAACTGGCCTTTCTTGTCTGCCAGAACCGTAGCCTTCTCGGAAACGTGCGGGCCAAGCAGAACTTTAAATACGCGTTCCTGGTTCATCCCAGCAGCTCCTCGAATTTCTTCACGGCCGACACAGTGATCAACACTTTGTCGTATGCGATCAGACTAACTGGATCGGAACCTTGCACGTCACGTACATCAACGTGTGGCAGGTTACGAGCAGCCAGGTACAGGTTCTGATCAACAGCGTCAGACACGATCAGAACGTCGGTCAGACTCATGTTGTTCAGCTTGCCCAGCAGATCTTTGGTTTTCGGAGTTTCAACAGCGAAATCCTGAACCACGACCAGACGATCAGTACGCACCAGCTCAGCAAGGATGGAACGCATTGCTGCGCGATACATCTTCTTGTTCAGCTTCTGGGAGTGATCCTGTGGACGAGCTGCGAAAGTGGTACCGCCGCCACGCCAGATTGGGCTACGGATAGTACCGGCACGAGCACGGCCAGTACCTTTCTGACGCCATGGGCGCTTGCCGCCACCAGAAACGTCGGAACGGGTCTTTTGCTGCTTGCTACCTTGACGGCCGCCAGCCATGTAGGCCACGACTGCTTGGTGAACCAGCGTCTCGTTGAATTCGCCGCCAAATGTCAGTTCGGAAACTTCGATCGCTTGAGCGTCATTTACATTTAATTGCATGTCAGCTTCCCCTTAACCGCGAGCCTTGGCCGCCGGACGTACAACCAGGTTGCCGCCAGTAGCGCCAGGAACAGCACCCTTGACCAACAACAGATTGCGTTCAGCGTCGACGCGCACTACTTCCAGGGACTGCACGGTCACGCGCTCAGCGCCCATATGACCGGACATTTTTTTGCCCTTGAATACACGACCAGGAGTCTGGCACTGGCCAATAGAGCCCGGGACGCGGTGGGAAACGGAGTTACCGTGGGTGTTATCTTGACCGCGGAAATTCCAACGCTTGATGGTACCGGCGAAGCCTTTACCTTTCGACTGACCGGTAACATCTACCAGTTGGCCAGCTGCGAAGATTTCTGCATTGATCAGATCGCCAGCTTGGTACTCGCCTTCTTCAAGACGGAATTCCCAAACGCCACGACCGGCAGCAACGTTCGCTTTAGCGAAGTGACCTGCCTGAGCAGCAGTCACACGCGAAGCACGACGCTCACCTACAGTGACTTGCACTGCACGATAGCCATCGGTTTCTTCAGTTTTGAACTGGGTGACGCGATTCGGCTCGATCTCAATGACCGTGACCGGAATGGAGACACCTTCTTCGGTGAAAATACGGGTCATACCGCATTTACGACCGACTACACCAATAGTCATGTTGTAAACCTCATGAGTGTACGGGGCTTTCACCCGCTATGGCCGCCCATTTCAGAGCGTTACACGACTAAGACCGAGTCTTAGCCGAGGCTGATCTGCACTTCCACACCTGCCGCAAGATCAAGCTTCATAAGTGCATCAACGGTTTTATCCGTTGGCTGGACGATGTCCAGAACGCGCTTATGAGTACGGATCTCGTACTGGTCACGCGCGTCTTTGTTGACGTGCGGGGAGACCAGAACGGTGAACCGCTCTTTACGGGTAGGCAGTGGAATAGGACCACGCACTTGAGCACCAGTACGTTTCGCGGTTTCCACGATTTCCTGGGTGGATTGGTCGATCAGGCGATGGTCGAAAGCCTTCAACCTGATACGGATTTGCTGATTTTGCATTGGATTTCAGACTCCAGGCTGCTATTCCCACCGGGCGCAATACGCCCGTTAAAAGGAGGCGCAATTCTATAGACGGCCCCACAGAGTGTCAACCCAATAAAAAAGCCCCCGCAAGCGGGGGCTTTTTCATGAGTCGCCGATTACTCGATGACTTTGGCTACGACGCCAGCGCCGACGGTACGACCGCCTTCACGGATAGCGAAACGCAGACCATCTTCCATCGCGATGGTTTTGA
>NZ_FNPW01000021.1 GCF_900107395.1 Pseudomonas sp. NFIX28
GACTGATCGTAGAGGCTGCTCGCCCTAGCAGCGCGGCCATGGAACGGATCGAGTTACCTGCCACCACTGCACGCGAAATCTCTTCGCGCTCAGCCAACGTCAGCGCCAATCTGGACCTGCGGCGTACAGCGGGTCTGATACCGCCTGTTTCCGCCAAGATGCGCTGTATCGATGAATGGTTTCGATCAAATAGTTGGGCTATGTGCTGGAGAGAGTCGCCTTTCTGCCAGTGATCCCACATCAGTTTTTTCTGGCTTTCGGTGTAATAGATCCGAGGTCTCTGCTTCATCTGCAACACTCCTTCTGCTTACACAGAATTTAGTTGTGTTGCATCGACCGGTTGAATCCACAGCCAATAGCGGTCAGTCGCAGCTGAGAGCGTTCGATCAATAGCTACCGGTAGTAATCGACGGAAATCGACCCACTGCTGGCAGTGGCGACGGGCTAAAGCCGGTCAAAAGCATCTATGTGGACCAGCTTAGCCGAGAATTTTTAGCAATCTAACGCCCCACTTTTAGGTTCTTTACTAGAAGATGTTTTGCAGCAGCATCGGCTGGCTTTGATCGTAGAGGAGCTTATTTCAGTCAGCCGGTATGCGGCAGACACACTTGCTTTGAATGACTACACCACGCCTAGCGGAATCTGTCGACTCTGTATCACGACTTCTCTATGATCGTGGTAATTGGACTCACTCGATGGTTAACTTAGTCCACTAAGACCTGCAATTGCCATTAGAAGCGTCAACGTGCATTGCCCATTAAAAATTACCTCAGGGGTGATTAGAATGTCGGACGCTAAAGACAGCGAAAAAAAGATAAAAAATCAATTTGAAGTTCTTAAGCGAATCGATAGCTATATAGGCACCACAAATACTAAGTGCACTATTATTATGTCATATTGTGCAGCGGCCACTGCATTCATATTTACACTTTTGGCCAGGCTTGAACCAGCTAAGGCCAGCATGCAACTTATGGTCGAGATAGGCGTTTTTTCTTGCTTAGCTCTGGGTCTCGCTCTCGTGTGTATGGTATTAGCTACGCTCACCATATTCCCCATTACATTCAGCAAGCCGGGTTCTCCTAAGGGGCAATCGCTTATATTTTACGGTGACATTGCCTCTTTTGGCGAAGGCGTGAACTATTCGAGAAAAGTATTAAAGACCTCTGAAGAAGAGTTCTTAGATGATTTAAATGGTCAGGTATATACGCTTGCATCCATTGCCTCGAATAAATTTGATCGTATAAAATTAGTGGCATTAATTCTGATGATTCACTTCGGATGCATGGCTGCTGTTTTGATTGGTGCAGTCATCTACTATCTTTCCTTTTAACTCGGTAGGTGTGGCTATGTCTTCGCTAAAGGACGTGTACAAGTCTTTTGATCGTGTCTTCGATCGCTCTATTCAGAAAAGTATGGGGGCGCCGGGTTACGGACTGAAGTCACTCAGCGGGAATGTGCAGCGGCGCGCAATGGATAGCAGTGAGATGCTTGCCAGTTCAAATGTCGCCGAGGCGGAATTCGGAATCCAAGAAGCCATTCGTGGACTATTTGGCAAAAAGCGAACAAACGCTCATAGCATCGGAGGGCATCCAGACTTCCAGCATCTAGATACTCCGGGAATGACTGACTACGGCTTCAATGTGTCCCTGTTTCTGGATATCAAAGGTTCGACTAAATTAGGATTAGTTTATAGCCCTGAAGAAGTTTTCTTTATTAAGAATACAATTATACGCTGTGCTATCGAAACTATTCGAGCTTTCGATGGTCACGTTCACCGTATCATGGGAGATGCTATTCTGGCTTTCTTTCGATCCGATGGTATATCCGCTCGCGATGCTGCTATTGATGCAATAAACTGCGGCTGCTATCTCGTCGAATTCATGCGGCAGCTCGTAGCGCCAAAACTGCGAGATAATAACGTCGCTGAGGATGTTGGGATTCGAGTTGGCGTAGACTATGGGCAACATAATGACGTCCTTTGGGGGATGTATGGTTTTCAGGGATCCTCGGAGGTCACAGCGACCTCGTATTTCGTTGATGTTGCAGCAAAGCTACAGCAGAGCGCTCCTCGTAATCGGGTCATGATCGGCGAGTCTATTCGGTCGCTCTTAGATATCCACGATGGGATGACCGAGCTGAAGCGAATCAATAGCGGTGAAGCAGTTGAGCAGTACGTCATGCCAAACTATACCGGCGCCGATGGCAAACCTGTAAACTATAAGAAATATGTTCTAAAGCAGGAGAAGTACTTCGCATTGCTACCGAAGCCCGAATGGAATGATGCACCAATCAAAGTTACAGCATTGCTCAAGGCTAAAAACAATGTGATCTATCAAGATCCAGAAGTTTACCATGCATGCTCTCGTGCGTTATCTAAAGGTGTTGGGATAGATTTTAAAGCTAAGTTTTTCCTTCCTTACACAACTGAAAAAGTGCAAGTGCGTTTTAGAGTAAAGAACCATGGGCAAGAGGCCGGTGACGATCTCGGGTATGAGGTGGACGTCGATGCTCAATATAATCGTGAGCGCGGAGAATATTGGGCGAGTTACTGGAGGAATACAGCTTATACTGGCCTCCATTACATGGTCGTATCTGTATTAGTCAATGGGCGAACTGAGTATAAGGGGCAAGAGTTCGGCGTTTATGTAGGCGCACCGTCCTAACTACCTTGGCCTCTCCCCGTGGACACGATCGAAACTGCGTTGCGTCGCTTGGCAGTTCGGTCGTTCCTGCGCTTGTGTCGCCGTATTTCGGCCTAAAATTCATGGGGGTAGGAAGCGAATTTGAATCCTTACGCTCAACTCGACTAGATAGGGGAGGAGTAACGATACACTCCTCCCATAACCCAATAGTTAGCTTTCCTCTAACGGTGGAGTACTTTCATCTTCGGATGAAAGTTTGTTCGCTTGAGCAGTCAGCTTATTAACGATTTTTCCTGTGTCAGGGTGGGAAAACAGCTCTCGAAGGGCCTCCTCCAAACCCAGCTTGTCATAGCACGTGATCGACTTTCCAGAAAATGAAAGCGATATAGGATATCCTGTTTTAGAAATCTCATAGAATGAAATGTCGTGTAGCGTTTCTTCACCGTCCAATTTTATACATAGGCAATCCTTTTTTATTTTTTTTCTTAAAGCCTTGAAGGTGCTACCTATAATGCTGCTAAAAGGATCATATGTCGAATCATCATCCAGCACTAAATCTTTAGTGCCACGAATCAGCGTTAACTTTCCTCCGCTAAAACTTTCTAGTTGCGCTCCCAGCTCTGAGAAAACCCCATAGATTTCACTTGTGTTGGCTGCCGCATCATTTGCAGCTTTGACACCCGACTCAAAAGCTTTAAAAAAATCGCTCATGGCTAGATTGCTCTCTCAATGGTTGCGTAGATTGGCATATGGTCGAACTTGCTCTTGGCACTTCGAATTAGTTTGCGCAGATCGTGCATGTCCGGCACCATGTGGCTTTGATGCGATAGTTTCCATGAGTCTCCTTTGAGTAACGAGGATGTTACAAAGATTTGATCGAATGCCAACCATTTTGCGAAGACGCCTCCAGAGTAGTAGTAGGTTCCTTTAAGCCCCCTAGGGTCTTCAACTAATAAACTCCATGTAGGGTTGTAGAACATATTTTCTCTTTTGGTTGCGAGTTCGCGGTGCCTGCTTGTAAAGAGATGTTCCTGCATATGCTTATCATAGGGCTCAGCGTTGTAATCACCCATCATTATAGATTTTATTAAGTTTTCAGAGCCGTCTTTCGTTTTCAAAACCCAGTCCCGGAGAGTGCTCGCGAGGTGGTGGCGACGGTAGTCATCCGGCGCAACATTAAGAAGGCTAGGCCAATGAGAAGCAAAAATACAAATCGGTTCGCCAGTTATTTTTTCAATGAAGGTTAATCTTTGAGCTACCTTTGCCGAACCAATGTAATCATTGCTGGTTATATCGAAAGCATCCAGTAGCTCGAAGACTTCAGATTTGAATAAGTAGCATAAGTCGAAAATTGGTCCGCCGACATCACTCTGATTGGCGAAAAATATCCATCCATCAAGAGCTAGCTCTTTTCTGATATGCTCGAACTCATTAACAGTGATTTCGCACAGGGCTATAAAGTCCGCCTTGATATCGGTTATTAAAGATCTAATTACGCTTGCTATAGTCTTCCTATGTTCAGTCATGTCGATGCCACGACCTTTTCCTGCGGGAACTAAAGCTGTATTCCACCATGCAAAAGTTAGCGCAATGGTAGTGATTTGCTCTGCAGTAGGATTGTTCATGCACACCGTCTCAGACCATCATTAACTTGGGTAGGGAGAGTTTTATTTCCCTATGCTATAGCTATAAGCCCGCTTTTTTTAGTTTTTATATAGGTTGGAAATTTTAGCTTATATTGAGACGGGGAAGCTAATTTCGCATGCAGCTAAACAGTATTTGATCAACCTAGGTTCATTGATCGCGATCAGTCACTCTGGCAAGCGGACACCTGCGGTCAGCTTAAACAAACTGGAATGGAGAGCAACTCTAGCCCGGCGAGGTCGCTTAAAAACGTCCGCTTATGGCCGGAATATGCCTCTCTCAAACGTCCGCTTTTGGCCGTAAGCTGCCCATCTTGAACGACCGCTATGGGTTGAAAACCGTTACTCACGTGCGTCCGCTTCTGGCCGATAGCAGCCTGTCTCAAAGGACTGCAATGCCCCAAAGAGACTGGATTAGCTCTCAGCGGAAGTGATTGGTTCCTGAACACCTTCAGCAGCCAGCTTCAACCGCTCGGCTTTACTAATGTATTTAGGTTTTTTCGGTGCCAGTTTGGCACTGGCCTTTTTGGCTTTGGCCTTGAACAACTGCTGCAGCTTTTTTTGGCGATTCATATTTTCTACTCGATTTGTAAATTCTTGATTGATGCGGAGAGTTGCGCTCATGGCCTAGGGGTGATTCACCAGGGCAGTGCCTAGGTTGATGAGTTCGCGATACCAACGAAGCCTGCTTCTGGCCGAAAACTGTCTCATCACACGTTTAAAAAACGTCGCTGATCGTCCAAGGATAAGCGACGTTTTACAGGGGACACATCATAAAGCTTTAACTCAAAATCAACTCGCTTCCCCCAACCCCAAACAAACATCATCAATCACCGCCTTCCCCATCTCCGCCAAAAAGTGCGAAGCCCAGGCGTAGCGCTCGCCCTGCTCTTCCATGGCCGCATCCAGAGCAAGCTTCTTGGCGTAGTACAGCAAGGTCGAGGCTTGTTCCAATGCTTGCTGCAAGGGCACATCGGCGTTGACGCGGAACAGGGTCTGCTCGGGATCGGCGCAACTGCCGAAGGTGACGAAGCCCAGTGTTTTGACAGAGGTTGGAGTGCTCATAGGTCACCTCCTGCGACAGCCAGGAAGCGGGTGTTATCGAGCAGAGAAACACGAGATGAAAAACAGCGAAGTCCAGACAGATTACGGGCGTGCATGATTGGAACTCCCATATCGAAGTGAGAGCTGCCGTATTCGTTCTCAGGCGAATGGGTGGCAGCTGTGCGCAGGCTGAGAAACCGGAGATACGGGAGTCCGGCAGACCCGAAGGTCTCCCACGCACAGCCGCCATGACACGAGTTGGCGGGCACAAAAAATGCGCCTGCAATCGTGGGCGGGCGCTTGTGCGCCTGCATCTTACCGGGTTCTCAGGCCCGGCCGCTGATTGTGCAGCGACAGGCAGAGACTAGATTTGCAGCCGCATAGGAACAACCGCCAAACCGTCGCCGTTTATGTCCATGCCCTTCCCTTCAAACGCCCTCGCTCTTCTCCTGCCAACATCGGTACGCCCTCTAAGCCCGCATCCGCTGCACCGTGCCCTTTTCACCCAGGCAAAAAAACGCCTCCCCGCAGGAAGGCGTTTCAGCTTTTGCAGAAACATCGAGTGGCAACTTGCTTGTTATTTGTCGTCCTTCTTCGTTGACGACTGCGCGCCATAATCCCTGTCCTCTTCGGCATTGGGCGCTTCGGGCAGGCTGCCTGGAGTGAACATATGGGTCAGCAGGTCGCTGGCATCGATGTCGACAACGCCCTGCACTCCACGGGTCACATGGACGGCCTCCTCACACTGTTTATGGGTGTTGAGCCGACCGCTCAAGGCGACCCTGCCCGCATGGGTCTTGACGCCGATATTCAGGCCGCGGGTCGGCTCGGCAAAAGCCAGGGCCGATTTCACCTTGGTGGTAATCCACGCGTCGTGCATGGCCATTTCCAACCCATGGGAATAATGCTGGAAGGAACGAAATTTCATAACGGACCCTCTCGCGTAAGCAGTTGGACATTGCGTCCCTGGAGGCGTCGGCAGGTGCGGCGCTATTCGCCGGGCAAACAGGAGGCACCCAATAATTATAGTTCGGCCATGGCCCGCCCCCTGTTTTTTCAGCCAGCAATGCCCCCGCCCCCCGGCCTGAACAATCAGGTCGAGGGGTGGGTGCCGCAGGACTTCAGCGCAGATCGAACCGATCCAGATTCATCACCTTGACCCAGGCCGCGACAAAGTCCTTCACGAACTGCTCTTGCGCATCCGCGCTGGCATAGAACTCGGCCAGGGCCCGCAGTTGCGCGTTGGAGCCGAAGACCAGGTCGACGCGGGTGCCGGTCCATTTGACTTGGCCAGTCTTGCGGTCGCGGGCTTCGAACTCTTGTTGGGCGTCGGAGACAGGTTTCCATTCCACGCCCATGTCCAGCAGGTTGACGAAGAAGTCGTTGGTCAGCGCGCCCGGCCGTGTGGTGAAGACGCCGTGCGGGGTGTGGCCGACGTTGATGTCGAGCACGCGCAGGCCGCCGATCAGCACCGTCATTTGGGGGGCGGTGAGGGTCAGCAGTTGCGCCTTGTCGATCAGCAGCGCTTCGGCCGGTACCGCGTAGCGGGTCTTGAGGTAGTTGCGAAAGCCATCGGCGATGGGCTCGAGGTAGCCGAACGACTCGACGTCCGTCTGCTCCTGGCTGGCGTCCATGCGCCCAGGGGAGAACGGCACGCTGATATTGAGGCCGGCGTTTTTCGCGGCCTGTTCGATGCCGGCGCTACCGCCGAGCACGATCAGGTCGGCCAGGGAGATTCTCTTGCCGCCGGTTTGCGTGTCGTTGAACGCTTGCTGGACGCCTTCGAGGGTCGAAAGCACCTTGGCCAGTTGCTCCGGCTGGTTGACTGGCCAGTCTTTTTGCGGGGCCAGGCGCAGGCGCCCGCCGTTGGCGCCGCCGCGTTTGTCGGAGCCACGGAAGCTGAACGCCGCCGCCCAGGCGGTGGACACCAGTTGCGACACCGACAGGCCCGAATCCAGCAATTTGGCCTTGAGCGCGGCGATGTCGCTGTCGTTGACCAGGGCATGGTCCACCGGCGGGATCGGGTCTTGCCACAGCAGTTCTTCGTGGGGCAGTTCCGGGCCGAGGTAGCGCGAGAGCGGCCCCATGTCGCGGTGGATCAGCTTGAACCAGGCGCGGGCGAAGGCGTCGGCCAGCTGGTCGGGGTTCTCCAGGAAGCGCCGCGAGATCGGCTCGTAGATTGGGTCGAAACGCAGCGCCAGGTCGGTGGTGAGCATGGTCGGGTTGCGCCGCTTGGACGGGTCGTGGGCGTCCGGGATGATGCCGGCGCCGGCGCCACCCTTCGGCGTCCACTGGTGCGCGCCTGCCGGGCTCTTGGTCAGTTCCCACTCGAAGCCGAACAGGTTTTCCAGGTAGTTGTTGCTCCAGCGGGTGGGCGTGGTGGTCCAGGTCACTTCCAGGCCGCTGGTGATGGTGTCGGCGCCCATGCCGGTGCCGAAGGTGCTCTTCCAGCCCAGGCCCTGCTGCTCCAGGCCGGCGGCTTCGGGCTCGGCGCCGACATTGTCGGCGGGGCCGGCGCCGTGGGTCTTGCCGAAGGCGTGGCCGCCGGCGATCAGGGCCACGGTTTCTTCGTCGTTCATCGCCATGCGGCCGAAGGTTTCACGGATATCCACCCCGGCCGCCAGGGGGTCCGGGTTGCCCTCGGGGCCCTCGGGGTTCACATAGATCAGGCCCATCTGCACCGCGGCCAGGGGGTTTTCCAGGTTGCGTCCCTGGTCGGTGCGGCTTTCTTCATTGCCAGGCTCGGCCACCAGCTGGCCTTCGCCGGGTTCCTGCATGGCGGCTTTATCCGGTTTGCTGTAGCGGGTGTCGCCGCCCAGCCATTTGTTTTCCGAGCCCCAATAGACGTCTTCGTCCGGCTCCCAGGCGTCCGGGCGACCGCCGGAAAAACCGAAGGTCTTGAAGCCCATGGACTCCAGCGCGACGTTGCCGGTGAGCACGATCAGGTCGGCCCAGGAGATGTTGCGACCGTACTTCTGCTTGATCGGCCACAGCAGCCGGCGCGCCTTGTCCAGGCTGACGTTGTCCGGCCAGCTGTTGAGCGGGGCGAAACGCTGCTGGCCGGAACCGGCGCCGCCGCGGCCGTCACCGACGCGGTAGGTGCCGGCGCTGTGCCAGGCCATGCGGATAAACAGTGGCCCGTAGTGACCGAAGTCGGCGGGCCACCAGTCCTGCGAATCAGTCATCAACGCCTGCAGGTCTTGTTTCAGGGCCTGGAAGTCCAGGCTCTTGAAGGCTTCGGCGTAGTTGAAGCCCTCGCCCATGGGGTTGGACAGGGGCGAATGCTGGTGCAGGATCTTCAGGTTCAGTTGGTTTGGCCACCAGTCGCGGTTGGTCGTGCCACCGCCAGCGGCGTGGTTGAACGGGCACTTCGATTCATTTGCCATGAGGAGCTACCTTTGGTCGTATTCATCCAGCTATCCGCCCCGGTTGGGCGCGAAATAGCGACAGGCGAAAGCAATGACATAGGTTGCGGGGCTCACAGTTCGCTCAACTGATGGGTGTGGCCACAGGGCATGCTGCAGAGCGGCAAGCGAGTTGCCAGGACGGTGGCCCACGGTAAGCCCAGTACGCTTCTGACTCGTTGTTCGTTATCTCTCGATCAGGTCTCATCCGGCCGGCTCGCGCCAGCGCTGAATTAAGGCTAGACCCTCTGTGGCGGATCGCTAATAGCCGGACTATTGGTTGTTGATAGGGACAAACTTTTATCCGGCTCCAGGGCCCGGGCCGATGCTAGAAACAGCGCCCGCGGGGGGCGCCACAGGCAGTTCCACTCACGCCCCGCACCCCGCCCCAGGCCTGCAGGGCACGGGAGAAGACCATGACCCAGCGTCGGCGTTGCACGGCCATCCACGAAGCCGGCCATGCCCTGGCCTTTTGGTGGAACGGCCAACCGATCACCCGGGTCACGGTGCGCACCCAGGCTGAAGCCGGCGCCGGCCCGATGCTCGATCTGCACGGTAACCCGCACTATGTAGAAGGCCTGGTGGAGGCCGATTACCTGGTCCCGCGCCCCGCCTTCGATGCCCCGGGCATTGCCGAATACCTGCCGTCGATGGTCGAGTCCATCGAGCGCGACCTGCTGCATTGCTTCGCCGGCTCGGTGGCCGAAGCGATCTACCGCCACGGCCGGTCCGCCAGGCTGATACAAGGCAGCGGCCGCGGCGACCTGAGC
This sequence comes from Pseudomonas sp. NFIX28, assembly GCF_900107395.1. Taxonomy (GTDB): domain Bacteria; phylum Pseudomonadota; class Gammaproteobacteria; order Pseudomonadales; family Pseudomonadaceae; genus Aquipseudomonas. The sequence goes on from NZ_FNPW01000021.1 coordinate 9,504, forward strand.
CGGGGGCATGAGCTGATCAGTCTGTTGCCACCGCGCAAGCTGCTCGATGCCGAAGCCCGCGCCATGGCCCGCGCCAGTTGCCTGGTGCATCGCTATTGGCTGGCGCTCGTCGCGGTGGCCGATTTGCTGCAGGAGCACGGCACGGTCGAGGGGCAAACCATCACCGCGCTGCTGTGCTCCATCAGCGGCGAGTCGCCGACGCCGCTCGGTAACGATCTGGCGAGCCTCGACCCGTAACGGCCGCACCGTCAGATTGCCGGGCCGTCGGCGGCTTGCGCGCGCCCTGAAGTCAGCCAGACTTCTTCAACCGCCCGCCTGGCCCGGGCTGTTGTTACTCTGCATGTCCTTTGTACTGACCCCACGAGACCGCCATGTCGCACCACCCAGGCGTCGATGCCGAAGGTTTTATCCAGTCCCTGCCCGGGCAGCCGTTGCAGCCTGCCTTCAGCCATCTGGTGGATGAGTTGTGCGCGCTGCTCGCCCGGCGCTTTGCCACGCTGCTCGATGGCCTGTACCTGTACGGCAGCGTGGCCCGTGGCGATGCGCGGCCTGGCACCTCCGACCTGGATGTGACCCTGGTCCTGGCCCGGGCGCCGAGCCCCGAGGAGCGGCAGCGGCTGGAGCAGACTCGACGGGAGCTGGAGGCACGGCACCCGGAGGTGTCGAAGATCGATTTCGACATCGGCGTGCTCAGCGAGGTGCTGGCGCCGGAGCATCGCAACCGCTGGGGGTTCTGGCTCAAGCATCAGTGCCGCTGCATCTGGGGCAACGATTTGGGGCTGCGTTTCGAGCCCTTCCGCCCGAGCCGGAGCATTGCCCTGGCACTGAATGGCGATTTCGCGCAGGTGCTCGAAGGCTACGCGCAGCAACTGGAACAAACCCGCGCCCCGTTGCAGCACCAACGCCTGCAACGGGCCGCGGCGCGCAAGGCGCTACGCTCGGCCAACATCCTGCGCGGCGAACAGGAACGCGGCTGGCCGTGCAGCCTGGAGGAGCATGCGCAGCTGCTATCGGCCGCCGAACCGGGCATGGCCGAATACGCCGCGTTCTTCCTCAAACAGGCCTATGTGCCCCAAGGCCCGGTGACTGAATTTGTGCTGCGGCTGCGGACCTACAGTGCGTTGCTGGCGGGAGAAAGCGCGGAGTGATTGGTGGCGACGCCCTTGCCTGCGTCGAACCTTGCCCGCGATGGGGCCATTACCGACAACCCACCTTCTGCGTCGAGCCTGAATACGCTTTCGCTGTAGGAGCGAGGCTTGCCCGCGATGAGGCCATTACCGACAACCCACCTCCTGCGTCGAGCCTGAATACGCTTTCGCGGGCAAGCCTCGCTCCTACGGGGATGTTCGGCTTGGTTGTTGCGCCCGCCATCGATTCTGCTGGCTGAACAACGCCACCAACAGCGCCATGACCACCAGGCCCGAGGCCAGGGCAAAGGTGTAGCCCATGCCGCTGGCCACGGCCTCGGCGCTTGCCGTGGCGGGGTCGCCGGCGGCCGTGGCGAACACCGCGCCCATCAGCGAGGCGCCGGTAATCAGCCCGAGGTTGCGCGACAGGTTGAGCAAACCGGAGATCACCCCGCGCTGTGGCGCGTCCACCTCGCTCATCACCGCGGTGTTGTTGGCGGTCTGAAAGGTCGCGTAACCCAGGGTGATGACGACCATGGCCGCCAGATAACCGCCAATGCCCAGGCTCGCTGGCAGCCACGCCAGCAGCAGGCAACCGAGCGCCAGGGTGCCGAGGCCGGCGAGAATCATTGGCCGCGCGCCAAGCCGATCGGCGATGCGCCCGGCCGGCACGCCGCTCAACGCGGTGGCACAGGGTCCGAGCGACATCGCCAGGCCCACCCCGAGCGCGTCCAGCCCAAGCCCGTGGGCCAGGTAAAAAGGCCCGACCACCAGCGTCGCCATCATCACCGTCGAGACCAGCGCGCTCATGGCCAGGCTGCCGCTCAAGGCCAGATCGCGAAACAATGCCAGGCGCAGCAGCGGCGCGGCCACCCGCGCCTGCGCCCAGACAAACAGCCCGGCCGTCAGCAGCGCCGCCAACAACAGCGCGCCGTTGAGCAAGCCGAAATGGCCGCGCCCCAGGGTCATGGCCAGCCCATAGGCCAGCAGCGTGAGGGCCAGCAACAGGCTGCCCAGCGGATCGAACGCGCCTCGGCCAAGGGCCCGCCCCGGGGCCGCGGCCGGCAGGCAGCGATACGCCAGCGCCCAAGTCAGCCCGCCCAACGGCACACAAGCCAGGAACAGCGCCTGCCAGCCGAAGCCGGCGAGCAGCACCCCGCCCAGCGACGGGCCAAGAGCAGTGCCGATCGCCGACATGCTGCCCAGCAGGCCCATGGCGCTGCCGGTGCGGGCCTGGCTGACGGTCTCGCCGACCAGGGCCAGGGTCAGCGCCATCATGATTGCCGCGCCAAGGCCCTGCAGCGCCCGGGCGGCGATCAGCGCGCCCAGGGTCGGGGCGATGGCGCACAGCAAGGAGGCCAGGGTGAACAGCAGGATGCCGGCCAGCAGCAGGCGCCGCCGCCCCAGCAGGTCGCCGAGCCGGCCGGCGCTGACGCTCAGCGCGGTCAGCGCCAGCAGGTAGGCCAGGACCACCCATTGCACCTGCTGGAAACTTGCCCCGAACGCCTGCACCAGGGTCGGCAGGCCCACATTGGCGATGCTGGTGCCCAGCGCCGCCAGCAGCATCGACAGCGACAGGCTGGCCAATGCCCAGCCGCTGGAGACAACGTGGGGTTCTGTCGTGGCCCTGACTGGTTTCAATCTGCTGCACCTCCCTTGACCGCGCGAAATGGCGCTGTCGCCAATCTAGCCCGCGGTCTAACATGGCGGAAGACGCAGCCTTTGCAGGTTATTCGTGCATCTGACGCCATTCCAAATTTGTGCCAGACGGGGCCCGCTCCATGTCCACACCCGATCTCAATCTGCTGATTACCCTCGACGTGCTGCTCGCCGAAGGCAGCGTGGCGCGTGCCGCCCAACGTCTGCGGCTGAGCCCCTCGGCAATGAGCCGGGCCCTGGCGCGCCTGCGCGAAACCACGGGCGACCCGCTGCTGGTACGCGCCGGCCGCGGCCTGGTACCGACACCGCGCGCCCTGGAACTGCGCGAGCGGGTCGGCCTCCTGGTGCAGGACGCCGAAGCCATGCTGCGCCCCGCCGAACGGCTCGACCTGCAGCGCCTGGCGCGCACTTTCACCCTGCGCAGCAGCGACGGTTTCGTCGAGAACTTCGGCCCGGCCCTGCTCGCCCGCCTGCGTGCCGAGGCCCCGGGGGTGCGCCTGCATTTCATGCAAAAGACCAGCAAGGACAGCGCGCCCCTGCGCGACGGCACGGTCGACCTCGACACCGGCGTGGTAGACGCCAGCGCCAGCCCGGAGATCCACACCCGCGCGCTGTTCCGCGACCGTTTTATCGGCGTGGTGCGCACTGGCCATCCGCTGAGCAGTGGCCCGCTCAGCGCCGCCCGTTATGCCGCTGGCGAACATGTGTTGGTGTCGCGCCAGGGCCTTGACCGCGGGCTGGTGGACGATGCGTTGCAAGCCGTCGGCCTGGCACGCGACATCGCCGCCGTCGTGGGCGGTTTCTCCGCCGCGCTGGCGCTGGTCCGCGCTTCGGACCTGATCGCCGCCGTCCCCGAGCGCCACACCCACAACCTGCGCCATGGCCTGCACAGCTTCGCCCTGCCGGTGAGCACGCCGGAAATCACCGTGTCCATGCTCTGGCACCCGCGCCTGAACAGCGACCCGGCGCATCGCTGGTTGCGTGGATGTGTGCGGGAGGTGTGCGCGGGGTGATCGGGACAACCCCGGGCAGTCACATGCCGCCACTCCCCTTGCCCGGCACGGGAAGTGGCCGCTGCTCGCCGAACCGCCCTGTCACGCCTCGGGCATAACTGCCGGCGCAGGCTGCTGGCGCAGCGCACGCAAGCTGGCGCGCAGCTCGGCCGGGCGGACCGGCTTGGACAGGATAGCGATATTGCGGTCATGCAACGCCGCCTGGATCTTCTCCACCTCATGCCCGGTGAGGATCAGCGCCGGCACCGCCCAGCCCCGTTGCTGGCGCAGGCGGTCGATGCACTCGATGCCGGTGGTGTGGTTGCCCAGGTCATAGTCGGCGACGATGATGTCGCAGTCGCTGTCCAGGTCCCTGCCGCAAAGCTCGGCCTGGACCACGCAACCCCAGCGCTCCAGCAAGGCCGAAGTGGCCAGCAACACGTTGCGGTCATCCTCCACCAGGCACACCTTCAAGCCGGTCAGCAGGCCGGCCTGGCGCGCCTCGTCGCGGCTGTCCGCTTGCAACTGCGGCGCCGCCAGCGGCAGCCCGTACAGACTCACGGCGGTGCCATGCTCGAGCCGCGAGCGGATCGCCACCTCGAGCCCCATCAATAGCCCCAGGCGCTTGACGATCGACAAGCCCAGGCCCACGCCTTCGACGTCCTTGTCCCGTAGCTGGCGCACCCGATAGAACTCTTCGAACAGGTTCGGCAGGTGTTCCTCGGCGATGCCCCGGCCCTGGTCATAAATGACGATGGCCAACCCCGCGCCGCGCTTGCGCACGCCGATCAGCACCGGGCGCTGCGCCGCGTATTTGAAGCAGTTGGACAATACGTTCTGCACCATGGTCGCAAGCAGCGCCGGGTCCGCCCGAACCCAATGGGGACAGGGCCGCAGGCGCAGCTCGACCCCGGCCCAGCGCGCGGCTTCGGCATTCTGCCGTATCTGCTCGGCAAGGAATTCGCCCAGGTGCAGGGTCTGGAAGCTGGGTTGCACCCGCCCGTTGTCGAGGGTGTAGAGGTCGAGAATCGAGCGGAACAGCTGCGAGACGTTGAGCAGCGAACGGTCGATATTGTCCACCAGGCGCCGCTCCACATCGCCCAGGTGCGCCTCGCGCAGGCAGGCGGTGAACAGGCCGATGGAATGGATCGGCTGGCGCAGATCATGGCTGGCCTGGGCGAGAAAACGCGACTTTTCCAGGTTGGCGGCAATCGCCTCTTCCGAGGCCTTGCGCGTGCGCTCCAGCAAAATGTGGGCGTAGACCGGGATCACCGTGCTGGTGATCAACAGCATCAGCACCATGAAGGGTTGCGCCTGCCACAGCGGCGTCAGCCGATAGACCGCCAGCAGCGCCACCAAGGCCAGGGCCGTGGCAATCGCCAGGTAACGCGAGCCGTAGCGCATGCCGTTGCCCAGGTTGACCCAGACCATCACCGCGTACAGCGGCAAGGCCGCCTCCCCGCCGACCACCAGGCCGAACGAGGTGCCGGTGTAGTCGTGGACCATGCTCAGGATCCGTCGCGCCGGATAGTGGCCGGGCCAATGCACGATGGCCTGGCGCAGGACGATCGACAGCAGCAGGAACAGCACGATATAGATCACGATCGGCAGGTAGGTATCGACCCGCTGCCCGGGCAGGAAGCCGAGCACGCCGATATAGGCCACGGCGCAGGAACCGACAATAATGCGCAGGTTGGCCTGGTCGAGCTCGGTGTTTTTCTCGAATTTCATGGGGAACATCCTTGTGCGGCCGTCGTCATACCCAGCACGAATCACAGGCAGTTACCTGGCCCGATGCTAAAGTGGCATGCCTCAAGGAAAGCTTGGCCCAAGGAGGGTCATCCCATGGCATGCCGGATCATCATAGCCGACGATCACCCGCTGTTTCGCGAGGGGATGTTGCGCACCGTCCAGCGCCTGTTGCCGGATGCGCTGATCGAACAGGCCGGCGACCTGGAAACGGTGCTCGCCCTGACCCAGGCCGGCGACGAGCTGGACACGCTGATCCTCGACTTGCGTTTTCCAGGCCTGACCTGCGTCAGCCAACTGGCCGGACTGCGCCAGCAATTGCCGCGCACCACGCTGATCGTGGTGTCGATGGTCGATGACCAGGCGCTGATCGGCGAGGTCATGGCCGTAGGCATCGACGGGTTTATCGGCAAGAACATCGCCCCGGACGAAATCGGCCAGGCGGTCCTGGCCATCCGCGAGGGCGAAGTGCTGGTCAAGTTCGCGCCTTCCGGGCTGCTGCCGCTGGGCACCGGCGCCACCCTGACCGCACGCCAGCGCGACGTGCTGCGGCTGATCGCCCAGGGCAAGACCAACAAGGAAATCGCCCGCGAGCTGGATATCTCGCCCTTCACCGTGCGCATCCATGTGTCGTCGCTGCTGCGCATCCTCAACGTGCCTTCGCGGGCGGCGGCAGCGGTGAAGTACTCGGCGGGCCTGTAGCCGGCTCGTCGCCTGCCTGCGCAAGGTCGCCCGGGCCGGCCGATAATGCCTGGGCGGGGCGGTTTGCACGCCCAGCTTGCGCGAGGAACGGAGCATGCCGCTGACCCTGTATTTCCATCCCCTGTCGTCGTTCTGCCACAAGGTGCTGATCGCCTTGTACGAACAGGGTGTCGCGTTTGAAAAAAGGATCATCGACCTGGCCAACGACGCCGACCGGGCCGAGCTGCAAAGCCTGTGGCCGCTGGGCAAGTTCCCGGTCATCCGCGATCACGCCCGGCAGCGCGATGTGCCGGAATCGAGTGTGATCATCGAATACCTGGAGCGCTTTTATGGCGGCGCGCCGCCGTTGATCCCCCAGGATTGGGACAGCGCGCTGGAGGTGCGGCTGTGGGACCGTTTTTTCGACAACTACGTCCAGGGGCCGATGCAGCAGATCGTCGCCGACCGCCTGTACGGCACCAACGGCGACCTGAGCCAGCAGCGCAGCAACCTGCTGACCGCCTACGCCATGCTCGAACGGCGCATGGCCTCGAGGATCTGGGCCGCCAGCCCGGACTTCAGCCTGGCCGATTGCGCCGCCGCGCCGGCATTGTTCTATGCCCGCACGCTCGTGGCGTTCCCCGAAGACCATCGCCACCTGAGCGCCTATTTCGAACGGCTGGTACAACGACCGTCGTTCCGGCGGGTCATCGACGAAGCCAGGCCCTATTTTGTCTATTACCCCTTTGCCGAGGCCATCGAGCAGCGCTTTCGCTGATCGCCAGGTGCTTGAACAGGCGCACGGAGCCGCGACCCTGTCTTGGGGAAGGCGCTGGATAAAGAAAACGAGAAAGCTGCTTGTTACAGCAGAGGATGGAGCGGATGTTCCGGGAGAACCGCATCCTCGCCTCGCGCCTGGTGGCTGAGACATACCGGGATGGGTAGGAAAATGGCAGGGGCGGCTGGATTCGAACCAACGCATGGCAGGATCAAAACCTGCTGCCTTACCGCTTGGCGACGCCCCTATAAAACGAATGTTGCTTGCTTTCGTTGCAAGCCCCGAGGGGGCCTTGGCAAGAACGCGCGGAAATTTATCAACTTTTTTGCCATCTGTGAAGCCAAAGATGCATAAATTTGTTTTTAAAACAGCTACTTACTTTTTAGCCCGGGACTGAGGTAAAAACGCCCGACCCGGCCAGTACCCCACAGGGGCGCTGGCTGCCGTTCAACAGCCGGCCGCCAGCCATCCACCATGACGGCGCAACGTTTAGCGATTCCCGCGCCGGCAACTTGATGCAAAATACCCCGTTCAGGTTGTAGCCCAGCCCAGTCGCGTCGTGCCGCGCAACGAGAACCGATATGAACAGCCATTTTGAGATAAGCGATGTGCCCCAGCCGTCCCACCCCCAGCGCCAGCGTGATGGCCACTTTCATTCCATCTCCCACCTGCAGCGGGCGGTAACAGCATGATCGAAGTCACCGAGGTTTCCATCGCCGAACTGCGCGCCGCGCTCGAATCTGGCCGGACCACGGCGGTCGAGCTGGTCCAGGCCTACCTCGCCCGGATCGATGCCTACGACGGCCCCGACACCCCCACCGCGCTCAACGCCGTGGTGGTGCGCAACCCCAACGCCCTCGAGGAAGCCCGGGCCGCCGATGCCCGCCGGGCCAGGGGCGAAACCCTGGGCCCGCTCGATGGCATTCCCTACACCGCCAAGGACAGCTACCTGGTCAAGGGCCTCACCGCGGCCTCCGGCAGCCCGGCCTTCGCCAAGCTGATCGCCTATCGCGATGCGTTCACCATCGAGCGGCTGCGCGCCGCCGGGGCGATCTGCCTGGGCAAGACCAATATGCCGCCCATGGCCAACGGCGGCATGCAACGCGGGGTCTATGGCCGCGCCGAAAGCCCGTACAACGCCGCCTACCTCACCGCGCCCTTCGCCTCGGGCTCGTCGAACGGTGCCGGTACCGCCACCGCCGCCAGCTTCGCCGCCTTCGGCCTGGCGGAAGAAACCTGGTCCAGCGGCCGCGGCCCGGCCTCGAACAATGGCTTGTGTGCCTACACCCCGTCGCGCGGGGTGATTTCGGTGCGCGGCAACTGGCCGCTGACCCCGACCATGGACGTGGTGGTGCCCTATGCCCGGACCATGGCCGACCTGCTCGAAGTGCTCGATGTAGTGGTCGCCGAAGACCCGGACACCCGCGGCGACCTGTGGCGCCTGCAACCCTGGGTGCCGATCCCCCGCGTAGCCTCGGTGCGCCCGGCCTCCTACCAGGAACTGGCCGTCACCAGCAGCGCCCTGGCCGGCAAGCGTTTCGGCGTGCCGCGCATGTACATCAACGCCGACCCGCAAGCCGGCACCAGCGAAGCGCCGGGGATCGGTGGCCCGACCGGGCAACGCATCAACACCCGCCCTTCGGTGATCGGCCTCTGGCAACAGGCGCGCCAGGCGCTCGAAGCCGCCGGCGCCGAAGTGCTCGAAGTGGATTTCCCCCTGGTGTCCAATTGCGAAGGCGACCGCCCCGGCGCGCCGACGGTGTTCAACCGCGGCCTGGTGTCCAAGGAGTTCCTCCACCACGAGTTGTGGGACCTGACCGCCTGGGCCTTCGATGACTTCCTGCGGGCCAACGGCGACCCGCAGCTCAATCGCCTGGTGGACGTCGACGGCCCGCTGATTTTCCCTCACGACCCGGGCACCCTGCCCAATCGCGAGGGCGACCTGGCCGCCGGCATGGACGAATACGTGAAGATGGCCGAGCGCGGCATCACCCCCTGGGACCAGATCCCTACCCTGCCCGACGGCCTGCGCGGACTGGAGAAAACCCGCAAGCTCGACCTCGAGGACTGGATGGACCGTCTCGGCCTCGATGCGGTGATCTTCCCGACCGTGGCCGACGTCGGCCCGGCCAATGCCGATGTCGACCCGGCGTCCGCGGACATCGCCTGGAGCAATGGCGTCTGGGTGGCCAACGGCAACCTCGCCATCCGCCACCTGGGCGTGCCCACGGTCACCGTGCCGATGGGCGTCATGCCCGACATCGGCATGCCTGTCGGCCTGACCTTTGCCGGCCGCGCCTACGACGACTCGAACCTGCTGCGCCTGGCCTCGGCCTACGAGTCCACTGGCAGCAAGCGCCTGGTGCCGCCGCGCACGCCGCCGTTGGTGGCGGGCCAGTAATCAACCGTTAAGCCCGAGCGGCGGGATGGGAGCAGCGCAAGCTCCGATCCCGCCCGCCAAGCGCAAGCCTGGGCGACCGCCAGGGCGCCTTCGCTCTACCCCTCCAGCGTTTCCACGCGCCGCACAACTTTCTACAGCCCTGGCGCACAAGGGACTACCCGAGCCTGGGCGGCTGACGCCGACCATGGCCCGCATCGCCCGCCGGCAGCGGATCTTCAGCCCTTTTGCACCGTCCCCAGCAACCATTCCTTGAACGCCAGCATCGCCGGGCTCTGCGCCCGCGATTGCAGGCGGGTCAGCCAATAGCTGCCGGTGCTGATGCCCACCGCGAACGGCTGGACGATGCTGCCGGCGTGCAACTGCCGGGCGAACATCAACGGCGGCGCCAGGGCCACGCCTACGCCCTGCTGCGCGGCCTCCATCATGCCCAGGGAGGAGTCGAAGACGATGCTGCGCGACGGCAGGGTGCTGGCTGGCAAGCCGGCGGCGCTGAACCATTCCGGCCATTCGTCGGTGCGGTAGGAGCGCAGCAGGGTCTGGCCGAGCAAGTCGGCGAGGCTGCGCAGTTGCCGCGCCAGTTCCGGCACGCAGAGCACCGAGAGCGGCGCTTGCAGCAACTCGATGGCCTCGGTGCCGTGCCAGGCACCGCTGCCGAAACGAATGGCGTAGTCCAGGCCTTCGGCGGCGACATCCACCCGGTTGTTGTGGGTCGACAGGCGCAGGTCGATAAACGGATGGCGGGCCTGGAAGTCCTCCAGGCGCGGCAGCAACCAGCCCACGGCGAAGGTGCCGACCGCACCCACGCTGAGCACTTCGCGGTAGTGCCCGCCTTCGAAGCGGCCGAGGGTTTCGGCGATGCGGTCGAAGCATTCGCACAGCACCGGCAGCAGGGTTTCGCCCTCGCTGGTGAGCATCAGCCCACGGGGCAGGCGCTTGAACAACGTGACGTTGAGCTGCGCCTCGAGGCTTTTCACCTGATGACTGACCGCGGCCTGGGTGACGCACAATTCAATGGCGGCGCGGGTGAAACTCAAATGCCGCGCCGAGGCCTCGAAGGCGCGCAGGGCGTTGAGCGGCAGATGGGGCCTGATCATGAGCATTCCTTAGTTTTTCTAATGGCTCCTGCGAAATATCGTCGTTTGTCGATCTTTCGCCAGCCGCCTACATTGAACCGGCTCGCAGCGCCCTGCCCTCAGCACCCAGAGGCAGGCGCTGGCAAAAGCCGCTCGGAGTGTAGCGGCCATCACCCTGCAAAATCATGGAATGTCAGTCCATCATGCACAACAAAAACCTCGCAATCTCTGGATTTTTCGCCGCTTCCCTGCTGCTGTCGGGCACCAGCGCCTGCCTGGCCGCCAGCCAGCCGGACAGCCCGCTCAAGCCCCTGGTCGATGCCGCCATCCGCCCCTTGATGCAACAGCAAGACATCGCCGGCATGGCGGTGGCGATCACCATCAAGGGCCAGCCGCATTACTTTAACTACGGCCTGGCCGTCAAAGAGCAACAAAAACCGGTCACTGCCGACACGCTGTTCGAAGTCGGCTCGGTGAGCAAACTTTTCACCGCGACCCTGGGGGCCTATGCCCAGGCCAGCGGCAAGCTGTCGTTCGACGAGCCGGCCAGCCGCTACCTGCCGGCATTGAAAGGCAGCGCCTTCGAGCGCATCAGCCTGTTGCAGCTGGGCACCTACAGCGCCGGCGGCCTGCCGTTGCAGTTCCCCGAGCAATGGGACAGCCAGGACAAGATGCTCGGCTATTACCAGGGCTGGAAACCGACGTATGCCCCCGGCGCCCAGCGCCTGTACTCGAACCCGAGCATCGGCCTGTTCGGCTACCTGGCCGCGCAGAGCCTGGGGCAGCCCTACCCTCAGTTGATGGAGCAGAAGCTGTTCCCGCAGCTGGGCCTGCAGCACAGCTATATCCGCGTACCGGACGCGCAGATGGGCAATTACGCCCAGGGCTACGGCAAGGACGGCAAGCCGGTGCGGCTGAGCCCCGGCGCCATGGATGCCGAGGCCTACGGGGTGAAGACCAGCGCCGCCGACCTGCTGCGTTTCCTTGAGGCCAACCTCAAGCCCGAGTCGCTGCCGCAGCCGTGGCAGCAGGCTATCGCCACCACCCACACCGGCTATTACCAGGTCGAGGGCATGACCCAGGGCCTGGGCTGGGAGATGTACCCCTACCCGCTCAGCCTCGACGCCCTGCTGGCCGGCAACTCGTCGCAGATGGCCTTCGAACCGCACCCGACTCGCTGGCTCACCCCGCCCCAGGCCCCGCAGGCCAATACCCTGCTGAACAAGACCGGCTCCACCAGCGGTTTTGGCGCCTATGTGCTGTTCATACCCGGCAAGGACATCGGCCTGGTGCTGCTGGCGAACAAGAACTATCCCAACGCCGAACGGGTCAAGGTCGCCCATGCCCTGCTCGATGCCCTGGATGACGCGCAACCCTGAGAACGACAGCGACCGGGCCGGTTAACGGGCCGGTCGCTGGAGCGACCAGGAGCGCGTCGCAGCTATGACAACGCGCTCCACGACGATGATCGGCGCTGGATAAAAGCCGCGGAACGCGCCATCCTCCGCGTCTTTTTCCGCGCCGCCCCAGGGGCGCGCGTTTTCCAAGGAAGCCGCCCATGCAAAACCAGCCGCTCAGCCCCGCCGAGTTCGAATTCATCGAAGACACCCTACTCAAGTACGGCGACGACCACTCCGTGCTCAACCTGGCCGAGCTCGATGGCTTCTGCACCGCGCTGGTGTCCGGCCCGGCCCAGGTGGACATCGCCGAATGGTTCCCGGCCATCTGGGGCGGGCAGAACCCGGACTGGCAGGCCCCCGAGGAGTGCAAGCGCTTCATCGAGCTGGCCGTGCGCCACTTGAATACCCTGGCCACGACGCTGGCGAGCGACTCGGCGAGCTTCCAGCCGCGCTTCGAACAGACCGAGCATCAGGACCAGCCGCTGACGCTGGCCGAAGAGTGGTGTTTTGGCTACATCCGCGCGCTGGCCGTGAGCAACTGGCCCGAGCTGCCAGCCGCCCAGGCCGCGCAGCTGCAAGCCATCATCACCTGCGCCGAACAGGACAACTTCGAACTGCCGGCCGACCTCGACCTGGCGCAGCACCGCCAGACTGTGGCCAGCGTCGAACAGGCGGCGCGGGCGCTGCACGATTACTGGTTGGCGCAACGCTGAGAGAGGCCTGGGGGCGGGTCACTCGCCAGCCCTCAGGTTCCAGGCCGGCGAGCCAGGCTCCATCGTAAATAGTGCGGACTAGTTTCTTATTATCGTCATCGCTATGTACTCCAGGCCCAGGCTCGCCAGCAGCCCGCCCATAATCCAATGCGAAATAATCAGTTTTCTTTTAAGAGGCTGAGGAAAGTTGTTTATCTCATCAGCATCCAACAGTCCCCTTCTAATGAAGAAGCCGGGGCATGCCAGATAACCCGCTACCACCCCCACCATCATCATCCGCCCCCAGGCCCCCATATACAGATAGAACCTGTTACCGGTGATCATCTGGCAGTTTTTGACATACCCGAGCATCTCGTCCATGCGGGTATACCCCCAATACAGGTAGACCCCCAGCATGGTGAACATGCCGAGAAAAGTTATCCCGATAAAAATACCAAGTACGATATGTGCGGTAGTGATTACCATACGTTCCTTCCTTCATATATCAGCTCTCCCAAAAACTCTCCGGCTGACTCTCCACCTTCACTGGCAAAATAGCTCCCACCACCGGCCACCACCAAACCACAGACCACGCTGCCAACTCCCCCCGTAGGGACACCCATAGCGACACAGATACTTCCCGCCATCGATGATGTTAAAAATACCCCGGCTACCGCCCCACCACCGACCCCACCCGAGAAGCTTCCTGCCTCCGTAAACTTCACTTTCTCACACGCCTCCCTGTTTCCTGCCGAACAAACATCCTGCACCTTCACATAAGAGGCCCCACCGCCTAGAGCAACCCCAATCCAACCACCCCACTTAAGTACCTTGGACGCCCTGGAAACACCTTCAATATGCGTCGCGTATCCCGGTATCTGCCCCACTGCGCCCGCCTGGGTCCAGCGATGCACCAGACTACGGCTGGAAATCCCCAAGGCACTTTTAAGGCTGGGGTGATCGGGAAAGGCAATGCTCATTTTTGTAATGGACAGCAGGCTAGCGTCCAACTGTGCGAACAGTTTTCTTCTTTCGCTAAAGAACTCAACACTGCGCAAATGCCCATCCCGCAGAAAGAACTTCTGATGAAGCGCCTCGATATCCAGCAAGGTTCTTTTCAGGCCATCCATATGATTACCCGCGGCCGCCGCTCCCACGTTTAATGCCGTTGAGCCATAGGACAGTATCGATTCAACCTGCGCCCGGTACTTGAGCATAAAGGCCGCTTCTTCATCGCTCATGGATGCCAATGCCGCGCTGACCTTTTCCGCCGCTTCCATCAGCAGCGCTTCTTCGCGAGTGCATTGGTAGTTGTCGGGATGACTGAGGACGACGAGTTGCCCAGGTTTGGCATCGTTGGAGAGTTGAGGATTGAGCCGGCGAAATTTCTCCAGCACAGCTTCATCGGCTTGGCCGAACAGCACCGTCTCCAGTGCCGCTCGGCTCATGGGCGTTTGCACGATATGAAACCCCGGCTCGACCAGATGCTGCGTGTCCTGCACGGACAACGGCGGTGAAACGATATCGCCGTGAGCAACACTCAGGCCGCGCACCTGATCCCGCGGCACCGCATCGGCAAATTCGTTTTGCGGATAGCCCTTATGAATGGCGTCGGCCCAGCGCTGGGTATTGAGCACCGCGGGCCCGATGCAATCGCTGTCGAGCGGGATGGTCGGCTGGTTCCCGGAGCAGACCGTCCACTGAGTGGCGATAAGCCGATTGGCCCCGCTCGGGCAGCCGCATCGCACCAAGCCGCCTTCCACCGCCGTGGCTTGCTGGTCATCCACCCAGGTGTGATGGCCCTCGGCGATAAAACCTACCGTCTGGCATACCGGGCACCAGACCGGGTCGGCAATGCGGGCCACTCGTTGATTCACGACAAAGGTGGTGCCCGAGCCGGCGATGACCTTGCCGCCGGTTGTAGTGGGGTCGCCTTCCCTGATGACAAAAGCCATGGCCTACGTTCCTGGTGAGGAATGGCCCTCGAACGTAACGGCGGGTATCAGGCTGCTGAATCAGGCGATCCTGAAAGAGCCGGTCAATCAGTGAGGCAGCACCACAAAAACACAAAAGCCTCCCGCGGGAGGCTCTTGCTTCGCCCGCCAGCGCGGGGTCAGAACGCCAGTTTGTAGCCGATGGAAAACAGCATGACCGCCAGGAACGGCCGTAGCAGCTCGTCCGAGACGCGGCCGGTCATGTGGCTGCCGAGCCAGATGCCCGGCAGCGAGCCCATCAGCAAGAAGCCCAGCAGCTGCCAGTCCATGTTGCCCATGCTCGCGTGCCCCAGGCCTGCGACCAGGGTCAGCGGCACGGCGTGGGCGATTTCTGTTCCGACCAGACGCTTGGTGGCCAGGAACGGGTAAAGGATGAACAGCGCCACGGTGCCCAGGGCGCCGGCGCCGATGGAAGTCAGGGCGACCATGGTGCCGAGGATCACGCCAGTAACCACTGTCAGCGCGTTGAGGCTGGAATCCTTCAGGTGGTAATGGTCGCCGGCATGCTTCTGGGCGAAGGCCAGGAGTTTTTTCTTGAACAGGATGGCCAGCGCGGTGAGCAGCAATACAACGCCCAGTGCCTGCTTGATCACGCTGTTCAGCGCTTGCGGGTCGGTGTCCAGGCTCTTGAGGAACCACAGGGTGGCCAGTACCGCGGGCACGCTGCCCAAGGTCAGCCAGCCGGTGATCTTCCAGTCGATATTGCGGTTTTTCTGATGGACCAGCACACCACCGGACTTGGTGATGGCGGCATACAGCAGGTCGGTGCCCACGGCAGTCGCCGGGTTGATGCCAAACCACAACAGGATCGGGGTCATCAGCGAACCGCCGCCCACACCCGTCATGCCTACGATAAAACCCACCAACAGGCCGGCGATTACAAAACCAAAGTTACCCACATCCATCAATAAGCCCTACGCATCAACCGCGGCCAGGTAAAAATCTGGCGGCAGCATAGCGCTAATGCTTATGTCCATTTATATAAATAAAATCTAACGTTATAACTCTTTGCCGTTTTGCCCGGCCCCCGTGCAGGCTGCATGTACCGGGCACAGGGCGAAGCCGGTTCGAAGGCCGCCCGGGAAAACCTCCAGGCCAGCCTTTTCCAGCTTATTTGGGCAGCGGGATCCGCTTCACCGCCTCGATCCAGGCCGGGTCCAAACGATTCTGCTCGGTGTCCATGGCCAGGGCCTCCATGCGCTCCTTGTGCCGGTCGATTTCATGCACCACCTGGCTCAACGCGCTGGAGTTGGCATCCAGCTGGTGCATCTGGGTCAGGCCCAGGTGATAGAAGCGCAGCAGCTTCATCGCCGTCGGGTCTTCGGCCTCGACGCCGGCGGTGACATGGTGCATGACGTTGGTCACGCTCATCAGGCTGCGCTTGAGCTGCCAGCCGTAGACCGCCGCGGCCATCCACGGCTGCGACCAGAAGCGCATGCGCATCAGCACGATGCTCAGCACCAGGCCGGCCAGCACGCCGGCGACGTTGAGGCGGAAGTTGTCGCCACCCGGCGTACCGAACAGCAGCACCGCGGCGCTCGACAGCAGCATGGCCAGCGACAGGAAAATCAGGGCGATATACAGGGTGCTGCGGCGGGTTTGCTGACGAAAAGCCTCGGGGTTCTGCGGCTGGATCTCGAACATGGCGACGGTGCGCTCGCATGGTGGACGGGCCGGCATTATCACCCTGCCAGCGCCGGATGAAGGGAATAAATCCACGCTGCGACAATCCACCTCGGCCTGGGTGGCACGCCGTCGAGACAAAGCGGAGCGCGATGCGGATGCGCTGCCGGGCGCCGACAGGCACGCCCGCAGCGACAATGGGCCGGCCCCGGGCGGGCCGGCCGGTGCGGCTCAGGCCACCTGGCCCTTGGCCTGCTGTTCCAGGTGCAATTGCAGTTCGGGCGTGATTTGCAGCGCCGCTGCCAGCTCGTCCAGGTAGCTGCGTTCGGCATCTTGCTGATCGTCCACCAGCATCACGCTGGCCAGGTACATCTCCGCCGCCATGCCCGGCTCGCCCGCGGCCGACTGGGCCACGTCGGCGGCATCCAGGGGACGGGCGACTTCGTCGTCGAGCCATTGCTGCAATTGCGGATCGTCGGTGTGACGGCCGATCTCGGCGCTGATCAGTTGTTTTTCCTGCTCATCGATGCGGCCATCGGCCTTGGCCGCGGCGATCAGCGCGCGCAGGATCGCGTGGCTGTGTTCTTCGGCTTCCGGGCCGGCCAATTGGTCGACAGTGCGCAACGCCTGTTGCGGAGCCGCCGATTGCTGCTGTTGCTGCCAGGCCTGATAAGCCTGGAACGCCATCATCCCCAGGGACGCCAGCGCCGCGTAGTTCATGCCGCCGCCGGTGCGACCCTGAGTCCCGCCACCAGACGCCGCGCCGCCGGACATCGCGCCGCCCAATCCGGAACCGCCCAGCAGCCCACCGAGCAAGCCGCCCAGGCCGCCCGGGGCACCGCCGCCGCTGTTGCCGCCCAACAGGCCGCCGAGCAAGCCACCCAGGCCTCCCAGGCCGCCCTGCGGTGCCGAGGCCCCGCCACCTTGCTGCTTCATCGAGGCCTGGCCGGCGCGCAGCAACTGTTCAAGCAAATCACTGGTGTTCATGGCATCGCTCTCTTCGGGCAGTTATTCAGATTGCCAACAATAGTCGTCGCCACGCGTTGCGCCAACTACTGGCACCTGTGCCTTGCCCGATGCCGGCGCGACGACCCGTGCCGCGACGCCGTGGGCCAGCGCTGTTGAGCCCGGAGATCAGGCCTGGGGCATTTTGCGGAAACCCACGGCCAGGCGGTTCCAGCTGTTGATGGTGGCGATCGCCAGGCTCAGGTCGACTTGCTCGCTGGGGCTGAACTGGCTGCTCAGCAGTTCGTAGTCGGCATCCGGCGCGTGGGTTTCGCTGACCCGGGTCAGGGACTCGGTCCAGGCCAGGGCGGCCCGTTCGCGATCGCTGAAGAACGGCGCTTCGCGCCAGACCGAGACCGCGTACAGGCGGCGTTCAGTCTCCCCGCCCTTGCGCGCATCGGCGGTGTGCATGTCGACGCAGAAGGCGCAGCCGTTGATCTGCGACGCGCGCAGCTTCACCAGCTCGATCAGCGACTTTTCCAGGGGCAGTTTCGAGACGGCGGTTTCCAGCGCGATCATGGCTTTGAGGGCGTCGGGCGAGGCGGTGTAGAAGTCGATACGCGGTTGCATGGGTGGCTCCAGGTCCAATGAATGTGGCGCCACGTTAAGCCTGGGCCCGGTCCAGACCAATAACCAATTCCGCCAAAGACCAGGTGACCAATCGCCACCCACCGCCGCCGCTGCCGCCTACGGGGATTGCCATTTACTGCGTTGTGGCTTGCCGCTCTTCGTAGGAGCGCAGCTTGCGCGCGAAGGCGCCCGCCCGGGCACCGCGGTGAATGGCCGCTGCGCGGATCGCGAGCAAGCTTTGCTCCTACGGGGGTTGCCACTTACCGCGTTGTGGCTTGCCGCTCTTCGTAGGAGCGCAGCTTGCGCGCGAAGGCGTCCGCCCGGGTACCGCGGTGAATGGCCGCTGCGCGGATCGCGAGCAAGCTTCGCTCCTACGGGGTTTTCGTTTATTGGGTTGCGCGGCGGCGCAGCCATTGCATGAAACTTCTTTTCACCGCCGGCCGTGGGGCTTCCTGGGTCAGGGTCTGGGCGATGTGCTGGCGGAAATCCAGGAGGTTTTTCATGGCCTCGCTGATATCGCGCCGCGCGTCCAGGCATGGCTTGAGGTATTCGTTTTCGATGCGGTACAGGGTGCAGAAAGTCTTGGCCGAGAAGTCCGCCGCGGTCGCCTGATCGGCGATGCCCGCCTCGCCGATCACTTCGCCCGGGCCCATGCGCCCGGCCTCGAAGGGTTTGCCGTCGCGGATCAGGCTCACCGAAACCACGCCCGACTCGATGATCAGCAAATGATCGCTGACCTCGCCCGCCGGCAGGATGGTCTCGCCGGCGCGGAAGGTTTGCAGGGTCATGTTCTGGCTGAAGGTTTCCTTCTCTTCCTGGCGCAGGGTGGAGAAGATGCTCGAGCTGTCCAGCAGCGCGCGCGGGCGCGAGAGGTTGGTCGCCGTGCTGCTTTCACCGCTGGACAACAGGCTGACGCCGGACGCCTGCAAATGCCGGAAAGCCAGGTCGAACAGCTGGTTGCGCACTTCGCGCTTCTTGCCCATGGAGGCTACGAAGCCGCTGATCTCGTATTCCACCCCGGCGCTGCCGGAGCTTTTCAAGGCCACGCTGGGGGCTGGCGTGGCGAGCAGGAAACGGCACCCGAGCATGGCCCGCTCCAGCGCCTCGATCACCGTTTGCGGCCGCGCATGGGGGCTGACCTGGAGGCTGATGGAAAGCCCGTGCATATCGGCGGGACGGCTGAAGTTGATGATCTTGGCCTTGGCCGCCATGGAGTTGGGGATTACCGCCATGCTGCCCTGGGAGGTCTGCAACCGGGTGGCGCGCCAGTCGATATCGGTGACCCGGCCTTCGGTGCCGTCAATGGAAATCCAGTCGTCGAGCTGATACGGCTTGGTGGTGTTGAGCACGATGCCGGAGAACACGTCGCTGAGGGTGCTTTGCAACGCCAGGCCGACGATGATCGCCACCGCGCCGGAGGTGGCCAGCACGCCCTTGACCGGCAGTTCCAGCACGTAGGCCATGGCCGCGATGATGGCGATCAGGAAAATCACCGCCCCCATCAGGTCCTGCAGCAGCCGCCCGGTGTGCCCGACCCGTTGCATCATCAGGGTGCCGAGCAGCACCGTCAGGGTCCGCGCGCCGAACAGCCACCAACCGATCTGCAACCCCGTGGCGGCCAGGTGCATCGGCACATCCTCCGGCCAGGGCGCCGCCTGCATCGGGTTCAGGCCCTGGTTGAACAGCAGCACGCTGTACAGGGTAAAGATCAGCACCCGCACCAGCAGCTTCCAGTAACCGCCCCGCGCGCCGATCAGGCGCCACAGCAGCATGTCCAGCAGGATCAGGATCAGCGCGGCGAATAGCGGGTGGTCGGCGAACAGGTTCGGCATCAAGCAACTCCAGCACGGTCAGAGGCGCGACAATCTCACACAAGCGACCTTGCAGGTATAGCCGGAGAAACAAAAACAGGGGCCTCATGGGAGGCCCCTGCCTGCAACGATGTCGCTCACTCTGTAGCCGCTGCCGAGCCCGCGAGGCTGCGATCGCCCCCGCAGGGGGGCGCAGGATCTTGAGATCGCTTAAGGACCTTCGGTCCTATCGCAGCCTGCGGCAGCGGCTACAGGGGTTGTGACCTACCGATCGGCGCTAACCCTGTAGCCGCTGCCGAGCTTGCGAGGCTGCGATCGACTGCGCAGCAGGCGCAGGGTCTTGAAACCGCTGGAGGACCTTCGGTCCTATCGCAGCCTGCGGCAGCGGCTACAGGGAATCGCGACACCTCCGATAACCCGGTCGTGCTCGCTGCCTTGTGTAGCCGCCGCTGGCAGGTCACTTGCCCTGGGTCAGGGTGGTGTAGCTGGTGATCAGGTTGCGGTAGTCCGGAATGTGGTTGGAGAACAAGGTGCCCAGGCCCTCGATGTCGTTGCGCCAGTCGCGGTGCAGCTCGCAGGCCAGGCCGAACCAGGTCATCAGCTGCGCGCCGGCGGTGGACATGCGGTTCCATGCCGAATCGCGGGTCAGGGCGTTGAAGGTGCCGGAGGCGTCGGTCACCACGAACACCTCGAAGCCTTCCTCCAGGGCCGAGAGTGCCGGGAACGCCACGCAGACTTCAGTCACCACGCCGGCGATGATCAGCTGCTTCTTGCCGGTGGCCTTGATCGCCTTGACGAAGTCCTCGTTGTCCCAGGCGTTGATCTGGCCCGGACGGGCAATGTACGGCGCGTCCGGGAACAGCGCCTTGAGCTCGGGCACCAGCGGGCCGTTGGGGCCGGTTTCGAAGCTGGTGGTGAGGATGGTCGGCAACTTGAAGTACTTGGCCAGGTCGGCCAGGGCCAGCACGTTGTTCTTGAACTTGTCCGGGTCGATGTCGCGGACCAGGGACAGCAGGCCGGCCTGGTGATCCACCAGCAGGACGGCGGCGTTGTCTTTGTCCAGACGCTTGTAGGCGGTAGTCATGGGGTAATCCTCGCTTTTTGTCGATGCCGAATGGAATCGGCGTGGTGGGTGCTCGTTCAGCGCTGGGAGTCCAGCACTTCGTGCTCGTTCGCCACTTGCTGGGCCTTGATGTAGCTCTCGATCAGCAACTGGTAATGCGGCATGGCCTGGGCATAGACCGCGGCCCACTGCTCGGCATCCGGGCGATTCCACGAACCCTGCAGCTCAGAAAGCGTAGCCATGATGTCGATCGGCACCACCCCGGCCTGGGCCAGGCGGGCGATCGTCAGGTCGGTGGCCAGGCGGGAATGGTTGCCCGAGGCGTCGACCACGGCGAACACCTTGTAGCCCTCGTGTACCGCGGCAATCGAAGGGAATGCCAGGCAGACGCTGGTCAGGGTGCCGGCGATCACCAGGGTTTTCTTGCCGGTGGCCTCTACCGCCGCGCGGAACTCGGGGTTGTCCCAGGCGTTGATTTCACCTTTGCGGGCCACGTACCGGGCATGGGGCGCCTCCTGATGGATTTCCGGGATCAGCGGGCCGTTGGGGCCTTGGGGCACCGAGGCCGTGGTGATCACCGGCATGTTCAGCAAGGTCGCGGCTTTCGCCAGGGCGATGGCATTGGCGCGCAGTTGCGGCACGTCCATGTCCTTGACGATCTGGAACAGCCCGCTCTGGTGGTCGATCAGCAACATCGCCGCGTCGTTGGGGTCGATGGTCGGTTTGGCGCCATTGAAGTTGGCAGCATTGACGTTGTTCATGTGCAGTTCCTCTTTCGTTTGGGGCATTTATTGAAGGCAACAGCCATCCCTGGCCCTGAAACCGGTCTGCACGTCCTGCGCAGGTCGGTAAACGCTCAGCCGGGCATCTGGCCGAAACGGCCGGACTGGAAATCGACAAAGGCCTGGTGGATCTCGGCCTCGCTGTTCATCACGAACGGGCCGTGGCCGACGATGGGCTCGTCGATCGGTTCGCCGCTGAGCAGCAGCACCACCGCGTCGTTGCTGGCCTCCAGGCCGAGCTGGTCGCCTTCGCGTCCGAACAGCACCAGCTGGCCTTCGCGCACCAGCTCCTGGCCATTGACCTGGACCGTGCCGCGCAGCAGCACCAGCGCGGTGTTGCGCCCTTCGTGCAGGTCGAGGACCAGGGGCTTGCCGGCATTCAGGCGGATGTCCCAGACGTCGATCGGGGTGAAGGTACGGGCCGGGCCCTTGACGCCGTCGTATTCGCCGGCGATCAGCCGCAGGGTGCCGGCCTTGTCTTTCAGGGCGATGGCCGGAATGTCGCTATCGAGGATGGTCTGGTAACCGGGCGCGGCCATCTTGTCCCGCGCCGGCAGGTTGACCCACAGCTGGACCATGTCCAGGGTGCCGCCGGACCGAGCGAACGCGGCGGAGTGGAATTCCTCGTGGAGAATCCCCGAGGCCGCGGTCATCCATTGCACGTCGCCAGGGCCGATCTTGCCGCCGCTGCCGGTGGAGTCGCGGTGCTCCACCTCGCCCTTGTAAACGATAGTCACGGTTTCGAAACCGCGATGGGGATGCTGGCCCACGCCGCGCCGCGCCTGGGTCGGGGTGAATTCGACCGGCCCTGCATGGTCGAGCAGCAGGAACGGGCTGATGTGCTTGCCCAGGCTGTCGTAGGAAAACAGGGTGCGCACCGGGAACCCGTCGCCCACCCAATGAGACCGTGGGCTGGTGTAGATGCCGAGGATGTTTTTCATGGGAGTGCCTCCGAAATGGGTGAGTTATTTCGTGGGATACACCTTAAAACCCATACCTTTGATGCACTAGACTGCAAAAATCGCCCTTAGCGTTCTATTTGGAGAACGATGGTGGAAGACCTCAACACCCTTTATTACTTCACCCAGGTCGTCGAGCATCAGGGTTTCGCCGCTGCCGGGCGGGCCCTGGACATGCCCAAGTCGAAGCTCAGCCGGCGTATTGCCCAGCTCGAGGAGCGCCTCGGCGTGCGCCTGATACACCGCACCAGCCGCCACTGCTCGCTCACCGAGATCGGCCACGAGTATTACCAGCGCTGCCTGGCCATGCGCGTGGAGGCCGAAAGCGCCGCCGAGGTCATCGAGCGCAACCGCTCCGAGCCCCAGGGCCTGGTGCGCCTGAGTTGCCCGACCGCGCTGCTCAACTCCTGGGTCGGGCCGATGCTGACCCGCTACATGCTCAAGTACCCGCTGGTGGAGTTGTTCATCGAAAGCACCAACCGCCGGGTCGACCTGATCCACGAAGGGTATGACATCGCCCTGCGGGTGCGCTTCCCGCCGCTGGAAAGCAGCGACCTGGTGATGAAGGTGCTGGGCAACAGCACCCAATGCCTGGTCGGCCACCCGGACTTTCTCGCGCGCCTGTCGACCCCCGCCTCGCCCGCCGACCTCAGCGGCCTGCCCAGCCTGCATTGGGGCTCGGCGCAGCGTGAATACCAATGGGAGCTGTTCGGCCCGGACGACACCCTGGCGCAGATTCGCCACAAGCCGCGAATGGTCACCGACGACCTGATCGCCCTGCGCCACGCGGCGCTGGCAGGCATCGGCATCGCCCACTTGCCCAGCGTGGTGGTGCGCGACGACCTGGCCGCCGGGCGCCTGGTGCAGCTGGTCCCGGACTGGGCGCCCAAGTGCGGGATCGTCCACGCGATCTTCCCGTCGCGCCGGGGCCTGCTGCCGTCGGTGCGCACGCTGATCGATTTTCTTGGCGAGGAGTTCAGCCACAGCGACATGGTCTGAGGCCGGCGCGGGGCTGACCGGATGTTCCGACCTGTGGCGGTTTTGGCACTGGCCGAAATAATATTTCGAGCATAATATTTTGCTCGTCATCTTATTCCGCCAGCGAGGAAACGCCCATGCAAAGCCCATCACGCGAGGCCACCCTGGCCCAGTGGATTGCCCAGGAACAGGCCATGCGCGAGCGCCTCGCCAGCCCGGGCAGCCTGTCCCTGGCCGAAGTCAGCGCCCTCTCCCCTGCCGAATTCTTCGACGGCATCGGCAACGGCGAACTGCCCTCGCCGCCCATCGGCACGCTGCTGGATTTCATCCCCATCGAATGGTCCGCTGGGCATTTCGTGTTCCAGGGCACGCCGGATTCCCGGCATTACAACCCGCTGGGCAGCGTGCACGGCGGTTATGCCGCGACCCTGCTGGACTCCTGCATGGGCTGCGCGATCCACACCCGGCTGAACAAGGGCCAGGGCTAAACCACCCTGGACCTGCGCATCAGCTATGTACGCGCCCTGACCGGCAGCAGCGGGCCGATCCGCGCCGAAGGCAAGATCGTCCACCTGGGCCGCTCCACCGCGCTGGCCGAAGGGCGGATCTACGACGTCGACGGCCGCCTGTATGCCACCGGCTCCACCACCTGCATGATCCTCGAACCGCGCGGCTGAAGTTCCTGCTGCGTCTGTAGCGATGCTTGTCCGTGAAAAAAAGCTGCGCTCGCCAGGGAAGATGCCCGGCGAGCAAGGAACCGTGCATTCGTGATTCGCGGTAAAGATTGCTTTGCCTGCCCAGCGGTTTTTCTCAAGGGTACGGACCGGGATACTCGTGGCCTTCCCACTGCCATCTGGAGTCATTCATGCCTGTACCTGCTTTCGGCCTCGGCACCTTTCGCCTGCAAGGCCAGGTCGTCATCGACTCGGTCAGCACCGCGCTCGAGCTCGGCTACCGAGCGATCGACACCGCACAGATCTACGACAACGAAGCCGAGGTCGGCCAGGCCATCGCCGACAGCGGTATTGGCCGTGACGAGCTGTTCGTCACCAGCAAGATCTGGGTTGCCAACTTTGCCCGCGACAAGCTGATCCCCAGCCTCAAGGACAGCCTGCGCAAATTGCGCACCGACTACCTGGACCTGACCCTGATTCACTGGCCGTCACCGGAAAACCAGGTACCGGTCGAAGAATTCATGGCCGCGCTGCTGGAAGCCAAAGAACTGGGGCTGACCCGGCAGATCGGGGTTTCCAACTTCACCATCGACCTGATGGGGCAAGCCATCGCCGCGGTCGGCGCAGACAACATCGCCACCAACCAGATCGAACTGCACCCTTATCTGCAGAACCGCAAGGTCGTGGAATTCGCGCAAAGCCAGGGGATTCACATCACTTCGTACATGACGCTGGCCTACGGCGCGGTGCTCGATGACCCGGTCATCCAGCAGATCGCCGAGCAGCACCGGGCGACGCCGGCCCAGGTGACCCTGGCCTGGGCCATGCAATCGGGTCATGCGGTGATTCCTTCCTCGACCAGGCGCGCGAACCTGGAAAGCAACCTCAAGGCTTGTGCCCTGACCCTGAGCGAGGAGGACCTGCAACGCATCGCCAGCCTGGAACGCGGCCATCGCCTGACCAGCCCTGCCGGCATTGCCCCGGCGTGGGACTGAAACCTCAGCGCAACGCCGCGCTCAGCAGCATGCCATTGGGCAGGATCTCTTCCTCGTTGGAACTGCTGAGCAGCATGCCGGCCGCCGGGGCCTTGCCCCGGCCGCCGGTGTCGATCGCCCGCATCAGGCAGCTGATGGTCTCGTAGTCCGGCAGCGCCAGGCTGCTGATATACATCTTGCGCTGCGGACCGAGCGGCATGCTGGGCACGGTGAGCAAGTCGGAGCCATACACCAGGACATGGCGGATCTGCGGGTTGTCCATGCAGAACGCCATGATGTCGAGCCGAGCCTGCAACCCCAGGGAAGCGTCGATGATCACCAGGTCCATTGGTTCACTGCCATATTCGACGACGTTCAACACTTCGACGAGTCGATGCATCGGCGCAATCCGGTAATAGCCCAGCTGGTTCAACATCCGCTCGATCTTCATTCGATGAAAATGCTGCTCATCGGCAATCAGGATTCGTAACGTTTTATTCGGCATTTTTTCGTGGCCATGAAAAAGTCTTGGGTGAGAGGCTCCACGCCTACGAATGAAGGCTAGGGGAGCAGCCGAGAGTTTTCTGTAAGGTTTTTCTGAAAAGACCTGCTTCGTGTTACTAAATTGGTTTTTGCGCCCGTTTCCGCGGCAAAAAAGCGCCGTTTCCTGGAAATTCGGCGGTATCAGCAACGCGTTCGGGTATCGCTCGGCAGCCTGGGACGCTGTTCGCACTGCACGGTGGGCGATGACCGCCGCCACCTTCGGGCATCTGCCAGCCCGGAGCAATCCGCTTCCGGCAACCCCGCGCGCAGGTGCTGCCCGTTCAGCCGCCAAGGGCTATTTGCGCTGGTCAGAAGCCGCGTTTTTTGTGCAACGAGCCGGAAGGGTTGATGTGGGCAATGAAGCGCAGGAAGGTTTCCGGCGTTGCGCTGCGCACCCAGAGAATTTCCTGCTGCAAGGAAGCGCGCAGGACCATCGGCAACGCCTGCTCGGTGCGGCCACCGTAGATCACGGCATGGCGGATCTGCGGGTTATCCAGGCAGAACGCGCCGGCGTCCACCCCGGCGGCAAACGCCAGCTCGCCGCTGAGCAGCAACAAGTCGAAGTTCTCGAAGGGCTCGTAGGAATAGTGGGTCAGGGTTACCAATTCGCGAAAAGACGCCACCGTCGCGACACGAAAATACCCCTGGCCACTCAACAGCCGCTCGATGCGGCCGCCTTGTTCCGGGGACGCATCGGCAATCAGGATTCTCAAACGTTTGTCAGGCATGAACGGGGCAACTGTCGAGTGAATACCAAGGGCCGAGAGCCTATCCGATGGACCTTGGCCGACTCTGTAAGACAATTCCCAAAACGTGCGGGTAAACCGGAGTTTTTTTCGCTGAACTGGCTGGTTGCGAGGTAGGAACGCCGACCGGCCGGATCTATTCGGTGGTGCTGGGGCTCCAGAACGCCTGCTCCACCAGGGCCGAGGTGGACAGGCGCGCCACCAGGGCATCGAGCTCGTCGCCGTCCACCGAGGTGGTGGCCAGGGTGGCTTCGATCTCCACGTCATCGCTGCCAAAGGCGTGGACATCGATGTCGCTGGCCGGGTAGTTGCTGCGCTCCAGTTCCGCCTCGAGCAGGGCGAACACGGCTTTCTGCTTGGAACGGTGGGCGATGACATAGACGATGTTGGTGACCTCGGCGGAAATCACATCCAGCGGCTGGCGGTTGATGTTGTTGACGATCGGCCGCAGCAGGGTATTGGCCGCGAGCACGAACAGCGTGCCGAGAAAGGCCTCGAGGATCAGGTCGGCGCCGGCGCAGGCCCCCACCCCCGCCGAGGCCCAGAGGGTGGCCGCGGTGTTCAGGCCACGGACATTGCCCTCCTCGCGCATGATGACCCCGGCACCGAGAAAACCGATGCCCGACACCACATAGGCCACCACCCGCACCGCGCCCTCGGCGCCGCCGAGGCGGTTGGCCATGTCGACGAAAATCGCCGCGCCCACCGCCACCAGCACGTTGGTGCGCAGCCCCGCGGTGCGTTGCCGATACTGACGCTCGAAGCCGATCAGGCCGCCGAGAATAAAGGCCGCGCTGAGGCTGACCAGGGTGTCGACCAGGGAACTCAGGTTGATGTTGTGCAGTGCTTGCATGAAAGGCGTCCTTGAATACGCGGCGGGCGGCGGCCGTTAAAGGATAGGCGCACTTGGCCGGAACGAACGGGCGAATCCCGCGACCAGGCCGACCGGCGCTGCCGGCCATTTTGCGACACCACGGTTACCAACAAATGTTGGCCCGCACCGCCCGCCCCCGGCATCACCGCCCGCCCCGAAATACTGCGCGTCCGCCCGCTCCTGCATAAACGGCCGGCGCCGCACACACGCTCCCGCACCAATGGCCGACACCGCCCGCACGATCCCGCACCAATGGCCGACTCGCCCCTGTAGCCGCTGCCGCAGGCTGCGATCGGCCGGCACGGCCGTGGCGTTCGGGCCATCACTGAAGGTCCTGCGGACCTTATCGCAGCCTTCGGCAGCGGCTACAGAAACCGCCATCGTCAGCTGAACCCGTGGCAGCCGAACCCGCAGCCCTTCACCGCCTGGCGGGAATGCTGCGCCAACCACCCACTCCTGCATCAACGACCCGCACCGCCCGTCCTTGGACCAATGGCCGACGTCGCACACCCGCTCCTGCACCAATGGCCGGCGTCGCCTGCTCGCTCCTGCACCAACGGCCGACACCGCCCGCACGATCCCGCACCAACGTCCGACTCGCCCCTGTAGCCGCTGCCGCAGGCTGCGATCGGCCGGCACGGCCGCGGCGTTCGGACCGTCGCTGAAGGTCCTGCGGACCTTATCGCAGCCTTCGGCAGCGGCTACAAAAACCGCTATCGTCAGTTGAACCCGTGGCCACAAAAAACCATGGCAGCCGAACCCGCAGCCCTTCACCGCCTGGCGGGGATGCTGCACCAACCACCCACTCCTGCATCAACGACCCGCACCGCCCGTCCTTGGACCAACGACCGACGCCGCACACACGCTCCCGCACAATGGCCCGCGTCGCCTGCTCGCTCCTGCATCAACGGCCGACACCGCCCGCACGCTCCTGCACCAATGGCCGACTCGCCCCTGTAGCCGCTGCCGCAGGCTGCGATCGGCCGGCACGGCCGTGGTGTTCGGGCCATCGCTGAAGGTCCTGCGGACCTTATCGCAGCCTTCGGCAGCGGCTACAGAAATCGCCATTGTCAGGATCTGCGGGTGGATCCGGCAGGGGGACGGCTGCGCCGTCGATCGCGGGTAAGCCTCGTTCCTGCGGCGTAGGAGCGAGGCTTGCCCGCGATAGGGCCCGGATGTTCGGCGGGGAGCGCTCGGGCCTGAAGGCGCTGCGTCAGCTAGCGGTGGCCAGCAGCAGGTCGCGCACCGAACGGCTGTGGCGGCCTTTGTCGTGTTCGTACAGCGAGGCGGCGATTTCCTCGGCGCGAATCGGCAACACCGACAGCAGCGTGTCGCTCAGGCCGTGGCTGGCCTGGCTGAAGCCCTGGGTGTAGATGCCGGCCTTGCAACGCTCGTCGGTGATGACCCGGTAATTGCGGTCCACCTCGAAGTCGCCCAGGTAGGCTTCCAGCGGCGCCAGCAATGCACGGTGGGTCTGGCGCTCGTAACCGGTGGCCAGGATCACCGCGTCGTAATGGCGGGTGCTCAGCTCGCCGGTGGAGGCGTTGCGCAGCACCAGCTCGACGCCTTGCGCGGTGGCGCTGGCCTTCTCCACAGAGGTCAGGGTGCGGAAGGCATGGCGCGCGATGCCCGAGACTTTCTGCCGGTAGAGAATCCCGTAGATGCGTTCGATCAGGTCGACATCCACCACCGAATAGTTGGTGTTCTGGTATTCGTGGACCAGGCGCTCGCGCTCGCCGCTCGGCTGCTGGAACACCAGGTCGGTGAAGGCCGGCGAGAACACTTCGTTGACGAACGGGCTGTCGTCCGCCGGCTTCAACGCCGAACCGCGAACCAGCATGTCCACCTGCACCGAAGGGAAACTGTCGTTGAGGTCGATGAAGGCCTCCGCCGCGCTCTGCCCGCCACCGATGATCGCCACGTTCATCGGCTGGCCGCTGGTGCACGGCTGGCTGGCCATGCGCTCCAGGTAATGCGCGTGGTGGAACACCCGGCCGTCATCCTTGAGCGCCTTGAAGGTCTCCGGGATCAGCGGTGTGCCCCCGGCGCTGACCACCACCGAACGGCTGGTGCGCACGAACTCCTGGCCCTGGCTGTCGCGGGAAATCACCCGCAGCGCCTCGACCTGCTGGTTGTGCAGCACCGGCTCGATGCCCAGCACTTCTTCGCCGTAGCGGCTCTGCTCCTGGAAATGCCCGGCGACCCAGCGCAGGTAATCGTTGAACTCCATGCGGCACGGATAGAAGGTGCCCAGGTTGATGAAGTCCACCAGGCGGCCGTGGTGCCTGAGGTAATTGACGAAGGAATACGGGCTGGTCGGGTTGCGCAGGGTCACCAGGTCCTTGAGAAAGGAAATCTGCAGGTCGCTCTGCGCCACCAGGGTGTTGCCGTGCCAGCGGTAATCGGCCTGCTTGTCGAGAAACAGCGCGTCCAGTGGCCCCTGGACCTGCCCACGTTCTTCCAGCGCGATAGCCAGCGCCAGGTTCGAGGGGCCGAAACCGATACCGATCAGGTCGTGAACGATGGTCGATGCAATTGCCTGTGTCATTTCCAGTGTCCTCTGGATAAATCCCTCAACGCGGGGAGAAATCGACGGTGACCTGATCGGCCCTTAGCGAGGCAGCAGGTCGTCTGTTGAGTAGGAACGAGGACAGTGAAAAAAAATTTAACCAGGAAGGATCAAAGGTTGTCCCATTGCCGGACCCGGACCCGGCAATGTTTCATCGCGTTGACGATGTGCTTTTCCACCAGGCTGCGGGAAATCCCCAGGCGCTCGGCGATCTCGGAGTGGGACAGGCCTTCGAGCTTGCGCAGCAGGAAGCTTTCCCGGCACAACGACGGCAGCTCGGCCAGCGCCCGTTGCAGCATGTCCAGGCGCTGACCGTGGTCGATGCTGGTTTGCGGCGACGGGCTGAAGAAGCGCTCTTCGATGTCGAGCACATCCAGCGATTCGACCTGGCGCAAGGCATTGCGCCGATGGCCGTCGATCACCAGGTTCAACGCCGTGCGATAGAGAAAGGCCCGCGGTTGCTCGATCGGCGTGTCGCTGGAACGCTCCAGCACCCGTACATAGGCGTCATGCACCACATCTTCGGCCACCTGCAGGTTGCCCAGCTTGGCGTTGAGGAAACACACCAGCTCGCGATAGTAGTTTTCCAACACGACTCCCGACCGCGCCATGCGGCTTTGTCCTTGAGCCCAACGGCAACCCGCCCGTGGGCAGGCGATTCGATGATGGCAGTTTAGAAGTGACATAATTTATAGTAATTCTCATATAGATTTAAAGTACCGCGTCGATTCGCCCGCTTTATTTTCCTCGGCTAGCCTGTACCCCCCCGCACCTGTAACGCCATGTGTCGCGGCTTAAATTCCCTCCGGCGCTTCTCGTCTACCTGACAGCTCCCCGTATCTGTCGCTCTACCGACAGCCTCCTGCCCTGCCCACGCCTTGGGCCGGGCCGGTCGACGGGCCGACTTCCAATGGCCGGAACCCTGCATGAAACGTCCCCGTCACACCCGACGCGCCCTGCTTGTCACCCTGTGTCTGCTTCCCATCGTCGCCCTCGCCGCCTGGCAGATCCTGCCGCCGGGGCGCGACCAGTTCGCCACTGTGCAAGTCAGCCGCGGCACTATCGAAAGCAGCGTCACCGCCCTGGGCACCTTGCAACCGCGGCGCTATGTCGACGTCGGCGCCCAGGCGTCCGGGCAGATCCGCAAGATCCACGTCGAAGCCGGCGACCCGGTCAAGGAAGGCCAACTGCTGGTGGAGATCGACCCCGCCACCCAGCAGGCCAAGCTCGACGCCAGCCGCTTCTCCATCGAGAACCTGCAAGCCCAGTTGCAAGAGCAGCGCGCGCAGAACGAACTGGCCCGGCAGAAGTACCAGCGCCAGCAGAACCTCGCCGCCGGCGGCGCCACCCGCGACGAAGACGTGCAGACCGCCCGCGCCGAACTCAAGGCCACCCAGGCGCGCATCGACATGTTCCAGGCGCAGATCCGCCAGGCCCAGGCCAGCCTGCGCAGCGACCAGGCCGAGCTGGGCTATACGCGGATCTACGCGCCGATGTCCGGCACCGTGGTCGCGGTGGACGCCCGCGAAGGCCAGACCCTCAACGCCCAGCAACAGACGCCGCTGATCCTGCGCATCGCCCGGCTGTCGCCCATGACCGTCTGGGCCGAAGTCTCCGAGGCCGACATCGGCCACGTCAAACCGGGCATGACCGCCTACTTCACCACCCTGAGCGGCGGCACCCGGCGCTGGACCAGCACCGTGCGGCAGATCCTGCCGATCCCGCCCAAGCCGCTCAACGAAAGCAGCCAGGGCAGCGGCAGCCCCAACAGTTCGAGCAAGAGCGGCAGCGGCCGGGTGGTGCTCTACACCGTGCTGCTGGATGTCGACAACGCCGACAACAGGCTGATGGCCGAGATGACCGCCCAGGTGTTTTTTGTCGCCGAGCGCGCGCAGGACGTGCTCACCGCACCGATCGCCGCCCTGCAGGGCAGCGCCGATCCCCAGGTCCAGGTGGCCCGGGTGGTGGCGAAAAACGGCGCCATCGAGGACCGCAAGGTGCGGGTCGGCATCAGCGACCGCTTGCGCATCCAGGTCCTGGAAGGCCTCGACGAAGGCGATCACCTGCTGATCGGCCCCGCGCAAAGCAGCGGAGGCTGAATGCAGACCCCGCTGATCGACCTCAAGGACATCCGCAAATCCTATGGCGGCGGCGATGCGCCGCAGGTGGACGTGCTGCGTGGCATCGACCTGGCGATCCACGCCGGCGAGTTCGTCGCCATCGTCGGCGCCTCCGGCTCCGGCAAGTCGACGCTGATGAACATCCTCGGCTGCCTCGACCGCCCGACGTCGGGCGAATACCTGTTCGCCGGGGAAAACGTCGCCCGGCTGGGCAGCGACGAACTGGCCTGGCTGCGTCGCGAGGCCTTCGGCTTCGTGTTCCAGGGCTACCACCTGATTCCCTCTGGCTCGGCCCAGGAAAACGTCGAGATGCCGGCGATCTATGCCGGCACCCCGGCGGCCGAGCGCCACGCCCGCGCCGCCGCCCTGCTCGAGCGCCTGGGCCTGGCCAGCCGCACTGGCAACCGCCCGCACCAGTTGTCCGGCGGCCAGCAGCAGCGGGTGTCGATCGCCCGCGCGCTGATGAACGGCGGCCATATCATTCTTGCCGACGAACCCACCGGCGCCCTCGACAGCCACAGCGGCGCCGAGGTCATGGCGTTGCTCGACGAACTGGCCAGCCAGGGCCACGTGGTAATCCTCATCACCCACGACCGCGAAGTCGCGGCGCGGGCCAAGCGCATCATCGAAATCCGCGACGGCGAGATCATCAGCGACACCGCCGACGCGCACCCCGAAGTCCAGGCCAGCACCAACAGCGGCGCCCTGCAGGCGGTGGACCTGCGCCAGCGCCTGGCCGAGGGCAGCGCAGCCAACGGCGCCTGGAAAGGCGAACTGGCGGAGGCCGTGCAAGCCGCCTGGCGGGTGATGTGGATCAACCGCTTCCGCACCGCCCTGACCCTGCTGGGGATCATCATCGGCGTCGCCTCGGTGGTGGTGATGCTGGCGGTGGGCGAAGGCAGCAAGCGCCAGGTCATGGCGCAGATGGGCGCCTTCGGCTCGAACATCATTTACTTGAGCGGCCACACGCCCAACCCGCGTACTCCGCCGGGCATCGTCACCCTCGACGACGTCGCCGCGGTCGCCGCCCTGCCCCAGGTGAAAAGAATCATGCCGGTGAACGGCTCGCGGGCCGGCGTGCGTTTTGGCAACGCCGACCACATGAGCTACGTCGGCGGCAACGACACCAATTTCCCGGCGATCTTCAACTGGCCGGTGGTCGAGGGCAGCTACTTCACCCAGGCCGACGAAGACGCGGCGGCGGCGGTGGCGGTGATCGGCAAGAAGGTCCGCGACAAGCTGCTCAAGGACGTGGCCAACCCCATCGGCCAATACATCCTGATCGAGAACGTGCCCTTCCAGGTGGTCGGCATACTCGAGGAAAAAGGCGCCAGCTCCGGCGACCAGGACAGCGACGACCGCATCGCCGTGCCCTACTCCGCCGCCAGCATCCGCCTGTTCGGCACGCAGAACCCGGAATACGTGGCGATAGCCGCCAGCGACGCGAACAAGGTCAAGGAAACCGAGCAGGCCATCGACCAGCTGATGCTGCGCATGCACGGCGGCAAGCGCGATTTCGAGCTGACCAACAACGCGGCGATGATCCAGGCCGAGGCCCGCACCCAGAACACCCTGTCGCTGATGCTCGGCTCCATCGCCGCGATCTCGCTGCTGGTGGGCGGCATCGGCGTGATGAACATCATGCTCATGACCGTGCGCGAGCGTACCCGCGAGATCGGCATCCGCATGGCCACCGGCGCGCGCCAGCAAGACATCCTGCGCCAGTTCCTCACCGAGGCGGTGATGCTCACCGTGGTCGGCGGCCTGGCCGGCATCGTCCTGGCCCTGCTGATCGGCACCGGGCTGATGCTGAGCAAGGTCGCGGTGGCCTTCTCCCTCGACGCCGCGCTGGGCGCCTTCCTCTGCGCCCTGGTCACCGGCGTCGTCTTCGGCTTCATGCCGGCCCGCAAGGCCGCCCGCCTCGACCCGGTCGCGGCCCTCACCAGCGTATGACTAGCGAACCCCTTATGAAACCGCACCTAAGCCTGTTGACTGCCTGCCTGCTCCTGGGGGCCTGCGCCCGCGACTTGCCGCCACCGCAGAGCGATATCCTGCCGCCCGCCGCCTGGCAGGCGCCGACGCAAGGCATCCAGGCCAGCCTTGACCCCTGGTGGCGGCAGTTCGGCAGCCCGCAGCTGGCGCGGCTCGTCGAACAGGCCCGGCTTGGCAGCTACGACGTCGCCGCCGCCATGGCCCGCGTGCGCCAGGCCCAGGCCCAGGTGACGATTGCCGGCGGCCCGCTGCTGCCGGAGCTCAAGGGCAACTTCACCGCCAGCCGTGAACAGTTGCTGCGCAACAACGGCTACAGCCAGCTGAGCGCCGACTCGAGCAACAAGGCCGTGGACTCGTTCAACGCCACCTTGACCGCCAGCTACGAGGTCGACTTCTGGGGCGCCAGGGCCGCCGCCCGCGACAGCGCCGAACACAGCCTGCGCGCCAGCCGGTTCGACCAGGCGAACGTCGAGCTGACCCTGCTCGGCAACGTCGCCAACAGCTACCTGGACGTGCTGGCGCTGCGCGAACAAGAGGCCATCGCCCGGCTCAACCTGGCCAACGCGCAGCAAGTGCTGGGGCTGGTGCAAACGCGCTACGACTCGGGCTCGGCGAACGCCCAGGAGCTCGCGCAGCAAAAGGGCCTGGTGGCCGCCCAGCAGCGCCAGCTGCCGCTGTTCCGGCAACAGACCCAGGACGCCCTGGTGACCCTGGCGACGCTGCTGGGGCAGCCGGTGCAGAACCTTGCGCTGGACCCGCAGCCGTTCCAGCAGGTCACCTGGCCGCCAATCGACAGCGGCCTGCCCAGCCAGCTGCTCAGCCGCCGCCCGGATATCGCCACCGCCGAGGCTCGGCTGGCCGCCGCCCAGGCCGATGTGCAGGTGGCCCGCGCCGCCATGCTGCCGACCCTGACCCTGACGGCCAACCTGGGCTCGGGCGCCAATCGTTTTCCGGATGTGCTGCGCAACCCGTTCTACAACGTCGGTGCCGGCCTGGTCGGCCCGATATTCAACAACGGCCGCCTCGGCGCCGAGCGCGACAAGGCCAGCGCGGTGCAGGAAGAACTGCTGCAAACCTACCGCGGCGCGATCATCGCGGCCTTCGGCGATGTGGAAAAAGCCCTCAATGGCATCGACGGGCTCGACCAGCAGCGGCGCTGGCAGAACGATGAACTGGAACAGGCGCAAATCGCCTTCCGGATCGCCGAGAATCGGTATCGCGCGGGCGCCCAGGACCTGCTCAGCGTCCTCGACACCCAGCGCACGCTGTATCAGGCCCAGGACCAGGACGTGCAGTTGCGCTTGTCGCGCCTCAAGGCCAGCGTCGCCCTGTACAAGGCCCTCGGAGGTGGCTGGCAGGTGCGCTGAAACCTCTCGCCACGGCTGTTTTGCAGCGGCAAAAAAAGGCGGCATCCATGAGCGGATGCCGCCTTTTTTGTCGGCCGCCGCCTCAGAGCTTCAGGTGCTGGGCGTACCAGGGCCGCTGCGGCGCGCGCTTGAGCAAGTCCGGCACCTCCTGGTCGCGGCTCAGGGCGATGCGCAGGGCCAGCTTCATCACCTCCATGTCCATTTCCAGCGACATCTCGCCCGGGGCATTGCCCAGCGGCCCGCAGCCGTGGGTCGAGGCCCCGAGCCAGGGGTCCTCGACCTCCACCCAGCGTCCGGGCGCGAACCAGGGCACGCCGTTGACTTCGCGGCGCAGCACCGCGCCGGGGTGGTAGCGCTCGTGGGCGCGAAACCAGTCCTCGATGCGATCGTCGATCCAGCCGTGGAATTTCCAGAACACCGGGTGCACATGGGACGAGAATGGATCGCCGAGAAAGTCGTTTTCGGCCACGTACCAGCGCCCGGAAAAGTCCGACGAGGTGCGCGCGGCCGTGACCGGCATATCGTTGGACGGGTCGCGCGCGACATCCGCCCAGCGCATGTGCAGCCAGTCGTGCAGGCCCAGCTCGACCTCGGAACCGAACTCGCCCAGGGTCAGGCGGCTGAGATATTCAGGGTCCTGGTATTGCGACTCCCAGACCTGGAAGTTGCCATAGAACGCCTCGTCGCTCTTCAAGCCATGCAGCCACTGGCTGAACTCGGCATCGCCGGCGGCCACCCAGGCCGGCGGCACCGAACAGCCGTCATGGTTGTCGTAGTAGCGCAGGAAGCCCTGCCGGTCATGCTCCAGGCGGCTGGGCGGCAAGGGCATCTGTTGCCAGGACAGCAGGTCCGGCTGCAGCGCGCGGGCGTGGCGCAACATGTGCCGATGCATGAACAAGAAGTCGATGCCCGAGCCGTTGCGATGCTTGCGCCGCCCACGGGCGCCCCGCTCGTGCCGCACCGGCCCCGGTTGCCAGCCCAGGCCGCGCAGGCTGTTGCGCTTTTCCTTGGGCAGCGAATGCCAGCGGTCCCGCGAGGCATGCCAGAGCTGGTGGAACAGGCGGTGCTCCGGCGAGACCAACCAGGCCAGCAAGGCCGGGGCCAGTGCGCAGCGCTCGCGGGACTGGGGAAAGCGCCGTTTACGCGCGACAAACTCCAGGGTCTGCGCGGGCAACAGCGCCGAGCGGTCCAGGGCCTGCACGTGGCCGCTGAGGGTGCCGCTGCCGGCATTGCCCCAGACCGCCCAGACCTCGTCGAGCACCACCTGGCATTCGTGGCTCGGCGGGCCGTTGACCTTGCCGCCGGGAAACAGCCGCCAGCGCAGCTTGGCGCCATCGGCCGTCGCCAGGTCGCCCTGCACGAAAAATTCCGCCGGGCCGTCACCGCGCAGGCTCTGCGGACGCCCCAGGTAGCCACGCACGCCACGACCGGTGGCGCCGATATCCAGGAGCAATTCGCAACCGCTGCGCGGCAGCCCGCCGAACCCCTGGGGGTCGAGAAACTCAACGTCCCAGATGCCGCGCAAGTGGTCGGCCAGCCGCACCCCGGGCTGGCGGGCAACCTCGAGGCTGGCTTCGCCGGGGGTGATTTCCTGTTCTTCCCGCTGGCGAACGTCCCGGCGCACCAATTGCTGCTGTGTGTAGAGCGCCACGGGGATGGCTGCCCCCGTTACCGCCAGCCCGGTCAAAAATCCTCTTCTAGAAAACCTCATCGCTCTACCTATTTCCCAGTGGCGTCTCACGCATCTAGCTAGAACGTTGGATTTACGAGGAAATTTACCGGGGCGCGGCGATCGGCCCGCTAAATTTGCCGAGCGCCAGCTCGTTTATCGCGGATAGAAGTCCACGAAAGGGTCGGCCCGGGAAGCACTGCGAACCCCCTGCCCGGCCCCGTCATCAGCCCGCCTGCGACTGGGATAGCAATGATCAAATTATCTGGTAAGAAACCCCTCTATCTGAGCCTGCTGCTACTGGTCATCCTCGCGCTCGGCGTCGGGGCCGGGGCCGCCTGGCACTTTTACTGGAAGGACCGCGTGTCTTACCCGGACAAGATCGTCAAGCACGCCAACGACCTGCAGGAACGGATCATTTCGTTCGACAGCCACATCACCGTCCCGCTGGACTTCGGCACCGAAGGCACCGAGGCGGACAAGGACGGCCGGCGCCAGTTCGACCTGGTCAAGGCGGCCCGCGGGCGGATGTCCGGCGCGGCCCTGAGCATCCTCGCCTGGCCGGAAATCTGGAACGGCCCGAACGCCCCGCATCGCCCCTCCGCCGGCTTTGTCGAGGAAGCGCGCCACCAGCAGGAAACGCGCTACCGGATCATCCAGGGCATGGTCCGCGACTTCCCCAACCAGGCGGCCATTGCCTATAGCCCCGAGGACTTTCGGCGCATCGCCTCGCAAGGCAAGCTCGCGGTGGTCATCAGCCTGCTCAACGCCTACCCCATGGGCGACGACCTCGACCAGCTGGACCACTGGGCCGCGCGCGGCATGCGCCTGTTCGGCTTCAGCTACGTGGGCAACAACGCCTGGGCCGATTCCTCGCGCCCGCTGCCGTTCTTCAACGACACCCGCGACGCCCTTGGCGGCCTTTCCGCCATCGGCAAGCAGGCGGTGCAGCGGCTCAACGACCTGGGCGTGGTGATCGATGTCTCGCAGATGTCGCAACAAGCCCTCGACGACGTCGCCGCGCTCACCCGGGCACCGGTGGTGGCCTCTCATTCCGCGCCGCGGGCGCAGGTGGATATCGCGCGCAACCTCAGCGACAAGGACCTGCAGACCATCAAGGCCACCGGCGGGGTGATCCAGGTGGTGGGCTTCTCCACCTACCTGCGCCCCCTCGGCCAGCCGACCCTGGACAAGCTCGAAGCCCTGCGCAAGGACTTCGACCTGCCACCGCTGCAAGGCCTGGATAACGCGCTGATGCCGGGCGACGCGATCATCGCCGCCTGGCCGGAAAAACGCTTCGGCGAATACGCCAGCTCGCTCTACGCGATCCTCGACCAGGAACCCAAGGCCGGCCTCAAGGAATACGTCGACGCCATCGACTACACGGTGAAAAAGGTCGGCATCGACCATGTCGGCATCAGCTCCGACTTCAATGAAGGCGGCGGCATCACCGGCTGGATGAACGTGGGCGAGAACCGCAACGTCACCGCCGAACTGATCCAGCGCGGCTACTCGGACGTCGAGATCGCCAAGCTCTGGGGCGAGAACTATCTGCGCGTCTGGGAACAGGTGCAGAAGCTGGCCAAGCCGGCCAGCAAAGCCCCTCAACCCGCCATCGCCGGCTGACCCATGACAGCGAGATTTCCAGTGACCGACCGCCGCACCTTCCTCAAGCACGCCAGCCTGCTCGCCGCCGCCCTGCCCTTTGGCAGCGCCGCCCTCGCCCAGGCGGCGCCGCCAACTCCCGCCGCCGCGCCCAGCGCCGATCAATGGAGCGAGCTGCGCCGGCTGTTCGAGCTCGACCCCGATTATGTGCACCTGGCCAACTTCCTCATCACCTCGCACCCGCGGCCGGTGCGCGAGGCCATCGACGGCTATCGCCGGCAACTGGACCGTAACCCGGCGGCGGCCATGGACTACGACAGCCAGTTCACCTGGCAACGCGAGGCCCATGTGCGCGAGCGCGTGGGCCGCTACCTGGACATCAAGCCGGCCCAGGTCGCGCTGATCGGCAGCACCACCGAGGGCCTGGCCATGCTCTATGGCGGGATCCACGTGCTGCCCCACCAGGAAATCCTGACCACCGTGCACGAACACTATTCGACCCGCAGCGCCTTGAAATACCGCACCCAGCGCGAAGGCACCCAGGTGCGCAAAATCGAGCTGTTCAAGTCGGCCCGGCAAATGTCCAGCGACGAGGTGCTGGGCAATATCGCCCGCAATATCCGCCCCAACACCCGGGTGCTGGGCATGACCTGGGTGCATTCGGGCAGTGGCGTGAAGTTGCCCATCGGCGAAATCGGCCAGCTGGTCGCCGAACACAACCGCAACCGCGACGAACGGGACCGCCTCCTCTACTGCGTGGACGGCGTGCATGGGCTGGGGGTCGAGGACGTGACCTTCGCCGACCTCAACTGCGACTTCTTCGTCGCCGGCACCCACAAATGGATGTTCGGCCCGCGCGGCACCGGGATCCTCTGCTCACGCTCGGAAAAACTCAAGCACCTGACGCCGCTGGTGGCGACCTTCTCCCAGGACGCGGACTTCGCCACCACCATGACCCCCGGCGGCTACCACAGCTTCGAGCACCGCTGGGCCGTGGACGAAGCCTTCGACCTGCACATGCGGCTGGGCAAGGCCAACGTGCAGTCGCGCATCCACGCGCTCAACAGCTACCTCAAGCAACGCCTGCAGGAACACCCGGGCATTGAACTGGTCACGCCGCAGAGCCCGGAACATTCCGCCGGCTTCACCTTCTTTCGCGGCAAGGACCTGAACACCGACGCCACGGCCGCCTGGCTGATCGAGAACCGCATCCTGGTCGACGCGGTGTACCGCGACGCCGGCCCGGTGGTGCGCATGGCCCCAAGCCTGCTCAACAGCGAGGCGGACATCGATCGCGCCATGGACTTGCTGGGCAAGCGCCCGCGCAGCGGGGCCGCGAGCTGAGTGCCCGGCGCCCCGACCACCGTCCCTCACCCTTCCCACTACAAGGTCATTTACCGATGAAACCCCTCGCTTATTCCTCCCTCGCCGCCATGCTCGGCTGCCTGGTCGCCCTGAGCGCCCACGCCGTCGAGCCGCCCAAGCCCGGCAGCGTCTTCAAGGACTGCAAGAATTGCCCGGAAATGGTCGTGCTGCCGGCGGGCAGTTTTCTCATGGGCACCCCCGAAGGCGAAGTCGGCAAGGAACCGGATGAAAGCCCGCAGCACACCGTCACCTTCAAGAAAGCCTTCGCCATGAGCCGCTTCCATGTCACCGCCGCCGAGCTGGACGCCTACATTCGCGAAACCGGGACGGTAATCAAGGACGGCGACACGCGCCCCGGGCGCCTGTGCCAGGCCAGCAAGCCACGCTATGAGCAGGGCCCGCGGCAGCCGGCGGTGTGCATCGACTATTACGAAGTCCAGGCCTACGCCCAGTGGCTGTCGAAAAAGACCGGCAAGCAATACCGGATGATCAGCGAGGCCGAGCGCGAATACGCCGCGCGCGCCGGCTCCAGCGGCCCGTTCCCCTTCCCTTTCGACGAGGAAGGCCAATACCAGATCAACAAGCACGCCAACACCTACGGCCCCAAGGATGGCTACAGCTTCAGCTCGCCCGTGGGCAGCTACCCGCCGAACGCCTTCGGCATGTACGACATGCACGGCAATGTGTACGAGTGGACCGCCGACTGCTGGCACCCCAACTACGAAGGCGCGCCGAGCGATGGCAGCGCCTGGATGACCGGCGGGGTCTGCGCCGATGCGCAGATGCGCGGCAATGACTGGGGAGAGGCGCCGGTGTTTTCGCGTTCGGGCAACCGCAACAGCCGCAAGCGCGAAGTTCGCGGCGACTTCCTGGGCTTTCGCGTAGCCCGTGAACTCTGAAGCAGGAAAACCGCCGGGGACCCGGCCCCAGCCTGTGAGCGGTCGATCGCAGCAGCCCCGGGCTGCCGCGATCGACCGTCATTCATTCACGCCACGACCGGAGCGTGCTCACCGGTAGCTGCACTCTCCTCGCGCCGCAACCCCGCCATGTGCATCAAGCCTTCATGCAAGGCCGGGAACAGGCTGTGGTTAAAGTTGTTCCAGCGCAGCTCGAGGATGGTGTCGTCCGGCGCGATCTCGGTGTTCAGCACGTCGACTATTACCTCGCCGGAATCGATCCCGTTATCCACATAGTGGAAGGACGCCCCGGTCATGGGCACCACCGGCACGGAACGGGTTTCCAGGGTCTGCCAGTCGACCACCTTCTGCCCCCGCGCGCCGTACAGCGCATCCAGGGTGGCGTAGGCGCCACGGCGCTCGTAAGGCGATTCCAGGCGGGTGATGCCCGGGTGAATGTTGACGATCCGGCGATAAAACGGCCGGCCCGGACGCACCAGCTGGTCGAGGATCACCAGCAAGCCGTCCAGCACCACCAGTTCCACGCCCAGCGCTTGCAGCTTGTGCAGCAGGCGCTGCTCGAAATCGTGCTTGCCCGCGACCCGCTCCGGCGCGTCCAGCGCCAGCCGCCGGTAGGTCGAAGGCACCGCGTGCAGCAAATCGTTGAGCGCTCGCCCCTGCACCGACAGCTGCGGCGGATAGAACCACTGATGGCCCGGCCGGAAGGAAAAACCGTAGTCGCGGACTTTCTCGCGGTCGCTCGGCGAGTCGGCGTCATCGTCGTAGATCATCGCCTCGAGCGAATAGAGATCGCCCAGGGGCGATTGATCCAGCGCCTCGGCCAGGTATTCCAGGGGCGACTTCATGTAGCGCTCTTCGCCCTTGTACTGGACGTACTGCCCGGCCTTGTCGGCGGCGGCGTTTCTCAGGGACCAGATGTAGGCAATCTTTGTCTTCGTCATGGTTTCACAATCAAGGAAGGGATCGGGACCTGGGCGGCCCGCGCTGGATCGCCGCTCGGCATCCAGTCATGGCGCTGGCCCAGGGTGCTCCCTTGTTAAACGAACGGTTACCCCGTGGATTTATCCCCGCGCGCCCGCGCCGTCCTGGCGCGCTAAATCCCCACCCGGCTGCTTCGTCTAATCATTCAGAGGCAATGGGCCGTTACCGCCCGTTGCGCTTGCCGCGAACGCTGCCCGGCGTACGCCACGGGCCTGCCGCGCAGTACCGCGGCGGCGTCCCCACAAGCACCGCCCCCCAGACCACCGCTCGAAACAGGAAATCCTAATGACCAACCCGGCACGCGGCGCTACCCGCGAACTCTTGGGCCTGCTACGGCCTTTCTGGTTCACCGTGACCTTTTCCATCGTGCTGGGGGTCATCGCCGGCTTGAGCGTCACCAGCCTGCTGGCGACCATCAACACCGCCCTGCACGCGCCGACCGGCATGAGCCGCGACGTCGCGGCGCTGTTCGCCGGCCTCTGCCTGCTGGCCATGGCCAGCTCGATCTTTTCCGATATCGCCAGCAACTACGTGGGCCAGCACATCATCGCCAAGCTGCGCAAGGAACTGGGCGGCAAGGTGCTGTCGGCGCCCATCGAGCAGCTCGAGCGCTTTCGCAGCCATCGGCTGATCCCGGTGCTCACCCACGACGTCGACACCATCAGCGACTTCGCCTTCGCCTTCGCCTCGCTGGCCATTTCCCTGTCGATCACCCTGGGCTGCCTGACGTACCTGGCGACCTTGTCGCTGCCGATCTTCCTGATCGTGATGGTCGCCATCGTGATCGGCGTGCCCGTGCAGTACTTCGCCAGCTCTCGCGGCATCAAGGGTTTCTACGCGGCCCGGGATGAAGAAGACGTGCTGCAAAAGCACTACAGCGCAATCGCCGACGGCGCCAAGGAACTGCGCATCCATCGGCCGCGCCGCCAGAGCATGCTGGTGGACAAGATCCAGGCCACCGCCGACCGGATCTGCGCCATCCAGATCAAGTCGGTCAATATCTTCATCCTCGCCAAGACATTCGGCTCGATGCTGTTTTTCGTGGTCATCGGCCTGGCCATTACCCTGCAAGCCATCTGGCCCAGCGCCGACAAGGCGGCGATGAGCGGCTTCGTGCTGGTGCTGCTGTACATGAAGGGCCCCCTGGAACACCTGCTGCTGACGATGCCCACGGTCAACCGGGCGCGGATCGCCTTCCGCCGCATCATGCAGCTCTCGGAACAGTTTTCATCGCCCGAGCCGCATCTGCTGACCCAGGTGGGCGAGGTCAAGCAGCAGTCCGTGCAGAGCCTGGAACTGCGCAATGTG
Source organism: Pseudomonas sp. NFIX28 (assembly GCF_900107395.1). Lineage (GTDB taxonomy): Bacteria > Pseudomonadota > Gammaproteobacteria > Pseudomonadales > Pseudomonadaceae > Aquipseudomonas. The sequence continues at coordinate 52,545 of NZ_FNPW01000021.1, forward strand.
CGCTACGACTACCCGAGCGTGGAGGGCGCGGCCGCCTTCAGCCTGGGGCCGGTGAACCTGAAGATCGAACAAGGCGACATCGTGTTCATCGTCGGTGAAAACGGCTGCGGCAAGACCACCCTGATCAAGCTGCTGCTGGGCCTCTACACCCCGCAGTCGGGCGAAGTGCGGCTCAACGGCGAAGCGGTCAAGGCCCAGACCCTGGACGACTACCGCCAGCTGTTCACCACGGTATTCGCCGACTACCACCTGTTCGACGAACTGCTGCAGGGCAGCCCGACCCTGCCCGAGGATGTCGGCCAGTACCTGGAGCGCCTGGAAATCGCCCACAAGGTCAGCATCCGCGACGGCGCCTTCACCACCACCGACCTTTCCACCGGCCAACGCAAGCGGCTGGCGCTGGTCAACGCCTGGCTCGAGGGGCGCCCGCTGCTGGTCTTCGACGAATGGGCCGCCGACCAGGACCCGACGTTCCGGCGGATTTTCTACACACAGCTGTTGCCCGACCTCAAGCGCCTGGGCAAGACCATCATTGTCATCAGCCATGACGATCGCTATTTCGACGTCGCGGACCAGCTGGTCCGCATGGAGGCCGGCAAGGTCATCACTCAACTGCAACCGGCGTGATTTTTTCCGGTTTATGACAGGTCGTGCGTCATACAGATAGCATTGAGAATTAATAGCATTAACACTCCAACCTTGCCGTCACATAAGAGCATATGAGCATGCCTGCACAACATCGACTCAACCTCCTGACGAAAGCGCTGCTACGCCACGCGTTCTCGCCCAAACTGACCGCCCGTGCACTGGGGCTGGCACTTGCGCTGCCGTTGATGGGGCAAGTGCAGGCACAGGAGGTCGCGTTCAACATCCCGGCGCAACCGCTGGCCGCCGCGCTGCAAGCGTTCGGCCAGCAGGCGAACCTGCAAGTGCTCTACAGCCCGGACGACATCCAGGGCAAACGCAGCAACCGCTTGAGCGGCAAGCAGGACCCCGCCCGCGCAATCGCCGAACTGCTCAAGGGCACCGGCGTCGCCTACAGCCTGCAAGACAGCTCGGTGACCATTCTCAGCCCGGGCGCGGCCGGTGCCCTGGAGCTGGGCGCGACCACCATCAGCGGCAAGGGCCTGGGCAGCACCACGGAAAACACCGGGTCCTACACCACCGGCCCGATGCAGACGGCGACCAAGCTGGCGCTGTCCAACCGCGAGACGCCGCAGTCGGTGACGGTCATCACCCGCAAGCGCATGGACGACCAGAACATGAAGAGCCTGGAGGACGTGCTCAAGAACACGCCGGGCATTTCCATGACCAAGGACGGCCCACAGCGCACGACCTACTACGCCCGTGGCTTCGCAGTCGAAAACCTGATGACCGACGGCCTGTCCAACGACCTGTCGCACTACCTCAGCCGGGACATGAACTCCTCGCCGGACATGGCGATCTTCGACCGGGTCGAAGTGGTGCGTGGCGCCACCGGCATGATGCAGGGCTCGGGCAACCCGTCGGCGGCCATCAACATGGTGCGCAAGCGCCCGACCGCGACCCCGCAGGTCAACATCACCGCCAGCGCGGGCAGCTGGGACAACTATCGCACCGAGTTCGACGCCTCCAACGCGCTCAACGAAAGCGGCACCCTGCGCGGTCGCGTGGTCACCGCCTACCAGACCAAGGACAGCTTCCAGGACTACACCAGTTCCGAGCGCTCGGTGTTCTACGGCATCACCGAAGCCGACCTCAACGAAGACACCACCTTCACCTTCGGCGTGTCCAATCAGAACGCCAATAACAACAGCGCCTGGGGCGGCCTGCCGACCGCCAAGGACGGCAGCGACCTGAACCTGAGCCGCTCGACCTACCTGGGCAACGACTGGGAATACTGGGACCAGGACAACACCACCGCCTTCAGCCGCCTGGAATACCGTTTCGCCGAGAACTGGAAGCTGCTGGTGGCCGCGAGCAAATCCTGGTCCGACCTCGACATGTTCGGCACCATGCCCCAGCGTATGGGCGCCAACTACGACCAGTTCGGCCAGTACAACGGCAAATACAAGTACGAAGACCAGCAAAACAGCTACGACGCTTATGTCACCGGGCCGTTCTCGCTGTTCGGGCGCACCCATGAGCTGGTGGTCGGGGCCAGCCAGCGCGAGCTGACCTTCAAGGGCAAGGGCAACTACAGCAGCATCAACACCAACACCGACCTCGGCTCGCCAGGCAACAACCCCAAGCCCGACCTGAGCAACACCCCTTGGCGGCAAAACCGCGAGTCCGAACAGAAAGGCACCTACCTCACCACCCGCCTGAACATGACCGACTCGCTGAAAGTCATCCTCGGTGGCCGCCTCGACTGGTACGACTACGACGTGGAAACCAGCTGGAACGGCGTCAAGTACTCCAGCAGCCTGCCGAACAAGGTCACCCGCCACCTGACCCGTTACGCCGGGGTGATCTACGACCTCGACCAGCACCACTCCGTGTATGCCAGCTACACCGATATTTTCCGTCCGCAGACCGAGCTCGACTCGCAGAACAACGCGCTGGAACCGATCGAAGGCAAGAACTACGAGATCGGTATCAAGGGCGAATACTTCGACGGCGCGCTGAATGCCAGCGCCGCGATCTTCCGCATCGACCAGGAAAACCGCGCCAAGCAGCTGGACATGAACCAGTGCTCGGCGGGCACCAGCTCCTGCTACGAAGCCGCGGGCGAAGTGCGCAGCCAAGGTATCGAACTGGAAATCAACGGTGCCCTGGCGCCGGGCTGGGAACTGGGCGCGGGCTACACCTTCGCCGAGGTCAAATACATCAAGGATGCCAACGAGGCCAACGAAGGCCGGCTGTTCGACACCGACATCCCGCGCCATATGTTCAAGGCCTTCACCACCTACCAGTTGCCTGGCGACCTCAATCGCTGGACCGTCGGTGGCGGTATCTATCGCCAGAACACCATCTACAACCAGGGCAGCAACTTCTACGCCCCGTCGACCAACTACCGTATCGAACAGGAGGCCTACACCCTGGTCGACCTGATGACCAGCTACAAGGCCACGGAAAATGTCGATATCCGCCTGAACATCAATAACGTCTTCGACAAGAAGTACTACCAGAGCATCGGCACCAACACCCTCTACGGCATCAACCAATATGGCGATCCGCGCAATGCCATGGTGACGGTACGCTGGTCGCTTTGAACCCCGCCTGAAGCGCCCTGCCGGTCTGACCGAGCAGGGCTCCAGCCTGGGATCGCCTCGCCGATCCCGGGTTGCCCCGCCCCCGCCCCGCCTTTCTTTCCCACCTCTTGAGCCCGAAGTCCGCGCGCCTGTGCGGCAACCTGCCGAGCGCCTTTTCGCCTCTCGCTGGCAACAGCGCAATGCCGCGGGTTATTGCCGCGGACGACGGGCACAGCGCATCCGGCCGGCGCTCGAAACAGCAGCCATGCCTGGCGCAAGGAATCGCCCCATCGCCCCATCGCCCCGGCGACGACCCTCGAGCGCCCTGCCAACGGCGAGCCCGGGCCGGCGCCCGGCACTAAAAAAACCATCCGGCGCAGCATAAAAAAGGCCCGGGTCATCGCTGACCCGGGCCTTTGGCGTGGCACTTAACGCTGAGCCAGGAAGCGCTCCCCGAGGCCGTCCAGCAAGCTTGGCGAAACGATCATCTGCTCATGGCCAGCCGCAACCCTGGCCGAGCTGGCCGGTCGCTGGCCGCCCGCCAGGGCGCCGATGGCCTGCTCCAACTCCACGATCTGGGCCTCGCTGTAGTCCGCCGACCACCACAGGTGCGGGCTGGCCCGCAGCGGCCGGTAGCTGTAGCCGGCAAACAGGCGGCGCAGGTCGTTGAACACCGCATTCACCAACGAGCTGTCGAACTCGGCCTTGAACAGCGTCACCGCCCGGTCCAGTTCCGCGCGCGGCAGGTCGGTATGGGCGACCATCCAGGCAAAGATGCTGTCCCAGGACAGCTGCGCCTCGGCTTGCAAGCGGCTGCCGATCAGCCCGGCCTGCGCCGGGTAGAGCAGGCACAGCTTGTCGATCACCGCGCGCCATTCCGACTCGGCGGCCAGCTCTGCCGCGGGCACCTGCAACGCCACCGGGCGATGCGCGGCAGTCGCGGGCGGGGTCGGGTCGAACAGCCCGAGGAAGCTGACCTCCTCGCCCATGGCCTCCAGCTCGCTGGCGGCGTCCATGGCGATCGACCCGCCCAGCGACCAACCGAGCAACCGGTAGGGGCCGTGCGGCTGGACCTTCCTGATATTGCCGACATAGCGCTGCACCATGGCCGACCATGAGGTTTCGCTCCAGCCTGCCTGCAGGTAGGCCTCGTTCAGCACCCCGTAGACCGCATGACGGTCCTTGAGCCGCGCCGCCAGCGAGAGGTAGCAATAGACAGTGCCGCCCGCCGGGTGGAAACAGAAGACCGGCTGCCCGGTGCCGCCCAGCGCGACGATATTGTCGGCCTTGGGCGCCTGGCGCGTGGTCGCCAACCGGGCCATTTGCTGCACATCCGGCGAGGTGAAGACGGTGTTGAGGCTCAACTCCAGCCCCAGGGCCTGCTTGATCTCGCTGACCAGCCGCAACGCATCCAGCGAGTGGCCGCCCAGTTCGAAGAAGTTATCGGTCAGGCCGACCTTCTCCAGCTTCAGCACATTGGCCCAGATCGCGGCAAGCTGCTGTTCCAGCTCGGTTTGCGGAGCGACATAGGCCTGCTGCATCTGGCTGGCCTCGGCTTTCGGCAGGGCCTTGCGATCCAGCTTGCCGTTCGGCGTCAGCGGCAGCGTTTCCAGGAACAGCAGATAGGTCGGCACCATGTAATCCGGCAGGCTCGCCTTGAGTTGCGCCTTGATCGCTTCGCGCAGAGGGGCCTGCAACTCGGCATTACCGGCCACCTCAATATCAGCCGGGACGATGTAGGCCACCAGTTGCTGGCCGCCCTCGCCGTCCTGCGCGAGGACAAAGGCTTCGCGCACCGCCTCCTGCTGCACCAACCGCGCTTCGATTTCCCCCAGCTCGATGCGGAAACCACGCACCTTCACCTGATGGTCGATGCGGCCGATGTATTCGATCACCCCGTCGTCGCGATAACGCGTCAGATCGCCGGTGCGGTACAGCCGGCCGCCATCGGTGGCGAATGGGTTGGGTACGTATTTCTCGGCGGTCAGCGCCGGGCGGGCCAGGTAACCCCGGGTGACCCCGGCTCCGGCCAGGTACAGCTCGCCCGCGCTGCCGGCCGGCAGCGCCTGCAAATCCGCGCTGAGGATATAGCCCTGGGTATTGCTGATGGCCCGACCGATATTGGCCCGGCCACCTTTTTCCCGGCGGGTGTAAGTGGAATAGGTGGTGTCTTCCGAGGGTCCGTAGAGGTCGTAGACATGCTGAAGCCCCGGACTTTCATAAAGCTTGTCGACCAGTGTCTGTTTCAGCGGCTCACCGGCCAGATTGACGATGCGCACGCTGGCCGGGATTTGCCCACCGCGCTGTAACGCGGCGATGGCCGACGGCACGGTGTTGATCAAACGCACCTGATCGCGCGCCGGCAGGTCAGGCAGCTCCAACGCATTGCGTGCCAGGACGATATAACCGCCCGCCGACAACGTGACAAACAGCTCCCACACCGACAGGTCGAAGCAGATCGAGGTCGAGGCCAAGACCCCTTGCAGGTCCGCCGGGCTGTAGACCTGCAACGACCAGTCGATCAGCGCCAGCACGTTGCGATGGGCGATGGCCACGCCCTTCGGCAAACCAGTCGAGCCGGAGGTGTAGATCACATAGGCCAGGTTATCCGGGGTCGCCACCGCGACTGGATTCTCCGCCGAATAGCCGTCGAGCCAGCCCGCGTCGCCATCCAGTTGCAGAATGTGCAGCGACTCAATACTCGGCAGCACTTGCAACAACGCGCTTTCGGTCAGCAGGATCTGCGCCTGGCTGTCCTGGAGCATATGGGCCAAACGATCCTGCGGATAATCCGGATCCAGCGGCACATAGGCGCCGCCAGCCTTGAGCACCGCCAGCAGAGCCACAACCATCTCCGGCGAGCGCTGCAAGGCCACGCCGACCCGCACTTCCGGGCCGACGCCGGCCTCGATCAGCCTGTGCGCCAGGCGGTTGGCCCGGGCGTTCAATTCCCGATAGCTGATGCTTTGCTCGGCAAAGATCAACGCCTGGGCGTCCGGCATGTTGGCGGCCTGAACCTGGATCAGCTCATGCACGCACCGCTCGCTCGGGAAGTCGCTGACGGGCGGATTCCACTCATGGAGGATTCGCGATTGCTCGGTGGCGCCCAACAGCGGCAGCTCGCCCAGGGACCGTTGCGCGTTGAGCATGATGCCCAGCAGCAGGTTCTGCAGCTGCTCGCCCAACTGGCTCACCGCCGCCGGGGAAAAGGACGCCAAGGCGTATTTGAATTCCAGGGACAGGCTGTCGCCCATGCCCACCAGCAAGGTCAGCGGGTAGTTGGTCTGCTCGTGGTTGCCCACGCTGCCGAAGCGCAACTGCCCAGGCGAGCCCTGCTCCAGGGCTTGCGAGACGGGGTAGTTTTCGAACACCAGGATATGGTCGAACAGCGCCTCGCCGCCCAAGCCGGCCCAGCGCTGCACGTCATACAGCGGCGTGTGTTCGTAGTCGCGCAGGGCCAGGTTGTGGGCTTGCACCGCTTGCAGCCAGTCGCCAACTCGCATGTCCGGGCGTGGCGTGGCCACCACCGGCAGGGTGTTGATAAACAGGCCGATCTGCTGCTCCACGCCCTTGAGCTCGGCCGGGCGCCCGGACACCGTGGCGCCGAACACCACCGTCTCCTGGCCGGTGCAGCGTTGCAGCAACAGCAGCCAGGCCGCCTGCACCAACGTATTCACCGTGACTTTCTGTTGCCGGGCGAACTCGCCCAGGCGCCGGGTCTGTTGCGCATCCAGGCTGTGCAGATGGGTTGCATGGCCGCTGGCGGGCAGCGCCCGCGGGGCCGCGACCATGGCCTGGGCCAGGCGTGTCGGCTCGTCCAGCCCTGCCAATTGTTCCTTCCAGAACCCTTCGCTGGCCTGGGCGTCCTGGCGTTGCAGCCAGGCGATGTAGTCGCGGTAGCGCCCCGGCGCATGGCTCGGCAACTGCCCGGCATAACGCTGCAACACCTCACCCAGCAGCTGCGAATTGCTCCAACCGTCCATCAGGATGTGGTGGTTGGTGTAGATCAGGTGATGGCGGTTGTCGCCGGTGCGCACCAGGACCAGGCGCAGCAAGGGCGCGGTGCCCAGGTCGAAGCCGCGCTGGCGCTCCTGCTCGGCCAGGGCGTCCAGGGCTTCCGCTGGCTGGCCACGCCCGTCATGTTCGACACAGTCCAGCGCGATCCGCTTGTGCACCACCTGCACCGGTGTCGCCAGCTCGCCCTGCCAGATAAAGCTGCTGCGCAAAATATCGTGGCTGTCTATGGCGTCCTGCCAGGCCTGCTGGAAGCGCTGCGGCTCAAGCCCGTCCACGTCGACCCGCAGTTGGTTGATGTAGTCGCCCGCGGCCTGCTCATACAAGGTATGGAACAGCATGCCCTGCTGCATCGGCGACAGCGGATAGATGTCTTCGATCTGTGCCGTCGGCACTGACAAGCGGTCCAGCTGCGCCTGGGTCAGCGCCGCCAGCGGGAAGTCCGACGGCGTTACCCCGCGATGCTCGGGCTGGCTGCAATGCTCGATCAGCGCCTTGAGTTCCAAGGCGTAATCGTCGGCCAGGCGCTGGATGGTCGCGCGGTCGAACATCGCCCGGCTGAAGCTCCAGCCCAGGCTCAACTCACCGCCATACACTTGGCCGTTGAGGCTCAGCCAGTTGCCCAGCGGCGCCTCGGGGCTTTGATCGCGGCCCTTGGCTTCATTGGCCGGGGTGAACAACGCGTCCTGCTCGCCGAAGCTGGCGTCGAACTGGCCCAGGTAGTTGAAGGTAATGCGCGGCACGGCCAGGGCCTTCAAAGTGGCCCGTGCCTGCTCGTCGCCCAGGTAACGCAAGGCACCAAAACCGATGCCTTTATTCGGTACGGCACGCAGCTGTTCCTTGATCTGCTTGATCGACTCGGCCAGGGATTCCCGTGGGCTCAACTTCACCGGGAACGCACTGGTGAACCAGCCGACGGTGCGGGTCAGGTCGAGGTTGTCGAACAGCTCCTCGCGGCCATGCCCTTCAAGCTGCACCAAGGTACTGGCGGCGCCGGTCCAGCGGCCGATGACCCGCGCCAGGGCAGTCAGCAGCAGGTCGTTGATCTGCGTGCGGTAGGCCGCCGGGGCGTCCTGCAACAGCCGTTGGGTCGCGGTTTTATCCAGCCGTGTATGGACGCTGGCAGCGTGCTTGTTCTGCAACTGGCCGGCGGCGTGGTCCCACGGCAGCCTCGACTCGACGTCCGCCAATTGCGCCTGCCAGTAGCCCAGCTCCTGCTGCAAGGCCGGGCTGGCGACGTAGGCCCGCAACTGCTCGGCCCAGGCTTGGGTGGAACTGGTCTTGGCCGGCAGCGACCGGCCCTCCAGCAGCGATTGCAGGTCCTCCAGCAAAATGCGCCAGGACACGCCATCGACCACCAGGTGATGGATCGCCAGCAGTAAACGCTGGCTGCCGTCGGCCAGGGCGAACAACACCGCGCGCATCAGCGGCCCATCCTCCAGGCTCAAGCTGCGCTGGGCGCGCTCGCCCAGTTGTTCCATTGCCTGGTCGTCGGCCACCGTGGCTTCCCAGAGGATCTGCGGCTGCGGGTCCAGCGCCCGATAATGCGCAGTCCAAATGCCGCCCTGCTCGATGAAGCTCAAACGCAGCGCGTCATGTTGCTGCACCAAGGCCTGCAATGCCCGCTCCAGCACCTCGCCCTCCAGCGCCTTGGCCGGCTTGAGCAGCACCGACTGGTTCCAGTGCTGGCGCTCGGCAATCGGCTCTTCGAAGAACCATTGCTGGATCGGCAGCAGCGCGCTGTCGCCCGACACCGGGCCCTGGTCGATCTGCAAGCCACCCTCGCCCTGCTCCGCCACCGAAGCCAGGCCCTGCACCGTCTGGTGCTGGAACAACTCCTTGGGAGTAAAACGGATGCCCGCCTGGCGGGCGCGGCTGACCACCTGGATCGAGATGATCGAGTCGCCGCCGAGCTCGAAGAAGTTGTCGGTCAGGCCGACCTGTTCCAGCTTCAGCACATCGGCCCAGATCGCGGCGATCTGCTGTTCCAATTCGGTTTGCGGGGCCACATAAGCCTGCTGCATCAACTGCGCATCGACCTTGGGCAGCGACTTGCGGTCGAGCTTGCCGTTCGGGGTCAGCGGCAAGGCACTAAGGAACAGCAGGTAGGTCGGCACCATATAGTCCGGCAGGCTTTCCCGCAGACGGGCCTTGATGCTTTCGCGCAACGATGCTTGGCGCTCTGAGTCGAGGGCCACGTCCGCGTCCACCGGCACGATATAACCCACCAGCTGCTGCCCGCTCGGCCCGGGCTGGGCGATCACCGCCACTTCCAGCACCGGTTCCTGCTCCAGCAGCCGCGCCTCGATCTCGCCCAGCTCGATGCGGAAGCCACGCACTTTCACCTGATGGTCGACACGGCCGACGTACTCCACCAGACCGTCGGTGCGGTAACGCGTCAGGTCGCCGCTGCGATACAGCCGCGCTCCGCTGGTGCTGTAGGGGTCGGGGATAAAACGCTCGGCCGTCAGCCCTGGCCGATCCAGGTAACCCCGGGCCACGCCGAGGCCGCCCAGGTACAGCTCGCCCGCCACCCCAACCGGCAACAAATTGAGGTTGGCATCGGCCACGTAGGCGCTGCGATTGCCGACGATATTGCCGATCGGCGCGTAGGCCGCGTCGCATGGATCGCCGGCGCGGGCTTTCCAGATCAGCGGCGTCACCACCGTCTCGGTGGGGCCGTAGCCGTTGAAGATGTACTTGGGCCGCAGCACGCGCCAGGCCAGGTCATAGCTGGCCTGGGGCACCGCGTCGCCGCCGAAGCAATACACTCGCACCGCCGGCGGATGGCCGTCGCGTTCGGCATGCACCGCCAGCTGTTGCAGGTACACCGGCGGGAACACGCCGACGGTCACGCCGTGGCGGTGCATCTGCTCGTAGGTGTATTCCGGCGACCACAGGCTGTCGTCGCGAATCAACACGCTGGCGCCGTAGATCAACGGGTGCATCCAGCCTTCATGGGAACCGTCGAAGGCGAACGACATAAAGTGCAGTTCGCAGTCCGCCGGGCTCATTTCATAACGTTCACCGGTGGCCAGGCTGTGCATCGCCAGCGGCCCGTGGGACACCGCCACACCCTTGGGCAAACCGGTGGAGCCGGAGGTGTAGATCACGTAGGCGAGGTTTTCCTCGGCCAGGGTCACCTGCGGGCAGGTCGCCGGGTAGGCGGCAAAATCGGCGGCGCCTGCGACGCACAGGGTCGGCAGGCCGTCCGGAATTGGCAGGCGTTGCAGCAGGTGTTCCTGGGTCAGCAGCAGCCAGGCGCCGCTGTCCTGCATCATGTAGCGCAGGCGGTCCTGGGGATATTCGATGTCCAGCGGCACATAGACGCCGCCGGCCTTGAGCACCGCGAGAAAGGCCACCATGATTTCCGCGCAACGCGGCATGGCGATCGCCACCCGCACCTCCGGCCCCACCCCCAGCTCGACCAGCTTGTGCGCCAACTGGTTGGCCTGGACGTCGAGTTGGCGATAGCTCAGGCGCTGTTCGGCAAAGATCACCGCCAGGGCATCCGGGGCCTTGGCCGCCTGGTCGGCGAACAGTTGGTGCACGAAGCGCTCGGTCGGGTAGACCACCTGGGTGTGGTCCCAGTCCTGGCGGATCCGGCGCTGCTCCTCCAGGGTCAACAGCGGCAGTTCGCCCAGGCCGCATTGCGGTTGCTCGGCCATGCTCAGCAGCAGGCCCTGCAAGTGCCCGCCCAGCTGGACCATCGCCGACTCCGGGAAAGACTCCCGCGCATAAATCAAATGGAACGCCAGGGTCGAGCCCAGGTTGACGGCGACGGTCAGCGGATAGTTGGTCTGCTCGTGGTTGCCCACCGCGCCGAAACGCAGCCCCTCGGGTGCGCCTTGCTCCAGGGCTTCGGAGACCGGGTAGTTCTCGAACACCAGGATATTGTCGAACAGCGCCTCGCCACCCAAGCCGGCCCAGCGCTGCACGTCGTACAGCGGCGTATGTTCGTAGTCGCGCAGGGCCAGGTTGCGCGCCTGCACCGCTTGCAACCAGTCGCTCGCCGTCATGTCCGGGCGTGGCGTGGCCACCACCGGCAGGGTGTTGATAAACAGGCCGATCTGCCGCTCCACATCCTTGAGCTCGGTCGGCCGCCCCGCCACCGTGGCGCCGAACACCACGGTGTCCTGGCCCGTGTAGCGTTGCAGCAACAGCAGCCAGGCCGCCTGCACCAGGGTATTCACCGTGACCTTCTGCTGCCGGGCGAACTCGCCCAGGCGCTGGGTCTGCCGGGCATCGAGGCCGCACAGGTAATGGCCGTGGCCGTGGGCCAGTGGTTCCTGCTGCGAACGGGTGAAGGCTTGCACCAGGCGTGTCGGCTCGTCCAGCTCTGCCAGTTGTTCCTTCCAGAACCCTTCGCAGGCCTGCGCGTCCTGGCGCTGCAGCCAGGCGATGTAGTCGCGGTAGCGCCCCGGCGCCTGGCTCGGCGGCTGGCCGGCGTAGCGCTGCAACACCTCGCCGAGCAGCTGCGAATTGCTCCAGCCGTCCATCAGGATGTGGTGGCTGGTGTAGATCAGGTGATGACGGTTGTCGCCGGTACGCACCAGGACCAGGCGCAGCAAAGGCGCGGCGCCCAGGTCGAAACCGCGCTGGCGCTCGGCGTCGGCCAGGGCGTCCAGGGTTTCCGCTGGCTGGCCACGCCCATCATGTTCGGCAAAGGCCAGGCTGGTTTGCTTGTGCACGATTTGCACCGGCGTCGCCAGTTCGCCCTGCCAGATAAAGCCGCTGCGCAGAATATCGTGGCTGTCGAGCGCGGCTTGCCAGGCCTGGCGGAAACGTTCGGCATCGAGCCCGTCCACGTCGACCCGCAGCTGGTTGATGTAGTCGCCCGCGGCCTGCTCGTACAACGTATGGAACAGCATGCCCTGCTGCATCGGCGACAGCGGGTAGATGTCCTCGACCTGCGCCAGCGGCACCGGCAAATGGTCCAGTTGCTGCTGGGTCAGGGCCGCCAGCGGGAAGTCCGACGGCGTTACGCCGCGATGCTCGGGCTGGCTGCAATGCTCGATCAATGCCTTGAGTTCTTCGGCGTATTCGTCGGCCAGGCGCTGGATGGTGGCGCTGTCGAACATCGCCTGGCTGAAGGTCCAGCCCAGGTTCAGCTCGCCGCCGTAGACCTGGCCGTTGAGGCTCAGCCAGTTGCCCAGCGGTGCCTCGGGGCTCTGATCTTCGCCCTTGGCTTCGCCGGACGGCGTGAACAAGGCGCCTTGCTCATCGAAGCTGGCGTCGAACTGGCCCAGGTAGTTGAAGGTGATGCGCGGCACCGCCAGGGCCTTGAGCGTGGCTTGAGCCTGCTCGTCGCCCAGGTAACGCAAGGCGCCAAAGCCGATGCCCTTGTTCGGTACGGCGCGCAGTTGCTCCTTGATCTGCTTGATCGACTCGGCCAGGGACGCCTGCGGCGTCAGCTTGACCGGGAACATGCTGGTGAACCAGCCGACGGTGCGGGTCAGGTCGAGGTTGTCGAACAGCTCTTCGCGGCCATGGCCTTCGAGTTGCACCAGGGTACTGGCGGCGCCGGTCCAACGGCCGATGACCCGCGCCAGGGCGGTCAGCAGCAGGTCGTTGATCTGTGTGCGATAGGCCGCCGGGGCATCCTGCAACAAGCGCTGGGTATACGCCTTGTCCAGGTGCGTGCTGACGCTGGAGGCATGTTTGTTCTGCAGGCCGCCCGCCTGATGGTCGCAGGGCAGGCTCGCGTCGGCATCGGCCAGCTGCGCCTGCCAGTAGCCCAGTTCCTGCTGCAAGGCCGGGCTGGCGGCGTAGGCTTGCAACTGCTCGGCCCAGGCCTGGGTGGAGCTGGTCTTGGCCGGCAGCTTGAGCGCTTGCCCCGCCGCCAGCTGGCCCAGCGACTGCTGCAAATCTTCGAGCAAAATGCGCCACGACACGCCATCGACCACCAGGTGGTGGATCGCCAGCAACAGCCGCTGGCTGCCATCGCCCAGGGTAAAGAGCACCGCGCGCAACAAGGGGCCCTGTTGCAGGTCGAGGCTGCGCTGGGCCCGCAGGCCCTGTTGCTGGAGTTCCTGCGCATCGGCAACCGTGACCTGCCAAAGCAGCGGCTGCTCGCTCGCCTCGCGATAACGCGCGGTCCAGCCCTGCGCTTGCTCGACAAAACCCAGGCGCAAGGCGTCGTGCTGCAGCACCAGGGCCTGCAATGCCGGCTCCAGCACTCCAGCGTCCAGCGGCCTGGCCGGCTTGAGCAGCACCGACTGGTTCCAGTGATGGCGCTCGCTCATGGGCTCTGCGAAAAACCACTGCTGCACCGGCAGCAACGCGCTGTCGCCCTGCACCAGGCCCTGGTCGATCTGCAAGCCGCCCTCGCCCTGCTCCGCCACCGAGGCCAGGCCCTGCACCGTCTGATACTGGAACAGGTCCCTGGGGCTGAAACGAATGCCCGCTTGCCGGGCGCGGCTGACCACCTGGATCGAGATGATCGAGTCGCCACCCAGCTCGAAGAAGTTGTCGGTCAGGCCGACCTGCTCCAGCTTCAGCACATCGGCCCAGATCGCCGCGAGCTGCTGTTCCAGCTCGGTTTGCGGCGCCACATACACCTGCTGCATCTGGCTGGCCTCGGCTTTCGGCAGGGCCTTGCGATCCAGCTTGCCGTTTGGCGTCAGCGGTAGGGCCTCAAGGAACAGCAGATAGGTCGGCACCATGTAGTCCGGCAGGTGGGCCTTGAGTTGCGCCTTGATGGCCTCGCGCAGGTTGGCCTGACGTTCCATATCAAGCGTCACTTCGGCATCGCTCGGCACCACATAGGCCACCAATTGCTGGCCGCCCTCGCCGTCCTGCGCGAGGACAAAGGCTTCGCGCACCGCCTCCTGTTGCACCAGTCGCGCTTCGATTTCCCCCAGTTCGATGCGGAAGCCGCGCACCTTCACTTGATGGTCAATCCGCCCGATGTATTCGATTACTCCGTCGTCGCGATAACGCGTCAGGTCGCCAGTGCGGTACAGGCGGCCGCCATCGCTGGCGAACGGGTTGGGCACGTATTTCTCGGCGGTCAGCGCCGGGCGGGCCAGATACCCCCGGGTGACCCCGGCTCCGGCCAGGTACAGCTCACCGGCACTGCCGGCTGGCAGTGCCTGCAAGTCCGCGCTGAGGATATAGCCCTGGGTGTTGCTGATGGCCCGGCCGATATTGGCCCGGCCACCTTTTTCTCGGCGGGTGTAGGTGGAATAGGTCGTGTCTTCCGAAGGCCCATAGAGGTCGTAGACATGCTGCAACGATGGATTCTCGTAGAGCTTGTCGACCAGGGTCTGTTTCAGCGGCTCACCAGCGAGATTGACGATGCGCACGCTGGCCGGGATTTGCCCGCCACGCTGCAAGGCGGCAATCGCCGACGGTACGGTGTTGATCAGCCGCACCTGATCGCGCGCCGGCAGGTCAGGCAGCTCCAACGCATTGCGTGCCAGGACGATATAACCACCGGCCGACAGCGTGACAAACAACTCCCACACCGACAGGTCGAAGCAGATCGAGGTCGAGGCCAGCACCCCTTGCAAATCCGCCGGGCTGTAGACCTGCAACGACCAGTCGATCAGTGCCAGCACGTTGCGATGGGCGATGGCCACACCTTTGGGCAAACCAGTCGAGCCCGAGGTGTAGATCACATAGGCCAGGTTGTCCGGGGTCGCCACCGCGACAGGATTCTCTGCCGAATAGGCATCAAGCCAACCTTCCTCGGCATCCAGTTGCAGGATTTGCAGCGACTCAATACTCGGCAGCACCTGCAACAAGGCGCTCTCGGTCAGCAGGATTTGCGCCTGGCTGTCGCGCAACATATGCGCCAAACGATCCTGCGGATAATCCGGGTCCAGCGGCACATAGGCGCCGCCGGCCTTGAGCACCGCCAGCAGGGCCACGACCATTTCCGGCGAGCGCTGCAAGGCCACGCCGACCCGCACTTCCGGGCCGACACCCGCCTCGATCAGCTTGTGCGCCAGGCGGTTGGCCCGGGCGTTCAGCTCTTGGTAACTGAGGGCCTGTTCACCGAACAGCACGGCCCGGGCATCAGGTGTTGCAACGGCCTGCACCTGGATCAGCTCATGCACGCACCGCTCGCTCGGGAAGTCGCTGATGGGCGGATTCCACTCATGGAGGATTCGCGATTGTTCGGCGGCAGCCAGCAGCGGCAAGTCCCCCAGGCGCTGGTTCGGCTGTTCGACCATGCCTTGCAGCAACCGCACCCAGCACTGGGCCATGCGCTCGATGGTGCTGGCCTCGAACAGGTCGGTGGCGTAGGTCAGGGAAGCCCAGAGGCCGTCCTCGGCCTCGAAGGTGTCGAGCGTCAGGTCGAATTGCGCGGCACGCCCCTTCCAGCTCAGGGTCTCGATGCACAGGTCGTCCAGGCGCTGGCTGTGCCCGTCTTTCTTGACCGCGGTCTGGTGGTTGAACATCACCTGGAACAGCGGGCTGTGGCTCAGGCTGCGCTCGGGGCGCAACGCTTCGACCAGTTGCTCGAACGGCAGGTCCTGATGGGACTGGGCCTGCAAGGCCGTCTGCTTGACCTGTTGCAGGAAGTCGCTGAACGAGCGCTGGCCATCGACCTCGGCCTTGAGCACCTGGGTGTTGACGAAGAAACCGATCAGGCGCTCGGTTTCCACCCGGCTGCGGTTGGCGGTCGGCACGCCGACGCGGATATCCGCCTGGCCGCTGTAGCGGTGCAGCAACACCTGGAACGAGGCCAGCAACAGCATGAACAAGGTGACGCCTTCGCGTTGCGCCAGCTGTTTCAGGCCGACCCGCAGGTTCGTCGGCAGCGGGATCTCCAGCGCCGCGCCGCGATAGCTCTGCATCGCCGGCCGCGGATGATCCAGGGGCAGCATCAGCAGCGGCTGTTCACCGCCCAATTGCTCCCGCCAGTAACCCAGCTGCCGGTCCCTTTCGCCGGCCTCCATCCAGTTGCGCTGCCAATTCGCGTAATCGGCATATTGGATCGGCAGCGGCGTCAGGCTGACCTCTTTGCCCTGGCGGTAGCCGGCGTACAGCTCGATCAGCTCGTCGACCATCACCCCCATCGACCAGCCATCGGAGACGATGTGGTGCTGGGTCAACACCAGCACATGTTCCGCTGCGCCCACGCGCAGCAGGCTGGCCCTGAGCAACGGGCCCGAGCGCAGGTCGAACGGCGGTTGCAGCTTGCTGTCGGTCAGCGCATCGAGCCGGGCCTGGTAAGACTGTTCGCCCTCGCGCAGTTCGATGAGGTCGATGTTCAAAGGCGCTGGCGGATGAATCACTTGCACGGCGTTGCCATCTTCCTCGGAAAAGGTGGTACGCAGCGTTTCATGGCGGGCGATCAGCGTATCGAAGGCATGGCGCAGCGCCGACAGGTCCAGCTCGCCCGTCAGGCGCAACGCCGTGGTGATGTGATAGGCAGTGCTATGCGGCTCCAGCTGCCAGAGAAACCACTGGCTTTCCTGGGTGTAGGAAAGCACCGGCGCCTCATCGGCGCCGCGCCGGCTGATAGGAGCGATACCGAAAAGGTTGATGCCCTTTTCCTTAAGCAAAATCGCCAAGGCCCTTCTTTCCTTGGAAGAAAGCGTGCCTACCGAGTCGATTAAAGCTTGCATGTACTGCCTCTCCTAAGAAATTATTTTTTCAAGATCATCAGGAGATAAACGTTTGAGGGCCTCCAAAGATTTAGCCAATTCATCCTGCAGCGAGCAGGTCGTTTCCCGCAGCGCCTGAACCTTCTCGGCGAAGGCCGACAGGCTCTCGGCACCGAACAGCGACTTGACGGAAATATCCACGCCAAACTGCTGCTTGACCCGAGTCACCACCTGCGCCACCAGCAATGAGTGGCCGCCCAGCTCGAAGAAATTGTCGGTGCGGCCGACCTTCTCCAGCTTCAGCACATCGGCCCAGATCGCGGCGAGCTGCTGTTCCAGCTCGGTTTGCGGGGCGACATAGACCTGCTGCATCTGGCTGGCTTCGGCTTTCGGCAGGGCCTTGCGGTCGAGCTTGCCGTTCGGCGTCAGCGGCAGCGTTTCCAGGAACAGCAGATAGGTCGGCACCATGTAGTCCGGCAGGCTGGCCTTAAGTTGCGCCTTGATCGCTTCGCGCAGAGGGGCCTGCAACTCGGCATTACCGGCCACCTCAATGTCAGCCGGGACGATGTAGGCCACCAGTTGCTGGCCACCCTCGCCATCCTGGGCCAGGACAAAGGCTTCGCGTACCGCCTCCTGCTGCACCAGTCGTGCTTCGATTTCCCCCAGCTCGATGCGGAAGCCGCGCACCTTCACTTGATGGTCGATGCGGCCGATGTATTCGATCACGCCGTCGTCGCGATAGCGGGTCAGGTCGCCGGTGCGGTACAACCGGCCGCCATCGGTGGCGAACGGGTTCGGTACGTATTTCTCAGCGGTCAGCGCCGGACGAGCCAGATAACCCCGGGTAACCCCGGCTCCGGCCAGGTACAACTCACCGGCGCTGCCGGCTGGCAGCGCCTGCAAGTCCGCGCTGAGGATATAGCCCTGGGTATTGCTGATGGCCCGGCCGATATTGGCCCGGCCACCTTTTTCCCGGCGGGTGTAGGTCGAGTAGGTGGTGTCTTCAGAAGGCCCGTAGAGGTCGTAGACGTGCTGCAACGATGGGTTCTCGTAGAGCTTATCGACCAGGCTCTGTTTCAGCGGCTCACCAGCCAGATTGACGATGCGCACGCTGGCAGGAATTTGCCCGCCACGCTGCAAGGCCGCGATGGCCGACGGCACGGTGTTGATCAGCCGCACCTGATCGCGCGCCGGCAGGTCAGGCAGTTCCAGGGCGTTACGCGCCAGGACGATATAACCCCCCGCCGACAGCGTGACAAACAGCTCCCACACCGACAGGTCGAAGCAGATCGAGGTCGAAGCCAAGACCCCTTGCAAGTCTGTCGAGCTGTAGACCTGCAACGACCAGTCGATCAGCGCCAGCACGTTGCGATGGGCGATGGCCACGCCCTTCGGCAGGCCGGTGGAGCCCGAGGTGTAGATCACATAGGCCAGGTTGTCCGGGGTCGCGACCGCGACTGGATTCTCCGCCGAATAGCCATCAAGCCAGCCCGCGTCGCCATCCAGTTGCAGAATTTGCAGCGACTCAACACTCGGCAAGACCTGCAACAAGGCACTTTCGGTCAGCAGGATTTGCGCCTGGCTGTCGCGCAGCATATGGGCCAAACGATCCTGCGGATAATCCGGGTCCAGCGGCACATAGGCGCCGCCGGCCTTGAGCACCGCCAGCAGGGCCACGAGCATTTCCGGCGAACGCTGCAAGGCCACGCCGACCCGCACTTCCGGGCCGACGCCGGCCTCGATCAGCTTGTGCGCCAGGCGGTTGGCCCGGGCGTTCAGCTCTTGATAGCTGACAACCTGTTCACCGAACAGCACGGCCCGGGCATCCGGTGTTGCAACGGCCCGAACCTGGATCAGCTCATGCACGCACCGTTCGCTCGGGAAGTCGCTGACGGGCGGATTCCACTCATGGAGGACTCGCGATTGCTCGGCGGCGCCCAGCAGCGGCAAGTCTCCCAGGCGCT
The DNA here is from genome assembly GCF_900107395.1 of Pseudomonas sp. NFIX28. Lineage (GTDB taxonomy): Bacteria > Pseudomonadota > Gammaproteobacteria > Pseudomonadales > Pseudomonadaceae > Aquipseudomonas. The sequence continues at coordinate 71,256 of NZ_FNPW01000021.1, forward strand.
GGTTCGGCTGCTCGACCATGCCTTGCAGCAACCGCACCCAGCACTGGGCCATGCGCTCGATGGTGCTGGCCTCGAACAGGTCGGTGGCGTAGGTCAGGGAGGCCCAGAGGCCGTCCTCGGATTCGAAGGTATCGAGCGTCAGGTCGAATTGGGTGGTGTTCACTTCCCAGTTCAGGGTTTCCACGCCCAGCCCCGGAATGTCCTGGCCGTGCGCGCTTTTACGCGCGGCCGCCTGGTGGTTGAACATCACCTGGAACAGCGGGCTGTGGCTCAGGCTGCGATCCGGGTTCAGCGCTTCGACCAATTGCTCGAACGGCAGGTCCTGGTGATCCTGGGCCTGCAAGGCGGTGCGCTTGACCTGTTGCAGGAAATCGCTGAACGAGCGCTGGCCATCGACCTCGGCCCGGAGCACCTGGGTGTTGACGAAGAAGCCGATCAGGCGTTCGGTCTCGGCCCTGTTGCGGTTGGCGATAGGCACGCCGACGCGGATATCCGCCTGCCCGCTGTAGCGGTGCAGCAACACCTGGAACGAGGCCAGCAACAGCATGAACAAGGTGACGCCTTCGCGCTGCGCCAGCTGTTTCAACGCCGCCTGCAACGCTGCATCCAGCGCGATGCCATGGCGGGCGCCGCGGTAACTCTGCTCCAGCGGCCGGGCATGATCCAGCGGCAGGTCGAGAACCGGCGCCTCGGCCTCCAGTTGCCGCAGCCAGTAGCCCAGTTGCCGCGCCTTCTCGCCCTGCTCCATGCGTTGGCGCTGCCAGAGCGCGTAGTCGGCGTATTGCACCGGCAGCCCGGGCAGCTCGACTTCCCGCCCCTGGCTGTAGCCGGCATACAGCTGGATCAGCTCATCGACCATGACCTGGATCGACCAGCCGTCCGAGACGATGTGATGCTGGACCAGCACCAGCACATGATCGTCCGCGGCCAGGCGCGTCAGCTTGACCCGCAGCAGCGGGCCACTGCGCAGGTCGAAAGGCTGGCGCAGCTCGGCGTCGACGATCTTCCTGATCAGCGCTTCATCGGCGCTGGCGCCCTCGAGCGACGACAGGTCTTGCTCATCGATCGACAGCGAGCCCCGGGCCTCGATGACCTGCACCAACTGGTCCTGGTCCTCGACGAAGCGGGTCCGCAGGGTTTCGTGCCGGGCGATCAACGCGCCGAAGCTACGTTGCAACGCCGCGCTGTCCAGGGCGCCACGCAGCCTCAGGGCCATCGGGATGTGGTAGGCGCAGCTGGCGGAATCCAGTTGCCACAGAAACCATTGCCGCTCCTGGGCAAACGACACGGCCAACGGCCGGTCGCGCTCGACCGCGACTATTTTCTGCGGCGCATCCGCAGACGCCTGGCCCAGGAGCTGGACGAAATCTTCCAGGCTCGTGCCCTCGAAAAACACCTTCAGCGGGGCCTCGATGCCCAGGTCCTGGCGAATCCGCGACATGACCTGGGTAGCGAGCAACGAATGCCCGCCCAGCTCGAAGAAGTTGTCCGTCAGCCCCACCCGCTCGAGCTTGAGCACATCGGCCCAGATCGCCGCGACCTGCTGTTCCAGCCCGCTGCGCGGCGCCACATAAGCCGCATGCAGCAGGTGGCCGTCGACGCCGGGCAAGGCTGCGCGATTGAGCTTGCCGTTGGCGGTCAGCGGCAGCGCCTCGAGGAACAGCACATGGGCCGGCACCATATAGGCCGGCAGGCTGTCGCGCAGGCCGGCCTTGATCTCGTCGCGCAGCCGCAGCTGGGCGTCGACGACCTGCGGCGCATCCCACGCCAGGCTGGCCGGCACCACATAGGCGACCAGTTGCGGCCCGTCGGGGCCGTCATGGGTCAGGACCACCGCTTCGCGCACCGCGTGCAGCTCCTGCAGGCGGGCCTGGATTTCACCCAGCTCGATACGGAAGCCACGGATCTTCACCTGCTGGTCGATACGCCCGACATAGCCGATCGAGCCGTCGTGCTGGTAGCTCGCCAGGTCGCCGGTGCGGTACAGCCGCCCTCCCGCCGGGCCGAATGGGTCCGGGATAAACCGCGTGGCGGTCAGGTCGCCGCGGTTCAGGTAGCCCCAGGCCAGGCCGGCACGGCCGACATACAGCTCGCCGATGCAACCCTGGGGCACTTGCTTGAGGTTGGCGTCGAGCAGGTACCAGGACATGTCGGGAATCAGCTCGCCGATCGGGCTGCCATTGCTCGAGGCCAGGTCCGCCCGGGACAGCGGCCGGTAGGTCACGTGCACCGCGGTTTCGGTAATGCCGTACATATTCACCAGGCGCGGCTGCCGGTCGCCGAACCGCTGGAACCAGGGCTGCAGGCTGCCGACCTCGAGCGCCTCGCCGCCAAACACCACGTAGCGCAGGGCATGCGCCTGCTCCGCGGCGCAGGCCACGTGCATCAGCTGGCGGAACGCCGAAGGCGTCTGGTTGAGGACCGAGACCCGCTCCTCGCATAGCAGCCGGTAGAAATCACTGCTCGAGCGCGCCACGTCCTGGGGCACGATCACCAGCCGGCCGCCATGCATCAGGGCGCCGAAAATCTCCCATACGGAGAAGTCGAAGGCGTAGGAATGAAACAGGCTCCAGACATCCGTGGCGTCGAAGCGGAACCACTCCCGGGTCGCCGCGAACAGCCGCAGGACGCTGTGATGCGGCTGCAATACGCCCTTGGGCTTGCCGGTGGAACCGGAGGTGTAGATGACATAGGCCAGATGCTCCGGCAGCACCTCGACCTGCGGGTTTTCTGGGCTGTAGCCGTCCAGCGCCTGCCCCAGTAGCAAGGTGAGGCCGGCAAAGGCCGGCAGGCCGTCCTGCAGGTGGGCCTGGGTCAGCAGCAAGGCGATGCCGCTGTCTTGCATCATGTGCAGCAGGCGGTCCTGGGGATAGGCAGGGTCCAGCGGCACGTAGGCACCGCCAGCCTTGAGGATCGCCAGCAGCCCGACCAGCATTTCCAGGCCGCGCTCCACCGCCAGGCCCACCCGCACATTGGGCCCCACGCCCTGCTCGATCAGCTTGTGCGCCAGGCGGTTGGCCTGGCTGTTGAGCTGCTGGTAATCCAGTTGCTGGCGGCCGAACGTCAGGGCAATCGCCTGGGGTGCCTGGCGGGCCTGCTGCTCGATGACTTGGTGAATGCACGCCTGGCTCGGGAAGTCGGCCTGGCTTGGGTTCCACGCCTGGATAATCCGTTGCCGCTCGCTGGCAGCCAGCAGCGGCAATTCGGCGATGCGCTGGCCTGGCTGCGCGACGATCCCCTGCAACAGCTGGGTCCAGTGGCGCGCCAGTTGCTCGACCGTCGCCGCCTCGAAAACATCGGTCGCGAACACCAGCGACGCGGCGATCAGGCCGTCGGTCTCGGCGGTGGTCAGGGTCAGGTCGAACTGCGCGGTCTGCCCCTCCCACGCCAGCGGCTCGATGCTCAGGCCCGGCAAGGCATGGGCCTGGGTGGCGCCCCGGGCCTGGGCCTGGTGGTTGAACATCACCTGGAACAACGGGTTGTGGCTCAGGCTGCGCTCCGGCTGCAAGGCTTCGACCAGTTGTTCGAACGGCAGGTCCTGGTGGGACTGGGCCTGCAAGGCCGTCTGCTTGACCTGTTGCAGGAAATCGCTGAAGGCCAGCTGCCCGTCGATCTCGGCCTTGAGCACCTGGGTGTTGACGAAAAAGCCGATCAGCCTTTCGGTTTCCACCCGGTTGCGGTTGGCGACCGGCACGCCCACGCGGATATCCGCTTGCCCGCTGTAGCGATGCAGCAGGGTCTGGAACGAGGCCAGCAACAGCATGAACAAGGTGACGCCTTCACGCTGGGCCAGGGCCGCCAGTGCTTCGCTCAGGCCGGCTTCGAGCTGCAGGTCGAAACGGGCGCCGCGGTAGCTCTGCAACGCAGGGCGCGGGCGATCCAACGGCAGTTCGAGCAGCGGCTGCTCACCGCCCAGTTGCTCGACCCAGTACGCCAGCTGCCGTTCCTTCTCGCCGGCCTCCATCCAGTTGCGCTGCCAGATGGCGTAGTCGGCGTACTGGATCGACAGCGGCGGCAATTGCGGCTCCCGCCCCTGGCTGTAGCCCAGGTAGAGCGCCATCAGTTCGTCGACCATGATCTGCATCGACCAGCCATCGGAAACGATATGGTGCTGGGTCAGTACCAGCACATGATCGTCCGCCGCCAGTTGCAACAGGCCCACGCGCAGCAGCGGCCCGGCCAGCAGGTCGAAGAGCTGCGAAGCCTGGCTGTCGACGAAGGCCTTGATGCCCGCGGCGACGGCCTGCGCGGACGCCGCCGTCGGCAGTGTTTGGCAAGCGATCTGCAACCGGCCCTGGGGTTCCACCACCTGGGCAGGGTTTTCAGCGTCCTGGACGAAGCGGGTGCGCAGCGTTTCATGGCGCGCGACCAGGCTGTCGAAGCTGCACTGCAAGGCCTCGACATCCAGCGCCCCGCGCAAACGCAGGACCTTGGGAATGTGATAGGCCGTGCTCTCGGGCGCCAGTTGCCAAAGGAACCACTGGCGTTGCTGGGCGTAGGACAGCGGCAATGTCGGCTGCCCCAGGCGCACCTCGGGAATCGGCAGGTTGGCCGGGGAAATGCCTTGCTCGAGCATTTTCTGCAAATAGACGCGGCGCTTTTCCAGCGGCAGCAGAATGAAGCCTTTGACAATTTTCAGCGCAGTCGTGTGATCCATTACACAGCCTCCATTTCGTCGAGCAAGAGTTCCAGTGCGCTCAGGTCCTGGGCCTGAGCGGGCGACTGCTGCATCTGCTTGACGAACAGGCCCAGGGTCGGGAATTCAAACACCATCTGTACCGTGAGCCGCTGGCCCAGTTTCAGTTGCACACGAGAGACCATCGCGGTTACCAGCAAGGAATGCCCACCCAATTCAAAGAAGTTATCGTTCAAGCCCACTTGCTCGACCTCGAGCACCTCGCCCCAGATCGCCGCAACCTGTTGTTCCAGCTCGGTTTGCGGGGCGACATAGGCCTGCTGCATCTGGCTGGCCTCGGCTTTCGGCAGGGCCTTGCGGTCGAGTTTGCCGTTCGGCGTCAGCGGCAGCGTTTCCAGGAACAGCAGGTAGGTCGGCACCATGTAGTCCGGCAGGCTGTCCTTGAGTTGCGCCTTGATGGCCTCGCGCAGGTTGGCCTGACGTTCCATATCAAGCGTCACTTCGGCATCGCTCGGCACCACATAGGCCACCAGTTGCTGGCCACCCTCGCCATCCTGGGCCAGGACAAAGGCTTCGCGCACCGCCTCCTGCTGCACCAACCGCGCTTCGATTTCCCCCAGCTCGATGCGGAAACCACGCACCTTTACTTGATGGTCAATCCGCCCGATGTATTCGATCACGCCGTCTTCGCGATAGCGGGTCAGATCGCCGGTGCGGTACAGCCGGCCGCCATCGGTGGCGAATGGATTGGGCACATATTTCTCGGCGGTCAGCGCCGGACGAGCCAGGTAGCCCCGGGTGACCCCGGCCCCGGCCAGGTACAGCTCACCGGCGCTGCCGGCCGGCAGCGCCTGCAAGTCCGCGCTGAGGATATAGCCCTGGGTATTGCTGATGGCCCGACCGATATTGGCCCGGCCATTTTTTTCCCGGCGGGTGTAAGTCGAGTACGTGGTGTCTTCCGACGGGCCGTAGAGGTCGTAAACGTGCTGCAACGATGGGTTTTCGTAGAGCTTGTCGACCAGGGTCTGCTTCAGCGGCTCACCAGCCAGATTGACGATGCGCACGCTGGCGGGAATTTGCCCGCCACGCTGCAAGGCGGCAATCGCCGACGGCACGGTGTTGATCAGCCGCACCTGATCGCGCGCCGGCAGGTCAGGCAGTTCCAGGGCGTTGCGTGCGAGGACGATATAACCACCCGCCGACAGCGTGACAAACAACTCCCACACCGATAGGTCGAAGCAGATCGAGGTCGAGGCCAAGACCCCTTGCAGATCCGCCGGGCTGTAGACCTGCAACGACCAGTCGATCAGCGCCAAGACGTTGCGATGGGCGATGGCCACGCCCTTGGGCAGGCCAGTGGAGCCCGAGGTGTAGATCACATAAGCCAGATTGTCCGGCGTCGCCGTCGCGGCAGGATTCTCTGCCGAATAGCCATCAAGCCAGCCCGCGTCGCCATCCAGTTGCAGAATTTGCAGCGACTCAATACTCGGCAGCACCTGCAACAAGGCACTTTCGGTCAGCAGGATTTGCGCCTGGCTGTCGCGCAGCATATGGGCCAAACGATCCTGCGGGTAATCCGGGTCCAGCGGCACATAGGCGCCACCGGCCTTGAGCACCGCCAGCAGAGCCACAACCATTTCCGGCGAACGCTGCAAGGCCACGCCGACCCGCACTTCCGGGCCGACGCCGGCTTCGATCAGCTTGTGCGCCAGGCGGTTGGCCCGGGCGTTCAGCTCTTGGTAACTGACAACCTGTTCACCGAACAGCACGGCCCGGGCGTCCGGGGCCTGCAATGCCTGTTTCTCGACCAGCCGGTGAATGCACGCATCGCTCGGGTAATCGCGGGCCGGCCTATTCCAGCCGTGCAGGACCTGCTCCCGTTCGGCGCCGCCCAGTTGCGACAACTCGCCCAGGCGCTGTTCGGCGTTGTGCAACATGCCCAACAACAGGTTTTCCAGCTGTTCGCCCAAGCGGGCCATGGCCGCCGCGGAGAACGACGCCAAGGCGTAGTTGAACTCCAGGGCCAGGCTGTCGCCCATGCCCACCAGCAAGGTCAGCGGGTAGTTGGTCTGCTCGTGGTTGCCGGCCGACTCGAAGCGCAGCCCCTCGGGCGCACCTTTTGCCAGGGCTTCGGAGACCGGGTAGTTCTCGAACACCAGGATATTGTCGAACAGCGCCTCACGGCCCAGCCCGGCCCAGCGTTGCACGTCGTACAGCGGCGTGTGTTCGTAGTCGCGCAGGGCCAGGTTGTGGGCTTGCACCGCTTGCAGCCAATCGCCAACCCGCATGTCCGGGCGTGGCGTGGCCACCACCGGCAGGGTGTTGATAAACAGGCCGATCTGCTGCTCCACGCCCTTGAGCTCCGCCGGGCGCCCGGACACCGTGGCGCCGAACACCACCGTCTCCTGGCCGGTGCAGCGTTGCAGCAACAGCAGCCAGGCCGCCTGCACCAGGGTGTTCACCGTGACCTTCTGCTGCCGGGCGAACTCGCCCAGGCGCTGGGTCTGCCGGGCATCCAGGTTGCGTCGGCAAGCGCTGTGACCACGGCCAGCCAACACCTCTGCCGAGTGGGCAACGGCGGCCGCCAGATGCGTTGGTTGCTCCAGCGGCGCCAGCTGTTCTTTCCAGAACCTTTCGCTGGCCTGGGCGTCCTGGCGTTGCAGCCAGGCGATGTAGTCGCGGTAGCGCCCCGGCGCATGGCTCGGCGGTTGGCCGGCGTAACGTTGCAGCACCTCGCCGAGCAGCTGCGAATTGCTCCAACCGTCCATCAAAATATGGTGGTTGGTGTAGATCAGGTGATAGCGGTTGTCGCCGGTGCGCACCAGGAGCAGGCGCAGCAAGGGCGCGGCGCCCAAGTCGAAGCCGCGCTGGCGTTCCTGTTCGGCCAGGCTGTCCAGGGCCTCCGGCGCCTGGCCGCGCCCGTCGTGTTCGGCGAACGCCAGGCTGGTTTGCTTGTGCACGATTTGCACCGGGGCCGACAGTTCGCCCTGCCAGATAAAGCTGCTGCGCAAAATATCGTGGCTGTCGAGCGCGGCCTGCCAGGCTTGCTGGAAGCGTTCGGGATCGAGCCCTTCGACATCCACCCGCAACTGGTTGATGTAGTCGCCCGCCGCTTGCTGGTAGAGGGTGTGGAACAGCATGCCCTGCTGCATCGGCGACAGCGGATAGATGTCTTCGATCTGTGCCGTCGGCACCGGCAAGCGGTCCAGCTGCGCCTGGGTCAACGCCGCCAGCGGGAAGTCCGACGGCGTTACCCCGCGATGCTCGGGCTGGCAGCAATGCTCGATCAGCGCCTTGAGTTCCAAGGCATAATCGTCGGCCAGGCGCTGGATGGTGGCGCTGTCGAACATCGCCTGGCTGAAGGTCCAGCCCAGGGTCAATTCGCCGCCGTAGACCTGGCCATTGAGGCTCAGCCAGTTGCCCAGCGGCGCCTCGGGGCTTTGATCGCGGCCCTTGGCTTCGCCGGACGGGGTGAACCAGGCGTCCTGCTCATCGAAGCTGGCGTCGAACTGGCCGAGGTAGTTGAAGGTGATGCGCGGTACCGCCAGGGCCTTGAGCGCCGCTTGGGCCTGCTCGTCGCCCAGGTAACGCAGGGCGCCAAAGCCGATGCCCTTGTTCGGCACCGCGCGCAGCTGCTCCTTGATCTGCTTGATCGACTCGGCCAGGGACGCCTGCGGCGTCAGCTTGACCGGGAATACGCTGGTGAACCAACCAACGGTGCGGGTCAGGTCGACGGTGTCGAACAGCTCTTCGCGGCCATGCCCTTCAAGCTGCACCAGAGTGCTGGCGGCGCCGGTCCAGCGGCCGATGACCCGCGCCAGGGCGGTCAGCAGCAGATCGTTGATCTGCGTGCGGTAGGCCGCCGGGGCGTCCTGCAACAGCTGCAAAGTGTGGGCCTTGTCCAGGCGGCTGCTGACGCTGACGGCGTCGCGGTTGTACACCGCCTCCGTCGCCCGGTCGCAAGGCAGGCTCGACTCGACGCCCGCCAGCTGCGCCTGCCAGTAGCCCAGCTCCTGTTGCAAGGCCGGGCTGGCGGCGTAGGCCTGCAACTGTTCGGCCCAGGCTTGGGTGGAACTGGTCTTGGCCGGCAGCTTGAGCGCTTGCCCCGCCGCCAGCTGGCCCAGCGACTGCTGCAAATCTTCCAGCAAAATGCGCCAGGACACGCCATCGACCACCAGGTGGTGGATCGCCAACAACAGCCGTTGGCTGCCATCGCCGAGGGTAAAGAGCACCGCGCGCAACAGAGGCCCTTGTTGCAGGTCGAGGCTGCGCTGGGCTTCCTCGCAGCCTTGCTCCAGCTCGGCCTGGGTGGCGACGTTCAGCTGCCAGAGAAGCGCCCCCGCAGGCGCTGCCGAAACCGGCGCGCGGTAAGTCGCGACCCAGCCCTGCGGCTGTTCGGTAAAGCTCAGGCGCAGGCCGTCATGCTGCTCGAGCAAAGCCCGCAGCCCTTGCTCGACAAGGGTCGCCGTCAATGCCCGGGTCGGTTTGAGCAGCACCGACTGGTTCCAGTGCTGACGCTCGGCAATCGGTTCTTCGAAGAACCACCGCTGGATCGGCAGCAGCGCGGTTTCACCCGACACCGGGCCCTGGTCGATCTGCAAGCCGCCCTCGCCCTGCTCCGCCACCGAAGCCAGGCCCTGCACCGTCTGGTGCTGGAACAACTCCTTGGGGGTAAAACGGATGCCCGCTTGGCGGGCGCGGCTGACCACCTGGATCGAGATGATCGAGTCGCCGCCGAGCTCGAAGAAGTTGTCGGTCAGGCCGACCTGCTCCAGTTTCAGCACATCGGCCCAGATCGCGGCGATCTGCTGCTCCAATTCGGTTTGCGGCGCCACATAGGCCTGCTGCATCAATTGCGCATCGACCTTGGGCAACGACTTGCGGTCCAACTTGCCGTTCGGGGTCAGCGGCAAGGCCTCAAGGAACAGCAGGTAGGTCGGCACCATATAGTCCGGCAAGTTGTCCTTGAGCCGCGCCTTGATGCTTTCGCGCAGTTGCGCCTGACGCTCGTTGCTCAAAGAGACCTCGGCGTCCACCGGCACGATATAACCCACCAGTTGCTGCCCGCTCGGCCCGGGCTGGGCGATCACCGCCACTTCCAGCACCGGCTCCTGCTCCAACAGCCGCGCCTCGATCTCGCCCAGTTCGATGCGGAAACCACGCACTTTCACCTGATGGTCGACACGGCCGACGTACTCCACCAGACCGTCGGTGCGGTAGCGCGTCAGGTCGCCGCTGCGATACAGCCGCGCTCCCGTGGTGCTGTAGGGGTCGGGGATAAAACGCTCGGCCGTCAGGCTCGGCCGGTCCAGATAACCGCGAGCCACGCCCAGGCCGCCGAGATACAGCTCGCCCGCCACACCCACCGGCAGCAGGTTGAGGTTGGCATCGGCCACGTAGGCGCTGCGATTGCCGACAATATTGCCGATCGGCGCGTAGGCCGCGTCGCATGGATCGCCGGCCTTGGCCTTCCAGATCAGCGGCGTCACCACGGTCTCGGTGGGGCCGTAGCCATTGAAGATGTACTTGGGCCGCAGCACACGCCAGGCCAGGTCATAGCTGGCCTGGGGCACCGCGTCGCCGCCGAAGCAATAGACCCGCACCGCCGGTGGATGGCCGTCGCGCTCGGCGTGCACCGCCAATTGCTGCAGGTACACCGGCGGGAACACGCCGACGGTCACGCCGTGGCGATGCATCTGCTCGTAGGTGTATTCCGGCGACCACAGGCTGTCGTCGCGGATCAGCACGCTGGCGCCATAGATCAGCGGGTGCATCCAGCCTTCATGGGAACCGTCGAAGGCGAACGACATAAAGTGCAGCTCACAGTCCGCCGGGCTCATCTCATAACGTTCACCGGTGGCCAGGCTGTGCATCGCCAGCGGCCCGTGGGACACCGCCACGCCCTTGGGCAAACCGGTGGAGCCGGAGGTGTAGATCACGTAGGCGAGGTTTTCCTCGGCCAGGGTCACCTGCGGGCAGGTCGCCGGGTAGGCGGCAAAATCGGCGGCGCCCTCGACGCACAGAGTCGGCAAACCGTCCGGAATCGGCAGGCGTTGCAGCAGGTGTTCCTGGGTCAGCAGCAGCCAGGCGCCGCTGTCCTGCATCATGTAGCGCAGGCGGTCCTGCGGGTATTCGATGTCCAGCGGCACATAGACGCCGCCGGCCTTGAGCACCGCGAGAAAGGCCACCATGATTTCCGCGCAACGCGGCATGGCGATCGCCACCCGCACCTCCGGCCCCACCCCCAGCTCGACCAGCTTGTGCGCCAACTGGTTGGCCTGGACGTCGAGTTGGCGATAGCTCAGGCGCTGTTCGGCAAAGATCACCGCCAGGGCATCCGGGGCCTTGGCCGCCTGGTCGGCGAACAGCTGATGCACGAAGCGCTCGGTCGGGTAGACCACCTGGGTGTGGTCCCAGTCCTCGCGGATCTGGCGCTGCTCTTGCTCGCCCAGCATCGGCAATTCGCCGATGGCTTGGCGCACCTGCAACATGGCTTGCAGCAAATGGCGCCAGTGCCGCGCCATGCGCTCGATGGTGGTGGCGTCGAACAACTCGCCGGCATAGATGAACGAAGCGTTGATCCCGGCATCGGTCTCCAGGGTTTCCAGGGTCAGGTCGAACTGCGCCGTGCCGCCTCGCAGCACCTGCTCCTCGGCCCGCAGCCCCGGCAGGCTGTCGCTGCCGGCATTTTCACCGGCGATGCTCAAGTGGTTGTACATCACCTGGAACAGCGGGTTGCGGTCCAGCGAACGCTGCGGGTTGAGGGCATCGACCAAACGGTCGAACGGCAGGTCCTGATGGGCCTGGCCCGCCAGGGCCGTGGCCTTGACCTGGCGCAGCAACTGCTCGACCGCAAGTCCCGGCGCCAGCTCGACCCGCATGACCAGGGTGTTGACGAAGAAACCCATCACCCCTTCCATTTCCTGGTGCCGGCGATTGCTCACCGGGACGCCGATGCGGATATCCGGCTGGTCGGTATAACGGTGCAGCAACAGCGCGAAGGACCCCAGGAACAGCTGGAACAGGGTCATGCCCTGCTCGCGGGCCAGACGGCGCAGCCCTTGCTCCAGCGCCCCTTCCAAGCGCACGCCGAGGCGATCCTGGCGATAGCTGGGCAGCGCCTGGCGCGGATGGTCCACCGGCAGCTCGAGGATCGGCTGTTCGCTGCCCAGCTGCTCGCGCCAATATTCGAGCTGGCGCTGCTGCTCGCCCTGCTCCAGCCAGGCGCGATGCCAGCTGGCGTAGTCGGCGTACTGCACCGCCAGCTCGCCCAGCGCCGGCGCCCGGCCTTCGACGAAGCCGCGGTACAGGGCGACGAATTCACGCGCCAGCACGCTCATCGAGGCGCCGTCGGAAATGATGTGGTGCAGGGTCACGACCAGCAGGCTGTCCTGCTCGTCCAGTTGCAGGACCCGGGCACGGCACAGCGGCCCGCGCTCCAGATCGAACAGGCGCTGGGTTTCCTCCAGCGCCTTGGCCTCGACGGCCTCGCGCCCCAGCCCGGGGGCCAGGCGTTCCCACGCCAGCGGTACTTCGCCGGCCGCGTGGATCGCCTGGCACAGGGTGTCCCCGACCTGGGCGAAGGTGCTGCGAAACGCCTCATGGCGCCCGGCAAGCGCGGCAAAGGTGCGCTGCAACGCTTGCGGGTCCAGGCGCCCCTGCAGGCGCACGACAATCGGCGTGTGATAGGCCGTGCTCTCGGGGTGCATTTTCCAGAACAGCCATTGCCGCTGCTGGGCATGGGACGCCGGCAGCGGCTGGTCCCGGCCCAGCGCCTCGATGGCCGATGGCGCGGCTCCCGCGGCGCTGGCCTCGACCTGCTGGACGAACTCGTCGAAACGCGAGGTTTCGAACAGGATGCGCAAGGCCACATCGGCCGACAGCGCCCGCCGGACCCGGGAAATGATCTGCGTGGCCAACAGCGAATGCCCGCCCAGGGCAAAGAAGTTATCGCTCAGGCCGACCCGCTCGACCTTGAGCACCTCTTGCCAGATCGCCGCCATGCGCTGCTGCATCGCGGTGACCGGCGCCAGGTATTCCCGGCTGCCCGTGTCGACCTCCAGCGCCGGCAGCGCGCGCAGGTCGAGCTTGCCGTTGGGCGTCAGCGGCATGCTGTCCAGGGCGATGAAATGCATCGGTAGCATGTAGTCCGCCAGGCTCGCCAGCAGTTGCTCGCGCAGCGGGCTCCAGGCCTGCGCGGCCTCCACGGCCGGCGCCAGCACCACATAGGCGACCACCTGCCGCTCGCCGACCACGTCGAGCACCTGGGCGATGGCATCGACCACTTGTGGCTGCTGCTTGAGGGCGGCGGTGATTTCCCCCAGTTCGATGCGGTAGCCGCGAATCTTCACCTGATGGTCGATACGCCCCAGGTAGTCGATCGCGCCGTCCGCCCGGTAGCGCGCCAGGTCGCCGCTGCGATAGAGGCGCTCGCCATCGGCGCTGAACGGGTCCGGTACAAAGCGCTCGGCGGTCAGCCCCGGGCGCCGGTGATAACCGCGGGCCACGCCGGCCCCGCCCAGGTACAGCTCGCCGGGGCTACCCGGCACCTGCGCCTGCAGCGAGGCGTCCAGGACATAGGCCCGCACGTTGGCCAAAGGCGTCCCCAGGGGCACGCTGGCCAGGTGTTCGTGCTGCGGGCCGGTGACCAGGGCCAGGGCGCCGACCGTGGTTTCCGTGGGGCCGTAGTGGTTGACCACCGCGCAACCCGGCGCCAGGTTCTTGATGCGCTTGACCAGGCTCGCCGGGCAGGCCTCGCCACCCAGCACCAGGCACTGCGCCGGCAGCGCCCGGGCCGCATCGCCGCCGCCGAGCAGGGCCTCCAGGTGCGACGGGACGATTTTCAGCACATCGATCCGCTGCGCGTGCATGTAGTCAGCGAAGCGCTCGGCATCGAGGCCGATATCCAGGGCGATCACGTGCAGGCAGCTGCCGGAACACAGCGCGCCGAACAGCGTGGTGTGCCCCAGGTCGGCGGCAATGGTCGAGACCACCGCCATATGCCGCGCCGCGCCCAGCGGCAGGCGCTGCAGGATCGCCTGCACGTAGTTGGCCAGCGCCCCCTGCGTGACGGTGACGCCCTTGGCCGCGCCGGTCGAGCCGGAGGTGTAGATCGAGTACGCCAGGTGCTGCGCGCCGATGTCCGGCGCCGCTGCCGGCCGGTCCGCCTGCGCCGCCCAGTCCTGTTCCCGGTCCAGCAGCAGAAGGCTCACGCCGTCCTGCACCGGCAGCCGCGGCAGCAGTTTTTCCTGGGTCAGCAGCAAGCCGACGCCGCTGTCCTCGAGCATGTAGCGCAGGCGTTGCGCGGGGTATTCGGGGTCCAGCGGCACATACGCGCCGCCGGCCTTGAGCACCGCCAGCAGGCCGACCACCATTTCCAGCGAACGCTCCACCGCGATGCCCACCAGCACATCGGGACCGACTCCCCGGCCGATCAAGCCGTGGGCCAGGCGATTGGCCCGGCTGTCGAGTTGGGCATAGCTCAATTGCTGCCCGGCAAATACCAGGGCCGGCGCCTCGGGGCGCAGGCGGACCTGCTCGGCGAACAGTTGCAGGACCGTCGGCGCGGCGAACGCCTGGGCCGTGCGGTTCCATTCGATCAGGGTGCGCTGCTGCTCCTCGACCGCCAGCAGCGGCAAGTCGCCAATCGCCGCCTGGGGCTGGCGGGCCATGGCCTCCAGCAGGTTGCGCCAATGCCCGGCCATGCGCTCCAGGGTCGCCGCCTCGAACAACTGGCAATCGTAGGTAAAGGCCCCGTGCAGGCGGCCGCCGCGCTCGAAGGTGTCGAGGGTCAGGTCGAACTGGACCGCCCGTTCCTGGCGGTCCAGGGCTTGCAACTGGAGCCCGGACTGGCTGCGCAGGGTGCCCAGCTCGGTGACCTGCGGCTGGTGGTTGTACAGCACCTGGAACAGCGGCGTATGACTCAGGCTGCGTTCCAGTTGCAGGGCCTCCACCAGGCGCTCGAACGGCAGGTCCTGATGCGCCTGGGCGCCAAGGGTGGTTTCGCGGATGTCGGCGAGCAATTGCTCGACCGTCAGCGCCGGGTCGAGCTCGGTGCGCAGCACCTGGGTGTTGACGAAAAAGCCGATCAGGCCTTCGGCCTCCTGGCGCGTGCGGTTGGCGATCGGCACCCCGACACGGATGTCCTGCTGGCCGCTGTAGCGCGCCAGCAGCAGCTTGAAGCCGGCGAGCAAGACCGTGAACAGGGTCACGCCCTGCTGCCGGGCCAGGCCCCTGAGCTGCTCGACCAGCGGCTGCTGCAGCTCGAAATCATGGCGCCGCCCCTGCCGGCTGGCCTGCGGCTGGCGCGGATGATCGGTGGGCAGCTTGAGCACCGGATGCTCGTCGCCCAGCTTGTCCTGCCAGTACCGCAGTTGCCGCTCCTGCTCCCCGGCTTCCAGCCAGCGACGCTGCCACAGCGCGTAATCGCTGTACTGGATGGGCAAGGCCGGCAGGGCCGGAGCCCGGCCCTGGGAAAAGGCATCGTAGGCCTGGAGAAATTCCTGGATCAGCACGCCCATCGACCAGCCGTCGGACACGATGTGGTGCAGCGTCAACAGCATCACGTGTTCCTGTTCGCCCAGCCCCAGCAGGCACACCCGCAGCAGCGGCCCCTGCTCCAGGTCGAAGGGCGCGCACGCCTCGGCGCGCGCGCGCTGCTGCACCGCGGCCTCGCGCTGCGGCTGGTCCAGCGCGCCCAAGTCCTGGTAGTCGATGTCCAGCTCGGGGGCCAGGATCACCTGGCGCGGCTCATCGCCCTCCTGGCGAAACGCCGTGCGCAGGCTTTCGTGGCGCTCCAGCAGCCAGTGGAATACCCGCGCCAGCACGGGCCGGTCCAGGGGCCCGCTCAGGCGTACCGCGTTGGGCAGGTTGTAGGCGGCGCTTCGCGGGTCGAGCTGCCAAAGAAACCACATGCGCTGCTGCGCGTAGGAAAGCCCCAGGCGGTCAGGTGCCGCAACCCCCGCCGGAATGGGCAGCAGAGAGAAATCGACGCCTTCGTTGTCCAGAGCGTTCAAGAACAGCCGGCGCTTTTCCAGTGGCAGTTCAATGAATCTGCGGGCGAGCTTCAAGGAGTCTTCTGCATTCATCAGGGTTCATCCGTACATGTGGGGTATCGAGCATTGGCTCGGCTATCCCTACGGAACGGATGGCGCCTCGGGAAAATTAACCCGTCGCCCCGCGCCACGGGCCGCCCGCCGCAGGCCGGCCAGCGGGCCGCGGCGACCGGGCCGGGCTAAATCGAGGTAGCGCCCCTTCGTTACTTCCCTATCTTTTTCCCGCACGAGGTATCGCCCATGTCTTCCGCCCATTCGCTGACCGACATCCTCGCCAAAGGCTTACGCAAACTGGTCGGCATCGACAGGCCGAAACCGACGGGCTACCGGATGATCGATGTCGAGCTCAAGCAGCGCATCAACCTCAGCCCCAGCCTCGCCCGCCTGGTCTTTGGCGGCGCGGACATCGAGCACGCCCGCACCCTCGCCCCGGACCAGCGGATCAAACTGTTCTTCCCGGCGGCGGACGGCACGCTGCCCGACCTGCGCCAACACGGCGACTGGTACAAGGCCCGGGGCCAGCTCGGCGCCGAGCAACGCCCGCCCATGCGCACCTACACCATCCGCGCCCTGCGCCCGGAAACCGCCGAGCTGGATGTGGACTTCGTCCTGCACGGCATCGGCGGCCCCGCCTCGGCCTGGGCCACCCAGGCGCAGATCGGCGACCGCCTGCAGATGCTGGTGCCCAATCGCCACTTCGACGGCGACCCGGGCGGCTACGAATGGCAACCGCCCGCGGGCATCCGCAACATCCTGCTGATTGGCGACGAAACCGCCCTGCCGGCCATTGCCGGGATTCTCGAAGAACTGGCCCTGGCCGAGGACGCGCCGAACGTGCAGGCGTTTATCGAAGTGCCCCACGAAACCGACTGCCTGCCGTTGCGCTGCAGCCCGCAGACGCGCCTGAACTGGCTGCCCCGCGACCTCCTCAACAGCGCCCACGGCGAAGCGATGATGCATGCCGCGCGCGAGCTGGCCAGCCTGCCGGCGAGCACCGGCGCCAAGCCGCCCACGGCGGCGCTGGCGGAGATCGATATCGAGCGGCAGATTCTCTGGGAACAGGCCCGCCCGGCCGACAACGACTTTTATGCCTGGGTCGCCGGCGAGTCGGCGGCGGTCATGGCCATCCGGCGCCACCTGATCAAGGAGCGCGGCCTGGACCGCCGGGCGCTGACATTGATGGGTTACTGGCGGCTCGGGCGCGCCGTGGATTGAAACGCCGGCGCGACGGATAAATTTCCCCCGGCAGCGCTCGTCCCCTCTTCACACCTGAGAAAACCAGAGGGAATGCCGTGGACCTGCAGAACATCCTGTCAACGCTGTTCGCCAACGCCGGCTCGGTCGGTATCGAAGGCGTGTTCCAGTTCGTCTTCGCTCCGGACCGGGTCTTCTGGTCCGAAATCAAGGAACAAAGCACCACCGAAAGCGGCCGCCATGCCCGCCCGGATGTGACCATCGGCATCGCCGAGCAGGACTTCCTCGGCATCATGGGCGGAACCGCGAATGTCGAGGAACTGTTCGCCAGCGGGCGCCTGAAGATCGACGGCAACATGGGCCTGGCGACCCTGCTGCCGCAGATCATCAACCGCGCCCGGCATGGCGGCAAAGCCGAAAAGGTCGACATGAACCAGCGCTACCCGACCCCGGCGCGGCCCAGCGAGGCCCTCTCGGCCGGCCAACAGGTGCTGCGCGAGGTCGAACGCCGGCCACGCCAGCAGCTGTCGGTCGAGACCTTCCGCCGCGACTACCTGCCCCACGGCATTCCGCTGATTATCAGCGACGCCCTGCGGGACTGGCCGCTGTTCAACATGAGCCGCGAAGAGTCGCTGGTGCACTTCGCCCAGCTGCAAGGCATCACCCGCCACGGCGACTATGCGCAGAAGACCTTTTCCACCGAGCGCGACTTTCGCTCGACCTCCATGCGCGATTTCATCGCCTCCCTCGACGCCCCGGCCGGCAAGGGCCGCAACGGCGAGCCGCCGGCCTACATGGGCAACAACATCCTGCCGGCGCAATTGCTGGAGCAGATCCAGTACCCACCCTACTTCGACCTGTCGCTGTTCATCGCCCCGCGCATCTGGATCGGCCCCAAGGGCACCCTGACCCCGCTGCACCGCGACGACACCGACAACCTGTTCGCCCAGGTCTGGGGGCAGAAATCCTTCATCCTCGCCGCGCCCCACCACCGCCCGGCGCTCGGCACCTGGTCCACCGCGCCCAAGGGCGGGCTGGACGGCTGCGACTTCAACCCGGATGCGCCGGACTACCAGCGCTTCCCACAGGCGCGGGACGTGACCTTCCTGCGCATCACCCTGCAGGCCGGCGACCTGCTGTTCTTGCCCGAAGGCTGGTTCCATCAGGTCGAGTCGGTGTCCACCTCGCTGTCGGTGAACTTCTGGGTGAACTCGGGAAGAGGCTGGTAACGCCGCGGCCAATGGCCGGCCGGCAAAAACGCCAAGACCCGCCATGCGGCGGGTCCCGGGAGTGACACGGCAGGCGCCTCAGACCGTCAGCGCGCTGGCCTGGGCATGACGGCGCCGATGGACCTCCAGGTGGTCCTTGATCATCCGCAGCACCTTGGCCTCATGCTCGTGAATGAAGAAGTGCCCGCCGGGCAGCATGTCGACCGAGAAACTGCCGCGGGTTTCGCGGCTCCAGCCGATCAGCTGTTCGGTCGTGGCCCTGTCGTCCTTGCCGCCCAGCACGTGCACCGGGCATTGCAGCGGCGCGCGCTCGACCGGGTGGAACCGGCCGCACAACAGGAAGTCCGCGCGCAGCACCGGCAGCGTCAGGCTCATCAGCTCGCGGTTGGCCAGCACTTCTTCGCTGGTGCCGTTGAGCGTGCGCAAGCGGTCGATCAGCTCTTCATCGGTCTTAAGGTCGGCGAAGGCGCGGTCGTATTCGCTGCGCAGGGTCGGCGCCGCCGTGCCCGAGGCGAACAGCGCCACCGGTTCCGGGCAGCCGAGGGAGCGCAGGGCGTGGGCCATTTCACAGGCCAGCAAGGCCCCCAGGCTATGCCCGAACAACGCATAGGGCGCCCGCAGCGAGGCGCGCTGTTCACGGGCCAGTTGCAAGGCCAATTGACGCATGTCGGTTTGCAGCGGCTCGCCGAAGCGCGCCCCGCGCCCCGGCAATTCCACCGGTTGTAGCTGCAGCCAGTCCGGCAGCTTGCGCCGCCAGCGGCTATAGACCATCGCGCTGGCCCCCGAATACGGCAGGCACAGCAATGTCAGTTTCGTCACTGCACTTACCTCAACCCAATATCTGTTAGTGAGAACGGACGACGCGGCAGACAAATTAGTCCGCCGCGACCGCCTCGGCGCTGCGCCCGTAGCTCTGCAGCGCCACCGCGAACACCACCGCCCCCGCCGCCAGCGCCACCCAGAAGCCGCTGCGCGCGCCGAAGGCATCGACCAGCCAGCCGGAACTGGCGGCGCCGATGGCCACGCCGATGCTCAGCCCGGTGATCAGCCAGGTCAGGCCTTCGGTGAGCCTGGCCGCGGGCACGATGTTTTCCACCAGGGCCATGGCGACGATCAGGGTCGGGGCGAAGAACAGGCCGGCGACGAACACCGTCAGGGACAGGCCGAGGATGTCGCTCGCCAACAACAGCGGCAGGGTGGTCACGGCGGTGGCGATGCCACCGTACATGAACAGCCGCGGCAGCGGGATATCCAGTTTCAGCGCGCCGAAGGCGATGCCCGCCAGGCACGAGCCGATGGCGTACACCGAGAGCACGATGCTCGCCGCCGCGGGCTGCCCCTGCTGCTGGGCGAACGCCACGCTGACCACGTCCACCACGCCGACGATCACGCCCATGGCGATCATCAGCAGCACCAGCAACTGCAATTTCAGCGAGCGGATGATCGACACGTCGTGATGGGCCTCACGGGGATGCACCGGCGGCTCGGTGGCCCGTTGCGCCACCAACGCGCCGACGCCGATCGCCAGCATCAGCAGCGCGGCCAGCGGCCCGGCCTCGGGAAACACCGCCACGCACAGCCCCACCGACAACGGCGGGCCGACGATAAAGCACACCTCGTCGAGCACCGACTCCAGGGCATAGGCGGTCTGCAATTGTGGCCGGCCGCGGTAGAGCTCGGTCCAGCGGGCGCGGACCATGGCCGACATGCTCGGCATGCAGCCGGCCAGGGCGGCGAACAGGAACAGCGTCCAGTGCGGCGCCTGCAAGCGCGTGCACAGCAGCAACGCCAACAGCGCCCCGCCGCCCACCCCGGCGGCGATCGGCAGCACCCGGCCCTGGCCGAAACGGTCGACCATGCGCGACACCTGGGGTGCACAGAAAGCCGTGGCCAGGGCGAAGGTCGCCGCCACGGCGCCGGCCAGCGCGTAGCCGCCCTTGAGCTGGGACAGCATGGTGATCAGGCCGATGCCGGTCATGGAAATCGGCATTCGGGCAATCATCCCCGCCGTCACGAAAGCGCGGCTGCCGGGGGCGTTGAACAGCTCGCGGTAAGGGTTTGCCATCTTTCTGTACACCTGTTCTGAGGGCTGTAGCTTGCCAGGAAGGCACCGCAGGGCAAAAATACATACGGCGCGTATGTGAGAAAGCATGCGAACATACGCGCCGTATGTCAATCCACGTATCAGCTGTGTGAGTGCCTGCCATGAGCCCGCGTCAACGCGCCGAGATGATCGAACACACCCGTAGCAAACTCATCGCCAGTGCCCGCCAGGCCTTTGGCAGCCTGGGTTATGCCAACACCTCGATGGACGACCTGACGGCCGAGGCCGGCCTGACCCGTGGCGCTTTGTATCACCATTTCGGCGACAAGAAAGGCCTGCTGGCGGCGGTGGTCGAACAGCTCGACGCGGAGATGGACCAGCGCCTGGAGGCAATCTCGCGCGGCACCGACGACCTCTGGGGCACCTTCGTCCAGCGCTGCCGCACTTACCTGGAAATGGCCCAGGAAGCGGAGATCCAGCGCATCGTCCTGCAGGATGCGCGCGCGGTGCTCGGCGACCTGACCGACGCCAGCGAGGCACAGTGCGTGGCGTCCTTGAGTGCGCTGCTGGATGAGCTGATGCAGGCCGGCCTGGTGGTCAACGCGCCCAGCGAAGCCCTGGCGCGCCTGATCAACGGCAGCCTGCTGGACGCCTCACTGTGGATCGCCCGCGACGAACATCCGGGACAACGCCTGCCGCAGGCGCTGGCCGCGCTGGAGACGCTGCTGCAAGGGTTACGGGTGCGCTAGCCCTCCCCCGTCCTGCCGGCTCGCGGGCGATGGCCGCGCGGCAAAATCGTAACCCCCGGTGAACTCCTGCCCGCTCTTGCCAGTCAGCTGAACAGACTCTCCGGTTAAGGTGCGTGCTCATGAACATCTCCCTGAACCAGCAAGTCGCCCTGGTCACCGGCGCCAGTTCCGGTATCGGCGCCGCGGCGGCCACCGCCCTGGCCGCGGCCGGGGCTTCGGTGGTGATCAATTACTACCAGCAGGCGGCGCCCGCGGAAAAACTCGCCGCCGACATCAACGCCTGCGGCGGCCGGGCCATTGCCGTGGGCGCCGACATTTCCCGGGAGGACGAGGTCCAGCACCTGTTCGACAAGGCCCTGGAAGCCTTCGGTGCCCTGGACATCCTGGTGGCCAACGCCGGCCTGCAAAAAGATGCCGCCACCGTGGACATGACCCTGGAGCACTGGAACCAGGTGATCGGCGTCAACCTCACCGGCCAGTTCCTCTGCGCACGCGCCGCCCTGCGCATTTTCAACCGCCAGGGGATCCGCACCGGCATCTCTCGCGCCGCCGGCAAGATCATCCACATCAGCTCGGTGCACCAGCACATTCCCTGGGCCGGGCATGCCAATTACGCGGCGTCCAAGGGCGGCGTGGACATGCTGATGCGCAGCCTGGCCCAGGAGGTCAGCCACCAGCGCATCCGCGTCAACGCCATTGCCCCGGGCGCGATCGCCACGCCGCTCAATCGCAAGGCCCTGGAGGGCGCGGCCGAGCGCAAGCTGCTCGAACTGATTCCCTACGGACGCATCGGCGACGTCAAGGACGTGGCCAATGCCGTGGTCTGGCTGGCCAGCGACGCTTCCGACTATGTGCTGGGCAGCACCCTGGTGATCGATGGCGGCATGAGCCTGTATCCGGAGTTTCGTGACAATGGCTGAGACTGAACGCCAGGCGTCGATCGGCGCCCACGGCATCATTGGCGACATGCGCAGCGCCGCGCTGGTCAACGACAAGGGCAGCGTGGATTTTTTCTGCTGGCCGGAATTCGACAGCCCGAGCATCTTCTGCTCGCTGCTCGATACCCCGGACGCCGGCATTTTCCAGCTGGCGCCGAACCTGCCCGATGCCCGCTGCGAACAGATCTACCTGCCGGACAGCAATGTGCTGCAGACCCGCTGGCTCAGCGAGCGGGCGGTGGTCGAAATCACCGATCTGCTGCCCGTCGGCGACAGCGAGGATGAGCTGCCAATGTTGATCCGCCGGGTGCGCGTGGTCAGCGGCCGCGCCACCCTGCGCCTGCGCTGCGCGGTGCGCCATGACTATGCCCGCGCCGCGACCCGGGCCCGGCTGGACGGCGACGCCGTGTGCTTCGAGGCCGACCGGCAGCCCGGGCTGCGCCTGGTGGCCAGCCAGCCGCTGCGGATCGACCGGCAGGCGGCGGTGGCCGAGTTCGAGCTGCAACAGGGGCAGCGCGCCGAGTTCATGCTCGGCGGTATCGACGACCCACGGCTGGTCGAGGGCGGCAGCGACCTGTGCCTGGAGCACACCTTGAAGTTCTGGCGCGACTGGATCGGCCAGTCCAACTACCGCGGCCGCTGGCGCGAGATGGTCAGCCGCTCGGCCCTGGCGCTGAAGCTGCTGACCTCGCGCAAGCACGGGGCGATCCTCGCCGCCGCCACTTTCGGCCTGCCGGAAACCCCGGGCGGCGAACGCAACTGGGATTACCGCTACACCTGGATCCGCGATGCGTCGTTCACTGTCTACGCCTTCATGCGCCTGGGTTTTGTCGAGGAAGCCAATGCCTATATGCGCTGGCTGCGCGGCCGGGTCAGCGACTGCCGTGGCCAGCCGACCAAGCTCAATATCCTGTACGCCATCGACGGCCGCCAGCAGCTGCCGGAAAGCCGCTTGGCGCACCTCGCGGGCCATGGCGGGGCGACGCCGGTGCGCATCGGCAACCAGGCCTACGAACAGGTGCAACTGGACATTTTCGGCGAGCTGCTGGACGCGGTGTATCTGGTCAACAAATACGGCGAGGCGATTTCCCATGAGGGCTGGAAGCATGCGGTGGACGTGGTGGACCAGGTCTGCGACAGCTGGAACGGCAAGGATGTGGGCATCTGGGAAATGCGCGGCGAGCAGCGGCATTTCCTGCACTCGCGGCTGATGTGCTGGGTGGCCCTGGACCGGGCCATCCGCCTGGCGTCGAAACGCTCGCTGCCGGCGCCGTTCGCCCGCTGGGACCAGACCCGCCAGGCGATCTACGACGATATCTGGAGCAATTTCTGGAACGCCGAGCGTGGGCATTTCGTCCAGTACAAGGGCGGCACCGCGCTGGACGGCTCGATGCTGCTGATGCCGCTGGTGCGCTTCGTCGGCGCCCGCGACCCGCGTTGGCTGGCGACCCTGGAAGCGATCGAGAAAACCCTGGTGCGCGACGGCATGGTCTACCGCTACCGCAACGACGACAGCCAGATCGATGGCCTGCCCGGCACCGAAGGCGCATTCGCCGCCTGCTCGTTCTGGTACGTCGAGTGCCTGGCCCGCGCCGGCCAGCTGGACAAGGCTCACCTGGAGTTCGAGCAACTGCTGCGCTACGCCAACCCGCTGGGGCTGTACGCCGAAGAATTCGACAGTCACGCCCGCCACCTGGGCAACACGCCCCAGGCCCTGACCCACCTGGCCTTGATCAGCGCGGCGAGCTTCCTCAACCGCCGGCTCAGCGGCGAGAAAATCCTCTGGCAGCCTTGAGCAACCTCGCTCATCGCACGCAAACACCCGCATTCTTCTGTAGGAGCGAGGCTTGCCCGCGATGGCCATACCGCGCAACGCCTGGAAGACCACGCCATCGTTCTTCGCGCGCAAGCTGCGCTCCTACAGAAGCA
>NZ_FNPW01000022.1:0-58435 GCF_900107395.1 Pseudomonas sp. NFIX28
TTTCACTCCGATCAAGGTTGCCAGTACACCAGCCATAAGTTCAGAAATGAGCTGCTGGAACATGGACACCGGCAAAGCATGAGTCGTAAAGGCGAATGCTGGGACAACGCCCCGATGGAGCGTTTCTTTGGCAGTTTGAAATCGGAGTGGGTGCCTGAAACAGGCTACGACTCGGAGCATGAGGCCCGCGTGGATGTGCAGCGTTACGTCACGCGCTACAACACGATCAGGCCTCACAGTTACAACGACTATTGGTCGCCGATCGCGAGGGAGAAACGGGCGGCGTAGACCGTAATCGGTGTCCAGGATTACTTGACCAGTTCAAGCTTGCTCGCGAAAAACGATGACGCGCTACCCCAGGTAGACCGCGCGCGCCCTTCGCGGGCAAGCCTCGCTCCTACGCGAAAAACCGCAGTGAGTGGGTTGGGCGGGGATTTTAAAAACGCAAAAAAAAAGCGCTGCCATCCGGGCAGCGCTTTTACCAATCCGTTGTTTGCTTATCCTTCCAGCACATCCCACAACGCTTCGAGTTCCGCCTCGCTGAACAAGCCAACGGGGTAACGATCGAGGATCGTCCGGCGCGGGTCGGTTTCCCGAACCTGTCGCGTTCCATTGGACTTCAACCATTGCGCCAGAACTTGAAGCGACTCGCTATTTATTGCGGAAGCCCGCTCGCTGACCATATTCATCTCCAGCGCTTTCTCCCGGTTTGTGAGCGGCTAACTTATCCAAGGTTTATGACAGAACATCGCAGTTCTACCGGCCTCGGATTGACCCCGGGAGGGATACAAGAGCTATGCCAAGGTCCCGTAATTGCCAGCTTCCGGATCCAAAAAAAACCCGCAGTCCATCAGGGCTGCGGGCTTGCCGGGCGACGCCGGATTGGATCCATGTAACAGCCGGCGAATCAGGCGTCACAGGCTGTTACAACAACACTCAAACCTTGTGCGGCGCCGGCTGCTGTTGAGTAAGGCAATGGATATTTCCGCCGCCCAGTAACAACTCCCGGCCCGGCACCATCACCACTTCATGTTGCGGGAACAACGACTGCAGGATTTCCTTGGCCCGGGCATCCAGCGGGTCGTCGAAACTCGGGGCGATGATGCCGCCGTTGACGATCAGGAAGTTCACGTAGGAACCGGCCAGGCGCACCGACGGATTACGTTCCTGGGTGCCATCCACCGGGTCGACGCCCGCGCATTCTTCTTCAGTGGCGTACAGCGGCCCCGGAATCGGCATCTTGTGCACCGTGAACGGGCGACCCTTGGCGTCGGTGCTGTCTTGCAGCACTTTCAGCGCCGCCTGGCAGCGCGGGTAGTTCGGGTCCTGCGGGTCGTCGGTCCAGGCCAGCAGTACTTCGCCCGGGCGCACGTAGCAGCAGAAGTTATCCACATGGCCGTCGGTTTCGTCGTTGTACAGGCCGTCCGGCAGCCAGATGACTTTATCCACAGCCAGGTTGGCGCTGAGCATCGCTTCGATCTCGGCGCGGCTCATGTGCGGGTTGCGGTTACGGTTGAGCAAGCACTCTTCGGTGGTAATCACCGTGCCTTCGCCGTCGACATGAATCGAACCGCCTTCGAGCACGAAGCCCTCGGTGCGGTAACGCGGGCTGCGCTCGATCTCGAGGATCTTGCCGCCCACCTGCGAGTCACGGTTCCACGGCGCATACAGGCCGCCATCAAAACCGCCCCAGGCGTTGAAATCCCAGTTCACGCCACGGACTTCGCCCTGGTCGTTGATGACGAAGGTCGGGCCGGTATCGCGGACCCAGGCGTCATCGCTGGACATCTCCACCAGGCGGATATTCGGCACGTCCAGGCGCGCCCGGGCATTTTCATACTGGCCCGCGGAGACTGCCACGGTCACCGGTTCGAAGCGGGCGATGGCCTTGGCCACCGCTACGTGTGCGGCTTGCGCCGGCTTGCCGCCCAGGCGCCAGTTGTCCGGGCGCTCGGGCCAGATCATCCAGGTCTGGGTCTGCGTCGCCCACTCGGCGGGCATGTAGAAACCGTCGGCGCGAGGGGTGCTGTGCAAAGTGGTCATGGGTTCAGGACTCCAGGGAACCGTCGAGGGTTTTCAGCGCGCCATAGAGGTTCGGACGGCGGTCACGGAAACTGCCCCAGGCGCTGCGGATGTGCTCGAGCTCGTCGAGGTCGAAGCTGTGCACAAGGATACCTTCTTCGGTTTGGTTGAGCTCTTGAACCTTCTCGCCGAACTGGTTGGCGATGAACGACGAGCCGTAGAAGGTGATGTCGTAGCCGTCCTGCTCTTCGTTGCCGATGCGGTTGCTGGCGATCAGCGGCATCAGGTTGGCGCCGGCATGGCCTTGTTGCACGCGCTGCCAGTGGTCGCGGGACGAGATGCTCTTGTCGTGCGGCTCGCTGCCGATGGCGGTCGGGTAGAACAGGATCTCTGCGCCTTGCAGCGCCATGCTGCGGGCGCATTCGGGAAACCACTGGTCCCAGCAGATGCCCACGCCGATTTTCGCGTAGCGGGTGTCCCATACCTTGAAGCCGGTGTCGCCCGGGTTGAAATAATACTTTTCGTGATAGCCGGGGCCGTCCGGAATGTGGCTTTTACGATAAATCCCGAGGTTGCTGCCGTC
This sequence comes from Pseudomonas sp. NFIX28, assembly GCF_900107395.1. GTDB lineage: Bacteria > Pseudomonadota > Gammaproteobacteria > Pseudomonadales > Pseudomonadaceae > Aquipseudomonas. Next base: position 2,606 of record NZ_FNPW01000022.1, read on the forward strand.
GGCATCGATGATCGCGATGCTGTTGAAACGCGCCCGCCCGGCCAGTTCGTAGAAGCTGATCGGCAGCACCACTTGCAGCTCCCTGGCGACTTTCTGGAAGTGCGCGATGGCCACGTTGCTGGCCACCGGCGTCGCCAGTTGCAGGTAGTCCGGGTTGGGTTTCTGGCAGAAGTACGGGGCCTCGAACAGCTCCTGGATCAGGATGATCTGCGCGCCCTTGGCGGCGGCCTCGCGAACCAGCTTCTCGGCGGTCTCGATATTGGCTTCAAGGTCCCAGGAACAGGCCATCTGGGTTGCGGCGACGGTAACGATACGGCTCATGGATCATCTCCTGGGCAGCAGCAAAGGACCGAGGGTGGCATCGGTCGATGACAGAAAAGGTAACGACCAGGCGCGGCTTGAGCCTGTCCTGATAGGGACGACTTTATATCCGATAAAAATCGACTTTAAAAGTACAAACATCCATCAGAAGGAAAAATATGGCTATAAACACCGATTATTATCGGTGTTTATCGAGGTTTGAGGATACCTGTACGGGCGCTATCGCGGGCAAGGACTGGGCGTCCCCCGCTTCTGCAGAAGCACCGCTCCTGCAGCTCGTGGCTTCAGAGCCCTTCGTCCAGCACCTTCGCCAGCATGTCGACGAAGAAGTCGACGCTCTGGCGTGTGGTGACCATCGGCGGCTTGATCTTGAGGATATTCAGGTAGTCGCCGGTGGGCTGCATGAAGATCCCCAGCTCGCGCAGGCGATCGCACAGCAGGGCGGTCTCCTGCGTGGCCGGCTCGAGGGTCTGGCGGTCGCGGATCAGTTCCAGGCCCAGGTAGAACCCCGAGCCATGCACCGCGCCCACCAGCGGATAATGCTCGATCAGGGCCTCGAGGCGCTGCTTGAAGTGGTCGCCGACCACCTGGGCGTTTTCCCAGAGCTTTTCTTCCTGCATCACGTCCAGCACCGCCATGCCGATCCGGCAACTCACCGGGCTGCCACCGGCCGAGGAGAAGAAATAACCTTCGGCCTCCAGCGCCTCGGCGATTTCCCGGCGGGTAATCACCGCCCCCAGCGGCTGGCCGTTGCCCATGCCTTTGGCCATGGTGATGATGTCCGGCACCACGCCCTGCTCTTCGAAGCCCCAGAAGAACTTGCCCATGCGCCCGTAACCGACCTGCACCTCATCGGCGATGCACACCCCGCCCTGGGCGCGGACCAGCGCATAGACCTGCTTCAGGTAGTCCGGCGGCAAAGCGATACCGCCGGCATTGCCATACACCGGCTCGCAGATAAAACCGGCCAGCTGGCGGTTGTGCTCCGCCAGCTTGGCCAGGTTGTGTTCGACGCTGCGCACGTAATCCGCGGTGCTGTCCTGGCCGCGGAATTCGCCGCGATAGGTATTGGGCGCGGTCACCGGGTGCACCCAGTCCGGGCGGCTGCTCAGGGCCTGGGGGTTGTCGGCGATCGAGGTGGACACCGCATCCGCGCCCACCGTCCAGCCGTGATAGGCCTCCAGCACGCTGAGCATGTCGCGCCCGCCGCTGTAGGCCCAGGCCAGGCGGATCGCCAGGTCGTTGGCCTCGCTGCCGCTGTTGACCAGGAACACCCGGTCCATGGAATCCGGCGCCAGCGCCAGCAAGCGCTCGGAGAACTCGGTAATCGCCGCGTAGTGAAAACGCGAGTTGGTGTTGAGCAGCGACCACTGGCGCGCCGCCTCGGCGGCCATGCGCGGATGACCGTGGCCAAGCACCGCGACGTTGTTGAGCATGTCCAGGTAGGAACGGCCCTGCATGTCGATCAGGTGGTTGCGCCAGCCGCGTTCGATGCGCGGCGGGTCGACGTAATAATGCTTCTGCGAGCGGGCGAAGCTGGCATCGCGGCGCGCCAGCAGTTCCTGCGGATCGAGCTCCGGCTCGGCGTCGCAGGCCAGGCCCAGCAATGCCGCCGGCGACGGGCACAGCGCCTGCCAGGCCGCGGCCCGCGAGGGCGTGCAGAACAGCGGCGGGTCGAGCCGCGCGCCACGGCACAGCTGGACTTTAAGCCCGCCGTCCACCGCCCCCAGCACCTGGCCTTTGACCAGGGCCGCGCCGGCGTGCACCGAAGGCGTGACGCCCCACAGCCGCACACTCAATTGCGGGCCATCGAGGCGCAACGCACCGTCGGCGGCGCAGTGCAGCACGCCGGCAAAAGGCGCCTCGACCGCCGTGCCCGCCGGCACCTGCAACTGCACATGCAGGGCGAAGGTGTCCGGCTCGACGGCACTGTCCGGGCGGGTCCGGGACAGGCGGTATTGCCCATAGCGACTGGCGGCCAGCCCATGGGCAGCGGCAGCCTGCTGCAACAGCTGGGTATCGATCTGCGGCTGCTCCCAGTTGCCGGCCTCGAAATGCGGGCTGAGCACGCCCAGGTCGATCAGGGCGAACTCGCGCCCCACCAGGCCCGGCAGCAAGGGCGCGAAACCTTCGCTGGCGATGGCCGGCAGCGGCTGGCCGAGCGCCGCGAGGATCGCCGCTTCCATCAACTCGAACGGCACCGAAGTGGCGACGCGGAAGATCTCCCACTCGTGGCTCAGGTTGTCGCGGCTGTATTGGTTGCCCGGGTCGATGCTCACCTGTTGCTCGCCACTGAGCACCAGCACCGCGGCGCGGGCCACGATCAGCGGCCACAGCGCCAGCAGCTCGGCCTGTTGCAAAGGGTTGACCGCGTGGTAGGCGCGGACCGCCGGCAGGATACGGAACGGGTCGCCCTCGGCATGGTGCAGCAGCGCCGCGCAGGTCACCGACAGATCGGTGATGCGCCAGGTGCGGACCAGGTCGCCGAAATCGATCACGCCCTGCACCTGCCAGTGGCGCTGGGCGTCACGCTGCCACACCACGTTGTCGTCGGTGATGTCCAGGTGGATCGGCTGCACCGGCAATTGCTCGGCCAGGCGCTGCACACGACGCTCGGCCACTTCCGCCACTTCGGCGATCAGGCTGCGTTGCTGTTCGTCGGCGATCACCGGCAACAGGTGATTGATCAGGCTATGGGCGTGGCGCGCGTCCCATTGCAGGGTGCGCTCAAGGCCCGGATGCTGGAAGTCCGCCAGGGCCAGGTCCATCTGCCCGCACAGCCGGCCGAAGCCGGCTGCCAGCTCGGGGCCCAGGTGCTTGAGGTGGGTCAGGGGCTGGCCTTCGATGTAATCGAGCAGGCGCACATGCACCGCCTGGCCATCGACCTCCAGGGACAGCAGGTCGGCGCCGTTTTTTGCCGGGATCACCCGGGGCACATGCAGTTCGGGGTGGGCGCCAAGGTGTTTGAGGGCCGCGTGCTGGGCTTGCAGCTCCTGGGCGGCGTAGTCGCCACGGCAGATCTTCAGGACAAAACGCCCCTGGGCGCTGTCGAGCCGGTAGTTGAGGTCCTGCTGGCTGCCCAGTGACTGCAGCGTGCCGCCGAGGCCGTAGTGCGCTTCGAGCAGGTCCAGCGCCTGCTGTGGGCTGACTTGCGGACCGGGCAGACTGGCGCGGTGAATCAACGTGGCGAGCAACATGGAACGACCCCTGGAATTATTGTCAGACGCTTATATCGCCATTGCGTCAGGCGTTACGCAAGCCCCCGACAGCCGGGCGGCCGACAAGGGCTTGATCGCCCGCGCAGCGGCAAACCGGCGGCGAATCGTCGTCAGCCCTTGCAGCGGCTGCTGGCTGTCGACAAGCTATGCTGCATTTGCGACTCATATTTAGGGAAGAAGGCCTACCACTATGCGCATTCTCGTTACCGGCGGGGCCGGTTTTATTGGATCGGCGCTGGTTCGCCACCTGATCCGCAACACCGAACACGAAGTGCTCAACCTCGACAAACTGACCTACGCCGGCAACCTGGAGTCGCTTTCAAGTATCGCCACCGACACCCGCTACGAATTCGTCCAGGCCGATATCGTCGACCAGGCCACCGTCAGCGCGCTGCTCGAACGTTTCCAGCCCCAGGCGATCATGCATTTGGCCGCCGAGTCCCATGTCGATCGCTCCATCGACGGTCCGTCGGACTTCATCCAGACCAACATCGTCGGCACCTACAGCCTGCTGGAAGCCACTCGCGCCTATTGGCAGGCCCTGCCGGCGGCGGAGAAAAGCGCCTTCCGCTTCCACCACATTTCCACCGACGAGGTGTACGGCGACCTGCACGGCGTCGACGACCTGTTCACCGAGACCACGCCCTACGCGCCCAGCTCGCCCTATTCCGCCAGCAAGGCCGCGTCCGACCACCTGGTCCGCGCCTGGCAGCGCACCTACGGCCTGCCGGTGCTGGTCACCAACTGCTCGAACAACTACGGGCCGTTCCACTTCCCGGAAAAACTCATCCCGCTGGTGATCCTCAACGCCCTGGCCGGAAAGCCGCTGCCGGTGTACGGCAACGGCCTGCAAGTGCGCGACTGGCTGTTCGTCGAAGACCATGCCCGCGCCCTGCTCAAGGTGGTGACCGCAGGCGTGGTCGGCGAGACCTACAACATCGGCGGCCACAACGAGCAGAAAAACATCGACGTGGTGCGCGGCATCTGCCAATTGCTGGAAGAACTGGCTCCGCATAAACCTGCCGGTGTGAAACAATTTGCCGACCTGATCACCTATGTCCAGGACCGCCCCGGCCACGACCAGCGCTACGCCATCGACGCCGGCAAGATCGAGCGCGAACTGGGCTGGGTTCCCGAAGAAACCTTCGCCAGCGGCCTGCGCAAGACCGTGCAGTGGTACCTGGACAACCTCGAGTGGTGCCAGCATGTGCAAGACGGCAGCTATCAAGGGCAACGGCTCGGCTTCACTGACACCAAGGATTTGATCGCATGATGAAAGGTATCGTTTTGGCGGGTGGCTCGGGCACGCGCCTGCACCCGATCACCCTCGGTGTGTCCAAGCAACTGCTGCCGGTCTACGACAAACCGATGATCTATTACCCGATCTCGGTGCTGATGCTGGCCGGCATCAAGGACATCCTGCTGATTTCCACTCCCCAGGACCTGCCGCAGTATCGCAACCTGCTGGGCGACGGCAGCCAGTTCGGCGTGCGCTTCAGCTACGCCGAACAACCATCGCCGGACGGCCTGGCACAGGCGTTCCTGATCGGCGAGGAATTCATTGGCGAGGATCCGGTGTGCCTGATCCTCGGCGACAACATCTTCCACGGCCAGCATTTCACCGAGAAGCTGCAGAACGCCGCGGCGAAACCGTCCGGAGCGACGGTCTTCGGCTATTGGGTCAAGGACCCGCAACGCTTTGGCGTGATCGATTTCGACGCACAGGGCAACGCCCTTTCGATCGAGGAAAAGCCTCTGCAGCCCAAGTCCAGCTATGCCGTGACCGGGCTGTATTTCTACGACAACTCGGTGGTCGAGATCGCCAAGGCGGTCAAGCCGTCGCCACGCGGTGAACTGGAAATCACCGACGTCAACAATGCCTACCTGCAACGCGGCAACCTCAGCGTCGAACGTTTCGGCCGTGGCTTCGCCTGGCTCGATACCGGCACCCACGACAGCCTCCTGGAAGCCTCGCAATATGTGCAGACCATCGAGCACCGCCAAGGCTTGAAAGTCGCCTGCCTTGAAGAAATCGCCTACAACCAGGGCTGGATCGACCGCGAGCATCTGCTCGAGCACGCCAAGTATTTCGGCAAGACTGGCTACGGCCAGTACCTCTACAGCCTGGCGGGAGAAGCCCAATGAAAGTCCTGGCTACCGAACTGCCCGGCGTACTGATCATCGAGCCCAAGGTCTTTGGCGACGAACGCGGATTTTTCTACGAGAGCTTCAACGCCAAGGCTTTCGAGGAAGCGACCGGCGTGCGCACCCAGTTCGTCCAGGACAACCATTCGCGCTCGCAAAAGGGCGTGCTGCGCGGCCTGCATTACCAGATCGAAAATACCCAGGGGAAGCTGGTGCGGGTGGTGGCCGGCGAAGTGCTCGACGTGACGGTGGACATCCGCCGCAGCTCGCCGCATTTCGGTAAATGGGTCGGGGTGCGGCTGTCGGCGGACAACCATCGCCAGCTGTGGGTGCCGGAAGGCTTCGCCCATGGTTTCGTGGTGCTGAGCGAGTACGCCGAGTTCCTCTACAAAACCACCGATTACTACCACCCGGCGTCCGAACGTTGCATTCGCTGGGATGACCCGGCCCTGGCCATCGACTGGCAACTCACCGGGCCGGCGCAGCTCTCGGCCAAGGACCAGGCCGGCAAGTTGCTCAGCGAAGCCGAGCTGTTCCCATGAGCGGCCGGCTGAAAATCCTCATCAGCGGCCAGCACGGCCAGGTCTCCCAGGCCCTGCAGCAATGCCTGGGAGCCCGGCATGACTTGATCGTGCCCGGTCGCGGGCTGCTCGACCTGACGCACCCGGACGCCATTCGCCAGCAAGTGCGCAGCCTGCGCCCGCAGCTGATCATTAACGCCGCCGCGCACACTGCCGTCGATCAGGCGCAGAGCGAGCCGGAGCTGGCCTTTGCGATCAATGCCAGCGCCCCCGGCGTGTTCGCCGAGGAAGCGCGGGAACTGGGCATCCCGCTGATTCACTACTCCACCGATTATGTCTTCGACGGCAGCAAGCCGGCCCCCTACACCGAAGACGATGAACCCCACCCGCTGAGCGTCTACGGCCAGAGCAAACTCGCCGGTGAACGCGCCATTGGCGCGGTAGGTGGCGAACACCTGATCCTGCGCACCAGCTGGGTGTATTCGAACACCGGCAAAAACTTCCTGCTGACCATGCAGCGCCTGCTGCAGGAAAAGCCGCACCTGCGGGTGGTGGCCGACCAGATCGGCGCGCCCACCTGGGCCGGCACCATCGCTGCCAGCACCGCCGCGCTGATCGAGCGCTGGCAGGCGGGCAAGCCGGGAGAATGGGGGACCTACCACCTGACCGCTGGCGGCGAGACCTCCTGGTTCGGCTTCGCCCAGGCCATTGGCGAACACCTGCTGGCCCAGGGCAAAGCCTGCGCGACCCTGGAGGCCATCCCCTCCAGCGCCTACCCGACACCCGCCCCGCGGCCCCTGAACTCTCGCCTCGATTGCACCCGCCTCGCTCGCGAGTGGGGTGTGGCGCAGCCGGAATGGCGTAGCGCATTGCACGAGTGTCTTGCCGGGCAGGGCTAGGTTCTGTACGGAAAGTCGCCGAGCGGCGATCAGGCAAGGCGCAACGACCAGCGGGAGTAACAGCCAAGGGCTGGCCCGAAGGGTGAGCGCAGCGAATCAAAACAGACGAGGAACGGCCGGGGTCGCGCTCGACTTTAGGAGTCTAAATGAGCATTCCGAGTCTGTTTTTAACGCAGCATGATCGTCGCGCAGGCAGTTTACGTATAGAACCTAGGCATAATGCGCTTGTACCCACAGGCGCATCGTCCCCATGACTCCACCCCTTCCCCGACGCCCCCGCTGGCGTAGCCTGGCTTTGCTGGCCCTGTGCCTGGCGCCGCTGCTGTGGCCGCTGGAGCATCTGGCCGAGCGTTATTACCGCAGCGAACTGGCGGGGCAGAACCGCCAGACCCTCGACCTGTATGTCGCCAACCTGCTGGGCACGCTGCACCGCTACGAAGTGCTGCCGCAGATCCTCGGCGAACTGCCGGCGCTGCGCGCGGTCCTCGGCGCGCCGGACGACGGTGTGACCCAGGGCAACGCCAACCGCCTGCTGAAAAACATCAGCGCCCAGACCGGGGCCGAAGTGATGTACCTGATGGACACTTCCGGCAAGACCCTGGCGGCGTCCAACTGGGACAAGCACGACAGTTTCGTCGGCCGCAATTTCTCCTTCCGCCCGTATTTCAGCGAAGCCATGGCCGGGCGCCTGGGACGGTTCTTCGGCCTGGGCACCACCTCGGCCAAGCGCGGTTACTTCTTTGCCGCCGCCGTGCGCAACGGCGAAAAAATCATCGGCGTGCTGGTGGTCAAGGTCGACCTGGACCACACCGAAAGCCTCTGGGGCAAGACCCCCGAGCAACTGGTGGTCACCGACCACAACGGCGTGGTGATCCTCACCTCGCGGGCGGAATGGCGTTTCCGCTCGACCCGTCCGCTGAGCGAGGAAGAGAACCAGGCCATCGTCGCCATCCAGCCCTATCCGACCCGCGACCCACGGCCGTTGAACCTCGATGCCAACGCCTGGCTGACCCAGACCCGGCAGATCGACGAGACCGGCTGGAGCGTGAGCATCCTCGCCCCACGCACCCTGATCGACCGCCCGGTGCGCACGGTGGTGGCGGTGGGTGGCGCCACGCTGCTGGTGCTGATGCTGCTGCTTGGCTTGATGATGCAGCGCCGTCGCCACTACCTGGAGCGCATTGCCTTCGAAGCCAAGGCCCGGCGCGAGCTGGAAATGCGCGTGGCCGAGCGCACCAGCGACCTGGAAGGCCTCAACCGGCGCCTCAAGCAGGAAGTGCTGGAGCGCGAGCACGCCCAGCAGGAACTGGTGCGCGCCCAGGACGACCTGGTGCAGGCCGGCAAGCTCTCCGCCCTGGGCACCATGTCGGCGAGCATCAGCCATGAACTCAACCAGCCGCTGGCGGCGATCCGCAGCTACGCGGAAAACGCCGAGGTGTTGCTGGACCACCAGCGCACCGAGGACGCCCGCGGCAACCTCAAGCTGATCAGCGAGCTGACCGGGCGCATGGCTTCGATCATCGCCCACCTGCGCGCCTTTGCCCGGCGCGACCGCCACGCGCCGGAAAGCGTCGCCCTGCAACCGGCGCTGGACGATGCCCTGGCGCTGCTGGCCAAGCGCCGACGGGCGATGGAAGTGGAATTGATCCGCGACCTGCCGGCGGCCACCCTGTGGGTCGAGGCCGGGGAGACGCGCCTGCGCCAGGTGCTCGGCAACCTGCTGGCCAACGCCCTGGATGCGCTGACCGAAAAGGCCCCGCCGCGCAAACTCTGGCTGAGTGCCGAATCCACCGCCACGGGCGTCAATCTGTACATTCGCGACAACGGCCCGGGCTTCTGCATGGAGGCCCTGGGCCGCGCCGGCGAGCCCTTCTACACCACCAAGACCCGCACCCAGGGCCTGGGCCTGGGCCTGGCGATCTGCGACACCCTGATGCGCGCCTTTGGCGGTGAACTGTCGTTCTCCAACCACCGCGAAGGCGGCGCCCTGATTACCCTGCGGCTGCGCGCCGGCGCGCCGGGAGTGAGCCTGCAACCGTCCGAGGACCGCAGCGTATGAGTACACCGATCACCAGTGACGTGCAGGTGGTGTTGATCGACGACGATCCGCACCTGCGCCAAGCCCTGAGCCAGACCCTGGACCTGGCCGGGTTGAAGATCCTGCCGCTGGGCGAAGCCCAGGGCCTGGCCGCGCGCCTGGAGCGCGACTGGCCGGGCGTGGTGGTCAGCGACATCCGCATGCCCGGCATGGATGGCCTGGAACTGCTCGGCGAACTGCACGGCCAGGACCCGGAGCTGCCGGTGCTGCTGATCACCGGCCACGGCGACGTGCCGCTGGCGGTGCAGGCGATGCGCGCCGGGGCCTACGACTTCCTGGAGAAACCCTTCGCCAGCGATGCCCTGCTCGACAGCGTGCGCCGGGCCCTGGCGCTGCGCCGCCTGGTGCTGGACAACCGCAGCCTGCGCCTGGCCCTGAGCGACCGCCAGGAGCTCAGTGCGCGCCTGGTCGGGCTGTCGGCGCCGATGCTACGTTTGCGCGAGCAGATCGGCGCCCTGGCGGCGACCAAGGCCGACGTGCTGATCCTCGGCGAGACCGGCGCCGGCAAGGAAGTGGTGGCGCGGGCGCTGCACGACCTGTCGAGCCGGCGCAATGGCCCGTTCGTGGCGATCAACGCCGGCGCCCTGGCCGAATCGGTGGTCGAAAGCGAACTGTTCGGCCACGAACCGGGGGCCTTTACCGGCGCGCAGAAACGCCGCATCGGCAAGTTCGAATTCGCCAACGGCGGCACGCTGTTCCTCGATGAAATCGAAAGCATGAGCCTGGACGTCCAGGTCAAGCTGCTGCGCATGCTGCAAGAACGGGTGGTGGAACGCCTGGGCGGCAACCAACTGATCCCGCTGGACATCCGCATCATCGCCGCGACCAAGGAAGACCTGCGCCAGGCGGCGGACCAGGGGCGCTTTCGCGCCGACCTGTATTACCGCCTGAATGTCGCGCCGCTGCGGATCCCGCCATTGCGCGAACGCGGCGAGGACGCCTTGCTGCTGTTCCAGCATTTCGCCGACGAGGCCAGCGCCCGCCACGGCCTGCCGCCCCACGAACTGCAACCCGGGCAGCGCGCCCTGCTGCTGCGCCACAGCTGGCCCGGCAACGTGCGCGAGCTGCAGAACGCCGCCGAACGCTTCGCCCTCGGCCTGGAGCTGGCCCTGGACAACAGCGCGGCGGATGGCGGCTCCTCGCAGCCGGCGCCGGCGATGGTCGAGGGCGGCCTGAGCGAACAGGTGGAAAACTTCGAGAAGAGCCTGATCGCCGCCGAGCTGGCCCGCTCGCACAACTCGCTGCGCAGCCTCGCCGAAGCCCTGGGTATTCCGCGCAAGACGCTGCATGACAAACTGCGCAAACACGGCCTGAGCTTCGGCGACAGCGGCGCCAGTTCCGGCGGCGACGATATCGACTGAACGATGCCGACTAATCTTGTTAATGCACCATTTCACCACCGAGGCCCTGCATGAACCGCGACAGTCGTTACCTGGAATCCATCCTCCATCACGACATTCCCCTGACGCGGGACATGGGCCTGAAAGTGCTCGGCTGGCACGCGCATGAGCTGCGCCTGCAACTGCCGCTGGAGGCCAACGTCAACCACAAAAGCACCATGTTCGGCGGCAGCCTGTATTGCGCCGCGGTGCTGGCCGGCTGGGGCTGGCTGCACCTGCGGCTGAAGGAAGCGGGGATCGACGACGGGCACATCGTGATCCAGGAAGGGCAGATCAATTACCCGCTACCGGTGACCAGCGACGCCACGGCCATCTGCGCCGCGCCGAGCGAAGAAGTGTGGCACCGGTTCGTCAGCATGTATGAGCGCTACGGCCGTGCGCGGCTGATCCTGCATACCCGGGTGGTGAATGCCGGCAGCGATGAAGACGCGGTGCGCTTCACCGGGCAGTACGTGCTGCACCGCTGAACCTGTAGCCGCTGGCGCAGCCTGCGCGCGAAGCGGCCGTGGATCGACTGGCGATATTCTGTCTGACACACCGCGCTGGCCGTTTACGACTGCTGCGCAGCCGATCGCAGGCTGCGCCAGCGGCTACCAGGATCAGCTGCGCGCCAGCTCCAGCAAGCGCCCGCGCCAGGCGGCCTTGGCCGGCAGCGCCAGGAAGAAGTCATTGAGCAGCGACTCGCGCGCCGGGTAGCGGAACGGTTCGCCGCGCAGGTCCAGCACCTCGCCTCCAGCTCCCTCCAGCACGCCTTGGGCGGCCGCGGTGTCCCACTGCGAAGTCGGCGCCAGCCGCGGGTAACAATCCGCCGCGCCTTCGGCCAGCAGGCAGAACTTCAACGAGCTGCCGATGTTCGCCAGCTGCAATTCGCCCAGGCTCGCGCTCAGCCCGGCCAGCAGGCGTTCCTGCTCGGGGCTGGAATGCCGCCGGCTGGCGACCACGGTAAACGCCTCACCCGCCGCCAGGCTTTCCCGCACATGGATCGCCAGCGGTGCCTGGCCTTTGTCCGCGCGCCAGGCGCCCAAACCGGCGCCGCCGAAATAGCAGCGACCGCTGGTCGGTATCGACACCACGCCAAACACCACCCGGCCCTGTTCGATCAGGGCGATATTGACGGTGAACTCTTCGCTGCCGGAAATGAACTCCTTGGTGCCGTCCAGCGGGTCCACCAGCCACCAGCGCTGCCAGCCGGCACGCACGTCCCGGGGAATGTCGGCGTCTTCTTCGGAAAGCACCGGGATGCTCGGGTCGAGCGCGATCAGGCCTTGCACGATCAGGTGGTGGGCCGCCATGTCGGCCGCGGTCACCGGCGATTCGTCGGCCTTGCTGGTGACGGCGACGTTGGCGCGCCAGAACGGCAGGATCGCCTCGCCGGCCTTCAGGGCCAGGTCGATCACTGGCGCCAGCAACGGGTGGGGAAAATTCATCGTTGGTTCACTCATGCTTGGAAGGCGCCGCGCTGGGTCAACAGGTCGCGGGCCAGATACAGCGCGGCCAGGGCGCGACCCTCGGTGAATTGGGGATTCTGCGCCAGGCTCGACAGCTCGCGCAGGTTGATCTTGTCCACGCGCATCGGCTCGGGCTCGTCGCCCTCCAGCCGCTCTTCGTAGAGGTCGGTGGCCAGCACCACCTGGATCTTCTGGCTCATGTAGCCGGGGGACAGCGACAGCTCGGTCAAGTGCTCCAGTTGCCGCGCGCCAAAACCGGCCTCCTCCTTGAGCTCACGCTCGGCGGCGGCCAGCACATCCTCGCCGGGCTCGATCAGGCCCTTGGGCAGCGACAGCTCGTAGGCGTCGGTGCCGCCGCAATATTCCTCGACCAGCACCGCGTGATCGGCATCGAGCATCGCCACGATCATCACCGCGCCGTAGCCCGCGCCCTTGCCCACCAGGCGCTCGTAAGTGCGCTCCACGCCATTGGAGAAGCGCAACTGCACCGCTTCGACGCAAAACAGACGGCTGGTGGCGACGATCTCGCGAGCGAGTACGGTGGGTTTCTGGCGCATAAAAGGCTCCTTGGCGTGAACGCGCTACTATAACGCGGCTTTCCCGATTGTTTGTGTCGGATATCTTCTACCGCTCGAGACGTTTTCCATGCCTTCACTGCCCTGGCGCGACATCGATACCGTTCTGCTGGATATGGACGGCACCTTGCTGGACCTGCACTTCGACAACCACTTCTGGCTGGAACACCTGCCCCAGCGCTATGCCGAGCTGCATGGCGTCAGCCGCACCATGGCGGAAATGGAATTGCAGCCGTTGTTCGAGCACAACGCCGGGCAATTGCAGTGGTATTGCCTGGACTTCTGGAGCGCCGAACTGAAGCTGCCGGTGCGCGAACTGAAGCTGGAGATCGCCCACCTGATCGCCCTGCGCCCGGACGCCGACACCTTTCTCGCGGCGATCAAGCAGGCCGGCAAACGCGTGGTGCTGATCACCAATGCGCACCGCGATTCGCTGTCGTTGAAGCTGGAAAGAATCGAGCTGGCGCCCTATTTCGAACGCTTGATCAGTTCCCACGATTACGGCTTTGCCAAGGAGAACCCGCAGTTCTGGGACGCGCTGCAAGCGGACATCGGTTTCGACCCGGCGCGCAGCCTGTTTATCGACGACACCTTGCCGATCCTGCGCAGCGCGCGGGATTTCGGGGTGACGCATCTGTTGGCGGTCAGTGAACCGGACAGCCGCAAAGGGCCGAAAGACACGGCGGAGTTTGCCGCGGTGAGGGACTATCGAGAATTGATCGAGGGGCTATGAATGCATCGCGGGCAATCTCGCCCCCGTAGGAGCGAGGCTTGCCCGCGAAGGTTGTTACGCAATCATTCTGGAATGCGCAGTACCTGGCCCGGGTAGATCTTGTCCGGGTGCGACAGCATTGGCTTGTTGGCCTCGAAAATCTTGTTGTACTTGTTGGCGTCGCCGTACTCGGCCTTGGAGATGGCGCTGAGGGTGTCGCCTTTTTTCACGGTGACGAAACGCGCGGCAGCCGCTACAGGGCCGGTGACGGTGATCTGGTCGTCGACGCTGCCGACGCCGGCAATGTTGCCCACGGCCAGCAGAATCTTTTCCTTCTCTTCCTGACTGGCCACTTCGCCGGTCACGATGACCTTGTCGCCTTCCACCGTCGCCTTGATATTGGGGTTACCCAAACCGACCTTGGCGATGTGGTCCTTCAGCTGTTCGCTCGCATTGGCGTTACCCGGCGTCAACAAATCGATAAGCTTTTCGCCTGCTTCTTTCACAAAGCTAAAAATACTCATGGTGCACACTCCTTGGGTTTTATGGGTCCAGTCGCGAAAGACTAGACCAGCCTTGCGAGACGAGGTTCAAAATCGACCGCTGACCCCCACGCCCGGCAAGCACGCTAGAATTGCCCACCCCCGACGCCCTGGAGCGAAGATGGACATCAAGCAGCTGAAATTCCTCATCGCCCTCGACGAAACCCGCCATTTCGGCCAGGCCGCGGCGCGCTGTCACATCACCCAACCGACCCTGTCCATGCGCTTGCGCAGCCTCGAGGAAGAACTCGAGCTGCCGCTGGTCAACCGCGGCCAGCGTTTCGAAGGCTTCACCGCCCCGGGAGAGCGGGTGCTGGCCTGGGCCCGCAGCGTGCTGGCCGCCTATGACGGATTGCAGGCCGAGGCTGCGGCCTGCCGCGGCAGCCTGGTCGGGACCCTGCGCCTGGGGGTGGTGCCGCTGTCGAGCTTCGACCCGCTGCCGCTGATGCAGCGCCTGCACCAGGCGCACCCGAACCTGCGTTTTGAGCTGTCGGCGCTGAGTTCGGAGCAGATCCTCGAACAACTGGCGAGCAACCGCCTGGATCTGGGGGTTTCCTACCTGGAACGCCTGGACGGCGAGCGCTTCGAATCCCTGGCCCTTGGCGAAACCCGCATGGGCCTGCTCTACGACCAACGCTTTTTCAGCTTCGGCGAACAACCGCTGAGCTGGGAGGCGTTGATCGAACTGCCGCTGGGCATGCTGACCAGCGGCATGCATTTCCGTCAGTCCATCGACCACAACTTCCACAGCCGCGGCCTGACTCCGCAACCGCTGTTGCAAACCGACGCCGTGCATCAGCTGCTGCACGCCGTACATGGCGGCCTGTGCTGCGCGATCATGCCGTTGCACGGCGGCCTGGAGGCCCTCGCCGAAGACCTGCGCCTGCAACCCATAGAAAACGCCAGCACCCTGGCCCAGCTGGGCCTGATCATGCGCCGCGGCGCACCGCGCTCGGCCCTGGCCGAGGCCTGTTTTGCCTTGCAGCAGAAATCGCCAGGCGATTCTTGATCGACGCCATCTATCGGCACATCAGTACTAGCAATTAGACGCGACACTTTGACGCGCTTAGTCTTAGGGCTGGATGTTCTGCCGGTGATGCCCCATGAAAACCCAGCGCCCGGCTTGCGCGACGCCAGCCCCGAAAACGCCCGCGCCCGCCGCCAGTCAAAACTACCGCTACAGCAACCTCGACCACACGGAATCGGCCAGCACCGCGCTTGCCGAGGAAGTCGCGCTGGCGATCGCCTATAACGGCATCAGCCAGGCGGTGATGCTGGTGACCCCCAGCGACCTGGAAGACTTCATCGTCGGCTTCAGCCTCGGCAGCGGCATCATCGATGACGCATCGGACATCTATGACCTGCAACTGAGCGGCAGCGGTTCGGCCCAGTACGCCCAGGTGCAGATTTCCAGCCGCGCCTTCTGGAACCTCAAGCAGCAACGCCGGCAGCTGGCCGGCACCAGCGGTTGCGGCCTGTGCGGCGTGGAAGCCGTGGAACAGGCCCTGCCCGACCTCAAGGTGCTGCCCGGCGCGCCCTTGCCGCCCATCCAATGGCTCGATGGCCTGCGCCAGCGCATCGGCGCCTTCCAGCCGCTGGGCCAGCACTGCGGCGCGGTACATGCCGCGGTGTTCATGAATGCCCGGGGCGAGTTGCTGCTGGGCCGTGAAGATATCGGCCGGCACAACGCCCTGGACAAGCTGATCGGCGCGTTGGTCCGCCAGAACATACCCACCGCCGGCGGCGTGGCCATTGTCACCAGCCGCTGCAGCCTGGAGCTGATCCAGAAAGTCCTGCGGGCCGGCATCCAGACCCTGGTCAGCCTCTCGGCCCCCACCGGCCTGGCCCTGCAATGGGCGCGCCGGCACAACCTCAATCTCATCCACCTGCCGCAAAAAAGTGCGCCGCGGGTCTACAGCCCTGCGATGGAGAATCAAGCGTGAGTGCTCATCATCAAGCCGACCAGACACCTACCCCACGCTACAAGCCCTACAAGGGCCCGGCCGGCGGCTGGGGCGCGCTCATCAGCGTCGCCCAGGCCTGGCTGACCAGCGACAACGCGTTGAAAAACATCCGCATGATGCTCAAGACCAACCAGAACGGCGGTTTCGACTGCCCGGGCTGCGCCTGGGGCGACTCGCCGGAAAGCGGCATGGTCAAGTTCTGCGAGAACGGCGCCAAGGCGGTGAACTGGGAAGCCACCAAGCGCCGCGTGGACGGTAAGTTCTTCGCCAAGCACAGCGTCAGTTCGTTGCTGGAGCAGAGCGACTACTGGCTCGAATACCAGGGCCGCCTGACCGAGCCCCTGAGCTACGACGCCGAGACCGATCGCTACAAGCCCATCAGCTGGGATGCCGCCTTCGCCCTGATCGGCAAGCACTTGCAAGCGCTGCCAAGCCCGGACATGGCCGAGTTCTATACCTCGGGCCGGGCCAGCAACGAAGCCGCCTATCTTTATCAGCTGTTCGTGCGCGCCTACGGCACCAACAACTTCCCCGACTGCTCGAACATGTGCCACGAGGCCAGCGGCGTGGCCCTGGCGCAAAGCGTCGGGGTCGGCAAAGGCACCGTGACCTTCGACGACTTCGAGCATGCCGATGCGATTTTCGTCTGGGGCCAGAACCCCGGCACCAACCACCCACGGATGCTCGAGCCGCTGCGTGAAGCGGTGAAACGCGGGGCCCAGGTGGTGTGCATCAACCCGCTGAAAGAACGCGGCCTGGAGCGTTTCCAGCATCCGCAGCACCCGATCGAAATGCTCACCAACGGCAACAAGCCGACCAATACCGCCTATTTCCGCCCGGCCCTGGGCGGCGATATGGCCCTGCTGCGCGGCATGGCCAAGTTCCTCTTGCAATGGGAACGCGACGCGCAGAAGAGCGGCGCCCCGGCCGTGTTCGATCATGACTTCCTCAACGAACACACGGCCGCCGTGCTGGACTACCTGGGCGTCATCGACGACACCCCATGGGAGGACATTGTCGAGCAGTCCGGCCTGACCCTGGTGGAGATCGAGCAGGCGGCGCGCATGTACGCCAAGGGCAAGAACGTGATCATGTGCTGGGCCATGGGCATCACCCAGCATCGCCACTCGGTGCCGACCATCCAGGAAATCGCCAACCTGATGCTGTTGCGCGGCAACATCGGCCGTCCGGGCGCCGGCCTGTGCCCGGTGCGCGGCCACAGTAACGTGCAGGGCGACCGCACCATGGGCATCAACGAACGGCCGGCGGCGGCCTTCCTCGACACCCTGGAGCGGCGCTTCCAGTTCAAGGTGCCACGCGAGAATGGCCACAACGTGGTCGAGGCGATCCACGCCATGCTCGAAGGCCGCTCGAAAGTCTTCATCGGCCTGGGCGGCAACTTCGCCCAGGCCACTCCGGACAGCCCACGGACCTTCCAGGCCCTGCGCAACTGCGACCTGACCGTGCAGATCAGCACCAAGCTCAACCGCAGCCACCTGGCCCACGGCAAGGAAGCGCTGATCCTGCCGTGCCTGGGGCGCACCGACATCGACCTGCAGAGCAAAGGCGCGCAAGCGGTGACGGTGGAAGACTCCTTCAGCATGGTCCACGCCTCCAACGGCCAGTTGCAGCCGCTGTCGCAGCAGATGCGTTCGGAGCCGTGGATCCTCGCGGGCATCGCCGCTGCCACCCTGGGCAGCCATCCGGTGGACTGGAACTGGCTGGTGGCCGATTACGGCCGCATCCGCGACCTGATCGCCGACACCATTCCAGGCTTCAAAGACTTCAACGAACGGCTGAAAAACCCTGGCGGCTTCTACCTTGGCAACTCGGCCGGCGTCCGGCGCTGGAACACCCCGTCGGGCCGCGCCAACTTCCGCTCGAACCTGCTGCCCAAGGACCTGGTGCATGAGCGCACCCGCGCCACCGGGCAATTGCCGGACCTGATCATGCAGTCGATGCGCTCCCACGATCAGTACAACACCACCATCTATGGCCTGGACGATCGCTATCGCGGCGTGAAGGGCCAGCGCGACGTGCTGTTCGTCAACGAAGCCGACATCATCCGCCTGGGCTTCAAGCCGGGGCAGAAAGCCGACATCGTTTCGTTGTGGGATGACGGGCGCGAACGTCGGGTCAAGGGGTTCACCCTGCTGGCCTTCGATATTCCTGCGGGCCAGGCGGCGGCCTACTACCCGGAGGTGAACCCGCTGGTGCCGCTGGAAAGCACCGGGGACGGCAGCCATACCCCGACCTCGAAATTCATTGCGATCCGCCTGGAAGCGGCCAGCGACAGCGGCCTGATCATGGCCCGCTCGGCCTGATCGGCGAAGTCGCGGGCCCTGGAGCTGCTGCCGCAGGCTGCGATAAGGCGCGCAGCGCCTTCCATGGCCCTCAAGAGCAACGCCTCCTACGGAGCCGATCGCAGCCTGCGGCAGCGGCTACAGTCAGGAGGTTCCAGCGAAAGCGAAATCGCAGGCACAAAAAAGGCCGCTTTCATACAAAAGCGGCCTCTTCCAAGTAGCTACAGACTCGCCGAAAGCGGATAAGTTCCGTACTAA
Organism: Pseudomonas sp. NFIX28; assembly: GCF_900107395.1. GTDB lineage: Bacteria > Pseudomonadota > Gammaproteobacteria > Pseudomonadales > Pseudomonadaceae > Aquipseudomonas. Next base: position 21,010 of record NZ_FNPW01000022.1, read on the forward strand.
AAACAATAAGTTAGAAGATTGTGTACAACTCGTGCTATTCGTCGGATTTCGATTGTAAGCGCCTCAACACAGCCTCAGGATCGCGCCGTCATCCCTTTGAGGCTCCTCTATGAAGTTCTCCTCGATTCTCTTGTTGTCCCTTGGCCTGGTCAGCGGCATTGCCTCTGCCGGTGGCACCACTGAAGCAGGTGTGGGCGGCGCATTGGGCGGGGTTCTAGGCTCGGTCGTCGGTCAGTCGATTGGTGGCAACACCGGTTCGACCATCGGTGCTGCATTGGGCGGCGCAGGCGGTAGCGCCGTGGGTGCCGACCGTCGCAGCCGTGGCGAAGCCGCAATCGGCGGGGCACTGGGTGCAGCGGGCGGTAACGTGGTCGGTCGCAGCGTAGGCGGCACCACCGGCAGCCTGATCGGTGCGGCAGCGGGCGGCGGCGCCGGCGGCGCACTGGGCAACTACATGGGTAACGACAGCGATCGAGATGATCATCGCTACCGCGATTACGATCGCGATGACCGCCGCTACTACCGCGACGGCCATCCAGGTCGTGGCCATGCCTACGGCCATCGCAAGCACAAACGTCACTGGCGCGACTAAGACCTGAAACGGTCGCAACCCGCTGACAAAAAAACCGACCGCAGCCTGACGGCGGCTCCTGCCAGACAAGGTTCATCACCCCCGGGATGAACCTTCCAGGAGCTGCGAAGGCTGCGGTCTTTTTTGTGCCTTACATCAGCAAACGTTCCAACGCTGCGCGCAACCCGGCAGGAATCCCTACCGGTTGATTCGACGCCCGATCGACGAACACATGCACGAAACGCCCCGCCGCGCAGGCATCGATTTCCCCCACCTTGAACACCGCCAGCTCGTACTGCACCGAACTGTTGCCCAGCTTGCCGACACGCAGGCCGATCTCGATGCGCTCGGGAAAGGCGATCGAGGCAAAGTAATCGCAGGCTGAACTCACCACGAACCCCACCACCTCGCCGCCATGGATATCCAGGCCGCCCTCTTCGATCAGGTAGGTATTCACGGCCGTGTCGAAGAAGCTGTAGTAGGTGACGTTATTCACATGACCGTAGACATCGTTGTCATGCCAGCGCGTGATGATTGGCTGGAAGTGGCGGTAATCGGTGCGTTGCGGCATGCGGTCGGTCATTGGCGGGTACTCGAAGAGAAAGGGTGGTCGATCAGGCAGTCGGCTATTTCAACCGATGGCCCGATGATCGGCAAACCCTTTACCCGCTGAAACCAGTTCGTCAATCAACCGCGCCGGCCGCCAGTGCGCACCCGACTCGGCTTGCAGTTGCAGCAACCGCTGCCGAATCGACGCCAGCCCCTGCCCGTCCGCCCAGCTCATCGGCCCGCCCTTGTCCGCCGGGAAGCCATAACCGTTGAGGTACACCCGGTCGATGTCCTGTGCCGAGCCGGCGATGCCTTCCTCCAGGATCTTCGCGCCTTCGTTGACCAGCGCCAGCAGGCAGCGCTCGAGGATTTCCTCGGGGCCGATATCGCGACGGCGATAGCCCAGGCCTTCGCTGACTTCCTGGACCAGGGCATCGACCTGCACATCGTGTTCGGCCTGGCGACTGCCAGGTTCGTAGTGGTAATAACCGTTGCCACTTTTCTGGCCGAAACGACCCGCTTCGCACAGTCGATTATCGACCTGCACTTCGTGCGCCTCCTGGCCCTTGCCGGCCAGTTGCCGGGCGCGCCACTCCAGGTCGATGCCGACCACGTCGTACATACGGAACGGGCCCATGGCAAAACCAAACCCCTGCAATGCGGCATCCACCTGATAAGGGAAAGCCCCTTCCAGCAACATCTTGCGCGCCTCCAGCACATAGGTGCGCAACATGCGGTTGCCGATAAACCCAGGGCAATTGCCGGACACCACACTGACCTTGCCCATGCGCTCACCCAGCGCCAGGGCGGCCTCGAGCACCGGCGGGGCCGTCGCGGCACCCCGCACGATTTCCAGCAGTTTCATGATGTGGGCGGGGCTGAAGAAATGCAGGCCCAACACCTGTTGCGGACGCCGGGTGACCGCGGCGATGGCATCGATATCCAGCGCCGAGGTGTTACTGGCGAGGATCGCTTGTGGCTGGAGCAGGCCATCGAGCTGGCGAAAGATTTGCTGCTTCAGCTCAAGATTTTCGTAGACCGCCTCGATCACCAGGTCCACATCGCGGATCGCCGGGTAGTCCGCGACGCTTATCCGGGCCCGGCGTGCGTCGGCCTCTGCCTGATCGATCCGGCCCTGACGCACATTGTGTGCATAAGTCTCGGTCACCGCCGCCAACGCCTGCTCGAGCATCTGCGGGTTGTTGTCCACCCACCGCACCGCTATCCCGGCATTGGCCAGGCACATCACAATTCCGCGGCCCATGGTTCCGGCACCGATCACCGCGGCGCGCTGAATGTCGATCTGGCTCATATTGGCTCTCTTATTGATGGCTCGCAGACGTAAACCACCTTAATCAGGCCCAGGGTATTTTTGAAATTTATTCCTGTGATGAGCGGCATTCAGCGGATGGATCGGGCCAGCCATCGTGGCCGCATCACTGCTGGAGGTGATGCTCGGCCCAATCGCGCACCTCGGCGTAGGGGTAATCCTCGAGCACCGCGAAACCCGGGATCGATCGCGCCTTGAGCTTGGTGAACAGCGGCACGCTGATTCCGCAGAGGAAACGCGTCAAGCGTTCCGCCGCCGGCGGCATACCGCTGTGTTGCCGATGCCTGTGGATAAATTCACCGCACAGCGCCTCGAAATTTTTATCCACAAGGGCCGGCAAGGCTGGCGGCTCCGGCAGGCGGGCCACCTGACCGTGACACACCGAACAATGCCCGCATTGCCGCGGTGCCTGGTCGTCGCCGAAGTACTGCGCCAGACGGTGCCCCAGGCACTGCTCGGTGGCGAACAGCTCGAGCATCGCGTGGATCCGCGCGATCTCGCTGCTTTCGTGCTGTTTGAAGTAGGCATGCAGTTGCTGGCTCAGGGTCGCGGCATCGAAGCCCGTCTCCAGCAGGTTGTAGACCTCGGTCATCTGCTTGCTTTCCAGCTCGACCCAGCCCTTTTCCTGGAAGTAGTCCAAAGCCTTCACCACCCGGCCACGCTCAGCCTGATGCTGCTGATAAAGCGCGTCGAAATTCACCGTGGCCCAGGTCCGGGCACGGCTGGAGGTTTCGATGATCGCCGCCACGAACTGCCGGCGCTCCCCTTCGAAACGCTCCAGCAGCACCTGTGGCTCCTCGAGGAATTTGAAGCGGTATTCGGCGAAGTAGGCGTAACGCGGCGCGATTAGGCCACGCAGTTCCAGCTGCACCAGCAAGGTCTTGAGCGGCAGTTGGCGAATGTTGCTCTGGTCCGCCAGCGGGCCCAGCAAGAACTCCCATTGCCCGTCAGGCGCCGCGCCCTGCAGTTCGTCCAGGACACAGCGAATGCCGTCCAGCTCCGGTGTATCGCCGTAGACGAAGTTTTCCAGCACGTTGAGGCTGTCGCGATTGGCCAGCACCAGGCAGTCGGAAGGCTGGCCATCGCGCCCGGCGCGGCCGATTTCCTGGCTGTAGTTCTCGATGGATTTGGGCAGGTCGAAATGCACCACGTTGCGGATGTCGCTCTTGTCGATACCCATGCCGAAGGCAATGGTGGCGACGATGCAGTTGGACTGGCCAGCCATGAAGTGGCGCTGGATGGCCTCGCGTTGTTCATGGGGCAGCCCGGCGTGGTAGGCCTCGGCCTGGATGCCGTTGCGACCCAGATGCTCGGCGATGTGCTCGGCGGTTTTTTGCAAGGTGACGTAGACGATGCTTGGCTGCCCGGGACGCTCACTCAGCCACTGCACCAGGCGCCGGCGCTTGTCCTGGCCGCGCACCGGCTCCACCAGCAGGTTGAGGTTGGGCCGGTAGAAACCGGTGGTCACCACGTCCTGCTCGGCGATAGCGAATTTCGCCTGCATATCGGCAATTACCTTGGGCGTGGCGGTAGCGGTCAGCAGCAGCGCCTGGGGAATATTGAACTGGCGCTGGTAGTCCGGCAGCTTGAGGTAGTCGGGGCGAAAGTTGTGGCCCCATTCGGAGATGCAGTGCGCCTCGTCCACCACCAACAGGGAAATCCGCACCTGCTGCAGGAAGTTGCGAAAACGCTCGTTCTTCAGGCGCTCCACCGAGATCATCAGGATCTTCAGTTCGCCGGAACGGGCTCGCGCCATGACCTGGTTGGCGTCGTCGCGGCTCTGTGCGGAATCGATGCTCGCCGCGGCGATGCCATGGCGCTGCAGGAATGCCAGTTGGTCCTGCATCAGCGCCAGCAACGGCGAGACCACCAAAGTCAGGTGCGGTAGCAGCAAGGCCGGCAGCTGATAGCACAGCGACTTACCGGAACCCGTGGGAAAAATCGCCGCCGCCGAGCGCCCGGCCAGCACCGCGCTGACCGCCGCCTCCTGGCCGGGACGAAACTGTGGATAACCGAAGACCTGTTCGAGGGTGTCGTGCATGAGCTGTCACTCCTTTGACCGCTGACGTGCCTTGAAGCCTGGCACAGGGGGCGGGGAAAGGTCGGGGAAGAAAGGATACGGGATGATACAGGGGGATGAAGAGCCGCGTATGCAGAGGGATACGCGGTGTTTTGCAGGGTGTATCGCGAGCCGGCTCGCCTCTGTAGAGGACGACCCGGCTCGCGATGGCGGTTCAGGACCTCAACGCAGGGTGCGGCAATCCACCCACTTAACCCCGTTGCCCCTGTTTGCGGCGATCAACGCCGGCACTGCGGCAGGCGCCTTGTTGTGAATGTCGTGGAACAAAATGATCCCCCGGCGCCACAACAGCATCAGCGTCTGCACCCGCTGGCTCGCCGCGCTGGCACTGATGGCCTTGCTCCAGTCCTGGGAGTCGATGCCCCAGAGCATGACCTTGATGCCCTGGGCCTTGAAGAAGGCCGCGCTGTCGCTTTGGCGCTGCCCATAAGGCGGACGGAACAGCGGCTGGTAGTCATCCGGCAACGTGCCGCGCACCAGGGTCGCGGAGCGAGTGATGGACTGCTGCCATTCGCTCCAGGCGCTGTGGGACTTGTGCACCCAGCCGTGCAGGGCCACACATTGGCCGCTGTACAACTCGCGCATTTGCGCCGGCGACGACTTGCGCAGCCGCGCCTGGAACGGCTCGCCCAGCACGAAGAACAGGCCATGCAGGTCGTTGGCCCGCAGTAGCTCGGCCAGCGTGTCGGTGTGGCCGCCCACGGCCGTCGGACCGTCGTCGAAGGTCAGCAGGAACTGCCGGTCCGCCAGCTCGTCGCCCGTCAGCTCAGCGTTGTCGAAACGTTCGATCTCACTGCTGATCTTCGGGAACAGCGCGGCCAGACGCAGCTGTTCGTTCAGATACTGCTCATGGAACTGTCGGCTTGCCTGGGCCCAGGCGTCATAGGCCGGGCTGATCGTTCCGGTAAAGCCCTGGGCCAGTTGCCGCAAGTCATCCAGGTTACGCACCGGAGGGCAGAAAACGGCACCTTCACAGTCCTGGCTGGCGCTGTGGTAGCTGCTGAGCAGGCGAATCCAGAAGCGCTCGCGCACTTGCTCGACCGAATGATGGTCCAGCGTCTTGACGCCCAGGCGCTGCTTGAGGCTGGCATCGTCCAGCGCCTCGCTGGCCAGCAGGGCCTTGCCGAACATGAGGATTTCCGCGCGCGAGGCGGTATCGAAACCTGCCGCGGTAGCCAGCGAACCTGGCCAGCTACTGCGGTCGATAGTGGCGAACACCATCGGGCCGGCAGCCTGGGCCACGGCAGTCCACAGGGACAACATCAATGCAACAACCAGAACCCGCATAACAACCTCCATGAATGCATAACGCGCCGTGGGACGGCGCGTTATGGGGGTCAGATCAACACCCGTGAATCAGCGGTTTTGCACACGCTCGATGGCTTTGTCGTACACCGGGTTGGCCTTCTGCTGCTTGGCCAACTGATAGTGACGCAGGGCATCGGCGAACTGGCCGGCCGCTTCGTAGATCCGCGCGATGTTGTAGTAGGAACTGGCGCGCACGGTGGCCGCCGAGCTGCCGCTGGCCAGGGCGATGGCCTTGCGGTTGGCCCAGATCGACTCGGCGGTGTTGCCGGCTTTCTGATAGGCCAGGCCGAGGTTGCTGTAAGCCTGGCCATAGCCGTTGTTGAGCTCGATGGCCTGGCGGTAGAAGTCGATGGCTTGTTGCAGGTTGCCGGCGTGGTAAGCCTCTTCACCCTTGCGGTTGAGGGTTTTCGCATCAGCTTGCGCGCTGCTGCTGACGGCGACAGCGGCCACTTCCACTTTGTCGTCGAGCAGCGGCGACACTTCGTTCAGCACGTCCTGCGCGTCGACGGTCACGCCGCTGAGGGTGTTGATGTCCTGGAAGTCGCCATTGCCGGTCATGCGGAACACGGTCCACAGGTTACCGCTGCGGTTCGTCGGCACATAGTAAGTGCGCACCAGCGACTGGCCCATGTACACGAACACCTTGGCCTGGCTGGCAGAGAGCTGGCGGGACGTCGGGAGGCTCTGGTTGCTGAAGTCATGCACCGCGTACACATAGCTTTCGCCGTAGTGTTTCTTTTCCAGGGTGATGGTTTCCGGGCCGTAGCCGTCGACATCGTCGACGTCCAGGTGGGCGTCATCGCCTTGCTGGTTGCGGTAGTAGATGTTGTTGCCCGGGAAGATCATGTGCGAGTCGAGATCGCTGGGGTTCGCGCCCCAGGTCAGCACCACGCGCAGACCGTCGAGGTTCTGCATCACCGGGCTGATGGCATAGGTCATGCCGCTGCACGGGCACTTGACCACCAGGTTGGAATAGCCGGGTTTCTTGATGATCAGCAGGTTGCTGGGGTCATCGGCGAAGTCGGTGGTCAGGGTCACCTGGCCTTGCGCATTGGTGCGACCGACCGCGCTCTGGGCGCCGTTGCGCTGCACCAGCACCTCGGCGTCGGCGATCTTCTGGTCCTTGACCACCGCACTCAGCACCTCGACCGGCAACTGCTGCGCGGTCACCGAGAATGCCAGTGCCCACAACGAAAAAATCGAAGTCACGCGAAACAATCGCATACCTAATTCCCTTTAAGTGTATGAAGTCGGCACCCAGAGGTACCCGGCAGATTTCGCGCGCACGATACACAGATTTTTCGGGGTTTGCTTGCGAATCCATCACAAAAGCTCGCGTCTGCGGGAATCCCTGAAACTACCTAAGGGTGGTAAATGGAAGATGAAGCGCTCCAGAGGAAAAACCTTATGTCTGTGCTGTTCAGTTGCACTGACTTGACATCAGTTCCATCTATGCAGAAACGCTGCAGTTGAGGATGTATTTAAGCGAATCAATGCACCCATTCTTGGTGCAATCATCCGATACTGCCCCACCAATATCGGTTCAACCTGACGAGGCTAGATAAAGGTCAAAACCTCTAGGTAAATCAACAAAACACAACCGCTCAACTTCAAGGACCTGGCTCGCCGTGAGCCGAAATTCGACACCAATACATTCACTGTCATTGGTCCAATTCATCACGGGGCTCAGATCGGCGCTCGATAAGCTCACGCTTAGCTCAAAAGCCAATTTATCCTCGCCAGGGTGAAAGCCCATTATGGAAAAGATCATCAGGCACTCTCGCTCCTTTCTCCATGACTACGAACGTAGAACAAGGGCTACATAAGCGCCGCCCTAGCCTTGATGATTACCACTGATCCCGATAATCAAAAGACACTTGGTAGTCATACGCCGATAAATCAATGGCATGGGAAAAATAGTGCTGGAGTACTGAAACCCAAGCGCCCTCCACATCAAACCCACCGTTATTCACATTGTTTTCTACCGGTAACCCAAGAGCGCTGAGAAGCGACGCATCATCACCGAAGTCTTCTGAATATTCCTGCCCTTCGCCTAAATCAGTTTTCTTGTCGTACCAGTCCAATCTGACTTTCAGTCCCATTGCGTGTCCTCCCTGTCACTCGCTCGGGAAGAGCATGATCGAGAATGTCAGCTGTTTTTGAAGCCAGACAATCCATTCGCTGCGCGCCATTCTTTCAACGTCTTTGTAATACCCTCGGCTGAATCATCGGCCCCCTCCTCTGGGTAAAAAATCAGATCAGAGCCCGCTGGATGCCCGCATATCATATTGAAGTGATAGACCAATTTGTTTTCTACATCCTCACTCTCATCATTCCCAATAATGCGCTGGAGCAATTCAATAAACTCCTGTTCCGAGTAATCCGAAAGGCTATTTTTCAGCATCATTTTCTATCCTGCTTGTGGATTTCTATGTGTCGTTTCGGTGTCATCACCCCAAGATTCTCAATATCGTAGACCTCACCACCATGTTTTATGTAGTCAATGTGATGTAGCTCATATCGAGAGTTTTCTCCGTAGTGTTCAGACCTGGGAGCAAATGGCGCCCTGCCTTTTAACAGCTTGCCTTGGTTGCTTCCATTGAACTGACCAAGCAGCTCGGTATCACGCCCCACAGCAGTCCAAAATGCCTCTCTGAAGTCGTCGAATCTATTGAATTTCCGTCCTCGTAATTGATCTGCAATCCGAGATGGAATCGGTACTCCCGCCCCCTCACCAGCACCCGCAAGCCAGGAGCCAGAAACATCCTTACCTTGACCAGTGACAATGCCTGGCTCGTACCGGGCGTTGATCACGATGTAGAGCGGCTGAACTCCAGAACCAGGCGGAAACACCAGAATGAAATCCCGATACTCCGGCGGATAAATCGGACTCACGATGATCCGTTCCGCCGCTTCGGTCGGCGGGAAAATCCAGATCGGTGGTGTCTGTGGCGCCGCTTCCAGCGGTGGTATCCCTGTGGTGCTCGAGGGGTCCACTGCCGGGGTCCAGATAAGGGTGATGCCATCGCCCAGATCGGCCACTTGCTGCTCGCCACGGGCCTCAAATTCAGCGACAGGAATCATTTCCCACTCGCGGCGTCCCTGAGTGTTGAAGCCGTAGCCCTTGAGGCGGCCGTCGGCCTGCTGTTCAACCCGCAGGCGCAGACGGGTGCGAGCCTGTTTGAGGTTGCGTAGCTGCTCTTCGCTGTACAGCGCGCCATCGCCCAGGCTCGAGGGAGCGAGCAAAGCCACCAGTCCCAGCAACGCACCAGCCGCCACGCCCGAGGAGATAAGGCCCAGACCGTTGCCGGCGGTACCAGCACTCACGGAGACACCACCCAGAGCCAAGGCGCCGAGATTGGCCGGCAACGTGCCGCTGATGCGCTTGAGGGGCACGCGCCCATCCGCCTCCACTTCGCGACCGCCCAGCAGCGTCAGTGCGCCGTAATTCGCCACTGCATCGGTCGGAATAAAGCCTGTCGGGGTGACGTAGTCGATGACGGCGTCCGGCAGCTTGCAAGACTTGGTGAATACACAACCGACAGGGGCAGGTTGCGGCTCCATCCGGGTGGTCGGTAGCCGGTCTTCATAAGCCTGCTGGCGAGCGAGCATCTGCTCATAACGAAACTGTGCCTCGTCACGCTCGGCCAGCTCGCTTGCGGTCATGTTGCGCAGGCGGCGATAACCGCCGCCGTCAGCGTCGTGGAGCTGCCATACCTGGGGCACGTCCTTGTTGCGGGCCATAGTCCTTTGCTCGGTCGCCTGGAAAACCCCGGTCTTCAACCGGGATCTCACGGTAACCAGTGCGAGGGGGGCCTGGCTGTCAGGCAAATCCGAGCTGGTCGAGCGACTTTTCTTTTTCGCTCAAACCCAAACAATTGGCCCTAAACTGCAGGCCGATCTGGCGCCACCGACAGACCTTGCGGACACCCCACCATGCACCTCGCCCCCGGCTTCCCCGACGACCCGACCATGCGCCAGCTCATGCAGTTGCTGCACGAAGAAATCGGCCTGCCCGAACGCAAAGGCATCAGCCTCAAGACCGCCATCAACCTCGACCTGGGCTGCGACGGCGCAGACGCCGATCAACTGATGCAGGCGCTGGAAGAACTGTTTGTCATCGACTTTGTCGACTACGACGCCTACCGCTATTTCCAGCCCGAAGGCTACGACGTCTTCCTCAAGCGCCGGGCCAAGGGGCGCGGCGACAAGCTCCCGCTGACCATCGGCATGCTGTATCGGGCGATCAAGGCCCAGCGTTGGGATACACGGGAGTTGGAAGGGATTTAAGCCCTGCAAGGGCACAAGGACTTACCCTACAAGTCGTGTCGAATCTGGCTTATTGAACCGCTCGGACAAGCCACCTAGTGTTTGAACAGGACTGAATGCCGCCCACAAAAAAGCCGCCCCTAAGGGCGGCTTCTCAAACCACTTGCCCGACGCTTACAGCTTCGGACCGGCAGCCTTGATGGCGTCGCTCACGTCGAACTTCTTGAAGTTCTCGATGAACAGGCCGGCCAGGGCCTTGGCGGCTTCGTCGTAGGCGGCTTTGTCAGCCCAGGTGTTGCGTGGGTTGAGCAGGCCGGTATCGACGCCTGGAACGGCCAGTGGCACGTCCAGGTTGATGGTGTCCAGGTGCTCGGTCTCGGCACCGATCAGGGCGCCGCTCTGGATGGCCGCGATCACGCCACGGGTGGTCGGGATGTTGAAGCGCTTGCCGACGCCGTAGCCACCGCCGGTCCAGCCGGTGTTGACCAGGTAGACCTTGGAGCCGAAGCCGCGGATGCGCTTGATCAGCAGCTCTGCGTAAACGCCTGCCGGACGCGGGAAGAACGGTGCGCCGAAGCAGGTGGAGAAGGTCGACTTGATGCCAGCGCCCGAACCCATTTCGGTCGAGCCCACCAGCGCGGTGTAGCCGGACAGGAAGTGGTAGGCGGCTTGTTCTTCGCTGAGGATCGACACTGGCGGCAGTACGCCGGTCAGGTCGCAGGTCAGGAAGATCACGGCATTCGGCTCGCCACCGAGATTTTTCTCGGAACGCTTCTCGACGTGCTCCAGCGGGTAGGCGGCGCGGCTGTTCTGGGTCAGGCTGCCGTCGGCGTAGTCAGCCTTCTTGGCGTCGTCCAGCACCACGTTTTCCAGTACGGCGCCATGCTTGATGGCTTTCCAGATGACCGGCTCGTTCTTCTCGGACAGGTCGATGCACTTGGCATAGCAACCGCCTTCGATGTTGAACACCACGCCCTCGCCCCAACCGTGCTCGTCGTCACCGATCAGGTAACGGCTTTCGTCGGCGGACAGGGTGGTCTTGCCGGTACCGGACAGGCCAAAGAACAGGGTCACGTCGCCCTCTTCGCCGATGTTGGCGGCGCAGTGCATCGGCAGCACGTCGGCGGCCGGCAGCAGGAAGTTCTGCACCGAGAACATGGCTTTCTTCATTTCACCGGCGTAGCGCATGCCGGCGATCAGCACTTTCTTCTGAGCGAAGTTGAGGATCACGCAACCATCGGAGTTGGTGCCATCGCGCTCTGGAACGCATTCGAAGTTGGCAACGTTGAGCACTTGCCACTCTTCACGGCCAGCCGGGTTGTACTGGGCCGGGTTGATGAAGAGGCAACGACCGAACAGGTTCTGCCAGGCAGTCTGGGTGGTCATTTTCACGGCCAGGTAGTGCTCTTCGGAAGCGCCTACATGCACGTGGGAAACGAAATGCTCTTGCGCGTTGTTGAACGCCTCGACGCGAGCCCACAGGGCATCGAACTTGTCGGCCGGGAACTTGCGGTTGATCGGGCCCCAGGCGATAGCGTCCTGGGTGGTCGGCTCTTCAACGATGAAACGATCGACTGGCGAACGGCCGGTACGGTGACCGGTACGAACAACCAGCGCGCCGGTATTGGCAAGCTCGCCCTCACCGCGGTTCAGGGCTTCTTTAACCAGATCATCAACACTCAGATCGGTGTACACGGCGTTATTGGCTTGCGTCATGAGGTTCCCCGTCGGCCATTGGCCGAGTGCTCCAAACGTTTTGTAGTAGAAAGTCGTGCACTACTACCGCGAAAAAAGTGCGCCGGATTATGCCAGAAAAGCCCAAAAAGAGTAGGGCCCTCCCGTCAGAACGGCGTTAATCCGGCGCTTGCCAGGTAATTTACCTGCGCTGAACCGTTTTAGTGACGAGTATCTGACGGTGAGTCGACACCTGCTCCGGCGAACAATTGGCTGATATCGGCCGCATCGAACAGGTAACGCTCGTTGCAGAACTGGCAATCGATCTCGATGCTGCCGCCGTGTTCGACCACCAGCTTCTGCGCATCTTCCAGGCCCAGGCTGACCAGCGCATTGCCCGAGCGCTCGCGCGAGCAGCTGCAACGGAAGCGCAACGGCTGCACATCGAACAGACGCACCGCTTCTTCATGATAGAGGCGATGGAGCACGGTCTCGTTGTCCAGGCTCAGCAGTTCGTCGGCGGTCAGGGTGCCGCCCAGCGCGGTGATGTGCTGCCAGCTGGCGGCGCGCTCTTCTTCATCCTTGAGGCGATCGGCCGGCAGTTGCTGCAGCAGCAAGCCACGGGCGCGGCGCCCGTCGGCGTGCAGCCAGAAACGGGTGCCGACCTGTTGGGACATGACGAAGTAGTTGGTGAAGCATTCCGCCAGCGTCGCGCCGTCCAGGTCGACAATGCCCTGGTAGCGCTGGCCGTGGGTCGGGTCGACGGTCAGGGCCAGCACGCCATTGGGCATCAGGTCGGCCAGGGTCGCGTCCGGGGCGATCCGCTCTGCGTCATAGCGGGCCAGGCCACGGATCTCGCGGTCGCTGGAGCACTCGATCATCAGCAACGGCACCGGGCCTTCGGAACGTGCCTGGAGGACCAGCAAACCGTCGAACTTCAGCGTGCCGACCAGCAGCGCGGCGGCGGCCATCAGCTCGCCGAGCAGTTGCGCGACTGGCTCCGGGTAAGCGTGTTTGGCGAGGACCTCGGCATAGCTGCGCTCCAACGCCACCAGTTCGCCGCGGGCGTCGCTGTCATCGAAGATGAAGCGTTGGGTGAAGTCGGTATCCGGCAAATAAGTCATAAGTTTGGGGTATCTGATGTGATGACAAAATGAGTACAGGGCATGAAATTGCGCTTTTTTGCACCATTACGGTGCGCGAATTTCTGCCATTTGAGGGCATTTTATGAACAATCCGGGTTTGTTCCAAGCAAGGTGGAACCTCGGCCGATCGCGGGCAAGCCTCGCTGCTACGGGGGAAAGCGGCCTGGCTTATTCGTGGCTGTGGAATTTGAACAGGTCGCGTCGCTGTTTCTTGGTCGGCTTGCCGTCGGTGCTCACACCCAGGGCACCGGCCTTGCGCAGGGCCGCGGCGTTCTCCCGCTTGGCAATGCTGGCTTCGGTTTCCGTATACAGGGCCTGCGCTTGCGGCGCCCCCCGACGCACGCTCGACAGGGCCTGGACCACCACGGTGCGCTCGTCGAAACCGGTGCGTATTTCGTACTCGTCGCCGATCCTCGGCTCCTTGCCCGGTTTGCAGCGTTCGCCACGGTGATGCACCTTGCCGCTTTCAATGGCAGCCTTGGCCAGGGCCCGGGTCTTGTAGAAGCGCGCCGCCCATAGCCACTTATCCAGACGGACCTTGTCGTCGTCTTCGGCTTTTTGTGCCATGGCATTTCCTCATTCTGAAATATTTTCGAACTGTACTACCGTTTCTCTCGTGCCATGAATTGCGATGGCTCGGTTTAGAATGCGAGGCTCCGCAGCAGCCCGCCCGGGAGCTGCGGACCCGGGCTTAGATATCTGTCGCCTTTTACCCATTATTCTGCGTGAATACCGCGAATTCGGCCGCTTGACGGTGCGAGCGGGTTCCTCAGCGGTTGAGCACATTTGAAAACATTTGACCATTTGACCGTCGTCGGTCTGCGCGAGTGGGTGGCGCTTCCGGATTTGGGAGTCGCCGGCCTGCGCGCCAAGATCGATACCGGCGCCAGCACCTCCAGCCTGCATGCCACCGAGATCGAGCCGTTCGAGCGCGACGGTGAGCAATGGGTGCGTTTCAACGCGCACCTGGGCAGCGTGGTGCAGTTGCGTCATCGGCGTTGCGAAGCGCCGCTGGTGACGATGAAGACCATCAAGAGTTCCAACGGCCAGGCGCAGGTGCGCTACGTGATCAGCACCACCCTGGCACTCGGCGATCGGGTGTGGCGGGTGGAGTTCACCCTCGCCTGCCGCAAGGCCATGCGCTATCGCCTGCTGCTCGGTTCCAAAGCCCTGATCGACGGCCAGCTGGTGGTCAATCCGGGGATTAAATACGTTCAAGACAAACCGGTGTTCCCGGTGTCCACTACCTCTGCCACAGGTGTTGCATGAAGATCGCTGTGCTGTCGCGTAACCCGCGTCTGTATTCCACTCGTCGCCTGGTCGAAGCCGGCACCGAGCGTGGCCATGAAATGGTGGTGGTCGATACCCTGCGCGCCTACATGAACATCGCCAGCCACAAGCCGCAGATCCACTATCGCGGCAAGCCACTGGAAGGTTTCGACGCGGTGATTCCACGCATCGGCGCCTCGGTGACCTTCTACGGCTGCGCGGTGCTGCGCCAGTTCGAAATGATGGGCGTGTTCCCGCTCAACGAGTCGGTGGCCATCGCCCGCTCGCGGGACAAGCTGCGCTCGCTGCAACTGCTGTCGCGGCGTGGCATCGGCCTGCCGGTGACCGGCTTTGCCCACTCGCCGGACGACATTCCCGACCTGATCGAGATGGTCAACGGCGCGCCGCTGGTGATCAAGGTGCTGGAAGGCACCCAGGGCATCGGCGTGGTGCTGTGCGAAACCGCCACGGCGGCCGAGTCGGTGATCGAAGCCTTCATGGGCCTGAAGCAGAACATCATGGTCCAGGAGTACATCAAGGAAGCCGGCGGCGCCGACATTCGCTGCTTCGTGGTCGGCGACAAGGTGATTGCCGCGATGAAACGCCAGGCCAAGCCCGGTGAATTCCGCTCCAACCTGCACCGTGGCGGCAGCGCCAGCCTGATCAAGATCACCCCGGAAGAACGCATGACGGCCCTGCGCGCGGCCAAGGTCATGGGCCTGAGCGTGGCGGGTGTGGATATCCTGCGTTCCAACCACGGGCCGCTGGTGATGGAAGTGAATTCCTCGCCGGGCCTGGAAGGCATCGAGACCACTACCGGCAAGAACGTGGCCGGGATCATCATCGAGCACATCGAGAAAAACGGTGGCCCGAACATGACCCGGACCAAGGGCAAGGGCTGAGTTGTAGCCGCTGCCGCAGGCTGCGATCGGCTGCGTAGCAGACGCAGCGTTGGCAAATCGAGCGAAGGTCCTGCGACCAGCGTGGCCCGGCCTTATCGCAGCCTTCGCCGGCGGCTTCAGGTCAAACCGCGTCTCGGGGCAGCAACAAGCCCAACGGCAAGCGCACCCGCGCTTCCAGGCCGCCATCGACGCGGTTGCGCAATTCGACATTGCCGCCGTGCATCGAGGCGATCCGCTTGACGATCGCCAGGCCCAGGCCGGTGCCCTTGCCGCCCCGGGCACGGTCGCCGCGGGTGAAGGGGTTGAAGATCGCCTCCAGCTCCGAAGGATCGATACCCGCGCCACGGTCCATCACACTCAGCACCACATACGGCGCGCTGGTGTCGCCCGACACATAGGCCGCCACTTCGACCTCGGTGCCGGCGTGGTTCAACGCGTTGCCGATCAGGTTGTTCAACAGGCGCTTCATCGATACCCGGCGCAGCGGGAACGGCGGGATCGGCTCCAGGCGCAAGCGCACCTTTTCAATGTTCTGGTTGTAGGGCGCCGCCACCTCGCGCACCAGCTCGCTGAGGTCGACTTCCTCCACCGACTCGTCGCGGCCGTCGCGGATAAAGGCCAGGAACTGATCGAGAATCGCGTCCATGTCTTCGATGTCGCGGACCATGTCGTCGGTCAGGTCGTTGTGGCTGCCCATCAATTCCAGCGACAGGCGCAGGCGGGTCAGTGGCGTGCGCAGGTCGTGGGACACCCCCGCCAGCATCAGCTCGCGTTCGCGCCCGGCCTGCTCCACGTCCTCGGCCATCTGGTTGAAGGCGCGGTATACCTCGGTCATCTCGCTCGGCGTATCGCTGATCGGCAGGCGCACGCTGCGCCCCTGGCCCAGTTGCCGGGCGGCATAGACCAGGCGCTTGAGGGGCTGGTTGAGCTGGCTGACGAAGATCCACGCCGAAGCCGTGGAGAGCAGCCCGATCGCCAGGAACCAGCCGAGCACGCTCCAGATCTTCTGTCCGCGCAGCGGGTGCGGATACAGCGGCACTTTCATCCAGCCGTCGCCCAGGCTCGGCGCGCGCACCCAGAGCGCTGGCGGCGCGTGCATGCGCAGGCGCACTTCCGTGTCGGCGCCCAGCTCGGCCTGCATCTGCCGCTGATAGATCTCGCTATAGGGCCAATGCTGCTCGCCCGCCGGCACACCGCTGCCGACCACCTTGATCAGCCCGGCGGCCTCGGCGATCTGGTCGCGGTTGGATTCATCTGCGGCCCAGTAGGCGCGCAGGGTCAGGGCCACGCCGTGGCTGTACTGGCGGTCCACCAGCACGTCCTCGTTCATCAGCAGATAAACCAGGGTCAGCGCCTTGGAAAACAGCACCACGATCAGCACCAACCAGAGGGTGCGGGAGAAGAAGCTTTGCGGGAACCACAGCGGGGTTTTCATAAACAGCCATTGCACGCTTTGCAGGAGCGAGTCGCGCTCGCAGAGTTGCGGAATGCGAGCGCCCGGGCCATTTGCCTGCCCGGGCGCTCGCTCCTACAAATCATCGGTCACTTGGTGGGGGTGCCATCCGGCACGAACACATAACCCACGCCCCAGACCGTCTGGATATAACGCGGCTTGGACGGGTCGGGTTCGATCATCCGGCGCAGGCGGGAGATCTGCACATCGATGGAACGCTCCAGCGCATCCCACTCGCGGCCACGGGCCAGGTTCATCAGCTTGTCGCGGGTCAGCGGCTGGCGGGCATTCATCACCAGGGCCTTGAGCACCGCGAATTCGCCGGTGGTCAGCATGTGCACTTCGGCACCGCGCTTGAGCTCGCGGGTGGCCAGGGACAGTTCGTAGTCGCCGAAGGTGACGTTTTCGTCTTCGCTGCCCGGCGCGCCTGGCACCGGAGCCGACTGGCGACGCAGCACGGCCTTGACCCGCGCCATCAGTTCGTCGGGGTTGAACGGCTTGGCCAGGTAATCGTCGGCACCCAGTTCCAGGCCCTTGATGCGGCTCAGTTCGTCGCCCTTGGCGGTGAGCATGATGATCGGAATCTGGTTGTTCGCACTGCGCAGGCGGCGGCATGCGGTCAGGCCGTCTTCACCAGGCAGCATCAGGTCGAGGACGACCAGGTTGAAGACTTCGCGACCCAGCAGACGGTCCATCTGCTCGGTGTTGGGAACCGCGCGGGCGCGGTAGCCCTTGCTGACGAAAAAGCGCTCGAGCAGGCTGCTCAGACCCGGGTCGTCGTCAACAATAAGAATTTTTTCGCCTTCGGCAGTTTGTGCAGTGCTGCTCATCAGATGCTCCTTTTATCTCGGTGCGCATTATGGCGTAGCTGCCGTTATACGCACCGTGTGCATTGTTAGCAGATTTTTCCTCTATCGCCAGAAAACCCGCTGTCGGCCGCCGGCGGGCCGATACCCCCGAAGTTGGGAACGCTGGTTATAATGCGCCGCCTTTTGTGTCAGGCAACCTCTGATCGTTATCGCCCTTGGCCATTTTTTATTTTCCGCGGCCAGGCAGTAATTGTTCGATTTCACGGGTCAACAGGCAGCCCTTTGATCCAGGCAGCGGCGCACGCCAGGCCGCTCAACCAGACTCGCCGAGCCCAATCTTTCCGTGCCGGCGAGCCTGCTTTCACAATTTGTCAGGTGGTTTTATGGACAGCATCAACAGCCGCATTGCCGAGGAACTCGGTGTACGCCCACAACAGGTCGAAGCGGCCGTCGCTCTATTGGATGAAGGCTCCACCGTGCCCTTCATCGCCCGCTACCGTAAGGAAGTGACCGGCAGCCTCGATGACACCCAGCTGCGTCATCTGGAAGAGCGCCTGCGCTACCTGCGCGAACTCGACGAACGGCGCATCAGCATCCTCGCCAGCATCGAGGAGCAAGGCAAGCTGACCCCGGAACTTGCCCGCGACATCAAGCTCGCCGACACCAAGACCCGCCTCGAAGACCTCTACCTGCCGTACAAGCAGAAGCGCCGCACCAAGGGCCAGATCGCCCTGGAAGCCGGCCTCGGCGAACTGGCGGACGGCCTGTTCAACGACCCGAGCCTGACCCCGGAAAGCGAAGCCGCGCGCTTCGTCGACGCGGAAAAAGGCGTGACCGACGTGAAGGCCGCGCTGGAAGGCGCCAAGTACATCCTCATGGAGCGCTTCGCCGAAGACGCCAGCCTGCTCGACAAGCTGCGCAACTACCTCAAGCAGGAAGCCACCCTCAGTGCCCGCGTGATCGCCGGCAAGGAAGAGGAAGGCGCCAAGTTCCGCGATTACTTCGAACACGACGAACCACTGAAGAGCATGCCATCGCACCGCGCCCTGGCGATTTTCCGTGGCCGCAACGAAGGCATCCTCAGCTCCGCGCTGAAAGTCGGCGACGAACTGCCGGGCACCATGCACCCGTGCGAAGGCATGATCGGCCAGCAGGTCGGCATCCAGAACCAGAACCGCCCGGCGGACAAATGGCTCGGCGAAGTGGTGCGCTGGACCTGGAAGGTCAAGCTGTATACCCACCTGGAAACCGACCTGCTGGGCGAGCTGCGCGACAACGCGGAAACCGAGGCGATCAACGTCTTCGCCCATAACCTGCACGACCTGCTGCTGGCCGCCCCGGCCGGCCCGCGCGCGACCCTGGGCCTCGACCCGGGCCTGCGCACCGGCTGCAAGGTCGCGGTGGTGGACGCCACCGGCAAGCTGCTGGACCACGCCACCGTCTACCCGCACGTACCGCACAACAAGTGGGACCAGACCATCGCCGTGCTGGCCGCGCTGTGCGCCAAGCACTCGGTGGACCTGATCGCCATCGGCAACGGCACCGCCAGCCGTGAAACCGACAAGCTGGCCGCCGAGCTGATCAAGAAATACCCGGCCATGCGCATGACCAAGGTGATGGTCTCCGAGGCCGGCGCTTCGGTGTACTCGGCGTCGGAACTGGCCGCCAAGGAATTCCCCGACCTCGACGTGTCGATCCGTGGCGCGGTGTCCATCGCCCGCCGCCTGCAGGACCCGCTGGCCGAGCTGGTGAAGATCGATCCGAAATCCATCGGTGTCGGCCAGTACCAGCACGACGTGTCGCAGCTGAAGCTGGCCCGTGGCCTGGATGCGGTGGTCGAGGACTGCGTGAACGCCGTCGGCGTCGACGTCAACACCGCGTCCGTGGCCCTGCTGGCGCGGATCTCCGGCCTCAACACCACCCTGGCGCAGAACATCGTCAGCCACCGTGACGAAAATGGTGCGTTCAAGACCCGCGCCGCGCTGAAGAAGGTCGCCCGCCTGGGTGAAAAGACCTTCGAACAGGCCGCCGGCTTCCTGCGTGTGATGAACGGCGACAACCCGCTGGACGCTTCCGCAGTGCACCCGGAGGCCTACCCGCTGGTGCAGCGCATCGCCGCCGAGACCGACCGCGACATCCGTTCGCTGATCGGCGACAGCGGTTTCCTCAAGCGCCTGGACCCGAAGAAGTTCACCGACGAGACCTTCGGCCTGCCGACCGTCACCGACATCCTCCAGGAACTGGACAAACCGGGCCGTGACCCGCGCCCCGAGTTCAAGACCGCCGAGTTCCAGGAAGGCGTCGAAGACCTCAAGGACCTGCAACTGGGGATGATCCTCGAAGGCGTGGTGACCAACGTCACCAACTTCGGTGCCTTCGTCGACATCGGCGTGCACCAGGACGGCCTGGTGCATATCTCGGCGCTGTCGGAGAAGTTCATTAAGGACCCGCGTGAAGCGGTGAAAGCCGGCGACGTGGTCAAGGTCAAGGTCATGGAAGTCGACATCCCGCGCAAACGCGTCGGCCTGTCGATGCGCATGAGCGACACCCCGGGCGAGAAAATCGATGGTGCTCGCGGCTCACGCCCTGGCTCGGCGCCGCGCTCGTCGGGCAACAGCGCCCCGCGCAAGGAAAGCGTGGCCGCGGCCCCGACCAACAACGCCATGGCTTCGCTGTTCGCCAACGCCAAGCAGTTGAAGAAGCGCTGATGGAAATCCCCGCCGGCTTGACCGAAAGCGCGTTCAGCCAACTGCTTGGCTGCCGCCTGCAGCGCCTGGAGGTCGGGGAAGCCGACGTCGCCCTGACGCTGACGCCGCAGTTGCGCAACCGTGGCCAGAAGCTGCACGGCGGGGCGATCTTCAGCCTGGTCGACATTGCCATGGGGCTGGCCTGTTCCAGCACCCACGGCTTCGACCAGCAGAGCGCGACCATCGAATGCAAGATCAACTACATCCGCGCCGTCGCCGAGGGCGACGTGCTCTGCCGCGCCCGGGTGCTCCACCCGGGCCGCCGCACCCTGGTGGTCGAGGCCGATGTGATGCAAGGCGACAAACTGGTCGCTAAAGCACAAGGCACGTTCGCTGTTCTATAGCCGCTCAACCGCGATTTGAGTTAATTTCGGCGCTGCACACACGGCGCCGGAGTTTTTTGCGCGTGCACGAGCCAGGTCAGGGATGAAGCAATGGCGTTGCAAAGCGGGCCGGTAAGGCTCAACGACCAGGCGAAAACGCCAGTTTCAACTTCACCCTTGTAGACCGTCCTGCCCACCCCCATATTGGGGCGACTGACGCGTGAAGGAATCCAACTTGAGCGAACTTCTCAACCGCCGCCTGGCTCTGCTCGGCGAGCGCGCTAACCTCTCCCTGCTCGAGCAGTGCCTGCACGGTATCGAGCGCGAATGCCTGCGCGTGACCGGCGAAGCGCGACTGGCACAGACCCCGCACCCGGAAGAGCTGGGTTCCGCGCTGACCAACGAACAGATCACCACCGATTATTCCGAGTCGCTTCTGGAGTTCATCACTCCGGCCCTGGCCGATCCGGCAGACACCCTGGCCAGCCTCGACAAGATTCACCGTTTCGCCTACAGCAAGCTCGGCAACGAGTACCTGTGGAGTCCATCGATGCCGTGCCCGTTGCCGGCCGAGGAAGACATCCCGATCGCCTATTACGGCAGCTCCAACATCGGCCAGCTCAAGTACGTGTACCGCAAGGGCCTGGCCCTGCGTTACGGCAAGACCATGCAGTGTATCGCCGGGATCCACTACAACTTCTCCCTGCCGGAGCCGCTGTGGCCGCTGCTCAAGCAGGCCGAAGGTTTCGTCGGCAGCGACCGTGACTATCAGTCCTCGGCGTATATCGCGCTGATCCGCAACTTCCGCCGCTACAGCTGGCTGCTGATGTACCTGTTCGGCGCCTCGCCGGCGCTGGACGCAGGCTTTTTGCGCGGGCGCTCGCACCAGCTGGAACAGTTGGACGCCGACACCCTGTACCTGCCGTACGCCACCAGCCTGCGCATGAGCGACCTGGGCTACCAGAGCAACGCCCAGGCCGGCCTGACCCCTTGCTACAACGACCTGAACAGCTACACCGACAGCCTGCGCAAGGCCGTCGCCACGCCGTACGCGCCTTACGTGGAGATCGGCACCCACCAGGACGGCGAGTGGGTCCAGCTCAACACCAACATCCTGCAGATCGAAAACGAGTATTACTCCAACATCCGCCCCAAACGCGTGACTTACACCGGCGAGCGGCCGATCCAGGCGCTGATGGCCCGCGGCATCCAGTACGTCGAAGTGCGCTGCCTGGACATCAACCCGTTCCTGCCGATGGGCATCGACGTGCAGGAAGCCCGCTTCCTCGACGCGTTCCTGCTGTATTGCGCGCTCAACGAGAGCCCGCTGCTGGAAAACAACGAGTGCGGCAACGCCACGTCCAACTTCCTCAAGGTGGTCAAGGAAGGTCGCCGTCCAGGCCTGCACCTGCTGCGCCAGGGCCAGCTGGTGGAACTCAAGGAATGGGCCGGCGAACTGCTGGAGAAAATCGCCCCGCTGGCCGCCCTGCTCGACCGCAGCCAAGGCAGCGACGCCCACAGCAAGGCGCTGGACGCGCAGCTGGCCAAGGTCAAGGATCCGTCCCTGACGCCTTCGGCCCAGGTCCTGGCCGCCATGCAGGAGCACAAGGAAAGCTTCAGCCAGTTCTCCATGCGCCAGAGCCTGGCCCACGCCGAGTTCTTCCGCAGCGAACCGCTGAGCAGGGAAGACCAGGCGCGCTTCGAAGAAGCCGCGCGCAGCTCCCTGTTGCAACAAGCCGAGCTGGAACAGAACGAAGTTGGTGATTTCGACGTGTTTGTCGGTGCGTATCAGGCAAGCATCCTGGCGATCAGTAACTGAGCTAAGCGCCTGCGGCGCTTTTCGCGGGCAAGCCTCGCTCCTACACAGTGCCGTCCTGTAGGAGCGAGGCTTGCCCGCGATGGAGCGCAAAGCGCTCCCCTTCAAAAAAGTGCTCTCTTTAGAAGATTCCTCTTTTAAGCTAATTCTAAAAAGTTATTTATTTTTAGATTCTTAGATCATTTAGCCTCCTCTGACGTCCACACCGGCCGCCTATCAAGGAGCTTCATGATGAAACGGCACTTCCCCCTTCGCCTCCTGGCGGCCGTGTCCCTGGCCACCGCGAGCCTGTTCGCCCAGGCGGCCGACGTCACCGTCGCCTACCAGACCACCGTCGATCCGGCGAAAGTCGCCCAGGCCGACGGCACCTACGAAAAAGCCACCCAGGCCAGCATTGACTGGCGCAAGTTCGACAACGGCGCCGACATCATCGCCGCCATCGCGTCCGGCGATGTGCAGATCGGCTACCTGGGTTCCAGCCCGCTGACCGCCGCGATCACCCGCAAGGTGCCGGTGGAAACCTTCCTCATCGCCACGCAGATCGGCGCCGCCGAGGCCCTGGTGGCCCGCGACGGGTCCGGGATCAACAGCCCCCAGGACCTGGTCGGCAAGAAAGTCGCCGTGCCCTTCGTTTCCACCGGCCATTACAGCCTGCTGGCCGCGCTCAAACAGTGGAAAATCGACCCGGCGAAAGTACAGATTCTCAACCTCGCGCCACCGGCGATCATCGCCGCCTGGAAACGCGGCGACATCGACGCCACCTACGTCTGGGACCCGGCGCTGGGCGTGGCCAAGGAAAACGGCAAGGTGCTGATCACTTCCGGCGAACTGGCCCGCTCCGGTGCGCCGACCTTCGATGCCTGGATCGTGCGCAAGGACTTCGCCGAGAAGCATCCGCAGATCGTCACCGCCTTCGCCAAGGTGACCCTGGATGCCTATGCCGACTACCGCAAGGATCCAAAGGCCTGGCTGGCCGAGCAGAGCAACGTCGACAAGCTGGTGAAACTCTCCGGCGCCAAGGCCAGCGACATTCCGCTGCTGTTGCAGGGCAACGTCTACCCGCTGGCGGCCGACCAGGTCACCAGCCTTGGCGCGCCGACCACCCAGGCCATTACCGACACCGCGGTGTTCCTCAAGGAGCAGGGCAAGGTCGAGGCGGTGCTGCCGGATTACGCGCCATACGTCAGCGCCAAATACATCACCCACTGAATGCCTGCCGCAGGGGTCGCCGGGCCCAGGGCCCGGCGCGCCTCGTACGACGCGCTGCATCGACAAGGCAAAGGGGCGGCATCCAAAGCCCTGCAAAATAAAGGAGAGCCCGTCATGGCCCTGCTTCAACTGGAGCGCATCAGCGCACAGTACCCCGGCGCCGCCGAGCCGGTGCTGGCGGATATTTCCCTGACGCTCGGCCCCCAGCAACTGCTGGTTGCCCTCGGCCCATCCGGCAGTGGCAAGACCTCGCTGCTGAACCTGATTGCCGGTTTCATCGAGCCCAGCGCCGGGCGCATCACCCTGGACGGCGTAGCGGTCGCCGGCCCGAGCGCCGAACGCGGCGTGGTGTTCCAGGACGATGCCCTGCTGCCCTGGCAGGACGTGCTGGCCAATGTCGGTTTCGGCCTCGAGCTGGCCGGCGTCGCCCGCGAGCCACGCGAAGCCCGCGCCCGCGAGATGCTGGCGCTGGTGGATCTGGCCGGCTTCGACAAGCGGCGCATCTGGCAGCTCTCCGGCGGGCAACGCCAGCGCGTGGGCCTGGCCCGCGCCCTGGCCGCCGACCCGCGCGTGCTGCTGATGGACGAACCTTTCGGCGCCCTCGATGCCTTCACCCGCGAGCAGATGCAGGAGCTGTTGCTGCAAGTCTGGCAACGCACCGCCAAGCCGGTGTTCCTGATTACCCACGACATCGAGGAAGCGGTGTTCCTGGCTACCGAGCTGGTCCTGCTGGCGCCCAACCCGGGGCAGATTGTCGAGCGCCTGAGCCTGGACTTCGGCCGGCGTTATGCGGCGGGCGAATCGGCCCGGGCAATCAAGTCCGACCCGCGCTTTATCGAGACCCGCGAACACGTGCTGGCCCGGGTGTTCTCCCAACGCAGTGCCGCCTTGCGGCAGGAGCGCGCATGAGCAGCTACGACCTCCCGGCCACCACGGGCAAAACCACCACCGCGCAGCCGACGGTGCCGCTGCGCCGCAGCTTGAGTACCCGCTGGATCAGCGGGCTGACCCTGGTCGTGCTGCTCGCCCTGTGGTGGGCGGTGACGGCCAGCGGCCTGATCGAGCCACTGTTCCTGCCCTCGCCTGCCGCCGTACTGCAAAAGGCCTGGCTGCTGACGACCAGCGGCTATATGGACTCCACCCTGTGGCAGCATCTGGGCGCGAGCCTCGGACGTATCGGCCTGGCCCTGGGCTTTGCCGTGCTGACGGCGATTCCGGTGGGCATCGCCATCGGCCACAGCCGCATCGCCCGTGGCGTGCTGGACCCGCTGATCGAGTTCTACCGGCCGATCCCGCCCCTGGCCTACCTGCCGCTGATCGTCATCTGGTGCGGCATCGGCGAGCTGTCCAAGGTGCTGCTGATCTACCTGGCGATCTTCGCCCCGATCGCCATCGCCACCGCCACCGGCGTGCGCACCGTCGACCCGACCCGGCTGCGCGCCGCGCAGTCCCTGGGCGCGACCCGGGCCCAGCTGATTCGCCATGTGATCGTGCCCAGCGCCCTGCCGGACATTCTCACCGGCGTGCGCATCGGCCTCGGGGTGGGCTGGTCGACCCTGGTCGCCGCCGAGCTGATCGCCGCCACCAGCGGCCTGGGCTTCATGGTGCAATCCGCCGCGCAGTTTTTGGTCACCGATGTGGTGGTGCTGGGAATCCTGGTCATCGCCCTGATCGCCTTCGCCATGGAAATGGGCCTGCGCGCCCTGCAACGCAAGCTGGTGCCCTGGCATGGCCAAGCCCATTGAGACCCGGCAACCCTGTAGCCGCTGCCGAGCCCCGGCGAGGCTGCGATCGCCTGCGCAGCAGGCACAACCCGCCTGACGCGTTGTATCTGGAATACCGCGGCGCCAGGTTTTGCGAACGCTTTGCGCTCGATCGCAGCCTCGCCGGGGCTCGGCAGCGGCTACAGAGGTAGCGGGCAAGACTTCTTGCAGACAGAACTGACCACGCCGGCAATTCGGCGCTCCATTCGAGAACGACATGAGCCTGACCATCACCCCTTTAAGCGCCGCCCTGGGCGCCCAGATCAGCGGCGT
The DNA here is from genome assembly GCF_900107395.1 of Pseudomonas sp. NFIX28. GTDB lineage: Bacteria > Pseudomonadota > Gammaproteobacteria > Pseudomonadales > Pseudomonadaceae > Aquipseudomonas. The sequence continues at coordinate 46,500 of NZ_FNPW01000022.1, forward strand.
CGACATCAGCCAGCCACTGGACAGCGAACAGCGCGACACCCTCGAGCAAGCGTTGCTCCAGCATCAGGTGCTGTTCTTCCGCGACCAGCCGATCGACCCGCAGCAACAGGCACGCTTCGCGGCGAATTTTGGCGAGTTGCACATCCACCCGATCTACCCCAACGTGCCGGAACAGCCGGAAGTGCTGATCCTCGACACCGCGCAGACCGATGTGCGCGACAACGCCATCTGGCACACCGACGTGACCTTCCTGCCCACCCCGGCCCTGGGCGCGGTGCTCAGCGCCAAGCTGTTGCCGGCCTTCGGCGGCGATACCCTGTGGGCCAGCGGCATCGCGGCCTATGAGGCGCTCTCGGAACCGATGAAGCAGCTGCTGCAAGGCCTGACCGCGACTCATGAATTCATCAAGTCCTTCCCTCTGGAACGCTTCGGCAATACCCCGGAGGACCTGGCGCGCTGGGAAGAAGCCAAGCGGAAAAACCCGCCGCGATCGCACCCGGTGATCCGCACCCATCCGGTGAGCGGGCGCAAGTCGCTGTTCGTCAACGAAGGCTTCACCACCAGGATCAATGAGCTGTCGGACAGCGAAAGCGAAGTGATCCTGAAACTGCTGTTCGCCCACGCCACCCGTCCGGAATTCACCCTCCGCTGGCGCTGGCAGACCAACGACGTGGCCTTCTGGGACAACCGCGTGACCCAGCATTACGCGGTCGACGACTACCGCCCGCAGCGCCGGGTGATGCACCGCGCGACGATTCTCGGGGATGTGCCGTTTTTTCGATAACCGCTACTCGCCAGCCTGCCTGCAGCTGGGCTGGCCAGGGGTCGCGCCCTCACCAGACGACAAGGGGTTGTGCGCCCGCGATGGCCCGCGGCTAGGCTTTCAATGATTTCACTGATTTCATTCGGAGGAGCTCATGGCCAGCCTGACAATCCGACACCTCGACGAGCACATCAAAGAACGCCTGCGCATCGAGGCCGCTCATAAAGGCCACTCCATGGAAGAAGAAGCCCGATTGATTTTGCAGCGCGCACTGAGCAGAACGGCCGACAGCCAAGGCCTGGCCGGTCATATCCGGGCACGCTTTGCCGAGGCCGGCGGGGTGAAGCTCGAGCTGCCAGCACGTACCGATCCGGCACGCGCGGCGGACCTGGACGAATGATCGTGCTCGACACCAATGTGCTGTCGGAACTGATGCGTCCCCAGCCGGACGCATCGCCTGGCGGTAGATCGAAACGCCCCCCCCCTGACCGCCACTCGAGGCCTAAACCGCAATTCCCGTAGGAGCGAAGCTTGCTCGCGATAGCGGCACCCCATGCTCCACCGACAAACCTGCCTTCAACAGACGCGCTGCCCCCGCAACGGCACTTCCCCTTCTCAAAAACCAAAATACCAATGTCGGCGCTGTACCCGACACCGGCCAAAACCCCAAGAAAAATATTACCAACGAAATATTATATTACGTACCACATAGCACAGTACGAAATCGTAGCTCATGGGCAGTCTCGAACGCTGCAAAATCTCGGCTAAAGGCCCCTTTGGCCAGGCGGCTGAACTGACGGCCAAAACTCCGGAAACACGGGGCTACAGCGGTGCGGCGCGGCCCGGAATAGCCCGGCAACGCCGGCACCGAACGAGGCGCTGCATCCATTGTTTATAGACGGGAAAACACCGCCCTGCCGGGCCGAAACGGAGGTTCCGACGCCTGGGCGGTACAGGAAAAATATCGAGGGAAGAGGCCGGGCAATGCCCCCATGGGGAACTCTGGGAGGGGAGCGGGCCATGCCTGGGAGGGACATCTGCGGCGAGGAAGCCAGGATGTGAGCGGTAGCGCCGATCGCGCGTGAAGGTCTGGTCGTTCCGTAGTTACTCCGGCATGGCGCCGAAAGAATTCGCGCCTGCCGTCTTATTGCGCCTGGGCAAACACCTCCGCCAGCCAGTCCACGAACACCCGCACCCGTGGCGACATGTGGCGGTTGTGCGGATAGAGCACGGAAACCGGCATCGGTGGCGGCGGCGTGGCGGTAAGGATTTCCCGCACCAGCCCCTGGGAAATCTGCTGCACCATGCGGTAGCGCGGGCACTGGATAAGGCCCAGGCCTGCCACTGCCGAGGCGGCGTAGATTTCCGCGCCAAACACCGACAGCGCGCCCTCGATGGCGACTTCCCGCAGTTCGCCATCGACCATGAATTCGAACGGAAACAGCTTGGCCGTGGTGCGTGAGACGTAGTTCACCGCACGGTGCCGCGACAGTTCGTCGAGGCTCGCTGGCTCACCGTATTTGCGCAGGTAGGCCGGGCTGGCGCAGGTGATCTGCTGCAGGTTGGCCACCCGCCGCCCGATCAGCGTCGAGTCTCCCAACGCGCCGGCGCGCAGCACGCAGTCCACCCCTTCGGCGATCAGGTCGACGAAACGATCGGCCTCGCTGATGGACAGCTCGATCTCCGGGTAGCGCGCCATGAATTCGGGCAGGGCCGGAATCACGAAATGCTTGGCCAGGGTGCCATGCAGGTCGACCCGCAAACGCCCCTTCGGCGCCACCGTGCGAAAGGCCAGCTCGGCCTCTTCCAGCTCCGCCAGCAGCTGTACGCAGCGCTGGTAATAGGCCTCGCCGTCGAGGGTCGGGCGCACGCGGCGGGTGCTGCGTTCCAGCAGGCGGGTGCCGAGCCAGGCTTCGAACTGGTTGAGGGTATGGGTCAGGGTGGCGCGCGGCAGGTTCAGGTCGGCGGCGGCCAGGGTGAAACTGCTGCGCTCGTAGATCCGCACGAACACCTTCATCGCTTTGACTTGGTCCACGAACGAGAGCTCCAGGGTTATTGGATTGTTGGCAATTATTGAACAGTAAAGCCAACCCTGGTGCATTTATCGCCCCGGACAAACATGTGAACCTGCTCCCGCACCGCAGCCCTCACCCACCAGAAAGGAAATTCGCATGACTAGCCAGACTTCGAAAGTTGCCATCGTGACCGGCGCCTCCCGCGGCATTGGCGCGGTGATCGCCAGGCAACTGGCCAGCGAAGGCTTCGCCGTCGCCATCAACTACGCCAGCAGCGCCGCCGAAGCCTCGGCCCTGGTGGTGGAGTTGCGCCAGGCCGGCCACCGGGCCATAGCGATCAAGGCCGACGTGGCCAATGCCGACGACGTGCGCCGGCTGTTCGAGCAGACCGAAACGCAACTGGGCAAGGTCGACGTGCTGGTCAACAACGCCGGCATCCTCAAGGTCCTGCCCCTGGCGCAGCACAGCGACGAGCTGTTCGAGCAGACCTTCGCCATCAACACCCGCGGCACCTTCAACACCCTGCGCGAGGCCGCCACCCGGCTGAACACCGGCGGGCGCATCGTCAATTTCTCCAGCAGCACCGTCGGCCTCAACCTGCCGGGCTATGCGGTGTACATCGCCAGCAAGGCGGCGGTGGAATCCCTGACCCAGGTGTTCGCCAAGGAACTGCGCGGGCGCAGCATCACGGTCAACGCCGTCGCCCCCGGCCCGGTGGCCACCGAGCTGTTCCTGCACGGCAAGAGCGAAGAGCAGATCCAGAACTTCGCCAAGATGCCGCCCCTGGAACGCCTCGGCCAGCCGGAAGACATCGCCGGCATCGTCGCCTTCCTAGTCAGCCCGGCCGCCGCCTGGGTCAACGGGCAGATCCTGCGCGCCAACGGCGGCCTTGTCTGAGTCGCCTCACCCACGGGCCCATTAGCGCTTGCCGATGGCCCGCGCCCGGAGCCCTGCCGTGCGCCCGACCAGGGGGAAGCCTGATCGGTCACGGAATACCCGGTGCTGCTGACGTTTTTTGGCGATCTACATTCTGTTTCGCGCAGCAGGACGCTACGCCCTCGGCCACACTCTAGGTCGAAAGCTTCGAGCGCCATCGACCTTGAAGCCAGCCTGAATCCCGCTTGTGAGGACTTCACCATGCACACCGCGATCATCACCAGCTTCGGCCTGGCGCTCCTGGCACTGATGCTGTTCATCGGCGAAAAACTCGGCCTCGGCCGCCAGACCCTGGCCTACAGCTTTGTCGTGCTCTGGCTGGCGCTGACGGTGATTAACGGGGCGGTGGGGATGGTCCATGCCGGCCAGTCCCTGAGCACGGAACTGGCGGTGGGCAGTGTGGTATTTGGCGTGCCGGTGGCAGCGCTGGTGCTGTTCACGGTGTTGAGCCAGGGCTGAGGGGCCCTAGTCGCGGGCAAGCCTCGCTCCTACAGAAGCACGCACAATCTGTAGGAGCGAGGCTTGCCCGCGATGGCGGTGGCACGAATGCCACCGCCGGCGATCAACGCACCAGATGCAGGAACTGCATATGGCGTTCGTACTGGTCGAGGATGTCGTTGATGATCTGTTCCTTGGTGTAGCCCATCAGATCGTAATCCTGGCTACCCTCGGCCAGGTGCACCTCGGCCCGGTAGTAACGCCGGTTGCGCATCTCCTTGGGCCCCATGCCGCCACGGGCGAAGGACGGCGTGAAGTAGCCGCGCATCTGCACCTGATAGACAAAGGGATGCTGGTCGCCGTGGCCGATTTCCAGGCTGACGTTATCGTTGGCCGGGTCCGGCTGGGTGATCACGTTCAGGCCTTTCTCGACGAAGACCGCCGTCACCTCTTCGATAGCCGGTCGCACCGTCTGGTCGAGGAAGCGATACACCTCGTCGCGCGACGGGAAATGCACCGCCTGGCTCAGGCGCTGGCGCCAGCCGCCCTTGCCGCGCCGCGAAGACGACGAGACCGGCGCCAGCGAATGCAGTTGGGCGATCTGCTTCTGCGACTCGAGGTAGAAGGCCTTGTGCAGCCCCCACATCATCAGCAGCAGAATCATCGAGAACGGCAGCGAGGTCAGCACCACCGCCGACTTCAGCGAGTCGATGCTGCCGGCGAACAGCAGCGCGCTGGTGACCAGCGCGGTCATTGCGCCCCAGAACACCCGCAGCCATTTCGGCCCGTCCTCATCGGCATTGCCGCCCTTGGCCGACAGGGTCGAGAGCACCACGGTGCCGGAGTCGGCCGAGGTGACGAAGAACACGAAGCTGATGAACACCGTCACAGCGATGACGGTCTTGCTCCAGGGGTAGGTTTCCAGCAGCAGGTAGAGGGTCATCGACGGGTTCTCGATGGCCGACATGCCCAGCGCGCTCATGCCGTGGTTGAGCACCTGGTCGATGGCGCTGTTACCGAAGATCGACATCCAGGCCAGGGTGAAGCCCAGGGGAATCAGCAACACGCCGAACACGAATTCGCGGATGGTCCGGCCACGGGAAATCCGCGCGATGAACAGGCCCACGAACGGCGACCATGCAATCCACCAGGCCCAGTAGAAGACAGTCCAGCCACCCAGCCAGTCGCTGGGCTTGTCGTAGGCGTAGAGGTCGAAACTCTTCATCGGCAGCGCGCCGAGGTAGTCGCCAAGGTTCTGGATCAGGGTGTTGAGCAGATGCTGCGTGGGGCCGGCGAACAACACGAACAGCAGCAGCGCACAGGCCAGCAGCATGTTGATGTCGGACATCACCCGCACGCCCTTGTCGACGCCGGACACCGCGACGATGATCGCCGCGCCCATCATCAGGGTGATCAGGCCCACCTGGACCCACTGGGTGTGGGCGATGCCGAACAGGTAGTCCAGGCCGGAGTTGAGGTGCAGCACGCCAAAGCCCATGTCGGCGCCCAGGCCGAACACCGTGGCGATGATGCCGAAGCCGTCCACCGCGTAGCCGATCGGGCCGTTGATGCGCTTGCCGATCAGCGGGTACAGCGCCGAGCGCAGGGCCAGCGGCAGGTTATGCCGGTAGGCGAAATACGCCAGGGCCATGCCGACGAAGGCGAACACGCCCCAGCCGTGCAGGCCCCAGTGCAGGAAGAGAATCTGCATGGCCTGGCGCGCCGCGTCAGCGGTCCCGGCCTCGCCCTGGGGCGGTTGCAGCATGTGGGTCAGGGGTTCCGAGACGCAGAAGAAAAACAGCGTGATGCTGATCCCGGCGGCGAACAGCATGCCGGCCCAGGACAGGTAACTGAATTCCGGTTCGTCGTGGTCGGCACCGAGCTTGATCTTGCCGTAGCCGGACAAGGCGGTGACCACCACGAAGATCAGGTACAGGGTCATGGCCAGCATGTAGTACCAGCCGACCGTGTTGGCCGCCCAGTTCTGCGCGGCCAGCAACCAGGCACCGGCCTGTTCCGGCAGGGCGATGACCACCAGGCCGAAGGCCAGGATAAAGCTCGCGGCGAAGTAGAACACCGGCGGATTCATGCGGATCAGACCGCTGGGAGGAATGGACGATGCACTCATCAAACGTGCACCTCGAGGGGGTAAAACGCGGCTGAAAAGATCGGACTCAGCAAAGGTAAGCCTCCTGTTGTGAGCGGGCAGCAAGCTGCCGGTTTAACTTGAACAAGCGTTCAAGTTAAACACGGATAAGCGCGCAAGGACTAATCGCCGGGCTCGGCGGTCGCCTGGTTACGTTAGCTCGGGGAAGGGTATGACGTGTGGCGCGGCGAATCGTTCAGCACTAAATAAGCGAAGTGCCATCAGCCGCTGCGGAAGGATGCGCCAAGGGGCGCGGGGCCTTCAAAAGACCCCGAGACGGCCTGAAAAGCTTCGCGGGCAAGCCTCGCTCCTACAGAGGTATACGCGGCTTGCGCGCGAAACATCGAACAGGCGCGGAAGGCTCTTACTTCTGCGACCCATCGTCATGTTGCAGGTTGGCCTGGGTCAGGTTGCACCCGGCCGGCACGCTGCGGGTCAGCCAGACGTTGCCGCCGATGGTCGAACCCTTGCCAATGGTGATGCGCCCGAGAATGGTCGCGCCGGCGTAGATCACCACGTCGTCCTCGACGATCGGGTGGCGCGGGTGGCCCTTCTGCAGTTGGCCGTCCTCGTCCGCCGGGAAGCGTTTGGCGCCCAGGGTCACGGCCTGGTAGATGCGCACGCGCTCGCCGATGATCGCGGTCTCGCCGATCACCACGCCGGTGCCGTGGTCGATGAAGAAACTGCGGCCGATCTGCGCCCCCGGGTGAATGTCGATGCCGGTGGCCGAGTGGGCGATTTCCGCGCTGATCCGCGCCAGCAGCGGCAGGCCGGCGCGGTACAGGTGGTGGGCCAGGCGATGGTGGATCACTGCCAGGATGCCCGGGTAGCACAGCAGCACTTCATCGACGCTGCGCGCCGCCGGGTCGCCGTGGTAGGCGGCCAGCACGTCGGTGTCGAGCAGCACCCGCAGGCCCGGCAAGGCCAGGGCGAAATCCTGGATGATGCGGATGGCCTTGGCGTTGACGTCCTGGTCGGCCTCGGCGTTTTGGCGCGCGGCGTAGCGCAGCTCCAGGCGAGCCTGGGCGAGCAGCGCATTGAGCGCCGCGTCCAGGGTGTGGCCGACGTAGAAGTCCTCGCTTTCCTCGCGCAGGTCCACCGGCCCCAGGCGCATCGGGAACAGGGCGCCGCACAGCGCCTCGAGAATCTCGGCCATGGCCGCGCGCGACGGCAGTTCACGACCGCCCTGCTCGCCACTGACCCGCCCGTTGCGGGTACGCCATTGGTCGCGGGCATCACGCAGTTGACCGACGATGGTCTGCAATTGCCAATGGCTGGAACGCTCGCTCACGATAAGACTCCTCACTCAGGCGGCCGGACTGTCTGGCCGCGTAAACGATGTCACTTTACGGTATGCGTCCCAGGCCAAATTAAGAACTAATTGTGCTGGCTTAAGCACCTTTTGGCATAAGCGATTGGCGGTTGCTCCGGCAAATATCGCTGCCTATAGTCCCTGACACCTTTTACAACCCGTGCGGCCTCATGATCAAACAACAGCTCGACCGTTTTCACCGTCTCGACCTGCTGGGCGGCGCCACCGCCCTGGAAAAACTCGAACGCCTGTCCATCTGGCTGGGTCGCGATGTCTACGTCAAGCGCGACGACACCACGCCGCTGGCCATGGGCGGCAACAAATTGCGCAAACTCGAATACCTGGCCGCCGATGCCCTGGCCCGGGACGCCGACACCCTGATTACCGCGGGCGCCATCCAGTCCAACCACGTGCGCCAGACCGCGGCCATCGCCGCCAAGCTGGGCCTGGGCTGCGTCGCCCTGCTGGAAAACCCCATCGGCACCGATGACAGCAATTACCTGGGCAACGGCAACCGCCTGCTGCTCGACCTGTTCGACGCCAAGGTCGAACTGGTGGAGAACCTGGACAACGCCGACGAACAATTGCAGGCCCTGGCCGAGCGCCTGCGCCGCAGCGGCAAACAGCCGTACCTGGTGCCGATTGGCGGTTCCAACGCCCTGGGCGCCCTGGGCTACGTGCGCGCCGGCCTGGAGCTGGCGGAGCAGATCAACAACACCGGGCTCGACTTTGCCGCGGTGGTCCTGGCTTCGGGCAGCGCCGGCACCCACAGCGGCCTGGCCCTGGCCTTGAGCGAAGTGCTGCCGCAGTTGCCGGTGATCGGCGTCACCGTGTCGCGCACCGAGCAAGCGCAACGGCCGAAGGTCCAGGGCCTGGCCGAACGCACCGCCGAATTGCTCGGGGTGCCGCTGCCCGAGCACTTCAAGGTGCAGTTGTGGGATGAGTATTTCGCCCCGCGCTATGGCGAGCCGAATGCCGGCACCCTGGCCGCGCTGAAGCTGCTGGCGAGCCAGGAAGGCCTGCTGCTGGACCCGGTCTACACCGGCAAGGCCATGGCCGGCCTGCTCGACGGCATCGGCCGCCAGCGCTTCGACGACGGCCCGATCCTCTTCCTGCACACCGGCGGCGCGCCGGCACTGTTCGCTTATGCCGGCTTGTTTGCATAACCCATGCCTGTAGCCGCTGGCGCAGGCTGCGCTCGATTGGGCGGCATTCCGTACCGAAGGGGGGCGCAGGACTTGAGATCGCAGGAGGTCCTGCGGACCTGTCGCAGCCTGCGGCAGCGGCTACAGGGATGCATATTTATAAAAAGCATAACAATGTGAATTTTTATTATTTTTACACCTAAAAAGCGCCCCTTATAGTCGCGCCGCAGGCGAATTTGCCAAGAGACGCATACGCTGCATTAGGGCAGGATAAGGCGCTTGTTCCGGCTCACCGATTGACCTGCATTTCCCAACCGCATCTTCATAAGAAAACACAGGGGCTTGTCATGATTTTTTCCGCACTACGTCGAAATATCCTCGTTGGCTCGCTGGGCCTGGCCCTCGGTGTCGGGTTGCTGGGGCAAGCGGTTGCCGGCGAGCAACTGCAGAAGATCAAGGACGCCGGCGTCATCAACGTCGGCCTGGAAGGCACCTACCCGCCGTTCAGCTACGTCGATGAAAGCGGCAAGCTGGCCGGCTTCGAAGTGGAGTTCTCCGAAGCCCTGGCGCAGAAGCTCGGCGTGAAGGTCAAACTGCAGCCGACCAAATGGGACGGCATCCTCGCCGCCCTGGAATCCAAGCGCCTGGACGCGGTGATCAACCAGGTGACCATTTCCGAAGAGCGCAAGAAGAAATACGACTTCTCCACCCCCTACACCATTTCCGGCATCCAGGCCCTGACCCAGAAAAAGAACGAAGGCAAGTTCAAGACCGCCGCCGACCTGGCCGGGCACAAGGTCGGTGTCGGCCTGGGCACCAACTACGAGCAATGGCTCAAGGACAACGTGCCGAAAGCCATCATCAAGACCTACGACGACGATCCGACCAAGTACCAGGACCTGCGCGTGGGCCGTATCGACGCGATCCTGGTGGACCGCCTGGCCGCCTTCGAGCTGATCAAGAAAACCAACAACACCCTGGCCGTGTCCGGCGAGCCCTTCTCTCGCCAGGAAGCCGGCGTGGCCCTGCGCAAAGGCGAACCCGAGCTGCTGGCCGCGGTGAACAAGGCGATCGAGGAACTGCGCGCCGACGGCACGCTGAAAAAGCTCTCGGAAAAATACTTCAACGCTGACGTCACTCAATAATGGAAGCAGGTTTTCAGTTCGAACTGTCTTTCCCGCAGTTGAGCCAGCAAATCGCCGAAACCACGCAGCTGTTGCTGAACTCCGCGCCCTTTCTGTTCAAGGGCGCGTATTTCACGGTGATCCTCAGCCTGGGCGGCATGTTCTTCGGCTTCGTGCTGGGTTTCGCCCTGGCGCTGATGCGCCTGTCGCGCTTCAAGCTGTTGAGCTGGATCGCCCGCGTCTATGTATCGTTCTTTCGCGGCACGCCGCTCTTGGTGCAGCTGTTCGTGATCTATTACGGCCTGCCGCAGTTGGGTATCGAGCTTGACCCGCTGCCGGCGGCGCTGATCGGCTTCTCGTTGAACATGGCGGCCTATGCCTGCGAGATCCTGCGCGCGGCCATCGGCTCCATCGAGCGCGGGCAGTGGGAAGCGGCGGCCAGCATCGGCATGACCCGGGCCCAGACCCTGCGCCGGGCGATCCTGCCGCAAGCCATGCGCACGGCCTTGCCGCCGTTGGGCAACAGCTTTATCTCGCTGGTCAAGGACACGGCCCTGGCCGCCACCATCCAGGTCCCGGAACTGTTCCGCCAGGCGCAGCTGATCACCGCCCGGACCTTCGAAGTCTTCACCATGTATCTTGCCGCCGCGCTGATCTACTGGGTTCTGGCCAGCGTGCTGGCGCACCTGCAGAACCGACTGGAAGAGCGGGTCAATCGGCACGACCAGGAGTCCTGAACCCATGATTGTGGTTGAAAAACTGACGAAGCAGTTCAAGGGTCAGACCGTTCTCAATGGCATCGACCTGACGGTGGCGGAAGGCGAGGTGGTCGCGATCATCGGCCCCAGCGGCTCGGGCAAGACCACCTTTTTGCGCTGCCTGAATTTTCTCGAGGAACCTACCAGCGGCCGGATCAAGGTCGGCAATATCGAGATCGATGGCAGCCGCCCGCTGACCCAGCAGCAGGGCCTGGTGCGGCAACTGCGCCAGCAGGTGGGTTTCGTGTTCCAGAGCTTCAACCTGTTCCCCCATCGCACCGCGCTGGAGAACGTCATCGAAGGCCCGCTGGTGGTGAAGAAGACGCCCCGCGAGCAGGCCGTGGCCCTGGGCCGCCAACTGCTGGCCAAGGTCGGCCTGGCGGGCAAGGAAGACGCCTACCCGCGGCGCCTCTCCGGCGGCCAGCAACAGCGCGTGGCGATTGCCCGGGCGCTGGCGATGGAGCCGCAGGTGATCCTGTTCGACGAACCGACCTCGGCGCTCGACCCGGAGCTGGTGGGCGAAGTGCTGGCGACCATCCGCGGCCTGGCCGAGGAAAAACGCACCATGGTCATCGTCACCCACGAAATGGGCTTCGCTCGCGACGTGGCCAATCGGGTGATCTTCTTCGACAAAGGGGTGATCGTCGAACAGGGCGAAGCCAAGGCGCTGTTCGCCAACCCCAGGGAAGAACGCACCAAACAGTTCCTCAGCAAATTCCTCACCTCGGGCCATCCCCAGGCCTGACCTACGCCTCGCTGCCGAGCCTGGGCGTGCTGGGCAGCGAGCGCAAACCCGCTCCCCCATTCCGCCAGACACATCGCATACGCCGGTTGACGACGGCTGCGCCGCCGATCGCAGGCTACGCCAGCGGCTACAAAAACCACACCCCGCCCCTGTAGCCGCTGCCGAGCCCGCGAGGCTGCGATAAGGCCCGCAGGGCCTTCCTGCGTCCCCAAATCCCCTCCTCTTCAAACCTCTTTGCAAACCATGCCCCAGCCACCACCGCATACGCCGGTTGACGACGGCTGCGCCGCCGAGCGCAGGCTACGCCAGCGGCTACAGAAACTACGCCCCGCCCCCGTAGCCGCTGCCGAGCCCCGCGAGGCTGCGACAAGGCCCGCAGGGCCTTCCTGCGTCCCCAAATTCCCTCCTCTCCAAAACGCTTCGCAACCATGCCCCAGCCACCACCGCATACGCCGGTTGACGACGGCTGCGCCGCCGAGCGCAGGCTACGCCAGCGGCTACAAAAACCACACCCCGCCCCCGTAGCCGCTGCCGAGCCCGCGAGGCTGCGATAA
>NZ_FNPW01000022.1:58910-84984 GCF_900107395.1 Pseudomonas sp. NFIX28
TTTACGACGGCTGCGCCGCCGAGCGCAGGCTACGCCAGCGGCTACAAAAACCACACCCCGCCCCCGTAGCCGCTGCCGAGCCCGCGAGGCTGCGAAAAGGCCCGCAGGGCCTTCTATGTATATTCCTAAAAGTTAGTTTATTTAATTTTTATACACGCATAGGGTATATGCACCGGACCACCGGACATTCTTGAATCCGATTCGCCGCCCCGGCGCGGCATTTCCAAAGATGTGAGGTAGGTATGGTCCGGAACACAATCACCCCAGTGCAGATCGCCAGGGCATTGCGTGCAGCCAAGGAGTGGCGCTGATGTCCAGTCTGGCCGACGCAACTGTCCAGAGCGATCTGGATATCGCCCCCCTGTTGTTGCCCGCACGGGTTCTGCTCAACGACGCAGAAGCCCTTCAAGCCGCCCACGAATTGGCCACCGCTGCCCGCCAGCAGGCGGCCCGGCGTGACCAGCAGCGCAAGCTGCCATGGGCGCAGATCGAACAGTTCACCCGCAGTGGCCTGGGCAGTATTTCCATTCCCCGTGAGTACGGCGGCCCACAAGTGTCCTTCGTGACCCTGGCCGAAGTCTTCGCGATCATCTCCGCCGCCGACCCGGCCCTGGGGCAGATCCCGCAGAACCAGTTCGGCATTCTCAAGCTGATCCTCGGCAGCGCCACCGAACGCCAGAAAAAGCAGCTGTTCCAGAGCGTGCTGGAAGGCTGGCGCATCGGTAATGCCGGCCCGGAGCGCGGTAGCAAAAACACCCTGGAACTCAAGGCACGAATCACCGCCGACGGCGACGGCTACCTGCTCAATGGCCGCAAGTTCTACTCCACCGGCGCCCTGTTCGCCCACTGGGTGGCGGTCAAGGCGCTGAACGACGACGGCAAGCAGGTATTGGCTTTCGTCCGGCGCGGCACCCCGGGGCTGCGCATCGTCGACGACTGGTCGGGCTTCGGCCAGCGCACCACCGCCAGCGGCACCATCTTGCTCGACAACGTGCGGGTCGATGCCGACCTGGTGGTGGATAACTGGCGGATCAACGAGTCGCCGAATATCCAGGGCGCGGTCTCGCAGCTGATCCAGGCGGCCATCGACGCCGGCATCGCCCGCGCCGCCATCGACGACGCCATCGCCTTCGTGCGCGAGCGCTCGCGGCCGTGGATCGACGCCAACGTCGAGCGGGCCAGCGACGACCTGTATGTGATCGCCGACATCGGCAAGCTGAAAATCGAACTGCACGCCGCCGAGGCCCTGCTGCGCAAGGCCGGCCAGGTGCTGGACCAGGTCAGCGCCGCGCCGATCAGCGCCGAGTCCGCGGCCCGCGCCTCGATCGCCGTGGCCGAAGCCAAGGTGCTGACCACCGAGATCTCCCTGCTGGCCAGCGAAAAGCTCTTCGAGCTGGCCGGCAGCCGCGCCACCCTCGCCGAATTCAACCTCGACCGGCACTGGCGCAACGCCCGGGTCCACACCCTGCACGACCCGGTGCGCTGGAAATACCACGCGGTCGGCGCCTATCACCTGAACGGCACTTTGCCGGCTCGCCATTCCTGGATTTAAGCGACCAGATCTCTGGAGAAACACATGATTCTTTCTCAACACGTCGCGGTCATAACCAGCGATGAGCAAGCCTTGGTGGTCGCCAGCGACCTGGCCGAAGATTTCAAGCGCGACAGCGCCCTGCGCGACCGCGAGCGCCGCCTGCCCCACCCCGAACTCGAAGCCTTTTCCCGCTCCGGCCTGTGGGGCATCAGCGTGCCCAGGGCATACGGCGGCGCCGGTGTGTCCAACGTCACCCTGGCCAGGGTCATCGCCCTGATCGCCCAGGCCGACGGCTCCCTGGGGCAGATCCCGCAGAACCATTTCTATGCCCTTGAGGTGCTGCGGGTGAACGGCAGCGCGGCGCAGAAAAAACGCCTGTACGCCGAGGCCCTGGCCGGCCAGCGCTTCGGCAATGCCCTGGCCGAGCTGGGCACCAGGACCGCCCACGACCGCACCACTCGCCTGACCCGCGACGTGCAGCAAGGGCGCGACGGCTATCGCATCAACGGTCGCAAGTTCTACTCCACCGGCGCCATCTACGCCCAGCGCATCCCCACCTCGGTGGTGGACGAACAGGGCGTGCAGCAACTGGCCTTCGTCCCGGCGGACAGCCAGGGGCTGACGGTGATCGATGACTGGAGCGGCTTCGGCCAGCGCACCACCGGCAGCGGCTCGGTGGTGTTCGAGGACGTGTTCGTCGCCGCCGAGGACGTGCTGCCCTTCCAAAGCGCCTTCGAGCGTCCGACGACCGTCGGCCCGCTGGCACAGATTCTCCACGCCGCCATCGACACCGGCATCGCCCGCGCCGCCTACGAAGACGCCCTGCACTTCGTGCGCACCAAGACCCGGCCGTGGATCGACTCCGGCCACGACAAGGCCACCGACGACCCGCTGACCCTCAAGAGCTTCGGCCACCTGAGCATTCGCCTGCACGCCACCGAGGCACTGCTGGAACGCGCCGGGGAATTCCTCGACGCCGCCCAGGCCGAGCCCAACGCCGAGACCGTGGCCGCCGCTTCCATCGCGGTGGCCGAAGCCCGCGCCATCAGCACCGAGATTTCCCTGGCCGCCGGCAGCACCCTGTTCGAGTTGGCGGGCAGCCAGGCGACCCTGGCCGAACACGGCCTCGACCGCCACTGGCGCAACGCCCGGGTGCACACCCTGCACGACCCGGTGCGCTGGAAGTACCACGCGGTGGGCAATTACTACCTCAACCAGACGAACCCGCCACTGCGGGGGACCATCTGATGAGCACTCCGGACAGGGGCAAGAAAAAGATCTTGCTCAACGCCTTCAACATGAACTGCATCGGGCATATCAACCATGGCCTGTGGACCCATCCGCGGGACAATTCGAGCCAGTACAAGAACGTCGAATACTGGACCGAACTGGCCCGGCTATTGGAGCGTGGGCTGTTCGACGGGCTGTTTATCGCCGACATCGTCGGGGTCTACGACGTCTACCAGAACTCGCTGGACGTGACGCTCAAGGAGTCGATCCAGTTGCCGGTCAACGACCCGCTGCTGCTGGTCTCGGCCATGGCCGCGGTGACCCGCAACCTCGGTTTCGGCCTCACCGCCAACCTCACCTACGAGCCGCCGTACCTGTTCGCCCGGCGCATGTCGACGCTGGACCACCTGAGCCGCGGCCGCGTCGGCTGGAACATCGTCACCGGCTACCTCGACAGCGCCGCCAAGGCCATGGGTCTCAAGCAACAGGCCGAGCACGACCGGCGCTACGACCAGGCCGACGAATACCTGGAGGTGCTCTACAAACTTTGGGAAGGCAGTTGGGAAAACGACGCGGTGATCAACGACCGCGAGCAGCGGATCTACGCCCGGCCGGAGAAGGTGCACAAGGTCGAGCACCAGGGCGAGTTCTACCAGGTCGAGGGTTATCACCTGTGCGAGCCCTCGCCGCAGCGCACGCCGGTGCTGTTCCAAGCCGGCAGTTCGGATCGCGGCCTGCTGTTCGCCGGGCGCCATGCCGAGTGCGTGTTCATCAGCGGGCAGGACAAACCCTCGACCCAGGCCCAGGTGGACAAGGTCCGTGCCAGCGCCGTGGCGGCCGGGCGCAATCCCGAGGACATCAAGGTGTTCATGGGGCTCAACGTGATAGTCGCCGCGACCGAGGAGCTGGCCTGGAAGAAACACGCCGAGTACCGCAGCCACGCCAGCGCCGAAGCCGGGGTGGCGCATTTCTCGGCGTCCACCGCCATCGACTTTTCCCGGTACGAGATCGACGAGCCGATCCAGTACGTGAAGAGCAACGCCATCCAGTCGGCCACCAAAAACCTGCAGAACAACGACTGGACCCGGCGCAAGCTGCTCGACCAGCACGCCCTGGGCGGGCGCTACATCACGGTGGTCGGCTCGCCGCAACAGGTGGCCGACGAGCTCGAATCCTGGATCGCCGAAACCGGCCTGGACGGCTTCAACCTGACCCGCATCGTCACCCCGGAAAGTTATGTCGACTTCATCGACCTGGTGATCCCCGAGCTGCAACGCCGTGGCTCGTACAAGACCGCCTACGACAACGGCACCCTGCGCGAAAAGCTGTTCCGGCGCGAGGCGCAATTACCCGAGCAACACGCTGGAGCGGCTTACCGCCGTTGAAGCATCGCGGGCAAGCCTCGCTCCTACGGAAGAAGAATGCATATGCCCGCGTAGGAGCGAGGCTTGCCCGCGATGAGGCCGCCCCAAACACCCAAAAACTTCATGCACTGACTGGAAACGACACCATGAAAACCAAGCTCCTGACCGCCCCAGTCAAAGCACTGGCCCTCGCCCTCGGACTGTTCGCCAACGCGGTATTCGCCGCCGACGCGCCACTGAAGGTCGGCACCACTGCCGCCTTCGCCATCCCCCTGGAGGCTGCCGTCGAGGAGGCCGATAAACAGGGCCTGAAAGTCGAGCTGGTGGAGTTCTCCGACTGGATCGCGCCGAACGTCAGCCTGGCCGCCGGCGACATCGACGTGAATTACTTCCAGCACATCCCGTTCCTGGAAAACGCCAAGACCGCCGCCGGTTTCGACCTGGTGCCGTTCGCCCCGGGGATCATCAACAACGTCGGCCTGTACTCGAAAAAATACAAAAGCTTCGACGAGCTGCCCAACGGCGCCACCGTGGCCATCGCCAACGATCCGATCAACAGCGGCCGCGGCTTGCAGCTGCTGGCCAAGGCCGGCCTGATCGGCCTCAAGCCAGGGGTCGGCTACAAGGCCACCGAGGACGACATCGTCGCCAATCCCAAGCAACTGAAGATCCTCCAGGTCGAGGCCGTGCAGCTGGTGCGCGCCTATGACGACGCCGACCTGGTGCAGGGCTACCCGGCCTACATCCGCCTGGCCAAGACCTTCGATGCCGGCTCGGCGCTGCTGTTCGACGGCCTCGATCACAAGGAATACGTGATCCAGTTCGTGATCCAGCCCAAGAGCAAGGCCGACCCGCGACTGATCAAGTTCGTCGACATCTACCAGCATTCGCCGGCTGTGCGCGCCGCCCTGGATCAAGCCCATGGCAAGCTCTACCAAGCCGGCTGGGAAGGTTGAACATGAGCGTCGCCTATCTTGCGCACACGCCGTCCGGGCAGCCCGGACACCCTCTGCAAAGCGCCCAGCAGGCCGAGCTGCACCCGGAGCTGAACCGCGCCCATGTGCGGTTCATCGGCCTGACCAAGACCTACCAGGGCCAGCAGGGCCCGGTGCACGCCCTGCACGCCATCGACCTGGCGATCCAGCACGGCGAGGTGTTCGGCATCATCGGCCGCAGCGGCGCCGGCAAGTCGTCGCTGATCCGCACCATCAACCGCCTGGAGCAACCGTCGGGCGGCCGAGTGCTGATCGACCAGGTGGACATCGGCGACTTCGACGAAAACCGCCTGGTGGAGCTGCGCCGGCGCATCGGCATGATCTTCCAGCACTTCAACCTGATGTCGGCCAAGACCGTGTGGCAGAACGTCGAGCTGCCGCTGAAGGTGGCCGGCGTGCCCAGGGAACAGCGCGAGCGCAAGGTCCGCGAACTGCTGGAGCTGGTGGGCCTGAAGGACAAGCACCAGGCCTACCCGGCGCAGCTCTCGGGCGGGCAGAAACAGCGGGTGGGCATCGCTCGGGCGCTGGTGCACGACCCGGCGATCCTGCTGTGCGACGAGGCCACCTCGGCGCTGGACCCGGAGACCACCCAGTCGATCCTCGGCCTGCTCAAACAGATCAACCAGCGCCTGGGCCTGACCATTGTCCTGATCACCCACGAGATGGCGGTGATCCGCGATATCTGCGACCGGGTGGTGGTGCTCGAGCACGGGCGTATCGTCGAGCAGGGACCGGTCTGGGAAGTGTTCGGCAACCCGCAGCACGAAGTCAGCAAGACCCTGCTGGCGCCCTTGCAGCACGACGTACCGCAGGAGCTGCAACACCGCCTGCAGGCCCGGCCGCAGTCTGCGGACGCGGCGCTGGTATTGCGCCTGTGGTTCACCGGCAGGAGCAGCGACGAGCCGGACCTGGCCGCGCTGTTCAACACCCTGGGTGGGCGCGTGCGCTTGCTGCACGGCGGCGTGGAACGGATCCAGGGGCATGCCCTGGGGCAATTGCTGCTGGCGGTCAGCGGCTCGTCCCTGGACGCCGAGGAGCAACGCCTGCGCGCGCAGCACTTTTTGCACAAGCAATGGACACAACAGGTGGAGGTGCTCGGTTATGTGGTTTGATCGCTTGCTCCAGGGCGTTATCGATACCTTCCTGATGGTCGGCGTGTCGTCGCTGATCGCCTTGCTCGCGGGCATTCCGCTGGCGGTGATCCTGGTCACCAGCGGCAAGGGCGGGATCTATGAGGCACCCAGGCTGAACCGCGTGCTGGGGGCCTTCGTCAACCTGTTCCGCTCGATCCCGTTCCTGATCCTGATGGTCGCGCTGATCCCCTTCACCCGGCTGATCGTCGGCACCACGTATGGCGTCTGGGCCGCGGTGGTGCCGCTGACCATCGCCGCCACGCCGTTCTTCGCGCGGATCGCCGAGGTCAGCCTGCGCGAGGTCGACCACGGCCTGATCGAAGCCGCCCAGGCCATGGGCTGCCGGCGCTGGCATATCGTCCGGCATGTGCTGCTGCCCGAGGCGCTGCCGGGTATCGTCGGCGGCTTCACCATCACCCTGGTGACCATGATCAATTCCTCGGCCATGGCCGGGGCCATCGGCGCCGGCGGCCTGGGGGACATCGCCTATCGCTACGGTTACCAGCGTTTCGACAGCCAGGTGATGCTCACGGTGATCGTGCTGCTGGTGATCCTGGTGGCGGCCATCCAGCTGGGCGGCGACCGCCTGGCGCGGGCGCTCAACAAGCGTTGAGAAACGCCACCTTCGTTGTGACGAATAACCTGTAGCCGCTGCCGCAGGCTGCGATAAGGCCCGAAGGGCCTTCGGCGCTCTCAAGAGCACGGCCGCTTCGCAGCCGATCGCAGCCTTCGGCAGCGGCTACAGGACGGTTTCGGCCGGGAGCATGGGGTATATTCAGCCTCATATCCCCAGCCAACGAATCCCGCCATGAAACTCGCTCCCGACGACCTCGACCAGATCACTTCCACCACCCTCGGCCACTACAACCAGGTAGCCGAAGATTTCCGCGAAGGCACTCGCGACCACGATGTCAGCCAGAACATCGACGCGCTGCTGCGGCATATCCAGGGCGCGGCGCCCTTCACCCTGCTGGACTTCGGCTGCGGCCCCGGCCGCGATTTGCAGGCCTTCACCCGCCTGGGCCATATCGCCATCGGCCTCGACGGCTCCGAGCGTTTTGCGCAGATGGCCCGGGACGACAGCGGCTGCGAGGTCTGGCAGCAGGACTTCCTCAAGCTCGAGCTGCCGGCCGAACGTTTCGACGGGATTTTCGCCAACGCCGTGCTGTTTCACATTCCCTCGCAGGAGCTGCCACGGGTGCTGCGCCAGCTGCACGCCACGCTCAAACCCGGCGGCGTGCTGTTCAGCTCCAACCCGCGCGGCGATAACCACGAAGGCTGGAATGGCACGCGTTACGGCGCCTACCACGACCTGGCGGCGTGGCAGCAATTGCTCACGGCGGCGGGGTTTGTCGAGCTGGAGCATTACTACCGGCCAGCCGGTTTGCCGCGCGAGCAGCAGCCGTGGCTGGCGAGTGTCTGGCGCAAGGTTTGAGCGGTTTGCCGGATAGACCGTAGCGCCTGGTTCGCGGGCAAGCCTCGCTCCTACCGGGTATTCCAACGTAGGAGCGAGGCTTGCCCGCGATAGCGTCCTCTTGGGCCCGCTCCTACGGGGTATTGCAGCGTAGGAGCGAGGCTTGCCCGCGAAAAGCGCCCTGTCAGGCCGCCTCTTCCTTCGGCTCCTGGATCTTGTACCAGGCCACATACAGCGCCGGCAGGAACAGCAGCGTCAGCAAGGTGGCGACGATGATGCCGCCGATCATGGCATAGGCCATCGGCCCCCAGAACACTTCCCGGGCAATCGGGATCATGCCCAGGCTGGCCGCCGCGGCGGTCAGCAGGATCGGCCGGCGCCGGTGCTCTGTGGCTTGCACCACCGCATCCCAGGGTGAATACCCGGCGTGCTCGAACTCATCGATCTGGGTCACCAGGATCACCGAGTTGCGGATGATGATGCCGATCAGCGCGAGAATCCCCAGGATCGCCACAAAGCCCATGGGCGTGCCCGTCGGCACCAGGGCCAGGACCACGCCGATCAGCCCCAGGGGCGCGACGCTGGCCACCAGGAACAGCTTCTGCACGCTGTGCAGCTGGATCATCAGGAAAGTCGCCATGAGGAACAGCATCAACGGCACCACCTTGGCGATCGGCCCCTGGGCCTTGCCGCTCTCCTCCACCGTACCGCCGGTGGCCACCGAGTAACCGACCGGCAGGCCGGCGGCGAACTTGTCGATCTGAGGCTTGAGCTGCTTGACCAGGTCGGTCGGCTGGATCTCGTCGCGCACCGCCGCCTTGATGGTGATGGTCGGCTTGCGATCGCGCCGCCACACCAGCGGCTGCTCCAGTTCGTAGCGCACGGTGGCGAAGGCCAGCAACGGAATCGAGGTGCCGTTGGGGCTGACGATCTGCAGGTTCTGCAGGGTTTCCGGGGAGCCGCGCTCGCTGTCGTCGGCCCGGCCGACCACGTTGATCAGGTAGATATCGTCATTCACCTGGGTCACGGTGGAACCGCTGACAATGCTGTTCATCAGCTGCGCCACGTCCTCCGAGGACAGCCCCAGCTGGCGCACCTTGTCCTGGGCGATGTCGATGCGCAGGACCTTGCCCGGCTCGTTCCAGTCGTAAATGATCTCGCCGATGTGCGAGTTCTTGTCCAGTTCGGTGGCCAGCTCGATGGCGTGCTTGCGCACCTGGTCGATGTCCTTGCCGCTGACCCGGTACTGGATCGGGCGCCCCACCGGCGGGCCCATTTCCAGGGCCTGCACGTAGCTGCCGATGCCGACGAAGTCGTCGCGCAGGCGTTTTTTCAGGCGTTGGGTCAGCGCCTCGCGCGACTCCAGGCCCTTGCTGACGATCACCAGCTGCGCGTAATAGGGGTTCTGCAGTTGCTGGTCCAGCGGCAGGTAGAAACGGATCGCGCCTTCGCCGATGTAAGTGCTCCAGCGCAGGATGTCCGGGTCGTCCTTGAGGGTCGCTTCCAGGCGATCCACCGCCAGGCGGGTCTCGGCGATCGAGGCGTTCTGCGGCAGGTTGAGGTCGACGAGAATTTCCGGGCGGTCCGAGGACGGGAAGAACTGGTTCTGCACGAAACCCATGCCAAACACCGACAGCACGAACATCAGGACCGTGATGCCAATCGCCCACCAGCGGTTGCGCATGGCCCACAGCAGGCCCGCGTTGAAGGTGCGGCCGATGCGCCCCGGCTCTTCGGAATGCGGCTTCACATTGGTGCTGAGGATATGTACGCCAATCACCGGGGCGAACAGCACGGCGACTATCCACGACACCAGCATGGCCACGGCGATCACCGCGAACAGGGTGAAGGTGTATTCGCCAGCGGAACTGGCGTTGAGGCCGATGGGCACGAAGCCGGCGACCGTCACCAGGGTCCCGGTGAGCATCGGGAAGGCCGTGGAGGTGTAGGCAAAGGTCGCCGCCTGCTCCTTGCTCTCGCCCATTTCCAGGCGCGTGACCATCATTTCCACGGTGATCATCGCGTCGTCCACCAGCAGGCCCAGGGCGATGATCAGCGCGCCGAGGGAAATCCGCTGCATGGTGATGCCGCTGTACTCCATGAACACGAAGACCATCGCCAGCACCAGCGGAATCGAGCAGGCCACCACCAGCCCGGCGCGCATGCCCAGGCTGACGAAACTCACCACCAGCACGATCACCACCGCCTCGAACAGCGCGCTGGTAAAGCCGCCGACGGCCTCTTCCACCACCTCGGCCTGGTCCGACACCTTGTGCACGCCGACGCCCACCGGCAGGTCGGCGGTGAGCTGGTCCATCTTGGCGTGCAGGGCCTGGCCGAAGTCCTGGATGTTGCCGCCCTTCTTCATGGCGATCGCCAGGCCGATGGCCGGCTGGCCGTTGAAGCGGAACTGCGGCGTCGAAGGGTCGACGTAGCCGCGGCTGATCTCGGCGATGTCCGCCAGGCGATAGAAGCGGTCATTGAGCCGCAGGTTGACCGTGGCCAGGTCTTTCTCGGAAGCGAACTGCCCCGAAGTGCGCACGGAAATCCGCTCCGGCCCGGCCTCGATCACCCCCGCCGGGGTCACCGCGTTCTGCGATTGCAGGCTTTGCAGGACCTGGCGCTGGTCGATGCCCAGCGCCGCCAGCTTGCGGGTGGAGAAGTTCAGGTAAATGACTTCGTCCTGCTCGCCGACCATTTCCACCTTGCCCAGGTTCGGCACTTCGCGAAGCTCGGCGCGCACCTGCTCCACGTAGTCGCGCAGTTGGCGCATGCTCAGGCCATCGGCGGTAAAGGCGTAGACCGAGCCGTACACATCGCCGAACTCGTCGTTGAAGCCCGGCCCTTGCAGGCCCTGGGGGAAGTCGCCGCGAATGTCGTTGATCTTCTTGCGCACCTGGTACCAGATCTCGGGGATGTCCTTGGCACTGGTGGTGTCGCGCAGGTAGACGAATACCGTCGACTCGCCGGGGCGGGTGTAGCTTTTCACGTAGTCGAGGGAGTCCAGCTCTTCGAGCTTTTTCTCGATGCGGTCGGTGACCTGCTTGAGGGTTTCTTCCTGGGTCGCGCCCGGCCAGCGGCTCTGGATGACCATGGTCTTGATGGTAAAGGACGGGTCTTCCTCACGCCCCAGGTTCAGGTAGGAAAACACGCCCATCAGCAGCGCGACGAACATCAGGTACCAGACGAACGACTGATGCTTGATGGCCCACTCGGATAGGTTGAAGCTGCCTTTCGTGGCGGGGGTCATCGTGCACTGTCCTCGTCGATTTTGACTTTCTGCCCCGGTTTGAGGCTGTTCACGCCGGCGCTCACCACCCGCTCGCCGATTTTTACCCCGCTGCCGATCAGCACCGAATCATGGTCGCGGCTGACCACTGTGACCGCGCGCGGCGCCACGGTGTGGGTCTGCGGGTCGACGACCCAGACCCGGGTCTGGCCGTCCACCTCCTGCAGGGCCGACAGCGGCACATCGGTACGCGGCACGATGGCGGAGCTGAGGGTCACGCTGATGGCCGTGCCAAGGCGGAACGACTCGGGGGTTTCGGTCAGGGTCAGGCGCGAGCGCCGGGTGCGGGTGGCGCTCTGCGCCTGGGGTTCGATCTCACGCACGATGGCGGTGGTGTTGACGCTCGGGTCCAGCTGCAAGGCGACCTTGAACACCACGTCGGCCGGCAACTGGTCCACCAGCCCCGCCGGCAGGTCGATCACCGCTTCCTTGATATCCGGACGGGCCAGGGTCACCACTTGCTGGCCGGCGCTGACCACCTGGCCGGCCTCGGCATTCCAGGCGGTGACCACGCCGCCGTGATCGGTGCGCAGTTCGCTGTAGGCGAGCTGGTCGCGGGCCTGGCGGAGCGCGGCCCGGGCCTGGTCCAGCGAAGCGCGGGTGGTCTTCAGGTCGGTCTGGGCGATGTCCAGCTGCGCCTGGGCGCCGACGCCACGGTCGAACAGCTGCTGCTGGCGCCGGGCATTGGCCTGGGCATTGATCCATTGCGCCTCGACCCGGGCCAGGTCGCCCTGGGCGGAACGCAGCTGGTTCTGCTGGTCGGTGGGGTCGAGGGTGGCGAGCAATGCGCCCTTGCCCACCTCGGCGCCGACATCGACGTTGCGGTTGGCGATGCGCCCCGGAATGCGGAAACCCAACTGGGTTTCATAGCGGGCCTGGATGCTCCCGGCGAAGCGCCCGAGGCTTTCCTCGGACTCGGCGCGCACCTCGATCGACAACACCGGGCGCACCGGCTCGGGCGCCGGTTGTTCCTCGGTACAGGCGGCCAGCAACAGGCCGGCGCACAACAGCAGGGACAGGCGCTTCATGGCTGGGCTCCTTGCGCACCGGGCCCGGCGACGATCTCGACGAGCGCCCCCGGGTGCAGCAACTGGCCGCCGGCGATCACTACCTTTTCACCGCCCTTGAGGCCGTCGCTGATGATGACCTTGCCGGTCTGGTAACGTCCCACCGTGACCGGATGCAGCGTGACCTTGCCGTCCTCGCCCACCAGCCACACGGCCGGCTCGCTGAGCTTCTTGGTCAGCGCCGCCCAGGGCAGCTCGACACTGGCCTGGCCTGCCGCATGGGCGCTGGCGCTGACCACCGAGCCCAGGTCCATGCCCGCCGGCAGGCCGTCGAGGGCCACCTTGACCTGCACCGTGCCGCTCTGCGCGGACACCACCGGGGTCACTTCACGGACCCTGCCGGTGGTCTTGATATTCGGGTTGTCCAGCAGGCTGACGGTGATCACGCCGTCGTCCGGCGGGGCCACCAGCAGCGACTCGTAGACGTTGAATACGGCGTCGCGCTCACCGTCGCGGGCCAGGCTGTAAATCGGCACCGTGGCCTGCACCACCTGGCCGACCTCGGCCTGGCGAGCGGTGATCACGCCCGGCGCATCGGCAATCAGCGCGGTGTAGCTCAGTTGTTCGCGGGCGTTGGCCAGTTGCGCCTGCGCGGCGCTCAGGGCGCTCTGGCTGCTGCGCAACGCCGCCTGGGCGGCATCGTATTCGCTCTGGCTGGTGTAGCCCTTGGGCAGGAGTTTCTGCTGGCGGACGAAGGCCGCGCTGGCCTGCTTGACCCGCGCCTGCTCGGCGAACACCGAGGCGGCGGCGGAGTCGACATTGGTCTGCAGGTCTTTCGGATCGAGCCGGGCCAGCACCTGCCTGGCCGTGACCCGGTCGCCGACGTCGACCAGGCGCTGGATGATCTTGCCGCCGACGCGGAACGACAACTCGGTCTGCACCCGCGCCTGGACATCGCCGGTGAGGGTCACCTGCGCGGCGAAATCGCGGGTCTGCACCTGCTGCACGCGCACCCGCGGCCGGTCCTTTTCGCTCGGTTTCTCGGCCCCACAGCCGCTGAGTAGCGCAGCCAGCGTCAAACCCACTATCCACTTCGATTCGAGACCAGCCATGCAGGCTCCTTTGCGTGATGCTGTGTACAGGTGTCGTTACGACTGTGAGCTTAGAACAGGGTTCCACCGCTGCACGCGGGGGACGAAACAAATGCGTGGCGCGGGTTGGACGGGTCATACCGCCTGCCCGTGGGGCTGATGGCGGGCACCTTCGCCGCGACAAAAATGCCGGTGTAGCCGCTGCCGCAGGCGGCGACCGATCGCGAAGCGCGCGTGTTTTCAAGGTCGCAGAACGGCCCCTGGGCGTTTTTCCACAGCCTGCGCAGCGGCTACCAAATCGGCACCGATCAGGCACACTGCGCCTCCATGCACAAGGAGCCCCGGCATGCTCAAGACCCTGGCAGTGGCCAATTACCGCTCGATCAACAAACTGGTGATTCCGTTGCAGCGGCTGAACCTGATCACCGGCCCCAACGGCAGCGGCAAGTCCAACCTCTACAAGGCCCTGCGCCTGCTGGCGGAAACCGCCCAGGGCGGGGTGGTCAACGCCCTGGCCAGCGAAGGCGGCCTGGAATCGACGTTCTGGGCCGGGCCGGAACAGATCAGCCGGCGCATGAGCCGTGGCGAGGTGGCGATCCAGGGTGGCCCACGCAAAACCGCCAAGCGCTTGCAGCTGGGCTTTGCCGGCGAAGACTTCGGTTATTCGATCGGCCTGGGGCTGCCCGATTCCAGCGGGCATTTCATGCTGCCGGGGCACAGCACACCGATTCCATCGCGCTTCACCCTCGACCCGCGGATCAAGCGCGAGAGCATTTGGAGCGGGCCGGTGTATCGCCCGGCCAGCGTGCTGGTGGATCGCCAGGGGCCGATGGTGCGCGCGCGCGAGGGGCGGCAGTGGGAAGTGCTGGCGCAGCACACCTCCAGCGGCGACAGCCTGTTCGATCAGGTCGGCAACCTGCGCTCCTCGCCCGAGGTCCTGCATTTGCGCGAGCAGATTCGCGGCTGGCGTTTTTACGACCATTTCCGTACCGACAGCCAGGCCCCGGCGCGCCGGCCGCA
This sequence comes from Pseudomonas sp. NFIX28, assembly GCF_900107395.1. GTDB lineage: Bacteria > Pseudomonadota > Gammaproteobacteria > Pseudomonadales > Pseudomonadaceae > Aquipseudomonas. The sequence goes on from NZ_FNPW01000022.1 coordinate 72,988, forward strand.
GCTGGGCACGCGCACGCCGGTGCTGCACCACGACGGCCGCGACCTGGCGGCGGCGTTGCAAACCATTATCGAGGTGGGCGACCAGCAGGCGCTGCGCGAGACCATCAGCGACGCCTTTCCTGGCTCGCGGCTGGAGATCGACGCGGTGCCGGGCGGGCTGTTCGGCGTGCAGTTCTATCAGGACGGTTTGCTGCGGTCGCTGTCGGCAGCGGAACTGTCAGACGGCACCCTGCGCTACTTGCTGCTGGTCGCCGCCCTGCTGACGCCGCGGCCACCGACGCTGATGGTGCTCAACGAACCGGAAACCAGCCTGCACCCGGACCTGCTGCCGGCCTTGGCGCGCCTGATTATCCGCGCCTCGCAGCAGTGCCAGGTGTGGGTGGTGTCCCATGCCAGCCGGTTGATCGCGGCGTTGCAGCAAGACCCGCAATGCAACGCGATCGTGCTGGAGAAAAATTTCGGCCAGACCGAAATCGTCGGCCAGGGCATGCTCGATGAGCCGGCGTGGCATTGGCCGGATTGAGCGGCCTCAAAAATATTGCGGGCAAGAACCAGGCGTCCCCCCTGCTCCTACGGGGTGCAATGCTTGCCGGCATGGTCGCATGCAATCCCTGTAGCCGCTGCCGCAGGCTGCGATAGGTCCGAAGGACCTCGGCGACCTTGAAACCGCTGCGACCGTTCCGGTCGATCGCAGCCTGCGGCAGCGGCTACAGGGGCTCAGGCACAGACTGTCACCCCTGCCACTTGCCGCCCTCGACAATCACGCTTTCAGGCGGGGTGTCGTCGCTCAGTTCCTTGCGCACGTATTGGTCGTAGAGCTTGAGCAGGTATTTGTCCTCGCCCAGCTTGGCCAGCTCGGCGTTGACCCAGTCACGCAGCTCGATATTGCCCTTCTTCACCGCCGGGGCGATCGGCGCCTGCTCCCCCAGGGTCTGGGGCAGCACGCGGTAACCCGGGTTCTGCTTGGACCAGCTGAACAGGATCAGGTTGTCCTGGGCATAGGCATCGCCGCGACCGCTGGCCAGGGCTTGCAGCGACTCGGAGTTCTTCTCGAACTTCAGCAGTTTCCAGTCCGGATGGTTCCTGGTCAGCCAGATATCGGCGGTGGTGCCGGTGGTGACGATGGTGGTGCGGCTCGCCAGGTCGTCGAGCTTTTTCACGTCGCTGCCGTCAGGCACCAGGGCTTGCACCGCGACCTTGAGGTTGGGGTTGGTGAACTCCACCGCTTCCTTGCGCTCGGGGGTGACGGTCATGTTGGCGAGGATCAGGTCGACCTTGTCGCTCTGCAGGAATGGAATGCGGCTGGCCGGTTCCACCGCTACGAACTCCACCTTGTTCTCGTCGCCCAGCAGGTCCTTGGCGAATTGCCGGCCGATATCGGTATCGAAACCCACGTAACGGCCGGTCTCGTCGACGAAACCGAACGGCGGCTTGTCGGTGAACACGCCGACGATCAGCTTGTCGCGGGCCTTGATCTTGTCCAGGTAGCCGGCCGCCGGGGCCGTGCTGGCGCTGGCCGCGGGCTTGGGCGCCTCAGCGGATTTATCGCAGCCGGCCAGCAGGGCGAGGCCGAACAGCGGGAGTAGCAGTAGCGAAGACTTGGCAGTTTTCATAAGAGCTCCAGTTCCTTTGTAGGTGCTTTTTTGGGCAGTGCTTCAACGAAGGAGAATTTCTCCAGGAACTGCTGCGCTCGTGCGGTCCGCGGGTTCGTAAAGAAGGTCTCGGGAGGTTGCTGCTCGAGGATGCGCCCGGCATCCATGAACACAATGCGGTCGGCCACCGCGCGGGCGAAGGCCATTTCGTGGGTGACGATCAGCAGGGTCATGCCGTCCCGGGCCAGGCCCTGGATCACTTGCAGCACTTCCTTGACCATCTCCGGGTCCAGCGCCGCGGTGACCTCGTCGAACAGCATCACCTGCGGGTTCATGCACAGCGAACGGACGATGGCGATGCGTTGCTGCTGGCCGCCGGAGAGCTGGCGCGGAAAGGCATCGCGCTTGTCCAGAAGGCCCACCCGTTCCAGCAGCGCCTCGGCCTGGGCACGGGCTTCGCGGCGGTCGCGTTTCTGCACCTTGAGCGGGCCGAGCAAGATGTTGTCGAGCACGCTCATGTGCGGGAACAGGTGGTAGCTCTGGAACACCATGCCGATGTCCTGGCGCACCTGGCGCCAGTCGGTGGCCGGGCCCAGCAGTTCGCGGCCGGCGAAGCGCAGGTGGCCGCCGTGGGCTTTTTCCAGGCCGTTGAGGCAGCGCAGCAAGGTGGACTTGCCGCAGCCGCTGGGGCCGAGAACCACCACCACTTCGCCCTGGGCGACTTTGAGGTCGATGTCCTTGAGCACCTGCTGCTCGCCGAAGAACTTGTTGAAACCCTGGAACTCGATCAATGCGCTCATGCTTGCGTCCAGCGCCGCTCCAGCACGCGCGAGGCGGCCGACAGCGGGTAGCAGATAAAGAAGAAAAACAGGAACAGGGCGCCGTAGATCAGCACCGACTCGTAGGTGCGCTCGATGATCTGCTGGCCGACCTTGATCACGTCCACCACGCCGATCAGCACCGCCAGCGAGCTGGTCTTGATGATCCGCGTGTAGACGTTGATGGTCGGCGGCGTCATGCGTTTCAGCGCCTGGGGCAGCAGCACGTAGCCGTACAGCTGCGGGTCGGACAGGCCGATCGACAGCCCCGCCTCGCGCTGGCCACGGGGCAGCGAATGCAGGGCGCCGCGCACCACCTCGCCGACTTCGCTGGCGCCCCACAGCGACAGCACCAGCACCGCGCAGGTGAAGCTGGGAATGCTGATGCCGAAGAAAATCGGCAAACCGAAGAACAGCAGGTACAGCCAGACCAGCACCGGAATCGCCCGGAACAGTTCCAGGTAGATGCGCAACACCGCATTCAGCCATTTGCGCTCGAGGGTCCGCAGCACGCCGTAGAGCACGCCGCCGAGGGTGCCGAAGGCGATGCTCAGCAGGGAAATCGACAGCGTCTGCGCAGCGCCCTTGCCCAGTTGCGGCAAGGACACCCAGAGCAACTCAAGACCCGAACTGGCCATGCTGCAGCCTCCTTTCCAGACGGCTGAGCAACAGCGACAACGGCAGGAACAGCAGCACGCAGATCAGCGTGAGCACGGCGAGCATTTCGTAGGTCTTGTAGTAGAGGGCGATGTAGCTCTTGGTGGTGTAGAGAATCTCCGGCACCGCCACCGCCGAGACCACGGTGGTTTCCTTGAGCAGGAAGATGAAGTTGGCGAACAGCGACGGCAGGCTGAGGATCCCCGCCTGCGGCAGGATCACATAGCGCAGCAGCTGCCAGTGCGACAGGCCGATGGAGCGGCCCGATTCCAGCTGGGCCGCCGGCACCGCCTCGACACCGGCGCGCAGCACTTCGGTGAGGTAGGCGCCGCCGAGAAAGGTCATGGTGATGATCGCCGCGGCGAAGCCGGAAATCTTCAGCCCCAGCGCCGGCAGGGCGAAGTAGACGAAGAACAGTTGGATCAGCAGCGGGGTATTGCGCGCCAGCTCCACATACAGCCCGACCAGGCGCCGCAGGTAGGGGGTGCGGAACACCAGGACGGTGGCGTTGATCAGGGCCACCAGCAGCGAGGTGGCGATGGCGATCAGGCCGACCTGCAAGGTCACGCCCACGGCCTTGAGGAAGGCCGGCAGCGTGCTGAGAATAAAGGCGTAGTCGAGGGTCATGGCAATCCTGGACGCCGCTGGGTAAAGCGGCGGTGACGCAGTCCATTTGGGCGGTGGGTAACCATCCGGCAGGCATCGACTTTATAGCTATAAAAACAATAATTTAAATACCGTTAAAGCATATTGATATCACCCAAAAAACTAACTCGCGGGTTTGCCATGCAGGCGTTGGCCGGCTACTTTTTGTGACGCCGATGGGGATCTTTTTTAAGTCGCTCCCCTCCAAGGAACGGATAACCGGCACCGACTCCACCACGCCTGAAACAAGGACGATAAAAACAATGACCGACCTCGATACCCCGCAGCCCCTCGATCCACAGGACATCGTCAAATGGCTGAAGGCCTTGCGCCGGGCCATGAATACCGCCTTTATGTAGGAGCGGGCCTGCGATGGCCTCCCTGCTGGTACACCGCAGCGCCTGGATCGCGAGCAAGCTTCGCTCCTACGCAAGGGCTGGCATATATCGCTGTTAACGCGGGCAATAAAAAACGCCGATGCTGTAGAAGCCATCGGCGCTTAAACCTTGAAGGGGTTTGTACAACTTAAGCGTAGCCCATCAGAACGCCGGCAATACCGCGCCGCTATATTTCTTCGCGATGAATTCTTTCACTTCCGGGCTGGTCAGGGCCTTGGCCAGTTTCTGGATGGCGGCGCTGTCCTTGTTGTCCGGACGCGATACCAGGAAGTTCACGTAAGGCGAGTCGGCACCCTCGATCACCAGCGCGTCCTTGGCCGGGTTCAGGCCGGCTTCCAGGGCGTAGTTGGTGTTGATCATGTCCAGGTCGACCTGGTCCAGCACGCGCGGCAGCAGGGCCGACTCCAACTCCTTGAACTTGAAGTTGTGCGGGTTCTTGGCGATGTCTTTCGGCGTGGCCAGGGCGTTTTTCGGGTCCTTGAGCTCGATCAGGCCGGCCTTCTGCAGCAGGATCAGGGCGCGGCCGCTGTTGCTGCCTTCGTTCGGAATGGCAATGGTCGCGCCATCTTTCAGCTCGGCCAGGGTTTTGACTTTCTTCGAATAGCCGCCGAAAGGTTCGACGTGCACGCCGATCACGGTCACCAGGTTAGTGCCTTTGCCTTCATTGAAGCTCTTGAGGTACGGCAGGGTCTGGAAGTAGTTGGCGTCCAGGCGCTTCTGGTCGACCTGCACGTTGGGCTGCACGTAGTCGGTGAAGACTTTGATTTCCAGGTCCACGCCTTCCTTGGCCAGGGTCGGTTTGATCAGCTCGAGGATCTCGGCGTGCGGCACCGGCGTGGCCGCCACCACCAGTTTCTCGCCAGCCTGGGCCAGGCCGGCAGTCAGGGCAGCCGCCAGTGCGGTGAACAACAGAACCTTTTTCATGCAGTGTCCTTATGAGTCGTCAGTGACGACGGCTTAAATGAAGGTGCCAGCGAAGTGCTATCTCTGGCGTGGAGCGGACAATACCGGGATTTTTTATTCCTTAACAATATCTTTTATTCACTTTGATATTCCATTTTGTTCATACAGGAGCGGACCGCTCTAGCCCGCATCTGAGGCGCTGTGCATGCCCCTGTAGCCGCTGCCGCAGGCTGCGATCGAGCGCGCAGCGCTCGCCAGGTTCTCAGGCGTTTTCAAAGGGATGGCGAGTCGTATGGACGGCCGCTGCGCAGCCGATCGCAGCCTGCGGCAGCGGCTACAGAAAGCAGCACGTTGCACGACTCAGGAATGGAGCATGGACGGCCGCTGCGCAGCCGATCGCAGCCTGCGGCAGCGGCTACAGAAAGCAGCCCGCTGCACGAATCAGGAATGGGAGGGGACTTCAGATCACACCATGTTGCTTGAGCAGGTGTTGCAGCGCCTGCAACTCGGCGGCGGAGCCGTCCGCGATCAGCCCCTTCAGCTGCTGGTCCACCAGCTCCAGCCGGGACAGCTGCGGCGGCAGGTTCAGGTGTTCCGGCAATATTTCCTCGCCGCTGCTGACCAGCAGCGCGAAGTGAATGATGTTCTCCAGCTCGCGGGTGTTGCCCGGCCAGCTGTGCTGTTCCAGCACCCGCTGGGCGGCTTCGCTGATCAGCGGTACCGGCAGGTCCAGGCGCTGGCTATAGATGCCGAGGAAATACTCGGCCAACGGCAGAATGTCGCCGACCCGTTCGCGCAGCGCCGGCAGCTCCAGATGCCCTTCGCCGAGGTAGCGATACAGCCGCTCATGGAACTTGCCCGCGGCCACCGCCTGGGCCAGGTCGATGCTGGTGGCCGCCACCAGGCGCACATCCACCGGGCTCGGCTGCTGGGCGCCGACGCGGATCACCTCATGGGTTTCCAGGGCCGAGAGCAGCTTGATCTGGATCGGCAACGGCAAGTCGCCGATCTCGTCCAGGTACAGGGTGCCGCCGTTGGCCGAACCGAACCAGCCGGCGCGGCTACTGGCCGAACCGCTGAAGGTGCCGGCGGCGTAGCCGAACAATTCGGCGTCGGCATAGGTCGGGCTGATCGCCCCGCAGTTGACCGACACGAACAGCCCGCTGCGGTCGCTGGCACGGTGGATATGCCGGGCCAGCAGCTCCTTGCCGCTGCCGGTTTCACCGCGGATCAACACCGAGATTGAGCGCGGCGCCAGCTGTTCCAGCTCCTGGCGCAGCTGTCGCGAGCGCGGATCGACGAATACCAGCGCCTTGGCGCGGATGCTCAATGGGCTTTTTTCAGCATCGGGAAAGGTCAGCAGCGGCTGGCCGAAAGACTCATGCGAACTCATGGCAGACTCCCGCCCCATTCCGCTGGCAGGCGGGGGCGTTTAGCAAAAAAAAGACAATCAGGCGCGGCGCAGGGAATGCTGTTCCATGCGGTTTTGCAGGCGATACAGATAAGCGAAGCCCTGCTCCCAGCGCTGGTGGCCGGACTTGACGTTGATATGCCCGGCACCGGCCAGGATCCCCGCTTCGGCGCCCCAGTTGCGGGCCAGTTCCAGGGCACGCGGCGCACTGATGGCGCTGTCGTTGTCGGAGCTGACAATCTGGCTCGGGAAGGGCAACAGGTCGCTGGGGATCGGCGCGAAATTGCGCAGCGCCGGCGCACAGGTCGGCCGCTCGACATCCGCCGGCGCCACCAGCAGCGCCCCGCGCACCTGGCGCAAGGCGCTGACCGGCGCATGGGCGGCCCAGTGCGCAACGGTGATGCAGCCCAGGCTGTGGGCGATCAGGATCACCGGCGTGCTGTCGGCGGCAATCGCCTCGGCCAGCGCCGCGACCCAGTCTTCGCGCCGCGGCGTCAGCCAGTCGGCCTGTTCCACCCGCGCACTGTTCGGCAGGCTGTTCTGCCAGTGGCTTTGCCAATGATTTTCTGGCGATCCTTGCCAGCCCGGCACAATCAGGTAGCGAATTGATTCGTTGCGCATGGGGAGCTCTCCTGCGTGTCTGTTCCGGGTCGAGTATAGGGACGTGGGTTATATTCGTTAAGGAATAAGAAGCTATTTATTAATACCCATAAAGAATATCAAGACCCACCTGTACCGATGCTGTACGGACGCCGGCTCGCGCTGGCGTTTCGTCGGATAAACCGCGGTGTCTGCTTCGCGGGCAAGCCTCGCTCCTACGTGAAATGCGTGCGGTGAATCCGTGGGGCGAAGCTTGCTCGCGATGGCGTCTTGCCTGACGAACCGCGGTGCCTGCTTCGCGGGCGAGCCTCGCTCCTACGTGAAATGCGTGTGGTGAATCCGTAGGAGCGAAGCTTGCTCGCGATGGCGTTTTGCCTGGCAAACCGCGGTGTCTGCTTCGCGGGCGAGCCTCGCTCCTACGTGAAATGCGTGTGGTGAATTCGTTGCTCGCGTCCTGCCCGATACATGCTTTAAGGCATTTAATGTATTTACCAAAGATATTAATAACGTTATTGAAAGATGAAGAAATCAAAAAATATCTGGAAGTTATTTAAATACAAAAAATACTTCTATAAAAAACGGCTCGATCGCTAAATCGAGCCGTTATTCATACAACCGTTAGTCCTCCAGATTACTGCTTGAGGAATTCGCCGCTCAGGCCGACCACGTCACCGCTGAAGTTCGTGCGTCCGCCGGAGGCTCGCAGCCGCGCGTAGTTGTGATCCGGCGAAAACAGTGCCCAGGCCTGGTAGCCATAGCCATCGTTGTAGGCGGAAATGCTGATGATGGTGGGCTGGCCGGTGCTGTTCTGGAAGTGATAGTGGCCGGTAACGCTGTACTTCACACCTGCCTGGGTGAGCTCGCCGCTGAAGGAACCATTGGAATCGTTACCGTCGGTCACGACCAGCCTGGCGTCAGCGTTGGAGTTTACGTAAGTTCCATTAATGCTCGACATAATGCGGTTTCCTTATGCTGTTGAAGTCTCTTCCAATGAAAGCGAGTTCCGTCTTGAAACTCACGAGAAGCAGCATGGTCGGCAATTGAAAGTCTGTCCACGGCAAATAACGATGAAATCGCTATATGGATAATTAATTTAAACCATAACTTACAACCCAACTAACGGTAGTTATATCCAATCGAAATCAGGCCGGTTCAAACCCTCATTGCCTGGCTTTCGCACAACTCCAGCAATTGGTTTTCCAAAGCCTTGCCAGCCCGGCTCAAACCGCCACGGCCATACAACGCCAGGCGCACGCCCTGGATATCTGGTAAGCCGCTGGCGGCATCGAGCACGCGATGCCCGGCGGCCACCACCCGCACCGGCAGCAGGCTGATGCCCAGCCCTGCCGCCACCGCCGAGCAGACGCTGGCCAGGCTGGCGCTGGAATAACCGATGCGCCAACGCCAGCCGCCGACTTCGAGGTGGTGCAGCATTTCATGGCGATACAGCCCACCCACCGGGAACGCCACCAGCGGCAACGGATCGCGGCCGAAAGCCGGGGTGGCGCGGCTGTCGACCCAACACAGCGGCTCCGGCCACGACGCCAGGCAGTCGTCGCTGGCGCCCATCTGCTTGACCAGCAACAAGTCGAATTCGCCGCGTCGATAAAGCCGGGTCAATTCCGGCCCCAGCCCACTGGTGACCTCCAGGCGCACACCGGGATGGTCCTGGCCGAAGCGCGACAACAGCGGCATCAACCGCTCGGCGGCAAAGTCTTCCGGCACCCCGAGACGCAGCACGCCTTCGCTCTGTTGATGCAGCAAGACGTCGCTGGCCTCTTCGTTCAAGGCCAGGATGCGCCGCGCATAACCCAGCAGGCGTTCGCCCTCGGCGGTGGCCACCACCCGGCGCTGGTCGCGGTCGAGCAGCTTGCAGTCCAGGCTCTCTTCCAACCGGCGTACCTGCTGGCTGACCGTGGACTGGGTGAGGTGCAGGCGCTCGGCGGCGCGGGTGAAATTGGCGCAATCGACGACGGCGACAAAACTGCGCAGCAACACGGGATCGAACATAGCAGCACCATTGCAAATGCCACTGATTGGCATGGTTATATTTAATTTCAGAATACCTCAGGGCCTGACCATACTCGCCGTTCATTTACCGCACCGGGAGCTGGGCGCCATGCGTTACCTGTCTTGCAAGCACGTGGTTCTGGCGGTGGGTCTGTTCGCGGGGGTGGCGATGGCAAACGACAAGGCGCTGCTCGAGGCGGTCCGCGACGGGCAACTGCCCAAGGTCCAGGCACTGATCAGCCAAGGCGCGAACCTCAACGTGCGCGACTCGGATGGCAGCAGCCCGTTGCTGCTGGCCACCGCCGCCAACCAGGTCGAAATCGCCCGTGCGCTGATCGAGGCCGGGGCCGACGTCAACCAGAAGAACCTGATCCACGACAGCCCTTACCTGCTGGCCGGCGCCAGCGGGCGCAATGCGATCCTGCAGCTGACCCTGGCCCACGGCGCCGACCTGAAAAGCACCAACCGCTACGGCGGCACCGCGCTGATCCCGGCTTGCGAGCGTGGGCATGTCGACACCGTGCGCCTGTTGATCAAGGCCGGTGTCGACCTCGACCACGTCAATCGCCTGGGCTGGACCTGCCTGATGGAAGCCATAGTGCTGGCCGACGGCGGCCCGGCGCATCAACAGATCGTCGCTCAGTTGATCGCCGCCGGCGCCAACCTGAACCTGCCGGACAACGAAGGCCTGAGCCCTCTGCAACAGGCGGAAAAACGCGGCCAGCACGCCATCGTCAAACTGCTGCGGGACGCCGGCGCGTCCTGACTTGCGCCACCAAGGAGCGCCCATGAACAACGATCAGGATTACCTGCAACGCGCCGTCGAACTGGCCCGGCAAAACGTCGCCGCCGGCGGCCGGCCGTTTGGCGCGGTGCTGGTGCGCGACGGCCAGGTGCTGGCCGAGACGGTCAACCAGATCCACCTGACCCAAGACCCCACCGCCCACGCCGAGCTGTTGGCCATCCGGGTCGCCAGTCAGCAGCTCGGGCCACACCTGGATGGCTGCGTGATCTATGCCAGCGGCCAACCCTGCCCCATGTGTTTGAGCGCCATGTACCTGTGCGGCGTGGCGCGCGCGGTATATGCCGCGGACAACGCCAGCGCCGCGCCCTTCGGCTTGTCCACGGCGGCGATCTACGAACAACTGGCCCTGCCCCTGGCGGCCCAGCGCCTGCCGGTGCAACACCTGCCGCAAGCGGCGATGCACGAGATCTACCGCGACTGGCAGGCCCGCCATGCCGCTCGCTGAGTCGCACCTGCGCCGCCTCGGCGGCTGGGCCTTGCTGATCGCCCTGGGGCTCAATCTGCGGCCGATCCTCAGTTCCATCAGCCCGCTGCTGATGGAGATCCGCGCTGCCACCGGCATGAGTTTCCAGAACAGCGCCTGGCTCACCAGCCTGCCGGTGGTTTGCATGGGCCTGGTGGCGCTGCTCGGGGTGCGCCTGGAGGCGCGCCTGGGCGAACGGCGCGGCGTGGCCCTGGGCCTGGCGCTGATCGTTGCCGCCTGCCTGGCGCGATGGCTCTGCGACCAGGCCGGCGCGCTGCTCGCCACGGCCCTGCTCGGCGGTGCCGGCGTGGCCTTGATCCAGGCGCTGGTGCCGGCGTTGATCAAGCGCCAGTTCCAGCCGCGGGTGGCCTTGGCCATGGGTATTTATTCGGCCTCGCTGATGGGCGGTGGCGGCCTCGCGGCGCTGCTCAGCCCGCAGGTCGCCACGCACTTTGCCCATTGGCAGGCCGGGCTGGGCGTGTGGCTGCTGCCGGCGCTGGCGGCCCTGCTGCTGTGGTGGCTGCTGCCTTTCGCCGGGCCGGGACAGCGCCTCCACGCGCCCTCCACCAGCCTGTGGCGCAACCGTCGGGCCTGGTTGCTGGCGCTGTACTTTGGCCTGGTCAATTGCGGCTACATGAGCATGGTCGCCTGGCTGCCGGCCTATTACCTGCAACTGGGCTGGAGCGCGACCCAGAGCGGCTCGCTGCTGGCGTTCATGACTATCTTCCAGGTCATCGCCGCGCTGTTGATGCCGGCCCTGGCGCAACGCCGGAGCGACCGCCGGCCATTGCTCGCCATCAGCCTCGGCGCCCAGGCCCTGGGCTTCAGCGGCCTGGTGCTGTGGCCGCTGCAGGCTCCGCACCTGTGGGTGGCGCTGATCGGCTTCGGCCTCGGCGCCTGTTTCGCCCTGAGCCTGATCCTTACCCTCGATCACCGTCGCGATCCCCGGGAGGCCGGGCAACTGGCGGCCTTCGTGCAAGGGGTGGGTTTTTTGATCAATGCCGTGTCGCCGTGGATGACCGGCTGGCTGCGCCAGCTCACCGGCAGCTTCGACAGTGCCTGGTGGGTACTGATCCTCACCGTGCTGGCCATGCTGGTGGTGACCCGGGTATTCAGCCCCTCCAGCTACCGGGAGCCACAGCTGGCGACTACGCCACCGCAACCGGCATCGGTGACGCCGTGATGATCAAGGCCTATGGCCACTATGCGCAACTTCTTGCGCACTCATCTGTGGATAACTCTGTGAACAGTTATCCAAAGGCTAGATAAACCGGGGCTTACAGCCAAGTGCGCAACTTCTTGCACAGCACTGCGCAAGAAGTTGCGCACTTTCAACCGTCTTCGGGCTGGAAATACCGTCGGCGATGCCTGAAAACGCCGGAACTTCTTGTTCCATAAGGCGCTTTCAACTCCTGGCATGCTCCTTGATAACAGTCAGGCACCCAACCGGGCAATTCGTCCCACCGGGCACCTTTATTTTTTAGCAAGGAGAGCATCCATGGCTACACCAGCGTATATGTCCATCACCGGCACCAAACAAGGCCTGATCACCGCCGGTGCCTTCACCGCTGACTCCGTTGGCAACACCTACCAGGAAGGCCACGAAGACCAGGTCATGGTTCAGGGCTTCCAGCACGAAGTGATCATCCCGCGTGACCCGCAGTCCGGCCAGCCAACCGGCCAGCGCGTGCACAA